>NZ_CP014135.1:5435279-5502003 GCF_001543125.1 Pseudomonas agarici | reverse complement strand
TCACCCAGATCCTGTCCATGGGGCGGCGCAACAAGATGACTGGCGTGGCCGAGCAGTTCCAGTACATCCTGCGCGACGAATCCATGCACTTGAATTTCGGCATCGACGTGATCAACCAGATCAAGATCGAAAACCCGCACCTGTGGGATGCCGAGATGAAGGAAGAAGCCACCCAGATGATCCTGCAGGGCACCCAACTGGAAATCGAATACGCCCGCGACACCATGCCACGCGGCGTACTGGGCATGAACGCGGCGATGATGGAAGACTACCTCAAGTTCATCGCCAACCGTCGCTTGAGCCAAATCGGCTTGAAGGAAGAATATCCGGGCACCACTAACCCGTTCCCCTGGATGAGCGAGATCATGGACTTGAAGAAAGAGAAGAACTTCTTCGAGACCCGCGTGATCGAGTATCAGACCGGTGGCGCGTTGAGCTGGGATTGATGTTGCCGTGTCCATTTGTCACTGTCGAACTTAACTCTAAAACTGCGACACCCTCGGACCAGTAAAGCAGTTGTATTTTCTTCGCAACTGCATACTGGGCATTAGCATAAAAATTTCTTGCTTTTTGCCCTTCAAGAATCGGACCGGTAATACTCAGCCATAAAATCTACAAACGCCCGAACCTTGGGAGGTAAATGGCGAGCATGAGGATAGACCGCATAGTAATGGCGTACACCAAGGGTATATTCCGGAAGAATTCTGACTAGCCTACCAACTTTTAGATCATCTTGAACGGTGGCCAATGTGAAGGACGCAATGCCCGCGCCGGCAAGCGCGGACGCGTGCAGCGCGGTGACGGTATCGGAACGAAATCCGTTGTCGTGAACAACGGTTATCGGTGGCCCCGTCTCGGACTCAAGCAACCACTGACGGGACGTTCCGTAGCTCAAAATCCGGTGATCACCTAATTCCGCAGTGCTACGCGGTAAACCGAACTTACCCACATAGGCGCCGGAAGCCACCAGTACCATCGGCGATACGCTCAACAAACGCGCGACCAGGCTACTATCGACCAAAGGCCCGCAAATGCGTAAGGCGACATCGAAGCGCCCAGCGATCAGATCGACTAATAGATCAGAGCAGGACAAATCAATTTGAATATCCGGAAAACGCTGCTGAAAAGCCGGTAACCAACTGGCCAGATCGAGTGTGCCAACAACCAGAGGTGCCGTGATACGCAGCACCCCTGAAGGTCGGTCTTGCTCATTGGTAACGGCTTGGGCCGCGGTATCGACGCGCTCAAGAATATCCACACAAGCGGCGTAATATTTTTCGCCAGCTGAGGTAAGACTTAGACGACGTGTATTTCGACTTATCAGGCGCACGCCCAATGTTTTCTCCAATTGTTGCAATTGACGCGACACCGAAGAATGACTGGTATCCATTCGTTGAGCCGCGGCCGAAAAGCCTTGGGATTCAACGATGCAACGAAAGGTGTACATAGCGAGTATCTGATTCATCGAATAATCTACCGCACTGGTAGTTTCAAGATCTTCGCGGTGGTCATCACGTCGCCAAAGGCATCTTCGACTGCCGCCAGTGCAGCGTCGTGCAACGAATCTTTGTCAACGGATTCGCCATTGGCACGAGTAATGGCGCGAGTAGCCGACGCATCGGAAGCAACCAGGACATGGTAACCCAACGGGGCAGCGTCACGCGCGGCGCCAGCGACACAAGCGTGAGTCATCAGGCCGCTGATAATCAGCGTATTAATTCCGGCTTTTTTCAAGCGGCTGTCCAGATCGGTACTGCCAAAAACACTGACGGTGGTCTTCTGAAGCAGGGTATCCTGGGCACGTGACTGCATGTCTGGATGGAGTTTAACCGTTTCGCCATCAAGGGCGAACACAGCGGAACCTGCCGGGGCAACGTGCTGGACACGATAGACCGGGATCTTGTTGTTATCGGCAAATTTTATCAACTCGCGGGTATTGGCCAGCGCCGCGAGGCCATCGAGAATCGGCATTTTGCCAGTGAAGTATTCGTTTTGGAAATCGATTACAACCAGAGCAGACTTTCCTGCCTCCAGTTGCCTGATCGGCTCCGCACCCGACATCGCCCGGATGGTCGGGTGATCGCTAGCAGAAGCGACGGTGTTAGCAACTATGCCAGAAAACGCACAAGCAGCCATCAGTCGACGGGTAAACCTTTGCATGAGTACTTCCTTCTTCAGTTGGATAAGTCAACGAAATACTAAGCAAATGACACCCGCTCGCACACAGGGCAGATTGTAGATGTCTTGTGCTGTTTATGCACAGATGCTGGCGTCGGCATTGAGGAGGCCGATAGTCATGCTGGATCGCCGCCATGGCCCCTCCTTCAACGCCCCGGTTCTGCTCGCGGACTCTGCATTCGAAATGCGCAGCCTGATCTGGAATCCACTGCGCGATGCCGCCATGTTCCGCCATGGGCGTCGCTCCACGGCGGAACTATCTCTGACTCGACACTTGTTGGCTCTATATACCTGCCGTCCTTCTGATCGGCGGACAGGACACCAGCGGAGCTCACGAAAACTGGCCGGTATCCTACCTCCCATGCCTGGTGGCGACTCACTGCAACCGGCGCCACAGCATTTACACGAATTTAAACACCCGAAAAATTCTTAATGAGAACATCGCCACCATCCAGTGCAAAGGGAGCAGCATCAGAACCCAATGGATTCGAATTTTTAATCGGCGAGGTTGACACAACCTCCATATCCTTCAAATTCACCCAAGCTCTGCTTATTTCCCTAACCTCAACTTTCTTAGCGTCCCTTTTTGCCGAAGTATAAAATACATAGGCGTTTGGATAATCAACCATCAAAGTAGATGGCGAGGACTTGATGTCATTATTAAATGATTTCAATTTATGTTTACTGATATATTTTCCAAAACCGTCTATTTTTGCGCATAACATTTCGCCCGTTTTTTCCTTTGAATGATAAAACACATAAAATGTGGTAAATCCACGGTCATCTCCCGTACTTAGGACACTAGGACTATGTTGCATCTCAATTTCAGAATAAACCTCCAAGGAGCTTTCATCAATTTTCATTTTTTCGAGGTCATCTATTCTCAAACTGCACATCAAATTTGACTTGTTTCTAAAAAATAACCGGCCAATATATTTTTTAGATTCGGGCTTATACCTTACAGATATAGAGGGATAGCCATCTAATTGAACATGATCCCTGGAAACTGTTACAGTGTTTAACGGCTCTATTTTTTCAGAATTATAATCAAAAGAATATTGCGACCAGGAAATCTGCCCCTTACTCTCCTGATAAAACAAGTGAAGATGCTCATTAGTTAAATACGGGATAACGCTTTCTTCTGAGGTTATACTCAGATCTACTCCCGCTATATTCCAGCGTAGATTTTGAAGATAAATCTTGCACCCTGTTATTCCGAGATAATTATTTGTCCTAAGCAACATGTAAATACTTTCGTTTTCCTTATCAAAAAAGGCGGTTGGATTGGCACCAAATGGATAGCTATCGTCCAACTGTTCAAATGGCTTGTATGTATCCGTTGTCGAAGGAGTCCAACCGGCTCCGTCCGGATAGCCTTTTTCAAAAACAGAGTAATCCGGCTTATTCACATCGAGCCGTTGCGATGACCGGAAAAATACATATTGATAGCCCATCAGCCATTTCCCCTGCGCAATATTTAAAATTTTTCATTTATTTTATGAACATGAAATACTTTCCATGCAAATATAATTTATAGGCGCTATCCAGATTTAAAAACTATTATTATTCATAGAAACATCAGCGAGGGTGCCGACGTTCGGCGTGAATCGGCTCGCCCGTAACGCTGTGAGGACGACCAGTATGATATCGATATTAAAGCTTCGACTCATTAAACAATGGAAAGCAGGTCAAACCGAAAAATGTAGCGCGCCAGAAAACTGATAAAAATCATAACTCACAGCAAAAAAGACAGTGCTAATTTTTATGCACAACATTCAAACAAAATATTTTTTGCGACTTCTATCCCCTCAACATAGTTATGCAGTTCAACCTAGACGAAAGCATCAGCTTTCCTCTCAAAACTGATATTGCAAAAATGCTAATGGGAGCAACCGGCTCATTGTGCGCAATACGGGACATGACGACCTCACCCAGAGGAAATTACAATAATGAAATATTATTCAGATCTGGCACGATATATATACCCGGTATTCCAATATTATGAATCAGCCAGGTTGTGCCCCGAAATCGTCCCTCTCAGGGACTCAGCCGATGCGGACCTGCTTCGTGTCTACCAAAGAATTACAGAATACGTAGCTGATCAAAAAGTGACTTTTAAATTTAGTGCCTCACCATTTTTCAACGCACTGTCAACGTTGGACGAAACACTAAATAAACTCTGGCATCGTGATTATATCTATGCATCCGACAATCTGATAGATGCGATAAAACAGGCGAATATAGTCATAGGAAAACAGCAAAAATACTTCGTCGGCCCCACATCAAAAAATATAATAAAAAGCTCAAAAGCCGGCGTTACCGCCATTGATAATATGCGAAAACTGATGGATATAAACGACTTGGAGTCATCCATCAACGACATTTACGCCAAGCTCAAGTCACTGAGAATCAGGACTATGGCTGACTTAACCCCATTGCAAAACGAATTGAACAGGCTGAGCCTCTCATTTAGTGACGACGATAGCTTTGACACCATGCAGACAGCGCTTAAAACTTACACACAAGCTATTGAAACGGAAGAAAGGAATTTAGCCTCTGCAGAAAAATCGTTGATAAATGGTTCATTACTGCTGACTGGAGCGGCAGTTGCAGGAGGATTGGTTTATTGCTTAATCAGTTATGGAAAAACAGCGCTTACTGCTGGCGCTTATGTTCCGGTCGCACTCGCCTGTACTGCAGCCACGATAAACGCCGGCATGGATGTGTACAATGTAGTAACGGCGGTGGATACACTAAACACAGCAGTAGCCAACTACAATGATTTCGTTAGAAACATTGCTAACGAACCTTTTATTTTGTATATAGCAATCAATGGATGGCTTGAAACAGCAAATCGGGTAATCAGGAATCTCGATAGATTTAAAGATCTGCTAGATGTCTACATCAGCTACTTTAATGAAAACTCAGAATCTGTTGAAAGCTATATGAACAGCGTCAACAAGCTTATTACAGCCAGGGAAGAAAAATGGCTCTCGGCAGCTGACATCAAGTCTTTGGAAAACAGCTTTGCCAACATTAAAAATAATTTTAAATTCGACAACTTGAAGATAACATACACTATTACCAAAGACAGCATGGTATGTTTTAAGGTATTGGCCGCAAAGGAATATCACACATTGACATAATCGCCAGCGAGTCTGTTGCAAATGGCAATGACTGACCCTCTCTGGAAATTATCATGTACGCATGGAGATAAGTAAAAAACTATTGACACAAGGAAATCATAAGCGATTTTATGCCATGACCAACAATTTACTTGGCAAGTGCATCTAGTAAGCGACCGTAAATATCTAGACGAACAAAATTGAGCGAGACGCTTACAAAGCATTCCTCAATAGGGCTTTGAATATAGATGCCGCATAACTAATATCGAGCACACACAATCGTCTATTCAGCAATTAAAGAAGACCTACTTATCCGTTCACCACTATTTCGGAGGTTCTTCCACCATGCGCGGACATCCGTATGAAGCGTTCTTCTTATACCTCTGTACCAAGCGCACGACCGCGTTGCTAATAGTCACATTGCTGATGACCCTGTTGTTCACCACCACGGCTTCCGCCGCGCAGACGATTGCCGAGATGGTACCGTGTCCGGCAACTAGTGGCACTTCTTATGCGGGCAAAAATCTGACCAACTACAACTTCAGCAGCCTGCCCGCTGGGTCGCTCATAGGCGCGGACTTCACCAATACCACTCTCAAGGGCGCGATATTTGCCGATCAGGATCTCACCGGAGCCAGTTTCCGAGGTGCGGACTTAGGTCTTAGCGACAAGGGTAACGTGGTCTTCTCCGGCGCGACACTGACCAATACCTGCTTTATCGGTGCACTGATGAACAAAACCGATTTCAGCTATGCCAACCTCAACTGCACTGACTTCTCCTACGTCGGGCTGGTGCAAGCCCAATTCGGTCCCAGGCAGAAAATTTTCGCCAACCCCTATTGCCGAACAAAATTCGTCGGCAGCGTCATCGACATCAACGCTATCACCCCGGACAATTGGGGCCGTGTTGACTTCACCAACGCCAGTTTCCGGAATCTCAACCCAGACGATTTTTCGCTGGCCGGCCAGAACCTCACCGGCGCAATGCTGGCAGGCACCGACCTCACTAATATCGATTTCAACGGGGCCAATCTGACCCTGGTCGACTTCACCGGCACCACGCTTAATTATGCCCAATTGACCGCCACCGCGCTCAATGGCGCTAAACTGGTCAATGCGCAATTGCATGATGCCAAACTCGACTGCGCACTGCTCTCTGGCACTTCCGGCCAGCTCGACACTTACGGTACGCCTTGTCCGGCGGTGCCGGGCACAACCGCTCCCGACGCTATCGCAGACCTCACGAACGCCAATCTGAAGTCAGCTATCCTCAACAAAGCAGTATTCGATAAAGTGAAACTGACGGGTGCCAACCTGGTGGGCGTCAGTGCGATTCAGGCCACCTTTCGCAAAGCCTTTCTGGAGGCAACCGGCGAGCTTCCGGCGGCTAGCATAGCCGGTGCCAATCTCACCAAGGCCAACTTCCAGAACGCGCACATCAATAACGTCACTTTCAACAACTCCGTCCTCACCGATGCTCGATTCGACCAGGGCACGACGTTGAATGGTACCGACTTTTCGGGCTCCATCATGCCGGGCACTACCTTTGACGGTGCCGTGCTAGAGAGCGTGAACTTCAGTTCGACGATTCTTCAAAACGCGCAATTCACCGACGCCACGATCAAGGCCACGCCCAATGGCGGCTCGACAGTCAACTTCTTTTGCTCGCAGCTGGGCGGCAGCAACTTCAAGAACGCGACGGTAACGGACAGCAACTTCCAAGCCGCTGTGATGCCGTCAGGCGTGATACCGAAAGGCGCGTGTTGCCCTCAACCAGGTGGCAAGACCTGGTGCGGTAACGTCGACATCACTCAGCAGGCCTATGGCGATGTCGACTATCCGGTGCTAAAGGCCCCGGTCACCTGCCCCAATGGCGATTTTGCCCAATGCAGTGGGACGCAATGGACAATCGACGAATGGCGGACCAATCTGTGCACCGCCAACCACGGCACCCAAACGGTTTGGTCCAAGCCCGACTGTGACAAGCCAATGGGCGAGCAGGTAAAGTTCAACGATGCCAACCTGAAGGCCTGCATCTTAGGCATGTTTTCAGAGAAATTGTCATCGATCAGCATCACTACTGCCGCGACGGTGCCGGAGATCAGTTGCCCAGGCAACGGCATCACCGATCTGACCGGCCTGGAGCACTTCACCGGACTGACCAGACTGAACCTGAGTGACAACCAGATTACCCAGTTCCAGTTCAAAGAGCCGTTCAAACAGCTCAAGACACTCAATCTGAGCAATAACCAACTCACCACGCTGGACGTCACGGAGCTGGCTAACCTGGTCAACCTGGACGTATCCAACAACCAGCTACAGTCCATCATTGGCTTGGTGAATCTGGATCCGGTCGTGTTGGATCTTTCCTCCAACCATTTCACCAGTTTCGACCTGGCAATCCTCGACAGCGTTGTCTTTGCCGACTTGTCGAATAATCACCTTACCAGCGTACTCGACGGTTACAACAAAGACCTGTCGCGACTCACCTCGCTGGCTTATCTGGACCTTTCCTACAACTCAATCATCACCCTCGGCGATGCCAAGTCGATCGCGCAAAGCGGTTCGCTGACGTCGCTCTACCTGGCCTGCAATCCGACGTTCGACTGCGCCAGCCTCGATCTCACAGGCACATCTACCGCCTTGCAGACCAGCCAGTGTGCATTGTTCAACCCGCAAAAAACGCAATGGATTACGCAACCGAATCCTTCATGCGCCACCTTGGAGCCGAGGCGTTACCCCATAGAGCGCTCACACCAATAGCCAGCGAGCACGTTATGTCTCGTCCGGCATTGCAGTCCTTCGGCTCGCCCCCTGACTCCCATGGAGAGAAGTCATGCATACAGAAGAAACGAAAATATGGATGAAGGCCATCTATCATGCCGACCTGCGCGATGCGCTCGCCAATGAGGATTATTGGCTTCAGGCAGGCGGGCGCCGGTATCCGTTGATTGCCCATACCGACGAGACACGTGCCATGGCCAAGGCCAGCAACGCCCGGTTGACGGCCACGCCGGACGAATGCCTTACTCACTACACGCGTGACGTCGTCGACCTACCGGCCAACTGCGTTGTACGAGTCCACATCAAGCACACACTGCGCACGCGGCCCCAAGCCAAGAGTCAGGTGGGGCTGGGCAACGTCGCCATCCATGTGCCGCCACCGCAAGCGCTTAGCGGTGCACACGCCACTGCCGAAACGGCCTTCCACACTACTATCGACTACCCGTCCACCGCCAAGGCGCTGATATTTCACCATCCGGACCTGATCAACGCCGATCCGGCGCTGACAGCAACCATCTACAACTATATGGACAACGACCAAGCCATCAGTGACCAATTTCAGACACTTGCGCTTGAGATGCGGCAGATGGGCGCGCCTGGCGAGGAGTCGGGCTGGGCCACCCTGGTGCCATTTACGCCGCCAAAGAGTGCAGGGAAAGGCTGCGACGGTCACACCACCTACTACATATCGCAGCCCACAGAGCAAATCGTCATCTCCGCCGGTGCGGTGGCCACAGCCTTGATGAAGGCCACCAAGAATGACATGACACTGAAAAATAAGAAGTGGACCCTGCAGCCGGGCACATCGGTACAGGATTGCGCGACCGAGGAACAGACGATGCGGCTGGCGGTCCGGATTGACCTCGATCAGGCGGACGATTGGCAGGCAACGCTAGGCAGCACCGGCACCGCGTATGGCTTGCAGACCTCGATACAGGTGTTGGACTCAGCCCGGCGCCAGCTTCGGTTGACGATGAGCAACACCTATGTTCGTTACCTGGGGGCCTACATCCGATTCTTCGACGCCAAGGGTAACGCCATCAGCGTAGCGGATTGGAAAATCGATAATCCTGACATGACCTACAATGCGCTGCGAGGCCTGAACATCGACTACGACGACCTGCGCTGGCTCGGCTATATAGGACCGGTGAACAACGTAATGGCCGTGCCGATCCTATCCGATCCGGGTGTGCTGCAAGTCACCCTGACCTTTCCCGAGGACGCGGTAAGCGCCGCGATCTATGGCTCTGGTTTAGGCACAGGCTCCGACGCATGGCCGAAGTCGCCTATTGTGGGCGGCGTCATGACCGGCTGCGTTAATCTCGCCGTGCCTGCGTTCATGCTCGGCTTTGCCACGGCGATGCAGGCCTGCAAGCCGCTGTATCACTTTGTCAACGGGCTGATGTCGGACGCCAAGTTCCTCAGCGCGGTGATCGGCGGCGGATTAGCCTACTATGGCACGCAATTCGGCACGAGTGCCGCCAATAAGCAAATGAACTGGCATGCCTTCTCTTCACTGGCGAAAGTGCTGTTCGATCCGGCCGCCACCAAACTCCTGGCATGGATCGAGGCTGAAATGGTGGGTGAGGAACTGGTCGACGAGATCCCCTTCGCAGGCTGGATCATCGCCGCCATCAATGTCGTCACCGGCATCGCCCAGATAGCTGAGACGATCGTGGAAGTGGCCACCTCGCCGTGGAACATTGCGAACTCGATTTCGACCTCGATCACCACCACGGTGAAGGTCCACCCCGACCCTCGACACCAGGCATTTCCACAGCCTCCGGCAGGCAGTAAGGCCAGTCTGAAGGTTAAAGTCATCTATCAAAACCAGTTGCGGGCGACCGTGATAGCTACCGTACCGGTGCCCACGAGTACCCCTCCCATATTGGCCGCGGTTTTCCCAAACAACACACTGGGCGGCCAAGTTAAGTTCGAAGCCGATTACTACATCGACACCTGGCTGGCTGGCAAAGCGACCACGGGTGTGGTGAACAACGATGAGGCCGACGCCAGCGATATTGAGATGTTCCTGGTGCAATATCCGGTGCCGCTGAGCGAAAAATCGGTCTATGAACATAGCGCCTTGCTGACGTATCAGAACGCTACTTACGTTTGGCAATCCACAGGCAAGGCACCCACGGCCACGATCACCGACGCCAACACCAGCAGCGATGGCAATGCAATTTCCATCTGGTCCGGGCTCACCTTGAGCCAGCGCTACGGCGCAGTGGGTACGGCCTGGAAGGCAGCTGGCATGGGTATCACTTCCTTGTCCAGTGGACTGGGTGGCCAATTATTCGCCATGCAGAACACCAATATCCCAGGCACACCGATGGACGACCTGCAATTTCCGGCCTACGGCCTGGACGCGCAGACCCTGTTGGTCTATGACCCCTATCCTCCCAAGTTCTTGATGCAGGATGGCAACTGGATACTCGGTCCAGACGGTCATCCACTACCGGACCCAAATGACCAGCCTTTGGGTGAGTATTACGTCGACCCGCGCAAGGCCAACAACGATCCCTTAAAGGACGGCGGCTTCCACCTACGCAAGGTCACGCTGTCGTCACCGACTCCGTTCGACATGGGTAACAACCTACTCAGCTACGGCCGCTTCCAACTCCAGCCCGACTCCATCGCGCTACACCCCTCAGGTTTCGTCATCGCCGTGAGTACGCAACCTGCGAAAATTCAGATAGGCCAATTGGTCCCGGCCGGGGCGGCCGACGCGGACGTACCAATGGCCCGCATCCATGCCGGTCTGGCGCGAACGGTCGACCGGCCGGGGCTGCTGTTCCATCCCGTGGCAGTGAGTTGCGCTTACGACGGCACAGTGCTGGTGCTGGAAGACACCAAGTCTTTCGATGACCAGGGCGTGGTCCTCGCCCGCGTGCAGGCTTTCGACCTCAATGGCAATCCGGTGAGCCGCTTTTTTGACGGAGGGGGCTTACCCACTTCGTTCCTGAACCTGTCCACCACGGGCGACAACACCTACTTGGACATCTGCGCGATCGGCGATCAGCACATGACCTACCTCTACATCCTGTACTACGCGGGGGACGGTTCACAGGTCAGCGACTACCACATGGCCATCTATCAATATGGCACGTCGGCACCGACCACCAATCCACTGGTGACTACCGATGGCTTGGCGGCTGCTCGTCTGGCAGTTGATATGTGGCATACGCTCTACGCGCTGAACTACGCGATGGTGACTGACGGCCAGGGCAAACCAGCAGGCCCGAAGAACGCGACCACGGGTCCTAACGGCCGCACTGTACCCTCGATCAGTGAATGGCTGCCGCCGGTTCCCCAATGATCTGACACTTCTGGAGATCACCATGGTCGACAAACGTAGACAGGCAATGCACGGTCTCGCCCTGGCCCTGACCTCGTTCACCGCCGCTGCGCTCTCCGAGTCGCCAGCGCAGGCGCCGACATCCTGCGGTGGTTCGCCTCTGACCTGTCCATTCAGCACCCTCACCGGCGTCGACTGGTCGGGTCGGGACCTGACCAATGCCAACCTGCAAGGTGCCGACCTCACCCAGGCCAACCTCAGCGGTGCGAACCTCAGCGGCGCCGAACTCGCCGGTGCCAAGCTCATCAACGCCAACCTGAGCAACGCCATACTTAAGCGGAGCGGCAAGGGCGATGCCGACCTTTCCGGCGCCAATCTCCAGGGCGCCAATTTGACCGGCGCGAAGATAGACGGCACTGACCTGGAATACACCGATCTGGGGGGGGCGGATTTCTCCACCACCGACCTTAGCCGGGCACGCCTCGGACCGACGCTCCACACGGGCCTTTACGCCGGGCGCAAGACGCTCTTGCGCAACACCCTCCTGCCCGCCAACCTGGCGCTGGATCCTGCTACCAGCGACAGCACCGACGCACGCTTCGCCACTGTGGCGGACCCAGCGGTAACGAAGACAACCTGGGAGGTCGATTGCGGCTCGTCGGATCTCAGCCAACTGACCAACGTGGTCTACGTCACCCCTGCCGGTATTGACAGCAACAGCTGCGGCACGTCGCTGGAGGCGGCCTGCGCCACAATCGAACAGGCCCTCGGCAACTGTCAGGCGAGCGGCTGCGGCGTGCTGGTCGGCTACGGCGAGTATCAGCAAACCACCTCGCTGGCGGTGCGCGACGGCGTCAATCTCTACGGAGGTTGTGTGCGCACGGACCAGAGCAGCGACGGTCTGCGCTCGTTGATCAAGGCGCCGCCAAACGGTGTGCCGGCCATGACGGCGACCTACATCGACTCGGCCACACAGGTAGAGAATTTCAAAATATTTGCCAGCCCTGCGACGTCGACGGGGGGCGCGGCGAGCATCGCCTTGCAGGTCAAATACAGTGAGCAACTCGCCATCGTCAACTCGGAAATCTACGCGGCGCCCGGGTCTCCTGGCGACAAAGGTTGCGACAGCTGCAAGACAGATAGCAGCGGCGTAGCACTATGCAGCGGCTTGGGTTTGCCCTCGTTGGACATGCTGGGGAGCTTCACCGATACCCTCTGGAGCGGCAGTCGCGGTGGGGATGGCCGTGCGGGTTACGACGTTCACCGCTATATCAGCCGAGGCGGTGGCGGTGGGCAGCAGGGGGGCGGTTCATTTGCCGTGCTCCTGACCAATACCGCGGTTCATATCGGCAACAGTCGCATCGTCGGCGCAAGCGGTGGAAAAGGCGGGGACGGCGGCAACGGCGCAACCAACCCTTTGCACAATACGGGTAGCGGCGCGGGCGGTAATGGCGGGCCGACCGTGGGCTTGGCCTCAGCCGGCAATGTCCAACTCTCTACCGACCCAGATGTCGTGTTTTACCTTGGCAGCCACGGGCCTGGAGGCAGTGCCGGCACTATCCAAGGTAAATATTATGATGCCCTCTGTGTGGCCCGAGGCGAAGGTACTCCTGGGTGGGCCTATGAGCAGAAGGGATTTTGAGGGGAAACAACCAGGCAGAGCGAGTGGTTAAAGACTCTTTTGTACCGATGACCAGGGCCATTCGACTGCCCCGAATAACGCGACGAGAGGCCCGATGACCGCGCCGTATTCTCGATCAGTCGCTGGCTTGCGACGACTCCTCAACAACGATACGCCACATCAGGAGATCACCATGGCCCTCAAACTTCAACCGGCAATGCACGGTCTGCTCCTGGCGCTGACATCATTCGCCGCCGCTGCACTCTCCGCATCGCCAGCGCCGGCACCCTGCGGCGGTTCGCCGCTGACCTGTCCATTCAGCACCCTCACCGGTGTCGACTGGTCGGGTCGAGACCTGACCAATGCCAACTTGTTGGGTGCCGATCTCACCAATGCCAACCTCAGCGGCGCGAACCTCAGTGGCGCCGAACTCGCCGGTGCCAATCTCACCAATGTTAACCTGAGCAACGCCATACTTAAGCCAAGCGGCAAGGGCTATGCCGACCTCTCAAGGGCCAATCTCCAGGGGGCCAATTTGACCGGCGCAAAGATGGACGGCACCGACCTGGAATACACCGACCTAGGGGGAACGGATTTCTCCGCCACCGACCTTAGCCGGGTGCGCTTCGGACCGACGTTACACACGGGCCTTTACGCCGGACGCAAGACCCTCTTGCGTAACAGCCTTCTGCCCGCCAACCTGGCGCTGGATCCTGCTACCAGCGATATCACCGACGCGCGCTTTGCCGCCGTGGTGACCCCAACGGTAACGAAGGCAGCCTGGGAGGCCGACTGCGGCTCGTCGGATCTCAGCCAACTGACCAGCGCGGTCTACGTCACCCCCGCCGGCACTGACAGCGACAGTTGCGGCGCGTCGCTGGAGGCGGCCTGCGCCACGATCGAACAGGCCCTCGGCAACTGTCAGGCGAGCGGCTGCGGCGTACTGGTCGGCTACGGCGAGTATCAACAAACCACCTCGCTGACGGTGCGTGACGGCGTCAGTCTCTACGGAGGCTGTGTGCGCACAGGCCAGGCCAGCGACGGCCTGCGTTCCTTAATCAAGGCGCCGCCAAACGGTGTGTCGGCCATAACGGCCATCAATATCAAATCGGCCACGCAGATAGAGAACTTCAAAATATTTGCCAGCCCCGGGGCGTCGACGGGTGGTGCGGCGAGCGTCGCCTTGCAGGTCAAATACAGTGAGCAACTCGCCATCGTCAATTCGGAAATCTACGCGGCGCCTGGCGCCACTGGCGACAAAGGTTGCGACGGTTGCAATATAGGTAACAATGACCAACCAATGTGCGGTGGCATGGGCTTGCCCTCGGTGGACATGATAGGGAGCTTTACTAGTACCCTTTGGAGCGGGAGCCGTGGTGGGGGCGGCCGTGCGGGTTACAACGGTTATCGCGGTGTCAGCGGAGGCGGTGGCGGTGGGCAGCAGGGGGGCGGTTCATTTGCCGTGATTCTGGCCAATACCGCCGTTCATATGAGCAGCAGCCGTATCGTCGGCGCAATCGGCGGAACAGGCGGCAACGGCGGCAACGGCGCAACCAACCCTTTGCACAATACGGGTAGCGGTGCGGGGGGTAATGGTGGGCTGACCGTGGGCGTAGTCTCAATCGGCAATGTGCAGTTCTCTGCCGACCCAGATGTCGTATTTTACTTTGGCGGCCATGGGCCTGGAGGCATTGCCGGCATTTTCCAAGGTGAGTCTTATGATGCCCACTGCGTGGGAGTGGCCGAAGGTAGTCTTGGGTGGACCTATGACCAGAAGGGATTCTGAAGGGAAACAACCAAGCAGAGCGAGTGGTTCAGAGTTTTTTGTACCAATGACCAGGGCCATCCGACTGGCCCGAAGAACGCGATAAGCAAATTTCGATCAACCCCAGATTCGAGCCGCATTGTAACATGCACATAAGCTTTGACGTGCCGAATTCATATTGACCCCTTGATCGCATTGGATTATTTAGCATCATTCACCGAAAACATATAAAGCCAACTGGATTTATCGATTTCATCTATAAAACTTAACAACCAGAGTGACGAATTCATTCGATTAAGCCGAAACACACTCTACCAACTTATAATAATAGTCAACCTATTCGACGTGTTTGAGTCATTATCCTTCTACGACGTCGCCGGCTTATGTATTCCAAAACCAGTATGTCATCGGTGTGGCTCTAATCGAAATTTCGGAAACTCAACCAGTCAGGATTTTTCACGAGGCATTTAGAGGTGGGGTATGGGTACAATTTCTCGACACCTCTAAATTCTGACCGCATAGCTGCCCCTTTTTCTTCATATGTTCCCTAATTCCTTCGATCACATCTTTTCGATAGGATCGGTTGTAATATTGCGGAATGGCATTAGCAATTATTTTAAACGCTCCACATGAATAAAATATTGTAGAAAGAGCGACAGGGTCACACATGGCACCGATAGACAAATGGTGTTCATAGCGAGAAGTAAAGTTTATATAGAGCCATCACTCAAATTAGCGACAATATCTTGACAAAACCGACATCACACCCATGATCAACGGATGATAAATTACTCCCACCATCCTTTTTTTATTGTCAAAGATTTTATTTTTAAGCTCTCTTCCTTTAACTTTGGCATTTTTTATTGGTATCAATGGAAGCTTGGATAAGTTGCTTTATATCGTCATAATAAAATGAACTGATTTTCTTATCGACATACTCGATTGACAGGTAAATTCTCTCTGGACACTCTACATCTAAAGCACTGAAATCATTTGCGATATTTTTTAGCCTATCAAAAGCTTTAAATAGGTCAACTAAATTCAGTAGTTATGATAAATAAAATTTTTATCTATTACTTTTACTAGTTATCTAATCTATTTCAGAGTTTTGAAGAATTCTGCCTCAGTGCTTTCAAAGGCTGTCCCACCTACACCCTCGCTCCACCGCACTCTTACCCTCGTCCACGCCTAAGTAGAGACTGCAAAATTTGCAGTAGCGCTTGTCGGATCAAACGGTTGGTAACCGTGGGAATACTCAACTCGCGTTCGCTGCCATCAGGCTGAGGAATGACCACGCGTCGTACCGGACTGGGACGATAGGTTGCGCTTCACTTCGTTCGCTGTGGTCAGCTTACGGTCGGACGTTCACTTACCAGATTGCGCCTATGCTGGGCGCACCGAAAAAAGGCAAGCCTTTCGGGCCTGCCTGTATAATTGGAGCAAGGACTTAGTTACACTACAGCAACGTTGCATATGATATCCACAGCCCCTCAGATAGTGGGTACTAAATCAATATCTACCTCCTTCAAAATTTTGTCATAACGTCGATCTATTATTTCGTCTGTATTTCTATGTCCCTTGCCGCCTCAAGCCACTCTCTGGAGTAGTACCCAAGAGCTCTTTCTGACGAGTCTCATAAGCGTTGCCACACCGAATAGCTTCGTCGCTCTTGAGTTGGTCGAACATCACTTCAGTTGCCAGAAAACTAAAACCAACCACTGATAAATCCAACAACTTTATTGAAGGTATCCTTAATCTTGCTGAACACCTCACCAACCCACTTCATGATATTTTTTGCCAAATCCATGATAAAAGTTTTGACTGTATTCAGAACCTCATTGAATTTACCACCGAAGGCCTCCATAAAACCAACGACAGCACTGGCGCTTTCTGGATGATTCTCAATTTCAACAATAGCTTCGTCATACATTTTATCGATATGCTCTTCAGCATTTTTTTTATCTTTTTCTCTAAGTTTATCCAGCTTCTTCTTATACTCATCGACATTTGATGAACCACTATTTTTAAACTCCGTTGTAGCTACTGTAAGCCCACGCTGAGAATCTTCGGCATGTGCTCCGCCTTTACCCTTGGCCGAGGCTTGCAAAAGTACCACGGAAGGTTCTGTTAGCTCTTTTTGCCCTCCCTTGATTGCAGAAGCATGTAGACTCCTAAGATGTTCTGAAGGCGTTGTTTTTGTAGCACTTTCCTCACGAACACATTTCTTATGATGAGCACGCATTTCATTAAGCAGCTCGATATACGAATTTATTGTTGCAGCAGTCATCATGACACTCCTTTAATATGATCGGGGCATTCATTATGCCTCACCTGGAAGGTTATATAACCATCCCACCTAAATAACTATTATATTTAACAGTTTATTAACGCAAAAAATAAAACAAGCAATTACGGTGAAGTTTTTAGACTGTTTTTTTATTTAAACCGAATACAAAAAAACCAATGACAATAACCTCCGAGAGGAGGAGTGTCGGACTTTTATTAAATATGGAATGAGCTGTACAACGATGGTAGCTAAAAATAATTGCTAATGATAGGCGGCCTTATCGAACGGCAACGGAGGCTTTCGCTTGCCTCGTCGCCCCGGCCAGATGGGTGTTTAAATCACTATAGAAAGTAGAGGTTTCATTGTATTGCACAATAAGAAAACTGAAAACAATCGGAGATATAGAGTTAGTCCCAGCCACCTCTAGAGGCTAAAATCCACCCCAGCAAAGCTATCGTCTTTTGGGCCTAGTTCTTTTTTTATTTTACTCTTGACCTCCCGCCACTCTTCCAGGTCAAGCTTCAAACTAAAGCCATTCAGTATAACATTAGTCTTTGTATGGTTATATTCCACAAACAAAAAGTCAAAACTTTTTATTTCAGTTGACAGATACATCATTATATAAGCTATTCGAATACTGCCATCGGTATACTTTATTGCGTTTGAGATATCTGTATGAATACCTTCGTTATTCCCCTTCTCTATTCTCTTCTTCCAAAATGTATCGGTTAGTCGAAACGCGTCTGGAGCATAGTTTTTAGGTTGCTCTTTGATAAAATTCTTAAATTCAGTCGCCAGTGGATCGTCATTGTCCAAAAAGGCATCACACGCTTCAGAAGCCACGGCATTCATGATGTTAGTTTTTGATTTATATGTCTTGTTAATCAAATCCACTTGCGCCGCTTCAATCTTGCACCAAGACAGGTTATATATTTCATTATTAATTATATTATAATAGCCATAGCTGAGTACTCCCTTGGGGGTTCCCCAGATATCTTGGGTCAAGGTATATTTTGCTTTTTCATGGGATTTATATTGAATATAGGCGAGGGTCAACTCGATCATCTCGCGCTCTTCCTCAGTCAGCGCTTTGGCGTACAACAAGCAGCTTTTTACTGTGGAGAGTGTATCCTTTTTTGCAGAATTCATTTGGTTTATCTCATGGTGAATGCAAGGCAAGCCTGAATTTGCTTGCCCTGAAGATTCTGCGCAGTTACGATTAGAAACTGAAATCAACGGCGTCAAGCAATCCCTTCCAATCAGGGTTCGACTTCGAAAGTTTTTCTTTAATTATGCGCGCCCAATCGCCGTCCTCCCACATGCCCTCACGGTATGCCACCCCAAAAGCGGCGGAATAATATTGGTTTGTTTTGTGGGCTTTGCTGATCAGGAATTTTTTCCAAGAGTTATCTTTATAGTTTGACCCACTAAATCCGTAACTCCAGGCAAGTCCACCATTATGAGACCATACGGGTGAAATATCGAATATAGTTTCCCCCTTTAGTTCATTATGCTCCCCCCAGCAATTATCCAATATCTTCTTGACGTCTTCTTTAACTTCCTTCTCCCCCGTCAACTTGCTTAGAACCTCCTTGAAAGGATTTCCAATGTCCGATGCGACTTTACTGGCGATATCGAGCATGCAGTCCGCGACTGGAACACCATATTCGAGAGAGTCAGAATCAAGAAATTCAGTCCTGGCGGTGAAAACCGAGCAAAAAGGATAATTTGCTACTGCACGGAATGCAATATCCATATATTCTTTAGATGCCAGGTTTTTAGGCTGTAACAAATCCTTGTCGTCCCATCCATCTTTTCGTGCAAAACTTCGAGTGGTCTGGTCCAGTACAATCCCACAATACTCTATCATGGTGGCTTGTTTTTCGCTTACCACAGGGGCAACAACTGTTCTGTCGTTAATTCTGATAATTTTTGCAACCTTCTCTTCTTCCTTAAGTTGCAAAGGATTTAGCTTGCGATAATTTTGCTCCAGGGTAAGCATATCCAAATCGCTGAAGGTCTTTTTTAACTTGTCCGCTTTATCTATAAGCTCATAAATATCTTTTTCGGTTAAGATGAGACTTTTCATATTCGATGTCCTTGGCGCCGTAAGTTAAATACCATCTCGATTTTTCTGTTTGATCGCAGACTAATACACTCTCTCGATTATAGTACTATCATTTTTTATGGTTTTTTGTCGGTTGCCTTGGTCATTCTGCTTATTTATGGAACTTTAGAAATCACCCCAGCCGGTTAACTAAATTTTGAGTGCCGTGGTCATTCGAATTGAAAAACTTGATAGTATCAGCGGCAGGCGGCTGAAAAACGCCGAGTGAAGTGTTCGGAAAAATTTGACCAAAACACTTCACCTTCATCCGCCGAAACTATCCCTTCAACACTTCGCTGATCAGCGCCCCCACCTGGTCGGCATGCCGCTTGATGATCGTTTCGTGGTCGCCTGGAACCGACATCAAGACCATTGCCGAGGGCGCCAGCAGTTGCTCCCAGCCCAAGTAGCGAGACGGCTCTGCATGTCCCTCCAACGGTGTCAGTGCGGTGTCCTGTGCAATGAACAAGTGCAGCCTGGCATCCAGCGCCCGAGGCCGCCAGGCATGCATGGCTTTGCCGTGGCCCAGCATGCGGTAGAGGAACTGGCGGTTTTCCTGTGGCGTGTCATGGGCCAGATGCCATAAGTCTTTGCCCGCGCGCTTGTACTTTTCAAGGGCCTCGACTATGTCCTCGACCACCTCCTCCACTGTTCGCCGGATGGATATTTCGATCAGGTCCGGCTCGTGCTCGGCAAAGTTATTTGTCACGAAAGCATGGAGCGTCACCAAGCTGGCGTGATGGGTGCTGTCTTGCCTGTCAAGGGGCGCCAAGGTGGTGTCGAACAGTCCGAGGAACTCTATCGACTCACCCGCTTCCCGCAACTGCGTGGCCATTTCATAAGCGATCAAACCGCCAAAGGACCAACCGGCAATCCGATATGGACCTTGGTGCTGGATTTGGCGAACAACGGCGACGAAACGTGCGGCGATCTCAACTAAATCCTCCAGAGGTTCGGCTGACAATGGCAGCGCAGGCAAGCCATAAACCGGCACATCGGCGTCGATGTGTCCGGCAAGATGCTCGAAGTACCAGGCGTAACCTTGCAATGTGTGCGTAAGGAACAGTGGCCGCTGGCGGCCCTCGCGGTTGAAGGCTTGCACCGACGCCTGATCGCTCGGGACACCTGCCTGCGAATTCAGCAGAGCCGCCAGCCTGGCGACGCTGCGGGTGTCGAAGAGGCTACGTACCGACAAATCCACCGCCAACGCCTCGCGGATGCGCACGACCAATTGCGACGCCATCAGCGAGTGGCCGCCCAACGCGAAGAAATTATCGTGGCGCCCGATCCGATCGACCTCCAGCACCTGCGCCCAGATCGCCGCCAGCGCACTCTCCAGTTCGCCTTGCGGAGCATCGTCCGTGTGTTCCATGCCGGTCAGCGCATTCAATGGCATTGTACGCAACGCCAAGCGATCCAGTTTTCCGTTGGCTAGCATCGGTAAAGCCGACAACGGCACCAAACGGCTGGGCACCATGGCCCCAGGTAACCGCTGCGCGAGCCAATGGTGCAGCTCATTGTGGTCGATCGGAGCGCCGTCGCTGATATAGAAGCCGATCAATTGATCGTGCTCACCGCCGACGCGACGCGCCACCGCGGCGACTTTCCTCAGCCCTGGATAGCTGCCCAGCGCCAGTTCAACCGCGTTCAGTTCAACCCGCTGGCCACGCACCTTGATCTGGAAATCCTCACGCCCCAGGTGCATGAGTTGGCCATCGGCCAACCACATGCCGATATCGCCGGTCATCAACGCACGTGCGCCGGATGGCAATACGATGAAACGCTCGGGGCTCGATGCCGGCGGGTTCCAGTACCCAGGACCGACATTGGCGCCTTCGACGAAAATTGCGCCCACGGCGCCTACCGGCACCGGATTGAACTGCTCGTCGAGCACCTGCACTTGCACGTTGGCAATCGGGCGGCCCGCCGGCATCACCGCACCGAGGCCCGCCAAGTCTTCGCCTTCACTGTAGGTGATGTCGTTGAGTTCGGTGCAACCGTAATTGTTGTACAGCCGTGCCCGAGGCAGCAAACGGGCAAAACGGGCCTTGACCTGACGGCTCAGCGGCTCACCGGCGGTCACCACATGGCGCAACCTACCCAACTGCGCCGCGTGATCGAGCAGTGCATTGAGGTGCGAAGGCACCAGGTTCAGCCTCGTTACCCGATACTCACGCAACGCTGTGGCGAAAGCAGCGGCGTCCTGGACGGTATGGTCGGCAACAATAACTTGAGGCACCCCCACCAGCAGCCCACAAAGCATCTCCTTGATCGACGGCACAAACGACATGGAGGTCTTCTGTGCAACCACTTCGTCCGGCGCAAACGGTGTGCGCGCCCACAAGGCCTGTAAGCCATTAAGCAGTTGCCGGTGCTCCACCAGCACGCCCTTTGGCTGCCCCGTGGAGCCCGAGGTGTAGGCGATGTAGGCCGGATCATCAGGCTGATTGTCGCGCACCACAACGGTTGCGTTGGCGTGTTGATCGACATCGCGATCCAGGTGCAACAGCGGTAGCTGGATGGGCGCCAGCCCAGCCGCGAGGTCGGAAGTGGTCAGCACCCATGCCGGCATCGCCGCCTCGAGGATGCGCTGCACATAGGAGGCCGGGTAACCCGGATCAATCGGCACGTAGGTGCCGCCCAACTTGAACACCGCCAGCACGCAAGCCAGAAAATCGGCCGAGCGCGGCTGATAGAGGGCAATCCGCGCGCCAGGGGCAATACCCTGGGATTGCAACGCCGCGACGACTGCGTTGCAGCGTTGGTCCAGCCCGGCAAAAGTGATTTCTTGGCCGTTATCAAGACAGGCTATGGCGTCGGGGCGCCGCGACACCTGCTGGGCGAACAGTGCCGTTACCGAGGTTTGCTCAAACACTTGGGTCGTGTCGTTACTGCGTGCGATCAATGCGTGTTCGCTTGGGGTGAGGGCCAACAAGCTGGCCACTTTAAGCCATGGCGAGTGAATCAGCCGATCCAGCATTTCGAGCCAGATCGACACCATCAGTTCCACCTGGGCCGGGCTAAAGCGCAGGCTGTCGAAGCTGGCGACGATGTCCAACTGGCGGGCATCGCCGAACACCTCCAGATCCAGATCCGCCTGAGCAGGACGATCGGCTTCGATGGGCCATTCGCTGACGGTCATCTGGTCGCCCCAAGCCTGAGTGTCGATGCCTGGGAAGTTTTGATGGCGCAACATGACTGGCAAGGGTGAACGACCGTCGGCCTGACGCAACCGGGGCGCCACCGCGAGCATCTGCTCGAACGGCAATGCCTGATGCTCCAGTGCCTGAAGCACCACCGCATGGACCTGATCGAGCACATCGGCGATCAACGATTGGCCGTCCAGCCGCACCCGCA
Source organism: Pseudomonas agarici (assembly GCF_001543125.1). NCBI lineage: Bacteria > Pseudomonadati > Pseudomonadota > Gammaproteobacteria > Pseudomonadales > Pseudomonadaceae > Pseudomonas > Pseudomonas agarici. The sequence continues at coordinate 5,479,478 of NZ_CP014135.1, read as the reverse complement.
ACGGTAGAATGTTGACGAAGAAGCCAATCAATGGGTCCAACACCGGATCGTCGCGACCGGCCACCGTGGTACCGGTACACACATCCGTGTATCCGGTTTGACGATGAACCAATAGCGTCCATCCGGCGAGCAGTACGCTGAACAGACTGGTGCCGCGCTGCTGGCTAAACTGCGCGAGGCCCTTAGCGAGGTCCTCGCTCACTCGCCGCCGCACGACGCCGGCAGGCCCTGGCGTGACGCTGGCCGGGGTGCCCGGCACCGCGAGATCGATCGGATCGGCCTGGCCGTCCAGGGCAGTGCGCCAATAATCCAGATGCTGGGTCAGGTCCTGACGGCGCTGCCAGTGTGCATAATCGGCGTGCTGGATGGTCAGCGGCGCCAGTTGCGCTTGCGCGCCGGCCAGGTGCGCGGCATACAGCGCCCGCAGGTCGCGCACCAGCACCGACGTGGACCAGCCATCGCAGACAATATGGTGAATCACGATGGACAGTACGTGGCGCTGCGGTGCGAGACGCAACACCTCGGCCCGTATCAAGCGCCCCTGGCGCAGATCGAACTCAACGCCAGCATGCGCCTGTAGGGCTTGCGTCAAATACTGTGGCGTGACAGGCGACACTGCTAGCCTGAGGGCGCAGGAGGCCTCGATGCATTGCGCAGGCACATCGTCGCCGTCGGCCAGCAGAAATCGAGTGCGCAACGGTTCATGCCGTGCCACCAGAGCGTCGAACGCGCTCTGCAACGCATCGAGGGACAAGACGCCTTCTAGCAACAAGGCTCCGTGCCAATTGTATGCACGTCCACCATCCCTGGCCTGAATCAGCCATAAACGCTCTTGGACGAAGGACAATGGCAAAGGAATGTCACGAGGCTGTGCAACCACTGGCGAGCGAGCCACCCCGCAGGCGCTTGCCACTTGCGCGGCGAACTCCTTCAGGCTGCGCGACTCGAACAGTGCACGTAGCGCCGGTTGATCGCCAAACTGCTGGCGTACCGATCCTGCGACACGCATGGCCAGCAGGGAGTCGCCGCCCAGTTCGAAGAAATTGTCATGACGGCTCACCGCCTCGACAGTCAGCAACCGCGACCAGATCTGCGCCAGTGCCACTTCGATTTCGCCCTGCGCCGGTTCATACCGTGCTCGGACCAGGGCGCTGTCATCCGGGGCCGGCAAGGCGCTACGCTTGAGCTTGCCGTTAGCCGTCAGCGGCAAATCGGGCAGATGCACGAACGCCGAAGGCACCATATGCGCGGGAAGATTCGATGCCGCCCGTGCGCGCAGGCTTTCGTTGAGCCCTCGGGTGCCGGTGTAGTAAGCCACCAGCCGCTGGCTACCCGGCGTATCCTCCCGAGCAACTACCACCACTTCAGCGACACCGTCCACGGCAGACAGCGTGCCTTCGATTTCCCCCAACTCAATGCGAAAACCACGAATCTTTACCTGATCGTCATTGCGACCCAGGTACTCGATCTCGCCATTGGCCAGCCGGCGCCCGAGGTCGCCGGTCTTGTACAGGCGTGCGGGAACGTGACTGAACGGGTCGTCGAGAAAGCGCTCGGCCGTCAGCTGCGGACGGTTGAGATATCCGCGTGCCACGCCCGCGCCTCCGACATACAGCTCGCCGACCACGCCGAGCGGCACCGGCTCAAGCCAGGCGTCCAGCAGGTAAAGTCGCAAATCATCGAGCGCTATGCCAATGGGGCTCGCGCCGATGTACCGGGTATCGGCTTCGGTCAACGCACGGTAGGTCACATGCACGGTGGTTTCGGTAATGCCGTACATGTTGACCAATTGCGTGGCGCCATTGCGTGGCCGGGCGTACCAGGGCTTCAGGCTGGCGACCTCCAGCGCTTCGCCACCCAAAATCACCTGGCGTAAGTAATGGCTTTGCGGGCTTTCGCCCTGCGCGGTGATTAACTGGCGAAACGCACTCGGCGTCTGATTGAGCACAGTCACTCGCTCATCACACAGCAGCGCGTAGCACGCTTGAGCTGAGCGACGGGTCAACGGTGGAATCACCAGCAGTCGGCCGCCATGCAGCCATGCGCCCCAGATCTCCCAGACCGAGAAGTCAAAGGCGAAAGAATGAAACAGCGCCCAAGTGTCCTCGCCATTGAAGCCGAACCGGCTGGCCGTGGCATCGAACAGCCGGGTCACGTTGCGGTGCTCGACCATGACGCCTTTTGGCTGGCCGGTCGAGCCCGAGGTGTAGATCACATACGCCAATCGCGCTGCGTGCGCCCCTGGCACACACGGGTTATGCCGGGGTCCACCCTCGCCCTGGGCAATATCCAGTTGGGTGATCGCCAATGGCCCAAGCACCTCTCTAGTGGCTGGCGTCACCAACACCGCCAACGGCTGACTGTCACCCAGCATGTAGGCCAATCGCTCGGCGGGGTAGCCGGGATCCAGCGGCACATAGCCGGCGCCGGATTTGAGGATGCCAAGCACGCCGACCATCATTTCAAGACTTGGCTCCACGCAAATCGCCACCCGGTCGTCGGGCTTGACCCCTTGGGCGATCAAGTCATGGGCCACGTGGTTGGCTCGCGCGTTCAACTCAGCGTAGGTCAGTGATTGCCCCGCGAACGTGACGGCGAAAGCATTCGGCGAGCGTTCGGCTTGCATTTCGAACAATTGGTGCAGAGTGTTTAACGGCGGGTAGTCGGTGCGCAACGCATTGCAATCATCCAGCAGCTTCATCCGTTCCTGCGCCGGCAGCACCTGCAAGGCGCAGACGGGCATTGCCGAGGCGGACTCCAGTGCCTCATTGATGTGCTCCAGTGCGGTCAGCATGTAACCGCAGACGCGCTCGCCATCGATGCCCGCCACTGCCTGAACGGTCAAGCTGAAGGCTTCGCCGAGGTCGTCCACGGCCATAGTCAACGGGTAGTTAGTGCGCTCACGGCCCCCCAAGTGCTCGATATCGTCGCCTAGACGCTGATTCTTTTGTGCCTGAGGCGCATCCGCGCTGTAGCGGTAGTTGAACAGCGTCGTAAACAACGGGGCTGGGGCGGTCACTGCACTGCAACGCTGGGCCAGCGAGAGTGGCGCGTGTTCATGGACCAGCAACTGCACCAAGCGATCATGGGTCTGGCGCAGGCTAGCGGCGGTGTCCAGACGACCGATATCGACGCGCAGCGGCAAAGTGTTGATAAACAACCCAAGCACCCGGTCGGCGGCCTCGCCGCCTTGCAGACGGCCAAACAGCACGGTGGCGAACACTACGCTGTCGCGTCCCGTGGTCTTGGCCAGCACCAGCGCCCACGCCAGGTGCATCACACTGGCCGCACTGACGCCGTGACGCCGTGCCTGGCTGCGCAAGCGGCGCGATAATGTGTCAGGCACCAGGTGCTGGACCTCAAGCGCGTCGTGACCATCGCCGTTGATGTCCAGCACATCGAAAGGCGCGGTCGGCTCGTCGATATCACCGAGCATTTCCCGGAAAAAAAACTCATGCGCCGCCCTGCTTTCGGCCAGGCAGGTCTGGGCGATGAAGTTCCGAAACGGCGCCGGCGTGGGCAAGCAATCGGCGCGGCCCTGTTCGATGGCCCGCGCCTCCTCAAGCACCAGATCAAGACTGGTGTGATCCAGTACCAGATGGTGGAACACGATATTCAACAGCCAGCGGTCATTGGCCTGATCGTGACCGAGCGAACAATTCAGCAACGGCGGCCGGGTGATGTCGATCCGTTGGGGCGGCTTTTGCTCCGGCGCAGTCACCTCGAAGGTGTTCACCATCAGTTGCGCTTTACGGTGAACCACTTGCACTGCCTGTTCCAGGCCATGCCAGACAAAACCGGTGCGCAGGATTTCGTGACGGTCGATGACCTGTTGCAAGGCCTCGATGAAGCGCTGCACCGCCGATCGTGTCCTGAACCCCAGCGCACCGCTCAGCACGTAGGGGTCGCGCTCCTGCTCGATCAGGTGATGGAACAGGATACCTTCCTGCAACGGCGCCAGCGGATAGATGTCTTGTACATTGGCTGCACCGCCGGGCACTTGGGCGACGAGGGTATCGAGTGCCGCTTGATCGACGGTCACCAACGGCAACATGTCCGGAACGATGCGCTCGGCATTCCTCGGAATCCTATTAGGCGGTATCGCTAACTCGGGACTGCGAGTCACGATATGCCGTGCCAGCTCGGCCAGGGTGGGCGCGCCGAACAGTTGGCGAATGTCGGTAAACAGATGGGCCTGGCGCATGCGCTCGACCAGGCTGACGGCCAACAGGGAATGCCCGCCCAGCTCGAAGAAATTGTCGTAACGGCTGACCGACTCCACGTTCAGCAACTGCGACCAGATCCGCGCCAGGGTGGACTCGACGGCGCCTTGGGGTGGCTCGTAGGGCGCACGCACCACAGCGTCGCCGCCCGGTGCCGGCAAGCCGGCACGGTCGAGCTTGCCGTTGGCGGTCAGCGGTAAACCGGGCAGATGCACGAATGCCGATGGCACCATGTGCGCCGGCAGACGTGATGCGGCTTGCGTTCGCAACCGCTCGTTGAGCCCCTCGTCAGCGGTGTAGTAGGCCACTAGCCGCTGATCGCCGGGAGTGTCCTGACGGGCGATCACCACCAGCTCGGTCACGCCTTCGACGCTGCCAAGAACGCCTTCGATTTCACCCAATTCGATGCGGAAACCGCGGATCTTCACCTGATCGTCATTGCGTCCCAGGTATTCGATCTCGCCATTGGCCAGCCAACGTCCGAGGTCGCCGGTCTTGTACATCCGGCACGGGGCAGCGCTGAAGGGGTCGTCGAGAAAACGCTCGGCGGTCAACTGGGGCTGATTGAGATAGCCACGCGTCACGCCAGGACCGCTGACGTATAACTCGCCGACCACGCCCACCGGCACGGGCTCACGCCGGACGTCGAGCAGGTACAGACGCAAGTCGGCAATCGGCCCGCCAATGGGGCTGGCGCCAATGCGCCGGGTGTCGGCTTCGGTCAACGTCCGATAGGTCACGTGCACCGTGGTTTCGGTGATGCCGTACATATTAACCAGTTGCGTCAAGCCATTGTCTGGCCGCGCATACCAGGGTTTCAGGCTGGCGACATCCAACGCTTCGCCACCGAAAATCACCTGGCGCAGGCAATGGGTTCGAGGGTTGGCACCCTGGGCCGCGATCAGTTGGCGAAAGGCGCTGGGGGTCTGGTTGAGCACGCTGACTCGCTCCTCGCACAATAGCGTGTAGCACGCTGGCGGCGAGCGGCGTGTCAACGGTACCACCACCAGCAGACGACCGCCGTGCAGGAGCGCACCCCAGATTTCCCAGACGGAGAAGTCGAAGGCAAACGAATGAAACAGTGCCCAAACGTCGTCGCTGTTGAAGCTGAACAGGCTGGCTGTGGCCTCGAACAGACGAGTCACGTTGCCGTGTTCGACCATCACCCCTTTTGGCTGGCCGGTCGAACCCGAAGTGTAGATTACATACGCCAACCGCCCGGCGCCGTGGCCTGCCACGCAAGGATTGGATTGCGGGCCGCTGTCGAGCTGCGCAATGTCCAATTGCGCTACCGCCACCCGACCGAGCACGTCGCGGGTAGCCGCCGTCACCAGTATCATCGTCGGCTGACTGTCGGCCAGCATGTAAGCCAGCCGCGCAGCGGGATAGCCCGGATCGAGCGGTACATAGCCGCCAGCGGATTTGAGGATGCCGAGCAGGCCAACGATCATGGCCACGCCCGGCTCCACGCATATCGCGACCCGATCGTCCGGTTTCACGCCATGGGCAATCAGACGATGGGCTACCCGGTTGGCTCGCGCATTCAACTCGGCGTAAGTCAGTGATTGCCCCTCGAACGTGACGGCGAAGGCATTCGGCGAGCGTTCGGCTTGCGCCTCGAACAGTTCGTGGAGGGTCTGTGGCCGCGAGTGATCGAAGCGCGGCGGATTGAACGCCTCAAGCACTTGGCTGCGCTGCTGTTGCGCCAGCACCCGCAAGGCATTGATGGGTGTATCCGGCGCACACTCCAGCGCCTCGACCAGCGACGCCAGTGTAGTGTGCAGACAATCGCAGACTTGTTGCGGATCGATGCCGTGCGTCGCTTGTACGATCAAGCCGAAGTCGTTGCCGATATCGTCGACGCATAGCACCAACGGATAGTGGGTGCGTTCGTGGGCTGAGAGCAGTTGCACCCCCGGCCAAACGTATTGCCCGACCGCCAGACCATCCGCCTCGTCACCGTGACGGTAGTTGAGTAACGCGCTGAACAGCGGAGTCGGCGCCGCTACACCGCTGCAGCGCTGCGCCAGGGCCAAGGATGCGTGCTCGTGGCCGAGCAACGCCGCCAATGCCTGGCTGGTCTGACGCACGCCCTTTTGCACGCCAGCGGCACCCGCATCGATACGCACCGGCAAGGTATTGATGAACAGACCCAAGGCGCGATCCGCTCCGGCACCGCCCTGCAGGCGCCCCAGCAACACGCTACCGAACACCACGTCGTCGCGGCCCGCCAGCACCGCCAATACCCTGGCCCAAGCCAAGTGGTAGAGACTGGCCGCGCTCACCGCCAGTTGCCGGGCCTGGCTGCGCAAGCGCAGGGCCAGTTCGCCCGAGACGCTGGCCGAGGCTTGCGTCACCGGATCGGCATCGGCCTGGATACCGGCAATGCCATAAGGCAAGGTCGGCTCATCGACATCGTGTAGTCGCTCGCGGAAGAACGCTTCGTGCGCCTGAGCCTTGCCACTCGATCGCGCCTGCGCCACATAATCACGATAGGGCACGCTAACGGCCAGCGTCGCGCCCTGCCCGGCCAGAATGGCCTGGACTTCGCGCTGCACGAACGCCAGCGCGACATGGTCCATCACGATGTGATGGAACCTGAGCAAACCGACCCCGCGCCGATGGCTCTCGTCTTCGGCATAGGCCCAATGGATCAACGGTGCCCGGTCCAAGTCGATGCCACGCTGGCGAACGTCGAAACGGCGCAGCAGTTGCTCCGCCACATCACCTTCGCGAGGGTCTGCCGAGAAATACTCGGTTGTCACTGGTGCCCGACGCCAAACCACTTGTACCGGGGCGTCGAGCCCTTCCCACAGCACCGCCGTGCGCAACACGTCATGGCGATCGATGACCTGCTGCATCGCCTGGACCACCTGCTCGAACGCCACTTGTCCGGTAAACGCAAACAGCGCGTGCAGCACATAGGGATCGCCCCCGGTGGCGCTCAAGTGGTGATACAGAATGCCTTCCTGCAGCGGCGCCAGCGGATAGATGTCCTGTACATTGGCGGCGCCACCCGCTACCCGAGCGACGATACGTTCGATGGCCGGCGGGGTCAGTCGCACCAACGGCAGCATGGCCGGGGTAATGTGTTCGGCGTGCGGCGGTATGGCGTTGGCGGGCACACTGAACAGTGGCTGCTCGGTGCTGACCTGGCGCGCCAGCTCGGCCAGGGTCGGCGCACCGAGCAGTTGCGCCACTTGGGCAAACAGACCGACACGGCGCATGTGTTCGATCAGGCTGACCGCCAGCAACGAATGCCCGCCCAGCTCGAAGAAATTGTCGTGACGACTGACCGGCTCCACGTTCAGCAACCGCGACCAGATACCGGCCAGCGCGTTCTCGACGTCACCCTGCGGCGCTTGGTAGATGGCTCGTGCATAGGCCCCGTGCGGTGCGGGCAGCGCCTTGCGGTCGAGCTTACCGTTGGGGGTCAGCGGCCAGGCATCGAGATGCACGAATGCCGCCGGCACCATGTACGGCGCCAGGCGGCTGCCGACGTGCTCGCGCAGCGCTTCAGGAACGACGGCGCTGCCGGTGTAATACGCCACCAGCCGCTGGCCGGAACGCTCATCGTGCCGTGCCAGCACCACGACCTCGCGTAAGCCGGGCATCTGGGCCAGCACCGTTTCGATTTCGCCCGGCTCGATTCGAAAGCCCCGGATCTTGACCTGGTCGTCGTTGCGTCCCAGGTACTCGATTGCACCATTAGGCAGCCAACGCCCAAGATCGCCGGTCTTGTACATCCTCGCGCCAGGTGCCTCGCTGAAGCGGTCGTCGACGAACCGTTCAGCGGTCAAGCGAGGCAGATTCAGGTAGCCGCGAGCGACCTGCACGCCAGCGATATGTAATTCACCCGCAATGCCCACCGGAACCGGTTGTCCCTGAGTGTCCAAGATGTAAATACGCGTATTGGCGATGGGCCGACCGATCAGCGACACGCTGTCCTCGGCGCTGCATGCCCAGGCCGTGACATCGACCGCCGCTTCGGTCGGCCCGTAAAGATTGTGCAATCCGGTATCCGGCAGCACCGTGGAGAAACGGCGGATAAGGCTCAGCGCCAGCGCCTCGCCGCTGCACACCACGCGGGTCAGGCTGTGGCATTCGGCGGCCTGGGCGGATTCGAGGAAAACCTGCAACATCGACGGTACGAAATGCACGGTGCTAATCCGTTCCCGAGCGATCAGTTGTGCCAGGTAAACCGCATCCCCGTGCCCCTCGGGACGTGCGATCACCAGCTTCGCGCCGACCATCAACGGCCAGAAAAACTCCCAAACCGAGACGTCGAAACTGAACGGGGTCTTTTGCAGGATTACGTCTTGCGCTGTCAGACTCAGTGCCTGCTGCATCCACTGCAAACGGTTGACCACCCCGCGATGCTCGTTCATCACGCCTTTGGGCCGTCCGGAAGACCCGGAGGTGTAGATGACATACGCCAGCGTCCGCCAGTCCTGCGCCAGCGCCGGGTCGTGCGAGGGGAACTGGGCCTGCGTGCGCACATCAGCGAGATCGAGGCAGATCGCGGCGTCCGCCCGCAACAGACCTCGGGTCGGGCCGTGCAGCAGCAGCGCGACGGGCGCGCTGTCCTCCAGCATGTGGACCAGGCGTTCGAGCGGGTAGCCAGGGTCAAGCGGCACATAAGCGCCCCCGGACTTGAGAATGCCAAGCAGGCCGATCAGCATGTCCAGGCTGCGCTCGACACAAATCGCCACGCGGTCATCGGCTCGCACACCCCGTTCGATCAACTGATGGGCCACGCGGTTGGCCTGTCTATTCAACGCCTCGTAGGTCAGTGACTGGTCTTCGAAGGTCAGCGCGATGGCCTCGGGAGTCGCCCTGACCTGCTTTTCGAATAACTGATGTAGCGTCAGCGCCTGCGCAAAGGCGCCGTCGGTGGCATTGAAATCGGCCAGCACCCGCTGGCGTTCCCTGGCCGGCACCGCGACCAGGTCATGCATGGCTTGTTCGGGGTTGCGTTCCAGTGCGTCCACCAGACTGGCCAAGACGGTCTGCACGCTGTCGCACACCAATTGCGCATCAATGCCCGTCATTGCCTGGACATTCAGTTCGAACCCTTGTCCTGCGTCATCCACCGACAATGTCAGTGGATAGTGGGTGCGCTCATACTCCTCGAGCAGTTCAATACCTTGCCAGTTCAGCGGCCCGGCGCCTTGCCCCTGGTGTTCACTGCGGCGGTAGTTGAGCAAGGCGCTGAACAACGGCGTGCCTGGGGCAACCCCACTGCAACGTTGGGCCAGTGCCAGCGGCGCATGCTCATGGGCGAGCAGGTTGGCCACCCGCGCCGCGGTATCGCGCACACTGGCGGCCACGCCCTGGGAACCCAGGGTCAAGCGCAACGGCAAGGTATTGATGAACAACCCCAGCGCATGTTCGCCACTCGCCCCCTGCATGCGCCCCAGCAGAACAGTGCCGAACACCACCTCTGTCTGTCCCGAGAGCATCGACAACACCCGTCCCCACGCCAGGTGAAACAGGCTGGCAGTGCTGACACCTAGCCCCCGTGCATGCGTGCGCAAACGCTCGGCCACCCTGAGCGGCACAGGTTGGATCACTGCGATGACCGAGGCATCATCGCGAGCCTGTGCCACGCCGAACGGCAGCGTCGGCGATTCGATGTCCTGTAGCATCTCGCGGAAAAACGCCTCATGGCTTGCGGCGCTCATACTGTGTCGACTCTGCACCACGTAGTTGCGATAAGGCGTCGCGCCAGGCAGCAGTGCCTGTTGATCGAGCAGATAAGCCTGCATCTCCTGTTGCAGGACACTTAAGCCGGCATGATCCATCGCCAGGTGATGAACGATTAGCAATGCCAGCCAGCGGTCGTTGCTTTCGTCGAAGGTGCAGGCCAGTCGCAGCAGCGGGGCCTGGCGCAGATCCAGACGCGAGCGGCCGACATCGAAACGCTTGATCAGTTGGCCGGCGATATCGCCGTCCTGGGCTTGGAAATTCAACCAGTGCAACGGCAGCGACACATCACGCAGGACCACCTGCAAAGGCACGTCCTGCCCTTCCCAGACCAACGCCGTGCGCAGAATGTCATGGCGGTCGATGACCGTTTGCAAGGCCCGGATGAAGTCGTCGAGCCGGGCGCGGTGGTCCAGCGCGAACAGCCCATGCGACACGTAGGGATCGCCGCCGCTGGTCGACAAATACTGATAGAGGATGCCTTCCTGCAACGGCGCCAACGGATAGATATCCTGCACATTGGTAACGCCACCGGGGATGTTTTCAACTAAGCCGTCGATCTGCTCCTGGCTCATTTCAATCAGTGGCAAGAGGTCGGGGGTTATCCGTAAACAGCCGGCTTCGATCCGATTGGCCGGAATTTCGACCTCCTGGCCGGTGCCCGTGTGCTGGGCAAACGCTTGCAGCGTCGGAGCACCGAACAGGGCGCGAGGCTCGGCATTCATGCCCTGGCGACGCATGCTCTGGATCAGCCGCACGGCAGACAGCGAATGCCCGCCCAATTCGAAAAAATTATCGTGCCGCCCTACTCGCTCGACGCCCAGTACCTGTTGCCACAACAAGGCCAAGGCCTGCTCCCGCTCGCCTTGCGGTGCCTCATAGGCATGGTTGAGGCAAGCTTGCGGCGCCGGCAAGGCTCTGCGGTCCAGCTTGCCATTGACGGTCACGGGAAACGCCGCCAGGTGCACGAACGCCGACGGCACCATGTAGACCGGCAATACCTCGCCGGCGCGACGGCTCAGGCCCTCGGCCAGCCCGTCGATGCCGGTGTAATAGGCAACCAGACGTACTTCGCCAGGACTGTCCTCGCGCGCGAGTACCGCCACCTCGAGCACACCGGGCAAGGAGACCAGCGTGGTCTCGATCTCACCCAACTCAATGCGAAAACCACGGATCTTTACCTGGTCGTCATTGCGTCCGAGAAATTCGATGTTGCCATCGGCCATCCAGCGCCCCAGGTCGCCACTCTTGTACATCCGCGCACCCGGCGCGGCGCTGAACGGATCGTCGATAAAACGCTCGGCGGTCAATCCCGGTTGGTTCAGGTACCCTCGCGCAACGTGCGCGCCAGCGAGATAGAGCTCACCGACCGCGCCCGGCGGAACGCGCTGGCCGAACTCATCAAGTATATGAATCCGGGTGTTGGCCACCGGGCGACCGATGTGCAGCGCCGCGTCGTGCTGATGCACTTGTCCGGCAGTCACCAGTACCGTGGCTTCGGTTGGGCCGTAGGTATTGATCAATGCTTGTCCGGCCGGCAGACCGACCGGCCATTGGCGCAACCGATCGCCGCCGATCAACACCTGGCTGGCCAGTGGGTTGGCAAGGTCGCTGGCATACGCCAGCTCCGCCAACGGGGTGATCAGAATGGCAAGGTCAACGGTCTGCGCTTTCCACCACTGCAACAAGGCGCGCGGATCGTTCACCGTGTGTGCCGGCGGCAGCAACAACGTGCCGCCGACACTCAGCGCCGTCCAGATTTCCCAGACACTGGCGTCGAAACCGACGCCAGCGAACCAAGTACTGCGACTGCCTTCGCCCAGCGCAAACCGCTGGTTATGCCAGGCAATCAGGTTATTCAACTGGCGATGCTCAACCATCACGCCTTTCGGTCGACCAGTGGAACCCGAGGTGTAGATCACGTAGGCCAGTGACGTGCCGTGACACCCTATTGGATCGGGATTGGCGCGCTGCGCTTCGGTCATGGCCTGCAAATCACCCAAATCAAGCTGCGGCATCGCCGTCTCGGGCAACAGGTGCGCGGTTCGATGGTGGATCAGCATGACCTTGGGCGCGGTTTCGTCGAGGATGTAGCGCAAACGCTCGGCTGGATAGGCGGGGTCCATGGGTACATAACCCGCACCGGACTTAAGAATCCCGAGCATCCCGACAATGCTGTCGAGGCTACGCTGGGTACAGAGGGTTACGCATTGGTCTGCCTTGACGCCCAGGGCCATCAGTCGATGCGCCACGACGTTGGCGCGGCTGTTCAACTGCGCATAGGTCAGGCGGTGCCCGTCCTGCTCAATGGCGATGGCATCCGGCGAACGCGCCGCCTGCGCTTCGACCTGTCGATGGATCATCGGCGCTGGCGCAAAGGCCACATCGGTGGCGTTCCAGGCGTCGAGTTGGCGCAACTCCGGTGCCGTCACCAGCGACAGTCGCGATACGGGCAATTCGGCGTTGTCCAGCACCTGTTCGAGCATATGCCGCAGCCGAAGGCTGATCTGCCGGATTTCTCCGGGGTCGAAATAAGCCTGGTTGTAAAAGAAGTGAATCCAAACGTTTTCGTCGAATTTGTTTTCGCGGATATGGACCGTCAACGGGTCCTGCTCATGCCTGTTCGATCCCATGATCACCTGCGCCGGTGCCCCATCGAAGCGCAGGTCATGGTCATCGCGCTCATAGGACACCGTCAGGTCGAACAACTGCGCCCGCTGCGAGCGCCACAGGCCCAGCGTGCGATTCAGCTCGCTCAACGGAAAGCGCTGGTAGCGGTAATCCTGCTTGAGCATCCGCCCCAGTGAAGTGACCAGCGCAGAGAAGCTCAGGTGCGGATCAAACGACAGGCGCAACGGGCTGACGCCGACAAACATGCCAGCGGTCGATTTGAGACGGGCACTGCCGCGATTGAGCGTCGGCACGGCGATGGACAACTCATCGCGGCGCTCGGTGCGGCTGAAGTAGACGTGGAAAATTCCGAGCAGCACATGGAATGGAGTCGAGTCGCAGGCGCGGGCCAGTTCGATGATCCGCTCGAAGAAAGCACGGGACAGGCGCAGACACTCGTGGCCGCCCGGCGCCAGGCCTTGCTGTGGGCCGGTGCGGTGGCGCGGAGTGAACAGCGGGTCGGGCAGCGTGCGGTATTTGTCCAGCCAATATTCCAGGTTGCGCAACTGTTGCGGCGAGTGCTCGAACGCCTGGTCCTGCGCAATGAAATCCCGGTAACTCGGCGCCGGTTCAGCCTGATCTTGGGTCTGGGCCTCGCTGTATAATGTTGACAGTGATTCGACCAGCAAGCCGATTGCCCAGCCGTCGACGATCAGGTGGTGAAAGTTGAGCGTGAAATAGAAACGCGCATCACTGACCTTTACCAGCTCAAAGCGAAACAAGGGGCGGCCGATCAACGTGAAGGGAGCTTCCAGGCGCTGCTCAAGCAGCGCCAATGCCGCGCTCTCGGCGTCCTCCCGCTCGCTGAAGTCGTGAAAGGGCACCTCCACCGCCAGCGTCTCGACGATGCGTTGCAGCGGCACGCCGTGCTCATCAATCGACGATGTCAGCACGATGCGCAACGCGTCGTGCTTGCGCACCAACCGGTTCACCGCTCGCTCGAAGCGTTGCGGGTCGACGGTGCCTGCGATCCGCACATGACCACCGATCTTATAGAGCGGCGCACCTTCGTGCAGCACTTGATCGAACCAGATCTGGCGCTGAGCGGTGGTCAGGGGGTATACATCAGCGGGCGAAGATGGGCGATTCAAACAATAGCTCCCTGGCCTCATCGGCCCAAAAATGACTGACGTCACGCATGAACCGACACTCGATGCGTCAGTGTTCGAATAAAAAAGATCAACGGATTGCCTGATAGGCGATCCAGTGCATCGATGAATGTCCAACTTTATGAGTGTATAGACATAGTCGCCATTAGTGCACCATAGCACTAACGTGAAAGTTGCGGAATAACTGATCTCCCGGCTACGTGCCGATAGGTTCCGGATGAAACTGTGCACCGTGCAGAGGGACGAGTCTTATTCTGTGTACTGCCTATCATCTCGTCACTTATCCAGGCCGTTAGTTCAAACGAAACATTGATCAGCTCGGTGATCAATGAGTGGCAGAGAACCACAAAAAGTTCCTTGAGCAGTGTCTTGAATACCCGATTGCGCTGCGGCGAATTACACTGATACGGCCCCGTATGGATGGTGGAGCAAGGGAAACGATCCCACGTGCTCATGGACGATACGTTGATGCTCAAGGCAGATGACCGACGAAGACCGGCCATTACGACCAGCGCAGTTGTTTTACGCGCCGATGGGCTTTTTTACTTTTTAATCAAGGCCCAATTACTATACACCAAGAAAAATTTGTACAGCATGTGCTTTTCCAGACCAACCCTAGCGCCGTTGTGATTTCTGTCCATTTTTCGGACGTAGATCACAAATCAAAAACAGGGGTTAAATTGCGACCAGCAAAAAATATTCAATTTTCACGCCATGATTAACCTATCACTTACGAATCAGCGGGAGAGATGGAAGGAGGTCATGCTTTGATCAGATCGACCATGAGTGTTAAACCGCTGAATTTAGCACATCACGGCGCCTGATCATGACGCTCCACGTCTCCCCTGCAATTAACTATTTAGCCTTCGGACTTCGGCTGGCGGGTACACCTATAAAGCACTGCTGTCAGTTTCGGAGTATTAGCGCCAAGCCCCGATCCATTGCCCATTGACAGCCGCAATGACCCTTATGCTGTCTGCAACGAAAACGAACGGCTCGGCAGGGGCATCGGTCTGCATGGTCCACTCATTTACTCGCTTCTTGGCTCTGGTGCCCGCGACATTCGAGTCGTAACCCATAATGCGTTCCAAGCAGGCAGCCGCTTGCCCGACATCAATCAAGGACATGATCCCCACAGGATTTCTGGAGCCCTTGTCGTCAAGGCACGGCAAGTACGTAATTGCATCGACAACGCTGGCAAGTGGAGACTGTGCGATGAAGAAAACCTTGGAATTTGCGCCCGTCGGTAGCCAAAAGATGCTTGTGGGGGTGGCTGCGGCCGCCGTAATGCTCGCCGTCAGCGGAGTGTTATTGCCACATGACGGGAAGAAGGATGTTGTAGACTGGTTGGCCGATCTGTGCACCGGTATCGGCAGGCCACTGTTCTCGTCTGCAACCGTGAACACCGACGAATCCGGCGCAGTCAGGCCCGCGACCTCACCCAAAGTGATTTCATGCGAACCGTTGCCGAACGTGCCAGGCAAGTCGGTTACTACGCTCCTCGTTAACTTTCCGCCACTGGGCTATTCGCCGGCTCATCGCCATCCAGGCTCTGTCACTGCCGTGATCCTGGAAGGCACGATCCGCTCGCAATTGGCCGGTAGTCCCCCAGGTGATTATCGCTTCGGCGAAACCTTCTTTGAGCCAGCCGGCGCGCTGCACTTGTTTGCAGAGAACCCCGATCCGGTACACCCCGCCAAGCTTGTGGCGATGTTCGTGGCTGACGACAACTGCGGGCCGCTGGTTCTACCACCTTGAGTGGCCGGCATTGCGCACGTGGAGGCTATCTGAATCGCCGAGCGCTACTGGTGGCGGCTCCCATCAGAGCGAAAGCCATACCGGCGATCAGACAAAAGACCGCGCCATGATTTCCACCCGTGGCGAGGATCAGTGAGACCAAGGCGGAACCGAGAGACCATCCGACGTATCGGGCCGCGGCATTCATCCCACTTGCAGCGCCGCTACGCCCTACAGGTCCTGCTGTCATCATGGCGGTGTTGTTCGGCGTCTGGAACAGACCAAAGCCGATACCGCAAAGAGCCAATCGCCATATGACATCCCACTGCGCCGGAGCCGCAGGCAAGAAGACCAGCAAAAGCAAACCACCGGCCAACACTGCCAACCCCGTGCTGCAAATCACCGAGGCCGGGTAACGGTTGATCAAACGACCAGCGATTGGGGCGGTGACGGCGGTCATCAACGGCCAGGGCGTTACAAGAAAACCTGTTTCCACGGCGGAAAGATGAAGCTCCGTCTCAAATAAAAACGGCAAGGCGACGTAAGCTAGAATTTGTGCCGCGTAGGAGCAGACAGATGTCCACACCGATAGGGTAAACCGGGGGATGCGGAAAAGATCGAATGGCAACATTGGCATAGGGTGCCGCTGCTGTTGCCGAATGAAGAGACTAAAAAAGACCAGACCGACTACGATCTCTCCCGTGGCGATGCGCCAATCGCCGATACCCAGCGTGCCGACTCCAACGACGAAAAGCCCGAACGCTAGCGCATTGAGAACGGTCCCGGTCAGATCAAGCCGGCGAGCGACTCGAACGTCCGGTGGTGCGACGGCAATAAATAGAGGTAGCACGAGGCCAAATGGAACATTCACCAGGAACAACCAAGGCCATTGTGCCACGGCGAGTATTGTCGCCGCGATGGTAGGCCCCAAGGCTCCGGGTATCGCCACCGCTAACGCGACCAACGCCAGCCCCTTACTGACCCTGCGGTGTGGGTAGATCACCCGTACAAACGCAACGCCCGCGACAGCAAGCGCGGCCGCTCCAGCCCCCTGAACCAAGCGCGCCCCGAGCAACATCGGCAATGTTGGAGCCAAAGCGCACCCCAACGAGGCGAGAACAAAAATAGCTAGACCGGCGGCATAAAGGCGCTTCAGACCGAGTGATTCGGCCAGACTTGCAACAGGCAACAAACAGACCGTTGCCGAAAGCTGGTAGATATTCACCACCCAAACGGCCGCTGCATCACTGCTCGTGAATGAACGCGAAATATTCGGCAAGGCGATATTCACGATGGCGCTTCCAAGAGAACTTAGCCCCAGTCCCAGCAAGATGCAGACCATTGCCCAGCGGCGCTTCGACGTCGTTAAACACTCGACGCCACTCATCAGGATGCAATCTCGCGCGCGGTCTTTAGACGGCCCACGGCGCACATCCCCTTAGACGCTGTAGATCGATACGCAATGTCACAGCAATAGTTATCCGATGTCGGCCATATCCGTGCACTAATGAGCGGTATTTTCTTCACTATCAGCTCTTCCGTTAAACAAGCCGGGATGGACATAGACGCTGCAGACAATGATACTAAGGCGTGTGAACGATGTGCGGCCAATCGACATATATGACACGCCAAGCGCAACTACCTATGCCATTCAGGATTCTTCACCGGACGAAGTCCCGAGGTGCGTCCGTCGCCTTGCACGAACATGAGGAATCACAAGTAATCTTCGCGGCTTCGGGAACCATGCAGGTCTACACCGCATCTGGACGCTGGTTCGTCCCTCCCCAACTCGCACTCTGGATGCCAGCCGGCATGCCTCATCGGGTCGATATGCTTTCCGATACCGAATTACGGATGATCTATTGGCATCCCTCGGCGTTACGGACGTGGGCGCCAGAACGGCCACTCGATTACGTATTCGCTGTCGCGGTTACTCCACTGTTGCGGGAATTGATCGCCACGAGCTTCAAGGAAGATATATCGTCTGCAAAAGCCGAACTCGCCGCCCGATTGATTCTTCACGAGCTTAGCGAGACACCCGACCTTCCAGTATTCCTGCCGATGCCAACCGGTATGATCGCAAGACGCGTCGCTGATCTGGCTTTAGCCGATTCACGGATGCACCTCGGAGTCAGTGACCTTGCCCATCGAGCAGCCACCTCGATTCGCACCGTCAGCCGCATGTTCCCGGTAGAAACGGGATTGACCTTCAAGGTCTGGCGGCAACGAGCACGGATCGCCCTGGCAATCGATCGACTCTCGGCGGGAGACTCAATCTCGCGGGTCGCGGCAGACGTAGGCTTCGCCAGCACAGCGGCGTTCTCGTTTGCCTTTCGACAGGTAACGAAAATGACACCCACCGCCTTTCTTCAGCATCTCCCCGACTCGGGTAGCCCCGGCGACATGAGAAAGCTGTAGCAACTCTCTGAGTCGCTCGCAGCTTGGGCTGACACCGGTTTCGGGAGGCGCTATCTGGATTCATCACTTGCAAGGCAGTGCTGCCTGCAGTTAGGCAACCCGTGAAGCGCTAGCCGATGACCGAGGAGATGAGCTGATGGTGTGCGCGCAAATAAATCAGGAGCTGATCAATGGAGGGCGCTTCATACTCACAAGCTCTTTCAGATCATGCAGATCATCCGCGGATGAGATTGCAACTGCCAGCCATTTCCCGTCATGGTAGGTGCGGGCTTCATCGTAGAGTTTGACCAACTGCGGGGGCCAAAAATAACGCCGCTCCTCAAACTTCTCTCGCTCTGCTCGACCCAAGACCACCTGCACCGAAAACAACCTGTATGCTGGCTGTAAGGTGCAGAACGCTTTGATCTTCTTGTAGCGCAGGGACCAACCGCGTTTCTTGCCACCATAGAGCCAATCCGGCTCGAAAACACCGGGGTAGGATGCGTCGATCCAGCTTCGCAACTGCACCCAATGCTCAAACGCCTCCGTCCCGATCCAGTCGCGAACAGTGCGTTCATCAGGGGCGGCTGATTTGCCGGCGATCCTATCGCCGATCTGAGGCGATTGTTCCATGTCGTTTTCTTGCTGACTGTCATGGGGGGATGGAACGTTCATCTATCCACGGCTCCGGCTGGACCAGCGCTTATCGGGGGGCGACAATGACGGCGATTTCAACGAAACCAATATACGGTACCGACACTGATCTTGTCGAACGCGGGGTGATTGCGTTGGATGGGCGGGTGCACAACTAAAGGCTGCTCGTGCCGCTATACACTGCGCATGCGGCGGGCCTCGTTACGCTGCAAGGTCATGCTCGGGGACTCGTCGAATAACTTGCGGTACTCAACGGAAAAGCGGCCGAGGTGCGTGAAGCCCCAGCTCAAGGCTATCTCGGAAATGTTGCGCGCAGAGCCGTACTCAAGGATATCCTGGCGCACGGCATTCAAGCGGTATTTTTTCAGGTAAACCATCGGCGACAGTGCGAAGTGCTTCTTGAAGGCTTCGAACAACTTGAAGCGTGAAACCCCACTCGCGGCCTCGATATCCTCAAGGCGCAGCGATTCTCGGGCATTGGCGTGGATGTATTGCCTGGCTTTGATCAGATAGTGCGGCAACTTCACGCCCAACACGCGCTTCAGCTCTTCGGAATAATTGTTCGGTTGAGCAAGGATCAAGCCTTTGATCAAGGAACTCTCGATATCCCGGGTGAACGCCAACTGCTCATACAGTTCGCTGCCGCGCTCCAGTTCGGCGATGAAATAACGTGCCATTCGCCACCACGAAGCCGATGCTCCATCGACCACATCCATCACCGACTCGAAACGCAACGGAGCTTGCAACGGTCGTTGCAACATATCCTCCAGAGACTCACTCATGGCGGCACGCGTGATGACCACCTGGACTTTGCGACAATCGCCGGAGATCGCCAGCACCTGGTTTTCATTCGGTGAAATGATCACACCTTGATCGCGATTGGACTTCACCACACTGCCGTTCTTGCTCAGTTCCTGCTCGCCCACCAGCGGCAAACTCAGGCTGTAGCTGCTGAAATGCTCAGCGTCCTCGATATCGACAGTGACATCAGTGCCGTACTCGATAGTGCCCAACGTGGTGGCCATCGACTTGAACACATTAGCGCTGTGGTGAAAGCGGATCCGCTCGGGGGTCGCGGTCACGAGACGATGCGGCCCACAGATGCCAGACATCCAGGTCCTCGCACCTTCAAGGTCAAATCTATCAATACGAATATCGCGAAACTGCGCATTAGTTTTGCTGTTCATCACGATGCACCCACGACCATGTTTTCTGCGCGCTCTACGGCGCGTATCCCCCGCAAAAACAGCAAGTTCCAAGCGACAAAGCCGCTAATCCGACCCAGTGGATAGCAATTACCGACTCAGTGGATAGAGCAGTCGTTTTAAACCTTGGACGCGTCCTCGAACACTACACCCGTCCAGCCAGACAGTACCTGAATGCTACAGACAGGTGTGGCCTTTTATCGCTGGATGCGAGATTTGGATAGGAGCTGCACGGTTTGATACGTGGATCTGTTACCCGGCGCGCAGCGGATCTTTTAGGCGCCACTGCAATTTTTTGGACTGCCTTCGCCGACAAATCGGATAGACCCCTACCCGCCTCACTCTCTCTAATGAGTACAACCGATTGGCCCAAATAAAAAAGGTATAGACCCATGGGTGGCGAAAAGAACGTCGAGCAATGGAAAGCGTTTATCGAGGGCTGCATAGACTTCCGACCGACAGACGGCGTATTCCGGATTGCCCGGGACATATTCACCGAGCCACAGTTGTTCGATCTGGAGATGGAACTGATCTTCGAAAAGAACTGGATTTACGCCTGTCATGAAAGCGAGCTGGCCAACAATCACGACTTCGTCACGATGCGCGCCGGCCGCCAGCCCATGATCATTACCCGCGACGGCGACGGTCAGCTCAATGCGCTGATCAACGCGTGCCAGCATCGCGGCACGACCCTGACTCGCGTCGGCAAGGGCAACCAATCGACCTTTACCTGCCCGTTCCATGCCTGGTGCTACAAAAGCGACGGCCGCCTGGTGAAGGTCAAGGCGCCCGGCGAATACCCCGAAGGTTTCGATAAGGCCGCACGCGGCCTGAAAAAAGCGCGCATTCAGAGCTACAAGGGTTTTGTGTTTATCAGCCTGGATGTCCTCGCTGATAACAGCCTCGAAGACTTTCTCGGCGACGCCAGGGTGTTCTTCGACATGATGGTTGCTCAATCGCCGACCGGCGAACTGGAGGTACTGCCCGGCAAGTCGGCGTACACCTATGACGGCAACTGGAAACTGCAGAACGAAAACGGCCTGGACGGCTATCACGTCAGCACTGTCCACTATAACTACGTGGCCACGGTGCAACACCGCCAGCAGGTCAACAGCGAGAACGGCAGTCGTGCCAGCCACACCCTGGACTACAGCAAACTGGGCGCCGGCGACGCCAACACCGATGACGGCTGGTTTGCGTTCAACAACGGCCATAGTCTGCTGTTCAGCGACATGCCGAACCCCACAGTGCGCTCCGGCTACGCCACGATCATGCCACGGCTGATCGAAGAACACGGCCAGGAAAAAGCCGAATGGATGATGCATCGGCTGCGCAACCTGAACATCTATCCAAGCCTGTTTTTCCTCGATCAGATCAGCTCGCAACTGCGCATCATCCGCCCGCTAGCCTGGAATAAAACCGAGATCATCAGCCAGTGCCTGGGGGTTAAAAACGAATCGGACGCGGATCGGGAAAACCGCATTCGTCAGTTCGAGGACTTCTTCAACGTGTCGGGCCTGGGTACACCGGATGACCTGGCGGAGTTCCGCGAAGCTCAGCGCGGTTTCCAGGCGCGCCTGGAGCGTTGGAGCGATATTTCCCGCGGCAGCCATCGCTGGGTAACCGCCGCCACGCCCAATAGCGAGTCCATCGGCATTGCCCCCGCCATGACCGGCACCGAATTCACCCACGAAGGGCTTTACGTCAATCAGCACAGCAACTGGCAGAAATTCCTGCTCGATGGCCTGGAGGCCAAATCCCTGAAGCTACGTGAGGTGTGAACATGAATGTGCAATTGCAGTATCAGATCGAACAGTTTTTCTACCGCAAATCCGAACTGTGCGATGCCCAGGAGTGGGACGCTTATATCAACCTGTTCGATGAACACAGTGAGTTTCACCTGCCGCAATGGGACTCAGAACATGTCTACACGCGCGACCCGAAACGCGAAATGTCGCTGATCTACTACCCGAACCGCTCTGGACTGGAAGACCGGGTGTTCCGCCTGCGCACCGGCAAATCTGCCTCGTCGACCCCGATGCCGCGCACCTCGCATTTGATCAACAACGTGCGGATCAGCGAACTCGACGACAGTGAGCTGGAGGTGCGCCTGAACTGGCACACTCTGTTCTATCGCCTGGCCACTTCCGAGCAGTTCTACGGTCGTGCGACCTATCGCCTCAAGCCCCACGCCGACAGTTGGCTGATCACCCGCAAGCATGTCCTGCTGCTCAACGACACGATCAATTCAGTGCTCGATTTCTACCACCTCTGACCCCCTGGAGACCGGAGCATGCACCATAAGGTCGCGTTCAGCTTTGCCGACGGCAAAACGCTGTTCTTTCCCGTACAGCCCAACGAAATACTGCTCGACGCCGCCCTGCGCAATGGCATCAACATTCCTCTGGATTGCCGCGAAGGCGTCTGCGGAACCTGTCAGGGCCGCTGCGAGTCGGGCGATTACAGCCAGGACTATGTCGATGAGGACGCGCTCTCCAGCCAGGACCTGCGACAACGCAAAATGCTCACCTGCCAGACTCGGGTCAAGTCCGATGCGACGTTTTATTTCGATTTTGCTTCCAGTCTGTGCCATGCCGCAGGCCCCAAACAACTCAGCGGCACGGTCACTGAAGTCCGACAGATTTCAGCCAGTACTGCGATCCTGCGTTTGCATCTTGGCTTGAGCAACCCGTTGGATTTTCTACCGGGGCAATACGCTCGATTGCTGATCCCGGGGACTGAAAGTAAGCGGTCCTACTCGTTCGCCAATCGACCGAGCGGCGACAATCAACTGCAATTCCTGATTCGACTGTTACCCGAAGGGGTAATGAGCAACTACATCCGTGAACGCTGTCAGGTGGGGGACCACATCGGACTGGAGGCACCTCTGGGCGCATTCTATCTTCGTCACGTGGCCAGACCCTTGATCTTGGTGGCCGGTGGTACCGGGCTTTCCGCCCTGCTGGGTATGCTCGATGAACTGGCCGAGCGTGGATGTGCGCAACCGGTGCATTTGTACTACGGCGTGCGAGACGCTGCCGATCTGTGCGAACGCCCACGCATCCAAGCCTATGCCGAACGCATACCTGGGTTTCGCTACACCGAAGTGCTCAGCAATCCGACGCCGCAATGGTCGGGCAAACGCGGCTACATTGCCGAACACTTCGATAGCATTGAACTGCGCGAGGCGCCGGTCGACATGTACGTTTGCGGGCCACCGGCGATGGTCGAATCGATCAAGGGCTGGTTGCAATCCCAGGCACTGGACAACGTTCATTTGTACTGCGAAAAATTTACCGAGAGTGATATCTGGACATCGGTGGTCGCTCCGACCTGATCCGAGCCAATTGTTCGCTGCCACACCAGAACATTAGCCCTGCCCGCCGCCATGGATACCCTATTCGCCCTTGATGGCGCGTTGCCGATCCAGACGCTCCGTGGACCGCGGGCGGGCGACTATCCGGATATCTACTTCGACACCTCGCTTTTAAACCCTGCAAAGCGTCCCTAGGCGACGCTTGACCTGGAGAGAGGCCTGGCTATAACAACTCGCAGCCCTTCCAGAAGCCATTTTCCAGCAACTCATGCAGGGCCGCATGGCATTGGTCAATCACGGTCGTAGTAACCGGTGATATGGGCAGCGTGTTACTGATACACAGGTAGACATCTCGCCCGAATCCGCCCTCGATACCGTGGATGTCAACCTGGCGGTTGAGGATTTCCTCGTGGCCCGCCGAGTAAGGCAGAATCGTCGCCGCCAAGCCGGCACGCACGGCGGGAATCAGGATGGCCGAGGTGCTGGCCTCGCCGAATAGATCGAACGCCAGGTTGGCCCTTAAAAACGCATGCTCGACCCGCGACCGTAATGTGTTGGGCATGCTGGGAAGAATCAATGGCATCTCGGCGATTCGTTTCAACGACACGGGCCCTGTGGTGGGGATCACGTCATGGCGTGTCATCAAATACAACTCTTCACGAAACAACGGCAAAAAATCCATGTCCTTGGGTTTTTGTGGGTCCGGCACCAATGAAAAGTCGACTCGACCATGCCCGACCAGCGACACCAGGTCGGCGCTGGGCGCATCGACGATTTCCAGCATGATCGATGGATAACGCTCCTTCACCAGCCGCATCAAACGCAACGCCAGCAACTTTGAGGTGCTGGAAGGCATGCCGATCGAGACATTGCCGGTCATGTCGCCCTCTTTCTTGGAGATCAGGACACGGGTGTTGTCGACCTGTCGCAGGATCGTTTTCGCATGCCGATATAACAGGTCGCCTTGCTGCGTTGCCTGGATTCCCCGCGAGCTGCGATTCAACAACTTTACACCCAGTTCATCCTCCAAGAGGGTGATTTGCTGACTCAGTGCCGGTTGCGCGATATGCAGCCCCTCGGCAGCACGCGTCATGTTCTGCGCTTCAATGATCTTCACGAAATAGTTCAGCTGTTTGAGATTCAAGCCGTTCTCCTGCGAAGTTGCCGTGAGTGTCTGAACAGAGCGTCTGCAAGGCTCGATAAGAAAAACTTATAGCACGCTCAACAAACGGTATTTCAGTCTGCCTCGATGAATGCCTAGGATCATTGAAAAGAACAAAAAAGCAATCCAGGAGACACGCTCCATGCAATTGCCTCTTTCCGGCGTCAAGGTACTCGATCTGACTCGCGCATTATCCGGCCCTTTTTGCTCCATGATCCTGGCGGATCTGGGAGCCGAGGTCATCAAGGTCGAACCCACCCCCCATGGCGACATGATCCGCCAATGGGGGCCGTTTGATGGCGATATAAGCGTCTATTATCTTAGCGCCAACCGAAACAAGAAGGACATTGGGGTCGATTTCCGTCAGGCTGAGGGATTGGCCTTGATCAAGGAACTGGCACTGAAATCGGATGTGGTCGTGGAAAACTTCAAAGTGGGCACCATGGCTGCCATGGGACTGAGTTATGAAACACTCTGCGCCCACCGTCCGGAACTCATCTACGCCTCCATCTCCGGCTTTGGCAGCACGGGTCCCGCCAGGAACTGGCCCGGATTCGACCAGATCGCGCAGGGCTATTCCGGCTTCATGAGCTTGACCGGCACGCCGGAATCAGGCCCGACTCGAGTGGGCACCGCCATCGGCGATCTTACTGCCGGCATGTGGGTCGCGATGGGGGTGTTGGCGGCCTATATCGAGCGCCAGCGTAGCGGTCGTGGCCAACAGGTTGAGACCTCCTTGCTGGCCAGCCTGATCGGATTGCTCAGCGTTCAGGGTCAACGCTACCTGAGCGTTGGCGAAATTCCCGGCCCATCAGGCAACGTTCATCCAGTGATCGCCCCCTACGGCACATTCGAGACCGCCGATGGCCCGCTGAATCTGGCACCGGCGGCCCAGGATATGTGGATTCGCCTTTGCCATATTCTGGAGTTGCCGCAACTGACGCAAGACAGCCGCTTCAAGACCAACGCCGAGCGCATGCACAATAGCCTGGCGCTCAAGGCATTGCTCGAAGGCAGTTTGCGCAAGAAAACCCGCATGGAATGGACCTCGGCGATGATCGAGGCCGGCATACCGGCGGGGCCTATCAACACGTTGGAAGACGTATTCAATGACGAACAGGTGATCGCTTGCGGCTTGGTTGAAACCGTTGAACATCCACTACTCGGCGCACTGAAACAGGTGGCTCTGCCAATAAAAATGGCTTCGCTGGCGCAAGGCTCCGTGCGTACCGCCCCGCCTTTGTTTGGTCAGCATACAAAGCAAGTGCTGGCCGATTACGGTCTCTCGCCAGAAACAATCGCGCAATTGTTAGAAAAGAAAGTGGTGCATCAATGTAACCGTTCATTCTGAGCAGCACGAACGATAAGCCGTCTATGGTCAGAGTGTTATTAATAATAAAAACGGAGATCAATGATGAAATTCATGAACCTGGCGTTATTGGCAACCAGCGTGCTGATGTTGGGCACAGCTCAAGCCGAAACACTGAAGCTGACCCATCAATGGCCGCAGGGCGATGGCCGTGACAAAGGCGCGCGGCAATTTGCCGACGAAGTCGTCAAACGCGATCCTTCGTTCAAGTTCCGGATTTATCCAGGCGCTTCGCTGATCAGCAACCCGATCAAGCAAATCGATGCGCTGGCGGGCGGTTCGATCGATCTGGCAATTTTTCCGCTGATCTACGGCGTGGGCAAAGCACCTGAATTTTCCATCACAATCCTGCCAGGAGCCGTCAGCAGCGTGCAGGATGCCATGCGTTTCAAAGGCACCGACTATGAAACGCAATTGCAGGCAGTCGCCGAGAAGCAGGGCTTTCATATTTTGACCTGGTGGTGGACAGAAGGTGGCATCGCCAACCGGATACGGCCAACCACCACACCGCAAACCGTTCAGGGCCTGAAGTTCAGGGGGGCCGACCGAACCGTGGACACCGTCCTGGAGAAAGCCGGCGCTTCGGTATACGCCATGCCATCCACCGAGCTGTACAACGCGATGCAAAGCGGCGTGCTGGACGGCTTGATGACCTCGTTTGAAACCTTGATGAGCATGCGTCTGTATGAGCAGGTCAAATACGCAACGCTGGGCGGTGATTACACAATATTCGTGGTGTTTCAGCCATTGGTGATCTCGACAAGGGCGTGGAATGCGCTGACCCTGGAACAGAAGAAGATCTTCGAACAGGCTGCCGACGCCACGCTGGCCGACTTCAATGCCGATCAGGACAAGATCAAAGCCGAGGTGGTCGCCAGGTTCAAGGCCGCGAAAGTCGACGTGCGGCAAATGTCGAAGGACGAATACGACCAATGGCTGACCCTGGCCAAAAACACTGCATGGCCCGCCTATGCCAGCATCAGCCCGCAAGCCAAGCGTCTTTTGGAGGCCGTGGAACAACTCAGCCAAACCGCCCAGAAGTGAAGGCAGGCGGATGAGCCGCCCGATCCGTTCAACAATAATAAAAGCGGAGACGAACATGCATAGCTTTGATCGCTGGATAACCCGTGTCAGCACTGCCCTGGCCGTACTTTCGGCCGGACTGCTGCTGGCGGCGACCCTGATCATCACGTGGATGGTGTTCAAGCGTACCATTGGCCTGCAGAACTCATGGGAACTGGAGCTTTCGATTGAACTGATGATCGCGGCGATTTTCCTGGCATCGCCCTACACGCTAGCCACTGGCGGTCACGTCAAGATGGACCTGTTGAGTGTCATTCTGCCGGAGCGATTCAAGTACATGCTGGCACTGATAGCACAACTGTGTGCCTGCTTGATTTGCCTGTATCTGGCCTGGGAAGGATGGCGCATGACTCAGCACGCCTTCGTCACCGCGGAGCGCGCCCTGGGGATCTGGCAGCCTCTGGCCTGGCCCAAATACGCCACGATTGCGTTGGGCATGCTGATCACCGCCCTGCAGTACGTGAGCTGCATGCATCAAGCCTATTGCCTGCGTCGTGATGCACATGAGAAGGAGGTTGCAGCATGTCTGAATTAGAACTTGGCGCGTTGCTGTTCGTGGTGACCTTTGCCGTGCTGTTTTCCGGCATCCCGATTGCGTTCGGGCTGATTCTGGTGTCCGTGGCCTTCCTTTATTGCTTCGGAGACTTGAACGGTCTTGCGGCGATACCCACTACCTTCGTCGGCGAACTGTCCAACTTCGCGCTGTTGACCATCCCGTTATTCGTGCTGCTGGGCTGCGCCATCGGCGCCTCTCGTGCGGGCAAGGACCTGTACGATTCGTTGCATCGCTGGATGTGCGCAATTCCCGGTGGCCTGGTTATCGCCAACATCATGGGGACTGGCCTGTTTGCCGCGATGTGCGGCTCCAGCCCCGCCACCGCTGCCGCCATCGGGCGTGTAGGTATTCCAGAAATGATCCGCCGAAATGTCCCCCCGCGCCTGGCTACAGGTGCGATTGCCGCAGGTGGCACGCTGGGCATTCTGATTCCGCCGTCGCTGACTTTCATCATCTACGGCATCATCACCCATACCTCCATCGCACGCCTGTTCCTGGCCGGCGTCGTGCCCGGCATCATGCTGTTGGTGATCTTCGCCGTGTATGCCTGGGCCAGCAGCTATCGCCAACTGCGCAATGACCCGCAGCAGGTGACAGAACGCTACACACTCAGCGAGAAGATGTCGGGGCTGATCCGCATTCTGCCGTTCCTGGCCATCATCATTTCGGTGACGGTGGTCATGTATGGCGGTTTTGCCACGCCTTCCGAAGTGGCTGCAATTGCCGCCTTTCTGGCCCTGGTGCTGGTGGTCGTGGTGTACCGGACATGGCATCTGGCCGAACTCTGGACAATCATGCGCGAGGCTGTGCGCGAGTCCTGCATGATTCTGATGATCGTGGCCGGCGCGGCGGTGTATGCCTACATGATGTCCTATCTCTACATCACGCAAAGCCTGGCGCAATGGATGTTCAGTTGGAACCTGAGCAATTGGGAGCTGATTCTGGTGCTCAACGTGTTCCTGCTGATTGCCGGTTTCTTTCTGCCGGCAGTCTCGATCATCCTGATGAGCATGCCAGTGATTCTGCCGGTGCTGGTGCATAGCAATATCGATCTGATCTGGTTCGCGGTGATGCTGACGATCAACCTGGAAATCGGCCTGATCCATCCGCCCATGGGGCTCAATCTGTTCGTAATCCGTGGCGTGGCGCCGCAGGTTGCGCTGCGCGACATCATGATGGGCGCCTTGCCCTTCGTCGCCATTCTGCTGGCCTTTATCGTGCTGCTGGCGATAGTCCCAGGCATCGCCACCGGGTTACCCGATCTGTTGATGGGGCCTGCCTGAGCCACGCACATGACCGACAGATCCGGTACCACGACCAATCACCCTGCGAGGAAGACCAATGCCTGATTTGAAAGAAGATGGTGTGCCACAGCTGACACTGAAGGGTGCAGTGGCAACCCTCACACTGTGTCGCCCTAGCCAGCACAATCGTATCGCACCACAAGACTGTGATGTGATCAGCCACCACCTACGGCAACTTGAGAAGACGCCTGAATTGCGCTTGCTGATCATCACCGGCAGCGCAAGCAAAACCTTCAGCTCCGGCTATACGCTGGGAGCAATCAAGGACCAACTCGACAGCCGCTTTGAAAACATGCTGGATCACCTCGAACGTTTTCCATTGCCGACGCTGTGTGTGCTCAATGGCAGCGTCTATGGGGGCGCCACCGATCTGGCGTTGTGCTGCGACTTACGGATCGGCTTGCGCGGCACCCGCATGTTCATGCCAGCCGCCCGTATCGGTTTGCATTATTACCCCGGCGGCATACGGCGCTACGTCACTCTGTTAGGTCTGGCGGCGGCCAAAAAACTGTTCCTGACGGGCCTTAGCATCGACGACGACGAAATGCTGCGCATCGGTTTTCTGCACGAGCGGGTAGCCGCCGATGAGCTAGAGGCCACCGTCCGCCGGTACATCGACGGCATTCTTGAGGGCGAAACCAACGTGCTCATCACCATGAAGGCCGACTTGATGGCACAAGCGGCCAATACCGCGGACGAAGCCGTGATGCGCAGCCACTATGATCAATCGCTGAAATCAGCCAGCCTCGCCGCACGGTTGCAGGCGCTGGAAAAACTGTAGCGGCTGACTAACCTGTCCGGCCAGCTTGCCTTTGTCGAAGCTCTCATTGCGAAACAAAGGCTTCGTTAATCTTCATTGAGGAGAATAGGCAATATTTCGTTTAAGCCTGTTAAGTCGCGGTCAAGGTGTATGACTGTAGGGTTGTTGCAATTGCTTTCTGCCACTTTCAACCTTATTTTTCTATCCACGGCAGGAGGAGGGCAATAAGCAAGCGAAACTGCAAATCCGCTCAAAAATTCAACCGTCGAGTTAAGAATGAACGCCTGCCTACCAAGCAATGGGTGCATTCCTTGGAGTGGGAATATCCCGTCATTAGCACGCGTATTAGCCGCTACAAAATGCTCATTTTCAATAACACCATCTTCTTCAATCTGAAGAGTATCCTCATTAAAGTAGATTCGGCGTGCTAGCCTGACTTGCGCATTGGTAATCCCTCCGAAGGCAACCCATTCTCTTTGGTATCGAAAGGCCGATCGCGCGAAAGCAATGTCTCGTCGACTCTCATCTTCTGGAGGATTCCGCTCCAAAGCCTCCATATAACGATCGACCTCATAGAAATTCTGCTCTGCTCGTATTTCATATATATAAAGCGGGCGGACCCGCTGAGTTGGCGGAGTAAGCCGGAATCTCGTCTGCGCAACTTGACGTGCAGCTTCCAGCGTTTCTGCTGTTGCGACAAAAGCAGAGCCCTCTGGGCCTAGTTGCCTCAGGCTTACCCCTAAAACATGAGCCAATAAATAGTCGTTTTCTCCCCAAGGAGCAAAAGCCTTAGTGTTTTCCGTAGAAAAAATTTCATCAGGCGGTCGGTCATCAACCCGATAGACCTTCTTTGGGGGTGCGGCCAGTACGCTGGAAAAAAACAAAATAGAAAGTAAAAAAATCGCGCCCCTGGCCTTCGTGAAAAAATGCTGCGATTTCATACTTTGAGCATTAGGGATGAGACCAAGAGCTTTCAATGAATAAACTAAAAGACCTGTTTTAAAAAAATTCGACATTTCATATAATCTGCAGAGAATCATCTCAACACCCAAGAACATGTATCTCTCTCCAATATTCATTCGAACCAGCCAGATTAACCAATAACCCTAACCACCATCAACAGAATAGAACGGCAGATTATTTATAATTATCTTATTCATTTCTCCGTTGCTGCAATACTCATCAATTTTTACCTCTCGACCGGTAGCATATGCTGTTAGCAATATCGAAACCATAATCCGCCCGCCTATCTTGTCCACGCCATACTTTGGACTCAGCTTCACCTTATAGCTTGGGTATCCCTTTATTGTAAAAGTCGGATAATACATATCATTACTATACTCAATAGAATCTACCGGGCCGGATTTCGGCGGGCATTTATATTCATCAGAGTAGGTATACGCGCACGAAAAAATTGTCACAATTACGACAAAAAAATTTAATTTATTTAGGAAAATCATGATGTACCATTGTTAACAGTGCAACTAATCAGAGAGAAATAGTTAGATGCGATTATGAAAAATAAGGCCTTAGGTTTTATAGCTGATACGAACTTTATTTACATGCCCATCTCCCTCGCAATATCCAACATACACATCCGACCCTGTCACGTATGCCGTTAACACTATTGCCGTCATGACCTTTCCATAACTCTTATCGATACCATAATCTGGGCTTATCAACATCCAATCATACGGATAATCAACCAACACAAAAGAGAGATAATTAAAATCGTTATCAAAATGAACCCTATCTATTTTGCCAATCTTGTTCGGCGCTCGCGCGCACGAATTTGCATACAAGTCGGTGGACACCAGAAAAAACAAACACAAGATAATCAACCTGCAAACATACATTACTACACCTCACCAAATAGGCTCACCGCATTCATGACTGGATATATTTCCTGGCTGGGTTAGTAGCATAGTTGCCGCGCCTCTATAGAACAAGCCTTCACCCACCGCAACTACAGTTTAGAACTTTGAAAAATACTTTTCCCTAGTAATTTTTATAGTTTTCCCCTGTACCAGGATAATTGTCATCTGACCGGACTCATCAAAGCGCGTGGCACCAAGTAGCGTATTACTGAACTGGAGCGCGAGCTGCGGGCAAGGAAAAGGCACTGGCGCAGGCCGTGGCCATTCTGGGGCTGAGCAAACACTCACTGTTACTTGGGGGGCGACGACAGGGACCGCTAACCTCGTCGCCAGAATGGCTGCAATTCGTTGACTGGTTAGCTGAAGCCGTCGCTGGAGAGCTGGGCGCAACGCTGGACAGAAGAGGACGTTATGCAAACCGAGGCACGAACTACAACGGTACGCGCCACGCCGGTCAGTGCCCTGAGCCAGGACGAGCGTGACGCCCTATAATCAGACGCTCTATCGTACAAATCGGCGATACTGAGGTTAGCCAGAAATACATGACTACTTCAGGCCATTCCAGATATGCATGGCCGCCCAGAAAAATTCAGTTATTTTAAAGTAGCATACTCTCACTGAATTCATCTTATCTTCTCTAAAACTATGAATATTACTAGGGAAAAATCCGTTTCCGAGCCCGATAATATGTAGACATGAAACATGGCATCCTGCTGAGCAGCAGCATAACAACCATACCTTTATCTGATTAATACCAGCGCCATCACGAGTTTGCCATGAGCGATGTAACCCCCTGCCCTCCCTATTTTAACAAGGTGAATCCCCAATGCGCTTTATGAGGTTAATGTGTTTGTGTTATCTGTTTCTGGCATCTGCTGAATCATATGCGGCCTACTCGTGTGCACCGGCGCCCAATAAGGTTGGAAAAATTGATAGAATCAGTTTCTCCAACAATGAAGATCATGTCAGATTTACCATAATTAACTACCCATACAACTGGATGGCACTAAGTCCAAAATATGACATAAATACGGACTATGGGCGCACTATGATGGAAATATTACGAGCAGCGTTTGCCACAGGTTCGAACGTTGATATTCACTGCACGAATGGAGAGGTTAATAAAATCCGTATCAGCTACCAACCCTGATATTTTGCCTTCAAGAAAAATCTTGTCTACTTCTAAAATTTTCACCTTGCCAAACACTGGTGCGCCATGACCTCGCTAAAATCAGCCATATGCATTCTCTTTTTAACAGCCCTCTCCTGCCTAGACGCTTACGCTGAAGAGTATAAATGTGCGAAGCAATCCAGTGCAATAGACTCTATTGAATATGATAACGAAAATTATTACCTTGTTTTTACACTTAAAAAAAGTCCAAATAATAAAATGATGCTGAGCCCATCGTATGGAGTAGATAAAGCACGCGGCCGAGCTATAGTTTTGATGTTGCTAACAGCATATGCTACCGGTCAAGAGGTCGACATTGGACCCTGTGTTGACGGGGACATGGATCAACTCACTATACAAACCCTGTCACAATCCTCTAGCGACAACCGTTAAATTTCCGATAAAGCAAATATCTGTCAACACCGGTTGAAAGCTGATCCACTAACACTTAAGGCTCTCGCGAACCATGACCAGTTTTTTCTCTAGATTCCAGCGGTGCCGTCGCTCCCACCCCACAAGCCCCCCATTTTTATCATCAAACATACCCGTTTACCTATCCCTTATAGCAATGGGGAACCGGTGCCCTGTCCTTCATGGGGCTTATTCATACTTACTCTCTGGATTTTATCGTAACCTCAATGCACGCGCCCTTCTCGTGACACTTTTTTATCATGCCATCCCATACAGTTAATTTATCGTTGTAGTTCCGTAGAACAAATGACTCACCTTCGTCAAAAGCATAGTCCTCTCCCTTGCCTTTGATAGTACCTATTCTATAAAGTGTCGCTTTCGTGGCATCGGTTGTAATTAGCTCAGCGGTATGGAAATTGGCAACTGGATATGAAGGATATTTTTTATCACTCAGCAACAAACAGTCATAACTACCCCCACTATTTTCACTATAACCAGTCCATTGGACTAATGTGAGAACATCCATGGATCCAAATAGAACCTCAGTCCTTGAGACATACACCCTAACCAAAAATCCTGACCCCGGAGGCCATTGCACAAGCACTTTTTCATCCATCTTAACGGTCGCTTTCCAACCTACGCTCGGCCTAAAATCTATGTATGTCTCTCCACTTTCATATGTACCTCTCTTATCTACAATTGCAGTAAAACAAATGTCGCAATTTTTTTTCGGGAAGGCTATCCTTGAAGATAACAGCTTGTTCAAGCTCTGAGCCAGGATTAGTACCACAAGATATTTTCATTTTTTTCACCCGCATCTATAAAGTGATCAATAAATAATATTTTGATTTCCAAAAATCATATTGAACGCTCTCTCAGGTTATTGTGTCCGCCTCTCCAAATTTCAGATTTTCTTCATACACACCCATAGATTGGCCAATTATTTTCAGAATAAACCTAGAAAATTTAATAGTTTTAGCACGTCATTTTAAAATAGTTTGAGGGGTTGTGGTGGGTTGACCTTGCCCGCAGCGCCTGATTTTATTATCGGGCAAGGCTACGGGTCGCCGACGAGGAGGATGGTGCGCGTCGTACCATCACCGACATCTTTGAGCACCTCGTACATCGCGCAAGGTGCGACTGATAATGGCGACCCCTCACCAGGAACAGGTTATCCATGACCTGGTGCAGTCCGGCCGTTATCAGAATGCCAGCGAAGTGATGCGAGAAGGTTTGCGCCTATTGGAACAGCGCCTCGCCGAAGACACCGCCAAAATTGATGCCCTGCGTCAGGCGACCTCGATCGGCATCATGGTCCTTGAGCACGGGCGCTTTACTCAGTTGAACGAAGGAGATCTGGAGCACTACCTCGGGGTTTGAACCTTGAGGCCACCCTCCCCGCGGGAGAGAAACACTGAGCATACCGCAGTAGCGGATTTCCAACGCGGCACGCGCCGACATTGTCGACATCCTCAGGCTCTCCCAGACGCAGTTCGGCGATCAAGCACGCCAGCGGTATCAGGCGCTGATCCTCTCGGCGCTGCAAGCTATTGCCGGCACGCCTTATCGCATTGGCGGCCACGACCGTGATGAGCTTGCACCGGGCCTCCGCAGCTATCGCCTCATCTATTCACTCCAGCAGGCCAAACAAACCCATGGAACGGTCAAAAGCCCACGGTATATCGTGTTCTATTGTGTGACAAACGACGACGTGATCGAGGTCGTCCGACTTCTTCATGACGCCATGGAAGTGCAATTGCACCTGCCCAACGACTGATCACCGACCTGGTCTAAAGACTTAACCGGCCATGAACAGCGAAGGTAGGCGCTCCTCTACATCTCAACCTGAGCGCCCTCGCTGTCAGCCGACTCGGCGGCCAATTGAAGCGGGAGGTTCTGGGCCCGACCGGACTATCGAGACCCACGACCAGAAACACGATGTTCAACTTTGCGTACCACTTTCAATGCTGAACAATCGCTTCCTAGGCGTTTTCCGTGGCCAGGCGCCTGGCATTACGCTTCAACTGCCGATAGACACGCGGATCGATACCCCTAGCGACCAGTGCCCCCGCATCTCGTAGGCTAATTTCAGGATAGGTAGCGAGAGAAATACGGGGTTGCTTATCCGCCCAGGAACAGCGGAAGTGCCAGCACTTGGCGCCTTTTGTATGTCATAACTGAACGTCTGCAGCCGGTTCATGCCGCTGCGCTTTTCAATCAGGTTGCCCCACGCATCGTAGGTGTACTCCTGATCCCGCCACTGCTTGATCCGGTTGTCTTTGACGTGATCAAACTGACTGGTGGAAGTTTGGCGTCGAGGCTATCAAATTCTTCTTCGACCTTAGCGGGCCTCCGCACAATAGGCCCTACTAGGCTTTTGTTCGCTACGTCGGAGATGCGACGAACCAACGAGGTGGTTTTCTTATGACCAAGAGATACAGCTGTTGTCAATGCGACAATGAAAAAGTTAAAGATGATTGCGGTATTGAAGGGTGCTGGAAGCTCATACGTGTTCTCACATAAATGCGAGCACACATTTGCAAAAAAGTGATCAGGAAATCACTATCGAAATAAATATCACCTTACCTATCCATTTCATCAGATCCTTACCTCTGGACCAAAGGCAATACTAAATTTTCAGGCCGGTCGTAAGCAAGCAAAGCCTGACGTATCTAATGATGGAGCAACGATTATAAATTCCACCATTAAAGATAATGACAACTGAACCAAACCCAATAATTACAGATTGAGCCCATTCAATTATCGAGGTAATGACTCCTTCTGCAAAATTGCATTACCCGGCTAGGGTAATGCCTGTGACCAAACGTTGCAAGAAATTGGATCCGAAAAATTATCACGGGTTTGTGACAATCAAAAAAACTCCATTATTCAGAGCGTTAACTCACGAATACGCATAACAATTTACGGCAGCTGCCTTCATGGCTATTCGGACTAACAAGCCTCTATTTTTGACATGGCGCAGGCATACAACAAGCATTTCTTGAATTGAATCTATACGCCCTTGCGAGCTTTTCTACAATCCAGCCGACGCCATCGAAAACATCAACGGTTTTCCAACGAACCAAAATGCTTGGGCCTAGCACACTCCAAAACCGTATACCAAAGCCTAGATGTTGCCATCTCATGCGCCAAAGATTAGATAATTCAACAAAAATTACCCTCGGCGTTACTATTCAAAGACTCCCTTGTTTTTTTTAAATAACCGCTTGACATGAAAGTTAGGCTTTGGCCATATGTGACCTTGCTTAGCCGACTACTCAACTCTTGGTAGTGACCAGCATCTGAGAAGCAAATCAGTTTGTTCACGATGAATCCTTATCGGTGTCTGGCAGCGCTCGGCGCATACGCAAAGGCAATTTTTATTGATGCTTGACCCAAGCTAATGGAAGGCTTATGTCTGACTTGAAGAATCAATATATTAATACCGCAAGGACGGTCGAAATTGGCAATCCCTCCTGGCAACTCGCACAGAACTCCGGGTTGACCGATTTGAGTGTCAGACATGTCGAGCGCAGCCGCATGATTGATCATAATGGGCACGCGTTCATGAACATGTGCTCCTGTTCGTATCTTGGGCTGGAAATCGACCCACGCCTGGCCAGATGGGCTGCGGACTATGTACTACAAAGTGGCACTGTCAACCTGCCAACTTCCCGCATCCGGATCCGCCTGAAAGAACTGGATGAACTGGAGCAGGCCATGTCTGCCCACTTCAAGTGTAGCGCTTTCACCGCAACCTCATGCAGCGCGGGGATCGTCGCATCGCTGCCATTACTGGCAGGCGGAATTTTTACGGATGGGCAACGCCCGTTCATGATCTTCGACAAGCATGCGCACTTTGCCTTGAACCAAGTCAAAGCGGTCTGTGGTGACGAGACTCAAGTGGTTACCTGCAACCACAATGATGTCGACTTCATTGAGGAAATGTGCAAACTCCACCCGTTGGTCGCCTATGTTGCCGACGGGGCCTACAGCATGGGCGGCAGCGCACCGATCGAGCGTCTCCTGCAACTGCAGGACAAGTACGGGCTATTCCTCTATTTTGACGACTCGCACTCGTTGAGCGCCTATGGCGAGAAGGGCGAGGGCTACATTCGCACCTTTATGCCGGAACTCAATCCACGGACAATACTGGTGTATTCCTTGGCCAAGGCCTTCGGGGCCAACGGCGGTGGAATTTTCATGTCCGAACGGGCGAATTACCAACAGGTCTTCCGCCGCTTCGGCGGACCGATGTCCTATTCACAGTATGTCAATCCAGCCACCATCGGTGCCTCAATGGCTTCGCTGGATATTCATCAATCTCCCGAACTAGGTGCACTACAGAAAAAGCTCAACTCCAACATCCAGCTGTTCGACAGCCTGTTCCCTACTGAGCATGCGGGGTCTGGCTTGCCGATTCGCGTCGTTCCTCTGGACAGCCCCGACATGGCGATAGGAGTTTCCGAGGGTGTGTTCAAGCGCGGCTACTACACCTCTGCCGTGTTCTTCCCGATTGTAGCCAGAAACAAGTCAGGGCTGCGCGTGATGATGCGTGCTGACATGTCTCATGAGGACATCCATGGTTTCTGTGCGGCCGTACGCGCCGAGGTCGAGCGAGCCCGTCAGGGTTTGCCGGTTGCCCATGGTTGAGTGCATGACGATGAACCGTATTCCGGTGGGCAGCAATAGTCGTTGGATCACACGACTCAAGGATGGATCGATGTTGTCTTTGAAACCCTATGGCTAGGAAGCCAAGTGCTATGAAGTCTATTTTACTGCTCGATGTTGGTAACCCGTTATACCGTGAGTTCGCGCTAGCCTCTCTGGCGCGTCAGGCTCCGGTGGTCCTGGTGGGTACCAGCCTGCCCGAATGGGCCAAGTGCTACGTCACGCACTGGATAGATATCGACCCGGAACAGGTTGACGAGATCGCCGCCCAGGTCGAACAACGCGGTATCGACTTGTTCATGGTGGTCACCTACTACGAATTCTACGTCGAGGCTGTGGCATTGTTGTCCGCCCGCTTCGGGCTGCGTGGCAATAGCCTGGATACTGCCCGTATGAGCCGAGACAAACGCCTGATGCGCGACGCATTTGCCCGGCACGATGTGTCGTCGCCCGTATCAGTGCTCGCCATGACCGATGAGGAAATTGTCACGGCAGCACGGCAGATCGGTTTTCCGGTGGTCATCAAGCCGAGAAAGCTGGCCGGCAGCATCGGCGTTGTGCTGGCTCAAACCGAGCAGGCTCTTCAAGCGGCCATCAAGGCCAGGCAGGCTAGCGAAAAACAGATACGTACCCGCAGCGCCATCATGCACGAGACGCTGGTGGAAACCTATGTCGATGGGCCAGAAATCAGTGTTGAGAGTGTGGTGGTCGACGGCGAGGTGAATATCGTTGCCGTGACTCAGAAGCGCCTCGGCCCGCCACCTTACTTCGAGGAAATCGGTCACCTGGTCTCTTTTGAGCCGGGCGGGCAGGAACTGCCACCAGCGGTGGTGGTCTTGGTGATCGCGGCCCATCGAGCGCTGAGCGTGCAATGGGGAATCACGCATACGGAGATTCGTCTAGGCAAGGATGGTGCGAAAGTTATCGAGTTGGCGACCCGAGCCGGAGGAGATCAAATACTGAAGCTAGTAGAGCTCGCCAGCGGCCTGGATCTGTTCAAACTGTTGGTGGATGGCTTCCGAGGCGTGCCCCTGGACCTGCGATCGACGCGCCATCGAGTAGCCGCTATCGACTTCATCTACCCCCCCCGTGCGGGAGTGCTGGACAAGATACAAGCTGCCGAGATCTTACAGCCCGCAGGGATCACGTCGCAATTGGTCGTCGAGGCCGCCATCGGCAGTACCTTGGAGGTTCCGCCGCAGGCTTTTCTCGATCGAGCCGCGTTTATTATCACCCAGGCGGACACTGTGCACGCGTGCATCGCAGCAAGCACGGCGCACGTTCGTGGCATTCAGGTAGTTCTCAAATGAGAGGACTCATCAGAGGCGTGGCGCTGCCGACGACTATGCACAATATCATCGCTCTGCGTCTGCTTTTCGTCATGGCCAATGCACTGGGGCCGTTCGCTGCCTTGTTCTTCAACCGCCACTATCAGCTCGATGGCCCGGCCGTGGCGCTGGTGATTACTCTCGCATCGGCGTTCTACCTCACGGGCAATCTGTTGGGAGGAGCGTTGGCCAGTCGCTACGCCTTTCGCCCGTTGTTACTCGGTACATCTTCGTGCTCATCTATCTTTCTAGTACTCGCGATGGTGTTCACTACCCCGCACCTGTCGATCATCATGGTGCTGCTGTTCATATTGTGCGCAGGAGTAATCACGCCAACGTTCAGCATGCTGACCTCATTGGCGACCACTGACGCCAACCGCATCGCGTCCTTCGGCTATTTGCATCTGGCCAGCAACTTAGGCTCGGCACTGCTGTTTGTAATCGGTGGTTATCTACTCGGTCTGCACAGTCAGTACCTAATGGTATTCGCCGCTA
Organism: Pseudomonas agarici; assembly: GCF_001543125.1. Classification (NCBI taxonomy): domain Bacteria; kingdom Pseudomonadati; phylum Pseudomonadota; class Gammaproteobacteria; order Pseudomonadales; family Pseudomonadaceae; genus Pseudomonas; species Pseudomonas agarici. Next base: position 5,440,274 of record NZ_CP014135.1, on the reverse strand, counting down.
GTCTGAGCGTTGCGTGCTTACTGGCAAGTGCCCTGCTAGCGCTGCCCGAGCGACTGGTTCATGGACCGCAGGCGCGACAGGGGATCTTGCGCGACATGATAGACATGCCAAAGATCGTGGTCGTTGCCGGAGCACTATTTTTCGCGTTGTCGATACTGGACGCGCAGCGTGAGTATCAGTTGCCACTTTGGCTAGATCTGAGGGCCGTTGACAGCTCAGCGAGCACGTTCGCAACCATAGGGCTCGTTAATGCGTTACTGGTCATCCTGATTACTCAACCCTTGATCGCCTTGACCTTTCGATTCAGCACGCTCACCAATCTGGCCATGGCGAGCATTTTCTACGGTATCGGATTTGGCGCTTACGCGTTCTTCGAGCATGCCGCGCTGATCCTGTCATTCGTCTTCTTCTGGACGATGGGGGAGATTCTTGGCATCACCCATATCACCGCGCTGAGCTGGAGCCTCTACGGATTGTTTGGGCTTGCACTAGGAAGTGCCTGCCTGTTTGCTGTGGTCCGGGGAGTTTCGACTTCGCAGGTTTCTTCATCGCGAAGCAGTTGAGCCGGGAGGCTCGTTCGTTTCAGACATCAAAAGGAAAAGGTGTATTCAGCATGAGTGAGGTACCGCCGCAAGACCTGTATGACCGCTTGTACCGTGGCAATCCGAGTCTGGTCAAAACCCGTGATTTCGAAGACGTCGACGTTAGGACTAACAACCTGATCTTTGCATTTCTGGTGCTGGTCAACCTTTACCAGTTCTTCATCGCCCCTCTGCTGTTATCGATAACCCCCTGGTTCATGCTGACCCTGCTACCGACCCTTCTGTTCTCTTCGACTACAGGTGTGATGGTGCATGAAGCGATCCATGGATTGCTGCATTCGGATGCTCGCAGAAACCGGCGCATGGGGCAGGTAATGGCGGTATTCATGGGCATCGCCTATGACTTGCAACGTTTCGATCATCTGCGCCATCACCGTATCAGCCGTACAGAGAATGATTGCGATGAGATCTATATCGCTCCTCATCCATCGAGGCGCAGGGTATTAAACTATTACTATCGCAAGTTGTTTGGTGCCTACTGGCATGATTTCGTACTAAGTGCGGTCGTATGTTTCCTGCCAATCCGATTCATCTTTCCGATCATGAGTTTCATCTACGGCTCGACAATTGAGCAGGCAGATCATTCGGCTTTATCCATCACCCTGCGCAACAAGAAGTTGAGTGCGCTGCGTACCGAGGGTGCATGTATCTTGCTGTTGTTGGGCTGCAGTGCTTATTTATATGACGGCAACTTGTGGGTGCTAGTGGTTCTCTACTTGCTCAGAGCCTTAATTCTCACGGTGCTGGACAGCTTTGCCCACTACCAGACCCCAATCAATGACTCGCTGTTCGCACGCAACGTGAAGGTACCGATTTTCTTCGAGCGAGTGTGTTTGATGAACTTTAACTACCATGGCGCTCATCATATTTTCCCCACAGTTCCATGGCGCAAAATCCCACAATATATGCATCTTTTTGAGCCTGATTTCTGCTTGATTACCCACGGTAGCCTGTTACGGTCACTGAAAGCCAAATATAAGCCGCCTCGGGCCTTCAGTGTGTGGCCCAATGGCTGGTTGGCAGGAGGCCGTAAAGAGAAAGAAGGCTGCTCGAATCCGACCGGCTTGTCCTAAGCACCTGCACCGGCGTCAGGTGAAGTTCAGTCGACCGAGTGATGTCCAACAAAAACACATGAGTCGAGCAGTTGATTGCCACTCGGCGCCAGTAACATTGAGGAGTGCCTATGCGGCAGCAGTATGATCCAGTCTGGGTTGAAAGCACGGTTCAAGCCAAATGGCTTCGCGATGAAGTCTTCAAGGCTGTCGAAGACGAGAGTCGGCCAAAATTCTATGCCTGCTCCATGCTGCCCTACCCATCCGGGAAATTGCATATGGGCCATGTGCGTAATTACACGATCAATGACATGTTGGCCCGTCACTTGCGCATGAAGGGCTATAACGTTCTGATGCCGATGGGGTGGGATGCATTCGGCCTGCCGGCTGAAAATGCCGCCATGCAGTCGGGAGTGCCCCCGGCCGAATGGACACGGATGAACATCGCCGATATGAAATCGCAGATGCAACCGCTCGGCCTGGCGTTCGACTGGTCAAGGGAAATCGCCACCTGCGATCCGCAATACTACAAGTGGAACCAGTGGTTTTTCCTGAGGCTGCTGGAAAAGGGCTTGGCCTACAAGAAAACCCAGGTCGTCAACTGGGACCCCGTCGATCAGACCGTGCTAGCCAATGAGCAGGTGGTGGATGGGCGGGGTTGGCGATCCGGGGCACTGGTAGAGAAACGCGAGATTCCCGGCTATTACCTGCGCATCACGCAGTATGGCGAAGAGTTGCTGTCGGCCATCGATACCCTGGACGGCTGGCCTGACATGGTTCGCAGCATGCAGCGCAACTGGATTGGCAAGACCAGTGGCGTGCGCCTGGCCTTCCTGCACGGGATCGAAGATGCCGGCGGGCAGTTGATCGACGCGGGTAAGCTGTGGGTGTTCACCACGCGCGTCGAAACGCTGATGGGTGTGACGTTCTGCGCTATCTCTCCTGATCATCCCTTGGCCAAGCGAGCCATCGAGCTCGAACCTGGCCTCGAACCACAAGTGCAGGTGTACCGGCAGTCGGCACAGGCCAGCCCTGCAGCCGGCGCACAGGCGAAACTTGGCATTTGGAGCGGCTTGCATGTCGAGCATCCATTAACCGGGGAACCGATCGCCGTCTGGATCACCAATTATGTGCTCGGTGAATATGGCGAAGGCGCCTTGATGGGAGTGCCGGCCCACGATGAGCGTGATTTCGACTTTGCCCGCCAATACGGCTTGCCCATGCGGCCTGTCATCGCCTTCAAAGGGGCGGCTCATGACCCTGCCGCATGGTCGGATAGCTACGCCAGCAGGGAAGGTCGCCTGATCAATTCCGGCGCCTACGATGGCCTCACGGTGGATATGGCGTCCGTGGCGATCGTCGATGCCCTGGCCGAGCGCGGATGCGGCGAGCACGCCACAACTTGGCGTTTGAGGGACTGGGGCATCTCCCGGCAGCGCTACTGGGGAACACCGATTCCAATTATCCATTGCGAACACTGCGGCGATGTGCCGGTACCTTATGCAGATCTGCCAGTGGTATTGCCGACTGACTGCATTCCCGACGGCAGTGGCAATCCGTTGGAGCAGCATGATGCGTTTCGACACGTCGCGTGTCCGCGTTGTGCCGCACCCGCATTGCGGGAGACGGACACCATGGATACCTTCGTCGACTCTAGCTGGTACTTCATGCGCTACTGCGACCCGGACTGCCACACCTCGATGGTCGGGCCTGGCAGTCGCTACTGGATGCCCATCGACCAGTACATCGGCGGCATAGAGCACGCAGTGCTGCATCTGCTCTATGCCAGGTTCTGGACTAGGGCGATGCGCGACGAAGGGTTGGTGGACTTCAGTGAGCCGTTCAAGAACCTGTTCACCCAAGGCATGCTGCTGCGGGAGAGTTACTACCGCAAGGCCGAAGACGGCAGCCGGCGCTGGTTCTACCCCTCCGAAGTATCGGTCAACTACGATGAGAAAGGCCGCCCGGTGAGTGCCACAGCGTTCGAAGATGGCTTGCCCGTGAGTCTGGGCGGGGTGGAGAAGATGTCCAAATCTAAGAACAACGTGGTCGAGCCCAAGGACATCATCAACCGGTTCGGCGCGGACACAGCCCGACTGTTCACCATCTTCGCAGGGCCACCGGACCAGAGCACGATCTGGAGTGACAGCGGTGTTGAAGGGGCTTATCGCTTCCTGCGCCGTCTCTGGAGCGTTGCCGTTGACGAGCAAACTCGCTGGGACGAAGGTGGCGACCTGGAGACGAATACCACGCAAGCCAGCCGCGTGCGTTTCGAGATCCATGGCTTGCTGCAGCAGATTAACAACGATTATGAGCGCCTGCAGTACAACACCGTCGTTTCGGGCGCCATGAAGATGCTCAAGGTGCTTGAAGGAGCCCGCAGCGCTGGCCGCCAGGTCTGCCGGGAAACCCTGTCCATTCTCCTGCAGGTGCTCCATCCGGTAACTCCGCATATTTCCCAGGTACTCTGGGAAGCGCTGGCATTCCCTGGCGCGATCCATGACAGTGCCTGGCCGACTCCGGACAGCGAAGCCCTGAAACAGGATGAAGTGAAGATGATGGTGCAGGTAAACGGCAAGCTGCGCGGGGAGATTCTCGTCCAGGCCGACGCAGACCATGACACGATCCGTGGCCAAGCGCTCTGCGACAAGGTATTGAGTAAGTATCTAGAAGGCGCTGGAAGAATGATCGTGGTGCCTAACCGATTGGTGAACTTCATCGTCTGACGTTGTGGGCTACCTGTGAAAACCAGAAAGCCGGCATTTTCTGAAAATGCCGGCTTTTTCGTTCAGTTTCAGCGCACGCTCGTTGGAGAGCGTATCAAAGCGGCTGAAACGAATATACCTGTTGCCGCTGATGCGGTTAGTATTTTACTCGAAACGTCGGTGACGTCCTTCGGCCGATTTTGCCGGCGATCACAGATCCGTGTCGTGCTGATATTTGCGCGGCCCAGCCAAGCCTGGACCTTGGCGATGTCCGCCTCATGCTCCACGGCATTGGTTGCGGCCGTAGCGCGCAAACCGTACACGCCGAGGCCGACGACCTCGATGCCGGCCACACTCTTCACCGACCTCTCGCAGATCGTCATGGATTTTGCGATAGCCATACACTCCGCCGCTCTCCAGCCATGAATGCTTGATCAAACCCAGCAATCGCTGGTCGTCTTTAGCGCGTGCAGATTGCGGCTCAGACAACCAGGCGTAATAACCGCTGGGGTGGACTTTCAGAGTCAGGCAAAGCCGTCGAATGGAATAGTCGCCCGCGCGCTGCTTGATAAAGGCGTACTTCAGCCGCACTCCTTGGCAAAGTACGCGGCGGTCTTCCTAAGAAACACCCTCCGT
>NZ_CP014135.1:5125497-5435179 GCF_001543125.1 Pseudomonas agarici | reverse complement strand
TCAACACCCGCAGCATGCAGGTAGACAGTGAGCTGAATATTGCTCATGAGTGGATGAGTGTGACGCAGGCGTTGCGGCGACGCTTGTGGAATCTGCATACGGACAAGAGAGGAGCGCAGGATGATCCGAAGCGGGCGTTCGATGCTTGGGAAGGCATCATCAAAGAAAACAAAGACCTCCAAGCAGATAAGAAAAATGGAGTGCCCAGCGCCTCACTTGTCGAGTTTTACTACGGCGAAGCCATCCTGAAGGACCTCGACTGATGCGCCTGGCTCTCTTGCTATCCAGCCTGCTGCTGACCGCCTGCGGCACGGGCAGCGCGCTTACTTTTCCGACAAAGGACACGCCCTTGAATCCCCTCACCAAAATCAAGGCCAAGCTGGCCTTTACCTGTGTACACGAGCAGATCCCCGTGCCGTCCGCCGAGGCCGATGTGCTATTTCAGTACGCGCGCTGGTTGCAGAAAAACAATCAGCTCAAACAAGACAAAACTGTCGATGTCGAGATCGAGCGCCTGTATCGCATCGCCGCCGAGAACGGCCATTACAAGGCCAATATCAACTTGCAGAATGGTGCCATGCGTGGTCATTTCAAACTCAGGGGCAAGGAGCACCGGCGCCTGAGTCAGCAATTGATCGATGCGAACGTGGCGACGGGTTATTACTTTATCGGGATCTTCCTGCAACAGGGATCAGCCGGGTTAGCGAAAGATTCTGAAATGTCGCTGCGCTATTACCGCAAGGCCGCCGATCAGGGCAGTGCTCAAGCTCAGTACTCGGTGGCTAACAAGCTGGCGCCAAGCGATATTGCGCCGGACGTTGCACGGCAGATGCGCCGTTGCGCCGCCGAACAGGGGCATGGTGATGCGGCCTCCGATCTTGGTGTTAACCTTAAAAATAGGGGGCTGTACCAGGAGGCGCTTGAGGCATTCCAATTAGGGGTGGCGGCGGGCGATGAAACCTCTGCCGGCTGGTTGGAAAAGACTTTTCGCGGTCCTCCGCCCTCCGATAAGTTGTACTACCTCGACCAACAAGAAGACCTTGAGCGCGCCGAACGCTATGATAAAATTTGGAGTCTGCTAGCGAACTATTCCTACGCCAATCCCAGCGTCCCCGAGATCAACGAGATCCTTCCCTTACCACCGGCCAAACTACCGGCCTGGGACGGCAAGCTGCAATGGCTGGAGGCCCGTCTGGCCAATGTCCGGCCCCAAAAGCCCCACGAAGCGCTGATTCAGCAGTTAGCCAAGGCCAAGCTGCTTGAACCGGCGACCGGCAAACCCATGCCCGGCTCTCCCGCATTCCTCAAGGTCGATTCCCCCGCACCGACCTGCGTCAGCGGCCAACCTTGCCCGCGAACCGGCTATTGGCAGGCGATACGCCTCAATCGCCAGGGTTTCTGGATGCTGAAAGACGAAATCATCCGCCACTTCGAGGAGAACGAAATCATGCCCACCTTGACGCTTCGCACTCACAAGCCGCGCTTCTTGCTCCCCAACAAAATCAGCGTTGGCGAGGAAAGCATCGAATGGCGACTGTTGGGGTGAGGCATAAAAGATATCACCCACCATCGGAAAAATTTGTGATTCAGGTTTACATCCCTGAACAGTTAAAAAGCCACTTGGCGTCCTCCTCCAACACGCAGCTAACCGCCTGTACACAATGCTGCCTATAAAATCTCGAAATTTGAGAGAGTGGTTCCCGATATCAAGGGATTATCATCCCCTTTGTGAAAACATAAGCTTCTCTCACGCCAACAACGGCTAAACGTAAGAGGATCTAAAGATGGCACGTATTACTATTCCAACTCGCGACCAAGCTCCTGCCGGCACCCATGGCACCCTCGATGCGATTGGTGGTCAACTTGGTTTTATTCCAAATATGTTTCGTATGCTTGCTTCCAGTCCAGATACTTTTGCCGGTATCGTCGGTTTCCAAGGTGCGATGTCTAAGGCCTTGAACGTAAAAACCCGTGATGCTATTGCTTTGGCTGTGACTCAGGTCAACGATTGCCACTACTGCATGCGGGCACATACTTACGTTGCGACTAATTTGGTGAAAAGCTCGGCCGAGGAAATCGCGCTGAATCGCCAAGGTCGTTCGGAAGATCCAAAGCGCGCCGCTGCAGCTACATTTGCCAAAGCTCTGGTAGAACGCCGTGGCAAGGTAACTGATCAGGAACTCGCCGCTGTACGTGCTGCGGGTTATACGGACCCAGAAATTATCGATATCACCGCTGTGGCCGTACAGTTCCTTCTGACCAACTTCATCAACAATATGGCTGACACTGATGTTGATTTTCCTAGCGTAACAGCAGCCTAAGCAACAATTAATGAGGACGTCTGAAATTAATCAGCACCGCAGATGACCTTGTTTCTTGTTCGCAACGGGACCTCATTACTGAGGTCCCATTTTGCTTTGTGGAATTTGGTAAGTTGGATAGCATTGGTAATGCAATGTCGAGTCGCTGATACAACGAAAAGGATCGACGGAGTCATTAGCTTCGATTTTACTAAAATTGCTGCTTCCGAAGCAGGTGCTGACTGCCTTTACGTTTCGGGTATTAAGGCGTGCACTGAAATTCTGCCATCTGAGGTCACTGATTGGCAGCGGCTGAAAGTGAAGGTTGATGCAACCATAATATTCAAAGTTTATGGGTGTTTGATTTTATTTCAGAAGCTATGTTCGACGGTTCGTCCAGGGCTTGCTCCGGTTATTGCAACGTTTCAATCGAGTGTGCCAGTTGACGCAACCTGTCAGCTTGAAGTTTTTTTATTCAGCCAGCGAGCACTCATCGTGCTTGGAATCACCCTGATTACAGATCTCTCAATTTATGAGAACGGCCTTATTGGATTTGCTAGGTTATTCTCCAGTAGTCTTGATGTTACCATTGCCTCAAGCCAAAAAATTTATGATGAAATCAATTGCACCTAAAAAATTCTGATTTGTTCGGGGACATTAAAAGTGTCTATTCGGCCCCGTGTGGTCAGGATAATGAAAGTGCATGTTATTAAATACGTTCCCTGAAAACACAACCGCTTTGATTGGTAGTTGGATCTTCATTTTTTCGAGATACGATTATGAAAGCCAATAATTTATGGATAATAGTAATTATGACGTTGCTGATCAATGGCGGATCATTTTTGGGTTTTAGTCAAATTTCCACTGGTGGTATCGCCCGCAGTATCGAATGCCGACAGTGGATAGCACGCGCCACCGAGATCATGAAAGGTTCCATGCTCAGGATCGGAAGTCCACCGGAAAAGCGTAACCAATTTTTAATGAGATTTGTTTGAGTTAAAAATGGCTCAGGGCGATTGCTATATAATCACATCATAGATGGTTTTACCTGAAAAATTTATGGCTGTTGGTTATCTAAAAGGCATTAAGTAGACGGTTGCGAATAAAGCACAAGCCGCTTTTCGCGGCTTGTGCTTTATTCAGTCATGCTTACCCTCTGGCTAACTTATTTCAATAGCGAAACGAAGTACGCAGCACCACGATTTGCGAGTTACTGCCTCCAGCATTCTTGATCGCCGAACCGATGTCATAGAACAGATAGTCGAGATCAACCGTGATGTTGGAGGTTGGCGTCCAGTTGACGTTGGTTTGATACAAGGTGCCCAAGCGTTTGCCTTTGCTGGTGGTGGTGCCGGGAACGGCCACCATACCGGGTAGATAGACACCATCATCGGTGTTCTGGCGCCACGCGGCAAATACCCCAGGCTCGAAACGAACCTTGTCAAAAGGCGAAAACCTCAGCGTTGGGCCTGTGAGTATGATGTTGGATAAAGTCGTCAGACTGGCCTGACCATAAAAGGCATTCTTGGGAAACATCGGGTCGAACGAACCGGCCTTATGATCGCCATCCTTGTCGCCACTGGCGGCGTCGACGCGGAAACCCAAGCGCGCCTTCCAGGGGCCGGCGAAGGTATAGCCGCTGTCACTGGACACTCCCCATGCGTCAATATCCGCGTTGGCGATGTGACCTGTCTGCTTCATCAAGTCCCAGGTCCAGTCGAATTTATTCCATGCACCAAACAATCGCGTGCCGAAGGTGTAGCGATCTTCTTTCCCCGTGAAACCGTCTAGCTTGCGTTGGTCCGTTTCAAGGCCGAAAGCGTAGAGGTCGGCCTTGAAAACGCTGGATAGGGGAACCGTGCCGTAGAGCCCATAAAATTTCTGCTGGTGGTTGCTTGAATCGTTAAATGAGCCGGAGGGCCGCACAAGCAGCGGCTTCATCGAAAAGGCATCCAGCTTGTAGCCATTTTTTCCGGCCCAACTCATGCGCACGCCATCGAACGACAGGCGCATGTTGGGAATTTCCCGGTAGGTGACCAATACGTTATTGCCATAGGCCATTTCTTGACGGCCGACGCGTGTGGTCAATTTGCCGCTCTGGTAATGAAGATTACCGTCGATAAAGGCTTGATGTATTTCGTTGCGACTTTGATCGGATGGGCTCGGCAGGTCCTTGCCAAAAACACGGGTATTTTCCAATTGAATAAAAGTGCGCAGGCTGTCGTCGAATAAATGCAAGTCCGCGTGGATTTGCGCACGCTGCATTAAATAGGAATCGTCCTTTACGCCACGCAGGCCGAAAACCGGTTTGTCTGCGGCATCGGCGCGATAACGTAGTTCCGCGCCAGTTTGTAGCCAGGCGGTATCGGATAGACGCTGATAACGCAATCCGTCGAACGGGTCGGTGCGTTTCGCCGGGTCATCAAGAAAACGATAGTCTTCCTGCGATCGGGTCGGCCCGGAGCGGGGCGGACGTTGTGATTCCAGTGGCGAGAGCGCTGCAGCTTGGGGTTCTGTAGCTTGTGCGCTCGATATATAGGTGTGACTAAGAACCATGACAATCGATAGCGGTATTGAGTAACGGTTTAGTGAAGGGTGGATCATCGTGCAGGCTCCTATTCTTATTTTTCTTAAATTAGGCAGACAGGCGCTGAAGGGCTTCAACATTCTGTTGAAACTGCAGCGGTGTAATTTCAGACAATGTGCAGTGATGCACTGGAAAAAATGTCTGCCTATGCTTCGGGTCAGTTAGTGTTGTTTTGAGTGAGGCAAACGTGTACTCATCTTCGCGCAAATTTCGCTAGGCACGAGTTAGTATTTATTGGCGGATTTAATTCGCGCCTCTGCCATAACGGTGACCGAGAAACAGCACCAGCAATCCGGCAATCAACATGGGTATGGCCATGGCATAAAAGACCGCCGAAGGCGACCAGCCGCCACCCAGCGCGGCACCGACCACGATGGGACCGACAATCCCGCCGGTTCGACCGATACCCAATGCCCAACCGACACCGGTCGAGCGTATCGGTGCAGGGTAGAAAACCGCCGCCAGGGCGATGAGGCTTTTTTGTCCACCGCTGATGCAGCAACCGGCAAGGAAGTTGGCACTCAACAGCACCCAGAGGGGGCTGTGGAAGGCCAGCCCGGTCAATGCTACAAACACGAAGCCAATCAGATAAAGGATGCCAACGGTTTTGTAGGCCCCCAATCGGTCCATCGAGGGGCCGGTGATGAAAGCGGCCGCGATGCCGCCGACAGTGGTCAGGGTGGTGGCCATCACCACGGTACTCATCGGGTAGTTGAGACCGGTCATGATTGAGGGCAACCAGCTTTGTAAGGCATAAAACTCGCCGAGGTTGATCGTGAACACTAGCCATAACAGCACGGTGCCCATGATCCGCTCAGGCGTGAACAGGCTGCCGAGGGCGCCGCGTTGACCCTGGTCGAGAGCCTCGACTACGAATATTTGTTTATCATGCTGAACCAGGTCGGTGTCTATTTTGCGGAACACCCTCAGGATGTGTTGTGGCGCTATCTTCTTCTTGATCATGAACACCATGGATTCAGGCAGGAAGCGAAACAAGACAGGTACCAGCATCAACGGTGCCAAGGCTCCGACCCAGAACAGTGAGCGCCAGCCGAAATGGGGAATGAACCAACCCGCGGCTAGCCCGGCGGCGATAAAGCCGAGTGAGAAACCACAGTAAATCGCAAGAACGAAGGTAGCCCGCAAGCGCTTGGGACTGTATTCGCCGGTCATGGCAATGGCGCTGGGTGCCGCCGTACCCAGACCGACCCCGGTGATGAAGCGCAAGATCATCAACTCGGTTACGTTAGTGGCCCAGACCGAGGCCAGGGTACATAAACTGAAGACGATAGTGCTGATAATGATGGCTTTTTTATGCCCAAAACGTTCAGACAGCGGTGTTAGCATTAGATAGCCGACCATCAGGCCAGCGAGGGACGACGAAAATATCGGCCCTAACATCTGTTTGGACAAACCCCATTCCTGGGCGATATAGGGGGCCATGTAGCTGATAGCCTGAGTATCGAATCCATCGAGAAACATGACGAGTCCGCACAAAATAATGACCCCGTACTGAAACCGGCTCACTGGGCGCTCGTCCACGAATTGCGGTAATTGCAAGGGCTTTGGTTCTGGCAACATTATTTTTATCCTCGCGGCCATTTTGGCCTTGTTGTTTTTATGTTAAGCAGGCTTTTGGAGAGGTCCTCTAGGGGGTCGGTTGTAGGTCTCCGGACGGTACAAAGGCATCACAGTAAAATGCCTCGGGCGACAATCGGCCTTCGGCGGTCAGGTCGCTGAGTGCCGCGTTGATCATGATCGGATTGCCACAGGCATACACCTGATGGGCACTCAGATCGGGGTAATCCTCGAGCACCGCTCGGTGTACCCAGCCGGTTCGGCCGGACCAGCCTGGTTCAGGCTCAGAAAGCACCGGTGTGAAGATGAACCCGGGCAAGCGCTTGCTCCACAGCTCAGGCTGATCGGCAAGGTACAGATCCTGGCTGTTGCGCGCGCCCCAATACAGATGCAGGGGTCTTGAACCTCCACGCTTGATCTGGTCTTCGATGATGGACTTGAGCGGTGCCATACCTGTGCCCGTGCCCAGTAAGATGACGGGATGATCGACCGCTTCGTCCAGCGAAAAGTCTCCATAGGGCAACTCCACCTTAAGCACGTCGCCTTTTTCCAGTCGTGCCAGAACGCCCTCGGAAAAACGTCCCCCAGGCACATGGCGGATATGCAGCTGCACACCATCGCTTTCATGGGGTGCGTTGGCCATGGAGTAGTTACGGCTGTCGCCATCCTCCATCAGCACTTTCAGGTATTGGCCGGCTTGGAACTTGGCCCGGACACCCGAAGGGAAGCGCAGATTCAACACGACCACATCGGTGTTTGGCCGGGTGATGCGATGAACTTTGGCACTGATCACCTTGCGTACTGGCGCGGCGCGTTGAACGATACGTTTGGGGCTGATTTCCACTGACGAGCAAGGCCTTGCCTGGCACAACAACACGCCCGTGGCCGGTCCGCGTGTCAGGCCCTTACCGCGCACTTGCAATTCACCGGTGGCAAGACCCCCTTCGCAGGTTGAACACACCCCTTTACGGCAAGAGTAGGGGATTGCATAACCGGCGCGCTCGGCGGCGTCCAGTACCGTTTCATCAGGGGCGCAGGGGAAGGTAATGTCCGTCCCCGAGACGGTTACATCGAATGTCATGCCAAGGCCCCCTGAGTGGAAAATGCCGTACCGCCGACCAGGCGCAGCGCACGGATGACAGCTTGCGGATCGGCCATGTCTTTGCCTGCGATATCGAACGCCGAGCCGTGGCCGACGCTGGAAAAGATCAGGCCAGCGCCTATGGACAAGGCTGAGGCGGTGCGTCCAGCCAGCAGTTTGATCGGGATATGACCCTGATCGTGATACATGGCGATGAAGGCGTCATAGCCATCCTGGCCCAGCATCAAATCGGCACCGACCGGTCCATGGGCGTCGATTCCCATCTGGCGCAGGCGTTCGATTGCCGGGACGTTTATCTGTTCGTCATCCTGGCCGAACAGTCCGTTTTCCCCGGCATGGGGGTTGATGCCGAACACGCCGATTCTCGGCTTGGCAATACCCAGCGCCTGCAATGCAGTCACCGCGGCCCGACCTGCGCCAACCACAAGGTCCGGCGTCAGTCGGGCTAGCGAGTCAGCCAGTCGTTCATGCAAGGTGGCATGGACGATGCGCAGTCCTGCACCGATCAACATCAGGAACACACGATCGGATTCGACCCCGACCAGTCTCGCCAGCAAGTTCGGATAGCCTGAAAATGTAATGCCCGCAGCGTTTATCGCCGTCTCGGAATGTGGGCACGCGACAATACCGCGTGCCCGACCCTGGCCGAGGCACGCGACGGCGGCGGATAAATAAGCCACGGTGGCTGCCCCCGCACCGGCGCTTACCTGTCCAGGCAAGAAAGCATCGGGTGAGAGGTTTGGCACCGCCAGCAGGTGCAGGACACCTGTGGCTGGTGCAGCGCTTCCGTCGGTTTCTTCGATGCGAAGGCCCGTGCCCTGTACATAATGCTCGACAACAAAGCGATCGCCGACGATGACCGGATTGAGTTCAGGATCATTCTGCAGCGCGACGACAGACTTGACGGCGATTTCCGGTCCAATGCCGTTGGGGTCGCCGATACTCAGCAGAATTCGCTGTGCGGGTCTGCTCATAGTGGCAGCGCCAGCAGGGTGTGGATTCGCGAGCTGTCGCACACTACGGTTCGTTCAGCCAGCATGGCGGTATCGCCTTCGATCCGGTAGCAGTCGATATAGCGGCCGGAGACGAAATTATCGGTGCTACCGTCACGCATGATGCGCAGCACAATAAAGGCAGTCTCGCTACGTACCAGATTATCTTTTTGCTCCAGAATCACCGGCTGATTGAGCATATGGCGATAACTGTGGCGCTCGTAGATGTTGGCTTCGCGTAAGGCGGAAATCCGGTCGACCAACATGCCGCGATTGTTCGCCCAGATCATGCCGGCTGGCAGGCCCTGGCGATAATTGTCGGCAGTGGTTACGGTATACAGACACTTCTCGAGGAAGAAGTCCGGCCACGCCTCGAGCGGACCTTCATCGATGCAGCGGGCATATAAAGCCTGGGTCTGGCTAATCAGTGTAAAAATAGTCTGTGTCACAAACGGTTCCCCTCTTATAGATCCATGGCCGCGCGATAAGCTTTCCAGAAGCCGCGAATAGAAGCCTCGGTAATCCGGCTATCACTTGACTCGGCGTCAGTCCCGCCCATTTCCAGCACGGCGGTATGGTTGGAGGCGCCGACGATGCCGCGTTGGACGAAACCGCCGACACAGCCGTCTTCCATGGATATGTAGCCCGCCGGCCCAACGAGGTTGGCCTGCTTGAGGCGAGTCAGGCGTTGTTCAGGGGTGTCGTCTTCGAAGCCCAGGTACGTCCAGTTGAGTTGAGTGCTTTCCACGCCGCGTGGAAGCACTTGACGGACTGCAATCGAGTTCTGGATTTGTTGCAAGACGAAGCAAGGGAAGATCGAAAGGATTTGTAAGGTGACGTCATCGCCGACTTCACTGAAACCCTCGAGCAGCGACGGGTCTTGCAATTGATAAGCGCTATCGGAGCGAATGCTTTGCTGGGCATAGGAAGCGTCGCGTTCTGCCTGACGTTCAGCTTCTCGATCGATGGCCGAATAGCTGACGTGATGTCCGCCGCTCTCGTCGACAATGATCGCGCCACGCTGGGATAGCCGGTTGATTTCAAAGGTGGTGAAGAACAGATGCAGGATGCTGGCGTGATACGAGTCCTTGACGTTCTCGATGTACAGTTTCCAATTGTTGGGCAGCATTTGCGTGTAGCGGCCAAGGACAACAGGCTTGCGCCCACTGAGCACACGCTCCACGCGGCTGAGGATTTCCTCGCCTAGATACTCTTCGATATCGGGTACGTCATCCGAGAAGCTGCCGAATATCAAGCCATGAACGGTTGCCACCCGCAATTTACGCGGGCCATGTTCTTCCATGCAAAATGAAGGCGCCATGCCGCTACGGCCCTTGATGCCATCCTTAAAGGCGACTCCAGTCAGATCGCCTTGCAGGTTATAACTCCAGGCGTGATAGACGCAGGTGAAATCCTTGGCCTTACCGCTGTCGTCCAGGGCGAGCAGGGCGCCACGGTGTGCGCAACGGTTCTCGAAGGCGTAGAGTTCACCATCGTTGTCACGGGTGACGATGATTGAAGTTTCGCCGATAAAGCTGGTCTTGTAGTCACCGATCTCAGGGACTTCAGCTTCCAGGCACAGGTAATTCCAGTGCGGTCCCTGGAAGAGTCGGGTTTGTTCTTCCTTGTAAACGGCATCGCTCTGAAAAGCCCAATAAGGTACGCGGGTCAGGCCATCAGGCCAGGCCAAATTCTCAGGTTCGCGGTCGGTAATAATATTCATCATTGCTCCCGATCAGGTCCTCGTGATTGCAGAAAAAATGGTTTTTTCTGCAATGACTATTGACGTGAGGTTTTATTTTTGTTCGAATAGCGAACATTGTTTCATTTCTCGAACAATTAGAGACCTTGTGAATCATGATTGTCAAGAAAAATACATCAGCAGATGGCGCGCTCGTGCGCGCACCCGAAGGTATGTCGGGCTTGGCCAAAGGCCTTGCAATCATCGAAGTGTTCGGTAGGGAGCACTCGCAATTAACCGTGACCGATGCGGCGCGACTGACCGATACCACCCGCGCAGCGGCTCGACGGTGCTTGCTCACACTGGTGGAGTTGGGTTACTTGAGCCATGACGGCAAGCATTTCTGGCCGACTCCGAGATTCCTGCGTCTTGGCACGGCCTATCTCGACGCGGCGCCATTGCCGCAGTTGGCCCAACCCTATCTGACCTCGGCGCGCGAAGCGCTGGGAGAGTCGATCTCACTGGCGGTGCTGGAAGATGGCTGGTCGGTATTTGTTGCTCGTGCCGAGACGGCGAAAGTGGTGAGCACCGGTGTACGGCTAGGTGCACGGTTGCCGGCCTACGGTTCGGCCACCGGACAAGTATTGCTGGCAGGTTTGAGCGATGAAGCGATTGAGCGCTATCTTGCGACTTCTCCACCGCCGACCACCGCTTACATGATTGTCGACCCGTCAGTGATCGTGGAACGGATCCGGCGGGCGCGTGTCGAGGGAGTTGCCTTTACCGATGAGGAGTTGGAGTTAGGCATGCGTTCCATGGCGGTGCCTGTGAGGAACGCTCAAGACAAAGTGGTTGCGGCCATGAGCATGAGTACCTTCGCGGCACGTTTATCCCTTGAGGAGTTACGTGAGCAGTGTCTCCCGGTGCTCCAGCATCATGCTGCCTTGCTCGGGTGCATGCTGTAACGCGCTGGTTCGAGATGCCGCTCAACTGCTTGGGACACGGGGCTGGCGATATTGCTCGATGATCTCAAACAGTTGATGGCACGACGTGGCGAGGTACGGCTCGGGCGCGGTGGCAACCCCGAGCAACAGGCCGGATGAGCGCCCGGACGGAGTCGCGAACCACGATGACAAAGGGGAGGGTGCCATGCCAAAGGCCATTGCTTCCCGAGCGATTTGTGCGTCAGGCATACTATCGGGGAGTTTGAGCAGTATCGCCAGGCCTGCCTTGACCCACTCTGCATCGCGCATTCGCAGCTGCTCGCATAACGCGTCACGCTGAGCGGAATATAATCGCTTGAGGCGACGGACACGCCGAATGTAGTGACCGTCGTGCATAAACTGGGCCGTGGCGAGTTGAACCACGGGTGAGGGCGCGGGAGCAAGTGCTGCGACCATCTCTGAGAATGCGGTAACCAGTTCGGGCGGTGCCACCACAAATCCCAGGCGCAACCCCGGGCTCACCGTCTTGCTGAAAGAACCTATGTGGATAACCCGTTTGCTCTCGTCCAGGGAGGCCAGGGCAGGGGCTGCCCTGCCTTCTAGCTGCAGCTCGCTGAGGTAGTCATCTTCGATGATCCAGGCGTTGTTCGAGACCGCCCATTCCAGTAGTTGAAGCCTTCGCCTCAAAGACAAAGTCGAACCCAGGGGCGCTTGCTGACCGGGTGTCAGGACGGCTAACGCTGCATCCCCGGCGTTCTTGATTCCGTAGCCGACGTCGAGGCCTTCTGCGTCCACCGGAATCGCAATGGTATTCAAACGAGCGAGCTCCAATCCCTTGCGGGTAAGGAAGAACCCGGGCTCTTCCATCCAAACCTTCTTACCATCCAAACCTAACACCCGCAGCGCAAGCCCTAAGCCGGCACTGTATCCTGAAGTGACAAATACCTGTTCGGGGGAGCAGTGGAGGTTTCTGGCGATGGACAGATAACCCGCGATCTCCCGACGCAGCTCGAACTCCCCCCTGGGATCGGGATAGACCAGTGATGAGAAGGATTCTGCCTTCAATAGATTGGACGAACGTGCGCGTGCGAACAGCTTTTCCGGTAGGCCTTCAAACGCTGGAATACCGAGCTGAAAGATTGCAGGCCCGGTGTTCATCCGCTCGTAGGCTTTCATAAAGGTTCCAGGCTCCAGTGGTTCCGATTGAGCCACTGCCGCACGGGGCCGTGGTGCCACGCGTGTGCCCTTTGCTCCGAATGTTTCGATCATCTGAGCGTCGGATAACCGTTCATACGCCGCTTGAACTGTACCGCGCGCGACACCCAGGTGCGCGGCAAGATCCTGCCATGAAGGTAATCGAGTGCCTGGTGTGAGCAGTCCCGACTCTATTGCCCTGCTAATACTTATACGAATTTGTTCTGACAAAGACAGTTTTGCTGTCCGATCGAGCTGGATTTGCAGGTCTGAGTTCATATTCTTAGTACACACAAAAGTGGAAGATCTTGGTTCTTCTATTCGTACCATCGACGGTACAAGATAGAAAGACCAAGACAAAGCAGCCCGACATGATCATTCGTCTGATTCTGACTGCATTTTTCGTAACAGTTGCAATCTTTATCAGAGCGGGTTCCTTTGCTCATGAGTCTGGCGATATCGTGAAGTCGGATCTTGAACAAATAATTGCCAATTTGCCGGGAAAATCGCCCGGTGCCATGGACGTCGGACATCCTCCAGGCGCAGGCTCGTTACCTACATGCACGTGAAGTTCGCTTTTATTTATGCACAGGCGGTATCGGATTTAGTTGGATAAAAGGTTAATGACGATGAGGTGCGTGCGTGCCGCGCTGGTGAGAGTGGGTCGCAGTCCTCGAGGCGAGCCATTCTGTAAGCCGGAATGAGAGCAAAACCAAATCTGCAAAATTTTTAGTGATATTCATCATCAATAGCAATAGAAAGCGGCCAGCGAGCAGGTGTGCTACAACTTGTGCCTGGCTATGGAGTCGCCTATTAGCTATTAGATAGACGGTCTTGATGCCTCGTGAGATCTGTTCAAAACTTGCGATACCATCATTTTTAGAGCTCAGATCCGTGTGCAGTGTGTCGTCAGCGTAGTTTCAGGCATGTCATGATGCTGCCCTATTACCCAGGTGAAATGTTCGCCACTGACAGTAAATTAAGGACGAGATCGCTGCCTGTTTTGCTAACTCGATGTGCCAACTGCAAGCGATTCATTCGTACAGCGACCACCAGAAGCAGAGGAGAAAATGCAGCCCAACATCTCGAACGAAACCAGGTACGCATAGAGCGAAAGGCCTCTTGTACCTCAACTTACCCCTTCAGCTATAGGAATCATCATGACCAACGCCGTCATCGAATGTATCGTGAGTCGTAGCGCCGCGAAATACTACGACTCCGCCGCCACTTTGAGCGACGACCAAATTCGCGAGTTGGTGAGAATCGGCACCACCGCACCGACATCTTTCCACCTGCAGAACTGGCGCTTCATCGCGGTACGCTCCCCTGAAGCCAAGGCGCGGTTGAGTCCGATCGCTTGGAATCAGCCCGCGATCACCGAAGCCTCCGTTACCTTCATCATCTGCGGCCAACTGGCTGACTCCAGCGTGATACCGGAACGCCTGGCACCGTTGGTCGAAGCGGGTGTCATGCCCGCAACAATGGTTTCGGAGTGGGAAGCTCCCGCGCGCGGTTTGTATTTAGAGCATCCGCAGCGCCAGCGCGACGAGGCAATGCGCACGGGCACCTTCGGTGCGTCGGCGATCATCTATGCCGCTCGCTCGATGGGCCTGGGTTCGACACCGATGATCGGTTTCGATGCCGAAGGGGTAGTCCGTGAGTTCGGACTGGCCGAAAATGAAGTGCCAGTGATGCTGTTGTCTGTAGGTGTGGAGCGTCCAGGAAATTGGGCACAGAAGCCGCGCCGTCCGCTGGATGAAGTACTGGATATTATTTAACCATCAGTAAAATCAGTAGCTTACGGAGACTACAATGCCTAGAAGTGCAACTGTAAAACCGGAACAAGTGCCGGCTGATTCGAAAGCGACTCTCGATGCTTTTACCAAGAACATCGGGTTCACTCCAAACATGATGATGACTTTCGCGCAAAGTCCAATCGCGTTCAACTCATGGGCTACACTGCTCGGCTCCTTGAGCAAAGCACTCGATGTGAAGACGCGTGACAGCATTGGCCTCGCGGTCTCCGAAGCGAATGGTTGCAACTACTGCCTGACGGTTCACAGCTTTACGGCCGAGCATATGGCCAAACTGCCGGCTGACGAAATCATTCTCGCTCGCAAGGGCAATGCCACCGATCCGAAACGCGCTGCTGCCCTTCAGTTTGCGCGCAAAGTCATCGAGACTCGTGGCAAGGTCAGTGACGCTGATCTGAAAGCCGTCCGCGATGCAGGCTACACGGATGCGAATGTCATGGAGATTATCGCGCTGGTGGCTATGTACTCTCTTACAAATTTCTTCAATAACGTGTTCGATCCTGAGAAGGATTTTCCTGCCGTTACTCCCGCTGGCGCGATCTGACCTCCTATCCGGTTGCATCGACCATCTCCTAGTGGCCTGGAGCTGGTCGATGCGGGCACGCCGAGAAAGCCCAGATGCCCCCAGGAAAGACGCTTGGGAAAGCGTCTGGGCTACTTGTGTGTGCCGATAACCGGTCTTGAAGCGAAGCAATATCAGTAGAGAGATCCGGCATGTCGACGGCGGACAAAGTGCCCGCCGCTGAGATGATGTTTGCATAGGGCAGCGTAGCGCGGGCTCGAAGTGACACCAACTGACCGAGGAGAGTAAATGATGAAGATAGTTGTGATCGGCTTCGTAAAACCATTGGGATCGCTCGCATGAACATCCTCCATATTGATTGTAGCTCGCGTCCAGAATCGCAAAGCCGCCAGCTTTCAGCGGCGATCGTCAATAAGCTCCTTGAGGTTACGCCTGACGCGAGCATCAGTCGGCGCGATTTTGCCGCTGACCCCCTACCGCATGCTTCCCCCGACTACGCGACTGCCCTGTCGTCGCCGGCCACCTTGGCGGCACCACCGAGGGGCTCGCTGGAGCTTTCCGAGACGCTCATTCAGGAGGTGGAAACGGCTGATGTGATTGTCATCGGAACACCCATGAACAACTTAACCGTTCCGTCGGTCCTCAAGGCATGGATCGACCAAATCCTTCGCGCCGGTCGCACGTTCACCTCGACACCGGCCGGGAAGATGGGAATGCTCCGGGATCGCCCAGTGTTTATCGGCATTGCTTCCGGTGGTGTCTTTACCGGCGAGCGAGCCAATCAGCCCGATTTTCTCACGCCTTATCTGTCGGCGGTGTTGGGTTGCGTTGGGCTCAAGACCTTGCAATTTCTTCCCGTGCAGGCCACTGCGTTTCTCGACCGAGACCAGGCCGCATTAGCGAGGGGCAACGCGCTCGCGGCGCTCGACCTTACGGTCCTGGAGAGATTCTCCGTCTGTGATTGAAAGCGTTGCTGATCATATTGTCAAAATCGATACCAATTTGATCACCCCGTTACCTTCTCCACCCCATGTGCTGGCCTATCTCCCTGAATCGGGGGAAAATCGAGAGCATCTACTATCAAACTTACAGTGTGAAACCCGTGACAGACGTAGGCGTCCGGGCATCCCATTTTGCGCAATTAGGTCGGTTGCCATCGATGCGGCAACAAATCCCCGATTTCACTCGCCCGCTGCGTCGGCAGGCGAGTGAGGACGTCCTTCAGATAGGCATATGCGTCGTGCCCGTTGAGCTTGGCCGATTGGATCTAGCTCATCAGCGCCGCCGCACGTTGATCGCTACGTAACGTTCGACCACCTCTGCGCGCCGGTCCGAATAAAGCAACTCGGCTGCTGATTGGAGGCTTGATTGGCTTCAGCCAGGACTTTAAGGATTATGTGCGCCCGAGATTGAAATGGCTGACTTGGGCACTCAGACCTTGCGCGAGACGAGAGACGCCTTCACTGGCAATGCTCACTTGGTCGGAGCCTGCGGCGTTATGGCTGGCTAGCTCTCGAATCTGCTCGATTCGTTGACTGATGTCGTGAGCAACGACAGCCTGCTCTTCAGCCGCGCTGGCGATTTGAACAGCCATGTCACTGATCACCCGATTGGCGTGGGTGATGCTTTCAAGGGCGTAACCGGCATTGTCAGCTTGACGGGAGCTGGCCTCAGCTTGACTACGACTCTGATCCATAACGCCTACCGCTTGTTTGGCGCCTTCTTGTAAGCGCAGGATCATATCCTGAATTTCCTGAGTCGAATCCTGAGTACGTTTCGCCAGGTTACGTACTTCGTCTGCTACAACGGCAAAACCTCGGCCTTGTTCTCCAGCCCTCGCCGCCTCGATAGCGGCGTTGAGCGCTAGCAGATTGGTCTGATCGGCGATGCTGCGAATCACATCAAGGATACCGCCGATACTGGAAGTGTCTGCGGCCAAGGCCTGAACCACTTCAGCGGCTTTGCCAATATCACCGGACAGTTGTTGGATGGTGGACATCATTTGCTCTACGACTTCACGACCGCTTGCGGCTGAACTGTCCGCTTTTTGGGCGGCCTCAGCCGTTTGGGCCGAGTGGCGCGCAACTTCCTGCACCGTAGCGGCCATTTCCGTAATGGCTGTTGCCACCTCTGCAGTGTGCAGCTCTTGCTGTTTGATATTTTCCAGTGTACTGCGCGTGGTACTGGTGAGTTGTTCAGCAGAGACGCTGAGCTGGCGGCTGGAGTGCACCACGTTGTGTACCACTTCACGTAGCTTGGCAACCATCTGCCCAAATGCATGAGAAAGAACCCCAAACTCTCCGGTGTCGCGTGCATCTAAATGAGTATTGAGATCGCCTTCGGCTACCCGTCTGGCCTCCCCGGAGAGGCGCGAAAGAGCGCCGCCAACCTTACGTCGTATAGTGATGATGCCGATTATTGCAATGATAATAAGCAAGAGAACCATCATGCTTACCGCGCTCATATAGACGGAGCCGGTAGAGCGCAAGCCATCTACTTCTAATTGAGTCCGCTTGTTCAGCAAGACAAAGAATTCTTTAACCGGCGCCATAATACGTGCCTTTTCCGCATCGTAGCGAGGGCTGTAGACCAAACGAGTAGACGCACTCAGGTCAGGCGCTGTGCCGTTTGACCCGGAGGCGGCATCCATCGCCTGAGACTCAAGGCTGGCTAATTCATTTGACGCATGCTCAGCCTCTTTAAGCTTAGCCAATTCTGCTTCGCTCATTCCCTGTCGACGCATTAGCTCCAATAACGTCGTCGAAGGATCGAGTCCACTATCGACTTTCTGGCCAGCAGCCAGGAAGTCGATGTATGGGTAGCTGTAATTGGAGGGACGAGGTTGCTGCCCATTCCTGATGGACAAGATCTGATGGTACAGCTGGGCGTAGCGGTTTTCTCCGGTGACAGCAAAAGTGCGGGCCATGCGGCTTAAATCATCGGAGCTCTGTCGTAACTCATCCGCGAGCAAGTAGGACTGATAGCGGTTTTCCTCGCGCTCGCTGAGATGTTTTTGATTACTAATCATCGACAGTACAAGCAAGCCAAGGGCTGTTGTGCTGACAATCATGGTACCAAAGATTAGTGTAAAAAGGCGTTGAATGGACAAATTGGCTCTCCTTGCTGAGATCAAGTTAATCCTGATTAGGATTAAGTAGGGGCAATAGAAATAAGAAAATCTAGCGAGAACACCCAATTCGCCGAGTAGCGGGATTCAACGAAAGAGTGCAAAAAAAACTAAGCAATTGGGAGGGCGGAAATTGTCTCCTGTGTTATTTGACTAAAGCCTTGAAGTTGATATTTGTAAAGTAACTTTGAGTTTTTCTGAAATTCTAGATTAATTAATCTCGTGCATTAAAGCGGTATGGCTGATTTGAGTTAAGTCATTTTTCTGGAACTTTCTGCACTGGTCCTGGATGCCGAATGTCTAGTTGTAATGCGGATCGAAGGCTAGCACGCGATCTATTTTATTTATTTCGAAAACCTGCGAATTTTCAACAATTTAGATGCGATAAGTTATGCTTTTTACGTTATCGAATTTATCCGCGAGTGGCTTTAAGCATGATCTGGTTATGACTCGCACTGAAACAATCAAGAGTGGAGTGATTTGAAAAATAGCTTACCCTTAAAAACTACCAAGAGCATAGATGAAAGACTTCATTCGCCTGATTTTATCTGCTCGTAATTACTTCACCATATCTAGTGCATGAAAATCCAAAACGGGCGCTTTGCAGAAAACGCTATGCGCTCCATTTTTTGTTCCTCTCGCGATACTAGCCGGGGCGCAGTGATTTATTTTTAATCACTGCGCGCCCTTTATCGCACACACTTCATGCGTCAGTCAGGGCGAGGAAGGTCGTATTTCTTCAGTTTGCTATAGAGGGTACTCTTGGCGATATTCAACGCCTTGGCCGCGCGGGTCAGGTTGCCGCCCTGCTCGTGAATGGCCAGGGCGATGACCGCTTTCTCGGCTGACTCCAGAGGATGATCACAGCCGTTCTCAACCCGGGTGGCCGAAGCACCAAAGCTCACCGGCAGATTGGCTGGGGTCAGGTCCTCGCTATCGGTGAGAAAATAGGCAGCCGTTACCAGATTGCTCAACTCGCGAATATTGCCGGGCCAGGAATGGCCTTCGAGCGCGGCCTGTAAATCCGAGCTCAGTCGCTTGGGTACACCACCATGCTGTTCGACCAACCGAGCCAGGATATGCTCGGCCAGCAGGGTCGTATCCCCTCGCCGTTGCCGCAAGGCGGGCAGGGTCAGCGTCATGGACGAGATGCGGTAATAGAGGTCCATCCGAAAGCGCCCCTTGGCGACCTCTTCGCTCAGGTCGCGATTGGTGGCGGCGATCAGGCGAAAGTTCACTTTGCGCGGACGAGTTTCACCGACCCGACAGACTTCCGATTCCTGTAGCACCCGCAGGAACAGGGGCTGCAGGTCCAGTGGCATTTCGCCTATCTCATCGAGAAACAAGGTGCCCTCATTGGCGGCTTCGATCTTGCCGGTCATTCCGCCGCGCCGGGCGCCGGTGAAGGCCCCCTCCACGTAGCCGAACAACTCCCCCGCCAGCAGATCACGGGACAGGCCACCGCAATTAAGGGCGATGAAGGCGCCTTCACCGTGGGGACCGGCCTCGTGCATAGCGTTAGCAAACAGCTCCTTGCCGACGCCGGTCTCGCCCTGCAGTAAAATGGAAATGGGCGCCTTGGCCAGGCGTTCCGCCTGTTGTACGGTTTTGAGAAACAGCGGGCTTTGGCCGATCAGACGGGAAAAACCCGCGGGACGGGTGGTCTCCCGAGCACGCTTGTCGCCCATCTCCACCTGCGTAGTGCGTGGCCTGGGGAAGGGGATCACGGCAAAGTAGCCAATCGTTTCGCCACGGTGACGGACCGGTTCGATCCATTCGCGCGCTAGCTGCGGTAGAACCCGTTCCGCCTGTGTGGCCAGACGCTCCTCTCCATTCAGGAAGAGGACGGGGCTGTAAGGGGTCAGGTTGAGTTTGATGCCGCGCGCCGCCAGCACGCGCTCGGCGTGCCCATTGCTGCGCACCAATCGTCCCTCCAGGTCCATCAGCAACAGGCCGTCATTGCTGGGGGCCGTGAAGCGTCCCAGGGTTTCGCCTAGCAAAAGTTCGCGCTTGGAGAGCTGCAGGTGAGCCAACTGCCCCTCGATACGGTGAGCACCGGAGACGGCCAGGGCCAGGCAGTAGTCGTGCTGGGTGCTTTTGAGCCCGGAGATATTAACCGCGCCCAGTACCTTGTTTTCGAAGGGATCCCAGATGACGGCGGCGGAGCAGGTCCAGTTGCTGATGTTTTCACAGAAATGTTCATAGGCGTGCACCTGCACCGGGGAGCCGATACGCAACGCCGTACCTATGGCATTGGTTCCCGCGGCACACTCGTCCCAGTTGGCGCCGGGTACGAGCCGGAATTGATTGGCCAACTCAAGAGTCTGGGGGTCGCCATGGCTACGCAGGATCACTCCCGAGGGGGCCACCAGGTGCATGATGGTGCCGGATTGGGCCAAGAGATCGTGGGCATCACGCATGATGGTTTCCGAGGCACAGATCAGCTCCCGATTAGCCGCCTGGATCTTCTCCAATTGCGCACTCTCAAGGTCGATGGCTTGCTTAGCCACTAGAGGATTCACTTCCTTGGAGACACAGCGTTGCCACGAGGCTTTGATCACCGAGCGAACGGTATCGTCGGGAAGGGCGCCGATGCTCAGTAACCTTTCGCGCGCATGGGCGATACGCCCGGGCTGTTCGACAGCCACCGATCCGTGTAATGGCACGTCTTGTTTCATGAATGTCACCGCTTTTATTTTATTTATTAAAGAGGCCGCGCTTATCTTGAACCCACTTTGATCTATTTACAATTGCTGGCTCATGCCAGGCACGCGTCGCTGATGCACAGTTTTTTCTCACTTCAACACAACTATCCGCAAGAGTTCGATTAACGGTCGATAGGCGACCGATTTTCGAACGCAATAGCCTTCATCAGAGTTGTCTTTTTTCTAGGCGAAGAGTGTTTCCCATTGTTTTTATTAGCTTATTTTTTGTTGGCATAACCGATGCTATGTATTTAAGCGGTTGCCCGGGCCGATGGGTTTGGATGACCTAATGTGTTGCGCCTGGTCAGGACTGGGCAAACGGCGTCAGCAATCAGCAATAAGAATAATAGAGGATATAATCTTGAACCAATTAGCGAATCCAGTAGAAGTCCTCGGTATCGATGCCGGTGGCACTATGACCGATACCTTTTTTGTGCGAGCCGATGGAACGTTTGTCGTAGGTAAGGCGCAGAGTAACATCAATGAGTCCCAGGCGGTGCTGGAGTCCAGCAAGGATGCTCTAGGACATTGGAATAGAACGGTCGAGGATGTGTTCCCCGAAATGGTGACCTGCGTCTTCTCGGGAACCGCCATGCTCAATCGTGTCGTGGGACGCAAAGGGTTGCGCACCGGGCTGATCGTCAGCAAGGGATTTGAAGATTTTCACCGCATGGGACGAGCCATCCAAAGCTATCTGGGTTATGCCTTCGAGGATCGTATTCACCTCAACACCCATCGTTATGACGAACCCCTGGTGAGCATCAAGGACACTCGTGGCGTCACCGAACGGATCGATTCCAAGGGCAATGTGGTGATTCCGGTGCGCCTGCAGGAAGCCCGGGAGGCCGCGCGCGAGCTGATCGAGCAGGGCTGTAAGACGATCGTCATCAGTCTGCTGAGTTCCTATCTGAATGGCGATCATGAAAAGGCCGTCCGCGATGTCTGTAAGGAGGTTGTCCGGGAGATGGGGGTCGAGATTCCGGTGTTTGCCTCCGTGGACTATTACCCGATGCGCAAGGAAAGCCACCGCACCAACACCACCATCCTTGAGGCTTATGCGGCTGAGCCCTCGCGTACCACCTTGGGGACCATCAGCAACAGCATGAAGGATATTGGCGGCCAGTTCGATCTGCGGGTCATGGCCAGCCACGGTGGCACCATCAGTTGGAAAGCCAAGGAGTTGGCGCGCTCCTTGGTGTCGGGACCGATTGGCGGGGTAATCGGGGCCAAGTTTCTGGGCGAAAAACTCGGTTACGAGAATATCGCCTGTTCCGATATTGGCGGGACCAGCTTCGACATGGCGCTGATCACCAAGAACAACTTCGCCATCCATAAAGATGGCGATATGGCGCGCCTGGTGCTTTCTCTGCCATTGGTGGCGATGGACTCCATCGGTGCCGGCGCGGGAAGCTTCGTGCGTATCGATCCCCATGCCAATGCGATCAAGCTGGGGCCAGATAGTGCGGGCTATAAGGTCGGTACCTGTTGGCCGGAGGGAGGTCTGGATACCGTCTCGGTGACCGACTGTCACATCATCCTGGGTTATCTGAATCCCAAGAACTTCCTCGGTGGGGTCTTGAAACTGGATGTCGAGCGGGCGCGGCGCGAAATCAAACGTCAGATCGCCGATCCCCTGGGACTCTCGGTCGAGGATGCCGCCGCCGGGGTCATCGAGCTGCTGGATCTATCCCTGCGCCAGCATCTGCGGGCCATGATCACGGGGAAGGGCTACAACCCCTCTGACTTCGTCTGCTTCTCCTATGGCGGCGGCGGTCCCGTGCATGCCTACGGCTATACCAAGGGACTGGGTTTCAAGGAAACCATCGTGCCCGCTTGGGCGGCCGGTTTTTCTGCCTTCGGCTGCGCGACCGCCGATTTCGAATATCGCTACGACAAGAGTGTCGACATCGGTATCAACGAGAAGTCCACCACTGCAGATATCACCGCAGCCACCACCACCCTGCAGGCAGCCTGGGACGAACTGCGCGCCAAGGTGTTGGAAGAGTTTCGGATCAATGGTTTCAAAGATGAGGAGGTCACTCTGAGCCCTGGTTACTCCATGCAATATCTGGGGCAGTTGAACGATTTGGAAATCGATTCGCCGGTGGCGGCGCTCTCCGGTGCCGAGGACTGGGACGATCTGGTGCAGTCGTTCAACGATACCTACGCGCGGGTCTACGCCGACGCCGCGAGATCGCCGGAATTGGGTTACGGGATCACCGGCGCCATCATGCGCGGTTCCGTGGAAACCAAGAAACCCAATATTCCCGAGGAACCGGGAGCCGGTCCTACTCCGTCGCTTGAATCACACCTGGGTACCCGGCCTTTCTATTACGAAAAAAAGTGGGTCGACGCCGCTATCTATCATATGGAAAAGCTTAAGCCCGGTAACGAAATAAAAGGCCCGGCGGTCATCGAATCCGATGCCACCACTTATGTGATTCCGCCGGGATTCGAGACGTTCCTGGATGTGAACCGTCTGTTCCATCTGATCGAATGCTAATGACCAGCCAATTATAAATATAACGTGTTGAGGATCTCTCATGACTATTCAAGAAACCTTTGTCCAGGCGGGAAAACTGCTGGATAGCGGACTGACGCTCAATGAGCATCGCAATCTGATTTTGCAGCGCACGGAAAGAACAGGGTGCTACAACGGTCTGACACGGCTGGAGTTTAAAGAGTCGGACCCCATCGGTTATGAGCGGATTTTTTCCAAGCTCCGTGCGGGGTTGGTCAATTCCCGCGAAGTAGCCAAGAAGATTGCGGCATCGCCCATCGTCGAGCAAGAAGGAGAACTGTGCTTTACCCTCTATAACGTGGCAGGGGACTGTATTGCCACCTCTACGGGAATCATTATTCATGTGGGCACCATGGGCGCCGCCATCAAATACATGATTCAGAATAACTGGGAATCCAATCCTGGAATCAACCCAGGTGACATGTTCACCAACAACGATTGCCAGATCGGTAACGTGCATCCTTGCGATATCGCCACCATCGTGCCGATTTTCCATGAAGGCCTGCTGATTGGCTGGGTGGGCGGTGTGACCCACGTCATCGATGTGGGTGCGGTGGGGCCTGGCTCGATGTCCAACGGTCAAGTCCAGCGTTTCGGTGACGGGGTGCAGATCACCTGTCGCAAGACCGGTATCAACGACACGCCGCTGCGCGATTGGCTCCATGAGAGCCAGCGCAATGTGCGCACGCCAAAGTATTGGATCCTGGACGAGAAGACCCGTATCGCTGGCTGCCACATGATCCGCAATCTGGTCGAGGAAACGGTTCGCGAAGAAGGTATCGCGGCCTATGAAAAATTTACCACCGAAGTAATCGAGGATGGCCGTCGCGGGCTCATCAGCCGGATCAAGGCGATGACCATTCCCGGCAAGATCCGCACCGTCGCCTTTGTCGATGTGCCCTACATGCATGAAGATGTGGTCGTCCCGCCTTTCGCCAAGCTCAATACCATCATGCACGCCCCGTGCGAAATCACGGTCAAACCCGATGCTACCTGGCGCCTCGATTTCGAGGGCTGCAGCCGTTGGGGCTGGCACACCTACAATGCCAACCCGGTGGCATTCACCAGTGGCATCTGGGTCATGATGACCCAAACCCTGGTCCCCACTGAACGGATCAATGACGGTGCCCGTTACGCCACCGAGTTCCGCATGCCCAAAGGTACCTGGACCAATCCTGACGACCGCCGTACCGCCCACGCCGATGCCTGGCACTTCCTGGTCTCCTCCTGGAGCTCCCTGTGGCGTGGTGTGAGCCGAACGTATTTCGGTCGTGGCTATCTGGAGGAGGTCAACGCGGGCAACTCCAACCCCTGTAACTGGCTGCAGGGCGGCGGTATCAACCAAGAAGGCGAGATCCACGCCGTCAACAGCTTCGAAACCGCAGCCTGTGGCACGGGCGCCTGCGCCGTCAAGGATGGCCTGAATCACGCGGCGGCGATTTGGAACCCCGAAGGGGACATGGGCGATATCGAGATCTGGGAGCTGGCCGAACCGCTGCTCTATATGGGACGGACCATCAAGACCAATACCGGCGGGTATGGTAAATACCGCGGCGGTCTTGGATTTGAAACCTTGCGTATGGTCTGGGGCTCCGCCGATTGGACCATGTTCTTTATGGGCAACGGTTATATGAACAGCGACTGGGGGCTGATGGGGGGATATCCGGCCGCCACCGGTTACCGCTTCGAAGCCCATGACACTGGCCTTTTGGATCGCATCAAAGCGGGAAAATCACTGCCTCTTGGTAAGGATCGCGATCCCAGCGCCTGCGAATTCGAGAAACATCTCGACGCCGGTGCGCAGGTTAAGCGTGATAAGCAGTGCATCACTACTGAAACAATCTTCAAAAATGGTGATCTCTACCTCAATTACCTGCGTGGCGGCCCTGGCTTTGGTGATCCCCTGGATCGCGATCCGACGGCGGTCGCCGACGATCTCAACCAGAACTTCGTGCTGCCTGAATTTGCTCAAAAGGTTTATGGCGTAGTGATCTCTCAGAACGAAGCCGGCGACTGGATGGTCGATGAAAAGAAGACAGTGGCACGGCGCCAGGCGATCCGCCAGGAAAGAATTACCCGGGGCCAACCGACCCAGCAATGGATGAAACAGGAGCGTCAGAAGATTCTGGATAAGGAGGCATCGGTCCAGGTCCAGCAGATGTTCGCTTCCAGCTTTGCTTTGTCGGAGAAGTTCCTTGGCGAATTCAAAGCGTTTTGGGAGTTGCCGACCGCATGGGCGCTGAAAGAGAAAGATCTCGGTATCCCTATGTTTGGTGCTGAACACCATATGGATCTGAGCGAACTGCCCGATGTTCACCCCGTGATCATGACCGAACAGTGATTGTCTGCGAAGAGGGTGCCCGAGCATCCTTATCAATGACATCTCACAATTCAAAAAACAAAAGAGAGACTGATTATGTCAACCTATACCAAAAAACAAGTGTCTGATTTGGTCAAAGGGGACTTGGACTGGGATACTTTGCACCGCATGTTGTCTTTACCTAAGGACAAGGAACGTTACGCTAATTACATCGCCGTGTTACAGGAACAGGTATCTTGGGACGATAAGATCATCATACCCCTCGGTCCTCACCTTTTTCTTGCGGAAACACCGAAAGATAAGAAACTTGTCAGCAAATGCTCATGCGGTTATGAGTATGGCGATTACCGGAAAAACTGGAAGCTCAATGCATTGATCTACGTGCGTGACAGTAAAGAAAAGATGCAGGAGGTCTATCCTGCGCTGATGGCGCCAGACACCAGTTGGCAAGTTTACCGCGAGTACTATTGTCCAAGTTGTGGGGTGATGCACGATGTCGAGGCGCCCACTCCTTGGTATCCGGTCATTCACGACCTCCAGCCGGATTTGAAATCCTTGTTTGATTGGCTGGATCTGCCGGCGCCAGTGAACGCCTGACCGGCGTCCGTCACGCTGATTGATACCCCGACCGGGGCTCCGGTTGGGGTATTGCGCAGATTCCTTCCATGGCAAGCCAGCTTAATAAATTGAAATGCTGAAGAAATTATGAGGCGGATTATGTTGGACAAAGATAAAAATACCCATAAGACCGAACAGGTGTTTTTCGCGTTACAAAAAATCTATATTAAAAACTCATCTTTTGAAGCGCCGAATGCGGCAAAGGTTTTCAAGCAGAACTGGAAGCCTGAGGTCAGCCTGGATCTGAATGTCAGCTACGAATCGATCGGCGACGACCTCTATGAAGTGGTGCTGTCCATATCGATCACCGCAAAAAACGATAGCCTTCTGGCTTTCTTGGTCGAGATCGACCAGGCCGCATTGTTTATCATCAAGGGCTTACCCGAGCAGAAACTGGATGAAGCCCTCAATTGCGCCTGTCCTATGATCATGTTTCCTTATATCCGCGAGGCCCTCGACACCATAATGTTGAAGGGGTGTTTCCCACCGCTGATGCTGGCCCCCGTCAACTTCGACGCGCTCTATACGGAAAAAAACAGAGCCCGTGCTTAAGCCGGAAAATATTGCTTTGGCGGTTGTTCATGGATGGGTGTCGGGTAGACAGATTGCAGAGCGCTTAGGGTTTGCACGAAATAACCACACAGGCCACTAAGCGCTGTGACTAAGCTTAAATAGTCCGATTACCGCAACAAGCATCGCTGCATAAGCGATAAGAGCGTGGGGGGCGAGTGATGGAATACCGTGCAGCAGTAAAGTCTCGTTACCACCTGGGATGATTTCCGCGGAAAAACTCATCAACGAGCCTCCCGCGAGCTTTCGAAAAAAAGGTAAGGGTTGGGGTTTTCGGACTATTAGTTTGCGGGTCTTTCTCGCTGCCACGATGGCCCCCAAAATGAGCGATCCCGTAGCGGTAAACACCTGGAGAGCGACATCAGGTTGAGCTGGGTTGATCAGTTTGGCGGCACTGTGGGAAAGCACCGTCAGATATCCCCAGTTGCCGATTATCGCGTGGAGCAACCCCCCGGCGGCACCGATCACAGACATCGAAAAAAAAGGGCTCCAGGCGCTACCGGAAGGAGTCATGTTATTATTCGATGCAATGAAGCGATGCTTTAAATCAATATCATGAAAAGCAATTGCGATAAATGCCGCCCATATACAAATAGTTAACACGTTAGGTGTCGACAGATTTACTAAATAGAGAGGACTGCTGGGGGGGAATGGAACCACTTGAGCCAGGAGTGCGCCGATAAACATACCAATAAGCGTCCCAATATAGTCAGTTTCGCCATTAGCCAGATGAGCAATCGTGCCAAACACGCACGAACGATTTAGAAAAGCGCCAAAGCCGAAAAGTGCTCCAGCGACGAAGGTGATCTCAGAAGGTTTATAAGTGGGGGAGAGGTTAACAACACTTGGGAAAAACCAAACACTTGGTAAAAGCAGAGCTCCTGCCCATGCCGCGGCTGTAATAAACGCCCGAAGGTGGCTGGTTTGCTTATGTTTCATCCAATGGCCGACTGCAGCTACCGCACAAATATCGCCACGTCTTATGGCAAAGCCCATGATGAAAGCAAGGGCTGAGCTGATAACGATGGTACTGATAGAGTATGACAATTTCGTTAATTCTAATTAAGTTAATAGGAGGTTGAACGATTTGCAGTTGTAAGATAAAGTATCAGTTAGTTGTTTGTTGTGTTGAAACGAAAAAAATTTCCGTTGGTCTGTGATTACTATAGTTCAGATTTTTCTTCTTCTCAAAGAAATTGTAAAAAATTTATGCGTTTTTGGGGAAGAGTCTAAAGATCGTGAGACTTTTTAAGAAGTTTAAAAAAGTCTGTAATATAAAATGTTAATCTAGATGAAGTGCGATGAAAATTCTGAGTGGTAGAGTGTTGTTGGCTATTGTTTTATTTTTATAGGGTATAAAATTTGTAGAAAGTATCTTATGTGAAAGTGGCTGGGTAATCTTCTTGTTCCCTGTAATTTCTAAAATCTGAAGCCGTGGTGAGCGCGGATAGTAAAGGTTATCTTCGCTATAAATCCGCGCTCGGCTTATTTATTGGAGTATAATGTCTGCATAAGCTGTCAACACGGCATTCCCTCAGTAAACTCAATGCAATACTCATTAGCTTTTAGGGGGTTCACTGAAGGGCCGGCTTTTCAACATTCCGAGTCTGATAGGCTTGCCCTGTGAATGAATTATATTGTGTTTTTAGTTGTTGAGTGTCGAGATCTTGTCATGTGCGTTGAGAAGAGGATATGCCCATACATGTACCCAGTCAGTTTTCTTTACAGGGGTATGGCAAGCGATGCATGTACTTGTATCTTTGTTGGTAGTGACGGATGGAGCCTCTTGAGCAATTAACGCCCAACCCCAGCCATCAGTCCATATTCCGCTGTCTTTGTAGCGACCTTTTGTGTCTTTTATCATCACAAACCAACCTTCTCCTTGATTCCAAAATGAAGCATGGCCTGTCGTCAGGTCGGCTGCCGTGGTGCCTTGTAGTTCTTTGATTAGCATAGCGCCATCGGGAAAATCCCCGTGGGAGCGATAATATTCAATCGAGTCGCGATCAACATACACTTGGTGGAGCTGTTTTAAGCCCCCCAATGAATCTCCACCAGGTACTGCGAAGGAACCAAGAAATACAAATTCCGTTCTATAATCTTTCGGTACCTTTATATTTCCATTTTTATCTACATAATTTTTGTAGGTTTGTGAATAAGTTGTGGAGTGAATATTTGAAGGTTTAGCCATTGACTCTGCTAGCGATATGGCTGGAAGCGTAGAAACCAGCAAGGCCGTGAGTACGGTTACGACTCTGATTTTATTGGCAATCATTTTAATAACCTGCTTCGGAATTAATGAATTTTACGACAAGCTGCAAGCTGCATTGAGCGTTTCACGCGTGCATAGAGCTAATCGCTCATAAATTTTAGTTGATAATCATCTCCTGTCATTTCAAAATCGTGCTTTTTTAAGACGTAAGTCTTGAACGACACCAAGTTTAATTGCACCAAAGATCTCGGTATTGTCCTGGTGTTATTCCAACATGTTGTTTAAAAGCCGTGCTAAAGTGCGATTGTGAACTGAAGCCGCATTCTTGGGAAATTTGTGCCAGGGTAAGGTTCGATTCAGCCAACATATGTTCGGCACGTCGTACCCTATGTTGCAGAATATAAGCATGAGGGGATTGCCCTGTCCGGGCTTTAAATGTGCGTGTAAAATGAAAATGGCTCTGTGCGGCAATACTTGCAAGTTCTCCAACATGGATTGAAGAACCAATACGTTGCTCGATATATTCGGCTACCTTAACGAACCTAGGTTCTGGCAGGCACGACTTTGGCAGTTCTATTTCAAAATTAAGTGCAGTGTTTTTTTTGCCTTTTAATATCATTGCAATAATAAATCGGGCTGCGGCTGGGCAGTGAAGACCGTTCCTAACCAGGCTGGCGCAGGTATTAATTCCATCTCCGATCTTTTCAACTACACGACGTGCAACACAACCAAAGCCTGATTCTGGGCCGTAATGAAGGACTATATTTTTAAGGCAAGTTAAGTTTAGCTGTAAAGTTTCAAGGGTTCGTAATAGAAAGTAGTCATCAATCATTATCTCTACAAAGCTATTCGGAGTTTCCCATGTGATGATTTGGCTGTTTTCCGCGCCTTTTAGCACAAGGCATGTGCCATACTTTATTTCCACCTCCTTGTGACGTTCCAATTCGGTAAGCGATAGTGAACCATTAGAGGTGAGAAAAATTATTATCGTCATTTGTCCGCGACGAGACGAGTACCGTTGATTTCCTTTTTGTTTTAATGACCTGGCGCTGACAATTGTGTATATTTGAGTTGTGATAGAGGTTGAGTCGGAGCGAGGAGGAAGTAGTACCGTCATATTAGCCTCTGAAATACTTTTAGCTGTCGGCTATTAGTCCGTGAATAGCTATTATTAGATGTCTATCTTTTCTAATTGATCACAAAACGATACGGTTTTCTGATCGTTGTATAAGAGTCGGGAGAATAAGCTGAGGAGAGCCTCTAAGTGGCCTGAACGCAACGCTTGAGCTACTATGCCCCTGATCGTCACCTGTAGGAAAGATGTGATTTTTTCTACTAAAAGGTGAGTCATTTGCTTGCTCCAATTGGCGTGAAACCTTCTGTTGTTTCCACGTTTGCTTGAAAGCCCTAGAGCGCGCCGGAGAACACGCCCACATCAGCGAGATAACGGTGCAAGCATAACCTATACGATCAGTGGTCGGGAAAGACCGGTTGTTTTATCAGTATAGTAGGTTTTTTTGGATTGATAGGATGTGCTTGTCTCCGATTTAACTAAGTTAGCCCAATCAAGAGTAAGGCTATTTCAAAAACTTGCTATTTTTATGATTGATTTTGCATGATCTCATCTTTGCTCTCAGCGTGAGGGAAGTCAATGATGGTATTGTTTATTCTGTTTACCAGGCTGGTGAATTTTGTGGACGTGATAACAAAGCAGATCTCTATTAGATTTTTTTCGGTGTAACCAACGTTAAAAAGCTCTTGAATACTGCGGAAACTAATCACTCCCTTTGAGCTTATTAGCGTTCTGGTGAAGTCAAGTAGTGTATCAAATTTTTCGATGTTGGTTGGTTGTGCTATTTTTATTTTTTTTATAGTGTCTTGCGATAGACCGGCGAATTGCGCCAAAAACGTATGCGCAGTAATACAATAGTCGCAACCGGCGTTTACACCGACTGTGAGCCTAATTGCTTCTATTTCTATTTTTGAAAGCGTACCTTTCTCTATTATTTCATCGAGCTCAAGTATGGCTTTTAAACCTGTTGGGCTATGCGTTCCAATAGTTGCATAAACATTAGGTACCATGCCTGCCGCTTTTTTTATGGAGGTGTAGATTTCGGAGGCGATGCCAGAAGCTGAAGATGGATGAATGGTTGACAAGCGAGACATTGGAACTTTCCCTTGGTCTGACGATGTGGTAACTACTAGCTGCTCACAAGGTATGCGTGTTTGCTATTACTTGGCTCAGATAGATGCATCGAAAGGCATTAGTCGGTGGTGCATTTCAACACAGTCAAAGCAGATCTCAATGCTTGCAAATGATCAGTAAATTATTACAAGGCAAGCAAGACGTGCTCGAAGCTGCGCTCAGATATAAATTATCATTTGGCTTTGTGCGTTTTTATTGCTGACTGTATCTAGGATAATCGGCTATTATTGCTTAATAGACTAGCCACCTAACGCAGATAACATAAATTCGGATTTTGCATGAGTGAATATCTTTTTCCATTTCGTTTATTCGTCCGTGTCGCTTATTCAGGCAGTTTCTCCCGCGCTGGTCGAGAGCTAGGTATTTCTCAGTCCTCAGCTTCGCGGATAATTGCTGCTTTAGAGCATGACCTGGGAGCGAAGTTGCTGGTTCGAACGACGCGTGCAGTAATGCTTACTCCGGCAGGTGAAGCTTACTTGGCAAACATAGAGCCCATACTGGCGGCTTTTGATGAAGCAAATCTTGCCACTCGTGGCGGAACACAGCATCATGGCCGGCTGAGACTTGGAATACACTCCGGTGTGTCTCTCAGAGAGGTTGTACCGAAATTATCAGAGTTCCTTGATGCTCATCCAGCGCTAAGCGTCGATCTGGTTGCAGATCAGCCTAA
This sequence comes from Pseudomonas agarici, assembly GCF_001543125.1. Lineage (NCBI taxonomy): Bacteria > Pseudomonadati > Pseudomonadota > Gammaproteobacteria > Pseudomonadales > Pseudomonadaceae > Pseudomonas > Pseudomonas agarici. The sequence continues at coordinate 5,403,515 of NZ_CP014135.1, read as the reverse complement.
CCGAGATGCGCTAAGAGAGCGTGTAGACCTCACCCTCCAGGTAGATGTGCCTGAAAATGTCACAACATCAATGCGGCTTGTCAGCAGTACTCCTAAGATTTTAGTTGCTTCTCCCAAGTATCTTTTGCTCCGAGGAGTGCCGAACTCGCCTGTTGAACTGATGGCACATTCAATTATCGCTGAGCCTTCTTCGTCGAGAGCAGGTACCTGGTTTTTTTCGCACAATGGTAAGGCTGTATCAATCAGTATTGAACGGAGAATGACGGCTAATGCGTATGAAGCAGCCATGGCTGCGGCTGTTAGTGGCGTCGGTATTATGTCTACAGGGCTCTGGTCGTGTAAAGCGGAACTAGAGTCGGGTGTATTGATTCGCGTGCTTGAGAACTGGGATATGGGCGATATTAAACTCTATGCTTTGTTTCCGGCAGGCGCCGCATCGAAAACTGTCGCACGTTCCTTTGTCACCCACTTGGTCTCGGAATTCCAAAAGCAAGAACAGAGTGGTAAAGCATGGCCCCCCTAAATGTTGTTATGGGGAGCCATGTATTCTTGATGTTCTTAAGTATTTAAATCTTGCTCAACTCGATTACTTGTGACGCATTTTATATCGCTGGCTCTCTATGGCTGTCAGCGAATTTCCGATTACCAATATGGATAAAGCCAACAAGCCGACGTCTTTTAGTAGAAATTGACCGGGAACAACTGATATGGCAGGGAAGCCCAGTGCCGGCTCAAACACCACTGGAGTCGTGAGCATAAATGTAAGTGTCGTTACAAATAGTCCAACTGATAGAATTCCGCCAATAAGTGATAGTTTAGGAGATATGCATCTGGCTGAAATTAATAGTCCAATCGCAATCTCAAGAATCCCTAGGAAATAGGAGAATCCCATGATACTCATGAAATTATACATCCAAGATAACACTGGACTATGACTTACAAAACCGTAAATACCGTTCGCCTCATACTCGGTAAATTTCATACCGCCGAACCATAAATAGATTACCGTTAGTGCGGCAAAGGCGGCATACCATCCTGTTCGAGTGATTAGCACGCCTAAAGAATTGTTGATTATAAGAAGGTTTTCAATCTTATCGATATGCGAAAGCGGTCGGGTGTTCATGGTGTCTCCTCAAAAAAAGCATAAATATTTCTTATTAATCATGGGGGAAATGTGAATATCGGTTACTTCAATATCTCGTAGTCATTTTTCCTCTCGCATAAAATTAAAGCTCGGGGTGTTTGTGAGCTTGGATAATCCCTAGTTAATTTTAGCCATAGGACTTGTACCCACGCTAAGAAAGAGCCTCGAACTTTATATAAAGTAGGCAGAAATGGTAAAAAATATTTATGTGTTTAATTTTAATTTTCGCAAAAAATTAAATTTTAAAAAAAGGTGGACGCATAAACCAGCGAACGTGCGTCCCACCTAAGGGATGATCAAAGGAGCTCCTTCAAAGAGGCCACCGCTAAAATTGCTTGAAATGTAAAGTCGTAATTCATGCTTCACTTGAGAGCGGGGACAAACATTAGCTTGTTTGTTTACAGGTTTGTTTCGAAATCGTGCTTTTTTTGATTGGACGTCTAATGCATCGAGCTACGCTAATGGTCTGTACAGTCAGTTGGTTGGCCCAAGTTCGGCTGGCACAAGTCCATGGCCAATGTGCCATGACCCGTTATAGCTTGCTATGGCGAGGGACAGCAACGCGGATCAGGGGACTTGTCGCGCCGAAATTGACTAACCAAACAGGCTACCGGGAGCGAGGGGCCAGGCAATCACTTTAACGTTCGTTGGGGTCGGTTGAATCAAAGTCGATTGGGCTTGATCGGGGTTCATGGTGTCTCTGAGCTTTGAGTGGTGAGCAGCCTCGATTGTACGCGCCATTTGCCCGGCGTCATCCCTATGTGGTTTTTGAACGCCCTTTGGAAGGCCGCATCCGATTTGTATCCAGTGTCTTGAGCTATTTTAGAGATTGAGTTCGATGTCTGCGCGAGCTGCTTGCTTGCCTTCATCATGCGTATTTCTACGAGCATATCATTAGCGGACCTGCCAACTGCCTCACCAAATTGTCTCGCAAAGGTCGACCTCGACATCAGGCACAAAGATGCTAATTCTGACATCGTCCATGTCTTGGAGTAATCTTCAAACATTGCTGTAAAAGCTGGCTGAAGCCTTGGGCGTTGCACTAGACGTAACAACCCGGTTAGCGGTTCGGCACCTTCACTCGCCAGGCGTAAGGTCATACCAAAAAGCGCCCCGGACAGGTGATTAATTATCGACTCACTACCAGAACTGTGTTCTATTGCTTCTTCATGCATTAACGTTACTAATCGGGCGAGTCGGGTACGTGCGACTTGTTCTTCCGTTGAGTGGGTGAAGTTATTAGGATCGCAAATTCCCCGAATAATTAGCTGTCGAGGCAAGTTGTCCTTTATCATTTGTCGTGGAGATAATGGTAAAATAAAGCGCCCACAGAGCATGTTTACAGGTTTAGCATCGCTCTCATTAGTTATAATTCTAAGACCGCGTTCACGATGCGACTTGCCAGTCGTCGATAAGGCTCTGCCCCCTTCATATAAAACATGGGAGACACCCGAAGGGATGAGTAAAATGTCGCCTGCTTGCATAAATAAGACGGGATGCTCGCCGTCGTCGACTTGAGCGGTGCCCCGCAAGAGTATGTGATAAGGGATCTCGCGCGGTCCGCTGGCGGCGTAATCGAGTCTCCAGGGAGGACTGAAATGGCACCGAATGTCCAGCGTACCGCTTGCCGGCATCAGAAGAAGCAATCTGCTTAAAATGTCCATTCGAGACGCTCGAGCATGAATTCGGTTAATTATAGCATTAACATGACAGGCGTCCAGGGTTAGGCTATACAGTCTCTCATGCACTGAGGTTAATTGCTTTATTCAGTAGGAGTATTCGATGTCGCGCTTGACCACCATGGATCCGACTGAAGCTAGCGGATTGCTGGCAGAAACCTTCGCATCTATTAAAAGAGCCGCAGGTATGATTCCTAATGCTTATTTAACTATCGGAACGCATAGTCCGGAGGGATTGGACGCGGTGCTGCGTATAGATGAAGTGGTCGCTAAGAGCGATATTTCTGATGCTGATTTAGAGATTATTCGCCTGGTGGTGAGTGAGTGGACGGGTTGCCGTTACTGCATCGCGGCTCATAGTCTAAAAGCTCATTTTTTTGGCCTTTCGCACGAGATTACTTCAAACATTCGAGAAGGTAGTAGCACCGGTGATTTTCGTCGTGATGCCCTCGTTGAATTTGTCCGAACGATTTTTAGTAGCAAGGGGGCGCTTAATTCGCAGAGTGTGGAGTCGATAATTGCCGCAGGATATTCTGAGCGCCAAATTATCGAGATGTCCCTGGCGATTGCATCAACGATATTCATCAGTACCGTAAATCGAATTAATGATACAGAGATAGATTACCCTGAATTTTGATCGGTTTAATGGTGTCCTAAGTTTGCTATTTTTATAATTAATACTGTGATGGTACTTCCAGTCATGTAGTCTTGTGCTCAGCGATGAAGATCGCGGTATTTTCCAGGTGTTAAGCCTATTCGTTTCTTGAATGTTGTTGTGAAATGGGATTGTGAATTGAAACCCGAGTCGTTGGCGATCTGTGAGAGGCTGACGTTAGTTTCAGATAGTAAAAATTCTGCGCGGCGAATTCTACTGTCCAAGATATAGGAGTGCGGAGAGCTACCAGTGCTCGCTCGAAATGTGCGGGCGAAGTGAAATCTACTTTGGGCGGCAATTTCGGCCATTTCAGAAACACTTATTGCAGTTGATATTTCATTTTCGATATGATCGACAATTTCTTTCAAGATGTTCTCTGGTAGAGAGAGCCTCTTCTTATTCGATTTATCCTGATTTATGTTGTTTCGAATGTTAACCATCATTGCAATCAGAAAACGTGCCGTAGGCGCACAATAATATCCATCTGCCACTAAGCTTGCACTGGTTTTTTGATTCCCCAACATTTTGCATGCTAAACGTTTAGCGAGGGCACCGAATCCTGCTTCCGGGCCATAAACTCCGATAACGTCTGAGAGCGCAGTTTTACTCGGTGTAACTGCTGCTATCACATCTGAAACAAATCTATCTTCAATAGCTATCTCGAGCAGCTTATTAGGGGCAGTCCAGGACATGGTCTGCTCTTTTTCAGTGTTCCCGATCAGCACTGTGGTACCAATCTTGGCCTCGACGTTGATGCTGGCTGAAGAGTTACTAAATACCAGGCGTCCGTTATCGCTAAGAAATATAACTATGGTAAAACGCCCGGTGTTTGAAACATAATTACCTGAAGGTTCGCAATTTAAAATACGTGCACTGACCAACACAATAGGGCGGTAACGTCTTGAATTGTTCGATTGGATCAGCCTTTGGTGTTGCATTTATTATCTCGCTTTAGCTGAAAAGGGTAGGCAGCTATTCTATCGCGCGGCTTTTGCGAGGCTGCGGCATATTGTCCAGTACTAATAAGATTTCATTCATGCTCATTAGTTGTACATAATTCGGGTTGACGTCTGAATACACAATAGTCCCTTGTCTATCGATAATATAGAACGATGTCATGGGTAGCAGCTCACAATCTGCTCCATTCAATTTATCGAGGTCTGCTCCAAGTTGGAGATAGGTTTTTTTAAGAGACACCGATAGCCGCCATGCAACCTGAAACTCCTGGGCGATTCGACTGCGAGAATCGCACAGCAGTGGAAAGTTGAAAGCTTGTTTTCTGTCTACATCTACTTGGGAGAAATGTAGTTGTGGTGATATGGCAATGACTGACACTCCTCTATCACTTAGCGCCGTATGGATTGTTTCTAGAGCAATGAGGGTCGTATATGAATACCAGCACCATAGTCCTCTTAAAAAGACAATAACAACAGGCCCTTTTCGAGTAAGATCAAGCGAATTTACTTCGCTTCCCTCCATGTCGAATAATGTGAAATCAGGCGCACGGAGTCCCGCCTTGATTGCATGTGTTGCAATTTTTGATTCACACAACTCCACAATCGAATTTCGTAAAATTTCCTGACCCTTGGCAGCAGGCGGGTTCTGATTTCCCGTTAGAAAATTAACCGGGGGCGTGTACAACACCATCAATTTTCCTTAGTTTTTTAATTTCTTTAAAATTTATTGATTATACAAATTTTTAGGGAAAAATTTCTCGAATTGCAGTTTGTGTTATCACCAAAATGTTTATTTTTCAAACGCGTGAATTACCGTAGATCATGGTAGCATAAGTTTATTCCAAAAACGTGCGGTTTTTTATTTGCCATGAAAACTGCTGCGATTGGTGCGGATTTTGCTTTCCGCAATCAATCGGTGAGATGTTGGGGGGGGTGAGCAGTGTATGGAATAATAAAATAAGTTTACTTTGCTTTTCCTTATATCTTCACTTGTCCATGCTGCAGGTTGATATCAATGGAATTGATTTATTTGGCCAGTCGCCGAAAAGCCTTATTTATTTTATAAATAAGGCTTTGTCCGTAAAATATATGTTGTTAATTAAGGAAGAGGAAGAGGGGTCAGGATCGGCTTGTAGAATTGGATGTATACCATATCTTCCTTGGCGTTATCGATATGGCATCCGGCGCAGGCTTCTTTCGGTGACTCTGTAGACGCTGCGGAGTAGGGAGGGGCGTGATGGCCGAAGTTGAAATAGCCCCAATTTTTTGTTTTTGCAAAGCGTTTACTGTCTTTGACGGAGACGTCTAACCCACTTGGGCCTCCACCGGGGAAATAACCTCTACCCGATGGTTCAACACTTGATCCATCCGGTAATTGGCCTTTTTGAGTCAGGTGCAGCTCCTTCACCATCATCGTACCTTCTGGCCAGGTCCCGGTTTTTCGATACTGCTCGAAAGCCGCAGGCTCTACGTAAACATTATGATACTCAGGAAATCCCGCCTTCCCGTTGTTTAGCCCGTTTGGGGTAATGGGGGCTCCGAGAAAAACCCATTGCCGGAAATTCTTTGGCTGCACCAACTGACCTTTATCGTTGAAGGTTGGGCCAATTTTTATGTCCGGGTAGCCTGCGGATTGCGCGGCAGTAGCGTATAATCCGGCAAACGCCGTTATCGCTATCGCGGTGGTCATGTTAGTTATCAGGCTTTTCATTATGTTGTCTCCAGTAGGCAAGAGCTGAGATCTCTAATCTTAGAAGCGAAAACGTTCAGTAGTGATGCGATCATCATGTTAGTGTACGATCTGATGCATCGCTTTCAAAAACGTGCGGACTTTGCCATTCGTTGGCTGCATTGGCTGGACACTGGAGGCCGGCGTTCCTAGAATCATGCTTGTTGCGTGTGTGAACAAAGGTCAGGAGATCTATTATTGTCCCATTCACTCAGGATGGTCACGTGTAGATCTTTGGCGCGCTTTTTTTGCATTGGTTGGATTTAAGTGTGCCTGTTGCCTATGTAGCAATTTAGATTCGATATTTACCGAAAGCCTGATAGAAGTGATAAATTTAAACTAGCATCGGAGCCTTATATGAAATCTATCTTGACGAATTGCTCTCCAAGATTTTTGGCAGGGCTACTAGCGCTTGCTTTTGTTACGCCTTTGTTCGCTGAGGAGGGTGATGCCAAGCGTGGTGAGGCCGTTTTTCAACAATGCTCTGTTTGCCATCAGGTCGGGCCTACAGCGGCCAATGGAATCGGCCCGAATTTAACCGGTGTGGTCAATCGGAAAATGGGATCGCTTTCTGATTTTTCTTATGATACCGGATTACAAAAAGCGGCCCAGGCAGGAATGAGCTGGGATAAAGATAAAATATTCAAATGGCTTGCCGATCCGCAAGGCTATATTAGAGGTGTCGTGCATGATGATTCGGTTACTACAAAAATGACCATTAAAGTTAGTGACGAGCAGGCTCGCCGAGACGTGATTGCCTATATTGCTACGTTTAGTGGTAAATGAATTAACCTGCGATATGCTGAATGGTTTACTCATAAATCATGCTTGGAAATGTTTGCGACGATTCAACGGGGAGGACATTCACATGGGAAGAATGTCCTACACCTATAACGTAGGTACATAGCTAGGGCATTTGGTCGATTTCGTCGAGTTGCTCTCCAGAGGCGTTTTATGATGCCTGTGGCTGCTATATGCCCTTCGCAGCGCCCACGCATTGCTGATACTGCTGTGCAATGTGTCGCCTCGAGTGGAGCGCGGATAATCGCTGTTGCGCTGGTCACCGAGGCTATTTGGAGTCAGTCAATCTGGCGCTCATGGCCGTTTTAGAATACACGGCTAATGCGACAGTTGGCATGATCAATATATCTGCATCAAATAGTTGGTCGAATAATTAAGCGCGCTTCATCGGGGTGAGAACTTCAGTTTGTATGGGCTGTTGATGGTATCTGGTTTCTAGTGCTTATTATTAATGTCTTGCTGACATTTTTCATGCATCGGCGCTACTTGCATCGGTAGTTTTGTCGAGTACGACGGGAGGATAGCAAATGAGTCAGCTCCATAAATTACGGTTGATTTTCTTTCTTAGTATGCTTGCCGGGATCAGCACGGCTTCCACCGTGGTAATGAGCGCCTTGCGGGAAAACATCAGCCTCTTTTACACACCTACTCAAATAGCTAATGGTGAGGTTCCCGAGAATACACGGCTTCGTGCTGGGGGAGCGGTTGAGGTAGGATCGCCGCATCGCTCGACCGACGCGCCCGACGTCTCCAAAGCATTAAAAAAAAGCGGCCAGTCTTTACAGAACACATATAACATGCCGGCGAAGTAGAGATAATTAATTAGTTCTGAACTTGATCGTCTGACGATAGTACTCGCCCTGTGCTTTACCGGTGTGCAAGCCATGGTGCTGCTGGAGGGCTTAGTCCGGTGGCATGGACTATGTCGGGATGCCTGTAGTCGCCATGGCCGCTATGTTTAGCAGTCGTCTCAGTGCCACCCGAGGAGTTTAGTCGAGTCCGTAGGCGATCATTGATGGGGTATTCCTTGTATCGGCATTATGCTCGAGTTGTGGTGGATCTATCATCAAACGCGGAAGCGACCTAGTAGCTGATTTAAGTCACCCTTCAGCTGTTCTAAATGACGACTTGCTTCGTTGGATCGATCGGCCAGCGCCGCGCCATCATGAGCCAACGACGCTGCTTGGGTAACACTCTTATTGATTTCGTCAACCACCTGGGATTGTTGTAAGGTAGCGCCGGCGATGGACGCGTTAAGACCGCTGATGTTGCGCAGTGAAGACGTAATCTGATTCAGGTTCTGTCCCGCTAGGCGGGCTAGCTCAACTGTTTTTTGGGATGCCATGCTGCTGGCGTTGATTGCTTTTACCGCTGCTTGGGAATTGTTTTGCAGTTGCTCGATCATGAACTGAATTTCAGCGGTCGAGGTCTGAGTACGCTGCGCCAATAGCCGGACTTCATCCGCTACAACAGCAAAGCCGCGACCTTGCTCTCCGGCGCGGGCAGCTTCAATCGCCGCGTTCAGGGCCAGTAGATTGGTTTGCTCGGCAATCGCTCGAATGACCTCTAAGACTCGACCAATCTGTGAGCTTTCTTGATCCAGTCTTTGAATTACCACGACCGCTTGGTCAATCGTTTCAGACAGTCGATCGGTTTGGTGCAAGCTAGACTCGATACTGTGTTGGCCTTGTAAGGCTTGCTCCTCTGCCTGGAGCACTTCGTTGGCAGCGTGTTTGGCGCCTTTGGCGACATCTTGTACAGCATAAGAAACTTCGTTGATAGCGGTAGCCACTTGTTCCATTTGCTGTGACTGTTGTTGGCTTTGTCGTTGACCTGTGCTCGCGACATCGCCAAGTGAGAGAGAGGCGTGATCCAGTGCGCCAGCGACCTGACGGGTTTGACTGATGACCCTGTTCAGATTACCCATGAAGGAATTGAAGTGCTGCCCAAGAGCAGTTAGCTCGTCGTGTCCTTTGTTGTCTAAATTGCGGGTCAAATCGGCATCGCCGGTGGCGATGTTCGCCATGGCGTCAACTATCGCGGTCAATGGTAGGGAGATGCTGCGCGAGATAAGGGTTACCAAGACCGCTAGCAAGATACCGACTATCGCTAAGTTTCCTAATGCGTTGATAATTTTTCCGCGAAACTCGAGTAACACATCATTGACATAAGCGCCGGAGGTGATAATCCACCCCCACGGCTTAAACAATTCTACATACGAGACTTTTGGCAATGGCTCATCAGAGCCAGGTTTTGGCCAGAAATAGTCAACTTTTCCTTGTCCTTTATACTTAGCCAGATCGACCATCTCCCGAATGTAGAGTCTCCCTTCTGGATCCTTGGTTTCAAGCATGTTGACGCCTTGGAGTTTGGGATTGGTCGGATGCATAAGCATCGTGCCCTGTAGATCCAGGAGCACAAAATAATCCGTCTGATTGTAGCGCAGGCCATTTACCATGATACTGGCCTGCTTCTGTGCCTCTTCTCGGGTCAGTTCACCGGAGATTTCCTTTGCATGATAATAGCGCAGGATGCCGCTGACCGTCTCAACTACATGATGAGTTTTCAATGTCTTGGCATTGAATAGGTCGTCGCGGATCTGGTAGAGCATCAACGCTGACAACGCAATCAACATCAGCATGGAGGTTAACAGGATCAACCATAAGCGACGGCTGATAGGGACATTACGCAGAATAATCACCGAAAAAGCTCCTTTCTTGTCCTTTTTAGGTGTTACTTAACAGCTAGAAAACACCCGGAGGCGCAGGAATAAACTGCTTCGCAATGAGCGTAGTAGCGAGGCAACGGAATGGGGCGCCGTTGCACCTATTAAATGCGGTTATTTTGCAGTACGACACACTTAACGAAACAATCAGCCTTAAGGTCTGCCAATTTAACAAATATCAGCCTAAAGCCTTAAGAGCCCGCAAATAACAATCGTCAATAAAGCAGGCTAAGGTTTTTTATAAACTAAAACCGAATTAGGAAGAATCTGAAAATTACTCTCTTGGTTTTCCGGAAGAGGGTAAAAATGTTGGAACGGTGAGGCGAACCCGGTCGGTCGTTCGGCAATAGTTCGGGCCGCCCAATCGTCCATAGGGTTGAAAAAGGTCTACACGTACCCTGAGTTTTTCTTCATCAATTAGATCGTCCCGAAAATACATCGCTACGATTTCGCCGAATACAATGGAGCGCTGCTTTGAGAATTCTATGATTTTGTAGAGCTTGCATTCCCATGCAATGGGTGCGTCGCTAATGCGAGGCACATCGATTGCGGTGGACGGAGTCAAATCAAAGCCGACGGATTGTGCTTCTGAAATATGAGAGGGGAAGTCAGTACCACATAAAACCATTCTCTCGGCGATGCTTTCGTCAACCATGTTGACCACGAACTGCTCACGCTCGATGATATTTCTTAGTGTATCCTTTTGTTCGCCTGGGCGATGGCTTTCCTCACCATAATGGTCCACTGCAATCACAAACAAGGGTGGATCTTCGCCCATGTAGTTGAATGCGCTGTAAGGAGCTGCGTTGCACAGCCCTTCACTGTTCAAACTAGTTACAAGTGCGATAGGGCGAGGACCCACACTTCCGGTAATTAACCAATATTTTTGCATATTGGTAAGCTTTGACATGGCAATGTGCGTCATGCGTATCTCCCGGTTCGTTGTCTCGCGCATCGCGATCATTTTATTTTATGGGTAGAGCAACTGTAAGGGATTTTATCCGGTGGCCGTCCCGGGCTCAAATGAGAAATTGGCAAACTGATATAGCTATCGGTAATACCAGGGGGCGTGATGTCGAGGAAAGGAAAGACGAAGCGAAGAAGAAATGCATCAATAGCGTTCATGTTTGCACATTTGCGACGATTTTGGTGCGTTTTCGTTTAAAATATGGGTCTGGTATTACCGATGGTAATGCATGGTCACGACATCTTGAATTGTCGTGTTTTTTTTTACGCCATAGACTCGATTTCGCCAGGTAATTTATCTTGTCAGTCGGGTAGAGCCAGGTGTGTGAGGTCCACCGATTGCTTGGTTGTGTCCCTACCTTTGCAAGGAGTCATTATGTCAAAAGCCCCGAATGCACAGCTCGCAACACAGGAGAAAGGTGCGGTTTTGCCTTCTGGCCCGAGCAAGCCTGAAATGATGAAGGCTGTCGCTTCGTTATTATTATTTCTAAAAGGCAAGCCGCTGGATAAACAGCTGGAGGTGGAGCTTAATGAGAAATTTGGTGCGACTTCCGAGGCTTATTTAAATCTGTTGAGGTTGTTGCGTGTAGGCATAGGCGAAGGATGGGCCTGCTACGCGCAAATTGATGGGCCGGATTACTGTCGTGGCCAGTTAGCTAAGGCAACAGACAATCCAAATGGCTACAGCGTGGAAAGCGGCATGTTGAAAAATGTGTTGGGCAACTTCCACATTCATCCACGGGGCGAGATCAATATGATCGGTCCCGTGGACGAGGGCGCTACTTTTTGTGGAGGTGGTGCAGGTTGGAAAGTCTTCGAGCCCGGTAGCCGACACTTTCCAACGGTCGAGGGCGGAAAAGTTACCATGTTGTTCTTTCTTCCTGGTGGGGAAATTGAATACGTTGATCCGTATTGCAATTAGAGGCTTTATTTAACTTCCTGATAATACTCATATAATAAGGAAAGAAGATGAAAAAGCTCACTGCGTTTGCGTTACTTTCTGTGTTGACCTTTTCTGTTCAGGCGGCTGATAGTGTCAAGGTTGGGTTTATCAGTACGTTGTCCGGGCCAATTGCCGGCTTTGGTCTTGAAATTCGAGACGGTTTTAACCTGGCGCTAAAAAATAATGGGAACAAGATCGGCGGTTTGCCGGTCGAGGTTGTAGAGGGAGATGATCAGGCCAGCCCTGATGTTGGTAAACAATTAGCTGATAAGATGATCAAACGGGACAAAGTCGACTTTTTGACCGGGATTGTTTATTCGAACGTTATGCTGGCTGTGGGACCATCTGCATTCGCAGCAAAGACTTTTTATATCAGCGCCGCGGCTGGGCCGGCAGCACTTGCTGGTGAGCGATGCAATAAATATTTTTTTGGTTTGTCCTGGCAAAATGATGGGCAAAGTGAAGCGGCGGGTAGCTATATGAGTAATAAAAACTACAAAAAAGTTTTTATTCTTGCACCCAACTATACCGGCGGCAAGGAAAACCTGGAGGGGTTCAAGCGCTTCTTCAAAGGCGAGATTAGCTCAGAGGTTTATGTAAAGTTGGGGCAGCTCGATTTCGCCTCGGAGCTTGCTCAAATTCGCTCGAGCAAGCCAGACGCCGTGTTCTTCTTTTTGCCAAGTGGAATGAGCATTAACTTTATCAAACAGTATGTTGGTGCCGGGTTGGATAAAGAGATTCCTTACTTCTCCACGGGGCACTCGGCGGATGAAGATGTTGTTACTGCGGTTGGCGAGCAGATGGTCGGTTTGAAAAATGCCTCGCACTGGGCATGGGATCTGAAAAACCCACAAAATGAAGCTTTTGTGGCCGATTTCAAAAAAACCTACGGTCGTATTCCAACCATGTATGCCTTTCAAGGTTATGACGTAGTACGCCTTCTTGATAGCGCCGTTAAGGATGTAAAAGGGAATTTGTCAGATAAAGAGGCATTGCATGCTGCCCTGATGACGACCGATTTCAAGTCACTACGTGGTAATTTTAAATTTAATACCAATCAGTTCCCAATGGATAGCTTTTATCTACGTGAGGTTAAAAAGGATAGTGCTGGAGCTGTCACTAACAAAACTGTTGAAACAATTTTCGATAATCACTCCGACGCCTATGTAGGTGGCTGCAAATTGTAAGTTCTGTTGGGGTGAGTATTGATTTTAGTATTTTTTGTGCCTTTGCTCGTCAGCTTTAACTGAACGGAAATAATTTCATGAAACCTATAAAAATATTAGCATTTTCCGGTAGTGTCCGAAGAGCTTCATTGAACGTTAAATTATTGAATCTCGCTGTCGCTGCGACGTTGGAGCATGGCGCTCAGGTCACTCATATCGACTTGCGAAAATTCCCGTTACCCATTTACGACGGTGACTTGGAGGCTGAGTCGGGTGTGCCGGAAAACGCTCAAACTTTGCGCGAATTGCTGCTGACTCATGACGGGTTGTTGATTGCTTCGCCTGAGTACAATGGCTCAGTTACCGCGTTGCTAAAAAATACCTTGGATTGGTGCTCTCGGCCCGCCAACGGCGTCGACGGTCTAGCACCGTTTCGCGGTAAAGCGGTTGGCTTGATGTCAGCTTCACTCAGCCCCTTCGGTGGCTTGCGCGGGATCATCGATTTGCGCGGTATCATGGCAAAACTGGGTGCTATTGTTTTGAGTGAAGACGTTGCGCTGCCAACGGCACAAAATGCATTCGATTCCCAGGATGCCTTTGTCGATGTCAATGTCGGAAGACTGGTTCATCAGTTTACGTCGAACCTGATCGGACTCAGTACGAAGTTGCGATCAACTGTCGACGTTTCCGGGGTCGAGCCATGAGCACATTAGTGATTGAGGAAGCACTGAACGGGCTGCAGTTCGGGCTCATGCTTTTCTTGCTCGCGGCCGGATTGACCTTGGTGTTTGGGATCATGGACATGATCAACCTGGCCCATGGCTCACTGTACATGATTGGTGCTTACCTGACTGCTACCGTCGCCGATGCCAGTGGTTCTTATTTTATCGGCGTACCCGTTGCGCTGGTGGGCACGGCGATCATTGGCATGGTGTTGGAGATAAGCTTGTTCCGAAGGCTGTATCGGCGAGATCACCTGTCTCAGGTACTGGCCACCTTTGCCCTGATCCTCATCTGTAACGAGGCTGTGCGGATGATTTGGGGGGTACAACCGATTGCGCTCAACGCCCCGGCGGCTTTTTCACGTCCGATTGAGTTGATTGCCGGTCTACATTATTCCGCGCAGCGGTTGATGATTATTGCCGTGGGGTTGGTGGTCGCAATTTCCATGTACTTGCTGGTAGCAAAAACCCGGTTGGGCATGTGGGTCCGCGCCGGTGCGTCGAACCGAGAAATGGCTACCACCATGGGGGTGAACATCAAGGTGTTGTTCACCGTGGTGTTCGGTGTCGGTGCCGCGCTTTGTGCATTGGCGGGCGCAATGCTTGGACCCTTGTTGGCAGTACAGGTGGGCATGGGTGAAAGCATCTTGATTCTGGCCTTCGTGGTGGTCGTTATCGGGGGCATCGGGTCCATTAGAGGGGCATTCGTCGGTGCGCTGCTGATAGGCGCCGTCGATACGTTGAGCCGCTCATTGCTTCCCCTGTTGCTCGGCAAGTTCCTATCGCCAGCGGTGACCTCCTCGATTGGCGCGGCGATGGCTTCAATCATCATTTATGTCCTTATGGCTGCCGTTCTGTTCTGGAAGCCACAAGGCCTGTTTCCTGCTCGTGGGTGATCCTATGTACTCGACTCTCCACCACAGCATACGGTTAGGCGTGGCGGCCGTCGTTCTGCTTTGCTTGCTAGTCTTGCCTTGGCTGGCCAGCGTTTTTGATCAGACGTTCTACATGACATTTGCTACGCGAATCATGATCTTCGCGCTGGCCGCGACGAGCCTCAATCTAGTGTTGGGGTTCGGCGGGTTAGTTGCCTTCGGCCATGCCGGGTTTTTCGGGATCGGGGCTTACACGGTCGCTATCTTGATGGATATGGGAACCAGCTCCGCGTGGATTGCCTGGCCAGGTGCCGTTGCTCTGAGCGCGGCGTGTGCATGGCTCATCGGATGGATTTCGCTACGGACTCGCGGTGTCTATTTCATCATGATTACCCTTTCGTTTGCGCAGATGCTGTACTACATCTCTCAGTCGTTGACGGCTTTTGGGGGGGATGACGGCATGTCGTTACCAGGTCGTTCGACTCTGGCGCTGGGACCTGATCTTTCGTCAGATGTGAGTTTTTACTACGTCGTATTGTCGATTAGCGTCGTGGTGATGTTCGCCATGCAGCGATTGGTAAACGCGCGATTCGGCCGGGTTTTGCAATCAATACGGGAAAATGAATCGCGCATGGAGTCGATTGGCTATGCCGTGTTTCGCTACAAGCTGGTGGCCTTTACGTTGTCTGGTGCCCTGGCGGGATTGGCTGGAGCCCTGGTTGCCAATCAGAACGGCTTTATCAGCCCGAACCTTATGCTTTGGACACAATCCGGAACCCTGATGGTCATGGTAATCATGGGGGGAGTGGGCTATCTGTATGGTGGGGTCTTCGGTGCGGCAATGTTGTTGATATTGGAGGAGACATTGTCCAATTACACGATCCACTGGCAATTGCCATTGGGAGCCATTCTACTGATTGTCGTGTTGTTCGCACCAACAGGTATCGCTGGTCTGTTCAGCAGGAAGGTATCGCCATGAAGCAGCCGCTGCTGGAAGTGCGTAATCTCGTTAAGCGCTTTGGCGGGTTGGTCGCCACCAACGGCGCCAACCTGACTGTCCATCAAGGTGAAATTCACGCACTTATTGGTCCTAACGGTGCGGGTAAAACCACGCTGATTCATCAGATATCTGGAGCACTGAATTCTGATGAGGGCAGCATGGTGTTTGATGGGGTCAATATCATGGGCATGTCCATGCACCGGCGCGTTGCGGCTGGTCTGGCCAGGTCATATCAGATCACCAGTGTTTTTAAAAAACTGACAGTGCTGGATAACGTAGCGTTGGCGGTTCAAGCGCGCAGTGGCAGTAGTTTTCGCTTTTGGCGCTCGGCAATTTCCGAGACTCAGTTGTTCGACGAGGCCTATGCGATCCTGCAAGAAGTTGGCCTGGCATCCAGAGCCAAAATCATCGCCGGCAGTCTGGCTCATGGAGAACAAAGGCAGTTGGAATTGGGAATCACACTGGGTACACGACCAAAGCTGTTATTGCTCGACGAACCCATGGCCGGAATGGGGCCTGAAGACTCGGAGAGAATGGTGGATTTGCTCATGGCGCTAAAAGGTAAATCGACCGTGCTGCTTATCGAGCACGATATGGCCGCGGTTTTCCGGTTGGCTGACCGAATGTCGGCGCTAGTCTACGGAAATGTCATTGCCTCTGGTGTGCCGTGCGATGTGCGAGAAGACCCTGAAGTGAAGCGAGCTTACCTGGGGGAGGAGGCGGTATGAGTGCGATCCTTGAAGTCACCAACGTAGAAACATCGTATGGCCAAAGCCAGGTTCTGTTTGGTGTAAGTTTGCAGATTCGCGAAGGAGAGGTCTCGACCCTTCTTGGACGCAATGGCATGGGTAAAACCACCAGTGTTCGATCTATTTTGGGTTTGACGCCGATCCATTCTGGAACGATCCGGTTTCGCGGTGAGCTCATAGAGCGCAAACCCGCCGACGTCGTTGGGCGAAAGGGGATCGCGGTCGTACCGGAAGGACGCCACATCTTTCCCAACCTCACGGTGAGAGAGAACCTGGTCGCTTTTGCCTGCAATCGAAACAAGACGTCGGAGCCGTGGACGCTGGAAAAAATTTACAACTTTTTCCCTCGACTGGCAGAGCGCGAACGGAATATGGGTGGGCAATTGTCGGGTGGTGAACAGCAAATGTTAGCCATCGGTCGCGCACTGATGACCAATCCTCATTTGTTGATTCTCGACGAAGCTACCGAGGGGTTGGCTCCACTGATCCGGGATGAGATCTGGACCTGTCTTCACGCATTGAAAAAAAGCGGACAAACCGTTTTGGTGATCGATAAGTATATCGAAAAACTCATTGCTCTGGCCGATCATCACACCATTATCGAAAAAGGCCAGGTCGCCTGGCAGGGCTCTTCAAAGGAGCTGAGCCTCGATCAAGGTCTGTGGCAGAGATACCTGGGGGTTTGACACTCAGGCATCAGACTCCCCGTCAAGCGTGCTTGCTCGTCTGTTTTCACCTTGTCTGGCCTTCGCTTGAAAGCATTTCGTAAAGAGCCTAGACAGTTCTGTTTTGGCGGAGTGAGTCAGAGGGTTGCTCCTGGGCTTGCTTCGCCGTTTTTTCTGGTATTACTTTCGCTAATAAATGATCGCTATCTTTTGAATTTTGCTTTTAGCCAACTTCGATAAAATAAAGTCATCTTGCAACCACATCAGAGCAGGAAACTATGAGTACCTTACCGAATCAAGTGTGGCGTGCCGAATCTGCTGGTGTGCCAAGTCAACTTCTTAATTACATTGATGGCAACTTTGTCACTTCAGCGACAAGTTTTGCCAATATTAATCCGGTTAACGGAAAGCTCATTTCTAATGTGTTCGAAGCCGATGCCAAACAAGTCGACGAAGCGGTTATTGCTGCGCGAAATGCGCTGAAAGGTCCGTGGGGGAAGCTTAGCGTTGAGAGTCGCGCGGCGTTGATTCATAAGATTGCCGATGGCATCGAGGCGCGTTTCGAGGAGTTTGTCGCCGCAGAGGTTGCTGATACCGGGCGCCCGGTTCATCAAGCGCGAACGCTCGATATTCCTCGTGCGATTGCCAATTTTCGAACTTTTGCCGACTTGGCGAAAACCAGCCATACCGATTTGTTTGAAATGTCGACAGCAGATGGTGCCGGCGCGTTGAACTATACCGTGCGCAAACCACTGGGGGTAATTGGGGTTATTTCTCCTTGGAACCTTCCATTGTTGTTATTTACCTGGAAGGTCGCGCCGGCGTTGGCTTGCGGTAACGTTGTTGTTGCAAAGCCATCCGAAGAGTCACCTTCTTCGGCTACTTTGTTGGCTGAAGTGATGCATGACGCTGGCGTGCCCCCGGGGGTATTTAACTTGATTCACGGTTTTGGCAAAGATTCGGCGGGTGAGTTTCTGACTCGGCACCCCGGGATCAGTGCATTGACCTTTACCGGTGAGTCCAAGACGGGGGCGACCATTATGAAGGCGGTGGCCGATGGGGTGAAGGAGGTCTCTTTCGAGTTGGGCGGCAAAAACGCTGCGGTAGTCTTTGCCGACGCTGATATGGATGCCGCCATCGCGGGGGTATTGCGTTCTTCCTTTACCAACTCCGGGCAGGTTTGCCTGTGTTCCGAACGTGTGTATGTACATCGTTCGATCTTTGATGAGTTTGTCTCTAGGCTCAAGGTTGAAACCGAGCGGTTGGTCGTGGGCTACCCGGACCAGGACGGCGTGAGCATGGGGCCGCTGATTTCCCATGGGCATCGCGACAAGGTGCTTTCCTACTACCGTTTGGCGGTCGAGGAAGGCGCTACCGTCGTTACGGGTGGCGGGATTCCCATCTTCAACGACGAGCGCGACCAGGGTGCCTATGTTCAGCCGACGATTTGGACAGGGCTTTCGGACAAGGCCCGCTGCGTGACCGAAGAGATTTTTGGCCCGGTCTGTCACATCTCGCCATTCGACGAAGAAGACGAAGTTATCAATCGTGTCAACGACAGTGATTACGGCCTCGCCTGTGCCATCTGGACCACTCATCTTTCCCGTGCACACCGTGTTTCACGCCAAATCCATGTCGGTCTGGTCTGGGTAAATACCTGGTACTTGCGAGATCTTCGCACGCCATTTGGTGGTGTGAAATTGTCAGGATTGGGTCGTGAAGGTGGTCGTTTCTCGATGGATTTCTACTCCGACATTGCCAACATCTGCATAAAAATTTAAGGGGCAGGTATGCGTCAAATCCTGAAATCGAGCGCCATTGCCGCCCCGCGCTTTCATTATTCGCCCTGCGTGGCGATTGGCGACACTTATCAAGTGTCTGGAATGATTGCCCTGGACCCCGCCACTGGCCAATTGGTTGATGGCGATCCTGGGGTGCAGGCCAGCCGCATTCTCGACAATTTGCGCCGTGCATTACCTGATTACGGATTGACGTTGGACGACTTGCTCATCGCTCGTATCTACACCACTCGCTTTGATGCGTTTGCCCAGATCAATGCCGCCTGGGAAGCATTTTTTAGCCATGGCCAGCTTCCTCCGGCAAGAACCAGCGTCGGCGTTAGTGCTTTGCCCCTGGGAGCCAGTGTGGAAATCGAGTTTTCTTTCGTTAAATCATCACAGTGATCGAGAAGCCATGAACCATAATATCGAACTCGCCGCGGCCC
The DNA here is from genome assembly GCF_001543125.1 of Pseudomonas agarici. Taxonomy (NCBI): domain Bacteria; kingdom Pseudomonadati; phylum Pseudomonadota; class Gammaproteobacteria; order Pseudomonadales; family Pseudomonadaceae; genus Pseudomonas; species Pseudomonas agarici. Next base: position 5,384,516 of record NZ_CP014135.1, on the reverse strand, counting down.
GGTTATGGCAGGCGCAGGTGGATGCAATTCCCTGTGAGCCTGTGCGCGATTTGATCGGCGCTGACAATGTTGAACTGGCATACGCGGTGCAACAACTCAATACGGCGCGCTGGCTCAAAGAAGGCCGCCGTCAGGTCGGTCGCAAAATAGGTCTCACCTCCAAGGTTGTCCAGCAGCAGTTGGGTGTTGATCAGCCTGACTTCGGCATGCTGTTCGCCGACATGTGCCTGGCCGATGGTGAGGATGTCGCCTTCGGCCGGGTGCTGCAGGCAAAGGTCGAAGCGGAAATCGCGCTGGTGATCGAGCAGCCATTGGAGCATGAAAAACACACCATAGCCGATATCCTCCGCGCCACCGCCTTCGCGCTTCCCGCGATCGAGATTGTCGGCAGTCGCGTGGCTAACTGGGACATCAAGCTCGCTGACACCATTGCTGACAACGCTTCCAGCGGCTTGTTCGTGCTGGGCTCGCGACCGGTGAAATTGGATGCGTTCGATGTTGTCGGCTGTGGAATGCTGATGGAGCGGCGTGGCGATCAAGTCAGCGTGGGTATGGGGGCCGCTTGCATGGGCAACCCACTGCTGGCAGCGATATGGCTGGCTGACACCATGGTCCGCCTGGGTCAGCCGCTGCAACCCGGAGACATCATCATGACCGGCGCGCTCGGTCCGATGATTGCCGCCGCCCCTGGCGATAGTTTCGAAGCCAATATCCAAGGGCTGGGTCGCGTGCGCGCCTCCTTCGCCCGTGCGAAGGAGTAATCGAACGTGGATCAGAACACTCGACTGAACGTTGCGATCATTGGGTCCGGCAACATCGGCACCGATTTGATGATCAAGGTACTGCGCAATTCCAAGCACCTGGCGATGGGGGCGATGGTTGGGATCGATGCGGCTTCCGATGGTTTGGCGCGTGCCGCGCGCATGGGCGTTGCGACCACGCATGAAGGCATCACGGGTTTGGTCAACCTGCCGGGCTTCGAGCGGATTCGTATCGTGTTTGACGCGACCTCGGCTGGCGCTCATGCCAAGCACAACGAAGTTCTTCAGCAGCACGGCATTAAGGTCATCGATCTAACCCCGGCGGCCATAGGCCCGTATGTGATCCCGGTGGTCAATCTGGCCGATCACTTGTCGAGCCCAAACATCAACATGGTGACCTGCGGTGGCCAGGCGACGATTCCTATCGTGCGTGCGGTATCGCGGGTGTCACGGGTTCGCTATGCGGAAATCATCGCCTCGATTGCCAGTAAGTCCGCCGGCCCCGGTACTCGCGCCAATATCGATGAGTTCACCGAAACCACCTCGCAAGCCATTGTCAGCGTGGGTGGTGCCGGGCATGGCAAGGCGATCATCGTGCTTAACCCGGCCGAGCCGCCGTTGATGATGCGCGATACCGTTTTATGTCTAGCCGAAGCCGATGCTGATACCGACGCGATCCGTCAATCGATCGAGCAAATGGTCAAAGGAGTGGCGGCCTACGTACCGGGTTATCGGATGAAGCAGGATGTGCAGTTCGATACGATCCCGGCCGATCGACCGATCAACATTCCGGGGGTTGGCCGGGTGTCGGGAATCAAGGTGTCTGTGTTTCTCGAAGTTGAGGGCGCGGCGCATTACTTACCCGCTTATGCAGGCAATCTCGACATCATGACGTCAGCCGCGCTCGCCGCCGCCGACCAGATGGCTGCAAGAATGCTGGCGGTAGGGCAGGGGAATAACCATGAATAACACCAAGAAGATATTCATCCAGGACGTTACTCTGCGCGATGGCATGCACGCTATCCGTCATCAGTATACGTTGGATCAAGTGATAGCGATTGCCAAGGCTCTCGACGCAGCCAACGTCGACAGCATCGAGGTGGCCCACGGCGATGGGCTTGCCGGTTCCAGCTTCAACTACGGTTTTGGTGCCCACAGTGACTTGGAGTGGATCGAAGCCACTGCTTCGGTACTCGAACACGCCAAACTCGCCACGTTGCTGCTGCCGGGTATTGGCACCCTGCACGACCTGGATGCGGCTTTCAAGGCGGGTGTACGCACTGTCAGAGTCGCGACGCACTGCACTGAAGCCGACATCTCCCGGCAACACATCGAACACGCTCGCAAGTTGGGCATGGATACCGTCGGCTTCTTGATGATGTCGCACATGGCGACGCCCCGACAACTCGCCGAGCAGGCAAAACTGATGGAAAGCTACGGTGCGCAATGTGTGTACGTGGTGGACTCGGGCGGTGCGCTTACGATGCAAGGTATTGCTGAGCGCTTCCAGGCGTTTAAGGACGTACTCGACTCTTCGACGCAAACCGGTATGCATGCGCACCATAACTTGTCGCTGGGGGTCGCCAATTCGATCGTCGCGGTGGAAAACGGTTGTGATCGCATCGATGCCTCCTTGGCGGGTATGGGCGCTGGCGCCGGCAATGCACCGCTGGAAGTGTTCATTGCGGCTATCGAAAAGCTGGGCTGGAACCACGGTACCGAGTTGTTCACGTTGATGGATGCCGCCGACGATTTGGTGCGCCCATTGCAAGATCGTCCAGTACGCGTGGATCGCGAAACTCTTGCCCTGGGATATGCCGGCGTTTATTCGAGTTTCTTGCGTCATGCCGAAGCAGCCTCGGTACGTTATGGCGTGCCGGCTGTCGATATTTTGGTTGAGTTGGGAAGGCGGCGAATGGTGGGCGGCCAGGAAGACATGATCGTCGACGTCGCGTTGGATTTGTTGAATCAAACGAGGGGCAAGGTATGAGTACGCTGGATATCCACGCCATTTCGACCGTGCTTGATAACGCGGCGAGACTCCACGAGGAAGTCGATCCATTGACTCCAACCCACGGTTTTAATTTGGACGATGCCTATTTGATTCAAAGGGCGTCCATTGCCTTGCGTCATGCGCGGGGCGAGCGCCCGGTGGGAATCAAACTGGGGTTTACCAGCCGGGCGAAGATGATCCAGATGGGGGTCGATAGCCTTATTTGGGGGTTGCTGACCGACGCGATGCTGTATGAGGAAGGTGCGGTCATTGATCTGGCTGACTTCATTCATCCTCGGGCTGAACCAGAAGTGTGCTTTTTGACCAAGCGCGACATCGATCGTCCGCTGACATTACTGGAAGCCAGTTCCTATCTTGAGGGCGTTGCCCCGGCGATTGAGATCATTGATTCCCGCTACCGTAATTTCAAGTTCACCCTGGAAGATGTAGTGGCCGATAACTGCTCCTCCGCAGGCTTGGTCGTCGGCGCCATGTCGAGCGACGTCACAAACCTGGCGAACCTTGGGGTGGCGTTGCGTTTCAATGGGATGGCCCAGCAGATCGGCAGTACCGGTGCCATTCTCGGCAATCCGCTGCGCAGTGTCGTTCAGGCTTCGCGCCTGGCTGCTCGTGCGCAAATGGTCCTTCCGGCCGGATCGCTGATCATGGCGGGTGCGGCCACTGCCGCCCAAGCATTGACGCCCGGTACCCATATCAGCGCTGAAGTCAGTGGTTTGGGGCGAGTTGAGTTTTACACGAGGGCACCAGCATGAGTACTGAGGCAAAATTGGTGGAAGGCAAAGCCTTGCCACGAGGAAAGTTTCCCCACATCAAGCGCGCGGGTGATTTTCTCTTTGTTTCAGGCACCAGCTCCCGGCGTCCGGACAATTCACTGGTTGGCGTCGAGGTGGATGAGATGGGCACCACGCGCCTCGATATCGTGGCGCAAACCCGCGCGGTTATCGAAAACATTCGGGACATTCTCGCCAGTGTTGGAGCAACCCTGGACGATGTGGTTGAGATATCGACCTTCTTGGTTAACATGAATGATTTCGCGGGTTATAACGAAGTTTACGGCACATATTTTGACTACGAAGGACCCACTCGTACAACGGTAGCCGTACACCAGTTGCCCCATCCACATCTGCTTATCGAAATAAAAGCAGTTGCCTATAAACCGTTGTCAAAAGAGGGGAGTTGATGATGTTGACATATGGCAAACCATTGAATTTTCAACGCTGGCTCGATGACCATTCCGATTTGTTGAAACCACCTGTGGGGAATCAACAGGTTTGGCAAGATTCCGATTTTATTGTCACGGTTGTGGGTGGGCCAAACTTTCGTACTGATTTCCATGATGATCCGATGGAGGAATTTTTCTATCAGTTCAAGGGCAACGCTTACTTGAACATCATGGATCGTGGTCAACTGGATCGTATTGAACTGAAAGAAGGTGACATCTTTTTACTGCCTCCTCATTTGCGGCATTCACCGCAACGTCCAGAACCAGCAAGCCGCTGCATGGTCATTGAGCGCCAGCGCCCCGAAGGTGTTATTGACGGTTTTGAGTGGTATTGCCTGAACTGCAATAGCCTGGTTTATCGGGTTGAGGTTCAGCTCAAAAGTATTGTCAGCGATTTGCCGCCATTATTTGATGTCTTTTATAATAACATCGATTTGCGCAAGTGTTCTCAATGTGGTCAGGTCCATCCCGCAAAGGCGGCGCTGAAAACTGTCGCACGGGGAGATAACGCATGAAAATCGATATGCACTCCCACTTCTTCCCCCGTATCTCGGAGCAAGAGGCCGCAAAGTTCGATGCCGATCATGCACCGTGGTTGCAAGTCAGCGCCAAAGGTGACACGGGCTCGATCATGATGGGAAGAAACAATTTTCGCCCTGTCTATCAAGCCCTGTGGGATCCAGCTTTTCGAATTGAGGAAATGGACGCCCAGGGCGTGGATGTGCAGGTGACCTGTGCTACTCCTGTGATGTTCGGCTATACATGGGAGGCTAATAAGGCCGCGCAATGGTCGGAGCGAATGAATGATTTTGCTCTGGAATTTGCCGAGCATAACCCTCGACGTATTAAAGTCCTCGCGCAAGTACCGCTGCAAGATCTTGATCTGGCATGCAAGGAGGCGAGTCGCGCAATGAGTACCGGACACTTAGGGATACAAATCGGTAACCATTTAGGCGACAAAGATCTGGACGATGCGACACTTGAATCTTTCTTGACACATTGTGCCAATGAAAATATTCCAATTCTTGTTCATCCATGGGACATGATGGGTGGGCAGAGAATGAAAAAATGGATGCTGCCGTGGTTGGTAGCCATGCCCGCGGAAACCCAACTGGCTATCCTCTCCTTGATCTTGTCGGGGGCATTTGAGCGAATCCCCAAAACACTCAAGATCTGTTTTGGACATGGTGGCGGCAGTTTTGCCTTTCTGCTTGGGCGAGTAGATAACGCTTGGCGACACCGTGATATCGTGCGCGAGGATTGCCCTCGACTACCCTCTGAATATGTCGATCGTTTCTTTGTTGACAGCGCGGTCTTTAATCCAGGTGCGCTTGAGTTGCTGGTAGGCGTAATGGGCGAGGATCGGGTGATGCTCGGGTCTGACTATCCGTTTCCGCTTGGCGAACAGAAGATTGGTGACTTGATTTTGAACAGTGATTTTGACCAGCGTGCCAAGAACAAAATCATGTCGGAAAATGCCAGAAAGTTTTTTAATATCAATATCTGAATATTTTACCATCCTGCCAATTCACAGTGTTTGCAATAATTTAGCTGATATAAGACATAGGCAGATTTTGCTGTTCGCAACGCTGTTTAAGTTTTTTAGACGAGTTCTGTTATTTGTGGTGTGTTGGCCAGGATCGATTATTCTATGATTGCGCGTTGGAGGCAGGCATCCTGCCGGAATAGATTGGTCTTTTTTCAGCGTGGCTGTTTTTTCGCGATTTCGTGCTAAGCTAAATTTAGGGGGCCTTCGATGTTGGCACTGATTTTGTGTTAAGGAGTGTTATGGAGACTTCACCCATATCGACAATCACGCTGAGCCGAAAGCTAAAATTCAACCAACTCATGATATTTGAGTTGGTGTTGGAATCTGGATCGTTTGTAAGAGCGGCGAATTCGATGGGGTTAACCCAGCCTGCCATCACCAAGGCTATTTATGACCTCGAGTCATTTTTTGGCGCACCGTTGTTTGAGCGCTCCAATCGCGGTGTAACACCTACAGAGTTCGGCGTCATGCTCGGTCGCCGTGTCAAGTCGTTGATCGCTGAAGCCCGCTACATGACTGAAGAGGTTAATGCTTTTCGCACCGGAGAGGCAGGGCATGTGATCGTGGGCACTCTTATCTCTGCTTCAGCAAAACTTCTGCCTCGGGCTATCGTAAAGCTGCGTAAGGCGACGCCGGGGGTGGTGGTTACGATTCGAGAAGGAACAACAGCGCAGATGTTTCCTTCCCTGGCTACCGGGGATCTTGATATCGTTGTCGGGCTCCTCCCAGAACAAGAGTTGCCTTTGACCCATGCTTTTCCGCTCAAGCATGAAGTTTTATTTAATGAGTCTTTCTGTGCTGTCGTGGGTAAGGGGCACGTCTTGGCAGAGCGAAAAGGGTTGAACATAGGCGAATTGATGGATGAAGAGTGGATTTTTCCCCTTCATGAATCGCCTTCGTACAATGCCGTGGAGAAATTTTTCCGCGACTCCGGCTTAGGCTTTCCGGCTCATCATGTTAATTCTCTTTCTATTTTGACCAACATAGGATTGCTGTTGGAGACCGACATGATTGCATTGATGCCTCGAGCGGCGGCACTGCAATTTGTAAAAACAGGTTTGTTGGTTATTCTGGATATGACGACGACGGCTAATTTTGGTGAGGTCGGGTTTTCAATACGGGCTGATAAAGATGTCAATCCTGCGTGTAAAAATTTTATCAAATGCTTGCGTGAATCGTCTAAAGAAATTTTTGAGTAGCGCCATCACCACATAAAATTTCTTCCCCTCGAAGCGATAGCGAGCCTACTCGCTATCGCTGCTCTCCGCGCTTTTAATTTTGATGTTGCCAATCTGTTTTTCGATGTTGCTGGGTATTGCTAATGGTAATAGTCGATGGTGATATAATGATTGGCTCTTGAAATTTGAATGTTATAAAAAGGTGCTGTGTATCTATTTAAGAATTACTTGGCCTGGCTGCGGCGCCCGTAATCAGGGCTGTTGCGGTAATGTTGAGCTGCTTTCTGAATTAGGTCCATGCGTCAAACAGCTTCACAATAATAACTAGTAGCTGTGGGCGAGCGGCTTTTGCTGCGCGTATCACAATAATAATTAACTCCGCCATCGAAGCTGAGTATTGGCTTTTAATGGAGCACACTATGCGCATAAAAATAATACACGTAGTCGCTTTGATGTTGGTAATGCCCGTTGAGTCGGGATTCGCCAGCCAGCAATCGGATGCGAAGGGATTTGTCGAGGATTCAAAGGCAGTAATCAATGTTCGAAATATGTACATGAATCGAGACTTTCGACAATCTAAGGCTCCGCAGAGTTATGGGGAGGAGTGGGGTCAGGGCTTTATCGGCACTTATCAGTCAGGCTTCACTCAGGGGACGGTCGGTTTTGGTGTCGATGTGATCGGCCAACTCGGTTTGAAGCTAGATACGGGTGATGGCCGCAAGGGTGGTGGAACCGGGTTGTTGGAGCAAGATAAAGACGGAGCGAAAGACGAATATTCAAAATTGGGTGGCGCGCTTAAAGTGCAGTTTTCAAACAGTGTATTGAAATACGGCAACCAGTTTATGTCACTGCCAATTTTGTCGACATCGGACGCACGCTTGTTACCAGAATCAGCAACGGGTTTGGCAGTAACTAGTAATGAAATAAAAAATCTGACCTTGTCGACCGGGCATTTCACCGGTCTCAATAATCGTAATGATAGTAAGACGGATAGCGCCAGGCTGACTAGTCTCGATTACCTGGGTGGTGTCTACAAGTTTAACGATCAGTGGTCCAGTAGTTTATTTTATCAAAAGGTCGATGATTATTGGCGTAAATACTACGGTAATTTGAACTATAATTTGCCGCTGACTAAAGTCCAATCTTTTAACTTTGATTTTAATATTTATGACTCCAATAGTGTTGGTGATGAGCGGGCTGGTGAGCTGAATAACCGCATCTGGAGTTTGGCAGCTGCTTATACTTTAGGTGCACATCGTTTTATGATTTCTCGCCAACAGGTATCCGGGCGTGGTGATTATGCTTACGGCATCGATGGCTTGAGTACCGTATATGTTGCTAACTCTGTGCAGTATAGCGATTTTAACTATCAAGATGAGAAATCTTGGCAAGCACGTTATGATTTGAACCTGGCATCTTATGGGGTTCCCGGTTTGTCATTCATGACTCGTTATGTAAAAGGATATGGCTTCGACACGGCGGCGACGAACAACGGCCATGCGTGGGAGCGGGACATTGATACCAAATACGTGGTGCAAGAGGGGACAACTAAGAATCTCAGTTTCCGTTTGCGAAATGCGAGCTACCGAAGCTCCGACCGCGGTGGCAAGATTGACGAAGTTCGACTCATAATTGAATATCCTCTAAGTATCTTTTGATTCATCGCTGATACTAAAAAACGGCTGTTGACACAGCCGTTTTGCGTGTTTATCAAAGATTAAACATCTGAGCCTCGGCGTAACTTCATTGTGGTGTTCAGCGAAGACGGCGACTACGCAGCAACCGCCACAATAAAGGCCAGCAGAAAATCAGCGGATAACGGTGTAGATAGGGGCTGATTTTGACCGGTTCGCCCAGATGTCTTTCAAGCTTCCAGAGGGCGTAGTCGACCGCCCCTTCAAATGTGAACAAGGCTTTGATCAGTCGCAAAATATTCAGCGTGCGACCTTGTAGGCGTCTGACTTTCCATTTCCAGCGGGAAGCGTGTCTTGCCGATGCATCGCCTCGGTACACGAGCACTTCCCTTCCATCCTCGACCAAGCTCAGATCAGGTATCGACGCAACGGCCCCGCGTGTCATTTGAATAAAATACTCGGCGTTGGCTCCGACGATCTCTTTCGATCGACTCAGTTTCTCGGGTCGCAATTCGGTCGCATAGGTTAGCGACAAGGCCTGCTCCCAGAGTTCAGTGCTTGAAATGGTTGAGTGCACAACGGGGACGACTTCGGACACCATTCGAATCACAGCCTGGCTCAACGCATGATGGATGCGTGATCTGACAATGTCGTCATGGTAATACACCAGCCTTGAGGGTTGTGAAAACCTACTCCACAGATAGCTTTGAAACCAGGTCGATGTTCCTTTTTCAAAATCTTTCAGGGTTATCAGCGCGCACTTTGCGCGCAAGAACCCGCCCCCTGGTGCGGGAGACTTGAGCAGGAAGACGGTGGGCGCCAGACACCTACTGGCTAATCTGGACGCCAGACCCATGTGTGCGCTGGCGTAATCATCCACAAGCACATAGAGATCGACCAGGCCATCTCGCAGATTACCCCCACGAAGACATGAACCATAGAACAGCAGCGCCACCATGGCCGTGCCGAATCGTGCGTGTAACGTTTGCGTAATCGTCTGCAGATCCGATGCTACCGGGCGCGAGCTCTCCTGGCTTACGCTTTGCAGCAATGCCGGCGCGGGCTCGATCAACTGTGTGCTATGCATGACTTGGCTCGACATCAAAGAGGATGAACCGAGCGCTGACATCTGCTGACAGACGTAACGGGCTTTGGGTCGCAAAGACCTCCCCGTCTAACAGGTATTCGCTCAAATCATGAATAGCGGCGTGAGTCAGATTCTGGCTGACATAAGCGTCACTGTCTTGCATGGCAGCATTGGATTTGCCACGCAAGAGGAAGGGCAGGGATGAAAGAAGACGCGGTGCACGATGGGCGATCGCGGTGAAATGCATCGGTGCATGCTCAACTCCCCAGTAGGGCGTGCTCTTGAGTAAAAGCTTATCCAGGGTGGTGGCGAGGATCAGTAGCCAAGGGGAATACAGATACTGATGCTGCAATTGCAGACCCGCTTGAGTGGCCAGAGCGGCATCTGGCTCATTGCGTCGAAACAACGAGAGCAGCATGCGGATGAAGGCAAGGGCAGGGCCCAAAGCCCCACGGACGCCCTTGGGGCGCACTTTTGAGTGGAAGTATCTGACGCCATTGAGGATCGCCCCGGCGCCAAAAAACAAACCGAATTGCGCAGGAGCGCAACTGGCATCACAGACTTGCAGGACTGATCGAGTGCTGATCAGGGGCGGCGGTGCATTTCCCGCGAGCCAGTTGATCAGCGCTCTGAGCGCGGCAGCCGGTTTCATGGTCATTCCCAGATCGATCGCGCTCATGTTGGTGGTGCCTGCAGGTAGTGCCAGAACGCAGGGTGCCAACTCCACGGAACGCCTGAGCGAGGCGGTAAGCGCGGCCTGAAGACTGCCGTCTCCGCCAATGACCACCAGCAGATCGTTCACCCCCAAGTCGAAAATGTCCAACGCCTGCGCTATTTCGGCAGGGCTTGAAGCTTCGATCACCGTTGATTGCGGGACCTGTAAGACGAGTTCGCGCAGCGTTTTGAGATTTCGACTGACATGCCCGCTCTTGGGATTGAACAGCACGCCAACGTGCTTTGGGAACGTTATCGGGTCAATCATTCGAATCATCTGCCTGAGTGATGGATGGCACGAAACACACGTCCCGATTTACCGAAGGTACTGCTTGAGTTTTCATCGGCTCACCCGGTCGAATCGGTGTATGAGCATCATGGCAATGCCCAGCAGAACGAACGCCGGCAATAGCGTGGTCAGCATGACGTTGCCGGCGAACAACAAGCCAAGATTGGCGATGATCTGATTACTCACGTAGATCAGCAGGCCCAGTAGGGCACCGATCGCAAGACGTCCGCCTAGTCCGGGAGAGCGTTGTTGAACGAAGGTAAAGGGCACCGCAAAAAGGATCATTGCCAGGGTCAGAACGGGGCGGCCGAGTTTTTGCCACATTGCCATCTCATACTCGGCCGTCGTCTGGTCAGAGCCGGCCAGGAACTGAATGTAGTGATAAAGCTGCCTGATGGAGAAGCTATCGGTGGGCAGGGTCAACTCTCTCAGGCGTTGTTCTGAAAACACCGACTGCCACACGAGGTACTCCTGTTGGCTGGTGCTTTCATCGGTCTGTTTCCATTCCTTGATCTGGGCGTTCTTGAGCAGCCAGGTGCCGTCCGGGCGGATGTTCGCACTGTCGGCAAACACGTAAGATTTAAGACTCATGTCTGGGGCGTAGCGGAAGATCTCGATACGAAGTGGCGTGTTGTGTCGCGACATCGTGCCGATCCGCGCCACCTCATCGCCTCGCCGTGCCCAGATACTGCCGTCTTGGCCTGCGGACTCGCCTGAGATGGCCAAGGCCTCGTTTCTGAGGAGTACTCCGCGCTGCTGCAGTGGCGATGCCGCCCATTCATCCAGCGCTCCCATCATGACGACGAGAATCAAACCCGCGACAACGGTGGTGGCCGCAATACGCACAATGGAGATGCCGGCCGTGCGCATCGCCGTCAGTTCTTGCGTGGTCGCCAGTTGGCCTAATCCGACGATGCCTCCCAGCAACGCAATGAAGGGGCTCAGATCAACAGCGCGTCTGGGTAATGTCATCAGTACAACCAGGAGCGCCTGGTTCCATCGATAACCACCGGACGTCACATCGTCGAGCTCGTTGATCAGGTCAAAAGTGGTGAACAAGGGAAGTAGCAGCGCTGCCGCTGCGACGAACCCGATGAGGACATTACGAATGAGGTACCAGCTCGCTATTTTCATTTCGAGCGCCGTCGCAACAGAGACAGGTCTCGGGCTATGAATGCAAGAACCCCCAATGCCATAAGCAGCGGCACCAGCCAGACGCCGGGGGCCAACGCGATAGTCGCATTGGCCACCAGCGTCCGACAGATGTTGCCAGCATAAAAGATGATGATGAACAGAATGCTGATGGGGAGCAAGGTTGAGAAGCGTCCTTTGCGCGGCGCGCTACGGCTTAAGGGAACAGCGAGTAGTGCGAGGAGAAATGCAGTGACGCCGCGCGTCTGACGCCACTGCAATTCTGCTTTGTCCTTTGCCAGGGGAGAGGCGCTCAACAACGCCGTCGACGTTGCTTTGCGCTTGTTGTCCGGCTCCGGTTCTATAGGATTCAGGTGCAGGTCCATGGTGTTGAAACGGAGCGTGATGTCCTTCGTGCCGGCATGCTGCAATGTGTAGGATGTCCCGGTCGTCATCGCGATTACCGGGTTATCCGGATTCGCGTCGACCACCCTCGCCAGATGGGAGCGAAAGATCCGCGTCTTCCCTTCACCGGGGTCGTAGATGAGCGCGTTTTTCAGATTGCCTGAATCATGGTCAACTTGTTCGGCGAGAATCATTCGACCGTTGTCGGGGTTGAGGTTGAACCGTTGAGACTGCAGATGGTTCACGTCCAGATCAGTCTTGGACTCCTGCTCCAGCCGATAGGCCTGGGTATACGCCCAGGGGCGACCGTAGACCGACAGTATTGTCACGGCGATGGCGATCGGAATAGAGATCAGCGCGATGGCGCGATACAGACGTAAAGGGCTCGCGCCAGAAGCCCGAATGGCGGTGATCTCCGAGTCGTGGTACAGCCTGCCCATGGCGATGGCTACCGAGGCGTACAAGGCAACCGGCACCAGCATTTCGAGGGCGATGATGACCTTGTAGATCACAATGTCGATCACCGATTGCAGCGCCAGGGTGCCATTGGCCGCTTGTGTCAGGTAGCGTTGCGCTGAGTAGCTGGCAAATACAAACGTCAGAATGCCCACCATGATCGATACAGGGCGACGAATTTCGGCAATGATGTAGCGCTCGATCAAAAGCATGTAGGGGCCTTGTGGTCAGGCGTTGCTCTAAGTTGATGTTGTGTACCGTGTCTCGTGTGCCATGGAGTCGAACGTGTCCGATGTCATGGCGCACGAGGCGTTGGCCTGAAGGTCGATTCAGGGGCTCTCAGGTCAACGCTCTGTCCAATAAAAAACGTTCCACGAGTGCGTGATCGCTAATGGAGTCGATATCCACGGCGGCTTCGGCAAACGGCATGACAACGGCACCGATCTTCAATCCGACCGTCGATGAGATTCGCTGCATGGCCTGTTCGAGCGATAGTGTTCCCATGAGATATTTCAAGGTGGCGATCAACCCCAAGGCACTTGCGATCACTTTTCTCGGATTTTTGCGCTGCTCTTCGACAGATCGCCAGAATGCAGCGAGCTTCTCGCTTTGCGGTGTCATGAATGCAAACATGTTGCTGCCACAATAGGGGCCGCCCTTGAGTTTGATGGCGGTGCGACGATGTCCTGGAAACATCGTCATTACCGTTCCCAGCGGCGTGACCGCGACACAGACATCGCAACCGCTGTTGCGCGAACGATCAAGGAAATAATCAACGATTTCCGGGCGCAGAAGAGCATGGTCGGCGGTCGTGACGAAGACCGGACGGGTTTTGACGTGCCGTAACCCCAGTAGCGTGCTGGCGCTAGGTGTGAGAGCCGGTTCCAGGGCGAAAATTTCTCCGCGTCCCAATAACGTATGCAGGCGCTGATCGTTATCTAAAGCCCGGCGCGAAGGACCGACCAAGGTAATATCGGTCACGCGATCACTTGCTCTCAGGGCAGCCAATACGCGGTGTAGCATCGGAATGCCTTGAACTTTCGTGAGTGCCTTGCACCCCAGGCCGCCCAGTGCCGCCACAGGGTCATTGGGTTGCCGATCACCCGCCAATACAAGCGCTGAAAAGCGCACTGGCTCAGATGCGTTTTTCATAGAGTCGATACCGTTTGTAGGCGGTTGCACCAATGCGTTCAAGAATCGTGCGCATACCCGTGTTCGTTTCAAGAATCCACGACATTTCCAAGGCATCGAGTTTGTGTCTGATAAAGGGGGCTTTGAGTGCCTCAATCAGCAGTAACGCCAGTACCGGTCCCTGCCTGGTAAACTGATAACGTTGCCTGACGCCCATCAAGGGTACTCGCGCTGTTCGAGTCCCTCTGACCTTCAATGTCCAAAGCAACCGAAGCCAGCCAAAAGGCAAAAGCTTGCCCTTGAGGGGGGCGATTGCTTCATTGATGTTCGGCATGGCCACGATAAACGCGCAGGGTTCATTGTCGATCTCAGCGATGTAGATGAGATCGCTTGGCACCAGAAATTTCATCTGTTCGCCCATGTCCCCGAAATCTCTTTTAGTGAACGGCACAAACCCCCAGTTCTTGGCCCAGGCGTCGTTGAAAATATCGCGCAGCGTTTGCATCTCTTCGGCGAATTTCGACCGGTCTAGCACTCTGATGCGAATCCGCGAGCGTTCGCGATTCATCATCTCCTGAAGCGGCGCGGGAAAATTCAGCTCGTCGGTACGCATCCAGTAAGCCAGCAGATCGATGGCTTCGCGGTAACCGAGGTCATCCAGGTGCGGTTGGTAGTAAGGGGGGTGATGGTTCATGAAGGCCGAGGGAGGCGTATCAAACCCATCAACCAGCAAGCCGCTCTCTTGGTTGATATTCATGCTGAACGGGCCGGTTATCTGCTTAACCCCGCGCGCGCACAACCATGCTTCGGCGGTGGTCACTAGAGTGCGAAATACCTCAGGATCGTCAATTGCATCCAGCATACCGAAATGGCCGGTGTCCATACCGTGAAGTTCTTGGTGCAAGGTATCGATCTGAGCGAGGATACGACCCACAGGCACGCCTCCGCGTGTTGCGATCCAAGCTTGCCAGGTGATGTGTTCAGAGGTCGGGTTTTTTTTTGACAGATGTTCGCGTCGTTCGAGGTGCAGCGGCTCAATCCAACAAGGGTCATTGTTGTACAGCTTGCCAGGCAGCGAAATAAAGATATCAAGATCGTGCTGATCTTGAACCGCGGCTGCGCTGATCAAGGAGGTCATTTTGCTCATAGCTATTATTTGTTTTCCAAATCAATAGGTCGTTAGTCGATTCACAAGGCGTCGTGCCACTGAGATCGATTGCTTCAAAAAGAGCATTTAGCTGTTGCAGAAATATTTTGTTACGGCTATATATAACACAACAAAACGGATTAACCATAGAGCCTGAAGAAAGAATGAGTTTCCTCAAGAAAGGGCCGTTTTCCGTTAGCTCTGGGCACCTGGAGTGGTGGGTGTGCCGCGTCTGAACATGGAATGCCTCAGCTAGAGACACATCGTAAAATGGTAGGTTGAACGTCTTTAGCCGGGTTCTTTGTATCTGAGTTTTATAGTTGACGGTGGGTCTTAAATGACAGTCTTTATCAGTCACTGCTGGTCGGTAGTATGCCTTTTAGAGTAATGGCAGCGGCACCTAAGCGTAAAATGAGAGGTGTTCAAGCGTCGATATCGATTTATCGACGAGTGGATGCTGTTTTTAATTGATCGCTAATTGCGTCGTGCCCAAGTTTTCTGCCATGCCTGTCGTGGCCTCAAACCTCGTGCGAGATTTAGTGGTGCACCTGATAAAGGGCTCAGACCTATGACCGTTCTCTATTTGTCAGAGACAAGCGCTGTGCATTCGCTTCCTCAACGCCTGGCGGATTTTGCTTCGCTGGCCGAGGCGCTTGACTATGCGGCGCTCGGGCAAACAGGTATGAATTTCTACGATCGACGTTGCCATCTGGTGGCCGTTGTCGAGTACCGGCAATTGCAGGTTCGAGCCGTTGCGGCGGCCAAGCGGCTACTGGGTATTGGCCTGAAGAAGGGGGATCGTGTAGCCCTTATCGCGGACACGACACCTTGCTTTGTTGAAGCTTTTTTTGCCTGCCAGTATGCAGGTCTGATCCCGGTGCCGCTGCCCATCCCAACGGGTGTAGGGCACCATCATACCTACGTTGAAAAGCTGCGAGGGTTGCTGGCCAGTTGTTCTCCTTCTGCAATTATCGGCGGCCGGGAGTGGTTGCCGTTTGTGAATGAGGCCATTGATGCTGGCGCTCTGAAATTTTCCGGCGACTTTGATTTGGTCGAAGCGCTCCCCATGTTCGACGTCGAGCTCGTGCCCGCGCAACCGGATGATATTGCTTACCTGCAGTACACCTCGGGCAGTACCCGTTTTCCTCGTGGCGTGGTCGTAACGCAGCGTTCGGTTATGGCTAATCTTCGAGGCATCAGCCTGGATGGCATCAGGCTGCAACCCAAAGATCGTTGTATTTCCTGGCTGCCGTACTACCACGACATGGGCTTGGTGGGTTTTGTCCTGACCCCGGTTGCCACACAGCTATCGGTTGACTATTTGCAGACGCAAGATTTCGCCATGCGCCCCAAGCAATGGTTGAATCTGATGAGCCGTAACAGAGGTACGGTGTCTGTCGCGCCACCTTTTGGCTACGACTTGTGTGTGCGTCGTTGCAGTACTGCCGAGGTCGAGAGCCTGGATCTTTCGTGGTGGCGAGTGGCGGGTGTCGGTGCGGAACCCATTGCGATTTCCACGCTTAACCGCTTCGCCGAGCATTTCGCTCCTGCGGGTTTTAAAGCCAGTGCGTTCATGCCGTGTTATGGATTGGCCGAAAATACGCTAGCCGTCAGCTTCGCGGCTCCCGGCACGGGTGGGCAGGTTGATCGAGTGGATCGAGACATCCTGGAGCTTGAAGGAAGGGCCGTTAAAGCCACTGGGCGATCCACGGCCGTCAGCACATTTGTTAATTGCGGTCGCCCGTTGCCGGGTCATCAACTACAGGTGCTCGATGAGGCGGGTCATGCACTAGCCGAGCGCTGTATTGGTCGAATTGTCATTTCCGGTCCGAGCCTGATGGCTGGGTACTTCGAGGATCAGGAGTCGAAACGGCAGTTGGAAACCGTCCAACGATTGGACACCGGTGATCTGGGCTATCTGTTTGACGGTGACTTGTATGTTACGGGGCGCAAGAAAGACCTGATCATCATCCGGGGCAGAAACATCTGGCCTCAGGATATCGAACTCGTCGCTGAGTCCGAGCCGGAAGTCAGGCCGGGTGACGCTATCGTTTTTATTGTGCAGAAAGACGGGGAGACAACGGTGGTTGTGCAGGTGCAGTGTCGGATCCTCGCAAAAGAGCTGCGCGAACGACTTGTGCACACCTTGTTTGCCAAGATCCATAGCGAGTTCGGACTTTCGCCCACAATCGAGCTCGTTCCACCGCATAGCATTCCTCGGACCTCATCGGGTAAGCCAGCCAGGGCCGAAGCTCGTAAACGCTTTCTCAGTCAGTTAGCGGCGTGCCAGAAAACCCTCGCTGTCGCGGGTTCAGCATGATGGCACATACGGTGGCCCTGACCGGAGGGAGCGGGTTCATCGGTGGGCAGATCGGACGCATGCTAGTCGCCCAGGGTTTCAATGTGCGTGCCTTGAGCCGGACGCGGTCGGGCTTGCGCAATGGTATTTATTGGGTGCGAGGTTCGTTGGAAAACTCACGATCACTGACTGAGCTGGTGACGGGGGCTCGCACGGTTGTCCACTGCGCGGGTGCTGTCAGAGGGCGAGATGAATATGGCTTTCATCTCACCAATGTCGACGGTAGCCGTCGAGTCATGGAAGCTGCGCGTGACGGTGGGGACTGCGAGCGATTTCTGCATATGTCGTCCCTGGCGGCACGCCATCCCGAGCTTTCCTGGTACTCCAACTCCAAGTTTAACGCGGAGCGGGAAGTCCTTCATGCGGCCGGAAAGATCAATGTCGGTATTTTCAGGCCGACCGCAGTGTATGGCTCGGGCGATCGAGAGCTGCAACCTTTGTTTTCCTGGTTGTTGCGTGGACTGTTGATCAGATTGAGCGCAAGCGACTCGCATCTGAGTTTTGTTCATGTGTTTGATCTCACCGCAGCCGTATTGCAATGGATCACTAGTCCTGTGGCGAAAGCCGCGACGTATGAGATCGGTGACGGTACATTGGGTGGATATAGCTGGAAGGCCTTGGCGTGCATTGGGGCCGATATCCGCAAGGCGCCTGTTCGGCAGATGCCCATTCCCAGGGCTGCGCTGAATGGTCTGGCGCGGCTGAACCTCGCCTTGTCCTACCTGATTCCAGGTGAGCCGATGCTTACGACCAGCAAGGTCAAAGAGCTGGTTCACGACGATTGGACCTGCAGCAATGCCGACATTACCAATGCCATTGGCTGGGTGCCCCAGATCAAGCTGCGTCGCGCGCTGAAAGACCGGCTGTTCTAAAAAACGCGTCAATTTGAACGCTTAAGAGGTTGGCCATGTTTACGCAAGACACGATTCTGAAAAATGTCCTGGTATGCCTTCGAGAAATGGTTCCGGCCTCGGAAAAGGTAGGCCCGGAGAGTGACATGGTCAACGACTTGGGGTTGGAGTCCGTCAAGATGATGGACCTGCTGATGAGACTGGAAGACGAGTACGATCTGTCCATTCCCATTAATATATTGATGGACGTCAGGACCCCACAACAGCTGGCCAGTTCGCTTGTGGCTTATGTGGAGAAAAGTCATGGGGTTGTATGATCGTTTCAGCCGTCTGGCTGCCGAACGTTCCAGTCTTCAAGGTATGACCCCCAGTCCATTTGGTACCTGTATTGATGCGGTGTATTCGCCTACCGAGGGGCGCATAGGCGATCAAAACGTCATCCTCGCAGGAACCAACAATTACTTGGGGTTGACGTTTGACCCTGACGCCATTGAGGCCGCTCAACAGGCATTGACAACAGAAGGCACCGGCACGACAGGGTCGCGAATGGCCAACGGCAGTTACGGTGGCCATATGGCGCTAGAGGCTGAGCTTGCAGCCTTTCTCGATCGCCCTTCGGTCATCGTATTCTCCACGGGATATGTAGCGAACCTGGGAGTGATCGGCTCGTTAGCCGCGCCAGGAGAGGTGGTGCTGCTGGATGCTGATTGCCATGCCAGTATCTATGACGCGTGTGCGCTGGGCGGTGCCGAAATCATCCGATTTCAGCATAACGATGCCAAGGATCTTGAGCGACGGCTGCGTCGCCTGGGCGAGCGCGCCAAAAATGCGCTGATCATTGTCGAAGGTATCTACAGCATGCTGGGAGATACCGCACCGCTCAGAGAAATCGTTGAGGTCAAAGGTAGGCTCGGCGGTCATCTGCTCGTTGACGAAGCACACTCCTTCGGCGTCATGGGCGCCAATGGTCGAGGCCTGTGCGAAGCGCTCGGTGTCGAGAGCGAGGTCGACATCTTGTTGGGCACTTTTAGCAAAAGCCTGGCGGCGATTGGCGGTTTCGCTGCCGGCAAGAGTAGTGGCATGGAAATACTGCGTTATGCCAGCCGTCCCTACATCTTTACCGCATCACCTTCGCCTTCGGTCATTGCGTCGGTGCGCTCGACGCTGCGTTCGATCGCCACACGTCCCGAGTTGCGAGACCAGCTTTGGAACAACGCCAATCGCCTGTACCGTGGGCTGGCGGAGTTGGGTTATTCGTTGGGGCCGAATGTCAGCCCGGTGGTTCCCGTGATGGTGGGTACCAAAGAACAAGGCCTGCTGTTTTGGCGCGCGTTGATCGAGCAGGGTGTTTACGTCAATTTGGTGTTGCCACCTGCGACCCCGGCAGGCGTTACACTGGTTCGATGCAGCGTCAGCGCTGCCCACACCCCTGAGCAGATCGACCGGATTATCCATGCTTTCGCGATGCTGCGCTCCTTGGCCGGCCTGGTCAGTTGACGGTTGTGAGGTTGTTGGCCAATAGCGAGAGTGCCTATGAGCTGAACAACCGGGTTGTTGTGCGACAAGAATATCGAAGGCGCCAAGCCTGTAATTATTTGTGAGTGTTATGCGAATTATCTTTGCGTTTGGTCGATCCTACCCGGGACGTACCAGCTTGATGTTGCTGAGTCTGGTGGTTGCCGGGCTGGTTGAGAGCATCAGCCTGACCACCATGCTGCCATTGGTTTCGGTGATGTTGGGCGACAACGCTCATTCAAAATTTGGCGTGCAGGTTGTCAATGCGTTGAGGAGTGTGGGGGTCGAACCGACAATACCGTCGTTATTGATCATCATTGTCGTCGGCATGGCGGTCAGCAGCTTTTTGATCCTTTTAGCCAACCGCCAAGTGGGGTATACCGTTGCGCGTGTGGCCACCGACCTGCGGGTGGATCTGATCAATGCCACCTTGGGAAGTCGCTGGGAATATTATTTGCATCAACCAGGCGGGGCGCTGGCCAACGCAGTTGCGACGGAGGCCTATCGCGCATCCACGGCGTATGAGCACGCCGCTAATATGGTCGCCCTATCGATCCAGGCGGCGGCCTACGCTGCCATCGCGCTGGTCGTGTCATGGCAGGCGGCGCTGGTGTGCTTGATTGTGGGATTGGCCATTCTCATTGGTCTTCGAGGATTGGTCAAAACATCGCGGCGCGCGGGTAGAAGCCAGACTCGCCTGATGAAAGATCTATTGGTGAACCTCACCGACACGCTCGGATCGGTTAAACCGTTGAAGGCTATGGCACGAGAAGACATCGCCGATTCTCTGCTACGACACCAAGCCACCGAGCTCAATGCAGCCATGGAAAACGAGGTGACCAGCCGGGAAACATTGCGTGCCCTGCAGGAACCGTTGTTAGCCATCCTGGCGGCTGCGGGACTCTATGCGGGGTTGGTGATCTGGCAGTTACCGTTGTCATCGGTGATGGTACTGATCTTTATGGTGGTGCGCGTGCTTGGCCTGATGCACAAGGCGCAACAGCGATATCACCGCATGGCGGGACAGGAGAGTGCGTTCTGGGCATTACGTCAGGCGGTAGAAACGGCGGCGTCCCAGGTAGAGCCTCAAGGCGGGAGCGGTGAGCCGACACTCGAACAACGCATTGATTTTGACAACGTATCGTTTACCTACGAGCAGCGCACTGTTCTTAAAAAGGCTTCTTTTTCGTTTGAAGTCGGCATGATGACCACGTTGGTGGGACCGTCCGGTGAAGGTAAGACGACCATACTCGATCTGTTGTGCGTTTTACTGAGCCCTCAGGCAGGACAAATACGTGTTGACGGCGCCATCCTGAATGACCTCGATCGCCGTAAGTGGCGCCGTATGATTGGATATGTAACGCAGGAAACGCTTCTGCTGCATGACAGCGTTTTTGCCAACGTCACGTTGGGAGAGCCTACGCTGACGCGTGCGGATGCCGAACGGGCGTTGCGCCAGGCTGGAGCATGGGAATTCGTACAAAGCCTGGCCGATGGCATGGATTCGGTGGTCGGTGAGCGTGGCGGCAAACTCTCTGGCGGGCAACGTCAGCGCATTGTGATTGCCCGTGCCCTGGCTCATCGTCCACGCCTGCTGATTCTCGATGAGGCGACCAGTGCACTTGATCCTGACTCCGAGTTCGATATCTGCACATCCCTTAAGGCGCTGACGCCTGAGATCACCATCATCGCCGTTTCTCATCGCCCTCGCCTGATTGAACTGGCTGACCAGGTCATGCAGGTAAGGGACGGGCAGGTAACGCGCCTCTACGATTTTACCGCTGAGACCAACGAGACATTCAGTAGCAACGCGTAACCTCGTACTGCCCCCGATGAGCGAGATGGAAACCCTTCAATGAACAGCGCAACCCATAACCAACAGACGGTGGCTGGCGAGGAGACGGAGCAGGATATTCAAGCTGAAGTTGTACGTCCTCAAGCGCCTCTTTCAGGTGTTTTGCCGGGCGGACTGGCACCGCTGATTGCCTTCGTGGGATGCGATGGCGCTGGCAAATCCACGGTGTCCGCTGCTGTTCTCGCGTGGCTGAAAGAGTCGCGGGATGTACAGAGCTGTCACCTGGGTATTCAATCCAAATCATTGGGTGAGGCGCTGGTGAAATGGCCGTGGGTGGGGCCTGTTATCGGTCGTTTGCTCGCGGCGAATTCGGCTCGTGATCACTCCTCATTTCCTGGCAGTGGGAGAGGGCCAAGCACGCTCGTTGCCCTTGTCATTTTTTTATTGTCGGTGCGGCGCTGGAGGCGATATCGAAAGATGATGGTACTTCGCCGCCGTGGCATCGCTGTGGTGGCTGATCGCTTCCCGCAGATTGCGGTGGCGAGCATGAAGATCGATGGCCCAGGTCTTCTGAAGGTCAAACATCGCAACGGATTTGTGCGCTTTTTGGCTGGGTGTGAACGACTGCTATACGCCTACATGGTCAGCTACCGACCGGATCTGGTCATTCGCTTGAACGTTGACCTGGAAACGGCATTTGCACGCAAACCGGATCATCGTTACGAGTCTCTCGCGCTCAAGGTCGCGAGTGTTCCACAGCTCGAATACCAAGGTGCGCCTATCGTGGATCTGGATAGCCGCCTGGCGCTGGAAGAAGTCGTCGCACAGGCCAAGGCAGCCGTGTCTCTTCATTTAGAAAATGGTTAAGTGAGTATGCCTGGCAATGATCCTACGTTTTGCCGCTTTTCCGGGGAGCGCGCCGAGGCAGAGGCTCCCTTGATTGCCGTCATCGGTTCCGACGGCGCGGGCAAAACCACTCTCGCATCCTATTTGTGCAATGCCTTGAAAGCCGAGGGAGCCAGCTATTCGTATCTTGGCCTTGGCTCCGGCACGATCGGACTGAAGATTGGTGCCTGGCCATTGATAGGCCCGCTGTTGGAGCGCCATCTGACATCCAAGGCGCGGCAAGCACGTACTGTGGGAGAGCGTATTCCGGGCTTCTTCACGGCGCTGACCATCTATGTCTTTTCAAGGCTGCGTGTGCGCCGATTCAAACAGATGCTCAATAAGCGTAAAAAGGTCGGGCTGGTCATCTGTGATCGCTATCCACAGATAGAGGTGCCTGGGTTCTACGATGGGCCGGGGCTCAGTGCCGCTCGACCAAGTGGTTACCTGACGGCATGGCTGGCCGTTGAGGAGCTTGCCTTGTATCAGCGCATGGCTCTTCACAGGCCTACGCTGGTGATTCGCTTGAACATCGACGTTGAAACTGCGTTGGCCCGTAAGCCTGATCACAACCCGGCGCTGATCAAGAGAAAAGTGGATGTGACCCCGTTGCTGCTTTTCAACGGCGCGCGAATCGTTGATGTCGACGCGAGCCTGCCTCTCTCGGAAGTTCAGAGCAACTGTTTGGAATTGATTAGGCAAACGCTGAGGCCTAATCGTTCGCCTGCAGGTTGATGGGGCTATATGGGCGGCATGCGCCGCTATTTTTTTGCGCAACGGCGACTTGATCCGGTTCTGACCGCGGGTGTGGATGCTGGTGGACATTGTTTGAATACAAAGAGGGTTTCATGAACGCGATGCAGTCTGCTTTTTCAACCCGTCAGCCGACGAACTGGCCGGGCCTGCTCTGGAGTTTCATTTTCTTCTGGTACTTTTCCGGGGTGACGCAACTGCTGATCGTTCATGCGGGTGTGGCAGGTTGGAAAGGAATGCTTCAGGCCTCAATGGTCACGGTGCTGTGGTTGATTCCATTGATCCTTTTTCCGGCCAAAGCGCGGGTATTGGCGGGGCTGATCGGCGTTGTCCTGTGGGCGTCTTCGCTCTCGGGCCTGCTTTATTTTCAGATCTATGGTCAGGAGTTTTCCCAAAGCGTGATTTCCATCATGTTCGATTCGAATATGCAGGAGTCATCCGAGTACCTGGGGCACTATTTCTCCTGGTCGATTGTTAGCGTGGTCGCGGCTTATACCTTGGGTGGGCTGGTGCTCTGGACGCGCGTGCGCCCCGCGTATCTGTCTCGCAGGGCGATTGTGACGTGTTGTGCGTTGTTCATTGTGGTGGGGGCTGGGTTCAACGCAGTCAATCAGTTGCGTAAACGCCCGACGCTCAGCCTGGCGATCTCCAAGTTCGAAGAAAACATCGAGGCTGCGGCGCTGTGGCAAATGGTCGTGGGGTACCACCAGTACCGTCAGCAACTGGCTGAAATGTCGAAGATGCTCGCCGTGCAGGCGCAGATACCACCCTTGCTGAACCTTTCCGATAGCCATGCCGGACAACGCTCGACACTGGTGCTGGTCATCGGGGAATCGACTAACAGCCAGCGCATGAGCCTGTACGGTTACGCCCGGCAGACCACGCCAAACCTGGATCAACTGCGTGATCAACTGCAGGTCTTCGATCACGTCATTACGCCCCGTCCCTATACCATCGAAACGCTGGAACAGGTGCTGACATTTGCCGATCAGGAACATCCGAATCTGTTTCTGAGCACGCCCACGGTGGTCAGCATGATGAAGCAGGCGGGCTATAAGACGTTCTGGATCACCAATCAGCAGACCATGACCAAGCGCAACACGATGCTAACGCTGTTCTCGAAACAGGCTGATGAGCAGCGGTACCTGAACAACAATCGCGACCAGAACCAGACCAGCCAATACGATGAGGATGTACTCGAACCCTTCTCGAAGGTATTGGAGGACGATGCTCCGCGAAAACTGATTGTGGTGCACCTGCTCGGTACGCATATGAGCTACAAGTATCGTTATCCCGAGTCGTATGACTATTTCAAGGATCGCACCGGCGTGCCGGCCAACGTTACGCAAAGCCAGTTGGCGTTCTACAACGCCTATGACAACGCGGTGCGTTACAACGACTATGTGGTGTCGTCACTGATCAAGCGATTCAGTGATACCGATCCCAACGGCTTTCTGCTCTATTTGTCCGATCACGGCGAGTCTGTCTACGACCCTGTCGCTCCGGATGTCTTGGGGCGTAATGAAGCCGCGCCCACGCGGCCGATGTACACCGTGCCCTTTATTGTGTGGAAGTCGCCAAGTTGGAAGTCAGCACAAGGTACGACGATGGAGCCTCCTGAATACCTGGCGCGCCCTTACAGCACATCGCACTTCATTCACAGTTGGGCGGATCTTGCAGGGTTGCGATTCGGTGAATTCGACCCTACAAAAAGTGTCGTGAACGCTGGATTCAAACCGACGCGATTGTTGATTGGCAATCCTCATAATCCATCGAGCCTGCGCGATTTCAGTCTGCTGCCTTCCGATCCGCAGCAAGGTTCAGCTGCCCAAATAGCACAGCAGGGCGGTAAGCCGTAAGTAGGGCGCTGTCATACTTGAAAATAACTGACAAAGCTGGCCGCACGATAATGCCAGCTTAATTCAGATGCGGTGATATCAGCTCAGTCAGCGGCTTTGGCAGGCTGCTGAGTACAATCCTCCCATTGTGAGAGCCACTCTCAGCGACTACACTCTTGCCCATGAAGCGTTATCTGCGGTTTTGCATCATCTTCATGATTAGCTTGGCGCTTCCCCTCAGCGGGATGGCGGGCGTTCAGGCATCGGCGCAACCGTGCCCGATGGAAGCTAGCGGCATGGCGATGGTGGAGGGCATGACCCCCGATTGCTGTCAGGATACCAAGAGCCCCTCAGAGCACGGTAAGCCGTGTAAATCAGGTCAAGAGTGCAAGACCGGGAGCATGCTGCAAGTCTCGGTCATTAAGATGCCTGTTACCTTGTCTCATGCCGTTGTCACCTCCTTCTCCGGCGATTTTTCGCCTGTACCGACCCCGTCCGGGGTGTGGCGCCCGCCGCGCGTTTGATTCCTATCCCACGTTGAGCTTCATTCCGCATTCACGGAGTGGCCTTGTTGTGCCTGTGCTTTGAGCACGCGCAATGGATGACCAGAGGAATCGTAAGCATGAACTCCAAGTGCTATCGCACGGGCTGGCCTTTAGTGGTCGGCATTGCGGCAAGCCTATTGGCTTTGCCGAGCTTGGCTGCGCCACTGACACTCGATGAAGCGCTACGGCTGGCCGAAAACACGGCGCCGTCGCTGAACGCGCAAGACTCAAAAATCCAAGCAGCTAGCAGTGCCGCTATTCCCGCCGGCGAGCTACCTGATCCCAAGCTGATTCTGGGGGTGCAAAATTTTCCCGTCGGCGGGCCGAATCGAGGCAGTATCGACGATGATTTCATGACCATGCGAATGGCGGGGATCAAGCAGGAGGTGCCCAACAGCTACAAGCGCAAAGCGCGTATTGAAGTCGCTGATGCGAGCGTCGATCGTGCGACGGCAGAGCGTCGAATAGAGCGCCTGAATGTGCGCCTGTCCACGGCCATGGCCTGGATCAACAGTTACTCCGTTGAGCGCAAGGACGCGCTGTTTCAGGAATTCTACAAAGAGAACCGCCTACTCGGCGATACCGTCCGGGCCGAGATCGCCAGCGGCCGCGCGCAGCCGTCCGATGCGGTAACACCTAAGCAAGAAGCGGCTCAGTTGGAGGAGCAGCAGGACGAATTGATCCGGCAGAGAGACCAGGCCCGAGCGGCGCTCAAACGTTGGATTGGCGCCGCGGGCAACGACAAGCCGGTAGGTGGCTTGCCAAATTGGTCTCCTGATACCGCAGGCTACACCCGCCACTTGCACAACCATCCCAGGTTGGCGGCCTATGTACCCATGACCCGAGAGGCGCAGGCCAAAGTTCGTGAAGCCGAGTCAGAGAAGCATTCGGACTGGAGTTGGGAAGTTGACTACCAGCATCGCGGACGCGAGTTCGGCGACATGGTCAGCGTGCAGTTTTCCTTTGACCTTCCGCTGTTTCCGGGCACACGCCAAAACCCGAAGATTGCCGCGAAGTACGCCGAGCTCAATCAGATCGAGGCCGAGCGTGAAGCCGCTTTGCGCGAGCACAATCAGGAGCTGGAGGACGAGCTTGCCAACTATGAACGCCAGAATCGCGCGGTTCGCCGCAGTCAGAAAAGCCTGGTGCCTCTGGCCAGGGAAAAGGTCGACCTCAGCATGGCCAGTTATCGCGCCGGAAAGGCCGATTTAGGTTCAGTGGTCACTGCCCGCCGCGAGCTGATCGAAGCCCGCCTCAAGCAAATCGATGTTGAGGAGCAACGTGCGTTAGCCAGTGCTCGCCTCTACTTAGCCTATGGGGAGTCTGCTCAATGAGTTCTAACATGTGGAAAGTGGCCTTACTGATGGGGATCTCGGCTGCCTTCGGCATCGCGGGCGGATACTGGATACCTAAAGCGCAAATGGCGGGAATGCCAGGAGCCTCGACTCAACCGGAGCCAAAAGGCTCAACGGATCGCAAGGCACTGTACTGGTATGACCCGATGTACCCGCAGCAAAAATTTGATCATCCGGGCAAGTCGCCTTTCATGGATATGCAACTGGTTCCCCAATACGCCGATGGCGGCGGCGACAGTGCATCGGTTCGCATTGATCCAAGCTTGACGCAAAACTTCGGTGTGCGGTTTGCCACTGTCAGCAAAGGCGTATTCGCTTCAAGCGTGGACGTGGTCGGCGTCCTGGCATTTAACGAGCGGGATGTCGCCGTCGTTCAATCCCGGACTGCGGGTTTTGTCGAGCGCGTTTATGCCCGAGCGCCTGGCGATGTACTCAATGCCAATGCCGCATTGGTGGATATTCTGGTACCGGAATGGGCAGGTGCGCAGGAAGAGTTTCTGGCGCTCAAGCAAAACGGCGATTCGGCTTTGCTGGGCGCGGCTCGCCAACGACTGCGGCTGACCGGCATGCCGACCGGATTGATTGCCCAGGTCGAGCGCAGTGGCAAAGTCCAACCGACCCTGACCATCAGCAGCCCTATGGGTGGCGTGCTGCAAGAGCTGAACGTGCGCGAAGGCATGACGATTGCCGCAGGCCAGACATTGGCCCGTATCAACGGTTTGAGCAAGGTCTGGATGGAGGTGGCCGTCCCGGAAGCCGAGGCGGGATCGCTGTTAATCGGCCAAGCAGTGCAGGCGCATTTCCCGGCATTTCCCGGGACGACGATCAAAGGGACCGTCAGCACGATTCTTCCCAACACCAACCCTGACAGCCGCACCCTTCGCGTGCGCATCGAGCTGCCCAATCCAGACGGGCATCTCAGGCCTGGTTTGACCGCACAAGTGAGTATCAGCCGCTCCACGCAGCAGAGTGTCTTATGGGTGCCTAGCGAAGCGGTTATCCGCACGGGGCGCAGAGCCCTGGTGATGCTTGCGCAGGATGGCGGTCGTTACCGTCCGGTAGAAGTGCAGATAGGACAGGACAACGACGGCAAAACCGCCATATTGAAAGGCCTGGAGGAAGGACAGAAGGTAGTGTCCTCGGGGCAGTTCCTGCTCGACTCGGAAGCCAGTCTCAAAGGCATCGTTGCAACCCCGTTGGATATGTCCACGCCAAGCACGGCGTCCGCGGTCTTGCATGAGGCGCAAGGCCAGGTTCTGGAAATCGATAATGCCCAGGTCAAAATTGCCCACGGCCCGTTCAACACCCTGGGTATGCCGGGTATGACCATGAGCTTCCCACTGGCCAATCCGGCGCTGATGGTGGGTATCAAAGCCGGCGATAAGGTTCGATTCTCAGTGAGCCAGAATGATGATGGCCTGCATGTCGAGACATTGGAAAAAACGGGAGGCCAGCCATGATTGCCGCGCTGATTCGCTGGTCGGTGGGCAACCGCTTCCTGGTGCTGCTGGCCACGCTGTTCATCACGGCATGGGGGATCTGGTCGGTTCAAACTACGCCTATTGATGCACTGCCGGATCTGTCGGATGTGCAAGTCATCATCCGTACCCCTTATCCAGGCCAGGCGCCGCAGATCGTTGAGAACCAGGTGACCTACCCGTTGGCTACCACCATGCTCTCGGTCCCCGGGGCTAAGACGGTTCGTGGGTATTCCTTTTTCGGCGACAGCTTTGTTTACGTGTTATTTGAAGATGGCACCGACCTGTATTGGGCTCGCTCGCGGGTCCTGGAATATCTGAGTCAAATACAAAGCCGCTTGCCGGCGAGCGCCAAGCCAGCCCTCGGCCCGGATGCGACCGGGGTGGGGTGGATTTACCAATACGCCTTGGTCGATCGTAGTGGCGAGCATGACCTGGCACAGTTGCGTGCCTTGCAGGACTGGTTCTTCAAATTCGAACTCAAGACCTTACCCAACGTTGCGGAAGTAGCCACCGTGGGGGGCATGGTCAAGCAATATCAAGTTCAACTCGATCCGCTGAAGATGGCTAGCTTGGGCATCACCCAGGCCGAGGTGACCGATGCCATCGGCAAGGCGAATCAAGAGACCGGTGGCGCTGTACTCGAATTGGCCGAGACGGAATTCATCGTGCGTGCCTCCGGCTACTTGAAGACGCTCAATGACTTTCGAGCCATTCCACTCAAGCTCGGCATAGGTAATGTGCCCGTCACCTTGGGAGATGTGGCCACGATTCATCTGGGCCCGGAAATGCGGCGCGGCATCTCCGAGCTCGACGGCGAAGGCGAGGCCGTTGGCGGCGTGGTGATTTTGCGCAGCGGCAAAAATGCGCGAGCGACCATTGCGGCGGTCAAAAGCAAACTCGAAGAGCTCAAAAGTAGTCTGCCTAAGGGAGTGGAAATCGTCACCACCTATGACCGCAGCAAACTGATTGATCGCGCGGTGGAAAATCTCAGCCATAAGTTGATTGAAGAATTCATCGTGGTTGCGCTGGTTTGCGGGATTTTCCTCTGGCACCTGCGCTCATCGTTGGTGGCGATCATCTCCTTGCCCGT
Organism: Pseudomonas agarici; assembly: GCF_001543125.1. Taxonomy (NCBI): domain Bacteria; kingdom Pseudomonadati; phylum Pseudomonadota; class Gammaproteobacteria; order Pseudomonadales; family Pseudomonadaceae; genus Pseudomonas; species Pseudomonas agarici. Next base: position 5,355,331 of record NZ_CP014135.1, on the reverse strand, counting down.
GGGGGTGCTGATTGCTTTCATCGTCATGCGCCACCAAGGGATTAACGCCAACATCATGTCGCTGGGGGGGATTGCCATCGCCATTGGCGCCATGGTCGATGCTGCGGTGGTGATGATCGAGAATGCGCACAAAAAGATCGAGGCTTGGCATACGGACCACCCTGGGCAGGAACTGCAGGGCGAGGAGCACTGGCGCGTGATGACTGACGCGGCGACCGAGGTCGGCCCGGCGTTGTTCTTCTGCTTGTTGATCATCACCTTGTCTTTCATTCCGGTGTTCACACTCGAGGCGCAGGAGGGGCGCTTGTTCGGTCCGTTGGCATTCACTAAAACCTATGCCATGGCCGCTGCGGCGGGGTTGTCCGTGACCTTGGTACCGGTGCTGATGGGTTACTGGATTCGCGGGCGGATCCCTGAAGAAAAACACAACCCGTTAAATCGCTGGTTGATCCGTATTTATGAGCCCGCTTTGGACGCAGTATTGCGTTGGCCGAAAGCCACGATGCTGGTCGCGCTACTCGTTTTTGTCAGTGCCCTGTGGCCTATTTCCCATCTCGGTGGTGAATTTCTTCCACGTCTGGACGAGGGCGATCTGCTCTATATGCCTTCGGCGCTGCCGGGGCTATCGGCACAGAAAGCCTCACAGCTGCTGCAGCAGACCGATAGGTTGATCAAAACCGTCCCTGAGGTTGAACACGTATTTGGCAAAGCCGGTCGGGCTGAAACTGCTACGGACCCGGCACCGTTGGAGATGTTTGAAACCACCATCCAATTCAAGCCGCATGACCAATGGCGTCCTGGCATGACTCAGGAAAAGCTCGTAGAAGAGCTTGATCGGATTGTCCGCGTACCGGGTCTGACCAATATCTGGATTCCACCGATTCGCAACCGTATCGATATGTTGGCCACCGGTATCAAGAGCCCTATCGGGGTGAAAGTCGCTGGCACCAACCTGATGGAAATTGACGCGGTCACGCAGGCCGTCGAGAAAGTCGCCAAAGGGGTGCCGGGTGTCAGCTCGGCTTTGGCCGAACGGCTGACCGGTGGCCGTTACATTGACGTAGACATCGATCGCACGGCTGCGGCTCGCTACGGAATGAACATTGCTGATGTGCAAGCCATTGTGGCCAGTGCCATTGGCGGTCAAAACGTGGGAGAAACCATCGAAGGTCTCGCGCGCTTCCCTATCAGCGTCCGTTATCCACGTGAATGGCGTGACTCGCCCGGCGCTTTGGAACAACTGCCGATCAACACTTCGATGGGCACGCAGATCACCCTGGGTACGGTAGCGAAGGTGAAGGTTAGCGACGGCCCGCCAATGCTCAAGAGCGAGAACGCTCGTCCTTCGGGTTGGGTGTATATCGACGCGCGTGGTCGGGACATCGCCTCCGTTGTGGCTGATCTACGACTGGCAGTGAATAAGCAGGTCAAGTTGCAGCCGGGGATGAGCTTGGCGTACTCGGGACAATTCGAGTTTTTGGAGCGAGCCAATGCACGCCTCAAACTGGTCGTGCCCGCCACGCTGTTGATTATCTTCGTGCTGCTTTACCTCACCTTCACGCGTTTCGATGAGGCGTTGTTGATCATGGCCACCTTGCCTTTTGCGCTGTCTGGGGGCGCGTGGTTCATTTACCTCTTGGGTTTCAACCTGTCGGTGGCGACCGGGGTGGGCTTTATTGCCCTGGCCGGGGTGTCTGCCGAGTTCGGCGTGATCATGCTGCTGTATTTGAAGAATGCCTGGGCCGAAAGCCAAACCGCTGGCGATGGTTCTGAGCGCGGGCTGGTGGCGGCGATTCGGGAGGGGGCTGTACAACGTGTTCGCCCTAAGGCCATGACCGTGGCAGTCATCATCGCCGGTTTGTTACCCATTCTGTTGGGCAGCGGTACTGGCAGTGAAGTGATGAGTCGCATCGCTGCGCCGATGGTCGGTGGGATGGTCACCGCTCCTTTGCTTTCCCTCTTTGTCATACCGGCGGCTTATCGCTTGATGCGACGCCGCCATCTTTGCGCTGTACCCACCAACGATGAAGGAAAAATCCTATGAAACTGACTCTGATGGCAGTTGTAGCCACCGTAGCTGCGCTCTCCTTTAACGCCTACGCAGAAGAGATGAATAGGGGGGGAGAGTCGATGCAAGACATGAACATGAGCCCTGCGGCCAAGGCGATGAGCGCAACCAAGACACAAGGAATCATCAAGGCGATTGACGCAGAGAAGCACACGGTAACCATCGCACATGAAGCCATCCCGGCTATCAAGTGGCCCGCCATGACCATGGCATTTTCTACGACAGCGAATCAGATAGTCGGGCTTAGCTCAGGCGATCACGTTGCGTTCACCTTCGACCGTGTCGATGGCACGGCAAAGATTGAATCTATTGAAAAAATGAAATAACGCCGAGGCGGATAACCGGTTCGACTGTCGGGCCGGTTGTCTACAGGAAATAACTTGTTTCCTGGCGCTCAATTTAAACCAGTGCAAAGGAAAGTGCTGCACTGGGCAGTACGCCTCAGTTACCAGCACAGGTAAAGGGTTTTGCTTAATTAGAGGGTCGAGATATTTCATTGGCGGCTGCATAGATCTGGCCGCGTAGCCAACGTTGTGCGGGGTTATCATCATTGCTACCATGCCAAGCCATATCCACTTGTTGTCGTGCAACTGGGTAGGGCAGGGGTTTGATCATTAATCCTAGCGTTCGAGCAAATGTCCTGGCCAATGGTTCTGGCACAATCGCAAGTAGTTCACCTTGCTCCAGTAGCATCGGTAACGCCAGAAAATGTGGAACTATTACTTGTTTTCGTACTGATAATTCCGATTCTGCCAATGCTAACTCCAATGCCTGGCGATCATACATTTGTGCCTGTCTGGCTAATCCTCTTTCCAGTATATATCCGTTCAAAGCGCCGTCGCCGTAGCCCTCCAGGGACACAACAGCCAGCGAATACTCGACCACATCCTGAAGTCTTAAGGGGGCCGAGCCGATGGGGTGGCTGCTGCTGCAGATGAACACTTCTTTCTGAAATAACACAGGTGCTGTGCGCAAGCGTTCAGGAACTCTACTGAACGTACCGATGGCTACGTCGATACGTCCTAAATCGATTTGCTCCGCCAGGTCCAATCGGGTCGCAGGTGTAATGATCAAATCGATACGCGGAGCTGCATCTGTTAGTTGTCGGTTAAGTTGCGGAATGAGCGTCGCGCAAATATAGTCATTGGCGGCAATTGTGAAAGAGCATTGCACATGTTGCGGTTCAAATGGAGACGCTGCGCGGGTGAGCACATCATTCATACTGTGCAGTGCGTGGCGTAGTGGGCCGATAATTTCCATGGCATAGCTTGTCGGGGTCATTCCCCTGCCGGTACGCACGAAAATTTCCTGGTCCAGTACTTCACGCAACCTCGATAATGCATGACTGACTGCGGACTGGCTCAAATGCAGTCGTTGGCTGGCTCGAAGGACACTTCCTTCTTCCATCACGGCATTGAATACCCTAATTAAATTCAAATCCAGCTTGTTAAAAGCAACCATGACAGCCATTCCGGATGAGAGGGCGTTGAGGAAAAATTTGCGTTCATAGATCAGTCTTTTGCAAGAATGTATCGAGATTTAGCATAGATGAATATCATGCATTATGACACTGCAGAATGATCATTTTTTGTCCAGATGCAATTGTGGGAGAGTTTTAGAAAGTCAACGGGAAGTGTCTGCAAATGAAAGAACGCGAACAGTTGATCAGCATCTGCATTGAATTTCTTTCAAAAGTAAAGGATAAAACCGCAGGTGCTGACCTTGATAAATGGTTGAACGAAACATACGGGCCCGATAGTGAAACTTACCAGGCAATAGCTGATCTTGTGATAAAAGGAGTTTCACAAGGCTGGGCAGCCGATACAGAAATTAGTGGCCCCAATTATCGTCGTAGCCGGTTGTGCGAACCTTGTGCAGAGACGTTTTACTTTAGTATTACTACGGTTTATATGGACAGCAAAGGTTATGAATTAAACAATTCAGAGCGCACATTTCGCGGGGATTACCACCTCCATCCGTATGGCGAGTTGAATATGGTCATTCCTCTTGATCAGGGAGCGGTGCTCGCGGGGCCTCGGGGCTGGCAGGGGGCTGGTTGGACTGCACCCGCCCCGGGAAGCCATCACTATCCCGAAGTGAAAGGCGGTGCAGTGATTGCCTTTTTTTTCCTGCCAGCAGGTCGAATCTCCTATGAGATCGAAGCTCAAGGCTAGTAGATGCGGGGCGCATATTGCTCCAGGCTCTGTACGACATGTATCTGTGTTCGTCCATGCGGCGTTGAAAGGCAGGCTCGCAATGCTTATTGACAACTCGTCAACTGCGCTTATTCTCCTGCTTTCGCCTTGCCTGATCTGCGTTCGAAAATATTTCGTACAGACCCTGAAAGTCGAGGATTAAGGTAAAGATCTCCTTGTTACGGGTGATCTTTTATGAGATTTGCAGCTTTAACTAACAAGTCTATATTAAAAAGCAAGCTATGATCATTTGGACCGTTTCTGACTGCTTTTGCGCGACAGATTGCAATTTTCGTCATTGTTAGTCGGTGATCTGGCTCATTCGTAAATAGGAGGTACAATGACTCAATCTCAACAGTTTTTGCCTACTAACATTTGGAATGGTTGCTTGTTCGATGGGCAATGGCGTAAGGGCGACAATACCGTTGCTGTCACAGAACCGGCGACCGGCAAACAATTGGGCCAGATCGCACTGGCCGACGCTGCGCTTATCGCCCGACAGGCGGCGATAGCAGCCTGTGCCCAAGAGACGTGGGCTGCCCTGCCTTATGACGAGCGCGCGCAGGTGATGCGTAAAGCTGCAAGCCTTGCAGAAGAACATGCAGCGGCAATCATCGATTGGGTAGTACGCGAAAGTGGTTCAATCCAGTTAAAAGCCGGTTCGGAGGTCGCGTTGGCGACCAAGTCGCTGCACGAATCGGCGTCGCTGCCGTCGCGCAGCACAGGAGAAGTACTCCCGTCGCAACCCGGTCGATTGAGCTTGGCGCGTCGGCGCCCCTTGGGCGTGGTCGGGGTCATCTCACCGTTCAACTTTCCGCTTTACCTGGCTATGCGTGCGGTTGCTCCGGCGCTGGCACTAGGCAACGCCGTGATACTCAAGCCCGATCCGCGCACCGCGGTATGCGGTGGTTTCGTGATCGCTCGCCTGTTCGAACTGGCGGGGCTACCGGCCGGCGTGCTGCAAGTTCTTCCCGGTGATGGCGCTACCGGTGCAGCCATGACCAGCGACCCGAACATCGCAATGATCCAGTTCACGGGTTCCACCGCAGCCGGTCGCAAGGTGGGCGAAGCGGCTGGACGCAACCTGAAGAAAGTATCTTTGGAGTTGGGAGGCAAGAACTCGTTGATCGTGCTCGACGATGCCGATCTGGATCTGGCCGTCACCAATGCAGCCTGGGGGGTCTACCTGCACCAGGGCCAAATCTGCATGGCCACCGGGCGTGTGCTGGTGCAGCGCGGCATTTACGAGCAGTTCCTCGATAAGCTGACCGCCAAGGCGCGTAGCCTGCGTGTCGGCGACCCGACTGGGGCGGATGTGCAGATAGGCCCGCTGATCAATGAACACCAACGCGACAATGCGCTACGTATCATCGAAGCGGCTCGTCAAGCCGGTGCAACCGTGCAGGTAGGTGGTCATTATGAGGGCCTGTTCTTGTCACCCACCGTACTTGGCAACGTGAGTTCGGACAACCCTGCGTTCCGCGAAGAAATCTTCGGGCCGGTGGCGGTGGTGACGCCTTTCGATACCGATGAGCAAGCGATCAAGTTAGCCAACGACACCGAATACGGTCTGTCGATGGCAGTCATATCGAATAACGTCGGACGGGCACTCAAGCTTGGCCAACGCTTGCGCACGGGCTTGTTGCATATCAACGATCAGACCGTCAACGACGAAGTGGTCAACCCGTTCGGTGGCGTCGGCGCTTCGGGTAACGGAACGAGTATTGGAGGCCCGGCCAACTGGGAAGAGTTTACTCAGTGGCAATGGCTCACCATCCAGGGCGAAGCACCTGATTATCCCATCTGAGGAGAAAGTCATTATGCATATAGCCGCAGATCGACGTGCGGTCACCGTCGCGGTGGCCCGAACTCCAGGCCAGCCCTTCACCATTGAAACGGCCTACCTCCGTGCGCCTCGAAGTGACGAGGTATTGGTGAAGGTAGTCGCCGTAGGCATGTGCCACACAGACCTGATCGTGCGTGATCAGCACTACCCGGTGCCGTTGCCGGCAGTGCTCGGCCACGAGGGCTCAGGTGTCGTCGAAGCGATAGGACCCAACGTCAAGAACCTGAAGGTCGGTGACCACGTGGTATTGACCTACGGTGCTTGTGGCCATTGTGCGCCTTGCGTCAGTGGCCATGAAACGTATTGCAAGAGCTTCTACGAGCATAACTTTGGCGGTGCCGGTCCGGACGGGGACATTGCCTTGCAAAGTGAGGACGGCGAACCGCTGCATGATCATTTTTTCACACAATCTTCGTTCTCAACCTACGCGCTGGCCCGCGAGAGAAATGCGATCAAAGTACCGGTCGAGGCACCGCTGGCATTGCTAGGCCCCTTGGGCTGCGGTATCCAGACAGGTGCAGGTGCCGTCATCAATTCGCTGAAGGTGCGTCCCGGCAGCAGCTTCGTCTCCTATGGCGCTGGAGCCGTGGGATTGAGCGCGGTCATGGCCGCGCGCATTGCCGGCGCCACCACCATCATCGCAGTCGATGTGGTGCCTTCCCGGCTGGAGCTCGCCATCGAACTAGGTGCAACCCATACCATAAACAGCCGGGAAGTTGAGCTCATCGACTCTGTGCGAGAAATAACAGGTGGCGGTGCCGATTTCGCGCTGGAGTCCACTGGCCGACCGGAAGTCCTTGAAGCCAGCATCGAGGCGCTTGGCGGGATGGGTACATTAGGTATCGTCGGAGCGCCAAAGCTTGGGACCAAGGCGAGCTTCGATATTAACAGTCTGATATTGGGCGGGCGCACCATCCGGGGTATCGTGGAGGGAGACAGTGTGCCTCAAATATTCATTCCTCAACTAGTCGAGCTGTATCAACAAGGACGGTTTCCATTCGACCGATTGGTCAAGTTCTATTCATTCGAACAGATCAACCAAGCCGCCGAGGACAGCACAAAAGGCATCACACTCAAACCCATCCTACAGATCGCCGAAATTGACTAATAGAACTAACCACACACACCACTAGGCAAGCGCCAGCCGCTCAGCGCACGAACGTCGTGATCAAGGCAATCGAAGCGCATCCGGTTCCCGTAAACGGTCTGGATGCGCGGTAGGGGCTGCTCGAAAACTGCGCTGTCATTATCCTCGCAGCCCCGGTCTATATGGGCGAGCGCTCGGCGCATATAGGCATTCCGAGCCCTGGCGCCGGGACTCATCACCGATAATAAATGAAAGGATCAGGTGCTCGCCGCCGCCCCAATGGTGTTTTTTAAATACTCGACCGACAATGGGCAGCAAGATTTCATCGGTTGAGGAATGATTATGGATCGTCTGTCTACGTTGCTGTCTCGATTTGGCGTTCGCGCGAACCTGTTTTACAACGATCAGCTTTGTGGGGTTCAAACCTACGGTGACGTTGATCAGCGTGGCCATATCCACCTGTTGCAGGCAGGTACGGTGACAATGCAGGGTGTTGATAACCGCGATAGGGTACTTACCCAACCCAGCTTGATATTCCTGCCACGGCCATGCCGACACCGCTTGTTTGCCCAGGAGTCCGACGGTGCTCGGCTCCTCTGCGCGTCGATGGATTTTGAAGGCGGTATCGACAACCCGCTGTCAGCCTCCCTACCGGACGTGTTGATTTTGCCTTTGGACAAATTACCGTTGCTGGCCACCACGCTGACGTGGATGTTCGCGGAGGCAGCCGATGGCCACTGTGGTAAAGAGGCGGTGATCAATCGACTGTTCGAGTTGCTGATTATATTGTTATTTCGGCATCTGCTGGACCAGAATCAATTGCATACTGGTTTGATGGCAGGATTGGCCGATCCTCGGCTTGCGCACTCTTTGCTGCGTGTCCATGACGCTCCCGACCACCCTTGGTCAATTGCGGAGATGGCGGATGAATCTAACATGTCACGTTCCGCTTATGCGGCGCATTTTCGAACCGTGATAGGACAAACCCCGGCAGAGTATTTATTGAGCTGGCGTGTCAGTCTGGCTCAGAAACTATTGCGAGAAGGTCGAGCCATCAATTTGATCGCCGAAGATGTGGGTTATGACAGCCCGTCGGCTCTGGCACGTGCATTTCGCAGAAAAACCGGAGTCAGCCCCCGTGAGTGGACTAAAGCGCTGACAGCACATGGAGGACAGGGTTGAAAACTGTATGGCGGTTGATAAGCCTTGCACAAACAATGACCCGAGTGCGATCCGCACTCGGGTCATTGAAGTGGTCATTGATCAGTTGGAGCGGGATTCAAGCTCAACCAGAGAATGCCCGGCCACGAAAACCGAGGCGGCCAGCAGTCCAATGTCCTTGAGCAGAAATTGGCCTGGAGCAATGGTGATGGCTGGAAAGCCAAGCCCTGGTTCGAACACGCCCGGAGTTGAAAACATAAAGCTCACAGTGGTCACAAACAAGCCGGCGGACAGGGCGCCTCCCAAGAGGGAGAGCTTAGGAGATAAGAAGCGACCCAGTATCAGAGCACCAATGGATACTTCCAAAACACCCAGCAGGTAAGAGAACATGTTCACACTGAAAATCTTGTAGACCCAGCCCAGCAGCGGACTATTGCCAACCAATGGAACTAAGCCTTGCGCTTCGTAGTTGGTGAATTTCATTCCGCCGAACCAGAAGTAGATCACGGCAAGGGCGAAATAAACGCCAAAGATTCCTAGGTTCATGGTGGTGGCGCCCAGTGAGTGTTTCTGAGTTTCGCCGTTCGCTTTGTAATTTGCAGCAGCCAGAGTTTTCATGAAATTGATTTCCAAATAACGGGTAACGGATTGGGCATGGCGTCAGCCTGGGGTCGCTGGTTTCTGGCTGTTCGCATGTCGTTCAAAATCCCACCGGGTTAGTACGTTGGGGTGCAGAAATTATTACCTTTAAGTGGAAATCGATGTGCTCCGAACGTGCAGTATTTGCTGCAGATCGTCTCGAACGAGGTTTTTTGAACTTGTCCATGCTCGGGCAATGTGCGAGTGACCTCGGGGTTTGGTAATTTGCCCCGCAGGCTGGGAAGTTGAGTTTATGGAAGGTATTTTTCACAGAAAACGACAATCAGCTCCATGAGTGGACTAAGGCGCTGAGGGCACTTGGGGCAGGGTTGAAGATTTCTTCTGCGGGATGGCGGTTTATAAGCCTTGCACAAACAATGGCCCGAGTGCGATGTGCACTCGGGCCATTGAAGTGGTCGTTGATCAGTTGGCGCGGGATTCAAGCTCAACCAGAGAATGCCCGGCTACGAAAATCGAGGCGGCCAGCAGTCCAATGTCCTTGAGCAGAAATTGGCCTGGGGCAATGGTGATGGCTGGAAAACCAAGTCCTGGTTCGAACACGCCCGGAGTTGAAAACATAAAGCTCACGGTGGTCACAAACAAACCGGCGGACAGGGCGCCTCCCAAGAGGGAGAGCTTAGGAGATAACAAACGGCCCAGTATCAGGGCACCAATGGATACTTCCAAAATACCCAGCAAATTGGAGAACATGTTGACACTGAAAATCTTGTAGACCCAGCCCAGCAGCGGACTATTGCCAACCAATGGAACTAAGCCTTGTGCTTCGTAGTTGGTGAATTTCATCCCACCGAACCAGAAGTAGATCACGGCAAGAGCGAAATAAACGCCAAAGATTCCTAGGTTCATGGTGGTGGCGCCCAGTGAGTGTTTCTGAGTTTCGCCGTTCGCTTTGTAATTTGCAGCAGCCAGAGTTTTCATGAAATTGATTTCCAAATAACGGGTAACGGATTGGGCATGACGTCAGCCTGGGGTCGCTGGTTTCTGGCTGTTCGCATGTCGTTTAAATCCCACGGGGTTAGCGCGTTGGGGTGTAGAGATTGTTACCTTTAAGTGGAAATCGATGTGCTCAGAGCGTGCAGTATTTGCTGCAGATCGTCTCGAACGAGGTTTTTTTTCGGCCCGCTTACGCTCGGGCGGTGCATGAATGACCTCAGCACTTGGTAATTGAGTAAGGAGTCTGGGAGAAAGAGGTGCGGTGAAAGGTGCCCAGGAGCTGGTGGCGCCGAAATTGACTTGCTGAGCTCACCACACAGGCCGCTAGCTGAACATTCAGCGTTGGTTCCTGAGGATCGATACGAGGCCGGTCATAGGTCGTGCGGGGAGGAGGGGTGAAAACGAGTAACGCTGGGATTGCCCCAGCGTTACTCGAGCCGGTCACTTCGGCTGGTTGGATTGCTGAGGGACGTATTGCGGCCATCCACCCGCAAGGGAGACAAACAAATCTACCGCGCTGGTGGTACTTCTTGCCTGGCTGTCAGCTTCTGAGATCTGGGCGTTGTAAAGCGAGCGTTGTGCGTCCAGCAACTCGAACAACTCGATAGCTCCAGCTTGATACCTGGCGCTGGAAATCCCCGCGGCTTTTTCCCAGCCATTCGAAGCACTTACCAGCCGTGCATTTTCATCCTTGTTTCTGGCGAAGCGGACCAGTGCATTGTCGACGTCTTCCAGTGCTCTGAGTACCGTTTGCTGATACCCCGCCAGCCGGGCAGCTGCTTGGGCGTCGGCAGCGGCGATGCGGCTCTTGACCCGCCCCACATCCAGGAACGACCAGTCAATGCCCAGCAAAGCCAGATTGGACTCGCCACTGCTGGAGTAAAGTCCGTCGCCACTGAACGCGTAGGTGCCAAATGCCGCGCCCAGACTGACCCTCGGGAAAAGGTCAGCCGTGGCAACGCCCACTCGCGCAGTCGCTGCATGGAGCTGATACTCGGCGGAGGCGACATCCGGCCGCCGTCGGATGATGTCCGCTGGCGTACCCGGTTCGATGACATCCGGCACTACCGGCATACCGGTATCTTTCTGCAATTGCGCATCCAGAGCGGTGGGTGTGAGTCCCGCCAGTACGGCCAGTCGGTGCCTGTCTACCGCAACGCGGGCTTCGAGTTGCGGGATGCGCGACAGCGTTGTATCGAGCTGGGCCTGAGCTCGGGAGAGATCGTAGGTCGAACCACGTCCCGCATCCAGCCGACCCTGCACGATATCCAGCGTTTCCCGCTGGCTGTCGGCATTGGTTTTTGAAAGCCTGAGTATCTTCTGGGCAGCACGTAGGTCGATGTAAGTTGACGCGACCTGGCTGACCACGGCGACCTGCATGGCTTGCAGGTCGCTGGCTCGCGCCGCCGTTTCGGATTTCTGAGACTCCACCGAGCGCCGTATCCGGCCGACGAAGTCCAGCTCCCAATTCAACGAGGCCTTGTTTGCATACACATCATCGCTACGTGAAGCTCCGTTTGCTTCATCGGTGCTCAGCCGTTGGTGACCGGCTTGCGCCGACAGGGTGACTGTCGGGATCTGATCGAATCTGGCCAGGCGCAGCAGCGCGTTCGCTGCGTCGTAATTGGCCAGAGCCGTGCGCAAGTCATAGTTGGCGGCCAGTGCGGTTTTCACCAGAGACGTGAGCTGTGGATCTTCGAATCGGTTCCAGAACTCATAATCAGCGGCGTTCGCTTGTGATTGAGCTGCGGGCGCGACATTGGCCTGGGTGAATGTCTCAGGCATGTCGGGCGTCTGGGGCCGATGAAAATCGGGCCCGACCGTGCAGCCCTGCAAGATGGCCATCAATACAGGCATGGACCAGCTTTTTACCTTAACCATGGTGCAAGTCCTCCGCAGCGTGTGGGGCTAGGCTCGAGGTGTGGTTGGGGACGGTGGCACCGAGTTTCCTTAGCGCCACGTAGAACACCGGCGTCAGGAACAGACCGAAGATCGTCACGCCGAGCATCCCGGCGAAAACAGTAACGCCGGTGGCGTGACGTACTTCGCTCCCCGCGCCCATTCCGACCAGCAGCGGCACCGCACCGGCGATGAACGCCACCGAGGTCATGACAATAGGACGCAGGCGCAGACGGCATGCTTCCAGGGCCGCTTCGATAGTACCTTTGCCTTGCATCTCGAGTTCGCGTGCGAACTCCACGATCAAAATGGCGTTTTTGCAAGCCAGTCCCATGAGCACCACCAGGCCTACCTGCACGAACACATTATTGTCTCCGCCGGTCAGCCATACCCCTGTCAAGGCGGCAAACATGCAGATGGGCACGATAAGAATCACCGCCAATGGCAATGTCCAGCTCTCGTACAGTGCGGCCAGTACCAGGAACGCCAGCATGACGGCGATCGGGAAGACGATGGCTGCGGTGTTACTCTGGGTCACCTGTTGATAACTCAGGTCAGTCCACTCCAGCTCAATCCCACGGGGTAGCGTGCGCGCCGCGATGTCTTGCAGTTTCTTGATGACTTCGCCCGAAGACATGACTCTCGGATCGGCATCGCCAATCAGGTCGGCCGCCGGGTAACCGTTGTAGCGCATGACCGGGTCCGGGCCGAAGGTCGGCACGATGTCTACCATTGCGCTGATCGGCACCATCTCGCCGTGTACGTTGCGCACACGCAGATTGCCAATATCCGTCGGACTCTGTCTGAAGCGCGAGTCTGCCTGAGCGACGACTCGGTAGACACGCCCCAGTATGTTGAAGTCATTGACATAAACCGAGCCCAGATATGTTTGCAATGTATCGAAGATAGCCGTCAGTTCCACACCTTGGGCTTGCGCCTTGGTGCGGTCCAGCTTCACTTCCAGCTGCGGAATGTCGGACTGGTAGGAGCTTACCGGGAACGTCATGCCCGGAGTGCTGGCCACTGCCGCCTGGAATTTGTTCAGGGCCTGCTGCAAGGCCGCGTAACCCAAGCCGCCTCGATCGGTCAGGAACAACGAATAACCGGAACCGTTACCCAGGCCTTGGATGGGCGGCGGCAACAGCGCATAGGCGGAGCCGTCCTTGATCGCCGCGAACTTGCGGTTGAGCTCGGCGTTGATTTCCGCCGCACTGCGTGTGCGCTCCGAAAACGGCTTGAGCAGTACGTAGGAGGTTACCAGGTTGGGGGTCGTGGTGTTCTGCAGCGCATTCGAGCCGACATAGGAGTTGGCATAGGCCACGCCGTCGATGCTCGAGGCAATCGCTGACATTTCACGCGCAACTGCATCGGATCGAGCCAGTGAGGCTCCCGGTGGCAGTGTTGCGCCCGCGAAGAGGTAGAGCTTGTCCTGGTTGGGAATAAAGCCGCTGGGAATTACATTAAACAGAGTAGCGGTGGCGCCCAACAACGCGGCATAGACCACGAAGACAACCCCGCGCCGTGGCAGGAGCCGAGCGATGGTGCCCTCGTAGCGCTCCGAATTGCGATTGAAGAATCGGTTGAATGGGCGCAACAACCAGCCCAGTGCCGCATTCATCCAACGAGTCAGGCGATCAGGCGGGGCGTGATGATGACGCAGCAGCTTGGCGGCCAGTGCCGGCGACAGGGTCAGCGAGTTGATCGTCGAGATGACAGTCGAAATCGCAATGGTGACAGCGAACTGCTTGTAGAACTGTCCCGTGACGCCGCTCATGAATGCCATGGGAATGAATACGGCGCACAACACCAGCCCGATTGCCAGGATAGGCCCCGAGACTTCACGCATGGCCTGATGCGCCGCCTGCAGCGGACTCAGGCCCAGTTCGATGTTGCGTTCGACGTTTTCCACTACCACGATAGCGTCGTCCACCACGATCCCGATTGCCAGGACCAGGCCGAACAAGGTCAGGGTATTGACGGAGTAACCCAGTATGTAGAGAAATGCGAAGGTGCCGACGATCGATACAGGCACGGCGATCAATGGAATGATCGAGGCCCGCCAGGTCTGCAGGAACAGCACCACCACCAAGACGATAAGCACCATCGCCTCGAACAGCGTGTGTTGAACGGCGCTGATCGACTCCCGGACAAAAACCGTGGGATCCCAGACGCTGACGTACTTCACGCCTTCAGGGAAGTCCTTGGACAGGCTATCGAGTTTGGCGTAGACCGCGTTGGCCACCTCAATGGCATTGGCGCCAGGAGTGAGGAAGAAGCCGATAGCGACTTCCTGGTTTTTGCCGCGAAATACCCGCAACGTATAGTCGCTGGAGTCCAGTTGCACTCGCGCCACTTGCGAGAGGCGCGTGACTTGCCCGTCGCCACCGGCCTTGATAATGATATCGCCAAATTCCTGCTCGGTTTTCAGTCGACCCTGAACGTTGATCGAAATGAGGAATTCGTTGTCCTGCGGCGAAGGCTCTGCCCCTAGTTGACCCGCCGACACTTGTACGTTCTGCTGGCGAATCGCGGCGATTGCGTCCTGAGCGGTGATACCGCGCGAGGCAAGCTTGTCGGGATCGAGCCAGATGCGCATGGCATAGTCGCCCGCTCCATACAGGATGATGTCGCCAATCCCGGGAATACGTGACAACTCATCTTTCACATGCAGACGCAGATAGTTGCGCAGGTACAGGGCGTCGAACTTGTCGTTGGTCGAGAACATGTCGACGAACATCAACGGCGTCGGCGATTGCTTCTGGGTGGTGATGCCGTATTGGCGAACCGATTCGGGCAAGCGCGAGAGTGCCTGGCTCACCCGGTTCTGCACGCGCACGGCGGCGGTATCCGGATCAACTTTGGAGTTGAAGGTGGCGACCACCTGGAGCGTGCCGTTGGAGCTGGCGACCGACTTCAGGTAGATCATGTCTTCGACGCCAGTAATCGCCTCTTCCAGCGGGACGGCGACTGACTCGGCGATTTCCTTGGGGTTTGCGCCAGGGTAGGTGGCTTTTACCACGACTGTGGGTGGCACAACTTCCGGGTATTCGCCCACCGGCAGCAGCGGCATTGCAACCAGGCCCGCCGCGAAAATAATAATCGACAGAACAATCGCGAAGATTGGTCTGTCGATGAAAAACTTGGAAAAGTCCATGATAGGAGCCTTTGATGATGACTTTTAGTTTCTCACGGTATTGGAAACTTGACGTTCGCTGTTGCCCGTGGGGGTGACTGGAGTCCCACTGGCATGGATGTTTTGCAGGCCAGATACGATGATCTTGTCATCGCGTTCAATTCCGGAAATGATGACGCGTTGTTTGTCGAGCAGTGTTCCTGTGTCGACATAACGTTTCTCGGCTTTGTTGTCGGCGCCCAAAACATAAACATATTTCTTGTCCTGATCGGTCAATATCGCCCGATCCGGTATGAGTGTGGCCGGCGCTGGTTCGCCCACTGACATTTGAACTTTGGCAAAAAGCCCTGGAGTGAGGAGACGGTCGGCGTTGTTCACGGTTGCGCGTGCACGAACGGTACCCGTAGTTGCGTTCACTTGGTTGTCGACGAAGCTCAATTGGCCAACGTAGGGGAAGTTCTCATCGCCTGCCAGGCCGATGCGCACGGAGGCGTTGCCGGAGGTTTTCAGCGTCTTCTGGTAACTCAGGAAACTGTGCTCGTCCGGGTCGAAGTAGACGTAGATCGGATCCTGCGAAACGACAGAGGTCAGAACGGACTGATCGGCAACGGCCAGATTACCGAGCGTCAACTGGGCTCGACTGGTGCGCCCGTCGATCGGTGAGCGGACCTCGGTGAACTCCAGGTTCAGTGCAGCGGCGGCCACTGCCGATTCGGCGGTGTGTACCTCGGCAAGGCTCTGATCATGGGCCGACCGCCTCTGTTCCGCCTCCTCCTTCGATACGGCGTTGCTCTTGATCAGCTGTTGCGAACGCTGGTCTTGCTGGCTGGCGAACGCCAGCGACGCACGGGCCCGCTCTAACTGAGCGCGTGCGCTGCCCAGCGCGGTGCGATAGGGACGCTGGTCGATAACGAAGAGCAGATCTCCTTTTTTGACCTCGCTACCCTCCTTGTAGGCCACCTTGGTGATGTAGCCGCCGACACGGGGGAGGATCGCCACCGTTTCCTTGGCACTGACCCGGCCATTGAAGCTGTCCCAGGTTTTGATGGTTTTAACGGTAACGCCGGTCACCTCGACAGCGGGAGCGCTGGCGGCTGATGCCTGGCTGGGTTCTTTATTGCAACCACTGATCAACAATACAGTGGTGATAATTCCGGTAACGGTGACTAAACGGGCGCGCACAGGATCATCCTTACTAATGTATATCGATGGAGAGGGCAAGTTTTCAATTTGCAGATTGCTTATCGGTCGGATGATTGGCATTGGCAGCCTGTTTTTCTTCTTGTTCCGCTATCTGGGACTCTTTCTGTTTGTGCTTTTCAATCTCTGTCTGTTGGGCAAAGGTCGCTGTGTTTTTTTCATGAAACCGCTGAAGTGCATCCGCGCCGTCAGAAGCATGGGCGAAAATAGGTAGAATAGAAATAAGTATTGCGAAGAATTTGATGGTGTTTTTCATGGTGTTTTCTCAAATGGTGCGCACAGTGAGGTGCTAAATTAAATTCAGTTTGAGGTTTGGCAGCAGGCAGAGCTAATAGGCAAAAATCAGCGGGAAGATAAAATAACCATCTCCTCTGAAGCGCCCCGGACTTGATAGCCTCTGTCACTTCGTCGACATAAAAAATCTGACATCGAAGTGGCTCTCTATACTAGCTTTCGCAATATTAACGTAACGTTATCTGGCCAAGTTATTATTTCTTGTATTGTGCCCCTATTGCTTTTTACCTTTAGTCCGATACATGCTTCTCTGCCCAAAAGTCGAACCTCGCTGGTGCGTGTTGAAAATGCCGCCTCCTCCAAAGAGTTAACGAAGGAGGTTCACCTTCGTTTAGCATATCTTTCGCATGCAGCATGCTACGCCGTAGGCGCAACCGTTGATCCGAGCCATGTTTAGCAGTCCTACAAACAGGGCGTGCCGCTCCGACCGAGAGGTTGCTGTGTCGAGACCCTTATTAGTCTTATGGCGTGGGGCGAATGGGTGGCAGTGATGCCTATGGTGCCCCTGGGGCTCAGAGCTCGACACGATGCCCTGGCATGGGACTACTATAGAAAAAAACCGTCCTTCGATAAACTAGGTCTATACGTTTTGTTTTTACGGAAACCCGTACAATGGCATTTGACCGGTTGGAGGCGATGCGAGCGTTCTGCCGTATCGTCGAAGTAGGTAGTTTCAGTCGCGCAGCGGAGTCGTTGAATTTGGCCAAGACGACGATCTCGGGCCAGGTTCAGGCACTGGAGAGCCTGCTGGGCATAAAGCTGCTGCATCGCACGACTCGCAAGGTTTCTACCACCGCGGAAGGTGCTGCCTACTACCGTCGTGCTCGCACGGTGGTGGAGGATGTAAATGAGCTAGAAGCGTCTGTTTCGCGAAGTCGTAATGCCATTCTCGGGCATGTCAAGATCGAAATGCCTTCGCCGGTAGGCATTTTGTTGATAGCTCCTTCATTACCGGATTTCGCCGCCAGATTCCCGCAGATCCATTTAGAGATTAGTTGCGGTGAGCGTATCGTGGACCTCGTCGAGGAGGGCGTGGATTGCGCCATTCGTGTCGGGCTTATCTTGGATCAGAATCTAATCCGTCGTCCAATCGGAATGATGCGCTTCTGCTTCTGCGCCTCTCCCTCCTACCTGGCTGGAGCCCCCGCGCTTGATGCCCCTACGGATCTTCCCGAGCATAGGCATCTAGGCTTCAAATTCCCGGCGACCAATAGGCGGCATCTGCCGATACTCACTCGTGGAGAAGAGCATTTCACGCTCGATCACCCACCGACGATGTATTTCAACAATGGCGGTGCCACGGCTGCAGCCGCGGTGGCTGGGCTGGGCGTGGCATTTCTGCCAAGGGCCGAAGCTGATGCGCATTTGCAAAAGGGCAGCCTGGTTGAGGTATTGGCTGATTGGCAAATGGCGAGCATGCCGATCTCGCTGGTCTATCCCGCTACCCGAGATTTGTCGGCGAGGGTACGGGCTTTTGCCGACTGGGCAACCACCTTAATGGCTAGCGATCCACTGTGGGCGCTTGAGTAGGGGTGGGGCCCAACGGATTTCCTCTCGGCTTGTTGCTGGACTGTGCTCATTCACTCAGGTTTGAGCTTCAGGCTGCGCAATTAGGTGTCGTAAAAATAGATAGTTAATTTCAATTTTGGATCGTTATCATGGATTTGGAAGCGCTGACCGACTTCAATCTTGTCGCCGCACTGGGAGGCTTTGGAAAGGCCAGCCGAAGTAGTGGCCGCCCCAAGACCACATTATCGCGCCGGGTGATGTACTTAGAGGAAAGCCTGGGAGTACGTTTGTTCCAGCGTGGGGCGAGATCACTGCGACTGACTGATGAAGGCCGCGCGCTTTACGAGCGCACACACCATCTGATCACAGAAATTCTCGATGTGGGGGATTTTGTGGCTACTGGGCTCTCGATTCCCAGCGGGCGGCTACGTATCAGCGTGCCCGTGTTATTTGCACATACGATGATCGGCCGGATTGCCGCGGGCTTTGCGAAGGCGTATCCCAATGTGGTGTTGGAAATCTTCGCCGAAGACCGCAATGTGAAGTTGGTCGAGGACCATTACGACATCGCTATTCGGGTAAATCCAAAACCCGATGAATTACTGGTCGGCCGCTGCTTTGCTCGAGATGAGATGCTGGTGGTTGCTCCTGCGTCGATGCCTGTTCCCGAAGGCAAAGGCTTGGGCGAGCCGATCGACGTGCCCGCTGTTATGCTGACAAGTGGGTTTGATAGCGGACAATGGACCTTCATGCGCGATGATCGTCAGATTACGTTGAACCCACAGCAGCGCTTACTTATGTCATCGCTCATTCCTGTGCGAGATGCCGTGCTGGCCGGAGCTGGCGTGGGATTGCTGCCACGGTCGCTGTTGGGCCAGAACGGCATAGATCAGAGCGCGCTCAAAATCTGGGGCAATGTACTCAACAGGCCCATCGAGCTTTGGGTATTACACTCATCGCGGCGTCTGGCGAGCAGTAAGGTCACCGCGTTCATTGAGTATCTGAGTAACCAATTTCCGGAGCATCAGCTGGTATAGCCTGTGCTCAAGAAACGCTGTTCAGCACTCCGTGCCCGGCAATGATTTCAGGAACGCAAGCAGGTCCTCCGTCACTCGTTCTCTACACTCGAATGGTAAATA
This sequence comes from Pseudomonas agarici, assembly GCF_001543125.1. Classification (NCBI taxonomy): domain Bacteria; kingdom Pseudomonadati; phylum Pseudomonadota; class Gammaproteobacteria; order Pseudomonadales; family Pseudomonadaceae; genus Pseudomonas; species Pseudomonas agarici. The sequence goes on along the minus strand of NZ_CP014135.1, from coordinate 5,336,207 downwards.
GTGGCCTTCATTTTTGTACTCTACATAGCGTGCGTGCGGTATCAATTGTGCGGCTTTACGTCCGGTAACCGCGACCGGCGCGCTTTGATCGCTGTCTCCGTGAATGATCAGCGTAGGTACGCTGAATTTTTTCAGATCTTCATGGAAGTCCGTGCTATACCAAGCCTCGGCGCTATCAATCACTGCTCTGGAGCTCGCCTGATACGTCATATGCAGATACCACTGCTGCATGGCGACTTCTGAAAAAGTAGCGTGCGCATAGCCATCCAGACAGCCGATTCGATCATCGCAGAGTGCCTGCTTTAAGCCGTCAAACGCCGCACGCTCCATTCCTAATGGATTATTGGCGGACTGCGCCAATTGCGGTGTGACACCTGCGAGCAGTACTGCGCCGCAGATTCCCTCGGCACCAAAGCGACCCAGGTAGCGAGCGACTTCACCGCTGCCCATGGAATAGCCAACAAGCACTGCGTTCTGTAGCTTCAAGTGCTGGATAAGGCCACGCAAGTCATCGCTGAAGGTCTGGAAGTCGTAGCCGTTCCAGGGGCGATCCGATCGGCCAAAGCCACGGCGGTCATAGCTTATGACACGCAAACCTTGATCTACGAGTCTGTTAGCCTGGTAATCCCAGCTCTCGCTGGTTAGTGGCCAACCATGAATGAGAACAACCGGACGGCCTTGGCCCCAGTCATTATAGTGCAGTGCGACTCCGTCTTGTGTGTGAAAACAAGGCATATTCAATTGCTCCGGGAAATGACCGCAATGTGTGTAAATACCCACAATGCAAGTGGTAAAAAACGATAATTGAATGCTAACTTTGGAAAGAGTGTCTGAATAGCCGCAAAAGTGGAATATGCTGATCCGGATCTGGAACGATAATAATAATGCGGGTTGAAGGCACAACCGGTATATCTGATTCCCAGGAGATCTGATTGGATTTTTCCCAGGAAAATAAGAGCAACAGGTACTTGAATTTAGTTCCAGCGCTGTTCGAAGTTATTTTTAGAGAAGTGTTCTGTGAGGGTGTCGATAAACACCCTGACCTTGGTTGGTAGATAGCGGCGTGTCTGATACGCGATATTCATAGTAAGGCGCGGTAGTTGCCAGTCGTTTAATAATGTAACTAGCTCGCCACTTTCAAGATAGTTGTATATCGTATATTTAGGTTGGGCGATGATTCCCATACCGTGCAGTGCGGCTTTTATCGCAATTTGGCCGTCATTGGTGCGTAATGCCGGGGTGACAGGCACTATCAATGATTTACCATCTTTTTCAAAAGGTAGTTCATTGGGGTTGTTTGCATAACTGTAAATAAGCATTTTATGATTCGCCAGATCCGTAGGCGAAACAGGAGTGCCGTAGGTTCCCAGGTAGGCTTGCGAAGCAGCGAGCACTCGCTTGGTGACAGCCAGCTTCCTAACGGTCAAATTATTATCAGCTTCAAACTCCCGAGTACGAATTGCCAGATCGACACTATTTTCTACAACGTTCAGATATTGGTTGTCTGCAATGACATCTACATTGATATCTGGGTATCGCTTGTAGAATTCACTCAGTAGCGGCTCGATATGTAGCAGGCAGAATGAAAGGGAGGCGGTTACCCTTAATGTTCCATGGGGATTGTCGACCGAATCTTTCGCAACTGCTTCTGCTTCCTGCAAGTCCGATAAGATGTCCTTGCAACGACGATAAAACTCCATGCCTACCTCAGTCAAGGCAAGCGATCGAGTGGTGCGTTGCACCAAGCGCACGCCAAGACGTTTTTCAAGCATGCTCAGTTGGCGGCTCGCACTGGATACCGGCAGGTCTAGTTGATCGGCTGCACGACTGATGCTTGAGGCTTCGGCAATGTGTACAAAAAGATCAATTTCGTGAAAACGGTCCATGCCAGCTTTCCATTGAGTAGGAAGGTGTTTGCCAATATGTCGGCTATTTTTTAATGCAATGGAAGAATACCATCACGCTGCACGCCGCAGAAGACCGTCTCGCTCGTCATTGTGCACATGAATCAATATAAAAATACCGGAGGCATCAATGATCCAAGCTAGGCACCATGCCCTCGTGGGGGGCTTTCTAAGCTATATGTTCGACGCCCTGGAGATCGTCATACTCGCTATCGCGCTGCCTGCAATAATGGCTGAGACGGGCATGTCGAGGGCCGACGCAGGGTTGCTGGTCACCGCTACTCTGTTAGGTATTGGCGTAAGTAGTGTAACGGTGGGGTGGATATCGGACAAATTTGGCCGGCGGCCGGCGTTGCTGTCATCGCTTGCGCTTTTCGGAATATGCACCTGTATCATGGCTTTGCTGAACTCATGGGAACAAATGATGGCGCTTCGATTCGCCGCAGGGCTTGGCCTTGGTGGGGTTTGGAGCATTGTGTCGGCCTATATCGCCGAAACCTGGCCCAAGGAACATCAGGCACGAGCCACTTCGTTGGTTTTAAGTTCGTTTCCTCTGGGCTCTGGCGTTGCCGCCATACTCGCGGCATTAATTTTACCGGAGCATGGTTGGAGGATGCTTTTTTTAATTTGTGGAGGCTCGACGTTTATCTCCATTGCCTATGTCTATTTTTTTCTACCAGAATCTCCACAATGGTTAGCGGAACGTGATATCGACATGGGGAGGGAGGTACTGGCTGGGCCATTTGAGATATTTAAAGGGAGTCTTTTTTACCAGACGATCTTTGCAACGGTATCTGCCTCATTTTCACTACTGGCATATTGGGGTGTAACGTCTTGGCTACCGACCTACCTGACGTCGGAGCGAGGATTTGACCTGAAATCAATGGCTATGTATTTGGTAATACTAAATGCTGCAACTTTCTTGGGTTATCTCATCTTTGGTTTTTTTGCAGATCGTTATGGTAAACGTTTAATGGTAGTGCTGTCGCTGCTGGCGACAGCTGGAGTTCTTCCGTTTTTCGCCTTCGCGCAGGATCGTTCGACATTAATGGTATTAGGAATGACTTACGCTTTTTTTCTGGTATTTCCAGGCCTTTACGGGTCATATTTTTCCTCGCTTTATCCCACGCGGTTGAGAACAACCGGTGCGGGGTTTTGCTTCAACGTAGGTCGTGGTGTTTCGGCTCTGGCGCCATTCGCTCTCGGGTCACTTTCCAATCAAATGGGTTTTTCGTTGGCACTTTGTCTATGTGCGGTATTTTACGGTGCGAGTGCTCTGTTTGCAGCATGTTTATCGCAAAAAAAATCATGGAAAACTATGCAGTTGAGTGTTTAACCTGGTCTTATCACAATATCTATCTTATCTATACCGTTAACAAGCCAAGTCGACCCTAAATAAGAATGAGGAGGATGCATCGTGGATACTGCTGATAAGCATAGCGGCGAAAAGACATCGCTGACAAATTTCGCCTATGTAAATCAAGCACAGCGTGTCGTTTTTGGCGCGGGCAGCATGAGCAAGCTCGGTGCGGAGGCGGGTGCACTGGGATTGGACCGCGTGTTGGTTCTTTGCACTCCTGGCCAACATGCGCTCGCCGAATTAGTCAGGTCGGCAATTGGTTCCGAGCGGATAGCTGGAATTTTTGATCGGGCGACGATGCATGTCCCGATAGAAGTAGCTCGTGCCGCATGCGAATTGGCAAAAAGTTGTGCGGCTGATGGGGTCGTTGCCATAGGAGGAGGATCAACTATTGGTCTAGGTAAAGCGATTGCATTGGAGTTAAATTTACCAACTCTAGCGATTCCGACAACCTATGCCGGTTCAGAGATGACGACAATATACGGTTTAACCGAGGGAGGGATTAAGAGAACTGGAACAGATCCTAGAGTCATGCCCCGTACAGTTTTGTATGATCCCGATTTGACACTTGATCTACCTGTAAATATCAGTATTACCAGTGCTTTAAATGCACTTGCGCATGGCGCTGAAGGGCTATATGGAGAAAACCGTAGTCCCGTGACCAACTTAATGGCGGAGGCTGGCATAGCAGCCCTTGCTCGCGCGATTCCTATTTTACGCCGGCACGGTGACGGTATCTGCGATATCGACGAAATGCGCACAGCACGCTCCGATGCACTTTACGGTGCCTGGTTATGCGGGAGCGTCCTCGGTAAAGTCAGTATGGCCCTGCACCATAAACTGTGCCATACACTGGGCGGGAGTTTCAATTTATCCCATGCGGATGTGCACTCTGTGATTCTTCCTCATGCTCTGGCTTATAATGAGATTGCCGCGCCAGAAGCCATGGATAAGATCGCACACGCTCTTGGTACAAAAAGCGCCCCTCGAGGAATGTACGATCTGGCATTGAGTAACGGTGCTCCCACAGCGTTACGAGATATCGGCATGCGTGAATCAGATCTGCCACTCGCTTGCGAGCTGGTTATGAGTAATCAATATCCAAATCCCCGCCGTCTTGAAATAAAAGCAATCGGTTATCTACTTCGTAACGCATTCGAGGGTAACCCACCTCAGGCCTGAAAAATAAGCATTTAAATATTTTTATTACTGTTTTCCATGCGTTAATTCTATCCCAAAAGCAGAGATTTATATAATATGAAACAAATTCCTTCAATCGCAGTAGTAGTGGGGAGTCTAAGAAAAGACTCTATTAATCGAAAAGTTGCCAATGCACTCATTGAGATGGCGTCTGGTAGACTGCACATCAAAATTGTAGAGATAGGTGATTTGCCGCTTTATAATCAAGATATTGACGATGATACACCGCCTAAGGCCTATACTGTATTTCGACAGGAGTTGCAGAGTGCAGATGGTTATCTATTTGTAACCCCGGAATATAATCGATCGATCCCGGGGGTTCTAAAAAACGCTATCGATGTTGGATCGCGGCCATACGGTAAAAGCTCATGGGGTCGCGCAAAACCAGCAGCGATAATTAGCACTTCGCCAGGTGCTATCGGCGGATTCGGAGCTAATCAGCATCTTCGTCAATGTTTTGTTTTCCTCGATATATTATGCATGCAACAACCTGAGGCTTATTTGGGTAATGCGAGTACTTTTTTCGATGATAAAGGGGAGCTCAATGAAAAAACTAAACCTTTTTTACAGAGTATAGTTGACGATTTTATTAAGCACGTCGAGCGTATCTTAAAACATTGAGGCTGTATCTATTGTTGCATAGAAGTCGGGGGTTAAGTTTTTGAAGGTGGTTTTGATGTGGTGCGATGGTTTTATTTAAGTTGGATTTTTTGTAAGTTGCTTAACCCCTTGGCCTGAAAGTGTCGTGATCTGGGACGTTGTTATTAAGTTGTTACGTGCGGAGTGTCGATGGCTTCCTGTCCTGGTTTAGATGTCGTTAATGGTGGTTGCTAATTTAATCAGGTGTTAGCGGATAGACACCGGTCGTTGTTGTGGCTTTATTGTAAGGTTTTTTAATCTTAGTGTCGGTGCATTATTTTAATACGGTGCGGGTGGTTTGTTTTCCTAGATAAATTCTCTATCTGACGTTTAAGGAGTGTATATGAGTGACATGAGTAAAATTGATTCTATTATTCGTGAGCTTGAAAATAAACGCTACCGAGCTATGGTTGCGAGAGACTTTGTAGGGCTTTCTAAACTTATGCATTCCGAGCTTTCCTATGCTCACTCATCGGGGTCGGTAGACAGTTTGTCCAGTTACTTAAGAAAGTGCGAGGCTGGGTTTTATATTTACCATCATATAGAGCATCCGATTGATTCTATTATTATAATAGATAATACTGCATTAGTGCGCGGTGAGATGAATGCAGAAATTACCGTAGATGGTAAAAAGAAGCAGCTAAGAAATAAGATGCTGGCAGTGTGGATAAACGAATCGCAAGGATGGAAGCTGCTTGCTTATCAACCAACACCCGTTATCCAAATTTCTTAGATACCATGAGCAGAGGGGCGAGAAGGTAATTTTTTCTACGGGTTTACATTGGTTATTATCTATATAAGATAAAGGACAGTATTTTAATATTCGTCTTTATTGGTACTCGCTTAAACCGTAGGATGCAAAGCCAACACCATATGCCAGAGCATGGTTATGTTAAAGCAGTAGAAGGGCGTGTGTCTGCGCCCTTTTTAAAGCAATACTCTTATGAGAAGTGTTGTCGCCTCAAGGAGGAAAATCAATTTTTTCAAAAGGCCTTATTTGACTAGGATAGACGTGATTAAGATATGGAGATTTGCCCGGTTGATTAGCGCATCCAGTATAGTTCGTATTTTTCTTTTTCAAATACACTTATCATGAAATCGATAAAAATTCTAGTTCTGGCAGGCAGGTAGCGCCGCTCCTGAAATGCCATATTAATCGTTAGATCGGGAAGTCGCCATTCATCTAATACCGGTATTAGACGTCCGGCAATCAGGTCGTCATGTACAATATATTTTGGTTGTACCAGAATACCCGCCCCTGCAATTGCAGCAGCGCGTGCAATTTGCCCATCATTTGTTTCCAAAAGCGGATCGATTTTAATTGATCTGTTTTTTCCGTTGTTTGAAAAATTTAGAATTCGATGTTGGTGTGCGTGGTTGTATATCATTATGTCATGATTACATAGATCCTCTACGTGCTTGGGCGTTCCTCGATGGCGTAAGTATTCCGGAGAGGCCGCTAGGACCCGGCGGGTCTGGGCCAGGCGGCGTATGGTGATATTAGAGTCAGGCTCGAATTCTCGGGTTCTGATAGCTAAGTCAATGCCATTATCAATAATATCATCATAGCGATTTTCACCGAGGATTTTGATCTTGATTTGTGGGTAGAGCTTTTTAAAAGCCGGCAAAATAGGCGCAATATGGAGCATCGAAAAGGAAATAGATGCGGTAATAGTCAAGGTCCCGCTAGGCTCCACCAGTGAGGTTGTTATTGATGTCTCTGCTTCACGGAGCTGACTGAGTATGTTTTTGCAATGGCCGACAAATTCGTGTCCCGCTGGAGTAAGTGATAGTCGTCGGGTGTTACGCTCAATTAGTCTAACGTTTAGGCGTTGCTCTAATGCTGCTAGATGGCGAGTGGCAGACGCAGTAGAAATCTCAAGTAATCCGGCAGCTTTGCTTAATGTTCCCAATTCGGCTGTGTAAACAAGCAGTTCTAGCTCGGTAAGTCGATCCATAAAGCTTGTGCCTCACGACTAATAAATTATTTCAAATGCGAAATTAACAATTTCTTTTTTGAGCTGTCGTACATCGCTGAGTGGCATTATAGTGTATCTGAATGTTCTTTATCTGTACTACAATCTACAAAAAACGTACAAGAGGAAATGATCTATGCGAAACCTTGACGAGCAAACCATTACTCAAGCGGTGCTCGCTCGTAATGCTGACACCGAAGACCCTCGTCTTCATCAAATAATGACGAGCTTAGTTCAGCATCTGCATGCATTTGCCAGAGATGTCAAGCTGACCGAAGATGAGTGGCTCAAGGGTATTGAGTTCTTAACCGCTACTGGAAAAATATGTTCTACTGCCCGCCAAGAATTTATCCTGCTGTCTGATACGCTTGGGCTTTCGACGTTAATTGTCGCGCAAAACCATAGAAAACCTCAGGGCTGTACTGAGGCGACTGTGTTCGGCCCCTTCCATGTCAGCGACGCACCACGGTATGAGTTAGGCGCGGACATCAGCAATGGCATGCAAGGAATTCCTTGGTGGGTCAGTGGCACGATTCGAGGCCTGGATGGCGAGCCGGTGCCTTACGCCGAAATAGAGGTCTGGCAGGCTGACGATCTCGGATTTTACGACGTGCAATACGAACAATTGACCGAATATCAAGGTCGTGCTGTCCTGCGTGCTGATGCCCAGGGAGCCTATCGATTTAAGACTATCGTGCCAAAGGCATACCCTATTCCGAGCGACGGGCCGGTGGGAACGCTAATCAAGGCGTTGAATCGTCATCCTTGGAGGCCCGCCCATTTGCATTTTATGATTTCTGCTGATGGTTACGAACGTTTGGTCACGCATGTTTTTCAAGAGAATGGCGAATACCTCGATTCTGATGCTGTCTTCGGTGTGCGTTCCTCATTGATCGCTGAGTGGAATTATCACGTGAGCGGAACGACGCCCGACGGCCTAAGTTGCACTGAACCTTACTACACTTTGGATTTTGATTTCGTACTTAATGCTATAGCTCCTGATTAATAATATTATCTATCAGGCTCGTGGGGCGCTAACTGTACAAATCTGCGCGTGACTATTTTTTCAAAAAAACCAGCCTTCGTGCAAGTAAGGCTGGGATTCAAGATAGGAGTCATTCGTTGTTAATTGATTTGCAATGGTGCGATTGCTAGTTGTTAATATTTTTAAGTGTGTCAACCAATGGTTTGGATTTAAGCATAGATCTATTGGCAGGTTTAAAGTGATTGGGCTTTGCGTCCGACAAAAATATATAAATATAAATTTTTATGATGGCGGTTATTCAAGAGACGTTGTTGTGAAAGGAAGCACTCTTCCGTCACCAGGAAATTTTACAACGGTTATCTTCGCTGGACGATAGCAGGGTGGCGAACTAAAAGATTTCAGTATATCTTGAGCTCTCTAGTGGCAAAATTAATAAATTCCCGCACTATAGCCGACCTTCGCATATGAGGATGGAAGAGAAACCAAAGATCATGTCCAAAATTTAATAATGGACCTTCAAGCTTCACTAACGAGTCCCTCGCATCTCCAACGAAGCACGGAAGGTAGCCAATTCCAAAGCCTGCCTCAATAGCATCAGCAAGTGACAATACAGAGTTTACAGAAAAAACTACTCGTTCTGTTGGAATATTTTTTTTTATAAATTTAGCTGGGGATAATGACGAAAGATTGTCACATAAAGTGACCCAATCGCACTGAAGTATTTCTGCTCCCCGAGGCAGGATGCGATTAGTGTAGTCCATTGATCGACCGTATAGATCCCAATTAGTCCTTCCTAGGCATCGGCCGGCAAGATTCTCTGGTGGTGCATCTGTCGCACGTAATGCCACGTCAGAATCGGATGTCGCCAAATTTAATGCGTTGTTATCGATGGTTATCTTTATTCTGATTTTTGGCTGCTGTTTCTTGAATGCTATTAACATTGGCATTAACACATGAAACAGCAATGTGTCATTCGTAGTCAACCGAAGCTCGCCAGTAGGTTGAGTATTATCCTCCGACAGGCTTTGCACTACGCTATCGATGTCCTCATCAATCCGATGGGCGAGCTCAACGACTGCTATGCCGGCTGCGGTTAGTTCATAGCGTGTTCTGTGGCGTTGAAATAGAGGAGTAGAAAGCTGAGTCTCAAGCTGCCGTAGGCGCCGAAATACTGTTGATGCATTGACACATAGCCTCGTTGCGGCCCCGGATAAACTCCCTGTCTCGGCGACCGCCATGACGAGCTTCAGGTCATTCCAGCCCAATCTGTGCGATAAGCTACTCATCCCACTCCACATCCATAATGTATATGGATTTAGATATTAGAGCATTTTTGAATGTATAGCATAGCGTTTTTATCATCCATGGCGTGAGCCAAAAAACCTCTGCGAAACAAGAGCAACTCGATTTAAAGCTAAGGCTCTAGTAGATCACCGGCAGCGGCATGTATTCTTTTTGCCGAACTCTGCGCTTTAGCGATTATACTCGTCTCATTATAGGCAATTAGCCGTCCACTACGCTTAATTATCTTTCCATCAATAAAAACTGTATCAACGTTGTTGCTGGTAGCGCTTTGCACTACTGCGGTTTCGATATCGCTTACGGGAGCGATATTTAAATCATCAGCTCGGATCATGATAATGTCGGCTCTTTTTCCCTCGCTTATAGAGCCTGTTATTTCGCCCAGTCCTAATGCGATGGCACCATTGAGTGTCGCCATTTTAATGACTTCCGGTATGCCAATTGGACTGAAATTTGCGCTTGGCGTATGTGTCCAGGGAACCCCCAGATTCCATGTAAAGCGCATCATTTCGAACATGTCAGGCGGTGCGATAGATGTTGCATCGGAAGAAAGGGATATGCAGAGACCTGACTCTCGCATTTTCATTATTACGGCTCGCGCGTCACCGGTACTACTCAATCTGAGCTCGGAGTGGGTAGCTATTGTAATTGGGGTTTTGGTTCTGGCCATGGCCGCAAGGTCTTCATCTCTCGCGGATATGTAGTGTGCGATTAGGAAGTCTGGCCCGAGATATTGGCGCTTTTCGTACTCTACCGCATCAGCACTGTTAGGTCCCTCTTGTGGCGCATGAATAGCAACCGGTAATCGTACTTTTTTTGCGTACTCCATTTCCTTGTAAAATGTCGCTTCGTCACTTTGCAATGTGCCTCGTAAATTCAATCCTAAGTGTACCATTCCTTCAAATTTATCATTTATTCCAAACCATTGCCGCTGAACTCTATCTATATCATTGTAAGGGTTTATTTTATCCGCTGCCAGTCGATCGACATGACCATATGAATACCGTGCACGCATAAAGGATTCTTGGTGTGCACGCAGCTCCGCGTCCGCGTGTTCTGGCGATCGCGTGTTGTGTGACCAATTATGGACGGTAGTTGTTCCTCCATTTACGAGCTCAGCAGATGCCAGCATAACACTATTATAAAAATCGTCTGGCGTATAAAGTGCGGACGTTGCAAATTTTGCTGGATAGTAAGAGAATCCTTCTTTCTTGGCTGTGAAACTTCTTCCGATCGCGCTCCACATATGATAATGCGCATTCACAAAACCAGGCATAACAATCATATTGGTCGCATCGATAATTTCTGCGTCCACGTCACTAAGGTTTTTTCCAATACGATCGATAATACCATTTCTTATTATAATATCCGCCATGGGTAAGGTTCCGATATGCGGATCAACTGTAATTATAGCTGCATTTTTTATTAGGTATATTCCACGCTTTATCTCAGGATTATTATTTTTGGGGTTTGACATTGCGAATGAGCTGTTAAGCATTAGAGGACTGGCAACGCTCGCAATCGCACTCGCACCTAAAATTTTCGAAAAATCTCTTCGGGTAAGGCTCATTAAGAAATCCCTTATTTTTTGTTAATTTTTTTGGGCAAAACACGCGTCGACAAACCGAGATCGAAAGGCACGACAACCATTAGGATCGGACCTTTCACCTAGTGTCCTGTATAGTGAGTTCTATTAGTCAATTTCGGCGATACCAGCTCCTGGCTTGCGTTGTTATTCCTCGTCATAGCTGGCTATGACTCGTCACGACGCTTTGGTCATTGACGTGTGGCATCGGAACTTGAGCTAACAAACTAACCGTACCGACCACTAGTCTGCGCAGCTATATTTAAGCACCAGATTAAGTGGTCCAGGCCTGCATTTATGCAATTCTCTGATTGCGCCAATGATAGTGGCATAATGATTGCCGATGCCCATTCAGACGAGAATGCTCATCAGATCGCGGCGACGGAGACCGACCGGCAGGTGGCCGACCAGGCGTTGCTGCCGTTCAAGGTCTGGCGAATGAGCCGATGATTTCAAGTGTTTGTGGGAAGCGGGGTGCCAGCTATATCGGGCGAGTTCTCATAAGTAACGCTGCTGACGTACCAGGTAGCCGCACCGTTGGGTGTTTGTACCACGACCTCATCACCTCGTTCTTTCTTCAGCAGGGCTCGGGCCATGGGCGAGTCTATCGAGATGTAGTCGTTGCGCCCGTAGATTTCGTCGTAGCCTACGATCCGGAATTTCTTGATCTCGCCATCGTCATTTTCTACTTCAACCCAGGCGCCGAAAAACACCTTTCCCTCCTGCTCGGGGGAGTAATCGACGACTCTGACATCTTCCAATCGCTTGCGCAGATACCTGACCCTTCGATCTATTTCGCGTAGCAGCTTTTTGTTGTACTGGTAATCCGCGTTTTCACTTCGGTCGCCGAGGGATGCCGCCCATGTTACTTTTTGGGTGATCTCGGGTCGGTAGACTCGCCACAAGTGATCGAGCTCTGCCTTAAGGGTGTCGTGGCCACCGCGAGTAATGATGTTTGTGGGCAATGCCGCCTCCTTTTTGAAAAGTTATGTGTACCCATCCGGTGCTGTGCATTGTGGCTTAACAGCATTTCCTCCGCACTCTTGAGAAAACCGAGGTGCTTATCCAGTTCGAGATCAGGCTCGCTAACACGCTCGGCCAGCCATCCTTGGATGGCATCAGCGACATCTGCTGGACAGTCGCCCAGAAAGACCCGGACATGCCGGTCGAGGCGCTCGTCCATGAAATTTCTCCCATCCAGGCGAGCGATGCAAGAGCAACCAAAGACTATCCACCCCGCGAATTGGTCGCTTAAAAAATCCAATGTTCATGTGGCTGATGCCGGAACCAGAGACCGCGCGTTGACCGTTGGCTTGTGCTCGCTTCGGGTCAGCCATCGACTACGCCATGCACAGCGATGGTAGAGTAACCCTTCGCAAAAATGCGGAACCACGGCGGAGCTTCCATTGGAACAGCGAATCAACATTGCAGGGCTTGCCCGTCATCTGGGGATAGCGGTATCCACTGTTTCAAAAGCCCTCAACAACCGCCCGGACGTGGGGGAGGCTACGCGCAAACGGGTGCTTGAAGCGGCCCAGAAGTTTGGTTTTGTGGTCGACCCGGCCGGTCGACGATTGCGCACGCAGACGTCCGAGACGATTGGCTTCGTGTTGTCGCCGCCGCAAACTCATTTCGCTCATCCATTCTTTCTCGACCTGCTCATGGGCATCGATCAGGCTTTGGAGAAGACGCCGTTTCAGTTGGTCATCGTCTCTGGGCGAACCCCTGAGGGTGAACTTGAAAGTTTTCGCCGTCTGGTCGAACGTCATCGTGTCGATGCGGTGATGTTCGGCAGGACTTGCTGCGACGACCCGCGAATCCGCTACCTTCAAGAGCGCAAGGTGCCCTTTGCCACCTTGGGCAGAAGTGAAACGGGCGAGCCTTTTCCCTACGTGGACATTGATCGCACGATTGCCGGGCGCGATGGTACCGCGCGCTTTATTGCCATGGGGCATCAACGAATCGGCCTGCTGAGCCCGCCGGCGGAGTTGATGATGAGCCGACATTTGCAAGACGGTTGTCGCGCGGCACTCGAGGCTGCGCGGATTCCCTTCGATCCTGCGTTGGTGGTTGAGGCACCTATGAGTAAAGAGGGGGGGATGAGCGGTGCACGTCAATTGCTGGCGCTGAACAACCCACCGACGGCGATCATGTGCGGGCACGATCTGATGGCTGCTGGGGCGATCCAGGCGGTTCTCGAAACCGGCCGGCGTCCAGGGCATGACATCGGAATCATCGGCTGTGACGATCATCCGCTCGGCCCCTACCTGACCCCCCCGCTGACCACTTTTTCCGCACCGACCGTTGCCGCCGGGCAGCGCATGGTCGAACTACTGCTGGCGCTGATGAATGGTCAGTCGCCCGAGCAACTGCAGGAAGTCTGGACGCCGGAGCTGATTCTGCGTTCTTCCCACGGCTTGCCGCTGATCACTGTCAACGACTGATTTTATCGTCACGCGGGCGCTTGGACACGTGGTGTTCATGATAAATCGAAAACGTTTTCGAAATTATGGATCTATGCTCTTGCAATTCCAGTAATGCATATCTATATTCATCCGAAATCGTTTTCGTCAAAACACCTCGGAGAATAATAATGGACAGTGAAGACATCGAAATGCTCCGCGCAACGACACGCCGTTTCGTGCGCTCGCGCTTAGTGCCGCTGGAGGAGGCAATCGAGATCGCCGACGACGTCGACGAAGCATTGCTCGCTCAGTTGCGCTCTGAAGTCGCGGCGCTGGGGCTGTATGGCTTCAACCTTCCTGAGTCGATTGGTGGTCCAGGTCTTAACGCTGCCGCCAAGCTGGCGATCTTGGAGGAGATGACTTACACGTCTGTGCCGTTAAGCGAGGTATTTGGTCATCTCCCACTGTCGCTTGGGCGATGCAACGCACAACAGCAGGATCGACTTCTTCCCGATCTGCTGTCGGGTAAAAAGATCCTGACCTACGCTTTGACCGAACCGAACGCCGGCTCCGATTTGAGCAATCTGCGCACGCGTGCCACCAAGACCGAGGGGGGCTGGTTGCTCACCGGCAGCAAACACTTTATTTCGCATGCGGAAACCTCGGATTACATCATCGTCCTTGCCGTCACCGATCCCGAAGCTTCCCTCAAGAGCAAGTTAACGACGTTTATTGTCGAGAGACGCAACCCAGGCGTTGTCGGCATGACTCGATACAAGAAAATGGGCTGGCGTGGTTACCATCTCAACGGCTTCTCGTTGGAAGATTGTTTTGTGCCGGATGCCGATGTGCTCGGCGAGCCGGGGGATGGCTTCTTGGTCATGATGGAGTCGATCAACCACGACCGGATTCTTTCCGCATGCCGCTCGACCAGCCTTGCGGCGCGCGCCCACGCCATGTCTTGCGAGTATGCAAATGAACGCACGGCTTCCGGCACCGCGATTGCCAATCATCAAGCGATCCAATTGATGATCGCGGACAACGATGTCGAGATCGAAGCGGCACGATTGCTTATTCAACGGGCCGCGGAGCTGGTGGAGGCCGATGTGCCTCAGGCCAGGATCGCGACCGCTCGGGCTAAGTTGTATGCGAGCGAAATGGGCTGCCGTGTCGCGGACCGCGCCTTACAGATATTCGGTGGCATGGGCTACATGTGCGAGCTTCCGATCGAGCGTTTTTATCGTGACGCACGGGCTTTCCGTATCGGCGAAGGAACCTCGGAAATGCAACGCCTGCAAATTGCGCGATATGCGCTTTGCGTATAAGACTCTGTGGAAGGCCATCATGTTGAAAAAGACTTCTGCTGTGATTGAGCCGGTCTTGCCGAGAACTTTGAGCCCGTTCGCTCACGACACTATCTCCACTACCGATTTGCCGATTCAGGCGTTTACAGAGCTGTTGGCGCATCATCCCGGGCTACCTGCCTGCCATTTCGGCGGGTTGTCCTTGAGCCGAGCCGAGCTCAGCGCTGGAGCAGCTAGTTCGGCAAGTTATCTTATATCTCTGGGTTTTGCCGCAGGTGACGTCCTTGCTGTTTGGCTGCCGGACAGCCCCGCGTGGTTACAATTGTTTTTCGCAGCGGCTTCAATGGGTGTGATCGTTGTACCGATCAGTACCCGTTACAAGGTTGCCGAAGCGAATCACGTAATTGAACTGAGCCGCGCCAAAGGATTGGTGATCGCCACGGCGTTTCTTGACTATGACTATCAAGGTGCTGCGGCTTCGCTCAAGTCGAACAACTCAACCCTTGAGCATATTCTTAGCGTTGATATAAATGCTGGCCTTATTAACTATGAGGCAGTAGTGAATTCCTTCGAGTCAATAGCGTCGACTCAGTTACCACTGATTACGTTCAGCACATCGGGAACCACTGGGCATCCGAAACTGGCGCTGCACACGCAGATGGGTATCGCGAAACACGCATTGAACGTCGCGCGTGCGCTGGAAGTTCGCCCCGGCGATGTGATGCTTTGCGCGTTGCCGTTGTATGGTGTCCTCGGGTTTGTGCAAGCACTCGCGGCACTCGCGGCAGGTGCGGCCTGTGTCTTGATGCCGGTGTTCAAAGGCGAGGAGGCCGCACAAGCGATCGAGCGGTATGGCGTCACACACAGTTTCGGTTCAGATGGACTGTTTGAGCGAATTTTCGATACCACCGACTATTCGCTCAGTTCATGGCGGCGCGGCGGTTTCACCGAGTTTGCAGGCCTTGGACAAAAGATCTGCAAAAAAGCCGAACAAGACTTAAATCTGTTGCTCACCGGCCTATATGGTATGTCGGAGTGTCTCGCCATTGCGGCGACACGTTATCCACATGACGATCCGCAAGTTCGCGCACTGGGTGGCGGCTCACCGGTATCTACAGAGATTCGCATACGTGTTGTGGACAGTGACAGTGGTCTGGAAGTTGCCGAAGGCAACCAAGGTGAATTGCAGATAACCGGTTACAACATTATGACTGGTTATTTGAATAACGATACCGCAACTGCCGACGCGTTCACCCCAGATGGTTGGTTCAAGACCGGAGACCTGGTGCGACGCACGGTCGATGGTTTCATTTACCTGGCAAGGCTCAATGACGGCATGCGCCTCGGCGGCTATCTGGTCGATCCTTCGGAAATCGAGCGGTTTCTGATTCAGCACGAGAGTGTTATCGGTGCACAGGTGGTTTCCGTGAAAAAGCCAGGCACGGGCGATGTGGCCGTGGCTTTCGTCAGATCAATCGACGCGCAGTTGTCTGAAACAGAGTTGCTTACTTACTGCAAGGCAGGGATCGCCAACTACAAAGTGCCGAAACGTATTGTTTTTGTAGATGAGTTTCCGGAGAAACCTGGCCCGAATGGCGTAAAGATTTTAAAGACTAAATTACGCGAGATGGCAGCCAGCGAACTGTCCGTTTAATTGCGGTATCACAACAATAGGTAGCTAAATAATGAAAGAGTCTCAAGTGAGGTCGGATATCGCCTGGGCAACCCCGTCAAAAGTGGTTATTCACGGGCTTGATCTGTGCGAGGAAATAGTGGGGAAGATCGATTTTGGGCAGATGACTTTCTTACAACTGTTCGGCCGGCTGCCTGAACAACGTGAGTTGCGGATGTTCAACGCAATGATGGTCATTCTGGTCGAGCATGGAATCACGCCTTCGTCCTTGGCCACGCGATTTACCTATTGCGGTGCGCCGGAGGCCGTTCAGGCGGCGGTGGCTGCTGGGCTGCTGGGGCTGGGGTCAGTGTTTGTCGGCTCGCTCGACAACGCCGCGAAATTGTTGCAGGAAACAATTCCCGCCAATACCACCCTAGCGGATCCGCAGGCAAAGGCCGCCGAGATCGTTGCGGGTTATCGTTCGCGCAAGGAAATTATCCCGGGTATCGGACATCCATTTCACAAGCCGATCGACCCGCGCAGTGTCGCGTTGTTCCAGGTTGCGAAAGAAACCGGGTATGACGGGCCCTACGTTGCACTGATGAGTGCGATCGCCGAGCAAGCAACACATCAGGCCGGTCGTCCGCTTCCCTTGAATGTGACCGGAGCCATGGGGGCTGTCGCCTCGGAGATGGGTATCCCGTGGAAAATCTGTCGTGGTTTGGCGGTCGCGGCACGAGCCGTTGGATTGGTCGGGCATGTGCTGGAGGAGATGCGCCAACCCATGGCCGAGACGCTCTATCTGCGCACCGAGCATGAGGCGACGGTACATCTGCAAGAGGGGTAAGCGACATGTCAACTGGCGCTGTATCAACATCGAACCGTGCTGGACCCAACCCTGCTCTGGCACGTGAAGAGTGTGCTTTCTGGACGCAAGAGAAGCTGCGCAACGCAGATACCGATCAGTTCCACCACGTGAACAACGCGGTGATATCGACGCTATTCGAAGCGGCTCGAATGGAAATCCTAGCCGACGAAGCCTTAAAAGCGTCGATGGCTGGCAAGATCGTGGTGATAGCACATCTGTCGATTGACTTTTTGAACGAGGTCTATTTTCCGGGAGTTGTCGAGATCGGTTCTAGCACCATCAGAGTCGGGCGCACGTCATTTGAGCTGGCGCAAGGATTGTTCGTTGGCTCTCAGTGTTGCGCGTCTGCACGAGCGGTCTGCGTGCTCATCGACGTTGAGCGTCGCGAGCCGACAGCGATTTCGGAGGCGATTCGAACTCATTTGCTTAAGAGGGCGGCGAGCGTGAGCTCCGCGTCAGTCTCTACTGCACCGGCGAGGTGAAAAATGTCTGGAAATTTTACAAAGATCCTATTCGAGATGCGCGACGGCATTGCCGTCATCACCCTGAACGACCCGGAACGGCGCAATGCACTGTCCCGCCAGCTTGTCGGCGAAGTGTTCGACGCGCTTGAGCTAAGTGGCGCCGCGGCTGCGCGTGCCATTGTGATTGCTTCGAGTGGCACGGCCTTTTGCGCCGGTGCGAATATCGACGATTTGCGCGATGGATGGATGGAGCGCGCTGACCCCGCGACCGACCCCGCGCTGTTGTTCAAACGGCTGGTTGAGGAGCCTCGGGTCGTTATTGCGGCGGTACAAGGAGCGGCGTTAGGTGGCGGTTTTGAACTCTCGCTTGCGTGTGACCTGGTCGTCGCCGCCGAAGAGGCATGGTTCTCCCTGCCGGAAGTATCGCGCGGGGTCATTCCCAATACCGCTCTGGCACTTCTT
Organism: Pseudomonas agarici; assembly: GCF_001543125.1. Classification (NCBI taxonomy): domain Bacteria; kingdom Pseudomonadati; phylum Pseudomonadota; class Gammaproteobacteria; order Pseudomonadales; family Pseudomonadaceae; genus Pseudomonas; species Pseudomonas agarici. The sequence continues at coordinate 5,318,138 of NZ_CP014135.1, read as the reverse complement.
CAATCGATGGTGGGGTCGCGTGTCGCCCTGGAGCTGATTGTGAGCGGCAGACGAGTGGGGAGCGCCGAGGGGCTTTCCCGGGGCTTGATCAATGCACTGGCGCCACGTGAGTCTGTTGTCGAAAGAGCTGTTGCATGGGCACAGGAGATTGTTTCCAAGGCACCTCCTGGCGCACTTTTGACCGCGAAGCGCAATCTGCATGCCCATGCGGCATATGACTGGGCGCGGGTGCAGCGTTCGGTAAGCGACGTTCCACGCGCCGAATGGCAGGAAGGGCTGGATGCGTTTACTGAAAAACGCGACGCGGATTTCGAAGCTTTTTGGCACGCGACCGGATCGGCCTAGTCGGCAAAAGGTGGACTTTGTTGTTATCCCATCCAAAGTCAGTGTCAGTTACTGCATTTATTCTATGTATTCAGGGACGAATAAGTCGTGGATGGTTCATTGAGCGGATGGTTCAACTTCGATAGCAACTTGGCGCACATCGAATCGTTGATTCGAAGTGGAGTCTTCGGGCCACAGGTGCAAACTTGTTGTTTATTTTGCGGAGGGCAGAGTAGTGAAAGCACTAGTATCAGTTAAGCGTGTTGTCGACTATAACGTGAAAGTTCGGCCCAAAGCCGATGGAAGCGGTGTGGAACTCGCCAACGTGAAAATGTCTATTAATCCATTCGACGAAATTGCGGTGGAGGAAGCTGTCCGGTTGAAGGAAATCGGCGCGGTGAGCGAGGTGGTGGTGGTCTCGTGTGGACCGTCGCAATGCCAGGAGACACTGCGGGTCGCGCTCGCAATGGGGGCTGATCGGGCAATACTCGTCGACTCTTCAGTTGAATTACAACCGCTTGCCGTGGCCAAGCTTCTCCACGCAGTCGTCGCTCGCGAATCCCCACAATTGATCATTTTGGGCAAGCAGGCCATTGACGACGATAGTAACCAGACTGGCCAAATGCTCGCTGCCTTAGCCGGGCTTGCGCAGGCAACTTTCGCTTCAGAAATTTCGCTCGCGGCGGGTCAGCTTCAAGTGACCCGTGAGATCGATGGTGGACTTGAAACGCTCTCGCTTACGCTTCCCGCGGTGGTAACGACGGACCTGCGACTCAATGATCCGCGCTATGCCACCCTGCCTAACATCATGAAGGCCAAGAAGAAGCCTTTGGACGTCATCACCCCGCAGATACTCGGCGTGGACGTGACCCCGCGATTGAAAACGTTGCGCGTGGCGGCGCCGGCGAATCGGGCGGCAGGCATCAAGGTGCCGGATGTCCGGACGTTGATCGAAAAACTGAATGAAACTAACGTTCTATAGAGCGGGGTAGAAAATGACTATTCTGGTAATTGGCGAACATGACAATACATCAGTCAAACCAGCAACGCTGAATACGCTTGGCGCGGCAAAAATGGTGGGCGGCGATATCGATTTGCTTATTGTTGGGCACGATGTGCAGCAGGCGGTCGATGCGGCATCGAAGATCGTCGGCATTCGGCGGGTTCTGGTTGCCCAGGCAGCACACCTTGCGGATCAGTTGTCAGAAAATGTTCAAGCTACCGTGATGCAGCTGGCGAGGAATTACAGCCATATTTTTGCGCCCGCGACTGCCTTCGGCAAGAATATCGCGCCGCGTATTGCTGCAGCGCTGGACGTGGCGCAGATCAGTGATGTGATCGCGGTTGAAAGTCCGGACACCTTTCAGCGTCCGATCTACGCGGGAGGTCTGATCGCTACGGTGCAATCCGAAGATAGCGTGAAGGTTGTGACGGTCCGGACCACCGGATTCGAAGCCGTCGCAGCCACGGGCGCAGATGCACCGATCGAACAGGTACCAGCCGCACCGGACCAGGGCCTGTCGACATTTATAAGCCGACAGATCGCGAAGATGGACCGTCCGGAGTTGACGGCTGCACGGATCGTCGTTTCGGGCGGCCGTGGCCTGGGCAATGGTGAGTATTACCAGGATATGCTGCGCCCGCTGGCAGACAAGTTAGGTGCGGCACTGGGCGCTTCCCGTGCGGCGGTGGATGCCGGTTTTGTCCCGAACGATTATCAAGTGGGACAAACGGGGAAGATTGTTGCACCTGATCTTTATTTTGCTATCGGCATTTCGGGGGCGATTCAGCATTTGGCGGGTATGAAAGACAGCAAAGTGATTGTGGCGATCAACAAAGATCCAGAGGCACCGATATTCGCAGTGGCTGACTACGGTCTGGTAGGCGATCTGTTTGAGATCGTACCTGAGTTGACCGCGTCCATCTGACTGCACGACAAATGGCCATGCGTGGTTAGATCGGCTTGGGCCGCAAGTCGGTCAGTAGAAGCAAGAGGCACAATGTGAGTGTTGAGCCTCTTGTTCTTCTAGGCTCTGTACGAAATGTATCCGCTCTTCTGCTATACCCCTCATCAACCGGCATGACGTGGCTCAGGCTGATTGCTTAGGCGATACAAGTTTGTCCTTCGCAGAGCTCTGACTTTGCTCACGGTAAGGACCGTCGGAAGCGCGAATGATCAGTTCCGGTGTCCAGACTTCCTGCAGTTCCTGAGGGGGCTTGCCCGCTAGTCGCTCAAGTAACATTTGCGCCATTCGCTTACCCGCACGATACGTCTCAGCCGAAAAGGTCGTCAGCGAGGGCTGTACAAAGCGGCCGATTGGATGATTGTCGCCACCAATGACGCCGACATCGCGCCCCGCTGCTTTGCCTGTTTCGGCAATGCCACGTAACACGCCTAGCGCTATCAAGTCATGGCCGCACACGATGGCCGTGGGTGGGTCTGGGAGTGTAAGCAGCCGACGCGCGGCGTCCGCCCCGCCTTCTTCAGATATCTCGGCTTCTACACAAAGCGTTTCATCGTAGTGGATTCCCGCGGCACGCAGAGCCTCTACATACCCCGCATGTTCGAGGTGACTGAACATCAGGTACTCGGGAGCATGAACGAGGGCAATCCGGCGATGACCTAATGCGATGAATCGTGCACAACCGGAGCGGCCGACGACGTAATGATCGATATCGACATAGGGAAAACTGTTGGATGTTTCGCTTCTGCCGAAAGCGACAAAAGGAATGTCCTGTTCGAGAAGGTAGGCGATGCGCTCGTCGTGTCGACGCGTGCGTGCGAAGAGCAGGGCGTCGACACGCTGGCGTTTGATCAGTCGTTTAAACAGATCCATTTCCGCTTCCACGCTTCGTGCGGAAGCAACGATAACCTGATGACCGGTATCGTCCATTGCTTCATTCACGCCCATCAGCATGTCCAGAAAGAAGGGGTGAGCGAATGATGTCTGGGGAGGCGAGAGGACGAACGCGATGGTGTCGGCCGCTTTGCGCCGCAAGCGGCGTGCGGAAGGATCCGGAGAAAAGCCGAGTGACGCTGCCGCTTCGAGTATGCGCTTACGGGTTGCGGGGCTGACGTCCTCCCGCCCATTGAGCGCCTTCGAAACAGTGCTGATGGAGAGGTTGAGCGTGGCTGCAAATGCTTGAATGTTCATTTCACCTCTACTGGAGCAACCGTGATTGATGCATCGAAAACGATTTTATCACCCCTGACTCCGTTAGGGTGAAACCGACGAATGCGGCTGTTTCTCCACAAGATAAACGTTTTCGAAATAAAGACAGGCTCTCGGCATAAAAAGACGAATAGTGTGATTTGCTTTTCGCCGATGACGCATCGTTATTACGAATTATTTCAAAGAAAAAAATATGGTTATCAGTGAGTTAGAATCAATTTTGCCATATCAGGTGGCTGTTTGAATTTTAGACAGAAAACGTTTTCGTAAATCTGTGTTTTTGCGATTGAACTTTTCAGAAAGCAATGGTAGATTTCTTATCGAAATCGATTTCGTTAAAACAAAAATTCCATTGCGCATCGATAACCTTGAGTGCTGCGAGCGCGACGGAGCGGAATTCCTCTGTATTTCTATTGGTGGAGAACGCTTTGATAGAACACATCCTCACTCAGAAAGCTCCTTTGCCGAGGGGGCACTATGCCCAGGCAACCAAGGCGAATGGCTTTGTTTTCGTATCGGGTCAACTACCGCTGACAACCGACACCCCTCTCACCCTTCCAGAAGGACTTGATGCACAGGTCCTGCAAGCCCTTTCAAATATGCGTGAAGTGCTCCTCGCGGCAGGGACCGATGTGGGAGCGCTGGTGAGCGTCCAGATTTATGTTTCAAACATTGATAACTGGCCGCGTGTCAATGAGCTTTATCGACAGTTTATCGGTGATCCGGCACCGGCTCGAACGGTGGTGCCGTGCGGTGAACTCCATTATGGGGCGATGGTGGAGATTAGTGCGGTTGCCCTATGCAGTGACGTTTCATAAAGACAAGAACAATTAAATGAATGTCGCGCGAAAGTAGTGTCTGTACGTCGCGCTGCCCTGAGGAAATGCCGTTGAGACAGTACTGCGAGCGTGGCAAGCGCAGCCTGTCTCATCCGAGGAGGAGATCGATTATGAAGGCTTTTGACTGGTACAAAGCGGCTAGCCCGATAGAGCGGAGAACATTTTGGGGCTGCTTCGGCGGTTGGACTCTGGATACGTTTGATAATCAGGTTTTGGCGTTTCTGCTGCCTGTGCTGATGGCAACGTGGCATTTCTCTAAACCGGAAGCGGGATTGATTGTAACCTCCTCTTTGCTCTCCACTGCCTTGGGAGGATGGGTGGCGGGTATTCTGAGCGATCGTTATGGGCGGGTACGTATCCTAACGTGGGCAATTATCTGGTTTACCGGCTTCAGTGTCGTTGCCGGGTTCACCCAGTCTTATCATCAATTGCTGGTCGTGAGAGCGTTGCAGGGGATAGGGTTCGGTGCGGAATGGGCTGTCGGGGCGGCACTGATGGCTGAAGTCATCAACCCAGCGCATCGAGGAAAAGCGCTAGGTCTCGTGCAAAGCGGCTTCTCCATTGGATGGGCGCTCGCCGCGATGGTTACCGGTTTGCTTTTGGCGTATTTCCCGGAGTCCATAGCCTGGAGGATGGCGTTCTGGATTGGTGTTATTCCGGCCGTGTTTGTGCTGATGTTGCGCCGATATATTCCTGAGCCGAAAATCTTCAGCGAGGCCAAAGCCGTGACGGGCGGGGTAGCAGAGGCGACATGGCGCTCCTCGTTTCACAAGGATGTTCGGCGCTCCAGTCTTCTCGCCGCATTGCTGATTACCGGGCTGCAAGGGGGCAGCTACGCCATCATGGTCTGGCTACCGACGATGCTGGCCCAGGTCCGCCACTTGCCTGCATCGTCTGTTGCCATGATGATAACGATGATGAGCGTTGGCTCCTTTATCGGGCAAGTATGCTTCGCTTACCTGAACGATTCCCTGGGGCGTCGGTTCACCATGATGGCGTTCTGTCTGTTCTCCGCATTCCTGACCGGCGTTTACCTTCTCGTGCCAATGAATGCATGGCTGTTGACGTTGTTGGGGCTGCCGGTGGGTATGGGTATCAATGGCGTATTTGCAGGTGTCGGTCCCATGTTGTCGGAGCTTTTTCCAACTCGGATTCGAACGACGTGCATGGGCTTTTCCTACAACGTTGGCAAGTCGATGGGGGCGATGAGCGTTGCGCTGGTGGGGGTAACCGCTGAATATCTCGGCCTGTTGAGTTCAATCGCTCTTTTCTGCTTCATGGGGTATTTCATCGCATTGGTTGCCCTGGCGCTCTTACCGGAAACACGCGGTCGGGATCTCTCGAACATTGCGCCTATCGACGACGCCTACCAGCGGACGGATTTAACAGAACAAGCGCAACCTGTCCGCAGGTAGCAGCGTTTGCCAGGGAAGGTTTGGCTAACAGTTGCGATAATAAAGCTGGGTGATCGCAACTGTTAGTCGCGGCTATCGCTTGTCTCTACGCTGAACATCCCTATCGATTTTGTGAGTGGTGGTCGATGATGGCACCGTTGCTCAGGTCGTTGTGAGTAACGGCCCATCGTCAATCGATCAAGTGAACAGGGACGCGAGTCGATCAACCCTCGCGCAGCACTGTCAGCGGACTGGCATTCAGTGCCCGACGGGTACCGAATACGCCCGCGCCGCCGATCATCAACGCACCGATCACTGGCAGCAGCAATAGCCATGGATGAGGGTGCCAGGGCAGGTCGAAGGCGAACCGGTACAACACCAGGCTCGCCAGCTCTGCGCCCAGCGCTGCCAGCAGGCCACTGACCGCGCCCAGCAGGCCGAACTCGATCCGCCGGGCCTTGACCAGCAATCGTCGCTCCGCCCCCAGCGCCCGCAACAGCGCACCCTGGCGAATACGTTCGTCGAGGGTTGCCTGCAAGCCGGAGAACAGCACCGCCATGCCCGCCGCGAGGACGAACAGCAACACGTACTCGACCGCGATGGTGACTTGCGCCAGGATGCTGCGCAGTTGTTCGAGCAAGGCCTCGACCTGCAAGACGGTCACCGCCGGGAAGTCCCGAGCCAGCTCGACGATGTCCTTGTCATACCCCGGTGCCAGATAGAAGCTGGTCAGGTAGGTTGCCGGCAGGTTCTGCAAGGTGCCGGGCTGGAAGATCATAAAGAAGTTCGGCTGGAAGTTGTCCCAGTTGATACTGCGTAAGCTGGTCACCCGCGCTTCGCGGTTGGCGCCACCGACGGTGAACACCAGGTGATCGCCGAGCTTGAGTTTCAGGCTGTCGGCAACCTTGGCCTCCACTGAAACACCGGGAATATCGCCTCCCAGTCGCGCCGACCACCAACTGCCGGCCGTCAGCGTGTTACCCGGCGGCAGGTCGGCGGCCCAGGTCAGGCTGAGGTCGCGCTGGATCGCGCGGTCACCGCTGGAGTCCTTGCTGACGATCTCCTGCACCGGCTTGCCGTTGATGCTGATCAGGCGACCCGGCACCACCGGGTAGATCGGTGCCGATTGCGCCGACAGCTTGATCAGGTGGTCACGGAAGCCGTCTTTGTCCGCCGGCAGGATATTCAGGGCGAAATAGTTCGGCGCGTTCTTGGGCAATTGGTTCTGCCAGGTGTCCAGCAACTCGCCGCGCAGCAGCGCGATCAGCGCCATGGATAGCAGGATCAGGCCGAAGGCCAGGGATTGGCCGGCGGCTGCCAGCGGATGGCGTAGCAACTGGCCCAGTCCCAGGCGCCAGGGCAGTGCTGCCCCGGCCAGCAGTCGACGCAGGCTTTGCAGGCCGAGGAGTAGCAGGCCCCCGAGCAGTAGCGCGGCCATCACACCGCCGCCGAGCAGGGCAAAGGTCAGCACCAGGTCGAGGCTCAGGCGCCACATGATCAAGCCCAGAGCGAGCAGCGCCGCGCCGTAGACCAGCCAGGTGCTGGCAGGGATCGGCAGCAGGTCGCGGCGCAGTACCCGTAGCGGCGGTACCCGGCCCAGCGCGGCCAGCGGCGGCAGAGCGAAACCGGCCAGGGCCACCAGGCCAGTGCCGATACCGGCCACGGCTGGCATCAGGCCGCCAGGCGGCACATCGGCGGGCAACAGGTCGTGCAGCAGATAGAACAACCCCAGTTGTGCCAGCCAGCCGACCAGGGCTCCGCCGATACTGGCGAGCAGACCAAGGATCGCCAACTGCAGGCTGAACAGTGCCATGGTTTCCCGGCGCGACAGCCCGAGACAGCGCAGCAGGGCGCTGGCATCGAAACGGCGGGCGGCGAAGCGTGCCGCACTGAGGGCCACGGCCACCCCGGACAGTAGAACCGCCACCAGGCTTGCCATGTTTAGGTAGCGCTCGGCCTTGCCCAGGGCTCCCCCGATCTGCTGGTTGCCGTCGCGGGCATCCAGCAGGCGTTGGTTCGCCTCCAGTCCCGGTTTGAGCAGGTCGCGATAAGTGGCCAGGGCGCTGGCCGGGCCCCGCCAGAGTTCCCGATAGCTGACCCGGCTGCCGGGCTGCACCACGCCGGTGGCTTGCAGGTCCGTGAGGTTGATCAGTACACGGGGAGTCAGGCTGTAGAAGTTGCCGGCCCGGTCTGGCTCATAGGTGAGTACCCGTGCCAGGCGCAGGGTCTTCATACCGACATCGATGCTGTCGCCAATTTTCAGGCCCAGCGCCGTCATCAGCCGGGCTTCGACCCAGGCCTCGCCGGGGCGGGGTTCGCCACCGGCGGTTTCGGTGCCAAACGGCTCGGCGGCGCTTTTCAGTTCGCCGCGCAAGGGATAGCGGTCGTCGACGGCCTTGATGCTCGACAGTTGGATGCCGTTGTCGGTGGCGATCACGCTGGCGAACTCGACGATCCGCGCATGCTCCAGGCCCAGGTCACGGCCACTGCGGATCTGTTCCGGGTGCGCTGGCGAGGTACCCTCGAGCACCAGGTCGGCAGCGAGGAATTCGGTGGCGCGCAGCATCATCGCGTCGTTCAGGCGGGCGCCGAAATAGCCGATGGCAGTGCTGGTTGCCACGGCGACCAGCAGGGCGAAAAACAATACCCGCAGCTCGCCGGCACGGGCGTCGCGCATGAGCTGGCGGCCAGCAAGGCTAAACAGACGTAACAGCGGCAAGCGTGCCATCAAGGCTCCAGGGGGCCGACCAGTTGGCCGGCGTCAAGGCGGATCAGGCGCCGGCAGCGGTGGGCCAGGCGTTCGTCGTGGGTCACCAGCACCAGTGTGGTACCGCGCTCCTTGTTCAATTCGAACAACAGGTCGCTGATACGTTCGCCCGTGTGGCTGTCGAGGTTGCCAGTCGGTTCATCGGCGAACAGCACCTCCGGCTCGGCGGCAAAGGCCCGGGCGATGGCCACCCGTTGCTGCTCGCCACCGGACAACTGGCGCGGCGAATGAGTCAGGCGCTGGCCCAGGCCGACCCGTTCCAGCAGGTGGCGGGCACGCTCGCGGGCGTCGTGGCGGCCATCCAATTCCAGCGGCAGCATGACGTTCTCCAGGGCGTTGAGGCTGTCGAGCAACTGGAAGCTCTGGAACACGAAGCCGACGTGTTCGGCGCGGATTCGCGCACGTTGATCCTCGTCCAGGCTGCTCAGGGCACGCCCGGCGAGGGTGACTTCACCGCTGCTGGGCAGGTCGAGGCCGGCCAGCAGGCCAAGCAGGGTGGATTTGCCGGAGCCCGAGGCACCGACGATGGCCAGGCTGTCGCCCTTGTTCAACGTCAAGCTCAAAGGGTGCAAGATGGTCAGCTCACCTTCCGCGCTGGGAACCACTTTGCTAAGGTTCTGCGCGGTGAGAATGCTTTGGCTCATGGAGAATCCGATGCGAGTGTGGTTTTTGAGTACCGGCCTGGCCTTGCTGTGCATGGCCCAGAGCGCGGCGGCAGGTACAGTTCTGATTGTTGGCGATAGTATCAGCGCAGCTTTCGGCCTGGATACCCGTGTCGGTTGGGTGTCATTGCTCGAAAGGCGCCTCAAGGACGAGGGTTTCAAGGACAAAGTGGTCAATGCCTCCATCAGTGGCGACACCAGTGCCGGTGGCCAGGCACGGCTGCCCGCGCTGCTTGCCGAGCATAAACCGGACCTGGTGATTCTCGAACTGGGGGGCAACGATGGCCTGCGCGGGCAGTTGCCGGCGCAATTGAAACAAAACCTTGCATCGATGATCGACCAATCCCAAGCCAGCGGCGCCAAGGTTCTGCTACTGGGCATGCAATTGCCGCCCAACTATGGTGCGCGTTACCTCAAGGCGTTTGCCGAGGTGTATCCGACATTGGCTCAGGAGAAGAACATCCCGCTGGTACCGTTTTTCCTCGACGGCGTGGGCGGTCATCCAGAACTGATGCAGGCCGACGGCATTCACCCGGCACCGGCGGGTCAGAGCAAGTTGCTCGATAACGTCTGGCCGACCTTGAAACCGCTGCTTTGAGCTTTTTTAGCAGCGATTTTTCGGCTAAGGTGGCGCCCCCGATTTGGAGCCGCCGATGCAGCGTCCCGCCTGGTCCCTATTTGCTTATCAACTGATCGAACCTGACGAGCAGTTGGACCTGTTCGCCTGCCAGGAAGTGCGGGTACATCTGGTTACGCGTCAGTTGGAGTTGGGTGGCTCCGCCGACCGGACGCTCTGCGGCACTTTGCTGCCAGCGCAACCACGCTGGTCGGGAGTGGATAAGTCGATCTTCCGCGACCAGCGCCTGTGCCCATTTTGCCGGGCGATTCTCGAATCGCAGAAACGCGGTACGCCGCCGATCTGGCCGGAATTGCGTTTCGAGCTGTAAAACCTGTCTGTCTCCTCGCTCAAGCGCTGCCAATGTCCTCGGGGACGAGCTCCCGTTGTGGGGGAGCGTCGGTGTATAATGAGTGCTTATTTCACCGTTGATCATGCGAAGGATTCCCCGGATGTTGTCGCGCTTTCCTGCCGTCACCCGTTATCTGTCCGTTGCCGCGCTGTGTGCGGCGGGCCCTGTTAGCGCGCTGGAATTGCCGCTGCCACCGCCGGGCGAGGATATCGTCGGCCAGGTCCAGGTGATCCAGGCCAAGTATGAAGATACCTTCGCCGACCTGGGCACCACCTACGACCTGGGCTATTCGGAGATGGTCGCAGCTAACCCGGGTGTCGATGCCTGGTTGCCGGGGGCGGGCACCGATATCGTCCTGCCGACCCGCTTCATCCTACCGCCGGGGCCACGCGAAGGCATTGTGATCAACCTGGCCGAATATCGCCTGTACTACTTCCCGAAAGGCCGGGACGTGGTCTATACCTTCCCGCTGGGGATCGGTCGCGAGGGTTGGGGCTCACCGATCGCCCATACCAGCATTATTGCCAAGACGCCAAACCCGACCTGGACGCCGCCGGCCTCGATCAAGGCCGAACATGCCGCCAACGGCGATCCGTTACCCAATGTGGTGCCAGCCGGCCCTGACAACCCTTTAGGGCCGTTCAAGTTCACCCTCGGCACGCCTGGCTATCTGATTCACGGTTCGAACATGAAGTTCGGTATCGGTACCCGAACCAGCCACGGCTGCTTCCGCATGTTCAATAACAACGTGCTGGAGATGGCCGGTATGGTGCCGGTCGGCACCTCGGTGCGGATCATCAATGAGGCCTACAAGTTTGGGATTAGCGGTGGCAAGGTCTACTTGGAGGCGCATACGCCGGTGGATGATAACGGTAACCCGTCGGTGGTCGACAAGCACACGGCGGTGATCAATGCCCTGCTCAAGCGTGAAGACCTGGCGAAAAACCTGCGGGTGAACTGGGACGAGGTGCGTGACGTGGTCGCGGCCGAAGATGGCCTGCCGACCGAAATCGCTGTGCCGGGTGCGCCGTCGCTGGTGTCGAACGCACCGATCGACCTGCTCCAGTAACGGTTGCAATCGACCCGCCAGGCCTGGGCACCCAGGCGGGTTTATGTGCCGTGGCACACCCACGGACATAAAAAAGCCGATCCAAGCATGGATCGGCTGGGTAACGGCCCCGAAGGACTATTACTTACGGCTTGCTTTTTCAAGCATGCGCAGAGCGCGCTCGTTAGCTTCGTCAGCAGTCTGTTGTGCTTTTTGAGCAGCAGCCAGAGCTTCATCAGCTTTACGGTAAGCTTCGTCAGCACGAGCCTGGGAGCGAGCAGCGGCGTCTTCGGTAGCAGTCAGACGAGCTTCGGTTTCTTTGGATACGCTGCTGCAACCGGTAGCCAGAACAGCGGCCAGGGCCAGAGCCGAGAATTTCAGAACGTTGTTCATCGTGTTCCCCTTCAAGGACTTTCTATTAATGACCATAACCCCAGAGTGAGGAAATAGCCGACGAACATACTACCCATTACTTGTAGTAAGTAAACTGACGTAGCGCAAGAAGCAAAAAAAATTTTGGCCGAGAGTATTTTTCGGCTAACTTTTTATGGTTCTGTCAAAAAATATGTCGCGATAGACCCTGTTTCGAGCGCATGAGGTGATCTTCAAGTGCGCTAGTGTGCCATCACCGACGAGTGTCCAGTGTGTACTAAGAGTCGTTCTAACTGTAGCGGATGACTCTTGTTCTCTACCGTCCGTGCTGCGGGGACGCTCTTTGTGTTAAATGAAAAGTGACTTTAATCAAGGGGGCTCGTCGTAATCGCGCAACACTCCGGCGATCTTCAATTTGTGTTCAGTTTTTTCGCCGAAAGGGTAGTGGTCGCGCTATCATCGAAATGCTGATAGGTCATGTGACGAGCGTGTCTTGAGCATTTGAACCAAGAGTGCCTACTATTTGGTACGTGTTCGGTTTTCCAGGGAGCGTTCGGCTTTTCTCGTTGTCCAAGCCGGCACGAGGTGGCGTAGTGGTTTCTTCGCCGGAAAAAGATCGGTAAGGTAGGGTCCCATACCAAGACCCGCGAGGAGTAGTGATGAGCGAGGCGTTGTCCATCCACCATGACCAGGCTGGTCATCAGTTCGAGACCAATGTGGACGGTTACCGTGCCTACCTGACCTATATGGATCTGGGTAAGCAGACCCTGGATATCTACCGCACGTTTGTGCCCAACGCCTTGCGTGGCCGTGGCATTGCGGCGGCCCTGACCGAGCAGGCGCTCGAGTACGCCGATCGCATGGGGTATACGGTGATTCCGTCCTGCTCCTATGTAGAGCGCTACATGGAACGTCATCAGCGGCACGCGGCGAAGATCTGAGTCAACCGAACATCTGCAAAAACGCCGGGCATTGCCCGGCGTTTTTGTGTGCGGGGGATTAATCCGCCGTCAGGTACGTGCGCGCTTGGGCAGCACATCCTTGAGCTTGGCATGCATGCTACGCAAGATTTTCTCGGTGCTTTGCCAGTCGATGCAGGCATCGGTGATCGACACGCCGTATTGCAAGTCGGCGAGGTCTTTGGGAATGGCCTGGCAGCCCCAGTTCAGGTGACTTTCGACCATCAGGCCGATAATCGACTGATTGCCTTCGAGAATCTGATTGGCGACGTTCTCCATCACCAGCGGTTGCAGGGCCGGATCCTTGTTGGAGTTGGCGTGGCTGCAGTCGACCATGATATTTGCCTTGATCTTGGCCTTGGCTAGCGCCTGCTCGCAGACCGCGACACTCACCGAGTCATAGTTGGGCTTGCCGTTGCCGCCACGCAGTACCACGTGACCGTAGGCATTGCCCTTGGTGGTGACGATCGACACGCCACCTTCCTGGTTGATACCGAGGAAACGGTGTGGGTTGGAAACCGATTGCAAGGCGTTGATCGCTACGGTCAGGCCGCCGTCGGTGCCGTTCTTGAATCCGACCGCCGAGGACAGGCCGGAGGCCATTTCGCGGTGGGTCTGGGATTCGGTGGTGCGCGCGCCGATGGCTGACCAGCTAATCAGGTCCTGCAGATACTGCGGCGAGATCGGGTCAAGGGCTTCGGTGGCGGTGGGCAAACCCATTTCGGCCAGGTCCAGAAGCAATTGCCGACCGATATGCAGGCCGTCCTGGATCTTGAACGAGTCATCCAGGTAAGGGTCGTTGATCAGGCCTTTCCAGCCGACCGTGGTCCGCGGCTTCTCGAAATAGACACGCATCACCAGGTACAGGCTGTCAGAGACTTCGCCAGCCAGTACCTTGAGGCGCTCGGCGTACTCGTGGGCGGCTTTGATGTCGTGGATCGAGCAGGGCCCGATAACGACGAACAGGCGATGGTCCGTGCCATCGAGAATATTGCGAATCACCTCGCGACCCTTGGTCACGGTGCGCAGGGCAGCGTCGCTCAAGGGAATATCACGCTTGAGCTGATCAGGCGTGATCAGCGTCTCGTTGGAGGCGACGTTAAGGTCGTTGATCGGTAAATCAGCCATCGTGTTACTCGTCAGGTCACAGGTGCCGGCCGCCAGCCCCGCGCGGCGGTACACAGCGATTGAGCGTGTCGGGGAGCGGAACCTTAGCGCGTTAGACCGTGGGCGGGCAATGGGCACGGCCTGTTTCATCCGCTAAGGTCCTTATAAATGGCTAGCCGAGGCTTGCGTTTCACGCACCGGGCTGGGTAGCTGGAGTAACATGCAGCTTCGCCTACGGGAAATGCCGGCAGGCTCAAGCACAGTGAGTTTTACCGGGACGTCTACGGGATCAGGTAGAAAACGCAGCATGCCAAACCACTTCGGCTGTCGATCAGCGCAAAAACCTTGCGCCCGTATAATGAAGAGTCTGGAATTGTCGGATTTTGACGCAGATCGGAGTTTATTGGCTCTGCCAGGTGTTTCCCTGATTATCTTCACCAGCGCCGGCTGCGCTAGCTGCCGTTTCGCCCGAGAGGTGCTGCCGGGCCTGGAATTGGCGGTCGAGCGTCTATGCTGGATCGATGCTGGTGACAACGGCGGGCTGGTCCAGCGCTATGAAGTATTTCACTTGCCGGCGTTGTTCGTGGTCAAGGACGGTGAGTTCTATGGAGCCGTGCGTTCGCGGTTGGTCTTGAACGAGCTTGCCGAGGGGCTGCAACAGGCATTGGCGGGCATTGCTGAGGAGTTGCCATGATCGAGCGTGTGGCTGCCCCGCGTATCGGTATTATCGGTACGGGGGCCATTGGTACTTTTTACGGGGTGATGCTGGCACGTGCCGGTTTCGATGTGCATTTTCTATTGCGCAGCGAATTTCAACAGGTGGCCGCCCATGGCTTGTTGGTGGACAGTCTGATCCATGGTCGGCTGATCCTTAATCCGGTCCAGGCTTATATCGCCGCGCAGGACATGCCGCCGTGCGACTGGCTGCTGGTCTGTACCAAGGCGCTGGATGATCCGCGGTTGCTTGCATCGATTGTCGGTATCGCGGCTCCCGGAGCGAGCATCCTTCTGATGCAGAACGGCCTGGAGGTCGAAGAGCAACTGCGCCTGGCGCTGCCCGATGAATTGCACCTGCTGGGTGGTCTGTGCCTCAACTGCGCACACCGCGAGTCGCCCGGCGTGGTGGTGCATCAGGCCATGGGCGGGGTGAACATTGCCTATCACAGTGGTCCGGCGACGGACGAGCGGGCACGCCGAACCGTAGCGGCGGCGGCGACAGGGTTGTTTCACCAGGCCGGTTTGGAGTCCGCGGTGATCGATGATCTGCGGCAGGCGCGCTGGCAGAAGCTGGTGCTGAACATTTCCACCAACGGTTTGTCGGTGCTGCTCGACTGCGGTACCGAACGGATGATGGCCGATCCCGACAGTCGGGCGCTGGTGTTCGGCCTGATGGAGGAAGTGGCTCAGGCCGCCGCTACTTGCGGCAGCCCATTGCCATCAGGTTTTATCGAGCAATTGATGCAAATGGCGACTGCGGTGCCGGATTATTACCCGAGCATGTATCACGATTATCGCTGCCGTCGGCCCATGGAGCTGGAGGCGATCTATGCGCGCCCGCTGGCTGCCGCGCGGCGGGCCGGGTGTGACATGCCGAGGACGCAGACACTGCTCCAGGCACTGAGTTTTCTCGAATCACGACAGCTTTCCTCCAAGGAGTCACCATGACAGTTTCAGTGACCGGGCCGCGTATCGGCGTGATCGGAACCGGCGCCATCGGCGGGTTCTACGGCGTGATGTTGGCGCGTGGCGGTTTCGATGTGCATTTCCTGCTACGCAGCGAGTTCTCGGCAGTGGCTGACGGCGGCCTGCATATCGACAGCGCGGTCCACGGCTCGCTGCACCTGGATCCCGTCCAGGCCTATGCCTCGGCTGACGATATGCCGCCGTGCGATTGGTTGCTGGTGGGCGCCAAGACCACCAGCAATGCCAGCCTTGCCCCGCTGATCGCCCAGGTGGCCGCGCCGGGGGCCAAGGTGTTGTTGCTACAGAACGGCTTGGATGTCGAGGAGCACTTGCGGCCATTGTTGCCCAATGCGCTGCACCTGCTCGGTGGACTGTGCTTCATCTATGCGCATCGCGCAGCTCCCGCGGCTGTCGTGCACCAGGTGCTCGGGACGGTGAAAATCGGTTATCACAGCGGTCCGTCAGGTGATGATGAAAGTGCCCGCCAGGCGGTGGTCGAGGAAGGATGCCAGTTGTTCCACCGGGCCGGCATCGAGTCCCAGGCCATGCGTAACCTGCAAGAGGCGCGCTGGCAGAAGCTGGTGTGGAACGTGCCCTACAACGGCTTGTCGGTGTTGCTGCGGGCCAGTACCACGCCCTTGATGAACGATGCCAGCAGCCGCGAGCTGATTCAGGCATTGATGGCCGAAGTGGTGCTAGGCGCGCAGGCATGCGGTCATGCAGTGCCGGCTGGGTACGCCGAGCAGTTGTTCAAGGCCACGGAAAAGATGCCGGATTACTGGCCGAGCATGTACTACGATTTCGTCCACAAGCGCCCAATGGAGCTGGATGCGGTGTATGCCCGACCACTGGCTGCCGCTCGTGCGGTTGGGTGTGAGCTGCCGAATATCCGTGCGCTGTACCAGGCCCTGGCTTTCATCGAGGCGCGCAACGGCCGAAACAGCCAGGAGAGCTGATATGGCAAAGGGCTTGAGCGACAAGCTGGTGTTGGCGATTTCATCGCGGGCGCTGTTCGACCTGAGTGAAAGCCATAAGGTCTATCTGACGCTGGGGGTCGAAGCCTATCGCAAGTACCAGATCGAGCATGAGGAAGAAATCCTCGAACCGGGCGATGCCTTTCCCCTGGTGAAGAAACTGTTGAGCCTGAATGCCAGCCTCGGTCGCGCCCGGGTCGAGGTGGTATTGGTCTCGCGTAACAGTGCGGACACTGGCTTGCGGGTCTTCAATTCGATCCAGCATTACGGCTTGGATATTTCCCGTGCGGCGTTTGTCGGAGGCCGCAGTCCTTATCCGTACCTTGCGGCCTTTGGCTGCCACCTGTTTCTGTCGACCCACGCCGAGGACGTGCGCAGTGCCCTGGATGCCGGCTTCGCCGCCGCGACGATTCTTTCCGGGGGCGCCCGGCGGGCCGCCAGCGCCGAACTGCGCATTGCCTTCGACGGCGACGCGGTGCTGTTTTCCGATGAATCGGAGCGCGTCTACCAGTTGGGCGGGCTGGAGGCGTTTCAGGCCAGCGAGCGTGAGTCGGCGCGCGAGCCGTTGCGCGGCGGCCCGTTCAAGGGCTTCCTGGCGGCGCTCAACCTGTTGCAGAGCGAGTTTGCGGATCAGGCCTGTCCGATTCGTACCGCTCTGGTCACGGCCCGTTCCGCTCCGGCCCATGAGCGGGTGATCCGGACCTTGCGCGAGTGGGATATTCGCCTGGACGAATCACTGTTCCTCGGAGGCCTGGAAAAATCCGCGTTCCTCGAAGCCTTCGCCGCCGACGTGTTTTTCGACGACCAGGCCGGGCATTGCGAGAAAGCCCGCGAAGTGGTCGCGACGGGGCATGTGCCCCATGGCATCAGCAATGAGCAACGGCCTCTGGATTAGCTCGACCAGCCGGGCGTCGAACTTCCCGGCACACTGCTAAGCTCAATCCATCTCCGCCATTCTGGCAATCGAGGAGGCCCCATGATTCGTTCGATGCTGTATGCCACAGACCTCGGCCTGTATGCGCCTTATGTCATGCAGCATGCGTTGGGGTTGGCTCGCACGTTCACGGCTGAGTTATATGTCGTCCATGCGGTTGAGCCTTTGGGGTTGTTCGCGGAGTCGGTGCTGCAGAGTTATCTGGATGAGCAGGCATTGAACGAATTGCACAGCCAGGGTCTTAACACCGTGATGGCCAATATCGAGCGACGGGTATTGGACAGCATCCGTGAGGAGTTGGGAGAAGGGCGGCAGGACCTGGCAATGATCCAGTCGGTTCAAGTGATCCTGGGGGATCCTTCACAAGTCATCCTTGACCAGGCGCAAAAGCTGGCGGTCGATCTGTTGATTGTCGGAAGTCACAGTCATGGCACCGGAACGGAGGCACACTTGGGGCGTACCGCTGCGCGAGTCTTGCAGTTGTCCCAGGTGCCGGTCTATCTCGTGCCGTTGTTGCAGCGTCGTCGGCACAGCGAGAGCTGAGCCAGAAATTCGACGAATTGAT
Source organism: Pseudomonas agarici (assembly GCF_001543125.1). Classification (NCBI taxonomy): domain Bacteria; kingdom Pseudomonadati; phylum Pseudomonadota; class Gammaproteobacteria; order Pseudomonadales; family Pseudomonadaceae; genus Pseudomonas; species Pseudomonas agarici. The sequence goes on along the minus strand of NZ_CP014135.1, from coordinate 5,300,369 downwards.
GAAAAAGTTCTAGATTTATTATTCAAACCATTCATATAGTTATATATCGCCACTGCTGCCTGTGGCGTCTACCTGCTTTGAGGGATACATATGAAGCTTCAACAACTGCGCTACATCTGGGAAGTGGCGCACCACGACCTCAACGTTTCCGCGACGGCCCAAAGCCTCTACACCTCACAGCCGGGTATCAGCAAACAGATCCGCTTGCTCGAAGACGAATTGGGCGTCGAGGTTTTCGCCCGCAGCGGCAAGCACCTGACCCGCGTCACGCCTGCCGGTGAGCGTATCATCACCACCGCCGGAGAGATCCTGCGCAAGGTCGAGAGCATCAAGCAGATCGCCCAGGAGTTCTCCAATGAGAAGAAGGGCACCCTGTCGATCGCTACCACCCACACCCAGGCGCGTTATGCCTTGCCGTTGGTGATCAGTAATTTCATCAAGCAGTACCCGGATGTGGCGTTGCACATGCACCAGGGGTCACCGATGCAGATCGCCGAAATGGCTGCGGACGGCACCGTGGATTTTGCGATTGCCACCGAGGCGCTGGAACTGTTCGGCGACCTGGTGATGATGCCGTGCTACCGCTGGAACCGCTGCGTAGTGGTGCCCCAAGGGCATCCGCTGACCAAGCTGCCCAAGCTGACCCTGGAAACCCTGGCCGAATACCCGATCGTTACCTACGTGTTCGGTTTCACCGGGCGCTCCAAGTTGGACGAGGCTTTCAGCCATCGCGGCCTGACTCCGAAAGTAGTGTTCACCGCCGCCGACGCCGATGTGATCAAGACTTATGTGCGCTTGGGCCTGGGCGTCGGGATCGTGGCGAAGATGGCAGTCGACACGGTGCTCGACAAGGACCTGGTAGTACTCGATGCCAGTGAGCTGTTCGAGTCCAGCGTGACCAAGATCGGTTTTCGGCGTGGGACGTTCTTGCGTGGTTTCATGTGCGACTTCATCGAGAAGTTCGCGCCGCACCTGACCCGTGAAGTCATGGCCAAGGCCATCCAATGCCACAACAAGCAGGAGCTCGAAGAGCTGTTCGCCGGCGTTGAGTTGCCAGTGCATTGATCGCTCGGCTGGCAGCGAGCAGAATTAGCCGCAAAGGCCGCTGGGGCGCGTACCTGTAGGAGCAAAGCTTGCCCGCGAAGCTTTTAGCGGTCTCTTAAGACCCTCTTCTGCGGCCAGCCAGCTTCCTACAAGGACCGTGTTCGGCCTTCAGCTCTTGGCGATCAGGTTGCCGGCGTGCAGGCCGCATTCCTTCTGGGTGGCTTCCTCCCACCACCAACGGCCTTCGCGCTCGTGTTGGTTGGGCAATACCGGGCGGGTGCAGGGTTCGCAGCCGATGCTAATGAAGCCGCGTTCGTGCAGGCTGTTGTAGGGCAGTTCGAGCATGCGGATGTAGCCCCAGATTTCCTCGCTGCTCATCTGCGCCAGTGGATTGAACTTGTACAAGGTACGTTCCGGGGTCGAGAAGGCGCTGTCGATTTCCAGCACCGCTACCTGGCTGCGGGTGCTTGGGCTCTGGTCGCGACGCTGGCCGGTGGCCCAGGCGGTCACGCTGGCCAGCTTACGCCGCAACGGTTCGGTCTTGCGGATGCCACAGCACTCGCCATGACCGTCCTTGTAGAAGCTGAACAGGCCTTTCTCCTTGACGAGGGGTTCGAGCTTGCTGTGGTCGGGGGACAACAGCTCGATATCGATCTTGTAGAACTCGCGGACCTGATCGATAAAACGATAAGTTTCCGGGTGCAGGCGACCGGTGTCGAGGCTGAAGACCTTGACGTTCTTGTTCAGCTTCCAGGCCATGTCCACCAGCACCACGTCCTCGGCACCACTGAACGATATCCACAGATCGTCGCCAAACTGGGCGAAGGCCAGCTTGAGGATGTCCTGGGCAGATTTGTTGGCATATGTCGCGGCAAGTTCAGCGACGTCGAACGGTTGGCTCATCAGGCGGTTCCTACAGTCAGTGGCGCTTTGCGCTCGTATAGACGGCAATAGTAACAAAATCCTGCCGACGCGGGCCGACTGCGCCGCTCATGGCCGGCGATGGCGAGGAACGGCAACGCCGCATGGGCCAGCGCAGATATATTTCATACAGGGCCTAGAGGCGTTGCAAGGTATCGAGCAACACCCTCACCTTGGTGATCGACTCCTGGTATTCCTCCTGCCAGTCGGAGTCCGCGACAATCCCGCCGCCACCCCAGCAACACACCTGGCCGTCCTTGACCAGCAGGCTGCGGATGGCGATCGAACTGTCCATCTCGCCGCGTACATCCAGGTACAGCAGCGAGCCGCAGTACAGTCCGCGCCGCGTCGGTTCGAGTTCGTCGATGATCTGCATGGCGCGGATTTTCGGTGCGCCGGTGATCGAGCCGCCGGGAAAGCTACCGACAATCAGGTCCAAGGCATCACGGCCCTCGGCCAGTTCGGCGGTCACGCTGCTGACCAGATGGTGCACATTCGGGTAGCTCTCCAGACTGAACAGCTCCGGCACTCGCACGCTGCCAATCCGACAACTACGGCCCAGGTCATTGCGCAGCAGGTCGACAATCATCAGGTTTTCCGCACGGTCCTTGACACTGGCCAGCAGCTCGGCGGCATTCGCCGCGTCTTCGGTGGTGTCTTTGCCCCGTGGCCGGGTGCCCTTGATCGGTCGGGTTTCCACCTGGCCGGCGCTGACCCGGATAAAGCGCTCCGGTGACAGGCTCAGCACCGCACCCTGATCGGGCAGGCTCTGGAACCCGGAGAATGGCGTTGGACAGGCGGCACGCAAGGCTCGGTAGGCGATCCACGGATCACCCTGGCAGGCGGCGCGAAAACGCTGGGCAAAGTTCACCTGATAGCAATCGCCCGCCTGGATGTACCGTTGGATACGCTCGAAGGCCTGGTGATAAGCATTAGCGTCGAGGTCCGCCGTCATCGGTGTGGTCAGCCGGAATCCGTCGTGTAGGTCCGATGGGGCCTGGTTGAACAGGTCGATCAGGCGTTCGCGCTCGGTGGGGGCCATGCTAGGGTGGAACACCAGTTGGCTGCTGCCTTGTTGGTGATCGCTGATCAACGCCCAGTTGTACAGGCCAAAGCGGGCATCGGGCAGTTGCAGGTCGTCTTGGGCCTGGCTGGGCAGCGCTTCGAGATGGCGACCGAAGTCGTAGCTGAGATAGCCGATCAACCCGCCGACGAACGGCAGCTCATAAGGTGCGGGCAGGGCAGCTTCGCCCAGCCGTCTCAGGTTATCCCGCAGGCGCCGTAGCAGCGCTTGCGCCGGCTCGTCCGGCAAGACCGTCAGTTGCTCAAGCGGCCAGGCACTGAGCAGGTCATACCGCCCACGCTCGGCGACCGGGCGACCGCTGTCGAGCAGCACGGCACCAGGGGCATGACGAATCGTCGCGAAGTAATGAGCGGGATCAGGAGCATAGGGCAGTGGGTGTACGGAGCAGGTCAGCATACGGGACGAATCGGTCTTGGGCGCGAGGACGGCAAGTGTAGCCCTCCTGGAGGGTAGGCGTTGATAGGCATGTCAATGGCGTTCGATGCCGCTGGACTCAGGCATCCTTGGGCGGTACATGGCCGAACATGTCCTGGACGAAGCGTACCCGCTCTTGCGGGGTTTCGTCGATCCCGGCAGCCATCAACCGTTGCAGATGGGCCTCCACGGCCTGGGTCCGGTCAGTCAGGCCGCAGTCGTTGGCAATCTGGATATTCAGCCCGGGCCGGGCGTTGAGTTCGAGGATCAGTGGACCTTTGTCCTGGTCCAGGACCATGTCCACGCCGATATAGCCCAGGCCACACAGTTCGTAGCAGCCAGCGGCCAGTTGCATGAAACTGTCCCAGTTCGGCAGTTGCACACCATCCACCGCATTGGTGGTGTCGGGGTGTTTGCGGATGATGTTGTTCAGCCAGGTACCGCGCAAGGTCAGGCCGGTTGCCAGGTCCACGCCGACGCCGATGGCACCCTGGTGCAGGTTGGCCTTGCCGTTGGACTGGCGGGTTGGCAGGCGTAGCATGGCCATCACCGGGTAGCCCAGCAGCACGATGATGCGGATGTCCGGCACGCCTTCGTAGCTGATGCTCTTGAAGATCTGGTCGGGGGTCACCCGGTATTCGATCAGTGCGCGATCACGGTGGCCGCCCAGGGAGTAGAGCCCGGTGAGGATGCTGGAAACCTGGTGCTCGATTTCCTCATGGCTGATGATCTGCCCGGAAATCGTCCGATAGTGTCCTTCGAAGCGGTCGGCGATCACCAGGATGCCGTCGCCGCCGGCACCCTGGGCCGGCTTGATCACGAAGTCGTTGCGCCCGCCGATGATCTCGCCGAGCTTGTCGATGTCCTTTTCCGTGGAGATCACACCGTACATTTGCGGTACATGGATACCGGCCTTGATCGCCCGTTCCTTGGTGATGATCTTGTCATCGACGATCGGGTAGAGGCTGCGCTTGTTGTACTTGAGCACATAGTCGGCGTTACGCCGATTGATCCCCATGATGCCCTTGGCTTCCAAGGCCTTCCAGGTTTTCCACAGGCCGAACATCAAGCGTCTTCCTTGAGGAAGGCTTTGAAGCGCACCAGTTCGGTCAGGCGGTAACCGCGATAGCGTCCCATGGCCAGCATGAAGCCCACCAGGATCAGTAGGATCGTCGGGAAGGTGAAGACGAAGTACACCAGCTCCGGCACGCTCATGATCAGGTGTGCCAGGGAGGCGGCGAACAGGGTACCGATCGCGACTTTCATCGCATGGCCGCCGCCACGTTCTTCCCAGGTAATGGACAGGCGCTCGATGGTCATGGTCAGGATCACCATCGGGAATAACGCCACCGACAGGCCGCGCTCCAGGCCGAGCTTGTGGCTGAACAGACTGATGACGGCGATCAGTACCACGACAAAGGTAAGCACCACCGACAGCCGCGGCAGCATCTGCAGTTTCAGGTGTTCCAGGTAGGAGCGCAGCGACAGGCCGAGCGCGGTGATGATGGTGAACAGAATGATACCGAAGCCCAGTTGGGTTTCTCGGAAGGCCAAGGCGATGAGCACGGGGGTGAAGGTGCCGAGCGTCTGCAGGCCGACCAGGTTGCGCAGAATCAGGATCACCAGCACGCCGATTGGGATCATCACCATGATCATGAAAGTCTGCTGGGTTTGTAGCGGCAGGCCGTAGAGCGAGTATTCGAGGAAGTTGGCGTCGGAGTTTTCGTCGGTCAGCTTGGCCAGGCGGATGGCGTTCATTTCGCTGTTGTTCAGGCTGAAATTGACGCTGGCCTTCTTGCCGCCTTCCACGCTGATCAGGTTCTCGTCGCCGGTCCACCACAACAGGCGGTCGCTGGGCAGGCCCTGCTCGCCGGTATCCGGGTTGAAGTACAGCCAGTCGTTGCCATTGAAGCTGCGCAACCAGAGTTCCGGGGCCTGCGGTTGGTCGGCTACCAGGCGGATGGTGTGGACTTTTTCCAGCGGTACGTGGGCGATGGACAGCAGCAGCTCGATGATCTGTGCCTTGCGCGGCGTCGACGGATCGCCCGCCAACAGCAGCTTGACGTTGTCGTCGTTGAGGTTGTTGACCCGTTTGATGGTTTCGCCGATGAAGGTCTCGACATCCGCCGAGTGCTGACGAATCGGCGCGAGCAGGGCTTCGGCGGCGATCTTTTCCGGGCCTTCGATGGCCATGCTGTCGCGGAAGGTCGGGCCTTTGACCTTGGGTTTTTCGCCGGTATAGCGTTTGGTCAATACCAGGCGGTAATACAGGGTCTGTTTACCGCTGACCCGCCGTGCCGACCAGGTGACCTTACGGTTGCCTTCGATGCGATTGACGCTGACACCGTAGTTGTTGGAAATGAAGCTCTCGTTGAGGCTGACGTAGTCGCGGCTCAGTGGCGGCACGAACATCTGGATCTTCACCGGGTCCTTGCTGGCGGCGAGGAACTCGACCTTGGCGTCGATGTTCCACAGGTCGTCCGTGGCATCCTCGGTAACCGGAATCCCCAGTACGAAAATCTGATAGGCCGTGACCGAAATACCCAACGCCACCAGAACGGCGATCAGAACTTTCAGATGGAGGGTAAGAGCACGCATGCGAATTACTCGGCGGTTTGAGCGTCGTCGGTGCAGGCGGGTTTGCCGGCAGCGTATTTAAGACTCGGATCGACCAGCGCGTCGAAGCGCTTGAGCGCCTCGGAGCCAATCAGAAGCGGGTATTGGAATGTGCTTCGGTCGGTCAAGTTCACTTCAATACTGCGTAAAGCCGCCCCCATGCAAATATTCAGGGTAATCACCGGGCGGGCGGTATAGGTCTTGTCCTCATCCGGGTCGTAGTCGCCGGAGCGCCGCTTGATCTTGCTGACACGGGCTAGCGGCAGCTCAATGGGGTGCGAATGGGCGGCGTCGATGGCCAGGTAGAAGCGCACCCAGCTTTCGCCGTCGCGCTTGAAACGTTTTATGTCACGGGCACTGAGGGAGGCGGTCTTGGCCCCGGTGTCGAGTTTGGCCGCGACTTCCAGGTCGATTCCCACCAGGCTCGCGTACTCGTTCAGGCCGTAGACGGTCTTTTCGGTGGCGAGGCTCAAGCCTGGCAGACCGAGCAGCAACAAAAGCAGTAGGGAGAAGGGCTTGAGTCTCATAAATCCTGGCGCGTATCGGGCAATCTTGATTCAAGGTGACTGGCAATACAGCGCAAGCTTCCTCGTGCGTCTGTCAGATTCAGATAAAGATGACAGGCATGGCATCGTCTGGTGCGCGCGGCATTCTAGCACGCTGGTTTTATGGCGCCAGCGCTGGGGACGCTTCCTGTCGGTTGTCTCCACCGGCAAGGGGTGTTTGCGTCAGCTCTTAGACTATTGTCGACAATGCTAATTAATTCTTTGACTGAAAGGGTCGTATTGGCTAGTTTTAGCGTTATTGGTTAGAAAGGTGTCGACAATATGCTGGGAGAGCTGGAGCCGGTCGTGACTGTCCAGGAAGATTCCGAGACGCTATCCGAGAATGTCTTTCGGCGCATCCAGGCAGCCATCGTCAAGGGCGAGATCGCCCCCGGCAGTAAGATTTCCGAGCCGGAGCTGGCGCGCACCTATGGCATCAGCCGTGGCCCGCTGCGCGAAGCCATCCATCGCCTCGAAGGTCAGCGCTTGCTGGTACGGATCCCCCATGTCGGGGCGCGGGTGGTGTCCCTGAGCCATGCCGAGCTGGTCGAACTCTATGAAATCCGCGAGTCCCTCGAAGGCATGGCCTGCCGCCTGGCGGCCGAGCGGATGACTAGCGAAGAGATCGAAGAATTGCGTCAGGTGCTGCACACCCATGAGCGTGACGCGGCGTTCCAAGCGGGTGTCGGTTATTACCAACAGGAGGGCGACTTTGATTTCCACTACCGGATCATTCAGGGCGCCGGCAACCGGACCCTGACCCAAATGCTCTGCGGCGAGCTGTATCAGTTGGTGCGCATGTATCGCATCCAGTTTTCCGCTACGCCCCACAGGCCGCGCCAGGCCTTTGCCGAACACCACCGGATTCTCGATGCCATTGCCGATCGCGACGGCGAACTGGCCGAGTTGTTGATGCGTCGTCATATCGGCGCGTCGAAACGCAATATTTCGCGTTACTACCAGGACAGCGCGAAACCGACAGCCACTCCACGAGGTGAGTCATGAGTCAGGGTTCCAACAAAAACACGCCCGGTCAGCGTTTCCGCGATGCGGTCGCCAACGAGCATCCGTTGCAAGTGGTCGGTGCGATCAACGCCAACCATGCGTTGCTGGCCAAGCGTGCCGGTTTCAAGGCGATCTACCTGTCGGGCGGTGGTGTCGCCGCCGGCTCCCTGGGTATGCCGGACCTGGGTATCAGCGGCCTGGATGACGTGTTGACCGATGTACGACGCATCACGGATGTCTGCGACCTGCCGCTGCTGGTGGATGTCGACACTGGCTTTGGTTCCTCGGCGTTCAACGTCGCCCGCACTGTCAAGTCGATGAGCAAGTTCGGTGCGGCGGCGATTCATATCGAGGACCAGGTCGGCGCCAAGCGCTGTGGCCACCGTCCGAACAAAGAAATCGTCTCCCAGCAGGAAATGGTCGATCGCATCAAGGCCGCCGTGGATGCTCGCAGCGATGATAGCTTCGTGATCATGGCGCGTACCGACGCGCTGGCCGTGGAAGGGTTGGAGTCCGCCCTGGATCGCGCCGCCGCCTGCATCGAGGCGGGTGCCGACATGATTTTCCCGGAAGCCATTACCGAGCTGGCGATGTACAAGCTGTTCGCCAGTCGGGTGAAAGCGCCGATCCTGGCCAATATCACCGAGTTCGGCGCGACGCCGCTGTACACCGTCGAGCAACTGGCCGGTGCCGATGTGTCGCTGGTGCTGTACCCGCTGTCGGCGTTTCGCGCCATGAACAAGGCGGCGGAAAACGTCTACACCGCGATTCGTCGCGACGGCACCCAAGCCAACGTGATCGAGACCATGCAGACTCGTATGGAGTTGTACGATCGTATCGACTACCACACCTTTGAGCGCAAGCTCGACGCGCTGTTTAGCCAAAAGCAGGGCTGAGGCCTGGCCCCCCCCGACTTGCCGGGCCCCAAATAAACTCAACAATTGGAGAGAGCAATGGCTGAAGCAAAAGTACTGACTGGCGCCGGCCTGCGTGGCCAGGTGGCCGGGCAAACATCCTTGTCCACCGTGGGCCAGGCCGGTGCTGGCCTGACCTATCGCGGTTATGACGTGCGTGAGCTAGCGAGCGAGGCGTGCTTTGAAGAAGTCGCCTACCTGTTGCTGTACGGCGAATTGCCGAGCCAGGCCCAGTTGAGTGCCTACATGGATAAACTGCGTACCCTGCGCGATTTGCCCCAGGCCCTGAAAGAAGTGCTGGAGCGAATTCCCGCCGACGCCCATCCGATGGATGTGATGCGTACCGGTTGCTCGTTCCTCGGCAATATTGAGCCTGAAGGCGATTTCTCCCGCCAGCACGCAGCCACCGACCGGCTGTTGGCCGCGTTCCCGGCCATCGTGTGCTACTGGTATCGCTTCAGTCACGAAGGCCTGCGCATCGATTGTGTGACCGACGAGGCTGCCATCGGCGGGCATTTCCTGCACCTGCTGCACGGCAAGGCGCCGAGCGAGCTGCACCGCAAGGTGATGGACGTGTCGCTGATCCTTTATGCGGAACATGAATTCAACGCTTCGACCTTTACCGCGCGAGTCTGTGCTTCGACCCTGTCCGACCTGTTCTCCTGCGTCACCGCGGCCATCGGTTCGCTGCGCGGACCCTTGCATGGCGGTGCGAACGAGGCAGCGATGGAAATGATCGAGCGTTTCAGCTCGCCGCGAGAAGCCGTCGAAGGCACCCTCGGCATGCTGGCGCGCAAGGACAAGATCATGGGCTTCGGCCACGCGATCTACAAAGACAACGACCCGCGCAATGAAGTGATCAAGGGCTGGTCGAAGCAGCTCGCCGACGAGGTGGGTGACAGCGTGCTGTTCGCGGTCTCCGAAGCCATCGACAAGACCATGTGGGAGCAGAAGAAGCTGTTCCCCAATGCCGATTTCTACCATGCCTCGGCGTACCACTTCATGGGTATCCCGACCAAGCTGTTCACGCCGATCTTCGTTTGCTCGCGCCTGACCGGCTGGGCGGCGCATGTGTTCGAGCAGCGTGCGAACAACCGCATCATCCGTCCGAGTGCCGAGTACATCGGCGTCGAGCAGCGCAAGTTCGTGCCAATCGAGCGTCGCTGACCGAGCAGGCGCAAACCGTTTCAGGGGCTGTGACTGGCCCGATTTGTGACGAGCAGGCTTGTCCTCCGTTGGGTTGCGCGGCGACCCCGAATCCAGACAGCGCGGTGTGTCATATAGAACGCGTTCAATGGTTTTGCAACTGCTGCGCGGTCGAGCGTGGGCAAGCCCACCTGCCACCGGTTACAGTCCGGCTCCAGAGACTTTGCACCCGTCGTTGACCTTACCGTGAGCGAGTCCGATATCATGAATACTCAATACCGTAAACGCCTGCCCGGCAGCCACCTGGATTTCTTCGACGCCCGCGCGGCGGTCGATGCCATCCAGCCCGGCGCCTACGACAGCCTGCCTTACACTTCCCGCGTTCTCGCCGAAAACCTGGTGCGGCGCTGCGATCCGGCGACGCTCGGCGACTCCCTCAAGCAATTGATCGAGCGCAAGCGCGACCTGGATTTTCCTTGGTTCCCGGCACGTGTGGTCTGCCATGACATTCTCGGCCAGACCGCCCTGGTCGACCTGGCGGGGCTGCGCGACGCCATCGCGGTCCAGGGCGGCGACCCGGCCCAGGTCAATCCGGTGGTGCCGACCCAGTTGATCGTCGATCACTCCCTGGCCGTGGAGCGCGGCGGTTTCGACCCGCAGGCCTTTACCAAGAACCGCGCCATCGAAGACCGGCGCAACGAAGACCGCTTCCACTTTATCGACTGGACCAAGAAGGCCTTCAAGAACGTCGATGTCATCCCGCCGGGCAACGGCATCATGCACCAGATCAATCTGGAGAAGATGTCCCCGGTGATCCAAGCGCGTGATGGCGTGGCCTTCCCGGACACCTGTGTCGGCACTGACAGTCATACGCCTCACGTCGATGCGTTGGGGGTGATCGCTATCGGTGTCGGCGGTCTGGAGGCCGAGAGCGTGATGCTCGGCCGGGCGTCGTGGATGCGCCTGCCGGAAAGCGTCGGCGTCGAACTGACCGGCAAGCTGCAAGCGGGCATCACCGCCACCGACATGGTATTGGCGCTGACCGAGTTTCTGCGTCAACAGAAGGTGGTGGGTGCGTGGCTGGAGTTCTTCGGCGAGGGCGCCGGCGCACTGACCCTGGGCGACCGCGCAACGATTTCCAACATGGCACCGGAGTACGGCGCTACTGCGGCGATGTTCTTTATCGATCAGCAGACCATCGACTATCTGAAACTGACTGGCCGTGAAGACGCACAGGTGCGGTTGGTCGAAAGCTACGCCAAGCACACAGGCCTGTGGGCCGACAGCCTCAGGAGCGCCCGGTACGAGCGCGGTGTACGGTTCGATCTGTCTTCGGTGGTGCGCAACATGGCCGGTCCCAGCAACCCTCACGCCCGTGTCGCCACTCGCGATCTGGCGGCCAAAGGCATTGCCGGCCCGTGGAGCGATGTGCCGGGGCAGATGCCCGACGGTGCGGTGATCATCGCCGCCATCACCAGTTGCACCAATACCAGCAACCCGCGCAACGTGATCGCCGCCGGTCTGTTGGCCCGCAATGCGAACAAACTGGGCCTGACCCGCAAGCCATGGGTCAAGTCGTCGCTGGCGCCGGGTTCCAAGACCGTGGCGCTGTACCTGGACGAAGCCGGGCTGACCAAGGAACTGGAGCAGTTGGGCTTTGGCTTGGTGGCCTTCGCTTGTACCACTTGCAACGGCATGTCCGGCGCCCTGGACCCGCTGATCCAGCAGGAAATCATCGACCGCGATCTCTATGCCACCGCCGTGCTGTCCGGCAACCGCAACTTCGATGGACGTATCCATCCCTATGCCAAGCAGGCCTTCCTGGCGTCGCCGCCGTTGGTGGTGGCCTACGCGATTGCCGGCACCATCCGCTTCGACATCGAGAAGGACGTGCTCGGTCTGGACGCCGAGGGCCGGGAAATCCGCCTCAAGGACATCTGGCCAAGCGATGAAGAAGTCGACGCGGTGGTCAAGGCGTCGGTGAAGCCCGAGCAGTTCCGCCAGGTCTATATCCCGATGTTCGCCATCCACGAAGACACCGGCCCCAAGGTCAAGCCGTTGTACGACTGGCGGCCGATGAGCACCTATATCCGCCGTCCACCGTACTGGGAAGGCGCCCTGGCCGGTGCGCGACCGCTCAAGGGTATGCGCCCGCTGGCGGTGCTGGGGGACAACATCACCACCGACCACCTGTCGCCGTCCAACGCCATCATGCTCGATAGCGCGGCTGGCGAGTACCTGGCAAAAATGGGCCTGCCGGAAGAGGACTTCAACTCCTACGCGACCCACCGGGGCGACCATCTCACCGCGCAACGCGCGACGTTCGCCAACCCCAAGCTGTTCAATGAAATGGTCGTGGAAAACGGCAAGGTCAAGCAGGGTTCCCTGGCGCGGGTCGAGCCGCAAGGCCAGGTCATGCGTATGTGGGAAGCCATCGAGACCTACATGCAGCGCAAGCAGCCGTTGATCATCATTGCCGGTGCCGACTACGGCCAGGGCTCGTCCCGTGACTGGGCGGCCAAGGGCGTGCGTCTGGCCGGGGTCGAGGCGATTGCCGCCGAAGGCTTCGAGCGCATCCACCGCACCAACCTGGTGGGCATGGGCGTGTTACCGCTGGAGTTCCTGCCGGGAACCGACCGCAAGACCCTTGCTATCGACGGTACCGAGACCTTCGATGTGCTCGGCGAGCGCACGCCGCGGGCGACCCTGACCCTGGTGATCCGGCGCCGCGACGGTGAGCGTGTCGAGGTGCCGGTGACTTGCCGTCTGGACACCGCCGAAGAGGTTTCGATCTACGAGGCCGGTGGGGTCTTGCAGCGTTTTGCCCAGGACTTTCTGGCCGGCTAGACGAGGACGATCGTTGCCACGCTGGCGTGGCAACGATCAAAAATAGGTGTTCAGACTCCGCAGGAGCTTTTATGGCCCACGTAGCGCAAATCAAGATTCCCGCCACCTATATGCGTGGCGGCACCAGTAAAGGCGTGTTCTTCAACCTCGACGACCTACCGGAAGCGGCGCAATTGCCAGGTGCCGCGCGGGATGCGCTGTTGTTGCGAGTGATCGGCAGCCCAGACCCCTATGAAAAGCAGATCGACGGCATGGGCGGGGCGACCTCCAGCACCAGCAAGGCGGTGATTCTGTCCAGGAGTCTCACGACTGATCACGATGTCGATTATGTGTTCGGCCAGGTGTCGATCGACCAGCCGTTTATCGACTGGAGCGGTAATTGCGGCAACCTGTCGGCGGCGGTCGGCTCGTTCGCCATCCATGCGGGTCTGGTGGAGGCGGGACGTATTCCACGTAATGGTGTGGCGGTGGTGCGGATCTGGCAGGTGAATATCGGCAAGACGATCATTGCCCATGTGCCGATCACCGAGGGCGAGGTTCAGGAAACCGGCGATTTTGAACTCGACGGCGTGACCTTTCCCGCCGCTCAAGTGCAACTCGAGTTCATGGACCCGGCGGCCGAGGAGGAGGGTGCGGGCGGTTCGATGTTTCCCACCGGCAACCTGGTGGACGACCTGGACGTGCCGGGTGTGGGTACCTTCAAGGCGACCCTGATCAACGCCGGTATCCCGACCATCTTCCTCAATGCGGCGGATATCGGCTACACCGGCAGCGAGTTGCAGGGCGATATCAATGGCGATCCCAAGGCCCTGGCAATGTTCGAGACGATCCGCGCCTATGGTGCGCTGCGTATGGGCCTGATCGCCCATATCGACGAGGCGGCTCAGCGCCAGCACACGCCCAAAGTTGCCTTTGTCGCCCCGCCAGCCAGCTATACCGCCTCGAGCGGCAAGCCGGTGGCGGCGGGTGAGCTTGATCTGCTGGTGCGGGCATTGTCCATGGGCAAGCTGCACCACGCCATGATGGGCACGGCGGCAGTGGCTATCGGCACGGCGGCGGCGATTCCCGGCACCCTGGTCAATCTGGCGGCGGGCGGTGGCGAGCGCAGTTCAGTGCGCTTCGGACATCCTTCGGGTGCTTTGCGTGTCGGCGCCGAGGCGATCCTGGCCGACGGTGAATGGCGCGTGGTCAAGGCCATTATGAGCCGCAGTGCCAGGGTGCTGATGGAGGGGTGGGTACGTGTGCCCGGCGATGCGTTCTGAAGAGAGACGGCAAGCAGTAATAAGCCGGCGCAAACGACAGTCGTGTTATTTGAAGCGCCGCTCCACACCTTTTTCCACGAGGATCTTCGCCGAAATCTCTTCTACGGAAAAATGCGTGGAGTTGATATGCGCGATATTTTCCCGGCGGAACAGGTTTTCCACTTCGCGCACTTCGAATTCGCACTGGGCGTAGCTCGAATAGCGGCTGTTGGGTTTGCGTTCGTTGCGGATCGCGGTCAGGCGGTCCGGGTCGATGGTCAGGCCGAACAGCTTGTGCTGGTGGGCACGCAGGGCGGCTGGCAGTTGCAGGCGCTCCATGTCGTCCTCGGTCAGTGGATAGTTGGCCGCGCGGATGCCGAATTGCATCGCCATGTACAGGCAGGTCGGGGTCTTGCCGCAGCGCGATACGCCCACCAGGATCAGGTCGGCCTTGTCGTAGTAGTGGGTGCGGGCGCCGTCGTCGTTATCGAGGGCGAAGTTCACTGCCTCGATTCGTTCCATGTAGTTGGAGTTGCCGCCAATGGAGTGAGATTTACCCACCGAGTAGGAGGAGTGCTCGCTCAGCTCCTGTTCCAGTGGAGCGAGGAAGGTGGAAAAAATATCGATCATGAAACCATTTGAAGTCGCGAGGATCTCACGGATGTCTTGGTTGACGATGGTATCGAAGATGATCGGTCGAAATCCGTCCTTCTCGGCGGCGAGATTGATCTGTTGTACCATGGCCCTGGCCTTGTCCACGCTGTCGATATACGGACGAGTGAACTTGGCGAAGGTAATATTCTCGAACTGCGCCAGCAGGCTTTGACCCAGGGTTTCGGCGGTAATGCCGGTGCCATCGGAAATAAAGAAAGCAGATCGTTTCATTTGCACCTTGGGCCTTAAGCTGATGACGATTCTTGGATATGATAGGCGCGATTTGCCAGTCCAGAATGGTCGGCATTCTCACTTATTTTCCAGGTCCAGGCCACATAGCGTCTGCATAAGCGTTCGCCGAGCGGCGATCAGGCAAGGTAAGAACAGGCAAGGAACGGCTGGAGTCGCGTCCGACTTGAGCCCGCTAATGAGCCTCCGAGCCTGTTCTTAACGCAGTATGATCGTCGCAGGCAACTCTGCAGCTCGCTCCGAGCTTTTCCAACACAGTTTAGTGGAGAGATCACCTTGGTAGAGTACGTAGTTTCCCTCGATAAGCTCGGCGTCCATGATGTAGAGCACGTAGGGGGCAAGAACGCATCCCTGGGCGAGATGATCAGTAACCTCGCGGGTGCCGGCGTGTCGGTCCCCGGCGGCTTTGCCACTACGGCTCAGGCGTATCGTGATTTTCTCGAACTCAGTGGCCTGAACGATCAGATCCATGCGGCGCTGGATGCGCTGGATGTAGATGACGTCAATGCCCTTGCGAAAACCGGCGCACAGATCCGTCAGTGGATCATGGAGGCCGAGTTTCCCGAAAAGCTCAACGCCGAAATCCGTAGCGCCTTCGCTATCCTGTCGGCGGGCAATCCGGACATGGCGGTGGCTGTGCGTTCCTCGGCCACCGCCGAAGATCTGCCGGACGCCTCCTTCGCCGGTCAGCAGGAAACCTTCCTGAACATTCGTGGCGTGGAAAACGTCATTCGTGCGGCCAAGGAGGTGTTCGCCTCGCTGTTCAACGACCGTGCCATTTCCTACCGGGTGCATCAGGGCTTCGACCATAAGCTGGTGGCCCTGTCCGCTGGCGTGCAGCGCATGGTGCGTTCGGAAACCGGCACCGCCGGGGTGATGTTCACCCTCGACACCGAGTCGGGCTTTCGTGATGTGGTGTTCATCACCGGCGCCTACGGCCTGGGCGAGACCGTCGTCCAGGGCGCGGTGAACCCGGATGAGTTCTACGTTCACAAGGGCACGCTCGAAGCCGGTCGTCCGGCCATTCTGCGTCGTAACCTGGGTAGCAAGGCGATCAAGATGATCTACGGCGACGAGGCTAAGGCCGGTCGTTCGGTCAAGACCGTCGATGTCGACAAGGCCGACCGCGCGCGTTTCTGCCTGAGCGATGCCGAAGTCAGCGAGCTGGCCAAGCAAGCGATGATCATCGAGAAACACTACAAGTGCCCAATGGACATCGAGTGGGCCAAGGATGGTGACGACGGCAAGCTGTATATCGTCCAGGCTCGTCCGGAAACCGTGAAGAGCCGTACCCAGGCCAACGTCATGGAACGCTACCTGCTCAAGGAAACCGGCACCGTGCTGGTGGAAGGCCGCGCCATCGGCCAGCGTATTGGCGCCGGCAAGGTAAGGATCATCAAGGACGTGTCCGAGATGGACAAGGTTCAGGCCGGTGATGTGTTGGTCTCCGATATGACCGACCCGGACTGGGAGCCGGTGATGAAGCGTGCTAGCGCCATTGTCACCAATCGTGGTGGGCGCACTTGCCACGCGGCAATCATCGCCCGTGAGTTGGGGATTCCCGCAGTCGTGGGTTGCGGCAATGCCACCGAACTGTTGAAAGACGGCCAGGGCGTCACCGTGTCTTGTGCCGAGGGCGATACCGGCTATATCTTCGAAGGTGAACTGGGCTTCGATATCAAGAAGAACTCCGTCGATGCCATGCCCGAGCTGCCGTTCAAGATCATGATGAACGTCGGTAACCCGGACCGCGCCTTCGACTTCGCGCAGTTACCCAACGCCGGTGTGGGCCTGGCCCGCCTGGAGTTCATCATCAATCGCATGATCGGCGTGCACCCCAAGGCGCTGCTGAACTACGCCAGTCTGCCGCAGGAAATCAAGGACAGCGTCGACAAGCGCATCGCCGGCTACGACGACCCGGTCGGTTTCTATGTCGAGAAGCTGGTCGAAGGCATCAGCACTCTGGCCGCCGCGTTCTGGCCAAAAAAGGTCATCGTGCGGCTGTCGGATTTCAAGTCCAACGAATACGCCAACCTGATCGGCGGCAAGCTCTACGAGCCGGAAGAAGAAAACCCGATGTTGGGTTTTCGTGGTGCCTCGCGCTATATCAGCGAATCGTTCCGTGACTGCTTCGAACTCGAGTGTCGCGCGCTCAAGCGTGTGCGCAACGAGATGGGCTTGAGCAACGTCGAGATTATGGTGCCGTTCGTCCGTACCCTCGGCGAAGCCAGCCAGGTGGTCGAGCTGCTGGCCGCCAACGGCTTGGCCCGTGGTCAGAACGGCCTGCGCGTGATCATGATGTGCGAACTGCCCTCCAACGCGATCCTGGCCGATGAGTTCCTCGAGTACTTCGACGGCTTCTCCATCGGTTCCAACGACCTGACCCAACTGACCCTGGGTCTGGATCGCGACTCGGGGATCATCGCGCACCTGTTCGACGAGCGTAACCCGGCGGTGAAGAAGCTGTTGTCCAATGCCATCCAGGCCTGCAACAAGGCCGGCAAGTACATCGGTATCTGTGGGCAAGGTCCTTCCGATCACCCGGACCTGGCGCGCTGGTTGATGGAGCAGGGTATCGAGAGTGTTTCCCTGAACCCCGATAGCGTACTGGAAACCTGGTTCTTCCTGGCTGAAGCTCAGACTCAGGCCTGATTCAAGTGAAATGAAATGCCTGCCGGCTTTATGAGCTGGCAGGCATTTTTATATGTGCAGGGCGAGGCCACACAGGAGTCGCCCTTTTTTGTGCAAGAGCATTATGCAAAGCAGCAGTCATCTTTTTCCCGTGGCTTTGCTCAGCGCCGAGCGTTGTGGTGATCTGAGCGAAGACGTCTATCGTTTAAAACCGGGTAACAGCCCCGATGGTACGGTTGAACTGGCGGTGACCCGTCTGGGCCTGGCCGATCAACTGCAAGTGCGTGGCATGCCGGTCATTCTTCTGCATGGTAGTTTTTCCAACCGGCGTTTCTGGTATTCCCCCAAGGGCATCGGCCTGGGCGCCTATCTGGCGCGTGCCGGATTCGATGTGTGGATCGCGGAAATGCGCGGGCACGGGTTGTCCGCGCGCAATCAGGATTATCGCAAGAACCGCGTGGCCGACTATGCGCGCTACGATCTGCCGGCCATCGCCGCCTTTGTCCGCGAGCGGAGCGGGCAGGTGCCCCACTGGATCGGCCATTCCCTGGGCGGCACCACCCTGGCGGCGGCCCTCGGTGGTCAGCATCTGAGGGCGCCGGACGTGGCCTCGGTGGCCCTGTTCGGCTGCCAGGTCAGTCGTATCTATTGGCCGTTGAAGATTCCCCCGGTGGAGTGGAGCGCACGCTTGCTGCTCAAGTCCTTCACCCACCTGTCCGGCTCACGTCTCAAGCGTGGGCCGGAGGATGAGCCGATCGGCCTGGCCCTTGAAAGTCTGCGCTGGCATGGCTTGTGCGGACGTTTCGGGGATAAAGAACACAATTGGTGGGAGGGCCTGGCGCAAGTCGACGTACCGGTGCTGGCGGTCAGTGCCGCGGGTGATCGCCAGGATCCGGACTGGGCCTGTCGTCAGTTGTACGAGCAGATAGGCTCGCCACTCAAGCGGTTTATCTGTCTGGGGCGCAAGGCCGGGTTCGGTTCGGATTTCGGTCATATCCAGATGCTGGTCAGCAAACCGGCACAAGCCGAAGTCTGGCCATTGGTGGCCGACTGGTTGCGTGATCAGCCGTCTTTATTGCGGTCTGAGTCAGTCTGATGGTCTGTGTGACAAGTTCTGTCAGTCAATTTCGGCGCCACCAGCCAGTGCCGGCGTTGCTACCTTATCGGCTACTAGGTTCAGCAAACGCTCTAAGAAGGGCATTTCGCTTCGAAGTGGTAGCGGCTAAGATAAGCGGCATTGCGCATTTTGGGTCATCGTCCAAACATCCGCTCGGGGGAGCGCTTCTCTAAGCAAGCTGCTCTAGTGGCCTGTGTGGTGAGTTCTATGAGTCAGTTTCGGCGCCACCCGCCCCTGGCCGGTGTTGCCATTGCTTGCCATAGCCCGGCTAGCCGGGTCACAGCGCCTTGGCCATGGACGGGTGGCATCCGAGCTTGAGCTAACGAACTCACCGTACAGGCCACTAGAGGGTCGACACAACGATCGTGTTCTCTCACCTACAGGAGTTTACCCATGAACCATTACGTCACTCCCGACCTATGCGATGCCTATCCGGAGCAGGTGCAGGTGCTTGAGCCGATGTTCAGCAACTTCGGCGGTCGAGACTCCTTTGGTGGCGAGATCGTGACCATCAAGTGCTTCGAGGACAACTCGCTGGTCAAGGATCAGGTCGAACTCAAGGGCGCCGGCAAGGTGCTGGTGGTCGATGGCGGTGGATCGCTGCGCCGGGCATTGCTCGGTGACCTGCTGGCTGAGAGGGCGGCGAAGAACGGCTGGGAAGGATTGGTGATCTACGGCTGCATCCGCGATGTCGATGTGATTGCGCAAACCGACCTGGGTGTGCAGGCACTGGCCAGCCATCCGATGAAGACCGACAAGCGCGGCATCGGCGACCTGAACGTGCCGGTCACCTTTGCCGGCGTCACCTTCCGTCCGGGCGAATATGTCTATGCGGACAACAACGGGGTGATCGTCTCAGCCAGTCCGTTGAAGATGCCTGAGTAGTTTTTCGAAATGGAATTACAGGAGTAAGGATGTTCGAGGAAGACAACGCGCAATGGGGGCTGGTCCATGCCTTGGTTCTCGATGGTAAGGGCAGTGCGCGCTCGATTGCTCGGACGCAGCTGGACGATCTGCAGTTGCGGCCGCAGGAAAGTCTTTGGCTGCACTGGGATCGCAGCCACCCGCAAACCCAGGCCTGGTTGCGTGCATCCAGTGGCCTGAGTGAATTCAGCTGCGACCTGCTATTGGAGGAAAACACCCGCCCACGCCTGTTGCCGTTGCCAGAGAGTGAATTGCTGCTGTTTTTGCGCGGGGTCAACCTCAATCCAGGCGCCGAGCCCGAGGACATGGTCTCGGTGCGCATCTTCGCCTCGGCCCAGCGGGTGATTTCCCTGCGCTTGCGACCGTTGCGCGCGACCGATGAACTGCTGGTCCAGTTGGAGGCGGGCAACGGGCCGAAAACCGCCTCTGAGCTGATCCTCTACCTGGCCCAATACCTGACGCTGAAGGTTCAGGATCTGGTCAGCGACCTGTCGGAAGTGGTCGATGACGAGGAGGAAAAGATAGATGCCGACGAACGGTATAGTCCCGAGCATGGGGCGATCGTACAGATACGCCGCCGGGCAGTCGGGCTGAAACGCTTTTTGGCCCCGCAGCGGGATATCTTTGGCCAACTGACGCGCATCAGGTTGTCCTGGTTTGCCAGCGACGACGCCGACTACTGGAACGAGTTGAACAACAGCCTGACCCGTTATCTGGAAGAGCTCGAATTGACTCGAGAGCGCCTGGGGCTGGTGCTTGAGGCCGAAGACCGGCGTCTGAACGTGCGCATGAACAAGATCATGTATCGCTTCGGGATCATCACCGGGATTTTCCTGCCGATGAGTTTTCTCACTGGTTTGCTGGGAATCAATGTCGGCGGGATTCCAGGGTCCCAGGACCCCTATGGATTTGCCATCGCTTGCCTGTTGATCGCCGCCCTGGCGCTTGGCCAATGGTGGTTGTTTCGCCGTTTGCGCTGGCTGTAAAACATGTTTGATGTGACTCGGGAAATTCTGATCGCGTCTTTCCAAGACATTCCGAGAGGTGCGTATGCACGATCCGTTTGAACAGTCTCTGCGTGACATGCTCAGGGCCTCGCCGTCCAGCCGTGACGACGATGCGTGTTTGGGGCGTGTCCTGAAAACCGCCAACCGTCAGGTCGGCGCAGGTGATCTCTTCAGTTTGCTGGGGCGTTGGCTGCAAGCGCTGCTGATCGCGCTGAACAGTGGATCGGCGCATGTCATGCCGGTTTCCCGTCGTACCCCTACTGCTCGCTCTACGGATAAGGCTGATTGAATATGGAACTTGATCTCTGGACCCGGAGTCTGGTAGCGGCGATGACGGCGTTGTGGACGAAGGTCGCAAACTTCATCCCCAACCTGTTTGGTGCCCTGGTTGTGCTGCTGCTGGGGTTTGTGGTGGCCAAGCTGCTCGATACCCTGCTGTCCAAGTTACTCGCCAAACTAGGGCTGGATCGCCTCATGGGGGGCACCGGGCTGACCAAGTTGTTGAGTCGCGCGGGCATTCAGGTACCGATCTCGACCCTGATCGGCAAGATTGTCTATTGGTTCATTTTGCTTATTTTCCTGGTTTCTGCCGCCGAATCCCTTGGACTTGAGCGAGTTTCGGCTACGCTCGACATGTTGGCTCTGTATTTGCCGAAGGTATTTGGCGCGGCGCTGGTCCTGTTGGTGGGTGTATTGCTGGCGCAACTGGTCAACGGTCTGGTGCGCGGTGCCGCCGAAGGCGTGGGCCTGGACTATGCCAGCGGCCTGGGGCGGGTGGCCCAGGGGTTGGTGGTGATCATCAGTATTTCAGTGGCGATCAGTCAGTTGGAGGTCAAGACCGACCTGCTGAACCATGTGATTGTGATCGTGTTGATTACCGTTGGTCTGGCCGTTGCATTGGCCATGGGCCTGGGCAGTCGGGAGATTGCCGGGCAGATTCTTGCGGGAATCTATGTGCGTGAGTTGTATCAGGTTGGGCAACAAGTGCGAGTTGGCGAGGTCGAAGGCCAGATCGAAGAGATCGGCACGGTTAAAACCACATTGCTGACCGATGAGGGTGAGCTAGTCTCTCTCTCCAATCGGATTCTGTTGGAGCAGCATGTGAGTAGCCGCTAATCCGGCAAACCCTGCTAATGTATGCGGCCGCAAAAAGCCCGCGATTTTTGGGCCGCGGCGTACATTGACCTGACTGTCGGCATGACTCGTTTTGAATAAAACCCAATCGCTATCCATGCGCTACGATCCCCGCGAGCTCTCCGATGAGGAGCTTGTTGCGCGTTCGCATGCGGAGCTTTTTCACGTGACGCGTGCCTACGAAGAGTTAATGCGTCGCTATCAACGAACTTTGTTCAGCGTTTGTTCAAGGTATTTAGGGAACGATCGTGATGCGGACGATGTCTGTCAGGAAGTGATGTTGAAGGTCTTGTATGGCCTCAAGAACTTTGAGGGTAAATCGAAGTTCAAGACATGGCTTTATAGCATCACGTACAACGAGTGCATTACGCAATATCGAAAAGAACGGCGAAAGCGTCGCTTGATGGACGCCTTGAGTCTCGACCCGCTCGAGGAGGCGTCGGAAGAGAAGGCGCCGGTACCTGAGGAAAAGGCCGGACTTGATCGCTGGTTGGGGCATGTAAACCCGATCGACCGGGAAATCCTGGTGCTACGTTTTGTCGCAGAGCTCGAGTTTCAGGAGATCGCGGACATCATGCACATGGGGTTGAGTGCTACGAAAATGCGCTACAAAAGGGCGCTAGATAAATTGCGTGAGAAATTTGCGGGTATTGCTGAAACTTAGTTCGACGCAAATATCTCTTACGTTCAGGCAAGTTCTGCTAGACTTGTCGCCGAGTTGTCCCCCGGTTTGGGGACTGATTCACAATCACCAGATGGGGATTTAACGGATGAAACTGAAAAACACCTTGGGCATTGCCGTTGGTACACTTGTAGCCGCAACTTCGTTCGGCGTCCTGGCACAAGGCCAAGGCGCGGTCGAGGGTGAGCTGTTCTACGGCAAGAAGTACAACGACAGCGTCAACCACGTTGAAGACGGCTATCAGCCAGGCGCGAGCATTGGCTACTTCTTGACCGACGACGTTTCCGTCAACCTGACCTACGGCAAGGACAACCACACTCGTTCGAACGACGGCACTGGCAATCAGAAGATCCGTGGCGATCAGTTCGGTCTGAACAGCCAGTACCACTTCGGTAGCGTTGGCGATGCGATCCGTCCATACGTTCAAGGTGGCGTGAAGTACGGCACCCTGACCAACGTGGCTGCTACCGGCCACACCGGTCGTGACCAGTCGACCTTCCTGACCGCTGGCGCTGGCGCCAAGTGGTACATCACCGACAATCTGTACGCTCGTGCCGGTGTTGAAGCCGACTACAAGCTGGACAACGGTCAGTGGGACTACATCCCTAGCATTGGTCTGGGCGTGAACTTCGGTGGTAGCGGTGGCAAGGTTGCTGCAGCACCTGCTCCAGCTCCAGTTGCCGAAGAGCCAGCACCGGTTGCAGAAGCTCCAGTCGCTGAAATGGTCAAGGTTCAGTTGGACGTGAAGTTCGACTTCGACAAGTCGGTCGTCAAGCCTAACAGCTATGCCGACATCAAGAACCTGGCTGACTTCATGAAGCAGTACCCTCAGACCAGCACCGTGGTTAAAGGCTATACCGATAACGTCGGTACCGATGCCTACAACCAGAAGCTGTCCGAGCGTCGTGCTCATGCTGTCGCACAAGTGCTGACCAATCAGTATGGCGTTGAGCAATCTCGCGTTAGCTCGCTGGGCTACGGTAAGAACAATCCGGCTGCCAGCAACGCCACCAAAGAAGGCCAAGCTATCAACCGTCGCGTAGAAGCTGAAGTTGAAGCCCAAGCTAAGTAATTAGCCTGGTCGTACCGAGAAGCCCGGCTCATGCCGGGCTTTTCTTTGTCCGCGATTTGCCTGAAGTTCTGCGGCTCAAGGGCGTGGATTATCAGCCGCTCAGCTAATACAGCTGCTGGCGTTGCGGCGTAGATTGCCGTTGTACCTGAACCACCGTTGGTAAGGGTTTTCAGTGATGGGGCAAGGTCATATGCCGGTAGCCCTTATTGTCGCGCACGAATCATCAACTTCTCATCATGATCTGTCGCTGGGAGCACGCGATGATCGCTGACGATTCATCGACAGACGGGTGGGATGCAGGGTGCAGGTTGACGAACGCTTCGCGATAACGTGTCCGGGGGTTCTATCCGCAGAGCGGGTCTTGTATGTACGGGCCGGCGACACCGGTGTGTGCCTGTCCCACGATGACCTGCAGGTTTGCTGGTATTTGCCCGCCGGCTGGCAGGGCCTGGTGGTTGGGCGTGGTGCGATGAAAGTCGTCTCCGGCGGGTTGGCCTGCGAGACGTTGTCGGGGACCTGCCTGATGAAGTTGCAGGTGTTCATCGATATGGGCGGTTGTTTCGAACGGCGCCGCTCGTCCGCCGAATCCTGGGCAGCCTTGCCGGTGAGCGCGGCAGCCACCACCAGCAAGGAGGGCTTGGAGCGGTGGTATATCGAGCGCGCATTGCGCGGTGGCGCCGATTATCGTCGGTTTGCCGGCGTGTTGCGCCAGAGTGCGAGCTACTGGCTGGTGCTGTTTCTGCTGGAGCAGGGAACCGCCAGTGAAAAGCTGATCGGCCTGGCCCGGCGTTATGGCGTCTCGGTCTCGCATTTTCGCCGCCTGTGCCACCAGGCTCTGGGCGGCGCAGCCAAGCCGGAACTGCGTGATTGGCGCACGGCCAAGGCACTGCTGCGGATGATTCGCGGTGGGGGCTCGCTCACCGATGTGGCACTGGAGTACGGTTATGCCTCCTCGTCGCATTTCTCCAAGGAGGTGCGCGAGCTGCTGGGCGTTGCGCCGAGCCGGTTGCTCGATCTCATGGAGCAGCGAGGTTGAAAGCGGCGCCGGCACGCGCCTCGCGTCGTTGGTTCGGCGTGCTGCTGCTGGCCTGCCTGACGGTCCCGCTGGCGGCTGGCGCACCGGCGAAAACAGAAGACTACGTGGCGCGCGAAGAAGGTCTGCGCAGCTTTTTCTCGGCGTTATCGGCGCCTCTGGGCAAACCGATCATCGTTAGCAAAGCCGCCGCCGGCAAACGCATCAGTGGTGAGTTCCCGCTGCATTCGGCGCGCCAGACATTCGACCGCATCGTCGCCCAGATGGGGCTGATCTGGTACAGCGACGGACAGGCCATCTATCTGTATGACGCTGGCGAGGTGAAAAGTTCGGTGGTAGCGCTGCGGGTGATCAGCGTCGAGACCCTCAAGCAGTTTCTGCGCCAGTCGGGCCTGGAGGACTCGCGTTACCCGTTGCGCAATGACGGTCGCCGGACCTTTTATATTTCCGGCCCACCGATCTATGTCGATCTGGTGATGCAGGCGGCTCAGTTGATGGACAACCAGCCCTCCGAGCTGTTGCTCGGGCAACAACGGATCGGTGTGATTCACCTGCTCAACACCTTTGTCGGCGACCGCAATTATGAGCAACGGGAACAAAAGGTCTCGATCCCAGGTATGGCCACGGTGATCGAGAGCCTGCTCAAGGGCGAGCAGAGCGGTGTCGAGCCACGGGTGGAGGTCTCGACCGTGGCGGGCAATCCGCTGCGTATGCCGCAGTTTCCCCTTGAAGGGCTGGCCACGCCGATTGCCCCGGATGATCCCACCGCTCCCCGGGTGCTGGCACGGGAAACTGCCGCCGGGAATATTCGCGTGGTGGCCTATCCGGATACCAACAGCTTGCTGGTCAAGGGCCTGCCCGAGCAGGTGCGCTTCATCGAAAACCTGGTGGCGGCGCTTGATATCCCCAAGCGGCATGTCGAGTTGTCGCTATGGATCATTGATTTGAACAAAGATGAACTGAATCAGCTCGGCGTGAACTGGCAAGGTGGGATCAATGCGGGCGGCCAGTTGGGTGTGTCGCTTAACAGCGGATCGGCGACGACCCTGGATGGCGTGTCCTTTATTGCCCAGGTCATGGCCCGGGCGCAGAAAAACCGTGCCAATGTGGTGGCGCGTCCGGTGATCCTGACCCAGGAAAACGTCCCGGCACTGTTCGACAATAACCGGACCTTCTATACGCAGTTGTTGGGGGAACGCAGTGTGGACCTGCAAAGCGTGACCTACGGTACACTGATCAGCGTGCTGCCGCGCTTTGCCATGGCCGATGAAATCGAAATGTCGTTGAATATCGAGGACGGCAGCGAGGTGGAACGTGGCGGGGATGACGGCAAGGTGCAGCCGATCCCGACCGTGGGACGCACCCGGATCAGCACTGTCGCCCGGGTGCCGCAGGGCAAGAGTCTGCTGGTCGGCGGTTTCACCCGTGACGATTACCGGGAACAGGTGGCGCGTGTCCCTCTGCTGGGTTCGATTCCACTGATAGGTGGATTGTTCCGTTACCGGGTCAGCAGTTCGGCCAACACGGCGCGAGTGTTCCTGATCCAGCCCAAGGAAATTCTCGGTGCCTTGCAGGAGAGCACTGAGCACCTGGGCAAAGGCTTGATGACCGCGCAGCAACAGGAAGCGGTGCGTCGGGCCTTCATGCGGGCGGCGCAGCACTGACATGGTGTTGCTCAATCCTGCCACCCGTGCCTCCATGGCCCGCCTCGACCTTGCCAGGCAGGAGGCGCAGGCACAGCCCGATGCCGACTCCACCGACCAGGATGCCAGCCCGGCGGCGGCGCTCCAGCGCTTTATCCAGAGCAGCGATGAGATGTCGGCGGCCCTGACGCAGTTTCGCAATCGGCGCCTGTTCGAACTCAAGACCGACAGTCGGCCCGAGAGTTTCGAGTCGGTGCTCGACGAAGACGTGGTACCCAAGGCCCGCCAGCTGTTGGCGCTGAGCAAGGTCACCGACAAACCGGTCGAATGGCTGTTGCAGATGGCCCGCAGCCTGTTTCCCGATGACAGCGATCTGGCGCTGGTGCTGCGCGAACTGCTACGTCGCCGGCAACTGCAAGCCCCTGTCCGTCAGCGGCTTGAGAGCCTGCTGGAACAGGTGATCGCCCAGGCTTCGCCCAGGCGGCTGAAGGCCGGTATCAATAGTGCCCTGAAAGCCCGGCTGTTTGGTCGCGCGATGGCCTTGCGGGCGAGTTTTCTGCGCGAGGCCTATCGCGACTTTCTCGAAAGCGATGACCGCGCAACCTGCTGCTATGAGGACTGGGTGGCACTGTTCGGGCCAAGCCGGCGGGCAGCGGTGTTGGCCTTTATCGAGGCCGCTTTGCTGACCGATATCGATGCCCAGGACCCTAGTTGTTCACGCGGCGAATTTGGCGCGTTGTTGGCCCGGCTGGCTGATCTGAAACGCTTGCGCTCGGCGGATGCGATGTTTGTCGGTGGCCTGCTGGACGATGCGCTGATCCGCCAATACAACCCGGAGGAACTCGACTGGCTGGTGTTCTTCTTCGGTGTGTTGAAGCACCCCGAAGAACTCGACCAACTGTTATCCGGCGTTCTCGGCGAACAGGTGTGGCTGGCGTTGCATCGCGAGCGTTCGATGCTGCTACAGGCAGTCCGTCGCAGGTGCCTGCAGTTGCCCACCGAGCTGTTCGCCGAGTGCGCTGCCAGGGAACAATTGGCCGAGCAGTTCGCTGCCTTGGCGGATATCGCCTACGCCCACGAGCAGATCGAGCGACGGCGCGCCAGGGTGTCCGCTGATGGGTTTGGGGACTAAGGGCCGGCCATGCTCAATCAACTTCTGCGTAGTGTCTCGGCCCGCCCCGAGCTGTTGATCTTGTCCTTAATGGTGATGATCATCGCGATGTTGATCATTCCCTTGCCCACGCTCTTGGTCGACTTTTTGATCGGCCTGAACATCGTGATTTCGTTGCTGATCTTTATGGGGTCGTTCTATATCGAGAGCATTTTGGCGTTCTCGACATTCCCGGCCTTGCTGTTGTTGACCACGCTGTTCCGGTTGGCGTTGTCCATCAGTACCAGCCGACTGATCCTGACCCAGGCCGATGCCGGCGAGATCATTGCCTCATTCGGCGAGTTTGTGATCGGTGAGAACCTGGTGGTGGGGTTTGTGATCTTCGCGATTGTCACCATCGTCCAGTTTATCGTCATCACCAAGGGCTCGGAGCGGGTGGCCGAGGTCGCGGCGCGGTTTTCCCTGGACGGGATGCCGGGCAAACAGATGAGTATCGATGGCGATCTCAAGGCAGGGGCCATCGACGCTGCGCAGGCACGCGAGAAACGCAGCGTGCTGGAGCGTGAGAGCCAGCTCTATGGTTCCTTCGATGGGGCGATGAAGTTTATCAAAGGCGATGCCATCGCCGGGATCATTATCATCTTCGTCAACTTCCTGGGAGGAATCGCTATTGGCGTTGGGCAGTTGGGCATGGATTTCGCCACGGCCCTGTCCACCTACACCCTGTTGACCATCGGCGATGGCTTGGTCGCGCAGATCCCGGCGCTGCTGATCGCCATCGGTGCCGGTTTCATTGTCACCCGGGTCAACGGCGACGAAGCCAACCTGGGGCGTAACATGCTCACTCAGATGTTCGGCAATCCATTCGTGATCGGGGTGACCGCGTTGTTGGCGGTGGCGGTGGGGACGCTGCCGGGGTTTCCGTTGCCGACTTTCGTGCTGATTGCCGGTGCATTGGCCCTGGTGGTGTTCATGGGTTGGCGCAAGAGTCGTGTGGCGGCGCCGCAGTCACGGGAGGTCGCGCCAGAAGCACCGCCCGATACGGCAACCGATAGCGAGCTGGGGATGCTCGACAACCTTGATGATATCGCCACCGAAACGGTCGCCCTGATGTTCCTGGTGCCCGCATCACGGCTGCAGGAGTTGCGCGTCGCCAAGCTCGCCGAGCGTTTTCGCAGCCAGTTTTTCGTCGACTATGGATTGAAAATCCCGCTGCCGCAGTTGCGCGGTTCCGAAGCGTTGCCGGGGCATCAGGTGGCAGTGCTGATCAACGAGGTACGGGCCGACCAGTTCGATATCCATTTCGATCACTGGCGGGTACTTGACTATTCGCCGGAACTGGCCGCCATGGGCTTGTCGCTGGTGCGCGGGCGTGACAGCAACAAGCTCGAAAGTGTCTGGATCGGTGCCGAGGGCAAGGCTACCGCGCTAAAGCTGGGGTATCGGCTACGTGCGGCCTACGACGAATGCTACTGCTGCCTGGTGGTCTTGCTGGCGCGCAATATCAATGAGTTTTTCGGCGTGCAGGAAACCAAGGCGCTGCTCGATGAAATGGAGGGGCGCTACCCGGACCTGCTCAAGGAGGTCTATCGCCACGTCACGGTGCAGAAGATTGCCGAAGTCCTGCAACGGCTGGTTGGCGAGCGGATCTCCGTGCGCAACATGAAGCTGATTCTCGAGTCCCTGGCCCACTGGGCCTCTCGGGAGAAGGACACGATTGCCCTGGTCGAGCATGTACGGGGTGGCCTGGGGCGTTACATCAGCAATAAGTTTGCCTATGGCAACGACCTGCGTGTACTGCTGCTGTCGCCGGAGTTCGAGGAGGTGGTGCGCAATGGTGTCCGCCAGACCTCCGGCGGCAGTTTTCTCAACCTGGAGCCGGCGCAGTCCGAGGACCTGATCGACCGCTTGAGCCTGGGTCTGGAGAGCCTGCATGTGCCACAAAAAGACCTGGTGCTGCTGTGTTCGGTGGACGTGCGGCGCTACATCAAAAAGCTGGTTGAAGGGCGCTTTCGCGAACTGGACGTGATGTCCTTTGGCGAGCTCAGCGAGACCATTTCAGTCAATGTCATCAAGACGCTATAAGGAAAAACACCCATGCGGAATATGGATATTGCCGAACGCTTGCGCGGCGCGCTGTTGTACAGCGGCTGCACCCCGGCGCAACTGGGACAGTTCGACAGCCACAGTACGATCGAAATGGAGATGATCGAGCAACCGAACATCAGCCTCAACGTCGTCGACGAAGATGTCTGGCTATGGAGCGTTGTGGCGCAGATGACGCCTTCTACATTCGCCTACTGCGCCGAGAACCTGATGCAGTTTCTGCTCAAGGGCAATGCTCATGCCCGTACCGGACAATTGCAGTTGTTCAAGAATGAAGGGCAGTTGGAAGTGCGGCTGATGCTCGGCGAGCCGGCGCTGGCCAGCGACCGGGCCTTTGCCGAGGCTATCGATGGGTTTATGGAGGCCATCGAAGAGCTCTGCGGCATCATTCGCCAATGAATGCGCTGCGGCTCGAACGGCGCGGTGCCCATCCTCGCCGCCTGAGTGGGCCGTTGATCGAGGCGGCGCTGGAGGGCGTGTCCATTGGCGAGGTCTGCGAGATCCGCCGGCACTGGGCAGCGGCTGAGCTGCTGGCCAGGGCCCAGGTGATCGGCTTCAAGCCCGATACGGTGGTGCTCAGTCTCTTGGGGGAGGCTCGCGGGCTGTCGCGTGAGTCGATGATCGTGCCGACCGGCTCGGCGCTACGATTGTATTGCAGTGCCGAGATGCTCGGCAGTGTGGTCGATCCGCGCGGGGCTATCGTCGAGCGCCTGGCGCCGGCACCGGGATTCGACGGCAGGGAGTATCCGGTGGATGCCGATCCGCCGTCCTATCAACAACGGCGTCCGGTGGTCGAGCCGCTGATGACCGGTATCCGTGCCATCGACGGTTTGCTGACCTTCGGTATCGGCCAGCGCCTGGGCATTTTTGCCAGCGCAGGGGCGGGCAAGACTTCGCTGCTCAACATGCTGATCAACCATACCGATGCCGACGTCTTTGTCATTGGTCTGATCGGTGAGCGCGGGCGCGAGGTGACTGAGTTTATCGATCATCTGCGCCGCTCGCATAAACGGTCGAGTTGCGTGGTGGTTTATGCCACCTCCGATGTGTCGTCGGTGGATCGCTGCAACGCGGCGCTGCAGGCGACGGCCATCGCCGAGTACTTTCGCGATCAAGGGCAGTGCGTGGTGCTGCTGCTCGACTCACTGACCCGCTACGCCCGCGCCCGTCGTGACTTGGCCCTGGCAGCGGGCGAAACGCCGGCGCGGCGCGGTTATCCGGCGTCCGTATTCGATGCACTACCGCGTTTGCTGGAGCGTCCCGGCATCACGGCGCGGGGCAGTATCACCGCCTGTTACACCGTATTGCTCGAGAGTGATGACGAACCGGACCCGATCGCCGAGGAGATTCGCTCGATTCTCGACGGGCATATCTACTTGAGTCGCAGCCTTGCCGCCAAAGGGCATTTCCCGGCAATCGACGTGCTGCGCAGCGCCAGTCGGGTGGCGCATCAGGTAACCGGTGCCGCGGCCCGACAGTTGGCGGCCAGGACCCGCGAGGTGCTGGCGCGCCTGGAGGCATTGCAGGTTTTTCTCGATCTTGGCGAGTACACCCCAGGCATCGATCCGGCCAATGATCGCGCCATGGCCTGCCGGGATGAACTGACCCACTGGCTGCGCCAGAATGCCGACGAGATGAGCCGGCCCGATGAAACCCTGCGGAGCCTGCATGAGCTCATTGGCTGATATCGATCGCCTGTTGGACTTGAGTGTCTGGCGCCAGCGCCAGGGCGAGCGCAACTTGCAGTCGGCCCGTCAGCGCTTGGTACAGGTGCAACGGGAGCTGTGCGCGCTGGACGAGCATGAGGCTTCGCTACGGGCCTTGCTCGGCAGCCATCGCGCCGAGAACTGTGTGCTCGATCACTGGCAGTTACTCGAGACACTGCGGCGACAGGCGGTGATTCGTCGGCAGATTCAGCTGTTGGTGCTTGAGCGTGGTCCGCTGCATGAGCAACGGACACAGATGGATCAGGACGTGCATCGCTGGCAGCGGAAAATGCTGGTGTTACGGCGCAAGCATGCGAAGTACGTCGGATTGCGCCAGCGCCTCGGTCGCGAGCACCGACTTGAGCGTTTGCGCCGCGATGAAGGTGAAATCGAGGATCTGATTGGAATGAACGGATGAATGATATTTCCCGCGTATCACCCGCTCTTGAGCCCGTATCGGATTTCCAGGATGAAAGGCCGGACAAGTTCGAGCAGCGTCTTGGAGTCGTCGAGGATGAAGTGCTGCCCGCCGGTGCCGCGACGTTGCTCGCGGTGCTTCAACGAGTGGAGCCGGTGGGTAGCGGACCGGGCAAGATAACCGCGAATCCGGATGGATTGCGCGGGATGGCGGCAGGCGCCGATTCGCCGGCAGAACCTCCCAGGGAAAGCGCGACACCTGGCGTCGAGCCGGCAAATCGGTCGCTGAAAAAGGGCGATTCCGAGGGCGTGCGGATACGCGCTGTCGCGATCGGAGACGACAGGGCTGGACGGGACAGGGTAAGCGCCGGGTTCGACGGTCCGCTCAGAGAGGGCATGGGCGTCGCACCGCCGGCGCTGTTTATCAGTGGCGAAAGACGGGCGGCAGAAACGGACGTGGACGCTACGTCTGTGTGCCCGGAGGTGGGAGAGCCTGTCCCGGCGGCGGAGCATCGAGCTACTGCCGATGGCTCGCCTGCTACCCTGCCGGCCAGGCCGGAGTTCCAGCTCCCGGCTGCACAAGCCCCGTCTGCCGGGGAGGGCACTGAGCCGGGATCGACGTCCGAGCAGCATGATGGTGCGCCACCTGAGCCAGCCGGCGAGGATGGCGATGACACGGGACGACCTTTCCTGCAGGTACCCTTCAATAATGAGCGTGCTCAGGGTGAAGTCCTGATTACCCGCGAAGGCAGCGGGTCGTCCGACGTGCTGATTCGCGCCAGTGATGAGCAGGTGTTCGAACAGCTTCAGGCGCATTTCGATAAAAGCCGGCAACCGCACTGGTGGCTGGGCGAGTGGCCGGCACCGGGGGCTCCGAATGATGGGGGGCGGCGATCTTGAACCGGGCCTCTGTGCGCGTGACGGGATCGTCCCTGGGACTGCGTCGGGTCGATCCGCAGCGCTACGCATGCCGGTGTGCGATCGAACGTTGGCGGCGCGCGGGATATCAGGCCGAACTGAGTCCCCCGGTTGTTCCCGGTGATTACCTGAGTTTTTGCGCCCTGGGCCGGGGCGTTGGCTGGCAGGGGCTGGTCGAGGCCCGCGAGTGGCTGGATGGCTTGTTCCCGCAACTGCGCTCGTTACTGAAAGCACCGTGTGCCATTGAGCACATTGCCGAGTTGTTCCAGGCGGTGCCACGGCCTTTGAACATCACGTTGGAGGAGTTGCACTACGAGCGGCTGTTATCGGTCGAGCTGATCGCCCCGCCGGCGCTGGAGCTGCGCCCGTTGCCACGGATTGCCACGGCGCAGGGTTCGCTGTGGGTGGTCGGTCTGCCCGAGACACCGGCACCGCAGGCGCCTTTGCTGCCGAGCGCCTGGTTGTCGAGCCTGCCGCAGTGTGTGCGGGCGACGCTCGGCTACAGCGAATTGGCCAGGACGGCCTTGCGTACCTTCGCCGAGGGCGATGTGCTGCGAATCAGCCAGCCTACGCGGCAGTGGCATCTCGCGGGCCAACCGGTCGGTGAGTTCACCTTTATCGAAGAAGGCTTGCAGATGACCTTGTCTCCCGCTGCACCGGATAGACCGCCTGAGCATGACTCCGAGCCCGGCCCCTCACTCGGGCGGTTGCCCGTGCGCCTGGAGTTTGTCTTGTCGGAGCAGGCGATCAGCCTGGCCGAGCTGGCGGCGCTGATCGAAGGGCAAGTCCTGACGCTTGCGCCGACGGTGCTGCGCGATATCGAAGTGCGCGCCAACGGTCAAACGGTCGCGCGGGGCGAACTGGTGCAGTGGGGTGACGAGCTGGGCGTGGAGTTGCTGCAGGTCCGCCGAGGCAGTATCGATGAACAATGACGTCTCGCTGATCGCCTTGCTGGCGTTTGCTTCGTTGCTGCCATTCCTAGTGGCGGCGGGCACCTGCTACATCAAGTTTTCGATCGTCTTTGTGATCGTGCGCAATGCCCTGGGCTTGCAGCAGGTGCCGTCGAACATGACGCTCAACGCGATTGCCCTGTTGCTGGCGCTTTTTGTCATGACCCCGGTGGTGAAGCAGGGGTATGGCTACTACCAGGACAACCAGGTGCGTTTCGACAACATCGAAGCAGTCGTCGAGTTCAGTGAAAACGGCTTGGGCAGCTACAAGGATTACCTGCGGCGTTACACCGATCCTGAACTGGCATTCTTTTTCGAACGTGCCCAGCAGGTCGCTGCGGACGAGGCGGACCCCCTGGCTCGGGAGGAGGTCGAGCCGTCGTTGTTCGCGCTGTTGCCGGCTTACGCGCTGAGCGAAATCAAGAGCGCCTTCAAGATCGGCTTCTATCTTTACCTGCCGTTCGTCATCGTCGATCTGGTGATCTCCAGCATCCTGTTGGCCCTGGGCATGATGATGATGAGTCCGGTGATCATTTCCGTGCCGATCAAGCTGGTGCTGTTTGTCGCCCTCGATGGTTGGGCCTTGCTATCCACCGGGCTGGTCAGGCAATACCTGACGCTGCTGGAATGAGGGCAGTGGGATGAACGACCTGGTGTATGCCGGCAACAAGACCCTGTACCTGATTTTGCTGATGGTGGCCTGGCCGATCATTGTGGCGACCGTGGTGGGCCTGCTGGTTGGCCTGATCCAGACGGTGACCCAATTGCAGGAGCAGACCCTGCCGTTCGGTTTCAAGCTGCTGGCGGTGTCCGTCTGCCTGTTCCTGCTGTCGGGCTGGTATGGCGAGACGCTGCTCGATTTCAGCCGGGAAATCATGCGCCTGGCGCTGGATTGAGGGGCGGATGTCGATTGCGCTGTTTTTCGAGCTACACACCTGGCTGGCGGCGGCGATCATGGCGTTCGCCCGTCTGGCGCCGATTTTTTTCATGCTGCCGTTTCTCAACAGTAGCGTATTGACGGGAGCACCTCGTCAGGCGGTGATCCTTCTCGTTGCGCTGGGTTTTTGGCCCAGCGTCGGCTTGCCGCTGCCGGCATTGGACAGTCTGGCGTTCTTCGGCCTGTTATTGCGCGAGGCCGGGATCGGCGTCCTGCTGGGCAGCCTGTTGTGCTGGCCGTTCTGGGTATTGCATGGCATGGGCAACCTGATCGACAACCAGCGCGGGGCGATGCTCAGCAACACGGTCGACCCGGCCAACGGCGTGGACACCTCGGAGCTGGCGAACTTTCTCCAGTTGTTCGCGGCGGCGGTGTATCTGGAAGGCGGTGGCATGCTGTTGATGGTCGAAACCGTCGCCCGCAGTTACCAGTTGTGCCCACCGACGTCGGCCTGCGAGATAAGCCTGGCGGCGCTGTTGCCGCTACTGGACGCGCTGGTCGGCAAGATCCTGGTGATCAGTGCGCCGGTGGTGGCGGCCTTGCTGATCAGCGAAGCGCTGCTGGGGTTGTTGTCGCGTTATGCACCGCAGATGAACGCCTTTTCCGTCTCGCTGACGGTCAAGAGCCTGGTCGCCCTGATGGTGCTGATGGTGTACTTCGGCGCTCATCTCCCGCATGAAGTGTGGCGCATGGGACAGGTTGATCCGGCGACCCATTTGCATCGTTCGGGGCCACTCTGAAATGTCTTCCAGTGCTTCGAAAACCGAAGATCCCACCCCCAAGCGTCTGCGCGATTCGGCGCGCAAGGGGCAGACGTTCAAGGCCAAGGACCTGGTGGTCAGTTGCATGACCCTGTGCGCGATTATATTTCTGGTCAACAGCTTTTCGTTGCTGGAGGTCATGGAAGTCTACCGACGGATCGTCGCTGCCGGTTTCGAGGACAACGCCCAGCGTTATTTCGCACTCTTGCTCAAGCTGGCGCTGTTGTGCGTGCTGCCGTTGTTGCTGGTCTGTGTGTTGAGCAGCGCGCTGCCGGCGTTGTTGCAGAGCGGTTTTGCGCTGGCCAGCGAGGCCTTGAAGTTGAATCTGGGCGCCTTGAATCCGATCAACGGGTTCAAGAAGCTGTTCAGCCTGCGCACGGTCAAGGACAGCGTGAAGGCGCTGCTCTACCTGGGTAGCTTTGGCGTGGCGTTATGGATGGTCTGGCAGTCCGAGCGCCAGTTGCTGTTCGCGCAATTGTTCGCCCAACCGCTGGATCTGTTCCCGGCGTGGGGGCGGATGTTGTTGACCTTGCTGCTGACCTTCATGGCGTGTGCGTTATTGATCGTGCTGCTCGATGCCTTGTGTGAGTACTGGCTCTACATCAAGGACTTGAAGATGGATTTGCACTCGGTCAAGCGCGAGTACAAGGAGCAGGACGGCGACCCGCATATCAAGCAAAAACGTCGCGATCTGCACCTGGAGCTGTTGTCCGAGCAGGTGCGCTCCGATATTCGCGGCTCACGGGTGATTATCGCCAACCCGACTC
The DNA here is from genome assembly GCF_001543125.1 of Pseudomonas agarici. Classification (NCBI taxonomy): domain Bacteria; kingdom Pseudomonadati; phylum Pseudomonadota; class Gammaproteobacteria; order Pseudomonadales; family Pseudomonadaceae; genus Pseudomonas; species Pseudomonas agarici. Next base: position 5,264,773 of record NZ_CP014135.1, on the reverse strand, counting down.
ATATCGCCATTGGCATCTACTTTCGCCCGGACATCAGCTTCATCCCCCTGGTCAGCGTGATCGAGACCAACCAGCGCGCCCTGGCGGTACGCGCCTATGCGCGTGAAGTCGGGGTCGCGGTGGTCAGTGATATCCGCCTGGCCCGACGGATCTTCACGACGCACCAGCGTTACAGCTTTATCAAGTTGCAAGAGATCGAGGATGTCTTGCGCCTGCTGATCTGGCTAGAACAGGTCGAGCAGGCCTGAATTTGGCCGGTTTGCCGGGGCCCGCATGAGCGCATTTTTGCGGTGGGCCATCCGGGATTTTGGCTCAATGCAACGCGTCAGCCAGTCTGGCGCCATCTTCAGGAGTGTGGCCGATGAGTCGCAGAGACACGCAAGAGGACGAACAGATAGCGTTCGAGGCGGTGCAAGCCGTCCTCGAAGGCATGCCGCTCAAGGATGTGCGCGGGATCAGCGATGAGCAGATGGACGGCCTTTACGCCTACGCTTACGAGTTTTACGAACAGGGTCGACTGGACGACGCCGAGAAGTTTTTCCACTTCCTGTGCATTTACGACTTCTACAACAGCCAGTACTGGATGGGCTTGGCGGCGGTGCATCAGCTCAGGAACAACCACCAGAAGGCCATCGAGTTGTATGCCGTTGCCTTTGCCCAGGGCAAGGACGATTGCCGTCCAATGTTCTACACCGGCCAATGCCAACTCGCCTTGGGGCAGGGTGCCAAGGCCAAGTTGTGTTTCGAGTATGTGCTCGAGCGGGTCACCCATGACGATTTACGCAGGCAGGCCCAAGTGTATCTGGACGCCTTGCGCCATATCGATAGCCAAGGTTCGGAGGATCAACAATGACAACAATCAATAGTGTTCCAGGCGCCGCGGCGATGGCCGCGACCACTGACAACCTCTATACCGAGGCGGCCCGAACCGCCGCCCGCACCGCCGATTTTCAGCGGATCAGCCATGAGGTGCTGACCGGTATCGAGTCGGTGGGGTATGAATCTGTCGATGGCGTCAGGAACGATGGCCGGCCCCGACTGCAACCGCCACCACCACGGGTCAATGGCGATCAGTCAAGTGCCGAGGGCGAGTTCGTGCGCCTGATCGCCTCGCTGATCGAGCTGCTCGGCAATGCCAACCTGGAAAGCCTGAAAAACCGTTTGTCGATGCTGCGGGCAGTGACCCAATCGTCCCAGCAGGGGCTGGATAGATTGTCCGCCGATTATAAGCAGGCCTTGGGCGAACTGGTGGCGGCCCAGGGGGCGGTGGATACCAGCCAGGAGCAGTTGCAACTGTTGAAGGACAGGCTCGATCAGGCCCAGATCGAACTCGAAGCCGCCGAATCGCACCTGGCGTCCCTGGATCCGTCTTCGCCCGAGTACGCCGATGCCTTGGCCCGGCGCGATGCCGCCAAGGCCGCACTTGGTGGTCTGCAACAGGGTTTCGAGGCGGCGCTCAAAGCGCACCTCGGGCTATTGGCCACGGCCAAGTCCGTGGCCATCAGGACCGAGGCGTTGGCCAGGCAGGTCCAGGCTGCCGGCATCGATGGCAAGGTCGTCGATCAACTCGGCCAGGAGCATTTGAACGCTGCCGGTGCCCTGGCGTTGGCGATGGCGCAATTGATTGCGTTACTGGGAGAGGCGGCCGACAAGCAAATGCAGGCCGATCAGGAGTTGTTTCTCTCGATGCAGACCGCGCGCCAGGAATTCATGAAGGTCAAGTCAGAAGAATACCAAGAGGAGGTGCGCAAGGCTGAGGCGGCCCAGAAGGTCATGGGGTGCATCGGCAAGATCTTCGGGTGGCTGGTGATGGCGGTCAGTGCGGTGGTGGCGGTGGTCGGCACGGTCGCGACCCTGGGGGCTGCCGCTCCCGCCGCCGGTGCGTTGGTGTCCGCGGCCGTCGGCATTGTCGGGGTACTGGCCTCCCTGACAGACATGATCGTTAAGGAGGCGACCGGAACCTCCTACATGGAAAAGGCCATGAAACCGCTGATGGAAGAGTTCCAGAAGCTGGTCAAGTTGCTGGGTGACCTGACCACCAAGTTCCTGACGGAGGTACTGAAGGTGTCCGAGGACATAGCCAAGATCATCGGTTCGGTCAGTGGTGCTATCGCCGCCGTGGCAGTGGTTATCGCTGCGGCGGTGGTCGGCGTCCATACCGCAGGACCGATACTCGGTTCGGTGCTGAACAAGGTCATGGAAAAGCTCGGCGAGGTGTTTGCCAAGATCCTGCCGTCGCTGCTCAAGCAGATGGTGGGAGCGATTGGCAAGACTCTGGCCAAGCTGGTGGAGCAACTGCGTGGCCTGGTGGGATCGAAGAGCGATGATATCGCCATGGCCCAGTTGAAAAACCGCCTGGAAATACTCCTGGCGGGCGTCTCGGTGGCGGGGGTCGGTACGCAGTCGGGGTTGCAGATCCAGAGCGGCGTGCACCAGAAAAAAGGCGCCGAGCACCTGGCCGATGTCCGGGTAAGCATGGCGATTGTCGATTCGCTGGGCGACTACCTCAAGGAGTCGCTGGAGACGTTCGTCAAGGCGATCGAACAGAAGGATAACCAGCTCAAGCAACTTATGGCCGATATGCAGCATCGCCATGGGGCCAGCCTGCATATCGCCCGTCATATCTGAACGTTGAGAGGATGTAGTTCCGATGGTAGAGATTTCTCGTCATGCAACATCGATATCGACTCCCTCTTCCCTGTCCGAGTTGGAGGCCGGTCAGGCCATTCGGCAAAGCCTGGGGCCTCTCAGTGGGGAGGATTTAAGCCGAATCGTCGAGGATCAGGTCATTGCTACCTGGGACCTGCGCCGACCCACGTCGCAGGAGCTGGCCAGGCTGCTCGATCCCAGTGACTTCAGTGAGGCCGAATGGAGGGCGGTGCTGGGCGAAGCGAAGAAACTGCTCAGCGATGAGGACGTCAGGGAGCTGGCCTTCAATCCGTCAGCCTGGGAAAAGCACACCGGCGTGCTGATTGCCGCGATCATTGCCTTGAATATGGCCAGGATAGCCACCGCCGAGTTGCGTGGGCATTTCAGCGTGATGACGGCCAATGCTGCGGTAGAGCAGGGCAAGGCGATTCGCGAGGGCGGAGACGCGGCGTTGTACGGCGCCTTCGCAGGGGCGGCGATTGCCGGCTCGATGGCATTGGCCGGTACCGTCATGACCATTGATGGCTACCGGCAGAAGCACGCCGGCCTGACTAGCCAGAAGCAACAGACGGTGGAGGCCATGGAGCTGGAAAGGGACATGCGCGACAACCACCTGGCACATGTGGCGCCGGGCGAGCCCAACGTGGTGATGGATATTATCAACGATGCCCGGCAACGCCGTGAGTTGGCCTCGCTCGATAATCAACTGAACTCGCTGCAGTGGGATCGGTTGATCTCGGCGGGGGGGAGCTTGAGTTCACTGGCGATTGTCTTCAGCAGCATGGTGAGCAGTGCTGTCCGTCTCCTTGAGGTTGCGCAAAAAGAGCGGGAGGTCCTGCAGCAGAGTAACCAGAGCGTGCAGAAGAGCCTGGGCGACGAAGAGGCGCAGATCGATGCGAGTACCGCCGCTCTGCTGCAGAAAATATTCGAGATCATGCGGCAGATCGATGAATTGCGTGGCCGTGTGATCGAAGCCACGGGTGGCAGGGTGTGAGGTGAACGATGAACGATTTGGGTATCAGGCATTATGCGGCTTCGAGCTTCTTGCACCTTGAGGATGTCGAGAGTCCGCAGACACCCGTGCGGCATGAGTCGGCGTTGACGGCACATGGCGGGCAAACGCTCGCCGGGTCGCCCGAGGATATGCGCAAAAGGCTGGAGGGGGCTGTCGAAGAGCTGATCAATACCACGGATCAAGAGGAGCGTGAGTTCAGGCAATACAAGTACGACCTGGCCCTTAAAGACATGGCTCAGCAGGCGTGGCGCAAGGAGCAGCAACAGATCAGGGGGTGGATCAGGTTGTCGGAGCAGGTAGCCGATTTGCCCCGTAACGAGGAGCTGCGCCAGTGGCAAGGGCAGGCAATCACGGCATTGATCGAGCAGCTCGATCGTGAGCCGGAGATCGCTGGGCTGGGGGCAAAAAAAACCGAAGAATTCCCGGATTTCTTTGACAAGCTGATCGAGCTGATCGGCATCATCGGTAACGATTACCTGAAGGTCTACGAACACATCGTGGCGACCTACTCGGGTTTTTTCAAGGCGTTCAATGAGCAGATTACCTCGAAACTGCATGAATGGATAAAAGGCGCCAACGAGGGTAAGGACGTAGAACTCAACGTGGAGGAGTTGAAAAAAGCCCTCGATGAGCTGATACGGCAGTTCAGCCAGGCTCCCGCAGGTGTCTTGTTTCCCGTTCCTGCCAAACAGGACGAGCCGCCCAACACCGCCAACAAAAAGCAGGCACAGGATTGGATCGATGCCATGGGTTCGGGGCGTCTGGTTTATCTTGGCGGTGACAACTATTGCGTGATGATCGATCTCTCCGCGCTGGATTCGATGGTCAAGCGGCTTGACGATATTCCCCTGGAAGAAATCAAGGAAGGAAAGGTTACCTGGAACAGCGCACAATTCCAGTCTTGGCAAACCGGTTTCAACGCACAAGGCGAGCAATTGAAGAATGAACTTCAAAAGCTCACGCAAAAGTACTCCAGCGCCAACTCCACGCACGATAATTTCATCAAGACCTTATCGTCTCATATGAGTCAGTTCACGGACATGTTGAAGGCAATGCTCAACTTCTGAGCTGTTGGCCCGCCGACCTTATATCACTACCCTTCGAAGACGGACCCTGGGGAGCTTCCTCCTGGGCTTCGTCCTGCTCTGGAGAAACAATCAATGACCTATCTGACACCGGGCTATTGCGATGATTTTATCGAACAGCAAGTGATGGTGTTGCTCGCTGACTACTTCCAACTGGAGCGTCGAAAGATTTTGTTCGAGTTGCGGCTTATCGAGGACTTGTACGTCGACTCGATGCACATCGTCGAGATGGCGGTGCTGCTCAACGAGGCCTTTGACATCGAGCTGCCCGAGCCTGGTGTGGCGAGATGGCGGACGGTGGCAGATGTGTGTCGCCTTGTAGGCATTACTCGACAACAAAGACTTGCAAGGGAAACGACTGACATAATATAGAGCGCTTTCCGTTGTTGTATAACTCTCATCGCCTGGGTGTTTTATATTCCGTTGAGTGTGTAGTTTTTTTCTTGTTTTATAAGAGAAATGTCCTACGGACTGCGGGAGACCAAGTTTCTATAGTCGCTGCCGTTCCTCGTTGATAGGCCCGGGTTGTCCGAGGCCTGTTTTGAATGTCAGTACATCTCTGTAGAGGTCTCAAGCTGATTTATGGACCGTGCCACTGATAACGTCCTGAAACAATCATTCGCATTTGGCGAGTGGATATTGCAAAGCGATGGAACGCTGTTGCGAAACGGAAAAGGAGTTCATCTGCCCCCCAAGGAGTTGCAGGTTTTGCGGTTGCTGCTGGGGTCGGCCGGCAAGCTGGTCACTAAAGACTCGCTGCTCGATTGTGTGTGGCCCGGTTGGGATGCGGCCGAGGAGTCGTTGACTCGCTGCATCTATACCTTGCGCAAATTATTGGGGGAAGGGCGAGGCTACATCGCCACGGTCTATGGCAAGGGTTATCGCTTTGTCGGAGCGGTGGCGCCCCTGGCATCTTCACCGGTTGAATGTCCAACGGCTTCCTCGTTGGCGGTATTGCCGTTTCGCCACGCGGACGATGTGGCGGCGCTGGATTTGCAGGATGCGACGATTCGGCAGTTGAAGTCCGCATTCGACGGTACTCTCAAAATCTTGCCGGCGGGGCTCATGGTGCCAGGCCCCGGCCCGAGCGATATCCGACAATTGATGGAGCGACTGGCGCCGGATTACTACCTGAGTGGGCGTTTTTATGCTCGAGGTGATCGGATGGAGCTGTCGGTCGAGCTGATTCGCGGCAGCGATCACTATCTGGTACGTGGGCCTGTGGCCATCAAGGGCGCGCTCGAAGAGGTGCTGCGGTCGATGGTGTCGATGGTGGCGCAACACCTCCCCGATGTGCGCCCTTCCGTCAGCGGTTGCTCGTCCTATCCCTTGGCGTTGGCCTTCCTCAAGGGCATATACGGCTTGCAACGGCATACTGCGCAAAGCGTGCAGGAGGCCATGCTGTATTTTCGCCAGTGCCTGCACATGGATGCGAGCTACGTTCCGCCCTGGTGCGGCCTGGCCGATGCCCACCTGGCGCTGTCGATGTTGGGGCGGGCTGATCGCGAGTCCGCCATCGAACAAGCCCGCGAGGCCATTGCTCAGGCCTTGGTGCTGGAGCCGGGCAATACCGATGCGCTGGCGCGGTTGGCCTTGATCACCAGCTTGCAAGGGTGTGGCGATGCGGCCCAGGTGTTGTTCCAGCGCTGCTTACTGGCCTCTGATCGGGCTGACGTCCATTACCTGTATGCCTGGCACCACTGGTGTGGCGGGCGCGATGAGCGAGCGCTGGAGAGCCTTGAATCATCGCTGCGCCGTGATCCGTCTTTCATCGCGGCACAACGGATGCGTGTGCGGATCGCCGAGGAACAGCGTAACCGGGCATGAGCAGGCGATACCGCGGGGGAGCCTGGTTGATGCTGGTATTGAGCGGGCCGCTGCAGGCCTTTTGCTGGGACTCCGCCGGACGGCGGCATGGCATCGAGCCGCAATTGTTGTACGCCATTGCTCATGTGGAAAGCGGCCTGCGTGCGCAGGCCGTGGGCCGCAACAAGGATGGCAGTCGGGATATCGGCCTGATGCAGATCAACAGCTTTCACCTGCCACGATTGTCGGCACAAGGGATCACCGAGCAGCAGTTGCTGGAGGATCCCTGTCTCAGCGTGCACGTCGGTGCCGCGATCCTGGCGCAGTTCATTGAACGCCATGGCTACGGCTGGACCGCCGTGGGCGCCTATAACGCCGGCAGTGGCGAGGAGCGTCAGGCTGCTCGCGAGCGTTATGCGCGCAGGGTCTGGCGCTTCTATCGGGTGCTGGTGCCGTGAGTGGAGCAGGCCCGAGGATTCTGATTGAAATCTTCCGGTAGGACGCTGGCGGCGATCAGGATCGTCCTTGCAGGCCTCGCTAGTATCGCCGGACGCTTTACCGATCGAAGAGGGTGACGATGCCGGACAACCCCTTTTTACCCTGTGTCCTGAGAATTGGTAGCGGTCTGTTGCAGGGGTGTGAGTTCACCCTGCGCAGCAGCCGGACACTGTTCATCGTCGGGACTCCCGATAGGTTGGGAGATGATGGACTGGTTGCTGCCATACCGCAGGATGCGATCTTCGTTCCGCTGGAACGGGGCCATTGCAACTTTGAGGTATTGCTTGGCCAGGAGTACGCGACTCTGCGGATCCTGGGCGATGAGGTCGAGGAGCGCGAAGTTGCCTTCCAGCGTTGCGAACAGATCGCCGGGTTGCACATTACCCTTCGTCCCGAGCACGAACCCTGGGCGCCAGAACTGTTCACGAGCACGGCGACTGTCGAACCGATGGCGGCGGGGCACACCGTTCGACCGCTGCTCAGGAAGGTGATTGTCACGGCGGTGGTGTGCGTATTGCTGGCGGCGTGTGCAGCCGTATGGTCGGTGCCAATGAAATCGTCCCGACCCGATGTATTGAGTCTGACCGCCGGCACTCATGGGGCAACCCGGGTTGTTCAGGGGCGGGATGATCGGGTCTACGTTTTCGTGACATCGGAGCGCGATGCGGGTTGGAGCCGCCAGGTGCTCGTGCGTCATGGCATCCCGAGCCAGGTGCTGGCTGTTACGGACGAACGCCGGCGTTTGGAGTCGCGGTTGCTCGAGCAGGTGCCGGCGCTGAGGGTCCAGCGTATCGATTTGTCGCAGCCCGCAAGCCCGCGGGTGTTTTACAGCCTGCGGCGCGGCGCGCCAGATGCCGGACTGGAACAGCAGGTCTCGCAGCTCTTGCACGAAGAGGCGGCTTACGTGCGCCAAGTCAGCTTCGAGCCCCAGGATGACGATCTGCTGGTTGCCTTGGCCGAGCAAGGCCTGCAACGCCTGGCACTGGCGTTCGAACGGGTCGGGCAGGGGGACGCGACGGTCTTCAATATCGCCGGGGATCTTCAGGACGCGCAGCGGCAAATGACGCGTGACTTTGTCGATGACTTCTATCGGCGCTGGGGAGACCGCCAGGTGCGCTTCAACATCGATCTCAGGGATGACCTGTTCAAGGGCCGGTCATTCCAATCGGGACCGCAGGGTTACATCAAGACGAGCAGTTCGTCCTGGCATTTTTCAACAATCCGTCAAACGAGGTGATTTATGGTAGATGTCACAAGACCGGTCGAGTTCGCCGACGATTTTCTGGGGCAGCAGGCCGAGGCTTTCGAAGCCGGGGCCAAAGACCTGAAGGATAAACTTGATGCGGCGCTGAAAGCGCTTGAAGGGAATGCCTCGGATCCATCGCTGTTGGCCAAGTATCAGTCGGCCTTTTCCTCCTATACCGTGTTCCGCAATGCGCAGACCAACACCATCAAGGGCTTCAAGGATATCGACATGTCGATCATCCAGTCGGCGCGCTGAGTTCCCGATCATCATTGGGTCGGCGATGACCGCCGGCCACGGCGAGTAGTGGCCATGTCTTATCAACATAATCCTGTCGGCCTGCTCGAACAGGTAGCGCTGGTCGAGTTGCGCAGCCCGCAGGAAAGCACGCCGGTGTCGCTGGAAGCGCGCCTGCTCGATGCCTTTGCCAGTTCCGCCGTGGACTCGGCACGGCGGGTTGGCGGCGTCCGCCAGTTACTGGATAGCCCGGATATCACTCACCCCGAGAAGCTGGCGGTGTTGCAGGAACAGATGGGCCAATACAACGTCGACATCAATCTGCTTAATACCCTGGTGCGCAAGGCCGTGGGGGCGGCAGAAACCCTGCTGCGCTCGTCATGAAACCCTGCGTGTGGCTTATCCTCCTGTGTCTGGCGCTGGCGGGGTGTCGGCAACCGGCGCTGCTCGACGGGCTTGATCAGCAACAGGCCAACGAGGTGGTGTCGGTGTTGCAGCGCAACAATATCGGCGCGGCAAAGCAGGATAACGGCAAGGTCGGCTACAGCGTCAAGGTGGCCCAAGTGGATTTCCCGGCGGCGGTGGACTTGTTGAATCTCTATGCGCTGCCGTCGAAACCTCGTGTGGAAGTGGCCCAATTGTTTCCCTCCGACTCCCTGGTCGCCTCCCCGCGCGCGGAAAAGGCCCGACTCTATTCGGCGCTGGAGCAGCGTCTGGAACAAACCTTGAGTGTGCTCGAAGGCGTCGTCTCGGCACGGGTGCATGTCAGCTATGACGTGGACGCCGGGGAGGGCGGGCGCAAGGCGTCTTCCGTGCATCTGTCAGCGGTGGCCGTGCATGAGCGCGATGTCGAGCCGGGGCTGTTGATCAACGATATCAAACGGTTCTTGAAGAACAGTTTCTCAGCGGTCGAATACGAAAATATTTCGGTGATCCTCACCCGGCGCTCTTCCACCCAGCATGCGGCGCCGCTGCCGGTCGAGCCGGCTGCCACTGCCTTCTGGATGCCTGCTTTGGTCCTGATGTTGCTCGTGGGGTTGCTGGCTGGCGTCGGTGGCTTCTATCACTTGCGGGCGTCGGGTGGGCGTGCATGAACGCCTTGGACGAACGCCTGCGACAGATTCTCTGGCAGCCGCTGGATTACTTGCATAGCCGGCGCCTGAGTCTGCCGGCGGGATTTAACGACGGGCCGGGTCGGCAGGTGCTCAATCGCATCTTGCTGGAGGGGCTGACGCTGCCGACGTCGTGTCCGGCGCTTTCCCCACTCGCGACAGTGTGGGTGCATGAGTGGTGGCGCCTGCCGCATATCGCCCGGTTGATCGGTGCTCAGCGCTTGTGGCCGGAGCTGGCGCGAGGCGCTCGCATGGGGTTGCTGTCCGCCAGTGTGCGGGACTTTGCACGGTGTGCCATCGCGCCTCGATTGATCCTGGAGCTGCTGTCTGACAGTCCGGTGTTGCAACAGGTGGACAGCGTCGGGCTGGCGCAGTTGCTAGCGTTCGAGCGGGCGCTGCCCACGGCGTTGCGCGAACGGCTGCTGTTGCAGTTCTGCGAGGCGGTGGTCGATGGACAGGCGCGGGTGCCTGTTCCGGCGCCTGATCCGACGCTGTTTTTCCTGGCGGTACAGCATGCTCGACGCCATCCGCACGATTGACGAACTGGCGGGGGTGGGCGCGGATACCGTGCATATCACCCGCCAGGAACTGGCAACCGTCCGTCGCTGCCGCGCCTTGGAGCGCGAGGCACAACGGCGTGCCCGGCAATTGATCGACCAGGCCCAGGCCCAAGCCGAGGCGATCCAGGCCACGGCGTTTGCCGAAGGTTATTGCGAAGGTGTGATTCAGGCTTGCGTCGACCTGGCCCAGGGCTTGTGCGAATCCCAGCGCCTGGCCAGCCAGTTGCACGAGCAAGTGGCCGAAGCAGTCCGGCAACTGCTCAAACATCTGCTGGATGATTCACGGTGGTTCGACGAGATGCTCGACCATTGGTTGGCAGGACAGCCCGACACGGCGCGGATGACCTTGCAGATCCTCTTGCCCGTCCACTGTCGTGGTCGGGTCGGCGCCCTGCGCGAGCACCTGGGGCGCTTGGGCGTGGCCTCGGTCAAGTTCGAATTCGAAGACCAGGAACGTTATGTAGTCCGGCTGGCCGATCAATTGTTCGAGTTTGACCTGGAGTCGGCTCGCGAACAATTGGCGCCGCGCGTGCTGAGTCAACTGGCTGGTTTGCCCGAAGGGGTGCGCGAGCTTGACCAGCAGGCACGGCAAGCCCTGGTGCAACTGGTAAGTCGATTTATCGACGCCGCCGAAGATCCATCGCAAGGAATCGACGATGCACATTGAAAGTCCCACGACAGTTTCCCCGACCTGCGCATCGGAAGATTTCCCGGCGCATCCCTTGGAGCAACGCCTGAATCGGCCCGCCCATGCCACGCAGGCGTCTGATCCAGGGTTCGAAGCCTTTTACCGGCAATTGCTGGCGCTGTCCGGGACGGGCGAGAAAGAGATCCTGTTGTTCATCGCCAACTATCGCAGCAGTGACGAAGGAGCGCTGGACTACCGTACCATCGGCGAGCAGATGACAGTCGTCGGCCAGGCGTTGTCACGTCTCAAGGAGGAAGGCCTGGAAGGGTCCGAACAGCACAAGGAACTGCGTGGCGTCATGGGCCGGTTGTTTGGCACCAGTTTATTCATCAATCAGTACATGCAGGATATTTTCAATCCTGAGTGGGACGAGGACAGTCGGGAAACGGCCGATTGGTAAACTCGCTTGTCAGGTGGTTGGCCGGCTATAATCGCCCGTTCAATTCGCCGCCATCCGAGTCAAGCCCGCCCATGTATAACCTGGCCCGCCAGTTGTTGTTCAAACTTTCCCCGGAAACCTCCCACGATTTGTCCCTGGACCTGATCGGCGCGGGTGGCCGCCTGGGGCTCAACGGTCTGTTGTGCAAGGCACCGGCGTCGAACCCGGTGAGCGTCATGGGGTTGGATTTTCCAAATCCGGTGGGGTTGGCCGCGGGCCTGGACAAAAATGGCGCGGCTATCGACGGCTTGGCCCAGTTGGGCTTTGGTTTTGTCGAGATCGGCACGGTGACGCCACGGCCACAGCCGGGCAATCCGAAACCACGGATTTTCCGCCTGCCCGAGGCCGAAGCGATCATCAACCGCATGGGTTTTAACAACCTGGGGGTGGATAACCTGATTGCCCGGGTTCGCGCCGCCCGCTACGGCGGTATCCTGGGGATCAATATCGGCAAGAACTTCGACACTCCGGTGGAGCGCGCCGTCGACGATTACCTGATCTGCCTGGATAAGGTCTACGCCCACGCCAGCTATGTCACGGTCAACGTCAGTTCGCCGAACACACCGGGTCTGCGCAGTCTGCAATTCGGCGATTCGCTCAAGCAGTTGCTCGAGTCCCTGAGCCAGCGCCAGACTCAACTGGCCGGGCAGCATGGCAAGCGTGTGCCCCTGGCGATCAAGATCGCTCCGGACATGAGCGACGAAGAAACCGTGCTGGTGGCCCAGGCACTGGTGGAGTCGGGGATGGATGCGGTGATCGCTACCAATACCACCCTCAGCCGTGTCGGTGTCGAAGGCTTGGTTCATGGCGAGGAGGCCGGTGGCCTGTCCGGTGCGCCGGTGCGCGAGCAGAGCACCCACACGGTCAAGGTGCTGGCGGCCGAGCTGGCCGGACGTTTGCCGATCATCGCCGTCGGTGGGATCACCGAAGGCGGACATGCGGCCGAGAAAGTCGCCGCCGGAGCGAGCCTGGTGCAGTTGTATTCGGGCTTTATCTACAAGGGGCCGGCACTGATTCGCCAGTCGGTGGATACCATCGCCGCTTTGCGCCGCTGAGTTCTGGGTATTAAAAAGGGCTCCTCTAGGGAGCCCCTGGGCCGAAGCCCGCCGCCCGGATGGGGCGTGCGTGGTTAAGTCGTTGCTTTCAACAGAGTGCTCGGATTGTCGTGTCGGAATGTGCCCTGATTAGCCGACAGCGTGAAGTTCGTTGAGTCTGTGGATTCCCGCAGTGCCGGTCATACCGTCCCAATTGTCGCCACGTCCTTCTCGCCAGCCGTTGATCCAGGCTTGGCGTACCGACGGTAGAGTAAAGGGGCAAAGCTCACGGGACTTGCCATGAACGCCGTATCGATATCCGCGTAAAAATGCTCTTTCCAACGGATCACGCTTAAGTCTTCTCATAGGGTGTTGCCCTCGCTGGTTGACTGTTATAGGTCCCGTCGACCTCTCGTCGAGGCCGGGCAGAATGCATCTGCATGGTGCTCGCTGCCGGCGTGGCGAGCTCCGCATCGGATGAAACTGTCCGCGCGTCGATCATGCTGCGTTAAAAACAGGTTCACAAGGCTCCTTTTAGCGTAGCGGGCTGAAGTCGGACGCGACCCTCGTCGCTCCTCACCTGTTTTTGCCTTGCCTGATCGCCGCTCGACGAGTTTCATCAAAAGCGGGAGATGTTGACGTCCTTGCGACGCCAACTGTGTTGAGTTCTAACCAATGTGCGATGGCGTGTGAATGATCGTTTTGTCATAAGAACGTAACGATATGTGGGGTAAGGCCATAAGATAGGCTGACCGTTTGCTCGGTTATCTGGAGAAAATCCAGCTATTATCAGCCCTTGCATGAAGGATGGGTTTCACTCTCTGCAAAAAATACTGACCCTCGTACTCAGGTATTATTCGACGAAGGGTCATGATGTGACTTTTTGTTACGAAAAGAATGAACTATCCCGGTGTCTCCATTCTTTTGTCCCCATAATTTATGGGCAAAAGCATATGCCGGATGGAACGGCACAATGGTGTGCCACACGAGCACTCTTCAAGAAACGTGCTCGATCAAAACCGAGCGGGTGATGCGTCGCCCGTTCATTGACTGCTCAAGGCCCTGGAATTCCCATGTCGGATCATTACGAACTCTTCCTCACTTGTCCCAAAGGCCTCGAAGGCCTGCTTCTGGAGGAAGCCGTCGGGCTTGGTCTTGAGGAGGCGCGCGAGCACACCTCGGCCATTCGCGGCTTGGCCGACATGGAGACGGCCTATCGGTTATGTCTCTGGTCGCGCCTGGCCAACCGGGTTTTGCTGGTGCTTAAGCGTTTCCCGATGAAGGACGCCGAGGACCTCTACCAGGGCGTATTGGATATCGACTGGCAGGATCATATGCTTGCCGACGGCACCCTGGCCGTGGAGTTCAGCGGCCATGGCTCGGGCATCGACAACACCCACTTCGGTGCCTTGAAGGTCAAGGACGCCATCGTCGACAAGTTGCGCACCCCGGCGGGTGAGCGTCCGTCTATCGACAAGATCAGCCCGGACCTGCGCATTCACCTGCGTCTGGACCGTGGCGAGGCGATTCTTTCCCTCGACTTGTCCGGCCACAGCCTGCACCAGCGCGGCTACCGCCTGCAGCAAGGCGCGGCGCCGCTGAAGGAAAACCTCGCGGCGGCGATCCTGATCCGTTCCGGCTGGCCGCGTATCGCCGCCGAAGGAGGGGCCTTGGCCGACCCGATGTGCGGGGTGGGCACCTTTCTGGTGGAGGCTGCGATGATTGCCGCCGATATCGCGCCCAACCTCAATCGCATCCGCTGGGGCTTCGATGCGTGGCTTGGCCACGTGCCGGCCTTGTGGAAAAAACTTCATGAAGAAGCCACGGCCCGCGCCGAAGCCGGCCTGGCCCGCCCACCGCTGTGGATTCGCGGTTATGAAGCCGATCCACGTCTGATCCAGCCGGGCCGCAACAACGTTGAGCGTGCCGGCCTGAGCGATTGGATCAAGATCTATCAGGGTGAGGTTGGGACCTTCGAACCGCGCCCGGACCAGAACCAGAAAGGCCTGGTGATCTGCAACCCGCCTTATGGCGAGCGCCTGGGAGACGAGGCGAGCCTGCTCTACCTCTACCAGAACCTCGGCGAGCGCCTACGTCAGGCCTGCTTGAACTGGGAGGCGGCGGTGTTCACTGGCGCCCCGGATCTGGGTAAGCGCATGGGTATTCGCAGCCACAAGCAATACTCGTTCTGGAACGGCGCACTGGCGTGCAAGCTGCTGCTGATCAAGGTGGTCCCCGACCAGTTCGTCACCGGTGAGCGGCGTACCCCGCAACAGCGCCAAGTCGAGCGGGCCCACGCCGAAGAGCAGGCACAGATCACCGTCGAAGCGCCGAAGCTCAACAAGAACGGCAACCCGATCAAGCCTGCGCCGCCAGCGGCACCGGTGATCGAGCAGGCACGCCTGAGCGAAGGCGGGCAGATGTTCGCCAACCGCCTGCAGAAAAACCTCAAGCAATTGGGTAAATGGGCCAAGCGCGAAGGTGTGGATTGCTATCGGGTCTATGACGCCGACATGCCGGAATACTCTCTGGCCATTGATCTCTACCACGATTGGGTACACGTCCAGGAATACGCCGCGCCCAAGTCCATCGACCCGCAAAAGGCTCAGACCCGCCTGTTCGATGCGCTGGCTGCGATTCCCCAGGCACTCAATGTCGACAAGAGTCGGGTGATCATCAAGCGCCGCGAGCGCCAAAGCGGGACCAAGCAATATGAGCGCCAGAGTGCCGAGGGCAAATTCACCGAGGTGAGCGAAGGCGGGGTGAAGCTGTTGGTCAACCTCACCGACTACCTCGATACCGGGCTGTTCCTCGACCACCGGCCGATGCGCCTGCGAATCCAGAAAGAGGCTGCCGGCAAGCGTTTCCTCAATCTGTTCTGCTACACCGCTACCGCCAGCGTGCATGCGGCCAAGGGCGGGGCTCGGACGACCACCAGTGTCGACCTGTCGAGGACCTATCTCGACTGGGCGCGGCGCAACCTGTCACTGAATGGTTTCTCCGACAAGAACCGCCTGGAGCAGAGTGATGTGATGACTTGGTTGGAAGGCAATCGCGACGAATTCGACCTGATCTTCATCGACCCGCCGACGTTCTCCAACTCCAAACGCATGGAAGGCGTGTTCGACGTCCAGCGTGACCATGTGCAACTGCTCGACTTGGCCATGGCGCGCCTGGCGCCCGCTGGCGTGCTGTATTTTTCCAATAATTTCAGCAAGTTCCAACTGGCAGACAACCTGGTGGCGCGTTACGCCGTCGAGGAAATCAGCCGCCAGACCCTGGACCCGGACTTTGCCCGCAACAGCAAGATTCATCGTGCCTGGAAGATCACCGCACGCTAAGTCATGACCGAGCCCCGCCTCTGGATTTTTATAGACGGCGGGGCTTTTGGGGCTGGCTAATCTACTGGCGAATAGCTATAACTCAGTCAAAGCCAATGTGATGTAAAACACGTCGGCGTGATGAGTTGTCGCCTATGTCGTCGCATCCCGTACACCCCAAGATTCTTGGCTTTATCAGTGAAGATGCTTCTGCCTGGCTGGTAGCGGTATTGGCTTTGTTGGTGGGCGGGTTGCTCACGCTGTTGTTGTCCGTGGCCACACGCGAGCTTTATCAGCGTCAGTTGCAGCTACGTTTCGAATTGTTGGCCAACGAACGCTTCAGCCTTATCGAGGAGCGCTTCGAGGACCAGGTGCAGCGGCTGGACGGTCTGCGGCGGTTCTTTGTCAATTCCGATTCAGTCACGCGCCAGGAATTCGAGGGCTACACCAAGCCGCTGCTGTTGCGGACCCAGGCTTATTCCTGGGCGCCATGGGTCAAGGGCCGCGATCGGGAGTCGTTCGAACGGCTTGCCCGGGCCCAGGGCCTGAGCGGCTTTTCCATTCGGGAACTCAATGCCGAAGGTCGCCTGCAATTGGCGGCGGTGCGTGACGAGTATGTACCGGTACTGTACAGCGAGACGCAGAGTGCCCAGGGTTCGCCGCTGGGCTATGACTTGCTGGAGCAACCCTTGCGCCGCATCACACTGGAACGTGCTCGCGATTCGGGCACCATGGCTGCCTCGCAACCGCTGAATCTGGTTGGAGTTGAGCAAGCCTACGCCCGAGGCTTGCTGTTGGTGGCGCCGATCACTGTGCTCGCGCGCGTCGAGCAACCCAGGCCGGAGCTCGAAGGATACGTGATGGCGGTGATCAGTATGCGTCAACTGGTCGCCGAGGGCCTGCCGGAGCAGAAGCACGACAACCTGTCGGTGCGCATTCTCGATCTGTCGACCAAAGGCGAGCATGAGCTGCTGTATCAATCGCCCAATCTACCGGTTGCCAGTCCATTGAGTGCCACTCGCCTGCTGCGTCTGGCCGACCGCGAATACCAGGTGGATATCCGCCCTTGCGAGGCTTTCATTCAAGTCAATCATTCATCGGAGGCCAGCCTGGCGGTGCTCGGTGCAATGCTGAGCGTGCTCCTCAGTGTTTTATTGTACAACCTTGTCAGTCAGCGCCAGCGCGCCCTTGAGTTGGTCGAGCAGCGGACCTCGCAGTTACAGGTGCGCGACCGTTTGCTGGAAAAGCTCGGCGCGAACGTTCCCGGTGGCATCTATCAGTACAAACTCAACCTCGACGGTAATGCGCACTTTGTCTATGCCAGCGCGGGCACGGGGGGAATCCTGGAAGTCGATACCCAACGTTTGCTGGAGAATGCCGAGCCGGCGTTCGAGCGTGTTCACCCGGACGACCTGGAGCCGTTGCGGGCCTCGATCCGGGTTTCGGCCGAGCGACTCAGCCCCTGGCGCGAAGAGTTTCGCGTGGTATTGCCGATGCGCGGCTTGCGCTGGTTGCGCGGCGAGGCCACCCCTGAGCGGCTGCCCACGGGCGAGGTGCTCTGGCACGGTTATCTTTCGGATATTACCGACCTCAAGCGGGTCGAGGAGGAGTTGCGAGCCCTGTCGGTCACCGATTCGCTGACCGGTATCTACAACCGGCGTTATTTCCAGGAGCGGCTCAAGGCTGAGCTGGCACTGGCCCAGCGCGGGCCAGGTGGCCTGGCGGTGATCATGCTTGACATCGATCACTTCAAGCGCATCAACGATCAGTACGGTCATGCCGAAGGGGATCGGGTACTCAAGGAGTTGTGTGGGCGGATCAGCCATCGTTTGCGTCGCACCGACGTCTTTTGTCGCCTGGGTGGCGAGGAATTCATGGTGTTGTGCCCCAACACCGACGCCGAACAGGCCCGCAAGTTGGCATTGGAGTTATGGCAAGGGTTGCGCAATGTGCCATTCGAGGGCGTGGGGTGGGTCACGGCCAGTTTCGGGATTGCCGGCTGGCGCATGGGGGAAGGGGCGGATGCGCTATTACTGCGGGCGGATTCGGGAGTGTATGCGGCCAAGCAGGATGGCCGTGACCGAGTGATGGCGGAACTCGATTGAGGCGGGCTTGCTTTCACGCAAGCCCGCCTGCCGGGCGATGGGTTACTCGCCCGAGTCGGTCGCTCTCGGCTGACGATACAGATCCAGCAACACCTGATCGAGCACCGACGAGGCGCCCCATGGTTTCGGATCGTTGAGGATTGCCACGACGGCCCAGGTCGTGCCGTTGCTGTCGCGGCTGAAGCCGGCGATCGCCCGCACGGTGTTCAAAGTGCCGGTCTTGATATGCGCTTCGCCCGACATGGCGGTACGTTTCAGGCGCTTGCGCATGGTGCCGTCCATGCCGGTGATTGGCATTGAACTGATGAACTCCGCAGCGTAGGGGCTTTTCCAGGCTGCCTGCAACAGGGTCGCCATTTCCCGGGCACTGACTCGTTCGGCGCGCGACAGACCGGACCCGTTTTCCATCACCAGGTGCGGGGCGGTGATGCCTTTCTGCGCCAACCACTGGCGCACGACCCGTTGCGCGGCTTTGGCATCGTCGCCATCGGCGTCATTGCGAAACTTTGCCCCCAAGCTGAGGAACAGTTGCTGGGCCATGGTGTTGTTACTGTACTTGTTGATGTCGCGGATGACTTCCGTCAGGTCCGGTGAAAATGCGCGAGCCAGCAGCTTGGCACCCTTGGGCACCGTGTCCTGGCGGTCCTTGCCGTGAATGCTGCCGCCCAGTTCCTGCCAGATGGCGCGCACTGTGCCGGCGGCGTAAGTCGGGTGGTCGAGCAATGACAGATAGGTCTGGGAGCTGCAACCATCGGCCAATTGCCCGCTGACGGTGATCAGGGTCGAGCCGTCGGCCTGGGGCGTCGGGTTGTAGCGCACATCGCCTGTGCATTGCTTGGCACTGAGCACCTTGACCTGATTGTCGATGCGGATGCTGGCAATCGGTGGCTCGACCGATACCGTGACCTTGCCTGAATCATTGCGGGCGACAAAACGCAGGGCCTTGAGATTGACCAGCAACGCATCGGGCTTGACCAGGAACGGCCTGTTCTCGTCGTTGCCGTCATCGTTGAACTCCGGCAACTGCGCAGGGATGAAGAAGCTGCGGTCCAGTACCAGGTCGCCGGTCACCTGGGTTACACCATTGGCTCGCAGGTCACGCATCAGCAACCAGAGCTTTTCCATATTCAGTTTGGGGTCGCCACCGCCCTTGAGGTACAGATTACCCTGCAAGGTGCCGTTATTCAGCGTGCCGTCGGTATAGAACTCGGTTTTCCATTGGTGATTCGGCCCGAGCATTTCCAGGGCGGCGTAGGTAGTGATCAGCTTCATGGTCGAGGCCGGATTCACCGACACATCGGCATTGAATATCGTCGGGGTGCCCGGACCGTCGAGTGGCAACATGACTAGCGACAGGGCATTGTTCTGCAGCTTGCTGGCCTTGATTGCTTGTTGGACCTTGGGAGAGAGCGTGGTGTTGGCCGGGGTGGCGGAGACGGGCAGTGCCAGGGGAAGCAGCAGGCTGGCGAATACGAAAGGGCGCAAAGATTTGATCATATAAAATAAGACCCTACAGCCGAGGGGAAAAATACGAGGGCATAGCGACAAAAATCCCTCAATGGTCATGAAAGTGTCGGTATTATGCCCCAAATCAGCGTTATTGGCGTCTTACAGGTGGGACGACGCCTCAATTTTTTGCGCTCGATCGGCCGGCCAGGCCCAGAGACTCGGGTAATTGCAGCCTTAAGCTGCTAGAGTGCTGCCCGTTATTACTTTTGAGGATTGTTTCATGGCGACTAACCGTTCCCGGCGTCTGCGCAAAAAACTGTGCGTTGAGGAATTTCAGGAGCTGGGTTTCGAGCTGAACCTGGATTTCAAAGAAGACCTGAGTGAAGAGGCCATCGACACTTTCCTCGAGGCTTTCCTGAAAGAAGCAATGGAAGCCAACGGTCTTGGTTATGTTGGCGGCGATGACTACGGCCTGGTTTGCCTGATCAAGCGTGGCTCGGTTTGCGAAGAACAACGCACAGCCGTCGAAGCCTGGCTCAAGGCTCGTAGCGAACTGACCTCTGCTGAAGTCAGTCCGCTGCTAGACGTCTGGTACCCCGAAAAACCGATCAATCCGGTAGCCTGACCTCGTTCGGGCCAGGCGCCGTATAAGCGGGTTTCCCGAGGCACAAAAAAACGGATACGCTATGGCGTGTCCGTTTTTTTGCCTGCTGGAAATCAGTCGTAGATCGCCTTCTTTTTCCAGTCGGCGTCAGCTTCCACGCCCTTGAGGCCCTGGCTCAATTCATTGACGTCATCTTCGGTCGGCTGAGTGGTGGCCAAGACCATGGCGTTGGCACGCGCCAGGAGTTTTTCCAAGAACAGCAGTTGCTCGGTATAGACCGCGGGCTCCGGTTGCTTGCGCAGGTACTGCACGCCGCGTTCGAACGCCAGGCGCGCTTGCCCCGGCTGGTTCTGTTGCAAGGCCCGCTGGCCGAGGTTGTTGAAGAACTCGATATGCAGCAAGACCAGGATATGCCGCACTTCGCGAACCCAGTGTTTGGCTTCGGAGGGTTGCAGGAAACGATCCTGGGCCGCGCGAGTGATCTGGCCGTGCAGGGCTTCGAGCAAGAAACGCACGTCCTTGGCCTTGGCTTCGGTCTGGATCGGGCTGGGCGGGTTGTTGACCGGAATCGATTCGCCCTGGTTGACCAGGGTGTCAAGTTCGGCGATGCGCGACTTGAGCACCGCATCGGTCTTGCTTATGTTCAGCAGGCGTTGGTTGGCGTTGAGTTCCAGGCGCGTCAACAGCAGCTTGAGCGCGGGGGTCATGTACTGGCCGGGAAAGGTCTCGGTGATCTCGGCGCAACGGCGCAGACGATCATTGAGTTCCACCTTGAGGCGAGCCCTTTCCAGCTTATTGTTCTCGGCCATATGGTTGAGGAACCCAATGGCGATCAAGAGAAAGATCCCAGCTGCGACCAGCAGGGCGATCATGAGTGGTGTCACCGTTAAGACCTCTTCAAGGGGAATACGAGCGAGTGTAGTGGCTTGGCGTTATCGCTGATAGCGTTGATCGACGTGTAGCACGGCGTCAGAGCGCTTCTGCATAGATAAGTAGATGCACATTGCCACTATTTGTATGGGGGACTATAGCGCCTTGTTGGGCGCCAGAATATAGGCGCCAATCGTCGGACGCGAGGGAAGCTCGGAAAGGACCGCAAAGCAGAGCGAAGTCATTGATTTAAATAAATTTATAGTTGGGGGTTGACGATTCTTCGATCCATCCATAGAATGCGCGCCACTTGCAGCGTAAAGCACACAGCGACACGCGGCAGGGAGTGAATGTTGTAGTGTGTCCCCTTCGTCTAGTGGCCTAGGACACCGCCCTTTCACGGCGGTAACAGGGGTTCGAGTCCCCTAGGGGACGCCAATGCGGGAATAGCTCAGTTGGTAGAGCACGACCTTGCCAAGGTCGGGGTCGCGAGTTCGAGTCTCGTTTCCCGCTCCAATTTTAAACGGTCTTGCTTTCGGGCGAGTCTGGGTGAGACCAGGGCCACCTCTTCGGATGAGGCTCTGGAGACCGAAACACACACCATGTGTACCGGGTAGTTGTCCCCTTCGTCTAGTGGCCTAGGACACCGCCCTTTCACGGCGGTAACAGGGGTTCGAGTCCCCTAGGGGACGCCATTTGCGGGAATAGCTCAGTTGGTAGAGCACGACCTTGCCAAGGTCGGGGTCGCGAGTTCGAGTCTCGTTTCCCGCTCCAAATATTGCATCACAGAGTTCTGTTGAATTCTGTGCGCGCTTGAAATCAGGACCTTCGGGTCCTTTTTTCGTTTCAGAGGCAGTCACTGAAGCTCGATACTATCGCCTGTTTTTGAGTTGCGGTTTAACTCCTGGATGGGGGTGTTGAATTTGGACGAACTGCGCGCATGTATTCAGGCTTGTTGTGAGCGCTGTGGCGACAGCGCTCGACTCTTGATGAATAGCGGCTCTGACTGTCCTGAAAAAACTCGGCCTCGAAAACTGATCTCATTGTCAGGCCTCGACCGAGCCATTTACTATTGCCGGTCATAGCAGAGTTGGGCTTCCTTCTATAATGCTTAGTGTATTGAGTTGTAAGCGATTTGAGTTAATAGATGTTTGCATCCTGCTCTTGTAAAGAGATTAAGCCTCCCTTCTTGAAACTTTATGAAAGCTGCATGGCGAAAGGGGCGCAATTGGCGCCTAAAAGAAGCTGTGACGAATCGCTTTTCGTTACGTTATGGATGTTTTTTAGTCTGAATTCAGTTGTGCTAAACTGAATTATAGCCTCTTTTATTTGCTGAGTATCGTGGTCTATATAAAATACGGAAATTTCCGAGAGAGACTCTCTATAGACAACAGAGGGCGACGTGCTGATCCTAATCCTAAGCTCAGGATAGCTAGTGCTGGGTTGGATCTCTTCATGTCCCAAAATGCTACCGTTAATGTCGGTTTTGATACACTTAAGCTCCCGTGTAAACTCCCCTGTAGTCTTATTTACTCCCTGGTAAAACACTACGTAGAAGCGTTGATTCTGTATCCGCCATTCAATAGCGCTTGGACTGTAAGCGATTGCTCGATTGTAGCATAGAGCTTCACCTATGGCTAAGCCGCTAGAGTGAATTTTTATACTGGCCAATTCTGAAGTTCCATCTTCCAGCCTATTAGCAAAAAATAGTCGATTGCCATACTCTCTGTTATCTTCGTATGATCTCGGTAGACTTGGGTAGTCATTCATTTTTTTGACCACGGAGTGTGTATTCCCAACTTGTCTGAAGGTGTTGTTATTGCCCTCGAAAACCGACAAAAATAATTCATTTTTATCTTTATGAAATACAAGAAAATTAAGTTTATTGAGGGGGTCGACTTGATAGGCTACAACAGTTTCGGTGGAGGTAATGCCTAGGTAAGTAACAGGGGAATCTTTTTTAAGAATATTTCTAAGATAAATTTTGCTGTCACGATCTCTGGATATGATGTAAGGCTCTTGGTCGAGTATAAATCCTGTCGGTGTACAATGGTTCGGTGTTTCTTCAGGGAGTTTTATTGGGTCTTTAAAATAATTGATATCGCTCCATTTGTTGTCCTTGATCCTAAGCGTAAAGGCCGGTGCGGAAAATGGAAAGGCTACTCCGATAATTACGCGAAAACCAAAAATCACACATGTATTTCTTTCTGTCATGATATTAGCCTCATTGGTTGTATATTGACTTGTCTGATTTGAGAGCTGGCATATTTTTTGAACTATAGCTAAGCATTTCTCGATGGCATGAGCTTAGACGGTGAATGTAATAAAAAAACAACTAAAATTATTAGTTTGCGGGCTGACGTGTGACCTTTATTTTTACCCAGAACTCCACATTGATCACAATCGAAAACTTCGACATGACTGATTGATTGCACCTGAGTGGACGGAGGCAGGCCTTTAGGGCGAGGGCAGATCATTGCCATTTTCATCGCAACCAATGTTCCCAGCGGGAGCCCTGATCTATCTTGAGCTTGATTCTAGCGATGGCTCTATCGGTTAGCGCCTTAATTGGTGGAGTAAACGTGGTCTTAGACTCCAGCCGGTCCGGTGTCTGTCAGCGGCGAAAAACTACAAAAATTCATAGGCATGTACTTAATATTACATCCAATAATGACGTGCATGCCCTAAAGGCTCCTCAGCTGACAGATCAACCTGATCGATGGTTCGAGCTTGGAAAACCAAGTGCCTGGTCGACTTAAATATAATATAGAGTACCGAGAACATGAGCCTCGTTAATTTTTTTCGTGAGACAGTTTCTATTTCTTTAGTTTTTGTAGTGCTGTTGTGCGGCAATGCTTATGGGGACGGATGCCCTCCTGAAAAAAAGGGAAAAGTGGGCGCAATACACTTCAATGAAACTACTACTGGTAGTCAAAGTGCTGCCGATATTAGAGTCCAGTTTACGCTGGTGAAATCTCCGGAGTACTGGCTTGTTCTTTCTCCAAAATATGGCCTTGATACACCATACGGGCGATCAATGTTTGCCATGCTGCTCACCGCCTATGCAACTGGCCTGGATGTTAATGTGTACCATTGTCGTGACAATGGGCTGGTAGACTATCTTATCCTCGAAAACCAAATTACCAATTGACTCTGTCACTCGCATTGGGGGGCTTTGCAATCAAAGCTAATGTGAGGGGAGTCCATGAGTAACCTCATTCAATCAGAACGGCTTGGTTCCGGTTCGCGACTCTTTTATTTGGTGCGTTTAGTGCTGAGCGTATTTGCGCGGGTAGCTAGTTACATAGGAGTGCTCTTATTTTGTTCCTTGGTTTTAGCCACCCCAAGTGAAGTTTATCGTGTGGATGAACGAGATCCGGACGAGATTTTTCGCGATGGTTTCCTCCCATGGGGAAAGAATGACTATCTGCTTGACCATGTCTTGGGGGCAAGCCTTCTACAGCGTGGAGATCGAGGATCTTTTTTTGTTGCTACCACCGACAATTTCGAAACTGCCAAATTCATTGCGCAACGTCGATATCATTTTCAGCCCAACCTACGAAATCGTTCTTTGTACATTTATACCATCCGGGCTGATCAACATTTCTACGAAGTAGATCGTTATATGGAGAGCATGGAAAGCAACCCACCAAAAGAAGAGAATCAACGGAGTATCGCTGAAGCGAGGCGTGCCTACGCATACCAAAGAGAATGGGTTGCCGCAGGCGGGGTGCCTGCGAAGCAAATTAGTGAGGCCCGTGAAGTGATGTACGCGAATGAAGAAGTGGTCCTTGGTAGTGAGTCGACAAACGCGGGTTATGAGCAAGGGCAGACCTTTGCCAGCGAAGGTATATATCCGCAGCATGGCATCCAGGCCTATCATCGGATAAGGCAGGCTTATGCGCTCAACTCAACGGTGGAATTTTTCCAGGGATTAGGAATTGGAATTGCGTTTTGCCCTCCGCCGCCTTATGCCCAGAGCGTGCAGAAAATCACGGACCTCGACGGGTGTATGAATCCGACGGTGGTTGATCTCGGCACCTACCCGATTGGTCTAGGTGGTGTATATAAGCTCCTTCTAGATGAAGATTGAAAGCTGGGCTACTACGTTTGTTCCTTTGACAGCTCTGCCTAAACAACCGGCAGAGGCGTCTGCCATCAACGAGCGGAGGGTATTGACGCTATTGGGTTCGCCGCCGAGCGCATGGACATGTGTTCTGGCACAGAGAAAGCGCTCGCTTGCCGATCCCATCACACCTGGAAGGGCTTTCGGCCTGTTACTATCACTTGAGCAAACCCTGTTCCCATGCACGATGATTCCTGCGAGCATCCTGGATAAAAGGGGACCACTGAATCAACTTGAGTACCATTTTGTTGAGTAGCCTGCCGCGCCAGTCCAGTGGGCGCTGTACGTCGAGAAACAACACCACACGGACTCCGCTCGTGTCATTCCAAACCTGGTGGCGGAAGGTGTCGTCGAAGATCAAGCAGCGACCTATCTCCCAGTGCCGTATCTCCTCGCCGACCTGAATACGACAATTCTCTTCGGGCGTAGGGATAATCAGGCCAAGATGCGCTCTTAACAGCCCGTTATATGGACCACGATGAGGCGGTATGTGTTTGCCCGGGCTCAAGATAGAAAAGAACGCGGTGAACATACCGGGAATTGATTCGATTAGTTGAGTCGTTTCCGGGCACCTGCGGCAGTTGCCGTCCATCTTGTAGCCATAACCATAAAGGAAGAATGTTTTCCATTGGTCATCTTGCGTCAAGCTGACCTGATCCTTGGATATGTCCTGAAAATTCGGAATGTTGTCGCGTTCTTTAAGAATCGTGTGTAGCTCTGCTGCAATCGTCGACCATTTTGATTCCAGCATCTGCGCCCAATCGAATATTGCTGGATCAAAAAACGGCGTAGCCCCCACCATGGAGTGTCGACTGATGAATTTTTCCAGTCGCTTGATCACCCACAAACCCACGGCAACGCTCGGGCGATGTTTTCGTTTTTTCTTACGGGTAAGGTCTGAAGGACGAATGTCCATGTTTATTATCCCCCATTACGCAAATGTGCAAGCAGCGTTGTTTAGCGAAGATGGCAACGCCACGGTAATCGTCATGGCATAGGCCGGCGGAAAATAAGCGGATAACGGTGTAGGGTGAGCTGGTTTCAATGGATTCGTCCAGATGCCTCGCAAGCCGCCAGAGAGCATAGTCGATGGCGTATTCAAATGTAAAAAAGTGTCTTGAACAACCCCGGCATATTCAGTGCGCGCCCTTGCGTGCGCAAGGATTGGATCGGGAAGATCGCGAGGATGGCCCTGTCAACGGCTATCCCGGATTCCCAGTCGACTGGTAGTTGCCTTCAAGCAGATGAGGAGAGTGGCTTGGATGCCGGTAAGAGCGTAAAGGGACGTAAGCGAAGTTGCGATAGTCGATACAGTGGATTTGATTGGCCAGATACCGACAACGCACCACCTCGGGTCGGGGTGATGCGTTGACGTGTCCGATCTTATTTCAATCTCTTATTTGTCGTTGGTGGTCAGTTCCTTGTCGTCCGAATCGACGACAAACACAGCGAGCAGCTTAGCCGGCTCGGTCTTGCTCGCATTGCGGCTCACCGGATGCCTTGAGCCGGGCGCCTCATAGAAGCTCTCTCCGGCCTTGTACACATGTTCCGGTTCGTCGTTAACCTTGCTGGCTATGCTACCCGAAACGACGTATGCATAGATGAATGCCGACTTGGCGTGGGTATGAGGTTGCGAGGCTCCTCCCGGTGGATAAAGTACTTCCACGGCGATCAGAGATTTGCCCGGAATGTTCGGGATCGCTCTGGCGAAATTCGATTTGACCGAATCGCCGTCACCGTGAGCCGCGGCAGCTCCGGCGAAGGCCATACCCGTGGCTGCCACGAGGGAAAGAAGGATGCGATGAAGTTTCATGGTTAGCTCCTTGGAAGTTATAGGTTAAAATTATGACCGGCCATTGGATCATAAAAAAGAACTATAGTATGTGAGCTTTCGCTACGCCAGAAGTCATGAGGATGTTGAATCTGAAGCCTGACCGTGGATCCAAAGCTTCGCTCGCCGAGCAGATTCGGCTGGATATCAGCGGTGTGATTGACAATGGCATACTCGCTCCCTGAGTCAGGTTGCCGTGTGGACGGACCTGATGGCCTGTTTGACTGCTTCCGTTAGTCGACTTCGGCGTCACAAGCTCCTGGCCTGTGCGGTTGTTTCTCGCCATAGCGGGCTATGGACCTGTGGCATCCGAACTTGAGCTGACGAACTAACTCGTACAGGCCATTGAAGTTTCCGATCATACAGAGTCCACCAATGGAACATGCACGTTCCATCGAAACAGATATAAAGTTCACTGTATACCAGCACTTCTTGCTTGGTCCAGCGCTCTTTCAAAAAATGGCCTGCCAGCGTCGGGCTGTTTCCCGGGCACAGCGTTCGCCCGGCTGCGAACCCGTGTCGCATGTGACGAAATCGAAGCAACGGCACCCTCGTGGCCAGGGTATCGCTACATATCTACGCAACGATCAGGGCTGATCTTCGGTGTAACAACAGCGATCAGACAGCAAATTCCGAATGCCTGTGTATGCTTACAGACACTGGTACTAAAGTTCTCCCAGCTTAAGATTCCGAAGAGCCCTATAGGGTCAGTGGTCTACGGTTTTTTCCGTTTTTTGGCGCTTTTTTGAATGTACCAAAATCATTCATACTGCCGCTCAGTGATTCAAAACCTAGTGCTACTTTCTGCTGCGTTGAGTCATTGACGCAGTGCAGCCGGGAAGTGCCGCTCAATGGAGAAAACTCATGAAAATATTTGTCGCTGGCGCCACTGGTGCTGTTGGACTACCTCTTGTGCGCGCCCTTCGAGCACTGGGTCATGATGTAACAGGGATGACTCGCGTCGGTCCAGGTGCCGACCGGCTGCGTGAAATCGGCGCTCACGTGTCTTCCGCCGATGCCTTCGACCGTCAGGCGGTTCTGGACGCCATCAATGCCGCCAAGCCCGATGTGGTCATTGACCAACTCACCTGGCTTCCAGCCGACCCTGCTGACATCATCAAATCAATGCCCAACGATACGCGCCTGCATAAAGTCGGCGGCGCTAATTTGTTGGCTGCCTCCGAGGCGGCCGGTGTGCGCCGCTATATCGTGCAGTCGCGGGGGTTCTATCTGAATGCCGAACCGGGGAAGCTTGCTGACGAAAGCGCCGAGCTTCGCGGTGAGGCTCCCGGTGAGGTCGGCGCCAGTGCGCGGGTCTTTGCTGAATATGAGCACGCCGTCATGGGTTCCTCCGCGCTGGACGGCGTGGTACTGCGCTATGGCTTCTTCTATGGTCCCGGCACTTGGTATAGACCTGGCGGAGCGATTGCGGAGCAAGCGCTAAGGGGTGAAGCATCGATCATTGGCGACGGCAACGCAGTCTGGTCGTTCGTTCATATCGACGATGCAATCGCGGCGACGGTTGCGTCGCTGACCAGCGAGCCTGGCGTATACAACGTGGTCGATGACGACCCTCTTCCCGTCGCCCAATGGCTGCCCTCGTTCGCAGCCTGGGTCGGCGCTCCGAAGCCCACTCGGATCAGCGTCGAGGACGCTCGGAAAGTCGCCGGGGACGAAGCGGTCTACTATCACACCCGCCTGACTGGCGCGTCGAACAGCGCGGCGAAGGCGAAACTCGGTTTCGCTCCGCGACCACTGCTCTGGAAGGATGCCTGAACGTGGCATTCCCGTTAGATTGACCGCTTAGGCCAAGTCGTCTACACGGCATGCGATAAAAACGCCGCTCAGTGATGAGCGGCGTTTTTGTTTGTGCGTGACTGGCCGGTGGCCATTCGATTTCACATTGGCAGGCGCTGCTCGCGTGGACGGCGAAGGCAGCGGTTTGATCAGTGTTTGCTGTCCTGGTTGGACAGGGCCAGCAGCTGCTTTTCCTGGTTCCAATCGAACGGTTCATCGTTCTGTTCGGCTTCGTAGCGACGTTCTTCCAACGCTTGATACAGCGCCAGTTCTTCGTCCGGCATGTAGTGCAGGCAATCGCCACCAAAGAACCACAGCAAGTCGCGGGGGACCAGGTGGGCGATCTGTGGGTAACGCTGGATCACCTGGCACAGCATGTCCTGGCCCAGGTACTGGCTTTCGATCGGATCGATCGGCAGTTGCGCACGCAGCTCATCGAAACGCTCCAGGAACAGGGTATGGCTTTCTTCGGGGACCTGTTCGGCTTCGCCGACGGCAACCAGAATGCTGCGCAGGTGGTCGAGCAGGACCAGGTGATCGGCAACGACGTTGGACATGGCAAGGGGCCTCAAGAGTAAAACAGGCGCGCGAGTATAAGACGCCACACGCCTGTTGTCGTCTTAACGTACTTTTCCCGCGCTCTGGCTCAGCTCCTCCTTGCTGAAGTCATCCACGTCGATAACCTTGCGCCGTGCGGCTTCGGCTTTGCGCAGGGTCTGGGCCTCGGCTGCTTGCAGCACCCCGGCTTCCAGGGCCGCATCGATGGCCGACTCGCCTGCCGCCGGCTTGACCTGACCACCTTTGAGCCCGCTGTGCAGCTTTTTCTGCAGTTCATGGCTGGCGCTCAGCAGGTCGTAGGCATGCTGCAGCGCGCCGACCGGATCGTCTGCCGATTGTGGGCGGTAACAGCCGGCGAGCACCGCTTCCAGGGCCGGATCGCCCTTGGCCCGGCCCAGCACCGCGGCGACTTCGGCATCCAGGGCATCCGACGGCCCGGTATGTCGCCGGCCGAACGGGAATACGATAACCCGCAACAGACAGCCCACTAGCCGGTTGGGGAAGTTGCGCAGCAGCTCGTCCAGTGCTCGCTCGGAGTGGCCGAGGCTTTCTTCCATGGCCCAGGTGAACAACGGATCGAGGTACTCCGGCGAGTCCAGGTCGTGATAACGCTTGAGCGCCGCCGAAGCTAGGTACAGGTGGCTGAGCACATCCCCCAGGCGGGCGGACAGCCGCTCGCGGCGCTTCAGTTCGCCGCCGAGGAGCATCATACTCAGGTCCGCCAGCAAGGCGAAGGCCGCCGCCTGGCGATTCAGTGCGCGGAAATAGCCCTGGCTGAGGCGGTTGCCGGGGGCCGACTCGAAGTGGCCGAGCCCGAGGTTCAGGACCAGGGTGCTGGCGGCGTTGCTCGCGGCGAAGCCGATATGTTCGAGCAGCAAGCCATCGAACTCCAGCAGCGCCTGGTCACGGTCCTCGCGTCCGGCCAGGGCCATTTCCTTAAGCACGAACGGATGGCAGCGAATCGCGCCCTGGCCGAAAATCATCAGGTTGCGCGAAAGAATATTCGCGCCCTCCACGGTGATGAAGATTGGCGCGCCTTGCCAGCTACGGCCCAGGTAGTTGTTCGGGCCCATGATGATGGCCTTGCCGCCATGGACGTCCATGGCATGGCTGATGCATTCGCGGCCACGCTCGGTCAGGTGGTACTTGAGAATCGCCGACAGCACCGAGGGCTTTTCTCCCAGGTCTACCGCATTGGCGGTGAGCATCCGTGCGCTGTCCATCAGCCAGGCATTGCCGCCGATCCGCGCCAGGGCTTCCTGGATTCCCTCGAAGGCGCAGAGCGGCACATTGAACTGTTCACGGATCTGGGCGTACTGGCCAGTGACCAGGCTGGTGAACTTGGCCGCACCGGTACCGACAGCCGGCAGGGAAATCGAACGGCCCACCGACAGGCAATTCATCAACATCATCCAGCCTTTGCCAAGCATTTCCTGGCCGCCGATCAGGAATTCCAGGGGGATGAACACATCCTTGCCGGCGTTCGGGCCGTTCATGAAGGCAGCGCCCAGCGGTAGGTGACGACGACCGATCTCGACACCTGGGGTATCGGTGGGGATCAGTGCCAGGCTGATGCCCAGGTCTTCTTCTTCGCCCAGCAAGTGGTCCGGGTCATAGGCCTTAAACGCCAGGCCGAGCAGGGTCGCGACTGGACCGAGGGTGATGTAGCGTTTTTCCCAGTTCAGGCGCAGGCCGAGAACTTCCTGGCCTTGCCAGTCGCCCTTGCAGACCACCCCGGTGTCCGGCATCGAGCCGGCATCGGAGCCTGCCAGGGGGCCGGTCAAGGCAAAACACGGGATATCGTCGCCACGGGCCAGCCGAGGCAGGTAATGATTACGCTGTGCCTCGGTGCCGTAATGCAGCAGCAATTCTGCCGGACCGAGAGAGTTAGGGACCATGACAGTGGAGGCGAGGTCGCCGCTGCGGGTCGCCAGCTTCATCGCCACTTGAGAGTGGGCATAGGCGGAAAAGCCCTTGCCACCAAACTCCTTGGGAATGATCAAGGCAAAAAAGCCATGTTGCTTGATATGCTCCCAGGCGGCTGGCGGCAGGTCCATGGCCTGGCCGATCTGCCAGTCGCTGACCATGGCACAGAGCGCTTCGGTCGGGCCATCGATAAAGGCTTGTTCTTCCTCGGTCAGTTGGGCCTTGGGATAGGCCAGCAGTTTGTTCCAGTCCGGGCGACCGCTGAACAGCTCGCCATCCCACCAGACGGTGCCGGCATCAATGGCGTCGCGTTCGGTCTCGGACATCGGCGGCAGGGCTTTCTGGAACCAGGCGAACAGCGGGGCGCTGAAGAGTTTGCGGCGCAGGTCGGGCAGCAGCAATGGCAGCGCCAAGGCCGCGAGAATGAGCCACAGGACCAGCTTTAGCCAGCCGTGGCCATGCAGCAAAATATCCAGCGCGACGAGGTACACGGCCACCACGCCAAGTGCTGGAAGCGGGGCGATGCGCCGATGCGCCAGATAGGCGACACCGAGCACCAAAACCAGTATCCACAACAACAGCATATGCAATCCTCCGTGAAGACGAGACAAAAACATCCCAGAGCTTAGTTGGTATCTGGTAGACGGGCGCCAGAGCTGTGTGTCTAAATCTGTGGGAAAAATCGTTCAAGCAACTGTGCTCCCGGCGCGAGTGGCGCTTTGCCTGGTCGCAAGAACAACTCCCTGGGACCACGACCTGACCGAAGCGCAGACTCGAGCCTTCCCAGGCAGACTGTCGTCAGGCACGGGTGTCTGAGTCCAGGACGCTTCATCGATAGTGACCACCCGGCGCTGCTGGAGTTCGCCTGTTCACCCACGAGCAGATTTCCCGAGCGGTGACCTGCACAACGATTTGAGTCGAGGCTGATCGGGCGTAGACTGCCTCGACATTTATCCTACGAGAGGTTGTCATGCTGAAAATCTGGGGTCGAAAAAATTCCTCGAATGTCAGGAAGGCACTGTGGATCGCCGAAGAACTGGGCCTGTCCTACGAGGCCATTGATGCTGGCGGTGCCTTCGGGGTGGTTGGCACTGCGCAGTACCGCGAGAAAAACCCCAACGGCCTGGTACCGATGATCGAGGATGGTGATTTTGTCCTGTGGGAGTCCAATACCATCGTGCGTTATCTGGCGGCCAAGCATGCCGCCGGTTCTGCCTGGTATGCCGAGGATTTACAGGCGCGGGCAGCCGCCGAAAAATGGATGGACTGGACGACTTCCTCCTTTGCCACGCCATTTCGTGGCGTGTTCTGGGGTGTGTTGCGCACACCGACCGAACAACAGGACTGGACGGCCATCAATGCCTCGTTGCAAGCCTGTAGCGAGCTGCTGGTCATGGTCGATCAGGCTCTGGCCGAACAGCCTTACCTGTCTGGCAGTGAAATCGGCATGGGCGATATTCCCCTCGGCAGCTTTATCTATGCCTGGTTCGAAATGCCCATCGAGCGCCCGTCGTTGCCCCATTTGCGTGCCTGGTACGAGCGCCTGAAACAACGTCCGGCCTACCAGCGGGCGATCATGACAGCCTTGACTTGATACCTACTATTAATGCGGATTGCTGTACTTGTGCCGCGGCGCCAAGCACCATAGCGCAGGTACGCCGCTATTGTTTTTGAGCAGGCTTGCCCTTATCTAGAATTTTCTTCCCTTCTTGGTGCATGAATCCGATATGAGTTCCGCTCTGTCCATCCGGCAGCTAACCAAAACCTACGGCAACGGTTTCCAGGCCCTGAGTGGTATCGATCTGGATGTTGCCGAAGGTGACTTTTTCGCTCTGCTCGGCCCCAACGGTGCCGGCAAATCCACGACCATCGGCATTCTTTCCACGCTGGTCAACAAGACCAGCGGCACGGTCAATATCTTTGGCAACGACCTGGACAAATCTCCTGCGGCGCTCAAGCGCAGCATTGGCGTGGTGCCGCAGGAGTTCAACTTCAACCAGTTCGAGAAAACCTTCGATATCGTCGTGACCCAGGCCGGCTACTACGGCATTCCGGCAAAAATTGCCAAGGAACGTGCCGAACAGTACCTGACCCAGCTAGGCTTATGGGACAAGCGCGACGTGCCGTCGCGTTCGTTGTCTGGCGGCATGAAACGCCGCCTGATGATCGCCCGGGCCCTGGTCCACGAGCCGCGCCTGCTGATTCTCGACGAACCGACGGCTGGGGTGGACATCGAGCTGCGCCGTTCGATGTGGACCTTCCTCACCGAGCTGAACGAGAAAGGCATCACCATCATCCTCACCACCCATTACCTGGAAGAGGCTGAACAGCTGTGCCGTAATATCGGCATCATCGACCACGGCACCATCGTCGAAAACACCAGCATGCGGCAGTTGCTTAGTCAATTGCATGTCGAGACTTTCCTGCTTGACCTCAAGCATGCCCAGGCGGTTGCGCCGGCGTTGATCGGCTATCCGAGCAGGCTGCTCGACAGCCATACCCTGGAAGTGCAGGTCGACAAAGCCGTGGGCATTACCGCACTGTTCAGCCAATTGGCCACGCAGCAGATCGAAGTCCTCAGCCTGCGTAACAAAACCAATCGCCTTGAGGAGCTATTCGTGTCCCTGGTGGAAAAAAATCTGTCGAAGGTGGCGGTATGAGCTCGGAGCTGCGCCCTAACCTGATCGCCCTCAACACCATCGTTTACCGCGAGGTGAGGCGTTTTACCCGGATCTGGCCGCAGACACTGTTGCCCCCGGCCATCACGATGGTCCTGTACTTCGTGATCTTCGGCAACCTGATCGGTCGACAGATCGGTGATATGGGTGGCTTCACCTATATGGAATACATTGTGCCGGGGCTGATCATGATGTCGGTGATCACCAACTCATATGGCAACGTGGTCTCGAGCTTCTTCGGCAGCAAGTTCCAGCGTTCGATCGAGGAGCTGATGGTTTCGCCCGTTTCGCCCCACACGATCCTGATCGGCTACACCCTCGGCGGTGTGCTGCGCGGGTTGATGGTGGGGATCATCGTGACCCTGCTGTCGCTGTTCTTCACCCACCTGCAGGTCCATCACCTGGGCGTGACCGTGCTGGTGGTGGTGTTGACGGCGACGATCTTCTCGCTTCTAGGCTTTATCAACGCAGTGTTTGCGCGCAACTTCGATGATATTTCGATTATCCCGACCTTTGTGCTGACGCCGCTGACCTATCTGGGCGGGGTCTTCTATTCGATCACCTTGCTGCCACCGTTCTGGCAGAGTGTGTCACTGGCCAACCCCGTGCTGCATATGGTCAATGCCTTCCGCTATGGCATTCTCGGTGTCTCGGATATTCGCATCAGCGTGGCAATCAGCTTCATGCTGGTGGCGACGATAGTGTTGTATATCGGTTGTACGCGGCTGCTGGTCAGTGGTCGGGGAATGCGTCAGTAGCTCTTCACGCTTGATCGTTTCCATGCTGGATGGGAACGATCAGCGGGGGGTAGGTTTATCCTTCCGGCGTTGTTCCCGGCGCCTCTTCCACTGGCGTGCCACCCACCAGCGCCAGTAACCCATGGTCAGGCAATAGCCCAATGCGGCCAGTACCAGCCCGAGAAGCAGCGAGCCCAGCAGGAACGGCTGCCACAGCGTCGACAATTGACTGCTGACCCAGTCCCAGCTCAGCTCGTCCGGCAGGCTGCGCGATGGCACCGCCATGATCCAGGCACCGATCTGGTAGGTGCAGTAGAAAATCGGCGGCATGGTCAGTGGATTGGTCAGCCACACCAGGCTGACCGCAATCGGCAGGTTGGCGCGCAGCGAAATTGCCAGGCACGCCGCCAGCAACATTTGCAACGGGATGGGCATCAACGCGGCAAACAGGCCGACCGCCATGGCCCGGGCCACGGAGTGACGATTGAGGTGCCAGAGGTTGGGATCGTGAAGCAGTTTGCCAAAAAATCGTAAGTGCTTGTGTTCCCGAATGCTGTTCGGATCGGGCATGTAGCGTTTGAATAAGCGACGCGGCATAAGGCTTCTCGGTCGGTTCAAGCAGGCAGTATGCCCGGATTTTACATACGGCCAATTCAGACTTTGTGACAATTAATAAAGCACTTGCCGGTTAACCGGGCTATTCCGAGAACTGGAGATCGGTTCAAGGAGTGGCGGAGATGCGCACAGGGATGTTGGCGCTGGCGGCGGGTTTGCTGATGCTGCGTTTTTTGCCGCAATTGCCGCCGGTCGGCATGCTGCTGGCACTTTCATCGCTTGGCCTGATGATGTTGCCATTTCGTCGCTATCCGGTCGCACTGTTCCTGTTCGGTTTCAGTTGGGCCTGCCTGCAGGCGCACTGGGCGTTGGCTGATCGCTTGGCGCCCGCTCTCGACGGCCAGACGCTGTGGCTCGAAGGGCGGGTTGTCGGCCTGCCACAAGGCAGTGATTCGGTACGCCGCTTCGAATTGGAAGGCGCGGTTGCCCGCCGGGATACACTGCCAAAGCTGATCCGTCTGGCCTGGTACGGCGGACCGCCGATCCAGAAGGGTGAGCGCTGGCGGCTGGCGGTCAAGCTCAAGGCTCCGGTGGGGCTGCTCAACCCCCACGGATTCGACCGTGAGGCCTGGCTGCTGGCGCAACGCATCGGCGCTACGGGAACCGTCAAGGACGGGCAATTGCTGGCGCCATCCAGCGGTTCCTGGCGCGATGCGATTCGCCAGCGATTGCTGCAGGTCGATGCCTGTGGCCAATCGGCAACCCTGGTGGCGCTGGTGCTGGGGGATGGTTCGGGGCTGTCGGCGCAGAGCTGGCGCGTCTTGCAGGAGACCGGGACCGTGCACCTGTTGGTGATTTCCGGGCAGCATATCGGGCTCTTCGCCGCGCTGGTCTATGCCTTGATCGCCGGCCTGGCGCGTTACGGTCTCTGGCCGCGGCGCTGGCCCTGGTTGCCGTGGGCCTGTGGCCTGGCCTGTGTCGCCGCTGTGGGTTACGGCCTGCTGGCCGGCTTCGGCGTGCCGGTACAGCGGGCGTGCGCGATGATCGGCCTGGTGCTGCTATGGCGCCTGCGTTATCGCCATCTGGGGGTGACCTGGCCGTTGCTGTTGGCGCTTAACCTGGTTCTATTGTTCGAACCGCTGGCCAGCTTGCGGCCAGGTTTCTGGCTGTCCTTTGCCGCCGTGGCCGTGTTGATCTTCTGCTTCAGTGGACGGCTCGGCGCCTGGCGTGTCTGGCAGAGCTGGACACGCGCGCAATGGACGATTGCCCTCGGCCTGGTGCCGTTTCTGTTGGTGCTGGGTTTGCCCATCAGTCTGAGCGGGCCGTGGGTCAATCTGATCGCTGTGCCTTGGATCAGTCTCGCGGTATTGCCGCTGGCCCTGTTCGGGACCTTGTTGTTGCCGCTGCCCTTAATTGGCGAATCGCTGTTGTGGCTGGCTGGCAGTTTGCTGGAACTGCTGTTCTTCGGGCTCGACGAGGTGGCGCTACAGGTCCCGGTCTGGTGGCCGGAAGCCATCCCGCCATGGGCCTGGCTGCTGGGCAGCCTGGGAATCCTGCTGTTGTTGCTGCCTGCCGGTGTACCGCTGCGGCCCTTGGGGTGGCCGCTGGCGGCACTGGTCGTGCTGGCGGCGCAATCGAGGGTGCCCGAAGGCCAGGCCGAAGTCTGGCAATTGGATGTCGGCCAGGGATTGGCGATTCTGGTACGGACCCGGCACCACACTCTCTTGTATGACGCGGGGCCGCGTTTCGGCGATTTCGACCTCGGCCAGCGCGTGGTACTGCCGTTCTTGCACAAGCATGGCGTGCGCAAACTCGACCTGATGCTGATCAGTCACGCCGATGCCGACCATGCCGGCGGCGCCCTGGCGGTGAGCAACGGTTTGCCGGTGGCCAGAGTGCTCAGCGGCGATGCCGAGGGGTTATCGACGCAATTGTTCGCCGAGTCGTGTATCGGCGGCGAGCGCTGGGAATGGGACGGGGTGAATTTTGCCCTTTGGCAGTGGCCTGGCGCCAGGGACAGCAACCAGCGTTCCTGTGTATTGCAGATCGAAGCGAATGGCGAGCGGCTGCTGCTGACCGGCGATATCGATATCCAGGCCGAGCAGGCGTTCCTGGAGAGTGCGCTGGCCGTCGACACCCACTGGCTGCAAGCTCCCCATCACGGCAGCCGCAGTTCTTCTTCGATGGCTTTTCTCCAGCGTCTGGCGCCCAGGGCGGTGCTGATTTCGCGTGGGCATGGCAATGCGTTCGGTCATCCGCACCCGCAGGTCATGGAGCGCTACCGGGCCTTGGATATGGCGATTCATGATAGCGCGGAGCAGGGCGCCGTGCGCCTGCAACTGGGAACCTTCGGCGCAGGAAGATTTGTGCGCGAGGCGCGGCGTTTCTGGCGAGCGCCGGTGCTGGCGAATAAATAACCATGGGTTATTAAAGCGCAGCAGCAGGCGACATCACGTTCTTCGGCCCGACCGACCCCCTATGTTAGAGTGGCGCACTTTTTCGAGGGGACTGTCACTGTGTGGGAATTGGTCAAATCCGGCGGCTGGATGATGCTGCCGATCATTCTGAGTTCCATCGCGGCTTTGGGCATCATTGCCGAACGACTGTGGACCCTGCGCGCCAGTCGCGTGACCCCGGAGCATCTGCTCGGGCAGGTCTGGGTCTGGATCAAGGACAAGCAACTGGACAAGGAAAAACTCAAGCAACTGCGTGCCGATTCCCCCTTGGGCGAGATCCTCGCGGCGGGCCTGGCGAACTCCAAGCACGGTCGCGAGATCATGAAGGAGTGTATCGAAGAAGCCGCTGCCCGGGTGATTCATGAGCTGGAGCGCTATATCAATGCCCTCGGCACCATTGCCGCCATGTCACCGCTGCTCGGCCTGCTGGGCACGGTGTTGGGCATGATCGATATTTTCAGTTCGTTCATGGGCTCGGGCATGACCACCAACGCGGCGGTCCTTGCCGGTGGTATCTCCAAGGCGCTGATTACCACGGCTTCGGGCCTGATCGTGGGGATTCCGGCAGTGTTCTTCCATCGTTTCCTGCAACGCCGGATCGACGAACTGGTGGTCGGCATGGAGCAACAGGCGATCAAGCTGGTGGAGGTGGTACAGGGTGACCGTGACGTGGAAATGCCCGAGGGCAGAGCGTGAAATTTCGCCGCAAGCCCCGGGAAACCATCGACATCAACCTCGCGTCGCTGATCGACGTGGTCTTCGTCCTGCTGCTGTTTTTTGTGGTGACTACCACCTTCACCCGCGAAACCCAGTTACGCGTGGACTTGCCGCAGGCGGTCAGCGGCGCGCCAGCCGAAGATCCGCAGGCCAAGCAACTGGACATCGCCATCAGCGCCGATGGAGTCTTCACGGTGAACAACCAGCTATTGGCGAAAAATGACCTGGCGAGCCTGATGCAAGCCTTGCAGAAAGAGTCCGGTGGCGATACCCAGTTGCCGCTTTCCATCAGTGCCGATGGCAAGGCCCAGCATCAGGCCGTGATCACTGCCATGGACGCGGCCGGCAAGCTTGGCTTCAGCCATTTGCGCATGACCACTGTCGAAGCGGCACCGGTTCCCTGATGACATTCTCCGATCGTCTACTGCGCGCCTGGTACACCGGCCATCCGGCCCTGGCCTTGCTGCGTCCGCTGGAGTGGTTATATCGTCGGGTGGTCGACGCTAGGCGGGCGCGCTTTGTCGCGGGTGAAGGGGTTATCTATCAGCCGCCGGTGCCGTTGATCGTGGTCGGCAATATCACCGTCGGCGGCACCGGCAAGACTCCGATGATTCTCTGGCTGATCGAGCATTGCCGGCGTCGCGGCCTGCGCGTGGGCGTGGTCAGCCGCGGTTATGGCGCCAAGCCGCCGAGCCTGCCGTGGCGAGTGCGTTGCGACCAGAGTGCCGCGGTGGCTGGCGACGAACCGCTGTTGATCGTCCAGCGTAACGATGTGCCGCTGGTGATCGATCCGGATCGCAGCCGTGCGGTGCAGACCTTGCTGGCCACTGAAACGCTCGATCTGATCCTCTCCGATGATGGCTTGCAACATTACCGGCTGGCCCGCGACCTGGAGCTGGTGCTGATCGATGCGGCCCGTGGTCTGGGTAATGGCCGTTGCCTGCCCGCTGGGCCGTTGCGCGAGCCGCTCGAACGTCTGCAAAGCGTCGACGCGCTGCTGTACAACGGTGCCACCGAGGACCGTGACAACGGCTTTGCCTTCCGTTTGCAACCGACCGCTCTGGTCAACCTGCTGACCGGCGAGCGCCGGCCGCTCGAACATTTTGCGCCCGGACAGGCGTTGCACGCGGTGGCTGGAATTGGCAACCCGCAACGTTTCTTCAGCACCCTCGAAACGCTACACTGGCAGCCTGTGCCCCACGCCTTTGCCGATCATGCCCAGTACAGTGCGCAAGCCCTTAACTTCACGCCGTCACTGCCGCTGGTCATGACCGAAAAAGACGCGGTGAAGTGCCGGGCGTTCGCGGCCCCCGATTGGTGGTGGCTGGCGGTCGACGCGGTGCCTTCCGAGGCCTTCGCGGCCTGGTTCGACACGCAACTGTTGCGTCTGTTACCTGATCGTCTGTTGCCCTAAACCCGTTTTTATCCAGGGAATCCCTCATGGACACCAAACTACTCGATATCCTCGCTTGCCCGATCTGCAAAGGTCCGCTCAAGCTCAGCGCCGACAAGACCGAACTGATCAGCAAGGGCGCCGGCCTGGCGTTTCCGATTCGCGACGGCATCCCGGTGATGTTGGAAAGCGAGGCCCGCACCCTGAGCACCGATGAGCGCCTGGACAAATGAGCATCCCGTTCATCGTGGTGATTCCGGCGCGTTTTTCCTCCACGCGCCTGCCGGCCAAACCGCTGCAACTGATCGCCGGTAAGCCGATGATCCAGCACACTTGGGAACAGGCGTGTAAAAGCAGCGCCCAGCGGGTGGTGGTGGCGACGGATGACGCGCGGATCGTGGAAGTTTGCCAGGCCTTCGGCGCCGAAGTGTTGCTGACTCGCGAAGATCATGAGTCCGGTACCGACCGCCTGGCAGAAGTCGCCAGCCAGCTGGGGCTGGAGCCGGACGCCATCGTGGTGAATGTCCAGGGCGACGAGCCGTTGATCCCGCCGGCGGTGATCGACCAGGTCGCGGCCAACCTGGCGGCGCATACCGAAGCGCGCGTGGCTACTCTGGCCGAGTCGATCGAAGATATCGAGGCTTTGTTCAACCCCAATGTGGTCAAGGTGGTCAGCGACATCAATGGCCTGGCCCTGACCTTTAGCCGCACCACCTTGCCCTGGGCCCGGGATGACTTCGCCAAGAACCGTGAGCAGATGCCCGAAGGCGTGCCGTTCCGTCGGCATATCGGCATCTATGCCTACCGCGTCGGTTTCCTGCATGACTTTGTCAACTGGGGCCCATGCTGGCTGGAAACCACGGAACGCCTGGAACAATTGCGTGCCCTGTGGCATGGCGTGCGGATCCACGTGGCCGATGCCCTGGAGGCGCC
Organism: Pseudomonas agarici; assembly: GCF_001543125.1. NCBI lineage: Bacteria > Pseudomonadati > Pseudomonadota > Gammaproteobacteria > Pseudomonadales > Pseudomonadaceae > Pseudomonas > Pseudomonas agarici. Next base: position 5,224,352 of record NZ_CP014135.1, on the reverse strand, counting down.
GCCCACCGGTGTCGACACGGAGCAGGATCTTGATCGCGTTCGTCGCTTGTTGGAGGCCTGATGCGGATTTTGTTTGTCTGCTTGGGCAACATCTGTCGTTCGCCCACGGCCGAAGGTGTATTGCGGCACAAGTTGCGCGAAGCTGGGCTTGCGGAGCATATCGAAGTCGACTCCGCCGGCACCGGCCAATGGCATATCGGCAAAGAGCCGGACAGCCGTAGCCTGCGCGCGGCGCGGATGCGCGGTTATGATTTGTCGGCGCAGCGCGCACGGCAGGTCAGCGCCGCGGACTTCAACCACTTCGACCTGATCCTGGCCATGGACCAAAGCAATCTGCGCCACCTCAAGCTGCTGCAACCAGCCCACGGCAGGGCTGAATTGGATCTGTTCCTGCGTCGTTACGACGGTGCGGTGGAGGAGGTGCCGGATCCATACTATGACGAAGAATACGGTTTCGAGCAGGTGCTAGACCTGATCGAACAGGCCAGCGATCGCCTGATCAGCGAACTCAAGGGGCGTCTATGAGCCTGCAATTGCAAGCCGGGATCTCCCTCAAACCCTACAACAGCTTTGGCGTCGATGTCCGCGCCCAATGGTTCGCCGAAGCCCACGGCGATGCCGACGTGATCGAGGCCCTGGCCTACGCGGCACAGTATGAATTGCCGTTGCTGGTGATCGGTGGCGGCAGCAACCTGCTGCTGACGGCGGATATCCAGGCGCTGGTATTGCGTATGAACAGCCGGGGCATTCGCCTGTTGAGCGACGACGGCGTTCGGGTGGTCGTCGAGGCGCAGGCCGGCGAGCCCTGGCATCCCTTCGTGCTGTCGACCTTGGCCCAGGGCTGGTCCGGCCTGGAAAATCTCAGCTTGATTCCGGGGACGGTAGGCGCAGCACCGATGCAGAACATCGGCGCCTACGGGGTCGAGATCAAGGACGTGTTCGCCGGCCTCACCGCTCTTGATCGGCAGAGCGGCCAGTTGCGCGAATTTTCCCTGGAGGAGTGCCAGTTCGGTTATCGCGACAGCCTGTTCAAACAGGCTGGCGGGCGTTGGTTGATCCTGCGTGTGCGTTTTGCCCTGAGCCGGGTCGAGCATCTGCATCTTGGCTACGGCGCGGTGGCCGAGCGCTTGCGCGAGCAGGGTCTTAGCCAGCCGAGCGCCCTGGATGTCAGTCGGGCTATATGCAGTATCCGCAGCGAGAAATTGCCCGACCCGGCAGTGCTCGGCAATGTCGGAAGCTTCTTCAAGAACCCGTTGGTATCGGCGGCCCACGCCGCCGAATTGAAGCGGGTACACCCTGGGTTGGTCGGTTACCCACAGGCTGACGGACAGATGAAGCTGGCGGCAGGTTGGTTGATCGAGGCCGCCGGTTGGAAGGGGTTTCGTGAGGACGATGCCGGTGTGCACCGCTTGCAGTCGTTGGTACTGGTCAACTATGGCACGGCCAGCGGCCAACAGTTACTTGCCCTGGCCCACAGGATCCAGGCCGATATTGCCGAGCGTTTTGCCGTTGAGCTGGAAATGGAACCGAACCTGTACTGAGGCTATGCTGATGGCTGCCATGTCATGCCAAGCCCTATGGAGTCTGACGCCATAGGGCTTTTTTGTTAATACGACTTCCCTTGGCCGACTAACGCTGTAGATAATGCTTTCAACAACGGCCCAATGAAGTACTGACTTCATGAGAGAGCCGATTAGCCTGAGTCGATCTGCTGCCGTCCGTGCGGCGCTTGCGCAGATGGCTCGACCCCCATGACCTGAACAATGCGGGCGTGCCCATGATTACCCTGAAACTCAATGGTCAAGATCGTTCCCTGGATGCTACCGAGGACATGCCGCTGCTGTGGGCGATCCGTGACGTAGCAGGTTACACCGGGACCAAATTCGGCTGCGGCATGGGCTTATGCGGTGCTTGCACTGTACACATCGACGGCCTGCCGGCACGCTCCTGCATCACCCCGGTCGGTTCGGTGGCGGGCAAGAGCGTCAACACCATCGACGATCTGCACAGCGACCCGGTCGGCCAAACGGTCCAGCGGGCCTGGCTGGAGGGCGGGGTGGCGCAGTGCGGGTTCTGTCAGGGCGGACAGATCATGTCCGCCACCGCCTTGCTCAAGGTCAACCCCACACCCAGCGATGCACAGATCGAAGAAGCGATGCTCGGCAATATTTGTCGTTGCGGCACCTACAATCGCATCAAGACGGCCATCCATGCCGCCGCCGCGCACCTGCGGGAGGCCAAGGCATGAGCCCGTTCCTGAACGATTTCGCCCTGAGCAACCTCAGTCGGCGCGGTTTTCTCAAGGGCGTCGGGGCCACTGGCGCCCTGGTGCTGGCGGCGACCTGGGGATTGCCCGAGGCCTTTGCCGAGGGTGAGAAGAAATATGGTGCCGATGGCATGCCCAATGGCTGGATCGACGATCCCAAGGTCTATATCAGCATCGACGCCGATGGCAGCGTGACAGTAATCTGCAACCGTTCCGAGATGGGCCAGGGTGTGCGCACCAGCCTGAGCATGGTGGTGGCCGACGAACTGGAAGCCGACTGGGCGCTGGTCAAGGTCCGCCAGGCGCCGGCGGATGAAGTGCGCTTCGGCAATCAGAACACCGACGGTTCACGCAGCATGCGCCACTGGTATGAACCGATGCGGCGTTGCGGCGCCGCGGCGCGAAACATGCTCGAGCAGGCGGCGGCAGCCCAGTGGAGTGTGCCTGTAGGCGAGTGCCAGGCGCAGTTGCACCGGGTTATTCACCGCCCGAGCGGTCGCGAGCTAGGCTACGGTGCCTTGGCCGCCGCCGCTGGCGCGTTGGCGGTACCGGCTCGGGACAGCCTGAAGCTTAAGCAGCCTGAGCAGTTTCGCTATATTGGCAAGGAGTCGACACGGGCCATCGATGGCGCGGATATCGTTAATGGCCGGGCGCTATATGGCGCCGATATCCATTTCGACGGCATGCTCTACGCCACCGTGGCGCGTCCGCGAGTTTATGGCGGCAAGGTCAAGTCCTTCGATTCAGCGGCCGCACTGAAGGTGCCCGGCGTGCTCAAGGTGGTGGAGATCGAAGGCCGTGCGCTGCCTTCCGAATTCCAACCGCTGGGCGGCGTGGCGGTGATCGCCAGCCATACCTGGGCGGCGATCAAGGGGCGCGAGGCGCTGAATATCGTCTGGGACGACGGCGACAACCGCAGCTACGACTCCATCGCCTATCGTCAGGAACTGGAGGCTGCGTCGCGCAAGCCAGGTAAAGTGGTGCGCAACACCGGCAACGTCGACGAGGCGCTGAAACGTGCTACCCGTCATGTCGAAGCCGGCTACTATCTGCCACATCTATCCCAGTCGCCCATGGAGCCGATGGTCGCCATCGCCCGTTTCAATGACGGCCAGTGCGAGGCATGGGCACCGATCCAGGCGCCACAGGTGGCCCGCCAACGGGTGGCGGAGCGGTTGGGTATCGGCTTCGACCAGGTGACGGTCAATGTCACCTTGCTGGGCGGCGGTTTCGGGCGCAAGTCCCAACCGGACTACCTTATCGAGGCGGCTATTCTCGCCAAGGAAATGCCGGGGCGGGCGGTGCGAATGCAATGGACGCGCGAGGACGATATCCACTATTCCTATTTCCATACCGTGTCGGCGGAGTACCTACGCGCCAGCCTGGATCGCGATGGCATGCCATCCGGCTGGCTGCACCGCACCGTGGCGCCCAGCATCACGGCGTTGTTCGCGCCCAACATGAACAATGAGTCGCCGTCCGAACTGGGCATGGGCTTCACCAACATGGCCTACGACATTCCCAATGTGCGCTTGGAAAACCCCGAGGCGAAGATTCATACCCGCGTGGGCTGGTACCGTTCGGTGTCGAACATTCCCCATGGCTTCGCCATCCAGAGTTTTGTCGACGAGTTGGCCCACAAGGCCGGGCAGGATCCGCTGGCGTATCAGCTCAAGCTGCTGGGGCCGGATCGCAAGATCGACCCGCGTACCCTGAGCGATCAGTGGAACTATGGCGAGTCCCCGGAGCGCTATCCGATCGATACCGCTCGCATGCGCGGCGTGCTGGAGACCGCCACCCAGGCGGCGGGCTGGGGACGCAAGCTACCCAAGGGGCGCGGGCTGGGCCTGGCGGTACACTACAGCTTCGTCACCTATGTGGCGGCGGTCCTGGAGGTCGAGGTCAAGGAGGATGGCACGTTGATTGTGCACAAGGCCGATATCGCCGTGGATTGTGGACCGCAGATCAACCCTGAGCGGATCCGTTCCCAATTCGAGGGCGCTTGTGTGATGGGCCTGGGCAACGCGGTGCTGGGGGAAATCAGCTTCAAGGAAGGCAAGGTCCAGCAGGACAACTTCCATATGTATGAGGTGGCGCGTATGCCGTTGGCGCCCAAGGAAGTGGCAATACACTTGGTCACGCCAGCCGGAGAAGTGCCTCTGGGCGGTGTTGGCGAACCGGGCGTGCCGCCGATCGCGCCGGCCTTGTGCAATGCGATCTTCGCCGCCACCGGCCAGCGGATCCGCAACTTGCCGATACGTTACCAGTTGCAAGGCTGGAACAAGGCGAAGGCCTGATGGACAGCGTCGATTTGAACGTCCTGCGCAGCGTCCTACAGTGGCGCCGTGCCGGGCAGCGAGTGGTGCTGTACTGCGTGGTCCAAACCTGGGGCAGTGCGCCTCGCCGACCGGGGGCCATGCTGGCCTTGCGGGAGGATGGGGTGGTGATCGGCTCCGTCTCGGGCGGCTGTATCGAAGACGACCTGATCGCCCGGTTGCACGATGGTCGGCTGCCTGAAGACGGGCCGCCGGTGCAACTGGTGACCTACGGCGTGACCCGTGAAGAGGCGGCGCGGTTCGGCCTGCCGTGTGGCGGAACCTTGCGCCTGACCGAGGAGCGGATCGCCGATCCAGGCTGGGTCGCACAATTGCTGCGGCGTTGCGAGGCTCACGAGATCGTTACCCGTGAACTGGACCTGACCAGCGGTGCGGTGACCTTACACGAAGCGAGCACGCACGATGCCCTGATCTTCGACGGACAGACCCTGCGGGCCACCTATGGCCCCCGTTGGCGGCTGTTGTTGATCGGCGCCGGCCAGTTGTCGCGGTATGTCGCGCAAATGGCCCGGCTACTGGATTTCGAGGTGTTGGTCTGCGATCCGCGAGAGGAATTCGTTTATGGCTGGGAGGAACAGCACGGGCGCCTTGTGCCGGGCATGCCCGACGAAGCTGTGCTGAATATCGAGACCGACGAACGCACGGCCATCGTCGCCCTGACCCACGACCCGCGACTGGACGACATGGCGCTGCTCACGGCGTTAAACTCCAGGGCCTTTTATATTGGCGCACTGGGTTCGCGGGCCAACAGTCGCAAGCGTCGGGACAACCTCGCGGCGCTGGGTTTGAGCGCGGAGGCGATTGCCCGCCTGCATGGCCCGATCGGCTTGCCTATCGGCAGCTACACGCCTTCGGAGATTGCCTTGTCGTTGCTGGCGCAGATTGTCGCGATCAAAAACGCTGTGGAGTTGCCACAGAAGAGACCGGAGATTGCAGTCAGTGGCTGAGCGGGTCGCGGCGATTATCCTGGCGGCGGGGCGGGGCAGTCGTTTTCGGCGGATCGCGGGAGCTGACCAGGATAAGTTGCTGGCCCCTTGTTGTGGGCGCGATGGAGTCGTTCGTCCGGTGTCGGCGCAAGTGCTGTGCAGCCTGCCTGATGGGGTGGGTGAGCGTCTGGTGGTCACGACGCCTGATCGTTGTGAAGTGATCGGTCTGGCGCGTGCCCACGGCTGTCGGCTGCTGCTGCTGGACTCCGCCGGCATGGGCGAAAGTATCGCCGCCGGAGTCGCCGCAACGGCCAGTGATAGCGGTTGGCTAGTAGTGCTGGGCGATATGCCGTTTATCTTGCCGCAGACTATTACGCAAGTGTTGGAGAGCATGACAAACGATCGGATTTGCGTGCCGATGCTTGCCGGCCAATATGGTCATCCGGTGGGCTTCGGTGCCGGTTTCGGAAATGCATTGCGGGGCTTGTCCGGAGATCGTGGAGCGAAACCGCTGCTCGCGACGACCAAGCTTCATCCGGTGCCTGTCGAGGACCCTGGGATCGTCTGGGATGTCGATGTGCCCGTTTCGCTCAATTTTGTCGTTGCCGATATCAAAACTGAATGTTGATCATGTTTGTAGGCGTGCTGAGATAACTTTCGACACGACTTGTCAACGAAAATGCCTATCCGTCACTATCTGCAGGTGCTTCATAACGTCCTAACTCAAGGGATACCAGATCGATGCCTTCTCTGGCGCCGCGACGCTATCCCGAAGCCATAAAAAAGCCCCGCCTGCATCGCTGCAGGCGGGGCTTTTTAGTTACCGCTGGAGTCAGGCGAGGGGTTTAGGTTCGTGGGCTTCTTCCAGGGCTTTTGGCGCGTGCTCGATCACTTCTTCGCCGGATTGCAGGTTCTCGTCGATGGTCGGTGCAGTTGCTTCGCTTTCAGTGCTGACAACAGGCGCCGTAGCGGCTTGTGGTATAACCGGTTCGCCAGCAGCCACTTGCGCTTCCACGGCAGGGGCGATCGTTGCGCCTGCCAGTTCGGCGGCCTTGCGCGCTTCTTCTTCACGCTTGCGGCGACGTACTTCACGTGGGTCGTTCGGCGCCCGGCCATTGCTGGACACGACCACCGTCGGGGCTTCGACCGGAGTCGGCGTTGATTGTGCAGCTTCCACGAGCTCGGTGGCAGGCGGTTCGACAAGCATCGGCTCGGCGACTGGCGCTGCTTGTCGTGGTGCTTCGACAACGGCTGGTTCAGCGGACCATTCGAAGGTCGCCTGGACTTCCTGGATGGGCTCCGGGGCTTTCTCGGCTGGGGTTTCAATCACCGGGGCCGCAACCACGGGCGTTTCGACAACCGCAGCTTGGACAGTTGGTTCCGGGGTCACGGGCATTGGCAGTTCGGTGTCCACGGTCAACTCAGTCGGCGCTTGAACCACTGGCGCGGCTTCGACAACCGGAGCAACTTCCACTTTCGGTGCGCCGATCACTTCCATCGAAGCGCCAGCTTCCACCACCGGTGTTTCAACGGGCGGGGAGTGCTCTACGGTAGCAGTGGCGCGTTCAGCTTGCTGGTGAGCTTCGGCTTCAGCCGGCGCGCTGATCACGCTGCTGGCGACAGCGGCGGTCACGGCCAGGCCGGCAGCCAGTTCGTCAGTGCTGGCGTCGCCCTGATGACCTTCGCTGCCTTCTTCGGAGCCTTCGATCACATTACCGTTGGCATCACGCTGACGCTCGCGACGGTTGCTGCGACGACGCTGGCCACGGGAACGACGACGTGGACGATCGCCGCCTTCGGCGTTGTCCTGGCTGTCATCCTGCGGTTGCTCTTCGCCCCGCAACGCTTGCTCTTCTTCGCTGACCACCGTGGCCTGTCCGATACGTGGTTGGCGTTCTTCACGCGGCGCACGTGGCTGGCGCTCTTCACGCGGGGCGCGGGCCGGACGTTCTTCAGCGATAGCGGCGGCGGCACCGGCGACTGCCGGGGCGGTATCCAGCGGCTCGCGCAGTTCGCGTACACGTTCTTCACGCTCGCCACGTGGCTTGCGATCTTCACGTGGCGCACGTGGTGCGCGTTCTTCGCGGGGAGCGCGTGGAGCACGTTCCTCACGGGCTACAGCCGGAGCTTCCTCACGGGCTTCGCGGGCATCACGTGGCGCACGTTCTTCACGAGGCTCGCGTGGTACACGTTCTTCACGGGGGGCACGCTCTTCGCGTGGCTTGCGCTCCTCATCGCGGCGACCGTTACGGTTGCGGCTCTGCTGACGACCGTTACGACGCTCTTCGTTGCGGGCTGGACGCTCGGTGGCCGGTTTCTCGACCACGACCGGCGCGGCTGGCTCTTCCTTGGTGGCGAACAGGCGGACCAGCGACTTCACCAGGCCCTTGAACAGGCTTGGCTCGGCAACCGGGGCAGGGGCGGCTGCAACCGGCGCGACCACTTCGCTTGGCACCGGCGCATTAGCGCGGGCCGGGGCGGTCTTCACCGCAGCTTCCTGGCGAACCAGGGTGCGGGTCGCAGCGACCGGCTGGACTTCTTCGACTTCAGCAGCGGCGGCGATTTCGTAGCTGGATTGGTTGGTATGGGCTTCCGGGCTGTCGTCGCGCAGACGTTGCACTTCAAAGTGCGGCGTCTCAAGGTGATCGTTCGGCAGGATCACGATGCGGGCACGGGTGCGCAGTTCGATCTTGGTGATCGAGTTGCGTTTTTCGTTGAGCAGGAACGCGGCAACCGGAATCGGCACTTGGGCACGGACTTCGGCGGTGCGATCTTTCAGGGCTTCTTCCTCGATCAGGCGCAGGATCGCCAGGGACAGCGACTCGACGTCACGGATGATGCCGGTGCCGTTGCAACGCGGGCAGACGATGCCGCTGCTTTCGCCCAGGGAGGGGCGCAGGCGCTGGCGGGACATTTCCAACAGGCCGAAGCGCGAAATGCGCCCGACTTGTACGCGGGCACGATCCGCTTCCAGGCATTCACGGACCTTTTCTTCCACGGCGCGCTGGTTCTTGGCCGGGGTCATGTCGATGAAGTCGATCACGATCAGGCCGCCGATGTCGCGCAGGCGCAACTGACGGGCAATTTCTTCAGCGGCTTCGAGGTTGGTCTGCAGCGCGGTTTCTTCGATGTCGCTGCCTTTGGTGGCACGCGCCGAGTTAATGTCGATGGACACCAGGGCTTCGGTCGGATCGATCACGATGGAGCCACCGGAAGGCAGTTCGACGACACGTTGAAAAGCGGTCTCGATCTGGCTTTCGATCTGGAAGCGATTGAACAGCGGGACGCTGTCTTCGTACAGCTTGATCTTGCTGGCGTACTGCGGCATCACCTGGCGGATGAAAGTCAGGGCTTCGTCCTGGGCTTCGACGCTATCGATCAGCACTTCGCCGATGTCCTGGCGCAGGTAGTCGCGGATAGCACGGATGATCACGTTGCTTTCCTGGTAGATCAGGAAAGGGGCGGAACGATCCAGGGACGCCTCCTTGATCGCGGTCCACAGCTGCAGCAGGTAATCGAGGTCCCACTGCATTTCTTCGCTACTGCGGCCCAGGCCGGCGGTGCGCACAATCAGGCCCATGTCAGCGGGAGCCACCAGGCCGTTCAGCGCTTCACGCAGTTCGTTGCGCTCTTCGCCTTCGATACGCCGGGAAATGCCGCCAGCACGCGGGTTATTCGGCATCAGTACCAGGTAACGACCGGCCAGGCTGATGAAGGTGGTCAGGGCGGCGCCCTTGTTGCCACGTTCTTCTTTTTCAACCTGGACGATGACTTCCTGGCCTTCGCTCAGGACGTCTTTGATGTTAACGCGGCCGTCAGGGGCTTTTTTGAAGTATTCGCGGGAGATTTCTTTAAGGGGCAGGAAGCCATGGCGCTCGGAGCCGAAATCGACAAAGGCCGCCTCGAGGCTCGGTTCGATGCGAGTAATCCGGCCTTTATAGATGTTGGCCTTCTTCTGCTCGCGTGCACCGGATTCAATGTCCAGGTCGTAGAGGCGCTGGCCGTCTACCAGTGCAACCCGCAACTCTTCGGGTTGAGTTGCGTTAATCAGCATTCTTTTCATGTAGTACCGTCGGTTTCCGGGCTGCCGGAAACGGCGTTCGGCACACACGACTTCTCACGGTCGGTGTCAGGTGCGTCAGGAGTGGTTGGCCACTCCCGTGTCTAGCGAGATTTCGACCTTCAGGCGAAGTCGCGACTGACGCTTCCTGCTTGCTGTGGTGGGATAAGCACCGCTTAAGCAAAACTGAGTCAGGAGGAGGAATCAACCGCGGGTGTGGACGATATGAAGCGTCTTGAACAAGCCTAATGCTACACAGTCCGACGGTTGTGCATCTCCACCCTACACGTATCCCTGATAATTCGGGTGCTGCCGCGCGCAGAATCCGCAGCGGGTTGGCATTTACCGTGAACGCCGAAAGAGGAGTTCACGCATCATGGCTAATCAGGCGTTGTTTCCGGCACTTTAGCTTGAGCGTGTCCCGCGATTGACTGCACTTTGTGAACTGGCCGTGAATATCGGCTCGGGATGACGAGTGATTACTCAGTTTCCCGGCTCGCTTCAGGCCTCATGTCACCTGCGCTCGTTACAATCACGAACCTGCCATGTGTAGCGAAAGCCCCGTAGGACGGCCTCTCGTCCTGATGAATTGCGTTGGTCAGGCTCGGCTGTTTGCCGTTGTTCCTCTGCCCGGCCGCTTTTGGCGGCATTCGCGACTATAGCAGCAATGATTAAGTGCTTCAATTCCATAAAAAATTGTTATCATTGCCGGCATGACGACGACGACCCCCACGACCCCAGGCGTCCAACTGCTTGAGGTCTCGCCGGAATATGCCGGCCAACGCATCGACAACTTTCTTCTTGCCCGGCTCAAAGGCGTGCCCAAGACCTTGATCTACCGCATCTTGCGTAAAGGCGAAGTGCGCGTGAACAAGGGGCGGATCAAGCCCGAATACAAGTTACAGGCCGGAGATGTCGTTCGAGTGCCTCCTGTGCGCGTTCCCGAGCGCGACGAGCCCGTGCCGCTGGCCCAGGGCCTGTTGCAACGCCTGGAAGCCTCGATCGTATTCGAAGATAAGGCGCTGATCGTGATCAACAAGCCAGCCGGCATTGCCGTGCATGGCGGCAGCGGCCTGAATTTCGGTGTGATCGAAGCCTTTCGCCAGTTGCGTCCGGATGCCAAGGAACTGGAACTGGTTCACCGCCTGGATCGCGACACTTCCGGCCTGCTGATGATCGCCAAGAAACGCAGCATGTTGCGTCATTTGCATGAGCAACTGCGCGGCGATGGTGTGGACAAGCGCTATATGGCCCTGGTCCGCGGTCGCTGGGAAACGGCCCTCAAGCAAGTGCGGGCACCTTTGCTCAAGAGCAACCTGCGTTCCGGCGAGCGCATGGTCGAGGTCAACGAAGAAGGCAAGGAGGCATTGACGGTATTCAAGGTGCTGCGCCGCTTCGGTGACTTTGCGACCATGGTCGAAGCCAAGCCGGTGACTGGCCGGACCCACCAGATTCGCGTGCACACCCTGCACGCCGGCCATAGCATCGCCGGTGACAGCAAATACGGCGATGAGGGGTTCTCCAGAGAAATTCGCGACCTGGGTGGCAAGCGCCTGTTCCTGCACGCCTACATGCTGAACGTGCCGTTACCCGATGGCGGCGAGCTGAAGTTGCAGGCGCCGGTGGACGAAATGTGGACTAAGACGGTGGAGCGGTTGAGTGCGGTCTGATTACAAGCTGCTGATTTTTGATTGGGATGGCACCCTGGCCGATTCCATTGGTCGGATTGTTCAGGCGATGGGCGAGGCGGCCGAACGTTCTGGCTGGCCCAAGCGCGATGATCCGGCGGTCAAGGGGATTATCGGCCTGGGCTTGCCGGAGGCAATTGGTACCCTATATCCGGGTATTTGCGAAGCAGAGTTGGTCATGTTTCGCCAGCATTATGCCGATAGCTATATTGCGCTGGAGGCGGTGCCTTCACCATTGTTCCCGGGCGTGGTGGAGTCCATGGAGGCCTTTCGTGCCATGGGTTACCGGTTGGCCGTGGCGACCGGCAAGGCCCGTCGCGGGCTGGATCGGGTGTTGAAGGCTCATGGCTGGCTGGATTACTTCGATGTCACCCGCGCCGCCGATGAAACCGCGAGCAAGCCTCATCCGTTGATGCTGGAGGAGATTCTTGCCCACTGCGGCGTGTCGGCGTCCCAGGCGCTGATGGTGGGTGATTCGGCGTTTGATCTGCAGATGGCGCGCAATGCCGGCATGGACAGCGTTGCGGTCGGCTATGGGGCCTTGTCGTTGGATGAGTTGCGAGTGTTCGAGCCGCGCCTGACGATCGATGGTTTTCCTGAATTGCAGGCCTGGCTGTGTCGTCAGGTCGATTGAGTCTATTGGGTGAGCACACATGGCAGATGAATGGAATGAACCGCCCAAGGCGAGTGCCGCCAATGGCGATGATAAAAGCTGGAAGTTGCTGGAAAAAACCCTGCTTGCCGGCGTCCAGGAGCAGCGCCGGGCGCGCCGCTGGGGGATTTTCTTCAAGCTGCTGACCTTTGCCTATCTGCTGGTCGCGCTGTTGATGTTTTCGCCATTGATGGACATGGAAAAGAGCACCGTTGGGAGTGACCGCTACAGCGCTTTGATCGAGGTGCGCGGAGTGATCGCGGACAAGGAGTCGGCCAGTGCCGACAATATCGTCGGCAGCCTGCGCACCGCGTTCGACGATCCCAAGGTCAAGGCAATCATCCTGCGCATCAACAGCCCAGGTGGCAGTCCGGTGCAATCGGGTTATGTCTATGACGAGATTCTTCGCCTGCGGGGCCAGCATCCGGATACCAAGGTCTATGCGGTGATTTCCGATATCGGTGCCTCGGGGGCGTACTACATTGCCAGCGCGGCTGATCAGATCTATGCCGACAAGGCCAGTCTGGTCGGTTCCATTGGTGTGACGGCGGCAGGTTATGGCTTTGTCGGCACCATGGAGAAGCTCGGTGTCGAGCGTCGTGCCTACTCTTCGGGCGAGCACAAATCGTTCCTTGATCCCTTTCAGCCGCAGAAAGCCGATGAAACCCGGTTCTGGCAAGGGGTGCTGGATACCACCCACAATCAGTTCATCGCCAGTGTGAAGAAGGGGCGCGGTGATCGTCTCAAAGATAAGGAGCACCCCGAGTTGTTCTCCGGACTGGTGTGGTCCGGCGAGCAGGCCTTGCCCTTGGGTCTGATAGATGGCCTGGGGAGCGCCAGTTCCGTGGCCCGCGACGTGATCGGCGAGAAGGAGTTGGTGGATTTCACGGTCCGTGAATCGGCTTTCGACCGCTTCTCGAAAAAGCTCGGAGCCAGTGTGGCTGAGCAGTTAGCCATGTGGATGGGCTTCCAGGGGCCGACCCTGCGTTAAATCCGGTAGTGGTTGCCCTGTGGCGAGCGCTTGCCACAGGGCTGTCAGACGCTGCGTGCCCGCTTTAAGGGATTTCAACGCCTTCGGCCAGCAGCATATCCACCAGTCTGATCAGTGGCAGACCGACCAGGCTGGTGGCATCGGGGCCTTCGGTGCTTTGAAACAGGCTGACGCCCAAACCTTCGGCCTTGAAGCTGCCGGCGCAGTCGTAAGGTTGATCGGCCCGCAGGTAACGCTCGATGCGCGCCGGGTCGAGTGGGCGCATGTGCACGGTAAACGGCACGCAGTCGACCTGGCAGTGGCCGCTCTGGCTATTGAGCAGCGCCAGGCCGGTGAGGAAGGTCACGCTGGCGCCGCTGGCGGCCAACAACTGCTCGCGGGCTTTGTCAAATGTGTAAGGCTTGCCGATGATGCGTCCATCGAGCACGGCCACCTGGTCCGAACCGATGATCAGGTGGCGTGGGTGGCTGGCGGACAGAGCTCGGGCCTTTTCTTCGGCCAGGCGCCTGACCAGCGCTTCGGCGGGCTCGCCGGGCTGATGGCGTTCGTCGATATCGGGCGCGCCGCAGGTGAACGGCAAGCACAGGCGGTCGAGCAATGCCCGGCGATAAAGCGAGCTGGAGGCGAGTAACAACGGCAGCATGGGCTTCTCCTGAGGATAACCGATGATTCTATCCAGAGGCGCAGCAGACGGACAGGGCTGAATTTCCTTTGACATGGGCGGGGGCATCCCTATAATGCTGCGCCTATGTTGAATGACCCGATTCCACCTCACGTTGACCCGCGCAAATTAGCCGACCGTGGCACCACCCTTCAAGGTGAGCTGTTGCTGGCTGATTTGGAGAGACTCTGCGACCCGCTTTCCGACACTGTCGGTACGGTGCAGGCCAAATTCGTTTTTGAACGAGATGAACGTAAGTCTGTGGTTATCCACAGCTTTATCGACACCGAAGTCAAGATGGTTTGTCAGCGTTGTCTTGAGCTGGTCACCCTGCCTATTCACAGCGAATGCAGTTATGCTGTGGTGAAGGAGGGTGCGAATACCCAGTCGTTACCGAAAGGTTATGACGTGCTGGAACTGGGCGAAGATCCTTTGGATCTGCAGGCGTTGATCGAGGAAGAGCTTCTGCTCGCCTTGCCCATCGTGCCTGCTCATCATCCGGAAGAATGCCAGCAGCCGGACGGGCTCCAAGAGCCTGAGCCGAGCGAGGACGAGGTAACGCGGTCCAACCCGTTCAGTGTATTGGCGCAGTTAAAGCGTGACCCAAACGTTTAGGAGTTAATCAATTATGGCTGTTCAGCAGAACAAAAAATCCCGCTCTGCCCGTGACATGCGTCGCTCCCACGATGCGCTCGAGGCTAGCACCCTGTCCGTGGAAAAGACCACCGGTGAAGTTCACCTGCGTCACCACGTATCGCCAGAAGGCGTGTACCGTGGCCGCAAAGTGACCGACAAGGGCGCTGACGAGTAAATCTTGTCCGCTCAGATCATCGCGATCGACGCAATGGGCGGGGACTTCGGTCCCCGCAGCATTGTCCAGGCTAGTATTGCCTGCCTGTGCGCAACCCCTTCGCTGCACCTGACCCTCGTCGGTCAACCCTCTCTTTTGGATGAATTGATTGCTGGCTATCCGGCTGTTGATCGCGCGCGTCTGACGATTGTTCCGGCGGCGGAGGTCATCACCATGGATGATCGGCCGTCCCAGGCGTTGCGTGGCAAACCGGATTCCTCGATGCGCGTGGCACTGCAGTTGCTGTGTGACAGCAAGGTCCAGGCGGTGGTCAGTGCTGGTAATACCGGGGCGCTGATGGCGCTGTCGCGGCATGTGCTCAAGACGTTGCCGGGCATTGATCGGCCAGCGATGGTGGCGGCAATTCCAACCCAGCGTGGTTACTGCCAGTTGCTCGACCTCGGGGCGAATGTCGACTGCAACGCCGAGCACCTGTTTCAGTTCGCCGTGATGGGCTCGGTGGCTGCTGAGGCTCTTGGCGTGGTGCAGCCGCGGGTGGCCTTGCTGAATGTCGGTACTGAAGACATCAAGGGCAATCAGCAGGTGAAACTGGCGGCCAGTCTGTTGCAGGGGGCTCGCGGGCTCAACTATATCGGCTTCGTCGAGGGGGACGGGTTGTATCGTGGCGAGGCTGATGTGGTGGTCTGCGACGGCTTTGTCGGCAATATCCTGCTCAAGTCCAGCGAAGGCCTGGCGAGCATGATCGCGGCACGGATCGAAGCGTTGTTCCGCGCCAATCTGGCCTCGCGGGTGGTCGGTGCCCTGGCTTTGCCGTTGCTGAGGCGCCTGCAAGCCGATCTGGCGCCGGCACGCCACAATGGCGCGAGTTTCCTTGGCTTACAGGGGATTGTCGTCAAGAGCCATGGCTCGGCCGGTGTCCAGGGCTTGCAGAGCGCCATCCGGCGAGCCTCAATCGAGATTCAGGAAAACCTTCCCGAGCGCTTGCATGGGCGCCTGGAGGATCTGTTGCTTTAGGCATTTTGCCTGGCTAATGCTTAAATGTGACCGCTCGGTTCAACGATCCATCCAACTGAGGCATTCAATCAAGGGTTTCTTGCCTTCCCAAGGTGGAGCCTCAACTCTCCGACGACAAGATCATTAGGGGCTCGTTTCATGTCTACCTCCCTCGCATTCGTCTTTCCAGGGCAGGGCTCACAGTCCCTCGGCATGCTGGCCGAGCTGGGCGTGCAGTACCCGCTGATCCTGGAAACCTTCGCTGAGGCCTCCGAGGCCCTGGGTTATGACCTCTGGGCGCTGACCCAGCAGGGGCCGCAAGAGCGACTCGATCAAACCGACAAGACCCAGCCGGCGATCCTCACTGCTTCGGTGGCCCTGTGGCGCTTGTGGTTGGCCAAGGGCGGCGAGCGCCCGGCGTATGTTGCCGGCCACAGCCTGGGTGAATACAGTGCGCTGGTCGCCGCCGATAGTCTGAGCCTGGTCGATGCCGTTCGTCTGGTCGAGCGTCGCGGTCAACTGATGCAACAAGCCGTGCCGGCGGGGCAGGGTGCCATGGCGGCGATCCTCGGTCTGGAAGATGCCGATGTGGTTGCCGCTTGTGCCGACTGCGCCCAGGGCGAAGTGGTTAGCGCGGTGAACTTCAACTCGCCGGGCCAGGTGGTGATTGCCGGGACCAAGGCCGCCGTCGAACGTGCCATGGAGGCCTGCAAGGCCAAGGGTGCCAAGCGCGCGTTGCCGCTGCCGGTCAGCGTGCCATCGCATTGCGAGCTGATGCGTCCGGCCGCCGAACGTTTTGCCGAATCGATTGCCGCCATCGACTGGCAGGCACCACGGATTCCGTTGGTGCAGAATGTCAGCGCGAGCGTCGCCGCTGATCTGAATACCCTCAAGCGCGATCTGCTGGAACAGCTTTATAAGCCGGTTCGCTGGGTCGAATCGGTGCAATACCTGGCCGCCCAGGGCGCGACTGAGCTGGTTGAGTGCGGTCCAGGCAAGGTCCTGGCCGGCCTGAACAAGCGTTGCGCCGATGGCGTCAACACGTCCAACCTGAATACCCCGGATGCCTTCGCCGCCACGTGTGCGGCGCTGGCCTGAAATTAGGAGAAGCCTGCATGAGTCTGCAAGGTAAAGTTGCACTGGTCACCGGCGCCAGCCGTGGTATCGGCCAAGCCA
The DNA here is from genome assembly GCF_001543125.1 of Pseudomonas agarici. NCBI lineage: Bacteria > Pseudomonadati > Pseudomonadota > Gammaproteobacteria > Pseudomonadales > Pseudomonadaceae > Pseudomonas > Pseudomonas agarici. The sequence continues at coordinate 5,207,792 of NZ_CP014135.1, read as the reverse complement.
TCGCCCTTGAGTTGGGTCGCCAGGGGGCCGTGGTCGTTGGTACCGCGACATCCGCCTCAGGTGCCGAGCGCATTGCCGCGACCCTCAAGGAAAATGGTATTCAAGGTACCGGCCTGGAACTCAACGTCACCAGCGACGAGTCCGTGGCCGCAGTCCTGGCCAGCATCACCGAGCAATTCGGTGTGCCGGCCATCTTGGTCAATAATGCCGGTATCACCCGCGATAACCTGATGATGCGCATGAAAGACGATGAGTGGTACGACGTGATCGATACCAACCTCAACAGTCTGTTCCGCCTGTCCAAAGGCGTTTTGCGTGGCATGACCAAGGCGCGTTGGGGGCGAATTATCAATATTGGCTCGGTTGTGGGTGCCATGGGCAACGCAGGCCAAGTAAACTACGCGGCAGCCAAGGCCGGCCTCGAAGGTTTCAGTCGCGCACTCGCGCGTGAAGTCGGTTCGCGGTCGATTACGGTAAACTCGGTTGCTCCAGGCTTCATCGACACCGATATGACTCGCGAATTGCCCGAGGCACAGCGTGAAGCCCTGCTGACGCAGATTCCGCTGGGTCGTCTGGGTCAGGCCGAGGAGATTGCGCAAGTGGTCGCTTTTCTGGCTTCGGACGGGGCAGCTTACGTGACTGGGGCTACAATCCCGGTGAACGGCGGGATGTACATGTAATTCAAATGTGACGGCTTGTTTGAAAAAAAGTCATACCAGCTGTCTAAAATCCGTTATAAAGCTGCAACTTATTGATGGGCAGAGGGCAAAAGGGGGTAAAGGCCGAAGCTTTCGGTTGAAAAGCTGAAAAGCCTTTCTATACACTTACCCACCGGCCAGCTGCCTGAATTTTTCCATTAGGAGTGAAAACAAGGTATGAGCACCATCGAAGAACGCGTCAAGAAAATCGTTGCCGAGCAACTGGGCGTCAAGGAAGAAGAAGTGATCAACAAAGCTTCCTTCGTTGAAGACTTGGGTGCCGACTCCCTTGACACCGTTGAGCTGGTGATGGCTCTGGAAGAGGAATTCGAGACCGAAATTCCTGATGAAGAAGCTGAAAAAATCACCACCGTACAAGCTGCTATCGATTACGTTACTGCCCATTCGGCGTAATAGTTTGTAATCGTTGCCCGCTGTCATGGAAAAACCGCACTGCCATCGTGGCGTGCGGTTTTTTCTTTAGGCGTGAGGCAAAGCGTGGTCAACAGGATAAAGGAGAGTGCTGTGTCGCGTAGACGCGTCGTAGTCACCGGTATGGGGATGTTGTCGCCATTGGGTACGGATGTTTCGAGCACCTGGCAGGGCATTCTGGCTGGCCGCAGTGGCATTGGTCTGATCGAACACACAGACCTTTCTGCCTATACCACCCGTTTTGGCGGTTCGGTAAAGGGCTTCATTGTCGAAGAGTATTTGTCGGTCAAAGAAGCCCGCAAACTCGACCTATTCATTCAATACGGTCTGGCCGCCGGTTTTCAGGCGGTGCGTAACGCCGGCCTGCAAGTCACCGATGCCAACCGTGAGCGTATCGGCGTGGCCATGGGCTCGGGTATTGGCGGTCTGACCAATATCGAGGAAACCAGCCGTATCCTGCATGATTCCGGGCCGCGGCGCATTTCGCCGTTCTTCGTCCCTGGCTCGATCATCAATATGATTTCTGGCTTCCTGTCCATCCATCTGGGTGCCCAGGGGCCGAACTACGCCATCTCTACCGCCTGCACCACCGGTACCCATTGTATCGGCATGGCGGCGCGTAACATTGTCTATGGCGAAGCCGACGTGATGATTGCCGGCGGTGCCGAAATGGCCGCTTGTGGCCTTGGCATGGGGGGGTTTGGTGCTTCGCGCGCGCTGTCCACCCGCAATGACGAGCCGGCCCGTGCCAGCCGTCCGTGGGACAAGGGCCGTGACGGCTTCGTGCTGGCCGACGGTGCCGGTGCGCTGGTCCTGGAAGAGTTGGAGCACGCCAAGGCGCGTGGTGCCATCATTTACGCCGAACTGATTGGCTTTGGCACCAGCGGCGATGCTTATCACATGACCTCGCCACCCCCTGACGGCGCTGGCGCGGCGCGTTGCATCGCCAACGCTCTACGTGATGCGCAGTTGAATGTCGAGCAGGTGCAGTACGTCAACGCCCATGGCACCTCGACCGCGGCCGGTGACCTCGCCGAAGCCCAGGCGATCAAGACGGTGTTCGGCGAGCACGCCTACAAATTGGCGGTCAGCTCGACCAAATCGATGACCGGTCATCTGCTGGGTGCCGCCGGGGCGATCGAGGCGATCTTCAGCGTGCTGGCGATCAACGATCAGGTGGCGCCGCCGACCATCAACCTCGACGAGCCGGACGAAGGCTGCGACCTCGACTTCGTGCCTCACGAAGCGCGGCGTATGCCGATTGACGTGGTGCTGTCCAACTCCTTTGGTTTTGGCGGTACCAACGGCTCGCTGGTGTTCCGCCGGTTCGCCGAGTGATGCAAAGCTGGGTCGACGGTCAACCGGCTGATTCGTTGCCGCTCAAGGACCGTGGCCTGGCCTATGGCGATGGTCTGTTCGAGACCATTGCCGTGAAGGCCGGACGTGCGCGGTTGCTGGAGCGGCATCTGCGGCGTCTGGTCGACGGTGGTCAGCGTCTGGGCATGGCGGTCAATCACCCGCTGATTCGCAGCGAGTTGCTGGTCTACAGCGCCGCCATGGGTGAGGGCGTGCTCAAACTCATCCTTACCCGTGGCGACAGCCTGCGCGGCTACGCCACGGCGGCTGACGCAGTGCCGCGCCGTATCCTCCAGGGCAGTCCCGCGGCGATCTATCCCGCGGCCCTGCAGAACGAAGGCATTCGCCTTTTTCCCTGTATCACCCGGTTGTCCGAACAACCCTTGCTGGCCGGCCTCAAGCACCTCAACCGACTCGAGCAGGTCATCGCTCGCAGCGAATGGCAAGATGCCGAGTATGCCGAAGGCTTGATGCTCGACGGCGCCGGACGGGTGATCGAAGGGGTTTTCAGCAACCTGTTCCTGGTGCGTGACGGCGTGCTGTTCACCGCTGACCTGAGCCGTTGCGGCGTGGCGGGCGTCATGCGTGCCGAGCTGCTGGACCAGGCCCGTGCATTGGCTATCCCGGTGAGTATTTCAGACATCAGCATGGAGCAGTTCCGACAGGCTGATGAGGTCTTTCTCTGTAACAGCGTCTACGGTGTCTGGCCGGTTCGGGCTTTTACCGACCTGAGCTGGTCGGTTGGTCCTCTCACCCGTAAACTGCAAGGCATTGCCCGCGCGCTATTGGATGTTTGAATTGAGACGTAAATGCTTGCTGCTGCTGCAGACGGGGCTGGTACTGGCGGGATTGGTGCTGGGTGGATCGGCCTGGAAGATCCATTCGGCGTTGGAGCAGACCCTCGACCTGACACAGGAACAATTGCTCGACGTGCCAACTGGCGCGACGCCCATCGGGACCTTCAACCGTATGGAGGCCGACGGCACCCTGCGTGATGCGTTCTGGCTACGCTTGTACTGGCGCTTCAACCTGGCCGGGGTGCCGTTGCACGGTGGCGAGTATCGGCTGACTCCGGGCATGAATGTGCGGGCGCTGTTGGGCCTCTGGCAGCGTGGTGAAGTGGTGCAGTACAGCCTGACCCTGGTCGAGGGTTGGAACTTTCGTCAGGTACGCAGTGCGCTGGCGAAGAACGACAAGCTCCAGCAGACCCTGAGCGAGCTGAGCGACGCCGAGGTCATGAGCAAGCTGGGCCACTTCGGCGTGTTCCCTGAAGGTCGCTTTTTCCCCGACACCTATCGCTTCGTGCGCGGAATGAGCGATGTCGAGCTGCTGGAAAAGGCCTACGACCGCCTGGACAGCGTACTGGACCAGGAGTGGCAAAAGCGTGCCGCCGACGCGCCCTACGCTAATCCGTACCAGGCGCTGATCATGGCTTCGCTGGTGGAGAAGGAAACCGGTGTCCCCCAGGAGCGCGGCCAGATCGCCGGGGTCTTCGTGCGGCGGATGCAGATTGGCATGTTGCTGCAGACCGATCCAACGGTGATCTACGGCCTGGGCGAGCGTTACACTGGCAAATTGACCCGCGCCCACCTGCGCGAAGCCAATCCCTATAACACTTACCTCAACGCTGGCTTGCCGCCGACGCCGATCGCCATGGTCGGACGCGAGGCGATTCATGCCGCCCTGAACCCGGTGGCGGGCAGCAGCCTGTATTTTGTCGCCCGAGGCGATGGTAGTCATGTCTTCTCCGATGACCTGGAGACCCATAACAACGCGGTGCGCGAGTTCCAGCTCAAGCGTCGTGCCGACTATCGCTCCAGCCCGGCACCGGCTTCGGGCGCAGCAGCGAGTCCGGCCCCCGAGGCTGCCACGCCGCCTGCGCCGGTCCCGGATGCCAGCGAACCCGCAGCAGGCCCAGACCCCTCCGGCGCAACGACAGATACACCGCCGGTGCCCGCCGAACCCACGGCGAAGGACGTGCAATGACTCTGATGAAGGACTGCCTGTGACCGGCTTGTTTATTACCTTGGAAGGCCCGGAAGGCGCGGGCAAAAGCACCAATCGCGACTATCTGGCCGAGCAGTTGCGTGCTCGGGGCATCGATGTGCTACTGACTCGCGAACCGGGCGGCACGCCCCTGGCCGAGCGCGTTCGCGAGCTGCTGCTGGCAACCAGCGATGAAGCCATGTGCGCCGACACCGAATTGTTGCTGGTGTTCGCCGCCCGTGCCCAGCATCTGGCTGAAGTGATTCGTCCGGCCCTGGCGCGGGGTGCGGTGGTCCTGTGCGACCGTTTCACCGATGCCACTTATGCCTATCAGGGCGGCGGTCGTGGTTTGTCCCAGGAGCGGATTGCCATCCTGGAAACCTTTGTCCAGGGCGAGCTGCGTCCGGACCTCACCCTGGTCTTCGACCTGCCGGTGGAAATCGGCCTGGCCCGTGCCAGTGCGCGTGGTCGGCTGGATCGCTTCGAGCAGGAAGGTCAGGTGTTCTTCGAAGCGGTGCGCCACACCTACCTCAAGCGCGCCCAAGCCGACCCGGCGCGTTATCGGTTGGTCGACGCCGCCTTGCCCCTGGCCGCAGTCCAACAGGCATTGGATACTCTATTACCGCAGATCCTGGAGCGGCATCGTGGCTGAAGCCTATCCCTGGCAGGACGATCTCTGGCGGCAACTGGCCGGTCGCACGCAGCATGCCCATGCCTATCTGCTCCATGGCCCGGTGGGGATCGGTAAGCGGGCGCTGGCCGAGCGTCTGATGGCACTGCTGCTGTGCAAGAGTCCGCAAGGCCTCAATGCCTGCGGGCAGTGCAAATCCTGCCTGTTGCTGGCGGCAGGTAGTCACCCGGACAACTACATCCTCGAACCGGAAGAGGCGGACAAGGCGATCAAGGTCGACCAGGTCCGCGAGTTGGTCAGTTTCGTGGTCCAGACTGCGCAACTGGGCGGGCGCAAGGTGGTGCTGATCGATCCGGTGGAATCGATGAATATCAACGCCGCCAACGCTCTGCTCAAGAGCCTCGAAGAACCGTCCGGCGATACCGTGCTGCTGCTGGTCAGCCACCAGTCCAGTCGTCTGCTGCCGACCATTCGCAGCCGGTGCGTGCAGCAAGCCTGCCCGCTGCCGGGCGAAGCCATGAGCCTGCAATGGCTGGCCGCAGCCTTGCCTGATTGCAGTGAGCCGGAGCGTATCGAACTGCTGACCCTGGCGGCAGGTTCGCCACTGGCTGCGGTCAGCCTGCAGGCCCAGGGCGTGCGCGAACAACGGGCGCTGGTGGTGGAGGGGGTGAAGAAACTGCTCAAGCAACAGCAATCGGCCACGCAGTTGGCCGAGGGGTGGAATGCCATTTCGCTGTTGCTGTTGTTCGATTGGTTCTGTGACTGGTCGAGCTTGATCCTGCGCTACCAACTGACCCAGGATGAAGTCGGCCTGGGGCTGCCCGACATGCGCAAGGTGGTGCAGTACCTGGCACAGAAAACCTCGCAGGAGAAGGTCCTGAATATCCAGGACTGGATCCTCGCCCAGCGCCAAAAGGTGCTGAGCAAGGCCAACCTCAACCGGGTGTTGCTGCTCGAAGCCCTGCTGGTGCAATGGGCCGCGTTGCCTGCAAACTAGCCGTCCAGGCTGGCAAGCGCCTAGAATTGGGTTATCTGCATTTCGGGAGTCCGTATGAACGAACCCATAGGCCCAGGGCCGCGCAACGGTATCTTGTCGTTGACCATCAAGGACAAGTCGGTGTTGTACGCGGCCTATATGCCCTTTATCAAGAATGGCGGCCTGTTCATCCCCACCTACAAGAGCTACAAGTTAGGTGACGAGGTGTTCATGCTGCTCAACCTGATGGATGAACCGGAGAAAATCCCGGTCGCCGGCAAGGTCATCTGGATCACTCCCAAGGGAGCCCAGGGCAATCGTGCGGCGGGTATCGGCGTACAGTTCAACGACGGCGACAACACTGCCCACAGCAAGATCGAAACCCATCTGGCCGGCACCCTTAAGTCCGACCGTCCCACCCATACGATGTAGTTGTCACGTTATCCCATGCTTATAGATTCCCATTGCCACCTCGACCGCCTTGATCTCGCCGAACACCAGGGTTCTCTGGATGCCGCCCTCGAGGCGGCGCGCCAGCGCGGCGTTGGGCATTTCCTGTGCATCGGCGTCAGCGCCGACAACGCCGCTGATGTAAAGGCCCTGGCTGAGCGTTATGCCGATGTCGACTGTTCGGTCGGCGTTCACCCTTTAGACGTCAAGCCTGACGCGACGCCGGCCCTCGACTGGTTACTGCGCGAGCTTGATCATCCGCGTGTCGTGGCAATCGGCGAAACCGGTCTGGACTATCACTACGAGCCACAAGCGGCGCAAGTGCAGCAGGCATCTTTCCGTCTGCACCTGCAGGCGGCGCAGAAGACCGGCAAACCGGTGATCGTCCATACCCGTGGTGCCCGCGCCGATACCCTGAGCCTGTTGCGCGAAGCGCGGTTGCCCCAGGCCGGTGTGCTACATTGCTTTACCGAGGATTGGGACATGGCCCGTGCGGCCCTGGACCTTGGATTCTATATCTCCTTGTCTGGGATCGTGACCTTCCGCAATGCCGATGCCTTGCGCGATGTGGCCCGGCAAGTGCCGGCCGATAGGCTGCTGGTGGAAACCGATTCGCCTTACCTCGCACCGATTCCCCACCGTGGCAAGCCGAACCTGCCACAGTACGTGCGCGATGTGGCGGATTACCTGGCGATGTTGCGCGGAGTGTCCTACGAGCAGTTCGCCGAACAGACCACCGAAAACTTCAAGCGCTTGTTCCCGCTGGCCCACGTACACGCCGCCTGACGGCTGTTACGTCAAACGCTGTACGTCCTGGGGGAGTGGCTCGCTGTTCGAACTGAAGCTTTGCCGGGTTCATATCCTGTATGCTCGACGTCGATATCCTGGTGTTGAGGGATTGAGGAAGGCGGTCTCCTCTATGAAACAGCGTTGCCGAACGCTGGCGCCGCAGAGCGTGTGAGCGCTCGGTGAAGTGGTGGGACAACGCCGACAAGTGTTTGAGCTCTATCGAATTTTTATCGGTGTCTGGCGGTTGTAACTTCTCGTTATCTAGGTACAATGGCGCGGCTCGCTGCCAGGCGAGCGTCGTTATGGTGACCTCATCGGTCCCCCCGCAACGATTACCCGTGAACCTGGTCAGGCCCGGAAGGGAGCAGCCACAGCGGGAACATTGTGTGCCGGGGTGTGGCTGGTGGGGTTGCCTCCATTTTATTAATCCTTGATTTTACAAGGATTTTCCAAAAAACTCCTCGAAGTATAGCGACCTTTAGGTGTGCCAGGGCGGTACGCCATAATCGACGTCAATCTCTCCGCCGCGTGGCATCGCACCAGCTTCGGCTTGATGCATTTCGCACCAAGCCAAAAATTCATGCCACTACTAGTGAACGTATTGGGCACTGGGAGTAAGTTTGTTTCAGGTCAATCACTCCTAATCAGATCTGAAGCGATTTGAATTATTTCAGGGGCCGCTCTGCTAGCCGAGCTAGAACTCGCCCCTATGGAGATGGCAGCATTTAATGCAAAATGTAAATTTTTCGCGGGGTCATTCTCTGCAACTTTAGCTTTAACTCGCGCAGCAAAAGCTTCATTGAAAACGTTTGAGTCGCGTGCACCGACTGATTTGGTGCCGCGCTCACGGGCACGCTTAAGCTCCGCATCGAATACCCCTTTCGCTTCGTTTATCCCGTTTGAAAGGCTGCCTTTAAATTCAGACGATGCCTCTAATCCGGTCTTTTGCGTAAGCGTACCAATTGTTTCGAGATCCCGAGCATCGTTATGGTATTTGCTGTCTATTACATTCATCGCGCTCGTGCGATGACGACTGCCCCATACATCGAGAAGAATGTCTGGGCGCTCTCCTGCGCCCTCTAGAATGACAGCTTCGTGATCCTCAATGAAGTTGTATACATCATGCAGTCGATCACCGGCGCTGAGCTTTTCGGCATGAACATGCATTAAGACATCTGAGTGTTCACCGCAATTTCCAGCTCTTGCATGTACGGCCAATGCGGCCCGCTGAGCGGATGATAGTCTTACCTTTTGCAGCGTAGATCGCATGGCGGATGATCTGAAAAACGAATCGTTTTGTGTTCGGTCCAAGTCCGACCGGACATTGCCTCTCCCTTCTGACAGCAATTTTTGAGTCTCTTTTATTGATACATTAGCCTCTCTTAACATCCCTAACTCAATGTCGTTGGGCAGACGATTATCGACCGTGCGTGCAAACACATAAGCCGCCAGCCGGCGATCAGTATCTGACAACGAAGAGCTGCGTCGAGGGCGATCTGAGGTTTTGATGTCTTGGGGGACACCGAATTCTTTCGATGATGAATAGTTTCCTATCAGCTGTTTTGCCAATGGTGTGCTGGCTTGGCTGGGGTCTCCATTTTCGACGTTTTCCGTGTGTTCAGATACCGGGACATGGATTGAGCGAGAGCCCGGAAACTCTATTCTCATATACTTTATATTTCCTGATTTTTTGACGTCATGAACGAAAGATAGGTTTTCTGAGCAGAGCACGAACCATCCGGTGCATCGATTGCACTGGTAAAAAGTGCCATTGGCCGGGAATGCGGATCTGTGGCGATTGAACCTGCCGAAGACGACCTAATCCCTGGTTTCGGATCCGATGTCATTGCATTTTCGGGGGGAGGGCTGACCAGAAAGTGTCGGCGTGATCATTAACCGCTTGCTAGGTGTCCGTTAGACGGCGTGGGTTCCATAAGTGTTAATATCGGTCAGATGTCTACAGCAGACCTCACATCGGCCGTGGTCGATTATGTGCATTCTTACGACCACAAGTACCGACGCGTTGAACCGTTCATGTTAGTGCCGATGCAAAGCTGACCTACTCCTGTTATTTCAGGAGGCCGCAGCTTGGATAAACGCCGCATCAAGCGATTTTGCATCATAGGCATCCATAAAAAACTGGCGGTTGTCAAATCGCTTGAACTGCTTTTGGCTCAACATATAGAAATAGTTGCAGTGGTCAACGATCTCATCAACGTTATGCGAGGAAGCCAGAATGGCGGTGCCACTGTTCGCTGCGCCGTGCAGGCACTGCCAGATATAATGACGAAATTCTGGATCGACACCTGCCGTGGGCTCGTCAAGGATGATGAAGTCAGCGTCCAACGACAGAAGGGAAAGGGTAAAAAACCAACGTTTTTCTCCATAACTGCACAACGCGGACTTTTTCCCCCATATCTCTTTGTAGCGATTGATGATGTTGGGGCTCCATTGCGAAAGCTTGTCCAGTACTTGTGTCTGTGCGTGGCGAGTCGAAGAGCAAAGCAGATTGGTCATTTCGAAGATATCGAACATGCGCAGGGCAGGTGGCGTCATTAGCGTCTGAGACAGATAAAGCTCTTTTGCGAAATCGTTCTGTATAGTCCCCGCACAAGGTGTCTTCAATTTACAAATGATATCAAAGAGCGTAGTTTTTCCTGATCCGTTTGGACCAAGCACACCGATAATAGCACCCGGCTGCACGCTAAGCGTCGCGTCTTGGAAAATCATCCTGTCGCTGTATCGGAATGATAATGAGTTTATTTCGAGACCTTTCATCAGTAACGGCTCCAGACAGGGTTGATGCGCAAGAATTTGATGGTTATCAACAAGCTTGAGATGAATATGATAAATATTAATAGGGTGAGTTCTACATTGGCCTCGAAGCCTTGCTCAACAAGTCCGACTGCGTGTATGAGTGGGTTACCCAGATTAATGCTGTTAAGCAGGGAGTTTTCCAAGAGTGAATTCGATAAGCCGAGGATCAAAATGCAAAATGAAAAAATCGAGAAAAGAGTATTGGCGTTTTGGAAATTTATGGGGAGTAAGCTAAAGTGAATGCCGATTGAGCAAAATAGTAGATAGCAAGTATAGAATTTTAAAATTATACTCAGCAACTCCGAAAGTGAATAAGCACCAAATGGTAGGCGTGTGGCAAGGTAAAATACCGTGCAGTAGATAATTGCGATGACTGAGTAGGCCAAGGTCTGGGCCAGGACAAAGACAAGCTTTGCCTCGTGATTATAAATAAAAGACCGAATATAGCCGCTTTCTCGACGACCAATGATATAAAAAGAAAAGCCGAACAGGGCAACACTGGACGAGATGTAGGCATAGAACCAAGCTGTATGTTCAGCGTAAGTCCCTGAAAATACCGCTGTCCCGCCTCTGGATAGCTCCAGGAGATAGAAAGCCGCACATGGCGAAATAATGATCCAGAATAAGGCAATGGGCTCCTTGAGCTGCTCTTTTATAAAGAGCCAGGCTAGACGGCTTGAGCGATAAGAAAAATGGCTTTGCATTGATTTATCCTCTATGGAAATGGAACCATCATTGATTTTCGTTCAGTGATTATGTCTTTCTTGAAGTGAAATGAGTATTTGTTATGTGTGTTTATATTTTTTGAATTATCCATGTGAGTAAACATGTCCGGTGAGATAAATTTGCTTACTGTGCAAGTTTCTCCATCTAGTAATCGAGTTTTTGTATAAAGATAGCCAAGTATATTTTGATCTATGATAGCTTGTCTGATACCGTTGAAGTTAAAAGGATGAGATGTATGTTTGTTCTCGTCGTGGGTTATGATATGAGTACTTATGTTTTGGAATGTTTGATAGTTGTTGCAGCTTAAGAAATATTTTATGTATGGATCGTGAAGGCTGTGCAATTTTCCGTTGATACTGGAGAATAGATTAATAAAGCGAAAGGTTTGCCAGAGTTCGTTAATGGCCTTGTCTAAGGCAGCTATTTTGGTTTCAGCATAAGATAATCCTGCACAATATAATACGTTGCGAGTTGTGTCTTTTTGTCCGTATACTACCAATAAACATTTTCCGGGGAATCTGTTGTCTGATATGTCAAAGGCTATGAGCTCTCCAGATTTACATAGTATTTGGTGTAATTTTGTGGTAACGTGATACCTCAATGATTTTATTAATTCGGTTGACCCTAAGACGGCAGTGCATTTTTTTGTAAGCCAAAAACGTGATAAAAATTGTCGTTCTAAACTTTCTTTTAATGCGCCGAACATTGACTCTTCGGCACTCCAGTGGAAACTGCAACCGCAGGTATCTCGCGATGGGTAAATTTCGCTGTCGCTGCCTAATTCTAGTGAGTTTAGAGAGATACACGCTGTTGGAATATAGCAAGGGGTGAAGTTGGAAAGCCTTGAAGCTTTCGTTAATTTATATCTATGTAGCTCCAAGTCGGAGGTTTTGAAGTTTTCGGAGTTTGTCTGGTAGAATGCTTTAATAAAAGATTTTACTTCTTTGGCGGAGAGGCTACTGGAGAGAGTGTTTTCTAAGTCCGGAAAAACCTCGATGTAAAAATGCCGCCTTTCAAAATATTCCCCTATGGCAGATTTGATTGCGTTTGAACCTATTCCTATACCAGATCCGGTGTTTAAGTGGAAATCAAATACTTCGGTCACTGACGGCATGTCTAGTGTGGCAGAAGGTTGATAACAAACTCTATTGGGGAACATGGTTCCAAAATTGTTGTTTATGATATTCATTTTTTTGCTCCAATTAAATGAACGCAAATTGGCGAAAATAGTACAGGGTTTAATCCCAATGCTTTTGATAACATGTGGTCTGTATAGCCAGCCCATAACCTGCAATTCAATCCAATATCTGCCGCCTGGAGCTCTATTAGCATATAGATTGAGCCTGCCTCCATTAAGGCCATGCGGTATCCACGATATCTATATTTGAATAAAATTTTTGGAAAGTAAGCCACATAGACAATTGCTATGCTTGGGCTGCCGATGCTTTGTATGTTGGATAATATCGTTTTTTTTAAATGATGTGTATTGCAACTGGTTTGCATGATTTCAAAGGATTTTGAGGCGGGGAGCAAGTGCAATATTTTTTGAGGGTGAGGCCAGCCTTCATTTTCGTCATTCAATGAACATATAAATATTTCTATTGGATAGAGCGCGCCCCCGCTAGGATAGTTTCTTTTTTTTGGGTTTGAATTTTTTGTTAAAAGTGGAACTATCAATCGTTGAATAATTGGGAGATTTAATTTTGTTTTTTCAAAAAAATCGCAAGATTCGTTTCTATTGAATGTATTTATTTCTTTTATGTTGTCAGGTAAGTTATGTGTTAAGCCAAGATCTGGGTAAAGGCTGAGCTCATTGGAACATAGAGTATCAAGTTGCTCTTCATTTAGTTGATGGAGGTAGGTGGTGTTTTCGAATGCTTCATGAATTGTATATTTTTCCTTGTTGTGAAAATTTTGTACTTCCTCGAATACTTTTGGATCTATAAATTTCAAGTAATAATCGTGAGGGATGGTTTTCATACATTTGATCTCAAACAGTCGCACATGAACCAATGAGGTATGTTTTCTTCGGTAATCAATCCTTTTTGTATATCTATGTATGATGTGAGAAACATACTATCTTGGTGACGTATTTCGTGTCCCGGTGTGGTATAGAAATTGATGTGGTCAGCAATAGCTCCGAAAATTATATTTTTTTGAAGTAGCGAATGTTTGCAAGATGGAATTGGTGAGCTTCGATCTTTGAAAAAATTAAATAATCTTACCCAGTTGTTATCTCTTTGGTTTGATTGAGTGTTGATCTCTAGTCGATCTACATTACAGAAATGACATGGATTGCCTATTTCGGGAATGTAAGGTGGGCTGATAGAAAAGAAGTTTCCGATCATTGTCCCAACTGAAATTGAGCTTTGGGGCGCGCCAGATGCTATTTCAAAATATAATTTCTTTAGTTGAGTGTAATCGTAGTTTTTACATAAAATAAAAAAGAAATATCGATCTGTTATTTTTAAGTGAAGTTTATTTTTAGGAAAATTTTGATAATCTACAGGTAGACTTAACTCGGTGGTCAATATTTCTTTCAAGTCAGCATTGTAAAAGTCATGGATGATGACTGTTTTTTTAAAAAAATAGTCACTGATTGGTTTTTTTATGTATAAAATTTTCTCCAGGAAAGAAAATGCTGCTGAAGAATCGAGACCATTTTCTATCAAGATGTCATTTATTTCTTCTTTGGATATATTGCATTGATCTCGAATTTTTATGGTTTTCAATGCATTTAGTAATGATTTTGAGTTGATTCTTGAAATTCCAATTTCTGATACTACGAGATCTTCATTAGGGAAGTTAAGTATTTCATAGTTATGTATGTTTATGTTCATTGGGGGCCTCCTTAATATCCTGCAGCAAAGGTTACTTAGCTCACTGCAGAGTAACCTTCACATGGTTTGGGTATTTAGTTCTCTAATCCTCACGCGAAGCAGCGGTTAGTTGATGTCTGTCATTGCTGGTAATCGCGTTGCCCCTTGAACCTCCACTTCCTCCGCTACCGCCGTTACACCCACCACCACCACCACAGCCACCACTCCCGCCGCATCCACCTTGGCTACCTGAACCACCAATATTTGCCTGAGGGCTTCTGTCGAAGCTAGGATCTTTTTTAAAGTTGAAGATCGAATCTCCAAAATTTTCGATACTCATGGCTTTCTCCTGTGTACTGTTTATGTATTAAGTAGCCGCTTTCATCAACTACTACTGCTGAGTAGCAGTAATGCTAGCTATAGCTCTTGTGCTAAAGTCACGTCAAATGCAAATGATGCTATTTGTAGGAAGTTTCGTAGTTTTTTTGAGTGTTTCAGAAGTAGTTGAAATTTTTAAAAATAGTTTTGTATTGTTTTTTATGGTTTTTTAAAAATAGTTATGTGTTTTTTTGTAGGGCAGTTCTTACATTAAATGAAGAGCACTTCTGCTTGGGAAAACGACAAACGGTCTTTGAAAAAAAAGCCCGTCTTAGGGCATAGCCTCATTCTTGGTTAAGTGGCTGACGTAATTGATTTTTCGTGCGTTTGTGAGGCGTTTTTCAACGGAGTAGGGGTGCACAGATGGCAGGACAGGCAAAGCTTCACTGGCCGGCCAGGCTCATGGGGCTTCAGGGAGTAATACAGGAGGTTGTGTAACCGGCTTGTCCAGTTGTTCGCCGTTGCCGGTGTAGAGCCCGATAATCCCGTCGATTTCCCCGGATATCTTCATTCTCAGCAGGGTCCGCAAGATCCGCTGCACCGGCAGCGCCGGATCATTGCGCACTAAACAGCCCACCGACTGCTCTTGCAGCATCGCTACGACTCTCAGTTGGTGCTGTGGCATGAGCTTCTGGTTGAACCAGTCCAGGCTCCACTGGTTGCTGACCGCATACTGATAGCGACCCGCCGATAGCTTTTTCAGCACCTGTTCCTGGTTACGAGCATCGTCGCGGATCAACTTGCCCGTATCGAACAGTGGTTGCAGGGTTGGGTAGGTGTAGCTCAATACGGTGCCGACAGGTTGTCTGGGCAGGTTCCGAAGATTGATCTGTTGCGGGTGGTTGGCATTGCTGATCAGCACATCGCGATGCACCAGCAGTGGAATGCTCCATATATAGTCGCCTGATCGGTTCGCCAGCCAGGATTGTGCGGCATAGCAACGCACGTCGATGTCGCCGTGCTCCATGGCACTCTGCACGCGGGCTCGGGCCAGGACATGAAACTCGGCGGGCACCCCAACCTGCTGGGCAAGGCTGGTCATCAGATCATAGAGAATACCCTGGGTCGGTTGGTCGTTCTCGATCTGGACCAGCGGCATGGCCCAGCTGTCGGCCACGGCAAAGCGCAATGGCGCAGGCGCAGCAGAACAGTTGGCGATCATCAACACAAAGGCGCCCCACGCTATACGCATTCAACTCTCCGGCTGGAGTACGACGCTTCAGGCTGTGAATTTTCCCATAAAGTTCAGCTTAGTCAGATTAGGGCCGAGCGCCGGATGCAATTTTGCCCCTGCTCCGCTAGCATTAGCGGTCTTCCGCTTTCCAGATGCGACGGTTATCGATGAGTTATCAGGTTCTTGCACGTAAATGGCGTCCGCGCTCGTTCCGCGAAATGGTCGGCCAGACCCATGTGCTCAAGGCGCTGATCAATGCTCTGGACAGCCAGCGACTGCACCACGCCTATCTGTTCACCGGCACCCGCGGGGTCGGTAAGACCACCATTGCGCGAATCATCGCCAAGTGCCTGAACTGCGAAACCGGTATTACCTCGTCACCGTGCGGTACTTGTTCGGTGTGCCGCGAGATCGACGAGGGGCGTTTTGTCGATCTGATCGAGATCGACGCCGCGAGCCGGACCAAGGTCGAGGACACCCGCGAGTTGCTGGACAACGTGCAGTACGCGCCGAGCCGAGGGCGCTTCAAGGTCTACCTGATCGACGAAGTGCACATGCTTTCCAGCCACTCGTTCAACGCCTTGTTGAAAACCCTGGAAGAGCCGCCACCCTACGTCAAGTTCATCCTGGCGACCACCGACCCACAGAAACTTCCTGCAACGATTTTGTCGCGCTGCTTGCAATTCTCTCTGAAGAACATGACCCCGGAGCGAGTGGTCGAGCACCTGACCCACGTACTGGGGGTCGAGAACGTACCGTTCGAAGACGACGCCCTCTGGTTGCTCGGCCGGGCGGCGGACGGTTCGATGCGCGACGCCATGAGCCTGACCGACCAGGCCATTGCCTTCGGTGAAGGCAAGGTCATGGCCAGTGATGTGCGGGCGATGCTCGGTACGCTGGATCACGGTCAGGTCTACGACGTGCTGCATGCGTTGATCGAAGGCGATGCCAAGGCGTTGCTCGAAGCGGTGCGGCATTTGGCCGAGCAAGGCCCCGACTGGAACGGCGTGCTCTCGGAAATCCTCAATGTGCTGCACCGCGTGGCGATTGCCCAGGCGCTGCCTGAAGGTGTCGATAACGGTCACGGTGACCGTGACCGCGTGCTGGCCCTGGCCCAGGCGCTGCCAGCCGAAGACGTGCAATTTTATTACCAGATGGGCCTGATTGGCCGGCGCGACCTGCCGCTGGCACCGGATCCGCGTGGTGGCTTCGAGATGGTGCTGTTGCGAATGCTCGCCTTCCGACCGGCTGACAGCACCACGGCACCGAGGCAGCCGCTAAAGCCAGTGGGGATCAGCCAGGCCACAGTTGATTCCGCGCGCAACGTGGCGGGTCCAGCGGCGGCTGCGCCGGTGGTCGCGGCTATGGCTGCGCAGGTCAAGGTTTGCGCGGTGCAAAACGCCGTGACGACTGATGCAATAGCACCCGCGCCCGGGGTCGAGCCAATTCCTGCGCCGGTGGTCGACACCGTGCCTGAGCGAGTCTCGGCGGTCGAGGCAGCACCCGTGGCCGAGCCCGTGGCAGCGGCGGTCGAAGCCGCCGATCTACCCTGGAACGCGCCCGCTGAGCCGCTGATGCACGAGCCAGCCATGGAGCCGGTACTGGAAACCGCTGCCGAGGCCGAGCCGCCGGAACTGGCGCCGCCGCCCGACAACGTGGTGCCGGACGCGCCGGGATGGGTGGCAGCAGGCATTCCCGAGCCGACTCCGGCCCAGGCGGATGCCGCGACCGCGGGCCTGGAGCGTGACGACGAGCCGCCGCTGGATGAAGATTATATCGAGCCGGATATGGATTCGTCCTACAGCTACCTTGACGATCTCGCCAGTGAACACGCCGCCGAGCCGGCACCGGAACCCGAGCCGTTGCCTGCCGCGCAGCCGGCCACCGGACTGGCGCTGGAATGGTTGCAATTGTTCCCGAAACTGCCGATCTCCGGCATGACCGGTAGCATCGCAGCCAACTGCACGTTGATCGCGGTCAATGGCGACGACTGGCTGCTGCACCTGGACCCGGCCCACAGTGCGTTGTTCAACGCCACGCAGCAGCGCCGTCTCAACGATGCGCTGAACCAGTACCATGAACGAACCTTGAGGGTGACCATCGAGCTGATCAAGCCCGAACAGGAAACCCCGGCCCAGGCGGCTTCCCGTCGCCGCCATGAGCGCCAGAACGAGGCCGTGGCGTCGATTCATGCCGATCCGTTCATCCAGCAAATGATGCAACAGTTCGGCGCGGTGATCCGTGACGATACTATTGAACCTGTCGAAGCCCTGGTGGCCCAGGGTGAGTAACTGAATGACGCGAGGCGGGTGCCTCGCGCCGATTGTCCCAGCAAACTTTTGAGGTGATTCCCATGATGAAGGGTGGCATGGCCGGCCTGATGAAGCAGGCGCAGCAGATGCAGGAAAAAATGGCCAAGATGCAGGAGGAGCTGGCCAATGCCGAGATCACCGGCAAGGCCGGCGGCGACATGGTCACCGTGGTCATGACCGGGCGTCACGATATCAAGCGTGTGAGCATCGACCCGAGCTTGCTGGAAGGTGTCAGCGACGACGATCGCGAAGTGCTGGAAGATCTGTTTGCCGCCGCCGTCAACGACGCCGTGCGCAAGATTGAAGCCAACAGCTCGGATAAGATGTCCGGCATGACCGCCGGTATGCAACTGCCGCCGGGCTTCAAGATGCCGTTCTGAGGTATTTTGTGCTCACGCAATGCTAGTGCCGGTGTGGTGAGTTCTATGAGTCAATTTCGGCGCCGGAAGTCCCTGACCGGCGCTGCTGTTCCTCGCCATAGCCCGGCTATGACTCGTCACAGCGCCTTGGCCATGAACTTCTGGCATCCGAACTTGAGCTGACGAACTCACCGTACAGGCCACTAGTGTAATTGCTCTGTGCGACCGTCTTGAGCTTGGCTAAACTGCCGGATCATTCACCGCATAGCTGGTCGCCATGGTTCGTTTACTGTTCTGGATTGCTCTGATTGCCGCCGCCGTATGGTTCTGGCGCAAATTCAAACGGGGCGAAACCTCGGCTCGCCCCTCCGACGAGCTCAGTGCCCCGCCCATGGTGCGTTGTGCCCATTGTGGCGTACACCTGCCCCGTGACCACGCCCTCAGCCAACAGCAGCAGTGGTATTGCAGCCAAGCTCACCTCGAGCAAGGCCCGGGCGCTCGTGACCGCTGAAACCCTCAGTCTCGGCGGTTCCCAGGCACGACGCCTGCTACGGCTCTATCACCTTTATCGACTGAGCATCGGCGTGGCACTGATCCTGCTGATTTCCAGCAAGATGGACGACAAGCTGCTGGACCTGGCCGACGACGAGCTGTTTCGCACCGGCAGTTGGATCTACCTGACCCTCAATATCCTGGTGGTGGTGTTGCTGGAAAATCCCAAGCGCCAGGCCCAGGTCTTCAGCCTGACGCTGACCGACGCCGTCATGCTCTCAGGTCTGTTCTATGCCGCTGGCGGCACACCCAGCGGTATCGGCAACCTGCTGATCGTCTCGGTGGCGATCAGCAACGCACTGCTGCGGGGTCGTATCGGCCTGCTGATTGCGGCCGTTTCGGCCATCGGCATTATTTACCTGACCTTCTACCTGAGCTTAAGCCTGCCGGCGGCCGCCAACGATTACCTACAGGCCGGGTTACTAGGCGCTCTATGCTTCGCCGCGGCGCTGCTGGTCCAGGGCCTGACCCGCTTGCTCATCGTCAGCGACACCCTGGCCGAACAACGCGCCACCGACGTGACCAACCTCGAAGCGCTCAATGCGCTGATCTTGCAACGCATGCGTACCGGTATCCTGGTGCTCGATGCCGAGTATCGTGTTCAATTAGCCAACCCGAGCGTCCTGGAAATGCTGAACCAGACCGATGTCCTTGGACGATCGATCGAGAGCGGCTCACCGGAGCTGATAGACCGCCTGCGCCTGTGGCACAGCAACCCTACATTGCGCCCGCAAAGTCTGAAAATCGCCGGAGGCAGTGCCGTACTGCAACCGGCGTTTATCGCCTTGCGACGCGGTGAACAACAGCAAACGTTGGTTTTCCTCGAAGACCTGTCACAGATCGCCCAACAGGCCCAACAACTCAAGCTCGCGGCCCTGGGCCGCCTGACCGCCGGAATCGCCCACGAAATCCGCAACCCTCTCGGCGCCATCAGCCACGCTGCCCAATTGCTACAGGAATCAAAGGAACTGCGAGGTTCCGACCGGCGCCTCACGCAGATTATCCAGGACCAGTCCAAGCGTATGAATCGGGTGATTGAGAATGTGCTCCAGCTGTCTCGAAGGCAACCGTCCGAAGCGCGGCTGCTAGACCTCGGTGCCTGGCTGCAAACGTTCGTCAGCGAATGGCGCGAACGAGCGCCTGCGAACCAGCAACTTCATCTGGAGATCGACAATGCCCGGATGCAAACCCGCGCCGACCCACTGCAGTTGACTCAGGTGTTGAACAACCTGCTGGAAAACGGTCTGCGCTACAGCGCCCAATTGCACGATCAGGCGCAGGTCTGGCTGAAACTGGCGCTGGAACAGAACAATGGGTTGCCGACTCTGGAAATACTCGATAATGGCCCCGGCATCGCGCCCGAGCGGTTGCAGCATCTGTTCGAGCCGTTCTTCACCACCGAAAGCCAGGGCACGGGCTTGGGCCTGTATCTGTCCCGCGAACTGTGCGAAAGCAACCAGGCCCGCCTAGACTATTCAAGACGCCAAGGCGGTAGTTGCTTTCGCATCACCTTCGCTCACGCACGCAAACAGAGTTGAACATGAGCCCACGGCAGAAGATCCTGATCGTCGATGATGAACCGGATATCCGCGAACTCCTGGAAATCACTCTGGGTCGGATGAAGCTCGATACCCAAAGCGCCCGCAATGTCGGCGAAGCCCGAGACAAACTGGCTCAGGACAGCTTCGACCTGTGCCTGACCGACATGCGCCTGCCGGACGGCACGGGACTGGAACTGGTCCAATACATCCAACAGCGTCATCCCCAGGTGCCAGTGGCAATGATCACCGCCTATGGCAGCCTGGATACTGCGATCAACGCACTCAAGTCCGGTGCCTTCGACTTCCTGACCAAGCCGGTGGATCTGGCCCGCTTGCGGGAACTGGTTACCAGCGCCTTGCGACTGCCGATGGCCGGTGAAAAACCACTGGCCATTGATACCCGTCTGCAGGGCGATTCGCTGCCGATGCGCGCCCTGCGCAAACAAATCGACAAACTGGCCCGCAGTCAGGCCCCCGTGTATATCAGTGGTGAATCAGGCAGCGGCAAGGAGCTGGTGGCGCGCTTGATCCATGCGCAGGGCCCTCGCGCCGAGAGCCCGTTCGTGCCGGTCAACTGCGGGGCCATTCCTTCGGAACTGATGGAAAGCGAGTTTTTCGGCCATCGCAAAGGCAGCTTCAGCGGCGCGGTCGAAGACACCCCTGGGCTGTTCCAAGCCGCCAACGGTGGCACCTTGTTTCTCGATGAAGTCGCTGACCTGCCTCTTGCCATGCAGGTCAAGCTGCTGCGGGCGATCCAGGAAAAGGCCGTTCGCAGCGTCGGCGGTCAACAGGAAGAAGTGGTGGATGTGCGGATTTTGTGCGCCACCCACAAAGACCTGAGCGCTGAAGTCAGCGCCGGACGCTTTCGCCAGGACCTGTATTACCGGCTCAACGTCATTGAACTGCGGGTCCCCTCGCTGCGCGAACGCCGCGACGACATTGAGCCGCTGGCGACCCATGTACTCAAGCGTCTGGCGGCAGGTAGCGGGCTGCCTGCCGCCAAACTCCACCCCAACGCCCTGGATATCCTCAAGGGTTATCGTTTTCCCGGTAATGTGCGTGAACTGGAGAATATGCTCGAGCGGGCTCATACCTTGTGTGAAAACGAGCAGATCGAGGCCAGCGACCTACGGCTGGCGCAAGCCGACGGCAATAACGCCGAGCCTGGGGGGCCGAATCTGGCGCAGATCGATAATCTGGAAGATTACCTGGAAAGCATCGAGCGCAAGCTGATTCTCCAAGCCTTGGAAGAAACCCGCTGGAACCGCACGGCGGCGGCCCAACGGCTGAACCTGTCGTTCCGTTCGATGCGTTATCGTCTCAAGAAACTGGGGTTGGATTGAGCCGCCCTTGAGGCGCGTAGGGAGCCGGGTCGATGATCGGCTCGTTTCCCAGCAACAGATCGGCAAACAGTTGGCAGGACGCCGGAGCCAGCACCAAACCGTTGCGATAATGACCGCAGTTGAGCCAGAGCCCGTCAAAACCAGGCACACGGCCAATAAACGGAATACCCGCAGGTGACCCAGGGCGTAATCCCGCCCAATGGGCAACGGGCTCGGCACCGGCCAACGCAGGAAGCAACTCCGCCGCCGATGCCTTGAGGCTGTCCAGCGCCGGTACAGTCGGTGTCTTGTCGAAACCTTCATGCTCCAGGGTGCTACCGATCAGGATATGGCCGTCACGTCGCGGAATCGCATAACGGCCTTTGGCCAGGATCATGCTGGGCAAGAAATCCGCCGCGCATTTATACAGAATCATCTGGCCCTTGACCGGTTCAACCGGCAGCTCCAGGCCCAGGGTCTTCAGCAATTCGCCACTCCAGGCGCCAGCGGCCAGCACCACCTGATCGGCTTGAATATCACCCGTTGAAGTCCGCACGCCGGCGATTTTCCCACCCTCGTGGATAAAATCGCTGACCTCGCACTGCTCGTGAATCGTGACATTGGGCAAGGCCTGCAAGGCCGCCTTGAGTGACTTCAGCAAACGCGGATTGCGCACATTGGCGACATTGGCCATGTAGATCGCCCGGCAATACCCCCCGCCCATGACCGGCACCGCATCGTGGACCGCCGAGATATCCACCGAGCTCAGCGGGCGTTTCTCGCGCTCGGCCCAGGCCAAAGCCTCGGCTTCGTCATCCAGGTCGAGCCAGTAGAGGCCGGTGGTATGAACTTCCGGATCCACCCCGGTCTGGGCGAAAAGTCTCGCCCCAAGCTGTGGGTAAAAATCCTGCGACCAATGGGCCAGCGCCGTGACGGCCGAACTGTAGCGCCACGGGTACAACGGCGAAACGATCCCACCGCCGGCCCAGGAGGCTTCCTGGCCGAGGCCGGAGCGATCCAGCAAAGTCACCCGGGTGATCTGGGAGGCCAGGTTGAATGCCGTCAGCAGGCCGATCACTCCGCCGCCGACGATGACTACATGTTGCTGGGTGTTCATTGATTGATCCAGACAGAAAAGAAACCGATATGAAGTCCCAGACAAACTCAGGCGCTATACGAAATATATCCTCTGGCATTGAAAGCCGGGCCTTCTCGAAAACGCTCTAGCGCCCCCAGCAATCCTTGACTGTCACGCCTGCGCCAGCCCCAGTATTGGCTGACACATTCAGGTTGTTCAGGGTGTAGCTACCACATTTGTCACTCGCCATCATCGAGCCCGCGACGGGCGTCGCGGTCAACGTGAAACTGGTGGCGCTCAAGGCGGGCACGATGCTGTAGAACGCGTTGCCGTTGCTCAGCACCGCCCCCACATACGTGGCGTTGCGTGAATAAAACCGCTCCAGCGTCTGCGCCTGCTCGTACAACAGGCCGGCAATTTCAGAGCGGTGTGCACGACGGACATACTCGGTGTAACTCGGGTAGGCCACGGCGGCCAGAATCCCAATAATCGCGACAACGATCATCAGTTCGATCAGGCTGAAACCTTCACCGGTTCTACGCATTGATCCTCCCACCTACTGTAATTGTCGCCACATGATGCGCCGGTTGTTCACACCGCCCAGTTCTAGCAACGGAGCAGATGTCCCTGACTCCTGCGGCCCGGCAATGATCTGGAGCCCATCGAGCTGCCTGATAAGCCCACCGATGTTCGGTACACTACCACTGTAAGTGATACCGCTAAATGCCAGATCGCTGGCGTTGATTGTCCCATCGCCGTTGGTGTCTAGAATCGGATAGGTCAACATGGCCCCGCTCACCGCATCGACATCCAGCAAACGTCCCGACCCGGCACTGGAACAAGGGTCGCTGGTGTCAACCTGTGCCGTGGTGAAGATCAATCGTCCAAAGGTCAGGAGCGCCGGGTAAATAACCCGCTCCCCAGTCGGTGTGTTGTTGGGAACCAAGGAAAAGTAAAACCCTTTCTTGGTCGTGTAATCGACCGGGTTCTGGCTGGAGGTGAAAAACGAAGTGCCTGTCGCGGGAGCATTGATCGTCTGGGCAACCAGGTTGCTCTCGGTATAACTGGCGCTGCTGCCGTCATTATCCAACACCGCGTAGAACGCCTGGCGCGCCGTGGTGGTCTTGTCCGCTGTTTCACTGAGTTTACCGGTACCGAAATAGACCAGCTTGCCTTGTCCTGGCAGATTGCCAATGACCGGTTGTGCGGTAATCGGTTGGGCCGTGGTGTTCAAGGCTGTGAACAGCGGCGCCCCGCCAAATGCCACGGCCCAATTGGCAGGAGCGGGATCAGTCAGTTTGAACTTCCACATCTGTCCTTTCAAATCGCCAGCGTATGCATATTGCACGACACTTTGAGCATTGACCCGCAGCTTTACCGAGCTGAGGCCATTGTTCCCAGTACTGTCGGAGGTAATTTTCGTGATCAACGAGCCGTCGCGCATATCCACCACATACAACGCCGCCACACCGGCGGCACTGCCATAGCCGTTGCCGATGAATGCCGCCCAGCGACCATCGGCCAAGCGAGCCACTTCCGGCTTGGCATAGGCATAACCCAGGTCATTGAAAACGTTCAGCGGATTGGCGACAGCCGGGGCCTTGATTTCCCACAGGGCGCCGATGGTGTTGGCGGTCGAGGCACCGTACAGGCGGATCGCGAAGAATGCCTTGCCACCTGCGCCAACACCGCCTACCGCAACGGTATTCCAGGTGCTATTGAGCTTGGCATCGGCCACGGTGATCTGACCATCGTTGAGGAATTTGTGGCTGCTGCCATTGATATAAGCCGGATCGGCGACATAGTGCAGGTTGTTGATCACACTCGACGGCATATACGCATAAAGGCGCTGGCCCGTCAGCGGATCGATGACGTTGAAAAAACCGTCGTTGGCATTGACCACCAGGCGTGCGGCCATCCCCGTACCGCCAGCCTTGGCATCCAGGTAAGCGGTGTAACTGGTGTCGCCAACGGTGTCCGATGCCGTGCGGTCGGTTGGCGAGGCATAAACCAGGCGTGAGTTGACGACATCCCCCAGATAGACGGTCCGGACCTTCAAACCGGCCTTGTTGGTACCCTTGCTCCACTCCACCAGATCGTTGCCGGTAATGCCCAACGGCAGGCTCAATCCCAGGGCCGTCTGCTGAAGCGGCGCGAAGTTGCCATAAGTCAGGGTAATAGGCGAACTGGTCAGCGTATTCCACGACTGAAAACTCGGAGTCGCAGCCCCCGTGGGCGAGAGGGTCGTATCGGTGCTCCAGTTGGTCGTGGAGCTGAGTGATCCATCGGCATTGAACGCGAAAGCCCGGATGGTACCGCGCCAATCGGCAGGGTCATACTGCGAGGTATAGAACAAGGTATTGGTGCTCAGGCTCGAGGAGCTCGATGCGCCACCACCGCCAGACCCGGCCTTGGAGGTGATGTCATTCAGCGCCGCCGACAATGCCGCGTTCAACCCCGCACTGTCGGTCGCCTGATAGTAGTTGCCATGCCCGTACCGTGCGCTATCGGCCAGCATCTGATTGTCGGCGGTAAACCCCACGGAGTAGGTAAACATATTTTGTTTCGGGAAGTCTGCGGCGTCCCAACTCTTGCCTGCGGCATCGTTGCCCGAGGAGCGCACGTCGATGTCATAGGCGAACTTGGCGATATCGTCCAGATAAAGCGTGTTGCCCTCGGCATCGCCACTGAGATTGTTGCCGTCGTTATCGATCCTGTCCCAGTTCGGCAGATTGCCGCCACCCAACGGATCGCTGCTCGCAAAGCTACGGTCGTAGGTCGGCAAGCCGTCGGTGATGACCACGCCGTAGTTCTTCTGGCAGCGATACTGGACCGGGCTGGTGTAGGTAGTTGGTGTCGAGTTGTAGTAGGGCGTCATCCCCCGCAAGTAACGCGTGATCTCGTAATAGGTTTCAGCCAGCGGCGTATTGGCGATTGCGGACAAACCGTTGATCGAGGAGATCAACGCACTGTAGTTGGTGTCTGCCTGGGCCTGGGTGGTCGAACCGGTCACCGGAGACAAATCACTGATTATTCGGGCGATATTGCCGCCCCGACCATTATCACTACTGGTCGGGGCGTTGAACGTTGCCAAGCCAATGCGCAGGTTGCGGTTGCTGGTAACCAGCGCCGATGACACGTTGCGGGCAACGTTGATCCGATAATCATTGGGGATGCTGCTGTCGGTGGCGTAATCCTTTTTTGTCAGCCCCGCCGAGATCATCCTGGCGATGAGATAAGCCACATACCGGTTGGAAATCCGCGTATTGCCACCACCGACCGGGTCCGGAAACTTGATGCAGTAAACTGTGCTACTCGGCGTGTTGCTGGCACCTACACCCATTCTGAAACCGTCGTAGTTCGTGTCGCAACCGCCTTGGTAGAAATCGTTGATGAACTGGTTTTCATTCATCATATCGAGCGCGATCAGGCCGTTGACGCTAGTGCTGCAACTGAACGTCGAGGCGCAGTTGTACACCTGGGGAGTGGTCGTCGACTGATGGAAGTCCGTCGCGCGAATCAGGTTGTTCATGCTCCCGGAATTATCCACCAACAGCATCACGTTCGGCGTGACCGAGCCGGCGCTCAACAGCGGCGAGTCAGAAGGTGTGAAGGCATAAACCGGAGCGCTGAGGTACAGTCCGAAAAAGGCGCCGGCTATCAGTTTGACGAGCCGTGAATACACGCTGCCTGCGCCCTTATTTCTTGACATAGATACTCTCCAGCACGGTGCGCGACGTGCCCTGATTGCCCACGCCGGTAATCCTGTAGGTGGTCCAGGAAAGGCCATCCTCCATGCCCGCGGCATCGACATTGACCGGATCCTTGGTGGTGCCCAGCTTCTGTATACCGTAGAAACCGTTGGTCACGGCCACCCAGGTCACTCCAGAGGTGGCATTCGTACCGGCGCTCAGCGGTTGGGCATTGTTAAGCGCTTCGGCAGGTGGCGCGCAGCGCACGGTGCTGGAGCAAACCGGCGGATTGTAGTTCGACGCCTGGACGACAGTTTCCCCTACCCGCAACGCACTTTCCGCGAACTGGAATGACTCGTTGCGCACCTTGACGCTACCGAACATTTTTTCCTGCAGGTTGGCATTTTGCATCGACGAGATACCGATCAGGGTCAGCAACAGCAAAAACACCAGACTGACCAGCAATGCCATGCCGCGCTGGGATTGCCGCTTAAGTGGAATGGCCCTATGGGCAAAGGTATTCAAGGCATGCCCTCCTTATCTGAGCCAGTTGCGCACGGCTGCCACAACGTTGAATGTACGATCGCTGACCCTGCCGGCGGGATCCCTCAAGGTCAGCGTCAGCCTGACACTGCGAATCAACCTGGGATTGCTCGGGGTTGCGGAATAACTGAATGCCGTGCTGTCGAGCAGGGTCCTGGCCATTCCGAACGATACGGCAAAGGCCTGCACATTGCTGATCAAGGGCTGACGGGCATTGAGCGGGCCGATATAGATCTGATTGTTGGCGAAGGAATAGATCGATTGCCTCACCGATAGGGCAATTTGCCCGACGCCTGGCGCCCTGGCTCCGCTATAAGCCGTAGATTGCACCAGGCAATCGGACACAATCGTCCAGGTCGGAGCCGCGCCGTGGTTACCGACATCGGCGGTGATCAGCGTCAGGGCCTGATTAGCACTATCCCAACTGATCGGCGTGTTGAATGCCGCCATGAAGGTGTTATTGAGGCTCGAGTCGTCCACCGTCGCGACACAGCCGAACATCCCGGTCATACGAATTTCCTGGAGCATCTTGCTGAGGACGAACCGCGCATCCTCCTGCATACCGGCCGCACCAGCCTGGCTGGCGTAGGTATTCCTCGCCGCCATGAATATCTGGGTGATACCCGCGACCACAATCAGCCCCAGCATCAGGGCCACCATCATTTCGATCAGGCCAACACCTGCGCAAAACTTTTTCATAGGCCGTTCCACACAGTGGCAACCCGGCTGACCAGGGAGACCGTTGAAGTGACGTTCGCGTTCGCCGCCCGTGTGTCGGTCCAGACGACGGTGATAGTGACGACACCGGCCGCTACCGCAATCGACCCCGAGACGATCCCCGCGCCGGGGATATTGTTCAGGCTGGTAACGAAATCGGACAAATCCTGATCGCGGATCGTCGAGGTCGCGCTTGGCGCCACGAGACTCCCCAACTGATAGTCAGCCCCTGGATTGAGGCAAGGATTGCGCGTGGCATTTGAACAGGGGTTGGCGCGAATACGGTCCAGTATGTCGTAGGTGATAAAACTGATCTGGGTCCCTATCGTCGAGCTGTCGGTGTTCTTCAGGGCATTGAGCTGTAACGCCGCCGCGCCGAGCAGGCCGATCGCCATGACCAGCATGGCCACCAGCACCTCCACCAACGTGACCCCGGACTGATGATTAGCCGTCATTGACAAACTCCATTGAGCACGATCCGGCCTGTCAGGCATACGGTAACCGTATTGGTGTAAGCCCCCTCGACAAAGGTCAAGGGGGTATTCGCGGCGGGATCGGCAAGCCCGCCCAGGTTGTTGAACTCAATGAACGCCACGTTATTGCTCGCCACCGTCGCGGAACTCGACATTGCCGGCGTGCTACGCAAAATCGTCGAGTTGGAACTCAGGGTGGTGGTCAGCGCCGTGGTCCAGGCGGCGCCGGCAGTCGAGGGGGCAATGCGCACATTCACGCCTCGATTGATTGCCTCCAGGCGGGTGTAATTGAGCGCGCGCATCAGATCGTTTGCCTCGGTCTCGGCCTTGGATCGCTGGATGCTCGATGTGAATGAAGGCACCGCGAGGGTCAACACAATTGCCAGCACCGCCACCGTGACCATCAGCTCGACCAGCGTGAAACCTTTGGCACGTTGAAACATATGCGTACTCCCACCCCGCCTGCACGGAACTATAACTAGCCCTGTCGCGCAAACAATCGACAACAGGATATACGGTTGTTTTGGATGGACCAGCAAGCATCAGGGTAAAAATCAACAGGGAGTTGGTCGATATGCCACAACGAGGTTTCACATTGAGCGAACTGCTGCTCGGGCTGAGCCTGATCGCCATTTTGGCGCATCTGGCCTCCGCATCGTTCGAGAACCTCATGGACTCGCAGCATCGCAGAATTTCCGCCGACGAGCTCGCCACCGGCTTGCGCACGGCCCGCACCGAAGCGATCTTGCGCCAGAGGAGCGTGATCATTCACCCGTTGGACGGTGACTGGAGCCAGGGCTGGAGGATCGTGATCGACCAGAACGGAAATGGCCATGAAGACCCGGACAACCCGATCCTGAGTGAACGGCGCGGTGATGGGCGAACGCCCGTCAGGGGCAATACCACCACCAGAAGTTTTATCCGGTTCACCAGCCTGGGCGAACTGCGCTACGAGAACGGCTCGTCGCGGGGCGGCACGCTGCATATCTGTGCCAGGGAGCAGGCCATCAGCCACCGGCAGGTGGTACTGGCCGCCACCGGCAGGGTGAGAATCACTGCACAAGAGCGCCCCGAGGCGCTCTGTCAAACGGAGGGCTCAGAGCAACGAACGAACGCGTAGCTCCTTGGGCACGGAGAAGGTGATATTTTCCTCGCGACCGGCCAGTTCCTCGGCAGCGCAGGCGCCCCAGGCCTGGAGCTGCTGGATCACGCCACGCACCAGCACTTCCGGGGCCGAGGCGCCAGCGGTGATGCCGATACGCTCGACGCCATCGAACCAGCTACGCTGCATGTCCTGCGCGCCGTCGATCAGGTAGGCTGGGGTCGCCATGCGCTCGGCCAGTTCACGCAAGCGATTGGAGTTGGAGCTGTTCGGGCTGCCAACCACGAGCACCACATCGCATTCGTTTGCCAGTTGCTTGACCGCGTCCTGGCGATTTTGCGTGGCGTAGCAGATGTCGTCTTTGCGCGGCCCGCCAATGGCCGGAAAACGTGCCCGAAGAGCATCGATGACCCGGCTGGTGTCGTCCATCGACAAAGTGGTCTGGGTCACGAAGGCCAACTGGTCGGGGTTGCGTACCTGCAAGGCGGCGACGTCTTTCTCGTCCTCTACCAAGTAGATGGCACCGCCGTTGCTGGCGTCGTACTGCCCCATGGTGCCTTCCACTTCCGGATGCCCCGCGTGACCGATCAGGATGCATTCACGACCCTCGCGACTGTAGCGCGCAACTTCGATATGCACCTTGGTCACCAGCGGGCAGGTGGCATCGAACACCTTCAAGCCACGACCGGCCGCCTCGCTGCGCACGGCCTGGGAAACGCCGTGGGCACTAAAAATGACGATGACGTCATCCGGCACCTGGTCCAATTCTTCGACGAAGATGGCACCACGGGCGCGCAGGTCTTCGACGACAAATTTGTTGTGCACCACTTCGTGGCGCACGTAGATCGGCGGTCCGAAGACCTCCAGAGCCCGGTTGACGATTTCAATCGCCCGGTCCACACCGGCGCAGAAGCCACGGGGGTTGGCGAGTTTGATTTGCATGCTATGCCTCGTGTCTTGCGCGCAAGGGGTCAATCATTGGGTCGCCGTAACGGCCCGATGCTCTTAAAGCGCCTTGACCTCGAATATTTCCACATCGAAGGTCAGGGTCTTGCCGGCCAACGGGTGATTGAAGTCGACGGTCACTTCGACGTCATCGAAAGCCTTGACCACACCGGGCAGCTCGGTATTGGCCGCGTCGTTGAAGATCACCAGCAAGCCTTCCGACAGTTCCATGTCCTGGAACTGCGAACGCGGGATGATCTGTACGTTCTGCGGGTTGGGCTGGCCAAAGGCATTTTCCGCCGCAATGCTCAGGCTACGCTTGTCGCCGGCCTTGAAGCCGAACAAGGCAGCTTCGAAACCGGGTAGCAGGCTGCCGTCGCCGACCTTGAAAGTCGCCGGGGCCTTGTCGAAAGTACTGTCGACCGTGTCGCCGTTTTCCAGGCGCAAAGCGAAGTGCAAAGTCACCTGGGTGTTCTGACCGATCCGTTGTTCAGCCACTGCGTGTTCAGTCATGAACGGTTTCTCCGGACTTTTTGCTTTTGAACATGTCCAGCGCCAGCATCACCGCGCCCACGCTAATGGCGCTGTCGGCAACGTTGAATGCCGGGAAGTACCAGCGGTTCTGCCAGTGCACTAGGATAAAGTCGATCACATGCCCCAGGGCAATACGGTCGTACAAATTGCCCAACGCTCCGCCCAGCACCAACGCCAGAGCGATGGCCAACCAGGTTTCGTCGCGCCCCAGGCGCTTGAGCCAGACCACCAATACCGCACTGACCACCACCGCGATCAAGGCGAACAGCCAACGCTGCCAGCCAGCGCTGTCGGCCAATAAGCTGAAGGCGGCACCGGTGTTGTAGGCCAGGGTCCAGCTAAAGTAGTCGGGAATGATCACAATCTGCTGGTACAGGGTCAGCGAGCTTTCGAAGTGGAACTTACTGACCTGATCGATGACCAGAACCACCAAGGTCAACCACAACCAGCCCAGGCGGCCGAAACGGCCGACACCGGCATTAGGCATAGTGACGCACCTCGCCTTCGCCGCTGATGTTGTCGATGCAACGACCGCAGAGCTCTGGATGCTCCGGACTCACCCCGACATCCTCGCGGCAATGCCAGCAACGGGCACACTTGGCGTGAGCGGACTTGACCACCTTGAGCTTCAGGCCCGGCACTTCGGTGACCACCGCATCCGTCGGCGCCAGCGCCAATGGCGCCACGGTGGCGGTGGAGGTGATCAGCACGAAGCGCAGTTCGTTGCCGAGCTTGTTCAGGTCGCCGACCAGTGCTTCTTCGGCGAACAGGGTAACTTGCGCCTGCAGGTTGCCGCCGATGGCCTTGGCGGCGCGCAGATTCTCCATTTCCTTGTTGACCGCGGCCTTGACCGCCATGATCCGCTCCCAGTAGGCGCGATCCAGCTCGAAGCCTTCCGGCAGCTCGCTGAGACCGTCATACCAGGTGTTGAGCATCACCGATTCGTTGCGCTCGCCCGGCAGGTACTGCCACAGTTCGTCGGCGGTAAAGGCCAGGATCGGTGCGATCCAACGCACCAGCGCCTCAGAGATATGGAACAGCGCCGTTTGGCAGGAACGCCGGGCCTTGCTGTTGGCGCCGGTGGTGTACTGGCGATCCTTAATGATGTCCAGGTAGAAACCGCCCAACTCCTGCACGCAGAAGTTATGCACCTTGGAGTAGACGTTCCAGAAACGGTACTCACCGTAGTGCAGCTCCAGCTCGCGTTGCAGCAACAGGGTACGATCCACTGCCCAGCGATCCAGAGCAAGCATTTCTTCCGCCGGCAGGAGATCGCTGGCCGGGTTGAAACCGCTCAGGTTGGAGAGCAGGAAACGCGCGGTGTTGCGGATACGCCGGTAGGCGTCGGCACTGCGTTGCAGGATCTGATCGGAGACCGCCATTTCGCCCGAGTAGTCGGTCGAGGCGACCCACAGACGCATGATGTCGGCGCCCAGAGTGTCGTTGACTTTCTGTGGCGCGATCACGTTGCCCAGGGATTTGGACATCTTGCGACCCGCTTCGTCGACGGTGAAACCGTGGGTCAGCAGCTCGCGGTACGGTGCGTGGTTGTCGATGGCGCAACCGGTCAGCAGCGAGGAGTGGAACCAGCCGCGATGCTGGTCCGAACCTTCCAGGTACAGGTCGGCACGTGAGCCGCTCTCGTGGCCCATCGGGTGCGAACCGCGCAGCACGTGCCAGTGGGTGGTGCCGGAGTCGAACCAGACGTCGAGAGTGTCGCTGATCTTGTCGTACAGCGGCGCTTCGTCGCCCAGCAACTCGGCGGCCTCCAGCTTGAACCAGGCCTCGATGCCCTCTTTCTCGACACGCTGGGCCACCTGCTCCATCAGTTCAACGGTGCGCGGATGCAGCTCGCCGCTTTGCTTGTTGAGGAAGAACGGAATCGGCACGCCCCAATTACGCTGGCGCGAGATGCACCAGTCCGGACGGTTGGCGATCATCGAATGCAGGCGTGCCTGGCCCCAGGCCGGCACGAACTGGGTCTCTTCGATGGCCTTGATGGCCCGCTCGCGCAGGGTATCGCCGGCCACTGGCGCCTTGTCCATGCCGATGAACCATTGCGCGGTGGCACGATAGATCAACGGGGTCTTGTGGCGCCAGCAATGCATGTAGCTGTGGCTGATGGTCTCGGTGTGCAGCAGAGCACCGACTTCACTGAGCTTGTCGATGATGTTCGGGTTGGCTTTCCAGATGAACTGGCCACCGAAAAACTCCAGGGAATCGACGTACACGCCATTGCTCTGTACCGGCGCGAGGATGTCGTCGTTGACCATGCCGTAGTGCTTGCAGGTCTTGAAGTCGTCCTCGCCGTAGGCCGGAGCGGAGTGAACCACGCCGGTGCCAGCACCCAGTTCCACGTAGTCGGCCAGATAGACCGGCGACAGGCGATCATGGAACGGGTGACGGAAGTTGATCAACTCCAGGGCTTCACCCTTGGCGGTAGCCACCACCGAACCTTCCAGGCCGTAGCGCGACAGGCACGATTGCACCAGTTCTTCGGCCAGCAGCAGCCATTTGTCGCCGACATCGACCAGGGCATAGCTGAACTCGGGATGAACGTTCAGCGCCTGGTTGGCCGGAATCGTCCATGGGGTGGTGGTCCAGATCACGATCGAGGCCGGCTTGGCCAGCGATGACAGGCCGAACGCGGCGGCCAGCTTGTCCGGATCGGCAATCGGGAATGCCACGTCGATGGTCGAGGACTTCTTGTCCTGGTACTCGACCTCGGCTTCAGCCAGGGCCGAACCGCAATCGAAACACCAGTTTACCGGTTTGAGGCCCTTGAACACGAAGCCGCCCTTGACGATTTCGGCCAGGGCACGGATTTCACCGGCTTCGTTCTTGAAATCCATGGTCTTGTAGGGGTTGGCCCAATCGCCCAATACACCCAGGCGGATGAATTCGGCCTTTTGCCCTTCGATCTGCTCGGTGGCGTAGGCACGGCACAGTTCGCGAGTCTTGTCCGCGCCCAGGTTCTTGCCGTGGGTCACTTCGACTTTGTGCTCGATCGGCAAGCCATGGCAGTCCCAACCCGGCACATACGGCGCATCGAAGCCGGCCAGGGTCTTGGAGCGGATGATCATGTCCTTGAGAATTTTGTTCAGCGCATGACCGATGTGAATCGTGCCGTTGGCATACGGAGGACCGTCGTGAAGGACGAACTTCGGACGATCCTTGCCAATCTCGCGCAACTTCCGGTACAGGCCAATGCTGTCCCAGCGCTGCAGGATCTGCGGTTCGCGCTGTGGCAGGCCGGCCTTCATTGGGAAGGCGGTGTCCGGAAGGTTAAGCGTGGCTTTGTAGTCGGTCATTTCAGGCTCTTTTTAAGCGGTGAACCCTGCCAATGGGCACGGGCGACGGCGACGTCCGCATTGATCGCCGTCTTGAGCGCCTCCAGGGAGGCGAATCGCTGCTCATCGCGCAGCTTGTGGTGGAAAACCACGGTCAAACGCCGGCCATAGAGATCACCGGCAAAATCCAGCAGATGCACTTCCAGGTGAGCACTGCCATCACCCGACACCGTGGGTCGCACGCCGATATTGGCGACGCCCGGCCACCGCTGGCCGTCGATCTCGACACTGACCAGGTAGACTCCCGTCAGCGGCACGCGACGGCGCTTGAGCTGCACGTTGGCCGTGGGCGTGCCCAATTGGCGCGCCAGCTTCTGTCCGTGTAATACCCGCCCGCCAATCCAGAACGGACGGCCCAGCAACTGCTCGGCCAAGGCAAAATCAGCTGCGGCCAGGGCATCACGCACCTGCGTGCTGCTGGCCCGCAAACCATCGAGTTCAACCGTCTGCGCCGCTTCGACGGTAAAGCCACGGCGACTACCGGCCTTCAGCAGAAACTCGAAATCACCCGCCCGGTCGCAGCCGAAACGGAAGTCATCACCGACCTCCAGGTGCTGCACGCCCAGCCCGTCCACCAGGATGGTATCGACGAACTCGGCGGCACTGAGTTTGCTCAAGCACTGGTTGAACGCCAGGCACAACACCCGATCCACGCCTTCGGCAGCCAGCAGTTGCAGTTTGTCGCGTAAACGAGCCAAGCGGGCCGGTGCGGTCTCTGGAGCGAAAAATTCACGGGGCTGCGGCTCGAAGATCACCACGCAGCTAGGCACGCCCAACTCCAGCGCGCGCGCGCGCAGTCGAGCCAGGATAGCCTGGTGACCCCGGTGAACACCGTCAAAGTTGCCAATAGTGGCGACACAGCCCCGATGCTGGGGACGTAAGTTGTGAAGACCTCGAACCAGCTGCATAACGCGCTTCTTGCTCATAAAGTGGTCGATTATACCCATACCCGGTGGTGGACGACAGGCAACAGCTGCATCCAAATCAATCGAACAGACAAAACGCTCACACCCAGCCTCTCCCCGACAGAAACAAGCCTGACTCTACAGCGAACAAGCTTGCCCATCACAGCAACGACCGGCGATTGAAATGCCGCAGGCGCAACCCCAACAACAGCAACGTGCCAAAGTAGGCTATCACCCCGGCCGCCACCAATGCGCCCAGGCGCAGGAAGCGTTCAAGCATATGCCCCTGATCCCAGCTCGGCATCCAGTGCATCAAGCCCAGTAATACCACCGACATTACGCCGACAGCGACCAGCAACTTCAGCAGATACGCCGCCCAACCCGGTTGTGGCATGAACAGCTTCTGCTTGCGCAACTGCCAGAACAGCAGACCGGCATTGATGCAAGCACCCCCACTGATGGCCAAGGCCAGCCCGGCATGGGCCAGTGGCCCGATAAAGACCAGGTTGAGCAACTGCGTGACGACCAGGGTAAAAATCGCGATTTTTACCGGTGTGCGAATGTTCTGCTGCGCGTAAAAACCCGGTGCCAGCACCTTGATCATGATGATCCCGAGCAGGCCGATCGAATAAGCAATCAGTGCCCGCTGGGTCATGGACGCGTCGAAAGCACTGAACTGACCGTACTGGAACAGTGAAACGGTCAGGGGTTCGGAGAGCACCGCCAATGCCAGGGAGCACGGTAGCACCAGCAGGCAGCACAGTCGCAGCCCCCAATCGAGAATGCGTGAGTACTCGTGGCGATCCTGGCTGGCGTAGGTCTTGGACAGGATCGGCAGCAGGATGGTCCCCAGAGCCACACCCAGCACGCCGGACGGCAGCTCCATCAAGCGGTCGGCATAATACATCCAGGACACCGAACCCGCCATCAGGAACGAGGCGAAGATGGTATTGATGATCAACGAGATCTGACTGACCGATACCCCGAGAATGGCCGGCAACATCTGCTTCATAACGCGCCAGACCCCGGTATCGCGCAAGCTCAGGCGTGGCAGTACCAGCATGCCGATTTTCTTCAGGTGCGGCAGTTGGTAGAGCAATTGCGCCAGGCCGCCCGCCAGAACCGCCCACCCCAGCGCCATCACCGGCGGGTCGAAATACGGCGTCAAGCACAACGCAAAGATGATCATGCTGACATTCAGCAGGGTCGGCACGAACGCCGGGACCGAGAAGCGGTTCCAGGTATTGAGGATCGCACCGGCCAGGGACGACAGCGAAATCAGCAATATATAGGGAAAGGTCACCCGCAGAAGATCCGCGGTCAGCTTGAACTTCTCGGGCGTATCGGTGAAGCCGGGCGCGGTCGCCCAGATGACCCAGGGCGCAGCAACCATCCCGAGCACCGTCACCAGAGCCAGGACCAAAGTCAGCATGCCGCTCACATAGGCAATGAAGGTGCGTGTCGCCTCTTCGCCCTGCTGGCTCTTGTATTCCGCCAGGATCGGCACGAATGCCTGGGAGAAAGCCCCCTCGGCAAAAATTCGCCGCAGCAGGTTGGGCAACTTAAAGGCAATAAAAAAGGCATCGGTGGCCATGCCGGCACCGAAGGCGCGCGCGATGATGGTATCGCGAACAAACCCCAGAACCCGGGAAATCATCGTGATAGAGCTAACGGCGGCCAACGACTTGAGCAAATTCATTGAGAGATTGTGTGCCTTTGGGTAAAGAACAGGCGAATAAAGCGCCCAGCTATGCGATACTCCGCGCCGCAACAGCACAGAGCCAAAACTCGCGAGTTTACAGGTCATACGCCGGAAAGAAATATCCCGTCACCAGCCCTTGTGAAAACGTAGCGAGCGAAGGCAAGACAAGGCAAAAACAAGCCTGGGGTCCTACCCGACTTAGGGATCTGCATGAGCATTCCGAGCTTGTTTTTGACGCAGTATTGTCGGCGCGGTCGTTTTCACGAAAACTGCATCGACCACTCAGCGGAACGCATTGCCTGCCCTTGACAAGACTTCAACTCATCGGCATGATTCGCGGCCTATTTTGTTTGCTATTTCCTAAAAAGTCTTTCGAGGAGCTCGACGGTGGCCAACTCACCTTCCGCCAAAAAACGTGCAAAACAGGCTGAGAAGCGTCGCAGCCACAACGCCAGCCTGCGTTCCATGGTTCGTACCTACATCAAGAACGTAGTGAAAGCCATCGACGCAAAAGACGCTGCTAAAGCTCAAGCTGCCTATGTTCTGGCTGTTCCTGTTATCGACCGCATGGCCGATAAAGGTATCATCCACAAGAACAAGGCCGCTCGCCATAAAGGTCGCCTGAATGGCCATATCAAGGCCCTGAACCTTGCTGCCGCAGCCTAAGCGACACGCTTGTTAAAAAACCGACCCCAGGGTCGGTTTTTTATTGCCCGGAATATTTACCCTGAATGGCGATGCAGAACACTACAACCTGTCTTCCCGCGCCCATGGGCGACGCGGGAGCCAGCGGCGAAATCAGGGGTTCTGCGGCCAAGGTAGAATCGGAATGGCCGTCACTGCATTCTGCGGACTGCCTTCGATCAAGCGATCGCTATAGACCAGATACACCAGCGTATTGCGCTTCTTATCGAGGAAGCGCACCACCTGCATGGTCTTGAACACCAGCGACGTGCGCTCCTTGAACACCTCATCACCCTCCTTCAACTCACCACTGAAGCGAATTGGTCCAACCTGGCGACAGGCAATCGAAGCCTCGGCACGATCCTCCGCCAAGCCCAGACCACCCTTCAGGCCACCCGTCTTGGCCCGAGACAAATAGCACGTCACCCCTTCGACCTTCGGATCATCGAACGCCTCGACCACAATCCGGTCATTCGGACCGACAAACTTGAACACCGTGGACACTCGACCGATCTCTTCAGCCGACACCAACAACGGCGTCACCAGGAACAACCCCAATAACCCTTTCACCCACTTCATGCCCTTCTCCTTCGAGCCCATTACACTAGAATCAGATTATCGCGATGAACCAGCTCAGGCTCTGCCATATAACCCAGCAAACCGACAATCGCATCCGATGACTGACCAATGATCTTCTGCGCCTCTAAAGCGCTGTAGTTGGCGAGCCCACGGGCAATCTCACGACCATCCGGTGCCACGCACACCACCATTTCGCCACGCCGGAAGCTCCCCTGCACCCGTTTCACCCCTACCGGCAGCAAGCTCTTATGATCACGCACCAGGGCATTGACCGCCCCATCATCCAGCACCAGCGTGCCACGGGTCTGAAGATGCCCGGCCAGCCATTGCTTGCGTGCGGCCAGCATGCCGCGCTCGGGCGACAACAAGGTACCGATACGCTCGCCCGCCTTCAGGCGATCCAGCACCCGCTCCAGGCGACCGCCAACGATGATCGTATGCGCACCGGAGCGCGCCGCCAGCCGTGCCGCACGTAGCTTGGTCTGCATACCACCGCGCCCCAAGGCGCCACCGGTACCGCCCGCCACCGCATCCAGCGCCGGATCATCGGCACGCGCCTCGTAGATCAGTTGGGCATCGGGATTGTGGCGCGGATCGGCGTCGAACATGCCGTCGCGATCCGTCAGGATCACCAGCAGGTCCGCTTCCACCAGATTGGCAACCAGCGCCGCCAGGGTATCGTTGTCGCCGAAACGGATTTCATCGGTGACCACGGTGTCATTCTCGTTGATCACTGGGATCACCTTGAGCTCCACCAGGGCTCGCAACGTACTGCGTGCATTGAGGTAACGCTTGCGATCGGACAGGTCGTCGTGGGTCAGCAGAATCTGCGCGGTATGGCGACCATGCTCGGCAAAGCTCGACTCCCAAGCCTGCACCAGCCCCATCTGACCAATGGCTGCTGCGGCCTGCAACTCATGCATGGCACTCGGTCGCACCGTCCAGCCAAGCCGGCTCATGCCTGCCGCCACCGCGCCGGACGACACCAGCACCAGCTCCACGCCCGCCTCGTGCAAGGCCACCATTTGCTCGACCCAGACCCCCATTGCCGCGCGATCCAGCCCCTTGCCGTCCGCCGTCAGCAACGCGCTGCCGATCTTCACAACCCAACGCCGCGCACCTGTCACCTTGCTCCGCATGATCTTCCAACCTTAGCTTGCGAGCAGCGCGACCGAGCACCACCCACGCAATTATGTGATTGACGTTTACCGATACAGTATTCGCACGAACAGTCGGCCAGCGCAGGCCGGACACGACAAAAACAAGCGAGGAACGACCGGGATCGTGCCCAACTACTGGGATCTACACGAGCGTTCCGAGACTGTCTTTAACGCCGCATGGCCGAGCGCCGCCACTTTTCGCACGGATACTAAAACGCCGCTTCAGTGAGCGGCGTACTAGTTTACCGAAGGAATCAGTCGCGGACGTAAATGATTTCCGGACCATCCTCGTCATCGACATCTTCTTCATCCCAATCATCGTCACCGATATCATGGACGCTCTTGACGCCACTGCGGCGCAAGGCGCGCTGGTCGTCCAGGGCCTGCAACTGGGCACGCGCCTCATCTTCGATGCGCTGGTCGAGGTCGCGCAACTCTTCGGCATAGGCCGGATCGTTGGCCAGGCGGTCGAGACGATCTTCCAAGTAACGCATGATATCGCGAGTCAGGCGCTCGGTCCCTTCCTTGGCAATCGCCGAGATCACATAGACCGGGCCGGTCCACTGCAGGCGCTCGACCACTTCCTTGACCCGCTGCTCATGTTCTTCTTCGAGAATCTGGTCGCATTTGTTCAGCACCAGCCAGCGATCACGCTCCGCCAGCGACGGACTGAAACGAGTCAGCTCGTTGACGATCACTTCGGCGGCGTCCGGCGCACTGCTGTCATCCAGCGGCGCCATGTCGACGAGGTGCAGCAACAGCCGGGTACGCGCCAGGTGCTTGAGGAAGCGAATCCCCAGGCCAGCACCTTGCGAAGCACCTTCGATCAGCCCCGGAATGTCGGCAATGACAAAGCTTTTCCAGCGATCGACACTGACCACCCCCAAGTTCGGCACCAACGTAGTGAACGGATAATCGGCCACCTTCGGTTTGGCGGCCGAGACCGAGCGGATAAAGGTACTTTTACCCGCATTCGGCAAGCCCAACAGACCGACATCAGCCAGCACCTTCATTTCCAGCTTGAGGTCACGCTGCTCGCCCGGTTTGCCGGGCGTGGTCTGGCGCGGCGCCCGGTTGGTACTGGATTTGAAGCGGGTGTTGCCCAGGCCATGCCAGCCACCATGAACCACCAACAGACGCTGACCGGCCTTGACCAAGTCACCGATAACTTCCTGGGTGGCGGAATCGATCACCGTGGTGCCGACCGGCACGCGCAGCTCCAGATCCTCACCTTTCTTGCCGGTGCAATCGGTGCTGCCGCCATTGGAACCGCGCTCAGCATCGAAGTGCCGGGTGTAGCGGTAGTCCACCAGAGTATTGAGGTTTTCGTCGGCGACCATGTAGATCGAGCCGCCATCACCGCCATCACCGCCGTTGGGACCACCGTTCTCGATGAATTTTTCCCGGCGAAAGCTCATACAACCGTTGCCGCCGTCACCAGCCTTTACGCGAATCGATACTTCATCAACGAACTTCATAACACATGCCTCTCGTCACCGGGACGAGCCGAATAACCACAAATATCAAGTATAAGACTCTTGCAAAGATGAGCGCGGCAACTCAGGCCTTGCCCGAAACCTGCCTGCGCGGCGAGCTTTCGAACAAACCCGCTCAACCACCGAAAAATCCAGCGCCGACAGCCCATACAAACAGCTTTGCAAGAGACTCACCCTACAAACGAAAAAGCCCCGTCGCAAGACGGGGCTTCTCCAGCATCCTCGCGATTAAGCCGCGACAACGCTCACGTAACGACGATTGAAAGCGCCTTTTACTTCAAACTTGATCACACCTTCGACTTTAGCGAAGAGAGTGTGGTCCTTACCCATGCCAACGCCGTAACCGGCGTGGAACTGGGTGCCGCGCTGACGCACGATGATGTTGCCCGCTTTGATAGCCTGGCCGCCATACATCTTCACGCCAAGGCGTTTAGCTTCTGAGTCGCGACCGTTACGGGTACTACCACCCGCTTTTTTGTGTGCCATGAGTTCAATTCTCCAAAAAGGGGATTAGGCTGAAATTAAGCCTGAATACCGGTGATTTTGATCTCGGTGTACCACTGACGGTGGCCCATACGCTTCATGTGATGCTTACGACGACGGAACTTGATGATGCGGACTTTATCGTGACGACCTTGGGAGATCACTTCAGCCACAACGGTAGCGCCTGCAACAACTGGAGCGCCGATGTTCACGTCATCGCCATTGGCGACCAACAGAACGCGATCAAAGGTAACGGATTCGCCGGTGGCGATTTCCAGTTTTTCGATCTTCAGGTATTCACCTGGAGCGACTTTGTACTGCTTGCCGCCGGTAACGATTACTGCGTAAGACATGGTATTTCTCCGATAATCCTGCTCACCCAGCGCTTTATAGGTAAAGGTAGTGGCTGGCATGGCTGCAGGGGGCTGGAACGGCCCCGGTGCAATTGCGTAAGGCAGGTGCTGCCCAGGAAGTTCAGGGTGCGCGATTGTACGCAAGCTGCCCGATCCTTGCAAGTGCAGACCAGGCGTCGTGAACGCGTGGCGAGCGAAGGGAAGACCGGGGAAAAAAGCGGGCGAGGACGCGTAGTTTAGTGGTCTAAATGAGCAGTGCGAGCCTGCTTTTGCCGCACGATTATCGAGCGCGGCGACTTGCACTGCGCCTGGCGGCGCCTTGACAGGCCGGGACCCCCGCCCTAGCATGCCGCGCAACCCTTCTGGAGCGACTCTCGCTGATGCAACCCCAAGCATTCTACCGCACGGTGGCGGACGATTTTAGCGCCGTCGACGGCATCATCAAGAAGCAGCTGACTTCTCGGGTGCCGCTGGTCTCGAAAATCGGCGACTACATCACCTCGGCCGGGGGCAAACGCCTGCGTCCTTTATTAGTGTTGCTGTGCGGCAAGGCCCTGGGTCGAGAAGGCGATGACCTACGCCTGCTGGCGGCGACCATCGAGTTCCTGCACACCGCCACCCTGTTGCATGACGATGTGGTCGACATGTCCGGCATGCGCCGTGGCCGCTCCACCGCCAACGCCATGTGGGGCAACGCCCCCAGCGTGCTGGTGGGCGACTTCCTGTATTCGCGCTCCTTCGAGATGATGGTCGAACTGGGCTCGATGCCGGTCATGAAGATCCTCGCCCAAGCCACGCGTATCATCGCCGAAGGCGAAGTGCTGCAGTTGTCCAAGGTGCGTGACGCCAGTACCACCGAAGAAACCTACATGGAAGTTATCCGCGGTAAGACCGCGATGCTCTTCGAAGCCTCCACCCACAGTGCCGCCGCCCTGTGCCAGGCCACGGAGGAACAAGCCGAAGCCCTGCGCACCTTCGGCGACCACCTGGGCATAGCCTTCCAGTTGGTCGACGACCTGCTGGACTACAAAGGCGATGCCCAGACCCTGGGCAAGAACGTCGGTGACGACCTCGCCGAAGGCAAGCCGACCCTGCCGCTGATCTATACCATGCGCGAAGGGACACCGGAGCAGGCCACCCTGGTACGCCAGGCGATCCAAAAAGGCGGGATCGAGGACCTGGAAAGCATTCGCGCCGCTGTTGAAGCCTCGGGTTCGCTGGAATACACCGCGCAACTGGCCCGTGACTACGTCGCACGCGCAATCGCTTGTCTGGAAGTCTTGCCAGCCAGCGAGTATCGCGATGCGCTGGTAGAACTGAGTGAATTCGCGGTCGCCCGTACTCACTGATCGCGGCGGTTTGTGGGAGCGGCCAATCGACGTCCGATTGCCCGCTTCGCTTCTGGCGTCCTTGAGACCCCTTCACAGCCAAGCCGCAATGCCGGACCGGCTGCCACCCCGGCCCGCCCACAACGCTCCTTCTCAGGCAAAACCCTATATAATGTGCGTTTTTAGCCTTCCTGAACCTGAGGAGCCTTAGTGAGCACGTTGCCAGCCTGCCCGAAATGCAATAGCGAATTCACCTACGAAGACGGTACCCAACTGGTCTGCCCGGAATGCGCCCATGAATGGTCCGCTACCGACGAAGCCGGGACGGCGCCCGCTGACAGCGTGAAAAAAGATGCCGTGGGCAACGTCCTGCAAGATGGCGATACCATCACTGTGATCAAAGACCTTAAAGTCAAGGGCACCTCCCTGGTAGTCAAGGTCGGGACCAAGGTCAAGAACATCCGCCTGTGCGACGGCGATCACGATATCGACTGTAAGATCGACGGCATCGGACCCATGAAGCTGAAATCAGAGTTCGTCAAAAAGGTCTGAACAAACACGGCATCTCCCCTGAGAGCCAGCTCCCACGGGAATCACAGCGCACCCCTACGCTTGACGCCAGACAACTCATCCACAGAAAAACCGGGAATTCGCTAATAGGTACTTGTCATTTGTTGAATAAGAACTATTCTCATTGATACCCATCAAGGAGATGAGACCATGACTTATTTGATCGATGCTTGGCTGGACCGCCCACACCCTTATCTGCGCATCCTGCATCGGGAAACCGGTGAAGTTTGTGCAGTCCTGGAAGAAGAAGCCCTGAATGAACTACAGGACCAGGGTGACCTGGATGTCAGCAGCCTGAGCTCCAGTGAGCCGTTGGTGCTCAAAGAACTGGTGCGCAGTCTGTTTCTATTCTGTTATGCCCGGGCCTTGCGCCCGACGGGAGACCTGAACAGCAAGCTGCAGGTGTGACAACGATGCCTGTGCCGGTGCGATTCCCGTGGGAGCAGGACCTGGTGGCCCTCAAGGGTGCCAGAAGCTTCGCGGGCAAGCCGCAATGCCGGAGCACCTGCTCCTACAGGGCCGTAACTTGTTACAGAACGTCGAGCAACTCGACGTCGAACACCAGAACGCTGTGCGGCGGAATGCTGCCAACGCCTTGAGCGCCGTAGGCCAATTCACTCGGCACATACAGGCGCCATTTGCTGCCGGTATTCATCAGTTGCAGGGCTTCGGTCCAACCGGCAATCACGCCGCCTACCGGGAACTCGGCCGGCTGGCTACGCTCGTAGGAACTGTCGAACACGGTGCCGTCGATCAGAGTGCCGTGGTAGTGCGTGCGAACCGTGTCTTCACGGGATGGCTTGGCGCCTTCGCCTTGGGTCAGCACCTCGAACTGCAAGCCCGATGCCAGGGTAGTGATGCCCTCACGCTTGGCGTTTTCAGCCAGGAATGCCAAGCCGGTCGCAGCCGCGGCTTCAGCCTTGGTGGCGGCCTCGGCCTGCATGACTTCACGGATAACCTTGAAGCTGGCGGACAGTTCATCCTGGCCCACACGGCTAGGCTTACCACCGAATGCGTCAGTCAGGCCGGCCAGGATTGCATCGAGACTCACGCCCGGTGGCGGGTTGTCACGCAGTTGGTCGCCCAACTGACGGCCAATACCGTAGCTGACGCGGGTTTCGTCGGTGGACAGATTTACTTCGGACATTTCACTGCTCCGCTATGGGTCTGCTTTGGAAAACACCCTGAAACATGGCATTTCCCTCGCGCCCGGAACCAAAAAGGGCAAGCAGACTAGCACAGAAGCGTCCAGCGTTAGCAGCCTCGCCAACCAAAATGGCAGAAGGCGATGGCACCCGCATGCGCCCCTCGACACCGG
This sequence comes from Pseudomonas agarici, assembly GCF_001543125.1. NCBI lineage: Bacteria > Pseudomonadati > Pseudomonadota > Gammaproteobacteria > Pseudomonadales > Pseudomonadaceae > Pseudomonas > Pseudomonas agarici. Next base: position 5,163,462 of record NZ_CP014135.1, on the reverse strand, counting down.
CAGGCACTCCACACATTTCGTCGTGTACCGGACCCACTGAAACGGCAGCGTTGGCATCAGCACAAGGCGAAAACGATACCGCCCATGCGTTTCACAACACACGGGCGGCACGAGAGACTACAAAGCGCGCTGATCAGTACTTGGTCAACTTGTCCAGGTAACCCATCGCAAAGGCCGAGACCACAAAGGTCATATGGATGATCACATACCACTGCAAGTGCACCGGATCGATGTTCTTGGCGTCCATGAATACCCGCAGCAGATGAATCGAGGAAATTGCCACGATGGAAGCCGCCACCTTCATTTTCAACGAAGTGGAATCCATCTTGCCCAGCCAACTGAGCTTCTCCTTGTCTTCGTCGATATCCAGTTGGGAAACGAAGTTCTCGTAGCCGGAGATCATCACCATCACCAGCAACCCGCCCACCAACGCCATGTCGATCAGCGACAGCAGCACCAGGATCAAGTCGGCCTCGGCCATGGCGAACACGTTGGGGATGACGTGAAGCACCTCCTGGAAAAATTTCAGCGCCAATGCCAGCAATCCTAAGGACAACCCGAAGTAGATCGGCGCCAGGAGCCAGCGCGAGGCATACATTGCATTTTCGATAAACCGTTCCATGAATCTCACATATCGCCTGAAAATGGCGACGAGTATACCAGCCGTGAAACTCGAGGGAAAAAAGCACGCGGCAACTGCCTCGTTCAACAGAGTGAGCGCTCTACAACGGCGATTTTCTGCTAGTGTCGACATCAACGACCTCGCGCATGCACTGTGGACAGGAAAATTCAACAATGGATTTGCGACGCCCCCTGGGTTGCCTCGGACTATCGGTAGCTCTGCTGATAAGCGGCTGCTCCCCCAACGATAAACAGCAACAGATCAGTCTCGAGGAAAAAACCGCACAATTCGAAAAAACCCTCGACGCAATCCAAGACCCCAAGCTCAAGGACGCCGTCGCAGACCTCGGCGGCTCATTGCTGCTGCTCGAACGCGCCCGAGCGCGCCTGCAGAACAAGCCGATCGAGACCCAGTACAGCGACGATGCCCTGGCGCTGCTTAAGCACTATCCCACTCCGCAGGCCTTGGCCGACACCTATATCAACGGGTTGTTCGTGCTGCGCAAGGACTCCAGCTCCGACTACCTGACTGACCTGCAGCCGATCTTCCCGTTCAGTTTCAACTATCCCGCGGGGTTCCCCTTCCCCCATGCGTTGGAATGGCAGTCGGTAACCTTAAGTAACAAGCAGGTCGTTCCCTTCCAACCAGAATGGTCGGAAACCGATCCCGGCATTCAGTTGAGCCCGTCCAGCGCCAACGTGACCAATCCGGACGAGCTGACGGTGACCTACCCTTACATCGATGGGGTAGAAGTCGAAAATCGCAACCAACCCCAGCCATTGACCCTGCACGGCAAGATCGAAGTGATTGCGCCTCGCAAGGTCTTTACCTTCAACCTGACCCGCCAAGACATCGGCAAGCAACAGAACAATGAAAACATCAATCTGACCCTGGTCTCCCTTGACCGGAACAATGCTGAGATCGAACTACGCAATAGCGCGTCGCAAGCCGCGCCGGTCGGCGATACCCCGCTGAACTCACTGATCGTCCAGGCCAAGGACAGCACCGGACAGTTCCTGGCGCGCTCGGGGGCCATCAATGAAAACGCCGCGCAGATCGCGTTCTACCAGCAGCAGTTGGATGAAATGCTCAAGCAGAAAAGTTGGAGCGACGCATTCGAGCAGAAACTCGACAATCAGCGAAAAGACTTCGAGGCCAAGCAGAGCAGCCATTACATCCGTGTGTACTTCAATGGCATCGTTGACACGCTGGAAATCAGCGTGCTGGATTTCTCCGGCGCCACCGTCAACCGCAAGGAGTTAGACCTTCCGATACGCCAGTTCGACAACACCACCCGCCAGGAAATTCGCCCACTGCCGATGCCAGTAGTGGTGTACGACGACCAGGCGACCCACTACCTCAAGGGCGCCAACCTCGACGCCGAACACCTGAAAAAAAGCATCAGCATCAGCCAGTCAGTGGACGACGCCAGTGCCGCGCGCATTGAGTTCTACCATCCGAAGACCTTCAACGACGAGCTGCTCGGTACCTCTTTCAGTCCTGGCGACAGCCCCGTAACGTTCTTTGCCGAAGACGAACAGGGAAAACGCGGTAAACCGCTGGAACTGTCCAGGGAAGCGTTCGAGGTCAATCCACTGGAAAGCACCATCACCTACGACCTCAACCTATTCCCGGAAACGCCGGCCTATGCTGTCGGTTCGATACCGCTGTTTCTCGCCGAGGTCCAGAAAAACACCCTGGACGCTCGCCAGCTTCCCAAAGGCCTGGAACTCAAGGGCAACGCGCTGGTGGTCGAGCAGAAGCTGTTCCCGGTCGAATCCTGGCGCTTTTATGCCAAGGACGACAGCGGCAACTACCTGAAGGAAATACTCGCCACCCGCCACAATGAGAAAGCCGACTCGCCGCCGCTGTATGAAGTGCACTACTTCTACGGCCAACCGACACATCTGGAAAGCTACCAGCGCACGAACCTGAAGACCATCGAGTACGGTTTCGAAGTCAAGCTCGACAAGGCGCGCAGCAACGAACCTGCCGAGTAGTGCCTCAGTGCAGTTCGCAGCCGCCGGGATGTCGACCGCGCTTGCCGTTGATCTGCCGTAGCTGGGCCTGCAGATGCAGGCGCCAAATCTGCGGTTCCTCGGCCAACTGGTAGCCGTGCAGAGTCAGACTTTCGACAATCGAGTCGAGGATCGATTCAGCGACGAAGGGGCCATGGAAAGGCCCCTGGGACTTGATCGCGGAAGGTTGCTCACCGGCCATTCCAGCGGCGAACAAGAGAGTCCACATACCATTATCACCGGCGAGCGGGCGGATAACGCATTCGATACGGGTGACCAGACCCAGGCATTGGCGGGTAAGACAAAGGCTGCGCGACATGGCGGCGACCCTCGGTAAGTCCTGTCTTCAGCCTCCTGCGGGAAGCTGTATCGTTCCAGTGACTACAGTGGATGTCCCTGCCCAGAGAATAGAATAAATCCACCGCACACAGAGTGTTGGAGGACCAACGGACGCAAAAGTTCTGATCATGGAAAACAACTTCAGGCGCAGCGTGCGGGAGCTGGCTTGCCAGCAAAGCTTTTTTGGCGGCTTTAAGGGCTCTTTCGTCGGCCAGCCTACCCCACGAAAGAGCCTACTCTCACAGTCTATGCAGGCCGTTAGCCGTCAGGACGCTTTGACCTGCGCCAGCGCCTGCTCGGCGGCCTCCTTGTCGCCTTCCCTAAGGTCGTCTTCGCCGATCATTTCGGCGATCACCCGCAGACGCTCCACTACCCTTGCATTGACACTGCCCTGCGGGAACTGGCCGTCGGCATCCGGCTCGCCGGCGGGCTCGCCCACCAGTAGGCCCAGCGCCTCGTCGGCCTGACGTACCGCATACACATGGAATTGTCCGGCGCGCACGGCGTGCAGAACCTTCTCATCAAGCATCAGCGTGGCGACGTTGGCCTGCGGGATGATCGCCCCCTGCTCGCCGGTCAGGCCACGGGCTTCACAGAGCCGGAAGAAGCCCTCGATCTTCTCGTTGACCCCGCCGACCGCCTGCACTTCCCCGAACTGGTTGATCGAGCCGGTAATGGCGAAGCATTGTTTGAGCGGAGTTTTCGACAAGGCCGAAATCAGCGTGCAGGCCTCACCGAGAGAGGCGCTGTCGCCGTCAACATAACCGTAGGACTGCTCCAGGGCGATACTCGCGCAGATCGCCAGGGGAAACTCCTGGGCATAACGGCTGCCCAAGTAGCCAGTGAGGATCATCACGCCCTTGGAGTGAATCGGCTGCCCCAGATTGACTTCGCGCTCGATGTCGACGATCCCGCTGCCACCCGGATACACCGTGGCGGAAATCCGCGCCGGTACGCCAAACGCCGAATCGCCGACTTCCAGCACCGTCAAGCCGTTGCACTTACCGACCGCAGCACCGGCAGTATCGATCAGGATGATCCCCGCCAGCATATCGTCGAGGATCCGCGCCGAAACCCGGCCGGTACGCGTGGCCTTGGCCTTGAGCGCCCGTTCGATATGACCGGCATCGGTCCGCTCGTCGCCGGCCAGGTGACGGATGAAATCCGCTTCGCTGACCAGTTGGAACAGATCGCCGATCCGCGCCGACAGACGCCCCTGATGCTCGGCCAGGCGCGCACTGTAGGTCGCCAGCCGGGCTACCGCATCGGCGGTCAAGGGGGCCATGCCTTCCTCCGAGGTACGGGTCTTGAGCAACTGGGCGAACTGCTCCAGGCTTTCATCGACCATCGGGATGTCTTCGTCGAAGTCCACCAGCACCCTGAACATTTCCTGGAAGTCCGGATCCAGGTCCTGCAGGGTGTAGTACAACTGTCGCGCGCCGATGATGATGACCTTGACCTGCAATGGCATCATCTGCGGCGTCAGGGTCACGGTCGCCAGACGCCCCAACTCGCCCAGCGGCGACTCCATCTTCAACTTGCGCGACTGTAAGGCGCGCTTGAGTGCATCCCAGACGAACGGCTCGCTAAGCATCTTCTCCGCTTCGAGGATCAGGAAACCACCGTTGGCGCGATGCAGCGCACCCGGACGCAATTGCCGGTAGGTGGTGTACAGCGCCCCCTGATCGGTGCTGTATTCGATACGACCGAACAGATTATCGTAGGTCGGGTGCGGCTCGAACACCACCGGCGCACCGCCGCTGGCCGGATGGCCGACCACCAGGCTCGGCGCGTACTGCTCTTCCAGCACCTTGCGGGCCACGGCGTCGGTCTTGCTGTCGTCCACCAATTGCTCGACCACGGTCTTGAGCAGGTTGACCTGCATCGCTTGCAGGTAACCGCAGACTGCCGCGTTCTCGGCATATTTCTCCGACAGCGGCGCGAGCAAAGGCTGTAAGGCCAGGGTAATGGTTTCTTCGTTCAACTGGCGTAACTGATTGCTCGATTCGCGCTTCCATTGCGGCAGGCTCGCGAGCTCTTCGTTGAGACGCTCTTCGAGGTCGGCGATATCGGTATGGAAACGCTCGCGCTCGGCCTCCGGCAATTGGGCGAACTCCGCCTCGTCGAGGGCTTTGCCGTCACTCATCGGGGTAAAGGCGATATTGCTGCTGTCGCGATACAGGGCGACTTCCTTTTCCAGCGCCAGGCGTTCGATCACATCCAGGGCACGGTCATAACGCTGGTTGAACGCACGGTCGATGGCACTTTTCTTCTGCTGGTAGGACGGATGCTCGAACACTGCCGGAAACGTCGCCAGCAGATTGTCGATCAGACCGTTGATATCGCTGATGAACGCGCCGGCCTCGCCTGCGGGCAACTCCAGCGCCCGTGGCTCGCGCGGCTCATCGAAATTATTGACGTAGACCCAATCCGAGGGGGTCTGCAGGCGTTTGCCTTCCGCCTTCAGGTAGCGTTTGACGAAGGAAAAACGCCCGGTACCAGGCTCTCCCATGACAAACACGTTGTAACCGGGGCGTGGCATCGCCACCCCAAACTGCAACGCTTCGACCGCGCGTTCCTGGCCAAGCACACCGCGAAAGGGCTCCAGATCATTGGTGGTAGAGAAGCTGAACTGTTCAGCGGAGAAAGGGCGAGTCAGCGCTTCGGGCGCTAGACGCAGGCTGGCAGCAACAGAATCAGGCATCGGGCTTCCTTACATCAGGCGGGGCAGATAACGGCATTCTGGCGCTGGCCGTACCCGACTGGCAAGGCAAGCGACAGGTGATTCCGCACAACGGGACAAAAGCCCTGGAAACAGGGCTGCAACACGATGTCTATCTTATTCACCCGGGGAAAAAACACGGAACCCTCGGATCGTGCCTAAACTCCAATGTGCACGGCTGGACTGATAACCGGCCCACCGGCGCTCTCACAGGCCGGACACCCTTGTCCATTGGTATGCACATAAAGAGAATAAAGCTATGAAACGGATTCTTCTCGGTACTCTCTTCACCGTTGTCTCCTTCCAGGCCATGGCCCAGGCGCCAGGCGGCCCGGATTGCGGTTGGGGCAACATGCTGTTCAAAGGTCAACGTGGCACCCCGGCACACTTCCTGGCCTCCACCACCAACGGCACTTCAGGTAACGCCACCTTCGGGATGACGTCCGGCACCAACGGCTGTACCACCAAAGACGCCCTGACCTACGGCGGCAAATCCTGGATTGCCATGAATGGCATGATGAACGAGCTGTCCGAAGACATGGCCAAGGGTCAGGGCGAGGCACTGACCACCTATGCCGTGGTCCTGGGTGTGGCGCCGCAAGACCGCGCCCATTTCGCGGCCGTGACCCACGAGCACTTCCAGCAGATCTTCAGCCAGGCTGACGTGACCGCCGACGACGTGCATACCAATACCCTGGCCGTACTCAAGAGCGATCCGCGCCTGGCCAAATACGCGCCTCAGGCTTAACCGCACCCCGCCCGCTCCTCCTGGAGCGGGCACTCCCTGCCCGACCCTCGTTCGTCTGACAACAGTTGCCCATCATGCTCAAACGCCTTGCCTACCTGGCGCTCAGTGTCTGCGCCCCGCTCCAAGCCGCCACGCACCTCGATGATCAACGTTTGCAACAACTGGCCAACGACCCCTTCTGGATCTCCCTGGGCCATTACGAAAGTGCCAAGCTGGGTGGCTGGCGCAGCTATGTGAGCGATAAGACATTCTTCCTCGCCGCCGACGGTGCCCATCACCCGGACGCGGAACTGAAGGCCACCGTCGCGGCGTTATACGCCCCGGCCAGCGCCGGTAACCAACACGCCCAATGCGTCTATCCAGCGCGCAGCCGCTGGCTCAAAGCGCAACTGCAACTGAGCGATCTACCGGCTGTGGACTGCTCCGACTTCAACCAATGGTTCAAGGACGTCTCGCCCCACAGTACGGTGATGATCTTTCCGGCGGCCTACCTGAACAGCCCCTCGTCGATGTTCGGCCATACCCTGCTGCGTATCGACCAGGAAGATGTCCAGCGCGACCAGACCGCGCTGCTCAGTTATGCGATCAACTTCGGGCCTATATCGAAGGCTCGGACAACAGCATCCTGTATGCCTGGAAAGGCCTGATGGGTGGCTATCCGGGACTGTTCGCCCTGGTGCCCTACCAGGAAAAACTCGCCGAGTACCGCAGCCTGGAAAACCGCGATCTCTGGGAGTACCGATTGAACCTGACGCCGGCAGAAACCCAACGCATGGTCGAGCACGTCTGGGAGCTGAAGCAGATCCAGTTCGATTACTTCTTCTTCGACGAAAACTGCTCCTATCGCCTCCTGGAGTTGTTGCAAGTCGCCCGACCGAGCCTGCGCCTGACCGGGCAGTTCCCGCTGACGGCCATCCCCACCGACACGGTGAAGGCAGTCAAGGCCGCCGGCCTGGTGGAAAAGATCGACTATCGTCCCTCCCGCGAGCGTGAATTGCTGGAACGGGCCAAACCGCTGAGTGCCGATGAGCAGCAGTGGGTACTCAAAGCCAGCGCGGATCAGAAAGTCCTCCAGGACCCACTTTTCAAGGCCCAGCCCAGGGCTCGCCAGGCGCTGATCGTCGACGCCGCCTATCGCCTCGAACGCTACCGGGCCAACGGCCTGGAGCGCGATCCGGTGCGCTCGCAACGCAGCTTCGAACTACTCCGGGCGATCAACCAAAATTCCGCGCCAGAACTGCGGATCACACCGCCAGGATTGCCGGAAAACGGCCATGAGTCGCGCACCTGGCAGGCCGCAATCGGCTCTCGCGGCGACAAGGCCTTCGCCGAGTACGGCCTGCGCATGGCCTACCACGACTTGAACGACAACGCCGAGGGCTTCCCGCTCGGCGCTCAGATCGAAATCCTGCAGATGAAACTACGCCAGTACGAAGGCAATCACTGGCAGTTGCAGCAACTGGACCTGGCGACCATTCGCTCGCTGACACCGCGCAACACGCTGCTGCAACCCTGGTCCTGGCAAGTGACCGGTGGCCTGGAACGGGTGCCCGGCAAACACGACGACCAGACCCTGGTCAGCCATGTCAATGGCGGAGCCGGTGGCACCTGGCAGTTGAGCGACCAATTGCTCGGCTTTGCCCTCGGCACCGTGCGCGTCGAACACAACGCCGATTTCGCCGCGTTCGTCTCGCCGGCCAGCGGGTTCAATACCGGCCTGTTGTGGAAAAACCCGCTGGGCAACCTGAGCCTGGAGGCCAAGGGCGACTACTTCACCAATGGCGAGGTGCGGCGCAGCCTGAGCCTGAACCAACAATGGCAACTGTCGCGCAACCTCGGCCTGCGCCTGAGTGCCGAGCGCGAGTTCAGCAAACTGGCGACGCCAGAGAACGAGGTGAAGCTGGAAGTGAAGTGGTATCACTATTGAGCCGGGCCTGAAGGCAGGTGGGCGCTATTCACACCGCCCGCACGCACCGGCGAGCGGGCTGTCGGTCAGACTGCAGATCGTTCTTAGCTGACAGGCATGAGCCCCGAAGGGCTGCGCTTTTCAACCTCGACCCGATCAGGCCAGTTTCTTGTGTCGTACCCGATGCGGCTGGGCCGCCGCGTCGCCGAGACGTTTCTTACGATCCGCTTCGTATTCGCTGTAGTTACCTTCGAAGAACACTGCTTGCGAGTCGTCTTCGTAGGCCAGGATGTGCGTCGCCACACGGTCCAGGAACCACCGATCGTGGGAGATCACGATGGCCGCACCCGGGAAGTCCAGCAGTGCCTCCTCCAGGGAACGCAGGGTTTCAACATCGAGGTCGTTGGAGGGTTCGTCGAGCAGCAGAACGTTGCCGCCTTCTTTCAGCGTCAGGGCCAGGTGCAGGCGGCCACGTTCACCACCGGACAGGTCCTTGACGAACTTCTGCTGGTCGCCGCCCTTGAAGTTGAAACGCCCGACATAGGTGCGCGACGGAATCTCGTAGTTGCCGATGCGGATCTGGTCGGAACCGTCGGAAATCTGCTGGAACACCGTCTTGCTGCCGTCGAGGTCGTCACGGCTCTGGTCCACGCAGGCCAGCTGCACGGTCTCGCCGATCTCGATACTGCCCGAGTCCGGGGTTTCCTTGCCCATTAGCATGCGGAACAGTGTGGACTTACCGGCACCGTTACCACCGATCACGCCGACAATCGCGCCCTTGGGCATGCTGAACGACAAGTTGTCGATCAACACGCGGTCGCCATAACCTTTGCTGACGTTCTTGAATTCGATGACCTTGTCGCCCAGGCGCGGACCGGCCGGGATGTAGATCTCGTTGGTCTCGCTGCGCTTCTGGAATTCCTGCGATTGCATCTCTTCGAAGCGTTGCAGACGGGCCTTGGATTTCGACTGGCGAGCCTTGGCGCCTTTGCGTACCCACTCCAGCTCTTCCTTCATGGCCTTTTCATGGGCCGACTGCTGCTTGGACTCCTGGGCCAGACGATCGGACTTGGCCTGCAGCCAGCCCGAATAGTTGCCTTCGTAGGGAATACCCGCGCCACGGTCGAGCTCGAGGATCCAGCCAGCGACGTTGTCGAGGAAGTAACGGTCGTGGGTGATGGCGACCACGGTGCCTGGGAAGTCGTGCAGGAAGTGCTCCAGCCAGGCCACGGAATCAGCATCCAGGTGGTTGGTCGGTTCGTCGAGCAGCAGCATGTCAGGAGCCGACAGCAGCAGGCGGCACAGCGCCACGCGGCGTTTTTCACCACCCGAAAGGTGTTCGACCCTGGCATCCCAGGCCGGCAGGCGCAGCGCATCGGCGGCGACTTCCAGTTGGCGTTCCAGGTTGTGACCGTCGCTGGCCTGCAGGATCGCCTCAAGCTTGGCCTGTTCGGCGGCCAGCTTGTCGAAGTCGGCATCCGGATCGGCGTAGGCGGCATAGACTTCGTCCAGGCGCGCCTGGGCGTCCTTGATCACGCTGACCGCTTCCTCGACCACTTCACGCACAGTCTTGCTCGGATCCAGCTGCGGTTCCTGCGGCAAGTAGCCGACATTCAGCTCCGGCATCGGTCGCGCTTCCCCGTCGAACTCGGTATCGACGCCGGCCATGATTTTCAACAGAGTGGATTTACCCGAACCATTCAGGCCAAGCACGCCGATCTTGGCGCCTGGGAAAAAAGACAAGGAGATATTTTTCAGGATTTCCCGCTTCGGCGGAACAACTTTGCTCAGCCGATGCATGGTGAAGACGTATTGAGCCATGGAGAACCTAGCGTCAGTGACTGTTGAATAAGGGCGCGAGCCTAGCTCGGACAAGGCGGGATCGTGCGGCATGCGTCATGCCTGGCCAACGCGACGCCAATCCCAGCCTCAATGAGGAGCGCAAACCTCCCGCGTAACCAGCAAAGCTACCTGAATGCGTGAAACAGGGCAAACCGCTCGGCCGAACAGCACTGGCACTTTGCCACAAGTCAAGGCATGCTAGGCGCCCTTCGGGCGTCCGGCTTATAGTGCATGTCGCGCCAATCCAGCCCAACCGCAGGATCACAGTTTGACCAACGCCAACCCGCCATCGCCCGTGTGCGCACCCCATCATGTGGTCGGTACGCCCTTACTCGGCACAATCAAAGGCATACTGGCGATACCGGTGCTGTTCCTGCTCGCCCTGCTGTTCTGGCAACTGATCGATCAATTCCAGCAAACCCGCCAGATGCAGCGCCAGTACAGCATCGACTATAGCGCTGAGCAGGCCGATCACTTCAGTATGAAGATGAAGCTCAATGCGCAGATTGCGGCCAACCTGTTGCCGATCTTCGAGCCGCCCAAGACTCGCGAGCAGCAACAGCAACTACTGGGCAAACTGCGCCTGTCCCTGCCGGATATCCAGAGTATTGCGCGGCTCGACGCCAAGGGCAGCCTCATCGGCGACAGCGCCGTCGACAGCCAGGATACCGGCTACCTCGCCGAGCTGGTCCGGCGCGGCACCCGCTCCCAGGTCTATTACTTCAGCAATGACAACGACGGCGCGCGGGTGTACCTGCTGCTGCACCAGGCCAGCGGCGAGACCAACGGCTACTGGGCATTGCGCCTGTCGCCAAGGCTGTTCCAGGACCTCGCCCATCAGACCGAGCAAAAACTTCGACCCACCTGGATCATCGAGAACCGCCGGAATCATCGCGTCATCAGCCGCGATAACGACATCATCCCACAGCCTTCGGTGCTACAACCGGATGACGAAGCCAACAGCGTACTCATCGTCCCGCTGTCCAACAGCGACTGGCAGTTGCGTGGCCTGCTCGACCAGCGCCAGGTACTCAAGGAGCTGCTCCCTGCGTTGATCGGCAAGTGCCTGCTGGGACTAGGACTGTCAATGCTGCCGGTGCTGGCACTGATCAATAGGCGCCGCCGCCAGCGCCTGGTACATGAAGGACAGCGGCGCTACCAGGATATGTTCGAAGGCACCGGCGTGGCACTTTGCGTCCTCGACCTGTCAGAGTTGCCGGCGTTTCTCGAAAGCCACCGCCTGACCGACAGTGAAAGCCTCAAGCGTTGGATCGTTCAGGATCCCGAACACCGGCGCTTGCTGCTGGAAGCATTGCGCATCACCGAGATTAACCGGGTGGCGCTGCGCCTGCTCAGTGTCGACTCTCGCGAGACCGCCTGGAGTTGTCTGATCGACGGTCGCCCAATGCAGATCAGCGGTATCGGCTACCCACTGGTGGAAGCGCTGATCAACCGCCAGAGCCAATTGGAACTGGAGATCAAGCTCACCGACGCCCACGGCCAGGACCAGCACCTCTGGCTGGTCCTGCGTCTGCCGCAAGACCCTCGCGACTACCCGACGGTCATCCTCAGCATCACCGATATCACCAGCCGCAAGCTGATCGAACTCTCGTTGCTGGAGCGCGAGGGGTTCTGGTCGGATGTCGTGCGTACCGTGCCGGATCACCTCTACGTGCAGGACGTGATGAGCCAGCGGATGATCTTCAGCAACCACCATCTGGGCCAGACGCTCGGCTACAACAAGAGTGAACTGCAGCAGATGGGCGAGTACTTCTGGGAGATTCTGTTGCATCCCGAAGACGCCGAACACTATCACCGCCTGCGCCATCAGGAGCGCCATGGCGGGTACAGTCAACTGCTGCACTGCCAGTTGCGCTTTCGCCATCGCGATAACAAATGGCGGCGCTTCGAGATCCGCGAGCAGGCCCTGGCCCGGGACCAGTATGATCAGGTCACACGGATCATTGGCGTGGCCAAGGACATCACCGACCAGATCGAGGCCAGCGAATCCCTGCGCGACAGCGAACAGCGCTACCGGATGCTCGCCGAAAGCATCAGCGATGTGATTTTCTCCACTGACAGTGAGCTGCGCCTGAACTATGTCAGCCCGTCGGTGCAGGCCGTGCTCGGTTATGAAGTCGACTGGGTCCTCCAGAACGGCTGGCACTCGACCATCGCCAACCCGCTGCAACTGACCGGTATCTACCAGTTGATGGAACGTGTCAGCAAGGCTCTGGACAAACCCGACCAACTGGCAGAGCTGCGCAGCCAAGTGCAGACTCAACTGTTTCTGTTCGATTGCCTGCGGGCCGATGGACGCAAGATCCCGGTTGAACTGCGCCAGGTGCTGATCTGGGACGAACAGGGGGCCTTCGAAGGCATTCTGGGCGTCGGTCGCGATATCAGCCAGCAGCGTAGCGCGGAAAAAGACCTGCGCATGGCCGCCACGGTTTTCGAGCACTCGACCTCGGCGATCCTGATTACCGACCCGGCCGGCTATATCGTCCAGGCCAACGAAGCCTTCAGCCGCGTCAGCGGTTATGCTGTCTCCGATGTCCTTGACCAGTTACCTAACATGCTCACGGTCGACGACCAACAGCAAGCCCACCTGCGCTATGTGCTCAAGCAACTGCAACAGCACAACACGTGGGAAGGTGAAGTCTGGCTCAAGCGGCGCAACGGCGAGCATTATCCGGCCTGGGTGGGCATCACCGCCGTGGTCGATGACGAAGGCGACCTCGCCAGTTATGTGTGCTTCTTCAGTGATATCAGTGAGCGCAAGGCCAGCGAACAGCGGATCCATCGCCTCGCCTACTACGACGCCCTGACTCACTTGCCCAACCGCACACTGTTCCAGGACCGCCTGCACACCGCACTGCAACAGGCTGAACGGCAAAAGTCCTGGGTGGTGCTGATGTTCCTCGACCTCGACCGGTTTAAGCCGATCAACGATTCCCTGGGCCACGCCGCCGGCGACCGCATGCTCAAGGAAATGGCCTCGCGTTTGCTGGCGTGCGTCACCGAAGATGACACCGTGGCCCGCATGGGCGGCGACGAGTTCACCTTGCTGCTGCAACCACGGACCACTCGCGAAATGGCCTTGAACCGGGCGATTAACGTCGCCGAGCAGATCCTCTCAAGCCTGGTGACGCCCTTTGTGCTCGAAGGACGAGAGTTCTTCGTCACCGCCAGTATCGGCATCGCCTTGAGCCCACAGGACGGCTTCGAGCTCAGCCAACTGATGAAAAACGCCGATACCGCGATGTACTACGCCAAGGAGCGCGGTAAGAACAACTTCCAGTTCTACCAGGCCGACATGAACGCCAGCGCCCTGGAACGCCTGGAATTGGAAAGCGACCTGCGCCACGCCCTGGAACAGAATGAATTCGTGCTTTACTACCAACCACAGTTCAGCGGCGACGGCAAGCGCCTGACTGGCGCCGAAGCGTTGCTGCGCTGGCGCCATCCACGACGCGGACTGGTGCCGCCGGGCGACTTTATCCCAGTGCTCGAAGAACTTGGGCTGGTGGTGGATGTCGGTGACTGGGTGCTGTCCGAGGCCTGCCGCCAGCTCAAAACCTGGCACCAGAACAAGGTTCGGGTACCGAAGGTGTCGGTAAATATCTCCGCGCGGCAGTTCTCCGACGGACAGTTGGGGACGCGGATCGCCACCATTCTGCGGGACACCGGTTTGTCACCGGCCTGCCTGGAGCTGGAGCTGACCGAAAGTATCCTGATGCGCGAAGTCAGCGAAGCGATGCTGATCCTCGCCGGCCTGAAAAATCTCGGCCTGAGCATTGCCGTGGACGACTTCGGCACCGGCTACTCGTCGCTCAACTACCTCAAGCAGTTCCCCATCGACGTGTTGAAGATCGACCGCACCTTCGTCGACGGCTTACCGTCGGGCGAGCAGGATGCCCAAATAGCCCGTGCGATCATCGCCATGGCCCACAGTCTGAACCTGGCGGTGATCGCCGAAGGCGTGGAAACCCACGAGCAACTGGATTTTCTGCGCGAGCACGGTTGCGATGAAGTGCAGGGCTACCTGTTCGGCCGGCCAATGGCCGCCAATCGATTCGAGGCACAGTTCAGCAATGATGCGCTGTTCATGTTCGACTGACCTCGTGACGAGCGGCTCGGTCAGGACGCCGCACCCGCAGCAGCCGTAAAACCGCGCCATTTTCCCCCGCGGGCCCACCCCGCGCCCTGACTTCGCTGCGAGCCAAACGCAGCGTGAACGCCGCTTATCCGCGACGTGATGCCCTTTCATATGCCAGACAAAACCCATTGGGTTAGAATGCCTTCCTTTTCTGCCCCGATCCTTGAGGACCGCCATGTTCAGCCGTGATTTGACTATTGCCAAGTACGACGCCGATCTCTTTGCCGCCATGGAGCAAGAAGCTCAGCGCCAGGAAGAGCACATCGAGCTGATCGCCTCGGAAAACTACACCAGCCCAGCAGTGATGCAAGCTCAGGGCTCCGTTCTGACCAACAAGTACGCCGAAGGCTATCCGGGCAAGCGTTACTACGGCGGCTGCGAGTACGTCGACGTGGTCGAGCAGCTTGCAATCGACCGCGCCAAGGAACTGTTCGGTGCCGATTACGCCAACGTCCAGCCACACGCCGGCTCCCAGGCCAACGCCGCCGTCTACCTGGCCCTGCTACAAGGCGGCGACACTATCCTGGGCATGAGCCTGGCCCACGGCGGTCACCTGACCCACGGCGCCAGTGTTTCCTCCTCCGGCAAGCTGTACAACGCCGTACAGTACGGCATCGACGCCAACGGCCTGATCGACTACGACGAAGTCGAGCGCCTGGCGGTCGAGCACAAGCCGAAAATGATCGTGGCCGGTTTCTCCGCCTACTCGCAGATCCTCGATTTCCCGCGCTTTCGCGCCATTGCTGACAAGGTCGGCGCCTATCTGTTCGTCGACATGGCCCACGTGGCCGGTCTGGTCGCCGCTGGCGTCTACCCGAATCCGGTGCCGTTCGCCGATGTCGTCACCACCACCACCCACAAGACCCTGCGCGGTCCACGTGGTGGCCTGATCCTGGCTCGCGCCAACGCCGAGATCGAGAAGAAACTCAACTCCGCAGTATTCCCAGGCGCCCAGGGCGGCCCGCTGGAGCATGTCATCGCCGCCAAGGCGATCTGTTTCAAGGAAGCCCTGCAGCCTGAGTTCAAGGCCTACCAGGAGCAGGTGGTGAAGAACGCCCAGGTCATGGCCGAGGTGTTCATCGAACGCGGTTTCGACGTGGTTTCCGGGGGCACCAAGAACCACCTGTTCCTGCTGTCGCTGATCAAGCAGGACATCTCCGGTAAAGACGCCGACGCGGCGCTGGGCAAAGCCTTCATCACCGTGAACAAGAACTCGGTGCCAAACGACCCACGCTCCCCGTTCGTCACCTCCGGGCTGCGCTTCGGCACTCCGGCGGTCACCACCCGTGGCTTCAAGGAAAGCGAGTGCCGCGAGCTGGCCGGCTGGATCTGCGACATCCTGGCCGACCTGAATAACGAAGCGGTGATCGAGGCCGTTCGCGAGAAGGTCAAGGCTATCTGCCAGAAGCTGCCGGTCTACGGCGCCTGATAGCCGCTCGCCGAAAGCGCACATGGCCACCGATGCCCCGACTTGTCGGGGCATTTGCGTTTTAGGCGTGCACAAAAAACCAATGGCCGGCCAAGGTCTTTACAACATGCCCATCGGGTTTCGCACACCAAGACGGAAACGCCTTTCTGCCCCTGGCGGCTTTCGCCAATAGGGATATCGACGTACACAGGACATGCTGAGCACTCATTCACAACGAGGTTTCAACCATGATCCAAGCCATTATCCGAGGCACGGCACTGGCCGTATTGTGCACTCTGCCATGCACTGCCGTGTATGCGGACACCACAACGGATAACGAACACCACTGCGTTGCCCTTACGCCGTCGCCTCAGGCACCGCAAGGCGTTGAGGTCGTCTATGAACGAATTTCCGCGTCCAGTGCGCAGGCTGCCGAGGTGAAGATGGCGCGCAAACATCTCCAGGCCGAAACCGTTCGCTGCTTCTAGGCTCCGCAAGAAATGTCTCTACGCTCGCTCAGGCGGCGTTGACAGCCAGCTCGCCCAGCTCATTACCCCGTCAACCGCCGGTCAGTCGCGCAAACCCCTCGCGGATCTTCTGCTCCGGCAATTCGTCGGCAATGAACACGATCACACTTTCCCGCGCCGCACCCTCTTCCCATTCGGTGTCCCAGTCGAAGCCGTAGAGCTTGAGTACCCCCTGGAACACCAGGCGGCGCGGTTCCCCGGCGATATTCAACACGCCCTTGTAGCGTAATAGCTGTTTGCCATGATCTTCCAACAGCTCGTTCATGAACTCACTGAGCCGGTCGATATCCAGCGGCCGATCGGTGCGCAGTACCAGGCTGGAAATGCGATCGATGGAGGACGCCGTGCCGACCGGGCGCAAACTCAAGCCGCCGCCCAGGTCGGCATTGAGATTGAAGCCGCGCACATCCAACAGTTGCGCCAGATCGATAGCGCCATGCTCGACGATACGGATCGGTGCTCGCCGGTTGATTCGTGTCAGGCGCTCGCTCAACGCGTTGAAGGTTGCCTCGTCTACCAGATCGCGTTTGCTCACCAACAGGCGGTCGGCAAAACCGATCTGCGCCTGGGCGATGGTCTGGCTCAGGTGGTGCTCGGCGTGGGCCGCGTCCACCAGCGTGATGATGCCATCGAGGATATAGCGCTCACGTAGTTCCTCGTCGATAAAAAAGGTCTGGGCCACGGGCGCCGGATCGGCCAGCCCGGTGCATTCGATCACCAGCCGATCAAAGACGATTTCACCGCTGTCCAGACGTTCGAGCAACAGATACAGGGCCTTGGTCAGGTCAGTGTGAATGGTGCAACAGACGCAGCCATTGGCCAGGGTCATTACCTGCACCGGCTCGACGCCCAGCAACTGGGTGTCGATACCGGCGTCGCTGAATTCGTTCTCGATCACGGCGATTTTCAGGCCGTGCTCGGCCTTGAGCAGATAGCGCAGCAACGTAGTCTTGCCGGCACCGAGAAAGCCACTGAGGACAGTGACGGGAATAGGGACTGACAAAAGAACATCTCCCATGCGCTAAAAAAAGTGGGAGCCCGGCTAGCCGGCTCCCACAGTGACGATGTTCAACCTTGAAGATCCCAATACGCCCTCAAGAGAGCGCCCGCTGAATCAACAACACTTCGGCCCACCCTTACCGCCATAACGGGCTTCCTGACGCTCCCGGAAGAATACCTCGTAGCTCATGATGGGCTTATCCGGGTGCTTGCCCTGCATGTGCTCGACGTAGGTGTCGTAATCGGGCATACCGACCATCAGGCGCGCAGCCTGACCGAGGTATTTACCGAGGCGGCTCAGGTCATTGAACATCGCAGTATTCCTCCATCAGGCTTCAGGCAGGGCCTGGAACGGTGTTTCCTTGTCCGTGCGTGCCTTGTTGCCCCAGGCCGCGACACCGACCTTGAGCGCGTAGAACAGAATGCTGAAGACCACGAACAAGAACAGCGCCGTCAACGTCGCGTTGGTGTAGGCGTTGAAGATTACGTGCTGCATCTGCGTGATGTCCTTGGCCGGGGCAATCACCTGCCCGGCCTCCAGCGCGACACTGTATTTCTTCGCCAGCGCCAGGAAGCCGATGGCCGGGCTCGGATCGAACAGTTTGATAAAGCCCGCAGCCGTGGTACAGATCAACAACCAGACCGCCGGCAGCAAAGTCACCCAGACGTAGCGCTGGCGCTTCATCTTGATCAGCACGACGGTACCGAGCATCAGGGCGATACCGGCCAGCATCTGATTGGAGATACCGAACAGCGGCCACAAGGTGTTGATGCCTCCCAACGGATCGATCACGCCCTGGTACAGCAGGTAACCCCAGAGTGCGACGCAGCCGCCGGTAGCGATCACGTTAGCGGTCCAGGACTCGGTGCGTTTGAGCGACGGCACGAAAGAGCCGAGCAGGTCCTGCAACATGAAGCGCCCGGCACGGGTGCCCGCATCGACGGCCGTCAGGATAAACAGCGCTTCGAACAGGATCGCAAAGTGATACCAGAACGCCATGGTGTTTTCACCCGGCAGGACATGGTGGAGGATCTGCGCGATACCCACCGCCAGGGTCGGTGCGCCACCGGCACGGGCCAGGACGGTGGTTTCGCCGATGTCCTTGGCCACTGCCTGGAGCGCCTCCGGAGTAATCGCGAAGCCCCAACTGCTGACGGTCTGCGCCACGGCCACCACATCGCCGCCGACAATCGCCGCCGGACTGTTCATGGCGAAGTACACGCCCGGCTCGATCACCGAAGCGGCGACCATCGCCATGATTGCCACGAAGGACTCCATCAACATGCCGCCGTAGCCGATGTAGCGGGCGTTGGTTTCGTTATCCAGCAACTTGGGCGTGGTCCCGGATGAGATCAGCGCATGAAAACCGGACACCGCGCCACAGGCAATGGTGATGAACAGGAACGGAAACAGTCCGCCTTTCCAGACCGGCCCGGTGCCGTCGGTGAACTGGGTCAGCGCGGGCATTTTCAGCTCGGGCATGGTGATCAGGATGCCGATCGCCAGGGCGACGATGG
Organism: Pseudomonas agarici; assembly: GCF_001543125.1. Lineage (NCBI taxonomy): Bacteria > Pseudomonadati > Pseudomonadota > Gammaproteobacteria > Pseudomonadales > Pseudomonadaceae > Pseudomonas > Pseudomonas agarici. Next base: position 5,144,654 of record NZ_CP014135.1, on the reverse strand, counting down.
TACCGATCTTGAGGAACGTCGACAGGTAATCCCGTGGTGCCAGGATCAGCCACACCGGCAGCACTGCGGCGACGAAGCCGTAGCCGATCAACATCCAGGTGATCTGAATGCCCGTGAAGCTGAAGGCCTTGGCCCAGACCGGATCCGCCGCGATCTGACCTCCCAACCAGATCGAGCCAAGCAGCAGGACCACGCCGATGAGGGAGATTTCCCCGATACGACCCGGCCGGATGTATCGCATGTAGATGCCCATGAACATGGCGATCGGGAGGGTCGCCATGACGGTGAAGATTCCCCATGGGCTCTCGGCCAGGGCCTTGACCACGATCAGCGCCAGCACCGCGAGGATGATGATCATGATCAGGAAGCAGCCGAACAAGGCAATGACCCCAGGAATGCGACCCATTTCCTCACGCACCATCTCGCCCAGCGAGCGACCGTCGCGCCGGGTCGACAGGAACAGCACCATGAAGTCCTGGACCGCACCGGCCAGCACCACCCCGGCAATCAACCAGAGCGTGCCGGGCAGGTAGCCCATCTGCGCCGCCAGCACCGGGCCGACGAGCGGGCCCGCACCGGCAATCGCCGCGAAGTGGTGACCGAACAGAATGTGTTTGTTGGTCGGTACATAGTCCAGACCATCGTTATTCAGCACCGCCGGGGTCGCCCGATTGCCATCGAGCTGCATGACATTGTTGGCGATGAACAGACTGTAATAACGATAAGCAACCAGATAGATTGCCACGGCGGCGACCACGATCCACAAGGCGTTGATCGCCTCGCCACGGCGCAAGGCCACCACGCCCAAGGCGCATGCTCCCACGATGGCCAGCACCAACCAGGGTACATGGCGAAAAGGGCTACTATTATTTTTCATTTTTTTATTCCAGCCAGATGGACAGAAAAACAGCCACCCTGAGTTTAACGCCAAAGCGGCCAATGGCTATACCCGACATTGGTATAGAGTGATCTTTTATTGTCGTCGGATACATCAACCTGTCATCACGACCCTGGCAGAACCATGCAGCGTCAGCCCAGGCACTTGCCTGGCCCGGCAGGCGGTCCGCAGGCGGTCTATAGTCAGCGAATCGGCACAGAGACCAGAACATGACCGACCACCCGATCAATCGCCGCCGTTTCAAGCGCATCGCCTTCGATGCCGTCACCACCCTCGGCCAGGGGGCCACGATCTGGTCGGCACCACTGGTGGACCTTTCACTCAAGGGTTTGCTGGTCCGCCGACCGGGCAACTGGCATGACGGCACACGCGGTGTCTTCTTAGTCGACATTCGCCTGGCGGAACACGCCCATGTCGAAATGGATGCCGAGCTGGTCCATGAGGATCATGGCCAGTTGGGTTTCAAATGGCTGCATATCGACCTGGAATCGATCCAACACCTGCGCCGCCTGATCCAGTTGAACCTGGGGGACGAAGCGCAGATGGAGCGGGAGCTGGACGCCCTGTTCGACGATTGAGCGACTCGACGGCACCAGCCAAAGCCCTCCATTGCATTATTCGAACAATGCATCCAACGCCTGTTCCAGGCGCGTGACGGCAATGACTTTCAGCCCCGGCGGCGCCTCTTTCGGCGCATTGCCCTGGGGCACGATAGCGCGCTTGAAACCGTGCTTGGCCGCTTCCTTGAGCCGCTCCTGGCCACTGGGCACCGGACGCACCTCGCCGGACAGGCCGACCTCGCCGAACACCAGCAAATCATGGGGCAGCGGTCGATTGCGCAAGCTGGACATCACCGCCGCCATCAGCGCCAGGTCGGAGGCGGTCTCCAATACTTTCACGCCACCGACGACGTTGAGAAATACATCCTGGTCATGGGTAGGAATACCACCATGGCGGTGCAGCACCGCCAACAGCATCGCCAGGCGATTCTGGTCCAGCCCGAGGGTCACTCGCCGAGGGTTGGCCATATGGCTGTCGTCGACCAGGGCCTGGACTTCCACCAACATTGGCCGGGTACCTTCCCAGGTGGCCATGACCACACTGCCAGGCACTTCCTCCTGGGCTCGGGTGAGAAAAATCGCCGACGGATTGGAGACCTCCTTCAGTCCCCGGTCGGTCATGCCGAATACTCCCAACTCGTTCACTGCGCCGAAACGATTTTTTACCGCCCGCAGCAGACGCAGGCGACCGTCGGACTCACCTTCGAAGTACAGCACGGTATCGACCATATGTTCGAGTACGCGCGGCCCCGCCAGGGCGCCCTCCTTGGTCACGTGCCCGACCAGGAAGATCGCCGTGCCGCTCTGCTTGGCGTAACGCACCAGCAAGGCCGCACTTTCGCGCACCTGGGACACTCCGCCCGGTGCCGATTGCAGTTGCTCGGTGAAAATCGTCTGGATCGAGTCGATCACCATGACTTTAGGTTTTTCCACCCGAGCGGTAGCGATGATGGTTTCGATACAGGTTTCGGTCATCACCCGTAGTTGATCCTGGGGCAGCCCCAAGCGACGCGCGCGCATCGCCACCTGTTGCTGCGACTCTTCGCCGGTGACGTACAGCGCCGGCATGCGCGTAGCGAGGTTGCACAGGGTCTGCAAGAGGATGGTCGACTTGCCGATGCCGGGATCGCCACCGATCAACACCACTGAGCCCTCCACCAGGCCGCCGCCGAGCACGCGATCCAGTTCACCGGAGGCGGTGGAGAAACGTGGCATCTCCTCGACGCTGACCTGCGCCAACGTCTTGATCTGCGCCTGCTGCCCGGCCCAACCGGTGCGGCCGCTGGGCGCCGCCGCGCCACCGCTTTCCACCAGGGTTTCGCTCAGGGTATTCCAGGCACCACATTCGCCGCACTGGCCCGCCCACTTGGGAAAGGTCGCGCCGCACTCGGTACAGCCGTACATGCGCTTGGCCTTGGCCATCTCAACCCCCATGGAAAAACCGCGATGATAGCTCAGCCAGGAACGATTGGTTATATGACTGTCATCACGGCCTTGCACGTCAAGGATGGATGGCACTTTGCAAACTTATCGCCGCACAGTGGGTCGATTAAGGCGGGCGCGGGCAACCTGAGTATCGAGCAAGATACTCGCGGCTGAATTACACTGCGCCCACTCAACTCATCTGTAACAAGGAGTAACCAATGGGCGTGTTAAGTGAGTTCAAGGCCTTTGCAGTCAAAGGCAATGTGGTAGACATGGCCGTCGGCATCATCATCGGTGCGGCCTTCGGCAAGATCGTGTCGTCGTTTGTCGGCGACGTGGTAATGCCGCCGATCGGCTTACTCATTGGTGGAGTGGACTTCAGTGCCCTGGCGATCACCTTGAAGGCCGCTGACGGTAACGTGCCTGCGGTAGTCCTGGCCTATGGCAAGTTTATCCAGACCTGCATCGACTTCATCATCGTGGCGCTGGCCATCTTCATGGGCGTCAAGGCGATCAATCGCCTGAAACGCGAGGAAGCCGTGGCCCCGAGCCTTCCACCGGTACCGACTGAGGAGCAAAAGTTGCTGGAAGAGATCCGCGATCTGCTCAAGGCCCAAAACAACAGGCCTTGAATCACAGCTTGTAACTAAACGGCGCCCGCGAGGCGTCGTTTTTCTACCAGTAGTTTTCAACCGCAACCTGGCCAGGACGACGACTCAGGCTCAATTGCATACCTCGCTGCTTCAGCACTTGGCGAACATCGTCGATCATCTGCGGGTTGCCGCAGATCATCACCCGCGAGTGTTCGGCGTCCAGGGCCACCCTGGCCGCGCGCTCCAGTTCACCGTTGTCGATCAATTGGGGAATCCGTCCTGGCAATACCCCGGACACCTCCTCGCGGGTGACGCAAGGGATAAAGCGCAGCTTGTGAGTGTGCTCGGCCAGGTAGTCACGCTCGCCCAGACCGGCGATTAGTTCCCGATACGCCAGTTCGCGTTCATGGCGAACACTGTAGACCAACAGGATCCGCTCGAATCGCTCCCAAACCTCGAAGTCCTGTAGGATCGAAAGAAACGGCGCCACGCCGGTACCCGTGGCCAGCAGCCAAAGATCACGCCCGTCGACGAATCGATCAAGGGTCAGATAACCCACGGCCTGGCGCTCGATCAGCACTGAATCGCCCACTTGCAGGCGACTCAACTCACTGGTGAACTCACCGCCCGGCACGACGATGGAAAAAAACTCGAGAAACTCGTCATGGGGCGAGGACACCATCGAGTACGCCCGCCACACCACGCTGCCATCTGCCTTGGTCACACCTAGCCGAGCAAATTGTCCGGCACGAAAACGAAACCCGACATCCCGCGTGGTACGCAGGGTAAACAAGCTGGAGGTCAGTGGGCGGACATCAAGCAGGGTCTGTCGGGTAAATTTTTCTGCGCTTGCGGTCATGGTGCGCTCCATCGAAAATGGAGTCCAGTGTCTCGCAAAGCCGACCCGAGAAACACCGATGTTTTGTAGTGGTATAAGTTTTACCTTAAAACATGTACAACCCTACAAACAAAGTACAGCGCCCTGAAAAAACAAAAACTTATAAACATAAAACTTAAATTCACACTTTTTCACAAAACAAATTACACCGTTTAAAATACAAAATATATCAAAATGACATCTATCGTTTAACTCACCAAACGACACCTGACGCGATAACACCCTACCTTTAAAGACAATAAAAATATCATTAGCATATAAAAAATTCACACCGAAACCAGGAATTTTCCTACACTAGTTCTGGCACCTTCGGTTCAAGAGAACCGCATCAAGCGTCAGGGAAGGGAACCTCAATGGAGAACTGGCAGGATACTCAACTGCACCAGCTCATGAGTGAAAAAGAAGAACAGGCAGTCTTCAATGCAGTTTTCAATCTGGCAGGGCAAATACACTTTAGCTACGTATCATTCAGGGTCAGCACCTTATTAGGAGGCGTCCAACCGAATAGCTCATCTTTCAACAACTATCCAGCTGAATGGAATTCGTGTTATCAGCGCAGCAACTACATCGCGATTGATCCACTGATAGCTCACTGTCACAGCTCAGTGTTTCCCATACTCTGGGTGCCGGAAACCTTCAGAAATGCACCGGCATTCTGGCGCGACATGCAGGCTCATGGTCTCAACCATGGGTGGTCGCAGTCGGTACACGATGTTCGCGGCATCGTCAGCATCTTGAGCCTGGCCAGGACCTACGAGCCCATCACGTCCAGAGAGTTTTACTCGAAGACGGGTCATATCCTGTGGCTATGCAATTGGTTGCATTCGTACATGGCGGAAAAGCTGATCAGCTCTTGTCAGCCGCAAAGCTACCATCCGCTTTCACCTCGGGAAACCGAGATCCTGAAGTGGACCGCGGAAGGCAAGACCGCTGCCGAGATCGCCAATATCCTCAACCTGACGGCACGCACCGTAGGCTTTCACATGAGCACGATCATGAGAAAACTGGGGGTGAGCAATAAGGCATCGGCGGTATTACGCGCAGCCAAGTCGGGACTGCTGTACTGATTGACACGATCTCTCATCCGGCAGAAGGACCTGCCATTAACGCCCACACGGGCAATATCCTCCAAACCCACGTAAAATTGCTCGCTGGCGATATCACCGCCAGCCATGCTTACCCCAAGCGCCCGTTCAACACAGCCGCAAACTGCCCTCCAGAGCCTGTACTTCATGCCCCTGCTAGAAAGCCCGTTCGCCCAGCTCGATCTGATCCGCCAACCCGAACAGCAGAACGAACCGCTGCAAGCGTTCGACGCCGCCGATCAATACCTGCTCGATCATCTGGCCGGGCAAGCTGTCCCGCGCGATGCCCGAGTGCTGGTGCTCAATGACAGTTTCGGTGCGCTGGCCGCCAGCCTGGAGGGCCATGTTCAACTCACCAGCAGCGGCGATTCGTTCCTGGCGGCGCTAGGCCTGGAAAAAAACCTGGTGCGCAATGGCAAGGCCTTCGATGCCGTTCGCTATGTGCCGGCCAGCGGGAACCTGGCTGGCCCGTTCGACCGGGTGCTGATCCGGGTGCCCAAGACCCTGGCCTTACTGGAAGAACAACTGATTCGCCTGCAAGGCCAACTGGCGCCGGGCGCGCAGGTCGTGGCCGGGGCCATGGTCAAGCATTTGCCCAGGGCCGCAGGGGACCTGCTGGAGCGTTATATCGGCCCGGTACAAGCCTCATTGGCACTGAAGAAAGCGCGGTTGCTGATCGCGACCCCCGAAGCCAAGGCCACGTTCGCCTCACCCTACCCGACGCGCTACACCCTCGAACAACCCGCGGTTGAGCTGCTCAACCATGCCAACGTTTTCTGCCGCGAAGGACTGGATATCGGCACCCGCGCCTTCCTTCCCCATTTGCCCGCCAACCTGGGCAATGCCCGGGTCGCCGATCTTGGCTGTGGCAACGGTGTGCTGGCCATCGCCAGCGCACTGCAGAACCCGCAAGCCCACTACACCCTGGTGGACGAGTCATTCATGGCCGTGCAGTCGGCGCGGGAAAACTGGCAGGCGATACTCGGTGAACGGGACGTGACTCTCCGCGCCGATGACGGTCTGGCCGGTCAGGCTGCGCAGTCACTGGATGTGGTGCTGTGCAACCCACCCTTCCACCAGCAGCAAGTCGTCGGCGACTTCCTCGCCTGGCGGATGTTCCGCCAAGCCCGTGAAGCGCTGGTGGTCGGTGGCGCACTGTATATCGTCGGCAATCGCCACCTGGGCTATCACAGCAAGCTGGTCCGCCTGTTCCGGGGCGTCGAGCAAGTGGCTGCGACGCCCAAATTCGTCATCCTCAAGGCCCGCAAGTAAGGGCGCTGAGCTATCGGCTTAGTGGGTCGTCAGCCCCGCCGCGTTCATGAACAGACGCATCAGGCTGGCGACCACGAACAACGCCAGCACACTGCCGGTCCAGATCATCGCCAGCCAGCCCAGGCGCTGCCAGAGCGGCTTCTTCTCGGCCTGTTGGATGTCGTGCAACGAATGTTTACCTGTCATATCGGGCGCCCTCGGCCTCAGAAAAACGGCGCCCCGAAGGACGCCATCGCCACTAGTGATAACCGTCCTCGTGGGTCACTTTGCCGCGGAACACGTAGTAGCTCCAGAAGGTGTAGCCCAGGATGAACGGGATGATGAACAGCGTTCCCACCAGCATGAAGCCTTGGCTTTGTGGCGGTGCGGCGGCATCCCAGATCGAGATCGACGGCGGCACGATATTCGGCCACAGGCTGATACCGAGGCCGCTGTAGCCGAGGAAAATCAACACCAGAGTCAGCAGGAACGGAGTGTAATGGGCATTGCGCGCCACCGCGCGAATCAGGCCATACAAGGTGACAAGCACCAGGATCGGCACCGGCAGAAACCAGAACAGGTTCGGCAGCGTGAACCAGCGCGCCGCGATCTCGGCATGGGCCAATGGCGTCCAGATACTGACGATACCGATCACCGCCAGCAAAACGAACGCCAACGGCCGTGCCAGATCATGCATCTGCTCCTGCAACTTACCTTCGGTCTTCATGATCAGCCAGGTACAGCCGAGCAAGGCATAGGCCACCACCAGCGCCACGCCGCAGAACAGGGTAAACGGCGTCAGCCAGTCCAGTGAACCGCCGGCGAACTGCCGGTCGACCACCGTAATCCCGTCGATAAAAGCCCCCAGGGCCACGCCCTGGAAGAAGGTTGCCGCCAGTGAACCGCCAATGAAGGCCTTGTCCCAAATGTGCCGCTTGTCGTCCTTGGCCTTGAAACGGAACTCGAAGGCCACGCCGCGAAAGATCAGCCCAATCAGCATGAATATCAGCGGCAGGTACAACGCCGATAGCACCACCGAATACGCCAGCGGGAAGGCGCCGAACAGCGCCGCGCCACCGAGTACCAGCCAGGTCTCGTTACCGTCCCAGACCGGTGCCACGGTGTTCATCATCACGTCACGGTCGCGATCGCCCTTGATAAAGGGAAAGAGAATGCCAATCCCCAGATCGAAGCCATCCATGACCACATACATCATGATGCCGAAGATGATGATCACGGCCCAGATCAGCGCAAGATCAATACCCATGATTCAGTTCCCCTTGTTCAGGTGGTCGCCATGATCGTTTTCACTGCCTTCATCGGCAGCAGAAAGCGGACGGGCCGGTGTGCGTCGCTGGCCGGGACCGCCGTGGCTCGGCTCGGCGCCTTCGTTGATCTTCGGCCCCTTACGGACCAGGCGCATCATGTAACCCAGACCCACGCCGAACAGTGAGAAATACACCACGACAAACAAGGCGAGTGTGATACTCATCTGCACAAAGCTATGCCCGGAGGAAGCATCCGCCGTGCGCATCAGGCCGTAGACCACCCAGGGTTGGCGGCCGATTTCCGTGGTGAACCAGCCCGCCAGGATCGCGATCAGACCCGAGGGGCCCATCCACATAGCCAGGTGCAGGAAGAGGCGGTTTTCGTAAAGGCGGTCACGCTTGCGCAACCACAAGCTCCATAGACCGGTGAAGATCATCAGGAAACCGAGGCCGACCATGATCCGGAACGACCAGAACACAATGGTCGAGTTCGGCCGGTCTTCTGGCGGGAACTCCTTAAGTGCCGGCACCTGTTTGTCCAGCGAATGGGTCAGAATCAGGCTGCCCAGATAGGGAATCTCCACGGCGAAGCGGGTTTTCTCAGCCTGCATGTCCGGCCAGCCGAAGAGAATCAACGGGGTCGGTTGGTTGCCGACATTCTCCCAGTGACCTTCGATGGCGGCAATTTTTGCCGGCTGGTGCTTGAGGGTATTAAGGCCATGGAAGTCGCCGATCACCGCCTGGATCGGCGCCACGATCAGCGCCATCCACATGGCCATCGACAGCATGGTGCGAATTGCCGGGTTGTCCCGGCCACGCAGCAGGTGCCAGGCCGCCGAGGAGCCGACGAAGAACGCTGTCGCGACAAACGCGGCCGTGGCCATATGCATCAGGCGGTAAGGGAAGGATGGGTTGAACACCACCGCCAGCCAATCCACCGGAATCACTCGACCATCGATGATTTCATAACCTTGGGGCGTCTGCATCCAACTGTTGGACGACAGGATCCAGAAGGTCGAGATCAGGGTGCCGATCGCCACCATCACGGTGGAGAAGAAGTGCAGGCCGCGGCCAACCTTGTTCCAGCCAAACAGCATGACGCCGAGGAAGCCGGCTTCGAGGAAGAACGCCGTCAGCACCTCATAAGTCAGCAAGGGTCCGGTGACTGCACCGGCGAAGTCGGAGAAGCGACTCCAGTTGGTCCCAAACTGGTAGGCCATGACCAAGCCGGAAACCACTCCCATGCCGAAGTTGACGGCAAAGATCTTCGACCAAAAATGATACAGATCGCGGTACGTATCGTTACGCGCCTTCAGCCACAGCCCTTCGAGCACCGCCAGGTAGCTCGCCAGGCCAATGGTGATGGCCGGGAACAGGATATGGAATGAAATGGTGAACGCGAACTGGATTCGGGCGAGATCAAGCGCCTCCAAACCGAACATAAGTCTTCCTCTCTCAGGTGATACTGGCTGCCGACCTGGAGGCCTGCATCCACTGCCCCCACGGATATGGAGTGTGGCGAATTGGAATTCGTTCTTTTAAACCATCGCGACGCAGGGAGTCGGATCAAGATCAGTGCCGTAAAGGGAATTGACTGAGATCAATCAACGTCGAAAGAGTAGTCTCATTCCGACGACCGGGTTATGTGGTCTTTTGCCGCGTGACAGGTTGCCTCAGGTGCAGCGTCATGCGATCCGCAAAAAACAATAGGCGGAGAAAAACACCGGTCGCTCAGCAACTTTTTGTTACATGGGAATGATAATCTGCCTTACCCCTACCCAGGTGAGTCACCCCAATGCCCACCGAGACACCGTTGCTGCTGCGCCATCACCGCCCTTTCCTCGCTTTCTGGCTGGCTCGGATCTTTACCGCCAGCGGCTTTCAGATGCTTACCGTAGCCATTGGTTGGAATCTCTATCAATTGACCGGCAACGTACTCGACCTGGGGTTGGTCGGGTTGGTGGAGTTCGCCCCACGGGTGCTGTTCATGTTGCATACCGGCCATGTCGCGGATCGTTATGACCGGCGCAAGGTCGCGGCGCTGTGCCAGACCTTGCAGGCCTTGATCGCCCTGAGCCTGGCAATCGGCAGCGCGACGAACCACGTGACCCGGGAAATGATCTTTATCCTGGCCTTTCTGCTCGGGGCCGCGCGCTCCTTTGAGATGCCCACCACCCAGGCACTGCTGCCGTCCATTGTGCCGGCGGCGCTGTTCCCCCGCGCAGTGGCGGCCGCACAGTCGGCACAGCAACTGGCGACCATTGTCGCGCCGGCCATCGGTGGCCTGCTGTATGCCTTTGGCAGTGTCTGGGTCTACGGCCCGACCGTCGCCTTGTACGCCATTGCCTGCCTGCTGATGCTCAACCTGCCGACACGCCAGACACCGCTGAACAAGACCAAGGCCACCCGGGACTCCCTGTTGGCGGGGATTCGCTTCATTCGCAGCCGCCCGGACATTCTCGGGGCCATTTCCCTGGACTTGTTCGCGGTGCTGCTGGGCGGTGCGACGGCACTGTTGCCCGTGTTCGCCAAAGACATCCTGTTGACCGGCGCCTGGGGCCTGGGCCTACTACGTTCGGCACCGGCAGTCGGGGCGTTGCTGATGTCGCTGTGGCTGGCGCGGTTCCCCGTGGAGCGCAAGGTCGGGCGCATCATGTTCACCGCCGTCGGGGTATTCGGCGTCGCCACCATCGCCTTCGGCCTATCGACCTCATTCTGGTTTTCCCTGGCGGTGCTGATGGTGCTGGGCGCGGCGGACATGATCAGCATGGTGATCCGAGCCTCCTTCGTGCAACTGGAAACCCCGGATGAAATGCGCGGCCGGGTCAGCGCGGTGAACGGCCTGTTCATCGGCGCATCCAACCAACTGGGCGAGTTCGAGTCCGGGCTGACCGCCCATTGGTTCGGTACCGTGCCGGCGGTGGTTCTCGGCGGGGTCGGTACCCTGGTGATTACCGGGACTTGGATGAAGCTGTTCCCGACCCTGGCCAACCGCGACCGCATGCACGTCCAAAAGTATGAAACCGCGCCCGTCGCTAGTTGATCTCGATGGTCGCCGTCATCGTCCGCACCGGCATCGTCAGCGACCGGTCACTGAAGCTGAAGGTACCCTGCTGCTGGTCCTGCAGGTCGTAGATATAGCTGTATCCGACCACCGCCCCGCCGTTGCAGGGCGCGAACGGTTTGTTGAACTTACACAAGGCATTGCGTTGGCTGTAATTGAGCGGGGCACCGTTGAACGTCGCTCCCGCCGCACGCCCATAGCCTAGCTCGACCACCGTGACGGTGATATTCGGCCCGCGATGAGCAATTTGCGTGCGTCTGCGGCCGTCGGAAACATCCTCGACCGCCGCCGAAGACGCCACCGTATAGATGGCGACCCCTTTTAATGGCGCCGCCGGTGCCGCATAGGCCGGGATGCCGACCGACAGCAGCAGTACACCGGTACACCGAGCTAGGCGATTAATCCGTTGTTTCATGATTGGCTTCATAAAGCGCCCTCGTCTGTCGACGAGTATGCCTCAGGCACGGCGTTGGCAGTAGCTCATGCAGGGTGCTGACGCAATAGCATCATCACTCCGTCCCATTCCTGCCGCCGACTGGTATGATGCGCGGTTTTTCCCACAGGCGAATTTCACCAGGCCACCAGAGTCTGTGCTTTGCTGTTGGGACCCATTCATTCGAGGCGTCGAAGGCGCCATTGGGGAGCAGAGATGCTGGAAAGGCTGTTTCAACTCAAGGCACACAATACCAACGTGCGCACCGAGATTCTCGCGGGCGTCACGACCTTCCTAGCCATGGCCTACATTCTGTTCGTCAATCCGAGCATTCTCGGCGAAACCGGCATGGACAAGGGCCCGGTCTTCGTTGCCACTTGCCTGGCAGCCGCCATCGGCTCGGCGGTGATGGGCCTGATCGCCAACTACCCGATCGCTCTCGCACCGGGTATGGGCCTCAATGCCTTCTTCACCTACACCGTGGTTCTGCACATGGGGCATACCTGGCAAGTGGCGCTGGGGGCCGTATTCATTTCGGCGGTCTGCTTCTTTCTCCTGTCGATTTTCCGTATCCGCGAATGGATCATCAACAGCATCCCGCTGCCGCTGCGCTCGGCAATTGCCGCCGGTATCGGTCTGTTCCTGGCGCTGATCGCCCTGCACAACGCCGGTATCGTGATCGGTAACCCGGCGACCATGGTCGGTCTCGGCGACCTCAAACAACCGGCACCGATCCTCGCCACCTTGGGCTTTGCCGCCATCGTCGCCCTGGAGGCCCTGAAAGTCCGTGGCGCGGTACTGATCGGCATCCTGGGAGTAACCATCGTCTCGATCCTGATGGGTTTCAGTCCGTTCGGTGGCATCATCTCGGCCCCGCCGTCGCTGGCACCGACCTTCCTCCAACTGGACATCAAGGGTGCCCTGGATATCGGCCTGGTCAGCGTGATCTTCGCCTTCCTGTTCGTCGATCTGTTCGACAACTCAGGCACCTTGATCGGCGTCGCCAAGCGCGCCGGATTGATGGGCAAGGACGGGCACATGCCGAAAATGGGGCGTGCGCTGATCGCCGACAGCACCGCCGCCATGGCCGGTTCGCTGCTAGGTACCTCGACCACCACCAGCTACATCGAATCGGCAGCGGGCGTCAGTGCCGGCGGCCGCACCGGCCTGACCGCCATCGTGGTCGCCGTACTGTTTCTCCTGGCGTTATTCTTCGCGCCACTGGCCGGCAGTGTCCCGGCCTTCGCCACCGCGCCGGCGCTGCTGTTCGTGGCCGTGCTGATGGCTTCGGGCCTGGCCGAAATCAACTGGGATGACGTGACTGAGGCGGCTCCGGTGGTCATCACCGCCCTGGCCATGCCGTTCACCTACTCCATCGCCAACGGCATCGCTTTCGGCTTCATTGCCTGGACCGCGATCAAGCTGCTGTCTGGCCGCGCACGCGAGCTGAACCCGGCGCTGGTGATTCTGTCGATTCTGTTTGTGATCAAGTTGGGTTGGTTCAACGCATGACTTTTGATTCCTCGACCTACGCCGCTCAGCTCAACGACAAGGTGGCGCGCCTGCGCGACCTGCTGGCGCCGTTCGATGCCCCCGAGCCGCAAGTGTTCGACTCGCCGCGGCAGCACTTTCGCCTGCGGGCAGAATTCCGCCTGTGGCGCGAAGCGGGCGGGCGCCATTACGCCATGTTTTCCCAGGACGACAAGCGCACGCCGATCCTGATCGAAGACTTCCCCATCGCCAGCCCGCGCATCAATCAACTGATGCCCCAGCTCAAAGCCGCCTGGCAAGCCAGCGCCCCCCTGAGCCACAAGCTGTTCCAGGTGGAATTCCTGACCACCCTGGCAGGCGATGCGCTGATCACCTTGTGCTATCACCGCCCGCTGGACGAGCACTGGCAAACCGCCGCCGAGCAACTGGCCGCTGAGCTGGGCGTGAGCATCATCGGCCGTTCCAAAGGCAAGCGTGTGGTGATCGGCCGTGACTATGTGGTGGAAACGTTCGATGTTGCCGGTCGCACCTTCAGTTACCGGCAACCGGAAGGTGCCTTTACCCAGCCCAACGGCACGGTGAATCAGAAGATGCTCAACTGGGCCTATGAGGCGTTGGGCGAACGCTCCGACGATCTGCTGGAGCTGTATTGCGGCAACGGCAACTTTACCCTGCCGCTGGCGACCCGGGTGCGCAAGGTGCTGGCCACCGAGATCAGCAAGACCTCGGTCAATGCCGCTCTAAGCAACCTCGACGAAAACGCCGTGGACACCGTTACCCTGGTGCGCCTGTCCGCCGAGGAGCTGACCGAGGCATTGAATGAGGTCCGACCGTTTCGCCGCCTGCAGGGCATCGACCTGAAAAGCTACGCGTTCGCCAGTGTGTTCGTCGACCCACCGCGTGCGGGCATGGACCCGGACACCTGCGAGCTGACTCGGCGCTTCGACAACATCCTGTACATCTCCTGCAACCCCGAGACCCTGGCGGCGAATATCGCGCAACTGCACGATAGCCACCGCATCGAGCGCTGCGCGCTATTCGATCAATTCCCCTGGACCCATCATATGGAATCCGGCGTCTTGCTGACTCGTCGCTGACGCCCACACCGCTGGTGAGTTCGCATGGACGCGGACTTGCCGCCAAGGGGACCGCGCGGTGTACCAGCTATTGCGCGTCAGCCCTTCACAAACCCGAACAACTGCGCCGCTGTGTTGCACAGTAGATGCTGGCGCAACGGTGCGGCGCCAGCCAGACGGCGCAGACGCCCGAATTCGGAACCGAAATCCACTTGTTGTTCATGCTGGGTATGGGGCCAGTCACTGCCCCATAGCAAGCGATCCGGTCCCAATCCCTGCAACATCAACGACAAGGCCTTTTCGGCGAAATGCTGGTTTTCCATGGGCGTACCACCGAGCCGATAGATAGCCGAGACCTTGATCCACAGCTGCCCGCTTCCCCCCAGCTTCAGCAGACGGGCAAAGGCTGACTGTTCGACCCCGAGTCGCGAATCGGGACGACCGAAATGATCCACCACCACTCGACAACCCTGCTCTAGCAATGGCTGGAGCAACCCCGGCAGGTCCTCCAATTGACGATGCAGTTCGACATGCCAGTCCAAGCGGCGCAGGTGCTGGAAGAACACCTGCCACGATGCCTCGGCAAAGTCCGGCAGCGCTTGCCCCATCAGGTTCAGGCGCACCCCCACTACACCGAGCTCGGCCATCCGCGCCAGTTCCGCAAAGGCAATGTCGCGCTCGACCACCACCACACCGCGTAACCGCGCAGGCATCTGCTTCAACGCCGCCAACAGATAGCCATTGTCGGTGCCGAGAAAACTCGGTTGCACCAGCACGCCGTGACTCAGGCCGTTTTCCTGCAAGCGCGCCAAGTAATCGGCCAGGGGCGCATCATACTCCGGTGCATAACGACGCACGGTCGCCAGCCCCAGGCCACGCTCGAAAACATGCGCATGGGCGTCGATGCCGCTAATCGGTATTGAGCAAATCTCGGACATGGAACTCATCGATGGAAAGGTTGAACACAATCCCTATAGAAAGGGCCAATCGACGCTCGGTGGCTGGACGTTATTGCCGGCTATCGAGCGGCGACTTCTACAGCTTTTGTAGCGCTTTCAAGATAGCTGATGAGCATTGCCGCTCTTGGCGGATAACGCATCCGACGCAGCTCCCAGCAGGTTAATACCTTTGGTTTCCGGTAATGCCAACGCGGCCAGCACCGCGACACCATAGGCGACCCCGGCATCGATACCGATGGCCGAACCGAGGGACATCGATTCGCTCATATGCCCGACCATGAAGGGGAATACTGCCGACAGCACCCGACCGAAGTTGTAGCAGAAGCCCACGCCGGCACCGCGTACATCCGCCGGGTACAACTCATTGAAGAAGGAACCGAGGCTGGCCGGAATCCCGGCGGCGAAGAAACCCAAGGGGAAACCGAGGAACAACATCTGCGTATTGCTCAGCGGCAGGAACAGATAGCACTGCACCGTGATCACGCAACAGAAGGCAAAGAGAATGATGTTCTTGCGCCGACCGATACGATCCAGCAGCAGGCCGCTGACGACGCAGCCGAACCAGAACGCGACGATAATCACCGCCAGGTAGCCGCCGGAGCTGAGTACCGAGAGATGGCGTTCGGTCTTAAGGAAGGTCGGCAACCAGGTCATCACCGCGTGATAACCGCCGTGAGCCCCCAGGCCGAGAATACCGCCCAACAGCGTGACCCGCAACAACTCGGGACGAAAGATCCCCGCCATCGAAGCCAGCAGGCCGCGCCCTTCGGCTTTGGCTTGGCGTTGCGTGCTGTCAGGCTCGACCACACTGCGTCGCACATAAACCACCAGCAGCGCCGGCAACAGGCCCACCACGAACATCACGCGCCAGGCCATGACCTCGGGTACGAAGGTGTAGATCAGGGTAAAGGCGCCGACCGCCACGCCCCAACCGATCGCCCAGGCACTCTGGACCGCGCCCATGACCTTGCCTCGATAGCGAGCCTGGATGGTCTCCGCCATCAGCACCGCGCCCGCCGCCCACTCGCCGCCGATGCCGACGCCCTGTAGCGCCTTGACCACCAGCAACTGGTTGAAATCGGTGACAAAGGCCGAAAGGAAGGTGAACAGCGAGAACCAGAGGATCATCCATTGCAGGGTGCGCACCCGCCCGTAGCGATCGGACAGCGTGCCGCCGAGCCAGCCGCCGATGGCCGAGGTGATCAGGGTTACGCCGCTAACCAACCCGGCATCGCCCTTGCTCAGGGCGAAGGCGGCGATCAGCGCCGGAATAGCCAGGCCGAACATTTGTACTTCCAGGGCATCCAGGGACCAACCGCCAAAGCACGCCCAGAATGTCTTGCGCTCCCGTGAAGTGATGTCGCGATACCAACTGAACATGATTTTTTATCCTTTATAAGTGAACACGGAGCCGGTCTGGTGGCCTGTGTGATTAGTTCGTTAGCTAAAGTTCGGATGCCGTACCTTCATGACCCAGGCGCTGTGACGAGTCATAGCCGGCTATGGCGAGGAACAGCAATGCGGGTCAGGGGCTTATGACGCCGAAACTGACTCACAGCACTCGCCACACAGGCCACCAGGGTCAGCGGATTTCAACGCTGTAGCGGAAGTGGCTGGCATGGCCACGCGAACGCCACCACTCCAACGGTCGGCCAGCGTAGTCGCGAGCCAGTCGTTCGATCACTACCACCGGGCTGCCAGGCTCGATCTGCAGCAGTCGCGCCGGCACCTCGCCCACGGATTCGGCGGTGAGGGTTTCTTCGGCACAGGCAACGACCTGGCCGCACAACTCTTCGTAGATCGGATAAAGCAGCGGCCCCTGGCGGTCCAAATCGACGCTCAACAAGGCTTGGAACGGTGTCTTCGGCAGCCAGATTTCCTCGGCCAACACCGGCATGCCTTCCAGCAACCGCAGCCGGACCAGGCGAATCACCTCGGCCTCGGGCGCCAGCCCCAGTGCCTGGCTGACAGCGGAGGGCGCGGCCAGGGAATCGATGGTGAGAATCCGGCTTTGCGGCACTTGCCGTTCACCGACCAGGCTCTTGAAGCGAAAAAAGCGGAACAGCGAAGACTGGAACTGCGGACGACGGATAAAAGTGCCCCGGCCCTGCTGACGGTCAAGGATGCGCTCCTCCACCAACTTGTCGATGGCCTTGCGCACGGTGCCGATGGACAACTGGTATTCGCCGGCCAGCACCGCTTCGGTGGGAATCGCTTCGCCTGGGCGCCAGCGGTTGTTGGCAATTTGCCGAGCCAGCTCGTCGCGCAGGCGTTGATAGAGCGGAAGACGTTCGTCGCTGGAAAGTGTGCTCATTTTTATAGTTATCCAGTCATCTATATGAATTCACACTCAGTATTCTCCTTGTATGAAAAAGCGTCAAGTACACAAAGATAAAAGGCGTCACCGCCCCTGATCGTTCTTCATGGAGCCTGGAAGCGATCCAGGAGCCAACAGACCGAGTGGGATTCGGCGCTTTGCAATGGAGCTACCTCAAACCACCGAGCTATCGGAAATATTCTGCTGCCATACACCGTCCGATAGAGATAACCCAGGGCACTATGGCGGTACTCCTCGCGATAAAGGCGTTCGAGCTGTGCAGTCGCGTGGCACCTGATGTGCAACGTCAAACTTTATAAGGCGCATAATTTTGAGCCTTATCCTATATAAAGCTCTTGATATTGAGCTTTATAATAAAATATCTATCACATAAGGCGTGTTACAGTGAACCTTATCAACTATAAGGCTTATTCTGGTAAGTGTTATGAAGGATTTTTTTCCAGTTGGCTGTAGCGATACCCTCAGTAAAATCGGGCTTCTGGTAAAAGCCAGGCGCCTGGATCTCGGTCTGCGCCAGTCAGACTTCAAATCCAGCCTGGGGATTTCCGAGCATACGTTGCGCAAGATCGAGAATGGCTCGGAGCAGGTAGACCTCAGGTCCTTTATGCTGGTGCTCTGGCGCCTGGGCATCAACGAAAGGATTTTCGATTCACTGGAAGGTATTGAAAACACCTCGCAAATCACCAGGTACACCACTGACCAGGACAGCCATACAAGCCTGTCCTCCAAACGTGTTCGCCTGTCCAAACCCAAGACGGAAGATTTCTGATGTCCCGTGCCTATCTCTACATGGAGCACCCGCAGACAGGCGCAGTCATCACCCTCGGTCGACTGCCTCTCCAGGGCAAGGTCGGCGAGTTCCTGTATGCCCCCGACTACGTGGCCAGCAAGGGCTGGGTCCCGACCCCATCAACTATCCGCTGCGTGTTGAAGCCTATACCGGCATCGCCAAGAATCGCGGTATTCCGGGCTTCATCAACGATGCCATGCCGGACGGCTGGGGGGAACGCCTGCTTCACCGCGTCCACGGCCAGGGACTAACCACCCTCGATTTCCTGCTCAAATCACCGAACAACGACCGCATTGGCAACCTGATGGTGGGACGATCCGCCTCCCCCGCTCCAGGTCTGGGCTCCGAGCCTGTACCTACATTAAGAGGCCTGGCGAAATTCGTCGAGGCCTGCGAAGCGGTCTACGACAGCCAACTGGATCAGGAGTCGGTCTCGATATTGAACCTGCGCCAGCAGCGCTCGTCACTGGGCGGCGCTCGCCCGAAGCGCACCTTGCAGGATCACGGCATGTTGATCCTGGCCAAACCTCGCGACCGCTTTGACCAGTACGACCTACCCGCTGTCGAGTATGCGTGCATGACCTTTGCCGCCTCCAAGGGCCTGAAGGTCGCCCGGACTGCCCTGCACGCGCAAACCCCGTCCACACTATTGGTGGAACGGTTTGATCGGACACCGCTGGCCGAAGGCGGCAGTCGCATCCCCATGCTCAGTGCGCTCACCTTGCTCGACGCCGAATGGATGACCCGGCATGACTGGCGTTACGCGGGTGTGGCCGACGAGATGCGCCGTCGCGGTGTTCCCCACCAGGGTATGCGTCCGGCCAAGTCATCTACCCAACCCCGCAACGCCAGGACATGGTGTGCACTTAAATTAAGTGGACGCCAGTTCTAGCCTTTTAAGCGGGTATGTCATGCGTAAGGGGCGCCGTTCCTATTCCAAATCCTTCAAGGCCCAGGTCATTCAAGAGTGTGTCCAGCCCGGCGCTTCGATTGCCAGCGTCGCCCTCAGCCATAGCCTCAACGCAAAC
>NZ_CP014135.1:5027829-5125397 GCF_001543125.1 Pseudomonas agarici | reverse complement strand
CCGTTCTGAGGTATTTTGTGCTCACGCAATGCTAGTGCCGGTGTGGTGAGTTCTATGAGTCAATTTCGGCGCCGGAAGTCCCTGACCGGCGCTGCTGTTCCTCGCCATAGCCCGGCTATGACTCGTCACAGCGCCTTGGCCGTGAACTTCTGGCATCCGAATTTGAGTTAACGAACTCACCGTACAGGCCACTAGGCTCGGTGCCTGGCATTGTTGTTTCCCAGGCTTGGGTCTGAGCATTTGACGCTGGCCGGAGCCACGGGTATAAACCGCCTCTCGCAGTTTTGTCGGACCTTCTCCCATGAGTTTCAGCCCCCTGATTCGCCAGTTGATCGATGCCTTTCGGGTTTTGCCCGGTGTCGGTCAGAAAACTGCCCAGCGCATGGCTTTGCAGCTGCTCGAGCGCGACCGTAGCGGTGGCGCGCGCCTGGCACAGGCATTGGGCCAGGCCATGGACGGAGTCGGGCATTGCCGCCGGTGCCGGACCTTGACCGAAGACGACCTGTGCCCACAGTGTGCCGATCCCCGGCGCGACGACACCTTACTGTGTGTGGTCGAAGGACCGATGGATGTTTACGCGGTGGAGCAGACCGGTTATCGCGGTCGTTACTTCGTGCTCAAGGGACATCTGTCGCCGCTCGATGGCCTTGGGCCGGAAGCCATCGGTATTCCGCAGTTGTTGGTGCGTATCGAAGAACAAGGCAGCTTCACCGAGATCATCCTTGCCACCAACCCGACGGTCGAAGGCGAAGCTACGGCGCACTACATCGCACAGTTGCTCTCCAACAAGGGGTTGATCACCTCGCGTATCGCTCATGGTGTTCCCCTGGGCGGCGAGTTGGAACTGGTCGACGGCGGTACGCTGGCGCATTCGTTCGCGGGACGCAAACCTATCACGCTTTGAAGGCAGGAAGGGGCGATCGGACAAGCTCTTCAGGGAGCCAGCAAACGCAGTATCTGATCCAGTCGGTGGTTGGCGAGCCAGCTCAGCAGCATACCCAGGACCGTTGTACCGCCAGCGATATAGGCAAGTCGGGCCTTGATCGACTTCACATCGCCGCGGACTTCGCCGAGGTCGCGGTGGATGTACTCCAGGTGGGTTTCCAGTTCGGTGATTCGTGGTTCCATGGTGTCGCCTCGAGACGGGTCGCCGGTCTTGGTGGGACCACTGGGTGACGGAGATTGCTGCATCGCCTCATGATTGCCCGACCATCGGGAGGCAGGATTCAGGCAGGGTGTCACGCAGTGTTGTAGCTCAACTTCCATGTGGTTTACATCCTCGCTGGTTGATGTTCCGGGCACCATCGCCCTGATAAAAGACACCGTGGAAAATCGCGCCATTTCGCTTTCCGGTCAATTAAGGCGATTCGCTGATGTTTATGGGAAAAGTCGCCGGCGCCCGACATGCCCGCTGAATCAGGCTCGGGCTGTCGGCGTAGCGTCTATACAAGCTATCTACCAGGGTCAGGGTGAGCCCAGTGCCGGCAGTCAGTCGGTTGAACGGCCGCTGCGGTTGGATTTATTTTTTTGGGGGAGGACGGTGAAATAAATCCTGGGGCGCCAGCTCCTTTGCGGCTGGCCGTGGTCCACATTCTTCAGGCTCATCGACACAGGAGAAACCGCTGATGAACGAGCGCAAGGCATTGCTGATTCTGCATGGCAAGCAGGCCTTCAACGAAGAAGTGCGGTCGGCGGTTGAGGGCAAGCGACGAGACGGTTGGGAATTGGCCGTGCGCGTCACCTGGGAGGCCGGGGATGCCCGGCGCCTGGTGGCTGAAGCGTTGGACATGGGTTATCGGCAGTTGATCGCCGGCGGTGGCGACGGCACTTGTCGTGAGGTCGCCGAGGCCATGGCATTGGCGCACAGCGAGGCGAGTTTGGTGCTGATGCCGTTGGGCACCGCCAATGACTTTGCCCGTGCCGCCGGAGTGCCGCTGGAGCCAGCCCTGGCCTTGCAATTGTTGGAGGTGCCTGCCGCGGCGATCGACCTGGGGGCGGTTGGCGGGCAGTTGTTCCTGAACATGGCCACCGGCGGTTTCGGTAGCCAGGTGACGGCCAATACCTCGGAGGAACTGAAGAAAATCGTTGGTGGTGCGGCCTACCTGTTTACCGGTCTGTCACGCTTCAGCGAGCTGCATGCCGCCTACGGCGAGTTGCAGGGGCCGGATTTCCATTGGCGAGGGGAATTATTGGCATTGGGGATCGGCAATGGACGTCAGGCGGGGGGCGGGCACCTGTTGTGCCCCGAGGCGCTGGCCGACGATGGCTTGCTCGATATCAGTATCCTGCCGGCGCCCCAGGAGGTGGTGGGCACCTTGCGCCAATTGATGAGCGATGGGTGGGGGCTCGACAACCTGTTTGTCCGAGCCCGCCTCCCCTGGGTCGAGATCAAGGTCGCCGAAGGCTTGTACCTGAACCTCGACGGTGAACCCCTGGAGAGCGAGTGCCTGCGTTTCGAGGCGCGTGCCGGGGCACTGCGGCTGCACTTGCCGACGGATTCGCCGCTGCTCAGTCGTCGAGGCTGATGATTCGCTCGCGGACGGCGAACAGTACCAGCCCGGCGATGTCGAAAATCTGCAGGCGTTTCATGATCTGCGAACGATGGGCCTCCACGGTCTTGATGCTCAGGCCCAGGCCGTTGGCGATTTCCCGAGTCGATTTGCCGCGCACGATCAGTCGGAGGATTTCCAGCTGGCGCCCGGTCAGGTTGTAGGTGGCGGCCTCCATCGGCGAGTGACGCTGGACCTGGGTCAGGGCCCGATTGATCACCGTGTGGGCGACCGCCGGGCTGAGGTAGCGCTCGTCGTTGCGCAAGGCTTCCAGGGCCTGGGCCAGTTCGGTGGCGGTGGTGTCCTTGAGCAGGTAGCCACGGGCGCCGATCTCCAGAGCCTGCATGATCAATTGCGGGTCGGTGTGCATCGATAGAATCAGCACCTTGCTGTGAGGGCGGGCCGCCTGGAGCTGGCGCAAGGCGTCCAGGCCGCCAGTATCGCGCATGGACAGGTCGAGCAGGATGATATCCGGGTTCAGGCGCTCGACGGCTTCGAGCAACTGGGCGCCGTCACTGGCTTCGCCGATGACGGCGTAGCCCGGGATGTCCAGCACCAGGGCACGCACACCGGCCCTGATCAGTGAGTGATCATCCACAAGAAGTAAGTTGCAGGTCATAAAACTTTATTCGTACTGGCTCGTTCGAGGGCTCGTGGAGCCCAAGGAAGTAGGGCGTCGATTTGCGTGCCCTTGCCGGGTCCGCTGGTGATTGTCAATGTACCGCCTAGCTGTTCGACACGCTCCGCCATACCGGCCATGCCGCGCTGCCCTTGCTCGCTCGGATTGGCCACCGGCGAAAAACCCAGACCATCGTCGGCGATGTGTATCGACAGACCTTCGGGCAGGCGCTTGAGGCGTATCAGCAGATTGTCGGCCTGAGCATGGCGCAACATATTTGTAACGGCTTCCTGGGCCAGGCGAAAGGCAGTCACGGCCATTTCCTCTGACAACCCGGTCAGCCGTTGCTGGCATTCCAGGCTCCAGTTCACCGTGGTATTGCCCAGGGTCTTGAGCAGGTGGGCACGCAGACTGGCTTCGAGTCCGAGGCTGGCCAACTGGCGTGGATTGAGAATCGCCGAAACGTCCCGCACCTTGGTCAGGGTTTCATCCAGGATGTTGCTCAGATCGGCACAATGGTTACGCAACGTCTCCGGCAAGTGCCCCAGCAGCCATTGGGTTTGCAGCTTGGCGGCCGTCAGTAGTTGGCCGATATCGTCGTGCAGTTCGCGGCTGAGGCGGTGGCGCTCGTTTTCTTGCACTTCCAGCAGGCGATCGGCGAGTTCCTGGGGTTGAAAATTGATCGATGCCCGCGACCCCCGATGCTGTATCCAGACGCTGATCAGCGCGGCCAGATTGAGCATTGGCAGCAACAGGCTTCGCGGTAGGCTCGAACAGCTCAGATAGACCGACAAGCTCGTCACGGCCGAGGCAAGGCATAGCAATACGGTCAGCCGGCGGGCATTTTTGCGAGAGGAAAGCCAAGGCTTTAATGACTTGAGGCTGGCGTACATAGCGTGTGGAGCCAATGAATGTTCGCTACGGAGAGCCCCACGCTGTCACCGGCGGGACTCTGTTTGAAAAACGGTTACGGTTCAATACCTATACATAAAGTTCTGCGATGTATAGGTTAGCTCGTCAAGACAATGCTGGTGCCATGACCAATCGAGGTGAAATCATTTTGTAGTCAAGCACATAAGTGAACGGACAGCATAATAGCACTTTGTTTAAGATTGGTCCTCCTCAAGGAT
Organism: Pseudomonas agarici; assembly: GCF_001543125.1. NCBI lineage: Bacteria > Pseudomonadati > Pseudomonadota > Gammaproteobacteria > Pseudomonadales > Pseudomonadaceae > Pseudomonas > Pseudomonas agarici. The sequence continues at coordinate 5,121,099 of NZ_CP014135.1, read as the reverse complement.
ATATGTCCGGATGGTCAGCATTTTTTGCGCAATGGTTCTGCAAGGCTCGGGAAGCCGCTGACCGCAGTCTGGTTAATTGTGAACTTGCGACACTTTACTAGTTGTTTTTTGGCTAATAAAAAGCCCGGTCTGAAACCCGGAAATTGGTTAATTAGTTGGTTGTGTCGGTTTTGACTATGAGGCAGGGGTAAGGCGCGCTTAACTATTGAAAACAGCGCATGTAAATGCATGGGCGAAGATGCTGCTATTCAAGCGGATTGTCCGGGAAAAGTGATCAGTGTGAAGGTTTTTGGCTCGTTAAACACGGTTTCGGACATGTTGGTCTGTGACGCCAGGGTCGCGACCAGTGCAGCCTGCTCGCTGTCGTCGAGGCTCAACTGACCACTATAGGGATCGATCAATTCGAGCTGCCACGCTAACAAGGTCAAGCAGTCCTGTAGGGCCTGCAAGGCAGCGCTGTGCAGGTTGAGTTGCTCGGGAGCGTGGCTTAGCACACTGTGGATATGCCGGGAAAACTCGGCCATACAACGCACGCCGAGCACATCGGCGCGTCCGGCCAGCTTGTGCAGCGTAGCGAGTAGGCAATCGATTGCATCCCGGTCGTTGCGGATCAGGCCCAGATGCAGGCAGCACTCTTGCATTTTCGCTTGCAAAGTCTCGGCCTCGACGAGGAATTCAGGCAGGCTTATCTGCCACTCTTTACCGTTCAGCATGCTTTATCTCCATGAAAATATCGGCAGGCGATAGAACGTCGCGCTTGGCGAACGGTGTTAAGTTAATGTCGCCAACAGAGGATGTCTGTAGTCTGTTTCCGATTGTTTCGGCCTTGGTGCATTGCGCGACATTTTTGGGCCGTGCGCTCATTTTTAAGAAGATGATCCCCTGCGGTTGCAAAGATCCTTCGAAATAGCCATTGCAGAGCGCCTCAGCAAAATCTATGAGGCTTTTTCCCGGCTTTCCGGCCATCGTCTCGCGATCGAAAGCAAAAGCCTGACTCCATTCATGCAATGAGAATAGCGTCACATTAATAGCTATTGAATATTGCGAATATCAGGTCATGCCTGATTGTTGCTAGGGGATTCCCCTATAGAGGGGAACAAAAAGCATAATTGATGGTCGCGCGCCTGGGGCGGGTGTCGAATTCTGGCGGTGAATTCAGTGAAGCATGATATCAATATGGTATCAACTGCTTTGCATGGCATTGGGGTGGGCGGTCAAGCTTTGACAGCTCCAGCCGATAACTCGCGCAATGTAGCTTTTTTTATCAGCGCCCCAGGAGTGATTGATGGCCGGCATTCTCGACACGGTAGACCAACGCACGCAACTGGTGGGTGAGAATCGTCTGGAGATTCTCATGTTTCGCCTGGCCGGTCGGCAGTTGTTCGCGATCAACGTGTTCAAGGTTCAGGAGGTACTGCAACTGCCCAAGCTGACCTTGATGCCCCAGCGCCATCCGTTTGTCTGCGGTGTGGTCAACTTGCGGGGCCAGACCCTGCCGGTGATCGACCTGTCCCAGGCGATTGGCATGCGTCCTCTGGTGCCAGGTCCCAACAGCACCATTATCGTGACCGAATACAACCGTTCGGTGCAGGCATTCCTGGTCGGTGGTGTGGATCGCATCGTCAACATGAACTGGGAGGCAATCCTACCGCCGCCGACCAGCGCGGGTCGCCAGCACTACCTGACTGCCATCAGCAAGGTCGACGATCAGTTGGTGGAAATCATCGATGTCGAGAAAGTCCTGGCTGAAATCGTCCCCTACAACGCCAAGGTGTCCCGTGAAAAACTCGACGATCCGTTGATGGAGCGCGCGCGCGGGCGGGAGGTGTTGCTGGTCGATGACTCCAACGTGGCCTTGTCGCAGTTACGCGATACCCTGGGCCAACTGGGGGTGAAGATGCATATCGCCGGCGATGGATTGAAGGCGTTGAACATGCTCAAGGGCTGGGCCGATTCCGGGACGGTGATGACCGACAAGTTGCTGATGGTCTTCACCGATGCGGAAATGCCAGAGATGGACGGTTATCGCCTGACCACCGAAATTCGCAACGACCCACGCTTGCGCGGTCTTTATGTGGTGTTGCATACCTCGCTGTCCGGCAGCTTCAACGATGCCATGGTGAAGAAGGTCGGTTGCGACAACTTCCTTTCCAAGTTCCAGCCGGACAAGCTGGTGGATGTAGTGCGCCAGCGTTTGTTGCTGGATAAGAGCTGATCCCCTGCGTCTGCAAGGCGTGCCGGCCAGCCGAACCTCAGGGCACGTTTGTGTGACGGTGATTCACCCTCCTGTAGAATCACTGTTTTACCTCTCCAGGAGTTGGACATGTTGCGTTTGAGCGCGCTGTACCGTTACCCGCTGAAGTCCGGCAGGGGCGAACGCCGGCAGCACAGCTCGCTCGACGAGTTGGGGTTGAGCGGGGATCGGCGCTGGATGGTGGTGGATGAAGCCAGCGGACGCTTCCTGACTCAACGAGCCGTGGCCGGCATGAGCCAGTTGTCCGCCTTGTGGAATGCCGCGGGCGGCCTGACCTTGAGTGCACCGGGGCGTTTGGCGCTGGAGGTGGCATTACCCTCGGCAGACCAGTCGTTACGCGGGGTGACCCTCTGGAGCGATACCTTGCGGGTGCCCGATGCCGGTGATGAAGCCGCGGCTTGGCTCAGCGAGTTTATCGGCAGGCCGGTGCGCCTGGTCCATATGCCGCCGGAACGGGCGCGGACCACCCAGGCGGGTTATGGCAAGGAGGATGACCGTGTGGCGTTTGCCGATGGTTTCCCGTTGTTGCTGATTGGCCAGGCCTCGCTGGAGGATCTTTCCCGCAAAGTCGGACGACCTCTGGAGATGCTGCGTTTTCGTCCCAACCTGGTGATCGAGGGCGGCTCGGCGTTTATCGAGGACCAGTGGAAGCGTATTCGTATCGGCGACATCGATTTTCGTGTGATCAAGCCTTGCTCACGCTGCATCCTGACCACGATCGACCCGCAATCCGGGGTGCGTAGCGTTGACCGGGAACCGTTGACGACTCTCAAGACCTATCGAGAACAAGGTGGGGATGTGATGTTCGGGCAAAACCTGGTCAATGACGGCCAGGGGCGGCTTGAGGTGGGTATGCCGGTTACCGTTCTTGAGTCATGACGCAAAAGGGTAGGCGCCGGCCAGCCGGCGCGCATGAGTAACCTTATTGATCGTCGAAATAACGCTCGTTCCAATCGACCAGCGGCTGCGGTGCGTTGAGTTTCTGGCCGTAGATCACCGAGTACGACAGCACGTTCTGCACGTATTGGCGGGTTTCATCGAACGGAATGCTTTCCACCCAGACGTCGAAACTCAGGTGGTTGGCACCCCTGAGCCATTGCCTGACCCGGCCCGGGCCGGCGTTGTAGGCGGCGGTGGCGAGCACGCGGTTACCGTTGAACTGGCCGTGGACCTGGCTCAAATAGGCCGCACCCAGTTGGACGTTCTTGTCCGGATCCAGCACCTGCTGGGGGGACGCCAGCGGGATGCTGAACTTGCGCGCGGTTTCCTTGGCGGTGCCGGGCATCAGTTGCATCAGGCCAGTGGCGCCGGCGCTGGAGCGGGCGTCATCCATGAAGGCACTTTCCTGGCGGGTAATAGCAAACACCCAGCTCGAATGCAGGCCGCGTAGCTTGGCTTCGCGCACTAGCGTATCGCGGTGAGCCATCGGGAAGCGGATATCCAGATCATCCCAATACTGGGCCTGGCTGATAGTGCGAATCGCGGGAAAGTACCACTTCAGATCGTAGGCCAATTTGGCCTGGGCAACCATTTCGTCACGGTTGAACATCCGGCTGACGTGATACCACTCGCGTCGACCGTCGACAATCTGGCCGCGATCATGCAGCTCCAATGCCCGCCGCACGCCCGGTGTATTGCGGACTTTATTGATTAATTGCGGGCTGAGCACTAGCGGGCGATTGGTCAACTGGTAGGGCGTCTGCGCGCGATCGGCGGCGAGGAAGCCGTAGAAGTCACGCTCACGGGCGACATTTTTGAGCAGCACCAGCGCCTGCGGATTCTGCGGTTGCGCCAGCTCCAGGCTACGGGCCTGCCAGTAACGCCAGCGATTGGTCTCGGCCAGGTCCTGAGGCAGCTTGCGGGTCAACTGGTAGACATCTTCCCAGCGGCCCAGGCGCAACAGCAGGCGCAAGCGCCATTCGGTGACGGTATTGTCGCGCCGCTCCGGGTCGTACTGGGTCATGATATCGAGGGCGCGACTGTCATAGCGGCGCGCCAGGGTCAGGCCGATCTCGCGGGCGATCGAAACCTTTTCGTCACGGGAGAAGTGCATGCTGGCGGCATAACCGTCGAGCAGCGCCATGGCCTTGTCCGGATCCTGGCGGGCGAGGCGGCGCAGGCCGAGGCCGACCACGTCGGACATGGCGTCATCGGCTGGCAGGAAGCGCGAGGGTTGGCTGAGCAGGTCGGGTTTTTGCGCCACCTCGATCATCAATTGACCCTGCGCGCCGAGGGTGCCCAGGCCCTTCATCAGGGCGGTGGCCAGCGTGTAGTTGCGGGCTTCGGCGGCCAGCTTGAGGCGCTGCCAGCGTTTTTGTTCGGTCAACTGGCCTTCCGTCGCCCAGCGGTCGAACAGCGCATCACAGGCGGTTGGCTGGGTCTTGCCGGTCAACCAGAGCTTTTGTGCCGTGGCGTAGCCTTCGGCGCGCAGGTTGTGAATGAGCTGGTATTGGCCATTGAGGCAGTCCAGTTCGGTGAAATTCAGTTTCGGGTCGTAATATTTGGCGAAGGGCCCCCAGTCGCCACGCTCGGCGAGCCAGCGCAACCAACGCAGTTTCATCCAGTTGGCCTGGGGCAGATCGCCGTGTTCGGCGAGAAATTTCTCGATCTCGGCGTTGCTGGCGGTTTTCAGCCGGGCGGTCAGTTCGTCGTAGGCTAGGTACGGTTCAAGCGGGTAGCTGCGCAGGGTGTCCTGATAGCGCAAGTAAGGGCCTGAGTCGCCCTTGGCCAGGGCGCGCTTGGCCTCGTCGTAGAGTTGGCGTTGCTGAGCGAGATCGACAGCCTGGGCTGCTTGAACGGCGCAGGTGGAAAGAAGCAGGCACGATAAAAAGTTGAAAAGACGGCTGCGCATGAGACTTCCGAGCAAAAAAACGGGTAAGTGGCGACAAGGCCGACACGGATTGTCGGGTAGCTTAGCCTTTTGCCGGCGACGGGCGAAAGTTTTGCCGGGCGCTGTACGCAACTTGATACTAATTGTCATCTTGCTCGGCTCATTGGCAAAAATCGCGGCCGCCTCATAGCCCAACTCAGGTAGAATACGCGCCCGGTTTTTGGAGAAGCTCATGACCCTGCTCAAATTCAGCGATGTGTCCCTTGCTTTCGGCGCCATGCCGTTGTTGGACAAGGTGTCCTGGCAGATCGCCCGTGGTGAGCGGGTGTGCATCATCGGTCGCAATGGCACAGGCAAATCCAGCATGCTGAAGCTGGTCAAGGGCGATCAGAAGCCCGATGACGGCTCCGTCTGGCGTGCGCCCGGACTCAAGATCGGCGAATTGCCGCAAGAGCTGCCGGTGGCCGACGGGCGAACCGTGTTCGATGTCGTGGCCGAGGGCCTGGATGGCGTCGGTGAGTTGCTCGCGCAATATCACCATCTGAGCCAGAACATTGTCACCGATGCCGATCTGGACAAACTGATGCATGTCCAGCACGACCTTGAGGCTCGTGACGGCTGGCGTTTGCAGCAACTGGTCGACAGCACCCTGAGTCGCCTGCAGTTGCCCGCCGACAAGACCCTCGCTGAGTTGTCCGGCGGCTGGCGTCGTCGCGTGCTGCTGGCCCAGGCGCTGGTGTCCGAGCCGGACTTGCTGCTGCTCGATGAGCCGACCAACCACTTGGACATCGGTGCGATTGCCTGGTTGGAAGAGGCCCTGAAGGATTTCCAGGGCGCTGTGCTGTTTATTACCCACGACCGTTCTTTCCTGCAAAACCTGGCGACCCGCATCCTTGAGCTGGATCGTGGCGGCCTGATCGACTGGAATGGCGACTACGCCAGCTTCCTCGTGCACAAGGAAGCGTCCCTGGCCGCTGAAGAAACTGCCAACGCATTGTTCGACAAGCGCCTGGCCCAGGAAGAAGTCTGGATTCGCCAGGGCATCAAGGCCCGGCGTACCCGTAACGAAGGCCGCGTGCGGGCGTTGAAGGCCCTGCGCGTAGAGCGCAGTGAGCGTCGCGAGCGCACCGGTAAGGCGAATATCCAACTGGAAACCGCCGACAAATCCGGCAAACAGGTCATGGTCCTCGACAACGTCAGCTTTGCCCACCCAGGCGGCCCGTTCTTGATCAAGGATTTCTCCATGGTCCTGCAGCGCGGCGACCGGATTGGCCTGCTGGGGGCCAACGGTACCGGCAAGACGACGCTGTTGAAGCTAATGCTCAGCGGGCTGGTGCCGACTAGCGGCAAAGTGGAAGAGGGCACCCGTATCGACGTGGCCTACTTCGATCAGTTGCGTCATCAACTGGACCTGGAAAAGACCGTGATCGATAACGTCGCCGAAGGTCGCGACTTTATCGATATCGATGGCCAGAGCCGTCATGTGCTCAGCTACCTCGGTGACTTCCTGTTCAGTCCGCAGCGTGCGCGAACGCCGGTCAAGGCTTTGTCCGGTGGCGAGCGTGCGCGTTTGCTGCTGGCCAAGCTGTTCAGCAAACCGGCGAATCTGCTGGTGCTCGATGAACCGACCAATGACCTCGATGTGGAAACCCTCGAGCTGCTGGAGGAGGTGCTGTTGACCTTCCAGGGCACCGTGTTGATGGTCAGCCACGACCGGGCATTCCTCGATAACGTAGTGACCAGCACCTTGGTCTTCGAAGGCGAAGGCAAGGTTCGTGAATACGTCGGTGGTTATCAGGACTGGTTGCGCCAGGGCGGCTCGCCCCGGCTGTTGGGCGTGACCGAGAACAAGTCGGGCAAGGCCGAGCTGAATTCGGCGGTGGTGAGCGCACCCGCGGCGCCGGTGGCGGCCGTGGCCGAAGCTCCGGCAGCGAAAAAGAAGCTCAGTTACAAGCTGCAGCGCGAGCTGGAAGCCCTGCCGAGCGAGATCGACGCCAAGGAGCAGGAGATTGCCGCTGTCGAGGCCGAAATGGCCGAGACGGGTTTCTATCAGCGCCCTGCGACTGAAACGGCAGCAGTGATTGCCCGGCTGGAAAAACTCCAGGCTGAACTGGACCTGATGGTGGAGCGTTGGGCAGAGTTGGATGCCTGATTGATCGACTGGCAAGCAAAAGCCCGGCTTCATGCCGGGCTTTTTTGATGATCAGCTCTTGCTCTGCAGGCGGACCGCGAGAACGTCACACGGAGCGCCGTGTAGCACGTCATTGGCGGTAGATCCGAGCAGCAAGGCCAGCCCGTGGCGGCCGTGACTGCCGACCACGATCAGGTCGCAGGCCTGTTCCTTGGCCAGGTGATGAATTTCCTGGCGGGGCTGGCCGTAGGTCAGGTGACTGGTATCTTGCGACAGCTCGGGATACTTGAGGATCAGCCGCTCCAGGCGCTCCTTGGCCTGATCGAACTGTTGCTGCTGCAATTGGGACAGGTCCATCGGCACATCGCCGCCGAAGGCCATGGCCATGGGCTCGACGATATGCACCAGGGACAATTTGGCGCTGTTGCTGACCGACAGTTCGCGTGCGCGATGAATGACCGGGTCGCATTCTTCCGTCAAGTCGACGGCAACGAGAATGTGGTGGTAGGGCATGGAAGGCACCTCCTGAGGATCGCAATTGCTTTAAGTATGGCTCGTTTCATGCGGATTGGTTCAGCGGCGACCCAATGGCTCATGAATAATGTTCGGGGAGTAGAAATATGACGGTCTGGATAGTGGTGTCAATCCTGGCGGTAGTTCTCAGCCCTCTGGCCTGGTTGCGTCCTTCGCGCCGCCAGAGCGGCCAGATGGCCCTGCGTATGGAGGCACGCCGCATCGGCCTGGGCATGCAACTGGCGCCCCAGGAGTGGCCGCACTGGCTGACACAGGAACCACCCAGTCCGTGTGCCCAATACCACCGGCCCCGCCGTGGTCAGGACCCGGCGTGTTGGAGCTACTGGCAGACTGAGCCTGGGGTTTGGGTCAACCGATGGCGCGAGGTGCTGGTAGATGATGCCTTGCTGGTTCATTTCAGGACATTGCCGGCCAATGTGTTCAAGGTCGAGGCAGACAAGCAGATGATCGCGTTGTACTGGGGTGAGCGCGGTGAGGTGCTGGTATTACAGGACATCGCAGCTGTACTCAAGGCGCTGGCCTGAGGCAAGTAAGCGAGCCGCAATGGCGCTGGCATCGCGACGGGAAAACAGTCAAATTACGACCCGACAGGCTATATGAGTCTGGGTAGGTCAAGCAGGCTGACCAAGCAGTGTGGCGAGGCTTATGCTTCGGCTTCATAAAAAATGCCCTATTTTCTACCAAGCTGTTTCTTGGGATCTGGTAGGTTTATTCCCTTATCGTTGCCTGATCTGGTCGCTTGGTGGGGTATTGTTTCCGTGAATGAGACGTCATCAGGCCCGCTGCTGGCGTACTCGTCGGCCTTGAAAGTGACTGGAAAATCGCATTTTTAGGGAGTGTTTTCGACAATTGACAATTGTCTCGAATTCCGTGATCGTGTTTACACCCAAATCAAACGGGCGTATGAATTGAGCGTTTGTCTGATCAGACAACTCTTACAGAATCCCGACTATCGCGTCGGCGGGTTCGCCTGGCAGCTTGGCGTAGCAGCGATGATGAGGTCAATGCCGGGTCAGAAGTTAGCGTCCGACGCGTACTGTTCAGCTTCCATATCGTGGAGATCAGTTGATGATTTACGAAGGTAAAGCCATCACGGTTAAGGCTCTTGAAAGTGGTATCGTCGAACTGACGTTCGACCTCAAGGGTGAGTCCGTCAACAAGTTCAACCGTCTAACCCTGAACGAGTTGCGTCAGGCGGTAGGCGCCATCAAGGCCGATGCCTCGATCAAGGGTGTCATTGTCAGCAGCGGCAAGGACGTGTTTATCGTCGGCGCCGACATCACCGAATTTGTCGACAACTTCAAGCTGCCCGATGCCGAGCTCCTGGCGGGTACCCTCGAAGCCAGCAGGATTTTCAGCGATTTCGAGGACCTGGCCGTACCGACCGTTGCCGCAATCAATGGCATCGCCCTGGGTGGCGGCCTGGAAATGTGCCTGGCCGCGGATTTTCGCGTGATGTCCACCCGTGCGAAGATTGGTCTGCCGGAAGTCAAGCTGGGAATCTATCCGGGCTTTGGTGGCACCGTGCGCTTGCCGCGCCTGATCGGTGCGGACAATGCCATCGAGTGGATTGCCGCCGGTAAGGAAAACAGTGCCGAAGACGCTCTGAAGGTCGGTGCCGTCGATGCCGTGGTCGCTCCGGAAAAGCTGCGGGCAGCCGCCCTGGAACTGGTCAAGCGCGCCATTGGCGGCGAGATCGATCATAAAGCCAGGCGCCAGCCCAAGCTGGACAAGCTCAAGCTCAATGCCATCGAGCAGATGATGGCGTTCGAAACCGCCAAGGGGTTTGTCGCCGGTCAGGCCGGTCCGAACTACCCGGCTCCGGTCGAAGCGATCAAGGCAATCCAGAAAGCCGCCAACTTCGGTCGCGACAAGGCGCTGGAAATTGAGGCCGCCGGTTTCGTGAAACTGGCCAAGACCTCGGCTGCACAGAGCCTGATCGGGCTGTTCCTGAATGACCAGGAGTTGAAGAAAAAGGCCAGGGTCTATGACGAAATCGCCAAGGAGGTGAAACAGGCCGCCGTGTTGGGCGCCGGTATCATGGGCGGTGGCATCGCTTATCAGTCGGCGTCCAAGGGAACGCCGATCCTGATGAAGGACATCAACGAGCACGGCATCGAGCAGGGGCTGGCGGAAGCCGCCAAGCTGCTGGTCGGTCGCGTCGACAAGGGCCGCATGAGCGCGGCGAAGATGGCCGAAGTGCTCAACGGCATTCGTCCGACCCTGTCCTACGGCGACTTCGGTCATGTCGATCTGGTGGTCGAAGCGGTAGTCGAGAACCCAAAGGTCAAGCAGGCAGTACTGGCGGAAGTGGAAGCCCAGGTCAGGGAAAATGCGATCCTTGCGTCCAACACCTCGACCATTTCCATCAGCCTGCTGGCCAAGGCCCTCAAACGTCCGGAAAATTTCGTCGGCATGCACTTCTTTAACCCGGTGCATATGATGCCGCTGGTGGAAGTGATCCGTGGCGAGAAGTCCAGCGAACAAGCGATTGCCACTACCGTGGCCTATGCCAAGAAGATGGGCAAGAACCCGATCGTGGTCAACGACTGTCCAGGCTTTTTGGTCAACCGTATCCTGTTCCCGTACTTCGGCGGTTTCGCCAAGCTGGTCAGCGCTGGCGTGGACTTCGTCCGTATCGACAAGGTCATGGAGAAGTTCGGCTGGCCGATGGGCCCGGCCTATCTGATGGACGTGGTCGGCATCGATACCGGTCATCATGGCCGCGATGTGATGGCCGAAGGTTTCCCGGACCGCATGAAGGACGACCGTCGTTCGGCTGTCGATGCCTTGTATGAGGCCAAGCGCCTGGGTCAGAAGAACGGCAAGGGCTTCTACGCCTACGAGACCGACAAGCGCGGCAAACAGAACAAAGTCACCGACTCTTCGGTGTTGGAAGTGCTCAAGCCGATCATCTACGAGCAGCGTGAAGTGAGCGACGAGGACATCATCAACTGGATGATGATCCCGTTGTGCCTGGAAACCGTGCGCTGCCTGGAAGACGGTATCGTCGAGACTGCCGCCGAAGCCGACATGGGGTTGGTCTATGGTATTGGTTTCCCGCCCTTCCGTGGCGGTGCGTTGCGCTACATCGATTCCATCGGTGTGGCCGAATTCGTTGCCCTGGCCGATCAGTACGCCGACCTGGGCGCGCTGTACCACCCGACCGCGAAGCTGCGCGAAATGGCCAAGAACGGCCAGCGGTTTTTCGGTTAAGCGCCCACACCAGAGCGAGAGTGAACGATATGAGCTTGAATCCTAGAGACGTCGTGATTGTCGACTTCGGTCGTACTCCGATGGGCCGCTCCAAGGGCGGCATGCACCGCAACACCCGCGCCGAGGACATGTCGGCGCACCTGATCAGCAAGCTGCTGGAACGCAACGTCAAGGTCGACCCGAACGAAGTCGAGGACGTGATCTGGGGCTGTGTGAACCAGACCCTGGAGCAGGGCTGGAACATCGCGCGCATGGCATCGCTGATGACCCAGATCCCGCACACCGCTGCCGGTCAGACCGTCAGTCGCCTGTGCGGCTCGTCGATGAGCGCGCTGCACACCGCCGCCCAGGCAATCATGACCGGCAATGGTGACGTCTTCGTCGTCGGCGGCGTCGAGCATATGGGCCATGTCGGAATGATGCACGGTGTCGATCCTAACCCGCACATGTCGCTGTACGCGGCGAAGGCCTCGGGCATGATGGGCCTGACCGCCGAGATGCTTGGCAAGATGCACGGCATTACCCGCGAGCAGCAGGATGCCTTTGGCGTGCGCTCCCATCAGTTGGCTCACAAGGCCACGGTGGAAGGTAAGTTCAAGGACGAAATCATCCCGATGCAGGGTTATGACGAAAATGGTTTCCTGAAAGTGTTCGACTACGACGAAACCATTCGTCCGGAAACGACCCTGGAAAGCCTGGCGGCGTTGAAGCCGGCGTTCAACCCCAAGGGCGGCACCGTGACGGCAGGCACTTCGTCGCAGATCACCGATGGTGCTTCGTGCATGATTGTGATGTCGGCGCAGCGTGCCCAGGACCTCGGGATCCAGCCTCTGGCGGTGATCCGCTCGATGGCGGTGGCGGGTGTAGATCCAGCGATCATGGGCTATGGTCCGGTACCGGCGACCCAGAAAGCGCTGAAGCGCGCGGGCCTGGCGATCTCCGATATCGACTTCTTGGAGCTCAACGAAGCCTTCGCCGCACAGGCCTTGCCGGTGCTGAAGGATCTGAAAGTGCTCGACAAGATGAACGACAAGATTAACCTGCACGGCGGTGCCATTGCTCTGGGCCACCCGTTCGGTTGTTCCGGTGCGCGAATCTCCGGCACCTTGCTCAACGTGATGAAGCAGAATGGCGGGACCTTTGGGGTCTCCACCATGTGCATCGGTCTCGGCCAGGGCATTGCCACCGTCTTCGAACGCGTCTAAGCGTCTCGTCGATGGAATCCGGGGCCTAGTGCCCCGGTTTTTGTTTTTTAAAATTTTTTTATTTTTATTTTGTAAGAGGTCGAGACATGAAATTGCAGCCTGGGCTCTATCAGCATTATAAGGGGCCGCAGTACCGTGTTTTCAGCGTGGCACGGCATTCCGAGACTGAGGAGGAAGTGGTGTTTTACCAAGCGTTGTATGGCGATTGCGGCTTCTGGGTACGTCCTTTGAGCATGTTCCTGGAGTCGGTCGAGGTTGACGGCGAACGGGTCCCGCGCTTTGCTTTGGTGCAAGCCGAACCGAGCCTTTTTTCCAGGCCATGAGTGCGGGTTGCACGGAACCCCGCGCTTGACCTCACGTTGTTGCCACTATATATAGCGATGCCGCGCCCGACGCGGGCTGCGCTCTCACTTCAAGCATTCAGGAATTTTCCGATCCATGGGCAAATCGCTGGTCATTGTGGAATCCCCGGCTAAGGCCAAGACCATCAACAAGTACTTGGGTACCCAGTACGTGGTGAAGTCGAGTATCGGCCATATCCGAGACCTGCCCACCAGCGGTTCGGCGAGTGCCGCCAAAGAACCTGCCGCCAAGCGTGGCAAGGCTGGCGCTGGCGAAGCGCCGGTGCTCTCGGCAAAAGAGAAGGCGCGCAAGCAGCTTGTCTCGCGCATGGGCGTCGATCCGGATCATGGCTGGAAAGCCCGTTACGAAATCCTTCCTGGCAAGGAGAAGGTGATCGAGGAGCTGCGCCGGCTCGCCAAGGATGCTGACACCATCTACCTCGCAACCGACTTGGACCGCGAAGGGGAGGCCATTGCCTGGCACCTGCGCGAAGCCATCGGCGGTGACGACAGCCGCTACAAGCGCGTGGTGTTCAACGAAATTACCAAGAAGGCAATCCAGGAAGCCTTCTCCAAGCCGGGCGAGCTGGACCTGGATCGCGTCAATGCCCAGCAGGCGCGACGTTTCCTCGATCGCGTGGTGGGTTACATGGTTTCGCCGCTGCTGTGGGCCAAGATCGCCCGTGGCCTGTCCGCCGGTCGTGTGCAGTCGGTGGCGGTGAAGTTGGTGGTCGAGCGCGAGCGCGAAATTCGCGCATTCAACCCGGAAGAATACTGGGAAATCCACGCCGACCTGGGCACCACTAAGGGCGCCAAGGTGCGCTTCGAAGTGGCCCGGGAAAAAGGCGAGGCCTTCAAGCCACTCAACGAAGCCCAGGCCATGGCGGCACTGGAGAAGCTCCGGGCATCGGCCTATACCATCGCCAAGCGCGAAGACAAACCGACCAGCAGCAAGCCCTCGGCCCCGTTCATCACGTCCACCCTGCAGCAAGCCGCAAGCAACCGCCTGGGCTTCGGGGTGAAGAAGACCATGATGATGGCCCAGCGTCTATATGAGGCCGGCTACATCACCTATATGCGTACCGACTCGACCAACCTCTCGGTCGATGCCGTGGCGATGGCACGCAGCTACATCGAGAGCGAGTTCGGCAAGAAGTACCTGCCGGACTCGCCAAACGTCTACAGCAGCAAGGAAGGCGCCCAGGAGGCTCACGAAGCGATCCGTCCTTCCGATGCCAATACCGAGCCGAGCAAGTTGTCGGGTATGGAGCGTGATGCCGAGCGCCTTTACGAACTGATCTGGCGCCAGTTTCTCGCCTGCCAGATGCTGCCGGCGCAGTACTTGTCGACCACCGTGACGGTGGGGGCCGGTGACTTCGAGTTGCGTGCCAAGGGGCGCATCCTGAAGTTCGACGGCTATACCCGCGTGATGCCACAGATCGCCAAGCCGGGCGATGATGATGTGCTGCCGGAGATGAGCCAGGGCGATGTGCTCAAGCTGATCCAGCTCGACCCGAGCCAGCACTTCACCAAACCGCCGGCGCGTTACTCCGAAGCCAGCCTGGTCAAGGAAATGGAAAAGCGTGGCATTGGTCGTCCTTCGACTTATGCGGCGATCATTTCCACCATCCAGGACCGTGGCTATGTGGCGCTGCACAACCGTCGCTTTTACTCCGAGAAGATGGGCGACATTGTCACCGAGCGCCTCGCGGAGAGCTTCTCGAACCTGATGGACTACGGTTTCACCGCCGGCATGGAAGAGAACCTCGATGACGTGGCCCAGGGCGAGCGTGACTGGAAAAACGTGCTCGACGAGTTCTACGGCGACTTCAAGAAGAAGCTCGAAGTGGCCGAAGGCGCGGAAAACGGCATGCGTGCCAACCAGCCGGTCATGACCGACATCCCGTGCCTGACCTGTGGCCGACCGATGCAGATTCGTACCGCATCCACGGGAGTGTTCCTCGGCTGCTCGGGTTACAGTCTGCCGCCCAAAGAACGCTGCAAGGCGACCGTCAATCTGGTTCCCGGCGACGAGATCGCCGCTGACGATGAGGGCGAGTCGGAATCGCTGGTGCTGCGTGGCAAGCATCGCTGCCCGATTTGCAGCACGGCAATGGATGCCTACCTGCTGGACGAGAAACGCAAGTTGCATATCTGTGGCAACAACCCGGATTGCGCCGGCTACGAGATCGAAGAGGGCAGCTACCGGATCAAGGGCTATGAAGGCCCGAGCCTGGAATGCGACAAGTGCGGCAGCGAAATGCAGCTCAAGACCGGTCGCTTCGGCAAGTTCTTCGGTTGCACCAATCCGACCTGCAAGAATACCCGCAAGCTGCTCAAGAGCGGTGACGCGGCACCGCCGAAGATGGATCCGGTGAAGATGCCGGAGCTCAAGTGCGAAAAGGTCAACGATACCTACATCTTGCGTGACGGTGCGTCCGGCCTGTTCCTGGCGGCCAGCCAGTTCCCGAAAAACCGTGAGACCCGTGCGCCGCTGGTGATCGAGATCGTTCCTCACAAGGACGAGATCGATCCCAAGTACCACTTCCTCTGTGAAGCGCCGAAGAAGGACCCGGACGGGCGTCCGGCAGTCATTCGCTACAGCCGCAAGACCAAGGAGCAGTACGTGCAGAGCGAAGTCGATGGCAAGCCGACCGGTTGGAAGGCGTTCTACGACGGTGGCAAGTGGAAGGTCGAGGACAAGCGTCAGGGCGCCTGATGTCCGCTATCTCGTAGTGGCAAGGCCGTGTGAAGACCTGGGGTTTCACGCGGCCTTGGTCTTTTTGGCTTGCCGCAAGCCGGGTCGATCCCTGAAACTGTCCGACTCGCCTGTGGCTTTTTGTCTGGAGTGCGCCGTCATGGCCAATGAACTCTACACTCGCACCAACCAGAAGATTTTTTACGCGGGCCTGGCGCTTGAGGCCTTGGGCAAGGCCGAGGAAAGCCGGGCTCTAAACGCGCTGGCGCTGATCCAGGCCGAGCGTGAAGCGGCGGTATTCCACCTGTATGGCGCCTTGCTCGGGCTGTGCCATGAAATTGCCGGTTTCTACCGGCTGCCCCAGGCCAATGCGCCGCGTGCCGAGCTATTGCTGACCCGGGAAGCGCTGGCATCCATTGCTATTCCGGAAATGGCCGAGCTGGTCGAGTTGGCCCACAGCCCGCAAACCTGGCTGGCCCGGCTGATCGCCGCGCACACGGCCTTGTACTTGCCGCCCCAGATGCCCAGGAAAGCCAAGGGAGACGTGTTGCAACCGTTGATCGTGGCGGTCGGCCTGGACGAGGAGGAAACTCCGCAGCTGGGGCGCGAGGAGCTGGAGGGCTGGCGACAGAACCTCAAGGGTTTGGCGATCCGCTTTCGCGATGGACTGAACGAGTGCTAATTCGTTGGGTGGGGCTGTAGGCTCCGTCTGTCAGTTGTTCATCAAGCAGTAAAGAAAGCTGTTGAGATCTTGAGCGAGTTGCCACGGATGACTGATATAATCCTGGCCTTTCGTGGAGAACAGATTTTTATGCCTACGTCCTTTCTAGAAATCGTCGAACTGCCGGACGGCCGTATCGAGCTGCGCCGGGCCGAGGACGAAGGTTCTCTGGTTACCTTGAACTTCTCTGAAGATGCCAAAGTGTTCCTGCAGGGCCAGCATGTCGAAGTAGCCAAAGCCATGTTGAGCGTCGGTGTGCAGATGGCGGGGCGATTGGTAGAAGGCGAGCTTGAGAAAGAAGACGGTCCGCGCGTTCTTCATTGAAGCTGCCAACCGTTTTCTAGCGTAGATCATCGATTCTGATCGACTTCCCTGTTCAGCATACGCGCTAAGAGTGCCTGCGGCGCCTCTGTCTAGCCCAAACGAATATTCAGGCTTTGCGCATCACCCTTGCGGGCTGCGCTGATCAATTGTTGGCGAGCGCTGTTGCTCAGCGGATTGAGCCAACTGACCACGGTATGGCTGCGTCCCAGGCGCAAGGCTTCGCAAGTCAGCTGCTGGGCATTCTGGGCGCTACTGGGTTGCAGCAGCAGGATTCGCTCGCGATTCAATCCTGCTTCCCGCAGCCAGGCCTGGGTCAGGCTCGACGGCGGGGCGATCAGGGTCAACCAGCGGGCATCCTGGTCCTGGCTCAGTTCACGCAGGATGGGCGCCAGCAGGCTCAGGCAATTCCCGCCACGTAACGACAATTCGCTGAAGACCTCGGACTCGGTGCTCCAGGGCGTTTCAACCACTTCCGTGAGAAGCGGAGCCAGCGGCTGCGCCATGAAAGCTTCGAACAAGGGCAACTGTGCGTGTTGTGGAGTTTGCGGAAATTGCATGATGCCTCCTTCAGCGGCGAATGACGCCGACACTCAAACCTTCGATGACGAAGTCCTGATCTTTCAGGTTGACTTCGATGGGGGCGAACTCGGGGTTTTCAGCCAGCAGCCAGACCTTGCTGCCTTCGCGCTTGAAGCGCTTGACGGTGACTTCCTCGCCGATCCGCGCCACCACGATCTGGCCGTTGCGGGCTTCGCGGCACGTATGCACGGCCAGCAGGTCACCGTCGAAAATGCCGACGTCCTTCATGCTCATGCCGTGAACGCGCAACAGGTAGTCGGCTCGGGGATGGAAGAAGGTCGGGTTGATGTTGCAGGATTCCTCGACATGCTGTTGGGCGAGAATCGGCGCGCCTGCGGCGACCCGGCCGATGATCGGCAAGGTGGACTCGTCGGCCTTGGCCTCGAAGCCAGGAATACGAATGCCGCGCGAGGCGCCAGGGGTCATTTCGATGGCACCCTTGCGCGCCAGGGCCTTGAGGTGCTCCTCGGCCGCGTTCGGTGACTTGAAACCCAGTTCCAGGGCAATCTCCGCGCGGGTCGGCGGATAACCGTTATCCTCCAGGCAGCGTTTGATAAAAACCAGAATCTCAGCTTGGCGTGGCGTCAGTTTTAGCATCTCGATCGCTCTGTTTTTTTATACAGTGACTGGGATTATATACAGTGGAAGGCACTTGGCAATCCTCCTTTTCAAAGCGTCCGCCGGACGGTTGTCGGGAAGGTTGCCGACAACTGAGTCGAGCACTGTGCTACAGGTCCCGATTTCTATGATTTAATACCTGACCGGCCGGCCACGAATGGACTGTCAGACTTGACATTTTTTGAATTGAAACGTATGTTTCAAACAAGTGTTTGTCAGGCGGAATAATCGTGGCCCAATCGGAAACCGTTGAACGCATTCTCGATGCCGCCGAGCAATTGTTCGCGGAAAAAGGTTTCGCCGAGACCTCATTGCGATTGATCACCAGCAAGGCGGGCGTCAATCTGGCGGCGGTGAATTACCACTTCGGCTCAAAGAAAGCCCTTATCCAGGCGGTGTTTTCGCGCTTCCTCGGACCATTCTGCATCAGCCTTGACCGCGAGCTGGAGCAGCGCCTGGCCAGGCCCGAGGTCAAGTCGAGCCTGGAGGATCTGCTGGAAATCCTTGTCGAGCAGGCGTTGGTGGTGCAGCCGCGCAGCGGCAACGACCTGTCGATCTTCATGCGCTTGCTGGGGTTGGCGTTCAGCCAGAGCCAGGGTCACTTGCGGCGCTATCTGGAAGACATGTACGGCAGGGTGTTCCGTCGCTACATGCTCCTGGTCAATGAGGCGGCCCCGCGTATTCCGCCGATCGAATTGTTCTGGCGCGTCCACTTCATGTTGGGGGCGGCGGCGTTCAGCATGTCCGGGATCAAGGCGTTGCGAGCGATTGCCGAGACCGATTTCGGCGTCAACACCTCGATCGAGACCGTAATGCGCCTGATGGTGCCGTTCCTCGCGGCCGGCATGCGTGCGGACAGTGGCGTGACGGATGAAGCCATGGCTGGCGCCCAGTTACGGCCGCGTAGCAAGTCGAGCGTGCCGGTCGCCGCCAAGGCCTGATGTATTTTTTTCACAAGGATTTTCTATGAGTACTGCCCTGCAAGGCTCCCTGATGGTCGACATCGCCGGTACGTGGCTGACGGCTGAAGATCGTCAGTTGCTGCGCCAGCCGCAAGTGGGTGGGCTGATCATCTTCGCACGCAATATCGAGCATCCGCGCCAGGTGCGCGAACTGAGTGCGTCGATCCGTGCGATTCGCCCCGACCTGTTGCTGGCGGTCGACCAGGAGGGTGGCCGCGTGCAGCGCTTGCGCCAGGGCTTTGTGCGCTTGCCGGCGATGCGCGCCATTGCTGACAATCCGAACGCCGAATACCTGGCCGAGCAATGCGGCTGGCTGATGGCAACGGAAGTCCTGGCCGTAGGGCTTGACCTGAGCTTTGCGCCAGTACTCGACCTGGATCACCAGCGTAGCGCGGTGGTGGGTAGCCGCGCCTTCGAGGGCGACCCCGAGCGTGCGGCGTTGCTGGCCGGTGCCTTTATCCGTGGGATGAAGGACGCTGGCATGGCGGCCACCGGCAAGCATTTTCCGGGGCATGGTTGGGCCGAGGCGGATTCCCATGTGGCGATCCCCGTCGATGAGCGCAGCCTGGAGGTTATCCGTAGCCATGACCTGGTGTCTTTCGCACGGTTGAGCCAGCAGTTGGCGGCGGTGATGCCGGCCCATGTGATTTACCCACAGGTCGATGCGCAGCCTGCCGGGTTTTCCCGGCGTTGGTTGCAGGAGATCCTGCGTGGTGAGTTGCAATTCGACGGGGTCATCTTCAGCGATGACTTGTCGATGGCCGGTGCCCATGTGGTTGGCGATGCCGCCAGTCGCATCGAAGCGGCGTTGTCAGCCGGTTGCGATATGGGCCTGGTGTGCAACGACCGGGCGGCGGCGGAGTT
Organism: Pseudomonas agarici; assembly: GCF_001543125.1. Classification (NCBI taxonomy): domain Bacteria; kingdom Pseudomonadati; phylum Pseudomonadota; class Gammaproteobacteria; order Pseudomonadales; family Pseudomonadaceae; genus Pseudomonas; species Pseudomonas agarici. Next base: position 5,101,822 of record NZ_CP014135.1, on the reverse strand, counting down.
GGCGCTTGGCGCGGTCCAGCGCCTGCGGGTGACGCCGTCGCCCCGTATCGCGAGGATGCGCGGGCAGGGGTTTGCTCGCACCGATTACCGTCAGGAGCCGCGTTGGCTGACGGCTATCGAAGCCCTCAGGGACGCCCAATTGATTGATTGAGCCCCTCTGGCAAGCGGTCTCGGTGCCGGCTGATAGCTGTCGGTCGAGCCGTTTGGAACTCATGCTTCGCTAAGTTGATTGGGTGGGCAACGGCGCAAACAGCGCCTCGATATCGTCGTTCTGTAACTGCCAGTCGCCGGCCTGGCGCCCGTCGAGCACGCCCGCGGCGAGGGCGGATTTTTCCTGTTGCAGATGTTGGATCTTCTCCTCCACCGTGCCGCGAGCGATCATTTTGTAGACGAACACCGGTTTTTCCTGGCCAATCCGGTACGCGCGGTCGGTTGCCTGGTTTTCCGCCGCCGGATTCCACCACGGGTCGTAGTGGATCACGGTGTCGGCCTCGGTGAGGTTCAGGCCGACGCCACCGGCCTTGAGGCTGATCAGGAAAATCTGCAATTTCCCGCTCTGGAAGTCCTTGACCGGAGTCCTTCGATCCCGGGTCTGTCCGGTCAGCTGCGCATAGGCCACATTGCGCTTTTGTAGCTCCACCTCGATTAACGCCAGCATCGAGGTGAACTGGGAGAACAGCAGGATCCGTCGGCCCTCGGCAAACAACTCATCGAGCATTTCCATCAGGCTGTCGAGCTTGCCGGAAGCGCTGCCACGCGCCGGCAGGGTGGCGCCGTTGACCAGGCGCAGGTCGCAGCAGACCTGGCGCAGCTTGAGCAGGGCTTCGAGAATGATGATCTGGCTGCGGGCCACGCCTTTGCGAGTGATTTCGTCGCGGACTTTCCGGTCCATCGCCAGGCGCATGGTCTCGTAGACGTCGCGCTGGGCCTCGTTGAGTTCAACCCAGTGAATAATTTCGGTCTTGGGCGGCAGTTCGGTGGCCACCTGTTCCTTGGTCCGACGCAGCAGAAAAGGTTTGATCCGACCGTTGAGGTGTTGCAGGCGGACTTCGCTGGCGCGCTTTTCGATGGGCACGCGGTAGTCGCGGTTGAAGCGCTTGATATCTCCCAACCAGCCCGGCAGGAGGAAGTGGAACAACGACCAGAGTTCGCCGAGGTGGTTTTCCAGCGGCGTGCCGCTCAGGCACAGGCGCTGGCGTGCATTCAGCTCGCGGGCGGCGTGGGCGGCCTTGCTGCCGGGGTTTTTGATGTACTGCGCCTCATCGAGCACCAACACATGCAACGGTTGCAGCTTGAGTTTCTCGATGTCCTTGGGCAGTAGGGCATAGGTGGTGAGGATCAGGTCGTAATTTTGCAGTTGTGCGAAATGTTTTTTGCGGGCGGCGCCATACAGTGCCAGGACCTTGAGCTGGGGAGTGAAATGTGCGGCTTCGTCGACCCAATTGGGTATCAGGCTGGTGGGCATCACTACCATGCAGGGGCAGTCGAGGCGTCCGGCATGCTTTTCGCTGAGCATATGCGCCAGGGTCTGCAAGGTCTTGCCCAGGCCCATGTCGTCGGCGAGGATCCCGCCGACTTGCAATTGCCGTAGCGATTGCATCCAGCTCAGGCCTTCGTGTTGGTAGGGGCGCAAGGTGGCGTTGAGCCCCTTGGGAATGCAGGCCTGATACTCGCGGATATCGCGCAGGCGCTCGGCGAAGTTACGAATCTGTTCGCCGCCTTCCCAGAGCAGCGGCAAGCCGTCGAGAGGGTTGAGGCGCGTGGCATCGGCGCGGCTCAGACGTAGGGCGGTGGCGCCGGGTTCTTCCAGGTAGAACTCACCGAGGGTGATCAGCACCGGTTTAAGGCGGCCGTAGGGCAGCGCTACTTGCAGCGGTCCGTGGCTGCCGTTGGGCGAGGCGGGGATATTCACCAGGATCAGCTCGTCGTCTCGGCGCCGGGCCAGACGCTCGGGGTTGAGTAGTTCGGTGTGGGAGCGCATCAGATTGAGCAGAATCGGCAGCAGGCTCAGGCGTTCGCCATTGACGATGATCCCCAATTCGAGGTCGAACCAGTCGCGCCCCGGTGCTTCGTCGACAGTGGCGTACCAGTCGTCGATGGTGCTCAGGTCGAAACCGAAATCCTCGTCGATCTGCAACTCCCAGCCCTGACTGCGCAAACCTGGCAGCTCGTTGAGGGTGAAGTTCAGCCAGGCGCTGTCGTTGACCATCTCGTACAGATCGCCGGCGCTTTCCGGCAGGGCCTTGCTTTGTCGCGTGGCGATCTTGAAGCCGAGCAGGCGCAACTGCTCGCGGCCAGTCTTTTCTGCTTCGGGCTGGCGCTTGATACGCAGGCTCTGGTGCTCCTGGCGCAGGATAATATCGGCGTTTTTCTGTCCGCTGACGTACTCGCCCAGGTAGTTAAACGACAGTGCCGCACGGTGCTGGATGTAGCGCTGCATGCGTCCGTTGCGCGGTTCGAAGGCGCTGAACGCGACGCTGGCCAACCACAGGCGCGGCACGGGCATGACGTCTTCGACGAGCTGCTGGGGCAGCGCGGGAGGGCGGGCATCCAACACCGCCTGCAGCTTTTCCAGCAGTTCGGCGTCTTGTTCCGCTGCTGGGTAGGCCAGGGTTTCCTGGACTTTCAACAAGACCGCCGCGGTGTGCTTGCAGTAGCTGCGAACCGGACAGGTGCAGTTGGCATCGACAATCAGCAAGGTGCCCTTGGCCGACTCGCGAAGGTGAACGGTTTGGCGGTAGACATTGCCACCGGAGCCTTCGCAACTGGCGGTGATGGTGCTATCACCGACCTGGACAATTCTCACCCGGTTTTCCACGGCGTAGCGCCTGCCACGTTCCAGGCTCTGTTCCTTGAAGCGGCTGACCCATGACGGCGCGAGTGGCTTGGTCATGGAGGGCGTCAGGGATGAGGGCATCGGCTGGTCACTGGTCCAGGTTCTGTGGCGGCGCTTCGCGTTTGGAGGCTGACAGCGAGGTCACCTTGAGCAGCAGGGCGAGGTGCCCGCTGTCGAGGAAGTTGAGTTGACCGTTCTTGATCTGGCTGATCTGGTTCAGGCGTTCACTGGCACTGACCACGCCGTTGCTGTCGAAGCGGTTGACCCAGAACAGAGCTTCCACGTCGGTGAAACGCTTGAGCGTGAGGCTCAACGTGCCCTCCACGGGAAACTGGCCGAACTGTTCCTGGCCGGCAGTGATCGAGACCTTGCTCGGTTGGTCGCTGAGTGACTGCTGCCAGCTCTTGTGCAGCAATACTTCATAGTTGCCGCTGGCGCCGAGCTTGGCGACCATGTCGTTCAGCGCCGGCGTGCGCTCGTCGCCAGTGGTAACAGGTCTGGCGCCCTTGGCCCAGTCTTCGGGAGCCGGTTGGCTGAGGAACGGTTGTTCGAGGTTTTGTCGGATCAGGATCATTTCGACCTGATACTGCTCGTCGGCAAAGGCTGGCGGGGTAAGCAGGGCCAACAACACGGCCAGCGAAGAGATCAGGCGCATACGGCGTCCTTATCAAGCAGATTTCGGGGTGAGGCGCTCGAACAGCGCCTCCAGTGTACTAAAGCGTTCTTGCGCATGCTCCATCGGCACCATGAACTTGAACAGTGTGGCACCTTCGAATTTATAGCGATTGGGTTGCCCCTGGATCAGCTTGATCAATGCCAGGGGATCGACCGGCGTGTCCGCGGCGAACTCGATACGCCCGCCTTGCGGACCACCGTCGATTTTCTTGATGCCCAGTTGCTCGGCCTGCAGTTTCAGCAAGGTCAGGCGCACCAGGTTCTTGGTCGGTTCCGGCAGCAGGCCGAAGCGGTCGATCATTTCCACTTGCAGGTCCTTGAGACCGTCTTCGTCGGTCGCCGAGGCGATGCGCTTGTAGAGGATCAGGCGCGCATGGACGTCCGGCAGGTAATCTTCGGGGATCAGCGCCGGCAGGCGTAGGTTGATCTCCGGGCCGCCGCCCAGGGGCTGGTCGAGGTTGGGTTGCTCGCCTTTGCGAATGGATTTGACTGCGCGCTCGAGCATTTCCATGTACAGGGTGAAGCCCACCGCCTGGATCTGCCCGCTTTGGCCGTCGCCCAGCAGTTCGCCGGCACCGCGGATCTCCAGGTCGTTGGTGGCGAGTACAAAGCCGGCGCCGAGGTCCTGGGTATTGGCGATGGCCTCCAGGCGTTTCTCCGCGTCGGCGGTGATCTGCTGGCGAGCGGGCGTCAGCAGGTAGGCGTAGGCCTGGTGGTGACTGCGCCCGACCCGGCCACGCAACTGGTGCAATTGGGCCAGGCCGAACTTGTCGGCGCGCTCAATGATGATGGTGTTGGCGCTCGGCACATCGATGCCGGTCTCGATGATGGTCGAGGCGATCAGCACGTTGAAGCGCTTGTGGTAGAAATCGCTCATCACCTGTTCGAGTTCGCGCTCGCGCATCTGCCCGTGGCCGATGCCGATGCGAGCTTCCGGCACCAGTTCGGCGAGGTCGGCGGCGCACTTCTCGATGGTCTTCACATCGTTGTGCAGGTAGTAGACTTGGCCGCCGCGCAACAGCTCGCGCAGCAGGGCTTCCTTGATCGTGCTTTTGTTCTGCTCCATGACGAAGGTGCGCACCGACAGGCGTCGGGCTGGCGGGGTGGCGATGATCGACAGGTCGCGCATACCCGACACCGCCATGTTCAGCGTGCGCGGAATCGGCGTGGCGGTCAGGGTGAGGATGTCGACTTCGCTGCGCAGGGCCTTGAGCTGTTCTTTCTGGCGCACGCCAAAACGGTGTTCTTCGTCGATGATCACCAAGCCCAGATTCTTGATCTTCACATCATCCTGCAGCAACTTGTGGGTGCCAATGACGATATCGATCTTGCCTTCGGCCAGCTCCGCCACGGCGGCGTTCACCTCTTTGGCGGACTTGAAGCGGCTCATCACTTCGACGGTCACCGGCCAGTCGGCGAAGCGATCGCGGAAGCTGTTGTAGTGCTGTTGGGCGAGTAGCGTGGTCGGCACCAGGATCGCCACCTGCCTGCCGCCGTGGACTGCGATAAAGGCAGCGCGCATCGCCACTTCGGTTTTGCCGAAGCCCACGTCGCCACAGACCAGGCGGTCCATCGGCTTGGCCGAGAGCATGTCGGCGCGCACCGCCTCGATGGTGGTCTGCTGGTCCGGGGTTTCCTCGAACGGGAAGCCGGCGCTGAAAGTCGCATAGTCGGCTTTCGGATCGGCGAATGCATAACCTTCACGGGCGGCTCGACGGGCGTAGATGTCGAGCAGTTCGGCGGCGACGTCGCGGACCTGCTCGGCGGCCTTGCGCTTGGCTTTTTGCCAGGCTTCCGAGCCCAGGCGGTGCAGCGGTGCGAGGGCGTCGTCGCTGCCGGTGTAGCGGGCGATCAGGTGCAGGTTGGCCACGGGCACGTAGAGCTTGGCGCCCTCGGCGTATTCCATGGTGAGGAATTCAGCGGCTTGATTGTCGATTTCCAGAGTAGCCAGGCCGAGGTAGCGACCGACGCCATGGTCGATATGTACCACCGGCGCGCCTTCGCGCAACTCGGTGAGGTTCTTGATGACGGCGTCGTTGTTAGCGTCGGCGCGTTTTTCCCGACGTCGGCGCTGCATCACGCGTTGGCCGAACAGCGGGCTTTCGGCAATCAGTGCCAGGGCTGGATCGTCAAGGACCAGGCCTTCGTCCAGCGGCGCGATGGTGATCGCCAGGCGCTCCTTCGCGGCGACGAAGTCGGGCCAACTGTCGACGGTCTTCGGGCGCAACTTGAGGCGTTCGAGCAGCTCCAATAAGACTTCACGACGACCGGCGGATTCGGCGGTGAACAGCACCCGCCCGGGAAACTGGTCGAGGAACGCGGAGAGCGCCGCCAAGGGCTGGTTGGCTTTGGCCTCGATCGCCAGGTTCGGCAGTTCGCGGGTGGGGAAACGTTCGCGGCCTATACCGGTTTCCACATCTTGCTGGCTGGCGATGACCCGTGGCCAGCGTTTCAAGCGGGCGAAGCAGTCCTCCACCGGCAGGAACAGTTCAGCCGGCGGCAGTAGTGGGCGGGTTGGATCGACGCGGCGCTCTTCGTAGCGGTTGCGCACATCGTTCCAAAAGTTTTCCGCGGCCTGCTCGATGCCTGGCAGGGAGAACACTTGGGTGTCCTGAGGCAAGTAGTCGAACAAGGTCGAGGTTTCCTCGAAGAACAGCGGCAGGTAGTACTCGATGCCGGCAGGGGTGATCCCGCTGTTGAGGTCCTGGAAGATCGGGCAGCGGCGAAAGTCGACGTCGAAGCGTTCGCGAAAGCGCGCCTTGAAGCGGGTGACCGCTTCCTTTTGTAGCGGGAATTCCTTGGCCGGCAGCAGGCGCACCGAATCAACCTTGTCGATGGAGCGCTGGTTTTCCGGGTCGAAGGTGCGCAGCGTCTCGATCTCGTCATCGAACAGATCCACGCGGTAAGGCAGTTTACTGCCCATCGGGAACAGATCGATCAGGGCCCCACGCACGGCAAATTCACCATGCTCATAGACCGTGTCGACACAGCGGTAGCCGGAGGCTTCCAGGCGGCTGCGCATCTGTTCGACGTCGAGTTTTTGGCCGATATCCAGCACCAGGCTGCTACCCAGCAGGAACCGGGTCGGGGCCAGACGGTGCAGCGCGGTGGTGATCGGCACTACCAATACGCCATGTTCCAGCTCCGGCAGCCGGTAAAGGCTGGCGATGCGCTGAGAAATGATGTCCTGATGCGGTGAAAACAGATCGTAAGGCAGGGTTTCCCAGTCGGGAAAATGCAGTACCGGCAAATCGGGGGCGAAGAAACTCAGCTCCTGTTCCAGTCGTTCAGCGCTCTGGCTGTCGGCGGTGAGCAGCAGGGTGAAGCGCCTGGCGGCGCTGGCGGCCTCGGCAATGGCCAGGCTCAGGGCGGCACCGGGGAGATTGCCCCAGTGCTGTTTACCTGCCGCAGCAGGGAGTAGCGGTAGACGCAGAACGGGCACGGAAGGTTGAGCTCCAAGCGTTGCGACAAAGTCGGTAATTGTAGCGGCCTAGGGTGCCGCCTGTCAGTTGTAGACTGTGTCTATTACAGGTTGGGGGAAAATGTAGTGGCTATGATAAGAAATAGCGCTTTTATGCTGAATAGGTGGTGCCATATTGCACGGGTAGTTCGGAGGGTTACAGACAAGTTATGGTGAGCGCTCCAAAATGGTGCGCTCCGAAGGCCGCGTATTTACTGGCCTTGCGCGGGGTGAGAAGTTTCTGTGTGGAGTTTTATGGGCAATTGCGCGACAGCCGCGCATTGCTCGTCGGGCGACTGGACTGCATAATGTAGCCCCTTTTTTCAGCCCCTACATGTGGAAGGTTCCCGTGACTCAGAAGCCCGACCAGTGTCTTGGTGAGTGGATTGATCGTGAAGCGCTTGCAGAAGCGATGATTCCGCTTATCGGTCAGCTCTACCGCAATAACAATGTGGTGAGTTCGATCTATGGCCGCAGCCTGATCAACCAGTCTGTCATCGCGATTCTCAAGGCTCACCGCTTTGCTCGCCATCGTCAGACCGATGATGTCGAACTGTCCGTCCACGAGACTTTCCCGCTGCTCAAGGCCATGAGCGAGCTCAAGCTGGGCGCCGCTTCGGTGGATCTCGGCAAGTTGGCCGTGAAGTTCAAGACTCAGGGCAATGGTCGCAGCGCCGAGCAGTTCGTCCGCGAAGAGCTGGCCGATGTCGTCGGTCAGCAGAATGTTTGCGCACGCAAGGGCACTGACGTGGTGCTGTACGGCTTTGGTCGTATCGGTCGTCTGCTGGCGCGTATCCTGATCGAGAAAACCGGTGGCGGCGACGGATTGCGCCTGCGCGCCATCGTCGTGCGCAAAGGCGCCGAGAACGACCTGACCAAGCGCGCCAGCCTGCTGCGCCGCGACTCGGTGCATGGTTCGTTCAACGGCACCATCACCATCGACGAAGAAAACAACACCATCACCGCCAACGGTAACCTGATCCAGGTGATCTACGCGAAGAGTCCGAGCGAGGTGGACTACACCCGGTACGGCATCAAGAACGCCCTGCTGGTGGACAACACCGGCGTATGGCGTGACGCCGACGGCCTGGGTCAGCACCTGGCCTGTCCGGGTATCGACCGCGTGGTCTTGACCGCGCCGGGCAAAGGCAAGCTGAAGAACATCGTGCATGGCATCAACCACGGTGAAATCACCGCTGACGATAAGATCGTTTCCGCGGCGTCCTGCACCACCAACGCCATCGTGCCGGTGCTCAAGGCCGTCAACGACAAGTTCGGCATCGTCAACGGCCACGTCGAAACCGTTCACTCGTACACCAACGACCAGAACCTGATCGACAACTTCCACAAGGGCGATCGCCGTGGCCGCAGCGCGGCGCTGAATATGGTGATCACCGAGACCGGTGCCGCCACTGCTGCCGCCAAGGCCTTGCCTGAGCTGGCCGGCAAACTGACCGGCAATGCGATTCGCGTACCGACTCCGAACGTGTCGATGGCGATTCTGAACCTCAACCTGGAGACTGCCACCAGCCGCGAGGAGATGAACGAGTACCTGCGCTATGTGGCGCTGCACTCGGATCTGCACAAGCAGATCGACTTCGTCAACTCGCAGGAAGTGGTGTCCACCGACTTCGTCGGTTCGCGCCACGCTGGTGTGGTCGATGCCGAGGCGACGATCTGCAACGATAACCGTGTTGTCCTGTACGTCTGGTACGACAACGAGTTCGGTTACAGCTGCCAGGTGGTGCGTGTGATGGAAGATATGGCTGGGGTCAACCCGCCAGCGCTTCCACACTAAGCAACAGCCGCCAACAAAAACGCCCCGACTAGTCGGGGCGTTTTTGTTGGCGATCAAACCTGGCTGGGGGCCGTCACTTGTGCGGTGCGCAGTTCATGCCTGTTACCATGGAACAGCACCAGGGTAGCGATCAGCCCCAGTACGGCCGCACCACTGAGCCAGATGCCCGGAGCCGCCTTATTGTCCAGTACGTGGATCAGGTAGGTGCAGGCCGCCGGCGTGAAGCCGCCGAAGGTCGCCGTCGCCAGGCTGTAGGCCAGGGAGAAGCCCGTGGTGCGGACTTCCACTGGCATGATCTCGGTCAGGGCTACCACCATTGCGCCGTTGTACGAACCGTAGAGGAACGACAACCACAACTCGGCAATCAGCAGATGGCTGAAACTCGGGTTTACCACCAGCCAGGACAGCACTGGATAGGCCGTAAGGATCGCCAGGATGGTCGCCCCCAACAGTAACGGCTTGCGGCCGATCTTATCGGAAACGGCGCCCATCACCGGCAGCCAGAAGAAGTTCGACAGGCCGATGCACACGGTCACCAGCAACGCGTCGAAGTCCGACAGGTGCAGTTCGTTCTTGCCGAAGGTCGGGGTGTAGGCGGTGATCAGATAGAACGATACCGTGGTCATGACCACCAGCGCCATGCCCGCCAGCACCAGGCCGAAGTTCTGGCTGATCGAACGCATGACTTCCTGTAAGGTGGGGCGATGTTTGCGTGCCTGGAATTCAGGTGTCTCTTCCAGCGAGCGGCGGATGATGAAGATCGTCGGGACGATCATGCAGCCGATCAGGAACGGCACGCGCCAACCCCATTCACCCATTTGCTCGGGGCTCAGCCAGTGGTTCAAAGCCACCCCCAGCAAGCCGGCGAAGACCACTGCGGCCTGTTGACTGGCAGACTGCCAACTGACGAAAAAGCCTTTGCGGCCCGGCGTCGAGATCTCGGCCAGGTAGACCGAAACACCGCCCAGCTCTACCCCAGCAGAGAAACCCTGCAACAGACGGCCCAACAGGACCAGCAGCGGTGCCGCCACGCCGAGGGTTGCGTAACCCGGCACACCGGCAATCAACACCGTGCCTGCAGCCATCATCGCCAAGGTGATGATCAGCCCCTGACGACGACCATGGCGGTCGATGTAGGCACCGAGAAAGATCGCACCCAGCGGACGCATCAGGAAACCGGCACCGAAGGTAGCCAGAGAAAGCATCAGGGAGGCAAATGCACTGTCGGCCGGAAAGAAGGTTTTAGCGATGGCCGTGGCATAGAAGCCATAGACCATGAAGTCGAACATCTCAAGAAAGTTACCGCTGACAACGCGAAAAATCGCCTTGCCCTTGCCTGTACTCAAGGCCATTTTTATCCACCACGTTGGCTATCGAAGCAATCTTTCGTCGTTGTTCCTCGTGACTGATCCTTTCAGGTATCCGCAAGCTGGAAGAACAGTTTGTAACAATATGTGTATTGCCGAGGTCAGGCAACAAAAACCCCAGCCTCTGAGCAAAATGCCATAATCTGGCCACTAGAGCGTCTCAGTTGGTTTTTGGGGTGAGCAAGGTCGCGTGCCGCGGGGCTGAAAAGGTGTCCGAGACTAACCCAACACTGAAGGGCACCCAGGTGAGTTCCGAAGGCCGGCGGCCTGCAACGATCTAACGCATACTACGCAACCTCCAACGATGCCTTCTTAGCGATCATGTTATTTCCAGGCCCCAGGATTTTCTTACGAACAGGTATGCCATGGCTCGCCACCGCGTTCCTGCTGATCTGCGGCTGCGGTTCGCAAGACTCCCTGGAGCGGTTTGGTGGGCCTACCATGGGCAGTACCTATTCCATCCAATACGTGCGGCGTGCGGATGGGCCAGTGGCCCGTGAGGTCAAGGCCGAAGTCGAGGCGATTTTGGCTGAGGTCGACCAGCAGATGTCGACCTATCGCAGCGACTCCGATATTGAACAGTTCAACGATCTGCCGGCCCATCGCTGTCGTCCCATGCCTGCCTCGATTCTGCGATTGGTGCGCGTGGGCGATGAGTTGGCGCGGGCCAGCCAGGGAGCCTACGACCTGACGGTCGAGCCGCTGATGAATCTCTGGGGCTTTGGTCCGCAAGGGCGCAAGGAACAAGTGCCGCAGGCCGCGCAACTGGCCGAGGCCCGCCAACGCGTCGGGCACCTGCATCTGCGTGTCGAGGCCGAACGGTTGTGCAAGGACGCGGCCGTGCGGGTCGACTTCGATAGCATCGCCGCAGGCTACACGGTGGACCGGATTGCCGAGCGGCTGACGGCGATGGGCATTGAGAGCTTTCTAGCCGAGGTCACGGGCGAACTCAAGGCAGTGGGCCGCAAACCCGACGGCAGCCCCTGGCGCGTTGCGCTGGAAGAACCGCGCGACGACCGGCAGGTCGCGCAACGCGTCATCGATATCGATGGCTACGGGGTGTCCACTTCCGGTGACTATCGCAATTATTTCGAGCAGGATGGCAGGCGGTACTCCCACACCTTCGATGCGCTCACCGGCGCGCCGATTACCCACGGGCTGGCGGCGGTCACGGTGATCGATCCCTCGACCCTGATGGCCGATGGGTTATCGACGATGCTGTTGATCCTGGGCCCCGAGCGCGGTTGGGACTACGCGCAGGAGCACGATATCGCTGCATTTTTTGTGGTGCGTGCCGATACCGGTTTCGTCACGCGAACGAATTTGGCGTTTGACCGATTGTTCAGCGACAAGGCACATTAACTTGAGTGCCTGGGCCTAGCCCGCGACGCGGCCAAGGGTTAGTGTGCGCGGCGTTAACGTTTCTATAGACTGCACACCGAGATTTGATCCTTCATGTCGTCGGTTGCGACATGGTTTAGCCGCAGGTGCCAGAGGGGTGCCTCGGCCTGTTCTGAGGAGTACGCATGGCTGTCTACAACTACGACGTGGTGGTACTGGGTTCTGGGCCCGCTGGAGAAGGTGCGGCGATGAACGCCGCCAAAGCAGGGCGCAAGGTGGCGATGGTCGACAGCCGTCGGCAGGTTGGCGGCAACAGCACCCACCTGGGGACCATCCCGTCCAAGGCCCTGCGTCACTCTGTACGACAGATCATGCAGTTCAACACTAACCCGATGTTCCGGGCCATCGGTGAGCCACGCTGGTTCTCCTTCCCGGATGTGCTCAAGAGTGCGGAAAAGGTGATCTCCAAGCAGGTTGCCTCGCGCACTGGTTACTATGCCCGTAATCGCGTGGACCTGTTTTTCGGCACTGGCAGCTTCGCCGACGAGCAGACCATCGAAGTGGTTTGCTCCAACGGCGTGGTCGAGACGCTGGTGGCCAGGCACATCATCATCGCTACCGGTTCGCGGCCTTATCGCCCAGCCGATATCGATTTCCATCACCCGCGTATCTACGACAGCGACACGATCCTCAGCCTGGGCCATACCCCGCGCAAGCTGATTATCTACGGGGCCGGGGTGATCGGTTGCGAATACGCCTCGATCTTCAGTGGTCTGGGGGTGCTGGTGGAACTGGTGGATAACCGCGACCAGTTGCTCAGCTTCCTCGACTCGGAGATTTCCCAGGCGCTGAGCTACCACTTCAGCAACAACAACATCACCGTGCGCCACAACGAAGAGTACGAGCGCGTCGAGGGCCTGGACAATGGGGTGATCCTGCACCTGAAGTCGGGCAAGAAAATCAAGGCCGATGCCTTGCTTTGGTGTAACGGCCGTACCGGCAACACCGATAAGCTGGGCATGGAGAACATCGGGGTCAAGGTCAACGGCCGTGGCCAGATCGAGGTCGACGAGAACTATCGTACCTGCGTGCCCAACATCTATGGTGCTGGCGATGTGATCGGCTGGCCGAGCCTGGCCAGTGCCGCCCACGACCAGGGCCGTTCGGCGGCGGGCAGCATTGTCGACAACGGTAGCTGGCGCTATGTCAACGACGTGCCGACCGGGATCTACACCATTCCGGAGATCAGCTCGATCGGCAAGAACGAGCATGAACTGACCAAGGCCAAGGTGCCTTACGAAGTGGGCAAGGCATTCTTCAAGAGCATGGCCCGGGCGCAGATCGCCGGCGAGCCACAAGGCATGTTGAAGATCCTGTTCCACCGCGAGACCCTGGAGGTCCTCGGCGTTCATTGCTTCGGTTACCAGGCCTCGGAGATCGTGCACATTGGCCAGGCGATCATGAACCAGCCGGGCGAGAACAACACCCTGAAGTACTTCGTCAACACCACCTTCAACTACCCGACCATGGCCGAAGCCTATCGGGTAGCGGCTTATGATGGTCTCAACCGGCTTTTTTGAGCGGCTCCGGCCGGTGGCCTGAGCCGGCCGGGGAGACCGATTTCAGCCTTTCCCAAGTGTGGCCGTGGCCAAACCGGGAAAGTCTGTAATCAGGCTGTCGACGCCGAAGTCGGCGAGCCTGCGCATCAGCGCCGGCTCGTTGACTGTCCATACCGACACATGCAGACCCTGGCGCTGAGCCTTGATCAGGCGTTCCGGGGTGCAGAGCGTCCAGTTCAACGCCAGAATCTGGCAGCCATAACTCTGCGCAATCTTCAGCGGGTCGAGCCAGGCGTATTCGGCTACCAGTCCACGTGACAGATCAGGGGTCAGCTCCAAGGCGGCCTTGAGCACCTCGCGAGAGCTGGAGGTGACGGTGACCCTGTCCAGCAGGCCGAAGCGCTGGGCCATTTCGCGGATCGCCAGTACGGTGGTTGCGGCGCGGGTACGTGAAGCGCTCTTGACTTCCAGTTGCCAGTGTTCGAACTCGCACTGCTCGAACAATTCCTCCAGGCGCGGAATCGGACACGGGGTGATCCAACCCGGACCGCCCTTGCGTGCGTCGTAGGTCACAAGGTCGGCGGCCGAATGCTCGACCACCTTGCCGCGTCGGTCGGTGGTGCGCTTGAGGGTCGGGTCATGGATCACCATCAATTCGCCATCCATGGACAGATGCAAATCCAGTTCGCAGCGGCGCACGCCGTGTTTGAGGCACTCCTGGAAGCTGGTCAGGGTGTTTTCCGGTGCCTCGCCTTTGGCACCACGATGGCCATAAATCAGAGTCACGACTGCTCCTTCAAGGAAAAAATGATCCTGCAAATAATCGGGTCGCACGATAAATCCAGGGCTTAACTCGCCTCGGGATCGTTTTGCTCGCGAGCCAGGCGTCGTTGCTGCGCCTGTTTCTGGAGGATATAGCGTGCCAGCAGTTGGCGCTGGGCATCGGTCAATGCTTGGAATTCGGTGCCGATTTCGAAAGTGCCGAAGCTCTGTGGTTTGCAGTGGACCACCTTGGCCCGCAACAGCAGCCCGAGGGCCTGCGGCATCAGCACCAGCTTGACCGCCAGGTGGGTGCCCGCCAGGTAGGCCTGGTGATGGCTGAACTCAATGCCGCCTTCGGAGATGATCACCGATTGCGGTTCGCCGAACTCGCCGAGCACGGTCAAGGCCATGACCTGGCTGAGCAGGTCGATGCGCTTGTTCTGCGATTTCAGGTAGGCCGACAGCGTCCGGTCGCGCTCGCTGACCTGGCGCAGCAGATGCTGTGATTCGAATTCGCTCAGGTGCAGTTCGCTGAGCAGATTGAAGAGCGGCGAAGCATCCTGCAATACTTCCCGGTGAGCGGCATCGGCGGCAGACAGAGGGTGGATTTCCAGTGCGATCGTGTCCTCGATACGGTAGTATTCGCGGCGATCTTCTTCATCTAATGTCGACATGGCGAACCCAAGGTAGAGGTGATGGTCTGAGTGTAAAGCTGCTGACCCCGCCTCGCCACATTGGACGTCTTCTTTTCCTCCGAACTTCTTTGCCTTCGAACTAGCCTCCGACATGTTCAGACCACTTTTCGTATTTATCGGTACGCGTTACACCCGTGCAAAGCGCCGCAGTCACTTTGTTTCCTTCATTTCCCTGACATCCATGATTGGCCTTGCCTTGGGCGTGGTAGTGATGATCGTGGTGCTGTCGGTGATGAACGGCTTCGACCGTGAAATGCGCGACCGCGTGCTGGGCATGGTGCCCCACGCCACCCTCGAGTCGGGCCAGCCGATCAGTGACTGGCCGAGCCTGGCGGACAAGGTCCGGCACAACCCGAAAGTCGCCGCCGTGGCCCCGTTCACTCAGATGCAGGGGTTGCTGACCAACAACGGTCAGGTGCAGAAGGTGCTGCTCAATGCCATCGATCCGGCGCAGGAGCGTAAGGTCTCGATCATTGACCGGTTCATGCTCCAGGGCCAGCTTGATGCGTTGTCGCCTGGCAGCTTCGGCATCGTCATTGGCGACAAGGCGGCGACCAAGCTCGGTGTCGGTCTCGGCGACAAGCTGACTTTCGTCGCCCCGGAAGTCACGGTGACGCCGGCGGGAATGTTCCCGCGGATGAAGCGCTTTACCGTGGTCGGGATCTTCCATGTCGGCGCTGGCGAACTGGATGGCTATCTCGGCCTGACCAATCTCGATGACCTTGCGCGCCTGCATCGTTGGAAACCGGATCAGGTCCAGGGCCTGCGCCTGAAGTTCAACGACCTGTTCCAGGCACCGCGCACGGCCTGGGAAATCGCCCAGCAGTTGGGCGACAACCACTACTACGCCCGCGACTGGACCCGTACCCACGGCAACCTGTACCAGGCAATCAAGATGGAAAAAGCCATCATCGGCCTGCTGCTGCTGCTGATCGTGGCGGTGGCGGCGTTTAACATCATCTCGACCCTGGTGATGGTGGTGAACGACAAGAAAGGCGATATCGCCATCCTACGTACCCTGGGGGCCACGCCGGGGCAGATCATGAGGATCTTCATGGTCCAGGGCACCGTGATCGGCGTGGTGGGCACGCTGATTGGTGCGGCGGTGGGAATGTTCGCCGCGCTCAATGTCAGCGCGGCGATTTCTGCCCTCGAAGGTCTGATCGGGCACAAATTCCTCAATGCCGATGTGTATTTCATCGACTACCTGCCGTCCCAACTGATGGCCCAGGATGTCTTGGCGGTCTGTGGCGCGGCGTTGGTCCTGAGTTTCCTCGCCACCTTGTATCCGGCCTGGCGTGCGGCGCGCACCCAGCCTGCGGAGGCGCTACGTTATGAGTGAGTTAGGCATGAGTGATAAAGCAGTGCTGAGTTGCCGCAACCTGGGCAAGTCCTACGAGGAGGGCCCGGAGTCGGTGGTGGTGTTGTCCGGCTTGCAGCTTGAGCTCCACGCGGGCGAGCGGGTGGCGATCGTTGGCAGTTCCGGCTCCGGCAAGAGCACCTTACTCAACCTGCTGGGCGGGCTGGATACGCCGTCCCAGGGCAGTGTCTGGCTGGCCGGCGAAGAGTTGTCGGCGTTGGGGGAAAAGGCCCGTGGGTTGTTGCGCAATCGTTCCCTGGGTTTCGTTTACCAGTTCCATCATCTGCTGGCGGAATTCACTGCACTGGAGAACGTCTGCATGCCGTTGCTGATCGGTCGCACGGCGATTCTCGAGGCCCGCCAGCGCGCTACTGCATTGCTGGCGCGGGTCGGCCTGGGGCACCGCCTGGAGCACAAACCGGCCGAGCTGTCCGGCGGTGAGCGCCAGCGCGTGGCGATTGCTCGGGCGCTGGTGAACAAACCGGGCCTGGTGATGCTCGACGAGCCGACCGGTAACCTCGACCACCACACTGCTCAGGGTATCCAGGACCTGATGCTGGAACTCAGCACCTCGATGCGCACGGCGTTCCTGGTGGTGACCCACGACATGAGCCTGGCCCGCCAGATGGACCGCGTGCTCCATCTGGAAGATGGCAAGCTGGTCCAAATCCCGTGAAAGCTACGGCGCTCGACGATACGGCGTTAAATACAGGCTCGCCGTCGCTCGCTGCGCTTTCGGGCGATTTGGATGTCTGTTCTTCATATTGAAGTAACTGTTATTTTTCTACGGTGGCTTGCGAATGTTCCGACCGTTATCGATTTTCATCGGCACGCGCTATACCCGCGCCAAGCGCCGCAATCGCTTTGTCTCGTTTATCTCGATGACCTCAATGATCGGCCTGGCCCTGGGCGTGCTGGCAATGATCGTGGTGCTGTCGGTGATGAACGGTTTCCAGAAGGAAATGCAGTCGCGCATCCTTGGCATGGTGCCTCATGCGACCATCGTCGGCGTAAAGCCCATCGATGACTGGCTGCCGGTGGCTGAGGCGGCAATGAAGAATCCCGAAGTGATCGCGGCGGTGCCGTTCACTGAAATGGACGGGATGCTGTCGTACAAGGGCTCGATGCAACCGATCCAGATCAGCGGCGTCGATCCGGCCCAGGAAGGCAAGGTCTCGATCGTTGCCCAACATATTGTCCAGGGCCAGTTGGATGACCTAAAGCCGGGCGAGTTCGGCGTGGTGATCGGCGATATCACCGCGCGGCGCTTTCGCCTGAATATCGGTGACAAGTTGACGTTGATCGTCCCCGAGCTCAGCTCCGCGCCGGGTGGCATCACCCCGCGTATGCAACGCCTGAACGTGGTCGGGGTATTCAAGGTCGGTGCCGAGCTGGATGGTTCCATGGCCCTGATCCATATGGCGGATGCGGCGGATATCCAGCACTGGCAACCGAACCAGGTGCAGAGTGTGCGCCTGGCGGTGAAGGACCTGTATGCCGCGCCCCGAGTCTCGGCTCACATTGCCAGCGGGCTGGGCGCCGAGTTCACGGCGGATAACTGGACCCATACCCAGGGCAGCCTGTTCAGCGCGATGAAGATGGAAAAGACCATGATCGGCCTGCTGCTGATGATGATCGTGGCGGTGGCGGCGTTCAATATCATCGCGACGCTGATCATGGTGGTGAACGACAAGGGGGCGGATATCGCCATCTTGCGCACCCTTGGCGCCACGCCCCGGCAAATCATGACGATCTTCATGGTCCAGGGCACGGTAATCGGGATTGTCGGGACCTTGATCGGTGGTGTGCTCGGCGTGATCGCGGCGCTCAATGTCAGCGAACTGGTGGGTTGGATCGAGCGCATCAGTGGGCAGCACATCTTCAGTTCCGATGTGTACTTCGTCAGCAACCTGCCGTCACAGTTGCAGGCGGGGGATGTAGTGTTGATCTGTTCGGCCGGGTTTATCCTCAGTTTCCTGGCGACCCTGTACCCGGCATATCGGGCGGCGAAGATCGAGCCGGCGCATGCGCTAAGATATTCGTAGTCGGTGATGGCCTCTGTGGCGGGTGGGCTGGTCGGAACGCCGCACCGCCGCTGGGCGCGAAGCGTTGTGTCAGATGGAACGCGGTACTTGCACAGGGTCAATCCCATTCCGTTGGAGGGTGAGTATGTTTGTTTTTAATAGCATTGCGCGCAATAGCCTGGCACTGGCCAGCCTGCTGGTGGCGGGTTTTCCGGCCTGGGCATCGCCGGTCCACTATGACTTCGGCCAGCCCGCGCCCGCCGCGAAGGCCACCCGCACGATCGAAGTAGGCATGACCGATATCGCCTTCAGCGCCAAGGAGCTGGAGGTCAAGGCCGGTGAAACCGTGCGTTTCGTACTGGTCAATAACGGCCATCTGCTGCATGAGTTCAACCTCGGCCATGCCTCGATGCATGCCGAGCACCAGCAGGAAATGCTCAAGATGCAACAGGCCGGCCTGTTAACCCCGACCGGCATACAGGAAGGCGCAATGGATCATTCCGCCATGGCGGGCATGGATCATGGGATGAAGCATGACGATCCCAACAGTGTGCTGGTGGCGCCGGGCAAGACCGCCGAACTGACCTGGACCTTCAATCAGGCCGGCAACCTGCAGTTTGCCTGCAATATCCCTGGCCATTACCAGGCAGGCATGGTCGGCGAGCTAAAAATCGACGGTTGAGCGGGGTCGGTTGCATCGCCACGCTGAAAGCCGCAGGTAAACCCGATAGACTGGTCGGGTTTATTCTTTCAGGTTTCCGTTATGCATCCCGCAGCCGAACACTCGCCGCTGGGCAAGTCCAGCGAGTACATCGCCACTTACACCCCGTCCTTACTGTTCTCGATCCCGCGTGCGGCAAAATGGGCCGAATTGGGCCTGAGCGCCGCTACCTTGCCTTATCGGGGCGTGGATTTCTGGAACTGCTTCGAGCTGTCCTGGCTGTTGCCGTCGGGCAAGCCTGTGGTGGCGATCGGCGAGTTCAGCATTCCCGCGGATTCACCGAATATCATCGAATCCAAGTCCTTCAAACTGTACCTTAACTCCTTGAACCAGACGCCGTTCGCCGATACCGCGAGCCTGGAGGCAGTGCTGCGCGCCGATTTGTCGGCAGCCGCCGGGAAAGCGGTGGGCGTGCGGGTCCGTTCCTTGAATGAGGTGCAGGCCGAGGGCGTGGTGGCGTTACCGGGTGTGTGCATCGACGACCTGGAGGTCACTGTCAACGACTACGCCCATCCGCGTCCCGAGCTGCTGCGTTGCGATAAGTCGCGGGTGATCGAGGAGAGCGTGTACAGTCATCTGCTCAAGTCCAATTGCCCGGTCACCAGCCAACCGGACTGGGGCAGCGTGGTCGTCGAGTATCGTGGTGCGGCGCTGGATCACGCGAGTCTGTTGGCGTATCTGGTGAGCTTCCGCCAACACTCGGATTTTCATGAGCAGTGCGTGGAGCGGATCTTCCTCGACCTGCAACGCTTGCTGAAGCCGGAGAAACTGACGGTGTATGCGCGTTATGTACGGCGCGGTGGCTTGGATATCAATCCGTATCGCAGTACCGAGGCGGCCGAATTCCAGAACCTGCGGTTGGTGCGTCAGTAACGGTTATCGCCAACGCGTGTTGGCGATAACCATTCAGGCACAAAAAAGCCTCGACGAGTCGAGGCTTTTTCTATTGGGTGCTCCAGGAACGACAGGTTGCGCAAACGCAGCCTGCTTGGCTGTGGATCCGACAGCCATAAGCAAGAAGGTCGCACGAATTACCTCGTCATCTTACTCGATTTTCTGCAGTGTGATCATCTAACCAGAAAAAGGTAATCTTGCTCGTAGCGATTCAAGAAAGGTTGGAGGCATGACGATGGTGTGATCCACCTGTTTTTCATCATCTTGATAAATGATCTTACCCTTTTCGATAGTGATAGGCTCATGACCTGGCTGACCATCCCAGAAGATTTTGTAGTGTCTCTTGACTAGAAGCGATCCTTGTTCATCTGTGATGGTGAGTTGAACTTGATCCATGCTATCGCCAAAGAGGTGGCTGGTATTTACTCCGCTACCACAAATGTTGATAGTGTACTTCTTGTCATCGAACTCTTTGACTCCACCATTCAATTTGTCATTATAGTTGTATCTTTGACAATCAGTGTTATTAAATGAATTTTCGAGAAAAGATGCACCATAACCAAGGACTATAATACCGATAGCTATAAAAAGGGCAGACTTGAAAGGCCTCTTCACATCGGCTCCGATGGGCGGCATATTTGTTCCAATTTCATTTGAATCGGCTTCTTCAGCTTGAAAAGTTGTGGTTTGCTGTAGATCATGAAATCGCCACCTCTATTGTGCTTCTCGCGCCACTCATTATAGCTTTTGTTGTAAACGGGATAGTAAACGTTTTTCACCAAAAGCTTACTGAAGAAGCCGGTTCTCTTATCTATAGGTTTGTCAATAGGGTTGCCTGGTAGGTAATCCCAATTGATACCCATCTCGGTAATTTTTGAGCTTCCCATCTTGGTATTAATTTTATTGCCATCAACCAAGTCACTGATTACTGCAAAGTAAGAAAGAATCATGTCTTTCTTATTCCAATGTCCAAGATATTGACTGTTGCTATTATTTTTGTCATTGAATGAATAATTGTCTTTCAGATATGCATAAATGTGAGTGATGGTGGCAGTGGAGTCAATGCAATATGACTTGGTTCTGTTCTGTCCGTCATATTTGAAATATTTCTCTGTGCTGATTTTGACGTGGCCAATAGCGGTATAGATATTGAAATTTCCTAATGTTCCGGTAAGGTCGGTTAGAAGCAATCCATCCAGTGTCGCACTTGTTGGGATGTCCTGAAATTGAAATTGCCAATCGATGTGAAATTGGCGAATGTCGCCGATATATTGTGCAGTGCCAAATGAAAGGTTCATTGATTTTTGATCGATGAATATCTTTCTGATCTGCTCTGTAATTTTTTTCTTGGCACCCTCAATAGCTTTAGGTGAATATATTTTCTCACTTAGTAGTTCATCGAAACGCCTTCGCACGCTGCCAAAATTTAATGCCCATTTGAGTGTTACCGTATTGTGGTCAATGGGGTGAACCGCGTTAGGTTGATCGTTATAGATGTGTTTGGGGCTGGCAAACCATTCTCTAGCGACCTTGGCGGATATTGGCCAACCAATCTTTTCCATTGCACCGGGAATGTCTTGAAGATCAAATTCAGGGAGCCTCTCATGATCTTCAGCTTCAAGCTCTTGTGGCTTGAGGGCAGGTGGGGGCTTAGATTCTTTCTGCTGTTGTTTTGCGGTTTGTGCAGCAAGCTGCTTCTGAGGTGCTGCTTCTACTTGTTGGGGCTTGATTTGTTCAGCGATGAGTGTGGATACCGTGGGCCTTGGGGGTGGAGCTTCACCAGGCGCAAGCCGCTCATAGGAGATCGTCTGTGGGGTGTTGATTGGGACACACCCAGCCGATCCCACATAGCACTTCCACGTTGAAGTAGTAAACGGAAGACCAGATGGAGCCATCTGGTAATAGGGTCGCTTTATTATCTTCGTTTTGCTCAAAACACCTTCCTGCTTATCGTTGCGCGTGTGGCATGCCCGATGCCTATCTAAGCGAAGCGTGCCAAGTTCATCTACATAAATCTAACTTAATCGTATCGTAAGATTAGTTTGTAGTTGTTCGTTATTGAATTTTGGAGAGACTCGGTATGAGCAATCCTAAATAAAGAAAGCACGCTGTTGAGTACATTTTTATGATTCAGCTTTAATTTTTCACGTTTCAGTTTTTCTATGATTTTTTTGAGTATAAAGTGAAAATTATCAATGACGCCATCGTCTAATCTCAATACAGGATACGATAAATCGGCTCAGCAATGTAACCTGAGCCGCTGTATACGGGGTTGTATGTATGATGAATGGGAGGCGGTTCTGAAGCCGCCTCCCATTCGATCACTTGTTGCTTAGGCTTGCACAACCGGGATCTTGGCGTTTGCCGCGGCTTCACGGAACTCGGCGATCTGGTCGAAGCTGAGATAGCGGTAAACATCGGCAGCCATGCTGTCGATCTTGCCCGCGTACTCCATGTACTCCTCGACGGTCGGCAGGCGACCCAGGATCGATGCCACGGACGCCAGCTCGGCCGAAGCCAGGTAGACGTTCGCGCCGTCGCCCAGACGGTTCGGGAAGTTACGGGTCGAGGTCGACACCACGGTGGAGTTCGGTTCTACCCGTGCCTGGTTACCCATGCACAGCGAGCAGCCCGGCATTTCCATGCGCGCACCGGCCTTGCCGTAGATGCCGTAGTAGCCTTCCTCGGTCAGTTGGTGAGCGTCCATCTTGGTTGGCGGCGACAGCCACAGGCGAGTCGGCAGTTGGCCCTTGACCTGATCCAGCAACTTGCCCGCGGCGCGGAAGTGGCCGATGTTGGTCATGCAGGAACCGATGAACACTTCGTCGATCTTCTCGCCGGCAACGCTGGACAGCAGGCGGGCGTCGTCCGGGTCGTTCGGCGCGCAGAGCACGGGCTCCTTGACGTCGGCCAGGTCGATTTCGATGATTTCGGCGTACTCGGCGTCCTTGTCGGCTTCCAGCAGCTCAGGATTGGCGACCCAGGCTTCCATCGCCTGTGCTCGACGTTCCAGAGTGCGGGCATCGCCGTAGCCTTCGCCGATCATCCAGCGCAGCAGGGTGATGTTCGACTTCAGGTACTCAGTGATCGACTCTTTGGACAGCTTGATGGTGCAACCGGCGGCGGAACGTTCGGCCGAGGCGTCGGACAGTTCGAAAGCCTGCTCGACGGTCAGGGTTTCCAGACCTTCGATTTCCAGGATGCGACCAGAGAAGGCGTTCTTCTTGCCTTTCTTCTCGACAGTCAGCAGACCTTTCTGGATCGCGTAGTAAGGGATGGCATGTACCAGGTCACGCAGGGTGACGCCCGGTTGCAGTTTGCCCTTGAAACGCACCAGAATGGATTCCGGCATGTCCAGTGGCATCACGCCAGTGGCGGCGGCGAAAGCCACCAGGCCGGAACCGGCTGGGAACGAGATGCCGATCGGGAAGCGGGTGTGCGAGTCACCACCGGTGCCGACGGTATCCGGCAGCAGCATGCGGTTCAGCCAACTGTGGATGATGCCGTCGCCCGGACGCAGGGACACACCGCCACGGGTCATGATGAAGTCGGGCAGGGTGTGATGCGTGGTGACATCGATTGGCTTCGGATAGGCCGCGGTGTGGCAGAACGACTGCATGACCAGGTCGGTGGAGAAGCCCAGGCAAGCCAGGTCTTTGAGTTCGTCACGGGTCATCGGCCCCGTGGTGTCCTGGGAACCGACGGTGGTCATCTTCGGCTCGCAGTAGGTGCCAGGACGAACGCCTGTCACGCCGCAGGCCTTGCCGACCATTTTCTGCGCCAGGGTATAGCCCTTGGTGCTTTGGGCCGGAGCTTCCGGCAGCTTGAACAGGGTCGAAGCGGGCAGGCCCAGTTCGGCACGCGCCTTCTCGGTCAGGCCACGGCCGATGATCAGTGGGATACGACCGCCGGCACGAACTTCGTCGAGCAGTACCGGGGTCTTCATTTCGAAGGTGGCCAGGACTTCATCGCTGTTGTGCTTGGTCACTTTGCCGGCATGCGGGTACAGGTCGATCACGTCGCCCATGTGCATGTTGGTGACATCGAACTCGATTGGCAGTGCGCCAGCGTCTTCCATGGTGTTGTAGAAGATCGGGGCAATCTTGCTGCCGAAGCAGAAGCCGCCTGCGCGCTTGTTCGGCACATAAGGAACGTCGTCACCGAAGAACCACAGGACCGAGTTGGTCGCCGATTTACGCGACGAACCGGTACCGACCACGTCACCGACGTAGGCAATCGGGAAGCCGTCATTGCGCATCTGCTCGATCTGTTTCATCGGGCCGATGGCGCCTTGCTGGTCCGGAACAATACCGTCACGGGCCATTTTCAGCATGGCCAGAGCGTGCAGCGGAATGTCAGGGCGCGACCAGGCATCCGGAGCCGGGGACAGGTCGTCGGTGTTGGTTTCGCCAGTGACCTTGAACACGCGCAGGCTGATCTTGTCGGCCAGGGTCGGGCGGTTCTTGAACCACTCGCCGTCGGCCCAGGACTGGATCACGGCCTTGGCGTGGGCATTGCCGTTCCTGGCTTTTTCCGCGACGTCGTGGAAGGCATCGAACATCAGCAGGGTATGCTTGAGTTGCGCGGCGGCAACCGGGGCCAGCTCGGCGTCGTCCAGCAGCTCGACCAGGGTGACGATGTTGTAGCCGCCCTGCATGGTGCCGAGCAGCTCAACGGCACGCTTCTTGTCGATCAGGGGGGAACTGACTTCGCTCTTGGCCAGGGCGGAGAGGAAACCGGCCTTGACGTAGGCGGCTTCGTCCACTCCAGGCGGAACGCGATGGGTGATCAAGTCAACAAGGAACGTTTCTTCGCCAGCCGGGGGGTTCTTCAGCAGCTCGACCAGGCCTGCAGTTTGTTCGGCGTTAAGCGGCTGGGGCACGATACCCAGGGCTGCACGCTCTTCGATATGTTTGCGGTAGGCTTCAAGCACAGTATTACCCTCATCAGTGGTCCCAAATGGGTGTCCGGGACGCTCATCCAGAAATGCTCGACTCCATGCGCAACAGGGCTTTTTGAGCCGTTTAGCCAGAGGTTCGGAGATTTCCAACAGAAGCTGTTTTCAAAGTTTTACGTCTTCGGAACGGAGCTGATGCAGATGAGGGTCGGCATGAGGATTTCCGGGCGGAAACTCCCACGCCAACGCCGTTCTTCAGAATGAGGGCGATTTCGCCCGGAGGGTGAAGCGTCTTTGGACGTATTTCACCCCACACTGTGCTCGTGACGCTTTGAAAACAGCTTCCAACGGACATTGGCGCCTAAAAAGGCAGGCCGATTCTACGGCATATTCCGGAGAAAGGTAAGTTAAGCCCTACAGGTTCGGGGGTGATCCTTTTTAGACAAAAGGCTAACATGCGGACCTGTTTTGCTTTGCCGCGTGTTCCCTGCCCATGTCCCATCAGACCATCAAGACTCCCTGCGTCGGCCTCTGCTCCACTGTTTACGGTGACTTGGTGTGTCGTGGCTGCAAGCGCTTCCACCATGAAGTGATCCACTGGAACGGTTACGACGAGGAGGCCAAGCGTGCGGTCTGGCTGCGTTTGGAGCAGTTGCTGGTGCAGGTCATGGTGGCCAAGCTGGAAGTGTTCGATCCGGTCAGGCTGCGTGAGCAACTGGAGGCCCGCAAGATTCGCTTCGTGCCGCATCAGTCGGAATATTGCTGGGCTTATCAGTTGATTGCCCGCGGCGCACGGGTGATCAGTCAGTTGGATGCCTACGGTATGGTACTGCTGCCGGAGTTCCGCGATTGGAACCTGCCGGAGCTGCGCGATGCCATTGATCGGGAGTTTTTCCTGCTGTCCGAAGCGCACTACCAGCGTTATATCGCGCCGGGCTTTCTCAAGGACGCGTTCGGCGCCTGAGAAATCCGGCGCGGGGCAGCGATGCCGGATTCAGCGCCGACTTCAACCTCTGGCCAGTTCTTCCAGATGATCGATGATCTCCTGGGGCTTGAGCACCAGGATGTCGCTTTCCAGTGAGTCCAGGACCGCCTCGGCGGTATTGCCGATCAGCGCTCCCGAGATCCCGGTGCGCGCCACCGTACCGATCACCGTGACCGCCGCGTCGAGCTTATGGGCCATGTGCGGGATCAGCACATCCGCCGGGCCTTCGGCGATGTGCAGGTGGTCGTCGTCGATATCGAACTCTGTCTGGAAGGCACGGCATTGCTCGCGATAACGCGCCTCGATGGTTTCCTTCAACTGATACACCGGGTCGGCTGCCGAGAGCATGGGCGAGGGGTGGGCGGTCATCACGTGCAGTCGCCCTTTGGCGAGGCTGGCGATGTCATAGCCATGATCAATGATACTGGCATGCAGGTGCCGATGTTCTTCGTCCGCGTTGCCGACATCCACAGCCGCCAGGATCACCCCACCGGCCCATGGCACTTCGGTCTTGACCATCAGCACGGCGCAAGGGCAGAAACGCAGCAGCTGCCAGTCCGAGGGGGTCAACAGGGCTTTTTTCAGCGAGCTGTCGGGGCGGTGTTGTTTGATCACCAGTGCGCAGCCTTCGGCCTGTTGCACGCCGATGATGGTGTCGTGCGGGGTTTTTTCCCAGGCCTGTTCCGCGGTGGCGCTGTAGCCGTCGTCATGCAACTGACTCTTGAGCAGCGCGAGCAGGGCGCTGTGATCATGTCTTGGGTCGCACATCAGTAGGTGCAGGTGCGCGTCCGTGACCTTGGCAATCAGTTTGGCGCGATTGAGCGCCAGGCTATGCGCGTGTTCAGGGTCGAGTATCACCAGAATGCTGCGGATGGCTTGCATGGTCAGGTTTCTCCCTGAGGCTGAAGTCGGCTTATACATCACTATAGTTGGACTGCGCCGACTCTGGAGTTGCTGCCCATCCAGGGCGGCGGTTAGTGGCCCGGCCCAGGCTCTGTACGAAATGTATCTACGCTTGCCCATGCCGCGAGAGCCGGCTCGCCATGCTCATTGTCCCCCCGCCAACGGCGCTGGCTCGGCTGCTTTCGCCTGGTCTGGGCTTTGCTCGAAAACATTTCGTACAGACCCCAGGATCCGTATAATCGCCTACCCTGCTTGCCCGCACCGCCAGAGCCTTGCTGTGAACCTGCCGGAAAAAGGGGCGCGTTTGGGGGGTAAGCGGCGCTGGCCGATCAAGCGGCACGGCTGATCGACCACAAGAACCCTGAGAAGAAGGCGGCAATGCGCCGACCCATTGTGAGAGTTTTCCATGCTGCCTGAAATCCATGATTTTCTAGGATGTCGCACACCCGATGCCTGGGTGGAAGCTGCCCTTGGCCAGCAGGATGTGATGCTTTTGGATCACAAAAATTGCGAATTCAAGGCCGCTAGCACGGCCCTGAGCCTGATTGCCAAATATCACTCCCATGTCGACTTGATCAACATGATGTCGCGTCTGGCCCGGGAAGAGCTGGTTCACCACGAGCAGGTCATGCGCCTGCTGAAAAAGCGCAAGATCGAGCTGCGTCAACTCTCCGCCGGGCGATACGCATCGGGCCTGCGCAAAGTGGTGCGCAACCACGAGCCGGTCAAACTGGTCGATACGCTGGTGGTCGGCGCGTTCATCGAAGCCCGGAGCTGTGAGCGTTTCGAGGCGCTGGTGCCGCATCTGGACGAAGAGCTGGGCACGTTCTATTTTGGTTTGCTGAAAAGCGAAGCCCGGCATTTCCAGGGTTATCTGAAACTGGCCTACCAGTACGGCGATGCGAGTGACATCGCCCAGGTGATCGATAAGGTTCGTGCCGCCGAGCAGGAACTGATCGAGTCCCCGGACGTGGAGTTCCGTTTCCACAGCGGTGTGCCGACAGCGGCGTGACGTGGATTGTACCCGTGGGGATGTAGCTTGAGGCGTAGCCCAGTCCAACGCCGGATCAGGTGTGCAAGCTTGTGGGGTGTATGGCCTTGAAGCTACCCTCTGCCTTTGGTTCGAGCTTGGTAGTACCTTATGGAAGTAAAACTGGTTGCCCGCACACTTGACCTTCTAGAGGTCTTTGCCCGCGAGCGTCGCGCCATGTCGCTGACCGAGTTGGCCCGGCTGCTGGATGTGCCAATGTCGAGTTGCCTTGGACTCATTCGTACATTATCGGCACGAGGGTATCTTTATGAAGTGCGCAAGCGAGGGGGCTATTACCCGACAAAGCGCTTGTTGTCGATAGCCATGCAGATCGATAGCGGTGACTCACTGGTCAATATCATCGATGAGCATCTGCAGGCGCTTCAGCGAGAGGTCGATGAGACGGTAGTCCTGGGTAAATTGGAAGGTTCGCAGGTGCTCTATCTGCATGTGCTGGATTCCTCCCGGCCAATCCGCTACTCCCCTGACGCTGGCGAACTTCGACCTTTACACGCCAACTCCATCGGCAAGGCGATATTGGCGCAATTACCCGAGACGCAGGTACGACAGCGACTGCAAGGTTTGGCCATGCCGCGCTTCACTGATCACACACTCACCTGCGAAGACGATTATCTCGCCGCACTGGCAGAAGTGCGCCAGCGTGGCTGGAGTGAGAATATGGGTGAAAGCTCCAATGATCTGGCAGCGCTCTCCTGTGCCTTCAATTTCGCCGGGGAATGGTATGCGGTTTCAATCGCAGGGCCGCTGCCACGTATGCGCGAACATTGGCAAAGCCTTTCGGCACCGCTGCTGGCGTGCATCGCGTCGATCGTCGCCGACATAGACCTCGGTTGAAAACACACGTTTGCCATCAGGCTCAATCACCGGGATGCAGGGCACTGCATCCGGCCACGCAATTAAAGCCGGGCCACCCATTGATGATCGCGCTTGTGCTAGCGGCGATGAAAACAACCGTCCTTCCTTTTCCCGATGTTCATCGGATTTTACCGCCACTCCCACCGAAATAGCCTGCTGAGCTCGTACACCCTCGACTCCTGGGCATTGCGCTGTTCCCCGCTCATTGGATTCTTCGAACAAAGTGCGATCACGAAAATGATTGCGCGAAGTAATTCTTGAAGGTAAATTAATTTTCACTCTGGTGAATTAACTGCGCGTGTAACCCGTGGCCCTCGAATAAAAACAACGGAGAAAGCGATGAATTTTCAGCTCAATGAAGACCAGTTGGCCATCCGCGATTCCATTCAGCGAATTTGCAAGGCATTTGGTGATGAGTACTGGCTTGAGCGCGACGCCGACGGTCGATTTCCCCATGAGCTGTACCGTGCTTTAGCGGATCAGGGATGGTTGGGTATCGCCATGGATGCGAAATATGGCGGCGCCGGTCTGGGTATTTTTGAAGCGGCGGTGATGATGCAAACCATCAGCGGCTCGGGCGCAGGTCTTTCCGGTGCATCAGCCGTGCACATGAATATTTTCGGGTTGAACCCGGTGCAGGTCTTTGGCAGCGAAGAGCAAAAGCAGCGTTTTTTACCCGCGTTGATTCAGGGCAAGGAAAAGGCCTGTTTCGCGGTTACCGAGCCTAATACGGGCTTGGACACCACGAACCTTAAGACCTTCGCACGCAAGGTCCCCGGCGGGTATGTGGTAGATGGCCGCAAAATCTGGATTTCCACCGCGCAGATAGCCGACCGAATGCTGATCATTGCCAGGACCACGCCTCGCGATCATGTCAGCAAGTCGACTCAGGGTCTCTCCTTGTTCTACACCCGCCTGGATCGCGAAAAAGTTGAAGTGCGCGAGATAGAAAAAATGGGCCGCAAGTCCGTGGACTCCAACATGCTCTTCATCGACGGTCTTGAAGTGCCCGAAGAAGATCTTATCGGCGAAGAAGGGAAGGGGTTCGAGTACCTGCTGCACGGGCTCAATCCCGAACGCATCCTGATTGCGGCGGAAGCCGTTGGACTCGGCCAAGTGGCACTGTGGCGCGCGGTTGAGTATGCGCAGGATCGAGTGGTATTTGGCCGACCGATTGGGCAAAACCAGGGCATACAGCATCCTTTAGCCCAAGCCTGGATGGCCTTGGAGGCAGCCCAGTTAATGGTTTACAAGGCCGCCAGTCTGTATGACGCGGGACAACCCTGTGGCGCCGAAGCAAACACCGCCAAATACCTGGCAGCAGAAGCTTGCAGTCAGGCGTGTCAAACCGCAGTGGCGACGCTTGGCGGTATGGGGTTTGCGAAGGAGTATCACGTCGAGCGTTATCTTCGTGAGAGCTGGATTCCGCGTCTGGCACCGGTGAGCCCGCAACTGATCATGTGCCATATCGCCGAAAAGGTTCTCGGTCTCCCCAAATCCTACTAAACAAGTCTGCGACCTAGCCTGGGCGGTTTCTATAAAAAAATAACAAGAAGGTAACGCTGATGAACCTACAAGCAAACTTGAGCGCGCTTTCGGGACTCAAAATAGTAGATCTATCGAAAGTTCTGGGTGGTCCTTATTGCACCCAGATCCTCGCTGATCACGGTGCGCAAGTGATCAAGGTCGAGCCCCCTTCGGGCGACGAAACCCGTGGCTGGGGTGCCCCAGTGCGCGAACGCACCTCCGCGTATTTTATGGGGGTCAATAGAAACAAACGTGGAGTCAGTTTAAACCTCGGCGACGCTGTCGATCGGCAACGCCTGTTCGATCTTCTCGAAGACGCCGATGTATTGGTGGAAAACTACAAGCCAGGCACCCTGGAAAGGTGGGGCTTGAACTATGAGTCGTTGAAGTTACGCTTCCCCAGACTGATCCATTGCCGCATTTCTGGCTATGGCGATCAAGGCCCCTACGCGGGCATGCCGGGCTACGATGCGGCCATCCAAGCCATGAGTGGGCTCATGAGCGTAAATGGTGAACAAGGCGGCGATTCACTTCGGGTTGGCGTGCCCATAGTCGACATGGTCACGGGTATGAATGCCACGCTCGGTATCCTCATGGCGCTTTACGAGCGCGAGCGTAGCGGTGAGGGGCAGTTCGTCGAAGCGGCGCTGTTCGATTGCGCGTTGTCGATCCTGCATCCGCATTCGGCCAACTATCTCTACGCGGCGCAAACACCCCAGCGCAGTGGCAATGCCCATCCCAACATCACGCCTTATGACAAATTCGCCACGGCTACCGGCGACATTTTCCTCGCTGTTGGCAACGACGCACAATTTGCCACGCTGTGCCAGCGGCTCGCTTTGCCGGAGCTGATTGATGACCCACGCTTCTTCAGCAACCAACTGCGTAATGAGCACCGCCAGGCGCTACGCCAATCATTGGCGACAAAACTATTGAAGCTTTCTGGCGAGGCATTGTGCGAGCAACTGATCCATCAAGGCGTGCCTTGCGGGCCTGTGCTGGATATCCCGCAGGCGCTGGCGTTGCCTCAAGTCGCCGCACGCAACATGCTGGTGAGGATCGGCGAGGACTACAGCGGCATCGCCTCGCCGATTCGCCTCAGTCGTACACCTGCCAGTTACCGGTGCCGTCCGCCATTACTGAATGAGCACGCCGCTGAAATCTTCGGTACGACCGCAGATTGACGACCTGACCAGGCCCGCAGTGACGGACCGCTCTGACATAAGCCGGGAGTCAGGAGCTGCCTTCATACACGGGTAGCCCCTTGGATCGTTCGATGAGGAAAGAAAAATGCTCGCGAGTATCGGTTTGCTGGCCATTGCCAGCCTGTTCTTGCTTATTCTGACGAAACGCCTTTCGCCACTCGTGGCGTTAATCATAGTGCCGGTGGTTGCATCGCTGTTAGCTGGGTTCGGCTTGCAGACTTCTGGCTTCGTGCTCAATGGCATTAAAAATATCGCTCCCGTGGCCGGCATGTTTATTTTCGCCATTATCTTCTTTGGTGTGATGAGCGATGCGGGGTTGCTCGATCCGATCATTAAGCGCGTATTGAGGGTCGTTGGCGGGCGACCGCGTTATATCGTCATGGGCACCGCAATGCTAGCGCTGCTTATTCACTTGGATGGATCAGGCGCGGTAACTTTTCTGGTGACTATCCCGGCAATGCTTCCGCTTTATGAACGTTTGGGAATGGATAAGCGAGTGCTGGCCTGCGCGGTGTCGCTGGCGGCCGGCGTGAATTTTCTGCCTTGGGTAGGCCCGATGCTGCGTGCCTCGGCGGCATTGGGCATACCGACCACGGAAATGTTTTATCCACTTATTCCCGTGCAGATAATAGGGCTGACTTTTGTGTTTGCCGTGTGTTACTGGCTCGGACTTCGTGAAGAGCGGCGTTTGGGTATCACGGCCATGGGTATCGACGTATCGGCACACGTACCGGAAATGTCGATTGAACAACAAGGGATACGTCGCCCCAAGCGTTTCGGCGTTAATTGCGTGATCACATCGACGGTCTTGATCGTTCTCGTGGCTGGCTGGGTTCCACCGGTCCTGATGTTCATGCTCGGCACTGTCGCGGCTTTGTTGGTCAACTATCCCAATGTACACGAGCAACGTGCCCGAGTGGATGCTCACGCCAAGGCAGCATTGATGATGGCAAGTGTATTGCTGGCTGCCGGTGTATTTACCGGAATCATGGGGGAATCGGGCATGCTCAGGGCCATGGCCGAAATGCTGGTGCAGCATGTGCCCCGCGAGCACGCGGAGCATATGCCGTTTATCCTTGGCCTGCTTTCCATGCCATTGAGCCTTTTGTTTGATCCGGACTCCTTCTACTTCGGCGTACTGCCTGTATTGGCCCACAGCGCGCAACTGCTTGGGGTTGCGCCCATTCAGATGGGCCAGGCCGCGCTCCTTGGGCAAATGACCACGGGGTTTCCGGTCAGTCCGCTAACGCCTGCCACTTTCTTGATTGTGGGGCTGACCAAAATAGATCTGGCCGACCATCAGAAATTCACCATTCCTTATCTGTTTGTGGCGAGCGTGATTATGACTATCGCGGCAGCGGCATTTGGGGTGTTCCCATTTTGATTGACATATAACCCAGATAGGCGAGTTCCCAGGGCGGTGGTTGAGTGGCTCGCGATTGCCGTGGAACGCTTCCTGGCCGTTACGAACTGATTAATCATTAGAAGTGCGGGAGTGTGTAAATGAATGCAAATGCTTTGGTTGTCCAACAACGAGGCTTGTATTACGAAGAACTCGAAATGGGCGTGCTTTACAGCCACGCACCTGGGCGAACGCTGGATGACGGGGACAGCACGTTATTTTCTTTGTTGACCATGAATCCCGCGAGCATTCATTTCGATGCACATGACAGTGCTGGCAACGAATTTGGCGGGCGTTTGGTTAATAGCATGCTGACAGTTTCAACGCTGGTCGGCTTGAGCGTAGGTCATTTGACACAAAAGACGCTTGTAGCAAACCTGGGTTTTGCTGACATAAAATTTCCGGCACCGGTGTTTTCCGGCGATACCCTTTATGCAAAGACAGAAGTCATAGAAAAGCGCCTGTCAAAGTCCCGCCCGGACGCTGGAATAGTTCTGCTGGAGCATCGTGGATATAATCAGGAAGGTGTCTTAGTGGCTGTTGCCCGGCGTCACGCGCTCATGTTGCGCAAGCCGGAGGTGGTATGAAACAAATCCGTCTTGGAGAGGCCATCTTATTTTGTCCTGGCGATCGTCCCGAACGTTTTGACAAGGCCTTGCAGCGAGCCGACCGGGTTATTTTTGACTTGGAAGACAGTGTCGCTGCGCACCGCAAGGACGTGGCTCGTCGTTGCGTCATCGATGCCTTACCGGCAGCAGGTAAGGACATTATTGTGCGGATCAACGCGTCGATGTCCCCTTGGTATAAAGAGGATGTGCAAGCCTTGCGAGACCTGCGTGAACGCAGCGGTATTGATCCTTTGATTCTTCTTCCAAAGGCAGAAGAAATACAACAACTGCTGGCTTTGGATGACTTCCAGGTAATCGTCCTGTGTGAAACCGCGAAAGGAGTGATCAACGCTTATCAGTTAGCGCAGGCTCAAAACTGTATGGCGCTGTTCTGGGGCGGCGAAGATCTCATCGCCGACCTGGGAGGGCGCAGTAGTCGGGACTCTTCCGGGAACTATTACCCTGTGGTCGAGCACGCGCGAACCACGATCCTCCTCGCCGCCGGTCAGTGCGCTAAGCCAGCCATTGATGCCGTGCATATTGATATAGCCGATGTGGACGGATTGGCCCGTGAATCCAAGCAAGCGGTTGATGTGGGCTTTACGGCCAAGGCATGCATCCATCCTTCCCATGTCAACGTTATTCGTAACGCCTTCAGCCCCAGCGAAGAACAACGCCTGTGGGCCACGCAAGTGGTTGCGGCGATGCAATCCACCGCCGGCGCAGTGGTCAGCCTTAATGGGCGCATGATCGATGAACCTCTCCTCAAGCAAGCTTTGCGAGTGCTCCAAGCACCCTCTGTAACGCTCACCAACAGATAGCAACCGACACTCCCTGACCTGGGCGCGACGATCATACCGGCATTGAAGTGACAGGCATACACACGCACCGATGGCTCTTGCGGGAGGGGGCCTTTTATCGAGTAAATAAAAAGCTTGCTAACAATTGCGTTGACACAGGCTGCCTAAGCAGTAATATCCAAGCGACTATCTGTCTAGGCAGCTTTCCAGGTAACGCGTATGAAACACTTCTTGCCGGACGACTTCCACAACTGCCATCTGGGTCTGCTTCTGGGGCGCGCTGCCTTGCTCAAGGACCGGATCATTGACACCCATATGGTCCCTTACGGCATTACTGCGGCGCAGTTCAAGGTGCTGATCATCATGGCCCAATTCGGCGTCGACTCGCCGGCCGAGCTGTGTCGCCACCTGTCCTTGGACAGCGGTTCGATGACGCGAATGCTCGATCGCCTGGAACAGAAGGCGTTGCTGGCCCGCCAGCGCTCGGCAGGGGATCGGCGCCAAGTCCGATTGGTGTTGACCGCGCAGGGGCAGGCCCTTGCGGATCGCTTGCCGCAGATCGGTGCCGATGCCATGAACGAGTTGGCGGGAGCGATTACCCACGAGGAATTGCGGACCCTGGAAAATGTTCTCAAGAAGATTTTGCTGGCGGCCGGCGATTCGCTTATCGAGCTGCGCCTGGGTGGAGAAAATGAACAGTAGGACCTTGCGTGGTGCTTTGAGTACAGCAGACCCCGCCGCACAACCTCATTAACTGAAGGTACTGGCCATGGCTATCGCTGCCGAAACAGATGCGGTTGAAAAGGTCCCGAATACCGGCAATTCCGGCAAACGCAAGGTCATGTTCTCGGCACTCGCCCTGGCGGTGCTCGTGGGTGGTCTAGCGGTGTGGGGTTGGTATGAATTCTACGGTCGCTGGAGCGAAAGCACCGACGATGCCTACGTTAACGGTAACGTGGTGGAAATCACCCCGCTGATCACCGGGACGGTGGTGAGCATTGGCGCCGACGACGGCGATCTGGTCCATGCAGGCCAGGTGTTACTGAACTTCGATCCGAGCGATGCCCAGATTGACCTGCAAAGTGCCGAGGCCAGCCTGGCCAAGACCGTGCGCGAGGTCCGTGGTCTGTATAGCAACGTCGATGGCATGAAGGCCCAGCTCGCGGTGCAGCAGGTTGCGGTGCGCAAAGCCCAGGACAACTTCTCCCGCCGCAAGAACCTGGCCGCTGGCGGGGCAATCTCCCAGGAAGAGCTGTCCCATGCCCGCGATGATCTGACCATGGCTCAGAGTGCTTTGGGCAACACCCAGCAGCAACTCAACACCCTCAATGCGCTGGTGGACGATACGGTGGTGTCCAATCACCCCGAGGTCAAGGCCGCCGCCGCCCGTTTGCGCCAGGCCTACCTGGCGAATGCCCGGACCACCTTGATCGCGCCCGTGACCGGCTATGTCGCCAAGCGGACCGTGCAGCTCGGCCAGCGTGTGCAGCCGGGCACCGCGCTGATGGCGGTGATCCCGCTGGATCAGTTGTGGATCGATGCCAACTTCAAGGAAACCCAGCTACGGCAGATGCGTATCGGCCAGCCGGTGGATATCGAGGCCGATCTGTACGGCAGCGAGGTGAAATACAGCGGCACCGTCGACAGCCTCGGTGCTGGCACCGGCAGTGCCTTCGCCCTGTTGCCGGCGCAGAACGCCACCGGTAACTGGATCAAGATCGTCCAGCGTGTGCCGGTGCGGATTTATATCAACGCCCAAGAGCTGGTCCGGCATCCGCTGCGGGTCGGGCTGTCGACCCAAGTTGAAGTCAACTTACGGGACCAAAGCGGTCCGGTGCTCGCCCAGCAACCGCCGCAAAAAGCCTCGTTCACCACACATGTCTATCAGTGGCAACTGGCTGACGCCGATGCAGTGATTACCCGGCTGATCAATGAAAACAGCGCGGCGGCGAGCAAAACCTCGCAACGCTGAGTCGCCGATCCCCGCTCGCGAGCCTGTTGGTCGCGGTGCCAGCCTTGCTCCAAAGGATTCGCGATGAACTCGAACGCCTCTTTTACTCCGCCCAGCTTGCTGCTCAGCACCATCGGCTTGTCGCTGGCGACCTTTATGCAGGTACTCGACACCACCATCGCCAATGTGGCGCTGCCCACCATTTCCGGCAACCTGGGAGTGAGTTCGGAGCAGGGGACCTGGGTCATCACCTCGTTTGCCGTGAGCAACGCCATTGCCCTGCCGCTGACCGGCTGGCTGAGCCGGCGCTTTGGCGAGGTGAAACTGTTTATCTGGGCCACGCTGTTGTTTGTGTTGGCTTCGTTTCTCTGTGGCATTTCCACATCGATGCCCGAGTTGGTGGGCTTCCGCGTCGTCCAGGGTCTGGTGGCCGGGCCGTTGTACCCGATGACTCAGACGCTGTTGATCGCCGTGTATCCACCGGCGCGGCGCGGCATGGCCCTGGCGTTGCTGGCGATGGTCACGGTGGTGGCGCCGATTGCCGGGCCGATTCTCGGTGGCTGGATCACCGACAGCTACAGTTGGCCGTGGATTTTCTTCATAAATGTGCCGATCGGCATCTTTGCCACCCTGGTCGTGCGCCAGCAGCTCAAGGCGCGACCGGTAGTAACCCAGCGCCAACCGCTGGACTATGTCGGCTTGCTAACCCTGATCATCGGTGTTGGCGCATTGCAGGTGATCCTCGACAAAGGCAACGACCTGGATTGGTTCGAGTCGAACTTCATTATTATCGGTGCGGTGATCTCGCTGATCGCCCTGGCGGCCTTTGTGATCTGGGAAATGACCGATCAGCACCCGGTGGTCAACTTGCGCCTGTTTGCCTACCGCAATTTCCGTATCGGCACCCTGGTGCTGATCCTGGGTTATGCGGGGTTCTTCGGCATCAATCTGATCCAGCCCCAGTGGTTACAGACCCAGATGGGCTACACCGCGACCTGGGCGGGATTGGCGGTGGCGCCGCTGGGCATCCTGCCGGTGCTGATGTCACCCTTTGTTGGCCAGTACGCCCACAAGGTCGACCTGCGCCTGCTGGCGGGCTTGGCGTTCCTGACCATCGGCTTGAGTTGCTTTATGCGGGCGGGCTTCACCAACGAGGTGGATTTCCAACATATCGCTCTGGTGCAGTTGTTCATGGGGATCGGCGTGGCGCTGTTCTTCATGCCGACCTTGAGCATCCTGATGTCGGACCTACCGCCGCACCAGATTGCCGACGGCGCCGGCCTGGCCACGTTCCTGCGCACGCTCGGCGGGAGTTTCGCGGCGTCGCTGACCACCTGGATCTGGATTCGCCGGGCGGACCAGCACCACGCCTACCTGAGTGAAAGCATGAGCCCGTTCGATCCGGCGACGCGCAGCGCTCTGGATAGTCTTGGCGGGGCGGGCAGCCAGGCTTATGGCCGGCTGGATCAGATTCTCACCAGCCAGGCGTACATGCTCTCGACCGTGGATTATTTCACGCTGCTGGGTTGGGGCTTCATGGGATTGATGCTGCTGGTGTGGCTGGCCAAGCCGCCGTTCACGGCCAAGGCCGGGCCGGCAGCGGCGGGGCATTAGTGGTAAGACACTGATGTGACAAGGGGGCAAGCCTGCTCGCCACCCGGGATTCAGTTGTCAGATCGCTGGTGGCGTAAAATCGAAGGGCGCCAACTGGAATCCTTGCTCATCTACCTGCAAGGCCCAACCCTGGCGATCCCAATCCCCCAGGACAATGCGCTTCGCCGCTTGCGCGCCGAGTTGCAGTTTGTGGATGGCGGGGCGGTGGGTATGACCATGGATCAGCGTGTGCACGCCATATTGCTGCATGATCCGTGGAATTTCCTCGGGAGTCACGTCAACGATGTCGTTGGCCTTCATGCGGGTCTGGGCGCGACTTTCGCTGCGCAGCTTGCGCGCCAGCTTGTGGCGGGTGCGCAATGGCAGGTGTCGCAGGATAAACAACGTAACGGGATTGCGCAGGTAGCGCCGCAGGCGCATGTAGGCCTCGTCACGGGTACACAGGCTGTCACCGTGCATCAGCAGCACCGGTTCGCCATTAATCTGCACCACGCTCGGGTCTTTGAGCAGGGTGGCGCCGGCGGCCTTGCAAAAGGCCGTGCCGAGCAGGAAATCGCGATTGCCGTGCATCAGGAAAATCGCCGTGCCAGCCTCGCTGGCCGTGCGCAGCGCGGCGCAGATCGAACGTTGGAACGGGGTCATGGCATCGTCGCCGATCCAGGCTTCGAAGAAGTCGCCGAGGATGTACAACGCTTGTGCCGAACGGACGCGCCCGGCGAGGAAATCCAGAAACGCCCGGGTGATGTCCGGGCGCCCCTCTTCCAGATGTAAATCTGAAATCAGCAGTATCACTCAATGATCTCGGCTTTCTCGATAATCACATCCTCTGCCGGAACATCCTGGTGGCCGGCTTTGTTCGTGGTGGCAACGCCCTTGATCTTGTCGACCACCTCATTGCCGGCCACTACTTTGCCGAATACCGCGTAACCCCAGCCCTGAGTGGTCTTGGCACTGTGGTTCAGGAAGCTGTTGTCAGCCACGTTGATGAAGAACTGCGCGGAGGCCGAGTGCGGCTCCATGGTACGCGCCATGGCCACGGTGTACTTGTCGTTTGGCAGACCGTTGTCGGCTTCGTTCTGAATGCTTGGGCGCTTGTCTTTCTTTTCCTTCATGCCCGGCTCGAAACCGCCGCCCTGGATCATGAAGTTGCCGATGACGCGATGGAACACGGTGTTTTCGTAGTGGCCCGCGCTGACGTACTCAACGAAGTTCTTTACGGTGATCGGGGCTTTCTCTTTGTTCAACTCGAGAACGATCTCGCCGTGGTTGGTGGTCAGTTTGACTTGAGTCATGGTAGCTATCGCTCTATTCAGGGAATTCGTGGAACTGTGGCCGAACCCGATAACAGTTCACGCCACAACCTGGCCTGGGAGTTTAACGTGCTCCTCGGGCATTTCGAGGGGTTTTTATATCGACGGTATTAAAAGCGGCGGTTTTCCGGGTGGCCCTGTCAGGGGCTTGACAGGTTCGGCTATGATAGGAGCTTTGATTGACTCGGCCTATCCGGGCCACGCACTTGTCACGTCCAAGGATCTTATGAGCAAGCCCACTGTCGACCCTGCTTCGAACGCCAAGACCGGCCCGGCTGTCCCGGTCAACTTCCTGCGCCCGATTATTCAGGCCGACCTGGATTCGGGCAAGCACACCCAGATCGTCACCCGTTTCCCGCCCGAGCCCAACGGCTACTTGCACATCGGTCACGCCAAGTCGATCTGTGTGAACTTCGGCCTGGCCCAGGAGTTCGGTGGCATCACGCACCTGCGTTTCGACGACACCAATCCGGCCAAGGAAGACCAGGAATACATCGATGCCATCGAAAGCGACGTCAAGTGGCTGGGCTTTCAGTGGGCCGGTGAAGTGCGCTACGCCTCGCAGTATTTCGACCAGTTGCATGACTGGGCGGTCGAGTTGATCAAGGCCGGCAAGGCCTATGTCGACGACCTGACCCCCGAGCAAGCCAGGGAATACCGTGGCAGCCTGACCGAACCGGGCAAGAACAGCCCGTTCCGCGAGCGTTCGGTGGAAGAAAACCTCGACTGGTTCGCCCGCATGAAAGCCGGCGAATTCAAGGATGGCGAGCGCGTACTGCGGGCGAAGATCGACATGGCCTCGCCGAACATGAACCTGCGCGATCCGATCCTCTATCGCATCCGTCATGCCCACCACCACCAGACCGGCGACAAGTGGTGCATCTATCCGATCTACGACTTCACCCACGGTCAGTCGGATGCTATAGAAGGCATCACTCATTCCGTCTGCACCCTGGAATTTGAAAGCCATCGTCCACTCTATGAGTGGTTCCTCGACAACCTGTCGGTGCCGTGCAAGCCGCGCCAGTATGAGTTTTCGCGGCTGAACCTGAACTACACCATCACCAGCAAGCGCAAGCTCAAGCAGTTGGTGGACGAGAAGCACGTCAACGGTTGGGACGACCCGCGCATGTCGACTCTGTCAGGCTTTCGCCGGCGCGGCTACACGCCCAAATCCATTCGCAATTTCTGCGAGATGGTCGGCACCAATCGCTCCGATGGCGTGGTCGACTTCGCCATGCTGGAGTTCAGCATCCGTGACGACCTCGATCACAGCGCGCCGCGTGCCATGTGCGTGCTGCGCCCGTTGAAAGTGGTCATCACCAACTATCCGCAAGGCCAGGTCGAGAACCTTGAACTGCCGCGCCACCCGAAGGAAGACATGGGCGTGCGTCAGTTGCCATTCGCCCGCGAGATCTATATCGACCGTGACGATTTCATGGAGGAGCCGCCAAAGGGCTACAAGCGCCTGGAGCCGGCCGGTGAGGTGCGCCTGCGCGGCAGCTATGTGATCCGTGCCGATGAGGCGGTCAAGGACGCCGAGGGCAATATCGTCGAGCTGCGTTGCTCCTACGATCCAGAAACCCTGGGCAAGAACCCCGAGGGCCGCAAGGTCAAGGGCGTGATCCACTGGGTGCCGGCGGCGGCCAGCGTCGAGTGCGAAGTGCGTCTGTACGACCGCCTGTTTCGTTCGCCGAATCCGGAGAAGGCCGAAGACGGTGCCAGTTTCCTCGACAACATCAACCCTGACTCCCTGCGCATCCTCACGGGCTGTCGTGCCGAACCTTCGTTGGGTAACGCACAACCGGAAGATCGTTTCCAGTTCGAGCGCGAAGGCTACTTCTGCGCGGATATCAAGGACTCGAAACCTGGCGCCCTCGTATTCAACCGCACGGTGACCCTGCGCGACTCCTGGGGTCAGTGATAGTTAAGGAACCTTTTGTGCTAAGCATCTACAACACGCTCACCAAGAGTAAAGAAGTCTTCAAGCCGCTGGATGGCAACAAGGTACGCCTGTATGTCTGCGGGATGACGGTGTATGACTATTGCCACCTGGGCCACGGTCGCAGCATGATCGCTTTCGACCTGGTGACCCGCTGGCTGCGTTTTTGCGGTTATGACCTGACCTATGTGCGTAACATCACCGACATCGACGACAAGATCATCAATCGGGCCAGGGAGAATGGCGAATCGTTCCAAGCGCTGACCGAGCGCATGATCGCCGCGATGCACGAGGATGAGGCGCGCCTGAACATCCTCAAGCCGGACATGGAACCGCGCGCCACCGATCACATTCCGGGCATGCACGCCATGATCCAGACTCTGATCGACAAGGGCTACGCCTACGCGCCGGGCAACGGTGACGTGTATTACCGCGTTGGCAAGTTCCTGGGCTACGGCAAGCTGTCGCGCAAGAAGATCGAAGACCTGCGCATCGGTGCGCGGATCGAGGTCGACGAAGCGAAGCAAGACCCGCTGGATTTCGTCCTGTGGAAAGCCGCCAAAGCGGGTGAACCGAGCTGGGAGTCGCCGTGGGGCGCCGGGCGTCCGGGCTGGCATATCGAATGCTCGGTGATGTCCACCTGCTGCCTGGGCGAGACGTTCGACATTCATGGCGGTGGCAGTGACCTTGAGTTCCCGCACCATGAAAACGAAATCGCCCAGAGCGAGGCCGCCACTGGCAAGACCTACGCTAATGCCTGGATGCATTGCGGCATGATTCGCATCAACGGCGAGAAGATGTCCAAGTCGTTGAACAACTTCTTCACCATTCGCGATGTGCTGCACAAGTATCACCCGGAGGTCGTGCGTTATCTGCTGGTGTCGAGCCACTACCGCAGCGCGATCAACTATTCGCAAGACAACCTCAAGGACGCCAAGGCCGCCCTGGAGCGTTTCTACCACGCGTTGAAAGGCCTGCCGAGCGTGCCGGCTGCCGGCGGCGAAGCCTTTGTCGAGCGTTTCACCCAGGTGATGAACGACGACTTCGGGACGCCGGAAGCCTGTGCGGTATTGTTCGAGATGGTGCGCGAGATCAATCGCCTGCGCGAGAGCGATGTCAATGCGGCGGCGGCTCTGGCGGCGCGCTTGAAGGAGCTGGCCAACGTGCTCGGTGTCTTGCAGTTGGACGCCGATGACTTCCTGCGGGCAGGCGCCCAGGGGCGGGTCGACGCGGCTGAAGTCCAAGCACTGATCCAGGCTCGCCTGGCGGCGCGGGCCAACAAGGACTGGGCCGAATCCGACCGCATTCGCGACCAGATCAGCGCGATGGGCGTGGTGCTGGAAGACGGTAAGGGTGGTACCACCTGGCGTCTGGCTGACTGAGCGCTAGCTTGAATTGACAGAAGCCCGCCGGGCGCGGGCTGCTGTTTTGCGGCGCTGGTGGGCCTTCAGGTCTCGAGTTGCCGCAGGCGTTTGTACAAGGTATTGCGACTGACCCCGAGTTGTCGGGCCAGATGGGAAATATTCCCGCCGGAGGCCTTGAGCAACTGGTTCAGATCATCGACGTGTTCCAACGCGGGTTTGCTCTGCAACGGGATCGACTCCCTGCCGGTCAGGCCGAGATCGACGAAAAAATCATCCGGTAGATGTTCGGCGCGAATCGGCTGATCCTCGGCCATCGCCAATGCCACCTGAATCACGCTATCGAGCTGGCGGATGTTACCGGGCCAGGGGTGTCGGTCGAACAGCTCCAGTACCTCCCGGCTCAACCCGGCCCATTGCGGGCTTTCCCGATGCCGCTCCCAAATCTGCTGAAACAGCGCCTGTTTGTCGGTGCGCTCGCGCAAGGGCGGCAACTCCAGGGTCAGGCCGCCGATGCGGTAGTACAAGTCTTCGCGAAACAGACCGTTTTGGATCTGCTGGCGCAACGAACGGTTGGTCGCCGAAACCAGGCGAATATCCACCGGATAAGCCTCGCTGCCGCCCACCGGTTGCACACAGCGTTCCTGCAATACTCGCAGCAAGCGAGCCTGGGTCGGCAGCGGCATGTCGCCGATTTCATCGAGAAACAGCGTGCCCTTGTCAGCTTGGCGGATCAGCCCGATATGGCCTTTCTGGTTGGCCCCGGTAAAGGCGCCTTTCTCGTAGCCGAACAGTTCCGACTCCACCAACTCCGCCGGAATGGCCGCACAGTTCACCGCGATCAAGGGCTGTATGGCGCGTGAGCCAGCCTGGTGCAAGGCCTTGACGAAAACTTCCTTACCGACCCCGGTCTCGCCGTGGATCAGCAACGCAATGCCTTTTTCCTGCAGGCGTTGCGCCTGACGTATGGCTTTCTCCACCCGCTTTTCACCCCAATGCAGGCCCTTGAGGCTTGATCTGTCCGTCGTGGTCTCGGTTCGCGGCTTGGCTTCGGCAAATACCCGCGGCTTGATCGGACGGCACTGTGGCCGCTTGAGCAGGCAATGAAAGCGGTTGCGCCCCGAGGCTTGCAAGGCAAAGGGCAGGCCTTCGGGTTGGTTGAGCAGCTCCAGCAACGAGACATTGAACAGGCTATCGATGCCGACCCGTGCCAGGCGGATGCCCAGCAGGTTGTCCGCGCGGCGATTGGCCGAGAGCACCTGGCCGCTGTCATCGAAGATCAGCAGCCCGGCCCACTGGCTGTCGAGGTTGTTCAGGCCGGTATTGAACACCAGTTGGAACTGTTTGCCCTCGAACAGATTGAGGATCAGTCGGTTCTCCACCGTCTGGCTCATCATCTTGACGATGCC
Organism: Pseudomonas agarici; assembly: GCF_001543125.1. NCBI lineage: Bacteria > Pseudomonadati > Pseudomonadota > Gammaproteobacteria > Pseudomonadales > Pseudomonadaceae > Pseudomonas > Pseudomonas agarici. The sequence continues at coordinate 5,058,510 of NZ_CP014135.1, read as the reverse complement.
CAGGGTGTGGGAGGGTGGCAGGTAGCTGTCGCTGGACACATCCAGCACGGCAATGACCTGCCGGCTGGCATCGAAGATCGGCGCCGCGGAGCCGCTCATGAAGCGGTTGGCCTTGAGGAAGTGTTCATCGTGCTCGATATGCACCGCCTGCCCGCAGGCCAGGGCGGTGCCGATGGCATTGGTGCCGGTGCAGCGTTCCATCCAACTAGCCCCGGCGCTGAAGCCGCGCTGCAACTTGGGCTCGATAAACCGCTGGGTGCCCCAGGAGGTGAGGACCTGGCCCTGATTGTCGGCGAGCATGATCAGGCAGTTGGAATTACTGAGGATGTTCTCGTAGTACGGCAGCACTTCCTGATGGGTGGTCTGCACCAGTGCCTGTTGACTGTCGATCAGTTGCGCGACCTCGTGGGCCGGCAACTGATCGAACGCCGGCGCGCACTGGTGGCTCAAGCCGAAGCGGCGGCAGCGGCTCCAGGAGTCCTGGATGATGGTGTCGTGACTGAGAGGGGCAACGGCCATGGCTGTCGATCTCCTGGGTGCTTTATTGTTTTTGTTGTGGGCGGGCGCAATCGAGCCAAACAAGCATTCGTTTAGTGTTGTTCACTTGTGTTCATTGTCAACGCTCGAAGTGTTCATCTGTTCACTCGAGGTTGTTCATTTCTGTTCAGTCATGAACCCGCTATAGCCTTCGATCTTCACTGTCCGGGGCTCTGCTCCGAGGGGTTGCGCAGTGTTTTGCGTTTCTGGCACGGATGTCGCTCTGGCGGTTGAGCGATGTGTGGCATTTGCTTTCAATAATAAAAAGGTCGAGCCATGTCTTTAACGCTGGAGCGCGTCAGTCGTGTGGTCGAGGGGCAGGTCTGGATCGAGGAGGCGAGCCTGAGTTTCGAACCTGGGTCCTTCAATGTCCTGTTGGGGCGCACGCTGTCCGGCAAGACCAGTCTTATGCGCCTGATGGCCGGCCTGGACAAGCCCGACGGCGGACGGGTGCTGATGAATGGCGTGGATGTCACCGGGCGTGCGGTGCGCTTGCGCAACGTATCGATGGTGTACCAGCAGTTCATCAACTATCCGACCATGACGGTATTCGAGAACATTGCCTCGCCGCTGCGTCAGGCGCGGATGCCGGCGGAGCAGATCCAGGCCAAGGTGCTGGAAACCGCACGGATGCTACGCATCGAGAAGTTCCTGCAACGTCATCCGCTTGAGCTTTCCGGCGGCCAGCAACAGCGCACGGCGATGGCCAGGGCGCTGGTCAAGGATGCCGAGTTGATCTTGTTCGACGAGCCGCTGGTCAACCTCGACTACAAGCTGCGCGAAGAACTGCGCCAGGAAATGCGTGAGCTGTTCAAGGCACGCCACACCATTGCGGTGTATGCCACCACCGAGCCCAACGAGGCTTTGGCCCTGGGCGGCACCACCACCCTCGTCCACGAGGGGCGGATCATCCAGAGCGATAGTACGCCTGCGGTCTATCACCAGCCGCGAACGGTATTGGCGGCGCAACTGTTTTCCGAGCCGCCGATCAACCTGATGCCGGGCCGGATTCTCGGCAACGAGGTCAGTTTCGCCAACTTCGTGCATTTTCCGCTGAACGTCGACCTGTGTCCGGTTGGCGAAGGTGAATTCCGTTTCGGTGTACGGCCAAGCCATATCCGTCTGGTGCCGAGCAACGATGACGACTTGGAGCTGGCGGTGACCGTGGAGTTGGCGGAAATCAGCGGCTCGGAGACCTTTCTCCATGTGCGCAACGAACAGTTCCAACTGGTGCTGCATTTGCCTGGGGTGCATGCCTACGACGTCGATGCGTCGATCCGTATCTACATCCCGACTCACAAACTCTTTGTGTTCGACGCACAGGGCCAACTGGTCTAGGCGCCGGGTCGACGTGTGGCGAGGGTTGCCTGATGGCGCGGATCCAGTTACGAAACCTGGCCCACAGCTACAGCCAGAACCCAACCGGTGCCGAAGATTATGCCATTCACGAGATGAACCATATCTGGGAGCAGGGCGGTGCCTATGCGCTGCTGGGGCCATCGGGGTGTGGCAAGTCGACCCTGCTCAATATCATTTCCGGGCTGCTCAGCCCATCGCAGGGGCAGGTGCTGTTCGACACCACGGTAGTCAACGCACTGAGCCCGGAAAAACGCAATATTGCCCAGGTGTTCCAGTTCCCGGTGGTCTACGACACCATGACGGTGTTCGACAACCTGGCCTTTCCCTTGCGCAACCAGGGTATGACCGAATCGCGGGTGTTGAGCAAGGTTCAGGAAATCGCCGAGGTGCTCGACCTGCAACCGCTGTTGCAACGTAAGGCCAGCAACCTGAGTGCCGATGAAAAGCAGAAGGTTTCGATGGGGCGTGGGTTGGTACGCGACGATGTCTCGGCGATTCTCTTCGACGAGCCGTTGACGGTGATCGACCCGCACTTGAAGTGGAAGCTGCGACGCAAGCTCAAGCAGATCCACGAGCAATTCAATATCACCATGGTCTACGTGACCCACGACCAATTGGAGGCTTCGACCTTTGCCGACAAGATCGCCGTGATGTATGGCGGGCAGATCGTCCAGTTCGGCACGCCACGGGAGTTGTTCGAGCGGCCCAGCCATACCTTTGTCGGCTATTTCATCGGCAGCCCTGGGATGAACCTGATCGACGTGCAGCCCAGGCTCGGTGGCGTCGGTTTTGCCAATACCCATCTGGAGTTGTCCGAAGCCTTGCGGCAGCGGATTGCCGCCGGTGGTTGGCGCCGCCTGCAAGTCGGCATTCGCCCCGAGTTCGTGCGTGTCTGGGATGAGGCTTACGAGGAAGCGTTGTGTGCCCAAGTCCGACATATCGAGGATCTTGGAACCTACAAGATCATGACCCTCGACCTGGATGGCCAGATGCTCAAGGTCCGCCTGCAGGAAGACAAACCGGTGCCGCAAGGCAAGGCCTGGATCAGTTTCCCGGCGCAATGGTTGATGGTCTATGCCGATGATCGGCTGTTGGAGGTCAACCCATGAACAAGGTGCGCAACAACAAGGCCTGGTGGCTGGTATTGCCGGTTTTCCTGCTGGTGGCGTTCAGTGCGGTGGTGCCGATGATGACGGTGGTCAACTATTCGGTACAGGACATCTTCGACCAGTCCAGTCGCTACTTTGTCGGTGCCGACTGGTATCGGCAGGTGCTACGGGACCCACGCCTGCACGATTCGCTGCTGCGCCAGTTCATCTATTCAGCCTGTGTGCTGGCGATCGAGATTCCGCTGGGTATCGCCATCGCCCTGACCATGCCGACCAAGGGGCGCTGGTCCTCGCTGGTGCTGATCGTGCTGGCGATTCCGCTGCTGATCCCGTGGAACGTGGTGGGGACCATCTGGCAGATCTTTGGCAGGGCGGATATCGGGCTGCTGGGCTGGACCCTCAATGCCCTGGGTTTGAACTACAACTATGCGGCCAACACCATGGACGCCTGGGTCACGGTGCTGGTGATGGATGTCTGGCACTGGACGTCGCTGGTGGCATTGCTCTGCTACTCGGGGCTGCGGGCGATTCCGGATGTCTATTACCAGGCGGCGCGCATCGACCGGGCCTCGGCCTGGGCGGTGTTCCGATATATCCAACTGCCGAAGATGAAGAGCGTGTTGTTGATCGCGGTGATGCTGCGCTTCATGGACAGTTTCATGATCTACACCGAACCCTTCGTGCTGACAGGCGGCGGGCCGGGCAATGCCACCACCTTCCTCAGCCAGACCCTGACTCAGATGGCTATCGGCCAATTCGACCTGGGACCGGCGGCGGCGTTTTCGCTGGTGTACTTCCTGATCATCCTGTTGGTGTCCTGGTTGTTCTATACCGCCATGACCCACGCCGATGCCAAGCGCTGAGGTTTGTCATGAACGCACGCAAGCTGGTTCCCTTGCTGATCTACATCCTGTTCCTGCTGGTACCCATTTACTGGCTGCTGAACATGTCGTTCAAGAGCAATACCGAGATCCTCGGCGGGCTGACTCTGTTTCCGCGCGATTTCACCTTGGCGAACTATCGGGTGATTTTCACTGACCCAAGCTGGTACAGCGGCTATATCAACTCGTTGTACTACGTCAGCCTCAACACAGTGATTTCCCTGACCGTGGCGCTGCCAGCGGCCTATGCGTTCTCACGCTATCGGTTTCTCGGCGACAAGCATCTGTTCTTCTGGTTGTTGACCAACCGTATGGCGCCGCCGGCGGTGTTCCTGTTGCCGTTCTTCCAGTTGTATTCGTCCATCGGCCTGTTCGATACGCCGATTGCCGTGGCCCTGGCGCATTGCCTGTTCAATGTGCCCCTGGCGGTGTGGATATTGGAGGGCTTCATGTCCGGTGTGCCGAAGGAAATCGACGAAACCGCCTATATCGACGGCTACAGCTTTGCCAAATTCTTCGTAAAAATCTTTGTCCCGCTGATTGGCTCGGGGATCGGTGTGACGGCTTTTTTCTGCTTCATGTTTTCTTGGGTCGAATTGTTGCTGGCGCGCACCCTGACGTCGGTCAATGCCAAGCCCATTGCGGCGGTGATGACCCGCACGGTGTCGGCCTCGGGAATTGATTGGGGGGTGCTGGCGGCGGCGGGCGTGCTGACTATCCTGCCCGGCGTGCTGGTGATCTGGTTTGTTCGCAACCATGTGGTCAAGGGCTTCGCCCTCGGTCGGGTCTGAGGAGTCGCATGATGGATTGGATGGCCTGGACCCCACTGACCGCTACCTTCTTCGGCGCTATCGCGTTGCTGCTGATCGGCATGACGGTCTGGGAACTGCGTTCACCGTGTATCGAGCGGCGAGGTTTTCTGCCGATCACCACCGGTCGTGGCGATCGTTTGTTTATCGGGCTCCTGCTCAGCGCCTTCCTGCATTTGCTGGTCATCGGTGTCACCGACTGGAGCCTGTGGATCGGGTCGTTGCTGGCCTTGGCATGGCTGTGGGTGGTGATGCGTTGGGGTTAGCCGGCAAGCACGGCGACTGGTTTCGGATCTCTTGGCAAGTGGGCTACGTGGAAATCATCTGGAGGTGTCTATGTTCTATAAAAACAATAAGCTTCGACATAGCGTGACGTTGGCTTCGATGCTGGCGCTCGGTGGCTTGAGCGCGACAGCCTGGGCGGATGCCTACGAAGACGCGGCAAAAAAATGGATAGGCGCGGAATTCAAGCCCTCGACCCTGACCCCCGAGCAGCAGCTCGCGGAGTTGACGTGGTTTATCAAGGCTGCCGAACCCTTTCGCGGAATGGATATCAAGGTGGTCTCGGAAACCCTGACCACCCACGAGTATGAATCCAAGACCCTGGCCAAGGCTTTTACTGAAATCACCGGGATCAAAGTGACCCATGACTTGCTGCAGGAAGGCGACGTGATCGAGAAGATCCAGACCCAGATGCAGTCGGACAAGAATATCTATGATGGCTGGGTCAACGACTCTGACCTGATCGGTACGCATTTCCGTTATGGCAAGGCACAATCGCTGGACGAACTGATGGCCAGCGATGCCGGCAAGCAAGTCACTTCGCCCACCCTGGATATCAAGGACTTCATCGGCCTGTCCTTTACCACCGCACCGGACGGCAAGGTCTACCAACTGCCGGACCAGCAGTTCGCTAACCTCTACTGGTTTCGTGCCGACTGGTTCGAGCGGGCGGATCTAAAGGCCAGGTTCAAGGCGAAGTACGGTTATGAACTAGGAGTGCCGGTCAACTGGTCGGCCTATGAGGACATTGCCAAATTCTTCAGCGAGGACGTCAGGGAGATCGATGGCAAACGCGTGTATGGCCACATGGACTATGGCAAGAAGGATCCGTCCCTGGGTTGGCGTTTCACCGATGCCTGGTTTTCCATGGCTGGCGGCGGCGACAAGGGTCTGCCCAACGGCTTGCCGGTGGATGAATGGGGGATCCGGGTAGAGGATTGCCATCCGGTGGGGTCGAGCATTACCCGCGGCGGCGACACCAACGGTCCGGCGGCGGTCTTCGCCACGCAGAAATACATCGACTGGCTCAAGGCGTATGCGCCTCCCGAGGCGGCGGGCATGACCTTCTCCGAGTCCGGGCCGGTGCCGTCGCAAGGCAATATCGCCCAGCAGATCTTCTGGTATACCGCGTTCACCGCCGACATGACCAAGCCGGGGCTGGCGGTGATGAATGCCGACGGCACGCCAAAATGGCGGATGGCGCCGTCGCCCAAGGGGCCTTACTGGAAAGAAGGTATGAAGCTTGGGTATCAGGATGTCGGTTCCTGGACCTTCCTTTATTCGACACCCGAGAAACAGCGCATGGCGGCCTGGCTCTATGCGCAGTTCGTGACCTCGAAAACCGTATCCCTGAAGAAAACCATTGTTGGCTTGACCCCCATTCGCGAGTCGGACATCAATTCCCCGGCCATGACCGAGCTGGCACCGAAGCTGGGTGGCCTGGTGGAGTTCTACCGCAGCCCGGCGCGGGTGCAATGGACGCCGACAGGCACCAACGTACCGGATTATCCGAAGCTGGCGCAGTTGTGGTGGAGCCATGTGGCCGAGGCCGTCACGGGTGAGAAGACCGCGCAGCAGGCGCTGGATGGCCTGGCCAAGGATCAGGACGCGATCCTGACGCGGCTTGAGCGTTCCAAGGCGCAGGAAAAGAGCGGTTGTGCGCCGAAGATGAACCCGCCAACCACCGCTGAGGAGTGGTACAGGAAGGGTGAGGCCGTCGGCGGTGCGCCGCAGCGCAAACTGGCCAACGAGAAGCCCAAGGGCGAGACCATTAATTACAACGAACTGCTGAAAAGCTGGGCGGACGCCCGCCAGTAATCAACTGCGGCTGTAAAACGACAAAGGCACCCAGGGGGCCTTTGTCGTCGATGGTCACTAATGGTGGTCAGACATGCAGCGACTCGGCCGCATACAGGGTATTTTCCAGCAGGCAGGCGCGGGTCATCGGGCCTACGCCGCCTGGCACCGGAGTGATCCACCCGGCGCGGGGCAGGGCCGTCTCATACACCACATCGCCGACCAGCTTGCCGTCTTCCTGGCGGTTGATGCCCACGTCGATCACGATGGCCCCTTCCTTGATCCACTCGCCCTTGACCAGTCCCGGTTTGCCGGCGGCTACCACTACCAGATCGGCACGGCCAACGTGGCCGGCGAGGTCCTGGGTGAAACGGTGGGTTACGGTCACGGTGCAACCGGCCAGCAACAGTTCCATGGCCATTGGCCGGCCCACGATATTCGATGCACCGACAATAACCGCATCCATCCCGTAAAGATCGGCCCCCGTGCTTTCCAGCAAGGCCATGATGCCTTTCGGGGTACAGGGACGCAGCAGCGGGATGCGTTGGGCCAGGCGACCGACGTTATAAGGATGAAAGCCATCCACGTCTTTATCCGGACGAATGCGCTCCAGCAACCTGGAGGCGTCCAGGTGTGCCGGCAGCGGCAATTGCAATAGCACGCCGTCGATGCTCGGATCGTCATTCAGGCGATCGATCAGATCGGTCAGCGCCTGTTGTGTGGTTTCGCCAGGCAAGTCATAGGCTTGGGAAATAAAGCCGACTTCTTCACAGTCCTTGCGCTTGTGCGAGACATAAACCTGAGAGGCGGGATCGCTGCCGACCAGAATCACTGCGAGGCCTGGCATACGCAGGCCCTGCTGGCGACGCTCGGCGACACGCTTGGCGATCTGCTGGCGCAGACGGGCGGCGATCGCTTTGCCGTCGATTAGTTGTGCAGTCATGACGCGTGATTAACCATCGAAAGGGGTTGAAAAAGAGTGCGCATTCTCGCACGCCATGACCCCAGGGCAAAGGCGCTTGGTCTGGTTATTCCCCTAACTCCTTTATATTTCTGAATTTTTTTTAGAAAATAGTTGACGGCCTTCAGGCTCACCTATAACATTCGTCGCACTTGTCGGGCACAGCCTAGCACTGGTTGAGAAGGTCGAGCAGAGTTGATGTTCAGCTGTGCAAGATTGAAGCACTTAGTTTGTAGTCGTAATAGAATGCAGATTAATAAGGCGCCCGTAGCTCAGCTGGATAGAGCATCCGCCTTCTAAGCGGATGGTCGCAGGTTCGAGTCCTGCCGGGTGCGCCATTAGGCAGCTTTGGCACAAGTAACGCAATATGGTGGGCGTAGCTCAGTTGGTAGAGCACAGGATTGTGACTCCTGTTGTCGTGGGTTCGATCCCCATCGTCCACCCCATATTCGGATAAAGACGCCAGATTAATGATCTGGCGTCTTTGCTTTAAGAGTTTGACCCGCGGACGTGGTGGAATTGGTAGACACACTGGATTTAGGTTCCAGCGCCGCAAGGCGTGAGAGTTCGAGTCTCTCCGTCCGCACCAATTAGCTTGAAATTAAGAACGGTGCAGTACCTGAAAAGGGGCTGCGCCGTTTTTGTTTCGGATGTCCCGGCAGCTCCAGTGATGTCGCCGGTTTGGGGCGGATAGGGTGGCATGCATCGGCATGGCCTTATTGTTGCTGGATGATACCGGTTCAACCTTCGGTCTGTCTGGCAGACCGATCGTCGGGGCACCGGCTGAGCAGTCCTTCTATATATATAGGCTGGCCGAGGCTGCGACGTGAGTGAATGCGTGTTGCCGGGCGGGCCGCCAACAGTCTGTTCCGGCAAATAATTGCCTGCTGTTTTTTACCCGTTTTCAGTAGGGTGACTTCTTGAGTATGACCCACTAGAATGCATGCCCTTGCTTCTGAGGTCGGAAACGGCCGGCTAACGTCTGTGCAACGAGGAATATCCATGCAAGTTTCTGTTGAAAGTACATCGGCTCTTGAGCGCCGCATGAGCATTACCGTGCCAGCTGAGCGCATCGAGACCCAGGTCAACAAGCGTCTGCAGCAGACTGCCCAAAAGGCCAAGATCGCTGGCTTCCGTCCTGGCAAGGTGCCAATGAGCGTGATCCGTCAGCGTTATGAAACTGATGCCCGTCAAGAAGCGGTGGGCGAGGTGATCCAGGCCTCCTTCTACGAGGCCGTGGTCGAGCAGAAGCTCAACCCTGCTGGCCAGCCTTCGGTCGAGCCCAAAGTGCTGGAAAAAGGCAAGGACCTGGAATACATCGCGACTTTCGAGGTGTTCCCTGAATTTACCGTTGCCGGTTTCGAGTCCATTGCGGTAGAGCGCCTGAGCGCTGAAGTGGCTGATGCCGACCTGGACAAGATGCTGGAAGTCCTGCGCAAGCAGAACACCCGTTTCGAAGTGGCCGAGCGTGCCGCCCAGAACGAAGACCAGTTGAACATCGATTTCGTTGGCAAGGTCGACGGCGAAGAGTTCGCTGGCGGTTCCGCCAAGGGCACCCAACTGGTCCTGGGTTCCAATCGCATGATCCCAGGCTTCGAAGATGGCCTGGTGGGCGCCAAGGCCGGTGAAGAACGCGTTCTGAACCTGACCTTCCCAGCGGATTATCAGAATCTGGACCTGGCGGGCAAAGTCGCCGAGTTCAGCGTGACCGTGAACAGCGTTTCCGCTCCGACTCTGCCTGAGCTGAACGAGGCGTTCTTCGCCCAGTTCGGTATCAAGGAAAGCGGTCTGGAAGGCTTCCGCGCCGAAGTTCGCAAGAACATGGAGCGTGAGCTGCGTCAGGCGATCAAGTCCAAGGTCAAGAACCAGGTGATGGACGGTCTGCTGGCCGCCAACCCGATCGAAGTGCCGAAGGCGCTGCTGGACAACGAAGTGAACCGCCTGCGCGTGCAGGCCGTTCAGCAGTTCGGCGGCAACATCAAGCCTGACCAACTGCCGGCCGAGCTATTCGAAGAGCAAGCCAAGCGCCGTGTGGTACTGGGCCTGATCGTGGCCGAAGTGGTCAAGCAATTCGACCTCAAGCCAGACGAAACCCGCGTTCGCGAACTGATTCAGGAAATGGCCTCGGCCTACCAGGAGCCAGAGCAAGTTGTGTCCTGGTACTACAAGAACGACCAGCAGTTGAACGAAGTTCGTTCGGTTGTGCTGGAAGAACAAGTTGTGGATACTGTTCTGCAGAAGGCGAATGTGACCGATAAATCGGTCTCCTACGAAGAAGCAGTCAAGCCGGTGGAAGCTCCACAAGCCGACTGATTTTCTGACTCGTTGGAAAATACCCACCATAAGCCAGCCTCGCGCTGGCTTATGCGTATTCAAGACATGACTATTTGGGAGTGACTGCAGAGCATGTTCCGTAATTCCTATATTCAGCAGAACTCTGATATTCAGGCCGCCGGTGGCCTGGTCCCGATGGTTGTCGAGCAGTCCGCTCGTGGCGAGCGCGCCTATGATATCTACTCGCGGCTTCTCAAGGAGCGGGTGATTTTCCTGGTGGGCCCGGTTGAGGACTACATGGCCAACCTGATTTGTGCGCAATTGCTGTTCCTTGAAGCGGAAAACCCGGACAAGGATATTCATCTCTATATCAACTCCCCGGGCGGTTCGGTGACGGCGGGCATGTCGATCTATGACACCATGCAGTTCATCAAGCCAAACGTGTCGACCACCTGTATCGGTCAGGCGTGCAGCATGGGGGCGTTCCTGCTAACGGCAGGTGCCCACGGCAAGCGCTTCTGCCTGCCCAACTCGCGTGTGATGATTCACCAGCCACTGGGTGGTTTCCAGGGCCAGGCGTCGGATATCGAAATTCATGCCAAGGAAATCCTCTTCATTCGTGAGCGGCTCAACACGTTGATGGCCAAGCATAGCGGGCGCACCCTTGAAGAAATCGAGCGCGATACCAATCGCGACAACTTCATGAGTGCGGAAGCTGCGAAGGCATACGGCCTGATCGATGAAGTGATCACCCAGCGCCCCGCGTAAAATAAGCAGCTCAAAATAGGGGTGGTCGGCTGCTCCGATCACCAGCGGGCTTGAAAAAGCCCGCAATAGCCTTCATCTTGTGCTGCAAGCCTATCGGATTTGGATCGAACGAATGACTGACACCCGCAACGGCGAGGACAACGGCAAGCTGCTCTATTGCTCCTTCTGTGGCAAAAGCCAGCATGAAGTACGCAAATTGATTGCCGGCCCCTCGGTCTTTATCTGCGACGAGTGCGTCGACCTGTGCAATGACATCATCCGTGAGGAGGTGCAGGAAGCACAGGCGGAAAGCAGCGCGCATAAATTGCCTTCGCCTAAAGAAATCAGCGGCATCCTTGATCAGTATGTGATTGGTCAGGAGCGTGCAAAAAAGGTTCTGGCAGTAGCGGTCTACAACCACTACAAGCGTTTGAACCAGCGTGACAAGAAAAATGACGACGTCGAACTCGGCAAAAGCAATATCCTGCTGATCGGCCCGACCGGCTCGGGTAAGACTCTGCTGGCCGAAACCCTGGCTCGTCTGCTGAATGTGCCATTCACCATCGCCGATGCAACCACCCTCACCGAGGCGGGTTATGTGGGCGAGGACGTGGAAAACATTATTCAGAAACTGTTGCAGAAGTGCGACTACGATGTGGAAAAAGCCCAGATGGGTATTGTCTACATCGATGAAATCGACAAGATTTCCCGCAAGTCCGATAACCCGTCGATCACTCGCGACGTTTCCGGTGAAGGCGTGCAACAAGCCTTGCTGAAGCTGATCGAAGGCACAGTGGCCTCCGTTCCGCCTCAGGGCGGGCGTAAGCACCCACAACAGGAGTTCTTGCAGGTCGATACCCGCAACATCCTGTTTATCTGCGGTGGAGCGTTCTCGGGCCTGGAAAAGGTCATCCAGAACCGCTCGACCAAGGGTGGCATCGGCTTCAGCGCCGAAGTGCGTAGCAAGGAAGAAGGCAAGAAGGTGGGGGAGTCCCTGCGTGAAGTCGAACCTGACGATCTGGTCAAGTTTGGTCTGATCCCGGAATTCGTCGGCCGCCTGCCGGTCCTGGCCACGCTGGACGAACTGGATGAGGCGGCACTGATGCAGATCCTCACCGAACCGAAGAACGCGTTGACCAAGCAATACGCCAAGTTGTTCGAAATGGAAGGAGTTGACCTCGAGTTTCGTACCGATGCGCTGAAATCCGTGGCCAAGCGTGCCCTGGAGCGCAAGACGGGAGCTCGTGGCCTGCGTTCGATCCTCGAAGGCGTCTTGCTCGATACCATGTACGAAATTCCCTCGCAGTCCGAGGTGAGTAAGGTGGTGATTGACGAAAGCGTTATAGAAGGCAAGTCCAAGCCGTTGTATATCTATGAAAACAACGAACCGACCGCCAAGGCCGCACCTGACGCGTAAGTGTTACAGCGTGTGACCTAAAAGGGGGCCTTCTGGCCCCTTTTGCTTTTCCTGCCCCTTTGCTTTTCCTGATAGGGTGCTTGTTTTTTTTCCAAGCAGCCCCCATCTTGGGTCCAAGCTTACTTTCATCCGTTTACGGCCTTATGGCCGCCGTAGAGGCGAAATCATGAAGACAACCATCGAATTGCCTCTCCTGCCATTGCGTGATGTCGTGGTGTATCCGCACATGGTTATCCCGCTGTTCGTGGGGCGCGAGAAGTCTATCGAAGCTCTCGAAGCCGCGATGATGGGCGACAAGCAGATCCTGCTGTTGGCCCAACGTAATCCCGCCGATGATGACCCGGGCGAAGAGGCATTGTATCGAGTCGGTACCGTGGCTACCGTCCTGCAACTGCTCAAGCTACCCGATGGTACCGTCAAGGTGCTTGTGGAAGGCGAGCAGCGCGGCACCGTCGAGCTTTTTAGCGAAGTCGATGGCCACTGCCGTGCGCAAGTGGCGCTGATCGAAGAGACCGATGCACCGGACCGAGAGTCCGAAGTCTTCGTGCGCAGCCTGTTGTCGCAGTTCGAGCAGTATGTGCAACTGGGCAAAAAGGTGCCGGCCGAGGTTTTGTCCTCGTTGAACAGTATCGATGAGCCAAGCCGCCTGGTCGATACCATGGCCGCTCACATGGCGCTGAAGATCGAGCAGAAACAGGAAATTCTTGAAATCGTCGAACTGCCGGCCCGTGTCGAACACGTCCTGGCATTGTTAGATGCTGAAATCGACCTGCTGCAGGTTGAAAAACGCATCCGTGGCCGCGTCAAGAAGCAAATGGAGCGTAGCCAGCGCGAGTACTACCTGAATGAGCAGATGAAGGCCATTCAGAAAGAGCTGGGCGATGGCGACGAAGGCCATAATGAAATCGAAGAGCTGAGAAAGCGGATCGATGCCGCCGGCCTGCCCAAAGATGCCCTGACCAAGGCCCAGGCCGAGCTGAACAAGCTCAAGCAGATGTCGCCGATGTCGGCTGAGGCCACGGTCGTGCGTTCCTACCTCGACTGGCTGGTGCAGGTGCCCTGGAAGGCCCAAAGCAAAGTGCGCCTGGACCTTAAGCGGGCCGAGGATATTCTCGATGCCGATCATTATGGTCTGGATGAAGTCAAGGAACGGATTCTCGAATACCTCGCCGTGCAGAAGCGCGTGAAGAAGATTCGTGGCCCGGTATTGTGCCTGGTCGGCCCTCCGGGAGTGGGTAAAACCTCCCTGGCTGAGTCGATTGCCCATGCGACCAACCGTAAGTTCGTGCGTATGGCCCTTGGTGGAGTGCGTGACGAGGCGGAAATTCGTGGTCATCGGCGAACTTATATCGGTTCGATGCCAGGAAGATTGATACAAAAGATGACAAAGGTGGGGGTGCGCAACCCACTGTTCCTGCTCGATGAAATTGACAAGATGGGCAGCGATATGCGTGGCGATCCGGCCTCGGCTCTGTTGGAGGTCCTGGACCCCGAGCAGAACCACAATTTCAACGATCATTACCTGGAAGTCGACTACGATCTGTCTGATGTAATGTTCCTCTGCACCTCCAACTCGATGAACATTCCGCCAGCGCTACTGGATCGGATGGAAGTGATCCGCCTGCCGGGTTACACCGAGGACGAGAAGATCAATATCGCCACTAAGTACCTGTCTCCCAAGCAGATTCAGGCCAATGGCCTGAAGAAAGGTGAGTTGGAATTCGAGGTCGAGGCGATCCGTGACATCATCCGTTACTACACCCGCGAAGCCGGTGTACGCGGGCTGGAACGGCAGATTGCCAAGGTCTGTCGCAAGGCGGTCAAGGAGCACGCACTGGAAAAACGCTTCACGGTGACGGTGACTGCCGACCTGCTGGAACACTTCCTGGGCGTGCGCAAATTCCGCTATGGCCTGGCCGAACAGCAGGACCAGATCGGTCAGGTGACCGGCCTGGCCTGGACGCAGGTGGGAGGCGAACTGCTGACCATCGAAGCAGCGGTGGTACCGGGCAAGGGGCAGTTGATCAAGACCGGTTCGCTGGGTGATGTCATGGTCGAATCGATCACCGCGGCCCTCACCGTTGTACGCAGCCGGGCCAAGAGCCTGGGCATCCCGCTGGATTTCCATGAGAAGCGCGACACTCATATACACATGCCAGAAGGGGCCACGCCCAAAGACGGTCCTAGCGCCGGTGTAGGCATGTGCACGGCGTTGGTGTCGGCCTTGACGGGTATCCCTGTGCGCGCAGATGTTGCGATGACCGGCGAAATCACGCTGCGAGGCCAAGTGTTGGCGATTGGTGGTTTGAAGGAAAAATTGCTCGCCGCTCACCGTGGTGGGATTAAGATTGTGATTATTCCAGAAGAAAATGTGCGCGATCTGAAGGAAATTCCTGACAATATCAAACAGGATCTTCAGATCAAGCCAGTTAAATGGATTGACGAAGTCCTGCAAATTGCGCTGCAATACGCGCCGGAGCCCTTGCCAGATGTGGTTCCGGAGATCGTCGCGAAGGATGAGAAGCGCGATTCGGACTCCAAGGAAAGAATCAGTACCCATTAATAGAGATCATCCATAGAGATCCGGCCTGGGTGAGCTTCCTTGACAGCTTTTTAGAGCCCTTGTTATAAAGCGGCTCTTAAGTGTCTGTAGGCCAATCAGCACCCGTTTTAGCTTTTTACCAAGAAACTTAGAAATATACTCAATAGATATAAGGGGACTTAGAGTGAACAAGTCGGAACTGATTGATGCCATCGCTGCATCTGCTGATATCCCGAAAGCCGCTGCTGGTCGTGCACTGGACGCAGTAATCGAATCCGTCACTGGTGCTCTGAAGGCTGGCGACTCCGTTGTACTGGTTGGTTTCGGTACTTTCTCTGTTACCGATCGTCCTGCTCGTATTGGTCGTAACCCACAGACCGGTAAGACACTGGAAATCGCTGCGGCTAAAAAACCAGGATTCAAAGCTGGTAAAGCACTTAAAGAAGCGGTCAACTAAGTTTCTTTCAAGCCTTTGGCTATCTGGGCCGGGTTCACTCCCGGCTTGGCAGCGGAGCGGTAGAGCGTTCGGGCAGACCTTCAGGGTAGCGCCGAGCCGTCTGCCGAGGGTCGAATTCGATCTTCGTCCGCTCTGCCCGTTACGAGAAGGCGCATCCTCGGATGCGCCTTTCTTCTATTCGGTTTCTACCCACGCTCCACGGTTGCCTATTTTGAAGTTCAACCGTTTCTGGGGGACGCATGCTGCAAAATATCAGGGACAATTCACAAGGCTGGATTGCCAAGACTATTATCGGGGTCATCGTCGCATTGATGGCGCTGACCGGTTTCGATGCCATTTTCCAGGCCACCTCCACCCGTCAGGACGCGGCCAAGGTCAATGGTGAGGAAATTACCCAGAACGAACTGAGCCAGGCGGTCGACATGCAGCGCCGCCAGCTGATGCAACAGCTGGGCAAGGATTTCGATGCCTCGCTGCTGGATGAAAAGATGCTACGCGAATCCGCTCTCAAGGGATTGATCGATCGCAAGCTGTTGCTGCAAGGCGCCGAGAAATCGAAATTCGCTTTCTCCGAGGCGGCGTTGGACCAGGTCATTCTGATGACGCCTGAATTCCAGGTGGACGGCCAGTTCAGTGCCGACCGTTTCGATCAGGTAACTCGTCAGTTGGGTTACAGCCGCCTGCAGTTTCGCGAGATGCTGACCCAGGAAATGCTGATTGGCCAGGTGCGCGCCGGTCTGGCGGGAAGCGGTTTCGTGACCGATGCCCAGGTGCTGGCCTTTGCCCGCCTGGAGAAGCAGACCCGCGATTTCTCCTCTTTGAGCATCAAGTCCGACCCCTCGATCGTGAAGCTCAGCGATGATGAGGTCAAAGCGTACTACGACAAGCACGCCAAAGAGTTCATGACCCCGGATCAAGTGTTGGTGGATTACCTGGAGCTGAAGAAGTCTTCCTTCTTCGATCAGGTCAGCGTCAAGGACGAAGACCTGCAAGCGTCGTATCGGAAAGAGACGGCCAACCTGTCGGAACAACGTCGGGCGGCACATATCCTGATCGAAGTAAACGACAAGGTCACTGACGCCCAGGCCAAGGCCAAGATCGAAGAGATCCAGCAGCGTCAGGCCAAGGGCGAGAACTTCGCCGCCCTGGCCAAGGAGTTCTCCCAGGATCCAGGTTCGGCCAGCAATGGCGGTGATCTCGGTTTCGCTGGTCCTGGCGTCTACGACCCGGCCTTTGAGAAAGCGCTGTACGCGTTGAACAAGGATCAGGTTTCAGGTCCGGTGCGCAGTGAGTTCGGTTATCACCTGATCAAGCTGCTGGGTGTCGAAGCGCCTGAAGTGCCGACCTTTGCCAGCCTGAAAGACAAGCTGACCCGCGAACTGAAAGCGCAGCAGGTAGAGCAGCGTTTCGTCGAGGCGACCAAACAACTGGAGGACTCTTCGTTCGAAGCTTCCGATCTGGCCCAGCCGGCGCAGGATCTGAACCTGAAGCTGCAGACCTCCGCGCCATTCGGTCGTGAAGGTGGCCCAGGTGTGGCGGCGAATCGCGCTGTGGTGACGGCGGCGTTCAGCCCGGAAGTCCTCGACGAGGGGGCCAACAGCAGCGCCATCGAGCTGGATCCGGATACGGTCATCGTCTTGCGTGCCAAGGAGCATCGCAGGCCCGAGCAACTGCCGCTGGAGAGCGTGGACGCCAGTATTCGCAAGCAACTGACCCAGGAACATGCCACAGCGGATGCCAAGGTCAAGGCTGACGGACTGATCGCCAGCCTGCGTGATGGCAAGGCGCTGCCTTCCGGGTCGTCCTGGAAGGTACAAGAAGCTGTGACCCGTGGTCAGGAAGGTGTCGATCCTACCGTGCTGCAGGCGCTGTTCCGCATGCCCAAGCCTGTAGCCAAGGACCAGCCGACCTTCAATACCGTGACCTTGGCTGATGGCAGCCTGGTGATCTTGCGCCTGAGTGGTGTCAATGAAGGTGCCGCGCCGAACGATGAAGAGAAAGCCTCCTACCGTCGCTTCCTCGCGTCGCGTCTTGGTCAACAGGACTTCGCCGCGTATCGTAAGCAACTCGAAAGCCAGGCAGATATCAAGCGCTTCTGAAGCCGCTGATATTGCTTAACCACCTACAAGAAGGCCGCTCAATCGAGCGGCCTTCTTGTAGGTGTGCTTCGAAGCACGGGCGATCAGGGGGCGATCGGTTCGGGGGTGATGAACGCCGCTTCCAGCAGCCTTTTCGTATAGCGGTGCTGTGGCGCGGCAAAGATTGCCTGCGCCGCCCCTTGTTCGACCACCTGGCCATGCTTGATCACCATCAACTGATGGCTCAGCGCTTTGACCACCGCCAGATCGTGGCTGATAAACAGGTAGGTCAGGTTGTACTTGATCTGTAGCGAGCGCAGCAACTCGACCACTTGTCGCTGCACGGTCCGGTCGAGGGCCGAAGTCGGTTCGTCCAGGAGGATCAACGCCGGTTTGAGGACCAGGGCCCGGGCGATAGCGATCCGTTGGCGCTGTCCACCGGAGAACTCGTGGGGATATCGATGTCGGGTTTGCGGGTCGAGGCCGACTTCTTTCAGCGCGGCAATGATTGCCTGTTCCTGCTCGGGCGGTGTGCCGATCTTATGGATACGCAGGCCCTCTCCAACAATCTCGCTGACACACATGCGCGGACTGAGGCTGCCGAACGGGTCCTGGAACACTACCTGCATTTCCCGCCGCAATGGTCGCACCCGTTGCTGGGACAAGCAGCTCAACGACTGGCCGTCGAAGCGGATATCGCCTTTGCTGGCGATCAACCGCAGGATCGCCAAGCCCAGGGTCGACTTGCCCGAGCCGCTTTCACCGACGATTCCCAGAGTCTGGCCCTGGGGCAGGCTGAAGTTGATGCCGTCCACCGCCTTGACATGGTCCACGGTTCTGCGCAGCAGGCCTTTCTTGATCGGGAACCAGACCTTCAGGTCCTCCACTTCCAGCAAGGGTGCGCCGGCCTGGTTCGCCGCCGGCTCGCCGCGCGGTTCGGCGCTTAGCAACTCGCAGGTGTAGGGATGTTGTGGCTGGCGGAACAGCACCTCGCCGTCTGCCTGCTCAACGATGCGCCCGCTCTGCATCACACAGACCCGATGGGCGATCCGTCGCACGAGGTTGAGGTCATGACTGATCAGCAGCAGTGCCATGCCCAGGCGCGCCTGAAGCTCCTTGAGCAAATCGAGGATTTTCAGTTGTACGGTGACATCCAGTGCCGTGGTCGGCTCGTCGGCGATCAGCAGCTCGGGTTCGTTGGCCAGCGCCATGGCGATCATCACGCGTTGGCGCTGACCGCCGGAGAGCTCGTGCGGCAGTGCCTTGAGGCGTTTGTGCGGCTCGGGTATGCCCACCAGTTCCAATAGTTCCAGGGTGCGTCGTGTGGCCACCTTGCCGGTCAATCCCTTGTGGATACAGAGCACTTCATTGATCTGCTTCTCGATGGAGTGCAGTGGGTTCAACGAGGTCATCGGCTCCTGGAAGATCATCGCGATGCGGTTGCCGCGAATATGTCGCAGGGTTTTCTCCTTGAGGGCCAGTAGGTCCTGTCCGGAGTACTGGATGGTACCACTGGGGTGGTGCGCCAGTGGGTAGGGCAGCAGACGCAGGATTGAGTGCGCCGTTACGGACTTGCCCGAACCGCTTTCGCCGACCAGTGCCAGGGTTTCCCCGCGACGGATATCGAAGCTGACGTTCTCGACCACGCGCTGGCGGTATTGGCCGACGACAAATTCCACTGTGAGGTCGCGCACTTCGATCAGATTGTCGTTATCCATGTTATTTCCTCGGATCGAAGGCATCGCGAGCGGACTCGCCGATAAAGACCAGCAAGCTCAGCATGACTGCCAGTACGGCAAAAGCACTCATACCCAGCCACGGCGCTTGCAGATTGGACTTGCCCTGGGCTACCAGTTCGCCGAGCGACGGTGCCCCTGGCGGCAGGCCAAAACCGAGGAAGTCCAGCGCGGTCAGCGTACCGATGGCGCCGGTGAGAATGAACGGCATGAAGGTCATGGTCGAGACCATCGCATTGGGCAGGATATGCCGGAACATGATCGCGCCGTTCTGCATGCCCAGCGCCCGGGCCGCGCGGACATATTCCAGGTTGCGGCCACGGAGGAATTCGGCGCGGACCACATCCACCAGGCTCATCCAGGAGAACAGCAGCATGATCCCCAGCAGCCACCAGAAGTTCGGCTGGACGAAGCTGGCGAGGATGATCAGCAGGTAGAGCACCGGCAGGCCCGACCAGATCTCCAGGAAGCGCTGGCCGGTCAAATCGACCCAACCGCCATAGAAACCCTGCAAGGCACCGGCAATCACCCCGATAATCGAGCTGAGGACCGTCAGTGTCAGGGCGAACAGCACCGAGATGCGAAAACCGTAGATCACTCGGGCGAGCACGTCACGGCCCTGGTCGTCGGTCCCCAGCAGGTTGTCCGCCGAGGGCGGAGCGGGCGCCGGGACTTTCAGGTCATAGTTGATGGTCTGATAGCTGAATGGGATCGGTGCCCAGATCACCCAGGCCTCCTTGGCCTTCATCAGCTCGCGGATATACGGGCTCTTGTAGTTGGCCTCCAGTGGGAACTCACCGCCGAAAGTGGTTTCCGGGTAGCGCTTGAGGGCCGGGAAATACCAATCACCGTCGTAATGCACCAGCAACGGCTTGTCATTGGCGATCAACTCGGCGCCTAGGCTCAGGCCGAACAGGATCAGGAACAACCACAATGACCACCACCCGCGCTTGTTGGCCTTGAAGCGTTCGAATCGTCGGCGATTGATGGGAGATAATTTCATCTCAATGCTCCCGGTGTTCAAAGTCGATACGCGGGTCGATCAGGGTATAGGTCAGGTCGCCGATCAGTTTTACCACCAGGCCCAGCAGGGTGAAGATGAACAGAGTACCGAATACCACCGGATAATCACGATTGATCGCCGCCTCGAAGCTCATCAGGCCGAGGCCGTCGAGGGAGAAGATCACCTCCACCAACAACGAGCCGGTAAAAAAGATGCCGATGAAGGCCGACGGAAAACCGGCAATCACCAGCAGCATGGCGTTGCGGAACACATGGCCGTAGAGGATGCGCCGTTGCGTCAGGCCCTTGGCCTTTGCGGTGACCACGTATTGTTTGTTGATTTCATCGAGAAAGCTGTTCTTGGTCAGCAGGGTCAAGGTGGCGAAGTTGCCGATGACCAGTGCGGTGACGGGCAGGGCCAGGTGCCAGAAGTAGTCGAGGATCTTGCCGCCCAGGCTCAACTGGTCGAAGTCGTTCGAGGTCAATCCGCGCAGGGGAAACCAGTTCAGATAACTGCCGCCGGCAAATACCACGATCAGCAGGATTGCGAATAGGAACGCCGGGATGGCGTAACCGACGATGATCGCCGAACTGGTCCAGACATCGAAATGGCTACCATGGCGGGTGGCCTTGGCGATCCCCAGCGGGATTGAAACCAGGTACATGATCAGGGTGCTCCACAACCCGAGCGAGATCGACACCGGCATCTTTTCCCGGATCAGGTCGATGACCTTGGCGTCGCGGAAGAAGCTGTCGCCGAAGTCCAGGGTTGCGTAGTTCTTGAGCATGATCCACAAACGTTCCGGCGCCGACTTGTCGAAGCCGTACAGGTGCTCGATTTCCTTCACCAGCGCCGGGTCCAGACCTTGGGCGCCGCGATAGTTGGAACCGGCTACCGAGACTTCCGAACCACCCCCGGCGATCCGGCTGGTGGCGCCCTCGAAGCCCTCGAGCTTGGCGATCATCTGTTCCACCGGGCCGCCAGGGGCGGCCTGAATGATCACGAAGTTGATCAGCAGAATACCGAACAGGGTCGGGATGATCAGCAGCAGCCGCCGAAAAATATAAGCCAGCATCTTATTATTGCTCCGCGCTTGTGCTGTTGGTTTTTTCCAGTGATACCGCCGGTTTGGCGTCCGGCTTGATCCACCAGGTGGACGTGCCGATCTCATAGGTTGGCGAGATTTTCGGATGGCCGATATGGTCCCAGTAGGCAACGCGCCACGTCTTGATGTGCCAGTTCGGGATGACGTAGAACCCCCATTGCAGTACGCGGTCCAGCGCCCTGGCATGGCTCACCAGGCTCTGTCGGGAGTCGGCGTTGATCAGTTGCTCCACCAGGGTATCCACCGCCGGGTCCTTGAGGCCCATGATATTGCGGCTGCCGGGCTTGTCGGCACTGGCCGACATCCAGAACTCGCGCTGCTCGTTACCGGGCGAGCTGGATTGTGGGAAGCTGCCGACGACCATGTCGAAATCGCGCGAACGCAGGCGGTTGATGTACTGGGAAACATCGACCCGACGAATCACCAGATTGATGCCCAGGTCGCTGAGGTTGCGTTTGAACGGTAGCAGCACCCGCTCGAACTCGGTCTGGGCCAACAGGAATTCAATGCTCACTGGCTTGCCGTGGGTGTCGACCATTTTGTCGTCGACAATATGCCAGCCGGCTTCGAGCAACAGTTGATAGGCACGGCGTTGCTGGTTGCGGATCATTCCGCTGCCGTCACAAAGCGGTGGTTGGAAGGGCTGGTCGAATACCGGTTCGGGGACCTGGCCGCGCAAAGGTTCGAGAATGGCCAGTTGGGCCTCGTCCGGCAAGTCCGTGGCGGCCATTTCCGAGTTTTCGAAGTAGCTGCGGGTACGGGTATAGGCGCCGTTGAACAGTTGCTTGTTGCTCCATTCGAAGTCGAACAGCAGGCTCAGGGCCTCGCGCACGCGGATATCCTGGAACATCGGTTTGCGCAGGTTGTAGACGAACCCCTGCATGCCGGTCGGATTGCCGTTGGCGATCTGTTCCTTGATCAGGCGCCCCTGAGTCACGGCGGGCGTGTTGTAGGCGTTCGCCCAGTTCTTCGCGCTCATCTCCAGCCAGTAATCGAACTGCCCGGCCTTCAGGGCTTCGAGGGCGACGCTGTTGTCGCGATAGTAATCGGTGGTCAGCACATCGAAGTTGTAGAACCCACGATTGATCGGCAGGTCCCTGGCCCAATAGTCCTTCACCCGTTCATAACGTATCGAGCGTCCGGCTTTGACCTCGGCCACCTTGTACGGGCCGCTGCCAAGGGGGAACTCCAGGTTGCCCTTGGTGAAATCGCGCGAGGCCCACCAGTGCTTGGGCAGTACTGGCAACTGGCCAAGGATCAGTGGCAGCTCCCGGTTGTTGGTATGCTTGAACTTGAACAGCACTCGTAACGGATCTTCCTCGATCACCTCGGCGACATCCGCGTAGTAGGCGCGATAGAGCGGGGCGCCCTGCTTGATCAGGGTCTGGAAGCTGAATACGACGTCGTCGGCGCGCATCGGATGGCCGTCATGGAAGCGGGCTTCGGGGCGCAGATAGAAGCGCACCCAGCCGTTGTCCGGGGCTTTTTCGATCCTGGCAGCCACCAGCCCGTACTCGGTGAAGGGCTCGTCCAGGCCCTGGCGAGCCAAAGTGTCGTAGATCAGGCCAATATCCTCGGCCGGCACGCCCTTGCTGATAAAGGGGTTGAGACTGTCGAAACCGCCGGAGGCCGATTGCCGAAAAGTGCCGCCCTTGGGCGCCTCGGGATTGACGAAGTCGACATGCTTGAAATCGGCGGGGTATTTCGGTGGCTCATCATAGAGCGTCAGGGCATGTTGCGGGGCGGCACTGGCGAAACCGATCATCCCGGTCAACAACAGGCCGCTGGCGGACAGCAACAGGGCACGCAAGGGCATCATGGGGCTTTCTCCGAAGCTTTTATCCACCAGGCACTCAGGCCAAGGGTGTACGGCGGGGTGGTGATGAAAGCGAACCGGTTGCGGTAGGCCAGGCGATGATAATTGAGGTACCAATTAGGAATCATGTAGTGGTGCCATAACAGTACCCGATCAAGGGCACGTCCCGCGGCCAATTGTTCGTCCCTTGAGTGGGCCGCCAGCAGGACGTCGAGCAAATGGTCGACCACCGGGTTGGCAACGCCCGCGTAATTCTTGCTGCCCTTGATGGCCGCTTGCGTGGAGTGAAAGTACTGCCATTGTTCAAGGCCTGGGCTGAGGGTCTGGTCAAGGGTCATCAGGATCATGTCGAAATCGAACTGATCGAGACGCTGCTTGTACTGGGCACGATCCACTGTTCTCAGGTGGGCGTCTATACCGATGCCGGCGAGGTTCTCGATATAGGGTTGCAGAATCCGCTCCAGGTTCGGGTTGACCAATAGGATCTCGAAGCGCAGCGGCTGCCCGGCGCTATTGAGCAGATGCTGGCCTTCGAGTTTCCAGCCTGCCTCCTTCAACAGGTCCAAGGCCTGGCGCAGGGTTTCGCGAGGAATGCCGCGACCGTCGGTCCGGGGTAGGCTGAATGGCTGGCTGAACAGACCGCTGGGTAACTGATTCCGGTATGGCGAGAGCAGCAGCCATTCCTGCCCAAGCGGCAGGCCACTGGCGGCAAATTCGCTGTTGGGGTAATAGCTCAGGGCGCGTTGGTAGGCGCCGCCGAACAGAGTCCGGTTGGCCCACTCAAAGTCGAACATCAACCCCATGGCTTCGCGCACTTTGTCCTTGGCAAAGGCTCCGCGACGGCTGTTCATGAACAGGCCTTGGGTTTGGGTCGGGATCTGGTGGGCAATCTGTGCCTTGATCACCTCGCCGCGAGCGACAGCGGGAAAGTGGTAGCCCGAGTTCCAATTCTTCGCCTGGTGTTCGATGTAGATATCGAACTCACCCGCTTTGAAGGCTTCGAAGGCAACGTTGCTATCACGATAGAACTCGACTTCGACGCGGTCGAAATTGTATTTGCCGCGATTGACTGGCAGGTTCTCGCCCCACCAGTTCTTCACGCGCTCGAATATCAGTTGCCGGCCGGGCCGGACTTGAGTAATGCGGTAGGGGCCGCTCCCCAGTGGTGGCTCGAAGGTCGTCGCCTGGAAGTTGCGACTCTGCCAGTAGTGCTGCGCCATTACTGGTAATTCGCCCAGGCGCAGGATCAACAATGGATTGCCCGAGCGCTTGAAGACAAAACGGATCCGTCGCGGTCCGAGTACATCGACCCGTGAAACCTCCTGCAGGTTGGTCCGGTATTGAGGATGACCTTCCTTGAGCAGCAGGCGGTAGGAAAAGGCGACGTCATCGGCGGTGATTGGCGTGCCATCGTGAAAGCGCGCTTCGGGACGCAGATTGAACACCACCCAACTGCGATCCTCGCTGTATTCCACCGATTGTGCGATCAATCCGTAGCTGGAGGTCGGTTCGTCGCCAGAGGGGGCATACTGGCCGGTGCCGACCATCAGGGTTTCATTCAGCTCGTTGATGCCGTATTGCAAGAAGTTCGCGGTCGAGACCGGGCTGGTGCCCTTGAGGGTATAGGGGTTGAGCGTGTCGAAGGTGCCGAGCGCCATGAGCCGCAAGGTGCCGCCCTTGGGCGCGTGCGCATTGACCCAATCGAAATGGGTGAACCTGGCGGGGTACTTGAGCGTGCCGAATTGCGCATAACCATGGCTTTCGCTGATCGTCGCGCTTGCGGGAGAGCTCAAGGCCAGGCTGATGAAGAGCAGAAGGAGAGGACGCATCAAGTCAGAGATCCGATCCAGGCAGCTTGGGCTATGTGGATCGTACCTTAACAGCTTGTATCGACAGGAAAAAGGCACGGATCAAGACGTTGATCCGGTAGCGAGCGGCCAACCCGCTCGCTACCGGCGGGGCTCAGCGCGACTGGGAAACCGTCAGGATCTGGCCTGGTTTCAAGGCCTGGCCGGTGCGCGGGTTGAGGCGCTTGAGGTGTTGCATCTCAAGGTTGAAGCGCTTGGCGACGATGTACAACGAGTCGCCTTTCTGGACTTTGTAAGTCGTGGCCTGTTGGCTGGCCTCAGCCCGGACATTGTCCTGCATGACCAGGGTCTGGCCGATCTTCAGCTTCTGGCCGGATAACTTGTTCCAGTGCTGCAAGTCCTTGACATCAACTTTGTTGGCCTTGGCGATCGAGGTCAGGTTGTCGCCGTTCTTGACCTTGTAGCGGCGGTTCAGGCGTACCGGGTCATTGCTGGCGACGTTTTCGAATACCGGCTTTTTTGGCCGCAAGCTGACCAGTTCCTCGGGTTTGAGGTTCGACAGGCTGGCGGTCAGCAATTGTGCCTTGGAGCTCGGCACCAACAGGTGTTGCGGACCATCAAGGGTCGCCTTCTGTTTGTAGGCCGGATTCAATTGGATCATCTCGTCTTCGTCGATCTCGGCCAGGGCCGCGACGCGAGAAAGGTCCATCGGTTGATTGACTTCGACGGTAGCGAAATAAGGCTCGTTGGCAATTGGATTGAGGTTCACGCCGTAGGCTTCGGGCGCCATGACCACCTGGGACAGGGCCAGCAGCTTGGGCACGTAGTCACGGGTTTCCTGGGGCAGCGGCAGGTTCCAGTAGTCGGTGGGCAGGCCGAGCTTTTCGTTACGCTCGATCGCCCGGCTGACAGTGCCTTCACCGGCATTGTAGGCCGCCAGGGCCAGCAGCCAGTCGCCGTTGAACATATCGTGCAGGCGGGTCAGATAGTTCATCGCCGCGAGGGTCGAGGCGGTGATGTCGCGACGACCGTCGTAGAAGCGATCCTGGCGCAGGTTGAAATAGCGCCCGGTGGATGGGATGAATTGCCACAGGCCCACTGCATCGGCACGTGAATAGGCCATCGGGTTGTAGGCACTTTCGATGACCGGCAACAGCGCCAGTTCCAGCGGCATATTGCGCTCTTCGAGGCGCTCGACGATGTAGTGAATGTAGAGGGTGCCGCGCTCGCCGGCATTTTCCAGGAACGAAGGGTTGCTGGCGAACCACAAGCGCTGCTGTTCGATACGCGGGTTCACCCCCAGGCCATCTTGCAGCTTGAAGCCCTGGCGCATGCGCTCCCAGACATCCTGAGGTGGCGTTGGGTTGGCTTTTTCGCCGAGCCAGATGGGTTTTTGCTTGATCCTGGCGCTGAGGTTCGGGGCCGGTTCGGTGCTGTTATCTGCCGGATGATGAAAGCTTTGGCAGCCCGCCAGGGTGGCGGACACAGCCACCGCGATAGCTTGAGCCAATCGCGTCAACGCGTCTTTATTGATGGATTTTCGGTTAAGTGACGACATTGGCTGGAAGGTAGTTCCGGGCGAAAATGTCGGGGGATTCTAGAAAGCGCTCAGGGTGCGGTCAACCATTCAGAATTTTTGTGCCAACCGCACCACAGATTAGAACTTATCTTTCCAGCCTCGCAGGGCAGCAAACACCTCGCTCGGCGACTGATTATCGAGGTCGTTCCGTTCGTCTGCTTTTTCTTTAACAGATGTTTCTCCGACCCGAAGGAACGGGTTGGTCAGCCGTTCCAGGGCAATGTTCGAAGGCAGGCTGATCCGACTCTCTGCCCGCCACTGGCTGACTTGTGTCAGGCGCGCGGCGATGTCCGGATTGTGCGGCTCGACAGCCTGGGCAAAACGCAGGTTGCTCAGGGTGTATTCGTGGGTGCAGTAGACCTTGGTGCTGGCCGGCAGGGCCGCCAGTCGGCTCAAGGACGCATGCATCTGTTCAGGTGTCCCCTCGAACAGGCGCCCGCAACCGGCGGCGAACAGAGTGTCGCCGCAGAACAATAGCGGTGTGTCGGCAGTCTCATGATAGAAGGCAATATGACCCAGGGTATGGCCGGGCACGGCAAACACCTGGAACTCCAGGCCGAGTACATTGACCTGGTCGTTGTCGTCCAGCGCCACGTCGCGGGCCGGGACGTTTTCGGTGGCGGGACCGAGCACGCGGGCACCGGTCAGCTGTTTCAGACGTTCGACACCGCCGACGTGATCATGATGATGATGAGTGACCAGGATATCCTCCAGTCGCCAGCCTGGATGCTGTTCCAGCCAGGCCAATACCGGCATCGCATCGCCCGGATCGACCACCGCGCAGCGATGCCGGGCGTTGTCCTGCAGCAACCAGATATAGTTGTCGGTGAAGGCGGGCAGTGCATCGATCTGTATCATGTGAAAGTCGCCAAACGGAAAACAATGGCGCATCTTAGAGCCTGGGAAGGACTCATGGCGAGTAGGAGTAAGCAATGACCGATAAAGCGTTCGCTCAGGCTGATCCGGACTGGCTGGCACTGATCAGCGCGGCCCGTGAGTGGTTGTCCGGACCGCTGGGGCAGCTGCTACTCGCGCAAGAGCGGCGTATGCTTGAGGATGAACTCGGGCGTTATTTTGGCGGCTACCTGGTGCATTACGGCCCGTCCGCCGAAACCCCGCCCCAAGCGCAGCAGGTCCGTCGCACGGTGCGTCTGGGCGCACCGCTGCCGGGGGTGGAGATCGTCTGCGAAGAGCGGGCCTGGCCGTTGAGCGAACACGCGGCCGATGTCGTGGTGCTGCAACACGGCCTGGATTTCTGCCTGTCGCCCCACGGCTTGCTGCGCGAAGCCGCCGCCAGCGTGCGTCCTGGCGGGCACCTGTTGATCATCGGGATCAACCCCTGGAGTGCCTGGGGGCTGCGACACGTGTTTGCCCACGATGCGCTGCGCCAGGCCCGATGCATTTCACCATCACGGGTCGTTGATTGGCTGAACCTGCTGGGCTTTGCGCTGGAGAAACGCCGCTTCGGATGTTATCGTCCGCCGCTGGCCTCACCGGCCTGGCAGGCACGACTGGCGGGTTGGGAGCGGGTTGCCGGCGGCTGGCAGTTGCTGGGCGGTGGCTTCTACCTGTTGGTGGCGCGCAAGATCGTGGTCGGCCTGCGGCCTGTGCGGCAAGTGCGGCGCGAATCGATCGGCAAGCTGGTGCCGCTGCCGATGGCCAAGGTCAACCGACGCCACAGCGAACCCTAGTGGTCTGACGTGTGGCCGCCGAATTTGAGCTAACGAACTCACCGCACAGGCCACCAGATCATGTTTTTTTCCAAGGGATCGGGCCTTCCGATCCGAGTGTCGTCGGCCAACTGCCAGCGGGCCACAGGGCAATTTTCGATGGAAAGGTTGTAATGAGCGATAGCGTTGAACTCTTCACTGATGGTGCCTGCAAGGGCAATCCCGGTCCCGGTGGCTGGGGCGCGCTGCTGGTGTGCAAGGGTATCGAGAAAGAACTCTGGGGCGGCGAGCTCAACACCACCAATAACCGCATGGAACTGATGGGTGCGATCCGTGGCCTGGAGGAGCTCAAACGGCCGTGCGAGGTATTGCTGGTGACCGACTCCCAATACGTGATGAAAGGCATCACCGAGTGGATGGTCAACTGGAAGAAGCGTGGCTGGAAGACTGCGGCCAAGGAACCGGTGAAAAATGCCGATCTGTGGCAACTGCTCGACGAGCAGGTCAACCGTCATAGCGTGAAATGGAAGTGGGTGCGCGGGCACATCGGTCATCATGGCAACGAGCGCGCCGACCAGTTGGCTAATCGTGGCGTGGATGAAGTGCGAGGAGTCAAACATGCGTAGTGTGGTACTCGATACCGAAACCACCGGTATGCCGGTCACCGATGGTCACCGGATCATCGAGATCGGTTGTGTCGAACTGATGGGCCGCCGCCTGACGGGCCGGCATTTCCACGTCTACCTGCAACCGGACCGCGAGAGCGACGAGGGTGCCATCGGCGTCCACGGCATCACCGATCAGTTCCTGGTGGGCAAGCCACGTTTCGGCGAAGTGGCCGATGAGTTCTTCGAGTTCATCCAGGGCGCACAACTGATCATCCACAACGCGGCGTTCGACGTTGGCTTTATCAACAACGAATTCGCCTTGCTGGGGCAGCACGACCGTGCCGATATCAGCCAGCACTGCGGCATCCTTGATACGTTGATGATGGCCAGAGAACGCCACCCTGGGCAGCGCAACAACCTCGACGCCCTGTGCAAGCGTTATGGCGTCGACAACTCCGGCCGTGAACTGCACGGCGCCTTGCTCGACTCGGAAATTCTCGCCGACGTCTACCTGACCATGACCGGTGGCCAGACCAGCCTGTCCTTGGCCGGCAACGCTACCGACGGCAATGGCTCCGGCGAAGGTTCGGGTAACCAGGCCACTGAAATTCGCCGTCTGCCGGCGAACCGTGCGCCGAGCCGGATCATCCGCGCCAGCGAAAGCGAGCTGGCCGAACACCTGGCTCGCCTGGAGGTCATCGCCAAGTCCGCCGGAGCGCCCGCGCTCTGGACACAACTGGCCGACGCTGAGTCGCAGGTGCGCTGAGTCTGTTGACGTTTCACATGGGTAGCCATAGGGCATCACCGGCTATGGCTACCACGCTTGCCTAATTTCTTTTCAATTGATCGAGTCGCGGTGCCACTGTTCGGTAGTGTTAGTGGCTCTATAAAGCGGCGAGAAGACACCTTGAGTTAAATAATTGGTTATTATCTCGCGGTCATTTCTTGATTATATTACTTCCTCTAATAGAAGTTTAGGAGGCTCTGGTTTTTGATCATGATGTAAACGCCTCTGGCAAACTATCGCGTAGCACTTAAAAGTGCAATTGATGCACTAGTGGTCTGTATGGTTAGTTAGTTAAAGTTCGGATGCCAGAAGTTCATGGCCAAGACGCTGTGACGAATCATAGCCAGCCTATAGCGAGGAGGAGCAACGCCGGCCAGGGGCGGGCGGTGCCGAAATCGACTAATAGAGCATAGGCCACTAGACGCTGCGCGTGTTTACCAGGTGCCATAGGGAATACCGTGCTGGTCGATATAGGTCTGAGCCTTAGGATTCGGCGCCCGATAATAAATACCGTTGCCGTTCAGATAGGGCCCTTGCGGCTCGATCTCGGCCTGAAAGCGCCCAACCTCCTTGAACCCCAGACAACCCGCTCCTACCCAAACTTTGACGATGCCACCAGGGGCCATGCCCAGCGTTATTCTGTTGCGATAAAGAGTTACGTTTTTCTGGTCCGCCGCGCAAAACACCCGCTCCGGCTTGACCATCTCATCGCGCACCCACTGCGGAATTGGGATTCTGATCCTGTAGGCTTGCGGCTCCACCAGTGATTGCCAGCGCAGGAAGATCCGTTCCGGCAGGTCAACGTTGTTGATCGGTTTCATTTTTCCCCCGCCGTTGTGCCAACCCTCTGGATTGCGGGTGTAGCCGGCGACCCCGCCATGTACACGAAAGAACGCCAGCCCACGCTGGTCGAGCACATCCACGGTCTCAACCCAAACTTCCATATGGCGCGGCGCGGCCAGACCTACGTACCAACTGTTGTAAGGTAACTTGGGTGGGGCGGCTGGTTTCGGACCGCTGGCGCAGGCACTCAGGCTTAATAACAGACCGATCAACAGGCCTAGACGCTGCGCGTGTTTACCAGGTGCCATAGGGAATACCGTGCTGGTCGATATAGGCTTTGTTCTCAGGTTCTATCGGCACGTATTTACCGTTGCTCTTGCCTCTATAAGGTCCTAGAGCCTCGATCTCGGCCTGAAAGCGACCAACCTCCTTGAACCCTAGACAACCCGCTCCTACCCAAACTTTGACGATGCCACCAGGGGCCATGCCCAGCGTTATTCTGTTGCGATAAAGAGTTACGTTTTCCTGGTCCGCCG
>NZ_CP014135.1:5023218-5027729 GCF_001543125.1 Pseudomonas agarici | reverse complement strand
CGAACGACAGCAATAACCCCGCACCCCACACCAGCGCCAGTCCCAGCACCAGCGCATAGCCGGCTCGCGGGACGCTCCAGCCCAGCCGGTGGCTGTGGGCAGGATCATCGAGCACGCCCTGCCACACCGGGGCCAGCGGCCAGTCATGTTTCAAGTCATGCGGTGTGCGCCGCACCGGCAGGCTGAACCACACCCCCCGCAACGGCACGCCACGGGCAAACTCGCCGGCCAGGGGCGCCAGTGTGTGACGCCAGCGACCGATGCCCTCGCGCTGTAAATCGCGGGACAGGCGAAACAGGAAGTCATGGCCCATGACACCGTTCATCTGCGCCAGGCCCTCGCGGCGCAACGGTTCGAGCAAGCCATTGAGGCCGCTTTCCAACGCCTGCGCGGTGAAGTTTGCGGGCAGCAGGCAGCCCACGGGCTGCGTCTTGCGCGTATCCTGCGACCAGGCACTGTCGCAGACCTGCCACAGGGACAGCGGCAACTGCCAGCCCAGGCCACGGGCCAAACGCTGCAACTGGCGCACGCCCGCGCCCAGCGCGGCATCATCACCGGTCTGGGTGGTGTTCAGCGCCCAGACCACCCCGTCCAGCGCCCGCCAGCGACTCAGCCCAGCCCATTGCGTGGGCAAGGGTCGATCCAACATCGCCTGGGCACTGCCGCCCCATAGCAGGACGGTGCCTTGCCCTTCCAGCCAGAATTGCTTGGTCAGGGTCGGGGCAATGGCTTCGATTTCGGCGGGCTCGCCAATGACCAGCAGCAGGCGGACTTTGCGGCGCCAGAAGAGGCCGTAATGGTCGCGCAGATGCACTTTAATTGAGGAAATGATTTGTGCAGTCTGAGTATCAAGAGATTCAGGGAGGCCAATCTGCGTAGGCGGGGGCACATCATCCGCCTTCAACTGAAGGTAAGCCGAATGTCCCAACTGCTGCCCCAACAAATGGTAGGCCGCGACGCACAAAACTAGGACCAAGGTCGTAGCGGCTATCACCCACAGCCCCATCGTTTGGCGATCGCTACCGGATCTAAAGCCAAACATCGCCGGATAATGCCAAACCAATACACTCAGGATCGTACCGATCAGCAGCAACGCGACGACCAGAGCCAGCAACCACACAACACGTCGAAACTGCATTCGAAATTCCTACTTCGAGAGCGATGGCACAGGCGTCAATACCGTGCTCCAGAGCCCTGTATCAACACAGTCACCCCCGCTGAAAATGAACTGCGGCCCAGCGCCGCATTGAATGGTCTGCGTTGCAGCGGCAATCGCCAGCCACGGCGACGCTTTGCCTGGGTGTCCCAACTGGCTATCCAGATCGTAAAACCCGTGGTTGTGTTTTGCCGGGAGCGACGCCTCGGCCAAGACCGTGGCCAACGCCTCATGCCGCCGCGCATCAATCCCCGCCCGCCATGTCTGCTCGATCGATTGCGCCTCCAGTGGCACCCAGTCCAAGGCTTGGCGTGCGGCATAGAACAACGCGCCCGGGGTCGGCTCGCGTTGCTGCTCCGGACGATGCAGGTGGGCTATTGGCGGCAATAAGGCTTGCGTCAGTCGATTGCCGAACAGCAGTCCAACAGCCGCTTCAGCCGTCCCTTCTGGCTGCTGGGGCATAAACCGTAGCGCCACCACCAACAGCACGGCCCGATCACCAATTCGATGATCAAGCCACTGATCCAAGGCCTCTAGTCCATCCTCTTCAACGGGCACCGCCGACTGACGGATACCGGACTCGCTCCATGCCCGTCGCCATACCCGCTGCAACACGTTCTCTGGCAATGCGCTATCGACCGCCAACAACAAGGCTAACGGCGTATCGTCGGGTAGTCGCATCAGCGGTTGCGCCAGATCGCCAAGCACTTGCTCCACCACCCGCAGCAATGCGTATTCGCAGGTTTCATTGGTAATGCCAGGCAAGCGGCTATGACGCAGCATCGTCCTGTCCAGCCAAGACGGTTGAACCTTTATAGCTTGGGTGCCGCTCAGCAAGGCAGCTCGTTGTAGTGCCTCCTCCCCCCCTGGCGCCCGCAGGGCCGTATACAAACTGACACCCAACACCTGCTGTACGCGCCGACCACGTCGAATCTTGTGAGTCAAATCCTCTTCACGAGCCTTATCCCACCCATCGGCAACCTGCTGCTGGCCGAAATACAGCAAAACACGCCCGAAACTCAGCAGGCACCAGCCCAAGAGCGGTCCCCCCAAGGTCAATCCCCAGAAACTCACGGGTTGTTGGCGTAACCCTTGAGAACCAAACAATAACGTCCCACATACACCTAGTAGTAAAAGCAGCAGTGGCAATACACCTAGCCAAAGCCAGACTCTAGGCCGAGCAGGTCGTGGAGCCCGTGGTGGGACTTGATCCAATCTGACCGACATGACTAACTCGCGCCCACTGTTCGGCCATGGCCAGAAATCGGACAGCTCACCGGGCCACTCTGGTGAGCCACACCGATGGCGCTGAACCACCTATCTGTAGAAACCGAAAGAACTGTGCTGCCCCCGGTCGTTTTGTCGCCAATACGGATGATGTCCTTCATAGTTATCCCTACTCTAAGAATCGAACGGCTTACTTATCTGGCTGTTCTTTACTCAACACCTCAATGGGCAGGAAAACATTGTTACGCCACACATAATTTGTTGAACTCAATGCTCGTCCAGTAGCGTCAACATTATAAAACCATTCAATCGAAAATCCCTGCGCACTCCATTGCACCGAAGAAAAGTCAGAATCTTGCAGATCTTTTCCGGAGTTCTGGCTAACCAGTGAAATCGATCGCCAACAACTGCTCACCAACACCCTTTCCCGCGCACTTAATTCGGCGCCTGCCACCTCATATACGTATAACCAGATTTCAGTTCCCGAGCCACAATTTTTTTGTGGATTGACACGATTAGAATATAAAACCTCAAATATCGACACATAATTATTATTTGCAACAGGGTGTTTCACCTTATCATAAAAAATACCAGAAACATCGGAGGACAGCTTGAGCTTATAGACACTACCATCAGCCATACCCACACTCACCTGCCCATCTTTATTCCTGGCCCATGATATTGATGACCCGGCAAAAACATTACTCACCACCGCTAAAGTCAGCCACAAAAAAAACAATGCCCGCCAAAATCTACTTCTCAATAACATGATCTGCATAGCACCCGCCTTTATAGCCCCATGGGTGATCATCGGACTGCCCCTTTGTGCCTTTTTTATAAGTATCCTTATCTCGCTCATGCAGTTCAGACTCTATCTTGTCTTTATTCTTTTCATTGTCCATCGACCAACCAATATTCCCGGTATTAGAGTCACAGAGGACGTTCTTTTTTCTGATCCAGGAAGCTGAATCGGCATCCCACACATGATAGGAACCTCCGTTCCAGCGACTGAACACCTCGTGCCGCAGTTGATCATCCGTATAGGTTCTGCCTGCCTGTGCGAGATATTTTTTGGCAATCCGTACCTTGTCCCTGTAAATCGAGGATCCCGCCACGATATTGGCTTTCCAACTCCACGCTTGCTCATAGGAGGGTGCCGGACTGGTCATTTGCGTGATGCCGTAGCCTTTATCAAAGGCAACAATTGGCTCACCATCAAAATTGATAAAGTGTTTAGCGTTGGTTTCTTGCTGCAAAAGCTTCTCGAAGCCATTCATATCCTCCAAGCTAGCCACATAAGTCGCTACATTCTCTTGAGTAGGGTTTTGCCCAGCTATCCAGACAGTTCTGACCAACGTCTTTTGACCAATAATCACCGTCACCGTTAATTTTCCGCCTAGGACTCTTCCAGAAAAATCAACTGTCCATATTTTGCTATTACCTACAAACTCCCCCGCTTCTTTGAAGCTCTCCAAGACCCCACGCTCTCGTGCTTGCTCCCTCAACCCACTGGTTTTTGCTTGCCACTCAATCGCCCAGGACCATTGATAGTCGCCAGGGATTGTTGTCCGAAACTCGAAAACAATATTAGGAAACACAGCATCTGGCGTAATCGTGAACAGTTCATTTTCAGCCGGTGACACCCATGTCAAGGCACCTTCGGCGGATACAACTTTGATCACACTGCCATCAGCGTCATTAGTACTACCGGCATGCTTTACTTGCTGCATAGTCCCGCCCTCAAAAATGTATCCGTCAGGACACTGGGTTTGTTAAAGCAAAATCCCACTGAACGTCTCCCTTACCAAGTGCCATAGGGAATACCATGCTGGTCGATATAGGCCTGAGCCTCAGGATTCGGCGCCCGATAATAAATACCGTTGCCGTTCAGATAGGGCCCTTGCGGCTCGATCTCGGCCTGAAAGCGCCCAACCTCCTTGAACCCCAGGCAAGCCCCTCCCACCCAGACCTTGACGATCCCACCGGGGGCCATGCCTAAGGTGATCATCTTTCGATAATCCTCCCTCCACTCTTTGGAGCCTTGGCAAAACACTCGCTCCGGCCTGACCATCTCATCGCGCACCCACTGCGGGATCGGGATTCTGATCCTGTAGGCTTGCGGCTCCAC
>NZ_CP014135.1:5020257-5023144 GCF_001543125.1 Pseudomonas agarici | reverse complement strand
TGTAGGCTTGCGGCTCCACCAGTGATTGCCAGCGCAGGAAGATCCGTTCCGGCAGGTCAACGTTATTTATGGGCTTCATCGCCCCGCCTCCCTTGTGCCAGCCTTCTGGCTTGCGGGTGTAGCCAGCGATCCCGCCATGCACGCGAAAGAACGCCAACCTACGCTGGTCGAGCACGTCCACGGTCTCAACCCAGACTTCCATATGGCGCGGGGCGGCCAGACCTACGTACCAACTGTTGTAAGGCAACTTGGGTGGGGCGGCTGGTTTCGGACCGCTGGCGCAGGCACTCAGGCTTAATAACAGACCGATCAACAGGCCTAGACGCTGCGCGTGTTTACCAGGTGCCATAGGGAATACCGTGCTGGTCGATATAGGCTTTGTTCTCGGGTTCTATCGGCACGTATTTACCGTTGCTTTTGCCTCTATAAGGTCCTAAAGCCTCGATCTCGGCCTGAAAGCGACCAACCTCCTTGAACCCTAGACAACCCGCTCCTACCCAAACTTTGACGATGCCACCAGGGGCCATGCCCAGCGTTATTCTGTTGCGATAAAGAGTTACGTTTTCCTGGTCCGCCGCGCAAAACACCCGCTCCGGCTTAACCATCTCATCGCGCACCCACTGCGGAATTGGGATTCTGATCCTGTAGGCTTGCGGCTCCACGAGTGATTGCCAGCGCAGGAAGATCCGTTCCGGCAGATCAACGTTGTTAATCGGTTTCATTTTTCCCCCGCCGTTGTGCCAACCCTCTGGATTACGGGTGTAGCCAGCAACCCCGCCATGTACGCGAAAGAACGCCAACCCACGCTGGTCGAGCACATCCACGGTCTCAACCCAAACTTCCATATGGCGCGGCGCGGCCAGACCTACGTACCAACTGCTGTAAGGCAACTTGGGTGGGGCGGCTGGTTTCGGTCCGCTGGCGCAGGCACTCAGGCTCAATAGCAGACCGGCCAGCAGGCTTAAACGCCTCATTGGGGGTAACCCTTCTGCGGCAGGTTGGGGTAGACATTACGGACGTTATTCGGCGCGGGCTTGCTGACCAACAAGCCCTTACTGGGCGTCCAGTGGGCGGACTGGTGGATATAGCGGCCACGCAGCAAACGCTCCTGGTCGGGGTCGAGGCTGACTTCGATGCCTCCCAGTACTTGATCCAGGATGTGCGCAGCGATGGGTTGTAACTCTTCAGGCAGTCGGAAACGTCGGTCTTGCTCGCCAATGACGTCAAACGGCACACCATGGCGCACGCCCAACTCACGCATCAAGCGCAGCCCGATCAAGGCCAACTCGCCACGCACTGGCCGGTCAAGCTCAATTGTCAACAGGTAATCCTGCTCGTCGCTCTCCGGACCGCCGCGCGGTGGCCGAGGTATTGGTCAGCTCTTGATCTCGATGCTGCCGTCGCCGGCCAGACCACGGGCGCGCAGGGCCAACACCTGGGCGCGGGTTTGCGCCCATAACGGATGCGCCTGCACCGGACGCTGCGCCGCTAGGGTGATTCGTCGCGGCGCAGTCAACCAGACTCGTTCACGCGCACGCGGCAAGTAACCCCCACCAATGTCGGAGTGAACACCGGGCAAGCTGATTTGCTGGTGGCCGTGCAGCACGCTATTGAGCGCAAAATTGAGGCGGTGCTCGTCGCGGGCATGCAACTGGATGACCTGGCGGGCGCAGCCCGGTGGCAGATACAGATTGACCCCTGGGTTATTGGCATCCGTTGGACTTAGGTCGCCACGCGCAACGGCTGCAATAGCCGCAACGGTGTCGAACAGACCGATCAGGTTAAGCTTGATATCCACCACAGGGTCGAAACTCGCCAGCAGGCCAAAGCGTCCTCCTTGCAGCAACTCGCCAAACAGACCCCGACCCGGTTTGAGTAGCTCGTTGGCACAGTGCCGGGCGGCGGCGGCACCACGACTGAAACCGAATATGTCGAACTCTATACGGCGGATAGAGGTGTCAGGATTGGATTGCCGAAAGAGATCAAGCTGCTCCTTGACTAATTCCGGTGCCTGCTCAACCCGCGCCACCACTCCGGTTTCACCCCGCCCAAGTCCTTGGCCGTAAAGCGAGTCCTTGTCTCCACTACGAGTACCGATACCCTCCAGGTAGACACGCAGATAACCAATCTCTGCCTCGGGAGGAAGACCATCGACGGCATGGTCCGGATACAAGTCATACAGATGAGCCACATTGCTCGGCGCATTGCCGTAACTATTATCCGGCGCAGCGTTGAAGGCACTCCCGTCGAACCCATCAAAACCGTACCGCTCGCACTGTTGGATAATGCTTTCCAGTTCGTCGCGGTCGAACAGTGTCAGGTCTTCACGACGGCATTGTTCAGTGGCTGCCGAGTTGGCCAGGTTGTTGCCGGTGCCATCGAAGAATAGGCCCAGGCGCAGAGTAATGCCGTCGAGTTCTTCCTCTTCCTCCTCTTCTTCCATGTCGTAGACCAGCGAGAGCTTTTCAGGCGTTGCGGTGTAGACACGCTGGGTAAAACCCTGGCTGTCAGTCGTTCCCCTCCAAACCTTTCCGGAGGCCGCGGTGATCTTGTAGGGCGTATCTGCCAGTACCTGTTCCTCATCGTTGGCGAATATCTGGAACTGCTCGTGGAACTCAAGCGGTGGATCGATGATCGCCGGCAGTGTCGCGATCCCTGCAACCCGTGGGGCTTTGCTCGGGAAGTATTCAAAGTGCGCGGACTTGAGGGTGTAGTCACCTGCCGTGCCTGATTCGATGCCGCTGGGGTCGAGGGTGAGGTAGCTGCCACCGCCATTGAGGGTGATTTTCTTTTTCGCGACGATACGGATTTCGTCTTCAGTGCTGGTGATGCTCAGCCCCTGCCGGGCCAGCAGTTCCAGCGTGTCGTTTTGGGCCTGGACACTTAC
>NZ_CP014135.1:4993196-5020157 GCF_001543125.1 Pseudomonas agarici | reverse complement strand
ATAGCGAAACCTTCGCCTACGATGCCGCCGCCAACCTGCTCAACGGCCAGCAACAAAACGCGGGACGAGTGGTGTACAACAAGCTGCTGACCTATCAGGACAAACGCTATCGCTACGATGGCTTTGGCCGCATGATCGAAAAACGCAGCGCCAGCCACCGGGTACAACGTTTTGCCTATGACGCCGAACACCGCCTGATCGAAGTCCACAACCAGGACGGCGTCCGCGAAACCGTGGTGCGCATGACCTACGACCCGCTGGGCCGGCGCATCGGCAAAACCGAACACAACCACAACGGCTATTTACTGGGCGAAACCCGTTTTACCTGGGACGGTTTGCGGCTGTTGCAGGAACACAAGAACACCCAAACCAGCCTCTACCTGTATGTCGACGAAGGCTATGAACCGTTGGCGCGAGTCGATGGCCTCGGCGACGTACAGAAAATCCGCTACTACCACACCGACCCCAACGGCCTGCCCGAGCAACTGACGGAGGCCGATGGCACCCGGGTATGGCAGGCGCGCTACAAAGTCTGGGGCAATACCCTGGAAGAAGTGCGCGAACCGTACTATATCGAAGAACAGAACCTGCGCTTTCAAGGACAGTACCTGGACCGCGAGACGGGGCTGCACTACAACACGTTTAGGTTTTATGATCCGGATGTGGGGCGGTTTACCACGCCGGACCCGATTGGACTCGCTGGCGGGGTTAATCTTTATCAGTATGCGCCGAATACGGCGGGATGGATTGATCCGCTTGGCTGGGCCAGCAGCAATCCGGGTGTGTATTCTGTATATTTTGAGGCATACCTTCCTAGTCCTGAAATGTACAAGTTGAACGATCCAACGCATTTTTCGGAAGCAAATAGACAGCTTCATTATGAAGTCAAAAACAATCCTACATTGGCCTCTCAACTTGAAAATAAATATCCAGGGATACTCAATCATGTTAACCCAACATCCAAAGGAACATTTAGAGGCACTGCACCTAGAAATACCTCTTGGCACCATCACGGGCAAGTGGGAGGATTGTTGCAGCTAGTTGATAAAAAAGATCACAGTAGTCGACACAAAGACTATCACCCGAAAAAATCTAGAAGGCACTATGTGGGTGGCCGAAACGTCTGGGGTGGCGGAGGTCGCTGCCGATAGAAATCACCATAAAATCCAAAGGGAGTTACAATGAAAAAATATGAAAAAATTTTAGACCTCATTAAGGAAAACTCAAAAATCCAATGGGATAGCGCAATTTTTTGCAATCTGAAATCATGGGAGAATGAACCTGAAAATTGCGAAATAATTATCCTAGAAGGTGATGATGAGTTAGAAGACCTCGGAGATATCTACAACCATATACCAAAGCTAGCGCTATCATTAAATGTCCGCCAGCTACTAGACATCGAAACCTTGCGAAGTGTCATAGCTGCCCAAAACAAAGTTAACCCAAAGTCTGGTGTGTATGATTATGTTCATGCGATAAATCACTATCGTGAGTACGACTCCTTCTTTGAACTCGATCCAAATTAGTAGAGTCAAAACTATCTCAGCAGCATCGAGCACGGCCAGCTCCGAGATAAAAGGCAACGGGGACACAAGGCAACGGGGACAGATTTATTTTTCAGCTTGAAAGGCAGCAGGGACAGATTTGAATGGCACTTACTTAACAGCTAACTAGCTGATACATCTGCAAAAAAATTAAAAAAGTCTGGCCTTGGCCTTCGGTGATGGTTGCGAACACATACCGATCAAGCAAGGACACAGCCCGAGTGAATCGTAGACGCCAAATCGTCCGACATCAACAGCACCGTATGCGCCAGCGAAAAAAGAGAAGCTCGCGGGGCCATAGCGAAACACGCCGCCGCCAACCTGCTCAACGGCCAGCAACAAAACGCGGAACGGGTGCTGCACAACAAACTGCTGACCTATCAGGACAAGCGTTATCGCTACGATGGCTTTGGCCGCATGATCGAAAAACGCAGCGCCAGCCACCGGGTACAACGTTTTGCCTATGACGCCGAACACCGCCTGATCGAAGTCCACAACCAGGACGGCATCCGCGAAACCGTGGTGCGCATGACCTACGACCCGCTGGGCCGACGCATCGGCAAAACCGAACACAACCACAACGGCTATTTACTGGGCGAAACCCGTTTTACCTGGGACGGTTTGCGGCTGTTGCAGGAACACAAGAACACCCAGACCAGCCTCTACCTGTATGTCGACGAGAGCTATGAACCGCTGGCGCGTGTCGATGGCCTCGGCGACATACAGAAAATCCGTTACTACCACACCGACCCCAACGGCCTGCCCGAGCAACTGACGGAGGCCGATGGCATTCGGGTATGGCAGGCGCGCTACAAGGTCTGGGGCAATACCCTGGAAGAAGTGCGCGAGCCGTACTATATCGAGGAACAGACCCTGCGGTTTCAAGGGCAGTACCTGAACCGCGAGACGGGGCTGCACTACAACACGTTTCATTAGCCGATCTCAACTGCTCTCGCGCACCATCAGCTCGAAGCCCATGTCCACCACCGGCTGAGGGACGGGATTACCGGCCATCAGGTTGAGCATCTGCTCAGCCGCGCGCTGGCCGATGGCTTCGCGTGGGGTGCGGATGCTGCTCAGGCGTGGGACCATACAGGCCGAGCCGGGCAGGTCGTTGAAACCCAGCACCGCCACCTGTTCCGGCACCTTGATCCCGTAGCGCAAGGCTTCGAGCAAGGCACCCTGGGCCAAGTCGTCGTTGCCGAAGAAGATTGCGTCCACCTGTGGATGGCTGTTCAGCAGTTGCAGGAACAGTTCGCCACCCAAGCCCACCGACGACGGGCGCGGAGTCAGTACTTCCAGGTCCGGATCGTAGAGCCCGGCCATCTGCAGCGCCCGGCGAAAACCTTCGCCGCGCAGCAGGGTACGCTGATCGAGCTGCGCGCCGATGTAGGCCAGATGTCGCCGGCCACGGGAGATCAAGTGCTCGGCGGCGGTGGCCCCGGCGCTCTGCTGGGAGAAACCGACGCAGTTCACGCCGGCGCCAGGGTTCAGGTCCATCATGTACACGCACGGTACATGGCTCGCTTCGATCATCCGTCGGGCGCTTTCCGAGCGGTCGAAGCCGGTCAGCAGCAGGCCGCGAGGCTGATAGGCCATGTAATTGCGCAGCAGGTTTTCTTCTTCGTCGCGGGAGTAGTGGTAGTTGCCGATCACGACTTCGAAGCCGCGTGGCCGCAGGACCTTGTGGATGGCTTCGAGGGTATCGATAAACAGCAGATTGGACAGCGACGGCACCAGCACCACCACCGAATGGCTCTGGGCCGAGGCCAGGGCGCGGGCAGCCGGGTTGACCACATAGTTCAGTTCATCGGCCGCCCGACGGACCTTTTCCACCAGTTCCGTGGCCACGCTACTGATGCCACGCAGAGCCCGGGAAGCGGTGATCGGGCTGACGCCAGCAAGACTGGCGACTTCATTGAGGGTAGGGCGTCCCGTGGTACGAGGGTGCTTGTCGTTCTTGGTCGAGGTCATCGGACGGCTTGCCAAACAAAATTCGAGGTACTAAGGTAGCGCTGTCTCGATGGGCCTGTAAATGCCGGGGTGTGGTTTGTCAAACGCCACCTGATGCTGGCAGAAGCTTGGCTCGGCAACCCATAAAAATGACAAGAGGGCGTCGGCAACGAATGGTTTTGTGCTTTGCTTTTGCGGTAGCAAAAGCTCTGGCAAAGACAGCGCTGTCTACGTGTTGAGGTATTACGTGAGTCAACCCGTCACTGCCCTGGTGATCATGGGTGTTTCCGGTTGCGGCAAGTCCAGCGTGGGCGAAGCCATTTGTTTGCAACGCAATGCAACCCTGATCGAAGGCGACAGCTTTCACCCCGCCGCGAACATCGCCAAGATGAGCGCTGGCGTTCCCCTTACCGACGAAGATCGTGCCGGCTGGCTCGACAGCCTGTGCGATGAGCTGCGCCGAGCCGTGGCCAGCGGCCAACATCCGGTGCTGACCTGTTCGGCGCTGAAGCGGCGCTACCGCGAACGCCTGCGCGGCGCCGTGCCGGGCCTGGGTTTCGTGTTTCTCGAACTGACACCGACTGTCGCCGCGGAACGGGTTAATCATCGTCCTGGGCATTTCATGCCTGGGACCCTGATCGATAGCCAGTTCGCTGCGCTGGAGTCGCCCGTGGGCGAACCGCTGACGCTGGCGCTCGACGCCACCCAGGAAGTCGAGCAACTGGCGCAATCGACCTGTCGCTGGTGGCAGGCCCACGGTCTGGAGCGAATCGCCTGACTCCTGGATAAGAAGTGCTGGCTCCAAAAGATAGCGCTGTCCTGAAGACTATCCTTCATTCACGAATACGATAAAAACAACAATGCAGGAGATACCTTATGTTCGGATTGTCCCACGAAACCTTTCTGTTACTGGATGCAGTGGTCACTATTATCGGGCTGATCGTGCTGATTACCCGGTTCAAGATCCACCCTTTTATTGCCTTGATCATTGCCTCGGCGTTTCTCGGCCTGACCTCGGGTATGCCGGCGGACAAGATCATCAAGGCATTCCAGGACGGTTTCGGTGGAGTGCTCGGTTTTGTCGGGATTATTCTGGCGCTGGGGACCATGCTCGGTAAGATGATGTCGGATTCGGGGGGCGCGGATCAGATCTCCCTGACCCTGATCCGCGCCTTCGGCAAGGAGCGGGTGCAGTGGGCGATGATGTTCGCGGCCTTCCTGGTGGGGATTCCGCTGTTCTTCGAAATCGGCTTCGTGCTGCTGATCCCGCTGGTGTTCATCGTGGCGCGACGTACCGGTGTGTCGTTGATCAAGATCGGCATCCCACTGCTGGCCGGCCTGTCCGCGGTGCATGGCCTGGTGCCGCCGCATCCTGGCCCATTGCTGGCGATTGGGGTGTTCAACGCCGATATCGGCAAGACCATCTTCTACGGGCTGATCGTCGCTCTGCCGACCGCCATCATCGCCGGCCCCCTCTACGGCTCCTTCATCGCCAAGTACATACCAGGCCATCCGAGCCAGGAGCTGGTCGATCAATTGGCCCGTGAGCCGCAATCCAGCACCCTGCCCAGCTTCAGCGTGACCCTGGTCACCGTGCTCTTGCCGGTGTTCCTGATGTTGCTCAAGACGTTCGCCGATGTCGCGTTGCCGGATGGGCACTTCTTCCGTATCTGGATGGACATGATTGGTCACCCGATCAGCGCTTTGCTGCTGGCCTTGCTGTTGGCGCTGTATACCTTCGGCAAGCGCCAGGGCATGGACGCCAAGCGTATCCTCAAACTGCTGGACGCCAGCCTGGCCCCCACGGCGGCAATCATCCTGATCATCGGTGCCGGTGGTGGTTTCAAGCAGATGTTGGTGACCAGCGGTGTGGGCGATGTGATTGGCCATATCGCGGTGAATGCGCAGATTTCGCCCATCCTGCTGGCCTGGCTGGTGGCAGCGGTGATTCGCGTGGCGACGGGTTCGGCGACGGTGGCGACCATTACCGGGGCCGGTATCGTGATGCCGGTGGTGGACCTGATTCCCGGAGTCAATCGTGAACTGCTGGTGCTGGCGACGGGCGCAGGTTCCTTGATCCTGTCTCACGTCAACGATGCGGGGTTCTGGCTGGTGAAGCAGTACTTCAACATGACCGTGGCCGAGACTTTCAAGACCTGGACCGCGATGGAAACCATCCTGTCGGTGGTGGGCCTGGTGTTCATCCTGTTGCTGTCGCTGGTGGTCTGAGCCCCAGCAACCTGAGTGTTCTTGTGGGAGTGGGCGAGCTCCACTCCCACATTGGCGGGTTATTCGGCGACGGTCTTTTTCACCAGCCCGTCAGCCCGGAACATCGCGCGGATACCGCGCACGGCCTGGCGAATCCGGTCCTGGTTCTCGATCAGGGCAAAGCGCACATGATCATCGCCATATTCGCCGAAACCGACACCGGGTGAGACACAGACCTTGGCTTCGGCCAGCAGCTTTTTGGCAAACTCCAGTGATCCGAGGTGTGTATAGGCCTCGGGAATCTTCGCCCAGACATACATCGATGCCTTCGGATTTTCGACCCTCCAGCCCAGCTCGTGCAGGCCCTTGACCAGCACATTGCGGCGTTGGCGATACTGCTCGGCAATATCCCGTACACACTGCTGATCGCCTTCGAGTGCAGCGATAGCCGCTACTTGCAGCGGGGTAAAGGTCCCGTAGTCGTGGTAGCTCTTGATCCGCGCCAGGGCGCTGACCAACTCGGGGTTGCCGACCATGAAGCCGATCCGCCAGCCCGCCATGTTGTAGCTCTTGGACAGAGTGAAGAACTCCACCGCGATGTCCTTGGCACCCGGCACTTGCATGATCGACGGGGCCTTCCAGCCATCGTAGACAATATCGGCGTAGGCCAGGTCATGGATCACCAGCACGTCGTACTGCTTGGCCAGGGCGATCACCCGTTCGAAGAAGTCCAGTTCAACGCATTGCGCGGTCGGGTTCGACGGAAAGCCGAGAATCATCATCTTCGGTTTGGGGATCGAACCGCGAATAGCTCGTTCAAGTTCGGCGAAGAAGTCCACACCCGGTACCAGCGGCACCGAACGTACTTGGGCTCCCGCAATCACCGCGCCGTAGATATGAATCGGGTAGCTGGGGTTGGGCACCAGCACGGTGTCGCCCTGGTCGAGGGTAGCGAGCATCAGGTGCGCCAGGCCCTCTTTGGAACCGATGGTGACGATAGCTTCGCTTTCCGGGTCGATCTCGACGTTGTAGCGGTCCTTGTACCAATGGGAAATCGCC
Source organism: Pseudomonas agarici (assembly GCF_001543125.1). Classification (NCBI taxonomy): domain Bacteria; kingdom Pseudomonadati; phylum Pseudomonadota; class Gammaproteobacteria; order Pseudomonadales; family Pseudomonadaceae; genus Pseudomonas; species Pseudomonas agarici. Next base: position 5,013,393 of record NZ_CP014135.1, on the reverse strand, counting down.
CGGCGCAGCCGTGGGATACCCTTGGAGGTGGAGTAACCATGGGTGTCCTCGCGCTGGGCGACGGTCACCAGTTTCTCGACGATATGTGCCGGAGTCGCACCATCGGGGTTACCCATGCTCAAGTCGATGATGTCTTCGCCACGGCGACGGGCAGCCATCTTCAGTTCGGCGGTGATATTGAATACATACGGGGGGAGTCGATCGATGCGCGCAAAACGGCGCGGCGAACCTTGGTTTGCCATGCTGGCCTCTGATACGTAAGCGCCCGGAACCGTCCGAGCGACGTCGGCCACTGCGGTGGCCTGCGGCGCAGACGATAAAGGCGCTGATGGCATTCTGTCCAGCCTATTTTTTGTTTCTGTGCCGTGTTGCCCGGCACTTTTCCTACGGCGTTTTGTGCCAGTGGACGAGGCATCTAGTGGCCATTACGGCGAGTAGGTCAACTCAATGCGAATGCCAGCATGCCAGCGCCACGTAGCCTTTAACCGAGAGTTTGCTCGATATGGCCAATCGCCCAGCCTCTTGCAGGCGCCATCAGGACGCCTGCAAGAGGACTCCCTCAGCGATCGTGGCAGCGAATGATCGCCGAGTGTGTCGCGTAGCGTCCGGAGAGCAGGATCTTACCGTCGGGTTGCAGTTCCAAGTGGGAGAGATAGCTGGTGTCGCCGGGAATGTTGTTGACGCGGCTCAGCCCTCTCTCGCCAAAGTTGCGGTCTGGCTCGCCGTTGTCCAGATGGCGCATCAACCAGGTATGGCCACCGTTGTCTTTATGACCGGAACTGACGATCTTCCCGTCCTCCTGGATGGCGGTCGCGAAACACAGGCCCAGGCCCGGAAACGCCCAAGGGGTTGCGTTGTTGAAGAGTGGGTCCAGCGTGCCCTCGGGGGTAGCACGAATGAGTAGCGCCACTTGTCGCTCGAGGTCCGCCGAACCCACGGCGACTATTTTCTGATCGACCTGTATGGCGATATCGAAGAGTGCCGCGCTGCCTTCGGTGGCAGACTCCAACTCCAGGTAACCCGCGTTGCCGAATGCCTTGTCCGGCAGGCCGGTGGTGCCATAGCGCATCAGTACCGCCCGGCGACCACGCCTGCCAGCAATCACCAGCTTGCCGTCTGCCTGGATGCGAACGGCCTCGAAAGTCATGCCAGGCTCAGGTGCCGTGACCACGCCACAGGTCCCGAAGCCAGGGTCGAAGCTTCCCTCGGGTGTCAGGCGGACGATGACGCCTCGGTCTGGCTTGTCCAGGTCGGCGGTCCTGAGGAGCAGGACGATATGACCGTCCGTTTGCACGGCGAGTCGGCGGCCATAGCCTGTCCAAGGGGCTTTGTAGGGCAGTATGAATTCGCCGCGATCACCGAAGGTCGGGTCTGTCTCGCCGGTTGCCGTGAGTCGGGTGCAAAAAGCTTGTTCATCGGAGCGAAAGTTGCCGAGCACAACGAACTTTTCTTCGTTATCCAGTACTGTATTGATCAGTGCCCGACTCGAGCCCGGCAAGGGCGAAGCGAAGTAGTTATAGTAAAAACCATCGGCACTGAAGTCTGCCTGCATCAAACTGGTTGACGAGGACTCATGAACACCGATAAAGAAATGACGACCATCGCGTTGCAATATCGAGGGACCGGTAAAACCTGGGCCAGCTTCTGAAAAAATGACCAGCCCATCCCTGTGTTCACCAAATTCGAGATCATGTGTGCCGGCGGTGTTGGTGGTTTTCTGGTCGACGCTGATGGAGGCACGAGGCGCATCGTTTGATGTTCTGTTTTGTATGTCCATTTATTATTGAATCCTTTCAAGTTATTAATAGAACGACTCCCTGTTTCACCCCGAAGCAGAGATGGCTTGATTTAATAACCGAAAGGCAGATTTGCAAAGCGCTCAAGTTTTACCAGTGATGAATAGTTGATCTCATATATATGGCCACTCTGTAATTACCATCATTGGTTACAGGGTGCTGTCGGCCCGAGTGCCGCGTGTGGTGCCGAAATTGATTAACAGAAACCAGCCATACAGGCCACTAAAGTCTGAGCTTCAGGCACCGCTCGCCCAGGTAGGCCTCGCCGGTATCGACCCAGCCTTGCCTGAGGTAAAACCCCATGGCGTTCGGGTTGTCAGCGCCGACCGATAGCACCAGTTCGAGGGCTTGTGGCCAGAGCCGGCGCGTGGTGTCAGGCAAGGCTCGCATGAAAGCCGAGCCAAGGCCACGGCCCTGGGCGCGTTTATCCACCTGCACGGCATGCACCGTGACGCTGCCGGGGCCGGCCCAATGGGGGACAAGTGGATAGAGTTTGAGCAGCAGGAAACCTACCGGGATTTCCCCATCGAGCAGCACCAGACCCTTTACTCCGGCATGTGGATCACGGGGTAGAAAATACAGGGCGCAGTGGATATCGCCGCAGAAGGGCAATTGCTCGGGATGCACTTGCAGCGTATCGAGCTGTTCGCGTTGCAGGGGCGACAGCTCGTAATAACAGGCCAGACGGGTTTGCATGTCGATACCTGATGTGGGTGCCTCGGCAGTTGCCGCCGGTGCCAGGGCGCTATTCATCGCGCCGGGGCAGCCAGTGTTCTTCGTCGTCCCAGGCTGTGTCCCTGTTGGCCTTTATCGATCTGCAAGGAATGCGGCATACAGATCGTACCGATGCACAGGGCGGGCGTTCGCTTGAACAATGGGAACGCACGACCGCCGGCGATATCGCCGGAGAATTCTTTCTGCGCCGCATCGACCTGAGTCAGGTTCAGTTGTTTGAGCTGGCCTGGGCTCAGGGCCGTATAATCAACCAGGGTGGTTCTCACAGCAGCGAGTCTTTTTTCCGGCGGGCAAGACGTAGGATTCTATCGGTTTTCCTGGCTACGTCGTTTTTTTTAAACCGGCTACGATACCGTCGTAAAAGCGCAGACCTTACTCTGGCAGGCAGACCGCTTTCGCTGGTGTTGGGGCCGCTTCGCGTCCCATCGCGCTCGCCACAACCATCCTATTCGCTGCAGGCACGGTCAGTAATCCTGACGCTTGCGAAATGCCCAGTGCCCAGCTAGTACGGTGAAAGTCGCTACCAGCGCCACTAAAATCCAAAATCCCTCGGGATCGCCCGCGAGTGGAATCCCGCCGACGTTCATGCCAAAGAAGCCGGCGATGATGTTGATCGGCAGCGCCAGCACCGTCACCACCGTCAGGGTGAACAGAGTCCGGTTGCTCTGTTCGTTGAGGTTGGCGGCGATCTCTTCCTGCAACAGCTTGATTCGCTCACTCAAGGCTTCGAGGTCGTTGAGGATCAGCGAGAATTCCTCGGTGGACTTGCGCAGTTCCTTGACATCTTCCTTTTGCAGCCACTGCGGCGGCCGGTTGAGCAACCGCAACAGCGAGCCCGGTTCGAGGGCCAATAGTCGTTGCAGGCGCACCAGCACCCGGCGCATGGCACCGAGTTCCGCGCGATTGTTGCTCAAGCGCAGGGCCAACAACTGGTCTTCGATCTGGTCGACGCTGATGCTGGTCTTACGCACGATCTGGGTCAGCACTTCACCCTGGTCGCGCAGCAGGTGTACCAGTAATTCCAGGGGCGAGCGGAAGCGCTCACCGGCTTTGACCGAAGAGCGCAGTTTGTCCACCGAGTGCAACGGTTGTAGGCGGGCGCTGATCAACAGCGTGCTGCGGGCACAGACCCACAACGTGGAAATATCCGACGAGACCATGTTGCTGAGGTTGAAGACCACGTCGTTGACCACCGCCAGCAGGGCGTTGTCGACATGTTCGATGCGGGTCGAGCGTGAACCTTCGTGCAGCGCTTCGAAGAATTCCTCGGGCAACGACAGGTGTGCCTTCATCCAGCGTTCGCAGGCGGCGTGGGCCAGGTTCAGGTGCAGCCAGAGAAACTGCTCGGGGTCGTCAGGTTGTTGCAGGCATTGCAGGGCGCTGGCGGAGTCGATCTCTTCGCCGCGTTCTCCGGCGCGAAAGCGAAAGCCATAAAGAAGGCCGAACAAATCCGAGTCGCGGTGGCTTTGGTCAAGGCTGTGGTTCATGGAGACTCGCTGGAGTGAAGCGCCCGAAACTTTTTTACAGGTTCGCTTGAACCGCATCATCTCAGGGCTTTTTGACATCTTTGTTACGAGCCGGCGACCTGCGCAATGAAATTCATAGATCTACAAAGCGTGATTGTGCAGGTCGGTCACCAGCATGCAGCCTGGCGCATGGGTGATGCACAGCGGCGGGCGTGAGGCCTGCACCACCGATTGCGGGGTCACGCCACAGGCCCAGAAGACTGGGATCTCGTCCTCGGCCACCGGCACGGCGTCGCCGTAGTCCGGTGCGCCGAGGTCGCGGATGCCGATCAGCGCCGGGTCGCCGATATGCACCGGGGCGCCGTGGACATTGGGCATGCGCCCAGTGATCTGGATCGCCTGGATTGCCTCGGCGGCTTTGAGCGGGCGCATGCTGACCACCAGCTTGCCTTGCAGGCGTGCCGTCGGACGGGTGTCGATATGGGTCTGGTACATCGCCACGTTGAGGCCTCGTTCGATATGCCTCAGGACGATACCGGCCTCCAACAGCGGTTGTTCGAAGGAGAACGAGCAGCCGATGGCAAAGGCCACCAGATTGTCCTGCCAGAGCGCGGCTATGTCCGAAGGTTCTTCGCTCAACACGCCCTCGCGGTAAACCCGATAGCGTGGTACGTCATGGCGAATATCCACGGCCTCGCCCAAATGGCGGAAGATCGGGTCACCCGGTTCGGTGATGTCCAGCAGCGGGCAGGCCTGGCGATTCAGCGTACAGAAACGCAGGAATTCATCGGCCCAGTCATCCGGCAGGATCACGATATTGGCCTGCACCCGGCCTTGGCCGAGACCGCTGGTGTGGCCCTGGTAGCGTCCGGAGGCAATCTGTTGACGCAGCGCCAACGGCGTACTGTGTTGCAACTGGTTGAAGGGTAGGGAGGGCTGATTCATCGAAACGTCTCCAGGGCGTGAAGAGCCTTTTGTAGAGAGCTTAAGTTAAGGCTGTCCAATCAGAAAATATGGTTTTATAAACAAGAAAAATTGATGACTTGGCTCATCAATTTTTCTTATGCATTGACCCGCTTTTTTCCCGTTTGACGCTGGTGCGGACAGGCGCGAAGAATTCGCTACCCGATGCAGCGTTTTGCGTCGGCTCCCCCACGATAACGCCTTCATAACAAAACAACGAGGCGTGTCCGTCACTTTCCTTTGCTGCCGCAGGAACCTCCATGGACAACACCATGACAGACCGCGTGCCTTCAGGGACGCGCCGTGCCGGCCCGTTCAGTTGGTACGGCCCACTGAGCAAAAATGAAAAACGCACTTTCTGGAGCTGCAAGATCGGCTATGGCCTGGATGGCATGGACACGCAGATGCTCAGCTTCGTGATTCCGACCCTGATCGCCACCTGGGGCATTTCCAAGGGCGAAGCCGGATTGATCGGTACCAGTACCTTGCTCGCCTCGGCGGCCGGTGGCTGGATTGCCGGGATTCTCTCAGACCGTATCGGCCGGGTGCTCACCCTGCAACTGACAGTGCTGTGGTTTGCGTTCTTCACCTTCCTCTGCGGACTGGCGCAGAATTATGAACAATTGCTGGTGGCGCGAACCTTGATGGGCTTCGGTTTCGGCGGTGAGTGGACCGCCGGAGCGGTACTGATCGGCGAGGTGATCCGCTCGCAGGATCGGGGCAAAGCGGTGGGCATGGTGCAGGCCGGCTGGGCCGTGGGCTGGGGGCTGACGGCGCTGCTCTATGCCGGATTGTTCAGTTTCCTGCCGCCGGAACAGGCGTGGCGGGCGTTGTTCATCATCGGCCTGGTGCCGGCCTTGTTCGTGCTGGTGATCCGCCGGCTGGTCAAGGAGTCCGACACTTTCGAGCAGGCCCGCCAGGAACGCTCGGCCAAGACCTCACCCTGGGCCTTCTTCGAAATTTTCGCCCCGCAAATGCTCAGCACCACCTTGCGTGCCTCGCTGCTGACCACTGGAGCGCTGGGTGGCTACTACGCGATCACCACCTGGCTGCCGACCTACTTGAAGACCGAGCGCGGCCTGAGCGTGCTGGGCACCGGCGGTTACCTGGCGATGGTGATTGTCGGCTCCTATGTCGGTTATGTGAGTAGCGCGTTGCTGACCGATGCCATTGGCCGCAAGAAGAACTTCATCCTCTTCGCCATCGGCTCGATGGCCATTGTCCTGGCCTACACTCAGTTGCCCATCGACAACACCTGGATGCTCTGGCTCGGATTTCCCCTGGGGTTCTTCGCCTCGGGCATCTTCGCCGGCATGGGGGCGTTCCTCACCGAGTTGTTTCCCACGCGTATGCGGGGTTCGGGCCAGGGCTTCTGCTACAACGCCGGGCGCTCCGTCGCCGCGTTGTTTCCGCTGTTTATCGGTGCCCTGAGTGAAACCCTGCCCATTGGTACCGGTATCGGCGTATTCGCCGCCGGGGCCTATGGCGTAGTAATCCTGGCGGCGCTGAGCCTGCCGGAAACCCGCGGCCGACAACTCGAGTCCTGAGCCGCTGCCCGCCCGGGCCTTCACGGTCCGGGCCATTGCGATCCACCCGCTTTTCATCATATCGGTCGCGAACCCAACGCCCCCGAGAGGGCCGGCTCGTGCCCGCAATACAGGAGCACACCATGCAGCACTTCGACGCATTGTCACGTTCACCGCTTTCCATCGCCAGTTTGCTCGGCCTCGGACTGCTCTGTGCGCCAGGTGCCAAGGCGGACTTTGTCGCCGACAGCAAGGGCAACTTGGAGGCGCGTAACTTCTATTTCAATCGCGATTTCCGCCAGCCCGGCTCGCGAGAAAAGGCCGAGGAATGGGCGCAGGGTTTCATGCTGCGTCTGGAGTCCGGTTACACCGCCGGGACCCTTGGGTTCGGCATCGATGCGTTGGGTATGACCGGCTTCAAGCTCGACTCGGGACGTGGTACCGCCGGTACCGGCCTGCTGCCGGCTGACTTGTCGCATGGCGGCTCCCAGGACCGTTACGGCGAGTTGGGCCTGACCGCCAAGGTTCGCTTGTCCAACAGCACCCTGAAAGTCGGGACCTTGCAGCTCAAGGATCCGGTGGTGAACTCCAACGATACCCGGCTGTTGCCCGGTACGTTCAAAGGCGGCCTACTGAGTGTGCAGGAGATCGAGCGGCTGAAGCTGACGGCGGGGCAGTTGAGCCAGATCAACTATGTCGATTCCACCGACTATCAAGACATGAGCGCCAACCGCATTGGCGGTGTCAGCGACAAGTTCCAGTTCGCCGGGGCCGACTATCAGTGGCTACCGAACCTGCTTACTCAATATCGCTACGGCAAGTTGCAGGACATCTACCGGCAGAACTTCGTCGGTCTGGTGCATAACTGGAACCTGGGTAGCGGTCAAGGCCTGAAGACTGACCTGCGTTATGCCCGCAGCAGTGAGGACGGTAACTTCCGGTCGTTGGACAACCGGGCCCTGGGTGCGATGTTCACCTACAGCCTCAAGGGCCATGCGCTGGGCCTGGCCTATCAACGCATGAGCGGCAATGATCCATTCCCGTACATCGGTCGCAGCGACCCGTACCTGGTGAACTTCGTGCAGATCGGCGACTTCGCCAATATCAACGAGCGCTCCTGGCAACTGCGTTATGACTATAACTTCGCCGCCCTCGGCTTGCCGGGGTTGAGCTTTATGACCCGCTACGTCTCCGGCGACAATGTGCAGCGTGCGGCACCGGGCGAGGGGCGGGAGTGGGAGCGCAACACCGATATCGGTTATGTGGTGCAGGACGGCACGTTCAAGGGCGTGGGGGTGAAGTGGCGCAACGCGACGGTGCGCTCCAACTTTGGCAATGATCTGGATGAGAACCGCCTGATCCTCAGCTATACGCTGGCGCTCTGGTAACGTTCAGGGGCAGGCCGAGGCGACGGGCGTGTCTTTGTGGCGCGTAAAAGCAGCGCCGTTGGGGAGGCCGGCGCGGCTTTTACGGACACGGGTGGATCACTTGTTTTTCTTTTTCTTTTCACTTTGTACCACGGCGGTCTTGGCGTCGACCTTGACTTTCCATTTCACCTCGTCGGCATCTTTGAGCTCGACTTCATAAACATAGCCGCTGATGGTGTGGTCCAGCTCAGTGTCGAGGATAGTGGCGTTCGGATGCTTGGCCAGGGCGGCCTGGTTGAGCTTCTCGAAGCTGGCGATGGCGCCGGATTCGAGCAGGCCGGAAATAAGGTCCGGACGAACGTCGGCCTGGGCAAAACCGGCGACGAAGGTCAGGGCGGTAGCAGTCAGTAGTGTGGTAAGCGTTTTCATCTGAAAGATCCTTTGATTGATTGACTTCAGTGGGATCAGCTTAGATGTTGCAACTTAATTTATCCTTAAACCGTGAAACCGGCGCCTTGGGCGCCGGCCCACTCATAGGGCGACTCAGTAGCCGTTGGCCTCAAGGATCTGCGGCACGGTTTTTGGCGAAGCACGCTTGAAGTACTTGAGCAGTTCCGAAGAACGGTTGGTGAAGATGCCATCGACGCCGGCATCGAGAACCTTCTTGAAGTCCAGCGGCTCGTCGACGGTATAAACATGCACCAGCATGCCCTTGTCGTGGGTGTACTTGTTCATCCACGGTTTGATCAGGTCCGAATAGCTCTGGTCGCCGCCATGGGACAATTGCGCGGACGGACCGGTACCGATGGCGCCCTGGGCTTTGGCGTAGTCGACCCACTGCTCGAACTCGGCCTGGTCCTTGGGTTCCTGCTTGGCGTAATAGGCGGCCTTGGTCTTCTCGCCGGAGTCGGCGAAGCTGACGTTCGACTTCGGTTCGATGCCACCTTCACCGACCCATAGCAGAAGGATTTTCGGCGTGTCCGGCATTTCCTTCTGTAACAGTTCCAGGCTGCTCTTATCGAAGGTCTGCAGGATCACCTTGCCTTTACCCTGGCCGACCTGAGTCGGCTCTTTGGAGGCCCCTTTGTTTTGGCTCAGCAGGCCGCGCTCCTGCAGCTTGCTCTTCAAATCATGTTCGATACCGGGGAACTGCTTGGGCACCTTGGTCTCGATGTACAAGCCCGGCTGGTGATTCGGATTGGCCTGGGCGATATCGATAATCTGGTCCAGGCTGAGGATTTTCAGGCCGACATAAGACGGCCGGGCACGGTCTGGGTTGGCCTTGTTGAACCAGCTACCGGCGTCCAGGGTCTGCAGTTCGGCCCAGGTGAATTCGTTGGCCGGGCTGTCCTTACGCTCGGGGAACTTGCTGGCGACGTCGGTGGTGCGCGACAGGTTGTTGTCGTGCAAGGCGAAGATCACACCATCCTTGCTGCGTTGCAGGTCCATTTCCAGATAGTCGGCGCCCAGGTCGCGAGCCAGGGTATAGGACGCCGCAGTTGACTCAGGGGCATCGAATGAGGCGCCACGGTGGGCGATCACGGCTGGATTGGGAATGCCATCGAAGGCGGGATGCTTGAGCGGGGCACTGTTGGCCTGGGCGGCGCTCAGGCCCATGGCCAGCAGCAGGCTCACGATCAATGGGCTTTTGCTAAAGGTGACAGGCATTGCGAACTCCTTTCCTGGAGATGGGGGGGAAACCTCTTTTAACAACTGAATGTTTCAAGTGCTATCGCGAAACTGAATAAAGTCGATATTTTTTTTTGGCGCAATCGTGATGGATTATGCAGTACGCTTGAGCGGTAGTTTCCCCTTCAGAGGGAAACGCACTGCCTACCTTGTGTGTAAACCATCGACCCATGAGCCTTCTGGCTCTCCCGTGAGGTTTACCATGCGCATCACCTCTGAACTCATTTGCCAAGCCGCCGACCAGCTCCAAGGTTTTGTCGGCTTGAACCGTAAGACCGGCCGCTACCTCGTCCGCTTCAGCGAAGATTCCTTCGGCATGGATGTGGCGGATGACGCCATCATCCCTGCCTGCGAATTCGTCTGGCTGCCAACCGGGCAGGAGGCTATGTACCTATCCCGGGAGCGAGTTCAGTTTTTGCTGGACCAAAATATCGATGAACGGATTCAGATCACTGAGCCGTTGCGGGTGTATATGCGGCGAGTGGAGATTCCTGAGATTGCCGCGCATCGCCGGGTGTTGAATACCTGACGCATTGTTGCCTTCAGTTATCGACGCTCGAAGCGTCAGTCACGTTCGACCTTGCATGCTTTATATGGCGCGCCTGTTACGGGTCGAGCAGTCGCGCTCACGGGCCAGCTCAACCATAGGGCGGACGACCTCGCTGCAACCTTGTTCGTCGTGTGTAAGCAGGGAGGTGAAGATTACTGCTGGTGGTTGTGGCGTCGCGTCGATCGTGGCTGCTGATCGACGCAATCTGCCAGGAAGGCGTCGACCAGAAGGGGGCGGCTCCTTCATCCGGCCTATGTTTTTTCGTACAAAGTGAGCGAACTCAGGCAGAGTTGGTCAGGCACTCGAGGGCCGGCTCGGCGCTCTCCCCCTCGGCGCTGTTGACCTTGTTGCGCCCGGTGTTCTTGGCCATGTAGAGCGCCTTGTCGGCCTCGTTCAGCCAGGCGCCGGCATCCTTGAAGTCTGCGCGGCACGCCGCCAGGCCGATACTCAGGGTGACCCGCAATTGCGGTACTTCCTCGCTTCGATAGTTGCTGAACACCTGGCGCAGACGTTCCATGATTTCGTTGGCTTGAGCCAGTGACATATCCGGCAGGATCACGCAGAACTCGTCGCCGCCATAGCGCCCGGCCAAGTCATGCTCACGCAGGTTAGCGCGCAGGTCGCGGCTCAACTGGCGTAGCACGCTGTCACCGATCAGGTGACCGTAGGTATCGTTGATGCTCTTGAAATGGTCGATGTCGATCACGGCAATCGTCGCTTGGCACTGTGCCTGCCGGCATTTGTGGAATCTGACGTGCAGCAGGTCTTTCCAGGAACCGTGATTGAGCAGGCCAGTCAGGCTGTCGGTACGACTCAGGGCGCTCAGCGCCCGTTTGTGCTCGGCCAGCTTGATCGCCAGCTTGAAGCCGCCCATGCCGATGACCAGCGGGTAGAGGACCAGTACCGGCAGGCAGGCGTAGATCTGCAACGCAGTGGTCACTGGATTGAACGCCGGAATAAAGATCAGCCAGGACACCAGGATTCCCACTGCCTGGGCGGCCATGCCTTGGGCCATCAACCGCAGGCCGCCAGCGGCGACGTTGTGCATGCTCATCAGCGAGAGCATGTTGACGGTAACCAAGGGGTTGAACTGCATGGTCGCCGCCCAGAATCCGCCCAGCAGCGAGTCGATCAGGATATTGCGCCATTCGGTTCGGTAGGGGTAGTCGGAGTGACGGGCCACCCAGTACGCCAGGTGTGGCCAGGCCACGGCATTGAATACCAGCAGGCCCCAGATCCAGGTTGGCATCGACAGGGGCGCAAGTGCCGCGATCACGCTGAAACAGCCGACTCCAACGCCTACCGTTCGGGGCAAGTAAATGCGTCTGGCAAACGACTGCCCTTTGCCACGTTGGATTTCCATAGGTCTCTATGCGCCACTTTTTCTTTATCTGAACACAGAAGCTGTGCTCTGCACGGAACGGCCATTCATCGGAGAAGCACGATGAATATTGTCGAGCATTCCGTAAAGAATAATCAGTGTCCTTCCAAGCCATTTCTACGATCTGGAAGGTGATTCAGGCGTCTGCGCCGGCTATTTGACGATTTCGTCGTTGGCACGCCGCACATCCTGCGCCGATTCTATGACGCAGGTCCGGGGCGGGATATTTCACGGTGATTGGTCGAGCGAAGACTTTAATCTGAACCTCACGGTCGGCATCGACTTTTCCCGCGTGTTGTAGCCGATCTTGTCCGACGTCTCTGAGGGCAACGCCCTTTAGGATGGCCGCCGCCGGTGAAATGGATCACTGGCATTTGGTCAGGATACGAAGTCATGCGTCGAATTTTCACGAAGCTCGGCTGGTTTACGGTGCTGCCGGCTTTTTGTCTGGCAACCTCGCTCGGTCAGGCGGCTCCTCTTGATAACCCTGCGTCCCAGGCGGAACCGGTCGTCATCAGTAAGGAGCTGGCGAAGATGGCCTATGCCGACGCCACGGAGGTGGCGCGGGCGTTGGCCGAAGGGCTCTTCACCTCCGAGGATCTGGTGGGTTATCTCGTCTCCCGTGCGGTCGACCTGGACTCATTCGGTCCCGCCATCGAGGCGGTGATCGAGTTCAATCCCGATGTGCTGTCGATTGCCCGGACGCTGGACGAGGAACGCAGGACGGGCACCGTCCGTGGTCCGCTGCACGGCATTCCGGTATTGCTCAAGGATAACATCCACACCGCCGACCGGATGCAGACCGCTGGAGGCTCATTGGCCATGGTCGGTGCGCCGACGCCTGACGATGCATTCATTGTGCAGCGACTGCGTGAGCAAGGTGCCATTATCCTAGGCAAGACTAATATGAGCGAGTGGGCGAACTTTCGTGGTGACCAACTGCCTGACGGTTGGAGCAGTCGGGGTGGATTGACGAAAAATCCCCATGCACTCGATGGCGATGTCTGTGGCTCCAGTTCGGGCTCTGGCGCGGCGGTCGCCGCGGGGTATGCACCCTTGTCGGTAGGGACCGAGACCTTCGGCTCGGTGATTTGCCCAGCCTCGAGGACCGGCATTGTCGGTATGAAACCTAGCGTGGGGCTATTGAGCCGCGCCGGTATCATTCCCGCTTCCCGCGAGCTCGACAGCGCGGGGCCGATGACACGCACCGTGCGTGATGCCGCCTTACTCCTCAATGCCATGGCTGCACTGGATCCGCAGGACCTGGCCACCGCGCAAGTGCCTGTCTTCAAGGACTACACGCAAAAGCTCAAAGCCGATGCGCTGCAAGGAAAGATCATCGGTTATCCCAGTCGCTTCAAGCCCGGCAGCGACGATCTGGACGATCACCCACAATTTGCCCAGGCCCTGGACACCCTGCGTCGATCCGGGGCACAACTGGTGCCGGTCGATCTGCAGCAGACCGATTGGTCTGAAAACGATTGGACGCGAGTGTCCCGTCTGTTCGATATGACGATCAAGCGAGTGTTGCCTGGCTACCTGGCCAGCCGTTCGGGCCTGAAAGTCTCGAGCCTTCAAGAACTGGTGGATTACAACGAGCGTCATCCCGGTGCGGAAAACTACGATCAGGAGCTGCTCAAGCGAGCCAATGCCCTGGCGTTTGACGAGGCCGAATACCTGGCGCTGTCAGCCGAGTTGGGTGATGAAGCTCGGCGCAATATCGATCGGGCGCTGGTGGATAACGGACTGGATGCGATCCTGGGGGATCCCCATCCTAATGCGATCCTGGAGCTGGGGAGCGTAAACCTTGCGGGGTATCCGGGCATTACCGTGCCTTCGGGCATGGGCGCCGATGGCCTGCCCACTTCGGTGTATTTCTTCGCGGCTCGCTGGAGCGAGGCGCAGCTGCTGGCGATAGCCTACGGATACGAACAGGCTTCCCTGGCACGACAAGACCCGGACTTCGAATAAGCCCGGATCGCTACCAGGGCTGGCTGGGCGGTCAGCCTTTGGTGGCACGACCAGGGTTGTCGTGGCGAGCAGGCTTGTCCGCAGCGGGACGCGAAGCCGCCCCAAAAAACAGCGACCGCGGTCTGCCTGACAGAATAAGGTCTGCGCTTTTACGACGGCTTCGTCACCGAGCAGCGGTGCGGCGTTTCGGCTGCCGCCTGCCACAATGCTGACTCTGGAGTTTACCCAGAGGAGGCGCCAAGCGGTGGTCCGGAATTACTCAATCATTTCGAAATCTTCGCGCTTGGTCGGATCTGGCGTGCAGCCGCGAATATTCATTCCCCGACCCGGCGCAAAGCCTGGAAAAAATACCAAACCCTCGGCCTCGAAGCGAAAGGCCAAGGCCAGGCGGGTGACATCCTTGAGTGGCTGGCCGGCTTCGAAGCGTTGGATGGCGGCCACCGAGACGCTGGACTCCCGGGACAGTTGCTCATGGCTCCAACCCAACATGGCGCGAGCTTGGGCGCAATGCTTCGGGGTGAATTGATGAAGCACGATGCGTTCGGCGGTGGTCCTTGGCACTGAAAGGCTGGCTGGACAGGACATGCTGTTCTCCGGTATCGATCAGAGTGAAATGTACTGTGTTTTTGTACAGTTGTTGATGCGCTTGGGCAAACTTTTTTTCGGAATTCCGATTATCGGTAGGGCCGTCGTGTTCGTCGGGGAATTGACTCGCGCGCGAGGGGCTAAAAGCCATCCCGTCCAATTATCAGGAAGGCCATCATTTCCTTCAGGGCTGTGCTTTGCTTCCTTCCAACAGGTCCCGTAATCACACGGATCGAAAAAAATGTTGCGCAATCCGCGCATGGTTTTCGTTACCTTGACGATGGGCGGTTTTTCCAAGACGGCTCGGAGTTTTTTTGGGGATTGTTCTAATATGTTAGTTGTATGTTGACAAAATATTTACCGCATGTGATGGTTTAAGCACAACAACAAGTGAGCTCAAATCATGACCTCAGAAAAATCTCCGGTGACCGATTGTCGGCAACGCATGACGCTCCATACCGATGTCTTGATTGCCGGAGGCGGGGCCGCGGGCTTGGCGGCGGCGGTCACAGCGGCGCGGCAAGGCTGTCGGGTCGTGTTGATTGAGAAGTATGGATTTTGCGGTGGCGGTGCCGTAGCGGGCTTATCGGGAACGATTTGTGGGCTTTACGAGGCCAGTGATACAGCGTCCCGAGCTGTCCAGGTGGTGCATGGATTTGTCGACGAGTTCATGCGCGCGATGGAGTCACGAAACGGACTCACAGCCCCGGTCAAATACGGTAAAACCTTCACCCGAGTCCACGATCCCCTGGTCTGGCGCGATGTTGCCGACGCCCTGCTGATCGAGGCTGGCGTGACCGTCATCTATCACGCACTGGTGACCGACGTGATCCGGGAAGGCGATAGAACCCTCGGTGCGCAAATCTATACGAAGCAGGGCAAGCTTTCAGTCTTCGCTCCGGTCACCATTGACGCCTCCGGTGACGCTGATTTGGCGGCGATGGCGGGTCTTCCCACCTTCATGGGAGATAACGGCCGGGTACAAAACCCGACGATGATATTCAAGCTCTCGGGAGTGGATGTAGGACGCTTTCGGAAAGCCTATGGCATTGACACCATCATGCCTGCGTGTGTCACGCAGATGATCGCCGAGGCCAACCAGCGCGGGTATAAATTGCCCCGCAGCAAAATCTGGCTGTTCCAGACGCCTCGCCCCGCGGAGCTCCTTTGCAACTGCACGCGTATCACCGGCAACGATGGTCGAGAGCTGAATGTGCTTCGCTATGAAGATTTCACCGAAGCTGAAATCAATGGTCGCCTTCAGTTGCGCGAATATGCGCGTTTCTTCAAAGACTACCTTCAAGGTTGCGAAGCCAGTTGGGTTAACGATTCCGCGGCGCAGGTCGGCGTGCGCGAGACGCGGCAGATTCAAGGCACTCATTTACTCACCAACGCAGCCATCCTCACGGGTGAAAAATCACCTCAAGGTATCGCTCGATCTCCCTGGCCGATTGAGTTGCACTCCGGCGCCAAACCCCGTGTTGAATGGCTCCTTAATGACTTCTACGAAGTACCGTTCGGTTGTTTCGTACCCAGTGAGGGAGAAGGCCTGCTGGCGGCGGGGCGCTGCCTGTGCGCCGAGCATGAGGCCGTCGCATCGGCACGCGTCACCGCGCAATGCTTCTCATACGGTCACGCGATAGGGCATGCCGCCGTGCTCATGGCGAAAGATGGGCTGGCCGCAAAAAAAATAAATGGCAGCGACATTCGCATGCTGCTGAACCGTGAAGAGGCAAGGCTCGATTGACGAGTCGGGAGAGCGAGATGAGCGAGAAACCCCGTAAAAACTATCGCAGCAATTTTGAGCCGGGAACCACCCGCTGGGCAGTACGGCGTTCCCAATGGATCGCAATGGGCATCGCCGAAGAAGATTTCGAAAAGCCGAAAATCGCAGTGGTGAACTCATCGAGCAAATTGTCCGTCTGTTACCAGCATCTCGATGAAGTGTCCAAGGTTGTTCAGGAGGCTATTCGTGCGGCGGGGGCCTTGCCTTTTGAAATTCGCACGGTGGCGCCGTCCGACTTTGTGACCAGCGCGGGAAAGCAAGGTCGGTATCTGATGCCGACACGCGACCTCCTGGTTAACGATGTAGAGGTCCAGGTCGAAGGAGCCGAATTGGATGGCATGATTTTATTGGCGTCATGCGATAAGACGACACCGGCCCAACTCATGGCAGCGGGTAGATTGAATGTGCCTAGTTTGGTGCTCACTTGCGGTTATCAGTTGGGTTCTCAGTGCGGCGGCAAGCACGTCGACATTGAAGAAGTTTACAAAGCCGTCGGTGCCCTGAAAGCCAATAAAATCGAGCTGCATGACCTCACGGAAATGACCCGCCATGCGATCAAAGGACCGGGTGTCTGCGCGGGGATGGCGACAGCCAACTCCATGCATTGCATGGCCGAGGCGCTGGGAATGGCGCTCACCGGTAACGCGCCGATACGGGCGGGCAGTGAGGCGCTATATCGCCTGGCTACGCAGGCGGGGCAAGCGATTGTGTCTTTGGTGGAAAATGACATCCGCCCCCGCCAAATCATGACTGCCGGTGCGTTTCGCAACGCGGTACGCACGGCAGTTTCCATTGGCGCCTCGGTAAACGTAGTCCGCCATCTCACGGCTATTGCCATTGAGTCTGAATGCAAAATCGACATCATTGCGGAATTTGAAGCAGCGGGTGGCCTGGGCCAAATTACCCAGGTACGGCCAAACGGCCCCGACCGAATTGAAGACTTTGCTGAAGCGGGCGGATGTGCCGGGGCGATGAAGCAGCTACTGGAGGTGCTGGATGGCAGTGTCCTGACCGTTACCGGCAGGACGTTGGCGCAAAACCTTTCTACTCGGCCGTTACCGGATCCCAAACGGATTGCTCCGCTGAACGCCCCCCTGCGAGCCGAGCCTGGGCTTATCGTCATTCGAGGCAACCTGGCGCCTGATGGTGCGGTCGTCAAGCTGTCGGCAGTCCCTGCGCATGTTCGCCAATTCAGTGGCCGAGCGGTGGTCTTTGAGGATGAAAGTGTCGCCATTGAAGGGTTGGAAGGCGGTGGCATTCAAAACGGCGACGTAGTGGTGCTTCGGATGCTTGGCCCCAAGGGCGGTCCGGGTACCGTTTTCGCAGCCAGTTTCATGGCCGCGCTGGTTGGGGCGGGATTTGGCAGCGACGTTGCTGTCATCACCGATGGTGAGCTGTCAGGACTCAACAGTGGGATTACCATTGGGCAAGTCATGCCGGAAGCAGCGGAGGGTGGCCCCCTGGCCATCGTGGAAACCGGCGACATAATCCATATCGATCTGATCAAGCGCAGCCTCGATATCGCCATCACGCCACAGGAGCTCACGGCGAGACTGGGGGCGCTTATTCCACGGCCACCGACGACTGAAAAAGGCTGGTTATCTATGTACCAGCAACTCGTACAGCCGTTATCCTGTGGCGCTGTGTTAGGCAAACGCTCGATCATTCAGGAATAGCGAGAGTCATGAGTTCTTTAGCGAAGAGAGTCGCAGAAAAAATCAATCTGGTTCCAGAGGAGAGTCTGGTCGATCTTGCGTACATGCAGATCGAGGAGCTGATTGCCACCTTGCAGCTCCCACCAGGGCAGATGGTTTCTGAAAATATGCTCTCGACGCTGATAGGACTTGGCCGTACCCCCGTTCGCGAAGCACTGCAGCAGCTTGCACGCGAAGGTCTGGTTGTCATCATGCCGAAGCGCGGAATAGTCGTTTCAGAGATAGATGTAAAAAAACAGCTGCGACTGTTGGAAGTACGGCGTGAAATTGAACGTTATTTGGTGGGGGCTGCGGCAAAAAGAGCCGAGCCGGATGAGCGTGTTGAGTTTGCACGGCTTGCAAAAAACATGCGGCTGGCCAGCCAGGAAAGTGACGGCGAGGCGTTTCTGGAACTCGACAGAAAATTCAATAAGCTGGTTATAAAAGCAGGAAGAAATGAGTATGCCTCCTCGGTGATGAAGCTGATGCAGGGTTTGTCTCGTCGATTCTGGTTTGCTTACTACAAACGTTTCGCCAACTTACCTGAAACGGCTCAACTTCATGCTGCAATTGCTCAGCATATCGCTGAGGAAAAACCTGAAGAAGCTATGCGCGACTTGGATGTCCTCTTGGATAATGTAGAGACTTTTACCCGGGCGACCCTGGATTAAGCAGTCGTATACCTGAGATAAAACCTTGGAGTGTGCAACTTAAAAGTCATAAATTAACTAATATGTTAGTCGTGTACTAAAAAAATACAACAATAATAGCGGAGAGTTATCGTATGAAAGCTCTACTCCCCCTGCGGTGGTGGATAGCGGTTGTGCTGTTCCTGGCCTACAGCATTCAGTACCTCGATCGTGTGAAGACAAGTGTACTCCTGCCATCCATCGCGCACGATATCGGCCTTACTACTGCTGATATCGGCACCGGTGCCTTTCTGATGCTGTTGTTCTATGGACCGTCGCAATACGTGTCGGGAATACTGACGGACAAATTTGGTGCCAAGCGGATTTTGCTATTTTCCGTAGTGGCCTGGTCGATCATGACCGTCTGGATGGGATTCATCGAGACTCGGGAAGAGTATCTTTGGCGGATGGCACTTTTTGGGATGATGGTCGGTACGGAGTATGTGCCATCCGCACGCATCCTGATGCGCTGGTTCAACAAGCAGGGCCGGGCACGTGCTCAGGCCTTGCTATCTTGGGCATGGATTTTGACGCCCGCTTGGGCTAGCGTTCTGGCTACGCAAATGGCGTCTCATGCTGAAAGCTGGCGCATCGTGTTTTTTGTCACGGGAGCTGCTGGCATCATCCCTCTGTTGATGATTGTTTTTTGGGTCTTTGATCGACCCGAGCAGCATCCCAAGGCCACCGAGGCTGACATGGAGTACGCCTATAGGGATGAAATTGAAGAAGGCACTATTATCGAAGGGGCGTATGCCTCGTCCCGGCAGTCGATTCTTAAGCATAACAACATCAGGTTCCGAGACTTCTTCAAGGAACGTTCTTACGTCGCAGTCGTGTTTGTCGACGTGGTCATGCAGATAACACTGTATGGCGCGTTGACCTGGATACCGCTCTACCTCTCCGATGTGTTCGGATTTTCGTTAGTCAAAATGGGCATCTGGAGTGCGGCTTACTTCTTGTCGGGAGCCATAGGTAGTTTTATTTCCTCCTATCTTTCGGACAAAGTATTTAAAGGCAATCGCCGGGTCATGATCTTGACATGCTTCATTGGGCTGATCCCTTTTATCGTTCTATTGGCAAGCTTGAAGACGGCTGATCAAGCGCTGCTGATGGTCGCTCTGTGTGGGATGGGGTTCTTCGGGAATATGGCATGGGGGCCTTTCCTAGCGGTTCCTGCCGAAATATTTACGCCTGAGGTTTATGGTAAAGCGATGGGGTTTGTCAACGGGGTCGGGTATCTGTTTGCGGCCTTCTCGGCGAAGATCTTCGCGGCGCTGGTGGTGGTCAATGGTGTTGGCATCAAAGACTATTCGTATGGTTGGTATTTCATAGCATTCTGCGTCTCACTGGGCATTATCGCGGCTAGTCAAATTCGCCCTAAAAAGGCGCTTGTCGTTAGCGGCGACAATAGGCTCACAACCGTCTAACTTAGAATGGGGAGGGCAGATGGCTGCCTTTCCCGCCCACGGGTGTGACAAAAAAGGCTGCCAGTGGCAGCCTTCTGTGATGCATCCATTTCATCAGCAGTGATGCTGAGTCCATGAATACCCGCATCAATCCCAGCTCAACGCGCCACCGGTCTGATACTCGATCACGCGGGTCTCGAAGAAGTTCTTCTCTTTCTTCAAGTCCATGATCTCGCTCATCCAGGGGAACGGGTTGGTGGTGCCCGGATATTCTTCCTTCAAGCCGATTTGGCTCAAGCGACGGTTGGCGATGAACTTGAGGTAGTCCTCCATCATCGCCGCGTTCATGCCCAGTACGCCGCGTGGCATGGTGTCGCGGGCGTATTCGATTTCCAGTTGGGTGCCCTGCAGGATCATCTGGGTGGCTTCTTCCTTCATCTCGGCATCCCACAGGTGCGGGTTTTCGATCTTGATCTGGTTGATCACATCGATGCCGAAATTCAGGTGCATGGATTCGTCGCGCAGGATGTACTGGAACTGCTCGGCCACGCCGGTCATCTTGTTGCGCCGGCCCATGGACAGGATCTGGGTGA
>NZ_CP014135.1:4957233-4993096 GCF_001543125.1 Pseudomonas agarici | reverse complement strand
CCGGCGTTGGCGCCCTTGACCGCTACTTCGCCTTCTTCTTTGTCGAATTCGTCCCAGCTGAGCATCGGATATTCCTTGTATGAAGTGTGTGTAGACCCGATTCACTGCCTTCTCCCCAGGCAGGTAGGCACGCGTTTGCAACTCCCGGTCAACAGGATTCACAGCACAAACAGGCATCGGAAAACCCTGGCGCTCCAGGGAAGTGAGCGGTGCCGTAGGAGTGGTATGGCACAGCATGTAGTGTTTTTATTTTAAGTGGGCACACTATATGGTGGTTTTATCGAAGGGTCAATCCAAGAGGCGGCGGTAGCGCTGGGCTATTGAAGCGACTGAGTTGTCTCTACGGCATGTGGTGCAGGATTCATGGCTGACAACACCGGTGTTGAGCACTTCCTATTTGGTATAGGGGTGATGCGAACGCCACGGCACAATACCGCACGCAGACTCTGCGCCTGGTTTCGGCGTGTAGCCGCTTGCCTTTGCTGGCATTTGTCAGCATGGTTTGCAAACCCTACGCGGTGCTCACTCCCCACACACAAGAGGAAGCGTGATGAGCTGGTCAGCCAAGCAATATTCGACCTTTGAAGCTGAACGTACCCGTCCCGTCCGCGATCTGGTCGCCGCGATTGCGACGAAGTCGGTGCAGGTGGCCGTCGACCTGGGCTGTGGTCCGGGCAATTCCACCGAGGTCCTGGCGCGGCGTTTTCCCGAGGCGCGGGTCACTGGCATGGACAGTTCCGAGGAGATGCTGGCCAGTGCCCGGCAACGTTTGCCCGAGCTGAATTTCGAACAGGCCGATATTGCGACCTGGGACCCTGAGCAAGCCTTCGATGTGATTCTGGCCAATGCCTCGCTGCAGTGGCTGGAGGATCACGCCACGCTTTATCCTCATCTGGTGAGCAAGCTCGTCGCCGGTGGCACTCTGGCGGTGCAGACCCCGGATAATATGCAGGAACCGTCCCACCGGCTGGCCCGCGAAGTGGCGGCGCACGGGCCGTGGACGGCCAAGATCGGCGCAGTTCGCCATCCGCCACGGCACGATGCGACTTTCTATTATGAGTTGCTGCGGCGGCACTGCGCGACAGTGGATGTCTGGTGTACCACTTACCACCATCCGCTAGCGGGTGGGCATGCGGCGGTCGTCGAGTGGTTCAAGGGCTCCGCTCTGCGACCGTACCTGGCGCTGCTGGACGAGGCGGAAAAGACCGCTTACCTGCAGCGTTACCTGGCGGCGATCAGCGAAGCCTATCCGGCGTCGGTTGATGGCACCGTGCTGTTGCCGTTCCCACGGTTGTTTGTGGTCGCGATGCGTTGATTGGCGTTGTCGCAAAAGAATCGGTGCAAGAGTGTCACACGTTGTGTCAGGATTGGTCATGACTCCTAGCGAACAAAGGCAAGGTAAGGCATGGATACGACTTCCCAGGGGCTGACGGTCGATGAGGCGGGTATCACCCGATGTTTCTGGCGTTCTTCCAAGCCCGAGTATGCCCGTTACCACGACGCGGAGTGGGGACGTCCCATCACCGACGATATTCTTCTGTTCGAGAAAATCTGCCTGGAGGGTTTTCAGGCAGGCATGGCCTGGATCACCATCCTGCGCAAGCGCGAGAACTTCCGCGCAGCCTTTGATCAATTCGATTTCAGGCGCGTGGCTCAGTACGGCGACGCGGACGTGGCCCGGCTGATGGATGACCCAAGCATCGTGCGTAATCGCAGCAAGATCCTCTCGACGATCAATAATGCCAAGCGTGCCTGCGAATTGGTGGATGAGACTGGATCGTTGGCGGCCTGGATGTGGTCGTTCGAGCCATCCGCGGATGAGCGGCCCGCCGTGGTGGACTTCGACTACTGGAACGCCAACCCGACCTCGCCGGCCTCCGTGCGCTTGTCCAAGGCCTTGAAGGCACGCGGCTGGACATTCATTGGTCCCACCACGATCTACGCCTTGATGCAGGCTACGGGCATGGTTAACGATCACCTTGCCGGCTGTGCCTGCCAGGCTGAAATCGAGCACCTGCGCCAGGCACTCAAGCGTCCCTGAATCGGCAGGCTTTCGCTCAGGGTCTGGCGGCCGAGGTAGCCGCCAGAAGAGTCCTGGCGGATCCGTTGATTCAGCTAACGACCCGGTAGCAAGGCTCATAGGCGGCGCCGCCCGGCAGTTTCATCCGGTGTTGCGCGACGAAGGCCTGGAGCAGTTTGTCCAACGGCTTCATGACCTCGGCATCGCCATGGATCTCGTAGGGACCATGCTCCTCGATCAGGCGAATGCCCTTGTCCTTGACATTACCGGCAACGATCCCGGAAAACGCTCGACGTAGGTCGGCCGCCAACTGATGGGCCGGTTGGTTGCGGTGCAGCTTCAGGCCGGCCATGTTGGCGTGGGTCGGATCGAATGGCCGCTGGAAACCTTCATCGATCTTCATCAGCCAATTGAAATGGAAAGCGTCGTTGCGCTCGCGGCGGAACTGCTTGACGGCCTTGAGACCTTGGGCCATTTGCCGGGCGACCTGTGCCGGATCGTCGATGATGATCTGGTAGTGCTGGTGCGCCGCTTCTCCCAGGGTCGCGCCGACAAAGGCGTGCAACTGTTGCAGGTAGGCTTGCGCACTTTTCGGTCCGGTGAGAATCACCGGGAACGGCAGGTCGCGGTTGTCCGGGTGCATCAAGATCCCCAGCAGGTAGAGGAACTCCTCGGCCGTACCGGCACCGCCCGGGAAGATGATAATGCCGTGGCCGACCCGCACGAACGCCTCCAGACGCTTCTCGATATCGGGCATGATCACCAGTTCGTTGACGATCGGATTCGGCGCCTCGGCGGCGATGATGCCCGGTTCGGTCAGGCCCAGGTAACGGCCCGTGGTGATGCGCTGTTTGGCGTGGGAAATGGTCGCGCCTTTCATCGGTCCTTTCATCACCCCGGGACCGCAGCCGGTGCAGATGTCCAGGCTGCGCAGGCCCAGTTCGTGGCCGACTTTCTTGGTGTACTGGTACTCCTCGCTGCTGATCGAATGGCCACCCCAACACACCACCATCTTCGGCTCCAGGCCGGGACGCAGGGTGCGGGCATTGCGTAGCAGGTGGAAAACGTAGTCGGTGATGCCCTGGGAGCTGTCCAGGTCGATGCGCTGGCTTTCCAGCTCGTTCTCGGTGTAGACGATATCGCGCAGGGCGCTGAAGAGCATTTCCCGGGTGCTGGCGATCATCTCGCCGTCGACGAAGGCGTCAGCCGGGGCGTTCAGCAGTTCCAGGCGCACACCACGGTCCTGCTGGTGAATGCGGATTTCGAAATCCTTGTAGGCTTCGAGGATCGTCTTGGCGTTGTCGACATGGGCGCCGGTATTCAGAATGGCCAGGGCGCACTGGCGGAATAAGGTATAGACACTGCCGGAACCGGCCTCGCTCAGTTGTTGCACTTCACGCTGGGAAAGGGTTTCAAGGCTGCCTTTTGGGCTGACTGAAGCATTGATTACAGATCGTTGGGTCATTCTCTATTCCATGAAAGCGATGCGACCGGGCGCCAAGGTGCCTGGGGCATCAGAAAGGCCGGCGTCAAGCGTGGTCTGACGCCGGGGGTGAGGCAAGGCGCGATCATGCGCTGCGTTGTATCGCCAGGCATTTCATCTGCGCCGGCAGGCCACTAGCATAGCTAAATCAGCCGTCAAGGTGTGTCTCTGCCATCCGAGGTACGTCGGCGATCGCGGGAACGATCAGTGTCTGGACTTCGCCTTCGTTGCGCACCACATGCCCCATGTCACCCATCTACGTGTATTCGGCGTAAGCCCTGACACCGATAATTAGGCAGGCTCCTCTGGCGTGGATGGGCGCTAGAATGTTGCGCTCACGCTGCACAATCAAGATCCAGGCGATGCAAGGTCGGGGATTTTGCTTTCCCCGCGCGGGCCGCTGTTGTAAAAGCAGTGACGCATGGGCTTTTTGAACGTCTATGACTAGAATCCGCGACGCTGCAGTCGTCAGTGTCGATATCGGCCTAAGAGAAAAGAGGACCTTATGATCATCAAACCACGCGTTCGTGGCTTTATCTGTGTGACCACCCATCCGGTGGGCTGCGAAGCCAACGTCAAGCAACAGATTGACTACGTCACCCAGCAAGGCCCGGTCAATGATGGACCGAAGAACGTCC
Organism: Pseudomonas agarici; assembly: GCF_001543125.1. Lineage (NCBI taxonomy): Bacteria > Pseudomonadati > Pseudomonadota > Gammaproteobacteria > Pseudomonadales > Pseudomonadaceae > Pseudomonas > Pseudomonas agarici. Next base: position 4,988,955 of record NZ_CP014135.1, on the reverse strand, counting down.
TGGTGCTCGGCGCGTCCACCGGTTATGGCCTGGCCGCGCGCATTACCGCCGCATTCGCTTGCGGCGCCAAGACCCTCGGGGTGTTTTTCGAGCGTGAAGGCGATGAAGGCAAGCTCGGTACCGCCGGCTGGTACAACAGCGCGGCGTTCCACAAGTTTGCCGATGCCGACGGCCTGTACGCCAAGAGCATCAACGGCGACGCCTTCTCCGACGAGGTCAAGCGCCTGACCATCGAAACCATCAAGCGCGACCTGGGCAAGATCGATCTGGTGGTCTACAGTCTGGCCGCGCCGCGCCGCACCGATCCAAAGACCGGCGAGGTCTACAGCTCGACACTCAAGCCGATCGGTCAATCGATCACCCAGCGGGGTCTGAACACCGACAAGGAAGAGGTCAACGTGACCACCTTGGCGCAAGCGACCCAGGAAGAAATCGACGGCACCGTCAAGGTCATGGGCGGCGAAGACTGGCAGTTGTGGATCGATGCCCTGGACGAAGCCGGCGTGCTGGCTGACGGCGCGAAAACCACCGCCTTCACCTACCTGGGCGAAAAGCTGACCCACGACATCTACTGGAACGGCTCCATTGGCGCGGCCAAGAAGGACCTGGACCAGAAAGTCCTGAAGATTCGCGAGCGTCTGGCGCCCAAGGGCGGCGACGCACGGGTATCGGTACTCAAGGCCGTGGTGACCCAGGCCAGTTCGGCGATCCCGATCATGCCGTTGTACCTGTCGCTGCTGTTCAAGGTGATGAAGGAGCAGGGCGTCCACGAAGGCTGCATCGAACAGGTCTATGGCTTGTACAAAGACAGCCTGTACTCGCCGACGCCGATTCTCGACGAAGACGGCCGCCTGCGTGCCGACTACAAGGAATTGGCCCCAGAAGTACAGAACCTGGTTGGCAAGCTGTGGGACCAGGTCACTAGCGAGAACCTCAACGAACTGACCGACTTCGCCGGCTACAAGGCCGAGTTCCTGCGTCTGTTCGGTTTCGGTGTCGAAGGCGTGGACTACGACGCGGACGTCAGCCCGGACGTGGCAATCGTCGACCTGATACAGGCCTGAAGCTATATGCCGACCTGCGGGCATCACGCAGGTCGGTGACCGCGGGTGATCGGAGGCGTCAGTTCAGGTGCCTCAGATCCACACGTCGCTGTGCTTGGCCACTTCATCGAGAGGCACGGTACGGCCCAGAGCGCCGCGAATGAATTTCTGGGCACGCTTCGCTGCCCGGTGGCCCCATGGATACCAAACGGAGCGGTCATGCTCAGGATTGGGCCATAGGCTGCACGGACTGAACGACGGAGGGTCTGTTAGACTCGCCGACTTTGAGACCGCGAGGTGTACCGATGAGCGAACCGATTCGCCTGACCCAGTACAGCCACGGCGCAGGCTGTGGTTGCAAGATTTCTCCCCAGGTGCTGGAAGTGATCCTCGCCGGCAGTGGCGCGCAGCACCTGGACCCGAAGCTTTGGGTCGGCAACGCCTCCCGCGACGACGCGGCGGTGTATGCAATTGACGAAGAACGCGGGGTGGTCTCGACCACTGACTTTTTCATGCCAATCGTCGACGATCCTTTCGACTTCGGCCGAATTGCCGCGACCAATGCCATCAGCGACATCTATGCCATGGGCGGTGACCCATTGATGGCCATCGCGATTCTTGGTTGGCCAGTGAATGTCCTGGCACCGGAGATTGCTCGCGAAGTGATCCGTGGCGGACGTGCAGTCTGTGACGCCGCCGGTATCCCGCTGGCCGGCGGGCACTCGATCGATGCCCCCGAGCCGATCTTCGGTCTGGCCGTTACCGGGCTGGTGGACAAGCGCCACATGAAACGCAACGACACCGCCACCGCCGGCTGCACCCTGTACCTGACCAAGCCCTTGGGGATCGGCGTGCTGACCACTGCGGAAAAGAAAGGCAAGCTGCGCAATGAGGACGTCGGCGTGGCCCGTGACTGGATGTGTACGTTGAACAAGCCCGGCAGCCGCTTCGGCAAGCTGGCGGGCGTGACCGCGATGACCGATGTCACCGGTTTCGGCCTGTTGGGGCATCTGGTGGAGATGGCCGACGGCAGTGGCCTCACCGCACGCATCGTCTATGAGCAGGTGCCGCGCCTGCCAGCGGTGGAGTACTACCTGGATCAAGGTTGTGTTCCCGGCGGCACGCTGCGCAATTTCGACAGCTATGCGAACAAAATCGGTCCCTTGCGTGAGCTGCATAAGCGCGTGTTGTGCGATCCGCAGACCAGCGGTGGCCTGCTGGTGGCGGTCACGGCCGAAGGTCAGGCGGAGTTTCTTGCCGTCGCCGCCGAACTGGGCCTGGCCCTGGAGCCCATCGGCCAGTTGGTAGAGCGACAGCACCACGCGGTAGAGGTGTGCTGATGCCCGGCGATATCACCGACTACCGCCAACTGTTTCTCAACGATGTACCGATGATGGATACCCGGGCACCGGTTGAATTTGCCAAGGGGGCTTTTCCCGGCGTGATCAACCTGCCGTTGATGACCGATCTGGAACGCCAGCGGGTCGGCACTTGCTACAAACAGCACGGTCAGCAGGCGGCCATTGTCCTCGGTCACCAGTTGGTGTCCGGCGATATCAAGGCAGCCCGGTTGCAGGCCTGGGTCGATTTCACCCAGGCCCATCCCGATGGTGTGTTGTATTGCTTGCGTGGCGGCTTGCGCTCGCAGATCGTCCAGCAGTGGCTCAAGGACGCCGGGATCGACTATCCGCGTGTGACCGGCGGCTATAAGGCCATGCGCACCTTCCTGCTGCAGAGTGTCGAACAGGCGGTGGCGCAGGCTGATTTCCTGTTGTTGGGGGGCATGACCGGTACCGGCAAAACTGACGTGATCGTCCAACTGGACAACAGCCTGGACCTGGAAGGGCACGCCAATCATCGTGGCTCCAGTTTCGGCAAGCGCGCCACCGGGCAACCGTCCAATATCGACTTCGAAAGCCGTCTGGCCGTGGATCTGCTGAAAAAACGCGCAAGGGGCATCGAGCAGTTCGTGCTGGAAGATGAGAGCCGCATGGTCGGGCGCTGTGCTCTGCCGCTGGCGTTGTATCAGGGGATGCAGCGATTCTCCATGGTCTGGCTCGAAGACCGCTTGGAAAGTCGCGTCGAGCGAATCCTACGCGACTATGTGGTGCAGCTCTGCGCGGAGTTTATCGCGCTCCATGGGGAGCAGGGTTACCCGTTGTTTGCCGAGCGGCTGCTGGCGAGCCTGGACAATATCCACAAACGCCTGGGCGGCGAGCGCCATCGGCGCATACGCGGGTTGATGGCCGATGCCCTGGCGGAACAGGAGCGCAGTGGTAGCGTCGACCTGCACCGTGCCTGGATTTTGGGCCTGCTCAACGAATACTACGACCCGATGTATGCCTTCCAACGGGAAAACCAAGGCACACGAATCGAGTTTGCCGGCGAGCAGGCGGCGGTGCTGGAGTACCTCAGGGCTCGCAGGAACACCTGAGAGCCGAGGGCATGGTGCGTCAGAGAACCAGGACAGCCACCAGGCCACTGACGATCCCCACCAGCATCGTCAGCCCCGCCACGGTGATCAGGACCTGAGCATCGAAATCCCTACGCAGCATCAACAGCGACGGCAAGCTGATGCTCGGCAGGGTCATCAGCAGCGCGACGGCGGGAGCGGTGCCCAGGCCGAGAGTCATCATAGTCTGTACGATGGGAATCTCGGCGGCTGTCGGAATCACGAACAACGTACCGATGATCGCCAACGGCACCAACCACAGCAGACCGTTGCCCATTGCCCCATCGATATGGGGAAACAGCCAGACCCGCGCGGCACCCAGCAGCAGGACCGCCAGGATATAGATCGGAATGGTGCTCCAGAACAGCTTCCAGAGAGTCTTGCCCCAGCGGGCAAAAAAGCCTTGAGTGTCCGCGTTGCTGGCTGCCGCCACCGCCTCCACAGCGGGTCCGGGCAACGTTTCAGGCCGTGAAATACGCTGGGCGATCAGCGACACCCCAAACACCAGCACCAGGCCGGCCACCAGACGGATCGCACTGAAGCCCCAGCCCAGCACAAAGCCCATGAACACCAGCGTGGCCGGGTTGAGCACCGGGTTGGCGATCCAGAATGCCAGTGCCGCGCCGACCGAAACATTCTGCCGGCGCATTCCCGCGGCCACCGGGGCCGCACAGCATGAGCACATCATGCCGGGCAGGGCGAACAGCCCGCCGTGCAGGGTCGAGCCGAAACTGGCGCTGCCGAACAGGCGCAACAACCAGTCCCGGGGAATCAGTACCTGCAGCAACGAGCCGAGAATCACCGCCAGGACAGCAGCTTTCCAGATCGCCAAAAAGTATACCTGGGCATAGGCTAACGCCGCCGTGACCGGCGAGTCTGGATTGTCGTTGATGATCGACGCGCCGATGCTGTGGCTATCGGCGGCGACAAAGGCCTTGGCGTAGTAGGGCGACCACTTGACGTAGTACAGGCCGATGGCGGCGATGGCGAGAAACAGCAGCGGCTTCCACCAGAGCGACCAACCCCGAGCAGGGGCGGTGGAGGAGAGAGAAGTCATGAGGAGCAGTATCCGGAGGGGAATGAAGGGTTGATCGATGAATGATAACTCAGCCTGTGGCCGCAGCCAGCCTATGTCATGTCATGATTCTTGTGGGCGCCTGATTGCCGAAGCTGATGATCGTTCAGACGTGGCTCCGGAAGGGCGGTCGTCAGTTGCCGATCAGGTAAAGGCAGAACGACAGGGTCACCAACGATCCTAGTGTGGAAATCAGGATGACACTCGACACCACCGAGGCTTCGCGTTTGTAATACTCAGCCAGCATGAACGGCCCGGTGCCGGTGGGCAAGGCGCTCAGCAGCAGGGCCGAATGGGCCCACAGCGGTGGCAGGTGGAAGACCTTGAAGGCGAGGAACCAGGTTAGCGACGGGTGGACGATCAGCTTGATCAATACCAGCAGCGCCACACCCTGGCGCGGCCCTTGTTGCTTGTGAGCGAGGAACAGACCGAGGGAAATCAGGGCGCAAGGGATAGTGGCGGCACCCAACAAGCCGAGGAACTTCTCGAACGGCGCCGGCAACGGCGCGCCGCCCCAGGCCCACAGCGCTCCGAGCAGCGGCGATACCACCAGCGGGTTTTTCGCCAGGGCTAGCAGCACCTTGAAGATAATCCGATGTATCTGGCGCTCGGTCTGCAGGCCGATCTCAATACACACCAGGGCTAGCCCGAACAGCACACAGACCACCAGTAGGGAAGCGATCAACGCCGGTTCCAGACCATCTTGGCCCAACACCATCACGCACAATGGGATGCCGATATAACCGGTATTGGCATAGGACGCACTGAGGGCGTCGATGCTCGCTTCAGCGAAATGTCCGGCCTTGCGCCAGCGCAGTAACAGGGTCAGGACAAACATCACCAGCGTACTAAGGGTAAATGCCAAAACAAAGCCGGGGTGCCAGATCTGCTCCCAGGTGGAGGTCGCCGTGGCTTTGAACAACAAGGCCGGTAGGCACAGCCAGACCACCATGCGGTTGATTTCGGAGGCCGCATTAGGCCCCAGACGATTAGTGCGACGGCAGATGAAACCGACCAGGATCAGGGCAAAGATGGGCAGCAGAACGCTTAATACGGAAAACATTGAAGCCGGAGCCTTGGACATGCGCGAGGGGTGGGGAAGGGTAAAGGGGGATATCGTTAACTTGCAATATTTACCCGCGATATTTCATGAGAAAGACTGATGAGCCAAGGCGCATGAGTCGATCGCGCCAAGCAGGCGACGCGACCTCGTCGTGGTATCGCTGACCGAACCCTTGCGGGCCAGGAGTGCCCGCAGTCTGGACAGATTAACCAGCAAAACGAGTAAGGTTCATGTGATTAATACAGTCTTCGGCAAGAAGATTGCCGGGCTTATCTGTTGCTCACTATTGAGTGCACCATATTTATTTTTTTGTTGCCTTCGAATTTCATGATCGATGTTGTATTTGCTAGTTTGAATTTGTTTTCTGCAGGATTGCAGAGGCGAATCAGAAGCCCCGATTATATTGTGTTTAAAAAATATAAGATGATCATGGTTTTGACAGCAATTAGCTAATGGAACGCCACCGCCTGCCAACTAGTTTGGTTTATAGCGAGCGATGATTAAATTTATCAATTGGCGATGTTCGCACGAAGCCAGAGAAGTAGTCTAACTGAATTAGTGTTTTTCTGATCAGTATGATCTTCGGATTTTCAGGGTTGTGTAGATTAGCACGAGCCATTTAGTCGAAAACTATTAAAAATAACGGTGTTGCTGGCTATTTTGTTTCATATAGTGGGGTTGGCGGTAGTGATTTAGTTAATAGGCTTTGCATTAATATTGTCAAGCAGGGCTCATCAATGCCAAAAGAATAAAATCCTGTGTTTTAAGTGTCCAACAAGGAGTAGTGAAAATGGCGGCTAAAGAAAAAGATTTTTTCACGCAGGCTAATAATTTTATTGGAGCTGTTGCTTCCGGTGTGAATTCTCGCACGGGGTTGTACGGGGTGAGTTTGGAACTTGCCAAAATAACAGGTAATGACCTTCAAGGGCCGGACTTTTCACTGGCACTTAATTATTCTCCACTCAATACGGTTGATAGTGGATTTGGCATGGGTTTTCTTTCGGGGATCTCTTATTATGATACCCATCGAGGCATGCTTTTTCTTTCGACCGGAGATCAATATAAGGTTTATGAAGACAAAACCTCTGTAGTGGTTCAACAGCAAAAGTTGAAAAGTTTTATATTTAAAAAAATTAAAGAAAACAGCTATGCTATTTATTATAAAAATGGCGTTGTTGAGTATCTTAAAGGCGGCTCAGCCGGGCCAGGCTGGAAAACCCCGTATGAAATACACTCCGACACAGGAAAAATAATGTATCTGGAGTGGGAGTACCCCTCGCAAGGCCTATATGAAACTGCATTGCTTCAAATAGTTTATGACTCCTACGGTAGAGACAAGCCTCTATTGTCGCTGAGAAACACCCCGGGCTCAAAACTCACCCTAAATATTTTGCCAGGAACCGCAGAGGGTTATCGTATCGAGTTGAATTTTCAGAATGGCTTGCTGGAGACCGTTTTAAATTATTGTATCGATATGAATAATCCACTGAAATGGGAATTTAGATATGAGTCAATGGAAGGCTGGGGGAGCTGGCTTGTCGAGGCGACTTATCCAGGTGGTACAAAAGAGACGGTAGATTATCTACTTGATGGCAATGCCTTTCCTGAGTCGGCAAATTTACCGAAACTTCCTTATGTTAGCCGTTTTATACGTCGTTTAAGCAATGGGGAAACAGACTCAGAAAGTTCTTATGGTCATTCTAAGACAAATTTCCTTGGTGCGTTTTCTGGCTTGGTTTGGTCGGATAAAGTTGATAATTTATATGGTTTGCTGTCTGATTATCAATATTATACAGAAGAACGTCAAAAAACGATTGATGGGGTTGTAGATATAAAATATACCTTCAATAGTTATCATTGTCAGATCAGTGAGGAGAAAACAAAAAATAGTTGTAAGCAAGAAATAAAGACTGAATATTATGCACAAATTGGTTTGTCATTTGATAAGCAGCCTGCCTTTTTTCAACTGCCAAAAGCAAGTCATGAAAAGTGGACTGATCCGCGAGGTAAAAAAGCAACTATCACGACCACTACAACATTTGATGAGTTTGCCAATCCAACGAGTAAGTCTGTCAAGGATGAATCTACAGGCCAGCTAATAGAACCTAGTGTTTCTTGGAGTTATTACCCCCCTGAAGGATTTTCAGACATCAGCTCCGGTTCTGTCTGCCCTCCAGAGCCATCAGGTTTCAAACGGTTTGTTAAATCAATGACACAAGTGCCTTGTAGCCAAGACCAAGGTGAATTAAAACGTAACGTGCAATTTTCCTATAGTTTGCCCGATAAAACTAAACCCTCTGTAATATTAAAAAGCACTGAGACTCAATTTTATGGGGAGACTGAAAAGCTTATCAAACGAACCTTCTCCTATGACACCACGGAGCGAGAGTTAGGTAGGCTGCTTGCCATTGATGAGGAATGGTTCGCGAAGAAAAAAACGCTGAAAAGCCGGCATAGCTATAAATATAGCATCGCAGATGAAAAAATAACGAGTACGGACACTTTTGTATCCCACGACAATCAACAGCTAAAAACCTCTCAAGTATCGTCTCGCTTTACCGGTAGGGTTTTGTCCAACGTTGATGCTTATGGAAATACAAAAAATACGGATTACGATAAAGCCGGGCGCGTTATTAGAGAAGTAGAAGTCAGTGAATCAAACGATAAATTTAGTAGAGGACCTGAAAGAGTAAGAACCTATCAGTATTCCATTGAAAAAGATAAGTATAAGCCATTTAGCCTACTTGTGGTCGATTATGACGGTAGTAAATTTTTTCATGAGCTCGACAGTCTTGGTCGCCTTTTGTGCAAGAGAGTTCCCATTACCGGTAAGGAAAGTTCAAATAAAAGCCAGTGGCTGAAGATTTTAGAGTGTGAATATGCTTTTGGTCGTGAAACTATGACGACGAATTTTGATTATGTAATCAATGATGGTAGCGTTAATGACACTCTGAAAAACGAAATAAGGTGTTCTTATGACGACTGGGGGCGAGAGTGTAAACGAGCTTCAAATACTGGTGTGGAAGAGCTGGTAGCTTATGATCCGATTAATATGATCAGAACATGTGTCACTAAGTCGGGTAGTTTGGAAACGGCCAGGAAAGAAGAGGTTTTTAATCGCGCCGGCTTGCTTCTTGGTATATCCCTCATCGGTGTCGATTCAAAACCTATCAGCCGCCGTACATTGGTACGTGATGGCTGGAAGCGGCTGGTGAGTGATACAAACGCACTGGGCAACGTTCAAACCTACGCATACGATCACTTTGATAGGGTTGTGAAAATAACCAAGCCTGATGGCACTTTCATCGAAAAAGAATATGTGGATTTTGCTGCAGAGCCGCTGGTCACTAATGTGACGTTAAAAACCACGGCAGAAACTGCCAAGCAGGTGTACCCACACTCATTGTTAGATAGCGAAGGCCGCTCGCTTGGAACAAATGTATTTGACGGGCTGGGAAGGCTCACGCGAAGTTCAGTAGGTAGCCGTTCTTGGAGTTTGGTCTATGGTTCGCCCGCAGACAGAGAGCCCTCTACCATTGTCGATCCCAGCGGCACCAGTCGCTCTTTTACATATACCAACTTGTTTGGACGTAAGTCAGAAAAAGTTCAGGCTGTCGATATCACACAGCAATATTCATACTATCCGGAAAATGGGCTTATTAAAACAGCGTCCACTGCTGGGAGTGACATTCAACGAGAGTATTATCCTAGCGGCTACCTGAAATCAGAAAAGGTCACCACCGGCTCATCCACTTCTAAAACAACGAAATATACATGGACATTAAGGGGCGGGCCTAATAGCGTTATCGACGCCTGTGGGGTGTCGCAACAAAATACCTTTGATGAATATGGTCGAATAAAGGCCATGACCACCTCGGCAATTGATGTGTCGTTTACCTATGATGCTTTTAGTCGTCTGAATGGATGGAAGTCGACTGATAAAAAAAATATTCATAGTATGGAGACAAATCTTGATTTCGATGAAGTAGGTCGCGAAGTTTCGAGAGTTATAAAAGATAGTAAGTATGGCGTTCTGCAGATCAACCAGACCTGGTGGGCTGATAATAAACTTAAGAGCCGAAAAACCATCACTCCACAAAAAAATCTGACCAGTACAGTTCGTAATGAATTATTTGATTATGATAAAACAGGCAGATTGAAGAAATACAGCGCTACCGGCTGGCCCTTGGTATTAGATAAATATTCGAATTCTATTGTGGAGCAAAATTTCATCTTTGATCCTTATGATAATATCACATCAGTACAAAGCCTTTTTTCTGACAAAACAGAAAATAATGCTAGCTTCATCTATGGGAATGCCGACGATCCGTGTCAGTTAACGGAAGTTAATAATACCCACCCTAGTTATCCTGGTGTTTTGAAGTACGAATACAATGAACTGGGCGATCTTATCAAGGAGGGCGATAAGGTAACGCAGTACGACAATTTGGGCAGACTGCAAAGAAATGGCGAAAAAGAATATAGATATGATGCGTTTAATAAGTTGGCTAAAGTAGGTGATAGTAAGCTTTATTACATGGGAGGCCGGCTTAGTAATGAGATAAATGGAGATAAATGGAAAAGCTTTGTTAACTCAGTCGATGGCCATATGGTTGCTGAGCTGCATGATGACGCCGCATTACTTATCGGCACAGATAACAAATTAAGTGTTGTGTATGCGGGGGATAATAAGAACTCAGCTTGCCCTGTCTATACTCCATATGGAGGGAAAGTCAATAATAAATCTGATTTGAGTGCGATTGGCTATAACGGAGAATGGATAGATGCTGGACTAGACGGTTATAGCCTCGGGAATGGCTATCGTACATACTCTCCGGAACTCATGCGTTTCACTAGCCCAGATGGCCCCCAAAATAGTCCACTAGGTGTCGCCGGGATTAACGCTTATGCCTATTGTCACGATGATCCGATTAACTTTTCTGACCCTACAGGACAGATAAGTTGGAAAGGCTGGGTAGGAATGATCACCTCGGGGCTTGGTATCGGTTTGACTTTAATAACAGGTGGCCTCGCCATTGCAGCGGCCAGCGGTGTTCTGGCAACAGCTATTGCCATGGGTACTACAGGCGCTAGCCTGATTTCCGGAGTAAGTGCAATTGTCGCAAATGCTATTGGTGACAATTTACCCGAGGTAGCCAGGATATTGAGATGGGTCGCCTTGGGTACAGGAATGGTAGGCTTCTCTTTTGGCACTTCTGCTGTTGTCAGGGGGGTATCTTCCGCCGTGCGAGAGTTGGGTTTACGAACCACGCTTGGGACCATGGGGGTAGCGTCAAGAGTCAATCTTGGCTTAACGGCTACTAGCTACGTTAGTGGTACCATCAGCTATGGTAGCTTGATAGCAAAACGAATTCTGGATCAGACATCTGCCGCTGATAGTACCGCGAACACAGTTTTGTCAAACATTAGCTTTTATAGTGGCTTGGTAAGTGATGCGGCAAGTCTGGGTAACTTTGTATTGCCTAGAGTACTGCCGCGCTCTTATTCGTGGGATGTTGCCGAAATTCCCGTTATGGAAGAGTTTAATATGCGTGTGTTTTCACGCAGCTTTAGTTGGGATGCTCCACCTCCTAGTGGCAGCCCGCAACGAACAAGCGCCCTTATAAAACAGGTGCAGAATTTTTACGTGTTCCTTGCGATTCCAAGCAGGTTATAAAGTTACGCCACAATATAGTATTTATAAGTAACTGCGGCTAGTTTCTAATACTGTAGAAAACGAGGTGTATTATGGTTGTTGCAGAAAGCAAACAGTGGGTACGTAACGGGCGCTTCTCTATATCGGCAATTAGAAGCGAGCTGCCTATATATAGCAATGGCTTGAATATGTTAAAGGTTTTGGTATATATCTCACCTCTTGATGCAAATGGAGATGCACTTAGCGAAAGCGATCTGCCTGATTCGGAGGTGCGGCAGAGCTTAAAGCTCATCGATTACGATGATAGTAAAGAGCTAATTAAGAGTTCTGACGACGACAGTCCTCCAACGGAGGAGGGATGGTACTATGCGGATCGCCCGAATGGATTCGATTCTATACCTAATATGGGCTTTCCTGATTCAGTAAAAGATGAGTTATATTCTCTTGAAGGCGCCGATGCTTCTGTAAGGGTTATTGATTTTTATGTGCATTGTTTGTTTCAGACAACGAGTCGTGCTAAGCGAGTTGCGGTTAAAGTAACGCTGCCTGGAAGTGGCCAGGTTTTTACCACTGCATTCGGCGGGACTCTCAGCTCTCATGTCGATTTTCGTACCATTAAGCCTAGAAATTATGGTAAAGACGATTGCGTAATTGAATACTCTCCCTGGAAAGAGTTAGACACCACTTGCGAAAGTTCTATCAATTCGGATGAGCGCCCCGCTTTCTATGCAAAACAGGCATTTATTAGACTTAAGGAAAATGACAAATCATTCATTAAGTCAAAAATAACCCCTGTGAATAGCGATGACGGTAAGGATCATAAAACCCCTGATGAGATAAAACAGTTGGAAAGGGTATTTTATAATCATGATCTGCAATGGCTTAGAAGGTATTGCTTGGGTAGCAGACTGGTTTTTACTTATTATGTTTGGGATATAAATAAAGAAGAGGGAGATATTTTTGGAGAGGCACCAAATAGGTATAAACTACTTGGGCGAAGTTATAGATATTGCCTTGGAAAAATTAAATTTCCTATATCGCTCTCCCCTCAACGAGTATCCGGAAGCCTCCCGGTGGTGATCGTAAAGCAAACTCTATCCGGATCTTCTGGTCAGGCACAAAACTATCCTATTAATGTAGTGTTGTATGAGCAATACGGTAACGCCTGTCGGGTTAAGCTGAAGATGTTTGAAACGGATTTACCGGAAGCTCAAGTAGCACTAATAGATGTTTAGGTATTTAGCTGCCAGGTAAAATTTTTACCCTCATCATTTTTCGGCCCCATTTTGGGGTCGAAAAATGAGGTAGTTGTACTAAAGCCGAAGAAGCACTATATGATGGAAAACGCACGTATGAGCTAAGCGCTCCATCAACCACTGTTCCCATCAAAGTTTGTATCCACACCCACATCCAGGACTGGCTGTTCGGCGACCAACCGAGCCGTTCGACACAGGCCAGCGGATGACGCTAATTGAACAACAGTCTATCGCGCACCCAATTCAAACCCGGTTGGAAGCATTCACCGCAACAGCTACATCTCAGGTTGAATGCACAAGGGTTGATTGATTTGCAAGGGTGGATGATCGCCATCGCTGAAACACCCATGATAGGTTGGAGAAAAAGGGAGGCACTTACGTCGTGCGAGGCACCATTCGAAGGGCTACGACCAAGCGGCGCTAAACAACGGGTATTAGTTGTTTAGCGCCGATGACTTTTTTCGGTTGAATGGGGGGCGGGTGAAGTTTTTTGGAATTTGCTCTCGTGCATTCACAGCTAGCTTCTGGACAAGGTTGTCATTACATACGGCAGTGTACTCATCAAGCAAAAGTCATTCTGTTTTCTGCTTGATGAGTACGGATGTATGGCTGAGCGTAATGATATATGTCAATTCACTTGAGCGATAACACCATATTCTGAGTGTTACCTTCGCCACGAACGTACTCAAAATTGACCATTTTGTCGTCAGATTGCGGTACACCGTCGACTGCAACAATCTTCTTGTTCAACATAACGCTTTTATCGAATGCGCTACCGATACCGTAAAGAATGATTTTCCCTTTGCAATTTTTTTGAAGGTTGAATAAGCCTTCAGGGTATACTAATTTTTCGTTTTTAAAATCAAAGGGATAACCTCCAGAATAGGTCTGGAATGTTATATTTGCATTATCGGCAATTGAAAATTGTGCAGTAGTCGCGACGTCATAAAATGAGACGAGGTCAGTGACAAATGTCACAGATGCGTCATCGTTAACGGCTATTCCAATGTTCTTGCGTAAGATAATGTTTGTACTTTTTAATTTACCCCATGCTTTTTCACTGAATACCATACCGGTTTCGGCTAACGTTATAGTGCCTGTTGTCGCCTCCACATTCAGAGAGTAATGATCTGGTTGCGACAGAGGTTGTGACGAAGGTTGCGAGGATCTCGAAATATTATATTGACTGAATGTCAGTAGAATATCCTCCGCCCGGATTTTTGCAGTTGAGCAACCCATGACTTGCATTTTTTTAGTACTGGCGTAGTTGAGACATTCGACTTGATAAAGGCTGGTGCCTTTCAGCGTCAGATCGAGATGGATAGCCGCCGCCATACCAATCACCAAAGAGGCAGGACCACCCGCTTTGATAGTATTGAAATTCTTTGCTTCGAATGAAGAATCGCTAATGACAAATATCACCAACGGATGTGGGATCATTTTTGGAATGTATGGCCCAATAGAAAAATCAACGATATCTGTTGGCTGATTGGGCACTGCTCGCATGATAAGCGTGGAGTTGCTAAGATTAATCTCAGAAGGTGGGAGTGTAGCATCGAAGCTCCCTCCCCATTCTGACGATTCGCTAGAAAGTAATGTCAAGGTTCCGGCTGGAGGAGTCATCGAAAACGATTTTGCGGGGTCCTTATTAAAGGAAGGAAGACTGATTTCATTCGTCCCCGGTAGGCTGTAGTTTTGGTTTTCTTGGGGATTCCACGTAAACGATTCAAGCATGATGTACTCCTAGGTTTTTTCACAAGTGAGTATGATATGTTTGCTATGTAATTTTTAATTATTCTGTATACGGCATATTATCGGGAAGGTTCTTCAGTTTAATTTATGAAATTATAAAGCTCTAAGATGAAAGCGTTCATCTTTATAATGGGCTCCACCGGTGCCGATATTCGGTGTTTCAGCATTGGCGCCAATTCCATTTGTTATTGAAATAATTAGCGCTGCTCGGTAAGGGATACTATATATTTTTCCGCTTGCTGGATTTATTATTTTTATTAGTTTTAGAGTTTCGATCTATTCCCCTTCCACGATATCGTTATCGAATCCTCTGCGCACTGGCGAGAGCATTTCATTTCACTATAAAATTCTGGTTAGTACCCTAATTCAAGTTCGCATGCTAGAAGTGCATGGCGAGGCGCCGTGACCGGCCAGAGTCCGCGATGGCGAATACCGGTAGCGCTGGCCGGAGGGCTTATGACGCCAAATCTGACTGGTATATTTGCACTTCCCATGCGGTGTTAAGCGCAGGTATCGTGATGCCCATTGGCAATCTATCAACGATGCTTGCTCGTCTGCTTTGCCTTACCTTCTTGGTAGAACTCGTCACACAGACTACTAATGCAAAGGGTGTCGTTGGCTGAAGCGTACCTATCACCAACCAAGGAGATTGACCGCATGGGATATCATATCGATGGTAAATACCCTGGTCGTTCAAATTATTATCTCAGATATTGAAAATTTGCTTCAGCATCTTTAAGTTTTAGCTCCGTGGCCGTCGGTGCCAAATTGCCCGATAGGGCGGTGATTTAACCGCCTCGACGGAAGGAGATATCCCTCCTCGCATATTGCCAATTGGCACTTTTACCTACCTGATAATTTTTCGTTGTTTCCTCTCGTTGAGCTTCGCTGCCTGATTGCCCAGCTCTATTATTACACTTTTGTTACGCGATGCTCAGCCGCGTCAAAATTTTTGCGGAGATTTGTTGACGCCATTTATTGCCAACGGTATAACAAGATTTGTCCAGCATTTTATACTAAAGTCTAATGCTCTCGTAATAAGAATCATACTCGATTAGAATGATAAGAAGACGGGGCTAACCAGTTACAGAGCGAGGTTCGTTGCCAGGCGGCGCTGTTGATGGTTTTGTTTACGAGATGATAAAAACTGTACAGTTTCTAAAATTTGTACAGTAAAAATTGGTGCAAGGAGAGGTGCACAAACGAGAAGGAATTGTACAGCTAGGTAGAGTTTGTACAGGAGTGGTGATATGTACAGGGCAGGTACAAATAGTATCCCAAGTGGCAGGTAAGCACACAAGGAGGAAGGATTTGGCATATAAATTTTTTTGTCACGAACCCGTTCAGCTTTTTGGTATAGGTATTTAAACATGTGCCTGAGTTTAAGCACCTGAACTAAATTGAGGATGACCTTTGCATATAGCTGAAAAGTTATCAGTTCATGCAATAAGAACTATTCTGCTCCGGTTTTGAGTCAAAAGTTGCCAAATGGCCGAGGAGGGCAAATGTCGCGACTGAATAATGAGAAGTCTTGGGATTTTCACCGGGTCAACGTTCATTTAAGCGAATTGAATAAATTACATAGGCTTGCTCAGGAGGCTGTTGGATTCGACTATTTTTCTTTTACCCACAAGCTTCCATTGCCGGCCTCAGCTCCAATAGTTTACACCTTCAATAATTTTCCGGAGGAGTTCAATCGGGTTTACGACGAAAAACAATGCTGGAGAATTGACCCGGTCTTTAATTATCTAAACAGAGAGGATTTTACGATCTGGAGCCTCAGTTTAGATAAGAAAAATCCTGTGGCTAAGTTACTAGAGGATAACCAGGAAATTAAAGATGGGGTAACTTATCGGTTTCCTCAGTGTAATGGTTCTATCGCTAGTATTTCTTTTGCAGGGCCGCAGTCAGTTACAAAAATGTATGCCCAATCGATATTTTTCAAAGTGTATAATGTGTACAAAGCGGCACTCAATGTTTTGTTGGAGAAGCGACGAGTAACATATAATGTGTGTGGGAGGCTTTTGACAGCCCCGGAGCTACGAATACTCAGATTGTCGGCAGATGGCATGACTGCTGAGCAAATCGCGGTACATATTTTTTTAACTCAAAGCACTGTACAATTTCATATAAAAAATATAGTGTCGAAACTCTGCTGTAAAAACAAAGCTCAGGCGATCGCTAAAGCTGCACTAATGAGTATATTGTAAACTTATATTAGGGGGGATTTTTGCGCCAAATCGCCCCTATATATTGCAAGTCATAAATTTGCTATAACGCCTTAAGCTACTATTTTTTTTGGTAGAAGCAAAAGGATTTTGCATATGAGGCGAAATTATAAATACTATCCGTGCGAATTTATTCGGGCTGAAATTATAGATGGTTTATTTTATTGACAAAAAATAGAAATCTGCAATATAAAAGATGCAACGAGAGCGATTCAGTTAGATGATTAGGTACGATATTTTTATTGCATTATTATTCGTTGAAATAATATAGCTACGATATGCTTATGAAAAATGGTCGTGCTGCTTTGCAATCGGTCTACAGGCGATTTTGAGTTAAGGCTGTTTTTCACTGCAGCTCAGGAAAACTAGTAATTTTCATAGTTGTGCGTTAACTGCCAATGGGGATACACTGATACATAAAAATTGTGAGGGGCGTAAAGGTACGGCCATTTAAATGGCTTAGTGATAGTGACTAATTTGCGAGTGGTCCGTAGGGTTAGTTCGTTCAAATTCGGCTGCCGAAAATTCATGGCCAAGACGCTGTAACCAGTCATAGCCTGCTAGGACGAGAAACAGCCATGCAAGGCCAGGGGTTTGTGGCATCGAAACTGACTAACAGACTCACCATACAGGGCACCAGGTGGCTAGATATTATCTTGGATAATTATGAACAATAATAACGGATTGGCGACAAAAGGAATTAGTCATGGAAGACAACTTTGCTCGGCTAGGCAGATATAATAAATCCTGGGATTTTCACTGCGTTAAGTTGCACCTAACAAAGATCAACGAGATTCAAACTCTCGTGCGAGAAAGGTTAGGGTTCAATTATTTTGGTTTGCTAATGAGGCAACCGTTACCTGTTTCTTCTCCACCCTTGTATGCTTTCTGTAATTATCCGCGTGAGTTGGTAAAACTCTATTGTGAGCGTGAATTCTGGAGAATTGATCCGAGAATCAATTCGATAGGTGATCAGGATTACATGATATGGCATAGAATTTTTCGAAAAAAAACCCATATGTATGAGTTGCTTAGTCACTTCAATGAGATGAAGGATGGGGTTACTTATTGTTTTCCATTGCAGGATGGTTCTGTTGCATACATGTCGTTCGCAGGTGAAACTATGGTAACAGATGCGCAAGTGCAAGCCATGGCGGCAGATGCTTATCTGATTTGCAAAACAGCTATCGACATAGCTGAATTAGGAAAAAAAACAAAATATAAACTTGTCGCCAGTGACTTATCACCTCAGCAGCTTGGCATACTCCGCCTTACAGCCGACGGAATGACAGCACAACAAATCGCACGCGAAATTTTTCTCACCAAAGCTGCAGTTGATTATCATTTAAAGATTATAAGCAAAAAAATGGCGTGTCATAACAAAACACAAATAATTGCAAAAGCCGCACTCATGAGTCTTTTATGATTGATTAGAAATTTAGCTAGCTTGGACTTTTTACTGAATCAAAATTATCTTTCTGTGAGGTGAGGTCAAGATAGTCATTGACAGATAAGTTTTCTAAGAGCGTCATTGCCGATAAAAAGATCATGGTCTAGTAGCCTGGTTGGTTAATATTTTATCTATTTCAAAAAATGCACTGTCTTCGCGGTGCTTTTAGGTAAACGAAATAACTACAAGGGCTACTAGTGTCTGTGCAGCTAGTTTTGTTCGTCAATTTCGGTACCACAAGCTGCTGTTCCTCCCATGTCGGATTGTGATTCGTTCCAGTGCTACGCAGTGAGTTATAGAGCTAAGTCGTTAATCTAGGCGCTTATCAGAGGAAATCGCAAATGGGGCGGCTCCTGAACTATAAGAAAAATCATATTCAGAATCAATAACCGTGGAGACTGAAATATTAGGTAATTTCATACTCATATCAATAGTGCTCTTTCTGAGTTTGCTGTCTCCGCCTATAAAATAGATGTATAGTAAATTATTCTCATCGTCGAGAATGATCGAAGGTGAACTAAATGCTCTGATTATGCTGCTCTCCGAAAGATTATATTTTTCAATGAAATCTCCTTCTTCGGCGTCGCCGGATTCAATTGCGTTAAAAAGGGCGCAATACAAATTGTTATTGTTGGTCCTATATAGAACTATATAGTTGTCCTGCCAGACTACCGCGCTAGGGCTGCCAGCGATCTCCAGGTCGTAGTCTTTTGGATTGCCAATTGTTTGACGAGTACAGTTAATCTGAAAGCTAGCGAGCTTTCCATTGGTATTGACATAGAAAACTCGTGGGCTATTTCCCGGTTGACCAACATATTGCGCAATAGATGGATAGCCAATGATGTCATAAGATTTTAGTTTTTTGTCCAGAGTGCTGAGGCTGGCGAGTTTCGGGGTGTTGTTTTCCCAGCCTAGAGAAGCCACGTTCAAGGTCCCGCGACTTTCTTGGTAAAACACATAAGAAGCTGATGATATATGAAATGGAACAATGGTTTCATGAGACGTAAAGTCTGTTTCGATTACAGTGCCTTCTTTGATTTCAATGAAGATAATTTTATTGAAAAAATTAACAATTCGATCTTCTCTGATAACCAAGTATATTTTTTCCTTGTATCTGATGCCGGTTGGATTGGCATATTTGCACTCTAGCTCAGTTGCTTTGATCTTTTTCGGTGGTGTCCATGCTGTCTGATCTATATTAGACCTAACTAAACTCCCATAATCCCGGTCGGATTTTAATTGGAGAAATATATAATGATAGCTCATTTGTGGGGCCTCTATAGGCTGATTTATAATTTGCTCTCTGTAAAGTCCTGAAATAGCTAAGTGGTGATAAATGACGTGATTGACTGTGATTATAATTTTACATTTAATCGCTGTAACTATTAATTTTTATAAATTTTTATGGATATGCTCACAAATTAGTGGGCGATAGTCGCTTTGGCCGAAGAAATGACACCTTTTCTTGGCCGGCATTTTTAGAGTGGGTGCTCGCCTTTTTCGGGCATTGATGCTGCAAATACGCTATCGAAACGATGACTCAAGCCACAGGAATCGCGGCTAGGTGTCATGGTCTCTCAGTTCAATTCACTAATATATGGCGTTCAGCTTCGGCACCTGCTCTTGCTTGGGGCTCGCACATCAAACGCGCGGTGGAGGTATTTGGAAATTTTTCATGAGTTTCCAGAAATCTATCAGAAATAGTAGCGAGGCTAAGTTCATCGTAGCGCATTATTGCTATATTTTTGTAGAAATAAGTCTGTTCGATATTTTAAGTGCTTGTGTTTCTCAATTATTACGCAATGAATCCTGTCGTAATCTATTAAATGGGAAGGGTAAGTTGTGACTACTAACGATGAGCATCCTCAGGATGCTGTTTGACTATGCTGCACTTAGTATTGATGTTTATCCTATGTTTTCTTATTTTGGCTCAATGGCAAATTGCGGCTAATTTGATATTTCAGGAGCTTCTGGAAGTTTAAAGAGGCTTTATGAGATGCTGGATAAGTTAATAAAAAATAGACTGAATTCAGTAAAAACAGCGCCCCAGCTTTTTTGATGAGTTTTCTGCCGTTAATGACAGCATTAATATTAACTGGGGACAATATTTCTCTGCATATGGCGCGTTAAAGCGTTTTTCTAGTGGAAACCAGCTACAATTTACGTTTCGAAGGATATAGCTACTAGAGTAAAAAGGACAAAGGATGTCATTGATTTCATTTGGTAGATCTTCGGGAGTTTGTTGATGAATATCAAGAAGGCTCGTTGTCGCTAACTGCCAAGCAGATTAGGGACTTAAAGCAAATATATGACAAACTCGCAAAGATCGATTATGAGGAAATAATACCGGCTTTTTACGTGGATGGTGCGGCAATGGCTTGCATAAGATACGAGCCTGTAAAAACCGCAAGTTTGAATTAGGCTGCGCCATAAATAAATCTGCTTTAGCGGAGTCGAAAGTAGACTCGCGGATTTTTCAGGTACTCGAGGGCAGGGGTAGATCGTGTTTGATGGCGTCAGCCGAATCCTGGAGGTTACTGCTCCAGCCGGGTAAGTCGCTCTTCCAGCTCAGCAATTCGTGCTTCCAGCTCTGCGATTCGCTCCGCCGACACACTGACGGAACTCCCGCGTTCAGAGCCCTGCTGGCGAGCGGCGATGATCGTTTCGATATCAACCGGGTCGCCCAGGGCGTGGGTGTAGCGATCTTCGCGCTGTCCGGCCTGGCGTGCAATCAACAGTGCCAGGCCGCGAGCGATCAGGCGCTCCAGCTGGTGCGCCACCTGCTCGGCGTCCTCGAATTCGTGCATTCGGCCGCTGCGGGTCAACAGTTCATTGACTGTCTGCGGTCCACGCAGGAACAACAGACCGAGCAATACCACCTGCGCTGGCACTAGCTCCAGCGCCTTGTCGATCCGATGCTCCCAGCGGTCGGCTCGGCTGCCCATCACCAGCCGAGTGAACCCCTGACCTTCAAGGGTGCGAAGGCCTTGTCCGACTTGGCCCTGACTGAGGTAGGTCACCGGTTCGCGGCTGGTTTTCTGGTTGCAGGCGAGGACCAGCGCATTGAGCGTCAGCGGATAGGTTTCCGGGTTGGTGGCCTGCTTTTCAATCAAGGAGCCGAGGATGCGGATTTCCGTGCTGGTCAGTCGTGATTGGTCGACGCAAGTCTCTTGCTCGGTGCTCATTGTGCTGTCCCCTCTGCGTTGAAAGGCCACTAGCCTAGGACTTCCCGGTGTAAAAAGACAAGCCGCCATGCCGCCGAGCCTGTCTATAATCGCGTGGTTTCATTCCTGCCATCTTCGCTGTGAGATTCTCATGACCATTTCCTTGTACGCCGCCTCCGTCCCAGTCTTCAAACAGATGCTCAGTGCCCTGAGCGATGTTCTGAACAAGGCGCAGGCCCACGCAACGAGCAAGAACATTGACCCAAGCGTATTTGTGCAAGCTCGTCTGGCTCCTGACATGTTCCCACTGGCGCGCCAAGTGCAGATCGCGGTCGATTTTGCCAAGGGCGTGTCTTCGCGTCTGGCGCAGATCGAGGTACCGTCCTACCCGGATACCGAAACCAGCTTCGCTGAACTGCAAGCGCTGATCAGCAAGGTATTGGCTCATCTGGACAGCATTAGTGCCGAGCAGATCGATGGCAACGAGGGCATTGAGATCGTAACCCGTCCGGGCACCCCGAAAGAGAAGCGCTTCAGCGGCCAGTCGTACCTGCTGAGCTATGCTCTGCCACACTTCTTCTTCCACGTGACCACGACCTACGCAATCCTGCGTCACAACGGCGTGGAAATCGGCAAGCGCGATTTTATCGGCGCTTAATGTAATCGCCCTGGGGCGCTTGGTACTGAAGTGCCTCGGGGTAATGCCGTGTGCTCGAAGATAGCGAGCTTATGAAGAATATAGCCCCGGTGGCGCGGAGCTTGTCCACGAAGGGCCCACGATTTCCCCGGGCGCGTGTCATGGCTTCCCTTCACAATATCCTTCAGCGACAGACCATGATTCGCGTTTTGTCATAAATGCTCTGTTACAATCGCTCCATCCTCACTTTTCCTCTTTTCAGCGAGCCTTCGGGCAGTCGCTGACGTTCTGGTTTGCGGAGTTATCCATGCTGTTACCCATTCTCCTGTTGTCGGCCGCCGGTTTTACCGTGCTGACCACCGAATTCGTCATTGTCGGGATCTTGCCCTCGATTGCTCGCGACTTGGAGATCAGCATTCCCCAGGCCGGTTTGTTGGTGACTCTGTTTGCCTTCACCGTGGCGACCTTTGGTCCGTTCCTGACCGCCTACTTTTCCCGCTTCGAACGGCGGCGCCTGTTCATTGCCATCCTGGTGATGTTCGGGTTGGCTAATACCGTGGCGGCGCTGGCTCCGAACATCTGGGTCATGGCGAGTGCCCGTTTGCTGCCGGCACTGGGATTGCCGGTGTTCTGGGCCCTTGCCAGTGAAACAGCAGTGGATATTGTCGGGCCGGATTATGCGGGCCGGGCGATTGAGCAGATCGGCCTGGGCATCGTTTGTGCCACGGTATTCGGTATCCCAGTGGGCACGTTGATCTCTGATGCGTGGGGCTGGCGCGTGGCTTTTTCGATCCTGGCGGTGGTGGCCTTGATCAAGGCCTTGTTGCTGTGGCGATACTTGCCCGCGACCCGTTTGCACCTGGAACAGGTGTCGCTACGCGCGCAGTTTGGGATACTGCGTCAGCCCTTGATGATCGGTCATGTGATGCTGTCGGTCCTGGTCTTCAGCGGCATGTTCACGGTCTACACCTACCTGGCGGATATTCTCGAGCGCCTGGCCGGTTTCAACGGCACCATCGTCGGTTGGTGTCTGATGGCATTCGGCGCGGTCGGGCTGATCGGCAACTCCTTGGGCGGGCGCCTGGTCGACCGCCATCCGTTGATTGCCTCGCTGGTGTTCTGCGCCTTTATGATCGGTGCGATGGTAGCGCTGGTGCCCAATATTCATTCCACGTTGGGCCTGACGGTGGCGCTAGGTGTTTGGGGGGTGACCCAGTCGGCGTTGTTCGTGGTTAGTCATGTCCGGCTGATGAAGGTTGCGCCGCGCGCGCCGGCCTTTGCCGCATCACTGAATATCGCCGGCGCCAACCTGGGAATCGGTCTGGGAGCCATAGTGGGTGGACGGGTGATCGACAGTGTGGGCTTGGGCAGCCTCGGTTTTGCTGCCGCCGGCTTTATCCTGTTGGCGATGGTGCTAAGCCTGATTCTGATCGGCGTCAAGTCGCGCATGGTGACTGCCTAGCGGCCTGTGTGGTGAGTTCTGTTAGGCAATTTCGGCAGTCACCACCCAACCCTGGCCTGCGTTGCCGTTGCCCGCCATAGCCCGGCTATGACTCGTCCCAGCGTCTCGGCCATGGACTGCCTAACCGTACAGGCCACTGAACAGCTCGCGCCGGGCGCCTTCGGTGATCGCCAGGATGCTCGGATGCTTGACCTTGCGCTCCACCGAGATCGCATAGAAGGATTCGCTCACTGCATCGGTTTGGCCCATCAGCTTGACGCCATACTGCTTGCACACTTCATCGGCGATGACACTCGGAGCGATAAAGAAGCCACTGCCGGATTGTCCGAAAGCCTGCATCAAGGCACTGTCGTCGAACTCTCCAACAATTTTCGGTTGGATCTTCTGTTCGGCAAGCCAACGCAATAACCGGCTGCGCACGACGGTTTCCTGACCGGGAATCAGTAGCGGCGCACCCTGCAGGCAGTTCGGGAAGGTGTCGCCGTAGCGTTGCGCCAGCGCCCTGGTAGCGAAAAAGCTGATCCCGCACTCACCCAGCTTCTGGCTGTAACCTTTGATATCCAAGTGGGTCGGCATCGGGCTATCGGAAATCACCAGGTCCAGGCGCTGGATGGCCAGGTCCGCCAGCAGGCGTTCGAGCTTATCTTCGCGGCAGGTAATTCGGATCGGTTCGTCCAGTTCCATAGTCGGGGCAATCAGTCGATAGACGATGGACTTGGGCACCACATCCGCCACTCCGACCCGAAAGAGCACCTGCTGTTCTTTGGGTTCTGCCCGCAGCATGGCCTCCAGCTCGTTGCCCAACTGAAACATCTGCTCGGCATAGGGTAGGGTCTGGCGGCCGGCCTCGGTCAGTTCGAGTTGGCGTCCGGCCTTGCGCAACAGCTCTACACCGAAGGTCTGTTCCAACAGGCTGATCTGGCCGCTGATGGTTTGTGGGGTCAGGTTCAGTTGTTCGCAGGCGCGCACGATGCTGCCGGTCTTGGCCACCACCCAAAAATAGTGCAGTTGTCGATAATTGAGCATTGCGATCATCACTTCGTAAAAACCGAAGTATAGCGCTTGAAAATACGAATTTTTCTGAAGTATTGCGCTCTCTACAATACAGCGCTATCGGCGAGCCAACTGAGAGGCGCGCCTGGGAACAATTAGTAGGAGCCCTGGATGAAACACCCTTCGATCATGACTACTTCGCTGCTGATGGCTACCTTGCTGCTGCTCGGTGGTTGCGACCAGGCGGAGAAAAGCGCCCAGCAACTGCTGGGCAAAGCGGCTGAAACGGCCAAGCAAGCCCTCGACGACACGCACAAGGCTGCCGACCAGGCTCTCAGTGAGGTGATCAAGGGATTGCCGCTCAACCCGTCGAAACCTGCGGAAGAGACTGAAAAGTCGTCCCAGGAAATCTAAGTCGCTTACCCGGAGCCAGGACTGAATCATGGAATACCTGTTGGAACTCGCTGTCAGCCCCACCGCCTGGATTGCCCTGGCGACGTTGATCGTCATGGAAGTCGT
Organism: Pseudomonas agarici; assembly: GCF_001543125.1. NCBI lineage: Bacteria > Pseudomonadati > Pseudomonadota > Gammaproteobacteria > Pseudomonadales > Pseudomonadaceae > Pseudomonas > Pseudomonas agarici. Next base: position 4,964,205 of record NZ_CP014135.1, on the reverse strand, counting down.
GCTGGGCATCGATAACCTGATCTTCATTTCGATCCTGACCAATAAGCTGCCCGCGCAGTTTCGCACCCAGGCGCGGCGAGTCGGTATCGGCATGGCACTGATCCTGCGCCTGGCCCTGCTTGGTACTATCGCCTATATCGTCAAGCTCACGGCACCGGTGATCGACGTGTTCGGCCAGGGGTTTTCGTGGAAGGACATGATCTTGATCGCCGGCGGCCTGTTCCTCGTCTGGAAAGCCACCACGGAGATTCATCACAGCATGGACCCACGAGCCAAGGAATCCGAGGACAAGAGCTCGCGGGTTGCCTTGGGTTTCGCCGCGGCTATCGGCCAGATCCTGATGCTCGACCTGGTCTTCTCGATCGACAGCATCATTACTGCGGTAGGCATGACCGAACACCTGCCGATCATGGTGATCGCGGTGGTGGTGGCGGTGGCCGTGATGTTGCTGGCTTCCGAGCCGCTGGCGAAGTTCATCAACGACAACCCGACTGTCGTGATGCTGGCCCTGGGTTTCCTGATCATGATCGGCATGACGCTGATTGCCGAAGGTTTTGGTGCCCATGTGCCCAAGGGTTATGTGTACGCCGCCATGACCTTTTCGGCGGTGATCGAGGGCCTGAACATGCTGGCTCGTCGTGCCCGGCAAAATCGCGAGGCGGTGGAGGCCTGATTCGCCTCCATAATCATCAAGGCCGTCTGGTTTCAGGCGGCTTTTGTGGGAAATCTCATTAGTGGGCGCTGACGGTGCGTCCCTGTGATGGGGCGGCTTCTTTCGGTTGCGAGGGCGCGGCCTGCGGGGGATGGCGCCGCGAGATTCTCAGGATTGCCCACAGCATGGCTGCCGCGACCGCCAGCCAACCCAGGATCAACAGTGTAACTGTCACGATAAGGCTCATCAGTGCCTCCTTCGCCCCGAAGGGCCGCTCACTTCGTTTCGCTTGAGGATTAGTCTAGCCGCTGGCATGTTTCAGGCTATTGACCAAAGGTCGTGTTCGCCCAGTCATTTCGTTCTATGGCATTAGATAAACTGTGATGAAAAGCTATACCTGCGCGTAAGCGGGACCTATGATCAAGACCCGAGCCGGGGCTGACCTTGCCTGGCACCTGATCAAGAGAGTGAAGATGTTTGAGGGATTGACCCATTTGCGCCCCATGCCATCCCGTCGATTGTTGATGGTGGGAGCTTTGTTGTTAGCCCTGGGCGGCTGTGCCGGCAGCGTCCAGCCGCCAATCCAGAATTTGCCGGAGCGTGTGGAGCTTAACGGGGTGCCGTTCTTCCGTGGCGAGGCTTATCAGGGCGGTCCGGGGGCGCTGGCCAGCATGCTTTCGCAGCAGGGCGTGAGCGTGACGCCGGGGCTTCTGGACAAGCCATTGAGGTTGCCGGGGGGCGAGGCGGATCTGCAGCGCAATATGCAGGTGCTGGCGCGCGAGTATGCAATGGTGGTCTATCCGCTGGACTCCGAGTTGCCGGCGTTGTTGACTCAGGTCGCGGCCGGCTATCCGGTGATGGTGCGATTCAATGAGGGGCGTTTCTGGTCCGAGCCGCGTTATGCCGTATTGGCTGGCTACAACCGGACCAAGCAGACGGTATTGTTGCGGGCGGGGATGAACCGTCGGATGCTGATGGATTTCGCCACCTTCACTTCGGCCTGGAAGAGTGCCGGTGGCTGGGCGGTGCTGATCCAGTCGCCGGCACAATTGCCGGCTCAAGTCGATCAACGGCGCTGGTTGCAAGCCGCCGATGAATTGGCCCGGGCAGGACAGGAGCAGGCGGCCGCCAAGGCGACCAAGGCCCTTGCCGGGCATTGATCGCTTGCCATGAGCGTTCCCACGTTTTCGCCTGGGAACGGTCGTTGGGCGCAGCGCCTTCAGACTCTTAAACCCCGAGTTTGTCCCGCATCGTGTAGTACCACGCCCCCAGTGCAGTAAACGGCGTGCGCAACAGCCGGCCACCGGGGAACGGATAATGCGGCAAGTCGGCAAAGGCATCGAAACGCTCGGCCTGTCCGCGCAGGGCTTCGGCCAGCACCTTGCCCGCCAGATGCGTATAGGTCACGCCATGGCCGCTGCAGCCCTGGGAGTAGTAGATGTTGTCACCCAGGCGACCCACCTGAGGCAGGCGCGACAAGGTCAGCAGGAAATTGCCGGTCCAGGCATAGTCGATCTTCACATGCTTGAGTTGCGGGAAGGCCTTGAGCATTTTCGGCCGGATGATCGCCTCGATATTCGCCGGATCCCGTGCGCCATAAACTACTCCTCCCCCGAAGATCAGGCGCTTGTCGCCGGAAAGACGGTAGTAGTCCAGCAGGTAGTTGCAATCCTCCACGCAGTAATCCTGCGGCAGCAACGACTTCGCCAGTTCTTCGTTCAGTGGCTCGGTGGCGATCACCTGGGTGCCGCACGGCATCGACTTAGCGGCCAGCTCCGGTACCAGGTTGCCCAGATAGGCGTTGCCCGCGACGATGATGAACCTGGCCCTGACCTTGCCTTGCGGCGTATGCACTTGCGGGTGGGCACCGCGCTCGATACGTACTGCCGGCGATTGCTCGTAGATCGTGCCGCCGAGGGATTCGACCGCCGCCGCCTCGCCCAGCGCCAGGTTGAGTGGATGGATATGGCCGCCGCTCATGTCGAGCATGCCCCCCAGATAGTGACCGCAATCGACCACTTCGCGGATACGGCGCCGATCCAGCAATTCCAACTGGGTATGTCCATAACGCTCCCAGAGTTTCTTCTGGGATTGGAGGTGGTCCATCTGTTTTGGGGTAATGGCCGCGAAGACGCCGCCGTCCTTCAGGTCGCACTGGATGTTGTACTTGGCGATTCGTTGCCGAATGATCCGGCCACCTTCAAAGGCCATTTGCCCGAGTAGTTGCGCCTGTTTGGCACCGACGCTACGTTCGATCACATCGATGTCGCGGCTGTAGCTGTTGACGATTTGCCCACCGTTACGGCCCGAGGCGCCAAAGCCGACCTTGGCGGCTTCCAGTACCGTGACCCGAAAACCGTTTTCCAGCAGGAATAGAGCACTGGAGAGGCCGGTATAGCCGGCGCCGATCACGCATACGTCGGTCTCGATATCGTCCTGGAGGGCCGGGCGCCCGGTAGCCGGATTGGCCGATGCGGCGTAATAGGACTGGGGGTAGGGGGTGTTCGCCATCCTGCAACCTCTGTTTTATATTTTTTACGAGTGGCCCGATCCTACCTCAGATGCAATACCCCCGCCAGCCACTCGAAACATCGGCGCTGTCGAAGGCAAAAATAAAAATTCGCTTATTCATAGACTTAGCGGCAAAAAGAGATTGACACACTTGCGCAAATCCGTAGAATGCCGCCTCACAGCAGGCACGTAGCTCAGTTGGTTAGAGCACCACCTTGACATGGTGGGGGTCGTTGGTTCGAGTCCAATCGCGCCTACCAAACAAAATCCGCTCTGCTGGGCGGTGTGAGGGGGAATCCGAAAGGGTTCCCCTTTTTCTTTGCCTAAGAAAACGTTCACAAATTATAGGCTTCGTTCACACAAGGCAATGTGAACGTAGATTCCTAGCTACCCCCCGTTCACACTCAGAATTGTGAATGACTCTACCTAACCTATTGATACGTAAGGGCTGATCCCTTTCTTGTCTAGGTGGTGGTACGTTCGCAAGCTCACTCCCTTGCCCGTTGTTCGTACCTCACAAGGGCATGCTGTCTAACCAACTGAGCTACGTGCCTGCTGTGAGGCGGCAGACGCCTATCGGCCACGCTCTAAACCCCAACGCTCTATGTGGAATCATGAACGCCATGGGTGACGCTTTAGGAATTCTGTGAGCGTTCTCTTGGCAGGGGTGGGCAGGGGGGTTAGGGGGAGGGTGCCTATGTATGCAATGTCGCTAATGGATTTCTAGCTAAAATTCCTTGGCTCCCCTACCATCATGAGAAAATTTTAGGGAAGTTGGTAGATGAGCGATGAGGCGTCTGCGTTCCAGACCTTAGTAAACTTGGCATCCACTATGTACGCTGAGCACAAAACAATCCTAGCGTTCATTGGTGGTGCAATTACATTCGGCGTCCCTCATGGGTATAAGCTATATAAGTTTTTTGCGGATAGAAAAGATCTTAAAGACAAAATATATGAGGAGTTGATCGATGAGGCGCATAAGAACAGAGCGTTGGTGCAGAACGCTGCTAATATACTCGCGGAAATGATATTGAAAGCGAAGAGTGGGCTTTATTGGGGTGATGGTGGGGGGGCGGTATTTCTCTATCTAGATAAAGTTGAGCGAGGTGTGGTACGTCCTGCCGTCGATGCTGCAGAGGAGTTTTACACTGCTGTATGCGACTCGAATTCGCTCTCTTTAAGAAAGCTTAGGGGTTACAGGGTGCGTGCTAAGAAGATTAAACATGCTAATGAGCTCGCGTTGTCTGGTATGCAAGCGCGATTGCGAGAGTATGGGGTGCTGGGAAAATTCGTTGGAAAGGTTGAGTAGTGGACTTTTTATGGGTACTGTCAGAGCTGGCAAACGGGTCTAGCACACGCTGAACAGAGTGAGGCGCTTCAATGTCAGTAGCGTCATAGCGAACCTTCGATGGTGTAGTGATGGTGCGAACGCTCAGAAGACCGAGCCGGTGGTTCGTAAACAGGCCGAGGTGCCACCCTCAGAGGTGGAGCGCTTACCCCTTCTGGCGTGGTTAGGAGGGCAGGTTTCTGGTAGCTGAACTATCAGGCACAGCAGGCGCTAGCCCCTGTGAAGAACGGCCAGTGTGGTGACGCATTGAGCCCCCCAAAGGGGCACTAGGTGAGCACCTAGCAGAGCGGACGCGACAAAGGATTGCTATGCCCATTAAGAGGATGATTGCGTGGAAACGCTCAAGGTCATACTGATTAGATTGGTTTGGAATCTCGGAGCGTTAGCGATAATTGTCGGTGTCATTGGCTTCCTCTTTTATTTTGTTTATCAAAAATAAAACTGATCGCTCTACCTAAAAGCCATTACATCCCCTCTGTCTTAATAAATAATTATTCTATTTTCTGCTTACAAGGCTCATTCGAATCACATCCGCTTCCATCTCTTCAGCTAGACGCTTCTCGATAGCCACCTGACGCTCTACATCTGATTTCCTTGGGCGTCCTACTGGTCTTACGCTACCAGTTACCTTAAGCATCTCCTTCACTGCTGCTATGTTTCCGTTGACTAGCTCCTGTTTCAATATCTCAATGGACTTATCATGCCAGTAGATACGGTGTTCCTCCTTCCATCCTTGTTCTTCTGCATAAGTATCTAGAGTGAGCATGGTTATGCCTAAGCGTTTAGCTAGGTCACAGTGTGAATTGGTTTCGATGTATTCAGTCTTGTTTTTGTCTGTCAGGATCATTGTCGTCTCTGTCTTGTATGTTGGATTGTTGTTAGCAAGGTAAGTGAATAGCAGATAATGTTTAGGGTAATGGCTAAAAAGCTATAGTTCTGCATTATTTGTAAAATTAATAGCTGAGTATACTGAAGGCATAGCAGGAGGGTTAGGAGGTAGGTCACGGTCTAATAGCAGGTGCTTCCTCGATATCCTTAAGTCTGCAACGGGAAATATAACCTACGGCTTGTAGGGAAATACGATTGGTAAGAGATAGATCGTACAGTGCTTGATTGTCATTGCGCTTAGCAATAATCTCCTTAGCTAAGCCCCTACGAAGAATTATATTTTTGAAGGTGAATGAAGTGATGTTGGGTATTCTAATGGTGTCTGTATCTAACATGTGTTTATCCATTGGTAGGTATGTCTTAACGTCACTGCGTGACAGAAGTAAGATCAAGAGCCCGCCACGTAGTGGCATACGCAAATAAGAAAGATCAAGAGCGGATTACTAGTAGGTGCTCTGCTTTCGATTCTCTCTTTAATGCGTGCTCTTTGTCGGCTGTGCCGACGTTGCTTTTGATCTTGGTTGTTAAGTATAAAGTGTGTAAAATCTCTTAGAGTATTTTTAAGGAGAATTACACAGTCTGCTTTAGCCACAAGCTTACAGTTCTATTGCTAACTCCCATTAGGCTAGCAATCTTCCTTGCTGACAAACCACCTGATGACAACTCTTTGGCGATTATAATGTTATCTTCTAGCTTGCTTCTTGAGTTTGTTTGTGGTGCTGGTCGAGTAAGGTCTTTTAGGATTAGATGATTACCCCTAAGATCAAACGCTAGGTGACGTGCTGATTCCTCAGTAGGTACAAAGTGAACTGTAGGCCTGTCGTTGTTGAATGTCCTGATGCTACTACGCGTAGCAGCTTGAAATATCAACTCTCTGTAGCGCTCATTGCGTAAGGCCTGTTTACCTATGACTGAGGAGATAGCCATCTTCGCCAGCATCTCAGTGTTGTTCTGGTCATCGATAGGGTTAGGGTTACCATGAATCAACGACAGTGTGTGGTGTACGTCTGAATAGCCATTCAAACCCCTTGCATCAAAGGGAATGCGTATTACGTTAGGGTGGTCGTCAAATGGGTACTTGCACCACTCATGAACCTGTACAAGGATAGGTTCGCCTTGCACGAATTCTATAGCGTCACGTAACAGCGTATGCCCGTAGACCCTATCGTTCCAGTCTTCAGCTACAGCACCATCCGGGAGCGTAAGGAGCATGGTCTTGCTAACCTTGCTGCCCCCAATCAATGGGTAGATGTAACTTTCATATTTATAGCGTCTGTATTCTGGTGTGAATTTAGACGGTGCAATGGTGTAACCCTTGGTCAGGGCATGTTGATAGGCAAGGGTGCCTGTGACGTTTGCTCCCAGGATGTGTGTCTCAGAGGCGTACTCATAGATCCCGCTTAAGTCAAAGTAATCAATCACCCTGACTTGCCACTTCCATTTGCTTTCTTTCTTGCTTAGATACTCCTTGATAAACACATCAGCCTTGCCCCTAAGGAGTGCCCCTAGGCAAGTCGTGATGGTTGACATTCCCTTGTCATCTAATACATCTGTAAGGGGCCGGGGAACACAC
>NZ_CP014135.1:4841468-4957133 GCF_001543125.1 Pseudomonas agarici | reverse complement strand
TAGTGTGTTTTCACACAGTCTGAAAAGGCGGGTTTCTCGAGGGGCCAGAGATTTTTGAAACGCTCTCTGAAATCTAATCTGGCTCCACAACCTGGACTCGAACCAGGGACCCAATGATTAACAGTCATTTGCTCTACCAACTGAGCTATTGCGGAATAAGACGTATGTTACTGATATAAAAAGAGAAGTCAATACTCTCAAGCAGACTGTCCAGGAGCCTCCGGGATCTGCCGGGCCCGGCCAGTCAGCAAGTGGCGTGGCCCAAGATATAACGCGAGTCGCCACTGTTGGCGCGGTTACTGACGATCCAGCCCGTCATATCGACCTCTGAAAGGATACGGTGGCAGCGATTCCTGTAACAACCGCGCCTCGGGACGAGCCAAGCCCTTGGCGCGTCGATTAACGGCTTTCATGATCGCCTGCTCCAATTGCCGGCGTCAGCGCCATCCAGCGAAGATCGGTAACATAAAGTTCATACAGCAACGATAGCATTGTGCCTTCACTTTATCCGACGGCCTCAGCATGCGCGCAGAAACCTTCTCCTTCATGCGTCCACAACCGCCCAAGGATCACCGCTGCGCTGGCGATCTCTGCACGCCAGTGCCAGCTATCGACTGGAGCAGTACCAACGCCCTGGTCATGGAAACCTTCAGCTCACAGAAGGAGATGGTCTGCTTGGCGGTGCTGGAAGATGAGCGGCCTATCGGCCTGATCAACCGCAACATTTTCCTGTCGATGATGAGCAAGCCGTTTCACCGTGAGCTCTACGACAAGAAAAGCTGCATTGCCTTCATGGATAAGGAACCGTTGATCGTCGATGCCGGTATGAGCATTGAGGAATTGACCTTCAAGACCGTGGAGTCTGGTGAAAAGACCCTCGCGGACGGTTTCATCATTACCCGCGACGGCCAGTTCGCCGGGCTGGGCAATGGCTTGCAATTGATGGCCGTGGTCGCCGCCATGCAGGCCGAGAAAAACCGCCAGATCATGCTGAGTATCGAGTACGCGAGCGTTATCCAGCGCTCGATGCTGCGGGCCTCGCGCGATATGTTGAAGTCGACCTTGGAGGACGCGGTCCTGTTGTGGGAGCCGCGAGATGTGGTCGGTGGCGACTTCTATCATTTCTGCGCCTACCCCAATGGCTGGTTCGGGGCGATTGCCGACTGTACCGGTCACGGTGTTCCCGGTGCCTTCATGACCCTGATTGCCTCCTCATCGCTGACCCAGGCTCTGGTTCAACTTGGACCCTGCGATCCCGGAGCGCTGCTGTCGGCGGTGAACCGAAGAGTCAAGGAACTGCTGGGCCAGGTCCAGAGCGGCAACGAAACACCCGAGTCCGACGATGGCCTGGATGCCGCTTTCCTTTGGTTCGACAGTGCCAGCCAGACGTTGAGCTTTGCTGGCGCGCGTATGTCGCTGCATGTCCTGCCACCCGACGCCCAGCAGATGCAAACCCTGGCGGGGCAGCGCGTCGGCGTCGGTTATGTGGACAGCGCCATCGACTATCAATGGCCGGTGAGCCGTGTCGTGTTGACACCCGCGAGCCTGGTGTTCATCGCGACCGATGGCCTGACCGACCAGATTGGCGGCCCGCGTAACATCGCCTTCGGCAAGAGCAAAACATTCGAAACGATACTGCAACACCGCCATCAGGCGACAAGCGTCATCTGCGAAGCCCTGCAAAGCACGCTGGCCAGTTGGCAGGGCGAACAAACCCGGCGTGATGATCTCACCCTCTTCTGTGCGCGTCTTGGAAACGAATCATGATCAATTCGAATGTTGCCCAACCCGACTGCCATTTCTTCGATTTGGCCCAACAGCGCAATGTCATTTTCTATCACATGGGTTATTTCTCACACACCATCATTACGGCCATGGCCGAGGTGGTTCGGCTGCAGTTGGAAATCTCGGGGGTAAACGGACCGACACGACGCAAATTGTTTTCCTCCTTCGTCGAGCTGTCGCAAAACATCATTCACTACTCCTCCGACTCGCTGCCCATGGAGCGTAGCGAAGAGTCGTCGCTACGCCAGGGCGCGGTATGCATCAGTACAGAAGGTGATCGACACCTGATGCTCTGTGCCAACCCCATCGCCACCCAGGACGTCGGCCGTCTGCGTGAAAAGCTGGAACCGCTGCGTAACATGTCGCTTGAAGAAATCAAACAGGCTTACAAAGTCACTCTGCGCGCGGAAACTCCCGTGCAGAGCAAGGGAGCAGGCCTGGGTTTTCTGACGATGGCACGCGACGCCTGCGCACCACTGGAGTTCGATTTTCAGCCCAGGGCGGGCGAGCCGGAAACTACCTTGTTCTGCCTTAAAGCCACCATCTAATTCAGAGGGCTGCAATCACCATGGATAACGTCTACATCGCAGCAACCGCCACATCGCCGGAAATCCACTTTCGTTTCGATCAGAACCTACTGACCATAAAAGGCGAGTCCTACCCGGAAAATGCCGCGGCCTTCTACGCCCCGGTCTTGCAGCAACTGCGGACCTACCTCGGGTCCCGCGAGGGCACCACTATCGTCGTCCACATTGCGCTCGCCTACTTCAACAGCTCCAGTACCAAGATGCTGTTCAGTATCTTCGATGCACTGGACAAGGCCGCCCAATTGGGTAACGAGATGCAAGTAAACTGGTATCACGACGAAGAAGACGAAACGATTTTCGAGTTCGGCGAGGAGCTGAAGGCCGACTTTACCTCCATCATTTTCAACGACCACGCAACCACTCTCCAATGACTTTGCGAGAAGGATGATCAGCATGACCGCTTCAGCCACTTGCGCTGGCGCACAGGATGAGCATGTGCCGGACCTGTTCAAGGATGAAACCGACGCCCTTGAACACGCCCGTTCCACTCTGTTCCTGACTGAAGCTGACGCACCGATGTACCGCCAGGCACTCGACGAGCTGACCGGTCATTTCGAGCGGCTCATGCGCGAGACTCGCCGCCTGATACGACGAAGCGATCGCGCCGAGCGTGAAATGAACACGCTCAATACCCAGTTGCAGACCCTCGCCCGGCAACTCGAGTACCGCGCCACCCACGATGCACTGACCGGAGTGTTGAACCGTGGCGCGGTTATCGACCAAACCGTACAGGCCTTGCAGAAAACCGGAGCGGTAATGGTGGTGCTGGATATCGACCACTTCAAGCAGGTCAACGACGAGTTCGGCCATCCCGCGGGCGACGCGGTGATTCAGGGCATCGTCGGTTGCCTGCGGCGGATTGTCGGCACCGGCGGATTCATTGGTCGCGTGGGCGGAGAGGAATTTACCGTGTTGCTGCCCTCCGGAACGCTCGAGGAGGGCCTGGACCTCGCCGAGAGCCTGCGTGACACGATTGCCTCACACGTCTTTGGCCAGCCGGTAAATCGGCGGATCACCGCGAGTTTCGGCGTCAGCGCCAGCCCCATCGGCACCCGTTTCGACAGTGCCTATGGTCGGGCGGATGCCGCGTTGTACCGGGCCAAGCGCTCTGGCCGCAATCGCGTCGAAGCGGCGCCGACAGACGCTGATGTCTGCCCCACGGAGTCCATGGCAGAAGGCGACCCGCAACGTCTTTTCCCTGCGCTGATCAGAGAGTCGAGCGGTTGAGAGCGTATTGACTGCCCGGAGCCGCTGACGGCACGCGCGGCGAACTTGGCATCGAACGCCTCAGGATACCCGCTCGTAGCCGCCCATCACGCCCTTTTTTGACAGTACCCACTGCCACAACTGGATATCCCGAGCCCTGAACGCCCCCGCGCAGGACAGCAGGTAATAGCGCCACATGCGATAGAAACGCTCACCCATCTGCCCGGCGAAGCGCGGCCAGGCCGCTTCGAAATTCTCCCACCAGGCCATCAGGGTCTTGTCGTAGTCGGCGCCGAAGTTATGCAAGTCCTCGACCACGAACAGACCGTCGACGGCATCGCCGATCTGGCCAATGGAAGGCAGGTCGCCATTGGGGAAAATGTACTTGTCAATCCACCGATCGGTAGTGGAGTGGCGGCGGTTCTTGCCGATGGTGTGCAGCAGGAACAGTCCCTCATCCTTCAGGCAGCGCTCGGCGGTTTCCATGTAGATGCGATGATTCTTGCGCCCGACATGTTCGAACATGCCAATACTGACGATGTGATCGAACTGCTCGTCGACATCACGATAGTCCTGCAGACGGAACTCCAGGGGCAGTCCGACATAACGCTGACGTGCCCACTCGGCCTGGTCGCGGGAGATGGTCACTCCGACACATTCGACACCATAGTTCTGCGCGGCATAGGACATGAAGCTGCCCCAGCCACAACCGATATCCAGGACCCGCATGCCCGGCTCCAGGCGCAACTTGCGGCAGACCAGATCGAGCTTGGCGTTCTGTGCTTCGAGCAGGTCATTGGCCTCGCGCCAATAGCCGCAGGTGTAGGTCATGCGCGGATCGAGCATGCTCGCGTAGAAATCGCTGCCCAAGTCATAATGTTGCTCGCCGACCTGCCAGGCACGCTTGCGGTTCTGTAGATTGAGCAACCTGGCCCGCGCGGCGTGAAACAGCATGGCCATAGGGTTGATCCCGTCGGCCAGGCCCGAACGCATCAGGCGGGCAAAGAATTCGTCTAGCTGCTCGGCGTCCCAGTCGCCGTCCATGTAGGCCTCGCCAAGGCCCAGACTGCCTTCGGACAACGCTCGCTCGGGAACTCCAGGCCTGTTCAGCTGCATGTCCCATGGCGCGTTGCCATTTAGGTACAGGCCCGCTTTGCCCAACAGCTTCTCGGCCAGCCGGTGGGAGCTACTGTGAGAGGTATTCTCGGTGGAGACACTGGATGTACTGGAGGAAGGGTTGGCTAATGAATCTTCACACTTTGACTGCATCCTGAATCCTTACTTCTTGCTTGCACTGAAGTGGACAGCGAGGCCATTGTTCAAACCATCGACGCAGACGCTCAAGGTTGACTTTCGAAGCTTGACAGAGCTTAAGTCGAGGCTTCGGAACAAGACAAATCAGGATTTGATAAAAGTGCTTTGCAGATTTTGTAATAATTTGCAACACAACCTGGCTAATCAATCTCGGCTCTACAAGCCCTCGGCCTGCGTAGCCGTTCCTCGCCATAGTGGGCTATGACGATGAACTGGTAGCATCCGAACTTGAGCCAGGTCACCAGGGCGGTGAAGATTTCAAAGGCCCGGTATCAGGTGAGTCCCCAGGCTGATCCACTTAGGTGAACAGCATTGCAGGGAATATCCGGGCCTCTTGTTCGTGCGGCAACAACCGTGCTTATTTAGCACGGCCTTTGTAGGAGCCGCCTTCACGGGTATCGATCTCGATCATGTCGCCGATTTCGATAAAGTCAGCTACCGACAGCTCAGTGCCGTTCTTCAGTTTGGCCGGCTTCATCACCTTGCCGGAAGTGTCACCGCGAGCGGAACCTTCGGTGTAGTCAATTTGACGCACGATGGTGGTCGGCAGTTCCACGGAAACCAGACGACCCTCGAAGAAGACGGCTTCGCAGACGTCGGTCATGCCTTCTTCCACGAACGGCAGAACCGACTCGATGTCTTCGGCGTTCAACTCGTACATGGTGTAATCGGTGGTGTCCATGAACGTATAGGAGTCACCGCTGATAAAGGACAGGGTGGCTTCTTTGCGATCCAGGATCACGTCGTCCAGTTTGTCGTCCGCACCGTAAACGGTTTCGGTCTTATAACCGGTCAGCAGGTTTTTCAGCTTGGTCTTCATGATCGCGCTGTTACGACCGGACTTGGTGAACTCAGCTTTCTGAACCAGCCAAGGATCGTTATCGATACGGATCACGGTACCGGGTTTCAGTTCTTTACCAGTTTTCATTGCGAATATCCGAATTTGGATGGGATGTACAAAAATCTAGGCCGCGTATCATATCCATTTTCTATTAAACTCTACCAGTGCCGTGGCAAGATCAGCTTGAGAAGCCTGTTCCAAACACCAGTGTTCGGCGTGCTCCGTCAGTTCACGCTCGTTGCGCAGCACCGCCGACCAGCTTTGGCTCAGGTCGTTTCCACTGTTCCACGCCTGCCACCAATCGCTGAAAGCAGCCAGGGCCGGCTCGGATAGACCTCGAGTGTACAACGCCAGAAACGCTTCCAACTTGTCCAGATGGATATCGCCCTCCTGCCGGTAGATATGCCAGAGTAGTGGCCGACCGGCCCATTGCGCACGGATAAACGAATCTTCGCCACGCACTGCGTTGAAATCGCAGCTCCAGAGCAGGCGGTCATAAGCCTGTTGGGGGACAAACGGCAGTACCTGCACCGTCAAGGCTGCGCGGGTCTCGACCGCTCCGACCCGCAGTTGCGCGCATCCCAGCCAACGCTGGACATCCGCCAGCACCCGACCTTCGGGTACTAATAGTCGAGTCGGGCGGCTATCGGCCGCCAGGGCTTGGAGCCAACTGGCCACGCTCGCGTTCTCGTAGGCGAACAGGGAGATCAACCGTTCACCGTCCGTCGGATCGACCCCCAAACCGCGCAGGAACTCCCGGCGTACCGTGGGATCGGCCTGGAAAATCCGGCGTTGCTCCAACAACCCCGCCTCACGAAGCAATCCGCCGGTCCCTGGCTGAAATCCCGGGAAGAAGAAAAACTTCTGCACTTGTTGGTACTTGACCGATGGCAGGCCGTGGCAGCCGACAATCCAGTCCTCGGCGCTCAGGTAATCCAGGTTGAGCCACAACGGCGGGGTCTCGCGCCGGGCCATCGCTTCCATATAGTCGTGAGGCAACTGGCAGGCAAAAGCTCCGATCACCACATCCGCCGCCTTCGCTGGCGGCCATGGGTTCGACCAGCGACGCACCTCGACGCCCTCAAGGACCTGCTGCGCGCGCGCGGTGTCGACCTCCGGACAAAGCCGCTCGAAGGCCCGCAGATCGTCTACCCACAGGCGCACGGTCAACCCATGTTCGGCTACCAGTTGCCGGGCCAGGCGCCAGGTCACGCCGATATCGCCATAGTTGTCGACGACGGTGCAGAAAATATCCCAGTTGGCCGCCATGCACGGGCTCCGTTTGGCAAAGCTGTCGATTGTCCGCATAAATCCCCCTGCGCAGAAGAGCCGACGTCGATTAATCTTCATGCGACAATGGCATCCCGCAAAGAATCGCCCGCCGGAGGCTGCCATGCCTGATCGCCCACAACCGCATCGCCGCTTGCCTGTCACGCTCAATCCGCTGCAGTTGACTGCCAGCATCGCGCTGGGCATCTGGCTCGGCGTCCTCGCACTGGCCCTCAGCGCCTGGCTGGTCGCCCGGTTCTTCGTGGCCCAGCCGCTGGCATCCGTCGCCGAGGGCGTCCGGCAAATCAGCCAGCCCTCCCCGCTTGTCGCGCCACAAGCCCCTGGCGACTCGACACAGATGTTCGAGCAATACACCGAAAACCTGCGCAAGAACGAAGAACAACAGCGTCTGGACCAGGCTCGCAACAGCTATCGCAACTTGTCCAATCCGAAGTGTCAGTTCTGGTTGCAGCAAGACCAGACCGCGCCCAGCGACAAGAGCCGAGCCAACGTGCTGCAGTTGTGCAATTGAGCCGCCTGCATAACCTGGACAAGCGGGCGCTGCACCAGCGGATCATCAGCACCCTGACGGTCGATCTCGATGTCCTGCAACGGGCGGCGCAAACCGCTTACGAAGCCGCGACCGACAAAGAAAACATCGCCGAAAACAAGTACGACACACGGGGTTTGGAAGCCTCGTACCTGGCGACCGGCCAGGCCCGGCGTGTCAAGGAGATCCGCCAGGCCCTCAAGCAGTGCCAAGAGCTGACGCTGCGCCCCTACGACGAAAAGGCAGGTATCCAGCTTGGCGCCCTGCTGAGCCTCGCGGCCGAGAGCGGCAGTGAGCAACTGTTGTTCCTGGCCCCGGATGCCGCTGGCCTGAGGATCGACTGGGAGGGGCGCACGATCACCGTGATCAGCCCGCGCTCACCGCTGGGCCAGGCCCTGCTGGGCAAGTTCAACGGTGACGAGGTATCGATCAGCGTCGGTGCGGTCCTCCAGACCTACACCGTGACCGAAGCCAGCTAACGCCTTACTTGGTAGTCGCCATCAACCGGTTGACCTCGCTGCGCACCATGCTGGTGTATTCCGGCGGCGACAGGGTGTCGAGTTCCGCGCGTACCCACTCCGCCCACTTACCCTTGCGCTTGGCGCGCTCGCCAAACAGGCGTGCGGCCTCGCCCTTGGCCTTGCCCAGATTGCTTTGCCAGAGGTCGAACAAGCGGGATTTCTCATCCTCGATGGCGGCACGTTCGACCATGGGCTTATTAGCCAGATTGAAGCTCATTGAAAAATCCTGCGGTACGAATAGGGCTCTATCTTACACCCAGTGGCCTGTGTGGTTAATTCTGTCAGTCAATTTCGGATCACCGAGATGCCCGGCGCGAGAATTTTGCAACTTTCCCCGATCCGACCGACTCCCATCATGCAGAGCATCATTCACTTGCAAGGAATATCGCCATGGCCCGTAAATCCGCCACACAAACCGCCGAAGACCAGATCAAGGACCAAGCCTTCAGCGAGTTGCAGGCACTGATCCAGGACTCGGAAAAACTGTTGAAGGACAGCGCATCCCTGGTTGGCGAGGAAGGCGAGAGCCTGCGCGCCCAGGTCAGCCAGAAACTCAAGCAGGCCCTGGGCTCGGTGAGTCATGTGCGCGAGAACACCCGGCCCGTGGTCGAAGCGACCGAAACCTATATCGGCGGCCATCCGTGGCAGACCGTGGCGATTAGCGCCGGCTTCGGTCTGGTGATCGGCCTGCTGCTGGGGCGACGCTCTTGATCCGCTGGTGCGGTTTGGCCCTCGCCATCCACGGCGTGCACGCGCCCAGCACTATCTAACACCGCACAGCCTACCCGGCCCCTAACCTCTGTGTTCTTCACGGGCGCTGTCTCGCTCCGGCGAGACTCGCCCATCGTTTTCACGAATGAAGGCACAGAACATGTCCGATACCTCTTCCATCTATTATTTGTCCCAGGCTTTGGAACTGCGTGACACGCCCAGCGAGCTGGAAAAAAAACTGGGCATCGAGACCACTGATCGCAACTGGCTGAGAAATCTGTTTCTTTCCAACCAGGAGGCCCGCCAGGCACTCGACCCGCCAATGTCCGTCGACAGGCTCTGGCTGCTGGTGCCAGACATCCCCCCGGTCGACCTGGCCGGAGCCTTTCTGGTCAGCGGCAATCGCCGTCACCCGGCCTTTCTGTATACCCCCGCTTCAGGCCTGGAGCGATTCGATACACCCGGGCAGGCGGCCGCCCTGTTGCTCAAACGTTTGGGCGTTGCCGCGCAACGCGATGAACTGCTGTTCTTCGTCGCACTCAAGATCAAGTCGCTCATCCAGCAGGCCCAATCGCCGCTCTTGTCCTCGGACCCCCTACAGGGCGCAGTGCTGGATGATCGTCGCCAGTCGATCGAAAGAAGCCTGGATCACAACCTGGCGAGCCTCAATGACGAGTTGCTCAAGCTACCCAGCCTCACTCTGCTGCTCGGCCAACTGCTCAGGAACCAATTGGGCACGCAGATGAGCCACGTCAACCTCAATGCCCTTACGGTGATCAATCATGTGCCCTCTTCACTGCACGAGACGGGCGCGCCACTCCCGCTCAATCCGGTCTCGACCCTGTTGTTGAGTGACGCCCTGCTGGAACACTACAACCGGGGCGGCTGGGTAGCCGGGCAGTCGAGAGAGTTCATCGCCCCCGGCTATGCGTCCTCGGCCGAGGACAAGCTGATCTGGGAAAATGCCATCGAGCATGCTTCCAATGACTTGAACAATCACCTGAGCAGCACGCTGCAAGCCTTCTGGAACGACGCCGTCGACAACGGACAGACACGTCGGGAGTTTTTCATCGAGGTACTGGGCACGCGCTTCAGGGCTGAGTTGCTCAAGCAGGAACTGGACTGGAACGTCATTACCCCGCAGCAATTCGAATGGCTGTGCAGCCTCTACCCACGGGATGACTCGAAGCTGCATCAAACCGTACTCCATAGCCTGGCCGTCGAAACGAGTCGAGGCGCGACGGTACACCCCAGCGCCTTGGTCATGCGCAACGAGCATGACACCTCGTTCTTCCTCTACTGCGCCACGCGACTGCGGACATTCGAAAGCGAGGCCTCGCTGCTCGATTGGGCCAAGACACAACTTCACAGCTCGGACCGGGACGATGAGCTGTGGCACAGCCTGTCGCTGCACGAGCGCGCCACGTTGAAGTCCTCGCAGATCACCCGCATCACGTTGATACCGGGTCCCTCATCAGTCTTCGAGAAGCTGTTCGATGACATACTCGTCAAGCAACGCGATAACGTCGAGTACGTGCTGGCACGCTATCGCGCGAGCAACGGCGCGTTGGCGCTCGGCGCGGCGTTCGAGAATGCACTCGATATTCGCGCCTTGATCGATCCGGGCTTGCTCTCACTCGACGACCAGGGCCGATGGAGCCATCGACTGGACCTGGTTGTCCGCGAAGCACCGGCGTTTCCCGACCTGCATCAGGGCCTCTCGCCCACACTGGACACCGTGAAATACCAGTTACGAAGCCTCAACGAGCTCAAATCCACCCTTGCCCGTGGTTTAAAAAAACGCCTGACACTCAGCGCCTTCGTGCAGAACGAACTGTCCTGGGAATTGAACCGAGCCCACCTGCCCCTCGTGTCCTGCGCCAACCTCTACATCAACCGCTATGCGTCCGCGCTTCCCAACCTCGGGGATACACCGTTGACACCTGAAAGTTCGCTGAGCGTCGTGGAGCATTTCCTCGAGCGCCTGGCGAAGCGTGCGCAGGCACTCGCCCCAGCCACAAACCTCGGCCTGTTCAGCAAGACCGACGAGGGTAGCTGGGCACGCATCGCTAGCCTGGACATCGCCGGGTTGAATAGGATCATCGAGAAAGTATTGCCAGACTTCCACGGGCACTACCTGCGCCAGCAACGCTCTGTGTATGGCGAGCTGTCCGCTCCCCTGGACGAGGCCGTGACGTTCGGACTGCGGCGCGAAGCGCAGCTCAAAGCGCTGCAAGGCAGCTTGGGCAAAACCGATCTGGAAGTGCTCAATTGCGTTCTCGACAGCCATCAAAGAAATCTGCGCAACGGCTTGCGCGGCTTCATTCCAGATGCTTTTGCGCTGACCCTCAAGACTGATGCGACGGCAGTTCCGATCAGGCTGCACAACTGCTTCCTGCTGACCGAGCGAGGTGGCCTGAGCGCCGAGCACTCCGGGGCCACGTTGCTATGGACGCCGTTTCAGGGCGCGGAAACCTTCCCCTCGTTTCATGACGCCAAAGTTGAACTCCATCGGCGTTTGCACAGCCCCGTGGAGCGCCTGGCGCTGCTGGATAATATCGCTCGCAGCGAACGACCCTCGAATTTACCCGCGCAAAATCAGAACGAGAATCATCGCCCCTACCCGACCGTGGAGTTTGAGCTCATTCAGAGCGGTTTTCGGGGTGACCGTCAACACTCACTGATCGACAAGGCATTAGGTGATCTGAGCCATGCGCTAGCGTCCCCATACTCGGGAAAAAATCTCCATCGCTACCTGCAGTCCTGTCTGGAGGCCCACTCGACGATAGCCCCTCTTGAGAGAGCCATCCTGGCCGCGGAAAACGCCGCCCTGCATCTGGCTCTGCCGCCCTGGTTGGCTGGCACCACGGGCCGTCGCCAGTTCGCCCTGGCGAGCCTGCTCGACCGCTACCGCCAACACGCCGCCACGACAGATGACTATCACCAGGGCCTTCCCGATATCCGCGACAACGCCAGGACCAAGGTCATGAGCCTGCTCTCGCGGGATTTTCCGACAGCCCGACTCGATCCCGACACCATTAGCATCTCGCTGAGATTGCGTAATGTCACCACCCTGGAGTCACTGACCGACTTCGCCCTGCGACACTTTGACGATATCGACAGCAGTTCGTTGATGATTCGCTCGCTGGAGGGCGTACTGCCTAGTGGACTGACAGTCGATCGCCTGAAGACCCTGGTAAAAGAGACCGCTATTGGCAATCACTTCGCCAAAATACTCGATTCGTTCCTGACCGGCGGCAAAGACGCCATGACCCAGCGCCGACCGGCTTTTGGCAGGCACTTCTACTGGCAGGGACTGATGCACGCCTTCACCCAGGTGATTGGCAATACCCTATCCGCCGTCGCCCACGGTTTTATCAAGCATCTGCTGGCAATGCCGGATGGTATGGCCAGGGAGCCCTTGAACGGACGCAAGATCGAGCTTCGTCCGCTGGAACTGATCAGTAGTGCGAACGCGGACGCGAGCGTCGACCCTGTGGCGGGCTTCTATCTGATCGGACCGAGCCCCGACGAGCCGGGTCCACAAATCCTCTTCATCCCTCAAGGCAGCTCGCCGGTTTTCAAGGAATATGCCGATCAGGCTGCCTTTATCCTCGACCTCAATACCTCCAGCGACCTGCAACAACGGGTACTCGAAAGGCTCGCCCACCACAAGCGCGCACATTATGCGCAGCAGGTGTTCGCGGCGCAGCGGGCTATCGTGGCGATCAGCAACCACCCCTTGCGGGGCAATCTCTTGCATCGACTCTACCAGGACGCCGTCGCGCTCCCGAAGGGCATGCTCGATCAACAGGGCGTGCAGGACCAACACCTGACCTGGCGCAACGCGCTGTCTTGGCTTGAGAGCGGTCTTTACCAGGGAGAAAGCTACCTGCTGGGCAGGTTGCGCTTGCCACTGGTCATCTGGCAAACGCTGCCACAGCTCAAGGATGCCGCGGACAAGCTCTGGCAGGGCCGCTGGAGCGAGGCGATCGAAGAGTTCGTCGTCAGCCTGGCGCAACTGGCCGTGGCGCGCAAGGGATGGGGTGGGCCGGACATCGCCAGCCTCACCCCGGCGAACACCGCACAGGTCGTCGAGTCCCCCTTTCCCGAGTCGCCCTGGCAAGACAGCGGACTGACGCCTGGACAAAAGCGCAAGATCCTGGATCACGAAGCCCATGAGGTTTCGTTGCAGGATATGACTCTGGATCAGGTCACCGGGCTGTACCGCGATGCGACGACGCAGCGGGTATTCGTCGCTGTCGGTGGAAGAGTGTTCCAGGTACAGCAAGACCAGCGAGGCTGGCGCATCGTCAAGGACCAGGCCCTGGGGCCATGGCTGAAACAAGACGTGGACAAACGCTGGTCGTTCGACCTGAAAGAACGCTGCATCGAAGGACCCTTTCAATGAAACTGTTCGACTATTGCTTTAATCCCAACGTCTTCAAGAACGAAATCCGCGTCCAGGCGAGCGGAATGCCTAGTATCCGCCGGGTCAGCCCCATCAAGGCCCGTCAGATTCGGCGTGGTCACGATCTGGCGCGAAGCTACACCACCGCAACCCTCTTAAACTTGGATCGGCTCTTTTCAGACTCGCGCCTTGATAGCAGGCGTCGTCTTTTTGTCGAGCAGTTCTTCGACACCTCTCCGGTGAGTGCCGTCACCCTGGAAAAAATTCGGGTCCTGACGCGCCAACTGCTCGAAGAACTGCTCGACCCCTCGCTCGACCCCGAAACCTCGCCGCGCTACGTCGTGGGCTCGGCCGTCCACCCGCAGCACGGTATTCAGGCCTTTATAGTGCTCAATGAGCCGGTCAGGAGAATCTATCTGACCGAGGCTTTCTTCGATCCCGGCTTCAATAAGTATCTGCCGATCCGGCCCAGGACCTTCGACATGCTGGGACACAATATGGCGAGCGTCCTGCTGCATGAAATCAGCCATCTCGTGCTCGATACACTCGATCTCGCCTACCTGAATGCGAGCCACCCCTTCCTGGACCTACTGGAGACCGTCACACCGGGAGGCAAGTATCGCTACCGGGGACTCGAGCAACTCCAGAAAAATGCATTATCGAGCACCACCCCTGCCAATGAACTGTTCAGGAGGATCGACGATTACGACCTGAACTGGCACGACTTCGTCGGAAAGCCCTTGCAGCGAATACTGCAAATGACCGGAACCCGGGATCTGGACGACGCCCGCCGGGTGTTTTATTCCGATGAGAACAAGCGAGTCGACGTGATCCTGAGCAACGCGGACTCCCTTACCCTACTGATCGCCCACCTGGGCAGGCCAGCCGAGTTTAATCCCTTGCATTAGGTCGATTGCGCGGCAAGCGCACGTAGCTGTCGCAGGTCGCTCTCGGCCAGGGCGATACCATCGCGCAGCGATTCGGCACGTCGGCGGTGGCGCCGCTCACCCGGCAGGCGTTGCAGGCCGGCGCCGCGCATCTGGTTGACCAGCGTCTGGCTGCGCTCGGCGAAATCGTGCCCGGCCGACTTTGCGGGATCGATGACAATGATCAACTGCCCGGTCCAGGGGGTCTTGGCGCCGGGGTGCCGCGACCAATCGAACTCGAAGGAGAAATTGCCACCGGTGAGGGCCGCTGCCAGCAACTCAACCATCATCGACAGTGCCGAGCCCTTGTGACCGCCAAACGGCAGCAGCGCGCCGCCGTCGAGGATCGCGTTGGGATCACAGGTCGGTTGACCGTCACGATTCACACCGATGCCGTCTGGCAAACGCTCGCCCTGGCGCGCCGCGATCTGCACATCGCCATGGGCCATGGCGCTGGTCGCGAGATCGAAGACAATCGGATCGCTGCCGGCCCGTGGCGCGGCGAACGCAATCGGGTTGGTCCCGAACAGCGGCCGCTCGGCGCCATGGGGAACCACGCAAGTCATCGAATTGACCATGCTCAACGCCACCAGTCCTTCATAGGCAAATGGCTCGACATCCGGCCAGAGCGCCGCAAAGTGGTGGGAGTTGCGGATCGCCAGGACTGCAATACCCGCACTACGGACCTTCTCCAGCAACATGGGGCGGGCTGCGGCCAAAGCCGGCTGGGCAAAACCGTTGACCGCATCGACCCGCACGAATCCCAACGCTACATCCTCGACCACCGGCACCGCCCGACCATCGACCCAACCACTGGCCAGTGTCGAGACATACCCCGGCATACGAAAGATACCATGGCTATGGGCACCATCGCGCTCGGCACTGGCGCAGTTCTCGGCCAGCACCCGCGCCACTTCCAGAGAAGTGCCATGACGCTGGAAAACCTGCTGCAAAAGCGCAATCAGGTCACCATAGGCAATGTGTTGGGTAGTCGTATCGCGAGGTGCAGACATCCGAAACTCCGATTCCGCTGAGTGTTATTGGAAGAACAAGAGAAAGGCACTACCTGGGCAGATGCTGGCACTATCGGGTGACCATCGGGCAACTGTCAAATCTCCGGGAAGGCAAGGAACGGGATGGCCGCCTTCGGCGGTTCGCGAGCCAGCCCGGCATCTACAAGACTGTGGTGAATGCCTGTCAATGCCGGGCATCGAAATGATTCGCCCATTGCCGCTCGGCGAACTGCTCGATGATGAAATCGACAAACGCCCGGGTCTTGCCCGGCAACAATTTGTGTTCGGCGTAGTAGATCGAGATATTGCCATCGTCCACATACCAATCCGGCAGCACCCGCTGTAAGGTTCCGACCCGCAGCCAGGCCAGGGCGAACGGCATGCTCACCAGGGCGATGCCCAAGCTCTGGGCAGCCACGGCACAGGCCGCTTCCGAATCGCTCATGGTCATGCAAGCGGTGAGGTTCAACGGTTGGTGTTCGCCCTCGCGGCCGCTCAGTTGCCAGGTACGCACGCGGCCGGTCTGGGGCGAGCGAATCAGGATGCCGGTGCAACGGCGCAGATCGTCCGGCGTGACGATCGGCGGCTGTTGCGCCAGATAATCGCCGGATGCCACCAGTACCCGATGGGCCACCGTCAGCTTGCGCGCCACCACGCCTTGGGGCAGTTCGAAGCCGCCGCCAATCGCCGCATCGAAACCCTGGCCGATCAAGTCCACCTGGCGATTGTCGAAATTCCAGTCCGGACGGATATCCGGGAAGCGGCGCATGAACTCCCCCAGCAAGGGAACGATATACAGCCGACCGAAGACCGTGCCCATGCTGACCTTGAGCGTGCCCGCCGGCCGCCCCTTGGCGCTGGCCAGATTGGCCACAGCCTTCTGGATGGTATGCAGGCTGGCGCCGACTTCGCCGAGAAACAACTGGCCGGCCTCGGTCAGGGTCAGGCTGCGGGTACTACGCTGGAACAAACGCACGCCTAGGCGCGCTTCGAGCTTGGCGACACTCTTGCCGACCGCCGCCGGGGTCAGACTCAGGCGTCGCGCTGCCTCGGCAAAGCTGCCGACTTCAGCGCTACGGACAAAACATTCGATGCTACTGAAAGTTTCCATGATTGCCATTCACAACTTTTGGTTTACACAGACTAGAACAATTACCGTCTACTCAGGAATCAATTCGCAATCGATACTCTGCGCCAACAAGGCTCTTACCTCCTTCCCTCTTGCGGCCTTGAACTTAGGAGAACGACATGACCGAACACGCTCTCAACGGTAATCTCACCGGCAAAGTAGCTTTGATCCAGGGTGGTTCTCGTGGCATCGGCGCCGCCATCGTCAGGCGTCTGGCGGCACACGGCGCTGCGGTGGCCTTCACCTATGTGAGTTCGGCGGCCAAGGCCCAAGCACTACAGGACAGCATTATCGCCGATGGTGGCAAGGCCCTGGCCATCCAGGCCGACAGCGCCGACGCCGCAGCGATCCGTCAAGCCGTAAATAACACTGTCGGGGCCTTTGGCCGCCTGGACATCCTGGTCAACAATGCCGGGGTGCTGGCCATGGGGCCTCTGGAGGATTTCAGCCTGGAAGATTTCGATCGGACCCTGGCAATCAACGTGCGCAGTGTGTTTGTCGCCACCCAGGAAGCTGCACGACATATGGGCGACGGTGGCCGGATCATCAATATCGGTAGCACCAACGCCGAGCGCATGCCCTTCGCCGGCGGCGGTCCCTACGCCATGAGCAAGTCAGCGCTGGTGGGGTTGACCAAGGGCCTGGCCCGCGACCTTGGCCCGCGTGGCATCACCATCAACAACGTGCAACCGGGACCGGTGGACACCGATATGAACCCGGCCGATGGCGAGTTTGCCGACAGCCTGATCGGCTTGATGGCCGGCGGTCGTTATGGCCGCGTCGAAGAGATCGCCAGCTTTGTCGCCTACCTGGCAGGGCCGGAAGCGGGCTACATCACCGGTGCCAGCCTGACCATCGATGGTGGGTTCAGCGCCTGATCCCAATCATCTGCGATGATCGTTCCCACACTCGGCGTCCGCTGTCTTGACGTCGAGCCTCTCAGGCTGAATGCTTTTGCCGCTTGTGGGCGCGGTCATCGGCTCCGACCAGGCGCCGCTGGTGAACGTCGCTCATCGAATGCACTGGCATCCTGTCGAAACATTCTCAATACTGCGCACACTCAGCCTTCTCAAAACGAGACAAACGATGTCCGACGCGCACATCAGCCCGCCACCTTTAAGCACGGCCTTGATCCTACTGATGGCTACTGCCACCGGCCTTGCCGTGGCCAGCAACTACTACGCCCAGCCGTTGTTGCACACTATCGCCCAACAACTGGGCTTGAACATGGCTACCGCCGGGACCATCGTCATCACCGCCCAATTGAGCTACGGCGCCGGATTATTGCTGCTGGTGCCATTGGGCGACCTGTTCGAGCAGCGTCGGCTGATCGTCGTCATGACTCTGCTCAGTGCCTTCGGCCTGCTGATCAGCGCCTTCGCCCCCGGCTTACCCTGGCTGCTGCTGGGCACCGCGCTGACCGGGCTGTTCTCGGTGGTGGCCCAGATTCTGGTGCCGATGGCCGCCAGCCTGACGCCCCTGGAACAACGCGGGCGAGTGGTCGGGACCCTGATGAGCGGCTTACTGCTGGGTATCCTTCTGGCGCGCACGGTGGCCGGGGCACTCTCGTCGTTCGGCGACTGGCGGGCGATCTACCTGCTGGCGGCAGGCCTGATGTTCATCTGTGCCTTTGCCCTGTTTCGCGCCTTGCCACGGCATCGGCAGAGTGCCGGACTGAGTTATCCGGCCCTGCTCGGTTCGGTCTTTCGCTTGTTTATCGAGGAGCCGGTGCTGTGCCTGCGGGCGGTGCTCGGCCTGCTGACCTTCTGCCTGTTCGCCTTGTTCTGGACCCCGCTGGCATTCTTGCTGGCCAACCCGCCGTACAACTACTCCGACGCGGTGATCGGTCTGTTCGGCCTGGCCGGTGCCGTTGGCGCGATGGCGGCCAACCTCGCCGGGCGCATGGCGGACTCGGGCAAGGGCGAGTTCGCCACCACCATCGGGCTGCTGGCGTTGCTGCTGTCCTGGGTGCCACTGGGCTTTGCCGGGAGTTCGCTGGTGGCGCTGTTGATCGGCGTGCTGGTGCTCGATTTCGCCGTGCAACTGGTGCATGTGAGTAATCAGAACGCGGTATTCAAGGTTCGCCCAACGGCGCGCAACCGCCTCAATGCAGGCTATATCACCTGCTATTTCATCGGCGGCGCACTGGGCTCACTGTTGGGCGCACAATTGTTTGGGCCGTTTGGCTGGAGCGGGATCGTCGTGGCCGGCGGCCTGATTTCCGCGCTGGCACTGGGGATCTGGACCATTGTGCAGCGGCGTGGCAGGGCAACAGTATCGGCTTGATCAGCGGGCCTGCCCCTTCGGCAGGCAAGCCCGCGCAGTTTCGGCACGCGGACACGAATCTTGGATTGAGCGGTTATTTCCAAGCCGGCACACTATGATGGCCGCTCCTGTGCCACGCAGCGGCGATGTGCAAAACTTCACCCACACCCTCGCATCGCATAGAGACACCAGCATGATTCCCAAAGAGTTCCGTAGCGAGGTCGCCCTCGCCAAGTTCCTCGACGCTCACCCTCATCTGCGCGAAGAAACTCAAGGCTTGAGCCCGAAAGAACAACAGCAGCAATTCCAATGGGCCTTTGATGAAGAAGCCGAAGACCAGGGCATTGAGCCCTGGGAATTGACCCTGAAACTGGTGGCCGAGACTCCGCAAGAATTGCAGGTCATGCGCCTGGAAGTCCACCGTGAAGTGGCCGAGGCACTGGGCATGGACTGGGACGAATACTGCTCGTTCAACGATATTGCCGAAGACTGAGCCAGCCAGCCCAAGGGCAATACCCACCGGCAAACTGTGCACGCCCAAGGCACCGCGGCTCGCCAGATTATCTTCGAACAGTGGCACTGGCAGGTCGTTCGCGCCTTTGGCGATTTTCGAATGCGTCTGCAGGTCGACGACAACCTGCCGTTCGTCGATTGCCCGGCACCAATGCCAAGCAGATAACGCCCAATATCAGGTAGGGACTCTCAAACAAGGAGACTCACCATGATCTCATCAAAACTTGCCATGCTCGCGCTGACCGGCCTGCTGGCGTCGCTGTCGCTGACGAGCGTCGCCGCGCCACCTACAACCGGCCCGACCAATCCGGTCCAAGAGCCGAAGCCGCCGGCGCTTCCAGGCGGTATCCATCCCGACAACGACCGCGTGATCAAAAATGGCGCTCTGCCTCCAGGCCAGGGTATCGACCCGCGCAACCAGGGTAATGACAGCGGTCGCCAAGGCGGCATGAATACCGACGGCAACGGCCCCCTAGGCAACCATACCGCTCCCGGTTCGAGCAAAGGCTCTGGCGGCAACAGCGGCTCCACTATCAAATAGATTCTCGGGGCGAAAGCGCGACGATGCGTCGTCATCCTTGTCACGAACGGAAGGAGTCTGCAAATGCCACGGGCAAGCAAAGCCAAATACACTGCCGCGCAGAAACGCCAGGCGGCGCATATCGAGTCCAGCTACGAGGCCAAGGGCCTGTCCCAGGAAGAAGCCGAGGCGCGGGCGTGGGCTACTGTCAACAAACAATCGGGAGGTGGCGAGCGCGCTGGCGGCTCAGGCAGGCACAAGTCGCCCGTGGCCAAGGCAAAAGCCCGCTCGGATTCGTCCAAACGCGCGGCGGCAAGCCGCAAGGGTTATCCGCGCGACAGTCAGGCCTCGTTGCAAACCCAGAGCAAGGCCAGCCTGCTGCAGGAAGCCCGCAGCCGCAACATTCCTGGTCGCTCAAGGATGCGCAAGCAAGAGCTGATCGAGGCCCTGCAAAAAACCGGATGACCCGCTACGGGCCTCAGCTAGGCGCCTGGTGGCCTGTGTGGTGAGCTCTGTGAGTCAATTTCGGCACCACCAGCCCTGGTCTCGAACTTGAGCTAAGGAACTCACCGTACCGGCCACTAGCAGGCCACAGTCGCCATCAACGACTCTGCCCGGTATCGGCGCCACCAACAGCGTGTCTAAATTCGACAAATATTCCTGCGCCTCTCTGCGCGATAGCTTCTATTCTGCTGAATAAGCCCTCTCTCTTCGATCTGGAGCATCCGCAATGGACACACTGAGCAAGTCGGAAATCGAGGCGGAACTGGCCTCCCGTTTGCCCAGCTACAAAGTCGAATGCACACTGCACTCCGATGGCACGTTGTCGGCGATCCTCAGTGGCCCGAATGCCGATCACTTTGCCGTGACCGGCATCATCAGGGCCGACTACAAGGGCCGTGAATCTTTGTCTCGACTGGCCCGGGAGATCCTTGAGGAGATGGTGCTGTCCCGCCAGGGCAGCCGGACCAGCCGAGCACAGTCGCTGGCGGAGAAACCCGGTCAGTCGCTCTCGTGATGAGTCATTTCAAGCTTCCTGGCCATGTCCAGATGCATCTCGAGCTTAGACAAGGTCTGCTGGGCAAACGCCTTCAGCTCGGGCGATTGCGCCTGTTGGGCTTCGTCCTTGAACAGCTTGATGAGCCGTTCATGGGACTTGATCTGGTGGGCCACATACGCCACGTCGAACGACTCTCCCTCCCCCGCCGGTAACATCAGCTTCCTGGCCCGGTCCATGATTTGCGCATCGGGGGCCATGGGCAAGTTGTGGCGGGTGGCGATCGCCTTCAGATCGCGATTGGCGTCGGTGTAATCCTTGATCATTTCCACGGCATAGCTGTTGATGTCCGTGGCGGTCGTTTTCTGGATCGCCAGGCGGCTGGTTTCAATCTCGGCGACGCTCGCCACCGAGACACTGTCGACAAATTCGGCGGAGGTTCCCTCCAGGGCATGGGCCGCCAGGCTGGCGACCAGAATCAGGCTGAAAAACATCAGGCGTAGTCGTGGGGCCTTGCGGCTCATGGCTGTCCTCCTGCGGGAAAAAAATCTATCCACTACAGAAATGGGAATAGCCTGGGCGGTAAAGGTTTAAAAAAAAGACCGTGACTGACGAACGGAGCCTCGCCGGGCCGCCAGGGTTCGCGGTCTACCGGTAATCGTTGAACAGCACCATCAGCATCGGGCAGGGACTTGTGGCGTCGAAATTGACGCACAGAACTCACCACACAGGCCACTAGTCCAATGCCCCGCTAAGAACTTCATAGATGATTCCGCTGGCGATAGCTACTAGGATCAAGTCCGTCCCCGCCTGCTGCCATTCATAGCCATCGTAATGAGGCAGGCGCCCCAACAGTCGACCATCGAGCTTTTTCGCAATGCCGGGGGGAAGAGGCTTTCCGCGCGCCAGGTTCTTTTGGATACCTGGCGGCAACGCCGGCCCCGGACGCCAGTAATCCCGGTACCCGCCCAGCACACCGAGGACGAAGCTGTGATCAACACTTGGCCCGCCTGCCCGGTTACCGCCCGCTGATTTTTTTTGCTTACCCTGGCCGCCCTGATTACCGGAGCCCTGGTAGTTCTCCGAATACCCCTTACCGTTTCCCTTGTCCTTCCCGTTCCCCGGATCAGCCAACACAGTAATGGAGCCTGTCACCAGAGCGACACAAGCAAACGCGGCAATAAACGACTGCAACTTGAGCATTATCCGCTCCTTGAAGAAAAGGGATGTCCTATTGAAATGTAGACGGTATCGGGCGAAAAGCAGCGTATGTTTTGACAATAAAGGGCGTTACCGAGGGGTGAGAGGCATCGGCTGAGTGACCGGAAAATCTAGAATGGGCATCAAAAATCGGAAGGATGTCGCAGATTTTCTGTAACCGGAATCCTGTCATTTTATAATGACGTATTCCCCAATTAAACCACCATCATAGATGGCCTGCAACTTCTTTGCAGTCCTTTGGACGCTTGATATCCAACACCGCCTCTATACGCTCAAACTCGACATCGCTACATCCTTCAAGCCCGTAAAGGGATGTGTAGGTTTCTTTCAGTTTTTTAATGCCGGTCATTGCTGACTCCGCGCCGTTATCTACTCGCCACTTCCAATACTTGCGAGTACCTACGGCGAATTTCCTTTGATCCGGTTGCAAAGTCGCGTGCGGCTTGCCATTGGTAAACACATTTGCGGAGCCGGTTTTGATCTGACCGGTATCGTGACAAGCAAATGAAAGACTCCCGAAAAGAACCCAGGCAAAAGCTCCTGCCCCTCTTTCAGCGTCATGGTCAGTTTGAACAGACGACGGTTCCGCGCCGTAAACAGGGATGAAAGGTCCATTGTCATGTGTAACTCCCAGAATCAGTGTTCGTGTAACCTGCCCGTCTGATAATGCCGCTAACAGCAGTCATCAGGCACTCGGGGACTGACGCAGGGAAGCCAGCCATTTACACAGTCTACCCAGCCACCAGCGGCTGCGGGCTTCGCGTATTTCGTCGATTTGCATGAAGGTGTATGGCGTGGACATATTGCGCTCTTGAATATGGAGGGTGCGTAGGCCACGGATTATATGGCGATAGTAGAGGATTAAGGCTACGGCGCCAGAGGTGCCTGCCAATCACGCCGATACCAGTAAAAAATACCGGCACCACAAATAACACATATCGCTCACAAGCACCTACCAAAAAAACAACCATAAAAAAACATCCATGGCCCGTTTTTTACCGTTTCAACAGTAGGATCAAAAAGCATCATTAACTCACTTTGTAATGTAAGCGCCAATTTTTTATCGGCGCCCGACTTGCCCATGTACTGTTGAACCAGCAGCTCGCACCTTCGGCAGCAGCCTTGCAGGTTGATTAAGTGCAGCCCTGGTTTCGTAAGCGAGGACATGAGCAACCTGCCGTCCGGCCTGGCCGAGCACTTTATAATTTTGTACTTGAGCCGTAATCGGCACTTCGAAATGTAGCTGTCCCTCTACACGCACCAACTTTATCTTGCCCTTGAATGGCTTCTTGGCCGACCTCGAAGTCGATGAGCCCCGGCTATCCGCCCAGTTGATCAGCTTCTTCTCGGCAGCCGTCATGTCCAGTAAATCGATAACCGATTTAGATTTTGACGTTGGTCGGCGCTGCACTCGGTGCGCCAGTTCATGACCAATCACCGCACTGGTTTCTGCGGAGTCGAGCAAGCTCAGGTACATCAGCGGCACGTGCAAGGTCTGGCTTTTGAGCAGGATGTCCGACGACAGCAGATTGACGTCGCGGGGCTCCTTGCACAGAGCGCGTCTACCGCGATGGCAGCAATATGTCCCCCTCACAGCGCCCCTACACATGGAGCATCGAAATAAACCTTAGATACTCCGTATTGCCATCATTTTCTTGCGCGAAAAAAATCGACACGTTCCTCCAGGTACCTATTTCCTAGCGTTCAACCAATTTGTAATAGGTGAACAGGTTCACTTTTTTTCAATTTAGTTTCAATCAAAAGCTGGATCAAAGACGCTATCTAAGTCATTGAATTACTTTAATTTTATAAATTTATGTCGGTCTGAACCGACAAATAATGCCAATTAGACATCATTGCAGCACGTGTCAGAAACGAGAAAAAATCCATTCCTGAGTGAACTTTTCCATACAAGATGTTGCCTTACACGGCGTTGCTGGCCACCCGATATCCATATGCCAGCATCGCATCCTACAAAATCCTGGCGGTGTGCGGCTTTCGATGTAAAAACGTCGGCCGTCGCACTTTGTGAACAGGTGCTCAATTGAAAAATTCGTAGCTCTGCACCTTCTCCCGTGGATATTCGGGAAACAGTGGGGAAGCGTTCAAGGACGATATAGCGATGTCTCAAAGGTTTGACGTTGAAGCACTGATCAGATTGCGCAGCCAAACCCGGGCTATTTCCGATGCGCTCAAGGCGCAGGCCTCGGATTATCTGTCGACCCTCGCAATGCTGATCCGTCCGCAGACGTTTTTCGGTGAATACCTACAGGGCGCGCAACGTAGCAGCGGTCGCGAGACCCAGCACCATTTCAAAGACTTCAAGGAACTCTATGATCGCATCGGGTCGGCAGTGCCCTTTCAACTGGTCAACGAACTGGAAGTCCCGCTCAATCTGATCGATACGACACCGGAATTGTTTGCGCTGGAGTACGACAAGGTACTCTCGCAAAGCGGCCAGGTCATTCGCATCACCAGCCCAGTGCGCTGGGTAGTGGGTTTCAGCTCGTTCGACCTGGCCCGGTTTCGCACCGTCATCAAAGACCCCAATCGCAGCAATGCCGAGCTGTACCGCTTCCTCGTGCATTACCTGGTGTTGTTCTACTGCCTGAGCCAGTCTCCGGGCTTGAGCCGGCTGTTTGGCGGCCTGCGATTCCCCCTCGGTTTCGAGCGACTCAAAGATTTTGGCGACCTGCCTTTTTGCGTCATCAGCTCACCGGTACGCGCCCAATTGCCTGATGAGGCGGTTATCCGTAATAGCACTCAGATCGCCGGCAACACCCATTTCGAGGAACTGGTAGGCCCCGAAAATATTTTGCAAATGAACGATGAAATCCGTCAGC
Source organism: Pseudomonas agarici (assembly GCF_001543125.1). Lineage (NCBI taxonomy): Bacteria > Pseudomonadati > Pseudomonadota > Gammaproteobacteria > Pseudomonadales > Pseudomonadaceae > Pseudomonas > Pseudomonas agarici. The sequence continues at coordinate 4,932,511 of NZ_CP014135.1, read as the reverse complement.
GGCTGCTGCTGACGATCGAAGGAATATAATGCGCCAGGCCAACAGTTGAGCCGACACGCAAACGACTTGCAGCGAATTTGTTCGCACCAGGAGATCACGATGGCGAAGAAGGAAAGTACCCAGCACAAGCTCGACCGCGTTCGCGCACCCAGGGTCCATATCACCTACGACGTGGACATTGGCGACGCGCAGGAAAAGAAGGAGCTGCCCTTTGTCGTCGGTGTGCTGGGCGACTTCTCCGGCAACCCGCTGGAGCCGCTGCCGAAACTCAAGGAGCGCAAATTCATTTTCATCGACCGCGATAACTTCAACGGCGTGCTTAAAGGCATCAAACCACGCTTGAGTTACCGGGTCGACAACACGCTGGCCAGGAACGGCACCCAGTTGGGCGTCGAGCTCAACTTCAACGCCCTCGAAGACTTCGAGCCGCAGAACGTGGTCAAGCAGGTCGAACCGCTGCGCAAACTGCTGGAAGTACGCAACAAGTTGGCTGATCTACGCAACAAGATGGGCGGCAACGACAAACTCGAAGAGCTGCTCATGGACGTGTTGCAGAACACTGAAAAGTTGAAAACGCTAGGCAAGGAATTCGGCCGCGAAGCCGCCGTTCCAGCCACCGATGGCAAAGAGTAGGAGCCTGACGATGAACGACAAGCAAACCGTGACTCACCAGGACAACGATCTGGTTGCAGTGGAAAACTTCGCCCCGCCATCCTCGCTGCTCGATAGCATCATTTCGCAAAGCCGAGTGGCGCGCTCCGAGACCGAGCGCACCCGGACCCGCGACTTGATCGGCGAACTGGTCGGGCAGGTCCTGGAAGGCGAAATGACGCCGAGCAAAGACTTGATCGCCGTGCTCGATGCGCGCATCGCCGACATCGACGCAATGCTCTCCGAGCAAATGAACGAGATCATGCATGCCCGTGAATTCCAGTCGCTGGAGGCTTCGTGGCGCGGCCTGAAGTATCAGGTCGACCAGACCGAGACCAGCACCACGCTGAAAATCCACCTGCTCAACGCCTCGAAAAAAGACCTGGTGCGCGACCTCAAGGCCTCGTCCGAATTCGACCAGAGCGCACTGTTCAAAAAGATCTACGAGGAAGAATACGGCACCTTCGGCGGCGCGCCGTTCGGCATGCTGCTGGGCGACTACGAGTTCAACCGCAGCCCGGAGGACATGTACCTGCTCGAAGAGATCTCCCATGTCGCGGCCGCCGCGCACGCACCGTTTATCTCGGCGGCCTCGCCCGAGCTGTTCGGCTGGGACTCCTTCACCGACATGTCCGGCCCACGTGACCTGGCGAAGATCTTCGACACCGTCGAGTACGCCAAGTGGAAGTCGTTCCGCGCCTCGGAAGATTCGCGATACATCGGCCTGACCCTGCCCCACGTGCTCGGTCGCCTGCCTTACGGCCCGGAGACCACTCCGGTGGAAGAGTTCAACTTCGTCGAAAGCGTCGATGGCCGCGACCACCACAAATACCTGTGGATGAACGCCGCTTACGCGTTGGGCACGCGGGTCACCGATGCGTTCTCGCGCTATGGCTGGTGCGTGGCGATTCGTGGCGTGGAAGGCGGTGGTCTGGTGGAGGGTCTGCCGACCCACACTTTCAAGACTGACGACGGCGAAATTGCGCTCAAATGCCCGACTGAAATCGCTATCACCGACCGCCGTGAAAAAGAGTTGTCGGACCTGGGTTTCATTCCCCTGGTGCACTGCAAGGGTACCGACTATGCGGCGTTTTTCGGCACCCAGTCGGCGCAGAAGCAAAAGCAATACAACACCGACATCGCCAACGCCAACGCGCGCCTTTCCGCGCAGTTGCAGTACATCTTCGCCACCTCGCGTATCGCTCACTACATGAAAGCGATCATGCGCGACAAGATCGGCAGCTTTGCCTCGCGCAAGGACGTCGAATTGTTCCTCAACAAGTGGCTGTCGGGTTATGTGTTGCTGGACGACACCGCCAGCCAGGAAGCCAAGGCCAAGTTTCCGCTGCGCGAAGCCCGCGCCGAAGTGTTTGAAGTACCAGGCAAGCCTGGGGTGTACAAGGCTGTGACATACCTGCGTCCCCACTACCAATTGGACGAACTGACGGCATCGCTGCGTCTGGTCGCAGAGCTGCCACCGTCAACTCGCAGTTGATCGAACGCTGCCAGGGAGGCAACCATGAGTAGTCAACACAAGTTGTTGCCTTCATTGCTGGATCGACTGCTGGACGATCGTGCGCATCAGTCCATTGAAGCATCATCGCAGCGCTTGTGTTCGGTGGCCGATTACAAGGCCAGCATCGTGCGTGACCTGGAGATCCTGGTGAATACCCGCCAGTCCCTGGTGGCGGGCGAACTGGAGGGTTTTGCCAATCTGGGTGGAACCATCCTCGACTACGGCATGCCCGATTTCACTAGCAAGAGCGTGCTCGATCCCCAGGATCGTCTGCTGATCCAGCGTCAGCTAGAAAGAGCCATCACGGTCGGTGACCGACGCTTTCGCAGCGTGAAAGTACAACTGCTCGCACAACAAATCGGCCAACGCGCGCTGACATTTCGTGTGGATGCAGTTTTGCGTCTGCAAGACATTTCGCGTCAGGTCTCCTTCGATGCGGTGCTGCAGGTCAACACCCAGGAATACAAAGTGCGAAATCTCAACTGATGCTCGACGATCTGCTGCCCTATTATGAAAAGGAACTCTCGCACTTGCGCTTTTTGGGCCAGGAGTTTGCGAGTCAGTATCCGAAAATCGCTTCGCGGTTGCTCATCGAGGGCGATAGCTGCGAAGACCCGCACACCGAACGGTTGATCGAGGCCTTCTCGTTCCTGTCGGCGCGCGTGCACAAAAAACTCGATGATGAATTCCCGGAAATCGTCGAAGCTTTTCTTGAAGTTCTTTACCCGCATTACCTGCGCCCTACTCCGTCAATGTCGATTGTCGAGTTCAATCTCGGTAAGCAGGAAAAGATCACCGAAGCCTACCGCGTGGCCCGCCACACCGAGCTGCATGCCAATCCCGTGGACGGCGTGGTCTGTAAGTTCCGCACCTGCTACCCGGTGGAGTTGTGGCCGGTGGCAGTGCAAGAGGCGTCGTTTATCGAGATGGAACGCTCGGCGTTCAACGGCCACAGCGCCGACTTGGTCGCGCGTCTGCGCATTGGCCTGGTCGCCACCTCGGATGTGCTGTTTGGCAAGATGGAACTGGACAGCCTACGGTTTTTCCTCGACGGCGAAAGCACGCTGATGCTGCAGTTGTACGAACTGCTGTTCAACAACCTGGCAAAGGCCACCTTGGTGTTCGAGGATGAAGGCCGCACCCGCGAAGTGGCCCTACCCATCGGCGCCTTGAAGGCGGTCGGCTATCAGCTGGATGAAGGCCTGGTGGATTACTCCGAGCGTTCGTTCCTGGGCTACCGGTTGCTCCATGAATACTTCACCTTCCCCGACAAATTCATGTTTTTCGACCTCTGCGGCTTTGCACGCATCCTTGCGGGCAAGGCCGTGGAGAACGTCGAGATCAATTTCTACTTTTCCGATTACGACCTCACGGACCGTCTGGTTCGCCTGACGCAAAATATTGACCGTAATAACTTCAAGCTCAACTGCACGCCGATCATCAATCTGTTCCGCCAGCAGGCCGAGCCGATCAAGCTGACTCATGCCCAACATGAGTATGCGGTAACCCCAGATGTGCGCCTGCGAAGCTCTTCGGAAGTGGTCTCGATTGACCGCGTGCTCCGCGTGAAAAAAATCGGCGGCACCGACCAGGTCGGCACCTGCCATCCGTTCTTTGAACCGCGTGGCGAGCAGGGCGCAGGCAGCAGCTTCTGGATTGCCCGCCGCCGTGCCGTGCAAACCCAGCAACGCGATGGCTCGAACATGTTTATCCGGGTGGTGGACCGCAACTTGGAGATGATCGACTCGAACAACGACACCTTGAGCATCCGCCTGACTTGCAGCAACCGCGACCTGCCGCTGATGCTGCCGTTTGGCGGCGAACGCGGCGACTTCAATATCCCGGCCAATTCGGTCATCAAGGACATCCGCTGCCTGCGCAAGCCGACCGCAAGCGTGCGGGTACCGCTGGGTAACGGGGTAATCTGGCGGTTGATTTCGCACCTTTCGCTCAACCACATGTCGTTGGTGTCCAAGGGGCGCGAAGTGCTGCTGGAACTGCTCTCCCTCTACAACTATCGCAACCTTTCGGCGATCCGCAAACAGATCAACGGCATCGTCTCGGTCACCAGCGAGCCGGTGGTTGCGCGTATAGGCCACCCGCGCCCGAACTTTGTGCGTGGCGTGGGTATCACCTTGAAATTCGACGAAAGCCAATACACCGGCAGTGGTGTGTTTTTGTTCGGCATGGTGCTCGACCATTTCTTCGGTCAGTACTGCACGATGAACAGCTTTACCCAATTAACCCTTCGCACCTTGCAACGCGAAAAGAGAGTGGTCCAATGGCCTGCGCGAACCGGCGATCAACCCCTGGTCTGATCGACCAGGCCAGGGCCGAGCCGCATCGATTCGAGTTCTTTCAATTGGTGCGCTTGCTGCGCCTGCACTACAGCAGAACCGGGCGCATGGACTTGGAAACCCGGCCGCATGAAGACCCGTTGCGTTTTCGCTCACAACTGTCGCTCAATTTCCCCGCCAGCGAAGTCAGCGATTTGCAGTTCGAGCACGCCCACAACGTGTCGGCAGCGGGCCTGCCACTGACCGAGGTGGAGGTGACTTTCATGGGCCTGGTGGGACCGTCCGGGGTACTACCACGCCCATATACCGAGCTGTTGATGGAACGCCACATCCAATACCGTGACGATGCGGCGCATGCGTTCCTGGATATTTTCTCGCACCGCATGACCACGCTGTTTTACGAAGCCTGGCAGAAGTACAAGTTCTACATCGAGTACGAGCGCCACGGCACCTCTGGGTTTGATCGCTACCTGCTCAACCTCGTGGGTTTAGGGCCGCAAGCGCAGAAGCAAAAGTTCGACAAAGACGCCTCGCCGCTGCGTCGCGAACTGTTCAGCTACTTCTCGGGGATGTTCGCGCAAAAGCCGCGCAACACCCTGAACCTGCAAGTGATGCTGAGCTTCTATTTTTCGCTGCCGTTCAAGGTCAAGCCATTCGCCGGTCGCTGGCTGCACCTGGGCACCGATCAGCGCACCCGACTGGGTCGCAAGAACGCCGTGCTCGGACAAAGCGCCGTCGCCGGCAACCGGGTCTGGGACTATCAATCGTGCGTGCGCATCGAACTGGGACCGCTGGAGCTGGCCGATTACCAGCGTTTCCTGCCGGGTACGGTGGATTACCAGAAGCTGGTCGAGCTGGTGCGCTTTTATGTCGGTGCCGAGCTGGACTTTCAATTGGCCCCCAGGCTCAAGCGCGAAGCTGTACCGGTCGCCCGCCTGGGGCGCCAGGGCAATGTTTCCCTGGGGCGGCTTGGCTGGCTCAAACCTCCCGGTGTCGACGTGGAGCCTTCCCGTTGCGCCCTCTTTCACATTCCTTTTGATGGGGTCTGCCTGTGAACCTGAAGTCCCTGTTTGCCAAGTTGAACGACAACAGCCGCACTGCCACCGAAGGTGCCGCGGCGTTGTGCCTCTCGGAAAACCATTACGACGTCGAAGTCGAGCACTTGCTGCTGCAGTTGTTGGATACCAGCGACAACGACTTGCCGGCCATCCTGCGCCACTACGATGTAGTGCCAGATCGTCTGCAAACGCAGTTGATGACAGCCTTGGGCACGTTCAAAAAAGGCAATACACGCACGCCCGCACTGTCCCCGCATATCACGCGAATGATCGAACAGGCGTGGGTACTAGCGTCTATCGAGTTCGGCGAGGCGCAGATTCGCACCGGTCACCTGGTGCACGCCTTGCTCGACGATGACGAGCTGCGCCGGGTGATCATCGGCTCCGCGCCTGAGTTGGAAAAAATCAATGCGGATGACCTGCGCCTGAACTTCAGTGCGCTGGTTGAAGGCAGCGTCGAGTCCCAACTTGCCAAACCATTGACAAGCGCCAGCAGCGCCAGTCCGATGAAGGGCAACGGCAAGACTCCGGCGCTGGATCAATACACCATCAACCTCACCCAAAGCGCACGCGACGGCCGCATCGACCCGGTGCTCGGTCGCGAGTTCGAAGTACGCCAGATGGTCGACATCCTGACCCGCCGTCGCCAGAACAACCCCATCCTGACCGGCGAGGCCGGCGTGGGTAAAACCGCCGTGGTCGAAGGCCTGGCATTGCGTATCGTCCAGGGCGATGTACCGGCGGTACTCAAGGACGTCGCGCTGCACACCCTCGACCTGGGCTTGTTGCAAGCGGGCGCCGGAGTGAAAGGCGAGTTCGAAAACCGCCTCAAATCGGTGATCGAAGAAACTAAGCGCAGCCTGCACCCGATCATTCTGTTTATCGATGAAGCCCATACGCTGATCGGTTCCGGTGGCCAGGCCGGGCAAAACGATGCCGCCAACCTGCTCAAGCCGGCGCTGGCTCGCGGTGAGTTGCGCACCATCGCTGCCACCACCTGGGCGGAATATAAAAAGTACTTCGAAAAAGACGCCGCCCTCGCCCGCCGCTTCCAGGTGGTCAAGGTTGAAGAGCCCGACGAAGACAAAGCCATCCACATGCTGCGTGGCCTGCTCGCAAAAATGCAAGAGCACCACCAGGTCACCGTGATGGACGAAGCGCTGGTGCAGGCCGTGCGCCTGTCCCACCGCTACATCACTGGCCGCCAGTTGCCGGACAAAGCGGTCAGCGTGCTCGACACCGCGTGCGCCCGCGTCGCCCTCGGCCAGTCGGCACAGCCTGGACCGCTGGAGGACTGCAAACGCCAGATCGATAACCTCCAGGCCGAAATCGCCGTGCTGGAACAGGAAGCCGCTAAAGGCAGCGATCATGCCCGCCGCTTGAGCGCCCTGATCGAACAACTGCGTGCGGAACAAACCCTCCGCCAAACATTGGAACAGCAGTGGAAGCGCGAGCGGGAGCTGGTGGAAAAACTTGGCGCACTGAGCACACCGGAACAGGGCCCACCGGATGCCAACCAACTCGCCGCCGTGCGCGCCGAGTTGGCCAGTGTCCAGGGCGAGCAGCCACTGGTCCACGCACTGGTCGACGGTGGCACCATTGGCGAAGTGATTTCCGGCTGGACCGCCATCCCGCTGGGCAAGATGCTGCGCGACGAAATCGACACCGTACAACGCCTGCCCGAGCTGTTGGGCGAACGTGTGTTGGGTCAGGACCACGCTTTAGTGGAAATCGGCAAGCGCATCAAAATTTCCCGCGCACGCATGGAGGATCCAAACAAGCCGATCGGCGTATTCCTGCTGCTCGGCCCCAGTGGCGTCGGCAAGACCGAAACCGCGCTGGCCCTCGCCGATACCCTGTACGGCGGCGAACGTAACCTCATCACAATCAATATGTCCGAATATCAGGAAGCCCACACGGTGTCGAGTCTCAAAGGTTCGCCACCGGGCTACGTCGGTTATGGTGAAGGTGGCGTGTTGACCGAAGCGGTTCGACGCAAGCCTTACAGCGTGGTGCTGCTCGACGAAGTGGAAAAGGCTCACCCGGATGTGCTTGAGCTGTTTTTCCAGGTCTTCGACAAAGGCGTGCTAGACGATGGCGAAGGTCGCGAGATCAACTTCCGCAATACGGTGATCCTGCTCACCGCCAACACCGGCACCGACCGCATCATGCAGCGGTGCTGGAACAGCGAGGAGCAACCGACGCCGGACGAGCTGGTCGAGGGGCTGCGTGACGAGCTCAATCAGGTGTTCAAGCCAGCCTTCCTCGGCCGTTTGACGGTAGTGCCGTACTACCCGGTCAAAGACATAATTCTCGAACGCATCGTCGCGCTAAAACTGGCGCGCATTCGCCAGCGCTTCGAACGCAATCACCATGCATTGCTGGGCTACGACGAAGCCTTGGTCAAGGCGATTGCCTCGCGCTGCACCGAAGTCGATAGCGGCGCCCGCAATATCGACAACATCCTTTCGAAAACCCTGATGCCGGAGCTCGCTCAGCGTGTACTGGAGCGGATGGCGCAGGACAAACCGATTGAGAGCTTGACCATCGGGCTGGGCAGCGACGGTGACTTCACCTACAGCCTGATCTGATCGATCACTACGAGTAGCAGTTATGGACACGAAACAAAAGCCAGCCCTGGCAGCCGGCATGGTAGCTCTGGTAATGACGGCGATACTCACCGGGTGTGGCGTCACTGACCGCATCGGCAAACGCACCGACGACACCTGGATGGGCGACCTGTTTTACAGCGACAACGAAAAGCTGATCTTGAGCACCTACGCCGGTAATCAGCTCAACCTGGACACCTCCGGCAAACCGCTATCGGTGGTGCTGCACGTCTACCAATTGAGCTCGCTGGAGCGCTTTGCCGCAGTATCCGCCGACGATTTGTCGGCCGCGCCGCAGCCAGCCCTGGGCAACACGCTGATCGAGGAGCGTGAAATCGTCCTGCTGCCCGGCATGGGCCAGACCGATACCTGGCCGTTGAATAAAGCCACGCGCTATGTCGGCGTCGCAGGCTTCTTCCGCAGCGACGAAGACAGTCAGTGGAAGGTCGCCTTCGACGCTAACTCGTTGCGCAAGGACGGCATCTGGTTCTCCTCCAATGGCGTGCGGGTGTTGGCCGACTTCTACTCGGTGCAGGCAGTGCGCGGCATGGATGTGCTGAACCGCCCCAAGACGCAGGCGCCAATTGCCGACACCCCACCGGCCCTGGCGATACCTAAGCCGGTCAGCGACAGGGTGCAGAAGCAAGCGATGGACATGGCTGCCAGCGCTGCGAAAAAGGCCGCCGATACGCCAATGAATTCTCTATTAGAAGGCGCTAAATGAGTAAGCAAAGCCGTGTGATGTGGTCGGAAGGTATGTTCCTCTTGCCGCAGCATTTCCAATATCAGGATGAGTTTCATCAACATCAGTTGGCCGAGTCGACCCTACGCAGTACGCCGTTTCACTGGGGCGTGCAAACGCTGCTGATTGACGAAGAAGCTCTGGCCACCGGTACCTTGCGCCTGATTCGGCTGAAACTGGTGTTCCCCGATGGCAGCTTGTTTGACGCGCCCCAGCACGACCCGCTGCCGGCGGCACGGGACTTGAAGGAGTTACTCAAGGGCAATGACCTCAAGGTATATGCCGCGCTCAAGCTGCCGGAGCCATTCGGCCTGAACTACATCGAAGACGGCCAAGAGCAAAAGAGCGCCCGGCGTTTTCGCAAGCAGTTCGATACCCTGCCTGATCTCAATGAGGGCGACCTGGAAAATGAAATCACCAGCTTGCGCCTGAACGTAGTGATGCTGATCGACGGTGACAACCTGGACGGCTACAGCTACTGCCCGATTGCCCGGCTGTCGCGCAATAACATCGGCGGCTTCAACCTGGATGCGCATTTTGTCCACCCGACGCTGCATGTCGGCACCCATGAAACGTTGGTCGGTCTAGGTAAGCGTCTGCTCGGCGCCTTGCAGTCCAAGAACAAGGCGTTGTCAGGGCGACGTCGTGAGCGCGCCGACCAGATCGCCGAGTTTGGTTCCAGCGACGTCACCTTGTTCTGGCTGTTGAACACGGTCAACCGTGCCTGCCCGAATCTGGCGCACTTGCTGGCCCACCCTCGCCTGCACCCCGAGCGCTTGTATCTGTTCCTCGCGGAGCTTGCCGGCGGTTTGCTGACGTTTTCCCTGGACACCCAGCTCAATGATATTCCCGAGTACGACCACCATGATCCGGCGGCCTCTTTGGTCAAGCTCGACGAGATGATCCGGGTGCTGCTCGACAACGTGATTCCGAACCAATGCATCGTCATCAACCTGACCCAGACCAAACCGTCTTATTGGCAGGGTCAGTTGCTCGACCCGCGCCTGACCGAAGCCGACTTCTACCTCTCGGTGCATGCCGACATGCCCGGCTCCAACCTGCTGGAACTGGTGCCGCGGGCAATCAAGGTGGGATCGCCGGAAGACATCGAAGTGGTGGTCAACAGTGCGATGCCGGGCGTCACGTTGAATCACTCGACACGTTTGCCTAATGCGATTCCAGTGCGCCTGGACAACCATTATTTCTCCATCGAACCCCATGGCCGGGTGTATGAGCGGATGATGAATGCCCAGGCCATCTCCTTTTATGCGCCCAGCGCTTTTACCAATCTCAAGCTTGAACTGATGGCGGTACTCAAATGACCGAAGCCGTGATGCAAGGCGCCGTAGCCACGGCACACAAAAAACCGACCCTCAAAGACCTGGTACAGGACTTTATCAGCATGGCGCTGATTGTGCGCCGGGGCCGGCAGGCGACTTCGCTGAATGCCTTTGAAGCCAGTGTCGATAACTTTTTCAACACCCTGGAGCGCGACGCACGCAGCGCCAACTATAGCGTTGAACAGGTCAAGGACACCCAGTACGCCCTCTGCGCTTTCCTCGACGAAAGCGTGCTGCGTTCCGGCGATAACGCTCTGCGCAACCATTTCGAGTTGCAGCCGTTGCAGTTCCGCTATTTCGGCGTGCATCTGGCGGGGGAGGGATTTTTTGAAAAGATCGAATCGCTGCGCAGCGACGTGCAAGCCAACCTGGATGTACTTGAGGTTTACCACCTGTGCCTGGCGCTGGGTTTCGAAGGCAAATTCAGTCTCGGCCAGAAAGACCAGTTGCGCTATCTGGCCAATACCCTCGGCCAGGACATCGCGCGCTACCGCAAGCCCCCGAAAACCCTGTCACCGAACTGGGCATTGCCCGATCAGGTTTCGCAAATGCTTCGTCACGAAGTCCCGGTGTGGCTGTATCTGGCGCTCATTGCGCTGGTCTGCGTAAGTGTTTACCTGACGCTGGACTGGTTGTTGGGCAAGGACGTCGCCGCTTTGGCAGAACACATCAGCCAGCTGTTCAGTGCCTGAGCACAGATCAGGTAACCAGGCCGGGAAGACATGAAGACATTACTGCGTTTGTTAAAAAGTTTTTGGTTCCTCATCCCAACGCTGTGGGTGTTGAGCCTGTTGGCCTACTCGATTGCCGCGCCACGTGTGCCGCGGCTGCAGGGTCATTTGCCGGAAGCATTGATTGTGATCAGTGCTTTTTATGTGCTGATCATTGTGCTACGCCAGTACCAGCGTATTCGCGCCGAGCACAACCTGGAGAACCTGGTACAGCGTGAAGTCGACCGCTCGATGAAGTCCGCTGGCGAGTTCCGCGACCAGCAAGTGCTGCGCGAACGGCTCAAGCACGCCATCGCCATGCTGCGTACCGACCGTGCGGCGGGCGGCGGCGGTTCTTCGGCATTGTATGACCTGCCATGGTACCTGGTGATCGGGATGTCTGCCGCCGGCAAGACCTCGCTACTCAGCCGCTCCGGCCTGTCGGCGAGCATCGCCAGCAGCGCCAATGACAGCGAAAGCGGCACCCAACACTGCGACTGGTACTTCAGCCCTGACGCCGTGCTGATCGATACCGCCGGGCGCTACTTGCGCGACGAGCAATCCGCCAGCGACTTTGCCGACTTCTTGCGCCTGCTGAAAAAGCAACGCAACAAGGCTGCGGTCAACGGGTTGGTGCTGGTGGTCAGCCTGCCAGAGCTGCTGGCCTCCACCACGGATGAGCGCAACGCCTTGGCTGGGCGGTTGGTGTCGCGCATCGAGGAGTACATCGATTGCCTGGGGGTGAATCCGCCGATCTACCTGATGCTCAGCAAGACCGACCAACTGCCCGGTTTCAGCCAGGCATTCGAAGGCCTCGACCTCAACGAGCGTCAGCAACCACTGGGCATGACTTTCGGTTTATCGGAGATTGGCAACCACGGTTTGCGTAGCGTACTGGATACCAAGCTGACCAATCTGCACCGGCAGATTCGCCGCCACGTTGATGCACAGATGATGACTCTGGGCGCCGACACCAACAGCGCGCTGCTGAATTTTCCCAACTATTTCGCTGAACTGGCGGGCGTGCTTGAGCAGCTCCTCCAACACTTCGCACAGCACACGCATCAGGCCAACCCGTTGTTGCTGCGCGGCTTGTATTTCACTAGCGCGTTGCAGACCGACGAGCAATTGAGCCCGGTGTTTGAGGATGACCTTGCCGAGTCGTTCGCCTTGCATCCGCACGCCAGCCAATCCCTTCCGGGCGACGGCAGCACAAAGAAAACCGCTGATCGCAGCTACTTCATTACCGATACCTTTCGCCGGGTAATTTTTCCTGACCGTGACCTGTCGCTGTACCCATCGAGGTTCGGCCGCAAGTCGTCACTGAGCCCTGCGTTGATTGGCCTGACGCTGGTTGCCGGGGTGCTGTTCATTGGCGGCGAAAGCCTGTCGTTCAAGAACAACCGGGAATGGCTGGCGTCCATGCGCCAACAACTCAGCGAGCTGCAGCAATCGCCGGAGCGCGAGCAGTTGCTTGCATCCGGCCAGGGCCTGGAGCGGTTGCGCAACCAGATGACCACCATCGAGCGCTACCGCGACCACGGCGTGCCGCTGCGCTTGAGCGGCGGCCTGTACCGTGGCGATGACATCTACCTCGCAACCCAGCGCGCGTACTTGCAGCAACTGCGTACCCAGGTGCTGGAGCCGGTTACCCTCAAACTGCAACAGCATCTGCGCCAGTTCAACGAGTTCGCAAGAACCATGGACCTGCAAAACGCTACGGCGGCGCAGCCTGCCAAGGGTGCGCGCAAAGGCCCTTCGGCCACCCAAGGCACGCAGCAACTGGCTGCGCGTGTCGGGGTAACGCCGAGTCTGGGCAACATTGCCCGCGGCACCAATGATCTCAACCAGCGCCTGACCGGTGCGGCCCGGGTTTCGGCCAGACAAGTGCGTGACAACGCCCTTGCTGCCCTGCGCAACCCGGCCACCGTCGGTGACGTTGCCGAACTGTCCGCAACCACGGGTGGGCTGTCGTTGTCGGAGGAGATGCTGGGGCGTTTGGATGAGCATCAGGTCGCCTCGATCATCGAGTCATACAACGCGCTGAAGCTGTACTTGATCCTCACCCAACCCGCCGCGCACCCGGAAGCCGAGTTTGTCGGCGCGGTATTGCCGGTCGCCTGGGCAAGCACCCTCGGCAAGCAAAGCCCGCTCAGCGACAAGGTGATTCGGGAAAACGTAGCGGTCTACGTGCAACTGCTCAAGAACGCTCAAGCACCGACGCTGGCACGCAACGAGCAATTGATCAGCGAGACGCAAAAGAGCCTCAAGTCGTTCATGATCTCCAGCTCCCTGGTGGACCGTGAATACCTGCGCCTGCAGCTCGAATCCAACCGTCAGTTCCCGCCGACCGGGCTGAACGACCTGGTGCCGTTACCAGGCCGCCAGCAACTGTACGGCACTGAGGTTGTGCCGGCGATTTTCACTCGCCAAGGCTGGGACGAGTTCGTCAAGCCGGAGCTGATCAAGCTGGTCTCAAGCAACCTGCACAATGAAACCGACTGGGTGCTGGATGGCGACGGCAGCGACCGCGTGGTGCAGAAAGCCAACTTCATCCGCGAGTTCATGGCGCGCTATAAACGTGACTACAGCCAAGCCTGGTACACCCTGGTAGGCAGCGTCGGCGTGCGTCACTTCACCGATATGACCAACGCCACTCAACAGCTCTCGCTGCTCAGCGACGTGCAGAACTCGCCGGTCAAACGGCTACTTTGGGCGGTCAACGACAACACTCAATGGGACCTGCCCGACTCACGTGAGTCCCAGCAGCCGGGCACCCCGCGCGAGGACAGTTTCTGGAGCAAGGTCACTGGCATATTCGATACCGCCGACGTGTCCCCAAGCACGCTGGTTTCGCCACTGCCGACAGTGAATGACGGCAGCCTGGCGAAACGCTTCGAGCCGGTATCACGGGTGTTTGCCACACAGAACGCCGAAGGTGCGGACAGCACGATCATGGATCGCTACCTGGCCGCGCTGCGCAAACTCAAAGTGCGGGTCAACAATATCCAGCGCTCGCAAGACATCGGTAAAAGCAGCAAGCAACTGATCAGCGAGACGTTGGAGGGCCAGCCAAGCGAAGTCACTCATGTACGCAACTATGTAGAAACCACGATCGACACCAGCCAGGGCGGCCTGTCGAGTTCGCTGCAAAGTCTGTTCAGCCTGCCGATCCAGTACACCTGGGAAACCCTGCGCGATCCGGCCGGCGAGCAAATTGCCAAGGCCTGGGCGCAGCAGATTGCCAAACCGTGGGAGCAGGTCATGGCCCATCGTTACCCGATTGCCGCAGGCAGTCGCAACGAAGCTTCGATCAAGGATCTGCAACGCTTCGTCGACCCGCAATCGGGCCTGTTGCCAAACTTCAAGCGCAACGAAATCGGCAATTTGGCCGGCGGCGAAGGCTTGGGCATGAGCAGCGGCGCCAAGTCGGCTCCGCTGGTCGATCCGGGCATGGTCAACAGCATCGACAAGGCCAGCTCGCTAGGTGAAGTGATCGCCAGCCTGTCGGACCGCGACAACGGCTTCGAAATCATGCTGGAGCCGTCGGCTGACTTCACCGATATCATCTTCACCCTGGACAGGCAGGTGCAGCACTACCGCAACGGCAAGGCTAGCTGGAGCCGGTTTTCCTGGCCGGGCACCACCACGACGCCAGGCGCACGCCTTGATGTCGTGACGCTCAGCGGCGAGCGCATCACGGTGTTCGACTATCCAGGACGCTGGGGCTTGTTGCGCATGAACGACAGTGCGCGGGTCGACGACCTCGATGGCATCCAGCAACGTATGCGCTGGAACACCGCCAGTGGTCCGGTCAGCCTCACTGTGCGCAACTATGGTGGCGTCAAGCTCACCGACCTGAGCAACGTCAAGGCGCTGAGCGCGCTAAACACCACGGACGGACGCGCCAAGTGAGCACTCCAGCCAAGGATCGGGAGTGCCGCCGGTGATCGGGTGTTTCGGCAAAGTGCCTGCCAGCGCGGACTTCGTCAGCCTGCACGGTGCGGCGCAAGAAGTCCGCGAGTTCGACGCCTGGTTGCAAGGGGCCCTGTCGGCCATGCAACACCGCGAAGACTGGCGAGAGCTGTTCGATCGTTTGCCGGTGTGCCTGTTCAGCTATCGCGCGCGCAACGGCAATTGGCTGTTGGGCGGGCTGATCAGTGCGCGGGATTTCAGCACGCGTCGCTACCCGTTTTTCATCTTCCAGACGCTCAAGGCCAGCGAGGCCCAAACCCTGGTTAATCCGTTTACCCTGGGCGAACTGTTCTGCGGGCAGATCAAACCGTTGCTGCACATGGCTGTCCAGGGCGAAAGCACCTCGGTGTTGTTTGAACGCATCAAAGCCTTGCGCCCGTTGCAGGCCCAGGATTTTGAACTGTTCCGGCGCGTGCACGACAAGTTTCTGGTGAATTTCAATCTGCGCGACATCACTCGCTCGCTGGAAGATTCGCACCCTGAGTTTGTCAGCAACGCGGTGCTCACCCGCCTGCGGGCCCTGCAACAACCGATGCAGCACAAGAGCGGCATGGCGATCTCCCTCCCCCTGCCGGCCGAACGGGGTTTGAAGAACCCCATCGCCGACTTGTGGATCGATTGGCTCACGCGCATGAAGCGCGCCGATACCGCGCCGCAAATCAGTGTGTTGGCCGATGACTTCATGCGTCCGAAGCTACTGTGCTTTGCCTCGCGCAACAGCAATGGCCTGTACCGGGTACTGACCGGCACCAGCGAGCGCCTGGAAAATTACGATGTGTTGGCGCCGTTCGACGTCTTCGACGAGCACCACCGTGTATCGACATTTCCTGAACTAGACCGCCCTCTTTATGACGTTATCGACCGTTTTGTCGATGCCCTGGATTTGAAGTCCGTATGAACAGAATTAAATATTATTTCTTGTGCTACCAACCCTACATTCTGGGGGTCCTATTCTTCCTGACGATTTTTATCGTGTGGGGTATCGGCCACGCGTTCGACTTCAATTCGCTCAATAGCCTGCTGACCGGGATCGGTGTGTTCTTGGTGCTTTCCTCCGGCTATGTGGTGCTGCTGTATCGCGGCGTCTCCAGACATCACAACCTCGAAGGGCTGCTGCGCGAAGACGCCGACCAGGCCGTGCTGAACGCGAGCCCGGCCGACCGTGAGGAAGTCAGCCTGTTGCGCGAACGCCTGCTGCAAAGTATCGAACGCCTGAACGGCAACAAGCCACGCGGCACCCCACCCAAGGATGCGTTGTATGCCCTGCCCTGGTACTTGGTGATCGGCCAGCCGGCTGCGGGCAAGAGCACTATGTTGTATCAGTCGGGGCTGAACTTTCCGTATGCCGAACGCGAGGGTGCGCGGGTGGCGGGCCTGGGCGGCACTCGCCACTGCGACTGGTTTTTCAGCGCCGAAGCGGTGCTGTTGGATACCGCAGGCCGCTACATGAACGACCAGGAAGAAGCCGGCAAATGGCGCGCTTTTTTGCAGTTGCTGCGTCAGCATCGCCAGCGACGTCCGCTGAATGGCTTGATTGTGGCGGTGAGCATCCACGACATCCTGCAAGCTTCGCGCGAAGATCAGGAGCGCATTGCCAAACGCCTGCGCGAGCGTATTCAGGAAACCCATGCACTGCTGGAAGTGCGACTGCCAGTGTACCTGGTGTTCACCAAGTGCGACCTGGTGCCGGGATTTGCGCCCTTCTATAGCCAATTGGATGACGTGGCGCGCGGCGAAGTGATGGGCAAGACCTTCTCCCACAAGGGTTTTGACCAGGCCGACTGGGGCCAGCGTTTTGGCGTGGCGATGGATGAACTGATTACTTACTGGCAGGCCGTGGCCAACCGGCAACTGGTGCTGCAGGACATTCAGGTCACACGCCAGAACTCGTCCGTGTACCGCTTTCCGCTGGAACTGGCGGCCTTGAAACCGCGTCTGCAACTGTTCGTCGATGCCTTGTTGCGGGCCAACCCGTATCAAAACGCCGAACTGCTGCGCGGCTTCTACTTCACCAGCGCACTGGATGCCGATCGACCGGAAATGGGTGGTCATGCCCGCCAGGTCACCGAACGTTTCTCGCTGGAGAGCGATCAGGAACCCGCCGGCGGCCATGCGCAACCGCATGCCCTGTTTATCAATAGCCTGTTTCGCAAAGTGATCATTCCTGACCAACATCTGGTGGCGCTGTACACCACCAACGATCGCGAACGTCGACGCAAGGCCGCCTTGATCGGCGCTTTCGGCGCCCTGGCAATGCTGTTGTGTGGCGTGTGGGGTTGGTCCTATTGGAATAACAAAAATACGATCCAGACCCTGTCTGCCGAACTGGCCCAATCCTCCACCGATGACCGCGCCAGCACCGGCCAATACACGGCCTGGCATACGCTGGAGAGCATGCGTTCATGGACCGCACATTACTACCGCCAGCACCGCGAAGACGGCGTACCGCTGCGCATGCGCATGGGCCTTTACCAGGGCCATGCCATCGAACCGTTGCTACGGAGTCAGTATTTCTCGCGGCTGGAAACCGTGATGCTCAAACCGACCGCCGACAACCTCACCCGTTCGTTGTACCTGCTGACCACCATCAAGGTCTATCAGCGCAACACCAAGGAACTGTTCCCGGTCACGAGTATCGACAGCGTGGAGCCCAAGGCCCTGCCGACGGACAATCGTGCGCAATCTATCGCCAACTTCGGTACCACGACCCTGGACACTTACATCATGTTGTCGCGCGCCCAGCGAGAGAGGGCCGATCCGGCGCTTCTCAAAGCGAAAATGCCCGATTACTGGTACCCGGCGATTGCTCGCCAGACCGGCAAGCTCATCACCCAAAACAGCGCCACGGCTGTCGGTGGGGATTACGAGTACGCCAGCCGCCAGATCAATTTCTACAGTGATCAGATTCACGAACCGGACGTGCCGCGCCTCCTTGATAACGCCTTCCTCATCTCCAGCTCACGCAATTACATCAATAGCCTGCTGAGCCAGTCGCTGCGTTCGATCGAGACGATCACCCTGGAATCCGACACGCTGTTCGCCTTCGGTCGCGCAGATTTCCAGAGCCTGAAAAGCGAAGGCCAGGCTCAGTTGAGCGCTATCGCCGGCAAGCTATTGAGCACACCGGACATTGGCAAAATCATCATTACCGGGCATGCCGACCCATTGGGGGATCGCCAGGGCAACCTGGTGGTCTCGAGGCAGCGGGCGCAAACCATCAAGACCTATCTGGTGGGCAAAGGCGTACCTGTCGAACTGGTGGACGCGGTGGGCGAAGGCAGCGAAAAGCCGTTGGTCAAATGCGATATGCAATTGCCTCGCGCCACGTTGATTCAGTGTCTTGAGCCCAATCGACGAGTCGAGATCGAAGTTCGTGCGCTCAACTGAGCCTTATAGCGAAATACCGCTGCTTGAGCCTATGCCGGAGCGGCAGAAAAAGAAGCCTGTCCTGATCGTTTTCAGGACAGTTAAAGCAAGAGCTGTAGCCCCACAGCGGGTCGGTACAACTCTTAAACAGTGAAAGGAGAAGTTAGAAATGGCATTTGATGCATATATCCAAATCGATGGCATTCCAGGCGAAGTACTGGACGATAAACACAAGGACTGGATTGAAGTATTGGGCTACGAATATGGCGCTACTCAGGCCACCTCTGCCACTGCCAGCTCTTCGGGCGGCGCATCGTCCGAGCGCGTAGCTCTCAGCGATTTCAGCATCCGCAAAACCGTGGATAAAGCATCGGCGAAGCTGTTCGAAGCCTGCTGCAAAGGTACCCACATCGCCAAGATCCAACTGAACGTCAACCGTGCGGGCGGCGACAAGCTGACCTACCTGACCATCAATCTGGAAGAAGTCGTAGTGTCCTCCGTCAAAGCTATCGCTGGCGGCAGCCAGGGCGGCGAAGACAAAGCGGTCAGCGACCTGCCGATCGAAGAAATCAGCTTCAACTTCGCGCGCATCAAGACCACCTACACCCAACAGAGTCGCTCCGATGGCCAGGGTGGCGGTAACGTCACCGGCGGTTGGGATCGCACCGCGAACAAGGTTTTCGCTTAAGTATCTGGCGATTTCGCGCCGAGTGTACATCCCCAACTCAACACCGTGCCTGCGTGCAAGCACGGTGTTTTTTCTGAGCAGAGTTATCTATGCCTGAATTTTTCAACGGTCTTTCCCTGGCCGAACTGCTCGCCCCCATCGACGGCGCAAGTGGTGCGGACCTGAGTTTCTCCACCCTGTTTGATCAAATCAAAGAAGCGCGTCGAGCAGACCCCAATTACCTGACCCAGGGCGACTGGCAAACCGAACTCAAATCCTCCGATTGGGACTTGACCATCACCCTGGCCGCGCAAGGTCTTGCGCAACAGAGCAAGGATTTGATGCTGGTGGCCTGGCTTGCCGAGGGCCTGGCGCACCAATACCATTTTGTTGGCATTCACTTCGGACTGACCCTGGCCGAGCAAATTTTGCGGGCGTTCTGGGAAAACCTGTATCCGTCGCTCGAAGACGGTGTGGAAGAGCGCAATGCGCGCCTTGCCTGGCTGAAAACCTCGCTGACAGATGTGGTGGGCGCACTGCCAATCACCCAGGGAGACAACTTCGGCCTGTTACGCTATGACGAATCCCGGCACGTCGAAAACCTGGCCTTGCAGAACCCCCAAGCCATGCGTAACGCCCTCGAGGAAGGCAAAATCAACGCGGAAACCTTCCAGCGTTCAGTCGTCCTTACCGAATCCGATCATCTGTGCCTCAAGGCCACCGAAATCGCTGCATGCGTGCAGGCCTGCCAACAACTCCAGGCTACCTGTGACGACTTGTTCGACCGCGATACACCGAGTTTTGCCGCACTTGAGGAAATCCTGTCCAGGACCGCACAACTGGTCGAGAAACTGTTGAAGGATCGAGGTATCGAACTCCATCCCGCGCAAGCTCAGCTCGCTCCCAATGCGCCTGAAATCAACCAAGCGCCACCAGCAGGTGCTGCCATGCCCGCCGCCCAGCAAGCCCCCAACCCAGCCGTATTACGTACCACCCCAATGACTCGCGACGAAGCCTTCACCATGCTCGCGAGCGTCGCCCAATTCTTCAAACACGCCGAACCCCAAAGCCCGGTGCCCTACCTGATCGAACGCGCGATCAAATGGGGCAACATGCCGCTTGAGGGATGGTTGAATGACGTGATTAAGGACCGTAACGTCGTCGATAGCATTCGTGACGTACTTGGAACCAAAGAGACGAAGTCCTGATGCCCCATGGATACCCAAGGACAAGCAAACATCTTCGCTAATGGCCTGTGCGGTTAGTTCGTTAGCTCAAGTTCGGATGCCACACATCATTCATCGCATCTTATGATTGTGTCATAACGAAGTGAAAACCCTTCGTATTCTGCACCGCCGGACAGAACGACCTGAAGAATGGTGATCCAGGGAACCTCTCAGAGTGGAAGCGGATGCCTGACTTACTCAAAAATGTGCAATCGCTTGATCATTATCCGCCAGCACTTTGGAGCCTGGATCAATGAGGATGGACCGGATGCTATGAATTCATACTTCTGAAGCAAGTCTTTAAGTTAAACCTTAATATTTAACAAATAAAACATTACACAGTAGTGCAATAATCTAGCTTCTCGCCGCATTCTTATCTCCATGAAGGCTGATGCCTCAAAGCGTTTTCTCTGCCAACCCAATCACTTTCCCGCGAGAAAGCGATTACTAAACCACACAGACAGCCCTCGAATGCAGCTGAAATCAAGCCTTAGGCGTCCGCTTACGAGATCACTGCCCCATAGAAGCATTCCCATATTGTTCCCCTATCGCCCTTTTTCAGCCGCCAAAAAACACAAACCCCCGATTTTCTCCAGGAAAATCAGGGGTTTGCGTTTTCAGAATTTGGCGGTGAAGGAGAGATTCGATTTTTGAGAGTATTCGGACCGTTAACCGCTGTAATGCGAGGCTTTCAGCAAGATTAGTAGTACAAAAAGGTAGTACAATCCACATTCATCCACCCTCATTTCGGCGCTGAAATGGCTAGATCTAGCAACACAATCAGAGACACCAAGAACCTAGTCCAGAAAGCGGGGGAATCTACTTGGTACGTTCGGCTTGCTGTGCCTGTGGATGTCCAGAAGATCATCGGTCGTAAGGTGTTTATCAAATCGCTTCAGACCGCATCTTTAACTGAAGCACAACGACGCCGAGGCGTGCATCTCACCACTTGGTGGGCACAAATCGAGGCGGCTCGGAAAAGCAAGCAGTTGCCCGAGGGCTGGCAATCCAATGTTGTTGATGCGATTGAAACAGTCAACTCAATGTTTCAGGACCAGAAACGAGCGATCATCGGCGAAGTCATCCCGCCTTTACCCCCTATTAATCTTGAACTAGAAGCTCGCCTACGTGGCAATCCGCGACTGGTAGAGGCATTCGAGACGCATGTTAAACAACGCTTGGGCGAGGGCCTATCAGGCAAGCTGCAACTCCAAGACGAGCTGGCGGAATTCCATAGACGGCTAGCTGAGAAATTGATGACCCATAGGTACGCGGTCTCCGCAGACCAAAAATCTGAACTCGTTTCCCTGATTGCTGATCCTGCAAGTCACAGAAGCAAATCACCAATTACGAAAAGTCGGCTGACGACCTATCGCGAATTCAGGGAGAAGCGTGGCGGTGCCCCTAAGCACGTCGATCAGCAAGTAGGCAAAATGGAACGGCTCTCGACATTCCTTAAAGACGAAGGGCTGGTGTTGAACTTCGACACGGTAGATGCATGGCTCAAGTCATTGGATCGAGCACCAGCGACGCTAGGCCAGTACCTAATGGCTGGGACTGCGTTTTGGAAGTGGGCGATGAAATACGACACAGCTTGGCGTGAAGAATACAAAGACAAGGTAAACCCATTCGTAGGGCATGCCTTGCCCCAAGGTGGAGGTTCCGAGACCGCAGGCAAAGACAGGGAAATCTACACGCGGGACGACACCATTAAGCTGCATCAAGCAGCACTAAATGGTGGTGATAAACCGCTCGCCGACCTCATCACGCTCGGCTGGTACACCGGAGCTAGGATCGAAGAGCTATGCCGACTAAACAAAGAAAGCGTGATCACGGTGGATGGCATCCGATGCTTGGACTTCCCACGGAGCAAAAGTAAGGCTAGCAAACGTGTGGTGCCGATCCATACAAGCCTACTTCCCGTTGTGGACCGCCTTCTTGAAAACACGGTAGATACCTTCCTGGTCCCGACACAAACCGCCAACCACTACGGCAAACGCTCACATGCAATATCAAAGGCGTTCGGCAGACTGCGTACAGCCGCAGGCTTCAGTAAACTCCACGTCTTCCACAGTTTCCGGCATACCGTAGTTACCGAACTGATCAGGGCCGACGTACCAGATGCTCTAGCCAAAGAATTGGTTGGACACGAAACGGGCTCAGTGACACACGATGTTTACTCGAAAGGCGCGAGCACTGTTCAGAAGCTGGCTGCGATTTCCAAGCTTCCCACACTAACCTTGGCGTCAGTTAGTGCATCACACCAGTAGCACCGGTGCCTTGGTCAAACAAAGAATAGTTGATTTGCGGTGTCATCCACGGGGGACGCGATGCCGCTTCAGACAAGGAATGGTACGTAAAAAGGCAAACGAAAAATTCTGAAATCCGGAAAAAATATCGGCCGGATTTTTTTGATCTGACCATACCGATAAAGTGGATCGATTTTGGCCCTTTAGCCCTCTCTGAGAGCACGTAGTCAGTCCCCGGGGTCACCCTTTCGCGTAGCCCCGGCCATGACCAGCAGAGAACGACCCTTTGCAGGCATGCAGGCATTCATAATGTTCAGGTTAAGGGGAAGGCTTTAGCCCGTCCCGAGCGGAGGGGAGCGAATGACTTGAACCGCTAGTTAGGCTCTCGCGCCTCCGCAACTGGCTTGCGATCACGACACAGCTCCCTTTCCACCCGGTAAAGAAAAAAAATCTGGCAGAAGCCGAACGCAGCGACGCTAAGTGAAACGAGCAATACCCAGCATCGTAGGTCGACAATAATGGAATTGCTTTGTCCACTGAGTGCCGCGACGAGACCCGACAGTCCGGAAACAAAGGCGAAATGTGCGACAGACCAGCGGTAGGTTAGATAGCCGCTAAGCGACTGAGGCAGGTCTTCTGAGTGCCTCCAGCGAAGAAACTTAGCGTAAGGCTTGGCATAGCTAACACCTTCCACAAAAAACTCTGCCGGCGCCGACGCCTTGAATTTCCAAGCTATAAAATCGAAAACAACCCACAGAACGAGTCGGTAGATTGAGAAAGCTGTAAATCCGACAAGGGCCACACACAATGCAGTGGGAACTTGATTGGACAGAGCCCATTGAAAGATGGTCCGAGGATCATTCAGGCTCATCACAAATATGGTCGCAATCACAGCGCCACTCAGAAGGTAGCGAATTGCTGCTTCCAGGCTTGAAACCAGTGATATGAGTTTGTCCATGCATTCCTCTTGAGCCTATCTTTGGAATTAAGGGCACGTATTGGTGCATTCCAAAAGGTCGATCCTTGAATGACGACTACACACCAATGAGGTGGCCAAAGTCGCTTTCCCCGAGTATGCGAATTTTCTGGCCTTTAGCCATGAGTTCTTCGGCCTTCCTATGCTTAGCGCTCTTTTCTGCGCCAGCCAGCATGCGAATGTCTTGGTCGCCGACAACAAGCAGAGTGGTATGTTTCGTGACGCCAGTTGCGACATTGCAGCCTGCTAACGATGCAACATTGGCAGCTTCTTGGCGCGATATTGAAAGTGATCCGGTGAACACAACCACATCACCGAATAGTGGGCCGTCTGGATTGGCGGTGCGAACCTCGGAGGATGCTAATGAAGCAGTTGGTCGCAATGCCAAAGAGCACCAATCGGCGGCACTTGAACCAGTTTCCTGAATTGCTCTAAGTAATATTTCACCCGCAGCACGCGCATCCTCTTCTGCATCGTGATGCTTGAAGCTTATGCCGAAGTGAGCGGCAACATTTGCAAGCCCATAACCAGACTGCGAAAAAATAGGCCAAGTGCGCCTAACAACTCGCGCCGTATCAAGCCACTGGCAATCAAGTGAGGTTGTTGAAGACTTTTCACAGGCCCTACGAATTGCAGTTCTGTCGAATGGCGTATGGCTAGCCAATATTTGATTAGAGAAATTGGCTCGCAGGCGATCATGTACTTCTATCCAATGCGGTGCCGATGCAACCATTTCCTCATTTATGCCGTGAACTGAAACGTTGTGAGAATCAAAGTAGTCATTTGGATTAACGAGCGTGCTCCATGACTCTGAGAATTGTCCGTTTGAGAAAACGGCGATGCCAACTTGGCAGATGCTTGCAAGGTCTGGATTGGCGGTTTCAACGTCAATGACTACGAAATCCATGGTGTCTCCTTAGGCGACATGCCATGTCGCGTTTCTTGTCGCGATGGCGTGTCGTATAACGTTCCTTGTCGTCCTGTAAGTCCTTGTCTAGCTTAGAGATGGTCGCGGCATAGCGACATTGCTCAGGGAGAAACGCGACATGGATGACGGCAAGCCCTGCTACCCTCTAGAGTCGAAAGCAGCGCCAGTGACCCTACCCATTTGCCATCACCGTGTCCACCGTCCACTTTTGGCCGATTGTCGCCTGTTACGACCGGTTGAAATCGACAGGATGTCCTGCCAGTTACCGAAGGACATTTATCCAGAGTTCATCTGCCCCCAAAAGCAGCGCGCATGACAAAGCATCCATTAGGCGGGTTTGTGAACCCCACAATGGCTATTTCGTCTCACGCTTGATCCTGTACACGGTCGCAACGCCACAATCAGCCAGCTTGGCTATCTGATCGGCCGACATGGTCGGGTGCTTGACCATCAGTGCTTGTACCATCGCCCACAACACAGCATCTTTACCCTTGCCTGCTGGTTTCCAATCTGGGTCAGCCGCACGCTTGTTTGCCAGCCCTTGATTGATGCGTGCTACACGCTTCTCTTGGTCCAAACGGGCCATGGTAGCCATGAGGTCGAGCAACATGTTGTTGATGACCTCCATAATTTGTCCGGTGTCGCCCTTGTCTTCGACCATCAGGTGGGTCGTTGGCAGGTCAGCGATGACCAGACGGAGGCCCTTTGCCTTGATGGTGGTCTTCAGGGTTTCCCAGTCTGATTGTGACAAGCGACTGAGGCGGTCAACGGATTCACACAGGAAGACGTCACCCTTCGCAGCGACGTCCAGTAGACGCATCAGTTGGGGACGATTGAGCTTAGTGCCCGAGATATTTTCAGCGTACACGCCAACAATGGTCAGGGTCTTTTCAATGGCAAAAGCCTCTAAAGCAACTTTGGCCCTATTGGCATCTTGGTCCTTGGTTGAAGCTCGGAGATACAAATGCGTATTCATGCTAGCTATCCTTTAGCTATTTATTTTATAGATTTATGATAATACGATCATATAGCTATCGTACATAGTTATTTGATAGTGACCGATAGGCGGTTATCGCACTACCAAACAAGTAGACTTCTTTGATAGCGATTTGCGCATGTCGCTGGTGGGTGAGTGGCTGGTCTGTAGATGGTGTTGCGGGTGTAGCCTTTGGTGATCAGGCTCAGGGGCGATGGTGCAGCGCGTATCAGGCTGCCAGCACTTCACGACCGATTGCGGTTGCCTTCAAATAACCATACCTGTTGCCCTTGAAGTTCGAGATGTCATCACCTTTGACAAGACCGTAATGGATGAGGCGAGCACATGTGTCGTATTCCTCGCCCTCCGCAACTTCTTGGCCTTCATGGATCGCCAGCAACAGACGGCGCTCAGCTTCGTACAGATTCATATCAATCACCTCGGGTTTCACAGCGAGGGCTCTCGCCGTTAGGAGAATCTCACCATAAACCTTCGCATCAAAACAACACCGTTCGTCGGATTTCTATTTACAAGATTTTACAAGTATGATCTTGCGATCAGCTGTTATTAATCGCGACTCAGATGCAGAAATTGATTTTGGGTACAGAAAACTGAATCTGGATCACTCGAACGAAAGCCAGCTTAACAGCCCTCGACTAGAGCCATCGGATAGTAGAAAAGACCAATTTGGCTTCAATAAGGGACAAGGGCTGCGCTAGCCATAGCTAACAGCCCTTTAGTTTTAGCTGGTCAATCAACGTACTATTGGATTACCGGCCAACCACGCTCTTTATTTTTTTGTTTAATAGCTTCTGCAAGATCGGGAAGATTCATGCGAATCATTGATGGGATGACATATCCGAGGCGACGATCAACGACCACGCGCGGGACAATCACCAATGATGGTAGCTTGCGATCTAATCGCTTGACATCGGCGAAACGAAAACCTGTGAGATATGCACTTGAAGGTGGAGTATGCCAGCAATCCCCATTATTATAATGTTTTGTCAAAAACGAAACGGCAAACTTTTCTCGATCTTGATCAGAGGCCGGCACCTTTTCATAAAATTCAAATAGAACATCAGCACTTTTACACATGAAGCCATCATTCAACATATCTTGTTTTGGTGGAACATCGAAATCACCAGATTTGTTGCTAATTTCCGCAATTGCAGATGCGCTCAGCACCATGCCGCCGATGAATCCAATTACAACGCTCTTAACTAGCATGTCGCTTCCTCTGCATCGGTGGGAAACTATTGTATTAGGTATTTTTTTCTGCCTTGAGCTCAGGATCAGCATGTGATCTTGAAAAATATGTATCCCTCAGAAACCGATACATTCAAAACAGCAAAAAGCCGCATGGCTACCCTGTCGATCAAAACCTTCTTTGTGGTGCCATAGCGCCATCATCATGCCAGTTTTTCAAAAAAATCCATAGCATACTATGAGGACGTTTTTTCCATAGTGCACGAAAGTCTCCCTTTGTCGGGGGAACAAAGTGAAAATCGAGGCTGCATTTGGAAAAGCGTTAAAAAAAAGACGCAAAGACATGGGGCTAACGCAAGAAGAGTTAGCACACCTAGCGGATCTTCAACGTAATTACATAAGCTTCTTAGAGCGCGGGGTCTATCAACCAACGATCACGACAATATTCAAATTGTCCGCCGCACTCGTGTGCCGGCCTAGTGACCTAATTGCGGATACAGAAATATTAACAAATGCATCGACTCCCTAATGATTCCGATGCAGGTCAGCACACTTATAGAAGGATGTTGGACAAGCCTATCACCCAGAAACTGAAATCCGCTATATAGAGAGAGTGTAATCAGCCCAAAGAATGCCCAACTCGGAGAGGACAGTTATATTGATCAGATAGAATTCCATCAAACTGGCTGTAATCCGCCACAGTCGCCCCCAAAGGCTTTTCTCGCGGCACCTCAACACCCCTATAGGTCAGTGCTTTAAGTCGCCCCAGGCGGCGCCTGAAGGGGCATGTGCGGCAACATAAACACGGACTGCACATCAACCAATTGCATAACTTCAAAAATATCAACGTCCGCGTTGTTATCTATCCGTTGTTGTCCGAATAGTTGTTTTCTTAAATCAGGCTTGCCAGCGAGCTTCCATTCTTTGAGCGAACGACTGATCGCACGGCATGGGCTCCACACCTGCCCTGTATCAGCTTTGGTTGCGACTTTCGCCAGATAACTCATCCACTCAAAATAGCTATCCCTTTCTTCCAGCGTCCGAAGGTGATGCCCGTAGGGGTCAATGTCAGGGCGGATGACTTGATAGTTAGCTAGAAACCCGCCAGCCAAGAGTTGGGCCATGAAGTGCTCAAGGCTTGATCTCCGATCAAGTCCATCGTTCAGTATCACAGCATAGTGATAATGCAAGCTTTCTTCATCTTCATCGAGCTCAACAGCCGTTAAGCGCAGAGGTATGTAGCCGGACTTCCTTTTGTAGTAAGTAGAAAGCCTAGCGCTGAACTTACGGCTGTCCATTCTTTCTGTAAATCTAAGCCTAACATGATAGCCGCGCTGCCTAGCATAGGCTTGCGTGCACCCATACACCATCACATACAGAGCCTCTATAATTTGTATTAATGATGGGTAATCGGTATCGCACTTGACTGAAGCTCCCAGAAAGCGTTTCTGGAAGTAATGATTTTCTTTTTTTGGCATGACTATTCTTGACTAATTCTATTTCCCGGTAGGATGAATGAAATAACACCCTAAAATAACACAACACAAACCGGATCACTCAACGTGAACTGGCAATGAAGTAGATACAGCAGAATAGTATAGAGTGGTAAATATCCCGGTCGCAAAACATAGCCTACATCAAGCAGTATGCGGCCTCAGAGACTATTGCGGTGCTTGCAAGTCAGTATTATTTTGACCGTAGTTCCGGCAAGGAAAATAGACTTTTTGATTTTTATAAAATCATTTGCGGGGATAACTACCACCACCAACGAAAGCTACATATCACGGATTTTCTAGGGATGGTTATACGTTCCAGTATACGACTCCCCCACCGCAATCTAAACACATTGTAGAAATATCTTTAAAAGCCCTACGTGCAGGAACTGATTCGTTGCCGATAGCCCGACGGAAAAATACCTTGCGAAGACCCCAGGACGGGCACATTCGCAACCCACCTATAGAGGAAGCAGATCATCCGACCTACACCCAAAAATAGTAGTACAAACGGGTAGTACAATCGGAAAGCAAAAAGCCCCGCAAACCGTTGATTTGCGGGGCTTTTCTAAATGTGGCGGTGAAGGAGAGATTCGAACTCTCGATACAGTTTCCTGTATACACACTTTCCAGGCGTGCTCCTTAAGCCACTCGGACACTTCACCGTATCTCGTCAAACCGATTCAGTCTGTCGAGGCGCGCTAATGTAGTCGAAAGCTTTTCCAATGGCAAAGGTTTTTTTCAGAATTTTCATGCGCTTAAGTCAAATAACCAACGTCGCCCCAGTCGCCCACCCGCCAGTCAAGGCAAACCTGCCAATCTCTGGCACAACTCAGCGCCTTCCATAAAGACAGGGCGGGCATCTGGCGCAACCTCCTGAGCGCGGTTCGGACGGAAAAACCTGACTCACCAGTCAGTCACGGCGCTTTACCTCTCCCATGCGGCTGGGTAACGTCTGTGCCACTTCTTTATAAGGAATGACCTCATGAGTGAGTTGATCTCTTACCACCTCGAAGACAGCATCGCGACCCTGACCTTGAGCAATGGCAAGGTCAATGCCATTTCCCCGGAGGTGATTGCCGCCTTCAATACCGCCCTGGACCAGGCCACCCGCGACCATGCGGTGGTGATCATCACCGGCCAACCCGGCATTCTCTCCGGTGGCTACGATCTGAAAGTGATGACCGCCGGCCCCAGGGAAGCCATCAGTCTGGTGACCGCCGGTTCCACCCTCTCCCGCCGCCTGTTGTCCCATCCGTTCCCAGTGATTGTCGCCTGCCCAGGCCATGCCGTGGCCAAGGGCGCATTCCTGCTGCTGTCGGCCGACTACCGCATCGGTGTCGACGGGCCGTTCAGCATCGGCCTGAATGAAGTGCAGATCGGCATGACCATGCATCACGCCGGGATCGAGATCGCCCGCGACCGGTTGCGCCGCTCGGCCTTCCATCGTGCCGTGATCAATGGCGAGATGTTCAACCCGCAAGACGCGGTGGACGCCGGTTTCCTCGACAAGCTGGTCACGCCGCAAGCCCTGCCGGAGGCCGCCCTGAACGCGGCCCGGCAGTTGAAGAAGATCAATATGACTGCTCACAAGAACACCAAGCTGAAAGTGCGTCAGGCGCTGCTGGAAACCCTGGATCACGCGATCATTCTCGATCAGGACCCTATGGGCTGATCCTCGAACCTTTTGCCCGTGGAAAAGGCCCGACATTTAGTCGGGCCTTTTCCTACAGACGTGTTTGTACCCACTGCAACCGCTCTAGACCGCGCCTGACACTCTCCGGGGAAACATGCGCTAAAACATCGCCTATCTCCTGCCTCTATCCGGCTAATTGCCGAGGACAATGCACCTCCGTACACTGCGCCACCTTTTGTCCTGGCGGGCCCGTTAGATGCTGTTTCTATTACGTATGTTATTGATGGGGCTTAATTTTATCGTTGCAGGTATCATCGGCGTGATACTCGGGCTCTGTCGCCCGTTCCATCCGGATAACAACCGCTTGTGCGCCCGCCTGTATGCCTGGCCGGCAATGTGTATTCTGCGCCTGCGGGTGAAGGCCGAGGTCGGGCCATTGATGGACCAGTCGCAAAGCTGCGTGATCATTGCCAATCATCAGTCCAACTACGACCTGTTCGTGTTCGGCAATGTGGTGCCACGGCGCACGGTATGCATCGGCAAGAAGAGCTTGAAGTGGATTCCGTTGTTCGGCCAGTTGTTCTGGCTGGCGGGCAATGTGCTGATCGATCGCGGCAATGCCTGCAAGGCACGTCAATCGATGCTGAGTACCACCGAGACCCTGCAACACAAGGACACCTCGATTTGGGTCTTCCCCGAAGGCACTCGCAATCGTGGCGAAGACCTCTTGCCGTTCAAGAAAGGGGCGTTTCAGATGGCGATCACTGCTGGCGTACCGATCATGCCGGTGTGTGCCAGCAGCTATATCAGGCATATGCGCCTGAACCGCTGGCACGGCGCCAAGGTGCTGATCCGCTCGCTGCCGGCGATCCCCACCGCGGGACTGACGCTGGACGATATGCCGATGCTGATCGACCAGTGTCGGGAACAGATGCGTGACTGTATCGCCGCAATGGACCGCCAGCTGCAAGTCGGCTGATCAAGCATCTTCGCGCGCCCAGGCCGGCGCGGTTGCTGTGCAAAGACGCCACGACATGAACGTTGCGGCTTTTCCACGAACTCCCGATAGTTTGCCGACTCTGAAGAAGCCGGGCAGGCTAAGCTGCAGCCTGTCTTTTCCCTTTTTAAAGAAGAAGCGATCAGCATTATGGGTAGAATCGTTGCTGCTGCGGTTTACAGTGCCGGTAGAAAAGTCACCAATATCACCCTCGACGAGGGCGCCGCCTGGGCGGCGAAACCCGGTCACTTTGTCTGGATCGGGCTGGAAGAGCCCAACGCCCAGGAGCTGGCCAACTTGCAGAGACAGTTCAATCTGCATGAACTGGCCATTGAGGATGCCCTGGAAAAACACAGCCGCCCGAAGCTGGAAACCTTCGGCGATGCCCTGTTTATCGTCACGTATTCGCCGATTCACCACGAGGGCAAGCTGGAGTTCATCGAGACCCAGATCTTTGCCGGTAACGGCTATATCATTACTTGCCGCAACGGCCGCTCGAAGTCCTATTCCCACGTCCGTCAACGCTGCGAAGCGCGACCGTTGCTGCTGGAACATGGCGAGGATTTCGTGCTGTATGCCCTGCTCGACTTCGTGACCGAAAGCTACCAGCCAGTCAGTGAGGTCATTCATGCCGAGATCGACGAGCTGGAAAAAAACGTGCTGCACAGCTCGCTGAACGAGGGTGATATCCAGCGTATCCACCACCTGCGCCGGGATGTGTTACGCCTGCGCCGCTATGTAGCACCGATGGTGGAGATCAGCGAGGAAGTCTCACGCCTGGACTTCCCGTTTATCGACAAGAACATGCGTCCGTACTTCCGCGACGTACAGATCCATGTGACGCGACAGATGGAGGACCTGGCGACCCTGCGCGATATCGCCAGCCAGACCATCGAGATCGGCGTGTTGCTGGAGTCCGTCCGCCAGAGCATCGTGCAACGCAAGTTCGCCGCCTGGGCAGCGATCCTGGCGTTTCCGACGGCAGTGGCGGGGATCTATGGGATGAACTTCCAGAACATGCCCGAACTGAACTGGCACTACGGCTATTTTGCCGTGCTGGGATGTATCGCGGTCGGTTGCGTGGGCTTGTGGGCCAGCTTCAAGAAATCCGGCTGGCTATAGATCGGACGCGCAACGTGCGGATGGTTCCCATGTTCGGCATCAACTAGTGGCCTGTGGCTTGTGTCCGACGAAGCGCATCATCCACTCAGCCACCGTAGTGCCGTGGTGTTCGTGCTCCAGGCTGGCGATGCCCTTGGCGTAGATCGGCTCGCCGAGGGTCTGCTGGCGAATGTCCAGCAAGGCCCGCGAATAGTCGTGGATAAACTCCGGGTGCCCCTGGAAGCACAGCACCTGGTCGTTGATGTGGTAGGCCGCATACGGGCAGAAATCGCTGCTGGCGATCACTGTGGCGTTTTCCGGCAGTTCGGTGACCTGATCCTGGTGGCTGATCAGCAGCGTCAGTTCCTCCATCACCGGGCTCATCCAGGGCGCCTTGGCAGCCATCTTGTATTGGTGGGTACCGACGCCCCAACCCTGGCTGGCACGCTCGCTCTTGCCACCCAGCAGCAACGCCAGCAATTGGTGGCCAAAACAGACCCCCAGCAGCTTGTCGCCGCGCTCGTAACGACTGAGCAGGTAGGCCTTGAGAGTTTGAATCCATGGGTCGCTGCCGAAGGAGTCGGTCTTGCTACCGGTCACCAGGTAGGCGTCGAAGGTCAGCTCGTCACTCGGGTAGTTACCCTGCATCACGTTGTAGACACTGAACTGGGCGGCAATCGGCTGACGGGAGAACAGACGCTCGAACATCTTCCCATAGCCCTGATATTGATCGATCAGTTCCGGGCGCAGCACATCGGTTTCCAGAATGCAGATGCGTAACGACATAAAAGTACCTGACACAAAAGACAAGAGAGTGAGGCTTGAGCCTGCCTTGAAATAGCCTTGCAAGGCAAGCACGCAACGCACTACCGGCAAACCCGATTCAGCCGGGGCCCGGCTCGTCGGATTCATTGACCGCAGCGCTCAGCGGCCTTGATCTGCACGCTCGGACGAACGGTAGTGTACTAAGCGCTTAACCGTTTTAGTGGTCGCACGTGTCTAGCAAAAGGCCTGCTAGCGAGATGGCAATATGCCTCATATTTTTTTAAAAATAATTTAGTAACCCTCCATATGAAATGGTTCTAAGGAAAGTGTGACGCGGGCTCTAAGGTTATCCCTGTAGGAGTTGCCGCCGGGGTTTTGCCGGGGTATCCAACACAATTGTTGAGCAGTCGTCTTCAGGAATAACAACAAAAGGCAGTCAGCCATGTTCAAGCACTCGAAAGTCCGCCAGGCCGGTTTGATCGTATTCGCCACCACGCTTCTTCTTATCCTGCCGAACCTCACCAAGGTGGTCGGCTAGACGCTGTGGTTTTTTTCAACATCACCACAAGTTCTCATCCCGATTTCCTGTCGAGGTGCGATTTTGTGTGCCAATCTTGAGCACGACGAATGGCGCGACGCGCCGTCCGATCCTATCGAGGACTCCCCCACCGGGACCTTCGACAATGATAACGACATAGCCAGGCAAGCTAACCCTTGCACCGCTCCCACCGAATAAAGCCACGAATGAAACGACTGATCCTGCTGACGACTGCCCTGCTGTGTGCCCCTCTGCACGCCGCACAACTGGCTCTCGACCTCGGTGCTGGCCATCGTACCTGGGAAACCGAGGCATTGCTGGCCCATCCCGAGGCCCAAACCATCACCATCGACGACGATGTATCCTACAAACGCCAGATGACCTATCGTGCGGTACCGCTGGCTGTGCTGCTGGATGGCATCAAGACCGATGATCACCTGCAGGCGGTGGCACTGGACGGCTTCGCCGCCGAACTGAGCGCCGGACCGCTACTCGACCAGACCGGAGCACGGGCCTGGCTGGCGGTAGAAGACCCTACCAAACCCTGGCCGCCGCTGGCGCTGGGCAAACCCGGCGCCGGGCCGTTCTATCTGGTATGGACTAATCCGCAAGCCGGGCATATCGGCCCCGAGCAATGGCCTTATCAGGTCGCCAGTATCCGGCGCCTGGCCCCGGTGGCGGAACGATTCCCTGCGCTGCGGCCCGATCCGAAGCTGGCGGCCAACGATCCGCCGAACAAGGGTTTTGCGTTGTTTCAGAAGAACTGCCTGGCGTGCCATAAGCTCAATGGCGCGGGGGACGCACAGGTCGGTCCGGACCTGAACGTGCCGTATAGCCCGACGGAATACTTTACCGAAGGTTTTCTCAAGCGGTATATCCGCGACCCGCAGAGTCTGCGCCACTGGCCGCAGGCGAAGATGCCGGCGTTCTCTGCGGCGGTGCTACCGGATGGCGAACTGGATCTGCTGCTTGAGTATTTGCAGCACATGGCTAAGCGCAAGGTGGCGATCCACTGAGTTACTCGACCTTCCACGGATTCACCTGCTACTGCTGTGCCGGCCACATCGGCGGCGGCACCCGGACCTTCGCACGCAAACGAAAACGGCCGACCCCGAGGTCAGCCGCTGCTGTGTGAAAAGCAGTGCGTTCAGTTGCGCGCACGTATCGGATGTTTGACGCCCCAGCCTTCGATCACACCGCCCAAGGGCTCGACCACCGCCCCGAAGTCGTGCTCGAAGTCATCGATGCCGCCATAGGTGGCGTACATCACCTTACTCAACTCCAGGTACCAGGCACCGTCGTCCCTGGCACTGACCTGAGCATTCAACGATTCACCGCGAAATTGCCCTGCTGCCCTGCGTGCCCGCTCCTCGTCCGGGAAAATGGCATAGAACTCGATGGGATGGATGCGTGCAAAATCAAAACCGCCTTCTTTCATGCGGCGCAGCACCTGGCTGCTGATGTCTTCTTGATAGGCTGTGCTCATGAAACGTCCTCCTCAGCAAGCGTTGGATAGACTTTCCGTACTCCCGAACCAGGCACGACACCGTGCTGGCAGCTCGACAGGTATCTGCCGGCCGGGACACAAGCATGTAGCTGACAAGATCAGACCACCTTAGCGAATCATTCGCTGATCTCGACTGCAGAGTAGCGCGATGCCAACAGCTCTGCCAGAGGGCCAGAAAGAGAAAAACAGCGTTTCATGAAGCGGGCGCGATGCGCAGGATCTGAATACTGTTCTGATCCTTGAGGCTCTTGACCGTCGGTTCAGGCGCGCGCCCGTCGAGGTCATTGAGATCCAGCTCGGCGGGAACCGGTAGCAATCGCGCACGAATCCACTGCGCGGCCTGTTCTCGGCTGGGTTTGTGCTCACAATCGAAATGCTCGACGGTCTGCACGCCATGATCGTCCACGAAAGTGATTGCCCACATTTTCATCGGTATCTCCTCGGTAAAGCCCATATGCTGGGCTCACCGCATCTGGACCGTGGAGCAACGACGATCGTTCAGAGCAATTGAAACGATGCCACAGGCTTCAGCCGATCATTTCTCGGCCTGTTCCTTGAGCGCTTGCAGGGTGTTGTACGGTGCATCCACCACGAACTTGTTCGCCAGCCACGACGGGACGCTGCCGCCTGGCTCGGTGTGTACCTGGTAGGTCACTTCGGTCAGGTTGTTGCCTTTGGGCACCAGTTTCCAGAAGCCCGCAACCTGGGCAACGCGCACATAGCCCTTCTGTTGCGGCTTGTAGGTCGGTACACCTTCCAACCGGCGGGTCAACGTGCCATCGGCGGCCTGAGTGGTGGTGATATGCAGATAGGAGTCACGATCGGACACCGGGAACGGTGCCTTGAATTGAGTGTAGGTCCAGCTCTCGTCTCCCTTCTGGTCCACCAGTTTCTGCGACTTGCACTCGTGAATCCAGGCGCAGGCACCGGCCACGTCTTCCTGCACCGCACGGATCTTGGCGACCGACGCTTTGATCGTCGTCACGCCCTGATAGGCCTTGTATTTGGAGCCGGCCACCTCGCTGAGCGACACCTTGATCCCGTTTTCGTCCTTGGCTGTCTCCCAGGTTTGCGCATAAGCAGTACCGGTCAACAGGACAGTCATACCACAAACCACAGCCATTCGATGCAGCGAACCCATTGTTTTATTCCTTATTGTTGAAGGTGAGCACACCTCAAGCCGCCGTCATTTCCTCCCACCAGCCGATCAGGCGAATGGCTTCTTCGCGGCTATCGCCACACACCTCGGGATCAGCCTGGAAACCACCACATACGGCGGGCCGCTCAGGCTTGCCGAACAACTCACACAAGTGTTCGACCGAGAGATGCGGGCAACGTTCTCCGGCCGGCTTACCGTTAGGCATGCCGGGCAGCGGCGAGCTGATGGAGGGAGCAATGCAACAGGCGCCACAACCTTCACGGCAGTTCATGACAACACGCTCCTGGCAACCGGCCCGATGTGTGGAAGACAGAGTAACCGCTAAAACGGCTGTTTAAAATTGCTCGCACAATGGTTTTTCAATAACAGGGTATATGACTGATCAGTCACCGACGAAGTGTCATGACCAAACGAAGGGATCTACTGTTTGAACTCGAAATCCAGGGCCGCGCCTTCCACTTCCCGGCGGCTCTCGTTACGCAATTGCAACTCCATTTCGTTGCTCAACAATCGACCGTTGAGCTGAAACGGCGTTTGGCTCGGGGGCTTCTCACCGAACATGGGCGGCAACAGCGGTCGACTCTTGGAGAGCGGCACGGTGCCCGCTGGCTGCATCTTGTTGACCAGGTCCTGGGGCAGGCTCAGGTCCAGCTTGGCCGGTGGCAAGCGGGTCCTGACCACCTCACTGGCCGGCCTGGACTTGGCGGCGACAGGCGCGCGCTTCTTTGCCACAGGGGCTTTTTTTTCTACGGGTTTCTTAGGCGACATATCGGCCTTCTTGCCCGCGCTCGGCGGCTTCGGCGCCACCGTAGCAATCTTGGTTGCCGCCGAACTCTTGGCTGACGACGCTTCCTGGGCCTGAACCATTGCCGTACCACCGACACTCAGGCTGGTCAGCAAGGCAATCAACAGCAGGCGCGCTGGGAAAATGGCGTTCATAAACTCTACGGCATAAACAACAGAGGGCTCATATGCTCGCTTGTTGAGCAGTTGATGACAAGTCAAGAGATCGAACAACCACGCTCCCGACTCAGGAACAGCCGTCGGCGGTTTTCCAGGCATACAGCGTCAGAACAGTCCGGCAGCGGTTTCCTGGCAGAGCTGGTTAGCCAGCATGCCAAGAGTCATCAGCGCCCGTTCAGCCTCGCGATTCCATGGAATCCCGCAGTTGAGCCGGATACAGTGATTGAACTGCTCGGTGTTGCTGAAGATCAGTCCCGGCGCAATGCTGATGCCCTGTTGCAGCGCCCGCACATGCAACTCTTGGGTATTGACCCGTCCCGGCAAGCTGACCCAGAGAATGAAACCACCTGTTGGCCGGGTCATCTGCGTCCCTTCGGGGAAATACTGCTGCACGGCTAATTGGAAGGCGCTGAGGTTCTTGCGGTACTCCTGGCGAATGTAGCGCAAATGTCGGTCATACCCACCGTTTTCCAGGTAGGCCGCCACTCCCATCTGTGTGACGCTGCACGCCGAATGAGTGCTGAAGGTCTGCAAGCGCTGGATTTCCTGCTGGAACTTGCCGGCGATCATCCAGCCGATCCGCACGCCCGGCGACAGCGTCTTGGAGAAGCTCGAACAGTAGATCACCCGGTCCAGCCGATCATAAGCCTTGAGCGCTTTGGTGCGCCCGACCTCGAACATCAGCTCGCCGTAGATATCGTCTTCGACGATCTGGATATCGAAGTCCGAAGCCAAACGCAGCAATTGTTTCTGGCGCTCCTCCGGCATTGTCCCGCCCAGCGGATTGCTCAGGCGCGTGGTCAGCACCAGGGCCTTGATCGACCACTGGTTGGCCGCCAGTTGCAGGGCCTCCAGGCTCATGCCAATGGCCGGATCACTGGGAATCTCGATGACCTTAAGGCCCAACAGATCGGCCAGTTGCAGCAAGCCGTAGTAGGTCGGCGATTCGGCGGCGATCAAGTCACCGGGACGGGTCAGCACTCGCAGCGACATCTGCAGCGCGTCCACGCAACCGTGGGTGATCACCACTTCGGAGGGGTCGACCACCACGCCGGCGTCGCGCATGCGAATCGCCACCTGGCGCCGCAATGGCTCGAAGCCGGGGCTGAACATATAGCTGAAAGCCCGTGGGCTATGAAACCGCGTGATCTTGGCCAGTTGCTGGTGCAGCGCCCGCACCGGCAGGTAATCCACCGACGGCACCGCCGCGCCAAAGGGAAACACCCCTTCGCGACGAGACTCGACCAGGACCTGCTGGATAATGCTGCTGCGGGTGACCAGCCCCGGACGCTCCACCCGAGCGATATCCGGCGTCGGGGCAGTCAGCGCGGGGGTCTGGTGAACGTAGTAACCCGATTGCGGACGGGCGCGGATCAGCCCCTGATCTTCCAGGTTGGCGTAAGCCTGCAACACCGTCGCATGGCTGACATTGAGTTGCGAGCTCATCTTGCGTACCGACGGCACCCGTTCGCCAGGCTGATAGACACCCCGCCGGATATCCTCGGCCAGCTGCTGCGCGATACGTTGATAGAGCAATAGATTGGTCATGAAGCAGCACTCGGATTCGACGGCATTTTTATTCTTGGACGCAACCATACCGGAACAGTTTCAAAGTGTACTGGCACGCTTCCTACAATAGTCGACAATACAGTGACAAGAGAAGCAAAACTGTACGGGAACACTTAGACGCTTAGACACAACAAGCCCGCTCGCCACCACGCGATGATTCCACAGGCCCGCAAAGACAAAACCCGGTACCTTGCGGATACCGGGTCTGGTCTTGAAGAGGATCGGCCTTCAGCGGGCCGCACCCAGTCGGCCTTTCTCATCGGAGAAGACAATCTCTACCCGACGGTTCTGCGCCCTGCCCCGCTCGGTGGCGTTTACCTCGATCGGGAACTGCTCACCATAACCTTCGACCTGGATACGCTTCTCATCGATGCCCAGGTCAACCAGAACATCGGCCACCGATTGCGCACGATCACGGGACAACTGCAGGTTGAAAGCCTGGTCTCCGGTGTTATCCGTATAACCTTCGATCCGTACCACTCGCCTTGGGTTCAACTGCAGGAACTGCACCAGCTTAAGTACCGTGCGATTGGCCGAGTTCTGCAGTTGCGCCTCACCGGTATCGAACAGTACATCTCCCAGGGTCATGACCAGACCCCGATCGGCCTGGATGCTGGTCAGGCTGTTGATCTGCTCTTGCACCCACTTACCCTGCTGTTGCACGCTGAGCAACTTGGACTCGCGCAGGGCCAGTTGCAGGCGCTGGCGCTCCAGTTCCAGCTTGGCGGCACGCTCCTGATTGAGCGCCTGCTCGGTGTGCTCAAGGGCAATCTGCGAGTAACGTTCGCTCAGGTAAGCGTAGTGCACCACATCAGCGCTGCTGCCCCAATAGCTGGACAGCCGATCGGCGCGGGCCAGTGATTCACCCGCACGAATCACGTCCTTGGGCGCAATGCGCAGCACCTCGGTGTCTTCCTTGACCTTCTGGAAACTGGCCGAGGCCTGCTGCAGGGCCGTGTCGCTCGATGGCTGGCCGGCACAACCATACAGACCGGCAAAAGCCATCAGCAGCAGAGCGCTGACCATTCGCTTCGGATAGATCATTGCGCGCCCCCCAGTTGCTTGCGCAAGCGCGCGATGCGGGCATTGAGCACCTTTAGTTCTTCCCGGCTCTTCTCGGTCAGCACCTGGGCTTCCGCCAGGCGGGCGTCCAACTCGGCCTGCTCGGCACGCATGCGAGCTTTCTTGAAGGACTGATCGGCCATGTCGGATTGGGCACGTTCGAACTTGCCTTCGGCCAGTTTCAGCTCGGCGACATCCTCCGCCTTGGCACCTACCGCCCGTGCTTGTTCGAGGGCACGTTCGGTGAGACGCATTTGTTCATTCGGCGCCGGATCGGCCGCGCAGCCCGCCAGAGCCACAACGGCCAGGGCAGCGAATAAAGGTCGAATACTCAAAGGAAATTCCTACTGTTTTGAGACGCTGACCGCTTGGCGCTGAGTCGTCCAACGCTCCACATTGCGTTGCAACACAATCTCGGCCAGGCCGGAAGCGGGCAATTCTGTCATCTTTTTCGCCAACTGTCCGCGCAACCACGCGTCATTGCAGGCCGAGTTGTGCGAGACCGCCAGGAACAGGCCGGGCTGATCGACGGGTTGCACTCGTGGACCGAGGTCCTTGGCCATACCCAGGCTCTGGGTGGTAACCATGCCGGCATAACGTCCGGCCAGCACATACTCCACCTCGCCCAGCAACAGCTTGTGGAACGCCTGAGCCAAGGCTGGGGGGTATTGCAGTGTCAGGTGTTGCTGGGTGAAGGCTACGAACGGCTGGGTCATCCGGGCCTTTTGCGAGACAGCGCCAATGTGACCCTGCAAGTCGGTGGCCGTGTGGTAAACCAGTGTCGAATCGTTGCGGGTCCAGACCAGATAATCGTTGCGCACCAGCGGCGGATGGATGTAATCCAGCGAATTCAGGGCGTCGAGGGCGATGGGCGCATCCACCAGCAGATCCATGCGTCCGCTGCGCACCTCCTCCTGAGCCTGGGAGCGCTCGCCGCCATACAGCACCTCGATCTTTAGCCCCAATTCGCCGCCGACCTGGCGTAACAGGTCGGCACTGGCGCCGACCAGGTGTATAGGGTCCTCGGGGTCGCGCCACAGGTACGGTGGCGCATCCGGGCTGCCGGTGACGATCAGGCGTTCGCATTTGCCCGCCGCGAGCGCCGGAATGGGCAACGCCAACCACCCCAACAGCAACGACAACGCCCCCAGATGACGCAGATCCATGGCAAAAATCTCCAGGCAAAACAAAAAACCCGACCAGAAGGCCGGGCTCTTTTATAGGTAAAGCCGCTGGATTAGACCAGCTTCTCGAACTCAGGGATGGCTTCGAACAGGTCCGCCACCAGACCGTAATCAGCCACCTGGAAGATCGGCGCTTCTTCATCCTTGTTGATCGCCACGATCACCTTGGAGTCTTTCATCCCGGCCAGGTGCTGGATCGCGCCGGAGATACCGACCGCGATGTACAACTGTGGCGCGACGATCTTGCCGGTCTGGCCGACCTGCATGTCGTTGGGCACGAAACCGGCGTCGACAGCGGCGCGGGAAGCACCGACGGCGGCACCCAGCTTATCGGCAAGGGCGTACAGGTGCTTGAAGTTATCGCCGTTCTGCATGCCACGACCACCCGATACGACGATCTTGGCGGCGGTCAGTTCAGGACGGTCGGACTTGGCCAACTCTTCGCCGACGAAGCTCGAAGTGCCCGCGTCGTGCGCGCCGGCAACGGCTTCAACCACAGCCGAACCCCCTTCGGCGGCAACCGGGTCGAAACCGGTGGCGCGCACGGTGATGACCTTGACGCCAGCAGTCGATTGCACGGTGGCAATGGCGTTACCGGCGTAGATCGGACGCTTGAAGGTATCGGCGCTTTCCACCGAGACGATCTCGGAAATCTGGTCGACGTCCAACTGTGCGGCAACGCGCGGCAGGATGTTCTTGCCGTTGGAGGTGGCGCCAGCCAGGATGTGGCTGTAGCCGTTGCCCCCCGCCTCGCCAACCAGGGTTGCTACCAGAGGAGCAACGTTTTCCGGCAGTTGATGCGCGTAGGCGGCGTGGTCGGCCAGCAGGACTTTCGACACACCGGCGATTTTCGCGGCCGCTTCAGCCACGGCGCCAACGCCCGAGCCTGCGACCAGCACGTGAATGTCGCCACCGATCTTGGCGGCGGCGGCAACGGTGTTCAAGGTGGCCGGGGCCACGACCTTGTTGTCGTGTTCGGCGATTACCAGGATAGTCATAATCAGGCTCTCCAATTCAAAGCACCTTGGCTTCGTTTTTCAGTTTCTCGACCAGTTCCGCAACCGACTTGACCTTGATACCGGCGCCGCGAGCAGCGGGCGCTTCGACTTTCAGGGTCTTGTTGGTGGAGGCGGTGGAAACCCCCAAAGCATCCGGAGTCAGCGTTTCCAGCGGCTTCTTCTTGGCTTTCATGATGTTTGGCAAGGACGCATAACGCGGCTCGTTCAAACGCAAGTCGGTGGTGACGATGGCAGGCAGGCTCAACGAAACGGTCTGCAGGCCGCCATCGATTTCGCGGGTTACCGCCACTTTGTCGCCCGACACCTCGACTTTCGACGCGAAGGTGCCCTGGGGGTAGCCGCTCAGGGCCGCCAGCATCTGGCCGGTCTGGTTGTTGTCGCTGTCGATGGCCTGCTTGCCGAGAATCACCAACTGTGGCTGCTCCTGGTCAACGACAGCCTTGAGCAGCTTGGCCACGGCCAGGGAGGTCAACTCTTCAGCGGATTCGACCAGGATGGCGCGGTCGGCACCCAGAGCCAGCGCGGTGCGCAGTTGCTCCTGAGCGGTGGACGGACCGACGCTGACGACGACGATCTCACTGGCCACGCCTTTTTCTTTCAGGCGCACCGCTTCTTCCACTGCGATTTCGCAGAAAGGGTTCATCGACATCTTGACGTTGGCGAGGTCGACGCCGGAATTGTCCGCCTTCACGCGAACCTTGACGTTGTAATCGACAACGCGTTTGACAGCTACAAGAACCTTCATGGATTCCTCACTCTCCGGTAAAAAGAAAGTCGCCTAGGCGAACCTGGCGGTTGATGCTCATTGGCCCAGGAGGACCTCCAAAAACGTCGACATGCGGCCACGCAGGTCTTTTTTCACCATAACTACCGTTCGTCCGGCATGACTGTGCAGTCACGGATCGTCGGGACGTGTAAACTTCAGGCCAAATCGGCGCGCCGCTTCACGTTCGGGTGCTTTCGCGTTTTCTTTAGACGGGCTCCCGGGACTCGCATTTAGCCTACGGCGAGCGCAAAACCGCCCGTATCTTGACCGTAACACCTATTCTGGTCAATACGGCAAAATGGCCGTCATAAGCTGCGTCATTCTGATTTTATCGAGTGTCCGGCAAATTCAAACAAACGTTTGTATTGGACGCTGATAGCAGTGTAGATATAATGCGCCACCTAGAAGAGAAAGATGTCCGGTCCGTGATGCTAGCAATACTGGCTGGGACACCCAAGCTCCAAATTAGCCACGCTTAAAATTAGAAAAGCAGTTGAGCCTTGAGTAGGAGAGAGTCTGTGGAACGCGAATACATGGAATTCGACGTGGTCATCGTCGGTGCCGGCCCCGCAGGCCTGTCCGCCGCTTGCCGGCTGAAACAGAAAGCGGCCCAAGCAGGTCAGGAAATCAGCGTCTGCGTGGTGGAAAAAGGTTCCGAAGTGGGTGCCCACATCCTTTCCGGCGCCGTATTCGAACCACGGGCGCTGAACGAGTTGTTCCCGAACTGGCAAGAGCTCGGCGCGCCGCTCAATACCCCAGTCAAGCGCGACGACATCTATGTGCTGCGCAGCGGCGAGACCTCGACCAAGGTTCCAGACTTCTTCGTGCCCAAGACCATGCACAACGAAGGCAACTACATCATTTCCCTGGGTAATCTGTGCCGCTGGCTGGCCCAGCAGGCCGAGAACCTGGGGGTGGAGATCTATCCGGGCTTCGCCGCCCAAGAAGCGCTGTTCGACGACAACGGCGTGGTCTGCGGAATCATCACCGGTGACCTGGGCGTCGACCGCGAAGGCAACCCGAAGGAAGGCCTGTACACCCCCGGTATGGAACTGCGCGGCAAGTACACATTATTTGCCGAAGGCTGCCGCGGACATATCGGTAAGCAACTGATTTCGCGCTTTAAGCTCGACAGCGACGCCGATGCCCAGCACTACGGCATCGGCCTGAAGGAAATCTGGGAAGTCGATCCGGCTAAGCATGAACCGGGCCTGGTGGTACACACTGCCGGTTGGCCACTGGACATCATGAGCGCCGAAAACACTGGCGGCTCGTTCCTCTACCACCTGGAAAACAACCAGGTAGTAGTCGGCCTGATCGTCGACCTGTCCTACCGCAACACCTTCCTGTCGCCGTTCGACGAGTTCCAGCGCCTCAAGCATCATCCGGTGCTCAAACAGTACCTGGAAGGGGGCAAGCGCATCAGCTACGGCGCCCGCGCCATTTGCAAGGGCGGCTTGAACTCGCTGCCCAAAATGGTCTTCAAGGGCGGCGCGCTGATCGGCTGCGACCTGGGCACGCTGAATTTCGCCAAGATCAAGGGCAGCCACACTGCGATGAAGTCCGGTATGCTCGCCGCCGAAGCCGTGGCCGAGAAGCTGCTGGCCGGCGCCGAAGGTGGCGATGAGCTGAACAGCTATGTCGAGTCGTTCAAGTCCAGTTGGCTGTATGAAGAACTGTTCGCCAGCCGCAACTTCGGCCCGGCCATGCACAAGTTCGGGCCGATCATCGGCGCGG
The DNA here is from genome assembly GCF_001543125.1 of Pseudomonas agarici. Lineage (NCBI taxonomy): Bacteria > Pseudomonadati > Pseudomonadota > Gammaproteobacteria > Pseudomonadales > Pseudomonadaceae > Pseudomonas > Pseudomonas agarici. The sequence continues at coordinate 4,888,520 of NZ_CP014135.1, read as the reverse complement.
GTTTCAACTGGTTCGACCAGAACATCATGGGCGGCAAACTGCCGTTTACCCTGCACGACACCCAGCCAGACTATGCCTGCCTGAAGCTGGCCAAGGACTCGACCAAGATCGCTTATCCGAAACCGGACGGTAAGCTGAGCTTCGACAAGCTGAGCTCGGTGTTCCTCTCCAGCACCAACCATGAAGAAGAGCAGCCGTGCCACCTGAAGCTGAAGGACCCGAGCATTCCGATCAGCAAGAACCTGCCGATGTACGACGAACCGGCGCAACGCTACTGCCCGGCCGGGGTATACGAAGTGATCGCCCAGGAAGACGGCGAAAAGCGCTTCCAGATCAACGCCCAGAACTGCGTACACTGCAAGACCTGCGACATCAAGGACCCGGCGCAAAACATCACCTGGGTAGCACCGGAAGGCGCTGGCGGGCCGACCTACCCGAATATGTAAACAGTCCCTGTTACAGAATGGCTCCTTCGCGGATGGCGTGAACATGCACTGAAGGTAGCCCCAAACGCCCCGACCGGTTCGGGGCGTTTGCTTTTGTGCCGTTTGGCAAGCGAGCCGTCATCCACCGCAGCATGGCAATTCGCCGGGGAACCATCAGATACAGGGTTATCGATCAGCCACCCAGCTCCGCCGAAATACTCGCTGCCGCTTTCTTGATCAGCGGGATCAGTTCGGCCATCTTCTCCAGCGGCATATAGGGCACGGTACTGGCGATGCTGATACCGGCGACGATGCGCCGACCGGCATCGCGGATCGGTGCCGCCACGCAGCGGATCGACGGTTCGTTGTCTTCCAGGTCGAAGGCATAACCGCCTGCCGCATAGTCTTGCATGCGTTGCAGGAACTGCTCCCACGAGGCTTCCCGATGTTGCGGCCAGACGGCGCTTTTCCCTGCCGCCGGCAGGCTCACTTCATACAAGCGCTGCCATTCGCGCACTGTATCGTCGAGTAGCAGCGCCTTGCCGATCCCGGTTCGCGCCAACGGCATGCGATGACCGACTCGCGAACGCATCTCCGGACCATTGCGTCCCGGATTCTTGTGCAGGTACAGCACATCGTCGTCTTCGCGAATCGCCAGGTGGATGGTGTCGCCGGTCAGGCTCGACAACTGATCGAGGTATGGCACGGCCAGAGTCACCAGCGGCAACTCCTCACGCGCCTGAAAGCCCAGCTCGATCAACTTCGGCCCCAACAGGTAGCCGACCTGCGGCACCACTCGCAGATAGCGTGCTTCTACCAGGCAACTGGCCAGGCGATGGGTGGTGCTGCGGGTGGTGCCAATGCGCCGGGCAATCTCCTTGAGATCACGGGCACCGCCCGCCACTGCCTGTACCACCCCCAACCCCCGCAACAAGGTCTGAGTGCCGGTGGGCGCGGGCTCTTTGGCAACGTTGGTCGGGGAGATCGAGAGGTCTTCCTGCATATCCAGCCTATAAGAGGTGTACCAGAACGGCCGCCATTATGGCCTTTCGCCTGCCGACTGTGCAGCACCACCAATCGACCTCGGCGGCACGCAGTGCTCACGCCTTATCAACGTTGTTTCAGCCGGTCGATAATCACCGCCATCAGCAGGATCGAACCGCGAATTACATACTGGTAGAAGGTGTCGATATTCTTCAGGTTCATTGCGTTCTCGATGATCGCCAGAATCAGCACCCCGGCGATCACATGGCGGATCAGGCCGATCCCGCCACTGAGTGACACCCCGCCCAGCACGCAAGCGGAGATGACCGTCAGCTCGAAGCCCTGGCCGATCATCGGCTGGCCGGAGGTCATCCGCGAGGCCAGGATCACCCCGGCCAGCGCACCGATCAGTCCGTGTACCGCGAAGATGATGATCTTGGTCCGATCCACCTGGACCCCAGCCAGCAACGCTGCTTCCTGGTTACCGCCAATGGCCAGGGTGTTGCGTCCGTAGGTGGTGTAGTTGAGCAACCAGCCGAAGAACAGGAAACACAGCACGGTGATCACGATGGGCACCGGCACACCGAACAACTGGCCGTTGCCGAAGACAAAGAAGCCCTCGTCCATTACGCCGACCGCCTTGCCGCTGGAAAAGATATAGGCCAGCCCGCGAACGATCTGCATCGTCGCCAGAGTGGCGATCAACGCATTGATGCGCAGCTTGGCGATCACGATGCCGTTGATCAGCCCCACGCAAAGTCCCATCGCCAACGCCGCCGAGACGCCGAGAACGACGCTGTCGGTATCACGGATGACAATCCCCGCCACCACCCCCGCACAGGCGATCACCGAGCCCACCGATAGGTCGAAGTGACCCGAGGCCAGGCAGAACAACATGGTGCAGGCGGCAATCCCGGTGGTGGAAATCGCCAGGCCCAGGCCGCGCATGTTCAGCGGCGACAGAAAAGTTGTCGATGAACAGCGTGCAGAACAGGAAGATTGCCAACGCCGCCAGCAGCATCAGCCAATCGTCGAAAAACTTGCGCTGATTCAGACCCAGCCAGAACGCGCCCGGCGTTTTTACCTGTGACATAGCCACCTCGTCAGTCTTTAGTCCCGCGTTCGCGGGAGTGTCTCTTTAGTCCCGCAGTCGCGGGAGTGCCATTTGCAACAGTCGGGCCTCATCGGCCTCGCTGCGCGCCAGTTCGCCGGTGATCGCCCCTTCGCTCATCACCAGCAGTCGGTCGGCGATGCCCATGACTTCCATAAGATCGCTGGACACCACGATCACCGCGATACCCCTGGCGGCCAGGTCGTGGATAATCTGGTAGATCTCCGCCTTGGCGCCGATATCGATGCCGCGAGTCGGTTCGTCGAGCAATAGCACCTTCATCGGCATCGACAACCAGCGGCCGAGAATGGCTTTCTGCTGGTTGCCGCCGGACAGGTAGAGAATCGGTTGCGCCGCCGACGGCGTGCGGATATTCAGGGCGGCGATCTGCCGTTGCGCGTTGTCCCGCTCCCAATCGCCCTGGATCAGGCAGCCGAAACCGGCGTGATGGGCACGGGCACTGATATTGATGTTCTCCGCGACGCTGGCGCGGGGCACGATGCCTTCCTTCTTGCGATCCTCCGGGCACAGCAGCACCCCCGCCGCAATGGCGTCGCGGGGCGATTTGAAGCGTACCGCGCCTCCCTCCAGCAACAGCCGTCCGCTCTCGCCACGGGCGAGTCCGGCCAGCAGTCGCAACAGCTCCGTGCGCCCCGCGCCGACCAAGCCAAACAGGCCGAGAATCTCCCCCTTGGCCACGCTGAAGCTAACCGGTTCCTGCAATCCCGGCCCCAGCAGCCCCTCGGCCCGCAACGCTTCGCCGAAGTGTTCGCGTGGCCGATAGTTGTAGATATCCTGGATATCGCGACCGACCATGCAGCTCACCAGTTGATCGACACTCAACCGCGCCATGTCCTCGAAGGTGCGCACAAAGCGCCCGTCCTTGAACACCGTCACCGTATCGCAGATGCGCAACACCTCGTCCATCCGGTGCGAGACATACAGGATCACCCGGCCCTCGTCCCGCAAGCGTGCAATGATCACCATTAGCCGCTCGATTTCCCGCGCCGACAGACTGCTGGTGGGTTCGTCGAAAGCAATCACTCGGGCGTTGCGCGACATCGCCTTGGCGATTTCCACCAGTTGCCGCTGGCCCAGGGACAGGCTACCGAGACGGGTATTGGGATCGATTTCATCGGCCAGGTCCTTGAGCAGTTCCCGTGCGCGACGGACCATCGCCCGCCGATTGACCATGCCCCAACGTGACGGCATATGACCCAGCAAGAGATTTTCGGCCACGCTCATTTCCGGCACCAGTTGCAGTTCCTGGTGAATCACCGCGATGCCGCTGGCAATGCTGTCGGCGGAGGACTTGAAGTGCAGCGCCTGTCCACCGATCTGTAGATGGCCGCTGTTGGGCGCGTAGAAGCCGCCAAGAATCTTCAACAGCGTCGACTTACCGGCACCGTTTTCGCCCATCAGCGCATGTACGCTGTGGGGCCGGACCTCGAAGCTGATCTGCGCCAGCGCGCGGACCCCAGGAAACTCCTTGCCGATGCCATTGAAGCGCAGGCTAGCGCCCGTGTTCTGTTCATCCACCATCGCCATTCTCCCGCCTGAATCACCCAAGGAAAGACCACCTTTGGTGGTGAGCGAAAATCCGTTTCATTTCCACAGGCCGATCTTGCTCAGCTCCACCTGGAAGTTGGCTCGGGTGATCAGGGTAACGTTGTCCAGCGCGGTGTACTTGGCCGGCTCCTTGCCGGTGGTAACCCAGGTGTACATCTGGCTGGCGGTTTCGTAGCCGGAGGTGTCCGGGCTCAGCAACATCGAGCCGAAGAAGCCGCTGTCGGCCTTTTTCAACTCGCCGATGGCATCGGTGCCGTTGATGCCGACGCCAATCACATTGGCAGCCTTGAAGCCGGCGCTCTCGGTGGCGCGCACGCCGCCCAGTACCGCGCTGTCGTTCATTCCGCCGATCAGCAGGTTCTTTGCCGCCGCGGGCAGTTTGACCAGCGCCGAGTTGGTGGCGTCCATGCTGCCCGGTACGTCGAGGGTCTTGAGCGGACTGAACAGAATATGATCGGCCGGCAAGCCCGCCGCCTTGAGCCCTTCCACCGAACCGTCGGTACGTTTTTTACCGGTATCCAGTTCGTCGAAGGTGTTGATCACCGCGTAGGTGTCGCGCCACTCCCAGCCGCGCCGTTTCGCTTCCTCGGCCATCGCCGCACCCTGCTTCTGGCCGATCTTGAACGCCGCCAGGCCGACATAGGGTACATCCTCCATCGGATTGCCCTTGGCATCGACAAAGCGGTCGTCCACCGCCAACACCTTCAACCCATTGAGCTTGGCCTTGGCCATGATCGCCGGGCCCAGCGAAGTGTCCGGCGGGCAGATGACAAAACCCTTGGCGCCATTAGCAGCCAAGGTATCGATAGCGGCGAGGGTCTTCTCGCCATCCGGGACGGCGATCTTGATCACGGTGAAGCCTTTGTCCTTGCCGGCCTTCTCGGCAAAGGCCCATTCGGTCTGGAACCACGGCTCTTCGGCCTGCTTGACGAGAAAGCCGATCTTCACTTCTGCGGCCACGACGAGGTGAGAAAAACCGCTGGCGACGACTACCGCCACCGCGCAGGTCAGGGAACGGAGCTTGCGTTTGATAAGCATGGGCAACCCTCTTGTTCTTGTTTGGCTGGTTCTGGTTGAATCGTTACGTGCGACAAACGCCGCCCCGAAGGCCTGCGCGCCGGTCAGTCGTGATACATCACCGAACGCCCGCCATCGATCATCAGGCAGGAGGCGTTGATGAACGGCGCCTCGTCGGTCGCCAGGAACAAGGCCGTCATCGCCACCTCGACCGGCTGGCCGATACGCCGTGGCGGATGCAGGTCCAAGGCCCGCTGGCGCTCGGCCTCGGGGTCGGCGAAAGCGTTCCAGTAATCGACATTGAGCTGGGTCTCGATATACCCCGGAGCAATCGCGTTGACCCGAATACCCTTGGGCGCGTACTCGATGCCCAGCGCCCGAGTCAGGCCGAGCAGGCCATGCTTGGCCACCGGATAAGGGAAACAGCCGGGAATGATGTGGCTGGAATGGGTCGAGGCGATATTGATGATATTGCCGATGCCCTGCTCGATCATGTGCGGCAACACCGTCCGACAGCCGAACCAGGCGCCGTCCAGATCGATAGCAAAACAGCGCCGCCAATCCTCGTCGGTCATTTCCAGCGGGTCGCGAAACACATTCACGCCCGCGCAGTTGACCAGCACATCGACCCGACCGAAGCGTTCGATGGCCACATCGACCAGGGCGCGCCATTGGGTCGGCGAAGTGATGTCGATGGCTTGTGCGTGAATCCGCGCGCCCTGCCCGCGCCAGCGGGCGGCGACTTGCTCGACCTTCTCGGCCTGGATATCGCCGATGACCAGTTTCGCCTGTTGTGCCTGGAAACAGGCGACGATTGCCTCGCCGATGCCCTGGGCCGCGCCGGTGATCACCACCACCTTGTCTTTCAGGCGGTCGCCCCGCTTCGGCTCGGGGACTTCGGGTAACGACAGCGGTTTGGCCATTTCAACTCCTCCTGAATGAAATCCAATGAACCGGGAACTCGCACTACAACTCGATCCGTTCGACCTTGCCGACCAGCAGCCCATAAGACAGCGCGCCGATCAACGCCAGCACGGCGATATAGGTAATAGCCGGGGCGAAGGAATCGCCGCTGGCGAGAAAGCCGATCACGATCGGCGTGCTGATCGCCGACAGGTTGCCGATGAAATTGAATACCCCGCCGGTCAATCCCAGCAGACGCGCCGGGGCCAGGGTCGAGACCAGCGACCAGGTGATGGACGCCAGACCGTTGCCGAAGAACGCCAGGGCGAGGAAGGCAATCACCAGGGCCGTGGAGTCGACAAAGTTGGCGCCAATGATCGACGTGGAAATCAGCAGCCCACCGATGATCGGCAGCTTGCGCGCCAGACCGATACCGACGCCGCGCCGGATCAGCCAGTCGGAGAACAGCCCGGAGCAGAGCACGCCGACAAAGGCTGCGAGAAACGGCAACGAGGCGAGGAAACCGGACTTGATAAAGTCCATGCCACGGTACTTCACCAGGTAGGTCGGGAACCAGGTGAGGAAAAACCATAGGGTCGAGTTCAGGCAAAACTGTCCCAGATAGATGCCCCACAGCTTGCGCTGGCTGAGCACGATGCCCAGATCCGCCCAACTGAATGGCGTCTTGCGCCGAGAGGTTTGCGCCTGGATATCCACCAGCCCGCCACCCTCGCGAATCAGCTCGATCTCGGCGCTATTGGCGCCCTTGAAGTCGCGGGGTTCACGATACACCGCGTACCAGATCGCCGCCCAGAGAATGCCCAGCGCACCGGTGCTGACAAACACCATATGCCAGCCGTATTGGTGCTGTAGCCAGGCCAGGACCGGGGTGAGGAACGCCAGGCCGACAAACTGCCCGGAGGTATAGAAGCCGATGGCGGTGGCCCGCTCGCGTTCCGGGAACCAGGTGGTGACCACCCGGCTGTTGATCGGATAGGCCGGGGCTTCCAGGGCACCGACCGCCATGCGCAGGACAAACAGGGCAATGAAGCTGGCGGCGAAGCCGAGCAGCACTGTCGCCACCGACCACAGCAACAGGGCCACGCTGTAGAGAATCCGTGGCGGCACCCGGTCCACCAGCCAGCCGCCGGGAATCTGCATGGCGGCGTAGGTCCAGCCGAAGGCCGAGAAGATCAAGCCGACATGAATCGGGTCGATGCCCAGTTCGCCGGTCAGGGCCGGCGCGGCAATCGACAGGTTGCTGCGGTCCAGGTAATTGATCACCACGGTGATAAACAGCAGCACCATAATGAAGAAGCGCTTGCGGCTGGGCGTCACCAGGGACGCCGACGCCAGGGGCTGTTCGAGTTGCATGGAGCGTGCCTCTTCTTATGATTATTGAGGACTGCTTATCGGTTACTTCTTGCTACGCATTCAGCGTCGCCGGATAAAACCATTTCACCACTCGGCAAAACTGCCATCGGCATGGCGCCAGATCGGGTTGCGCCAGCGATGGCCGATGGCCGCCCGCTCGATCACGTACTCCTCGTTGATCTCGATCCCCAGGCCAGGACCGTTGGGGATCTTCACGAAGCCTTTCTCGTAGTCGAACACCCCAGGATCCTTGACGTAGTCCAGCAGGTCGTTGCTCTCGTTGTAATGGATGCCCAGACTCTGCTCCTGGATAAAGGCGTTGTAGCAAACCGCATCCAGTTGCAGGCATGCCGCCAGGGCAATCGGCCCCAGCGGACAATGCAGGGCCAGGGCGACGTCGTAAGCCTCGGCCATATTGGCGATCTTGCGGGTTTCGGTGATGCCGCCGGCATGGGAGGCATCCGGCTGGATGATGTCGACATATCCCTCGCTGAGCACCCGCTTGAAATCCCAGCGCGAGAACAAGCGCTCGCCGAGGGCGATCGGCGTACTGGTCAGCGGCGCCAGCTCCTTGAGGGCTTCGTAGTTCTCGCTGAGCACCGGCTCCTCGATAAACATCAGCTTGTAGGGATCGAGTTCCCTCATCAGCACCTTGGCCATGGGCTTGTGTACCCGGCCATGGAAGTCCACGCCGATGCCGACATCCGGTCCCACCGCCTCGCGCACCGCGGCAACGTTCGCCAGCGCCAGGTCGACCTTGTCGTGGCTGTCGAGAAATTGCAGCTCCTCGGTGCCGTTCATCTTCACCGCCGTGAAGCCACGGCTGACCGCTTCCTTCGCCGCTCGCGCAGTATCGGCCGGACGGTCGCCGCCGATCCATGAATACACGCGGATCTTGTCCCGCACCTGGCCGCCCAGCAGGTCGCTGACCGACACCCCCAGGGCCTTGCCCTTGATATCCCAGAGCGCCTGGTCGATCCCGGCCAGGGCGCTCATGTGGATCGCTCCACCACGGTAGAATCCACCCCGGTAGAGCACCGTCCAGATATCCTCGATATTGCGCGGGTCCTTGCCGATCAGATAATCGGATAACTCCTCGACTGCCGCCGCCACGGTATGGGCGCGGCCTTCCACCACCGGCTCGCCCCAGCCGGTGACCCCTTCGTCGGTCTCGACCTTGAGGAAGCACCAACGCGGTGGAACGATATAGGTGGTCAATTGGGTAATTTTCATCGCCTTTCTCTCTGGTCATGGCGCTCGTCGATGGACGCCGCGCATCGGCAGTCTTAACCTTAACGGAAGGTGTTCCAGGCAGTTACATAGGTCTTAGCCCGCTCGGCCACTTGCGATGCGCTCAGCCCTGGCTTGAACAGTCCCGAACCGAGGCCGAAACCACTGACACCGGCCTCCAGAAAAGCCTGCATGGTGTCCGGCGTGATGCCGCCCACCGGGATCAACGCGGTGCCGGCCGGCAACACCGCGAGCCAGGCCTTGACCACCGCAGGCCCCAACTGCTCGGCGGGGAACATCTTCAACGCGTCAGCCCCCTCGGCCAGCGCGGCAAAGGCTTCGGTGGGCGTAGCGACGCCCGGCGCCAGGTACAGGCCAGCGGCCTTGGCCGCGCGCAGGACCACGGGGTCCGCGTGGGGCATGACGATCACCTGGCCACCCGCCGCCTTCACCTGTTCGACCTGCGCCGGCGTCAACACGGTGCCTGCACCCACCAGGCAATCGGCGGGCAGGCTGTCGCGCAGGATACGAATACTGTCATAGGGTTGCGGCGAGTTGAGCGGCACTTCCAGAACGCGAAACCCCGCCTCGTACAGCACCCTGCCGATGGCCTCGGCTTCCTCGGGACGCAGGCCGCGAAGGATGGCGATCAGACCGTTTCTTGTCAGCGCTTGCTTGAACATCTCAAACCTCCGAAAGGAATTGTCGAACGCTTCAGTCCAGCAAGCCGGCCGCCAGGGCCAGTTGCCATAAACCCCGTTCGGTGGCCTGTTCGGCCAGGCTCACCGAAGCGAAGCCGCAAGCCTCTAAGGCCCGCCGGTAACGGATGCAGAGTTGTGGGTTGCCGATCAGCAGGATCGCCGGCAGCTCGCTCCCGGCATGGCGCTGGCGCAGCAGCGTGCGCAGTGCCGCCAGTTCATGGCCGATCAACAGGCCGGACAGATAGTTGGGTTGTTCGGCGGCGCTCAACTCGCCGGTCAGGCCCAGGGTACGGGCGCTGAACAGCGTGGACAAAGGACCGACCTCGCCTTCGGTGGACAGGGCCACCTGCACACCGAGGTCAAAGGCTCGCGCATCGAACGGCGCGTTGCGTTGCTGGGTACGACCCAGGATGGTGTGCTCGCTCAAGGCAGCGAAGAGCTCGCCAGTCATGAAGGTATCGAAGTGCACGAGGTTGCCGGCAATCACCTGGACCCATTTCGAATGACTACCGGGCAGGCCAATCAGCACGCGACTGTCATCGCCCAGCACATCGAGGGCGCCGAGCACCTGGGTTTCCTCGCCGCGCATCACATTCGGCAGGCGCGAACGCTGGATGACACCGGGGACGATATGCAGGTCGATACCGCGCAAGGTGCCCACCCTTTGCAGGCTGGAGCTCAAGCCGCCAAGACTGGCCGGGGTTTCCCGATACACAGCCTCGCGCCAACCTTGGGCACTGCCAACCATGCCACAGGCGATCACCGGCAATTGCGCACAAGTATCAAGCCAGTCACCGCAAGCTTGATCGAATGCCAGCTCGAAACCATCGTCGCACCACTGCCCGGCCACCAGACGCGGCACCTTGGGCAATTGCATGATGCCGCACGCCAACATGCGCTGTTCCAGCACCAGGCCGTGAGGACCGAGCTTGTAGGCACGCAGGGAAGTCGTTCCCCAATCGAGCGCGATCAATTGCGCCTGCATCGCTTCACCTGTGTTGTTTTTTTCGGCAGTGAGTGCCAGGGACTATAAACCCGGCGCGCTGAAAATCTCAACATGTAAATAATAATCCCATATAATGGGAACTATAACTTCACCAACACTACCATCGGCGTCTTGCGGGATCGGCCGTCACGGCCAGCAGACCGGCTCCCACGGGCATCATGGGCGGATCGGCACGCATGGTATATTGGCGCGCCACCCCGCCCTGTCGCAGGAATGCCCGATGTGGGCAAGAAAATCGGCATCAGAGCCCAATAAGCCCCAGACGCGCAGCCGGATCCAACGTGTCGCTGATGGCGTTTCCAGGCGTCGGCAGGCATGCTGGGTTAGGGCATTACAACAACACTCATTGGGGCAAATCACCATGCAACACCTTCTCAAGGGCTGCGCACTGGCGTTGGCTGTTGGCTTGTCGAGCGGTGCGCCGCAAGCGGCTGAAAAAGTCATTCTCGACACCGATTTCAACGTCATCAACGACGACGGCCAGGCCTTTATCATGCTGGCGCAATTGCATGCACAGAAGAAGATCGAACTGCTGGGGATGACCCTGGTCAGCGGCAACGCCTGGGTCGACCAGGAACAGGTCGATGCGCTAAAGGCCGTCGAGCGCATGGGCGTGGAGAAGGAAGTCGGCGTCTACTCCGGTGCGGCCTATCCATTGCTGCATGACTTTGCGACTTACCCACAGGAACAGGCGCTGTACGGCACCGGCTGGTCCGGTGCCTTCCAGAGCCCGCGCCCGACCTCCGCGGCGCAATGGGTGGCGCCGCCCGATGGCCTGGCGACCCACACCCGGTTGCGCAGCGAAACCGCCCCGCAATTCATTATCGACAGCGTGCGCAAGAATCCCCATGAAGTCACCTTACTGGCCATCGGCCCGCTGACCAATCTGGCCCTGGCCATCCGTCAAGCCCCGGATATCGTGCCGCTGATCAAGCGTATCGTGTACATGGGGGGCGCCATCGAGGTTCCGGGCAATACTACCCCCGCCGCCGAGTTTAATTGGTGGTTCGACCCGGAAGCGGCAAAAATCGTCCTGCGCTCACCCATCGAACATGTGATCTTCCCGAACGATGTCTGCGAGAAACTCATCTTCGACGCTACGATCTACCAACGGGTGATTGCCGCCCAGGGCGCGGTGGCGCAGTTGTACAAGAGTGTGTTCGGACCAGAGTTCGCCAAGGACCCTGGCTACCACAGCTTTACCTGGGACACTCTACCGACGCTGTTTTTGAGCGAGCCTGAAATCGTCACCGAGTCGCGCGATATGTGGATCGATGTCGACACGCATTTCGGCCCGGACTACGGTCGTGCGCTGGGTTACAAGAAAGGCGCGCCGGTGGGAACGCAAAAGGCCAAAGTGGTGTTCGCGGTGAACCAGGAGAAATTCTGGGATGGCTACGTATCGCTGCTGACCTTGCCGACGCCGGTGAAAAGCCCTCGCTGACACACTGACTGCGGCGAGCAGGCAAGCCCCGTGCGTGCCATGGAACAAAGACTCAGCCGCAGCACCTCATCAGAAACGCAGGCGCCAGCGCCCGTTGCGACGCAGATCGATCACCGACAAAGGCTCAATATCGATTGCATTGAATGAAATCGGATCGGCCTGCAGCGCGTGGAGAATCGCGGCGCGGATCACAAAGGGGTGAGTCACCACGACGAAGTGTCCGTCCTCGTGAAAACCGTCGAGCCAGGCCCCAACCCTTGCGCACAATGCCGACACCGATTCGCCCGCCGGTGCTGTCACCTGCGGCTGACTGACCCAGGCCGCCAGCGCCTCGGGATCACTGTCCTGGAGATCCGCCAGGGCCAGACCCTGCCATTCGCCAAAGTCGTAATCCCCCAGCTCCGGGACTATCTCGATCTCGCTGCCCAGTACTTCGGCTGTCTGCCAGGCACGGGTTTCCGGCGCGCTGAGAACCCGCACCGGTTTTTTCAGGCAGCACGCCAGCTCGGCGGCCTTGGCCAAGCCCTTGGACTCCACCGGTTCGTCCAGCGGAAAACGCCCCAGGCGCTGGGCTTCGGTGCGGGCATGGCAGACAACACTGAGCCGAATCGCCATATGCAAGTTTCTCCCGTTATGCCTTGCCGAGAATGACCCTGCGCAGGCACCTATATCATTTTGTTACAAGGAAGCACACAGGTGAAAACCCGGCACGGTTGCACCACCGTCATCGCACTCCAAGAGTGTCTTTAAACCTGCCTGATCGGCGCAAGAGCCGTCATCGTACAGAGCACGGATGCCGAGAGTCAGCTCCTTTCATGGCAGCTTTCGCTTCTCAGACTGGGCGCACAATTCAATAAGACTTTTCACACAGAAAGTACCGCAACATACGACACTCCCAGCGCCCTATCGATTCCCAGCACTCCCCTACCGGCAGCAGCACCGGCTCGGCGGTCGGACGAGTCGGCACCCTACCGTTGTGGCACTGGATCCAGTGACGGCCATGGGGCTGACCGACGATTGAGATCAGTCGTCGGATTCGGCAAAGTGCTTGAGCACGTCACCATCCATCCGGTAGCGTACCCATTCACTCTGTGGTTGGGCACCGATGGACTCGTAGAAGCGTATAGCCGGTTGATTCCAGTCCAGCACACTCCATTCCAGGCGTCCACAATCATTGGCGCAGGCAATCTTCGCCAGATGCCGCAACAGCTTCCTGCCTGCCCCCGCGCCTCGCTGTTGTGGCGAGACATAGAGGTCTTCCAAGTACAAGCCGTTGCGTCCGAGCCAGGTGGAGTAACTAAAGAAAAACACCGCGAAGCCAACCGGCTCGCCATCACGCAAGCAGATCAGGCCATGGGCCGTGGCGCCTTCGCCGAACAGGCTGCGCTCGATGTCGACAACACTGGCGATCACTTCATGGCGAGCTCGCTCGTAGTCTGCCAACTCAGTGATAAAGGCCAGGATCTGCGGCGCATCGCTGGGCCGGGCTTCGCGTATTTCGAGGGACATGGACGCTTCCATAATTGATGAAGTCGCCCATGCTATTCGGATTGCGTCGCTGCTTGAATCATTTCAACGAAAAATTCGCGCACGGCAACACCGCGGACGCTTTTGCAAACGGCCATGGCCAATGTCGCAAAACAGGCAAAACGCCGCCTTGCAACTCACCGTACAGGCCACTAGATCAGCAGGAACAACCCCAGCAACCCGGCGAAGATCGCCCACTTCTCCAAGTAATAGCGAGTACGGTGGGTCTTCTTCAGCGCCTTGCCGCGCTGGCGGATGCCATACAGCCTGGCGAACGCCTTGTTGATCCCGCCGATCTTGTCGCCATCGCCATTGGGCGCCGCGGCAGCCGCCATCACGGTGCGGCTGAACCAACGGTTGAATGCCGTCGCCCAGCGATACTTCATTGGCCGCTCGATATCGCAAAACAGGATCACGCGGTTCTTGTCCGTGGTGTTTTGCGCATAATGGATAAAGGTCTCGTCGAACAGCACCGATTCGCCGTCACGCCAGTGGTAGCTCTGGCCGTCGACGTTGATGTAGCAGCCCGGGTCATTCGGTGTTTCCAACCCCAGATGGTAGCGCAGGGAACCGGCATACGGATCACGGTGACGGACCAGTTTCGAACCCGGAGGCAGTTCGGCGAACATCGCCGCCTTGACCGTGCCGATGCGGTTAAGCAGTTCGGTGGTGCGCGGGCAGAGCTCCAGGGCAGATGGATGATTATCGCCATACCACTTCAGGTAGAAGCGTTTCCAGCCGCTCTTGAAGAAGGAGTTGAAACCGACATCCTCGGGCCGCTCGGATTTCTTGATGTTACCCGCCCGCGACAAGGCCAAGGCTTCCTCACGAATTTCCTGCCAATTGTCCTGCAACGGCTTGAGTTCGGGAAAATCAGTAGTTTGTAGATAGGGACGGCTGGGGATCTTCGAAAACAGGTAGAGGAAGCAGTTGATCGGTGCCAGGAAGCTGGAGTGGTCGCTCAGTTGGCGGCCCAGCTTGTGCCGGACTTTACCGCGCAGGTGTACATACGCGATGGACAGTACGTATACAGCAATAATGATGAGTTTCACAGGCGTCGTCACAGAAGTCGGAAATACGCTAACTTCACGCAACAGCCAGCCTTGGAGCAGAGCCTGCGAAGGCTGGATATCGAGAAAAATAGCTAGCCCACTAGGGTAAAACAGCCGCCGCCGTGCTTTCCAGTATTTCCTACTTAAACCGAAGACAAAAACGTAATCTATTACAGACTTTTCTTACATTTTTACCGGTTTCGCATTCCAGATAAGGGTGAAGCAAGCGAGTGGCGAGCCGGGCAGCAGATAGTTGTCTTCGACAAGACCTCTTTCGATGCGCAGGATCAGTCAGGTGATTGGCGAATCAGGGTTCGAGGCCAATCGGGAAAAACTCCCCGCCACTCCACACGCCGAGCCAGGATTGGCCGTCGATCCGCCGTGTCACCGCCAGCTCCACCAACTGGTAGAACACATTGCGATGGATCAACGCCTGGAGATTGCCGCGTATATGTACATACGGCGACGGCTCCTGGCTGGCGGGATCGATCAGCACTCGGATCGGATGCTCGGCCCCCGCCGTTATCTGTTCATCGACGTAGGTGGTAAAGCGCAGTTGCTGCTCCTCGCCTTGCCCTTCGACCTCCAGAGTCACCGCGACAAAAGGCGCGTCGTCGACCTTGATGCCGACCTTTTCCACTGGGGTAATCAGGAAATAATCGTCGCCGTCGCGCCGCAGGATGGTAGAAAACAGCTTGACCATTGGCTTGCGCCCGATGGGTGTGCCCAGGTAGTACCAAGTGCCGTCGCGGGCGATGCGCATGTCGATATCGCCGCAGAAGTCCGGATTCCACAGGTGAATCGGCGGCAAGCCCTTTTTTGTCTGGGGAATTTGCGCCAACAGGTCGTTGGCCTTGCTCGGTTCACTCATGTTCGCTCCCAACTGATTTACTGATCGCTCAAGCCCAATAAACTACGCGCATATTCTGCCAGTGGTTTGGCAATCAGGTCCTGCGGTTTATTGTCATGGAACGTCAGCAAACCGCCACGACTCTTGATCCGTGCAGTATCGATCAGATATTGGGTGCTGGTCTCGATCAGCATGATCTGGATCACGCCGCTGTCGATTCCCAGGCGATCAACGGCTTCTTGGTCGGCCCATTCGTCATAGTTGCCGATCCGGTCGTCGGACTTGGCGAAACGGCTGTACAAGAGGTAGTGGGCGCCGGCGGAGCGGGCTTCGGCCATGGCCTCGTTGAGGCCGACCGGGGCACGGGCGCGACGGACCATCGGGAAATATTCGACAAAACCGTTGAAGGCCTCTTCGGCGACCACGTTCGGCCGTGGATAGCTGCTGCCCGGCGGGGCAAATGCGCCTTGGGCAATGTAAATGAAGGAATCCGGCTGAATGCGGAACGAGTGGATCCGGCGCGTGTCGCTATGATCGAGCAACCCGGCGTCACTCATCTGATAACGAGCCCCTTCTCCCAGGTCGCCGACTTTCATGCAGCCGCCCAGCGCCAAAAACGCCAGCAGCATAACCAGGCTACGCATCCTATCCTCCAGAGGCCGGTGACGGAAAACCGGCGAATAGCCGCCTAATGCAGCTTCCGCGCCAGATAAGCCTGGTAGAGGGATTGAGTCTTGTGCCAAGCCTGCGAGAGTGGCTTAATTTCTAGCCGCCGATGATTTTCATCACCGTCGCGCCACCGGAGAAAGCCACTTCCTGCTTGTCGCCCAGGGCCTTGACCAGTAACCGCTGCAGCGCCGGCAAGGCTTCGTGGCGCGGCTTGTCCAGCAAGTCGCCGACGTAATGCCGGTTGCTCGACGACAGGCAACCATGCAGCCATCCCGTGGAGGACAGGCGCAAGCGCGAGCAAGTCCGGCAGAACGGTACGCTTTCATTGGCAATCACGCCAAAATAGCCTTGCCCCGGAATCTCATAGCGCACCGCCGTCGCGTCGACCGGTGCATTGGCTTGCAGGTATTCGTAGCGTTCGCCGATCAGCTCCAGCAGTTGCTGGAGGCTGACAAACTGTTGGAGGAAGGCGTTGTGGTCGCTGGCCAGATGCCCCATGCGCATCAACTCGATGAAACGCAACTCGTAACCCCGCTCCAGGCAGTAGTCGAGCAGCGGCATCACCTGGTCCAGGTTTTGCCCACGCAGTGGCACCATATTGACCTTGATTTTCAGGCCGCCAGCCCGAGCCTGATCCATACCGTCAAGCACGCTCGCCAGATCACCGCCACGGGCAATGCCACGGAAAGCGGCCGGATCGAGGGTATCGAGGGAAACGTTGATTCGCCGGATCCCGGCCTCCACCAGCAACGGCAGTTTGCGCGCCAGCAGTTGGCCGTTGGTGGTCAGGCTGATATCACTCAGGCCCAGCTTGCCCACGGCGCCCATGAACGCTTCCAGCTTAGGACTGACCAGCGGTTCGCCGCCGGTAATACGCAAGCGCTCGATGCCAGCCGCCTCGATCAGGTAGGCGACCCCCCGCGCCATGGCCTCGGCCGACAATTCATCCTGGGCAGCCACCAGCCGCTTGCCATTGGGCACGCAGTAGGTACAGGCATAGTTGCAAGCGGATGTCAGGCTGATGCGTAGGTTGCGAAAGCGCCTGCCTTGACGATCAACGATCATGAAACACTCCAGCGCTAGACTCTGCTACCCGCTAAAAACCGACTTGAACATCAAATTTTAGCAAACCCTATCCCTGAGTATATTCCTGGGGCGCCGCGCCATATAGCGAAACCTGACGCGAGCATCTGGCTCAATAGTCAGGTGACCGGCGTATCGGTGTCGCGCCTGCGCTTGTTGCCCATGCGCACGCCGATGTCCATCAGGAACTGGAAAAAGCCTTCCTGATCCTCCAGCACATTGCTCCAGAACGGCGAGTGGTACAGCGCCACCGCGCCGTGCACCAGCGCCCAGGCGGCGCAATAGTGGAAGTATGGCGGCACATCTTCAAGCTTGCCTTCACTGATGCGGCCCTTGATCAACAAGGTCAGGTGCTCGAAGTTGGAGGCACGGATCTTGTGCAGTTGCTCGACCATCTCCGGCACCTGCTGGCCCTTGACCACTTTTTCTTCCAGGCGATCGAACAGCCGATAACGTTGCGGGTCGCGCATGCGGAATTCGAAGTAGGCGCGAGACAGTGCTTCCTTGTCCTTGTCGACATCGGCCGAATGCAGCAATTGATTCAAGTCGCGCTCGTAGTCGAGCATCAGGCGCAGGTAGATCTCCGCCTTGGATTTGAAGTGTTTGTAAATGGTGCCTTTGCCGATACCGACGGCGTCCGCGATCATCTCGACGGTGACACTGTCTTCACCCTGTTCGAGGAACAGCTGTAGCGCGGTATCGAGAATTTCTTGCTCGCGGCGACGAAACTCACGGACCTTACGGGGTTCTTTATGCATAAGAAAAGGTCTGTAGGGGCAAAATCGAAGCCAAGCATTATGCCTGAGCCGCGTCAAATTGCACGAATCATCCGAGGCTTTTGGTTTTCACTGTCGACGAATCAACCCATCTCGGTCAAAAAGTTTTCATTCAGGGTACGCAGCGTCCCACTCAAGCAAGACTCGATGGCCCGTGGCAGGTAATGAGAACACAACCGAAGCGCCGGTATTCCAAATCTGTTTAAAAAATGAGCAGAACTGACTGGACGTGACGCGATACTGGCTAATACTTGAGGTGTCGGCGCGACATCTCCCCCAAGTGACGCGCTGATTAAAGGTGCTAAGGGACCGTGCGCCTTTGTTTTACTCCTAATGGTCTTAACCCGGATTCGCCCCCCCAAGAATCCGGGTTTTTTTTGTCCGCAAATTTGTCTTTCGAGGTCACAAGATCGCGCCCACGCTCGGGCATCACCAGAGGCCACCAGGCCCGGTAC
This sequence comes from Pseudomonas agarici, assembly GCF_001543125.1. NCBI lineage: Bacteria > Pseudomonadati > Pseudomonadota > Gammaproteobacteria > Pseudomonadales > Pseudomonadaceae > Pseudomonas > Pseudomonas agarici. Next base: position 4,870,344 of record NZ_CP014135.1, on the reverse strand, counting down.
GATCAGACCTTGATGCCATGCCCTTTCAGGAACACCCCGAACGCTTCTTCATCCAGCACCTTGAGTCCCAGCTCGTTGGCTTTCACCAGCTTGGAACCCGCTCCAGGGCCCGCAACCACGCAATGGGTCTTGGCCGAGACGGACCCGGCGACCTTGGCCCCCAGGCTTTCCAGCTTGTCCTTGGCGATATCGCGACTCATCAATTCCAGCGAACCGGTCAACACCCAGGTCTGGCCCGTCAGCGGCAGATTCTCGACAGCCTTTTTTTCGCTCTGCCAGTGCATGCCGAAATCACGCAATTGTGCCTCGATCGCCAAGGCCTGCTCGGCATTTCCTGGCTGCTCGAAGAATTCGCGCACGGCATTGGCCGGTTTTTCATTCAACGCCTGGCGCAGGTCCAGCCAGTCAGCCTTGACGATACCTTCGACAGAGCCGAACCGGGTCGCCAGTTTTTGCGCCGCCGTCGGTCCGACCGAACTGATGTCCAGCTTGGCGATCAGCTCGGCCAGCGTAGTACTGGCGGCGAACTCGGCGCCCAGTTCACCCTGGTCTTGCAACACCAACCCACGCTCCAATAGCTGCGCGATCACCGTGCGGTTGTGTTCGTCTTCAAAGAAGCTGTGGATCTCATGGGCCACCTCCATACCGACATCCGGCAGGTAGGTCAGTACCGGCGGCAACGCCTGCATGACCCGCTCCAGCGAGCCCAGCGAGCGCGCCAGGACCTTGGCGGTCTCTTCGCCCACATCGGGAATACCCAGGGCGTAGATAAATCGCGCCAGGCTCGGCTGCTTGCTGTTGGCGATGGCTTCCAGCAGATTACGCGTCGACAGTTCGGCAAAGCCTTCGAGGTCGACGATATCTTTGTCCGTCAGGGTGTAGAGATCGGCCGGCGAGGCGATCAGCTTTTCATCCACCAGTTGCTCGATGGTCTTGTCACCCAGACCTTCGATATCCATCGCCCGCCGCGAGACGAAGTGGATAATCGCCTGCTTGAGTTGGGCACCACAGGCCAAACGACCGACACAGCGATATACCGCGCCCTCGCTGATCGTTTCACGGCCCTTGCTGCGTTTGATCAGTTGCGTGCGCTCGACATGGGAAGCGCAGACCGGGCAGGTCAGTGGGATTTCGACGGCACGGGCATTTTCCGGGCGGCGCTCGGTGACGACCTGCACCACTTGTGGGATCACGTCGCCGGCACGGCGAATGATCACCGTATCACCGATCATCAGGCCCAGGCGCGCGACTTCATCCATGTTGTGCAAGGTCGCGTTGGCCACTGTGACGCCGCCCACCTTGACCGGCTTCAGGCGCGCTACCGGGGTGACCGCGCCGGTACGGCCGACCTGGAATTCCACATCGAGCAGTTCGGTGAGTTCTTCCATGGCCGGGAATTTGTGGGCAATCGCCCAACGCGGTTCGCGGGCGCGAAAGCCCAGTTCACGCTGGGCGGCCAGGCTGTTGACCTTGAACACCACGCCGTCGATTTCATAGGGCAGCGCGTTGCGGCGCTCGCCGATATCACTGTAGTAATCCAAGCAGTCACCGATGCCCTGGGCCAGCCTCAGTTCACGGCTGACCGGCACGCCCCAGGCCTTGAGTTGCCGGAGGTTGCCAATATGGGTGTCAGCGATGTCCGCCGAGACCTGGCCCAGTCCGTAGCAGCAAAACTCCAGCGGACGGCTGGCGGTGATCTTCGAGTCCAACTGGCGCAGGCTGCCCGCCGCGGCATTGCGGGGATTGGCGAAAGTCTTGCCGCCGGCTTCCAGTTGCGTGGCGTTCAGGCGCTCGAAACCGGCCTTGGACATGAACACTTCACCGCGCACTTCGAGGGTGGCTGGCCAGCCGCTGCCATGGAGTCTGAGCGGGATATTGCGCACGGTGCGCACGTTAATGCTGATGTCTTCGCCAGTGGTACCGTCACCTCGGGTCGCACCGCGCACCAGGGCACCGTCCTGATACAACAAGCTGACCGCCAGGCCGTCCAGTTTCGGTTCGCAGCTGTACTCGACTGCGGCGCCGGGCAGGTCCAGGCCCTCGCTGACACGGCGGTCGAACTCGCGCATATCGATTTCTTCGAAGGCGTTGCCCAAGCTCAGCATCGGGATTTCATGCCGGACTTGGGTGAAGGCCGACAATGCCTCGCTACCAACACGCTGGGTCGGCGAATCCGCGCTGACCAGCTCCGGGTGTTCGGCTTCCAGGGCCTTGAGTTCGCGGAACAGCCGGTCGTATTCGGCGTCCGGAACGCTCGGCTCGTCGAGCACATGGTAACGGTAGTTGTGCTGATTGAGCTCAGCGCGCAGCTCTAGAATGCGGGTATGGGCAGCAGTCATGGGAAGGTCTCATAAAGCAAAAGAGCAGCCGAAGCTGCTCAATATGTTAGCGTTTTTTTTGCGGTGAAGCGTCTGGCGTCTTCGCGATTAACGCTTCTGGGTCAGGGCGCGGCGTTCGAACTCGACGATACGCTGACGGTAATGCTCGATGGTCTGGGCGGTCAGTACGCTGCGCTGATCGTCCTTCAACTCGCCGTTGAGTTCCTGGGACAGTTTGCGTGCGGCGGCGACCATCACGTCGAAGGCCTGTTTCGGATAGCGCGGACCCGGCAAACCGAGGAAGAAACTCACCGCCGGGGTGGTGAAGTGGTCGATATCGTCGAGATCGAATACACCCGGCTTGACCGCGTTGGCCATGGAGAACAGGACTTCGCCATTGCCGGCCATGCTTTCGTGACGGTGGAAGATATCCATCTCGCCGAAACGCAGGCCGCTTTCGAGAATGTTCTGCAGCAGTGCCGGGCCTTTGAAGCCGTTGGCATCACGGCTGATCACGCTGATCACCAAGACTTCCTCAGCCGCTGGCTGCTCCTTGTCCTGGCGTGCGGCCGGCTTGTGTTCGTCCGGGAAATCATCAGCGCGGCTGCTGAAGCTCGGGCCTTCCTCCAGGTCCAGATTCAAGTCGCCCTGGCTCGGCTCACTGTTACGTTTGCCGCGCTTGGACGGCTTTTCCCGAGGCTCGCGCGCGGGCATGCTGACCGATGGCAGGTCATGCTCATCGAGTTCCGGCTCCTTATGAGTGTCAAGCACACGGGGAGGCCCTAGCAATTCGGCGCTGGCGTCGTCGTCCGGCAGATTCGAGAAGCTGCGATCCAGACGAAACTTGAGCTTGCCCTTGCCGCCGCGCATCCGCCGCCAGCCATCAAAAAGAATACCGGCAATGACAATGATGCCGATGACGATCAGCCACTCGCGCAGACCGATTTCCATGTAATCCCGTGCCTCTAATAATGGTTCTATGAAGAAAGGGCGGAAAACCCTTTAAAGCGTGGCGCCAACTCTATGTTCTGATAGGCGTTTTTCCCACGCACAAGAAAATTGGACATTAAATTAACACGACCAAAGGTAACTTTGCACCGTCTGTCGTACAGGGTACGTATTAATAAGTCCCCAAGGATCAGTGCGAGTTCCCGCCAATCCGAGGAAAACCCGTTGCGTCTCGAATCTGTTCGCGCCCTCAGCCGCCTCAAGCGTCGACCATCGCCATGGCCTCTTCGACATCCACCGCCACCAACCGAGAACAACCGGGCTCGTGCATCGTCACCCCCATCAGTTGATCGGCCATTTCCATGGCGATCTTATTGTGGGTGATATAGATGAATTGCACCGATGCCGACATCTCTTTGACCAACCGGGCATAACGTCCAACGTTAGCGTCATCCAGCGGGGCGTCAACTTCGTCGAGCATACAAAACGGGGCCGGATTCAACTTGAAGATGGAGAAAACCAGGGCCAGGGCCGTGAGGGCCTTCTCACCGCCAGAGAGCAAATGGATGGTGCTGTTCTTTTTTCCTGGGGGCCGCGCCATGATCGTGACCCCGGTGTCGAGCAGGTCATCACCGGTAAGATCCAGATAAGCGCTGCCACCGCCAAACACTTTTGGAAACAAAGCTTGTAGCCCGGCATTGATCTGATCGAAGGTGTCCTTGAAGCGGTTGCGGGTTTCCTTGTCGATCTTGCGGATGACGTTTTCCAGAGTTTCGAGAGCCTCGACCAGATCGGCGTCCTGCGCATCCAGGTAACGCTTACGTTCCGATTGTTGCTGGTATTCGTCGATGGCCGCGAGGTTGATCGCGCCCAGACGCTGGATACGCACGGCAATTCGCTCCAGCTCCTCCTCGGCGGCCTTCTCGCTGGCATCGGCGGTCAGCGTGGCGAGCACGCCGTGGAGGTCGTAGCCGTCTTCGAGCAACTGGTCCTGCAAGGTCTTTCGACGCACGGTCAGGGCCTGCCATTCCATGCGCTGTTGTTCGAGCTGGCCGCGAATCAGTTGGGATTGCTGTTCGGCCTGGCTGCGGCGCTTTTCGGCCTCGCGCAGTTCACGGTCAGCATCCTCCAGGGCGACCTGCGCGGTCTTGAGTTCGACATCGACGGTCATACGCTTGTCGAGCAGTTCTTCGAGCTTGAGGCGCAGTTCTTCCAGCGGCGCCTCGCCCTCCTCCAGGTTCAGGCTCAACTGCTCGCGCTTTTCGCTCAGGCGTTCGGACTGCAACTCCAGGCGCTCAAGGGCCTGGCGAGTAGAGTCATGCTGGGCCTTCAGCGAGCCGAGGCGCACCGCCAACTGGTGAGTATGATCCTTGTGCTGACGGGCTTCCTGGCGCACCCGATCAAGGCGTTCGCGCAGGCTGTCGCGCTGAGCCAGCAGTCGCTCGCGCTGCTCGGTATCCATGGCCATGGCGTCGAGTGCCTCCTGCAGTTGCAGGCGCGCCGCGCCGACTTCTTCGTGTTCCTGGGCACGTTGTTCGCCCAGTTCCTCAAGCTCCTCGTCGAGGCGGGTACGACGCAACTGCAACTGTTCGGCCTTGGCCTTGCCAGCGGATAACCTGGCTTTCAACTCGCCTTCGCGGCGAGCTTCGTCCTGCAGCAAGCGGCGCAGGTGTTCACGACCGGTTTCCTGCTGGCGCTGGGTGGCCCGCAGGGTTTGCAGGTGGGTTTCCAGGGTCGCCAGAGCCTCTTCGCGCTCTTCGCGCTCCAAGCCCAATTGCTGGATTTCCTGGTCGCGGGCCAACAGACCGCTGTGCGCTTCGCTGGCGCGGCGCACCCGCAAGAAATGCCGACCGACCCAGAAGCCGTCGCGGCTGATCAGGCTTTCTCCCGCCGTCAACTGGCCGCGCAAGGCCAGTGCCTGTTCCAGACTCTCGACTGGCCTGACTTCGCCCAACCACGGTGACAGATCAATATCCGCCTCGACCTTCTCCAGCAGGCTGCCGGGCACCCGCGTACCCTGCGCCGCCGGGCTGAGCAGGCGTAGGTCGCCTTGCTGGAAGCTGCTCAGGTCAAGACCGGCGAAGTTGTCCACCAGTACCGCCTGCAAGTCGGCACCGAGCACGGTTTCCACCGCCAGTTCCCAGCCAGCCTCAACCTTCAGACCTTGCGCCAGGCGTGGACGCTCGGCCAAGTGCTGCTCGCGCAGCCATTCGGCAGTGCCGGTGCCGGGATCGAGTGCCGCCTGCTGCAAAGCTTCCAGGGAGGCGAGACGGCCGTTGAGCCGTTGCAAATCGCCTTGGGCCTGCTGCTGGTCCTGGGTAGCCCGGTGCAAATCCTGGCGCAGTTGTTCGAGGCGTTCGACCTGCCCTTCTTCGCTGGCCTGCAAATCTTCCAGCGTTTGCTCGATTTCGGCCAGTTGCTCGTTGAGCTCGAGGATCGCCGCATCCTCCGGGTCCGCGGCGAGCAAGCCACGCTCTTCGCTCAGGCGGCGCTGGCGTTCGGCCAGACGCTCCATGCTGGCTTCCAGTTGCTGGATCCGCGACTGCTGGACCTCCGACTGCCGCCGGGGTTCGGCCGAACGCAGGTTGAAGGCGTCCCACTGTTCCTGCCAGCCGTGCATGGTGGTCTCGGACTCTTCCAACGCGGCGGCGGCCTCTTCGGCGGCGGCGCTGGCCAGTTCCTGTTCGGGTCCGAGCATCGCCAGCTCTTCGCCGAGAGTGGACAGCAAAGTACGGTCGTGTCCCAGGTGCGACTCGGTTTCCAGGCGAGCACGCTCGGCCTCGCGCAAATCGTCCTGCAACTGGCGCAGACGTTGCTGACCATGTTGGATGCTCTGTTCGACCCGGGCGATGTCGCCGCCCACCGAATAAAAACGCCCCTGCACCAAGTTGAAGCGTTCCGACAGCTCATGGTGGCCATCGCGCAGGCGCTCGATGCTGGCATCGGCATTGCGCTGTTCGGCCACCAAGGCTTCGAAGCCGATTTCCTGGTTGCCGATAATCGCCTCGCGCTGTCCGACCTGCTCGTTCAGCGCTTGCCAACGCAGGGCCGACAACTGGGCCTTGAGCTGACGCTCCTCGCCCTTGTATTCCTGGTATTTCTCGGCGGCCTGGGCCTGGCGATGCAGGCGTTCGAGCTGGCGCTCGAGCTCTTCGCGCAGGTCGGTCAGGCGCGCCAGATTCTCGTGGGTACGACGAATACGGTTTTCGGTTTCGCGGCGGCGCTCCTTGTACTTGGAGATCCCCGCCGCTTCTTCGATAAAGTTGCGCAGGTCTTCCGGCTTGGCTTCGATCAGCTTGGAGATCATCCCTTGCTCGATGATCGAGTAGCTGCGCGGCCCCAGACCGGTGCCGAGGAAGATATCGGTAATGTCCCGGCGCCGACACTTGGTGCCGTTGAGAAAGTAGCTGTTCTGGCTATCGCGGGTCACTTTGCGGCGAATGGAAATTTCCGCGTAGGCGGCGTATTCGCCGATCAGGGTGCCGTCGGAGTTGTCGAACACCAGTTCGATGCTCGCCTGGCTGACCGGCTTGCGACTGGTGGAGCCGTTGAAGATGACATCGGTCATCGACTCGCCCCGCAGGTTCTTTGCCGAACTCTCACCCATCACCCAGCGCACGGCATCGATAATGTTCGACTTGCCGCAGCCGTTGGGCCCGACCACCGCCGCCATGTTACTGGGGAAGTTCACCGTGGTCGGGTCGACGAAGGATTTGAACCCCGCCAACTTGATGCACTTGAGCCGCACGCTTAATCGACCGCCAGGGCAGACAGCACGATGTCACAACTGAGCTGGGAGTAACTGGCCAGGACCTCGCGGATCAGCGGCAGGTCACGGGCGATCACCGCAGCCAGCAGTTGCGCGAACAACTCCAGGTATTCGCTCATTTCCGCCTGGCGCTGCTCCAACGCCAGGTAATAGGCACGGCTCATGGCTGGTTGCAGGTTCTCGACGGTTTCCTGCAGGTACGGGTTGTCGGCAAACGGATACGCCGCGCGCATCACGTTGAAGCTGTCTTCGACGAAGGTGCGGATGTCCTGGCGTTCGTAGCTGGCGCTCAGGCGCTGCTGCAATAGCAGAAACGGCGCCAAGTCGCTCTGCACTTTCCAGCGCTGGGCAACGGCATTGCCGAGCAGGATATATAGCTCGCTCATCAGGGTACACAGGCTCTGCACCTTGTGGGCGGTGAGTTCGGTGACGTGGGCACCCCGTCGCGGCAGAATGGCGATCAGATGGCGGCGCTCGAGAATCAACAAAGCCTCGCGTACCGAGCCGCGACTGACATTGAGCGCCAGCGTGACTTTCTGTTCCTGGATGCGCTCGCCGGGTTTGAGTTCGCCGCGAATGATACGTTCGGCGAGGTGGTGAGCAATTTGCTCGGCGAGGCTATCCGGCGCCTTGAACGTCATGGTTTTCCTTCAAAATCTTTGATCAGAGCCAGCGGCGCAGTGTAACGCAATTGGTACATGATAGCGCAGTGCCCAATGGGGCAAATTTGACAGGCAATACACCTAGGGCTCCTGCCACTCATCCCCCCGGTTGGCCGGAACAGCCTGTGAATTGACGGGAGGTTTCCTAGAGGGCGAAATTTCCTGACCCACAGGTCAAATCCTTGTTGACCTAAAAGTCAAGCACTACTAGATTCAGCCTCAAGGGTCAATAACAATAATGAGTCTGCGAGGCCTTCCGTGATCCAGTTTTTACTTAACCAGGAACTCCGTAGCGAGCACACCCTGGACCCGAACCTGACGGTGCTCAACTACCTGCGCGAGCATCTGGGCAAGTGCGGTACCAAGGAAGGCTGCGCCAGCGGCGATTGCGGTGCCTGCACCGTGGTGGTCGGCGAGCTGCACACGGACGATTCGGGTGCCGAACAGATTCGCTATCGCAGCCTCAACTCTTGCCTGGCCTTCGTTTCTTCGCTGCACGGCAAGCAACTGATCAGTGTCGAGGACCTCAAGCACCAAGGCCAGTTACACAGCGTGCAGAAGGCCATGGTCGAGTGCCACGGCTCGCAGTGCGGCTTCTGCACGCCCGGCTTTGTCATGTCGTTGTTCGCCCTGCAGAAGAACAGCGAAACCCCCGACCGCCACCAGGCCCACGAAGCCCTGGCCGGCAACCTCTGTCGCTGCACCGGCTACCGGTCGATCCTCGCCGCTGCCGAACAGGCCTGCCGCAACAAGCCCGCCGATCAGTTCGACGCCCGTGAGGCCCGGACCATCGCCCGCCTGAAGGCCATCGCACCGACTGAAACCGGCGAGTTAAACCACGGCGACAAACGCTGCCTGGTGCCATTGACCGTCGCCGAGCTGGCCGAGCTCTATGGTTCGCACCCACACGCTCGATTGCTGGCCGGCGGCACCGATCTGGCCCTGGAAGTCACTCAGTTCCACCGCGACCTGCCGTTGACGATCTATGTCGGTAATGTCGCCGAGCTCAAGCGTGTCCAGACCTTCGACGATCGCCTGGAAATCGGCGCCGCCACCCCGCTGTCGGATTGCTATGCCTCCCTCAAGGCCGAGTACCCGGATTTCGGCGAACTGCTGCAACGCTTTGCCTCGCTGCAGATTCGCAACCAGGGTACCCTCGGTGGCAATATCGGCAACGCCTCGCCCATCGGCGATTCGCCGCCCTTGCTGATCGCGCTGAAGGCGCAACTGGTCCTGCGCAAGGGCACCGACAGCCGCACCCTGGCACTGGAAGACTATTTCATCGACTACCGGGTGACCGTCCGCCAGACAAGCGAGTTCATCGAGAAGATTATCGTGCCAAGGGCCAGCGCCGCGTGGCAGTTCCGCGCCTATAAGGTGTCCAAGCGCCTGGACGACGATATTTCCACGGTCTGTGCCGCGTTCAACCTGCGGATCGAAGACGGTGTGGTCGCCGATGCACGGATCGCCTTCGGCGGCATGGCGGCGATCCCGAAACGGGCCAGGGCTTGTGAAGCCGCGCTGATGGGCGCTGCCTGGACCCTTGCTAATATCGAGCACGCCTGCCAGGCACTGGCCGAGGATTTCACACCGCTGTCGGACCTGCGCGCCAGCAAGGAATACCGCCTGCTCAGCGCCCAGAACCTGTTGCGCAAATACTTCATCGAACTGCAAACGCCGCATATCGAGAGCCGGGTGACCGCTTATGCCTAAGCATCCCGTTATGGAAAAAAACCCGGCTGAGCTCGCCCAGTTGTTCGCCCTGGACCTGACCACCGGTGTCGGACGCGGCGTCAAGCACGATAGCGCCGACAAACATGTGGCTGGCGAAGCCGTATATATCGATGACCGCCCGGTGTTCGCCAATCAGTTGCACGTCTATGCGCGCCTGTCCGACCGCGCCCATGCGCGGATCATCCGCGTCGACACCGCGCCTTGTCATGCCTTTGAAGGCGTGCGTATCGTCATTACCCACGAGGACATTCCCGGTCTCAAGGATATTGGCCCGCTACTGCCTGGCGACCCACTGCTGGCAATCGACAAGGTCGAGTTCGTCGGCCAGCCGGTGCTCGCCGTCGCCGCCAAAGACCTGGAAACCGCACGCAAGGCGGCCATGGCGGCGATCATCGAATACGAGGACCTGGAGCCGGTGCTGGATGTGGTCGCAGCCCTGCGCGCGCGACATTTCGTCCTCGACAGCCACAGCCACAAGCGCGGCGACTCGGCCGGCGCGCTGGCCAGCGCCGAACACCGGATCCAGGGCAACCTGCATATCGGCGGCCAGGAGCACTTCTACCTGGAGACCCAGATCTCCTCGGTGATGCCTACCGAAGACGGCGGCATGATCGTCTACTGCTCGACCCAGAACCCCAGCGAAGTGCAGAAACGGGTGGCCGAGGTGCTGGATGTATCGATGAGCCAGATCGTCGTCGACATACGCCGCATGGGCGGTGGCTTCGGCGGCAAGGAAACCCAGGCCGCCAGCCCGGCGTGCCTGTGCGCGGTGGTAGCGCGGCTAACCGGGCAACCGACCAAGATGCGCCTGCCCAGGGTCGAGGACATGCTGATGACCGGCAAGCGCCACCCTTTCTATATCGAGTATGACGTCGGCTTCGACAGCAGCGGACGCTTGCACGGGATCAACCTGGAACTGGCCGGTAATTGCGGCTGCTCGCCGGACCTTTCGGCGTCGATTGTCGACCGGGCGATGTTCCATGCCGACAATGCCTATTACCTGGGCGACGTCACTGTCAACGGCCATCGCTGCAAGACCCACACGGCCTCGAACACCGCCTACCGTGGCTTCGGTGGCCCGCAAGGGATGGTCGCCATCGAGGAGGTAATGGACAGCATTGCCCGTCATCTGGGCCTTGATCCGCTGGCGGTGCGCAAGGCCAATTACTACGGCAAGACCGAGCGCAACATCACCCACTACTATCAAACCGTCGAGCACAACCTGCTCGAAGAGCTGACCGCCGAACTGGAAACCAGCAGCCAGTACGCCGAGCGCCGGGAAACCATTCGCCGCTACAACGCCCACAGCCCGATCCTGAAAAAAGGTTTGGCGCTGACGCCGGTGAAGTTCGGCATTTCGTTTACCGCCAGCTTTCTCAACCAGGCCGGCGCGTTGGTACATGTCTATACCGACGGCAGCATCCACCTGAACCATGGCGGCACGGAAATGGGCCAGGGACTGAACATCAAGGTAGCCCAAGTGGTAGCCGAGGTATTCCAAGTGGAAATCCACCGGGTGCAGATCACCGCCACCCGTACCGACAAGGTGCCGAACACCTCGCCCACCGCCGCCTCCAGCGGCGCCGACCTGAACGGCAAGGCCGCGCAGAATGCCGCACAGATCATCAAGCAACGGCTGGTGGAGTTCGCCTCGCGGCAGTACCAGGTCAGCGAGGAAGATGTTGAGTTCCGCAACGGCCATGTGCGGATTCGCGAGCAGATCCTGACTTTCGAGGCGTTGATCCAGCAGGCGTATTTTGCCCAAGTGTCGCTGTCCAGCAGCGGCTTCTACAAGACGCCGAAGGTCTACTACGACCGCAGTCAGGCCCGGGGGCGGCCGTTCTACTACTTTGCCTATGGCGTAGCGTGCGCCGAAGTGATCGTCGACACCCTGACCGGCGAGTACAAGGTGCTGCGCACCGATATCCTGCATGACGTCGGTGCTTCGCTGAACCCGGCCATCGATATGGGTCAAGTCGAAGGCGGCTTTGTCCAGGGCGTGGGCTGGCTGACCATGGAGGAGCTGGTGTGGGACGCCAAGGGCAGGCTGCTGACCAACGGCCCGGCCAGCTACAAGATCCCGGCGGTGACGGACCCACCACTGGACTTGCGGGTGAAGCTGGTGGAGAACCGCCAGAACCCCGAAGACACGGTGTTTCACTCCAAGGCCGTCGGCGAGCCGCCGTTCATGCTCGGAATCGCCGTGTGGTGCGCGCTCAAGGATGCGGTGGCGAGCCTGGCCGATTATCGGGTACAACCGAAGATCGACGCTCCGGCGACGCCGGAGCGGGTGTTGTGGGGCTGCGAGCAGATGCGCCAGGTCAAGGCAAGGCAACCTGTGACCAGCGACATCGAACCGGTCTCGCCATGAGGTGCCTATGAACGACTGGATCAGTGCGCTCGCCGACCTGCGCTACCAGGGTGAACCCTGCGTGCTGGTGACCCTTATCGAGGAGCTCGGCTCGACGCCGCGCAACGCCGGTTCGAAAATGCTCGTCAGCGCCAGCGGCACTTTCGATACCATTGGCGGCGGCCACCTGGAATACAAGGCCACGCAGATCGCCCGGGACCTGCTCGCCAGCGGCCAGCAGACTACCCACTTGCAGCGCTTCAGCCTGGGCGCCAGCCTCGGTCAGTGCTGCGGCGGGGTCGCGGTGCTGTTGTTCGAGCCGCTGGGTCAGGTCCAGGCTGAGATTGCGGTGTTCGGCGCCGGCCATGTCGGTCGCGCCCTGGTGCCCCTGCTCGCCAACCTGCCCTGCCGGGTGCGCTGGATTGACTCGCGGGAGCAGGCGTTTGCGCCACAGATCCCCAGCGGCGTGCGCAAGATCGTCAGCGACGAACCGGTGGAGGAAATCGCCCATCTGCCTGCCGGCAGCTATTGCATCGTCATGACCCATCACCATCCGCTCGACCTGGAACTCAGTGCCGCGATCCTCAAGCGCAACGACTTCGCCTACTTCGGCCTGATCGGTTCGAAGACCAAGCGGCTGAAGTTCGAACACCGCCTGCGCGAACGCGGCTACGACGACGCGGCGCTGCAACGCATGCGTTGCCCGATAGGGCTGGCCGAGATCAAGGGCAAGTTACCCATGGAAATCGCCATCTCCATCGCCGGCGAAGTCATCGCCACCTATAACGCGAATTTCGGCCAACACACCGCGAGTGCCGAAGCCGTTGCCACGCTGCTGCCGGCCTCGGGCCGCAAAGCTATGAATTGAAAGCCACGCCTTGAGACAGACCATGCTCCTGACCCGCAAAGCCTACCGTGCCGCCCTCCTGCACAGCATCGCCGACCCTGCCGAAGTCGGCATTGATGCCTCCTACGAGTATTTCGAGGACGGCCTGCTGGTGGTCGAGAACGGCAAGATCAGCGCTATCGGCCACGCCAGCGAACTGCTACCCACGCAGCCGACCGATATCGACATCAGCCACTACACCGATGCGCTGATCACCCCAGGCTTTATCGACACCCATATCCACCTGCCGCAAACCGGTATGGTCGGCGCCTATGGCGAACAATTGCTCGACTGGCTGAACACCTACACCTTCCCCTGCGAAAGCCAGTTCGCCGATCCGGCCCACGCCGAGGAAGTCGCGGACATCTTCATCAAGGAGCTGCTGCGCAACGGCACCACCACTGCGCTGGTGTTTGGCAGCGTGCACCCGCAGTCGGTCAATGCCTTTTTCGAGGCGGCGGAAAAACTCGACCTGCGAATGATCGCCGGCAAGGTGATGATGGACCGCAATGCTCCGGACTACCTGACCGATACCGCCGAATCGAGCTATCTGCAAAGCAAGGTGCTGATCGAGCGCTGGCATGGCAAGGGTCGCCTGCACTATGCAGTGACACCGCGCTTTGCCCCGACCTCGACCCCGCAACAGCTGACCCTTGCTGGCCAGTTGCTGAGCGAATACTCGGATCTGTACCTGCAAACCCATATCAGTGAAAACCTGCAGGAAGTGCAATGGGTCAAGGAGCTGTTCCCGGACCGTGCGGGCTACCTGGACGTCTATGACCATTATCGCTTGCTGGGAGAACGCTCGGTGTTTGCCCATGGCGTGCATCTGTGCGACCACGAGTGCGCACGGCTGGCACAAACCGGCTCGGCGGTGGCGTTCTGTCCGACCTCCAACCTCTTTCTTGGCAGCGGCCTGTTCAATCTGCCAATGGCCGAGAAACATAAGCTCAATGTCGGGATCGGCACAGACGTTGGCGGCGGCACCAGCTTCTCGATCCTGCAGACGCTGAACGAGGCGTACAAAGTCATGCAGTTGCAGGGAGCGCGGCTGAGTCCGTTCAAGTCACTGTACCTGGCAACCCTCGGCGGCGCCCGGGCCTTGCGCTTGGAGGAACGGATCGGCACCCTGCAGGCCGGCAGCGATGCCGACTTCCTGGTGCTGGACTACCACGCCACGCCGCTGCTCAGCTATCGCCTGAAGCAGGCCAAGACCCTCGCCGAGACGCTGTTCGTGTTGATGACGCTGGGGGATGACCGGACGGTGAAGCAGACCTATGCGGCAGGGAACCTGGTGCACCAACGATAAGAGACAGAACACCACTGAACTGTAACGAGCGGGCTAGTCGCAATCCCCTGCTCGACTCAAGATCATCCTTGGCTCGAAGAGCGACTGCCGATCATAGCTTTGCCACTGGCCGTCCCGACTTTTTCGCCAGCAGCAGATGCGAGAACACCGCATGCAGATCGTCCGAGGCACTCTCTTCGGCCAGGTTAAGCTTGCTGTCGATATGGTCCATGTGGTGCTTCATCAGGTCCACGGCCAGGGCCGTGTCCCGTGCCTCGATGGCATCGATCAGTTGGCTGTGCTCGTCGTAGGAACAGTGCGAGCGGTTACCGCTTTCATAATGGGCAATAATGAGCGAGGTTTGGGAGACCAGGCTGCGCTGGAAACTGATCAGCGGCGCATTTTTCGCCGCTTCCGCCAGCTTCAAGTGAAATTCGCCGGACAGGCGGATCCCGGCCCCGCGATCGCCACGAGAAAAGCTTTCGCGCTCGTCGTGGACCATCTGCCGCAACTGCGCCAGTTGCTCAGCCGTCGCATATTGCACCGCCAGTTCGGTGATTGCCTTCTCCACCATGCGCCGGGCAAAGAACACCTGGCGAGCTTCCTCGACGCTCGGGCAGGCCACCACCGCGCCACGGTTCGGTCGCAACAGTACCACGCCCTCGTGAGCCAGGCGCGATAACGCACGGCGAATAATGGTCCGGCTGACCCCGAAAATCTCTCCCAGTGACTCCTCGCTCAATTTGGTCCCAGGCGCCAGGCGCTGTTCGAGGATAGCCTCGAAAATATGCGTGTAGACAATATCGTCCTGGGTTGCGCCGCGACCTGCCTTGCCTGCTCGCGGTTGCTTCTTGAGGGGATGCGACTGTTCGTTCATGGGCACTCGAGTCGGAAAACGGCGGCGAATGGACTTTGTACCGCCCAGTGGGTCGCTGAAAATATCGCGAAAAATCAGCGCACATTGTACACAATCCTTGTAGCCAACACGACTGTACGGCCATTTGCGGCATCGGCTGTATTGCAATCAACCGCTGCTTTTGCGTTTAGGCTGCAAGGGCTATCCACGCCCGCTTTCAAGCAGCTTTTTCAAGAACAAGGATCCCCGCCATGACCGACATCACTCAAGCGCGCTTGCGCCCGCTGGCCGACACCTCGCCTAGTGCCGTGGTCGCCGGCTTCATTGCGATGATGACCGGCTACACCAGTTCTCTGGTATTAATGTTCCAGGCCGGGCAAGCCGCCGGCCTGAGCAACGGACAGATTTCATCCTGGATCTGGGCGCTGTCCATCGGCATGGCGATCTGCAGTATCGGCCTGTCCCTGCGCTACCGCACCCCCGTGACGGTTGCCTGGTCGACCCCTGGCGCCGCACTGCTGATCACCAGCCTGTCGGGCGTCACCTATGGCGAAGCGATCGGCGCCTATATCACTTGCGCGGTGCTGGTGACGATCTGTGGCCTGACCGGTAGCTTCGAACGTCTGGTCAAGCGCCTGCCCTCATCGCTGGCAGCGGCGCTACTGGCCGGCATTTTGTTCAAGATCGGCAGCGAAATCTTCGTCGCCGCCCAGCACCGCACGAGCCTGGTGCTGGGGATGTTCGTCACCTACCTGGTGGTCAAGCGTCTGTCGCCGCGTTACGCGGTGCTCGCGGCACTGCTGATCGGCACCGTTCTTTCCGGGTGGCTGGGCTTGCTGGATTTCAGTGGGTTTCACCTGGAGATGGCGACACCGGTCTGGACCACGCCGTCGTTCTCGCTAGCGGCAACCATCAGCATCGGGCTTCCGCTGTTCGTGGTGGCCATGACCTCGCAAAACATGCCGGGCATCGCCGTGTTGCGAGCCGATGGTTACAACGTGCCGGCCTCGCCCCTGATCAGTGTGACCGGTATCGCTTCGCTGCTGCTGGCACCGTTCGGTTCCCACGGGATCAATCTGGCGGCCATCAGCGCGGCGATCTGCACCGGGCACCATGCCCATGAAGACAAAAGCAAGCGCTATACCGCAGCAGTGTGGTGCGGGATCTTCTACGGGATTGCCGGGACATTCGGTGCGACGTTGGCGGCGCTGTTCGCCGCGCTGCCCAAGGAACTGGTGCTGTCGATTGCGGCATTGGCACTGTTCGGCTCGATCATCAACGGCCTGAGCATTGCGATGAGCGAACCCAGGGAACGCGAAGCGGCGCTGATCACTTTCATGGTCACCGCGTCGGGTTTGACTCTATTTTCGGTGGGCTCGGCATTCTGGGGGATTATCGCGGGGGTGCTGACATTGCTGATCCTCAATTGGCGCTCGGCCTGAAGAAAGCGAGCGGTCTGCACGCTCGCCGCTCTACCAATCAGATGCGGAAATGCCCGACCATGCCCTTCAGTTCCATTCCCAATTGCGCCAGTTCGATACTGGAGGCGGCGTTGCCCTGCATCGCCAGCGCCGATTGATCGGCACTGGCACGAATGCTGGTTACGCTGCGATTGATCTCCTGCGCCACCGAACTTTGCTCTTCGGCGGCCGCGGCAATCTGCTGGTTCATCTGCTGGATCAGCGACACCGCTGTCGCGATGCTGCCCAGGGCGCCTTCAGTCTGCAGCGCATCGCTGACCGTCAGCTTGACCAGTTCGTCGCTGCTGCGGATCTGCTGCACCGACGACTGCGCGGCTGAGCGCAAGGCACTAACCAACCGCTCGATCTCTTCGGTGGACTGCTGGGTACGCTTGGCCAGCGCCCGCACTTCGTCCGCCACCACCGCGAAACCACGCCCCTGCTCGCCGGCACGGGCCGCCTCGATGGCCGCATTGAGCGCCAACAGATTGGTCTGCTCGGCCACGCTCTTGATCACACCGAGTACAGTGCCGATATTCTGGATTTCCGCACTCAAGCTTTCGATACTCAAACTAGCCAAATTCGCCGATTCGGCCAGTTGCTCGATGCGCTGCATGCTCTGGCGCACCACCTGCTGGCCGTTGTCGACCTTGTCGTCGGCGGTCTGTGCCGCCAGCGCGGCCTCTTCGGCATTGCGCGCCACATCGTGGACCGTGGCGGTCATCTGGTTCATCGCCGTCGCTACTTGCTCGGTTTCCTCCTTCTGGGTGCTGACCTCCAGGTTGGTCTGTTCGGCTACCGCCGACAAGGAATGCGCGGAAGTCGCCAACTGTTCGATGCCGGCTTGCAAGCCACTGACGATACCGCTCAGGCCGGCCCCCATTTGCTGCATGGCTTGCATCAGTTGGCCGATCTCGTCGCGGCGCTTGACCTCCACCGTGCCGGTCAGGTCTCCAGCGGCAATCTGCTGGGCGACCCGGATCACACTGCGCAGCGGTGCGACAATCAGGCGAGTGATTAACCATGCCGCCACCAGGCCGACCAACAAGGCCAGAGCGGAAGAACCGATGATCAGTATCGAGTTCTTTTTCAACTCGGCTTGCATCGACTGATCTTCAGCCGCGTAGGCCTGATTGACCCGCTCGACCACTTGGGCCGCACGCTCGTTCAATTGCCGGTAGACCTGCTTTTCCCGCTCCAGCAGAGCGGTGTATTCGCTGAGCTTTTCGCTAAAGCTGGCGATATGGCCACCGACCTCATTGAGTACCGTCTGGTAGCCGGGGTCCTTGACCGTAGTCTTGAGCTGCTCGACCTCGGCCAATGCCTGATCCGCCTGTTCGATTTTGCCTTGGTTCTGGTTTTCCTCGTCACCCTTGCGGCTTTGATCAAGACGCACCCGCGCCTCGTTCATCGCCTGCAACATCAACTTCGAAACGTGGCTGACCTGGCCAGCCTGCTCGATGAGTTCACCGCCCTCCTTGCTCTGGGCTTGCTTGAGCCCATAGCTGCCGTCATCGGCCAGGCCGGCCTGCAGCACATCGAGGTTGTTGGCCACGCTAGACACTGACCAACTGGCCATTTCCAACGCCAGGTCCTTGGCCTGGGTCAGCTCGACAAACTCGTCGAACGCCTTGCGGTAGGCCATCAAGGCCTGCTCGACATCTGTCATCACCGGGACGTTGGCCACTGATTGCGCCTTGAGGGCCTGCGCCTGTGCCACCAGAGCATCCGCGCCCTCACGCAGCGCATCGACCGTCTTGGGGTCCGAATGCAGAGCATAGTCCTGCTCCAGCAGGCGCACCTTGAGTAGGCTGCTGTTGAGCGAGGACATCTGTTTCAGTCCGTCGAAACGCAGACTGATGGCCTGCAAGGACCAGACGCCGATTGCCGCTACCCATGCAGTCAGCAGCAATACCAGGGCAAAACCGATACCCAGCTTCTTCGCCATACCCAGGTTGGCAAAACGTCCTTGCACGGCAGAAATCATGGTGTTTAATCCCCGTTCGAATGCTGAAGGCGTACAAGCCATTCAAGAATCGTGCAGATTCGCAACCACCATCGGTGCAGCACAAGCCTTTGCCGTCGCAATAATGGCCAAAAGCTACATCCGCGTCGCTTTCAGAATGGTCGAGGTCGATTCGGCATCGCCCAGCAAGCGGAAGAATTTCTGCGCTCGCTGATCCGCCACATAAGCCACGTTGATCCGCAGCCAACCCGAGGAAGTTCCCTCAGGAGTAAAAACCGCATCCTGTGCAAGCAATACTCCGAGTTTGTGGGCACCGGCCCGAACCTGAGTAGGACTGTAACGCCGACTGCGCGCCCAAACGAACATACCGCCGGAGGGCTCGCTGAAGACTTCCCAGCCGGTCTCTTCGAGCAGGTCCAGCGTCATGGCCATTTCCGCGCCCAGCCGCTGGCGAAGGCGCTGCACCAGTTTGCGATAGGCACCGTTGGCCAGCAGTGTGGCCACAACGCACTCGGCAAATCGCGAAGCCCCCAGGCTGGTAATCATCTTCACCTCGGCCAGGCGCCGGATAAGCCCGGCGTGAGCGCGGATAAATCCGACCTTCAACGAACTACTCAGGGTCTTCGAGAAACCGCCGAGGTAAATGACCCGCTGCTGGGAGTCCAGCGCCGCCAACTGCACCCCTGGGCCACTCTGCAGATCGCTGAAGACGCCATCCTCGACAATCAGGAAATCCTCGGACTGCGCCAACTGCAACAACTGCATGGCGACCGCAAGGGTCAGGCTGCTGCCCGTCGGATTGTGATAGAGGCTGTTGACGAACAGGCATTTCGGGCGATGTTGATGCAAGTGCGTGCGCAGCACCTCGATGTCAGGCCCCGTGCGCGTTCTGGGCACTTCGAGCAATTCGATGCCCTGCAAGCCCAGGAGTTTGTAGAGATTGCCATAACCCGGGGTCTCGACTACCACACAATCCCCCGGCTTGAGCAGCGTGCGCACCAGCAGGTCGAGGCCCTGGGTGATTCCCAGAGTGGTCAGGACCTCGCCATCGCTGGATTGAATGCCTTTTTGTGTCAGGCACTTGTGCAATTGCTGGCGCAAGGCGGGCAAGCCCAATGGGGTGCTGTAGTGGAACAGGCCTTGCATCTGGGTACGACTGATTTCACGCACTGCATAACCGATATCGTCGCTCTCGCGCCAACCCTGGGGAATCCAGCCACAACCCAGTTTCAATTCCCCCAGCGGATGCTCGCTGAACGCTCCCCACTGCGCTTCCAGCCCCTCGTACCACTCTTGCTCGGCGCCCTGACAGGATGCCGCGCCGCTGTCGGCGACAATAAATACCGAACCATTGCGTGAGGCCAGCACGCCCTGCATGACCAGGCGCTCATAAGCCTCTGTCACATTGGCCTGGCTGAGAGAGTTTTCCTTGGCCAACTGCCGCACCGACGGCAAACGCGTCCCTGGACAGGCCCGATTCAGCCGGGTCCATTCGACAATCGCGGTGACGATTTGCTGCACGACGGGCACCGGTGCCTGCCGATCAATTTCCAGATCCATTGTGTGTAACGCTCCAAAGCACGGTTATTTCTAGTTAAACAGTTAAACACAAAAGCCCCGTACCTCAGCTTGCACAAAAAGCCTCCTCGCGTGCCTCTTCAAGCCCCGTACACCGTGGCCTGCAGCGCTCGACTGACAGGCACCAACGAATCTACCGACGGTATGCGCCACACTGCCGGACATAAAAAAACTCGCACTGGCGGGTTCTTTTACCGGGGAACTACAGGCAGCGGCGAACAGCACGACAGATCAAATGGCGGTGGCGCCACCGTCGACCGCCAGGGCGTGGCCGGTGGTGAACGCCGCACCGTCACTGCACAGGTAGAGCACCGCGTTGGCAATCTCCTCGACCTTGCCGATACGTCCGACCGGGTGCATCGCCGCGGCAAACTCGCCTTTCTTCGGATCGGCCTCATAGGCGCGACGAAACATGTCGGTGTCGATCACCGCCGGGCATACCGCGTTGACACGGATTTTCTTCTTCGCGTATTCAATCGCCGCCGATTTGGTCAAACCGATCACCGCGTGCTTGGAAGCGGCATAGATACTCATTTTCGGCGCGGCACCAAGACCGGCAATCGATGCCGTATTGACGATCGCGCCGCCGCCCTGGGCCAGCATCAATGGCAACTGGTATTTCATGCACAACCAGACCCCTTTGACATTAACCCCCATGATCGCGTCGAATTCGTCCAGAGTGCCATCAGCCAGCCTGCCCTTTTCGATCTCGATCCCGGCATTGTTAAAGGCGTAGTCGACCCGGCCATAGACGTCGATAGTCTGCTCAAGGAGCTTCTGCACATCGGCTTCCTGGGTCACATTGCAGCGCACGAAGATCGCAGTGCCACCGGCGGCACGAATCAGTTCGACGGTCCCCTCGCCCCCCACCACATCCAGGTCGGCCACCACCACTTTCAAGCCTTCGGCGGCGAAAGCCACGGCGGTTGCCCGACCAATTCCTGCGGCTGCGCCGGTCACCAGGGCCACCTGGCCGGAAAACGTCATACTCATGGTTATCTCCTCGCTGAATACCTGAATGATCGCCTGGGCCGAGTCTAGTGGCCTGTACGACTCCGTGCAGCAGCAGTATCGCAAGGCCGGTTATCGCCTCATGCACCGCCTTGATAAGCTGCGGTGATAACAATGGTAAGCATCATCATCGAAATGGATCGCCACGTATTCGCCAGGCAGGCAAAACTTGCCGGGGTGCCGATCAGGGTCTATCTACTAGGCTTCATTGATCGTTTCGAGTGCCTGCCATGCCCGCCCAGAACAATCGTCAATTCCTGCTGGCCAAACGCCCAGCCGGAGCGGCGACCCGAGACACCTTCACCTACCAGGAAGTCCCGGTGGGCAAACCGGGAACGAACCAGATCCTGGTCCGCAACCAATACCTGTCCCTGGACCCCGCCATGCGCGGCTGGATGAACGAAGGCAAGTCCTATATCCCACCGGTGGGCCTGGGCGAGGTGATGCGCGCGCTGGGGGTCGGCGAGGTGATTGCCTCGAACAACCCAGGATTTGCGGTCGGTGACTACGTCAACGGTGCGCTGGGCGTGCAGGATTATTTCCTCGGCGAGCCGCGAGGTTTCTACAAGGTCGATCCGAAACTGGCGCCACTGCCACGCTATTTGTCGGCACTGGGCATGACCGGGATGACCGCCTACTTCGCCTTGCTCGATGTCGGTGCGCCGAAAGCCGGTGAAACCGTGGTGATTTCCGCAGCTGCCGGAGCCGTGGGCAGCATTGCCGGACAGATTGCCAAGCTCAAGGGCTGCCATGTGGTCGGGATTGCCGGGGGAGGCGAGAAGTGCCGCTACCTGATCGAGGAACTGGGCTTCGACGGCGTCATCGACTACAAGAACGAAGACGTTCAGGCCGGCCTGAAACGCGAGTGCCCTAAGGGTGTCGATGTGTATTTCGACAATGTCGGCGGCGATATCCTCGATGCGGTGCTGACCCGTCTGAACCTCAAGGCTCGCATAGTGATCTGCGGCGCCATCAGCCAGTACAACAACAAGGAAGCCGTCAAGGGCCCAGCCAACTACCTGGCGCTGCTGGTTAATCGCGCACGCATGGAAGGTTTCGTAGTCCTGGATTATGCGCCACGTTTCGCTGCCGCCGGACAGGAAATGGCCGGCTGGATGGCCAAAGGACTGCTCAAGAGCAAAGAGGATATCGTCGAAGGCCTGCAGACCTTCCCCGAGACGCTGATGAAATTGTTCAGCGGCGAGAACTTCGGCAAGCTGGTATTGAAGGTCTGAACGGATCGCTCGTCACTGAGGTGTGGAAGCGAAGCTTAGCCGCATCTCAGTGACGGCTCTCCCTCTCTAAGCGAGGCTCCTCGTCCCGACCAGCCCCGCTCCCACACCTGCAAGATCAGGCCAGCTCGGCCACCACCGCCGCGAGGGCCTGGGCCGGGTTCGCCGCCTGGCTGATTGGCCGACCGATCACCAAGTAGTCGGAACCGGCTTCCAGCGCCTGGAGTGGCGTCAGAATCCGCCGTTGATCATCCTGGGCGCTGCCTGCCGGACGAATCCCCGGAGTCACCAGTTGCAGGCCCGGATGCGCACTCTTCAGGGCCGTGGCTTCCAGCGCCGAACACACCAGGCCATCGAGCCCGGCCTTCTCGGCCAGGGCCGCCAAGCGCAGTACCTGCACCTGTGGCTCGACATCCAGGCCGATACCCGCCAGGTCTTCACGCTCCATGCTGGTCAGCACGGTCACGCCGATCAGCAACGGTTTCGGGCCGCTGAACTGGTCGAGCACATCACGACAGGCGGCCATCATGCGCAGGCCACCGGAGCAATGGACGTTGACCATCCAGACGCCCATTTGCGCGGCCGCCTTGACCGCCATCGCGGTGGTGTTGGGAATGTCGTGGAACTTGAGGTCCAGGAACACTTCGAAACCCTTGTCGCGCAGGGTTCCGACAATTTCCGAAGCGCAACTGGTGAACAGTTCCTTGCCGACTTTGACCCGGCACAGTTTCGGGTCCAACTGATCGGCCAGCTTCAGGGCGGCGTCACGGGTGGGGTAATCCAAGGCGACGATGATAGGCGTCTGGCAGGCGGACATGAATGGGCTCTCAGGCAAGTCGAAATCGGCGCGGATTGTAGCGCAAGCCGAGGCTGATCGGGACCCGGTGATCGGCAAATGTGCCGACCCTGTGCCATAAAGCCCCCCCAGCTAGCGCCCACTCCGGTCACCGGTACGTCCGCCACACCCGTGCCTGCGCGGCTGACCGGGTTGTAAGAGCTATCGGGGTAGAACAAGCTTACAATTGAATCGCAGAGAAATCCCATGACTCAAAATGGCAAGGACCGGCCTCCCGCACGAACCGCTCGTGCGGGGTCGGCCCATCAAGGAGAACCTTATGCCCTGGTATGCCTGGTTAATCATCGTGATTGCCGTCGGCTCCATCGTCGGCGGCCTGATGATGCTGCGCGACACCGCCACCAAAGTGGAGCTCACCGACGAGCAGCGCAAACGCGTCCAGCAGCGCAACGCGGAGGCTGATGCCAAGGACGCGCAAGATCGCTGAAATCGCGCGCTACGCTCACTCCCACGCCGCCCGGGCGATATGCAAGCCAGGCTGACCTTATATAGCCTGCACGCTCGGGTTGGCCGCAACCTTCGAGCAGCACCGCTTCCAGCCGATAATTCGCGGCCCACCGCCGCTCATGCGGATCGTTGACATTCCAGACGTTGAAGTCACCCACCTGCAGGACCGAACCTTTGCTGACCCGACTAGTGGCCTGTACGGTGAGTTCGTTAGCTCAAGTTCGGATGCCATAAGTTCATGGCTAAGGCGCTGTGACGAGTCATAGCCGGGCTATGGCGAGTAACAGCAACGCAAGCCAGGGATTTAGGGCGCCGAAATTGACTCATAGAACTAACCACACAGGCCACTAGGCTGCGGGATAGTTTGTATACACGGGCAAGCGCCTCGCAAATAGTATTGCGCGAAACGTTGCAGCTGCTGACCAGATCGCTTTCAACCAGCCACATCCCTGGCAACAGACACTCTCCGATAATATCTGTCCGTCGTTCCTAAGTGATCTGATCGGCAAGGGAAAGTTGTATGTTCATCGTGACATCCGGGATTGTTCAACGATCATCAATCAAGGAAAGCCCACTATTCATGCCAAACCTTTCAATCTAACGTTGAATAATGTTGAAATAGACAGAAAAAAAAGTGGCGATTCCTCGACAAGTCATAGTTATCATTGGCTATAGATTTGGAGATTCGGCCGTGCGCTATTCACAAGATCACAAAGCTCAGACCCATGAGCGCATTATCAAGGAGGCGGCAGCCCGCTTTCGCCGCGATGGTATCGGCACCAGCGGCTTGCAACCTTTGATGAAAGCCCTGGGCTTGACCCATGGCGGCTTCTACGCGCACTTCAAATCCAAGGACGAACTGGTCGAAAAGGCCCTGCAAGAAGCTGCGGCGGAACTTGATGTGCACTGTGACATGTTGTTCAGCCAGGACAGGCCGGTGCAGGCATTTATCGACAGTTACCTGTCCGAGTGGCACCTGACAACGCCTGAACACGGATGCCCGTTGCCGACCATGTGCTCGGAGTTGGGACAACGTGGAGCACCGAGCTCGACGACCGATACAGTAATCGAGTCTCGACTCAAGCAAGTCGAAGATGCGCTAGGCGGCGGACCGGATGCACAGGATCAAAGTATCGTGATGCTGGCGACGCTGGTCGGGGCACTAGTGCTGTCGCGCAGTGTGGAAGATGCGGAGTTGGCGCAAAAGATTCTGGACGTGACCAAGGCGCATCTGAAGGATCAGGTGGAGTAAGGCTTGCACCCGCCCAAGCAGAACCGCCGAAGGAAAAGAGACCGATCCCTGGACCGGTCTCGAACACTAGATCACTGCTGTCAGTTGATCCCCAACTGGTCGCGGTTCTTGTCGAGAATTGCCTTACCGATTCCCCTGACCTCAAGCAGCTCGTCCACCGAGGAGAAAGGTCCGTTCGCCTCCCGATAGGCGACGATGGCCTGGGCCTTGGCTTCGCCAATACCCGAGAGTTCGCGCTGGATGGTTTCGGCATCGGCGGTGTTGAGGTTGACCTTGCCAGCCTTTGTGGAAAGCGTTGCCTGGTTGGTGGGTGTGGCTTGTTGACTGGCTTGCGTAACCGGCGCAGCGCTGATGGCGCCAGCGGCACCGAGCAGAACGGTTAACAATAGAGAGGGGAAAAAACCTGTACGCATAGGTGACACTCCATGGCATCGTAAGAGAAAAGCAGCTTTTCCGAAGCTGCTTTTTAAACGTAGATGCTGCTGGAGCCTTGTCAAAAGTAGCGCCGTTACCGGGTGTGTAGCTTCAGGAGTCCATATGTCGTTGCTGATGGATCCAGTCCACTATCTCGCCGTCCGGAGCATACCCACTGACAGTATCACGCAATAACTGACGTACACGCGCGTAATCATCACTCTCGACAGCCACAAGCAATTCGGACAGACGCAACTTGAGTGTCTCCCAAGAAAGCAGATCTTCACTGGCGGTCATGATCATCGGATGCTGGGTCATCGCCACGTTGTCACCGATCAGTAGCTCTTCGTAAAGCTTTTCTCCAGGCCGCAAGCCGGAAAACTCGATAGCTATATCACCATGAGGGTTCCTGTCGGAGCGAATACTCAGGCCGGAAAGATGAATCATCTTTTCAGCCAGCTCGACAATTCTGACCGGTTCCCCCATGTCCAGGACAAACACATCGCCACCCTGCCCCATCGAGCCGGCCTGGATAACCAACTGGGCCGCTTCAGGGATAGTCATGAAGTAACGTGTGATCTTCGGGTGAGTCACCGTCAGAGGCCCTCCCGCTTTGATCTGCTTGTGGAACAGCGGAATAACCGAACCCGACGAACCCAGCACATTGCCAAATCGAACCATGGTAAAGCGGGTCTTGTTGACGCACGATACTTTGCTCGAATCACCAAAGAGCACCGGCGCCAACTCACGACTGAGGGCTTGGAGGATCATCTCGGCCAGTCGCTTGGTGCTGCCCATGACATTGGTCGGACGCACGGCCTTGTCGGTGGAAATAAGCACGAAGTTCACCACGCCCGCCCGCAATGCTGCTTGAGCGGTGTTCAGCGTACCGATCACATTATTGAGCACACCCTCGGCAATATTGTGCTCCACCATGGGAACATGCTTATAGGCCGCCGCATGATAGACCGTTTCCACACGCCAGGTTTTCATGATTGCCAGCAATTTGTCTGGATTACGCACCGACCCAAGGATCGGCAGCAAGCGCACGGACAGCGATTCAAGGGCCACGCGTCGTTCGAGCTCCGACAAAATACTGTAGAGATTGAACTCACTGTGCTCGAAGAGCAGAAGCGTTGTTGGGCGCAAGGCAAGAATCTGCCGGCACAACTCCGAACCAATGGAGCCGCCGGCCCCGGTTACGAGCACCGACCGCCCCTTGATACAATGCTCGAGCAATTCAGCCTGTGCTGGCACGGCATCGCGCCCGAGCAGGTCGGCGATATCGACTTCCTGAATATCATCAACCTTGACTCGCCCGCTTGCCAGATCCATGAAACCGGGCACGCTACGCACATGCAAAGGATAGCCCTCCAGCAGGCCGAGAATCTCACGGCGCCGGCCCCGGGAAGAGGAAGGAATCGCCAGTAGAATTTCCTGGGCTCCCGTGGCATCGATCATCTGCTGGATATGCCTGGGCTTGTAGACCTGTAACCCTGAAATACAGCGATCGGCAATGCTGCTGTCATCGTCAATAAAGGCAACGGGCTGCATCGCACGCCCCATGCGCAATGCAGCGACTAGCTGATTGCCAGCAGCGCCGGCCCCATACACTGCAACCTTGGGCAAGCCATTATCACGGCTGGCAAAGGGCATATGCTGAGCGGCCTCGAACCAATCCCCTAAAAAGTACTGACGCATTGCCAAGCGCAGGCCGCCCACCATGATCAAACTCAACCACCAATAGTTGAACATGATGGACCGAGGAACGACAGTCTGGTGATTACTATAGAGATAGACCACCACGCCCAGGATCAGCGAGGACAGGCTTACTGCCTTGATAATAGCAATCAGCGCATCATTGCCGAAATAACGCATCACGGCCCGATAAAGGCCAAATCGAATGAAAAGAGGAATCGCAACAATCGGAGCTACAATAAATAGCCAGCGATGCTGGGTAAATGGATTGATCAAATCATCTATCCCCAGGCGAACAACAAACGCCATCCACAGCGCCAACCAGACCATGACGGTATCGGTTACCACCTGCAAAAAGCGCTTTTTTCGACGCGGAAGACCTACCAAATAGGCTCGTATCTTATCCATAATCCCTCTGTAGCTTGCCTGCAAAATACCTCCCCCTGAATCAACCATCACTTAGTCGCGTCCCTGACCATGACAGTTTAAACAACCTTCTCCAACTCACCGGCATGAAATCGGACGGCGAGAGGCACCAAAGGGGCGTAAGCCAACACTAATCCAGTAAAACCATCCAATACAGACAGGCCGACACACAAACCGATAGGCAATAACCAAACGACATTGATCCCGAGCACCACCAGCGTGACGGGTAAATGACGACCGGCCTGACGCGAGGCAAATTGATAGGCGTGGCTGCGGTGAGCCTCGTAAACCTTGTCTCCACGAAGCAACCGCCGTCCAAGCGTAAAAGTCGCATCCACGATAAACACTCCCAGAAAAATCAACCATACCCACAGCAGATGAGGCGCATGCCAAGCGGCGTGGAGAGAAAGACCTCCCATCATGATGCCTAGAAAACCACTACCGACATCCCCCATAAAAATTCGCGCAGGGGGAAAATTCCAATAAAGAAAACCGGCAACGGCCAGTGCCAAACACAACGGAGCCCAGACCAAACCTTCGTATCCAGCAATTTTATAGACTAGACAGGCACCGAAACAGACGAAAATAGCTTCAACACTGGCAATCCCGTCAATTCCATCCATGAAATTATAGAGGTTGAGCATCCACACCAAGTAAAAGGCGGCCAGGATGTGACCCAGCCATCCCAAACTCACCTCTGCCCCGAAGAAATTGATAGCCGGCATACCGCCCAAACAAAACAGCATCCAAAAAGAGGCGAGAAAATGAGCCAATAGACGCCAACGGGCGGCTATATGCCCATGATCATCGAGAAAACCCACTATTGCGACAGCACTGCCGGCCACAAAAAGCGCCCAGAACACTGACCATGGCAGTATGCCTATCCAGGCTAAAACCGACAGCGCAATCAAGAAACCAAGCACAATCGCCACACCGCCACCACGAGGCGTCGCAACAGAATGAGAGCTACGCCCATTGGGAACATCTATCAAACTACGCGCTAGCGCATATCGGCGTAACATGCCGGTCAACATTAATGAGGAGACCAGTACGAACGCACACAACAGCAAAATCATCATCTAGTTCAAAATTCCTGAAACGCTGGCCACAAGCAAGCCAAGATAAAGAATGAAGCCTGCGAACTCAATCCACTATTCTACGCAACATTGCGATGGTGCGTCGGGATCTGTCTGCTGGAAGCTCGCGGTCGGCCTCATCTCTGCGGCTAGGTGATGACTCCAGCCTTGCCGTAATTGAGTCTCAAGGCAAGTCTGTATTGCTCAGCTTAAAGGGGCGAGGTAGGAAACCGAATTGTCATTGAGATTCGCAGCGGTCAGCCGCTCAAGCTCGGACTTGAGAGAATCAATGAGATCTGCAGTGGTTTGTAGTGGTTTAATTTCCCCGGACACCCCGATAGGTGGAAAATATATCTATCGAGGAGTTTTTCATGACCGACAAACGCAGGACATTCGACGACAGCTTCAAGCTGCAAGTCGTGAAAATGATCACGGACCAGGGGTTGGCCGTTTCACAGGTCTGCCGGGATCTCAATCTGGTCGATTCGGCGGTTCGACGCTGGGTCCAACAGTATGAATCGGAGCAGTTGGGGCAAGCCGGGATCGGTAAGCCGTTGACACCTGAGCAGCAGCGTATTCGGCAGTTGGAGCAAGAGAACCGGCAGCTCAAGATGGACAACGATGTCCTAAAAAACCGCCTCCCCGGCAC
>NZ_CP014135.1:4839786-4841368 GCF_001543125.1 Pseudomonas agarici | reverse complement strand
TAAAAAACCGCCTCCCCGGCACTCCGCGGCCCATTTGGCTAGAAACACTACGTACTACACTTACATTTCTGGACAGTGGTCGCTGGCTTTTTGGAGGCTAAGTCCCCGTCAAAAAACTTGACCCAGGGGAAGCTGCGGACCCGTTAGTGGTGGCGCTTTCATGACCCCGTTTAGGAATGTGATTTGATCCGAGTCCCCGTCCAGTCCTGCCCTTGACTGGAGGTGCGTATGAAAAAGTCTGACTTAAAAAGCAGAGGGTTACCGGTAATTAATACTCGAGCGGCCGGCATTGATATCGGCTCACGCTTTCATGTTGTCGCCGTTCCAGCTGATCGCGCGCGAGATCCGATTCAAACCTTTAATACCTTCACCGCTGATCTTGAGCGGATGGCTAATTGGCTGGTGAGTCTCGGCATCTCGACAGTCGCCATGGAGTCGACCGGCGTTTATTGGATTCCGGTTTACGAGATACTCGAAACGCACGGACTTCATGTAGTACTTGCTAATGCCCGAGATGCTCGCGCAGTGCCAGGGCGTAAAACCGACGTGAATGATGCGCAGTGGATTCAACGACTCCATTCCTGCGGATTGCTTCGAGCTAGCTTCCGTCCAGATCGCGAAATCTCGGCTTTACGCAGCTATTTAAGATTACGAGAGCGCCACCTTGACTACGCGGCCGCACATATTCAGCACATGCAAAAAGCGCTCACCCATATGAATCTGCAACTGCACCATGTCGTGGCGGATGTCACCGGAGTGACCGGCATGCGAATAATTCGGGCCATAGTGGCCGGTGAGCGAAGCCCGTCAGTATTGGCTGCCATGAGCGATACCCGCTGCAAAGCGGGTATCGATGTCATTGAGGCTGCGCTAGTCGGTAATTATCAGCCGGAGCACATATTTGCCCTGTCACAAGCACTGACAATGTATGATGCGTACCAAGCGCAGCTCCTCATCTGCGATCAGCAAATTGCACAAGTGCTCATCAAGCTTTCACAGGAAAAGTTGCGTCCGTCAGAACCATTGCCTAAACCGCGTCATAAAACCCGGCAACCGAATGCACTTAACTTCGATGTTCGCACGTTGCTCTATCAACTGGTCGGCGTAGACCTCACGCAAATACATGGCATTGGCCCCTTTCTGGCACTGCGGCTGGTCGCCGAATGCGGTACAGATCTGAGCCGATGGCGCACTTGTCATCATTTTACTTCGTGGTTGACGCTTGCGCCGGGATGTAGGATCAGCGGCGGTAAGGTGCTTTCCGCTCATACTCGGAAAACCAAGAATCGAGTTACTGCCCACCTGCGCTTGGCTGCTGTCACAGTAGGGAGAACGAGTACTGCGCTTGGGGCCTTCTATAGACGCCTTGCAGCTCGAATCGGAAAAGCCAAAGCAGTCACCGCGACCGCCCGAAAAATTGCGATTCTGTTCTACAACGCGATGCGTTTCGGTATGAGCTATCAAGACCCCGGAGCAGACCAGTATGAACAGAGATATCGGGAGCGGGTCGTAAAGGGTCTACATCGCCGTGCTGCCGAATTTGGTTTCACTCTTCAGCCAACGGAGGGTGTTTCTTAGGAAG
>NZ_CP014135.1:4596031-4839686 GCF_001543125.1 Pseudomonas agarici | reverse complement strand
CAGACTGTGTGAAAACACACTAATGGTGGTTCCAGCAAACGCCCCGACTTGTTCGGGGCGTTTGCTTTTGTGCTCACAGCAGACGAAAAAAGGCTTTTCAGCCCATCAACGCCATCAACTGACGTGCGCCAAGCACGTTAATCGCTCTTTTCAGGTTGTAGGCGTTCACCGCCAGGGCCATTTCAGCCCTCGTGCCCTCAAGCTGTCGCAGTAAGAAGCGAGCGTTGCCAAATAACCACTGTTTAAGGTTGCCGAAGGGATGCTCGACGATGGATCTTCGGCTGACCATCATTTCGGGGTGCGCCTGCATTCGCTGTTCCATCCGCTCGAAAGCCTTTTCGTGCAGGTGGCGTGAGATATATCGGCGTTGGGCGTCGGTGCATTGCGCTTTTAACGGGCAGCTTGAGCAGTCGCTGACCGCCGCTTGGTAGATCCGGCCTTTCTTGCTGATCTGTTTAAAGATCAGCCATTTTCCGGCAGGGCATTGATATCGATCTTGTGACGCATCGTAGGCAAATGCTGTTCGATCGAAAAATGCCTGTTCCTTGCCGCAGGAGTTGAGTGATCGCGCCACAGGTACATAAGCCGTGATGTTCTGATCCTCACAGGCCTTGAACTGCTTGCCATTGGAGTAGCCCGCATCCGCGGTGACCGTCAGTTCATCTTGCGAAAGTTGCTCCTTGGCCGCTTTGGCCATCGGTTCAAGTTGCTTGCGATCATCGCTGTCCTGAGTCACTTCATGGTGCACGATCATGCAGTGCTCAGCGTCCACGGCTGTCTGCACGTTGTACCCGACCCGAGGCCCTTTGTGCGTTCGCAGCATTCGCGCATCGCTTTCGTGGGTATTGAATTGCTCAAGCTCCATTGATTTCATCAGCGCCTGGCACGTCAGGTTATTGGAATGCCTGACCTCAAGTTGCGCCAAAGTTGCCTTTATCGCATTGCGGTCAATCTTCTCGCCGGCTTCGGTTCTATCCGCCTCATCCAGCTCGGCCAAATATTGCGCGATGCGCTTTTCCAGCTTCTTCTCTTGGTGTTGGAGCCGCTTCAAATTCACGTGACGCCGGGACGAGGCGACCGCCTGAAACTTGCTGCCATCAATGGCTACCAACTCACCGGTTATCAGGCCGGCAGTGCGGCAAAACTGGACGAAAGCCCGGCACGTCGCGATGAAAGCGGGTTTGTTGTCTTTACGGAAATCAGCGATGGTCTTGAAATCGGGCTTGAGTCGATTGATCAGCCACATCACTTCGATATTGCGCCGGCACTCGGCTTCGAGGCGCCGTGATGAACGGATCCGCTGGAAATAACCGTAGAGGTAAAGTTTTAGCTGATCGGCTGGATCGTAAGAAGGCCGGCCGGTGCTTTTGGGAAGTGCTTTATCAAAGCCTAGTCGCACCAGATCCAGTTTGGAGACGTAAAGGTCGATAACGCGAACGAGGTGATCCTCGGGGATCAACTCTTCCAGCGATACCGGAAACAGGCTGGTCTGGCTGCGGGACTGTCCCTGGATGTAAGCCATAACGAAAAATGCTCCGTATCTTTCGATACGGAGCATTTTCTTCGAGCACTGCGCAGATTGCTAGGTTTTCACACAGTCTGTTTTGGCGGGTTTTTCGTTTTGGCGTGCTGTCGGACCCCGACGGATACCCGCTCTGGTGGCCGGGAAGGACTGGCCCATTCGGCGGCTACCGCCGATGCGCCGCCAACGCTTGGCGATCAAACGCTGGCCGACGGATCGGATCGACCCCATGGCCTATCTCCTCCCGCTGATCGGTGCCCGCGATTTTGCACTGACTAACTCGACGTTGAAGCTCTATCGTGTCCGCGTCGGTGAGGGCCATGGGCGGCGGGTGGGTTCATGTCGATTCGCGGCTCTTGTTGAATGGATTTCACTGGGCAAACACCACCGGCACGGTGAAGCGGCTCGCGCTCCCCATCGGGGGGCGTGGGACGGGGGATGCGCGATGGATCATGTCGAGGGCCGCCTGGTCCAGTTCGGCAAGCCCCGAGCTTCTGGCGATCCGCGCCGACAGCACCTGGCCCTCGGTGTCGATCTCGAAGCGCAGATAGGCTGTGCCGCGATCACCTCGCTCGCGGGCACCTTGCGGGTAACGCTTGAAACGTTCGATATGCGCCAGCAACTGCGACTCCCACTGTGCCCGCAACGCCGGGTCGGCAGCGCCTCTGGAGGACTGGCTCGCCGCCGTGCGCTCGGCCGGCATGGCCTCAGTCTTGGGCGGCGCCGTGGCGGTCGAGGCAGCGGCGGGGGAGGTCTGGTCGGCATCGTCCTGATCATTCTGGCGCGCTGGCTGCGCCGTGGAGGAAGGCGAGACCAGGGTTTCCCTGGCGGGCTGCGGCGTGCTCTGCAACGGATGGGCCACGGGCTTGGGCACGGGTTTCTGAGCCTGTGATCTTGCCTGTTTCGCTAGTGCCCTGGGCTTGGCCGGCATTGCTGCGTTCGATGGCATGGTCACGGTTTTGTCAGGGGCGACCTGCAGGTCTTCCGGGACCACCTGGGCCACCGGCACGGGCGCCAGTTCGATCATCATTGCGGCTGGCGCGGTGGCCGTCGGAATCGGCGCGTCATACAGGAGAAATGCCGCCACGGCGGCATAGACCCCCAGAGTCGCCAAGATCGCCAGACTCCAGCGCCGGGTGCCGTCGCCTTGCAGGTAATTGGGGGGACGCCGTTGGAGCGTACCGCAGGTGGTCGATGCCATCATCAGGTCAGTCACAGTGTTCTCGGTACAGGGGCCGCTCCCGCCAAGAGTAGCCCGTTCTTGTCAGGGGTGATAGGGCTCAGAACTTCATGGTCAGACCGGTGCGCAAGGCCCGGCCCGGCGCTGGCATAAAGCTTTGCGCCAGTGGGTCGACGTAGTAGACGTTGGTCAGGTTCTGCACGGTGAAATCCAGTTGGGTGTCCTTGAAGATTTCCAGGCTGGCAAAGGCGTCGTAGACCGCTGAAGTCTGGTAGTAGATCTGGTTGGTGGTGATGCCTTCGTTCCAGTCCTTGTTCAGCTTGGCGGTCGGCGCGCTGTTGTAGACCAGGCGCATGCCGAGTGTCAGGCGGTTATCGAACCAACGTGTGCCCAGGGTGCCGTTGAGCGAGTATTTCGGTGGGTTCTGGGTGTTGGTGTAGGAACCGGGGAAGCCGCCGGAGACGCAATTGGGGGTATTGGGGGTGCCGTCGTTGCGCATCTGCTGCGCCAGGTTCGGCGCACAGGTCTTGGCGTCGATGTAGTAAGTGGCGGAGAAGTCGGCGAACAGCCGTCCCATGTCGTAGCTCGACTGCAGCTCCAGGCCGCGCACAGTGAAACTGTCGACGTTCTGCAGGTTGCCCGCGGAGATGTCGAGATAATCGCGGGTGATGTAGTTCTGGATCTTGTTATTGAAGTACGCCAGTTTCAACGCCGCCGTATCGCCCTCGGTCAACCAGTCGTTGCGCAGCGTACTGGCGCCCAACTCCCAGGCTTTGCTGCGTTCGGGTTTCAGGTCGGCGCCAGGAACGGCGGCAGTGAACAGGCCGAGGGACGATTCGAACAGGCTCGGCATGCGCACGCCTTCGGTGTAGCTGGCGTAGACGAAGCTGTCGGGGGTCAGGTCGAACTTCGCGCTGATCGAGGGGGTAAAGGCGTGGGCCCGGCGTTCGATGGGTTTGGCGTAGCTGTAGGAGGTCGGGTATTGCTGAATCTGCGGATCATTGGCGTCGAAGCTGTCGTAGCCGCTGCCAGCCACCGTGCCGCCTTCATAAGGCGTGGCATTGAGCGAGGCGTTAGTGAACTGACCGTTCTGGTCTGGCGCCCAGTACACATAGCCGATGCGTTTGCCTCCCCTGAGCAACCAGGTCCAGCGCACCGGGCGCTCGCCGAAAGTTCTTGGCGTGGCCAGGCGGTTGTGGTCTTTGCTGTGGAATTCGCTGTAGCGCCCGCCGGCGGTCAGGGTCAGGCGTTGAACCGGATTCCATTGCAGCGAACTGACCAGGCTGGCTTCCTGGCGTTCGCCGCTGCGGATAAAGCGGTTCTGGTCGAGATCCGATTGCAACACTGGAGTATGGTCGCCGGGACCGAGCTTTTCATGTTGGTAGGAGCCGCCGTAGCTGAAGGCAAAATCACCGACGCCGGTGGTGAAGCGCGACGTGTTGCTGATGTCGGAGCCCCAGCGAGTGTTCTTGGTTTCGTTGCGCAAGGCATCGCGATAGCCGTCCTCACTGAGTTGATCGGGCTCGCTGGGCGAGCCACCCAGTGGCGTCACGGTGCTCAGACCGTTGAACATCAGGCTGTTGGCCTGGGTCAACCAGAGATTGGCCTTGAGGTCCACCAGTGGGTTGTCCTCGGGCTTGAAGGCATAGCGGGCAGTGTAGGCATTGATGCGCATCTTGCCAGGCGCCCATTGCGGCACTGTACCGCTGGTGTTACGGATGATTCGCGAGGGCATGACCTCGCCGAATTGGCTATCGGTGTAGCGATAACCCAGCTCCAGCGACTGCTCCGTGGTTGGCTTGAGGGTCATCTTGAGCAGCGCCGATTCGCTGTCGCTGGAGGTGTTGAGGACTTCGTCGCCAGCCTTGAAGACCTTGGCCGGGCCATTCTGCTCCTCGGTGCGGGTGATATATTGGTGGGTCGCCGGATCCCAGCGCCGGACGTTCTTGAACACCTGGTATTTCTTGAAACCCTGCTTGCCGGCGTAGTAGTTGCCGCTTTGACGATGGGAGTAAGCGGCGACCACGTCCAAGTGTTCGCTGGTACTGGCGAAGGCCAGGCTGCCCGAGTGACTGTCGAGATCAGCCAGGCTGTTGCCGCCATGGCGCGGCTTGGCGTTGTACTCGCTGGGACGCTCGCTGCTGTTGTTGGCGATATCGCCTTTGAGGCGGATGCCGACAGTTTCACCCTTTTTCAGGATATCGGCCGGCTGCAGGGTCTTCATCTTGACGATGCCACCGATGGCGCCCGCAGCGTCGGCGTCGAGGCTGGGGCCCTTGTTGACGGTTACTTCGCTGATCAGGTCGGGGTCGACATAGCTGCGTTGTTGCATGCCGCCGTAGCCGCGATA
The DNA here is from genome assembly GCF_001543125.1 of Pseudomonas agarici. Lineage (NCBI taxonomy): Bacteria > Pseudomonadati > Pseudomonadota > Gammaproteobacteria > Pseudomonadales > Pseudomonadaceae > Pseudomonas > Pseudomonas agarici. The sequence continues at coordinate 4,834,634 of NZ_CP014135.1, read as the reverse complement.
GGCGTCGATGGCCTGCTGGCTGCCATCGATGGTCACCGGGACCCGGCTCTGGCCCTGGATGCCCCGGATGTTCACATCCAGGGCACCGCCGTTGCGGTTGTCACCGACCTGCACGCCAGGCACGCCCTTGAGCATGTCGCCGACCGAACTGCCACGAAAGCGGTTGAGGGTTTGCGCGGAGATGAACGCCGAAGAGCGTGCGGCGCTGTAAACTCGCGCCGCATCGCCGTTGAGTCGGCTGGTCTTGCCACCCTTGATGGTCACCGCGCCGAGCAACTGCGAGTCGTCCAGGTCGTCAGCCGCTGCATCGTTGCCAGGCTCGCTCGCTCGGCTGCGGCTCAGGATCAAGCTGCGCTGATCATCGATCGTCCAGTGTATCGGTGTGTTGCCGAGCAGCAGGCGTAGTGCCTGCTCCGGGCTGTAGCTGCCTTGCACGGCGGGTGCCTGGAAGCCGTCGACCAGACCCGCTGCGAGCCCCAGTTGCAGGCCGGCCTGGCGGGCAAAAGCGCTCAGGGCGGTGGTCAGCGGTTGCGCGGGAATATTGAACGAGCGCAGAGCGTTATCGGCCGGCCAGCTCTGTTCGACCGCCAGCGCGCCGTCGCTCCCCAGCCCGACCGTGCCCAGCAGCGCTGCCAGCAAGGCCAGGGCGAGCGGGGTGTGAGGGCGTTTGGCAGGCCCGGCTATCGGGCGCGATTGTGATCGTTGACGCATGCTTCCTCGTCTCCAGGCAAAATATATTGCGACTCATTCGCAATATAAAAGCAACAAAGACGAACACCTCGGGCGTTTTTTTCAGCGCGGATATAATTATTTTTTACGGATCACGCTCAGCAGTGGCGAATACTGGCTGATCTCGCCGCCCAACGGTGCCACCAAGGCCCGCAAGGCGCGCTGGGTATCACGCAGGTCGTAGAGGCCGGTGACGCGCTGGCCGGCCAGATTTTCGTCGAGTACGATCCAGCCGCGCTGATAACGCCGCAATTGCTCGACCACCTGGGCGACGCTGGCGTTTTCGAAGAACTGCGGCCCGTCGATCCAACCGCCTATTTCCTGAGTGGCGATCTGTGTCTGGCTGACTCGCCCGTTGCGGCGTTCGATCCACAGGCGCTGGCCTGGGCTCAGGCGATAGGGTTGGCCCTGGTGGGTGACCCCGACCGCGCCTTCACGCACTTCGACTTTGAGTCCCGCCTCGTTTTGCGCGACATCGAAGGCGGTGCCCAGCACGCGGACCGCCGTATCGTTGTGCTGCACTTCAAAGGGCCGGGTGACATCGTGGACCACCTCGAAGAACGCTTCGCCGCGAAGCAGTTTCACCTGTCGCAGGGGCCCCGCGAAGTTCACATCCACGGCACTTTGCGGGGCCAGGGTCAGTTGGCTGCCATCGGCCAGCGAGATCAGCCGCGTCTGCCCGGTACCGGTACTGTAGTCGCTGTGCCACCCAGGGTTCAGTAACAGCACCAGAGCCACGGCGCAAACACTCGCACAGGCAGCCACCAGCCGGCGCCGACGTAGGCGATAGCGTGGCCGTGGCAATGTCGTGGACGCCATGGACCTGGGCGGCGATGTGGCCGGCCAGTGTCCGGTGCCGGTGGCTGGCTGTTCAGCCAACGCAACCACTGCCTGGTTGACGCGTGCCCAGGCGACGAAATGTTCCGGCTGGCTGTGCAGCCATAAATCGAAATCATCGAAACACTCCGGCGCGGTTTCCAGGCGCAACAGCCACTCGGCTGCCTGTTCAAGGCTGGCCTGTGATACCGGCGGGAGGGGCGAGGAGTCAGGCATGGGGGCTTTCCTTGCGGGACACGAGCGGCGCCCGGTCATGGGGCTCGAGGCTGGCGGCCAGGTGGACGATGGCTTCCTTGACCAGACGGTGGGCGGTGGACAGCGAGACGCCGAGGTGGGCCGCGATCTGCTGTAGAGTATATCCACCCAGGCGATGCATCTCGACGGCGATCCGCATCTGTTCGGGCAGACCGGCCAGGGTGCGGGCTATTTGGCTGGCATCGGCGCTGTGCAGCGCGCGTTGTTCGGGAGACAGCGGGTTCGCCGGTCGCAACCAGGACGGCGGGCTCTGGATCTGGCGCTTTTCGCTGGCCTGGCGGCGCACGGTATCCAGCGCCAGATTACGCACGATACGGTACAGGTAGGCGGTCGGTTGTTCGACCGGATCATGCTGCCGATCGTTGAAGCGCAGAAACGCATCCTGCACCACATCCTCGGCCTGCGCGTGTTCGCCCACCACTGCCCTGGCGTAGTTGATCAAGGCGGGTCGATGGCTGAGGTAGAGCTGGAGCCGTGCGGCTGGGTCTGTCACAAAAACACTCTCGATACCCTTTCCGCCGGGAGAGGGTAATCCTTACGAAGGCCGCCGCAAGCGCGGCGACGCGACGGTAGATCAATTGAGAGTAATTATCAATAGCGTTTTTTTCGAGCGCGACTAAGCCTGTGCGCCTGATCAGCCTGGCCTGAAGCTCAGATCATCGAGTCCCAGCGCTGGGACCAGTCACTGCCGGCCTTGACGATCTCGCGCAGCAACTCGAAAGCCTTCTGCAAGGTGGCCGAGTCCCGCTCGCGGGCGTACACCAGATAGGTCGGGTAACTGAACTCCGGCGCTTTGGGCACTCGCTCCAGGAGGCCGCTGTCCAGATAACTTTGCACCACCCGAGCGCGGAAATACCCGCAGCCGCCGTTGCCGAGGATGAACTGCAAGGCCACCGGCCCCAGGTTGAAACTGGCGGCGGCCCGCGCCTTGTCTGGCAAGGCGGCGTCGTGCTGACGGCGAAAGCCCTCGCCCCAGTCGACATACACATAGGGTTCGGGCTGTTGCGTCAAGCGCACCAAGATCAGTTTTTCCTCCAACAATTGCTCAACTTGCAACCCTGTCCAGTACGCCGGCTGATAGACCAGCGCGGCATCCAGCACACCCAGTTCGAGCTGGCGCAGCAACTGCTCGCCGTCGCGGATTTCCGTGCGCAGCGCATGGGTCGGGATCTGTTCGCGCAGCGCTTTGGCCCAACTGAGGATCAGCGGGTTGCCGAGGCTGACCTCGCCGCCGATATGCAGCACGTTGTTGAAACCGTCCGGCAGTGGCAGATCGCGGCGAGCGGCTTCCCAAGTCTGCACCAACTGGTTGGCGTAGACCACGAAAGCCTCGCCATCGGCGGTCAGTCTGGCGCCGGCACGATTGCGCACAAACAGCGTGGCATCGAGCTGGCTTTCGAGTTTCTGCACCCGGGCGGTGATCGCGGTCTGGGTCACATGCAGTTTCTCGGCGGCGGCCACCAGGCTGCCGTAGCGAGCGATTTCGAGAAAGGTGCGGGCGAGGTCGATATCCATGGGGCGTCCGGGGCGCGGAGGAAATGACAGTGTAATCGCTAACCACCTGTTCTGGTCTACGCTGGCACTGTCTCACAGCCAACACGAAGAGGAGATCCCCATGGGCAGTCCCCAGGTGTGCAGCGGCGCCACCTTGCAATGCAGCTTCGGCGCCGCGCCGGGTCTGCTCAACGTACTGCCGATCAATCGGACCCTGACCAGCAGCATGCCGGCAGCGACTATCATGGATTACATCCCGCTGGTGAATATCGGCACGTTTGCCATGTGCCAGAGCATCGCCAATCCCATGGTGGCCGCCGCGACCGCCGCCGCCCTCGGCGTGCTGACGCCCATGCCGTGCATTCCGGCCACCGCCACACCGTGGATTCCCGGTGGTCCGCCGACCTTGCTGCTGGGCGGCATGCCGGCACTGGATGCCAACAGCTGCGTGATGTGTACGTGGGGCGGGGTGATCAAGATCGTCGTGCCGGGACAGGTACAGATGCTGATTCCCTGAAGCTCAGATCTCCTCCTGACCTTCACGGCGCAACCACCACCAGCGCCAGCGCGAGATCGGCTTGCCCTCGGCATCCAGCGGACGACCGTCCTCGGCGTAGGCTTGCCCGGCATCGAGCAACTGGCCGTTGCGATAACGGCTGCTCAGGGCGAGTTGGCCGTTTTGGTGAAAGCGCTGGTACAGGCCATCACGCACGCCATCGCGATAGTGCTCGACCTGCGCCACGCCACCGTCGGCAAAGTAGTTGCTCGCCTCGCCGTGCAGCAGGCCGTGGCGATAAGCCGCCTTGCGCTGCAAGTCGCCTTCGGCGCTGAAGAAACTGGCGATACCGTGGGTTTTGCCGGCCATATAGGGCACTTGCGCCGAGACCTTGCCATTGGAGTGATAGAGCGTCGACCACCCCTGCAACTCGCCCTGGCTGTAGTTCAGGCTGGCCTGGGGGCGTCCGGCTTCCTCGATCTGCAGTGGTCCTGTCAGCCGCTCATCCAGCAGGCGACCGGTGAGACGACTGTCGCCGCGTATCAGGTCCAGTTTGGTCGAGTCACTCATGGGCGCTCCTCAATTGACCTTCACCAGGCCACCCTTGATGGTCAACATGCCGCCGCCGTCCACGGTCTGTTCGGCACCGGCCTTGTTGGTCAGGCTGATGCCGGCGTCGTTGGTCATGCTGGTACCGGCCTTGTTATCCAGCGAGGTGCCGGCTTGGTTGCTCAGCGAAGTACCCGCCTTCTGGCTGATGGAGGTCGCGGCCTGAGCCGCCAGGTCGGCATCGCTCTTGATGGCGAAGCTGGCGCCGCTCTGCAGGGTCAGGGTGCCGGTCACCTTGATCGTCAGGTTGCCGTCCACGGTGAGACTGTAGTTGCCGCTGACCTGGTGTTGGTAATTGCCACCGGTGCTGTGGGTCTGGTCGGCGCCGACCTTCACCGTGCGGCTGTCCTTCACATCGAGGGTATCGCTGCCGGTCTGGAGGGTGACGCTACGCTTGCCCTTTTCCAGGGTCACGGTTTCGTCGCCGTCCTTCACCGTGCGGGTGCGGGCGTTCTGTACGGTGAGGGTTTCATCGTGGCCGACGGTCGCGGTGGTGTCGTTGAGCACATTGATCTTGAAGTCTTTCTGGGCCTGGAGAAAGACTTCTTCGGCGTCCTTCTTGTCCTCGAAACGCAGTTCGTTGAAGCCACCGCCACCTTTGGACGAGTTGGTTTTGATCCCGGACTGGGTCTGGTTCGTCGGCAGCGCGTAGGGCAGGGCATTGTCGCCGTTATAGACACAGCCGGTGACCAATGGCCGGTCCGGGTCACCGTCGATAAAGGTGACGATCACTTCCTGGCCGATCCGCGGCACGAACTGCATGCCGAAGCCCTTGCCGCTCCAAGGCAGGACCACGCGCACCCAGCAGGAGCTGGTTTCATCATGCTTGCCATCGCGGTCCCAGGGAAATTGCAGCTTGATCCGACCGTATTCATCGGTCCAGATCTCCTCGCCGGACTTGCCCACCACCAGGGCGGTCTGTGTGTGCATGCGGGGTTTTGGCGTGTTGCGCGCCGGGCGAAAGGCGCTCGCCTTGGGAATCGCTTCGAAGCGATTGCGGTAGTTTTCGTGATCGACCTCGTGGGTTACCGAGGTCACTACCCAGTCGATATTCAGGCTGGCGTCATCATGGCCGGTGAGGGTGAACCAGTGACCCGGCACCAGCCAGCGGCAATCGCTTTCGCCGACAAAGCGTTTTTCCTGGCCGCGCAGGGCGTCCAGCCGCTGCTTGCTCAGGGTGTCGCCACGCGCCTTGGCCGTGTAGCCGCCGGGGTGTTCATACACCGTGCGCGGTCCGGCAACGGCTTCGGCCTGGGCATAAAGCGACGTGGTCGGGGTGGTGAATTCGTAGTCGGTGGTCTGATAGGTCCCGGCGACGGCCTGCAGGCATTGTTGGCCACAGCGGATGCCGTGCAGTTCGCGCACGCCGATTTCCTGGCCCAGATACGCTACTTTCGGTCCGTTGGGAATCTGCGGGAAAGCATCATTGCTGTCCGCCAGCACCAGGGTATGTTTGCCGTCTTCATGGGTGAAGAACCAGAAGATGCCTTCTTCCTCCAGCAGCCGCGAAACAAAGGCGAAATCGGTCTCGCCGTACTGGATGCAGTATGCGCGCGGGGTGTAGCTGGCGCTGAGCGACAGTTTGAAGTCACTGAAGGCATGGGCCTTGAAGATCGTGGTGACGATATCCGAAGTGCTGAGGTTCTGGAACACGCGGTTGTTGCTGGCGAGCGTCAGCCACCAGAGCCAGGGGCGCAATACCAGTTGGTAGCGCTCGGCGGTGGCATCGGCGGGCAGTTGGCGGATTTCGGCGACCAGCGCATCGAGTGGGCGAATCAGCGCGTCGTGATGAAAGGTTGTGGTGACGTGGCTGGCGATGGCGCTGCTCAGGGTGAGGGAGGGGCCGTCGTTGAGGCCGAGCAGGTGGTATTGGCCGAGTTGGTTCAGGGCTTCTTCGCCGCAAAGGGATTGCGGATAAAGCGCCGACAGTGACGAAGCGCTGAGTGACACACTGGTGTTGCTATCGACTGAGCGGGGCATCAATTATCACCAGTGCAGGCGGGCGCAAAAGATGTCATGAACGCTGGCTGTTCCGTAGCTGTAGTCTTGGGAAAAATGAAAGTGCATATGTGCCGGAGAGGTTGCCAGGATGTGGTCGAGGTTATTTGAAACGCCGTCGAAATCGTCCAGCGGCGTATAGCCGAAATAGTTTTTACCCAAGGCGGCCGGCTTTGCATTGAGATCACCGGCAATCACGATGAAGTCGGGAACGACACCCACCGCCACCATTGGGTTGCTAAGCAGTTGGCTGTGATCGAATGCCAGGTAAGCGTCGATCAAGGCGCCGCCGGTCATCGATCCGACGATGATCGGCAGGGTCGATACGCCCAAGGGCGCATGCCAGGTAATCAATAGAATGTTTATCGCGCCGACGGTCACCAGTGTATAGGCTGGGGTTCTGGCAGGAGGTGTCCAGCTGGATGCCTGCAAGGCGTTGCGGCCGGGCCATAACATGAAAAGAGGATCAGCCGCGTAATTCCACAGTGTCAATGGCGTTGTCACGGTAACGCTCAGGTCACGAGTGGCACATATATAACCCTTTCCACCGCCGCCAAGGTTTTCCTGGATGTGATGGACTGTGTAGCCTGCCAGCCCCGTCAGGTAGTTGCTGATATCCCCGCCGGGGGCTTGTTGGGCTTCCTGAATCAGGTAGACATCGATAAATGGATGACCCAAGTAGCCTCCCGGATTCACCGCCTGATTACCAAGGCTGATGGCTTTGGCCGGACTTTCCCCGGTGCTATTCCATGTCAGGATTCTGATGGAGGTCATTTTTCTCTCAGCGCATTTTTTGTATTGTTGTATTTATGATTTTGTTATCGCGGGCAGATGCTCGGACAGTTTGGTAAAACTTATCGTTGACAGCGCATGCCATTCTCCATTGTTGAATATCGTTCCGGTGTTGACACTTTCCAGTGAAGCACCAATGATGAACTCGATGGCTGTCGCGGGTACGCTGTTTTTGCTGGTGACGGCGTTGCCTTGTGCGGAGTCTGGATATAATTTTCCAAGGTTGCTTTGGTGAACCCTGAGTAGCGCCATTTTTTCGTACAACCCCCCGCCAATGGTTTTTACATAACCTCCATAGTTTATGATCATGTTTTGTTGATCGAAGAAGTAGATGTTCGTGCCGGCGACCATGAATTCTATTTCGTAGTAGGTTCTGACGTGGCGTATGGCTAGTTGCGTGAGAAAATGATCGGGGTTGATTGCAATGAAGGCTCTTGCCAGAGAGGCGTAGGCTTTCTTGTAGTTAGTGTAAGTGTCCAGTTTAAGGGCCTTGAAGCTGCTCTTGTTGACAGTGCCTTTTCCAAGGAGTTTGCAGTAACGCTCGATATATTCTTGGCTGTTAGCATCGAGCCATAGATTGTCAATGCGCGTCGGTGGAGTCGTGGAATAGTCTATTTCACCTGTGATCAGCGGCGGTTCTAAGATGATTCCTGGATTCGCTGCTTGTAGTATGCTCTCTATGCTATGCCCATCTTTAAGAATTTTGAAAAGGAATTCTCGGACAAAACTTTCTACTTTTCCCGCTTCGCTGGCCGTGCGATCTTGGGCCGTAGCCCCCTGCGCCAGGCCCGCAGGCCGATTCACTCGCGGAGCCAGGCCATATAGTTTGATGCTGAATAGATTCTTTACGTTGGTTACTTGGTAATAAAACGACATTGTAAGTCCCTGTATAGAGTCCAGGCCACTAGTCTTCACTCCAGTACCCATTCCGCCAACTTTCCGGTCACTTGTGTCATCAATACGTTCTCGACATCGCGGGCACCCGCCGCGCTGCACTTGGCCAACACCGCCTTGACAATCCCCGCATCAAACTCGAACTGCTTGCCGGTGGCCGCCTTGTAGCGCTCGCGCAGCTTCTCCAGTTTCGCCAGGACGATTGCTTCCAGCGTCGTCTCGTCCAGTGGCCGATAAGGCACTGTTGTCATGCGTGCCAGGAACGCCGGTCGGAAGGCCTGCACCAGCACCTTGCGCAGACGCTCGTTAAAGGCATCGTTGCCCAACTGCGCAATCGGTGTATCGAGAATCAATTGCGCACCGACATTGCTGGTCGCCAGCATCACGGTGTTCTTGAAGTCCACCACCAGCCCGGTGCCGTCCTCCATCACGCCCTTGTCGAAGACGTTGTAGAACGCTTCCAGCACGTCCGGGTGGGCCTTTTCGATTTCATCCAGCAGCACCACCGAATAAGGTTTGCGCCGCACGGCTTCGGTCAGTACGCCACCGCTGCCATAACCGACATAGCCGGGCGGGGCGCCTTTCAGTTGGCTGACGGTATGGGCTTCCTGGTACTCGGAAAGATTGATGCTGATCAGGTTGCGTTCGCCGCCATACAAGGCGTCCGCCAGGGCATAAGCGGTTTCGGTCTTGCCCACGCCGGTAGGGCCAAGCAGCAGAAATACCCCCACCGGTTTTTGTGGATCGGTCAGCCCGGCCCGATAGGCCTGCAAACGCTGGGCTATGGTTCCCAGAGCCGCCGATTGGCCCATCACCCGCTGGCCCATGCGTTGGCCGAGGGTGCGTACCGCATGGGCTTCGTCGGCGAGCATCTTGCCCACGGGAATCCCGGTCCAACCGGCAATCACCGCCGCCACGGTTTTCGAATCGACCTGTTCGGGTACCAGTGGATCGTCCTGGCGAATGGCATCGAGCCCGGCTTCCAGGCGCACCAGTTCGGCGGCCAGGGTGTCGATGCGACTGTCGGTTTCTTCGTCGGATTTGCCGTTGTCCAGGCTGTCGCTCAAGGCGAGCAATTCACGGCGTTTTTCCAACAGTTCGCGCACGGCCTCGCGCTCTTCGCCCCAGCGGATTTCCAGCTCGTGAATGGCTTGCAGATTGTCGGTGGATTCGCTTTCCAGCACGGTGATGCGTTCACGATGATCCAGCCCCGTCGCTTGTTCGCGGCGCAAGCGGTCGAGTTCTTCCTTGAGGCTCTGCTGGCGATGACGCAGGCTTTCCAATGGTGGCGGAATATCGTGCTGGCCGAGAGCGACCCGTGCGCAGGCGGTGTCGAGAATGCTGATGGCCTTGTCCGGCAGTTGTCGTCCGGAGATGTAGCGGTGGGACAACTTGACTGCGTCGTGAATCGCCGCATCCAGCACCTGCACGCCGTGGTGCTGTTCCAGCTTGGCGGCCACGCCCCGGAGCATTTCCACGGCAGTGGTTTCGTTGGGCTCTTCAACCTGCACCAACTGGAAACGCCGGGCCAGGGCCGGGTCCTTCTCGAAGTATTTCTTGTATTCCATCCAGGTGGTGGCGGCGAGGGTGCGTAATTCGCCTCGGGCCAGCGCCGGCTTGAGCAGATTGGCCGCATCGCTGCCACCTTCCGCGCCGCCTGCGCCGATTAGGGTATGGGCTTCGTCGATAAACAGGATGATCGGTTTATCGGCGGTGCGAACCGCATCGATCACCCCCTTGAGGCGTTGTTCGAATTCGCCCTTGATCCCGGCCCCGGCCTGCAACAGGCCCAGATCCAACACCCGCAGGCTGACTTCCTGTAACGAGGGTGGCACGTCGCCGGCGGCAATGCGCAGGGCCAGGCCCTCGACCACTGCCGTCTTGCCGACCCCCGGCGCGCCCACCAGGATCGGGTTGTTCTGCCGGCGCCGCAGGAGGATATCGATGCACTGGCGGATCTCGCCGTCGCGGCCGACGATGGGGTCGATGCGCCCAGCGTGGGCATCGGCGGTGAGGTCCTGGGTGTATTGGTCGAGCACTGAGTCCCGCGCCGTGTTCTGCTGGGCGGGCTTCTCCTTGGCAGCGGCAGTCGAACGTTTCGGCCCGCTGTGTTCGCGAGAGTTCTCCGTCCATTCCAGCAGATTGGCGCGCAGGGTATCGCGAGGAATCTTCAGCAGCGACGAGGCGCTGTTGAGCAGCAGGCTGCGCCGCTCATCGCGATCGAGCAGGGCCAATAGCAACAACCCCGAGCGAATGCTATCGAGGCCGAGCACGCTGGCCTGGACCACCGCATCTTCCAGCAGGCCGATGGTCTGTGCCGACAGGGCCGGGGTGCGGGTGCTGCCGGACTTGAACAGTTCCAGCGCCTGGTTGATCTGCGCCGACAAGGCATCGCGCTCCAGGCCGAAACGCGGCAGCAGCCAGGCAAAGTCACCGCCTTCGATCTCCAGCAGTTCCAGCAACAGGTGCTCGATTTCCACATAGTGATGCCCCCGTTGCAGGCAGCGCTGGGCAGCCTTTTCCAGGGCGCGACGGTTGTCGGCATTGAGGCGTCCGATCAGGCTGCCCAGTTCCATGCTCAGGTGATCTCCTGTGGGCGCAAGCGAGTTTCGATTCGTTGCACATGATCAGTGGGTTGCGCTTGCAGGCCGCCATTCCAACTCAGTTGCGGCGGTGCGCCGCTGTCGAGGGTCAATGGCCTGGCGTCGCTGATCAGCAGGGTCAGGTTGCAGTCCAGGTCAGGGCCGAAGTACAGGCCGGCGAGAGCGGCCAGGGCCGGATGGGCCTCGCCGTCGGGGAGAAAGCGCGCAGCCTGGCGGTTGCGCAGCGGGCCCAGGGTCAGGCGGATACCGGCATGTTCATCCCAGACCCGTGTGCCGGCGACGGCATCGCGCCCCAGGGTCAGATTGCGGCCACCGGGTAGCATGCGACTGCGACTGGCCGAGGGGATCTCCCGCCAGGCACCGATATAGGCCTCGACCGCCACCGGTATGTTGAAATGCCCGCGTACCACCGCCGCGAACCCCGCCAATGACCGTCGCCCGCCAGCGAACAGCGCGCTGCGTGCCAGTACCGCCGCATCGGGCAAGGCACCGCGATCATGCAGGGCGTTGGGCAACAAGCCCGTCAAGGCGCGCAACTGGCGGTGTACAGGGGTGGCGGCGGGCAATGCAAAGCCCACGGCGACCCGGTGCTTGCGCATCACCCGATACAGCAGGCTGATCAATCGGTGCTGGAACAGATCGAGGAACTCGGCAGGGGCGTGGTCCTTCTGCCGGGCTCGTTGTTGCAACCATTCCTGGTCGGCGTAGGGCAATGGCCCATCGGGGCCGCCGAGACCGAACACCGGCGTGGTCAACACCGGTTGCCGGCCCTCGGTTTCCTTCAGGCTTTGCACTTCACTGCTGGGGAACAATGGTGTCAACGGTCCGCGCAGGCGCATGGCCTCGGCGTCGGGTGCGGTGCCGGTGCCCAGTGGCACCGCCTGCGGACATTCGCATTCGAGCAACAACAGGGCCTGCAACAATTCGAAGGCCTGCGGGGCGTCGCGCAGTTGTCGACTCAGAGGGACAGTGGCTGGCCGGGTTGGGGTTGCCATGTCTTGACCTCCTTGTCGGACTGGACCAGCACCGTGCGCACGAAGCGATTGGCGGTGGCATAGAGTGAGAAGAACTGTGCCAGCACGGCGCTAAACAGCACCGCACTATGGCCGACAAAGCGTTGCGGATCTAATTGCACGCGCACTTCCAGGCCATTGCGCCAACCGCGCCAGGCATCTTCGCCGACATGCGCGGCCACCCGCTCGCAGGTCATTCCCAGCAGTCCTTCGATCTGCCGACGGACACTGGCCTCGTCGCGCAGGTTATGCAGTTCGAGGATTTCCTTGAGGGCGTCGAGGGCTCGCGGGCCTTCCACCAGCGACAGGTGATTGAGGGTCAGTTGCGACACCAGTTTCCAGCGCGACTCGCCATCCAGGCGCGGCAGGCTCTGCGGGCTGGGCGGATTGCGCAGGCGTGCCCAGGCCACCGGGCCGGGGCGCTCGAAACCCAGTGGCGTACCGGCGCCGAGGCTTTGCGCCAGGTATCGGTTGGTACACAGCAGTTCGGCGGTGACACTGTATTGCGGTGCGTCTTCGCGGGGGTTGAACCGGGTGTCCACCAGGCTCAGCATCAGGTCGCTGCCCAACCGGTTGGGCGTCAGCCCGCTGATGCGCCGGGCATGCCAGTACAGGTGGCTTTCGCCCAGCGCATGCTGGCTGCCGTAGTAGGCCGCAACCTTCTGCACGCCGTGTGGGGTCATGGCACGCAAGCCACGGATGCTGTGGATCTCCACGCTGTTTTCCCGGTGGCTGTCGGCGACCAGCCGGTATTCGCTACGGGTGCCGTCCGGGCGCAGGGGTTCGGATGTGCGCGGAAACAGATTGAGCGCCGGACAGCAGCCCAAGACGATATCGCTGGCCTGCAGGTGCAGACGGCTGCCAGGCGTGCGGTCGAATACCAGGTACAGATAGAGGATGTCACTGTCGTCCCGGCCACCGCCGAAAGGCACATCGAAGAAGCTGAATTTATCCGGGAAGGCAAAGTATTCAGCCAGCAGGCGCAGGCCCGGATGGACGCCGTCTTCTTCCGGCAATAAAGCTTCGTCGCTGGCGAAACCGACTATCTGCGGTAGACCGTCGAGGGGTTGTGGCGGGGCGCCGGGCGGACCGGCGAGTACGTGGGTGGCATGGGCACCGAGCAGGTCGTAGAGCGTGGCGTTGACCACCGGTGAGGCGCCCAGGTGCAAACGCAATTGGTGCGCCGCCAGCTCTGACCAGAGGGTCTTGCCTTGACAGCGAAAGCTCAGGCGCAGGGCCGAGCGTGCCTGGTTCAGCCCGGTCAGGGCCTGGGCTTCATCACGGTCGAGCAACACCGCCTCGGTGATCTCCAGGGGCCACAGATTGACCTCGGCGCTGGTGCGCAAATGGATGCTGTCACCTTGGCGGGTGGTGACGAACAGTGGCGTATCCCGAGGCAGACGATAGCCGGCGGCCAGATTGCCTTTGCTCGGGTCCGGTTGGAACTGGACGATGGCACAGGAGGGTAAAGGGCGCACCGCCAGGGGATAGAGTTGTTCCAGTAGGGCGTCGCTGAATTGCGCATAGTCATCGTCCAGCCGGCGCTGCAGGCGTGCGGTCAGCAGGGCGAAACCTTCCAGCAGGCGTTCGACATGGGGGTCGGGGCATTCGCCGGGCGACAGCTCCAGCCGGCGTGCCACCTTGGGGTATTGTTGGGCAAAGATGCTTCCGGCATGCCGCAGCCAGGTCAGCTCCCGTTGGTAATAATCGAGCAGTTCAGCGTCAATCGAATCGCTCATGGCTGACCTCGAGACCCTGCTGGGTCTGCTCGATGACAAAGGCCACGGGCCAATGTCGATCACCACTGCGCAGAGCACCATGCAGGACGATACTCAGTTGCTGGGGCTGGCCTGTCACGGCACGCACATCGACTTCATCGAGGGCCAGACGAGGCTCGAAGTGCTCCACGGCCTGGCGGATTTCCCGGGCCAGCTTGCGGCGGTCGTCGCTACGCTGGCTTTGCAGTGAGGTCCAGTCGGCGATGCCATAGTCGAGAATGCTGGGTGGCGAGGTCATGGCCGCGCCCGCCCGGCGTGTGTTGAACAGGCGCAGCAGTTCGCTGCGCACCGAGTTGGTCAGTGCCTGGTGATCGAAGGCTTCCAGCGCCTGCGCCTGATCCTCGCCACCGGCAAGGCGCTCAAATAGCGGGGCAAGTATGCCGGTCGCTGCCATGGCCGCCCGGCTCCCTTACTTGACCAGCTTGTTGGCGGCCATGTCCCAGGTCGAGGCGGCGGTGCCTTCCTTGGTGCCGTCATCCTTCTGGGCGGTGAGTTCCCATTTGATCTTGGTGAAGTTCAGCGAGATGGTCTCCACGGGCTTGCCGCCGGCACCGCCGCTGACGCTGACATTGGACAGCACCACGTTGCTCAGGGTGTAGATGATGAACGGCAGCAATTGCCCGCTGCCTTCGGCGGCGTTACGGCCGATGGTGACTTTCGCCTCCGGGATCGGTTTGCCGGCACAGCAGTATTCATTGAGCGACGGGGTCGAGGTGTCGACGAACTTGGTCAGGGTGAATTCGCCGATATGCGGCTTGCCCGACGTCCGTTCCGAGTTGCTGACGTCGTTGGTCACTTGCATCGCCACGTTGTGGCTGTAGGACATGATTTCGATTTTGTCCTTGTAGCCCTCAAGCAAGCTGTCGCCTTTGATGTCGCCGCCGAGGTCGAGAATGATTGCATCCATCGCCTGAAACTCCTGAAAGGATTGTCACTGGAAGGAAGAGGAAAAACCGCCGGTCCGGAGACCGGTGGGCACAGGCTCAGGCCGCGACCGGTGGTGGCAGGCTGGCGACCAGGCGGATCGAAGCCGTCAGCTCCTCCAACTGGAAGTGCGGCCGCAGAAACACCGTGGCTCGGTAGGCACCGGGCTTTCCGGCGATTTCCGTGACGTCGATCCGGGCTTCGCGCAACGGGTATTGCGCCTTGATTTCCTGGGGCGCGTTGTCGTTGATCAGCACGTAGTCGGCGATCCAGTTGTTGAGATAGGTCTGCACGTTGTCGCGGGTCATGAAGCTGCCGACCTTGTCGCGCATGATCACTTTCAGATAGTGAGCGAAGCGCGACGCCGCCAGCACGTAGGGCAACATCGCCGAGATCCGCGCGTTGGCGTTGGCCTCGTTGGTGTTGTAGAGCTTGGACTTATTGGTGGTCTGGCCGCCGAAGAATACCGCCACGTCGCTGTTCTTCTTGTGACACAGGGCGATAAAGCCGAGGTCGTTGAGCTCCTTCTCGCGACGGTCGGTGATCGCCACTTCGGTCGGGCACTTGAGCGACAGGTCGCCGGAGCTGGTGCGGAAAGTATGCGCCGGCAGGCCCGCCACCGCGCCACCGCCTTCGGCGCCACGGATCGCCGCGCACCAGCCGTAGTTGGCAAAGGCTTCGGTGATGCGTTGGGACAAGGCCCAGGCGGCATTGCCCCAGAGGTACTTGCTGTGGTCGGAACCGTTCACGTCTTCGATGTAGTTGATGCCTTCGACCGGCTTGGTGTCGGGGCCGTAAGGCAGGCGCAGCAGGGTGTGCGGCAGCACCAGGGAGACATAACGCGAATCTTCGCTTTCACGGAAGGAACGCCACTTGATCAACTCCTGGCTTTCGAAAATCTTCGACAGGTCGCGGGGTACGGCCAGCTCGGTGAAACTGGTCATGTCGAACAGCTTCGGGCTGGCGGCGGCGATGAACGGCGCGTGGGCCGCGGCCGCGACATTCGACAATTTCTCCAGCAGGCCAATGTCCTGGGGGTGACGACCGAAGGTGTAATCGCCTACCAGCACGCTGTAGGGGTGTCCGCCGAGGGTGCCGTACTCGTCTTCGTAGATTTTCTTGAACAGCGAGCTTTGGTCGAATTCGACGGCTTTTTCCAGGTCGTTTTGCAGTTCTTTCTGGCTGACATTGAGCAGCCGCAGTTTCAGCCGCGAGCTGGTCTCGGTGTTCTGCACCAGCATGTGCAGGCCACGCCATGAGGCTTCGAGCTTCTGCATGTCCGGGTGGTGATAGATCTCATTGAGCTGGGCGCTGATCAGTTGGTCGATCTGGCTGATACGGTCGTTGATCATCGCCACCGTGTCTTTGTCGATCGCCATGCCTTCGTCGAGGACCTGGGTGGCGAACTCCGCGAGCATGTCGCGGGCATATTCCTGTTGGCTGTCGTCATGGGCCATGCGCCCGTCGGCAATGATCTGGTCCAACAGGGATAACGTCTGGGTACTGCCTTCGCTGCTGGTATTTTCGGCACTGGCTGAACTGGGCATGACAAATCCTCCGTGGGTGGGTCGACGATCAGGCTTGCGGCTCTTCGGCTGCGGCGCCGTCTTCATTGGCGACCGGGGTGTCCTGCACGCGGGCGGACGATTTGATCTGCTGCAAGCCTTCGGTGTTGGCGATCACGTCGCGCAGCAGCTTGTCCAGATCGTCGTTGCCGTCGAGCTTGGTCAGTAGATCGCGCAGGCGCTGACGGGCCTCGAACAGGCGGCGCAACGGAGTGACCTGCTCCACTACTTTGACCGGATCGAAATCGTCGATATGGCCGAATTTGAGCTCGATATTGAGCTTGCTGTCGTCATTGGCCAGGGTGTTCTTGACCTGTAGCACCGAGCGCGGAGCAATGGAGGCGAGGACTTCGTTGAAATTGTCGCGATCGATCTCGACGAAGCGTCGCTCGCTGAGTTTCGCCGGCGGGTTGACAGGCTTGCCCGACAGATCGGCGAGAATGCCGACGACCAAGGGCAATTCTTTTTTCTCGATGGCGCCACCGGTCTCCACGTCGTAGGTGATCTGGACGCGCGGCGGACGAATCCGGTCGAGCTTGTGCTGGGTACTTTCGGCCATGTGGGCTGACTCCGATGCGTTGAGCGGGCGCAATGCAGCGGTTACCCGTGATCGCTTCCCTCGCCGAACCGCGAAAGCCAGACAGGGGGTGGAGCACACGATCCCGCCAATCTTTCGTCGGTCCCTCCAATTCGTCGCGATGACGAACTACCCAAGACGCTAGAACAGGTCTATAAAAAAGCAAGGCAAAACACTATGTGACCTACACAAGAAAGGGAAAATTCAATTTTGTCGCAAAAAATTCTTATATTGGTAGTGGTACTGGCATTGTCAGGCTGTTCGTTTTTCGAGCCCAGGGTCGGTATGACGAGGCTCACCCTGGACGTGGCGCCTCTGGCCAACGACAACACACCGATCGCCGTGGATTTCGTCGCGGTGAAGGACCCCGACCTGCTCAAGCAAGTGGTGGGGATGAGCGCCAAGCAGTGGTTCGGCGAGCGTGAGCAGTTTCAGCGCGATTATCGCCAGCAAGTCAGTGTGTGGGGACTGGAGCTGGTTCCCGGACAGTTTGTCGCCGAGCAGGACTTCCCGTTGCGGGGCGAGAAGGCGGCTGGACTTTTGGTGTTCGCCAGCTATAACACTCCCGGTGCGCACCGGCTCAGGCTGGATGATCAGCAGGAGGCTTGGCTGAAGTTCAACAGCCGGGAAATGAGTCTGTTGAATCCGACCGATCACTGATGCGCGTCGCTCAGGTGCACTATCGGATGTCGAGGGGAGGCCTATGAGTCTGTTACCTGATGCGGTCTGCTGGTACGAGGGTATGCAATTGCTGCCCCAGCACTTCCAGTTGCAGGGCCTGCGAGGCGAAGCCCTGGCCGCGCACTTGGTCCAGGCGGGCAATCCGTGGTTCTGGGGGGTCGAACAACTGGAGATCGATCCCTCCGCGCTGTGTGCCGGGCAGGTGCGTATCCTGTCCCTGCAAGCCACCTTTCCCGACGGCTTGCCGGTGAGCCTCGACGCCGCCGACGGCGCGCGCCTTGAATTGGAGGTCGGCGAGGCTATCGATAACTCGACTCAGTCGATGGTCACGGTCTACCTGGCGGTTACGCCGCTCTGGCGGGCTGGGCAATTGCGCGAGCTCCAGGGGCGCCTGCAATCGCTGACCAGCGAGGCGTTGCCGGACTTGACCAGTGGACAGAACCCGCAACCGGTCACGGTCTGGCGGCCGAATCCGCACCTGTGCACCGACACCCAAAGGGCCGATTCGATCTGTTTGCCGCTGCTGCGTATCCGTAAGGAGGGCGGCGGTTTCGTTCAGGTGCCCTATGTCCCGCCTAGCCCAAGATTGCTGCCGGAGTCGCCCTTGGGGCGGCGGGTGGCGGCACTGTGTGCGCGGGCCCGGGAAAAGTGTCTGTTTCTCGCCGGCCGCCTGCGCCAGGCACAGCAGGCGGGCAGTCAGGAGGATGCCGCGCAAATCCGCCGTCAACTGGGTGCGCTCTGGGCTCGCCTGCCGGAAGTCGAAGGCCTGCTGAATAGCCGCATCGCCACCCCTCAAGCGCTGCACGGGGTGTTGTTGGGGATGGCGGGGGGCTGGTCGCTGCTCGATCCGCTGGCCGGGGTGCCGGCGTTCATGCCGCTGGATTACCTGGATCTGCGACGCGGTTACGAAGAGGTACTGAACTGGCTTGAACTGGACCTGGAACTGATCCGTGTCGGTTATCGCTGCCTGCCGTTCGAGCAGACCGGTGAAATGTTCTCCCTGCAACTGCCCGAGCGCCAGCCCCGGCAGCGTCTGGTGATCGGCCTGCGAATGCCTGCTGGCGCCGGCGAAAGCGCGGCGATCGAATGGTTGGAGCGCACCATCATTGCCTCCGACAGCCACCTGACCGTGCTGGCCCGACAACGCATGCCCGGACTACGTCACCACGTCATGAGTCGCCAGGAACAAGTAGCCTACAGCGTCGGCAGCGACACCCGGCTGTTTGTCGTCGAGGCCGAGGGCGAGTGGTTCGATCCCGAACAACCGCTGCGTATTATCGCGCCAGCCTCGAAGCTGGCGATCAACCCGTGGCAGATCGTCCTGTTCGTCGAGCAGGCCAGTGAAGCATCGTAGTCAAGGAAGGGGAAGGCAATGCCAGATGGAAACATCGGAACGGGCTTGCAACAGTCACCCTTGAGCAGCGCCTTTCGCCAGGCCTGGTTGGAGTGGCTGGAGGCCTGGAGCGGCTTGAACAAGGACGACGAGGATGTGCCACGGCAGGTCGGCACGGTGGCGGAGTTTTCCACGAAGATCAGTCGCAAGCTCTGGCGCGGCGCCTTTGCCAGTGTCGGTGACTCGGCCGAGCATCAGGTCAAGGCCACGGTGTATGCCTTTGTCGCATTGGTGGATGAAACCCTGTTGTACGCCACCTGGCCGGGGCAACCGACCTGGCAGAGCGATCCCCTGGAGTCGCTGCTGTATGCCTCGCGCCATGCCGGCGAGCAGATTCCCCTGGCAATCGAGAAACTCCTGGCGGACGAAGTGCCCGCCAGTCGCGACCTCGCCAACGTCTACTTGCAATGCTTGATGCTCGGTTTTCACGGGCGCCTGCGTGGAGAAAGCGGGCTGGTCGTGCATGAAAAGTGGCGCCGTGCGTTGTTTGCCTTCGCCTGGCAGCGTGAGCCGGATTATGTCGATGTCAGCGATTGCCTCGAGCGCCCGAGCAATGTGCCGGCGCGGCGGCTGCCGACTCGCCAATCGCTGCCGGACGGCCTGCGCCTGGCCTTGGCGATTCTCGTGGGGACGCTGCTGCTGATCGGCCTCAGCCACTACTTTTGGTACGACATCAACGCGCAGGTGCAATCGGCGATGCGGCAAGACCGTGTCGATGCATCGGCGGAGCAGAACCCTTGAGTACCCCGGCGATTCTCACCGGGGTGGTCGGCGTGCTGCTGGTGCTGGCGTTGCTGGCCCTGGCGATCTGGTGGTTACGCACCCAGAGCGGCGCGGCGATTCGCAGTTTCTACGGCGCCGTTCGGCAGATGGAGCAGGAACAGGGCGTGCGGGACCGCTATCAGTTGCGCTGGTTGTTGATGCTCGGCAACGATGTCCGGGGCGCGCAACTGTGTTCCAGCTGGCATCTGCTGCCCACGGACAAGCCGGCCTGGTTCGGGCGCTGGTGGTCCGATCCCGATGGCGCGGTGCTGGTGGTGCCAGAGGCGTTGTTCCTGCCGGATGAAGGGCTCAAGCTCAAGCGTGGCAGTTGGTGGCGGTTGCTTGGGTTGATCCTGCGCTTACGTGCCCGGCGCCCGCTGGACGGGGTGATCTGGACCGTCTCGGCCAGTCGCCTGTGGGACGATGAGCAGGCAGCGGCCCTGGGTATCGCGGCCCGCCGGCGTTTTATCGACTTATTGCAGTACCTGGGCCTGAGTCTACCGGTGTATGTGCTGGTCACCGACATGGAGCAGATCCCCGGCTTCCAGGAACTGATCGCCGCGTTGCCCAAGGCGTCCCGCGAGCGGATCCTTGGCTGGACTTCACCATTCGCTCCGGAAACCCTCTGGCAATCGGAATGGAGCGACCAGGCACTGGACCAGGTGACACGGGTGCTGGTGGAGGCGATTAGCGAAATCGGCGCGCTGTCTGGGCACTTGGGTGAAGACTTGTACGGCCTGCCGGAGCGTTTCGAGGCCCTGCGCGGCAACCTGCAGACCCTGCTCGATCCGGTTTTCCAGGGCAATGCACAGAACGAGGCTCCGCAGTTTCGCGGTGTGTATTTCACCGCCAGCGAGGCGTCGAGCTCGGCGTCGGCGCTTTGCGCCGGCGATGTCCCACTGCTGCAAAGCACCTTCTCCCGGTCGCTCTGGCAACGGCGGATCGCTGCCGAACAGGGCTTGGCCCAAGTGGTGCCACGTCTGTTACGGTTGCGTCGGCGCTGGCAGCGGGTGGTCGGCGTGACGGCGGCGCTGGTCGGGCTGGTCTGGGCGGTGGCGATGGTCTGGGTCTGGCAGGATTCGCTCAAGGATGCCCGTGAGCTGGCGCAGTTGTTGGAGGGCGCGCAGAAGGGCTATGTCACGGTGGTTGACGAAAATCACCGGCTGGGGCCGACCCGACGCAATGTACAGGCGTTCTGGCAGCTTATGGAACAGTCGCCGCGTTGGCACTTCACCTCGCTGGTATTGCCCAGTTCCTGGTTTTCCTACCTCGATCATGAGCGTGACCGGATGCTGCGCGACATGGCCATGAAGCATATGGTGCTGCCGCTGGGTGAGTTGTTGCAGATGAACCTGACGCAACTCAGGGCAATCCAGAACACCGACCGGCGTCCCAACCTGGAAGGCGAAGACCCGGCGCAGTGGCAGACCTACGTCAAATCCAAGGATCTGGTGGAGCGGGCTACGGCGTTGGAACAGCAATACCTGTTGTTTACCAAGGCGGTGAACAACCACAAAACACCGCTGGATGAGCTGGCGTCCCTGGGCAACCTGGCCCTGGGGCTCAACCTCAATGCCGGGACGCTCCAGCGGGCGGCATTCTATAACCAGCACTTGGCAAAGATGGACCTGTCGAACCTGATACGCCTGGACCTGCCGACCGAGCGCCTGACCATCGGCGAAAACTTTAAGGAGCTGATGGGGCGCTGGTTGGATCAGTACTATTTGGCCGAAAACTTCGTCCGCCAGGCGGGCTACCTGAAGTTGCACCTGGACCAGTTGGAGTCCGGTGCGGTGAACTCCCTGACGGAGCTGGAAGACCTCAAGGCGATGATCGAGGACCTGCAGGCGGTGGTCAGCCTGACCAACTCCACCTGGAGTCGCGGTAAGGGCCAGGATCTGGTCCCCGGCTACAGCGCACTGATGGACAAGGTACGCCAGAGTGCTTTGCTCGGCGCACCGCTGGAGCAGAGCCTGGAAGAT
Organism: Pseudomonas agarici; assembly: GCF_001543125.1. Lineage (NCBI taxonomy): Bacteria > Pseudomonadati > Pseudomonadota > Gammaproteobacteria > Pseudomonadales > Pseudomonadaceae > Pseudomonas > Pseudomonas agarici. Next base: position 4,813,252 of record NZ_CP014135.1, on the reverse strand, counting down.
CAGGCGGCGAGGCTGCGGCAGAGTTTCCGCGACCAGTGGATCGCCAAGGCCGGTTCTCGGGGCAACCTGCTGATCCAGCAAGGCAGCGGCCAACTGGTGTTGCAGGAGCATGTCCTGCAATTGAACAACGCCATCGCGGCGCTGTTTCGGCGCGATTTTGTCGCCATGGCCATGCGTACCGACGACAGTGCCGGGAGCAGCTATCAGAGCCTCGACAGCGACGACCTGAACAATGCCTTGACGTATTTTGCCAGCTACAAGAGTTACGCCAGCGAGGACATGCCGCGCATCCCGCCGGCCTATCGCGGACCGATGCTGCGTGTCGCCGAAAATGCTGCAGCCAAGGCCATGTGGCTGAGCGTTGAAGGCAATCGCGCTCAGGCAGCGGGGACGGCAGCGTTCAATATCAAGACCGATCAGGCGTTGGCGGTACACAGTGCGTTTATCGAGCTTAAGCGGGCAGACCTGGCGAGCAACCTGCAAAACTCCCTCAACCGCCGGGCGCTGGCCGAGGTCAGCAGCGGCCTGGAGCAGATCAATGCGCAGGCGGTGTTCCACGAGCGGGTCGATATCGACAGTTGGGATGGCTCGAAGAACCTCGGCTTGCAGTTGTTTCGAGCCAACGATGTGCCGGACCTGAAGCTCGATCTCAAGCAGCAGTTCACCGCCATGCAGAATATTGCCGAGGCGCGGGCGCCGGCACTTGAGTGGCTCCGGGTCCAGCAGCGCAACCTTGGGGTGGGGGACTATGAGCGATTCACGCGCCTCAATTCCCTGCACGATGAATTACTCAAGTACAAGGAGCAGAACCCGGCCAGTTCACCAGCGTTGATCGAGCAACTGGTCAGTCGTGATTTTATCGATATGGACGCCGGCAGTTGTGCCCAGATCCTCTCGTCGGCCAACCTGCCGGCCGACCCTGGCGAGTTGGCGTTGCGGGCGGTGACCTTGCAGCAGGAGGCCATGCGTCGCTGCCAGGCGTTGCAGCAGGCACAAGCGATCAGCGCCTGGAATGAGTTGGCCGGTTACTTCAACCAGTACCTGTCCGAGCGTTTTCCGTTTTCCCACGGTGTGCAGGCGGCGGATGCCGAACCGGCGCGGGTCCAGCATCTGCTTGAGCTGATCGACACCCGCTTGCCCAAGGCCCAGGCTGGCCTGCTGCTGAGCCAGTCGCCCGAACGGCTGGCAGCGGCGGATTTCCTCGAACGCTTGAAACAGGCGCGGGTCTGGCTCGGACCGTTGTTCCGGCGAGACCCGAGCGGGATGATCGGCTTTGACATGGAGGTACGCTGGCGCACCGACCGCGAGGAGGAGCGCGGCGCCGATCAGGTGATCGCCTGGAGCCTGAATGCCGGCAGCCAGCAGATCAACTATCCGGGAGAGGCCCAACAGCGCTTGCGTTGGATGCTCGGGCAACCGATCCGTCTGATGCTGCGCTGGGCGCGCAATGGGTCCGAGCGACCGGTCAGCGATCCGCTGCAACCGAGCCTGGCGGTCGCCGACTTGGAAGCCGATTGGGAGTATGGTGGACCATGGTCGTTGTTGCGGATGATGCGTTCACACCTGTCGGTGATACGGCAGCCGAACATGGACTACAGTGACTTCCCCCTGACCTTGCGCCTGCCGGTGCGCGGTTCGATCAACGGTGACAGCCAGACCACCATGTTTATCCGCCTGTCGCTGATGACCCAGGGCGGCAAGCTGCCATTGTCGCTGGTGCCGCTGCCGGTGCGGGCGCCGGCGTCGCCTTTTTCGAATTTTGGCACGGCCAGCACCGTGAGCAGCCATCCGGGGGCCTTATGAATCAGTCGGGCAGCGGATTGTCGCTGTTGGTGGAACCGCTGCTCGTGGCGATTTGCGCAGAGGCGCCGTGTGGGCAGAACCTGCGCTACGAGGCCGACTACGATCGCTTACGCGAACTGCGGCGCGAGGATGACACCAGCCTGCCCAATGGGGTTTGGGAAAAGGAGATCAAGCGGGCCGAGTGGGCCGGCGTCGAACAGTTGGCCAGCGAGATCCTGCGCAGCCGCAGCAAAGACCTGATGGTCGCGGCCTGGCTCGGTGAGGCCTGGTTGCACCGGCATGGGCTTGAAGGGTTGCGGGCGGCATTGGCGTTGCTGCTGGGGTTGTGCGAACGCTACCCCGACCAGTTGCACCCGCAGGCCGAGGAGGGCGACCGGTCCTGGCGGGTGACACCCGTGGACTGGCTAGTGCGGCGCTATGCCGAGGTGCTGCATACGCGGGTGCCGTTGTTTGCCCCCGGTGGCGGCAACGATTTTTCCGGAATGAGCCTGTATGGCTGGCAGCAGTTGCAGGGCCGGCAAGTGCTGACTGGGGACAACAAGAGCGCCAAGGCCATCGTCGAGGCGGCACGGCTGGAGCAGCAGAAGGTCAACGAACTGATTCGCGCCACGCCGCTGTCCTGGTGGCTGCACAACCAGAATCTGTTGCTGGCGTCGTTGCACCAGTTGGAAGCGCTGGAGCAGTGGGTCGACCATTATTTGGCGGAGCTCGCCCCGACTTGCGGGCCTTTGCGTGACGTCATGCAGGCCTTGAGCACACTGACCCAGGAGTTTATCGCCATGCACCCCCAGCAACCTGAGCCGCCCGTGGTACCGACCCCTACCGATGTCGAGGAGGATGAGCCGGTAGCTGCCGCCACCACGCAGCAGGCATCTCGCCCGGCTGCTCCTTGCAGTCGCGAGGAGGCTTACCGGCAGTTGTTGCTGATTGCCGACTACCTGGCCAAGACCGAGCCTCACAGCCCGGTACCCTATGTGGTCAAGAAGGCGGTGGCGTGGGGCAACAAGCCGTTGAACGAGCTGTTGTCGGAGTTGATTTCCTCCGATGCCGAGGCACGGCGGGTGTGGGCATTGCTGGGTGTGTTGTGACAATTGTCGGGCAACCTCGTTTGCCTGGCGATTTTATGTCTAGACTCTCCTGTGCAGTGCAACAGGCCTTTACTGTCCAGGGTACTGGTCGAGGCCGGACGTCTGTTTCACCTGGGAAGGTAGTAGGCGTAGTGATCCAGTCAGCTTCCCGTCGTGTTGAAACGGCTTTCGAATGCCGGCGAGCAGGCGTTTGAGTCGTAGGGTGCGTGCCAGCGCATCCATCATGGTGTAGCGCGTAGTCGATCGTCATCAGCACCCCCACCAAAACACCAATGTACGAACTGCCAAGGCGGCGCTTTGTCCGTTCGAATGGGAGAGTGTTATGACTTGTCACCTGTCCGGTGCGCGATCCGGCTCATGGAAACGCTACAGCTTGTTCGCGTGGATTCTCTGTCTGTTGACCGTTGCCCCTGTCGCCTGGGCGACAGATAGCCTGTTGACCATCGAATCCGCGCAATCCCCACAACAGATGCGACAAACGAATGATCCGGCGTTGGCGGCGATCCTGGGAGTACAGATGTTTACTTCGGTACATCGGGTGCAGACCCATGCGGACCTGTTGTCCGATCAACTCGACGTGGTTCGGATTCCGTTGGGCGATGGTCGTGTTGTTACCGCACGCAAGCTGTTCTACCGTACCACCGCTACCGGATCCATCTGGCGAGGGGAAATCTCCGCGCCGGGCGCAAACGACCCAGGTGGGGCCAAGCACGAGGTACTGGTCGATGAGTTGAATTCGGTGATTCTGGTGCGTAACGCCGATCAGATCACCGGGATCGTCCGGGTGGGCGGCGAAGTCTACAGAATCCTGCCACTCAATCATGGCGGGCAGGTCCTGGTGAAGGTCGATCAGACGAAGAGGGGACGCTTCGACGAGGCGAATGAACAGGGCGAGCTTGTCATTCGCAAGGACTCAGGTGCGGCAACGATGGAGTCGGAGGTCGGGCCACGCCCGCGTGACGGAATCAGCACGATCCGGGTGATGATCGTCGCCACGCCACTGGCTGTAGAGAAGCTCGGTGGCAATGCGGGCCTGCAAGCCCAGGCCGCCCTGGTGATCGAGGAGTCGAACCAATCCTTCGTCAACAGTGACATTCCTACCCGCTTCGAGAGTGCCGGTACTTACATTGTCAATTACGACCAACTGCCCCAGGCGGACGGCGATCGGCTGCTGGACAAGATCGAGAGCCGATCCGACCCGGATCTGGGGGCACCGACCTGGGCGCTACGCGATGAGCATCGTGCGGACCTGGTGGTGCTGGTGGCGGATATCCGCTCCTACTGCGGCCTGGCTACGTTGAATTCGAGCAAGGAAACGGCCTACGGGGCGGTTGACTGGACATGTTTCTCGGACGGTACGACGGTCCAGCACGAAATTGGCCACAATCTCGGTGCCGATCACACGCCCGAAGAAGCACAGGGCAATGTGTTTCCCTTTGGTTCCGGCCATCAGAAAACCTCGGGCGACATTCGTTGGTCAACGATCATGGCGCCTTACTGTTCCCGTTGCAGCGTGATCAATTACTGGTCGAACCCTTATCGCACTTACAAGGAAGCGCCCCTGGGGGTTGTGAATGTCAGCGACAACGCCAGGGTCTGGGCATTGCGGGCGCCGGTAGTGGCGAATTTCTACCCGGATCCGGTGGAAGCCCTTCCCCCCTATGCGGTGGCCAGGGCTGAGCCTTCGGCCGTGACCGGCCCACAGGTGGTCCTGCTCGATGGCTCGCAGTCTTCCGACCCGGCGGGTGGGGCGTTGCGCTATCGTTGGGAGCAGACGGACGGGACGCCGGAGGTCAGCATCACCGGCAGTTCGTCACGGGAGGCGCAGGCACGGGTTCCGGCGGTGGGGCACAGCATGATTTTCAGCTTCCGCCTGACGGTGACCAACAGTGACGAACTCAGCGATAGCCAGACTGTCAATGTCAGCGCCGAGCCTTCCAGTCCCGCTCCCGTGGCCGTCATCAGCGCCCATGAGCAGGTCGAAACCGGTAAGCCCCTTGAGTTTTCGGCGGCGGCCTCGACGGGCAACCAACTGACTTATGCATGGGTCCTGCCTGGTTTCACCCCCGCCAATTCCAGCAGCCAACGTCTCAACGCCACCGCGCCGGCCACCGCGGGAGAGCGTATGGTGCAACTCACTGTGCGTGACGCGCAGGGGCGCAACGACACAAAAACCAAGAAGGTGAGGGTGGTCGCCGGATCCGGTGGCGGAGAAGGCTGTATTCCGACCGACCCGAACGCCGGGCTTTACCCGCAATGGGATACGCTCAGGACTTATGTCGGCGGCGATATGGTGCAGCATAACGGGGTGGTCTGGCGAGCCGGCTGGTCGAGCCGTGGTATCTCGCCGGACAAAACCGATGCCTTTACCCTGATCAGCCACCTGCCGGTGCCTTGGCAGACTGGACGGCCTTATGTCGCGGGCAACCAGGTAATTCACCAGGGCAAGTTGTATCAGGCCAAATACTGGATAAACACTCAACCACCGGGTAGCGCCTGGACATTGCTCGGCGACCACATCTGTCCGTGAGGCATTGATTGAGACACTGATAGAAAGGCGCCCCGACGGAAGTCGGGGGCGTTGTTGCGTCACTCGCTGAACACCTGCGCAATCAGCCAGATATTCGCCCCGCTGATTACAGCGAACAGCCCCCAGGCGAGGCCCTGGGTATACCAACGGTTGACGAACTCGCCCATCAGGCGTTCATCGCCAGTCATGCGGATCAACGGGTACAGGGCAAACGGCAGTTGCAGGCTGAGCACCACCTGGCTCAGGACCAGCAGTTTGCCCACCGCGCCTTCGCCCATCAGCCAGACGCCGATAAAGGCTGGGATCAGGGCCAGCCCACGGGTGATCAAGCGGCGCTGCCAGCAGGGAATCTTCAGGTTCAGGTAACCTTCCATGATCACCTGCCCGGCGATGGTTCCGGTAAAGGTCGAGCTTTGCCCCGACGCCAGCAGGGCGATGCCGAACAGGGTGCTGGCGAAGGCTCCGCCGACCAGTGGATCAAGCAGGTGATAGGCGTCTTGGATCTCCACGACATCGGTGTGCCCGGACTGATGAAAGGCTGCCGCCGCGAGGATCAGAATCGCCGCGTTGACCAGCAGCGCCAGGGCCAGTGAACCGATGGTATCGACCCGCGCCAGGCGGACCGCGTCCTGACGGCTGGCCCGGTCCTTGCCGATTAACCGGGTCTGGACAATCGAGGTGTGCAGGTAGAGGTTGTGGGGCATCACCGTGGCTCCGAGGATGCCGATCGCCAGATACAGCGGCGCGGCGTCGGTCAGCGCCGACATGGACGGCTTGAAGCCGTTGAACACGTCCGGCCAATAGGGTTTGATCAGCACCAGCTCAACAAAAAAACACCCGCCGATGGTCGCCATTAACACCAACATGATCGCTTCCAGGCGCCGGAATCCGCGGTTCTGCAAGGCCAGGATCAACAGGGTATCGAAGGCGGTCAGGACAATCCCGAAAGTCAGCGAACAGCCCAGCAGCAGGTGGAAGGCCAGCGCACAGCCCAGCACCTCAGCCAGGTCCGTGGCGATGATCGAGACTTCCGCCAGCAGCCACTGGGTTCGCGCCGAACGGGGGCTGTAGCGCTCGCGGCACAGTTGCGCCAGGTCGCGACCGGTGGCGATGCCCAGGCGCGAACACAGGCATTGCACGGCCATGCCCGCCAGGCTTGCCAGCAGCACCACGAACAGCAGGTTGTAGCCATAGCGCGAGCCGGCCTCAATCGCCGTGGCCCAGTTGCCGGGGTCCATGTAGCCGATGGACACCAGCAGTCCAGGCCCGGCGAAGCGCAAGACGCGCTTAAAAAACGGCGCAGCGCCGTCGACTGCAATCGAGCCGTTCACTTCGGAGGGACAGAAGGGGGCGGTGGCCACTTTCGGCAAATTGAATTTCACGCGGCGATCCGAGGCTGAAGAGAGGGATTCCCCAGCTTAGACGCTTGCGGGTTCCAGCCCAAGCCCTGTTGGGTGACCTTGGCATCACGCGGGGATTATTGATTGATAGTGAAATGCATATTTAATAATCTATATGATAAGCATTCGTATAATCAAATAAATATTTACACGATCATGTAGTTCGAGGGGATCGAATTCCTGGAACTTCACATCACATACCAGACAGGTATCGACGAGGTATGTCTCACGGCTGCCACGGTGTCATATCACTGCTGAGTTTGCGGTCGAGGAAACACGCCGCGCTGATCAGCGCCAGGTGGGTCAGGGCCTGTGGGGTGTTGCCCAGATGCCGGGCCTGGGGATCGAACTCTTCGGCATACAAACCCAACGGGTTGGCATAGCGCAGCAGTTGCTCGAACTCCAGATGCGCCTGTTCCACGCGGCCAGCGCGAGCCAGGCACTCGACGTACCAGAACGAGCAGGCGGCGAAGGCGCCTTCGGTGCCCGGCAGGCCGTCGATGGGATGATCGTCGTTGCGATACCGATAGACCATGCCGGCGCGCACCAGGCTTTTCTCGATGGCCTCCAGGGTGGCCAGCCAGCGCGGGTCGGTGGCGCCGACAAAACGTACCAGCGGCATCAGTAGCATCGAGCCGTCGAGGCCGGTGCCACCGATATGTTGGACGAAATGCCCGTGCTCCCGATTCCAGAAGTTGTTCCAGATGTCGCTGTGGATTGCCTGGCGGGTCTTGTCCCAACGGGCGAAAGGTGCCGGTAGCGAGCGCTTGGAGGCCAGACGGATGGCGCGGTCGAGGGCGACCCAACACATCAGTCGCGAGTGCAGGAAATGGTGTTTCTCGCCGCGCATTTCCCAGATCCCGACATCGGCGTGGTCCCAGGTTGCGCAGACCTGATCGACAATCTGGCTGACATGCAGCCAGCCTTCCTGGGAAATCGCTTCGCCGTATTTGTTGGTCAGGTACACCGCGTCCAGCAACTCGCCGAAGATATCCAACTGGATCTGGTCATAGGCCTGGTTGCCGATGCGCACCGGGCGGGCATTGCCATGGCCGGACAGATGTTTGAGTTCGGTTTCGGGCAATTGCTGGGTGCCGTCGATGGCATAGAGGATATTCAGTTTCAAGGGCTGGTCACTGCAATCGCCGACGCGCCCACGCAGCCAGCGCATAAAGCCATTGGCTTCTTCGGTATAGCCCAGGCGCATGAAGGCGTAGATGGTAAACGAGGCATCCCGGATCCAGGTGTAGCGATAGTCCCAGTTGCGTTGACCGCCGGGGCTTTCCGGCAGACCGAATGTGGCGGCGGCGAGGATGGCGCCATGCTTGCGCGAGGTCAGCAGTTTGAGCACCAGGGCCGAGCGATTGACCGCTTCGCGCCAGCGACCCCGATAGTTGGAGCGGCCGATCCAGTGTCGCCAGAAGGTCAGGGTCCGTTGCAAGGCGAGGTCGCCGCCGCCGACCTTGATTCGCGGATCGTCGGCGCCGCCGAGGAGGAATTCGGCGTTTTGCCCCTGTTCCAGCCGGAAGGTGGCGACGGCGGCGTTGTGCCGCAGTTGCAACGGTTGGTCGGCACACAGGCGCAGGCTGGGCTGGTCGGGCGCATCGAAGCACACATCATGATCGTCGAGTCGGGCGCGGGTCGCGGCGCGCGCATAGTCATGGCGCACGGCGCAGCACATATGGAAGGTAGCGTGGCCGCTGACCATCCGCACCCGGCGGAGCAGCATGGGCAGGTCGTCTTCGTCGTCGCTGATGGGCAGCAGGTCGGTGATTTCTACCACGGCTCCGGCGCTCAGCCAGCGGGTCTGCAGGACATTGGTATCGGGCAGGTAGATCTGTTCGCGGCGAGCGTCGGGCAGGTCGGGAGCCAGTTGGAAAATCCCCGCCTGCGGACTGTCGAGCAGGGCGCAGAAGATCGAGGGGCTGTCAAAGGCCGGCCAGCAGAAAAAATCGACACTGCCACGGTCGTTGATCAGCGCGGCGCTGCTCATGTCGCCGATGATGCCGTGGGCCTCGATCGCGCTTTGGGGTTCTTTGGAAAGATCGACCATGGCCGCGAAACTCCTGCCTATGTAGGGGGGATGGCACTGTCAGTGTGCGCGTTTGAAGGCACTCACCAAGCTGACTGGCATTCCTCGGCGGAGTTCAGCTCGATTGCTAGTGGCCTGTACGGTGAGTTCGTTAGCTCAAGCTCGGATGCCACGCGTCCATGGCCAAGGCGCTGTGACCCGTCTAGCCGGGCTATGGCGAGGAACAGCAACGCCGGCCAGGGCTTGTGGCGCCGAAATTGACTCATAGAACTCATCACACAGGTCACTAGGTAGTGCCCCGGCGCGTCGCAGGGTTCCGGGGCATCGGCGGTCCCGATCAACGGCGAGTTGGCGGTCAGCCGGGAAGGGGGACGGGCGTGAGTAGCGGCTTACCGGCAAAATATGCCAGAAGATTCTCCGCCACCAGCTTGACCGTGGCTTCGGAGGCCTGCGGCGAAAGGCCGGCGACATGGGGGGTGAGCACGACGTTGGGCAATCCCTTGAGTACCTGCGGCACATTCGGTTCGTCATCGAAGACATCCAGCGCGGCCCCGGCAATCCGGCCTTGTTCCAGCGCGTTCACGAGGTCGGCGGTCCGCACGACGCTGGCGCGGGCGATATTGACGATGAATCCTTCCGGTCCCAGGGCTTCCAGGGCTTGTCGATCGATCAGGCCGTGGGTGCCGGCGCCGCCCGGCGTGGCGACGATCAGGAAGTCCGAGGCCTGCGCGAGTTCGACCGGGGTTGCGCAATAGGCATAGCCGATGTCCTCGCGCTGGCGGCGGTTGTGGTAGCTCACCGACATACCAAAACCGAGGGCCGCGCGTTGGGCAATCGCCACGCCGACCGCGCCCATGCCGAGAATGCCCAGGCGCTTGCCGCCCAGGGACGGGCGCATCAGCTTGCGCCATTCGCCACGGCGTACCGACGCATCGGCCCGGGGAATATCGCGCACCAGCGACAGCAGCAGGGCCATGGCGTGATCGGCTACCGACGAGGCGTTGGCACCGGCACCGTTGGTCACGACGATGCCGCGTTGCGCGGCGGCGTGCAGGTCGACCTTTTCGTAACCGGCGCCAATCACGCAGATGATTTCCAGCAGGGGCAAGGCGGCGATTTCATCGGCGAACAGGCCCAGCGGGCCGCGAGTCAGGACGGCATTGATACGCTGGCCGTGAGCGGCGATGGCTTCGGCTCGCAGCACGGCCGTCGGTGCTCGAATCAGCTCGAAGCCATGGTGCTCGATAATCGGCAAGTATTCGTCGACGGTTTCGGTCAACACCAGAACTACGTTGGACATGCGGCTCTCCGCCTTCGGTCAGTGGATGGCGGCAAACTACTCCTGAGTTGCCGTTGCGGGCAAGCCCGCTCTCGCCCGACGACATGGTTTCTCGCAGGGCAGGCGTTGCCCCCAAAACCCAGAAAGCCGGATCGCCGCCGGGTGCCGGTTTTGCACGGTTGGACGCCGCCGTCTGGCGGGTTACTGCTCGGACACGGCAACTCCGGGACTGAGCTGATCGATCCAGTAGCAAAGCTTATGCGGCCTTTTGCCATGAATTGGCCAGCAGGACTCGGTTTTCTTGCTTATACCTTATGCACCATCCCGAGGTTACTCGAGAGATCAGCTTCTCCCGATGCTCTGGTGGTCCATTTAACAGCAGGGTTGGAAATACCATGAACATCGATGCTAAACCGCACAAAGTAATGCTATTTCTGTGTTTGTTCGGGTTCTTGTCTACAGGGGCGGCGGCTACTGATTCACCGCTTTCTTCAGGAGTAGATCATCCACCTGGAGTTCGCATCTGGAGTGTTCCAGTCATTGATGCTCGTAATACGATGGTTGTTTGTGTCAATTGCTCGCCTGAGCCGAGTTTCAAGTTTCCCGGTCATGAAAGCGCGCTCTCAAGCCTGGTGGCTAATAGATACGTTGGGTCTTTGCGTGCCGCAATGTACTGGCAAGATACCGGGCATCAGATGCAATCCAAGGCCCATTTTGACAACTGCGACTTTTCTGGCGCCGAAGAGTACATTGATCAATTGTTGAGTGAGGTGGGCACCAGAGCGAACTTTGCAAAAGAGCTAGAACTGCAAGGAAGTATGATGGCGTATGAAGCGGCACTTCAGAAAGCTTTCTTTTCTTTAGGCCAGGCGTTACATGCCGTTCAGGATTTTTATGCCCATTCCAATTATGTTGAATTGTCCGAGGAGCAATACAGCACCTGGGCGCAGGTGCCTGCGATCAGTGTATGGACACCCGAGGGCAGGTTACGCGTGCGGGAATTGCGCGAACATGGGCTTGTGTCGGGCTATGTCAGTTGGGGCAGTCCGAAGCGTTGTGCAATCGGCTCGCCAACCCATGGGCAACTCGCAAAGGATAGCGCCAAGGCAGGTTCGCCTGGCGCTTTGCAGAGTTCGCGTTTTCCAAATATGACTCGCTACGCCATGGCTGTGGATCTGGCTAAGAAAGACTCAGCCAATTTGATCAAGTATGCATTTGAGAAATGGCCGATTCTGCTCAAGGCCAATGGCGGCAAAGTAGGTTTTGATGTGTTGGTCGATCGCCGCTTGCTTTCTGCGGGTTAAATGCTGGTCGCAGGAGCCGCTCCGCGCCATGCAACATACCAGGGGCGAGACGAGAAGCCCGTGGGCGTCGACGGAATCATGGCGATTTGCACCACCCGCCCGATTTTAGCGGCCTGGCGCCATTTTTACCGGGCAGCCTGGCTTATGTGCCTTCTGTCCGGCGTCCATGCTGGAGACGAGGCATGTCGGCCTGTTACCATTCGCCCTTTGTTTTATCTCTATTTCGAGACCGCCCATGACCACCGTTCGCACTCGCATCGCGCCATCGCCTACTGGGGACCCCCATGTTGGTACCGCCTACATCGCCTTGTTCAACTACTGCTTTGCCAAGCAGCATGGCGGTGAGTTCATTCTGCGGATCGAAGACACCGATCAGTTGCGCTCGACCCGCGAGTCCGAACAGCAGATTTTTGATGCGCTGAACTGGCTGGGCATCACCTGGGCCGAAGGCCCGGACGTGGGCGGGCCGCACGGCCCGTACCGGCAGAGCGAGCGTAGCGAGATCTACAAGCAGTACACCCAACAATTGGTCGACATGGGTCATGCCTTCCCCTGTTTTTGTACCGCCGAAGAGCTGGACCAGATGCGCGCCGAGCAGATGGCCCGTGGCGAGACCCCACGCTACGATGGTCGTGCGCTGTTGCTGTCGAAGGACGAAGTGGCCCACCGCCTGGCGGCTGGCGAACCCCATGTGATCCGCATGAAGGTGCCGACCGAGGGCATCTGCGTGGTGCCGGACATGTTGCGCGGCGACGTCGAGATCCCCTGGGATCGCATGGATATGCAAGTGTTGATGAAGGCCGATGGCCTGCCGACCTACTTCCTGGCCAACGTGGTCGATGACCACCTGATGGGCATCACTCATGTGCTGCGTGGCGAGGAGTGGCTGCCGTCGGCGCCGAAACTGATCCTGCTCTACGAATACTTCGGCTGGGAACAGCCGCAGCTCTGCTATATGCCGCTGCTGCGCAACCCGGACAAGAGCAAGCTGTCCAAGCGCAAGAATCCGACCTCGGTCACTTTCTACGAGCGCATGGGCTTTATGCCCGAGGCCATGCTCAACTACCTGGGTCGTATGGGCTGGTCGATGCCTGACGAGCGCGAGAAGTTCTCGCTGCAGGAAATGGTCGACCACTTCGACCTGTCCCGTGTCTCTCTCGGCGGGCCGATTTTCGATATCGAGAAGCTGTCCTGGCTCAACGGCCAGTGGCTGCGCGAACTGTCGGTGGAACAGTTCGCCAGTCGCGTGCGCCATTGGGCATTGAATCCTGAGTACCTGATGCGGATCGCGCCGCTGGTCCAGGGCCGCGTCGAGACTTTCAGCCAGGTCGCGCCACTGGCGAATTTCTTCTTCGCCGGCAGCCTGGCGCTGGACGCCAAACTGTTCGAGCACAAGAAGCTCTCAGCGGATGAGGTGCGCAAGCTGATGCAATTGATCCTGTGGAAGCTGGAGAGTCTGCGCCAGTGGGAAAAGGACAGCATCACCGCCACCATCCAGGCAGTGGTCGATGCTTTGGCGCTTAAGCTGCGTGATGCCATGCCGTTGATGTTCGCCTCGATTACCGGGCAGGCGAGCTCGGTGTCGGTGCTTGATGCGATGGAAATTCTCGGCCCCGACCTGACGCGCTTCCGCCTGCGCCAGGCGCTGGACCTGCTGGGTGGCGTCTCGAAGAAAGAAAACAAGGAGTGGGAAAAGCTGCTGGGCACGATTGCCTGAGTCCGTGGCCGCCACGCCACCGCGGTTTCATTGGCAGGAGGCGTGGCCGCCACCCCCGGTTTTTCGCAGAGGCCGGTAAGTGATTGTTATCCCGGAAAATTTCTTTGAAAATTGTTTAAAAAAAATTTGACAGGGAAGTAGGTCACACTTAATATGCGCCCCGTCCACAAGACAACACGCAAACAGGGCAGCCATAGCGCTGTGGCGTGAGTGTTGAATGTGGGGCTATAGCTCAGCTGGGAGAGCGCTTGCATGGCATGCAAGAGGTCGACGGTTCGATCCCGTCTAGCTCCACCAATTTAGAGGTCGCAGGGTAGGCTACACTACTCTGGGGCTTGTACCGAAAGATCGGAATCAGCACCGATCAGGTACACAAGGGTTACGTCCCCTTCGTCTAGTGGCCTAGGACACCGCCCTTTCACGGCGGTAACAGGGGTTCGAGTCCCCTAGGGGACGCCAGCTTTACAGAAGTGATAGCGCAAATTGCCGTCACTCCGCCGCGAGGCGAAAAACCTGGGGCTATAGCTCAGCTGGGAGAGCGCTTGCATGGCATGCAAGAGGTCGACGGTTCGATCCCGTCTAGCTCCACCAAATTTACAGTTCAGGGCCTGGCCACACTGGCCTTGAATTGATCGGTATTGAGTGCCGATCAGCTGTATAGAAGGGTTTGTGTCCCCTTCGTCTAGTGGCCTAGGACACCGCCCTTTCACGGCGGTAACAGGGGTTCGAGTCCCCTAGGGGACGCCACGATTGCCCGCTTTGCGGGATTTTATAAGGGTCATTCACTTATTGAATGGCCCTTTTGTTTGTCTGGCGTTTGACCTTTTCGCGCTGAATTCCGTTTTTGTTGCACGCCGCCCAGTCGGCGGCGTTCTGACAGGTTGCACCTCTGGTCCGAGGTGGCACGCAATGAGCACTTTGGGCTGGATCCGTTACACTGCCCCGGTCTTTGAATTGACCGGGAGTGATACATGAGCTGGGATCTGGCGACACCCTTCACCCTCGACCTGCAGGTGGCCGCCGAGGACATCGACGGCCTCGGGCACGCCAATAACGCGGCGTATGTCACCTGGCTGGAACGTTGTGCCTGGCGTCATTCGCAGCGCCTGGGGCTGGACCTGGCCGAGTATCGCCGGCTGGACCGAGCGATGGCGGTGGTGCGGCACGAGATCGATTACCTGGCGCCAGCCTATGAAGGCGACGAACTGCAACTGTCCACCTGGATCGTCGAGTGGGACCGGCGCCTGAAAATGACTCGCCGGTTCCAACTGGTCCGTCCCAGCGACAACCTGACGCTGTTGCGCGCGCAAACCACCTTTGTTTGCATCGAGCTGTCCAGTGGCCGGCCCAAGCGCATGCCGGCGGAGTTTCTCGAAGGCTATGGTTCGGCGGTGCAGCCGGTCTGAGGAGGTACCGGTTTACGCAAGAAGCCCGTAAACTGCGGCCCTTTTTCTGTGACCGTTTTTTTCGATGAGAGTACCGATGCAAATTGCCCTGGCGCCCATGGAGGGATTGGTCGACAACATCCTGCGCGATGTCCTGACTCGGGTTGGCGGCATCGACTGGTGTGTCACCGAGTTTATCCGGGTCAATGACTCGCTGTTGACGCCAGCCTATTTCCACAAGTTCGCCCCCGAATTGCTGAGCGAAGCCCGGACCGCTGCCGGCGTGCCGCTGCGGGTGCAGTTACTGGGTTCCGATCCGGTGTGCCTGGCGGAAAATGCGGCATTGGCGTGTGAGCTGGGGTCGCAGGTCATCGACCTGAACTTCGGTTGTCCGGCCAAAACGGTGAACAAGTCCCGGGGCGGGGCGGTGCTGCTCAAGGAGCCGGAACTGCTCAACAGTATCGTCGAGCAGGTGCGCCGGGCGGTGCCTGCGCATATCCCGGTGACGGCGAAGATGCGCCTGGGCTTCGACAGCCCGGATGGTGCGCTGGTCTGCGGCATCGCTCTGGCCGAAGGCGGCGCATCGCAGATTGTCGTGCACGCACGAACCAAGGTCGACGGCTACAAGCCACCGGCTCATTGGGAGTGGGTGGCGCGGGTACAGGAAGTGGTCAAGGTGCCGGTGTTCGCCAATGGCGATATCTGGTCGGTGGAAGATTGGCGGCGTTGCCGCGAAGTCAGCGGCGCCGAGGACTTCATGCTCGGTCGCGGCCTGGTGTCACGCCCGGACCTGGCCCGACAGATCGTGGCGGCGCGGGCTGGCGAGGAGGTGGTCGAGATGAGCTGGGCCGACCTGCAACCGTTGATCCGCGACTTCTGGGCACAAGTGGTCACGCAACTGACGCCACGCCAGGCGCCCGGCCGCCTGAAGCAGTGGCTGGCGATGTTGACCCGCAATTACCCGCAGGCCGTCGAGCTGTTCAATACCGTGCGCCGGGAGACCGATTGCGACGCGGTCGGGCGCCTGGTGAATGCGCCGCTGCCTGAAGTCGCTTGAAAAAAATCTGCACACTCTCTTGAAATGCATGGCGGTGCTCCTATCTAAGGAGTACGCGATGCCGAATTCGGGTCGCGGCTAAAACCACTCGCTGAACTTCAGGAGATTGACATGACTACTGCATTTTCCCTGGCTCCACTGTTCCGTTCTTCCGTCGGCTTCGACCGTTTCAACGATCTGTTCGAAACCGCGCTGCGCAATGAGCCGGGCAGCAGCTACCCCCCATACAACGTCGAGAAACACGGCGAAGATCAGTACCGCATCGTCGTCGCGGCAGCCGGTTTCCAGGAAGAAGACCTGGAGCTGCAAGTCGAAAAAGGCGTGCTGACTGTCAGTGGCGGCAAACGTGAGCCCAAGGCTGAAAGCGTCAGCTACCTGCATCAGGGTATCGCCCAGCGCGCCTTCAAGTTATCGTTCCGCCTGGCCGACCATATCGAGGTCAAGGCCGCTGGCTTGAGCAACGGCCTGTTGAATATCGACCTGTTGCGGGTCGTGCCGGAAGAGGCGAAAGCCAAGCGCATCCCGATCAACGGCGCGCAACAAGCGGCTTTGCAGCACTAAGCGCAAGCCCACAAGACCAGAACCCCGCTTCGGCGGGGTTCTGTGTTTCAGGGGATGCTGGTCAGCAGCTTCCTGAATTCCTCCATGGGCAATGGCCGGCTGTGTAGGTAGCCCTGGTACAGGTGACAGCCCAGCCCCTCAAGGAATACCAGTTGTTCGGCCAGTTCCACGCCTTCGGCAATCACCGTCAGCCCGAGGCTGCGAGCCATGGCGACAATCGCACGGATGATCTCCGCGTCGTTGGGGTCATGGGTCGCATCACGGACAAACGACTGGTCGATTTTCAGCGCGTCCACCGGCAAGCGCTTGAGATAGGTGAGTGACGAATAGCCGGTGCCGAAATCATCCATGGCGAAACTGACGCCGATCTTGTTCAGGCGACGCATCTTGCTGATGGTGTCTTCCATGTTCTGGATCACGATGCCTTCGGTGATTTCCAGCTTGAGTATCGATGACGGCACGTTGTGCCGCACCAGCGTGTGTTGCACGCGCTCGACGAAGTCGGCCTGGCGGAACTGGCGCGGGCTGATGTTCACGCACAGGCTGAAGGAGCGTGGGATCAGCCCGTCGCGCAGCAGCACGCCAAACGCCTCGCAAGCATGATCGAGGATCCAGGTGCCGACCTCCAGGATCAATCCGCTGTCTTCCAGCACTTTGATGAACTCGGTGGGCGATTGCGCGCCCAGCTCGGGGTGATGCCAACGCACCAGGGCTTCGGCGCCGACAATGCTGTTGTCGCGGGCGTCGACCTGGGGCTGGAAGTGCACGCTGAATTCGCCCCGGGAAAGCGCCTGGCGCAAGTCGTTTTCCACGCGCAGGCGTTCGCTGGCGGCCTTCTGCATGGTGCTGTGGAACATCTGGGTGATATTGCGTCCGGAGTCCTTGGCCCGATACAGCGCGATATCGGCGCGCTTGAGCAGGTCGGCAGGGGTTGAGCCGTGGTCTGGGATAAGGGCCACGCCGATGCTCGGGGTCACCTGCAAGCGGTGGCCGTCGAGAAACATCGGCTCGGCCAGTAGCTCACGGATCGTGTCCGCCAGATCGCGGACCTTCTGCGTGACTTCACTACGCGAGCCATCGAGGCCGCTGAGCAATACCACGAATTCGTCACCGCCGAGACGGGCCACGGTGTCCTCGGTGCGCACGCTGGCTTCCAGGCGCGCGGTGACCACCTTGAGCACCGTATCGCCGACCGGATGACCGAGGGAATCGTTAATGTGTTTGAAGTGGTCCAGGTCGAGGAACAGCAGGGCGCCGCGCAGGTGGTGCTGCTTGAGCAGGGCGATCTGCTGGCTCAGGCGATCCATCAACAGAGCACGGTTGGGCAGGTTGGTTAGCGAGTCGTGGTAGGCCAGATGACGAATCTGCGCCTGGGCGTTCTTGAGTAGGCTGATATCGCGGGCGGTCAGCAGCAGGCAGGCGGTTTCGTTGAGGGTGATGGGCTCGACCGAGAGCTCCACCGTCAGCACATCGCCGCGTTTGTTGCGCCCGAGCATATCGCGATGGTGGACGTGGCCCCTTTCCTTGAGTTCGTTGAGCAGGGCGGTACGCTGTTTGTGGTCGGCCCAGATACCGAGTTCATACACGGTACGCCCGATCACCTCGCTGCTGGTGTAGCCGGTCAGCCGGCAGAAACCGTCGTTGACCTCCAGATAGCGCCCGCTATCGCGCTCGGTGATGATGATGGCGTCGGGACTGGAGTGAAAGGCTTTGGCGAATTTCTCCTCGCTCGCCTTGAGCGCGGCCGCGGCCCGTTGCTGCTGAGTGATGTCATGCAGGGTGGTGACGATGCAGGGTTGTTCCTCGACCACGATCTGCCGGCTGATGATCACACAGGTCAGGGCCTGGCCGCTCTTGTGGTGGACGATGACCGCCACATTGTTCAGCGCCTTGTCGCGGATTAGCTGTTGGATGCGGTACAGGCGCTTGTCCGAGTCGTCCCAGAGGCCGATCTGTTGTGCGCTGCGATGGCGGATCTCGTCGATGTTCCAGCCAAAGGTCTGGGTGAACGCCGAGTTGATCTCGATAAACTGTCCGCTGTCCTGTAGGGTCACGCAAATCGGATCGGGGCTGGCCTGGAACAGGCTGGCGAACTTCTCTTCCGACGCCTGCAGGCGCCTTTCACGCTCGACCTGCTCGGTGATATCGAGCAGGGTGCCGGCCATGCGCAGCGGGTTGCCCTCGCTGTCGAGGTAGAGCCGGGCACGGCTTTCCAGGTAGCGCGAGGTGCCGTTTTCCAACTGCACCCGGTAGGTCAGTTGGTAGTTGCCCTCCGGGCCTTCGCGCAGGCTGCGATAGGCCTGGCGCATATTGTCGCGTTCTTCGGTAGGAACGCTGTCGAAGAACGCGTCGAAGGGCTCATGGAACGGCTGTGGCTCCCGACCGTGCAACTGCGCCGCCCGCGCCGAACCATAGAGCATGCCGCTGGGGATATGCCAGTCCCAGGTCCCCAGTTGGGCCGAATTCAGCGCCAGATCGAGGCGTTCCTGGCTGTCCTTGAGCGCTTGCTCGGCATTTTTCTGTTCGGTGGTGTCGAGAAAGGTGCTGAGCAGGTAGGCCTGCCCTTCCAGTTCGACCCGCTGGGCACTGAGGATGCCGTCGTGAATTCGCCCGTTGCTACCGCGCAGTTGTACTTCCTGGCTAACCGACTCGCCCTTGGCCCGCAGGGATTTGACCAACCGCTCGCGCTCTTCGGGATGCACCCACAAGTCCAGCTCGACGGTGGTCAGGCCGATTACCTGGCGCGCCGGCCAGCCGAACAGGCTTTCGAAATACTGGTTGGCCTCACTGATCAGGCCATCTTCCTCGCGAGTCAGCAACACCATGTTCGGACACAGGTGGAACAGCGTGGCAAAGCGCTTTTCCGAGCTGCTAAGGGCGTGTTCGCGCTGGCGCTGGTGAGTGATTTCGCGGATCACGCCGATCATCCGTGGCTTGCCGCTCTTGTCCGGCAGCAGGCTACCATTGACCTCCAGCCAGTGCAGGCTGCCGTCCGGCCACTGAATGCGATGACGCATCGCCTGTTCCAGTGGCTCTCCGGCCAGCACGGCATGAAAGGCTCGCACTGTACGGGCACGGTCCTCGGCCGGCAGCAGTTCAAGGTAGTCGAGGTCCTTGGGCAGCGGCTGGTGGGGGTCGAAGCCAAACAGCGCCTGAGTGCCACGGGACCAACTGATCAGACCGCTTTCGATGTCCCAATACCAGGCCCCGAGACGCGCACCATTGAGGGCGGCCAATAATTGTGGTGCGCTTTCCCAGCTCTTTTCCGATTCGTTGGGGTCAAGGGCATGGATGCGTGGCAATGGCGGAATACGGCTAGCATGCTTGGGCATCAACAGCAGTCCTTGGGATGAAAGGAATGTTTTTGCTGCAAAGACCTGATGGGGTCAGCCAGCTCCGACTTATGCCGATAAGGCTGGCAAATCCGTCTGTTCATCCAATAAAGCCATAAAGGCCCGCGCGGCGTTCGACAACGTCCGTTCAGTGTGCAAGATATAGCCTAGCTGGCGACTCAGTTGTATGCCCGGTAAAGGTATGCGTACCACCTGATCGTCGAGCATGGTGCGCGGTAGTACGCTCCAGGCCAGGCCGATGGAAACCATCATCTTGATGGTTTCCAGGTAGTTGGTGCTCATGGCGATATTCGGTGTAAGACCCTGACCCTCGAACAGACGCTGGACGATATGGTGGGTAAAGGTGTTGCCGCCGGGGAAAACTGCCGGTTGGTGGGCAATGTCCCTGAGGCTGACCGTGCCGTTTCTGGCCAACGGGTGCTCGGGGGCGACGACAAAATCCAGGGGGTCGTCCCAGACCGGCACCGCGCGGACCAGATGATGCGGTTCGGGTGCCAGGGTGATGACCGCCAGCTCGGCGCGCCCATGGAGGATTTCCTCATAGGCCACCTCCGAGTCGAGGAACTGAATATCCAGCGCCACCTGGGGATACCGGCGGGTGAAGGCTCGCAGCAGCGGGGGAAGGCGATGCAGGCCCAAATGATGGCTTGTGGCTAGTGTCAGGCGTCCGCTGACTTCGCCGTTGAGGTTGGTCAGCGCTCGGCGGGTGTCATCCAGTACATTGAGGATTTGGTAGGCACGGGGCAGTAGCGCCTGGCCGGCTTCGGTCAGGCCCACCTCGCGGCCCAGCCGGTCGAACAGGCGCACCTTGAGTTGCTGCTCCAGCACCGCAATTCGTTTGCTGATGGCCGGCTGGGTCAGGTGCAGGCGTTCGCCGGCACCGGAGAAGGTGCCCGTCTCGGCAATGGCGATAAAGGCGTTGAGGTTGGCCAGGTCCATGATGGTATTCCGTTAGGCTATCCAAAGCATAAAAATTATGAATTTGAGTTATTCACTCTAACGCCCTAGGATCGACCTCACAAGCCAAAGGGTTATTGAGAACAGTGATCAATAGACCGGGGCATAGAAACACGCTGATGAGGAAACGTCTGATGGCCGGCAAAACGCTTTACGATAAGCTTTGGGATTCCCATGAAGTGAAACGGCGCGACGATGGGTCGTCGCTGATCTATATCGACCGTCACATCATCCACGAAGTGACCTCGCCGCAAGCGTTCGAAGGCCTCAAGCTGGCCGGGCGCAAGCCTTGGCGGGTCGACTCGATCATCGCCACCCCCGACCACAACGTGCCGACCACCCCTGAACGCAAAGGCGGTATCACGGCGATCGCCGACCAGGTGTCGCGCCTGCAGGTCCAGACCCTCGACGATTATTGCGATGAATATGGCAT
Source organism: Pseudomonas agarici (assembly GCF_001543125.1). Taxonomy (NCBI): domain Bacteria; kingdom Pseudomonadati; phylum Pseudomonadota; class Gammaproteobacteria; order Pseudomonadales; family Pseudomonadaceae; genus Pseudomonas; species Pseudomonas agarici. The sequence continues at coordinate 4,792,353 of NZ_CP014135.1, read as the reverse complement.
CACCGAATTCAAGATGAATGACGTGCGCCAGGGCATCGTGCACGTCATCGGCCCGGAGCAGGGCGCGACCTTGCCGGGCATGACCGTTGTCTGTGGTGACTCCCATACCTCGACCCACGGCGCCTTCGGCGCCTTGGCCCACGGTATCGGCACTTCCGAGGTCGAGCATGTGTTCGCCACCCAGTGCCTGGTGGCGAAGAAAATGAAGAACATGCTGGTGCGCGTTGAGGGCCAGTTGCCGTTTGGCGTGACCGCCAAGGACATCGTCCTCGCTGTGATCGGCAAGATCGGCACCGCCGGCGGTAACGGCCACGCCATCGAGTTCGCCGGCAGTGCGATCCGCGAGTTGTCCATCGAAGGCCGTATGACCATCTGCAACATGTCCATTGAAGCCGGTGCTCGCGTGGGCTTGGTGGCCGCCGATGAAAAGACCGTGGCCTACGTCAAGGGTCGCCCGTTCGCACCGAAAGGCGCCGAGTGGGACCTGGCTGTTGAAGCCTGGAAAGACCTGGTGTCCGACGCCGATGCGGTGTTCGACACGGTGGTCGAGCTCGACGCGACGCAGATCAAGCCGCAAGTCAGTTGGGGCACTTCGCCGGAAATGGTCCTGGCGGTTGATCAGCACGTGCCGGACCCGGCCAAGGAAACCGACCTGGTCAAGCGCGGCTCCATCGAGCGGGCGCTCAAATACATGGGCCTGCAGGCCAACCAGGCGATCACCGATATCCAGCTCGATCGCGTGTTCATCGGTTCTTGCACCAACTCGCGTATCGAAGACCTGCGTGCGGCGGCGGCGATCGCCAAGGGGCGCAAGGTGGCTTCGACCATCAAGCAGGCCATTGTGGTGCCGGGTTCGGGCCTGGTGAAGGCCCAGGCGGAAGCGGAAGGCCTGGACAAGATTTTCCTCGAGGCCGGTTTCGAGTGGCGTGAACCGGGCTGCTCCATGTGCCTGGCGATGAACCCCGACCGCCTGGAAAGCGGCGAGCACTGCGCATCGACCTCCAACCGCAACTTCGAAGGGCGCCAGGGCGCTGGCGGGCGTACCCACCTCGTCAGTCCCGCCATGGCGGCGGCGGCTGCCGTCAACGGTCGTTTTATCGACGTTCGCGAATTGATCTGAGGAAAACCCCATGAAAGCCTTTACCCAGCACAGCGGTCTCGTCGCCCCATTGGACCGTGCCAACGTCGATACCGACCAGATCATTCCCAAGCAGTTTCTCAAGTCGATCAAGCGCACCGGCTTTGGTCCGAACCTGTTCGACGAGTGGCGCTACCTGGATGTCGGCTACGCCTACCAGGACAATTCCAAGCGTCCCTTGAACAAGGACTTCGTGCTCAACGCCGAGCGTTACCAGGGGGCCAGTGTCCTGCTGGCGCGGGAAAACTTCGGTTGCGGTTCCAGTCGCGAGCATGCGCCGTGGGCCTTGGATGAGTACGGTTTTCGCAGCATCATCGCGCCAAGTTATGCCGATATATTCTTCAATAACAGCTTCAAGAATGGTCTGTTGCCGATCATTCTCGATGAGAGCGAAGTCGATGAGCTGTTCCAGCAGGTCGAAGCGACCCCAGGCTACCAGTTGACCGTCGATCTCGCCGCTCAGACCGTGACTCGTCCGGACGGTAAGGTCTATCGTTTCGAAGTCGATGCGTTTCGCAAGCACTGCTTGCTCAACGGCCTGGACGATATCGGCCTGACCTTGACCGACGGCGACGCGATCGCGGCCTTTGAGGCCAAGCATCGGGCCAGCCAACCGTGGTTGTTTCGTGACGTTTGAGTTGCTGCAGTGGCCTCCACGCTCACGCAGGTTGTCGAGCAAAAAAAAAGCCCTTCGGTGAACAGGTCGCCCGCACATGCGTCAGGCGCACTGCCGTGGGCCGAGCACTAGATTTTTTCCAGGTTGTGCCGTGATCACGGGCGCACCGACAGATAACATGAGGAAAACATGAGCAAGCAGATTCTGATTCTCCCGGGTGACGGTATTGGCCCGGAAATCATGGCCGAAGCGGTCAAGGTGCTGGAGCTGGCCAACGAGAAGTACGGTCTGGGTTTCGAGTTAAGCCACGATGTGATCGGCGGTGCCGCCATCGACAAACATGGCGTGCCCTTGGCCGATGAAACCCTGGACCGCGCCCGTGCCGCCGATGCGGTGTTGCTCGGTGCCGTGGGTGGACCGAAGTGGGACAAGATCGAACGGGATATCCGTCCCGAGCGCGGCCTGCTGAAGATCCGGGCGCAACTGGGCCTGTTTGGCAATTTGCGTCCGGCGATCCTCTACCCGCAATTGGCCGATGCATCGAGCCTGAAGGCAGAAATCGTCTCGGGCCTGGATATCCTGATCGTCCGCGAACTGACCGGCGGCATCTACTTCGGCGCCCCACGCGGCAGCCAGACGCTGGCAAACGGCGAGCGCCAGGCCTACGACACCCTGCCGTACAGCGAAAGCGAAATCCGTCGCATCGCCCGTGTCGGCTTCGACATGGCTCGCGTGCGCGGCAAGAAGCTCTGCTCGGTGGACAAGGCCAACGTTCTGGCCTCCAGCCAGCTATGGCGCGAAGTGGTCGAGGAGGTCGCCAAGGACTACCCGGACATCGAGCTGAGCCACATGTACGTCGACAACGCCGCGATGCAACTGGTGCGCGCGCCCAAGCAGTTCGACGTGATTGTCACCGACAACCTGTTCGGCGACATTCTTTCCGACGAAGCGTCGATGCTCACCGGCTCCATCGGCATGTTGCCGTCGGCCTCGCTGGATGCCAACAACAAGGGCATGTACGAGCCTTGCCACGGTTCGGCTCCGGACATCGCCGGGCAGGGCATCGCCAACCCGTTGGCGACCATCCTGTCGGTGTCGATGATGCTGCGCTACAGCTTCAATCTGCACGACGCCGCATCTGCCATCGAGCAGGCTGTGAGCCGGGTGCTGGATCAGGGCCTGCGGACCGGCGACATCTGGTCGGCCGGCTGCAGCAAAGTCGGAACGCGGGAAATGGGCGACGCAGTAGTCGCCGCGCTGCGGAATCTGTAATCTCTCGGGCCCGCCGTTTCTTTCATCCCTGGAAGCGGTGACCCACTTTTGTAAAAGGTGTAGTTGCGATGAAACGTGTAGGTCTGATCGGTTGGCGCGGTATGGTCGGTTCCGTGCTCATGCAGCGGATGCTGGAAGAGCAGGACTTCGATCTTATTGAGCCGGTGTTTTTCACCACTTCCAATGTCGGTGGCCAAGGTCCGTCCGTGGGCAAGGATATTGCCCCGCTGAAGGATGCCTACAGCATTGAAGAGCTGAAAACCCTCGACGTGATTCTGACCTGCCAGGGTGGCGACTACACCAGCGAGGTTTTCCCCAAGCTGCGCGAGGCCGGCTGGCAGGGTTATTGGATCGATGCCGCCTCCAGCCTGCGCATGCAGGATGACGCGGTCATCATCCTCGACCCGGTGAACCGCAAGGTCATCGACCAGCAACTGGATGCCGGAACCAAGAACTACATCGGCGGCAATTGTACTGTCAGCCTGATGCTGATGGGGCTGGGCGGCCTGTTCGAAGCCGGCCTGGTGGAGTGGATGAGCGCCATGACCTATCAGGCGGCATCCGGTGCCGGCGCGCAGAACATGCGTGAGCTGATCAAGCAGATGGGCGCCACCCACGCCGCCGTTGCCGAGCAACTGGCCGATCCGGCCAGCGCCATCCTCGACATCGACCGCCGTGTGGCCGAAGCCATGCGCGGCGACGCCTACCCGACCGAAAACTTCGGGGTGCCATTGGCCGGTAGCCTGATTCCGTGGATCGACAAGGAGCTGCCGAACGGCCAGAGCCGCGAAGAATGGAAGGCCCAGGCCGAAACCAACAAGATCCTCGGTCGCTTCAAGAGTCCGATCCCGGTGGACGGCATCTGCGTGCGCATCGGCGCCATGCGTTGCCATAGCCAGGCGCTGACCATCAAGCTCAACAAGGATGTGCCGATCGCCGATATCGAGGGGCTGATCAGCCAGCACAACCCATGGGTCAAGCTGGTGCCGAACCAGCGTGATATCAGCATGCAGGAGCTGAGTCCGACCAAAGTCACCGGCACCCTGAATATCCCGGTGGGGCGTCTGCGCAAGCTGAACATGGGCTCGCAGTTCCTCGGTGCGTTCACGGTGGGTGATCAGTTGCTGTGGGGCGCGGCCGAGCCGCTGCGGCGCATGTTGCGGATCCTGCTGGAGCGTTGATACGCCGAAGGATCGAAAAAACCGCGCCTCGTCAGGGTCGCGGTTTTTTTTGGGGTTTCGGCTAGCGCAATGCTACTTTTTTGTCGTCAGTGGCTTGTTTGTGGCTGGTGGGCTTGCCGGCCCTAGGCTCGCAGACCCCGGTGTGTCAGTCGCTCCGACAAGCCGGCTCGCCACCATCACCGTGTGAGGCCTGCGGGCATTCAATTGCCTGTCCGCGCCGTCACGGGTAAAGTGCCGCTCCCCCGCGTTGCCAGAGATCAAACCCATGAGACAGTCCTTTGATATTGCCGTGATCGGCGCCACCGGCTCGGTGGGCGAGACCTTGGTGCAGATTCTCGAAGAGCGCGACTTTCCCGTGGCTGACTTGCATGTGCTGGCCAGCAGCGAGTCCGCCGGTCACTCGGTGCCATTTCGCGGCAAGAACGTGCGTGTTCGTGAGGTCGATGAGTTCGATTTCGCCAAGGCCCAGTTGGTGTTTTTCGCTGCCGGTCCGGCGGTAACCCTCAGTTTTGCCCCGCGTGCCGCCATGGCCGGTTGCACGGTTATCGATCTGTCCGGCGCCTTGCTCGCGCCTCAGGTGGTGCCGGAAGCCAATGCCCAGGTGTTGGCCACGCTGAGAAAGCCGGTGCAGGTGTGCAGTCCGAGCGCGTCGGCCACCGCTCTGGCCGTGGTGTTGGCACCGCTCAAGGGCCTGCTCGATCTCCAGCGCGTGACCTTGACCGCTTGCCTGGCGGTGTCCAGCCAGGGCCGCGAAGCCGTCGGCGAACTGGCCCGGCAGACTGCTGAGCTGTTGAATGTGCGCCCGCTGGAGCCGCGCTTCTTCGATCGGCAGGTGGCGTTCAACCTGTTGGCCCAGGTCGGCAAGCCGGATAGCGAGGGGCATGTTGCCCTGGAAAAACGCCTGGTCAGCGAGTTGCGTGAACTGCTCGCAACACCTTTACTAAAAATTTCAGTCACTTGCGTTCAAGCCCCAGTGTTTTTTGGCGATAGCTATAGTGTGTCTCTGCAAGCGGCGGCTGATGTCGATCTGCAAGCGGTGAACGCCGCGCTGGAAGCCGCGGACGGCATCGAGCTGGTGGACGTCGGTGATTATCCGACCGCCGTCGGTGACGCCGTGGGCCAGGATGTGGTCTATGTGGGGCGGGTTCGTCACGGTGTTGATGATCTTTCGGAATTGAATCTGTGGCTGACCTCGGACAATGTCCGCAAAGGTGCCGCGCTAAACGCTGTGCAATTGGCCGAATTGTTGATAAAAGACCCGCTGTAAAAGATACTTGGCGACAATTTGCAGAATGATTCGAGCCTGACGCTATGCTCAGGCTGGTTGCTGAAGGTGAGCTGCCCTCGGGCACTTGCAGCGGTATCGGCTAAAACAGGGTGTTGCGGTGGTTTTTCAGGGCCGCACGCCATGCCGCAAGGCAGCTACACCACCTTCTCGCTGGCCGAGGAATGCACTAACAAAGGAAGAGGCTATGGTTCAAGTTCGCAAACTGGTGTTAGCAATAGCGGCCGCTTCGGCGCTGTCCTCCGGTATGGCGCATGCGCTTGGGCTGGGGGAAATGACCCTCAAGTCGACCCTGAACCAGCCGTTGCTGGTGGAAATCGAATTGCAAGATGTCGGTGGCCTCAGCGCTTCCGATATCGTTCCCAGCCTGGCTTCTCCCCAGGCGTTCAGCGACGCTGGCGTCAACCGCCAGGACTTCCTGAACGACCTGACTTTCACCCCGGTGCTGAACCCCGCCGGGCGCAGCGTGGTGCGTGTCACTTCGAGCAAACCGTTGTCTGAAGCCTATGTGCGGTTTTTGGTCCAGGTGCAGTGGCCCAGTGGCCGGCTGATGCGTGATTACAGCGTACTGCTCGATCCGTCGAAGTATGCCCCGGCGGGCGATGCCGGCCAGTCGGCGCCCGTTGTCGCACCCAGCGCGCCAGTCACCGCGCCGACCCAGGTCAAGCAATACACCACCGGTCCCAAGGATACCCTCTGGGAAATTGCCGCCCAGGAGCGCAATGGCGCTTCCGTGCAGCAGACCATGCTGGCTATCCAGGCATTGAACCCGGATGCCTTTATCGATGGCAACATCAACCGCATGAAAACCGGCCAGGTGCTGCGCCTGCCGGATCCGGTGCAAAGCACCCGCCTGGCGCCCTCCAAGGCGATTGCCGAGGTGGCCGCGCAGAATGCCGCGTGGCGCCAGGGGCGTCGTTCTTCCCATACCGGCAAACAGCAAGTGGATGCCAGCCGACGCCAGGGCGGTGAAGCGGCACCAGCCCCCGGCGCCGACAAGGATAACCTGAGCCTGGTCTCGGCCGAGAGCGCCAAGAAGGGCGGCAAGGGCGCGGCTGGCGACAGCAAGGCCTTGAGCGACAAATTGGCGGTGACGCAGGAAAGCCTCGATGCTGCCCGTCGCGACAATGCCGAGCTGAAAAGCCGTATGGACGACCTGCAGAGCCAGTTGGACAAACTGCAGCGACTGATCCAACTCAAGAACGATCAACTGGCCAAGTTGCAAGCGCAAGGTACGGACGTCGCACCCGCCGCCGGCCAGCCGGCAATGCCGGCCGAACTGGTGGCCAAGCCGCAAGTGGCGCCTGCGCCAAGCGAGCCGAGCAAGCCGGTTCAGGCCGACGTTGCGCCCGGCAAAGAGCGCAAGCTCGACGACTTGCTGTCCAGCCCGATTCTGCTGGGCTTGATCGCCGGTTCCGTGGTGCTGGTGTTGTTGTTGCTCATGCTGCTGCTGATCCGTCGCCGCAAGGCTCAGCAGGAAGCCGAAAAGCACCAGCGCATGGCACGGGCGCTGTCTGAAGAAAGTGACTTCGCGGCAGACCTGTCTCTACCGCAAAGCAGTTTCGAGGGCCTGGAGGTGCCTGCGCCCAGCGTAAAGCTGACGCCGGCCCAAGCGCCGGCTCCCGTCGCTGAGCGCCCAACCGATGTGTTGGGGCAGGCAGCACTGCATATCGAGCGCGGCCACCTGAACCAGGCCGCCGATCTATTGGAAGAAGCGGTCAAGCTCGAGCCGCGGCGTAGCGATCTGCGGCTGAAACTCATGGAGGTTTATGGTCGCCAGGGCGATCGTGACGGCTTTGTCGTCCAAGAACGACAGCTGGTCGCCAATGGCGATAACCATGCCCAGGTCGAGCAGCTCAAGAGTCGCTTTCCCGGCATGATCGCCACGGCGGCGGTCGCCGGTCTTGGCGCGGCGGCCGTCGCGGCCGAGCTGGACGAACAGTTTGTCCAGGCACTGTTGCAGGATGAGCCGCCAGCCGCGGTTGCGGCACAAGAACCCGTAGTTGCGCAGGCGCCCGCGACTGCTCCGGTGGTGGAGGGGTTCGACAGCGACTTCGACCTCAGTCTGGATGACCTGGAGGCAGCTTCGCCTTCGGTGGTTTCGGCTCCGGTCGCCGATCTGGGCCTGGATGACCTGCAACTCGACGACGACCTGAGCTTCGAATCGGTGCTGGGGCAACAGACTAAAGCCTCGGCGAGCTCCGACGACCTGTTGGACTTCGATCTGGATCTGGGGGGTAACGAGCCGGCCCCAATCGAGGCACACGAGGACTTTCTGCTGGGCTTGGCCGACGATTCCCTGGCGCCACAGGGCGCAGTACCGGCTCTCGATGCGCTGGATGAGTTAGGGCTGGCGGACGATTTCGACCTGTCGTTGGCCGACGAATTGGCGGTTGATACCGGGTCGAATGCTTTCACCGACGAGCTCGATGATGTCAATGCCGAGCTGGAGCGTCTGTCTCAGGGGTTGGAGCAGCCATCGCCGGTGGCACCGACCTCGACCGTTGATAAGGCGGCTCTGGGGAATGACGAACCGGAGTTCGACTTCCTCTCGGGAGCCGACGAGGCGGCGACCAAGCTCGATTTGGCCCAGGCCTATATCGACATGGACGACAAGGATGGCGCACGGGATATTCTCGCTGAAGTCCTGAGTGAAGGCAGCGAAGTGCAAAAAAACCAAGCCAAGGAAATGCTCAATCGTCTGACATGAGTTGATCTGCTGGCGCTAAAGACAACGGCGGCCTTCGGGCTGCCGTTGTCGTTTGATCGAACTAAAAAAGCGCTCGATGCATGGCGTCCGCGGGCGCGCGCTTTATAATGCACGCCTTTGCGCAAATTATCAGGCTGTAAGTCCTTGGCAAATATAGATAACCCGGCTGCCGAAATGGCGGCTGACGGCTTTTCCCGGATCGCCCTGGGTGTCGAATACAAAGGCTCGCGTTATCGCGGCTGGCAGCGTCAGGCCTGCGGTGTGCTCACGGTGCAGGAAACCCTGGAAAACGCCTTGTCGAAAGTGGCGGCTTCGCCAGTTTCGCTGATGTGTGCCGGGCGCACTGATGCCGGGGTACACGCTTGCGGGCAGGTGGTGCATTTCGACACACAGGCCGAGCGCTCGCTGAAGGCGTGGGTCATGGGCGCCAATATCAATCTGCCCCATGACATCAGCGTCAGTTGGGCCAAGGTTATGCCGGCACATTTCCATGCGCGCTTCAAGGCCATCGCTCGGCGTTATCGTTATGTGATCTATAATGACTCGATCCGTCCGGCGCACCTCAATGAGGAAATCACCTGGAATCACCGGCCACTGGATGAGCAGCGCATGGCCGAGGCGGCCCGCCATCTGGAGGGTATTCACGATTTCAGTGCGTTCCGGGCCGGGCAATGCCAGGCCAAGTCGCCGATCAAGGAAGTCCACCACCTGCGAGTGACCCGCCATGGCAAGATGATTGTCATCGATATCCGTGCCGGTGCCTTCCTGCATCATATGGTGCGCAATATCGCCGGGGTGCTGATGACCATCGGTGCCGGCGAGCGACCGGTGGCGTGGGCGCGCGAGGTGTTGGAAAGCCGTATCCGCCGTACAGGCGGCGTAACGGCTCATCCGTTCGGTTTGTACCTAGTGCAGGTGGAATACCGGGAGGAGTTCGCTTTACCGCAGCGTTATATCGGGCCGCACTTCCTGACGGGATTTTCGGAACTTGCCGGCTGACGCCTGGAAAAGCATTTGCTACCATCCGGAACTTTACTCGAAAAACCCTAGGGGTTCTGCCGCCATGTCCATCGTTCGCAGCAAAATCTGCGGGATCACCCGCATTGAAGATGCGTTGGCCGCTGTCGAAGCCGGTGCCGATGCCATTGGTTTGGTGTTCTATGCCCAGAGCCCAAGGGCAGTGACCTTCCAGCGGGCGCGAGCGATCATCGCTGCCTTGCCGCCGTTTGTGACCACCGTAGGCCTGTTCGTCAATGTCAGCCGTTGTGAACTGGGCGAGATCCTCGATGCGGTGCCGCTGGACACGCTGCAGTTCCATGGCGATGAAACCCGCGAGCAGTGCGAGGGCTTTCACCGCCCCTACATCAAGGCGCTACGAGTCAAGCCTGGCGACGATATCGCCGCAGCGTGCCGGGCCTATCCCAGTGCCAGCGCGATACTGCTCGATAGCTATGTCGAGGGCGTTCCCGGTGGCACCGGCGAGGCATTCGATTGGTCTTTGGTGCCGCAAGGATTGAGCAAGCCGATCATCCTGGCTGGGGGGTTGGATGCGCAGAACGTGGCGGACGCGATTGCCCAGGTCAGGCCGTATGCCGTGGACACCAGCGGTGGGGTAGAGCGCAGCAAGGGCATCAAGGACCCCGCCAAGATCAAAGCGTTCATCCAGGCGGTGCGCGCCTGTTGATCGCCGATGTGACGGACGACAGCCTGCCACCGTCCATGCATACCGCCGCTAGAAAACAGGCGGGCCCGGTTGTTGGACGGGCCGAAAACGAATTGGAGAAAGAAAGCATGAGCAACTGGTTAGTAGACAAACTGATCCCTTCGATCATGCGTTCCGAGGTGAAGAAAAGCTCGGTGCCTGAAGGTTTGTGGCACAAATGCCCCTCGTGCGAGGCGGTGCTCTATCGTCCTGAGCTGGAAAAGACCCTGGACGTCTGCCCCAAGTGCAACCACCACATGCGTATTGGTGCCCGTGCCCGCATCGATATCTTCCTGGACGCCGAAGGTCGCACCGAGCTGGGCGCGGACCTGGAGCCCGTGGACCGGCTGAAATTCCGTGACGGCAAGAAGTACAAGGACCGCTTGAGCGCGGCGCAGAAGCAGACCGGCGAAAAAGACGCGCTGATCTCCATGAGTGGCACGCTGCTGGGGATGCCGGTGGTGGTTTCGGCATTCGAATTCTCGTTCATGGGCGGTTCCATGGGCGCTATCGTCGGCGAGCGCTTCGTTCGTGCCGCCAATTATGCCCTGGAGAACCGTTGTCCAATGGTTTGCTTCTCGGCTTCCGGTGGTGCGCGGATGCAGGAAGCGCTGATCTCGCTGATGCAGATGGCCAAGACTTCGGCGGTGTTGGCGCGTCTTCGTGAAGAAGGGCTGCCGTTCATCTCCGTGCTGACCGATCCGGTCTACGGCGGTGTTTCCGCCAGCCTGGCGATGCTCGGCGATGTGATCGTCGGCGAACCCAAGGCGCTGATCGGTTTCGCCGGTCCGCGAGTGATCGAGCAGACCGTTCGCGAGAAGCTGCCGGAAGGCTTCCAGCGTAGTGAGTTCCTACTGGAGCACGGTGCCATCGATATGATTATCCCGCGCCAGGAACTGCGTCCGCGCCTGGGTAGCCTGCTGGCCCAGATGATGGGGCTGCCGACGCCGGTGTATGTCGCCGCTCCTGTGGACTCCATCGTTATCCCGCCGGTGCCGGCAACCGTATGACCCAACGGACCCTGGCCGACTGGCTCACCTACCTGGAGCAATTGCACCCCTCGGCTATCGACATGGGGCTGGAGCGTTCGCAAGAGGTAGCGAAACGCATGGGGTTGGGCAGGCCGGCGCCTCGGGTAGTGACCGTGACCGGCACCAATGGCAAGGGTTCGACTTGTGCTTTTGTCGCCGCTTTGCTGCAGGCCCAGGGCCTCAAGGTCGGGGTCTACAGTTCGCCGCACCTGCTGCGCTACAACGAGCGCGTGCAGATCGACGGCGTGGAAGCGAGCGATGCGCAGTTGTGCGAGGCCTTCACGGCGCTGGACGCTGGCCGTGGCGAGATTTCCCTGACCTACTTCGAAATGGGCACCCTGGCGGCGTTCTGGCTGTTCGAGCGTGAGCAACTGGATGTCGTGGTCCTGGAAGTCGGGCTCGGCGGGCGTTTGGACACGGTCAATGTGGTGGATGCCGACCTGGCGCTGGTGACTGGTATCGGTGTCGATCATAGCGAATACCTGGGCAATACCCGCGAATCGGTAGCTTATGAAAAGGCCGGAATCTTTCGTCAGGGCCGGCCGGCACTGTGCGGTGACCTGAATCCGCCGCAGGCCCTGCTGGACAGGGTGCGGGAGCTGGGTTGCCGGTTTTTCCTGCGCGGTCGCGATTTTGATCTTGGCATCACCGAGTCGCATTGGCAGTGGCGCGGCCTGGACGGCAAGGGGCGGGTGCTGGAGCTGCGTGACCTGCCATTGCTCGACCTGCCGATGGAGAACGCTGCGTTGGCGCTCCAGGCCTATGCCCTGATGGATTTGCCGTGGCAGCCGGAGCGGATCGCCGCCGCCTTGCGGGCGACCCGTATCGTCGGTCGCCTGGATCGCCGTACCGTCAACTGGCGGGGCAAATCGTTGCAACTCATGCTGGATGTCGGGCACAACCCCCATGCCGCCCAATACCTGGCGGAGCGCCTGGCCCGCCGCGTCCCCGGCGGGCGGCGCCTCGCGGTGTTCGGCCTGCTGTTGGACAAGGATCTTGACGGCGTGGTGTCGCCACTCGATGCTTATGTGCAAGAGTGGGCGGTGACGCCGTTGCAATCGCCGCGCAGCCGGCCGGCGGTCGATCTGCAGGCTGCCTTGCAGGCTCGCGGAGCGTCGGTGACGGCCTACGAAAGCGTCGCTGCGGCTCTGGAAGGGCAATGCGACCTGGCGACGGCTGACGATGAAATTCTGTTGTTCGGATCGTTTTTTTGTGTGGCCGAGGCGCTGGAATGGCTCGCCCGGCGCGCCACGGAGGAAGCTGCATATGGCATTGCTGGATAAAGCGTACAAGCAGCGGATGGTGGGTGCCCTGGTTTTGGTGGCGCTGGCGGTGATCTTTCTGCCGATGCTGTTTTCCCGTCAGGACGAGCGACGTCAGATACGCGTCGATCCGCCCGCCGCGCCGCAGGCTCCGGCCATGCCTCAGGTACAGGTCGAGCCGGTAGCGGTGCCCGAGCCGCAAAGCCTGCCCCAGGAACCCGTGCCGGAAGAGCAGGACGAGATGGCGGTCACGCCACCCCCAGTGCCATCGATGCCGATTCCGGCCACCAAGCCGCCAACGGCGGTCGCCGCGACCAAGCCTGCCGCCCCGCCGGCCACACCCAAGCCCGCCACCGCGCCCGCGCAGACGCCAGCCCAAGCGGTGGCGGTAGCGCCGGCGAAGCTCGATACCACGCAGAGCCGAGTGGACCCCAACGGTCTGCCGATCACTTGGTCGGTGCAATTGGCCAGCCTGTCGAGCCGTGAAAGTGCCGAAAGCCTGCAAAAAAACCTGCGTAGCCAGGGCTACAACGCTTATATCCGCTCCGCAGACGGCAAGAACCGGGTATTTGTCGGTCCGCTGATCGAGCGTGCGGAGGCCGATCGCCTGCGTGACTTGCTCGGTCGCCAGCAGAAGCTGAACGGTTTTGTCGTAAGATTCCAACCTGAACGCGGTTAAGCGGCGGCTTGTATCGAAATGCACTGACAATCGCCTTACCAGCAAGGCGGCGCTCTGCTAAAATGCGCCGCCTTATCCGTTCGTAGGCTGCACTGTGCCATTTACCTGGGTTGACTGGGCGATTATCGCGGTAATCGTCGTTTCCGCTTTGATCAGCTTGAGTCGCGGCTTTGTCAAAGAGGCCTTGTCCTTGCTTACCTGGATCATCGCCGGCGTCATTGCCTGGATGTTCGGTGGCTCGTTGTCCGTGTACCTCGCCGACTATATTCAGACACCTTCGGCTCGCGTGATCGCGGGTTGTGCCATCATGTTCGTCGCTACCTTGTTGGTCGGCGCCATGGTCAATTACCTTATCGGCGAGTTGATTCGCGTTACCGGGCTGTCCGGCACCGATCGATTTCTCGGCATGGCCTTCGGTGCCGCGCGTGGCGCGTTGCTGGTGGTCGTGGCGGTCGGGCTGCTCAGCCTGGGGCCGGTACAGCAGGATGCATGGTGGCAGGAGTCCCGACTCGTGCCACAATTTCTATTGGTTGCCGACTGGTCCAAGAACCTCATCCTGGGGTGGAGCAGTCAGTGGCTGGCCAGCGGGATCAGCGTACCTGCTGACCTTCCGTTCAAGGAACATCTCTTACCGGCCAAAGCGCCCCAGTAAGTGCTGTTCAGTTCAGATTCATTAAGTAGGGGTTGCGTCGCATGTGTGGCATCGTCGGTATCGTCGGTAAGTCGAACGTCAATCAGGCGCTGTATGACGCGCTAACCGTACTCCAGCACCGCGGCCAGGACGCTGCCGGTATCGTGACCAGCCATGACGGCAGGTTATTCCTGCGCAAGGACAACGGCCTGGTCCGTGATGTGTTTCATCAGCGCCATATGCAACGCCTGGTTGGCCACATGGGCATCGGCCACGTGCGTTACCCGACCGCCGGCAGCTCGACCTCGGCCGAGGCCCAGCCGTTCTACGTCAACTCGCCATATGGCATCACCCTGGCACACAACGGCAACCTGACCAACGTCGAACAGTTGGCCAAGGAGATCTACGAGTCCGACTTGCGTCACGTCAACACCAGCTCCGACTCGGAAGTGCTACTCAATGTGTTCGCCCATGAGCTGGCCCAGCGCGGTAAGCTGCAACCGACCGAGGAAGACGTTTTTGCCGCCGTGACCGACGTACATAACCGTTGTGTCGGTGGCTACGCCGTGGTGGCGATGATCACCGGCTACGGCATCGTTGGCTTTCGCGACCCCCATGGCATTCGCCCGATCGTTTTCGGCCAGCGTCACACCGACGAAGGCGTTGAGTACATGATCGCCTCTGAAAGCGTGTCCCTGGACGTACTCGGTTTTACCCTGATTCGCGATCTGGCGCCCGGCGAAGCGGTTTACATCACTGAAGAGGGCAAGCTGCACACCCGTCAGTGCGCGAGCAACCCGAGCCTGACCCCATGCATCTTCGAGCACGTCTACCTGGCGCGTCCTGATTCGATCATCGACGGCATCTCGGTGTACAAGGCGCGTCTGCGCATGGGCGAGAAGCTGGCGGAGAAGATCCTGCGCGAGCGTCCAGAGCATGACATCGACGTGGTCATCCCCATTCCCGACACCAGCCGTACCGCGGCCCTGGAGCTGGCTAACCACCTGGGCGTGAAGTTTCGCGAAGGTTTCGTGAAGAACCGCTACATCGGTCGGACCTTTATCATGCCGGGCCAGGCGGCGCGCAAGAAATCGGTAAGGCAGAAACTCAACGCCATCGAGCTGGAATTCCGTGGCAAGAACGTGATGCTGGTGGACGACTCCATCGTGCGCGGCACCACCTGCAAGCAGATTATCCAGATGGCCCGTGAAGCTGGCGCGAAGAACGTCTACTTCTGCTCGGCGGCCCCGGCGGTGCGTTACCCCAACGTCTACGGCATCGATATGCCGAGTGCCCACGAACTGATCGCCCACAACCGTTCCACCCAGGATGTCGCGGACCTGATCGGTGCCGACTGGCTGATCTATCAGGACCTGCCGGACCTGATCGAGGCGGTGGGCGGTGGCAAGATCAAGATCGAACAGTTCGACTGCGCGGTGTTCGACGGCCAATACGTCACTGGCGATATCGACGAGCACTACCTGAACAAGATCGAGCAGGCGCGCAATGATGCGTCTAAGGTAAAGACCCAGGCGGTCAGTGCGATCATCGATCTGTACAACAACTGAGTAAGAACCGGCCCCAAGGGGCCGGTTTGGTATCTTCCAAAGATCAGAGCAAGGAGTGGCAGCATGAGTCAGGAATGGGATGCCGGTCGGCTGGACAGCGATCTCGACGGCGTAGCCTTCGACACCCTGGCCGTTCGTGCCGGTCAGCACCGTACCCCGGAAGGGGAGCACAGTGACCCGATGTTCT
This sequence comes from Pseudomonas agarici, assembly GCF_001543125.1. NCBI lineage: Bacteria > Pseudomonadati > Pseudomonadota > Gammaproteobacteria > Pseudomonadales > Pseudomonadaceae > Pseudomonas > Pseudomonas agarici. Next base: position 4,777,091 of record NZ_CP014135.1, on the reverse strand, counting down.
TCACCTCCAGCTACGTTTTCCGCACTGCCGCCGATGCGGCTGCACGGTTTGCCGGGGAAGTGCCGGGCAATGTCTATTCACGCTATACCAACCCGACCGTGCGTGCGTTCGAAGAGCGCATCGCCGCCCTGGAAGGCGCCGAGCAGGCCGTTGCGACCTCGACCGGCATGGCCGCGATCATGGCCGTGGTGATGAGCTTGTGCAGTGCCGGTGACCACGTGCTGGTATCGCGTAGCGTATTCGGGTCGACCATCAGCCTGTTCGAAAAGTACTTCAAGCGCTTTGGCGTCGAAGTCGACTACGTGCCCCTGGCGCAATTGTCCGGCTGGGAGACGGCCATCAAGGCCAATACCAAGCTGCTGTTCGTCGAATCGCCATCGAACCCGCTGGCCGAGCTGGTGGATATCGCCGCCCTGGCGGATATCGCCCATGCCAAAGGGGCGTTGCTGGTGGTCGACAACTGCTTCTGCACGCCCGCCGTGCAACAGCCGCTGCAACTCGGTGCGGACATCGTGGTGCACTCGGCGACCAAGTACATTGACGGCCAGGGCCGTTGCATGGGCGGGGTGGTTTGCGGTCGTGGCGAGCAAATGAAGGAAGTCGTCGGCTTCCTACGTACCGCCGGGCCGAGTCTCAGCCCGTTCAATGCCTGGATCTTCCTCAAGAGCTTGGAAACCCTGAACTTGCGCATGCGCGCACACTGCGCCAATGCCCTGGCCCTGGCCGAGTGGCTGGAGCGGCAGGACGGTGTCGAGGCGGTGTACTACGCGGGCCTCAAGAGCCATCCGCAACATGAGTTGGCCCAGCGCCAGCAGCGCGGCTTTGGCGGCGTGGTGAGCTTTGAGGTCAAGGGCGGCAAAGAGGGTGCCTGGCGCTTTATCGACGCTACCCGGTTGATCTCGATCACCGCCAACCTGGGTGACACCAAGACTACCATCACCCATCCGAGCACCACCTCCCACGGTCGCCTGTCGCCGCAGGAGCGTGAAGCGGCGGGGATTCGCGACAGTCTGATTCGCGTTGCGGTTGGCCTGGAAGACGTGGCGGATCTGCAAGCCGATCTGGCACGCGGTCTGGCCGCGCTGTGATCGAGCTGTCCCTCGAAGCCGGCGTTGGCAACAACGGCCGCGTCGCGCTGGTCACTGGCGCGGCGCGGGGCATCGGATTGGGTATCGCCGCTTGGTTGATCAGCGAAGGCTGGCAGGTGGTCCTGAGCGACCTCGACAAGGCTCGGGGCGCCAAAGTCGCCGATGCCCTGGGCGAGAATGCCTGCTTCATCGCCATGGATGTTTCCGACGAAGCGCAAGTGGCCCAGGGTGTGGCCGATGTATTAGGGCGGTTCGGTCGGTTGGATGCGTTAGTGTGCAATGCGGCGATTGCCGATCCGCACAACATCACCCTCGAAAGCCTCGACCTGGCGCATTGGAACCGTGTGCTGGCGGTCAACCTCAGCGGGCCGATGTTGCTGGCCAAGCATTGTGCGCCGTACCTTCGCGCCCATTGCGGGGCCATCGTCAACCTGGCGTCGACCCGAGCGGCGCAGTCGGAGCCTGATACCGAGGCTTATGCGGCGAGCAAGGGTGGGTTGCTGGCATTGACCCACGCCCTGGCAATCAGTCTCGGCCCGGAAGTTCGCGTCAATGCAGTCAGTCCGGGCTGGATCGATGCTCGTGATCCTTCGGTGCGTCGTGCCGAGCCGCTCAGCGATATCGACCATGCCCAGCATCCGGCGGGCCGGGTCGGCACGGTCGAGGATGTGGCGGCGATCGTGGCATGGTTGTTGTCGAAAAGTGCGGGCTTTGTCACTGGCCAGGAATTTGTGGTCGATGGTGGCATGAGCAAGAAAATGATTTATTGCGACTAGACGGCTGTGGGTCGTGTGGCCAGGGTTTTTCATCCCGACGGGGCGCCGATGGTGCTGACATTAATTGGTCTTTTTCAGAAAAACTTCAAGCAGGCTATTGACTTAGATTCGTTATCTGCGTAAATTTCGCGGCCTCGACGAAGCAAAGGGTGATTAGCTCAGCCGGGAGAGCATCTGCCTTACAAGCAGAGGGTCGGCGGTTCGATCCCGTCATCACCCACCACTTCCAGAGTCTTTCGTCAGAAAGCATCTCGCAAGAGAGTGGCAAGAAAATCGGAAATTCCGCAAGGAGTCTCCAACCGACGCGCAGCGGTAGTTCAGTCGGTTAGAATACCGGCCTGTCACGCCGGGGGTCGCGGGTTCGAGTCCCGTCCGCTGCGCCATATTTGTACAGATCGACTACTTGGTAAACGAGTGACCGGTCTGCGATTGACAGCCACCGAAGGCTTTCGATCACGGGTTTAAAGGTTTCAAACAGACGCAAGTCTGAGCGATACGCAGCGGTAGTTCAGTCGGTTAGAATACCGGCCTGTCACGCCGGGGGTCGCGGGTTCGAGTCCCGTCCGCTGCGCCATATTTGCTTCCATCAGGGCCACTGAACGCCCGGAAGCTACGAAAATAGCGGCCATGGGCCGCTTTTTTTCGCGTCTGAAAAAATCCACTGTCCCGTCCTGAATAAGGGTTTACACCTTCTGATCTATTTTCAGGGGGCGCGAGTCAGGGGAACTATGACGAGCCTCATCTTGATCTGCGGCCCCTGCGCCTTATCGATCTCAGTGCGCTAGCGCACACACATGACACCGACAGCATCTTCGATCTCATCCGAAAAGACTGGCTCGAACGGGCATACGGTTCCAGTGGATATCAATCCGCGTCTGGCTATGTTGGAGGTAGCACCGCCTTGAAGACGATTTCGATGAGCTGCTCAGGAAAGGCCAATCTCGATACGCCAATCAGATTGCTGGCGCACTGAGGGCGCGCCGTGGCGTAGGCTTCTTTGCGCACCTTGCCCGCCACCGCGAACGCCTCATCGACATCGAGGACATAGAGCGTCTCTTCCACCACGTGGTCGAGGGTGGCTCCGAACTGTGCCAGGATCTTCGCGGCGTTTGCATAGGTCACTCGCATCTGCTGCGCCATCATCGAGAAGTCGGCTGGCTTGCCGGTTGCATCGAGCGTGGCAGGTGCGATCATGGCACCTTTATCGTCGTGGCTGAGCTGGCCGGACACATAGATCATGTTTCCGGTCTTGATCGCCTGTGCATAGCCATAATTGTCTTCCGCCGGCAGACCGTGATAGGCCGCCTCTTTGAATTTCGTTGCGTTCGTGTTGGTCATGGCTGATCTCCTGTTGAATAAACCGGCCCGGTATTCGGGCCATGTGCTTCATCCCTACCTCTCCGGGATTGTTCTAGGCTGCTGCCGCTTCCAGTCTGCGCCGGACCGCGATCGGGCTCTGCGCGAAAGTCGCCAGCCTATTCGGGGTGAATCCGAGGCTCTTGCTGAATGCATCGAGAGTCGGTTTCAAACCGGCCGGCACTGGGTCCGGGTTTAGCGCCTCAGTTCTTACCATCGTAGTCTTTCTTTTCAGTGATCCGCTTTACCTAGGCTCTGGCCGACATGCAGCTGCGCTCGCTCATGCGGCGTTGAAAGCCGGCTCGCCTGGCAAACATTGCGTACAGACCCTGGGAAGCAGGAATCAGGTGGCTTTGGGATATTCTTTGAACGGCACGAGGAATTCGAAGCTGCGCTCTGTGCGCAGTACCTTCGACAGCACCGCCTCATAGTCGGCGCGGTACGAAGCTTTCATGTGATGGGACATGAAATATTCCATGCTGCAGTCCCAGGTTTCGTAGAGAACGATTGTGTCGGGATCGTCGACCGGGTGATGAATCCAAGTGGTGACGAAATCGGGTTCGTTGGCCATCTGGTCGGTGACGAAGAGCAAGCCCTTCTTAAGTTCCTCGACATGGCCGGGCTTGGCAGGCAGGCGGACGATGAATGAGATGCGATCGGACATGATGTGATCCTTATGGGCAAGTAAAGTTAAAAAAACGCGTCAAGCGGGAGTTCCGGCGTCACCATCCGCCCGTGGGCGAACGGCAGTGCAAGCGCGGCAGCACGCCGACGTGAATGTTGGGCTGTGAGCAGGCCGGCTGTCGGTACGGAGGCGCTGAGATCGCTCGCCATGCCGATGAGGCCGATGAACGAGGCGAAGCCGACAAGATGTGCTGCGTCGCCAACGACGCTAATGCCCATCGCAGGGCTGCCGCGTTTGGCGACGACAGCCTTGGCGACGGCAACTTCACTGCTAAGTTTCATGGAGTGATCCTCTTAACATTGTGAACCTATCGGTACATTTCTAGGCGAAAAAATATCAGGCGCTCGCTGGCTAACCCACCAGCTTGCGGATCAAGGTCTTAAAGGCGTCGATCAACTGATCCCCCATCACCGTTTTGTGTTCCTTGAAGACAAGGGTCGGTGCCGACCGAATTCCACGCTTGATCCATGCCTGCTTGCGTGCTCGAACCTCGGCTGTGAACAGGCCCGTATCCAGGGCCTCTTCGGGATCGATTCTCGCCTCGGCGACCCGTGCCACAAGCAGGCCGCGACCTTCGGTGCAATGAGCGCGCAACAACAATCTATTCTGGACCAATTGGTATCCAATTATTCAGAGATGTCGGACGGATGTCAACATGCCGTTGACGGCTCCTCGTCGCCTAGTGGGCACGCAGTGGTTCCCTCTGAGGCTGGTTGTTCGGTTCGGACCCGGCCTAAGGCCCGATCAAGGCGAGCCACGGGCCACCCGAAGCGCAGCTTCAGCGATGGGTCCATGAGGTTCGGGTAGCTCGATGCGAAAGCCGGGCGCTACCCCGCGGTAGCCAAAGTTCGGTAAGCTAGTGGAATCGGAACCGATTGGTCCCTATTCACACTAGGAAAACAGGCAAGCAAATGGCACGTCCGCGAGAGTTTGATGAAAATGAGGTTTTGCAGGCTGCCCTTCAGGTCTTCTGGGAGAAAGGTTATGAGGGCACCTCGCTAAGTGATCTGCTCGAGGCGATGGGGCTGACCAAATCCAGCCTCTACAAGGCCTTCAGCAGTAAGGAGGCGCTATTCCGGCGCGTTGTCGAGCGATATTATCGTGACTTTCTGGGTTTTCGGCAGGAGGCACTTGCAGAGCCGACGCCGCGTCGTATCGCCGAGCGGCTGCTCTACGGAATGACGCAGTTGCACAGCGCTGAACTAACCCCGCCGGGCTGCCTCGAAACCAACGCCGCGCTGGCCTGCTCCACGGACGCCGAGCTGATCAGATTGGAACTTGCACGTAACCGCGAGCGATTCAGACTGAAGCTACGGGACCGGTTCGAAGAAACGGTCGCGGTGGGCCCACTGCCACCGGGCATGACCTGCGACGATGCCGCCTCACTCATAGTCACGTTGATCCAGGGCATGGCTGTCCAGGCGAAAGCCGGTTTTTCGAGGGAGGCGTCCCGCCGGGTGGTACACGCCGCACTATTGTCCTGGCCTGAATCCTGACGCCTCGCCCCACGAATTGCTTTTGCACATCAGACGGCGCCCCTCTCGACGATCAACGCCGCAAACGCGCCGCCTGGCGACCCGGACGAACAGGCTGACGTCACGTCTTCGCGCTGCAACGGAGAGTGATGTCCAGCCCACTGCGCCCGCTCGTGAAGGGCAGTGGCGTAGTGCCCACCTACATCGTGAAATTACGCTTTTGGCGGCAGTTGAATGAGCTCCCTGATCGCGTGCCAAACCGCTTCGTCAGCAGGCCGATCAACGATTTTTGCATCCGAACTCAACAGCAGGTTTTCGCGGGGTTGTTGACCGCAAAGGGATAGTTCGGGTCCGTCCTTAGTAAGGTTTCATTGACTGTTCCGATTTCCTCCGTTGACTCGATGTCGAACAGAAAATGTGTCCTGAGAGTGCCGAGGTGAGCAATTTTGGGCTGACTGTTTTCATCGAACAAGGGTTGGCTGACTCGGTCTGTTCCTCGCGCTCCCTCGGCTTCCGGCCTCAGCCCGGAGCAGCGCTAAATGGTTACCCGAATACGGACCACGCGTGATCGGAGCGTTCGAGCAGTACTGCGCGCTGCCACGCATCGGGCAATCGAAGGGGATTCAGTGTTTCCGGTGCCCAACATCCTTGTCGCGTTGATCTTTTTTTGCGGGTTTTGATAAAAAAGGTTGAATAGTCACAATAAATGTTATTTAAATAACAAAAATAATGACGTCGTGGTGCCTGCCACAACGTGCACAAGGTAAAAATATCCATGAACAAGATCGCGGTCATCGGCAGCAACATGGTGGACTTGATTACCTATATCGACCGAATGCCTCGCCAGGGCGAGACCCTGGAGGCGCCAGGCTTTGCCATGGGCTGCGGCGGTAAAGGCGCCAACCAGGCAGTAGCTGCCGCCAAGCTCGGCACCGAGGTGTTGATGCTGAGTAAAGTGGGCGACGATCTGTTCGCCGATAACACCCTCGCCAATTTTCAGCGCCATGGCATCGATGCCCGCTACGTGACGCGTGTGGCGGGCGTGTCCAGTGGCGTGGCGCCGATTTTTGTCCAGAGCGATTCCCACAACAGCATCCTTATCGTCAAAGGCGCCAATGCCCATTTGAAGCCTGCCGATATCGATACCGCCGAAGCGGCGCTGCGCGAGTGCAGCCTTATCGTCCTGCAGTTGGAAATCGAGCTGGCGACCGTCTACCACGCCATTGATTTTGCCAAGCGCCATGGCATTGCGGTGTTGCTCAATCCCGCACCCGCGGTCGCGGGGTTGAGCCGCGAGCATTTGGCGCAACTCGATTTTTTGATCCCCAACGAAAGCGAGCTGGCGCTGATCACCGGCAAGCCTGTCGACGGTCCCGACACGGCGCTGCTGGCTGCGCGTGAGTTGTCCGCGCAAGGCATCCGCCATGTCATCGTTACTCTTGGGGAAAAAGGCGCGCTATACGTGGGCGCGGAGGGTGAGTTTCACGTGCCGGGTCGCTCGGTCGTCGCGCGTGACACCACCGGCGCTGGCGATGCGTTCATTGGCTGCTTCGCTCATTACTGGAATCGGGATGGCGACATGCGTGCGGCAATGACACGGGCAGTGGCGTATTCCGCTTGCTCGGTCACCGCCTTGGGCACCCAAAGCTCGTACCCCGACGCTGGCAGCTTTACGCGGTTTCTTGACGGCGTCTAATCCGATGATCGCGGCCGGTATGGCGCTGACGCGCCCTATTTCCCACGGAGAATAACAATGACAAAAGTCCCGCTCCAACAAACCCCCGATGGTTTTTACCTCAACCGCACACCCTGGTTTGCGTTCCTGTTGTTGTGCAGTATTTTCGCGCTATGGGCGGCTGCCGCGAGCATGAATGATGTGCTGATCGCGCATTTCAAAAAGGCGTTTTTGCTCAGCGATTTTCAGACGGCCTTCGTGCAGTCGGCGTTTTACCTGGGTTATTTTTTCGTGGCGATGCCTGCGGCGATGGTCGTGCGACGCTTGGGCTATAAAAGCACGATTCTGCTCGGTCTGATGTTGTATATGTTGGGCTGCGCGCTGTTCTTTCCTGCGGCTTCGACGGCAACGTATGGCATGTTTCTGATGGCGCTGTTCGTCATCGCGTGCGGGTTGTCGTTTCTGGAAACCGCCTGCAACACCTATTCGACGTTGATGGGCCCGCGTGAAACCGGCACCCGTCGATTGAACATCTCTCAGACCTTCCACCCGTTCGGTGCCATGGCCGGCGTGTATGTCGGCAGTTTCGTCATGTTCAAGGACACCGACGCCACGCGTGAACAACTGACGCAAATGAGCGCTTCGCAGGCGGCTGTCCAGCAGCTGGAGATGATCCAGTCGACCCTGCTGCCGTACAAATGGATGATTGCTGTCCTGGTGCTGATGTTCATCTTGATCGCCATCACGCGGTTCCCGGCGTGCCGGGGCAACGCCACGGCGAACGTAAAGACGCGCAGCCTCGGGCAGAGCCTTGCACGACTATCGCGCAACCCGCGCTTTAGCTTTGGTGTACTGACGCAATTCCTCTATGTGGGCGCCCAGGTCGGGGTGTGGAGTTTCACCATTCGTCTGGCGATGCAGATGGGCGGGATGAATGAGCGCAGCGCGTCATGGTTCCTGCTCACCACGTTTGCCGCCTACTTTTTGGGCAAGATGATCGCCAATCTGTTAATGCGCAAACTTCATCCAGCCAAGGTATTGGCGATCTACGGCGTGCTGACCATTGTGCTGCTGGCCTACACCATCTTGGTGCCAAACATAACCGCTGTGTATGCCGCAGTGGGGGTCAGCATTTTCCTCGGACCGTGCTGGCCAACCATCTACGGTCTCACCATCGATGGGTTGGGTGAGGACACCGGCGTTGGCGGATCGCTGTTGGTGATGAGCATCGTCGGCGGCGGGGTGATTCCGGTCTTCCAGGGCCTGTTGTCGGATGCCACCCACGGCAACATGCAGCTCGCCTATAGCGTGCCGTTGCTGTGCTTCGTGGTGATTGTTGTCTACGCCTATTCGTGCCTGCGTCACAGTCGTGCCACGCTGTCTGGGGTCGGAACAGTGGTGGCCTCATGAAAAGCGTTACGCTGGCGTTGTCTCCCGAACAATTCACTGGGGCTGAGAAGACCCTGCTGGAAACCGCCGATTTTCGCGTGTTGGCCTGGACCTATCCCAGTGGCGTGAAGGCGCTGGCATTGGAAAACGCCCGTGGACGTGTGGTGGCCTTACCGTATCAGGGGCAGATGATCTGGTCGGCGATCTTTGATGACTGCGACCTGACCATGCGCAATATGTTCAGTCAACCCAAACCAAGCCCGACGGTGATCGGCACCTACGGCTGCTTCATGTTTCACGCCGGGCTGTTGCGCAATGGCTGCCCGGCGCCGGACGATGATCACACGTTGCACGGCGAGATGCCCTGCGCGCTAATGGACACAGCGTGGTTAGAGGTCGGCGAGGACGCCGTTGGCCCCTACCTGCTGCTGAGCGGACAGTATGAATACGTGCAAGGGTTTGGCGATCACTACCGTGCGATGCCCTCGATCACCTTGCGTGCCGGCCTGGGCGTGTTCGATATCGACATGCAGGTCACCAACCTGGCGGGCAAAGCCATGGAGTTGATGTACATGGCTCACATGAACTACGCCTACGTGCCCGGCGGGCGTCTGTTCGAACCACTCGGCGGAGCCTGCGCGCGCGTGCGTCAGAGCGTTCCTGCCCATGTGCAACCGACACCTGAATGGTCGGATTATATGGCGCGGTTGAGCGAGGATCCGTCACGGTTGAGTACCCTGGACACGCCAGCTTTGTATGATCCGGAAATCGTCTGTTTCTTCGAAGGCGTGCCAGCGGATGCGTCAGGTTATGCGCATTTTCTCCTCGATCATCCCGCCGGATCGGCGTTCTACACCTGCTACCGGCCTGAGCAGTTCTCCCACGCGACACGCTGGATTCTGCACAACGCCGACCAGGGCGTCGCCGCATTCGTGCTGCCCGCTACCTGCGAACCCGAGGGCTACCGGGCGGAAAAAGCCAAGGGCAACGTTCGCTCATTGGCGGGTGGGCAAAGCGCCGTCTTCAGTGTCACTACCGGATATTTGTCGGTTGAAGAGCGGCGCCGGCTAGGCCGAACGTGGGGCGAATGACCGGATTCAAACCACGCATTGCGCGCCGTTCTTGGCGATCAGTTCGCGATAGGGCTTGGGCAGTTTCTTGTCGGAAATTACCACGTTGAACTGTTCGAGGTTGGCGAAATGCGCGGTGCGCACAGCGTCGAACTTGCTGTGATCGGCCAGCAACATGCTGTGCTGCGCCTGGCGCAGGACTTTCTGCTTGACCTCGACTTCATTGAAATTGAAGCACGTCACGCCGAAGGTTTCGCTCACGCCCGCCGCTGAGATGAACGCCCAGGTCAAGCGTATACGGTCGAGGATACTGCTTTCGTCCGCATGGTCGAATACCTGGTTTTTGCGATGAAAAGTGCCGCCGCACAGTACGATGTTGCAGTTGGGTTTTTGCTGCAGTTTGAGCAGGACGTTGAGCGAGTTGCACACAGCCGTGAACTCCAGTTCATCAGGTATGAAGTCAATCACATAGGGTACGGTGGTGCCGCAATCGAAGAACACCGTGTCGCCGCTCTTGATGAACGCGGCTGCGAGCTTGCCGATGCGACGTTTTTCTTCAACGTGCCGACTGCCTTGTTCAGTGACCTTGTAGTCGTGCCCGTCGGCAGGGTCGAACGCCAGGGTGATATGCCCGCCCAACAAATGGAATTTGTCCGGGTAGCGATTCAGGTCGCGGCGCAGGGTCATTTCAGAGACGTCGAGCAATGCGGCCATCTCGCGAAGATGAATCGCCTTTTGGTCCTGCAGGGCTTGCTGGATCAGTTTGATGCGTTCTGATTGTTTGCTTTCCACAGACGTTCCATCGACTAATTATGTTGTGATTTAAACATTTATTGATGTTATATTAACATATGTAGTGTGTGGTTTCTTAAGTGTCACCCCCCCAGGCTTCTTCATCAGGACCGAACCTCATGAGCTCGATCACACCCCAAGCACTTGCCCGGTTTATCGATCATACCTTGCTGGCGGCTGACGCCACGCGTCAACAGATCGCGGTGTTGTGCGCAGAGGCGCGGCACCATGGTTTTTATTCCGTGTGTGTGAACTCAGGCCAGGTACCCTATGCCGCGCAATTACTCGCCGGGCAGCGAGTCAAAGTCTGCGCGGTGGTCGGGTTTCCGCTGGGCGCCGGACTGAGCGAGAGTAAAGCCTTTGAAGCCCGACAAGCAATTGCGGCGGGTGCTGGCGAGATCGACATGGTGCTCAACATCGGCGCGCTGCGAGAGGGACTGTTCGATACGGTGCACGACGACATCGCAGCGGTGCAGCAGGCTTGCGGCCCGGTGCCGTTGAAAGTGATTCTCGAAACCTGCTTGTTGGACGATGCGCAAAAGACCCGCGCCAGTGAAATTTGTCGCGAGTTGGGCGTGGCTTTCGTGAAAACCTCGACCGGTTTCAGTCGCGGCGGCGCAACCCTGGAAGACATTGCCTTGATGCGCCGCGTCGTCGGGCCGCACATGGGGGTCAAGGCGTCGGGCGGGGTGCGTGACTACGTGACGGCAATGGCCATGATCGAGGCGGGTGCCACGCGCTTGGGCACCAGTTCGGGCGTGAGTATCGTCGGTGGCCAGGCTGCGGGCGCGTCGGATTACTGACCTGGCAAGAGGGCAGCTCGCCAGGGCAGCGGGGCTTACGTTGGTCGAGGCCATCATCGATCCTGCCAGGGTGACCCCGAGGTCAGTCTCTGGAAGGTGTATGCCAACGCCGCCGCGTTCAATCAGCTATCAGTACTTCGCGCATGGTCTGCATTTTCAGGTCACTTTCGCGATACTCGCTTTCCGGGTCCGAACCTTCGACCAGGCCGCATCCCGCAAACAGCGTAGCGCGACCGCCCTCCAGCAGGGCCGAACGCAGGGCCACGGCAAACTCTCCGTCGCCCCTGTCGTTTAGCCAGCCTACCGGGCCGGCGTACCAGCCACGGTCCAACTGCTCCGCGTGGCGGATATAGTCCAGCGCGGCCTGGCGTGGAAGACCGCCCACGGCTGGCGTTGGGTGCAGGCATTCGGCGACACTCAACAGATTGTTGTCTGCCCTGAGCAGGCCCGTCATTGGGGTCAACAGATGCTGGATATGTGCCAGCTTATGCAGGTGCGGTCGTGGGGCAACCTGCAGCTCGGTGCAATGGCGTTGCAGGCACTCGCTGAGGCTGGCGACCACCATGGCATGCTCGGCATTGTCTTTCTCGCTGGCCAGCAGTTGCGCGCCCAAGTGCTCGTCGCTGGCGGCGTCCTGGCCACGGGGTGCGCTGCCTGCCAGGGCCATGGTGTGCAGGTATTGGTCGCGCACGCTCAGCAGGCATTCCGGCGAGGCCCCGACAAAACAACTGCGGTCGCGGGCAAAGGCGAACAGATAGGCATGAGGCTGTTTATCCAGCAGACGTTGCATGACCACGTGCAAGGGTTCTGAGGCCGGGACCTTCTGCGAGCGCGCCAACACGACTTTTTTCAAGCTGCCGCGCTGAATCAGGTTGACGGCATTGCTCACATCCTGCTTCCACAAATGGGGCATCGACCGACGGACATGAGCGCCCTGATCGGCATTGGCCGTAGGCAACGAGCGCGCGCCAATAGCCGCCCACTCGCCGAACAAGGCCCGGGCCAGGCGTCGACAATCGGTGCGTGGTCCCACCAGCACATTGACCACCAGGCGGGTCTGGCCCTGACTTTCATGCCATTCGAAGCGGGGCAGGGTCAGGGCCGAGTCGGGAAAGTCACGCCATAAGCGCGTGCGCGGTTTGCCCTTGTCGAAAGCGAAGCCGCCGAACAGCGCCGGACGATGACGCCCATGCACCGTGGCTTGCGCAACCATGTGCTGCCAGCGCTGCCCCAGGGCCTGCCAGCTTTCGTCGTGATGGCCCTTGAACTCATGAGCCTGGCCCAGGCCGAGGCGAAATACGCCCTGAGCCTGGACGTGCCACAAACACGCCAACATGTGCCGGTGGTTGGCACTGAACAACGCCAGTTGATCGACCTTGGGTGACAGCGTGGAAAAGGAGGCCAGCACCTGTGTCTTTGTGATGTTGGTTTGCGCCCGGGCGGCACTCAGGCATTTGAGCAGGCCGGTGAACGAAGGCGTGCGCGTCATGGTTGTGCCTCTTGCAGGTGCAGGGTATGCCAATGATTGATTTGCAGGTTGATGAACCAGTGAATCAGGTCACCAAAGAATTCCTCGGTTTCATCCACCGGTAATCCAGCGTCGGCGGCCCAGAGCCTGCGCTCTTCAAGCATGGCGCTGACGCGTTCTGGAGCGGGAATGGCCTGCAGGTTCGCCTTGAAACGTGTGGCGGCCTGCACATAAGTCAGGCGTGCGGCCAACAGCTCGACCAACTGGCGGTCAAGGTGGTCGATACCCTGGCGTATGTCTTGGAGGTTTGCGCATTGCAGCGCGGGCTTGATGGCATTCATGGGAGGCTCCTGCGGTTACTGGGCCAGAACGGCCAGTTGCTGTTTGTCGATCTTGCCCACGGCCGTCAGCGGCCAGGCCATCAGCCATTCGAACTGGTCGGGCAATTTGTCGTCACCCAGTCCGCCCTGGCGCAATTGCTCACGTAACACCTGCGCGGTGGCGGCGGGTTCGCCGAGGATGAACGCGCAGATGCGCTCCCCCAGCAGACTGTCGGGCACCGCGACCACCACGCAGGCTTCGACCTGAGGCAGGGCGTTGAGATGTGACTCGATCAGCGCAGCGGAGATTTTTTCGCCGCCCCGCTGGATCTGTTCCTTGATTCGACCCTCGACCACCAGATTGCCCTCGGGCGTCCAGCGTGCCAGGTCGCCGCTGCGGTAGAAGCCATCGACGGTGAAGGCCAGGGCGTTATGCTCGGCGGCGCGGTAATAGCCGTTGATGGTGTAGGGGCCACGGGTCAGCAGCTCGCCGACCTGACCGGGGGCAACCTCGCACAGGTCGGTATCTACCAGGCGCACTTGGTCTTCCGGCGACAGCGGGCGGCCCTGGGTATTGAGCACTACCTCCAGCGAATCGTCAGGACGTGTGAAGCAGAGCAGCCCTTCCGCCATGCCGAACACTTGTTGCAGGCGGCAGCCCAGGACATCCACCAGTTGCCGGGCCAGTCCAGGGTCGAGTCGCGAACCGCCCACTTGCAGCAGCTTGAGGCTCGATAGGTCGCTGTCTTCCCATTCACGGCCCAGTGCCCACAGTTGTGCCAACGGCGGCACCAACGCCACGTGGGTGACCCGTTCGCGCGCGATCAGCGGCATTGCCACGTCGCAACCGGCGCTCTCGGCGAGCACCACGCAGGCCCCGGCGGCCAACGTGCCTAGGATACCGGGGCAGGCCAGGGTGAAGTTGTGGGCGATGGGCAGCACCGCCAGGTACACGCTGTCCCGGTCGATTTCACATAGCTGCGCCGAATGCGTGAAGTTGTAGGCATAGTCCGCATGGCTGCGCGGGATCAGTTTCGGCGTGCCGGTGGTGCCACCCGACAGCAACAGCAGAGCGGTGTCTTGCGCGGCTACCGTCGGCAGCGGTGGGCACGCTGCATCCAGGCTGGACAATGCGGTAAAAGGCCCGGGCTCGCCGTCGACGATTACTTGGCGCAACGAGGGCTGATGCTGGGCAATCTCGCCGGCCATGGAGCGAAAGTCAAAGTCGCGAATGCGCTCGGGAATCAAGTAAGCCACCGGCTCGGCCAGTCTGCACAACGCTTCGATGTCCTGCGCGCGCTGGCTGGGCATGGCCAGCACCGGCAGGGCGCCCAGGCGCATCACGGCAAACAGCGCGCTGACTAACCCGACGCTATTGGGCAATTGCAGCATGACCCGGTCGCCAGCCTGGATACCCAGTGCGGCCAGGCCGCCGGCCAGGCGCGAGACACGCTGGTCGAGTTGTGTGTAGCTGATGCGCGATTCGCCAGCCACTAGCGCGACGCGGCTGCCATGGGCCTGTGCCCATCGTTCAAGGCGCTGGGGCAGCGTCAGGGAGAGAAAGGGCAATAAGGGTGAAGTCGGCATGGTCGATTCCCGTCAATAATGGAAAGGGCTGATGCTGTGTTCGATAAAACTCAGGACACGGGCGGCAAACGCGCGCGGGCGCTGGGTGAGGTAGAAGTGATCGCCGGCGACCTCGTGCTGCTGATAGTCGCCGTCCAGCCAATGCGACCAAGCCGCCACTTCCGTGGCGTCGGCCTCGGGGTCATGGCTGCCGTTGAGTAGCAGGGTGGGCGTGCGCAGGCGTGGACGCTGTGGTTCCAGCGGACGGTGGTAGCTCTCGGTGGCCTGGAAATCGGCGCGCAGCAATGGCATGAACAGTTGCAGCAGGGCACGGTCATCCAGCAGCGCCTGGCTGCAACCGCCAATCGCCACGAGTTGCTCGATAAAACCCGAGTCATCCAGGTGGCTGAGCAGGCGCCGCCCGCTTTGGTGCGGGGCATGACAGGCCGACAGCACCAGGCCGGCAGGCGGTGTGCCTGCCTGCTCCAGCAACAGGCAGGTTTCGAACGCCACTTGGGCGCCCATGCTGTGCCCACAGAGGATGAGCGGGTTGCGTTGCGACGCGCCCTGGACTTGAGCGGCGGCGGCCAGGCTTCTGGCCAGCGGGTCGACCTGTCGCAGGCAGGGTTCGTGCATGCGCTGATCACGGCCCGGATAGACCACCAGGGAGAGGTCCAGGCCCAGTCCCTCAAGACCACGCCAACCATGAAAGGCGCCGCCGCTGGCCCCGGCGAACGGACACAACAATAAATGGCCGGCAGCACCGTCGCCGCTCAAGTAGGGACGCAACATGCTCATGCCGCCTGGCTCCCGACGCGTAGTTGTGCGGCATCGATCAGTTGCGGCGGGGTGGCCGGACGCAGCTCGGCTGGGCCGGCACAACGCAGTACGTCCTGCCACAGACGAGCGAGAGCCAATTGATAGTGGTCGCTGAGCCCGGCCTCGACCGGCTCGCCTGTCAAATGACCGCGCACGCGTTGCAACAAGTGGCCCACCCCCGCCGGGCCTTCGATTTCCTGAGCGCTGCGCCAGTTGGCCGCGGCCGGATGCAAGGGTAGGGCCGTTGGCCGCTCCAGGTAAGCCGCCGCGCTGGCGTAGGCGGTTTGCCGGTTATCGGCATGAGAGTCGCTGTGCAACGTCGGCGTCCAGTTGACCGGCCCGTAGCTGGCATCCAGCGACAGGTAGCCGCTGGGCCAAGCCAGGCTCATCTGGTGCATGACGAGGCTGTGCAAGTCGGGATCGTCGGGGTTCATCCAGTTTTGCAGGCGCAACAGCACACGGCAGTCCGGCAGGTCCAGGGCCAGGGTGTGGAAGTGAGTATCACGGTCTACCAGGCTGACCTTGGCCTGTGCCGTCAACTCGCAACCCAAGGCTTGCAGCATCAGGTCCAGGCTCGAATACAGCAGTTGGCGGCTTGTGGTCAGTTGTGCAAGGCTGGGTGACTGGCCCGTGAGCAATTGCCGAACCCGGCGAGCGGTGTCGATCCAGCAACGCCCGGCCTCGGTATGCGGATAGAAGCTGTTGACCCGATACTGGCGCCCGAGGGAGATCGCCAATTGTTGATGTCGAGCGATCTCGTCCGGGTGCACCGGATGTTCCTGAATCACATGTAGTCCACGCTGTAGCAGGTTTTCGGTCAGTTGAGCACCGGCTCCGCCCACTACGCCGGAACGCACCACCACGCAAGCGAGGTCGAGGTCGGCGGGCAGTTGCGCCAGGTCGGTGTACAGCGGGACGCCGAATGCATTGGCCAGGGCGCGGGCCCGTGGGCTGCCGTTGGCCAGCAGGCCGGCCAGTTGCAGTCCGGGTTGTGTCACCAGGAAACTGTTGAGGTACCACTCGCCGAACTTGGCCCCGACCACCAGGACTTTCAATGGATGGGTCATGCTTGAGGCTCCTTATGAGGTGCGGCCAGCCAGGCCGTGATGCGGGCAACCGTGTGTGGCAGGTGATCGGGGTCCAGCAGCAACTGCCAGTGATCGCCGGTGAGGGTTTCGCGTTGGGCTTGCGAGGCCCAGTCTTGCCAGTCGTGTTCGGCGGGCAACCAGTGCGCCGGGCGTGTGGCCGCGCTTAGCCACAGGCAAGGCAGCTCCAGGGCGTGGGGCCGGGTATGTTGGCCGAGCAGGCGCATCAAATGTTCGATGCGCTGCAACCACTGATGCGCTTCGGCGGGCGATGGCTGGTTTTTCAGCACGGTGGCTTGAGTCGCGAGGGTCATGAATACCTCCAGTTGCCGCGCCTCGCTCAATTGCTCGAGGTCGGCGGGAAGCTCGATCTTTTTCGCGCCCTGGGCCATCAGCCGCAACAGGCTGCTGCGGTTGTCGACACGGAAATCCTCGCGGCAGACGGGGTCCAGCAGCACCAGGCGCACCCGTTCGCCCCTGGCATGCAGTTGCCGGGCTGCCGCTTCGGCGACAAAGCTGCCGTAGGACCAACCCAGCAGCACATAAGGCCCAGCGGGTTGTTGCCGGACAATGGCCTCGGCATAACGCGTCGCCAGTTCATTGAGTGAGTGTGCCTGCAGCGCGTTGGCGGCGTGCAGCCCGAACACCTGGCAATCCAATGCCTGAGCCAGGGACAGGTACGCACCGATCTCACCGTCGGAGGCGTGAAAGGCAAACACCTTGAGGTCATGCCGTCCACGGGCCAGGGCCAGCGGGTTATCGTCGACTGCGCCGGAGCTTGCCTCAAGCGTGGCGCAGAAGTCCTCCAGACGCGGGTTGTCGAACAGGTTGCGCAGGCTGCTGGCGGTGTAACCCAGGCGGTTGAGGCGGGCAATCATGCGCGTGGCGATCAGGCTGTCACCGCCTGTGTGGAAGAAGTCGCTGCTGACGTGTACCGGTTGACCGAGCAGTTCCTGCCACAGTGCCGCGACTGCCTCAAACAAGGCGGGAGCGGCTTGTACGGGCTGGCGAGGCGTGGCCGGTACTGCCGTTGTCGCGGGCCTGGCATCGTCGCCGAATTCCACGCGATTGAGCGCTAGCGGCCAGGGCGCGGACCAGCTCCGCACCTGTTCGTGCAAGGCTGGCAGGTCCAGCGGCGCGGGGTTTTCGGCCTGCGCCACGATCAAGTGTTGACGCATGTTGTCATCGGCCCGTTGCGGCCAATTCATCCGCCAGGTGAAACCCGCTGCCTGCAGCGCTTCCCGCCAGCGCCGCAAGTCGAGCATGGCTTTGTCGTCGTCAGCGCGAGCATCCTCGAAATGGCTGAGGTTTTCGATAAAGCCGATGCTTGCCAGTTGCAGCGCACTGTCACGCTCGGTGGCTTCCACCAGCAGCAGATGACCAGCAGGGCGCAGCAGGCTATGCAGACGCTTGAGGCTGCGGGGCACATGCACCACGTCGTGCAGCACGTTGACCGCGACGATCAGGTCATAGCCTGTTGGCGGGTGCTGGTTGAAGTCCACCGGTTGATTGAGGTCCAGCAGCGAGCAGCGCAGCTGCGGCCAGTTGGCAAAACGCTCCCGTGCCTGTTCCAGGAACAGGCTGGAGATGTCGGTAAAGCGATACTCCCGTAGATGAGTTTCCAGGGCCGGCAGCAGGTGCGCGGTGCTGGCGCCGGTTCCCGCGCCGACTTCCAGCACCCGCAGGTCGTTACGTTTGCCGGCGAGTTTTTTGGCCGTGAGCGCCAGGCTGCGATTGAGGCATTGCAACACTGGATTGTCGCTGTAAAAGGCGTTCACCACTGCATCGTTGTCGCCGAACAACAGGCCTAGGGCCGAGCGTTCGCCGCGTAGCAGCTCACCGTGCAACTCGATGCATGTGTCGAGGTAGCCCGCCAGAGTCTGGCTCCACGGTGCATCCGGTAGCGGCAGCGCTGCTGCGTCGGGCAACGGCTGTAGCGTGACGTAGCTCGTCCCCTCCAAGGCAACCCAGCCCTGCTGACAGAGCATCGTCAGCCACTGACCCAGCAATCCGCTGAATTGCGGTCGGGCGGCCAGGCGTGTCATTACCTGAAGCAGATCGTGGCGCTGCCCGGTCTGGGTGAACAGGCCGTGCTTGCGCAAAGTGAAGACGATGCCTTGGCGAGCGCGCTGTTCCAGAGCGTGCCAAGTCAGTTCGACCTCCGTGCGTTGTGGGTCATTCAGATCGGGCAGGGCGTCGACCACCAGTGCCGAGCCACCGTCCACCGGTTGCGGCGCGTGTGCCACGACCTGGGCAATCAGCTTGCGCTGCTGGTGGTCCACACTCACGTTGGCGCTATACACCCCGGGTGTCTGGCGCAAATGGGTTTCGAGTGCCTGCAAATCGACCGGCTCGCTGTCCAATTGCACCGACCAGTCCATACGGGGCAGCGCGGGCGGTTGGTCAAAGCCGGCGGGGTCATCCGCCAGTTGTTGCAGCCACTGACTGTAAGTGTGGAACAGGCGGTCGATCAGGCCGTCGGCCAGGACCTCCTCCATGCAGTACCAACTGAACACCAGTTCACCGTCGATCTCCATGACCTGGTGGTCAAGCCACACCTGTGGCGTCTGGGTGAAGACATGCACTGGATCGCCGAGGGTGGCGGTCATCGCCTGATCGATGGCCTGGCCGTCCAGTGACATGCCGAGCAGGCTGGTGAACACCACCGGCATGGCCGGTTGACGACCTTGGCCCTGACGCCTGCCGAGTTCGCGCAGCACCTCCACGCCGTTGACGGCGGTGTGGGCCAGGCGCTGCCAGAGGCGTGACTGGGTGGTCTGCATCACCTCACGCAAGCTGGCACCCCGGCCGAGCTGGAAGTCCATCAATAACACCGAGGTGAAGTCACCAATCAACTGTTGCACCTGTGGATGCACCGGGCGACGGTTGAAGTAGGTCAGGTTGAGGCTGAAGTCCGGGCGGCGGCTGACGCTCTCCAGGGTCTGGGCGAACAGCGCCAGTAGCGCCGCCGAAGCGGTCAGGCCCAGTTGTTGGCAGTGGCCCTTCAGGCGGCTCCAGCGCGGGGCTTGGAGGCTCGCCTGCAAGGTGCGAAAGCGCGGCGGGCCGCCCGCGGTGCCGGTCGCCATGGGCAATTGCGGGGCTGCCGGCAGGCGCTCCAGCGTGTCCATCCAGAAACGCCAGGATTGGCGCCAGGCCAGGGTGTCACGCTGGGCTTGCTCGGCCATCACGTAATCGCGGAACGTCAGTTGCAAGGGCGCCAGGTCTTGGCCGGCATAGGCTTTTGCCAGGTCATCCATCATCACCTTGAAGCTCTGGACATCGAACAGCAGCAAGTCGAGGTTCATGTGCAAGCGGCAATGCTCGCTGTCCAACTCACTGAGGCTGACTTCGAACAGGGGCCAGCGGTCGGCGGGCAGCACGCGATAGGACATGTCTTCACGAATCGCCAGCAGACGCTGTTGTCGGGCATCCGGGCTTAGTGCCCGCAAGTCGTGGCGTGGCAAGCGATACCATGGCGTCTGTTCGAGGATGCGTTGCCGACCGTCGCTGTCGACCACCATGCGCAGCATGTCGTGGCGCCGGATCAGCGCGTTCCATGCCTGCTCGAAGCGACCTGGATCGAAGCTGGCGTAGGCTTTGTCCCATTCAAACAACACATGGCAGGCGACGCCGCCGTATTCGATCAGGTCGGTACGGCCCAGCCAGTAGGCATGCTGAATCGGCGTCAGCGCGAAGGGCTCGAAACGCGCCCGTCGATCGAGGACGATCGTCGCTGGGCTCGCTATCGGTGCTGCGCCGGGCGCCTGGGTTAACAGCAGCGTGGTCAGCCCGTCGATGCTCAGATCCCGGTAGGCCTGCTCGGCATCCAGGCGAACGCCCAACTGGCGCTGGATGTCGCTGCTCAGTTCGAGAAACAGCAGCGAATCCAGGCCCAATTGCATCAGGTCCTGATTCAGCGCCAGGCCAGTCTCGGCACTCAGGCGCAGTTGCCGACGAATCGAAGTCTCGAGCCAGTGCTGCAGCACCGGACGGTCGGTGTCGTGGTCGCCGCTGAGCACCGGTGCTGACGGAACCTCGCGTGTAGGCGGCGTTTTAACTGAATCTGTGTGCGCCGACTCGTGCGTTTCGCGGGGGAACAGGCGTCGATGCGGATCGATGCGCGCAGGGTCGACGCGCATGGCCAGGTACCCCGGCGTGCCGCGCATGATCGCCTGTTCCAGGTGCCATAGACCTTCGTGGGTACTCAGCGTGAGCATGCCGGCCTGGGCCAGTTTGGCGTGCATGCCGTGCTCGGCGGCACGCCCGACTTCGCCCCAGGCGCCCCACGCCAGGCTGAGGGTGCGCAGGGGTTGGTCGACAGTGGCTTCGGCCAGACCATCCAAGTAAGCGCTGGCCAGGGCATGGGCGCCTTGACCGGGTGCGCCGAGGCTGGCGGCCGCCGAGGAATACAGCAGTAGGTAGCGACCCTGTTCGGCCAACGCTTCTTGCAACTGCGCCGCCGCCTGGCATTTGACCTGTAACAGCGGGCTCAAACGTGCGGACGACAGATTGACCAGCGGGGTATCGTCCAGCAGGCCAGCGCAATGAATCGCACCGCTGAGGGGCCTTTTCGCTCGCAAGGCTTCCAAGCTCCGCGCCAGGGCTTGCGAATCGCTGACATCGCAGGCAAACCAGCGCACCTCGCCGCTATGGGTGTGTTGCAACTGTTCGATCCAGGCGGCGCTGTCGGCCGAACAGCGCGGGGCGAGCAGGGCTATGTGTCGGGCTCCCTGGGCCGCCAGCCAGGCCGCGCTCAGGCGTCCCAACCCGCCGAACCCGCCGGTGACCAGATGCCAGCCGCCGTCGCTGAAGCTGTTTGCCGGCAATGCCGGCGCACTGTGGGTTTGTGGCACCAGGGTTTGTACCCAAGCCTGGCCGTCGCGTACCGCAATCCAGCGTTCGCCGCTACCGGCGGCGGCCATGCCGAGCGACAGCGTGGCCTGGTCATCGCCATCCAGGTCCATCACCGCCAGCGGGCGTTGCGGCTGCTCTGCGTTCGCCACCCGCAACAAGCCCCAAAGGGCGCGTTGCTCGGGTACCACGGGCGGGTCGCCGGGCAGCGCCCAGGCGTTACGGGTCACTACCAGCAAGGGTCGATCGTCGGGATCGGCCAGGGCCCGGATGATTTCATCGGCCATGCTCGTCAGCGTGCCGGGGGCAAGTTTCAGCACGCGGGTGCCGTCGGGTGAGGGGGCTGCGGCTCGGCTGAGTTCCAGCGGTTGCCAGTGCCAGGTGTAGTGCGTGTGGGGACAGGCCTGGCAAGCGGGCGTCGGGCCGCTGCTGTGTAACGGGTGCCATTGGCCCTCGGGGCCGCGTTGACGGAGGATTACCTGGGCGTCGCCGAGGACTGCGCCTCGCCATTCGATGCCGATGCTGTCCAGTGCCTCGGGCAGTGCCAGCGGATGGCTGAACCGTGGCGCCCGACGCGGCTCGCCATGCCGCGCCGCGAGAGTTGCGCAGACGGCATCCAGGCGTTGCTGCCAGCGTTGAGGGTTGCCTGCGCAATCGGACCAGTTCGCCTGATACAGGTGCGGACCCAGTTGCCGGCCAAGGATCGGCTCGCCGCTGTCGTGCCCGATGGCTTGCAGGGGGGCCTGGAGCGCAGCGCCAGTGCGGGCCAGCAGGATATGTTCGCTGATCCGCGCGGTGGCGCTGCCATCGTCGGGCAGCCAGTGCAGACGTTCGAAACCGCTGGCCTGGCATTGTTGGCGCCACTGCTCGGTGGACAGGAACAGCTCGCCGCCACGCGCCTGTTCATCGTACAGAGGCAGTACCAGCGGTCCGAATACGAAGTCGAACAGGCGCATGGGGCGGGTGATTTCCCGCATCAGCAAAGCGCCGCCGGGCTTGAGCAGCGGACGTAGGTTGCGCAGCGTCTGGCCGACATGCTGGGTGGCGTGGATCACGTTGGCGGCGACGATCAGGTCATAGTGCCCGGCCTGGAAGCCCTGATCGGTGGCCGGCTTTTGCAAGTCGAACTGGCGGTATTCGACGAAGGGAAACTCGGCGAATTTTTCTTCGGCGCGGCGGCTGAAAATCGCCGAAATGTCAGTGAAGCAATAATTCACCTGGGCCACGTCCTTGAGCACGGGCAGCAGCCAGGCGGTGGTGCCGCCGGTACCGCCGCCGACTTCCAGGATGCGCAACGGGCGAGCCTCGGCCTGTTGATGTTCACGCACCAGTCCCGCGACCACACCGGCGGCTATCTGATTGAAATAGCGCCCAAAGCTGAACTGCTGGTACAACACCTCGACGCCGCTGGACGCGCTTTGCGGGAAGATCACCGCCACCGGTTCAACCGTGCCGTTCATCATCGCGCACAACTGCTCGCCCGCCCGCTCCACGGTGTCGGCGATCACGTCCAGGCCTTCGCAGCAGGCCCGCAGGGTGTGCAGCAATGCCGTGCGCTCGGCCACCGGTACCGCGCGGGCGCTGTGATAGAGGCCGTGGTGGTGACGGTAGTAGCCGTCCTCCACGCAGGCGTTGAGCAAGCGCACCAACAGTTGTCGATAGCGCGGTAACAGGCGCCCGCCGCGCAGGATGTCGAGGGCGGTGACGCCGCGGTCGATGCCATCGCCAACACACTGGCGCACCATTTGGTCCACATACAACCCATGCAGTTGGGTCACGCAGGTGTACAAGCGCTCCAGGCGCGGCAAGTCGAGGTTGGCACCTTCGCGGACCGCCACTTCGCGCCCGCCCTGCAGCAGCCGATCCTCTTGGCTCGGTGAGGCAGAGCAGGGTGTGTCGCACCAGTAGCGTTGTTGATCGAACGTATACAGAGGGGCCTGGATGCGTTGCCCGTGGCTGGGTAGCAACTCACGCCATGGCAGGGTGACACCGGCGGCGAACAGCCGCAGCAGGCTGTCTTGCAGCACCCCTGGCGCCGGTTTATGGCGACGGGCGCTGGCTACCCAGCGCACCTGTGTTTTGGAGAGATGGCTGGCGATAGCTGTCAACGAGGCATCGGCGCCCAACTCCAATCCCAGGCTGATGTCGCTGCGCAGTGCCTGTTCCAGGGCCTGGTGGAATCGTACCGGTTCGCGCAGGTGGCGGCGCCAATAGAGACCGCTGTCCAGCTCGGCGTGGGTCAGCGCTTGGCCGCTGAGAGTGGAGATCAGCGGGATGTTGCCTGGGCGTGCGCGCAAGGCCGAGCTGGCCTGTTGGAACTCATCGAGAATCGGATCAAGCAGCCGCGAATGCGCGGCGCCGGCGATATTCAGGCGGTGGCAACGAATCCGTAGCGTTTGCAGTACCAGGGCCAGCGCATCGATGCCCGAGCGCGTGCCACACGCCACCAGTTGCCGCTGACCGTTGTACACCGCGATTTCCACGCCATGCTGGTCGGCCAGGGGGGCCAGTTGCGCTGCATCGCAGAACACCGCGAGCATCGCGCCTTCTGCGGCGCACTGGTGCATCAGGCGGCCACGGCTGATGACCAGCGGCAGCACGTCTTCCAGGCGGTAAATACCGGCGATCACGGCGGCGGCATATTCTCCTACCGAGTGCCCGATCAACCAGTCCGGCGTCAGCCCGAGTGCGCGCCAATGGGCGGCCATGGCTACCGCGTGGGCGACAATGGCGGGTTGCGCGTAGTCCATGCGATCGATCAGGCCGGCGTGCTCGCCGAACATCACCGCTTTGAGCGGGAGCTGCAAATGCGCGGCGCACACGGCGAAGCTGCGGTCCAGGCTTTGGGTGAAGGCCTCGGATTGGCCATACAGGCTCTGACCCATGCCGGCCCACTGGCTGCCCTGGCCGCTGCAGAGCCACAATTGGCCGCCTGGGCCGGCCTGGCCGTCATACAGCAAGGCGTCATGGTTGCCCTGGGCAAATGCCTGCAACGCCTGCGCGGTTTCTTCATGCAGGGCTACCGCCAGGCGGTGGGGTAAGTCCAACTGGCGGGCGTGCAGCGCGGTATGCACGAGGTTGGCCGGCGCTTCGCTGTTGGCAAGTGCTTGTGCATAGTGTCCGGCCAGTTGCTGCAGCGAAGTGCGGCTGGCGGCACTGAGCAGCAACGCGTTGGCCTGCGCCTCGGCTGTTTCGGCACGCAAGGTATCAGGCAGGGCTTCGACGATCACGTGGCAGTTGGTGCCGCCAATGCCGAACGAGGACACACCGGCCCGGCGCGGGCCGTGTGGCCAGTCCTGCACCTGCACCGGTACATAAAACGGACTGTGTTCAAGTTTCAGCGCCGGGTTGGCCCGCTCAAAGTGCAAGCTGGGCGGAATACGCCCGTGGCTGACCGCCAACACCGTTTTGATCAGGCTGGCAATGCCGGCGGCAGTGTCCAAGTGGCCGAGATTGCCCTTGACCGAGCCCAGTGCGCAACCGGCAATATCGGCGCGGGTGGCGAACACCTCCCGCAGCGCCTGCACTTCAATGGGATCGCCCAACGGCGTCGCGGTACCGTGGGCTTCGAGCATGCCGATACTGGCGCAGTCGATATCCGCCAGCTGCAGGGCATCGCTGATCACCTCGCGCTGGCCGATGATCGACGGTGCGCTGTAACCGACCTTGTGCTGCCCGTCATTGTTGATCGCACTGGCACGCAGCACCGCCAACACCGGGTCACCGTCACGCAGGGCGTCTTCCAGGCGGCGCAGGGTCACCGCGCCGACGCCATTGCCGGCGAAGGTGCCTTGAGCGCCGGCATCGAACGGGCGGCAGCGACCGTCGGGAGAAAAAATCATGCCCGGCTGATACCGGTAGCCGGCCTGTTGCGGGAACGATACCGCCACCCCGCCGGCCACGGCCATGCCGCACTCACCACTGCGCAGGCTTTCGCAGGCCATATGCACCGCCACCAGGGAGCTGGAGCAGGCGGTCTGCACCGTGATGGCCGGGCCGCGCAGGTTGAGCTTGTAAGCGGCACGGGTGGCCAGGTAATCCTTGTCGTTACCCATCAGCGCTTGCAGGCCCCTGACCTGGGCCACCTCGGTGACGCGGATCTGCTCACGCGCCGGGTAGGTACTCATGCGGGCAGAGGCGAACACGCCGGTCTTGTGGGGCACCTCACGGGGCGCGAAGCCTGCGTGCTCCAGAGCGTGCCAGACGGTTTGCAGGAACAGCCGTTGTTGGGGGTCGATGGACTCGGCCTCCTGGCGCGAATAGCCGAACAGGGTGGCGTCGAACTGGTCGGCGGCGTCGATCACCGCCGCCACGTTGACGAAGTCCGGATGGTCGATCAATGCCGGTTCCAGGCCGGCGGCCAACAGTTCCTCACGGCTGAAACGGCGGTTGCACTCGCGGCCGGCCAGCAGGTTCTGCCAGTATTCGTTACTGTCGCGGGCGCCGGGAAAACGGCAGGCCAGGCCGATCACCGCGATGGGTTCGCTGGCGCCATAGAGCGCTTCAAGGCTGTGCATGCATGACCTCATGGGTAGATGGGGAAGACGGAGTCGCGGGCAGGTTGCGCTGCAGGCGCAGACGCAAACGCCAGGCGGGCCAGAGGCAGACACAGGCGATCAGCGCCAGGCCGCCGAGCAAGATGGGATAGCCCAGGCGATAGGCAACCTGTAGCGCCGCCATCGAAGCGAGCATCGCCACGGCGGCGTCCACCGATTGCAGCAGGGCATAGTCCGAGGCAGGCTGATGAGGACGAACCACGCCCATCAGCAGGTTGTAGAGCGTGACGAAACTGATCGCGGCGGCCACGTTGACCACAGCGAACAAGGCCAACCAGATAGGTAAGTCATACACCCGCGCGCCCAAGGCAGCGGCCACGGCGATCAGTGCGTGCAGGACCATGGCCGGTAGCAGGCAGCGCCAGGCGCCGAAGCGCTTGGCCATCCAGCCCCCGAGCACTACGCCGAGGGCACTGGCCAGGGTGTTGTACAGCGTGGAGGCCAGCCCCAGGTCAGCCAGGCTCAGTCCCTGGTCCAGCAGCAGCACGGTTTGCACCGCCATCAGGCCGCGCATGGCCAGGTAGTAAATCGCGGTGAGGCACAATGCCGGCCACAGCGCGGTAATACTGCCGTAATCCAGGCGCGGTTGTTCGACAGCAGCGGAGTTGGTTTGCTGAACCGGTAACCACGCCACTGGCAATAGCAACAACACCGACACCCAGGCCATGCCGATAAAGCCGGCTCGCCAGCCCCAGTGTTCGGCCAGGAACAGGAACACGAAGGAGCCGAAGACAATCCCCAGGTAACTGCCGCCGACCTGGGCGGTATTGGCGAACGGGCGACTTTCGGCGTCACAGGTGGTGATGGTGATGCCATCGGCGTAGATATCGTGGCTGGCGGACAGCAACGCCAGCAGCATCAGCCCTGCCAGGATCGGATAGATCGAATGCTCGGGGGCCAAGGCACTGAGCAGCAACAGCAGCGCGGCCATGCTCAGTTGCAAGATAACCAGGCTGCCCAGGTAGCGATTGCCGCGCAGGGCAATGCTGTGACGTTCGCACCAGGGCGCCCATAGGAACTTGCCGATCCATGGCAAAAATGTCAGCGACAACAAGCTCAGGCTGGCCAGATCCAGGCCCTGGTGGCGGAAATAACCCACCACCCCTTGCAGCATGAGAGCGGTGAGCATGCCTTGATGCAGGTAGTAGCACCAATAAGGCAGATAGCGCATCATCAAACACCTCCGATGCGACGCAAGCGTCGACTGTTGCGTTGTTCAAGCCGGCTTTGCCGATCCGTTAGTGGCCTGTTCACGGGCGCGGCGCCAGGGCGCAAGTGCACGGCCAGCGCGTGGGCGTTGGGGTAGCCGAACACATCGGTGACCAGCAGATGGGGGAATCCCGACTGCGTCAGGCGAATATGCAGTTGCACCAGCTTCAGCGAGCTGGCGCCCGCCTCGAAAAAGTTTTGCCGGCTATCGCCTAGCTTCAGTCCGACGACCTCGCTAAACGCCCGGCGGATCAGCTCCACGGTCTGCTCGCAGGCCTGGGCGGCAGGCGCGCATGGCGTAGGCTGCGGCGTGACGAGCCGCAGAGGCGCTGGCGCGCTGGCGTTAAGCGGCACCAGTTGCGCCAGGGGCATGGCCCAGGCGTGGGGCTGGTCGGCCAACTGGCGCAACAGCGCGACGTACTGGTCGAACATGCCGTGCAGGGTCTGTGGATCGAACAGTGCCTCGACGGCGTCCCAGTTCAGGCACAGGTCGCCTTCTGATTCGTAGACCTGATGGTCGAGCCAGATCTGCGGGGTCTGGGAAATCCCCCAGACCGGCTTGAGCCACGACGATTGCGCCATGAAGCGGCCATTGTCGAACCCCAGTGCGCTGGTAAACACCACCGGCATCTGAGCCGCGGCCAAGCCCTGGCGGCTGGCCAGTTCGCGCATGACACGAATAGCCGAGTGGTCACGGTGCGCCAAGTCACGCCACAGCCGTTGTTGCAGGCGTTGAGCGCTGTCCAGCCAGGTTCCAACGGGTTGCCAGGCCAGCAACAGCAACGAGGTGAAGTCGCCCAGCACCCGATCGATATGTGGGTGCAGGGGTTGGCGGTCGAACAGTGTCAGGTTGAGGGTGAGTTCGCGCTCGCGGCTCCAGGCGGACAACACTGCACAGAACGCGCTGAGCAACAGGCCGGACGGGGTTAACTGATGTTGGTGGGCGTTGGTTTGCAACGCTTCCCACTGGCGGGCGGGAAGGCGTTCGGCCAGCCGCACGAAACGAGGCACGCCGATGTCGGCAGGGTCCCGACGCAACGGCAGTTGGGGGGCTGGCGGTAGCGTGTCGAGGCGACGCTGCCAATAGGCCTGGGCGTTGGCGCTCGGTGGCTGGCTGGCGCGCAGGCACTGGTAGTCGCGAAAGCCAATGGCGATTTCTTCCAGCGCGCGCTCGGGCTGTTCATAGAGCAATTCCAGTTCCGCCAGGAGGATTTGCATGCTCATGCCGTCGAGCAGCAGGTTGTCGAGGCTGATGAACACCCGGCTGTGCTGGCTCGCATCTTCGGCAATCTGTACATCGAACAGTGGCCAACGCGCAGGGTCGAGTACTTGATGCGACAGGCGCTCGCGTAGCGCCAGGGTTTCGCTGGCGTCCAGTGCGCTGACCCGATGGCGATAGGGGCTAAACGCCGGCACCTTTTCCAGTACCTGCAGGCAACCGTCGCGGACTACCGCGCGCAGCATGTCGTGACGTTCGATCAAGCGCCGCCAGGCCGCTTCCAGGCGCGCTAGGTCGAGGTCTTCGACGTTAAACTCGACAAAGAAATGCGCGCCCACGCCACCCAACACAAAACCTGGACGACGACCTACCCAATATGCCTGCTGCACATCGCTGAGGGCGAACGGCTGGTAGCGGGCTGCCGGGTCGTGGTGCAACTCCAGGCCCGGCGCCTGGTCGTCGGCAACCAGGGTAGCGGCGAAGGCGCTCAGGGTGGGGAAATTGAACAGATCGTCGAGACGTGCGCGATAGCCTTGTTTGGCCAGCTCGCCGATCATGCGTGTGGCCAGCAGGCTGTCGCCGCCCAGTTGGAAAAACTGGCTGTGGCGGTGTATTGGCGAGGTTTGCAGCAACTGTTGCCAGAGGCTGGCGAGCCGTTGTTCGGTAGCGCCTTGGGCGGCCTGCTCTGCGTGGCTGAGCACAGCAGGTTTGGACAGGCGCGAGAGGGCTTGATGGTCCACCTTGCCATTGGCGGTGAGGGGCAGAGCGTCGAGGAAGTACAGACGCTGGGGCACCATGTAGCCGGGCAGTTGGTTGGCCAGGGCCTGGTCAAGCTTGGCAGGGTCGGGACGCTGGGGCTGTTCGGCTGCGCGTAGGACCAGGCGTTGCACATCGCCCAGCACACTGGCCTGGCACGGACGCAGACCGGCGTCGCTCAGCAGCTGCCGCCAATGCTCGAGGCTTCGCAGTTGTTGCGCGGCCTCCTGGCGTTCATCCAACAAATCGCTGCTGACCAACGCCAGAGCGCCGGCTTGCGCCAGTTCCAACACGCACACCGCCGCGCCCGGCGCGCACAACGCCAGCCAGTTTGACAGCGCGGCCTGGGGTTGCTGCAGACGATGCAGCGCATTGTTGATCAGCAACACATCGGCGCTATACAGCAAGGCCGAGTGATCGTCGTAGTGATCGCGCAGCGCTGTGCCATGGGCGAAGCCGGACAGGCGCTCGCGGGCCTTGAGCACCATGGCCAGGGAAGCATCGAGAGCGGTGTACTGCAGCTGCGAGGGATCCAACCGTTGCAGCCATTGCGCGCCGACCAAGGCACTGCGTGCGCCGACCTCGATCAGGCGCACGGGGCGTTGCAACTGTTGACTCAGGCAGGCGAGATGGCGGCCCAGTTGTTCCAGGGTTTCACGGTTGCCCGGGCTTTGCAGCAACAGGTGCTCCGGCGACCAGTAGGGGTGATCGAGCAAGGTGAGCGCATCACGCTGGCCGCAAAGGATGTCGCGCAAGCCGTCATGGTGTGCGCTCAGCGCCTCGCTCAGAGCATAGTGCTGCGTGTCGATTGGGGCCCTGTCGATTGTCGAGACCCGTTGCCATTGGCCCGCTTCGTTGCTGTGCAGGACACCTTGCGCACCCAGCCAGGCCAGCCAACGGCCCAATAGCGGGCGCCAATCGGCGGCACAACCGTAGTGCTGCATGAGCGTGTCGAGATCGGTGGGAGTGCTCAGCGTGACATGGTTGAGCGCCAGGTGTTGCAGCAGGAAATCCACCAACGGCGTGTTGTCCGCCGGGGCCGGACTGACGCCGTTCGATGCCAGCCAGTCGGGGTAATCGGCGGGCGTGCGCGGATCCATCGGTACCGGGCCGTAGAGGCTGGCACCCTGGGGCACCACGAACGCCACCAGGCTTTTTTCGCGCTCTCCCAGGGCCAGGCTGATAGCGCTCTTGACCCCCTCGATGCGATTGAGCGCGGCGTCGATCTCGCCCAACTCAATGCGGTAGCCGCCGATCTTGACCTGCTTGTCGCGTCTGCCCAGAAATTCCAGCGTGCCATCGGGCCAGTAACAGCCCAGATCGCCGGTGCGATACCAGCGTTGCGCCTGCACCTCGACAAACTGGCGGGCACTGCGTTCGCTGTCGTTGAAATAGCCCTTGGCTACGCCGGCACCGCCAATCCACAGTTCGCCCGCCACCCAGTCGGGGCAGTCGCGACCCAGCTCGTCCATGACCCGATAGCACTGGTTGGCCAGCGGCTGGCCATAGGGAATGGAGCGCCAATGGGGTTCGACCCGCGTCACCGTGTAGGTGTTGGACCAGATAGCCGCCTCCGTTGCCCCGCCCATGGCGATGAACTGCCCGTCGGCACGGTAGGCGTGATAACGGCCAGGCAAGTCGAGGCCGATCCAATCGCCGGACAGTATTACCACTCGCAGTGACGCCGGTGCCGGCAGCTCGAAGCCTTCGCTGTAGGTGAGCAGCATGTCGAACAGAGCGGGCACGCTGTTCCACAGGCTGATGCGATGGCGCACGATCAATTCGCACCACACCGATGGGTCGCGCCGTTGTGGTTCCTCGATCAGGACCACCGAAGCGCCTGCGCCGAGCACGCCGAAAATGTCATACACCGACAGGTCGAAGTGCAGCGCCGACAAAGCCAGCACCCGGTCCCGTGGCGTGACATGGTGGCGCCGGCTGATGTCCACGCAGGTGTTGAGCGCGCTCTGGTGGCTGATCACCACGCCCTTGGGCTCACCGGTGGAACCGGAGGTGTAGATGATGTACGCCGGTTGCTGGGGATCGACCGATACCGGTGAGAGCAGCGGATCGGCGAGTATCGCCTGTTGCCAGTCCAGACGCGGCTGCACCTCGGCTTCGACAGGTTCATCGGCGCTGGTGATGACGCATTTGACCTCGGCACCGCGGTAGATCCCCAGGCGTCGCGCCAGCGGCTGATCCGGTGGCACGGGTACGTAGATCGCGCCGGCCTGGAGGGTGCCCAGTACGGCAATGACTTGGCCGATGCCCTTGAGCAGGCTGACCGCAACGGTGTCACCGGGGCCGACGCCCAAGCCCTGCAATGCGCCCGCGAGGCGGTTGGCCTGGTCGGCGAGACGAGCGAAGCTCAATTGCCGTGGGCCCTGGATCAGCGCGATGGCGTCGGGTGAGCGTTGGGCCTGGGCGAATATGCCCTCATGGAGCAGGCCGCCTGGCTGCGGTTGTGCGGTGGCGTTGACCTGTCGGCGCACCTCGCGCTGGGCCAACGGCATCAGCTCTGGCAGCGGGCGCGCCCAGCACCGTGGATCGTCGACCAGTGCCAGTACCTGTTCCAGGTAAACCTCGAATAGGGTGTCAGTGAGGCCGGCGGGAAACAGTTGGGCGTTGCTGTCCCATTGCAGGATGATCTGATCGTGATGCTCGAACGCCAGGTGGTCGATCCACACCTGGGGCGTCTGGGAAATGCCCCAGGCCGGTTCACCCAGAGTGTCGGCGGTGGCCTCGCCATACAAGGGGCGCCCCAGGTTACTGGTGAACACGATCGGCGCGCCGTGGGGGTGGCGCTGGTGTTTTTTCAGTTCGCGCAACACGTGCACGCCGGACCAGGCGCTGTGTTCGTAGACCTCGGCGAAGCTGCGCTGATTGGCCAGGGCCAACTCCGCGAAGGTTGGCCCGCTGCAATGCACGGGCAACGGCAGGATATTGGTGAAGTCGGCAATCATCCCGGCCACCGCCGGATGCAGGGGCTGGCGATCAAACAGGGTGAGGTTGAGCAACAGCCGCTGTTGCCCGCTCCAGCGGCCAAGTACGGCGCTGAACAACGTGGCCAGGGCCATGGTCGGCGTCACCCCGTGTTGGCCGGCATGCTCTTTGAACCGTTGCCACTGGCGGGCATTCAGTTGCCCGCGTCGACGGCTGATGCGCACCTGTTCGATGCGTTCGGGCTCCTGGGCCAGGGGCAGTTGCGGAGCCAGGGGCAACGACTCCAGGCGCGCCAGCCACCAGGCTTGGGCCTGTTCGATACGGGGTTGCTCGTGACCCTGCAACTGGGCCAGGTAAGCGCAAAAGTCATAATCGCCGGGCGTCGGTGGTAGCGGTTGGCGAGCGATCAGGGCGATCAGTTCTTCAAACAGTTGGTTGAAGCTGGCCGCATCGGCCACCAGCAGGTCGATGTTGACCAGCAAGCGATGGCGGCCTTCAGGCAGCAGGCACAATTGGAAGTCGAAGGTTTCACCGTCTTCGACCCGCAGGCGACGGTGCCCCAGTTGCTCGCGCAGGTGCAGCAGGCATTGTTCGCGAGCGGTCTCTTCGTACCGGCGCAGGTCGTGAACCTTGAGGCCCGGCCAACTGGATTGCGCCTGCCATTGCTGGCTGCCGTTGGCCAAGAAGCGTGTCTTGAGCATGGGGTGGCGCTCGATCAGTTGCTCGATGGCCGGCTCCAGGGCCTGAGGCGTCAGGCCCTGGCCGTCGAACTCCTGATAGAGGTGGCAGCCCACGCCGCCCAAGGGCTGTTCACTGGAACGCCCGACAAAATAGGCGTGTTGTACCGCCGTCAGCGGAAAGGGCTGGCCGTCGCTCATGCGTGGCAGCGGTTGCGCCGCGAGAGGGGCTTGGGGCGCGGGCGCAGGCTCCTGCAACAGGGCGCACCAACCTTGCAGCGTCGATTGCTCGTAGAGTTGGCTCAGGGTCACGTTGCACCCTTGGCGGCGCAAACGGTTGAGCCAGGCCATCAGGTGCATCGAGTCCAGGCCCAGGCGCAACAGGTTGGCGTCGAGGGGAAGCTGTTCGACAGTCAGGCCCAGTTGTCGGGCCACGGCTTCGACCAATGCTGTCGGGGTGAGCTTCGTGGTGGCAGTGGGGTTTGCCGTCGAGGCTGTTCTGGTCGATGTGTACATGGTGAGACTCCATCCAGACAAGTACTCGTGCCGCGCCAGGGCGGCATGCGGGGTTCAGGTGTTCAAGTGCCAGTGGCGTGCCAGGCTTTGTTGCCGCCACAGGTGGCTATAGAGACCGCCCAGAGCCAGTAGCTCGGTGTGGCGTCCACGCTCGACAATGCGTCCACAGTCCATCACCAGGATCTGGTCGGCGTGCTGGATGCTGTGTAGACGGTGCGCGATTACCAGCACCGTGCGTTCCCGTACCAGTACATCGAGGCCCTGTTGGATAGCGGCTGCCGAGGACGGGTCGACGCTGGAGGTGGCTTCATCAAGGAGCAGGATCGGGCTGTTCTTGAGCAGGGCGCGGGCTATCGACAGGCGCTGGCGTTCGCCGCCGGACAGCCAGCCACCGCCTTCGCCGATGCGCGTGGCGTAGCCTTCGGGCAACGCCTGGATAAAATCGTGGGCTTGCGCCAGGCGCGCGGCCTCGATCACCTCGGCTTCGCTGGCGTCGAGGTTGCCCACCCGCAGGTTGTCCAGGACGCTGCCACAGAACAGTGTGACGTCCTGGAACACCATGGAAATATGTTCCTGCACCCGTGCGCTGCCGATCTCGCGCACGTCGATGCCGCCGATACGCAGTTGGCCGCTGTCGACCTCCCAGAGGCGCGCTACCAGGTGGGCCAGGGTGCTTTTACCGGCGCCGCTGGGACCGACCAGCGCAGTGAGCGATCCGGCGGGCAGGTGGCAAGACAGGCTGTCGAGCACGCGATTTTCGCGTGTCGGGTAACGGAAGCTGACATTTTGCAATTGAATGTCGAAAGCTTTAGGCCGACGCGGGATGGCCGGTTCAGGCAGGGGCGCCTGGCTCAACAACTGTGCGGTACGAGACAACGCCAAGTGGCCGAAACGCAGCAGCAGGGTGGCGAAACCCAGGTCAAGGGCTTGGCGATACAGCGGTAGGGCCAGTACGTAAAACAGCAACAGGTCCGCCAGCCCCTGGCGCCCCGGCTCGATCAGTAGGCAACCGAGCAATACCGTGAAGATATAACCGGCCTCGATCACCAGCCCGAACAGTGCAATCCAGGGCGCCGGCTTGAGTTCGATGGCGATCATTGTCCGATGCTGGGCGTCCAGCACTTTGTTCAAACGCTGCAGGGCGCTGCCAAAACGGCCAAAACTGCGAATCACCGCGATGCCCTGCAGGTAATCCTGCAGCGCGGCCTGGGTCCGGTTGTTGCTCGCCAGCATGCGCTCGGCGTGGCGCATGGCCTTGCGGATTGCAACCCACATTGCCAGCCCCGCGAGGGGCAGGGTCAGCAACACCCATGCGGCCAGCAGCGGTTGCAACCAGAACAGAAAAACCATCAGGCCAGCCAGTTGCGCCAGGGACAATGCAAACACCCCAAGAAAGTGCGACCAGAGGTTTTCCACCAGTTCCAAGTCACTGGTGACCTGTGCGCTGATTTCACCGCTGTTGGCCTGGCCGAACCAGCCCAACGGCAGGCGCTGCAAATGGTCGATCAGGCGCAGGCGGGCAGTGGCCATCATGGCGTAGGCACCGGTAAAGACCAGCGGAGTGCCGAGTGCGCCGACCACAATTCGTGCCGCCAGGCAGGCGATCATCGCCAGGGCCAACACCAGGATGCCGTGATAGTCGGCGCGACCGTGGAACAACTTGTCCAGCAACATATACAGCAACGGGTAGAGCGCCGCGCTCAGCAGTCCTTCGAGGGCGGTCAGGCGCAGGCCTTGGCTCAGGCGAACGTCACGTTCGCCAGCCAGACGCTCGCCGGCACGCATCAATGGACCGATCATGCGGGTACTCCCGAGACGTTGAGATGCCAGTGGCGAATGCGCGTGTGGTCCTGCCAGAGCTGTTGGTAAAGCGGGCAGGTGTCGAGCAGTTGCGCATGACGGCCAATACCGCGTACTTGCCCTTGATCGAGCACCACGATGCTGTCTGCCGCAGTCACGGTATGCAGGCGGTGGGCAATCATTAACACGGTGCGGCCCCGGCAGAGGTTGGCCAGGGCTTGCTGGATCAGGACTTCGCTATCGCTGTCGGCATAGGCGGTGGCTTCGTCGAGAATCAGCACCGGTGCGTCCTTGAGCAGGGCACGGGCAATTGACAGGCGTTGGCGTTCCCCCCCGGACAACTGCGCGCCACGCTCACCGATGGGTGTTAGGTAGCCTTGGGGCAAGCGTTGGATAAAATCATGGGCACACGCGGCGTGTGCGGCGGCGTGGACCGTGGCCAGGTTGGCTTCGGGGCGTGCCAGGCGCAGATTGTCGAGTACGCTGCCATCGAATAGATGGACGTGCTGAAAGACCGTCGCCACCTGTTCCAGCAAGGCGTCCAGCGGCCAGTCCCGCAGGTCGGTGCCGCCCAGTGTGAGATGGCCGCTATCGGCGTCGAACAAGCGGCAGACCAATTGGGCCACGGTGCTTTTGCCTGAGCCACTGGGGCCAACCAGCGCGGTCAACTGGCCGGATTGGGCGGTGAAGCTGACACCGTCCAGCGCCTGGCGCTCGCCATAGGCATGGCGAACATCTTGCACACACAGATGCAACGGCGCTTCGGGGACGTGCGCGGTGGGGCTGTTTTCCAAGGCAGGGCATTGCAACACCCGGTTGATGCGGGCCAGGGCGGCGTTGCGTTGGATCAATTCGCCCTGAATGTAGGTCAGGCGCAGCAGGGGCATCAATACGGCGGGAGCCAGCAATAAAAACAGCAGGAGGGTGTCCAGGCTGATCTGCCCCTTGAGCAGCAGCAGGGTACCCAAGGGCGCGACGACGATCAGGTTAGCGCTCAGCAGGCCGGAAAACACCACCCAGAACAGTGAGCTTTTACGTGCGAAGCCGGCTACCCAGGCAGCTGCCTCATGGATGTCGCGGCTCAGGGTGCCAAAGCGCAGACTGGTCAGGCCGAAGCTCTTGACCACCTGGATGCCCCGCAGGTACTCGCTGAAACTGCGGGAAATGCGCTGTTGCAGAAGGTGCCATTGCGCCATGCGTGCCGTGGCGCCTTTGATCATGAGTGTCTGCGCCAACAGGGCCAGCGGCAGCGGGGCGATACAGGCCAGCGCCAAGCGCCAGTCGATGGCCGCGAGCACGATCAACGTCAGTGGCGGGGTGACGAGCGCGGACACCGCATCGGGCAGCAAATGCGCAAAAAAGCTTTCCAGTGCACCCACGTCATCGTTAGCGATACGGCGCAGGTCGGTGCTGTTGTGCCGAGCGAAAAAGCTCAAGGGTACCTCGCCCAAATGTCGGGCGATGCGCCGGCGTAACTGACGCAGCAACTCGAACGCGGCCAAGTGGGCGCACACATGACTGGCACTTATCAACAGCCAGCGCAGCATTACCGCGCCCAGAGCCGCCAGGCCCCAGTGGAGGACAACCGTTGAGTCCGGCTGCGCCGCCAGCAGTTGTCGAGCGATCTGGTAGACGCACCACAACGGCACAATACCGAACAACGTAGAAACCACGGCGCTAGTGATTGCCAGGCCGAACAATCCGCGAGCGAGTGCCAGCAACTTCATGACTGTCAGCGGTTGCCCTGTTGGCACTCTGGCGGCTTTGGTTGGTTTCTTCATCCGGCACTCCGTTGGCTGGTGGCTTGCGTGACGGGCTCGGCACACATCGGTGGCGCAGAATAAAGCGGCGTGATAGCGATTAGGATCACAAAGGGTTTACGATGAGCACAATTAGGTTAATAGTTATTGTTCTCATTAATACTTGGATGTTTCCCCGCGCTACAGTTCTTCTCGTGGCGCGCAGATCCCTCCGACCATTGCCCGTATGATGCGCCCGGCAGCGGGTCTATCTGGAGAAACGTGGATGAATTCAGCAGTGCAACCTCAGCGACTGGTACCCGGTCTTTCCGGCGTTCCGGAGACCATGCTGATGACGGTATGGAACCGTGCCGCATTTGCCCAAGGGGCTGATCCATTGTTGGATGACCCGGTGTTGCTGCAACTGATCGAACGCATCGACTACGACTTTCAGGGCCGCTTCGGCAAGGCCCAGGCGGCCCATGGCATTCGATCGCGGTATGCCGATGACCGCGTGCGGGATTTCCTGTTGCGTTACCCCGACGGCACAGTGGTTGCCCTCGGCGAAGGCCTGGAAACCCAGCTGTGGCGTGTCGATAACGGTCGGGTGAAGTGGTATTCGGTGGATCTGCCTGAAGCGATCGAGACGCGTCGTGCGTTTCTCCCGGCCCATCCGCGCAATACGTTGTTGGCGTGTTCGGCTCTGGATCGGCAATGGCTGGAGGTGGTCAGCCAGCAGACGCGGGGGCCGGTGTTTGTCACCGCCGCCGGGCTGCTGATGTATTTTCAGGCAGCCCAGGTACTGGATTTGTTGCAACGATTGGTGCGACGTCTGGGGCAGGGCGAATTGTTTTTCGACTGTATTCCGCCCTGGTACTCGCGCAAGACCTTGAAGGGACTGGCCATGACGCCGCGCTACCAGGTTCCGCCGATGCCGTTTGGCATCGCCTTGGGCGAGCTCGAATCCTTCGTGCACCAAGTGCCGGGGCTACAGGTGGTGCAAGCCTTGACCTACGGCGAGCCCTGGCCTCGCTATATACGCGCCCTGGCATTACTGTCGCGCATTTGGCCGCTGCGCCAGCGTTTGGCCCCCGCGCTGGTGCATTGCCGTTTCACCCACCATGACTGAGGGACAACCCTATGTCGATTGTTACCACCTTGCGTCCCAGTGCCCCTACGCTGGAGCAGCATAATCAGTACATGCCGGGCATCGTCTGGAGCGAAGTTCACGACGGTGTACGCATTGGGCTGGTGGACGGTTTTCCTGCTCGGGATGTGTGTCGCCAGGTCAATGTGGATCGGCATTTATCTCTGGCGATGATGATCAAGGGCAACGGCCATTTCCTGATGGAAGGCGTGCCTGAGCTGTGTACCTACGATTCGGGTTATTGCTACCTCAGTTGTGCCTGTGAACCGTTCACCGGTATGGACTTTTTTCCGGCCTATCACGACCTGAAACTGGCGATTGTGCATTTCAGCCTGGAGTGGCTGGAGGTCTTCGCACCGTTGATGGCCAGTGGCAAGGGCAGCGGACACTGGTTCTCCCATCCTCAGCGCCAGGCTGGCGTGCTGCGCCTGCGCATGACCGCCGAGGAGCAACGGATTGCCGGGTGTTTTATGGCCGACGGCGTGCCGGACAACCCGCTGCAAGGTCTCAAGGCTCATGCTCGGACCATGGAGTTGCTCTGGGGACTGGCGCGCCGCCTGACGGCTGAAGGTATTGAACTTGAACCAGCGCCGTTGTCCCTCGATACGCCAGCGCCGCCGCGCATCAACCGGCGCGAGCGGCGCCTGTTGCTGGCGGCGCGTACCTACATTCAAGAGCATTGTCTGGAGCCGCTGACAGTCCCCGAAATCAGTCGCATGGTAGGCATTGGGCACGGTGTGCTCAAGCGCCAGTTCAACGAACTGTTCGGCACCAGCGTCTACAGCTACGTGCTTGATTGTCGGTTGGAGCAGGCCGGCAAACTATTGAGAAGTTCGGATTTGCCGATCAAGGAAGTGGCCTGGCGTTGCGGGTTTTCCCATAGTAGTCACCTCTCGCGCCTGTTTCGCCAGCGTCATGAGATGTCGCCCAAGGAATACCGCCAGGCATAAAAGAAAGGGCTGGTTGGCCCCTTCATGCAGGGCGGCTTCAGAAGGCGATTTTACTGCTGACACCCAGTTCACGCCCTTGACCTGGCTGACTGAACAGGTTACCGGTGGAGAGGTAGGAGTAAGTGCGGTAATCCTTGTTTCCCAGGTTGTTGCCATACAGCGCCAGTTCCACGTCGGGCGTGGGTAGCCAGGAAAGCCGTGCATCCACGAGGCTGTAACCCCCCTGGGCAACCTGGTTATCGACATCGAAGTCGTGTTTGCCGGTGTAGCTCAGGCCGACGCTCGGACGCAACTCGCCCAACTGATTGCCGAAGAAGAAACTGCGTTCGGCCGACACGCGCAAAGTGCGGTTGGGCGTGTAAGTCAAATGGTTACCCTGGCGCTCGGAGTCGAGCATGCGGTTGCGGTTGACGGTGCCGGCGAGACGAATCGAGGTGGCGTCGTCGACGCGCCAGTCCAGCGACATCTGTGCGCCTTCGCTGCGGGCTTTGCCAATGTTGGCCAGCGATTGCGTACCGGTGCCGGCGGCCCCGATAAACTGCTGCACGTCATCAATATCGATGCGATACACCGCGGCGTTGAGCCATACGCGTTTGTCCAGCAGGCTCGACTTGACGCCTATTTCGCTGCTCAGGGATTTTTCCGGTGAATAAGCCACGGCACCCGGGGTCATGGCGCCGATCCGATTGTAGCCGCCGGTCTTGAAACCCTGGGTGAGAGAAGCGTAGAGGCGTGTATCAGGCGTGGCCTGAAAGCCCAGGGCGATTTTCGGCGTGGTGCTGGTGAAGGTGTCGTGACCTTTATAGGTGAAGCCTGGGGTGTAGGTGGCGTTGGTTTGTACGTATCGGGTATCGGCCTTTTCCTCACTGTGACGAACGCCCAGGGTCAGGTCCCAACGCGGCGCGAGGTGCCAGGTGAATTCGCCGAACACGGCTTTCTCGGTGTTGTCGATACGACTGTCGGCGGCGCCGTACAGGCCGAACAACGGCGCGCTAGTGTCCGGTTCACGCTGGGAATGGCTGCGACTGTTCTGCCAGTAGAGACCGCCGACAGCATCCCAGGTGCGATCGGCCCCCTGAGTGGCGAGGCGTAGTTCCTGGCTGATGGTGCGCTGGGTTTCCGGCCAGAGGAAACCCAGGTCGCCGAACAGCCGCTCGTGGCGGTAGCTTTGCAGGGCCGTGATAGCGGTCAGCTTTAGCGCGTCGCTCAAGCTCCAGTCCATGGTGGCACTGCTGGTTTCTACCCGCCGTGTGTACTGCGACTCCAATAACGGGACGCTAGCCCGGCGTCTTTCATAGGTGGCATCGGCCAAGTATTGCTCGTTGTAGGAGGTCAGCCGATCACGGGCATAGGCCAGTTTCAGGTTGAAATCCGCGTTCGGGCGATAGGTCAGCGCCAGGTTGCCGCCGCCGTTGTCGCTGTCGCCGTGGTGAGGGCTGCGGGTCAGCTCGCCGTCGACGTCGTCGTGATAGAGCGCGCCCTGGAGAAACAGAGTGTCGTCCACCAGCGGCGTCGAGGCCGTCACGGCGACCTGGCGGTGCAAGTTGCTGATGCGGCTTTGGACCGTTGCGGTCGGGGTGTGGTCGGGTGGGCGTGTGATGATGTTCAGCGCGCCGGCTTGGGCATTGCGGCCATACAGCGTGCCCTGGGGGCCGTTGAGTAATTCGATGTGCTCGATGTTCAGCAGTTGCTGCTGGAACGTGCCCAGGTATTGCGGGACGCCATCGACATAGACACCCACCGGTGCATTGTAGGGATCGGACGAGGAGACACCGCGCAAACTCAGGCTGGGGAACAGCCCTGCGCCGGTATTGCGTACCAGCAACTCGGGAAACACTCGCTCCAGCTCACCGCTGTTGTAGACATTGGCCCGCTGCAAATCGGTCTCGGTGGCAACCGACAAGGCGAGATCGGTCTGGTCCTGCGCCTGTAGCCGTTTGTTGGCGGTCACTTGCAGCTCGGGCAAGGTCAAGGCGTTGTCCGCCA
Source organism: Pseudomonas agarici (assembly GCF_001543125.1). Lineage (NCBI taxonomy): Bacteria > Pseudomonadati > Pseudomonadota > Gammaproteobacteria > Pseudomonadales > Pseudomonadaceae > Pseudomonas > Pseudomonas agarici. Next base: position 4,736,375 of record NZ_CP014135.1, on the reverse strand, counting down.
ACGCGTAGCGGGTAAGGGCGAACAGGATCGCCAGGCTGGATAGAGCGCGCAGCATGAGAAGGCCTTGGGATAGATGAAGTGACGCTATCTTCTGGAGATGGCCCTTGCAGTGCGCGTGTGATCGGGGTCATTGTCCGCGTGATCGGAACTATAATTGATAAGTGTTATCATTTGTACTATGTTCCCAAAGAGCAGCTTCTCCATGAGCCTTAATCATTACTGCGCTGACTATGAACTGCCCAAAGTGTTGACCGAGGAAGTGGGGGACGAGCTCGACATCCGCCTGATCGAGTGGCAGGTGGATGAAGACCGCCACCTCGACTCCTCTTGCGAGGCTTCGTTGACGGTGTCCTATCACGCCAACTGTGCTGGCTGGCGGCAGTTTGCCGATACCCCGGCGTTGAGTTGGCGCAAGGACCATTGCTCGCTGTTTCATTCCACCCGTGGGGTCAAGGGCGTGGGCTTCGTGCCTGCCGGCACGCGTTGGCGCGGGGTCAATATCAGTTTCGCCGCCCACCGTCCGGGGCTACTCGAACTGGCTACACAGCTATTCGAATTCACCGGCAATTGGGAAAAGACCAGCACCTCGGATAACGCCGCACGCCTGGCCCAATTCCCGGCGCCCCAGGTGGTACGGCGCATCGGCCAGGAAATGCTCGGTTGCCGACTCCAAGGCGTAGCCCGGGACCTGCTCCTGCGGGGCAAGGCCTATGAAATGCTCGGCCAGCTCACCGCGCATATCCAGGATCTGGAGCACTTTAACGGCGTGAACAGAGGCGGGCGCGATCTGGCACGGGTCGAGCGGGCGCGCGCATTGCTTCAAGCACACCCCGAGCACGACTGGACCATCGAAAGCCTGGCTCAGCGCGTCGAACTCAACACTCGCAAACTCAAACAAGGCTTTCGCCAGCTCTACGACAGCGGCGTTTATGGCTGCCTGCAAAAAATGCGCATCGAACGCGCGGCGCAACTGTTGCGCGAACAAGGTCGCGTGAGCGACGTGGCGGCAGCGGTGGGTTATACCAATGCCAGCCATTTCGCCAAAGTGTTCCGTCGGTACTATGGGGTCAATCCGTTGCATTTCAGTACATCGAATGCTGAGTGTACCGACCTGCCACCGCGACTCACCGCCGGCTGAACCCTGGCGCACAGGGTTGTCCGCCCAGCCAATACTTCGCCCTCCGTTCCTGCGAGCTGTCGCTAGTGGCCTGTGTGGTGAGTTCTATGAGTCCATTTCGGCGCCATAAATCCCTGACTTGCGTTGCTGTTCCTCGCCATAGCCCGGCTATGACTCGTCACAGCGCCTTGGCCATGGACTTATGGCATCCGAGGCCTTTGGCGACGCCACCTCCAACGACCGAGTAGCGGCGGTACGCGGCATGGGCGTTGATTGCCGCTACCGAGATAACCGCCATAGCGGTGAGTCCCTAAACGACTACGAGGACCAGCCGATTATTCACTATTTCGAGTCTTGTTCGTTCGATAGCATCCCTTGCAGGCACCGTGTCATCGACCCAGGCGAGACTTCTGAATCATTCGCCCTCATGCTGCCCCGGCCCTGACTCATCCAAGCACAATAAATTCAAGAAATTGGGGTGAACAATGAATGACTCCAGAATGCGGGTGGGCCGCTTTCGCTGGCTGGTAGCGACTCTGTATTGCCTGGCATACATGGTGGCGGGGGCTGATCGAGCGAATATCGGCGTGGTCCTGCCCTTTATCAAACAAGAATATGTACTGAGCAATACCGACATCGGCGCCATGGCCAGTCTGTTTTATATCACCTACGCCGTTGTCCAGATCCCAGCCGGTTATTACTTCGGTAAAGTCGGCATTCGCACATTGCTCACCGGCTCGCTGATCCTGACATCGCTGGCGACGTTGTTGATCGGTTTCACCCAGAGCGTCCTGCAACTGAAGATGGCCCGAGCGCTGCTGGGCGCGGCCGAAGGTCCGATCGGTATCGGTATTATCGCCATCATCAATCGTTGGTTTCCGGAGCGGGAGAAAGGCTTTGCGACCGGCCTCTATATGTCCGCGATCAAGACAGCCCCGGCGTTCGTGCCACCGCTCTGCGCACTGTTGATCCAGCTATATGGCTGGCGCGAAGTGTTCTACCTCTTCGCCGTTCCGGGATTTTTCATTGCCGCGCTGTGGTACTGGCTGGTCAAGGACGAACCTTCGCAAAGCAAATACTGCTCGCAACGCGAGGTCGAATATATCCAGGAGACCGGCGCAATCCACAGACCTGATGCATCGAGGCCGCGCGATGATAAGGACAGGCGCTGGCTGGACCGCTTCATTCGTTCGCGCGATGTGCCGCTACTGGATAACAATCGCGATATCCTGCTGTCGTGGAACAACTGGGCGTGTACATTTGGCTACTTCCTGATGGTCGGTATCGCCTATTCGATCATGACGTGGGTGCCCACCTACCTGTTGAACGTCAAACACTATTCGATCATGAGCATGGGGTTTGTCGCCTCGGCGCCGTGGGTGGGCGCGATCATCGGTAATTTGCTCGGCGGTTGGCTGTCGGATCGGCTTTTCGACAAGCGGCGCAAACCGGTGATGTTGATGACGGCGGCATCGACGGTGGTGATGATGTACGCCTTGATTCACTCGCCAGCCGACCCCATGCTGCTGGCCTCACTGTTCATGTTGGCGGGTGTTTTGCTGAACCTCGGGTATTCGACTTTTCTGGTCTACCCGATGGGCCTGGCCTCTAAGGAGAAGGTGCCGTTTGCCGCCGCGGTGGTCAATACCGGCGGCTCGCTGGGGGGCGCGTTTGTACCCTTCGTTATCGGGGTCATCCTGGACAGCTACAACTGGGACTATGTGTTCGGCTTCCTCAGCATCTGCTCGCTGACCACATTGGCGCTGGTACTGACCATGATCGAGCCTCGGCGTTTTGCCACGGTTGTCAGGACTGTCGAGCATGCGAAGGCAGAGTTGATGTCACAGGGCGGTGGCCGTTTGCATTTAAAGCGCTGATATAAAATCTGCGCCGTCGAACGTCCGCCCCAACGTTGAAAGCCGGCTCGGAATGCTCATTTTCCGGCTTTCTGGTCAGCCTCAAGGGTCGAAGTCACGAGTGGATCGCGTGCCTTGGCAAACCACCACAGGGTGGCTGTCCCCAGAAGGGTCGTCAGTATGGCCAGAATCAGGATCACCTGCTGCGTGCCCAAAGGCGTCGCCAGCAACGCCACCAGCAAGCCGGCCAAAGGTTGCGAGAGGTTGTTGAGCAAGGTGATGACGCCCACGGTCTTGCCGAAGTCCCGAGGCGGAATCACCCGTTGGCGGATACTGCGCATGTAGACGTTGAACATCTTGTCGAAGCCGACAATCAGCAGAAAACCCACCACGTAGCCAATCAGGTTCGGGCTCAGGGCGCTAATCAAGGCCCCTGTGGCGATCATGGAGTAACCGACACCGCCCAAGAGCCGTGGAGGTAGGGCCACCCTGGCGAGACAGAACAGGATCACTATGGTTGTCACGGCGCTGGCTGCCTGTAGTCCCGCGTAGTCATCCTTGCTGGCGCCATACTGACCGAGCACCATGGCGGCAGAAGTGGCCAGGGTGACGCCAACGATCAGGTTGACGCCTACCGCCAGAGTAATGATCTTTTTCAACTCCGCCAGCTCGCGGATATGCCCGAAGGCGATTCGCAGAGGCTGCAGCCAGATATCTTGATGCTGCTCGAACACCTCCAGCGTAATACGGCTGAGGCGTTGCCATGCCAACATGCTCAGGTCGGCCAGCAGGAACAGCCCGGCAATCCACAGCACTACCCAGTGCCAGGCCCATACCTCCAGCATCAGTGCCGCCACCAGTGGCCCGAGGACCAGCCCGGTCTGGTCGGCGATCTGCGAGTAGGACAAGGTTTTGGTGTAGCTGTAGTGCTCAAAGATATGCGGCATCAGCACTTCGCGAGCCATGATGCCCTGGGTGGTCAGTACCCCGCACAGTGCCGATAGCACCACTACCCAAGCGATGCCACCAAAGACTCCGTGGAGCGTCATCGCCAGCACACAAAGCAGCGCCCGATAGACCTGGCTGATATGCAGGAGCCTAATCGGCGAGTATTTGTCGCACAGAGCACCACACAACGGAAATGCGAGAAATCGTGGCAGCGATTCGACGAAAAACGCCAGTCCAGCCCAAGACGCGCTGTTGGTGGTCTGAAACACCACCAGCGGCACAATGAACAACAGGATCTGATCCGCCAGCCTCGATAGAAACAGCGAGATAAAAAAAGCGAGGTAATCCTTACGCATGGAAATTCCCTGGGAATAAGCGATGTAGCATGGCGGTCGGGGACCGTCAGTAGGCCGACCCCGAAGTGTCATTGAGATTATGCCGCTCATCACCGCGCAGTGGCGGGTTGAAGACGCTGACTAGAATCAAGTCTTGTTCTTTGCCTCCGCGCAGGAAATGGCGATCATGCTGATCGAGCGCATACACGTCTCCGGGCCGGATCGGATAGACATTACCTTCCATATCTTCAACTTCGCCTTCCCCCGCGATGCAATAGCACGCTTCCAGATGATTTCGATAATGCAGCAGAGACTCCGTGCCCGCGCGGACAACGGTGTGACACAATGTAAAGCCCATAGCGTCTCGCTCAGTGAGCAGGCGATGGCTAGTGCCGGCACCCCACTCGACGAAGTAAGGGGTTTTCTCGACATCGGATTTATTGCGAATGAACATGTGAACCTCCCTGGAAAAGTTGATTGGAAAACAAATTAGTTCTGTGGGACGCCGGCACTGACTGGGCATAGGATGGCATCGCCCCAGGCCTGCATCGTTTCGCTCCAAGCAAGGTCTCGGTGTGCGGCAATAGCTTGGATATCACGCCAGTGGCGTTGGAGCGGATTGGCGGCAACCAAGGTCGAGGCACCGAGCCGTTCTACCAGACGCCGTACCGCCTGCACGCACTGGTACCCCAGATAGGCGCGGTCGCGCTTTAGCTGCAATAATTGTCGCGCATCTAGCGCACGGTCATTGACACCAGCTTCATGTAGCTGGGTAATTAGCGAGTCATACAGCAGCTTGGCGCTGTATAGCTGCGCAGCCGAGTGGGCCGCCTGTTCTGCGAGCCGAGGATCGCTTACCGATAACGAGCCGTTGAGCATAGCTACAAACGCGGCGAGGGCGCCTTCGGCACACCCTAGGAGCGGGCCGATGATCGAGGTAGTGAGATAAGGCAAAAGAGGCAATCGGTCGATGTAATCGGACGCTGATGCAGGCGGTTGCTGAGCAAAAACCTCGTGCAACGCGAACACACAATCGTGAGGTACCAACAACCGGCGGGTCAGCACATCGTGTGAGCCTGTTGCCGCCATGCCGCAGCTATCCCAACTATCGAGTCTCTCGACTTCATGGGCGGCGACCAGCACTAAAAAACGTGGAGTATAAGCAGCATCCGGGTGGTTAGGGCAGGGTGCATTGAGCATCAACCAAGTAGAGTCCTCAATGCCTGAACTAAAGCGCCACCGTCCGTTAACTCGTATGCCTGCGGACTCAAAGGACAGCAGGCTATCGACGCTGGTGGAGGCAGAGGCGAAGAGCTGCCGGGGGCCATCAATGTACAGTTGGTCTATGCAGGCGGAGGGGAGCCGCCGAATGATAGAGCCGTGGCCGCCCACCAGAGCCAGCATCCAGCCTGTAGAGGCGCATGCCTTCGCGGCAATACGCGCGCTTTCCACAAGCGTAGGCCAGTGCCCGGTGCGCGTGACCGGCGCACGTGGCGATAGCAGGTCCAGCCATCCTCCGGCAAACAATTCATCGAGTGTGCTGCTGCTCAGGCGGCGGCTTATCTCGGCTGCGGCGGCCCGCTCGTACCAACCGGGTAGGTGCTGAAGTGCCCGCAAACACAATGAGGGCAACGCCCCGTTGTGGAACGCTTGCTCGGTAAGATCAGACATTGCTTTGCTCCCCAGCCCTACTGTGCATGGGCGTCATGGAGCCAATGTGCGAGGCCTCGAAGCAGAAATTTGCCGGCTGCACTACTGGCCCTAATATATCTAGAAACCGCTCGATTTGTTCTGGGTCGTCCGAGGCCACGAGTTCACAGAAGTTGCTGCTGCTCCACAAGAGGTGGATGCATTTGAACCGGGTCGACAGAGCGCCCACTAGTTCTTCCAGTGTGACCTGACCGTTTTGCATTTGCTTGAGCATCTGCTGGCGCTTCCAGCGGATTTCTTCCTCGCTGAAGTAACGGGTTTTGAACTCCTCGTCCTTGATCCGCTCCCGACGCAGATATTCCTCCGCATCGGGGTGATTGAGTTTCTCTAGGAAAAACACTAGTCCGCTAGGCTTGAGAAATTGCTTGATATGGGAGATTTGGCCGTTGCGGTCACGGGTATAGAATTGGAATGCGGCCATCTCATAAATGAAGTCGAATCCCTCGCTAAAACGATCATATTCGGGTGTCTGCAACAGGGCCGGTGTGACCTTGAATACCGACTGTGGATAGAACCGCGACAGTGCCGGGTCGGCATGCTGGTCGAAGGCTACCTGATTGACCTGGTTCGGCGACGAAGTAAAGCTGCGGATCAGGCCGTGCGAATGGCCAGCAAGAGCGCGACCGTTACTACCATCAAAGGCGTCCACTTCGAACAGGCTGTAGGTTTGACCTGTTTCTCTGGTATTGATCTGAGCCAAGCGGGTCAGAGCTACCCCGACTCTGGATAGTTCTTCGAGGATGTAGGGCACGCTGGCCAAGAAGTGAGAGAACAACGGCCCCGCTCCTTCGATTAGGCGGTTGTGATAGTCGAGGACGCACGGGTCGTGGATCTCGGACCGCAGGTGACTGTCAAGGGGTTGCCTGGGCACTTGGCTGGTACCTGTCGCCAGGCTGTGGAAGTGTTTGGCGAGTTTCAGCATTGCGCTTTGTTGCAGATTCCGGTCGAGGGTGGTGTCATCCATTGGTTGGAGGGAAGTCTTCATCACATAGCCCCTACTAGTCAGATAAGTCCTTTGGTGGTGAACTTGCCCGAATCGGTTTTTGGCAAGGCATCGAGGAATACGCACTGAGCCGGGACCATGTGCCAGTCCAAATGCGCTTTGCAGTAATCGAGCAGCGACTGCTCACTGGTCTGTCCATGATCGACATCGAGCACGATGCATGCTCTGGGCACGTGCCCGGCCACCTCGTCAGCGACCGGCACCACCAGCACCTCGGCAACTGCCGGATGCGAGGCCAGACATTGCTCAATTTCCCGTGGATTGACGTTCCAGATATTGCGTGCGAACACGTCGTCCTTGCGGGCTACATAGTAGAGATAACCCTCTGCGTCCTGTTTGAATAGATCGCCGGTGCGATACAGCCGAGAATGACCGAAGGCATCATGAATAAAGGCGCAGGCATTCGCTTCGGGCATGTTCCAGTACCCGAGCATTAGGTATTCGCTAGTCACCAGCAACTCACCAACTTGCCCAGGTTGGTCGATGCCGTGGCCTTGTTCGTCTATCAAGTACAGACTGACACCGGGCAAAGGCTTGCCTACTGACGTCGGGCGCCGGTCAATTTCCTCGGGGGGCAGGTAGCTCACACGCTTGCATTCAGTGAGCCCATAGTTGGAAAAAATTTGCACCTTGGGCAGGGCTTCGCGAATCCGCTGGATATGGCGGCTGTGAAGGGCCTGCCCGCTGCTAGAGATATAACGCAATCTAGGCACTCGCGCCTGCCAATGCCGGCCCAGATTGGCCAGCAGGAAGAACACCGGGGGAAATACGTGCATTGCCGTAACTGCCTCGCGCTCTACGACCGCGAGTACGTCCTCGGCGCTGCCGGCGGGCTGGCTCTCAATGACACTGGTGGCCCCAGCGTACAGCGGCATCATAACGTTGTAGACGCCGTAGTCGGATGCTAGTGTCGAATAGCTGAAGATACGATCGTCGGGGTCGATTTCCAGGTACGCAGTGACCCGGCTGCAGGCCGCCAACATGATGCGGTGATTGACTAGCACACCTTTCGGATTAAAGGTCGACCCCGAAGTATAGAAGATCGATGTGGGGCGTTCAGGCTCATCGGTTATAGAAGGGGCTATCACACCTGTTTTATCTCGGTGCGCGGTGATGGCATCGGCAAGCTGAATGACCCGAGGTACCGCCATCTGGATTGGGACGGTGAGTAAAACAAGTTCTAGACCCACTTCATCAATCAGTCCTGGCAGGTCATCAGTGCAATCTGTGACTAGCACCCTGGCACCAGAATGCTTGAGTTGATGAATCAGCTTGGTGCGACTTAGAGTGTGATGAGTGGCTGCGGTGATCACTCCGGCTTGCAACAGGCCCAGATAACCGGCGATCAGGTCAATGGAGATGGGTGCGTACAGACCCACACGGTCGCCTGAAACGATACCGAGCATTGGCAGCACCGAGGCTATGTCATCTGCCCGCAGTTGCAGGTCCCGATATGATGTCGCTTGCCCGTCCAGAACAATAGCCGGTTTGGTGGGGTATCTATTGGCGTTATTTGCGATGATTTGGTGAAAAAGTTGCATAGCTCAGTATCCTTTCAAGTCAAACCTCTCGAAGCTATTTACGTTTTCGTGCGCACACAGAGACGTAAGTACCTTGCCATGTGTAAGGGTCAATCGGCAAGATTTTTGAGTTGATCAGTGGCCAGCTTTGCTTATCAAAGAAATGGTTGAAGATAAGTATATCGAAATCTCCCAGCCAAGCATCGAAGAAGCCTTCGCTGTCTTGGATAGACAACCCAGCCTCCTTACTCGAGATGAAATGCTCTCCGGTCGCTTGAAAAAGAATCAGGTTCAATGGCCAAGCGATGAAAATATAACCGCCTGATTTTACCGCGCTGATAATTTTTTGAATTACACTTTGAAGTTAATATTTAGTAAAAAATGGAGAATTTCAGAACATACAAGCACGTCGTAATCATTGCGGATCGGTTCATAAGTCAGGATGCCGGTCTGCTGGAGGTTCAGATGCTTTGACCAAGGGTTGAGTTTGCGACTCTGTACCATACATGTCAATCATGTCCCACCGCTTAGGCTATAGCCCTTACGCATCAGGGCAGTGAGGTTGAGAGTGTCGCCACCAAGCTCGAGGGCATCGCCGGAGTCATCGGGAAGATTAGATAGAAACTGCTTGAACTCACCTCGTAGCTTGCCGTTATCACAAAAGCTGTATTCGCCACTATACCATTTTTTCAGAACGATGCTATCAACTACTTTCATGATTGTTCTCTGCCAAAGATATATATCAATGCACAACAGATCATTCAGCGCAAAGAGCGCGATCTATGGAAGCTAGGTATGGTTTTGCGGATCTAGAGGAGCTGGAGAAAATAGCCGGCGGCACTTTATACAGAAAAACATGATAGAGCTCTATTTCATTATTGGTATGGTATCCGCGTCAAATTATGATTGAAAACGGATTGGTATCAGAGCGAAATACTTTCATTGAATCTATTTGCTTGTCAAGGAGAATTGCAGTATCTGATCAGGTGATTTTGTTACCGCTGAGTTACATTTTTCATCATTGGATTATGTGAATAATTGATTGCGGTATAGGTATCCGTTCAGATTTGGCCGCTGTTTCGGCGCTACCCGCTTGTATCTCAGGTTCGAAAAATTTGATCACCGTTGGCACGACTGAGGCTATTATTGCGGGCAAGAGCGATGACAGCGAAAAGTACATATTCAGATTGAGCAGCAAAGTGCCAAGATCGTGATCCAGAGAAAGTGTAATTCGATGAACGGCAATGGAGATCGAGATAAAGGCCCTTTATCGAAATCGACATTTGATCGAGAACGCTTTCGCCGGTTGAAGCACTACTAGGCAGAGTGGCCTCTCGATTCGACAGGCTTAAGAGAAACGATGAAAGCGTGGTCGTCATGGCATGGGCTTTCCCTTGGCCGCCCACATGAAACGACAACAACCCAAGCAAATTCTGATTTGATAAAAAAGCCCGCCCCGATGCAACCAAGGCGGGCTTTGCCACGAGCGTCGATTATTGCGGATAACCGGGATTGCTCTCCCGCAGCTTGTGGCGTGCCGTATCCAGAAGGTGCCGATACACCCCTTGGCGGGGTTCGCCGTGGTCGGCGAACCCCTGGCGGATCAACAAGCTCAGTTGACGGTTGGCCTCCCGCAGTCTTTCTCGCCAAGGCAGCTCTGGCGCGCCAGGCAGGGGAATGAGCGTGTCCAGGACCGCCAACTCCTCAAGCTCATGTCGATCACCGTTGTGCATTTGCCCAATGGCAATGGCCATGGCTCTGGCAATCATCAATCCGGCATGACGTTGATCCGCCGCCAGTGTCGGCAGTAGCTCATCGCGTAGCAGCGCTTGGGCAGTGATGAGCAATTGTTCGCCATCGGGTGCGTCACGCATCAGTCGACCTCCGTCATGCGCAAGATTTCATATTCGAGTTCTGCAACGATATGGCCGGTGAGAGCCAGTAACAACGACGACTCTTCGCCCGAGAGGTGCCGTTCGGCCTGCTGGATGGCGATGATGGCCCAGTTGAGGTGCGCCATCACTTCCCAGTAGTACACCTGCTCCGTGGGCACCGGTTTCCCGGAGACACTGGCATAGCCGTTATAGAAGTCGGCGCGCTCGCCGATTCCTCCCGCTTCCAGGGCCGTTGCGCCGAAACGCCAGCATTTGGCGCAGAACCAGCCTAGATCCTCCAGTGGATCGCTCCAGCCGGCGAACTCCCAGTCGAGAATCGCCGTGAGGCCATGCTCGTCGACCATGTAGTTTCCGGTACGAAAATCCCGATGCGCCAGCACCCGTTCTGTGCAGTCCGGGGCGTGCCTTTCGAGCCAGCGCAGCCCCCACTCCAGCGCCGGATGAGGAGTGTGATGCCGGTCCAGAAACATTCGGCAGCGGTTCACGGCATACAAGGCGGGCGACTCCTCGTACCTCGGCAGAAACGCGAGATCCTGGCGCGGCGGGCGAATCGTGTGAATAGTCGCCAGCTCGGCGCCGAGACGAAAGGTCAGCGCCTGGCGATCACCGCCAAGACCGAGGTTTTTTACCACTACATGCCCGGCGGCCAGGCCGGCGACCTTGCGCATGACGATGAACGGTCGACCAATGACGCCGACATCGGTACACAGCCAGAGCGGCTCGGGCACCGTGACACCGGCTTCGAACGCTGCCTTGAGTAGCTGGAATTCCTGCGCCCGGCCATGACTGACAGAGACGCCGGACGGTGAGTCCGCGCGAATGACCAGCGCGAGAACACCCGCATAGGGGCCGCCCGTCACGTCGGCAATCACCCGCCAGTTTTCCTGGATGGCGCCACCGGACAACAGCGAATGCTCGCGAAATTGCACGTGGACTGCCCGTGCCTGTGTCGCGACATAGGTTTGCAGGGCGATGCGCATCGTGTCGTTCATGCGCTGTATTGCCGAAAAATACGCTTGGCCAGGCTCCAGCGATGGACTTCGGAGGGGCCGTCATAGATGCGAAAGGCACGCAGGTCGGCAAAGATTCGCGCGACCACGGTTTCCCCCGTGACGCCTTGCCCGCCGAGCACTTGCACGCTGCGATCGACCACACGCCAGGCGGCTTCGGAGGCCAGGACCTTGGTCATGCTCGATTCGGTCAGGCCAAGCCGGCCCTGGTCCAGCACCCAGGCGGTATGCCAGATCGCCAGACGGCAGGAGTGCATGTCCATTTCATTGTCCGCCAGCATGAAACCGACACCTTCATGCTGGCCGAGCGGCTTGCCGAATGCCATGCGTCGGGCGGCGTAGCCACAGGCTATTTCATGGCAGCGACGAGCGGCACCGAGCCAGCGCATGCAGTGGGTCAGGCGCGCTGGCGAAAGCCGCACCTGAGCGTATTTGAAACCTTCCCCCAATTCCCCGAGCACCGCGCTCGCCGACACGCTCACGTTATCGAATGCCACCACGCAGTGCCCTCCCGGAAAGCAACTGTCCAGTGAGTCCATTGAGCGCTCGATACGGATGCCAGGGGTTTTCATGTCCACCAGGAACATCGTGGCGCGACCGTCTTCGAGCTTGGCCATGACGATGCCCAGGCTGGCGCCGTCCGCGCCGGTGATAAACCATTTGCGGCCATTGATGATGAAGTCTTCGCCGCTCTGGATCGCCAGGGTCTGTAGCATGCTGGGGTCGGAGCCGGCGCCGGGGTCCGGCTCGGTCATGCAGAAGCACGAACGGATATCACCCGCTGCCAGTGGGCGCAGCCAACGCTCTTTTTGTGCTGGAGTGGCGATGGCCTCAAGCAGATGCATATTGCCTTCGTCGGGCGCCGCGATGTTCAACGCCACCGGGCCTAAGGGTGAATACCCGGCTTCTTCGAAAAAAATGGCTTTGGCCCGGTGGTCCAGGCCGAGCCCGCCATAGGCGCGTGCGATATGTGCGGTGAGCAGGCCTTCGGCTTTGGCCAGGCCGATCAAATGTTGGCGCAACTCGTCGCTGGGGCCGTGGGGGCCGCAGCGCGCATCGCGCTCCAGCGGGATAATTCGTTGCTCGATGAAGCGGCGTACCCGAGCTTGCAAGGTCTGTAGTTCAGGCGATATCGAGAATTCCATCTATGAAGCCCTCAGCGTCGAGTCGATTGCAGGTGCCACACCCGGATGCGGCATGTCGGCCAACAACACCGAAGCGGTTTTCGATTCGGTGATGAACAACTGCTTATTTGCCGGTCCGCCAAATGTGATGTTAGTCGTGATGTTTCCCGCGCAGGATCTGATGCGCGCGATGCACTCGCCGTTGGGGGCGAACATGAATACATAGCCCAGGGAGGCGTGGGCGACCAGTAGGTTGCCCTCGGCGTCGATGGCCAGGCCATCAGGTCCGGCGACGCCGAACAGGCTGCAAAAACGCCCGACTTTCGCGACGCTTCCGTCGGCCATTAATGGCAGGCGCCAGACCGAGTTGTCGCGGGTCATGGCGACATACAGGACTTTTTCCTGCGGGTCGAGCACCAGTCCATTCGGGCTGATGCCCGTGGCGCACAGGCAGTCCAGTTTGCCTGTCCTTGAGAGTCTGAAGACACGGCCAGTGGGATCATGCAGGCCGGTTTGTCCCTGATCGGTGAAATAAATGTCGCCATTGGCGGCCAGGGTCAAGTCGTTGATCCCTTTAAACGACTCGCTGTTGTGGCGTGACAGGAAGGGGCGTGTTTGACCGCTCACCGGGTCCAGTTCGATCAAGCCATTTCGATAGTCGGCGATCAGCAGACGACCATCGGCCAGGACTTTGAGCCCATTGGGCTCGCCATCGTATTCGGCCACCAGCGTCCATTGCCTGGCGTTGTTTATCCGGAAGATGCGCCCGAAGGGAATATCGACAACGTACAGATTGCCTTGGCTATCGAAACAGGGGCCTTCGATGAAACTGTCGACCCGTTGCGCGCCTTTATTGGCCAGCGACCAGGCCGAGTCAACGTCGACCCGGCGAAACTCCGCTGGCATGGCACTGAACAAGCGGGTTTCCAGCAGAACCGGTGGATGATCCAGATACATCATGGGCAGCGTCCTCTTATGGCAATGTCAGGCACCCACATCAAGCACCCGACCACGGGTTTCTGGCAGCAGGAATGCCGTGATAAAGAACAAGCTGTAAGCCAGCACCGCAAAGAGTGCGATGGAGTCGGCCAGGCCAATTCTTGCCGACAAGTAACCCACCAGTGCTGGAAACAGGGCGCCGATGCCACGCCCGAAGTTGTAGGTGAAGCCTTGGCCGGAGCCACGCAGGCGCGTCGGAAACAGCTCGGTCAAAAAAGCGCCAACCCCAGACAGATAACCGCTGGAGAAGAAACCCAGAGGGAAGCCGAGCAACAACATGGCGCTATTGGAAATCTTGACCTTGGTATAAACCAGCACCAGCACAATGGCTGCCACCGAAAACACCAGGAACAACTTGCGCCGGCCAATACGGTCGGCCAACCAGGCCCCGACCAGGTATCCCACGAAGCTGCCGGCGATGAGCAGGGCCAGATAGCCACTCGATCCCACTACGGTCAGCTCCCGCTCCTTGCGCAAGAAGGTCGGAACCCAGGTGGTGATCGCGTAATACCCGCCTTGCAAGCCGGTCGACATCAACGATGCCAGCAAGGTGGTGCGCAGGATGCCGGGCTGGAAAATTTCCAATATCGAGGGGCGTTTGGCTCCAGTCTCGATCTGCTTGCGGCGGACTTCGGCGGCCTGCACGGGCTCGTCGACATAACGGCGCAGGAAGAACACCAGCACGGCGGGCAGCGCGCCGACGACATACATGGTGCGCCAGGCGATTTCCTGATCCATGAGACTGAACAGCACCGCTTGGGCCAGTACCGCGAAGCCCCAGCCAATGGCCCAGGCAGACTGCATACAGCCGACCGCGCGTCCCCGGTATTGCGCGCCGATGGCTTCTCCCATCAACACCGCCCCGGCGGCCCATTCCCCGCCGAAGCCTAAGCCGAGCAGCGCCCGGCAGATCGTCAGTTGGGTGAAGCTTTGCGCGAAAGCCGACAGCAGGCTGAAGGTGGCGAACCAGATAATCGTGTATTGCAGGGTTTTGACGCGGCCGATGCGATCAGACAGAAAACCCGCCAGCCAGCCACCGATGGCGGAAAACAATAGCGTGGCGGTCACGGCGAAACCGGCGGCGCCCATGTCGACGTTCCAAAGCGCCATGATCGAGCCAATGACCAGCGGGTAAATCATGAAATCCAGCCCGTCCAGTCCCCACCCCGCGCTGCACGCCCAGAATGTTCGTTTGGCCATGGGGTTCATGCTGCGATAAAACGCACCGATGCTGCCGTCGTCATGTTCGGTGGATGAACAGTCAACAATGTCTTTTATTTTTGTAGTCATTGCGTTTCCTCTAGGGGCGGGCCGTTAGGTAGCAGTCACTCTCTAATCCTTTTTTCTGATCGATGGATGAGCCATTGGCAGTCGCGGATGCGGTTGCCAACCGGCTGGCACGCACAGGCATCACAAGCTGCTGATGAGATGACCACCATCGACGGCCAGGGTCGCGCCGGTGATATGCCGGCCAGCATCACTGGCCAGCAACAACAGTGGGCCGTCCAAGTCCTGTGGGTGGCCGAACCGACGCGAAGGGATGCGGTCGCGCAAACGTAGGCCGGCTTCGCTTTGCAGAAACGCCTGGTTCAGGTCGGTGGCGATATAGCCGGGCAGGAGGGCGTTGACCCGAATACCGTAGCGCGCCAGCTCCAGGGCGGTGGTTTTGCTGGCCTGGATCAGACCGGCTTTGGAAACCGCGTAAGGCCCGACATGACTCGCCACACGTTCGCCGAGGATCGAGGCGACGTTGATGATGCTGCCGGGACGGGCGCTGTCCACCAGGCGCCGGGCACATTCCTGCGCCACTCTCCAGGTGCCGCGCAGATTAGTGTTCAGCACATGATCCCAATCGGCCTCGCTTTGCTCCAGGAATGCCTTGCTGACGGTGACCCCCGCGGTGTTGACCAGAATGTCCACCGGTGGGCCATGCTGCTCAATCTCGTCGAATGCCGCCTTGATGGTCGCCGAGTCAGTCACATCGAGTTCCACTGCTTGGATCATTCTGCCCATGGCGCGGATCTGGTCGACCAACCCGGCCAAGCGATCACGGCGACGTGCCGCCACGACGATGTCGGCGCCAGCCGATGCCAGCGTAACGGCGAACCGCTGGCCCAAGCCACCGGAGGCGCCGGTAACCAAGGCGCGATGACCATCGAGCCGGAACAGTGCCAGGTTGGCGTCACTCATCATTAACCTCTCCTTGATCATTACGATGGCTATCGAGCTGTGCGTTTAGCGGCCCACGAAAACAGGTGTGCGTTTTTCCAGAAAGGCGTTGACGGCTTCGTCATGGTCGGCGGAGTGATGCGCCAGCGCTTGGTACGCACTGGCCAACTCCAGCGAGTTGGCCAGGCTGACGTGCTGGCTTTCACGCAGCAGGCGTTTGGTCAACCGTAAGGTTTGCGGCGCCAGGCAGGTGATGCGTTGGGCGAATTCGAGGACTTCGGTCATTAACCTTTCGTGGGCCGTCACCTTGGTGACCAGGCCAATAGCCTTGGCTTCGTGAGCGTCGATGGTTTCGCAGGTCAGCATCAATTCCAGGGCTTTGGCCGGCCCGATGGTGCGTGACAACAACCAGGCCCCGCCGTCCGCCGGAACGATACCGAGCTTGGCGAAAGAGCTGGCGAATTTGGCGTTCTCGGAGGCGATCCGGATATCGCACATGCACGCCAGGTCCATGCCGGCACCGATGGCGTGGCCATTCACCGCAGCGATGGTCGGCACTTCCAGGTTATAGAGCGCCAGCGGGATCTGTTGAATACCGTTGCGATAGGCGTTGCGGATCTGCAGCGGCGATCCGGCGGAAAAGCTTTTCTTGTCCCGCATGTGCTTGACGTTGCCGCCGGCGGAAAACGCCGTGCCCGCACCGGTCAGAATCACCAGGCGCACACTGGCGTCGCGGGTGATCTTGTTGCAGACATCGACGAATTCGAGCATCTGCACTTCTTCGGACAAGGCATTGCGCTCATCCGCACGGTTCATCGTCAGCGTGACGATGCCATCGACTTGTTCGTAGATCAGAAAATCATTCATGTTGTGCTCGCACCCTGGCTCTGGCGTCGTGGTTGGGATGGTTGCCGGGTCAGCCCTGCAATAGCTCTAGCGTGCCTTCTGTCACCGCCGGCCAAAGCGTGCTGGCGCTGGTATTGGCGCAGATCGCCTGGCCCAGTCGTTGTGACCACCATCCATGGCTGCCGAACTCACTGCGCCAAGACCAGAGGCGGCGAGTGGCAAACTGCAACGAATGTTCGTAGGTAAAACCGATGGCGCCATGCACGGCATGGGCGATAGCCGCGGCCTTGCCCGCAGCCTCGCTGGTACGGGCCTTGGCGGCGGCAATCGCCATCTGCTCCTGGGGGCTGCCCATGGTTTGGAAGGCATAAGCGGCGGCGGTAAAACAGGCCGCCGACTCGCAGCCCAATACGGCAATCTGCTGTTGAATCGCCTGGAACTTCGAGAGGGGCTTACCGAACTGCACCCGCTCGCTGGCGTACAGCAGGCAGTGTTCCAACAGCCTCTCAATGGCCCCCGAGATTTGCGCGCTGCGCAACATTGCCCCATAAAAGCGCAGGGGATTGGGTGGCAGCGATGGCGGCAAGGGGGCAATCAGCAATGCCGCCGTTGCCGCGAGCTTCAGGTGATCGCGTGCTTCGCCAGCGATGTTCCGATCGTTCTGCATGTCGGCGTCGGACGGCGAGAACAAGGCGATCCGTGCACCGTCACGGGTTGCCACTTCAGCCACGCAGAACGTTACGGCGTTGCCCCATGGAAGGTGTCCGAGCTCTCCCGACAAGCGCCAGACACCATCGACGCTTGTCGCCTCGATTGGCCCATGGACGAGGGGATCGGCAATCGTGATCGGACCGTCCGGTATGTCGAGCCCGGCTTGATCGAGTATCCACGCCACAAGCAGGGTTTCCGGCAGTGGCAAGGGGAGCGTGTATTTGCCCGCCGCCGCGACCAGGGGAAAGACCTCGGACCATGAACAGCCCGAGCCCCCCTTGGCTTCGCTGACCAGTGCCCCGGGAAAGCCGTTATGGGTGATTTCGTCCCACAAAGCACTGCACCAGATGCCGCGCTCCGCGTCCTGTAACAGGTGCGGCGTCACATAGTCGCCCAATAGGCGAGTGATGCTGTCTTCAAGAATATCGCGCACGTCGATTACCTCAGGCCGAGACCGCGAGCGATGATGCCTCGCAGAATTTCGCGGGTTCCGCCGCGCAGGGAGAATGAAGGCGCGACCTGGGTGATATAGGACAGTACGCGCGCGTAATCGTGGGAGGCCAAGCTCGGTTGCAGGTCGATCAAGGCATGGGCGATCTCCGGAAGGCTCTGTTCGAGTTCGGTCCCCAGGTCCTTGACGTAGGCGGCTTCGATCGCCGGGTTGTGCTTCTGTTCGAGCTGCCCGGCAATCGCCAGGGACATCTGTCTCAATACGATGATGTGCGCGACGATGCGCCCAATGGCGGTCTGCACTTGCGCGTCTGGGGCCGAACCCACGCAACGAAGCATTTCCTGCAACAAGGCGATAGTACTCAGGTAGCGCTCCGGGCCACTACGCTCGAAAGCCAGTTCCGACATGACCTGCGCCCAACCGTTACCTTCGGTGCCGATCAGGTTTTCATGGGGCACTGACACCTCTTGGAACACCACTTCGTTGAAATGCGATTCGCCCGCCAGGTCACGGATGGGGCTGACCGTGACACCCTCGGCGTGCAGATCGATGATGATTTGGGACAGGCCCTGCTGTTTCTCTGATCCCGGTGTGGTTCGCACGAGCGCGATCATGTAGTGGCAGTGATGGGCGTTGGTCGTCCACAGTTTCGTGCCGTTGATCAGCCAGCCGGTATCGGTGCGCAACCCACGGGTGCGGGTGGCGGCCAGATCCGATCCTGAGTCGGGCTCGCTCATGCCGATGCAAAAAAACGATTCGCCTCGACAGATGGCAGGCAGAAAGCGCTCCTTCTGTGCTTCGGTTCCGACATTCAGAATCAACGGACCGCTCTGCCGGTCGGCGGTCCAGTGAGCGAGTACCGGAGCGCCTACCGCCAGTAACTCCTCGACGAGCACATAACGTGAAAACGCACTGGCTTCACTGCCGCCATAACGGCGCGGCCAGGTCATGCCGATCCAGCCACGCTCGGCAAGCTTGCGGGTGAAAGCCGCATCGAATCCCATCCAGGAATAGGCACGGTCGACGTTGGAATAATCGCGTAAGTGTTCGTCCAGAAACGCCCTGATTTGCGGGCGTAACGCCTCGGCGTCGGGCGGCAGGGGGCACGGTTGAAAGGCTTTGCTCAGCATGAAAATGATTTCCCGTGATGGAATCGGACGGCAACGCTTATACGATTGCGCTCTCGCGTAACGTGGCGATGCGCTCTTCGCTCATGCCCAAGAGGTCGCGTAGCAACTCGACGGTGTGCTGGCCCAACAACGGCGGTGGGAGCTGGTACTCAATAGGGTGCTCGACGAAATGGATCGGGTTGGCGACGAGCGGAACCTTGCCCGCCAGGGGATGATCCATCTCGATTTTCATATGCCGATGCCTGACCTGTGGGTGGTCGAACGTCTGGTCAAGTCGGTTGATGGGACCACACGGCACTCCGATGGGGCTCAGCAGGTCCATCCAGGCATCTGTGCCGCGCTGCGTGAACAGTGCGACCATTTCGGGAATCAGCTCCTCGCGATGGCAGACCCGTGCGGCGTTGGTGAGGAAGCGTTGATCTTTCGCCAGCCAGGGCACCCCAGCGGCCTCACAGAATTTGCTGAACTGGTAATCATTGCCGACCGCGAGAATAAGATGGCCATCAGCGGTAGGAAATGCCTGGTAAGGCACGACATTGGGATGAGAATTGCCATAGCGTTTGGGGACGGTTTGTGCAATCAGAAAGTTCTGCGCCTGATTCGACAACATGGATACCTGACAATCGAGCAACGCCACGTCAATGTGTTCGCCGCCGCCACTGCGGTCACGCCGGGTCAGGGCGGCCATGATCGCGACGGTCGCGTACATTCCGGTCATCAGGTCCGCCACCGGTACCGCGACCTTCATCGGTTCGCCGCCGTTGAGTCCTTCAGGGCTGCCCGTGAGGCTCATAAGCCCGCCGGTGCCTTGAATCATGAAGTCATAACCGGCTTGCGATTTGAATGGGCCGTTCTGGCCAAAACCGGTTATCGAGCAATACACCAATTGCGGGTTGATGACCTTCAGCGTGTCATAGTCAAGGCCATATCGGCTCAAATCGCCGGTCTTGAAGTTCTCGATAAGCACATCCGATTGGCGAACCAACTCGACAATGATGCTGCGGCCATCTTCCGTGGCGATATCGACGGTGAGGGATTTCTTGCCACGATTGGCGCAAAGAAAATAGGCCGTTTCGCTTGTTTCGCCGCCCTCGGCGTTCTTGAGGAAAGGTGGCCCCCAGGCACGCGTATCGTCACCGTGCCCTGGACGTTCTATCTTGATGACCTCGGCGCCCAGATCGGCCAGATTCTGGCTGGCCCACGGCCCCGCGAGAATCCTGGACATGTCGAGTACACGCAGATGAGACAAGGGTCCAGCCATGACATAGCCTCCAGAGACGGTGTTGCCGTCGTTGTTATGGAGGGGAGTTTGGAGAGACCCTTACTGTGTGAAAAACGATATTTATTCATCGGCTCATAGGCGAAAAAGGAATGTCAGCCTCATCCGCCGAATCGGTATATCAAGCGCCCCACAGCGTATTGGGGCGAGAGAAATTGATTTCCTGTTCAAGTAGATCTCTCGCTACCTGGATCAGTCTGCGGTTGTCATCGCGGCGCCAGATCAGGCTGTATTTGAGCACGGGCAGGGGAGGGTCGCTGCGCAAGGCCACCAACAGGTCCTTGTTGATCAAGGGCTGCACGTAATGCGTGGGCAAAAAGCTCACGCCGATGCCCGCCACGGTAAGACCGGTAATGGCGGTCAGGCTGTTACAGGGAATGGTCTGGCCAATCTTGATATTGTACGCCGCCAGCCAGCTCTCGAACGCGAAGGAAAGGCCCGACTCCGAGGTGGAGGAAATCACCGGATGTTCCTGCAAATGCTTTGCGTTGAGAATGGTTCCGGCGGCGAGTCGCGAGGGTGAGGACATCCAGGAGAAACTCACCTCAGCCACGCTTTTCGAGGCAATGGCATGGTTAGCGGACGTTCCCGCAATGACCGCAAGATCCAGCTCTCCGCGCTCGACCAGTCTTTCCAGCAGGCGACTCAAACCCACTATGGGACCAATCGTCAGCGTGGGATATTCCTCGCCTAAGCGCTGGACGAAACTGGGAAACCAGGTGGTGGCCGAGAACTCGCTGAGGCCAAAGCGGCATAGCCCCGTTGGAATGATGTCTTGGGTCAGGCTTGAACGTACCTCTTCTTCCAGCTCGATCATGCGTCTGGCCTTCTCCAGCAGCAGCGAACCGACGCCGGTAAGTACGGCCCGTTTGCCGGACCGGTCGAACAACTGTTGACCTATATCCGTTTCCAGCTCGGCAATGCGCTTGGAAAGGGATGACTGAGTGACATGCAATCGATCCGCGGCGATAGCGAAGGTCCCCAGTTTCGCGGCCCAATAAAAAGCTTTCAGTTGATTCAGTGTCATTATTATTTTCCGTTCTGAATGCGGCTGATCTGCACACGGGACTCGCCCAACAAGATGGACACCGGCTCCCCTGTCAAATCGATGCGGCTGCCGGCACGCGAATGTCCTGGGTGAACGATAGTTCAGGGTGGCGTCGATGCTGCTCGTTGTCGGGCACGAAGGCAATGGTCGGTCCGCAGACCCTTCGTTCAGATGCAGCCGCTTTGATGCCTGGCTGGAAAGTGCGAAAGCGAAACGATGGTTCTATTCTGCGAAAGTTGGGCTGATCGGGCACTTGGAGGTCGGCGCTCGCCCGTCGGCTGCTCCCAGCGATAGGGCGGTGTGTTCAGGTTCGATACGAAAAAGACGCCGTGGAAACGCTGCGGAAAATAATATAAGGGTAGTATTAATTGTTACTTTGAAAGACAAATCCTGCTGAGCATACTCGCGGGCCAACGTTCCACAGACGGAACTTGGTTCGGATATCAGCGAGGATGTCATGCTTCAGCCCACCCAATATTTTCCACCTACCCTCGGCTGGTCCCTTATTGTTGGACTGGGAGTTTTCCTGACGCTGATCGCCATCACTGTCCGGCTAAAACTAGTGCGAAATACCAAGGACTACATCATCGCCAACCGCAAGGTAGGGCTAGGTTTTAGTGTCGGTGCAGTGATTGCGGTGTGGACATGGTCGATGGCCATCGTGATGTCAGCCGCATCGGCTTATACCTGGGGGCTCTCCGGGTTGCTGTGGTTCACCCTTCCCAACGGTGTGGCGATTATCCTGCTGGCGCCGCTGGCCTTGCGCCTGCGCAAAGTGGTGCCCAATGGCTACACCATTCCGGATTACATTCGCAGCCGGTTGTCGTCCCGCTTCGCCGCAGCCATCGCCACGGTCATCATGTTGCTGGCGCTGCTGTTTTCGATCCTGATCAACCTGAAGGGTACGGTACTGGTTACCAGCGCCGTGTTCGACCTTAAACCCGCCGTGGTGCTCGCCGTGGTGTTGGTGATCGTGACGGTCTACTCCTACCTCGGTGGGCTGTGGACCTCGACCATCACCGGCACCATCAACACGTTGCTGATCCTGGTACCGTTAGCGGTCATCGTGCTGTTCGCCCTGGCGAAGATCGGTGGCCCGGAATGGGTCTTCGATTCGCTGGCCAAAAAAAATCCCGAGTACCTGAGCATCTTCAGTTACGACGCCGCCGCTGCCTTCGGTCTTACCCTGGCGCTGGGATTGCTGGGCGCATCGGTCTCGGACCAGAGTTTCTGGCAGAAAGCCTGGGCGGTAAAACCCCGACATCTGTCGCGTACTTTCATCTGGGGGGGAGCGCTGTTTTATCCGATCCCGATCATTGCCGGCATACTCGGCCTGATCGGCCTGGGCTATGGAGTCAACCTGGCAGACATCGGCGGCGACTCCGCCTCCATCGGGCCATACATCATTTCTCATATCGGCTTACCGGTGGTGATCGTCGCGCTGTATGTATTCGTGGTGCTTAACTGCAGCTACTCAAGCATTGACGGAGCCTTTTCGGCGATTTCCTCCCTGGTATCGGTCAATGTACTCATGCCGCTGTTTCCACGGCTAGGCGGCAAGGCGCTGTTTACCCTGACCAAATTGAGCATTGTGCTGTTCGGCATCGTCGCCGGTGCCATCGTCATGTCCGGCTGGGACTTCGTCAGCCTGGTGTTGCTCGCCCAGTCGCTCAACGCCTCGATTCTGGTGCCGCTGCTGCTGGCAATCACCTGGCGGCGCACCACAGCCTCGGGCTTCAGTTGGGGGATCATTCTGGCCGTGGTCATCGGCATGAGCGTGCGTTACTTCTACGGTGAGCTGGCAGGCATCCTGATCATTACCGGTGTCAGCGCCATCGTACCGATCACCCTCGGATTACTCAGCAATCGTCACTTCGATTTCCAGGCATATGCACGGCAACTGGAAGCCCATAACCACGTAGATCTGCGCATCAGCAGTGCCTCTTAAACCTTACGGAGTCCATCCGCATGCTCTTTGCCATCGTTGCCACGTTGCTCGCCGTACTGATCTCGGTGGTGTATCTGTATTGCGTCTATGACGGTATTAAGCGCGCCTCCCGGGAGATCCATGCCGTCGCCGATGAGTCCTACGACTGGGCCTCCTATACGCGCATCAACTTCAAGGTGCTCAACAGTATTATCGGTTCGGTCTTGCTGATCTACCTGCTGTCTGTCGCACCGTTGTTCTGGTACTTGGTGCCGTTCGCCGGGCTTGGTGCCGCAGTGGGCGTGATCAGCGCCTTCATCATCGAGCAACGCTCGGAGGATCTGGACCAACAGGCTGCTGATTGGCTGGCTGTACGACAACGATGAGCCTCTCGATTTCGGCCACCAGGTCATTCCTCCGATAGCTCAGCACGAGCGTCAATCAATCCAATAGGGTTTAACAATGTCCAATGCAAAACGTAAAGCTCACTTGTTGGGATTTATCCAGCATGGGATGAATAGCCATGCCATGGGAATGTGGCGGCATGACCAAGACAAGGTCAACTGGGATTGGCGCACGCCGCCGTATTGGGAACACATGGCCCGCACCATGGAGCGCGGTTTTTTTACCGGGGTGTTCATTGCCGACGAACTGGCGCCGTACAACAACTACCAGGGCAGCTCGGATGCCACGGTAAAATATGCGGTGCAATTTCCCACCCATGAACCCTCCACGCTGGTGCCGATCATGGCGCGCGCGACACGCCACCTGGGTATCGGCGTGACGCTTTCCACTGCGTTCGAACATCCCTATTCGCTGGTCCGGCGGCTGTCCAGCCTGGATCACTTGTCTGGCGGGCGAGTGGCGTGGAACGTCGTCAGTTCGTATTCAAAAAGTGAATGGGACGCCTATGGCGCAGACATGAGCCAGCGTGAAGACCGCTACGAAAAAATGCAGGAATACCTGGAGCTTTGCTACAAGTATTGGGACGCCTGGGAGCCTGGGGCGATCATCGCCGACAAGGCCAGCGGGGTGTACGCCGACCCTGCGAAAATCCGGCAGGTGTCTCACCAGGGACGTTATTTCCGTTCCAATGCGCGACCCTTTGTCAGTCCTTCGCCGCAAGGTCGGCCAGTGTTGTGGCAGGCCGGCTCTTCGGATCGCGGGCGTGATTTTGCCGCCGAACATGCCGAGGCGATCTTCGCGGTGCATCCGAGTGTCCAGCGCATGCGCCAGTACCACGATGATATCCGCGAACGCGAAGGCAAGTTCGCCCGCGCGGCCGGTAGCGTCAAGTTGATTTACGGGCTGCAAACGGTGGTTGGCAGGAGCCGCAGCGAAGCCCAGGAAAAGTATGAGCAACTCAAAGCCAATATTCCCCTGGAGGGTGCGTTGGCCTGGATATCCGGACACTTCGGGCCGGACTTCAGCAAATACTCCCTGGATGACATCGTGCAAGACATTGCCATTCCCGGTATCCAGGGTTTGTTCGAATCGATCATCTATGCCAAGGGCGGCGCGCCGGTCACTGTGCGTGAGGCGGCGCTGATCTATGCCATGGGCATGGGTATGCCCGTTGCGGTCGGCACCGCCGCCGACATTGCCGATCAAATCGAGCATTACATGGACGACGGCGGCGCCGACGGTTTCATGCTTGCCGCCACCTATACGCCGGGATGCTTCGAGGAGTTTGCCGACCTGGTAAGCCCTGAGCTGCAGCGCCGTGGCAGGTTGCGTGATCGTTACCGCAGCACCACGCTCAGGGGCAATCTACAGGACGACTGAGACAACACGGGGCGCACCAGGTCTTGGCGATCAGTGCGCTTTAAACCATCCAGCCAATTTACCGGTAAAAAAGCGCTGTCGCCGAAGGACGATGTGCGGCGCTGTGGAACTTCTTGAGGCGCTGGTCGTCCAGTCGTCATGCCCGTGCAAAACACGGGCACTGATCGACTACCCCAGCGCAGGTCTTTTTCCTGAAAAATCGCTGCCGTAAATTAGTTAAGGCACTAAAGCGTGCGCGCTGGCTTGGCGATCTGATGCACAATACGCCCCGGACCGTTTTACTCAGGATTATCAATGTCGATATCAACCCACTCGCGTGTCGTGGTGCTGGCACTGGTGCTGGCGGCCGCCGCGGGCTGCTCCTCGCCGAAGACCGCCGTTTATGAACACGAAAACTTCGACGACTCCGGAACCTTCTCGCGCAACTATCCGGTGACCGATACGGCGTCTTGCGAGGCGGCCCGCCGTGCCTTGCTCAGTCAGGGCTATATCATCACCAGCAGCGATCCGAAGCTGATTGCCGGCAACAAAAGCTTCCAGCAGACCGGCGATACCCACCTGCAGATCAGCTTCAGTGTCGTGTGTGCGGCCGACGGCGGCGTCGATCATCACTCGACGATGTTCGCCAATGCCTTGCAGGACCGTTATGCGCTGAAGAAGGTCAACAACTCCGCGAGCCTCGGGGTGGGTGTGTTGGGTTCGGTGTCGATGCCGATCGGCTCGACCGATGATTCGATGGTCAAGGTAGCGAGTGAAACAGTGTCCTCGGCCAAGTTCTATGACCGCTTCTTTACCTTGGTGGAGTTGTTTCTGCCGCCTGAAGTGAAGAAGGAAAAACACACCGACGAAAAACCCAAGGCTGACCTTGGCGTGCCCGAAGTCGCTCCGGCGGCGATCAAACCCGAGGCCTCTGTGCCGCCACCGGCGGAGTCGGCCAAAGCTGCCGAGCCGAGCCATGTTGAGCCGACGCCGGTCGCTCCCGCTCTTAGCGCTCCGGCTATTGCTGAACCGGTGAAACTGTTGCCGCAAGCGCCTGCGACGACTCCGGACGAATCGGCAACGGTGGAAAAACCGGCGGAGCCGACCCCTGCCAGCACCGAGCCGGCCACGCCGGCTCAATAAAGCGCTCCGCGCAGCCTGCCTGACTTGTGGGGGGAGTGTGGCCCCATCAGGCTCGCCCGAATCGGCTTCTCCACCCTGCAGCAATCGAGCAATTGATTGTCTACGCGATCATATTTCGTGTGAATAAAAAATGACTGGAAAAAAACCTGACTCATCTGTTAGTTTTTCTACGCGGGAGAACGTCTGGTGACAGGGCGTTTCATTTTTCTTTAACACGGGCAACGTATGCTGGCCCTGCAGGTCAGTTACACAGGCGCTTTTTATCCACGAGTAAAAGGAGTTTCACAATGGACGATTATCAGGAAGAATTGCTGGAGTTCCACGCTTTCGAGCTGGATCCCGTCGAACCGGCTGATGACGCTACCGAGCTGTAAACGGTGGCGTTTTTTTTGCTCAAGCGGAATGTCGTTGACTGCGGCGAAATTCGCCCGGAGTCTGACCGTTCCAGCGTTTGAAGGCTCGTTGAAAGGCTTCGGCTGAAGCAAAACCGAGCAGGTAGGCGATTTCGCCAAACGCCAGCTCGGTATCCCGAATATAGGTCATCGCCAGATCGCGGCGAGTGTCGTTGAGAATCGCGCGAAATTGCGTGCCTTCCTCGGCAAGCTTGCGACGCAAGGTCCAGGTCGGCAGTTTCAGGTGTGCCGCCACTTCTTCCAGGTCCGGCTCCCGGCCACCGTTGAGCAAAGGCCCCAGCAACTGAGTGATGCGTTCACGCAGGCTGCGAGTGCGGGTCAGTTGTTCCAGTTCCCGTTCACACAGTTGCAGCAGGTGATGCCAGGTACTCGGGCAGTGTTGCGGGTTGTGTAAACCGAGACTGGCGTGATCCAGGCGCAATTGATTGGTCTCGGCGCCGAAATGCACCGGGCTGTCGCCGAGCAGCCGATAGTCGGCGGCGTAATCCGGCTCGCTGAACTCGATATCGATCCGTATGCACCGCAGGGATTGCTCGGCGACGCTCGATAATTGCTTGAGCCAGCCGGCAATGATCGAATCGACCACGAAACGGTTGTAGGCGTTGTACGGGCTGATGGAATAGAAACGCAGCCAGGCGCCGCCAGCGTCTTCATGGAAGCTCGATTGGCCGCGGTAGTTGGAGGCGTAGAGTGCTTCGAAGCGAGTCAGGACTCTTGCGGCTTCGCGCACGGTCGGGGCCTGAGCGGCGGTGATGCCGGCCAGTCCGGCGTGGCTCAGGCGGCTGAGCCGGCCCATGTGCAAGCCGAGCGCCGGATTGCCAGTGAGCTGGATCGCCGCCTGGCCCAGGCGCATATAACGTGCAATCGACAAGCGTGCCCCAGGTTGAGCCAAGCGCGCCGGATCCAGCTCGTACTGGTCCAGCAGTTCCTGGGGATCTTCGCCCAGTTCGCGCACCGCGTCGGCCAGGCTGTGGACGAAGCTGACAGAGAGGTCGCCGAGGCGCATCGGTGACGGCTTCATGGCAACCACAGGTTCAACAGGCGGGCACCACGCCCGCTGGCGTTGTCCTGGGTGAAGGTTTGTCCGTTGTAGCTGATGAAGCTCTGCCCCGAGCTATGCTGGTCCCAGAGCTGGCCGCGCAGGAACACACTGATCCCGGCGATGGACTGGCTGTTCGGCGCACGACCGATCAGGGTCAGGCGGTGCCAGGCATCGCCTTCGCTGAGCTCGCCGGGGCGTAGGCTGACTGCTGACGGCGTGACCGCACTTTTGAAGCCACGCCAGGGGCTATCCCAACTGCCCTTGCCAGCGACAAAGGCCGGTACGGCGATCAGCTTCACCCCCAGGGCGTCGAGTTGGCGGTAGGCGCTCGGATACCAGCTATCGCTGCCGATCAGGATGCCCAGGCGGCCGGCTGGGGTATCGACGACATTCAGCGGCTGGTCGGAGGCGCCTAGCACATAGCCACGTTGCTCGAAGGTCGGGTACAACTGGCGTTGCGGCTGGCCCAGGGGGCGACCGTCGGCACCGAAGGTCAGGCTGGCGTTGTACAGCGAGCCACGACCGACTTTAAGCATGCCCTGTTCGATGCTCGGTGTCGGCAGCAGGATCGAGCCCGCCACCAGAGTGATGCCGAACTCTTTCGCCAAGCCGCCGAAGACCGCCTGGTAGTCGCTGGCCATGGTCCGCGCTTTCATACGCAGCCGGGCGTCGTCCAGACGGCTGCGGCCCTTGGCCTTGAAGACCGCGCCGGTGAATTTCAGCGGATTGCTGACCATCAGCCAGTTCATCGCCTCCTGTCGGTTGATAGCTTGGTAGAGGTCGTCCTTTTCACCGCGCAGCACCAGCCAGGTGCCGACATGTTCGGGCAGCACCACCACTGTTCTGGCACTGAGCAGACCCTGGTTGCGCGCTTGTTGCAGGTAGGCCGCCAGCTTGCGGTGCAGGCGTGGCAGGCTCTGGTAGTCGCTGGGGAAGAGCTCCGGTTGGATGCCGAGCAGGTTGCCATGCTCGCCGGGAACCCCCAGGTTCACCGCGAGTTTGATTCGCAGGTCCGACAGGTAGTGACCGGTCGTGCGCTGCTGGGTCCAGACGCCGTAGAGCGTAAGCGCGGCGATCAGGGCGATGAGAAAGCTGGCGACAAGAAATTTGCGCATGAACCAACGGCCATTGACTAACAGGACTAACCACACAGGCCACTAGGGTAGGGCGCATAACCGGGCTTGCCAAGAGGCACTGCGCATTTGGATCAATAAGTTGTCAGTTTCAGCCATTGAGTCGGTGGTGGCGGCTCTTTACCGTGCCAGTCATATACCTGTCCTGGAGTGACCATGACCGCCATCTCGTATCCGCATCTGCTGGCTCCGCTCGACCTGGGCTTCACGACGCTGCGCAACCGTACCCTGATGGGCTCGATGCATACCGGGCTGGAGGAACAGCCCGGCGGTTTCGAGCGCATGGCGGCCTATTTCGCCGAGCGTGCCCGGGGCGGTGTTGGCCTGATGGTGACCGGCGGCATTGCGCCGAACGACGAAGGCGGGGTGTACTCCGGTGCCGCCAGGTTGACCACTCGCGAGGAAGCGGACCGGCACCGTATCGTGACCCGTGCGGTACAGGCGGCGGGCGGTAAAATCTGCATGCAGATCCTCCATGCCGGGCGTTATGCCTACAGCCCGAAACAAGTGGCGCCCAGTGCGATCCAGGCACCGATCAACCCGTTCAAGCCCAGGGCGCTGGACGAGGAGGGGATCGAGAAACAGATCGCCGATTTTGTCACCTGCTCGACCCTGGCCCAGTACGCGGAGTACGACGGCGTCGAGATCATGGGGTCGGAAGGCTACTTCATCAACCAGTTCCTCGTGGCCCACACCAACCAGCGTACCGACCGCTGGGGCGGCAGCTACGAGAACCGCATGCGCCTGCCGGTGGAAATCGTGCGGCGGGTGCGTGAGGCGGTCGGGCCGAATTTCATCATCATCTTCCGTCTGTCGATGCTCGACCTGGTGGAAGGCGGCAGCACCTGGGAAGAGGTGGTGCAGTTGGCCAAGGCTATCGAACGGGCCGGTGCGACCCTCATCAATACCGGGATTGGCTGGCACGAAGCGCGGATCCCGACCATCGCCACCAAGGTCCCGCGTGCGGCTTTCAGCAAGGTCACGGCCAAGTTGCGTGGCGCGGTGTCGATCCCGCTGATTACCACCAACCGTATCAATACCCCGCAAGTCGCCGAGCAGATCCTTGCCGAGGGTGACGCCGACATGGTGTCCATGGCGCGCCCGTTCCTCGCCGATCCAGATTTCGTCAACAAGGCCGCCGAAGGTCGCGCGGATGAAATCAATACCTGCATCGGCTGCAACCAGGCCTGCCTGGACCACACCTTCGGCGGCAAGCTGACCTCCTGCCTGGTCAATCCACGGGCTTGCCATGAGACCGAGCTCAACTACCTGCCGGTCACGCAGATCAAGAGGATTGCCGTGGTCGGTGCGGGACCGGCGGGCCTGGCGGCGGCGACCGTGGCCGCCGAGCGCGGGCACCGGGTCACCCTGTTCGATTCGGCCAGTGAGATCGGTGGCCAGTTCAATGTAGCCAAGCGGGTGCCGGGTAAGGCGGAGTTCTTTGAAACCCTGCGCTACTTCAAGCGCAAACTGCAGACCAGCCATGTCGAACTGCGTCTCGATACCCGCGTGGATGTCGCACAATTGCTGGCCGGGAGTTACGACGAGATCATTCTCGCTACCGGCATCGCGCCACGGCTGCCGGCGATTCGCGGGATCGACAATGCCAAGGTACTGAGCTATCTGGACGTGCTTCTGGAGCGCAAGCCGGTCGGAGCCAGGGTCGCGGTGATCGGTGCCGGTGGGATCGGTTTCGACGTGTCGGAGTTTCTCGTACACTCGGGTGTTGCCACCCGCCAGGATCGCCAGGCGTTCTGGCGCGAGTGGGGGATCGATACCCGGCTCGAGGCACGCGGCGGCGTCGCGGGGATCAAGCCTGAGCCCACTGCACCGGCGCGCCAGGTGTTCCTGTTGCAGCGCAAGGCCTCCAAGGTCGGTGATGGTTTGGGCAAGACCACCGGCTGGATTCACCGTCTCGGCTTGAAGAACAAAGGTGTGCAGATGCTCAACAGCGTCGAATACCTGAAGATCGACGATGAAGGCCTGCATATCCGTATCGGCGAGGGCGAGCCGCGGTTGTTGCCAGTGGACAACGTGATCGTCTGTGCCGGCCAGGAGCCTTTGCGCGAATTGCAGGACGGCTTGGTGGCTGCCGGGCAGAACGTGCACCTGATCGGTGGCGCGGATGTCGCGGCGGAGCTGGATGCCAAGCGTGCAATCAATCAGGGTTCGCGATTGGCCGCCGAGCTGTAACGGTGAAATCTGCCACTTTTCTGCCAGGCATGCGGCGGTGGTTGATGTTACGGCGGCTGCGCAACCGAGCATGGGCAGGCCAACCCGCCACGGAATGGGTCACTCAGCTGATAGACTGGCGGTTCCTCCTTGATGGAACCTGCGCTGATGCTGGCCTCATTCGACTGGCGTCCCCACGCTTCCCTTGAACGGCTCCATTTCGACTGGTTGGCCCAAGCCGGTGTCGAAGTGGCGGTGCTGCGCCTGGATCAGATCGACCCGCTGATCAGCGGCAATAAAGGGTTCAAGCTCAGCCATTATCTGGCGGCTGCCCATCAGACGGGCGCCAATGGGCTGATCAGTCTGGGCGGCGCCCACTCCAACCACCTTCACGCCCTGGCCGCCGCCGGCAAGCGTTTGGGCTTTTCCACGGTCGGCCTGCTGCGCGGTCATCCCGTCGACACCCCAACTGTCAGCGATCTCTCCACCTTCGGCATGGAACTGCATTGGCTCGGTTACGAGGGCTATCGTCAGCGCCACGCGCCGGGTTTTTGGGCTCCGTGGCAGGCGCGTTATCCGGGTTTTCATGCAGTGCCCGAGGGCGGCGGCGGACTGGCGGGCGCACAGGGTTGTGCGGTGTTGCCCGACATGGTCGGCGAGCAACTGGCAGCGATCGGCTGGACCGATTATCACGGCTGGTGGCTGGCGGCGGGAACCGGCACCACCGCCGCCGGATTAGTGCTGGCCGAAGCCGGCCAGCGATGGGTGCATGCAGCCTTGGCGGTGCCGGACGATCATGGCGTAGCGCCGTTGATCGCCGGGATTCTCGCAGAGGCGGGCGCCACGAACGACGGGTATGAGCTGATCGACGCCTGCCGAGGCGGCTTCGCCAAGGTCGATCCGGTACTGTTGGCGTTTATCGCCGAAAGCGAACGGCAAAGCGGCGTGCCGCTGGAGCCGCTGTATACCGGCAAGGCCCTGCTGGCCCTTCAGGGGCGGGTGCAGGCCGGGCGCTTCGAACCGGGCACACGCCTGGTGTTTGTCCATACCGGCGGCTTGCAGGGTCGTCGAGGCTTTTCCCGGTAGCTCGGCCGAGGAGAGTGATTGCTTGTATATATGGAATTTCGTATATTCGATTTCCCATCGATTAAAGCACTTTGCCATGTCCCCTGCGATCTCTCCCGTGGAGCTCTTCAAATGCCTGGCCGACGACACCCGCAGCCGGATTGCGCTGCTGGTGCTGCGCGAGGGCGAGTTGTGCGTCTGCGAGCTGATGGCTGCTCTCGAACTGAGCCAACCGAAGATTTCTCGTCACCTGGCGCAATTACGCAGTGGCGGTCTGCTGACCGACCGGCGTCAGGGGCAGTGGGTGTTTTATCGCCTGCACCCGCAATTACCGCCCTGGGTCAGCGCCCTGTTGCAGGGCACGCTCGCGGCTAATGAAACCTGGCTGACGGCGGATATCCAACGTTTGCAAGGCATGCTCGAGCGCCCGGCACGTTGCTGCTGATGACCTTCCAAAACCGTCCCGTTGAGCAAAAAGGGCATTACCCATGTTGATTGCCGTGCTGATTTTCCTGCTGACCATCACCCTGGTGATCTGGCAACCGAAGGGCCTGGGGGTGGGTTGGAGCGCGATGGTGGGGGCAGTTCTGGCCTTGATCAGCGGTGTGGTCCAGCTCAGCGATATCCCGCTGGTGTGGCAGATCATCTGGAATGCCACCGGCACCTTTATCGCGCTGATCATCATCAGCCTGCTGCTCGACGAAGCCGGTTTCTTTGCCTGGGCCGCGCTGCATGTGGCGCGCTGGGGGCGGGGGAGCGGGTGCAAGCTGTTCGCTGCCTTCGTGTTGCTGGGAGCACAGATTTCGGCGCTGTTCGCCAACGATGGCGCGGCGCTGATCCTGACGCCCATCGTGATTGCCATGCTGCTGGCGCTACGTTTTTCCAAGGCGGCGACCCTGGCTTTTGTC
This sequence comes from Pseudomonas agarici, assembly GCF_001543125.1. Classification (NCBI taxonomy): domain Bacteria; kingdom Pseudomonadati; phylum Pseudomonadota; class Gammaproteobacteria; order Pseudomonadales; family Pseudomonadaceae; genus Pseudomonas; species Pseudomonas agarici. The sequence continues at coordinate 4,703,657 of NZ_CP014135.1, read as the reverse complement.
ATGGCCGCCGGCTTTATCGCCGATACCGCAAGCCTGCCGCTGGTGGTTTCGAACCTGGTGAATATCGTCTCGGCGGACTATTTCGGCATTGGCTTCAACAGCTACGCGGCGATCATGGTGCCGGTGAACCTGGTCAGCGTGGCGGCGACCCTGGGCATCCTGCTGTGGTTTTTTCGTCGTGATATTCCGGCGCAATACGACCTCGGTCAACTGGACACACCGGCCAGCGCGATCCATGACAAGGCGACCTTTATCGCCGGCTGGTGGGTGCTGGGTATTCTCTTGATCGGGTGTTTCGCCCTTGAGCCACTGGGTATTCCCATCAGTGCCATTTCGGCGGTGTGTGCCGCTCTGCTGCTGGGCATCGCCGCCCGTGGTCATCGCATTTCCACGCGCAAGGTGCTGCGTGAGGCACCCTGGCAGATCGTGATTTTTTCCCTGGGCATGTACCTGGTGGTCTATGGCCTGCGCAACGCCGGGCTGACTACCTGGCTGGCCGGTTGGCTGGACGGGTTCGCCAGGTATGGCGTTTGGGGCGCGGCCATGGGGACCGGGCTGTTGACGGCGTTTTTGTCGTCGATCATGAACAACCTGCCGACGGTGCTGATTGGCGCCTTGTCCATCGATGCCAGCCACGCCAGCGGAGTGGTCAAGGACGCGATGATCTATGCCAACGTCATTGGTAGCGACCTGGGACCGAAGATCACGCCGATCGGCAGCCTGGCGACGCTACTCTGGCTGCATGTGCTGGAGCGCAAGGGGATTCGCATCGGTTGGGGGTATTACTTCAAGGTCGGCATCGTCCTGACCCTGCCGGTGCTGCTGGTGACCCTGGCGGCGTTGGCGCTGCGTCTGTCCGTGGGCTGACCGCGACCGGGTCGATGGTTCCCGGTACATTCGGCCAGAGGTCGGCCACCAGGAACAGCCGTTCGGCTTCCTCCCAGTCGCCTTCGCGGTTTTTTGTCAGGCGCACCAGCAGTTGTGCCGGAGCCTGGGGATCGAGCTGATTCCACCAGTCATCCAGTCGTTGTTCTGTCCAGGCCTGGTCCTCGGTGTAATGCGCCGGAGCCAACCAGGCATGACGGGGCAGGGGCTGCCAGCGCCCTGGTGGGCTCTGGAGGCGAAAGTTCGCCCAGTCGCGCTGGTGCAACCAGCGTCCGTGCAGATGCAGCGGGTGTGCGCCACGCGGTGGCCGCGAGGTGCCGGGCCAGGGATAGAGCAGGTAGCCACCGAGCCACAATTGCGCGCTGAAGGCCTGGATGCCCAGTGCCGCCAGCACTTCGCGACTTTGCGCACGGGCGGAAATCGGCAACTGGTGTTGGCTCATGTGGGCCAGCTTGATATCCAGCCGATCATGGCAGCCGGGGCCGAGCCAGCGTGCGGGATCTTCCCCCGAGCCCTGCTGCGGTCCCAGGTAGAGCTTGATCGCCAGTTCCAGATGATGCACGCCGTCACGGTCGCGCAGCAGCATATCGAGTTCGCCCAAGGTATGACCGTCGCGACGGATCGGCACGTTGGCGCCGATCAGTTCGATTCCCGGTGCCTGGCGCACCGCGAATTGCCAGAGCCGTTCGTAGTACAACCCGAGCCGACGCGTGGCTGCCAGGGCCAGCCAGTGCTGCAAGGCGCTGCTGTCGCGATCCAGTTGCCGCAGCCAGTGTTCCAGTTGTTGCGGCGCCTCGACCCAGTCGCTGCCGGCCAGTGGATGGCGCTGCGGCCACGGCGTATCGAGCAGCATCGGCGGCGCGAGAATGACCCAGGCCAAATCGCGCACTTGGGGGTGACGCAACTGTCTGGGAAGGTTGAGCAAGCCAGGGAACAGGATCATTCTGCGAGCATAGCGGGTTGGTTCGTGGCTGAAAGGATTTTGTCTCGGGCCGGGTTTCGCCCATAATCGTTCCTTTGCCTGCCGCAGAACCTTTTCAGGAGCCCCATGGAGCAATTTCGCAATATCGGCATCATTGGCCGCCTGGGCAGTTCGCAGGTGCTGGATACCGTTCGCCGCCTCAAGCGCTTTCTACTTGAGCGGCACATGCATGTGATCCTCGAAGACACCATCGCCGAAGTCCTGCCGGGCCATGGCCTGCAGACCTCGTCACGCAAGATGCTGGGTGAAGTCTGCGACATGGTCATCGTCGTCGGCGGCGACGGTAGCCTGCTGGGCGCCGCCCGTGCGCTGGCGCGGCACAATGTGCCGGTGCTGGGGATCAACCGCGGCAATCTGGGCTTTCTCACCGATATCCGTCCGGACGACCTGGAAGTCGAAGTGGCCAAGGTCCTCGATGGGCACTACCTGGTGGAAAATCGCTTCCTGTTGCAAGCCGAAGTACGCCGCCATGCGGAAGCCATTGGCCAGGGTGACGCACTGAACGACGTAGTGCTGCACCCCGGTAAGTCGACCCGAATGATCGAATTCGAGCTGTACATCGACGGCCAGTTCGTCTGCAGCCAGAAGGCCGACGGCCTGATCGTCGCCACCCCCACCGGCTCCACCGCCTATGCGCTGTCCGCCGGCGGCCCGATCATGCATCCCAAGCTCGATGCCATTGTGATTGTGCCGATGTACCCCCATACCTTGTCCAGCCGCCCCATTGTGGTGGATGGCAACAGCGAGTTGAAAATCGTCGTGTCCAAGGATATGCAGATCTACCCACAAGTCTCCTGCGACGGGCAGAACCATTTCACCTGTGCGCCGGGCGATACGGTGACCGTCAGCAAGAAATCGCAGAAACTGCGGTTGATTCATCCGTTGGGCCACAACTACTACGAAGTCTGTCGGACCAAGCTCGGCTGGGGCAGCCGGTTGGGTGGTGGAGGCGACTGATGCTCGATCCCGCGCGTGGCTACGATCTGATCGGTGATGTACACGGTTGCGCTCATACCCTTGAACATCTGCTGGACATGCTCGGCTACCACAAGCTCGATGGCCTCTGGCGCCATCCGTCGCGCATGGCGGTATTCCTCGGCGATATCATCGACCGTGGTCCGCGTATTCGCGAGGCGTTGCATATTGTCCACGACATGGTCGAGGCCGGACAGGCGCTGTGCATCATGGGCAACCATGAATTCAACGCGTTGGGTTGGATGACGCCCACGCCACCGGGCAGCGCCAAGCAGTTCGTGCGTGAACACACGCCACGCCACGCCCGCCTGCTGCAGGAAACCCTGACCCAGTTCGAACAACATCCGGGTGACTGGCAGGATTTCCTGCGCTGGTTCTACGAACTGCCGCTATTCCTCGATGCCGGGCGTTTCCGGGTGGTACATGCCTGTTGGGATGGCGGCTTGATCGAATCGTTGCGTCGGCGATATCCGGATGGGCGTATCGACGAACATTTCCTCCAGGCCTCGGCGGTGCAGGGCAGTTTTGCCAGTACGGTGTTCAACCGCCTGCTACACGGTACCGATATGCGCCTGCCGGACGGACTGACCCTGACCGGTGGCGATGGTCTGAGCCGAGCCTTCTTTCGCACCAAGTTCTGGGAAGACGACCCACAGACCTATGGCGATATCGTGTTCCAGCCCGATGCCCTGCCCGAGCGGGTGGCGAGCAAGCCGTTGTCTTCCACCGAAAAGAACGCCTTGCTGCGCTACGGCCTGGATGAGCCGATGCTGTTTGTCGGTCACTATTGGCGCAGTGGCAAACCGGCGCCGATTCGCCCCAACCTGGCCTGCCTGGATTACAGCGCAGTACTCTACGGCAAGCTGGCGGCCTACCGGCTGGACCAGGAGGCCTGTCTGGACCCGAACAAATTCGTCTGGGTCGACGTTGAACGCCCTGAGGTCCTGAAATGAGTGTGTCCGCCGTCCTGCGCCTGCCGTTGACCACCGACCTGAGCGGTTTTATCCGGTTGCTGCAACGTCTGCAGGTCCCCCATCGGATCAACGAAGAAGGCGGTGAGCAAGTGCTGTGGGTGCCGGAGTCGATCAGCACCGATGTATTGTCGCTGTATCGGCGCTTTCCCGAGGGTGATCCGCACAATCAACTGGAAGTGCCAGCAGATGCGCCGCCCATCAAGCCTCCGAGCTTTATCCAGCAGGTGCGCCAGAGCCCGATGAGCGCGTCGATCATGCTATTGAGCCTGGTCGTTGCCGCGCTCACCTTGCTCGGCGACCACTTGCAGACCCTGCACTGGTTCACCTTCCTCGATTTCCAGGTGCGAGGTGACTACATCCAATTCACGCCCCTGGCCGACGGCCTGGCGGCGGGGCAGTGGTGGCGGCTGGTGACACCGATGCTGATCCACTTCGGCTTCCTGCATATCGCCATGAACGGCATGTGGTACTGGGAACTGGGCAAGCGCATCGAACTGCGTCAGGGCGGTATCAATCTGCTGGGGCTGACGTTGCTGTTCAGCCTGGTGTCGAACTTCACGCAATATTACGTCAGCGGCCCGACCCTGTTTGGCGGCCTGTCCGGCGTGCTCTATGGCCTGCTCGGCCATTGCTGGATCTATCAGGTGCTGTCGCCGAACCCGATCTATCGCCTGCCGCGTGGCGTGCTGGCGATGATGCTGATTTGGTTGTTGGTGTGCCTCTCCGGGTTGATTTCGCTGATCGGCTTCGGCGAAATCGCCAATGGTGCCCATGTCGGCGGACTGCTCATCGGATGTTTCACCGGTTTGTTGGGCGGGCTGTGGTCCCGACGTAAACTGGCCGCCTGATTCGAATGTCTTGAAAAAATTGGAGACTTTAATGTCCTCTTTCAGCGAAATGATTGAAAACATCACCCCCGATATCTACGAGAGCCTGAAGCTGGCGGTGGAAATCGGCAAGTGGTCCGATGGCCGCAAGTTGACCGCCGAACAGCGCGAGCTATCGTTGCAGGCGATGATCGCCTGGGAAACCCAGAACCTGCCCGAAGAGCAGCGCACTGGCTACATGGGCCCGCAGGAGTGTGCCTCGAAGTCGGCACCGGTGCCCAATATCCTATTCAAGTCGGATGCCATCCATTGATCGAGATTGGCCGTGGTGCAGTCAGCAAGATGGCGGTCCGTCTGGACGAGGCGACCGTGCAATACAGCTTTCGCCTGGGTGACAGCGAGGTGGCGGTCAATCCGTTGATCGGCCAGAAGCTGCGCCTGGAGTTTCTCGGCGCCATCCATTGCATTCACTGCGGGCGCAAGACCAAAACCAGCTTCAGCCAGGGCTATTGCTACCCGTGTATGACCAAGCTGGCACAATGCGACACCTGCATCATGAGCCCGGAGCGCTGCCACTACGACGCCGGGACCTGTCGCGATCCGGCCTGGGGCGAGCGGTTCTGCATGACTGACCATGTGGTCTATCTGGCCAATTCCTCGGGAATCAAGGTCGGCATCACCCGTGCTACCCAGTTGCCGACCCGCTGGCTCGACCAGGGCGCGAGCCAGGCCTTGCCGATCGTGCGCGTGGCGACCCGCCAGCAGTCCGGTTTCGTCGAAGACCTGTTCCGCAGCCAGGTGGCCGACAAGACCAATTGGCGCGCCTTGCTCAAGGGCGATGCGCCGGAGGTGGATCTCAAGCAGGTACGCGAGCAGTTGTTCGAATCCTGCGCCGAGGGCCTGCTTGCCTTACAGGCGCGTTTTGGCTTGCAGGCGATCCAGCCGGTCCGGGATCTCGAGCCGTTGCAAATCCGTTACCCCATCGAGTCCTACCCGACCAAGATCGTCAGCTTCAATCTGGACAAGAACCCGATTGCCGAGGGCACGCTGATGGGGATCAAGGGCCAATACTTGATCTTCGACACCGGCGTGATCAATATCCGTAAATACACGGCCTACCAGCTCGCCGTGCATCAGTAGAAGGACACCCGCATGCGCACCGAACAACCGCAGATGATCTATCTGAAGGACTATCAGGCCCCCGAGTACCTGATCGACGAGACGCACCTGACCTTCGAGTTGTTCGAGGACCACACGCTGGTCCATGCGCAACTGCTGATGCGCCGTAACCCTGCGCGCAGTGAAGAGAAGGGCGCCGGTCTGCCGCCGTTGGTACTCGACGGCCAGCAGCTGGAGTTGCTGTCGGTCAGCCTGGCGGATCGCGAGCTGAGCGCCGCCGATTATCAGTTGAGCGAAAGCCACCTGACCCTGCAGCCAACCGGTGCCAGCTTCACCGTCGACACCAGCGTGCGGATCTACCCCGAAAGCAATACCGCCCTGGAAGGCCTGTACAAGTCTGGCGGGATGTTCTGTACCCAGTGCGAGGCCGAAGGATTTCGCAAGATCACCTACTACCTCGACCGTCCTGATGTGATGAGCAAGTTCACCACCACGGTGATCGCCGAGCAGCATCGCTACCCGGTGCTGCTGTCCAACGGCAACCCGCTCGACAACGGCCCGCAGGAAGACGGGCGGCACTGGGCGACCTGGCAAGACCCGTTCATGAAGCCGGCCTACCTGTTCGCCCTGGTGGCCGGTGACCTGTGGTGCGTCGAAGACAGCTTCACCACCATGAGCGGGCGCGACGTGGCGTTGCGTATCTATGTCGAACCGGAAAACATCGACAAGTGCCAGCACGCCATGAACAGCCTGAAGAAGTCCATGCGTTGGGATGAGCAGACCTATGGCCGCGAGTATGACCTGGACATCTTCATGATTGTCGCGGTCAATGATTTCAACATGGGGGCGATGGAGAACAAGGGCCTCAACATCTTTAACTCCAGCGCCGTGCTGGCCCGCGCCGAAACCGCCACCGACGCCGCACACCAGCGGGTCGAGGCTATCGTCGCCCACGAATACTTTCATAACTGGTCGGGCAACCGCGTGACCTGCCGGGACTGGTTCCAGCTGTCGCTCAAGGAAGGTTTCACGGTGTTCCGCGACGCCGGGTTCTCGGCGGACATGAACTCGCGCACCGTCAAGCGCATCCAGGATGTGGCCTACCTGCGTACCCACCAGTTTGCCGAAGACGCCGGGCCCATGGCCCACGCAGTGCGTCCAGACAGCTTTATCGAGATCTCTAACTTCTACACCCTGACCGTCTATGAGAAGGGTGCGGAAGTGGTCGGCATGATTCATACGCTGCTCGGTGCCGATGGTTTTCGCAAAGGCAGTGACCTGTACTTCGAACGCCATGACGGCCAGGCTGTGACCTGCGACGACTTCGTCAAGGCCATGGAGGACGCCAACGGCATCGACCTGACCCAATTCAAGCGTTGGTACAGCCAGGCCGGCACCCCACGCCTGGCCGTCAGCGAAAGCTACGATGCGGCGGCGAAAACCTATAGCCTGACCTTCCGCCAGAGCTGCCCGCAAACCCCGGACGAGCAGGAAAAGCTGCCGTTCGTGATTCCGGTGGAGCTTGGCCTGCTGGATGCTCACGGTGCTGAAATCGCCCTGCAACTGGCGGGCGAATCAGCTCCCGGCGCGACCCGTCGCGTGCTCTCGGTGACCGAGGTCGAACAGACCTTCAGCTTTATCGACATCGCCGCCAAGCCGTTGCCGTCGCTGCTGCGCGGCTTCTCGGCGCCGGTGAAGCTGAGCTTCCCGTACAACCGTGATCAATTGATGTTCCTGATGCAACACGATACCGACGGCTTCAACCGTTGGGACGCCGGCCAGCAGTTGTCGGTGCAAGTGTTGCAGGAACTGATCGGCCAGCATCAGAAAGGCCAGGCCCTGGTGCTCGACTCGCGTCTGGTCGAAGCCTTGCGCAGCGTACTGGCCAACGACCGGCTGGATCAGGCCATGGTTGCCGAGATGCTCTCGTTGCCGAGCGAGGCATACCTCACTGAAATCAGTGAGGTGGCAGATGTCGATGCCATCCACGGTGCCCGTGAGTTTGCCCGCCGGCAACTCGCCGAGCAGTTGTTCGACGACCTGTGGCAGCGTTATCAGGCCAATCGCGAACGGTCGAAGAAGACCGTCTATATCGCCGAGAACGAACATTTTGCCCGGCGTGCGCTGCAGAATATCGCCTTGTCCTACCTGATGCTCAGCGGCAAACCGCAGGTGCTGGCCGCGACCCTGGAGCAGTTCGAGGCTGCCGACAACATGACCGAGCGCCTGACCGCGCTGGCGGTGTTGGTGAATTCGCCGTTCGAGGCACAAAAGGCCCTGGCGCTGGCGAGCTTCGCCGAACACTTCAAGGACAATCCGCTGGTCATGGACCAGTGGTTCAGCGTCCAGGCCGCCAGTGTTCTGCCCGGTGGCTTGCAACGGGTCAAGGCGTTGATGGAGCATCCGGCATTTACCCTGAAGAACCCGAACAAGGTGCGGGCGCTGATCGGTGCGTTTGCCGGGCAGAACCTGATCAACTTCCATGCGGCGGAGGGTTGCGGCTATCGCTTCCTGGCTGATCTGGTGATCCAGCTCAACGCCCTCAACCCGCAGATCGCCTCGCGCCTACTGGCGCCACTGACCCGCTGGCGCAAGTACGACAAGGCCCGCCAGGCACTGATGAAGGCCGAGCTGGAGCGCATCCGCAACTCAGGCGAGCTGTCGGCGGATGTCTACGAGGTTGTCAGCAAAAGCCTGGCGTAGGCCCGATAGGATAGTTTCAACCCTAGATTACCGGTTTCAGACGCACCGACAATAATGAAAACGCCTTCGAAGGCGCCCTGAAAGTCTGGATGACCGAAGGGGTTGTACGAAAACTCGCCGAGCGACGATCAGGCAGGTTTGTACAGATCACAACAATAATAATAAGAGGAAGGTCTATGAAGGATTATTGCCGTCCGCCGGTAGGGTGTCGTGTGGTGTTGTTGGCCTCGGTGTTGTCTCTGCCAGAGCTGGCAGCACTGTGCGCACCGGCCCGCGCCGCCGAGGCAGACGCTGGCGACAAGGTCTATGCCATCGAATCATCCCAGGCCGTGAAGAGCTTGCTGCTTGATGTAGGGCATGCCGGTGCCCGCCTGGTCGCCGTAGGGGATCGTGGGCACATCCTCTATTCCGATGACCAGGGCGCTAGTTGGACCCAGGCCAAAGTGCCGACCCGGCAAATGCTCACGGCGGTCTATTTTGTCGACGACCCGCATGGCTGGGCTGTTGGCCATGATGCGCAAATCCTCGCCAGCAGCGATGGCGGCGCCACCTGGAGCAAACAGTTCGAAGACCTCAAGCGCGAAGCGCCATTGCTGGACATCTGGTTCAAGGACCTCAGCACTGGCTTGGCCGTGGGTGCCTACGGTGCCTTGCTGGAAACCACAGACGGTGGTCGACACTGGGAAGATGTCAGTGATCGCCTCGACAACGAAGACCAATACCATCTCAATGCCATTGCCGCGATCAAGGATTCCGGGCTTTTTGTCGTGGGCGAGCAGGGCAGCATGTTTCGCTCGGCCGACTGGGGCCAAACCTGGGAGCGCCTCGACGGTCCCTATCAGGGCTCGCTCTTCGGCGTAATCGCCACCGCCCAGCCGGCAAGCCTTCTGGTCTACGGTTTGCGCGGCAATCTCTACCGCTCCGGCGATTTCGGTTCGAGTTGGCAACTGGTCGAGCTGAAGGCTGGCGGTGGCGCGCTGGAGTTCGGTTTGTCCGGCGGCTCGGTGCAGGACGACGGCTCACTGGTGATTGTCGGTAACGGCGGCAGCCTGATTCGCAGCACCGATGACGGCATGACATTCAGCGTTTTCAATCGTCCCGACCGTATTTCCCTATCGGCGGTCACTGCAGCCGGCAACGGCAACCTGATCCTGGTCGGCCAGGGAGGCGCCCATCTCACCTCGGCGACGGGTGGCGAGCAGGCTCGGTAGACCGGGCAAAATAACCAGGAGGTTAGGGGCATATGAGCAGCCATCATCAGGACAAGGCGACCTTTCTTGAACGCCTGATTTTCAATCACCGCCCGGCAGTGATCGTAATCTGCCTGTTGGTCAGTGCGTTGTTGTTCTGGCAGGCCACACTGATCCGTCCTTCGACCAGCTTCGAGAAAATGATTCCGCTCCATCATCCTTTCATTGAAAAGATGATGGAGCACCGCAACGACCTCGCCAACCTCGGCAACACGGTGCGAATCTCAGTGCAAGCCAAGGAGGGCGATATCTTCACCCAACCATACATGGAGACCCTGAGGCAGGTTAACGACGAGGTGTTCTACCTTGTCGGCGTCGACCGCTCCGGTCTCAAGTCGCTGTGGAGTCCCAGCGTGCGCTGGACCGAAGTGACGGAGGAGGGCTTTGCCGGCGGCGAGGTGATTCCACAGAGCTACAACGGTTCGACCGCCAGCCTCGAACAACTGCGCAACAACGTGCTCAAGTCCGGCCAGGTTGGGCGTTTGGTGGCCAACGACTTCAAGTCGAGCATCGTCGATATCCCGTTGCTGGAGTCTTACCCGGACCCGCGTGATCAGGGCAAGTTGCTGGCCCTCGATTACCAGAAGTTCTCCCATCAGCTTGAAGAGAAGATCCGCGACAAGTTCGAAGCGCAGAACCCCAATGTGCAGATCCATATCGTCGGTTTCGCCAAGAAGGTCGGCGACCTGATCGATGGCTTGAGCATGGTGCTGCTGTTCTTCGGCGTGGCTTTTGTCATTACTCTGGTGCTGTTGTACGGGTTCACCTGGTGTCTGCGCAGCACCATCGCGGTGTTGATCACCACGCTGGTGGCGGTGGTTTGGCAACTCGGGCTGATGCACGCTGCGGGTTTCGGCCTGGATCCCTATTCGATGCTGGTGCCGTTTCTGATTTTCGCCATCGGCATTTCCCACGGCGTGCAGAAAATCAACGGCATCGCGCTGCAGTCCGGTGACGCCGACAACCCCTTGACGGCGGCGCGGCGGACCTTTCGGCAATTGTTCCTGCCGGGGATGATCGCGATCCTGGCCGACGCCGTGGGTTTTATCACCCTGTTGATCATCGATATTGGGGTGATCCGCGAACTGGCCATCGGCGCCTCCATCGGCGTGGCGGTGATCGTGTTCACCAACCTGATCCTGCTGCCCGTGGCGATCTCCTATGTCGGCATCAGCAACAAGGCCGTCGAGCGCAGCAGGAAGGACGCCACCCGCGAGCATCCGTTCTGGCGCCTGTTGGCGAATTTTGCCAGCCCGAAGGTCGCCCCGGTGTCCATCGTCCTGGCCTTGCTGGCCTTTGGCGGCGGCCTCTGGTACAGCCAGAACCTGAAGGTCGGCGATCTTGACCAGGGCGCGCCGGAGCTGCGTCCCGATTCGCGCTACAACAAGGACAACCGCTTTATCATCAACAACTACTCCACCAGCTCCGACGTGCTGGTGGTCATGGTCAAGACCGCGGTCGAAGGCTGTTCGCGTTATGCCGCCATGGCGCCGATCGACGAACTGATGTGGAAGATGCAGAACACCGAGGGCGTGCAGTCGGCGATCTCTCTGGTGAGCGTGTCCAAGCAGGTGATCAAGAGCATGAACGAGGGCAACCTGAAATGGGAAACCCTGTCGCGCAACCCCGATGTACTGAACAACTCCATCGCCCGGGCCGAGGGCTTGTACAACAACGACTGCTCCCTGGCGCCGGTGCTGGTGTTCCTCAACGACCACAAGGCCGCGACCCTGGACCGTGCGGTGCATGCGGTGCAGGACTTTGCCAGGGATAACAATCAGGATGGCCTGGAGTTTCTTCTCGCCGCCGGTAATGCCGGGATCGAGGCCGCGACCAACGAAGTGATCAAGGAGTCGGAGTTGACCATCCTGATCCTGGTGTATCTCTGTGTCGCAAGCATGTGCATGATCACTTTTCGTTCCTGGGCGGCGACCCTGTGCATCGTCCTGCCGTTGGTACTGACCTCGGTGCTCGGCAACGCCCTGATGGCTTTGATGGGCATTGGCGTGAAAGTCGCGACCTTGCCGGTGGTGGCGCTGGGCGTGGGGATCGGCGTGGATTACGGGATTTATATCCACAGTCGCCTAGAAAGTTTCCTGCGCGCTGGACTGCCCTTGCAGGAAGCCTATTACCAGACCCTGAAATCCACCGGCAAGGCGGTGCTGTTCACTGGTCTGTGCCTGGCAATCGGCGTCTGCACTTGGATCTTCTCGGCCATCAAGTTCCAGGCCGACATGGGCCTGATGCTGACCTTCATGTTGCTGTGGAACATGTTCGGCGCGCTGTGGCTGCTGCCGGCCCTGGCGCGGTTTCTGATCAAACCGGAGAAATTGGCGGGCAAGCTGGGCGGCTCGTTATTTTCCCATTGAGCGATCAGGCACTGATGCTTTGTGGTGAGTGGGCAAGCTCCATCACTGCAACGAATGGCTTTGCCTATTGTCGATATCGCCTATCATGAGTCCCTTCCCAAATACGATAGAACGCTATGACCGTCGCCACCGACACCCTGCTCAATGCTCTCAAAACCTGTGACATGCTCGAAGTCGACGGCCTGCACGCCTTCAACTTCACTCTCGACAACCACCGTCTGCTGATCGAATGCATGGATGGCCGCGCCGAGAAGCGCTGGAGCTTCACCCAGGCCCAGCTCAACGCCGCGAGCTTCGATGAAGCGCTGCAAAGCTGGACGGTCAGCGACGATTCCAGTGAGTATCGGCTGGTCTGCATGAGCGCATTCAGCGTCAAGGAAGAAAAGGACCCAGAAGATGATGATACGTAAGTGTTGGCCGTTGTTGATGGCTGACGGCATCGGTGCCATGCCGATCCTGTCGGCAGTCGCCGACACCGAGCAGTTGCTCGTGGGTTCCTACACCCAGGGCAAGAGCGAAGGCATCTACCGCCTGCAGTTCGACAGTCGCACCGGCCAGCTCGACCCCAAGCCGCTGCAGGTGGTCAAGACCGACAACCCGTCCTGGCTGACCCTGTCCGGCGATCAGCGTCGGTTGTACGTGGTCAATGAAAACGGTCCGGGCCAGAACGATCCGGTTGGCCGCGTCAGCAGCTATTCCATCGATCCCAAGAGCCATCGGCTCAAGCGGATCAACCAGGTCCCGAGCCTGGGTAACGAGCCGACTCATGCCAGCCTCAGTGGCGATCAGCGTTATCTGTTTGTCGCCAACTATTCGGTGCTGGAAGATCCGGGCGGCAGCCTCGCGGTGTTGCCGGTGGATGGCAGGGGTAAGCTGTCGCCGCCGATCCAGCTCAGTAGCCACCCGGCCAGCCTGGTCAATCTGGAACGTCAGGCCTCGGCCCATGTGCATTCGGTGGTGTCCTCGCCGGATGGGCGTTTCGTTTTCGCCAGCGACTTGGGCGCGGACAAGATCTTTGTCTACCACTATGACCCCAAGGCCAACCCGCAAATGCCGTTGACACCGGCCAAGCCGGCCTTCGTTCAATTGCCGCCGGGCAGCGGACCGCGCCACCTGCTGTTCAGCGCCGATGGCATGCACGCATGGCTGACCACGGAAATGAGCGCACAGATCACTGTGTTCGATTACCGGGACGGCAAGCTGACCCAGAAACAGCGGGTCGAGCTGGCGGACCAGCAGCCGCTTGCGGACAAAGCCGCCGCCGCCCTGCATGCCTCCAAGGATGGTAAGTTCCTCTATGTCAGCAACCGCGGCAGCGCCAACCAGTTGCTGGTGTTCGCCATCGACCCGGCCAGCGGTGAGTTGAAGGCGTTGCAACGGCGTTCAGTAGAAGGCGATCATCCACGGGAATTCACCCTGGACCCGAGCGGCAGGTTCCTGCTGGTGGCCAATCAGAAGAGCAACGAGATCGTAGTAATCGAGCGGGATACCCACACCGGCTTGCTCGGCAAGACCGTGCAGAGCCTGCCGTTCGATGCCCCGAGCTACCTCGGTTTCCTGCTGCGACAATAGACCGCGGCCCCCGTGCTATCGGGGGACTTGCACTTCTATTAATGACGCTGATATCGGCTACTGATGCAATGAATTTCAACGTGGTCACCCACGGATGTACTTTTGACTCACGGCCTGAAAGGGCAAGCAAGCCAACTGACATTTGAGGATTTACCCCGATGAACTTCAACCTTTTTTCCATCATCGCCGCTTCTGCGATCTCGGCTACCGTGGCTCTGCCAGCCAGTGCCAACGTCGAAATCACCGACAAAAAAGCCCACACCCAGAGCTACACCCCCAAATACCTGCAACAGAGTGCCAACTTCTACGCCGCCCTGGACCATAAAGCCCAGCACTGAGCGCTTAACCACACTATAACGCCGGATCGAATGCACCTCTTCGTTTGGATGGTTTGAGAACTATCTGGTCAAAAGAGTGAATTCGCTCCGGCGTTGCCGTGTGCGTCATGGTATTTGCAGTTATCGATTGAATTTCTATCGTCATGTCATATGGCCATGTGTTTAAATCTGACGCTTGTTTATTGACTTGCACCCCACACAGGGATCAATACCATGGTTATGCGTCTGGCCGTCGTGCTGCTGTTTCTCTATTCCACGCCTGTCCTGTCCGCCGCCGTCTGCGACACCAGCGATAGCCTTCGCGGACCTTCGCCTGAGTTGCCGGGAAACTGATCGTCGCACAGCGATTAGATTAATAGTGTTGATAGCGACTATTTAAATAGTTAACTATTTATTCTAGCGGTTATGATCGACTCTACAGGCCTGCCATTTGCCTGTGGAGAACACCATGGCCAGCTCTCTTTTGACTTCCGCCAGACACGGCGCCTACATCGCTATCAGCTTGTATGTGGCGATGGTATTGCTCGTCAGCCTGTCCTCCTTGACCGACGCTTCAAGTGATATGTCGCTGCAGATGGCGGCACCGGTCCTTCAAACCGAACATAAGGTTCAGTCTGTCGGAGCGTTTGAGCACGGCGCTGAATCCGGGGTGTAAAACCCGGTGTGACGCTGGCTGCCGCCATGTGAGCGGACCTGCGCGTGGGGCTTCATTTCACTTGCAAAGTGCTCAGCCCGTTGCCCTGGCGCCGTACCTGGATCTGTACCGGGATTCGTTCATGCATTTCCTGCACGTGGGAAATCACCGCAACCTTGCGTCCCTGGGCCTGCAGGCCGTCGAGCGCCTCCATCGCCAGTTGCAGGGACTCCGGGTCGAGGCTGCCGAAGCCTTCATCGATAAACAGCGACTCGATCTTCAGTGTGCTCGATGCCATGGACGCGAGCCCTAGCGCCAGCGCCAGCGACACGAGGAAGGTCTCGCCACCGGACAACGAATGCACCGAGCGCAGTTCGTCGCCCATTTCGATGTCCATCACCAGCAGCCCGAGCAGGCTGCCACCGCGCTTGAGGCGATAACGACGTACCAATTGCCGCAACTGTGCGTTGGCGTGATGGACCAGCAAGTCAAGGTTATAGGCCTGGGCCAGCTTGCGGAAACGGTCGCCGGTGGCCGAGCCGATCAGGGCATCCAGGCGCGCCCAACGCTGGTACTCGCCATCGGCGGCGGCGATTTGCCCGGCCAGGGCCTGATTGACGTTCTGTCGGCGCTGGTCCTCGCTCTGTTCGGCCCGCAGCTCGGCACATAGTTGTTCCGTCGTGCTGAACTGTGTCTGCAACTCGGCGAGTGCGCTGACTAGTTGTGCGGCGTCGAGGTTGCTGTTGTGTTGCGCCTGATGTTCAAGCAGGCGCTGGTCACGTTCCTGCAACACCACTTTGGCTTGTTCGATGGCTTTTTCATGGTGCTGCAAGCGCTGGCGCAGTTCGTCGACCTGGCTGTCATCAAGGCCGAGTAGGCTTTCGAGACCGCCATCGTCCAGCTCGGGATGACCGGCACGCCAGTCATCAATCTTGCCGGCCAGCTCATGGGCCTCATGCTCCAGCGCCTCCAGGCGCTGCTGTTGCGCCTTGCACTCGGCGGCGATTTGTACAAGCTGCGTGCGCAGTTCCTGCAACGCCTGGGTGGTAGTGGTTTCGGCCATGCGGGCCTGGTCTACGGTTTGTTCCAGTTGCTGCTGCCAATGCTCGGCGCTGGTGTGCTCGCCGAGCAGTTGGCCAAGTTGCTGCTGGCTGGCCTGTTGTTGCTCGGCCAGGACCTTGAACTGCTGACGGGCGCTTTCCAGTTGCTGTTCGCGACTCTGCTGGCGGTCCTGTTCCTTCTCCAGGGTCTGCTGGCGTTGTTGTTGCTCGGCGAGCTCGTCGCTCTGTTGCTCAAGCTGTTGCAGGCGCTCGGCGATCTGCCGGTCAAGCTGGATAAAGGTCGCTGCCGGTTCGTTGCGCAGAGCTTCCAGTGTGGACGCCGGTAGCAGCGCGCTGAAGGCCTGCAACTCTTCGTCCAGGCGCTGGCGGTCGCTGCTCAGTTCCCGCTGTTGGTTGCTCAACCGTTGGGCGGCCTGCTGATGCGCGGTTTCAGTCTGGCGCAGTTGCTGTGTCAGGCGCGCGGCATCCTGTTGCAGGGTGAGCAGGGCGTTCTGGCGCTGTTCGTCCTGGCTCAGGCTCTGGTTCAACTGGCTAGCCTGCCGGGCGAGCCAGGCATCGCGCTGGTCGGCTGCCAGGTCAAGCAGTTGCGTCGCCAGCGGATGGGCTTCGAGGCTCGGTGCCAGGGCCTGCTGCTGCTCCGTCAGTTGTTCCTGTTGTTGCCGCAGTTCTTTTTGCTGGGCGATCAGCCCACCGACTTCGGCACGCAGTTCGCCGAGTTGTTCCTTGAGCCGGTCCACCAAGGCCTGGGCATGGGCCTGTTCGCTCTCATCATGACGACCGAGGCTCTGCAGCAGGGCTTCGGGCTGATAATAAGGATGCTCATGACTGCCACAGACCGGGCATGGCTGGTCCTTTTGCAACTGCGCACGCAGCTCTTCGACACTGGCACTGCGCGCCAGGCGCTGGCGCTCCAGCAGTTCGCGGGTGACGTTGAAGGTCTGTTCAGCCACCGTTAGCTCGGCCTTGGTCTTGACCCCCTCCTGGGTCAGGCGCTCGCGTTCCTGCTGGGCCTGGAGCAGGCGTTGTTGTAGCTCGGCGCTGCGCTTGTCCAGTTCCTGCTGGCCGGACCAGAGCCGAGTCAGGTCTTCGATGGCGCGCAGTTGCTTGCGGTTGTCCTGTAGCAGGCCGCCGAGGATGCCGATCTGCTCGACCACGGCATCTGGTTCGGCGGCGGCTTCCTGATAGAGCACTTGCAGTTGTTGTTTCTGTTCGCTCAGCGTTTGTGCGGCCTGGTCGGCAGTGTGTGCCAGGCTCGCCAGTTCCGCCTGGCCCTGGTTGAGCCGGTTACCGATCAGCATCAACTGTTGCAGGCGGTCGCGGTAGGCATTCCAGGCGTCACTCAAGGGCGCCAGATGGACACTTTGCGCAAGTTCAGCGGCGACCCGCTGCAGGCGCCCGGCGACCTGTCGTTGCTGATCGAGCAGAGCCTGAATCGTCTTCTGGCCCTCAATGCAAGCCTGTTCGGCTACGTCTTGTGCTTGCGCGCCAAGCAGAGCGTCCCTGGCCAGGCGAGTGAGACTGCTCTGCTCTTCAAAGGCCTGGCGCAGCAAGGGAACACTGCTGTTGTGCTGTTGTTGTGCGGCTATCAAGGCTGATTGGGCCGCCGCAAGGCTGTGCTCCAGTTGGCCCTGGCGTTCGCTCAACGCGCTGTGCTGTTGGGTGTGGTGGGCGATTTGCTCCGCCAGGGGCGTCAGCAGGTTATCGACTTCGCGCTGGCGAGCGAACTGATGCCGTTGCGGGGCGAGCTGTTCCAGGCGCGTCAGTTTCAGGCGTTCGTCGGCCAGCCCTTGCCACTCTTGCTGGACGCTTTCCAGCCGCTCGGCGGCGGCCCGTTGTACGTCCTGTAATTGGTGCAAGTCCTTGAGCCAGGCTTGTTGCTGCTCAAGCTGGCGCAGTTGTGCCTTCTGCAGCTCGAGCCGCTGCTGTGCAGCGTTGAAGCGCTCGTCGAGTTCGGCGCGCGCCTCAATAGGCAGGGGGGTGACGCCGCTGGCCTGGTCCTGCAACTGCTTGCAGGTCTCGCGGGCTTGCTTGGTCTTGTCGAAGGCGCGGCGGCCGAGGCGGGTATACAGCGCTGTGTCGGTGAGTTTTTCCAGCAGTTCGCTGCGTTCGTTGTCGTCGGCCTTGAGAAAGGCGCTGAATTCGCTCTGGGCCAGCAGCACAGCGCGGGTGAACTGCTCGAAATTGAGCCCCAGGCAAGCTTCGAGTTGGGCTTTGTATTCGCCTTTCTGGCTGGCCAGCAACTGGTCGCTGTCGAGGTCGCGCAGGCTCTGGCGACTGGCCTGTAGTTTGCCATTGGCTTTGTCCCGAGCCCGATTGGCCTCCCAGCGAGCACGATAGCGGCGGCCATCGATACCGACAAAATCCACCTCGGCAAAGCCGGCGCCGGTGCCGCGACGCAACAGGGTGCGCGGGTCGCCGGTAGCGATTTCACCGTCGGCGTCGGGCACCTTGGCGTCCCGCGAGGCGTTGTTCAGGCGCGGCACGGCACCGAACAGCGCCAGGCAGAGGGCATCGAGCAGAGTGCTCTTGCCGGCGCCGGTTGGCCCGGTAATGGCAAACAGACCGGCGCTGACCAGCGGCTGCGCGGTAAAGTCCAGCTCGAAGGGGCCTGCCAGGGAGGCGAGGTTCTTCAGGCGAATGGCGAGGATCTTCATGGCTGTTCGCCCTCCCACTGAACTTCCCGCAGGAGTTCGGCAAAGTCGTTGAGGGTCTGCTCGTCGACTGCATTGCCATAGCTGTCCTGCCAGGCACGGCAGAACAACTGCCGGGGGCTGAGTTGGTCGAGGTCGATCAACCGCTCAGGGTCATCGTCGCGGTCGCTCCTGCCGCCTGCGTATTCGGCGGCGATGCGCACCAGGCGCACAGCCTTGCCCTGCAGAGCGGTTTCCACCCGCTGACGCAGGTCCGGTTGTGGCTCGTCGAGGCACAACCGCACTTCCAGCCAGGGTTGGCGTTGCAGGTCGGCCAGCAGGTCGACGTTCGGCAATTCGGCGAGCTTTTCCAGCATCTCGGCGAACGGTAGCGGACCCAGGCGTTGCAGGTTCACGGCGCGCGGGATCAACCGCGGTTCGACACTGACCAGGGTTTCGCCGTCGAGGACGATATCAAGGATCTGGTGTTGATAGCCGATTTCCGAGAATGACAACGGGATCGGCGAGCCGCTATAACGAATGCGCTCTTCGCCGTTGACCTTCTGCGGCTTGTGCAGGTGGCCCAGGGCAACATAGCTGACACTGGCATCGAACAGGCTGGCGGGCAGGGCTTCGGCAGTACCGATGATCAGGCTGCGTTCGGAATCTTGCGAGACCGAGCCGCCGGCCATGTGCGCATGGCTGATGGCGATCAGTGCCTGTCCCGGTTGGCGTTTGGCATTAGCCGCCTCGATCAGCCAGCGATGGACCTGAGCGATGCCACGCAGGTAGTCGTCGCCCAGTTGCATGCCGGTGACTTCGGCCGGGCGCAGGAAGGGCAGTGCCAGGCCCCAGGCGGCGATGTTGCCACGGGCGTCGGGCAGCGGGATCAGCAGGCGTTCGCTGTCGAGCCGACCGTCGTCGAGCCACAGCACCCGGCCCAGGGCATGGGTACGCAGGCGCCGCATCAACGGTGCGGGCAGCTCGATTCGCGAGCCGGAGTCGTGGTTGCCGGCGATCATCACGATGGTCAGCAGCGGCTGCTGTTCGTGGGCTCCGACGATAAAGTCGTAGAGGCGTTCCTGGGCTTTGACCGGCGGGTTGACGGTGTCGAAGATATCACCGGCGATCAGCAGCACATCCGGCTGTTGGCTGGCGAGCTGGGCGAGCAGCCAGGTCAGGAAGCAGGCGTGTTCGAAATCCCGCTCCTGGCCATGAAGGTTCTGACCCAGGTGCCAGTCGGAGGTATGAAACAGGCGCAAGGCAAACTCCGCGAAGACGGTGGCGACCGCTCAAGACAAGGTGGCGGTGCGCAAGACCAGTAAGTTTACGGGTAAATGCAGGTGTTGAGGGATCAGTGCGCAGCTACTTGGGATAGAGCGGCGGCAAGCCACTGTCGCCCACCGGATCCTGCGCCCGCTCGGCCGCCGGGATGGCGCGGATCACCCGCCACAACTCTTCGCCCTGCCAGTGTAGGCCGGTTTCGCTGTACAGTGCACCGTTCAAGCCGTCCAGAGCATCGGACAGCGGCACGAAACGCGCGGCCATTTCGGCCAGGGTTTCCGGTTGCTGGCGAGCCCAGGCGTCCAGCGCCTGGCGCGTGACCTGGGGGTCGTTGGCCAGGCAGCTACGTTTGAGATCATCGAGCAGGGTGCGTGGGCTCGGACCGGTCTGTGTGGCACGGTGCACGGCCGGCTGCCGGCGCGCCCGCCACCAGAGGCCGAAACCGAACAGGGTGGTGCAGGCCAGTAACAGGGTGCTGAGTTTCCAGATCCATAGGTTCGTCGCGTCAGCGGCGACGTTTCCCGGTACTCCGCTGACCGGGGTGTCCGGCGCCAGGCTTGGGTTGTTCGCTACCTGCAGGGTCCGTGCCGGCAGGCTGCTGCGTTCCATATGATCTTCGTAGGTATTCCACCAGATCACGGCCACTGCCGGTAGCTCGAAGCTGCCACTGTGGGTTGGCACCAGCGCCTCGCGCTCTTCACGGCTGCCGATCAGCCCGCGTTCACTGTTCTGATTGTCCAATTGCGGCTGGTCCGGGTAGCGGCGCAGACCACTGAGGCTGGTCGTCGGCAGCGGTGGCAACTGGGCACTGGACAGGCCTTCGGCCTTGACGGTGAGGCTGCGGGTCAGTGAGTCTCCGACCTGGCTGTGCTCGGGCTCCGGGCTCCAGCTTTCGCTCAGGCTTAGGCTGCGGGCTGGCAGCCAGGGAGTATCGGCGGGCCAAGTGGAGGGCTGTGGCTTGACGTCGAGAGTCATCTCGGCCGAGCTGACATGAATCAGCTTGCCGGGCTTGGGCACCGCCGGCACCTGGTCCTGGCCGATATCCACCAGCGTCGCGCTGAACACCTGTGCCGGAATCGTCAGCTTGCCACTGTGTTGCGGATAGATCGCGTAGCGCAGCTCGATCACCCCATGGCGCACACCATTGATCAGCTTTTCATAGGTGCGTGATTCGCCCAATAGCTCGATGCGTCCATCGCTCACCTGCAAGGGGCTCAGGCTGCTGTCGTCATACAGCGACACTGAATGGTAGATCCGTAGGGTCAGTACCGCCTGGGCCTGGACGTAGACACTGTCCTGGTCGAGGTTGGCCTCGATGAACACCGGCGCCAGACTGTTGGCCGCGTCTTGTTCCTCGCTCTGCAGCACTTGCAGGGTGATGGGCTGGCTCTTCAGCTCGCCCAATTGCAATGACGGAATGAGCACGCTGCCGTTCTGCTTCGGGGTCAGGGTAATGATCCAGCGCGTCGTCGCCTGTTTGTCACCGCCCAGGGATCTCAACTGGTTGACCTGGCGCGTACCGCGCACTTCGAACTGGCTGGCCAGCGGCTCCAGGTCTGGCTTGCCGAATTGGGTGACATCGGCGGACTCCAGGGTCAGCTCCACCGACTCGCCGGAGTTCAGGCGCATGCGGTCGACGCTGGCGATCAACCCATCGGCGTGGGCTGGCAGGACCCCGCACAGCAGCCACAGCCAGAGAACGGAAAAGCGAGTGGTCATCGGGTCTTGTCCTGATGGAGCTGTTGTTCGTACCAGAATTTGCGTCGCAGCAGCTCGCCCGGATCATCGGGGATCTGCCGCAGCCATTGTTCGAGGGCCTGGCGCCGCTCGCCATCGAGGGTCTGCGAGGCGTTGCGCGGCGGTGGCCGGGTAGTGTGCTCGTCGCCCAGTTCGCTACCCGGTACGTCATTCTCACTCGTCGCCGCAACGGTGGTCTCGGGCGGTCCCGTATCGGAGGGCGAGTTGTCCTCCCGCGGCATCGCGGTGCTGTTTGTCTGCTGGTCAGAGGGGACGCTGCCGGGCTGGGCTTGGTGGTCAACGACAGGCGACTCACTACCGGTTCGTGCGGTGTCGGCGAGTTTGTCCGGCTCAACCGGCGGCTGGGTGCGTTTTTCCTCAAGTATCTGCTCGACCAGGGCCTTGTTTCTCAAGGCCGGGCGCAAGTCGGGCTGACGCTCCAGCGCCTGCTCATAGGCGTCCAGGGCGGCCTCCAGCTCGCCGCTGCGGGCCAGTGCATTGCCGCGATTGTAATGGGCATTGGCATCGTTGCCCTCGGCAAACCTGCGGGCGGCGGCGACATAGTCGCCGGCCTCGTAGAGGGCCAGGCCCTGCCACTGCGGATCCTCGAAGTGCTTGGCCGCCTCCAGTGGACGCTGCTGTTCCAGCAGCTTGAGGCCTTGCTGGTCCGGTCGCAGCCACAGGTCGTTGAACTCGAAGGCCTGACTCGGCTGTGGGAACAGAAACCACAACGGCAGACAGAACAACCAGCCGCGCCGCCCGGCACAGGCGGCCAACAGCAGCAGGGGCAGTAGCAGCCAGTAACCCTGGTCGACCCAACTGTCGAGTTGCACGACCTGGCCGTCGTCATGCAAATGCCGTGGGCCGTCGAGCAGGCCCAGGCCGCGCAGGTCGCTCTCGTCCAGGCGCGCCTGGCGATAACGGCCACCCACTTCGCCGACAAAGGCCCTGAGACGGCGACCGTCGAGGCGCGAGACCTGTATCGCGCCCTGGGCATTCTTGAGCAAACCGCCGTTGTCCTGGACGACCGGCGCACCATCACGGGTGCCGATGCCAAGGATCAATAGACTGTGACGCCGCCCGTCCAGTGCCCGGCGAATACCTTCACGCTCCTGTTCGCTGAGAGAGGAGCCGATCAGCAAGAGGCGACCCTGGCCCTGGGCGCCACGTTCGAGCAAGGTCAGTGCCTTGGCCACGGCGAGGTCGGCCCGGTGTCCCTGCTGGGGCATGATGGAGGGCTTGAGGGTGTCCAGCAGGTTGCGGCTGGTACTCATGTCATCGGACAGCGGCACCAGGGTGTGGGCGCTGCCGGCATAGACGATGATCGCCGTCTGTGCGTCGCTGCGCGCCCGTAGCAGGTCCAACAGCTTGCGGCGGGCCTGCTCCAGGCGATTGGGCAGGACATCGGTGGCGAGCATGTCCGGGGTCAGTTCCAGTAGCACCACCAGCGGGTCCGAGGGTTTCTGGGTCGATTGTTCGACACGCTGCCAACTGGGGCCTAGTAGCGCTAACAGGGCCAGTGTCCAGCCCAGTCCGAGGGCGATCCACGGTAGTTTGCTGTCGCGCCCGCTGCCACCGCCGAGCAACACGCGGTGAAAGGCGGATGGCAGGATCATCTGCCAGCGCCCGGCACGTTTTTGGCGATGCCAGAGTTGCCACAGCAACCGACCGAGCAGGGGCAAGAGTAACAGCCACCAGGGGCGGAACCAGTGCGGCCAGAGGTTGGACCAGAGTTCGGCGATCATCGACGCCTCCGCAAGCGCAGGCGATTGAGACGCTGGCGCCAGTGCGGATGTTGGGTTAAGAAGTGGCGGCTGGCCAGCCAGCGTTGGAGCATCTTGTCCGGCCAATGCTCGCGGATCACCAACAGCAGGCTCAATACCAACGCGATGGCCAGCGGCCAATGGTAAAGGGCGTGAACGGGACGGGCTTGGGTCGGTTGCTGGGCCACGGGTTCGAGTGTGTCGAGGGTGCGGCGGATCAGTTGCAGTTCATTGCCGTCGCGGGCTCGGAAATACTGGCCGCCGGTGATCTGGGCGATTTCTTTGAGGCTCGCTTCGTCCAGATCCATGCTCGGATTGAGCCCGAGCATGGACAGGCTGGCGCTCTGCTGCGGATCGGCTCCGATACCAATCGGGTAGATTTTCACCTGTTCTTCGGCCGCCAGGCGCGCGGCGGTGATCGGGTCGATCTCACCGCCATTGTTGGCACCGTCGGTGACCAGGATCAGCACCCGGCTCTGTGCCGGGCGCTGGCGCAGGCGCTTGAGGGCCAGGCCGATGGCATCGCCGATGGCGGTGTTTTTCCCGGCGATGCCGATCTTCGCTTCGTCCAGCCAGATCCGCACGGTGCGCCGGTCGAAGGTCAGCGGCGCCTGGACATAGGCCTTGCTACCGAACAGGATCAGCCCGACGCGGTCGCCTTGGCGGCCTTCGAGGAAGTCGCCGAGTAGGTGCTGGACCAGGTTCAAGCGGCTGACTTCTTCGTCCTGCCAGTGCATGTCGGGAAACTCCATGGAGCCGGAGACATCCACTGCTACCAGCAGATCGCGGCCGCTGGCGGCGATCGGCAACGGCTCGCCAAGCCACTGCGGGCGGGCAGCGGCCATCAACAGCAGCAGCCAGAGCAACAGGAAGGGGAGCTGTTGGCGCCAGCCCGGCAGGTTGATCCGGGCGCGGCGACGGGCGAGGATTTCGAGATCGGCGAGAAAGCTGACCTTCAGTGCCGCTTCGCCACTGTCGGCCACCGGCAGCACCAGGCGCAGCAACCAGGGCAGCGGCAACAGCGCGAAAATCCATGGCCAGGCGAACTCAAACATGCTTGCGAATCCAGGTGTCGATGGACTGACTCAACCCGGCGATGGCCTTGTCGTCGAGTTTGCATTCGGGCTTGTAGGCCCCCTCCACCAGCACCATCCAGCGGGTCAGCCCGGCAGCCGGGCAGCGGTTGTCGAGGAATGCCAGCCATTGACGGCCATTGAGGGTATGGCTCTGGCTATAAGGGTAATCGTTGCGACACAAGCGCTTGAGCAGCGCGTTGAGTTGCTGCAGCCAGGCACCGGCTGGCGCGCCGTCATAGGGCTTGGGCAGGCGTGCGAGTTCGTCCAGCGCAGCCAGTCGCAGCGGATCCAGCGGCTGTTCGGCGAGCGCCAGTGGGCGTTTGCCCACCAGCCAGCGGCGCAGATACCCGAGGCCGACGCCCAGCAGTGGGAGCAACAGCGCCAGTAGCCACCAGCCCGGTGCCGGCGGCCAGAAACCCTGGACCGGCGGACTGATCAATGGTTGCAACGAGTCCAGCCCGCTCATGGCTGTTTCCCCGGACGTTGCGGATTGAGGTAGTCGCGCAACTGCTCGACCATTTCGCTCTGAGTGCTCAAGGGCATCAGCAACACCCGCAATTTCTGCGCCAGCAGTTCCCAGCGGGCAACCCGCGCTTCACCCTGGTCGCGATAAGCCCGACGCAGCTCCGGGTTCAGGGTATCGAGTTCCAATTGCGCGCCACGTTCGGAAAAACGCAGCAGGCCGGCGGCGGGCAGGGCGTGGTCGAGTGGATCGGACACCGGTAGCAGCAACAGGTCGCAATGGCGCGATAGCAGGCTCAACTGCTGTTCGGCGGCATTGCTCAGCGCTCGTTCGTCGCAGATGACAATCACCAGGCTGCCCGGACGCAGTACTTCGCGCGCACGAATCAACGCCAGGCCCAGCGCATCGCGATCTGCTGCGGTTTCGGTGTGCAGCGATTGGTTGACCCGCACCAGCCGATTGAGCAACTGCAGCAGGCTCTGTTTGCTGCGTCGGGGCTTGATCTCGTAGTGCTCGTTATCACCATAAACCAGCCCGCCGACCCGGTCGTTGTGGCCCAGCGCGGCCCAACCGATCAGGCTTGCCGCCTGGGCGGCGAGCACCGACTTGAACGTCTGCCCCGAACCGAAGAACAACTGTCGGCTTTGCTCCACGAGAATGAAAATCGGCCGCTCCCGTTCTTCGTGGAACAGTTTCGTATGGGGTTCCTGGGTCCGCGCGGTGACTCGCCAGTCGATAGTCCGCACATCGTCACCGGCCTGGTAGACCCGCACCTGGTCAAAGTCCACCCCGCGTCCACGCAGTTTCGAATGATGCAGGCCGATCAACGGGCTGCGCTGGCTTGGCGTTGAGAATAGCTGCACTTCGCGCACGCGATGGCGCATCTCGATCAACTCGGCGAGTGTGGTGCGGATGCCGGGTTCGGCGGGCAGGGGGGGAATCATGGTCAGGCGACGGCGACGACATCGAGAATCCGCTGCACGACCCGGTCCTGGTCAATCCCCGCTGCTTCGGCCTCAAACGACAGGATGATGCGGTGACGCAGCACATCGAACAGTACTGCTTGAATATCCTCCGGGCTGACGAAGTCGCGGCCAGCCAGCCAGGCATGGGCGCGGGCACAACGGTCAAGAGCGATCGAACCGCGCGGACTGGCGCCGTAGGCGATCCATTCGGTCATTTCCGGGTCGAACTTGGCCGGGGTGCGGGTCGCCATGACCAATTGCACCAGATACTCCTCCACGGCATCGGCCATGTACAAGCCGAGGATCTCCTTGCGTGCGGCGAAGATCGCCTGCTGGCTGACCCGACGCTCGGGCTTGGTTTCGCCGTTCAGCGCTTCGCCGCGAGCTTGTTGCAGGATTCGCCGTTCGACAGCGGCATCCGGGAAGCCGATCTTGACGTGCATCAGGAAACGGTCGAGCTGGGCTTCGGGCAATGGATAGGTGCCTTCCTGCTCGATCGGGTTTTGGGTCGCCATCACCAGGAACAGCGGTGACAGCTCGTAAGTGCTGCGTCCGACACTGACCTGGCGCTCGGCCATGGCCTCAAGCAAGGCCGACTGGACCTTGGCCGGAGCCCGGTTGATTTCGTCCGCCAGTACCAGGTTATGGAAGATCGGGCCTTGCTGGAACACGAAGCTGCCGGTTTCCGGGCGATAGATCTCGGTGCCGGTAATATCGGCAGGCAGCAAATCAGGGGTGAACTGGATGCGATGGAACTGCGCTTCGATGCCTTCGGCCAACTCTTTGATGGCCTTGGTCTTGGCCAGGCCGGGGGCGCCTTCGACCAGCATGTGGCCGTCGGCCAGCAACGCGATCAGCAGGCGCTCGATCAGTTTTTCCTGGCCGAGAATCTGCGCTGAGAGAAAGGTTCGCAGCGCCAGCAGCGCTTCACGATGTTCCATCGATGAGTGTTCCTGGAGAGGGTGGCCGACGGCATTCGAATAATATCGCGGCTGAGGGCGTTACTTTAATCCATCGCGGCGGTGCCGACTAACGGCCAGGGGAGATTTTATGGATTTTGAGGAAAAGTCCTACATTATTATTGAGGCACCTATCTTGTACATGACCCCGTCCTGTCGCTTTGGGCGGGGCCAGACTGCGTGGTTCTCAGGTTTACCTGGCCAGCGCGCAGCCATAGTCCTGGATCTCGCCGGCAGAGCCCAGGTTGAAATCAACCAGGCTCAGGCGGTTTGCCAGCAACAGCAGGTCTCCCCCAGGGGCTACCACCAGGGCCAGGCCATAGCGGGCAATGCTGTCATCTTGCCGACGTACATAGTCACCCAATACCTTGAACGGGTTTTCCCGGACCAGATCCTGGCCGTCAAGGCGTTTCGCCAGGTATGCATGCCCGTTCAGTTTGACGCCCAGAGGCTGCCAGTCCCGCGTGACCTGTGGGGCATGTTCGTCCAATAACGCGCGCGTCTCTGGACGCAGACAGGCCAGGTGGATATGCAACTGGCCCTGGGAGCGGCCATAACGGGAGTTGACAGCCAGCGACAGCAATTGGTCGTTGATCGGCTGGCCTGCTTCGGCGGCCAGGCGCCCACGTTGCTGCCAGGCATTGGCAAAAAAAGCGTAGGCATTGTCTTCGAGCAGCCGCGGGCTTTCGATACCTGTGATCCGCTCTGTCGGAATGATCAGATGGTGCAAAGGCCCCTGGCGATCCTTGAACAGGACATAGTGCTGTTCGAGGTCTACCACCAGGCAAGGTGCGGAGTTTTTCATGTCTCGTTGATCAGGCACACATTGCTGGCTGACAATCCGCCACAGCGCATCACCGTTGCCGTGCCCCCAGATCAGCCAGGACACCGCCACCAATACCGCCGCAGCCACCCCCGGCGCTGAGATTTTAAGCCACTTGCTCATTCGGGATTCCTGATCAGAAATAAAAACTGCAGCACTCTAAACCAGCAATCCTCTATTTTTTATGTCGATTCTGATCCTGAATGTTTCAGGCTACTAACCCAATTCGCTGATATAGGTACCGGTACCGTCGAGGATGTTTTTCAGCGTCTGCTCGACTTCCGCCAGGTCCGAAGCAGGGGTCTTGTGACGGATCTCAAGGTGATCATCGCCGTTCAACGCATCGGCATCGCCGGGTGCGATTTCGATCAGCAGACGTGTGGCGCTCAGCGTGATCTTGACGCCATCGAGGGTGGAGGGCTCGCCATCGAGGGTGATCTCCAGTTCATCCTCGTCGGGATAGCGGGTCATCAGAAACATTTCCCCCGTGTCACTGTGGCAACAAAGCATGGCCATATCGTCTTCTTCATCGTCGCAAGGGTTGGCGATGAGATGGGCGGTATTGAGTTGCATGGAGAGGTGTCCTATCTGGGCAGAGAGATAGCGTATTTTGCCTGCATTCGGATTTTTTTTCAGGATCCGCCGCGTCGCGGTCAACCCTTCAAACCGAGTGCTGAAAAAATAACGAAACTCTGACACTGACGACTTGAAGTGGTCCCAAGGAGGCGACTCACTGGAACGTCAGGTTGATCGCTAAGTAGGCGCCAGTTTATCTAAGGTAAATCTATATTGAGGACGCCACTCAGCGTGATCTCATATGTTTCGTGCCATCCACGCAGGTTTATCTGTTCTCGCTTTAAGTGGGATTACTCGTACATACCTGTCATTTTTGACAGTAGACGCCGTCAACTGAAATCCTGATAATCGTCTCCAAGCCGAGTTCCAGTGTTGTCCGGTTCAAGATTTTTCATAAAAATCTTTGCGGAGGAGCGCGGTATTGAAAATCCTGAAGTATGTCTGCCGGTGTTTTCTGGTCAGACAGATTAACTTCTTTGTATGCCAAAACCATTCCAGCTGGAGTCTGCCGCTACCCGGTAGCAGCCCCGGCGAGGCGTTCCCAAAGACAGTCCGGCATGACGCCAGTGGCTGGTTCGTGGAGCGCCTCAGGTTACTCGTTGGTTCGAATAATCTCCTGTTATCCGGTTGTGCTCCTGCAATCCCGGCGGGCCAGCACACCTGGCTTGATCAGGACGATACCTGCAACCAGAACAAAAGAATAAATACCGTCTTGGTATGGTTGCAAACCTTTCATGCTGCTCATGGGCAGGGTTGCGGCTGGGCAGGGTTGCGCGGTGAATTGGCGGGTGTGTCGGGCAAGCTGTCGTGTCTCGATAATTCTGTAGGAATGTTGGATGTATTTTATCGGAAGGTTCTTATCTTTTTAACGGAATTGAGGAGTGTTGTTTTTTTTCAATTCAGAGGATATTGCCGGTTTTACAGTGCGGGTAATTCAAGTTTGTGCGCTCATGCCATTTTGAGATTATCGGTGCAGAAAAAATATCGGGATCTGGAATGAAAATGACTGTCGGAACTCCGGGGATTAAAGAATGGGACTGATTTCCGTGATTCTTTCTGGAGGAGTGGGGAGCCGCCTATGGCCGTTATCACGAGAAGATCATCCCAAACCTTTCATGTTTCTGCCCGACGGGCAAAATCTGATTCAGAAGGCATTTCTGCGTGCCTCTGAAGTACAAGGGGTTGTTGAAATCCTGACGGTGATGAATCAGGAGTTACTTTTCAAGGCACAAGCTGAATATCGGGCTATCGATCAGCAAGGGCATAGGCAGGGTTTTATTCTCGAACCCTTCGGTCGTAATACGGCGGCAGCGGTGGCAATTGCGGCTTTGCAACTGCAGGCTATCTACGGCTCCGATGCGCAAATGCTGGTATTGGCGGCCGACCACTTGATCCAGGATGACGCGGCGTTTACTCGCGCGGTCAGCGATGCGAAGGCATTGGCTGATAAGGGCTGGCTGGTGACTTTTGGTATGACTCCGACGCATCCCGAGGTGGGTTTTGGTTATATCGAGACAACTGGAGAGGATCTCGGGGGTGGTTTTGCGGTAAAACATTTTGTCGAGAAACCCGACCTGCAAACGGCACGGGACTATGTCTCAACGGGTTGCTGGTACTGGAACTCCGGCATGTTCTGTTTTCGCATAGGCAGTCTATTGGATGAGTTGCAACTGCACGCGCCAGATGTGCTTGGCGCAGCTGTCGAGACACTCGCCCGCTCTCGAACCACGACGGCTTCCGGTCATCGCTGCCTGACACTGGATGCCGAGACATTTGCAACGGTTCCCGAGGTCTCGATCGATTGTGCCCTGATGCAGCGTTCCAGCAGGGTGGCGACCGTTGTCTGTGATATTGGTTGGAGCGACATTGGTTCATGGAATGCCGTGAGTCATCTGACGCCCGCCGATGTTCAAGGTAATCGCTTCGCCGGTGAGGTGGTCACTCATTCGGCTCGCAATAACTATGTCTACAGTGAGGACCGTCTGATGGCGCTGGTGGGCGTCGAGGACCTGCTGGTCGTTGAAACGCCCGATGCGATTTTGGTCGCTCACAAGGATCATGCGCAGGAGGTGAAGCATATTGTCGGGCATCTCAAATCCAGTGGCCATACCTCACATCTGTTGCATCGCACCGTTCACCGGCCCTGGGGCACCTATACGGTGCTTGAGCAAGGTGAACGTTTCAAGATCAAGCGAATAGTGGTGAGGCCCAAAGCCTCGTTATCCCTGCAAATGCACCATCATCGTTGTGAGCACTGGATCGTGGTCAGTGGTACGGCGCTGGTTGTCAATGATCAACAGGAGATGGTGCTCAACCCCAATGAGTCCACGCTCATTTTGGCGGGCCGCAAGCACAGGCTGGGCAATCCAGGAGTGGTGGATCTGGTGTTGATTGAAGTCCAGAGCGGAGATTATCTCGGTGAGGATGACATTGTTCGTTTTGAAGACACTTATGGTCGTGTCGAAGTGGCTGGTCGCTAGGTTTTAGTCAGTGGGTCACTGAGTTCTGTAGTAGTGATCTTGTTCGGGTTTCCCCGACGACAGGAGAGTTTCGTCTGTTGGAAGCGTGGGTGCTTTCCGGATGTTCTCTGTCAGCTAATTGATTTTTTAAGCGGTGAAGATATGGATGCCAAAAAAGTAGCATTGATTACCGGTATTACTGGGCAGGACGGAGCCTATCTGGCCGAGTTTTTGCTCAAGAAAGGATATTCCGTGCATGGCATAAGACGCCGTAGTTCGCAATTCAATACGGCACGTATCGATCATTTGTATCATGACCCGCATGCGCAAGGTTATGACTTGACCTTGCATCACGGTGACTTGACGGACTCCAGCAGTCTTATTCGTATCGTCAGTGATGTGCAGCCGGATGAGATCTACAATCTCGGTGCTCAAAGTCATGTCGCGGTTTCTTTTGAGGAGCCTGAATACACGGCGAACTCCGATGGGCTCGGCGCACTGCGTCTTCTTGAAGCCATTCGTATTGCCGGTTTGGAGAAAAAATCACGATTTTACCAGGCTTCTACATCCGAACTATATGGGCT
The DNA here is from genome assembly GCF_001543125.1 of Pseudomonas agarici. Classification (NCBI taxonomy): domain Bacteria; kingdom Pseudomonadati; phylum Pseudomonadota; class Gammaproteobacteria; order Pseudomonadales; family Pseudomonadaceae; genus Pseudomonas; species Pseudomonas agarici. Next base: position 4,672,649 of record NZ_CP014135.1, on the reverse strand, counting down.
CGTACAAGAAGTTCCGCAACGAGAAACGACGCCGTTTTACCCTCGTTCACCTTATGCGGTTGCGAAGCTTTACGCCTACTGGATGACCGTCAATTATCGGGAAGCCTATGGCATCTATGCGTGTAACGGCATCTTGTTCAATCACGAATCGCCCCTGCGCGGTGAAACTTTTGTAACGCGCAAGATCACTCGCGCACTGGCCCGTATAAAACTTGGGCTGCAGGAGTGTTTGTATCTGGGCAATATGAACGCGCTACGTGACTGGGGGCACGCGCGTGACTATGTTGAAATGCAATGGATCATGTTGCAACAGGCTGTGCCGCGCGATTACGTGATTGCCACGGGAGAGCAACACTCGGTTCGCGAGTTCGTGGAGCTGGCCGCCAGGGTCATTGATATCGACATCAATTGGGAAGGGAGCGGCGTTGACGAGAAAGGTTATGACGCGCAGACCGGAAAGTGCATTGTCTGCGTTGATTCCCGTTATTTTCGTCCGACGGAAGTTGAAACGCTGTTGGGCGACCCTGGAAAAGCCAGAGAACAGTTGGGTTGGACGCCAAAAATTCCCTTTACGCACTTGGTCGAAGAGATGATGCGCGAAGATATGCGCGAAGCTAGCAGGGATCAGTTGGCCAAGACCCATGGTTATAAGTATTTCAATGGTCAAGAATAGCGGAGGTTTGGATGATTCCGGTCTATCAGCCTTATTTAGGCGCTCGTGAGAAGGAATATGTTAACCAATGTCTTGAGTCGACATGGATTTCCTCACGGGGCGAATTCATTTCGCGCTTCGAGCGCGAGTTTGCCAGCTATATTGGTTCGGAGCATGCAACGACGGTCAGTAACGGCACCGTCGCGCTTCATCTGGCAATGGCTGCGTTGAGGATCGGGGTGGGTGATGAAGTCATTGCTCCGACTCTGACCTACATAGCATCAATCAATACGATCATGCAAACAGGCGCCCGTGTGGTGTTCGCAGACTCGTCCGAACCCAGCTGGAATATCAATGTTGCCGATATCAGGGCGCGTATCAACGCAAGAACAAAAGCCGTGATGGTGGTTCATCTATATGGTCAAGCTTGTGACATGGATGAAATCGTCGCGCTGTGCAGGGAGCACAATCTATTGCTGATCGAGGACTGCGCCGAAGCATTTGGTTCTCTTTATAAAGGTCGTCACGTCGGCACGTTCGGTGATGTAGCGACTTTCAGTTTCTTCGGCAACAAGACCATCACCACGGGGGAAGGCGGAATGGTCGTTTGCCAGAAAGAGGATGTTCACGAGAGAGCCTGCCACCTGAAAAATCAGGGAGTTTCGAAGACTCGCGAGTATTGGCACGACGAAGTGGCGTACAACTACCGCATGACCAATATCTGTGCGGCCATAGGGCTTGCGCAGTTGGAACAGGCAGACACCATCATTGCCCGCAAACGTCAGATTGCACATTGGTACCGTGAGGCATTGGAAGGTTTACCCCTGACGTTTCACGCTGAATTAGCCGGTACGCGCCATTCCTACTGGATGTGCTCCATTCTTTTGCGGGAGTCCTGTCTGTGTCAGGGGCTTCGGGATTGGCTAAAGGCATGTGGCATAGATACGCGGCCACTGTTTCCACCCGCGCACACCATGCCTCATTGTCAAACCGACGAGATATTTGAAGTGGCACAGAGCCTGAGTTCTCGCGGTCTCAATTTACCCAGTTATCCAACCTTACGTCAGGATCAGGTGCTGCAGGTGAGCGAGGAAATTCGCAGCTACTTGGAGCGGTCTGCTTGATGAGTACTTATTTTGCTCGTATCTGGGACGCCCGCTATTTTTGGGTACACCTTGCACTTGCCGATTTGAGAGCCAGGTGGCGGCGATCATTTTTAGGGGTGGCCTGGTCGGTCATTCAGCCGCTGGGGATGACCTTGTTACTGGCCCTTGTATTCAGTAAGTTGTTCAATACCAATATTGTCAGTTATGCACCGTATATCTTGTCAGGAATTATCGTTTGGGAGTTTATCTCTGCTAACACCGTGGCCGGCTCGCTTTCTTTTGTGCAGGCGGATGCCTATATAAAACAATGTAATCATCCGTTGGCCATCTATACCTTGCGTACCGTGATTGGTAGCGTCATTGTATTGATGCTGGCGAGTTTGTCTCTCTATGGTTGGGCAGCGGTCGTACTGCCGCAAAATATAGGCTGGTGCTGGCTGGCAAGCTTGACCTTATACCCCATTCTCTGCCTGATCGCCTGGCCGGTGGCGACACTGTTGTCCTATATCAGTAGCCGTTTTCGAGACATTCCCCATGCCCTCGGGTTGGTGATGCAATCGCTGTGGTTCATCTCGCCGGTTTATTTCGAGGAGAAAATGTTCAGGCGCGGTGGGCTTGACGCATTGGTTGACTATAACCCGGTCTATCACATCCTTCAGTTGATTAGAGCTCCTTTGTTAAACGGAGAGTGGCCAACAATGGATAACTATCTCTTCAGTGTGGGCACAGCGTGCTTGTTTGCACTGATTGCACTACTCGTTGGCCGACGGGTCGAGCGTAAGGTGATTTTTTATCTATGAAAAAGAACAGGATTTCCCTGCAGAACGTCAACCTTCACTATGCCTCTGTGGCGTACAAGGAGCGCTCGTTGAAAACGCTCATGACTGGGCTTTTCAGCAAAAAAAACAGCAGGGCAAACGTGCTGGATATCCACGCGTTGAAAAATATCAGCGTCGATATCGTGCAGGGTGAGCGGGTGGGGTTGCTGGGGCACAACGGTGCTGGCAAGAGTACCTTTCTGAAAACAGTGGCCGGGCTGTATCCGGTTTCCAGCGGCACAGTGAGTGTTGAGGGGGCAATCCGTTCTCTCTTTGACCTGAGCCTGGGGTTTGAGCCCGATGCCAGTGGTCGGGAAAACATTCTTTATCGTGGTTTATTGTTGGGTTTGACGCCTGGCTTCATGCGTGAAAAAGAAGCAGAGATCGTTGCTTTTGCCGATTTGGGCGAGTTCATCGATTATCCGATCAGGACTTATTCGGCAGGTATGCAGGTCAGGTTGGCATTCGCCATATCGACCATGGTCGGTGGCGATATCCTGCTGTTGGATGAAGTCATCGGCGCGGGTGATGCTAGTTTTATGGCGAGGGCCAGGCAACGCATTGCCGGTCTTATCGAGCAGTCGGAAATCCTGGTCCTTGCTTCGCATGATTTCAGTGCCCTGCGTTCAATCTGCAGCCGTGGCCTGGTCTTCCATCACGGGCGGCTGGTTTATGACGGGCCTTGTGAGCAAGCCATCACGGAGTACCAGATCATCAACGGTGTGAGGCAATCATGAAGACATTGCGTGTCCTCTGGTTGCTCAATCACACCACCTTGCGAAAGTTTGAGATTGAACAGCTTCGTGCCTGTGGGGTGTCTGAGATATTTCTGCCCAAAAGCTTTGCCTATGATGAAGGGAACCTCTCCGCCAGTATCGACTTCAGCCAGGATGCAACTTTATCGTTGTCGGCCGAGTCGTTGGCAGTGCTTAACGCGCAAGACTGGTATTCGTCGCCCAGCGACGAGGCATGGGATATCGTCAATCGCCATTTCGATATCGCGATCATCGGTTTTTTCCCCAAGCAAATCGAATCGACCGTCTACAGATTCCACGGCTCGGTCATTCTCCGGGTATTCGGGCTTAGCGCGGGATACTCTTATTCCCAACTTTTATACGAAGAGGTCGGGGAGGCGGTCGTCAGAAAGATCAAGTCCATGGGAGCTCGTTTCTGGTTCGGCGTGGGCTATGAGCATTTAAGCGATAACGAGTGTCACTTCCTGGCCGATCGTACCTGTTTCTTACCCATGGGATTGAAAGATATCGACAGGGTCGGAGGGTGGCAGGGCATGTTGAACAAAATATTATTTGTATGCCCACGAATTGGCTCATCTCCTTATTTTGAAAATATCTATCGAACATTTGTGCGCGATTTTGCCGGGTTTGACTATAGCGTGGGTGGGGCACAGCCCATCGCCGTAAGCGATGTCCGGGTGCTCGGTTTCGTTTCGAGCGAACAGCATGAATACAACATGAAGCAGCATAAATTGATGTTTTATCATTCGACGGAGCCTAATCATATTCACTATCACCCCTTCGAAGCGGTAAAACAGGGTATGCCGCTGTTGTTCATGGCCGGTGGCATGCTGGATAAAATGGGTGGGTTGGTACTTCCTGGTCGTTGCAAATCCATTGCAGAGGCTAGAACGAAGGCCAGGCGCCTGCTCGCCAACGACGAGAAATTGATAAAAAGTATTTGCGAGAGCCAAGTCTGCCTGCTGGATCGGATGAGTGCCGGATATTGTAAACAATTCTGGAGTGCTGGTTTCGCAAAGGTCATTGCCGCACGCGCGGTAGCACTCAGTGAATCCTTGTCTCGCCCCAGAAAGCGCAAGCGCATTGGGGTGATCCTTCCCATTGAATATCGTGGGGGCAGTCTAAGGGGAGCCATTCTACTTGCCAGAGCCCTCAGTGTCGGGAGCCGTCAGGCCGGTGAAGATGCCGATATCGTTTTTCTTCATCTTGACAGTCCTGAAGTCTATTCGCCTGAACTGTTCGATGATGTGCCGACGGATATCTCTGTGCGTCCCTTCCGATGGATGGTTTTGAGTCGCGATGCTGCGCGTCGAGCCATGCGCTATGCCGGCCATGAGGGCTGGGAGCCCGATAGTGAACGTTATCTTGCGGTGGATGATGGTATTCACTCGCTTGAGGACTGTGACCTGTGGTTGGTTGTTTCTGACCGGCTGTCCGCGCCCCTGTTGCCGATCAAACCGGCCATTTTAATGGTCTATGACTACTTGCAGCGGTATGTGCGTATCTTGCCCGATGGTGCTGATCAGCCTTACCTGGATGCTGCCCGGCGTGCCACGAAAGTTCTGGTGACCACTCGGTTTACCCACAACGATGTACTTCAATATGCCGGTGTTGCGCCTGACAAGGTGTTCAAACTACCCATGTTGGCGCCGGACCTTTACCCAGACACACCCATCTTTCCGAGAGATCCACAAGCCCCTGCGTATTTTTTGTGGACAAGCAATCTGGCCATGCACAAGAACCATGAGAATGCCCTCAAGGCATTGAAGATCTACTACGAAGAGATGCAGGGGGAGTTGGTGTGCTTTCTGGTCGGAGTGGAAACGGAGAAGTTGTTGAAAGGTGATTTGCGACGCCCACGGCGCCTAGCGGAACTTGTTAAGAAGAGTGTTCCGCTAAGTAAACAGTTGACGATTCGGGGTGAATTGCCAGATCGAGACTACCGGCAACTGTTGGCTAATGCGGCTTTTCTTTGGCATGCGGGGGCAATTGACAACGGTACTTTCAGTGTTGTCGAAGCAGCCAGCCTGGGGGTGCCGGCGCTTAGCAGCGATTATCCGGCCATGCGCGAAATTGATCAGCAGTTTTCACTGGGGGTGAGCTGGATGGATGCGTTCGAGCCCCGGCAAATGGCGGCCGGTCTCAAAGAGATGGAGCGCTCCTATCGGGCGCTTCGAACTTGTCTGCCTGATCGTAGCAAGATGCTGGAACAGGGCCTGGAGGCGTTGGCAGGAGATTACTGGCGGGTGGTTAGAACATGTCTATAAGAACGTTCGGCATTTATCTGGCTTACGCGCCGGGCGTCAATCTCAAGCATGAGGGATTGGGTCGGCATCTGGCTGCATTTCTCAAAGGCGCAGCCGAGCGTGAGGACGTCCGCTTTGTGTTGATTTGCCCAAACTGGTCGAAAGACGATCTTGAGTCTCTCTTTATCAGCGAGGGTGTACGCCAGGATCGATTCGAAGTGGTTTCTCCTGAGCGGGTTCCCTTGATTATTTATCTGTACGAGGCCTATCTCGCGAGGAGAGGCCGGCGTAGAACGCTAGGTCTTAAAACCTGGTTGTTGGATAAATTCAGGGCATTGAAATCACGTGGCCTCCAGCATGTCGAGAATCGCTTGGTGAGTACGTTTTCATACCGGGGGTTATTTTTAATCGGCATTGAGGTTCTGATTGTCCTTCTGCTGCTGCTGTTGTTAAGCCCTTTGGCGGTTCTGTGGGGAATAGGCCTTGGTATCACGGCGGGTGCGCGACGTCTCAAAAGAGTTCTTGGGGCCATTGGCTCAACGTCAACCGCTTCACGCTGGTATTCCATGGTGAATCGGCCCAAGGGCGATGCGTTTGTATTGCGGCTGTATAAGCGGCTTGAGTGGGCCGAAGCCGAGAGAATGCAGCATCTCATCGAGCGTATGGATGAGGTCAGGGCCTGGTATTGCCCGACGGCCTTTTGGCCTGCGTTCAATAACATCGCCACTCCGCGTCTTATGTGTGTACCCGATGTCGTGCTGGCTGATTTTTCCGTTGGATTTTCAAACGTCGGTGAAAATAGATTTCTACAGGTGTTTGAACAAATCGGATCCTCCATTCGATCAGCCACGAATCTTGTCTGTTATAGCGAAACGGTGAAGTGGGCGACACTGGTTGATCGCTATGCCATAGCGCCCTCGGCCATTACCGTGATCCGCCATGCGCCAAATGACTTGAGCTCCTTGGTCACGGTGCACGGGTTTTCAGATGGTGAATTGGCGTCACGGAACTACTGTGAGAAGTTGTTAATAAGGGCGTTCAAGAAGTCATCAAATTTTTCATATGCTGCGGGTTTTGCCAATGCTCAGGTAAAATTTATATTTTATGCAAGTCAATTTCGTCCAAATAAAAATGTCCTGACGCTGTTGACTGCATACGAGTACCTATTAAGACGACGGTTTATTACGCATAAGCTGCTATTGACTGGCAATATCGATGGGTATCCGCAGATACGTGAGTTTATCAAGGAGCATTTCCTGGAAAATGACGTCATTTGCCTGCATGGCCTGAGCATTCAAGAGCTGGCAGCTTGTTACAAACTGGCTGACCTGGCCGTCAATCCGAGCCTCAGCGAGGGCGGCTGCCCCTTTACCCTGACTGAGGCGCTGTCAGTTTCCACGCCTGTCGTGATGGCAAGAACGGCGGTGAGCGAGGAAATCATTCAAGACCCACAGATATACAAGGTCACTCTTTTCGACCCTTATGACTGGCGAGACATGGCGAGATGTATTGAATGGGGGCTTACCCACCGGGAGCAATTATTAGAAATACAGAAAAAATTTTACGAAGTGTTGTCACGACGCACATGGGCCGATGTCGCCAATGAGCATATCGAAATCCTGGATCGGATATCTGGTGGTCCGTGTGGCTAGTTCTGTTAGTTAGTTTCGGCGCCATAAGCCTCTAGGTCAGCCGGTGTCGGAATTTCAGCTAATCAACTAATTGTGCAGGTCACTGGTTCTAAAGATAAGTAAGGGAGACGGTAATGGAAAACTATCTTGGATTGTTGATACTCGGTTTTGGCGGGCATGCACGTAGTGTTGCCGATGTGGCTATCGCCGGGGGGATAGGCCAGCTCTGTTTTATTGATGAGTATGCTCGGCCCAATGAGTGCTTTGCAGGTTTTGAAGTTTTGACCGATTGGCCCGGTGAATTACCTGACGGCTGGGCTGTCATGCCGGCAAGTGGGGATAACAGTAAAAGACAGGCGTTGTGCCAGTGGAGTATCGAGCGTGGCTGGCCGCTGGCGACCCTGGTCGCGCCGACGGCTACTATCGGGTTTGGCGCGGTATTGGGAGCGGGGTGTTTTGTTGCCCAACATGCGCATGTCGGACCGAGGTCTCATCTGGGACAGGGATGTATCGTCAATACGGGTGCGGTTATTGACCACGAGGTGGCAGTGGGGGAGTACTCCCATGTCTCTATTGGCGCATGCGTTGCGGGTCGTGGCCAGGTAGGGCGCCGGTGTTTCCTGGGCGCGGGGTCGACGGTGATCGATGGTTTGAATATTGCCAATGGCGTGACCTTGGGGGCCGGGGCCTGCGCCACGAAGTCTCTTGAAGTTGCAGGTGTATACGTCGGGGTACCGGCCCGCCTGATAAGTAGGAAATAAAGAACATGAAAATTCTTCATTTCTTCAAGACCTATTACCCCGTGAGTCTCGGCGGCGGTATCGAGCAATTTATTTTCCAGCTCTCCGAAGGCGGATTTGCACACGGGGTGAATGCCGAAACCTTATATTTGAGCCCACAGGGCCCCGCGCGTTGTTTAGCAGTCGGTCGACATTACTCTCATGCTTCACGACTCGACTTGCAGGTTGCCTCCACCGGTTTTTCGCTTTCGGCTTTTAAGGATTTCTCCGAATTGGCCCGTGAAGCCGACATTGTCCATTATCATTTTCCATGGCCTTTCGCCGATGTGGTGCATTTCGCTACCTGTCTGCGCAAGCCGACCGTTGTCAGTTACCATTCGGATATCGTCAGGCAGAAATTTCTGTTGGGTCTATATAGGCCGTTGATGCACAGGTTCCTGGGCAGCGTGGATCGTATCGTCGTCAGTTCACCCAACTACCTTGAAAGCAGTCCGGTGCTGGCCAGATATCGGGACAAGTTGTCAGTTATTCCTATCGGACTTGATAAAGACACCTATCCCCAGGTTCCCCCCGAAAAGCTGGCGTTCTGGCGGTCGGTCATGGGGGAACGCTTTTTTCTGTTTGTCGGGAGGCTCTGTTATTACAAAGGGCTCGATTATTTGCTGGAGGCGGCGGCAAAGATTACTTACCCCATCGCCATCGTCGGGGTTGGCAACCTGGAGGCCAGCCTGAAAGCCAAGGCCGAGCGTTTGGGGCTGACTCATGTGCATTTTCTGGGTGGGCTTGCGGATGTCGATAAAGCCGCGTTGTTGCAACTGTGCTACAGCATGGTTTTCCCTTCCCATTTACGCTCGGAAGCGTTCGGGATCGCCCTGCTGGAGGCGGCGATGTTCGGTAAGGCAATGATTTCCTGCGAGATCGGTACGGGCACTAGTTATATCAATATCGCTGGTGAGACAGGCCTTGTTGTACCGCCGGCAGATCCCGCGGCACTGGCCTGTGCCATGACCCGTCTCTGGGGCAATGCGCCAAGAACTCAAGAGATGGGCGCTCGGGCGCAGTTGCGCTTCGAGCAGTTGTTCACCGCCAAGGAAATGGTTCGCGGATATGTCGGTGTCTATCAAAAAGTCCTCTCCAACGGGCGGATGTCCGCATTGCGCGCGCATCGCGCCTGATTTCTCCTCTGCTGCCTGTCAATGTCCGAATATGTCGCAGCGTCGCAAGCACAAGCGTTCGCCCACTCGTTAAGCTTCGCAACGGATAATTCTTCCCTGGCCGCGGTCTGTAAAATCGGCGGCGGCCGCCGAAGAGGCTAGTCTTCGAACGTGAATGTGACCCCTGGGTCGCGACCAGCTTCATCAACCTGTCACTCTGCGCTGCCCCGATATACCCTACGGAGTGATACAGGCCCTTTTTTTCGGGGAAAACGCGCGACGCTTCTCTCTTAACAAGCCCTAGCGGAGTACCACAGATGGCGTTCTTCACCGCAGCCAGCAAAGCCGACTTCCAGCAGCAACTGCAAGCGGCACTGGCCCAGCACATCAGCGAACAGGCACTGGCCCAAGTGGCGTTGTTTTCTGAACAGTTCTTCGGCATCATTTCCCTGGACGAGTTGACCCAGCGTCGACTTTCCGATCTTGCCGGCTGTACCTTGTCGGCCTGGCGCCTGTTGGAGCGCTTCGATCACGCCCAGCCACAAGTCAGGGTCTACAACCCCGATTACGAACGCCATGGCTGGCAGTCGACCCACACCGCCGTCGAAGTCCTGCACCACGACCTGCCATTTCTGGTGGATTCGGTGCGTACAGAACTCAATCGCCGCGGCTACAGCATCCATACCCTGCAAACCACCGTGCTCAGTGTTCGCCGTGGCGGCAAGGGCGAATTACTGGAAATCCTGCCAAAAGGCACCCAGGGCGAGGGGGTTTTCCACGAATCGCTGATGTACCTGGAGATCGACCGCTGCGCCAATGCCGCTGAGCTGAGCGTGCTGTCAAAGGAACTGGAACAGGTTCTGGCGGAAGTCCGGGTCGCGGTCGCTGACTTCGAGCCGATGAAGGCCAAGGTCCAGCAGTTGATCGACGGTATCGAGAACAGTCAGTTCGCTATTGCCGCCGATGAAAAGAGCGAGATCAAGAGTTTCCTGGAATGGCTGGTGGGCAACCATTTCACCTTCCTCGGCTACGAAGAATTCGTGGTCCGTGACGGCCAGAACGGTGGTCACATCGAGTATGACCAGAGCTCCTTTCTCGGCCTGACCAAACTACTGCGCGCCGGCCTCACCGCCGACGATCTGCACATCGAAGACTATGCCGTGAATTACCTGGCCGAACCGACTCCGCTGTCGTTCGCCAAGGCTGCGCACCCGAGTCGCGTTCATCGTCCGGCCTATCCGGATTTCGTTTCCGTGCGAGTGATCGATGGCGCCGGCAAGGTGCTCAAGGAATGCCGTTTCATGGGCCTCTACACCTCCTCGGTGTACGGCGAGAGCGTGCGGGTGATTCCGTACATCCGCCGCAAGGTCGAGGAAATCGAGCGCCGCTCCGGCTTCCATTCCAAGGCCCACTTGGGTAAGGAACTGGCTCAGGTGCTCGAAGTGCTGCCGCGCGATGACCTGTTCCAGACCCCGGTGGATGAGTTGTTCTGCACCGTGATGTCCATCGTGCAGATTCAGGAACGCAACAAGATCCGGGTTTTCCTGCGCAAGGACCCGTATGGCCGTTTCTGCTACTGCCTGGCCTATGTGCCACGTGATGTCTATTCCACCGAAGTGCGCCAAAAGATCCAGCAAGTGCTGATGGATCGCCTGAAAGCCACTGACTGCGAGTTCTGGACCTTCTTCTCCGAGTCCGTGCTGGCCCGTGTGCAACTGATTTTGCGGGTCGATCCGAAGAATCGCCTGGACATCGATCCGATCCTGCTGGAAAAAGAAGTGGTCCAGGCCTGCCGCAGCTGGCAGGACGACTACGCCAGCCTGGTGGTCGAGAGCTTCGGCGAAGCCCACGGCACCAGCGTGTTGTCGGACTTCCCGAAAGGCTTTCCCGCCGGTTACCGCGAGCGTTTCGCCGCGCACTCCGCCGTGGTCGACATGCAGCACCTGCTGAGCCTGACCGAGGCCAATCCGCTGGTGATGAGTTTCTACCAGCCACTGGGGCAGGTTTCCGGCCAGCGGGAGCTGCATTGCAAGCTCTACCATGCCGATACTCCGTTGGCACTGTCCGACGTCCTGCCCATTCTGGAAAACCTCGGTTTGCGTGTACTGGGCGAGTTCCCGTATCGCTTGCGCCACAGCAACGGTCGCGAGTTCTGGATCCATGACTTCGCCTTTACCGCCGCCGAAGGCCTGGACCTGGATATCCAGCAACTGAACGACACCCTGCAGGATGCTTTCGTCCACATCGTTCGTGGCGATGCCGAGAACGATGCGTTCAACCGCCTGGTACTTACCGCAGGTCTGCCATGGCGCGACGTGGCGCTGCTGCGTGCCTACGCCCGTTACCTGAAGCAGATTCGTCTGGGTTTCGATTTGGGTTACATCGCCAGCACCCTGAACAACCACACCGATATCGCCCGCGAGCTGACGCGCCTGTTCAAAACCCGCTTCTACCTGGCCCGCAAGCTGAGCGCCGATGACCTCGACGACAAGCAACTGCGCCTCGAACAGGCAATCCTGACGGCCCTGGACGATGTCCAGGTGCTGAACGAAGACCGCATCCTGCGTCGTTACCTTGACCTGATCAAGGCGACCCTGCGGACCAACTTCTATCAGGCCGATGCCAATGGCCAGAACAAATCGTACTTCAGCTTCAAGTTCAACCCACACGCGATTCCCGAGTTGCCCAAGCCGGTGCCGAAGTTTGAAATCTTCGTCTATTCGCCACGGGTCGAAGGTGTACACCTGCGCTTCGGTAACGTCGCTCGTGGTGGCCTGCGCTGGTCGGACCGCGAGGAGGACTTCCGTACCGAAGTCCTGGGCCTGGTAAAAGCCCAGCAAGTGAAGAACTCGGTCATCGTGCCGGTGGGCGCCAAAGGCGGCTTCCTGCCGCGTCGCCTGCCCCTGGGCGGCAGCCGTGACGAGATCGCGGCCGAAGGGATCGCCTGCTACCGCATCTTCATCTGCGGCCTGTTGGACATCACCGACAATCTCAAGGACGGCGCCCTGGTGCCGCCTGCCAACGTCGTGCGCCATGACGACGATGATCCGTACCTGGTGGTGGCGGCGGACAAGGGCACCGCAACCTTCTCCGATATCGCCAACGGCATTGCCATCGACTACGGTTTCTGGCTCGGCGACGCCTTCGCTTCCGGCGGCTCGGCCGGTTATGACCACAAGAAGATGGGTATCACCGCCAAGGGCGCGTGGGTGGGCGTACAGCGTCACTTCCGCGAGCGCGGTATCAATGTCCAGGAAGACAGTGTCACTGTGGTCGGTGTCGGCGACATGGCCGGCGACGTGTTCGGCAACGGCCTGTTGATGTCCGACAAGCTCAAGTTGGTCGCGGCCTTCAACCACCTGCACATCTTCATCGACCCGAATCCAGATCCGGCAACCAGCTTCGCCGAGCGCCAGCGCCTGTTCGATCTGCCGCGTTCGGCCTGGTCCGACTACGACACCCGTATCATGTCCGAAGGCGGCGGTATCTTCTCGCGTAGCGCGAAGAGCATTGCGATCTCCGCGCAGATGAAAGAGCGCTTCGACATCAGCGCGGATAAACTGACCCCAACCGAACTGTTGAATGCGTTACTCAAGGCACCGGTGGACCTGTTGTGGAATGGCGGTATTGGCACCTACGTCAAAGCCAGCAGCGAAAGCCATGCCGATGTCGGCGACAAGGCCAATGACGCACTGCGCGTGAACGGTAACGAATTGCGTTGCAAGGTGGTGGGCGAGGGCGGCAACCTGGGCATGACCCAGCTCGGTCGCGTCGAGTTCGGCCTCAATGGCGGCGGCTCCAACACCGACTTCATCGACAACGCCGGTGGCGTGGACTGTTCCGACCACGAAGTGAATATCAAGATCCTGCTCAACGAAGTGGTGCAGGCTGGCGATATGACCGAGAAGCAGCGCAACCAGTTGCTCGGCAGCATGACCAATGAAGTCGGCAGCCTGGTGCTCGGCAATAACTACAAGCAGACCCAGGCCCTGTCCCTGGCCGCCCGTCGTGCCTACGAGCGGATCGCCGAATACAAGCGCCTGATGAGCGATCTGGAAGCTCGTGGCAAGCTGGACCGTGCCATCGAGTTTCTGCCCTCGGAAGAGCAACTGGCCGAGCGTATTGCCGCCAGCCAGGGGCTGACCCGTGCCGAGTTGTCGGTGTTGATCTCCTACAGCAAGATCGACCTCAAGGCGGCGTTGCTCGACTCCAAGGTACCGGACGACGAGTACCTGACCCGCGACATGGAAACTGCGTTCCCGCCGACGCTGGTGAGCAAGTTCGCCGACGCGATGCGTCGCCACCGCCTCAAGCGTGAAATCGTCAGCACCCAGATCGCCAACGACCTGGTCAACCACATGGGCATCACCTTCGTGCAGCGTCTGAAGGAGTCCACCGGCATGAGCCCGGCAAATGTCGCCGGCGCCTATGTCATCGTGCGTGACATCTTCCACCTTCCGCACTGGTTCCGTCAGATCGAGGCGTTGGACTACAAAGTGTCGGCCGAGACCCAGCTGGAGTTGATGGATGAATTGATGCGCCTGGGTCGTCGCGCCACGCGCTGGTTCCTACGCAGCCGTCGCAACGAACAAGATGCTGCCCGTGACGTGGCGCACTTCGGGCCGCACCTGGCAGCCTTGGGCCTCAAACTCGACGAACTGCTGGAAGGGCCGACCCGGGAAGTCTGGCAGATCCGCTACCAGGCCTATGTCCAGGCCGGTGTACCGGAACTGCTGGCGCGTATGGTGGCCGGCACCACGCACCTGTACACCCTGTTGCCGATCATCGAGGCCGCCGATGTCACCGGTCACGACGCCGCCGAAGTGGCCAAGGCCTACTTCGCGGTGGGCAGTGCCCTGGATCTGACTTGGTATTCCCAGCAGATCAGCGACCTGCGTGTCGGCAACAACTGGCAGGCCCAGGCTCGCGAAGCGTTCCGCGACGATGTCGATTGGCAGCAGCGGGCGATCACCATCTCGGTGCTGAAGCTGGCCGATGCGCCTGAGGACATGGAAGCCCGGGTGGCCCTGTGGCTGGAGCAGAACGCGAGCATGGCTGATCGTTGGCGTGCCATGCTGGTGGAAATCCGTGCCGCCAGCGGCACCGACTACGCCATGTACGCGGTCGCCAACCGTGAGTTGATGGACCTGGCATTGAGCGGTTCACCAACGCTTTGATCGCCTGAAGCAGTCACCGAAAACCCCGACGCGTGAGCGTCGGGGTTTTTTGTTGGAGTTTTTATAAAGGCGGCTGCGATCAGCCAAAGACTCGTTCACCGATTGAACTGTTAGAGGGCGTTAATAGATATATTATCAGTGGGTAATATAGATAAAAAAATAGGCTAAGCGATTGGTTATTTGAACTTTTTATCGAGTGATTGAAGATTAGTATAAGGGGGTGGGATTATTTAAGGTATTTCGGATATGGTTGTTTATGCTCTTGAAACATCGGATGTCGCTGCACCCCTTGGAAGGGAGGAGTATCATACGCTGGTGGCAAGTCGACTGCCGGATTGGTTGAAGGCCGCGCCCTTCGCTTCCCGTAGCGCCTATGTGGCCAACATGCGTCGCCATCAGGCGAATAAAACCCGTCTGGCCGATTATCTACAGGGTTTGCGAAACCCCGAGGCTTTTGCCGCGCCACTGTTGCAGCAAGCCCTGGACGATGAGTTCGGGACAGGGTTGGATGTGCATCAGGACCAGCTCAGGCACGTTCATATACTGGCGGCAGAAACACTCTCCACGCCCTATCAGCAAAAGCTTACACAACAGTCGCTATTACAAGCTGCCTTACAGAACTTCGAGGAAAGCGAAACCACTTATTTTGGTTTCGATCGAGGCTCGCAGATACTTCGCAAGAGTCCGGCTGTCTTGAAGAAAGCGTTTACGCCCCAGCTATTTGCCAAGTTATGCCGAGATTTGGATCTGGGCGGGAAATATAAAGAGCATATTGAGTCTTTTCTGTTGCGTAAGAGCGCCTCCGGGCAACGCGACGATGAATTTCGTCGATTGTGCGTGGCCAAGGAAATCTCCGAGCTGGCGCTGCAGGCCGATATCGCGGTGATGAAAGGGCATATCGACGGCTCGGCCTATCGGATGCTCAAGCAGTGGGTCGGCGGCGACTCCAGCCCTCTCTGGAGCCAGCATGCCGTACAGTTTCATGAGATAAAGATGCTCGATGTGCGTATTCCCGACAGCGGTTATCGGGGGGCTTTGCTCAAGGGCGCATTGCTGATCCGTTTTGACGTCGCCAACGTCCGTGAGCCTTGCCCTTGTGTGGTATACCTGTCCGGCGATACCGAACAGGCGCTCAAGCAATATTCAAGCCTGGCGGCGTTCGAGGACGACCTCAGAGGCAGGCTGGGTGATCAGGGTTATCAACACGGCTTTCGGCGCTACCTCCATCTGCGAACTCAGCCGGTGTTTTTCACCACCCTGAACGAACGCCTGAATCGCTGGAATCCCGAGGTACGTCGGCGTGTGCCCGATGAGCAGGCGCGCTTGCAGCTCCAGCTCGCCCCGATAACGGGAGATCCCTTTTTCGAGCTCTATGTGCAGCACACCGACAAACTGCTTGATGATGCCCGGATATTGGCGGTGTCGACGAATGCGGAGGACAAGAAGACCCGTAGCGCTCGTTGGCATTCCTTTCTGGATTGGGGTGTCAGCTTGCTGTTTTTTGTACCGGGCCTTGGTGAAACGATGTTAGCGGTGGTGGCTGCCCAGTTGTTGGTCCAGCTCTACGACGGGATCGAGGATTGGCAACACGACGAAAAGAAGCAGGCGGTACTGACCTTTCTTAGCGTGGTATTGAATCTGGAGCTTGGAGCCTTCCTCCAGGTTCTGGCCCGTGACGCCGAAGCGGCTGTTTTTGTTGACACACTCAAGCAGGTCAAACTGTCGGACGAAGGAACCCGGTTATGGAAAGCCGACCTGGCGCCCTATCGACATACACCGGTCTTGCCCGAAGGGCTCGAGCCCGACGGCTCAGGACTACGCGTGCACAACTCCAGTAGCTACCTGGCACTGGACGGGAACTACTACCAGCTTCGGCCCACTCGCGTCAGCCATGAGTATCGTGCCGAGCATCCCAACCGGCCAACCTATTCGCCACTGTTCAGTCATAACGGCTCAGGCGCCTGGACGCATGAGCTGGAAGAGCCGTTGCAGTGGGACGCGTTCAAGCTGTTCCAACGCCTGGGACCGGATCTGGCGGATTTTTCCCCGGAGCAGGCGGATCGAATCATGACCATCAGCGGCGTGGAGGCCGATCAGTTGCGCCCGGTCTACCTGGACCAGATGAGCCGGCCCGCGCTGCTGAGCGATACGGTTGAGCGCTTCAGGGTCGATGAAGATATCCAACGATTTATCCAGACCGGTACCACCAATGGTGGCATTGTCGATTGGCGTATGCAGGAACAACTGCTCGAGACCTTGTGGCCACCCACCAAGGTATTGCGATTCGTCAATGGGGAAGGGCAGGTGTTGAAGGAATACGGCCCGGCAAATAAGGCGCTGTTGCCCGTGGTGACCGTCACCGAAGCGCAGATACACGAGGCCGAACTGCTGAACGTGGTGTTGCGCGGACTTGACCAGAACGAGGTCGATACGTTGCTCGGTCGTCAGGCAGGCGAGGCACGGTTGACCCCTGCCGAGCAACTGACGGCTCTGAACAAGCGACTTGCCACCGAGGCGCAGAACCAACGCAGTGCATTGTTCGAGGCCTATTACGAGTTTCGTAGCCGCTCCCGAAATGCCTTTGTCGCCTTGTTCAAACGCGATTTCCCCAGCTTGCCGACGGCGATCGCCGATGAATTGGCCCATGCGGCCGAGGGGTATGAGATCGAGGTGCTGAAAAGCGGGAAGGTGCCGTTGCGGCTGGCGGAAGAAAGTCGCTGGTATCTGCAGCAGGTGCGTATCGCTCGGGCCTATGAAGGTTTTTTTATCGAGTCATCGGTCAGCCTGGATGCCGATCGGTTGTTCTTGCATTCACTGGAAAACCTGCCGGGCTGGTCGAAAACCTTGCGTATCGAGCTGTACGAGCCTGCCGAGTTGGCACCGAGCGGGCGACGCCTGGTCGACAGCCTGGGCCAACGCTCCTCCGAGGCTCCTCTGGAGTTGGTACGTCAGTCGAGGGGCTATGAGATCGAGGGACAAAAGCTGCCCGGTAACCTCCAGATGAAGTTATTGCATGCACTGCCGGAAAATCAGCTCAAGGCTCTGGGGTTCTCGCGCACAACTCGCCCGGAATTGCTCAAGCAGGCGGTAGTGAGCCACCTGATGCTACCGCGCGCGCGCGCTCGCTCGTTGCTCGGCATGCAACCCATCAAGCCTGGATTCAGGTCGCCCTTGCGCTTGAGCGATGGGCGGATCGGCTACCCGCTCGGTGGGCAGCAGAGTGCGCAAGCGGTATCGCCGAGTCAGTTGCAACTGTTGGTCGACAAGCTTTATCCCGGTAAGGACCTGGAGGTTGTTCGCCTGTTCCTGTCGGCTGAGGGGCAAGATGACAAAGCGTTCCTGAAAGCACTCAATAAGCAGTATGGCGAATACCATCGGTTGAAACTGACGCTGGAGCACTGGCGCATTGACAATGAGTATGAGCATGGCGGTGGGGGTGTGGGAGGGTGGCTGGTCAATAAGGCGTCCAAGTCACGGGTAGTGGATCGTATTAAAAGGTGCTGGCGTCGAGAGTCGCGTCCTCTGCTTGATGACAGTGGCCAGCCGGTGGGGCATGAGTTGGATCTTTCGGGGGAGCGCCTGCTGAAGTTGCCCGAACTGAAAGAGGGTAGTTTCGATCATGTAATTTCATTGAAGCTGACCTTGGTCGGACTTCGGGAACGGGAGGATCTCGATGCCTTTCTCAAAGGCTTTCCAGGGCTACGTGAGTTGCGCATCACGGGCGGGCGGCTGACACGGTTGCCATCAAGCATTAGCGGGATGAGCGAACTGCTCAAGTTGCAGCTCAATGACAATCGGATTGTCTGGACCCAGGTGCTGGGGCAGCGATTGCGTGGTCTGAGGCGCCTCAGGCAATTGAATCTGGACGGCAACCCGCTGGGAGTGTTCAGTGTCGCGGGAATGCCCAGGCTGCAGGCGCTGCAACTGCAGCGCACCGGATTGTCCATCTGGCCGGGTGGGGTGCTGGAGTTGCTCGATCTGGCGCTGCTGGACCTACAGGGCAATCGATTGACCTCCATCCCCTGGAGCTTCTACAGCCTGAGCAGTCGCAGGATGAGAACGGTGCTGCTTTACGGCAATCCGTTCGATGTGGCGACGCGATATGCGATTTCCCAGTTTATTGATCGACCCTCTATACGTTTCACCCTGCCGGAGGACGCGGGCATCATCGAGCAAGAAGTGCCGAGGTTGACGCCTGTCGTGGAAAACTGGCTGGACAGCAGTTTCACGGTGGCAGAGCAGGAGCGCAAAAGAGCGCAGTGGGACCTGATTGCCCATGAGCCAGAGAGCGAAACTTTTTTGGATGCGATTGCCGCGCTACGTTACTCGGCCGACTATCGCGGCGAATACCGAAGTCAGTTGATGCGGCGTGTCTGGCGAATGATCGAGGCGGCGACTGCCGACACCCAATTGCGTCAGGCCTTGTTCGATTGGACGAGCGACCTGGAAACCTGCACCGACGGTTTTACCGAGGTGTTCAGCCGGTTGGGCGGCGAAGTGCTGCTCTATGAGGCGCGGCAACTTGAGGGCGATGTCAGGGAGGCAGCGTACCTGAAGTTGGCTCTGGGGCGCTCGCGCTTGGCGCGGCTGAATGATATCTGCAAAGTCGAAACCGCCCACCAGGATATTCTCAGGGCCTCCCGCATTGAGGATGTCAGGGCGCAGGCAATCGCTGCGGCGCGCGCGCGCGATCGGAGTGAGACCGACATTGAGGAGGCCGGGCGTGTAGCGGCCGAGATCGCCGATGCGCGTTGGCCGCATGTCGATGAAGTCGAGATCTACCTGGCTTACCGCGTCGATCTCGCCGAGCGCCTGGCACTACCCTGGCAACCGCTGTCGATGCTGTATCGGGGGGCCAGCAATGTCACTCAGGATATGACCCAGGAAGCGGGCGACCAAATCCTGGCGGTCGAGAGTGTACCTGGCAAACAGGTCGAGCTACTGCTGGAGCAACCGCTCTGGAAAGATTACCTGAAAACCCTGCCCGAGACGGAAGGCTATGAACTCGTGGCACAGGAGCAGTTGCAAATCCTCGAAGAGCTGCGCGAGGCCCTGGAGCAATTGGCACGGCAGCCGCAAGCCTCACCACGGGATATCGCCAATTGGACCGAGACGGTGCGGCAGGGAGCCAGTACCTTGGGGATCGCCGAGGCGGCTATTCCCATAGGCCAGAACATGAGCGATACCGTCTATGAGCAGGCGCTCGAAGTGATCGATCGTGAGCGCAAAGCCGAGGAGGTGCGGATCACCCAACGAGCGCTGGACAGGGCACAGGCACCCGACAGCTCGGACCTGTGACCTGCAGCCTTGAAAACAGCCTTCGCGATGCCGGATGGGCGGGCTGCTGTGTCGCGCTGTTCAGATACCGATATTGCCCAGGGTCTGCACGATATTGCGCAAGGTGCCGGCAATGGCGGGGTGTTCGAGTTCGAAGCGCTCGACCGCCAGGTTGACGCCGTCGGCCAGACTGCTGTCCTGGGTTGCGGTTTCCAGTTCCAACTGCAATTCGATCTGTCGCATCAGCTCCCGCAGATTGGCGCGCTCGGCTCTGGACAGCGGTGGATTCTGTTTAAGTTGCTCGCGCAAGGTATTGAGTTGTTTTTGCAGTTCGCGGGCAGGCATGGTGGTTTCCTTCTCTAGATAGTCTCTGGCATAGACCTTCATGCAATGATAAAGGTCTATGCCTACCTTTTAGAGTAATCCACACTGGCGATCCGCGCCCGATCGAGCAGCCTGCACCGTCAGTTCGTTGCTCAGGGCTTCTCGCCCTTGAGCCGGCGCAGAGCAATATCGTCCAGGCAGCTCGCCAGTTCCCCCAAGTGATCGATCACCGAGTGCGCGCCGAGGCTGAACAGCTCCACGGTGGCCTTGGCGCGCTTTTTTTCCTGCTCTTTTTTTGACAGCGCCTGCCATTCCCTGGATGACAGGCCGCACAAGGGGCCGCAGGAGGCCAGACCGATGGTCCACAGGCCTGCATTCAAGCCCGCTTGCAGCAGGCGAGGTTCGCCGCTGATCAACACACAACCCTCCAGTTGTTCCACGCCGAGCGCCATCAGCGCATGCCAGCAGGCATTGGGTGCCGGCCACTGTGCGCAGTGGGCGGGGGTGAGAGAGGGTTTGATCCAACCGGGTAGGGGAGCGGCGAGCGGTAGGCTCAGTGTGTGGGGCAATTCATCCAGCCAGGCGCACGGCACACCGCGTTGTTGTAGTCCTTGGAGAATGTCCAGTGCGCCCGGCGTGGTGTGGTGGTGTTCGTCCGAATCCAGATGTCGGCGAGCGCGGGCACCGAAATCCACCAGGCAACCGGACAAGCCGAAAAGCAGGGCGGTGGGCGCGGGTAGAGGTGCGACGGCGAGTAATGGCATGGCAACGTCCCTGATGATGACTGCGTAGAATAAGGCGCCGCCATGACAATTGGATGACCAGGCGTCCTTGGTCTAACCTGTAATTCTTTGTAGGACTTGTCCGGGTCACACTGCCTAAATCCAAGTATTCGCTTTATACTGCGCCTTATTAATCAGGGCATAGCGCCTCGTATCCCGTCTCATCCAAGGAGTTCCTCTCTATGTGCTGGATCGATCGTCTAGCTCAGTTGTCGTTGTGTGCCGGCGTTGCGCTGGCGCCATTTGCCGCGCAGGCGGCGGACGAAGATCCGTGGGAAAGCCTCAACCGGCCGATCTTCAAATTCAACGATACACTGGACACCTACGCCCTGAAACCCTTGGCCCAAGGCTATCAGGCGGTCACTCCGCAGTTCCTGGAGAACGGTATTCACAACATCTACCGTAACTTCGGCGACGTTGGCAACCTGGTCAACGACGTACTGCAGCTCAAACCACGGGCTGCCGGTATCGATACCGCGCGCTTGCTGCTGAACACCACCCTCGGCGTAGCGGGTTTCTTTGATGTCGGCACCAAGATGGGGTTGCAGCGCAACGACGAAGACTTTGGTCAGACCCTCGGTCACTGGGGCGTTGGCAGCGGTCCCTACGTAGTTATCCCGTTCTTCGGCCCGAGCACCGTGCGTGACGCGCCTTCCAGGTTTGCCGACAGCTACACCAAGCCTTATCGCTACATGGACGACATGTCAGCGCGCAACATCACCTTCGGCGTGGATATCATCGACACCCGTGCGAGCCTGTTGTCCAGCGAGAAGCTGATCAGCGGCGACAAGTACATCTTTATCCGCAACGCTTACCTGCAGAACCGCGAATTCAAGGTCAAGGACGGCAAAGTGGAGGACGACTTCTAGCGATTTCGTTGTGGTTTTCGCACTTTTTATAACTCCCGGTGATTTGAGGTGTAAAGACCTCAAACCACCGTCGGCATGAGCTTGAAACGCCCGGCGGATGGGAGTACCGTCTGCGCCTTAGAAGGGCACCTCTGATCGCTATGCACCGGACTTGATCGTCCGTCGCGTTCGAAACAGAGGGGCCAGAGCGAATCCAGTAGTGCGCGTCGGGCTAAAAGCCTCGCCGGCTACGCCAACCTAATCCTGGCGCCGTTTGCCCACATGCAAAAAACCAGTGCCACGCTGCTGATAATTGATGACGACGAAGTAGTGCGCGCAAGCCTTGCGGCCTATTTGGAAGACAGCGGATTCAGCGTCCTGCAAGCCAGTAACGGCCAGCAGGGACTTCAGGTATTCGAGCAAACAAGGCCTGATTTGGTGATCTGCGACCTGCGCATGCCCCAGATGGGCGGCCTTGAGCTTATTCGCCAGGTGACCGACCTTTCCCCGCAAACGCCGGTGATCGTGGTATCGGGCGCGGGCGTTATGAACGATGCCGTCGAAGCGTTGCGCCTGGGCGCGGCGGACTACCTGATCAAGCCCCTCGAAGACCTCGCCGTGCTGGAGCATTCCGTGCATCGGGCGCTGGACCGTGCGCGCCTGCTGCTGGAGAACCAGCGCTACCGTGAGAAGCTTGAAACCGCCAACCGCGAACTCGAAGCCAGCCTCCATCTGTTGCAGGAGGATCAGAACGCCGGTCGCCAGGTACAGATGAACATGCTGCCGGTCAGTCCCTGGAGCATCGACAACTTCCGCTTCGCTCACCAAATCATCCCGTCCCTGTATTTGTCCGGCGATTTCGTTGACTACTTCCGAGTCGATGAGCGACGTGTGGCGTTCTATCTGGCGGATGTCTCGGGCCATGGCGCATCGTCGGCTTTTGTCACCGTGCTGTTGAAGTTCATGACCACGCGACTACTGTTCGAGTCCAAGCGCAACGGCACCTTGCCAGAGTTCACCCCCTCGCAGGTGCTGGGTCATATCAACCGTGGCCTGATCAACTGCAAGCTGGGCAAGCATGTGACCATGGTCGGTGGCGTGATCGATGAAGAAACCGGGTTGTTGACCTACAGCATCGGTGGCCATTTGCCGCTGCCGGTCTTGTACACCCCGGACAGCGCGCATTATCTGGAAGGCCGTGGTCTGCCGGTGGGCTTATTCAACGAAGCCACCTATGAAGACCACATTCTGAAACTGCCACAGACATTTAGTCTTACACTCATGTCTGATGGCATTTTGGATCTTTTGCAACAAGATACACTCAAAGAGAAAGAGGCTGCCTTGCCTCAATTGGTGAGAACAGCTGGAGGCAGCCTGGATGGCTTGCGCCAGGTTTTTGGATTGGCCACGCTTGGGGATATGCCGGATGATATCGCCTTGTTAGTGTTGAGCAGGAATCTTTGATGAGTACCGGTAGAATCCAGTTCGCTGAGCAGGATGGCACCTTCGTTCTGAAGTTCGTTGGTGAAGTTCGCCTGACTCTGTGTTCAGCGTTGGATGCCACGATCGAGAAGATCTTCACGGCGCTGAATTTCACGGCGATCGTGATCGACCTGACCGAAACCCGCAGCATCGACAGCACCACCCTGGGCTTGCTGGCCAAGCTCTCGATCCTGTCGCGGCAGAAAGTAGGCTTGTTGCCGACCGTGGTAACCGTCCACGACGACATCACCCGTTTGCTGCAGTCCATGGGTTTCGATCAAGTATTCAACATCGTCAATCGCCCGGTCCCGTGTCCGGAATGCCTGACCGATCTGCCTTCGCAGGACCAGTCAGAAGAGGTGGTGCGGGTCAAAGTGCTGGAAGCGCACAAGATCCTCATGGGCTTGAACGACTCCAACCGCGAAGCGTTTCACGACCTGGTGAACGCGCTGGAGCGTAGTTGAGCAACTGAAGGCTTGAGCGCAAAAAGGGTGACATTTACCTTGATATTGCTTTCTTTACGCCTTCGAAAACCCTCAGCCCTTGTCGACGCTGGCTAGCCCGCGAAGCACGATAACGCGCCCTCGGATTAGTGCCCCTCCAACAGCTCCCCGGCCTGATCCAGCAACGCCAACGGATCCTTCGTCTTGTGAATATCCACCGACAGCAGTTGCCGA
This sequence comes from Pseudomonas agarici, assembly GCF_001543125.1. NCBI lineage: Bacteria > Pseudomonadati > Pseudomonadota > Gammaproteobacteria > Pseudomonadales > Pseudomonadaceae > Pseudomonas > Pseudomonas agarici. The sequence goes on along the minus strand of NZ_CP014135.1, from coordinate 4,648,980 downwards.
AACCGTCGCGCCCCAGCAAACCCCGTGGCCAGTCCCAACACATGGCGGGTCACGTGATGCATCGCCCCGCCATCGGCTATATGCCCGGCCACATATGGTCGCAACCTTGCCAACGCCTGAGCCCGGGAAATCACCGGCGCATCACTGCCAAACAACTGCTGATCCACCTGCGCCAGCAGATATGGATTGTGATACGCCTCGCGCCCCAGCATGACCCCGTCAAACGTCTGCAAATGCTCATGACACTGCGCCAGCGTCTTGATTCCGCCATTGAGGATAATCTCCAACTCTGGGAAATCCTGTTTCAGCCGTGCGGCCACGTCGTACCGCAGCGGTGGAATATCCCGGTTCTCCTTGGGTGACAGTCCTTCCAGGATCGCGATCCGTGCATGCACGGTAAAACTGCGGCAACCGGCATCCCGGACCTTGCCGACGAAATCGCAGAGCTGCGCATAACTGTCACGACCATTGATCCCGATACGATGCTTGAGCGTCACCGGAATCGACACCGCATCGCACATTGCCTTCACACAATCGGCCACCCGTTCCGGGTGCCCCATCAGGCAGGCGCCGATCATATTGTTCTGCACCCGATCGCTGGGACAGCCGACATTGAGGTTCACCTCGTCATAACTGGCGTCCTGGGCCATGCGGGCGCAAGCGGCCAGATCAGCCGGTACACTACCGCCCAGTTGCAGCGCCAGCGGGTGCTCGGAGGCGTGGTAGCGCAGGAAACGCTGGTGATCACCCTGGAGAATGGCGCCAGTGGTGACCATTTCGGTGTAGAGCAGAGTGTGCTTGGAGAGCAGGCGCAGGAAAAAGCGGCAGTGTCTATCTGTCCAATCCATCATCGGGGCAACGGAAAACCTCCTAAATGCCGTAGTTGCTGATTCAGGTAGGTTTTCCGTGGGTTTCGTCCGCATTCTTGAATCTCTCATTTACCGCTATTTGCTACCATTTTTGCTTATCGTTGATATGGTGTTGTTGAAATTCAGCAAGAGCCATTAGGAATTCAGCAAAATGGGATCTATCACCGTCCGCAAGCGCAAAGACGGGTCTGTTGCCTATAACGCACAGGTTCGCATCATGCAGAAGGGCGCGATAGTTTATCAGGAAAGCCAGACCTTCGCCCGAAAACAGGCAACGCGAGCGGGGAGGCCTCCACGTGAGACTTAATTGGATTCGCCTTTACGCTGCAAACGATAAGACGCCACAGTACCCTGACGCCCGTTTGAATTGCCTTTCATCGCTAGCAGCACTGCCAGTGATGAACAGATTAGCTTGCGGTCAGGTCTTCGTTCGATTCAACTCTTCGGCGCTTCGGAGCAACTTGATCGGCGATCCGTTGCTGTCGACCAGTCGTTTCGACTCGCGTCAATCCCAGCGCTTGACGACCCGCCGATGACAATCGACCGAGGTCAACACCTTGCCCGCCTTGGAACGTACGGCGATGGTTTCTACCGGCTCCGACAATTCATTGTCGAGCAGCACCGAGTAGCTCTCCCCTGTGTTGAACAAGTAGCGCTCCCCCCACTGGCGCATGCTGACGATGATGGGAAACACCGTGCGCCCCATATCAGTCAGCACATATTCTTTGTAGGCACTGCCGTCGGATGCCGGTTGGATGTTGAATACGCCCAACTCGACGAGCATTTTGAGCTTGACCGTGAGGATGTTCTTGGCAAGACCAAGACGTTTCTGAAATTCACTGAAGCGGCGAACGTCGTCGAACGCATCGCGGATGATCATTAATACCCAGCGATCTCCGATTGCTTCGAGCGTGCGGGCGACCGGGCATTCGCTCTGCGCCAGTAATTGCTGTCTGGCCATGGGTCTCCTGGAGGCGGGTCAGTAGGAAGGGGGGAAAAGTTCAAACGTCAGACGAAAATGTTTTACCAATATGGTTGCATTTAACAACCTCATTTGATAAAAATCAACGCATCGGTTTCCTTTAGAAACCACATATTCCAAGGATGGAGTGATGCTGTTCAAGTCTCATGCCCCGGTAAAGATGGACATCGAAGCCGAAAAATCCAGCGGTGGGCACACGCAAGCCCCTCCAACCCGGGACACCTCCCAGCTCAGTCGCTATCAGACTTTTCTTTTTGCAATTACCTGCGCCATGGCGGTCGCAAACGTCTACTTCGCCCAGCCTTTGCTGGAATCGATGGCTGCCAGTCTGGCAGTTTCGCCGGGCACGATTGGTGTCGTAGTGACCGTGACACAAGCCGGTTATGCCGTCGGATTGTTGTTCATCGTTCCGCTGGGTGATTTGCTCAATCGCAAGAAACTTATCCTTACACAAATGCTGCTGTCGGCTCTGGCCCTGTGCGCAGTTGGCCTGTCGCAGGATTGGGGCATGTTGCTCGGCGCGATGGTGCTGGTGGGCCTGATGGCGGTCGTGGTGCAAGTGGTGGTTGCCTACGTCGCTTCGCTGGCGAGTCCCGAGCAGCGTGGCGAAGCCGTCGGCACCGTGACCAGTGGCGTGGTGCTGGGAATTCTGCTGGCCCGCTTCGTCTCCGGTGCAGTGGCTGATCTGGCCGGCTGGCGCGGCGTTTATTTTGTCTCGGCCGCCCTGATGATCGGCATGGCACTGGTGCTGATGCGCACCATGCCTGCCTCCACCACGCCACCGGCGAAAGGCGGCTACTGGCAATTACTGCGATCGGTGTTCCAGTTGTACCTGACCGAACGCACATTGCGTGTCCGGGGCACCTTCGCCCTGTTGATCTTCGCCGCGTTCAATGTGTTGTGGACGTCGATGGTACTGCCGCTCAGCGCGCCACCGTTGTCGCTGTCACACACCCAGATTGGTTTGTTCGGACTCGCCGGTGTGGCCGGTGCGCTGGCAGCGGCACGGGCTGGACGGCTCGCCGACCAAGGGCGAGGCAATCGCACCACGGGCGTCGCGTTAGCACTGTTGACCTTGTCCTGGCTGCCTACGGCGTTCGTTGAACACTCATTGTTCGCCATGGTGGTGGGTGTGGTGTTACTGGATTTCGCCGTGCAAGCCGTCCATGTCACCAATCAGAGCCTGATCTTTGCCGCACGACCCGATGCACAAAGCCGACTGGTGGGCGCCTACATGTGTTTCTATTCGGTGGGCAGTGGTCTGGGCGCAATAGCCGCTACTTATACTTATGCACACTTTGGCTGGGTCGTCGTTTGTATATTGGGTGCCGCCATCAGCGCAATCGCCCTGATGTACTGGATCTACCTGGGACTGACTTCCAAATAACTTTCCAGCATCAACAAACTTCTCGCGATCGTAAGTTAACGGTTGGCGTGAAACAGTGGGGCTGCCACACACACTTTAATATCAGCCGAGGTCAGTATGGCGTTGCACACACTCACTATTGCGTCGCATCAACTTGAGTTTCAGTTACCGGTCAACTCGCCTATTACCGATATCGAGTGGGAAGCTGGTGGCAAGAATGTGATTCCGTTGGGGTGCCGCGTCGGGGCCTGCGGCGCATGTCTGATCAAAGTCAAATCTGGTCTCGATGCGTTAAGCCCTCGGGACGGCGATGAGGAAGCGTTTATCGAAGTGCTGGGCTACACCGGAGAAGAATACCGTCTGGCGTGCCAGTGCCTGATAAGAGGTGAATTAGCTATTGACGTCATTGGCTGATAGCTGCAGTTGAAGTCGGTTCATTAATTAACGCGTTAAAAAAACCAAAACAGAGGCTTGATTATGCTTAACCGTGTGAAGAATGTTGGCTATGGTGATCGCACTCCTTTTCTCAATGCTGGCGCGTCGTTAAATCTGCGTGGGGAAATTGACCGGATTATCGATACACAAGTCGAGCAATGGTACGCAACCGTGCCTCAAGCCGCTCACCTGGAAGGCAAAGACGTCAACAGCGCGTACTACAAACGTCACCTGGTCGAAACCGCATGGCGCATCCGTCTGCTGCGCGTGGCTGAAGCAAAAGCCCTGGTCGATGTGGCCAAGGTCAGCCCGGAAGCTGCACAGATCTGGGCCCACTACGAACAGGAAGAAATGCTCCACGACGACCTGTTCATTCAGGATCTGGAACGTGTCGGCGTAAGTCGCGAAGAGTTCCTGGCCACCGAACCGTACCTGTCCACCAAGTTGCTGGCGGGCTTCTTCTCCTACCTGCTGGACCACGAAGGCCCACTGGGCGTCGTTGCCTATTCCTACCTGGTCGAGTATGTGAACGTGAAGCTCGAACCACGCAAGCTCGAAGCCCTCAAGGCGTCGGTTGGCGAGAAAAACATCATCGGTCAGGTTTCCCACTCTCACACCGATATCAACGACGACCATCCGGGTGAAGTCTGGGCCGCTCTGCGCTTCCTGATTAAAGGTGAGCAGGACATCGAAGCCCTGAAACGCTACCTGACCGAGCATCAGAAAATTCTCGCCATGTACTTCAGCGAGCTGTACATCGACACCCTGGCCAAGCCGCAAGACAAGGCAGCTTAAGCCATGGAGCAGGCAATGAATTCAAATCGAGCCGGCGTTTTGATCCTGAGCCACTGCGGCTTTTCTTTCCTGGAGGACTTGAAGGAGGAGCTGCATCGCCGCCAGCTCCGGTGTTTCGTACTGACTTCATTGCCGCTTCCTGAACACGTACCGGCCCGCCTGGAACAGATTCAGGGCTGGGCGGACCGGCTCTGCACCGCAGACTCTCACCAGTTGAGACTGGAAGAGGTGAACAACACACTCCAGACGCTGCGCAGGTCCGGCGAGCAAGTCACCTGCTGCATCAGTGTGTGGGAAGGTTATCGACACCTGATGGCCGCAGCCAACGCTGCGCTTGGAACGTATGACATTGATGCCCGACAGGCACTGGCATTGCGCAACAAGCTTGAGGTGCGCAACCAACTGGCCGAGGCAGGATTATCGCAAGCCAATGCTTATGCATTGACTGCACCGGTACTGGAAACACTGCAAGCGCGGAACCAGCGCTACTTCATCAAACCGATCCACGGGATCGCTTCGTATGCGGCGTTTCCGATGCGCAAGGACACCACCTGGGAGGCGCTTGAGGAACTGCGCAAGGCTTCGGTCGAGGACACGGTGTATGCCTCGGCCTTCAACGACGGCTTGCAGTTCATGGCGGAGGATTACATCGCCGGTCAGGAATTCAGTTTCGAGATGCTGTTGGTCGATGGTCAGGCGCATGTCGTGGCCGTCCATGAAAAATACGAAGTGACCGAGACCGCTGACACGGTACTGGAAGACAGCTGCACCACGCCGCCGGCAAGCCTTGATCAGGCGCAGATTGCGGCGGGCTTGCAGTGGCTGAAGAACGTGCTGGACTGCATGGATCTCAAGTGGGGCTGCTACCACGTTGAAGCGCGTTTCACCGGGCAACACTGGGACCTGATCGAGATCAATCCGCGCGTTGGCGGCAGCTTGATTTCCCACAGTGTCCAGGCAGTCACCGGCGGCCACAGCATGCTCTCGCTGTGGCTGGATCTGCTTCTGGCCAGTCAGGACGACGCCCTGCCCCGCGAAGCGCTTGTGCAACGCCTGACCCAATTTGGCTGGCAGGCGGACGGCAGCAGCGCACAGACCACAGCGACTTTCTTCCGGGTTTATTTCGCCAAACCGGGAACACTGAGTTCAATCACCCTCAACGACCTGCCCTTGGCGCCGGTGGTGAAACACATCCTGCTCAAAGCAGGCGATGTGATTCCCGCGCATGCCCGCGAAGTGTTTTTGGGCCAGTTGCTGTGGACGTTCGACCGAGACCGTCAGGCAACGGAACTTGAGCGCCTGGCGCGTCTTTGCGCCACGGCGCTGGACATCCAGTACGACGTTGAAAGCCATTGAAATCCCGCTGAGCAAGCACCTGGAACAGCAATGCTGTCCACGAGCAATTCCATGCATTTGAGGATGACGAACATGCCGCTGCGTGCGCCTGTATTGTTAATAGTGGACTACAACCTGAGCCGGATCGGCGATGTTCTGCACATGCGCAACTATGCGCGCCAGCAATGGGGCGCCGAGACCTGGCTGGTCCGGGACAATCCTCAGGATCATGACCTGCAGATCAGTGATCGGGTCATCGATGCCGACCCGCTGGACTCGGATTTCGTCCGCCATGCGCTGCGTCAGTTGGGCGAGGACGCGGACAGAATCAGTGCCGGAATGGTGTTTTCCGACAACGCGGTCGCCAGCGGTGCGGCCCTGCTCGAACAACTCGGCCTGCCGGTGGACGACGCCGAGCTGGCGCTGGGCGCCTTTGACAAACTGGCCTACCGCATCGCCGAGCGTCGCGATCGTCCCCTGCTTGAGCCGCTGGGGGTCATGCTGCCGGACTTCCAGCAGATCGGATGCATCAACGATGTGCGCAATTTCGCCCTGCGCCAGGAACGCGGCTTCGTCATCAAACCTGCGTGTGAAGGCAACAATCGCGGGGTGGTGATGGTCGCACCGGGGGGCGATTGCGAGCAGGCTTTTGCCGAAGTGGCGCCCTACCTGGAGGGCGGTGTATTGGCAGAAGCGTTCATCACCTTCACCCGCGAATACTCCTATGACGGCTTGGGCGATCTGTGGTTTATCACGGAAAAAGTCAGCGCCACTGGACGTTATCCCGTGGAAGTAGCGCAGATCCTGCCCGCCCGCCTCAGCCAGCCAGAGCGTCAGGCGATTTATCAGACCGGCGAGCAGGTCAATCGTCTGGTCGGCCAGCGAATCGGTCCGTTTCACAACGAGATCAAACTCAGCGATGCCGCTTACCAAACGGCCGTGATCGAGCCTAACCGTCGCCCCGGCGGCATGAAAATCTGGACGCTGGCGCACGCGGTACATGGAGTCGATCTGTATGCGGCGTGGGTCGATTCGGTGTTCTCCGCGTCGGTGCCGCAGGAACTGCCACCGGCAACCTGCAGCGCCGCCACGGTGATGTTCGGCGTACCCGAGGACATGACGCTCGACGCGATCGAACTGGGCGAAATCCGCACCATGGTTGATGACACGCTGACGTTGGCCGCGCAGACCATCGACTTGGCCAAGGACGATATCGTGTTGCTCGAATGCGCCTGGATCATCGGCCAGTCACGGCTGATCCATGCAACCCCCAGAGACAACAGCGACTTCGTGGCCCATGCCTGCGTCGCGTTGCATGACGCGCGCATCGACATCTGCGATCTGGTGACGGTGTTGCGTGAACAGTGGCTCACGGTACTGAACCGTCACCTGTCCGCTGCGCAATTGTTCAAGGTCGCGTCCTGACTTCTCTCTAATATGCTTTGAGATCCCCGGCATGAAAATCCTGATTCTTCACCGTGTTCCGTATCCGCGTATCGAATACCACCGCGGGATTGACCATGACTTGCACGATGTCACGTACATCGGCAAACAATCGGCAATCGATACGCTCCCCGCCGACCTGCGCTGCCACAGCGTGGTGCGAGTCGGGCTGAACAGCGCCTTCGATGAAACGCTGGCGTGGCTGGCTGAAAGTCCACAAACCTTTGATCGCGTCATTTCGATGTCCGAGTACGAATTGCTCGACGCGGCGCGTCTGCGCAAAGTGCTGAATATCGAAGGTGCGTCGTTGCAGTCGGTGACCCTGGCGCGCAACAAGCTGGAGATGAAAGCAGCGGTTCAAGCCCGGCATCTGCGTGTACCGCGCTTCATGTCGCTGGAGCGCTATCTGGCGCTGCAAGGCCATGCGCCGTGGACTGGCGCAACCGTGGTGAAACCTCACAGCGGCGCGTCGAGCATGGACGTCAGCATTCATCAGCAACCGGCTCGCGCCTTCGATGAGATCAGGCACAAGATCAGTGGTCTTGCGCTGCGCGTTGATGAGTTTCAGGTCGAAGAGTACATCAGCGGCCCGATCCGCCATTTCGACGGTCTGGTATTGAACGGTCGGGTCATCACCCTGATGTCCAGCGAATACGTGGGCACCTGCCTGGATTACATGGAGCGCGGTCAACCGCTCGGTTCGTGGCACATCGAAACCACGGCGTCGATGCATGAGTGGGTCAGCGCGGCGCTGCAAGCGGTGCAGATTCACAATGGCGCGTTTCATCTCGAAGCGATCATGGCGGACGACGAGCCGGTGTTCCTCGAGGTCGGTAACCGAGTCGGTGGCGCGGATGTGGTCGCGACCTATGAGCTCGCCACGGGCATCCACTTGCCGTCGCTGGAATTACGCATTCACGTAGACGGCGAACTGGACCTTTCGGCCTTCAGTTGCCAGCAGAGCGACTTGGGTTTCGGCTGGTTTGTGTTCCCGGGGCACACCCATCCGGAGCGGATCTACCAGGGCCTGGACGGCGCCGAAGAGCTGCGCGCGAGTGCGCACGTCGTGCAATGGAATGAACTGTCAGTGGGCGCGCTGTTGCCGGAGCACGTGACGTATTCGGCGTTCGAAGCGCCATTGGCCGGCATCGTCAAAAGCGCGGAACCCCAGCAGACCCGGGCATGGATGCAATCGTTGTTTTCACGTGTGCGCCTGGCTCACAACCTGACCTCTGTAGCGTGACACCGACCTCCTTCATCAAGGCAAATAATCCATGAAACCACTGCACGTAGTGTTGGCTGTATTGATAACGGCAATCTGGGGTGTGAATTTCTCGGTGATCAAACTGGGACTGGCCACCGTCGATCCGTTCATCCTGGCGGGTATTCGCTTCAGTCTCTGTGCGTTACCGGCGATTTTCTTCATCCGTAAACCCGACGTGCCGTGGCGCTACATCATCGGCTATGGTCTGGTGTTCGGCATCGGTCTGTGGGGCGTGGTCAATCTGGGTATCAAGGCCGGGCTGTCGGCGGGCATCGCGTCGCTGGTGCTGCAGTTCAGCGCGTTCTTCACCATCCTGCTCGGCGGTTGGGTGTTCAAGGAAGCGCTGACCCGCTTTCAGGTGCTGGGCATGTTGATCGCCCTCGCGGGGCTGGTGTGCATCATCAAGATCAGTGACGGTTCGGTGAGCCTGACCGGCGTGTTGCTGGTGTTGGTGGGCGCGGCGTCTTGGAGCGTTGCCAACATCATCAACAAGAAGGCCAGCACCAAGGATGTCTTCGGCTTTCTGGTCTGGTCCAGCGCTTTTGCACCGATTCCGCTGTTCGCCCTCGATTACGCGGTGAACGGCAGCGCCGGCTACACCGCGTTTGTCAGTCAGGTGAACACGACTGCCATGTTGTCGATCCTGTTCCAGGTCTATCCCAACACGCTGTTCGCTTACTGGATCTGGAACTCGCTGCTCAAAACCTATCCGCTCTCCACAGTGGCGCCGCTGTCTCTGCTGGTGCCGATCTTCGGCATGCTCGGCTCGGTAGTGGTGTTCAACGAAAGTGTGCCGGTGAGCAAAGTACTGGCGGTGGTGCTGATCGTACTCGGCCTGGCCGTCGGCCTCTATGGTCAGCGTATTTTCAATGCTATGTTCGCGCGCCCTGCGCGCACTTCAATGTGAATCGATAGGGAGCCGGTATGAATCTGGGAAGACGTGATTTTATGGGCGCCACTGTAGGAGCGACCCTGATTGGAGGCAGCATGGTTGCAAGTGTAGTAAACGCACAGGTGGGTCAAGCACCTGTCAAGGATGAAACCGTGACGACACTTGATCCCGCCGATTGGGCGTCGGTACGGGCGCAGTTCAAGCTGTCTCCGGAGATTGTGCACATTTCCAATTTCTTTCTGGCTTCCAACCCCAAGCCGGTACGCGATGCGATGGCGCGCCACCGCCAGGCCTTCGACGAGAACCCTTATACCTACCTTGAAGACAATATGTTCGCCAAACCCGAAGACATGGTTTGGCGCAAGGTTTGCTCTGCGGCGGCGGAGTACACCGGTGGCCGGGCTGAGGACATTGCGCTGACCACCAGCACCACGCAGGGTCTGGCGATGATTTACAACGGCCTGAAGCTGCGTCCCGATCAGGAAATCCTGACCACCCATCACGAGTGGTATACCCACGACGAGGCCATGCGCCTGGCAGTGGTCAAATGGGGTGGGAGCATCCGTCGCATCGATCTGTACGAAGGGCCTGAGGATGTCAGTGTCGACGCGATCGTCGCGCGCATAGAAGCGGCCATCAAACCCTCGACGCGCATTCTGGCCATGACCTGGGTGCACTCGGGCACTGGCGTGCGCTTGCCGCTCAAGGACATCGGTACACTTGTGACCCGACTCAATCGTGAGCGCGCTGAAGCCGATCAGATCATCTACGTGATCGACGGTGTGCACGGCTTCGGTTGTTCCGAGGCGCAGGTGGCGAGTCTAGGCTGCGACTTTTTCAGCGCTGGCACGCACAAGTGGATTCTTGGCCCGCATGGTACGGGGCTGGTCTGGGCACGTGAAGGTCAATGGGCGCAGATCACTCCCACCATCCCTACCATCATGGCCGCCGAGCCTGGCAACGCCTGGCGCCAGCAACGCGATCCGCAAGGTGAAACGCAGGCCGCCTGGGTCAGCCCTGGCGGGTTCCTGGCGTTTGAAAACCAGTGGGGCGTGATCGAGGCGTTTGAGTTCGTCAAGAAAATCGGCCGCAAGCGCATCGCCGATCGCGTCGCCGAACTCAACGGTCAACTGAAAGAGGGCCTGGCGAAGCTGCCCAATGTGCACTTGCACACGCCCCGTTGCGCCGAGTTTTCCGCTGGCATCGTGTGCTGCGACGTTAAAGGCTGGACGCCCAAGGATGTCGTGGCGAAGTTGAAAGCGCAGAAGATCATCGCCAGTGCCACACCGTATCGCCATTCGACGGTGCGTTTCTCTGCCGGGATCATCAACACCCCTGAAGATATCGAGAAAACCCTCAAGGTCATGCGCACGTTCGCCTGACACCCAGCCAGCCCGGATCGACGCCAGTCTTCTGCACCGCTCAATGCGGCTACGGGGCTGACGTCGTCCGTTCAAATTCAATGAATCGCGCGTACTCAAGGGTAAGGATCGACGACATGAGTGAACACCCAAGCCCCGCAAAAGAGTTGGTCATTTTCCTGTTCTGCTCGACGGTCTACCGCCTGTTTTCCGGCGCACTGCTGGTCTCGTTGACCTGGACCATTCTCAAACAGAACGATGGCGACTACCTGCCGTTGGCCTTGGCGATTTTCTGCTCGTTCATACCGGCGTTCATCACCCCGATGATGATCAAGCGCCTGTCGCGCCACATGACCGGACGCCAGATGAGCAGTCTGTTCGTACTGTGCCTGACGGGCCTGGCGCTGATCTCCGGGTTCTCGCGAAACTTTACCCTCGGCTTGCTGATCACCAACCTGTTTGTGTGGCTGATGATCATGTCGCTCGAGGCCAGCCTGGACATGTGGTTTACCCAGCTGCAACGGGGCATGGATGAAGCCAAAGTACGGCGGATCAGTGGCGCCACCACGGCCACCAGCCAGGCGGCCCTGATGATCGGTCCGTTGTTGGCAGCGGGTTTGATGCCGATTCTGACCGGCATCGGTTTTTCCCTTGTACTGAGCACCGGTTTCTTGCTGGTTGCGGGTATTTGCTACACGCGCAACGGCCTGCCTATGGATGTTCGCGAGAAGCTCGAAGGGGCGGCTCCCGCCAGACTGCCGATGACCTTGTTGGTGCCGATGGTGCTGATCTGGCCGATTCTGGGCGCGTTCAATTTCATGCTGCCCGTGTACGTATCGAATCACGGATGGACGCTTTTTGAACTGGGTGTCCTTGATGCCGTGTTCGGCTTGGGCATGGCGCTGATCGGTGTGCTGGTCATCATCGCCAACACCGGCCGTAACCTGCTGGTTTACCTGTCGGCGCTGACTGCGCTGGCGGTGATTTCCACCACGATGTGGTGGCTGATGCCGGACACGCTGTTTCTCAAAGCGCTGAGCCTGTTAATTCTGGGCATGGCCTTTGGTGGTGCTCGTGTGCATATCCGTGTCGCGATTGCCTGCCGTTACAGCGAAGCGGCCGTCGGTTTGTACGTGAGCAAGGCAAATGCCCTGGCAACGCCGATGCTGCTGCTGATCCTCAGTATGCAGTTGGCGATCATCGAGAACGCCTGGCTGCTGCCGTTCCTGCTGGTGACCCTGTCGGTCGTGCTGTTGCTGCAGACCTCGGCGACGCGCTTTGCCCGTGGGCAAACGCCTGTCGAAGCCGTGGGGGCCTGAACGCCGAACTACAACGGCAACGGCCGATCCTGAACCATCCGTTTTATCACCAGCGTCGACGTCAGTCTTTGAACATTGGGCAATGTTGAAAGGCTGTCGTCGTACAGCCGCTGCGCATCGATCACCTGCGGTATTTCGACTAGCGCCGCCTCGAATGCTTCGACGGCTTGCCGGTTACCCTCGTGCAACGTGACAAAGACCATCGCGGAGAAGTTGAGGCCGAGGGCGACAGGGTCCAGATTACCTTGAAGAATAGTAATTACATAACCTATTTATTACTTAGATATTACCTTTCCGCTTTCGCCTCAAAGCCTTGAAAACAAAGGGCTGTAGCTGATTCACTGGCCGCACTTACATTTCTTACCTTTTCCCGACGCCTTACTCAAAAAACGCTCATGCATACACGCCGTGCGTCCGTTCGCCTCACTGCGCACATCATGACGATGATGTACGGACGCTCTGGTGCACACACTTAAAAGCGCGTGGGCGTGCTTGTAGGTGTGTGCTGGGATTGGAGCGACGGAACCTTACGCCGGGATATGGGCGCGGTAGGTTGTACGGCTTGCCGGAGATGCTGTTTCAGGTGAGGAGTGGTACAAAAGTGGTACGGAGTTTTCTAGTCTGCTCTGTAATGGCCGGATTACATGGCCTGTAGGATTAGTTGGTGCAATCCATCATCGGGGCTACGCTGAGGCGCCGAGACAGTGCGGGGTTTGATTCTGCTGGGCTGGAACTTTGTTTTTGTACCATTTTACTCAACGTGTTTTTAGCGTGTTTTGGGGTGTTTTCAGGCGTTTTTTAAGTCTCAGCGGTACGATTTATCACTCAAAAACTGACGCGTACCACTTTAGATGTGGCGACTATCAGGGCAAGAAAACTGGCAGATGGGACTGTGAGCTACACGGCTCAGATCCGCATCAAACGCCACGGAAAGCAAGTCTACACGGAGAGCCAGACCTTCGCCCGAAAACAGGCTGCCCAGGCTTGGGCGCGTAAGCGCGAGTCGGGGCCGGATGAGCCTGGCGCGATCCAGAGCGCGAGCCGCAAAGGCACCAGGCTCAAAGAAATGGCCGATCACTATCGGGTCGAAGTTGAGAAAGCCCGACCGCTGAGCACGCCTGAAAGCGTTGTTTCATCAGGGCTCAGAGCGGTTTTTCAATGTGATCGTAACGCTGTTTCAGCTGCCTCAGGCGCTTCTCGTACTCGTGCGAAAGACAATCCTGGTCGCTGCCGCAGGCGTTGCGCTCCTTGAGCCAGGCAGCTTGTTCATCTTGCATGGCACCGCGGTTTCCCATGGCGAACAGGCCGCGCAGTAAGCGGTAAGTGGTGGTCATTTCGACGTCAAGGTCGTTCAATTGGCGGTCGGTGCAGATGCTCATTTCCGCCGGCAGCCTGGCTTTGTCGCAATCGAAGCTGGCTGCCTGAGCGGTGCCGGTGCCCAGGAATAGTGAAGGCGCAGCCAGTACCCATAAAAGTTTTTTCATGTTCGTTTTCAGTGCTCGGTTTTACCTTGATTTCAGTCAGACCGACTTGAACGCAATTGGTTTTACGGGACCGACCATAGGTCAGCGCGTCATGGTCGGCAGCATTCAATTCGTGTTTTCGGGGACTGGTACTCCTCTGGTCATTGATCGTCGGTATGACTCAACCGTAATTTGAGCTGGGCACTTTACCTCCGCCGATATTTGACCTGTACTCCGATAACGAGCGGTGGTGTGTTTCGGTGTTTATCGTGATCAAATCAGACTGATATCCAGCAACCGCGGCCTGGCAATCGCCAGGTAGTCGCGGGTTGCGAGGACCATGGAGGCGTCCAGGCGACCGGCGTTGAAGGCGATGTCTTCATAACGACTGGTCAGGGTTGGGTCGACGATCAGTTGGATCCGCTCATCGAAGACGAACGGCGGAATTGCCCCGATCCGGCAACCGGTTAGTGCCATGGCGGTTTCGGCCTTCACCAGTTCAGCCTTTTTTCCTCCCAGGGCAGCGCCCAGTTTTTTCATATCGAGCTTCTGGTCACCCGGCAATACGGCCAAGGCATATCGTTCGGCCTGGCCCTTGAGGGTGCAGAGCATAGCCTTGGCGCCCTGGCCTGGTTGAGTGCCACGGATCTGCGCGACTCGCGCCGATTGGCCCTCGGCGTCGTGCATCAAGAGGCGGTAGGTGGCGGCATGGCTGTCCAGCAGACTGACCAGTCGATCGAAGATTGGATGCATGGACGTTCCTCAGAGTTGCGTGATCAGGTCGTAGGAGAGTTTGCTGATCAAGATGACCAGCAGCACCAGGAATAACGCGCGGACAAAGGGCACGCCTTTGTGTACCGCCAGCCAGGTACCGGTCAGGGCGCCGAGGATATTGAACAGCGCCATGGGAATCGCCACCAGATAGAGCACATTGCCGGTGGGGATGAAGAACACGAGCGCGGCGACATTGGTCGCGATGTTAACCAGTTTCGCCGAGGCCGAGGCGTGAAGGAAGTCGAAGGCGAAACAGCGGATGAACAGGAAGATCAGGAAGCTGCCGGTGCCGGGGCCGAACAGTCCGTCATAGAAGCCGATGGCGCCGCCGATCAGGATCGCCAGCAGTTTTTCTCGGATGCCGATGCGCAGGGGCTTGTGCAGCGCGCCGAAGTCTTTTTTCCAGAAGGTATAGAGCGCCATCAGTACGATCAGCACCAGCACCGCAGGACGGATCACCGATTGCGGTACCGCCGAGACCGTCGCCGCGCCGCAGAACGCCATGACAAAGGCCGCCCCGGCTGCCGGGACCACCAGTCCCCAATCGATCACCACCTTGCGAACGAACGATCGTGCCGCGAAGGTCGTGCCACAGGCCGCGGCAACCTTGTTGGTTCCCAGTAGCGCGGCTGGCGAAGCCGTGGGCAGCACGTTGAATAGTGCCGGGATCTGGATGAGTCCGCCACCGCCGACCGCTGCGTCGATAAGACCGGCGCAGAAGGCGAAGAGGCAAAGGACGACGATATCGACCATGAAATCAGGCTCTTACAATAAAGGGGAGAGTCGGGTCTAGCGGCACCATGCGGGCCGGATCGTCAACCCCGAACACTCGGATCAGCCAGCGGTCGCGGCCGTCGTAGCGTGGAGTGAAACCGTCCCGGGCATGCAGGGTCTGCTGGTTCTTGAAGATCAACATGTCGCCCGGCTGCAGCAGGATATGGCGGATGACATCGGGGTGGCTGGCGGCGGCGTCGAACAATTGCAGGGCAACGTCCGCATGGGCCGTGGTCGCGGTGGCGCTGGCTTTGTTGTAGCGGCAGTACAGGCCACCGGATTCGGTCCTGTAGAGCAGCGGCACGTTTTCCAGCACGTTGCCTTGCTTACCGAACGAGTCTGGGCGGCGAATGGCAAAATGTGGTTGCTGCAGTTCCTGTTCGACAAAGCCGGGCAGTCTGTCCAACACATCGTGGATGGCGACGATGCGCGTGGGGACATCCAGCTCGCAACGCAGTCCGGTCAAGCTCAGGTATTCGGGGCAGGCGGACAAGTCGCTGACCGGCTCGCAGGTCAGCGGCAGGTGCGGATTGTCGACATGCATGCCCAGGCCCAGGCGCGAGCCGAAGGAACTGGTGGTGGTTTGGTATTTCTGCTTGGGCGAGACATGGCGGAATACCGTGGTATCGCTTTCCCCTTCATAGGCCACCGGGTGGGTTTCCAACATAGCCAGCACCGACAGGATCGCGCCGGCCAGGACCGGCACCTGCTCGATACCGGGCTCGGCAGCGTAGGGTGTGGCCGGCAACTGCGGGTCGACCGGCAGGCCACGGACAATCAGGGCCACATCGCCGGACCGGGGGAAGGCGCGGAGTGCCTGGCGTTTTTCCGCGTCCAGGACACCTTCCAACAACCGGGCGAGGGCCGGCATGCTCGCAATACCCGAGGTGCTGTCGGTGATTGCGAACGGTGCAAGGGCTTCATTCAACTGCTGATGCTCGGTGAACGAAATGTGAATTTCAGGCAAGGTCGACAAAATCGATACCGGTGGCTTCGGGGCCTGCCATTGCTGGCTTTGCTCACTGATCCGGAAGGCGGACTTCCTGACTGTTTCATCCAGCTTTGACACGTCCTTTGCTCCTGTGTGCCTACGTCCCTGTGGGTTAAGCGCGAAGGCTAACGGAAGGGCGCATTTTTGTGTTGCAATGTCACATTGTGAAAAGTGCAATGAGGTTGAGGATGGCGCTGGATTTGTTGGGTGAGCTCGAAGCGTTCGCGACCGTGGCGCGCAAACGCAGTTTTATCGCTGCGGCGCGTACCCTGGGGCGCTCGCCGAGCTCGCTGACCCGTGCAGTTCAGGCCCTTGAGGAAAACGCCGGTGTCAAGTTGTTCAATCGCTCGGCCAATGCAGTAAGCCTGACCGAGGCCGGCGAGCACCTGCTGCCCCATGCGCACAAAATGCTCGATCTGCAACGCGAGGCTGATGAAGACCTGGCAGGCATCAGTGGTTCGGCCACCGGTTGGATCCGCTTTTCAGCGCCCGAGTTTCTTGGCCATGGAGTGCTACCCAGGCTGATCGCGCAGTACTGCGAACGCTATCCCGAGGTGAGTATCGATGTGATCTTCACCGACGAAACCGTCGACCCGGCCAAGAGCAAGCTGGATTTCTCGATCCGCGGTGCCTTTCCGCGGTCCAGCGACCTGATCGGTTTTCCATTGTGGAGCTATGCCCGCCATCTCTATACCAGTCCCGATTATCTGGAGCGCCGTGGCACGCCAGATTCGATAGAGGCATTGGAAACCCATTCGTTGATCCTGCACACCGCCCCCAGGATTCTTAAAGAGTGGAATTTTCGTAGCGAGCAGCAGGCTATCAACTTCCGAGTGCGTCCGAAATTTCGCTTCAGCTCCGGCGCGGCGGTGTTTCAGGCGGCGTTGGCGGGGGTGGGGATTGCTCGGCTGGCAGACTGGCTGGCGGAGCCCGAAGTGGAGCTTGGGCGGCTAGTGCGGGTTTGCCCTGAGTACCGGCTGACCTCCAGCAATGGCGAGAACCCGCAAATGCATGCGGTGTATCCGGTTGGCAACCTGGCGCTACGGGTGAAGATGCTGCTGGACCTGATCCGCGCCTTCGGCGATGACGTTGGTCGGCTCTGATCAGGTCTTTGGCGTTTCGCGAAATGACAGGCTCGGCGCTGCTCGATATGCCGCTCGGGGATCAGGGTCTGTAGCCGTTTAGCATGGATAGCCAAAGGAAGGCCGCCTGCCAGAATGACCACGCTTCCATGGTTATTCTTGAGTTTGTCGAATTTTCGCATGGCCAACGCTTGACCTTACCACCATGGTAAGGAATACGCTTTAACTCAACTGCTCATCTAAACCTGGGAAATGACAATGGCGACGGCTCGAAGAGGGGACAGAATACTGATCAAGCTCCTCATGGTGCTGATTTTGTATCTGGGTGTGGCCCATGGCGGCCCCCGGGAACTCAGCGCCGAGCCTGCAAGTTCGTCCGTTAGCTGCCTGGTGATGCAAGGAGTGCAGGCTGGGGTCGATATGCAAGTGGATAATGTCTGTCCACATATGGACCACCAAATGTCCTGTTCGATCAGTTGCACGGCCTCTTATCTCGGGGCGGTAACGAACATTGTCGACCCAGCGTCCGGCCTGACTTCGCCGCAACATGATTATTACGCTTTCCTTCTTGGCCGCATGGCTGTCGCTCCCGATCCTTTTCCTCCTAAACAATCTGTCCTGAGCACTATCT
Source organism: Pseudomonas agarici (assembly GCF_001543125.1). Lineage (NCBI taxonomy): Bacteria > Pseudomonadati > Pseudomonadota > Gammaproteobacteria > Pseudomonadales > Pseudomonadaceae > Pseudomonas > Pseudomonas agarici. Next base: position 4,631,204 of record NZ_CP014135.1, on the reverse strand, counting down.
GAAACTTCTCGTCGACGTCCGCGAGGCGGATTTTCAGACGAATAATATTAGATACGATCACTGATATTTTGATTGTTGTTGATACCCACAACCACGCGGAGGCGATTCCCTGGTTCATCAGGGATACGGCTATCTGCTTGAGGAGAATACCAAATGAAAACGTTGAAACTTATGCTTGTGCTTGGATCGATATATGCCAAACGCGCCACGACTCTATTAGCCGCGATGACTCTGTTGGTGGCTGGTGGAATGGCTCAAGCTGCTCAGGGGCAAGCCATGCAAGGGGGCACGACGATAGCCGGCAGCCCTCCGGTCGAGACTTACCGCTATGGAATGAAACTGGATATTGCACGGGTCTTGTCCATCAGCGATACGAGCCAGGAATACGGCCTCGTGCCTTCGATCATGCGGTATGAAGATAGCAGCGGCACCGTGCGAGCCTTGAAGTATCAGGTTTATGGCGGCGCTGGTTCAGGCAATTGAGCGGGGGGTCTGAATTTTACCTTATCTGGATTATGTCTTTGACACAGCTAAAGCCCGGCCCTACATGGTTCATATAGGCATGGCCGGGCGATAGCCAGGTAACTGGCATATGCTAATCAGTATTGCACACCTGAATCAATTTTGAGAGTTGCACTATGATCAAGAACACCAGGCTTTACCTGACGACTCTACTGCAGCGTCACCCACTGGTTGCGGGGCTTGCCGTCGCCGTCGTCTTCACTGTGCTGCTTAACTTGCACAGTCTGTTTGCTGTAGCCACTCTGCCTATTCTGCTATCTGTCTTGCCTTGCCTGGTGATGGCCGGGATGTGCATGAAGAACATGAAGGGCAAGACCTGCGAGCAAGAAGCTGCGAAGCAACCGTTGCTGAGCCGGAACATAAACCAAACTACCATTATCGATCAGGAGAATCGCCATGCGTAATTCCATTGTCTATAGCGCAATACTTGCCTCCACAATAATTTTTGGTACGGTTTCCGTTGCTGTTGCCGAGCCATCCAAGAATATTGTCCAAGGCAGTTCTGAGATGATGAAAGGAGAAGGTATGCATATGATGGATGGCAATAAGATGCCGATGATGCAGGAGATGAACTCAATGATGAAAAACTGCAATGAAATGATGCAAAACATGAACAAACACATGGGTCAAGGCGATAGCAAGGCGCAGTAAGGTGTTCGTTGCTTGCCAATCCCCCTACGCCTGCGGTTTAGGGGGAGTCGACAAATATCTTTTTGTTCTGGGCGCCTCGCTCAGAGGCCCACATCCGGCAATGCCGGTCGATTGGCCATGGCCTTGGCCATGATCTGCTCGACAAACAGCCGGTCCGCTTCTGGCAACGCCAGGCGCGGTGGACGCGTCAGTGCGCTGCCGCGACCGGCAATGGCTTCGCACAACTTGATGCACTGCACGAGGTCGGCACGGGCATCCAGATGCAGAATCGGCATCAACCACTCGTAGATCGGCAGGGCTTCGGCGAAACGTCCGGCCTTGGCCAGGCGGAAGATAGTCTCGCCTTCCTTGGGGAACACGTTGGACATGCCCGACACCCAACCTTCGGCACCCACGGCGATGCTCTCCAGCACCACGTCATCGAGCCCGGCGAACAGCACGAAGCGGTCGCCGACTTCATTGCGCACGTCGATAAAGCGTCGGGTATCGCCGGAGGAGTCCTTGAAGCACACCACGTTGTCGCAGTCGGCCAAGGAAATCAGGATGTCTGGGGTGACGTCGTTTTTATAAATCGGTGGGTTGTTGTAGACCATCAGCGCCAGGTCGGTGTGCTTGGCCACATAGCGGTAGTGCTCGGCGGTCTCGAACGGCTTGGAGCCGTAGACCAGCGCCGGCATCAGCATCACACCGTCGATGCCGACTTGGCGCACCGCATTGGCGACCTTGGCCGCCTGCACGCTGGTGAACTCGGCAACGCCGCAAATCACCGGCACGCGGCCCTTGGCGGCGTCCACCGCGACTTCGGTCACGGCGATCTTTTCCTCGGTACTCAGCGAGGTATTTTCCCCCACCGAGCCGCACACCACCAGACCCGAGACGCCGTCGCGGATTACGTTGGAGATCACCTGATGGGTCTTTTCCAGGTTGATGGAAAAGTCGTCGTTGAATTGAGTGGTAACCGCCGGGAAGACGCCACTCCAATTGATGCGCTTGTTCATGATTAACTCCAAGGATTAAAAGTATTTCGTATACTATTTTTCAGGTAAAAATAGTCGCCCGGTGTTCTTTCGTCGGGCGCCATGTCGGCGCTACAGCTTTGTTTCAATCAGCGCTCAGGCAGAGGGGACTCAGGCGCCGGGCCAGGTGTCCGACAATCGGTAGCCTTGTGGCCACGGATCGGTGGGGTCGAGCAGCAACTGATGGGTTCCGGTGATCCAGGCTCGGCCGGAAAGACACGGATAGATCGCCGCACGGCCGGCCAGTTCGGTGAGGGAGTCGATGCGACAATGAAACTGCGAACCGATGATCGAGCGGCCAATAAAGCGCTCGCCGGCTTTCAGTACCCCCTTGGCCTGCAACACCGCCATGCGCGCCGAGCAGCCGGTGCCGCAGGGCGAGCGGTCGATCTTGCCAGGACGGATCACCACGGCGTTGGCACCGGTGGCGACACCGTTCTCGTAGACCACCGGAGCAGCGATCTGACAGAAGGAGATATGTGACCAGTCGGGGTTCAGTGGATGGACGAAGCCCAGTTGTTCGTTGGCGGCGCGGGTGATTCTCAGGCCGATCTCGACCATGTCCTGGGCTTCGTCGGGACGAATGTCGAAGCCCAGGTGATGGGCGTCGACAATGGCGAAGCTGTCGCCGCCATAGGCCGTGTCGACCCGGATCGATCCCAGTCCTGCGACTTCGATCCAAGCGTCGAGGCGGTCGACGAACGACGGCACATTCTTGATTTCCACTCGCTGGACCTTGCCATCCTTGCATTCGGCCACGGCTTCGATCAGGCCGCCGGGGGCTTCGAGCACCAGCCGGGTTTGCGGTTCGGTCATCGGCAGGATGCCGCTGTCGAGCAACACGGTGGATACGCACAACGAGTTGGAGCCAGACATCGGCGGAGTATCGGCCGGTTCCATGATGATCCAGGCCATCTGCGCCCGTGGGTCCTTGGCCGGCACCAGCAGGTTGACGTGGCGGAACACTCCGCCACGCGGTTCGTTGAGCACGAAATTGCGTAGGGTTTCATCCCGCGCGATCCAGCGCGACTGCTCCCACACCGTGGCGCCGGGTGGCGGGGCGACCCCGCCGACAATCACATCGCCGACTTCACCTTCGGCGTGGCAGCTAACCACATGAATGATCTTCGATGAACGCATGGATTGCTCCTATTTGACCGATTTGAGGAACGCCGCCGTTTCCGGCCGCTGGGGATGGCCGAGGATCTGGTCGGGCGAGCCGATCTCGTGCACCAGGCCGTTGCGAAAGAACGCCACGCGGTCGGAGACATCCCGGGCGAAGCGGATTTCATGGGTCACCAGGACCATGGTCATGCCGTCTTCGGCGAGCAGGCGCATGGTGTCCAGTACCTCGCCTACCAGTTGCGGGTCGAGGGCCGAAGTGGCCTCGTCGAACAGCATGTAGTCTGGCGACATGGCCAGGGCGCGGGCGATGGCCATGCGTTGTTGCTGACCGCCGGAGAGCCTGCCGGGAAAACTCTTGAGCTTGTCGCCCAGACCCACGTGGGTCAGTTGCCGCACGGCCAGTTCCTCGGCTTGCTGCTGGCTCCTGCCAAGCACCTTGCGCGGCGCCAGCATGACGTTTTCCAACACGGTCAGGTGCGGGAACGCGTTCCATTGTTGGAACACGATGCCGATCTTCTGCCGCAGGCGATTGAGGTCGGTGGCCTTATCGTGGACCTCGATGCCATCGACGCGGATATGGCCCTGGTGGATTGATTCCAGACCGTTAATACACATCAGCAGGGTCGATTTGCCGGAGCCGGAGCCACCGATGATCGACACCACTTCACCCTTGTTCACCGTCAGGCTGACGCCCTTGATCACTTCCAGGTCGCCGAAGGATTTGTGTACGTTGTCGATCTCAATCATTTTCTTGCCACCTTCTTTCCAGGCGAGCGCCCAGGCGGGCGACCACCAGGCTCATGACGTAGTAGATAAGGCCCGCGATGCACAACACCAGCAAGGGTTCCTGGATGCGGGTGACGACGGTTTGCGAGGCGCGCAGCAGTTCGACGATGCCGATCCACATCACCAGCGCGGTGTCTTTCATGACGCTGAGGACCAGGTTCAGCCAGCCGGGGAACGCCACCCGTGAAGCCATGGGTAGAACGATCCAGCGCAGGTCTTGCAGGTAGCTCAGGCCCAACGAACGGCTGGCCCGGCGCACGTTCAGCGGCACCGCGAGCACGCCGCCGCGGACGATCTCGGTGAAGTAGGCGGCGGCGTAGATTCCGAGCACGATGCAGCCGACGGCGAAGGCGCTGATATTCAGGCCGACGATGCTTTTGAGCGAGTTGAACAGGACGAACTGGATCAGCAGCGGCACGCTGCGAAACACGTCCAGAGTCCAGGCCAGCGGCAGGCTAAGCCGTGGCAGCAAGGCACGCAACAGACCGAACAGCAAGCCGGCCACGGTGCCGAGCAGGATCGACCAGACGGTCAGTTGCAGCGTGACCCAGGCTCCGCTGAGCAGGAACAACAGGTCATTCCCGGTAAGACTGGTGGAAAACATCAAGCAGACCCCTCAATAGCGAAACAACCGCCAGGACAAGAGCCGGGCTAGCGCGACGATCGCCTTGGCGATCAGGTAATACAGCACCGCCGCGATGGCGAAGTATTCGAAGGTGCGAAACGTCTTGACGTTGTAGTCCTGAGTCACCCCGGTCAGATCGTTGTTGAGACCGACGATCACCCCCAGCGAGGTCATCAGCACCGCCCAGACCATCTGGTTGGTCAGCGGATAGAACACCACTCGCAACAATTGCGGGACGATAATCATCCGGTAGGCCTGAAAAGCGCTCATGCCCAGTGAGCGTGCCGCGCGCATCTGAGTGTCGGGCACGGCCTTGAGGCCGCCACGGAAGTTTTCCGCCAGATAGCCGGCGTTGTTGAAGGTGATCCCGGCCAGCAGCGCCAGCCAGGAGCTGACATGCAATCCCAGGGAGCCGAGGCCGAAGTAGAGGATGTAGATCTGGAACAGTGACGGGGTGTTGCGGGCGATGGACACCCAACCATTGGCGATGCCGCGCAACAGCGGTTGCTTGGCGTCGTGCATCACGGTCAGGGTCAGGGCGATCAGCACCCCGAAGACCATCGACAGAGCGGCTGTCTCGAAGGTCACCCAGGCACCGTTGAGCATGTCGGGCAGGGCGCGCAGCGCCGCGCGCCACTGGAACGTATAGTCGAACTCAAACATGGACCGCTTCCTCTCGTGGCAGCCAGGCCGGCAGGTGCCCGCTGGCCTTGCCGCTGCAAGCGCTGTCGACACACTCGGCCAGGCTGGCGAAGTGCACCGTGCGCCCCACCAGGCCGGGGGCGTAGTGGGCGTACTTGCCGGAATTGGTCATCAGCGTCCGGGCGGCCGGTGGAATCACCGGTTCACCGACCATGCACCAGCAGGTGTCGGTGATCAGGCTCGCGCCAAAGGCTTCGATCACGGCGATATGCCCGGCGGCACGGGCCTGCTCCAGCACGGCCCGCCCGCAGGTGATTGCCAGCACCACGTCAGGGTGCTTGTGGCGACCACGGCACAGGCGTGCCAGGTGGGCGAATTCGCTGAGGGAGAAGTGCGGGTTGCCCAGCGAGACGACATCCACCTGCGGCTCGCGAGCGCTATTGAGTTCACGCCAGCTACCCAGCAGATCGTCGAGGCTGATACGTTGCACCGGCAACGACCGACCCGGCTCCAGCACCTGCTGCGGGTCGAGGGCCTCCGGGGTGACCCCGGCGATATGGAACAGCGGCGCCGCCGAGGTGGTGGCGAAGGCCGCGCCGAACGCCTTGAGGTCGTCGAGGCTGGGCCGGGCCAGCTCCAGGCCGCGTATCAACGGGATATAGCTGCCGGACAGGGCGCCAATGTGGTAGCCGAGCAACGGGTAGAAGGCATCGTCCAGTTCGCTCATGGGCGGTACTTCGATCTCCAGGCGCGCCTTGCGCCGTTCGGCCAGGTGGCAGCCAGTCAGCGGTGCGCGGCCCGTCAGGGCGATACAGATATCCAGGTAATCGGGGTATTTCTGGGTCCAGGCACCGAGCACGCTGTTGGCATAGACCACGGCATTGGATTCGGCCCAGACGATCTGTTCGCCGGCCTTCGGCGCGCTGTCGAGCAGGTAGGGCGCGCAGGTGTAGCTGAGCTGCGCGCCCATCGCCATATAGGCCGTGCCCAGGGCACTGGCGGGTTCACCGAGGGCCGGGTCGACACCCAACTCACGCCAGCGGCGCTGGTCGACGGAGATGGCGTTGAGGGTGGTCGGGACACGCACGCACGCGCCCCATTGCACCAGTTGTTCGGCAAAGCGCAGGCTCGCCGGCCCGGTATAGATGCAGCCGTCGATATGCGCCTGGGTCACGTCCAGCAGGCTGGAGGCTCTTTGTAGCTCGGCCATCTGTAGGACGATTTGCATAGCCACCTGGGCGGCCTTGCCGTACTGGCCATCAAGCAGGGCCTGGTCATGTTGGCTGAGCGCGACACTGCGGGTCGCGGGTTGCGCTCGCACCGGCATGGCCAGTGCCCGCCAGGGGGCGGCGGGTATTTTGTCGAAGAGTGTCAGGCTGGCGCCTTCGATCCGGGCAAACGCTTGGCCGCGCAAGGCGGCAAAGGCCTCCCTGCCGATGCACAGCACCGGCAGGGAGCGTTCGAAAATCACATGGGCCACCAGCACGCCCAGGGTCAGGATCTCGTCGGCCTCGGCCAGTAACAACGCGGCCGGGGCATGACCGTTGCTGATCAGTTCCATCATCACGCTGCTGCCGGTACAGGACCCGCGACCGCTGGGTAGCGCCAGCACACAACCGGCCAAGTGCTCGCCACTCAAGGGGTGATGACGGTCGATCACCTCGCCGCTGAACGGATCGACACCGCCCCAGAAGCTCAGGCCGATATCGGCGAACAGCAGCGGACCTTGGGCGGCACCCTCGACCAGGCAGCGTCCGGTAAGGGAAGTGGGGGTGCTGGGCATGCGGTCTTCCTCAGTAGTAGACGTGGGGCACGGTCAGGTCGGTCGGTGGGATCTCGGTCCCGACCCACTTGGTGAACAGCTCCTTGTAACGTCCGGTGCGCACCTGTTGGTTGACGAACAGGTTGAGGTAGTTGATCAGGCCGTATTCGTTGCGCTTGGCACCCAGCGAGACGTAGTCGATCACGTAAGGAGCATTGCCGACGACCTTCAAGCCTTTGTACTTGCCTGATTTGAGCGTCGCGGCGGCCACGGTGTTGGTAACGACGGTGGCATCGATATGACCCTGGGCGACGGCCAGGATGGTGTCGTTCTGCGACTGGTAAGCGCGGAAGCTGCCAGTGCCCCAGCTCTTCTGGTCTTTTTCCAGAGCGATGGCTTCATAAGTACCGCTGGTGTTGCCGACAGGATGACCCTTGAGGTCTTGGTATTGGTTGATCCCGGTATCGTCGCGGGTCAGTACCACCATCTGGAAGGCGAAGTAGGGAATGGTCAGGCCGACGGTTTTGGCCCGTTCGAGGGTATCGGAGGTCGAGGCGACGATCACGTCGGCACGGCCCGACACCAGTGCGGGAATACGGTCTGGAAAGGGCGTTTCGATGATCTCGGCATCGACCCCGAGGACTTTTGCCAAGTCGTTGCAATAATCGACGTCGAAGCCCACTGGCTGGTTGCCGGCATCGCGCGAGCCCATCGGCGGAAAGTCCAGGGTCACGGCACAGCGCAGCTTGCCGGAACCGATGATGTCATCGAGCTTGTCGGCCTGGGCCGTGGTTATAAGGGACGAACTGAGAACCACACTGAGCGCTACGACAAAAACGGGATTTTTCATGAATGCCTCGTTATTGGTAAGTGGCGTTGTTCTTCGTATTATGAATTTCGTATACGATATTATATTAGCAATGACTGTGCCGATTGCTACACCAGAACATGAATCTCTCAGTGGCCCTTTGATTAGAGGCGGTGCCTGGTTTCGGGGGCGAGTTTCCCGTGTTTGAAGGGTGAAAGGATGTTACAGAAGGGAGCATTTTTCCCCGTGCAAGCCCCTTAAAGGAACACCACGGTCAGCGATGGCTTTCGCGGTAATGGCTCGGCGACAGGCCGGTGAGCGCACGGAACTGGCGACTGAAGGCGCTGTGGTCGGTGTAGCCACAACGCAGGGCGATCTCGGTGATCGGCAGGTGGGTGTGCAACAGAAGTTGCGCGGCTTCTTCCAGGCGGGCCTTGTGGATCATCTGCCGTGGGGTGAGTTGGAAGATCCGCTTGCAGTGGCGTTCCAGTTGGGCCACCGACAAGTCGGCGATCCGGGTCAGTTCGGCGAGGCTGATGGGTTGGGCGAAATGTTGGCGGATATGGGCGTCCACCGCGGCGACCTTCTGGAAGGACGGGTGGTGCGATTGCGGCAGTTGCAGGTCGCGGGAAATACCCGCCAAGCCGACGATCCGCCCCGTTGGGTCGCGCAGCGGGACCTTGTGGGTCAAGCACCAGATCGGTTGATTGCCGTCATAGAGGTGCAGCTCCAACTGGTCGGCCAGCTCGCGCCCGCTGTTCAAGACCCGGCGGTCTTGCGCGGTATAGGAGGTGCCGAAATGTTCCGGAAAGACCCGGTCGGCGGTCTGCCCCAGCAGTTCGCCGGGCAGCTTGAAGCCGCAGCGCCGGGCTAGGGTCTGATTGACGAAGGCATAGCGCGCCTCGCTGTCCTTAATGAAAAACACCACGTCCGCCAGGGTATCGAGCAAGGGCGCGATGGCATTCAGGCTGCTTAGCAGGGTCGCTAGGTCACAGGGTTTGAAGCGGTTGAGCGAGGTGTACATGGCGTCGGGCATCTGGCGGCAACTCTTGGGATCATAGAGACCCTGCGAGGCGGTCGAAACCCCCGCACCACTATTCATACCGGCTTATACCGGCGGAGTGTCGTCGAGACATAACAGGGTGTCGATTCGCGCCGGACTGAAGGGCGGGCGTGGTGCCGGAAGTTGCCAACCGAACAGGTGCCGGGTTGCGGCACCGCACACCCGGCCCTGGCAGGCACCCATGCCGCAGCGACTAGCCAGCTTCGCTTCGTGCCAATCGCGATGGCCTTGCAGAGCGGCATAGGTGACATCCTCGCAACGGCACACCAGGGTGTCGGGCTTGGCCAGGGCCTTGAGTCGCGGGTCCAGGGCGAAGGTCTGGTTCAGGGTGTCGGCGAAACCCTGCCAGCGCGCTCGGACCGGCCACAGGCGCTGAGCCGCGTCACGCTCGCCGACCGCCGCGTGACCGGCAATCGCGCCTTCCACCAGGGCCAGTTCACTGCCGCCGAAACCGCAGCATTCCCCGGCCGCGTAATGATCGGCGAGGCTGCTGGCCTGCCAGGGGTCGACGGCGAGGGCCAGGCCGTCGAGCGCGCAGCCCAGGGCCTGGCCGAGCTGGGTATTGGGGATCAGGCCGAAGCCGCAGGCCAAGCGGTCACAGGCGAGCTCGGTGATCTGGCCGCGTTGTTCCAGGCGCACAGCCTCCAGGCGCTCGCTGCCGAGCGCGGCGATCACGTGGCTGTCGGTGCGGTAATGCGGGTCGAACAGAGCGAAGGCTTGCAGCCATTTGTGTGGCCAGCGCGGCAACTGCGTGGCGAAAGCGGCGACGGATCGCCATGCAGCCTGTTCGGCGACTCGCAGGATCCGCGCCCCGGCGTGGCGGGCGGTGGCGGCACTGGCGAGGAGCAACGGCCCGCTACCGGCGACCACCAGGCGCTCGCCGCTGACTGGCAAGCCGCCCTTGATCAGTGCTTGCAGGCCGCCGACGGCGGTAACACCGGGTAACGTCCAGCCGGGGAACGGCAGCAACAGTTCGCGGGCTCCGGTGCAAAGGATCAGTTGATCGTAGCCGATTTGCCAGCTCCGTCGCGGACCTTCGAGCAACAGTCGTTTCGCGCCGTTGCTGGCGATCACTTGGGTGCTGGGGTAGTGCCGCACATTGTCACGGGCCTGCAGGCGTTGACGTAGCTTGCGCGCCTGGGGCGCCAGCCTGGCCCGCGGACCGTCGCGCCAGATCTGCCCGCCCACCTGCGGGTTGTCGTCGATGATGACGATACGGGCGCCACTGGGGGCGGCGGCCAGGGCGGCGGCGATGCCCGCCGGCCCGGCGCCGATGATCAGTAGGTCGGCGAAGTCGATCATGGCCGGGTCTCCACTTGCATGCCGTCCTGGCACAGGGTCTGGCAGGCCAGGCGGCGATTGCCGTCGATGTTGACCCGGCATTCCTGGCAAATGCCCATGCCGCATACCGGTGCACGACGGCTGCCGCTGACCGAGGTGCGGCTGCAACCGTCACCACCCAGGGCCAGGGCCGCGGCCACGGTGGTGCCTTCGGCGACGCGCAGGGCGCGACCGTCCAGGGTCAGCTCAGGCATGGCGCTGGGCTCCGAGAAAGCGTTGCGGCAGATAGGCGGCGGCGGCCAGGGGCGGTGTTTCGTTGAACAACTGGGCGACCAACAGGTCCGCCGTGCCGGGGGCGGTGGTGACTCCCAGTCCTTCATGGCCGACGGCCAGCCACACACCCTCGCGCTGTGGATGTCGGCCCACCAGCGGCAAACCGTCCGGGCTGGCGGCACGCAGGCCGGTCCAGGCTCGGATCGCATTCAGCCGAGCCAAGCCCGGCAGATATTCGACGGCGCGCTTGAGCATTTTTGCCAGCATCCAGCCTTCGACCTGCGGGTCGCGAGTGCCGAACTGTCGCGAGGCGCCGATAAACAATTGGCCGGTGGGGCGTGGCTGGATATTGCAGGCAACGGAAGGGCCGTTGGCGTGGTGGGCGCTGGTGACATAGCCCAGCTCCACCAGGGTATGGGTGACGGTTCCTGGGTAACGGTCGGTAATCAGCAGATGGCCTTTCTTCGGTTCGATGGGCAGTTCCGGGCACAGCTCGTTGGCCTGCACGCCGTTGGCCAGGACCACCGCCCCGGCGCCGAGCCAGTGGCCGTTGTCGAGTCGCACACGGTTGCCGTCGACTTCGCTGACCCGTGCCCGGCGCTGGCGAATACCGGCGGTTTCGAGCATCCAGCGGGCCGTGGCCGGGGCATAGAGAATGCCGTCGCCATGGATCAGCAGGCCACCTTCGAGGCCGTCGCGCAGTTGGGCTTCGCGTGCGCGCAGAGCCTGGCTGCCGAGCAGCTCGCAGGCGATGCCATGAGCTTGCAAGTGGGCGTATTTGGCCTGGGCCAGCGCCATCTCCTCGGGGTTGGCGGCGATCCACAGCGTGCCGTTGTTACGATAGGCGCAGCCTTCGGGCAGGTCGGCAGCCACCTCGCGCCAGCGTTGCACGGAGTATTGGCACAGCGCCAACTCCGCCGGGTTGTCGTCGAGCACCAGCAGGTGGCCCATGCCCGCCGCCGTGGCATTGGGCAGGCCGGCGTCGAGCACCAGCACGTTCAGGCGCCGATTCGCCAGCGCTTGAGCACAGGCGGCGCCGATGATTCCGCCGCCGATCACGATGATGTCGGCCACCGTGCCTTCGTTCACGGGCAGATACCCCAGGCGAATGGGTCGTCCCGTTCGAGGATCAGGGTGGTTTCGGCGCTGATATGCGCACGCCCGCGAATGGTCGGTACGATGCGGTCGCCGTCGGACTCGTAGGAACCTGTAAATTCGCTGCCGATCACACTGGCCTGACGCCAGAGTTGTCCCGGCAGTAGTTTGCCGTCGGCCGCCAGGCACGCCAGCTTGGCGCTGGTGCCGGTGCCACAGGGCGAGCGGTCGTAGGCTTTGCCAGGGCAGAGTACAAAGTTGCGGCTGTCGGCGTGGGCGTCGTCGACGAACAGTTCGACATGATCGATCAGGCCGCCGTCCTCGCCACGGATGCCTTGCTGTTCCAGCGCTTGTTGTACGGCGAAGGTATAGGCGGTCAGCGCTTGCAGGTTGGCGCGGGTGACGTCCAGGCCATGGTCGGCGATCAGAAAGAACCAGTTGCCACCCCAGGCCACATCGCCCATCACCTCGCCGATGCCCGGCACGTGCAGGGCCAAGGCGTGCCGGTAACGGTAGGACGGGACATTGCGCACACTGACCGAGCGGTCTGCGTGAAGGGTGGCCTGCACCGTGCCCACCGGGGTTTCGATGGCATGGATACCCGGCCCGATGCGCCCCAGGTGCGCCAGCGAGGCAATCAGGCCGATGGTGCCATGCCCACACATGCCGAGGTAGCCAGTGTTGTTGAAGAAGATCACCCCGGCCGTGGCCGCCGGGTTCACCGGTGCGCACAACAGGGCGCCGACCAGCACATCGTTGCCGCGTGGTTCGAGAACGCAGGCGGCGCGCCACGCATCATATTCTTCGGCCAGCCGTTGGCGGCGCTCGGCCATGCTGCCAGCGCCCAGCTCAGGGAAACCGGCGGTCACCAGGCGGGTCGGTTCGCCACCGGTATGAGAGTCGATCACACTGATACGTTTCATGGCAGGCCACTGGCGAATAAAAGAGTTCGCAGAGTGGCTTGTCGGAGGGGGCTGCGGCTTGATGCTTTTATGGCGCTCCGATGAGGAAATCAGCACAGCGATGCCCGGCTCAACGGGCGCGCGGCAGGTGCTCCAGGAGTGTCGCGCAAACACCGGCAATGTGTTCGTCGAGCAGTTTCACCGCCCGTTCCACGTCGCGGGCGCGGCAGGCCTCAATGATGTCGCGGTGCTCATGGTCGGCGCGCTCCTTGCCAGCCGAAAGGCTCATCTGCAGACGCAGGTAGCGTTCCAGCTTGTCATTGACCGAGCGGATCAGGCTGACCAGGAATGGTCGTTGCGCCGGTTCGTAGAGGCAGGCGTGGAGTTGCCAGTTGAGTTCAGCCCAGCGCCCGATGTCGTGTTCGCCGACGAACTCCTGGCAGATGCGCTCGGCTTGGGCGAAGGTGTCTTCGCTCATGTTCGGGATGGCCAGGCGCAGCACCTTGTCTTCGAGCAGCATGCGCACTTCGAACATTTGCGCCAGTTCCGGCTCGGAGAGGCGTGTGACCATCGCCCCGCGGTTGCGCTGGAACACCACCAGCCCTTCGGCCTCCAGACGCTTGAGGGCCTCGCGCACAGGAATCTTGCTGACGTTGAACTGGCGGGCGATTTCGTCCTGGCGAATCGCTTGGTCCTCGGCGAAATTGCCGGCGACGATGGCCTCGCGCAGATGTCGGGTGATGATCTCCGAGGTCGAAGGCGCATTGCCCAGGTCCGGGAGGTTAAGCTTGGGTAGAGTCACGGCGAGATCATTCGAAAGAGGGGAAGGGGATATGGTATACGAAAAACCTTTTGCCTTTCTATCCGCTATCCTCTTGCTCATCCAGTCCGCCAGGGACACGAGGGTGTGTGCGAAGGCCAATGTCTTCTTCGCGACTCAGGCTCTGTACGAAATGTATCTGCGCTCGCCCATATGGCGGTGAAAGCCGGCTTGCGTTGCCCGACCTTCGCGCAAAATCAGTTCGTACAGGCCACTAGTAGCCTGTGTGGTGAGTTCTATGAGTCAATCTCGGCGCCATAAATCCCTGGCCTGCGTTGCTGTTCCTCGCCATAGCCCGGCTATGACTCGTCACAGCGCCTTGGCCATGGACTTATGACATCCGAACTTGAGCTAACGAACTCACCGTACAGGCCACTAGCGGGCGAGACGAATCACCAATCGGGCGAAGAAGGCGCCGGTGAAGATCACCGCCAGCAGGCGCAAGGTCTGCATCGCCAGGACCAGACCGACATCCGAATGGGTGTCGACCGCAATGATCGCCATGGTATCCAATCCACCAGGGCTGGTGGCCAGGTACACCGAGAGGAAGTCCAGGCCGAGCCATTTTGCCAGGACCCAGGCCGAGGCGGCGCAGAGGGCGATCAGGCTGATGGCGCCGAGGATCATCGTCGGTAGCTGTTTCCATACGTACAGCACGGTGGGCCGGTCGAAACGCAGGCCGACGAAGCAGCCGATGGCACCGTAGGCGACTGCCAGCAGACCGGCGGGCAGGGTGATGTGCAGTAGTCCGGACAGTTGCAAGGCGCCACCGATCAGCAGCGGCACCAGTAGCGCGCCAGCAGGAATATGCGCGCCGAGCAGCATGCCGAGCATCGCGACGGCCAAGGTGAGCCCCAGATTGACCGGGCTGAAACTGTGCAGGGCGGTATCCGCGACGTGCACGTCGGTGCCATTGACGGGGGCCTCCAGTACATGACTGACCAGCGCCCCGATCACCACCACGCAGACCACGCGCACGTATTGCATGGTTGCCACGACCCGTCCGTCGGCACCGAAATCGTCGGCCATCAGGACCATGGCCGACGCCGCGCCCGGTGAGGTGCCCCAGGCGGCGGTGCTGGCCTTGATCCCGCCGAAACGCACCATTGCCAGGCCGACCAGGGCACTCAGGCACACCGTCAGCACCGTGGCGAACAGCATCAGTTGCCAGGATTGGGCCATCGATGTCAGGACCGCCAGGGTCATGGAGTGAGCGGCAAGCAGGCCGATGCACCCCTGGCTCAGGCGAAAGACCTGACGGTGAATACGAATATGGGCTCCGCTGACGCCGAAGCCGATCGCCACCAGCATCGGACCGATAAATTGCCCGGCGGGCAGCTCGGCATTCTTGAGCAGTTGTCCGGCGGCGCCGGCGAGGATGATCAGGGCCAGCCATTGCAGTGGGCGGGGCCAGGTAGTGAAAAACAAGCGGGGTGTTGCGGACAAGGACAGTCTCCAAAACGCTGGACGCGCCTGTTGCAGGGCGTTGGGATCGGCGCGGTAGGTCAATTATTGATGGCGCTATTGATCAAGTCTAGTTTCTAATTGTGATGAATCGATAACTTTGGTTGATCAATATGGATCTGCGCGATCTCACCTATTTCGAAACCATCGCCGAGTTGGGACATCTGGGGCGTGCGGCCCAAAGGCTCAATCGCAGCCAGCCGGCGCTGACCAAGAGCATCCAGCGCCTGGAGGAATCGTTCGGCACTAAGTTGTTCGAGCGCGAGGGTCGACGGATCAAGCTGACGCCGGTGGGCGTGCTGTTACAGCAGCGCGGTCGGCAGTTGCAGCAGAGCATTGCCGATACCCACAGGGAGGTGCGGGACTTTGCCCGAGGGGTGCTGGGCAATATCCGCCTGGGCTGCGCGGCGAGCATGGCCGAATACCTGCTGCCGCAGCTAACCACCGCCCTGCTTGAGCGGGCACCGCAGATCACCCTGAACCTGGCCATCGGCCAGGACGACATGTTGTGCGAGTCGTTGCGCTCGGGACGGCTGGACATGGTGATCTGCCCGCTGTTCGACGATGACCGGCAGTTGCTATCCCATCCGTTGTTCGACGACGAAGCGGTGGTGGTTGCCAGTCGCAATCATCCGATTTTCGATGGACCGATTCGCCTGAGTGAGTTGGGGCGCTATCGCTGGGTGTTGCCGGCAACCGGGGTGTCATCGCGACGCTGGATCGACAATGTGTTTCTCGGCCATGACCTGCCGCTACCTTCGGTGCAAATCGAGACCAACACGATTTCCCTGCTGCCGCGCCTGATCGGCCAGACCCGGTTACTGAGCTTCCTGGCGCGCGAAACCCTGGAGGATGTGCGGGGGGCGATGCACCTGCGGGAGGTGCGGCTCAAGGAAACCACGATGAAACGTACCCTGGTGGTGTCGGTGCGGGCCGGCGGTTATCTATCGCCGGCGGCGCAGACCATGCTCGACCTGCTCAAGCGCGATGGCCGGGCGTTTTTCAGCGAGCGCTGATAGCTGCGGGGCACGCGGTCAACTGCCGCCTTCGGTACGGCCACCACTGACCTCCGCCGGTACGTCGTAGCCGGCCACGCGCTGGCGAAACAGCCCGGTACGAGCCAGCAACAGGGTGGTCACCGGCACTGTGATCGACAGCAGGATCGGGATCAGCCAGGCATGGATCACCGGCTCCGACTTGAGCACCGAAAAGTACAGGATCGAGGCCAGTGCCACGCACCAGGCACCGAGGGTCGAGGCCAGGGCTGGCGGGTGCATGCGTTGAAAGAAGTCCTTCATGCGCAGCAGGCCGATGGCACCACAGAGGGCGAACAGACTGCCGAGCACCAGTAGTACGGCCACTGGAATCTCGATCCACAGGGACAACTGGTTCATTCAATCACCTCGCCGCGCAGGAGGAATTTCGCCAGGGCAAAGGAGCCGACAAAGCCGAACAGGGCGATTAGCAGCGCCGCTTCGAAGTAGGTGTCGCTGGCATAGCGGATGCCCAGCACCAGCATCATCAGCATGGCGACGATGTACAGGTAGTCCAGGGCCAGGACCCGGTCTTGCGCCGAGGGGCCCTTGAACAGCCGGACGGCGGTCAGCACCAGGGCCACGCTGAAGATGAACAAGCTGAACAGGATCGCGTTGGCGAGCAGGACGCTCATGTGAAAATCTCCATTAGGGGGCGTTCGTAAGTCGCCTTGAAGTTCTGGATAAACGACGCTTCTTCCTCCAGGTTGAACACATGCAGTAGCAGGATGCTGCGATCCAGCGCCAGCTCGGACCAAACCGTGCCGGGAATCACCGTGCAGATCATCGACAGCACGGCCAGGCCGTTGGCGTCGCGCAAGTCCAGCGGCACCTTGACGAAGGCCGAGTGCGGCGGGCGCCGACCGGCATTCAAAACGCTCCAACCGACGGCCAGGTTGGAGACGATCACATCCCATCCCACCCGCAGGAACAGGCGCAGGATCACCCCCGGTCGACGAATGCGCACCGGCAGCGGCCGCAGTGGCGCCATCATCAATGGCGCACAAAACCCCAGGGCAGCGCCCAGCAGCAGGTTGCCAGGGCTGATCGACAGGTTCAGCACCAGCCATAGCAGCCACAGCGCCAGGGACAGCCAGGGTGCGGGGAACAAGCGTTTCATGGCTGCACCTCCAGTGCCGTGGCCCTGGCTTCGGGGCTGGGCACCGCGCGGGTCGCCAGCACTGCCATGACGTAGTGCTCGGGGGTATTGAGGTTGTCGGCTACGGCCTGGGTGTAGCGCAGCAGCGGCTCGGCCTTGATCGTCAGTAGGATACACAGGCCGAGTAGGGCGACAATAGGCAGGCATTCCAAGCGCCGCAGCGTCGGCGAAGGGCGGTCCGCCGGGGTCCAGAAGCGCTGGACGCCCAAGCGCGAGAAAGCCACCAACGAGGCCAGGCCGGACACTATCAGCAATACCAGCAAGCCCCAGGCCGCTGGCGAGATCAGTGCCTCATGGCCCAAGCCCAATGGATTGAGCAGGGCGTTGAGCAGGCTCAGCTTGGCGATAAACCCGGACAGCGGCGGCATACCGATGATCAGCAGGGCACAGGCGATAAAACTCAGGCCGAGAAAAGCCATGGTCCAGGGAATCACCTGACCGACCACCACATTCTGTTCGTCGTCGAGATTGGTGCCGGGGCGCGGGTGCAGCGATTCCAATGGACGTGGCAATGGGTCGATATCTTCCTCCAGCGGCAGCTCATTGGCCGAGCGTGAGCGCTCGATCAGCTCGGCCAGCAGGAACAGCGCGCTCAGCGCCAGGGTCGAGCTGACCAGATAGAACAGCGCGCCCGCCGTCAGGTTCGGCTGGGCGAAACCCACTGCTGACAGGAGGATCCCCGCCGACACCAGAATACTCAGGCTGGCCATGCGCTCCAGGCGTTGGGCGGCGAGGATCGCCACGGCAGCGCAAGCGATGGTCGCCATACCGCCGTAGATCAGCCAGTTACCACCAAAGTACGCCGAAGCACCGGCCTGACCGGAGAACAGCAGGGTCCATAACCGCAGCAGGGTATAGACCCCGACCTTGGTCATGATCGCGAACATCGCCGCCACCGGCGCGCTGGCCGAAGAGTAGGCGGGCACCAGCCAGAAGTTTAGCGGCCACATTCCGGCCTTGGCCAAGAACGCCACGGCGAGAATCGCCGCACCGGCATGCAGCAGGCCACGGTCGGCTTCCGGCACCAACGGGATCTTCAGGGCCAGGTCGGCCATGTTCAGGGTGCCGGTAACGCCATAAACCATCGCCGCGCCGATCAGGAACAGCGACGAGGCCAGCAGGTTGATCGCGATGTAGTGCAGGCCCGAGGACACCCGCGCCCGTCCCGAACCGTGCAGGACCAGACCGTAGGAGGCCGCCAGCAGCACCTCGAAGAACACGAACAGGTTGAACAGGTCGGCGGTCAGAAAGGCACCGTACAGGCCCATCAACTGGATCTGGAACAGTGCGTGGAAACTCGCGCCGGCACGGTCCCAGCGAGCCATGGCGAACAGCAGGGCGCTGACACCGATGATCCCGGTGAGCACCAACATCAGCGCCGACAAGCGGTCGGCCACCAGTACGATGCCGAACGGTGCTTGCCAGTTGCCCGGCAGATACACGCCAATGGACGCAGGTTCCGAAGATTGCTGAGCGCCGATCAGCAGCAGCACGGAAACACCCAGGCCGAGCAGGCTCGACACCAGGTTGAGGCGGGCCTTGAACGGGCGATGTTTCTCGCCGAGCAGCAGCATCAGCGCCGCCGTCAGCAGCGGTAGTAGGATGGGCGCGACGATCAGGTGCGGCATCAGGTTCATTCCTTGGCCTCCCGGCCATCGACGTGGTCGGTGCCGGTCAGCCCCCGTGAGGCCAGCAGCACCACCAGGAACAGCGCAGTCATGGCGAAGCTGATGACAATCGCCGTCAGCACCAGGGCCTGGGGCAGCGGGTCGGTATAGTTCAACAGGTCCTGGGGTACGCCATCCTTGATGATCGGCTCCTTGCCGATAAACAGGCTGCCCATGCTGAAGATGAACAGGTTGACCCCATAGGACAGCAGGCACAGGCCCATCACCACCTGGAAAGTCCGGGGCCGCAGGATCAGCCAGACGCCGGACGCGGCGAGCACGCCGATAGCAATTGCAATGACTTCTTCCATCAGGCGGCTCCTGGCTTGAGTTGAGGCTGTGGCCTGGCATGTGGCAGGGCCAATTGGCTTGGCCGATGGGCGCGCACCGACTGGTGCGCCAGGGCCGTGAGGATCAGCAGGGTCGAGCCGACCACCACTGCGTACACACCGATATCGAAGAACAGTGCGCTGGCAATATGGATATCACCCAGCAGCGGCAGATGCAGGTGCGCAGTGTGAGTGGTCAGGAACGGATAGCCGAAGGCCATGGCCCCCAGCCCGGTGACGGTGGCGAACAGCAGGCCGGTGCCCATCCAGCGCAGTGGCCGCAGGCTCATTTGGGCCTCGACCCACTGGGTGCCAGCGACCATATATTGCAGGATGAACGCCACCGACATCACCAGGCCCGCAACAAAGCCGCCGCCGGGCTGGTTATGGCCGCGCATGAACAGGTACATCGAGACGATGAAGGCAATCGGCAGCAGCAGGCGCACCAGCACCGCCGGGACCATCATAAAGCCCAGCGCGGTATCGCTGGCGCTGCGCGGGTTGACCAGATCGGTGACCACGTCGCTGGCCAGTTGGCGCTGCTGGTTGGGCAACTGGAGGCTTTCCTTGGGCGGGCGGAAGCGGCGCAGCAGGGCGAAGATCGCCAGGGCCGTGGCCACCAGCACGGTAATTTCGCCGAGGGTATCGAAGCCACGGAAATCCACCAGCATCACGTTCACTACGTTGCTGCCGCCGCCTTCGGGCAGGGCGCGGCTGAGGTAGAACGAGGAGATATCGTTGGGCGTCTGGCGCGTCAGCATGGCGTAGGACAGCAGCGCCATGCCGCCACCGACCAGACCCGACAGCAGCAGATCGCGCAGGCGGCGAATGCGCGCCTTGCGCAGACTGCCGGGCAGCGGCGAGACCTCTTCGATCCGCCGTGGCAGCCAGCGCAGGCCGAGCAGGATCAGCACCGTGGTCACCACCTCGACCACCAATTGAGTCAGGGCCAGATCCGGCGCGGAGAACCAGACAAAGGTGACACAGGTCATCAGGCCGCAGACACTGACCATGGTCAGGGCCGCCAAGCGATGGTACTTGGCTTGCCAGGCGGCGCCCAGGGCGCAGGCGATTGCCAGCAGCCAGAGGGTGACAAAGACGATGGATCCGGGAATCTTCGGCCGATCGCCAAAGCTCAGGCTGGCGTGGAGCATCGGGATCAGCCCGGCCACCACGGCTGCCAGCACCAGCAGGAACAGTTGCGGTTGCAGGCGTTGGGTGCTGATGCGGCGTTCCAGGTGCCGGGCACCGCGCATCATGATCGCCAGGCTGCGTTCGAACAGACGCTTGCCGTTGAGGCGACCGATCAACGGCAGGCGACTGAAGCGACCGCGCTTGAGCTGCTTGCGTAGCAGCAGGTAGAGCAGCACGCCGCCGGACATGGCGATCAGGCTCATGACCATCGGCGCGTTCAGACCGTGCCAGATCGCCAGGCTGTATGGTGGCAGAGTCCCGCCCACCACCGGCAGGGCGGCGCTGGCGAGGATCGAGCCGACTACCTGCGCCGGGAATATGCCCACCAGCAGGCAGGTGAACACCAGCAACTCCACCGGCGCACGCATCCAGCGCGGCGGTTCGTGGGGCGTGTGGGGCAGATCGGTGGCCGCCGGGCCGAAGAACACATCGACGGTGAAGCGCAGCGAGTAGGCAACGCTGAAGGTCCCGGCGAGGGTCGCAATGATCGGCAGGGCGATCTCGACCCAGGCGGTGGAGTGGATGAAAACGGTTTCGGCGAAGAACATTTCCTTGGAGAGGAAACCATTGAGCAGCGGCACGCCAGCCATCGAGGCGCTGGCGACCATCGCCAGCGTGGCGGTGAATGGGATCAGTTTGACCAGGCCGCTGAGTTTGCGGATATCGCGGGTCCCGCTTTCATGGTCGATGATCCCGGCAGCCATAAACAGCGAGGCCTTGAAGGTCGCATGGTTGAGGATATGGAACACCGCCGCGACCGCGGCCAGTGGGCTGTTCAGGCCCAGCAGCAGGGTGATCAAGCCCAGATGGCTGATGGTCGAATAGGCCAGCAGGCCTTTGAGGTCGTTCTGGAACATGGCGCAGTAGGCACCGAGCACCAGGGTCGCGGCGCCGGCGCCGCCGACGATCCAGAACCATTCTTCGCTGCCGGACAGCGACGGCCATAGCCGGGCCAGAAGAAACACCCCGGCCTTGACCATCGTCGCCGAATGCAGGTAAGCGGAAACCGGGGTGGGCGCTGCCATGGCATGGGGCAGCCAGAAGTGGAAGGGGAATTGCGCACTCTTGCTCAGAGCGCCAATCAGGATCAGTGGCAGCAGGACGGGGTACAAGGCATGGGCACGGATCTGGTCGCCTGCTGCCAGCACGGCGTCCAGGTCATAGCTGCCCACCACATGGCCGAGGATCAGTACCCCCGCCAGCAGGCATAAACCACCGGCGCCGGTGACCGTCAGTGCCATGTAGGCGCCACGGCGGGCATCGGAACGGTGGTGCCAGTAGCCGATCAGCAGGAACGAGAACAGGCTGGTCAGTTCCCAGAAAAACACGATCTGGATCAGGTTGCCCGACAGTACCAGGCCGAGCATCGCGCCCATGAAAGCCAGGAAAAACGCGAAGAAGCGCGGCACCGGATCGTCCGGCGACATGTAGTAGCGGGCGTACAGCGACACCAGCGTGCCGATGCCGAGCACCAGCATGGAGAACAGCCAGGCAAAACCGTCCAGGCGCAGGACCAGGTTCAGGCCCAGGCTGGGCAGCCAGGTGACGGTCTCGTGAATCACACCGCCATGGGCGATCTGCGGGTAGAACAAGGCCATTTGAATCGTGCCGGCCAGGGCAATCACACCGGCCAGGATCGATTCACTGTTACGTGCGTTATGCGGCAGCAGGGCCGCCAGACAGCTGCCGATAAAAGGCAGAAGTAGTAGAACTATCAGAGACATAGGCTTCTAATCTGCGGGAGTTTGCGAAGAATCATACGTGGCTGGAGTTGGATCACCAACCCTTAAGCTGTCGCCGAATCCTACAAAGTGGGAGATAAATGGCTGATATGCATGGTCTAAATTGTAGATGGAGAACCGAGCCCTGTGGCGAGCGGGCTTGTCGGCACCGGGGTGCGAAGCGGCGCTAAAACCGGTCTCGGGGTGTCTCAGATAAAACAAGGGACTGAGGTTGTGACTGCTGCGCAGCCGAGCGCGGCGGTGCGGCGTGCCGACAAGCCCGCTCGCCACCGAGTGTTATGGGTTGTTGGAATCCAGAGCCTCGCTCTCGATCTCGTCATCGACCGGGACCAGCGGTTTGCCCTTGGTCTTCAGCTCGCTGACAATCACTGCCGCGACGATCAATGCCGCCCCGACCAGTGCCAATCCCGGCAGGCGTTCGCCGGCCAATCGCCCGGCAATCCCGGCCCAGACCGGCTCGCCGGCATAGATCAAGGTCGCGCGGGTGGGCGAAACACTTTTCTGCGCCCAGTTCATTGCCACCTGGATCGCCGCGCTGGCGGCGCCCAGGCCGACCGCACTGGCCAACAGTAGCCAGGAAAAGTCCGGTAGTTGTTCCTGGGTCGGCACGATCATCAGGAACGCCAACACCGAAGCGGTGGCCAGTTGCACCACGGTGACGCGACGCACATCGACCTTGCCTGCATAGTTGCTGATCAGGATGATCTCGGCGGCAATGGCGATGGCGCTGATAATGGTGGCAATTTCCCCTGGACTGAAGTCCAGATGGGCGCCGCTCGGCCCGGACAGCAGCATCAGCCCGGTGAAAGCCAGCATGATGCCGATGCTTGGCATCAACCCGGGCCGCTTGCCCAGCACCAGCCATTGCAACAGCGGTACGAAGGGCACGTAGAGCGCGGTGATAAATGCCGACTGGCTGCTGGGAATGGTCTGCAAACCCACGGTTTGCAAGCCGTAGCCCAGCATGATCGCGGTGCCGATAAAGATTCCGGCCTTCATCTCGAAAGCACTTATGCCCCGCAGGCTGCGCGCCGAAAACAGCGCGACGATGCACGCCGCCGCGGCAAACCGCAAGCCCACGAAGAACATCGGCCCGCTGACGGTCATGGCGTTTTGCACCAGCAGAAAAGTGCCGCCCCAGACCATGGTGATCAGGATCAGCACGCATTCGGCTTTGCTGAACCTTAGGGTCGAGGGTAACCACTTGTTGTTGGATTTCACCGGAGTCATGACCTTGCGCGCTACCTGAGTGAGACGCACAATGCGCCGGAGCTGGGCAGTATACTGCGCAAACCCACTGAGTGAGCAATATAGTGCACAAAGAAACCTCGCAACGCGCGTCGGTCCTGCAACACGTCAGCCGAAATGTGCGACACCTGCGGCATGAGGCCCAGTTGAGCCAGACCGCGCTGTCGGAGAAATCCGGAGTCAGTCGGCGGATGCTGGTGGCCATCGAAGCGGGGGAAAAGAACGTCAGCCTGACCACCCTCGATCGTGTGGCCGAAGCACTGAACGTAGCCTTCAGCGACCTGATCCAGGCGCCGGATGCCCGTGACCCGAGCCGTATCAACGAACTGGCCTGGGCCGGGTTGATTCCCGGGAGCAAGGCAGTGCTATTGGCCAAGGCGGTGGCTTGCCGTGAAGTCGAACTATGGGAATGGCGCCTGGAACCAGGCGAGCGCTACCACTCCGAGCCCGATGGCGATGGCTGGAGCGAGCAACTGTACGTTTTTGAGGGTTGCCTGACCCTGTGGCTCGGCGAACAGGAGCGGCAGATCCATGCCGGCGAGTTCTTCATGTTCGCCAGCAACCAGCCCCACGGCTACCGCAATGATGGCGAGGCGGCTGCGCGGTTTGTGCGCAATGTGGTGATCTAGACGGCTGGGCACTATTGATGCAGTAACTGTTGATGGGCGGCTGACTGTTTTTGCTTGTGGGAATCTCTAGATTTTTGGCGTAATTAACTGACTTTAAGCTTTTTTTGTTCTTGCGATGTCCCATGCCTGCTTTTTGCACTCGCGAGGACTCTGGAGGCGGTCTTTGCCAACTGCCTGGCCCGTATTCGACACTGGCCGGCTGGTGCTCGGCAATACGTCGGATGATTGACTGGTCACGGCGACCTGCACGCTTTCTACTGAGGCGAGCATTGAACAAGAGAGCGAATAATGGCTGAAACCCTGAGCGGACAAGCAACACACGCTATCTTGGCGGCCGATGTGTTGATTGTCGGTGGTGGTCTGAGTGGCGCGATGCTGGCAGTGCAGTTGCTGCGCCTGCCGGGCCGGCGGCGGATTTTGATCGTCGAGCCACGTGCCGAGTTGGGACGGGGTGAGGCCTACAGTGCCACGCAGCTTGGGCACACGTTGAACGCCAATGCGGCGCGGATGAGCGTCGACCCGGACAATCCCGATGACCTGACCGAATGGTTGCAGATCCATATCGCCGCTGGCGGCTGGCCCGAGTCGGACCAGCAACAGGTGCCGGTCAGCGAACTGTTCATGCCCCGAGGAATCTTCGGCCTCTACGTCCAGCAGCGCTTGGCCGAGGCCCGGCAGCAGGGGGTGGCCTGGGGCTCGACAGCCGAGCATGTGCGCGGCGAGGCGGTCGACCTGCACAGCGACGGCCACGGCGTACACCTGACCTTGGCCGATGGCCGGCAACTGCGAGGGGAGCATGCGGTACTGGCGACCGGTATGTTCCCGGCGGCGCGGGCCCGGCAAAAGCAATCTAACGGCCTGAACGCGGCGGCGCTGGACCCTTGGGACGTAGCGACCCTGTCGCGGCTCGATCCACAGGGCGCGGTGCTGATCATCGGCTCCGGCCTGACCATGGTCGATGCCGTGGTGTCTTTGGAACAGGCCGGGCATCGCGGACCGATCCGGGTCATTTCCCGCCACGGGCTGCTGCCCCATGTACGCCGCCAGCCACCGGCCTGGGTCGACTTCCTGGCCGCCGACCTGAGTATTCGCAGCCCGCGCCACCTGCTGCGCGAGGTCCGTTGCCAATGCGCCGAAGCCTTGCGGGCCGGCATCGACTGGCAGGCGCCGCTGGACACGGTACGGGCTCATATCGGCCGACTCTGGAGCCAGGCCAGCGACATCCAGCGTCGCCAGTTTCTCCAGCATGTACGGCCATGGTGGGAAAGCCATCACCACCGTTCGCCACCCTTGAGCGCCGAGCTGGTGGAGCGCCTGTACAGGGAAGGGCGGCTGACCATCGAGGCGGCATCGTTCAAGGGCTTGGACGAACTACGGGACGGGCAGGTAAGCATTTTCATTCGACCTCGGGGTGAGTCGCAGACACGTATCGTCACGGGCGCGGCCTTGATCAACTCCACGGGTATCGAATATGACTGGCGTCGGGTGGATCGCCCGTTGCCCCAGCGATTACTGGCACGAGGATTGATCCGGCCAGGACCGTTGGCCCTGGGTATCGCAGCCGATCCGGGCGGCGCGGTAATGAATGTGGAGGGTGATATTTCCATGCGGCTGTTTGCCATGGGACCGCCGTTGCGGGGCCTATGGTGGGAGAGTACGGCGGTCACCGATGTGGCGAGTCAGGCCCAGTCGCTGGCGGCGCGACTGGTACAGTTGGCGGCTGCGCGCAAAGACCTGGACTGACCTAAAAATTATTAGAATTCAGGGGGTTGCCAGTGCCATGCAACTAGGACATAATGCGCGCCATCAGCTCGGGCGGCAACGTCGTGAACGCTGAAGAATCAAGGAGTTGCGGCAAGCCTGGCTTGCAAGGGCGCTCGATTCGACCTGAGGCCGAGTAGCAAAATGGTTATGCAGTGGATTGCAAATCCATCTACGCCGGTTCGATTCCGACCTCGGCCTCCACCTTCAAAGCCCCGTAAATCAATGGTTTACGGGGTTTTTTAATGCCTGCGATTTAGGAAGCGTTCCGCAACTTTTGGGATGTGTTCCGCAACCATGGGGTTGCGGAAGGTAAAGCTTGCCTTCTTTTTTGGCTTTTTTTCGTGGTATCAAGAATGCTACGAAGTGATAGATCTCCATTTACCTCAATATCGTTAGGTGTTTCGAGTTTTTTATCGTTTCCAGAAAAAATAATTATATATTTGCTTTCTTCGTTAGGTGAAAACGACACTGGCTCTTGACCAATTATTTTGTGTTCGACTCCTGCGCGTGGGTGTTATGTCACGAGTTTGTCCATGTTTTTGGGGGATCTCGATTTTTTGTAGAAGAACAGCGTTGTGTATGTTTTTATGGATTCGCGTACCGATACTTGCGCTCGATAATTCGTGATGCCTCTCGCTATCCAAAAAAATATTAGTACGCATGACAAGAGCAAAAAAATGAAGCCTAGGCTGCCAGTTTAACTAGCACTCAATGTTAATGAGTGCTTTCACGAGCGGTTGAGCTCTTTACTCTCAACCCGATCCTTGAAAATGAGATGTTCAGTGCGGAGGGAGTGCAGGAGATGGGCTGACCCTACATAGTAGAAAATCAATTACTCAGTCACCGGAACGACCGTGTTTAGTACCAAACGACCGCCATCCGGGTAAATGGTCTGTCCAACAATGTACGAGGCATCGTCGCTGGCCAGGAACGATACAACGCTGGCCACTTCAGAGGCTTCCCCCACTCTGCCGATCGGGGTTCGGGATAGAATGCCACGGCGGGCATTCGGGTCGCTAGCCAGTACGGTGGAGACCAAGTCGCTCGCGATAGTGCCTGGTCCGACCGCATTCACACGGATGCCATGTTTGATCAAGCTTACGGCCATTACTGAAGTCAGTTGTTTTACTGCGCCTTTTGACACGGCGTAACCCACTGAGTTTGGCATGGCCAAGAGCGCATTAATCGAGGACATGTTGACGATGGCGCCCTTGATTCCATTGGCAATCATGTAGCGAGCCACAGCCTGGCCAATCAGGAAATACGATTTGACATTAATCTGCTGAATGCGGTCGAAGATATCTTCGGGAAAATCGACGAACTCGGCCTGATGAATAATGCCCGCGTTATTCATCAAAATGTCCAGCGATCCAAACTTATCGACGGTTTTGTTGACGATGTCGTTGGCGATGTCTTGGCTGATAACGCTCAAGTCAGCAACGATCCAGCTTGCGTTGGTGCCCAGGCGCTTCGCTTCTGCTTTCACTTTGTCGGCCTGCACATCTACCAAGACAACTTTAGCGCCATCTGCGATAAAACGTTCGGCGATAGCCAATCCCAGGCCCTGGGCAGCACCGGTTACGACAGCTACCTTATTAGCATGCTTCATGCGGATATCCCCCTATCGAAATAACAACCGAGTTTAGCCAGGTATCTCTGAGGCCTTGGAAGTAGTCTGCTTGTCGGTAGGTTGATTGTCTTGATTCAATGCATTTGATTAGCTGCGGAAATCGGCATAGCGAAATGAATACCGGTTATCTCATTAGACGGTCAATCGCTAAGGAGCAGATTCCTCGGCAGCATTCCTTTGGGCTGGCCGCTGACCCTTGATATTGTGAAGGAGGGCTGGTTCATGTGTTTTATCTGCGTAAACGGCAAAATCACATCAGGTTGTTGTACGTCGAAAAATTCAGTCGCAACGGACTAACCGTACAGGCCACTAGAGCGTGCGTAGGGACCTGATGCCCAGCGTGGCGGAGTCATTTTCGACGAGTGTGTCGACGATATTTTTTATTTCCTGCTCAATCAGTTTGATGGCTCGGGTTACAGGGCGATTGACCACCGTAGCCAGTACCAATTTTGTAAACAGACACGGGGAGGTAATTAGGTGCGCACTCAACGTGCCTCTGGCGATTTCCTGCATCACGGCGGGTTTGGCCAAAATTGTCGAGGCCAGATTTGCCGTAACGATTTCTTTGAGAAGCTCAAGCGTGTCGGACTGAAATTTGATGTTTGGCTTAATATCCAGTTTGCTGGTGGCATAGTCCAAAGTCCTGCACAGGCCATGATTACCGGTAGGAAGCACTAAGGGATGTTCAGTGACCTGGCTCAGTTCTACCTGATCAGTGTTTTTAAAAGGGTCGTGGCTGGCGCAGGTCACGAAGTACAGCTCGGCCTGGCACAACGGCGCTACCTGAATCGATGCAGAGCGCCGAGCATCGTGCAAGATTGCAATATCAACCCGCCCATCCACCAGCCACTCATGGACATAACCACTGTATCCGCTGACCAGGTTTATCTGTAGCTCAGGATATTTTTCCTGGATGGAAGTAATGAGCTTCAGGCCGAGCAGATTACAGATAGTAGGGGTTACGCCGACAGTCACTGCGCCTTTGGGGGATGCGTATTCCGATTGCAGATCGGACGGAATCGCAGTCAACTCGAGCAGAAGCGGCCCGGCCCTGTCGAGCAAGGATTGGCCTTCTGGCGTCAGCATGACGCCTCTCCCGTGACGATAGAAAAGGCGAAATCCACATTCCTCTTCCAGCTTGTGCATCTGCCTTCCGAGGGCCGGCTGAGCTATGCCCAAGACGGTGGCGGCTTTAGAAAAACTGTCGAAATGTGCCACTTGCATCAGTAGTTCGAGTCGTCGTAGATCCATGATGGTCTCAGCGAGCTGTGCCGAAATTGAATAGCTGATATCCCTGCGAGTCCAATGGTTGCAGAAGTACGGTTATATAACAATTGGGGCAACCAAAGCCCATGCCGGCTATCACGGTCCGTCCCATTGCTCAGGTTTCTACCCATGCAATTCGCCAAAAGCACCACCTCTGCACATGCGCTTCTTTCGGTTTTTGCCGCAAACGGTATCGATCGGGTCTTCCTGGTTCCGGGCGAAAGCTACCTCGGTATCATGGACGCCCTGGGCGATTTTCCGGCGATTGACGTGGTGACCTGCCGACAGGAGGGCGGTGCAGGCTTTATGGCATGTGCCGACGGTCGCCTGACCCGTCGCCCAGGGGTGGTCATGGTCAGTCGTGGCCCAGGCGCGACCAATGCTTCGATTGCTGTCCATACTGCCCAGCAAGATGCCATTGCGCTGATTCTCGTTGTTGGCCAAGTCCCGAAAGCCGACCTGAGAAAAGAGGCTTTTCAAGAGATCGACTATCAAAAGATGTTCGGTTCGATCGCCAAATGGGTGTGTGAACCCACCGAACCAGGGCAATTGGCGGCGGCAGCCTTCAAAGCTATCCGCGTGGCAACGAGCGGTACTCCGGGTCCTGTCGTGTTGGTAATCCCGGAGGATATTCAGCAGCAGGTAATTCCCGTCGAGGAGTGGCAGGCCGTGGCGCATGTATCTACCCGGCCCGTTGACCAGGATGTCCAGCGCATTGCCTCCTTGTTGAAGGCGGCGAAGCGGCCATTGATCATTGCCGGTGGCGCCCTGGACAGCGAGTTGGGGCGCGAAGCGTTGCTGAGGCTGGCCGAGGCTTACGATGTGCCTGTCGCTGTCTCATTCCGTCAACATGACATCTTTTCGAACAAACATGTGCTGTATGCCGGTGAGCTGGGTCTATCCAATCCTCGAGATCAGATGGCCAACTTCGAGACAAGTGATTTGATCATTGCCCTAGGGACTCGCCTGGGCGATATCACGACTCAGGGTTACCAGTTCCCGAAGCATCCCCGGTCTGACCAGACCCTCGTTCACGTCTATGCGGACGACCATATTGTCGGACTGAACTTAGTGGCTGATGTGGGCGTAGTATGTGATCCGACTGCTCTGGCTATCGCACTCACTGAGCAGTCTGGCGGTAAGTTGGAGGGTAGAGATTGGGTTGTTCAGACGACGGCGATTGCACGACGTCTCTCGGCCTGGCCGCAAGTGAAGGCACAAGACGGTGTTCCGTTCGTTCACGTGATTCGTGCTCTGGTGCAGAAAGTCTCCCCTGAAGCCATAATTTGCTTGGATGCAGGTACCTTCGCGGCGCCTGTCTACCGGCATTTTCCATTCACCTATCCGCAGCGATTGATGGCTCCTCTCTCGGGTGCCATGGGCTACGGCACTCCGGCGGCAATTGCCTCGCAGCTGCGTTACCCGCATCGTCAAGTGGTCTGTATGGCGGGAGATGGCGGCTTCCTGATGACAGGCAACGAGATGATCGCCGCGGTCGAGCGCAAGCTGCCTATTCTGTTCATCGTATCCAATAACAACTGCTACGGCTCAATTCGCATTCACCAGGAACGTACCTATCCAGGCCGAAAAGTCGGGACGACACTTTCGAATCCGGACTTTATAAAGGTCGCCCAGGCATATGGTGTTCGCTGTGAACGAGTCAGCGAGGTGTCTGAGATTGAATCGGCTATCGCCCGCGGATTGGCTGCGCAACAACCTTACTTCATTGAAGTGGTCTCGAGCTTGTCCGCAGTGCTGCCTAAATCAGAGCAGTCCGTTACGAAGCATAACGATGACTAGCGATCTTTGGGAGAGAGCTTCAAAGCTTCAATGGCATTCGCCGCGGCGCTTTTGCGAGAAATACGAGCTTTCTCCGTTTTTCTGCCGGTCCGGCATCATAGCGTAAGGGGAGAGGTCTTAAGGGTGGATTCGTCGAGGCATTTCAAGGCGGATTGGTATGCGGAATTCCGCAACTAAGTAGCTAGGTTAGATCAAGCCTGGAGACCGTGTCCGGTTGCAAGATAGAGCCAGGTTTGATGAGCCCGATGAGCACCCGCAAGTCGCTGCGAGAGCGATTACGTACTGTCAAAGTGGCCTCTTATCGGGTGGTCCGCAGCAGATCACCGTGTTTCTGCTGGTCTGGACCGCCCGCCTTGGCGGACTTTATTCAATCATTTTGCCAAAATAAACCAGTGAGCGTTTTTGAGATGGCAACGCCTGATAACAAGCCCCAGGTAAACATTTTAGGGAGCCAGGGGCTTTTGCTGGATGTCACGGCACCTGCCTTCAGTGAAGACGTTCAGCGGCGCGTACTTGCAATTGCGGACGAGGCAGTGAAGCAGCCTGGCGTACTCGAAGCCGTTCCTGGCATGAACAATCTTCTGATTGTGTACGCACCAGGCCTGATTTCGGCGGCGGCGATGACCCAATGGCTGCTGGCCCTCTGGGAGAACGTCTGCATTGAGAAAAAAGCGGGCCGCGAAATCGAGGTGCCGGTCATCTATGGCGGCACCCAGGGCGAAGATCTGCCCGAACTGGCCGAGCGTGCCCAGCTCGACATTGAAACCTTTATTCGTCTGCACAGCGAGGCGATTTATCAAGTCGCGGCGATCGGCGGCATGCCGGGGTTTCCCTACCTATCCGGGCTTGATCCTCGATTAGCGACGCCGCGCAGGTCGATACCCAAGATGCGCTTGGACGTTGGCGACGTCATCATCGGTGGTCAGCAAGCCGGCATCATGCCGATTCCGGCACCCTCCGGCTGGCACGTCATTGGTCATACCGACTTAAAGCTATTTGATGCGCACCTTGCCTCACCTTCGTTATTGCAAGCAGGTGATCGTATTCGCTTTAGCATTGCCGGAATCGAATCATGATCGAAATCCTCTCTACCGGTGTGCTCAATTCCGTTCAGGACTTGGGGCGCAAGGGATACTTGAATATCGGCGTGGGGCATTCGGGGGCAATGGATTGTCCGGCGTTGACAATCGCCAACCTTCTCGTGGGTAACGATATCAATGATGCGGGCCTGGAAATCGCGTTATTTCCATTCAAATTGAAATTTATCGATGACTGCCGGTTTGCGTTGACGGGCGCAAATGCCAAGGCGCATTTGGATCAGATCGAGCTGCCTCCCCATTGGTCCATGGATGCAAAGGCTGGGCAAACGCTGACCATTTTGACACCCACCGAGGGGGCGAGGATGTATTTGGCTTTTTCGGGCGGCATCGACGTGCCGCTGGTGATGAACTCCCGGTCCACGGATTTAAAAACCGGATTCGGAGGGTTTCAAGGTCGAGGCCTGCTTCGTGGTGATCGCTTGCCGATGTGCCATACCACGGCAAAATCTCCTCGCAGTGGTGTAGGCGCAGCCATCGCTAGGCAACTGCCTGGAAAAGATTTCGAGGTTTCTATCCGGGTGATGCCATCGGCTGAGTTTGATTGGTTTGATGAAAGCGCCAAGTTCGATTTTTTCAATCAGCCATGGACGTTAACTCAAGAAGCAAACCGCATGGGCATGCGCTTTTGTGGCCCATCCCTGAAACTCGCCCGCGCCCTTGAGTTGTTTTCTCACGGAATACTTCCCGGCACGGTGCAGGTGCCTCCTTCTGGCCAGCCCATTGTCCAGATGGCAGAAGCCAATACCTGCGGCGGTTACCCGAAGATCGTGAATGTCATTAGCGCCGATCTTTGGCTGCTGGCCCAGACACCCATTGGCGCTACGATTCGTTTTGTGCAGGTGGATTACGCCAGTTCGCATCAAGCTCAAGAAAAACAATATGCGTATCTATCAGACCTTGGTCGGGCGTTGGCCGCGCTAGTACGCACTACGTTGCCAAGCAACTAAATTACCAGCGGCCACCTCCTTTGAACGTGACAATTGTTCGTAGTCCAGGACAGCGGAAATTAATATGAACCTTGAATTCATTGAGCGCTTGATCGATATCGTAGAGCGTAGCCAAGTCGCGGAGTTGGAGTACAGCGAAGGCGATTGTCGAGTACGCATAGGGCTTCGGCCTTTTGGCGCAACAATGTCCGGTTCTCCTTCGGTGTCCTCTTCGAAGGCGTTGCAGTCGGACAATCTTGAAACCTCGATAGCTTGCACCGTGGTAGCCGCGTCTACGCCACGCAGTGAAAGTCATACTGTCTCATCCAGCCTGGTAGGGCTGTTTTATCGTTCGCCGGCAGCCGATAAAGCTCCTTTCGTTGAAGTCGGCGATGTTGTGGAGGAGGGGCAGACGCTCGCTATTGTCGAAGCGATGAAAATGCTCAACCCCATTGAAGCGGATCGACATGGGCGAATCAGCGCCATCTTGAAAGCTGATGGCGAAATGACTGAGGCCGGGCAAGCGTTGTTCACTATCGAGCCCATGGAATAAGTATGAGCCAGCCATTATTCGACAGTGTATTAATTGCCAATCGCGGCGAAATCGCTTTGCGTATCCTGCGCGCTGCCCGCGAACTGAACCTGCGCACCGTCGCCGTGTATTCTCAAGCCGATGCCGAGCTTCGACATGTGGCGTTGGCCGATCAAGCACTTTGCATCGGTCCGGCCTGCGCCGCAGACAGTTACCTGGACGCTAAACGGCTTCTGCGGGCCGCTGCGCTCACGGGGGCGGGTGCAATACATCCGGGTTACGGGTTTCTGGCCGAGCATGCCGGGTTTGCCGCCGCAGTAGAGGACGCGGGGCGCGTTTTTGTCGGACCCACCTCGGCCTCGATTCGTTTGATGGGCGACAAGGTTTCGGCCAAGCAAGCCATGCTTGAAGCCGGCGTACCCTGCGTGCCCGGATCTCCCGGCGCGCTGGCGGACGATAAAACGCAAGTACAACACCTGGCGCAGTCTTGCGGTTACCCGTTGATTGTCAAGGCATCGGCCGGTGGCGGCGGCAGAGGCATGCGCATCGTGCGTTCGGCGGCGGAGCTTGATGAAGCGGTCGTGATCACACGTGAAGAGGCGAGTCGGACTTTTGGCAATCCTGAAGTTTATCTGGAGAAGTTTCTCGAGCATCCGCGCCATATTGAAATCCAGGTGTTGGCGGATAATTTTGGCAACGCGGTGTGGCTCGGCGAGCGTGATTGTTCCATGCAGCGCCGCCACCAGAAAATCATTGAAGAAGCGCCAGCAGTCGGGATTGATCGCGATGCAATTGAGCGTATCGGTGAGTGCTGTGTCACAGCCTGCCAATTGATCGGCTATCGTGGCGCGGGAACATTCGAGTTTCTTTATGAAAACGGCGAGTTCTTTTTTATCGAAATGAACACCCGTGTACAGGTCGAGCATCCCATCACGGAACTCGTGACGGGGGTGGATATCGTCCGCGAACAACTGCTGATTGCACTGGGTCAGCCGCTGTCGATTTGCCAATCGCAAATTCGCATTCAAGGGCATGCGATTGAATGCAGAATCAATGCCGAGGATCCATTGAGTTTCGCGCCGGCGCCTGGTCGCGTTGCTTCTTGGATTGCTCCCGGCGGCCCTGGAATTCGGGTCGACAGTCATCTCTATACGGGCTACCAGGTACCACCGTTTTATGACTCTCTGGTGGCCAAGTTTGTTGCCCACGGTGCGACCCGTGCTCAAGCCATCGCACGAATGAGCGGTGCCCTGCGGGATGCCGAACTAACCGGTATCAAAAGCAACATTGCTTTGCACCAGCGTTTGATGGCGGAGCCAGGATTTGCGGCAGGCGGCTTTGATATTCACCATTTGGAACGCTATCTGCACCAACCGGAGGTCTCCCAATGAGCCCGGATTTTATCGAGCAGATCATCAACTTGGTTAAGCGGAGTTCGCTTTGCGCGTTTGAGTTCGAGCAGGCCGGCACCTGCTTGCGCATTTCCCTTGAGGAGCGCGGCTCGGGATTGTCGGCGTGTTCGCCAGCCGCGACGCCAGCCCGAACCGTCAATTACCTCAGCTCACCGGCCATGGGGGTGTTGCGCCTGAAGCATCCCCAACGCGACGAGGTTTTTTGCGCAGTGGGCAGTGAGGTCAAAGAGGGGCAGGTCGTGGCGTTTCTGCAAAATGATGCGCTTCTGGAAGAGATCAAAGCATCGAGTTCTGGCGTGCTTTTGGCCGCACTGGTAGAAGACGGCGACATTATTGGGTATGGACAAAAGCTTTTTGAAATTCGATAAGATGGCGTTGTACTTTTGCGATGATATTTCCTGAAGTATTTAAGCTTCAGCATATTATGTTGGCTCTATGTATCATTCGCGCACGAAGTGTTTGTATCAAGTGAGCGTAGTACGTCCAAGGCATAGGGCGTTTTTGCCTTTACCTCAAAAAATGACTTCTATCCTTCTTCGAATCATCGCTCAGCCAAAAGCGATTTTCGAACCTTCCTAATTATTTTTGGGAAAGGTCTTACAGTAATTCCTTTTCCGCTTTGTTAGCGTCTACCTCGGTTTAAATTTATCAGGTTCGGCATGGCGCGAATGATTACGCCGTGAGTTGCCGTGCCAGCGCGTCGAAGCCCGCCTTAGTCGGGCAAAAACAACAATAAAAATTTCGTCTTCGGCAACCTACGCCGAGACACCCAGAACAAGGAAGTAGGCCCATGGCACAAACTTCATTCGCATATTTCAACGTCTTCAATCCCGGTAAATCCAGACACCGGGCATCACGCCTCAAATGGCGGGCGCCGACCCAGGTCGATGGCGATAAGCAAGATAT
>NZ_CP014135.1:4595061-4595632 GCF_001543125.1 Pseudomonas agarici | reverse complement strand
CCTGCATAGCGCGCCGCGTAAGTGGCCGTACCTGGGGCTGAGCGTGCCACCGGTCAAGCCGTTACGCAGCTTGCACGGCGTGATCACCGGCTTCAAGCGCCTGTCCGGCTCCGTCGATGAAGCCCGCTACGACATCACCCTGGAACCGCACCTGGCGCTGCTGGGCCGAGGCCAGCAATTTCGCCTCTACCAGCACCAATCGGTGCCGGAAATCGTCGAAAGCATCCTGCGCAGCCGCCACGACTTCCGAGGCCAGGACTTTTTCTTCAACCTGGCCCGCGACTACCCCAAGCGCGAACAGGTCATGCAGTACGGCGAAAGCGATCTGGCCTTTATTTCCCGCCTGCTGGCCGAGGTCGGCATCTGGTACCGCTTCACCTACGACGAACGCCTGAACATCGACGTGGTGGAATTCCACGACGACCAACGCCACTACCAATTCTACGTCGAGCTGGCCTACCGCCCGCCCGCCGGACTGAGCAACAGCGAGCAGGATCGGGTGTGGCAACTGCAAGCGAGCCACCGGGTGGTGGAACAGCGCGTCACCATTCGCAGCTATCACCACCGGGTG
>NZ_CP014135.1:4593527-4594961 GCF_001543125.1 Pseudomonas agarici | reverse complement strand
AGGGCTCATGTAAGGCATAGGCCTGCAACTTGGCGGCGATGGGCTGGAGTTCGGTAGGCAAGGCGAGGGCTGGTGTATCTGGAACGGGATCAAACGCCACCCCAGCACGCACGCCCAGCGCACGCATGATCCGCAGGTACACCAAGGAGAGTTCGCCGCGCACCTGACGCTCGCCCGCGATGGCCGCATAAACCCGCTTTTGTGCTGGGGTATCGCGGCGCTGGTGTTGGGTTCCCGTGTCCCAGGTGACAATGCTCAACCCCTCGTGCGGGATGTAATGCTGCCAGTAGTCTTGGCTACGTTCGAGGCGCTGTTGGGTACGGCGATAAGCCTCGCTATGTTCGTTGGGTTCCTGGGGCGGGCTGAAGCTGCTGTCGGGTTTGCTCAGCAATAGGTTTTCCGTGGACAACGGCAGGTAACCGCCGCCAACATCGGAATGGCAGCCCGGTACAAACAAATCAGTGTCGGTACGGGTGAGCGAGAAGTTGTGACGATGCTCGTCGTTGGCCACCAGTTGCACCACCTGACGAGCGCTGCCTGGAGCCAGGCGTAGATTCACGCCAGGATTAAGGGCGTTGTGCGGACTGAAATCATTGCTCGGCGGGGCGACGATGCCGGCCACGGTATCGAACAGGCCGATAAAATTGAGGATGACGTCGCTGCCGGCACGCCAGGCGAAGGTTTCAGCAAACCCCGGTGTACCGACCGGCATGGCCCGAGCCAGCAGGCTGCCTGCCCCTTTGAGCAGGTCATTGGCGCAGTGCCGAGCTGCCGCCGCGCCGCGACTGAAGCCAAACAGGTCGACTTCAAGACGGCGAATCTTGAGGCCGGGGTTGTTTTCTCGAAACCGCCGTAACTGCTGCAGGACCAAGGCAGGTGCCTGTTCGACCCTGGCCACCACGCCGGTATCCCCTTGGCCGCTGCTCTGGGTGTAGAGGGAGTCACTCTGGCCGCTGCTTGTGCCGATGCCTTCGACGTAGACCTTGATATGAGCTTGCTCCACCCTGTTTGGTAATTGCACGTCGGCCTGATCCGGATAAAGGTCATGCAGAAGTGCGACATTGCTGGTGGCATTGCCATAGCTATTGTCGGGAGGCACTCCAGATGCATCGAAGCCATAGGTGGTACAGAGTTGGCGAATCATGACCGCCGTCTCCCTATCCATACCCAGGTCACTGGCCCGGCAACCTTCACCGATCGCGCTGTTGCCCTGATTGTTGCCGGTGCCGTCGAAGAACAAGCCCAGATGGAGCACGATACCGCTTTGCTCCAGCTCCTCTTCTTCTTCCTCCTCTTCCAGGATGGGCTCCCGGATTGGCATTCCAGGCTTGGCTGTCGCTGGCGTAGGAGTTGGCGCAGGAGCAGGCGCAGGCGCGACAATCGGGGAGCGGCTAACATCAGCGCTGGTGTGGGATGCCTGCTCGACCGGTGCAA
>NZ_CP014135.1:4331071-4593135 GCF_001543125.1 Pseudomonas agarici | reverse complement strand
TCCAGGCCTTGTCCCATGCCGTTGACACTTCCTCGACCCATGATTCAGCCCTCAATCGATGGCAGGCAAGCGAATTCCTCGCAGCCAGCCAGTGGCGGTTCGGTAAAAGCCGACGGATCCAGCGTGTCGAAAACTTCAAGGGAGGTTGGGTGGGTGTAGCGCTGCTGCAAAGGTATATTCATTTTGTTATGCCTAGTCCTTTGGGCTTTTTTGGGCGGCTGTTCCTGCGTCACGTTGTTGTGTGCCTGTAATCGGACGAATATCAGGGCAATGACTGCAAGAAGAGCGGCTGGCCGTTCAAAGGCTAGCGTCCGGGTCGCCAAAAGTAAGTAGGAAGCGTCTGAAACAGACTTTGGGGTGGTGTGCCCCACAAATGAATGCTTTATGGAGGGCCCATCGGTTGCAGCCAATATAAGCACGTGGAAATGGAGTGCCAGCTCACTCGCGGCTAATGTGGGCTAGGAAACTATCGGTCACAATTGATGAGCAAAAAACGGCGTCGATGACAAGTCCCTATAGCTGCACCCATCCGCGGCTCATAATCATCAGCATGGTGGCTCACAATCACCGGAGTCCTTGTCGAATTATTGCTGACCATTCCTTCCTCATGATCGGAGTTGTCCGACAGCTAAAAAACTAAAAGTTCGTACAATGCGAAGCCTGATTCTCATTCGAAAAGTTACGGAGACAGGTGTCTTGATAGCTTTATCTGTAAGGCTATTTGTTTTCGTCTGTATGAATAATGAGAAGTTCCCCTCGAAGCTTTTGGTGTTCGGGTGTTATGTGTTTTTCAGGCTTTATAGTTTTTGAATACATAGGGTTGGACATCATGAGCAGAGTGTTCGTGATTATTAATGGGTGACATCAATAAGGAAACGGCGTGTACCGCGTTGGGATAGCGTTTCATCGCCAAATATGACTCTGGAGTTGGATTGCATGATAAAAAAACTTTCAAGTTCGGTATCGATAGGGGGTTCTTCCCTGGCCATGCTAGCGGCGCTGATCGCTTCGCAACAGGTGGCGGCGCATGGTTATCTGAGTGATCCACCTTCACGGGCCTATGCCTGTCAGCAAGGCCTCAACAAGGAGTGTGGAGGCGCTCAGTACGAACCGCAAAGCGTCGGTGAGACGTTCAAGGGATTCCCGGCGGGGGTGGGTGGAAGCCCGCTTCAAGGTCCCATCGACGGCAAGATTGCCAGCGGCGGTTCCGCCAACTTCGCCGCGCTGGACACCCAGAGCGCGACGCGTTGGCATCTGACCGAAATCAAGGACCGTGATATCGAGTTCACCTGGCAGTACACGGCGGCGCACCCGGCGACCAAACATGAGTATTTCATGACCCGCGCCGGATGGAACCCCAATCAACCCTTGAGCCGTGCCTCGTTTGACGCGACGCCCTTCTGCGTGGTCGATGGCCAGAATGCGCTGCCGGTTTCCGGCACCCGGCATGCCTGTGTTATTCCTCCGGACAAGACCGGCCATCACATCATCCTGGGGGCGTGGACGGTGGGTGATACCGATGCGGCCTTCTATAACGTGGCCGATGTGAACATTCTGGCCGAGGCGGTCGCGCCGGACGGCTGGAGCACCGTCGGTCACATCACGCCGGCGCCGGCCGCGTTGTGGGTGGGAGATGCGGTCAAGGCCCGGGCGTTTGGCGCCGATGGCGAAATCAATGAGCGGCGTGTCGAGATCGCCATCGATACCGCTGAAGAAGGCCGGCCTGAGAACTGGTCGTTCAAGCTGGCCGAGCAGATCAATCGCACCCAGGAACTGGTCCGCGCGGGTGTGCGTGACGAAGACGGCAATATTCATCCGATCAAGGGTGCGAACAAAGTCTTCGCCAAGGCCGAAAGCGGCGTCAAGCGCTACGAGTTGCAGATGGAGCTGAAGGAAGATACCGAGGCCGATCTGCGCATCTCGGCGGTGAGCAACGACTACTCGCTGGACAAGGGGCGAGTGACCTTGCCCGTGCCGATCCTTGGCAACCGCGCGATGAACGTCGAAGTCACGGTCTTCGATGCCAGCAACAAATCGGTGGGTTCCACCACACTGCAGGTGCAAGCCGGTGCGGCCTGGTTGAACGTGGATGTGCGTAGCATGCCGGGCACTCATCAGCTCAAGCTGGTCGGTACGACCGTCGATGGTCGCACTACGCGCCAGGACTTGGTGTCCATCGAACTGGGCGGCGAAGGGAGCGACCAGCAATACGATGCGGTCTATCCGCAAGGTATTGCCGACTACAAGCCTGGCACGACGGTACTTCAGGGCGACACGGTCTATGAGTGCAAACCTTTTCCCGCAGGAGATTGGTGCAAGATCAATAGTCACCACTATGTACCTGGGCATGGTTCCAATTGGCAAGATGCCTGGATAGTCAGATAACACGAGTATCAAGCACCTGAGGCAGCTTGTGGGTAAGTTGCTTCAGGTTCGTGTGTCGGCTTTTTATTGTGTTATCGATAATTTTTGAGCGTTTTTTAGTAGTGATGTTTGTGAATGTTTATTTTTGGTTTGAAATGGATGATTTCTATAAATAATAAATTTATATCTTCGGATAAAACGGTAGTACTTATGCAGATGAATAAATCGACGCCCTGGCGCATAGGCCGATGAATACCCGGATGACGCGGTATGCCGCGGTTCTGCCGCGAGTACTGCTGTGCTTGGCGCCGCTGGTATATGGCGCTTGGTTGGCGTGGCATGAGTGGGTATTTCGTCAGGCAATGCCAGCGGCTCCGGTCTTCAACTTCATCGCTGCGGCACCGGCACAAAGGCCCGAGCCACTCGACCCGGTGGCGGTTGCAACGGTGTTCGGCCTGTCGACCTCCGAGGCGCTGGCCCGTAGTGCCGAGCCGCTACAACTGCGCGCCAGTTTTGTCGCCAGCTCAGGCGCGTCACGGGCGTTGCTGGCCGGGGCACAGGGGCAGCGAATCTATCAAGTTGGCGACCGCCTGCCCGGCGGCAGTGTCCTGCGTCGGATCGAGGTTGGGCGCGTGGTGCTCTGGCGTAATGGGCGCGAGGAGTGGCTGGCCCTGGAGCAACCCGTCAAGCGGCTGTTGCTGGCGGCCGGCCCGAGTACCGGTGCCGAGTCTTCTATTTATCTGCGGCCAACGTCCGCCAAGCCTCAGAGTGAGTGAATGAACCCGTCCGCCAGAACCGCCATGGGGTGCCTGATCGTCCCCAGCCTGCTGTTGTCGATGCTGCTTGGGGGCACTA
Organism: Pseudomonas agarici; assembly: GCF_001543125.1. Classification (NCBI taxonomy): domain Bacteria; kingdom Pseudomonadati; phylum Pseudomonadota; class Gammaproteobacteria; order Pseudomonadales; family Pseudomonadaceae; genus Pseudomonas; species Pseudomonas agarici. The sequence continues at coordinate 4,589,916 of NZ_CP014135.1, read as the reverse complement.
TGGTGGAGGCCGAGGAGCCCCGATGGCAACTGGCAATGAACGATGCCGAGTTGCGCGATGTGGTTCGGGAAATGTCTTCGATTCTCGCCACCACGGTGGTCCTCGACCCGCGGGTGCAGGGTCGTATCACCGTGCTCTCGGAACAGGCGCTGGATCGTGAGGGTGTGCGTCGGCTGTTCTATTCCGTGCTCGATGCCCACAACTTCACGGTCATCGATGAGGGTGATCGTATCCTGGTCGCGCCGGTGGCGGATGCCCGTACCCGTGCCAGCAGCACCGATAACCGTGTGGCCGAGACCGGGCAGTTCGTCACCGAAGTGGTGACACTGAACAACAGTGTGGCCACCGAAATCGCCGGGCTGATGCGTCCGCTGGTGTCGGTCAATGGTTATGTCGGTCCTTCGGCATCGGCCAATGCCCTGGTCATCACCGATGGTGCCGGCAACGTCCGGCGTATCGCGAGGATCGTCCGGCAATTGGATGCCGGCCACAAAAATGCCCATGCCGTCGTGCCACTCAAGCATGGCCTGGCCGCTGACCTGGCTCGCGTGATGGAACAATCCCTGGGTAAGCAGGGGGCTGAGTCAGGCAGCCAGGTGATTGCCGATACGCGCAACAATCGCCTGCTGCTCATCGGCCCCGAGGTGGTGCGCAAACGCCTCGGCGAGCTGGCGCGTTCACTCGATACCCCCGCGCCGGCCCTCTCGGACAACGCCCGGGTGATCCGCCTGCGCCATAGCGATGCCAAGCAGTTGGCCGAGGTGCTGGATGCCATGGGGCCGGGGCTCGGCCAGGATGCCGGCGGTGCGGCTGGCCGGGACAGCTCGTCCAGCAAGGCGTTGGTCAAGGCCGACGAGAGCCAGAACGCGCTGATCGTGATTGCCGAGCCAGCCCAGGTGCGCACCCTGGAGAGCATCGTGCGCCAACTCGACCAGCCGCGTTCGCAGGTGCTGATTCATGCGGCGATCGTGGAGATTACCGGGGATATCAAAGAGGCTCTCGGCGTGCAGTGGGGCGGCAAATCCGGCAGTGTTCAGGGCAGTATCGCCTTTCCCGGCACGGACATTACCCTGCCGGGTTTCGAGGCCGGTACGCTACCGCGCGAAGGCGGCACTGTATTGCGTTTCGGTTCCGATCGTTTCGGCATGCTGGTGTCCGCCCTGGCTAGCAACACCCGCAACAATGTGCTGTCCACCCCCAGCCTGCTGACCCTGGACAACCAGGAGGCGGAGATTCTGGTTGGCCAGAACGTGCCGTTCAAGAGCGGCTCCTACCAACCTACCGACGACGGCAACGGCAAGCCCTATACCACGGTTACGCGCCATGATATCGGCATCAAACTGAAGATCCGCCCGCATATCAATGAAGGATCGACCCTGCGCTTGCGGGTCGAGCAGGAAAACTCCGAACTGACCAAGAGTGCCGAGATTACCGACGACCTGATCACCAACAAACGCTCCCTCAAGAGCACTATCCTGGTCGACGACGGCGAAATCATCGTGATCGGTGGCCTGATCAAGGACAGTATTCGCATCCAGGAAAGTGGCGTGCCGTGGCTGCGCAATATCCCGTACCTGGGCGCGCTGTTTCGCTGGAACAGTGAAACACACGAAAAAACCAATCTCATGGTGTTCCTCCGACCGAGCATCGTGCGTGGCAAGGAAGACCTGGTCGAAGTCAGCGCGCAGCGCTACAACCGATTGAGGGAACTCAGCCGGCCTTCGGCCCGCCAGGGTAATTCGCTGCTGCTGCCCAGCGATCCGGGGCAACTGTTCGACGGTCGTGAAGACGAGGCGATCGATCTGCGTCGGAACCAGGCGACAACACCATGAGAACACAATTGCCGTTCGGCTTTGCCCGGCGTTTTGGCGTGCTGCTGGAAGCCCAGGGCGAGACGGCGTTGCTGTCGATACGCGACGATACGCCGCTGACGGCCTTGTCCGAGGCGCGGCGGGTGCTCGGCCGGGACTGGCCCGTGCAGGTACTCGACGAACCGATGTTCGCGGCGCGTCTGGCTGCCTGCTACAGCGATGGTCAGAGTGCCGCCGAGCAAGTCGCCCAGGGCCTGGACGACGAACTGGACCTGATCAGCCTGGCCGATCGAGTGCCGCAGACCGCCGATCTGCTGGAACAGGAGGGCGATGCGCCGATCATTCGCCTGATCAATGCCCTGCTCAGTGAAGCCGTGCGCGAAAAGGCCTCGGACGTGCACCTGGAGACCTTCGAGCACAGTGTCTCGGTGCGCCTGCGGGTGGACGGCCAATTGCGCGAAGTGTTGAGGCCCCGGCGTGAACTGGCCACCCTGTTGGTGTCGCGGATCAAGGTCATGGCGCGACTGGATATCGCCGAGAAACGAGTGCCTCAGGATGGTCGGATGGCCTTGCGACTGGCCGGGCATGAGGTTGATGTGCGGGTCTCCACCCTGCCCACGGCCCATGGCGAGCGCGTGGTGTTGCGCCTGCTCGACAAGCAGTCCGGGCGCCTGCAGCTTGAGCGCCTGGGTATGCCGGCGCAGACCCTGGAGCGTTTCCGGCAAATTCTCGGCAAGCCCCATGGCATTTTCCTGGTCACCGGCCCCACCGGCTCCGGCAAGACCACCAGTCTCTACGCGGCGCTGAGCCATCTCAACGACCAGACGCGCAATATCCTCACGGTCGAAGACCCCATCGAGTACCACTTGCCGGGCATCGGCCAGACGCCGGTCAATCCCAAGGTCGAGATGACCTTTGCCCGTGGGCTGCGGGCAATCCTGCGCCAGGACCCAGACGTGGTGATGGTCGGCGAGATACGCGATCAGGAAACCGCCGCCATCGCCGTGCAGGCGTCCCTGACCGGGCACCTGGTGCTTTCGACCTTGCACACCAACAGCGCGGCGGGAGCGGTGACGCGTCTGCTGGACATGGGCGTCGATGCGTACCTGCTGGCGTCATCGCTGGTCGGCGTATTGGCCCAGCGCCTGGTGCGCACCCTGTGCCCCGCGTGTAAGACACCCTGTGCCGTGGACCTGGCGGCCCGCCAGCGCCTGGGTCTGGCCCCGCAGGCCACGGTGAGGCTGTTCAAGGCCGTGGGCTGCGAGCTCTGTCAGCAAGGTTATCGCGGGCGGACCGGGATCCATGAGCTGATCAGCATGACCCCGACCCTATCCGAGTTGATCCACCGTGGCGTCGGCGAACCGGAACTGGCCCGCCAGGCCCGGAGTGTGGCGCCCAGCCTGTTCCAGGACGGGCAACGGCTGGTCCTGGAAGGTCGCACCAGCCTTGATGAGCTGCTGCGCGTGACGCAAGAGGACTGAGAATGCCGACCTTCGATTATCACGCCCAGGACGTTCACGGTCGCCGCTGCCGTGGCCAACAGCAAGCCGAGAGTGCCCGGCACGCCCGGCAGTTACTGCGCGAGCGTGGCCTGTTGCCAAGCGAACTCAAGGCGGCCCGCGAGCCCGGTGCCGCGCTCGGCGGCCATGGTGGCGGGACACGCCTGGGGGCGGCTGAGTTGGCGTTGTTGACGCTGCAATTGTCGACCCTGATCCAGGCCGGGCTACCACTGGAAGAAGCCTTGCGGGCAGTTGCCGCGCAGAGCGAGAAGCGCCGGGTCAGCAGCCTGCTGGCGGCAGTCCGGGGCCGGGTGATGGAGGGTTATGAACTGTCCTCGGCCCTGGCCGGTTTTCCCCGAGCCTTCCCTGAGTTGTTCCGCGCCACGATTGCCGCCGGCGAGCGCTCGGGGCACCTGGGGCAGGTGCTGGAGCAACTGGCGCACTACACCGAGGCTCGCCAGCAATCACGGCAGAAGATCCAATTGGCGCTGGTCTATCCGCTGATCCTCCTGCTGGCGTCCCTGGGCATCGTTGGCTTTCTGCTGGGCTATGTGGTGCCGGATGTGGTGAAGATCTTTATCGACGGTGGTCGTGAGTTGCCCTGGTTGACCCGTGGGCTGATCGGCCTGAGCGATGGCCTGCGTGATTACGCGATGCCGATCCTGTTCGGCTTGATCGCTCTGGGTCTGTTGCTGCGCGGCGCCTTGAGCCGCCAGTCCGCGCGCCTGCGCTGGCATGCCTGGCTGTTGCGCCTACCCCTGGCGGGTGGGGTTTTTCGCGCCGTGGAGGCGGCACGCTTTGCTAGCACCCTGGCGATTCTCTGCAAAAGTGCGGTGCCGCTGGTGGATGCCCTGGAAATCTCCGCCACGGTGATCGGCAACTTGACGATTCGTGCGCGCATGTTCGAGGTTGCCCGGTCGGTACGCGAGGGCGGCACTCTGACCCGGGGCCTGGAGCAGAGCGGCGATATTCCGCCGTTGATGCTGCACATGATCGCCAGCGGCGAGCGGGCAGGCGAACTCGACGGCATGCTGGCGCGTGCCGCCGAACAACAGGAGAAAACCCTCGCGGCCCGTATTGCGCTGGTCGTGAGTCTGTTCGAACCGGCGATGCTGGTGGTGATGGGCGGCGTTGTGCTGCTGATCGTCATGGCCATTCTGCTGCCGATTCTCAGCCTCAACCAAATGGTGAATTGACCCATGAAAGTTTTTGGAACCTCTGTGCAACGCGGCTTCACCCTGATTGAAATCATGGTGGTGGTGGTGATCATCGGTGTGCTCGGGGCACTGGTGGTCCCGCAGTTTATGGGTCGTACCGACCAGGCCAAGGTCACGGCTGCGCAGACCGATATCCAGTCCATCGGCACCGCGCTGGAAATGTACCGTCTCGACAATTTCAACTATCCCTCGACGCAGCAGGGGCTGGAGGCCCTGGTACGCAAACCGTTGGGCACGCCGGAACCGAAGAACTGGAATCCCCACGGCTACCTGAAGCGTCTGCCGGTCGACCCCTGGGGCACGCCCTACCAATACCTGAGCCCAGGCACCCGCTCCAAGTCCTACGACCTCTATTCCTTCGGTGCCGACGGCGTGTCCGGCGGCGAGGAACAGGCTGGCGATATCGGCAACTGGGGAAGCTGACCGATGCACGGGCGTTCGCGTGGCTTCACTTTGCTGGAGTTGTTGGTGGTCGTGGTGATCATGGGCGTGGTGGTCGGTCTGATCGGCTTCTCCATGAAACCCAGCCCGGCCCGCCAGGCCCGCGATGAAGCCGGCGCTCTGGTGCAACTGCTGCAACAGTTGCGTGAGCTGGCCGTGCTCGATGGCCAGGAGTTCGGCTTGCGTATCGATGCTGGTGGCTATCAAGTGGTGGTCTTTGAACATCCTGACTGGCGTTCGGCGGGCGCGCCTTATCGGTTGCCCGATGGGCTTTACTTCCGCCTGGAGCTCGAAGGGCGACCGCTGAAACTTGGCAACCGCCTGAACCAGCCACAGCTGCTGGTGCTCAGCAGTGACGAAATGAGCGCCTTCACCTTGCATTATGAAACGGCCCAACGACGTTGGCTGAGTGTCTCGGGGGACGGTCTTGGCGATCCGGCCATCGATGAGAGCTGAGCGCGGTTTTACCTTGCTGGAAGTCATGGTCGCCTTGGCGGTATTCGCTCTGCTTGCCGCCGCCGTGCTGTCGGCCAGTCAGTATGTATTGCAGCAGGCCGGCACCCTGCAGGAGCGTCTTTTCGCCAGTTGGCTGGCGGATAATCAGTTGACCGAGCTGCGTCTGCAACCTTCTGTGGCGCCGGGTCGGCAGCAACTGGTGCGACACTTCGACCGACGTCAATGGCGCCTGAGTCAAAGCCTGACACCAGCGTTCGATAAACGCCTGATCAAGGTCGAATTGGAAGTCCGCCTCGGCGACAGCCAGCACGTGGTGTATCGCGGCACAGGCTGGTTGTCGAACGTGGAGGGTTTGTCCCGGAATGAATAGGTCAGCCGGCTTTACCTTGCTGGAGCTGGTTATCGCCCTGGCGATTTTCAGCCTGCTAAGCCTCGGCTGCTGGCAGTTGTATGACGGGCTATTGCGGGTCCAGAGCCAGGTGTCCCAGCACCAACAGGCATTGCGCAACCTGCAACGGGCGATCAGCGTGCTTGAACGGGATGTCTTGCAGGTCGCCGTGCCCAGGGGCGCGGCGTTGCTGGGATTACGTCAGGGCGTCCTGAGCCTGCAACGGGGCAACTGGCGCAACCCTCTTGACCAGCCGCGCAGCGAGCGCCAGGAGGTCAGCTATCGCCTCGAAGCCGGTACATTGTGGCGACACAGTCGCAGCCCCGAGTCGGCGACAGTCCAGCGACAGGTCCTGCTCGCGGATGTACGGCGATTGCAGTGGCGATTCTACGACGCCAAGCTCGGTTGGCGTGGCGACTGGCCAACCACGGCCAGTCAGCCTCGGGCCCTTGAGATCACCTTGTCCGCCGGACGCTTCGAACAGATCCGCCGGGTCATCCCGTTGCCGGAGGGCCCATGATGCCAATGCCACAGCGTGGGGTGGCGTTGATCAGCGTGCTGTTGATCATGGCCCTGGCGCTGCTGCTGACCGCCGGCCTGCTGCGCAGCCATCGCCTGACCTTGCACAGCAGCGCCCAACATATCCATCAGGTGCAACTGCGACAGTGGGCACTCGCGGTGGAAGATTGGGCCGGGCAGCTTCTGCACAACCCACAGCTGGCCGCGACGCAGAACATCAACTTGTCCCAGGAGTGGGCTCGCCAGCCAGTGGCTTTCAACATTCCCGACGCCCAAGTGCGGTTGGAAATCGAGGACCTGGCCGGGCGCTTCAACCTGACCCCGTTGCTCAGGCCCGGCAAGGCCGACGAAATTATTCTCGCTCGTTGGGCACGGTTGCTTGAATTGCTGGAAATTCCAGCCATCGATCTTACGCCGCTGCGGGGCACCGAAGTCAGCGACCCGAGTCAACTGCGGCTGATTCCTGGCGTGGACCGGACGAGCCTGCAACGCCTGTTGCCTTGGATCGCCCTGTTGCCGGGCGATGCGACCCTGAATATCAACACCGCTGGCGTGCTGCTGCTGTCGACCCTGGAAGGCGTGGCGGCCACCGAGGCCCGGACGCTGATCCAGCAACGTCCCGCCGAGGGATACCTCGATGCAGGTGCTTTTGCGCTGGTCTCCGGTCTTCAGGGCCGGGGCATCGCCAGCCATGGCTTGGGTGTCGGCAGTCGCTGGTTCAGAGTTACCGTGGACGTCAGCGCCGGACGCAATCACCTACGGCTGGTCAGCGATCTGGAGCGCGACCCGAAAACCCATCGCATGCGCGTAGTACAGCGCCGTTTTCCAGCCCCGACCCACAGTGAACCGCCGTCATGAACCACTGGCTTTACCTTTATCCCTCCGGGCTCGATATGCCGGGTACCGACTGGCCGGTTGCTTGCTGGCGGGGCGCCGAGGAGCCGAACGAAATGACCCTCGTCGAGGCCGCCAAGGCATTGGCGGGACAGTCCATACGAGTGGTCCTGCCGATGGAAGCGTGTAGCTGGTTACGCAGCGAGCCATGGCCCGGGCGGCGGCAACCGACCGTCCAGGCGCTGGCTTATGCGATTGAGGAGCAATTGGCGGATGACTTGGAAAACCTGCATATCGCCGTGGGCCTGGCTGACCAGGCGCGTCGTTACCCGGTGCTGGTGATCGATACGGGGTGTCTGCGCGCTATCGTCGACCTGCTAGAGGGGTTGGACCTGCACCTCGCCAGCGTCCAGGTCGATGCTGAATTGCTGCCGGCTGATCAGGCCTATGGCGTCTGGTGGGGCGGTCGCTGGCTGTTCGGTGGTGCAGCGCAGGTACGCCTGGCGTTGCCGGCGTCGACGTTACAGTGCCTGCGCCCGCGACTGCCGGTCGATGTTTGCTGGTTGGGACCGTCGCAAGCGTCCGAGGTCCGGGCGCTGCTGACATCGGCGCAGGGCACGGACTTGCTCCAGGGTGCGTTTCGACGCACCGGCGGTCGCCGACCCTGGCCGCTGTTGCTGGTTTCGACGCTGGCGCTGTTCGCCCTGTCCTGGGGCTTTACCCAGGCACGCAGCCAGTACCTTGAAGACACCGCCGCGCATTTGTATGAGCAAAGTGTCCAACGTTTTCAAGCGCTCTACCCCGAGCAGACTCGTATTGTCGATCTGTCGGCACAGCTCAAGGCGCTGGCTGCTGGCGATGCACAAGCGCCCCGGCAAATGGCGCGCCTGGTGCAACTGGTCGAACAGGTGGTCGGTGGCGCCAGTGTCGAGGTGCAGCGCATCGAGTACCGGGCCACCAAAGGCTGGACGGTGGTGCTGACGGCGAACAGTTTCACGGAGTTGGAGCAATTGCGTGAACGCGGACGACAAAGCGCGCTGCCGATCCATCTGGGCAGTGCGAGCAAGGACCACAAGCGTGTGCAAGCGGTGCTGACCCTGGAGGAGAACGGATGATCAGGCGCCTGTATGCCGCTGTTGCGCCAATGCTGGGCGAGCGTTGGCGAGGCTTGGCCCGGCGCGAGCGCCAGCTATTGGGCGGGCTGGGTATTTTCCTCCTCGCGGTGATACTGTTCAGCGGCCTCTGGCAGCCGACGCAACGGCGTCTGGAGCAGGCGCATCGGCTGTATCAACAACGCTTGGTCCTGGCCGCCGAGGTACAGCGTGTCCGGCCAGCGGCGGTACGGTTGGCCTCGACGCAACCGTTGTCCAGCCGTCTGGGCGAGACCGCGTTGGCCGCCGGGCTTGAATTGCAGCAACTGGACCAGGAGGGACAATCGCTGCGCGTGACGATCTCGGGAGAGGCCCTGGCCCTGCTCGGTTGGCTGGACCAGATCGAACAGAGCGGAGCGTTGTTGCAGACCCTGAGCCTGGAAAAGCGCGACAAGCTGCTGGAGGCGAGGGTGGTGTGGCTCACCGATTAGTGGCCTGTACGGTCAGCTCGTTAGCTCAAGTTCGGATGCCGCAGATCCATGGCCAAGGCGCGGTGACAGGCCATAGCCGATTATGACGAGCAACAGCAACGCCGGTCAGGGGCTTGTGGCGCAAAAATTGGCTAACAGAGCTAACCTACGCACTCATCAATTGTTCCGCATAGCGGGCAATAACGTGGCTGAACGGCACTGGGTGATCGTTTTCGACCCAGCGGAAAAACTCTATGGTTCTACGCAAATCCTCTTCGCTGGCATCAATCAGGAAATCGTTATCGAAGAAACCCAGTAATTGTTCTTCCCGGCGGTTGTTGAGATAGGCAATATCCAGAGCCAGTACCTCGATCATTTTTGTGGCACCGGCATCGTTGGTGAATGCCTGTATTTCACCCGTGAGCAGGTAGCAAAAACGCTGCTCACAGTTTTGCTCGAGGGGCGAGATATGAAGCTTTTCCTCGAACCAGTTGCCCTTGCGATGACCGCAATGCAGCGGATTGCCCGGTTTGGTTTCCCTCAAGCAGGAGGCGTGCAGATTTTCGTAGTCCAGCGCCAGATGTTCGAAGTGTTCCTGTGGACGGAAGTGCTCGATATGGCTGCTGTGCAGATCAATTTCCCGACCGCAATAGCAGCAGGCATGGCGCTGCTCTAGTAGCAGGCTCAGGTGCAGATCACGCTTCTGCGGATTTTGCAGTGTCTCGTAGCTAGGTTGCCAATCTTCGTTTGCAGAGGCTTTCCAGTCGGTGAATGAAGCAGGCTCAGTTCCTTTGATCACTTGCTTCATTTGCCGAGTATCTCCTTGCGTTTGAGCAGGGCTTCGGCTCTGGCGAATTCGGGGAGATCGGGAGCTTCTGCTTTCAGGCTGAGCAGACGTGCTTTGGCCTCTTCCAGATTGTTGTTTTCCAGCGCGCGGAACAATTCGCTCAGCAGGCTTTCCACTTTCGGTTCGCGTTGCGATACGCCCATGACTTCTTCTAGTACGCGGCTTGAATCAAGTCCGTAGGATACGCGTGGGTGCGAGCTGTCACCGTTGTCCAATACGATGATTTCTTTTGGGCGCAGGCTACCAATGATTTGCGGCGAATGGCTGGCCACGATGAACTGGACTTTCGGAAAGGCGGTCTTCAAGGCGCGGACGATGGTGCGCTGCCAGGCTGGGTGAAGATGGATATCCAACTCATCGATGATGACCACGCCCGAGGTGTTCCGCAGGACGTCCTTGCCCATGTGCGGGTTGAGAATGCACATGCGGCGAGCGATATCGGCGATCAGGGTGATAAGGCCGCGCTGACCGTCGCTGAGGTCGTTGAAAGGTACAGTTTTGTTAGTGTTAAAGCTCACTAAGAGGTTGCGCAACTCAAGATCATATTCGATACCTTGAGATTCAGGTAGAGCATACTTTAATGCAGCGTTGACCCATTGAAGTTCATCTTCGTATTTTTCCGGTGTACCCTTGGAGCGAGATAGTCGCTGGAGACGTTCTAAGGTTTTTCCGATCATCCAGCCTTCAAAATTTTTTAAGTTAACTGCCGAGTTTGACCAGTCAATGTATCCGTCAAGCCTGGAGATTTTAGTCGTTGCTGCAATCTCAGGAGATACGCCTGAAGAGCTCCAGCGCCGGTCGGCTCTGTAGAAAGCGAGTACAGGTAGATCAATCTGCTCGCCATTGTCGATACGCTTTAGCTCTTTTGATGCGGCCATGTGGAAGTTGGTATCTGGGTTTGGTTGCTTGTCCTTGCGATCTTTAAGTACAGTTAGGTTGGTTACGCCAAACAAAGAGCCTTTGCTATTAATCTGGAGAGGAAAACGCCGCTCAAACCTGACTCGTTCATCAAACCGGTCAATGCTAAAACGAACGTCTCTTTCTGTAATGCTTATATTTCCTTTTCCCATCACCGTAGCGAAATGGTGGAAACTGGAAGCCACCGCCTGCAACAACGAAGTCTTGCCACTCCCATTGATCCCCACCACCAAGTTGAACCCTGGTTGGAAATCAAAGTGAGCATCCTCGTAGCAACGAAAATTCTGAATATGTAGATGGTCCAGGCGCATGCTGGCTTCCTTTAGCAAAACGAACAGATGCGCTCAGTGTACCTTGGTGCGCCGCAACCGCTAGCGGCGCATTTGTCTCTGGTGACTGACAGAGCTAGCCACACAGGCCATCAGGCTTTTAGGTTGACCGCCAGCACCGGCAATCGTGCCAGCTTCAGCGCCACTAGCAAGGCCAGCACCAGCAGTCCACCGATAAACAGGCCAATACCGTTCCAGCCCGCGTAGTGCCAGGCCACGCCGCCCAGGGTGCCGGCGATGCTGGAGCCGGCGTAATAGCTGAACAAGTAGAGCGATGACGCCTGGCCCTTGGCTTTCAGCGCCCGACGCCCGATCCAACTGCTGGCCACCGAGTGAGCACCGAAGAAACCGAAAGTGAACAGCAGGACCCCGACGATCACCACTGTTAGAGGCAGGGCCATGGTCAGCGCGATCCCCACCAGCATGATCAGGATCATCGTCCACAGCACCTTGCGCCGGCCCAGTTTGTCGCCCAGGGAACCAATTTTCGCCGAACTGTAGATCCCTGACAGATAGACAATCGACAGCAGGCCGACAAAGGCCTGGCTCAGGCTGTAGGGTTCGGCCAGCAGGCGATAGCCGATGTAGTTGAACAGTGTCACGAAGGCACCCATCAACAGAAAACCTTCGAGGAACAGCCACGGCAGGCCGGCGTCGCGAAAGTGGATGGTGAAGCCATTGAGCAAGTTGCGGGTATTGAGCCTGCTGGGGCGGAAGTTGCGCGATGGCGGCAGGATCTTCCAGAACAGGGTCGCCGCAATCAGCGCCAGGCCGCCGATCAGCAGCAGGGCGGTGTGCCAACTGACGAAGTCGATCAGTACCCCGGCGATCAGTCGCCCGCTCATCCCGCCGATGGCGTTGCCGCCGATATACAAACCCATCGCCAGGCCAATGTGCTGGGGGTGAATCTCCTCGCTCAGATAGGTCATGCCGACCGCCGCCAGGCCGCTCAACGACAGCCCCACCAGCGCTCGCATCAGCAACACGCTCTGCCAGTTGGGCATGAACGCTCCGAGGAGGGTGAACAGTGCCGCGCCGAACAAAGCGACCACCATCACCGGCTTGCGCCCCAGGCTATCGGAAATCGGCCCGGTGATCAGCAGGCCGATGGCAAGCATCGCGGTGGCCACCGACAGGATCAGGCTGCTTTGGGCGGCGTTGATACCGTATTCCTCGGACAGCACCGGCATCATCGGCTGCACGCAGTACAGCAGGGCGAAGGTGGCGAAGCCGCCGCTGAGCAGTGCCAGGACCGTGCGCCTGAACGCCGGAGTACCTTTTTCGATATAGCTGACATTGGGTTGGGCGACAACATCATCCGGCGCGCCAGGGGAAATTTCATGGAGCAGTGAAGCAACAGCAGTTTTCACGGAGGACCTCGGAGGAGCGGCCGATCAGGCAATGGAAAAAGCATATAGCTGGCTAACTATTCTTTCCAATATATTGTTCGATCTGTTTGATAGGTTTGGCGATTCAATGAGGTATTTGTGCAGTGGCGCCACCTCGTTGCAGTGGCCGAGGAGCTGCATTTTGGCGGTGCCGCGCAAGTGCTTGGAATCTCCCGGCCGGCGTTGTGCCGGCAGGTTAGGCCACTAGGCCGCCGTCGCGGAGGCCTGACGCCCCAGGATTCATGTGCTTTGTGAGGCTAACGGCATACCGCTGGGTTTTCTGCTTTCGGGCAGACGGGCCAGTGGTATCTCGCATGTCCAACCACTGGTCGATGAAGCCTATGTCTCCAGCTTGCGCGGTCGCCCCGGCAAACGCTGTCGCTGGTTTCGGGCTGACAAGGGCTACGATGCCCAAGCCCAGCATCGCTACTGTGACCGTTATCGGATGCAGACGGCAATCCCTCTGCGATCCATGAAACGCAACCCCAGACCTGACTCGCCTCGCTTGTTTGATCAACCGACATACTGGCGGCGCAACATCATCGAACGAGTGTTCGGCTGGCTGAAAGAAAATCGCCGCATCGTCACACGTTTCGACAAACTCACAAAAAATTACGCGGCAATAGACTCATTAGCTTGTGCTATACGGTGTTTTCGACACTGTTTTTCGCACAGTGCCTAATATCTGCGTGATGCAGCGTCAGAATATTCTGCCTAGTGGCTTGTACGGTGAGTTCGTTAGCTCAAGTTCGGATGCCACCCGTCCATGGCCAGGCGCTGTGACGAGCCATAACCGGGCTATGGCGAGGAACAGCAACGCCGATCAGCGGCTTGTGGCGCCGAAATTGATTCATAGAACTAACCACACAGGCCACTAGAGACACAACTATATTAAAAAACAAATGGTTGGCGTTGTTTTTGTAGCTGTTGAAATTTGACGAAGCCGTTGGCTGTGGGAAGTTTGAAGTAAAAGAACACGAATATTCTGACAAGACCGGGCTCGACAATGGCGCGCTTAGTGCTTGTAAAATATATTCGTACTGAGTCACAATTTTTACTGAAGGATTATTTTACAATTTTAGATAAAGTGTTTGGTGATTAAAAAATGAACTCACCTCTCAGTCATCATAAAATATATTAACTATATGAAAAACAGATGGTTAACATTATTTTTTGTCGCCGTTACAATTTTGCAGAGCCGTTGACTGTGGAGGGCGGAAGAAAAAAACACGAAGATTCCGGCAAAATCGGGCTCCATAACGGCGCGTTTAGTACTTGTCAAATCTAACGGTGCTGAATTACGATTTAGCTTGAAGGATCACATTGCAGTTTTAGAAAGGATATTTAACGATTAAAGTGATGAATACGCCCTCTCAACTGTCATCAGTCTGATAGCGAATTTTCACGCATGCAACAAGCTACGTGACGGTCATGATGAGTGCTTAATTTTGCCAACATCGTTGGTTGATTAGGTCTGTCTCGATTTTGATGTCCGGAAAAAAAAGCTCAAGGAGCTTCATATGAAGACCATTGAACATATAGTGATTGTGGGTTTTGGAAGTATTGCTCAGGCATTGATGCCACTTCTAGTTGATCGATACAATTGCACCATTACAATATTTGAAAAAAATATTGATCTCACTAAAGAAAAAATCGCCAAAGAATTCAGTGCCTCGATAATTAAAAAAAACATAACGCCAAAAAATTTTGAGGCGACTATAGCGCCCTGCTTAAATGGAAAAGCATTTCTTTTGAATTTGGCGGTCTCAGTGTCTAGTGAAGCGCTCATCAGACTTGCGCAGCAACATGACTCGCTTTACCTAGATACCTGTATAGAACCATGGGAGTACTTGGGGAGTGGTGATTCTTCTCTGATAAGCAATTTTTATTTGCGAGAGAGAATCAAAAAATTCGGAGCCGAAATAAAAAGTGGCTGCTCCACTGCGATCATTGCTCACGGCGCGAACCCTGGTTTTATCTCGGTGCTCTTAAAAAAAAGCGCTGGTAAATATGGCCGCGATAAATAATATTGAATTCAGTCCTCAAAATCACCAAGATTGGGCGTTGCTGGCAAAAGCGCTAGGAATACGTGTAATCCAAGTTTCTGAGCGGGATACGCAAGTAGCAAATACAGATCGATCAGGGGATCACTTTATGTGCACCTGGTCGGTTGATGGTCTAATTACCGAGTGTTTACAGCCGGCAGAAATGGGGTGGGGAAGCCATGAGAACAAATTGCCTGATGGCAGCGCGCTGAACGCCTATTCGCTGTCGATGAAAGAGCAGGGGCGTGAAGTGCTAGTGAAGAGTTGGTCACCTAACTACTTGGATTTTTACGGCTACTTACTTACTCATAATGAATCATTATCGATCGCGGAATACCTTACCGTTGGGAATTGCATAAATCCCGAATACAGACCTACGGTCTACTACGCGTATCATCCCTGCGATCAAACAGTCGCTTCTATGGAATTACTAAAGGCGGGAAATGAGGGAGACATAGGCTCTAAAGAGGTACTCAAAGACAATATAATGTCGGGCATAGATGAGCTCGGCATATTTCTAATCAGTGATACTTGCAAGTCATTCTGGCTGGGTTCAAATCTCTCGATAGGCAAAGCGAGAAAAATGGCTAAATATAATAGCGCAACCAGCCTGCAAGTGGTTTCGAGCATTATTGCTGGAATGGCGTGGGCCGAGGCCCATCCAAGAGAAGGATTGTTAGAGACGGAAAAGTTAGATTGGCAATTTATTTATGAAATCGCAGAAAAGTATTGGCAACCCATCATCTCACAGGAAATAGACTGGAGACCTACTCACTCCGAAAATTCCTTGGCTTTCGAAAAATTCTTGCATGAATCTACTTCGAGGATAAAAAAATGACTCTACGCACTGATTTTTCGATACGCTCCACCCCAGACGCATCTACTGTATTGTCTGGCTTTATCTTTCCTGACACCGATCTTTCTCCTGATTTAAGACAGGAATGGAAGGAAGTATTCTTTGATTCAATAATTACAGAATATGATGCCAGGCGACTATACTGGTATTTGGAGGGACAATACCCAGATGTGTTTTGCAGCTTAGTGGATGTTTTGAATCCGTGGCTCAGGGATGAAATTGATCACGCCCATGGATTTTCAATTATATATTCGTCCTATGCAAAAATATCTTTTGATGAGGTTCTCTTAAGCGCAGAGTTAAGAAAATCAGATTTTAGCATTGTTGAATCAATAGCGGTCGACCCATTAATGCTTCTAGTTACCTTGGCCTATGACGAAATCATCATCACTCACGTTTATCATCGCAGTATCGAAATGTATGACGCTTTTGAATCCAAGCAGCTATCGAAGTGGATACGCAAAACAAAACAAGATGAAGTGGCACATTTTTTTTCCTTTGTGCAAAAGGCGAAAGAAATGTTTCCTGAAAGATTGCACGAAGTATCTGGAATGTTAGAGGAGATTTTCAAGATGGATTTTGAAAAAGAAAGCTATACGGGAACATTCGTTCTTGATCACAACGCGCCAGATTTCCCAATAAGAAAGGATGAAATACAAACTATGATAATCCCGGCAATCATTAAAAAATTCAGCAACTGAACAACCGATATATTAAGGTGCCATGTATGATGCCTATAGGTTTTCTAAAAAAAAGGAATTGGAGCGCCAGGCTGATTTTTGAGGATATCGCAAAGAGCGGTTGGATCAATCCTGGGATCGACTCTTCTTTTAAAGATTTTTTCATGGCTGATCTTGTCTCAGAATATGACTCGATCCACTTGTACAATTTTCTTTACTCGCGGCGTAAAGATTTTTCCCCCTATTTTGTGCAATACCTGGATTTCTGGTATGCCGATGAGCGTAATCACGCCGATGGCTTTTTTGAATTAAATCGCCTTATCTTTGGTCTGTCGGAAGTTAACCTGCTTCACGAGATACAAGGGCGCACCGCTGACTTCGCAGGGATCGAGAGTATTCTATCGAGCGAGTTCAATTTACTGTTGATGTTTGCTTATGATGAATACGTATCTGTAAAAACGTATAAGAAAGACACGTTTTATGATGGTTTCGGCCACTCAGGTTTTAAGGACTGGATCAAAAATTTGATTGCCGACGAAGCCATACATTTCGGAAACGCTGTAAAAATACTAAAAGCTTACCATGGCGAAAAATTTCACGAATCTGAGAGTGTCCTCCAAATGATTTCAAGTTTCGAGGGTGGCGGTTATAAAAACACTTTCTTATTTGATCACGACGGCCCCCACTTCTTGCTGAGAGACGATGAAGTTGGCGATGTCGTTATTCAGGAAATATTGCAAATATTGCACAAGAGGTGAAAGTGAAGAAAGAATATTACACGGCTTTGGCACTGGCGCTTATGGTGTTTGGAGAAATTCTGACTATTTACAGTGAAGTATATGCCGCAAAACTTCCCGGAAAATTTATGGACAGTCCTGGTATGTTTGTCAAGCCCATAGTTTGGATTTGTGTTGCGGGAATAAGTTTGATTTTTGCCTATTGGCTTGGTTATCAAGCCACAGGCAATATTTGGGTAGTCACTGTGGTATCTTTGACGTTGCTATTGATACTGGAGCCAATCGTCATCTATGCCATGCTCAAAGAGTTACCACAAAGAGGGGCCGTTATAGGTTTTGTACTGGGTGCCATAGGATTAATCGCAACGGTAACTTTGTAACTTTAACTGGAGTTCATAGGTAATGGTCCCCCGTACAGGCCACTAGGCGCTTCACGCCCGGTTGCAACGCCAACGCCTTATAATCCGCGTAACCGTCAGCCATCACGTAGCCTCGATAACGGTCCAACAGGCATCAGGACCAGCGACGAAACACCAGCGAGGTGTTCACGCCGCCAAAGGCAAAGTTGTTGTTCATCACATACTCGTTGCTCATCCGCCGAAACTTGCCGCGCAGGTAATCCAGCTCGCCGCATTGTGGGTCGAGCTGGTCGAGGTTCAGGGTATGGACGTAGCTGTCGCGGTTCATCATCTCGATGCTGAACCAGGACTCCAGTGCGCCGCAGGCGCCCAGGGTGTGGCCCAGGAAACTCTTCTGCGAACTGATGGGCATGCGGCTGCCGAACAGGCTCTGGGTCGCCAGGGTCTCGGCGATATCGCCTTGTTCGGTGGCGGTGCCGTGGCCGTTCACGTAGCCGATGGCATCGGGGCTAAGACCCGCGTCCTCCAGCGCCAGCTCCATGGCCCGACGCATGGTGGTCTGCTCCGGTCGAGTGGCGTGCTGGCCGTCGGCGTTACTGCCGAAACCGACGATTTCCGCGTGAATAGTGGCGCCTCGAGCCTGGGCATGTTCAAGCTCCTCAAGCACCAACATACCGCCGCCTTCACCGATCACCAGGCCGTCGCGGTCGCTGTCGTAGGGACGCGGGCTGGTGTGCGGCGCATCGTTTTTCAGGCTGGTGGCGTAGAGCGCGTCGAACACCATGGCTTCAGTCGGGCACAGCTCTTCGGCGCCGCCGGCGAGCATCAGCGGCAGGCGGCCGAACTTGATCGCTTCGTAGGCATAGCCGATGCCCTGGCTGCCGCTGGTGCAGGCACTGGAAGTGGGGATCAAGCGCCCAGTGAGGCCGAAAAAGATGCTGATATTGGCCGCCGTGGTGTGGGGCATCATGCGCACGTAGGAGTTGGCGTTCAGTCCCTCGGCCACGGAGTTGATCAGCATCATGCCAAAGGCCTTGATCTCGTCGGTGCTGCCGGTGGACGAACCGCAGGCCACGCCCATGCGCCCGTCGCGGATGCTCGTGTTGTCCAGCAGACCGGCATCGGCCAGGGCCATTTCCGCAGCGCCGACGGCGAAGCGCGAGACCCGGCCCATGCTCCGCAATTGCTTGCGGGTCCAGTGGGAGGGCACCGCATAGTCATCGATGGGGCCGGCCAGGCGAGTGTTCAGTTCAGTGAAGCGATCCCACTCATCCATGCGCCGGATGCCGCTGCGGTTGGCGCGAAAGTGGGCTTCGATACTGGCCCAGTCGCTGCCCAGCGAGGTAATGCCAGCCATGCCGGTGACGACGACGCGCTTCATCAGCACAGGCCTCCGTTGACAGCCAAAACCTGGCGGGTGATATAGGCCGCTTCCGCCGACATGAGAAAGTTTACCGCTCCGGCGACTTCTTCCGCAGTGCCCATGCGCTGTGCGGGAATCATTTTCAGCAGCTCTTGCACGGGCACGTTTTCATCGAGCATGGCGGTGTCGATCAGGCCCGGAGCGACGCAGTTGACGGTGATCCGGCGTTTGCCCAACTCGATGGCCAGGGCCTTGGCGGCGCCGATCAAGCCGGCTTTCGAGGCACTGTAGTTGACCTGGCCGCGATTGCCGATCAACCCCGAGACCGAGGTGATGCAGACGATCCGCCCGGCGGCGCGGCGGCGGATCATCGGCATCATCAGCGGATGCAACACGTTGTAGAAGCCGTCGAGGTTGGTGCCTAGCACCTGGTCCCAGTCGTCTTCGGAGAGGGCCGGAAAGGCGCCGTCGCGGGTCAAGCCGGCATTGAGCACCACGCCGTAGTAGGCACCGTGGGCCTCGACATCGGCTTCGAGAATTGTTCGACAGGTCGGGCGGTCGGACACATCGAATTGCAGCACCCGGGCATTGCGCCCCATGGCCTGGATTGCGGCTTGTACCGCGTCGGCTTCGGCGCGGCCACTGCGGCAATGCAGTACCAGGTCATGGCCGGCCTGGGCCAGGCGCAGGGCGATAGCGCGGCCAATGCCACGGCTGGACCCGGTGACCAGAATGGATTCAGTCATGCTTGGATTCCTCTGATTCGTTGAGATAAGCGGCGGCCAGTGGCGGACGGAACACGTTCAGGCGGGCCGAGGCACGGATAGCCGGGCCGGTCAGCAGGCATTCGAACACGCCCATGCCGTTGCCGTCTTCCAAGGAGCGTTGGGCGTGAATGGTCAGCTCGCTGCCTACTGGGAAGTGTGCCACGTTGCACTCGAACTTGCGGGTGCCGAGCAGGAATCCAAGCTCCACCGGCCGGTTCGCGCCACGGGCGTGGCAGCCGGCATAGGCGGCCACGCTTTGGGCCATCAGTTCGATTGCGATCCAGGCCGGTAGGCTGCCGTCCTCGCGACTGAACAGGCCGTCTGGGCGCACGGTGAGACGCGTATGGATCTGTTCTTCATCGAACGCCAGGACTTGCTCGATCAGGATCATGTCGCCGGCGTGGGGCAGCAATTGGGCGAGCGACCAATCGATCATGGCGCGTCTCCGATAATCAGGCTGACGTTGTTGCCACCGAAGGCAAACGAGTTGCTCATTAGCCGGCGTGGGGCCGTGGGATCGAGACGCTGGTGTGCGTCGACCCAGTTCAACGGCGGCAGCGCCGGATCCGGCTGGCCGTCCCAGATATGAGGTGGCAGCGCGCCGCTCGGGTTGTCAGCACTCAGGGTCAACCAGCAGAACGCCGCTTCCAGCGCCCCGGCGGCGCCGAGGGTATGGCCGGTCATGGGCTTGGTCGAAGAGCATGGCACGCCGTCTGGGAACAGGCCGGCCACCGCCAGGCTTTCCATGGCATCGTTGTGCTGGGTCGCGGTGCCGTGCAGGTTCAGGTAGGCGATCTGCGCCGGCTGCAGGCCGGCTTTGTGCAGGGCCTTGGCCATGGCACGCGTCGCCCCCTGGCCACTCGGTTCCGGGGCTGAGATATGGTACGCGTCGCTGCTGGCACCAGCGCCCAGCAGGGCCAGCGGCTGCGCCTCGGTGGCCCGTCTGCTCATCAGGAACAACACGGCGGCTTCGCCGATATTGATACCGTTGCGGTTGACCGAGAACGGATTGCAGCGTTGCCCCGACACCGCCTCCAGCGAAGTGAAGCCGTTGAGGGTCAGTTTGCACAGACTGTCGACTCCGCCGCACAGGACAGCATCGCACAGGCCCAGGTCGATTAGGCGCTGGGCGCTCATCAGCGCGCGGGCGCTGGAGGTGCAGGCGGTGGAAATCACATAGGCCGGGCCGCTCAGTTGCAACCAATCGGCGAGAAAGTTGGCCGGGGCGCCCAGTTCCTGTTGCTGGTAGTCGTAGTCGCCAGGGAATTGCCGGTTGCGCAAATAATCGGCGATACCGCGACTGGCCTCATCAATGCCCGAAGTGCTGGTGCCCAGGACAATACCGATGCGGTCGCGACCATAGGTGTCGATGGCTCGCTGGATCGGCTCGGCGATCTGCAACGTGGCCTCCATCAGCAACTGGTTGTTACGACTGCGTTGTGCGCTGAATTCAGGCGGGATCGCCGCCAGCTCACCGCGCACGGCGGCGACCGGCAAGACCCGATCAGGAACCCAGCCGCTTTCGTCGCGGATGCCCGAGCAGTCGCCGGCGAACAGGTTGCGGGCGATTTCGCGCTTGCCGCGGCCAAGGGCACAGATCAGCCCGAGTGCATTCAGGTAGGCGGTCATGGTGTGCCCTCGTTCAGCGGGCTGATGCGGTAATGCAGACCTTGCGACAGCTCGAGGCTGAAATCCAGCGGCTGTCGATAACGAACCTGCCACTGTTCACCGAGGCTGCGTTGTGCCGGCTGCTGGCGGGCAGTCGGATAGTTATCAGGCAACTCGGCGGGCGGTGTCAGCGCGAACAGCAGCGCGGCGAAGAGTTCGAGGGCCTGCGGGTTGGGTGGCAGCAGGCCGTCGGCCTGCCAGTCGCCGTCATGCAGGCGCTGGCGTGCCAGTGGGATACCCAGCGGGTCCATCAACGACCAGCGCAGGCCACCGGCTTCGCGCTGGATCACCAGCAGCCAGTCCTGTCGTGCGCCGTCCTGCTCGCGTTCGATATGCAATTGCAGAGGCAGGGGCAGGGTCGGCGTATGCGCGGGCAATGGCAGTCGGCTGGCGCAGGCGCCCAGCAACAGGAAGCAGCTCAGCAGCAGTGCGCGAATCATTCGGTATGACCTGCCAGTGGCTTGCGCGCGACCACGTTGCCCCGCGTTTCCTCGCTGTAGGTATCGCTCAGGTATGGATTGTTCATGCCGGCGTGCTCGCACAGATTTCAGAGAGCATCCGCAGGCGGCGCTTGGATTCACTGACAAACGGATTGCGCTCGTCCCAGGCATAACCGGCGAGGATCGAGCTGATCATGGCGCGGATTTGCGGTGAGCTGTCAGGGTGATAGATCACATCCTGGAAGGTCCCGTCGTACCAGCCTTCGACGTAGCAGCGAAAGGTGTCGACACCGCGCTTCAACGGTTCGGCGAACTGGCTTTGCCAATCGACACGTTCACCCTGCAAGTGGCGGTGCAGCAGGCCGGCGGCCATGCTGGCCGAGCGCATGGCAATGGTCACGCCCGAGGAGAATACCGGGTCGAGAAATTCCGCGGCATTGCCCAGCAGGGCGAAGCCTGGGCCGTGCAGACGCTTGACGTTGGCCGAGTAGCCGCCGATGGCCCGTGCCGGGGTGTCCCACACGGCGTTTTTCAATACCCGTTGCAGGCTGGGCGTTTCGGCGATAAAGCTTTTCAGGCTGGCGTCCAGATCATCGCCGCGACCGGCAAAATGCCCGGCGGCGGCGACGACTCCGATGGAGCAGCGGCCATCGCTGAAGGGAATGGTCCAGAACCAGATGTCCCGTTGCTTGGGGTGAGTGGTGATCAGGATCTTTTCCCGCTCGAAAGCCGCCGCGTCGATCCGATCTTCGACATGGGCGAAGATGGCCTGGCGTGCCGGGAAGTTCGAGGGTGCCTCAAGGTCCAGCAGGCGCGGCAGGACACGTCCGTAACCGCTGGCATCGAGGACGAAGCGGGCCTCGATCAGGTACTCGCGGCCATCTTCGCGTCGGGCTCGCAACTGTGGCTGCGAACACTCGAAGTCGACGCTGACGATTTCCTCGCCATAACGGATTTCCACGCCTTGCAGGGCGGCTTGATCGGCCAGCAGTTGGTCGAAATCAGCGCGCTGGACCTGGAAGGTGGTCGGCTTGCCCTGGCTGAAGGTCTGGCCGAAATCGAAGGCGCTGTAGCGCTCTCCCCAGGCGAAGGCCGCGCCGTTCTTCAACTGGAAACCGGCGGCGTTGACAGCATCGAGCATGCCGGCCTCCTCGACGAAGTCCAGGCAGTGCGACAGTAGGCTTTCACCGATGGAGAAACGCGGGAAATGCTGGCGCTCGACGATCAGCACGTCATGGCCGTTGCGCTTGAGCAATGCGGCGGCGATGGCGCCGGAAGGGCCGGCGCCTATCACCACGACTTCGCGGTGTTGCGTTTCAACTATGGGCACACGGGTTCCTTGCCGATTTCGGCGTTATGGGGAGGTGATTGGCGCCCGGCCCAAGGCGCGAGCAGAAAGCTGAAGGCCAGGCCGAGGCTGACCGAGAGGCCAAAGTTGCTGACGGCCGGGGTGCTGGAAATCGCCAGTAGGCCAAACGATAACCAAGTGGTCAGCGCAGCGAGCAAGGTGCCCAGCAGACTGACGGCGGCGCCGCCGATCTGCTCGCGCATCAGGATCACGTAGTCGACGCTGATGGCCGTGACCAGCAGCAATCCGAACAGACTGAATAAGGTCAGTGGCTGGCCCAGCCACCCGAGACTGGCGAGGCTGCACAGCGCCGCCAGCAGCGGCAGTGCGACAATGCGCAAGGCACCGCCGAGGCCGAACGGCAGGATCAGCAGCAGCACGATCAGTACGCAGGAGGCGAGCTTGAGTTCTGCGGCGCTGACCTGGGCGGCGGCGAACACCCTGTTCAGGTCGCCGAGACGATCCACCAGTTGTACCCCCGGCAGGTCCACGGCCTGGACCCGCAGCAGCTCGGCGTCGTTCAGGCCCTGCAGGCTGACCATGCCCGCCACGCCATCGGCGTAGGGGCCGAGCCAGAGGGCGCGCCAGGGTTCGGCCAAGGGCCCGACCAGCGCGCTGTCGATGTCCTGGATCGGCAGCGCCTGTAACTGGCTCAGTTCGCGATGCAAGGCCGCCAGCGGCACGCCCAGGTCGAGTAGCGGTTGCCAGTGGTCGGGCAGTTGCTGGAGCGCGTCGCGCAGGTGTTGTTGTTCGCTGGGCGGGCTGACCAGTTGGTTCAACGACAGATAGCCTTGCAGCTTCTCCAGGCCCACCAGTTGTTCGAGGCGCTTGCCCAGTGCCGCCGAACGCTGCAGCAGTTGCGGTTGATCGGCGGCGCGCACGAGGAAGAACTGGCTGGTCGGCTGATAGCCGGTGATCCGCGCAATGGCCTGGGCTTCGGCCTGCAATTGCGGTGGCGCGCCGACCCACTGGCGGATGTCGTTCTTGCTGTGTAACTGCCATAGGCCGGCGGCACAGAACACGATCAACAGGCCTAGCAACAGGGGGTTGCCGAGCTTTCTCAAGAGTTGTTCACGCAGCCCCAGCAACCCTTCACAGATCCGCAACGGCCACTGCGCGGGGCGCAGGTCGGTGCCCTTGAGCAGCGCCGGCAGCAGGCATACCGCACTGAGATAGGCACCCAGCAGTCCGGCAGCGGAAAACACGGCAATCTGGGTCAGCGCCGGAAAGGGGGTCCAGGCCAGTGCCAGATAACCGATGCAACTGGTGGCCAGGCTCAGGCTCAGGCCGGGCAGGGTGAGGCGCAGGGCCGGCCAACTGTGCCAGGGTTTCAGCGTCCAGCTCTTGGACAGGTAATGCAGCGGGTAATCCACCGCGACGCCGATCAGGCTGGAACCGAGTACCAGCGTCATCACATGCATATGGCCGAACAGCGCCACGCAAGCCACGGCGCCGAACAGCATGCCCACCAGGACCGGGACAAACGCCAGCAGCACGCGCAAGCGACGGAAGGCCAGCAGCAACAGCAGGAGAATGCCCAGGGTGGCGCCACCGCCGACCCAGGTGATTTCCCGGGTCGCCTGTTGCTGGCCGTTGGCGGCGTACAGCAGGCCGCTGGCGGCCAGCAGTTGCACATCGGCCTGGCTCGCTTGCTCGCGGCTTTGCCTGAGCAGTTCGGCCACTTGCAGCGGCAACTGCATATCGAAGGCGTTGCCGGTGGTCCGCGCCCGCAGCAATACCCAGCTCTTGCCGTCGGCATCGGCCACCAGGGCACCGCTGCCGATATCCAGTTGCACGGCGCCGCGTTGCGGCTGGCTGTTCTGGATACGTCCGGTCAGGCCCAGCCAATCATCCTGGCTCGGCACCAGATCGAAGCCGGCGAAAGGGTCATACAGCGCCTGTAGCCGTTGCTGGATAAAAGCCGCCGGATCGTCGATCAACTGCTGGCGGTCCTTCGCCGCGAGCATGGCCAGGCGCCCTTGCAGCAGTTGTTGGCGCAAGGCAGGTAAATCGGCCTGCAGATCCCAGTTGACCTTCTCGAACAGCCCGCTGGCCTGCCATTGCTCACCCAGTTGGCGCGCCATGGCGATGGCCTTCTGGCGATCGAGGTGGCCGACCAGCACCAGCATTTCCCGGTTCAATGGTTCCTGCATGCGTTGGTCGGCTCTGAGTTCCAGTGCCTCGGGCGAGGAGCCCGGCACCAGTTCCATCAAGTTGGCCGACAGCGGCGCGCCGTGCCGCCATTGCCAGCCGGCGAGCGCCAGCACGGCCAGCAGCAGGATCAGGAACAAGCGCGGCAGCAGGCGTTCACTCGGCAAAGTCATGCTGCTCCGCATCGCTCAATGGGCGGTTCGCCGTGCTGTCCAGCATGCGCAGGACGGTGCTGTCGCCCTGGGTTTCCAGCAGCTCAATGCGCTGTACCCGTTCGCCACCCTCAATGTTGATCCGGGTGAAGATCTGTTTGAGCAGTACCGAACGCGGAATCAGAGTCAACTGCCACGCCTTGGCCTCGCCTTGCAGTTGCAGTTCGAAGTCCCGTTGCAGGCCGCTGCTGTCGCCTTGCAGCACGGCAATGAACAGACGGTTCTGTTCGGCGCCGGCGCTTCTGTTCGGCAGCATCCGCCAGCCATCGGCATCACGCCGGGCAATGCCCTTGGCGCTGATGCGGTAGTCCTGTTGCAGCGGGCTCTTGAGCAGCCAGAGCAGGCCATGGTCCTTGGCGAGGACGAAAGTGCCTTGGCTGGTCAGCGGCTGTGGCAGCGCCCGCAGGTGTTTTTCCTGAATGAACCGACCGTGGATCACCGAAGGCTTGGCCAGTTGTTCGCTCAGTTGCGGCAGGTCGAAGGTCGCTGCCTGGCTCGCCAGACCGAATGCCAAGACCAGAACCAGAAAGGCTCCCTTGAACCCTGTATTCATGCCAGCACCTTCTCGACCGCGTCGACAAACACCCTTGGCGAGGCCAGCAGCATCTCGCGGCTGCTTAGATTCACCGCCACTTGCACCGTGCTGGCGCGGGTCAGGCGTTCGCCGCTGGCAAGATCGCTGATCAGGTAGTTGACCTTCAGACGGTTCTCCCACTCGATCAGATCGGCCCGCACCTTGATCTTCTGACCGAACACCGCACCGCGCACGTAGCGCAGTTGCAGGTCGATCACCGGCCAGGCGTAGCCGGATTCGAGCATCTGTGCGTAGTTGTGGCCGATACGATCCAGCAGTGCGCAGCGGGCGACTTCCAGATATTTCACGTAGTGGCCGTGCCAGACCACGTTCATGGTGTCGACGTCGAAGAACGGCACGAGGATTTCGCTATCGACCTGAAGCACGCCACGGCTACGCATACAGACTCCAGCGTCGCTCGGCGATGCGTTGCAGGCACAGGCGCAGTTCGGCTTCCAGGGCGCGATCCTCGATCACCGGCGGGAAGTCCTTGGCCAACGCTTCGTGCATAGCCGCCAGGGCCGGCGGCAGCGGGCGGGCGTCGGTGGCCCGGTTGCGCAGCCAGACCCCCTGGTTGGCGGCCAGCAGGGTGGCGGCGGCGACCTGCTCGGTCAGTTCCAGCACACGGATCGCGTCGCGGGCGGCGATGGTGCCCATGCTGACCTTGTCCTGGTTATGGCATTCGGTGGAGCGCGAGAATACGCTGGCCGGCATGGTGTTTTTCAACGCTTCGGCGGTCCAGGCGCTGGTGCCGATCTGCACGGCCTTGAAGCCATGGTTGAGCATCGCCCGCTCGGCCTCGCAACCCGACAGGTTGCTCGGCAAACCATGGTTGTAGCGCACATCCACCAGCAGGGCGAACTGCCGGTCGAGCAAGTCGGCGACGTTGGCCACCAGGGTCTTGAGGCTGTCCATGGCAAAGGCGATATGCCCTCCGTAGAAATGCCCGCCGTGGAGCACGCGTTCTTCTTCGGCGTCGATGATCGGGTTGTCGTTGGCGCTGTTCAGTTCGGTTTCGATAAAGCCGCGCAGCCAGCCCAGGCTGTCGGCCAGCACGCCGAGGACGTGGGGCGCGCAGCGCAGTGAGTAACGGTCCTGCAGCCGGTGCAGCGGCGCGGTCGGGGCATCGATGGCCAGGTCTTCGCGCAGCCAGGCGGCGACTTGCATCTGCCCTGGGTGTGGCTTGGCGGCGAACAGGCGCTCGTCGAAATGCTCTGGATTGCCCTGCAACGCCACCACATTCAGCGCGGTGATACGGGTTGCCAATTGCAACAGGTAGTCGGCACGGGCGAAGGCCAGGCAGGCCAGGCCGGTCATCACGGCGGTGCCGTTCATCAGCGCCAGGGCTTCCTTGGGCCGCAGGACCAACGGCTCCCAGCCGAGCTCGCGGTGGACGTCACGGGCCTGGCGGCGTTCGCCACGCAACAGTACTTCACGTTCGCCGGACAGGGTTGCGGCCACATAGGACAGCGGTGTCAGGTCGCCGCTGGCGCCCACCGAACCCTCCTCGGGAATCAGCGGCAGGATGTCCCGGTCGAGAAACGCGTGCAGGCGTTCCAGCAATTCCACGCGCACCCCGGAGACACCGTGGCACAGCGACTGCAAACGGGCCGCGAGCACGGCGCGGGTGGCCTGCGGATCGAGCAGCTTGCCTAGGCCGCAGCCGTGGAACGTGTAGAGATGACGGGGCAGTGCCTCGACATGCCGCAAAGGCACCGCCACCACGCAAGAGTCCCCGTAGCCGGTGGTGACGCCATAGATCACGCCTTCCTTGTTCAGCAGTGAGTCGAGGAATTGCGCACCCTTGGCGATGCGCTGGCGGTAGGCCGGGTCGTTTTGCAGTTGCGTCGGCGCCTGACGGTTGGCCAGGGCCAGCACGTCTTCGATGCGCAGCGGGAGTTCGCCGAAGGTTACCGGCTCAAGCGGATACGTCGTCATCGGTCTTCCAGAAAGGGTAGAAATTGAACCATTGGAGGGGCGCCTGCAGGCAGTACTGGCCCAGGCGCTCGGCATAGCGGGCGGCCCATTGGGCGATCACCTGTTCGCGGTCGCCGCGCTTCCATTGCACCATGTCGGTGAAAGGTTCGAGGGTGATGCGATAGCGGCCCTGGAGTTTCAGGCAGAACAGCAGGTTGACCGGGCATTTGAGCAGTCCGGCCAGCAACCAGGGGCCTTGGGGGAAGGTCGCCGGGTGACCGAGGAAATCCACCCGCACGTTGCGCCTACCGTGGAGCGCAACACGGTCGCCGGCAATCGCCAGCCACTCGCCACGGTCCAGGCGCTGGCTCAGTTGCAGCATGACTGCCGGGTCCAGCTCGCTGACCTGGATCAAGCGCAGGTTGGTCGCGCCGGCCTCGCCCAACAGTCGATTGAAACGTTCGGCGTGCTTGGTGTGGACTAGCACGTTCATCGTGACTTTCCCCCCCAGTTCGGCGAGGGCACGGCAGACTTCCAGGTTGCCCAAGTGGGCGCCCACCAGCATCTGCCCACGTTCGCCGCGCAGTTGATCGCGCAGCAGCGCCGGGTCGACGATCTCGATCTGCTCGAGGCTCAGCTTGCCATTCCATACATCGAGTTTGTCCAGCAGCGCGTCGGCAAAGGCCATGAACTGCCGGAAGACCGTCAGCAGGGTCGGTCGCAGGGCGCCCTGGCCGCTCCAGGCAGCGAGGTGCTGCTGGTATTGCCAGGCACTGCGCCGGGCAGTGCGCCCGAAGAGGAAGAAGTACAGGACGATGCCGTGCAACACCGGACTGAGCATCCGCCGTCCCAGAATCTTGACGCCGAAGGCGGTGAGTTTCATCAGCCAGAAGCTACCGCGTTCCTGGCGATCGGCCCAGTGTCGCTGTGCGTCCTTCATGCTTGCCACCTTCGCCAGAGAATGCTCGGCAGGCGCACCAACATGCCGAAAAACAGTCGGGTGTGCATCCAGGCAATCAACGTGTTGTCGTGGAACAGGCGAAAGTGCGACAGACCGTCCTGCGGGTAATGAACGCGGGTCGGTAGCCAGCGCATGGGCTGGTTGCGCCAGGACAGGCGCACGAGGATTTCCGGGTCGAAGTCCATGCGCTTGCCGAGTCGGGCCCTGTTGATCAGGGCCAGCACCGGCGGCAGCGGGTAGACCCGCAAACCACACATGGAATCGCGGATCTGCAACGACAGGCTGTTGATCCAGACCCAGACATGGGTCAGGTAGCGGGCGTAGAGGCGGCCCTTGGGCACGCTTTCATCGTATTGCGGGTAGCCGCAGATCAATGCTTGGGGATGGCTGCGGGAGGCGTCGAGAAAGCTCGCGACAGCGCGCAGGTCATGCTGGCCGTCGGCGTCCACCTGCAAGGCGTGGCTGAAGCCCAGGCGCGAAGCTTGCCGCAACCCTGCCATGACCGCGCCACCCTTGCCCTGATTGATTGGCAGCTTGACCAGGAAGATCCGCTCGTGTTCAGCCAGTTGCTCCAGCACCGTGGCGCAGGCCGGGCTGCTGGCGTCGTCCACCAGCACGCAGGGCAGGCCGGCCGCCAGCAACGCCTCGACCACGGCCGGCACCGCAGCCTCGTGGTTGTAGACCGGGATTACCGCGCAAGGTTGGTGCGGGATGCTGAGTGGATCAAGATCAATCATGCGCTGCCTCCAGCACGATCCGGCCGCTGGAGCAGGCGGCGCTGGCGTTGCGAAAGGCGAAGTGTAGTTTGCTGCGTATCGGGTCGAAGCGCAGGCTCAGATCGATCCGATCGCCGGGGCGGACCAACTGTTGGAACTTCAGCACTTCCATGCCGGCGAATTTTGCCGGCAATTGGAGTCGCTGGCGACCCAGTTCGAGTGCCCAATCCACTTGCACCACGCCCGGCAGCACCGGGGTGGTGGGGAAGTGGCCGCTGAAATAGGCGAGGTCCGGCGGCACGGCCAGTTGCAGCAGCCATTCGCCATCCGTTTCGTTCTGGGCCAGTATCTCCGGACCTTTGGGGCGTGGAGCCTGCAACAGTGCCTGGACATCGGCTTGAGGCAGCTTGCCCTGGGGGTTGAGCGGCAGTTGCCGCAGCAGACGCCAGCGACGTGGCAGCGCCAGTACCTCGCAATGTTTCAGCAGGTGTTGGCGCAGGGTGTCGGTCAGCGTCCGCCGACCTTGGTTGCGCAGGGTGTGCAGCCCTCGGTCGGAGAGCACCAGCAGTGCGCCGAGGTAGGCTCGGTTCTCCTGCACCACGCCCAGCCGTGCTTCGGCGACCCAGGCGTGCTCCTCCAGGGCCTGTTCGAGCATGGGCAGGGAGATGCGTTTTTCCTCCAGCTTGACGATGCGGTCCAGGCGACCCAACAGCTCGAAGCGACCATCGGCTTCGAAGCGCACGGCATCCGCTGTCTGCTCGACATGCCCGACTGGTAGGTACGGTGAAGCCACCCGCAGGGCACCCTCGGCGTCCTGGTCCAGTTGCACATCGGCGAAGGGACGCCACAGCCGGGCGCCCTGGCGCCAGGCGATACCGCCGGTTTCCGAACTACCGAGGATTTCCGTCGGCCATTGGCGCAGGTGTTGTCGCAGGTTGCTGGCGGCGTCTTGCGGCAAGGTGCCACCGGAGGAGAACACCCGGCGTATCTGGCTCAGGGCCGGCCAGTCAAGATTATCGCCCATGCGCTTGAGCAGGGCCGGGCTCGCCACCCAAGCGAACTGCGAGTGCCGGCGACTGGCGCGTTGCAGGTCCTCGGGGAAGGCCAGTTGCGTGCGCACAAAGGGGCGTCCGGCACACAGTGGCCAGAGCACGCGGAACAACAGGCCGTAGATATGCTGGGTGGCGACGCTGCCGATGACACAGGCCTGGTCGAGGTCGGCGCCCCATAGGTGTTCGAGGGCCTGCACTTCATTGGCCAGTTGTCGCAGGCTTTTTTCGATGCGCTTGGGTTCGCCGCTGGAGCCGGAGGTGCACAGGCTCAGGCGACAGGCATCGAGATCGAGCGCGGCGGGGCTCAAGGGCTTTGCCTGCAGGTCATTGAGGGTTGCGCTGTCGGTCAACCACAGGTCGACATCCGCTGACCAGCGCTGGCGTGTCTGTTCTTGCAGATCGGCCACCAACAGCACGGCAACCCCGGCCCGCCAGGCGCCGAATAGGGCAATCGCCAGTTCCCCGGCGTCTTCCAGGTGCAATGCCATGCGCTCGACGCCACGGGCCCGTAGCCCGGCGGCCAGGCCCAGGGCCTGCCGGCACAGGTCGGCATGCTCCAGCGGCGGGTCCATCGTCACGGCCCGTCCGGCGTGTGTCTTGAGCAGCAACTGCTCAAGGTTTATCCAATTCATGCACTGCCTCTTACGCGTTGGCGTATCAGCCATTCAATGGCAAACAGCAGGCCCATCAGCCCATAGGCGATCAGGCCGTTGTACAACGCCCACCAACTCAGCGGCGCCCACAGGGTCAGTGCGGCTGCGAGCAGGCCGTTACAGAGAAAAAAACAGCTCCAGGCGCAGGTCACCCAGCGGGTGTAGCGAATTGCTATCTGTGGCAGCTCCGGCTCGCTCAGGCGTGCCAGCCGCTCGGCCATCGGTGGGCCGAATTTCAGGCTCAGGCCGAACAGACCGAGCATGAAACCGCTGATCAGCACCGGATACCAGCGCAGCAACGACGAGTTGTTCAGCCAGGCCAGCAAACCGCAGAACGCCATGGCGCACAGTGCCATCCACAGGCTGGCGGGCTTGCGTGCGCCGGTCAGGGCACGGGCCAGCCACAGGCCGCCGAGCAATATCCCGAACTGCCAGGGCGCAAAATGCTCCATGCCCAAATACACCGCAAAGGGATACAGCAGGCCGGCCAGTAGTAGGCCCAGGCCGGTCAGTCGGCTCATGCGGTCGGTTGGACCAGGCGAAACACAGCCTCGACCACGTCGTTAACGGTGCGTACCGACTTGAACTCATCGGCAGCGATTTTCTTGCCGGTCTGACGCTTGATGTGGTCGATCAGGTCCACGGCGTCGATGCTGTCGATTTCCAGATCCTGATACAGGTTGCTGTCCAGCGTGACGCGCTCAGGTACCAGCTCGAAGAGTTCGACCAGGGCATCGCGCAGCGTATTGAAGATGTCTTCACGGGTTTGCATGGTGGTGTCTCAGGCTGCCTGTTTGGCCGTGACGAAAGCCGCAAGGCTGGCCACGCTGGAAAAATGGTCGCGGGTGTCCTTGGCGTCGCCATCGATCTTGATGCCATAGCGTTTCTGGATCGCCAGGCCGAGTTCGAGGGCGTCCACCGAGTCCAGGCCCAGGCCTTCGCCAAACAGCGTTTGCTCGTTGCCGATGTCCTGGGCACTGATGTCTTCGAGGCCGAGGGCATCGATGATCAGTTCCTTGATCTCATGGTGCAGGACGCTTGTCGGATCGCTCATCTGTGGCGAGCTCCTTAATGAAGTAATGGTGCAGAAAATCGTTGAGCCTGCGCGAAGCCTGAGGCGCGGGGCCTTGGCTGGCGAAGGCCTGTGGGTCTATATCGACTCCGACGCGAAAACTGAAGTGTACCCGGCGTCTGGGAATGCGATACCAGGGTTCGGCCTTGGTCAAGGTGGAGGGGCTGACCTTGATCACGACCGGGGTGATCATTCTCGCACCTCGCAAGGCAATCGCGGCGGCGCCGCGATGAAAGGCCGGCGCCTCTCCCGGCGTGGTGCGTGTACCCTCGGGGAAAATGATCAAGGTCTGGCCCTCTTGCAGCGCCGCAGTAGCGGCCTCGAGCATTGTCATGCTGCCATCGTTGCTGATGTACTGGGCGCAGCGCACTGGTCCTCGGGTGAACGGGTTCTGCCAGAGACTCTGCTTGACGACGCAGTTGGCGTTACGCACCAGGCCGATCAGGAACACCACGTCGATCAGCGACGGGTGGTTGGCGATAATCATTTGTCCGGGGCGTCCGAGCCGTTGCACGCCCTCGACTTCGTAGGTCAGCACGCCGGTCCGTGCCATGAATCGGATCAACAGCCAGAACAGCCGGCTGACCGTTTGCCGTGCGCGCCGGTATGAGTGCCGTGCATCGCCGGGCAGAGCGTTGAGTAAGGGGAAGATAACCAGGCGCAGGCACAGGCCACCCAACCCGAACAGGGCGAAGCTGACAGCGGTGGCCAGCAGGCGCCAGTAATAAGCGTCTTGAGGCTTATTCACGTTCGGCGCCGCCAGTTCCATGCCCGGGTCTTCCATCTGTGTTGGCAGATCGGGTCTGGGCCGAGCAAGGTACGCACCAGATTGAGGGCATGAGGCCATTGGCTTCTGACGCCTTCGTCCTGGCAACGGTCCAGGGACAACTGCCATTCGTCGCCCGGTGTCAGCAACAAACCGACGGCATAGGGGAACGGTACGTCGTCGATCCAGCGGCTGTAGGCTTCGGGCGGTTGTTCTTCGGTGATCACCAGCAATACCGCCGGAGCACCTTCACCGAGCAGTGCCGCCGCCTCCAGCATGCCATGCTCCAGGCCGTCGCCATTGGCGGCCAGCGCGCTCATTTCGCTGGTTTCGCCGCGTATGATCGACCACAAGCCGACAATGGCGTTATGTACCGAGAGACTGAACTGCGTGGGCGAGAGTGGCTGGTCGGCAGCCAGATCGCTGAGAATTTCCAGTGTGCGTAAGGTTTCGCCGTGCCGGGAGATGAAGACCAGTGGCAGTGCCTGGTGCCCCTGCGCCAGCGGCCAGCCGACGCTGAAGGCCATGCGCGCCAGGCGGCTGAGGCGGCGGCGTTGCATAGCTGGCAGGAACGACACATCGGGAGCCGCATCGCTCGGCGCAAGCACCGTGGGCTGGCGGCTCCAGACCTGCCAGTCGGCCACGCTCTCGAGGCCCGGGGCCCAGGCACCCCATTGGGCAATATTGAAGTTGATCACTGAGTAATCTTCCCGCCCCTGCGGGCTTGCTTGAACGCCACGGCTGGCTCCTTGACCGACATTCCACTGGGCGTGGCGCCATGGCCGAGTGGCGCGCATTATCCCGGTGCCACGGACTTGTAGCAAACAATGGGCTACATTTTGCCCGATAAAATCTACAAATGGCCAAAGCACCCTGTGTCATATGCCCATTGTCGATATTTTCGGCGATATGTCTGTCGGTCGTTTCCTTGATTTGAGTGGAGCGTTCGAGAGTTTGCGCAGTTATTGCCGATGATGGAATAGTACTTGTCTCCTCTAGGGCCAAGCCCTCTACACTCGGTTATTCATTGATGCACGGAGGTCCTGTCATGCGGCGTGTGGTATTCAATCAGAAGGGTGGGGTCGGCAAGTCGAGCATTGCTTGCAATCTGGCGGCGGTCAGCGCCAGCGAGGGCTATCGGACCCTGCTGGTGGACCTCGATGCCCAAGCCAATTCCACGCAATACCTGACCGGCCTCACCGGTGAGGACATTCCCATGGGTATTGCCGACTTCTTCAAGCAAACCCTGTCGTCCGGGCCGTTTTCCAAGAAGGGCCAGGTGGATATCTATGAAACCCCCTTCGACAACCTGCATGTGATCACCGCCACTGCCGAACTGGCCGACTTGCAGCCCAAGCTTGAGGCAAAGCACAAGATCAACAAGCTGCGCAAACTGCTGGACGAGTTGGCGCAGGATTACGAGCGGATTTACCTGGATACCCCGCCAGCGCTGAACTTCTATGCGGTTTCAGCGTTGATTGCCGCTGATCGTGTACTGATTCCCTTCGATTGCGACAGCTTTTCCCGGCAGGCGCTGTATGGCCTGCTGGCGGAAATCGAAGAGTTGAAGGAAGACCACAACGAAGGCCTGCAAGTGGAAGGCATCGTGGTCAATCAGTTCCAGCCGCGGGCCAGCCTGCCGCGACAGATGCTTGACGAGCTGATCGCCGAAGGGCTGCCGGTGCTGTCGGTATACCTTAACAGCTCGGTGAAGATGCGCGAGTCCCACGAAGCCAGCAAGCCGTTGATTCACTTTGACCCGCGTCACAAGTTGACCCAGCAGTTTGTCGAGCTGCACAACCTGCTGGAAGATAACGCCTAAGCGGCGATCCCCTGGCTGCGCAGCCACGCCAGTAGTTGCGGCAATGGAAAAGCTCCGCTCTGTCGCGCCACTTCCCGGCCGTTCCTGAACAGGATCAGGCTGGGAATCGAGCGAATCCCCAACTGCGCGGACAGTTGCGGGTTGGCTTCGCTGTCGAGCTTGGCCAGTCGGCATTTGCCCGCGAGCTGACCCGCCGCCTGCTCGAATATCGGCGCAAAGGATTTGCACGGCCCGCACCAATCGGCCCAGACATCCACCAGCAACGGCAGGTCGCCCTTGATCTGGCTCGCATAGTCACCCTGTTTCAACTCGAAAGGTTTGTCCAGCAGGACCCCGGCCTTGCAGCGCCCGCATTTTGGCTGATCGCCCAAGCGGTCGGCGGGAATGCGGTTGAGACCGTTGCAGTGGGGGCAGGGGATCAACAGGGGGGCGGACATGGCGGGGCTCCAGATAAATGGCCAGTGGACTCTATCTGGAGTCGTGAATGGGCTTTATCAAGGTTTCAGGTTAAATGGAGGGATGAACGTTGATGAACGTCATGACCCAACAGGCTTTCGGGCATTGGCATTTTGTCGGGCCGCTGCTGTGCAAGCCGAAAAACGAAGCCGACTACGATGCGTTGGTCGGCATGCTCGATGAATTGCTCGAGCTGATCGGCGAGGACGAGTCGAGCCCGCTGATGAGCCTGGTGGATATCCTCAGTGATCACATCCAAGCCTATGACCAGGAGCACCGGCCGATGCCGAAGGCCAGTGGCGCCGATGTCCTGCGGGAAATGATGCGCGAGCATGGCCTGACCTAGAGCGACCTGCCGGGCGTGGGGCCGCAATCGGTGGCTTCGGAAATCCTCAGCGGCAAGCGCCAGCTCCACCTGCGCCAGATTCGCTGGCCGGCCGAACGCTTCGGGGTGCGCGAGCAGACCTTTATCTGAGCCGGTTCAGGACGAACAACTGATCTCCAGGTGCTTGCCCCATTCCGGTGGCCGCTGGGCATAGGCTTGCATCCCCGCTTGTTCCTCGAACGGGTTGCTCAGCACCGCGTGTAGCCGCCGCACTTCCTCGTAGTCGCCACCCTCCGCTGCATCGATGGCCTTCTGCGCCAGGTAGTTGCGCAGGATGTAGAGCGGATTGACCGCGTGCATCCGCGCCTGGCGCCGGGCCTCGTCCTGGTCCGGTTCGCGGGCGACGCGGGCTTTATAGGGCTCTGCCCAGGTATCGAAGCCGTTAAGGTCGATAAAGTCGTTGCGCAGGCGGGCCGTGGCCAGGGCGGCGGGTTCATTGCCCAAGCGGCGGAAGAACAGGCTGTAATCCACGCCACCGACCTGCATCAGTTGCAGCAGGTCCTCCACCAGTTTCTGGTCGTCCCCTTCTGCCGTGGTCAGGCCGAGGCGGCGGCGCATCAGGTCCAGGTAGTGGGCCTGGTACAGCGGTAGGAACAAGCCCAGGGTTTCGCGCAGGGCCTCGACCGTGATGAAGGGACTCAGTGCCTGGGCCAGCGCACTGAGGTTCCACTGGCCGATCGGCACTTGGTTGCTGAAGGAATAGCGGCCCTGGCCGTCGGAATGGTTGCAGATGAAATGGGCGTCGAAATCATCGAGGAAGGCAAAGGGGCCAAAATCGAAAGTGATGCCCAGGATTGACATGTTGTCGGTGTTCATCACGCCATGACAGAAGCCGTAGGCCTGCCACTTGGCAATCAGCTCGGCATTGCGCTCGACGATTTCCTTGAACATCGCCAGGTACGGCTCCGGCTGTTCCAGGCATTCGGGGAAGTGCAGCGCCAGCACGTGCTCGCCGAGTTGCTTGTGCTGCTCGGGCTGCTGGGTGTAGTAAAAATACTCGAAATGACCGAAACGGACATGGCTCGGCGCCAGGCGCAGGATCATCGCCGCGCGCTCCTGTTTTTCCCGCCAGACTGGAGTGTCGGAGCCGATTACACAGAGTGCCCTGCTGCTGGGGATGCCCAGGGCATGCAGGGCTTCGCTGGCGAGAAATTCGCGGATCGAGGAGCGTAGCACCGCACGACCATCGCCCATGCGCGAATAGGGGGTCTGGCCGGCACCCTTGAGATGCAAGTCCCAGTGCTCGCCCGCCTGGTTGTAGACCTCGCCCAGCAACAGCCCACGACCGTCGCCCAGGCGCGGGTTGTAGGCGCCGAACTGATGCCCTGAATAGACCATTGCCCGTGGCTCGGCCTCGGCCCATAACGTGTGGCCGCTAAATAGCTGGGCAAACACGGGTTGCTCGGCAACCGCCGGGTCAAGGTCGAGCAGAGCCATGGCCGCTGGACTGGCAACCACCAGGCGCGGGTTGTCGATGGGCTCGGGCAGCACATGGGTAGAAAAGCCGTCGCCCAGGCGGGCGAAGCGGTTGTCGAAGGTCAGTTCGTCGAGGGCTTTCAACGGCCATCTCCAGCAGAGTGTCCGAGTATTTTGCTGGGATTGGCTTCCCAGTGCTAGTCAAGCTTGTTCAGCGGCGACTGCTGATCCGGCTCGACCGGGGGCTTGGGCGCCAAGCTGCTTGTTTCGCCTTCGACGGGCACCAACTTGTATTCCTGGCCGTGCAGGTTCTTGAGGTAGACCTCCATCTGCCGGAACGAGATGTTGATGTGTTCTTTCTTGAACTCGCAGTTGATAAAACGGTTGACCTCGTCGATCACCGGGTTGCGGTCGCCCAGGTCACGTACATGCATGCGCAACTCGTGGTCCAGGGTGCTTTCGCCGAAGTTGAGGAAATACACATGGGGCTCGGGCTCCTTGAGCACCCGCGGGTTGTCGCGGGCAGCCTTGAGCAGCAATTCCTTAACCCGATCCAGGTCGGAGCCATAGTCCACGCCGAGCTTGAGGGTCACGCGGGTGACGGTGTCGGTCAGCGACCAGTTGATCAGTTGTCCGGTGATGAAGGTCTTGTTCGGGACAATAATGTCCTTGCGGTCGAAGTCGGTGATGGTGGTCGCCCGGATGCGGATCTTGCTGACCGTACCTGACAGCGTGCCGATGGTAATGGTATCGCCGATCCGCACCGGGCGTTCGAACAGGATCATGATGCCGGAGATGAAGTTGGCGAAGATTTCCTGCATGCCGAAGCCCAGTCCGACCGATAGAGCCGCTACCAGCCACTGCAACTTATCCCAGCTCACCCCCAGGGTCGAGAGGGTGGACACGAAACCGATGCCGGCGATGACATAGGACAGCAGGGTGGTGGTGGCGTAGGCGCTGCCCTGGGCCAGTTCGAGCTTGGACAGTACCAGCACTTCCAGCAGGCCGGGCAGGTTGCGCGCCAGGGCAAAGGTGATACCGACGATCGCCAGGGCACCGATCACGTTGCCAATGGTGATCGGCACCATGCTCATGGTGGCGCCGGTACCGCTGGTGTATTCGTAGAGGGTGATGTTGTCCAGGTACGAGAACACCGTGATCAGGTCCGACCAGACCCAGTACAGCGCCGCGACGAAACCGCCGAGCAGGATCAGGCGGATCAGGCGCAGGGACTGCTGGTTGACCTGTGCGATATCCAGGGCCGGCTCTTCGACCGTCGGCTCGCCATCGCCGGCGTCCTTGGCAGCCTGGCGTTTGCTCAGGGCGCGCTGATAGGCCAGGCGGCGTGCCGCGACGGCCAGGCCGCGCACGAAGGTGGCCTCGATCACCAGCCAGAACATTAGCAGGTAGAGGGTGTTGATCAAGCGGTCGCTGAGCTTCAAGGCGGTGTAGTAGTAGCCGAAGCAGACCGCGACGAACAGGGCGATGGGCAGCGCGGTGAACACCACGCCCACCAGTTTGCGAAACAATGAGGCATTGTGGTGATTCGGGCTGCGCAGCAGTAACCGGCTGAGCAGCCAGGCCATCAGTGCATAACAGGTCAGGACCACGGCAATGCCGAGCACGTCGTCGGCCAGCGCGGCCGGTTGGTGTTCGGCCACCGCCACCACGGCCACCAGTGCCATGACCACGAAGCCGAGGCGACGGATCCAACCCTGGAGGAACTCGACCTGGGGTTTTTCCCAGTGGAAATGCAGTTCGGCCACGCCGCCCGGCGCGAGGATCCGGTAGGCGGTGTAGAACACCAGCCAGGCTTGGGACATCTGTAACAATGCGGCACCGAGGTTGGCGTTCTGGCCTCGGGCATCGATCTGCAA
This sequence comes from Pseudomonas agarici, assembly GCF_001543125.1. NCBI lineage: Bacteria > Pseudomonadati > Pseudomonadota > Gammaproteobacteria > Pseudomonadales > Pseudomonadaceae > Pseudomonas > Pseudomonas agarici. The sequence continues at coordinate 4,551,415 of NZ_CP014135.1, read as the reverse complement.
GGCATAGCCGCAGAGCGCCAGGCCCAGGGCAATCGGCAGCGCCAGCAGCACGTTGACCAGGATCGCCTGCGGCGTATGCCACTGGCTGTCTCGCTTGAAGTGGCCGATGTCCTTGTGCACCTTGCTCAGTTGCGCGTACAGGTGGCGGCGCCGCCATAACAGCGCACCGATCAACAGCAGCAAGGGCAGGAACAGCAGCGGCCGTTGCAGCAGGCCTTCGCTCAGCTCGCTCAGGCTGGAAGCCCAGGGCAAGGTATTGAGCTGTTTTTGCAGGCGACTGGGTACGCCCTCCAGCCATTCCAGGTCCAGCGGCTTGTTGCTGGGGATCCAGAACATCTGCTCGTCCAGGGTCGCGCGCAGGGCCTGGGCGGTGTCGAGCAATTGTTTCTGGTTCAGTTGCAAGGTGATCGATTCGTTGAGCAAGGCGCTCAGTTCGCGATTCAGGCGCTCCAGCAGATCGCCACGGGTCACGGCGAGGTCAAGCAGGGTGCGCCGTAGCTGCGGGTTGAGCTGCTCCGGTGGCTGGGTCGCCAGCAGGTTATCCACATAAGTACTGGGGCTGTTGATCAGCTCGCGCTGTTGGTTGACCTCGAACTGGTACAGACGGATATCGGCGATCTCATCCGCCAGGTTCTTGTCCAGTTGCAGTCGCGGCAGGGCCTGTTTTTGTTTGTAGAGAATTTTCGACAGCAGCAGGCTGCCCTTGAGCACGCTGATCTGTTCGTCCAGGGCCTGGTCGCTCTGGGTCACACTATCGAGTTGCTGCTTGGCCCGTAGGTTCTGCTGGGTCAATTCGTTGAGGCGGTCGGTACTTTTGAGCAGGTAGTCGGAGAGCTTGAGGTTGGTCGCGCTCTCGGTCGCCAGCAGGCTGCTGTCACCGGCCTTCTGGGCTTCGATGGATTGCTGGGTAACGGTCTTCTGGGACTGGGCCAGGCGTTTCTGGTTGATCAGCGTCTGCATATCCTGGATTTCCTGTTCCAGGCGTGCGGTCTTTTCCATCAGCAGGTCGTGCTGGCTGTTGCCCAGGTCCTGCAACTGGCTATTGCCCGCCAGCTCTTGGCGGCGCAGCAGGATCAAGGCGTTGATCGAGGCCAGTTCTGCGTTCAACTGGTTGCGTTGGTCGCCGCTTAGCGTCTTACCGTTATCCTTACCTAGCTTGAGGGTGGTGTTGATCTGTTGGATGCGGGTCTGGCTGCTGCTGATCTCCGACTGTGCCCGCTCGGGACGGGTCTGGGCGGTGATGATCAGGCTATTGGCGTCGGCCAGGGCCTTTTGTAGCTCGCCCTGCTGGGTGGTGCGCTCGGACAGCAATTGTTCGAGTTGCGGGACCGATTGGTTGGCATAGCGCTGGGCGACCGGGACCACTTTGGTGACTTTCAGGCGTGCCAGTTCACGTTGGTTTTCGTTGGTCTGGCGTGGAGCCTCGGCCACTTGTTGCTTGGTCGCGCTCAGGCGCTTATCGTAGTCGTCGGCGCTCGACAGCCAGCTCAAGGTCTGCTGGAGCACCAGTTGCAGGGCTTTCTGATCGGCGTCAGGCAGTTTGCGCTCGGCGATCTTGTCCAGGCTCTGCTGGACCGACCCGCTGGTGGGTGGCTCGGCGGCCTGTAGCGCGCCGACGGCAAGACTCAGGCCCAGCAGGGTCGTAACGAAAAGAGAGCGCATGAAAGACATAGGTACTGGTCGAGCCTGATGAAGAGAATGGGCAGTTTAGAGGAAGAGTCCCGGCCCTGGGCGACTTCCTTCGGGGAATCTGACGCCCACTTTGCCGATCTTGTTCCCGTCCATGACTGCCACCGTCCAGAGGGTGTTGTTCCACTCCACCTGGTCGCCGACGATTGGCGCGCCGCCGACCTTGTAGGCGATAAAGCTGCTCAGCGGCGTGTTCGGGTCGACGCCTTCGAGTTTCAGACCATAGAGCGCCGAGACCGCGCCCAGTTGGGCGTCGCCTTCGAGCACGAAATCGCCGAAGAAGCGCAGATCGAGGCCGCGCTCTGGCGCCTGGCTGAACAGTTTGCCGAGCGCCGACAGGTTGTGCTCGTGGCCGATGACACACAACAGGTCGCCGACTTCCAGGGTGGTACTACCCGACGGATGGAGCAGTTGCTGGCCTCGGAACAGTGCGGCGATCCGCGTGCCTTCGGGCATTTTCAGCTCGCGCAGGGCGGCGCCGATGCACCATTTCTCGGCGCCCAGGCGGTAGACGAACAGTTCCCACTCGCTGGTGACATGAACCTCCAGCGCGGCGCGAGAAATCGGCGCCGGCTCCGGCGGCACCGTGACCTTGAGCAACTTGGCGACCCACGGCAGGCTGGTGCCTTGCACCAGCAGCGATACCAGCACGATAAAGAACGCCAGGTTGAAGTACAGCTGCGCATGGGGCAGGCCGGCCATCAACGGGAACACCGCGAGAATAATCGGCACCGCGCCGCGCAGGCCGACCCAGGAAATAAAGGCTTTTTCCCGGCCATGGAAAGCCTTGAACGGCAGCAGGCCGATCAGTACCGACAGCGGTCGGGCGAACAGGATCATCCACAATGCCAGGCCCAGGGCCGGCAGGGCAATGGGTAGCAGATCATGGGGCGTGACCAACAGACCCAGCACCAGGAACATGCCGATCTGCGCCAGCCAGGCCATGCCGTCGAGCATGTGCAGGATGCCATGGCGGCTGCGCACCGGGCGGTTGCCGATCACCAGACCGCACAGGTAGACCGCCAGGAAGCCACTGCCGTGCAGGGCGTTAGTCAGGGCGAAGACCACCAGGCCGCCGGCAATCACCAGGATCGGGTACAGGCCGTTGGCCAAGTTGATCCGGTTGACCAGTTGTAGCATCAGCCAGCCGCCAACCAGGCCGATGACGCTGCCGATGCCGAATTCGCGAACCAGATGGCCGAACAGGCTCCAGTGCAGGCCGGTCTGGCCGCTGGCAAGCATGTCGATCAGCGTCACGGTGAGGAACACCGCCATCGGGTCGTTACTGCCCGACTCGATTTCCAGGCTGGCGCTTACCCGTTCGTTCAGGCCCTTGCCGCCCAGTAGGGAAAATACCGCGGCGGCATCCGTCGAGCCGACGATGGCGCCGATCAACAGGCCTTGGATGATGTTCAGGTTGAACAGCCAGGCGGCGGCTATACCGGTCAGTGCAGTGGTGATTAGCACGCCCACGGTCGCCAGCGACAGTGCCGGCCAGAGGGCCACGCGAAAACTCGCGACCCGCGTGCGCAGGCCGCCATCGAGCAGGATCACGGCCAGGGCCAGGTTGCCCACCAAGTAGGCGGTTGGGTAGTTGTCGAAAATGATCCCGCCGCCGTCGACGCCAGCGGTCATCCCCACGGCCAGGATGATCACCAGGATGGGGATACCGAGGCGCGAGGACAGGGAGCTCACCAAAATGCTTGCGCCTACCAGCAACGCGCCGATCAAGAACAGGCTGTTGATGGTCGTTGCATTCAAAGGCAGTACTCCAGAAAAAGCGAGAAGGGCAGTGCGCGGACTGACCATGCAGTCTACGTGCCAGCGATTCTAACTCGTTGAAATGCACTGCTGTCAAAAAGCTTTGGAGTCACTCATTCCATATAGCCGGGCAGGTATTGCCCGCGCGTCGACAATCTCGGGCTGATGGAAGTAGCGGTGCCTGGCAAGATTGATTCGGGTGATGGTGGGGCCAGGCAGTGATGGTGGATTGCGGGTAACGGTGGTCGCGACGACAGAATGCGGTGTAGGGGTTTTTTCTGATATTTGAACGAGTCGGTTGTCGTCAAAGTAGTCCTTCGAGTTTTTTGAGGGAGTACTTTATGTTGGAAAGACTGTCAGACACTCAGCTTTTCACCGCCGGGTTTTTACGGGACGCCTTGCCGTCAACCGTGTCCGAGTCGCTGAAAACGGTCACGAATGTGTCTCAGGCACTGCAGAAGGTCTCGGCGTCTGCCGTTTCGCCCGATATCACTCTTGATTTGCCGTATGCCGAAGCGATTCAAACCGTGGCCAATCGTTATGGGGTCGTGCTCGGTATTCGCACGCCCAATCCCCTGAGCGCGAGCCTGCTCAGGGAAGGGTTTTCCTCGAAGTGCTTTCATGTAAAAGCCAAGTCCAGCGGTACCGGGCCCACGGCCGGTTTTATTGCGCTCAATCCTGCGTACTCGAAGGTGACGGCGGCGCAAGTCGCTCAGCAGCAATACGGCATCGACAGTTCATTGCGCGCTGGCGCCGGGGCGGTGAACCTGGTGCTGTCTCAGGCGCGTATTCACGAGTTGCTGGCGACCGGGCATCTGACGCCCGTGGGGGAGGGGTATCAGGTCGAGTATCCCTCGGGTGCCTGCGTTCGGTTCCACATCGACATACAGGGACAGGTGCTCGACGAGACCGGGCCAGTCAAAGTGCTGAGCAATCCGGGCGATGACAGGGCAATCACGGCGGACTATGACCTGTTCTCGATTTATCCGCGCCAGACGCAAAGTGACAACGTTCGGCCGTTGCGCGTCGCGCCGATATTGGCGAAGACGGCTTGCGAGGCACTGAAGCTGCGAGCTATGCCGTTGCTTACCGGGCAGCCTGCTTTCCGGGGGGCACAGGAACATGAGGACATGGGCAATATCCATCGTTTTGGCATGGCGATCGTGCGGTCGCTGAACCAGGAAATTGCCGGAGCGGGCTATGCCGGTGGCAACCTGGTCTGGCACAACGACGAAACCGGTAATCCGTTTTCCCCAGGGTTCGACGCACGGGATGCGCCGATTTTCTTTTTTCCCAAGGGCCGTCAAAGCGGTGTGACGCCCGCACCTCGACAGGTTTCATCGAGGGAGGAACTGCTGGAGTTGCAAGCCCGCCTGCGCAAAGAGGGATTTGGTGTGGAATACAGTCCCCGGTTCGGGTTCTGAAGGGCAATGAAACCAGGCGCCTATTGTCGGCGCCCGGTCTTTCGGGCGATTTAACCGATGGTCATCAGGCTGGCGTTACCACCCGCAGCCGCAGTGTTGACGCTCAGCGCACGTTCGATCACCAAGCGTTCCAGGGCAATACCGGTTTCGCCCTGAGACAGGCCCTGCACGCCGACAATCGCTCCAGCCCGTTTGGCCACCTGCTGACAGACCGCCCGCAACTGGTCGGAATGACCGTGATGCAGCACCGCATCGAAGATCGCCTCGTCCTTCTGCCAGTCGGCCACCTGCTGGATGCGCGCCTGGACCTCTTTGGGTAGCCGGGCATGGAGCGCCTTGCCCAGCTCTCCCTCCGGCCATACCGCTGAACTGCCCACCGCCAGAACGGCGGCGAGCTGGCTCAGCAGGTCCGCTTCAACGGCTGCCAGGCACAACACGTGCTCGCGGGGCAGGATGGCATAGGTGTTGCGCTCGCCGGTCGGGCCGACCAGCGGGCGAGTGATGCCGCTTTGCGATTGCGCGGCAAACTGGGTGCACAACTCCGCCAGCTCCGGTTGCTGGTTGGCGCGTGCCCAGGTTTGTAGTGCGATCAGCGGCTTGCTCATGGCGTCGCGCAAGCGCATATCCGGCGCATTCAGGGCATCGACACGCACGAACGATTGCTCGATGGCATCGCTCGGTCGGGTCGCCAGCAGGCGATACAGGTACAGTGGGCCACCGGCTTTCGGACCGGTGCCCGACAGGCCTTCGCCGCCGAACGGTTGGACACCGACCACGGCGCCGACGATATTGCGGTTGACGTAGACATTGCCGGCATTGACCGTGTCGATGACCTTGGCGATGGTTTCGTCGATCCGTGTGTGCACGCCCAGAGTCAGGCCGTAGCCTGAGGCATTGATCTGTGCGATCAACGAGTCGATTTCCTTGCGCTTGTAGCGCACCACATGCAGCACCGGGCCGAAGATTTCCCGCTGCAGTTCGTCGAAGCTTTCCAGTTCGATCAGGGTCGGCATGACGAACGTGCCGCGCTTGCACTCCTCGCTGTCAGCGATGGCCACTTGGTAGACACTGCGACCTTTGTCGCGCATGGCCTGGATATGTTTCTCGATACCCGCCTTGGCCTCGGCGTCGATCACCGGGCCGATATCCACGGACAAGCGTTCCGGGTTGCCCAGGCGGCATTCAGCCATGGCGCCCTTGAGCATTTCGATCACACGCTCGGCGCAGTCTTCCTGCAGGCACAGCACGCGCAGGGCTGAGCAACGCTGGCCGGCACTGTCGAAGGCCGAGGAGACGACATCGATGACCACCTGTTCAGTCAACGCCGAGGAATCGACGATCATTGCGTTCTGCCCGCCGGTTTCGGCGATCAGCGGAATCGGTCGGCCCTGATTATCCAGGCGTCCGGCGACATTGCGCTGCAGCAGGCGGGCGACTTCGGTGGAGCCGGTGAACATCACGCCTTTGACGCGCTCGTCGCCAACCAGGCGCGCACCCACGGTTTCACCACGGCCCGGTAGCAGTTGCACCACACCTTGTGGAATCCCCGCTTCGAGCAGCAGGCGCACGGCCTGGGCGGCGATCAGTGGGGTCTGTTCAGCGGGCTTGGCCAGCACCGGATTACCGGCGGCCAGTGCGGCAGCCACCTGGCCGCTGAAAATGGCGAGCGGGAAGTTCCACGGGCTGATGCAGACCACCGGTCCCAACGGACGGTGGGCGTCGTTGCTGAAGTCATTGCGGGCCTGCACTGCGTAGTAGCGCAGAAAGTCCACGGCCTCGCGGACTTCGGCGATAGCATTGGCGAAGGTCTTGCCAGCTTCCCGGGCCAGCAGGCCCATCAGCGGCTGGATCTCACCTTCCATCAGGTCGGCGGCACGTTCCAGGATCGCGGCGCGCTCGGCCGGCGGGGTGGCCTGCCAGATCGGCGCGGCGCTCAGCGCGCATTGGACGGCATTGTCGACGTCTTCGACCGTGGCTTCCTGGACATAACCGACCAGATCGCGCTGATCCGAGGGATTCAACACCGCCGTCGCGGTTTCGTTGCTGGCGTCGCAGCCCAGCATCGGCGCGGCCTTCCAGTTGTTATGGGCGCTGGCCAGCAGTGCACAGGACAGCGAGGCCAAGCGATGCTCGTTGGCCATGTCGATACCCGCCGAGTTGGCGCGCTCGGGACCATACAGCTCGCGTGGCAAGGGAATGCGCGGGTGTGGCAAGCCGAAACCACCTTCCTGCAACGCCATCTGCTCGATGCTGCTGACCGGATCGGCCACCAGTTCCTGAATGGAGATGGACTGGTCAGCGATGCGGTTGACAAAGGAGGTGTTGGCTCCGTTCTCCAGCAGCCGACGAACCAGATAGGCCAGCAAGGTTTCGTGGGTGCCGACCGGGGCGTACACGCGACACGGACGGTTCAGCTTGCCTTCGGCGACCTTGCCCACCACTTGTTCGTAGAGCGGTTCGCCCATGCCGTGCAGGCATTGGAACTCGTACTGGCCGGGATAATAGTTCTGCCCGGCGATATGGTAGATGGCCGACAGGGTATGGGCGTTGTGAGTGGCGAACTGCGGGTAGATGACTTCCGGGACCGACAGCAGCTTTCGCGCGCAGGCGATGTAGGAAACGTCGGTGTACACCTTGCGGGTATACACCGGATAGCCTTCCAAGCCTTCGACCTGGGCGCGCTTGATCTCACTGTCCCAGTAAGCGCCTTTCACCAGGCGGATCATCAGGCGGTGACGACTGCGGCGAGCCAGGTCGATGACGTAGTCGATCACATACGGGCAGCGCTTCTGGTAGGCCTGGATCACGAAGCCTATGCCGTTCCAGCCGGTCAGTTGCGGTTCGAAGCACAGGCGTTCGAGCAAATCCAGCGACAGCTCCAGGCGGTCGGCTTCTTCGGCGTCGATGTTCAGGCCGATATCATATTGCTTGGCCAGCAGGGTCAGCGACAGCAGGCGCGGGTACAACTCGTCCATCACCCGCTCGTACTGAGCACGGCTGTAGCGTGGATGCAGCGCCGAAAGCTTGATGGAGATGCCCGGCCCTTCATAAATGCCACGACCGTGGGAGGCCTTGCCGATGGCGTGGATCGCCTGCTCGTAGGACGCCAGGTATTTCTGCGCATCGCGTTCGGTCAGGGCCGCTTCGCCGAGCATGTCGTAGGAATAGCGGAAACCCTTGGCTTCGAAACGGCTGGCGTTGGCCAGCGCCTCGGCGATGGTTTCGCCGGTGACGAACTGTTCGCCCATCAGGCGCATGGCCATGTCGACGCCCTTGCGGATCATCGGCTCGCCGCTTTTGCCGATGATCCGGCTCAGGGACGAGGTCAGGCCGGCTTCATTGTGGGTAGCGACCAGCTTGCCGGTCAGCAGCAGGCCCCAGGTGGCGGCGTTGACGAATAGCGACGGGCTGTTGCCCAGGTGCGGGTGCCAGTTGCCGGTGCTGATCTTGTCGCGAATCAGCGCGTCGCGGGTGCCTTTGTCGGGAATCCGCAGCAGCGCTTCGGCCAGGCACATCAATGCCACGCCCTCCTGAGACGACAGCGAAAACTCCTGTAACAAACCCTGGACGATACCGGCCCGACCACCGACGCTCTTCTGGTTGCGCAGCTTTTGCGCGATGTTCGAGGCCAGCTTATGGGTGGCCTCGGCCATGGCCACCGGCAGGCGCGCCTGTTCCAGCAGCATCGGCACCACTTCCGACTCGGGGCGCCGGTAAGCGGCAGTAATGGCCGAGCGCAGCACCGATTGCGGGAGGATGCTTTCGGCAAATTCGAGGAAGCACTGATGGGCATGGTCGGCCTGAAGCTCACCGGCGTCGTCGGTTTCACCCCGGACGGTGCCGCTGAGTTCGCTCAGGGTTGCACCGCTCTCGAGTTTTTCCAGGTAATTGAAAATGGCTTGCTTGATCAGCCAGTGGGGGGTGCGATCAATCGAGTGGGCTGCTGCCTTAAGGCGCTCGCGGGTCGGGTCGTCGAGTTTGACCCCAAGGGTGGTCGTAGCCATTTTCTTATCCTCATGGTTGCCACTGTTGCGCGGCATTAGCTGTCGGCAAGAGTAGCTTCGGGATAGTCAAGGTGCAACCGGGTGCAACCATTTTTTACGCGAAAAGAACCGCGGTTGATCGAAAGATTTTTTCCGGCACGTGGGTGCCGCTTCGATCTTAAGTTTTTCAATTATTAGTACTTTGTTTTTTGCTCCGAAAGGGAGCAAGAAACAATCGGAAAAGCCGGAAACGCCTAAGGGTGCAACTTAAACAGACGAAACAGGTTGCACCTTGTTTGTTTTGTTTAATAGCATGCATGGTCAAGGTGCAACCTCTTGCAAGCGGGGTCATCGGCTGATGGTTTTCCTGGGAAAATATCAGTCATAAATGCTCGACTCGTTCAACCGTCTGACAGCCAGTGGTCATTGTGTCGGTTGCGGGTCGCCGCTAAATAAAAACAATGCCAGGACTTTTGAATGAGTGTAAGCAACCCAACCCTGATCACCTTTGTGATCTACATCGCCGCAATGGTGTTGATCGGTCTGATGGCCTATCGCTCCACCAATAACCTTTCCGACTATATTCTCGGTGGCCGCAGCCTCGGCAGCGTGGTGACCGCGCTGTCGGCCGGTGCTTCCGACATGAGTGGCTGGCTGCTGATGGGCCTGCCAGGCGCCATCTACCTGTCCGGTCTGTCGGAAAGCTGGATTGCCATTGGCCTGATCGTCGGGGCCTACTTGAACTGGCTGTTCGTCGCCGGTCGTCTGCGAGTCCAGACCGAGCACAACGGTGATGCGCTGACCCTGCCGGATTACTTCTCCAGCCGTTTCGAGGACCGCAGTGGCTTGTTGCGAATCATCGCCGCCGTGGTGATCCTGGTGTTCTTCACCATCTACTGTGCCTCGGGCATCGTCGCCGGAGCGCGGCTGTTCGAAAGCACCTTTGACATGCCCTACGAAACGGCTTTGTGGGCCGGTGCGGCGGCGACCATCGCCTACACCTTCGTCGGCGGTTTCCTGGCGGTCAGTTGGACCGACACCGTGCAAGCCACACTGATGATCTTCGCGCTGATCCTGACGCCGATCATCGTGCTGCTGGCTACCGGCGGTGTCGACACCACCTTCCTGGCCATCGAAGCCAAGGATCCGAGCAACTTCGACATGCTCAAGGGCACCACCTTCGTCGGGATCATTTCGCTGATGGGCTGGGGCCTGGGCTACTTCGGCCAGCCGCATATCCTGGCGCGTTTCATGGCGGCGGATTCGGTCAAGTCGATTGCCAACGCCCGGCGCATTTCCATGACCTGGATGATCCTGTGCCTGGGTGGCACCGTGGCAGTGGGCTTCTTCGGTATCGCCTATTTCTCGGCGCATCCCGATGTGGCCGGTCCTGTCAGCGAAAATCCCGAGCGGGTATTTATCGAGCTGGCGAAAATCCTCTTCAATCCGTGGATTGCCGGCGTACTGCTGTCGGCGATCCTGGCGGCGGTGATGAGTACCCTGAGCTGCCAGTTGCTGGTGTGTTCCAGTGCCCTGACCGAAGACTTCTACAAGGCCTTCCTGCGTAAATCCGCCTCCCAGCTTGAGCTGGTCTGGGTTGGCCGGGCGATGGTGCTGCTGGTGGCGGTAATTGCCATCGTCTTGGCGGCGAATCCGGAAAACCGCGTACTGGGGCTGGTGAGCTACGCTTGGGCCGGCTTTGGCGCGGCATTCGGTCCGGTGGTACTGATTTCGGTGATCTGGAAGGACATGACCCGCAATGGCGCATTGGCCGGGATTCTGGTTGGCGCGATCACGGTGATTGTCTGGAAACACTTCAACCTGCTGGGGTTGTACGAAATCATCCCAGGTTTCCTGTTCGCCAGCCTTGCGATCTATATCGTCAGCAAGTTGGGCAAGCCTTCGGCGCTGATGCTGCAGCGTTTCGACGCAGCAGAGAAGCAGTTCCGCCAGGACCGCTGATGGCGTGGGGTTGAGACCCTGAACACAGCGTGATCGAAAAACGGCTCGTCTCTTTATGGGGATGGGCCGTTTTTTTGGAAGGGCGAAAAATGCAGCCACCACGACTCAGTTCCTCCAATAGTGCAGTGGCAATAGCGCCATGCCGGAAAGCAACAGTGAAATATGGGGGCCTATAACGGCCCTCTTCAAACCTTCGGGAAACTGATGCACTTGCTCTAGATCGATAACGCTGCATCGAGGGTGCAACAGGGGACGTGAGAGAATGGCGACTACTACAGAGACTCTCCTTGTTCGCCCTATAAACTCTTCTCCCCAGCCGACTTTCGAGTCCATGACCAAGGAGCATTTATCCAATAGTTTCTCCATTCGCTACAGCTTCCAATAGGCAAGAGTCGTCAGGATCAATATATTAATGATCAGCCAGAGCATGACACCGGCAGATAGCCAGAATGAGAGTGGGAGGGTCATGGAGTTGTTCATTTGTATAATGGCTCGCCGGGTTACGAGTCAGCTTTTCCAATACGGAGATAGCAATATCATTATGCAGCAGAGCACTATTGAAATATGGACGCCTACGACCAGTCTCTTAAGGCCTTTGGGGAATTGACGTATTTGCTCTAGATCGATAACAGTGCATCGAGGGTGCAGTAGAGGGCGTGAGAGAGCGGCTGCTACCATGCTGACTCTTCTTGTTCGACCCATGAACCCCTTGCCCCAGCCGATTTTCGAATCAATGATCAATGAGCATTTGTCCAATAGCTTTTCCATTCGATCCAGCTTCCAATGGGCAAGAGCCGCCACGACCAGCAGGTTAACGATAATCCAGAGCATGACAGCACAATCTATGCAGAATGAGGGGGGGAGAGTCATGGGGCTGTCCATTGATATAGTTTCTCACCCGTCCTTTCACCGGCTCCTCCAACCAAGCCGCCGAACATTGCTCCCCCGGCTACTCCACTGACAACAAGACAACTCAAAGCTCCTGGGCCTGTGGTAATGCCTAGGATCGTAACGCATACCCAAACACTGGCAGGGCCAGCAATCAAGCCTCCCGCGACGTTGCCGGCCAGCTTGCCGCTTTCGACGAATTTGGCCTCTCGGCACTGTTCTTCTCGCCCGCTGGAACAGGCTTCTCTTATTTCCAGTGCGGTAGCCGTGGTGTCCAAGGCGATTCCGATAGGCGTTCCTTTTTTAAGATGGTTGGCGGTCCTGGATATACTGTCTAATGTCGAGGCATAACTTTTGATCTCGCCACTCTGGACGTAGCTCCGGGTGGAAATACCCAACATTTTCTTGATCGATCCTCTATTGCGCAGCCCTGTGCCGTAGCGGGCGAATCCTTCCAATTGGGCATCCAGCTTGGCGAATAACAGCCTTCTTTGCGCGAGGAATTCATCCCTGCCGCCACTTCTGCTGAGGGAGTGTTTATGCAGCGCTTCGATTTCTTGCAGTGTGCTGCTCACCGCTGTCAAGTGTTTGTTCCAGGCATTGCTTGCGCTGCCGAGGCCCAGGGCGGCGTTGCCCAGTAGCATCTGCAAGAGATCATAGTTTTCCAGGATAAAGCCGTCCGAGCGTGCCAAATTGCTTGCCAGAGCGTGCCTGACCCTCCAGCCGGCCTCCATCAGGCGGGCCTCTTCGGCGGTACAGGACATTGTTGAGTCGTCGCCGACGATAACAATCTGACCTGGCAGAACCATCATATTGTGAATATGGGCGTTCAGGGTGTCGAATTTCGTGGCGGCGTTTCTACCCAGTGACAACGATGATTTCAACATCGAGTAGCCTTGTATGCGCTCGTTGATAAAGGCGTAGGGTTGGGTCATGGCAGTTTCGTTCCGGGGTAAGTTGAACTTCCGTGCTTATTGGCACGCGAAGCCAACTTGATATCCCGTGACCGTTGTGTTGCCTATCAGCAGGTTCCTATCAAGTTGTGTGAAAAATCCAAAAGTTTGATATGAAAAAAGTTGTAGGAGGTTGTTGCCTACATGAGATGGCTATCGAGCCTGCTCGGCGTCCGCTTGATTCACGAAGATCAGTACGCCAAGGATCGCCATGTAAAACCTGAAAGCAGATTCCTGGCCATTCCAGATCGGCGATTGCCACATCAGGAACCATTCCCCGCCTACCACCATGAAGCCGAAGAACCAGACCAGGAAACCCAGGGTTGCGCCGCCAACGACCCACTTCTTTGCCTGGGCGAAGGTGGCGGCATCGGCCTTGCGCGCTCGCCACAGTGACAGTGCGCCCAGGGCCAGCAGCACGGCGGTCAGACCTTCGCCGAAGATGATCAGCCAGTAGGCGGCATGCCACAGCACCGGTGTGGTGATCGCACGGTACATCGCGGCATTGTTCGCGAAGGTGGTGTCCATGCTCAGTACATGGCTGACAAAGGCGAAGTTGGAGCCGTAATCGGTGATGTTGTTGAAGGTGACCATAAAGGCGAAGGCGGCAAGGGTGAGGCTCAGGATAATCTTGGCGTAGCGGACGGTCATTGTTTTCAGGTCCTTCATGGGTGGGGAAACGACGTTATCACGGCAGATAGCGGGAAGTATGTCAGCGCCCAGCCCTGCCGTTTGTACGTTGCGACCTGACGGCGGCTGGACCACAGGGTAAACTTCGCCTCCTTCGCAGGAGTCGCCATGAACTACCGTCACGCCTTTCACGCCGGCAATCACGCCGATGTCTTGAAACACCTGGTCCTGACCCGCCTGATCGCGCTGATGGCGCGCAAGGAGCAGCCGTTCGCCTACCTCGACAGCCATGCCGGTATCGGCCTGTATGACCTCAAGGGCGACCAGGCCAGCCGCACCGGCGAATACCTTGAGGGGATCGGTCGCTTGTGGGGCGAACAGGATCTGCCGGCGGTAACTGCCGACTATCTGCGCGTGCTGCACGAGATGAACCCGGATGGCCAATTGCGTTATTACCCTGGTTCGCCAGAACTGGCGAGGCGCTTGAGCCGTGCCCAGGACCGTGTGTTGCTCAATGAAAAACACCCGGAAGACGGCAAGCTGCTCAAGGACAACATGAAGGGTGATCGAAGAGTGGCGGTGCACCTGGGCGAAGGCTGGCATGTCGCACGGGCGCTGTTGCCGGTCGCGCAGAAGCGTGCGGTGCTGCTGATCGATCCACCGTTCGAACAGCTCGACGAGATGCAGCGCTGTGCCGCGTCGTTGAAGGAGGCCATTAGTCGCATGCGCCAGACGGTGGCGGTGATCTGGTATCCGATCAAGGATCAACGTGCCCTGAAGCGTTTCTACCAGGACTTGGCCGGCACCGGCGCGCCGAAGTTGCTGCGCGTGGAGTTGCTGGTGCACCCTTTGGATACGCCGGCGAGCCTGAACGGCTCGGGCCTGGCGATTGCCAATCCGCCGTGGGGCCTGGAAGAAGAGTTGCGCCAATTGCTGCCGTGGCTGGCGCAAAAACTGGGGCAGACCCAGGGTGACTGGCGGATGGACTGGTTGATTACCGAGTAACTGTTGGGGCGCTCAGAGCCTGGCGCCCGCTCGCGACCCTTGCCAGCAGGGCTTCAGATTGGGCAGGTCACTCCCGTGCCACGGATGCCACAATAACCTTCGGGATTTTTCGCCAGGTATTGTTGGTGATAAGCCTCGGCGTAGAAGAAGGTCGGCGCCTCCTCGATTGCTGTAGTAATGGTGCCGAGGCCGGCCTTGGTCAATTCGGCCTGGTAGACTTGTGCGCTGTTCTTCGCGGCTTCCAATTGGGCCGGCTTGGTGGCATAGATCACCGAGCGGTACTGGGTGCCGATATCGTTGCCCTGGCGCATGCCCTGGGTGGGATCGTGCAGTTCCCAGAACAGTGCCAGTAGCTCTTCATAGCTGACTTTTTCCGGTTCATACACCACCAGCACCACTTCACTATGGCCGGTCAGGCCCGAGCAGACTTCTTCGTAGGTGGGGTTGGGCGTAAAGCCGCCAGCGTAGCCCGCTGCGGTGCTGTACACCCCTTTATATTGCCAGAAGCGTCGTTCCGCGCCCCAGAAGCAACCCAGGCCGAAGATCGCGAATTCGACATTGCCAGGAAACGGACCCAGCAGCGGGTGGTCATTGACGAAATGTTTGTCCGGTACCGCGATCGGGGTTTCGCGGCCAGGTAGAGCTTGTTCTTTGGTAGGGAGCACGTTTTTGTTCACCAGAATTTCCGAGCGCAAGGCCATATCGCAGTCCTCTCAGTCAGGTTGGGATAAGCTGTAGTGTTGTAGTAGACCGCCAGTGTGCCCGAGTGTTACAGCGCTGTCAGGCTAAAGGACCGCGCGGATAACGTCTGAGCTGGCGGACCAGTTCGATTCCGGGGATCGGCCGGTCGAATAGATAGCCCTGGCCGACGTCGCAACGGTGGCGACGTAGGAACGCCAGTTGCGCGGAGGTCTCGATGCCTTCGGCCACCACTTTGAGCTTGAGGTTGTGGGCCATGGCAATCACGGCGGAGGTGATTTCCATGTCATCCTGGTTATCCGGGATTTCATGGATGAAACTGCGGTCGATCTTGATGATATCGATCGGGAATTTCTTCAGATAGCTCAGGGACGAGTAGCCAGTGCCGAAATCATCCATGGCCAGGGTCAGGCCGAGTTTCTTCAATTGGTCGAGCTGCCGGTGGGTGTCTTCGGTAGCTTCCAGCAGCAGGCCTTCGGTCAGTTCGAGCTCCAGCAGCGACGGTGGCAGTTGCTCTTCCTTGAGGATACTGGCGATGGACGCCACCAAGTCGGGATCGGAGAACTGCTTGGGCGACAGGTTGATCGCCACCTGCAGGTTGCCCAGGCCACGAGCGGTCAGTTTCTTGCTCATGCGACAGGCTTGGCGGGCGATCCATTTGCCGATCGGAATAATCAGGCCGGTTTCTTCGGCCACGCTGATGAACTGGTCCGGGCGAATCATGCCCTTTTCCGGATGATTCCAACGCAACAGCGCTTCCATTCCCAGCAGGCGCCCGCTGCGCAGGCACAACTTGGGTTGGTAAAACACGTCCAATTCGTTCTGGGTCAGAGCGCGGCGCAGGTTGTTCTCGACGAACAACTTGTAGCTGGCTTCGGCGTTCAGCGCTTCGGTAAAAACCTGGACTTGATGCTTGCCGTTGGCCTTGGCCTTGTGCAGCGCCAGGCCGGCGTTGCGCATCAGCGTCTGTGGGTCGCGTCCGTGCAGCGGTGCGCTGGCCAGGCCGACAGAGCCGGTGACGCTGATCAACTGGTTATCGACGAACATCGGCTTGTCGAGGGTGGTGAGCAATTGGTTGGCGATCTGTTGACCGGTCTCCAGGTCGGTGTCGTCCAGCAGCACCGCGAATTCGTTGCTGGCAAAGCGTGCCAGGCTGCCGCTCGGACTCAGGCTGTTGCGCAGGCGTCGGGCCAGGCTGATCAGCAGCTTGTCACCGGTCTGGTGGCCGAGGCTGTCGTTGATCCGCTTGAAGTTGTCGATATCCACCAGAAGCAGGCTGATGGGCGAGTCGCTGTCCCGGGCGAAGCGCTCGTCGAGGTTGCGGATAAACGCCGGGCGGTTGCCTAGATTGGTCAGGTTGTCGGTATAAGCCAGGCGTTCGATGCGCTGCTGTGCGAGCTTGGTCTGGGTGATGTCTTCGTAGATGCCGATGTAGTGGGTCAGCTCGCGGTTGTCACCGTAGACCTTGGAAATCGACAGTTGGCCCCAGTAGGGTTCGAGGTTCTTGCGCCGGCTCTTGAACTCGCCCTGCCAGCTGTTGCTCTTGGCCAGACTCGACGCTGCGTCAAACAGCAGTTCGCTGAGGTTTTCCAGGGCCGGCAGCTCAGAGAGTTTCTGGCCGTGGACTTCCTCGGTACTGTATTGGGTGATGGCGGTAAAACTCGGGTTGACGTACTCCACCACACCGTCGCAATTGACCAGCAGAAAAGCATTGGCGCTTTGCTCGACCGCGCGCTGGAACAGGTGCAGGGCGCTGGTGGCGGTACGCCGGTTGTGATTGTTGATGACTTGGGCGAACTGGTCCGCCAGCTCTCCGGCAAAAGCGATTTCATCCGATTGCCAGGCACGGGTCTGACCGGTCTGTTCCAGGCACAGCACGCCGACCACCTGGCCGTCGATACGGATGCTGGCGTCGAGCATGGCGTTGATATCTTGGGGTCGCAGGCTTTCGGCCATCTTGCGTGTGCGTGGGTCGCGAATGGCGTTATGGGCGTCGATGGCGCGGCTGGTATGCAGGGCTTCCAGGTAGTCGGGGAAGTGACTCGCATCGATCACTTGCGGTACCACGTATTCCTGGCTGGCGCGATGATAGGCGGAGATCGGCACCAGGCGCTGGTCTTCGAGATACCAGATACTCGCACTGTCGATTGCGTAGATATCGCAGGCACTGCGGGTGATCAGCTCAGCGGCTTCGCGCAGCGAGTTGTTCAGGCTGTAGCGCTGGCGGGCCAGGCGCAGGATCAGGTCTTGCTGGGCGCGCACCCGGTCCAGGTGTTGCAGTTGTTCCTGCTGGGCGCGCTGGTTCAATTGGAGGGCGATCTGCAAGCGACTGTTTTGGGTTTCCAGGTCGGCCACGGGCAATCCCGGCTCCTGGTCGAGCAATCCCTCGACCACTAGCAGGTAGCCACGCAACAGATGGCGATTGTGTTGTTTGTAGGCTTCGCCCAGTTCCAACAAGGTCAGCGGACCCAGTGTGGTATGCAACGTATAGCGGATCAGGTAATGCGGGTTTTCCACCAGTTGCGCCTGGATGGCCTCATGCAGGCGATAGCGAGCGTCGGGCTCCATCAGGCTGGCGTAGGGCGAGCCGACCAAGGCACAAAGTTCGATGGCCGGCTGGCCGAACTGGCGTTCGCAATTGGGGTCGAGAAACAACAGCGCCCAGCTGACTTCATTCAGCCGTTCGAAACGCAGCATACCGAGCCGCGAGGGCACCGGTAATTGCGTCACGACCTCGGTCGCCAATCTATTGGCGACATCGGGTTGGCTTTTCATTGAGAGCTCGCTTCAAGAGTACTGATCACGCGGGTAATGACCCTTTTTCTGGCGCGTTAGGCAAGGTTGCATTAAGCGCGTCGGGCTGACAAGCAGAACAGTGGCTCCGTGCCTTCAATGTATCGGCGAGGGGGGAGATTAGTTCAGCGGAGCGCGATGGCGGCGGGTGGTTTTCGCTGTGGGCCAGTGGTTGTAGGAGGGTTCTGGTTTTTTCAGGTGTCGTCCAAGTCGGCAGTGCTCGAAAGCACAATCGTTCCTTCCTCTTTTCGCTCAGGAGCAACGGATGTCCGGCATGGCGCATCAACCCGTGTCATATCGCCCGCACTGCCAAGGGCATCTGGAGCGAAGGCTCAAACCAGCACGATGTGGGGAAAAAAGCCCCGCCAGTCGGCGGGGTTGAGGTACGAGCGTGGCGCTCGGAAATCGATGCGACGAACCCGACCTCCTCGCGAGAGAAGGCCGGGTGATGGGCTACAGCAGGATAGTCCGGATATCCGCCAGCAGGTCGCTCAGGCGTTTGGTGAAGCGTGCCGCCGCGGCACCGTTGATCACGCGGTGATCGTAGGACAGCGACAGTGGCAGCATCAGTTTCGGCTGGAAGGCTTTGCCGTCCCAGACAGGCTGGATGGTTGCCTTGGAAACACCGAGGATCGCCACTTCCGGCGCGTTGACGATCGGCGTGAAGCCGGTGCCGCCAATGTGGCCGAGGCTGGAAATGGTGAAGCAGGCGCCTTGCATGTCGTCGGCGGTGAGCTTCTTGTCGCGGGCCTTGGCGGCCAGCGCAGCGGCTTCGGCTGCCAGTTGCAACAGGTTCTTCTGGTCGACGTTCTTGATGACCGGTACCAACAGGCCCTCAGGGGTGTCGACGGCGAAGCCGATGTGCACATACTTCTTGCGGATGATCGCCTTGGCGCTTGGCGCCAACGAGCTGTTGAAGTCCGGTAGCTCCTTGAGCAGGTGCGCACAGGATTTGAGCAGCAGCGGCAGGATGGTCAGCTTGACGCCAGCCTTCTCCGCAACGGCTTTCTGCGCAATCCGGAACGCTTCCAGCTCGGTGATATCCGCCGAATCGAACTGAGTCACGTGCGGAATGTTCAACCAGCTGCGGTGCAGGCTCGACGCGCCGATCTGCATCAGGCGAGTCATCGGCACTTCTTCGGTTTCACCGAAGCGGCTGAAGTCCACGACCGGAATCGGCGGGATACCCGCGCCGCCGGTTGCACCGCCTGCGGCGGTCGGTGCTTGCTTGGCCTGCTGCATCATGGCTTTGACGTAAACCTGCACGTCTTCCTTGAGCACGCGACCGTGCGGACCGCTTGGGCTGACCGAGCTCAGCTCAACGCCGAACTCGCGAGCCAATTGGCGCACGGCCGGGCCCGCGTGGACCTTGGCACCGGGTTTGGCCGGTGCGGCGGGCGCGACGGCGGCTGGAGCCGCTTCGGCCTTGGTGGCCGCAGGTGCAGGTGCAGGTGCGGCAGCGGCCGGAGCAGCCGCAGGCGCTGCCCCTTTGACTTTCAGTTTCAGGATCAGGTCGCCAGTACCCACCTCGTCGTCTAGCTTGATGGCAACGCTTTCCACCACGCCAGCGGCAGGCGATGGAATTTCCATGCTGGCCTTGTCGGACTCCAGGGTGATCAGCGACTGGTCGGCGGTGACGGTGTCGCCTGCCTTGACCAGCACTTCGATGATCTTGGCCTTGCCCGACGAACCGATATCCGGGACGTGAATATCCTGAACGCTGTCGGCCACCGGTGCGCTTGGGGCTGCCGTGGCTGGCGCCGGAGCAGCGGCGGCAGGTGCGGCAGCCTGAGCGGGGGCGGCGGCAGCCGGTGCTGCCGCGCCCGCTACTTCCAGGTCCAGGATCAGGTCGCCGGTGCCGACTTCGTCGTTGAGCTTGACGCTGATGCTCTTGACCACGCCAGCGGCGGGCGATGGGATTTCCATGCTGGCCTTGTCGGATTCCAGGGTGATCAGCGATTGATCAGCCTCGATGGAGTCGCCGACCTTGACCGAGATCTCGATGATCTGGGCCTTGCCCGCCGAGCCGATATCCGGAACGTGCACTTGCTGGGTAGTGGCGGCGGCAGGCGCGGCGGCAGGCGCCGGAGCCGGGGCTGCTGGCGCCGCAGCCGGTTTGGCGTCAGCCTTGGCCGCCGGTGCGCTGCCAGCCGCGGGGGCCGTGGCAGCGCCACCTTCGGCTTCCAGCTCAAGCAGTTCGTCGCCTTCTTTCAGGCGGTCGCCCAGCTTCACTTTCAGGCTCTTGATGATGCCGGCCTTCGGCGCAGGCACTTCCATGCTCGCCTTGTCCGATTCCAGCGTGAGGATGCTCTGGTCGGCTTCGATGCGATCGCCGACCTTCACAAACAATTCAATGACTTCACCTTCACCGCTGCCGATGTCAGGTACGCGAATGAGTTCGCTCACGGGGTGTCTCCTCAGCAGTCCAGGGGGTTGCGTTTTTCCGGGTCGATCCCGAACTTGACGATGGCTTCGGCCACCACTTTAGGTTCGATGTCGCCACGGTCAGCCAAGGCTTCCAGGGCTGCCAACACCACGAAATGACGATCGACCTCGAAGAAGTGACGCAGCTTCTTACGGCTGTCACTGCGGCCAAAACCGTCGGTACCCAGGACCTTGAACTCCTTGGAAGGGACCCACTGGCGGATCTGTTCAGCAAACAATTTCATGTAGTCGGTAGAAGCAATCACCGGACCCTTGCGACCGTTGAGGCATTCTTCGACATAGCTCAGCTTCGGCTTCTGGCCGGGGTGCAGGCGGTTGCTGCGTTCCACCGCCAGGCCGTCGCGGCGCAGTTCGTTGAAGCTGGTCACGCTCCAGACATCGGCGCCGACGTTGAATTGCTCGCGCAGGATCTTCGCCGCTTCACGTACTTCGCGCAGAATGGTGCCGGAGCCCATCAGTTGCACGTGGTGAGCCGCTTCCTTGGTGTCTTCTTCGAGCAGGTACATGCCCTTGATGATGCCTTCCGGAGCACCGGCTGGCATGGCCGGCTGTTGGTAGGACTCGTTCATCACGGTGATGTAGTAGAAGATGTCCTGTTGCTCTTCGGTCATCTTCTTCATGCCGTCCTGGATGATCACCGCCAGCTCGTAGCCGTAGGTAGGATCGAACGTGCGGCAGTTAGGGATGGTGGCGGCCAGGATATGGCTGTGACCGTCTTCGTGCTGCAGGCCCTCGCCGTTCAGCGTGGTTCTACCGGCGGTGCCGCCGATCAGGAAGCCACGGGTACGGCTGTCGCCGGCGGCCCAGGCCAGGTCGCCGATCCGCTGGAAGCCGAACATCGAGTAGAAGATGTAGAACGGCAACATCGGCTGGTTGTGGCTGGAGTACGAAGTACCGGCGGCAATGAAGGAGCTCATGGCGCCCGCTTCGTTGATGCCTTCTTCGAGGATCTGGCCCTTCTTGTCTTCTTTGTAGAACATCACCTGGTCTTTATCGACTGGCTCGTAGAGCTGGCCGACGGAGGAGTAGATGCCCAACTGACGGAACATACCTTCCATACCGAAGGTACGGGCTTCGTCCGGGATGATCGGGACGATGCGTGGGCCGATTTCCTTGTCCTTGACCAGTTGCGCGAGAATTCGCACGAAAGCCATGGTGGTGGAAATTTCACGGTCGCCGGAGCCGTCGAGGATAGCCTTGAGGGTATCGAGGGACGGTGTCGGCACGCTGAAGCTCTGGGCGCGCCGCTGTGGCACGAAACCGCCCAGCGCGGTACGACGTTCGGCCAGGTAACGGGCTTCGGCGCTGCCTTCTTCCGGCTTGAAGAACGGCAGGTGTTCGAGGTCGGCGTCCTTGACCGGGATGTCGAAGCGGTCACGGAACAACTTCAGGCTGTCGACATCGACTTTCTTGGTGTTGTGCGCGGTGTTTTTCGCTTCGCCGGCACCGGTGCCATAACCCTTGATGGTCTTGGCCAGGATGACGGTCGGTTGTTCCTGGTGGTTAACCGCTTCGTGATACGCCGCGTAGACCTTGTACGGGTCGTGGCCGCCACGGTTGAGCTTCCAGATCTCGTCGTCGGACAGATCGGCGACCATTGCTTTGAGTTCTGGGGTGTTGAAGAAGTGCTCACGGACGAACGCGCCGTCCTTGGCCTTGTAGTTCTGATACTCGCCGTCGATGACTTCGTCCATGCGCCGCTGCAGGATGCCGTCGACGTCCTTGGCCAACAGTGGGTCCCAGAAGCGGCCCCAGATGACCTTGGTGACGTTCCAATGGGCGCCACGGAACACGCCTTCGAGTTCCTGGATAATCTTGCCGTTGCCGCGAACCGGACCATCGAGGCGCTGCAGGTTGCAGTTAATGACGAAGATCAGGTTGTCCAGCTTCTCGCGGCCAGCCAGGGAAATGGCGCCGAGGGATTCCGGCTCGTCGCACTCGCCGTCACCCAGGAAACACCAGACTTTCTGCTTGCCCTGCGGGATGAAGCCACGGGCTTCCAGGTACTTCATGAAACGTGCCTGGTAGATCGCCTGGATCGGGCCCAGGCCCATGGATACGGTGGGGAATTGCCAGAAATCGGGCATCAGCCAAGGGTGCGGGTAGGACGACAGGCCCTGACCGTCGACTTCCTGGCGGAAGTTGTTCATCTGTTCTTCGCTGATGCGCCCTTCCATGAACGCGCGGGCGTAGACGCCAGGCGAGGTATGGCCTTGGAAGTAGATCAGGTCACCGCCGTGCTCGTCGGTCGGGGCCTGGAAGAAGTAGTTGAAACCAATGTCATACAGGGTAGCGCTGGAGGCGAAACTGGAGATGTGACCGCCCAGGTCAGAATCTTTCAAGTTCGTGCGCATTACCATGGCCATTGCGTTCCAGCGCACCAGCGAGCGAATGCGGCGTTCCATGAACAGGTCGCCAGGCATGCGTGCTTCGTGGGTGACGGGAATCGTGTTGCGATACGGCGTGGTGATGGCGTAGGGCAGTTGCGAACCGCTACGGGTCGCGAGTTCGCCCATACGGGTCATCAGGTAGTGAGCACGGTCTTCGCCTTCTTTGTCGAGAACCGATTCCAGGGCGTCCAGCCATTCCTGGGTTTCGACGGGATCGAGGTCTTGCATGGCTTGCTCCAGGGCGGAAAGGCTTCCAGAATCGGTTGCCTGAGTTTGCGACTGGCCTTGTGGGCAGACGACATAAAGTCTTGGATGGTCCGGAGGTTGTTCCGGCGGGCCTGTAGTTTTACTACAAATCGTCGAGCATTTCAGCTTTCCGAATGTATAGACGAGTAGTAAAACTACAGATCAGCGAGCGAAAACTTCCTGTTACGTTGTGAGAATAATCGATATTGTTGGTCGAAAATAAACATTATCAGGTAGACGCTTGATGCTGACTGCCAAAAAAAAGCGATTATCAGCTATTTCTAACTTTTGTTCGACAGGCCTTTTCAGTGTGTGTTTCTTGCCGTCACAGTTTACGGCTGTTTGTTCGACGATCAAGGATAGACCATGAGCGTACCTGCACGAGCCGTTTTGCCAAGCATTCTCCTGCCTTTTGTCCGCCGCGCCGAGCAGTCGTTGCGCGCTGCGGTCGCCACGCTGGACGACGATCATGGACTGGCCGGCTGGTCGCCCGAACGCTGGACGGACTTCGCCAGGGTCAGCGCCGCGAGCGACTTTTTTATTGAACAGTCGGTTCGTGACCCTTTGATGTTGCTGGAGCTGGTGCAGTTCGGAGATCTGGATCGCGGATTCGCCCCGGGGGAAATGTGTGGGCAGATCGCCGCCGCGGCGCAGCAGGCCGACAGTGAGGATGAGTTGGGGCATGTATTACGGCGCCAGCGGACCCGCCAGCAGGTGCGGATTATCTGGCGCGACCTGACGCGCCAGGCGGACCTGATGCAGACCTGTCGCGATCTCTCGGACCTGGCCGATGCCAGTATCGACCAGGCCTACCGGTGGTTATATCAGCGCCATTGCCTGCAGTTCGGCACGCCCACCGGTCGACGCAGCGGCGAGCCACAGCAGATGGTCGTCCTCGGCATGGGCAAGCTCGGGGCCATGGAGTTGAACCTGTCCTCCGACATTGATCTGATCTTCGCTTACCCGGAAGGCGGCGAAACGGTTGGAGTCAAGCGCCCGTTGGATAACCAAGCGTTCTTTATCCGCCTGGGGCAGCGGTTGATCAAGGCGCTGGACCCGATCACTGTGGATGGTTTTGTCTTTCGCGTCGACATGCGCCTGCGGCCCTACGGTTCGGCTGGGGCGCTGGTGCTGAGCTTCAATGCGCTGGAACAGTATTACCAGGACCAGGGCCGTGATTGGGAACGTTACGCGATGATCAAGGCCCGAGTCGTGGCCGGCGACCAGGTAGCGGGTGCGCAGTTGCTGGAAATGCTGCGACCGTTCGTCTACCGGCGGTACCTGGACTTTTCTGCAATCGAGGCGTTGCGCACCATGAAGCAACTGATCCAGCAGGAAGTCCGTCGTAAAGGTATGGCCGAGAATATCAAGCTGGGCTCCGGCGGGATCCGTGAGGTCGAGTTCATTGCCCAGGCCTTCCAACTGATTCACGGCGGGCGTGACTTGAGCCTGCAACAACGGCCTTTGCTGAAAGTCCTCGCCACCCTGGAGGGCCAGGGCTATTTGCCACCGGCGGTGATTGCCGAGTTGCGCGATGGTTACCAATTCCTGCGCTACACCGAGCACGCGATCCAGGCGATTGCCGATCGCCAGACCCAGATGCTGCCCGCCGACGAGACGGATCAGGCGCGCATTGCCTTTATGCTCGGCTTCGACAATTGGGCGGCGTTCCATGAGCAATTGATGTACTGGCGTGCTCGGGTCGACTGGCACTTCCGCCAGGTCATCGCCGACCCAGATGAGGAAGACGGGGAAGAATGTCAGGTCGCCGTAGGCGCAGAGTGGCTACCGCTATGGGAGGAGATCCGGGATGAAGAGGCCGCTTGTCGTCAATTGGAGGAGGCTGGGTTCAACGACGCGCCCAAGGCGCTGAAGCAACTGGCGGCATTGCGCGCCAGCCCGCAATTGCGCGCCATGCAACGCCTCGGTCGCGAGCGCCTGGATGCCTTTATCCCACGCTTGCTGGCCCAGGCGGTCGAGCAGGCCAATCCAAACCTGGTGCTGGAGCGAGTACTGCCCTTGGTCGAGGCAGTTGCACGGCGTTCCGCCTATCTGGTGCTGCTCACGGAAAACCCCGGCGCGCTGCGCCAGTTGTTGACCTTGTGCGCCGCCAGTCCATGGATTGCCGAGCAGATTACCCGCTTCCCGATGTTGCTGGACGAATTGCTCAACGAAGGCCGGCTATTCAAGCCGCCGTTGGCGCCGGAGTTGGCCGCCGAATTACGCGAGCGCTTGACGCGGATTCCCGAGGACGACCTCGAACAACAGATGGAGGCCTTGCGGCACTTCAAGCTGGCGCATCGGCTACGGGTTGCCGCCTCGGAAATCTCCGGCAGCCTGGCGCTGATGAAGGTCAGCGATTACCTGACCTGGCTCGCCGAGGCAATCCTGGAGCAAGTGCTGGCCCTGGCCTGGCGCCAGACTGTCGGCAAGTATGGCTCGCCGCGACGGGCGGATGGCAGCCTGTGCGACCCCGGCTTTATCATTGTCGGTTATGGCAAGGTCGGCGGGATCGAACTGGGGCACGGTTCGGATCTCGACCTGGTATTTATCCATGATGGCGACCCGATTGCCGAGACCGATGGCGCCAAGCCCATCGACACTGCGCAGTTCTTCACTCGGCTGGGACAGCGGATCATTCACCTGCTGACCACCCAGACCAACTCCGGCCAGCTCTATGAAGTGGATATGCGCCTGCGGCCATCCGGAGCTTCCGGCCTGTTGGTCAGTTCCCTCGGGGCATTCGAGCGTTATCAGCAGAACGAGGCCTGGACCTGGGAGCATCAGGCGCTGATCCGCGCCAGGGTACTGGTGGGTTGCCAGGGCGTTGGGAGGCGCTTCGAGAAGGTCCGCGCGGCAGTGCTGGGGCGCGAGCGGGATCTGCCGACCTTGCGCCAGGAGGTCAGCGAGATGCGCGCCAAGATGCGTGACAACCTCGGCAGCAAGGCGACTGTGGCCGGCACGGCGGCCAATGCCTTTGACGCCTCGGCACCCTTCGACCTCAAGCAGGACGCCGGAGGTATCGTCGATATTGAATTTATGGTGCAATACGCGACTTTGGCCTGGTCGAAAGAGCACCCGGCGTTACTGCGCTACACGGATAACATTCGCATTCTTGAGGGATTGGAGCTGGCCGGGCTGATCCCCGCGAGCGATGCTGCCCTGCTGCGCGAGGCCTACAAGGCCTACCGTACCGCTGCCCATCGCCAGGCCTTGCAGAAAGAAGCCGGCGTCATCGGCGGCGACCAGTTTGTGGTCGAGCGCCGCGATGTGATGCGGATCTGGGCCGAGCTGGGACTAAGCTAGTAGCCTGTACGGTGAGTTCGTTAGCTCAAGTTCGATGCCAGAAGCCCATGGCCAAGGCGCTGTGACGAGCCATAGCCCGCTATGGCAAGGAACAGCAACGCCGGTCGGGACTTCTGGCGCCGAAATTGACTCACAGAACCAGCCTACAGGCCACTGGACACGCAAAGACCGGGGAGGCCGCAGGCCTCCCTGATCGTTTCCGGGATATTTATGAAGATTCTCATCGTAGGGCCCAGTTGGGTCGGTGACATGGTGATGGCTCAGACACTGTTCCAGTGCCTGAAACAACGTCACCCACAGTGCGAGATCGATGTGCTGGCCCCCGAGTGGAGCCGCCCGATCCTCGAACGCATGCCCCAAGTGCGTGCGGCCTTGAGCTTTCCGCTCGGTCACGGTGTCTTGGAGCTGGCTACTCGGCGCAGGATCGGCAAATCCCTGGCTGGCCAGTATGATCAGGCGATCCTGTTGCCCAACTCGCTGAAGTCGGCGCTGGTGCCATTTTTTGCCAGCATCCCGAAACGCACCGGCTGGCGCGGCGAATTGCGCTACGGCCTGCTCAATGATGTGCGCAAGCTGGACCCGCAACGCTACCCGATGATGATCGAACGGTTCATGGCCCTGGCCTATGAATCGGGGATCGAGCTGCCGACGCCTTATCCCCGACCGAACCTGCGCATCGACCCGGCCAGTCGCGCAGCGGCACTGGGTAAGTTCGAGCTGGTGCTGGATCGCCCGGTCCTGGCCTTGTGCCCGGGTGCCGAATTCGGTGAGTCCAAGCGCTGGCCGGCGGAGCATTACGCAAAAGTCGCCGAGGCGAAAATTCGCGAGGGTTGGCAGGTCTGGCTGTTCGGCTCGAAGAATGACCATGGGGTTGGCGAAGATATTCGCCAGTGGCTGATTCCCGGCCTGCGGGAAGAGTCGGTGAACCTCAGCGGCTCGACTTCGTTGGCCGAGGCCATCGATCTGCTGTCCTGCGCCGACGCGGTGGTGTCCAACGACTCCGGCCTGATGCACGTCGCTGCGGCGTTGAACCGCCCGCTGGTGGCCGTCTATGGTTCGACTTCCCCAGGCTTCACCCCGCCCTTGGCGGACCAGGTGGAAATCGTCCGGTTGGGCCTCGATTGCAGTCCGTGTTTTGATCGTACCTGCCGGTTCGGGCATTACAACTGTCTGCGCCAACTGATGCCGGCCTCCGTGAACGAAGCCTTGCAGCGCCTGCAAGGCGCCCCGGTCGAGGTCGAGTAAGTTGCGAGTATTGCTGGTCAAGACGTCTTCCCTGGGGGACGTGATCCATGCCCTGCCGGCGCTCACCGATGCGTCCCGGGCCATTCCCGGTATCCGTTTTGACTGGGTGGTCGAGGAGAGCTTCGCCGAGATCCCAAGCTGGCATCCGGCGGTGGACAAAGTGATTACAGTGGCGATCCGTCGCTGGCGCAAGAACCTTTGGCAGGCCGTCAGGAGCGGCGAGTGGAAGCGTTTCAAGCAAAGCCTGCGCGCAACGAAATATGACCTGGTGATCGATGCCCAGGGCCTGGTGAAAAGCGCGTTCCTGACCCGTTATGCGAAAGCGCCGGTCGCCGGGCTGGACAAACAGTCGGCTCGCGAGCCCCTGGCCAGCCGTTTCTATTCCCGGCGCCTGGCGGTGGCCCGTGGGCAGCACGCGGTCGAGCGGGTCCGACAACTGTTCGCCGTGGCCTTGGGGTATGACTTGCCCAAGGGGTTGGGCGATTACGGGTTGGATGTCGACAAACTGGTGGTGTTGCCGCGTAGCAAGACGCCGTTCGTGTTGTTCCTGCATGGCACCACTTGGGACACCAAACACTGGCCCGAGGCTTACTGGCGCGAGCTGGCCGAACGCATGGGACAACTGGGCCTCGAGGTGAGATTGCCTTGGGGCAATCCGGCCGAAAAGGCCCGCGCCGAGCGTATTGCCCGTGGCCTGAAGCATGCGGTGGTACTGCCGAAGCTGAACCTTGCCGGGGTGGCGAAGGTCCTGGCCGACGCCAGCGCCTGTGTGGCGGTGGATACCGGCTTGGGTCACTTGGCCGCGGCGCTGGATGTGCCGACCCTGTCGCTGTTCGGTCCGACCAATCCGGGCCTGACCGGCGCCTACGGCAAGTCGCAGGTTCATCTGGCGAGCAATTTTAGCTGTGCGCCCTGTCTGCAAAAGCACTGCACCTATGTGCCGACCCCTGAAGATCAGCGGCGATTCGACTTGAAGCGCGAATCGCCGCTGTGCTTTACGCGGCTTGATCCCGAGCGTGTCGTCAGCCGATTGAGCGCGTTGTTACTGGCTGAGGAGCGACACTGATGCAACTGGCTTTTGTCCTTTACAAGTATTTTCCCTTCGGCGGACTGCAGCGAGATTTCATGCGTATCGCCCTGGAGTGCCAGCAGCGCGGTCACGCCATTCGTGTTTATACGTTGATCTGGGAAGGGGATATTCCACCCGGCTTCGAAGTGCTGGTGGTGCCGGTCAAGGCGTGGTCTAACCATCGGCGCAACGAAAAACTCAGCGCCTGGATGGCAGCCGACCTGGCCCAGCGCCCGGTGGATCGGTTGATCGGTTTCAACAAGATGCCCGGCCTGGACGTGTATTACGCCGCCGACGGCTGCTTCGAGGACAAGGCACAAAATCTGCGCCATTCGTTGTACCGTCGCTGGGGTCGCTACCAGCACTTCGCCGAATACGAAAAAGCGGTGTTCGCCAAAGGGGCGAAGACCGAGATCCTGATGATTTCCGAAGTCCAGCAGCCATTGTTCATCAAGCACTACGACACACCGCCGGAACGTTTTCACCTGCTGCCGCCGGGGATTGCCCAGGACCGCCGGGCGCCGGCTAATGCCGCCGAGATCCGCGCCGGGTTCCGCCGCGAATTCAAGCTGGCGGACGACGATTGTCTGCTGGTGCAGATTGGCTCCGGGTTCAAGACCAAGGGCGTCGATCGCAGTCTCAAGGCACTGGCGGCCCTGCCGTCGGCGTTGAAAAAACGCACCCGGCTATTTGTCATCGGTCAGGACGACCCCAAGGTATTCCAAGTGCAGAGTGCCGCGCTGGGACTGGGCGAGCACGTGCGATTTCTCAAGGGGCGCAGCGATATCCCGCGCTTCCTGCTGGGCGCCGACCTGTTGATCCACCCGGCCTACAACGAAAATACCGGCACCGTGTTGCTTGAGGCCCTGGTCTCGGGGTTGCCGGTGCTGGTCAGCGCGGTCTGTGGCTATGCCCACTACATTACCGAGGCCGCTGCTGGGTTGGTACTGGACGAGCCTTTCGAGCAGAACCAGCTCAATCAATACCTGAACCGGATGCTGTCCGACGAGACGGCACGCACGACATGGAGCCGCAACGGTCTGGCCTTCGCCGAGACGGCTGATCTCTATAGCATGCCGCAGCACGCGGCGGACGTGATTTTGGCGGAGCCACAGCGATGAAGTTGATCCTTGCCGAACCCTTCAAGAGCCTCTGGGCCGGGCGCGATGCCTTCGCCGAGGTCGAGCAGTTGCAGGGCGAGGTTTATCGTGAGCTGGAGGCCCGGCGGACTTTGCGCACGGAAGTCGCCGGGCGTGGCTATTTTGTGAAAATTCACCGTGGCATCGGTTGGCGCGAGATCTTCAAGAACCTGTTGACCGCGAAGATGCCGGTACTGGGGGCCGGCCAGGAGTGGCGGGCTATCCAGTGCCTGCGCCAAGCCGGAGTGCCCACCATGACGGGTGTGGCCTACGGTGAGCGTGGCAGTAATCCGGCTGGCCAGGATTCGTTTATCGTCACCGAAGAATTGGCGCCGACCATCAGCCTCGAAGACTTCACCCTGCAATGGTCCATACAGCCGCCCGAACCCCGGCTCAAGCATGCGCTGATTGCCGAGGTGGCGCGCATGACCGCTGGCATGCACAGGGCCGGGCTCAACCATCGCGACTGTTATATCGCCCATTTCCTGCTGCATACCGACAGGCCGGTGACGGCCGATGACCTGCGGCTTTCGGTCATCGATCTGCATCGTGCGCAGGTTCGCCCGAGCATCCCGCGCCGCTGGCGCGACAAGGATCTGGCGGGATTGTATTTCTCGGTGCTGGATATCGGCCTTACCCAACGCGACAAGCTGCGTTTCCTGCGAGGCTATTTCCGCCAGCCGTTGCGCCAGATCCTGCGTGACGAGGCGCGGTTGCTGACCTGGCTGCAAAGCAAGGCCGACAAGCTATACAAACGCAAACAGCGTTACGGGGACGCGCTCTGATGTCCGGGTGGAAGCTGGAACCTGAGTATGCGGCGCTGGCCGATGATTTCGGCAGTCTCAAGGCCGTGTTCGCCCTGGAGGGCGAGCACCTGACCCGTGATCCGTTGTCCGAAGTCATCCGGGTCCGGCGCGATGGTGTGAACTATTACGTCAAACGCTATATCGGTGCGGGCAAGGGCATGCGCCGCTACGTGGGCAAACCTCGGGTGAAGTCCGAATGGCAGAACCTCAAGCGTTTCGCCAAGTGGGGGATTCCAACCGCCGATGTGGTCGGCTGGGGCCTGGAGCGCCGAGGCGCGGCCTATCATCGCGGCGCGATGATCACCCGCGAATTGCCCAATACCGAAGACCTGTCGGCCTTGGCCAATCGCCACGATCCGTTGTTGCGCGACCGTGCCTGGGTCGATGGCATCAGCCGGCAATTGGCGCAGTATACGCGGATCATGCACGATCAACGGTTTACCCATAACGACCTGAAGTGGCGCAATCTGTTGGTCGACGACCAGGCCCGTCTGTTTCTGATCGATTGTCCCAACGGCGAGTTCTGGCGGGGCTTCTGGCTGCGCTATCGGATTACCAAGGATCTGGCCTGCCTGGACAAGGTCGCCAAGTATCAGCTGTCGGCGACCCAACGACTGCGTTTTTACCTGCAGTATTGCCAGCGCAGCCGACTGAATGCCGCGGATAAAAAGCGGATTCGACATGTACTGAGATTCTTCGAGGGGCGCGAATGAGCGATTTCCTGGCGGCGACGGACCGCGCATTGCTGGAGCGTAACGGCCTCGGCGACTTTGATGCTTTGTGGGCCATCGAACTCGATGCGGTGGATGAGCCCAATACCAGTGGCGGCGGCTGGAGCCGCGTGTTTCGCCTGGAGCTGGAAGGCCAGAGGTATTACCTCAAGCGCCAGAGCAATTACTTGACGCGGACCCTGCACAGGCCCTTGGGCGAGCCGACCCTTGCCCGCGAGTTTCGCAATATCAGCCGTTACCAGCGGTTGGGCATTCCGGCGTTGCAGGCGGTGTTTTTCGGTGAGCGCAACGTGCAGGGTGAGCGCCGGGCGATGCTGTTGACCCGGGCGCTGGACGGTTGGAACGATCTGGATTCGCTGCTGGCACAGTGGGCGCAGATGAGGCCGGATCGGCGCCAAGCGATCTTGCGTGCCTGCGGCCTGTTGGCCCGACAGCTGCACGCCTTGCGCCAGGTCCATGGTTGTTTTTATCCCAAGCATATTTTTCTGCGGCCGGTGACCGACGATTACCAGGCGCAATTGATCGACCTGGAGAAAACCCGGCCATTGCTGTTTGGCCGACGTGATCGGGTCAAGGATTTGGAGCCGCTGATGCGGCGCGCGCCGATGTGGAGCGAGAGCGAAGTAGGCACCCTGCTGGCGGCTTATCTCGATCAACCGCTGGACAGCCCGTTGGTGGCTGCCTGGCTTAGGCACCTGGATACACGTCGCGGCAAAAAAGGAAATCGTTGATGCGTTTATCCGACTTGAAGTCCGCCGGACGCACGCCAGTCTTGCCCTTGAGCATTGACCTGGCGGATGCCGCCGGGTCCGGGCAGTTGCAACTGCTCAGCCTGCTGCGCGTGCTGCCTGGCCAGCGTTATGTCGGAGCTGGGGTTTGGCGCGGTCGCACAGTGCTGGCCAAGCTGTTGGTGGGCAACAAGGCGGCCCGGCACTTTCAGCGCGAATTGCGAGGTGTGCGCTTACTCGCCGAACAAGGACTGACCACGCCACTGCTACTGGCCGACGGCTTGCGGGAAGGTGAAGGCGGTTGGTTGTTGTT
This sequence comes from Pseudomonas agarici, assembly GCF_001543125.1. Classification (NCBI taxonomy): domain Bacteria; kingdom Pseudomonadati; phylum Pseudomonadota; class Gammaproteobacteria; order Pseudomonadales; family Pseudomonadaceae; genus Pseudomonas; species Pseudomonas agarici. The sequence continues at coordinate 4,519,210 of NZ_CP014135.1, read as the reverse complement.
CGAATTCCTCGAGGGGGCCGAAAGCCTGGCCCAAGCCTGGCAGCGAGTCGAGTCGCTACCGCTGCTGGCGGATGAGCAGCAGCAGGTGCTGGCTGAGGCACTGAGCGCCATTGCGCAGATGCATGGCCAAGGTGTGTGGCAGGAAGACCTGCACCTGGACAACCTGCTGCGCCATGGCGCCAAACTGTATTTGATCGACGGTGCTGGGGTTTGTGTCGAGCAGGCCGGCAAAGCGCTGTCACGGCAGAAGGTACTGGAGAACCTCGGGGTGTTCTTCGCACAATTGCCCAAATCTTTCGCGCCGTTTATCGAAGAGTTGCTGGTGCATTATCTGCTGAACAATGCCGAGCACGCGTTGCCGTTGGAGGCCTTGCTCAAGCAGGTCGAAAAAATTCGTGGCTGGCGCCTGAAAGACTTTCTCGCCAAGGTCGGGCGTGACTGCACGCTGTTCAGCGTGCGGAGCGGACCATTCGCCTTGCGGGCCATTCGCCGCGAGGAAGAGGTGGCTTTGCTGCCGGTGCTGGCTCAGGCCGATGCCTTGCTCGACCGGGGACATCTGTACAAGACCGGTGGCGCGGCCAGCGTCGGTCGGGTCGAAGCGGGTGGCCGCACACTGGTGGTCAAACGCTACAATATCAAGGGCTTCACCCATTGGCTCAAGCGCTTCTGGCGCCCGAGTCGCGCCTGGCATTCCTGGCGCGAAGGTAATCGCCTGGCGTTTCTCGGGATCGCCACGCCCAGGCCGCTGGCGGTGCTGGAGCGGCGTTTCTGCTGGTTACGCAGCCGCGCTTACCTGGTGACGGAGTATCTGGCCGGACCCGATATCATCGAGCGTTTTGCGCCTTATGTGGAGTCCGGCGCGGCACCGGAAGCGGAACTGCTCGCCCTGGACCAGTTGTTTATCGAGCTGATTGGCGAGCGCATCAGTCACGGTGACTTCAAGGGACACAACCTGTTCTGGCATGAAGGGCGCTGGGCGCTGATCGATCTCGACTCGATGCATCAACATCGCTCCAACCACAGCTTTGCACCGGCCTATGCGCGGGACCGTGCGCGCTTCATGCGCAACTGGCCCGAGAACAGTGCCTTGTACCGCGTGATCGACGCTCGACTGCCCAAGACCATCGCGTCAGCCCACTGAGCGAGTGACCGCCCTGGCGCCCTGGGCAGGGGCGATCAGCTGCTTGTGGCGCCGAAATCGACTAACAGAACCAGCCACACAGGCCGCTAGAGGCTTGCCGGTGCTTTTACGCTATAATCCCGCCCTTTAGCTGTTTCTTGCCCTTGGCGAGAACACATTTACTGTGGCGCATTGCCGCCCGCCTGCAGACTTTAAAGAGGCTAGACCCCTGTGGCATTGACGATTCTTGGCCTGTCCGGCGCCCTTAGCCATGATCCTTCCGCGGCCTTGTACATCGACGGCAAGCTTATTGCGGCCGCCGAAGAAGAGCGCTTCGTCCGCGATAAACATGCAAAGAACCGCATGCCCTACGAATCGGCGAAGTTCTGCCTGGAACAGGCCGGTATCAAGCCATCCGACGTTGATGTAGTGGCGATCCCGTTCGCGCCGATCAGCTTGTTCGGCAAGGCCCGCTGGCACTACGCCAAGCGTTACTGGTACGCCCCGGATCGTGCCCTTGACGCGATCCTGATGGGCAACCGGCGCTACAAGCGTTATCGCAATAAAATCGTCTGGTGCCTGGAACAACTGGGCTTCGATCGGAAGAAAATCAAGATCGAGCCGGTCGAGCATCACCTGGCCCATGCTTCCAGCGCCTATCACTGCTCTGGCTTCAAGGAGAAGACCGCAATCCTCGGGATCGACGGCAAGGGCGAGTACGCCACGACCTTTTTCGGCTACGGTGAAAACGGCAGGATCCATAAGATCAAGGAGTTTTTCGATCCGGATTCGCTGGGCGGCCTGTATGGCGCAATCACCGAGTTCCTCGGCTTCGAAATGCTCGACGGCGAATTCAAGGTCATGGGCATGGCCCCTTACGGCGATGCCAACCAGTACGATTTTTCGCGTCTGGCCTCGTTTGAAAACGGCGAGCTGGTGATCAATACCGACTACGCCAACGTGATTGGCTTGCGTCGCTACAAGGAAAAGGGCAAGGGCTTCTACTTCTCGCCGAAGTTGATCGAGTGGCTGGGCCCCAAGCGCGAAGGCGATATCGCCGACGAGCCGTATATTCATTACGCGGCCAGCATGCAGGCGCTGTTCGAGAAGCTCGCCTTGCAGATGATCGACCATTACCTGGGCGACGTCCTCAAGGAAACCGGCAAGCTGGCGTTCGCTGGCGGCTGTGCGCTGAATGTCAAGCTGAACCAGAAGATCATTGCCCGCGACGACGTCAAGGAACTGTTCGTGCAGCCGGCCTCCGGCGATGCCGGCACGGCGGTCGGCGCGGCGGCCTATGTGTCCCACGCCCGTGGCGTGCCGGTGGAGAAGATGGAGCACGTCTACCTGGGGCCGTCCTACAGCAACGAAGACGTGATCGCGGCCTGTGCCCGTCATGCCAATGCGCCGAAGTGGCGCAAGCTGGACAACATGCCGGAGCAGATCGCCAAGATCATGGTCGACGGCAACCCGGTGGCTTGGTTCCAGGGGCGCATGGAGTTTGGTCCGCGTGCCTTGGGCGGTCGTTCGATCATCGGTTGCCCGAGCGTCGCCGGCGTGGCGGATCGGATCAACCATCAGATCAAGTTTCGCGAGCGCTGGAGGCCTTTCTGCCCGTCGATGCTCGACACCGTGGCGCCGCAGATGATCAAGATCGATCACCCGGCGCCGTTCATGACCTTCACCTTCGAAGTGGCGCAAGAGTGGAAGACCCGAGTGCCGGAAGTCGTCCATGAGGATGGTACTTCCCGTGCCCAAGTGCTCAAGCGCGAATACAACCCGCGCTACTACGACATGATGAAGGCCCTGGAAGTCCTGACCGGCAACGGCGTGTCGCTGAACACCTCACTCAATCGTCGTGGCGAACCGATGATCTGCTCGCCGACCGATGCCTTGAACATGTTCTTCGGCTCCGATCTGCAGTATCTGATCATGGAAGACATCCTGGTGGTCAAAGACGGTGCGAATGCTTATGACACGCTCGGCTGAGCGTCGTCTGCCAGGGATTAGTAGGGTGCCAGCTTGATGCTCAATCGCCTGCAAGCCTGGCGCGAACGCGGCTGGACCGCCGTTGACGCGGCCACCTATGCCGCCGCCTGGCAGCGCTTCGGCGGGAGCGTGGCGACTCACCCCATGGTTGTCGAGCGTCTGGCGCAGTTGGCGCAGATTCCTGTGCGTTACCTGGGTTGGGAACAGGATGGCGAAATAAAAGCGTCGATTGCTACCTGGGGACGTGATCTGGCGTTGTCCAAGGATGTTCTCAAGCGCCAGGGCAAGAAAGGCCTGTTCGATCTGGGCAACGCGGAGCTGATCCTGCCGATAGCCACCGATGTCCAGGTGCCCCTGCGCCATCGGGCGCGCTATTTGTCGAGTTTGAATGAGGGGCGTATCGGCACGCTCAAGGCGCAGGCCGAGCAATTGGCCATGGCTCGTGAGCCTGAGGAACTGTCGAAGAAGTTTCGCTATAACCAGCGTCGTGAACTGCGCCTGCTGGAAGAGGCCGGTGGCGCGGTGCGCCCTGTCAGTGAATTCAGTAGTAAGGAACTGGCGGCGATCTATTGTGATCTGTTTCGGCGGCGCTGGGGGTTTGCCGCTACGGGGGTCGAACGCATGGCCGAGGTGCTGGAGTTGTTGCGCGAGTTACTGATCGGCTCGGTGCTGTTGCTCAACGGTGCGCCGATTGCCATACAACTGGTGTATCGCGCCGAGTCGCCGAGGTGGATCAGTGTCGAATACATTAACGGCGGAGTCGACCCCGAAACCCGCGCCTTCAGCCCCGGTAGCGTACTGAGTTTCCTCAATACCCAAGCCGCCTGGGAGCAGGCGCGGCTCAGCGGCAAGCCCCTGCGGTTTTCGTTCGGGCGGGCGGATCGGGAATACAAGGATCGGTGGTGTCATCCTGTGTCGGTTTATCAGGTATGAGTCGTAAACAGCAACTTCTCAGGCGTCATCGGCGTAATAAGCGTATTGGGTTGGTGCTCGTCTTGCTGTTGTTGATGGCCACCGGTATTTGGGTGGATGGATGGATTGTGCCGCTGTGCGCCGTGCTGCTGTGGTGCGCTCACGAAGCCTGGTTTGCCGACCATTTATTTTATTCGCCCAAGGCGAACTACCACTATCGTTTCCCTCCGGACAGTGAGCGCGCCTCGGTGCTGCTCAACGGTGAATGCCTGCTGCTGAACACACCGATATCCTTCGATGGCAGCGAGACGCTGGTGCTGGAGGTTCGAGTCGCATGTTCCTGGTTGGGGCGCTTGATCGATCCCGTGATCGAACTGCTGGGAGGCCAACGTCCCGACCGGCAGACCTTCGAGCGGGGCGTCAAGGGAGTGCGCTACCTCAACCTCAGTGGTCAGGCCGATGCGCTGTCTGGAGGCGCCCTGCGATTGACCGGTCGGCGTTGCCGAATTCTCGGGCAACCGCAGTTGTGGGTGTTTCGTCATCCGGATTACCGTCGCCAGCGAGTCATGGTGATCGCGCCTCATGCCGACGATGCGGAGCTGGCTGCATTTGGGTTGTACAGCCAGGCGGATGAGGCCTGGATCGTGACCCTGACAGCGGGTGAGATCGAATCCGAGCATTACCGTAAAATGGGTATTGAGCCGGCCGAGGCGTCGCGGCTCAAGGGGCGTTTGCGAGCGTGGGACAGTATCGCTGTACCGCAATGGGCCGGTGTCGCTCCGTCTCGTTGTATACAACTGGGTTACTTCTGCATGCAGCTACCGTCAATGCAGGCTACACCTGATCTGCCGGTCCCTTCCCTGGAAGCCAACCTTCGTGATACCCGTTTGTTCCGCCGGTTCAATCCGTTCCTGTTGCCTGGCGACGCAGATGGTGCTCCAACTTGGAATCGATTATTGGATGATCTGCGTGCCTTGTTGGTCAAGGCCCGGCCCGATGTACTGGTCTTGCCTCATCCGGTGCTCGATCCGCACCCGGATCATATCTGCAGCCATGCTGCCGTGCTCGAAGCGCTTGAAGGCCTGAAGTGGCAGCCGCGGGTGATTTTGGGTTACGCCAATCATTTGCATGACAATGATCGTTGGCCAATGGGCCGCTCAGGTCAGGGAGTGGCTCTGCCGCCAGTGCTCGATTCGACAGCTGTGCTGGAGCCGTATTCCCTTGAGCTTTCCACTCAATGCCAATTGGACAAGGCCATGTCGTTGGGCATGATGCATGATTTGCAACCCCGTCCACCCTTCAAGCGTCGTCTTCGTGGTTTCCTGCAACGCTGGCTGGCCGGGCGTGTGCCGTCGCCATATGGAGAAAACGAGTATTTTCGCAAGGCGGTGCGACGGCATGAATTGTTCTGGCGGATAAAGCGCCCATAAGGCGCAAAAGCCCTCAGGTTCCTGTATTTTGCACCAAGTCCAGGTGTCAGATTCGCAGGATCGACGAGCGAGTTTGACCCGCATGTGCCACGAGATGGCAGCAGGAAAGGTATATGAAATCGCGTTACAAGGTTCTGCAGCTACAGCCGGACTACAACGTCAAGGCCAACGATTTTGCCGATCTGGGTGAGCAGATCGTCAAGGCGCTGCCCAAGGCGCGTTTTGAAGTGACCTCGGGTTTCCTCAGTGGCCGTCCCGCGCAGGGCGAGCCTGTGAGTGTGGCCAGTCATTCGCATTACTTCGAGCTGCCGGAAAGTGCTCTCAAGGGGGTGCGCCTAAAGGCTATGTGGCGTATCTACCGGTATTGTCGTGAACAGCAGTTCGATGTAGTGATCTGCAATCGCTTCAAGTCCGTGAACATGATGCTACAGCTCAACCGTTGGTTGAAGATTCCGTTGTGCATCGGTATTTCCCACGGTTTCGGCGAGTACGACCGAGGCTACCGGCGTCGGCAGACCCAGCGCTGGGTGAGTCCTGCCTGGCGTTTCGTCGGGGTTTCTCCGGCTGTTCGGGAGTACTTGGTCGGTCTGCGTTGCGGCTTTACAGAAAGTAATACGGTGGCGATTACCAATGCCATCGATATTGTCCAGGCTGAAGGATTGCAACACCCACGCCTCAGAGCCCGAGAGCTGCTGGGATTACCGGCGGATGCCCGCCTGGTAGGCGCCCTGGGACGCTTGGTGCCGATCAAGGGGCACGTGCACTTGTTGCAGGCTTTTGCCGGCTTGAAGGACGACTACCCTCAGGCTCAGGTCGCCATTATCGGCGCAGGGCGGGAAGAGGCCAATTTGCGTCGGGAAATCGAGCGTCTCGAGTTGACGGGGCGGGCGCATCTGGTGGGGTTTCGCGAAGATGCTCTGCAATATGTGCGAGCATTCGATATCTGGACGATGCCCTCCCTGAACGAGGGGCTGGGTCTGGCCCTGTTGGAAGGCATGAGTGGGCATTTGCCGATTATCGCTTCGAACGTGCCTGCCATGTTACCGCTGATTCAGGGGGCAGGCGGTCTTTCCCACGAGCCGGGCAACGTCGAGCAATTGAAAGCAGCGTTGGGGGCCTACCTCACCCTTGATGACGACGCGCTACGGGCCAAGGGTGAAGAAGCCTTCCGCTATCTTCAGCGCGAGCACGACATTGAGGAGTTTCGTCAACATTATTTGGACTTGATAGAGTCCGGTCTGAGCCAGTCAGGTAACTAGGTACATGAGCGAAAAACAACCGCTGGTGACGGTGATCATTGCATCGTACAACCATGGCAGGTACATCGAAAAAAGCATCCTCAGCGTGCTGGGGCAGACTTATCCAAACATCGAGCTGTTGGTGGTCGACGACGGCTCGCCCGATGACAGTGTCGAGCGAATCCGTCGCCTTCAGGCCGAGCATGGTTTTGACTTCCAGGTTCAGCCAAACCAGGGATTGACCAAGACCCTCAATGGTGCTATTGCCCGTGCCAAAGGTAGCCTGATCGTTTCATTCGGTTCCGATGACATCATGTTCCCGGATCGTATCGCCATCCAAGTGGCCTACATGGATGGCAAGCCCGAAGTGGGGATTTGCGCCGGCAATATTGAGTTGATTGATGGTGACGGAAATCTACTGCCGGAAAAGCGCCAGCGTCGCGATATCCCCTTCCGGCGGCTCAATTTCGATGAAATGTTCATGGATCTCAAGCCGTTTCCACCGGCCCCGACATTGATGATGCGCCGAGAGGCGCTGGACAAGGTTGGTGGGTTCGACCCGGATATCCCACTGGAAGACCTGCTGATCGAACTCAAGATCACCCATGCCGGTTATTACATCGATGCGTTAAATGTGTGCATGGCCCAATACCGTCAACATGCTACCAATTCGTACAAGAATCACAGGTTCATGATCGAGAACATTCTTAAGACTTATGCGTTGTTCCGTGATCACCCCGCTTACGATGCCGTGCGTTATGACTTCCTGAACTCGATGTTCCTCAAGACGTCGAACCGGGACCGGGTATTGGCTCGAGAAATACTCCAGCAAATTCCGTTCAAGTATTTTGGCCGTAAGACCTTGCGCGGTTTGGGGCGTCTGATTTTCTCTGCCAAAGAAACCGGCTGAGGCCCCGACCGTCCTGACTAGGACAGTGTCACGGCGCTGCTCGTGGGGCGCGCCGTTTTCTGCGTTAGGATTTTTGCAGCGAGAGCTGTTGAGCCTCTATGTGGCGCCGCATGTTGTCGATGGCTTTGTCCGAGGCCAATGTCTGGTAACCATTCAACAGTTGTTCGAAGTGCTCTTCGAAGAGCCAGCTTCGGTCTTGTGGGTAACGCTGCATATGACGCAGGTTGCGTACACGCAATTCGTGGCTGAGCGCTGAGGGCAGAATGCGCATGTCCGCCACATCGATCAGGCCGAATTCTCCATCGTCCATCAACAGCACATTTCCCAGATGCAGTGAGCGGAAGTAGACCCCACGTTCATGCAGTTGGGCCATAAAGCGCCCGAACCGCTGCATCAGTGCCTGACGAAGGCTGGCATCGAGGCTCTGCAGGGTCTGGCGCAGGGTTTGTCCTGGAAGTGGCTGATAATGGACGGCGTCGCTGCCGTCTGGCAGGTTATACAGGGCAAGCACGCGAGGCGCGGGAATGCGCAGCGCCAACAAACGTGCGCTGTTGACGGCGAAACGCTGCGAATAGGGATTGAAATTACCTGAGGTATACCAGCGTCGTGGGCGAAACAGCTTCAAGAAAGTTTTATCTTCCAGGCGCAACACTTTAGGGCCTAGCCCATCAGCCTCGATGATCTCGGCGTTGTGGCATTGCCGTGCGAAGGCCTCTGGCTTGAGTCGCTTGGGGCGCAGCATCAATAAGTTGTCAGATCGACGAGCGATATGCAGGCTGGCAATCAGGGCCAGGGGGATCCAGAGTAAAAACCAATGCTCCCGTGGCCGTGACAAGATCCCGCCACCTTCGGTCAGGCCGGCGCCGATTCCATAGACCAGCATCGTGGAAGCGAGAACGAACAGCGGCTGATGGCGTTGCCTGAAACTGCTGAAGAGTCCCCAGGCCAGCATGAACAGCCATGGTAGCAAGCCGACCAGGCCGACGTAATAAAGGACGCCCAGCGCAAAGCTGTGAGGCTCTCGCAATAAAAAATCTACGCCGATATCCAAGTATAGCTTCGAGTCGTAGCCATGCCCGATCCAGGGGTGTTCGCCAATGTGCTGCAGGGACAGGTTCCAGAGCTCGAAGCGATAGGAGTTGCCCCGCGCGCCTAGCAACTCCGGTATGGCCAGCAGGACAACGGCGGCAGTGAGCAAGAGGCTGCAAACCAATATCAGGGTGCGACGATTCCAATGCGTGATACTCAGCCAGACGATAGCGAGTGTTAGTGCCACCAGAGGCGTTCGTGAGCCGGTGGCCATGATGGCAAGGAACATCACCACCAGTGCCGGAACGCTCAAGTACAAGGTCTGAAGTCGCTGGGTAGTGATGCAGGTGGATAACCAGTAGATGCAGAAGAACCCGAAAACATGGGAGCTCAACAGCGGATTATCAAAGGCGCCTGCACCCACCATGCGTTCACCGGGTGTATAGCCGTGAGCGAACCGCGCCAGATAGACCGTGGTAGCGCCCAGGGCGATGATAGCGGCACTGAACATCACGACTTTCAAGGCTTCTCCGCGGTATTGCAGCAGCAGCGCGCAACCGGCGAACAGCATCAGCGTCTGGAGGGGAATTTTCATCATCCCGTAATCAGGCTGTTCAGGGGGGCTCCAGAGCAGGCTCAGACAGGCCCAGAGACCGAAGGCTGCGAACCCGATAATCAATGGTTCACGCAGTAGCGTCGTTACTTCAGTTGGGCGCAAGCACAGCAACAGTAAAGTGGGTATGGCAAATAAGCTCAGGTAGAGCGAAGTCAGGGCCGAACGTCCCGAAAGTACGAACATTCCGCACAGCAGCATCAGATAGCCGGCAGGAAGAACCCATAGACAAAGAAAATCGAAGGTGCGGTTTAAAGCATAAGTGAGGCGCTTGGATTGCATGTAGGAAAGACATTCCACAAAAGATAGTGCCGATCATCATAGATGGATGGCATTTTAATGTCATTGGTCGTGGGGAGGGCCATCGACACGCGCAGTGTGCAAGTACACCAGAGAAGCTGTGCTAAAGTCAGCCTCCTTTTTCACAAGCGCCGCGTGATATGACCGACTCCCGTCTCAGCGCAAGCCCTTCGAGCTTGAAGATATACCTCCGTTTACTCAGTTATGTCCGGCCTTACGCGGGTCTGTTCGCGTTGAGTATCCTCGGGTTCCTTATATTCGCTTCGACCCAGCCGATGCTTGGCTACATCCTCAAGTATTTCGTCGACGGCCTGTCCAATCCCCAGGCCTCGCTGTTCCCCAGCGTTCCCTACCTGCGCGACTTGCAACTGCTGCAGGCGGTGCCGCTGCTGATCGTGCTGATTGCCGGCTGGCAAGGACTCGGGTCCTATCTGGGCAACTACTTTCTGGCGAAGGTGTCGTTAGGATTGGTGCATGATCTTCGGGTGCAGTTGTTCAATAACCTGCTGACCTTGCCCAACCGCTATTTCGACAGCCACAACTCCGGTCATCTGATCTCGCGTATCACTTTCAATGTGACCATGGTCACCGGGGCGGCCACGGATGCAATCAAGGTGGTGATCCGCGAAGGCATGACCGTGGTGTTTCTGTTTCTTTCGTTGCTGTGGATGAACTGGCGTCTGACGCTGGTCATGATAGCGATACTGCCGCTGATCGCAGTGATGGTCAGCTCCTCGAGCAAGAAATTTCGTAAGCAGAGCAAGCGTATCCAGGTCGCAATGGGTGATGTCACCCATGTCGCCTCGGAGACCATCCAGGGTTATCGTGTAGTGCGCAGCTTCGGTGGCGAGGCCTATGAACGGCAGCGATTCCTCGAGGCCAGCCAGGGCAATACCGACAAACAACTGCGCATGACTCGTACCGGAGCGATCTACACTCCATTGCTGCAACTGGTGATCTACAGTGCCATGGCGGTGTTGATGTTCCTGGTGTTGTTTCTGCGTGGCGATGCTTCTGCAGGCGACATGATTGCCTATATCACTTTGGCTGGGTTGTTGCCTAAGCCGATTCGCCAGCTCTCCGAAGTCAGTTCGACCATCCAGAAAGGTGTCGCGGGGGCTGAAAGCATTTTCGAGCAGTTGGATGTCGAGTCCGAAGTGGACGGCGGCACCATTGAGCGTGAAGCGGTCAGCGGTCGCCTGGAAGTGCGTAATCTGAGCTTCACTTATCCGGATACCGATCGGCAGGTCTTGAGTGATATCAGCTTTACCGTCGAGCCGGGCCAGATGATCGCTTTGGTTGGGCGCTCTGGTAGTGGCAAGTCGACGCTGGCGGCCCTGATTCCTCGTTTCTATCATCATGATACGGGTGAAATTCTTCTCGACGGTGTCGAGATCGAAGATTATCGCCTGTTGAACTTGCGTCGGCACATTGCCCAGGTGACCCAGCATGTCACGTTGTTCAGCGATACCGTGGCCAATAATATTGCCTATGGGGACCTGGCGGGCGCTCCTCGTGCTGATATCGAGGCCGCCGCCGCCGATGCCTATGCAAAAGAGTTCATCGAGCAGTTGCCCCAGGGCTTCGATACCCAGGTAGGCGAAAACGGCGTGTTGCTGTCTGGCGGCCAGCGCCAGCGCCTGGCGATTGCCCGCGCTTTACTCAAAAATGCGCCGTTGTTGATTCTCGACGAGGCGACCTCGGCCCTCGACACCGAGTCGGAGCGGCATATCCAGGCAGCGCTGGACCAGGCCATGAAGGGGCGCACTACGCTGGTGATCGCTCACCGACTTTCGACCATCGAGAAAGCCGATCTGATCCTGGTCATGGATCAGGGGCGTATTGTCGAGCGGGGTAGTCATGCCCAACTGTTGGCGCAGAACGGCTACTATGCGCGGCTCAACGCCATGGGGCTCGATGATCCGGCTCCTGTTGACATTGTTTGAGCGACGATGGGGCAGGCGATATGTAAGGCTAGTTTGCTTTTTTTGTGTGAACTAGCCTGCGCCAACCCTGTGTTAATATCGCGCCCCTGTTCATTTTGTATGTGGGTTGCCCATGAAGTTGTCCATGCCGCGATTCGATCAAGCCCCCGTTTTGGTAGTTGGCGATGTCATGCTTGACCGTTACTGGCATGGTGGCACCTCACGGATTTCCCCTGAGGCGCCGGTGCCGGTGGTCAAGGTCGAGCAGATCGAAGACCGTCCGGGCGGCGCCGCCAACGTTGCCCTCAACATTGCCGCGTTGGGCGCCCCGGCGTCCCTGGTGGGCGTTACCGGTGATGATGAGGCCGCCGACAGCCTGGTCAACAGCCTCAAGGGCGTAGGGGTCCGGGCGCTGTTCCAGCGTATTGCGCACCAGCCGACCATCGTCAAGCTGCGGGTCATGAGCCGTCACCAGCAACTGCTGCGCATTGATTTCGAGGAGCCCTTTGCCACCGACGCCCTGGCGTTGGGAGTTGAAGTGGATGGCCTGCTCGACGGCATCAAGGTGCTGGTGCTTTCCGATTACGGCAAGGGGGCGCTGAAAAACCATCAGGCGCTGATTCAGGCGGCGCGTGGGCGAGGTATTCCGGTGCTTGCCGATCCTAAGGGCAAGGATTTCTCGATCTATCGCGGAGCCAGCCTGATCACGCCCAACCTCAGTGAATTCGAAACCATCGTCGGCGGTTGCCTCGACGAGCATGAGCTGGTTGCCAAGGGCGCGAAGCTCATGCAGGAGCTGGACCTCGGTGCGCTGCTGGTGACCCGTGGCGAGCACGGCATGACCTTGCTGCGCCCGGATCATCCGGCGCTGCACCTGCCGGCCCGGGCTCGTGAAGTATTCGATGTAACCGGTGCCGGCGATACGGTGATCTCCACCCTGGCCGCTGCGATTGCCGCCGGCGAGGATTTGCCGCACGCGGTGGCCCTGGCCAACCTGGCGGCAGGTATCGTGGTTGGCAAGTTGGGCACGGCGGCCATCAGCGCGCCAGAGTTACGTCGCGCCATCCAGCGTGAAGAAGGTTCCGAGCGCGGTGTGCTGGGCCTTGAGCAACTGCTGTTGGCGGTGGATGACGCTCGAGCGCACAACGAGAAGATCGTCTTCACCAATGGTTGCTTCGACATTCTGCACGCCGGTCATGTGACCTATCTGGAGCAGGCGCGGGCCCAGGGTGATCGGCTGATCGTCGCGGTCAACGACGATGCTTCGGTCAGTCGCCTGAAAGGTCCGGGGCGGCCGATCAATAGCGTCGACCGCCGCATGGCGGTGCTGGCGGGCCTCGGTGCCGTGGATTGGGTGATCAGCTTCCCCGAAGCGACTCCGGAAAATTTGCTGATGCAAGTCAAACCCGACGTGCTGGTCAAGGGCGGTGATTATGGGGTTGACCAGGTGGTCGGTGCCGGCATCGTCACCGCCTACGGCGGTACGGTGAAAGTGCTGGGCCTGGTGGAAAACAGTTCGACGACGGCGATTGTCGAGAAAATCCGCAGCAACTGAATCGCTGGCGCTGACGATTATATCCTCAGCGCCCAGCCTTGGTCGGCACGATCTTGCGTAAGATCTGCCGGGCCTTGCCGGTCAGGCGCTTGAGTTGCGAGTCCTTCTCCGCGGGCGCCAAGCCTTGCTGGCGCAGCCAGTCCTTCCAGCGAATCCGCTCATCGCGCACCAGCCAGCCTTCCTGTCGGGCAAAGCTTTCCGCCAGGTACAGGCCACGGGTGCTCGCCGCGAGCAACTGGTCCTTCTTCAGGGTGTATAGCTCGGCACAGGGTTGTCCATCTTTCAGCGGCATCAGATAGAGGTCAGGGCGTCCGCGATCCAGGCGTGCCACCAGTTCATCGTTTTCCAACCGTTCATCGACATGGAACAGACTCAGCGACTTGGCTTCCCTGGGCACATCCAGCCGTAGGTCGTAGATCAACTGCAACGAGGCGGTGGGCAGGTGCACATAGGCCCTGGGCCGCTCCATCAATTGTTGTGCGCCGCAACGCACGGGCAATGCCGAGCCCGATAGCGGCGTCAGGCGAAAGGGCAAGGCCTCGCGGTAATGCAGGGCCGCGGAGTAGGGCGCCGGCAGCCAGGTATCGTTGAAGCGTCCGCTCAGCCAGCCTTCCGGTGTCTCCAGCAGGCATTCCTCGGCGATTTCCTGGATAGCGGTGTGCAATGGCAGGTTCAGTTCCTGGGCCGGGACATAACCGGAAATCAGCTTGAGCACCACATCGCCACGGTCCTGCCGGCGTTGCCGGACCAGTACCCAGTAGTCGCGATTCTGCCAGTGCAGGGTCAGACGCACCGACACCCCGAGGTTGGCCAACTCCAGGGCGAAACGCTCGGCATCGGTGACGCTCACCGGCTTGCGTTTTTGCAGGGTCTGCGCGAAGTTCAGCGGCATGCCGATGCTCTGATAGCTCAAGCCTTCGGGCGTCGCCTCGACAAATAACGGCAGAGTCTTGAAGTTGCTGGGGTTCTTTCTTATCAGCGTTCGCGGCATGTCGGCTCCTGCTGGCGTCGGGGTCGGCCGCGTGGGCGGCATCAGTTCTGGCGAATGATCCGGGCTACGGTTGCCACGTTGTGGGCGAGGTGCAGCGGGTTGATAGTGCCGACAATAGCACTGGCCACGCCGGGATGTTCAAACAACAGTTCGAAGCTAGCCTGTACCGGATCGACGCCCGGACTCAGGCAAACATGGCCGCTGGCCAGGGCTTTCTTGACCAGGATCGCCTTGCCGTGGGCCAGCGCATAAGCAATGACTGGCTGCTCGTGCTGTTCATTCGGATTGTAGGTGATCATCGCGCAATCGCCTTGCTCCAGAGCCTTCAGGCCGCCCTCGACGGTTTTCCCGGAGAAGCCGAAACCACGGATCTTGCCTTCGCGCTTCAGCTCGGCAAGGGTTTGGTAGACGCCGCTCCGTTCGAGGATCGCCAGATCGTTGCCGTCGGAGTGGACCAGTACCAAGTCGATAAAGTCGGTTTCCAGGCGTTGCAGGCTGCGGTCGACGGACCGGCGAGTGTGTCCGGCGCTGAAGTCGTGGCGCGACTGGCCGACCTCGAACTCTTCACCGACCTTGCTGACAATCACCCATTCGTGACGCTGCCCACGCAACAGCGGACCGAGACGTTCCTCGCTGCGGCCATAAGCCGGGGCGGTATCGATCAGGTTGATCCCCAGATCGCGGGTCAGCTTGAGCAGTTGCCGGGCCTCCTGGTCGTTGGGGATCTGGAAGCCATGGGGATATTTAACGCCCTGGTCGCGGCCCAGCTTGACGGTACCCAGGCCCAATGGCGAAACCATCAGGCCGGTGCTGCCCAAAGGGCGATGCAGGTCGTGCAGGGTCGGTTGGTTCATGGCAGCAGTTGCTCCCAGACGGTTTGCGCCATGGGTGGCCTTGGCAGCTCGGGCAAAGCGGGCGGGTGGCTGGGTTGGATGTCATCTCGTTGTAGGCTCGCCAACACCCGATCGGCGAAGTCTGGCGCCAGCGCCAGCTTGGTCGGCCAGCCCACCAGCAGGCGATCCTGTTCGGCGAGAAAGGCGTTGTCCGGGCGAGTCAAGCCGGTCTGCAGCGGTTCGGCACGATCAACGCGCAGGGTGGCCCAACGAGTCTGGCTCAGGTCGATCCAGGGCAGCAGGCTGTCGAGTTCCTGGCGGGCCGCGGCAATCTGCTCGGCGGGTTCGCGGGCCACGCCTTCGGCCTCGGCAATATCGCCGCCGAGGTACCAGACCCATTGGCCGTCGGCCGTCGGGTGGCTGGTCACGGTGATCCGTGGCTTGGGGCCGCCGCCCAGGCAGTGGGCGTACAGCGGCTTGAGGCTCGGGCCCTTGACCAGCACCATGTGCAGCGGTCGTTTCTGCATGGCCGGCTGGCTCAGGCCGAGGGCGTCGAGCAGTTGCGCAGTGCCGGCGCCGGCGCTGAGCACGATGCGCTGGGCGCGAATCTCGCGCTCATCGACACGCAGGCCGACCAACTGGCCGTTTTCCCGTAGCGGTTCGATCTCCTGCCCGGCCAGCAGGCCGTCGCCCGCCAGTTCGGCGAGGCGCGCAATCAGGCTGGGAACGTCGATCACCCATTCGGCCAGGCGATAGACCTTGCCCTTGAACTTGGGGTTTTGCAGCGCGACTGGAAGCTGGTCGCCCTTGACCTGGTCGACCCGCCCGCGCACCGCCTTGCTGGCGAAGAAACTGCTGAGATTGCCGGCCAGGGTGCCGGGGGACCACAAGTAATGGGCCTCGGACAGCAGGCGGACCCCGGACAGGTCGAGCTCGCCGCTGCCGGTCAGGGCCTCGCGCCAACGGCGGGGCATATCGGCAATGGCTTGCGAGGCACCGGTCAGGGCACCGTGCAACGCGTATTTGGCACCGCCGTGGATGATGCCCTGAGACTTCACACTTTGCCCGCCGCCGAGGCTGGCACTCTCCACCAGTACTGTCGAAAAGCCCTGGCGGCGCAGGCGCGCGTTCAGCCAGAGGCCGGCGACACCGGCGCCGACAATCAGGACATCGGTGGAAATAGCGGATGGCATGCGGCAACCTCGGTTTTCATGAGCAAGGTCGCATTATACAGATTCACGGGAATCGGCGATTTGCCGGCCATCAATGCCCGGCGGTTTTCGAGAATAGCTGGATCACCACCACTCCGAGGACGATCAGCGCCATGCCGAACATGGCCGGGATATCCAGTTTCTGGCCGTAGAGAAATAACGCGGCGACGCTGACCATAACGATACCCATGCCCGCCCATACCGCGTAGGCCACCCCTACCGGTACCGTGCGCACCACCAGCGTCAGCATCCAGAACGCCGTGGCATAGCCGACGATGATCAATGTCAGGGGCAGGGGCGTACTCAGGCCCTTGACCGCCTTCATGGAAACGGTGGCGATGACTTCGGCACAAATGGCGATAGCGAGGTAGTAGTAAGCATTCATGGAGCGCTCTCTCTCATGTCTGGGCCTGCTGATGAGATCGGTATTTTAGCCAACCTCCGGATGGGGTAAAGTCATTAGCTATCTGTATTTAAGATAGGTTAGCTGCCAACATGCAATGGAACCTGGAGCAGATGCGCTTGTTTGTCAGCGTCGCCGAGCAGCGCTCGTTTTCCGCCGTGGCCCGGCACCAGCGCAAGGCGCAATCGGCGATCAGTGCGGCGATTGCCTCGTTGGAAGCCGATCTGGGGGTCAGTCTGTTCGACCGCAGCAGCGGTCGACAACCCCGTTTGACCGAGGCAGGCGAGGCCTTGCTGGATGAGGCGCGCGAAGTCTTGCGCCAGTGCGAGCGCTTGAATGGCCGGGCGTTGGCGCTGATGCGCGGCGAGGAAGCCAGCCTGCGCCTGGCACAGGATGAGGCGATGCCCTACCAGCCGGTGATCGACAGTCTGGAGGCGCTGGCCAACCGCTTTCCCTGCTTGGAAGTGCAACTGACCAGCGCCGCCCAGGGTGATGTGGCGCGTAAGCTGGTGGAGCGACGTGCCGACCTGGGGCTATTGTTCTATCACGACCAGATCCCCGAGGCCTTGGAGCGGCGGGTGCTGGGCAGCATCGAAATGGTCACTGTGTGTGGCGTCGGGCACCCGTTGGCGGCGACCCGTCGCGTCGATGCCCTGCAACTGGCGCGGCACCGGCAACTGCTGATGTCCACGCCGTCGAGCGTGTATCCCGGCGGTGAAGCGGCTAGCCCCCGGGTCTGGCGCGCCGACAGTTTCTTCGTGATGGCCGAGTGGTTGGCCCGTGGTCTCGGTTGGGCCTGGTTGCCGCGCCATGTGGTGCAGTACCCCACGTACCAGGGGCTGATGGTCGAATTGGTCAGCGAATGGACCCCACCGGCGCTAGTGGTGGAGCTGGTCTGGCGGCGTGACGAGCCCCTGGGGCCGGCGGCGCGCTGGCTGGCCGAACGTTTTGCCGAACACCTGCAGGCGATCGGCTGAAAACACAGTAAACTCCGCCGCCATGAATAGAACTCTCTACACCTTGCTGTTTCATCTGGGGCTGCCGCTGGTGGCGTTGCGTCTATGGTGGCGGGCACGTAAGGCAC
Source organism: Pseudomonas agarici (assembly GCF_001543125.1). Lineage (NCBI taxonomy): Bacteria > Pseudomonadati > Pseudomonadota > Gammaproteobacteria > Pseudomonadales > Pseudomonadaceae > Pseudomonas > Pseudomonas agarici. The sequence goes on along the minus strand of NZ_CP014135.1, from coordinate 4,501,667 downwards.
CGGCCTATGCCCGACGTATCGGTGAGCGTTTTGCCCTTGGCCTGCCGCCGATGCGCCCGCACGGTATCTGGGTACACGCGGTGTCGGTGGGCGAGAGCATTGCCGCCGCGCCGATGATTCGGGCGTTGCTGGCGCAGCACCCAGAATGTCCGATTACGGTGACCTGCATGACCCCCACCGGTTCGGAGCGAATCAAGGCATTGTTCGCCAATGAGCCGCGTATTCAGCACTGCTACCTGCCCTACGATTTGCCCTGGGCCGCGGCGCGGTTTCTCGATGCGGTACGGCCGAGGTTGGCGGTGATCATGGAGACCGAACTGTGGCCCAACCATATCCATCAGTGTGCCCAGCGCGGGATTGCGGTGGCGCTGGCCAACGCCCGGCTGTCGGCGCGTTCGGCCAAGGGATATGCCCGGTTTGCCCGGCTGACCGGGCCGATGCTGGGGGAGATGAGTTTGATCGCGGCGCAGACCGAAACCGAGGCCGAGCGCTTCCGGCAATTGGGCGCGCGTCCTGAGTGTGTCGAGGTCACCGGCTCGATCAAGTTCGACCTGAGTATCGATTCGCGATTGCTGGCGCGTGCCGCCGAGTTGCGCGGGCAGTGGCAGGCGCAACAGCGGCCGGTGTGGATTGCCGCGAGCACCCACGAAGGGGAGGACGAAGTGGTCCTGGCGGCCCATCGGCAGTTGCTGGCCAGTCATCCGGATGCCTTGCTGATCCTGGTGCCGCGTCATCCGGAGCGTTTCAACGGTGTCTTCGAGCTGTGCCGCCAGCAGGGCTTTGCGACCGTGCGCCGCTCGACCGCCGCCCCGGTCACCGCGCAGGTATCGGTGTTGCTCGGCGACACCATGGGCGAGCTACTGTTTCTCTATGCCTTGGCGGACAGTGCCTTTGTCGGCGGTAGCCTGGTGCCCAATGGCGGGCATAATCTGCTGGAGCCGGCGGCCCTGGCCAAACCCGTATTGAGCGGGCCACACGTGTTCAACTTCCTGGAGATCGCTGCGTTGATGCGCGAAGCGGGGGCGTTACAGGAAGTGGACGATGCCGAGGGTCTGGCGGTGGCGGTGCAACGCCTGTTCGAATTGCCGCAGGATGCGCGGAACATGGCTGAGGCGGGGTTGAAGGTGATGCAGGCCAATCAGGGCGCGTTGCAGCGCTTGCTCGATGGGCTGCGGCGGTTGTTGTCGCGCCGCTTAGATTAACCAACGCCAGCGACCGCCCGCTCGATCACTGGCAATCGAGCGGGTGCTCCGCCAGGGGCGTGTGGTCTGGCCTTCCCTCAATCAGCGGGATTGGCCTTCAGATTGGCTGCTGCCGCTTTTGCCAGATCAGGTGGCAGGAAGTCCTTGTCGGGGTTGTAGTCGGCTTTCAGGTAGCCCGCCAGAGCGCTCAGGTCTTCCGGGCTCAGGGTCCCGGCTGCTTGCTTGAGGCGCAGGTTGTCGAGAATGTAGTCGTAGCGAGTGTTGTTGTAGTCACGCACCGAAGTGTAGAGCTGGCGCTGGGCATCGAGCACATCGACGATATTGCGTGTGCCCACCTGATAACCGATTTCGGTAGCTTCCAGCGCGCTCTGATTGGAGATGATTGACTGCTTGCGCGCCTGTACCTGTTCGACATCGGTATTGACCGCGCGATGCAGGTTGCGGGTGTTTTCCACCACCTGTCGGCGCAAGGCCTCACGCTGTTGCTCGGTCTGGCTCAGGCGCGAATAGGATTCGCGGACCTGCGAACTGGTCAGGCCGCCGCTGTAGAGCGGGATGCTCAATTGCAGGCCGACCGTGGTCTGTTTCACCGGGCCACCATAGTTGCGGCCCAATGCATTGGGGTTGCTCAGGCCGAAGCCATCGTTATCGCCGGTCTGGTACTGGGCCACGGCATCCAGGGTCGGCGCATGGCCGGCCTTGCGCTGCTTGAGGGTTTCTTCGGCGGCGCCGACCGCATAGTTGCTGGCCAGCAGGTTGAGGTTCTGCTTGGCGGCGGTATCGACCCAGGCCTTGGCGTCATTGGGTGTTGGCGCCAGCACCGGCAACGTATGAACGATGCCCTGGATCGAATTGTACTGGCGGTTGGTCAGGGTGATCAGCGCTTCGAAGGTGTCTTCGACCTGGCGCTGAGCGACGATCCGGTTGGCTCGTGACGTGTCGTAGCTGGCTTGGGATTGCAGCACATCGGTCTTGTCCGAGAGGCCGACATCGAAGCGTTCGCTGGACTGATCGAGCTGGCGCTTGAATGCCGCTTCCTCGGCCTTGGTCGAAGCCAGGTTGTCCTGGGCCCGCAACACCGCGAAGTAGCTTTCGGCGCTTTGCAGGATCAGGTTTTGCTCGATGGCGGAGAGCTGCAGAGCAGCCTGTTGGTTGACGTTCTTCGCCGCCTGGAACTGGAACCAGCGGTCGGCGCGGAAGATCGGCTGGCTCAGCGTCGCCTGGTAGACATTGGCGCTGCGGTTCAGGGTCGCCGACGGTCGGTCGATCGAGGTGTGGATGTTGCTGCTGCTGGCCCCCGCCGAGAGGTTCGGTAACAGGCCGGCACGGGCCTGGGGCACGACTTCCTTGCGTGCATCATAGTCGGCGCGGGCGGCGGCCAGATCGGCGTTGTTGTCCAGTGCTTCCTGATAGACACTGACCAGGTCAGTCTTGGTCGACAGGGGCGCTTCAACTGCCCAGACCAGTCCGCTGGTCGCACAAGACACGGCCAGAGCCAGTGAGAGTTTGTGCAGCATTGAGGCGATCCTTGGAATAAATATTGCTATAATAACTTCGGCGACCGAGGCTACTGTGCAGTGCCGATAGCGTCAAGCGCACAGGCGAGTGTAGTTGGTGCGCAGGTTCGCAACAATCCAGCCTGTCGGCCATTTGTCCAGGCCAGCGCGAGGGTGGTGGCGTTATGTCGCAGTCTTGTCTAAACTCGGTCAGTTCTTGTCGGGGTGCCTTGCAATAGGCTGAGATCGGATAATTCCGGATCCCGTTGAACCTGATCAGGTTAGCGCCTGCGTAGGGAACAAGATTGCTCGTCCCGCGACGAGTCCTCTTGTGCGCCGTCCGCCATGTTGTTCGACAATCGAACGGCGTTCGCGAGGACAGAGCACGGCACCGCTCCTGGTGCGTCCGCGCCTTTCAGGTTCGTCCCGACAATCCCCCTGGATGCTGTCTGGAGAGCCGTGATGAGTACCAAATTGAGAGATGCCGCCAACCTCAGCGATAGCGCCAAGGTCGACGAGCAATCCGTGCAGCCGTTTACCCGCTCGCAAAAAATCTACGTGCAGGGTTCGCGCCCGGATATCCGCGTGCCGATGCGCGAAATCAGCCTCGACGTGACCCCGACCGACTTCGGCGGTGAGATCAACGCCCCGGTGTTGGTCTACGATACCTCGGGTCCCTACACCGATCCGAACGTGAGCATCGATGTACGCAAGGGCTTGGCCGATGTGCGCTCGCCGTGGATCGACAGCCGTGGCGACACGGAGCGCCTGTCTGGTCTGAGCTCGAACTTCGGTCAGCAGCGGCTGGCCGACCCTGAACTGACCAAACTGCGTTTTGCCCATGTCAACAACCCGCGTCGAGCCAGGGCTGGGGTAAACGTCAGCCAGATGCACTACGCTCGCCGGGGCATCATCACCGCCGAGATGGAGTATGTGGCCATCCGCGAAAACCTCAAGCTGCAGGAAGCCCGTGCCGCCGGCCTGCTGGAGCAGCAGCATCCGGGCCACAGCTTCGGCGCGAGCATCCCGAAAGAGATCACCGCCGAATTCGTCCGCGAGGAAATCGCCCGCGGTCGCGCGATCATTCCAGCCAACATCAACCATGTGGAGCTGGAGCCAATGATCATTGGCCGCAACTTCCTGGTGAAGATCAACGGCAATATCGGCAACAGCGCCCTGGGCTCTTCCATTGAGGAAGAAGTGGCCAAGTTGACCTGGGGGATTCGTTGGGGGTCGGACACGGTCATGGATCTGTCCACCGGCAAGCACATCCATGAAACCCGCGAATGGATCATCCGCAATTCGCCCGTGCCGATCGGTACCGTGCCGATCTACCAGGCGTTGGAGAAGGTCAACGGCGTGGCCGAGGACCTGACCTGGGAGCTGTTTCGCGACACGCTGATCGAACAGGCCGAGCAGGGCGTCGACTACTTCACCATCCACGCCGGCGTACTGCTGCGCTACGTGCCGATGACCGCCAAGCGCGTCACCGGGATTGTCTCCCGTGGCGGTTCGATCATGGCTAAATGGTGCCTGGCGCACCACAAGGAAAACTTCCTCTACACCCATTTCGACGAAATCTGCGAAATCATGAAGGCCTATGACGTCAGCTTCTCGCTGGGCGATGGTCTGCGTCCGGGTTCGATTGCCGATGCCAACGACGAAGCGCAGTTTGGCGAACTGGAGACCCTGGGCGAGTTGACCAAGATCGCCTGGAAGCACGACGTGCAATGCATGATCGAAGGTCCGGGTCATGTGCCGATGCAACTGATCAAGGAGAACATGGACAAGCAGTTGGCGTGCTGCGACGAGGCGCCGTTCTACACCCTTGGTCCGCTGACTACCGACATCGCCCCAGGCTACGACCACATCACCTCCGGTATCGGCGCGGCGATGATCGGCTGGTTCGGTTGCGCCATGCTTTGCTACGTCACGCCCAAGGAGCACTTGGGCTTGCCGAACAAGGATGATGTGAAGACCGGGATCATCACCTACAAAATCGCCGCGCATGCCGCCGACCTTGCCAAGGGCCATCCGGGCGCGCAGATTCGTGACAATGCCCTGAGTAAGGCGCGTTTCGAATTTCGTTGGGAAGACCAGTTCAATCTGGGCCTGGACCCGGATACCGCACGTGCCTACCACGACGAGACCCTACCGAAGGATTCGGCCAAGGTGGCGCATTTCTGTTCCATGTGCGGGCCGAAGTTCTGCTCGATGAAGATCACCCAGGAGGTCCGTGAGTACGCGGCCAACCAGCGCATCGAAGCGGTCGATGTGGACGCTGCCCAGGGCATGGCGGAACAAGCTGAGCGCTTTAAGCGCGAAGGCAGCCAGCTTTACCAGAAGGTCTGATCGATTCGGCTCCAGGGAGCGGAGCCGAACCTGAGTGCTGAACGGGCTGGTCTTATCGACGGGCGGGAAACCGCTCGGGCTTGAGGATGCCGTTGAGGCGCGAGTAGTCGATCTTCAGCTCGATCAGGCCCGTTGCGTAAGGCGCGATGGTCAGCACGTTGTACTTGAGGATCGCACCTTCGCTGGTCAGGGTGACGTTCGGGGTTTTCTGGAAGGGCCAGGACTGCACGAAGTCCTGATCCGCGCGGTTGTCGATCTGCCAGTTGTTGTGGGCGACCTTGGCCAGTTTCCAGAAAGCCTCTTCCTGGCCGGGTAGCAGCATGTCCTGTAGGCTCAGGGCTTTGTGCTCCTGGCGCGACCAGGTAATGAAGCCGCGTCCCGGCATGCCGTGGGCACCACCTTCATCCAGGTAGCTGGACAATTCGATGATCACCAAGCCGTCATGCTGCTCGCGTACCTTGGCTTGCAAGTAGCTGCTGTGACGGCTGGCGGCGGTGGCGAGGAACTGGTCCCGATAAACCTTGAGTGAAGGTGGTAACGGTGTGCCGGGCGCGGTGTGGGCCATCTGTAGCAGGCTGTGCTCGATCAATTGGTCCAGTTGCGGTTCCCCCGCAAAGTGCACCGTATCGATATTCACCAGCGGGCAATCCGGATCGCTGCAGCCTGGCTTGATCTGTTCCCAAGCCTCGGCCTTGAATGCCAGCGGTTTCTGCAGGGCCGGTTGGAACAAGCTTTGGCAGGCACCCAGAGTCAGGGCGATGCAGGTCAGTGAAGCGACTTTTAAAAACGACATGTACGTCCTTGGTCAGCGAAAGAAAGGCCAAAGTGATCGAGCTTCGACTCCCGGCGGCGTACTCGGTTCGCCACTAAGCTAATTAGAGTAGGTTTCAGGGCCAGCCGTCTATCCCGGCGATGGGAAAGGGGCTGCATTGGCGGGTAGCGGCGCGTTAGGATGGCGCGAAGTCGAGGGGGAACCTCGCCGCCACAGCAAAGAGGATCAGCATGACCGATACTATCAAGACCAGCCCGACGACCGTCGAAATCATCCGGCGGGAGAACTGCTTCAAAGGGTTCTATCAGCTTGATCGCCTGCACTTGCGTCACGAACTCTTCGCGGGCGGCATGGGTAAGGAGATGACTCGCGAAGTGTTCGTGCGCCACGATGCGGTCTGCGTCCTACCTTATGATGCGCGGCGCGATGAAGTGGTTCTGCTGGAGCAGTTTCGGGTGGGCGCCTTGATGGGCAAGGCCGCCAATCCGTGGCTGGTCGAACTGGTCGCCGGTCTGATCGACAAGGATGAATCACCGGAAGAGGTTGCTCACCGCGAGGCGCAGGAGGAAGCTGACCTGAGTCTGCAGGCGTTGTGGCCGATCACCCGCTATTTTCCGTCGCCGGGTGGCAGCAACGAGTTCGTCCACCTGTACCTGGGGCGCTGCGAGACCGAGGGGGCAGGCGGCCTGTATGGCCTGGCGCAAGAGAGTGAGGATATCCGGGCAACGGTCTGGGCTTTCGAAGACGCCCTGCAAGCTGTGCGTGACGGGCGAATTGCCAATGCGGCGTCGATCATTGCCTTGCAATGGTTGGCATTGAATCGCGCCGAAGTGAGGGGGTTATGGTCGTAGGTCTGCTGCGTGAGCGTTATCGGGTTGATCTGATCGGGCTGCAGGCGGCCTGCGAGGCAAACTATGCCCGCTTGATGCGCCTGCTGCCCGAGATGCGCGACCCGCAGCGCCGCGCCCGGCGGATCGCCGTGACCCAGGGCGAGCAGATGCTCGGCGTACTGGCGTTGGAGGTCTTGCAGGACAACCCTTACACCACCACTTTACTGGTTCGCCAGGAGCACAGCTTGCCCTGGTTGCCGGTGCCGCAGTTGCAGGTGCAGGTCTATCACGATGCGCGTATGGCTGAGGTCATCAGCGCCGAACATGCCCGACGCTTTCGTAGCATTTATCCGTACCCGAACGCGGCCATGCACCAGCCGGACGAGAAGGCCCAGCTCAACGTGTTCCTGGGCGAGTGGTTGAGCCATTGCCTGGCCTGTGGCCATGAATTTGAGGTAGTGCGCTAGTGGCCTGTACGGTGAGTTCGTTAGCTCAAGCTCGGATGCCATAAGTCCCTGGCCAAGGCGCTGTGACGAGTCATAGCCGGGCTATGGCGAGGAACAGCAACGCAGGCCAGGGATTTAGGGCGCCGAAATGGACTCATAGAACTCACCATACAGGCCACTAGGGTCTGTACGAGCTGTTTTCGAGCGAAGGCCAGGCATCGCGAGCCTGATTTCAACGCCACATGGGCGAGCGCAGATGCATTTCGTACAAAGCCTAGATATATCGGACTAAATGTGAACTGTGCCCTGTTTCGCCATTTCCTCTTTGCAAGTTCCTCGATCATAATTGCGCCCTATGCGTTTTGAACGAGCGGGTTCAAAACGGTCCCGCTGGTATTTCCCTGGAGAGCGCCTTGTCGAGCGTATCCACTCAGTCGGTCCCTGCTGATTCGGTGCTGTTGGTGCAGTTGTCCGACAGCCATCTGTTTGCCGAGGCGGACGGTACGCTGCTGGGCATGAACACCCGTGACAGCCTGCGACGGGTGATCGATTGTGTGCTGACCGAGCAGTGGCGGGTCGACCTGGTGTTGGCCAGCGGCGACCTGTCCCAGGACGGCACGCTGGCGTCCTATCAATGCTTTCGCCAGATGATCGGGAGCATCCCGGCCCCGGCTCGCTGGTTCCCGGGCAACCATGACCAATTGCATGAAATGGCTCAGGCGGCCCGTCACAGTGACTTGCTCGAGGCGGTGGTGGATATCGGCAACTGGCGCGTGACCCTGCTGGACTCCGCCGTGCCGGGCTCGGTGCCGGGGTATCTGCAGGACGAACAGTTGCGGTTGCTGGCGCGGTCGTTGAGCGAGGCGCCGCAACGTCATCATCTGGTCTGCTTGCATCACCATCCGGTGTCCATCCAGTGTGCCTGGATGGAACCGATCGGCTTGCGCAACCCAGAGGCCCTGTTCGCCGTGCTCGATCGCTTTCCCCAGGTGCGGGCGCTGCTCTGGGGCCATATCCACCAGGAATTCGACCAGCGGCGCAATGATGTGCGCCTGCTGGCTTCGCCCTCGACCTGTGTGCAGTTCGCGCCGGGTAGCGAAGATTTCAAAGTCGACGACAAGGCGCCGGGCTATCGCTGGCTGCGCTTGCATTCGGACGGACGGCTGGATACTGGTGTTTCGCGGGTCCAGGGCTTCGATTTCAGTGTTGATTACGGCGGCGGCGGTTACTGAAATTTGCCGCCTGACACGGAAAAGCCGCACGACCCACCCCACACGCCACCAGGCAGTCGATCTACCCGTGAAGCCGCCAGCGCCGCCATGCAGCGGTGGGCTGCTCGCGCCTCCAGTTCCCTGTAGAGTACGCTCTTTGGCTGCAGCACGGAGAGCTCTGCATGTCGGCGTCGATCTTGTATATCCACGGTTTCAACAGCTCGCCCGAGTCGAACAAGGCCACTCAATTGACCTCGGTGATGAGCCGCCTGGGCCTGGGCGAGCTGTTACGGGTCCCGGCCCTGCACCATCATCCACGCCAGGCCATGTGCCAGTTAGAGGCCGCCATTACCGAACTCGGTCGCCCGCTGCTGGTCGGCAGCTCGCTCGGCGGCTACTATGCGACTCACTTGGCTGAACGCCATGGTCTGAAGGCCCTGTTAGTCAATCCGGCAGTCAGCCCGCACAGGATGTTCGACGGTCGTCTCGGCCCACAGCAGAACCTCTATAGCGGCGAGTGCTGGGAACTGACCCTCGACCATGTGACGGCCCTGGCCGAACTGGAAGTACCGGCGCCCCAAGACCCGCACCGATTTCAGGTATGGTTGCAAACGGCCGATGAAACCCTGGATTATCGCGCGGCCCAACAGTATTACCGTGCGTGTGCCTTGCGTATCCAGGCCGGCGGCGACCATGGTTTCCAGGGCTTTGCCCGACAATTGCCGGCGTTGCTCGGCTTTGCCGGCATCGCTGCCGATAAGTACCAAGCGATTGATTTCTCTGCACTTTAGAGAATGACTCCTATTCATAGACGACTGACGACGAGACCCCATGGCTACTCCCAGCGCTAGCTCTTATAACGCAGACGCCATCGAAGTCCTCTCGGGCCTCGACCCGGTGCGCAAACGCCCGGGCATGTACACCGACACCAGTCGGCCAAACCACCTTGCCCAGGAAGTCATCGACAACAGCGTCGACGAAGCCTTGGCCGGGCATGCGAAATCGGTGCAGGTCATCCTGCATGCCGACCATTCCTTGGAAGTGTCCGACGACGGGCGCGGCATGCCGGTGGACATCCACCCGGAAGAGGGCGTGTCGGGTGTCGAACTGATCCTCACCAAATTGCACGCTGGCGGCAAGTTCTCCAACAAGAACTACCAGTTCTCCGGCGGCCTGCACGGCGTGGGGATTTCCGTGGTCAACGCCTTGTCGACCCAGGTGCGGGTTCGGGTCAAGCGCGACGGCAACGAATACCAGATGACCTTCGCCGACGGCTATAAGGCTACCGAGTTGGAGGTGGTCGGGAGCGTTGGCAAGCGCAACACCGGCACCAGCGTGTACTTTGCGCCGGATCCGAAGTATTTCGATTCAGCGAAATTCTCCGTCAGCCGCCTCAAGCATGTGCTCAAGGCCAAGGCGGTGTTGTGTCCGGGGTTGCTGGTCAGTTTCGAAGACAAGGCCAGTGGCGAGAAGGTCGAGTGGCATTACGAAGACGGCCTGCGTTCCTACCTGGTGGACGCGGTCAGCGAATTCGAACGCCTGCCGGACGAGCCGTTCTGTGGCAGCCTGGCTGGTAACAAGGAGGCAGTGGACTGGGCGTTGCTGTGGCTGCCTGAGGGTGGCGACAGCGTCCAGGAAAGCTACGTCAACCTGATCCCCACGGCCCAGGGCGGTACCCATGTCAACGGTTTGCGCCAAGGCTTGCTCGATGCCATGCGTGAGTTCTGCGAATTTCGCAGCCTGTTGCCGCGTGGTGTGAAGCTGGCGCCGGAAGATGTCTGGGAGCGGATCGCCTTTGTCCTGTCGATGAAGATGCAGGAACCACAGTTCTCCGGACAGACCAAGGAGCGCCTGTCATCCCGCGAAGCCGCGGCATTTGTCTCGGGGGTGGTCAAGGACGCCTTCAGCCTGTGGCTCAACGCCCACCCCGAACTGGGCATGCAACTGGCCGAGCTGGCGATCAACAACGCCGGTCGACGCCTGAAGGCCAGCAAGAAGGTCGAACGCAAGCGTATTACCCAGGGGCCGGCACTGCCGGGCAAGCTGGCCGACTGCGCCGGTCAGGACCCGGCGCGCTCCGAGCTGTTCCTGGTGGAGGGCGATTCCGCCGGTGGTTCGGCCAAGCAGGCGCGGGACAAGGAGTTCCAGGCGATTCTGCCGTTGCGCGGCAAGATCCTCAACACCTGGGAAGTCGACGGCAGCGAAGTGCTGGCCAGCCAGGAAGTACACAATATTGCCGTGGCCATTGGCGTCGATCCGGGCGCGGCGGACATGAGCCAGTTACGCTACGGCAAGATCTGCATTCTCGCCGACGCCGATTCCGACGGCTTGCACATCGCCACCCTGCTCTGTGCATTATTCGTCCAGCATTTCCGTCCGCTGGTAGATGCCGGTCACGTTTACGTGGCCATGCCGCCGCTGTACCGGATCGACCTGGGCAAGGAAATCTTCTATGCCCTGGATGAGGCTGAGCGTGACGGTATTCTTGACCGCCTGGTGGCCGAGAAGAAACGCGGCAAGCCGCAAGTCACCCGCTTCAAGGGCTTGGGCGAAATGAACCCGCCGCAACTGCGCGAAACCACCATGGATCCGAACACCCGACGCCTGGTGCAGTTGACCCTGGACGATTTCGAGGCCACTTCGGAAATGATGGACATGCTGCTGGCAAAAAAACGCGCCGGCGACCGCAAGAGCTGGCTGGAATCCAAGGGCGACCTGGCACAGGTGCTCGCCTGATGCGCGGAGCACTGGCGGCGCTGTGGCTGCTCGTCGCATGGCCGGCGTTCGCCGATTCGAGCACGCAGCTCAAGTTTACCGAGCTCAAGTTGTTGTCCGAGCATCCGGTCGAAGGCATGCGTGGCGGCAATCTGTCCGGGCTGGCGCGGTGCGGTAAGACTTTGTGGACGGTCTCGGACCGCGATGACGACCTGCTCTATCGGCTGGACATCTCGGACCGGGTCTGGCGGGCCGAGGGCGTGCACTTGGAGGTGCCGTCGATACCGGACAGCGGTTTGCCCAAGGATTTGCAGGTGCCGGCTTCGTTAAATCGCGGTGGCGATCTGGATTTCGAAGGGGTGAGCTGCGATGACGCGGGTAACCGTTATATCGTCAGCGAGTCCCATGCGACGGTATTGAAAGTACCCGTCAGCGGCGAGCCGCAGTGGCTCAAGATTGCTCCGAACCTGGTACGTCAGGCGCGAGATAATGAGATGTTGCTGCATTTCAATGCAATCTTCGAGGGCCTGGCCGTCAACCCGAAAGGCGATCGGATCTGGTTGGCCGCCGAACGCGAGCGCCGTGGCCTGTTGCAGATCAAGCGCCGGCAAACGAGGTGGGACTGCGATGGCGCCTGCGTGCTGTTCAGTGAAGGCGGTAGCGAGATGCAACCGCCGCAGTTCCCCAATGCCAAGGCGGGCAGCCGGGACTTTGCCGATTTGTCGCTGTTCAATGGCAAGCTGTTCACCCTGGAGCGCAATGCCTACAGGATCTGTCGTCGTAACGTGCGCGACGGGCAGGTCGAGCACTGCTGGTCGTTTGCCGCCGAAGCGCTCGCGGCCCCGCGCCTGTACCCACAGAACTACGGGCTGGCCGAGGCCCTGGTGGTGGATGCCGAAGGAGCCTGGCTTGGCCTGGATAACAACAACGGTGCCCGCGCCGATGGCGAGACCCGACCGATCGTCTGGCGCTTTGCCGCGCCGCAAGGCGGTTGGAGCGCCAGGCCATGAGTCAGCCGCCTGGCCGGCGTGCTGGACGTGTATTGATGATGTTGGCCTGGTGCGCCGGGTTGTTTCTCGCCACGCGCTTTTTCGGACAGTGGCAGCAGCACCAGGAAAACCCCAACAAAGTCATCGTCTCGCAACAGGGCGATGGTTACATAGACGTCCAACTGACGGGTAACGGCCAGGGGCATTTTGTCGCCGACGGCCTGATCAATGGCGTGCCGGTGGTGTTCATGCTCGACACCGGGGCCACCGACGTGGCTATTCCCACTGAGGTGGCGGATCGCCTGAGGTTGGAAAGAGGCCTGCCGGTCACCTTGAGCACCGCGAACGGGCGGGCCGAGGGCTACCGGACCCGGCTCGACCGCGTGCAAGTGGGTGATATCGTCCTGCGCGATGTCAGGGCGCTGGTGGTGCCCGGCTTAGGTGGCGAGCAGGTATTGTTGGGCATGAGTGCCTTGAAAAAACTTGAATTCACCCAGCGTGGCGGCACCTTGCTGCTGCGCCAGACAACGAACTGATGAGGCCCGCATGAGCGATTCCCTTGATCTCAGCCTGGATGGCGTGGAACGCCGGTCATTGGCTGACTTCACCGAACAGGCCTACCTCAACTACTCCATGTACGTGATCATGGACCGTGCGCTGCCGCATATCGGCGATGGCCTGAAACCGGTACAGCGGCGGATCGTCTACGCCATGAGTGAGCTGGGGCTGGATGCCGACGCCAAGCACAAGAAGTCCGCGCGGACCGTGGGTGACGTGCTCGGTAAATTCCACCCTCACGGCGATTCGGCCTGCTACGAAGCCATGGTGCTGATGGCGCAGCCATTCAGCTACCGCTACACGTTGGTGGATGGCCAGGGTAACTGGGGGGCACCGGATGATCCCAAGTCCTTCGCCGCCATGCGTTACACCGAGTCGCGGCTGTCGCGCTATTCCGAAGTGCTGCTCAGTGAGCTGGGCCAGGGCACCGTGGACTGGGTGCCGAACTTCGACGGCACCCTTGATGAGCCTGCCGTATTGCCGGCTCGTTTGCCGAACATCCTCCTCAATGGCACCACCGGCATCGCCGTGGGCATGGCCACCGATGTGCCGCCACACAACCTGCGGGAAGTGGCTAACGCTTGTGTGCACCTGTTGGACCAGCCTGATGCGGGTGTCGAAGAGTTGTGCAAATTCATTCCCGGCCCGGATTATCCGACCGAAGCCGAGATCATCACCCCGCAAGCCGACCTGCTGAAGATCTACGAAACCGGACGTGGCTCGGTGCGTATGCGGGCGGTCTATCGCATCGAGGATGGCGATATCGTCGTGCATGCGCTGCCGCATCAGGTCTCCGGAGCCAAGGTGCTGGAGCAGATTGCCGCGCAGATGCAGGCCAAGAAGTTGCCGATGGTCGCCGATCTGCGAGATGAATCCGACCATGAGCATCCCTGCCGGATCGTGATCATCCCGCGTTCCAATCGGATCGATCTCGATGAGCTGATGCAGCATCTGTTCGCCACCACCGACCTTGAGTCCAGCTATCGGGTCAACATTAATATCATCGGCCTGGATGGCAAACCGCAGTTGAAGAACCTGCGCACCTTGCTGGTGGAGTGGCTGGCGTTTCGGGTCAACACCGTCCGTCGCCGCCTGAAGTTTCGTCTGGACAAGGTCGAGAAGCGCCTGCACCTGTTGGACGGCTTGCTGATTGCCTACCTCAACCTGGATGAAGTGATCCATATCATCCGTACCGAGGAACACCCGCGAGCCAGGCTGATCGAGCGTTTCGCCCTCAGCGAGATCCAGGCCGATTACATCCTCGACACCCGCTTGCGCCAGTTGGCGCGGTTGGAAGAGATGAAGTTGCGCGCCGAGCAGGATGAACTGCTCAAGGAGCAGGCCAAGCTGCAAGCGCTGCTGGCCAGCGAAACCAAGTTGAAGAAACTGGTGCGCAGCGAACTGCTCGCTGACGCGCAAACCTATGGCGACGACCGTCGTTCGCCGATCGTTTCCCGTAGCGAAGCCAAGGCACTGTCGGAAAACGAATTGATGCCCGCCGAGCCGGTCACGGTCGTTTTGTCGGAAAAAGGTTGGGTTCGCTGTGCAAAAGGCCATGATATCGATGCCACGGGCCTGTCCTATAAGGCCGGCGATGGCTTCAAAACCTCGGCGGCGGGGCGCTCCAACCAGTTTGCGGTGTTTATCGACTCCACCGGTCGCAGTTATTCGTTGGCGAGCCACACGTTGCCTTCGGCGCGTGGTCAGGGTGAACCGCTGACGGGGCGCCTGACACCGCCGCCAGGCGCCGGCTTCGAATGTGTGCTGTTGCCAGAAGATGAGGCGTTGTACGTCATCGCTTCCGATGCCGGGTATGGTTTCGTGGTCAAGGGTGAAGATCTGCAGGCGAAGAACAAGGCGGGCAAGGCGCTGTTGAGCCTGCCCACTGGTTCCAAGGTGATGCTGCCCAAGCCGGTGACCGATCGCGAGCAGAACTGGCTGGCGGCGGTGACCACTGAAGGCCGCCTGCTGATCTTCAAAATCAGCGACCTGCCACAACTGGGCAAGGGCAAAGGCAACAAGATCATCGGTGTCCCCGGTGAGCGGGTTGCCAGTCGTGAAGAGTACGTCACCGACCTGGCGGTGATCCCGGACGGTGCGACGCTAATATTGCAGGCCGGCAAACGCACCTTGTCGCTCAAGGCCGATGACCTGGAGCACTACAAGGGTGAGCGTGGGCGACGTGGCAATAAACTGCCACGAGGCTTCCAGCGGGTCGATGCATTATTGGTAGAAGCTGGCAATTAAGCCTGTTTCGAGCGTTTGTCCTGGCTTTTTTACCGCAGGGCCGACGTTGCACACTGGAGTCACGGCGCATATTCACGGATGATATGCGCCTCTTGGGTACCCGCGTGGCGGAGTGTTCAAACGAATTTTCTGAATCAGACTGTGGCATGCCTTGTGGCGGCCACCTGGATGGGATGATGACTGTTCTGCGCCTTCCTCTTATGTTGCTGCTCACCAATGTACTCGGTTTGGCCGGTTGCAGTGTTCAGCAACCCGTTTCTTTGTATCAATTGGACGGTGGCACGCCGGGCCAACCTCAACAAAGCGCGGGTATGTTCGTGGTTCTGGGGCCTGTGTCTCTGGCAGATTACCTGCAACGCGAAACGCTCCTGCAACGTCAGCCAGATGGCAGCCTGACAGCGGCGACCGATGGTCGCTGGGCGGGCAGCCTGTCTTCGGACATCAATCAGTTGCTGGTTCGGCAACTGGCCTGGCGCCTGGATAGCCAGCGGGTGGTGCTGTCACCGGCGACGCCGGGCGCGACGCCGGATGTGCAGGTGCTGCTATCGATTACCCGCCTGGACTCCGGTGCCCAGCAGCCGGCGATCCTGGACGCGCAATGGCGCCTGCTCGACCGTCGTGGCCAGGTGCGCGATAACCGCATCGTCCACCTTGAGCAGCAACATGCCGGCACGTCGGCGGCGCAGGTCCAGGCCCAGGGTGAGCTATTGCAGCGCCTGGCCGAGCAGATGAGCGTGGCGCTCAAGCCATTGGCCAACCAGCCACCGCTGGTAGAGGTGCGCAAACCTGCTGCGGCGGCTCCGGCTAAACAGACCGAACCGGACAAGCCGAAGATCCCGATGGTTTCGCCGATCCGCACGGATATGGAAGTGTTTCGTTTCTGAAGTGATTGCCAGACAACAAAAAGCCCGCATCAGAGTGCAATGTTGTTTATTTAAGCGTGATCACTGAACTTAGCGAAATAGGTGGCGTTCGGACAAGTCTGCTCGCCACCAGACCACGCGGCGCCAAACATTGCTGATGGATAATCTTATGCCTCGTGCCAGTGCTGGCCGAGTTTTTCACCCTGGGCTGGTTAATGGCCTAGCAGAGTTGCTGGGTTTACTCATCCTTGATCACAGAACAAGGTGAATAAACGCCAGATTGTTCACGATTGGTCGCGGCACTCAGGCTCGCGTTTCATGCATCCGCGCCAGTTGGCGTTCGAGCATCGACGGATAAGGCTCCATCAAGCGTTCCACGCAGCACGCACCTTCAGGGCTGGCAATCGGACGGATACGTGCGCGCTGGCGGATCAGCGGGTCGTCGCTGATCTGGCGCTCCACCAGCAGCAGGTTGCGGCTGTGCTGTGACAGCGCCAGGGCATCCTGCGCGGTTTCGGTCAGCAGCAAGTCGATCTGGCTCATGCCGAACAGCTCGTCACCCAAGGTCAGGCCCAACTGCAGTTGCAGGGTGATGCCACTGTCGGCGACTTCGATCTGTAACTGGTGACCCAGCGCCCTGAGCAATTCACCACAGCAGATGGCATTGGTCAGGTAGTCGTCGCCGCTGTCCTCGCTATGGAACAGCATCAGCGTACTGCCGTCATTCAAGGTATGCAGTTCGCTCTGGTACAGCGAGGCAGCCTGGTCCAGGCAGTCGCGATAACGTTCCAGCAATTCGGTCAGGCGCGTGCGTGGCAGGCGACGTAGCTGATCCTGGGCGCCCAGTTGTACCGCGAGCACGGCGCTGTGCCGGGGTTGCGCGGGGGCTGATGGCTGGGGCCTTGGCGCAGCGGCCATGGCACCGGGCGGACTTTCCCGCAGGTCGGCGAACGGATCTTCTTCGTCCAGGTCCAGATCGTCTTCGGTAGCGCTGACGATAGGCCGCGATGCTGGCTTGGGCAGCGGCACCGTGGCGCTTTCGTCGAAGCTCGGGTCACGCAGGTTGCGGACCTGAAAGGCCGGCTCATCGGGCTCTTGATCGTAGTCGCCCTCGTCGTAGTCGATGGGCGCTTCGGGCTCGGGTTCCGGCTTGACCGGGGCAAAGCGCGAATGCAGTTGGCGGGCGAGGTCGCCGATTTCGTCCTGGCGCTGAGTGGCCGGGGTGTGTTCGTCCATGTCCCGCAACCAGACCCGCAGTTGCAGCAACGGCGTGGAGATATGCCGTCCCAGGCGCAGGCTCAAGGCCAGGGCCAATGCCAGCAGGATCGCACTGAGAATCCCCATGCTTTGTAGACTGATGGTCATTGGCTGCTGGAACTGGGCCATGTCCAGACTGATCCGCAGGTTACCGGCGGTCATCTCCTGGAAGGTGATCTTGGTCTGGTAGACCCCTTCGGTCTCCCCCAACAGGCCGCTTTTGGGCCGTTGGCCGGCCTCGGCGAGGATCCGGTTATCGACGCTGTAGATCGCCGCGTGGGCCACCAGCGGGTTTTTCGTCAGGTTGTTGAGCAGCACGTTGAGGCTGAGAATGTCGTTGGACACCAGCAGCTCGGTCGCCGATGTGGCGGTCTGAGTGGTCAGGCTCTGCCCAAGGGCATCGGCCTGCTGGTGCATGGCTTCCTTGAACTGCAATCCCATCACGCACGCGTAGATGACCAGCGCCAGCGCGACAAGAATCACGTTGTGGCTGGCGATACGCAATGCAAGCGGTACACGGCGATGACGCAATGCCCGGAAGATCAGCAGGAAGAAGTTATCGGTTTTGACTGGCGTGGGCCGGTTCACTGAGCGCGGCTCTTTTGTCCGTGAAGTTGACGCGCAGTATAGCGAGAGGCCCTAGGCCGGCAAAGCGCTGACGGTGCCGATGGTCACTGAAAGTGCGTAGAATGCGACTTTTTTAAGCAACGGGGGTGCGCTTTGCGCGAAATCGTCCTGATTAACATCACCGGCAGGGATCGTCCGGGTCTCACGGCGGCCATTACCGGCGTGCTGGCACACGGTGGTGTGAACATTCTCGACATCGGTCAGGCGGTTATCCACGACACGTTGTCGTTTGGCATCCTGGTTGAAATCCCGAGCACCGAGCCGGCCTCGTCGGTGCTCGCGGATATTCTGTTCACCGCCCACGCGCTCGACCAGCAGGTGCGCTTCACCTCGGTGTCGCCAGTCGATTACCAACATTGGGTCGACGGCCAGGGCCAGCGGCGCCATATCGTTACCCTGCTGACCCGCAAGGTCACGGCCGAGCAGTTGCAAAGAGTGAGTTCGATCACCGCGCGCTACGGACTGAACATCGAGCACATCGACCGCCTGTCCGGGCGCCTGCCGCTGGACGCTCCGGTTGACCGGGGCAAGGGTTGCATCGAGTTCTCGGTACGCGGCGAGCCGCTCGATGCGCAGGCGCTGCGCGCCGAATTCCTCGGCGTGGCTCAGGAGCTGAATGTCGACATCGCCTTTCAGGAAGACTCGCTGTTTCGGCGCAATCGGCGCTTGGCGGTGTTCGACATGGACTCGACGCTGATCGAGGCCGAAGTCATCGACGAGTTGGCCAAGGCGGCGGGCGTGGGTGAGCAGGTGTCGGCGATCACCGAGCGGGCGATGGCTGGTGAACTGGATTTTCGCGCCAGCTTCAAGGAGCGTCTGGCGCTGCTCAAGGGGCTGGATGTGAGCGTGCTGGATTCGATTGGTGCTTCGCTACGCTTGACCGAAGGGGCCGAGACCTTGTTCGCCGAGTTGAAGCGCCTGGGTTACAAGACCGCGATCCTCTCAGGCGGCTTTACCTATTTTGCCCGACAGTTGCAGGCAAAACTGGGTATCGACTACGTGTTTGCCAATGAGCTGGAAGTGGTGGATGGCAAGTGTACCGGGGTTGCTATCGAGCCGATCGTCGATGCCCAGCGTAAGGCGGACCTGCTGCGCGAACTGGCCCACAAGGAGGGCCTATGCCTGGAGCAGACCATTGCGGTCGGTGATGGCGCCAACGACTTGCCGATGCTGGCGATTGCCGGGTTGGGCGTGGCATTCCGGGCCAAGCCGCTGGTCAGGCAGTCGGCCCAGCAGGCGATCTCCACCCTGGGACTGGATGGAGTGCTGTACCTGCTGGGGTTGCGCGATCGCGAAGGGCAGAACTAGTTAAGGCTGCGATCATTCCCGTGCGAGGCGTGGGGATGATCGGAGCTTAAAGCGTTTTCCACAGCGAACCGAAATCTTCTTCGGGTCCCGTTGTGCCGCCCGTCGCCCATTCGTTGCCGATCGCTACCGGCTGATCGAGCAGTCGATATTCGAACTGATTGAAACCGCCGGTGCTGATCAAGCGTTTGTTCAGCCTACCGCGGTGTTCGTCGCCATTGGTATTGATCGTCACCTTGTGGCCTTCCTGGAACGGCAGGCGCGGTGTCAGCAGCGTTGCGGGAACTCCGATGGCGTTGATTTCCGGCAACAACAGGGCACGCAGGTAGTGGCTGTTCTCTTCGTTACCGCGCACCAGTTGCAGGCCACAGGGTTGGGCATGCGGCGCTATCAGTTCGATCCCCATCTGCGTGCCGCCGCGCACCTGGCGAATCCAGCGTACCACCGCGACGCTCCAGCCTCGAGCCGTCGAATCCTGGAGGCCGACCAGTTCTCCCGCCTGTAACTGGTCGGGCACTTCCTTGGGCCACACCAGGCAATAGCCACTGGGACTGTGGTTGATGATCTGTAAGCTGAAAATCGGAAAGTCTTCGGCACTGTTGGCCGCCGCTTGGTTGATCTGGGCCTGCGTGGGGTGATACTGGATTTCCTCGTAGGGCAGCAGGGTATCCGCACTGCCGTGGCGCTCGGCATCGAATGCAAGAGCCCAATTGTCCTTTTCGCTGCTGTCGGCCCGTTGCGCGGCGAAATGCGCCGGGCGGCTGGCGTCCGGGCGTTTGAGGATCTCGCTGAAGGAGCGTTGCCCGCCCAGGTAGTAGTGCAGGGCGCTCATGCCGATACACAAGGTCAGTTCTCCCTGGCTCGGCGTGCGCTGGAAGGTGCGCTCGGCCTCTTCGCCCCAGGCGGCGCTAAGGTGTTGCAGGGTGTCCAGGCTCAGCCCCCCAGGCACCGGCAGAGGCGACTCGGCGCGTTGGTCGGCGGGCAGTTCGAGGTAGTCCTGTATGGCCTTGACCAGTTGCAGGGTGTTGATGCCTACCAGACCCGGCCGTTGTTCGTCGAGCAACAGCGAGGTATATCGCGGTGGCTCACCGGCTTGCGGAGCAACAGCGAAGAGGCATGAAGCCAGCCCTGCGCCCTGGAGTGTGACCAGCGCGCTCCAGGGTTCGAGGACCTGCGCCAGGCGGGCGATATTACCCTGACGCATCTGGTTGCTACGCGAACAGCCCAGCAACAACGCGACAATATAAGTCTGCTCGATAGTCAGGGACGGGGTCTGGCTGGCCAGTTCGTCTCGTACCGGGTTGCCCTGCACCTGATGGGCGATGGCCAACTGGTACAACTGGTGGACGTCGAGCCACAGGCTTTGCGGTATCGGGCTATAGAGTTGACTGGCTCGGATCAGCGGACCGTTCAGACAATGCAGGGCCCGTTGTATGGCCAGGGTCAGCAGCGCCGCGCGGCTCTTGCGAAAGCGCGAGGCGACGCGCATCGCGATCTGCTTGTA
Organism: Pseudomonas agarici; assembly: GCF_001543125.1. NCBI lineage: Bacteria > Pseudomonadati > Pseudomonadota > Gammaproteobacteria > Pseudomonadales > Pseudomonadaceae > Pseudomonas > Pseudomonas agarici. The sequence continues at coordinate 4,481,293 of NZ_CP014135.1, read as the reverse complement.
ACCGATGGCCAGGTGGTTTTGCAGGGCCTGGCAAAGGTTGGCGATCTTGCGTGGGCGCTCATCAAGGACGATGGACTGATTGAGGAAGTGGCGCTCCAGGTGCTTGCAGACGTAATACACCTCGGGACGCATCTGTTCGAGCAACTGCAGGCGGTTTTCGCTAGGAGTGAGCAACTGGTTGAGCTCACCTAGCCCTTGATACAGCAAGCGCGCGGTCTCGCCGAGATTAGCTTTGGGCAGCTCGGCGATCCAACGCTTCAGATCGCGTGGTGTTCCATCGCAGAATGACAAGCTCAACTGCGTGGGCGTCGGGGCGCGCAACAACAGATCGGGGCTCGGATTGCTCATGTAACGGGCCAGCTCCAGCAAAGAAACAACGTGCGCCATCCGTTGGCGGGGTGACCGTAAGATGGTGGCAATATGATGTTGCAACTCTAACAGCAATACGGGGTGAATGCAGCTTCGTCGGGCGGATTGGCATGCGCCCGATTGTCCGCTACGCGCACCCCGTCAGGTGCGAGTTTAGTCGTTCCCGCGAGCTCGTCGAAGTTTTCAGGCGCCTGCCGGCAAGCCCAGCCCCTGGCCCATGGTGACGGGAGAGCCGGCCACCAGGTCTTCGGCCCATTGCACCTGATCGGGACCGAACAGCACGATGGCCGTGGAGCCCAGTTTGAAACGTCCCAACTCCGCACCCTTTTCCAAGTGGATCGGTGCGCGGGCGGCTTCGTCATAACGCACGCTCTTGCGTTCGCGCTTGGGTGGCGTCACCAGTCCGGCCCAGACGGTTTCGATCGAGGCGACGATCATCGCGCCGACCAGCACCACGGCCATCGGGCCACGTTCGGTATCGAACAGACAGACCACACGCTCGTTGCGGGCGAACAGTTCCGGGACGTTTTCGGCGGTGGTCTGGTTGACCGAGAAGATCCGGCCAGGCACGTAGACCATTTCCCGCAAGGTGCCGGCCAGTGGCATGTGTACCCGATGGTAGTCCTTGGGCGACAGGTAGATCGTCGCGAAGTCACCGCCCATGAACGGCGCTGCGACACTGGCATCGCCGCCCAACAGCTCAAGGACGCTGTAGCTGTGGCCCTTGGCCTGGAATACCCGACCATGTTCGATAGGGCCCAGTTGGCTGACGGCACCGTCTGCCGGACAGAGGATCGCTCCCGGCGTCTGGTCCAGGGGCCGTGCTCCTTCCTTCAGGGCACGGGTGAAGAAGGCGTTGAAGTGCTCGTAGGCGGTCAGGTCTTCCACCAGCGCCTGGGACATGTCCACCTGGTAGCGTCTGGCAAACCAGGCGGTGAAGGCATTCTTGAACCAGCGCACGCGGCATTCGGCGATACAGCCGGCCAGGCGCGACAGCAGGTGGTGAGGCAACAGGTACTGGCTGAGGATGAACAAACACTTTTTCATCAGGGGTCCTTGGAAATCTCAAATCTCTACGGGGGTGTCGGGGTGGTTGCCCCATTCGCCCCAGGAGCCGGCATAACCTTTGACGCGCGGATAACCGAGCGCCTTGGCCACCAGATAGGTGAAGCCGGAACGGTGATGGGTCTGGCAGTGGGTGATGACTTCTTTGTCCGGGGTGATCCCCAGGCGATCAAGAATCTCCGGCATGTCCTTGCGGATGCGCAGGTTACGGGTTGGGTCCATGCCGGCGGTCCATTCGAAATTCACCGCGCCAGGGATATGCCCGCCCTTGGCGGCGAGAATTTTTTCGCCGCGATACTCCTGCGGGCTGCGGGCATCCCAGATCGCCAGATCGGCGGCGCCCAGGCGCGATTGCAGGTAGTCGCAGGTAGCGCTCGGCTCGTTGTGCAGGGTCAGGGGCTGCGGGCCGCCGGCTGCCGCCGGGGCGTCGGTGGACAGTGGCAGGCTTTCGGCTAGCCATGATAGGAGGCCGCCGTCGAGGTAGTGGTAGCGGCTGTGGCCGATGACATCCAGCAGCCAGATAAAACGTCCGGCCCAACCGCCGCCCTCATCGTCGTAGACCACGTAGATCGCCTCCGGGTTGTGGCCCAGTTCGCCGAACAGCGCTTCGAGCGCTGCCTTTGGCGGCAATAGTCCCGGTGCCGGCGGCTGGCCCAGTTGGGTGCGTTTGGGGTCGACGAAGCGCGCGCCGGGAATATGCCCGTTGGCATAACGGGCACTGCTGGTCAGGTCCACCAGGATCAGTTCGGGAGTGGTGAGGCGCGGCAACAAGTCGCTGGGCTCAATCACCAGCGGCAAGCCAGAGAAGTCAGGCATGTGAGGTCTCCTGAACGCAAAAGGGGAAGATTGTAGCGCAAGCTTCAGGCTCTGCGGTGGGTAAAGGCCTGCAGCGCCCTCTCGATACACTGTGCGGTTTTACCGAAAGCTTGCACAGTGATTTCCGAGAGCGGCCCGCCTCCCTGGTCGGCCATGATCAGCATGATCACCCGGCCATTGTTGCTCAAAGAGCGCAACAACAAGTGTTCCCCCGCAAACAGGACCCGCAGGTTGCCGGGCAGGAGGGCGGAAAACCGGGCATTGTTGACCGGCGTCAGACGAATCTGTGCCGGTTGGCTGAGCAGGCGCTGCAAAACGATGTGCTGGCCCACCTGGAAGATCAGGTTGGCGGCTTCCTTCGGCAAGCCGGCGATCTGATTGACCCGCAGCGCGCTGTGGCTGCGGTCGGCCATCAGGATCATCGTGCGGCGCATGCCGCAGGCAACCAGTGCGTCGCGGGCCACCGTGGTCAAGTGCATGGCGTTGCTCAAACGCACGGGCTCGGCCAGCAGTTGCGCACAGTGCTGGCGCCAGATGCCCAGCGCCTCGGAGCTGGGGGCTGAGGCCGGTAGCAGGCTGGCATGCACGCGCCGGACATGCCAGGGCCAGATCAGCGCTTGGGCCGGGTGCCAGAGATCCTCCATCGAATGCTGATTGGCACTCTGGGCTGCCTGCTGGTGGATCTGTTGTTGTAAGTGCTCCAGCGGCTGTTGCAGGTAAAGGCTCGACAGGAGCTGCCAGCGCAGGCAGTGCGGGCTGTTCCAGGCCTGCTGCGCCGCGAGGGCCAGGCCGTTGGCCAGCAGGATGGTATTGGCCGGCTGGTTCAGCCAGCGGCGCAGGGCCGGATCGGCATCCAGCCGCTGTTGCTGGCGCAGCCGGTCACTGCTGTCGCGGGCGATATGCAGCACCTTGGCCAGCGTGCGCGGTTCGCTGAGCAGCAACTGATAGCCCTGGCTCACCCAGACCGGCAAGCGCCAGGCATCGGCCAGCCCCTGGCACAACTCCAGCAGGCGGATGCCGAACAATTGCAGTTCGACGCCGGCGGCTGGCTGGTGTTTGTGCAGTACCCGTAACTCCCAGTCCTCGAGTAGCTTCGGGTGAGTCATCGCCAGCGGCCACAGGGGCGCGAGAAACAGCAGGCTGCCCCAATGGATATCCTGCCAGAGTCGCGCCAGGCGTGCGGCGAACAGGCCATTGGCCTGCTGGCTGGCATGCTGGCTGATCAGCTGTATTTGCCGCAGGGCTGCCGGGATGTCCTCCGACGGTCGCGTAGGCAGGCGTTCGAGCAACTCCTCGGTGCGCTTGAGGCCCAGGCGATTGATCGCCACCTCAAGGCTCTCGGCCGGCTCGGTCATGCTGCCATGGGTGTGCTGGTTGGCTTCGCAGATCACGCTCAGCGCCAGCGCGGGGCTGTCCTGCATCAGCTCGGCGATGTCACGCAGCGAACTGTGGCGGTCGCGGATCGCCCGGCAGACGCGGTCGTGACTGTCCAGGGGGACAGGCAAGCATACAGCTTGCAACAGCTTCATCCAGCCTTGCAGGGTGCTTGGCGTTGAGCTGGAGACAGTCGTTTCATTGGCCATAATCGAGCGCGATCATCATCACGGTTAACACGCCCGGAACGGGCCTGGCAGGCGGTGTAACGGCGTCGGCGCGAGGTATTGCGCGGCTTGCTTGCTGATTTTTCGCCTGGACTGGCTATAGTCTGGCGCAGATTCGCCGATAAGGAGAAGAAGAGATTGATTAACTTCCGAATGTGACCTTGAACCCGACTCAGTAAGTGCTCTGACCCTATGGCTAAAATTATCGGCATCATCGTCGTATTCGCGAGCGTACTCGGCGGGTACGTGCTCTCCCATGGCAAGATTGCCGCCCTGATCCAGCCCTTCGAGGTGATGATTATCGGGGGGGCCGCCTTTGGTGCGTTCCTGCAGGCCAACCCCGGCTACATGACCCTGCACGTGGTCAAGAAGTCCCTGGGCATGTTCAGTTCGCGCTTTACCCACACCTTCTATCTCGAGGTGTTGGGGTTGATCTACGAAATTCTCAACAAGAGCCGCCGTGAAGGCATGATGGCGATTGAAGGCGATATTGAAGAAGCCGCTGCCAGCCCGATCTTCGCCAAGTATCCGGCAGTGCTCAAGGACGAGCGTATGACCGCCTACATCTGCGATTACCTGCGCATCATGTCCTCCGGCAACATGGCGCCCCATGAATTGGAAGGGTTGTTCGACATGGAGCTGTTCAGCCTCAAGGAAGAGCTGGAGCATCCTTCCCATGCAGTGAACGGCATCGCCGACGCCATGCCCGGCTTCGGTATCGTCGCGGCGGTACTGGGGATCGTGGTGACCATGGCTTCCCTGGGCGAGGGCGACCAAAAGTCCATCGGCCTGCACGTGGGTGCGGCGCTGGTGGGTACCTTCTTCGGTATTCTCGCGGCGTATGGCTTCTTTGGCCCGCTGGCGACCTCGTTGTCCCATGACGCCAGGGAAGAACTGAATATCTATGAAGCGATCAAGGCGTCCCTGGTGGCCTCGGCCTCCGGCATGCCGCCTTCGCTGGCGGTGGAGTTCGGGCGCAAGGTTCTGTATCCGCAGCACCGTCCCAGCTTCGCCGAGCTGGAACAAGCGGTTCGCGGTCGCTGAGTCATGGAAAACAATCAGCCGATCATTATCAAGCGCGTCAAGCGCTTTGCCGGCAGGCATCATGGCGGTTCCTGGAAAATCGCCTTCGCCGACTTCGCCACGGCGATGATGGCATTCTTCCTAGTGCTGTGGCTGCTGTCCACGGCCACCCCGGAACAGAAGATCGCCATCGCCGGCTATTTCAAGGACCCGATCGGTTTCTCCGAGAGCGGTACGCCCTACATCATTGACCTCGGCGGTTCACCAGTGCTGGCACCGGACCAGACCCTCAACCCAGAGGTCAAGTCCCAGCCGCAACCGGACAAGATCATCGTCGACACCGATCAAGTCGAGAGCATGGCCGAACAGCTGGAAAGGGAGCGCCTGGAGTTGCTGCTACGGGAGCTGCATAAAAAGGTCGACGAGAGCCCGGAACTGCAAAAATTCAAGGAGCAGATCCAGTTCGAGATCACCCCGGACGGCCTGCGCATCCAGATCATGGACGCCGAAAACCGGCCGATGTTCGATTCCGGTAGCGCACGCCTGAAGCCTTACTTCGAAGACATCCTGCTGGCCATGGCCGACACCATCAAGGCGGTACCGAACAAGATCAGCATCAGCGGTCACACCGATGCCAAGCCGTACTCCGGCACGGGCGACTTCGGCAATTGGGAGCTGTCGGCCAGCCGCGCCAATGCTGCCCGTCGTGCCCTGGTGGCGGGTACTTATCCGGACACGCAAGTGGCGCGAGTGGTGGGTTATGCCTCGTCGTCGTTGTTCGACAAAGCCAATCCGCTCAATCCAGTCAACCGTCGCATCGATATCGTGGTGCTGACCAAGAAAGCCCAGAAGGCCATTGAAGGTGAGCAGGGCAGCGATGATGGCAAGCCCGCGCCGGTCCCGACTCCGGGCCAGGGCGCGCCGGGCGAAGTGCCTGTCGACCCGAATGCGCTGCCGGCGGACAAGCAACCGCTGCCCGCCCATGAGGTGCGACAACGGTTGAATATCTTCGAGGACGGAGTGCTGAAAATGGATGAGCCGGGCCAACCCAAGGCCGGCTCATGAGCGAAGCCACAAGAGCGTCCTCCACGAGGTATCGGTAGTCGCTCAGTAGCCTTCTTGCGGCAAGCTGGCAATGATCGAGCGGTAACTATTCATTCGCTGCTGTTGCACGCGGCCATCTTCCAGGGCTTTGAGCAGAGCGCAGCCGGGTTCGCGATCATGTTTACAGTCGCGGAAGCGGCAGGTGCCGATCAGGTCGTTGAACTCGATAAAACCGGCTTCGACGTCGGCGCGGCTGACATGTCCCAGGCCGAATTCGCGAATCCCCGGAGAGTCGATCAGCTCACCGCCTCCTGGGAAATGGAACAACCGCGCGGTGGTGGTGGTATGGGTGCCTTGGCCGGACAGTTCGGAGAGTGGGCCGACGCGGGTGTCCACCTCGGGTAGCAGGCTGTTGACCAGCGAGGATTTGCCGACCCCGGACTGGCCGACGAACACGCTGATGCGCCCGTCCAGTTGGTGTTGCAGTTGTTCCATGCCGTTGCCCTGGTGGGCCGAGACCTCCAGCAAGGGATAACCCAATTGCCGATAGACGGTCAGCAGCGCATTCAGCGCCGCCGCGTTGTGCTCGTCGATCAGGTCGAACTTGTTCAACAGCAGCAACGGTCGGATGCCGGCATGTTCGGCGGCCACCAGATAACGGTCGATCAGGTTGGCATGGGGCTCGGGTAGCGGCGCGAAGACGATGACGATCATGTCGACGTTGGCCGCCACCGGCTTGAGCAGGCCGCGGCTGTCCGGACGCTTGAGTTCGGTGGTGCGCGGCAGTTGCGCGACGATCACGCCGATGCCCTGGTTGCCGGCGCGCCAGACCACCTGGTCGCCGGTCACCAGCGCCGGCAGGTTGGCCCGCAGATGGCAGCGGAACACCTGACCCTTGAGCTCGCCCTCCAACGCCTCGACTTCGACCTGCACGCCGAAGTGAGCGATCACCAGGCCGGTCTGCTCAGCCCCCAGGTCGCCGCCCTCCAACGCTTCTACCGCCTGGGATTCGCGTTTGGCGGCGCGTGCGGCGCGTTCGCCCTGGATCTTTTCGATGCGCCAGTTCTGGCGGCGATTGAGCTGGCGTTTGGCCATGGGTGTTCCGTATCGTTGAATCGGCGGGGAAGGTCGAGCGGTCGCGAGTTTAGCACGCCCGGCAAGCGCGGCCTGCGCTAAACTGTGCGGCTATGTCGAGGAGCCAACTCATGCTAAACCCACAGAACCTGATCTGGATTGACCTGGAGATGACCGGCCTGAATCCGGACACCGACGTCATCATCGAAATGGCGACGATCGTCACCGACAGCAACCTCAACACCCTGGCCGAAGGCCCGGTGATCGCGATCCATCACAGTGATGAAATCCTCGCCGGCATGGATGAGTGGAACACCCGCCAGCACGGCGGTTCGGGCCTGACCCAGCGCGTGCGCGAAAGCCGCATCGGCATGGCCGAGGCCGAGGCGCGGACCATCGCCTTCCTGGAACAGTGGGTGCCCAAGGGCAAGTCGCCGATCTGCGGCAACAGTATCTGCCAGGATCGCCGCTTTCTCGCCCGGCATATGAAGGCCCTGGAAAGCTATTTCCACTACCGCAACCTGGATGTCTCGACTCTCAAGGAGTTGGCCGCCCGCTGGGCACCGGACGTGCGTGACAGCTTCCAGAAGGGCAGCACGCACCTGGCGCTGGACGATATCCGCGAGTCGATCGCCGAGCTGCAGCATTACCGCAAGCACTTCATCAAGTTCTGATCCGCACCGGTGCTTACCGCGCTGCGCTCTTTTGGGGCGCGGCGCAAGCCAGTAGACTGCGGGCCTTCTCCTGCCCGGATCGCCATCATGTTGCTGATGCTTTACCTCGTCGCCATTACCGCCGAAGCCATGACCGGCGCCCTGTCGGCCGGACGCCGTGGCATGGACTGGTTTGGCGTGGTATTGATTGCCTGCGTCACCGCGCTTGGCGGCGGTTCGGTGCGCGATGTGCTGTTGGGGCATTATCCGTTGACCTGGGTCAAGCACCCGGAATACCTGGTGCTGACCTCCGTGGCGGCGTTGGTCACAGTGTGCATCGCGCCGCTGATGCGTCATTTGCGTTCGCTGTTTCTGGTGCTCGACGCCCTGGGTCTGGTGGCTTTTACCCTGATCGGCTGTCTGACCGCCCTGGAAATGGGTCAAGGTATGATGGTGGCTTCGGTCAGCGGAGTGATCACCGGGGTGTTTGGCGGGGTGTTGCGAGATATTTTCTGCAACGATATTCCCTTGGTCTTCCGCCGTGAACTCTATGCCAGCGTGTCTTTTGCCGCCGCTTGGTGTTTCCTGGGATGCACTTATTGGCAACTGCCCAGTGAGCAGGCGGTTTTGATCACCTTGTTCGGTGGTTTTCTGCTACGCCTCCTGGCGATTCGTTTTCACTGGGAAATGCCGAAGTTTGTTTATAATGACGAGGCTTAGTGGGCGTATATATCTACCTTTTTAACTCTCATTGTTGATTCGTTCGGGCAGTATCTGATCAATAAATTCCGTTTTTCTTTTGAAAAGGACAGCGAGTAGCCTTGTGACTCATAAGTAGTAATAAGGATATTACGATGTTGGACTCGATTTTCCCTGATGGCCGCCTTCCATGCATTATTACGCGGGAAGGGGTGATTATATGAATACATTGCTGTTTGACTATGTCGGGAATCGTTATGAAATATCGGGCGATGCATTAGACAGCGACAGTCTTGCCTATCTTGGCGAAATTCAACGGGTCCTGGAAAAATATGAGGTTGTTTTTCCTGAGCTTTATCTGGAAGGTAAAGAAATACGTGCCAACCAACATGCAAAGGCCTACACGCTGGGCACCATTTATACCCAAGGTGCCAATGATCAGCGTATTATTTATCCCTGCTTTCGAGATGATTTTTTATTTGATTTCATTCGAGAAGTACCGTCTTTTTCTCTATGGAATGATCTGGATGGAGAGTTAGCCGCATCTTATGTGAAGCTCAAGTCGAACTTGATAAAGGATGGAACCGTTGACGAGCATCAGGTTAACCTGATGTTGATCCAAGATTTTATTGCCATGGTCAGTCCGGAGGGCGAGAATTTCAGGGCTAAAAAAGCAGAGCTGGATTTTTTGAAAGGCCTGGTCTCCCTCTATCAAGTTGGGGTGGCACAGGCGAAGGTTAGAAGTTTTCAGGGCGTGAGCCTGGTAAGTCCCACGACCGCAGATATCAGGGAGCGGCGCAAGCGTGCTGTCGAACATGCGTTAAATCTTCTGGTAGGTGACGATGTTGCCGATGTCAAACTTTATCAGGTGATTGCACAAAGAAGTCCCGATTCCATTGCGAGCATGTTTTTGATTTCAAAATACTACACGCGATGGAAAGGGCGCATCAATACAAGACAAGAATTTTCCAATTTTTTGCTTTCGAGTAACCTAGGGTCGATGCCACCTGCTCTGTTTGCTGGATTTCATCAATTAAGTGCATTAAGAGCGCGGCGTGTGACACAAATTCTCCTGACACTCCCTAGCGAGGGTTCCCCTGCGTGGCGAACGATGCTGGTCAATATCCATGCCGAGTTTGATCTGTTCAGGCAACGAGCAGTGGGTAACATACTTAGGCCAGGGGGGCGTCACTACCTGGAGTTAGGAGCTGACTACTCAATCAGTAATACTGAGTTAGCCATAAAATACTCTGCCGCAGCGGCACAAGGCGTCGATTTTGATGGGATTGTCAATGTCATGGCTCATGGTCATGATATCGAAAGACGTTTGTCCGGGCATCCTGAAAAAGTTGCAGGGTGGCTATATGACAATATCTTCACCACCTATGGCGTGACGGGGTTCAGAAGATTGAGAGCGATCAATTTTCAATCTTGTTATATTCCTAAGGTACTGGCAATGCACATTACTTGTCTTCTTCTGGAGAAGGCGATAATTTTTTTTGAAAAAGATAAAATCCCTAATGTGATGGTTATTTCCAGTCCCCGGTCGCCGCTGGTATTGACTTCGCAGATGTTGCTCGGTCGCCCTCGATCGAACGCATGGCAAGAGCAGCATTTTGTTTTTCCAGGGCATGTACTCAAGGCCTTCCGGTATCTCATCGATAATTCCTCAGATATTCAAGTGGCAATCAGAGAGGACTTTTATTGGTCCTATGATTCCGCCAGTTCTAACTATCTTTCCTATGTGGACTACTTAAGGAGTACACACGTTTTAGAGGTGGAGCGGCTTTCCGCGTATTCGACAGATGTTTATTATGTCAATAGAGCATCGCTCGACTTTCTCAAGGGATTTACACGAACAAAAATAGATATCCGCAACAGCGCTATGTACCAATGTACTCAGTTGATCAGTGACACGTTCCCCGAGGCGGTTAGCGATATCCGCAAGCTAGTGGCGATTACTTCTATCGGTGCGCCATCAGAGCTGCTTCCGCTCGGCGATGTCGAAACCACCCGCAAAGTGATAGATTTTCTGGCGAGCTTGAAGTCAGCAAGAGATCGCCGCGATTTCCTGGGTGGTTATCAGATTTACAATGAGACAAAAGTAAAAATTCTGATTGACCCCTACGATCCCCATGGACCTGCGAAGATAAAGCATTTCACTGATCTTATCTTCAGACTGTGCAGCTCCTTGGCTCCTAGCAGTGAAGCTCGCTATGAGGCCGCTTATAAAAAACTCTTTCTGCTCGACAAGGAAGACTATCGGGCGATGACCGGCATTGATATCGATTTCGCCGCTCGTCAATTTTTCAAAAATTATCCGTATATACAGTTTGCTCCGGTGGAGTTTCATTCCTTTCAAGGGAGTAGCCCTCGGTCGGACATGATGACAGTGGACGTTGGCCTGCGGCAAAGTCTATTGAGTAGCGAGCAGTTCGGGGTGTCGACACGTGAGCTGAGGGCATTGCTGGAGGGCGGAGACGAAACAAAGATCCTTCCAGCCATGGATCGATTGGAAAGCAGCTTGAGGGAGAAGAAGCCGCTTCTCAACGACTCGCGTTCGCTGAAAAACCTGCAAGAGACCCAGGAAAATCTCGCTCGCACCAAGACCCGTCTCGAAAAAAAACAGCTATCGCCTGTCGTTCTGAAGACTACCGCCCGCGTGGCCGCCGGCTCCAGCCGGCTGCTCGGGGCTTTTGGGGTCTTCGTGGATTTTCGCACCCAGCCCTTCCACCTCGATTTCTCTTCGGTTAAATCCAGCCTGTTCACCACCAGCGATTCGCTGGCGGTGGTCAAGGGGGTCTTTGATTTCACCACTGATGTGGGGCCGGCACTGGCCTTGCGCCTGGCCTCCAGCGCGTCGCGAGCGCTCTGGCAGCCCCGGCTTGATCATCTCTTCTTCAAGCTGAATAAGGTGCTACTGCCCCTGGATGTGCTGTTCACGGCAGTCAGCCTGTATCGCAACGTTGAAGGCGCGCGGTTGGCGAAGACCGTCGAAGAGCAAGCGCTGTATATCACCATGACGGTGATCGATGCGGCTTCGTTCGGTGTGAGCCTGGCGGGATTTATCCTGATCGGTGTACCTGGGGTCGGGGTTGCCCTGATTCTGGTGGGCATGGCCTTGGCAGTGGTGAACATCCTTTTGAATGCCATCGTCAGTCTCTCCCAGTTGGAGAACTACCGCTGGGACGAGAAGGTGGGACTGTTCTTCAGCAATCTGTTCGGTGCTACGACGCTGCCGGGTATTCTGACCCAGCAGCAGATGCGCCAAGCGGCGGATCAGTTGTTCGCCGGCTTGCGGGAAGAGGGCATCGATCTGCTGCTGACGCCGATGATCAATGATGCGGACGACACTGACCAGACCAATCCGCTCAAGGATATCGGTGCGCGCAGCCAGAGCGCCAGCGTCAAGGGTTATACGGTGTCGCCTTTGGGGCTTGGTCCCAATGATCTGAATACCCGGTCGGACGCTAACACTCAGGGAAAAAACCGGCAGGTCTACAGGGGCTGGTACTTGCGTCGCCGAGAGGCCCGCCGGGGGCAGGAGCGCAAGCTGATGGTGACCATGCCGTCCACGCCGAGCACGCGGCTGGAGGTGCTGGATTTCGGTCCGATCCCGACGATCCTGCTGTTCGGCGCCACGCCCCACTTGTTACTAGAGGCCAATCCGTTTGGCTGGGCGGCGGGAGAGTCGCCAGAGGAACAGGCCCTGAATAAATATCAGGTCAAGCTACATGCGCAGACGGCCTATACCCTGCAGTTCAAGAAAAGCGTGATGACGTCAAAGGACTTTGACTCGAACTTTGGCAGTCGCACGGAGCTGGTCGTCCCGCAAGAGGTCTTCCAGAAATTGCCGCAAGTGAGCCTGGACCTATCCGGGCAGGATCGCGAGACGCTGGCGGAACTGGACTTATCTCGGTCCTCGCTGGAGATCGTCAAGTTCAAGGGCAAGAGCACGTTTCGGCTCGACCTGGTGAACACAAATGGCCACAGCCATTGCGCGTTGGAGCAGGTAGTACGGACGGTTCAACTGCCTGCCTATATCCAGTTCAAGAGCGGCGAGACGCACCCGGTGATGGCGGTGGTGGGAGAGGGAACACGGGTTACGTTGAGAAACTCCACAGGCCATTCCCTGCTGTTGCTGAAGCGAGAGGTGCGTCGTTGCGATATCGATCTGCATGCCTCGGTCACGGGTTTTGCGATTTCCGTTTAGTTTTAAATAAAGTTGAAGCACTTTTTAAGGGAATATAAGTGATGAGTGACAGGAAAGTAATAAAAATTACCGGTCATGGAGCCGCGACGGATTCCAGGCTGGATAAAGTCGAGTTGATTCTGACGGATACCTCTCTACGGTACTATGATCTCACCAGCCGACTAGATCCGCGGGTGACTCCCATTAAGAAGCAATCATTTAACGTGGAAGATCGTGATCAAGCCAAGCTGCGGGTGTCTTTGGAAGGCAATTTTTTTGTCAGCGAAGTCAAAGGCAATGAGTTGGTTTTAAGGAAAAACATAGAAAGCAATTTAAAAATTATTCTGCAGAATCAGACTATAACCTTGAACCCTGATCTCTATTATGGAGGTCGGTTATATAACGTTATGGAAATGGATCTGCCGCAGTTGCTTATTCCGGGTAATAACCAGCCGGTTATGTTGGGTAGTGCCGCTAGCCGTTCCTATGACTCGACAGCGCTGGTATTCAATGCAGAAAGAGAGGCGGAGCTTGATCGGTATCCGGGCGATTCCATTGTCAATTACGAGATCAGGCTTGCCCGGTATGACGGGCAACCGACAAACCCAACGGCGGGATATCTGAGTTTTGAGGAAATAAAAAACACCAAATCAAAGGGGTTTGTTATTCTTTCGAGTGCTCCAATGTCTGCTTTTGATTTGAGTTCAATCCAGTTTTCCTATCGTATTACGACGCGCGGAGGCACTCGGATAGATTCCTTGGGGGATGAAAAAAAGGATTTCTTGCAGGTTAGGGTCAGCGCCTCGATCCATCAGCTTATCGATATGAAAGCGATTAACAAAACGCACACCCTCGATTCTTTGGAGATGAAATATCTGTTGAATGGCAGGGACTTGTTCAGGTACTTGAATATAGCTTTTCCTCGATTCAGGGTTTTTTATGAGTCAGGCAGCGAAGTGGCCTATAACAGCGTGCATCATCTTGATCTTTCGACGGCGGCAAAAAAGACAGAGCATGGATTGTTGATCGATATGGCGTCGCTTGCTTCGGTCGATTCTCTTGATAAGAAATCTTTTTTACGTATAAAGGGATTAGTGTACTTTGAGCAGAGGCCCCCAGAAGTCGCTAATTTTTCATATGAGATGCTCGACTCAGACTATAAAACGATGAGCGAGGAACATTACGTTGGTCGCTGCCACTTCAGGCAGGTTGTCGAGGACGCTGCTTCGGCGCGCGTACTCAATCTGGATGTCCGAGGAAATCCCTATTATTTTGAAATGGATATCAAGGATCCATTAAAGGAAGGTCTCTCAAAGCATGGCCCTTCGGTCTGTTATTATCGAGTCCATCTGATTTCTCCTTTCCCCCCGGTCGCCATGGACCAGCTATTTTTTTCCGAGGTTGATTTTTATTTCAACAGAAAATTGACCTTTGCAGATATTGCTCAAGGTTTGGATCTCCCTTATGAGGAGTTGGATATAGCGCCTGTGGTCCAGGAGGCAAAGCTGGAAGAATTTCTTGAGGAGTATGTGCTGGCCTATACGGCTATTCCTTTCTCTTTTGAGCGGATGGCGAAAGATGTGCTTATGCGAGCGGCTTTTCCCCAGGCAGTAGCGAAGCATGTTTCTGTACATGGTTATTCTAGAACGGGAAGAAAGCTGTTCAGTACGCGCTGGTTGGAAAAAGACCAAGTCGAAGAAGATCCCGTTTGGTGGTGTGGAGTTGAAATGCTGGTGCTCTGTATCTGGATGAAAAAAGAGGCCCTTGCGCAAACTCCTTCACCTTATAGCTACCGTGCGGAAAGAGAGTTTGACGGTGGAACCTATGATGCTCCGTACTTCCTGAACGTGGAAGGGAAATTCAATCCTTATACCTACATTCCTTGCCTGAAAGGCAACCATATCTATGAGCTCGATCCGCTTTTCTCCAACACCCTGTATGTGGGGCAGGGGCGCAGCCGAGTTCAAGGCCGAGGTTCAGCCAACACGATTTACCTGATGTGGGATTCTCACACCGTCTTTGATTTCGCCGCGCAAGAAGACTTCCAGAAGAGGCTGGCGCCCTCCCGCCTGAAACTCATGGGGGTCGAGTTGGAGAGCGTCGTGATCCAGGTTCCGGGGCCGGAGGATGAGCGCTGGGGGAGTATCGTTCTGGAGTGGGCGCTGTTGGTTGATCCGGAAAAGGAACTGGCAGCAACCGAGGATCCTGCGGTTCTGGCCAGATTGAGGGGCAGTCGGGCATCGCTCAAAGAAGGGTCATTGACGCTGGTCAATTTCTTGAAAGAGCCGATTGGCGAGTTTCTTGAAATCGAGATAAGGGGGCGTCTTTATGCCTTGGAAGTATCACCTAACGACGGCAAGATTTATTGGCGGCGACAAGTTGATCTCAGCCGTGAAACGTTGGGTGAGAAAACAGTGCTTCGGCGCTGGAGCGACAAGACCGAATACGTATTGCGAAACAGCATTTTAGGCAAACCCAATACGCCTGTTTATCCCAGCGACGACGGCCTGGATATCCTGATCGCTCGTGGAGAGGTGGCCTATCTGCATGGCGGCAAGCATGAGACTCAACTGGTCGGCAATCTGCCCGAGAACTTTTTTTACCTCGATCAGGGTGGCGCCGACAGTGTGATCGCCAACGGTTATAGAAACACCATTGAGATTTCCAGCGCGTTGGGTGGAGACAAGGTCCTCTTCCTGTCGACTAAAAAGGAGGCAACCCATTTCATCTCTGCTTCCGGCATCAGTTTCAGAACGGCTCAAATACAGGACGACGACCTGTTCTTTTTCCTGGAAGCCGAGACCTACCTGCTGACGATCTGCCTGAAGGGCGTCGTAGCGTGGCCGCGCTCCGCGCAAAGCCGAGTCAGGCTATTGCTTGAGGAGGGGACCTTCAGCGCCGATCAGTTGATTGATTCTCTGCGATGGTTGGCGTTGAGTCATCGAGAAGAAGCTTACCGGTATCAATCTGCCTTGCCGGAGCCGGCCCTGCAACAAGGGTTTACTCAATTGGCCGATAGAGTAGCCAAGGATGAACACTCGAGGGGCTATCTGAAAGATCAGATCAAACAATATGACGTTGTCGAAAAAGAATAAGGAGAGTCCCTGATGTCTGTGCAAGCCAAGCTATTGGAGATGAATGAAAGTCGTTATAAAGTGGCGTGTCCTTTTTATGGAGAAAAGGACTATACGTTCACGTTTGAATTTGCGGCGGTCAACGCCGTCTGGCAGGTACATGATGCCGATTCCGCCAGTCTTGTCGCCAAGCCGAATATCTGGATGGGCGAAGAGAAAGAAGATCATTATACCGTTGAGCAGCGGCAAGGAGCGACGGGTGAACGGGTGTTTGCTTATCGGCTAGGCCGCAGTTTTACCCTGGTCTGCCTGAACGATCAGTTGTACCTAATGCTTAGAATCTGGGAAGAAAATAAAGAGGGAGAGGTTTCATCGGCAAGTCGACGCAATAAAAGCGCGGTTAAAGTCGCCACTCGAATGGTTTCAGGAAAAACCGAGCCGCTGATTTTCTCCCACCAGGATCCCTGTGTCATCAAGTTGGAAACACAGGCCGGTCTCTCGACGATCAAAGTCTGGAATACAAAAAAAACCGGGGAGGCGCCTTATATTCTGGGTGATTTCGGTGATGCGTTCAAAGATTTCTTCTCCGGCTTCGGCGAGTTCCAGTTCAATACGATTCCGCTGGACATAAAAAATGCCCAGCACTCCTTGCGTATGGAGAGAGTGGCGGCCTGGGTGGGCAACACTCGGCCAGAGAGCGAGGGGAATTTCAGAGATTACCTGGAGGAAAGAAAAGCGCTGTTGAAGTGCTTTGGGTATCGACAACTCCCCCTTGAGCGATTAAGCGCTCATTACCCGCTACTGAAGAACAGATGGGGGACGCTCGATAACAGTCTGTTTTACTCCGTGGAAAGCGCTGACTTCTCCATCGAGGCGGATCGAGGGCTCTGCTTTGATGCCTTCAGGAATAAATGTTCTATTTCTTTGACGCCCTCGGCAGATCGAGGTGTCTCCAGTGCTTTCATGTTGGATGTGAGGCTAAAAGACCCACGGTCAGTCGAAATCCAGACGGTGGCTTCGTTGATTAACACATGGAGTCAGTCAGAAACTGTTTTCTCAAGGCGAAAGTACGGGTTTGATTTAAAAAAAATCGTTGAGGATGTGGAGCGTTTCGATCCGGCTGAACCCTTTGTGGCCGGCGCGCATTATAAAGATCCAAACCTCGCAGTCGTCATTAAGAGCAGCACATTGGCGAGTAGCCTCGCGAATTTTATCGGGCAGTTGAGTGCGTCCGATTTTGCCCTCGAAGGGCAGTTGAAGGACACAATGAATCAGCTTCAGTTCAAACTGAACGAGGATAAAAAAATACTCTACACCCGTCGCACGGATATTGGTGTTCTCACCTGTAAAACCTCCGCACCCGAGAGCAGTACCGTGTTCTCCGTGCAGATTTTAAGGCAAATGAGGTCAGGCTCGGCGGATGGAGACCCGAGTTATGAGGAGAAGATGGTTTTCAACGACCATCAGGGGCACGAGCGTGGGGCCATAGACTTGAAGGGGTTTCCCTGTTTCCTGCTGCTCTGCCTGAGTGACGATCGAAAGGCGTTCAATTTGTTTGCGGCACGGACCGACAGCGATCTTTGTACCGGGTTGGAAGCTTCTTTGACTTATGCGATGTCTCCCTCCACCGATCAAGCGACATCTAGAAAAGATCAAACCATCGATGAAGTCATTCTGACGCTTGGCCGGGGAACAGGAGCGGGGAATGGCCCGATGATCTCGATCAAGGATTTGAGTCTTTGGCGCAGCGCCTTGTGGCGACGTGAGGGCTTGCTGACAGCGGGGGAGAGGATTGACAGGGACTATAATGTAAAAACATTGGCCCATCTGAGTTTTTCTGGCTCGCTCGGTTCTCTGATCGAACAATATGAAAAATCTTCGAAGTTCTAGTGGCCTGTACGGTGAGTTCGTTAGCTCAAGTTCGGATGCCATAAGTCCCTGGCCAAGGCGCTGTGACGAGTCATAGCCGGGCTATGGCGAGGAACAGCAACGCAGGCCAGGGATTTAGGGCGCCGAAATGGACTCATAGAACTCACCACACGAGCCACTAGGTGGGCGTATGCAATGCTTATTGTTTGACTACAGCCTGAATCAATATGAGATACCAGGCTTCGGACTGGACGGCGCAGAGAATTGTATATCCCTGTTTCCGGGTTGGACCTGAGCAGGAATGGTAGGAGCACGGGTCACGTTGAGGCGCTCGACAGACCATGTCCTGCTGTTGCTGAGACGGGAGGTGCGTCGTTGCGATATCGATCTGCATGCCTCGGTCACGGGTTTTGCGCTTGCTGCCTGACTCGCGAGATTAGCGGCGCACGCCACTCGGTGTCCCACGCTCGGTATGTTGATGCAGTGCCCACTGCACATGTTCCCTGACCAATTCCGAGGGATAGTCCCGGCGGGAGTTGAGTGCCTCAAGCACCACAATCGTCGACGGTGCGTTGCCCAGGCCGACCGCCAGGTTGCGTAGCCAGCGCTCGTAACCGGCCCGGCGCAGCGGTGAGCCCTCGGTGTTTTTCAGAAAGGTCTCTTCGTCCCAGAGGAACAGTTCGGCCAATCCGGCATTGTCCAGGCTGTGCCGGGGCTTGAAGTCGCCCTCGTCGGACGTGCGGGCGAACCGGTTCCATGGGCAGACGATCTGGCAATCGTCGCAGCCGAACACCCGGTTGCCGATCAACGGACGCAAATCCTCCGGGATCGCAGTCTTCAACTCGATGGTCAAGTACGAAATGCAGCGCCGCGCATCCAGCACATAAGGCCCGACGAACGCCGCCGTCGGACAGATATCCAGGCACGCCGTGCAGCGCCCGCAATGCTCAGTGACGTGGGGAGCATCTACTGGCAACGGCAGGTCGAGGAATAGTTCGCCGAGAAAGAAGTAGCTGCCGGCCTTGCGGTTGAGCACCAGGGTGTTCTTGCCGATCCAGCCGAGCCCGGCCTGCTCGGCGATGGCCTTCTCCAGCACTGGGGCGCTATCGACGAAGGCGCGGTAGCCAAACGGGCCGATGACCTGCTGGATACGCTCGGCCAGTTGTTGCAGGCGTTTGCGGATCAGCTTGTGATAGTCGCGGCCCAGGGCGTAACGCGAGACATAGGCTGTTTCCGGCTGCCCCAGACGTTGGGCCATTTGCGTGTCGCCGGGCAGGTAGTCCATGCGCAACGACACCACTCGCAACGTACCGGGTACCAGTTCGTCGGGGTGCGAGCGTTTGCTGCCGTGAGCGCCCATATAGTCCATGTCGCCCTGGTAGCCGGCGGCCAGCCAGCGTTGCAGGTGTTGCTCGTGCTCGCCCAGCTCGACGCCCGCGATGCCGACTTGCTGAAAGCCCAGCTCACGGCCCCATTGCTTGATGGATTGAGCGAGAGCGGGAAGATCGACGCTATTTACAGGCATGAGACAGGAGAAACCTAGGCTTTGATGCGTATAATTCTGCCAGACATCAGAGCCGAACGACGCATGCCGCCGACTAAACCGCCTTTTCCCGATATTCAGTCACTGACACTCGCCACTTTGCCGAGCCTTCCCGCACGGCAACCGGACGCTCACAAGGGCCAGTTCGGGCATGTGTTGTTGATCGGTGGTGATCGACGTTTCGGCGGGGCGATCCTGCTCGGTGCCGAAACGGCACTGCGCGGTGGCGCGGGGCTGGTCTCTCTGGCGACGCGGCCGGAACACGTGGCCGCCGCGCTGGCGCGTCTGCCGGAAGTGATGGTGATCGGCGTCGAGTCGGCCAATCAACTGATGAGCGTGCTCGAGCAGGCCACGGTGCTGGTGGTCGGTCCGGGGCTCGGGCGGTTCGCCTGGAGCCGCAGCCTGTTGTCGCTGGCCGCGAATGCCACGATGGCGCAGGTCTGGGACGCCGATGCCTTGAACCTGCTCGCAGTGGGGGAGGCGTGGCTGCCAGCTGACTGCGTGATCACCCCGCACCCCGGCGAGGCCGCGCACTTGTTGGGCTGGTCGACAGCGCAGGTGCAGGCCGATCGTGTCGCCGCCGTGCGAGCCCTGGTCGAGAAATACCAGGCGGTATGCGTGCTCAAGGGCGCCGGCAGTCTGATTGCCGCCCCCGATGGACGACTGTCGGTTTGTGAGCGCGGCCATCCGGCAAT
The DNA here is from genome assembly GCF_001543125.1 of Pseudomonas agarici. Taxonomy (NCBI): domain Bacteria; kingdom Pseudomonadati; phylum Pseudomonadota; class Gammaproteobacteria; order Pseudomonadales; family Pseudomonadaceae; genus Pseudomonas; species Pseudomonas agarici. The sequence goes on along the minus strand of NZ_CP014135.1, from coordinate 4,461,576 downwards.
GGCCACGGCTGGGCTGGGGGATGTCCTGGCAGGCCTGATCGGTGCCTTGCGGGCCCAAGGCCTGGCCGCATTCGACGCGGCCTGCCTGGCGGTCTGGTTGCATGCCCGCGCCGGCGAACTGCAAGGCAAAAATGGTCGTGGGCTGGCGGCCAGTGATCTGATTCCAACCATCCGCCAATTGCTGGAGGAGCAATCGCCGTGTCTGAACTAACCCTGCAATTGATGAATGAAGAGAGCATGGTGGCGTTCGGTGGGAAAGTTGCCGAAGTAACCGGCGGCGTCGGTGTGATCTTTCTCGAAGGCCAACTAGGGGCCGGCAAGACCACCCTGTCGCGCGGCATCATTCGCGGCTTGGGGCATGTCGGAGCGGTCAAGAGTCCGACTTTTACCCTCGTCGAACCGTATGAGTTCGCCGAAATACGGGCTTACCATTTCGATCTGTATCGCCTGGTCGATCCCGAAGAACTCGAATACCTGGGCATTCGCGATTATTTTGACGGCGATGCGCTGTGCCTGGTGGAGTGGCCCGAAAAAGGCGCAGGCTTTTTGCCAAAGCCTGACCTGACCATTACCATTAGCCCGCATAATGGCGGGCGTTCGTTGTGTCTGCTGTCCCAGGGCTCGCGAGGCGAGGCCTGGTGTGCCGCATTGGCATTGGAATTCAAATAGATGATGGGGTTTGGTATGCGCATTCGCGCGTTGGTTGCTGTCGTAGGACTGGTGCTTACGGCACTGGCCGTCGACGCTGTAGCGGCGACACAGGTCAAAAGTGTTCGACTGTGGCGAGCCCCGGATAACACACGACTGGTATTCGATCTGTCCGGTACCGTTCAGCACAGCGTGTTCACGCTGACCGCCCCCGACCGCCTGGTGATCGACATCAATGGCGCAACCCTGGCCAGTCCATTGAACGTACCAACGGCCAATACGCCAATCACCAGCATCCGCACCGCCCAGCGCACGCCGACCGACCTGCGGGTGGTGATCGACCTGAAGAAGGTCGTGACCCCGAAAAGCTTCACCCTGGCGCCGAACGCCCAGTATGGCAACCGCCTGGTGGTCGATCTGTTCGACAACCCTGCCGATGCGGCGCCACCGCCAGCACCGACAGCCGCCGTGGCAACTGTACCGGCGGTTCCGGTGAGGGCGACGGAGCCGGCGATCAAGCTACCGCCGGCGCCATCGGGCCAGCGTGACATCATCGTGGTGATCGATGCTGGCCACGGCGGCGAAGACCCAGGCGCCTCGGGCTCCCGTGGCCAGCACGAGAAAGACGTGGTGCTATCCATCGCCCGTGAGCTGCAACGCCAGGTCAACGGCCAGAAAGGTTACCGTGCCGAGCTGACCCGCACCGGCGACTACTTCATTCCATTGCGCGGCCGTACCGAGATCGCTCGCAAGAAGGGCGCCGACCTGTTTGTCTCGATCCATGCGGACGCCGCGCCTTCGGCCGCGGCCTTCGGTGCCTCGGTGTTCGCCCTGTCCGATCGTGGCGCCACCTCCGAAACCGCCCGTTGGCTGGCCGACAGCGAAAACCGCTCCGACCTGATCGGCGGCGCCGGTAACGTCAGCCTCGACGACAAGGACAAGATGCTCGCCGGTGTCTTGCTCGACCTGTCGATGACCGCCTCCTTGACCTCCAGCCTCAACGTGGGCCAGAAAGTGCTGAGCAACATCGGTCGGGTCACGCCGCTGCACAAGCCGCGTGTCGAGCAGGCCGGATTCATGGTGTTGAAGTCGCCGGATATTCCGTCGATCCTGGTGGAAACCGGGTTTATCTCCAACTCCAACGAGGCGGCCAAGCTGGCGTCCTCCAATCATCAGCAGGCACTGGCACGTTCGATCAGTGCCGGTATCCGCCAGTTCTTCCAGCAAAACCCACCACCGGGCACCTACATCGCCTGGTTGCGCGATTCCGGCAAGATCGCCCAGGGGCCACGTGACCATCGCGTGGCGCCGGGCGAAACCCTGGCCATGCTCGCCGTGCGCTACCAGGTGTCGGCGGCGACCTTGCGCAGTGCCAACAACCTGTCCAGCGACGAGTTGAAGGTGGGGCAGAACCTGACCATTCCCGGTACTGAACTAGCGGCCAAACAATGAGCGATGCCATCTTGAACGAACATGCCCGTATCGAGTTGCTCAGCCCGCGCCTGGCGAACCAGATCGCTGCGGGCGAGGTGGTCGAGCGACCGGCCTCGGTGATCAAGGAGTTGCTGGAAAACAGTCTGGACTCCGGTGCCAAACGTATCGAGGTGGACGTCGAGCAGGCTGGAGTCAAACTGTTGCGGGTACGCGATGACGGCAGTGGCATCTCTGCCGATGACCTGCCGCTGGCCCTGGCACGTCATGCCACCAGCAAGATCCGCGACCTGGAAGACCTTGAACGGGTGATGAGCCTCGGCTTTCGCGGTGAGGCCCTGGCGTCCATCAGTTCCGTGGCGCGCCTGACCCTGACCTCGCGGACCCGCGACGCCGATCAGGCCTGGCAGGTAGAAACCGAAGGTCGCGACATGGATGCCCGAGTACAACCGGCGGCCCACCCGGTGGGCACGTCGGTGGAAGTGCGCGACCTGTTCTTCAATACGCCGGCACGCCGCAAATTCCTCAAGGCCGAGAAGACCGAATTCGACCACCTGCAAGAAGTGATCAAGCGTCTGGCGCTGGCCCGTTTCGATGTGGCCTTTCACCTGCGCCACAACGGCAAGAGTATTCTCAATCTGCATGAGGCCCATGACGATGCAGCCCGTGCCCGGCGTGTGGCGGCGGTCTGCGGTTCGGGTTTCCTCGAACAGGCGCTGCCCATCGAGGTCGAGCGCAATGGCCTGCACTTGTGGGGCTGGGTCGGCTTGCCGACGTTCTCTCGCAGCCAGGCGGACCTGCAGTATTTCTATGTAAACGGTCGCGCGGTACGCGACAAACTGGTCGCTCACGCGGTGCGCCAGGCTTATCGCGACGTGTTGTTCAACGGTCGGCATCCGACCTTCGTGTTGTTTTTCGAGGTCGATCCCTCGGTGGTCGATGTTAACGTACACCCGACCAAGCACGAAGTACGCTTTCGTGATGGGCGCATGGTCCACGATTTTCTCTACGGCACATTGCACCGTGCTCTGGGCGATGTGCGCCCCGAAGACCAGTTGGCGGCACCGGCGGCAGTGACCGGCATCGTTCGCCCGAGCGGGCTCGACGCCGGTGAGTTCGGCCCCCAGGGCGAAATGCGCCTGGCCGCGCATTTGCTCGAGCAACCGCAGGCGCAGCCTTCGGCGCCTTTTGTGTCAACTGCCGGATCGTCTTCCGGGGCCGGTTATCAGTATCAATACCGCCCACAATCGACCCAGATGCCGCCAGCGGCAGAAGCACAAAGCGCTTACCGTGAGTTCTTCGCGCCGTTGCCCGAGGCTGGCGTAGCGAGCCTGCCCGAGAGTCAGGGTGATATTCCGCCGCTGGGTTATGCGCTGGCGCAACTCAAGGGCATTTATATCCTCTGCGAAAATGCTCAGGGCCTGGTGCTGGTGGATATGCACGCCGCCCACGAACGGATCATGTATGAACGGCTGAAAATTGCCATGGCCAGCGAAGGGCTGAGTGGCCAGCCGCTGTTGGTGCCCGAGTCCCTGGCCGTCAGCCAGCGCGAGGCCGATTGCGCCGAGGAGCATGTCGGCTGGTTCCAGCGCCTGGGTTTCGAGCTGCAACGCTTGGGCCCGGAAACCCTCGCCATCCGCCAGATTCCAGCGTTGCTCAAGCAGGCTGAAGCCAACCGACTGGTGCAGGATGTGCTGGCGGACCTGATGGAGTACGGCACCAGCGATCGTATCCAGGCGCACTTGAACGAGCTGCTCGGGACCATGGCCTGCCACGGTGCTATTCGTGCCAATCGGCGCTTGGCGCTGGCGGAAATGAACGGCTTGCTGCGGGACATGGAAAACACCGAGCGCAGTGGTCAGTGCAATCATGGTCGGCCCACCTGGACCCAGCTTGGGCTGGATGATCTGGACAAACTGTTTTTGCGTGGCCGCTGATGACGGATTCCAAGGCATTACCGCCGGCCATTTTCCTCATGGGCCCGACGGCGGCCGGCAAGACCGACCTGGCCATTGAGTTGACCAAGGTCTTGCCCTGCGAGTTGATCAGTGTCGACTCCGCTCTGGTGTACCGGGACATGGACATCGGCACCGCCAAGCCTGCGAAAGAGTTGTTGGCGCAGTTTCCGCATCGCTTGATCGATATTCTCGATCCGGCACAGAGTTATTCGGCGGCGCAATTTCGCTGCGATGCGCTGGCGGCCATGGCCGAGATCACCGCACGGGGGAAAATTCCCCTGCTGGTTGGTGGTACAATGCTCTACTACAAGGCTTTGCTTGAAGGTCTGGCGGATATGCCGGCGGCTGATCCGCAGGTTCGTGCAGACATTGAAGAAGAGGCTGCGCGTCATGGCTGGCGAGCGCTGCACGATCAATTGGCCCATATCGATCCGGAATCGGCGGCACGTATTCACCCCAATGACCCGCAAAGATTGAGCCGGGCATTGGAGGTCTATCGGGTCAGCGGGTCGAACATGACAGCCCTTCGGCGGCGACAATCTGCGCAAAGTACTGAGGTAGGCGCTTCGGGACGCCCGCAATTACCCTATACTGTCGCCAATCTGGCCATTGCCCCGGCAAGCCGCCAGGTATTGCATGAACGAATTGCACAAAGATTTACACAAATGTTGGAACAGGGATTCATTGACGAGGTCGTAGCCCTGCGTAGCAGAGGTGACTTGCATGTCGGGTTGCCCTCTATACGTGCTGTAGGTTACCGACAAGTCTGGGATCATCTGGATGGCAAGCTGGCGCCAGCCGAAATGCGGGAGCGAGGCATCATTGCCACGCGCCAATTGGCGAAGCGCCAGTTCACCTGGTTACGCAGTTGGGCTGATTTACACTGGCTGGACAGCCTGGATTGCGACAATCTGCCACGCGCCTTGAAATACCTTGGGACGATCTCCATATTGGGCTGAGTCCATGCAATGGCCGTCTATCCTTGGGGGAGTGGCGGCATAAGCCACCTGTTTACTCATTTTTTACTATTGATCCTTAAAGGAGTGCGGCACATGTCAAAAGGGCATTCGCTACAAGACCCTTACCTGAATACCTTGCGTAAAGAAAAGGTTGGGGTTTCCATCTATCTGGTCAACGGGATCAAACTGCAAGGCACGATCGAATCCTTCGACCAGTTCGTGATCCTGCTGAAGAACACCGTCAGCCAGATGGTCTACAAGCATGCTATCTCGACAGTGGTGCCGGTTCGTCCAATTCGTCTGCCTAGCGCAACCGAATCCGAACAGGACGACGCTGAGCCAGGTAACGCCTGATAGGAGTCTCCTTTGTTCTTTGAGCGCCACGGTGGTGGTGAACGGACAGTCCTCGTTCACTTGGAAGGTCAGGACCCTGAGGCGCGCGAAGATCCGCAGGAGTTTCAGGAGTTGGCGCTGTCGGCAGGTGCCGAGACCGTCGCGTTTTTCAACGTGCCGCGTCATCGACCTACCGCCAAGTATCTGATTGGCACTGGCAAGGTTGAGGAGCTTCGCGACCTGGTCAAGGCCGAACAGGTCGATATCGTGATTTTCAATCACATTCTCACCCCCAGTCAGGAGCGTAACCTCGAACGTGCTTTCGAGTGTCGCGTGCTTGATCGCACGGGCTTGATTCTCGATATTTTCGCCCAGCGCGCGCGCACCCATGAAGGCAAGTTGCAGGTTGAACTGGCCCAGCTTGAGCATATGAGCACGCGCCTGGTCCGTGGCTGGACGCACCTTGAGCGGCAGAAGGGCGGTATCGGCCTGCGCGGTCCCGGTGAGACGCAACTGGAAACCGACCGGCGCCTGTTGCGGGTGCGTTTGCGACAGATCAAGAGCCGGCTGGAAAAGGTCCGCAGCCAGCGCGAGCAATCCCGTCGTGGGCGCAAGCGCGCCGATATCCCGACGGTGTCGCTGGTAGGCTATACCAACGCCGGCAAGTCGACGTTATTCAACGCCGTCACCGAATCCGATGTGTATGCCGCCGACCAGTTGTTCGCCACCCTCGATCCAACCTTGCGCCGTCTCGATCTAGAGGACCTCGGGCCAGTCGTGCTGGCCGACACGGTGGGTTTTATCCGGCATCTGCCCCACAAGCTGGTCGAGGCTTTCCGGGCTACGCTCGAAGAGTCGAGCAACTCCGACCTGCTGCTGCACGTGATCGACGCCGCGGAGCCGGACCGCATGCTGCAGATCGAGCAGGTAATGGTGGTGTTGGGCGAGATCGGAGCCCAGGACTTGCCGATCCTTGAGGTGTATAACAAACTCGACCTGCTTGAGGGTGTCGAGCCGCAGATCCAGCGCGCTGAAGACGGTAAGCCACAACGAGTCTGGCTTTCGGCGCGTGACGGTATCGGCCTTGAATTGCTCGAACAGGCGATTGCCGAGTTGTTGGGCAGTGATTTGTTCGTTGGTACCTTGCACTTACCGCAGCGTTTTGCTCGACTGCGTGCACAGTTTTTCGAGTTGGGCGCAGTTCAGAAAGAAGAACATGACGAAGAGGGTGCCTGCCTGCTGTCGGTGCGTTTGCCCAGGGCCGAACTCAATCGAATGGTCTCGCGCGCGGGAATGACGCCGGCGGAGTTCATCGAGCAACACACTTTGCAATATAAAGCCTGACAAAGCGGTTATGCCGCTGTAGCAGGCATTCTGTAGCATGGGGCGGCGCGCCGTGGGCGCGTCTTTGCTTTATCAGATGGAGAGCGCTATGGCTTGGAATGAGCCGGGTGGCAACTCGAACAATCAGGATCCTTGGGGTGGCAAGCGCCGTAACAATGGCGACCGCAAGGGGCCTCCGGATCTTGACGAGGCCTTCCGCAAGCTGCAGGAAAGCCTTAATGGGTTGTTCGGTGGCGGAAAGAAACGCAGTGACGACGGTGGCGGATCGAGCAGCCGGGGCGGTGGTTTCGGCCTCCTGGGCATCGGCCTGGTCGTGCTGGCGGCTGTCTGGCTGTACAGCGCGGTCTATGTCGTGGACGAGCAGGAGCAGGCCGTGGTGCTGCGCTTCGGCAAGTACTACGAGACAGTCGGCCCGGGTCTGAATATCTATTTCCCGCCGATCGACAAGAAGTACATGGAAAACGTCACGCGTGAGCGTGCCTATACCAAGCAGGGGCAGATGCTGACCGAAGACGAGAATATCGTCGAAGTGCCGCTGACCGTGCAGTACAAGATTACCAACCTGCAGGATTTCGTGCTGAACGTCGATCAGCCGGAAATCAGTCTGCAACAGGCCACCGACAGTGCGCTGCGCCATGTGGTAGGTTCCACCGCCATGGACCAGGTGCTGACCGAAGGTCGTGAGCTGATGGCCAGCGAAATCAAGGAGCGCCTGCAGCGGTTCCTCGATACCTATCGCACCGGTATCACCGTGACCCAGGTGAACGTACAGAGCGCTGCGGCGCCTCGTGAAGTTCAAGAGGCCTTCGATGACGTGATCCGTGCCCGTGAAGACGAGCAGCGTTCGCGCAACCAGGCCGAGGGTTATGCCAACGGCGTGGTTCCGGAAGCCCGTGGTCAGGCCCAGCGTATCCTTGAGGATGCCAACGGCTATCGTGATGAAGTTATCTCCCGCGCCAAGGGTGAGGCCGACCGCTTTACCAAATTGGTCGCCGAATACCGCAAGGCACCTGAAGTCACCCGTCAGCGTCTGTACCTGGACACCATGCAGGAAGTCTTCAGCAACACCAGCAAGGTGCTCGTGACCGGCAACAAGAACGGCCAGAGCAACCTGCTCTACCTGCCGTTGGACAAGATGATCCAGAACAGTTCGGGCGCTAATCCGCCAGTAACCGGTTCGGCCGCCGCCTCTAGTAACTCGGGTGCCGTGCCGCATATCACTGACCTGCCGCAAACGCGCACGAGGGAGAGCCGCTGATGAGCAATAAATCGCTGATCGCCCTGATCGTTGGCGTCGTTGTCGTACTGGTCGGCTGGAACTGCTTCTACATCGTGTCGCAGACCGAGCGGGCCGTACTGCTGCAATTTGGTCGCGTGGTCCAGGCGGATGTCCAGCCGGGCCTTCACGTGAAGGTTCCCTACGTCAACCAGGTGCGCAAGTTCGATGCGCGCCTGATGACCCTGGATGCCCCGACCCAGCGCTTCCTGACGCTGGAAAAGAAAGCCGTGATGGTCGATGCCTACGCCAAGTGGCGGGTCAAGGACGCCGAGCGCTTCTACACCGCGACTTCCGGTCTCAAGCAGATCGCCGACGAGCGTCTGTCGCGCCGCCTGGAGTCGGGCCTGCGTGACCAGTTCGGTAAGCGCACCCTGCATGAAGTGGTGTCCGGTGAGCGTGATGCGCTGATGGCGGATATCACCTCCTCACTGAACAAGATGGCCGAGAAAGAGCTGGGGATCGAAGTGATCGATGTCCGGGTCAAGGCCATCGACCTGCCGAAGGAAGTGAACCGCAGCGTGTTCGAGCGCATGAGCACCGAGCGTGAACGTGAGGCTCGCGAGCACCGCGCCAAAGGTAATGAGCTGGCCGAAGGCATTCGTGCCGATGCCGATCGTCAGCGCCGCGTGCTGCTGGCTGAAGCCTATCGCCAGTCCGAAGAGGCCCGCGGTGATGGTGATGCCCAGGCGGCGGCTATCTATTCCAAGGCATACGGCCAGGATCAGGAGTTTTATGCGTTCTATCGCAGCCTGCGCGCCTACCGTGAAAGCTTTGCGAACAAGAGTGACGTGCTGGTCCTGGATCCAAGCAGTGACTTCTTCCATTACCTGGAAAAAGCCAAGCCCTGATCCATCGCGCATCAACACTCCCGCCGGGCGGCTAAAACGCCTGGCGGGGTGATCCTTTCGGAAAACGTGTGTATGATACGGTAGCCGGGAAATTCCCGGCTTTTTTGCGTCTGTATGGTTGATTAACCGGCAGGCCGGCAAAACCGAGTTGGCTGATTCGACAGGTTTTTCGAGGAAAGTGGTAGGCGAAGCCGTTTGCGGCTGTTCGTCGCGTCGTGCTTGCGCGCGCGTTAACCATTTTCTGCTTCACTCAAGGCTCGCCTTTAGGCTTGCCGCCCGGATCATAGGGGAAAGGCGTAATGGCAACGGTAGACCGCTGGCTCCTGCCAGATGGTATCGAAGAAGTACTGCCGCCTGAAGCGGCGCGCATCGAGGTGGCGCGCCGCCAGGTGTTGGATCTGTTCCAGAGCTGGGGCTATGAGTTTGTTGTTACCCCGCATATCGAGTACCTGGAGTCCTTGCTGACCGGTGCGGGGCAGGACCTGGACTTGCGTACCTTCAAGGTGATCGACCCGCAGTCGGGTCGGCAAATGGGTTTTCGTGCCGATATCACGCCGCAGGTGGCGCGTATCGACGCCCATACCCTGCGTCGCGAAGGACCGAGCCGCCTGTGTTACGCCGGCAGTGTGCTGCATGCTCAGCCGCGGGCCTTGTCGTCCTCGCGCAGCCCGATCCAGTTGGGGGCCGAGCTGTATGGCGATGCCAGCCCGAGCAGCGACGTGGAAGTCATCAGTCTGATGCTGGCGATGCTGCAACTGGCCGACGTGCCGGATGTCCATATGGATCTCGGGCATGTCGGTATCTACCGTGGCCTGGCCCGTGCGGCCGGCCTGTCCGGTGAAGTGGAGCAGCAACTGTTCGATGCCCTGCAACGCAAGGCCATCGATGAAGTGATCGACCTGACCGCAGGCCTGCCGACCGAGCTCGCCGCGATGCTGCGTGCGTTGGTTGATCTGTGCGGCGGCCGTGAAGTGCTGGCGGCTGCACGTGTGCGTCTGGCGGGGGCTCCGGCACCGGTCACAGCGGCGCTGGACGACCTGCTGGCGATTGCCGAGCGGCTGTCGGCGCGGTTCCCGGATCTGCCGCTGTACTTCGATCTGGGCGAGTTACGTGGCTATCACTACCACACCGGCGTGGTGTTCGCGGTGTTTGTCCCCGGTGTCGGGCAGGCCATCGCCCAGGGCGGTCGTTATGACGATATCGGCGCGGACTTCGGTCGTGCGCGCCCGGCAACGGGGTTTTCCACCGACTTGAAAACCCTGGTGACCTTGGGGCGTGCCGAGATCGAGTTGCCATCTGGCGGTATCTGGATGCCTGACAGTGCGGATGCGGCACTCTGGCAGCAAGTCTGTCAGTTGCGCGGTGAGGGGCAGCGTGTCGTCCAGGCCCTGCCTGGGCAGACACTCGCCGCCGCCCGTGACGCGAACTGCGACCGGCAATTGATTCTGCAGAATGGGCTTTGGCAAGTATTGCCGCTGGCTTCTTGAGTTTTCCTGCCGGCGGCTGCCGGCACCAAGTTTGCGCGAATGAGGACAAGTGTTATGGGTAAGAATGTCGTAGTCCTGGGCACCCAATGGGGTGATGAGGGCAAAGGCAAGATCGTTGATCTGCTGACCGAACATGCTGCCGCCGTGGTGCGCTACCAGGGTGGTCACAATGCTGGCCATACCCTGGTGATCGACGGCGAGAAAACCGTCTTGCACCTGATCCCTTCGGGCGTGCTGCGCGAAGGTGTGCAGTGCCTGATCGGCAATGGCGTGGTGGTTGCGCCGGATGCCCTGCTGCGGGAAATCACCAAGCTGGAGGAGAAAGGCGTGCCGGTGCGCGAGCGCCTGCGTATCAGCCCGTCCTGCCCGCTGATCCTCTCTTATCATGTAGCCCTGGACCAGGCCCGCGAGAAGGCTCGCGGCGAGCTGAAGATCGGTACCACCGGTCGTGGCATCGGCCCGGCATACGAAGACAAGGTCGCGCGTCGCGGTCTGCGTATCGGCGATCTATTCCACCGCGAACGTTTTGCCGCGAAGCTGGGCGAGTTGCTGGACTACCACAACTTCGTGCTGGTCAATTACTACAAAGAGCCGGCCATCGACTTCCAGAAGACACTCGACGAGTGCATGGAATACGCCGAGTTGCTCCAACCGATGATGCTCGACGTCACCGCCGAGCTGCATAACTTGCGTCGCGCTGGCAAGGACATCATGTTCGAAGGCGCCCAGGGTTCGCTGCTGGACATCGACCATGGCACCTATCCTTATGTCACCAGCTCCAACACCACCGCTGGCGGTATCGCCACCGGTTCGGGCGTGGGACCTATGTACCTGGATTACATCCTCGGCATCACCAAGGCCTACACCACCCGTGTGGGCTCGGGGCCGTTCCCGACCGAGCTGTTCGATGACGTCGGCGCCTTCCTGGCTAAGCGTGGTCACGAGTTCGGTGCAACCACCGGTCGTGCTCGTCGTTGTGGCTGGTTCGATGCGGTCATCCTGCGCCGCGCCATCGACGTCAACAGCATCTCGGGTCTGTGCCTGACCAAGCTGGACGTGCTGGACGGTCTTGAAACCATCAATATCTGCGTGGGTTACAAGAACGAAAACGGTGCGGTCATTGACGCCCCGACCGATGCCGACAGCTACATTGGCCTGGAGCCGGTGTACGAGCAGATGCCAGGTTGGAGCGAGTCGACCCTGGGTGCCAAGACCCTGGAAGAGCTGCCGGCGGCTGCCCGTGCCTACATCAAACGCATCGAGGAATTGGTCGGCGCGCCGATCGACATTATCTCGACGGGTCCGGATCGCAACGAAACCATCGTTCTGCGTCATCCTTTCGCCTGATAACGTATTGATGTAAATCACAAAGGGTCCCTTACAGGACCCTTTGTCGTTTCTGTCTGCAGTACGGCACGGCCCTTGCTGGGATTATCCTCTAACAAGTGCGCCATCAAATTAATGGCGCCAAAGGGGAGGTGTCTCCAGTGTCGGCCGTTCTCTCACTGCTACAAAGCCGTTTGCTGCGGCCTGTGTTCGTTACGCTCGGTATCGCTCTTTTGGTACAGGTGCTGGTAGCGGTCGCCCTGACGCGAAGCACGGTCACGGCCCTTGAGGCCGATCTTGCCAGTCATCTGGATATCGATAGCCAGAAACTTTCCAGCGAGCTGGAGCAGGCTAGTAAGGAAGTGACGTTGAGCCTCGACACGCTTTCTTCCAGTACGCGCCAGCGCCTGACCGGCGGTTTGTCTTCGCGTCTTGAAAGTGAACAGGCGCAACTGCGTGCTACCTTGGAGAAGGATTTGCGGGAGTCGGCCAACGATATGGCGCAATTGCTCGCCTCCGTCGCTCCCCGGGCGATGTGGGACAGTGACGTGCCAATCCTATCGGAATTTGCCCGTCGCGCCCAGCGCAATCCGAATGTGCTGTTTGTGGTGTACGACGACGCCAATGGCGAGCACCTGACCCGTTACCTGAATCGGGGCAATCCGATCAATCAGGCCCTACTGGAAAAGGGCCAGGGTGAGGGAGCGCTGGATAAGGTGTTGAATGCGGCGAAAAACGATCCATCGGTCTACTACCTCGAGGCGTCGATCAATCCTAATGGCGTAGAGATCGGCAAGGTCCTGATGGGGGTTTCGACGGCCTCGGTCGAAGCTGATCTGAAAGCCCTGGACCAGCGTTTCTCCGCCTTGATCGCCAGTAGCGACAAGCTGGTGGGCGACAGTTTGCAGAGCGCTGCGACCGAGAGTTCGACGGCTATGCGCGCACGTTTGCAGTCGGCACAGTCCACGGCTGCGCAAATGCAAGTAAATATCGCCAGCACCGTCCAGGACGCGGCGCGGACCCTGCGGTGGCGGATCGGCCTGGGCCTGGCACTGGTGGGTCTGGGCGTACTGCTGGTGCTGACGGTGATGTTGGGATGGCGAGTGGTGAGCAAATTGCACCTGCTGATTGGCGCACTGAATGACCTGGCGGCAGGCGAGGGCGACCTGACCAGACGGGTTCGGCTCAGCAGCAATGACGAAATCGGCGACATGGCCGCGGCGGTCAATCGCTTTGTCGACAAGTTGCAGCCCATCGTGCGTGAAGCGGGAGAGGTGGCTCAGCGTACCGGTGTCGAGATCGGAGCCATGAGTTTGCGTAATGCGGGCGCCGACAAGGCGGCTCAGCTACAGCGTGACGAAGTGGAGCAGAGCCTGCGGGCGCTGGAGCACATGGCGGATGAGGCGCAGGCGGAGAGTCAGGCGATGCAGGCGGCGCTCCAGCAGATGGTCGATATTCGCCAGGCCACCGACGAAAATACCCGCACCTCGACCCAGGTCGGTGGCCTGATCGAGGCCCTGGCGGTGCAGGTCGATACGGGCTCCCAGGTGATCGAGCGGTTGGCCCGCCAGAGCGAGCAGATCGAGGTGGTGCTGACAGTGATCCACGGTATTGCCGAGCAGACCAATCTGCTAGCGCTCAACGCGGCCATCGAGGCGGCGCGGGCAGGTGAGACCGGTCGCGGGTTTGCAGTGGTGGCGGATGAGGTGCGGGCTCTGGCGAGCAAGACCCAGAGCTCCACGGGGGATATCCAGGCACATATCGGCGCCTTGCAACTGGGCGCCCGCGAGGCGGTGGCAGCCATCGAGCAGGCAGGGCGGCAGGCGAGCGAAGGGCTGGCGGTGTTGCGTGCCAGCGTCAAGTTGCAACAGTCAGTGCAAACCTCGGTCGAGCAGGTGCATACGGCCATCGCCCTGGCGACCCAGGCTGCGGCGCAGCAAGCCGAAGGCGCGCATGCGGTACGTGGGCGGGTGCAGGTAATTCATGCCCAGGCCGAGCGCTCGGCGCAGGCGGTCGTGGAAACAACGGCTAGCGGTCAGGTGCTCGACAGCCTAGCTGCGCAGCTCAAGGCGAGTTTGGGGCAGTTTCGGGCCTGACCAGAAATGGGAAAGGCTGGAGGGCGACGGTGGTGTGGTTAGAAAGAATGCTAAGGCCAGAAACGCAAAAACCCGCTTTCGCGGGTTTCTGGAAAACCTCAGAATCTCTGAAGCCTTGAATTGGTGCCCAGAAGAAGACTCGAACTTCCACGACCTTGCGGTCACCAGCACCTGAAGCTGGCGTGTCTACCAATTTCACCATCTGGGCAGCATCTTCAGCGTTGCAGCCGTTGACGTGGCGAACTATACGGAGGCTGTTTTGATCTGTAAACCCCTGTTTTGCTTTTAATAAATCAAATATCAGGAGGGCGGGCGTCGGTTGCGGCGCGCTGGCGGGGCGAGGAAATCATGGGGCTAGAAACGCAAAAACCCGCTTTCGCGGGTTTCTGGAAGACTTCAGAATCTCTGAAGTCTCGAATTGGTGCCCAGAAGAAGACTCGAACTTCCACGACCTTGCGGTCACCAGCACCTGAAGCTGGCGTGTCTACCAATTTCACCATCTGGGCAGTCTCTACAACGTCTCCGTCGCAGATGGCGCGCACTATACGGAGGCACTCGTGTACTGTAAACCCCTGTGATTGAAAAAGTAAAAGAAATATCGCGAACGGTCCGCGGCGATGCCTGAAGCCACCGAGAAAGGGGTTTTCAGGTGTCATCCGTGCCTGAAATTTCCCGTTTTAATACGCGTATGCCAAACTAACCCGCATATAGACAAGGTGAAATTTATCTAATGGCCGATTGGCAGTCCCTCGATCCCGAGGCCGCTCGTGAAGCGGAAAAATATGAAAACCCTATCCCTAGCCGTGAGCTGATCCTGGCGCACCTCAGCGAGCGCGGCTCGCCGGCGAGTCGCGAACAGTTGGTGGAAGAGTTCGGTCTGACCACCGAAGACCAGTTGGAGGCCCTGCGCCGCCGCCTTCGTGCCATGGAGCGCGATGCCCAACTGATTTACACCCGCCGCGGTACCTACGCGCCAGTGGACAAGCTTGACCTGATCCTTGGTCGTATCGCCGGCCATCGTGACGGTTTCGGCTTTCTGATCCCCGACGACGGCAGCGACGATCTGTTCATGAGTCCGGCGCAGATGCGTCTGGTGTTCGATGGCGATCGTGCCCTGGCGCGGGTTTCCGGTTTGGATCGGCGTGGTCGGCGCGAAGGGGTGATTGTCGAAGTGGTGTCCCGTGCCCACGAGACCATCGTTGGCCGTTACTTCGAAGAGGGCGGTATCGGTTTTGTCGTGGCCGACAATCCGAAAATCCAGCAGGAAGTGCTGGTTACGCCGGGGCGCAATGCCGATGCCCGTGTCGGGCAGTTCGTCGAGGTGAAGATCACCCACTGGCCGACACCGCGCTTCCAACCCCAGGGCGACGTGGTCGAAGTCGTGGGCAACTACATGGCTCCCGGCATGGAAATCGATGTGGCCCTGCGCACCTACGATATTCCCCATGTCTGGCCCGAAGCCGTGCTCAAAGAAGCGGGCAAGCTCAAGCCGGTTGTCGAGGAGAAAGACAAGGAGAAGCGCGTCGACCTGCGCCATCTGCCGTTCGTCACCATCGACGGCGAAGATGCCCGCGACTTCGATGATGCGGTCTATTGCGAAGCGATCCCCGGCAAGCTGCGCCTGTTCTCCGGTGGCTGGAAGCTGTACGTGGCGATTGCCGACGTTTCCAGCTACGTGAAGATCGGCTCGGCGCTGGATGCCGAGGCCCAGGTTCGCGGCAACTCGGTCTATTTCCCGGAGCGCGTGGTGCCGATGCTGCCGGAAGAACTGTCCAACGGCCTGTGTTCGCTGAACCCGCATGTCGATCGCCTGGCCATGGTCTGTGAAATGACGATGTCGAAAAAGGGCGAGATGACCGACTATGTGTTCTACGAGGCGGTGATCCACTCCCATGCCCGCCTGACCTACAACAAGGTCAGCTCGATCCTGGAACAGCCGAAAACCACTGAGGCGAGGAAGCTGCGCGGCGAGTATTCGCAAGTGATCCCGGACCTCAAGCAGTTGTACGCGCTGTACAAAGTGCTACTGGCGGCTCGCCATACCCGTGGCGCGATCGATTTCGAAACCCAGGAAACCCGGATCATCTTCGGCTCCGAGCGCAAGATCGCCGAAATCCGTCCGACCACCCGCAACGACGCCCACAAGTTGATCGAGGAGTGCATGCTGGCGGCTAACGTGGCTACCGCCGAGTTCCTCAAGAAACACGAAATTCCGGCCCTGTACCGGGTGCATGATGGTCCTCCGCCGGAGCGCCTGGAGAAACTGCGAGCATTCCTTGGTGAGCTGGGCCTGTCCCTGCATAAGGGCAAGGACGGTCCGTCGCCGAAGGATTACCAGGCTTTACTGGCCAGTATCCAGAGCCGTCCGGATTTCCATCTGATCCAGACCGTCATGCTGCGCTCCTTGAGCCAGGCGGTGTATAGCGCCGATAATCAGGGCCACTTCGGCCTGAATTACCAGGCCTACACCCACTTCACCTCACCGATCCGTCGCTATCCCGACCTGCTGACGCATCGCGCGATCCGCAGTGTGATCCATTCCAAGCAGAACACCCCGCATGTGCGGCGTGCAGGCGCGATGACGATTCCGAAGGCGCGGATCTATCCCTACGACGAGGCAATCCTGGAGCAGTTGGGCGAACAATGCTCAATGAGCGAGCGGCGTGCCGACGAGGCGACCCGCGACGTAGTGAACTGGCTCAAGTGCGAGTTCATGAAAGATCGCGTGGGCGAGTCGTTCCCCGGCGTGGTCACTGCCGTGACCGGTTTTGGCCTGTTCGTCGAGTTGACCGATATCTACGTCGAGGGTCTGGTACATGTCACCGCCTTGCCGGGTGATTATTACCACTTCGACCCTGTGCATCACCGTCTGGCGGGCGAGCGCAGCGGACGCAGCTTCCGTCTCGGCGATACGGTGGAAGTGAAGGTCATGCGCGTCGATCTCGACGAACGTAAGATCGACTTCGAAATGGCCGAGAAAACCCTCAGCGCGCCTATCGGTCGCAAGAAGCGGGTTGCCGAAACCGGCGCTCCGGTCGCCGTTGAAAAAACTGCCGAGCCGGTCAAGACCGGGCGCCGCACGGCCGCCGAGAAGAAGTCGAGCGAAGTCTATCGCCCAAGCGATGCCGCTGCGAAAAACGCTGAAGTGCGCAAGAGTCGCGAGATGAAGCAGGCGCTGCTGGCTGAAGCGAAAAGCGGTGGCAAGGCCAAGGCCGATGGCAAGCCCGGTCGTGGTACTACCTCGGAGAAGCCGAGCAAGCATCGTAAAGGTCCACCCAAGGCGGGCAGCGGTCCGGCGAAAAGTGGCGGGCCCCGTAAACCTAAGGCCAAGTCATGAGTCAGTTGGAAAAAATCTACGGCGTGCATGCCGTGGAGGCGTTGTTGCGTCATCACCCCAAGCGCGTCAAGCAGATCTGGCTGGCTGAAGGTCGTAGCGACCCACGGGTCCAGGGCTTATTGCAGCTTGCCAGTGAAAACAAGGTATCCGTTGGCCAAGCCGAGCGTCGCGAGATGGATGCCTGGGTCGAGGGGGTGCACCAGGGTGTGGTGGCGGAAGTCAGTCCGAGCCAGGTCTGGGGCGAAGCCATGCTCGACGAGTTGCTTGATCGCACCGAGGGCGCGCCGTTGATCCTGGTGCTGGATGGCGTGACCGACCCGCACAACCTCGGCGCCTGCCTGCGTACCGCCGATGCGGCGGGTGCGCTGGCGGTGGTGGTGCCCAAGGATAAGTCGGCGACCTTGACGCCGGCCGTGCGCAAAGTCGCCTGTGGCGCGGCGGAAGTGATTCCGCTGGTGGCGGTGACCAACCTGGCGCGTACCCTGGAGAAACTCCAACAGCGCGGCCTGTGGGTGGTCGGTACGGCCGGTGAAGCCGAGCAGGAGCTGTATCAGCAGGATCTGACCGGCCCGACGATCCTGATCATGGGCGCCGAAGGCAAGGGCATGCGCCGTCTGACTCGCGAGCACTGCGACTACCTGGTGAAGCTCCCGATGGCTGGTAGCGTCAGTAGCCTGAACGTCTCCGTGGCCACTGGCGTTTGCCTGTTCGAGGCCATGCGCCAGCGCAGCGTCAAGGCTGCCACCAAAAAGGCTTGACCCGGGAAGCCGATCTCTGTGATGGACTGCCCCTGTGGCTCGCTCGCCATAGGGGTTGTCTGCATAAAGTCGATGGGCTGCTCAAATAATCGCCAATTACCTTGCGCCGCTGCCGCCCGTTCTCTACAATTGCGCCCCTTGCCGTGATGGCTGGCGCATTTGTGCCTGTTCGAAGGCAAGACACACCCGTGTCATTCACTCCTTGTCTGACCGCTTTTAAGTGGCAGGCTACAACCCGTAAGGAGCATTCATGCGTCATTACGAAATTATCTTTTTGGTCCACCCGGATCAAAGCGAGCAAGTCGGCGGCATGGTTGAGCGTTACACCAAGCTGATCGAAGAAGACGGCGGCAAAATCCACCGTCTGGAAGATTGGGGTCGTCGTCAACTGGCCTACGCAATCAACAATGTTCACAAAGCTCACTACGTGATGCTGAACGTTGAATGCACCGGCAAGGCCCTGGCCGAGCTGGAAGACAACTTCCGCTACAACGATGCTGTGATTCGTAACCTGGTCATCCGTCGCGAAGAGGCCGTTACCGGCCAATCCGAGATGCTCAAGGCTGAAGAAAACCGCAGTGAGCGCCGTGAGCGTCGCGACCGTCCTGAGCACGCCGACGCCGAAGGCGTTGAGGGTGATGACAGCGACAACAGCGATAACGCTGACGAGTAATCCACGGACCTTTTGAGGAGCCTATTACATGGCACGTTTCTTCCGTCGTCGTAAATTCTGCCGCTTCACCGCTGAAGACGTGAAAGAGATCGATTACAAAGATCTCAACACCCTGAAAGCCTACGTATCCGAAACCGGCAAAATCGTTCCGAGCCGTATCACCGGTACCAAAGCTCGTTATCAGCGTCAGCTGGCTACCGCTATCAAGCGCGCCCGCTTCCTGGCCCTGCTGGCCTACACCGACAGCCACGGCCGCTGAGACCGGGCCGTCGACAAGTAGTAAGGGATTGAATGTATGCGTGCCTTAGCTGACTTCATCATGCGGGGACGCGTGCAGGCCACGTTAGTAGTGGCCGGATCTGCGGCATTGCCGCTGTTGTTCTGGTTGAGTGCCGCCGCCGGATGCCTTGTGCTCCTGCGGCGTGGTTCGGATGCCTTGAGCGTCCTGGGTATTGGGTTGCTGTCAGTGTTGTTGAGCTGGCATTTCCTGAAAGATCCGACGGCCCTTTTGGTGCTGTTCGGGGCTTGCAGCCTGGCGTTGGTTTTGCGCGCCGGGCATACCTGGAACCGTGTGCTGCTATGCAGCATGGCCGTGGGATTGTTGTGTGCGGTGAGCCTGGGAACGGTGTTCAGTTCCTTCATCGAGTCACTGGCACGGACGTTCGAACACGTCCTGCCGCTGGCGATGGGTGAGGTCTACGAGAAATTCTCGGCAGACCAGAAGGCGTTTCTCACTGCCCTGATCGTTCCGCTGATGATCGTTTCGACAGCCATTTCGTTGCAGGTCTTTAGCGTGCTGTGCCTGATTCTTGGGCGCTATTGGCAGGCGTTGTTGTATAACCCCGGTGGTTTCGGGCGCGAGTTTCGCGCTATCCGACTGCCCAAGAGCGTGGCGTTGTCGCTGCTGGCCGTCATGTGTGTCGCTCCGTTTTTTGGGTTACATGCACTGATTTTGTTGCCGTTGTGCGGCGTGCCGCTGATCTTCGCCGGGCTGGCCCTGATTCATGGGTTGGTGGCGCAGAAACGACTGACCACTTTCTGGTTGGTGGGAATATACGTGACGTTGTTGCCTTTCATGCACTTGCTCGGTCCGTTGCTCGTGGTCCTGGCCATTGTCGACAGCCTGATTGATTTTCGCGGTCGTCTCGCGTCGAAAGACGCCGATAACGCGAACGGTGAAGGTTAAAAGTTAAGAGGATTTCCACATGCAACTGATCCTTCTGGAAAAAATCGCCAACCTGGGCAACCTGGGCGATAAGGTAAATGTTAAGGCTGGTTACGGTCGTAACTACCTGCTGCCTTTCGGCAAAGCCACCGCTGCGACTGCTGCCAACCTGGCTGCGTTCGAGGAGCGTCGTGCCGAGCTGGAAAAAGCCGCGGCGGACAAGAAAGCTTCGGCTCAATCGCGCGCCGCTCAACTGGCTGAACTGGAAGTGACCATCACTGCCACCGCCGGTGACGAAGGCAAGCTGTTCGGTTCGATCGGCACCCACGACATCGCCGATGCCCTGACCGCCTCTGGCGTTGAAGTGGCAAAAAGCGAAGTGCGCCTGCCGAACGGTACCATTCGCAACGTGGGCGAATTCGACGTGGCCGTGCACCTGCACGCCGAAGTCGAAGCAACCGTCCGCGTTGTTGTGGTGGCTGCTTAAGCGGCACTCAATCGTCTGGCGGCTTGCCCGCCAGGCGGTTAACATCGGGCACGACTCTGTTCATTCAGGTCGTGCCCTTTGTTTTTCTGCACTCACCATCTGATTTCAAGTGGCCATGAACGATATCTCCGCTCCCGAGCAATATGATCTGCAAACCGCCGCCCTGAAGGTGCCGCCGCATTCCATCGAGGCCGAACAGGCCGTGCTCGGTGGCCTGATGCTGGACAACAATGCCTGGGAACGTGTACTTGACCAGGTTTCGGATGGCGATTTCTATCGACATGACCACCGCCTGATTTTCCGTGCGATCGCCCGACTGGCCGATCAGAACATGCCGATCGACGTTGTGACCCTGGCCGAGCAATTGGACAAGGAAGGCCAGACCTCGCAGGTCGGTGGCCTGGGCTACCTTGGCGAACTGGCGAAAAACACCCCGTCGGTCGCCAACATCAAGGCCTACGCCGCAATCGTGCGCGAGCGTGCGACCCTGCGCCAATTGATCGGTATCAGCACGGAGATCGCCGACAGCGCCTTCAATCCCGAAGGCCGCACTGCCGCCGAGATCCTCGACGAGGCCGAGCGGCAGATCTTCCAGATCGCCGAAGCGCGTCCGAAGACCGGTGGCCCGGTGAGTGTCAACGACCTGCTGACCAAGGCCATCGACCGCATCGATACGCTGTTCAACACCGACAACGCCATCACCGGGCTGTCCACCGGCTATACCGACCTGGACGAGAAGACCAGCGGCCTGCAACCGGCGGACCTGATCATCGTCGCCGGCCGTCCGTCGATGGGCAAGACCACCTTTGCCATGAACCTGGTGGAAAACGCCGTGTTGCGCAGCGACAAAGCGGTGCTGGTGTACTCCCTTGAGATGCCCGGCGAGTCGTTGATCATGCGTATGCTTTCCTCGCTGGGGCGGATCGACCAGACCAAGGTTCGTGCCGGACGCTTGGAAGACGATGATTGGCCGCGCCTGACCTCGGCGGTCAACCTGCTCAATGATCGCAAGTTGTTCATCGACGATACCGCCGGCATCAGTCCCTCGGAAATGCGGGCGCGGACCCGACGCCTGGTACGCGAGCACGGCGATATCGCCCTGATCATGATCGACTATCTGCAACTGATGCAGATTCCCGGTTCCAGCGGCGATAACCGGACCAACGAAATTTCCGAGATTTCCCGCTCCCTCAAGGCCCTGGCCAAAGAGTTCAACTGCCCGGTGGTGGCCCTTTCCCAGCTCAACCGTTCCCTGGAGCAACGACCAAACAAGCGTCCGGTGAACTCCGACTTGCGCGAATCCGGAGCGATCGAGCAGGACGCCGACGTGATCATGTTCGTGTACCGCGATGAGGTCTATCACCCGGAAACCGAGCACAAGGGCATCGCCGAGATCATTATCGGCAAGCAGCGGAACGGGCCGATCGGCTTTATCCGGCTGGCCTTTATCGGCAAGTACACGCGCTTCGAAAATCTGGCACCGGGTAGCTATAACTTCGACGATGACGAGTAAAGGTTCCACGCCTCAATGGCTTGGCGCTAAAGTCTCCAGTATCTGAATCTGTCGCCGGTTCTAAAGGTCCGTCTCGGGCTCGGCGAATGTGCTACGAATCCCCTCTTCGGTATAACCGTAATTCCAACGCAATTCTTCATCGGCGGGAATGTCCCGAGTGGTGAAGAAAGCGCTGAGGAGGTACGATTCCAAACGATCCTTTGCAATCTCGACATCGACGGGAAATAGTGCTCCCTCGTATTCAAAAATGGAATTGATCCGCGAAATAATATTGTCTCCTGTCAGCACCAGCCGGTCCCATTTCGGCCTGCCGGTCGGAGGGTCGGGCAAGATATCGATCACAAACGGATCCTTGCGGGCACTGCTGACGTGAAACGGGATGAAGTTACCGCCATAGACTCCGATGGCTTCCCCGGCCTTCAAGGGCTTTCTGGCAACAACCATGGCTTGACCGATCATGCTTTGTTCCTGGGGAAACTTGGCATCTTCGGCGGTGAACGCCCGCACCAGTAGCTTCTCCTCGTAGAGCTTGGCGACCCCTTCATGGTTATCCCATCTCAAGTACGGCAGGATGTCCTGGGCCTGGTAATGTAGCCCCGATCCTGTGGGGTCACTCGTTCTCTGGATTCTCTTGATGCGCAACGGCCTGCCCAGCAGGTCCCGCAAGGGATAGCGACCATTGTTCACTCGGTCATATTCGCCCATTCTGTTGGGCTGGTGCTGATAGGATTTGATGGCTTTCATACGCTGTAGGTCTTCGTCAGTGAAGGGCTCGGGCTCAACGTATTCAAGTGCCGTCACCATGTTCGACTCACTTTCCGGCAGCTCGATCTTGCTCTGTACCGGGCCTGGAGCGCCGCCTTTCAAGCCGATGGCGGGGTTGATTTCCCAATGCCCGTCCCTCAGCCGCACCACCGGGCGATAACAGCGGAAAGGATTGCGAGCGTCGATCAGCTTCCAGCCGAAATCTGAAGACTCGACCTGAAAATAGCGCCCTCCCTCTTGGATGTAGTGTCGTGAAAAGGTGTCCTGATAGAGGCCTTCGCTTACGGGAGTGAGCTCGCTCGGTGGTGTTGCCAGCGCGAAGTGAGTGTCCAGTGCGTGGCCAGTCTGGTAAGGCCGCGAGGGTGGGGGGGCGGGAATTCGACGCATGACTGCCGGCGAGGTACTCAGTTGCCTGATTTTGTGAATCAACGCTTGTTTGAGGGCGCTGTTTCGATTGGGGCCTCTAAAGCCCAGATTGTCCAGCTCGGTTTCGGGGAGAGCTTGCCCGATGGCCGAATAAAGGTCGGTCGGTGCGAAGATTTGCAGGCTGTCGGTATCGTAGACCCGATAGCGTGAGCCTTCGCGCAGCAGGCGCTTGACGCTTGCAGCGGCGTGGTTCCCGACGGTGGCGGTGGGAGGTTCAGTTGGCGTGGCCGAATACGGTTCCAGGCGAACGTCGCCCGACCAGCCTGGCAGCGCTTCAAGTGTCTGCAGCACTAACTGGTCCGAGGCCGGATTGAATGTCGTGCGCAGATAAAGGCCTTCATGGACCCGGGCGGTGTCCACGTCCTGCATGAACAGCTCGGCTTCGTCTTTCAGGTAGGGCGGCAGGCTTTTCTGGCCCTGGATCTGCAGGGCCTCAGCAGGGTTGATGGATTTTGCCATAGCTTGGACATAGCTTTTGGGCAGGTCTGGAAAGTCCCGGCGGATCTGCTCAGGCAAGGGGCCTTCGACCTGTTCGCTCTGTTGATAAAGCTCCTCGAAGCGTTTCGATGCGGTTTTCCCGATGGTCCCGGAAGGAGTAGCACCGTCGTTGACGGGGGGGCTGGCATGCAGTTGTTGATGTTGGATTTGCCTGTCGAACTGGAAGCGTTTCAGCGTATCGAGCAATTGTGCCGGCGGCGATTGGTTATCACGATGAAGTTCAAGCAGCAGATTCGAATCGCTGGCGCTGGCGTGTAGGATCGGAGCCAGGTCTTCGGTGGGAGTGTCGGCGGCAATCGGTCCCAAGCGCCGGAGCCGTTTCAGTTCGCTCCAGTCCTGTGGGTTTTCGTGCAGGGTACGCCAGGCGCCGCTGCCGTTTTGCAGTAAAGGTGGTGAGTACGCCCAGGGGTCGTCGGGATGTCGAATGGACCACCCGGACGAGCTGCTATCAGGACCCACCTCATAGAGATGCCCGTCCAGAGACAGATAGTGCTTGCCTTGATAGTCGTACAGGCCCTGCTCATCGGGGAGCAGCGCTTCAGGCAGTTCAAAAGATTGGCGATAGGGCGCCAGGTCCGATTTCCACAAGCTAAACCGAGTGGGTGAGAGCTTCACGCGAATCAGTGAGTTGACGAAGCCGGCGGCCTTGATGGCGCCCGCGCTTGCCCCCATCAGGGCGACCTGTTCGGCGACGTCCATCAGGTAGTTAAGCGCTTCAACCTTATCATCGCGTCTCCAGGCCTCGAATCCCTGGTAGACCCCCTGGAGCAACTGTGCCCCCGTGAAGATCAGCAGAATGTCGCCTACTACGGGGATGAACGACGCGGCGAGGGTCAATGCCCCCAGGCCGGCGTTTTCGTACACCTGTAGCTGGCGTTGACGGGCTTGGCTGTCGATATCCGCCGTGGGCACGACGACCTCCCGCCCGTGCCGTTCGCTCTGTTGTACGCGCCGGTCGCGAAGGCTCTGGAATACGTCGCCGCTGATGGGTTGCAGCGCCAGCCAAAGTGGCGGGGGCAGTGGAATCGGGCCAGACGGTGGTCTCCATTTTTGCCGCATGGCTTGTCTGATCAACTGATTGAGCAATTGTCCCCGATCACTGATCGGTAGGAATCGCGAAAAGAAGCGCTGGTAGCTGCGTGATAACAGCCTGTGGATTAACTCGTCTTCGAAATCCTCGAGTGAGTCGTAGCGTGCCAAGGGGGCGATAGGATCCTGCGGTATGTAGACGATGCACGGATGCGTTCCATCGTTGGCGTCCAAGCCGATAACCAACACCTCACTGACATCCAGATCGAGGAATTCGAGCAACGAGCAGGGTTGAGTATTGCGCCTGACGACATAACGGGCATTCAGTACGTCGAGCAATACTCGGTAGCAGTCCGTCGAGATCTTTTTTTGCAGGATAGCCATGTGTATCGCCACGGCAAAGGCGTCCTTGTAGCTTTTGATCAGGAGGTCTTGAGTGCTGCTTTCGATATCGTCATCGGCTGGGTCGGCTA
Organism: Pseudomonas agarici; assembly: GCF_001543125.1. Taxonomy (NCBI): domain Bacteria; kingdom Pseudomonadati; phylum Pseudomonadota; class Gammaproteobacteria; order Pseudomonadales; family Pseudomonadaceae; genus Pseudomonas; species Pseudomonas agarici. The sequence continues at coordinate 4,436,743 of NZ_CP014135.1, read as the reverse complement.
CCCTGAGAACGGACCGAAGGTGAGCCTGATAAAGTCCACCGAAGTCAAGACGGCGGCAGACCAGAGCGAACTCCTCGGGTTTGATCCGGGTTTTGCTGTTTCGATCTCCAGCGGTCAGGTAAATCCCTGAGCCCGCGCCGTAGATGTCGATGCCGGTGAGCGCTTCTTCGAAGTTGCGCAGGCTGGCGGACAAAAGTGTTTGTTCGGTGGTTTGGCCCTGAACCGAGATCAATCCGAAGAAATAGTCGTTTTTGCGCACGTGAACGAAGGTCGCCCGCTCGACATCGAGGGTGAGTCGGAAATTGACGGCGATGACCTGTTCCAGCAGTGGCTTGACGAAGTGCGCGGGCGATAGCAGTTTTGCCATCATCTGCTGGACCTCATGCTGGGAATTGAAACTGGCCAGCAGGTTCTGGCGCAAGGCGCTGCGTTGCTCGCGGGAGGCATCGAGCAGCCATGCCGGCAAATGTTCTTTGATCACGTGGAAATGAGTCTGTGCGTCGGGGAGCGGGAGAGAGGATGGAGTCATGACGGAGGCCTTGCCGGTTCGTTGAGGCATCAGCTAACGCCAAGACGCCTGTGCGATGGCGCTAGATAGTTGTCGGCCCGCACTCGGGGGTGGGTGCAGGTAAAACCGTCAGGCTTGATCAAAATTTGTGCTATATTCCGCGCCCGCGAATTTTCATCTCGACACCGGTCATCGCCATGCAAGCAGCCAAGCCGTTATTTGACTATCCCAAGTACTGGGCCGAATGTTTCGGGCCAGCGCCCTTTCTGCCCATGAGTCGGGAAGAGATGGATCAGCTTGGCTGGGATTCCTGCGACATCATCATCGTCACCGGTGACGCCTACGTTGACCATCCGTCCTTCGGCATGGCGATCATCGGTCGGCTGCTGGAGTCCCAGGGGTTTCGCGTGGGGATCATTGCCCAGCCGAACTGGCAGTCCAAGGATGACTTCATGAAGCTCGGCGAGCCGAACCTGTTCTTCGGAGTCGCGGCCGGCAACATGGACTCGATGATCAACCGCTACACCGCCGACAAGAAAATTCGCTCCGACGATGCCTATACGCCGGGCGGCCTGGCCGGCAAGCGTCCGGATCGCGCCAGCCTGGTCTATAGCCAGCGCTGTAAGGAGGCCTACAAGCATGTGCCGATCGTGCTCGGCGGTATCGAGGCTTCGTTGCGTCGGATCGCCCACTACGATTACTGGCAGGACCGTGTGCGCAACTCGATCCTGATCGACGCCTGCGCCGACATCCTGCTTTATGGCAACGCCGAGCGGGCGATTGTCGAAGTGGCCCAGCGCCTGTCCTACGGCCACAAGATCGAAGACATCACCGATGTGCGCGGCACCGCGTTCATTCGTCGCGACACGCCGCAAGGCTGGTACGAAATCGACTCCACGCGCATCGACCGTCCAGGCAAGATCGACAAGATCATCAACCCCTACGTCAATACCCAGGACACCCAGGCTTGTGCGATCGAGCAGGAAAAAGGGCCGGTGGAGGATCCGCAGGAAGCCAAGGTGGTGCAAATCCTCGCCAGCCCGAAGATGACCCGCGACAAGACCGTGATCCGTTTGCCGTCAGTGGAAAAGGTCCGCAACGACGCCGTGCTCTATGCCCACGCCAACCGTGTGCTGCACTTGGAAACCAATCCGGGTAACGCCCGTGCGCTGGTGCAAAAGCATGGCGAAGTGGATGTCTGGTTCAACCCGCCACCCATCCCGATGACCACCGAAGAGATGGACTACGTGTTCGGCATGCCGTACCAGCGGGTCCCGCATCCGGTGTATGGCAAGGAAAAGATCCCAGCCTACGACATGATCCGTTTCTCGGTGAACATCATGCGTGGCTGCTTCGGCGGTTGTACTTTCTGCTCGATCACCGAGCACGAAGGACGGATTATCCAGAACCGCTCCGAAGAGTCGATCATTCGCGAGATCGAGGAGATTCGCGACAAAGTCCCAGGTTTTACCGGGGTGATTTCCGACCTCGGCGGCCCGACCGCGAACATGTACCGCATTGCCTGCAAGAGCCCGCAAATCGAATCCGCGTGCCGCAAGCCGTCGTGTGTGTTCCCCGGTATCTGCCCGAACCTGAATACCGATCACTCGTCGCTGATCCAGCTCTATCGCAGCGCCCGTGCGTTGCCAGGGGTGAAAAAGATCCTGATCGCCTCCGGCCTGCGCTATGACCTGGCGGTCGAGTCACCGGAATATGTCAAAGAGCTGGTGACCCATCACGTCGGTGGGTACCTGAAGATCGCCCCGGAACACACCGAGGAAGGTCCGCTCAACCAGATGATGAAGCCGGGCATCGGCAGCTATGACAAGTTCAAGCGCATGTTCGAGAAGTACTCCAAGGAAGCAGGGAAAGAGCAGTACCTGATTCCCTACTTTATCGCCGCCCATCCAGGCACCACCGACGAAGACATGATGAACCTGGCGCTGTGGCTCAAGGGCAACGGTTTTCGCGCCGATCAGGTGCAGGCCTTCTACCCGTCGCCGATGGCCAGTGCCACGGCCATGTACCATTCGGGCAAGAACCCGTTGCGCAAGGTTACCTACAAGAGTGAGGCGGTGACCATCGTCAAGAGCGAAGAGCAGCGCCGGTTGCACAAGGCGTTCCTGCGCTACCACGATCCGAAGGGCTGGCCGATGCTGCGCGAAGCGTTACTGCGCATGGGGCGTGGCGACCTGATCGGGCCGGGCAAGCAGCAGTTGATCCCACTGCACCAGCCGGCGACCGACAGCTACCAGAGCGCCCGCCGGAAGAATTCGACGCCGGCTGGCAGTCACAAGGTGGCGAAAGAAACCACCACCAAGATCCTCACCCAGCACACCGGCTTGCCGCCGCGTGCCAGCGACGGTGGCAATGCTTGGGACAAGCGCGAACAGGCCAAGGCCGCCGCGTTCGCCCGCAACAAGCAAGCCGCCAAGGAGCGAGCCGACGCGGCCAAGGGCAAGAAGCCGGCGCGCAAACCGGTGGTGCCGCGCTGAAATCACGCGGCGCCCAGTGGCTCCTCGATACCCGCCACCAGCCTCCTAAGCCCGGCGCAAGCCGCGCTTAGGAGGCTGGTTGGAAATTTCACGAACATCCCCGCCGTACTTGATGACGCAGCCGTCAGCTTTCCTTTCGTTTCGCGGGACTGAGCAACTGTCTTTCAAGCAGCGTCAGTCGTCGACGGACTCTATCTCTGACCAGCATGACGCTGATTGCCCGACGATATTTTCGGCTGCTGATCACCCACAGGCCCAGCACGCAAACACCCAGGGCAAGTAGTGCTACAAGGGTGTATCGGGTCTCCTGCAGCAGCATGAGATTGATGGAAAAGCTGGCAATTAACGATAGAAACAAAATCCATACCGGCCAAATGTGCCCCCTGAACTGTAAGAAACAACACCATGAGAGCACAAGGACAGTGGCCGCTTGGCCACTGAGAATAAATTCGAGTTCCTGAAGATTAAAAGCAAAAAACTGAGGCAGTAAAAGGGGTATCGCAATAACGAGTGAGAGGATCGCCGATAGGCAGACGAGCCCCAAAACCCAGGTAAACCGGGTGATATAGGGCACGAAGGCCATATATTCCGCTAATTTCAGCTCTACAAGTTGCTCGGTTTTTCGTTGCCGTGCCCTGGTGAGGGCCGCGCATGCGGCCATGGCCCGGCTAAAACGCCGGCTGCCCAATAAACCGAGTCCCAGTGCGCCGCCGAGCAGGCTAAATAGGCCGAGCCAGCGATTGCCCTCAAGAAAACCAGTAAAAACTGCTATTACCAGGCCGTTCAGGCCGGTAAAGGTAATCAATAGCTTCTTCGTCTCGACGGTGATAAAGCAGCTGCCGAGAAAGATGACCACGCTCAATAAAACAGAGAGGCGATTGATATCGCGCCATCCCAACGTAGAAAATTTTTCCAGGAATGCTTGAGTCACCAGAACGCCGCATATCCAGGCAATGACTAAGGTGGAAAACGTGGTGATAATGACAGGAAGAAATCTTAAAGCATGGCGGGTTCTTAAAAGTATAAATACATTCATGATTTTGCATGCCCTGCGCAGCGCTGGTGATGGCGCCATAGACGCAACTTTACGACATCCCGTCTCATTGCACGCTGGGATGTGCTATTGAGCAACAGCAACCCCAGAAGAGGCGTGACCAGGCCGAGTATATAAAGAACAGGCGGAGCGCCGTACAGCAGTGTTGGCAAGTTCAGTAACAGACAGCTAACCAATACCGCGACTTTAAACCAAACCCAGTGAACATGCCCCCACAGGATCGCGCTTTCGGCAAAAGAAAAGGCCATTACCACGGCGACGCCCCCGAGAACGACAACCGTGGATTGCACTCCAACAGGGGCTGATGGCAAGTAGGTCAGCATCAGCAGCAGTGCGGTGAATACGATGGAGAAGCACCCCAGTATCACTCCAGCTCCCCCCGTAAAGCTGTAGCGCGAAAGAGCGAGCAGTGGATTGAACTCTTGTCTCATTATCTCGCCTCTTCATATAGGCCAATAGCCAAGGCATTCACATTTCCTGAAAAAGCACTCCCGGAAAAGCTTAGAGTAGCGGCGACAGAGTCTTTGATATGAATCATTGTTGATTGATTGATAGCATTCTCTGAAAAACTTTTTGGTAGTTCTTTGGTCGCTTGCTTCAGTTTTATAAGTTTCCGAGTTAAGCTAGGATTTTTGATCGCCAGTACATCCTTTGTCAACTTTGCCCGCTCCTGGCGACTCATGCCTTTCAATACTTGACGGAAATTTTTGTTGATTGCCAATTTTATAATTTCCGTCACTCTCAAAGTTGTATATCCCGAAGCCCCTGCTCCTAACAAAGAAATATCATCGAGAGCCGCCACCATCCCTTGATACCATTCCTTGCTATCGAGTCGGTCGTTAAGCTTTGGGTTCACTAACTCTATAGCCACTCTGGTACCTCCGATGAGACATTGAGCGGAACTGGCGCTAGCAGCGGAAAGGCCGATAAAAGCAATGATTGAACTGGCACCTGAAGTGAATGGAATCAACACACTCCCAGCTCTCACCACCACCCAACTGAGATATGCTGCCGAGCAGGCTAATCCCATGCTTACCAGCTCCGCGACTAAACGCGACTCTCGCGGCTGCGTCTCCAGCGCCCGCGCAAACTCCAACGGCGCCATGTACCTGGGAGCCTCACGCAATATCACCTTTTTCGGCACAATGCTGCAAATCACCTGGAACTCGCGCAACGTTACTACCGTGAAATCGCTTTCGATGTACACCACGCCAGCGCCCGCTATCGCCGGGTCCGCATCGATAGCGCGAAATAGGCGTGGCAGATCGACTTTGCCCTCTACGCGCTGCCGAGCGTTGCTGTGCGCCCCGGGAACACCGCTTTTCAATAATTCGGAAATCATCCCATCATTCCCTGACCTGTTATGACGGTCTGGGAGCATAAGCAGTCCAATCAGCGGAAAATGTAGGACTTGCGAGTTAATGAGGTGGGCACATTCCCTTTCGCTGTTCCGCGCCTTGATCCCGACAGCCCCCTGCGAAGACAGTACCTGCCAACGCCAGTTCGGCGTGGATCAACGACACGGAGTGTGTATGGCAACCGATATGTTTTTGAAGCTGGGCGATATCAAAGGTGAGTCCAAAGACCAGCAACACCGGGACGAGATCGAAATCCAATCGATTCAATGGGGCATGAACCAGTCCGGCTCCATGCACACGGGCAGCGGTGGCGGTTCCGGCAAGGTCAGTATCAACAACTTGTCCTTCAGTAAATCCATGGACAAGTCATCCCCCAATCTGATGGCGGCGTGCTCCAGTGGCAAGCACTTTCCCGAAGCGAGGCTCACCGTGCGCAAGGCCGGCGGCACCAGCCCGGTGGAATACCTGGTGATTACCCTCAAAGAAGTGATGGTGGCGTCCTATGGGACCAATGGCAATCAGGGTGGGGATATTTTGCATGAGGATATAGCGCTGAACTTCGCCAAGGTCGAAGTCAGCTACCAGCCGCAGAAAGCCGATGGTGGCAAGGATGGCGGGGTCATCAAGTATGGCTGGAATATTCGTGAGAACGTGAAGATTTGAACGAATCGCCCATTTTTTTCCTCGACAGTGAGCACCATCTGCCAGTCAAGCCAGTACTGATGATGTGCTTTAGTCATTTTTGTTTTTTGAAAAACATATGCAGTACTTTTTTATCAAGGAGCGAAAGTCACCATGCAGCAAAACCCTTATGCAACACCCGTTGCTGAACTGTCTGAGAGTCATGCCGAAACGCCCAGTTTTTTTGTTGTTTCCTGCTCGAAGCTCATCATCATGAATATGGGGACACTGGGTTATTATAGTTTTTATTGTTACTATAAAAACTGGAAAAACTACAAGCAGGCCTCGGGTGCTGCTATCTATCCGTTAGCTCGGGCTTTTTTTTCGATAATCTACATTTTTCCGTTGCTTTCCCTGATTCATGCGAAGTTGAAAAGCCAAGGTGATAAGCCACTGTGCCCGCCTTACTTGCTGGCATCGCTGATAATCGTATTGGGTTTTTCCGAGATGCTGTCTGAGTGGCTATTTAGCATGCCGTTCAGCACGGCGATGAGGTACGGCGTAATAGGCGCTCAGATCGGCTGGCTTATCTTCGTACAGCGAATGATCAATCGGGCTGAAGGCGATCCCGAAGGTAAAGGCAATTCTCGCCTGACACCGCTGAACTATTTTGGGGTCTGTGTTGGCCTGACCCTGTGGGTGCTGATAATTTACGCGATCACTGTATTACTGATGAACGGTGAGCTGCCATTCGGCATCAGATTGTAGGGCGGGTTTAGGAGCCGTGGTGTTCAATCGCTCGTAACTAACGGCGAGTGAGCGAGGATTGTTCGTGTGGCCGATGATCACATACGACCCTGCGTGGGCTCTACGGGCTGGCGTTGTTGCTCCCCTTGTAAGGGTTGTTGTTTCTCAACAGCCAAGGCCAGCGGGACATGCGCGGAAAACTGGTACAAGTCCGCCATCAACGCCAGCGCCTGCGCCGCTCCTTGTCGAGCGGCGATAGGGTGCTCAAACGGAGGCTTCCAACTCCGAGCACGCGCTGCCGGTCAAGCCCGTAAGCCTCGTTCTTTTTCAAGGTGGGTGTCAGATCAAGTCGAGACTTTTACAAAAATATGAGGTTAAAGGGATGAATGTGTTGTCCATGTTGTCAGCTGGTGACAAATGTCGGTTTTTACCTATATTGATTCTCTTACTTCTGATCGCTATCCTCTCGTGGCTCAGCAGTGCTTTTCTGATCCAGGATTTTGCCAGTCGAGTGCTATTTCTAGGCAAGTATAATTCTATTCTAATAAGCTTGGTTTTAAGTATTTTATTGGTTTTTTTCGCATGCCTGGCTAGTCGAATATTGATGGGGCGTGTCGTGTTGTTTTTTATCCTGCAATGTTTATTGCCGGCTACCATCTTGACCTTTATCGGCGGCAATCGGCTGCTCTGCTCCTTGACTATATTTCTGGGGGTTCTCGGATTATTTGTAATGGGTCGACGACGTTGTTTGCAAGCTATTCATGTTTTGGGCGCGTCCAATCACCAGCCTGATTCGATTATCCTCTCGTTGAGATTGAATCACTATATGTGGTGGCAGCCGTATGCGGCGCGGTACGGGTTGATTCACATAGGTGTATTGATGTTTGCAACATTTTCATTGACAATGACTGGCTTGGCGTTGATGAACTATTACCTACTTCCATATAGTTATATGCTGTTTACTTGTGTTGGGGCGGTCCTCTTGATGTGCGGGTCCTTCTTTTTCTCGATTCGAGGAAACTTCAAAGGCACTTGGGTATTGTTTTTTATATTGATATTTTGCCTGTTTTCCTGTCTGCCATTGATATTGGAGTTTCGGCACAGGATTTTGGCACTGTTGAGTCTTGTATTTCCAACGGTCGGTTTGTATTGGATGAGTACTCGCCGATACCAGCGAGGCCTCAAGGTTTTGGCGGTAGCTCGACGAGTTCGTCTAAGGCTCGAGGCATTGGAGGCAGCCATTCTTAAAACCTGAGCCTAACCCGCCTTTTTTGTGCGTCCTTGCGCACCACGCCCTCAAACTGGCGCGATTCTGCTGTCGCGCTTGGCTGAGCGAGTACAACCCACGCCGAAGGCGCAGGACTTACCGGATGGCAGTTTGCGCGCTTCGGTTCAAGTCCTGGCTCGCAGCGGGTATGCCGAGTCGATCCATATCGTGTCGCGGGCTTTACCTGACTCTCACAAGGCTGCACACACAAGTCCGGTTCTGACAGGGACGACCTCAAGCGTCCGGTGCCTGCTCTTTTTCTTCGCTATCTTCAACGGTGGTGCTTTCTGCTTCGGGGTTCAGCAACGCGTCGGCCTCGGCTTTCTTGCGTTGCAGTTTTTCCTCTTTCTTCTGTTCCTTGGCCAGGTCTCGTTGACGTTTGGCGAAGGAGTAATTGGGTTTGGCCATGGGCGATCCTCTGGGGTCGAAGGTGAGGTTGAGCGGCGCATATTCTGCCTGTGTTCGTCACGCAGCACACGTAACAATGACACGGGCGTCAGCAGGCTCAGTCTCCAGAGTAAAGGTTGGCCGACCAGGCTCCAAGCTTTAAAGCGCATGTACTGGCGTTTCACAGGTGCCGCAGGCACCACAAGCGTAGGCGGCGAGCAAGCTGTACAGCAGGCTGTTGGAAGGCATGGCAGAGGCTCCGATAGATAACAATGGACTAAGTTCTGTACGAAATGTATCCACGCTCGCCCATGCGGCGTTGAAAGCCGGCTCGGCTCGCAAACATTTGGTACAAGCCCTAATCTTAGGTTCCGTCGGTTCGTCTGGCTGGTTGATTGTATCCATCGAGGCGATAGCCTGGGATTGTATACAATCTATTGAGTCAGATCATGGAAAGCCTGGGTGTTTTTTGCCAGTCTTCCCGTTTGATCCGTTGATTTTCATACCCTGCCTTGGAGATTTATTATGTTCGCCAAATTCGTTGCAGTGTCTTTGTTGACTCTGGTCAGTGGCCAATTGTTGGCTGCGCAGTGCTCGGCCACTGTCGATTCCACCGATCAGATGTCCTTCAATACCAAGGAAATCACGATCGACAAAAGCTGCAAGACATTCACTGTGAACCTGACCCATTCCGGCAGCATGCCGAAGAATGTCATGGGCCATAACCTGGTGTTGAGCAAGACCTCCGACATGGCTGGTATCGCCACCGACGGCATAGCCGCCGGGATCGACAAGAATTATCTGAAAGACGGCGACGACCGTATCATCGCCCACACCAAGATCATCGGCGCTGGCGAGAAGGATTCGGTGAGCTTTGAGGTGTCGAAACTGACCGAGGGCGAATACGGGTTCTTCTGCTCGTTCCCTGGCCATATCTCGATGATGAAAGGCACCGTCACGGTCAAGTAACGGCCTTTGCCGCACCTGATCCCGCGCTGTGCGGGATCAGGATTGATCGCTCCTTCTCAGCTCCAGGCGAATCTTGCTTCCCTCCAGCTCCTGGCGGCTGAATACGCCACCAAGCTGTTTGCGCTTGTAGTCATTGCTAAGCACCTGCCATTGCTCGTCGACGCTGTAGCAATTCAGGGTTTTCTGTGGCTCGACACCTATCGGCGCCTCCTGTTCTTGCCAGTCGCAGAGGCCGCGATAGTGTTTTTCCCCTGACAACGGTAAGCCCGACACGCCCGCGCGCAGGGCGATGGCGCCGCTGCGTTGGATGCAGGCAGTTGCTTCAAGCTTTCGAGGCCGTCATCTTGAAAATGCCCTGGGCGTTGCTGCTGTCGAAGTTCAAGTCGAGCCGGTTGGTTTGCGGATCGATCCGGCGCTGGATAAATTCGACGAAGGAGCCTGGGACTGAATGCTCGCGGTACTGGCCTTGGGCGTCGATCAGTCCGCGGCTGACCGTACAGGCACGGTAGGCCGTCTGCATTACCCGGCCTGAAGCTGAGACTTCGATGCTGTCCTTCATCGGGCGCTGGCGTTGCTGCTGTTGCGCTACGGTGGCCTCCAGGTCGGCGACGCGGTCGGTGAGGTGGTTGAAGCTATTGCCTTCGGTGGCGATCCAGGCCATTTCCGCGCTTTCGGCGAGCAGGACTTGGTAGTCCGCCTGGTGTACCGCGCCGTGTTGCCGGCCAAAGGCCCGGTACAGCGCCGGCAGCAGGACCCGGGCTTCGGCCAGGTGACAATGGCGGGTCAGGCGCAGGCGCTGGAGAATGCTCAGATGTTCAGTCTGTAGCGGATCACGGCTGGAGGCGAGCACACGTGCGACGGCGTTCTGAAAGGTTTCGCTGAAGCGCCCCGGATGCAGTTCGGAGACAAAGAACTGGGCGATATCCTCGGGTAGGTCCATCTGGCGATAGCCCCAGCCAGTCATGCCTAGCCTGGTCAGTGGATAGGTCCGGACATCGGTGAAGCCCAGGGGCTCCAACAGTCGCGAGAAAGCCAGGCGCCCGCGTGGCAACTCACCGTTCTCGCTCCAGTCGACAGTGCGGATTGCTCCGTGGTCGAACACGACCTTGCGCCCGTCTTCGGCTTGTTCTTCCACATAGTCGCGGCCATCGGGCACGGCTTCCACCAGTTTGTGGAACAGGCACAGATTCAGGGCTTCGGCCAACCAGACCCGATGCAGGGCGTCGTCGCTATGGGAAAAGTCATGCAGTGCCAGCGGTACCTCGACATGTTTTTCCAGCCACCGGGCGGCGGGTTGGCCGAGCACGGAAGCGACAAGGGCGAACAGGCCTTCGAAGGAGGACATGGGCGGGACTCAGGCGGCAAAAATAAGTCTCTATGAAACCCTCCCAATGGGAGCCGGGCAAGCGAAAAAAAATGCTGGGTTCATTCCGTTTTGTCGGGTTCAAGCGTGAGCGTGCAAATCCGATGTGGCGAGCGGGCAAGCCTGCTCGCCACCCATGTCCATCCGGCGCCGGGAACCCCTACGGCGCGAACGGCATCTCGCGCTTGTGGTGAGTCTTTTGGTAGGTCCTGCAGATGATATCGAAGGCTTCCTGGCGTACTGCTTCACCGTGCAGGAAGGCGTCGATCTCGGCATAGGTCACGCCATGGGACACTTCATCCGGCTTACCCGGCGACAGGTCTTCGAGATCGGCGGTAGGTATCTTTTCCACCAACGATTCAGGTGCCCCGAAGCTGCGGGCAATCGCTCGGACCTGATTTTTTACCAGACCGCTGAGGGGCGCCAGGTCGCAGGCGCCGTCGCCGAATTTGGTGAAGAAGCCCATCACTGCTTCCGCTGCATGGTCGGTGCCGATGACCAAGCCATTGGCGGCGCCGGCGATGGTGTATTGCGCGACCATGCGCATACGCGCCTTGGTGTTGCCCAGCACGAAATCTCGCGAGACCGCCGCCTTGCCTTCAAAGGCAGCGACTTCGCCGGCCAGCGACTTGACCGCTGGGCCGATGTTTACGGTATGGCGCTCGTCAGGGTCGATGAAGTTCACCGACGCGGTGGCGTCGTGTTCGTCGAACTGGGTTTCATAGGGCAGGCGCACCGCGATAAAACGGTACTGCGCATCGCCAGTGCTCTCACGCAGTTCACGCATGGCGCGCTGGGCCAGCAAGCCGGCGGTCAGGGAGTCGACGCCACCGCTGATACCTAGCACCAGGGTCTTGAGACCCGAGTTGCGTAAGCAATTGTGAATAAAGGCGATGCGCCGGGTCACCTCGGCCTCAAGGGCTGCGTGGTTGGCGAACGGCGGTTGGACCTTGAGCTGTTCCGCAATCTGGCGCTGTACGGCGTGCATGATTCACTCCTCACGTAACATTCAATCGAAAACAGATTAATCGGTCACTTGAAACACGTGGCGCAGGTAAGCAACGAAGTTCGGATCCTTGCACTGGGCCTTGCCCGGCTGATCGGAAATCTTCGCTACGGGCTGGCCGTTGCAGGCAGTCATTTTAAGCACGATGCTCATCGGCTCCACTCCGGGAATGTCACAGGTGAGGTGGGTGCCGATGCCGAAGCTGACATTGATCCGACCGCGCAGGGCGCGGAATATCTCCAGGGCCTTGGGCAGGCTGAGGCTGTCGGAGAACACCAGGGTCTTGGTCATGGGGTCGATGCCCAGTTGGTGATAACGGGCTATGCATTTTTCACTCCAATGCACCGGGTCTCCGGAATCGTGACGCAAGCCGTCGAACAGCTTGGCGAAATACAGGTCGAAATCCCGCAGAAAAGCGTCCGTGGTGATGCAATCGGTCAAGGCGATACCCAGTAGGCCGCGGTACTCGCGGACCCAGCAATCGAGCGCGGCGATCTGGCTGTCGATCAGCCGGGGGCCGAGTTGCTGGTGGGCCATGATCCATTCATGGGCCATGGTGCCTAAGGGTTTCATGGCGAACTCGCGGGCCAGGTGTACGTTGCTGGTGCCGACGAAACGTCCAGGGAAGTCATGTTTGAGCACACTGATGACCTCCTCCTGGACCCGGTAGGAGAAACGTCGGCGGGTGCCAAAGTCGGCGACCGACAGCTCGGCCAGTTCGTCGGCGGCGGCGTTGGCGTTCAGCCAGTCGAATTTGCGATACAACTGCTCGCGGGCCTGGCTCAGCAGGGTTTCCTGATGGCGACAGCGGTTGCGCACCTCACTGACGATCGCCAGTAGCGGCACTTCGAACAGGATCACATGCAGCCAAGGCCCGCGCAGGCGAATGAACAGCTCGCCGTTTTCGATCCCGGTATGCACGTAGCGCAGGTTGAAGCGGAACAGGCCGAGAAAGCGCAGGAAGTCCGGCTTGAGGAAGCTGATGCGCTCCAGGAAGCTCAACTGATCGGCACTCAGGCTCAACTCTGCCAGGCACTCGATCTGATAACGGATTTGCGTCAGGTATGGGCGTAGGTCCTCGCTGTTACGGCAACGAAAATCCCATTCGACTTCGACGTTCGGGTAGTTGTGCAGCACCGCCTGCATCATAGTCAGCTTGTAGAAGTCGGTGTCGAGCAGGTTCTGCACGATGCGATCGCCGAAGGCCTTATCGCTCATAACGAGTATCTCCATGCCAGTTGCCGCTGACGGCGTTCTGGCAGTGTTTAAGTGAATGCTGCTAGTGGCGCATACCCGTGGGCCGTTTTACCAGCAATTTTTGTCGAGATATCGACGAGGGATCAGGTGTGAAGGGGAGGGGCTATTTGCTCCAGCATCCAGCGCACGAAATTTCGCACCTTCGGTACGTCTGCCGAATGCTCTGGGTACGCCAGATAATAGGCGTCGTGGCTGGGCATCGCATGCTGCCAGGGAATGACCAGACTGCCGTCGGCCAGCTCCTCTTCCACCAGGAATCGCGGCAGCAAGGCCACGCCACAGCCGACCTGCGCCGCGCGAATGCACATATAGAAGGTTTCGAAGCGCGGCCCGTGGTAGCTGTGCTCGGTCTGGCAATCCTGGCTTTGGAACCAGTCATGCCAGGCCTGGGGGCGTGAAGCGTTCTGCAGCAGGACCAGGTCACTCAACTGCCTCGGGTCGACGAACGGCTTGTCCGGCAGGCTTGAGGGCGCGCATACCGGCACCAGTTCTTCGCTGAATAGCTTCACGCACTCGGTGCCTGGGCGCGAGCCCGGACCGAAATAGAACGCCAGGTCGCTACGGCCTTGCAGGAGGTCGTCGGCTTCCTGCTCGTTGCACAGGTCCAGGTGAATGTGCGGGTGGCGCAGGCGCCAACCCTTGAGCCGTGGCACTAGCCAGCGAGCGCCGAAGGTCGAAGGCGTGGACACGCGCAGGACTTCGGTTTCGCCGCCGTGGGAGCGCAGGTAATGCGTCGATATTTCCACCTGGGTCAGGATTTTGCGGACTTCAATCAGGTACAGATCGCCCGCTGGCGTCAGTTGCAGGCGCCGTCGAACCCGGCGGAACAGCAGGTGCTGGAGCAACGCCTCAAGCTGCGCGATCTGTTTACTGACGGCGCTCTGGGTTAGGTTCAGCTCTTGTGCCGCACGGGTGAAGCTCAAATGGCGGCAGACGGCCTCGAAACATTGCAGGGCGGTGATCGAGGGCAGGTGTCTTTTATTCAGCATAAACGGGCCTTTTTTCCTGTTGCTTGCGCTGCATGAATAAACGGAATGATATCTCGCCTAAAGGTCGTTTGTTGGCAAGTCTCGGCACCGCTACAACTAGTGGTTCGAAATGCCGCGTTTTTCGGCTGAAGACTTCCGCTTTCCGTTTGAAGGAGTGACCCCATGGTTGCCGCATTGCTTGATCGTCTTGGTGTGGACCCGGCGCTGTACCAGCAGGGCAAGCAGCCCGTGCATTCGCCTATCGACGGCGGTCGCATCGCCTGCGTGAGCTGGGAAGGTCCGGCCGAAGTAGAACAGCAGGTCAGCCGTGCCGAACACGCTTTCGAGGCCTGGCGCAACGTGCCGGCCCCGCGTCGCGGCGAGCTGGTGCGCCAGTTCGGCGAGGTACTGCGTCAATACAAGGCCGAGCTGGGCGAGTTGGTGTCTTGGGAGGCCGGTAAGATTACCCAGGAAGGCCTGGGTGAAGTGCAGGAAATGATCGATATCTGCGACTTCGCAGTCGGTCTGTCGCGCCAGCTCTACGGATTGACCATCGCTTCCGAGCGCCCGGGCCATCATATGCGCGAGTCCTGGCATCCGTTGGGGGTGGTCGGGGTGATCAGTGCCTTCAACTTCCCGGTTGCGGTCTGGGCCTGGAACACTGCGTTGGCGCTGGTTTGCGGCAACGCGGTGATCTGGAAACCGTCGGAAAAGACCCCGTTGACTGCGCTGGCCTGCCAGGCGCTGTTGGCGCGCGTGTTGAAAAACTTCGACGACGCCCCGGAGTATCTCAGCCAGCTCATCATCGGTGGGCGCGATGCTGGCGAAGCGTTGGTCGATGACCCGCGTGTGGCGCTGATCAGCGCCACCGGCAGCACTCGCATGGGGCGCGAGGTGGCCCCGAAGGTCGCCGCCCGTTTTGGTCGCTGCATCCTCGAACTGGGTGGCAACAACGCGATGATCCTCGGTCCGAGCGCCGATCTGGATATGGCGGTGCGCGCCATTTTGTTCAGCGCCGTCGGCACCGCGGGTCAGCGCTGCACCACATTGCGTCGACTGATTGCCCATGAATCGATCAAGGATGAGATCGTCAGCCGTCTCAAGGCGGCGTATTCCAAGATACGCATCGGCCACCCGCTGGAAGGCAACCTGGTCGGTCCGCTGATCGATAAGCACAGCTACGAGGCCATGCAAGATGCCCTTGAGCAGGCCTTGAGCGAGGGCGGTCGGGTATTTGGCGGCAAGCGCCAGTTGGCAGATCAGTTTGCCAATGCCTATTACGTTTCACCGGCTATCGTCGAGATGCCGGAGCAGAGCGAAGTGGTCTGCAGCGAGACCTTCGCACCAATCCTATATGTGATCGGCTACAGCGACTTCGCCGAAGCCCTGCGTCTGAACAATGCGGTGCCACAAGGTCTGTCGTCGTGCATCTTCACCACCGACGTGCGTGAGGCCGAGCAGTTCATGTCGGCGGTGGGCAGCGATTGCGGGATCGCCAACGTCAATATCGGCCCGAGCGGCGCGGAAATCGGTGGGGCGTTCGGCGGTGAGAAGGAAACCGGCGGAGGGCGCGAGTCCGGTTCGGATGCGTGGCGTGGCTACATGCGTCGCCAGACCAATACCGTCAACTACTCGCTGGAGCTGCCGTTGGCCCAGGGCATTACCTTCGACTGACGGAGGAGCAAGACCGGCCCTCGCCACACGATGAAGCAAGTTTGGAATGGGCCGTTTGGGTTTCATTTTCGGAGTCTGGCGATGCCGTTACGCGAAGAGTGTCTATGGGAAAAACTGACGCCGCAGCGACCCGAAGCGGCGCGTTTTGAGGGCGAGTTGAGTGTCGATGTCTGCGTGATCGGCGCCGGTATCACCGGCCTGTCCGCGGCGATCCATCTGTTGGAACAAGGCAAGAGCGTCTGTGTGCTCGAAGCCCATCGTACCGGCCATGGCGGTTCCGGGCGCAATGTCGGATTGGTCAATGCCGGGATGTGGATTCCCCCGGACGAGATCGAGGCCGGTTTCGGCGAAGCCGTGGGCAGCCAGCTCAATCGCATGCTCGGCGGCGCCCCGGCGTTGGTGTTCAGTTTGATCGACAAATATGCCATCGATTGCCAGATGCGCCGTGAAGGCACCTTGCACATGGCCCACAATGCCCGTGGCGAGGCCGATCTGCGCCGCCGCGAAGAGCAATGGAAACGTCGTGGCGCCCCCGTGGAACTGCTGATCGGCAGCGCTTGCGCAACCGCTATCGGGACCAAAAAGATCGCTTGCGCCTTACTCGACCGGCGTGCCGGCACCCTCAATCCCATGGCCTACACCTCGGGCCTGGCCAAGGCCGCCGCCGGACTCGGTGCGCTATTGTTCGATCATTCAGCGGTCACCCGACTGGAACGTCAGGGGCTGCGCTGGTCCGTGTGCACGGCTGCCGGGGCGGTCAGCGCCGAGCAGGTGGTCATGGCCTCTAACGCCTACACTGAAGGGGAGTGGACCGAACTGCGACGCAATTTCTTTCCCGGCTACTACTATCAGGTTGCGTCCAGTCCGCTGACCGAGGAGGCCGCGCGGCAGATCCTGCCGGGAGGGCAGGGTGCTTGGGATACCCGCCAGGTGCTCAGCAGCATCCGACGCGATGCCGACGGTCGGCTGCTCCTGGGCAGCCTCGGCAATGGCAACCGCAAACCCGCCTGGTTCCTGCGCACTTGGGCCGATCGAGTGCAACAGCACTATTTTCCCTACCTGAAAAAGGTCGATTGGGAATACACCTGGACTGGCTGTATCGCTTTTACCCCCGATCACCTGATGCGCCTGTTCGAGCCGGCGCCTGGTTTAGTGGCCGTCACCGGCTATAACGGTCGCGGTGTCACCACCGGAACGGTGGTCGGCAGGGCCTTCGCCGATTACCTGTGTAACGGAAATCCACTGGCCTTGCCGATTCCCTTCGGACCAACGCGTCCGGTCCCGGCGGCGGGGCTGCGCAGTTGCCTGTACGAGGCCGGATTTTCGCTGTATCACGCGGGGCAGTGTCTGCGAATTGTTATTTGATACAACAAAAGCGCCCATCCGGACGGCGCTTTTGCCCAATGCAGCTAGCCTGTAATGGTGCGCGATGTAGCAGTTGCGCACAGGGAATGTGCAGTTCGGTGACACGCGTTGTTACAGGGCGGTTGCACGCCTTTTCAGTTGCGTGGTTGCAGTAGTGGCACTTTGAAGTTGCACCTTTTTAAAAAAAGGTTTCACCTTCAGCGGTTTAGACGGTTGCACGTACCGGTAAAAAGCGCCCGAAACAGACCATAAAACAATAAGACAGCGACTTTTTGCAGAACAAAAAACCTATGGCACGCCCCTTGCTCTGAGCGTTCAGTGAAGTCGCAGTGCCAATCTAAAAAAATCGGAGCACCACCTCATGTCCCAGACGTTTTACAAGAAAGGCTTTGTAGCCCTCGCAGTGGCTGCTGCGTTGGGTGTTTCTGCGTTTGCTCGGGCGGATCTGAAGATCGGCGTAGCGGGGCCTATGACCGGTGCCAACGCCGCATTTGGCGAGCAGTACATGAAAGGTGCACAAGCGGCGGCCGATGTGATCAACGCGGCTGGCGGCGTCAACGGCGAGAAAATCGTGCTGGTCAAGGGCGATGACGCTTGCGAACCGAAACAGGCAGTGACGGTCGCCAAGAATTTGAGCAATCAGAAGGTGGCCGGCGTTGTCGGGCATTTCTGCTCTTCTTCGACTATCCCAGCGTCGGAAATCTACGACGAGGCTGGCATCATTGCCATTACTCCGGGCTCCACCAACCCGCAAGTGACCGAGCGCGGCCTGTCGGCTATGTTTCGTATGTGTGGGCGTGACGACCAGCAGGGTATCGTCGCCGGTGACTACATCGTCGATATACTCAAGGGCAAGAAAGTCGCGGTCATCCATGACAAGGACACCTATGGCCAAGGTCTGGCCGATGCCACCAAGGCTCAATTGATCAAGCGCGGCGTGACCCCGGTGATCTACGAGGGTCTGACCCGTGGCGAGAAGGACTTCAGCGCCCTGGTCACCAAGATTCGTGCGGCCGGTGCCGACGTGGTCTACTTCGGTGGCTTACATCCGGAAGCCGGCCCCCTGGTCAAGCAACTGCGCACCGAAGGCCTGAAGAACGTCAAGTTCATGTCCGATGACGGTATTGTGACCGACGAGCTGGTGACTACCGCCGGTGGCCCGCAATACGTCGACGGTGTGCTGATGACCTTCGGTGCCGACCCACGCCTGTTGCCCGACAGCAAGGCGGTCGTTGAGCAATTTCGCAAGGCCGGTACCGAGCCTGAAGGTTACACGCTGTACGCCTATGCTTCGATTCAGACACTGGCTGCCGGCTTCAACGGCGCCAAATCGAACAAGGGCGAAGACGCGGCCAAATGGTTGAAGGCCAATCCAGTCAAGACCGTGATGGGTGAGAAGGCCTGGGATGGCAAGGGCGACCTGAAGGTCTCCGACTACGTGGTTTACCAGTGGGACGCGAGCGGCAAATACCATCAGTTGGAAAAACAGAAGTGACATGAAAGCCCGAACCGGCCAGCACTTTTGGACACTGGTCGGTCGTCATGCGTGTCCGTGCAGTAGCAGTACCTGTCTTTTCTCGTAGAACTGCACATGGCTGTACCGCGGCGGCGGTTGAACCCCGGTCCGTCGCGATGCGCTTCTGTACAGTCTCTCCAAATGCGTGAGATTGCGTTATGGATGGTATTTTCCTGCAGCAACTGGTTAACGGTCTGACCCTCGGGTCGGTCTATGGCCTGATCGCTATCGGCTACACAATGGTCTATGGCATCATCGGCATGATCAACTTCGCCCATGGCGAGGTTTATATGATTTCCGCCTACCTCGCGGCAATCAGTCTGGCTCTGCTGGCTTACTTCGGGATTGAATCCTTCCCGCTGCTGATGCTCGGTACCTTGATCTTCACCATCGTCGTCACCGGCGTGTATGGCTGGACCATCGAGCGCATCGCCTACAAACCGCTGCGCAACTCTACCCGCCTGGCCCCGCTGATCAGCGCCATCGGTATTTCGCTGATCCTGCAGAACTACGCACAGATCGCCCAGGGCCCGAAACAGCAAGGGGTTCCGACGCTGCTCACCGGCGCCTGGCGCATCGACATCGGCACCGGCTTCGTGCAACTGACCTACACCAAGGTCTTTATCCTGATCGCCGCTTTTTTTGGCATGGGCCTGCTGACCTACGTCATCAAATACACCAAGCTTGGCCGCATGTGCCGCGCCACCCAGCAAGACCGCAAGATGGCCTCGATTTTGGGGATCAACACCGATCGTGTGATCTCGTATGTATTCGTCATCGGCGCGGCGATGGCCGCCTTGGCCGGGGTGCTGATCACCCTGAACTACGGCACCTTCGATTTCTACGCCGGCTTCGTCATCGGCATCAAGGCGTTTACCGCTGCGGTACTCGGCGGGATCGGCTCGCTGCCGGGCGCGATGCTTGGCGGGGTGATCCTGGGGATCTCCGAGTCGCTGTTCTCCGGCTTGGTCAACTCGGACTACAAGGACGTCTTCAGCTTTTCGCTGCTCGTTCTCGTCCTGGTCTTTCGGCCCCAAGGCCTGCTCGGCCGTCCTCTTGTGTCGAAGGTATAAGCGATGTCTTCAAGCACTAAAAAAACCATTGATCTCAAAAGAAGCCTGACTGACGCGATCCTGGCCGGTCTGGTCGCCCTGATTGTGTTCGGCCCGATTGTCGGCGTGGTCCTCGACGGCTACGGTTTCAACCTCGAGGCCACTCGGGTGGCCTGGATTGTCGCTATCGTCATGCTGGGCCGCTTTGCCTTGAGCCTGTTCCTGCAGACGCCCAAGGGATTGCGCATTCTCGCCGGTTTCGAAAGCAGCGGCTCGGGCGTGCATGTGCTGGCGCCGGACTACAAGTCGCGCCTGCGCTGGATGGTCCCCCTGGTGATAGTCATCGCCGTGGTGTTCCCGTTCTTCTCCAACTCCTACCTGCTGGGCGTGGTCATTCTCGGCTTGATCTACGTGCTGCTGGGACTGGGACTGAACATCGTGGTGGGCCTCGCGGGTTTGCTCGACCTCGGTTATGTGGCGTTCTACGCCATCGGTGCCTACGGACTGGCACTGGGTTATCAATACCTGGGGCTGGGTTTCTGGACGGTATTGCCGCTGGCCGCGATCGCCGCCGCATTGGCCGGTTGCATCCTCGGCTTCCCGGTATTGCGTCTGCACGGCGACTACCTGGCCATTGTGACCCTGGGTTTCGGCGAGATTATCCGCTTGATACTCAACAATTGGCTGTCGCTGACCGGTGGCCCGAACGGCATGCCCGCGCCGCTGCCCACCTTCTTCGGTCTCGAGTTGGGCAAACGGGCCAAGGATGGCGGTGTCCCGTTCCATGAGTTTTTCGGCATTGCCTACAATCCGGACGTGAAGTACTACTTCATCTACGCGGTGCTGTTCCTGGTGGTGCTGGCGGTGCTGTACATCAAGCATCGCCTGGTCAAGATGCCGGTCGGGCGTGCCTGGGAAGCCCTGCGCGAAGACGAGATCGCCTGCCGCTCGATGGGTCTCAATCACGTACTGGTCAAGCTGTCGGCGTTCACCATTGGCGCCTCGACGGCCGGTCTGGCGGGGGTGTTCTTTGCCACTTACCAAGGCTTCGTCAACCCGACCTCGTTCACATTCTTCGAATCGGCACTGATCCTTGCCATCGTGGTCCTCGGCGGCATGGGCTCGACCATCGGCGTGGTGATTGCGGCCTTTGTGCTGACGGTGGCCCCGGAGCTGTTGCGTGGTTTCGCGGAATACCGTGTGCTGTTGTTCGGCGTGTTGATGGTGTTGATGATGATCTGGCGCCCGCGCGGCCTGATTCGGATCAGCCGTACCGGGGTGACCCCGCGTAAAGGAGTAGCGCCATGAGCGAAGTCGTCCTCTCGGTCGAGAAACTGATGATGCACTTCGGCGGCATCAAGGCATTGAGCGATGTCAGCCTCAAAGTCCAGCGCAACTCGATCTTTGCCCTGATCGGCCCCAATGGAGCCGGCAAGACCACAGTGTTCAACTGCCTGACCGGGTTCTACAAGGCCTCTGGCGGCAAGATCGAACTCAATGTCCGGGGCGAGCAAACCAACGTTATTCAGTTATTGGGCGAATCGTTCCAACCGCTCGATTTCGTCTCGCCGAAAGCCTTCCTCAGGCGCCTGTACTACAAGATGTTCGGTGGCACCCACTTGGTGAACCGTGCCGGTCTGGCGCGGACCTTCCAGAACATTCGCCTGTTCAAGGAAATGTCGGTGTTGGAAAATCTGCTGGTGGCCCAGCACATGTGGGTCAACCGCAACATGCTGGCGGGCATCCTCAACACCCAGGGTTACCGCAAGGCCGAGAGCGATGCTCTGGATACGGCGTTCTACTGGTTGGAAGTGGTCGACCTGGCGGAGTGCGCCAACCGTCTGGCGGGCGAGCTGTCCTACGGTCAGCAACGCCGTCTGGAAATCGCCCGAGCCATGTGTACCCGGCCACAGATCATCTGCCTCGACGAACCGGCCGCCGGCCTCAACCCTCAAGAAACCGAAGCGCTGAGCGCGATGATCCGGCTGCTGCGCGACGAGCACGATCTGACCGTGGTGCTGATCGAACACGACATGGGCATGGTAATGAGCATTTCCGACCACATCGTGGTGTTGGACCACGGCATCGTCATTGCGCAGGGCGGGCCCGATGCCATCCGCAATGACCCGAAAGTGATTGCGGCCTATCTGGGCGCCGATGAAGAGGAAGTGGTGCTATGAGCCAACCCATCCTCGAATTGAAGGATCTCGATGTGTTCTACGGGCCGATCCAGGCCCTGAAGAAAGTCTCGCTGCACATCAACGAAGGCGAGACGGTCAGCCTGATAGGCTCCAACGGTGCCGGTAAATCGACGTTGCTGATGTCGATCTTCGGCCAGCCGCGGGCGGCGGACGGGCAGATCATCTACCAGGGCGTGGACATCACCCACAAGTCTTCGCACTACATTGCCTCCCACGGCATTGCCCAGTCACCGGAAGGCCGGCGGGTGTTTCCCGATATGAGCGTGGAAGAGAACCTGCTGATGGGCACCATCCCGATTGGCGATCAGTACGCCAAGCAAGACATGCAGCGCATGTTCCAATTGTTTCCGCGTCTCGAAGAGCGGCGCACCCAGCGGGCCATGACCATGTCCGGCGGCGAGCAGCAAATGCTCGCCATCGCCCGTGCGCTGATGAGCCGGCCGAAACTGCTGTTGCTTGATGAGCCGAGTCTGGGCCTGGCGCCGATCGTGGTGAAGCAGATCTTCGCCACCCTACGAGAATTGGCCAAGACCGGCATGACCATCTTCCTGGTGGAGCAGAATGCCAACCATGCCCTCAAGCTGTCGGATCGGGCGTATGTGATGGTCAACGGGCAGATCCGCCTCAGTGGCAGCGGCCAGGAGCTGTTGGTCAACGAGGAGGTGCGTAACGCTTATCTGGGCGGGCATTGATTGGCCTGTTTTGCGCTGCAACGATGAAAACCCGAAACGCCTCGCGATCCTTGGATCCGGGGCGTTTTTCATATCCATGGCGGCGGCGCGAAATTGTGGACAACCCAATTGGAAACCTCCTGAAACGCGACATAAAATCGTCGCAAATAGTTGTTTTGTCACAGGTTTGAGTTGTCCCCGTTTGCTGTGGAGGTGGCTGTGGGTAACATGGGAGTAGCTCGCTGCAGGCCTTTGAAATCGTGGCTTGTAGCGTGTTGTGTGTTTTTTGATCAGTGATTTCTCCGCAAGTCTTCAAGGTATTTGTCAACAGATTTGTTACGGTTGAGTCAGTATCGAAAACCCCAGACAAACCTGTGGATAACTCTGTGGGCAAACTCTGGAAAGACCGCCGTGAGCAGCGTAGTTGCTGGCCTGGAGCCATCTCTATGAAGTCGGCTGGATGAGCTGCTCCGGCGAGCAGTGCATACGAGGTTGTCCGGGGTCAAGCGAAAAACTTTTGAAACAAAGCTGCGAGCCTTGTGGACAGGGGGTTCAACGCTTTTCGACTTGCCCCCAGAGACTGTGGACGAGACTGTGGATAAGGTGCGCACACCGGACGCGAAGGCCCGGCCCGTCTGTCTTGATGGTGATTGAGTGTTTTTTGTACAGGCGCGGCGGCGTCAATGTCGACAACGCACACAGTTGCCGGCCTTTCTTAGGCCGGGCATGCTGGGCAACAAACGAATTTACTTGCGGCTGTAACCGCGTCGAGCAAGGAGAACACTATGACATCCACGTTGTTCATTACGGGCGCCACTTCAGGTTTTGGCGAGGCTTGTGCCCGTCGTTTTGCCGAGGCCGGCTGGAAGTTGGTGCTGACCGGCCGTCGCGAAGAGCGCCTCAACGCTCTATGCGCCGAGCTTTCCCGGCAGACCGAAGTACACGGCCTGGTGCTTGACGTGCGTGACCGCAGGGCTATGGAAACTGCAATCGCCAACCTGCCGCCGAGTTTCAGCAAGCTGCGCGGGCTGATCAACAACGCCGGTCTGGCCCTTGGCGTGGAGCCGGCACCCCAGTGCGACCTGGACGACTGGGACACCATGGTCGACACCAATATCAAGGGCCTGATGTACAGCACCCGCCTGCTGTTGCCGCGGCTGATCGCCCATGGTCGTGGCGCCGGGATCATCAATCTGGGGTCGGTTGCCGGCAACTATCCCTATCCGGGCAGCCATGTGTATGGTGCGAGCAAGGCCTTCGTCAAACAGTTTTCTCTGAACCTGCGTTGCGACCTGCGGGGCACGGGCGTGCGAGTGACCAATATCGAGCCGGGGTTGTGTGAAAGTGAGTTCTCGCTGGTGCGCTTCGGCGGTGATCAGGCGCGGTATGATGCGACCTACGCCGGGGCCGAACCGATTCAACCGAAGGATATCGCCGACACCCTCTTCTGGGTACTTAACACGCCGGCCCACATCAATATCAACAGCCTGGAGCTGATGCCGGTGAGCCAGACCTGGGCCGGGTTTGCCATCGAGCGCGACAAGAGCTGATCACTGGACCTGTGGCAATCAGCGCAGATAGTCTGCCAGGCCGTACAGGCAAGTCGCCAGATGATAAGGCGTGGTCGACGGCATGTCCTCGCGGCTGACCACGCCCGTGGCGTCCAGGCACTCATGCCAGCCACCCTCGTGCATGAAGCGTTGTTGCAGGCTCTGGAGCTGACGCCGCAGGCGTACCGAGTTATCCACACGCATGGTCAGAGCGCGCAGGTATTCGGCTTGGGCCCAGATCCTCTGGGTGCGGTCATGCGCGCTGCCGTCGATGGCGAGCATGGCGCTGACCGCGCCGGTCCGTGGATCGACACCCGTGCGCTCGGCATATTCGAAGCCGCGCTGCATGGTGGCATGCAGGGCTGTCCCGCGCATCAGTGGCGAGGACTCCAGGAGGAACAACCATTCGAACTGATGGCCGGGCTCGAACCAGTTATCCACGGCGCCCAACGGTTTTTCCAGCATCACGCCGTGTTGGTGATCGATAAAGTTTTTTTGCAGGGCACTGGTCAAGGTGATCAGATCGTGTTGCACGCGGGCATCGTCGCGTGCCGATAGCGTGGCTAGAAATGCCTCGGCCAGGTGCATCAGCGGGTTCTGCAACGGTCCACTGCCCAGGGGAGCCCAGTCGCGGTCCAGGCTCGCCTCATACAATCCGTCACCGCTGGCGAAACGCACGGCGATCGCGTCCAGGGCGGCGTCGAGCACCGACGCCACCTCTGGCTCGCGAACTTTGGCCCAGTAGTGGGCGCAGGCGAAGAGAATGAACGCGTGGGTGTAGAGGTCCTTGCGAGCGTCCAGCGCCGCGCCTTGCGGATCGATACTGTAGAACCAGCCGCCATGCTCGGCATCATGGAAATACCGCTGCAGGGAGCGCAACAGCGCGGCGGCGCGACCGGCGGCGTCGGGGAAGGCGCTGTCGCCGATCAGGCTGGAGAACAGGTATAGCTGACGTGCGCAAGCCATGGCGCGATAACGCCGCACCGGCAACGGTTGCCCCGTGGCGTCCAACGCTTCATAGGGCAACGCCAACTCGCCATTCCAGCCAGGGCCCTGCCACAGAGGCACGATCACCTGACGAAAGTGCTGTTGCAGTGCGTCGGACAGGGCAGTCAGTGCAGATTGGGAGGTGGAGCTGGAAACATCGGGCATCGTCTGGCGTCGTCAGAGCAAGGGCGTTTGTGCGACATGGTAACAGGCAGGCCGCTGTTGTGTCAGATAGGCCGTTGCTTGCGTCATGGCGCACGAGCTTACCCGTGACAGCGCCTAAACCGTACAAGCCACTACACCTCGGTCGTCCGCGAAGCCCCCTGGCCGTGTACGAACTGTGTTCGAAGGAAGGCCAGGTCGACCCTCGATGCTGCCTGGGCGAGCGCAGCGTCGGTCGGATATGAGCTCAAGCGATGTGGTACTGTCCCAATACGTCTTTATCCTTTTGCCACACTGAAACCCGAAAACAGGCTCGTTGCCGGTTTGTGATCGCCTTCGTTGCGATACTGGCCGAATTTGGCATACGAATCGCTACTGTGGGTATCGAACATGGTGGAGATGCCTTTCTTGTCGAAGACGTTCTCGCCGTTCTTCGTCACCGAGATTTCCCCATTGCCAATGCCGCGTTTGAAGTCGATCTGAAAGTCTGCCCACTTGCCGACATCTTTTGCCGCATCTCCTGGCTTGCCGATGTTGAACACTTTCGACGGTGCGTTGCTGTCTTGGCTGGTCTTCAGATGCAACTGGTATTGGCCATTCTTGGTGGTCAACCAAGCGCGCGGGCTGGGTTTGGCGTTGTTGTGGTCGAGTACCTGAAAGAAAGTGCCATCATTGTTAGACTCACGCTTCATGCCGAACTTGAAGCTGTATGGCTGCCCTTCCTGAAGCTTGGTGCCGTCCTTGATTTCGGCGCGGGGGCTGGTGGAGTGCTCGGTATAATGGCCTTTATTGAAGTCAACCTTGATCACATTGCCACGTTCTGGATCGTGGGCCATGCCAATTTTGTCTTCCGCGGATTTCTGCACACTCAATTGGTTGCCCAGTGAGTGCTCGGAGAAATTGCCATTCGCTGGGCTGCCCGGACCGCCTGGGTGATTCTGAGGCGCGCCAGTCGGGTGTGACTGGCTGTCGATAGGGGAGTGCCCCGAGGCGCCATTACCCTTTCCACCACCGGTCACTGCGCTGTTCGACGGCTCGTCGGAGGCGTCCGATTGGCCTTTCATCAACGTGCTCAATCGCTGAAGCATGTCCTGAATCAGCGTCATCAATTGCGTCAGGGGATCACTCTGATTGTCTGGGCCCGCCATGGCGTTGTTATGCGGTTGTTGTAGGAAATTGTGATGGCTGCCGAAATTGACCGGCGAGTTTTGCATGTGCGAGTGAAAGGAAATCGGCGAATTGCCAGTACCAGTACCAGCGCCTGATTGAGTGTTTGAAGGCGTAAGGTGCTGTGTGCTGGGCGGCAACTCGAGTGCAATGGTACGGATAAGCGAATTGATCGACGTCATGGTCTCGTCCTATCGTTGAGAAGTACAAACCGCCGACGTGACAGTGGGCAGCCCTCAGAAGACTGAGTGGCGATTGCAGTGGCTCGGTTCCAAATAGAAATACAGGTAGGAACGTTGCGCGGCGTGTCAGGCTCTGTCCGAAATGTAGCTGCGCTCGCCCACGCGGTGTTGAAAGCCCGGTTTACCGGTGATGCACCGCGTCTTGTGCTGGATTACTCGGTGCTGCCGAGTCCCTGCCAGTGTTTCAAGCCGATAAAGATGAAGCGCAATTGTTGGGTAATCTTGGCTTGCGGCGTCAGGTGTTCGGGCAGCGGTTCGAGCGGCGGGTCGATGATTTCCGGCAAGGTGGCGAACACGCTCTTGACGACCAGGTCGGCTATCACCGCCAGGCCGGGAGCATCCAAGTGCCGCAACTTGGGCATCAGGGTCAGGTCGGCGGCCAGATCGGAGCTGATGTGTTCGCGCAAGGTGGCGATGGCCTGGCGTACCCGCAATGAGCCGCCGTACTGCTCGCGAGCGAGAAACAGGAATTGTGAACGGTTCATCGCCACGACATCGAGGAAGATCCTTATCGAGGCATCAATGATTCCGCCCATGATGAATTCGTTGTGGCGAACCAGGCGGATGGTTTCCCGGAAGGTCTGGCCGACTTCGCAGACCAGCGCCAGCCCGAGCTGGTCCATATCGTCGAAATGTCGGTAGAAGCCGGTCGGCACGATGCCGGCGGTTTTCGCCACTTCCCTCAGGCTGAGGCCACCAAACCCGCGTCCACCCTCCATCAGTTGGCGCGCGGCGTCCATCAGGGCATGTCGGGTTTGTTGTTTCTGTTCGGCGCGAGGCAGCATCGAGAGAGGGGTCTTTCCGCAGGACAAGAGCGCAGCACTCTAGCAAATCAGCTTTGCCTGCGTCGAATGCGGTGGAGCAACAAGCGCGTGATGCGATGAGGCGGGGTTCCAGAAATGCCAAAGCCCGATCCAGGAGATCGGGCTTTGTTCCAGGCCAGCATGGGTTTAGCTCAAGGACTGATGACGTTCGGCCAGGCGATCGGCACCGCCTTCGACGATCAGGCCCTTGTCTCTCAGGCGATCATTACCACCTTCGGCGAGCGTTTGGCCTTTCTGGTTTTGCGGGGTCCGGTCACTGCCATCGGCGGCCAGGGAACGGATTTGTGGGGCCCGGTCGGAGGTGTCGTCCGAAGCCTGCAGACGACCTTGTGGAGTCCGTGCCGAACCATCGGCGGCCAGGATCTGACCTTTCTGGTTTTGTGGGGTGCGGTCACTGCCATCGGCGGCCAGGGAACGGATTTGTGGAGCCCGGTCGGAGGTGTCGTCGGAAGCCTGGAAGCGGTCCTGCGGAGTCCGTGCCGAACCATCGGCAGCCAGGGTGTTGAGCGACTGGCTGACAGTGCCGTGGCTGCTTTGAGCTTGTGGCGTGGCTTGTTCGCGGGCCGGCAAGGCATAGGCGTTGGCAGCGAGGACGGCAAGGGTAAGGCTGAGTAGGAATTGGCGTTTCATGATCGGTTGCTCCGTGAGAAAGCTATAAAGTGGGTACGAAGCCAATGCTACTCTTGCAAAATCGATATGAAAGTTCATAAAGACAATGGTAATAATCAACGGAATTGATTGTTCTACCCCGACCCCTCTAGATCGGGGCTTTCCGAGCGTTACCCTGTGTTTTGTATTGGGT
Source organism: Pseudomonas agarici (assembly GCF_001543125.1). Lineage (NCBI taxonomy): Bacteria > Pseudomonadati > Pseudomonadota > Gammaproteobacteria > Pseudomonadales > Pseudomonadaceae > Pseudomonas > Pseudomonas agarici. The sequence continues at coordinate 4,408,530 of NZ_CP014135.1, read as the reverse complement.
ATTTTCTACCCACACCTAGGTCGTGAGAGGGTATTTACGGGGAAAATTTGCCTTGCCAGGCAGTTTCGGTGACTCCGAATTTGTCGATTAATGGCCTTTTGCATTAAACCTTGGCGGGTGTTCGTCAGTCGTAAAGGTATTGTGCATCGCTTTTTTGGACGTTCAGTTGTCATTAGGAGCCCCGTGCAATGACGCACACTCGAAAAATCCTCGCCTGGACCAGCGCCAGCCTTGTCCTGCTGCTGGCGGTGCTGGTGGCGATCATCGCGTTCTTCGATTGGAACCGGGTCAAGCCGCTGATCAATGCCAAGGTTTCCACTATTTTGCATAGGCCATTTGCTATCAATGGCAATCTGGCAGTGCGTTGGCAACGTGAGCCGGATGAGGGCGGCTGGCGGGCTTGGCTGCCCTGGCCCCATGTGATTGCCGAAGAGCTCACACTGGGCAATCCGGATTGGTCGAAGAACCGGCAGATGGTCGAACTCAAGCGCGTCGAGTTGCGGTTTGCGCCATTGTTGCTGCTGACGCGCCAACTGGTGATTCCGCGGATTGACCTGACCGCGCCAAATGCCAGTCTTGAGCGCCTGGCCGATGGTCGCGCCAATTGGACCTTCCAGTTCGACCCCACGGATCCGAATGAGCCACCGTCCGACTGGAGGGTGGATATCGGCGCCATCGGCTTTGACAAGGGGCATGTGAGCCTGGATGACCAAAGCCTGGACACCCGGCTTGACCTGCTGATCGATCCGTTGGGCAAGCCTGTTCCATTCAGCGATATCGTTGGCGACAGCGTGGCGAAGAAGGCCATGGAAAAGGGCGCTACGCCGCTGGATTATGCATTCGCGCTGAAGGTCAAGGGCCAGTACCATGGCCAGAACCTCGCAGGCTCCGGCAAAATCGGCGGCCTGTTGGCGTTGCAGGACGCAACCAGGCCCTTCCCGGTGCAGGCTGACGTAAAAATCGCCGATACCCGCATTGCCGTTGCCGGCACCCTGACCGACCCGCGCAATCTGGGCGCCCTGGACCTGCGCCTGACACTGGCCGGTAACAGCCTGGGCAATCTCTATCCGCTGACCGGGGTGACCTTGCCGGACTCACCGGCTTATGAAACTGATGGCCATCTGATTGCCCGACTCCATGAGCCGACAGGGGCGACCTTCACCTACGAGAAATTCAACGGCAAGATCGGCAGCAGCGACATTCATGGCGACCTGTCTTATGTCGCCAGTCAGCCGCGTCCCAAGCTTAGTGGGATGCTGGTATCCAACCAACTGCTGATGACCGATCTGGCTCCGCTGATCGGCGCGGACTCCAATGCCAAGCAGAAAGCCCGTGGCGGCGAAAGTCGCCAGCCCGCGGACAAGGCCCTGCCGGTAGAAGTGTTTCGTACCGAGCGCTGGCGTGATATGGATGCCGATGTGGCGTTCACCGGCAAACGTATTGTCCACAGCGCGGAGTTGCCCTTCACTGATCTTTACACCCACTTAGTGCTGACTGACGGCGAACTGAGCCTGGAGCCCCTGCGGTTCGGTGTGGCGGGCGGCAAGCTCGATGCGCAAATCCGCCTCAATGGCCGTACAGCGCCGATGCAGGGCCGGGCCAGGTTGACCGCGCGCAACTTCAAGCTCAAGCAGTTGTTCCCGACCTTCGAGCCAATGAAGACCAGTTTTGGCGAGCTCAACGGCGATGCGGACATCAGTGGCACCGGCAATTCGGTGGCCGAGCTACTGGGCACCTCCAATGGCGAGCTGAAAATGTTGGTCAACGATGGTGCGATTAGCCGGGGGCTGATGGAGATCGCCGGGCTTAATGTCGGCAACTACGTGGTTGGCAAGATCTTCGGCGACAAGGAGGTCAAGATCAACTGTGCGGCTGCGGACCTGGGGATCAAGGGCGGGTTGGCGACTACCCGGCTGTTTGTCTTCGATACCGAGAACGCGATCATCTATATCGATGGCACGGCCAATTTCGCCGATGAGCAACTGGACCTGAAGATCAGCCCCGAGTCCAAGGGCTTACGCTTGTTGTCCTTGCGTTCGCCTTTATATGTGCGCGGCAAGTTCATCAAACCCGATGCCGGTGTGCAGGCGTTACCCCTGTTGTTGCGGGGCGCGGGCATGGTTGCCCTGGGGGTGATCGCCGGTCCGGCGGCGGGGCTGCTGGCGCTGGTGGCGCCGAGTGGCGATGTGCCCAACCAGTGTGCGCCGTTGTTGGAGCAGATGCAGTCGGGCAAGGCGCCCAAGACCGTCAGCCATTGAGGGGTTGCCTCAACCTGCCGAGGCTTGTGGGAGTGGGTTTGCCCGCGAATGGAATACCGCGTTTTTCAGGTCTGGCGCCACCGTTTTTCGTCGCGATGCCGCCCAGATCGAGCTCCCACAGGGTGTGTCAAAGGTCCTTCAGGATATCCGCCATGTCATCGGCATGTTCTTCTTCCTGGGCGAGGATGTCCTCGAAGATCCGCCGCGTGGTCGGGTCCTGGTCACCGATGAATTGGATGATCTCGCGGTAGCTGTCCACCGCGATCCGCTCGGCCACCAGGTCTTCATAGACCATTTCCTTGAGGGTCTTGCCGGCCACGTATTGGGCATGGGAGTGCTGGGACAGCAGATCCGGATTGAACTCCGGCTCGCCACCCAGTTGTACGATGCGTTCGGCCAGGCGGTCGGCATGAGCCAGTTCCTGGTTGGCGTGTTCGAGAAATTCGTCGGCGGCGACGCTGGCCTTGAGGCCGGTGGCCATGAAGTAGTGGCGTTTGTAGCGCAGGGTACAGACCAGCTCGGTGGCCAGTGATTCATTGAGCAGCCGCAGGATCTCGTCGCGGTCTGCGTTGTAGCCTTCGGTGACCGCTCCGTTTTCGACATTCTTACGGGCGCGCTCGCGAAGAGTGGTTACATCGGACAGGTGCATGTCGCTCATCTCGATCTCCTGACTAATCTGGTTAGGTACCTCGCTCTGTCGGCGAGGTCGCTACCTGGTTGTGAGTCCCGACTGAGGGAAAAAGTTTTATCCAATTGGCTATTGGGGAAATCCTGGCGGCGCTCACGCCGATTGCGATAAGCCTGATCGTGGTGGGCGCGCTGGGGTTGAAATAAACAGCGGTGTCGCGTCGCTGTCATCTTCAATGCCAATGCTGGGGGTCTGACTGGCTCGTCGAAGCCAGCCTCCACTTCTTCTATCGTCATGGTAATCATCGATGTCGCAGGAACTTGCCACGCGTTATCCGTTGATATTGGTGCCGGGTATGCTCGGGTTTGTCCGTCTGGTGTGGTTTCCCTATTGGTACGGCATTGCCCCCGCGTTGCGCGGCGGCGGTGCGCAGGTGTTCGCTGTCCTGGTGTCGCCATTGCACTCCAACGAAGTGCGCGGCGAGCAGTTGCTGTTGCGGATCGAGCAAATTCGCCGCGAGACGGGGGCCGACAAGGTCAACCTGATCGGCCACAGCCAAGGCTCGCTGACCGCCCGTTATGCGGCAGCCAGACGGCCCGAGTGGGTGGCGTCCGTGACCTCGGTGGCGGGTCCCAATCATGGCTCGGAACTGGCCGATCATTTTCAGCGACACTATCGACCGACGAGCATTCGGGGGCGCCTGCTGACCCTGGTATTTTGCGCCGTCGCACGGATCATGACCTGGTTGGAAACCGGCTACCGCGGGCCGCGCCTGCCAATGGACCTGGTCGCGTCCCATCACTCATTGACCAGCGACGGTGTGGCACTGTTCAATCGGCAATACCCGCAAGGATTACCGGATATCTGGGGCGGACAAGGGCCTGAGTCGGTCAATGGAGTACGTTATTATTCCTGGTCCGGCACCTTGCAACCGGGCATTACCGATCGTGGGCGCAACCTGTTCGACGGCACGAACCGCAGTTGCCGGTTGTTCGCCAGGACCTTTATCCGCGAAGCAGGGCAGTGCGATGGCATGGTCGGGCGCTACAGCTCGCACTTGGGAACGGTGATTGGCGATGACTATCCCCTCGACCATTTCGATATCGTCAACCAGTCATTGGGCTTGGTGGGCAAGGGCGCCGCGCCGATCCGCCTGTTTGTCGAGCATGCCCGGCGCCTGAAGGAGGCGGGGCTGTAGCACTGGGCCAATTGCTGGGCAGCCCTCGGCCTCGATCTACTGTCGCTATGCGGAGTTTGAGCCAGGCGGCCAGGTCGTGCCCCAGCGACATACCTGGCTTTCGCCCGAAAACCTTTCGCACAGAGCTGCGGATGGAGATGTAACCGTGTTTGTCTACACTGCTTCAGAGACCGTGCCTATCGGCGCGGTAACAAGGAGAAAACTCCATGAAGACACTGCGTATTCTTTTGTTGATGGTAGGCCTGCTTTTGTGTTCCCAGGGTTTTGCTGCCACCGCCGCGCAACAGGCCCAGCAGGATAAGATGAAGTCTTGTAACGCCGACGCCACTGCTAAGGCGCTCAAGGGCGATGAGCGCAAGACCTTCATGAGCAACTGCCTGAAAGCCGCCAAGCCCGCTACCCAGCAGGACAAGATGAAAACCTGCAATAGCGATGCGACCGCCAAGGCGCTCAAGGGCGATGAACGCAAGGCCTTCATGAGCACCTGCCTCAAGAACAAGTGATCCGGCCCGGTGAGGTCGGCGCCTGGAGACTTTGAGGTATTTCCCGTCGAGCCAGGAAATTGCCGCACTGCGGGCTGTCTCTTTGGTTATGATCCGGCGCGATAGTGGCGTTTGGTTACTATCGGTCTTTGACGCTCCGCGACTCCTTCCACGGTGCGTCCGTCGCCCCCCTAGTTCTGCCGGTGGAACGCTGGCAGACTGCTTATCCTTTGGCTGCATTTTGTTTTGAGGCTGTATGTCAGCGTTTTCCCAGCGTTACGTAGTCTTGGCCAGTTTGATCATCGTCTTCGGTGGGTTGCTGCTGGTATTGCCGTTGAAGTTGCTACCGAGCCTGCTGGCCGGCCTGCTGGTGTTCGAACTGGTCAATATGCTCACTCCCAAGCTTGAGCACCTGATTGCCGGACGGCGCGCGCGTTGGCTGGCGGTGGCCTTGCTGGGAACGTTGATCGTCAGTGTGTTGAGCCTGATCTTTGCCGGGGCCATTAGTTTTCTGTTGCATGAGGCGGAAAATCCCGGTGCCTCTCTGGGTAAGTTCATGCTCGTGGTGGACAAGGCTCGTGGGCAGTTGCCTCCGGTCATCGACGCCTACCTGCCGGCCAGCGCCGCGGAATTCCAAGTGGCTATCGGGCAATGGCTGAGCAAGCACCTGAGCGAATTGCAACTGGTGGGCAAGGACGCGGCGCATATGTTCGTGACCCTGCTGATCGGCATGGTGTTGGGAGCTATCGTGGCCCTGCAGCACGTCTCGGATGTCAGCCAGCGTAAACCCTTGGCCGCCGCCCTGTTCGACCGCCTGCGCCTGCTGGTGCAGGCGTTTCGCAATATTGTCTTTGCGCAGATCAAAATTTCCGCACTTAATACCTTCTTCACCGCGATCTTCCTGGCAGTGGTCCTGCCGCTGTGCGGGATCAAGCTGCCGCTGACCAAGACCCTGATCGTGCTGACCTTCCTGCTGGGGCTGTTGCCGGTGATCGGGAACCTGATGTCCAACACCCTGATCACTATCGTCGGCCTGTCGCTGTCGATCTGGGTGGCGGTGGCAGCGCTGGGTTACCTGATGTTTATCCACAAGCTGGAGTACTTCCTCAATGCGCGGATCGTCGGTGGGCAGATCCGTGCCAAGTCGTGGGAGTTGCTCTTGGCAATGCTGGTGTTCGAGGCCGCGTTCGGCCTGCCGGGGGTAGTGGCGGGGCCGATTTATTATGCGTATCTCAAGAGCGAGTTGAGGTTGGTCGAGCTGGTCTGAGTCCACGCCTGAGCCCCCGCATGAACTTTGGCCTCGCCTGGCAAGCGCAGGCTGGCCGGCGAAGAACGATAACGCGCGATGGTCAGCCGTAACGCTTGCGTGCGTCGATCGCCAGGCCGCTGCCGATACTGCCGAAGATATTGCCTTCCACATGCCGGGCATTTGCCAGCATGGCCGAGATGCTCTGGCGCAGTGCCGGAATCCCGCTCGAGCCGCCGGTGAAGAACACCGTATCGACCTGTTCGACGCTCACGCCGGCATCATCGAGCAAACGAGTGACACTGTTGCCAATACCCTCCAGCAGGTTGCCGATGGCCGATTCGAACACTGCCTGACTCAGCTCCACGCTCAACCCCGGTTCGATACGATCCAGCGCTACGTGGCGGTTTTTGGCGCGGGTCAGTTGGATCTTGGTTTCCTCCACTTCCATCGCCAGCCAGTGCCCGGCGCGTTGCTCTATCAGCTTGAAGAGGCGGTCGATGCCGCCGGTGTCCTCTATGTCGTAGCGCATGCTACCCAGGGCCAACTGGGACTTCTGCGAGTACACCGAGTTGATGGTGTGCCAGGTCGCCAGGTTCATGTGGTGACTGGTGGGCATGTAGGCACCGCTTTTCATCCGGCTGCCATAGCCGAACAGCGGCATCACGCCTTGCAGGCTCAGTTGTTTGTCGAAGTCGGTCCCGCCGACATGCACGCCACCGGTGGCGAGGATATCGTCGTGGCGATTATCCAGGCGACGGCGTTCCGGCGACAGGCGCACCAGCGAGAAGTCGGAGGTTCCGCCGCCGATATCGACGATCAATACCAGCTCCTCGCGCTCGATGGTCGACTCGTAGTCGAAGGCCGCCGCAATCGGTTCGTACTGAAAGGACACGTCCTTGAAGCCAATCTTCTTCGCCACTTCCACCAGGGTATCTTCGGCTTCCTGATCGGCGACCGGATCCTCGTCGACGAAAAATACCGGACGGCCCAGTACCACGTGTTCGAATTCACGACCGGCGGTTGTTTCCAGGCGACTTTTCAATTGGCCGATAAACAACCCGAGCAGATCCTTGAAAGGCAGGGCGGTGCCCAGCACGCTGGTGTCATGCTTGATCAGCTTGGACCCCAGCAGGCTCTTGAGCGAGCGCATCAGCCGGCCCTCGTAGCCTTCCAGGTACTCGTGCAGCGCCAGCCGTCCGTAGACCGGGCGGCGTTCCTCGATATTGAAAAAGACCACCGAAGGCAGGGTGACGTTATCATCCTCCAGCGCGATAAGCGTTTCCATCCCGGGGCGCAGCCAGCCGACAGTGGAGTTGGAGGTGCCGAAGTCGATACCGCAGGCACGGGCCGCAGAGGCGTTTTTCATGTCGTTCGAGCTCCGGTTAAAAACGGCCGCGCAGTGTATGTCAGTCGAGCGCGGAATCGAAGGCCGACTATCCGCTAAATCGTGCGTTGCCGACTTGAAAGACGAACCATCACCCCCAAACTTGCTGTCATTGGTTCGACTTGTGTCACGGCGATGAGCGGAAATCGCCCGCACGGCCGATAAACTTTTAACGCACCGCCCAGTCACAGTCTTGAGATCGGTCAATCCTTGCTGCGCCGAAAAGCGCATGCTGTGTGCTGCCGGGCGGCGCGATATCGATAACGCAGGGTGATCCTTAGATGGACTTCAAAGATTATTACAAGATCCTGGATGTTGAGCCGACGGCGGACGACAAGACCATCAAGGCCGCATACCGCAAGTTGGCGCGCAAGTACCACCCGGATGTCAGTAAGGAAAAGGACGCCGAGGCGAAATTCAAGGATGCTTCCGAAGCCTATGAAGCGCTGAAAAGCGCCGACAAGCGCGCCGAGTACGACGATTTGCGCAAATACGGCCAGCATGGCCAGCCGTTCCAGGGGCCACCGGGCTGGCAGGGGCGTGGCGCGAGTGGCGGCTTTGGCGGCGGTGCGGGTGGTGGTGACTTCTCGGACTTCTTCAGTACGATCTTCGGCTCGCGCGGTGCCGGTTTCAGTAGCGGACAATCGGGCCGCAGCGCCGGTCGTCGAGGGCAAGACGTGGAAATGGAACTACCGATCTTCCTGGAAGAGAGCCTGACCAACGAGTCGAAAAAGGTCACCTTCCAGGTGCCGCAGTACAACGCGGCTGGCCAGCATGTGAGCAACAGCAGCAAGAGCCTGAACGTGAAGATTCCGGCGGGCGTGACCGATGGCGAGCGTATCCGCCTCAAGGGGCAGGGCGCGCCGGGACTCGGTGGTGGGGTCAATGGCGACCTATACTTGACCATTCGCTTCACTCCCCACCCGAAATTCGATGTCGAAGGTGAGAACCTGATCATCACCTTGCCGTTGGCACCGTGGGAGCTGGCACTGGGAACCGAAGTGGCGGTGCCGACCCTGACCGGCAAGATCAACCTGAAGATCCCGCAGGGCAGCCAGAACGGCCAGCGCCTGCGCGCCAAGGGCCATGGCCTGCTGAACAAGGCCGGCCAGCGGGGTTATCTGTTCGTGCAACTCAAGACGGTCATGCCCAAACAGAGCGACGATGCCGTAAAAGCCTTGTGGCGGGAACTGGCGAAGAAGGCGGCATTCGACCCGAGAGAACAATGGAGTAGCTGATCATGAGCCCTGCCCTGAACGTTCAACTGGATATGCAAGCCTTCTGCGAGGCGTCCGAGCTATCGGCGGCGTATGTGATCGAAATCGTCGAACACGGTATTCTTGAACCTCAGGGCCGCTCACCGCAGGCCTGGCGCTTTCTTGAGCATGAGCTGATCATTGCCCGGCGTGCGGCGAAACTGCGCCGCGATCTTGAGTTGGAATGGCAAGGCGTCGCCCTGGCCCTGGAACTGCTGGGCGAGGTCCGCGAGCTGCGTGCGGAAAACCGCATGCTCCGACAGCGCCTGGAGCGTCTGGTCGAGGCCTAGTGGCTCGTGTGATCTCTGTACGAAATGCATCTGCGCTGGCCCGTATCGACGCCACAAGCCCGACGCTCGCTTAGGATACGGCACGTGATACTCGCGGTAGCACGATCCTGAATCGTGTGCCCTCTTCCTCGCTGGAGCTGACCTCGATACTGCCCCGATGGGCGCTCACCACTTCCTTGACGATAAACAAGCCCAGGCCCAGGCTGGTCGAGGCGCCCGTTTGCCCGAGTTCCTCTGCGGCGTTGCGCACCAGCGGATCGAAGATCGTCGCCAGGGCTTGGGCGGGAATCGGCAGGCCGAAGTTGTGTATGGACAAGCTGACGCTGTCGTCATCACCGATCAGGGTCAAGGTCACCTTGCGCTGGCTGGCGCCGTGCTGGAGGGCATTGCCGATCAGGTTCTGCAGCATCTGTTCGATCCTGCCCCGATCCCAGACTCCATGTACATTGCCTTTGACCTTGAGGCTCGGACGACAGTCCGGCTGTCCGGCCCAGGCTTCGTTGAGTGCGGCTTTGGCCGCGCTCACCAGGTCCATCGGCGCGGGATCTATCGGCAACGGACTGCCCAGGCGGCTGCGCACCAATTCCAGCAAGTCGTTGACCATGGTGCCCATATGATGGGCGCTGCGCTTGATGTTTTTCACATAGCCCATGGCCAGCTCATTGAGCGGGATCTTGCGTACTAGCATTTCCGTGGACATGGCCACCGCCTGCAACGGTGCACGCAGGTCGTGACCGAGAATGGCCAGGAAGATGTCCCGCGAGCGGTTGACCTGTTCGGCATAGGCGGCAGTTGACTCGGCCAGGGCTTCGTCGATGGCTTCGTTGAAGCGAATCATGTCCTGGAGGTAGGTCAGGTCCGGCGCAGACAGACTGCCGACCCAGCGATGGATCACACAGGCACGCAGGTGACGGAACTCAGACGTCATCTGCACCAGGTCGAAACCGACGTTATGCCGTAGTTCGCCGTGGCTGGCGGCGGCGATATCGAGGCTGGGACTGTTCTCCGGACCTTCACCCTTGGCCTTGGCGGTTTGTTCACGGGTGCTTTGGGTGGTCTGCATATCCCGCGCGGCCGCCAGCAGGATTGATTTGGCGTGATCGCGCAAGGCGATCCGCCCCATGCTGTCTGCTGCGGGCGTCAGGGTTTTGGCAAACTGCTCCCAGTCATCGACGAGTGTGTCAACGTGTTGCACGATAAAATCAGACAAGCGCATGACCGATACCTTGATGAACAGTGCAAAAAAGGCTGGGCGTGTTGCATCTTAGCCGCTAATCGCTGCCCTGCCTGCGGCTGGAACCAGGGAATACCTTCACCCCATCGGCCTCGATCTGCCTTGAGCGCGCCGAAGGTGGCTTCGACAATTCGATCTGGGGTAGATGGGGTCGGGTATTGGCCATGAATCATTCTAGTGTCTTGTAGTAAATAGTGGTCGCCTGATGGCGCCCGTCCGGTGTCGTGCAGTAGTTTGGCAGTTCACCGACGCGGCTGTAGCCCAGTGCGCTGTAGAACGCCTCGGCGTCGGAACCGGTTTGGGTATCGAGGTACAGCAGGCCGCGCTTATGTTGCCTTGCCGCCTGCTCCAGGGCCTGCATCAGTTGCTGGCCGAGGCCATGGCGACGCGCCTCGCTGCGCACCAGCAGTTTCTGTACCTCGGCCCGGTTCAACCCGTTGGGCTTTAGGCACAGGCTCAGTTGCACGCTGGCCTGTACCTGTTTGTTACGCACCACCACCCAGAGCAACAGGCTGCCATCCCGCAGGGCAGCCTGCACGCTGTCGAAGTAGACGTGCGCCTGGAGAGCGTCGAGATCGGCCATGAATCCCACGCTGGCGCCGTGCCCCACGGCATCGAGCAATAGCTCGATCAAACCTTGACGGTAATGCGCAAAGCTTTCGTTATTGACGCGACGCAGTTGGGTGGTACTCATCGGCGGATCATTCCGTGTTGGCGGCGGGCGGTTCCGTGCCCGGATTCAGGCAGAGTTGCATGACGGTCAGGTCGAGCCGGCAGCCGAACTTGACGCTCACCTTTCAAGTGCTCCGACTCGTTTGTACCTGTCATTTCTGACAGTAGACGGCTGATCTTTCGAAGGCTTAATGTGCTGTTGAGTGCAGTTTGTTTCATCACGTTTGTATTCAAAGGAGCTATGTCATGGGTGTTATCACGATCACCGATGCGAGCGGTGACAGAGAAGTCTTGCAGCCTGAACTGGCGGTAGTTGCGAAATTCAGTAAGAGCAGGGTCAATAGTCGCCACCAACCCAATCCCAGCTCGAAGATGAACACCATCCTCGATAAGGTAGCGGGCACTTATACGGGCCAGGTCGTTTTTTTTAAAAGTAACGAGTCTGGTAAAAGAGCTTGGCAGCTCCCTCGCAGCGTTTGACTGTAGGTTTACCAGTACACAAACTATCAATGAGAGGGGTGTGAATCATGACTCGTTCAGATTTTTCAATTTATATTGACGCGACCATCAATGAGGCGGCGCAGAACCTCATCGATAAAGGCGATACGTCGGATGATATCGCATTCGGCAAATTGAGCTTTCTGCTGGCCTTGCGGCGAGCAGTCGACAAGAAGGCGACAGCACAGGATCTCGGCTTGCTCGGCGCGATCAACGACAGTTTGCAGCAATTGAGCATATTACCTGCGTCGAAAACCATGCTTTCCGATCTGCAAGACTGAACAAGTGACGGGTGACCCGATGGTAGCTGTCGCCCGTCCTTGAAGTCGACATCGGCGGTTTCGCAACAACAGCAGTGAGAACCGACCTGGATCGTTCGATCTCGCCGGGCTGGATCTGTTTATTGACGCGTCGCGGTTGGGCGGCGTTCATTGGCGGATCAGTCCATGTTGGCGACGGGCGGTTCCGTGCCCGGATTCAGGCAGAGTTGCATGAAGGTCAGGTCGAGCCAGCGACCAAACTTGACGCCCACCTGAGGCATTTGTCCGGTGCTCGTAAAGCCCAGGCGTGCATGCAAGCGAATAGAGGCGGCGTTAGCGCTTTCGATCGCGGCGACCATGATGTGCTTGCCGTCATCCCTGGCGCGCTCGATCAGCGCTGCCATCAATTGTGGGCCAAGACCGTTGCCACGCTGGTCGTTGCGCACGTACACCGAATGCTCGACGGTGTGACGGAAGCCCTCGAAGGGCCGCCAGTCACCGTAGGAGGCATAGCCGAGCACACCGTCGGTGGCATCGACGACCACCAGGATCGGATAGGCCTGGGCCTGGCGGGCGCTGAACCAGGCCTGGCGATTGTCCAGGTCGACCGGTTGTTCGTTCCAGATCGCGGTGGTGTTGACCACCGCGTCGTTGTAGATGTCGCGAATGGCCGGCAGGTCGGCCTGCCGGGCGTCGCGGATAACGTAGGACATGAAGGGCCTCAGGCAATCGGTTGATGGACGGTGACCAGCGCAACGGTGAACATCAGCGGTTGGTCTTTTTCGCCGGGTAGATTCATGGCTTGCGATTATCGTCAGAACGCTACGGGTTAGATCCTAACAGCCTGCGCGCGCTCGGTTGCCCTATTTTTCCGCTACCTTGGTGGCCGAGGTGGGCTCGTCGGGGGCCGCAGTCGCGGGGGTGTGGCGCTTAGCGGCGGCGCATCAGTCCGATAAAAAACAAGCCGCCAATGGCCGCCGTCGCCACGCCGATCGGCAAGTCTTCTGGCGCGATCAGGGTCCGCGCCGCGACATCGACCCAAACCAGGAACACGCTGCCTAACAGCGCCGACACCGGCAGCAGCCGTCGATGCTCGGCACCGACAAGGCGTCGTGCGATGTGCGGCACCATCAACCCGACAAAACCGATGGAGCCGCTGATAGCAACCAGCACGCCGGTCATCAGCGAGGCGATCAGGAAGACCCTCAAACGTACATTGCGCACGTTCAGGCCAAGGGTCACGGCGGTCTGCTCGCCGGCCATCAGCGCATTCAGCGAACGGGCCATGCTGACCAGCAGGAACAGCCCCAGCAGCACGATCACCGTCGGAATCGGCAGCAGTTCCCAGCGGGCCAGACCCAGTCCGCCGAGCATCCAGAACAGCACAGCGGAACTGGCCCGGTGGTCGCCGAGAAACAGCAGCAGATTGGCGATCGCCATCATCACGAAGGACACCGCCACGCCGCACAGCAGCAAGCGGTCGCTGTCCAGTCGGCCTCGTCGGCTGGCAATGGCGAGCACCGCCAGCATGCTGCCTAAGGCGCCGAGAAAAGCGGCGATGGGTAAGGTCAGTAGGCCGACGATTTCACCGACATGCAGCACCACGATCACCGCGCCGAGGGTAGCGCCCGAGGTCACGCCCAGCAGGTGCGGGTCGGCCAGCGGGTTGCGGGTAACGGCTTGCAGCACCGCGCCGATCAAGGCCAGCCCGGCGCCGACCAGGGTGCCGAGCAGCAGGCGCGGGATACGGATCAGCCAGACAATATGCTCCTGCCCGGCGCTCCAGTCGACCGTGCCCGTGCCCAGCAGTTTGTACAGCAGGATCCGCCACACCACCTCCACTGGCACTTGCGCGGGGCCGAAGCCCAGCGATACCACGCAGGACACCAGCAACAGTGTACCCAGCGCGAGCAACAGCAGGGGGTAGCGGTGGCTCATCATTGTGAGTGGAAACCCTTGGCAAGAGTTTCGATGGCTTTGACGTTATCGATCCCCGGTGTCGCCTCGACATAGGGAATGACGATAAAGCGCTTGTGGCGAATTGCATCCACCGACTGCAAGGCCGGATGGGTTTCCAGAAAGTGTCGTTTCTGCTCGGCGCTGACCTCGCCGTAGTCGACGATGACGATCACCTGCGGGTTCTTCTCGACCACGCTTTCCCAGTTGACCCGGGTCCAGCTGGCGTCGACATCCTCCAGCACATTGCGCCCTCCCGCGGTCTCGATCAGCGCCTGGGGCATAGCCAGGCGGCCGGAGGTCATGGCGCGGTCTTCGCCGCTGTCGTAGAGAAACACCCGTGGGCGCTCGGCGGGCAGGTTCTTGCGCACCGCCGCGACCCTGGCCCGCATCTGGCTGATCAGGGTTTCGGCGCGGTCCTGGACGTCGAATATCTCGCCCAGGTTACGCAGGTCGTTATAGGTGTCGTCGAGGCTGGCACTTGGGCGCTTCATCATGAAGGCACAGGACTCGGTCAACTCGTAGACATTGATGCCCAGCGGCGCCAGGGTCTGCGGTGTGAGGTCGCCGCCGACGCGCATGCCGTAGTTCCAGCCGGCGAAGAAGAAGTCGACGTTGGCGTTGAGCAGGGTCTCCACGGACGGGTACTTGGCCGCCAGTTCCGGCAGGCCGTCGAGGCTCGTGGCCATTTGCGGGGGCAGCGCTTTCCAGCCGCTGACTCCGCTGTAGCCGGCCATCCGCGCCTTGAGGCCGAGGGCGAGCATCATCTGCGTCATATTGATGTCATGGCTGACCGCGTGTTTCGGCGCCTCGTTGAAGGTCACTTCGCGGTTGCAGCTCTGGAGGGTCAATGGGTAGTGGCTGGACTCGGCCAGGGTGGTCATGGAAGCGAGCAGGGAACCGAGGCAAAGCGCCAGAGGCCATAACTTCATGGTTGGGTTATCCAGGTGATTCGTGGGTAGCCGCGCAGGGGGTGACTATCGATCAGGGCCTCGACGCCGAACACGCTGCGCAACAGATCCTCGGTCAGCACGTCTTCGGGCGTGCCGCTGGCGACGATACGACCGTGGTTGATCACATACAATCGGTCGCAGAACGCCGCTGCCAGATTGAGATCGTGGATGCTCGCCAGGGTGCCGATCTTCAGGCGCTTGACCAGGGTTAGCAGCTCCAGTTGGTAACGCGGATCGAGGTGATTGGTCGGCTCATCGAGGATCAGCAGTCGGGGTTGCTGGGCCAGGGCACGGGCGAGGATCACTCGCTGTTTTTCGCCCCCGGACAGGGTGGCGAACTCATGGTCTTCGAAGCCCAATAGGCCGACCGACTCCAGGCATTGGCGAATCAGTTGGCGGTCCAATTCGCTGTCACCGTCGAACAGCTTCTTGTGGGGGGTGCGGCCCATGGCAACCACTTCTTCGACGCTCAGGCCAAAGGCATCGGGGAACTCCTGGAGCACCACGGCGATGCGCTGGGCGCACCAGCGGGGTGACTGTTTCCAGACGTTCTGGTGTTCGAGCAGGACCTCGCCGCTCTCCGGCCGGCTGAAGCGATAGGCACACTTGAGCAGGCTGGTCTTGCCACTGCCGTTGGGGCCGATCAGGCCGACGAACTCACCCGCCGCCACCCGCAGGTTGGCCTCACGCAGTTGGAACTGGTGATGGCAGTGGTTCTGGCCCAGGGGTGTCCAGGCCAGGTCGACGAGGGTCAGTGAGGTCATTTGGCGCTCATCAGAAGGTGTAGTCCGCCGTCACGAAGAACGAGCGCGGCTGTCCCATGATCCATTGTTGGCCGTCATTGTATTGGCTTTGGGCGTACTGGCGGTCGAACAAATTGTTCAGTTGCAGGCCCAGCGTGGTGTTGCGTAAAGCCTTCCATGACACATTGGCATCGACCACGGTGTAGCTCGGCAATTGGGCGGTATTGGCCAGGTCGGCATAACGCGCATCGACATAACGCACGCCGGCGCCTGCTTTGACATCGTCGCTGAGTGCCTTGTTCAGCCAGAGGTTGGCGGTGCGGCGGGGCACATCGGCAGGTCGGTTGCCTTTGTAGGACACGACGGTGCCGCCGAGCGACTGGTCAAAGTCATCGTATTGTGCCCGGAGAACCGATGCGTTGGCCTGCAACTGCCAGTCGTGCGTCAATTTCAGGTCGAGGCTGACTTCCAGTCCATCGGACGATTGCTGGCCCACCTGCAACTGGTTCTGCGCATTGCGTGGGTCGGTAGTGAGCAGCTTTTTCTTGACGATGTGATAGGCCGCCAGGGTCCATTCGCCGCGTTGGTCCCAGAACATCTGCTTGAGGCCGATTTCGCTCTGCTTGGCGGTCGACAGGTCAAACTTCTGATTGTTTGGACTGAGGGAAATCAAGCCGCTCACACCATCGGTGCTGGTCGCGTATTGGCCGTAGAGCGAAGTGTCGGGTGTTATGGCGTACACCAGGCCGACTTTCCAGTTGCTACCGGTCAGCGACTTGGCACTTTCGCTGCCATTGACCAGGTTGTCGCGATCTATATGCACGAAGTCGCGACGGACACCGGTCACCAGGGACCACTGCTCGTTGAGTAGCGTGCGGTTTTCGGCAAACGCCGAGAATTGGCGGGTGCTGCTGCTGTATTGGCTGCGAAACGGGCTGGCGCTCTCGAACACGCCGGGTGTCGGGTGGTTGATGTCGATGGGTTGCCCGCCGCTCGACACATCATCGAACGGCGAGTTGCTGGCCACGTTGAAGCGGATGCGATTGACGTCGATGCCCGTCAACGTCTGGCTGTCCAGGCCGAACAGGCTGTGTTTGAAGGTGAAGGTCTGGCGGTCGCCGATCTGTTCCTGGTAATGGCGGATGCCCAGGTAGCTTTGTCTGAGCAGTTGCTGACTGCTTTGATCGAAGTCGTAGCGCTCCGCGTTCTGCCAGCGACGCTGGGCCTTGAGGTAATAGAGCTCGTTGTTGGCACTGAGGTTGTCGTAGATCTGCCATTCGCTGCTCAGGCGCGTCCACTGGTCGTTGTAATGCTGTTTGTCGTTGCCGACGTTGTAGTTCTTGTCTCGCAGGCTTTGCCGGTAGTGGCCTTGGATCAAGGGGGTGCCGAAATTGTTCATCGGCTGTTGGTCGCCGTAGTCGTGGGCGAGAGTGACGACCAGGTTGTCGTTGGCCTGCCAGCGCAGGGCGGCGCTGACGAAGTCGCTGGCGGAGTCGCCACGGTCGATCCAGCCGTTTCCGCGTAGGCGATTAATGTTGATGCGGTAGCTCAGTTGGTCGGTCAGCGAACCGCCGCTGTCGAACGCCTGCTGTTGCTGGTCGTAGGCGCCATAGCCGAGGCGCAGGTGGTTTTCGATAGCGCCGTTGAACGGTTTTTTCGGGATCGTGTTGATCACTGCGCCGGTCGCGCCTTCGCCATAGAGCACGGACGCTGGGCCGCGCAGAACATCGACACGTTCCACGGACCAAGTGTCGACCGGGAAGGTTACGGTACCGGCACCGACATACATCCGGGTGCCGTCATATAACTGCATCACCGAGTTCTGCCCGGTAAAGCCACGGGCCTGCAGCGAGGTGCCGCCATCGCCGGGCGTACCTGTGCGGCTCAGGCCGGTGCTGCGCGACACCGCGTCCTGTACGCTGCTATCGCCGCGCTCGCGGATACGCTCCCCAGTGAGACTTTCGGTGCTGGCGGGTGTCTCAAGCGCCGTCAAACCCAAGCGCGAACCCGCCGTGGTGGGGGTCTTCAGATCGACTTCGGCGGTATCGACGGCAGGCGCGGTAATGGTGCCGGTGGGCAGAAGCAGCGTGGCATTTGCCTGGGCAGGGTCGAATGCCAACAGGCAAAGGCCGGATACAAGGTACTTGTTCATCGGGCTGGTAAGTCGCTTATCCTCAAGGGGACCCGCAGCGCATGGCCACGGGTCGGGTATCTCGCATTATTGTTATATGATAACAATGTCTGCTTGCAAGATGATGCCCCAAAAGTTTATAGAACCCTCTATTTCGCGCATCTCGGCGCTTTCAGGATGAAGGTGAGGCCGATTCATGTTGGTGCTCGGGCAACCGGACAGCGCAGATGAGTTCCCGCAGTGGACAGGCGCGTTCCATCCTTCAAGCGAATGCGACACGGCACCGCGTCTGGCGTTCAATGGTTTGGCTGGTTATTGAGCGTGCCTGTGCGGCATGTCCGAGGCGTCGTTGGGTGCTTGCTTGTGTACCACCACTTCAACGGTGACGTCGCCAGCCTTTTCAAAGTGCAGGGTCAACGGGAAGTGTTTGCCGTCCTGCAGCGGGCTGCGGTCCTCGAGGTCGAGCAACATCACGTGGTAGGCCATGGGGGCGAACTTCACCTCGCCCTTGGCCGGTACCTCGACGCCCGGTACCTGCTGCATTTTCATCAGGTCCCCTTGCATCACATGTTCATGCAGTTCGGCTTTTTTTGCGATGGGGCTGTCGACGCTCACCAAGCGATCAGACGTCAGGCCTTGGTTTCGAATGATGAAATAAGCAGCCACGGTGGGGGCATTGGGCGGCAGTTCCTGAGACCAGGGATGATCGATCTGCAACTGACCGATGCTGAATTCATGGGCATTGGCAAAACCGACGGGCAACAGCAATGCGGCCAGCAGCAGGATATTCTTGAGCATGGGTGTTCTCCATAACAATTCAAAACACAAAAAAAGGGGGGCGAGGGCGAATTCAGACGACTGGAGAGGCGCGGGGATTGAGCGAGGGCCATTGTTGGCGAGGCGTCGGCGATTCGCCATGGAACGCGAGGTGGCCAAGGCCCGTTTCGAGTGGGGCGACTGCCAACTGGGGCATATGCCCCGGCAATACCACCAGCGGCGCGGCGCCGGAGCAGCACCAGCAATGCTGCATCGTCGAGTGATCGTGGTTCGGCGCAGTGTTCCGCTCCCATTTGCCGATGGCGATGGCCGCGAGTCGGGTGCCGCTGGCCGAGCAGAAACTGCCCCAGAGCAATTGTTCGGAGGTGGAGCGATCCGGTGATGAGGCCATGGCTGTGGAAATCGGCATGGCGAGCAGATTGAACAGCATTGCCAAACAGGCGATCCAGGTAGCTACCGCGAGCCGTTGTCGGGACATGGAAGGGCTTCCGCCAGAAGTGCCAAAGTGCTGGGTTATTTAGCCTGAATGTTCTTGATAAGTAAAAGCAGGCGCTGCGGTGAAAGGTCGCAAAGCTTTATAGGACCTGCCCTGTGAATGCTTCTGGGCAAGCGTAGCAGTACTTGGCGTGATGACTGGGGCGGCAGGCGTCGTTGGCGAGTCAAGCGGCGGGCGCGTTGTGCACCACGATATGGATGCCCGGCGCCGCGCGAATCGCGGCAAAGATCGCCGCCAGGTTATCCATGCTCGGATTGCCATTGGCGCACAGTCTGCGGTGCAGGCTTTTGCTGGGTTTATCGGCTTTCCCGGCAGGGCCTTCAAAGCCGACGTTTGACAAGCGAAGATCCTGATCTATTGAAAAGCAATCGCCAACGCCGCCAGTGTTTCCTCAAGCGTCGAGAACTCGCGTGTGGTGGCTGGTAGTACGGGGCGCTTGAGGATCAGCACCGGTAGTGAGCGTTCACGGGCCACTTGCAGCTTGGGTTCGGTGGCGCTGCTGCCGCTGTTCTTGCTGATCAGCACATCGATGGCGCGATGCTCGAACAGCGCTCGCTCATCCTCCAGGTGGAACGGGCCACGGGCGCCGATGACTTCACAGCGCTCGGTACCGGGATACTGGTCGAGGGCTCTCAGGGTCCAGAACTGTCCGGCGGGGATTTCGTCGAGGTGCTGCAGCGGCTCGCGCCCGAGGGTGAACAGTGGTCGCTTGAACGGTTTCAGCGCGTCGACCAGTTCGGCCCAGTCGGCGACTTCCCGCCAGTCGTCTCCGGGCTCCGCGACCCAGGCCGGGCGGCGCAGGGCCCAGCAGGCAATGCCGCTGATACCTGCCGCCACGACAGCATTGCGGCTGATCTGGGCAGCATAGGGATGAGTAGCGTCCAGCAGCAGGTCGATGCCTGCGTCGCGAATAAAGCGCGCCAGTCCCTCGGCCCCGCCATAACCGCCGACCCGCACCTGGCAGCGCAAGTCGCCGGGCACCCGGCCGATTCCCGCCAGGCTATAGATATGTTCCGGCCCCAGTGTACGGGCAATCGCCAGTGCTTCGCTCACACCCCCCAACAAGAGTATTTTCATGGGCAAGCCCCGGCATGGCCAACGATGCCACCTTGGCGATCGATGGCGAATACTTCGACCTGTACCTGGGCCGGCACCACCCGGCGGGCAACCTCCAGCGCATGCTGGCAGACCACGTTACCGAGGGCGATCCCGGCAGCATGGGCCATGGCGAGTGCCTGCTGGCTGGTATTGGCCTGGCGGATGGCCTCCTGCAAGGTGTCATCGGCGCCCTCCGCCGCCGCCCACTCAGCCAGTTGTGGCAGGTCGATGCTCGAATGGCGGCTGTGCAAGTCCATGTGCCCGCCCGCCAGCTTGCTAATCTTGCCGAAGCCGCCGCACAGGCTCAATTTATCCACGGGCACTTTGCGCACATGTTTGAGCACGGCGCCGACGAAGTCGCCCATTTCGATCAGGGCAATCTCCGGCAGGTTGTACACGCGACGCATGGTGTCTTCGCTGGCGTTGCCGGTGCAAGCGGCGATATGCAGGTAGCCGTTGGTCTTGGCCACATCGATGCCTTGATGGATCGAGGCGATATAGGCAGCGCAGGAGAATGGCCGGACAATGCCGCTGGTGCCGAGAATCGACAGCCCGCCGAGAATGCCCAGGCGCGGGTTCATGGTCTTCAGGGCCAGGGTTTCGCCGCCCTGAACATTGACCGTCACCGAAAACCCGCCGGCATAAGCGTGTTCGGTGGCGAGTTGGCGCAGATGGTCGCTGATCATCTTGCGCGGCACCGGGTTGATCGCCGGCTCGCCCACCGCCAGCACCAAGCCCGGGCGCGTCACGGTACCGACGCCGGCGCCCGCGTGAAAGCGCACGCCGGGTTCGGCGATCAGGCGCACCTGCGAATACAACAGGGCTCCGTGGGTCACATCCGGATCGTCGCCAGCATCCTTGAGGGTCCCGGCTTCGGCGCCGTCTTCGTGCAGGCGGCAGAACTCCAGGCGCATCTGCACCTGGTTGCCCTTGGGCAGGATGATTTGCACCGCATCGTGGCGCACGCCTGTCAGCAGCAGCCGCGCCGCCGCCAGCGAGGTGGCCGTGGCGCAACTGCCGGTGGTCAGGCCGCTGCGCAGGGGCGCGGGTCGTTCCGGGGTTTCGTCACGCATCGAGAGGCTTGACCCCATCGAGCAGGGTGATGGGCAGTGCCTGGCGCCAGGTATCGAAGTTCCCCAGGGGCTGGGCCTGGGCGATATGGATCCGGGTCAGTTCACCGCCATGGGTTTGCTGCCAGCTCATTAACCGCATCTCGCTTTGCAGGGTTACGGCATTGGCCACCAGGCGTCCGCCGGGCTTGAGTCGGGCCCAGCAAGTGTCCAGCACGCCGGGGTGAGTCACGCCGCCGCCGATAAAGATCGCGTCCGGCGGCTCCAGCTCTGCCAGAGCCTCGGGAGCGCTACCGCGCACCAGACGCAAGCCGGGCACGCCGAGGGTGGCGCAGTTGTGTTCGATCAGTTGCTGGCGACTCTCGTGCGCTTCGATGGCAATCGCCCGGCAACTGGGGTGAGCACGCATCCATTCGATGCCGATGGAGCCACTGCCGGCGCCGACATCCCACAGCAGATCTCCGGGCACGGGGGCGAGGCGGGCCAGAGTGATGGCGCGTACATCGCGTTTGGTCAACTGGCCGTCATGGCGGAACGCGGAGTCCGGCAGCCCGCCGATTCGCGACAGGCGCGGAGTGGTCGGGTCGGCCAGGCAGTCGATAGCCACCAGATTCAACTTGGCGATGGTTTGCTCTTGCCAGGCGTCGGCTAGCGTGTCGATGCGGCGCTCCAGCGGACCACCGAGGTGTTCCAGGACACTGAGGCGACTCGGTCCGAAACCGCGTGCGCGGAGCAAGGCGGCGATGGCGGCGGGACTTCGCTCGTCATTGCTCAGGACCAGCAGGCGTAGCCCCGAATACAGTTGCGCACTCAGGGCCGCCACCGGTCGTGCGACTACCGACAGGCACACCACGTCCTGCAAGGCCCAGCCCAGGCGAGCGGCGGCCAGTGAATAGGCAGAGGGCGCGGGCAACACCTGCATTTCCTCACGGTTCATCTGCCGCGACAGGCTGGCACCGACACCGAACAGCATCGGGTCGCCGCTCGCCAACACGCACACCGGAGTGCCGCGCAGGGCCAGTACCGGCGCAGTGGAGAATGGGCTTGGCCAGACCTGGCGTTCGCCACGCACACACACCGGCAGCAGATCGAGCTGGCGTTGCCCGCCGAAGATCCGCGAAGCGCCCAGCAGGGCGCGCCGGGCATTTTTGCCCAGACCACTGAAGCCGTCTTCACCGATGCCTACTACTGTCAGCCAAGGCGTCATCTAAAATCCTCAAAACACCGCTGTTCCGACGGGCAGTCTTTTCATGCCTTCGGACAAAGCAGGCATAATACCGCGCCTTGGACGGCAAAATGCCTTTCCCTTACTGTCGGTTGCCCCTTGAACGAACGCCCGCTTGCCAATGCTATCCGCCCCTCGGCGTGTCCGGGGTTGCTGCGCATCGTCCCGGCGCTGGATGGCGGTATCTGTCGGATCAAGCTGGCCGGAGGCGTTATCAGCGCCGCCCAGGCTCAGGCCGTGGCCCAAGCCGCCGAGCGTTATGCCCATGGGGTGATCGAGGCGACCAACCGGGGCAACCTGCAAATTCGCGGGATCGGCGAGCAGCATGCGGCCTTGATCGCGACCTTGCTGGAGGCCGGTCTCGGGCCTGACGCCGAGACGCCGGACCGCCGCGAAAGGAGCCATGAGAGCGTCAGAGGCTTCGCGGATGCGTCCGCCTCCTGCGGCTTGACGCAGGTTGCTGGCGCCGACGATGTGCGCAATCTGATGCTCAGTCCCAGTGCCGGTATCGACGCACAGATGCTGATCGATACTCGCCCGCTCGCCGCGCAGATTCTCGCCACGCTACAGGGGCGCCGGCGCTTTCATGAACTGTCGGCCAAGTTCGCGCTGCAACTGGACGGCGGTGAAGCCCTGGCGATGCTCGAACATCCCCATGACCTATGGTTGTCGGCGCTGTTGATCGAGGACAGGCTATGTCTGGCATTTGGTCTCGCCGGCTGCCCGGCCTATGATGCGCCGTTGGCCGCGGTGCCTTTCGAGCAGGGTCATGAGTTGGTGGTGGCGGTGCTGGAACTGTTCCTCGACCTTGCCCGACCGGAGCAGACGCGCATGCGGCATTTGCTGGCCGAGGTTGCGGTCGAATCGTTCATGGCGCAATTGTCCGCTCGGCTAGATGTCGGGTTGACGCCCGTGCCGCATTGGCGGCGACCCCGTGCCGCGAGCCTGCGGCATATCGGGACTTATCCACAGCGGCAACCGGGGCGGGTGCATATCGGCGCCGCGTTCCCCCTGGGCCGACTCGACGCCACCCTGCTCGACGGCGTGGCTCGGTTGGCGCTGCGCCGGGGCGACGGCAGCCTGCGCCTGACGCCCTGGCAAAGCCTGTTGCTGGCCAATATTCGTCGCCAGGACGCCGCGAGCGTGACGGCCCGGCTGCGCCAACTCGGGCTGCTTTGCGAGGCTGACCAGGCGCTGGCGCGGATCATCGCCTGCAGCGGGTCCGGCGGCTGTACCAAGGGCCTGGCCGACACCAAGGCCGATGCCCGGCGGCTGGCGACGTGCTTGCCGGGACACGCCCAGGACGTCCATTTGTCCGGTTGTGGTCGGTCCTGTGCGGCGGCCCATGTGGCCCCGTGTACGTTGTTGGCGGTCTCACCCGGCCATTACGACCTCTATTTTCGCGATGTAGCTCAACCTGGCTTCGGTCTGCTGCACGCGCGCAACCTTACTATTGATGCGGCGGGCGCGTTGCTCGAAGCCCGCTCACGGAGCCGTACCGATGATTGATTACATTCGCGATGGTCAGGAGATCTATCGCAACTCCTTCGCGATCATTCGCGCGGAAGCGAACCTGGCGCGTATTCCCGCCGACCTCGAAAAGCTCGCCGTGCGTGTCATTCACGCCTGTGGCATGGTCGATGCCATCGACGGCCTGCGCTTCTCGCCGGGTGCCGGCCAGGCCGGACGCGATGCGCTGGCGGCTGGCGCGACGATCCTCTGTGACGCGCGCATGGTCGCCGAAGGCATCACCCGCTCACGTTTGCCGGCGAACAACCCGGTGATCTGCACCCTGCGTGACGAGCGCGTGCCGACGCTGGCGCGGGAGCAGGGCAATACTCGTTCGGCGGTGGCCCTGGAACTGTGGCGGCCACATCTGGAAGGCAGCGTAGTGGTGATTGGCAACGCGCCGACCGCCTTGTTCTACCTGTTGGAAATGCTCGATGCCGGTGCGCCGAAGCCGGCACTGATCCTCGGTTTTCCGGTGGGATTCGTCGGTGCCGCCGAATCCAAGGCAATGCTCGCCGCCGACAGCCGTGGCGTACCCTTCGTGATCATGCAAGGCCGCTTGGGTGGCAGTGCCATGGCCGCCGCCGCCGTCAACGCTCTCGCCACGGAGATTGAATGATGCCCCCACCTGGACGTCTGATCGGCCTCGGCGTGGGGCCGGGTGATCCAGAGCTGATCACCCTGAAGGCGCTACGCCTGCTGCGCGAGGCGCCGGTGGTGGCGTACTTCGTTGCCAAGGGCAAGAAGGGTAATGCCTTCGGTATCATCGAAGCGCACCTGCAGCCTGCCCAGTTGCTGTTGCCGCTGGTCTACCCGGTGACCACCGAAGCCTTGCCGGCGCCGTTGTCTTACGAGCAGGTGATCAGCGACTTCTACGACGAGGCCAGTCTGGAAGTGGCCGCGCACCTGGATGCCGGGCGCGACGTGGCGGTGATCTGCGAAGGCGATCCGTTCTTCTACGGTTCCTACATGTACCTGCACGACCGCTTGGCCGAGCGCTACGACGCCCAGGTGATTGCCGGCGTGTGTTCGATGCTCGGTGGCGCTTCGGTGCTTGGCGTGCCGCTGGTGTACCGCAACCAGAGCCTGTCGGTGTTGTCCGGCGTGCTGGCCCACGACGAACTCAAGCGGCGCCTGGTCGATGCCGATGCCGCAGTGATTATGAAACTGGGGCGCAACTTCCATAAGGTTCGCCAGGTACTCGAAGAGTTGGGGCTGGTCAGCCGTGCGCTGTATGTGGAGCGGGCAACCATGGCTAACCAGAAGATCGTGCCGCTCAATGAAGTCGAGCCAATGTCCTCGCCGTACTTCTCACTGATTATCGTGCCCGGCGAACGGTGGCAAGGATGAGCCGCCCGCAACCGGCCATTGTCACCCTCGGCAATGGCAGCCTCGCAACAGCCCGCAGGCTGCAACAGGTCTACCCGGATGCGCTGGTCTACGGACTGGTTGGGCGAGTCGAAGGCGCGGACCGGTTGTATCACGAGTTTGGCGCGACCTTGCGCCAGCTCTACCAACAGGACACGCCGATCATTGCCTTGTGCGCCGCCGGCATCGTGATCCGCACGCTGGCCCCGCTGTTACTGGAAAAGGGGGCCGAGCCGCCAGTACTGGCGGTGGCCGAAGACGGCAGCGCGGTAGTACCGTTGCTGGGCGGCTTGGGTGGGGTGAATGCCATGGCCCGGGAAATGGCGGCGGGCCTGGGGGTAGCAGCAGCTATCACCACCAGCGGCGAGCTGCGTTTCGGTACCTGTCTGCTGAATCCGCCCAGCGGTTATGCGCTGGGCGACCTGGAGCTGGGCAAACGCTTTGTCTCGGACTTGCTGGCTGGCGAAAGTGTGCGTATCGAAGGAGCGGCCCCCTGGCTGGCGCGGGCGCACTTGCCGGAGGATCGACAGGCGCGTCTGTCGATTCATGTCGGTAGCGCTGAGCGTGCGCCGGTTGCCGATGAATTGCTGATCTATGCGCGCAGCGTCCTGGTGGCGGTCACGGCCGCCGTGCCGGAGCTGGCGGGTGCGGTGCGTCAGGCCTTGCACGAGGCGAATATCGCCTGGCAATCGCTGGCTTGCCTGGTGGCGGCTGACAGTGAGATGGCCAACCCCGCCCTGCGGATGGCGGCTGCCGAATTAGCAGTGCCATTGCGCTTTGTCGCCTCGGTCGGTTCCGTCGCGCAAATGGCGCAACAAGCGATACCGCAGTTGTTACCGCCGATCTGTATCGGTGCCGAGCTGGCGATTGCGGTCGCCAGCCAGCCGTTGGAGCCGGAACGCATCGGTCGTTCTCGCGGACGCCTGGCGGTGATCGGCCTGGGACCCGGCGCCGCCGAACTGATGGTGCCGGCGGTAAAAGCCGAACTGGCCCGAGCCAACGATGTGCTGGGCTATGAAACCTATGTGCGCATGGCCGGCCCGTTTCGTGCCGACCAGGTGCTGCACTGTACCGACAACCGCGAAGAAATGCTGCGCGCCCGGCATGCGTTCGAACTCGCGGCCCAGGGGCGTTCGGTGGTAGTGGTGTCGTCCGGCGATCCGGGTGTATTCGCCATGGCGGCGGCGGTGCTCGAAGCCTTGCATGAGTCCGATGAGCCGAGCTGGCACGGCGTCGATCTGGAAATCCTCCCCGGCGTTTCCGCCTCTCTCGCCACTGCGGCCCAGGCCGGTGCCCCCCTGGGGCACGACTTCTGCGTGATGTCGCTGTCGGACAACCTCAAGCCCTGGAGCATTATCGAGAAGCGCCTCGACCTGGCGGCCCAGGCCGACCTCGCCCTGGCCTTCTACAACCCGATTTCCCGCTCCCGTCCCTGGCAGTTGGGACGGGCGCTGGAAATCGTCGCCCAGCACCGCACACCGCTGACACCGGTCGTGCTGGGGCGGGATATCGGTCGACCGGGTCAGACCTTGCGGGTGACCACGCTGGGTGCGCTGACGCCGGAGCAGGTGGACATGCGCACCATGGTTATCATCGGCTCGTCCACCACCTGTGTCTTCCCTCGTGCCGAGGGCGGCGAGTGGGTCTATACGCCGCGCTGGTATGGTGAAAAGCCCCGCTCCTGAGGCGCCGGGACTTCGGAAAGAGCTGACGATAAAAGGTCAGGGGATTGTCGTTTGACCTGACCGATGAAGAGGGGCGAGCGCGCTTTGCCGAGGCCATGTTCGTGTCAGGCGCAGTTCAGGGCACCAGGTAGCCGCGCACCCCGGTAAAGATGATCTGCGCCGCCAGGGCGCAGACGAACAATCCCATCAGGCGGCTGACGATCTGCAGGCCCTGGTCGCCGAGGATCTGTTCGATCCGGTTCGACAGGTACAGCACCACGCCGACGGTAAAACTGGCCAGGCCGATACTGACGATGGCGATAAGTTTGTCGTCCCAATGGGGCTGGCTCACGCCCATGACCAGCAACGCGCCGATGGTGCCAGGACCGACGGTCAGCGGGATGGTCAGCGGGACGATGGTCACGTCCTGTTGTACGTTGTCGCTCTGTATGGCTGACTTGCCCTGGGCCATGCCCAGTGCCGAGATGAACAACACGCTCCCGGCGCCAATGCGGAAGGCATCCACAGTGATGCCAAAGACACTGAAGATCACTCTCCCGAACAGGTACAGCAGCACGCTGGAGACCAGGGTGGCGAGCGCCACTTTCCAGGCCAGGCGTCGGCGCTCCTTGCTGGAGTAGCCACGGGTCAGGCTGATAAAGCAGGACAGGACGAAGAACGGGCTGTAGAGCACCAGCATCTTCAGGTAAACGCTGAACAACACGTGGAGCATGGTTTGGGCTCGAACGGGGGAGGGCCATGGCAGTCTATCAGGCGCCGCGCGGTCTGTCGGCTCAGGAGGTGGTCGGTGCCTGGACTTGTTGGTTGTTGCGCTGGGCCACCCAGTGTTCCACCAGCTCACGCAGTTGCGAGAGCTCAACGGGCTTGGCCATATGGCCGTCCATGCCGGCCTGGCGTGCCCGCTCCTTATGTTCGCTGAGGATATGCGCGGTCAGTGCCACCACCGGCGTGCGCACCCGTTGGTTGCCGACTTCCCAGGCCCGCAGTTGCTGGGTCGCGGAGAACCCGTCGAGTATCGGCATTTCGCAGTCCATCAGGACCAAGTCGTAGCGCTGGGCTTTCATCGCACGCAGCGCCTCTTCGCCGTTGCTGGCGGTGTCCGGCTGCAGATTGAGTTTGCCCAGCATACCGCGAATCACCTTGGTGGAAATACTGTTGTCTTCAGCGACCAGGATGCGGAAATCGCTCGGTACCGTGATGGGGGCCACCACGGGCGTGTTCAGGGTGAGCATCGAGGTCGGGCCGGTGCCGCGCTGGGTCAGTTCGTCGGCCAGGGTGGTCTTGAGGGTGTAGCCGGCCACCGGTTTGGCGAGGATGCGCTTGATACCGGCGTTACGCGCGATAATCTTGCTCGGTGCATTGCTGATACCGGTCAGCATGATCAGCAGAATGTCGTGATTGAGGCTCGGGTCTTCCTTGATCTTCGCCGCCAGTTGCATGCCGGTCATGCCGGGCATGTTCTGGTCGAGCAGGACCACGTCGAAGTAGTCACGCAAGTGCGCCTTGGTGCGCAACAGGGCCAGGGCTTCCTTGCCGGAGGGCACGGCACTGACATTCAAGCCCCAAGCGCTGCACTGCTGTACCAGAACCTTGCGGCAGGTGTCGTTGTCGTCGACCACCAGCACCCGTGCGCCTTTGAGCGGGCCGTCGAGGTCGCAAGTCGGGTGCTCCAGGTGCAGCGGGTCCAGCGGTAGCGTCAGCCACAGCGTGCTGCCTTGATTGGGGCTGTTCTTGATGCCGAACTCGCCCTGCATCAGCAGGATCAACTGGCGAGCGATCACCAGGCCCAGATGACCTCCCAGACGAGTCGCGGCCAGGAAATTCTTGCTCTGCAGCTCGGCGTGGAGCAGGGCATCACGTTCTTCGTCATCCATCGGCATGCCGCTATCCTGGACCGCAATGCGCAGGCGCGGCTGGCCGTTGCGTTCATCGAGGACGACAACGATGAGAATTTCGCCCTCATCGGTCTTTTTCAGGGCGTTTTCCAGCAGGCTGAGCAGGGCCTGGCGCAAGCGCGTGGGGTCACCGCTGATCACCCGTGGGACCTGCGGCTGGATAAAGCTGATCAGTTCGACGTTCTGCTGCTCGGCCTTGGCACGGAAAATACTCAGGCAGTCTTCGATCAAGGCATTGAGGTCGAATTGCACATCGTCGAGCTCGATCTGCCCGGACTCCAGCTTGGAGATGTCGAGAATCTCATTGATCAGGGTCAGCAGTTCGTTGCCTGCACTGTGGATGGTTTGTACGTAGTCGCGCTGCTTGACCGACAGTGGGGTGCCCAGCAGCAGCTCGGTCATGCCCAGCACGCCGTTCATCGGGGTGCGGATTTCGTGGCTGATCTTCGCCAGGAACTCCGCCTTGGCGGCGATTTCGGCATTGCTCGCCGCCAGGTCGCGGCTGACGCTGAATTGGTCTTCGGTGATGCTTCGGCGCCGCTCGCCCAAGGCGATGCTCATCAACAGGCCGCTGATGCAGATGAGGACCAGCAGGGCGACGATCAGACCTTGCGGCGGCACCAGGGTCAGGCCCAACAGGGCAGGCAGGATGACCAGCGTGCCGATATTGAAGATGACCATGGCGACGACGAACCACCGCGCCGGACGATAGCCCTTCTGCCAGTGATAGGCGGCGACCAGCAGGATGCTCAGGCTGGCCAGTCCGACCAGTCCGTAAGTCATCACGTTCAAGGGCAGAGTGTCAACGAACAGCAGCAACAGCCCGCCCAGGCAGATCACCAGAATGTCGCCCAGCAACAGCTTGTTCAGGGGATGCGGACCCAAGGGGGAGAAGAAGCAGTAGGTGAACATCAGGCCGCAGGGTGCGGTGAGTAGCAGTGCCAGGTAGGCGCCGGGTGTCTGCGCACCGTGCCAGTCGGGCAGCCACGGCCCTGCCAGGTTCAGCAGGAATAGGGCGCTGAGCAGCAGCAGGGCTTCGCACGCGGCCAGCCACAGGCTGCTGCTCGAACGGGTGTAGGCGAAGCGGGTCAGGTTATGCAGGATCAGCATCGACAGACAGCCGAACAACAGGCCATAGAGTAGCGTCTGGCCTTGGCCGGCAGCAGTCATCACTGCCGACTCGAGGGTGATGTGTGGCCGCAGCTCGTGTTTAGAGACCAGCCTCAGGTAGATGTCCAGAGGTTTGGAACTTTGTGTCAGGGGCAGCATGAAATCGCTGCTGGGCAACGGCCGTTCAGCTTTCGACAGATCGTTGCCACTGCGGATCTGGTCGATCAGCGTGTCGCCGTCGAGGGTGTACAGGTCGAGGTGCGCGAGGTCCGGAGCAAAAACCCGCAGCAACTGTTCGTGTTTGCTCGGCTGCAGACGAAAGCGCAACCACAGGGCACCTTCGGGGTGAGCGGCAGTCAGTCGATCAAGTTCGACGGGGCTGAATTGGTTGATGTAGCGCGAGGAGCGGATATCGCTAAGTTGCAGGTGGCCCTGATCATCGAGCAAAATCGCCCAGCCGCTGCCTTGCGAGGCTTGTGCGGCCGATGCGAGGCAAAGCAGGGTCAGCAGGCTGACGGTGAAACTTATGGCAATCCTGAGCCAGCGCACGGCGAAATCCCTTCGTAGGTTGATGCCTGAGTTATAACTATGCGCAGGGCGGGAATAATACGGCAAGGGTCTGAGGCCCTTGCCTATCCGGTCGGATAGTTTATTCCTGGCTTTCTGCGCGTTCGCGTGTAATTGCACGATAGCCAATATCACTACGGTAGAAGCAGCCTTCCCAATTGATTTTAGCTGCCAAGCGGTAAGCCTGCCCCTGTGCCGCCTCGACGCTGTTGCCCAGCGCCGTAGCGCACAGCACCCGACCGCCGGCAGTCACTACCTGACCATCCTTGAGCGCGGTACCGGCGTGGAAAACCTTGCCTTCCAGGCTGGCGGCGGCATCCAGGCCGTTGATCGGCGCGCCCTTGGCGTAATCGCCCGGGTAGCCGCCGGCCGCCAGGACGATGCCCAGGCTCGGCCGCGGGTCCCATTGCGCTTGGATCTTGTCCAGGGCTTGGGCCAGCGCGGCCTCGACCAGTAGCACCAGGCTCGATTGCAAGCGCAGCATGACCGGTTGGGTTTCCGGGTCGCCGAAGCGGCAGTTGAATTCGATGACCTTCGGATTGCCGGCTTTGTCGATCATCAATCCGGCATACAAGAAGCCGGTGTAGACATTGCCTTCCTCGGCCATGCCGCGCACAGTCGGCCAGATCACCAGATCCATCACGCGCTGGTGAACCTCGGCGGTGACCACCGGAGCCGGCGAGTAAGCTCCCATGCCGCCGGTGTTCGGGCCGCTGTCGCCGTCGCCGACGCGCTTGTGGTCCTGGCTGGTGGCCATTGGCAGGACGTTCTTGCCATCGACCATGACAATGAAGCTGGCTTCTTCGCCATCGAGAAACTCTTCGATCACCACCCGTGAACCGGCTTGGCCGAACGCGTTACCGGCGAGCATGTCGCGTACCGCGTCTTCGGCTTCGGCCAGGGTCATGGCAACGATCACACCTTTGCCGGCGGCCAGGCCGTCGGCCTTGATCACGATCGGTGCGCCTTTTTCACGCAGATAGGCCAGGGCCGGCTCGACCTCGGTGAAGTTCCGGTAATCGGCGGTCGGGATCTTGTGGCGGGCCAGGAAATCCTTGGTGAAAGCCTTGGAGCCTTCCAGTTGGGCGGCACCGGCGGTTGGCCCGAAGCAGTCCAGGCCACGGGCACGGAACAGGTCGACGACACCGGCTACCAGTGGCACTTCAGGGCCGACGATGGTCAGGGCGACGTTTTTCTCGGCAAAGTCGGCAAGTTGCTCCAGCGCCAGGACGTCGATGGCGACGTTCTCGCATTTGGCTTCGATGGCGGTGCCGGCGTTGCCGGGGGCAACGAAGACTTTCTCGACACGCGGGTCCTGCGCCACTTTCCAGGCCAGGGCATGTTCACGGCCACCGCTGCCGATGATCAAAACATTCATTTCAAAAACCTCGATGACGCAAAATTCTATGGAAACCTAAAGCGTCTGACGCTGTAGGAAGCGGTACTGAAGCCGGTAGATGCAAGGCGGAGTCGGCCTCGCTGAGCGCCGTTGCCTTTTGGCAATGAGCATCATCGAGGTCGGCTCCCGCGCAGCAGGTGCCGGTTTCCGTGCGGCCGTCGTCGTATCAGTGACGGAAATGGCGCATGCCGGTGAAGACCATGGCAATGCCGGCTTCATCAGCCGCCGCAATCACTTCATTGTCACGCATCGAACCGCCCGGCTGGATCACTGCAGTGATACCGACCTTGGCCGCGTTGTCGAGACCGTCGCGAAACGGGAAGAACGCGTCCGAGGCCATGACTGAGCCCTGCACCTGCAGGCCCGCGTGTTCGGCCTTGATTGCAGCAATGCGGGCGGAGTTGACACGGCTCATCTGGCCCGCGCCGACGCCGATAGTCTGGCGGTTTTTGGCGTAGACGATGGCATTCGACTTGACGTACTTGGCGACTTTCCAGGCAAAGATCAGGTCGTTGATTTCCTGTTCGGTCGGCGCGCGCTGAGTCACGACCTGCAGGTCTTGGCTGCCGATCATGCCGATATCGCGGCTCTGCACCAACAGACCGCCGTTGACCCGCTTGTAATCCCAGGCCGGGGCGCGGTGGACATCCCATTGGCCGCAGGCCAGCAGGCGCACGTTGGCCTTGGCGGCAACGATGGCGCGGGCTTCTTCGCTGACGGACGGGGCGATGATCACCTCGACGAACTGCCGCTCGACGATGGCGCGGGCGGTTTGGGCATCCAGTTCGCGGTTAAAGGCAATGATGCCGCCGAAGGCCGATTCGCTGTCGGTCGCGTAGGCCAGCTCATAGGCCCGACGGATGCCGCCCTCGGCGTCCGGGCTCACTGCCACGCCGCACGGGTTGGCGTGCTTGACGATGACGCAGGCCGGTTTGACGAAGCTCTTCACGCACTCAAGGGCGGCATCGGTGTCGGCCACGTTGTTGAACGACAGTTCCTTGCCTTGCAACTGGGTGGCTGTGGCGATGCCAACTTCGGCGGGTTTGGCTTCCACGTAGAACGCCGCGCTCTGGTGCGGGTTCTCGCCGTAGCGCATTTCCTGGGCCTTGACGAACTGGCTGTTGAAGGTTCGCGGAAACTCGCTGCGGCCTTCGGTGCTCAGGGTTGGCGCGGCCTGGTTCACGGTGCCCATGTAGTTGGCGATCATGCCGTCGTAGGCGGCGGTGTGTTCGAAGGCCTTGAGCATCAGGTCGAAGCGCTGAGCATAGGTCAGACCGCCGGCCTTGAGGTTTTCCAGGACCTGGGCATAGTCCCCGGCATTGACCACGATGGCGACGTCCTTGTGGTTCTTGGCCGCCGAGCGAACCATGGTCGGACCGCCGATGTCGATGTTTTCGATGGCGGTCGGCAGGTCGCAGCCGGGCTTGCCGATGGTCGCTTCGAACGGATAGAGATTGACCGCGACCAGGTCGATCGGGCGGATGCCGTGTTCGCTCATGACGGCGTCGTCGATGCCGCGACGGCCGAGGATACCGCCGTGGATTTTCGGGTGCAGGGTCTTCACCCGGCCATCCATCATTTCCGCGAAACCGGTGTAGTCCGCCACTTCCACAGCGTCCACGGCGTTGTCGCGCAGCAGCTTGAAGGTACCGCCGGTGGAGAGAATCTCCACGCCCAGGGCTTGCAGTTCACGAGCGAAATCAAGGATCCCGGTCTTGTCGGAAACGCTGATCAGGGCGCGGCGGATCGGCAGGCGAGTAGTCTGGTCGGTCATCTCAGTGTCCATCAAAAAGCAAGGGAGTCAGCAAAAAAAAGCGACCGGTTCTACGCGGGCGCCTTTCTGGTTTGATTGAATGCTTACAGCAAATCGTACTGCTTGAGTTTCTTACGCAGGGTGCCGCGGTTCAGACCGAGCAGCTCGCTGGCCTTGGTCTGGTTGCCCTTGACGTAATTCATCACGCTTTCGAGCAGGGGCGCCTCGACTTCGGAGAGCACCAGGTTGTACACGTCGGTGACCGCCGCGCCCTCAAGGTGGGCGAAATAATTGTGCAGCGCCTTCTCGACGCTACCGCGAAGCGTCTGGCCTTCTTCGCTGGGCGTGTTGAGGTGCTGTTTCAAATTGACATTGTCGCTCACGGGCGTCGTTCCACTCACTAAAGTCTCGGTCATCATCGTCATGCGGCCACTCCCTCTGCGTTCCCTGTCGCCAGGCTCTTGTGACGCTCGGCAAAGAACTCATGAACGTTGGAGCACTGTGCTTCCGTCTCTTCCAAACGATTGAAGTGGGCGCGAAACTCCCTGGCGCCCGGCAAGGTTGCGAGATACCAGCCGACATGTTTGCGGGCAATGCGCACGCCCATGATCTCCCCATAGAAGGCATGCAGCGCGGCCAGATGTTCTAGCAGAATGCGTTCCACTTCGAACAACGGCGGTGCCGGAAGGGTCTCACCGGTACGCAGAAAATGCTCGATCTCACGAAAAATCCATGGTCGCCCCTGGGCGGCCCGACCGATCAACAGGCCATCGGCACCGGTTGCCTGCAGCACGTACCGGGCCTTTTGCGCCGAATCGATATCGCCGTTGGCGAAGACCGGGATCGACACCGCCTGCTTGATCGCGGCAATGGTGTCGTACTCGGCTTCGCCGGTGTACAGGTCGGCACGGGTTCGTCCATGCACCGCCAGGGCACTAATGCCTGCCTGCTCGGCGATCTTCGCCACCGTCAGGCCGTTCTTGTTCGCCCGGTCCCAGCCGGTCCGTATCTTCAAAGTGACGGGTACATCGACAGCCGCCACGACAGCGTGCAGGATCTCCTTCACCAGGTCCTGGTCCTTCAACAATGCGGAACCGGCCGCCTTGTTGCAGACCTTCTTGGCCGGGCACCCCATGTTGATGTCGATAATCTGCGCTCCCAGTTCGACATTGGCCCGGGCCGCATCTGCCAGCATCTGTGCATCACCACCGGCGATCTGTACCGAGCGAGGCTCGGGATCACCTGTGTGGATCATGCGCAGACGCGATTTGCGGCTGTTCCACAGGCTCATATCGCTGGTTACCATTTCCGAAACCACCAGGCCCGCGCCCAGGCGCCGACAAAGCTGACGAAAGGGCTGGTCGGTGACCCCCGCCATTGGCGCGAGAATCAAGCTGTTCTGCAGTGTGTATGGGCCGATGCGTACCGCCGACATAGGACTTCCCTGTTGTGGGGCCGGATCATTAGAGTTCGAAAAAGGGTTGGCATGATACCCGCTCTCGATGACCGGATAAAGGCAAAGTTGGATAAAATCTGAACAGTTACTCCGTTATCGCCAACAGTTTGGTTAGCGCCGGAAAAAACCGGCAGACAGCACGGTGGACCTTGACTCACTCGGGTGAGTGGAAGCTGAGGCTATAGTTCACGGCCTTGGCACCTGGGTCGAGGATATCCAGGGCAATATGGATCGGGGTTTGGGGTGGCATTTCGCTTTGGCCGCTGAGGTCGCCACCCAGGTACTCGCTGGGCTTGAACCGTCGGCTGGCAATCAGGTGACCGTTGAGATCGGCGAAGCGCAATTCCAGCAGCGGGAATGGTTGGGAGAACGATGCGCGATTGTAGATGATCGCGTCGACTACCAATGCGCCATTGAAGTCCGGGTGGCTGCGCACTACCAGGTTGCTGCTTTTGATCCGGGCAATATCGACTTTGGAAGGCACCTTGCAGTCGATTTGTGGGCACAGCTGCTGGAACCAGGGGCGATATTGATCCTGGCGCGCCAGTTCGTCGAAATGATAGACGATGTACTGAGCGGCCAGCGACGCGCCCGCGAGCAGTACCAGCAGCAGCCACAGCAGGCGTTTGCCCCAGGGCGACCGGCGGCGTTGCCAGTCGAGATGAATCGGGTCGTCCTCAAGGTCCAGCAGCACGTCGTCATGCATGCCGGGCTCGTTGCGAGTGCGCGTGGGCTTCTGCGGAGGGCCGGTCACGGGTTCGTCTGCGTCGTGCGCGTCGGCGCTCAGCGACTGGTGAGTCGCATTGTCTGCCAGCTCGTGGTCTTCGATTTTCAGACGCGGGGCCTGGGGCTCTTCATCCAGGTCGGCGAGATCGAAGGACAGCGAGGGTTCGGTGCGGCTCGGCCCGGGCGGCTCGGCCTTGCGTTCGGTCCTGGTCGGAGCGGACGGTTGAGCACTGGCGCTGTCGTCGTGTTCGGTGGCCGGCTCGCTGAACAGGCTGCCTGGCCATGGCGTTTCGTCGTCATCGCTATCGCGACGCGCACTGAAGGATTTGCCCTGGTCGCCGAATGCCTTGGCCGGCTGGATCTCGCGCTGTTCCAGGCGGGCCAGTTCTTCGTCGAGGTCCAGGCTGTCCAGGTCCAGCGCTTGCGTGGTCCATTGCTTCTGGCTGATGGCGCGTGGCGGCGCAGCGGCAGGTTCGGCAGGCAATGACGGCGCAGGAGGCACGACCGCAGAGGCCGCCGCAGGCTGGGCTGCCCCGGCCTCCTGGGTCGCACGTTGTTCGAGCAGCTGCCGTGCGGCGTTGAACACTTGCAGGCAGGAGCCACAACGAACCACTCCGCGGGCCACGCTCAACTGGGCATGGCTGACGCGGAAGCTGGTTTGGCAATGCGGGCACTGAGTGACGAAGCTATCGGTCATGCGGCGATCCGGTTGATCCAAGCGCTCATTCTAACGCCGACGGCCACTGATGCGCACCCAACCGTCGCGCTCGGCAAGCGGCTCCAGAGCAAAGTCCTGGGCATAAGCGGCGGCCACTTCTTCGCCCTGTTCGGCGAGGATGCCCGACAGCGCCAGGCGGCCACCCGGCTTGACCAGGCTGGACAGTTGCGGGGCCAGGGACACCAGCGGGCCGGCGAGGATATTGGCGACCAGCACATCGGCCTGTATCCGTGGCAAGTGCTCTGGCAGATACAGGGAGAACAGCGCCTCGGCAATGTTGTTGCGTCCGGCGTTGTCGCGGGAGGCCTCCAGGGCCTGCACGTCGATATCGGTACCGACTGCTTGCTTGGCGCCGAGCAGCAGCGCGGCGATGGCCAGGATTCCCGAGCCGCAGCCGAAGTCGAGGACGTGGCAATCCTTGAGGTCCTGGCCGTCGAGCCATTCCAGGCAGAGCGCGGTGGTCGGGTGCGTACCGGTGCCGAAGGCCAGACCCGGATCGAGCAACAGGTTGACCGCGTCCGGCTGCGGGGCGGTGTGCCAACTGGGCACGATCCACAGGCGCTGACCGAAGCGCATGGGCTGGAAGTTGTCCATCCAACTGCGTTCCCAGTCTTGATCCTCGATCACCTCGCTATGGTGCTCGGGCAGCGGCGAACCGGTCAACAGCTCCAGGTGGGCAAGCACTCGGGCTGCTTCGGTGCCGCCTTCGAACAGCGCCAGCAGATGGGTATGGGTCCACAGCGGTGTGGTGTTGAGTTCGGGTTCGAAAATCGGCTGATCTTCGGCGTCCATGAAGGTTACCGAAACAGCGCCGACTTCAAGGAAAGCGTCTTCGTAGGTTTCGGCTTGTTCCGGGCTGATGGCGAGGCGTACTTGCAGCCAAGGCATGGCGGGCACCTGTGAAAAAAGTGAATGTGCAACCGGATCGGTCGCGAGCAACGCGCCAGTTTACGCGAGCGGGAAGCAGAAGACGACTATCATCCCTACTGGCTGAGAAGGTGGAAGTTGTGGTGAACGGGTGTGCCGGAGTGCGACAAGGCCGCAATCAAGCGGCCTTGTGTTGGATCACCTACTCATTGATGAGCAAGTTTGTGCTCCAGGTAATGAATGTTCACGCCACCTTCGCAGAACCCCGCGTCGCGAACCAGGTCGCGGTGCAGCGCGATATTGGTCTTGATCCCGTCCACCACGACTTCATCCAGGGCATTGCGCATGCGCGCCATGGCCTCGTCGCGAGTGGCGCCCCAGGTGATCAGCTTGCCGATCAGCGAGTCATAGTTCGACGGAACCTTGTAGCCGCTGTACAGGTGCGAGTCGACCCGCACGCCGTTGCCGCCTGGCGCATGGAAATGCTTGACCAGGCCGGGGCTTGGAATGAAGGTCTTGGGGTCTTCGGCGTTGATCCGGCATTCCAGCGCGTGACCGTGAATCTTCACGTCGTCCTGGGTGTACGACAGCTTATTGCCAGCGGCGATGCTCAGCATCTCCTTGACAATATCAATGCCAGTGACCATTTCCGATACCGGATGCTCTACCTGCACGCGGGTGTTCATCTCGATGAAGTAGAACCGACCATTTTCGTACAGGAACTCGAACGTACCGGCACCACGATAGCCGATGTCGATACAGGCCTTGACGCAACGGGCCAGGACTTCTGCGCGTGCTTGCTCGTCGATGCCCGGAGCCGGTGCTTCTTCCAGAACCTTCTGGTGGCGCCGTTGCAGCGAGCAGTCGCGGTCACCCAGGTGGATCGCCTGGCCCTGGCCGTCGGAGAGCACCTGGACCTCCACGTGACGTGGGTTGGTCAGGAATTTTTCCAGATAGACCATCGGATTGCTGAACCAGGCGCCGGCTTCTTCGCGGGTCTGCTTGGCCGCTTCAACCAGCTCTTGTTCGCTGTGCACCACGCGCATGCCACGACCGCCGCCGCCGCCGGCGGCCTTGATGATCACTGGGTAGCCGACTTCACGACCAATGCGCAGAGCGGTGTCGGCGTCTTCGGGCAATGGGCCGTCTGAACCAGGAACGGTCGGCACGCCGGCGGCGATCATGGCTGCCTTGGCCGATACCTTGTCACCCATCAGACGAATGGTATCGGCTTTTGGGCCGATAAAGGCAAAACCGGATTTTTCGACCTGTTCGGCGAAATCGGCGTTTTCCGCAAGGAAGCCGTAGCCCGGGTGAATGGCCGTGGCGCCCGTGACTTCGGCGGCAGCGATGATGTTCGGGATATTCAGGTACGAGTGGGTAGCCAGGGGCGGGCCGATGCAGATGCTTTCGTCGGCCAGTTTCACGTGCATCAGTTCTGTATCGGCCGTCGAGTAAACAGCGACGGTCTTGATGCCCTCTTCCTTACAGGCGCGCAGGATGCGCAGGGCGATTTCGCCACGGTTGGCGATCAGGACTTTTTCCAGCTTCGCAGGTTTTAACATCGAAGGCGCTCCGCGGTTCAAACGATGGTGAACAGCGGCTGGTCATACTCAACCGGCTGACCGTTTTCTACCAGAATGGATTCGATCACACCGCTGGCTTCGGCCTGGATGTGGTTCATCATTTTCATCGCCTCAACGATGCAGATGGTGTCGCCTTTCTTGACGGTCTGGCCCACTTCGACGAACGCTGGCGAAGTCGGGGCCGGGGTGCGGTAGAAGGTGCCGACCATCGGCGACTTGACCACGAAGCCGTTCAGCTTCGGCGCGCCAGCGGCTTCAGGCACGGCAACAACCGCTGCGGCCGGAGCGGCAACGGGGGCCGGAGCCTGGGCAGGCATCGGCGCGTAGTACTGCTGTGCCGGGGTCTTGCTGTGGCGGCTGATGCGTACAGACTCTTCGCCTTCCTTGATCTCGAGTTCGTCGATACCGGACTCTTCCAGCAATTCGATCAGTTTCTTAACTTTACGGATATCCATGAATCATCAACTCCCAAGGGTTGGTCAGGGGCGTTTATCGCTTGTCGTTCAAGCTGTTGCCTGTCTTTAAAGCTGCTCTAGGGCGGCCTCCAGGGCCAGTCGGTAACCGCTGGCGCCAAGGCCGCAGATCACGCCTACCGCCACATCTGAAAAATAGGAGTGATGGCGGAAAGGTTCGCGTTTATGCACGTTCGACAAATGCACTTCGATGAATGGGATGCTCACCGCCAGCAGCGCGTCACGTAATGCGACACTTGTATGTGTAAAAGCGGCTGGATTGATCAGGATGAAGTCCACGCCTTCGCCACCGGCAGCGTGGATTCGATCGATCAATTCGTACTCGGCGTTGCTCTGCAGATACAGCAGATGGTGCCCGGCTTCTCGGGCTCTACGTTCCAGATCCTGGTTGATCTCGGACAGTGTGACCGCGCCATAGACGCCCGGCTCGCGGGTGCCCAGCAGGTTCAGGTTGGGTCCATGCAGGACCAGTAGGGTCGCCATCGGCTGTTTCCTTGTTATCTGTGTGCAGTTGTCAATGCGCGCCGACTATGCCGCAAAGCCTGGATGACTGTCTAGTTAACTGCAATAGCCAGCACGATGTCCGATGTTTGCGCGAAGTTTGTGACCATGGCCTTGAATCTGGTCACTGGCGTGCCTCCTGGAAACCGGAGCCCTTGGCCGCCACTCGCGCAATCAGTGCCCAGGGGTGGTGCGCAAATAGATATTCACGGGGGTGTAGTCGACGCCATTGGCATGTCGATAGAGGGTGTTGCTGTGATAGTCGTAGACTTCTTTATCAACCGCTACGGTGATCGTCGAGTCCCGAATATCAAGGGTTATTGACTCATCCCGCGTGACGAGGAATGGGGTCGCGGTTTTCAGTTCGGACAAAATGTCGCTGTCGGCTGGCAGTGTTCGATACACATAATACCGATAGCTGAAGGGAACCGTCGCGCCACCGCGTTCGTCCTTTATACCGTAGATAAAGGCATCTGGAGCCAGTGGCGTGCGCAGTATCACTTCTGTCAGATGAGGCATATTCCGGGGGAAGATACATAGCCAGCCGATGTAAGCCAGCGAAAGCGCCAGTGATGCGGAAATGGCTACGAGATAAACAGGCTTTTTAGTAGTTTCTGAATTTGGCATACCTTATTCCTTCCTTGATCCATCGCTGATCTGCTGGATCGTCACCGAAAGGGGCTTGCCCCCACCAAGTGCCAAATTCTTCGGTGGATGTTCCTGCCCGGTTCTGGGCAAAACCTGCTGCCCGTAAAAGAACGCCTTCGCTGAAGCCTGCCGCGGTGCCAGTGGCGCCGTAATTGAAATTTCCAAAGGCTTCATATTCGCTGGATGTTTTTTTGTAGTCCCAAGGGCCGCGATTTCTGACTTGGGTGTAAAACCAAGAGTAAATAAAAGCCGATCCCGCCTTCAAAATATTTTTCTTATGGAAGGCCGTGGCCATATTTTCTTCGACAGAAACGCCGGGGGGGCGACGTAGGTGCCCTCATAATATGCGCCCTTTGCATTGGTTTCAGCGCATGGAACCTATCATGAGCACAAGCTATTAAAGGGCTATGTTATAGGTGTTGAATTTTCTTATTGATCAATCAGATCTGCCCTTCGCATGGTCAAGGGCGCCAATCTTCATCGTTATGCCGTCCCAATAAATGACATGATCAGACGCGGAAGACTTGCACCGCCGTATGCAGTTCCCTACCCAGTTCCAGCAGGCGTTCGCCCTGGCGGCGACCCTCGCCGATGCGCAGCAGGTTGTCGCCGCCCAGTTGGTGGATGCGTTCCCTGTGGTCGCGGACTTCACTGAGTGTGCCTCCCACCAGCGCGTGCAGGCTGGCGAGTTCCTGTTCAATCACTTCGATGGCCTGGCTGGCACTGCTCAGGCGCAAGGCGTCGCCTCTGCCCAGGTAGTCCTCGATATTGCAGCGCGGCCTGCACCTGGTTGCGCCCCGCATGTTTGGCGCAGTAGAGCGCTTCGTCGGCCTGGGTTGCCATTGTCAGGCTGTCACTGCCTGCATGCAGCTCGGCCACCCCGGCGCTGAAGGTACACCACAGATCCTGGGGCTGTGCCGGGTAATGGATTTCCGCGAAGCGCTGACGAATCTCGTCCAGTACCCGGTAGGCCGATTCCACGTCAGTGTCGGGCATGACAATGGCGAACTCTTCACCGCCATAACGGCCGATAAAATCGGTCTTGCGCAGGCGCTGCTTGAGAAACAGCGCCAGGCTCTTGATCACCCGGTCGCCCATGGGATGGCCATGGCTGTCGTTGACCCGCTTGAAGTGGTCGATATCGAGCATCGCGAAGCTCAGTGGCTTGCAGTCGCGACGGGCGCGCAGGCTGGCGTCTTCGAGTAATTGCAGGATATGGGTGTGGTTGTACAGCCCGGTCAGGCTGTCGCGGACCATCCTTGCCTTGAGGTTACGCGCCCGCGCCGCACGATTACGCACGGTAGTGATCAGGTGGCGTGGCTTAATCGGCTTGGTCAGGAAGTCGTCACCGCCCTCGCTCATGGCGTCGAGTTGCTTGTCCAAGTCGTCCTCGGCGGACAGGTAGATGATCGGCACGCTGACATACCGATCATTGTGGCGGATTACCTTGGCCAGCTCGGTACCGGTACAAGCTGGCATATACATGTCGAGAATGATCAGGTCTGGCTGGAAATCCGCCAATTCGGCCATGGCCTGGATCGGATCGATCAGTGTTCGGGTGACGATCCCGGCACCGTTGAGCAGGCGTTCGGTGTGTCGCGCCTGGGCCGGCGAGTCATCGATGACCAGGACTTTGTAGGGATCGTACTGGGCTACGCAAATCAAGACTTCGATTTTCTCCAGCAGACTGGAGGCCTCCAGGACGCCCGTGAGGAACTCCTGTCCGCCAGCGCGCACGGCGGCCAGGCGGGTCGGTGTATCGGTTTCGTGCAGGCTGAAAAACAGCAGCGGCAATTTGTGTTCGAGACCGAGCTGAGCTTCGACCGCCAGGCGTAGGCCCATGCCATTGCCACTGAAGTCGACGTCCATGACGAGCGCCGCCGGCAAGCGCTCGGCCATGGCCGAACGGAACGCTGCGACACTGTCCAGCGGCTGGGCGCTGAGGCCGAAGAACGCCAGTTGCTTGGCCAGTCGCCCGGCGCATTCATGGTCCTGCAACATCAGGTAGACCGGCCTGCGCAAGGGGGGCAGGAAGGTGTGTTCGAGTTGATCGCCATGGCGCAGGCCGGTGTACGACAGACGCTGCATCAGGCGATTGAGGTCAGTGATCAG
The DNA here is from genome assembly GCF_001543125.1 of Pseudomonas agarici. Classification (NCBI taxonomy): domain Bacteria; kingdom Pseudomonadati; phylum Pseudomonadota; class Gammaproteobacteria; order Pseudomonadales; family Pseudomonadaceae; genus Pseudomonas; species Pseudomonas agarici. The sequence continues at coordinate 4,366,299 of NZ_CP014135.1, read as the reverse complement.
CGCGCTGCTCAGGCGACCGCGATTGGCATCCACCGCTTCCAGTGATTGGTTGATGCCATGAGCCAGTCGGATATGTTCCGGTTGCTCGAAACGTTCGGCGAAACGTAACAGGCGCAGGTTCGCTTCGCTGAGCTCGGCCATGTCGCTGCTCGACCATTCGCTGCGTTGTAGACGTTGCCATATCTCAAGAATCTGACGTGCCTGATGAATGACCCGCTGGGCAAAGTGGTGCTTAAGGCGCTCGCGACTGGGGTCTGCTGGCTCGGTCATATCCTGATTACCGGTTAGGCGAACAACGGAGGAGTAAATGGTGTCTTTATGCTATCACCTCTTTCTGTCAATACACTTGTCAGGTACTAATTTATCCGATTCATTAGGTGACCGGTCGGTCTGCTCGCAGGCCTTGTGTGGTGGGCGTTATCCATTGGACGGTGCTTGTGTGAAGCGTCCTAGGATGGCTTGATTTATAGTTGCCTGATGGATGACAACGCTGCGGCGTCCGGTTTTATTTGCCCCGGTTGATTTAAGCCGAAGCAGGCAAGGCACGATGACGTAGGGTTGTGGTCGAACCGATGAACTCAAGTGATTGAAAGGATAGAGCCATGCTGGACTGGAAAAAAAGCGCGGGCAGCGCGCCGGATCGTGCTGCCGAACCCGAGTCGGCGACCCGTGGCTACTTCGGCAGCCTGCTGTTGAGTCGCGCCCTGGCGACTTTGCTCGGCTTGTACCTGTTGGTGACGATCCTGCTCGGTTGGTACTGGAGCCAGGAGCCAGCGCTGTTTCCCGTGCAGCAGAACGCCCAGCTCGCCGCCGAGCAGGAAGGGCGCAAGATGGTCGTGGGGTTTACCACGGTCGCTACCCTCAAGACCGTTGTCGGTACGCTGTTGAGCAAGCCGGGCGGGTATCTCTCCAACGACCGCTTTCCACCCGGTCTATGGCTGGACAATATCCCCAGTTGGGAATACGGCGTGCTGGTTCAGGTTCGTGACCTGACCCGTGCCCTGCGCAAGGACTTCGCCCGTTCGCAGTCGCAGTCGGCCGAAGATGCCGACCTGGCTAAGGCGGAGCCGCGTTTCAACTTCGACAACAAAAGCTGGATGCTGCCGTCCAGTGAGTCGGAATACCAGGAAGGCATTAAATCCCTGACTCGCTACCAGGCCCGCCTGTCCGATCCGAACCAAAACAATGCGCTGTTCTACGCCCGTGCCGACAACCTGAACAATTGGCTTGGCGATGTCGCCACGCGCCTGGGTTCGTTGTCCCAGCGCCTGTCGGCCAGCGTCGGACGGGTCAAGCTCAATACCGCGCTGAAAACCGAAAGTGTGATTCCCGGCCAGGCACCGCAGGTCGATGAAGAGGTGGTCGAGACGCCGTGGTTGCAGATCGACAACGTGTTCTACGAGGCCCGCGGCCAGGCTTGGGCGTTGTCGCACCTGTTGCGGGCCATTGAGGTGGACTTCGCCGATGTGTTGGCGAAGAAGAATGCCACGGTCAGCGTGCGGCAGATCATCCGTGAGCTGGAGGCTTCGCAGGAACCGGTCTGGAGCCCGATGATCCTCAATGGCGGCGGCTTCGGTATCCTCGCCAACCACTCGTTGGTCATGGCCAATTACATTTCGCGAGCCAACGCTGCGGTGATCGACTTGCGCCAACTGCTCAACCAGGGTTGATCGATGAATGTCTCGCCGAAGGAGGCTGCCCATCGTCTCGCCTCCGATGCCGAACAGATCGCCTGGGTCGATGGCGAGGACCAGTTGCTGGGCGCTGTCGGTCGGGCCGAGCTGCGTGAACGTGGGCTGATCGGTCGCGGCACCTATATCCTGTTGTTCAATTCGGCCGGCGAGTTGTGCGTGCATCGCCGTACTTTGAGCAAGGCCATCTACCCCGGTTATTGGGATGTGGCGGCAGGCGGCATGGTCCTGGCTGACGAGAGCTACGCCGAGTCGGCGGCCCGCGAGCTGGAGGAGGAGTTGGGGGTGGGGGGTGTGGCGCTGACTGCCCATGAGCATTTTTTCTTCGACCAGCCAGGCAACCGGCTCTGGTGCGCGGTGTTCAGTGCTGTCTGGGATGGGCCGCTGTACGTGCAGCCGGAAGAGGTGCTGGAGGCGCGTTTTATCCCGGTCGATGCTGTCCTGCGCGAAACCGGGGAAAAGCCTTATTGCCCGGACTCTCTGGCGGCGCTGAAGCGCTATTTGCGGGCGCAGGGAGCGCAGGTCGCGAAACCTTTATGAAATGGCGCCGATTGGCTCTTGGGTCACCGGCTTTTTGCCGTTACACTGCGCGACTTTTCAAGCTCAAGCGGCCTGGCCGATTGAGTTGCGCTGCCCCTGCCTGAGTGGGGCTTCGCGGTCGCAGGCGCCTGCCCAGGCGTGGCGACCAGTCTTTATCCTCCCAAGAGGATTGCCGGTGGCCAAAAAAGCCGCATCCTTCGCCGCCCTCGGCGGCCTGGTGTTCTCCACCGACGCAGGTCGACATTGCCCGGACTGTCGTCAGCCGGTGGCCGCCTGTATCTGCAAGCAAACCCAGATCCCCGCCGGTGATGGCATTGCCCGTGTGCGTCGCGAAAGCAAGGGTCGTGGCGGCAAGACGGTGACCACCATTACCGGTGTGCCGCTGGCCGAAGACGCCCTCGGGGAACTGACAACCGCGTTGAAGAAACGCTGTGGTACCGGTGGCGCCTTGAAGGACGGCGTCATCGAGATCCAGGGCGATCACGTCGAGTTGCTGTTGACAGAATTGGGCAAACACGGTTTCAAGGCGAAGAAGTCCGGCGGCTAGCAGCCTCTGTGAAAACCACCGTGGAGTTGACCTGGCGGCCCGAATGAGCATGGCCCTGCGGCAGTCCCCATGGTTTTCACAGAGCCTGTTCCCGAACTGTCTCTAAACTCCAATCTGGATCCGGGGTCTTACCTGGATGCAGACGAATCGTCATTTTCATTCTTTAGACTGCGCGCAGCCTGGATCCAGGTGGCGCTATTTGACTTCATTTATAGGGGACTTCGATGTCCGTACGACGTACACGCAAAGACGATGGCAGCCAGTGGACAGTTGCGGATAGCCGCAGTGTTTATGGGATTCGTCATTGGGGGGCCGGGTATTTCGCGATCAATGACGCCGGTCGCGTCGAAGTTCGTCCGAACGGTCCGAGCAGTTCGCCTATCGACCTCTTCGAGCAGGTCGAGGAGTTACGCAAGAGCGGTTTGTCCCTGCCACTACTGGTGCGTTTCCCAGATATCCTGCAAGACCGTGTGCGGCGGTTGACCGGCGCGTTCGACGCGAACATCGAACGCCTGGAATACCAAAGCAAGTACACCGCGTTGTACCCGATCAAGGTCAATCAACAGGAAGCGGTGATCGAGAACATCATCGCCACCCAGAACGTCTCCATCGGCCTGGAAGCCGGTTCCAAGCCGGAACTGCTGGCGGTGCTGGCGCTGGCGCCAAAGGGCGGCACTATCGTCTGCAACGGCTACAAGGACCGGGAGTTCATTCGTCTGGCCTTGATGGGTCAGAAGCTCGGTCACAACGTCTTTATTGTGATCGAGAAAGAGTCCGAAGTGGAGCTGGTGATCGAGGAAGCGGCGTCGCTCAAGGTCAAGCCCCAGGTCGGTTTGCGGGTACGTCTTTCCTCCTTGGCCTCGAGCAAGTGGGCCGACACCGGTGGTGAGAAATCCAAGTTCGGCCTGTCGGCGGCGCAACTGCTGTCGGTGGTCGAGCGTTTTCGAGCGGCGGGGTTGGACCAGGGCATTCGTCTGCTGCACTTCCATATGGGTTCGCAGATCGCCAATCTGGCGGACTACCAGTACGGTTTCAAGGAAGCGATCCGCTATTACGGCGAACTGCGCAACCTCGGCCTGCCGGTGGACCATATCGATGTGGGTGGCGGCCTGGGTGTCGACTACGATGGCACTCACTCGCGCAATGCCAGCTCGATCAACTACGACATGGATGACTATGCTGGCGTCGTGGTCGGCATGCTCAAGGAGTTTTGCGATGCGCAGAACCTGCCGCACCCGAACATTTTTTCGGAAAGCGGCCGCTCGCTGACCGCTCACCACGCCGTGCTGGTGGTGCAGGTGACGGATGTCGAGAAGCACAACGACGATGTGCCGCATATCGAGAACCCCGAGAGCCTGCCGGAAACCGTGCAATGGCTGGTGGAGCTGCTGGGGCCTACCGATATCGAGATGGTCACCGAAACCTATTGGCGCGCCACGCACTACATGAGCGACGTAGCCACTCAGTACGCCGACGGCAAGTTGACCCTGGCCGAGAAAGCCTTGGCCGAGCAATGCTACTTCGCGGTTTGCCGGCGCCTGCACAACTCGCTGAAGGCCCGCCAGCGTTCGCATCGCCAGGTGCTCGACGAACTCAATGACAAGCTGGCCGACAAGTACATCTGCAACTTCTCGGTGTTCCAGAGCCTGCCCGATACCTGGGCCATTGGCCAGGTGCTGCCGATCCTGCCGTTGCATCGTCTGAACGAGGAGCCGCTGCGCCGCGCCGTGCTGCAAGACCTGACCTGCGACTCCGACGGCAAGATCAAGCAGTACGTCGACGAGCAGAGCATCGAGACCAGTCTGCCAGTGCATGCGCTGAACGAGGGCGAGGACTACCTGTTGGGGATCTTCCTGGTGGGCGCCTACCAGGAAATTCTCGGTGATATGCATAACCTGTTCGGTGACACCGACTCGGTGAACATCTACCAGAAGGAGGATGGCAGGGTGTACCACGCCGGTATCGAAACCCACGACACCATCGAGGACATGCTGCGTTATGTGCATCTGTCGCCGGAAGAGTTGATGACGCACTACCGCGACAAAGTTGCCAGCGCCAATATCAGTGTGAAAGAGCGGACCCAGTACCTCGACGCATTGCGTTTGGGTCTGACCCGCTCTTCCTACCTGTCTTCTTGAGGTAAGGCCGAGAGTTCCTGGGAAGAAGCCCTTTTAATATAGGTTTTTTTCCTTTAGTCATGTAGGCGGCGTCTGATTGTCGAAAAACCCACCCTTAGCGGTGGGTTTTTTGTTGGCTGAAGGCAAAGTGATGGCTTCCTCGGTTCCGCGTTTTGTGTAGGTCGTTTCCCTAACGTCTCTTCAGCCCTCTACTCGATCTTGTCTGTCGGCGAGAATCTCAAGTCGGTTCCATCCAGTCGGTCCATGTAGAGGAAAACCCATGTTCGATCCAGTCACCGAGTCGTTCTTTTGTCTGGATGTTGCCGGCTTGTCTCATTCGCTGCCTGTCACCTCGTTTCGCGGTCACGAGGCCGTCAGTGAGCTGTTCTCTTTCGAGCTGGATGTGTTGAACGAGGAAGCCGGACCGGACCTGAGTGGATTGATGTATCGCAGTTGTTTCCTGGTTCTGGGGGCGGACGGACAGGGCATCCACGCACAGATACAGGGCGTCAACCTGCGATGTGGCGGCCTGGCGCACGACCATTACCGCTTGCATCTGGGACCTCGTATGGGGTGTCTGGCACAGCGCTGGCGACGACGACTGTTCCAGCAGCGATCAGTGCCTGCCATTATTGCCCAGGTGCTCGGGGAGCACGGTCTGGGTGAAGATGACTTTCGCTTTGCGCTGAAGGGCCGCTGCACGTTGCGTCCGTATTGCGTGCAGTTCGAAGAGTCCGATCTGCAGTTCATCCTGCGATTGTGTGCCGAAGAAGGGATTCACTTTCACTTTCAGCATGCCAGGGACAATCATCGGCTGGTGTTCGCCGACAGCCTGGAGGCCCTGCGGCACGTTCACGCAGCACGCTTCTGTCCGGAGGACGGCGTGGGCGTCCGGGACTTTTGCGTCAATCTGTCGGGGCATTCCCGTCGACGCGCTGGACGTCCCCAGGACTGGGCGCAAGGTGAAAGTGATCTGCCGGGGCTGCACTGTGCCAGCTTGATGCCGTTGTCGGGCCATCCATGTGCGCCGTGGAACCGTCTGTGGTTGCTCACCGCCCTTGAGCATCGTGGCGACAGCAATCCCATGGACCCGCAGTCGATGATTTACTGCAATACCTTTCGCGCCACCTCCTGGGAAGTGGCCTTGCGTATTCCGATCCGGTACCCGAAGCCGCTGCTGTCCGGCCTGTTTCGCGCCTGGGTGGTTGCGGCGGATAAACACGGGGCCAGATCCGACGCGCCAGGGAAGGTGGCGGTGCGGTTGCTGGCGTTCTATCAGGGCGAGTGGGCCAGCGAGAGTGATTGTTGGCTGCCGCTCGCCGAGTCGACAGCAGGTGAGCGGCAGGTATCGGCGGCGGAGCTTGAGCCAGGTACCGCGATATGGGTGCGTTTCCTGGGGGGCGATCCGGATCAGCCGCGGATCGTTGGCCGCTGCGATGCCTGGCGTTCGACCTCAATGCCTCGGATTGTGCCGGGGCGCCCTGGCGGGGTGGCATTCGAGCGGCTGCGAGAGGGGCATCCGCTGGTGCCTTTATGCCAAGTCGCGCCCGCGAGTGAGCGGTCCGCTGTCCGTGATTGCCCGGGGGCCGCCGCGGATGGCCGGGGCGGTGTCCCATGAGGGACGCTGATTGCACGATGCCCAGTACGCTGTGGCTGCTCCTGGACATTCCCAGCTCTGCGGGGCTGGTCGCGGTGTTGCAGGAACGCTACGCGAACTACGAGAGTCACTTGTTGTTCGAAGGCACGCCACTGCATGGCGTGCGTGACTGGGGGCCGCGACTGGTGAGGCTGGCCCCGGACTGCCCATTGGCGAAGCTGAGCCAGGCTTGGCCTCGCCAATGGGCCGGGCTTTTTCTGCTCAGCCGGGCTCCTGTGGCGGCTTTGCTGGCGCATCTGCGGCAGATGCTGCTGGTGCGCTTCGACGCGGATCGCGAAGGGGTGATCAGTTACTACAATCCGCAGACGGCCAGTTACTTCTTCGATGGTGTGGATGCCCGCGAACTGAGTCGTTGGCTCGGGCCGATCATCCTGCTCTACTGGCACGGTGGCACCTGGGCCGACAAGGCCGTTGGCAGTCTCGGTTGGCTACAACTGATCAATCCATGCCTGGAGGGGCCCGCCCTGAGCCACCGCAGGGGGCTTAGTGCCATGCAACAACGGCGATTACGAGCCTGCCTGCTGGAGCGCCATGCCTATCAGTGGAGCTGTGCCAGCGGCCATGATTACGACCGGACCTGGGGTCATCTGCAGGAAGGGATTGCCCAAGGCTTTCGCGACAGCGAGACCCTCGATGACTGGCTGGGTTTGCGCGCGCAGTATCCGGCGGCATCGGTTCCGTCTGGCTTGCAGGGCGACACGCCGAGCGAGCGCCTGGCAAACCTGCGTGTGACCTGGAGTCGAACGCATGGCTGATGGCCCGCGAGTGAGTGACGTCGACTCAGGCGCCGGTAGCGTTGGTGATACTCGGCTTCAATGACTCGGATTGTCGAACCAGCGGTCCTGTTTGCACAGCTTTAGGGCACAACCGACCAGGGTCAGGCCGCGTAGCAACATGAACAGCAGGAAACTTATCCACAGGCCATGATTGCCGTAGCCGCTCAAGGCCCAGGCAAAGGGCAGGCTGAGCAGCACGCTGAACAGCATGGCATCGCGCATTTCCCGGGCGCGGGTGGCGCCAATGAACAAGCCGTCGAGCAGGTAGCTCCAGACTGCGATCAAGGGCAGCGCCGCCAGGTAGGGCAGGTAGCCGAAAGCGGTTTCGCGCACGCTGGTAATATCGGTCTGCAAGGCAATGAACAGGTGGCCGCCGAGCAGGAACAGCAGGGCAAAGGCGAGGCTGGCTAACAACGACCAGCCAGCGGCAACGACCAGCGAGCGGCGCAGGGTTTGCCGCTCGCGGGCGCCGATGGCATGGCCGCACAGGGCTTCTACCGCATGGGCCAGGCCATCGAGAGCATGCGCCGTCAGCAACAGGCCGTTGAGTAGCAGGGCATTGGCCGCGACCGTGGCGTCGCCGAGCCGGGTGCCTTGCACCGTAATCAGGAAAAACACCGATTGCAGGGCCATGCTGCGGATGAAAATATCACGGTTCACCGCCAGCAACGGTCGCCAATTGGCCCATAGCGCCAGCGCGGCCCAGGCGATCTTACCGGGATAGGCGCGCAGGGCTTTGCCGGTCAGCGCCAGGCCGAGCAGGGCGCCGGTCCATTCGGCGATGACCGAGGCGCGGGCCGTGCCGACTACGCCCCAGTCAAGGCCGAGTACGAACCACAGGTTCAGCGCGATATTGATCAGGTTGGTGGTCAACAGGATTGCCAGCGGCGCCCGGGCGTTCTGAGTGCCGAGGAACCAGCCGACCAGGGCATAGCAGGCCAGGGCGGCCGGCAGCCCGAACAGCCGGGTGTGGAAGAAATCCAGGGTCAATTGATGCAGTTCGCTGGAGGGCTGCATGACCCTCAGGGCGAGGTCGCTGAAGGGCAGGGCGATTGCCCCGAGCAATGCCGCCAGCAGCAGACTCAGCAGCAGTCCCTGCAAGAGGATCTGCCGCAGCGCCGTGCCATCGCCGCGACCGGCGGCCTGTGCGGCGAATCCGGTGGAGCCCATGCGCAGGAAACCCATGGCCCAGGCGAGGAAAATATACAGGCTGGCACCTACCGCCACGGCGCCCAGTTGATGGGCGTGCGGCAGGTGGCCGATCACACTGCTGTCGACCAGGGCCACCAGGGGAACGGAAATATTCGATAGGATCATCGGCGCCGCGAGTGCCCAGACCCGGCGATGGGTTGGGCGGTCGCGCCAGTCAGCGATCAGCGTGGACATGCGGGCTCCTCGAAAGAGCGCGCATTGTAGCGCTGGTCTTGGCGGCTGCGGTGAGTGTCAGTGAATGATCCAGCTCAACAGCCACAACCCGAGCATCAGCCAGATAATGCCGAAAATGATCGAGGCCCGCATGAAGGCGCGGACCGCCGAGTAGAGGAACATCAGACCGATGATCAGGATCAGGATGCTGATCAGCGAGGTCTCCATGCCCAAGGCCCGTGCCAGGCCGTCGACGAAATTGCCGCCGGCGTGAGTCAGCAAATTGAACAGCCCGCTCAACCCGTCGACGATAAAACGAATCGCCGATCCCAATATCTGTCCCAGCCACTCGAAAAAATTCTCTACTTGCATATGTGTATCCTGATGAGGGCTTGGCAACGGGCTTCAGCGTTGGGCCATGCAGCGAGCCACGCGGTTCCCGCGGTAGGGTGGACAGCAGTTGTGACAGTCTGCAAGCCCTACAGGTCACGGGTGACACGCTGATCGATTCAACAAACCAACGGGCGCCTTAGATAAATCAAGGTCTGCGAGGCCTGCCCAGACACCAGGAGAACCACTACCTGGGCGGATAGTTGGCCAGCACCTGAGCCACCGTCTTGTTGATGGCGGCGCGGCGCTCGGCTGGGGTCGGCGTTTCATTGACCACCTGTTCGGCACTGCCGCGCCAGACCAACTTGCCATCTTGGCCATCGAGCAGGTCGATCTGAATTGTCGCCACCTGATAGTCGACATCACGGACTTCGCTATACCCCGGCGTGCCCCAGAGACCGCCACCTCGCCATGGGCCGCCCCAGCCGCCGCCGTAGTAAGTGCTGACCTGCTGCCGGCGATTGTCGACGATCAGGTAGGCCTGCACCCTGACATCGGCCTTGGCGCCTACCGGTGCCGGGCGCAAGCCGCGCTGGTCGAGCTGTTCAGCGACCGCCTGGCGAACACGCTGTTCGGTCAGGTCGCTCTTGATCCGTGGATCGTCGGGTCGATACTGCAGAGCGGGTTCTTTCCAGCTCCAACTGCGGTAAGCCGCGAAGTCGCGACTGGCGTCGAAGTCGTGGTTGACCTGAGTGCTTTGGCAGGCACTGAGCAGCGCCGCGAAAGCCACTAAAGCGAAACGGCGGAACATGATTTTTCTCCGGTTGCCAATTAGCTGGGTGGATAGGCGGCGAGGGCTTTGTGCACCGCCGCGCGTAAGGCGTCCGCGCGTTCGAGCTGATTGCCCTGGCTGGCGGTTTCGGCGCTGGCGCTCCAGATAGGCTGAGCGGTCGCGGCATCGAACAGGCTGATGCGGGCCACCAGCACCTGGACCTCATAGGTGCGCACGATCGGCACGCTGTTATACATACCGTAGCGGTTGCGGTAAGGACCACCCCCGTAGGCGCCGGCATAGCCGTAGTCTTCCTGGACCTGGCGCAGGCGTTTTTCCATATGCACCTCGGCGCTGACCCGCAGGTCCGCTAGTGTGCCCTCGCGACGGGGCCGTAGACCTTGTTCGTCGAGGGCGTTGCCGACCATCTCGGCCAGTTGCGCCGGGTCGGCCCAGGGGGTGCCGGCAGGCAGCCGGTCATTGAGCCAGGCCCAGGTACGGTAGCGGCCATAGTCACGGGCGGGTGCCGGGTAGGCACTCAGGTCCAGGGTTGCGGCGGCCTGCGCTGGTGCCGGCGGGATCGGCCGCGAGTCAGCGATATAAGGGTTCGGACTCGAACAGGCGAGTAAACCAAGGCACAGTGTCAACACGATAAAACAGCGATTCATTGCATCCTCCGCGTTACACCGGACGGCAAATCCAGTGCAGGTAACGCCCTAGCCCGGCAAAACTGGGGTGGCGACGATGGGCCAACTCCATTTCCAGCAGATCGGCCAGTTCGGTGCGGGCCTGAAATTCGACCGGCATATAGTCATGGAAAACCCGCACGCCACTCTGGGTTTCGACTGTCCATTGACCTTCAAGTTGCGCTGCCAGCTCTCGTGGATCAAGCGGTTGTTGTGGAGTCAGGCTGTGCTTTTCGCCGGCCATGTCGTTCTGGCGCATCTTGCGGAAATGGCCCTTGAGCAAATTGCGATAGATCAGCGCATCGCGGTTGTAGAAGGCCAGGGACAATTGGCCGTCCGGGCGCGTCAGTTGGTGCAGTACCGGCAGGATCGCATGGGGGTCGGCCAGCCACTCCAGCACCGCATGGCATAGCACCAGATCGTAGGGTTCGGTCAGTTGCCCGAGCAGATTCTGCCACGGCGCCTGGATAAAGGTCGCCGTCTGTCCCGCCTCGGCGAAGCGCTGGCGCGCGCCTTCGAGCATCGGCTCGGCGGGTTCGGCCAGGGTCAACCGATGACCGCGCTCGGCCAGCCACAACGACATATGGCCCAGCCCAGCGCCGATATCCAGCACCCGCAACGGTCGATCCGGCAGGGCTTCGATAAGATCGGCCTGAAGTACCGCGAGACGAATCGCGCCCTTGGCGCCACCGTAGATTTTTTCCGCGAAGCGGGTGGCCAATTGATCGAAATGGCGGTCGCTCATTGGCCGAACCGCCGTTCACTGTCGGCCAGCTTGGCCCGCACCACTGCGTTCATGTCCAGCCCCAGCTCGCTGCACAGCAACAGCAGGTAGAGGATAATGTCCCCGACCTCCTGCCCGGCATGGGCCAGCTCTTGCGCGGGCAACTGGCGCGACTGATCCTCCGTCAGCCACTGGAAGATCTCCACCAGCTCGGCCATTTCCACGCTGGCGGCCATTGCCAGGTTTTTCGGGCTGTGGAATGGTTTCCAGTCGTTGCGATCGCGGATACCGTGCAGGCGTTGGGTCAGTTCGTCGAGGTTCATGCGCAGTGTTCTCCTTCAAGACGGCTAGCTTCCGGCGGATGGGCACGGGAAGCAAGGCCTTGGCGCAGGGATAACATCAGGAGCAGATAAAATATTCGTCAGGACGGCTGGGCGTGCGATGTTTGGCGGCAATCAGCGGCGGCGCCGACGCTTTTTGTAACGCTGCTGAATTTCTTCTCGTAGCTGGCGAACCGTCACAAGGACCCTGCGCATTTCGCGATGACGTTGGCTATTGAGGGCTAGTAGGCTCAAAAGTGGAAGAATGATTCCTGTTATATAGACGATAAAATGAGGCGTATTACCTGTGAGTGAAAGTATCAAACATAGGCAAAGCACATTCAATGCAACAACACCCCACATCGCCCCTGGACGGCCAAGCAGCACCAGGTAATTGAACATCGTTAGTATTGTTGATACAAGGATAGCTACAATTATCGTATATGTGGCGCGCTTGGGGTAATCTTTAAAATAAGTGCTTGCCATCAGAGAGATAGTGCATGATGCTGAGAAGGAGCTTGAAAAAAATGCACACAAAAAAATAGGAAAATAGCGCGCCTTAAACGCCTTGAATTTTTTGCGCTCCAAATCATAAAAATCTATAATTTTCATAAAGTACTCCCGTTGCGACGGACTTTATACTTGCAGAGTAAGCATCAGCGGCGGCGCCGACGCCCTTTGTAATGCTGCTGAAGTTCTTCTCGTAGCTGACGAACCGTCACAAGGAACTTGCGCATTTCGCGGTGGCGTTGGCTATTAAGAACTAGTAGGCTCAAAAGTGGAAGAATAATCCCTGTTATATAGGCGATAAAATGAGGCGTATTGCCTGTGAGTGAGAGTATCAAACATAGGCAAAGCACATTGAATGCAACAACACCCCATATCGCCCCTGGACGGCCAAGCAGCACCAGATAATTGAACATCGTTAGTGTTGTTGATACAAAGATAACTACAATTGTCATGTATTTGGTGTGTCCGGGATAACCTTTAAAGTAAGCGCTTGTCATCAGAAGGATAGTGCATGCTAACGAGAAGCAACTTAAAAAAATTGCACACAAAAAAATAGGAAAGTAGCGCGCCATAAACAACGCCTTGAACTTTTTTAGTTTAAAATCAAAAAGAATTATACTCCTCATAAAGTACCCCCATTGCAATGGTGTTTATGTTTCCAGAGTAAGCGCTACCTGCCAGGCTTATGGAAGCGCCAAGAGCATCTTGTATCTGCGTAAGCGTCACATGCTGAATTTGGTCACTGGTATAGCGTTTTGGAAGTTTTCCAAGATGTTGTTCAAGTTTCAGTTGCTTTGCAGTCAGACTGGGATGCCGAATGGACAATAATTCGCGGGTCAATGATTTTTGCTGTTGCCGTGAAAGCCCTTTCGAAAGGTCATACCAACTTCTACCAGTTGCAACTTTTCGAGCGTGCAATAACTTGAAAGTTGCAGTTGCCGAGGTGCCTGCGCCAAACAACGAAACAGCATCCAGAACGGGCATCATGTATCGATACCAGTCCTCTCGATCCATCTCATCGTTCAAAACAGGATCTGTGACTTCGTTATGGACCCTGACCATGCCCACGGCACACTGCGCGAAACTCGCTACCGCAACACCTAGCCCAATTTTCGAGACGATTAAGCTCGCTCCTCCGCTGAACGGAACAAGTACAGTTCCACTCAGTACAACAACCCATCCCAAGATGGCGCTAGTACAAGTCAAGCCCGCGCTCACCGCCTCTGCAACCAGTCGTGATTCCCGTGGCTGCGTCTCCAGCGCCCGCGCAAACTCCAACGGCGCCATGTACCTGGGCACCTCACGCAATATCACCTTTTTCGGCACAATGCTGCAAATCACCTGGAACTCGCGCAACGTTACTACCGTGAAATCGCTTTCGATATACACCACGCCAGCGCCCGCTATCGCCGGGTCCGCATCGATAGCGCGAAATAGGCGTGGCAGATCGACCTTGCCCTCTACGCGCTGCCGAGCGTTGCTGTGCGCCCCGGGAACACCGCTTTTCAATAGTTCGGAAATCATCCCATCATTCCCTGACCTGTTATGACGGTCTGGGAGCATAAGCAGTCCAATCAGCGGAAAATGTAGGACTTGCGAGTTAATGAGGTGGGCACATTCCCTTTCGCTGTTCCGCGCCTTGATCCAGACTGCCCCCTGCGAGGACAGTACCTGCCAACGCCAGTTCGGCGTGGATCAACGACACGGAGTGTGTATGGCAACCGATATGTTTTTGAAGCTGGGCGATATCAAAGGTGAGTCCAAAGACCAGCAACACCGGGACGAGATCGAAATCCAATCGATTCAATGGGGCATGAACCAGTCCGGCTCCATGCACACGGGCAGCGGTGGCGGTTCCGGCAAGGTCAGTATCAACAACTTGTCCTTTGGTAAGTCCATGGACAAGTCATCCCCCAATCTGATGGCGGCGTGCTCCAGTGGCAAGCACTTTCCCGAAGCGACGCTCACCGTGCGCAAGGCCGGCGGCACCAGCCCGGTGGAATACCTGGTGATTACCCTCAAAGAAGTGATGGTGGCGTCCTATGGAACCCATGGTAATCAGGGTGAGGATATTTTGCATGAGGATATAGCGCTGAACTTCGCCAAGGTCGAAGTCAGCTACCAGGCGCAGAAAGCCGATGGTGGCAAGGATGGTGGGGTCATCAAGTATGGCTGGAATATTCGTGAGAACGTGAAGATCTGACCGTCGTTGACAACGCTGCTGCCGATGGATGTTAGGATCAAACCCTTAACGTTGCTCCCGTCATCATCAATAATGTTCTAGTGGCCTGTACGGTGAATAGAACTAACCCCACAGGCCACTAGTTCCGATGGATGGTCTGTCAGGCAATGGGTTGCCAAATACCGCTCAGATGTTCCAACCTCTCGGCGCCGGATAATTTGAACGCGCCGTTCGAGCCTGGCGCACTGGCCCACAAGTCGACTTCGCTGGGTAGGCGCACCGGTTTGCGGAAGGTCACGTCGATTTCGATATTCGCCGCCGGCAGGTGATTGCCCAGGGCCGCCAGCGTGCGTGCTTTGTTCCACAGGCCATGGGCGATGGCCTGGGGGAAACCGAACAGCCGGGCACTGAGGGCGCTCAGGTGGATCGGGTTGTAGTCGCCGGAGACCCTGGCGTATTGGCGGCCGATATCGGCGGGGCATTGCCAGCGGGTCAGTTGCGCCAGCTCTCCAGGTTGCCACTCGGTTTGCTCGGGCGGTTCGCCCGCCAGCTCGACCCCTCGGCAGAGCATGCGACTTTCGGCTTCCCACAACGGCCCCAGTGCGTCGTCGATCTGGGTCAGCAGGTCGAACGTCGCGCCCTTGGCGTGGGGCTGCAGGTTGCGCACCTGGACGCCGACCCGCAGGCTGGTGACGCCACCCAGTGGGCGCAGGATGCGGATACGGTTGTTCAGGTGGACCAGACCCATCAGGGGGAACGGAAAGCCCTTGGCGGTGAGCAGTTGCAACTGCAGGGGAAACGCCAGCACATGGGGGTAGGTTGCGGGCATCAGGCCGGTATCGGCAAAACCACACACCTTGCGGTAGGCCGCCAGGCGCTTAGTGTCGACAGTGACCCAGCAGCACAGGCCCTCGGCGGGCAACTGCGTGCCGGTGATCTTGCGCCGCCGTGCGGCGCGGATATACAACCCCGGCAACGCGGGGGCAATGGTCAGGTACTGCCAATTCACTTGCATGTTCAGGCCCCCAATACACTTTGTCCGCAGACCCTCAAGGCCTGACCGCTAAGCGCTCCCGAACCCGGTTGGGCCAGCCAGGCCACCGCCTCGGCGACATCCTGAGGCAAGCCGCCCTGGCCCAGAGAGCTCATGCGTCGTCCGGCTTCGCGCAAGAGGAAGGGGATATGCGCGGTCATCTGGGTCTCGATAAACCCAGGGGCCACGGCGTTGATACTGATACCGCGCTCGCGCAATAGCGGCGCCCAAGCCTGAGCGAGGCCGATCAGCCCGGCCTTGCTCGCGGCATAGTTGGTCTGGCCGCGATTGCCGGCGATGCCACTGATGGAGGCCAGCAGGATCACCCGGCCATCATCGTGTAGGGTACCGCTGTCGAGCAGGGCGCGGGTCAGCACCTGTGGGGCATTGAGGTTGACGGCCAGCACCGCATCCCAGAACTCCGGTGTCATGTTCGCCAGGGTCTTGTCGCGGGTGATACCGGCGTTGTGGACGAGAATATCGAGGCCATGGGGCAGTTGTTCGACCAGTTGCGCAGCGGCGTCTTCGACACAGATATCCAGGGCAATGCCGTGCGCGCCGAGCCGGGCGGCGAGGGCTTCGAGATCGGCCTGGGCAGACGGCACATCCAGCAGGATGAGCTCGGCACCGTCGCGCGCCAGGGTCTCGGCAATCGCCGCGCCGATGCCTCGCGCCGCGCCGGTGACTAGCGCCCGGCGCCCGGCCAGGGGCCGGCTCCAGTCCTGGACCTGGCTGGCGCAGGCCGAGAGGTGCAGCACCTGGCCGCTGACGTAGGCACTTTTCGGCGAAAGAAAGAAGCGCAGTGCGCCTTCGAGCTGATCTTCGGCATCCTCGTCGATCCGCAACACCTGTAGGGTGGCGCCGTGGCGTAACTCTTTGGCCAGCGAACGGCCGAAGCCTTCCAGGGCGCGTTGCGCACTGGCGGCGAAAGGATCGCGCAGGCTACTCGGAGCGCGGCCAAGTATCACCCCATGAGCGCAGGACTCCAGGTTTCTGAGCAACGGCTGGAAGAATTCACGCAACTGCTTGAGCTGCTCGGTCTGCACAATAGCGCTGGCGTCGAATACCAGGGCCTTGAGTTTCGGTCCGTGGCCGGGAATCCAGGCGGTACATCCCGGCACCTCGCTGTCGTAGCTGTAGACGGCATCGGTCAGCTTCAGGGCAAATGCGCCGACTTTTGCTGCCAGCGGTCCGCCGCCCAGCAGCAAGGCGCCTTCGATCGGCCGTAGGCGTCCGGCCTGCCAGCGTTCCAGGCGTGTCGGTGTCGGCAGGCCGAGGGCACCTACCAGACGTTGACCGATTGTCGAGTTGGCGAAGTCGATATAACGGTCAGACATGGAACGCTCTCCGGCAGCAGGGGTTCAAAGGTTGACCGCAAAGGATCGATAGTGGTTCGTTTTGCAGGAAAAGACCTACGCTTTTAACGGCAATGTCACTCAAATAATAGGGAGTTTTTTATGAATACGTTGCGCCGTGTTGCCATTATCGGGGGCAATCGCCTCCCGTTTGCCCGCTCCAATGGCCCTTATGCCACCGCGAGCAACCAAGCGATGTTGACGGCGGCGCTGGAGGGCCTGATCGAACGTTTCAACCTGCATGGCCTGCGGCTTGGGGAAGTGGTCGCGGGGGCGGTGCTCAAGCATTCGCGGGATTTCAACCTGACCCGCGAATGCGTGCTGGGCTCGCGGCTATCGCCGCAGACCCCGGCCTATGACATCCAGCAGGCCTGCGGCACCGGGTTGGAAGCCACACTGTTGGTGGCGAACAAGATTGCCCTGGGACAGATCGAGTGCGGTATTGCCGGTGGCGTCGATACCACGTCCGACGCCCCGATCGGCGTCAGTGAAGGGCTTCGACAGATTTTGTTGCAAATCAATCGCAGCAAAAGCATGGGCGAGAAGTTCAAGACGCTGCTGCAATTGCGCCCGCATCACCTGAAACCGCAACTACCGCGCAACGGCGAGCCACGTACCGGGCTGTCCATGGGGCAGCATTGCGAGTTGATGGCCCAGACTTGGAACATCCCCCGTGGCGAGCAGGATCAACTGGCCCTGGAAAGCCACCAGAAGATGGCGGCCGCCTACGCCGAGGGCTGGTACGACGACCTACTTACGCCATTTCTCGGTTTGACCCGTGACAACAACCTGCGTGCGGACCTGACCCTGGAGAAGCTCGCCGCGCTCAAGCCGGTGTTCGAACGTAGCGCCAAGGGCACGCTGACGGCGGGCAACTCCACCCCGCTGACCGACGGTGCCTCACTGGTGCTTTTGGGCAGTGAGCAATGGGCTCGGGAGCGGGGGCTGCCGATTCTGGCCTATCTGCGCGATGGCGAAGCCGCGGCGGTTGATTTCGTCAAGGGCGCTGAAGGCTTGCTCATGGCGCCGGCCTATGCGGTGCCGCGTTTGCTGGCGCGCAACAAGCTGACGCTGCAAGACTTCGACTACTACGAGATCCACGAAGCCTTCGCCGCCCAGGTCCTGTGTACTCTGAAGGCCTGGGAAGACCCGCAGTACTGCGAGACTCGCCTGGGGCTCGACGCGCCGTTGGGCTCGATCGAGCGCGCTAAGCTCAACGTCAAGGGCGGCTCCCTGGCGGCCGGGCACCCGTTTGCCGCGACGGGTGGGCGGATCGTCGCGAGCCTGGCGAAATTGCTCGACACGGCGGGGCAGGGGCGTGGGTTGATTTCGATCTGTGCCGCTGGCGGTCAGGGGGTGACGGCGATTATCGAGCGTTGATCGCGCATCGAGGCGATCTGATCGCAGGATCGCCACTCCCTTCGCGGGGGCCAACTCTGACCAGGACCGCACACAGGTTTCCCCAGGCATTGTCAGACCGACGGTCTTGGCCTAAGGTCGCAGCCGCCAGCCATCTTGCGACACAAGGTTGATCTATGCCGATTAACGGACAACGTGGGCTCGAAAGACAGATTCCCGTGCTGTCGACCCTGCCGCGCCCGCTTTACGCCCGCTCCGAGAGCCTCAATGCTGGCTCCTGGACGCCGCGGCATCGCCATGATTGGGTGCAGTTTTCCTATGCCATCAGCGGTGTGCTCGGGGTACATACCTGCGAAGGCAGTTTCTTTGCCCCGCCGCAGTGGGGCGTGTGGATTCCCGCCGGGCTGGAGCACGAGGTGGTAACTTCGATGCAGGCGCAAATGCGCAGCCTGTATGTGCGGCGCGAAGATTGCTCGTGGGCGGCGCAGCGCTGCCGGGTGCTGGAGGTGACACCGCTGGCGCGGGAGCTGATCAAGAGCTTCTGCCTGCTGCCGGCGGATTACCCACAGGAGGGCAGTGCGCAGTCGCGGTTGGTCCAGGTGTTGCTGGACCAGTTGGCGAGTCTGCCGGAGGTCGGTTTTTCGCTGCCGTTGCCACGTCATCCTCGCCTACTGGAATTGTGTAACCACTTAATCGAAAGCCCGGAGCAGGGCGTGACCCTGAGCGAATGGGCGGTGCGCCTGGGTATGTCCGAGAAAACCCTGATGCGGCTGTTCCAGCGCGAGACCGGACTGAGCTTTCGCGGCTGGCGCCAACGTATGCGCCTGCTGTCGTCGCTCAATGCTCTGGAGAAAGGCGACAGCGTGACCCATGCGGCGCTGTCCTGCGGCTATGACTCCACCTCAGCGTATATCGCGGCTTTCAAGGGCCTGTTCGGTTATACACCGGGAGAGTTGTTCCGCTAGGCGCGGGTTTCGAAGCGTTTCATCAGAGCGTTCCGTGCGCTGTACTGCGCTGTCAGCCGTTGCGCGTCGTCATGGCGCTACCTGAGTCTCCTAGCGGCCTGTGTGGTGAGTTCTATGAGTCAATTTCGGCGCCAGAAGTCCCAGGCCGGCGTTGCTGTTCCTCGCCATAGCTGGGCTATGACTCGTCACAGCGTCTTGGCCATGAACTTCTGGCATCCGAACTTGAGCTAACGAACTCACTGTACAGGCCACTAGGCTTCGTCCCAGACAGGAAAAATTGAGATTGTCTGGCAAAAATTCCTGTTTTTTGCTGAGTATTTAACGGCTGGAAATTGTCGGAAATGACCGGGTACTCTCCTGTTAATGGTCTGGCGAGTGTCAGCTATTATCTTTTGGGCTCATGGATTTGCTGCGCTAATCTGGCACATTGAGTGCTTTGGAGAACATTCGAGGTCGGCATCTTCCTTCCTGCTGTGAGAGGATGGCCGTATAACAAGTGACATTCGCGTGTTTGGCAATAAAGGACCCACAATTAAAGCTGATGAAGACTCCAAAACGCATTGAACCCCTGATCGAGGACGGTCTGGTCGACGAGGTGCTGCGCCCACTCATGAGTGGCAAAGAAGCAGCTGTTTACGTAGTGCGCTGTGGCAACGAGCTGCGTTGCGCCAAGGTCTACAAGGAGGCGAATAAACGAAGTTTTCGTCAGGCGGCCGAGTATCAAGAAGGCCGCAAGGTGCGTAATAGTCGTCAGGCTCGGGCGATGGCGAAGGGCTCCAAGTTCGGTCGCAAGGAAACCGAGGATGCCTGGCAGAACGCCGAGGTGGCCGCTCTGTTCCGTCTGGCCAGTGCCGGTGTGCGAGTGCCCAAGCCGTTCGATTTCCTCGAAGGCGTGCTGTTGATGGAACTGGTGGCGGACGAGTATGGCGATGCCGCGCCGCGCCTCAACGACGTCGTGCTGGAACCGGACCAGGCGCGCGAGTATCACGCGTTCCTGATTTCGCAGATCGTGTTGATGCTGTGTACCGGTCTGGTGCACGGTGACCTGTCGGAGTTCAATGTGTTGCTGACGCCGGATGGCCCGGTGATCATCGACCTGCCCCAGGCGGTGGATGCGGCGGGCAACAACCACGCCTTCAGCATGCTCGAGCGGGATGTCGGCAACATGGCCTCCTATTTCGGTCGGTTTGCCCCGGAGCTCAAGCGCACTCGCTATGCCAAGGAAATGTGGGCGCTGTACCAGGCCGGTACCTTGCATCCGGCTAGTGTTCTGAGCGGCGAGTTCGAGGAGCCGGAAGAATTGGCGGATGTCGGTGGTGTGTTGCGCGAGATCGAAGCGGCGCGCTTCGACGAGCAGCGCCGCCAGGCAATCCGTTCGGCCGACGAGGCCCCACCGGGTAAAATTGCCGAAGAGCCACCGCCACCCTGGATGCAGCACTGATCCGCATAGACGAGCGCCGCCACGCAGGCGGAGTGTGGCGGCTCAGGCTTTCGCGCAACGGCTCCCCGATGCCAGATCCCTGAGGATCGGGCAGTCCGGGCGCTGATCGCCTTGGCAATGTTGTACCAAGTCCAGCAGGGTATCGCGCAACCCGATAAGCTCGCCGATCTTGTGGTTCAACTCGTCGACATGTTGCCGGGCCAGGGCCTTTACATCGGCGCTGGCGCGTTGCCGGTCCTGCCAGAGCGTCAGCAACCTGCCGACTTCCTCCAGGGAAAATCCCAAGTCCCGCGAGCGTTTGATAAATGCCAGGGTGTGCAACTCGTCCGCCCCGTACAGGCGATAGCCACTGTCCGTGCGCGTGGCTGCCTTAAGTAGGCCGATGGACTCGTAATAACGAATCATTTTGGCGCTCAGGCCACTCTGGCGGGCTGCTTGGCCGATGTTCATGACGTCTCCTTCAGTCGAAGTCTTTGGGTTTCCAGGTCTTGAGCAGCAAGGCATTGCTGACCACGCTGACGCTGGAAAGGGCCATGGCCGCTCCCGCCAGCACCGGATTGAGCAGGCCGAAGGCGGCTAGCGGGATACCGATCAGGTTATAGACAAACGCCCAGAACAGGTTTTGCCGGATCTTCGCATAGGTCTTGCGGCTGATTTCCAGCGCTGCCGGTACCAGCCGTGGATCGCCCCGCATCAAGGTAATGCTGGCGGCGTGCATGGCGACATCGGTGCCGCCGCCCATGGCAATGCCGATATCCGCGGCGGCCAGGGCCGGGGCGTCGTTGATGCCGTCGCCGACCATGGCCACGACACCGCTCTTCTTCAGTTCGCTGACAATGGCGGCCTTGTCTGCCGGCAACACTTGGGCGCGAACATCGCCGATGCCCAGGGCCTCGGCCACCACCCGGGCGCTGCCAGGATTGTCGCCGGTCAGCAGGTGGCTGCTGATCTGCCGTGCATGCAACTGCGTGATCGCTTGCCGGGCACCGGACTTGAGTGTGTCACCGAAGGCAAACAAGGCGAGCACTCGCGACAGCGGTCGCTGTTCGATCAGCCAGGACAGGGTGTTGCCCTCGGCCTCCCAGGCGCTTGCCATTTCCTCCAGGGGGGCGATTGCCAGGCCGCTTTCCTCCAGCAGGCGCCGGTTGCCCAGGGCCAGGGCCCGACCACCGAATTCGCCGGCGATGCCACGTCCGGGCAATGAGCGGCTGTTGCGGATATCTGCAACAATCAGGTCACGCTCTGCGCAGGCATCGAGCACCGCCTTGGCCAGCGGGTGTTCGCTGCCGCGCTGAAGCGCTGCGGCCAGCTGCAGGGCAAGGGCTTCGTCACCGTCCACTGCGCTTAAATGAGTAATCTGCGGGGTGCCGGCGGTCAGCGTACCGGTCTTGTCGAAGACCACGGCGCTGACTTCATGGGCGCGCTCAAGCGCCTGGGCATCCTTGATCAGAATACCGTGACGTGCCGCAACGCCGGTCCCGGCCATGATCGCGGTTGGAGTGGCCAGGCCCAAAGCACAAGGGCAAGCGATCACCAGCACCGTCACGGCATTGATCAGCGCTGTCTCCAGGGGGGCGCCGTGCAGCCACCAGCCGACCAGCGTCGCCAGTGCCAGTAGCAGTATGCACGGTACGAATACCTGGCTGACTTTATCCACCAGTTTCTGGATCGGTGCCTTGCTGGCCTGGGCGTCTTCCACCAGGCGGATGATTCGTGCGAGCACGGTTTGCGTCCCCAGTGCCTGGGTCTTGATCAGCAACCGGCCTTCACCGTTGATGGCGCCGCCGATGACTTTGTCCCCCGGCTGTTTGGGCACCGGCAGGCTTTCGCCGTTGATCAGCGCTTCGTCGGCATGGCTCTGTCCCTCGATTACTTCACCGTCCACGGGAAAGCGCTGACCGGGCTTGACCAACACCAGGTCGTCGAGTCGCAGGGCGCTGATAGCGATGTGCTGCTCTCGTCCATCGATCACCCGGATCGCCCGTTCCGGACGCAAAGCTTCCAGGGCCAGGATGGCGCTGGCGGTGTGGCGCTTGGCACGGCTTTCGAGGTATTTGCCCAATAGCACCAGGGCGATCACCACCGCCGAGGCTTCGAAATACAGGTGGGGTATATGAGCGTGGCCGGCGCTGGCCCATTGGTAAAGGCTCAAGCCATAGCCGGCGCTGGTGCCGAGGGCAACCAGCAGGTCCATATTCGCGGCGCCGGCTCGGAGCGCTTTCCATGCGGCGCGATAAAAGCGTGCGCCGAAGATGAACTGCACCGGTGTCGCCAAGGCGAACTGCAGCCAGGCCGGCAGCATCCAGTCGTAACCGAATGGCTGGGCGAGCATCGGCAAGACCAACGGCAGTGCCAGGGCAATTGCCAGCAGTAGCGACCGGCGTTCGCCGCTCAGGCGCCGCTGTGGCGTTTGCGCCGTGGTGGCTTCGCCCTGCTGGGACAGGGGGGTGGAATAACCTGCCGCGCTGACGGCGGCGATCAGCAGCGCAGGGTCGACCTGGCCAAGCAATTGGAGGTGGACTCGTTCATTGGCCAGGTTGACGCTGACGCTACGTACCCCGACGACCTTGCTTAGTGCCCGCTCGACACGGCCAGCACAGGACGCACAGGTCATGCCGACGATCGGCAGGTCGAGGAAGGTAGATTCGAGCATGGGCGCTACTCCTAGAGAAATTGCCCACAGGATCAACCTTGCCACCCTGGTAAGGTCAAGCCTCTCTTTTTTAACCCGGCTTATTGATAACCCAGCGGTACTGGCTTGAGGCGCAAGCCATTCGGCTCGTCGACGATGGCAAACTTGCGCACCTCACCGCCACGGAGCCTGATCAATTGCTCCGATGTCGCGAGCATGCTTGCGGCGCAGCCTGGAACCTGGCTCGGCAAGGTCTTCAAGCGCACGGAGATGTTTCCGGGCGGCAAGTTGAATGAGGTCGCCCGTTCCTGGAACAACCGAGCCGACAACTGATCGTGCAGGTAAACGCCTATTTCGCAGGAGGTCGAGACCTCCAAACGTTCACGGGAGATAATCAGTACCCCGTAGTTTTCTCCGGCAGCGCAGGCAAAGGGTGTCGCACCGAAAAGGCTGAGAAGGCCGAACAGACTGAAAACTGACCTGCGCATGGCAGAGTCTCCTGCGGTTGAATCGTCGATGACCAAGCTTGGCGTAGGGGCGAGCGAAATGCCAGCCCGGCAGCTTCACGAGGAACTTGACCTTGCTATCATGGCAAGCTTGAGACTGCTGCCGACCTCAATACAGGAGAAGTGTCATGCAAATCTTCAATGTCCAGGGCATGTCGTGCGATCACTGCGTCAAGGCCATTGTTCAGGCCGTGCGAGCCAAGGATCCGGCTGCCAGCGTGCGGGTGGACCTCGGCGCGAAGGAAGTTGGCGTGCAGAGCAGCCTATCGGTTGACGAAGTTATCGACGTGATCAGCGCCGAAGGTTACGAGGTGAAGCTGGCAAGCTGACCTTGCCGAGAGACGGTCAGTTATTTATTGAGCGACCTGTCGGAATGTTCAAGGCATCCTCGTGCAGCTAGACTAGGCGGCTGCGCGCACTGCCACCGGATGCCTGATGAACTTACGAATAATCCTGATTCTCGGTGCCCTGAGCGCCTTCGCTCCCCTGGCTATCGACTTCTACCTGCCGGGTTTCCCGTCGATGGCCATCGCCCTCGACACCGACGAAAAGCATATCCAACTGACGCTGGCGGTGTACTTCCTCGGACTGTCTATCGGGCAACTGGCTTATGGTCCATTGGCGGATCGCTTCGGTAGGCGCAGGCCATTGCTGGGAGGCGTCTTGCTGTTCAGCGTGGCGTCGCTGGCCTGTGCCTTCGCATCGAGTCTGGAATGGCTGATCGCTGCGCGTTTCCTGCAAGCGCTGGGGGGGTGCGCCGGGGCCGTGATTCCCCGTGCGGTGATCAGCGACAAGTGCGACGCTGTCGGTTCGGCCAAGGTTTTTTCGCAGTTGATGCTGGTGACCGGCCTGGCGCCGATCCTGGCGCCAATGTTCGGTGGTGTACTGGTCAATCTCTATGGCTGGCAGTCGATCTTTATCGTGCTGACGTTATTCAGTGCGTTGTCCGCCGTCGCCGTGGCCCTCGGCCTGCCGGAAAGCTTACCGGCCAACCAATCGCGCCCAGCGCTGTCGAGGGCGCTCCAGCAGTACGTCAGCCTGGTGTCGGATCGGGTGTTCTTCGGCCATGCCGTGACGGGTGGGATCGCCATTGCCGGGATGTTTGCCTACATCGCCGGTTCGCCTTTCCTCTTCATCCAGTTGTATGGGGTTCCCGCCGAGCACTACGGTTGGCTGTTCGGCAGCAACGCGGCGGGGTTTATCCTGGTGGCGCAGGTCAACGCGCGCTGGCTGGGCAAGCATGGCCCGGCCTTTCTGCTGGTACGTGCGGTCTGGGTCTATCTGGCGGCGGGACTTGCGCTGCTGGGCATCAGCACCTTGCACACCGCGCAACTCTGGCCGGTGCTGATTCCGCTGTTTATCTGCATTTCTAGCTTGGGTTGCATTATGCCCAATGCGGCGGCCTGTGCCATGCGTGGCCAAGGCGCGCGGGCCGGCAGCGCCTCGGCGATGTTCGGTTGCCTGCAATTCAGTGTCGCGGCGGGCGCGGCGTCGCTGGTCGGACTGTTGCATGACGGCAGCGCTACGCCGATGGCGTTGGTGATCGGCCTGTGCGGGGTGCTGACGGTGGTGGTTGCCATGGGGACTCGTCGTCTGGAGAACGCCCGAGTCGCACGCAGCTAGTAACTTGTGCGGTTAACTCAAAATGGTCAAGGCGTTGTGACGAGTCATGGCCCGCTAAGGCGAGCAACGGCTACGCAGGTCGGCGCTTGTGGCGCCGAAATTGGCTCACGAAACTGGTCACGGAGGCCACTCGATAGTGTGCGGGTCAACCGACGGTTTGCCTTTGTTGCTTGGGAAAGGAATAAGGGGCATACAGGCGTGCCTGCAGCGTGCTGACAAAGGCGCGTGCTTCACTTTCGCTACGGAAAATGACCGCATGCTGATCGAGCTGGACCTGCCACTGGCTGCCGTGGGACTTTGCTAACTCTTTTACAAGGATCTTCATGGCTGACTTCCTTTGGTTGGCAAGGCGGCCATTGTAAACCTGAATACGTTCGCTGAGATGACCTGGGTCAAGGATCTGACTGACGGTGTTTCCGTTTGTTTTTGTAGGTCCTCAATGACCTGCGAGAGTGCCGATGCGGCCTTGCGGCCTGGTCTTCGCGGCGTGCCGTTGTGAGAGTGGGCGAGCCCACACAGCTTTTGGTGGTCTTGACGCCCGCTCCCACCCTGATGCACCTGGCCCCGCATAAGTGCCGGCTGGTCGGTGTGCGGTTTGTTACAACCGGTGCAGGAATAAAAGTCGGCATCGATCCTATTGTGGTTTAGGCTTGATTTATTGGATCCAATGTTTTCCGCTTGAAACGTATTTTGTTACGTTCGCCGGAGTTACTTGCCGAAACGAGAAAAATCTCCAGGTTTTGGCACTTTTGCGCCTTGGTTTGAATGCCGGGATTTCCCAATATGGCTTCATGCGGTCGATCAATGTTTCAACAGGGAGTGAAGACATGGAATATGCACCTTGCATCAGTCAGATAGCCGCGTTGCTTGCAGATCCCAAGCGTAGTGCGATGATGTGGGCGTTGCTCGATGGCAGCGCACGGGCTGCCGATGAATTGGCCTTGCTGGCCGGTTTGTCCCTTTCATCCGCCAGCGCCCACCTGGCTCGCTTGAGTGCCGGAGGGTTGTTGCGGCTCGAGGCTCGTGGCCGCAAACGTTTCTTCCGCCTGGCCGCGCCAGAGATCGCCACGGCCGTCGAGGCGCTGGCGAGCGCTTCCCTGGCGAGCGCGCCGCTGGCGGTGCAGCACTCGATCAAGCTGCAGGCGCCGGATGCGCAGGCGCTCAAGCGTGCCCGTCTGTGTCACGATCACCTGGGCGGGGAACTGGCCTGCGAGTTGTATCAACGATTGCTGGCGGCGGGCTGGATTGAACAAGACGAGCAACGGATTCGCGTCACCAGCGCTGGCGCCCAGCGTTTTGCCGAGCGTGGGCTCTATATCCAGGCGTTGGCGCATGGCCGCCGCGAGACGGTCTGTGTTTGTCACGATGTACGTGAGCGGCGCCCGCACCTGGGTGGTGTGCTCGGTGCGGGGTTGTTGCAGCTGTTTCTGCAATCGGGCTGGTTGGTGCCCATGGAGGAGTCCAGGGCGTTGCGGGTTTCTGCGGCTGGAGAGCGACAGATCGACAAGTTCACCCCCATCGTCGAACTCGAACTGGCCGGCTGAAGTCTCGGTTGCGGTCGCCTGCGACAGGGATGCGAATAGATCGCAACCAAAAATAAACCCCTCCGGTGATACCGCACACTTGATCGAGCATTCGAATCGAGGGGTATCCCATATGGAAACCCAAGGCCGAACCCCACTAGGGTTTGATCAGTCGCGCCTCCAGGCTGTTCTGCGCCAGGCGCCGAGCCTGGTCTTGGGTCATGCCCAGGTGGGTGTGTAAGGCGTGGAAGTTTTCGGTGATGTAACCGCCGAAGTAAGCCGGGTCATCGGAGTTCACCGTCACCCTCACCCCACGTTCGAGCATGTCGAGGATAGTGTGTTGGGACATATGATTGAATACACGCAGTTTGGTGTTCGACAACGGGCAGACGGTTAATGGAATCTGTTCGTCGATGATCCGCTGCATCAGCCGCTCATCTTCGATGGCCCGCACGCCGTGGTCGATTCGCTGAATCTTCAGCAGGTCGATGGCTTCCCAGATGTATTGCGGTGGGCCTTCTTCGCCAGCATGGGCGACGGTCAGGAAACCTTCGTTGCGTGCCCGCTCGAAGACTCGCTGAAATTTGCTCGGCGGATGACCCATTTCCGAACTATCCAGCCCGACTGCGACAAACGCATCGCGAAACGGCAGTGCCTGGTCGAGGGTTTTCTGCGCGTCGTCTTCGCTCAGGTGACGCAGGAAACTGAGAATCAGCCCGCTGCTGATGCCCAGTTGCTGCTCGCCGTCCTTCAGAGCCGCCGCGATGCCGTTAAGCACCACTTCGAAGGGAATACCCCGATCGGTGTGAGTCTGCGGGTCAAAGAAGGGCTCGGTGTGGATGACGTTCTGAGCCTTGCAGCGCAGCAGGTAGGCCCAGGTCAAGTCATAGAAGTCCTGGGATGTGCGCAGCACATTGGCACCCTGGTAATACAGGTCGAGAAATTCTTGCAGATTGTTGAAGGCGTAGGCCTGGCGCAGGGTGTCGACGTCGGTCCAGGGCAAGGCGATCTTGTTGCGCTCGGCCAGGGCGAACAGCAATTCGGGCTCCAGCGAGCCTTCAAGGTGCAGGTGCAGTTCCGCCTTGGGCAGGGCGTTGAGCCAGTCGTACATAGGTTTTTCTCAGCAGGTGCGATGACCGGCATTCTACAATTGAGCGCCGAAGTGTTTGCTAAAATCTGTCAAAGCGGCTCATGGCTCCCGGACAGGGACCATGAGCCTGGGCAACCGTGGCGGGTTCACCATCGATGCCCAGGTCGGATCGGGCACGGATCCACTAACGTATTCACGGGCAGGCGCCGGCTCCTCTGAAGTGTGGGTCCAGGTGTGCCTGCTCAGTGTTGCCGTGTTCGCTGATCCTGGGATAACGCGTGGGTCTTACCAGGGAATGGTTTCGCCCTTGTAGTTAATGAAGTGGTGACCGCCTCGGCCTGCATAGGCATTCACCTGGTCGATCAGGCCACGGGTGCTGGTGGCGATCTCGACCTGCGCCTCTTCCCCGCCCATATCGGTTTTCACCCAGCCCGGATGCATCGACAAGACGGTGAAGGTCGGCGCCTCGATTTCGCTCAGGAAGGTATTGGTCATGGAGTTCAGCGCGGCTTTGCTCGCCTTGTAGAACGCCAGCTCTGGGGCATCGGGCGTGGTCACGCTGCCCAAGCCCGAACTCATGAAGGCAATCACCCCGGTGCCGGGACGGATCTGGCCGACGAAGCGCTGCGCGAGGGCAACCGGGGCGATGGCGTTGGTCAGGAACAGCTGGCCGATCTCCGTCAGCGAGGCACTGGCGGGTGTCTGGTCGACCGGGCCCTTGACCCCGGCATTGACGAACAATAGATCGAATACCTGGCCTTCCAGGCGGTGGGCGAGGGCGGTGGCGGCCTTCTGATCATCCAGTTCCAGGCTTTCGATCCGCACCGGGCCGGCGGCTTTCAATGCATCGGCCTTGTGTACATCGCGCACGGTGGCAGTGACGTTCCAGCCGTCGGCCAACAACAATTGCACCAAACCGAGACCGAGCCCCCGGGAGGCGCCGATGATCAATGCGTTCTTATCGCTCATAAGAAAATTCCTTGTGAAGTGAAAACGGGCATCTCAGAGGACAACTCCGTTGCGGGCAATGCTGCAACGCCTGATGCCGTTCGCCGAGTTCAGCAATAGGCGCTTCGAGCAGTTTCAGCCTGCTCCTGGGTCGGGAGTACTCCACAGCGCGGCGAGGCTATCGTTGATCTCGCCGAGACCGAAGCGCGGGCGCCGGGCTCTCTGAGAGCCTGAGGTGGGAGCATACCCCAGGCTTTGTGCGCGTTGTCTGAATTCGTGGTTGCGAGCCACGCACACTGCCGTCGATTGATTCGGGTCAGCGCCTGTAGGAACTGATCGTTACCGCTGCGGTTGTCACTCCGTCGGGAAGTTTTCATTGGTTAAAAAATAACCAAACATCCTCAGGCTCGGCCAGATCGACAACCGCGCCACCCTTGCACGGGTTATCCACAGGTTGCTCCACAGTATTTGTGCGCAAGCGAGGAACTTGGCTATAACCACCGGGCGGCTATGCCCAAACGCGATAAATCCGGCTAAGCCATTGTTTTCAGAAAGTTTCGACGGCTCCACAGAACAATTGAGCGAAAATTGATCAGTGCTCGCAAAGCCACGTTACATAAGGGTTACAGGCGAATGTGCTCAGGTTATCCACAGTCGGGTGCACAGTCATTGTGGGCAAAAGCCAGCGTTTGTTGGTCATTCGCGTTCGGTGCCTGTGGACAACACGGGCACGGCTTGTCGCTGCAAGAGGATGCGCCCGCGACTGAGGTCGGACAATTGTCGTTGCAGAGGGGGTATATGACTTTCGCCGAGGGCAAGTTGCAGTTCCACCCCGTTGGCGGTGAAGTGCTCCTCGACAATCAGGCCACCGGCTTCGGCGACCCGCATCTTGACCCGTGTCAGCTCACTGAAGTCGCAGGCACAGCTTAGCGGCAGCCGGCTGATCAGCTCGATGCGGCTGGCATTCTGCAGGCACTTGTTGGCGCCGCCGCCATAGGCGCGGGCCAGGCCACCGGTGCCCAGTTGGATGCCGCCGTACCAGCGAATGACCAGTACCACCACCTGGTCGCAGTTCTGGGCCTCGATGGCCGCGAGGATCGGTCGGCCCGCAGTGCCGCCGGGCTCACCATCGTCGCTGCTGCGGTAATGATCGGCGAGCTTCCAGGCCCAGCAATTATGGCTGGCATCCAGGTCGCTGCGTTGCTCGATAAAGGCCTGGGCTTGGGCGACGTTGGTGATCGGCGCGGCGAGGGTGATAAAGCGGCTTTTGCGAATTTCTTCGCGATATTCGCAAAAGCCGGCAAGGGTAAACGACATAGGGAATCGGCTTTGAGTGTGAGGTCAGAGTGGCGGTGTTAGGCCGCAGCCCTTGAGAATGATGCGAATCAGGTTGTGGCTGGCGTCTTCCATGTCCTGCCTGGTCAGGCGTGTGCGGCCAGTGACGCGGCAGATCTGGGTCGCGAAGTCGGCGTAATGCTGGGTGCTGCCCCAGAGTAGGAAGATCAGGTGTACCGGGTCCACCGGATCCATTTTACCGGCGTCGATCCAGGCTTGAAAGACTTCGGTCCGTCCCTGGAACCAGGTGAGGTAGTCCTGATTAAAATAGTCGCTCAGGCATTCTCCTCCGCTGATGATTTCCATGGCGAAGATTCGCGAAGCCTGGGGGTAGCGGCGAGAGAATTCCATCTTGGCGCTGATATAGTGCGCCAGGGCCTCGGCTGGGTCGTCCTCGGCAGTGAGGTGATTAAAGGTGCTATCCCACAATTCGAGGATGTTGCTCAGCACCGCGATGTACAGCCCCAGTTTGTTGGTGAAGTAGTAATGCAGATTAGCCTTGGGCAGCCCGACATGCTGCGCGATGGTGTTCATGCTGGTGCCTTTGAAACCATGACGGGCGAACTCGTCTTCGGCGGCCTTGATGATTGCCTCTTCGTTTCTCCGCCGGATGCGGCTGGCGGGTTTTGCGACATGGACGGGGACTTCAACGGTCATAGGCGCTTCCGGGCTGATCGGTGGTTGCGGCTTGTCACAGATAACTTACCCACAGGAATCAGACAAGCCTTAGCGCCATAAAAGCCAGAATGACGCGTCATCCTGTCGCTTTCGAGGGCGGGATTTGCGTCAGTTGTCAGTGACAATCGGCATATAGAGGGCGGCAGGGCGCTGGGGCAAGGTAGCTTCGTGTTCGGCGCCTCAGCGCGTCGCGGCCAGACTTTCCAAGAAGCTTTCCAACACCAAATGGGGGCGCCTACCCTTGCGTGTGACCGATGCCAGGCTCAGATCATAGAAACGGCTGCCGGCCTTCAGTGCGCGCAGCCGGCCCTGCTGTACCCAGAGACTGGCGTAATGATCCGGTAGGTAACCGATATAGCGACCGGTCAGGATGAGAAAGGCCATGCCTTCACGGTCGGACGCGCTGGCCGTGCAATTGAGAGCTTGGTAATGCGCCTGGATGTCGGCGGGCAGACGGAAGGTGGGGGCAATCGCATCCAGATTGTTGAGGCGCGTGTCGTCCAATTGGCGGTCATCGACATAAAACAGCGGATGGCCCACCGCGCAGTACAGCAGCGAACGCTCGCTGTACAAGGGCTGGTATTCCAGTCCCGACAGGGCGCTGGCCTGGGGCACGACACCAACATGCAGGCGACCGTCGAGCACACCTTGTTCGACCTCGTTGGGAGCGATCATGCGGATCTGGATTTGCACGTCCGGCCCGCGCTCCTTTAACTGTGCCAGAGCATGGGTGATGCGCATGTGGGGCAGGGTGACCAGGTTGTCGGTCAGGCCAATGGTCAGTTCGCCACGCAGGTGCTGGTGCAGGCCGTTGACCTCGGTGCGGAAACTCTCCAGCGCACCCAATAGCTGCAAGGCCGAGTGATAGACCTCGCGCCCTTCTTCGGTCAGGGAGAAACCGGCGCGGCCACGTTGACACAGGCGCAGGCCGAGACGTTGTTCCAAGTCGCTCATCTGCTGGCTGATGGCCGAGCGACCGATGCCGAGCACGGTTTCCGCCGCGGAAAAACCACCGCATTCCACGACGCCGCGAAAGATCCGCAATAGACGGATATCGAAGTCGCTGACTTGCGCCAGGGGATCGGGGCGGCTGCTGCTCATAGTTTAGTCATCTGTTAACTAAAGATTAGAAATGTTGTATTTCAGCGACTTTATCGTTGTGGCAATTTAGTCGCAACATCGCTTTTAACACCCACGCTGCTTAATGCCTTGCGAGGTTTCGCCCATGAACATGCCTGAAAACGCTCCGTCGTCCCTGGCCAGCCAGCTCAAGCTCGACGCCCATTGGATGCCCTACACCGCCAACCGTAACTTCCAGCGCGATCCGCGCCTGATCGTCGCGGCCGAAGGCAGTTGGCTGATCGATGACAAGGGCCGCAAGATTTATGACTCGCTGTCGGGCTTGTGGACCTGCGGCGCTGGGCATACCCGCAAGGAAATCCAGGAAGCGGTCGCCAGGCAACTGGGCACGCTCGACTATTCGCCGGGCTTCCAGTACGGCCATCCGCTGTCGTTCCAACTGGCGGAAAAAATCACCGCGTTGACGCCGGGCAATCTTAATCATGTGTTCTTCACCAACTCCGGTTCCGAGTGCGCCGATACTGCGGTGAAGATGGTCCGCGCCTACTGGCGCCTGAAGGGCCAGGCAACCAAGACCAAGATGATTGGCCGCGCCCGTGGTTATCACGGGGTGAACATCGCCGGCACCAGTCTCGGTGGCGTCAACGGTAACCGCAAGCTGTTCGGCCAGGCGATGATGGACGTCGACCACCTTCCACACACCCTGCTGGCGAGCAATGCCTTCTCCCGTGGCATGCCGGAGCAGGGGGGGATCGCCCTGGCCGACGAACTGCTCAAGCTGATCGAACTGCATGACGCGTCGAATATCGCCGCAGTGTTCGTTGAGCCCCTGGCCGGGTCCGCAGGTGTGCTGGTACCGCCACAGGGCTATCTTAAGCGCCTGCGGGAAATCTGCGACCAGCACAATATCCTGTTGGTATTCGACGAAGTGATCACCGGTTTCGGTCGTACCGGCGCGATGTTCGGTGCCACCAGCTTCGGCGTCACCCCGGACCTGATGTGTATTGCCAAGCAGATCACCAATGGCGCTATCCCAATGGGCGCGGTGATCGCCAGCAGCGAGATCTACCAGACCTTCATGAACCAGCCGACCCCCGAGTACGCAGTGGAATTCCCCCACGGCTACACCTACTCGGCACACCCGGTAGCCTGTGCGGCGGGCTTGGCGTCGCTCGAACTGCTGCAGAAGGAAAACCTGGTGCAGAGCGTGGCTGAACTTGCGCCGCATTTCGAGAGCGCCCTGCACGGCCTCAAGGGCGGTAAGAACGTCATCGACATCCGCAACTATGGTTTGGCTGGGGCGATACAGATCGCCAGCCGCGACGGTGACGCCATCGTGCGTCCGTTCGAGGCAGGCATGGCACTGTGGAAAGCTGGGTTCTACGTGCGCTTCGGCGGCGACACCCTGCAGTTCGGCCCTACCTTCAACAGTCGGCCGCAAGACCTCGATCGTTTGTTCGATGCGGTCGGCGAAGTGCTGAATAAGCTCGACTGACCCTTCTCTTTAGAAAAGCTGCTTTTGCGGGAGCGAACCTTCGCTCCCGTTAACTCTGTTCAGGAGCCCGTAATGAGCGCAATCCAACATTTGATCGATGGCCAGATGGTCAGCGATCATGGTCGCACCGCCGCGGTGTACAACCCGTCGACCGGTCAGGTCATCCATCAGGTACCGCTGGCGGATCGCGAGACTATCCAGCAAGCCATCGACTCAGCCAAGGCGGCGTTCCCGACCTGGCGCAATACGCCACCGGCCAAGCGTGCCCAGGTGATGTTTCGCTTCAAGCAACTGTTGGAGCAGAACGAAGCGCGTATCGCCCAGCTGATCAGTGAAGAACACGGCAAGACTCTGGAAGATGCTGTCGGCGAATTGAAGCGTGGGATTGAAAACGTCGAATACGCTTGCGCCGCCCCGCAGTTGCTGAAGGGCGAGTACAGCCGCAACGTCGGCCCGAACATTGACGCCTGGTCGGACTTCCAGCCGCTGGGCGTGGTGGCGGGTATTACCCCCTTCAACTTTCCGGCCATGGTGCCGCTGTGGATGTACCCGCTGGCGATTGTCTGCGGTAACTGCTTTATCCTCAAACCGTCCGAGCGTGACCCCAGCTCGACCCTGCTGATTGCCCAGTTACTGCTCGATGCCGGTCTGCCCAAGGGCGTGCTGAACGTGGTGCATGGTGACAAGACCGCGGTGGATGCGTTGATCGAGGCGCCGGAAGTCAAGGCACTGAGCTTTGTCGGTTCGACGCCGATTGCCGAGTACATCTATGCCGAAGGTACCCGGCGCGGCAAGCGGGTCCAGGCGCTGGGTGGCGCGAAAAACCATGCGGTGCTGATGCCCGATGCCGACCTGGACAATGCCGTCAATGCCCTGATGGGGGCTGCCTACGGCTCCTGCGGCGAGCGTTGCATGGCGATCTCCGTGGCGGTCTGCGTAGGTGACCAGGTCGCGGACGCTCTGGTGGCCAAGCTGGTGCCACAGATCAAGGCGTTGAAGATCGGTGCCGGTACTTCGTGCGGTCTGGACATGGGGCCTCTCGTCACTGGCGCCGCGCGCGACAAGGTGGTCGGTTATATCGACGACGGCCTGGCCGCCGGTGCCGAGCTGGTAGTGGATGGGCGTGGCCACAGCGTTGCCGGTCATGAAAGTGGGTACTTCCTCGGTGGCACCTTGTTCGACCGCGTCACCACACAGATGCGCATCTATAAGGAAGAGATCTTCGGGCCGGTGCTGTGTATCGTCCGGGTCGATAGCCTGGAAACCGCCATGCGGTTGATCAACGATCACGAATACGGTAACGGCACCTGCATCTTCACCCGTGACGGTGAAGCGGCGCGCCTGTTCTGTGACGAGATCGAAGTCGGTATGGTCGGGGTCAACGTGCCGCTGCCGGTGCCGGTGGCCTATCACAGCTTCGGTGGCTGGAAGCGTTCGTTGTTTGGCGACCTGCATGCCTATGGCCCGGATGGCGTGCGTTTCTACACCCGGCGCAAAGCTATTACCCAGCGCTGGCCGCAACGTGCCAGCCATGAAGCTTCGCAGTTCGCGTTCCCGAGCTTGTAAGTAGAGGGCAGAAGGCCGGCCCCTTGGGGTCGGCCTTCTGCTTTTTTGGTTTTTTTCTGACCCTTTCGACAGAAAATAAAAATAAGGGTTGACGGCGAATTCCATGGGCCTATAATTCGCCCCACTTCCGACGCGGTCTAAACGAAAAACTCCTTTTCATTCAGTGAGTTAAGTAGATTTAGATCGGTGCGGTCTTCAGTTCATCGAAGCCCGGAAGCGCTGTAAAAGAGGTGTTGACAGCAGCGTGTAACGCTGTAGAATTCGCCTCCCGCTGATGAGAGATCGACAGCGCAAGTGGTTGAAGTTGAAGCGTTTTTTGAAAAGAAACAGCCGAAAATTTCCAAATAATCACTTGACAGCAACTGGCGCTGCTGTAGAATGC
>NZ_CP014135.1:4235810-4330971 GCF_001543125.1 Pseudomonas agarici | reverse complement strand
GCAGGTAGGGGTTTTGTTTTTTATGCGCGAAACTTTGAGCGGGCCAGAGGTGCTAAAGTCCCGCTTTCGTTTTGAATTTTCCAAGGAAGTCGGCATGCCGGACGCGACGTCACTCAACCCTGCCTTCATGGTTGTCCAGAGCAACAGCCCTGAAGAACTGCGCAGCCTAGTGATCAACGTGATGCGGCGTTACCCCTTGGGTCCCCTTGAGAATGAAATCGCCCTGGTCCAGAGCAACGGCATCGCCCAGTGGCTGAAACTGGCCCTGGCCGAAGACGCCGAGGCCGACGATTTGGGAGGCTGCGGCATCGCCGCCGCCATCGATGTGCAATTGCCCGGTACCTTCATGTGGCAGCTCTACCGCATGGTCCTGGGCCGTGATGAGATCCCGGCCAAGTCGCTGCTCGACAAAGACCCGCTGACCTGGCGGCTGATGCGCCTGCTACCGGAACTGATCGATCAGCCGCACTTCGAACCACTGCAACGTTTCCTGACTCATGACAGCGACCTGCGCAAACGCTACCAGTTGGCTGAGCGTCTGGCCGACCTATTCGACCAGTACCAGGTCTATCGAGCCGACTGGCTGGAGGACTGGGCCCGTGGGAGCCACCAGTTGCGCGGTGGTCGCGGTGAAGCCAAACCGCTGAGTCCGGCCAACTGCTGGCAGGCCGAACTCTGGCGTGCACTGTTGCTGGATGTTGGCAGCGCCGGAATGGCCCAGAGTCGAGCGGGTGTACACCAGCGCTTTATCGAGCGCATCAACACCCTGACAGTCGCACCGGCGGGCTTGCCTGCACGGGTTATCGTCTTTGGCATTTCGTCATTGCCGGCCCAGACTCTCGAAGCCCTCGCCGGCCTGGCTCGTTTCAGTCAGGTGCTGCTCTGCGTCCACAACCCGTGTCGTCACCACTGGGCTGATATCGTCGCCGACAAGGACCTGCTGCGTAACCAATACAAGCGTCAGTCGCGTAAAGCCAGCATGCCGCTCGCTCTTGACCCCGAGACATTGCATCAGCATGCACACCCGCTACTGGCTGCCTGGGGCAAACAGGGCCGCGACTACATCAACTTGCTCGACAGCTACGATGATCCGAACAGCTACCGAGCGGCCTTTCGCGATGGTCGTATCGACCTGTTCAGCGAGAACATGCCCACGACCCTGCTGAACCAATTGCAGGACGATATCCTCGAACTGCGTCCTCTGGGCGAAACCCGCGAACTGTGGCCAGCCGTCGAACTCGGACAGGACCGCTCGATCCGTTTTGAGATCGCTCACAGCGCCCAGCGCGAAGTGGAAATCCTCCACGACCAGTTGCTCGACCGCTTCAGCGCCAATCCCGATCTGCGGCCTCGTGACGTGATTGTCATGGTCCCGGATATCGACAGTTACGCCCCGCTTATCCGTGCGGTCTTCGGCCAGCTCGAACGCAACGACCCGCGCTTTATCCCGTTCACCCTGGCCGACCAGGGCCAGCGCGGTCGCGATCCTTTGCTGATTGCCGTCGAGCATCTGTTGAAACTGCCGGATAGTCGCTTCCCGGTCAGCGAAATTCTCGATCTGCTGGACGTTCCCGCCTTGCGCGCCCGCTTCAATATCGACGAGCGCGACCTGCCGACCCTGCACCGCTGGATCGAAGGCGCCGGCATTCGCTGGGGGTTGAACGCCCGGCAACGAGCCGACCTCGGTCTGCCCGGCGAGCTGGAACAGAACAGTTGGCGTTTCGGCTCGCGACGCATGCTGCTGGGCTATGCGGTCGGCAGTGGCGACGGTTGCGAAGGTATCGAACCCTACGACGAGATTGGCGGTCTCGATGCCGCGTTGATCGGCCCGTTGATCGCGCTGCTCGATGCCCTGGAAATCGCCCACCGGGAATTCTCCGAACCCGCTCGCCCACAACAGTGGGGTGAGCGCTTGCAGGCGTTGATCCAGTTATTCTTTCAGGCCGGCACCGAGCATGACGATTATCTCCTGATCCAGCTCGAACAGTTGCGTGCCACTTGGCTGGAAACCTGCGAAGCCGTTGAGCTACGAGAGGAACTGCCGCTGACCGTGGTGCGCGAAGCCTGGCTGGCCGGCCTCGATCAGGGGCGCCTGTCCCAGCGTTTCCTCACCGGCGCGGTGAACTTCTGCACGCTGATGCCGATGCGAGCGATTCCCTTCAAGCTGGTCTGCTTGCTCGGTATGAACGACGGCGATTATCCTCGGGCCCAGCCGCCGCTGGATTTCGACCTGATGGGCAGCGACTACCGTCCCGGCGATCGGTCGCGACGCGAAGACGATCGTTACCTGCTGCTCGAAGCCCTGCTCTCGGCCCGGGAACAGTTGTATATCAGTTGGATCGGTCGCAGCATTCGCGATAACAGCGAGCGCCCGGCCTCGGTGCTGATCGGCCAACTGCGTGACCATATCGCCAGCGGCTGGCGCCTGCCCGACGCAAACGGCGAGCATCTGTTGGCGGCCCTGACCCAGGAACACCCACTGCAGCCGTTCAGTGCCCGCTATTTCCTCGACGACGACAGCCGCCTGTTCAGCTATGCCCGGGAATGGCAGCCGCTGCATGAGCCGCGAGGCCCCGGCCAGACTATCGGCGAACTGGCCGACTACCACCAGGAAGAACCGCTGACCCTGGCGCAACTGCAAGACTTCCTGCGCAACCCGGTACGACACTTCTTCAGCCAGCGTTTGAAAGTGTTCTTCGAGTCAGCCCAAGCACCGCTGGCCGACGAAGAGCCCTTTGTCCTCGATGCGCTGCAACGCTACAACCTCAGCGACAGCCTGCTGGGCGCGGCCCTGATGCATGCGGACCATCCCGAGCAGGCGCTGTGGCGGCAAGCCCGGCGCCTGCAAGGCAGCGGCCTGCTGCCGATGGCTGGCTTCGGCGAACTGCTGCAACACGAGTTGATCGAGCCGCTGCCCGAGCTGCTGCAACGCTACCAACAGTTGCTGATGCTGTGGCCGAGTCCAGTGACCCGCTCGGTACCGGTGAGTGTCGATACCAGCGGTGTGCGCCTCGAAGGCTGGCTCGCCGGTTTGCACCAGCGCGGCGATGGCGGCTACCTGGCCGTTACCACCATTGCCAACAGCATCGGTTCGCTCAAGACGCGCAAATGGCACCGCCTGACCAAGCCCTGGATCGAGCATCTGGTGGCCTGTGCCTGTGATTTGTCGATGACCACGGCTCTGGTTGCCAGTGACGATACCCTGCTGTTGCCGCCGTTCGAAGCGGAGCGGGCCGAAGCCATTCTCGGCGAGCTCTTGCTGGCTTGGCGGGCAGGCATGCGGCGCCCGCTGCCGGTGGCGGTGAAGAGCGCCTTCGCCTGGCTGTCGCAGCCTGACCCGCGCAAGGCCGACGCCGCCGCGCGTAAGGTCTATGACGGCGACGGTATCAACAGCGCGGGTGAGCGCCGTGAAAGCGCCGCCCTGGCCCGGCAGTTCGCCGACTACGACGCACTGATCGCCAGCGAGGAGTTCGAAGGTTGGTGCGAGACCCTCTATCGACCACTGCTCGAAGCGCCCTGGCGCTCGCTGGCGATCGAGGAGGCACGCCCATGACCGCTATCAAGACGCCGCTGGCCCTGGCCTTTCCGTTGCGCGGCAGCCAGTTGATCGAGGCGAGTGCCGGCACCGGCAAGACCTTTACCATCTCCGCCCTGTACCTGCGGCTGGTGCTCGGCCATGGTGGCGAAGCGACCGGTTTCGGGCGCGAGCTGCTGCCACCGCAAATCCTTGTGGTGACCTTTACCGATGCCGCCACCCAGGAGCTGCGCGACCGCATCCGCACCCGCCTCGCCGAAGCTGCGCGGTTCTTCCGTGACGAGACGCCGGCACCGGACGATCTGATCGGGCAATTGCGCGCTCAATACCCAACCGAGCAATGGCCCGCCTGTGCCAACCGTCTGGACATCGCCGCACAATGGATGGACGAAGCGGCCGTCTCGACTATTCACGGCTGGTGCCAGCGCATGCTGCGCGAACATGCCTTCGACAGCGGCAGCCTGTTTACCCAGACCCTGGAAACCGACCACAGCGACCTGCTCGGCGAAGTGCTGCGCGATTACTGGCGGCTCTATTGCTACAAGATGCAGGGCGAGGCGCTGAACTGGGTACGCGCCAACTGGGTCGGCCCGGTGGCCTTGTTGCCCAGGGTCAGGGCCCTGCTTGGTAGGGAAAGATCCACCAGTGCACGACAGGATGACCCCGAGCCTGGCGAACTGATCGATGCCTGCCTGGAGGAACGTCGCGCCGCTTTGGTGCAGCTCAAGGCACCGTGGAAACAATGGGCCGCGCAATTGCGCGAGATCTGCCGGCAAGGCGTGGCGAACAAAACGGTTGATGGTCGCAAGATGCAGGCGCGCTACTTCGAACCTTGGTTCGACAAGCTCAGCGCCTGGGCCGAAGACGAAACCCTGGAACAACTGGACATCGGCACTGGCTTCAGTCGCCTGACCGCCGATGGCCTGGCCGAAGCCTGGAAAGGCGAAGCCCCACGGCATCCCGGCCTTGACGCCATGTCCGGTCTGCAAGCCCGTCTCGAGGCCTTGCCGACTCCCGACGCCGCCGTGCTGGAACATGCTGCCTGTTGGGTCGGTGCCCGTTTCGAGGACGAGAAGCGCCGCCGCGCCGAAATGGGTTTCGACGATATGCTGCTGCGTCTCGACGCCGCGTTGCAGGCCGAAGGCGGCGAACGTTTGGCGAACCTGATCCGCGAACAGTTCCCGGTGGCCCTGATCGACGAGTTCCAGGACACCGATCCCGTGCAGTACCGGATCTTCGAAAGCATCTATCGCATCGAAGACAACCACCCCGACGCTGGCCTGTTTCTTATCGGCGACCCCAAGCAGGCGATCTACGCCTTCCGTGGAGCCGATATCTACACCTACCTGCGCGCCCGCCTCGCCACTCGCGGTCGCCTGCATACCTTGGGCACCAACTTCCGCTCCAGCCAGGCGATGGTCGATTCGGTCAACCATGTTTTCGCGCGGGCCGAGCAGCGTGAGCGGGGACGCGCTGCGTTCCTGTTTCGCGACGGCGAGCAGAACCCGGTGCCGTTCCTGTCGGTGGCCGCTCAAGGCCGCAAGGACGTATTCGAGATCGATGGGCAGCCGCCGCCGGCACTGCATCTCTGGCACCTGGCCTCCGAGCAGCCGGTATCTGGCGCGGCCTATCGCCAACAACTGGCGGCGACTTGTGCCAGTGAAATCGTCGGTCTGCTCAATGGTGGGCAACAGGGCCGCATCGGCTTCAACCGTGATGGCGAGTTCAAGGGCATGTTGCCATCCGATATCGCCATCCTGGTCCGTGACGGCAAGGAAGCGCAGGCGGTGCGCGGCGAACTTGCCGCTCGCGGTGTGCGCAGTGTCTACCTGTCGGATAAGGACTCGGTCTTCGCCGCCCAAGAAGCCCACGACCTGCTGGCCTGGCTCAGGGCCTGCGCCGAGCCGGATGTCGAACGTCCGCTACGGGCGGCACTGGCCTGTATCACCTTGAACCTGCCATTGGCCGAGCTGGAGCGACTGAACCAGGACGAACTGGCCTGGGAAGCACGGGTCATGCAATTTCGCGGTTATCGAACGCTGTGGCGGACCCAGGGTGTGCTGCCGATGTTGCGTCGTTTGTTCCATGACTTTCAATTGCCCAAGGCACTGATTGCCCGCAGCGATGGCGAGCGGGTGCTGACCAATCTGTTGCATCTGTCCGAGTTGCTGCAACAGGCCGCTGGCGAGCTGGATGGCGAGCAGGCGCTGATCCGTCATCTGAGCGAACACCTGGCACTGTCCGGTCCGGCCGGCGAAGAGCAGATCCTGCGTCTGGAAAGCGACGAGCAACTGGTCAAGGTGGTGACTATCCACAAGTCCAAGGGCCTGGAATACCCCTTGGTGTTCCTGCCCTTTATCTGTTCGGTCAAACCGGTGGACGGTAGCCGGCTGCCGCTGCATTACCACGACGGCGAGGGGCGGGCCCAGGTCAGCCTCAAGCCTACCGCCGAGCTGATCGCCCAGGCCGACGACGAGCGCCTGGCCGAGGATCTGCGCCTGCTCTACGTGGCCCTGACCCGGGCGCAGCACGCTTGTTGGCTGGGTGTTGCCGACTTGAAGCGAGGCAATAACAACAGCTCGGTGCTGCACCTGTCGGCCCTTGGTTATCTGCTGGGCGGCGGCGACGTACTGGGCGAGTCCACTGGCCTGGTTCGCTGGTTGGAGGCGTTGCGCCAGGACTGTCCGAGCCTGGCCTGCGAGCAACTCCCCGTGGCCACCGATGCGCCGTTCCGGCCGCCGCGCAACCCGGCGAACTTGCGCGAGCCCCTGCTGCCCAAACGTCGTGCCTCGGAGCATTGGTGGATTGCCTCTTACAGTGCCCTGCGCATCGGCAATCAGTTCAGTGCCGAGCGCGACGAAGCGCCGGAAAGCCCCCAGGCACAGAAACTCTTCGACGATGAGCGCCTGGACCCGGATGCTCCCCGCGAAGTTGCCACCGGCGGCGGCGATATCCATCGTTTCCCCCGTGGTCCGAATCCCGGCACTTTTCTCCATGGCTTGCTGGAGTGGGCCGGCAGCGAGCGCTTCACGGCTGATCGTGGGGTTATCGAAAAAGCACTGGCGCCACGCTGCAACCTGCGGGGCTGGAAAGGCTGGATCGAGACCCTCGTCGATTGGCTTGCACATCTGCTGCAAGTGCCGTTTCGCCTCGGTAACGACCAGCCTGCGGTGGTCCTCGGGGACCTGGACAACTATCAGGTCGAGATGGAGTTCTGGTTCGCCAGCCACAAGGTCGATGTGCATCAGGTCGACGAACTGGTGCGTCGCCATACCCACGGCGGCGTGACGCGGGCGGCGGCGGAGCCGGTGTTGCTCAACGGCATGTTCAAGGGCTTTATCGACCTGACCTTCGAGCACCAGGGGCGTTATTACGTGGCCGACTACAAGTCTAACTGGCTGGGCGCCGACGACGCCGCCTATACCGAGCGCGCCATGGCCGCGTCGATCCTGGAAAACCGCTACGACCTGCAATACGTGCTCTACCTGCTGGCCCTGCATCGCCAGCTCAAGGCTCGTCTCGTCGATTATGACTATGACCGGCATATGGGCGGCGCGCTCTATCTGTTCTTGCGCGGCAGCCGCTCGCCGAGTCAGGGCGCGTATTTCGTCCGGCCACCGCGGGAGCTGATCGAGCACCTGGACCTGTTGTTTCAGGGCAAACCCGTCGCGAAATCCGAGCCCGCCTGGGAGCAGGGGAGTCTGCTATGAAACGTACTTTTGCCCAATTGCTGCCGACGGCGCTGAGCGATGCCAGCCTGGCCGAACTGGCGCCACTGAGCCGCGTGGAAGACCTGCTGCTGTTGCTCGAACGCTGGCTCGAACGGGGCTGGGTACGAGCACTGGACAAGGCCTTCGTAGCCTTTCTCCATGAGCTCGATCCGAGTGGTGAGCCGCTAGTGCTACTGGCGGCGGCCCTGACCAGCCACCAACTCGGCCACGGACATGTTTGCCTCGATCTGTTCGAAACCCTGAAAGAGCCGGACTTCGCCCTATCATTACCCCCGGAAGGCGATGTGCAGAGTGGTGCGATGCTACTGCCGTCGCAACTGCTGGAGGCCCTGGACGGTGAAGCCTGGTGCCGGGCCTTGCAGGCCAGCCCGTTGGTGGCGTTGGCCGCCGATCATGGCGTCGAGACCGGGCAGCGGCCATTGGTCTTGAGTGGCCGACGCCTGTACCTGCGACGTTATTGGAGCTATGAGCGGCGTATCGACAACGCCTTGCGCCAGCGCCTCGCCGAACACGAAGCAACGCCTGACGATCTACACCGGCGCCTGAGCGAACTGTTCGGCGCGGCAGGCGCAAGCGAGCGCATCGACTGGCAGAAGTTGGCCTGCGCCCTGGCAACCCGTGGCGCCTTCAGCATCATCACTGGCGGTCCCGGCACCGGCAAGACCACCACCGTGGTGCGTCTGCTGGCGTTGCTTCAAGCCCCGGCGGTAGAGGCCGGGAAACCGCTGCGCATTCGCCTCGCCGCGCCGACCGGCAAAGCGGCGGCGCGCCTGACCGAGTCCATCAGTGCCCAGGTGCGTTCGTTGCGCGTCGATGAAGCGGTGCGTGCCCGAATCCCCAGCGAAGTGACCACCGTGCACCGGCTGCTGGGCAGTCGTCCCGGTACCCGGCACTTTCGCCATCACGCTGGCAATCGCTTGCCGTTGGATGTGTTGGTGGTGGATGAAGCCTCGATGATCGACCTGGAAATGATGGCCAATCTGCTGGACGCCTTGCCGGAGCATGCGCGACTAGTGCTGCTGGGGGACAAGGACCAATTGGCCTCGGTAGAAGCGGGTG
Source organism: Pseudomonas agarici (assembly GCF_001543125.1). Taxonomy (NCBI): domain Bacteria; kingdom Pseudomonadati; phylum Pseudomonadota; class Gammaproteobacteria; order Pseudomonadales; family Pseudomonadaceae; genus Pseudomonas; species Pseudomonas agarici. Next base: position 4,322,646 of record NZ_CP014135.1, on the reverse strand, counting down.
CGGTGCTCGGCGACCTGTGCCGCGATGCTGAAGAGGGCTGGTACGGCGCGCAGACCCGCCATTGGCTGCAAGCGGTCAGCGGCGAGGACCTGAGCGGCAGTGGCTTGCGCGAAGACCTCGATCACTCCCATCCGTTGGCCCAGCAAGTGGTGATGTTGCGCCACTCGCGGCGCTTTGGTGAAGGCAGTGGCATCGGCCAGTTGTCGCGTCTGGTCAACCAGCAGGCGGCTGATGAGGCCCGGGCCTTGTTGGCGGCGGGCAGTCATGACGATCTGTTTGCATTGGCTCTCAAGGGCGAGCAGGACCGCAAGTTCGAGACGCTGGTGCTCGACGGCCAAGGTGTCGAACGCAAGGGCTATCGGCACTACCTCGGGGTGATGCACGGTCAACGCCCGGTGGCGGGGGTCGATCTTGATGACCCGTGTTGGTCGGAGTGGGCCAGCGCCGTGTTGCAATCCTTCGACGAGTTCCAGTTGCTCTGCGCCGTGCGCAAGGGACCTTGGGGGGTCGAAAGCCTGAATCAGCGCATCACTGGCGCGCTGTTCGCCCGACGCCTGATCGACAGCGACCAGCACTGGTACGAAGGTAGACCGGTGCTGATGACCCGCAACGACTACGGCCTGGGCTTGATGAACGGCGATATTGGCATCGCCTTGCGCCTGCCGGAGCGCGGGGGGCCGACGGCAGGCCAGCAAGTGCTGCGCGTAGCGTTCCCGCGTAACGATGGCCGGGGCGGAGTGCGTTTTGTCCTGCCGAGCCGGCTGAACGACGTGGAAACCGTCTACGCCATGACTGTGCACAAATCCCAGGGCTCGGAGTTCGCGCATACCGCCCTGATCCTGCCGCAGGTGCTGAACCCTGTGCTGACCAAGGAGCTGATCTACACCGGAATCACCCGGGCCAAGGGCTGGTTCAGCCTGATCGAATCCCGTGATGGTGTGTTCGAGGAGGCGGTGCGGCGCAAGGTCAAACGGTTGAGCGGGTTGATGCTTGAGCTGGGGTAACTGTACAAGCGATTAGTTCGCAGGGGCATCCGTGGCGCCGGGGCGTGACAGCCCACGGACATAGAGAAGAATAGATGCCCTCAAATCCATATTTCAGAGGTTTATGAACCCGTTAGCCTGCGATCTACTGCTTCGGTTTAACGCTGGTTAGCCAGTGATATGCTATCGTTGCGGCTTTATTCCTACGTTGTTTTAAGAGAATTCCTGCATGGGCTTGGCGGTCTGGGCGACTGGAAGATTGTTTGGTTGGAAACAGTTAGGAATGTCCGCCGTGCTCTGGTTGTTCTCGCACATGAGCATTGCCCAGGACACCGTCTTGTCTGGCACCGCCGACCGGCGTGCCGAGGCCGTGACCCAGGTGGTGCTCGGCATCCTCAGTTATGCGCGCTGGCCAGTCGAGCCCGCGCAACTGCAGTTATGCATCATTGGCCCCACCGAATACACCGACGACCTGATCAAGGGCACCACTCAGGTCACTGGCCGACCGGTGCTGGTTCGGCGCTTGATGGTTGATAGCATGGCCGTCGCCAGCACTTGTGACGCGGTGTATATCGGCAAACTGACCCGCGACGAACGCAACCACCTGTTCAGCACCCTCGATGGCCATGTCGTGCTGAGCATCAGCGAAGGCGGCGATCAATGCACGGTCGGTAGCCTGTTCTGCCTGCGCGTGGCGGACAACCAGGTGTCGTTCGAGGTCAACCTGGACTCAGTGGCCCGCAGCGGTGTACGCATTCATCCCAGCGTCCTGCAACTATTCCGCCGCCGGGCCGTGCAGCCATGATCGGCCTGCACGAACCTGAAAGCCGCCGAAGCCTACGTTCGGTGGTGGGGAGTGGGCACCTGATGGCCGCGCTGGCGGCAGTCGGCTTGGTCAGCGTATCCCTGACCTTTCTCGGTGTGCTGGCGCTAAGAGTCTATGCCGACCATAACCTGCACCTGATCGCCCGCTCTATCAGCTACACCGTCGAAGCGGCGGTGGTGTTCAACGACAGTAGCGCCGCAGCCGAAGCCCTCGACGTGATCGCCATGATCGAAGAAGTGGCCGATGCCCAGGTATTCACCGTTAGTGGCCAGAGCCTGGCCCATTGGCGGCGACCGGAGACCGGCCTGATGTCGCGGGTGGAAATGCAGTTGGCTAGCAGCCTGCTCGAACAACCTATCGAGCTGCCGATCTTGCACCGGGACCGCGAGATCGGCGTTGTACGCCTGACCGGTCATGGTGGCAGTCTCCTGCGTTTCTTGCTCAGCGGCCTGGCGGGAATTCTGGTCTGTAGTGTGTTGGCCGGCTGGCTGGGGCTGTATCTGGCACGTCGGCTGTTGCGCGGGATCACCGAGCCACTGCGCAGCCTGGCGGAAGTGGCCCACGCGGCTCGTAGCGAGCGGGCCTTCGACCGCCGCGTGCCGCCGGCGCAGATTGCCGAGCTGGACAACCTCGGCACCGACTTCAATGCCTTGCTCGATGAACTGGAAGCGTGGCAAACCCACATCCAGAGTGAGAACGAATCCCTCGCGCATCAAGCCAGCCATGACAGCCTGACCGGCCTGCCCAACCGGGCGTTTTTCGAGGGGCGGCTAATGCGCGCCTTACGCAATGGCGCCAAGCAGGGCGAACGGGTCGGCGTACTCTTTCTCGACAGCGACCGTTTCAAGGAAATCAACGACAACTTCGGCCATGCGGCGGGCGACGCGGTGCTGGTGGCCGTAGCCACACGGGTACGTGCGCAGTTGCGCGAGGAGGACCTGGTGGCCCGTCTGGGCGGTGACGAATTCGCCGTGCTGCTGACGCCGCTGCACAAGATCGAAGACGCTGAGCGGATTGCCGACAAGATCATCGCCAGCATGGAAATACCGATTGCGGTGCCTGGCCAGGCGCAAATCTTTAGCTCCCTCAGTATTGGCATCGCCGTCTATCCCGAGCATGGTGCCACGCCCGGTACTTTGCTCAATGCCGCCGACGCCGCGATGTACCAGGCAAAGCGCCTTTCCCGAGGTGGTCAACACACTGCGGAGTCGGAGCACCCCGTAGCCTCTGTACCGGTCAGGAGTTGAACCGTTGTCCACATTGATCCAATGTTCTCTACGATTTTTCGGCATGGTCCTGTTCACCGCATTGCTGGCTCTGGCCGGCTGCCAGACCGCCCCGCAAAAAGGCCCGAACCCGGCGCAGATTGCCGTTCTCAAGCTGCAGGGTTTTGAACTGACGGATGAAGGCTGGGCCTTCGGCCTGTCGGGCAAGGTGTTGTTTGGCCGTGACTTGGGAGTGCTGAACCGGGAAAGCCACGATATCGTCGAACGCATCGCCAAGGCTTTGATCAGCGTGGATATCCAGCGTGTGCGAATTGACGGTCACACCGATGCGTCGGGCCAGGAGGCCTACAACCAACAGCTCTCCGTGCGGCGCGCCAACAGCGTGGCGACAGTGTTGGCGCAGACTGGCATGAAGCAGGAAAACATCGAGACTCGTGGCCTGGGCAGCCGCCAGCCGGTGGCCTTCAACGATACGGCGGCCGGGCGCACGGAGAATCGCCGGGTGTCGATCGTGGTGATTGTTGACTGAGTGTCCCAGTAACCGCGGGTTCGGATGGAGGTCACGTCTGCCACCCATGCCTTGTTCACCGTCTCGGGCTCGAACTGGCGATTCAATACATTCTCGGCAATCGGCAAGTCCTGATGACTATCGGTTGTATGCACAAGTTTGCGTTTGCAGGCCGAGCGCAAGCCGTTGGTTCGCATCAAACAGCGGACTTTATAAAGACCTATCTCCATCCCTCTGACGTGCGGGGCTTTACGCAGCGGACGACCGCCGTAGCAACCGCCACTTTCGCTAAACGAGGCCTTGAGCTGCCGTGACCTTGCAAAAGCTCTGGAGTTGCCGAATAGTCAGAACAACGCCGGTTGCATCGGCTAGGCCCTCAGAAACGTCGTTGTTTTGTTACCGACAATCACCATGTGGTAAGCCTCGTTGCTATCCATATTCTCAACTCCACAATATCTGTTGTTAAGGGTGTACATGCTGCCGGGCTGTTAGATCGAGGCCCATAGCGCGCATTACAGCCAACATGGTTTTCAAAGTCGGATTACCCTTTGCGCTGAACGAGCGGTAAAGCTGTTCGCGCGATAGCCCGGACTCTTTTGCAAGTTCCGTCATGCCTTTAGCACGGGCGACCACCCCTAGCGCCTGGGCGATAAAGGCCGCGTCTGCGGTCTCGAAAGCATCAGTCAGAAAGACTGCAATGGATTCAGGGTCGGTCAGTGCTACCGCTGGATCGTAATCATAGATTGGCTCTTTCATTCATCTCCACCCCACTGACTAGCTAGTAACTTGGCGGTTTCAATATCGCGGGTTTGACTGCCTTTGTCGCCGCCGCATAGCAACAGACCGTTGGCAACTCGGAAAACTCGAGCCGCAATAATCGCCTTAGCGCGATGGTCCTTAAGCTTGCGCTCCCAGGTCAAGAACGTGGCGGTTTGCTTGATCGTTTTCATAGGTGTAATGTAGTTTATAAATTACATTTGCGCAACATGGTTTAGCCTTATGGGGCAACGGAATTTTCGGCGATTCTGGCTTTAGACCCCCTACCAGGTTAAAAGGAGGTCACTGACATGTCGTCAGAAAAGTCGATCTCGAGTAACACTCGCCACGCAACGATTCCTACTTAGTCCGAGGATCATTTCGATTATTACAAGTGATGTCACAAGCCATTGCCACACAGGCCACTAGGTTATCCTTTGTAGACACTCAATCCGCAAACCGCAGCTCCCGCGTTTCGCCCAGCAACAACGGGCGATTCAGCTCGGTCACCTCCCTGATGTAATCCCACAGCAGGGTAATCCGCTTGAGCTTGCGCAGGTCTTCGCGGCAATACATCCAGAACTGCCGGGTGACACTCACCTCATCGGGCAGCACCGGTAGCAGGCGTGGGTCCTGGGCCGCCAGGAAGCACGGCAGGATCGCCAGGGCGTGGCCCTGCTGCGCCGCGACAAATTGGGCGATCACGCTGGTGCTGCGCAGGTTGGCGGTGGCACTGGGCAGGACATTCGCCAGGTACAGCAACTCGTTGCTGAAGGCCAGGTCGTCGACATAACTGACAAAACGATGCCGCCCCAGGTCGCTGGCGCGGCGGATCGCCGGGTGCTGGTCGAGGTATTCCCGGGTCGCGTATAGCTGCAAGCGGTAATCGCAGAGTTTGCAGCAGACGTATGGCCCGTGCTCCGGGCGCTCCAACGCAATGACGATATCCGCCTCGCGCTTGGACAGGCTGATGAAGTGGGGCAGCGGCAGGATGTCGACGGAAATCGCCGGGTAAGCTTCGACGAAATGACTCAGTTGTGGGGTGATGAAAAAGCTGCCGAAGCCTTCGGTACAGCCCATGCGCACATGCCCTGAAAGCGCCACGCCGGAACCGGAAACCTGCTCGCAGGCCATGTGCAAGGTGCTTTCGATGGACTCGGCGTAGCCCAGCAGGCGCTGGCCTTCGGCGGTCAGGACAAAACCGTTGGTCCGCGATTTCTCGAACAGTAAGGTGCCGAGTGCCACCTCCAACGAGCCGATGCGCCGCGACACCGTGGTGTAGTCCACCGCCAGGCGCTTAGCCGCGCTGCTGGCCTTGCGGGTTCGAGCGACCTCGAGGAAAAACTTCAGGTCGTCCCAGTTCAATGAACCCAACGTGATGTTTTTTTGCATGTTGATCCGGTTTTTATGTGCGTTTTTATTAGAGGAATGCACACCTATACTCCAAAAACAGTCCGGTCACCATGTTCGGGTGCTGCCGTGCCCGCGTCGGACACGCTCCCAGGATTCGTCCCTACAATAATCATTCAGGAGACTTCCATGAACGTTTCTCTCAAGCCTGACGCTACTCTCAAGACCGCTAGATTGCTGATCGATGGCGAGTGGGTCGAATCCAAAACCAGTGAATGGCATGACATTGTCAATCCGGCGACCCAGGAAGTCCTGGCCAAGGTCCCGTTCGCCACCGTCGATGAAGTCGAGGCCGCCATTGCCGCCGCGCAGCGGGCCTTTCAGACCTGGAAGCTGACTCCGATCGGTGCCCGTATGCGCATCATGCTCAAGTTGCAGGCACTGATCCGCGAACACGCCAAGCGTATCGCCATGGTCCTCAGCGCCGAGCAGGGCAAAACCATCGCCGACGCCGAGGGCGATATTTTTCGCGGCCTGGAAGTGGTGGAACACGCCTGTTCCATCGGCACCCTACAAATGGGCGAGTTCGCCGAGAACGTCGCCGGCGGTGTCGACACCTACACCCTGCGCCAACCCATCGGCGTCTGCGCCGGGATTACCCCGTTCAACTTCCCGGCGATGATTCCGCTGTGGATGTTCCCGATGGCGATTGCCTGCGGCAACACTTTCGTGCTCAAACCCTCTGAGCAGGACCCCCTGTCGACGTTGCTGCTAGTGGAACTGGCGCTGGAAGCCGGAATACCGCCAGGAGTGCTGAACGTGGTGCACGGCGGCAAGGATGTGGTCGATACGCTGTGCACCCACAATGACATCAAGGCGGTGTCCTTTGTCGGTTCGACCGCGGTCGGTACTCATGTGTACGACCTCGCCGGTCGCCACGGCAAGCGCGTGCAGTCGATGATGGGCGCGAAGAACCATGTGGTGGTGCTGCCCGATGCCAACCGCGAACAGACCCTCAACGCTTTGGTCGGTGCCGGTTTCGGCGCTGCCGGCCAACGCTGCATGGCCACCTCTGTGGTGGTGCTGGTGGGCGCGGCGAAACAATGGCTGCCGGACCTTAAGGCCCTGGCGCAGAAGCTCAAGGTCAACGCCGGTAGCGAGCCGGGCACCGATGTCGGTCCGCTGATTTCCAAGAAGGCGAAAGCGCGCGTGCTGGGCCTGATCGAAAGCGGGATCAAGGAAGGTGCCCGGTTGGAGCTGGATGGTCGCGATATCCGGGTGCCGGGCTTCGAGCACGGTAACTTCGTCGGTCCGACCCTGTTTTCCGGGGTAACCACCGAGATGCAGATCTACACCCAGGAAATTTTCGGTCCGGTATTGGTAGTGCTGGAAGTCGCCACCCTCGATGAGGCGATTGCCCTGGTCAATGCGAATCCGTTCGGCAACGGCACCGGCCTGTTTACCCAGAGCGGTGCGTCGGCGCGCAAGTTCCAGAGCGAAATCGACGTCGGCCAGGTAGGAATCAATATCCCGATTCCGGTGCCGGTGCCGTTCTTCAGTTTCACCGGTTCACGCGGTTCCAAACTCGGCGATCTGGGCCCTTACGGCAAGCAGGTGGTGCAGTTCTACACTCAGACCAAGACAGTCACCAGTCGCTGGTTCGACGATGACACCGCTAATCACGGTGTGAACACCACCATCAATCTGCGCTGAAGAAGGGACAGGCCATGAAGATCGCATTTATCGGGCTGGGCAACATGGGCGCGCCGATGGCGCGCAACCTGATCAAGGCCGGGCACAGCCTTAACCTGTTCGACCTGAACAAGACCGTGTTGGAGGAACTGGCGGCCTTGGGCGGGACAATCAGCCAATCGCCGAAAATCGCGGCACAGGGCAGCGAGCTAGTGATCACCATGCTCCCGGCCGCCGCCCATGTGCGCAGTGTCTGGCTGAGCGAAGACGGTATCCTGGCGGGTATCGCCAGTGGTGTACCGGCGCTGGACTGCAGCACCATCGACCCGCAGACCGCCAAGGATGTCGCGGCAGTCGCCGCGAAACAAGGTGTGGCCATGGCCGATGCGCCGGTGTCCGGCGGTACCGGCGGTGCCGCAGCCGGTACCCTGACTTTCATGGTCGGTGCATCGAAGGAACTGTTCGCGACCCTACAACCGGTGCTGGCACAAATGGGGCGCAATATCGTTCATTGTGGCGAAGTCGGCACCGGGCAGATCGCCAAGATCTGCAATAATCTGCTGCTGGGCATTTCCATGGTCGGTGTCAGCGAAGCCATGGCCCTGGGCGCCGCGTTGGGGATCGACACCCAGGTGCTGGCCGGTGTGATCAACAGCTCCACCGGGCGCTGCTGGAGTTCCGATACCTACAACCCATGGCCAGGGATCATCGATACGGCGCCGGCTTCGCGGGGTTATACCGGGGGTTTTGGTGCCGAGTTAATGCTCAAGGACTTGGGGCTCGCCACCGAGGCCGCACGACAGGTCCACCAACCGGTGGTACTGGGTGCCGTGGCGCAGCAGTTGTACCAGGCCATGAGTTTGCGCGGGGAGGGTGGCAAGGACTTCTCGGCGATCATCAATAGTTATCGCAAGCCCGAGTAACGTTTTTTCGAAGGCTCGCGTCGGGCGGGCCTTTGGTTTTTCCGTGGATGAAATAAACGCTGCGCTCAAAGGTTGTCCGCTCAACACCCGACGTAATGAGCGCGTCACGTACTATCACTTCTGCTGGACCGCCTGATCAATGTAGCGTGCCGACTTCAATAGGCGGACCCAAGAGCGCGCGATGCCCGATGAGTCGCGCGACGGTAATCTGCGGAATTTTCCGATCGATGCCCGAGTCAGGGTGCCGAAAGCGTCTAGACTGCCCCCGATACGCTCCATAAGACCGTGCCACAAGCTGCGCACACTTGAGCGTGCCGTGCCATTAGGCACCGATATTAACCTGGACCGGGACTCGATGTGACCTGCTTATGGATAAGCCTGTACTGCCGTTCTCCTATGAACAACTGGACCGTTGGGTCGCTTCGCTGCGCTCTCGGCTGGCCGACGAAGCCTTCGCCTGTGTGGTGGGCATTCTACGCGGTGGGGCGCCGCTGGCGCTGATGGTGTCGCACGCCACCGGTCTGATGCCGGCCTTCCTGCGCTATGAGCGTGGCAGTCGCCTCGTCAGATGGGATTCGTCGTTGCCGATACCCGCACCGGGCAGCAAAGTGTTGCTGTGCGAGGACATCGCCGGTGCCGGATATACCCTCGCCGACTGTATCGAATTCCTACAAGGTCATGGCTTGTCCCTGAAAACCATGACTGCGGGTTTCGACGACCTCAGCCGTATTCGTCCGGACTACACCCTCGATGGCCGTGGCGCGTTCCTGCTGTTTCCTTGGGAACGCCATTCCCACACCGCTGAATACCGTGCTCGCTGGCAGGCCACCGCCGGCGGGCAGACCGGGCCGGTGGGCGACGATCACGACTACGAAACCTACGGCATCGACCTCGACGGTATCCTGTTGCCGGATATTGCTCGGCAGCGTTATGCCGCCGACCTGCATCAGGCATTACGTGAGCGAGACCGCCTGGAGCCGTTCGATCCCCCGGCCTGGTTGGCCTTGTCACGGGTCAGGGCAATTATCACCGGGCGTCCGGAGATGGACCGAGCGCGCACCCAGCATTGGCTCGACCTACACGGTTATAGCGGGATTTCGCTGCTGATGCGCGATGTTTCCACCCACGACGACAGTCTGGAACAGGTATCTGCCCACAAGGCGACGGCGGCGTTGCAACTGGGCTGCACGCACTTTGTCGAAAGCGATGCACGACAGGCAATCCTGATCTCGACGCGCCTGCCGCTGTTGCGGGTGATCTGGTGGGAGGCTCAGGTGCGTAGGGGGCGCGTGATCGGTGCCCATGACTGGGGTCATGTCCCCCAGCAACTGGAAGGTGTACAAAGGGCGTGAGAGAAGGGCTCCCTGGCAGGCAATGACGAGTAGAATTACCGCCCAGAAACAGTTTTGAGGTGGCGGTGGTGGATCTACAGCAGGGTTTTGTCCTGACCCGGCATTGGCGCGACACCCCCGTGGGGACGCAGGTCGAGTTCTGGCTGGCGACCGATGACGGGCCGCGCCATGTCCGCCTGCCGCCGCAACCCTCGGTTGCTTTTATCCCCGTTGCCCAGCGCGAACGCGCCGAAATCCTGTTGCGCAACGAGCGCGGCGTCGAGTTGCGCCCGCTGCAATTGCTGGATTTTCATCACCGCCCGGTACTCGGCGTCTACTGCCAGCAACATCGACAGCTGATAAATATCGAGAAACTACTGCGATCAGCCGGCGTGGATGTCTACGAAGCCGATATTCGTCCGCCTGAGCGCTATCTGATGGAGCGCTTTATCACCGCGCCGGTGCTGTTCGGCGGTACGGTGCACGGCGCTGGGCCGCTGCTCGACACCCAGATGAGGCCAGCGCCGAACTATCGACCACGGTTGCGGCTGGTGTCCCTGGATATCGAGACGACTATGCAGGGCGACCTGTATTCCATTGCTCTGCAAGGTTGCGGCGAACGCCAGGTGTACATGCTCGGGCCGGAAAACGGCGAGGCTGGCGAACTGGATTTCAAGCTCGACTATCGCCAGAGCCGTGGCGAACTGCTTGAGGCCCTCAACGAATGGTTGGACCGCCACGATCCCGATGGAATCATCGGCTGGAACCTGGTGCAGTTCGATCTGCGGGTTTTGCATGAACATGCCCAGCGCCTGAAAGTGCCGCTGCGCTTGGGGCGCGACGGCAATGTCATGGGCTGGCGGGACAACGGCGCGCGTAACACTCACTACTTCGCCGCCGCCGCCGGGCGCCTGATCATCGACGGTATCGAGGCGTTGCGTTCGGCGACCTGGAGCTTTGCCTCGTTCAGCCTCGAATACGTGGCGCAACAGCTGCTGGGCGAAGGCAAGTCGATCGACAATCCCTACCAGCGCATGGACGAGATCGACCGCATGTTCGCCGAAGACAAGCCCGCGCTGGCGCGCTACAACCTCAAGGACTGCGAGCTGGTGACGCGGATCTTCGACAAGACCCAGTTGCTGAGCTTCCTGCTCGAACGCGCCACCATCACGGGCCTGCCTACCGACCGCAGCGGTGGTTCGGTGGCGGCCTTTACCCACCTGTACCTGCCGCTGATGCATCGCCAGGGCTTCGTCGCGCCCAACCTCGGCGAGCGCACGCCCGAAGCCAGCCCCGGCGGCTTTGTCATGAATTCCCAACCCGGCCTGTACGAGTCGGTACTGGTGCTGGACTACAAAAGCCTTTACCCGTCGATCATCCGCACCTTCCTGATCGACCCGGTAGGCTTGATCGAGGGCCTGCGCCATCCGGAGGACAACGAGTCGGTGGCGGGCTTTCGCGGGGCGCGGTTTTCCCGCACCCGGCATTGTCTGCCGGCGATTGTCGAGACGGTCTGGCAGGGGCGCGAGGCGGCCAAGCGCGAGCACAATGCGCCGCTATCCCAGGCGCTGAAGATTATCATGAATGCCTTTTACGGGGTGCTCGGTTCCAGCGGCTGCCGTTTCTTCGATACCCGGCTGGCATCCTCGATCACCTTGCGCGGGCACGAGATCATGCGCCGTACCCGGCAACTGATCGAGGCCCAGGGCTACACGGTGATCTATGGCGACACCGATTCGACCTTCGTCTGGCTCAAGCGTGCCCATGACCGGCAAGAGGCTGGGCGGATTGGCCGCTCGCTGGTGACCGGGGTCAACGACTGGTGGCGTGAGCACCTGCGCCAGGAGCACGGCCTGACCAGTGCTCTGGAGTTGCAGTTCGAAACCCACTTCAGCCGCTTCCTGATGCCGACCATTCGCGGTACCGAAGAGGGCAGCAAGAAGCGTTATGCCGGGCTGGTCACGCGAGCCGATGGCACTCAAGAGATGGTCTACAAGGGCCTGGAGACCGTGCGCAGCGACTGGTCACCGCTGGCTCAGGAGTTCCAGCAGCAGCTGTACCTGCGTATCTTCACTCACCAGCCTTACCGGGACTATGTGCGCGATTATGTGCGGCGAACCCTGGCGGGCGAGCTGGACGCGCTGCTGGTGTACCGCAAGCGCCTGCGCCGGCAGTTGGCTGACTATCAACGCAACGTCCCGCCCCATGTGCGGGCGGCGCGATTGGCCGATGAGTACAACGATGCCCAGGGACGTCCACGGCAGTACCAGAATGGTGGCTGGATCAGTTACGTGATCAGTCTGGCCGGACCTGAACCGCTCGAGGTCCGGCGTGCGCCGATCGATTACGACCACTACATCACCCGGCAACTGCAGCCGGTGGCGGATGCGATCCTGCCGTTCGTGCAGGACGATTTCAGCACTCTGATCGGTGGTCAGCTCGGCTTGTTTTGAGACGGGCGGATCGTTCCCACAGTGGTGGTGTGGGCCTTGGGCTTCGGAACGGACAGGGTCGGGCGCTGGTGTAGGCCGGAACCAGCGAAACCGATCGATACCATGGCGAATGACCTCCGCCCTTGACCGTCAGTTGAGTGTTTTTGTAACGCGTCGCAGTCGGTGGAATAAGGCTCAAGAGGCTGATTTCGTCGGCCCGTTGCCGGTCATGTCTAATGGCCATGATTTGTTATTCTCCGGTCATCACGCCTGTACTGCAGCGCGAGCATGATGGGACAAGTTTTGGTGGCGCTCGCCGGTCGGAAAACCGGCTTGCTTCAGGCTGAGTGGTCCGCACGGCGAAATGAGTTCCATGAAAAGGTACTCCTGGGCACTTCCACAGTCGAGCTGGTGGCCTTCTAACATTGGCAGTGAAGAGTTGGTAATCCCATCACTTTGACATTAGCCGTACATTTCCTGAGTATTTTGCCCACTACCCGATATTTGAGTTTCAGTCTTTGAATGAGGGTAGAGGAGAATAGCTTCCACCTGGATCTGTCGACGTAAGATTACGGTTGACAGGCATAAGTACGAATGTATTCTTTGCCCACTGCCGGGTGTTAGCTTGTCTGCCGGCCTCCGTATCAAGGGATGCCGATCTTTATCGGTAATGGAATATGAGTGATCAAGCAATCTTTCAAACGTTTGTACGAAACTCTCTCAGAAGATCTTTTTAGGATTTTTTGTGTGCGTAATCTTGTTTAATACGCTGTTAATACTGCCCGCTTCAGAGTAGTGAAATTGTTGAGTGGCAGCATTCGTCGGTTTGTTTCAAGTTTATGACGCTGATGTAGTCCTAAATAAAGTGAGCTGCCAGATTTTAGGCGCTCCCGGAGTGTCATGATATTTTTTTGACGTTCTAGAGAATAAAAACTAATGGATTCTTCCGCTCGGTAAGTTGTTCCGGGTGCGAGGTTTTGTTGGCGATAGCCATCGGGTGAAATGTCACTAGATGGTGACAAAAGAAGCGGCAGTCTCGCTTGATGGAAAATTTAATTGAGCGGATCGATCTGGAGATCGTAGATGGGTGTGTATGATTGCTTTGATTGTGAGTTTGACTCCGAGAAGGAGATTCCCAATATAAAGATCATTGCGCAAAGTACCTCTCAACTGGGCATCGATTTGCTGCTTTCGGGCGAGACGGGGACCGGCAAGGATACCTTGGCCCAGCGTATCCATGAGCTCTCGGGACGCAGTGGGCCTTTTGTGGCGATGAACTGTGCGGCGATTCCCGAGTCACTGGCCGAGAGCGAATTGTTTGGTGTGGTCAGCGGGGCCTTTACCGGGGCCAATCGGTCACGGATGGGCTACATCGAGTCGGCGCAGGGTGGCACCCTCTATCTCGACGAGATCGACAGCATGCCGCTGAACTTGCAGGCCAAACTGTTGCGCGTGCTTGAGGTGCGGGCCATCGAGCGCCTGGGGTCGACTACGGTCATTCCGCTGGAGTTGTGTGTGATCGCTTCGGCGCAGCGGCCATTGGGAAAAATGGTCGAGGAGGGGCTGTTTCGGCGCGACCTGTACTTTCGCCTCAACGTCCTGACCATCCAGTTACCGGCCTTGCGCGAGCGCCGCGAGCAGATCATCCCGTTGTTTTCCAAGTTCGTCAGCGCCGCCAACCGCGACCTCGGGCGGGGCCATAAGCCGTTGAGCGCCTCGTTGGCGCAAATGCTGCTCAGTCATTCCTGGCCGGGCAATATCCGTGAGCTGAAATCGGCGGCCAAGCGTTTCGTCCTGGGCTTTCCGTTATTGGGCGGCGATGGGTCGGACGATGTCGAGGGGCAGAGCCTCAAGGCGCAGATGCGGGTGATCGAGCGCACGCTGATCCAAGAGGCACTCAAGCGCCACGGTCAGTCCGTCGATGCGGTCAGCATGGAGCTGGGCCTGCCCCGGCGCACGCTGTACCACCGAATCAAGACCTTGGATATTTTTCTGAAGAGCGATGGCCTGGAAAAAAAGATGGAACTCAAATCGACGAGGGATCCACACATGGATATCCCACACTAACGTGGGTGAATCAGGAGCGGTGAAAATTATGAACCTTGCAAATAGAGTCACTAATGGCGCCAACACAGCGGTCAATGGTTACAACTCTGTCAAAGAGACCGGTAACTCCATCAAGGGCAATGCACAAAACCAGTCTGCTGCTGCGGATCTGGCGGGGGGGGGCAAGGCCGCTGAAGCACAACTGGCGATGATGAAGATGCAGGACGAGCAATCCGCGCGCAATATCATGTTGCAGGGCCAGGCGGCCATGCAAACAGAACAACGTAACACGCTGCAGGCCATTAGTTCCGCTCAAACTGACGCCGCGAACAAAGAAATTTCCAACGTGGCGCAAACTGCCAAAGGCATCAGCTATTAATCATCCCCAGCCCCTTGATTGTTCAGGGGGCATTGTGATCGCTAGCGAGATTCTTCCATGTTGAATTCTGTTTCCGGCTCTGCCGGCGCATTTGGACGGGTAGGTACTGTCATTCCATCCGCTTCAACTTCGGGCGCTTCTGACTCGCCCAGAACCCTCAAGGAGGTTATCGAAAAGTTAGCCGATGCCTTAATGGCAGGCGGTCATCTTTCTACCGATTCGCCACTGGGTAAGATGATTGAACAGCAACTAAAGAAAAATAATTCGCTGATGGAATTAACGGGCAATAATGATGTCGATGCCGTTAAAAAAGCCTTGGGCGAAGTTATCCAGGACAAACTGGGGGGTAAGGCCGGTGCCGCTGCCGATGCCTCGATGGCCGTCGGGCAAGGCGGTCTTGACCTGCTGTCGCAGGTTATGCACGGCCTGAGCAAGGCCATCCTCAATCATGCCCTGACCGATAAGGGCGATGGGTCGACTTTTGCCAGTGCCGACAAGCCGATCTTGCAGCAGATCGCGGACTACATGGACAAGAACAAGGCGGTGTTCGGCGCGCCCAATTCCGGTTCGTGGAGCAAGGAGCTGGACGAGGACAATTATCTCGACAAAGGCGAAACGGCGAAATTCAAAGCCGCTCTCGAGCAGGTTTCCCAACTGTTCGGCGCGGGCGACGCGCCCGCCCATCAAGCTAATGCTGGCGGTCTGGGTAGCCTTGCGCCGGCGTCGATCGGTGGCGATGCGAATAATGCCTTAGGGGATGTCAAGGAGCAGTTGGCGAATCTGTGGGGGGCGAAGAGTCCGGTGGATATCTTCAAGCAGGGATTGGAGATGGGTCTTGGCCTGGCCAGTGGTTTGCAGTCTGGCGCCCTGGCGCATCAACTGCAGCAACATGACCTGCGCAACTCCGCCGCCGAGGCGGCGCAAAACATTCTCGACGTGATGACCAGCAACCTCGCCTAGGCTCTGTAGAAAATGTATCTGCGCTCGCCGTGCGGCTTCGAAAGCGGGCTCGCCATGCTCATTGACCACTTGTCAACTGCGCTGGCTTGCCTGCTTTCGCCTGGCCCGGTCTTCGCTGGAAAATATTTCGTACAGGCCCTAGTGGCGTTATTTTATTCTTTGCTACCGTTTGCCGGAGAAACCCCATGACCCTCGCCCCCATCCACACTTTCAAGGGTTTGCCTGTCGATCATGATCAGGGACTGGTTTCGGGGCCTGCGCAGGCGGATGTCGATCTGTTCAACCATGCCATGAGTCACTCCTCTGAGCCCTCCGGGCACCTGGCCGACGACATGGTTCAGGCCCTATCCGACCGCTTGCAGTCCCAGGGGCGCTTGTCTGAGCAGGCCATGCGGGCGATGAAGGTCGCCGCCGGTTCGTCCGATCCGATGGACGTGGTCAAGATGAGCCGCTCGTTGTCGCAGTATTCCCTGCAAATGGCGATGACCACCAAGGTGGTAAACAAGGGTGCCCAGGCACTCGATAAACTCACCAACCTGCAATAGGGCCGTCTGTGAGATTTTTCGGCCCGATCCTGCTGCTGTGCCTGACGTTGCTCGCCGGTTGCAGCGATGAGAGCAAGCTCTTCGGCGCGTTGTCGGAGCAGGATGCCAATGAAGTAATCGCGCAACTGGCCGACCAGCATATCGAGGCGCACAAACAGTCGGAGAAGCTGGGTGTGACAGTAATCGTCCCCAGCCATGAGATCAACCGCGCGGTGCGCATTCTCGATGCGGCAGGTTTGCCTCGACGGACACGCACCAGCCTTGGAGAGATCTTCAAGAAGGAAGGTGT
The DNA here is from genome assembly GCF_001543125.1 of Pseudomonas agarici. Taxonomy (NCBI): domain Bacteria; kingdom Pseudomonadati; phylum Pseudomonadota; class Gammaproteobacteria; order Pseudomonadales; family Pseudomonadaceae; genus Pseudomonas; species Pseudomonas agarici. The sequence continues at coordinate 4,306,400 of NZ_CP014135.1, read as the reverse complement.
GATCTCCACGCCGCTTGAAGAGCGCGCGCGTTATATCTATGCCCTGTCCCAGGAACTGGAGTCGACCCTGTCGCAGATCGATGGGGTGGTGGTGGCTCGGGTTCATGTGGTGCTGCCCGAACGCATCGCCCCCGGCGAGCCAGTGCAGCCGGCGTCGGCGGCGGTGTTTATCAAGCACACCGCCGTGCTGGATCCCGATAGCGTGCGTGGACGTATCCAGCAGATGGTCGCCAGCAGTATTCCGGGAATGTCCCAGGAGGCCCTGAACTCGAAGAAATTCGCCATCGTCTTCGTACCCGCCGTGGAGTTTGAAGACAAGCAGAAGCTGGTGCAGTTCGGACCGTTCCTGGTGGACAGCCGTGACCAGGGCTTCTGGAACATGGCCCTGATCGCGTCGTTGGTCGGTGCGCTGTTGTTGGTGGTGCTGATTGCCCTGGCCTTGCGGGCCGACTGGCGCCAGGCGCTGCTGGGACGCTTGCGTCCGGGGCGCAGCGGCTCTGGCGGTTACCCGGCGCGGCTGTGAACGAACTCGACTGGATCAACTGGTGGTGCTGCACCTGGCGTTGGGCGCACCCTGACTGGCGGTCGGGGCTCCTGGCGGCGCACGGGCTGGACGGCGATCACGATGCTGCCTTGGCCAGCAGCCGGCACGCCGCGCTGATGAGCGCGCTAGGAGTGACCCCGTGCCAGCCCCCGCCCCTGGATGCCAATGTCGCGCTGTGGTTGTCGCTGACCGTCGAGCAGCGCGAGCAGGCGTTGTTACTCGCCCGTTCGATCTGTGCGGCGTCGGTGGCGAATCAGCCGACCGTCCCCGAACGCCATGGGCACTGGTGCCGCAGCCTGGCGAAAGCGCTGCGCCCGGGCTTGTGGCTCGATCACTCGAACGTGGATCCGCGGGTGTTGTTAGCCAGTTGGCTGGGAGCACCGTTCTGGTCGCGCCTGCGCCTTGCCTGGGCGCCGGGGGAGCAACTGGAGCCTTTGGTCGATCTGCCACGGCACAAACTCGATACCCTCTGGCGCGCCGTGCTCTGGCGGGTCGATACACCATGAGTCGTTTGCGGAGTCCCTTATCGTGTTGAGTCTCAGGCGCTTGTCTCTCGGCGTGTCGCCGCTGCCGCAGTCGCCCATTGTGCGGCTGGAGCAACTGGCCCAGGCGCAGGAAGCCACGGATGTCCTGGCGGCGGCCCGGGAAGAGGCCGAGCGGTTGCTGGCGAACGCCCATGAGCAGTGCCAGCGTTATCTCGACCAGGCCTTGGGGCAGTTCTGGGAGCAGGCTAATGGTTTTCTCCAGGCCCTGGACAACGAACGTGCGGTCTTGCACCAGGAAGCTGTCGCTTCGGCTGAGAGTGTACTCGCTGCTGCCATGACCCAACTGTTCAGCGAAGTCGGGCCCGTTGAGCGGGCTCGGGCATTGGTCGGCCATCTGGCGAGCAGCCAGCGCCAGGCGGTCAGCGCGGTCCTCAGTTGTTCTCCGGAGCTGTTCGACGAGGTTCAGGGCTGGTTGGCCAGCAGTCGCTTTGCGGCGCTCTGGCAACTGCGCGAGGACGCCTTCCTGGGGCCCCAGGCATTGTGCCTGAGCAGCGACACCGGCACTTTCGAGCTCGACTGGGAAGGGCTGGTGCGTTGTTTGTCCGGGCGCGGTGAGTGACTTGTCCGAGTTCGTTAAAAAAGTGGAACCCAGCGGTCGTTTTGTTCCACTCACAGGCATCACCTCGCTGGAGCGACCTCGATGATCAGTTTCAAAGCCTTGCAGCATCGCCTCGATCACTCGTTTACCCACAACCAGACGGGTACCGACGACGCTGCCATAGCGGCCGCCGAAAGCGGTTCGGTGGAGGACATGAGAGCGTTTACCGACGCGGCGCAGAAAATGGCCACCGCGACCTCGGTGATGAGCGAAGGGCTACGCGCCCAGCATGGCCTGACAAAGTCGATTATCGATGGAATTCAGTGACTTCACAGCGATTGTCGTCCAATGGTGCGAACAACCTTCCGGCGCTCTGGACTGCTGGATCGATGACGCCAATGCCCAGCTCGTCGTCACTGAAGGCGGGGTGCGCTGCAGCATCGATCTACTGGACCCCTACGATGCGACCGATCCGCAGCGGATGGATGCCCTCCTGAGCCAGGGCGCCGCTAGCGCTGCCTGCCGGTGCGAGGGGGCGTTGGGCTTCAACCCCGACAGCCATTGTCTGGTCCTGGTCAGTTGGCAACCGCGACCGTGTTCGCCGCAGCGCCTGCTGGAGCGTCTGGAAAATCTGGCCAATCAGCGAGCGGCGATGCTCAGTCTAATGCGTACCTCCCTCGACGGTCCGGCGAGCAGTACCGCCGGACGTCCCCTCCTTTATAACTGGCAGCCGGGAGTCTGAAATGCATAGGGTTGCCTGGTGGTTGCCGTGGTTGTTGATATGGCTCAGTGCCCCGGCCCTGGCGGTGGTCCCACCTGCCTGGAAGCACACCGCGTATGCCTATGAGGCCAAGCAGGTCGATGTGACCAAGGCCCTGGAGGATTTCGCCCGGGAGTTTGGCGTTGGCCTGGAAATGGGAGCGCTCGATGGGGTGGTCGACGGTCGTATCCGTGCGCCCAGCCCCCAGGCCTTTCTCGACCGGCTGGGGCAGGAACACCATTTCCAGTGGTTCGTGTACAACGAAACGCTGTACGTCAGCCCGACCGAACAGCAGACCTCAGAACGCATCGAGGTGTCGCAGGACGCGGCGGATGATCTTAAGAGCGCTTTGACCGATGTCGGTCTGCTCGACCCGCGCTTTGGCTGGGGAGCCTTGCCCGACGAGGGCGTGGTGCTGGTCAGCGGGCCGCCGCGTTACGTCGAGATGATCCGCAACTACAGTCGCAAGGTCGAGACCCCGGAGGAAAAGCAGGATGTCGTGGTGCTGCCGTTGCGTTATGCCAACGCCGCCGACCGGGTCATTCGTTATCGCGATCAGCAGCTGACGGTGGCCGGTGTGGCGACCATTCTCCAGGACCTGTTGGAAAGCCGCTCGCGGGGCGACTCGGTGAACGCCGCCAACCTCCTGCAAGGCGCGGGGCTGGGTGGCGGTCAAGGGGGCAACCCATATGGTGCGTCCTCGACGCTACTCGGCGGTCTGGATACCGAGAGCCTCCAACAGGGGCTCGACCGGGTACTGGCCAACACCACCGCCGGGGGCAAGAACAGCCATGGCGCACTACCTGGCGGCGGCAAGTCGCGAATTCGCGTCAGTGCCGATGTGCGCAATAACGCGGTGCTGATCTATGACTTGCCCAAGCGCCGGGCTTTGTACCAGACATTGGTCAGGCAGCTCGACCAACCGCGTAACCTGATCGAGATCGACGCGATGATCCTCGACATCAACCGCGATGACCTGGCCGAGCTGTCCAGCAGTTGGAACGTCTGGGCCGGCGGGACCAATGTCAGCGGTTCGTTGCTCGATTCGGGGGCGACCCTGTCGGCGGAAAACTCCGGTCGATTTGCACTGGCGGTGCATTCCTTGGAAGCCAAGGGGGCGGCGACGGTGGTGGGCAACCCGTCGATCCTGACGTTGGAAAACCAGCCGGCGGTGATCGATTTCAGCCGCACCGAGTACCTCACCGCCATCGGCGAGCGGGTCACCGATATCCAACCCATCACTGCCGGCACCAGCCTGCAGGTGATCCCGCGTTCGCTGACGGGTAACGGCAAGTCGCAAGTGCAACTGATCCTCGATATCGAAGACGGGCAGATCGACCAGTCGGTGCTCAATGTTACCCAGCCCAGCGTGCGCAAAGGCAATGTCAGTACCCAGGCGATCATTGCCGAACGAGGTTCGCTGGTGGTCGGCGGTTTTCATGGACTGGAGTCCAACGACAAGGTCAACAAGATTCCCTGGCTCAGCGATATTCCGTGGATCGGTAAGGTATTGTTCACCTCCACCAGCCATCGCACGACCAAACGCGAGCGGCTGTTCATTCTTACGCCGCGCTTGATTGGCGACCAGGTAGACCCGGCGCGTTATGTCGAGAACGGCAACCCCGACGATATCGATGCGGCTGATCAGCGCATTAAAAGGCGACGCAGCGAAGAGTGGCCGACGCGGATTCAGGTACAGAACGCCTTCAGTCAATTGCTCGACGGCCTGCAGCCAAGCGGTTTCAGCAGCGGCGGCGCCTTGCCGTTCGTACCGGACAGCCTCTGCGACTCCGGTGGCGGCCTGGTTATCGACCGTCAACGCGCCCAATGGTACGGCCATAAGACGTGGGGTGTGGCGGTGGTAGTCGCGCGTAACACCGGCACTCAGCCGGTGCGTGTCGACGAGAGCGGCTGTGGTGGGCGTTGGGTGCTTGGAGTCGCGGTCTGGCCCCATGCCTGGCTGCGGCCAGGAGAAGAGAGCGAAGTGTTTATCGCCCTGCGCCAGCCTCGCGCCTCCCAGGGCAATAGCCCGGTGCGGGCCTCCCTGCTCAAAGGAGCACAACCATGAACAAGTTCGTCCGTTTCGCGTTGGCGGGACTGGGAACCGTACTGTCCGGCTGCGTCACGGCGCCGCCACCAGTGGGGTGTTCGGGCTTGGCGTGTAGCCGACCGGATTCTACCGATCGGAGCCTGGTGATCTGGTGGCCCGAGGAAATGCGCCACGGTTTGGAAGGTTCCGAACGAACATCGGATTTTACTGTCATGTCATTGAAGGACTAAGCGTCATGATTCGCGTTTCCGGTAAGGCGGCGTTTTACGAGCGAGTAGCAGCAGAGCAGGATGCGATTTGGCCTCTGGTCAGCGGGGTATCCTTCCTTAGTCGACGGGAGCATCATGATTGGGGGATTGCACTACATATCGAGAAGAGTGCGCTAAAACCTCAACAACTGCGTGAAACCCTTGAACGGCGTTTCAACCAATCGCATCGGTTTCCCGATTATTTTTTATTTCTCGATCCCCAGCGTAACTTCGTCGTGTGGCACGCTGTGTCGAACAACGGCGAGGGGAACCTGTCACTCGATCAAATCCGCCAGCATCAACTGATGCTGGCGGGGCTTGAACACCTCAACGACCTCCCTCGCTGAAGCACCCTACGACGCGTCCCCCTCAATGGTGGCGCGGGCGTTGGGGCGCCGGTTGACCAGGCCTGCCTGTGCCTCGATCCGTGCTTGTGCCGGTTCAACCGCTACGGCGGTCGCTGGCCTGGCCTCAATGGCTTTGCGCACGCTGCCATGAGCCTGGACCGTCTGACTCATGGTGCGATAAGCCAACCCCATGGCCAAGGCGGTGCCGGTGTTGCCGAGGAAGCTGGACAGGGCCGGCGCGGTCGTGCCCCGCGTCAGTTCGCCCATGGCCATGTTGACGGCACTGGCCAGCGAGGACCATGCCACCCGTACCGGCGACTGATCCAACAGACGACCATAATCCTTGAGCGGTAAACTCGCCTTAAACCGCTGGGTGGTGCCCGCCTGCCGGGTGTCGAGATGCTTTTGCAGGTGCCCGTCGAGAATCGCCGTGACGGTGTTGAATGCGGCGCGGGTACCGGCCAGGGTCTGGATCGAGCGGGCCAAGGCTTCGCCGCGTAGTGGCCGGTGGTCGGCACCGGTCAGGGCCGGGCTCGATAGGGTCTGGCCAGGCGGCAGAGTCCTGGGGCTGATGGAGTCCTGAATAAACCCCATGCTCAGGGTCATGGCGCCGTAGGCCCAGCCGAGCATCGCCATGTTGTCTTCGTTGACGCCATAGGTCTTGGTGTGGTCGTGCTTGCCGGTCAGGCTCAGGCTGGCTTGCAGGGTTTCGCGCGACACGGCGTAGAGCACGTTGCGCAACTGGGTCGCCAGGATCCGAGCGCTCAAAGCGCCGTCACCACGGGCCGTGCCGAGGGCGCCGAGACCGAGGTAGATCGCTTCGGCGGCGATCTGATTGCGCGTGACGTTGCGCGAGTCGCGCTGCATCTGTTCGCGTCGGGCCTGCTGCTGGTCGGCACCGAGGGCGTTCCATTGCGATTCGCTGAGCGCGAAATGCCCACGCACGGCGACAGTGGATTCGGTACCGAGGCGATCCAGGCGGGGCTGACGCACGTAGACATGGCTGGCCACGGTGGCCAGTGAAATGGCCGCCTGCAAGGCTAAGGCGCCACCTGGACTCTTTTGTGCCAGGCCGTCGGCGAGGGCGCTGTAGGTGTGCATGAAAGCGACTTCGCGGGCATAGGTCGGCAATCCACAGGTGACCATCTGTTGCAAGGTCTGCCCGGCTGCCGCCAGGGTGCTGCGTCCGGACGGTAGGTTGGCCGCTGTGTCAGCCCAGCTTTGCACGGCGGTGTGCTTGATAGTGTTGCCGGCACTGACACCGCCCTGGTAGGCCGCAGCTCCAGCGGCACTCATGCTCTTCCAGGCCGGAGCCAGGCACTGGCGATGAAATGCTTGGCTCAGCCCACTCGCTGCCTGGGCGGCACGTGCGGCGAAGCCCGGTGGTGGGGCGGCAATCTGGGCATTTTCCATATCGCTGGCGGTGCGCGCCACCAACTCGATGGTCGCTGCCGGTGGCGTAGTACTGACCGCGGGTGTCTGTATTCTCATGACCATGTCGGGCTCCTTAGCGTAGTTTTGGTAACGGAAGGAGGGGCGAAGCTATCGGCGAGTGCGACGAAGTCCAATAGCCAATCGACCCAGGCTTCGGCGTCCAGCCCCTGGCTGTCCCAGCGCGCCTGCAGGCAGGCGCCTTGTGGCGCGAGGGCGATAGCGCAGCCGGTCAACGTCATTAGCTGCAAGTTGGCTCGCAGGGCGAGTTCGCGTTGATCGCCATGCTGCAGCGGGGCATCTACCATCGTGCTGACCAGCAGGTGGCGTTGGTCGCTGTCGGCAATGATTTCCAACGCACGACCCTTGAGCCGGATCACGCCGACGGTCTGTGGGGCCGTGGCGGGTGGTGCGATGCCCAGATGGTGCAAGGCATGCTCCAGCAACGGGCGATGCCAGGTTTGTGCCATGGCCATTTGCGCCTGCTCCTGGGCGGCGGGGCTGGCCGGCGTTGGCGGCCCGGCAGGGGTGTCGTGGGGGGCCAGAGGTGAACTCAGAGCGGTGGCGCCCGCAATCAGACTTTCGCCCAACGCCAGCAAATGACTGAGCTCGGCAGCCAGATAATGGCTGTCCGAGTACGGTCGGTATTGCAGGCGCGCGACCAGCATCGCATCGCCGCCATCATCCAGCGCGGTGGTGCAGGCCGTCATCGCGCTGGTAGCGCAATTGGCTCGCAACAGCAGTTCGTACCAGAGTGTGGGGGGGCAATCCGCAGGTCGTGGCAAGCTGGCCAGCGCCAACCATTGTGGCACTGGTTGCGTCTGCCACTGAAACAGTTGCAGGCTCAGGCCCGGCAGCGGTAATTGACCGTTTCGGGCGAAGTCGCGAGCCTGCGGATCCGGTAGCCCGAGCTGCTTGGCAGCATTGAAAAGCCAGCTCGCAGCTGCGTCTGGAATAGGCGGACGAGGGCCTTTTTCGGCGGAGGGGTGAACACGTGGCTGCATGGGCTCTACCTATAGGAGTTTGCCGCCCATTTTAGCGTAACAATGTGTCGATATAATTAAGGAGGAGGCTCTAAATCAGGCATCTTCAAGCTGAATAATGTCTTCGGTGACTTCATCGAGCTGGCGAATCACCTGGTAGATATGGGCCACGTCGAGTAAGGTCGGACGTGGGATGTATTTGCCGGTCCTGACCTTGTACAAAGTGCGTGCTAGCCACACGCTTTGCACCACCGGAATCTTCGCGCGCCGGGCACGTTCGATCAGGGCCAAGGCTTCGGCATCCTCACCCTTGCAATGGATCAGCGGTAGCGGCGTTTGACCGGGGCGGTAGTACAGCGCCACGGCGAAATGGGTCGGATTGACCAACAGCATGTCGGCGTCCTCCACGGGCTTGGTCGGTGTGTGGGGCTCCTCGTTGAGCAGTTCATGAGCCAGTTGGCGGCGATGGCCCTTGACGTGCGGATCGCCTTCGGATTCCTTGTATTCCTTCTTGATATCCTCGTGGCTCATGCGCATTTTCTTGGCGTGAAAGTACTTCTGCATGGCAAAGTCGATCATGCCGATCACCAGCAGCAAGCCGAGGGTGGTGCGCAAGACACTGCGCAACAGCGCCAGTAACGCATGCCAGTAGGTGGTCAAGTCCGAGTCCGCCAGCAGCACCAGCGAGCCCAGCACCGGCTTGATCGAGACGTAGAGCGTGGTGCCGATGGCCGTCGCCTTGAGGATGCTCAGCAATAGGTTCATCAGGTTCTGTCCGGAGAACATCTGCTTGAGGTGGCCGAGCGGATTGAGCTTACCGAAGTCGATCTTCAGCGCCTTGGGCGCGAACAGAAAACCGATTTGCACCCAACTGCCGACCATGCGCATCAGCATCGCCAGGCCGACGCTCATCAAAATGAAGTGGATCAACAGCTCAGCAGCCTCGCCGGTTATTTCGGTGAGGCTGCTCAGGAAGTGCGAGTTGATGCGCTGCAGAGGCAGCGCCAGCAGATGCTCTAGACGCGCCACGCTGTCGTCGGCCTGGCCTAGAGCGACCTCGCTGACCACCATCAGCACCAGCAATTTGCCCAGGTCCTGGCTTTGTCCCACCTGGCCTTTTTCGCGGGCGTCACGCAGCTTCTTGGGCGTGGCCTTTTCGGTTTTTTCGCTCATGGCACTTGCACCAGCAAGCCGAGCACATGCTTGAGGTCCAGTAGCTGTCGCAGTTGGCCGTTGCCCATTTCCAGCAGCGTCGGCAAGTAGATCAGTAGGAATGCCAGGCCGGCCATGCTCTTGGCCGGCATCGACATGATCGAGACGTTCAGTTGCTGGGCGTAAAGGCCAATGATGGCGAAGGCCACGTCGATCAGCAGCAGCAGGCCAATAAAGGGCGCGGCATACAGCATCGCGTGTTGCAGGGTCTGGTTCAGTTGCTCGAGAAAGATGTCCAGCCCGCCGATATTGAGCCCTGGCAACCAGACAGTGGGCGGCCAGATTTCATAGCTGTCCCAGATCACCTGGGTGATCAGTGAGAGCCCGCCGCTGAGGATCACCAGCATGATCAGTGCTTCCTGGAACAGCTCGCCCAGAGGCGTGGCGTCCGGCCCCAGCGAGGGGTTGAGCTGACCACCACTGAGGGCACCGCGCTGGCTGTCGAGCAAGGCGCCGACGGTGGCGAACATCCAGAACGGCGCGTATAGCAACAGGCCCAGCAGGATGCCGAGGACCGACTCCTTGAGCAGTAGCCCGGCGATGGTGAACCAGGCGTCGTTTTCCAGGGCCAGGGCACGACCGATACTCGGCGCCGGGATCAACGCCAGGGCACAGGTCACGCCATAGCGCAGCGGGCCCTTGAGGTGTTTGAAGCAAAACGCCGGAACCAGGATCAGGCACGGCAGCAGGCGGGCCATGGCCAGGCCCATACCGAGCATCAACTCGAAGGCGCTCTCGGCATTGAAAGGCATCAATGGGCGCCACCGGTGCGGGCGATCAGGTCGAACGACAGGTTGATAAACTGGATCAGTTCCACGCCGATCCAGCGCCCCGTCGCGGCGAGGGTCAGGCCGACGGCGGCCAGCTTGATGCCGAACGGCAGCGTCTGGTCCTGGATCTGCATCAACGCCTGTAACAGCGAGGTGATCACGCCGACCAGCACCGCCACGCCAAGGGGCGGCGCGGTGAGAATCACCACCAGGAACATGCCTTGCTTGAACAGTGCCAACGCTTCCACGGCAGGTCTCACAGATAGGAATAGAAAAGGCTGTCGAGCAAGCGCGACCAGCCCTGTACCAGCACGAACAGCAACAGCTTGAGGGGCAGCGATATGGTCATTGGCGAGACCATCTGCATGCCCAAGGCCAGCAGCAGGTTGGAGACGATCAGATCGATGACAATAAATGGGATATAGATCAGAAAGCCAATCTGGAATCCGGCCTGTAGCTCCGACAACACGAACGCCGGGATCGCCAGCAGCAGGTCGCTGCTACTGGCCTTGGCGGCCATATCGGCGGGCCACATGCGATGGGTGTTTTCCAGTAGGTGGGCCTGTACATCGGGATCGGTGTTGCGGAGCATGAAGTGCTCAATCGGCTCCATGACGGTGTTGGCGCTCACTTGCAGCTTTTCCGTGGTGCCGATTTCCAGCGGATTGTCATGCACCCGTTGCTGGATCTGATGCGCGACGGGCGCCATGACGAACAGGGTTGCCGCCAGGGCAATACCGTACATTGCCATGTTCGGCGGTACCTGCTGCACGCCGATGGCATTGCGGGTGATCAAGAGCACCATGGAGATCTTCAGGAATGCGGTGCAGACGATCAGGAAGAGGGGGATCAGGGACAGCGCGCCGAGAAATAGCGCGAGCATGATCGGATTCATGCCATCAAGGATCATCGGTCGAATACCATCCGGGTGATCTGCAAGCCCAGTTGGCCTTCCAGGTCCACCAGTTCACCATGGGCCACCACGCGCTCGCCATGGCACAGGGTCGCCTGGCCGGGAGTCACACCTGTGACTTCCAGCACGACTCCTGGCGCCAGGCGCTGCAGGGCGTATAGCGGCAGACTGATGCTGCCGCTACGCACGGTCAGGTCCAGATTGAGGCCCGCGAGGGGTGATGGCGGTGGCTCGGCTTGCTGCTCCGTTGAGGGCTCTGGTGTCGGTGCCGGAGCCTCGTCGTGGTCCTCGGGTGCGACCGGCATGTCTTCATACACTGCATCATTGTCCATCGGGCGGGGTTTCCTCATGGTTGAGCTGTACAAACAGTGTGTCGTTAGAGACGTCGGTGGCGACGCGCCAGGTCTGGGCCGCAAGGTGCATGACGCCGTGCCCCGCGCAATCGAAGTACGCGCGGTCTGGCAGCAGTACATCGCCAGGGCGTAGCGAGCGCAGCTCGTTCAGGGTCAGGCTCAGCTCGCCAAGGACCACTGGCGTGAGCAGCGGCCAGTCCTCGGGCAACGGCTGTTCGATGGCCTGCCAGGGCAGGGCGTCCAGCAGGCGGATCAGGGTCTGTGCATCGCAACCGAGACGGGCATGCACCGACTCGTCGGCCCCATGCACCGCGAGTCGGCAAACGAAGGGCCAGGAGCGGTCATGGTCTGCCCGCACGCGGGGCTCCAGGGGGGTCAGCAACTGGGCCAAAGGCGGGCTCAGTTGCTGGTTCAGGTATTGCCAATACCAGGTCTGCACCGGGCCGCCGGTAACCGCCGGCACTTCGCCGAACAGGCTCAAAACGGCGTTGGCGTCGGTCAGGTACAGCGGACCCAGGGCGCTGTCGAAGGCGGCCCAAGCGGGGTCGTCGGGCGCGAGTTGATCGGCGTCGATCAATGGGCTCAGGCTCAGTCGAGCCGTGGCGCCGCGCAGCGGATAGTCCAGCCAGCGGCCACGGCCGAGCAGGCGGCTGGCACTGGCCAGTACCCGGGACACCGGGCGCAATGCCAGGGGCGTCATGCGTTGCCGATTCCCTGCAAGGACAAGCTCACGTCCTGACCCAGAGCCTCGCTGAAGGCGTCCTCGCATACTTGTCGGTTGCTGCGCAGGCGACCGAGCACATCGGCGCGTTCAACGTCCAGATCGATGTTCCAACGGTTGTCGCGCTTGCTGGCCCGAACCTGGATCTTGCCCAGATTGGGCATCAGCAAGGTGGCGCTGAAGGGCCGATCGCTTTGGACCGGCAGTTGCATCGCCAGCTCATCGATCAATTGTGTGAGCACTTCGTCAACCGGGTGGAACAGGCTGAAGCCGGCACCGCCGTGACGATCCGAGGAGTCGCCCTGGTCGGTGGTGGAGGGCACCAGCAACTGTTCGAAAAACAGGCCGTCGGCGGTTATCTCGTTGCTGGTGTCGCGGCGGGCGCCGAACGCGCTGCCGGCCTGGCGCGAACGTTCAGTCTCGGCGCGCCGCGAGAGGGGCGCCGATGGCAATCGGTTGTCAGTCTGCGGCGCTCGTGCCGCGGGCGCTGGCTTATGTGGCGGGGGCGCGGCGGCAGGCTTGATCGTCGTGGTCATGGCGGATTTATTCCTCACTCAAGTTCTCGCTCATACAGGCGAGTTTTTCCACGGCACGCTGGCGGGCCTTGGCTTCGATTCGGGCCTGCTCCAGGCGTTGCTGTTGCAGCTCGATCTCATGGCGTAACTGGTTGATGTTCTGCTGGATATAGGACAGCCGGTCGAGCATGCGGCGCTCTTTTTCATGCCAGCGCTCGATCTCTTTCAACGCCAGCTTCTGCTGCAAGTGCGCGTCGGATAGCTGTTGGCGGCGAGCCCGCTGGTTGTCGCGCTCCTGGACCCAGGACTGTTCGCTGTGCAGAAGCTGTTGGCGCATCGTCTCCAGTGCCTCCTGTAAGCGCCGCTGCGCACGCTCGGCGCTGGCCTGGCGGTGCTGGCGCAACGGCGTGAGAATCTGGATCACTTGGGCCAGGGCGACGCGGTTGGGGTCGGCTTCGAGTTCTTCGTCCATGGTCACTCGGGCAACTGCGATGTCAGGTGGGTGAGCAGATCCAGGGTGGTCTCCAGCGGTACCGGTTCACGCAGGTCCTGGCGCAGGAAATCATTAATGGCATCGTTGAGCCGCACCGCACAATCGGTGACCGGATCGGCACCGGGTTGGTACTCGCCCAGGCGTAGCAGCATTTCCACCTGGCGATAGGCGGCCATCAGCCGGCGCAGGCGGTTGTTGGCCTGCTGGTGTTCGCGTCCGGTGACGTTGCTGAGGATTCGGCTGATGCTGGCGGGGACGTCGATGGCCGGGTAGTGCCCACGCTCGGCGAGTTTGCGCGACAGCACGATATGGCCGTCGAGCAGCGAGCGAACTTCGTCGGCCACCGGGTCGTTCATCGAGTCTTGTTCGATCAACACCGTGTAGAGGGCGGTGATCGAGCCGTTTTCGCTCATGCCGGCGCGCTCCACCAGACGCGGCAGCAGGGTGTACACCGACGGTGGCAGGCCGCCGCGCCCCAACGGTTCGCCAGCGGCAATGCCGATTTCGCGTTGAGCCCTGGCGAAGCGGGTCAGTGAGTCGATCAGCAACAGGACCTTCATGCCGCGTTGCCGATAGGCTTCGGCGATAGCGGTGGCGGTAAAAGCCGCACGGGCGCGCTCCATGCTCGACCGGTCGGATGTTGCGCAGACCAGCACCGAGCGCCGACGCAGGGTGTCGTCCAGCTCATGGTCGAGGAACTCGCGCAGCTCCCGGCCACGCTCGCCGATCAGGCCGAAGACGATCACGTCGCAGGCCATGTTGCGGGCCATTTCCGCGAGCAGGGTGGTCTTACCGCAACCGGCTCCGGCAAACAAGCCGACCCGTTGACCCTCGCCCAGCAGAATAGCGCTGTCGATGGCGCGGATGCCGGTGGGCAGCGCAGCGCTAATCCGTGGTCGTTGGGTCGGTGGTAGCGCGTCGGCGATCACCGGCGTGGTGTGCCGGGTATCATGGGGGCCGGCAAAAGCGCCCTCGCCGTCGCCCAGCAACGGCCTGCCGAAACCGTCGAGCACGCAGCCCAGCAGACTGTCGTCGACGCCGATCCGATGGGCCATGCCCAGGGGGCGGATCAGTGCACCGGTTTGGATGCCATCGGGCGTGCCCAAGGCGCTGAGCAGGGTGCACTGGCTGGTGAAGCCGACGATCTCGGCGAGTATGCAACTGCCGTCGGCCTTGCTGACTTCGCACAGGTCACCGATCTTTGCTGCGGGAATCTGGCACTCCAGCAGGATGCCGTTGACCGCCGAAACCCGCCCGCTGATCCGTACTGCCGAGCGTTGCGTCAGGCGAGCGGTCTGCTCGCGAGCCCAATGAGCAAGGGCGGCGGTCACCAGCGCACCTCGTAGTGCTGGTCGCCGTCGAACTCGATACGCTGGTCGTCGATGCGGGTCAAGCGCAAGCCGTTGAATTCGTCGCCGATATACAGGCGATGGCCGTCGGCGGTGACCAGGTGGCCGTTGGCGCCGGAGATCACCTGGACGATCACGAAGGGCAAGCCGCTGCTCGCCGCAACCACGTTGTCGACAATCGGTATGGACGACTCATAGCGCTCGTGGAAACGCTCCAGCATCCGTTGGTATACCGACAGGGCGTCGCCCTTGAGTCCGCCTTCGAGGGTTAGGCCATCGGCACTGTTTACGATCTGGACATCGCTCAACAGGCGATCGCTGAGCAGCGTGTTAAGCCGACGCCGGACTTCGTCACGGCTGCTCAGGCGGGTTTTTCCTGGCGCCGGCGGGGCGATGCGCGTGGCTACCGTCGGGTTGTCGATGGGCGGTGCCGGTGCTTCGACAGTCGGTCCGACACCGCTGCGATGCCATGCCCAGGCGCCACCGAGAACGCTCAGCAACACGCCGATGAGTAGCGCATGACGCCGACTGAATCGGCCGGCGGAGCTGGCCTTTTCCAGCGGTGCCGAAGCGGTGAAATCATCGGGCTGAGGGTCGAAGGTCGCCGAGGAGGAAGCATTGCCGTTCGCCACTGGAACCAGCGGCCACGCCTCCTCGGCTGGCGCCAGGCACAACCAGACATTGCCCAGGGCGAAGGTCTGATTCGGTGCCAGCTCGGTGACGTGGTGGGCATGGCCTTCATCGTCGTTGATCAGGCTGTCTTCGGCGTTCAGAGTCCAGCCGTCGGCGCTACGCGTCAGCCGGCAGTGACGGGGTGCCACGCCAGGATCGTAGAGAGCCAGATCCTGCTCGGCGTCGGCACCGATCAACCACTGTTCGCCCACCAACGGCAACGCGGCACCCTGGTGCAGGCCATTCAAGACCCGCAGCTCGTACATCATGCACAACTCCCTGGATCATCAGGCCGCATACTCGTCCTCCAGTGGTTGCATATCGTCTTCCAGATCGAAGCGCCCCAGTACCTTGACTTCGGCGGCGTTGCTGATTTCGGCGAACGACAACACCGGTACATGATGGAACTCGTCTTGCAGCAGGGTCCGCAACGGACTGCGCAAATCCTGGGCCACCAGTAGCACCGCGCGTTCGCTGGTGCGTAGGGGAAAGGCGATGCGCAGTTGCTGCACCAGCAGCAAGCTGGTCTCGCTGTTCAAGGCAAAGAAGGTTTCGGTCTGGGTCTGGCGCAGGCCGTCGCGCAGGATACCTTCGCTTTCCGGGGTCAGTAGCCACACCAGCAGACCTGCGGGGCTGCTGTACTGGTTGTAGATCAGCGACTTCAAGGCGATGCGCACGTAGTCGGTAAGGGCGGTGACATCTCGTTCGTGCTGGCCGTGTTCGATCAGAGTTTCGGCGATCACGCGAATCGCCCGCAGCGGTACACACTCCGAGGCCAGGCGTTGCAGCACGGCAGAGAAGCGCGCTAATGGCAGAACCCGCTGCATCTCCTGGGCCAGCTCGGGTTGCTCGGATTCCAGCCAGCTCAAAATCGCCTTGGTTTCCTGCAAACCGATAAATTGCGGGCCACAAGCCTGCAAGGCGCGCTCCATGCGTTCGACGATCAGGGTGCTGGCGCTAACGGTTTCCAGTTGCTCGACCTGTAGCTGAGGCGCATCGGCGGGCATCCACACCCATTGGCTTTCCTGGCGGTCGAGGCTGCCGGCCACCGCCTGCTCGAACAAGCTTGCATCGAGCGCTTGGGCATCGACCGCGACGTGGGTCTGGTTGAAAGTGGCCTTGAGCAACGGCACTTCGTAGACCGAAAAACGGAATTCGTCAGGCTCCAGGTGGTCGGCGGCTTCGATGATGAAGGACGGCAGCGTCAGACCGTACTGCACCACCAGGCGGTTGCGTCGTTGACGGATTTCGCTGACCAGTTCTTCGATCTGCGCCAGGTTCTGTTGTGGGTGAAATTGCAGCAGGAACTGGCGACTGGGGATAAAGGTGCGCAGGTCTTCCTTGCCATTGTTTTCCGGCGCGACGACGGTCGGCTGGGCCTGTGGCGCCTTGGGCTTGGCCCGTTGCATTTGCAGTATGGCGCCGCTGCTGCAGATCAGCGCGATGACGATGAACACGGCGGTGGGCATGCCGGGCAGGGCAGCGAAGCCGCACATTGCCACCGAGGCGATGAGCCAGGCCTTAGGCTGGCTGGTGATCTGCTCGGCGATCTCGCGGCCGATATTGGCCTCAACGCCAGGGGTGTCGTTGTTCGAGACACGGGTGATGATCATCCCCGAAGTCACCGAAATCAGCAGCGCCGGAATCTGTGCAATCAGGCCGTCGCCGATGGTCAGCACAGTGTAGAGTTGCACGGCATCAGAGGCGCTCATGCCATGCTGGACCACGCCGATGGCGATACCACCGATCATGTTGATCGCGACGATGATCAGGCTGGCGATAGCATCGCCGTTAACGAATTTCATCGCGCCGTCCATGGCGCCGAACAACTGGCTTTCCTTGCCCAGTTCGGAGCGTCGGCGGCGGGCTTCCTGGACGCTGATCAGGTTGGCGCGCAGGTCACTGTCGATGGACATCTGCTTGCCGGGCATGGCGTCGAGGGTGAACCGCGCGCCGACTTCGGCGACCCGCTCGGAACCCTTAGTGATCACCAGGAAGTTCACCACAGTAAGGATCAGGAAGATCACCATGCCGACTGCCAGGTTGCCGCCGACCACGAATTGGCCGAAGGCTTCGACGATATGCCCGGCATCCTGGTTCAGCAGGATCAGGCGCGTGGTGGAGATCGATAGCGCCAGGCGAAACATGGTGGTGATGAGCAGCACCGAGGGAAAGGTCGAGAACGCCAGGGGACGTGGCAAGTGCATCGCCAGCATGATCAGCAGACAGGAAATGCAGATATTGATCGCGATCAGCACATCCACCAAGCCGGTCGGCAGCGGCGTGATCATCATAAAGACGATGGCGAGTACGACGAAGGCCCCGACGATTTCCGAGCGGCGCATGGCCGCCAGCGCGATCTGGTTGAGCAGATTGATCACTCGATCCATCAGGCGTTGGCCCCTTTGGGCAGGTTCTGCTCCTGGTGGGTCAGCTCGGCCATCAGCAACAGCAGGTTGCCGAGGGCGTTTTGGCGCGCCTTGAGGTCACGCCAGAGCAGGATCGGCAACTGTTGCAGCATCGGCCGCAAGCCATTGAGAAAGGCCAGTTGATGCTTGAGTTTCGGGCCGCCGATGTGCTGGGTCAGTTGCAGGGTTTCTTGCAGGTTCATGCCTTTTCCCGATAGGGCCAGCAGGTGCTTGAGAAAGGCTGGCGCGCTGAGCTGCAAGGCCGGGTTTTTGTCGCGCATGCGGCCCAGCAGGTGCTCGCTGTTCTGCAGCAGCGTGGCGACATGGCGGGCGGTGTTCAGGCTGTGCATGAGGTTGCGCAGCTGCTGCGGGGTACTGGACGGATTCAACGCGGCGAGATCGTCGGCGATGGCCCCGCGCAGATCGCGCAAGGTAGGTTCGAATTGTCGCTCGCCTTCTTCCATGCCCAGTAACGTGTCGATCAGGCCGGAGAGGGTCTGCTGGCCGACCACCCCGGAGTAGTACAAGTCGCGCAGACCCTGGCGCCGCCGTGGATTCAGGCTGGAGCGGGCGAAAGCCCGTGCGGTATTCATACCGGCTCTGGCCCGGCTGCCATGTTCGCGGCGCAGCAACTTGAGTTGCTGGCTCAGCACCACGTGCTCGTTGACGTGGCCTTCATCCTGGGCCTGCTTAGCGGCTGCCTGCAGCGTCACATGGGCCTTGGCCGCGTCGCCATCACTGAATGCAAGAACTTGCGCGAGGCTCGCCGTCTGGTTTTTCAACTGGCGTCGCAACGCCCTAGCGGCCTCGTCGAGGCCCCTGTCTTGAGTACCCATCAGCAACTGATACAGCTCGCCGAGCTTGACTGCCTTCGATTGCAGGGCGGTACTGCTGGCCATCAGCTCACGCTGGCTCAGGCTGAGGCTCTGCTGCACCAGGGCTGAAGCAAAGCGGGTGACCTGCCGTGCCGAGTTGTCCTGGTGCGGCGTGCTTTGCGCAATCAGTGCCGCCGACTTGGCCGGAGCGGTCAGGCTCGGTAGCGAGATGGGCGAGAGGGTCGGAGCGACGATCTTCATGGAGCATAACTTCGTGGGGCAATAACCCATGAGTGGTCAGGCGCCTGATCCGGTTCCATTCACGCTTTCTGGTGAGCAGGTTTGTGCAATAAACCTTGTACTCGGAAGGGTGGTTTGTGCAATTTTTTGCAATGAAACCTTAAGTAACAAAAAATAAAATCTATTAAAATCAAAGAGTTATTTTTAAGTATCAGATGGCATACAAATCGCTACAGATGTTGGACACATTCTGAAATGGTTTATCTCCAATGTTCTCCAGCGATTTGATTACCCATTCACCACAGGCCTCCGGCATTCGTCAGCTCGACACCGAACAGGTGCAAAAGCTACGAGCGTTCATCAAGCGGCGGGTGATGAACCCCGACGACGTGGAAGATATCTTGCAAGGCACCTTTCTTGAGGCGCTACGCAACGAGCATAAGTTCCGTTTCGATTCCCGACCGCAGACCTGGCTGTGTGGTATTGCCCTGAATTTGATCCGTAACCATTTTCGCCGCCAATACAAGCAGCCGCTGCATGAGCGTTGGGAAGATCGTGAAGAAATGGAACTGTCCGATGGCGTCGATATCGGTGCGCAGATTGACGGTCATCGGCAGTTGACGCGAGTGGTCCGGGCTATCGCTACCTTGCCGCTGACCATGCGGCAGGTGATTCAAGTCAGCTTGGAAATGGACGGCAATTACCAAGACACGGCCCAGAGCCTTGGGGTGCCGATCGGCACCGTCCGCTCACGACTGTCACGGGCCCGCGAGCAACTTAAACGTAGCGTTCCCGGGGTGTTTTGAAGCAATTGTCAGCAGATTGGAACCGGTTGGGCCAATCGCGCCACATAACCATATGTTCGACTGACTATGGCGACCTCTCATGCGAATCTCCAATACACCCTTTTCCGGTAGTGGCGCTCCGATGTCGGGCGCCGACATGTCAACAGAACCGTCGGTCGATCCGTCGGCGGATCCGCTCAAACGCGCTAGCCTGCAAGGATTTGAGTTCGGCGCGCAGTTTACGTGCCATACCTTTGGGCAGCACCCGCCCGTCAATCAGGCCGATGAACTGCAGAGCATGATCAGCCAACTGTTGAGGCGGCTGTTGGGTGGTGGCAATGCCAAACCCGAAGGCCAGGGACCGGACAAGGCTCCGGCCACGGCTGCTCAACCCGCGCAGGCAGCCGGTGCATGTCAGGCGGCACAAGCCCTCACCGCTGTGCCGGCGGCCAGGAGCGACGATTGTTCGCCACCTGCCGCCGCACCGAGCCCGGAAGCCGCCTTTCTCGACGATTCGAAGTACTCCTCGCCCAAGGAATTGGAGCGCTGGGCACCGATGGTGGCGAACCTGCCGCCCGATCAGCGCCTGCAGGCAGAGAAAGAGCTCAATCGACCGATCGCCGCCGCGCGCATGGCCTTGGAGAAAGGCCCTGATGGGGCCAAGGCGATGAAGTTCATCAACGACAACCCGGCCATCAAGACCGCCATCGACACCGCCAAGCATGGTGGCAAGGCCGATGGCAAGATCACCGATGGCGACCTCAAGGCGTTCGCCAAGAAGATGCAGGGTGCCGCCGATAGTGCGGCCAAGGATCTTGCGCATTACCAGAAGGATCACCCCGACGCTGATCCGCAGTCCTTGCAGATGGTCCGTTCAGCCTTGTTGTTGAAAGCCAACGCCCCGCTCACCGCGGCGGCCGATCCCCACCATGGCGCTGGGACGGAAGGCGAAACCAAGATTAACGGCGAGACCAGTGCCGACGGCCTACAAGCCTTGCAGAAGAGCAATCCGGGTCTGTCCGGTGCTCTCAAGCAATCGGCGAAGACCTTCTCTCAACCGGGCTTTCTGAACATGCTCGACCAGGGCGGATTATCCGGTCGTGGCTTGGCGACCCATGGTCCGGACAAATTGTTCGACGCGGCAAATATCGGCGACTGGGTGAAGAAGCAGGCACCGACCAACGGTGGCGAATTCGCCTCCATGCTCAGTGATGCGGCGACCTTGAACGCTGTAGCCGGAACCGACATCAGCAAGCTGGGCAAGGACGTTTTCGAGCAACCACAGAACTACACCGGCGCGCAGAAAGCCGCGGTCATGGTCAAGCTACAGCAGACCCAGCAAAGCGTGGTGGCTGGTCGCGACCTGCACAAGACCGGCAAGACCGAAGATGCGCTGGCGGAAAAGATCGCCCAGTTGCAAGCCGACCCTGATGTCCAGGCCTACATGAAGCAGGCGGTGCCGAGCCAGGAACGCGCCTTGGTGGCGAGTGACCCGGCCCTGGACAAGGTAGTCAAGGGCCAGTTGCAACAGGTGACTAGTGGCCAGGCGCTACGCAACGATATGAACACCGCCGACCGTCAGGCCAAGGGCGATAGCAGCAAGGCTGACTACACGGGCGCGATCACCGGCCTTTCGGCACAGCTACAGATGCAACAGGATCTGCTGGGCCCGCAAGCCCAGTTGCCCAGCGCGCAGCAAGTGATCGGTGGGCAGCCGCAGGTACAGGCCAAGCTCAAGCAGTCCTATGAAGCCAACTTCAGCGAAGGCGGTGCGCTCAAGCAACTGCTGGGGCAGAAGAAGGCCGATGTCGGCGACTCCGTACAAACCGTCGATGCGCGCAAGGCGGCTTATGACAGCGTACTGCCCGATGACTTTGTTAGCGCTCGGCAGGACAGCTACATGAACACCACGGTTGATCAGTTGCAGCAATCGAAGAAGGGCCGCGAACTGCTCGAAGGCATGTCCGATCCGGGTACCGATACCGATACCGCGCCATCGACCAGCAAGGCCGAGCAGATCAAGAGCGGCTACGACAACACCAAGTCGGGGCTGTCGGCCGCCAAGAACGGTATCGAGACTGCCGGGAAGATGGCCGGGCGTGAGGCTTCGGTCGGGCTGGGGCGTATGGCCGTCTCCATCGGTGGGCGTATTGCCGGGGCCATGGTCGGTGAAGCAGTCGGTATGGGGGCGGTAGCCGCCATGGGCGCGGCGGCCGGACCAGTGGGCTGGCTAGTCGATGCAGCCATGAGCCTGGGCTTGGGCATCATGGCAATCATCGAAGCGGTCAGGAAACACCACGCGCAGAAACAGTTCGATCACAACGTCGATCCGACCCTGGACCAATTTGGTATCCCTCGGGCGCATTAATGTAAATCCTTAGTGACTGATGCCATCGAGCAGAGGAGCAGGACCATGAGCTTATCGATTTCTCCGGTTCGCACGGCTGTGCAAGATATTGCCAATAGGTTCGATTCCGAGCTGGCAAACCTTGGCCGGCCTGGCGGGCATGAACACGGCCTGGACAGCGGCCAGAGCGCCAACCAGAGCCCGGACCCTAGCGCCATGGGGATCTTCGCCGCCCAGCCGCAGAACCCGGTGAACTTTGCGCCGCCGGATGTCCCGAACAAAGTCGGCGCCGTCGGCGGTGCGGGTGAGGCCCAGCAGCCGGATATCCTCGATCAACTGCTGCAGGTGATTCAGAAGGCGGTGATGCAGTGGTTGCAGGCGATGCTCAAGCCCCAGCAGGACGACGACTCCGCTGACGACTCGGTGGCGCCGGCGCAGAATGGCGGTGGCGGTGGTGTTGGCGATGCCGGCGGTGGTTCGCCAGTGAAAGGCGCGAGTGGCGGTGCTCCGGCATCTGGCGCCGGTGGCGCGGGCGCGGTGGACAATGCCGGTGGCCTGAGCAGCGGTGGTGAACTGCACCTGCCCAAGCAACTGGAACCCTATCGTGCGGATATCCTCGACGCGGCCAAGGCCACCGGCATGCCGGCCAAGGTCATCGCTGGGCAAATCTGGGCCGAATCGCGAGGCAACCTGGGCGCCGCCAGCACCAACGTCAACGGCAAGACCGATGCCGGCCTGATGCAGATCAACGCCGACACCTTCGCTGGCCTGAAGAAAGAAAACCCCGGCCTGCTGGGTAACGCCAACGTCAATAACGCTCACGACAACATTTTGGCCGGTGCGCTTTATCTGCGCGATCAGGCCAAGGCGTTCAGCGGCAATATCGGCGCTGCGCTGCGGGCCTACAACTCCGGTCCCGACAAGGTCAACACGCGTAATCTGGCCGATACCGGCGGCGTCGGCAGTTCGAGCTACCCGGCCGATGTACTGAAATTCGCCGAGATCATCGGCAGCGGCAAAGGACAGTTGCCGGCCTGACGGCCGGTTGACATTTGATTGAACGGAAATTCTAAAATAACAAAATGAGGCAAGACGCCAATGACTATTTCCTCCACCGGAGCACATCACCCGAGCATTGCGCAGCGGCTCGCACATTCCGCGTCTGACGTGGAAATGCAACCGCTGGCGCAGACGTCTGCCGCCGGGCGGGTCGAGCTCAGCGCGACGCAAAACCTGGAAGGACTAAAGCAGAAGATGGCCGATGTTTTCGAGCCGCACAGGACCGTGGATAACGGGGGCTTTCTTGACGCACTGATCAATGATCGCGCCAAGGAACTGCAGCAGCTGGGCCAGACTGCTGCCGATGTCGAGAGCATGCTGAGCAAGGCCAATGGCATGGATAGGGTCACGATACCGGTTCATGGGGCGGTGGGCAGTATCCCGTTTGCCGTCGCTACGGTGTTGCTCGACAAGGTGCCAGGGATTT
Organism: Pseudomonas agarici; assembly: GCF_001543125.1. NCBI lineage: Bacteria > Pseudomonadati > Pseudomonadota > Gammaproteobacteria > Pseudomonadales > Pseudomonadaceae > Pseudomonas > Pseudomonas agarici. Next base: position 4,283,875 of record NZ_CP014135.1, on the reverse strand, counting down.
CCGCCGATGCGGCCAACAGTCCAGCCTATGCCGGTTTAATCGCCGGCACCGTTTCTGGTGCATTGGACGTGGTCGGTAACGGCCTATTGTCGAGAGCAACCCATGATGCGTTCTGGTTCAAGGCACCGACCGAAAAACTCGAACCTGTAATGCAGGCCGCGCAGAAGGCCAAGGCCTCGGAAAACCGCCTCATCCAGGCAGGGCAGAGCGCCTTAGCGCTTCAGACCTTTACCGTGCGTAATGTGGTGCGCGGCATACTCAACACCAGCTTGACCGCCACCGAAGGCTCGAATACGGCGGCGGCGGTGGATACTGGAGTGACCGCGCTGGGTGGGATGGTGGCAGGTGCCGGTTCGAATATCATCTCGCGCTCGTTTGACTTAAAGGCGCATCGGGCTGGTCCCGAGTACTTGTTCGGGCGTCAGGACTGGAAAGAGCAGTACCAGAAGCTGAGGGATTGTAACCCCCGTGTCGATCCTTTAACCAGCGCTCTCAAGCGTATAGCGAAGCTGCCAGTGGACATCATGACCGACGCTCTGAAATCCGCTAGCGCGGCGATTTCCATGAGTAGTCTGGCCAATAATGGCCTAGCCCTGGGCGGTGGTTTTGCCCTTGCTGGGGAGGTGCGTAGCGCGGTCAAGGGGGCCGCGACCGAGGCTGGTCTTTCTCTCGTGAAGGGGGTCGCATTAGACCAGTTGGCCAACGTTGTCATGTCGGCGCTGGCTTTTGCCGCTTTCGGAGCGACCGCGACCCTGGTCGGGCCGGCCAGCGACGGCGCGGTCAAGGTGTTGCAGGAAGACTTACCGCCCAAGGCTCAGGCTATCGCCAAGCAAGTGCACGCCGAGGTGGTGGCCAAGGCCGAGTCCGCCAGCAGACAGATCAGTTCAAGCTACACGGAGGTCAAGCAAGGCGTGAGCCACGTGATTAACGAGATTGGTGGTGCCGCGTCGTCTGGGGCCGATAGACTGGCGGGCATGGTCAACAACTCGAGACTTCGTAATCGCCCGGCGGCGCCCAACCCCAACGACCCGGCAGTCTGACTCGTTTGTGCATCAGCCTCCGGCTGCCGACGCGGCCGGTAAGCATCGCAGGCGCTATTCAGGCAAAGACGAAGTACTTGCGCACGGCTTCGAGCTCTTCCTTGGTTCCTTTTACCCCACATACGGCTACTATCAGGCCTGTTTCCGGATGAGGGGTCAAGGTGAAAGCCAGATCCGATGAGTTGCAGATCTTTGTCGGCGTGATTGAGTGCGGTTCGATTTCAGCGGCGGCTGAGCAGATCGGCCAAACCCCGTCGGCGGTCAGTCGCTGCTTGTCGCGGCTGGAAGCCAAGCTCGATACCACGCTGATCAATCGCACCACCCGACGCATGGACCTGACCGAGGAGGGCAAGTTTTTCTTCGAGCGGGCCAAGCAGATCCTGGAGCAGATGGACGAGTTGGAAGAGCGCCTGTCCCTGCGGCAGCGCACGCCGGCCGGGCGCTTGCGGATCAACGCCGCGTCGCCCTTCATGCTGCACGCAGTGGTGCCGTATATCGCCGAGTTTCGCGAGCTGTACCCGGATATCCAACTGGAACTCAACAGCAACGACCTGATCATCGATCTGCTGGAGCAGAGCACGGATATCGCTATTCGTATCGGCAATCTGGCGGACTCGACCTTGCACGCCCGTCCGCTGGGCAGCAGCCCGCTGAATATCCTCGCCAGCCCCGCGTACCTGGAGCGTCATGGTGTACCGGTCAGCGTCAATGACTTATCCGCGCACACACTACTTGGCTTCACCCAGGCCGAGAGTCTCAACCACTGGCCGTTGCGGCATGCCCAGGGGGATCGTTGGCCAATCCAGCCGAGCATCAGCGCATCCAGCGGCGAGACCTTGCGTCAGTTGGCGCTGGAGGGGCAAGGCATTGCCTGCCTGTCGCATTTTATGACCTGCGAGGACATCCGGTCCGGTCGCCTACGGGTGATCCTGGCGCCAGCCAACAGCGGCTATCGCCAGCCGATCCATGCGGTGTACTACCGTAACTCGCGGCTGGCCTTGCGCATCCAATGCTTCCTCGACTTTATCCAAGGCAAGCTGGCCAGGTATGCAAGCTGACTCAGGGGTCTCGCGCCGATGATTCGTGACTCCGACGCAAGAGTAAATTGGAAATAATAGGGTTATTCGGCACGGATAAGTCACCGATACTCATCCCATCACTTATCCACGCACGGAGTTTTTCCATGAACGTATTTGTTACCGGCGCCGCCGGCTTTATCGGCGGTTCCATCGCCACCGGGCTGGTCGCGGCTGGCCATCGGGTCAGCGGCTTGGTACGCCATGCCGGACAGGCCGAAGAGTTGCACGCCTTGGGGATCACCCCGGTGCTCGGCACCCTGGACGACAGCCGCTTGCTCGCCGAGCAGGCGCGTCAGGCCGATGCCGTGATCAACGCTGCCAGCAGTGACCATCGCGGTGCGGTCGAAGCTTTGCTCGACGCCCTGCGCGGTTCCGACAAAGTGTTCCTGCACACCAGCGGTTCGAGCATCGTCGGCGACGCAGCCGGCGGCAAGGCCAGTGATATCGTCTATGACGAGAACAACCTGCCGCAGCCGACTGTCGACAAGGCGGCCCGCGTAGCCATCGACAACCTGGTTCTCGCCGCGGCGAAGTCCGGTGTGCGTTCGGCGGTGTTGTGCAATACCTTGATCTACGGTCACAGCTTGGGCGTGAGCCGCGACAGCGTGCAGTTACCGCGCTTGTTGGCACAGGCTCGCAAGAGTGGTGTGGTGCGCCATGTCGGCAGCGGCGCGAGCATCTGGTCCAATGTGCATATCGAAGATGTGGTAGCGCTGTACCTGCTGGCTCTGCAGAAAAGTCCGGCGGGTACGTTCTATTTCGTCGAAAGCGGTGAAGCGGCGTTTATCGATATGACCACCGCGATGGCCAAGGCCCTGAACCTGGGCGAACCACAAGACTGGCCGCTGGCGGATGCCGAAGCCGAGTGGGGGTATGAAATGGCCAACTACGCCCTGGGCTCCAACAGCCGGGTGCGCGGCACCAATGCCCGCGAGTGGCTGGGTTGGGCACCGAAGCGCACCTCGGTCACCGAGTGGATCCTGAACGAGATGATTTGACTGACGATGGGTCGGTATCGAGCATGATTCGATAGGATGGGGATGGAACCAGTTTGCGTGCTAGAACCACTCAGCAGCGTTCTACTCCTCTCGAATCAATCTCATGCCTCTATCGACGGGTTTAACTTTTAGGGGCGATCCCCGATATTTCAACACCGGTGATCGCAATCACACAGTGTCGGCACGCCGAGTCTTGGCCCCAGGCGACCCGCAGCATTTCAAGGCTACGGTCACCGTGCCCGTAGCGCAGATGAATGCGCTGCTGCTATCCAACCAGGCCATCGACGACACTTGGCGAATCCTCAATTACGGTTCGGGTAACCAGAGAAGGCATGTCCGGGCGACTCAGGCCGAGTCCTTCAAACGCACGGTCGTGAGCTACGATGCCGACAAGAGTCAAGGCTACCCCGGCTTTGCGCGGAGTGCGGCGCGGTTCGGGGCTGGCAACTGCGACCAGATGGCCATGGTGAATGCGTTGCTGTTGGCGAGCGCCAAAGATCAACACCAGCAGGTGTCCGTTGTGCTGGCCGCGGATGTTGGCCATGTCTTCGTGGAGGTCGGCGACTCGCGGGAGAGCAACAATACCGTGATTTCCGATGCCTGGCCGGAGTTCGGTCGAGCGTTGCGCCGCCAGGATTTTTCGTTGCTGGGCGCTCATCCCGAGGTTCTGTATCGTTATCAACCGCGCTACAACCCAGATGAGCGCGAGCAACTGTTACGCGGCCCCAAGGCCAGCCAACAGGAGATCGACAGGGAGTTTGCCCGTTTGCGACCGAACGAGCCATCGGACAAGGCACAACTGACGGATTTCTTGCTGGCAAACACCAAACTCTATACACAGGTCCATGCGTCGAAGAACCTGGGGCTGCGCTATGAGGGTGACTCGAGTCGGGGAGATGAGAGACGCATTGACCAGAATTTTTCGGAGCGCCAATTCCGCAAACGACTGGACCAGTTGGGTATCAACCCCTGGGACGGCACGGAGGTGCCGCATAACCCGCCACCGGCACCGATCGTCGCTACCCTGGATTTTCCGTCGCTGAATGAGCGCTCCCGTGGGCGCAACGCCTCGTCCAGGGTGCCGGCCGCTCCGCTGGGCCGCTCGGAGACGGTCGATACGCGTAGCAGCCCGGTCGTCACGCCTTATGTTGCGCCTCGGGACGATCGTCGTTGGGTGCCGCCCACCGACGCCCGGCATTACCGACCGCCCGTGGACAACGGCAATGCCTCCCGTGGACGGGTTCCGCCGCCGCGTGCCCGCGCAGAGTCGCTCAGTACCCGCGAGCGACCGGTGATTCCCCACTACGCGCCCGCTCCCGTGGAGCGTCGGCATGCGCCCTCGGTCAGCGTCCGGCGGGAGCGCGTACCCACCCACGACGGTGCTCGCTACCGTGACACGCCGCCGGCCCGTCGCGAACGTTCCAGCTCATTAATGGCGCGGGTGCGCAATTTTATCACTCGATAAGGTCAATAGCCGATGGCGAGCCAGTTGAAACAAGTACTGTCCCCGGTGTTTCACCAGGTGGGCGTCGATGAGCGAGCGCTGGAGCTGTCAGACAGCTATGTCATGACTTTGCCGAGCGGCCTGGTGCTGGAGTGGCGCGAGGCGCCCAATGATTTTCTGACGGTCAGTTGCCTGCTGCCCGTGTCGGAGCAACGCTTCGATGACCCGCAGACCCTGGCCATCCTGCTCCAGGCTAATTTGCTGGGGCTGGAGCACCCGCCGATCCTGACCGGGGCGATTGTCGAGCAGAAGAAAGTCATTCTGTGGAGCCGTCAACCCTTCCTCATGCTCGATCACAGTGCCATGCTGCGCCTGTTCGAGCGTTTCACGGAGCAGGCCGACAAGATGGGCAACTGGCTGGCGCTGACGCTGGAGGAGTTGGCGGCACGCGAACAGACCCCGCCACGCCCCGCGCAAGAGACCCCGTTGCGTGGAGCCGTGCCGCTCGCTTAAGGCGTTTGTAGCGTTTCGCCGAGGTGGGCCATTTGGAAGGTCAATCGGGTCCGGCAGCCCGAGTCGAATTACTTGTGGACGATAAGGCCAGGGCAAGACGCTCCTGCGACTACTTGGAGGTACAGCTACAACCCTTTATCTACAAGGCCTGTAGCTGAGTTTATCGATCTTTGGCGGTTCAGACCCGGAAGTGGCTGACCATCATCTGCAACTGATTGCCCAGGCGGGCCAGTTCGACACTGGAGGCGGCGGTTTCATCGCTGGCGGCAGCGGTCTGTTCAGACACGTCGCGGACATTGATGATGCTGCGGCTGATCTCTTCGGCTACCGTGCTCTGCTGCTCGGCCGCCGCGGCGATCTGCTGGTTCATCGATTGAATATTCGACACCGTGCGGGTGATGTTTTCCAGTGAGGTTCCGGCCTGGCGGGTCAGTTCGACGCTGCTATCGGTCAGGCCGCGGCTGTTGTTCATCATGTTCGCCACTTGCTGGGTACCGTTCTGCAAGCCTGCCACCAGGCCTTCGATCTCTTCGGTGGATTTCTGTGTCCGTTGGGCCAGGCCGCGTACTTCATCAGCCACCACGGCAAAACCACGTCCGGCTTCACCGGCGCGGGCCGCTTCGATGGCAGCGTTGAGCGCTAACAGATTGGTCTGCTCGGCCACGGCCTTGATCACGTCCATGACGCTGCCAATCTTGTCGCTTTCGCGTTGCAGCACTGTCATGGCCTCGGTCGAGCGTAGCACTTCGGCAGCCAGGCGCTCGATCTGGGCAATGGCTTGGCCGACCACCCGATCACCTTCACGGGCTTCACCATCTGCCGCCGCCGCCGCGAGCGAGGCTTCTTCGGCATTGCGCGCGACTTCTTGCACGGTGGCAGTCATTTCATGCATGGCCGTGGCCACTTGGTCGGTTTCGATTTTCTGGTTGTTGACCCCGGCGCTGGTCTGCTCGGTCACCGCTGACAACTCTTCGGCGGCGCTGGCGATCTGGGTGACACCGTCGCGAATGCCGCTGATCAAGTCACGCAGGGTGCCGCTCATGCGCTGGATGCCTTGCTGCAGCACGCCCAACTCATCGCGGCGGCTGATCAGCAGCTCCTGTGTCAGGTCACCGGAGGCAATGCGCTCCACCACACCGAGGGTCTCGCGGATCGGCCGATTGATTTGGCGGGTGATGACCACGGCGGCAAGAATGCCGAATAGCAGGGCGAGCAACGTGCTGCCCAATTGCAGGTTGCGGGCCTGGGCACTTTCGCTGTCACGACGCTCCAGTTGGATCTGGTAGAGATCGCTGCTGCGTGCCACGATGCCATTGCCCTGGTCGGTCATTTCCTTGCGCGCCAGTATGACGGCGCTGTTGGCAGTCTTATAGGCTTGCACCGCGACCCGGTAATTGTCCAGACGTGTTTCCAACTGCTGCAGCTCATTCTGCTGGCTGCTGCTGAAATGCTGCTGGAGTTGTTTCAGGCCGGCAATTGTTTCATTTAGCTGGTTGATGGCTTTCTGTTCGGTATCCGGGGTACTGCTGGCGGTGTAGCCACGCACTTCGTAGCGGGTCAGGTGGAATTGTTCCTTGGCCTGGATAATGGCTTGGAAGCGCTCGAAACGACCTTCATCGTCCGGCGCCATTTGCAGGACGTTGTTGTGGATCGTGGCAATCAGTTTCTGGATGACCTCGGCGTTTTCGCCCATGGTCTGGCGAGCGCTGTTGCCGGTGCGATAAGCGTCGCGCATTTTGTTCAGCGACTGCTGGTAGCTACCAATGAACGCGGCCTGCTCGTTGAGCAGCTTGAGATTCTCCGGGCTTTTGAAGCTGCCGAGCAATTTCTGCTGCTGGGCGATAAAGGCGTCGAGGTTGACCTGCACGTTCTGTGCGGCGGTCTCGTCGCCGTTGGTCAGCATGTACTGCAAACGGGCCACGCGCAGTTTGGTCAGCGAGGCATTGAGCTGGGTGATGTCGCTCATCCAGTTACTACGGTCGATCAGGCCACCGAGGCTGGTCCAGCCTGTCAGGGCCAGAATAGTAGTAAGCACCAGGACCAGGCCGAAGCCCAGACCCAGTTTCAGGTTGATGCTGATATTGGCAAACCAGCTATTCATTGAATTCCTCCAGGAACGTAGTGTTGCTTGCTCGTCGGGTGGCTGGAAGGTGTTGTTTTTAGTGCCAGCTGAATTTGTTCGTAAGGGGTGTATCGGCGGCAGTTCCGATAGCTGAACCCTTTTTCTCTTGAACGGGTGCTTCACGACGTACAGTGGAGGGTGCTGTTTTGCGCGTTAGCTATTTAGTCCCCCAGCGCCTCGCCTTCGCGCCGTGGATCGGCGCCGCCGGCCCAGGAGCTGACGCCCTGTGGATCGCGTACACGCATGATCGCCTGAGTGCCGCTGGTCATCTGCGGTTCGTCGAGTTCATGGCCCTTGTTCTTTAGTGCAGTGATCAATTGTGGAGAGAACAGCCCTTGCTCCAGTTCGGTAAGACCATTGCGGCTGCCGAAGTTGGGCAAGTTGATCGCCGCCTGTGGGTCGAGCTTCCAGTCCAGCAGGCCGACCAGGGTCTTGGCGACATATTCGACGATCTGCGAACCACCGGGAGAACCGAGCGTGCCAAGAAACTCGCCGCTCTGGCGGTCGAACAGCAGGGTCGGCGCCATCGAGGAACGTGGGCGCTTGCCGGGCTCGACACGGTTGGCCACGGGCTTGCCGTTTTCGCTGGGGATAAACGAGAAGTCGGTCAATTGGTTGTTGAGGATAAAGCCCTCCACCATCAGGTGCGAACCGAAGGAGCTTTCCACCGTGGTAGTCATGGACACGGCACCGCCCAGATCATCCACCGCGACGATCTGCGAGGTAGAGATGCGCATGAGTGAGCGGTCGGGGGCGAGGGCGACCTGGAGTCCGGCGGGTATGCCGGGTTTGGCCTTGCCCAGACTGCGTTCGCCGATCAGCGTGGCGCGCTGGGCCAGATACACCGGGTCGATCAGACCGGCCACCGGTACCGCGACAAAATCGCTGTCGGCGACGTACAGGCCACGGTCGGCATAGGCCAGTCGCTCGGCCTCGGCGATCAGGTGAACGGCTTGGGGGTGTGGCTCAAGACCGGCGGCGGTTGCGCTCTTCAGTGGGACCAGGGGCGGCAGCGCCCAGTTTTTGTCTCGGGCCTCCAGCGCCTGCAAGGTGCCGAAAATCTGCGCGATGGCAATCGCACCGGAGGATGGTGGCGGCATGCCGCAGAGCTTCCAGCGCTTGTAGTCCGAGCAGATCGGCGTGCGCTCCTTAGCCTGGTAGCCCTGTAGGTCGGCCAGCGACAGGCTGCCAGGGTTGGCACTGCCGTTGACCGCCGCAACCGTCTCTTGGGCGATGGTGCCTTTATAGAGCGCGTCGCTGCCTTCCTGGGCGATGCGCTTGAGCACAGCGGCCAGCGGCGGGTTTTTCAGGATCGTGCCGACGGCTTTCGGGCTACCGTCGGCGTTGAGGAAATAGGCCGCCATGGCGGGGGATTTCGGCAGGAACGGACTGGCGGCAATCTGTTTGTGCAAGCGCGGCGAAATCGGGAAACCCTCTTCGGCCAGATGGATCGCCGGCTCAAACAGCTTGGCCCAGGGCAGCCGGCCATTGTTGCGGTGGGCCAGTTCCAGGGCGCGCATCACCCCCGGGGTGCCCACCGAGCGACCGCCGATCTGGGCTTGGGTAAACTCCATGGGGCTGCCGTCGGGGTTCAGGAACAGCTTCTCGGTAGCGCCCGCTGGAGCGGTTTCACGTCCGTCATAGGCGCGCACCTGCTTGCCGTCCCAGACCATGATAAATGCGCCGCCGCCAATACCGGTGGCCTGGGGTTCGACCAGCGTCAGCACGGCTTGCATCGCGATGGCGGCGTCCACGGCGGAGCCGCCTTGACGCAGGATTTCCCGCCCGGCTTCAGCCGCCAGCGGGTTGGCGGCAGCCGCCATATGTCGGGTCGCATGTTGCGTGACCATCGCGGTGCGATAACCCGTGCCGATTTCCGGGGCAGCGGGCAGGGCTGTGCTGGTGGGAGGCGGGGCATGGCAGGAGACAAGCGAGAGCGCGATGGCCAGAGAGCAAAGCGGACGGAGATAGAGGCGAGGGGTGGAAATTATCGAGTGCACTGCGTAGGGCTCCTGCCTTGAACGTGCCTGGCACTATAGTCCGTGCCGGGACGGCGAAACAACACGGGTGTTGCGCGGATAGCGGCTGCGCGCCATGGCCCCGGCGCGATCTGGCAATCGCCCCGGTTCGCCTGACGTTTTAGGTTACGTGACGCGGTGGTGTTAACGGCTCAGGCCTGGGTCACCATGTGTTTGAAGAGCTCCTTCAAGTCATGCTGCTGGTCAAGATTCCAGGCTATTTGAAAAAACGCCTGGGATTGTTTGTCTTTCCATATGCCCTTGACCGAGCGCAGGAATTTTTCCTCGGTGCCCAGGCGGGTAAGCGGCTTGCCGCCGAAACCGGGAAGGTCATCGACCTGTTCACTGATGACCCGGCCATCGTTTAGCGTCACCGTGACCCGAGTAGGCAGCCGTTGTGGGGACATTTGGGTCAAGGCATCGTCTTCCTCTACCGTGAGTTTTTTCAGTAGAGCCACCAGACGCGGGTCCTTTAACGCTGTATCCGAATAGCTGGAGTCCTTGATTTCATGGTCGAGCATCGCCCGCACCACAATGTAGGGCAGGCTATGGTCAGCGGTTTCCCGGGTCTTGGGGGCGAATTTTTCGGGTGACTCGGCCGAGTACTGATGGCCGGCATGGGAGGTGGCGATGACGATGGATTTGACCTTTTCCGTGTCCGGGATGGCCTTGCCTACTTTGGCGGCGGCGGCAATCGCGGTCTGCAACAGCGCCTGGGCCGGGTAGGGCTTGATCTGGCATTCAGCGATCTTGAAGGTCCCGGAACGGCCACCGAATTGCTCGGTGTCCAAAGTGAACGGTCCCGACACTTGTTTGAAGAACCCGGCATTGCCTTCGAATGCAGGCGCAGGTCCGGTGAGTCCGGCGCGGGCCAGTTGAGCGGCAAAAATGGCGGTGCGCCCGGCTTCGGCATCAGCCAGGCCCTTCCAGTTTGACAGCACTTGCAGACGAGTCTGGTTCATCGCCAGATGCCCGGCGAATGACAGGTTGATGGCTTCGGTCAACTGTTGGGTTGAGAGGTTCATGAGCTTGCCGGTCGCCAGCGCGGCGGATGGCAGGCTGAAGTTTGGGTGATCCCAGCCGCGTGCGCTGATTTGCACCGTGTCGAGCAGGCGGCAATCGATTTCATAGGCCAGCGCTATGGCCAGGATCAACGCTTGACCGGAACTTTTTTGCGCCTCGGCCACGGCCAGGCAGGGCGTGATGTTGTCGCTTGGATGCCCGACTTCTTTCCCGGCGTAGGAGTCGTTGAGATCGAAATAACGTACCGCTGCGCCGTTGGCGAAGGACGCCAGGTCCATGTTGGTTTTGCGCGTGCTGCCGATCAGTGTCGATACGCCGCCCGGTATCGCCAGCGCCACCTCGCGCACCTTCTGCACTTGTGGCTGGTTCAACGCACCGATCGCGCAGCCCATGGCGTCGATGAAGTGTGCTTTCACGCGCTCGACGATGTTGGCCGGTAGGCTGGCGTATGGCATAGCGGCCACGTAATCGGCCAACTGTTCAGCGAGGGTGGGTGCAGACGCAAGGTTTTTATCCTGCGCGAATGCAAAGGCCGGGCTCAGGGCCAGGCAGGTCATTGTTCCTAGCAAGCGACGTCTATTGATCATGTACGGCATGAGCACTCCAGCTTCTTTTGTTTTTAGGGATGAGTCCGTGGGCAAGCGTGGTTCAATCGGTAAAGCCGTAGAAGTAGGCTGGGTTGTCCACCAGGATGGTCTGGCGATGTTCACCGGCCCAGTCGTTCAGCAGATTGACCAGTTGAGCATCGTCGGGCTTGTGCTGCTCGGTGATGTGCGGCCAGTCACTGCCCCAGAACATCCGGGTTGGCGCCCATTGCACCATCTGCCGTGCGGTCTCCAGCGTCGGTGCATAGTTGGGCGCGCCGCTGTCGCTGTTCAGATAGGCTCCCGATAATTTGATCCAAGTCTTGCCTGCCTCCAGCCAGCGGCGTAGCAACAGTGCGGCGGGGTGAGCCAGCCCGGCGTGGGGCGGCAATCGGCCCATGTGATCGATCACCAGCGGTGTTGGCAGGTGGGCGATCAGTCGTTCATGCGCCACGAGTTGATCGGCTGCCGCGTGCAACTGGATATGCCAGCCCAGCTCGGCGATCCGGGCCGCCAGGGGCGCGAGGGTGTCCCAGGAGGCGACTGCATTGGCGTTGTTCCACAAACTGAAACGCAGCCCGCGAACGCCAGCCTGGTCGAGACGTTCCAGTTCACGGTCGCTGATATCGGTCGCGACCACGGCGATACCGCGTGCTTTGCCCTGGCTGCGGGCAATGGCATCCAACAGACAGGCATTGTCAAAGCCGTAGTGCTTGGCTTGCACGATCACCGCGCGACTGCTGCCCAGATGCTTTTGCAGCAAGCCATAGTCATCCCAAGTCATGTGAGTCGGGGTTGGCGTACCGGCAATGGCCGGGGCGAAACGCGCATCGAGGATGTGCAGATGGGCATCGCAGGCGTTGTCCGGCAACGCTGGCCGTGGGCGCTCGACGCTTGATGAGTGAGGTACTGATGAGGCAGTCATAAGCAGGGCTCCTGGAGCGGACGGGCGACAATGGTGCAAACAGCGGCGTCGGCCTGGCGGCGATTGCACCGTCGATGCGGGCGACTGCTGCCAGTCAGAGGCGGATGAGGTCTGCCGCTCACGTCGAGCCGCTCGCAAATCATGATCGCTCACGGGCTGCTCAATGCCACCTCTCTATTATTGTTTTTGAGGCGGCGTTGAAGTCGCCGCACTCACGCGTATCGCGCCGCGATCTAGCCGAGCAGGCCGGCGCTGCGCGCTCGTGCCAGCAGTGTCTGGGCGCTGCGCACGAAGGGGCCGTCGACCATCTGGCCATCGACCCTATACGCGCCAATGCCCGCTGCTTCGGCTTTGGCAGCGGCCTCGACCACACGCGATGCGTGGGCGATTTGCTCGGCGTTGGGTAGAAACGCCTGATTGGCCAGGTCGATCTGGGTCGGGTGGATGCATGACTTACCGACATAACCCAAGCGCTGGGCAGTGTCGGCTTCAGCGCTGAAACCCTGGGGGTCGTCGATCTGGGCGAAGGCTGAATCGTAAGTCGCCACTCCGGCTTCACCCGCCGCCAGGCGCAGGCTCAGGCGGATCTGGTGCAGCGCCCATTGATCCTGGCGGTCGATGCCCAGCGGCTCGAACAAATCGGCCAAGCCCAATTGCAGACCGTTGACCCTGGGGCTGGCGGCAGCAATGGCCGCTGCATTACGCAGGCCCTTGGGGGTTTCGATAGTCGCCAGGATCGCGATGGGGCGGGTCATGCCGTGCTGTGTTTCGAGCTCATCGAGTCGCTGGGCGAGGGCCTGAATCTGCTCGGCGGATTCGACTTTCGGCAGGTTGATGACCTGCATCGCGGTGCCGACCAGCGCGCTCAGATCATGCTCGTAATGGGGCGAAGACGAGTCGTTGACCCGTACCACGATGATTTTGTCGGTGGGCTCTAGGGTGCCCAGGAAGTCGCAAAGCCATTGGCGCGCGCTGTCTTTCGCGCAGGGATCGACCGCGTCCTCCAGGTCGAAGCTGACAGCGTCTGCCTTGGAAGCCAACGCCTTGGCGAAGAGTTCGGGACGCGAGCCGGGCACGAAGAGTTTGCTGCGCATTGACGATCCTCGGTGTTCTTCTTATGGGCCACGCCGAAGGGCGACGCAACGGGATCTATATTGCAAATCAGAGGAAGATAACTAAAGTGACTATTACTTGAATTAGAGTCCAAAAAAAACTCACTATGGATACTCGCTATCTGGAAAGCTTCCTCCAAGTCGCTCGCCTGGGCTCCACCGCCGCTGCCGCCCGTCTGCTCAATCTCACGCCCACTGCCGTGGCGCAGCGAATCAAAGCGTTGGAGCATGAGATCGGTGCGACCTTGCTGACCCGCGCCGGGCGCAACATGCAGGCGACAGCGGCCGGAATGGCGTTGATCGAACCCGCCGGCGAACTGGTGCGGCGTACCCGCGACCTGAGTGCTATCGCTGCGCTGGATGTGATAGCCGGAGATTTGCGCATTGGCTGCATCTCCACCGCCCTGGCGTATCTGGTGCCCAGGGTGCTGGCGACGCTGATCGAGCGTCACAAACACTTGCACACACACCTGGAACCTGCGGTGTCCACCGAGCTGTACCGCAAGGTGGTGGCAGGGGATATCGACGTTGGCTTGATGGTACGCCCTGGTTTTGATCTGCCTAAGGAGTTCACCTGGCGCGCACTGTACGATGAACCGTTCATTGTGCTGGCCCCCGCGCAATTGATTGGCCGTCAAGCGCATCAGGTGCTGGCCAGCGAGCCGTTCATTCGTTATCACCGCCGTTCATGGGGCGGCTTGCTGGCTGACCGCTATCTACTGGAAGCCGGTATTGCTCCTCGCGAGCGTTTCGAGATCGATGCGCTAGACGCGATTGCCGCGATGGTCGGTGGCGGACTCGGCGTGTCATTGGTGCCACGTTGGCATCCGCTGCACGCCAACCTCGATGCACTGGCGCAACTGCCGCTACCGGGCGCGGGTTTGCGTCGGCCGATTGGCCTGCTGTGGAAACGCAATTCGCCGAAGGTCAATCTGATCAATGCGTTTTGCGAGGTGTTGTACGAAGGGGCATCCGGGCGAGTGGGACAATTGTTGTAATCCAGTTTTATTTCACTCTGAAGCTATTGAAAACTATTTTTAATCTCTTGTCGCTGAGCTCAAACTTTATTTCAACGCCGTGCGGTCGCGCCCTCCAGCGAAACGACTGACGCCATACGAATTAAGCAGTACAGCGGAGATATTTTCATGAGTGAGCGCCTCACCCCCGCGTCACGCCTCGAACGCTCGGGATCCGTTGGCCCCTTGAGTGGGATCAAGGTGTTGGACCTGAGCGCTTATATCGCCGGACCTTATGGCTGCTCGCTGCTGGCCGACCAGGGCGCCGAAGTCATTAAGATCGAACCGCCCACCGGCGACAACTTGCGCAAATACCCCTCGACCCTGTCCAGCGAAAGCCGTGCCTTCCTCGGCGTCAACCGCAGCAAGCTGGGGGTTGTGCTCGACCTCAAACGCCCTGAGGGCCTGGAGACGCTGCGGGCCTTGGTACGTGAAGCTGACGTGCTGGTGCACAACTTTCGCCCCCGCGTGCCGGACCGGCTGGGGATCGGTTACGAGCAACTCAAGGCGCTCAACCCGCGCCTGATCTATTGCGCCGTCACCGGTTATGGCGAAAGCGGTCCGCTCAAAGACAAGGCCGGATACGATCAGGTGCTGCAAACCATGACCGGCATGTGCGCCGCGCAAGGCAAACCAGGCGGTCCGCCGGAAGTGCTGTATGGCTCGGTGGTTGATTACTATGCCGCCGCGCTGGTCGCTGGGGGGATATCGTCGGCTTTGTACGATCGAGAAAAAACCGGGGAAGGCCAGTATGTCGGCGTGTCCTTGTTGCGTAGTGCCTTGACCATGCAATCGGCGCGGCTGATCTGGGCTGAGGGCGAACCGGCCAAAATGGATCGCGACATGCGCTCCGGTGGCATCACCGGTATTCATCCGACGCGGGAAGGGCACTTGTACCTCTCGGCCAACACCCCGCATTTCTGGCAGGCGTTGTGCGAGAAGACCGGCCTACTGAACCTGCTCGATGCACGCTATGACAGCGTGCGCAAACGCGCCGAGCACCACGCGGTGATCGTTCCGCAATTGCATGCCAGCTTGCAGGCGCGTACCGCGCTGGAATGGGAAATAGAATTTGGCGATGCAGTGCCCTGCGCCGCGGCGCGTCGGATTGAGGACATGTTCGATCATCCGCAATGCCAGGCGGAGGACTTGATCGCCGATTATCAGCACCCGGTGGTAGGGCATTATCGCGGCTTCACCCGGCCCATTCATTATGGCCGCACCCCTGGCCCGCAGCCGTTCGCGGCGCCGACCTTCGGCCAGGATTCGGATCGGGTTCTGCGCGCCCATGGATTCACCGATGAACAAATCAGCGGGCTGCGTGACTGTGGCGCATTGCTGTAAGCCGAACCCTGCATGAACGGGTGCGTTGAGCGCCCTGGCTGTTCCATCCATAACAATCACAATAGGATTTTCTTCATGCCAAACGACCTGGTGCAACACTGCGCGTTAGTCTTCCACACGTGGAGGATGGCCAAATGACCGTGGCGCTCAACACACCTCGCAGCCTGCGTACCCGGCTGACGGACAACACGATCCGCGTGTTCGAACGGACCATTCCCGACCCGTTCGTATTAGCGATCTTCCTGACCTTTGTGATCGCCCTCGCGGCACTGATCTGGGGGCCGCAGGCGTCCGTCAGCAATGTGTTGTCAGGTTGGTACAAAGGCTTTTTCAATATTTTCACCTTTGCCTTGCAGATCACTTTGGTGCTGGTGCTGGGGCACGCATTGGCCCATGCGCCTATCGTGCAGCGCTTCTTCACTCGGCTGATCGGTTTGGCACGCACTCCGGCACAGGCCGGCGCGCTGATTTTCGTCAGCGTCGCGGTGACTTCGTTTTTCAACTGGGGTTTTGGTTTGGTGATGAGTGCCCTGCTGGCGCGTGAAATCGCCAAGCGTATGCAGGTCGATTTCGCCTGGATCGTCGCGGCGGGATTTTCCGGCTGGGTAGTCTGGGCCGGTGGCCTCTCCAGTTCGATCGTGTTGGCGCAGTCCACGGCCGGCAGCCCGATGAACGTGGTGGAAAAAGTCACCGGACAGGTATTGGGGGTGGGCGAGATGGTGTTTGCGCCGTTCAATATGGTGCCCACCCTGGTGATGCTACTCGTCATCCCGTTCGTGATGGCCGTATTGCGTCCACGGGGTGACGATGTTGTCGCACTGGATATCAGCAAGCATCCGGACCCGGTACCGGAACGTAAGCCCGAGGGGCCATGGACGTTCGCCCAACGCCTGGAGTACTCGTGGCTTGGTAGTGTGTTGATGGGCGCTGGCGGCATCGCGGTGATGGTCTTTGCCTACTTTGGCCACTTGCAGTTCACCGGCGTCAACGCGGTGATTTTCGTGATGTTCACCGCGGGTATCCTGCTGCATCGCTATCCGTTGGCCTATGCCAATGCGGTGAAGAACGCCGCCAGGCAGAGCGGCTCGATGATGCTGCAATACCCACTGTACGGCGGCCTGATGGGGATCATGGAAGCTACCGGGTTGCCAGGAGTGATCGCCAATTCCTTCGTCGCCATTTCCAACGAGCACACACTGCCGTTCTGGAGCTACGTCTGCTCGCTGGTGGTGACGTTTCTGATTCCCAGCGGTGGCGGCCATTGGGCGGTGCAGGGGCCTTTCGTGATTCCCGCCGCGGTTACACTGCATGCCTCCTTGCCGGGAACTACCATGGCCGTGGCCATGGGCGAGCAGGTTTCCAACATGCTGCAGCCTTTCTGGGCGGCGCCGGTAGTGGCGATGGCCGGGGTAGGGGTTCAGCGCGTGCTGGGCTTTACGTTCGCGACGTTCCTGGTCGGTGCCGTCGTTTATGGTGCGGCGTTGCTACTTCTTTTGTAGCGGGGCGCAGGAGGAAGTTGTACGGTGCCCTGGCGGCTACGAAGTCGAAGCTTGCGGCCGGTGCGATTGGTGATGAGGCGATCCCCGGAGTGTATCGCCATTACGGTCGAGGTCCTGGCGTCGGCGAAGTCTACAACTGAGCCTTTTCATACCTCAGTGCTCCACGAGACTCTATTCCAAGCCGATATTTGTTGTCAGGCGCCGCGCTCCCAAGTTTTTCTGAATCGCTACCGTAACCGGGTGAAAATTCTTTACTGGGAGCGCAACGGCTTCTGCCTGTAACTCAAGCGACTGGATACTGGATTCATCGGCCAAAAAAAGAGTCGAGGGTCCATCGATTCGAGCCAGCGAGGCCCAGAAATAGGGCGCAGAACATCGCGGAGGGTACGGAGTAGTCGAATGGCGACTTGATCCCAAACGAGATCGCCATGGCTGCACCGAACAGCAAGAGCAGACCTGCGCTGCCGAAGGCCGCCCACCGCTGTGCGAGTCCGAGTATCAGCGCAACGCCAAATAGGAGTTCCAGCACCGTCGAGGCAAAGCCGAGAAAGGCGATCGTCGATGCCGGTGCAAACGCATTGACTTTGGCCGCATAGCCCAGAAATCGCTCGAATGTACCCCAGGAAACTCCGCGATCTCCCGGATTGCCGTAGAGCCCGAGCCGATCGCAGACCGATAACAGGAACGAGCCACCCAATGCGACACGGCTGCCCAGCGAAAGAAGATCGAGGGCAAGAGCACCACCTAGCGTCGCGGGTTGTAGCTTGAGAATCGGTTGACCCTGTGACGTGCTTAGGATGTTGCGAATCTTTTTGGTTGTTATCATGAGTCCTGACTCCTAATGTCCTGTGTTGCTAGTGGTCTGTGTGGTTAGTTCTCTTAGTCAATTTCGACGCCACACCCCCTGGCCTGCGTTGTCGGCAATCCGCAACCGCGCTGGCTTGTCTGCTTTCGCCGGCCTTCACCCTACGCGTATTCATTTTTGCGCAGGTCGTTCAGCAAAATAGTCACCGTGCTCCCCGGCAATAAAATCTGCGTAAGTCAGTGGCTCGGATAGCTGAATGGCCCCATCCGGGTGAAGAAATGGCATAAGCCGGCGAATGGAAAACCCTTCAGATTTCAACAGTTCCCACATATCATTTACTGCTTTCCGATATTCCTCAGTACCGTGGTCGAAGCTGTAGCTTGACCATTCGAAAATGATTCTCAATCGAGGAGAGTGCCTGATCATAGCTTGTGCACCCGCTATGACATACGGCTCAGCTGCTTCGACATCACAATGAAGCAGATCAACTTGCTTTGTGCCTATGATGTCGTCCAAGGCCAATGTCTTGGCGTTGAATTTATTCATGATTCCTTTGCCGGGAAGCCACTGACCGTTATGATCGAGAATAGACGGTACAGAGTCTTTTGACCAAAATGGGTCTGCAGAGCTCGGTTGTTCTGTTACATTGAGTTCCAGGTGACCTCCACCGGCGAACTGATAATCAAACACAAATCCCAATTCTTCTCCTGTTTCTCGATAAACGGCACGATTGAACGCAGTAGTTCGATCGGGAATGCCCGCATACATTATCGTTTTTAGCAAAGTGGCAAAGACTGCCGGATTTGCTTCGAATGAAAAGACCTTGCCCTTGTTGCCGACAATTAAGCCGCCAAGGCTGGTGTAGTACCCGAAGTTTGCGCCTACGTTGACATAGGTGTCGCCGAGTTTCAGCGTCTCTTGCACTAGCCGAGTTGTCCAAGGTTCATGCACGCCATCACGAATGATCCCTATTGCAACGTCAACATTATAGGACGGTACGACGACGTGTCCTCCCCATCGGGTTCTAACCAGGCAGAGATCCCGCCCCAGGTAAGAAACGCTGTGATCGCTTGAGGGGTTCGAATGTATTTCGTTCAGGTTGCGATTAATCTTTCGAGCGGGAAGGGCCATATTTGTGATGACATTCCGTCCGCGTATCGCAAATTTCGCTGTGTTCTTTATACCTTTAATTAATGTTTTTATCCGGTTGTCGACCAAAATCCTTCCCCTCATCTCTTGTCGATTAATCTATAAAATTCGCGATCAAACGCTTCTGCGATGTTTGATTTGTCGCAGATATAATTCAGGATCTTGATTGTCTTCCAATCTACCGTTGATAAGACGGATAGTGCGACTTGTCATACGTTTCAGCAGTTCTTCATTATGTGAGGCAAATAGAAAGCCTTCATTTCTTTGAATATAGTGTTCAAGACGATCATTTGCCTTATCTTGGAATGCCTGGTCAGCAACACCAATCCATTCATCTAACAGGAGAATATCTGCCGGCTCCACCGTGCTCATGGCAAATTGCAGGCGACTGTACATGCCAGGGGAGTAGGTTCCCATGGGCATGTCAAAGAACGCACCGATATCGGAGAACTCTTCAACGTCGGAAACATATTCCGATTCCGTGATGCTTTTAATCCCAAGAAGGGCATAGCGCATCTTGACATTCTGCCTTCCGGTCAGCGCCGGCACCGTACCCGCACCGATGGTAAGCAGAGTACGTATAGATCCATAAACCTCCACCGTACCCGATACCGTCGGTAGCATCCCTCCTATTAATTTTAGAAGAGTGGTCTTTCCGTTACCGTTTCCACCGACAATGCCAATGCGTTCACCCCGGCGGACCTCAAGGGATATGTTTTCCAATGCCCTCAGGACGATGGACCCATTGCGTCGGCGGATTATCCGAGGATCTGTGCCAACGACCTCTTCCTTGACTCCTCTCAAAGGAATTTCGACAGTGGCGTTACAAATTCGAATTACGATATCCATGCTAAGACATCCATCTGTAGACAACAAGACAGCGATTTGCCGGAAAAAGAAGATACGACATAGTGAACCCCATCGTGATCAAACCGACGCTAATCAAGATCGAGGTAAGGGGAAAGTTTCCATCAATAATAGGGGATCGAGCCAGCTCTATGAGGTGATAAATTGGATTAAAGTCGACCAACCATCTGTGAGACTCAAGGCGATCGGGTGCCCAAAGAATCGGAGTCACTAGGTATATCGCAAATAGGATCTGAGGCAAAAAACCCCGAAGGATCCTCATCCTGTCGAAGAGATAGGCTAGGGGAAGGGACCAAGTGAGCAAAACCAGCGTTAGCAGAAATAGACCTACGGCAAACGCTAAGTAATTAGCATTGAATATAGTTGTCGAGTTCACAAAAAGAATAATTACAAACGATCCGCAGATTTTCAACAGCAAGGCAACTACAAACTCGTAAGTTGAAGAGAGATTGCTTATGAAGCCAGAAATGTTGTGGAACGATATATAACGCATGGCCTTGTCGTTGGAATAGGATATGTCTGAAACGAAAATCGAAATACCTTGCCAGATGGAAAACGATACGGCGAAAAATGGAATGAATTTTTCCAAGGGCTCGTTGAAAACGAGCCCCATAACTGATCCCAAAAGGAGAACGTGGATCAATACCGAGATGAAGGGGGCGATGAGCCCCAACCCCGAATTGCGTTTGTTTTCCGCAATATCCGCCAGATAAAGCTGCCATGCCAGCTTTCGTTGTGATACGAGAACATGTATGTCTGTAAAAAAATCACGTTCAACCCATCGCCATTGATTGCGCTTTAGCATGGGGTTTAGTTCTCCTTTATCAGTCGCCTCGCCGCAGCAATGTAACTTGCTGAGCGATGCTCGACGCTAAATTTTTCAAGATAGTTTTTTCGAGCATTAATGCGATCGGCTCGATCACCGTCGGTCAGCAACAATTTTTCCGCCAACTCCATATGATTTCCGATTTCAAAAAAGGAAATCGCGCCGGGCTGATACCGATCCAGTTCGCCGAAACACTTCGTGCGTGAACAATATAAGGGGCGCAACATATCAAGTGCCAGAGCCGCGGGTCCTGATGACGTCTGACCCACCTCTGCATATGGAAGTACCACGGCGTCGCACGCTAACATCACCTGATTGAACTCTTCATTTCCAAGCGCACCGCAAAAATGCACTCGCTTGCTCAACCCTTGATGTTTTTTGATCACCTTGAGCAGTTTCTGGATATAGGGCCGTTCAACGCTTCCTCTGTCGACTCCCTCGGGGTGCAGACCGCCCACTACAAGTAAATGATAGTGGCTTGGCAATGCGCTCAAGGCTTTAATTGCGATTTCGATTCCCTTGTAGGGTGATAAAAATCCGAAGCAACCGACTAATGTAGCACCGCTGCCGATGTTCATCTGCGCCAGGATTTTTATTTTGGCAGCATCATGACTCATGTGTTCTCTAACGCCCTTGCTGATGAAAGCAAGCGGTTGGTGTGTAATGTTGTCTTTCCGGACGCCGAGCAATGTAAAGTTCTTTGCTTCACGCGCAGTTTGAACAATGTGATGAAATTTTCCAGGGTTTCTGCGGAATTTTGCAAATAACCTATTAAATACGTAGTTACCTCGCCACGCCCGCAAATAATCGACCATGCCCTGCCGGCTGAAATGGAACCTTGGGCTGTCAAAAGAAGGGACTGTATGGTAAGTAATGATCACCTTTTTACTCTTTCGAATTATGGCGTTTAGATTGCTCCAAATCTGCGTTGGCACGAAACCCAGAAGACCGGGTTCGAATTGAATGTTAATAATATCGGCGCTCTCAATTTTTTGCAGGAGAATATTAAATTCAGCTCGCGCCGCGCGTTTTGCATAGGGGGATTGGGATCTGAGAAGATCAACAGGCAATGACGCGATTTCTACATCGAAGTCATTCTGTTGACGCAAAGGCAGTTCCAGGAACTCAACGTATTGGGCTATTCCACACGCACGGCGATAACTGGAAACGATCAATAATTTTGGTAATTTCACTGTTTGATCAAACCGCGATTTTATATCTAAATATTCCATAAAGCTCCCCGCAGACGAATGGCTGCAGCATTGCATAGACCGATGAGCAAAGGTCTGTCGGATTCAGAACGATGACTTTTTGAGCGTCCGATGTAATGAAGCCATCAAGGCATTCAAATTTGGTGAATTGGAGTACGGGCCTTCAGTGAGGGTGGGCACCTGGTCTTCGGCACAGTTCATGTTGATGCCAATCTTTGCTGACGCGATAGATGACCGTCGGCAGGCATTGTTAACTCTCCTGGTTTTCCCCCAGACATCATTTCTCGGTACATTTCGGCGTATGCGCGACCCATAATCGTTCCCGAAAAGGTCTCTTCGAAGCGGCGGCGAGCGGCCTTGCCAAAACGTTCCGACTCAATCGTCTCGTGAGCCAGTCTATTTATGGCATCGGCGAGAGCCTGGACATCATTGGCCTTGACCACCAGGCCCGTTTCTCCCTCCAGGTTTACGAAGCTGGTACCTGTACCTATTTCGCAGGTGATCATTGGTTTACCGAACATGGCAGCTTCAACTAACGAGAGGCCAAAGGCTTCCGAACGCCTGTTTGACGGGAAGACAAATGCGCTACATTGTTCAAGCAATGCGGTCTTTTCTCGATCGGAAAGCGCACCTACAAAGTGTACATTTTTCAGGCCGAGTGTCGCGGTGCGTCTCTTCAGATCCTTTTCCATCGGCCCGTTTCCAACTATAACCACGTCAGAATCAATCCTTGCTGCAGCCTCCAAGAGGATGTGCAGGCCCTTGTAATAGCGAAGCACGCCAACAAAGAGAAAAAACGGCCTCGGAAATCGAGAGCGCCATGTTTCTTTTTCTTCTAACGTTGATGGAGGATAGTCGGCCTCATCCAGTCCAAGGGGTATAACCGTTGTCTTTGATTTGTAACGCTGCAGCACCAGGCTCGTTTCGATATAGCGAGGTGATGTCGCGACAATACGGTCAACGCTTGATAAGAACCGATGCATCAGTATCGTATAAATCCGCAACAAAAATTTTTGCTTGACGATATCCGAATGATAAGTGACCACTGTCGGCTTGCCGGGAGGGGAAGTTAGGTGAACGATGTCCATCATGGGCCAGGGAAAATGATAATGAATGATGTCCGCCTTTGAGGCCAATTCACGAAAATGTGTGATCACTTCCCGCGAAAAGCCGGTGGAGGCGAATTCAAAATCAAGCTTTGACTTATAAGCCATATGACCGCCAAACTCGATGGTGGCGTTTTCGGGATTTCTGCTCAGGGAAAGCACATCGGATTTTATGCCGTAATTCGCGGCTCCTCTGGCAATAGCGTGGATCGCACGTTCGATACCGCCAAAAGTATCCGGCCAATAGGTCTTATAGAAATGCAGAATCCGCATAACGCTCCTGTGCTGGCCTCGAATGGCGAGCGACTTTTTCGAAGGGTATATCCGTTGTGCCTGGTTTCCCTCGCATAGGCTCAGGGAGGCGTCGCGAGAGAGATTGGTTGGGCGCGTGGATCCCGGGTCTTTCCGGCTTGCGATGGCCCTTGAACCGCCCTGATCATGTGTTTGTCGAAGGGGGCGCGACATTTCAGCGACCGGCGTTGAGTTGCTGCGACATAATCGAGATATTGCGTAAGAGCGCTGACGAGGTGATAGAAGATCGAGGCGGGTACGTCTTCGGCCCTGGGTCTGCCCTTTTCATCGATCACGTCAATCCACAGACCCCGCGGGGCTTGTTCGATATGCCAGCGGAATAGACGCCCCACCCGCGCCTCGACTTCTGGCTTGAGATCGGGTCCGCCATTGCCATCGAGTGCAATAGCTGCCCTCACAGCCTCGGTCTGGGGCCAACTACGCGATTGGGTATCAAGCGCCAGGCCATGGCGAGAAACAGCGCCATAGGCGAGTTCCGTGGTGCGGTTCAGGCCGTTGGCAATGGCTGAGGCATACAGTTTGCGTGCGTGGCGGATGACATCTTTCTGACCGGATGCCGCGGCAAAACTAGACAAAAGATGGGCCCATTCAAAATGATGTCCAGGCTCCGTCCACTCGCCTTTTTCGCCCGGTGCGCGCTCCCAATCGTCGGTAAAATACTCGCCGAGTGTCCACGTCTCTGCATCGAAGAGGTGCTGGCGGAACAAATCGACAATTCGTGCGGCCTGCTGAAGATAATCCCGGTTCCCCGTTACGTCGTACCAGGCCAGGAACGACTCAAGTAGATGCATATGTGGATTGGATCGACGTAGGCCGGTATCCCCCGGTACTTCCAGAAAACCCCGCAGCTTGGAATCGGCAAGATACTGGTCGAGGAAGGTAAAGGTTTGCGTGGCAAGATCGAGCGCCTGCGGATGGCCCGCCCGATGGGCATGTGCCAGTGCCAAAAGCACGCAGGATTGATCATAGGCATCTTCTGTCCCATCGAGGACCGTACCATCAGGATTGAATGTCTTGATCCAGCCGCCACGATCCGTCCGGCCATTGGCCGTGATGAACTGTATGCCGTGATCGATCAGATCATTGGCCGGTCCGTCCCAGCCCATTTCATGCGCCACTGCGAAGGCGTAGATCTGCCGCGCCGTGGTGCGCATCCGCTTGGGTCTGGTGATGGGGGTGGCATCGAAAGTCAGTGCCTCGTGGAAGCCGCCGTAGCGGCGGTCGACACCGACCGTCGACCAAAGCGGCAATGTTTCCTCGAACAGCCAATGGCGAACCCGCTTCTCATAGGCACCGATTAGCGGCAGGCGGTCCTGCGCCGGTGTGAACTGGGTTTCAAGGCGGCCGGTTTTCTCCAACTGCTCGACGATCTTGCGAACATTCTGACTTTCGGTGACAGGCGCAATGAATGTTGCATCGCAGGTCGACACGACAGCGAGATCGCGAAGGCCGATGGCGGAAAGCAGGCGACCATCGCTGCGCAAATAGCTGTTCTCGCAATCGATGGCGACGACATCGCCAACGATCACATTACCGTTGCTGTCGGTGGCGCTGACTTCGAGCAGCGATTGCCACGATCCGAGATCGTTCCAGCGAAAACGTGCCGGAACCAGCGCAATGTCTTGCGCATATTCCATGATGGCGTAGTCGAAGGAAATGGCCGCCACCTGCGCATAGAGATTATGTGGCAGATAGGTTCCACAGACGTTGCTTGTCGCTTCGTCGAGCGCTGCCACGGCCCCATCCCAGATCTTCGGCGCATGCGCCCGGAACGCATCGCGCATCGTGCTGGCACGGAAAAGAAAGATGCCGGAATTCCAGAGGAAATTCTTGGAGGCGAGGTACTGGGCCGCAGTTTCCTCATTGGGTTTTTCCACGAACTTTATAACGTCACGGATGTTTCCGTTCTGCGGACCCACCTCAATATAACCATAACCGGTTTCTGGCCTGTCCGGTTGGACGCCGAAGACCACGATACGACCGGCCATGGCCGCGTCTGTGCCGGCTTCTACAGTGTTCCAGAAACCGCGATCCGTGGTAATTTCGTGATCGGACGGAACGACGAGCACCAGATCATCGCCATGTTCGCGCAGCGTCGTCTCTGTTGCCAACACAATGGCGGCAGCCGTGTTACGTCCTATCGGCTCGAAAATCGCTCGCCCGCCCGACAAGTCGACGCCGCAAAGGTCTCGGCTGATGCGCTCCGCATGACGTTCTGAGGTGAGTAGATAAACCGGAACGCAGGTATCGCCTTCTCGTGCACTCATACGTTTGACCGTGCGCAAAAGCATGGAGCCCTGGCCGGACAGGTTGTGAAACTGTTTAGGGAAGTCTTCACGCGATAAAGGCCACAGACGTGAGCCCACCCCGCCGCTCATGACAAAGCTGATGATCGTTGCTTGTTGGGTCATTTTTATACAGCAATCAAATTAGTTGAGAAGGAGTCGGGATAATGGTTGTCGCCCTTTTTCCGTCCCGAGGTATCGAGCCACTTGATCTTCAGTCCCTGGACCGGACACCCAGGTGAACCCACCAAACCGAGTGCCCTCCATTGACAAGCTATGCCCCTTATTTGCCTGCCACTTGGCGTTATCATTCAGTGGATGGAGTTTTGTGACGCAAGTTGGCAGGGGCGTATTATCATCGCGAAAATTTGCCCAGGTCTTTGGGATAGCTGACGGAGCTTTTGTTGGAGAGGACAGAAAATAAAAAATCGGCGGCGCTAAGGTCTGACTCAATGCCGTTCGGTTCACCGACGGCATGTAGATAGATGTCGCCATCGGCGCCAGAGGCTCATGACATCTTGACAAGAAAAATACTAAGAGAATTTAGCTAATGGATGACGGGCGATACGAAAGGCGGCCGGCTATGGTGGGGCATGCAGCTGCGTTATCCGACCCGCTGCCACATATTCTGCTTATCGACGACAACCCGGAAGATATCCGCGCGACGCTCATTCTGCTAAAGACGCAATCATGGCGCCTTTCGGTGGCCTGTGATGCCAGCCAAGGCTATCAGCGGGCGTTGGCATTGCGTCCGGACTTGATCGTTCTGGATGTCTATATGCCGCAGATGGACGGTTTCAGCCTGTGTCGGCTATTGCGCGAGGCACCGGCTACCCGGCAAACACCCATCCTCTTCTTGTCTTCGGCGAACAGCTCTGTCGAGCGTCTGGAAGGGCTGACATTGGGCGGGGTCGACTATATATCGAAGTCCTGCGAACCCGAGGAGGTGCTGGCGCGCATCCGTATCCATCTGCAATTGACTTGGCGCGAACGACCGGCCCGCCAGTGCGACCCGACAGATCCGGCATTGGAAGGTGATGAGATCGTTCTACGTGCGGCGATGCGCCTGATTGGAAACCAACTGGACGACATGCCCTCGCTGGCTGAAATCGCACAAAAAGTCGGCACCCATGAGAAACGCCTCTCTCGTATATTCCGCGAGCATCTGGGACTGACGGTGTTCTCCTACATTGGCGATGCACGATTGCGTCGCGCTCAGGAGTTGCTGGCCGAAAGCTCCATGAGCATCCAGGATATCGCCGAACTGGTGGGTTTTCGCAGTGCCTGTAATTTCGCCACGGCGTTCCGACAGCGACGAGGTATGGCACCCAGCCAGTTCCGTCAGCAAGCCCAGGGCGTTGCTGACGAAGACTTGGCTGGACGCACATAGTGTTGCCGTTACAGTCTTTGCTGCTGATGGTGGGCTTGTTGTTCGCCAGCCTTCTGCATGCGGCTCAGGTGCCACTCTGCCAAGCTAATTATCTGAACTTGCTGTCTGCTACGCAGATTTTCGAAGACCCGCAAGCAAGGCTGAGTTTGGAGGACGTTACGCAGCTTCCCGCCGCGCGTTTCAAGGCCACGACCACTGACTGGCCGACTCGGGGTTACAGCCACTCGGCGTTTTGGTTGCGGCTGCAGTTGACTAATTCGAGCGATATGAGCTGCTTGCGCTGGCTGGTGGTCGGCGCTCCACGCCTGGAAGATATCCAGGTGTACCAATGGAACGCCGGGCGCTGGAGCTGTTCGCATGCGGGAAGCGCCTATCCCCTGGACGAATGGCCGCAGCCGGCGGCGCGCCAGCCTGCCTTCCAGGTCTCGCTGCCGGCGGGAGAGACCGTCGTGCTGTTGGTCCGGGTGACCAGCACCTCACAGCTATTCCTCGGCCCACAACTCTGGGCGGAGCGAGTGCTTCTTCGAAGTCAGCAACATACCTATCTGGTCGATGGGCTGACGCTCGGCATTGTCTTATTGATCGTCCCGTGCGGTCTCATCGTTGGCTGGATTTTGCGTTCTCGGTTGTTGATGGTCAATGCGAGCGCGGTACTCGGCTATATTCTGCTGACTTGTATCGTAAACGGCTATCTGGTGTTTTGGCCCGCCGCGCTCGGCTGGGCGCGAGAGTTACTGACGTTCGCCAGTGTCGCCACGTTCGCACTTTTTCTTGCTTATATGCGCGTGCTGCTACAGGTCTCTCGGTTGCCCGGCATCATGGGGTGGATATATGGCGTGCCCCTATTGGGTTGTGCGCTCGGTAGGCTTTGGTGGTTGAAGGTCGATTCGGTTCAGGGCGCGTATTTTGTCCAGATGTCCCTCTTGAGTTTCTACGGGGTGTTGCTGCTTACGTTATTTTTTGGCTGGCGAAGAAGGCTGACCTACAACTGGATGGCGTGGTTGGTCTCGGGGCTGCTGTTGCTACAACTGGCGATTCGATATTTTTTCCGGCTGGATCAGTTGCCCTGGCAGTCGCCCGAAGACAAATACGATTTATCCTCGACCTTGCCTGGCGTGGCTTTGCTGGTGTGTACATTGATCATGGAAGTCAGCTGGAGTCGAAGCCGGGAAAAGCACGCGCTGTCCAGCCTGGAACAACAACGACAAGCCGAGCATGAGCGTCTTGAAAGCACCGTGGCACTGCGCACCGCGCAGTTGCGTGAGTCGCTGGCGGCACGCAGTGGGTTGATGGCTCGGATCAGTCATGACCTGCGTTCGCCGCTGGTGCGCATCATTGACTATGCACGCCTGTTGCGTGCCGGGCCAAACCGGGATTATCAGGCCAATATCGAGCGCAATGCTCGCCAGCAACTGGAGCTGATCGACGAGATGCTGGAGTTCTCCCAGGGAGAGCTGGAGCAGATGCAGCTAGCTCTCGCGCCAGGGTATCTGTACGGCTTCCTGCGGGAGATCGAGGACGAGGCAGGCTTTCTCGCATCGCGCCAGGGCAATAGCTTTGAGGTCGTTCTGTCGGATGACCTGCCGGTACTTGTGCAGGCGGATTTCAAACGCCTTCGGCAGATACTGATGAATCTTTTGGCAAACTCGGCGAAATTCACGCGCAACGGACATATTCGCTTCGAAGTGACTTGTTGCCCAGGAGCGACCCCTGAGACTGTGGAGTTGTGCTTCGGTGTAGTCGACACAGGAATCGGCATTGATCCGGGAGAGTTCGACCAGTTACTTCAGCCGTTTCGCCGTGGACGCAATGCGCAACGCTACGAAGGCTGCGGGCTGGGCTTGTCGATCGTCACTCAATTGCTGGAACGTATGAACAGCCGGCTGGAACCGCAGACCACGGAGCAGGGCGGCAGTCGCTTCAATTTCCGTCTCCAGTTGAAATATGCGCGAGAACAGGAGCTGGAGAACGGCATCCTCGATAACAATACCGCGCCCTTTGATGGACAGGGTAAACATATCCTGTTGGTCGATGATATCGGGCAGAACTGCGAATGGCTGTACGACCTGTTGGCCGGTTACGGCTTTGAGGTGAGCATTGCGGCGACCGGACAAGAGGCTTTGGTCGGTCTGGGAGAACAGCAGGTCGATCTATTGATCAGCGATCAGATAATGCCCGGTATGAGCGGTTGGGAACTGCTGCGACGCGTGCGCGGTCGGTGGTGCAGCTTGCCGGTGATGCTCTATTCGGCGGTCCCGGCCCGCCGGCCCAACGATCATCCGGCTGATCTGGTATTCGATGCGGTATTGCTTAAGCCTGCGGATAGCAGCGAATTACTGGCTTGCGTCAAGGCACTGACCCTCTCAGATACAGTGCGGCGCGCCAGGGCAGGGGAGCAATAATATGCTCGGTTTGGGAGGGAGATTGCTCTTGCTCGGCAGCCTGTCAACAGTGCCCTGGGCGTCGGCCAATGTGGTGGATGAGGCGCTGGCGCGACGCATGTCATCGTCGCCAAACAAGCTGGTGCTCGACGAGACGCCGGTGACCGCTCGGCGGCGCGAGGAAAACCCGCAGCAAGTGCCGATCGCCATTAACGTGCTTTATGGCGAACAACTTGAGGAGGCCGGCCTGCATAGTCTGCAAGACATTCAGCAGCGGGTGCCCGGACTGGTGGTGTCTGGCCACGACAGCCGCTATACCGGTATCGGCCTGCGTGGGTTTGGCGCTAGCGCATACAACGATGGCTTGGAAGGCAGTGTCGGCACCTACGTCGATGGCGTTTATCTGGCGCGCCAGGGCATGGCACTTACCGAGTTGCTGGATATCGAGCGCATCGAAGTGCTGCGTGGACCGCAGGGCACGTTGTTTGGGAAGAACACCACCGCTGGTGCGTTGAATATTGTGACTCGACAACCGACTTTTTATCCCGAAAGCCAGCTTGAAGCCAGCTACGGCGAGCATGGCATGCGCCAGTATCGTGGGACGATTTCCGGGGCGGTGCTCGACGATGTGCTGGCCGGGCGCCTGAGTATCTTTGACCGCACGGTCGACGGGCGAGTGGAAAACCTGGTGGACGGAGCCCGGCTCGGTGATGCGGACAGCCAGGGGCTGCGCGGGCAATTGCTATGGACGCCGAACGTGGACTTCAGTGCGCGCCTGATGGGGGATTACGCTCAGCAGAACGAGGCCGGCAATGTCCTGCTGGTCAATCACTACGGCACGCAGACACGCGAGCGGGCCAAATTCTTCGGTTATCCGCTGTCGGAGCCCGACCCTTACCGGCGCCAGACGCGAATCGACGCACCGGGGCGTCCCCGCACCCTACAAAACGGCCTTTCGCTGGAGTTGAACTGGGACCTGGACGATGCGATGCGCTTCACCAGCATCACGGCTTACCGTGACTGGGACTACCGCGCCGGGCGCGACGGCGATAGCAGTGCCCTGGCGGTGGCGCAGTCAGACACTGAGCTCGGGCACCGGCAATTCAGCCAGGAACTACGGCTGTCCGGCGCGGCAAGCTCGTCGCTCGATTATGTGGTCGGACTGTACTATTTGCGTCAGCACCTTGACCGTGAAATTGACGTCGAATTCGGCAAGGATGCCGCGCCCTGGTTCGTTGGCGACCAACTGGCGGTATTGCACGACCTTTATGGCATCACCTTTACCGATCCCTCCCAGGTTCCGGCCTTACTGTTGGAGGGCGCCCGACAGCGCTTTGACGGCGAGCAGCGAAGCGACAGTCGAGCCCTCTACGGTCAACTTTCCTGGCGCCCCCTCGAACGCCTGGAGCTGACCGGCGGGCTGCGTTACAGCCGCGAGCGCAAGGACGGTTGGATTTCCCGAGACACCAGCAACCTCGCTTCGCTGGCCGGTTTGCCTGCGACTTTCCAAGCGGGTGGCCAACTGTTGCGTGACATCGCTCTGGGTGGCGGCTATTACCGCCAGGATTCGATGGCGCAAGGTAACCTTTCCAGCCTTCTGAGTGCCAGCTATCGCGTTAGCGATGCGGTGATGGGATACGTCAGTTGGTCGCGTGGCTACAAAGCCGGCGGGATCAATTTCGATGTGGTCGGTCCATTCACTGCGCCCACCTTCGATGCCGAACGTGCGACGTCGCTGGAGCTGGGCATGAAGACGCGCTTTTGGGATGAGCGGGCGATGCTCGATCTCGCCCTCTACCAGACGGATGTCGACAGCTATCAGGCGCTCACTTATAGCCCCCCGGCCTCCCTGTTCGCGCCACCGCTACGCGACAACCTGATCAATGTCGGCAAGGTGCGCCTGCGCGGTATCGAACTGGATTCAGCCTGGCAACTGCATCCCCGGCTCAACCTGCGCGTGGGCCTGGCCTGGAGCGATGCGCGCTATCGCAGTTTCGCCAACGCACCTTGCCCGCCGGGCTCGGGGCAGTGGACCTGCGACCTCAGCGGTGACCGGCTATACAACGCGCCAGAATGGAGTGTCAGCAGTGGCTTGGACTATACCCATCCACTGCCCTACGGACTGGAAGCTTACAGCGGTCTGGATTACAGCTTCAGGAGCGGGTACTACGGCACTCTCGAAAGGGGCGAAGGGAGCTATCAGCCCAGCTACGGCCTCACCCACTTGCGCGTGGGGCTGCGTAGCCAGGACCGTACATGGGAGGTGGAAGGCTGGGTGCGTAACCTGTTCGACCGTCGCTACATCACCGCCGTTTATTCGCTGCTAGGGGCCGGCGACTATGGGGTAGTGCCCGGCGATCAACGGACAATAGGCACCACCGTTCGGATGCGTTATTGATTGCCTCTGACGTTTATTGCATGCGGCACCGTCTCACTATAGCTGTAGCCGCTGGCGCAGCCCGGCGGCTACACAAGCCTCTAACAATGAAGACGATCATCCCCGGCATAGATCGCAGTATGCAAACCGCCCTCGGCATCGCGCCAGGCGCGGTACATGCCGGGGGTATTGAAGCTGAGCACCGTCTCACCGGAAGGCGAAACCGCCACCACTCCGCCGTTACCTCCCAAGTCCTTGAGTTCGCCCAACACGACTTGCTCACAGGCCTGATTCAGGCTCGCGCCGGTCAGGCGCACTCGGGAAGCGATGTTGTGGGCCACCACCGTGCGTATAAAGAATTCGCCATGGCCGGTGGCTGAAATCGCCGCGCTGCGGTCGTCGGCCCAAGTACCGGAACCGATCAGCGGCGAATCGCCTATTCGCCCATAACGCTTGTTGGTAATGCCCCCGGTAGACGTGGCGGCGGCAACATGCCCGTGACTGTCCAAAGCCACCGCGCCGACGGTCCCGAACTTCTTTTCGACACCGCCCGGCTCCAACGATACAGTCTGCGGCTGCTCTTGTTGCGCGGCCCATTGGCGAAGGCGTAGCGGGGTGTCGTACCAACTGTTGCTGACGTGCTCCAAGTCCGCTTGTTCCGCCAGGAAGCGGTCAGCTCCGACACCGGCCAGGAGCACATGCTCACTATGCTCCATCACTGCCCGTGCGCCGCGAATCGGGTTGCGCAGGTGATGAATACCGGCCACGGCCCCGGCTTCCAGATTGGCGCCATTCATGATTGCCGCGTCCAGTTCATGGTCGCCGTTTTGGGTAAACACCGCGCCCTTGCCTGCGTTGAACCAGGGGCACTCTTCCAGTTCCACCACACTGGCTTGTACCGCGTCCAGGCTGCTGCCGCCCCGCTCCAATACGACCACTCCGGCTTTGAGCGCTTGTAGCAGCGCCTGGTGAATCGCGTCCTCGTCGGTCGGGTCGAGCAGGCCGGGGGTCAGTACACCGGCGCCGCCATGCAAGGCCATCGCAATTGAATGGGTCATAGCGTGTGTACTCCGTGATCAATAATCTGGCTCAAGAAACGTTGGGTGCGGGGGGATTTCGGCGCGGAAAAAAATCGTTCGGGCGGTGCCTCTTCGACGATTTCGCCCTGGTCCATAAACACAATGCGGTCGGCGACCTTACGGGCAAAACCCATTTCGTGGGTGACGCAAATCATGGTCATGCCCTCTTCGGCCAAGCCGGTCATCACCTCCAACACCTCGGCGATCATCTCCGGGTCCAGGGCCGAGGTCGGCTCGTCGAACAACATGACCTTGGGCTGCATACACAGTGCCCGGGCAATGGCGATACGTTGCTGTTGGCCACCGGAAAGCTGCGCTGGGAACTTGTTGGCGTGGTCGCGCATCTGGACCTTGTCGAGCAAGCCCAGCGCTCGCTCAATGGCCTGGGCTTCTGGTACGCCGAGGTTAGAAGTTTGCGGCAGGGTGCAGTTCTTCAACACCGTCAGGTGGGGAAACAGGTTGAAGTGTTGAAAGCACATGCCGACCTGGCGGCGAATCCGCTCCAGACCTTTGACGCTGGCGTTGAGTTCTTCGCCCAGCACTTCCACCAAACCCTGCTGATGCTGCTCCAACTGATTGATGCAGCGAATCAGGGTGGATTTGCCGGAGCCGGAAGGCCCGCAGATCACCACTTTTTCACCGGTTCGCACGGTCATGGAGACGTTTTTCAACACCTGGGCATTGCCGAACCATTTGTTCAATTGCTCGATGCGCACGATAGGTACGGCATCAACCTTGGCAGTCACTTTCATGAGCGGCTCTGCTCCATTCGTTGTTCAAGGTGTCGGGCATAGCGCGACAGTGCAAAACAGATGACGAAGAAATAAAGTGCCAGGAACACGTAGATCTCATGGCCGTAGTTGACCCATTCCGGCGCTGCGGCGGTGCTCATGGCGATGCCGACGATGTCCAGCACACCGACGATCATGACCAGCGTGGTCTCCTTGAACAGGCCGATAAATTGCGTGAGCAAGGGCGCGATGGATTGCTTGAGCACTTGCGGCAGGATGATCTGCCCCATGGCTTTCCAGTAACCGAAGCCCAAGGCCTGCGCCGCTTCGTACTGGCCCCTGGGCAGATTCTGCAAGCCGCCGCGCAGGGTCTCGGCCATGTAGGCGGCGGTGAACAGGATCAGCACCAACTGCACGCGCAGCAGAATGTCGAACGCCGAGCCGGGTGGCAGGAACAACTGGATCATCAGCGAAGCCATGAACAGCAACGAGATCACCGGCACCGAACGCACCAGCTCGATGTACAACACGCTGAGCAGGCGAATCACCGGCAATTTCGAGCGTCTACCCAACGCCAGCAGGATCCCCAGCGGCAGCGCAAAAACCATCCCCACCACGCCGAGAAACACGGTCACCAGCATCCCGGCGAACTGGGTCGAGGACACGGGCGTCAAACCGACACCACCCTTGAGCAACCACCACATCAACACTGGCAGCACGGCCAGGTAGCCCAATAACAGACGCCGATCCAGGCGCTTGAAAAACAGTAGGACAAACGTGGCGCCGGCCAGTATCAGCGAAAGGCTGACTCGCCACTGCTCGGCCTCTGGATAAAAGCCATAGACAAACAGGTTCCAGCGCTGGGTAATCGGCAGCCAGCAAGCGCCGGCGGGATTGCAGTCCTTGCCGCTGGTGCCGACGAAAGTGGCGTTGAACACCAGCCAGTTCAGCGCGGTCGGGATGCACCAGGCCAACAGGGCGATTGTGCCCAGGGTCAGCAGGCTGTGGCCCGGACTGGGAAATAGCTGGCTGCGACTCCAGGATAGGGCCCGTTGTGTCCAAGGCAAACGCGGCGGCAATTGGATGGGCAGGACTGGATTTATTGCGCTCATGTTCAGTGTCCCCTCTGGCCGATATGATGGTTGTAGAGGTTCATCGCCAGGGAGATCAGCAAGCTGATCAGGCAGTAAGTCCCCATCACCAGAGCAATGCATTCGATGGCCTGGCCGGTCTGATTCAAGGTGGTGCCGCCGGTCGAGGAGACCAACTCCATAAAGCCGATCACCACCCCCAGCGAGGAGTTCTTGACGATGTTCAGGTAGGTGTTGGTGACTTGCGGAATCATCGGGTACACCGCTTGCGGAACGATCAACTGACGCATAGTCGGACCTTGCTTGAAGCCCAAGGCCTTGGCCGCTTCATATTGCCCCCGATGCACCGACTCGATGGCGCCCCGGACAGTTTCCGCAATGTAGCTGGCGCTGTAGAACGATAGGGCCAGGCACAGCGCCAACAACTCTGGCACCAGGACGATCCCACCCTTGAAACCGAATCCACGTTTCACCGGGATTTCCCACTGCCAATGGGCGCCACTGATCCAGTACACCAATAGCGGCAACAACAATCCTCCAGCCAGTAGCAGCGGCCAGCGGGGCGGCGTGAAATCTCTCCAGGCGCCACGACGCTCCTTGAAACGACACGCCAAATAAGCCAGCAGCATGCCCAGGGCAATCAAGGCCAGACCCCAGCCGACCAGATTGCCCTGTCGCGGCCAAGGCAGCATCAAGCCGCTGTTGTTCAGATAGACCACGTCAAACAACGACACCGACTGCTGGACCCCTGGCAACGCCAGGGCCAGGCCGTACCACCAGACCAGATGCACCACCAGCGGCACGTTGCGCAGGAACTCGATGCAGGTGCTGCTCAGGTGCCTGATCAGCCAGTTCTGTGAAACCCTGGCCAGACCCAGCGCGACACCCAGCAGGGTCGCCAGCACGATACTGAGCGCCGAGACCAGCAACGTGTTGAGCAGCCCTACCCAGTAGGCCCGTGCGTAACTCGCGTCCGGGGTGTAGTCGATCAGCGAGAAACTGATGTCATAGCCCGCACGCTGAGACAAAAAGCCGAACCCGGAGGCGATGTTCAACTTCGCCAGGTTCGCCGCCGCGTTGCTGACCAACAGATAGAGCACCGTCGCTACCAAGACCAGGACCAAGCCTTGCTGCAAGAGGCTCATGATGCGAAAACGAGGAGTCAACATGACCGGCATTCCGTTCGGTTAATCAAGGGTACGCAACCATCAACGAATCGGCGGCGCATACAGCAACCCTTGGTCCTTCCAGCTTCGGTTGAGCCCACGCGGGAAGTTCAGCGCGGTCTGTTGGCCGAGGTTACGGTCATAAATTTGCGCGTAATTACCTACCTGCTTGATCGCACGATAAGCCCACTGGTTGTCGAGGCCAAAGGCTTCGCCGACAGTGCCTTGGCTGCCGAGCAAGCGAGCGATATCCGCTGGCGCCTCTTTTTTCCCGCGCAACTCATCGACGTTGTTGGACGTGACGCCCAGTTCTTCGGCGGTCATCAGGGCGTAGGCGGTCCAGGTCACGATGTTGCGCCAGGTGGTGTCGCCCTGGGCCACGAACGCGCCCAGGGGCTCCTTGGAAATCACCTCCGGCAACAGCGCATAATCCTTGGGATTGCTCATCTGTGTGAGGCGCGAGGCCAGGCCGGACAAATCATTGGAAATGGCATTGCAGCGCCCGTGCTGGAACGCGGCGAAGAGTTCCGGGCTCTTCTCGATGACCACGGTCTTATAGGTCAGGCCGCGCTGGCTGAAATAATCCTCCAGATTCTGCTCGGAGGTGGTGCCCGGCGACAGGCAGAAGGTGGCACCGTCCAGGTCCGTAAGCTGCTTGATGCCGTCCTTGGCATGGGTCATAAAACCCTGGCCGTCGTAGAACCAGACGGTGGTGAAATCCACTCCCAGGCTGGCAATCCGGTCGGCGGTCCAGGACGTGGCACGCGAGAGAATGTCGATTTCGCCAGAGGCGAGGGCGGTGAAACGGTTTTTCGCGGTGGTAGCCAAATACTCGACCTTGTTCGCATCGCCCAATACGGCGGCGGCCACGGCGCGACACAGATCGACGTCCATGCCAGCCCAGTGGCCTTTATCGTCAATCAGCGAGAAACCGGGCTTGTCGCTGGCCACCCCACAGCGCACCGCGCCGTGCGCCTTGACCTTATCCAGCACACCCGCCTCGGCAGTGCCGGCCAGGGTCAACGCCAACGCCGAGGTTGCGAGTAAAACCTTCACCTTGTTCAATTTATGCATATTATTTGCCCTTGAGAGTTTTTCTTCTTGTTCACCCACGGACGGCAGGTGGCGTGTTTACGCACAATAGACACTGGGGCGGGCATTGGGATAGCAACTCTTGATCCACTATGCTGGCCGCGCTATCGAATTTTGGAATAACTTTATGAATATCGACTGGTATGAAGATTTTCTCGCCCTAGCCGATACCGGCAAGTTCACGGCGGCGGCCAGCATGCGCGGCTCATCGCAGTCGGCATTGAGTCGGCGCATTCAATTACTGGAAGCGCGCCTGGGGACCACCCTGATAGATCGGGACAAGAATCCAGTACGCCTGACCGCCGCCGGCGAAGCCTTGTTGCCCAACGCCGTGGAACTGGTACGCATGGCCCGCGACTGCGAGCAAAGTGTGAAAATCGTCAACCGCCCCTTGACCTTCGCTTCGTTGCACACCTTGGCCTGCAACTTTTTCCCGGGCTGGATCAGCCGCCTCAACCGCCCCGAAACACCACTATTCACCCGCATCGATACCGGCTATCGCAGCACCGATGACTACTACATGGCACTGATGTCGGGACGTTGTGACTTCATCCTGTTCTACCGCGATGCCAAGACCGGCCCCTACTCACGGCAAAGCGAGTTCGAGGTGAAATCGCTGGGTCATGACGAACTGTATTGGGTTGCCACGCCGGCCTTGGCCGAGCATTGCGCGCGCACCGACGAACCGATCCCGTTGTTGAGCTACGCGCGCAGCGCGCAATTGCATGAGCTGTCGCGCACCCAGATCAAGCGCCACCCCCAGCCCCAGCGCTTGCGCCAGGTGTTCGAAGCCACCGTCTCGGAAGCCCTCAAACCGATGGTGGCCAGCGGTCAAGGCGTGGCGTGCATGCCCCACAGCATGGTCGCGCCACTGATCGAACGACAGGAGCTGGTGCGCCTGTACCCCGATATGGAGTCCGATCATCTGGAAGTGATCCTGGTGCGCTGGCGGGATAACCGTAATCCTCATACCGAGGCTTTTTGGCAACGACTGGTCGAGGAGTGTTGAGGATTTGGAGGGGGAGGTGGCTGAGATAGGGTCAGTTTTCAACCGGTATTGACAATGAAGACAACAAGAGGGACTGAGATCCGCCCAACTGTACCCTGTTCTGGTAGTCTCCCGTCGACTTAACACGACTATGACAGCTTGAGATTGAGCGTAATTGCCATGAATACTGAACCTTGGGTCACTGCCGAGCAGGTCTCCCTTCACTTGGGGGTGGCCAAGGACACGGTATATCGCTGGCGTGAGCGGCGGGGCATGCCGGCTCATCGCATTGGCAGACTCTGGAAGTTCCAGCTCTCCGAGGTGGATGAATGGGTGCGGGCTGGTGGGGCGGATGATGCCTTCGACACCGCAACGCAACGCAACTAACGCATTGCATAAGGAAGAGCACACCTGATGGTTTTCAGTGAAGATTCGCGCGTCAAGATCCCCTGCATCTTGCACCTGGTTCGCCTGGGCTACAGCTACCTCTCCCTGAAAGGTGCTTCCTGGGATGAGCAAACCAATATCTTTCCGGCGCTTTTTTGTTCTTCGTTGGCCAGGATCAACCCTGGCGTGGAGGCCGATGACATCGACCGCCTGCTGGCTGAGGTCAAGCTCCTGTTAGATAACGAGGACCTCGGTCAGGCCTTCTGCGATAGGCTCACCGAGCGCTCGGGCACCCGTCTGATTGACTTCGAGAACTTCGACAACAACAGCTTCCACGTTGTGACCGAGCTGCCATGCCGAAATGGTGATGATGAGTTCCGGCCCGACATCACCCTGCTTATCAATGGCATGCCGCTGGCCTTTATCGAGGTCAAGAAGCCTAACAACCGCGAAGGCGTGCTGGCCGAGCGCAACCGCATCATCACGCGCTGCCGCAATCTGCGCTTCCGTCGCTTCATCAACATTACCCAGTTGATGGTCTTCTCCAAC
Source organism: Pseudomonas agarici (assembly GCF_001543125.1). Classification (NCBI taxonomy): domain Bacteria; kingdom Pseudomonadati; phylum Pseudomonadota; class Gammaproteobacteria; order Pseudomonadales; family Pseudomonadaceae; genus Pseudomonas; species Pseudomonas agarici. The sequence continues at coordinate 4,245,366 of NZ_CP014135.1, read as the reverse complement.
AACATGGAGTATGAAGACGGCTCGCCGCAGCCAATCGAAGGTGCCTTCTATGCCAGCCCTTCGTATGACTCGCCAATCTTCAACTACTTCCGTGAAGAGGAAGCGTTGAATCTGGCCGAGCTGCTGACCGCAGAAGATGACGACATCGAGAACGCGGTGCTGCGCGACAACAATCTCAACGTCATCAAGCACAGTCCGGAGTTCCTCAGTAACAAGGATCCCGACGCGCCGACCAACCGTATCTGCACGTCACTGTTCAGCCGTCAACGCTTGGCCTTTCTGCTGCGTTTTTCGCTCGTCTATGTAAACGAGGCCGACGGCCTGCAAAAGCATGTCATGCGATACCCGCAGCTTTTCGCCACTAAGGCGATTGAGAAGAAGCTCGACGCTGGCGTGCGCAAGGGCATCATCTGGCACACCCAGGGAAGCGGCAAGACCGCGCTTGCTTATTACAACACCCGCTTTCTGACGGACTACTTTCAGCGTCAGGGCATCATTCCCAAGTTCTATTTCATCGTCGACCGGCTCGATCTGCTCACCCAGGCCCAGCGCGAATTTGCCGGGCGCGGGCTGATCGTACACAGCATCGACAGTCGTGAAGCCTTCGCTCGCGACATCAAGACCACCCAGGTGTTGCACAACCACAGCGGCAGGTCAGAGATCACCGTGGTCAACATCCAGAAATTCCAGGATGACCCGGACGTGTTGCGTACTGAGGACTACGACGTCAACATCCAGCGCGTCTACTTCCTTGATGAGGTGCACCGCAGCTACAACCCACAGGGCAGTTTCCTCGCCAACCTCAGCCAGTCAGACCGCAGCGCCATCAAGATTGGCCTTACCGGCACCCCCTTGTTAGGTGACGATCGCAATTCCCGGGCCTTGTTCGGTGACTACATCCACAAGTACTACTACAACGCATCCATCGCAGACGGCTACACCCTGCGACTGATCCGTGAAGAAATTGCCACCAACTACAAACTGGTCCTTCAGGAAGCGCTGGCCGCTGTAGAACTGCAACAGGGTGACATTGAGCGCAAGCTTGTCTACTCCCACCCGAAGTTCGTCGAGCCTATGCTCGAATATATCGTGCATGATTTCGAAAAGAGCCGCGGTGCGCTAGCCGACGCCAGCATCGGCGGTATGGTGATCTGCGACAGCGCCGAACAGGCCCGTCAGATGTTCGAGATCTTCAACGCTGTTCATGCCAAGCAGGGCCAGCCCAGCCCCAACCTGCAGGACTCTTCGCAGGCCTTGATCGCCGCCGCGCAGCCCGGCAGCTATGCCGCCCGCATTCAGTTGGAAAATAAGGCGAAAAGCGCTGCGTTGATTCTGCATGACGTAGGCAGCAAAGAAGAACGTAAGCAATGGGTGGAAGACTTTAAGGCGGGCAAAATTGACCTGCTGTTCGTCTACAACATGCTGCTCACCGGCTTCGATGCCAAGCGCCTGAAGAAGCTCTACCTCGGCCGGGTGATCCGTTCGCACAACCTGTTGCAGGCGCTCACCCGCGTCAATCGTACCTACAAGGATTTCCGCTACGGCTACGTGGTCGATTTCGCCGACATCCGCAAGGAGTTCGACGCCACCAACAAGGCCTATTTCGACGAGCTGCAGGCCGAGTTGGGCGACGAGGTCGAGCACTACTCCAATCTGTTCAAATCCGCTGAAGAAATCGCCGAGGAAATCGAAGCGATCAAGGACATCCTGTTTAGCTTCAACATCGAAAACGCCGAAGAGTTTTCGCGGCAGATCACCCAAATTCAGGATCGCGCCACGGTGCTGGTGCTCAAGAAGGCACTGGCCGACGCCCGCAGCCTTTATAACCTGATTCGCCTGCAGGGCGACTACGCACTCCTGCAGCAGCTTGATTTCCAGAAGCTCAACCAGCTCTACCGCGAAACCTGCAACCACCTCGATATGCTCAACCTGAAAGAGAGCATCGAATCCAGCACCGACACCGCCAACCTGCTCAACGTGGCGCTGGAAGATGTACTGTTCATGTTCTCCAAGATCCGGGAAGAAGAGCTGGTGCTGGCTGACAAGCTCAAGAACACCCTGCGTCAGACCCGTGAAGCTCTGGTCGACAATTTCGACCAGCAAGATCCCAAGTTCATTACGCTCAGAGAAGAGCTGGAGCGACTGTTCAAGAAAAAGAAACTCAACGAAGTCAGTCAGAAAGAAATGACTGCCAACATCGGCGCGCTCAACGCGATTCACGACCAGGTCAAAGAGCTAAATCGGCAGAATAATCAGCTGCGCGCCAAGTACCAGGGTGACGCCAAATACACCCGCATCCACAAGCGTCTGCAAGAGCGCGGCGGCCTCACACAAACCGAACGCCGTCTGTTTGAGGCGCTTTCCGGCGTGAAACAGCAAGCCGACGAACAGGTGCTGCAGAACACTCAGCTAGTGAATAACGAAAGCTACTTTGAAGGGATGATGATGCCGCTGGTGATTGGCGAGTTTCAAAATCGCCAGAAAATTCAGCTCACCCCAGGCGCTTCCCGCACCATCAACCAATTGGTGGTGGCCGAATACATAAATGAATTTGCCTCAGGCACTCGAATAGGAACACGTACGTGGTAACGCAGGAATTTGAGCAACGCACTCGCCGGCTGATCGACAGTCTCAAGACCATCTGCGCCAGCTTTGGTCTTGGCAACGATGGCAACGAATTCAAGATCATCACCCAGGTCTTTCTCTATAAGTTCCTCAACGACAAATTCACCTTCGAAGCCAAGAAAATCCGTCCCGAGCTAAGCCAAGCCCTCACTTGGGAGCATGCCATGGCCGGTCTTAGCGCTGATGAATTGGAAATGTTGCAGTTGCAGTTGGGGCCGGACACTCCACGCCTCAAGCCAGAGCACTTCCTCGCCCATTTATTCGTCCGGCAGAATGAGCCTGAATTCGCCAAGTTGTTTGACGATACCCTGCGCGACATCGCCATTACCAACAACGATATCTTCGCGGTGAAAACCGATGGCGGAGCCAAGGTCACGTTGTTTGATCGCGTCAGCGAATACATCTCCGACCCATCCAAGCGCGACGATTTTTGCCGTGCCCTGATCAACAAACTGGTGGAATTCAGTTTAGAGCGCAGCTTTGAGAGCATCTTTACTCAGAAGTACGACTTCTATTCCACGCTTTTCGAATACCTGATCAAGGACTACAACAAGGACAGCGGCGGCAAATACGCCGAGTATTACACCCCACACGCCGTGGCCAAGATCATGGCTGCCATTCTGGTTCCCGAAAATGTGCGTGGCAAAATCAGGAACGTGAGCTGCTACGACCCTTCCGCCGGCTCCGGCACCCTGCTGATGAACATCGCCCACGCCATCGGCGAGCAGCGCTGCAGCATTTATTCGCAGGACATTTCGCAAAAATCATCCAGTCTGCTGCGCTTGAACCTGATCCTCAATAACCTGGTGCATTCCATCCCCAATATCATCCAGGGCAACACTATGCTCCACCCCTACCACCGGGAGGGAAAGGCGCTTAAAAAATTCGATTACATCGTCAGCAATCCGCCGTTCAAGATGGATTTCAGCGATTTCCGTAACGAGCTGGATAGCAAGGAGCATCAAGAACGCTTCTTCTCCGGGGTACCCAATATCCCCAAGCAGGCCATGGACAAGATGGCTATCTACCAGCTCTTTTTGCAGCACATCATCCACTCGCTCAAACCCGGTGGTAAAGCCGCCGTAGTAGTGCCGACCGGCTTTATCACTGCACAAAGCGGTATCGACAAGAAGATTCGCCAGCATCTAGTGGACAACAGGATGCTGGCCGGCGTGGTGTCCATGCCCAGCAACATCTTCGCCACTACTGGCACCAATGTGTCTATCCTGTTTATCGACGACGCTAATAAAGAAGGCGTAGTGCTACTGGACGCCTCCAACCTAGGCACCAAGGTCAAAGACGGTAAGAACCAGAAAACGTTGCTCTCCGAAGCCGAGGAAGACCGCATCATCGCCACTTTCAACGCCAAACAGGCAGTAGATGATTTTTCGGTAGTGGTGAGTTATTCCGAGATCGCCGCCAAAAACTACAGTCTGAGCGCTGGGCAGTATTTCGAGGTAAATATTGAGTATTCAGATCTGACGCCAAAGCAGTTCACCGCAAAAATACAGGGATTTAGCGACAGTCTGGACAAGCTGTTCAAGGAGTCTGCGGGGCTGGAGCGGGAGATCAAAAAGCAGTTGGTGGGGTTGTTGTATGAGTAAGTGGTGCCAAACAACGCTTGGAGAGATTGTCTCTGCCGGCGGTGGAAAAATTCAAACAGGTCCGTTTGGTAGCCAGTTACACGCTGCTGATTATGTTGATGTAGGCGTACCTTGCATCATGCCTGCAAACATGAAAAGTAATCGGGTGGATTTGTCCTCCATCGCGTTCATTTCGGAGGAAGATGCTACTCGCCTATCTAAGCACTTGGTGAAAGAAGGGGACATTGTCTATAGCAGGAGAGGCGATGTAACTCAAAAAGCATTAATCAGGAAAACTGAGGCTGGCTATTTTTGCGGCACAGGTTGTCTCCTTGTTCGTCCTGGGAAGATGATTGATCCTGAATTTTTAACTTATCACCTCAGCACCCCCTCGAATCAAAGCTGGATCGTCAATCAAGCGGTTGGTGCCACAATGCCCAACCTGAACACTGCCATTCTGGCTAATGTCCCCTTGAATGTTCCCAGCCAAGGGACACAGAAAAAAATCGCTGCCGTTCTCTCTACCCTCGACGCCAAGATCGACTACAACAATCGAATCAACGTCGAACTTGAGGCCATGGCCAAGACGATTTACGACTATTGGTTCGTGCAGTTCGATTTCCCTGATGCCAACGGCAAACCCTACAAATCCTCCGGGGGCAGGTTGGTCTACAACTCAAAACTCAAACGGGGGATTCCGGACGGGTGGACAGACTCAAGCATTCTGGCCGTCTCTGAACTGCTTGGCGGTGGTACACCCACGAAAAAGAAACCTGAGTACTGGGGGGGTGATATTCCCTTTTTCACTCCAACCGATGCCGGCGGACCCATTTTCAAGTTTTCGACGGCAGATTACATCACTGAAAAAGGGCTAAAAGGCAGTAGCACCCAGCTCTTTGGCAAGCATACTGTTTTCATAACAGCGCGTGGTTCCGTGGGAAAGCTGGTGCTGGCCGGTGTCGATATGGCGATGAATCAATCCTGCTACGCTCTGCGCGCCAAGCCTGGAATCAGTCACACATTTCTGTTCTTTCTGGCCAAGGAGTTGATCCAGCACCTTCAGGTGAAATCCTCGGGCTCTGTTTTCGACTCCATCGTCTCGAATGATATTGAGCTGACCAACCTGGCAATTCCAACGGAAGATGTCATCGAGAAATTTGCAGCAGTTGTTGAGCCCGCGTTCGAGAAAATCGCCAACAACACCAAAGAAAACCAGCAACTCGCTCAGCTTCGCGACTGGCTGCTGCCCATGCTGATGAATGGCCAGGTCACGGTAGCGTAAGGTGGTCTGCCGTGACTGGAAACACGAAACGCACTCTCAACATCGCGGCCAAGCTTCTGATTTTCATTGGTATGGTTGGCGAGTGAGCGTGTACTGGGCCCCGCGAGCTGTAAGGAATAACAACAAGGAAGGTCAAACAGTATGAAGCTGCAGACGCTGCGCCTATCGAGTTTTCAATCTTACGGTCCTGGGCCTACTGACGTCGGCCTCGAAACCATCACCTACTTGATCGGTCCTAACGGTTCCGGCAAGACAGCTGCACTCCAAGCATTGTGCCGCCTGTTCGCTTTCGACCCGTCCCAGCGTCGTATCCAGCGGTCTGACTTCCATGTCCCAGCCGATGAGAAGGATATTCCGGAAGAGCGCGAGCTTTGGATAGAAGCAGATTTCCTTTTCCCTGAACTGTTGAAGGATGAAGACAACAGCACGGTTGCTCCTCATTTTGGTCACATGCGCTTAGACGAACCGGACGGTATTCCGCGAGTGCGTTTCCGCCTTAGCGCAGTCATGGGGCAGGATGGCGACATCGAAGAAACCTTTGTTTATGTGCTGGATGTCAATCCAGATGGTTCGCCGCTCACCACTGCGCAAGTGCCGCGAGCCGAGCGCAACCATATACATGTCCACTACCTGCCCGCACGACGTGACCCTGCCGACCACATTGCTTATGGGGCCAATGCTTTGCTTGGGCGCATGCTCCGCGCAGTGCAGTGGGACAAAGAGCGAGACGTCATTAGGGAACTTACTGACGGCATAAGCGACAGCCTGGCCGCCAACCCATCAGTCAATGCGTTCAGCGAGCATCTGCAAATGACATGGGCATCGCTGCACAAAGGCAGTTTCTTTGCCGATCCCAAGATTACTTTCGTGGCCTCTGAGATTGAGGCCTTGCTACGGCATATGTCCGTCTCGTTCACACCAGGGCATGATGAAAACTTTGTCGATTTTTCGCGACTTAGCGATGGCCAGAAATCGATGCTCTATCTGGCCCTCGTGCTGTCGTCACAGGCTATAGGTCGTGCCGTCTTAGCGGAGAAAGACAAGTCTTTCGATTCTGACAAACTGCGGCCCCCCGTTTTTACACTGGTTGCCGTTGAAGAGCCTGAGAACAGTCTTTCCCCTCACTATCTGGGAAGGATTGTAAGTGCATTGAATGCCATGACAAGCCAAGGCGATGCTCAAGCCCTAATCGCTACGCATGCGCCTTCCATGCTTCGGCGAGTCGAGCCTGAACACATCCGCTACTTGCGGCTGACCGAGGCGCGGCAATCGCGCGTAACGTGCATTCAATTGCCTGAAAAAACAGACGAAGCACACAAGTTCGTGCGCGAGGCAGTACAGGCATTCCCTGAAGTTTATTTCTCTCGATTGATTGTCCTCGGCGAAGGGGACAGCGAAGAGATTGTGTTGCCACGCCTCTTGCGGGCCAAAGGTGCGCCGATTGATGAGTCCGCTGTCGCGATAGCGCCGCTGGGGGGCAGGCACGTCAACCATTTTTGGCGTCTGCTGGAGGCCCTGCAGATTCCATATCTAACGTTGCTTGATTTGGATTTGGCCCGCCATCAAGCGGGGTGGGGTCGGTTTAAATACGTAAACGACCAGCTGGGAACGTTTCGAGCGGATAAGGTCCTTCCAAAAGACCACGGAATTCCGAAATGGAATTCCAGTGAGCACAAGGTGCGTGAGTATCCCGTTTACATAGAAGCCTTTGAAGAACGGGACGTATATTTCTCCGACCCGATGGACCTGGATTTCGCGATGCTTCTCGCCTATCCAGACGCTTATGGCGTTGAAAAGGAGTTGCCAGATGCAGACGTGATCAAGGCTGTTCTCGGGAAAAGCCATCACGACTCTTCCCAATACAGCGAAGACGAACTCAAGCTGTTTGGCACCTATCATCAACGCTTCAAGCTTGGCAGCAAGCCCGCCGCGCATATCAGTGCACTTGCTCAACTAAGCGACCAAGAGTTGCTTGAAAATATGCCAGCATCCCTGAGCAGATTGGCAGACACCGTCATCGCCAAACTCGCGGAGCTGCCGGAGTGATTGCAGTCGAAGCCTGGCAGCCCGCTGACGGGTTGACGCTTGAACCGAATGCCCTGCTCGCAGCCAAGGAGCAGGAGCGCTGTCTTGCCCTGACTGCAGGGCCTGGTGCTGGCAAGACCGAGATGCTTGCACAGCGAGCAGATTTTCTTTTGCGCACCGGCACTTGTCGTTATCCCAAGCGGATCCTGGCCATCTCGTTCAAAGTTGATGCCAGCAAGAACCTGAAAGAGCGGGTTCAGCGTCGCTGCGGCCCAGATCTGGCCTCACGCTTTGATAGCTTCACCTTTCATGCCTTTGCCAAGCGCATCATCGATCGATTCCGGCCAGTGTTGACGGGTGAAGATGCCCTGGACGCGGGTTACAAAATCGCCGATAGCAAGGTGGGGCGCTCCCGAACTCAAATTGTGTTCGGAGACTTGGTGCCGTTGGCTATCCAGATACTGCGGAAGTCAAAAGTGGCTCGGAACGCCATTCGTCAGACCTACAGCGATGTCTTTCTGGATGAGTTTCAAGACTGCACCAACCTGCAGTACGAGCTAGTAAAGCTTGCCTTTCAGGACACCAGCATTCGTCTCACAGCCGTTGGCGATACCAAACAAAAAATCATGGGCTGGGCCGGGGCACTCGATGGCATCTTTGAAACCTTCGCGGCTGATTTTGCTGCGGTACCGCTCAACATGTACCGCAACTTCCGTTCCAAGCCACGCCTGCTTCGGGTGCAGAACGAGATCATTCGTGTACTTGATCTCGCGTCAGCCATGCCCGACGAGCAGCTTGCCGGTGATGAAGGTGAGGTTTTCGCATGGCAATTTGAGGACAGTCGCAGAGAGGCCGAGTGCTTGGCGGATTTGATTGCCAACTGGATAAGAGTAGAGCAGCTGCCCCCGTCGGAAACAGCGGTGCTTGTTTCCAAGCAATTGGAGCTGTATGCCGACCATCTCATGGCAGCGTTGGAGGTGCGGGGCATTCCTTTTCGTAACGAACAGCAGATGCAGGACATCACGGTAGAGCCTGTCGCGCGCTTGATCGTAGACTATTTGTCCTGTCTCTATGGACAGCGCGAGCCCAAAGCCTGGGTTCGGTTAATGAACCAGTTAATTCCTTTCGCGGATGACGAAATCCAGTCAAGCACGCGGAAGAATTTAGATCGTTTAATCAAGCAGCAGCGAAAAGAAGCTGTCGTAGCTGAGCTTCTTGACGTGCCGTTCTCCGGCTGGTGGGAGTCAGTACGGTCGTTCTTGAAGCAAGTCAGTATCGAAACCTTGGTCGCGCTTTCACCAGACTATGAATCCCACGACAGGCTCAGGGAAGTTGTCCGGGACACCAAAATGCGCATTGAAGAATTGCTCAAGATCGAGCCTGATCTGCCCAAGGCCCTTGAGCGCTTTTCGGATGAGCAAGCGGTACGCATTCTGACGATGCATAAGAGCAAGGGCTTGGAGTTCGATTCGGTCATTCTCCTTGGCGTCGAAAACCAGACCTTCTGGGGAAAGGCAGACGAAGAGCGTTGCGCTTTCTTTGTTGGCGTATCACGGGCCAAGCGTCGATTGGTTATGACCGTCAGTGAGCGCCGTGAGACGCCTCCATCCAAACCATACCGGTGGATTGAGCAAAGAGTGCCCCATGCAGAGTTTCTCAGCTATGCCAGGCCATTTTTGAGCAACGCAACATAATCTGCGTGCGAGGCAGTGGTTAATGTCAATGTAATCGTCTGGTTGGGCTACGCAATTATAAAATTGGTAAAAAATAAAAGCTGAAGTGAAGCCAATAAGGGGCATATGCCCCCTATTTTCAGGATTACCCAGCCGACTGTCCTTCACTGGTCCGGCAGTGCTTAGGATTGTTATTGCAACAGATAGCCCATTGGCTGGTCATCTTTGTCGAAGCATAGGATGGTTGTATGCGTCCGGCCAAGTCATCTACCCAACCCCGCAACGCCAAGACATGGTGTGCACTTCAAATTTAAGTGGGCACCAGTTCTAGCCTTTTAAGCGGGTATGTCATGCAGCCAACACGCCGT
>NZ_CP014135.1:4233441-4235710 GCF_001543125.1 Pseudomonas agarici | reverse complement strand
ATGAAAGCTGGCAGCGCGACTGCCTGCTGATCACGGTAAAGCGGTATCCACCGGCGAACGACATTGGCATTAATCCCGTGACTCATCGCAATAGCTGCCACGGAAACACCGGGCTGCTCGCACTCTTGAACGACTTGGGTCTTGAAGGATTTCGGGTATGACTTACGTTGGCGCATGACGATCCTGGCATTAAGGGTAATTGCGTCCGCTTAAAAATACGCGGACACAATCGTCCTTATTGCTCGGGCTCGGAAGGTGTGTTCCCCGGCCCCTTACGTTCGTGCTAACACAGGGCAGTGTTTGCTGATGTCGAAAATCCTTGATTTTGAGATTAAGAACTACAAAGGCATTGTCAGTACGCGCATTGAGCTTTCAGGCAAGATCGATACGCCGATCGTAATGCTCATTGGTCTTAACGAAAGTGGTAAAACCACTATTCTCGAAGCGATATCGCAATTTGTAAGTAGCGATAAGTCGGTCTCAAGTCTGTACACCTTCAGTCCAGAAAATAACAAAGAGTTTACGTTCATTCCTGCTAGCCAGAAGGGTTCATTCAAGGGCGTAGTGTCCGTCGCCGCTACGGTGCAGCTGGACGAAGTCGAAATAATGGCGATCGAGAAACTGGCAGAGACGCTCGGGTTTGAGGTGGATGTCGAGGCGTTGGGCAAGAAGTTCCGGATTGCAAAAGAAATCAATTTTGCAAATGATCCGGGCGGTGAAAGTGGCGGAAGTCTCGGCTTGGAGTTAAACGTCAAGCTGCCTTGGGAGGAGGAATTTGAGCCCTTCGCGTACCCAGATGATCCTGAGGTGGATTTGTGGGCGCGGATCGCAGAGTTGGTGGTGGAAGGGGTACCAACGGTCGCCTACTTCCCGACATTTCTGATTAACGTACCCGAGGAAATCGAGCTGGCCCCATTTCAAGGGGAAAGTTACGAGCAGCGTCACTACCGGGAAATCGTGGAAAAAATTATTGCGTATGCAGATCATGATGTAGAAGAGCACATCAATAGACGCATTGCGCAGTACAGTGAGAAACATGGCGCTCAGTGGCTCGATACCTTTTACCGAAGCCATGAAAAGAGTCAGATTGATGCGGTGTTCAAGAAGGTCTCCCAGGCCCTGTCGAGCCAGGTGATTGGCGGATGGCGGCGTGTATTCTCGCGCGAGACGACAGCCAGACGGGTCGAGCTGCAGTGGTCTGTCACCGGGGCTGATAGACCCACTGCCATGGTGTCCTTTGCTGTCAGTAACGGTGACTCTGACTACAAGATCAGTGAGCGCTCCATCGGTTTCAGGTGGTTCTTCACCTTTTTGCTCCTCACCGGCTTCAAGCTGGAAAACAGTAAGCGCAAAACCATCTATGTGTTCGACGAACCTGCCGCCAACCTGCACTCTCGCGCCCAGGTAGAGCTGTTGACGTATTTTGAGAAAATGATCGGCAATGGGGACAAGATCATTTACTCCACACACAGTCATCACATGGTCGACCCTAGGTGGCTCTCTGGCGCCTACATCGTCGAGAACCGCGCTGCCAAGCATGATGATGTTGACGGGTATGATCTTGAGTTTTTACCGGCTGAAATCGCCGCAATAAAGTACAAACGATTTCTAGATAAGTATCCGACCAGAGGCCATCACTTTCAGCCAGTTATAGAGAGGCTGCAGTATGTGGTTCCTGAGATCGTTGGCACGTCGCCCTTCGTCATCGTGGAGGGGATCTCGGACTACTACGCGTTCAAGGCGGCCTCGACTACGTGTGACGTCACGATTAACTTCACCATCATCCCTGGTGTCGGTTCGAGCTCGTCCGGGAACCTGCTCAGTTTGCTCATGGGGCGGGGCGAAAAATTTATAGTCCTTTTGGATGACGATAAAGCGGGTCGAGAAGCACGTGATCGATATCGCAAGAAGTGGCTCCTACCCGGTTGGTCCGTAATCACCTTTGCAGATATCGATGCGACCTATGAATTTTGGGCGCTGGAAGCTTTGGTGGGCCAGGATAGCTTTGAGATCGCACAGAGGACGCTGGGTTTGAGTAAATTACCTAGCAAGGATCAATATGCGCTGTTCCTGGCGGAGCACTACCATAAAGCAGAGACAGGCGAAGATATCTTTTCGCCGCAAGGGCTTGAGAATCTCCACGCTGTGCTTCGTTTCCTTGCCCAGCAATTCGCACAGCCTTGAAGGAGGAGTGCTCCTGCTCTTGAGGTACTGGCGCAGCCACACCAAAGTGGGTGTGGCCCTGATCTGCGGATTCCACACGCATTTG
>NZ_CP014135.1:4230578-4233344 GCF_001543125.1 Pseudomonas agarici | reverse complement strand
GTAGGCCGAGCACCAAGGCCTGCGGATTCCACACGCATTTGGGCACCCATTCCACGAACACTTGGACAGCGATTCCGCACTGACTTGGACACTCATTCCACGGCCACTTGGACACTGATTCCACGAGCACTTGGACAGTGATTTCTCACTGATCCGACCCACGCTCAGGCAGGCGGCAACGCAGGACTATTCACTACCATCGGCCTCTTTTATCGAAGCGAAGAGGTCGTCGTGGAGCGTATATCCATGCGTAAAATCCGAGAGGTACTATGCTTAAAGTTCGACGCCGGCACTGTCCGTGCGCAAGATCGCCGCCAGCCTGCGCATCAGCAGCGGCAGTGCCGGCAATTACCTGCACCGTTTCAACGCTTGCGGGCTGACTTGGCCGACATCATTGTCGGACGCCGAGCTGGAGCGATGCCTGTTCCCACCAGCACCAACAGTTCCCAGCGATCAAAGGCCGATGCCTGATTGGGCTTGGGCGCATGCCGAGCTGCGCCGCCCCGGCGTCACCCTGGCCCTGCTTTGGCAAGAGTACCGACTCGCTCATCCGCAAGGCTTCCAATACAGCTGGTTCTGCGAGCACTACCGCCTCTGGGCGGCCAAGGTCGACGTGGTCATGCGCCAGGAACACCGTGCTGGTGAAAAGCTGTTTGTCGATTACGCGGGCCAGACTGTGCCAGTCATTGACCGGCGAACCGGCGAAATCCGCCAAACCCAGATCTTCGTTGCCGTGCTTGGAGCGTCGAGCTACACCTTTGCAGAAGCCACTTGGTCGCAGAAACTGCCTGACTGGCTGGGCTCGCATGCTCGCTGTTTTGCTTTTTTCGGCGGCACATCGCAGATCCTGGTACCGGACAATCTGCGCAGCGGCGTCACCAAAGCGCACCGTTACGAGCCCGATATCAACCCCAGTTACCGCGACCTGGCCGAGCATTACGGCGTGGCCGTGTTGCCTGCCAGATCTCGTAAGCCTCGGGACAAAGCCAAGGTCGAAGTCGGCGTACAAGTGGTCGAGCGCTGGATCCTCGCGGCCCTGCGCAACCGCCAGTTCTTCTCGCTCGGCGAACTCAACACGGCAATCGGCGTGCTGCTCGAACGTCTTAACCAAAGGCCCTTCAAAAAGCTGCCCGGCTCACGCCGCTCAGCCTTCGAAACCATCGACCAGCCCGCACTGCAACCGCTGCCGGAGCATCCTTACGTCTACGCCGAATGGAAAAAGGTGCGAGTGCACATCGACTACCACGTCGAAGTCGACGGCCACTACTACTCGGTGCCGTACCAACTGGTGAAGCACCCACTCGAAGTACGCCTGACCGCGCAGACGGTGGAATGCTTCCACGCCAACCAACGTGTGGCCAGCCACCTGCGCTCGCAGCACAAAGGCCGCCACACGACCCAAACCGAGCACATGCCCAAGAGCCACCGCGAACATGCCGAATGGACACCACAACGGCTGATTCGCTGGGCGGAGCAGACCGGCCCGAACACCGCTGGTGTCATCGCCTACATCCTCGAACGCCGAATCCATCCGCAGCACGGCTTCCGTGCCTGCCTGGGTATCCTGCGCCTGAGCAAACAGCACGGCGAAGCGCGGCTGGAAGCCGCTTGCCAGCGTGCGCTGGCCCTAGGCGCATGCAGTTACAAAAGCCTTGAATCGATCCTGCGCCAAGGGTTGGAACGGCTGGCGCTGGCCCAGCAAAACCTGCCGTTACTGCCCGAAGAACACATCAACCTGCGCGGCCCTGGCTACTACCACTGACCTGAAAAAGGAGCACCAAAGTGCTACCCAACCCAACCCTGGACAAGCTGCAAACCCTACGACTGCACGGGATGATCAAGGCGCTGAGCGAGCAACACTCAACGCCCGACATCCACGACCTGAGCTTCGATGAACGTCTTGGCTTGATGGTCGACCGCGAGCTGACCGAGCGTGAAGATGCTCGCCTGACCACTCGCCTCAAAGCCGCTCGACTGCGCCACAACGCCTGCCTGGAAGACATCGACTACCGCAGCCCGCGCGGCCTGGACAAATCTCTGATCCTGCAACTGGGTAGCGGCCAGTGGCTGCGCGACGGCCTGAACCTGATCATCGGCGGCCCGACTGGCGTAGGAAAAACCTGGCTCGCCTGCGCGCTGGCCCACAAGGCCTGTCGCGACGGATACAGCGTGCGCTACCTGCGCCTGCCGCGCTTGATGGAGGAACTGGGTCTGGCCCACGGCGACGGCCGTTTCGCGAAACTGATGGCAGGGTATGCCAAGACTGACCTGCTGATCCTGGATGACTGGGGCTTGGCACCGTTTACCGCTGCTCAGCGGCGCGACATGCTTGAGCTGCTGGACGACCGCTACGGCAACCGCTCGACGCTGGTCACCAGCCAGATGCCGGTGGACAAATGGCATGCGCTGATCGGCGATCCGACCTTGGGCGATGCGATCCTCGACCGGCTGGTGCACAACGCTTACCGGATCGAACTGAAGGGCGAATCGATGCGCAGACGCGCAACGAAATTGACGGCGACAGAGACTTCAGACTAACAATGCAAAACTGCGTCGCTGCGCTCCGACTGCCTGTCCAAGTGGACGTGGATCAGGTGTCCAAGTGAGCGTGGAACGAGTGTCCAAATGATCGTGGGCTGAGTGTCCAAGTGTCGTGGAATCCGCAGATCCCATCATGTACCAGCACTTTCATCCGAGTCGCGCGGCGATTGGCAAACAGATAGGCGCAGTGCGGCTTTGCCGCACCGAACGCCGCGATCACCTTAG
>NZ_CP014135.1:4170151-4230550 GCF_001543125.1 Pseudomonas agarici | reverse complement strand
TCCAAGTGTCGTGGAATCCGCACCGTGGGTTTCTGTCGGCTGGAAACACGTATTCTCTGTGGCCGCTGTAGGGCTTTATTGTCTCCAGCAGAGCGAGTGCGTGTTCTGTCAGTGGTATGACGTGCGCACGTCGCTTCTTCATACGCGCCGCTGGGATCGTCCAGATTTTCTTTTCTAGATCGATGTCAGCCCAAGATGTCGTAGCGGCTTCCGTGGGGCGAGTCATCGTGTGAAGTTGCCACTCGATCAGGCAGCGCGTTGTTCTTTTTATGCTCGCGTTGGCGATGGCGACCATCAGTTCTGGCAGTTCTTCAGGGCGGAGGGCTGCCATATTCTGCTTTTTCGGTTTCTTGAAAACGGCCCGAATGCTGGTGAGTGGATTAGCAAAGATCATTCCCGAGTTCACGCCGTAGGTCATGATCTCGTTGAGTCGTTGGGTCAGTCGCTTCACTGTCTCCAGGCTACCTTTGGTTTCCAAAGGGCGCAGCAGCTCGATAACTCTCGGGGCATTGACCTGCGAGATGGGTGTAGTGCCAAGCGATGGAAAGACATGCAGCGTAAGTGAGCGCCAGATGTCCTCGGCATAGGCCGGGGTGACCGAATCTTTTTTCAGCTCAAACCAGGCTAGCGCCACGTTCTCGAATGTGTGCTCGGTTGCCTGCCTTTTTGTCTGCTCCAACTCGCTACGTTGTTCTTTCGGGTCGATGCCCTGGGCGAGAAGCTCTCTGGCCTCGACCGTTTTCTTCCTGGCTTGCGCGAGTGAGAGTTCTGGGTAGGTGCCGAGGCCCATATTGATGCGGTTTTTGGTGATCGGCTGCCGGTAGTTGAAGTTCCATAGCGTAGAGCCATTGACCCTAACGCGCAGCTGTAAACCGTCGCCATCGCTGAGGACGTAGTCCTTGTCTTTCGGCTTTACCGCTTTGAGCTGACGATCAGAGAGGCGGGTGGCTTGGGCGCACATGAGGTGTTCCATGACATCAATTGGTATTCCAAAAATTACCACTGAAGGGCTTGGAATACCACTTGGAATACCCGATGTCGTAGATTGCGTCGGACGTCCATGGACGCCAATAGACGCTAAATCGTTGATTTTGCTGGGTTTTTGGCACAAAAAAAGACGTCCGTGGACGTCTTTAGATGTAAATTTGGTGCCGGGGGGATTTGAACCCCCGTCTATCCCTTTATTCATGCGGCGTTCAGGTGAAGTGCTGGCATTAAGCTGTCATTAGGCATCCATCCTGTTGCCTCTTGCCGGGTACCGATGAAGCTATAAATCAGCAGGACGTGGCTTCATACTCTTCGCTCAAAGGCAGGCATTCGCTCAAACTGACGCGTATCCAGCCTAAGAGGGCCAAGTTACGAATTGCCGAAGCAATCGCTTCACGCTTGGCTTCATTGTCCCAAGTTTTTTTCCAGGCTAGCACGAAATCAAACACTTCGCGCTCAGGTACAGTTGTGAGGTTTTGATCTTCTTTCAATTTGCTCACAGCGTAAAATACCGTAGCAACCTCTTCGGCCTGTTCTGTGTTCTTGATTCGGCTGAATAAGTCTACAGTCTTGGATATTTTACTGTCATTTGAGGCTAAGACGTCTTTGAATTTTTCACGCGCGTTAGAGTATTCAGGTCCCGTTTTCAACGCGTTCATTCTGCCAAGCTGAGCTTCGATAATGAGGTTCGCGTTTGCCAAGGTTCCAAGAAGTCTTTGTACTTGTTCTGAAAATGGTCCGTAGCTGGCTTTTTTGAATTCGAGTTCTGTGTCAACTCCGAGCGCTGTCACTGCGTGACATATTTTTTGAAAAATAGTACGTCCGACTTTGGCGGCGTAAGGTTGCGATTCAAGCTGATAAAGAACTTCCAAAAGCACAACCCAGTTGGGATTAAGTTTTTGATTTTTCGTTCCTTTGTGTTCGCTTTCGCCGAAGAGTCGGGGCTGTTGAGGGCTAAGGAAGTCAGCAGTGAGCTGACTAGCTGGCGTCCCGAAAGGAGCGAACATTTCAACTGGAATGTCTATTTTAGATAGCGCTTTATACATTATTGGCCCCACTAGCTCCCACTCCAGTCCGCCATTTCCACAGCCAAGTGGTGGGAATGCGACTGACGTGATGTTCCATGCTTTATAGTGTTCGAGAAAAATGTCTAGTCCCTTCTCGATGTCGGATAATCTTGACGCCGATCTCCAATGCCCCTTTGTAGGGAAGTTGACAATCGATGTTCCGAGAATGTCGGTATATATATATGGAACACCGGGCTCAACTAGCTTTTGGGCGCATCTTTTCTCATAGTCTAGCATGAGGCCAGGCCAGCGCTTTTTGAACTCTAGCGCAACACCTTTACCCATCACGCCGACACAGTTCACAGTGTTCACCAGCGTTTGCGCTTCACTCTGAAACATGTCACCTATAAGAACTTTAATCACGCTGTTCACCTGAAGAAAAGATGAGGGTTCGACGTCACGGGTACCTGCCAGTTCAATCCTGCTAACACACGCTCAACCTTCTGCTTCGTTTGGGTGTCGCATGCGTAAAAGCCAGTTATGTAGCCCGGTGCCACTGCGTCAGGGATAAGGGCCTCAGCGCATTTGACTGCTTTTTTTCGGTAACCGGTAGCCAGGTCTTCATCGTGCCACCAATCGGCAAAAACATAATCGAAATGGATTTTGCCCATTCCGACTGGGTAAGAGTGAAAGCGTACCCAGTCGGAGGCCGCATTCTGATCACTGACGACAGCGTTCGGACGCGTCAGCACATCCAGACTGATACGAATCACACACAGGTCCTGATGAACGTCCTTCCTTCGGTACATCATCGGGTTTCGCGCGTTAAAGTATAGGTTGGCGTACTGGTGCAAGCGCAGACCGTTAGGGACAGTTTTATCTACCCTACGGTCTTGTATTTCCTGCAGAGCAACCGATTTGTGAGGAATTTTTTCTGCCCGGTCATGACACAGAATTCCATGCTGCAAAACAGACGGAAGATTCTCGATCGGCATAATGCAATGTAGCTCTACTACGCGATGGCTCATGGGCGTCCCTTCCATACGTCAGGCCGCGCACTATACCTTAGCTATGGCATTTCGCCTCTAGCCGTTGGGAAGATTCCCGTCTCAAGCGTACCTCGTCCCGAGAATTTTTGAACTGCCTTATCACCCGCTGAGTCTGTCGTTGAGGGCATCCATCTGCCATACACACGGGCAATCATCGTCCAGTCGGTATGTCCCATCTGTTTTGCCACCCACATCGGATGCTCACCGGCGGATAGCATCATCGACGCATAGGTGTGTCGTGTCTGGTAGGGGCGACGGTACCGAACGCCTGCCTTCTTCACTGCATGAGCCCACATGGTTTTCCGGATCGGCTGATCACCTTTCCATCGCTCCTGCGTGCGAGGATTCTGGAACACCTCGTTGTCTGCCAGGAAGGTATAGGCCTTCTGCGCAATCAATGCTTCCATGGCTGGTGCCAATAGCTTGATGGGGCGCTTGCCAGATCTTGACTTAGTCACTTCGGCTTTACCTTTTGCGGCCTGAGTCATCGCCCTAGTGACGTAAGCCTCGCCACGTACCCAATCAATGTCCTCCCAGTTCAAACCGACCATTTCGCTGGTGCGCATACCTGTCCAAAATGCGAATTGCACCAGGTTCTTCGCCTGGCCATCGAGCGCGGCCAGGATGGCGCGTTGTTCCTCTGGGCTGAAGGGGTCGACATCGTCTTCCTTCACCTGATCCTTGCGCGAGAAAGTCCACCCGGCCAGTGGGTTGGTATCGATGAGCTCCACATCGTCCACGGCATCATTCAATGCCGAGCGCAGACAGCTCTGAATGTTGCTCAGTGTCTTGTTAGATACCTCCAGCGTGTTGAGCCAGTCTCTGACCGCCTTGCGCTTCAGATCGACTAATAGAGTAGGACCTAGTGCAGGCACAATCCGCAGCTCTACGATCTTCCGGTATCCCTCGAATGTGCTGCTAGACACATGCTGCTTCTTCCTGGACAGCCATTTGGTCAGGAACCCAGCCAGCGTCTCTTGGCTAGACTCAGGCGCGAACTTGGTTGCACGTCGAGAATTCGGAAAAGTTGCTGAATAATCAAAGATACCTGTAGCGATATCATGCTCAATAGCGTGCTTGTAGCGCTCTGCGCGCTTTAAATTAGTCGCGCTAGGCTTGAGCGGGAACCGCTCGCGGCACCTAACCCCGCGGTACATGAACGTGATTTCAATGCTCGAGTCGGAGATTGCCCGGACTCCCCTCCCATCTCTACCCATGATTCATATCCCTCAACATCAATTAAAACTCGGCCATCTGGGGCCTTGATCCATATTTCTCCCAGCCGCCAAAT
Organism: Pseudomonas agarici; assembly: GCF_001543125.1. Classification (NCBI taxonomy): domain Bacteria; kingdom Pseudomonadati; phylum Pseudomonadota; class Gammaproteobacteria; order Pseudomonadales; family Pseudomonadaceae; genus Pseudomonas; species Pseudomonas agarici. The sequence continues at coordinate 4,226,216 of NZ_CP014135.1, read as the reverse complement.
CCCGTCGCGAAGCTTCGAGCGGATAGCGTCTTCGGAGTAACCAGATTCACTGGCGAATTTCCTGACGGTCACGTAGCGCATGTGTCGTTATTCCTGGCTGACCAAGGTTTGTGACTGTACGCAGATCGCTGAATCTAGGCGTCGGGGCCGACTTAGCGGGAAAGCGCTGTAGTCCGACTTCTTGGAGGTGTACCGCTTGTGCGTGCCCTGGCTAAATTTGTTGTGGATCATTTCCGAGTCCCATTGACTGTGTGGGTACACCCTACGGGCAGCCGCCACGCGTGTGTTCCGCTTTCACGCAACAAAAGCGACGGAAATTGAAAGCCTGGTAATTCCCTACCAGGGGGGAATGAGGCTGCGCGGTGTGACGCGAATCAGATTGCTGATTGCTTTGTAAAACCCAAGGGCAATCTCAGGTCTGATGCAGCTTTTTCTGTTCGAATGAGATGCGGTTCATTACGCAAACTGGAATTGCGAACCCTTGGATATTTGTTTTGAGTGTTTCGCAACCGTCTTCGACGATTCCACAGGGCACACCCCGGCGGAAACGCATTCCCCTCCCGATGTAATTGCGCAGGATGATTTCCCAAGACTCGTCATCGTAATAGAAGCCCGTGATCTCAGCCCACCTGGCCGTAACGCCGCTTCCAACAATGCCTTCAGATGTCAGGCAGAAAATTTCTACTTGGTTTTCCTGGGCGACAGGTACGGCGTAAATCCGGCCGTTCGGTGCTACAGGTGGGAACGTCTGTCCATTCCCTAAGTGGCGAAATTCCATGGTGCTACTCCGCATGTATGAGGTTGCATGACACGCTATGCCAAGGTCTGGAAATCCCAAGCCTGCAGAGCTCACCGCCTTATGCCATTGGGTTTCCTGAAAGCCTTCCTAAGCTGTGGCAATCAAAACAGGGAGTGGCGCCATGGGTAACAAATCAACTACGGTCCGAATCGGTTTGCTGGCAGCGACAGTAGCTCTTCTGGTTGGGTGTTCTGGCACTCAGGGAGCTAGGACTGTGCAGCTTCCTGAGCCAAAGGGTGTGCCGAGAGAAAAATGGTCGGATGCTATGCATGTTCTGACCGCCATGGGGATTTCCGGGCAGCGGGACGTTCCGATCGAGCTGTCGGGGGGAGTTGATGGAGCTAGCCCTGTTGGCGGCTCTGGGGCAGTGCTTGGGGATGCTGGATTAAGCGCGGTTGGCTCTGCATCTCCACCTACAGGTCTGAGTGGCGGCGCAGCAGCGGGAATTGGCTTGGGTTTGATGCTATTGGGTGGGTCGAGCGATCCGGCGCGCACAACTCAGGTTGTCGCGTGGGTGCCCGCTGACCAGGCAAGCTCGCCGGACGCGGCATCTGCTCTTGCATTGCGTAAGGTCGAAGATGCTCGTAAGAAGGTTTTTGCCAATGGCCTATCGAAGCTGCCAATGCAGACAGGTAAATATCCTGATGGTCATGCCCGCGGCTATGCATCCTTGGCAGATAGCTACGCGGAGCGGCCGATTCCATACAGTGATGAGGTTTCTAAATCGCCGAGCTTTCTGAGATCGCCGCTCAGCTACGGGCCGATCTTCATCCGTGACAACCAGTTCACGCTTGATGCCTACAAGAACGACATGACGACTTCGGAAGCCATGCAGCTTGCATCGCAACACCTGCCTGAGTGGATCTACATCTACCACCCTGGCCAGCGGCTGAGGAAAAACTCGATCCCTGCGGCAATCTTCAATCAGGGCAGGGGACTCTACTTCGTAGGGAAGTAATTCTGCTGCTCTGTATCGCCGTGGGTTTTCGCAAATCTGCGGCGATTTTTAGGTATGCCTATCCAGATACAGGCTTATTTTGCCTACTTCTGGCTTTCCGCTTGATAAGTAACACCCAAAGTGCAACAGTATTAATAGAACGCCCTAACTGATACAGGCACCCATCATGTTTATCCGCGCATACCTCCGAGCCTCCACCGAAGAGCAAGACGCCGGCCGCGCCCGCGCCTCGCTCGAGCAGTTCGCCAGCGACCACAACAAGGTCATCGCTAGCGTGTACCTGGAGAACGCCAGCGGCGCCACCGCCGACCGGCCGGAGCTGTTGCGCCTGTTGAAGGATGCACGCAAGGGTGATGTGTTGCTGGTGGAGTCGATAGACCGGCTATCCCGCCTCCCGGTCGAGGACTGGCAAAAGCTCAAGGTCGCGATCGACTCCAAGGGCCTGCGCATCGTCGCGCTCGACCTGCCGACCAGCCACCAGGGAATGCAGGACACCAAGGGCGACGAGTTCACCGGGCGGATGCTGGGGGCGATCAACTCAATGCTGGTGGAGATGATGGCAGCGATTGCCCGCAAAGATTACGAGCAACGACGCGAGCGCCAGGCGCAGGGGATAGAAAAGGCCAAGGCCGCTGGCAAGTACCAAGGGCGCCCGGTTGATGCAGATTTACACAAGCGAGTGAAAGAGCTATTGGAGGCCGGCCTAGGCATTCGTGCAACGGCCAGGCACGCCAATTGCTCCACCACTACAGTCCTTCGAATCAAAGCGATAGACGAAGAGTAATTACCTGGCCCTAGGGATCTCTTTCAATACTTTCCTCAGGTCAAATCCCCTTAGCCGACCTTCCTCAAGCAGTTCCGTGAATTGCTTGAGGAAGAAATGAGAGTCGGCTTCTGAAGGTTTTTCTGCACCTTTGAGAACTATTGGTAGCATCTTCTGAATCACATCCTTGCCGTGAGCAATTAACCTCTCTTCGCTCCACTCGCTCATATATCTGTGTGCCCGGTACTGCGCCTCTACGAATTCCTGCAACGACTGGGGGCCAGGGCGAGGATCTTGGTTGTGCTCAAAGTGAAGGCCAGACGTTGCACTCGTACTTTCAAAATTGTGACCTTGCGAGTGGGCCCAAGCCTGCAGAAAAAGCTGAATTTCTTGCTCAATTTTATGATGGCGATGAGCATTGAAGGGATTGCTTATAATGAAAGTCGGCAGGCGTGTCGATCCGCCGCCACCTTGTCTTAGCCGGTAGGTGGTCTGGATCAAAACTATAAAATCAATCTCCGAGAAGCGACCCGGATCTTTACCATCACCGGTGAGCCGGATGCTAAACCTGTCAGCGAGCCGAGCTGCAGGAATGCTTTCAACTGTGTCATTCAATATGAGCGCGATCCCAGGGGTGTCGGGATCAAGGCTAAGCAGCCTCTTGGAGGAGGCGATCTGTTGTTTGGCATTTCTAAGCACTCCCTCCACCATCCTGGTTGCGCTAGAGAAAATTTTGTTTAGGTGCTCTTGCCCTCCCGGCGTGTTCTTCATCGCGGTTTCAAGATCATAGTCACCGAAGATCAGAGGGAAATCGTCAGACTCGATCAGCGATTTAGCGCCATCCAAAATCTTATCTTTCGGATCGATCTTTAGGGTTTTGAGCTCGACAACAGCCTGTCTGTGGAAAAACAGATAATCGGCAATCTTGACGCCATCAGGCTGAAGAACATGACCGTCGAGAGGCGTCACATGGTCTTGGCTGTGGAGGAAGCTAATCATGCGCTCCTCGATATCCCGCACACCTTCCATTCGATACCTATCCATTGATAAACGGGTACGTCAGACATTCTAGACGGTGCTAAGCCCACAGAGCCGCGGGAGGGAACGCCAGGCCAGAAATATATCGGCTGGTTTTTGTGTTTTCTCTGGAGAACCCAGATGGGATGCGGAATAGGGAAGCAGGCTGAGGGATTGATTGAACAAAATTTCGGCTGTTGCTGCCACCCTGCTGTCACGCCAACTTCAGCAGTCAGTCTAAAAAGCGCGGAAGCATTGAATTATGTGGTGTCCCAGGGCCGGTTCGAACGGCCAACCTTCCCCTTAGGAGGGGCAAAATTTCCGGTGTTTAAAAAGGTCCGCCTGAAACGGGGTTACATCAGCGCGTTGGTGAACTGCTTGGTGCTGGCCAGGGCATTCGGGCAACCGCTCGCCATGCAGGGTTCAGTACCACCACAGCGCTTAAATCCGATGAAGTGACCAAGTAGCGACGCAGTTTTGCGCACTGTCGAGCAGCAGTGACATCCTTTACGAATTCTAACCAGGCTGTATTCGCCGCCTGGTAGCATTCCGGTCGCCTAGAATGTGCTGGCTCGTCTAACGGCCCAGATGCCGTAGCAATACCCTGATAATTCTGGCGCGCAGGAGAAAACTTGCGACTGACACCGCAAGCGTCAAACCGCCCGCCAGTTCGCCGAAACGGGCGAACGCAACGATGTTCACCATGGCGAGAACCATGATGCCGTAGAACTCGGCATTGGCCCTACCGGCAGCCAGAACCTGATGTTCGGTGAGCATCCACTTCTGCGACAGACAGAAGGGGCATACGGACGACTCCGGGTCACGGCCGCCCACGGGTATTCCATTGATGTAGAACGGCGCGCTAGTGACCACCTTTGGAACCATCATCTTCTTGCAGCACTGGCACTTAACTTTGCTCATGACGTGAACCTGCTGGACTTGGCACATGCCTGAACGTTACCCGAGCACTGGCGAATCCCAAGCCACCACCATGCGCATCTGCCGATGTGCTGCAAAATCAGTCGGTGTGATGCTTCTTATCGAGATGATCTGCGACCTTGTAGCCAATCACCGCAGCCACTCCCAGCGTGCCGACCACGCCGATGACCGCATAAACCAGTAGCTCAATCGAGTCCATGTCTTGCTCCTTCTGGGCTAAAAATCTGCACTGAATATAGCTTCTCATCTGCCGTGCCAATCCCAAGGACTTTATCCTCCTGAAATGCGTTCCGTCGGCTCTTGGGTGACTAAATTCCAAAGCGACCAGAGCACCGCTCATATCCGCTCCGCGACACGTTTCAAAAAAACATGCTCACTTCCCATCTATTACTTATGGGAGTCTGACGGTTCACCTCCCATAGAGTGATCTGCCGATCTGAGCGAAGGGGTTTCGTGAAGGGGTGTTGTCTCTGTAACCCGCATGAATACTGGGTTTCAGGTCTTTCACGAGCTTTGTACAAGATAATTGGCGTTGTGAAGGGGTGTCGTGAAGGGGTGTTGTCTCTGTAACCCGCATGAATACTGGGTTTCAGATCTTTCACGAGCTTTGTACAAGATAATTGGCGTCGTGAAGGGGTGTCGTGAAGGGGTGTTGCCTCTGTAACCCGCATGAATACTGGGTTTCAGATCTTTCACGAGCTTTGTACAAGATAATTGGCGTTGTGAAGGGGGTCGTGAAGGGGTGTTGTCTCTGTAACCCGCATGAATACAGGGTTTCAGGTCTCTCACGAGCTTTGTACAAGATAGTTGGCGTTGTGAAGGGGTGTCGTGAGTAGGGTGTCGTCGCTGCCGCTCTATGGATACAGGGTCTCCACAGTTCGCAATGTCCATGGCGGCAGCGGGAGAACGACAGTAGATGACAACTGAGCATCAGAAGGTATCCGCCAGGCGCGCACAGTGACAACACATGGTGGGCAAATGACGACTCTCCGGGCCAGCGAAAGGGCGCGAGCAATGAATGTGCAACAGATGACGACGATGAGTTGCTTTAGAAATCCCGCTACTTAAATGGTTAGGCTGGCTGATCGGTTTTTGCCAGGGAACCACTGCATAGACTGCTAAAACCCCGTTTCGAGAACACATTGCAGCAGACATATCGTTGCTGGCTAACGTTCGAGTGCGGCCTTAGCACCTTTGAGTATTCGGAGCGGAGTGAAAATAGGCCGTCGGTTCTGTGACAGGGCGCCAGCTCTAAGGGGTAAACTTGCATTTTTGCCCGTACTCCAAGGAGTTATTGCGTGAACACGGAAAATCATTCCCAGACGGCCGCGTTTCTATGGTCCATTGCCGATCTGCTGCGCGGTGACTTCAAACAATCGCAATACGGTCGCATCATCCTGCCATTCACCCTGTTACGGCGCATGGAGTGCGTGCTCGCACCGACCAAGGGTGAGGTGATCAAACAAACCTTCGCTCAGGAAGGCCGTCCGGACCAAGTGCGTGAGATGATTCTGCTGCGCGCTGCCGGCCAGCAGTTCTTCAACGGCTCGCCACTGACCCTTGGCACGCTGTCGGACACCCAAACCGCCGCCGACCTGATGAGCTACGTGCAGGCGTTCAGCAAGGATGCCCGCGAGATCTTCGAGCACTTTCACTTTGAAGATTTCGTTCAGCAGCTGGAAACCGCCAACCTGCTGTATCAGGTGGTGCAGCGCTTCGCCGCCACCGATCTGAGCCCCGAGTTCATCAGCAACTTCGGCATGGGCATTATCTTCGAAGAGCTGATCCGCAAGTTTGCGGAAAGCTCCAACGAAACCGCCGGGGAGCACTTCACCCCGCGCGATATCGTGCACCTCACCACCTCGCTGGTGATCACCGATCAGGACCACAAGCTCGCGCCCAACAGCATCGTCACCATCTATGACCCAACCGCTGGCACCGGCGGCTTTCTGTCTGAGGGTGATGAGTACATCCAGTCCATCAGCGAGAAGGTCAGCGTGTCGCTGCACGGCCAGGAGCTCAACCCCGAGTCCTATGCCATCTGCAAGGCGGATATGCTGATCAAGGGCCAGGACGTGGCCAGCATCAAGCTCGGCAACACCCTGTCCAACGACCAGCTGGCCGACAAGCGCTTCGACTTTATGCTCAGCAACCCGCCGTTCGGCGTGGAATGGAAGAAGGTGCAGAAGCAGATCACCGATGAGCACAGCCACAAGGGCTTCGACGGCCGCTTCGGCCCCGGCCTGCCGCGCGTGTCCGACGGTTCGCTGCTGTTCCTCCTGCACCTGGTCAGCAAGATGCGTGACCCGCGCGACGGTGGCTCGCGCATCGGCATCATCCTCAACGGCTCGCCGCTGTTTACCGGCGGCGCGGGTTCGGGGGAGTCGGAGATTCGCCGCTACCTGCTGCAGAACGATCTGGTCGAAGCCATCGTCGCGTTGCCGACGGACATGTTCTACAACACCGGCATCGCCACCTATGTGTGGATACTCAGCAACCACAAGGCCGCCGAGCGTCAGGGCAAGGTGCAGTTGATCGACGGCAGCCAGCACTACGCCAAAATGCGCAAAGGGCTGGGCAGCAAGCGCCAGTACATCACCGAGGATCAAATCAGTGAGCTGGTGCGTCTGTATGGCAGCTTCGAGCAAACCGCACAGAGCAAAATCTTCCACATCGACGCCTTCGGCTACCGGCGTATCACCGTCGAACGCCCGCTGCGCCTGAACTTCCAAACCAGCGCCGAACGCATCGCTAAAGTGCTGGAAGAAAAAGCCCTGCAGAAACACGACAGCGCCGCTCAGCAGCAGCTACTGGCCGCCCTGCAAGCGATGGACGCAAGCCAGTTGCACCGCAACCGCGAGCAGTTCAGCAAGCTGCTGAAAAAAGCCCTCAGCGCACACAGCGTCAGCCTAAGTACGCCGGAACTCAAAGCCCTGATGAGCGCCCTGAGCGAGCGCGACCCCGAGGCGGATATCTGCATGACCAAAGGCCAGCCGGAAGCCGACGCCGGCCTGCGCGATAACGAGAACGTGCCGTTGGGCGAATCGGTGCACGAGTACTTTGCGCGCGAAGTCATCCCCCATGTGCCAGATGCCTGGATCGACGAAAGCAAAACCGATGCGCTGGACGGCGAAGTCGGCATTGTCGGCTTCGAGATTCCCTTTAACCGCCACTTCTATGTGTTCCAGCCGCCGCGCCCGCTTGCCGAGATCGACCGCGACCTAAAAGCCTGTACCGACCGCATCAAGCAGATGATTGAGGGGCTGTCGGCATGAGCTTGCCAACTTATCCGGGATACAAGGATTCAGGTGTTGATTGGCTGGGAACTGTTCCCGAACACTGGGATAGCAAGCGCCTGAAATTTCTTTTTGATCTTGTTAAACGCGAGATTCGAGAGGAAGACAGGATCGTCACTTGCTTTCGCGATGGCGCGGTAACTCTTCGAGATAATCGGCGGACTGATGGATTTACAAATGCTGTCAAAGAAATTGGCTATCAAGGTATTCGCGTCGGAGACTTAGTCATTCACGCAATGGACGCTTTTGCTGGAGCAATCGGCGTTTCTGACTCTGACGGAAAATCCACACCTGTTTACTCAGTTTGCACTCCGGTATCGCCGAGTGTTTCTTCAAATTATTACGCACGACTCCTACGAAACATGGCGGTTGCAGGCTTTGTGTCATCTTTGGCAAAGGGAATTCGAGAGCGCTCAACTGATTTTCGTTGGGCAGATGCTGGTGAGATTTTTCTGCCAGTTCCATCCGAGACTGAGCAGAGGAAGATCGTTAGTTTCCTCGACCACGAAACCGCTCGCATCGACGCGCTGATCGAAGAGCAGCAGCGCCTGATCGAACTGCTCAAGGAAAAGCGCCAGGCTGTTATCTCCCACGCCGTCACCAAAGGCCTCGACCCCACGGTGCCGATGAAAGACTCCGGCGTGGAGTGGCTGGGCGAGGTGCCGGCGCATTGGGATGTGGCCAGGGTAAAAAATGTAGCCAAGCTTGAAAGCGGGCATACCCCAAGTAAAGATTTTCCAGAATATTGGGAGGGAGGGGATATACCTTGGGTATCGCTCAATGACAGCAAGAAATTAAAAGTTGTCGACTACATTGACGAAACTCAGTTCATGATTACTGAGTTGGGAGTCAGCAATTCTTCAGCAAGGCTTTTGCCTGCTAGAGCCGTTGTGTTCACGAGGGATGCATCGATTGGCTTGGCTGCTATCACTACGAAGAAAATGTGTGTGTCGCAGCACTTGATTGCTTGGATATGTAACGAAAGCCTTGTACTCCCTGAATACCTGCTGCTTGTTTTTTACGCAATGGAAGAAGAGCTTGATCGGTTTACGTTTGGGGCCACTATCAAGACGATAGGGATGCCTGATATTCGGAAGCTCGTAACACCAGTTCCTCCGGTGACCGAGCAGGTTCAAGTTGTTGCGGATGTGAATGCTAAGCGCGAACTAATTGAACGACTGATTCAAGAGTCAAATACCGCGCTGACGCTGCATTCAGAACGCCGCTCCGCCTTAATCTCCGCCGCCGTCACCGGCAAAATCGATGTGCGCTGCTGGCAGTCACAGGCCAGCGCGAAAGCCCCCGTATTAGAAGCAGAGGCCGTATAAATGGCGGACAGCAAGGAAGCGCAATTCCAGCAGGACATTATCGAATCCCTGGCCGCCCAAGGCTGGCTGGTCGGCGCGGTCAGCGGCTACGACCGGCGCACGGCGCTGTATACCGAGGATGTGCTGGGCTACTTCAAGGACGCCTGGCCGGAGCGTTGGGACAAGTTCGCCAAGGCCAACCCGAATAACCCGGATGATGTGCTGGTACAGAAGCTGGTGCGCGAGCTGGAGCAGAGCGGCACCCTGGATGTGCTGCGCCATGGCTTTAAGCTGCCGTCTAATAAAGTTGAGTTATGCAGCTTTCAGCCCGACCACGGCATGAACCCGGACACCCTCAAGCGTTACAAGTGCAACCGCTTGCGCGTGGTGCCGGAGGTGTCCTACTCGCCGTATGTGCGTGACGGTGCCAACGGCGGGCAGAGCTACAACCCACGGCTGGATCTGGTGCTGTTCGTCAACGGCATCCCCACCGCCACGCTGGAGTTGAAAAGCGAGTTCAAACAGTCGGTGGAAAACGCTAAGCGCCAGTATCGCCAAGACCGCCCGGTTAAAGACCCGCTCACACGCAAACCCGAGCCACTGCTGACCTTCAAGCGCGGCGCGCTGGTGCACTTTGCTGTCGGCCAGAATGAAGTGGCGATGACCACCAAGCTAGCGGGTAAAGACACCTTCTTCCTGCCGTTCAACCTCGGCAGCGCGGAAGGCGGTGCGGGCAACCCGCAGCCTGAGGATCACAGCCAATACGCCACCGGCTACCTGTGGCAACGCCTGATGCAGCCGGATGCCTGGCTCAAGGTGCTGGGGCGTTTTTTGCATCTGGACAAGAAAACCAGTGAAGGCTTCGACGGCACGCCGGTGACCAAGGAGACGCTGATTTTCCCGCGTTACCACCAGTGGGAAGCGGTCAACCAACTGATCAACACCACCCGCGCCGAAGGGCCGGGTAAGCGCTATTTGATCCAGCACAGCGCCGGCTCGGGCAAGTCCAACTCCATCGCCTGGACGGCGCATCAACTGGCCTCGCTGTACGACGAGGCCGGCCAACGCCTGTTCAACTCGGTGATTGTGATTACCGACCGCACGGTATTGGATAAGCAGCTGCAAGACACCATCTACCAGTTCGAGCATGCCCAGGGCGTGGTCAAGCAGATCAACCGTGAAACCAGCAGCCAGAGCAAGTCCGAGCAGTTGGCCGAGGCGCTGGCCGAGCAGACGCGCATCATCATCGTCACCATCCAGACCTTCCCCGCGTTGTTCGATGCCCTGGACAAGTACCCCACGCTGGCCAGTGGGCGCTATGCGGTGATCGCCGACGAGGCGCATTCCTCGCAAACCGGCTCATCGGCCAGCAAGCTGAAACAGATTCTCGGCAGCGATGCGCTGGATGCCAAAGAAGTCAGCGCCGAAGAGCTGCTTGATGCCGCCGTGCAGGCGCGCCAACCGAATGAACGCATCAGCTACTACGCCTTTACCGCCACGCCCAAGGCCAAGACCCTGGAGCTGTTCGGTCGCCCGACCGACCCAACGCTGCCTGCCAACTCCAGCAACAAGCCCGAGGCGTTTCACCTGTACTCCATGCGCCAGGCTATCGAAGAGGGTTTTATCCTCGACGTGCTGCGCAACTACACCACCTACAGCACCGCCTGGAAGATCGCCCACCCGGATGGCGAAGACGACGAGGTGGACAGCAAGAAAGCGCGCATCAAGCTGGCACGTTGGGTGCGTCTGCACCCGTACAACATCAGCCAGAAGGTCGAGGTTATCGTCGAGCACTTCCGCGCCAATATCCGTGGCCTGCTGGGTGGCCAGGCCAAGGCCATGGTGGTGACCAGTAGCCGTCAAGAGGCGGTGCGCTACCAGTTGGCATTGAAGGCCTATGTGCAGCAGATGGGCTACAACGATGTGCATCCGCTGGTGGCGTTCTCCGGCAGCGTGCTGGCGGATGAGGTAATCCCCGAAGAGGTGACGGAAAACAGCAGTCTGCTTAACGCCGGCCTTAATGGTCGTGATCTGGCGCAGGCGTTCGACACCCAGGACTTCAACGTGATGATCGCCGCCAACAAATATCAGACCGGCTTCGATCAGCCCAAGCTGTGCGCCATGTACGTGGACAAGAAACTGCAAGGCGTGGACTGTGTGCAAACCCTGTCGCGCTTGAACCGCACCTTTGGTGACAGCAAGCAAACCTTCATCCTCGACTTCTTCAACGAGCCGCAGGACATTCTCGACGCCTTCTTGCCGTACTACACCAAGGCCGAGCTGACTGACGTGACCGACCCGCAGATCATCTATGACCTGCAGAAGACGCTGGATGCCGAGGGCATCTATCACTGGCAGGAGGTCGAGGCGTTCGCCATGGCCTTCTTCGACCCCAAGGCGGCGGCCAGCAAGCTCAGCTATTACTGCACGCCGGCCAAGGAGCGCTTTGCCAAGCGGTATGCCTTCTCGGTGGAATCGCGACACAATGCGTTTGAATTCAAACGCACCGCCGAAGCCAACGGTGACAGTGCTGGCCTGAAAAAAGCCGAACACGCATTGAAAGAGTCGGGAGAGCAGATAGACCAGCTCGACCTGTTCCGCAAGAACCTGCAGAGCTTTGTACGCCTTTACGAGTTTCTCTCGCAAATTGTGCCCTATGAGGACCGCGAGCTAGAGCAGCTCTGCGTGTACGCCAAGCACCTTCACCCGCTGCTGCGCGTGGATCGCCTGCAACAAGATGACGTGGACGTGGGCGAACTGCAACTGAGCCACTACCGCCTGAGCAAGCGCGCCGAGCATCAGCTGCGTTTGAGTGAGGAGGAAGGTGAATACAAGCTAAAGCCGGGTAGCGACGTGGGCAGCGGTAAGCCGCATGACCCGGAGAAGAAGCGCCTGTCGGAAATCATCGAAGCGCTGAACGATATTTTCGGTGCCGAGGTGAGTGACGACGACCAGCTGCAGTTCCTCACCGGCATCGCCCAGCGCATCAGTCGCCAAGAAGATGTGATGGCCCAGGTGAACAACCACTCGGTGGAACAGGTGATGCACGGGCTGTTTCCCAAGCGCGTGCTGGACACTGTGCTCGACGCCATGACTGACCACGAGAAGTTGTCGCTGGAAGTGCTGGATAACGAGACCAAGAGCCGGGCGTTTGCGTTGGTGATTTTGAAGATGCTGAAGACGGCAGCCGGGCTCGATGAGAGTGGCTTGCGCGGCGGCCAACAAGGTTAAGGAGTACTGATGGCAATTCCGGATTTTCAAAGCGTGATGCGGCCGGTGCTGGCCAAGGTGCAGAACGGTGTGCCGTTACCGCTCAATGAGTTGCGCGAGCGGGTGGCCGATCAGTTCCAGCTAAGCGAGGATGAGCGCAAGGAACGCCTGCCCTCCGGACATCAGACGGTTATCAACAACCGTGTGGGCTGGGCTCGCACCTACCTGAATAAGGCCGGGCTGCTGTGCATTCCCGCCAAGGGCATGGTGCAGATCACGCCACGCGGACTAGATGCCCTGGCCAATGGGCCGGAGCGCATCACGGTGAGCTGGTTAAAGCAGTTCCCCGAGTTCGCTAACTTCCATATCGCCAAGCCTCAAGTAGCTGATTTACCTGCTGCGCTGGACATTGAGATTTCCGAGACCACGCCGGATGAGCAGTTGGCCGAAGCGCATCAGGCATTAGTGCAGTCACTGGCAGACGAGCTGCTGGCGCAAGTGCGGGCAGCGACACCTAGCTTCTTTGAACAGCTGGTGGTCGATCTGATGATCGCCATGGGCTACGGCGGTTCGCGCAAGGAAGCCGGCAAGGCGACTCAAGCGACCAATGATGGAGGTATCGACGGCATCATCAAAGAAGACAAGCTCGGTCTTGACGTGATCTACCTGCAAGCCAAGCGCTGGACCAACACGGTGCATCGCCCGGAGATCGACAAGTTCATCGGAGCCTTAACCCGCCAGCGAGCGCGAAAGGGCGTGTTTATCACCACTTCGGACTTTTCCGATGGTGCCCGTACTGCAGCGCTGGGGCTGGATATCAAGGTGGTGCTGATCGACGGTGTTGAGCTGGCGCGTCTGATGGTGGAGAACAACCTGGGGGTGAGCGTTAAGCAGGTGTACGAGGTGAAGCAGCTCGACAGCGACTACTTCGCAGAGGCGTGAGTCACGACCTAGGTAGCCGGCTCACCCAAGTAAGTATGAACTCGGAGATCACTGTTGTTGTGGCAGTTTTTATCCCTGCCAGGGATATGGGCTACCTACGAAACCTACAGAACTAGGTTTCGTAGGTTTTGTAGGTCGCCCTACCGGTCTATTTAGTGAACAATTGGGTTAAGTTACGTTTTTCGCCAGACATAGCGAATCGATGGGCGGCCACCTTTTTCTCCGGCCACCTCGTAGCCAACGATGAAGTCATGTTCAGCTAGAACGGCGAGCGCATTATTTACCGCGTCCTGCGTGCCTAATCCTGTCCAATCCTTCTGGCGCACCTCTCGGGCGGTAAACGGCTCGGGCAATTTTTGTTGGCGCTCCAGAATTAGCCGCGCAGCGATTAGTGATGCGTTGATTGCCGCTCCATACAGCCGCTGGGCGTGGCTCATCAGGTAGTTCGCCCAGTTTATGGCGCGGTCAGTGGACTCAGCGCCGACGGCTTCCCGTCCGCCTTCAATCAGCTCAAATAGGAGGGCCAAGCCTGCAATGGTTTTCGGCATTTTCAGGTAATGGGATTGCAATGCGGGGTGAAGATGATCGCTCCGGCTTGCTTGCATGTGGGAGGTATACCAGGCGATAAACTTCTCCTGGGCTTCTGGAGTAAATCTGAGGGCAGAGTGAGGCTCATCAGGTATCTGATCGAGCTGTTCGATAACCTCCGAGACGCGCGCAGCGGCGATTTTGTTCGGCCAACGGTCGATATAACGCCACTCTCGAACATCGTCGGGATATACCGCCAGCTGCAGGCGCTGAATCAGGCCGTCATCCAGTTCGCCGCTGACGGCAGCGTTTACAAGGGACGCAATTCGTGAGGGTTGAATCCCACCGATCAACGATAAACAACATGATTTGATATAAATGGTTCCTCGACCTATACGGTCATAGGTGAATGAGCCGTTGCCGTCGAAACATTCCAAATAAAATGCTCGCGCAACCGAACCGTCTTCGCTCTGCATCGTTGCCAGCCAGCCCCCCAGCTCGTCACGCTCAACTACTAGGCCGTTTGGATTCTCGTTGAGCAGCTCGCCGAGTTTTTCGACCGTTGCGTCGTTGACGATGTAGCGCCGCTGAATTGGGGGCGGGTTCTCGCTTGAGTGCCGTTTCAGTTCTTCCTGAGCTGCATTCTCGTCACCCCCACTGTAAAGCTTTCTGGCTTTTACCCTGGCTGCATTGCGCTTCATGTCGTAAAGCTCGCTAGCGGCCTTGTGCTCGGCTTGAGCTTGGCTATAGCGTTCTCGCGCTTTGGCATCCAAGGCGCGCAATGGAAGCAGGGCCTGTTTGAGTGCCGGCGTTTTCATCGCAGACGGTCGCCCGATGATGACGCCCCACTGGTTTGGAACGACCATCCAGTCATCCTTCTGTTTCGGGTAGACGCTGAATTTGCGCCCGACTACTGTGCTGACTGCCACGATAAGCGCGACCCCAACAAAATCAAGTGGGCACTGGGTACGCTCAGCAACATCCCGCACGTACTCCTGAAGAGCAGTAGGCAATAGTTCATCAAACCAGGGCATGACCCTGGCCAACCCGCTCGGTAGTGGCTTTGGCGCAATGTCAGGGTTCATGTATGCGGCAAATGCCGGCGCGGGCATCTCTGCTAAGAACGACGGTATCTGCTCGTGTGTAGTCATTGGTCTTCTCGCCCGGCGAGATCCAGAGCGATACCATCACGCTCGCTGATCTTGCTCTCCAGCCAGGCTTCCACCTCTGCGACAACGAAGTAAACCCCAGCCTGTTTGCTCGGGCCAAATTTGATGGGGCGAGGGAAGCTGGCATCGGTTTCGCGCAGCTTTTCTAGTCCGGAGCGGCTCTTGTCAAAGCAGTGCTGAAGAGAGGTGTGACTGATCAGGTATTTCTTGGGGGCATGTTTCGACATGTGTGGGGCTCTGTGTGTAAGTCGACTCCTATTAAATATTCTGTCCGGTCAGTTGGGGGGCGATTTCAAACCAAAAAAGCGCCGGAAAACGTTCTGTCGATTGTTGAAGTAAAGGCGACAGCCGCGGATGGGCTTTGCGGTTAGACAGTCCAGGGCGCCGCGCACATGGTCGGAGACTTCTGACGATCCTTGCTGCTCCGCCCATTTGGACAATCCATAATGGCTGCCTCGAGCGCGAGCTGATTTTCGTTGATCTTGTAAAGCAAAGTGGGGAGCAGGGCTGAGTTGGGCGTGGGAGGTCCGATTTTTGAGATGAGAGATGCGATTTATTGGCTGTTCTGCTACATCCCTAGTTCTCACTCTTTAGCATTCTAGACTTTTTGATTCGAAGATCGCACCACTCGATTACCTCTACCCTAACCCAGGCCACAGCTCGACCACCTAGTTTAATTTGTCGTGGAAATGTGCTCTGACTTACCATTTTGTAGATCGTACTAGTCGACATACCTGTAATTCGCTTTACTTCAGCCAGCCTAATGAAAAGGATCGGTTGTCGACTAAGATCATTTGACTCTCTAGGTCGAGAAAATGTATCTGCCTCAGGTTTTTCGACTTCGCGCGGCTCTTGGCTCAAGGATTTGGTAGCCTGCTTTCTCGTCCGATCAAGCTCAAGCTTGGCTCTATCTCGCTGTCGATCAATGTAATCAGCAAGATCCGACAGATGAACGCCTCGTGCAGTTTTTTCGTTCAGCTCCATGGAGACAATCAGTAGGTCAATCTCGCCTGAGGAGACCTTTGTTCGTAGATTTGCTGGTGTCAGATGAGTGAAATAGTCGGCGCATACCCGACTCAAGGACACAATCGTCTGGCCATGATATTGAGCCATTAAGAGAAAAAGAGTGTTCATCGCTCGACTCCTTCGCATAACGGCGACATTGTTCTACCGGTGCGGTTTGTTCCATCCTTCGGGTCCAAGCATTTTGCCACTCTCTCTGCTCAAGTCGACTCACGAAAAATCGTCACGAAAGCCTCGTCTTCCTTCGCGCGCGAATGATAGCTGTCAGGTCCTTCTGCGTTTTCATTCATCTTTGCACCGCTCCTGGTTATCGCCTGAGCTTAGCGGGAATGCAGCAGAAAATCATCGCAGATGCTGTCATTAAGCTGACATAACCGAGCCAAAACCACCCATTCAGGCACAAAAAAGGCACTTGCGATAAACGCTAAGTGCCTGATTTTTATAGCTAATTTGGTGGAGCCGGGGGGATTTGAACCCCCGTCCGCCAGTACTCCGCTGTCGGTACTACATGCGTAGCCGTGTCTATTAAGTTAACCCTCAGCGACCCGACGGGCAGGGTGCTTTGGGCGAGTTGTGTAAGTTTTAGCCGCTTCGTCCACAACGTACTGCACGGCGATTCTGTTCTATATGACAATCATTTTGGGTTTACAGACATCCCCTGATGATTGCTGGACCCGAAGGTGCCAGGAGTGCATGTCAGCTGCAATTAAGCAGCGAGAGCAGCACCGTATTGGTCGTCATTGGCAACTATAAGTAGTTGCAACAGTGGATTTACGAGTTCTGTTACCAACTCGGCATGCACCTAAAGTTTCGCAACCGGCGTCGAATCCTAAACGGCCCCGAACCTGCTGTGCATTACCAGCAGGTAGCCTCAGTGTACCTCAATGTGGCTCCAAAGGCCATCCCGATCGGCAGGCCGACGGTTTTACCGGGCACCCTTCTGGCTGTTCTGGATTTTCTGGATCGCCCTTTGCGTAATGACGATGCATTCCTTGGAGCCTGCAGCGGTGTCTTTCATCTGGGCAGCCTGGGCTTGCTGGATGTCGCTGTCGATCTGGCCCCGCAGGTCGGCGGCCAGGACGCTGGCCTTGGATGTGTTGATATTCTGCAGGTTGCTCGCGCACAGATCCTTTTCGCTGTCGGCAAACGCCGGGGCGGCCAGCAGTGAAGCGATAACCAACCAGCCGGGCAGTACGGAACGTTTCATGGCTATCTCCTTGAACCGGGGTTCAGGTATCGAGACTGGCGCCTGGGCGCATGGGGCCTTTGGGTAGCGCCTGATCAGTGGACTGCCCTGGTTGGTCAAGGTTCTGCTTTTTTGCCGTGGTCACCCGATCCACCAGGTAGACCAGTCCGTGATAGTCGATCCCGCCATGCTGGCTGAGGCCGATTTCGCAGGTGCGGCTGGTGGAGATGCCTTCCGCGCAATATTGCACGGCGTCCTTCAAGGTCCGTAGCGAGTGGGCATTCAGTTCCGGGGTGGTGAAGCCTTTGTCGCCGGCAAATCCGCAGCAGTGGATACCTTCGGGGATCACCACGTTGTGGCTGCAGCGTCGCGCCAGGTCGATCAGTGCCTGGCTTTCCCCCAGGTGCTGGGTGCTGCAGGTCACGTGGACGGCAATCGGTGTGTCCTGGGGGGTGAAGGTTAGTTTGTCCACCAGGTGTGTGCGAATGAAACGTACCGGGTCGTAGAGGTCGAGGCGGCTGTCGCTCAGGTCCTGGACCAGGCGCAAGGTGCATGGGCTGGTATCGCAGTAGATCGGGTCGAGGCCGCCGCGGCTGGCATGGAGCAAGGCGCCGATCAGTTCCTGGCGCTTGCGCTCGGCCTGTTCGGCGTAGCCCTTGGATGCGAAGGGCTGGCCACAGCACAGCTGTTCGGTATTGTCTGGAAGCACCACTTGGTAGCCGGCCTTTTCCAACAGGCCGCAGGTCTTGTCGAACAGTGACATTTGTTCTTTGTCACCTGCCGCCGGGCCCATCACCCGTGAGACGCAGGCGGCCAAATAGACCACTCGTGACCGCTGGTCATCGAGCGCCGGACTAAAACGCACCGCCCGCTCCGGTTGCGGCAGGGCGGTGCTCCACTGTGGAACACGCCCGTTGGACAGGCGCGTCAGGCTCGATGAGAGCCTGCTCAGGCGCGGCGCTCCGAGCAGCATGCGGGCGCCATTGGCGACATGCAAGGTGAGGCGGGCGCCCTGTAATGTGGTGGCGAAGTGTGTTGCCAGCCAGTTGGCGGCTGTCACATGGGTTGCTTGGTGGCCGCGCAGTTTTTTCATCAACTCGCCGGTATCGATGCCCACCGGGCAGCGTTGCGCACACAGGCCGGTGGCGGCGCAGGTGTCGATGCCCTGGTATTGATAGGCGGCCTCGAGTTCCGAGGTGTCGATGCCGGCGCGTTTCTTCGCCTGGATATCACGCCAGATCACGATGCGCTGGCGAGGGCTCAGGGTCAGTCCTTTCGACGGGCACACCGGTTCGCAGAAGCCGCATTCGATGCACTTGTCGATGATTTCGTCGGCGGCGGGCAACGGTTTGAGGTGCTTGAGGTGAATCCGTGGGTCGTCGCTGAGTATCACGTCCGGGTTGAGAATGCCTTGGGGGTCGAGCAGGTGTTTGATGGCCCACATCAGTTGGTAGGCGTCGCTGCCCCATTCCAGTTCGACAAAGGGCGCCATGTTGCGACCGGTGCCGTGTTCGGCCTTGAGCGAGCCGCCGAACTCCACGGCTACCAACTGCGCGACGTCGTCCATGAACGCCTGATAGCGGGCGACTTCCGCTGGGCTGTTGAAACCCTGGGTGAAGACAAAGTGCAGGTTGCCTTCCAGGGCGTGGCCGAACAGGATCGCTTCGTCGTAATGGTGCTTGTCGAACAGCTCGATCAGGCGGTTGACGCCGATGGCCAGTTGTTCGACGGGGAAGGTCACGTCTTCGATGATTACCGTGGTGCCAGTTTCGCGCACGGCGCCGACCGCCGGGAAGGTGCCCTTGCGGATGGCCCAGAGCCGGGCGTTTTCCACCGGGTCCGCGGTGAAGTCGACCTGCTTCTCCACTGGGAACGGCGCCAGTGAGGTCATGATCCGTGCCAGTTGCTCCTGCAATAGCGACGAGGAGGCAGCGCGGGATTCGATCAACAGCGCGCAGGCATTGCTCGACAGTTCTTGGACAAAAGCCGGCATTCCGGGCTGGCCCTGCACTGAGCGCAGGCTGCTGCGGTCGAGCAGTTCGACAGCGGACACCGGCTGGTTCTTCAGCACGGTAACGGCGGTGCAACAGGTTTCCACATCGGGGAAGACGATCAATGCCGACGCTTTGTTCGGGTGGTCGATTACTGTGTCGTAGGTCACCGCGCTGATAAAGCCCAGAGTTCCCTCGGAACCGACCAGTAAATGGCTGAGGATATCCAGCGGCTCGTCGAAATCCACCAGGGCGTTGAGGGACAGGCCGGTGGTGTTCTTCAGGCGGTATTTGTGACGGATCTTCGCGGCCAGTTCGGTGTTGGCGCGGGTTTCCCGAGCGAGGTCATCCAACTGTCTGAGCAGTGGGCCGTGGCTCTGGCGAAAGGCGACGAGGCTGGCCGGATCCTCGGTGTCCAGGCGGCTGCCGTCAGCCAGCACCAGGCGAATTCCCGCGAGGGTGTGATAGGTGTTCTGCGCGGTGCCACAGCACATGCCACTGGAGTTGTTGGCGACAATGCCGCCGATCTTGCAGGCATTTATCGAGGCGGGGTCCGGGCCGATTTTGCGGCCAAAAGGGGCCAGCCAGGCATTGGCCTGTGCGCCGATGACGCCCGGTTGCAAGCGGATTTGACGGCCCTGGTCGCGTATTTCCCGGCCATTCCAGTTGTCGCCGAGGACGATCAGCACCGAGTCGCTGCTGGCCTGGCCCGACAGGCTGGTGCCGGCGGCGCGGAACGTCACCGGCACCTGGTCGCGGTGGGCCAGCTTGAGCAGTTCGACTACTTCATCTTCGGATTCGACCCGGATCACCAGCTTGGGGATCAAGCGGTAGAAGCTGGCATCGGTACCGAAGGCCAGGGTCGAGAGTGCATCCTCGAAGCGGCGCTCGCGGGGAATCAGTTGTTTCACTGAGTAGAGGAACGGGGCGGGCAGGTTCATGCAAACTCCTCACGGGTTGGTGGCATCTGGTGCGCCATGTGCCCCGTTCAATCAGCCGGTGATTCGGGTGGGCACGAGGTTCAGGCGCCCAGTTCGCGGACCAGCAAATCGCGGTTGATCGCGCCGATGGACTTGGCGCCGGTGAGCACCATGGCCACGCGCATTTCTTTTTCGAACAGATCCAGCAGGTTCTTCACGCCGGCTTCGCCCGCGACGGCCAGGGCGTAGAGGAAGGCACGACCGATCAGGACGGTGTCCGCGCCGAGGGCGATCATGCGCAGCACGTCCAGGCCGCTGCGGATGCCTGAGTCGGCAAGGATCTTCAGGTCGCCTTTGACGGCGTCGGCAATCGCCGGCAAGGCGCGGGCGCTGGACAGCACGCCGTCGAGCTGACGGCCACCATGATTGGAGACCACGATGCCGTCGGCGCCGAACTTCACTGCGTCCTTGGCATCCTGCGGATCGAGAATGCCTTTGATGATCATCGGGCCGTCCCAGAATTCGCGGATCCACTCCAGGTCCTTCCAGGAAATCGACGGATCGAAGTTGGCGCCGAGCCAGCCGATGTAGTCGGCCAGGCCCGTCGGGTTGCCACGGTATCTGGAGATATTACCCAGATCATGGGGCTTGCCCAGCAAGCCGACGTCCCAGGCCCACCGAGGATGGGTCATGGCTTGCCAGGCACGCCGCAGTGGCGCGTTCGGGCCGCTCATCGCGGCGTGTGCGTCACGGTAACGGGCGCCCGGTACGGGCATGTCCACGGTAAAGACCAAGGTAGTAACGCCCGCTGCCTTGGCGCGTTCCAGTGCGTTGCGCATGAAGCCGCGATCCTTCAGTACGTACAGCTGGAACCACATGGGCCGGTCAATGGTCGGGGCTACTTCCTCGATCGGACAGACCGACACGGTCGACAGTGTAAAGGGAATGCCCTTGGCCGCCGCCGCGCGCGCAGCCTGGACCTCACCGCGACGGGCATACATGCCGGCCAGGCCAACCGGTGCCAGCGCCACGGGCATGCTCAGGGTTTCGTCGAACAGGCGGGTTTCCAGGCTCAGTTCAGACATGTCCCTCAGTACGCGCTGACGCAGGACGATGTCGGCCAGATCCTCGACGTTATGGCGCAGGGTGTGTTCGGCGTAGGCCCCGCCGTCGGCATAGTGGAACAGGAACGGCGGCAGCTTGCGTTGGGCGGCGGCACGGTAATCGGTAGCGGCGGAAATGATCATGGGAGCTCGCAACGTTGGGTGAAAAAGCAGTTGCCGGGGTGTCGACAGCCCTGACATGTGTCACTTTGGTGCACCAGCATGCCGGTGAAGACGTAGGCTTGGGCGAGGGTGATGCTGCCTGCGACATGACCCTTGAGGCGAAATACCCCCAGGACGAGGGAGAAACACGATGGGAATAACGACAGCGACAGCAGATAGGCCGAGGTTGCCGAGAGGACTATAGAGCTGTTGCCAGGTTTGCATATGGAGTGGCCCTTAATGGTTCCTGGTAGGCGCTGATCAGCGAATGTAAATTGGTATTACCAATTTACATTCGCTGTGAGCTAGGTTAAAAGCCCTATTAGGCGCGTGTCAATTTGCCGTGCTGAAGCTTTCGTCGGCGAGGCGCAGGAAGGGGCTGGGTGGGTGTTTTTTTGCGCTGTCCGCTAGGGGCCGGTGCGGCCTCAATAGACCAGAATAAGGGCCTCCGCCAAGGGTTTGGGGCTGTGAGGAGTCAGTAATGGGGTTTGATCAGGTTCGTCAGCGCCGTTTGTCTGACGATATTGTCGAGCAGCTTGAGCGGATGATCCTCGAGGGCGCGTTGAAGGCCGGTGAGCGTCTGCCGGCCGAGCGTGCGTTGGCCGAGCAGTTCGGCGTCTCGCGCCCTTCGTTGCGCGAGGCGATCCAGAAGCTGGTGGTCAAGGGCTTGCTGGTCAGTCGCCAGGGTGGTGGCAATTATGTGGTGGAGACGCTGGGTTCTACCTTCAGCGACCCGCTGCTGCATTTGCTGGAAACTAATCCGGAGGTCCAACGCGATCTGCTCGAATTTCGCCATACCCTGGAGGCGTCTTGCGCCTACTACGCGGCATTGCGGGCGACCGAGGCGGATCGAGAGCAGTTGCAGATTGCGTTCGAGCTATTGCAGAGCTGCTATTGCCGCGAGGGAGAAGTGAGTCGAGCGGAGGAAGGCGAAGCTGACGCGAACTTCCACCTGGCAATTGCCGAAGCCAGCCACAATGCGGTGCTGCTACACACGATTCGCGGGTTGTTCGATTTGCTCAAGCGTCACGTGGTGATCAATATCGGCGGCATGTATAAACAGCGCACCGAAACCCGCGATAGGTTGATCAGTCAGCATCGGGAACTGTATCTGGCGATTGTCGAAGGTCGGGCGGAACAGGCTCGTGAAATCTCCAGTCGACATATCCTGTATGTGCAGGAAGTGCTGGAAGAGGTGCGTCAGGAGGCGCAGCGGGTGGCGCGAGCGAAGCGGCGCAAGGGAATTTGACGAGGTCGAGGGGCGAGCCCCTCGACATGCCAGGCCACCCCTTTTGTGGTGGCGCAGGGGCTCAGTCGTCCTTACCTTTATTGCGCACCGCGCGCTGCAGTTCGCGACTGGCATCGCGCTCGCGTTCGGTATCACGCTTGTCGTATTCCTTCTTGCCCTTGCCCAGGGCAATCTCGCACTTGACCAAATGCTTGCTCCAATACAAAGAGAGGCAGACGCAGGCGTAACCTTTCTGTTGCACGGAAGCGAAGATCTTCTCCAGCTCGCGCTGGTTGAGCAGCAGCTTGCGCGTGCGCGTCGGGTCGGCGATGACGTGGGTGCTCGCGGTGGTCAGCGGCGTGAAATGGCTACCGAACAGCCAGGCCTCACCGTCCTTGAGCAAGACATAACTGTCGACCAGTTGCGCCTTGCCTGCCCGCAAACTCTTTACTTCCCAGCCGGCCAGGACCAGGCCAGCCTCGAACCGTTGTTCGACGAAGTAATCGTGGCGCGCCTTTTTATTTTGCGCGATGGTCCCCGTGGGGTGTTTCTTCTGTTTAGCCATAGGGGCGGCATTATAGGGGGTTGCGCGTCAGTCGGCTACGGTGAAGCTGCGTGCTTGAGCGCGTAGGATGAATCCCGGACAATGCGCTCACTTTTGTTTGCCGCCCAGCTGTGGAATCAACGCTGACATGACGACCCATATTCAACGTTCGGCCCTACTGCCTTATCCGGCACAGGCGCTTTATGACCTGGTGAACGACGTCGCGCGTTACCCGGAATTTCTACCGTGGTGCTCGACGGCCCAGGTGCTGGAAAGCTCCGACGTGCACATGCGCGCCACACTGGGGGTCGCCAAGGGCGGTTTGAGCCAGCAGTTCGTCACCCGCAATACGCTGGTGCCGGGGCGGTCGATTGAGATGAATCTGGAGGAGGGGCCGTTCACCCAATTGCATGGTGTCTGGGTGTTCAAGCCGCTAGGGGAAAAGGCCTGTAAGATCAGCCTGGATCTGACCTTCGATTATGCCGGGCCTATCGTGCGGGCGACCCTTGGGCCGCTATTCAACCAGGCGGCCAATACTCTGGTGGATGCTTTCTGTCAGCGAGCCAAAGAGTTCCATGGCTGACTCCTGGGTTTCGATAGAGGTGGTATACGCCGAGGTCGGGCGTCAGTGTCTGTTGGCGATTTCGGTCCCCGTGGATACAACGCTGCGTGGTGCTGTCGAGTTGTCGAAAATGGCGCAGCAGTTCCCTGGGATTGATCTGTCGAGTTGCCCACTGGGGATCTTCGGTAAAGTAGTCGGTGATCCCGACGTTCGGATCGTGAGGGAAGGCGACCGTATCGAGATCTATCGACCCTTGTTGGCTGACCCGAAAGAAGCGCGGCGCCTGCGAGCGGAAAAAGCAGCCAGGAGCAGGGCCTAGTGGCCTGTATGGTGAGTTCTATGAGTCCATTTCGGCGCCATAAATCCCTGGCCTGCGTTGCTGTTCCTCGCCATAGCCCGGCTATGACTCGTCACAGCGCCTTGGCCATGGGCTTATGGCATTCGACCTTGAGCTAACGAACTCACCGTACAGGCCACTAGAAGCTCACTGGTGCATGGATAATAGAAAGCCCGCCATTCCGGGCTTTCTATTGTGTCGGTTTATTACCGTGGCGACGTATCCAGTGGTTCCGGGGTTGGAACCGGCACGGTTTTTACGCCGTCGACATCTTTCTGGATCTGCTCAAGCAATGAGCCTGGTTTGGCCGGCTTCTCTTCCTTTGGCTTTTCGGCGTTCTGGTTGGGCGCATCGACGGTGGTGCCGCTGTCCTTGCCGAGAATGGCTTCGTCGCGACTCATGCCGGGCATGAAGTCGCCGGACAGGCTGGCCAGTTGGTCATTGTCGTTGAAAATCAGACTGACCCGTTCCTGTTGGCGTTCACCGCCACCAGGTTGCAGGCTATACAGGTAATCCCAGCGATTGGCGTGGAAGGTATCGGTCAGCAGGGGGTTGCCCATGATAAACCTTACTTGATTGCGGGTCATTCCCGGACGTAACTGGTCTATCATGTCCTGCGTGACGACATTGCCTTGCTGGATGTCGATTTTGTAAACCCCAGGGAATGAACAACCGGCGAGTGCGAGCAGTCCCACTAAGGTAAAGCTGGTTAGCAAGAGCTTGGTGTTTTGCATCGGTGGGCGACTTCCACTATCTTGGCTGGGACAACGTAAACCCCGATCATACCTGTATTAAGAGATGCTGCGAAGCAGCGTCGCGAGAAAGCTGACCATGGTTGAAAATAGCGAACTACGTAAAGCCGGCCTGAAGGTGACTCTACCGCGGGTCAAGATTCTGCAAATGCTCGACTCCGCCGAGCAGCGTCACATGAGCGCCGAGGACGTCTACAAGGCGCTGATGGAGGCTGGCGAGGACGTTGGTCTGGCCACGGTCTACCGTGTTCTGACCCAATTCGAAGCGGCTGGGCTGGTGGTTCGCCATAACTTCGATGGCGGTCACGCGGTATTCGAACTGGACGACGGCAAGCATCACGACCATATGGTCAACGTCGAGACCAGTGAGGTGATCGAATTTTTCGACGAAGAAATCGAGCGACTTCAGAAGGCAATCGTCGAAAAGTATGGCTTCGAGATGGTTGATCACAATCTTGTGCTGTACGTGCGCAAGAAAAAGTAAGCATATCGTGCGAGCTTAAGATTCGCGAAACGAGCAAAGGCGACCCAAGGGTCGCCTTCGTGTTTTTTGCCGCTCCTAGATTTTTGCGGTGATGACCATCTTTTTTGCGTGAGCCAGGGATTCCTTGGTCAGGTCGATGCCTCCGAGCATGCGTGCGACTTCCTCGATCCGTTCGGCCTTGCTCAGCTTCGAGACCGCCGTGCGGGTGGCGTCGCTGCCGCGCATTTTGTGCACGAATAGGTGGTGGTGCCCTTGCGCCGCCACTTGTGGCAGATGGGTGACCGTCAGCACTTGTCCGCGTTCACCGAGGCGGCGCAGCAGTTGGCCGACAATTTCCGCCGTCGGGCCGCCGATGCCCACGTCCACTTCGTCGAATACCAGGGTTGGGATGCGCGAGGTCTGCGCGGTAATCACTTGGATGGCCAGGCTGATCCGCGACAGTTCGCCACCCGATGCCACCTTGGCCAGGGCTTTGAGGGGTTGGCCGGGGTTGGCGCTGACCAGCAGCTCGACCTGTTCCAGCCCATAAGGTAATGGCTCGCTGCTGGCGTTGGCGTGCAGTTCGATGCTGAAGCGCCCGCCGGGCATGCCCAGGCGCTGGATTTCCTGCTCGACGGCACCGGCCAGGCCGGTAGCGGCTTGGCGGCGCAGGTCGCTGAGTTCCTGGGCGCGCTCCTGATAATGCCGAGTGTAGGCGGCCAACTCCTCGCCGAGGCGCTCAATGGCTTCGTCGTTGGCATTCAGAGTCTCGACCTCATCCAGCAATTTCTGCTGGAGGGTGGCGACTTCGGTGGGCTGAATACGGTGCTTACGGGCAAGGGTGTAGATCGCATCCAGTCGTTCTTCGAGCTGTTGTAGGCGTGCCGGATCGGCATCGAAATGGTCGAGGAAGCGGTTCAATTCGCCGACGGCTTCCTCAACCTGGATCTGCGCGCTGGCCAGCAGGTTGGTGGCTTCACCGAGTGCGCCGGTGCCGTTGCTGACACTGCTTAGGCGATTGAGGCTGGAGGACAGGGCATTGAGTATGTTGCCAGAGTCGCTTTCGCTGCACTGCTCGACCACTTGCCGGCAAATGCCGAGCAGGGTTTCAGCATTGGTCAGGTGTTTGTGTTCCTGCTCCAGGTCCTCCAGCTCGTTTTCGCCCAGACCCAGATTTTCCAGCTCTTCGAGCTGATAGCTGAGCAGTTGGTGGCGGGCCCGTTGTTCATCACCGGAATTGGAGAGGCGCTCCAGCTCATGGCGGGTCTGGCGCCAACGCTGGGCCGCGAGCTGTACCTGGCGAGCGAGATCGGTTGCTCCGGCATATTCGTCGAGGAGGCGACGATGAGTGTCGGTCTTCAGCAAGGATTGGTGTTCGTGCTGGCTATGGATGTCGATCAGCAACTCGCCCAGGGCCTTGAGATCTCCCTGGGGGCAGGGCGAGCCATTGATATAACCCCGCGAACGGCCTTCGGTGGTGATCACCCGACGCAGGATGCAGGGGCCGTCATGGTCCAGGTCGCGTTCGGCCAGCCAGCTACGGGCTTCTGGAATGTCCTCCAGGTCGAAGGTGGCGAGAATGTCGGCCTTGTCCGCACCGGGGCGCACCACGCCGCTGTCGGCGCGATCGCCCAGGGTCAGCCCGAGTGCGTCGAGCATGATCGACTTGCCAGCGCCGGTTTCGCCCGTGATGACGCTCATCCCGCGATCCAATTCCAGATCGAGATGCTCAACGATTGCATAGTTATGTACGGACAGGTGCACCAGCATGAAGGCCGCTCCCAGGCTTTATGTCTGGTTATTTATACAGTGTTTTGATTTCGACTGACAATGCCTGGACTTAGCTCGATTTGCTTGAATAACTGTTTTTTTTAGCGCTAAGGGGAATGTACCGCTCGCTCCGTGGTATGCATTGGAGCCCTTGAACCTGGAAAATGCGGCCCCATATACGTGGGCAGAAGCGCGGGCCCGGCTCGCGGACGATATTGAAAGGAGGTTTTTTATGGCTGACGAACAGAATCTGGATTCGCAAAATCAAGAGGCCAACCAGGCTGCCGAGGTTTCGAGCGACGACCTGGCAACTCGCGTGCAGGTGCTTGAAGAGCAATTGGCTGCCGCGAATGACCAAGCGCTGCGCGTCGCGGCCGACCTGCAGAACATCCGCCGCCGTGCCGAGCAGGATGTCGAGAAGGCGCACAAGTTTGCGCTGGAGAAGTTCGCTGGCGACCTGCTGCCGATCATCGACAGCCTGGAGCGTGGCTTGGAGCTGTCTAACCCGGACGATGAAAGCATTCGTCCGATGCGCGAAGGCATCGAGCTGACCCTGAAGATGTTCCACGACACGCTCAAGCGTTATCAGCTGGAAGCCATCGACCCGCACGGCGAACCGTTCAACGCCTCGCTGCACCAGGCCATGGCCATGCAGGAGAGCGCCGACGTCGAGCCCAACAGCGTCCTGAAAGTATTCCAGAAAGGTTACCAGCTCAATGGTCGCCTGCTGCGCCCAGCGATGGTCGTGGTGAGCAAGGCCGTTGCACCGGTTTCGCCGACGATTGACGAGCAGGCTTGAAATCGGTCGCAAGGCCCCCATTTGTAAGTCAAGCGTTTAAGTGCTACCGCAGTTGGCGATAACCGCTGCGGCAAAAAAATCAAAATTTCGGGAGAGTGAAATGGGCAAAATTATCGGTATCGACCTGGGGACCACCAACTCGTGTGTCTCGGTCATGGAAAACGGCCAGCCAAAAGTCATTGAGAACGCCGAAGGCGCGCGTACCACGCCTTCGATCATTGCATACGCCAACGACGGCGAAATCCTGGTCGGCCAGTCGGCTAAGCGCCAGGCCGTGACCAACCCGCACAACACCCTGTACGCGGTGAAGCGTCTGATCGGTCGCCGCTTCGAAGAGGATGTCGTCCAAAAGGACATCCAGATGGTCCCTTACAAGATCGCCAAGGCCGACAACGGTGACGCCTGGGTTGAAGTAAGTGGCCAGAAAATGGCTCCGCCACAGATTTCGGCCGAAGTGCTGAAGAAGATGAAGAAAACCGCCGAAGACTACCTCGGCGAGCCTGTGACCGAGGCGGTAATCACCGTTCCGGCCTACTTCAACGACAGCCAGCGCCAGGCGACCAAGGACGCCGGACGCATCGCCGGTCTTGACGTAAAGCGCATCATCAACGAACCGACCGCGGCCGCCTTGGCCTACGGCATGGACAAGGCCCGTGGCGATCACACAGTGATCGTTTATGACCTGGGTGGCGGTACCTTCGACGTTTCCGTGATCGAAATCGCCGAAGTCGATGGCGAGCATCAGTTCGAAGTACTGGCGACCAACGGTGACACCTTCCTCGGTGGCGAAGACTTCGACATCCGTCTGATCGACTACCTGGTGGACGAATTCAAGAAAGAAAGCGGCATGAACCTCAAGGGTGACCCGCTGGCGATGCAGCGTCTGAAAGAAGCTGCCGAAAAAGCCAAGATCGAGCTGTCGTCGAGCCAGTCGACTGATGTTAACTTGCCGTATATCACCGCAGATGCTACGGGTCCGAAGCACCTGAACGTGAAGATTTCCCGCGCCAAGCTGGAATCGCTGGTCGAAGACCTGGTTCAGCGCACCATCGAGCCTTGCCGTATCGCCTTGAAAGATGCCGGCATCGATGTCGGTTCGATCAACGATGTGATTCTGGTTGGCGGCCAGACTCGTATGCCAATGGTGCAGAAGACCGTTGCCGACTTCTTCGGCAAGGAAGCACGCAAGGATGTCAACCCGGACGAGGCCGTTGCCGTGGGCGCCGCCATTCAGGGCGCGGTACTGGCCGGTGATGTCAAGGACGTCCTGTTGCTCGACGTCAGCCCGCTGACCCTGGGTATTGAAACCATGGGTGGCGTGATGACCGCGCTGATCGAGAAAAACACCACGATTCCTACCAAGAAATCGCAAGTGTTCTCGACGGCCGACGATAACCAGGGCGCCGTGACCATCCATGTGCTGCAAGGTGAGCGTAAGCAAGCGGCGCAGAACAAATCCCTGGGCAAGTTCGACTTGGCCGAGATTCCACCGGCTCCACGTGGCGTGCCGCAAATCGAAGTGACCTTCGACATCGATGCCAACGGTATCTTGCACGTAGGTGCCAAGGACAAAGCGACCGGCAAGACCCAGTCGATCGTGATCAAGGCCAACTCCGGCCTGTCTGACGAAGAAATTCAGCAGATGATCCGCGACGCCGAGGCGAACTCCGAAGAGGACCGTAAGTTCGAAGAGCTGGCCGCTGCCCGTAACCAGGGCGATGCACTGGTTCACTCGACTCGCAAGATGATTGCCGACGCCGGTGACAAGGTTTCCGCCGAGGAGAAGACCGCGATCGAAGCTGCCGTGGTTGCCCTGGAAGCCGCCGTCAAGGGCGACGACAAGGCTGCTATCGAAGCCAAGGTCGAGGAGCTGTCCAAGGTTTCCGCTCCGGTTGCCCAGAAGATGTACGCCGAGCAGGCCGAGAAACCTGCGGGCGGCGCGGAGCCGACCCAGGAAGAGGCTCATAAGGACGACGTCGTCGACGCTGAGTTCGAAGAAGTGAAAGATCACAAGTAAGTCTTTACCACAGGCAGCTTGTTGATCGGCCGGTTGACTGCTCTGTAGCGGTGACTGGTAGGATGTCGCCGCGCGGGGGCTTGCTCCCGCGTTGGTGTGTCTGGAATATGCAAATTTTTACAGCATGCGACGGCGGTCGGATGCTGGCGGTAGGGCCGGGAATGTTCCTGCGTTCCGGTTGAAGTTGCCGCTTCTGTCGATCGATCCTTTGGTCGTTTAACAGAGAACAGGATCGTTGAATTGACCTGAGTCGGGCCGAACCCGTGTCGGGCTCGACTGGTTCGGCATGGCTCCAGGAAGGGGCGCCGAACGTCCTCAAGAGTGCAAAGACTTATGGCAAAGCGTGACTATTATGAGGTGTTGGGGGTCGAGCGTGGCTCCAGCGAGGCAGAGCTGAAGAAGGCTTATCGGCGTCTCGCGATGAAGCATCACCCGGACCGAAACCCAGGTGACAAGGTATCGGAAGACCTGTTCAAGGAGGCCAACGAGGCCTATGAGGTGTTGTCCGATTCCAGCAAGCGCACGGCCTACGACCAGTACGGCCATGCCGGTGTCGACCCGAGCATGGGCGGCGGTGGCGCGGGCTTTGGTGGGCAGAACTTCTCCGATATCTTCGGCGATGTGTTCAGCGATTTCTTCGGGGGCAGTCGTGGTGGCTCCCGTGGTGGCGCTCAGCGCGGCAGCGACCTGCGCTATACCCTGGAGCTGAACCTGGAAGAGGCGGTTCGCGGTACTACCGTGAATATTCGTGTGCCGACGCTGGTCAACTGCAAGCCGTGCGACGGCTCCGGCGCGAAGAAGGGCTCGGCACCGACCAGTTGCCCGACCTGTGGCGGTATCGGCCAGGTGCGGATGCAGCAAGGTTTCTTCTCGGTACAGCAGACCTGCCCACGCTGTCATGGCCAGGGCAAGATCATTTCCGACCCGTGCGACGCCTGCCGCGGTCAGGGGCGTGTCGAAGAGTACAAGACCCTTTCGGTGAAAGTACCGGCGGGTGTCGATACCGGCGACCGCATTCGCTTGTCCGGAGAGGGCGAGGCGGGTGCGCAGGGTGGTCCGACGGGCGACCTGTACGTGGTGATTAATGTGCGCGAGCACGCGATCTTCCAGCGTGACGGTAAACACCTGTTCTGTGAAGTGCCGATCAGTTTCGTCGATTCGGCCTTGGGGGGTGAGTTGGAGATTCCGACTCTCGATGGTCGGGTCAAACTGAAAATTCCGGAAGGCACCCAGACCGGCAAGCAATTCCGTATTCGCGGCAAGGGTGTAGCTCCGGTGCGTGGCGGCGGCGCGGGCGACCTGATGTGTCGCGTGGCGGTCGAGACACCGGTCAACCTGAGTCGTCGCCAGCGCGAGCTGCTTGAAGAGTTTCGGGCCTCTCTGGACGGTGACAGTTCGCACTCTCCCAAGGCCAGCGGCTGGTTTGAAGGTGTGAAGCGCTTCTTTGGCGACCTGTAAGGAGCGAGTCATGCGACGTATAGCTGTGATGGGCGCCGCCGGGCGCATGGGTAGGATCCTGGTCGAGGCGGTGCAGTTGCAGGTGCCGCTTGGCGGTCTGACGGCAGCTGTGGTGCGGCCGGGCAGTTCTTTGGTCGGTGCCGATGCCGGCGAACTGGCTTCGCTGGGGCGGATCGGTGTGCCGTTGTCCGATGGGCTGGAGAAAGTGGCTGAAGAGTTCGATGTGCTGATCGACTTCACGCTGCCGGAAGTGATGCTGAAGAACCTGGCGTTCTGTCGTAAGGCCGGCAAAGCCATGGTAATCGGTACCACTGGGCTGACCGCCGAGCAGAAGCAATTGCTGGTGGAGGCGGGCAAGGACATTCCCATTGTCTTCGCCGCCAATTTCAGTGTCGGGGTCAACCTGTCGCTGAAGCTGCTTGAGCTGACCGCCCGGGTGTTGGGCAACGATGCCGATATCGAGATCATTGAAACCCATCACCGGCACAAGGTCGACTCGCCCTCGGGCACCGCCATGCGCATGGGCGAGGTCATCGCCAATACGCTGGAGCGCGATCTACAGAAAGTCGCGGTCTACGGTCGCGAGGGCCATGTCGGGGCGCGGGCGCGTGACACCATCGGCTTCGCCACCGTGCGTGGTGGCGACGTGGTCGGCGATCACACCGTGTTGTTCGCTGCCGAGGGTGAGCGGCTGGAGATCACTCACAAGGCTTCGAGCCGCATGACCTTTGCCAAGGGTGCCGTGCGTGCGGCGCTTTGGCTGGAGGGCCGTGCGGCGGGTCTGTACGACATGCAGGATGTGCTCGACCTGCATTGATGGGGGGGGCAGCGGTACTTGTGGGGTCGGTAAGCTGGCTCCACAACCTCCCCAACGTTGTGACTCCCCAGCCTCCCGTTCAGTCCGCCTGGCGACGCCCTGTCGCATTCCCTGACCTTTAAGGCTCATTAGCGGTGGACCAAAAAAGCCTTTTTCTGTAAGCTACAGCTTTAGTGTGTCCACTAAAAGCGCGCAGGATAATTCAGTGAAAGAAGCGGGGTGACGTGTCCATACGTCATTCCGCTTTTTTACAACCTGCGATCGCCCCTTCAGGCTTTATTTACGGGAGGTCTTCTTGACTAAGCCAGCCATACTCGCCCTTGCTGATGGCAGCATTTTTCGCGGCGAAGCCATTGGAGCCGACGGTCAGACCGTTGGCGAGGTGGTGTTCAACACCGCCATGACCGGCTATCAGGAAATCCTTACCGATCCTTCCTACGCCCAGCAGATCGTTACCCTGACCTATCCGCACATCGGCAATACCGGTACCACACCGGAAGATATCGAGTCTGATCGTGTCTGGTCGGCGGGTCTGGTGATTCGCGACCTGCCACTGGTCGCAAGCAACTGGCGTAACACGATGTCCTTGTCCGATTACCTGAAAGCCAATAACGTCGTGGCGATCGCCGGTATCGATACACGCCGCCTGACCCGCATCCTGCGTGAAAAAGGCTCGCAAAACGGCTGCATCATGGCCGGTGAGAATATTTCCGAAGCAGCGGCAATTGCCGCCGCGCAGGGCTTTCCCGGCCTCAAGGGCATGGACCTGGCAAAAGTCGTCAGCACCAGGGAAAAGTACGAGTGGCGCTCGACGGTCTGGGATTTGAAGACCGACAGCCACGCGACCCTCGAAGCCGTTGACCTGCCTTACCATGTCGTGGCCTACGACTACGGTATCAAGTACAACATCCTGCGCATGCTGGTAGCGCGTGGCTGTCGTGTGACCGTGGTGCCGGCGCAAACGCCTGCCAGCGACGTACTGGCCCTGCAGCCGGACGGTGTGTTCCTGTCCAACGGTCCGGGCGACCCGGAGCCTTGCGATTATGCGATCCAGGCCATCAAGGAGGTATTGGAAACCGAGGTCCCGATATTCGGTATCTGTCTGGGCCACCAACTGTTGGCCCTGGCCTCTGGCGCCAAGACCCTGAAAATGGGGCACGGCCATCACGGTGCCAACCACCCGGTGCAGGATTTGGATTCCGGTGTCGTCATGATCACCAGCCAGAACCACGGCTTTGCCGTGGATGAAGCGACGCTGCCGGGCAACGTCCGGGCGATTCACAAGTCGCTGTTCGACGGTTCCCTGCAAGGCATCGAGCGCACCGACAAGAGCGCGTTCAGCTTCCAGGGCCACCCTGAAGCAAGCCCAGGCCCGAACGACGTGGCACCGCTGTTCGACCGTTTCATCAATGAGATGGCCAAGCGACGCTGAATGAGTGGCCTGAGGACGGCCCCGAAACCGGCGGCCCCTCAGGCTCTTCAAAGATTGTTCAAGACGGCTTGCCGACTGACCCGCGGATTTGAGTGACCCACCCATGCCAAAACGTACAGACATACAAAGCATCCTGATTCTCGGTGCTGGCCCGATCGTGATCGGCCAGGCCTGCGAATTCGACTACTCCGGCGCCCAAGCCTGCAAAGCCCTGCGCGAAGAGGGCTACCGCGTCATCTTGGTGAACTCCAACCCGGCGACCATCATGACCGACCCGGCCATGGCGGATGCGACCTACATCGAGCCGATCAAGTGGCAGACCGTTGCCAAGATCATCGAGAAAGAGCGTCCGGACGCCCTGTTGCCCACCATGGGTGGCCAGACCGCCCTGAACTGCGCCCTGGACCTGGAGCGTGAAGGTGTCCTGGCGAAGTTCGGGGTGGAAATGATCGGCGCTAATGCCGATACCATCGACAAGGCCGAAGATCGTTCGCGCTTCGACAAGGCGATGAAGTCCATCGGCTTGGCCTGTCCGCGCTCCGGTATCGCCCACAGCATGGAAGAGGCCAATGCGGTCCTCGAAAAGCTCGGTTTCCCGTGCATCATCCGTCCGTCCTTCACCATGGGCGGCACCGGTGGCGGTATCGCCTACAACCGTGAAGAATTCGAAGAAATCTGCGCCCGCGGTCTGGACCTGTCGCCGACCAAGGAACTGCTGATCGACGAATCGCTGATCGGCTGGAAAGAATATGAAATGGAAGTTGTCCGCGACAAAAAGGACAACTGCATCATCGTCTGCTCTATCGAAAACTTCGACCCGATGGGCGTGCACACCGGTGACTCGATCACCGTCGCGCCGGCCCAAACCCTGACCGACAAGGAATACCAGATCCTGCGTAACGCCTCCCTGGCGGTGCTGCGTGAGATCGGCGTGGAAACCGGCGGCTCCAACGTCCAGTTCGGCATTTGCCCGAACACCGGTCGGATGGTGGTCATTGAGATGAACCCGCGGGTGTCGCGTTCCTCGGCGCTGGCCTCGAAAGCCACTGGCTTCCCGATCGCCAAGGTCGCGGCCAAGCTGGCCGTGGGCTACACCCTCGACGAGCTGTCGAACGACATCACCGGCGGCAAGACTCCGGCGTCCTTCGAGCCGTCCATCGACTATGTAGTGACCAAGCTGCCACGTTTCGCTTTCGAGAAGTTCGCCAAGGCCGACGCACGCTTGACCACCCAGATGAAATCGGTAGGTGAGGTCATGGCCATCGGCCGGACCTTCCAGGAATCGCTGCAGAAGGCCTTGCGCGGCCTGGAAGTCGGTGTCTGTGGTCTGGACGAGAAGCTCGATTTGAGCAACCCCGACAGTATGGGCGTGCTCAAACGCGAACTGACCGTGCCGGGTGCCGAGCGTATCTGGTACGTGGCGGACGCCTTCCGCGCCGGCATGACTGTCGAAGATATCTTCGGCATGAACATGATCGATCCATGGTTCCTGGTGCAGATCGAGGACCTGATCAAAGACGAAGAGAAGGTCAAGACCCTGGCGCTGTCGGCCATCGACCACGATCTGATGTTCCGCCTCAAACGCAAGGGCTTCTCCGATCAGCGTTTGGCCAAGCTGCTGGGCGTGACCGAGAAGAACCTGCGCACCCATCGTCACAAGTTGGAAGTGTTCCCGGTCTACAAGCGCGTCGACACGTGCGCGGCCGAGTTTGCCACGGACACCGCCTACCTGTACTCGACCTACGAGGAGGAGTGCGAAGCCAAGCCTTCGAATCGCGACAAGATCATGATCCTGGGCGGCGGACCGAACCGTATCGGCCAGGGTATCGAGTTCGACTACTGTTGCGTGCACGCGGCACTGGCGCTGCGTGACGATGGGTATGAGACCATCATGGTCAACTGCAACCCGGAAACCGTTTCCACTGACTACGACACCTCTGATCGCCTGTACTTTGAGCCGGTGACGCTGGAGGACGTGCTGGAAATCGTCCGTGTCGAGAAGCCCAAAGGTGTGATCGTCCAATACGGCGGCCAGACCCCACTGAAGCTGGCGCGTGCCCTCGAAGCGGCTGGCGTGCCGATCATCGGCACCAGCCCTGACGCCATCGACCGTGCCGAAGACCGCGAGCGCTTCCAGCAGATGGTCGAGCGCTTGAACCTGCGCCAGCCGCCGAATGCGACCGTGCGCAGCGAAGACGAAGCCGTGAAGGCCGCCGGTAAGATCGGTTATCCGTTGGTGGTGCGTCCGTCCTACGTGCTGGGCGGGCGGGCAATGGAAATCGTCTACAAAGAAGAAGAACTCAAGCGCTACCTGCGTGAGGCGGTCCAGGTGTCCAACGACAGCCCGGTGCTGCTGGACCACTTCCTCAACTGCGCCATCGAGATGGACGTGGACGCGGTCAGCGACGGCACCGACGTAGTGATCGGCGCGATCATGCAGCACATCGAGCAGGCTGGCGTTCACTCCGGTGACTCCGCCTGCTCGCTGCCGCCCTACTCGCTGCCGGCGCATATCCAGGACGAGATGCGCGAGCAGGTCAAGAAAATGGCCCTGGAACTGGGCGTTGTCGGCCTGATGAACGTGCAGTTGGCTTTGCAGGGCGAAGACATCTACGTCATCGAAGTCAACCCGCGTGCCTCGCGCACCGTACCTTTTGTTTCGAAGTGCATCGGGGTTTCCCTGGCGATGATCGCTGCCCGTGTGATGGCCGGTAAGACCCTGAAGGAGCTGGGCTTCACCAAGGAAATCATCCCGAACTTCTACAGTGTGAAAGAGGCCGTGTTCCCCTTCGCCAAATTCCCTGGCGTGGACCCGATCCTCGGCCCGGAAATGAAGTCCACCGGTGAAGTGATGGGCGTTGGCGACACCTTCGGCGAAGCCTTCGCCAAGGCTCAAATGGGGGCCAGCGAAGTACTGCCGACTGGCGGCACTGCGTTCATCAGCGTGCGCGATGACGACAAACCACTGGTTGCAGGCGTGGCTCGTGATCTGATCAACTTAGGCTTCGAAGTGGTTGCCACCGCCGGTACCGCCAAGCTGATCGAAGCTGCCGGACTGAAAGTGCGCCGGGTCAACAAGGTCACCGAAGGGCGTCCGCACGTGGTCGACATGATCAAGAATGACGAAGTCACCCTGATCATCAACACCACCGAAGGGCGTCAGTCGATTGCCGACTCGTACTCCATTCGTCGTAACGCGCTGCAGCACAAGATCTATTGCACAACTACCATTGCTGCTGGCGAAGCCATCTGCGAAGCGCTCAAGTTCGGTCCAGAAAAGACCGTGCGTCGCTTGCAGGATCTACACGCAGGATTGAAGTCATGAGCATAACCAAGTACCCAATGACTGTTCAGGGGGCCAAGGCCCTGGAAGAGGAACACGCTCACCTGACCAAGGTTGTCCGTCCGAAGCTGAGCCAGGACATCGGCACGGCCCGCGAACTGGGTGACCTCAAGGAAAACGCCGAGTACCATGCTGCCCGCGAGCAGCAGGGGATGGTCGAGGCGCGCATCCGTGATATCGAGGGCCGCATGCAGAATGCGGTGATCATCGATGTCACCACCATCGCGCATACCGGCAAGGTGATTTTCGGCACCACGGTCGAGATCGCCAACGTCGAAACCGACGAAAGCGTGACCTACCATATCGTTGGCGAGGATGAGGCTGATATCAAACTGGGCAAGATTTCGGTGGGTTCGCCCATCGCCCGTGCCCTGATCGCCAAGGAAGAAGGTGATGTCGTGACCGTCAAGACGCCCGGCGGCGTGATCGAGTACGAGATTGTCGAAGTCCGCCACATCTAAGCAACGGCGCCCGCTGCCTGTGGGCGCGATGCTCTGGCAACTGGCCCAGATACTCTGGGTCGGTGGCCTGTGGTTACTTCATGTTGGGCTGTTGCCGGTTCTGGCACAGATCGGCCTGGCGCCGCTGCTGATCAATGAAATTGGCGGCGTGCTGGGCTCTTTATTGGTGGGATTTGCCGCAGTCTGTGTGAGCGTGCAAGTGCTGGTGTTGGTTCAGGCCAAAGGATGGGTAAGCCTGTGGCGCGATATTCGCGGACAGTTGCTGCTGATGGCGTTGTATGCGTGTGGGATGTATTACGCGGTGCGGTACTGGCAGCCGGAGGCGTTGCGCTGGCAGTTGTTTAGTTATCTGGTGCTTGGCTTGTCTGGCCTGGTGCTTGCCCTGCAGCCCGTCCCTGGCGAGAGCCGCAGGGCACGCGAAGCGTACCCTTGACCCCTTGTCTACATCACTTGAAGCGGTGAACGTTCGACAACTGCTTGTTGACGCTGAAATTCTTGCGATAAATCAGTGCCATCTTGCCGATGACCTGCACCAGATCAGCTTTGCCGACTTTGCACAGTTCGGCGATGTTCGCCAGGCGAGCTTCGCGATCGAGGATGTTGAGCTTGATCTTGATCAGTTCATGATCGCTCAGCGCGCGTTCGAGTTCGGCTAACACACCTTCAGTCAAACCGTTGTCAGCCACAGTCAATACTGGTTTCAGATGGTGGCCGATGGACTTGTACTGTTTCTTCTGCTCTTGAGTGAGCGGCATAATCTGACCCCTGCGTCTGATCTTGTAAAAAAGCGGCGGCCAGTTTACCCGAGCGAGTCCGGGACCGCCCAGTTAATCGCGATTCGACTATTTTTTCGAGGTGGCCCGTGGCCCGTTCCAAGACTAGCCTTAACTGGCTGAAAGAGCATTTCAACGACCCATTCGTCAAAAAGGCGCAAAAGGACGGCTACCGCTCCCGTGCCAGCTATAAACTGCTGGAGATCCAGGAGAAGGACCGGATTATCCGTCCGGGCATGAGTGTGATCGACCTCGGCGCCGCGCCGGGTGGCTGGTCGCAAGTGACCAGTCGTCTGATTGGCGGCCAAGGGCGACTGATCGCTTCCGATATCCTCGATATGGACAGCATCCCCGATGTGACCTTCATCAAGGGCGATTTTACCGAGGACGCCGTACTGGCGCGGATCCTTGAAGCTGTCGGAAATTGCGAGGTTGATCTTGTGATTTCCGATATGGCCCCCAATATGAGTGGTACGCCCGAAGTGGATATGCCGCGTTCGATGTTCCTTTGCGAGCTGGCACTTGATCTCGCCGGACGTGTCTTGCGTCCCGGTGGTGATTTTTTGATCAAGGTTTTCCAGGGTGAGGGCTTCGACGAGTACCACAAGAACTTTCGCAAGCAGTTCGACAAGGTACAGACACGCAAGCCAGCATCGTCCCGCGATCGCTCCCGCGAGCAGTATTTGCTGGGTCGCGGCTTTCGTGGGCGGAGCGAGTAAGGCGAGGTTTTTTACCGGGGTGATAGGAATTTCGCATTTCGCCTCGTGAACATAAACGAATATCGTGTAGTCAATGTTTCACAAAGGGTTACAGACGGCGCCTGCGAAGCTGTAGGTAATGTAGTAAGTTATGCCGGTGAATATCATGCGAAGCGCGCGCCACAAGCGGAGCTGGCTTCAGAGGGTAGTTAATTGAACGATATGGCAAAGAATCTGATCCTGTGGTTGATCATTGCGGCTGTCCTGGTGACGGTGATGAACAACTTCTCCAGCCCTAACGAGCCCCAGACCCTCAACTATTCCGACTTCATCCAGCAGGTCAAGGATGGCAAGGTCGAACGCGTTGCCGTGGACGGTTACGTGATCACCGGTAAGCGCAACGATGGCGACAACTTCAAGACCATCCGCCCGGCGATCCAGGACAATGGCTTGATCGGCGACCTGGTGGACAACCACGTGGTGGTCGAGGGCAAGCAGCCTGAACAGCAGAGCATCTGGACCCAGTTGTTGGTGGCCAGCTTCCCGATCCTGGTGATCATTGCGGTGTTCATGTTCTTCATGCGCCAGATGCAGGGCGGTGCCGGCGGCAAGGGTGGGCCGATGAGTTTCGGCAAGAGCAAGGCACGACTGCTGTCCGAAGACCAGGTGAAAACTACCCTGGCCGATGTTGCCGGCTGCGACGAAGCCAAGGAAGAAGTCGGTGAGCTGGTCGAGTTCCTGCGCGATCCGGGCAAATTCCAGCGTCTGGGCGGTCGTATCCCGCGCGGTGTGCTGATGGTCGGTCCTCCAGGTACCGGTAAGACCTTGCTGGCCAAGGCCATCGCCGGCGAGGCGAAGGTGCCGTTCTTCACCATTTCCGGTTCCGACTTCGTCGAAATGTTCGTCGGTGTCGGTGCCAGCCGTGTGCGCGATATGTTTGAGCAAGCCAAGAAGCACGCACCGTGCATTATCTTCATCGATGAAATCGACGCGGTCGGTCGCCATCGTGGTGCCGGCATGGGTGGCGGTCACGACGAGCGCGAGCAGACCCTCAACCAGTTGCTGGTGGAGATGGACGGCTTCGAAATGAATGACGGCATCATCGTCATCGCCGCGACCAACCGTCCTGATGTGCTGGACCCGGCATTGCTGCGTCCAGGCCGCTTCGACCGCCAGGTGGTAGTCGGCTTGCCGGATATTCGCGGTCGCGAGCAAATTCTCAAGGTCCATATGCGCAAGGTGCCAATGGGCGACGACGTCGCTCCGGCGGTGATTGCCCGTGGCACGCCGGGTTTCTCCGGCGCCGACCTGGCCAACCTGGTTAACGAGGCCTCGCTGTTCGCTGCCCGTACCGGTAAGCGCATTGTCGAAATGAAGGAATTCGAGCTGGCCAAGGACAAAATCATGATGGGCGCCGAGCGCAAATCCATGGTCATGTCCGAGAAAGAAAAACAGAACACCGCCTACCACGAAGCCGGTCATGCGATCGTCGGTCGGGTAGTGCCCGAGCACGATCCGGTCTACAAGGTCTCGATTATCCCGCGCGGTCGTGCGCTGGGCGTGACCATGTTCCTGCCGGAAGAAGACCGCTACAGCCTGTCCAAACGGGCCTTGATCAGCCAGATTTGCTCGCTGTACGGTGGTCGTATCGCCGAAGAGATGACCCTGGGCTTCGACGGCGTTACCACCGGTGCTTCCAACGACATCATGCGTGCCAGCCAGATTGCCCGGAACATGGTCACCAAGTGGGGCCTGTCGGAGAAGCTGGGTCCGCTGATGTACGCCGATGAAGACCAGGAGGTATTCCTGGGACGCGGCGGTGGCGGTCAGAGCACCAGCTTCTCCGGCGATACGGCCAAGCTGATCGACTCGGAAGTGCGTAGTATCATTGATCAGTGCTATGGCACCGCCAAGCAGATTCTCACCGATAACCGCGACAAGCTTGACGCGATGGCCGATGCGCTGATGAAGTACGAGACCATCGATGCCGAGCAGATTGACGACATCATGGCAGGTCGCGTGCCCCGCGAGCCGCGTGACTGGGAAGGTGGTTCGGGTACTTCGGGCACTCCGCCGGTTGTGCTGAACGAGCGTCCCGAAACGCCGATCGGTGGTCCTGCTGCTGATCGCTAAGGTTTGAAATGACACTCGCGAAGTCCCCGACCCGGTTGCCATGTGGCAGCCGGGTTCTCGATTTGGCCCGGACGCATGTCATGGGCATTCTCAACGTCACCCCAGATTCCTTTTCCGATGGTGGGCGTTTCAGTCAGTTGGAAGCGGCTTTGCGGCATGCCGAGGGCATGGTGCAAGCGGGCGCGACGCTGATCGATGTCGGCGGCGAGTCGACTCGGCCTGGAGCGCGTGCAGTATCGCCGCTGGAAGAGTTGGAGCGGGTCGCGCCGATTGTCGAGCGTATCCATCGAGAGCTGGATGTGGTCATTTCGGTCGATACCTCGACACCGTCGGTGATGCGCGAAACGGCACGCCTCGGCGCGGGTCTGATCAATGATGTGCGCGCCCTTCGACGCGATGGCGCGCTGGACGCGGCGGCGGCTACCGGGTTGCCGGTGTGCCTGATGCATATGCTCGGGGAGCCGGGCGACATGCAGAACAATCCGCACTATGGGAATGTCACTGAAGAAGTGCGGGCATTTCTTGTCGAACGCATGCGTCAGTGCGAAACGGTAGGTATTGCGGCTGAACGGATCATTCTTGACCCAGGATTCGGCTTCGCCAAGACTCTGCAGCACAACCTCAGCCTGTTCAAACACCTGCAAGTCTTGCATGCACTTGGGCGGCCCCTGTCGGTAGGCGTTTCGCGCAAGAGCATGATCGGCCAGGCTCTCGGGCGTCCGGTGGGTGAACGCCTGTATGGTGGTTTGGGGCTGGCGGCGCTGGCAATGAGCAAGGGCGCACGGATTTTGCGAGTGCACGATGTGGCCGAGACGGTCGACGTCGTCAACATGCTTGCTGCCGTTGAAGCGGCTGAATAAGAACGATGGAGTACTTATGAAAAAGAAATATTTCGGCACCGACGGTATTCGCGGTCGTGTCGGGCAATACCCGATCACCCCTGATTTCATGCTCAAGCTGGGCTGGGCCGCTGGCATGGCGTTCCGCAAGCTGGGCACCTGCCGGGTACTGGTCGGCAAGGACACGCGCATCTCCGGCTACATGTTCGAGTCCGCCCTGGAGGCCGGCCTGTCGGCCGCAGGCGCCGATGTGTTGCTGCTGGGGCCGATGCCAACACCGGCCATCGCCTACCTGACACGGACTTTTCACGCCGAGGCGGGGATTGTCATCAGTGCTTCTCACAATCCCCATGACGACAACGGCATCAAGTTCTTCTCCGGCGAGGGCACCAAGTTACCAGATGAAGTCGAGTTGATGATCGAGCAATTGCTTGATGCGCCGATGACCGTGGTCGATTCGGAAAAGCTCGGCAAGGTTTCACGGATCAATGACGCGGCCGGTCGTTATATCGAATTCTGCAAGAGCAGCGTCCCGACTGGCACCAGCTTGTCGGGCCTGAAGATCGTGCTCGATTGCGCGCACGGTGCCACCTACAAGGTCGCTCCGAGTGTGTTCCGCGAGCTGGGGGCGGATGTCGTCGCCCTGTCTGCGCAACCCAACGGGCTGAACATCAACGATAACTGCGGTTCGACCCATATCAAGCCGCTGCAGGCTGCCGTGCTGGCCGAGAAGGCCGATCTGGGCATTGCCTTCGACGGCGACGGTGATCGGGTGTTGATGGTCGACCATACCGGTGCCGTGGTCGATGGTGACGAGTTGCTCTTCATCATTGCCCGAGACTTGGCCGAGCGGGGCAAATTGAAGGGCGGTGTGGTCGGGACCCTGATGAGCAATCTGGGGCTCGAGCTGGCGCTCAAGGAGCTGGATATCCCGTTTGTGCGTGCCAATGTCGGAGACCGCTACGTGATCGCCGAACTGCTCGAACGCAACTGGCTGGTGGGGGGGGAGAACTCCGGGCACATCTTGTGCCTGAGCAATACGACCACCGGTGACGCGATCATCGCGGCGCTGCAGGTCCTGTTGGCGGTGCGTCGTCGCGGCGAAAACCTGGCCCAGGCGCGCCAGGCGTTGCGCAAGTGTCCGCAGGTACTGCTCAATGTGCGTTTCGGCGGTGACATCGATCCGGTCAAGCATCCGCAGGTGACGGCGGCTTGTGAGCGCGTGACCGAGGCCATGCAGGGGCGCGGACGCGTGCTGTTGCGCAAGTCGGGAACCGAGCCGTTGGTGCGTGTCATGGTCGAGGGCGAAGATGAAGTTTCGGTTCGCGGCCACGCCGAGGCTCTGGCAAAACTGGTTGCTGAAGTTTGCGCCTGAATTCGGCTTGCCAGTGATGATCTGGTTGGGTAATATCTGCGCCCACTTTGACCTGCGAGGTACAGCATGCGTCGCCCATTGGTAGCTGGTAACTGGAAAATGCACGGTACCCGCGCCAGCGTCGCTGAGCTGATCGAAGGGCTGCGCAATCTGGCCCTACCGAGTGCTGTTGATGTTGCGGTATTCCCGTCTTGCCTGCATATCAATCAAGTGATTGAAGGTTTGAAAGGCAGGTCGATTTCGGTCGGTGCGCAGAACGCTGCGATAGACTCCATGCAGGGCGCTCTGACCGGTGAGATTGCGCCGAGCCAGTTGGTCGATGCAGGTTGCGCCTTGGTTCTGGTGGGGCACTCCGAGCGGCGCCTGATCATAGGTGAGACGGATCCCACTCTGAATCGCAAGTTCGCGGCGGCACAGGCTTGTGGTTTGATCCCGGTGCTCTGTGTAGGGGAAACCCTGGAGCAGCACGAAGCCGGCGAGACGATGGCAGTGGTTTCGTGTCAGTTGCATAGTATTATCGAGGAGCTGGGTATCGGTGCTTTTTCCAAGGCCGTTATCGCTTACGAACCGGTTTGGGCCATTGGCACCGGGCGGACAGCTTCGCCGCAACAAGCGCAGGATGTGCACGCGGCCATTCGTGCGCAGTTGGCGGCAGAGAATTCTGAGGTCGCACAAGGTGTGCGGCTTCTATACGGCGGCAGCGTGAAGGCGGCCAATGCGGTCGAACTGTT
Source organism: Pseudomonas agarici (assembly GCF_001543125.1). NCBI lineage: Bacteria > Pseudomonadati > Pseudomonadota > Gammaproteobacteria > Pseudomonadales > Pseudomonadaceae > Pseudomonas > Pseudomonas agarici. Next base: position 4,182,371 of record NZ_CP014135.1, on the reverse strand, counting down.
CAGCATGCCGGATATCGATGGGGGGCTCATTGGTGGAGCGTCCCTGAATGCAGATGAGTTCGGTGCGATTTGTCGTGCCGCGGGAAACTGAAAAAATGCTGGAAACAGTCGTGATCGTTCTTCATCTGTTGGGTGCGCTGGGCGTTGTTGCTCTGGTGCTGCTGCAACAGGGTAAAGGTGCGGACGCTGGTGCGTCTTTCGGGGCAGGTGCTTCAAATACTGTGTTCGGAAGCCAAGGTTCCTCTACCTTTCTTAGTAAGTTTACTGCTATACTTGCCGCAGCTTTTTTCATAACCAGCTTGGGGTTAGGTTACTTTGCTAAAGAGAAAGCTCATGAGCTGACTCAAGTAGGTTTGCCTAGTCCTGCGGTGTTGGAAGCGCCAAAGCAAAAACCGGCATCTGATGATGTACCGGTGCTCCAGGAGCAAAAGTCGGCTACTCCAGCGACTGACGTACCTCCGGCGACTGGGCAGAAGTAAAACGGGTTTCATGTTGTAAATGTTGTACTGCCGAGGTGGTGGAATTGGTAGACACGCAACCTTGAGGTGGTTGTGCCCATAGGGTGTAGGGGTTCGAGTCCCCTTCTCGGTACCAATTATCAAGAGAGCCCGCTGTCGCGGGCTTTCTTGTAGGTGGAAGGTTACATTGACCCTGTAGGGGATCGGTCGTATACTTCCGCCCCAGCTTTGTCGCGGGGTGGAGCAGTCTGGTAGCTCGTCGGGCTCATAACCCGAAGGTCGTCGGTTCAAATCCGGCCCCCGCAACCAGTTTTAGCGGAGCCCCTTTTCAGGGGCTTTTTGTTAGCTGGACACTTTATGACGCCGCTGTTCGACGGCGTTTCAGGGATGGGCGATTCGCCCATTTTTTGTTTATTTCAATAGCATGCACGTACATGCACGAGGGGGTTCAGGTGTCGAGCAAGCTAGAACAGTTGCAGGCCTTGTTGGCCCCAGTGGTCGTGGCCCTTGGCTATGAATGCTGGGGTATCGAGTTTTCAGCTCAAGGCCGCCATTCCGTGTTGCGCGTTTATATCGATAAAGAAGGTGGTGTACTGGTAGATGACTGCGCCATTGTCAGCCGCCAGCTCAGCGGCGTGCTGGATGTCGAAGATCCGATCACCACTGAATACACGCTTGAAGTTTCCTCTCCTGGCATGGAACGCCCGCTGTTCACCCTTGAACAGTTTGCCTCGCATGCCGGTGATCAAGTGAAAATAAGGTTGCGCTCGCCCTTTGAAGGTCGACGTAATTTTCAGGGCCTTCTGCGCGGAGTGGAAGAACAGGACATTGTGGTGCAGGTAGAAGATCACGAGTTTCTGTTGCCGATCGATTTGATCGACAAGGCCAACATTATTCCCAGTTTTGACTGAGACGCGGATCCCGCGGATCCAATGGCTTGCGAAAGGCGAGGCGTACGATGAGCAAAGAAGTATTGCTGGTTGTTGAGTCGGTATCCAATGAAAAGGGTGTACCGGCAAGCGTAATTTTTGAAGCACTAGAAGTGGCCTTGGCCACTGCTACCAAAAAGCGTTTTGAGGACGAAGTCGACCTGCGTGTGGAAATCAATCGCCACACGGGTGCCTATGAGACTTTCCGTCGTTGGACTGTCGTCGAGGAGGCCGATCTGGATGATCCGGCCGTGGAAACCTGGCCAAGCAAGGTCGCGTTGACCCACCCTGGCGCACAAGTCGGCGATGTTGTTGAAGAAAAGATCGAGTCCATCGAGTTTGGTCGCATCGCTGCTCAGACCGCCAAGCAAGTCATTGTGCAGAAAGTCCGCGAGGCCGAGCGTGCTCAGGTCGTCGACGCCTATCGTGAGCGCCTGGGGGAAATCATCCCCGGTACCGTGAAGAAGGTCACTCGCGACAACGTCATCGTTGACCTGGGTAACAATGCCGAGGCGTTGCTGGCGCGTGAGGACATCATTTCCCGCGAGACGTTCCGGGTCGGTGTGCGGGTTCGTGCGCTGCTCAAGGAAATCCGTACCGAGAACCGTGGCCCTCAGCTGATCCTGTCGCGTACCGCGCCGGAAATGCTGATCGAGCTGTTCCGCATCGAGGTGCCGGAAATCGCCGAAGGGCTGATCGAAGTCATGGCCGCCTCCCGTGATCCAGGCTCGCGTGCCAAGATCGCCGTCCGCTCCAAGGACAAGCGCATCGACCCGCAGGGCGCGTGCATCGGCATGCGTGGTTCGCGTGTCCAGGCCGTGTCCGGCGAGTTGGGTGGCGAGCGTGTGGATATCGTCCTGTGGGACGATAACCCGGCGCAGTTCGTGATCAACGCCATGTCGCCGGCTGAAGTCGCGGCAATTATCGTTGACGAGGATGCCCATGCCATGGACATCGCTGTCGGCGCAGACAATCTGGCTCAGGCCATTGGTCGCGGCGGTCAGAACGTGCGTCTGGCCAGCCTGCTGACTGGCTGGACCCTGAACGTGATGACCGAATCGGACATCCAGGCTAAGCAACAGGCAGAAACCGGTGACATCCTGCGCAACTTCATCGACGAGCTGGAAGTCGACGAAGAGCTGGCACAGGTGCTGGTCGATGAAGGTTTCACCAGCCTGGAAGAGATTGCCTACGTACCGTTGGAAGAAATGCTCAACATCGACGGCTTTGACGAAGACATCGTCAACGAGCTTCGCGCTCGTGCCAAGGATCGCTTGTTGACTAAAGCCATCGCTACTGAGGAAAAGCTGGCAGACGCCCATCCGGCCGAAGACCTGCTCTCGCTTGAGGGTATGGACAAGGATTTGGCGATGGAACTGGCGGTGCGCGGCGTAATTACCCGCGAAGACCTGGCCGAGCAGTCTATTGACGATCTGCTCGACATCGACGGCATCGACGACGATCGTGCCGGCAAGTTGATCATGGCCGCCCGAGCCCACTGGTTCGAGTAATTAGGCGCGGCCTGAGGAGAGAAGTGCATGACGCAAGTCACGGTGAAACAACTGGCCGATGAGGTCAAAACACCGGTAGAGCGCCTGTTGCAGCAGATGCGTGAGGCAGGTCTGCCGCACACCGCCGCCGATGAAGGTGTGAGCGACAGTGAGAAGCAGTCTTTGCTGACTCACTTGAAAAGCAGCCACAAGGCGAAAGTGGAAGAACCGCGCAAGATCACATTGCAGCGCAAGACCACCAGCACCCTGCGTGTTGCGGGTAGCAAGAGCATCAGCGTTGAAGTACGCAAGAAGAAAGTCTTCGTACAACGCAGCCCGGAAGAAATCGAAGCCGAACGCAAGCGCGAGCTGGAAGAACGTCGCGCCGTGGAAAATGCGGCTCGCCGCAAGGCTGAAGAAGAAGCCAAGCGTCGCGCCGAAGAAGAGGCGCGTCAACAGCCTGCTCCTGCTCCGGTGGCGGTCCCTTCGGTTGAGCCGGTTGCCGCACCGGTGGTGGCTGCCGAACCTGTGCGTGAAGCACCGGTTGCCGCACCCGCACCTGCAGCCGACACCCGCAAGCGTGAAGAACCGCGCCGCCCGGACAAGCCTCGCGCCGACGATAGCAATCGTCGTAGCGGTGGTGGCGATGGCGAACGCAAGAACGCCCCGCATCGTGCTTCGGTCAAGGAAAAGGCGCCGGCGCCACGTGTGGCTCCGCGCACTACCGACGAAGAGAGCGACGGTTTCCGTCGTGGCGGTCGCGGCAAGGCCAAGCTGAAGAAACGCAATGCCCACGGTTTCCAGAGCCCAACCGGCCCTATCGTGCGTGAAGTGAAGATCGGCGAGACCATCACTGTCGGCGATCTCGCTCAGCAGATGTCGGTCAAAGCGGCTGAAATCATCAAGTTCATGTTCAAGCTGGGCACTCCGGCCACCATCAACCAGGTACTGGATCAGGAAACTGCCCAGTTGGTTGCTGAAGAACTGGGCCACAAAGTGACCCTGGTCAGCGACACCGCCCTGGAAGATTCCCTGGCCGAGTCCCTGAAGTTCGAAGGTGAGGCGTTCTCGCGTGCCCCGGTCGTGACCGTCATGGGCCACGTCGACCACGGTAAGACGTCCCTGCTCGACTATATCCGTCGCGCCAAGGTAGCGGCGGGCGAAGCCGGCGGCATCACCCAGCACATCGGCGCGTACCACGTTGAAACCGAGCGTGGCATGGTCACCTTCCTCGACACCCCAGGTCACGCGGCGTTTACCGCCATGCGTGCCCGTGGTGCCAAGGCGACCGACATCGTGATCCTGGTAGTGGCGGCGGATGATGGCGTGATGCCGCAGACCATCGAAGCGGTCCAGCACGCCGTCGCGGCGGGTGTGCCACTGGTGGTTGCGGTGAACAAGATCGACAAGCCAGGTGCTGACCTCGATCGTATCCGTAGCGAACTGTCGGTTCACGGCGTGACCTCGGAGGAGTGGGGTGGTGACACGCCGTTCGTTCCGGTTTCGGCGAAAGTCGGTACTGGCGTTGACGAACTGCTCGAAGCCGTTCTGCTACAAGCCGAGGTCCTGGAGCTCAAGGCAACGCCTTCGGCGCCTGGCCGTGGTGTAGTGGTTGAATCGCGTCTGGACAAAGGTCGTGGCCCGGTGGCAACCGTATTGGTCCAAGACGGTACCCTGCGCCAGGGCGACATGGTTCTGGTCGGTTCGAACTATGGCCGTGTACGGGCCATGCTCGACGAGAACGGTAAGTCGATCAAAGAGGCCGGTCCTTCCATTCCGGTCGAGATCCTCGGCCTGGACGGGACTCCGGACGCGGGCGACGAGATGAGCGTGGTGGCCGACGAGAAGAAAGCCCGCGAAGTGGCGCTGTTCCGTCAAGGCAAGTTCCGCGAAGTCAAGCTGGCTCGCGCCCACGCCGGCAAGCTGGAAAACATCTTCGAGAACATGGGCCAGGAAGAGAAGAAGACGCTCAACATCGTCCTCAAATCCGACGTCCGTGGTTCGTTGGAAGCGCTGCAAGGCGCGCTCAACGGCTTGGGTAACGATGAAGTGCAAGTGCGTGTGGTCGGTGGTGGCGTCGGTGGTATCACCGAGTCCGACGCCAACCTGGCACTGGCCTCCAGCGCGGTACTGTTCGGCTTCAACGTGCGTGCCGATGCTGGTGCACGCAAGATCGTCGAGCAGGAAGGTCTGGATATGCGTTACTACAACGTGATCTACGACATCATCGAAGACGTCAAGAAAGCCTTGACCGGTATGCTGGGCAGCGATGTCCGGGAGAACATCCTGGGCGTGGCCGAAGTTCGCGACGTGTTCCGTTCGCCGAAATTCGGTGCAATCGCCGGCTGCATGGTGATCGAAGGTACCGTGCACCGTAATCGTCCGATCCGCGTGCTGCGTGAAGACATCGTGATCTTCGAAGGCGAGCTGGAGTCCCTGCGCCGCTTCAAGGATGACGCCTCCGAAGTGCGTGCCGGCATGGAATGCGGTATCGGCGTGAAGAGCTACAACGACGTCAAGGTCGGTGACAAGATCGAAGTCTTCGAGAAGGTTCAGGTTGCTCGCAGCCTCTGACTCGCACGCTTCAAGAGCCGCACTGGCCCACCGCACTTGGCGGTCCGGGTCGTCGCGGACTCTAAACGCAACGCCCGGTCCGGCTTCTGCCTGGCCGGGCGTTTGCCGCTTTCAGACCACACGGGTTTCACCGTGGGGCAGTAACAGGTAACAAGACATGGCAAAAGAATACAGCCGTACCCAACGTATCGGCGATCAGATGCAGCGTGAACTGGCGCAACTGATCCGTCGTGAAGTCAAAGACCCGCGCGTCGGCCTGGTCACCATCACCGCTGTCGACGTCAGCCGTGATGTCGGCCACGCGAAGATTTTCATCACCGTGATGGGCCAGGACAACCCGGACGATATCGCCCAGAGCATCAAGGTACTCAACGCGGCGGCGGGCTTCCTGCGCATGCAACTGGCCCGCGAGATGAAGCTACGCAGCGTGCCGCAGTTGCACTTCCACTACGACGAAAGCGTCGTGCGTGGGGCGCATCTGTCGGCCTTGATCGAGCGTGCCGTGGCCGAAGACAGCCAGCATGTCGGCGATGGGGCGCCGGAAGGCAACCCTCCAGCAGACGACCGGGAGTAATCGGTGGCTCAGGTCAAGCGTATCCGTCGTAACGTCAGCGGTATCATCCTGCTCGACAAACCACTGGGGTTTACCTCCAATGCCGCGCTGCAGAAGGTTCGCTGGTTGCTCAACGCCGAGAAGGCCGGTCACACCGGTAGCCTCGATCCGTTAGCCACCGGCGTGCTGCCGTTGTGCTTCGGCGAGGCGACCAAGTTCTCGCAATACCTGCTCGATTCCGACAAGGGTTATGAAACCCTGATGCAGTTAGGCAAGACCACCACCACCGCGGACGCCGAAGGCGAGGTTCTGCTGACCCGCCCGGTGACCGTTGGTCGTGTCGATATCGAGGCGCTCTTGCCGGATTTTCGTGGGAAAATCAGCCAGATACCGCCGATGTACTCGGCGCTCAAACGTGACGGACAGCCACTTTACAAGTTGGCTCGTGCGGGGGAAGTAGTGGAGCGCGAACCGCGTTCTGTTACTATTACGCGCTTGGAATTACTGGCGTGCGAGGGTGATACTGCCCAACTGGCGGTGGACTGTAGCAAGGGTACCTATATCCGTACCCTGGTGGAGGACATCGGTGAGAAACTCGGTTGTGGCGCCTACGTTGCCAGACTGCGACGGACCCAGGCCGGACCTTTCACCCTGGCGCAGACGGTCACGCTCGAAGAGCTGGAAGCGGTGCACGCCGAAGGTGGCAATGAGGCAGTCGACCGCTTCCTGATGCCGTCAGACAGCGGTCTGCAGGACTGGCCGTTGTTGCAATTCTCGGAACACAGCGCGTTCTATTGGCTCAACGGCCAACCGGTACGTGCCCCGGATGCGCCGAAGTTCGGCATGGTACGGGTGCAGGATCATAACGGTCGCTTTATCGGTATCGGTGAAGTGAGCGAAGACGGGCGCATCGCGCCGCGTCGACTGATTCGGTCAGAATGACCGAAACCAGCCCGCGTCATAGCGGGTTGGCGAGGGTGGCTGTCAACAGGCGCGGTCACTGCTCATTTATAGATACAGGGATTTGTCCCTGGCCTGTTGAAACTGTTTTCTTGAAACAGTTTCCTGATAAAAGGATTGCCTCATGGCTCTCAGCGTTGAAGAAAAAGCTCAAATCGTTACCGACTACCAGCAAGCTGTTGGTGATACGGGTTCGCCAGAAGTGCAGGTTGCACTGCTGACCGCCAACATCAACAAACTGCAAGGTCACTTCAAGGCCAACGGTAAAGATCACCACTCCCGTCGTGGTCTGATCCGCATGGTTAACCAGCGTCGTAAGCTGCTGGACTACCTGAAAGGCAAAGACGTAAGCCGTTACAGCGCTCTGATCGGTCGCCTGGGTCTGCGTCGCTAATCAGCGATGGCACTAAAGCTGGTTGTTTGCTGTGTGTCAGCGGGTTGTTCGCCGGCACATGGCAAGCTTCCGGCCTTTAGTGGTCTGTGTGGCTAGTGCTGTGAGTCAATTTCAGTGCCACCAGCCCCTGATCGGTGCTACTGCTCCTTGCCATAACCGGCTATGACTCGTCACAGCGCCTTGGCCATGGACGTGTGGCCTGCGAATTCGAGCTAACGAACTTAACCGCCCAGGCCACTGGTTTTATCTGAGTACCTGCTTTACCCGAAGATAGCATCCGGACAATGACAGTCGGGCCGATTCCCGGCGTTGCCCAAGAATTTCGCAAGAAGACAAGTTCCCCCAAGAGCCACAAAAGAAGGTAGGACACCGTGAACCCGGTAATCAAAAAATTCCAGTTCGGTCAGTCGACCGTTACCCTCGAGACTGGCCGTATCGCTCGTCAGGCCTCCGGCGCGGTGCTGGTCACCGTTGACAACGACGTCAGCGTATTGGTGACCGTTGTCGGTGCCAAGCAAGCGGATCCGGGCAAGGGCTTCTTCCCTCTGTCCGTGCACTACCAGGAAAAGACCTACGCTGCCGGCAAGATCCCTGGCGGCTTCTTCAAGCGTGAAGGCCGTCCTTCCGAAAAAGAAACCCTGACTTCGCGCCTGATCGACCGTCCGATCCGCCCGCTGTTCCCTGAAGGTTTCATGAACGAAGTGCAGGTTGTCTGCACCGTCGTCTCCACCAGCAAGAAAACCGATCCGGACATCGCTGCGATGATCGGCACTTCGGCGGCCCTGGCCATCTCCGGTATTCCTTTCGACGGCCCGATCGGCGCCGCTCGCGTGGCTTTCCACGAAAGCACCGGCTACCTGCTGAACCCAACTTACGAACAACTGAAAGCCTCGAGCCTGGACATGGTCGTGGCCGGTACTTCGGAAGCCGTATTGATGGTTGAATCGGAAGCCAAAGAGCTGACCGAAGACCAGATGCTGGGCGCCGTGCTGTTTGCCCACGACGAATTCCAAGTGGTTATCCAGGCGGTCAAAGAGCTGGCCGCCGAAGCTGCCAAGCCCACCTGGACCTGGGCTCCCCAGGCAGAAGCCAGCGAACTGCTGGGTGCTATCCGCGCCGAGTTCGGCGAAGCGATCTCCCAGGCCTACACCATTACCGTCAAGGCCGACCGTTACGCTCGCCTGGGCGAACTGAAAGACCAGGTGGTTGCCAAACTGTCGGGCGAAGAAGGCCAGCCTTCCTCGAGCGACGTCAAAGCCGCTTTCGGTGAAATCGAATACCGCACCGTTCGCGAAAACATCGTCAACGGCAAGCCACGTATCGATGGTCGTGACACCCGCACCGTGCGCCCTCTGAACATCGAAGTCGGTGTTCTGCCAAAGACCCACGGTTCGGCCCTGTTCACCCGTGGCGAAACCCAGGCCCTGGTTGTTGCCACGCTGGGCACCGCCCGTGATGCACAGTTGCTGGACACCCTGGAAGGCGAGAAAAAAGACCCCTTCATGTTGCACTACAACTTCCCGCCGTTTTCGGTGGGCGAATGTGGTCGCATGGGCGGTGCCGGTCGTCGTGAAATCGGTCACGGTCGCCTGGCGCGCCGTTCGGTCCAGGCCATGCTGCCGGATGCCGCCGAGTTCCCATACACCATCCGTGTGGTATCGGAAATCACTGAATCCAACGGTTCGAGCTCCATGGCTTCGGTCTGTGGTGCTTCCCTAGCCCTGATGGACGCTGGTGTGCCGATGAAGGCGCCGGTTGCTGGTATCGCCATGGGTCTGGTTAAAGAGGGCGAGAAATTCGCCGTGTTGACCGACATCCTGGGTGACGAAGACCACCTGGGTGACATGGACTTCAAGGTAGCCGGTACCGCCAAGGGCGTTACCGCGCTGCAGATGGACATCAAGATCAAGGGCATCACCGAAGAGATCATGGAAATCGCCCTGGGCCAAGCCCTGGAAGCGCGCCTGAACATCCTCGGCCAGATGAACCAGATCATTGGTCAATCGCGTACCGAGCTGTCGGAAAACGCCCCAACCATGATCGCGATGAAAATCGACACCGACAAAATCCGTGATGTCATCGGTAAGGGCGGCGCGACCATCCGTGCGATCTGCGAAGAAACCAAGGCTTCGATTGATATCGAAGACGACGGTTCGATCAAGATCTTCGGTGAAAGCAAGGAAGCTGCCGAGGCTGCACGCCAACGCGTCCTGAGCATCACCGCCGAGGCTGAAATCGGCAAGATCTACGTCGGCAAGGTCGAGCGCATCGTTGACTTTGGCGCGTTCGTCAACATCCTGCCGGGCAAGGACGGTCTGGTACACATCTCCATGCTGAGCGACGCTCGCGTAGAGAAAGTGACCGACATCCTGAAGGAAGGGCAGGAAGTTGAAGTACTGGTGCTGGACGTGGACAACCGTGGCCGTATCAAGCTGTCCATCAAGGACGTCGCAGCAGCTAAGGCGTCGGGCGTTTAAGCGCGTTTCGACTGCTCGCTGAGTAACACCACCCTTCGGGGCTAATGCCAGTCAGTTAAGCTCACTGGCATTTTTTATTGGTGCGCCAGGTATGGCGCGTAGCGCAACCAGCTTGACTGTGGTGACTACGCTGGTGAGGTGGAGGTGCAAGCTGAAAAATGAATCTGTCCCCATTACGGTCGTCCCCATTACGGTCCATTTTTGTGTGCTGAGAAATTAATTTTATTCAGTGTTGTTCTGCTTCGGGTTTACTTTTTTAGTATTGGTTTTCATCCATCGTACTGCCTTCGAAATTCTGTATTACAGTTCGATAAATAACAGTCCAGCTACTGTCTGACCGATTTTCAAAGATATGTTTTGAACCGAAAACGTAAAGAGTATCACCCAGAGATATTTTCTCTTTCAGATGCTGTGCTGAGGGTGGAACGCTGAATTGATGCAGAAATACCATAGGCTGCCGCTGGTGATACAACCACGCGGGTTCGCCAACCCATTCAGGTTTTGTATCCAGGCACAGAAATTCAGTGTGCAAGCGCTTGGTTAACCATTTTTTTTATTTTTTGTGGCTCCCTGTCCGACATATTCGTCGTAAAGGATTTTGACGAAATCTTCGGCGCCGTCCGCTTCCATGGAGGCCGAATGCTTTTCTGAAACCTCCATTGCAATACCCCAGAACACGTGGAAGTCCGTCAACTCGCTCATATCTTCTCCTGTTAGAAGGCTTTACCATTGCCCTGTGGTTTTTATAACTGTTACCAAGTCCCAACCTGTATGGCGATATTTGTCCATCGACTCATGCCCCCAAGGCGTTGCTTTGGTCAGGTTCCAGTCTTCGTGGGCGACTTTCGATCCTGCACGTTGGGGAATGTACTGGTGGTTCAGCCCCGCGCTCTGTTGCTGGCCGTTGAGCAGGTTGGCGGCGGCGTCGTAGGCGAAGGTTTCGCTATGGCCCCGTGGGTTCTCCTGGGTGGCGATGATCCGGTCCGTGGCGTCGTAGTGCAGGTGTTGACGCTGGTCGCGGCGGGCGGGGTTATCGCGTTCGTCACGCTCGATCAGGTTGTCGAGGACATCGTATTCGAAGTATTTCTCCCAGGCGGCGGACAGCATTACCGGCTGGTTGTTCGGGCGGCGCACCCGTGAGCGCAGGCGTCCGCACCGGTCGTATTCGCTGCGGGTGTTGAGTTACCCTTTGATGCGAGAATTTGCATTTTTATGTCAGAGTAGGCTCACTCATTCTAGGAATGATAGGTCGGAGATATACGCTTCATCGAGAATTAATTTTTGAGGTATATCTACAATACTATCAGCTATCTCATCATAAGGAGCAGGTAGTACGTAGAAAAACCCAAAATCATCATCAATAATTATGGTGCCATTTAAAATACGTTGACGCTTTGTAAGTTTTTGTATTTTGGAAAACGACATGCCAGTAGAAAGTATACCTCTATAAAACCCTTGATAATGACTATTACAACCAATTGAAAATATTGTACCGTTAGGAAGGGTCGCTATTGTAATGGTGCCGTCAACCACATAAGCAAATCTCACTTTATTATTTGGAAGGCTGTATTTCTTTATCTCAACCTGATGAGTTGTATACAACTCATCGGTATACATGGAGATATTATCTCCTAGAAATATATTCGCCGCGGAGTACATGGATTTTATATCCGCAGTAAAATCAATCATTTTTTAATGCCTCCATTCATTAGATTTCCACTAACATAAACCGGAGAGTCTTTGATTAGATCATATTTTTTGAAATTACCGTATCCAATTCTACCGAGCACTATATCCTCTCCAAATTTGTTAGTCCTGTATATTTTCCAATAGTCATTTCCGTGAATGTTGGATTGGGCTGAGCTGCTCCCCGGATGATAGTCAAGTTTATAGGTAGTGCCGGATTTTGTAGCGCGGAAAAATTGAACATGTTGAATTGCATCGGGCCTGGCTGCTTGTGGGTAGGTTTTTATCCATCCTCGGGCAGTTAGATAGCTGTCGACGTCAGCAGGTTTTCTTCCGGATAGCTTTCCGACCCATCTTTTAGTTATCGTATTTTTTCTGGCAAAGCTTTTTGGCGAGCCGCAGCTAAGACCTAAGGGATCGGCATAGCCTGCGGGATTCGGCGCATACTGATAAAGATTGACCCCACCCATCAACCCAATCGGGTCCGGCGTGGTAAACCGCCCCACATCCGGATCATAGAACCTAAACGTGTTGTAGTGCAGCCCCGTCTCGCGGTCCAGGTACTGCCCCTGAAAGCGCAGGTTCTGCTCTTCGATATAGTACGGTTCGCGCACTTCTTCCAGGGTATTGCCACAGACTTTGTAGCGCGCCTGCCATACCCGGGTGCCATCGGCCTCCGTCAGTTGCTCGGGCAGGCCG
>NZ_CP014135.1:4125133-4170051 GCF_001543125.1 Pseudomonas agarici | reverse complement strand
GGTCACTTGGTCCAGCCGGTCGTAGCTGTAGGTGGTGCGGCCATCGGCGGTGATCTTGGCGATCAGGCGACCCAGTGCATCGCGTTCCAATTGATGGACGATAGGAGCCGGAGTCGGGCTTCCATCCTCTTGAGGCGCTGGCAAGTGTTCAATGGCGACTACGTTGTCGTGCGTGTCATAGCTGTACTGCCGGGCGCTGCCGTCCAGATCCTGTTGGCGGATCCGGCGGTCGTTGGCATCCCAGGCAAAGCGGTAACTTTCCCCGTTCTCGTTGGTCAGTGCCTGCAAGCGGCCATAGGCGTCGTAGTGGTATTCGATCTGTCGGCCAAGGGCGTCGGTGCGTTGGCGTACCTGGCCGCGTCGGTTGTACTGGTAGCGCGTGCTGCCGCCAGCGGCGTCGATATGGGCGATCAGTTGGCCGTGGGCGTCGCGCTGGTAGTGGTCGAAGCGGTCCACGGGCCGTTCGGTTTGCAGCAGTCGGCCTTGAGCATCGCGTTGGTAGTGCACCCGTTCGCCAAAGGCATCGGCCACCGTACACAGGTGGCCGCGTCGGTCGTAGTAAAAGTCCGTGGGATAGTCGGAGCAATCGGCGTGGTAGGTCAGTTGCCCGCATTCGTTCCAGCGCAAGGTTCGGCTTTTGCCCGTGGCATCGATGATTTCCACCACCTGGCCGAAGGCATCGTAGCGATAGGTGGTGGTGTGCCCCAGCGGGTCGGTTTCGCTGAGGCAGTTGCCGCGTTGGTCGTAGCGGTACTGCCAGGCCTGGCCGGCGGCATCGGTTTGCACTTGGGGCAGCGACCAGTGTTCCAGCCACAGGGTGGAGTCGATACGGCCCAATGGGTCTTCGCTGGTGGACAGGTTGCCGGAGGCGTCGTAGCTGAAGCGCCAGTGTCCGTCCTGCGGATCAATGGCGCCGAGTAGCTGGCGTTCGTCGTTCCACTGAAATTGCCAGGTATGGCCGAGGGGGTCGGTGTAGGCGGTGATCTGGTACTGGCGGTTCCACTGGAGGGTGCTGACACGCCGTAAACCATCGGTAATACGTGTGATGCCAGCCTCCAGGTCGTAGTCGAACTGGTAGTCATCGCCGTCATCGGTCCAGTGCCGGGTGACGCGCCATTCCTGTGTTTTTTGTGTTTTCTGTGTTTCTTGTGTTTCCTGTGTTTCGATCAGCGCCCATTGATAGAAACAACGCAGGCCGCTGGGCAATTGGTGTTCGACCAGGCGCCGGTGTTCGTCATAGGCAAAACGCCGCTGAACTTGCCCTGTGGCATCGCGAACTTCACTCAGGTCGCCCGCCGCATCGTAGTCATAGCTGACCAGCACTTCGCGGGTTTGATCGGGGTACAGGCGTTCGATCTGGCCGATACGCCGAGGCCCTTGGGGGCTGTGGTAGATCAGTTCCACCTGGACTTGGTCGAAGGTGTCACGCAAGCGAATCAGCGTGCCCGACTTGCTGTAGTCGAGGTAGAGCCGGTTGTCGTTGCGGTCGCCCAACTGGCTCAGGCGCAGTCGCGAGGGATCGGCGAGGGTCGGTTCAAACAGCCGGTACAGCCCGTCCTCGCTCTCGATCAGCAACTGCCCGTTGTCGTGGCGCCGCACGCTCAAGCCTTCGCCGGCACTGAACACCGCATGGCCCAGCGGGATTGAGCCCATATCGATCTGTCGGGCCTGCTCGTCGGTGTAGATCAGCCGTTCGCCGCCTTCGGGACGGGCTTCGAGGCGCACGTTGATTTCATACGGCAGGCTCCAGCCCTGGCCGAGCAAACTGTCGTGGCGTTCATCGCGGCTGTTGTAGAAGCGTTGCCAGTCGAGGGGCAGCAAACCGGGCAAGGCGAAATCGAGCTCGTCCTCGCCGCCCAGCACCTTGGCACCAGTGGCGGCGTGGACCGGGTTAGGCGAGCCGGACATCGCCGCGCTCAGGGCGTTGCTGACCTGGCCGGTGCCCCATGACGTCAGTCCGCCGACCAGCATGCAGGGCAATTGGCTGAAAAACTTCGCGCCGCCACCGCGCAACATCAACAAGGTGCCCACCGCCAGGCCCACGCCGGGGGGCTTGCCGCTGCGGATTTCGCGTATCACCACGGGCGCGCCACCGATGCGCACATTGGGTGAAATCAGCCCGTTGACCGCACCGACCCGAGCCTCGCAGGTGCTGCGATCACCCGTGCGCACGGCGGGCTGGCCGTTGATGGTGACTTTGCTGGAGCCTTCGGCGAGATAGACCTGGGGCATCGGCGGGTGTTTGTCGCAGGCCACGCGATCATAAGGGCTGGGAATGGCGCCGGGCGCGGGGGTGGCGACGGTGGGCCGCCATAGCTGGGAAAAGAAGCCCTGGGCGATATCCAGGTAGCCAGCGGACTCGCCGGCCAGTACCGGGCCGATCCTGCCAGCGGCGCGGGCGGCGGGCTTGCCGTTGATAAAGGTGTCGGGCGAGCCGGTGGTGATATGGGCCTGGACCGTGGGCGGAAACAGCGCATTGCTTAGCCAGTCGCAGAGCTGTTTCACCTCCTCGTCGGTGCCGGTCTGGTTCATGCCGACGCCGACCGCAATGCCCACCGCGCTCCCGAGTACGAGGCAGCCCAGCCCACCGGTGGCGACGGTGATACCCGTTGCCGCGACAACCGCCGTGGTGGCCAGTGCGCCGACCGCGACAGAGGCGGCGATTTCCAGGACTCCGCCCAGGAGGTCGGCCATCGGCGCGGTGTGCAGCAAGGCATCGCCTTCGCGGGCGGCCCAGTAGGTGTCGGTCATGCCGGTGCGTTCCGTGCGAACAGGGACGCCCATCGGACCATGAACGAAGACCGGGAATTAAGAGGACGGCCTGACTACAGGGCGTAGGAATGGTCTCTATAAGAGATTGAAATGGCTGACTTTACGGCCTGAGAAAAATCTGCAAGGCGTTTGGCGATCTCACTGGCCTCTTCGCGAGCATGCTCGGCTCCGACAACGGAGGGTGTTCGAGCTTGGTTCGACCGAAAACTAGGGTGACAACGACACCCAACGGGCTGTTCAGGGCGCAAACACGCAACTTGCATGCTACTTGGCAACCAGTCATGCAAAATGCACGACAGCGCTTTTTTTGATTTTGTATAAGTTATTGATTTATATAAATTTACTTTGTTTTCGAGGGTTGGCACAGCACCTGCAATCATATTGACAACCCTGTCGCCAGGACTAAGGCGCAGATTTTTCAGAAGAACAGGAGTTACCTGTATGAAGAAGTTCGCTATCGCTGTAGCCACTGCCAGCGCTCTGACCCTGACCTTGGCCAATACCGCCTTCGCTCAAACCTCTCAGGCACCCATGGTTCTGGCTGCCGGTGAAGTGACCGAAGCCAAACAAGCCACCTCCGACACCTGGATCACGACCAAGGTGAAGAGCGATTTGCTGACCGAGAAGGGTATTCCTGGTTCGAAGATAAAAGTTGAAACCAACCAGGGCGTGGTTTCCCTGTCCTCGGACGAGAAGATCTCCGATGCTCAGAAAACCACCGCTATAAATATCACCAAGAATATTAAGGGTGTTAAAGCGGTATCGGCTGACGGCTTGCTTGCCGGCGGTGTCGCGCATCCCGACAAAATCGACCGTGCCAAAGAATCGACCTCCGACACTTGGATCACCACCAAAGTAAAGGCTGACCTGGTGACTGAAAAAGGCATTCCTGGCACCGACATCAAAGTCGAAACCAACAAGGGTGTGGTGTCGTTGTCATCAGACGTGGCGGTGACTGAAGCGCAGAAAACCACTGCTGTCGCTATCACCAAGAAAATCAAAGGCGTCCAGGCTGTTTCGGCCGATGGCCTGAAAGCCAACTGAGGTTCATCGGTTTCGCTGGAACCCGCTTTAGGGTCAAGCAGGTGGTGTTGCAGTGTACCTGCTGAACCTTGAGGTTCCGGCGACGGGTCGCAGGGAGTGACCCACCACAGGTCCCGACGTTACGCGTCGGGACCTGTTTTTATATAGGGCTTGCGAAGACTGATGCCCTGTACGGGGTCCCCGTAGGCCACAGGAGTGGAGCCTGTCCGCACGGACGCCATCACCGCCCATCGAACGCTGACCGGTCATTCCTTCAGGGTGTTGTTGGGGTCTGCGGGTTGTCAGTTCCCGCGCTTGCTGTCGATGCGCTCCAGGCGTCCGCCGACAAAGCGCAGGTACTGGACCATGCCACCACTCTGGGGATAGACCCATTCTTCGATCTGCACCTCGACACGACGATCGACGCTGCGTTGATAGCCCACCACATCCCGGGAAAGTGGTTCGCCGCATTTATCCAGAACCTCCGATTTCCTGTCGCCGATGCTGATCAAGTGGCTGGCGCAACGCAAGGAGCCAGCCTGGGCCTGGCTGGCAATCAATGCCCATGCCAGGCCGAACAGAATAGGTTTGAACCTGCTCATTCGCTATCCAGGTGCAAGGGAGTGACGACGCGGCCATCGCTCTCGGCTTGACCGAGGCTGGCATCAATGAAGTACACACGAGTGTCTTCCAGTTGGCCTTTGTCTACCAGGAAGTCCTTGATGCTGCTGGCCCGCTCCTGGCCCAATTTACGCAGCAATGCGGCGTTGCCACTCCAGTTCTTGAGTACTGCGTCGCGCAGTCTGGCGGTGCGTTCGTCGCGGCTCAATTGCGCCCATTCGGCTGGCGGCTGTTGCTTGAGCTGACTGCGGTAGATGCCCTCCAGCATCGGCGCCTTCTCACCCTCCGGCACCTGCAACAACGAGGCCTGTGCCGGGACCTTGTCGCCACGGCGCTGGAGCATCTTGTAGTAAGTGGCCTGATATTCGCGGTCCAAGCGTTGCTGGGCGATGAGCGGGCCGTCGCTGGCCTGGGCACTGGTGCCTTCGATCTCCAGGCGCAGGTTTGGACGTTCCTTCAAGGCGGCGGCTAGCTTGCTCAGGGACGATTCGGCGTCCTTGCTCAAGTCGCTGGAGCCTGGGGTGAAGGCTACATTGCTGAGGTCCTGGGAATCGCCACCGGCAATCAGCCCGCCAATGAACTTGAAGGGTGCCGTGGCTGCCCGCACGACCAGGTTACGCAGGGTCTGCCAGACAATCGGCATGACGCTGAACTGCGGGTTGTTGAGGTCGCCGGAAACCGGTAGCTCGATGGAGATCTTGCCATCGGAGTCCTTGAGTAGGGCGATAGCCAGCTTGATCGGTAGATCGACGGCGTCCGGGCTGTCGACTTTCTCGCCCAGTTGCAGTTGCTCGACCACTAACTTGTTCTCGGCCTTCAACTGGCCCTTGGTGATCAGGTAATGCAGATCGAGATTGAGTCGGCCCTTGCGGATACGATAACCGGCGAACTTGCCGGCATACGGTGTCAGGGTGGTCAGCTCGACGCGTTTGAAGCTGGTGGCGATATCCAGGCTGGCCATCGGGTCGAAGGGATTGAGCGCGCCCTTGATGGTCACGGGTGCATAACGATCGACCTTGCCCTTGATATCGACATTGGCCGGCTTGGCCTGGCGGCTGTCGATGGTGCCGATCTGGCCGTTGAGTTGCTGGATGGCGGTGGCGAAGTTGGGAGTGAGGCTGAAGTCGGCGAAGTTGGCCGAGCCATCGTTGATGGCAATGCCGCCGACATGGATACCCAGTGGCTTGCTGTTCGACGGGGCGGCCTTGGCCGTCGATTTGCCAGGTCCCCCAGCCGGCTGTGGAATCAGCAGGTCATCGATGTTGGTGGTACGGTCGTCGTTGATCATGAAACGGACATAGGGCCGGAACACGCTGACTTTGTCGATCGACAGGCTGTCGCCGTGCTGGTAGTTCAGGCCGTCGACCGCCAATTTCTGCCATTTCACGAAGTCCCGACTCTTGAGAGTATCGAGGGTGTGCAGTTGATCGACCTGAGCTCTTCCGGTCACGCTGAAGGTCAGCGGGTCGATATTTTTCAGGTTGACGTCGAGGTCGCTGCCGAGCAGGCCGCTGCGTACTTCCAAGCGAATAAACGGCTCGACATAGGCTTGGGCCACTCGCAAGTCGATATCCTGGGTCTTGACCTTCAGCTTGGCACTGATCGGGCTCAAGCTGACTTCGCCACTGGCAAGCACCTTGCCTTGCTTGCCCAGTCCGGTATCGAACTTGAGGCTGAAGGGCGATGGATTGAGGCTGTCGAAGTTCTGCAGGTCGAGGTTCAATGGGCCGAGATCGAGGGCGACCGGTGTTTTGTTCGCGCGGTCGGCGAGATGTATGCGGTAGTCGCGCAGTTGTACGTCCTTGAGCAGCACCTGCCAGGGTTTGCTGGGTGCAGTCGGTGCGGCGCCAGGGGTATCGGCGGTCGCAGGTGGTGGCTCCTTGGGGGCGGGTTTGGCTGGCTGGCTGGCGAGCAGTTTCTGCCAGTCCAGTTGACCATCGGCTTCACGGGCTGCCCAGGTTTCCAGCTTGCTACTGCGGATCTTGCCGACGACGACCTGCTGCTTGGCGAGGTCGATGCTGGTCTCGCTGACGTCTAGCCGCTCCAGGCGCGCCAGGGGCCGGCCATCGGGAGCCTTGATGGCGAACGGTGCGACGCTGAGCGACGTGTTGCTCAGCAGCAGCTCGGTGTCCTTGGCGAGGTTGAGGGTGTAATCGGTGCTGAGATTGACGATGCCATCTTCGAGGTCCAACGGCAGCGCATCACGGACGTAGGGCCACCAGAGCTTCATCTTGCCATCGGTGACTTTCAACGAGCCTTGGGAGGTGATCGGCACGAGGCTGACATTGCCTTTCCAGTCGATACGCCCACCTTCGGGGCCTGCGGCCACCAAGGTCATGTCGGCGGCGTCGTCGGGCAGGGTGCTGAGATTTTTCAGCTGCAGATCCATCTTGTCATAGAGGAACTCGATAGGTTCGCTCGGACGCAGGTCCTGGAAGTGCAGATAGCCGCCAGCCAGTGCGATCTGGTCGATGCGCACGGGGAAAGGCTTGGCATTGGGATCGGTCGGGGTCGGTTCGCTGGCGGGCAACTTGAACAACCGGGCGAGGTTGAGGCTGCCGTCCTTGCTGAAGGTCACTTCAGTCTTGGGCTGGTCCAGTTGGACTTCGGCCAAGTGCAGGGCCTGGGTCCAGAGGCTGTCGGCCTGCAGATTGACATAGAGACGCTCGAACGCGACCTGCTCCTGGCCCGGCTCGCCGATGTTCAAACCCCACAGCGTCAACTCCAGACTGAACGGGTTGAACTCCAGACGCTGGAGCTTGGCAGGCACCGTGGCGTAGTGCGCCAGTTGCTGGTTGGCAATACGCAGGCCCACGCCCGGCAGGATGAAAAAACCTAGCACGGTGTACAGCGCGAGGACGGTCAGCAAGGCGCCGAGGGCGCGTTTCAATCCTTTGGGCATGTGAGGCGTCGTCTATCTCAGTCGGAGGTGCTTTGGAGTATGGCACGCGTTAGCGGTTCCGAAGCAATCGCCTTTTTTCATCGCTACTTACGTTGCTAGGTGCATTTCAAGAGACGGGTCTCTGGCGCCATGCCTACAGTTGGAGGATCAGGGTTTTCAACGGAGGTTGTCCGTCCCACGAAGGGAAGTCAGCCGCCGGTGCCAGTACCTGCCAATCGCGTACCGGTCGACCGGCTTTTTCCGCGCAACGCAAGACCTGTTCGCGCCAGTCGTCCAGGCTGACTTTTGCCAGATTGTTGCAGCATATCAGCACGCCATTGTCGGCTGTGGCCAGCAGTGCTGGCTTGAGCAGGCTCTGGTAGTCACGCAGCAGGTCGACGGTGCCGAAGGCACTCTTGGCCCAGGCGGGCGGGTCGAGCAGTACCAGGTCATATTGGCGCTGTCCCAGGCGCGGATAGCTCGGCAGCTTCTGACCGCGACGCTGGGCGATGGGCAGGCCGGCGAGCTGACGGATGGCCGGAAAGTAGTCGGACTGGACGAACTGCATGGCCGGCAGTTGCGGGTTGAGCAAACCGTTCTCGCGGCCCACGGCCAGGTTACCTTCGGCGAAGTCGAGGTTGCAGATTTCCAGGGCACCGCCGGCGGCTGCGCTCAGACCGACGCCGCAGGTATAGGCAAACAAGTTGAGGACGCTTTTGCCCTGGCTGTGCTGTTTGACCCAGCCGCGGGCATCGCGCAAGTCGAGGAATAGCAGTGGATCCTGTCCGGCGTGTCGGCCGCGCACGCGGTAGTTGAGGCCCCATTCGTGGCCGATCAGGTCGGCGAGGGCGCTTTCGTCGGCCCGGTAGACCGGGTCTTCGCGATCGATCCGCGAATGGCCGCGGGAACGGTCGTTGTAGACCAGCAGAGTGTCCAGTTGCAGGTACTGGTTGATGGTCCCGTGCAAGGCGAGCAGCTCTTCGCGCGCCAGTGTCTGGTGGAAGGTCTGTACCAACAGTTGCGGGCCGTAGCGATCGACGGTCAGGCCACCGGCACCTTCCTGGCTGCCGTGGAACAGCCGATAGCAGTCGGTGCCCTGGGTATGAAGTTCGGCCAGCAGGTCCTGGCGACGATCGAGGGCGGCGCGCAGCGCCTTATTCAAGGAAGACATGGAGCGCGCCTTGGGGGATGTGGCGCGGGAGTTTACCAGCCTTCCGGGGATCAGGCCCATGCAGCAAGGTCGGTGGCGGCGAAAGTAGCTTTCGCCGCCACCGGTTATTGATTCAGGCGCTTGTCGATGAGTCCCTCGACCACGCTGGGGTCGGCCAGGGTCGAGGTATCACCCAGGCTGTCCAGTTCATTGCAGGCGATCTTGCGCAGGATGCGCCGCATGATTTTCCCTGAGCGGGTTTTCGGCAAGGCGGGTGTCCACTGGATCAGGTCCGGTTTGGCGAAGCTGCCGATCTCCTGGCTGACATGGGCCAGCAACGCTTTGCTGAGGGCCTCGCTCGGCTCGATGCCTTTAATCGGCGTGACAAAGGCGTAGATGCCTTGGCCCTTGAGGTCGTGGGGGTAACCGACCACAGCAACTTCGGCGATGCTTTCGTGGAGCACCAGCGCGCTTTCCACTTCGGCGGTGCCGATGCGGTGGCCGGAGACGTTGATCACGTCGTCGATCCGTCCGGTGATCCAGTAATGACCGTCTTCGTCACGGCGGGCGCCGTCGCCAGTGAAGTAGTAGCCGGGGTAGGGCTTGAAGTAGGTGTCGAGCATGCGTTGTGGATCGCCGTAGAGGCTACGGATCTGCCCCGGCCAACTGGCCTTGATGGCCAGCACGCCGCTGCCGACGCCGCTGATTTCCCGACCTTGCTCATCCAACAGCACGGGTTGCACGCCGAACATCGGCTGGGTAGCGCAGCCCGGCTTGAGCTGTTGGGAGCCGATCAGTGGCGTGAGCATGATGCCGCCGGTCTCGGTCTGCCACCAGGTGTCGACGATAGGGCAGCGCTGCTCGCCGACCATGTTGAAGTACCATTCCCAGGCTTGCGGGTTGATCGGTTCGCCAACGCTGCCAAGCAGGCGCAGGCTTGCCCGAGAGGTCCGTTTCAGCGGTTCGTCGCCTTCGCGCATCAATGCCCTGAGGGCGGTCGGTGCGGTGTAGAGGATATTGACCTGGTGTTTGTCGATCACCTGCCAGAAGCGTGAGCTGTCCGGATGGCTCGGCACCCCTTCGTAGATCAGGCTGGTGGCGCCGTTCGCCAGCGGGCCGTAGACGATATAGCTGTGGCCGGTGACCCAGCCGACATCGGCGGTGCACCAGAAGACTTCGCCAGGGCGATAGTCGAAGACGTACTGGAAGGTCATCGCCGTTTGCAGCAGATAGCCGCCGGTGGTGTGTAGCACGCCTTTGGGGCGGCCGGTGCTGCCGGATGTGTAGAGGATGAACAGCGGGTCCTCGGCCTCCATCGGCTCGGGCGGGCAGTCATCGCTGACGCCATGCACGGCCTGGTGATACCAGAGGTCGCGGCCTTCGACCCACTGTACCTCGCCCTGGGTTCGCTCCACCACCAGGACGGTATCGACACCGGGGCAACCGAGCAGTGCCTTGTCGACATTCTGCTTGAGCGGTATGTACTTGCCGCCGCGTATGCCTTCGTCGGCGGTGATCACAGTATGGCAGTCGGCATCGAGGATACGGTCGCGCAGGGCATCAGGAGAGAACCCGCCGAACACTACCGAATGGATAGCGCCGATCCGCGTGCAGGCGAGCATGGCGTAGGCCGCTTCGGGAATCATCGGCATGTAGATGCAGACGCGATCGCCCTTCTTCACACCGCGCTTTTTCAGCACATTGGCCAACCGGCAGACGTTGTGGTGCAGCTTGCGGTAGGTGATTTGCGCCGATTCGGCAGGATTGTCGCCTTCCCAGATCAGCGCGATGCTGTCGCCGTGTTCGGCGAGGTGGCGGTCGATGCAGTTGTAGCTGACATTCAGTTGCCCGCCGGCGAACCATTGCGCCTGACCTGTACGCAGGTCCCATTGCTGGACCTTGTCCCAGGGGCGGGACCAGTCGAGAAAACGCATGGCCTGTTCGGCCCAGAAAGTGTCGGGGTGGTCGATGGAGTCCCGGTAGAGCCGCTGGTAGTCGGCCTGGCTCAGTTGGGCGGCCTGGCGCACGGCTTCAGCCTTGGGGTATGTGCTGATATCGAACATGGCGGTTCCTTGTTCTTGTCTGCGACAAACCTAAGGGTGCGCCCTGTAGCGGGAAGGTTCAAGGGGTCAGGGAGAATCGATCGTTCCCGCTTGTGCGGGAACGATCTCAACAACCGGTCAGCCGCGATGACGACCGCGGAAGTAGTTGATCAGCCCCTGGGTCGAGGCATCGTCGGCCAAAGACTCCTCGCTGCCGACCAGGCGATTGTAGACGCCTTTGCCCAGTTCCTTGCCCAGCTCCACGCCCCATTGGTCGAAGGCGTTGATGCCCCAGATCACGCTCTGCACGAAGACCTTGTGCTCGTAGGTCGCCACCAGGGCACCGAGACGACGAGGACTGATACGCTCGACCACCAGCGTGTTGCTCGGACGGTTGCCGGGGATCACCTTGTGCGCTGCCAGTTTCTGCACCTCGGCTTCGCTCAAGCCTTTTTCACGCAGTTCGGTTTCGGCTTCGGCGCGGGTCTTGCCGAGCATCAATGCCTGGCTCTGGGACAGGCAGTTGGCGTACAGCCATTGGTGATGGTCGGCCACTGGGTTGAAACTGACAATCGGCACGATGAAGTCGGCCGGGATCAGTTGGGTGCCTTGGTGCAGCAATTGGTGATAGGCGTGCTGGCCGTTGCAACCGACGCCGCCCCAGATCACCGGGCCGGTATCGGTGGACACCGGGCTACCGTCCTGGCGCACGCTCTTGCCGTTGGATTCCATGTCCAGTTGTTGCAGGTGCTTGGTGATGTTGCGCAGGTAGTGATCATACGGCAGGATCGCGTGGCTCTGCGCACCCCAGAAGTTGCCGTACCAGACCCCTAGCAGGGCCAACAGCACCGGCATGTTCTGTTCGAATGGCGCGTTCTGAAAGTGTTGGTCCATGGTGTAGGCGCCGGACAGCAGCTCCTTGAAATTCGACATGCCGATGGCCAGGGCAATCGGCAGGCCGATGGCCGACCACAGCGAGTAGCGCCCGCCGACCCAGTCCCACATCGGGAAGATGTTCTCTTCGCGGATGCCGAAGGCCACGGCGGCGGCGTTGTTGCTCGATACCGCGATGAAGTGCTTGTACAGCTCCGCCTCGGAACCGCCCTGGGCCAGGTACCAGTCACGGGCGGCACGGGCATTCTTCAGGGTTTCGAGGGTGGTGAAGGTTTTCGAGGAAACGATAAACAGGGTCGTCTCGGCGCGAATCTTCGCCGACAGCTCGTGGAACTCGCTGCCGTCGATGTTCGCCAGGTAGTGGCAGCGCACGCCTTTGTGGGCGTAGGACAGCAACGCCTCGGAGACCAGCTCCGGGCCGAGGAACGAACCACCGATACCGATGTTGACCACATCGGTGATTGGCTTTTCGGTGTAGCCGCGCCACAGGCCATCATGGATTTTCCCGACCAGCTCGGTCATCTGATTGAGCACTTTATGCACATCGGGCATCACATTGACGCCGTTGACCGATAGCTTGTCGCCGACCGGACGGCGTAGCGCGGTGTGCAGCGCCGGGCGACCTTCGGAGGCGTTGACCAGTTCGCCGGCAAACAGCGACTTGATTGCGCCTTGCAGATCGACTTCATTGGCCAGGCCCACCAATAGGTTGCGGGTCTCGTTGGTAATCAGGTTCTTGGAGTAGTCGAGGAACAACCCGCAGCTGCTGAGGGTGAATTGATTGAAACGCTGTGGGTCGGCATTAAAGGCTTCGCGCATGCTGAAGTTGTGCATGTTTTCGCGGTGTTGGTTCAACGCCTGCCAGGCGGGCAGGGCGGTCACGTCGTGAGGAGTGCGGTAGTACGCCATCGCTGCGGATTTCCTTTTACGAGAGCTGCCTGTTGGACATTTGACTTTTTTGGACACCAGAAACCCCGGAAGGTCCTGCTTTTATTCAGTGGCAGTGTCCGACAACCTGCGTCGGTACCTTGGAAGACGCAGCGCGATTACAGTAAACCTCGCGCTGGCGTCTGTCTTGGCTTTGTCTGACCTTTTCTCGATACTTTTTCGCACTCTTGGGGTTCAGGTTCGAGCAGGCCCGATCAAGCGACCTGGGCTGCGAACGCGTCCATTTGCCCATGAGATACTCGGACGGCGACCGTTTGACTCAAGCCTGGAGCTCGGGCAGTCGCTATTCATGCGGGAGTGTCGAGGCTCAAGTGCAGATTGTCGATCAGGCGGGTGGTGCCGAGGAAGGCGGCAACCAGGATCACCACGTCGCGGTCCTGCGCGGTGGCAGGGCGCAAGCTGAGGCCGTGGCGGATTTCCAGGTAGTCCAGGCGCAAGCCGGCACTTTCGATCAACCGGGTATGTTCGGCGAGCAGCTTTGGATAATCACGTTCGCCCTGCTCGATGAACCCGGCGATCTGGCTCAGGCTGTGATACAGCACCGGGGCCGCGGCCCGTTCGGTTTCACTGAGGAAGCCATTGCGCGACGACAGCGCCAGGCCGTCGGCAGCCCGAACGGTCGGTTCACCGATCACCTGGATGGGCATGTTCAGGTCATGCACCAGGGCACGGATCACAGCCAACTGCTGGTAGTCCTTCTGACCGAACACCACCAGGTCGGGCTGGACCATGTTGAACAGCTTGCTGACCACGGTGGCCACGCCTTCGAAATGACCGGGGCGACTGTCGCTACACAGCCCTTCGGACAGGTGCGGGACGCTGACCCGGGTCTGTCCGGCCATACCGTCGGGGTACATCTCCTCGACCGTAGGCGCGAACAGCAGATTGCAGCCGGCCTGGAGCAGTTTCTCCTGGTCGGCGGCGAGAGTGCGCGGGTACTTGTCGAGGTCTTCGTTAGCGCCGAATTGCAGCGGGTTGACGAAGATGCTTGCCACCACGAAATCCACGCGTTGGGCCGCCTTGGTGACCAAGGCGGTGTGGCCGGCATGCAGGTTGCCCATGGTCGGCACGAAGCCGATGCGTTTGCCCTCGCAGCGGGCTCGCGCGACGGCGGCGCGTAGTTCACGGACAGTCTTGACTGTATTCATGCCGAAAACCCGTGTTCGGTGCCTGGAAAGGTGACGGCCTTGACTTCGCTGACGTAGGCGCCCAATGCCGCTTGGATACTGCTCTGGCCGAGCATGAAGTTTTTCACGAATTTGGGCACGCGACCGCTGATGGAGAGACCGAGCATGTCGTGCAGCACCAGTACTTGACCGTCGGTGGCGGTACCGGCGCCGATACCGATGACCGGTACTTTGACTGCTTGGGTGATTTCCGCCGCCAGCTCGCTCGGTACACACTCAAGTAGGATCATGGCGGCGCCGGCCTGCTCCAGGGCGATGGCGTCGGCACGCATTTGCCGGGCCTGGGCTTCACCACGGCCCTGGACCTTGTAGCCGCCGAAGATGTTCACCGATTGCGGGGTCAGGCCCAGATGCGCACAGACCGGTACACCCCGTTCGGCCAGCAGGCGAATGGACTCGGCCAACCAGGCGGCCCCTTCGACCTTGACCATATTGGCGCCAGCCTGCATCAGCAGAGCACTGTGGTGCAATGTCTGTTCGACGGTGGCGTAGGCCATGAACGGCAGGTCGGCGACAATCAATGCGCCCTGATTACCACGCTTGACGCTGGCGGTGTGGTACACGATGTCGTCCACTGTCACGGGCAGCGTGCTGTCATGCCCTTGGGAAACCATACCCAGCGAGTCGCCAATCAGCAGCACTTCAACGCCTGCTGCGCAAGCGGCGTGGGCGAAAGTGGCGTCGTAGCAGGTCAGCATGGCGATTTTCTCACCTTTGTGCTTGAGGCTTTGCAAGGTGGTCAGGGTAATGTCTGGCATGAAAAAATCCTCTTCAGGCTCCGTGCAAATTACTGCGAGTAACGCGCGTGGCTCGTCATTTATACAGGCGCACGTTTTTTTGTCGTGCTTATAAACCTCGATTGCGCTCTTTAACGCCGCAGAGGCGGCAACGGGACGCCTATAGTCGTGAGGAGAACCGGGGAAGTCAATCGGATGTGTTACCGCAATGTTACGCCGGGGGTGTTACCGGTGTAACTGATGCGATTCAGCCAGACTGCCGCATCGGCGCTTTTTTGCGGGAGGGTGACGTTCCTAGCGGGAAAGTCGTTCCAGGCCGACAAACGGGCATTCGCCAAGCAAGTTGCGCAGTGTGCGGCCATCGGCCAGTCGCAGGTCGACGGGGGCCAGTTCTGCCAGCGGATACAGCACAAAAGGGCGGGCCTGCATATGGTAATGCGGAACTTTCAGACGCGGCTCGTCGATCAGCCGGTCGCCGAATAGCAGAATATCGAGGTCCAGCGTGCGCGGCCCCCAACGTTCATGACGCTCGCGACCCTGCTCGATTTCGATGGCCTGCAGTGCATCGAGCAAGGTCAGGGGGGGCAAGAGGCTGTCGAGCGCCGCCACCGCATTGGTGTAGCGCGGTTGGCCGGGCAACAGCGAATCGCTCTGGTAGAACGCTGAGACGCCTACCAGCTCGCTGTCCGGCAGTTGTGTCAGAGCGTTGATGGCATTGCGCAATTGCTCTGCTGGCTCGGCCAGGTTGCTGCCCAGGCCGATATAGACGCGCTCCATCAACTTACTCTTCCGAACCTGCGGTACGCTTGCGCTTGCCGGCACTGCTGCGGCGACGTTTGCGCGGCGCGCCGCTGACGTCTTCCTTGCCGCTGAGGTCGCGGATCATGTCGCGGCGGCCAGCGTCATTGGCGTCCTGATAGTCGGTCCACCAGTCACCCAGGCCGTCGGTCTGTTCACCGGCGGCTTCGCGTAGCAGCAGGAAGTCATAGCCGGCACGAAAGCGCGGATTGTCCAGCAACAGGTCGGCGCGTTTGCCGCTGCGGCGTGGCAAGCGTTCCTGCATGTCCCAGATCTCGCGGATCGGCAGGGTAAAACGCTTGGGGATTGCGATGCGCTGGCATTGCTCGCTGATCAGTTCGTGAGCAGCTTCCTGCATCGCCGGAATGGGCGGCATACCACGGGCTTGCAAGTGTAATACCCGCGTCGGCAGGGCCGGCCACAGTAAGGCGGCAAACAGAAAGGCCGGCGTTACCGGCTTGTTCTGCTTGATGCGCAGGTCGGTATTGATCAGCGCTTGGCTGATCAGCGTATGGGTGTAGTTCGGATTGTGTTCCAGGGCTTCGAAGCTGGCGGGGAACAGCGGTTCGAACAAGTTCAGGTCGACCAGCATCTCGAAGGTGTCGGCGGCATAACCCGAGAGGAACAGCTTGAGCACTTCTTCGAACAGGCGCGCTGAAGGGATCTCGCACAGCATCGGCGCCAGGTCGCGGATCGGTGTCACGGTATGTTTCTCGATACCGAAGTCCAGCTTAGCGGCAAAGCGCACGGCCCGCAGCATCCGCACCGGGTCTTCCTGGTAGCGCTGGGTCGGGTCGCCGATCAGGCGGATCAGCCGATTGCGAATGTCGTGTACGCCGTGGGCGTAGTCGAGGATACGTTCGCTGACCGGATCGTAATACAGCGCATTGATCGTGAAGTCCCGGCGCTGAGCATCGTCTTCGAGGGTGCCATAGACGTTGTCGCGCAAGATTCGCCCGCTTTCGTTACGAGAGGACTGATTGCTGTCTTCCTCGTCGTCGTTCTGCGGGTGATTGGCGCGAAAGGTCGCGACTTCGATGATTTCCCGGCCAAAGTGGATATGCACCAGTTTGAACCGCCGACCGATGATCCGCGCATTGCGAAATTCGGCTCGGATTTGTTCTGGCGTGGCGCTGGTGGCGACGTCGAAATCCTTGGGGGTGATATTGAGCAACATGTCGCGCACGCACCCGCCGACCAGGTAAGCCTGGTATCCGGCGCTCTGCAGACGCTCGACGATGTTCACCGCATACCGGCTGAACTGCGCTTTTTGCAGCGAATGCTGGCCGCTGTTGAGCACTTCAGGGGTGCTGCGTTTGTGTTGCGTTCGACGCAAGGGAGAACGGAATGACTGGAACAGCTTCTTCAGCATGGGATGCACTGTTTGAAGGAATATTCGGCCAACACGAAGAATGACCGCATGATGGGCGCAGATTCTAGCATTTAGTCGAGGGATGGTGTAGGAAGCTGCGCCAGTCAGTGCTGTGCAGTTGCTCGGAGCCTTATGGGGCGGGCCTTAGCGGGTGGAACAGAAGCTTTATGGCAGAAACTACAAGGGGAGCTAAAGCTCCCCCAGAAGTAGTTGCGTGCTCTTTTTTTATTATGGTGACGGGCTTTTGTTTTTGTTGATCGCCCTATGTCACAAGTCTTTTTTGCTTGTGACGTCTCCCAATCGGGAGTCAAGAGCAAACGGATTGCTTTGGTTGCTGTGTTGTCATGATCCAGTGGATCCAACCAGTTCAGGCTCTGCCTTGAGGGCAGTTTTTGTTGTTCTCGGCCTGGTCGTGGGGCAAGCCCCAAATACAACGCCTCTCCAAAAGAATCAGTTAGCTGCGCCTCCGCCGTGTTGTTTTTATTGTGCGTGAGTCGATTCGTCTTATTTTTATTGTCTTGTACATTGCTTGTTATTGTTCTTGTACAAGACATATAGCAGGTGTCGTGCCAACTTTTGTGAGGTCCAGTAAAACCAGGGCTTTCGAGGGCTTTTCGATTTTTCACAGGTACAAAAAACCGGATCTTCGTTACCGATAGACCCGGCTTTTGTTACGCGAAAAAACTGGGGTAACAGTTTTTTCATTTTTCGGGGAGGGGCCTGGAGAACTGAGTCCTCGTTCAGCTTTCGCTGGCCACTCCGGTTTTGCGCCGTGGAATTCCCAGGCGCTGGCGCCGTTCCCACAGGCACTTGCGACTGACTCCGAGTTTGCGCGCCAGCTCGGTCTCGGTCATGTGGTCCTGATGCTCCAGGACGAAGTGCTGGAAGTAGTCTTCCAGCGACAGGTCCTCGGTGGGTTCGTGGCTGGTGTTACCGCTCGTGGTCGGCTGTGGCGCCAGGCCAACGAAATGGTCTTCTTCCAGATCGCTCAGTTCGATGTCGATGCCCAGCAGTTCAGCCGAGATTTCCGGGCTTTCGCACAAAATCACTGCCCGTTCGACCGCATTCTCCAGTTCCCGGACGTTACCTGGCCATGAGTAATGACGGATGGCTTGTTCGGCATCCGGAGCGAACTTTAGATCGGTGCGCCCGACACGGGTACTCTGACGGGTGAGGAACGCCTTGGCGATCTCGTTGACGTCGGCGCCGCGTTCACGTAGCGCCGGCAGTTTCAGGGCGATCACATGCAAGCGGTAGTAAAGGTCTTCACGGAACTGGCCGATCTTGGCCAGGCTCTTGAGGTCGCGGTGGGTGGCGGCGATCAGGCGCACATCGACCTTCTGCGACTGGACCGAGCCGACCCGGCGGATCTCGCCTTCCTGCAATACCCGCAGCAGGCGCGCCTGGGCTTCCAGCGGCAGTTCGCCGATTTCGTCGAGAAACAGTGTACCGCCGTCGGCAGCTTCCACCAGGCCGGCGCGTCCGGCGCTGGCACCGGTGAACGCGCCTTTCTCGTGACCGAACAGCTCGGACTCGATCAGGGTTTCCGGAATGGCCGCGCAGTTCACCGAAATCATCGGGGCCTTGGCGCGTTTGGACAGATTATGCAAAGCGCGGGCTACCAGTTCCTTGCCGGTCCCCGATTCGCCCTGGATCAGCACGTTGGAGTCGGTGGGCGCGACCTTGCGGATCTTGCTGTAGAGGTCCTGCATCGGCGCGCAGGTGCCGATGATGCCGATCTCGCCATTGCTGTTATCAGTGCCTGATTTCTCTGCCGAGCCGGTGCCCTTGGCACCCCGCTCCGCCGGCGCGCCCTGGTTGTGCTGGCGGTCGCGCAGGATGCGGGCCACGGCTTGCAACATCTCGTCGTGGTCGAAAGGCTTGGCGATATAGTCCACCGCGCCCATCTTCATCGAGTCCACAGCCGAACGCAGGCTGGCGTAACTGGTCATGATCAGCACCGGCGTGCCCTGACCGAGCTTGATCAGCTCGGTGCCCGGCGCGCCGGGCAGGCGCAGGTCGCTGACGATCAAGTCGAACGAGGGGATGCTGAAGCGCTCCTGGGCTTCCTGCACCGAGCCGGCTTCGCTGACTTGGTACTGATTGCGCTCCAGCAGACGACGCAAGGCAGAGCGGATAATGGTTTCGTCTTCGACGATCAAAATGTGCGGCATTGATTCGGTTCTCTCGACGGTCTCAGTTCACAGCGGACGTCGCTTCGACGTGACGCGGTAAGGTCACCCGAATACGGGTGCCGCGTTGGCTTTCAGTGTCAGCCGGGCTGTCGATGGTGATTTGTCCATAATGCTCTTCAACGATGGAATAGACTAGTGCAAGGCCCAGTCCGGTCCCTTCTCCAGGATCCTTGGTAGTGAAAAAGGGTTCGAACAATCGGGCCATGATGTTCTTCGGGATGCCACTGCCTTCGTCTTCGACGATCAGATCGACGGTGTGTTCGAAGGCTTCGCTCTTGACCCGTACCGCGCTGCCGGAGGGCGACGCGTCACGGGCGTTGGACAACAGGTTGATCAGCACTTGCGCCAGGCGCTGCGGATCGCCGTCGACCCAATGTTTGGGATCGCACAGATTGAAGAACTGTACTTCAAAATTGCGCCGATTCAGTGCTAGCAGACCAATGGCATCCTGGGCGACCTCGGCCAGGCACACCGGTTCGTCGTTGTGCTGGTGGCCACCGGCGTGGGCGAAGCTCATCAGCGACTGGACGATACGTGAGACGCGTTTGGTCTGCTCGATGATCTGCCCGCTGATTTCGGTGATCTCGCCGTCTTCCTCACGCTCTTCGCGCAGATTCTGCGCCAGGCAGGCGATACCGGTGATTGGGTTGCCGATCTCGTGGGCGACCCCAGCGGCCAGGCGACCGATACTCGCCAGGCGTTCGGAGTGCACCAGCTTGTCTTCGAGCATCTGGGTTTCGGTCAGGTCCTCGACCAACAGCACCAACCCGCTGTTGCCCGGAGCCAACGGCTCGTCGATGGCGGCCTTGTGCAGATTCAGCCAGCGGGTCTGGCCGTCGAGGGCCAGGTGTTGTTTGTGCAGGTGTTCGTCTGGAAGGTTGATAAAACCTTGTAACAATTCTTTCCACGGTTCGCCCAGAGTCCCCAGTCGCGAGCCAACCACCCGTTGCGCGGCAACACCGGTAAGTTCTTCCATGGCTTTGTTCCACATCAGGATCTCCTGGTCCTTGGCCAGCGAGCAGACGCCCATGGGCAGCTCCTGCAATGTCTGGCGGTGATAGCGGCGCAGGGCATCGAGTTCGGCGGCCAACCCGGTCAGGCGCGAGTGATAGTCCTCAAGGCGGCTTTCGATAAAGTGAATGTCTTCAGTGACATAGCTTTCCCCGCCGGACTTGTACGGCAAGAAGGTCTCGACCATGTCCTGTGCCACGCTCGGCCCCATCAGGCCCGACAAGTTGGCCTCGATCCGGTCGCGCAGGCGACGCAGGGCATAGGGGCGTCGTTCGTCGAACGGCAGGTAGAGGTCACGCAAGGCTTGCTCGACCTCCTTCTGCGCGGCCTTGGCCCCCAGCGGCTTGGCCAGTTGCGTAGCGAACTCCTGGGGTGAGGCGGCGTGCAGTTCGCGCCGCTGCGGACGGCGGACGTTGTCTACCGTACAGGCTTCGGCGGCACTGACTTCTTCCGGGCTGGCATTACTGAACAATGAAATCAGTGTGAACATCAGCACATTGGCTGCCAGCGACGCGATGGCTGCCATATGCCAACTGGTATCGTCCAGCACGTAGATCATGTTCAGCAGTGGAATATAGAAATCTTGCAGGTCGCCGATCAGCGGCAACAGCATGGTGACCATCCAGACGATAATCCCGGCCAGCAGGCCGGCGATGAAACCGCGTCGATTGGCCGTTGGCCAGTATAGCACCGAGAGCACGCCCGGAAGGAATTGCAGGGTGGCGACAAAGGCGACGATGCCGAGGTTAGCCAGATCTTGTTCGGCTCCGAGCAGTAGGTAGAAGCCATAGCCGGCCATGATGATCGCGACGATCAGGGCGCGGCGGGTCCATTTCAGCCAGCGGTAGATATTGCCTTCGGCCGGTGGCTGGTAGAGCGGCAGTACCAGGTGGTTCAGGGCCATGCCGGACAGGGCCAGGGTGGTGACAATGATCAGCCCGCTGGCGGCAGAGAGCCCGCCGATATAGGCCAGCAACGCCAGGGCTTCGTTGTGGGCGGCGATGCCGATACCCAGGGTGAAGTATTCCGGGTTGGTGGTGGCGCCCAGTTTCAGCCCAGCCCAGAGAATCAGCGGTACCGCCAGACTCATCAGCAGCAGGAACAGCGGCAGGCCCCAGCTGGCGCTGACCAGTGAGCGCGGATTGAGATTCTCGGTAAAGGTCATGTGATACATATGCGGCATCACGATGGCCGAGGCAAAGAACACCAACAGCAGGGTGCGCCACGGGCCTTCCTGCAAGGGCGTGTGCAGGGCGGCGAGGGCAGTCTGGTTCTGCAACAGCCACAGTTCAAGCTGTTGTGGGCCGTCGAATACCCCGTAGAGGGCATATAGGCCGACACCGCCGATGGCGATTAGCTTGATCACCGATTCGAAGGCAATTGCGAAGACCAGGCCTTCGTGCTTCTCCCGGGTGGCGATATGGCGGGAGCCGAAGAAGATAGTGAACAGGGTAATCAGTGCACAAAAACTCAGGGCCACGCGGTGCTGCACCGGTTCGCGGGTGAGGATGCCGATGGAGTCGGCCACGGCTTGGATCTGCAAGGCCAGCAGCGGCAGCACGCCGATCAACATGAACACCGTGGTCAGCGCGCCGGTCCAGGTGCTGCGAAAGCGGAAGGCGAACAAGTCGGCCAGGGACGACAACTGGTAGGTACGGGTGATCTTCAGGATCGGGTACAGCAGCACCGGCGCCAGCAGGAAGGCCCCGGACACGCCGAGGTAGCTGGACAGGAAACCATAGCCATACTGATAAGCCAGGCCCACGGTGCCGTAGAATGCCCCAGCGCTGGCATAGACGCCCAGCGACAAGGTGTAGGTCAGTGGGTGACGAATGATCGAGCGTGGAATCAGGCCTCGTTCGCTGATCCAGGCCACGCTGAACAGGGCCAGCAGATACGCGGCGCTGATCAGCAGCATTTGGCTCAGGCTAAAGCTCATCGGCATCTTTTTGGCTCTGCAGGATGAAGGTCACGACGATCAGAATCAACCAGAGCAGATAGGGCCGATACCAGGCGCCAGTCGCGTCGATCCACCAATCCATGATCGCTGGCGAGAACAGGTAGATCCCGACTACCAGGAGCAGGACCAATCGATAGATGTACATCCTGGCCTCTCTTTTTCTAGTGGTGTGCTCGAAAACGTGCGGCGATGGTAACGGATGGGTGCCAACCTGCAAGCGCCGTCAGTGCAATTGCGTTTCGGCCAGGGTCGCGACCCTCGGAATCAGTGTGGCCTCCCAATGGCGGATTCCCCAATCGAGGACTTCCCTGGGTGTGGCCTGTTCGAGTGTAGCGGGCGGTGTTTGTCCTAGTGTCCGCAGGGCCCTCATCAGCAACGGAGTGGCCTGATCGCCGGTCAGTGGCGGAGAGCGATAGGACTTGCCTAGCTTGTTGCCATCCGGCTGGATAATCAGCGGGACATGCAGGTAACGCGGCTGTGGTAGCCCTAGCAACTCCTGCAAGTAGAGCTGGCGCGGTGTCGAGTCCAGCAGGTCGGCACCGCGCACGATATCGGTCACGCCTTGCCAGGCATCGTCGAGCACCACCGCCAGTTGGTAGGCGTAGAGCCCATCGCGACGGCGGATCACAAAGTCGCCGACGTCACGACCCAGGTGCTGGCGGAATTGGCCCTGTACCCGGTCCCGGAAGCTGTAGCTCAACTCCGGGACACGCAGGCGGATGGCCGCATTGTCGATATCGTGCCCGAGGTTGCGACACAGACCGGGATAGATGCCGTCATAGGCTTCCAGTGCTTTGCGCGAGCAGGTACAGGCGTAGGCCAGACCCTGGCTGAACAGGCGATTGAGTACGTGGGCGTAGACTTCATGACGATCGCTCTGGCGGATCATTTCGCCGTCCCACTCCATGCCATAACGTTCCAGCGTATTGAGGATCGAGGCCTGGGCGCCGAGGACCTCCCGCGGCGGGTCGAGGTCTTCCATGCGCAGCAGCCAGCGGCCGCCGACCGAGCGAGCATCCAGGTAGGAGGCCAGTGCCGCGACCAGCGAACCGAAGTGCATGTGTCCGCTGGGAGTGGGGGCGAAGCGTCCGATATAAGCGGCTGAGGTGGTGATGGCAGTCATAAGTCGCAGGATACTGAATCCGTAGAGGGCAGTGCCAGAAAATGCAGAAACGAAAACGGAGCGTTCCAACGCTCCGTTCGTTCAGTCCGGCAGGGACTACTTACCGACCTGTTTTTCCTTGATTTCTGCAAGGGTCTTGCAGTCGACGCACATGTCGGCGGTCGGTCGGGCTTCCAGTCGACGAATACCGATCTCGACGCCACAAGACTCGCACCAGCCATACTCTTCGTCCTCGATGAGCTGCAGGGTCTTGTCGATCTTCTTGATCAGCTTGCGCTCGCGGTCGCGTGCGCGCAGTTCGAGGCTGAATTCCTCTTCCTGGCTGGCGCGGTCGGCGGGATCGGGAAAGTTGGCCGCTTCATCTTTCATGTGGTCAACGGTGCGGTCGACTTCCTGCATCAAGTCCTGCTTCCACTTCTGCAGGATCTTGGTGAAGTGCTTGCGCATGGGCTCGCCCATGTACTCCTCGTCCTTGCCTTCGACATAGGGTTCGAAGCCGCTGATCTTTTGCTCAGTGCTTTGCTGCTTTGCTTGGGTGGGCATGAATGGACCGCCTCTACTCTTCTAATCCATTGCGCAGAATTTCAACATCACCGACACCTGCCGGCCCTGCGGCTGCAAGCGGGCGAACTTACCAGATCGAATCAGGGTGCGCCACTCCCGGTTGTCGAGCCTTGTGATGCGGGCCGGGCTCTTTAGTTTCTGGCGATCCTCGACGGCATCTTCATCGGCTAGTATCGTATCAATAGGTTTCACGGTTGTTTCGGCGCCGTGAGGGGTTGATCGATGAGGTGGTTGAATCTTCATTTTAGTCAATCCTGGGCGTATCGTCGCATTGCTTTAACCCGGGACAACCGTGGCATCAAGGTTGTTTTACAGGCTCGCGGGGCCAAGGTTGGGTAGAATCGAATGTTGCCCCCCCCGATCAAGGAACCATCAAGGAAGGCTAATGGCTCAGCCCTACAGTGCGCGTAGCCGCGCGATCGAACCGTTCCACGTGATGGCCCTGCTGGCACGCGCCAATGAGCTGCAGGCGGTCGGGCACGATGTGATTCACCTTGAGATCGGCGAGCCGGACTTCACCACGGCGGAGCCGATCATCCAGGCCGGCCAGGCCGCCCTGGCCGCAGGCAAGACCCGCTACCTCGCGGCTCGCGGCCTGCCGGAGCTGCGTGAGGCGATCGCCGGCTTCTATCAGCACCGGTATGGTGTGAGCGTCGACCCGCAGCGCATCCTGGTCACCCCCGGCGGCTCCGGGGCATTGTTGCTGGCTAGCAGCCTACTGGTGGACCCGGGGAAACACTGGCTCCTGGCCGACCCCGGCTACCCATGCAATCGCCACTTCTTACGCTTGGTGGAGGGGGCGGCGCAGCTAGTACCGGTCGGACCGGAGGTGCGTTATCAACTGACTGGCGAACTGCTGGATCGGCATTGGAACGAAGACAGCGTCGGTGCCCTGGTCGCGTCACCGGCCAATCCAACCGGCACGTTGCTGAACCGTGACGAACTGGCGGGGTTGTCGAGGGCGATCAAAGCGCATAATGGCCATCTGGTGGTCGATGAGATCTATCACGGTCTGACGTATGGCTGCGACGCCGCCAGTGTGCTGGAAGTCGACGATAGCGCCTTTGTCCTTAATAGCTTTTCCAAATATTTCGGCATGACCGGTTGGCGCCTGGGTTGGCTGGTGGCGCCACCCGAAGCCGTGGCCGATCTGGAGAAACTGGCGCAGAACCTCTACATCAGCGCGCCGAGCATGGCTCAGCATGCTGCTCTGGCATGCTTCGAGCCGCAGACTCTGAGCATCCTCGAAGAGCGTCGCGCCGAGTTCCGCCGTCGTCGGGATTTCCTTCTGCCTGCGTTGCGCGAACTCGGGTTCGGGATCGCGGTGGAGCCTGAAGGGGCCTTCTATCTGTATGCGGATGTCAGCGCCTTTGGCGGCGATGCCTTCGCGTTCTGCGAGTATTTCCTCGAAACCGAGTATGTGGCGTTCACTCCGGGACTGGATTTTGGTCGTCACCTGTCCGGCCAGCATGTGCGTTTCGCCTACACCCAAAGCCTGCCGCGATTGCAGGAAGCGGTGGAGCGGATTGCCCGTGGCCTGCGGAGTTGGCAAGGCTGATGCATTTTTCCCCCGCGCTCGAAGAAGGACGGCTGATCAGGCGCTACAAGCGATTCCTGGCAGATATCGAAACCGCCTCTGGCGAATTGCTGACGATCCACTGCCCCAATACTGGCTCGATGCTCAACTGTATGGTTGACGGTGGGCAGGTCTGGTTCAGTCGCTCCAACGACCCCAAGCGCAAATTGCCCGGCACCTGGGAAATAAGCCAGACCCCTCAAGGGCGGCTGGCGTGTGTCAACACGGCGCGGGCCAATCCGCTGGTTGAAGAAGCCTTGCACGCCGGACTGATCGTCGAACTCAACGGCTTTACCGGGCTCAAGCGCGAGGTCGCTTATGGCCAGGAAAACAGCCGGATCGACTTTCGCCTGGACTACCTAGCGGAGTCGGCGTTTGTCGAGGTAAAAAGCGTCACCCTCGGCTATAACGGAACAGCTGTGGCCGCCTTTCCAGATGCGGTCACCCAGCGTGGCGCCAAGCATCTGCGCGAGTTGGCCAGCTTGGCCCGGGAAGGCGTGCGGGCAGTGCAACTGTATTGCGTCAACTTGACGGGGATCGAGGCGGTGCGGCCGGCCCGGGAGATCGATCCGGCCTATGCCGATGCGCTAGGCGAGGCGGTGGCCGCTGGCGTCGAGGTGCTTGCCTATGGGGTCAGCCTCAGCGTGGAGCAAGTGCGGGTTGATCGGCGTTTGCCGGTGCTGCTCTGACGGCTCAGGCCTGGACCCAGATGCCCTCGGCATCTTCCCGGCAGGGCAGCGCCAGCAGCGACTGTCCGACACAAGGCCCTGCCACACATTCGCCGCTTTCGATCAGGAACAGTGCCCCATGGGTGGCGCACTGGATCAGGCTGGCACTGGCGTCGAGAAACTGGTCGGGTCGCCATTCCAGCGCAATGCCCCGATGCGGGCAGCGATTCTGATAGAGATACACTCGACCTTCGCGGCGTACCGCGAGCACCGGCCTGCCATCCACTTCGAAACCACGGCTGCTGTTGTCGGCGAGGGTATGTGACGTACAGAGAAACTTCATGTTGATCCTTTGGCAGCCTGTCTTGCCTTTAAAAGGGCCTGAGTGGTTAGTTCTGTGAGGCAATTTCGGCGCCACAAGCCCCTGAGCGGCGTTACTGACCGCTTGTGACTCTTGGAAATGGGACGCCCACATGCCCTTGACTTCCCTGAGCAGGTCCTGCGGCCCGACATGCTCAACGCGGTGTGCGGTCTGGAAGCACCGTGCTGCCTCATCCGGAGCGTGGTCATCCGCTGATCATCGCGCGCTGACACCGCTCATATAGAGAATCTTCCTATTTTGATGTAGTCCAGGTCCTTGTCTTTGGCTCGCTGTGATTTCGTTCGGATCAGTCCTTTATTGTATCGGCTGCGCGTGTTTCGCGTCGTCTGAGGGTTTGAACTTCAGATGATTTGTCACGTTGATGCAATGATCGGATGTGGGAGCAAACATGAAGCAGATTAATCGAGCGGATCAGCAACTGGCGCGTCAGGCTATCGGCCTGCTCGACCTGACCTCTTTGAACAATGATGACGATGCCGAGCGAATCATCTCGCTCTGCCGGCGGGCCGTGACGCCCTTCGGGCCTGTAGCGGCGGTCTGTGTCTTTCCACGCTTCGTGACCCTGGCCCGCAAGACGCTGGACAAGCTCAATGCGCCAGGGATACGGGTGGCCACGGTGGCCAATTTTCCCTATGGTGGGCCGAATGTGGCGGCGGCTGTCTCGGAAGTGGAGGCGGTACTCAAGGCCGGCGCGGACGAGGTGGACCTGGTCTATCCCTATCGTTCGCTATTGATGGGCGATACACAGACAGGCAGGACCATGGTTTCGGCCTGCCGCGAATTGTGCGCGGGCCGGGCCAGGCTCAAGGCGATTTTGGAAACCGGCGAGCTGCGCGATCCGCAAATGATTCGCCTGGCCAGCCAGGACGCGATTGCCGCTGGCGCCGATTTTCTCAAGACCAGCACCGGCAAGGTCCTGGTCAACGCCACGGAGCAGGCTGCGCGGATCATGCTTGAAGCCATAGCGGAGCGGGGTGGGCAGGTGGGCTTGAAGGTGGCGGGCGGGATTCGTACCTTCGATGACGCACGAACCTACATCGAGTTGACGAACGCCCGTTTCGGCGAGAATTGGGTCAACGCCGATCACCTGCGCCTGGGCGCCTCGGGGCTACTGGACGAATTGCTGGCACAACTGGAGTGGTCGGCGATGCCTCCGACAAAACGCCGTGGCCGGCACTGAGTTTTC
The DNA here is from genome assembly GCF_001543125.1 of Pseudomonas agarici. NCBI lineage: Bacteria > Pseudomonadati > Pseudomonadota > Gammaproteobacteria > Pseudomonadales > Pseudomonadaceae > Pseudomonas > Pseudomonas agarici. The sequence goes on along the minus strand of NZ_CP014135.1, from coordinate 4,142,961 downwards.
TCCGGGATCGGACCTGGGAGCGCCTTTGGTAGACCATCCCCTGGCTTGCGAGGCCGTGCCCGCAGCGGTTTTTCTCGACCGCGCCATTGATCAGCGTGCTCATCTCAGGATTCACCCGGATCAGCCGTATCCAGGCGAACGCTCATTGCCGGGCAGGCAAAAAAAGACCCGGCAAAAAGCCGGGTCAATAACCGTGATTAGCCTGATGAGGAGATAATCTGAGCGTCCGAACCAAGGACCTTCCAGAAAATCCAACCGATCTTGCGATCAGTTGTGATAATCATAACGATTATCATTTGTAAGTCAATAGGTTTTTCTCGACCGTCCGTCGCCGACGCTTATCAGGCCATTGGGCCATGTCGCAGAGGTCCTGGGTCTGTGCGACCTCAAGCGCTCCGCCACAGGGCGGCAGACCTTCCAGTCATCGAATGGGCATGCTCTGCGGGCGATTGATCAATTCATCGGCGTGCATCGGTGACGCCCGATAGATACATGACAAAGCTGCACAATCAATTCCTATGCCGTGACGATATTGCTTCCAGTTGTCTATTCAAGGCTTCTTTGCGCTCTAGCGGGATGTCATTCCAGTGAATGTCCATCAGCGCGCCCTCGATGGCGTACAGCAGCACTTTCGAGGCCCTGAATCCGCGGGTTTTTACTGCTCGATAGGCATCCACTGCCCCTAATCGACGTAGATCCGATGCGCTGTGGATACCCACAGCGTGCAGCCATTGCGCCGACGTCTTGCCAAGATTCTTCAGGTGTTGCAGTTCATCGTTCATCAAGCCTCCTTGCGATGGCCGAACGCTGCGTTAACGAGAGTAGGCAAGCCTAAAAAGAGTGTAGCGGTCAGTAGGAAAAGCGTGGTTCTTTGGTCGGCTTGTGCGCAAAAGCTTCTAAGCCCACGCTATGGACTACACAGGCTCGGCGTTTTTGAGTCGGTCGCAGAAGGGGGAAAACACTGCCTGCCGTTGTCCAGGGCAGCAACCGGCACCGGACTTCAGCGTTTGCAGCGGCGACCTTATGCAGGCCGGAGCAGTTACTTCGGATCGTAGCGCAGACGTGTGCCGAATTGCACGGACATCAGGATCTCGGCAGCCTTCAGTTGTGTCGGAAAGTAGGCCCCGGAGATCTGCGCGTGTGCCACGCTGGCACCTTCCAGTATGGCGTTTTGGAAGTTCACGCCGCGCAGATCGGCGGAGCGGAAGTAGGCGTCGGTGAAATCGATGCCGTTAGCGTTCAGTTCGCGCAGGTCGAGACCGCGGAAGTCGCCGCCACGCATGTCGATCTGGCCATCCTTGGGGCGGGCTTTATTGAAACCGGCAATGTCATCTTTGTGCAGCAAGGCAAACAAAGCGGAGTCGAGAAGCTTGGGATGGCTCATGAGGCGTCTCCTGTAGGATTTATGACGCCATTATAATGCCACTATGCTTCAGCCGTGAAGCCATTGCGGCTTCGCGGCTGAAATAGTTTTTTACAGACCTGGCAGGCGCAGGCGAATTTGCGCAATCAGGGTGTCGAGGCTGCTGCTCTCGTTGGTTTGCACGCGTTTGCTCCGCGAAGTTTCATCGGCATCCAGGGCTTCGCGAGTGGCCTGTTGGGCGGCGATGACTTCCAGGGTCGCATCGGAAGGATCGATGGCGTCTGCCTGGCGCTGGGTCAGCCAGCTCTCGATGACCGCCTGGGGAGCGTCGCAATCGAGGATCAGGCAGGGCGCACCAGTGGCTTCGGCAACCTTGGCGGCAGCGTCGCGCTGGCCGCGCTTGAGGTAGGTGGCATCGATCACCACCGGGAAACCGGCGCGTAGGATGATGTCGGCGATTTCATGCAGGCGCTGATAGGTCTGTGCGCTGGCATCCTGGCTGTAAATGCCGTTCCCCAGCGCCTTGGTGCCCTGCTGTTCACCGAACAGGCGCTTGCGCTCGACATCGGAACGCAGGCGCAGCGCGCCCAGAGCCTCGACCAGGTGCATGGCCACATGGCTCTTGCCGACCGCCGACACCCCATGAGTAATGGCCAGGAAGCGCGACGGGATGGTGCTGTAGCTTTCCGCCAGGTTGGCGTAGTTGCGGTACTGGCGCAGGGCGATGGCCCGTTGTACGGCGGTGGCGTCCGGCGGCATGCTGAACAGCGCGACCTTGGCGCGGACCAGGGCACGGTAGGCTTTGTAGAAGTTCAACACCTCCAGGCCCTGATAATCACCGGTTAGCTCAAGGTACTGGCTGATGAAGCGTCGGGCCAGGCACTTGAGACTGCGGTCTTCCAAGTCCATGGCCAGGAAACCGATGTCGGCATAGACGTCGGTGAAACGGAACGGTTCATTGAATTCGATGCAGTCGAAGATCACCACGTTGTCGTCGATGACGGTGGCGTTGCCCAGGTGGATATCGCCATGGCATTCGCGGATAAAGCCTTCGGCCTTACGTTGGGCGAACAACGGCTTGAGGCGTTCGAAGCTGGTCTCGGCCCAGGTTTGCAGGGCCTCGAGTTGCAACAGGTCGGGCTTGTCCTGGAGGAACGGACGAATCTGCTCGAAATTCTGCCGCACCGGGTCCATGACCGCTTCTGGAGTACCTTGGTAGTGATCGTTCGGCACTTTCGGTGCGTTCTGGTGGAAGCGGGCGATTTGTTGCGCCATCTCGTCGATATGCCGGGTGGTCAACTCACCATTGGCCTGCAAGGTGCTGAGTAGCTGGCTTTGCGGGAACTGGCGCATTTTCAACAGGTATTCGAAGGCCGGGCCATCGCCGCCCAATTGCGGGGACTCGACAGTGCCGGTGACTGGCAGGACTTCCAGGTACAGGTCGTCGGTCAGGCGTCGGTTCAGGCGTAGCTCTTCCGCGCAGAAGTGTTCGCGGCTGGACAACTCGGTGAAGTCGAGAAAGCCGAAATTGACTGGCTTTTTGATCTTGTAGGCATAGGGCCCGGTGAGCAGGACCCAGGAAATATGGGTTTCGATGAGCTGGAATCCTTCTACCGGATGGGGGTAGAGGGCCGGGTTTTGCAGGGCGGCGATCAGGGACTGGCTCACGGGGCGATCCTTCAACGTTCGGAAAATTCAAGGCCGCTATTATGGCTGCTCGGGCGGGTGCTGCAAACCGTTGGAGCGTGCATGTTGCTCATGAATAAAGTGCGTATAATCCGCGCCCATGACTCGTACTCGATCCCCGCGTTCCAAACTCAAACCTGCCTCCCGCGGCCTTCGTCCCTGGCTCGGTTGGGTGCTCAAGCTCAGTCTGGTCGGCCTTGTGGTGCTGGCCGGCTTCGCCATTTACCTCGATGCCGTGGTGCAGGAGAAGTTCTCCGGCAAGCGCTGGACTATTCCGGCCAAGGTCTATGCCCGGCCGTTGGAGCTGTTCGTCGGCCAGAAACTGAGCAAGGCGGATTTCTTGACTGAACTCGATGCCCTTGGCTATCGCCGCGAGGCGGTGGTCAACGGTCCGGGAGCGGCGGCGGTCAATGGCAACACGGTCGACCTGAATACCCGTGGCTTCCAGTTTTACGAGGGCATGGAAGCGGCGCAGCCAGTGCGTGTGCGTTTCTCCGGCGACTATGTCGCCGAACTGTCGGCGCTCAATGGCTCGAAACTCTCGGTAGTGCGGCTTGAGCCGTTGCTAATCGGTGGCCTGTACCCGAAAAATCTCGAGGATCGGATCCTGATCAAGATCGATCAGGTGCCGCCCTATTTGCTCGATACCCTGGTGACCGTCGAGGATCGGGATTTCTATCATCATTTCGGTGTTTCGCCGAAGTCGATTGCCCGGGCGATCTGGGTCAATACTTCGGCGGGCCAGATGCGCCAAGGCGGTAGTACATTGACCCAGCAATTGGTGAAGAACTTCTTCTTGACCAACGAACGCAGCCTGAGTCGCAAGCTCACGGAGGCCATGATGGCCTTGCTGCTGGAACTGCACTACGACAAGAAAGAGATTCTCGAAGCCTATCTCAACGAAGTCTTTATCGGCCAGGACGGCCAGCGCGCCGTGCACGGTTTCGGCCTGGCGAGCCAGTTCTTCTTCAGCCAGCCGTTTGCCGAATTGAAGCTGCATCAGGTTGCGTTGCTGGTGGGGATGGTCAAGGGGCCGTCCTACTACAATCCGCGTCGTTATCCCGAGCGTGCCCTCGAACGGCGTAACCTGGTGCTCGATCTATTGGCGCAGCAGGGGGTGGTGCCTGTCGAACAGGTCGAGGCAGCGAAGAAGATGCCGCTGGGCGTCACCCAGCGCGGCAGCCTGGCCGACAGCTCGTTCCCCGGTTTTCTCGATCTGGTCAAGCGTCAGTTGCGCGAAGACTATCGCGACGAAGATTTGACCGAGGAGGGGCTGCGGATTTTCACCAGCTTCGATCCGATCTTGCAGATGAAGGCCGAAGCCTCGGTCAATGAAACGTTCAAGCGTCTGGCCGGTCGCAAGGGTTCGGAGGATGTCGAAGCGGCGATGGTAGTGACCAACCCGGAAACCGGTGAAGTCCAGGCTATGATCGGCAGTCGTCAGCCCGGTTTCGCCGGCTTCAACCGGGCGCTGGATGCGGTACGCAATATCGGCTCGCTGATCAAGCCGGCGGTTTATCTGACCGCACTGGAAAAACCGAGCCAGTACACGCTGACCAGTTGGTTGTCGGATGAAGGTTTCTCGGTGAAAGGCGCGGATGGCCAGGTCTGGAAACCGCAGAACTTCGATCGCCGTTCCCACGGCACGGTTTTCCTGTATCAAGGGCTGGCGCACTCCTACAATCTGTCGACGGCACGCCTGGGTCTGGAGGTCGGTGTCCCGAGCGTACTCAAGACGGTCGCCCGATTAGGGATTACCCGTGAGTTTCCCGCTTATCCATCGATATTGCTGGGGGCCGGTGGCATGACCCCAATGGAAGTGGCAACCATGTACCAGACCATCGCCAACGGCGGCTTCAATACGCCGATGCGCGGTATCCGCAGCGTCTTGACGGGCGAGGGCGAACCGCTCAAGCGCTACCCGTTCCAGATCCAGCAACGCTTCGATCCGGGCTCAATCTATCTGATTCAGGCGGCGATGCAGCGGGTGATGCGTGAGGGTACTGGGGCCAGTGCCTACAATGTGCTGCCAAGAACCCTGACATTGGCGGGCAAGTCCGGCACCAGTAACGACTCCCGTGACAGTTGGTTCTCCGGTTTCAGCCAGGACCTGCTGGCGGTGGTCTGGCTGGGGCGCGACGACAACGGCAAGACGCCGTTTACCGGCGCCACCGGTGCCTTGCAGGTCTGGACCAGTTTCATGAAGAAAGCCGATCCGCTGCCGCTGGACATGCCACAACCGGATAATATCGTTCAGGCCTGGGTCGATCAGCACACCGGGCAGGGCTCCGATGCCAATTGCCCGGGCGCGGTGCAGATGCCGTATATTCGCGGTAGTGAACCCGCTCTAGGTGCGGCTTGTGGTGGTGCGGTGCCTGCGCCGGCCACCGAAGTGATGGATTGGGTCAAGGGCTGGTTGAATTAAGCGAAGAGGGTTTGCAGTGAACAAGTGGTGGTTTCCAGCTTTTACGGCTCTGGCTTTGCTCGGCGGTTGCTCGAGCGTGCCCCATGGTTCGATCCCTGTGGTCGATTCCGGGACTGCCGTCTCCAACAATGATCGGATTTCCGCCAACGGCGGTTTCCGCCAAACCACCGTCAAGCGCACCGCGCCGAACCAAGCCCAGGCCGTTGCGCAGGATTCCGGGGTGGTGGTGATGATTCCGGGGGGAGGCGCGGCGACGTCCGCGCCGATCAGCAGCGAACCCTGGACACCAGGCCCCGCCACGTCAGGGCCGATGACTCCGGGAGCACTGGACAGTGCGCCGATCCAGACATCGCCGATCAATCAGGGCAGCTACAACATGCCCAGCCAGGTGACGCCCAGCGGCGTGCCTTCGGGCAATGTCGGTGGCCTGTCGGCCGATGAGCAGTTGGATGGCCCGGTCCTGGCGCTCCTGACCACGGCCCAGCAGCAGCAGTCCAGCGGCGACCTGAACGGTGCCTCGTCAAGCCTGGAGCGGGCCCAGCGCGTGGCCCCGCGTGAGCCGCAAGTGCTTTATCGCCTGGCGCAGGTACGGATGGCCCAGGGCGATGCCCAACAAGCGGAGCAACTGGCACGTCGTGGCTTGAGCCTCGCCAATGGTCGACCGGATTTGCAGGCCAGCCTCTGGGGCCTGATCGCCCAGGCTCGGGAAAAGCAGGGTGATGCGGCTGGCGCGGCCTTGGCGCGACAGAAGGCCAAGGTCAGTCTCTGATGGACGGGCGTTTGCTGTTGATTGCCGACCAGTTGCTGCTGATCGAACGTGAGCTGCGCATCCAGGGCTGGTGGGATGAGCTACCGCCCCCTGCGCAGGCTCTGGCCAGTGTCGAGCCTTTCAGTGTCGACACACTGGAGTTCGAGCAATGGTTGCAATGGGTTTTCCTGCCGAAGATGAAGATCATTCTCGAACAGAATCTGCCGCTGCCCAACGCCTCGGGCATCCTGGCCATGGCCGAGATGGTCTATGCCCAGCGTCCGGGCCAGGGCCGAACGTTGCAGGAGTTGCTGGCACGGTTCGATCAGTTGATCAGCGAATCGCCCTGAACCGGATGACATAAGTGTGGCGAGGGGCTTGCCCCTATTGGGCTGCGAGGCGGCTCCGAAACCTCTGATCGCGGTGCTTCGGGGTTATTAGTGAATAAGCCATGGCCATTCTGGTGGGTAAGGGGCCGTCGAGACGGCACCCTTACCTTGTGGCACAGAACCGCTTATCGCAGATGCTCTTCCATTATTTCAGCCACTGCCGCTGGTTTCTCATGGTTTTCACGCCTGAGCCCCTCGATTGCGCCCTTGCGGTCTTCTGTGGATGCGTATTGGCTCATCTTCCATTTTCCTTGAATGTGTTCCACCGGAATTTCAAAACCGACAACGCCACGGGCCATAACGTCTATGTGATCTGACGGTGCCTGTGCGGTGCTCCAAGGATAAGCTCGCCCTGACTCGTGCCGTGCGGTTTGGCGGGTAAGGAGTTCCAGTATTTGCTCCTCCTCCTGGAAAAATCGAATCGTGCCGCGAATGTGTACGGCCGTGTAGTTCCAGGTCGGGACTGAACGACCTGTTTGTGCCGTGCTGGGATACCACTGAGGCGAAATGTACGCATCGGGCCCAAGAAACATCACGATCGCTCGGTTGTCGACTGACAATTGCTGGAACTGGGGATTGTTGCGCGACAGGTGCCCCAACAGACGTAATGACCCCTCTTCGTTTTCGTCGAGCAACATCGGGATATGGCTGATTTCTAGATCTGAGTCGTTAAACGTTACAAGCGTACCGAACCCAACTTGGTTCACGGCTGCTCGTAACACGGCCAGATCTTTTTCCTCGAATAGCGGTGGAAGATACATGGAGAGCCCCTTTAAGCGTAAAAGTCTTTGTTGTCATAAACACCGATGCGATAGCTCACACTTTTCTCGCCCTTGGCCAAGGGCGAAGATCGATGCAAAGTGGTTCGGTTGTCCCAAATCAACAAATCGCCCTCTTCCCAGAGGTGTTTGTAAACATGCTCAGGCTTTTCAATAAAGCTAATCAGCGCCTGGAGCGCTGCGGCGCTGTCCTCGGCAGACATATCAGTGAGACCCACGGTAAAGCCACCGCTGATGTACAGTGCCTTTTTACCGGTGACAGGATGGGTGATAACTGTTGGATGTCTCACGGCAGGTGCCATTTGCTCTTTTTCTGCGAGCAGCTCGCTGATCGAGCGATCAATGTCTTCTTCTTGAATCTTGTAACGCCATTTACCTTCGTGAATGGCATCACGTCCCGTGATCAGTTCGCGCAGTGAATCGGGTAGCGTTTCATAGATTGCCACCATGTCTATATATTCCGTTGCCCGACCGCCTGCCGATATCTGCGGCAGCAGGGTGGTCAGGGGCAAGGGCGCCCTCAGAAACTGGCAGTCGGTGTGCCAGTATCGTCCGGTTCCTGATACTCCGACCTTTCTGCCATTCTCGGGTATGTTTGAAGAGACAAAGATCTCTGGGTGGTCCGGGTGATGATAATTGGCCTGTGGGTAGATTTGTGGCGTGCCTAACATGCGCGAAAAGTTCACGTAGTCTTGTTTGCTGAGTGTCTGCTGTTTGACAACAACCAGTTTGTGTTCATAAACCAGATCCAGCAGTTTGGCGCTGTCTTGAGACGTCAGAGACAATATATCAACATGCTTGATCGACACCCCCATTGTGTTATTCGATAGCCTGGAAATATGCATAAAAGAATCCTTCTTGATTAAGCGATTTCTCGAGACCGAAAATCAATCGATATTAAAATCGGCGGCATGGGCAGGTTGGCGAAACGAGGCAAGTATCGAGCGTTGACCGGAAAAAGGTTTTCTGCCATGAGAGGCTAACATGTTGTCAATATAGAGCATATCACCCGTCTGCCAGGAGATATCCAGTTCATGCTCTTCGTAGACACGGCGAATAAGATTAATGGTAGACTCAGGAATAATGCCGCCATCGGCGAACTGTGCATCTTGCCAAAGGTCTCCAGGCAATTGAGGTTCCGGTACGTTAGGGTAAACACGGCGCATGATATCCAGCCAATAGGCCGGGTGCCACAGTACCAAAGTGTTGAAGAAGACAGACTCACCGGTCTCGGGATGTTGACGTACCGCAGGCCCCAACTGCCTAAGCTGAAGAGTGGTGTCGTTTTCCCATTGAGTTTGAATATTATTTTTCTCACAAAACGCGTCGATAACCTGACGATCGGTTGTGCCAAATGTTTCTTGAATGGATTTATAAGGTACGCGTGCTGAATAGTTTCTCACGTATCGAATGCCTCGTGTATTTAATTCATCACGAACTTCATCAGGCAAGCATTCAAGTATTCGGCGGGCATCACAAACGGTTGTCGCTCCTCCCTCACTAGGGGCTTTTTCGCAGAAAAACATTACCCGCATCGGCCATGTGGATGAATAGGACATTTCATTATGGGAAGCCAGACTGGCCGCGGGTGGCAAGTCTGTCGATGTGAACACATCCTCCTCAACCAGATGTCTGGGGCCAATACCGCCGGTGTAGTCGATGGCATCCGGTTCCAACACGCGGCCCACGGCGCCAAACTGCCGCCTGCTCAGTTCCAGGCCGCGAATTTGGATAGCCCCGTGCTTCAGTAGGGCTTCGCGCAAGGCGGCACGATTTTCGCGCGCCCATTCGTCTGCCGGTACATTGGCGGGCGCATGGACCAGGAGGAATGGGTGTTGATAAGACAATCGCTCGGCAGTCAAATTACCAAAACGGAGAGTAGAGAGGGTCATTGCAACGTCCTTGATAGAAGAGGTGAATCAGTGAAGGGGAATCGCAAACATGACTTCACCATAAGCACTATTGTTATGCTCACCAAAGCCGAACTCCGCTTGGCAGAGAATCAGGCCCATTTTTTTTGAGACGCTTTTCCAGCGCAAACTTCCGCGAAAGTCGCCGGCATCCAGAGCCTGGCGAAAGCGTGAAGAAAGCGAAACGATAAAAATTCTCGCCAGTTGCTTTTCTTTAAAGGTAGCTAGGTCAAAGCTCCCAAGAGTGGCCCAGAAGGGATGCGCATTGGGTTTTGATACAAAATCTGCAAACAGAAGATAAGACATCTGATTCAGGCAGATATTGGCTTCGACAGCATTGAAGTGACCGGTTGAATCAATATAGAAGGACTTTGGGATGGAGAATTCCGCACTGAGCACAATGTCGGATGTTTTGCTGGAGGTGATTTTGTATGCTGACTTCAAATATTGGCATTCAATTGTATAAGGTCCAAGTGCCAAAGTCATGATGCTTGCGGTAATGGGTGTTTTGGCTAGATCTGTCGTTTCATTAAATATGTTCATGTTGTCCTCTGAAATAATAAGGTACGCATAAATACCTCCTCAAAATATGCGTTTCCTTGAATTGTTGAATCTTTTTCGTGGCTGGTTAGGATCATGCTATGATAAAAAATGGTTGATTGGTAACGTGTTTCTGTTTCTGGTGGGCGATATATGGTTTTAAATCATGGGATAAGTTACCTGTTTAAGTTTTATGGTTCGTGGTGGTTAGGATTGTAAGTTGCAGGTGTTGAGTTTTTTTCATAAAAAGCCAACAAGGTTTTTGTGAGTAATAGATGGTGAGTGGTGAAAATTTTAATAAAGTTCCATCATCACTGATATTGCTCGAGTGGCAACGCGGCCGTGCCTTGAGCGTCCGGTTGAGGCGCGCTGACCTACCAGCGCCGCGACGACGCCAACCGGGTAGTTTTTTGTGGTGCGTCTGTACCTATTGCGCTATCTAATCGAGTGACGGCCCCCACTCAGCTTTAGCGCCACTGCTCTGCAGTCGACCGAGCGAAGCGGCGCTCCGACAAGCGCCCTCGTCACAAGATTCAAGAACAGTTCTCTTCAATTGCCTTGCGCGTTTCAATCAATCGGGTCTGGCGTTCTTCTTCGGTCAGGCGCCGCGGTTCTCCATTGACTTCCTCTCGTACTCGCGGATCGTTCTGCAATCGCGCCAGATTGGTCCGCGCCTTGTCGCAGAACACCTTGAGCATGGTATCTCGCTCGGCCAGGCGTTTCTTGACCTTGGCATCCACGGCTCGCTGATCGCCCACTGGGGTGCTGACCGGAAGCTGCGACCTGGGTGGCGCTGGGGGGCCAATTGTCGGGGTGACCACGCTGGCCGGTTGTCCCGGTGGTGGCTGGGCGTCGAAGTGAGTGACCCCTTGGGCGTCGACCCATTTGTAGATCGAGGCGGCCTGGCACGGGGGACTCAAGGCAAGCAGCAGGCTGCCTATGAGAATGCTTGTACGCATCAGGTTTCCTTGTCAGACGATTTAACCGGCAACCTAGCATATTCCTTCGAGCAAGGTTTTCTTCTACTTTCTCATGCGCTTAGTTCGAAGAAAGCGCACAGATGACTTGACTTGGGCGAGGCGAATCAGAACAATCCAAAGTCCGCTGTAGAGGGACTGCCAGAAGCAGGCCCATTCGGCAGATCATGAGGCGCACATCCGCGCCGACCTGTTACACCCGCAACGCGTTACCTCGCGCTGGGTGGGAACCCCCGCAACACTTGGGGTACTCCCAATACTTGCTCAGTCAGTGCTGACGTAGTCGGCGACCACCGTCGCTCATGCTCTGTCGAGAAGTAAACCTATTAAGACCCGTCTCCAGCGTTTGTAGACGGTATTCTGGCGTTTTAGAGGTGAACAACGTGGAGCTTTTATCTGGCGGTGAGATGCTCGTCCGCTTTTTGCGTGACGAGGGCGTCAAATATATCTATGGGTACCCGGGTGGTGCTCTTCTTCATGTCTACGATGCCCTGTTCAAAGAACCGGAAGTGACCCATATCCTGGTTCGTCACGAGCAGGCTGCGACCCATATGGCTGATGGCTATGCTCGTGCCACCGGTAAAGCCGGTGTGGTACTGGTGACTTCCGGTCCTGGCGCAACCAACGCCATCACTGGTATCGCCACGGCCTACATGGACTCCATTCCGATGGTGATCATCTCCGGTCAGGTGCCGAGCACCCTGGTCGGTACCGATGCATTCCAGGAAACCGACATGATCGGTATCTCCCGGCCGATCGTGAAGCACAGCTTCATGGTCAAGCACGCGTCGGAAATCCCGGAAGTCATGAAGAAAGCGTTCTACCTGGCGCAGTCCGGCCGCCCTGGTCCTGTCGTTGTCGATATCCCGAAAGACATGACCAACCCGGCCGAGAAGTTCGAATATATCTTTCCGAAAAAAGCCAAGCTGCGTTCCTACAGCCCGGCAGTACGTGGTCACTCCGGTCAGATTCGCAAGGCAGCCGAGATGCTCCTGGCCGCCAAGCGTCCTGTCCTCTACTCGGGCGGTGGCGTGGTCCTGGGGGGCGCCTCGGCACCCTTGACCGAACTGGCCAAACTGCTCAACCTGCCGGTGACCAATACCCTGATGGGGCTCGGGGCGTACCCTGGCACCGACCGTCAGTTCGTCGGCATGCTCGGCATGCACGGCAGCTACACCGCCAACCTGACCATGCACCATGCCGATGTGATCCTGGCCGTCGGTGCGCGCTTCGACGACCGTGTCATCAACGGTGCTCCGAAGTTCTGTCCGAACGCCAAGATTATTCATATCGACATCGACCCGGCATCGATCTCCAAGACCATCAAGGCAGACGTGCCTATCGTGGGACCGGTGGAGAGCGTGCTGACCGACATGGTCGCGGCCCTCAAGGAAATCGGCGAGACGCCGAACCAGGAGTCGGTGGCCAACTGGTGGAAGCAGATCGACGAATGGCGCGGTGATCGCGGTCTGTTCCCTTATGACAAGGGCGATGGCAGCGTCATCAAGCCGCAGACGGTGATCGAAACCCTGTGCGAAGTGACCCAAGGCGATGCCTTCGTGACCTCCGACGTGGGCCAGCACCAGATGTTCGCGGCCCAGTACTACAAGTTCAACAAACCCAATCGCTGGATCAACTCCGGTGGCCTGGGCACCATGGGTTTCGGTTTCCCAGCGGCCATGGGAGTGAAGTTGAGCTTCCCGGATGTGGATGTCGCCTGCGTTACCGGCGAAGGCAGTATCCAAATGAACATCCAGGAACTGTCGACCTGCTTGCAGTACGCCCTGCCGGTGAAAATCGTCAACCTGAACAACGGCGTTCTTGGCATGGTTCGCCAATGGCAGGACATGAGCTATGGCAGTCGCCATTCGCACTCGTACATGGAATCACTGCCTGACTTCGTCAAGCTGGTCGAAGCCTATGGTCACGTCGGTATCCGTATTACGCAGTTGAAAGACTTGAAGCCGAAGATGGAAGAAGCGTTCGCCATGAAGGATCGCCTGGTGTTCCTCGATATCCAGGTCGATACCAGCGAGCACGTCTATCCGATGCAGATCAAAGACGGCTCCATGCGCGATATGTGGCTGAGCAAGACGGAGCGTACCTAACATGCGGCATATCATTTCCCTGCTTCTGGAAAACGAACCTGGCGCTCTGTCTCGTGTGGTTGGCCTGTTTTCGCAACGCAACTACAACATCGAAAGCCTGACCGTGGCCCCGACCGAGGACCCGACCCTGTCGCGTCTGACGCTGACCACCGTGGGGCATGATGAGGTCATCGAGCAGATCACCAAGAACCTGAACAAGCTGATCGAAGTGGTCAAGCTGGTCGACCTGTCGGAAAGCGCTCATATCGAGCGTGAGCTGATGCTGGTCAAGATCAAGGCCACTGGCGCCCAGCGCGCCGAGATAAAACGCACTACCGATATTTACCGCGGGCAGATCGTTGATGTCAGCGCCAGCGTTTATACCGTGCAATTGACCGGTACAAGCGACAAGCTGGACAGCTTCATCCAGTCGATCGGCACGGCGTCGATTCTGGAAACCGTGCGCAGCGGCGTCACCGGGATTGCCCGTGGCGACAAAGTACTGAGCATCTAACTTAATTTTAATTTAGCGAATGGCCGTATGGCCTGGATATAAAGGGGTATTTCATGAAGGTTTTCTACGATAAAGACTGTGATCTGTCGATCATCCAGGGCAAGAAAGTCGCCATCATCGGTTACGGCTCCCAGGGCCACGCGCAAGCTTGCAATCTGAAGGATTCCGGCGTCGACGTTACCGTCGGCCTGCGTAAAGGTTCGGCCACGGTTGCCAAAGCAGAAGCCCACGGTCTGAAAGTGACCGACGTTGCCTCCGCTGTTGCCGCCGCCGACCTGGTGATGATCCTGACCCCGGATGAGTTCCAGTCGGCGCTGTACAAGAACGAAATCGAGCCGAACATCAAGAAAGGCGCCACCCTGGCTTTCTCCCATGGTTTCGCGATCCACTACAACCAAGTGGTGCCGCGTGCCGACCTCGACGTGATCATGATTGCGCCGAAGGCTCCGGGCCACACCGTGCGTTCCGAGTTCGTCAAGGGCGGCGGTATCCCTGACCTGATCGCGATCTACCAAGACGCTTCGGGCAACGCCAAGAACGTTGCGCTGTCCTATGCCGCTGGCGTGGGTGGTGGCCGTACCGGCATCATCGAAACCACCTTCAAGGACGAGACCGAAACCGACCTGTTCGGCGAGCAAGCCGTTCTGTGCGGCGGTACCGTAGAACTGGTCAAGGCCGGTTTCGAAACTCTGGTTGAAGCTGGCTATGCGCCAGAAATGGCCTATTTCGAGTGTCTGCACGAACTGAAGCTGATCGTTGACCTCATGTACGAAGGCGGTATTGCCAACATGAACTACTCGATCTCCAACAATGCCGAATATGGCGAGTACGTGACCGGCCCTGAAGTCATCAACGCCGAATCCCGCCAGGCCATGCGCAACGCTCTGAAGCGCATCCAGGACGGTGAATACGCGAAGATGTTCATCAGCGAAGGTGCTACCGGCTACCCATCGATGACTGCCAAGCGTCGTAACAACGCCGCTCACGGTATCGAGATCATCGGTGAGCAACTGCGCTCGATGATGCCGTGGATTGGGGCGAACAAGATCGTCGACAAAGCCAAGAACTAAGTTCAAGGCCTGTCTGGAGAAACGCGGCTTCGGCCGCGTTTTTTCGTTTAGGCGGCCGCTTCTGGTATAAAGTTGAATCGTTTTGCGGTCGATCTCGGTCGCGAACCTCTGTCGAATTTTTTCACCGTTGCAAGGTATTGTCCATGAGCGAACGTCCCGAAGAGCCGAGCCAGGCTCCCGACGCCGAAAGCCTATTGCCGATCGATGAGCATGTCGAAGAAGGACATGACGCCGAAGGCCGTAAAGTCCGGCATCGTGGTATCTATCTGCTGCCGAATCTATTCACTACCGCGAACCTGTTCGCCGGTTTCTACGCGATCATCAGTGCGATGAGTGCGCAAAGTGCCGCCAGTGCGGGTGATCCTGTTGGCGCGAGCAAGTATTTCGCGTTTTCCGCAATCGCGATCTTCGTCGCCATGGTCCTCGATGGGCTGGATGGGCGCGTGGCGAGGATGACCAATACCCAGAGCGCCTTCGGTGCCGAGTATGACTCACTGTCCGACATGGTCGCGTTCGGTGTGGCGCCGGCGTTGCTGGCCTTCGGTTGGGCGCTGGGCGATATGGGCAAGGTCGGTTGGATGGTGGCCTTTATCTATGTGGCCGGTGCGGCCTTGCGCCTGGCGCGCTTCAATACCCAGGTCGGTACTGCGGACAAGCGTTACTTCATTGGTCTGGCCAGCCCGGCCGCGGCCGGTGTGGTGGCGGGTACGGTCTGGGCCTTCAGCGACTACGGTATCCAGGGTTCGAAGATGTCGTTCCTGGTGGCCTTGCTGGTGGCGGCGGCTGGGATGCTGATGGTCAGCAACATCAAGTACAACAGCTTCAAGGAGCTGGATCTCAAGGGGCGTGTGCCGTTTGTCGCAATCCTGGCGGTGGTGCTGGTGTTCGCCGTGGTATTCAGCGATCCACCGCGGATCTTGCTGCTGATTTTCCTCGCCTATGCGGCTTCCGGTCCTGTTCAGTACCTGCTGCGCCTGCGTCGTCATAAAAGCGTCGAGTGATGTAATTTCCCCTACACTCCGTAGTCTATTGGTGCATCACTCGCCCAATACTGCGGAGTTGCCATGCTGATCAAGCTTTCCAGGACTTCCGACTCCAAGGAATCGGAAGTTACCCCCGAGTCCCTCTATCTTTCTCGTCGCGCCGTGCTGGGTAGTTCGCTTGCCGGGCTGGCGCTTGGCAGTCTACCGCGTTGGGCCAGTGCGGCCGAGGTAGCGCGTTACGCCGATGCGGAAGTGGGCAATGCACCGTCCTGGTTTGCCGGTAAGCTGGCAGATACCCGCTGGGGCGCCGTGACGGTCAAGGATGAAGCAATCACGCCCTACAAGGATGCCACGCACTACAACAATTTCTATGAGTTCGGTACCGAAAAGGGCGATCCGGCGCGGAACGCCGGATCGCTGAAAACCGAACCCTGGTCAGTGGTGATCGATGGTGAGGTCGGCAAGCCCGGGCGTTATGCACTCGAAGACTTCATGAAACCTTATCAACTGGAAGAACGGATCTATCGCTTACGCTGCGTCGAAGCCTGGTCGATGGTGATCCCGTGGATCGGTTTTCCAATCTCCGCGCTGCTCAAGCAGGTCGAGCCCACCTCCAAGGCCAAGTACATTCGCTTTGAAACCCTGCAGGATCCCAAGAGCATGCCAGGGCAGCGTTCCAGTTTTGCCTTGATCGACTGGCCCTATGTTGAGGGCTTGCGCCTGGATGAAGCGATGAACCCGTTGGCGATCCTTGCGGTGGGTATGTATGGTCGGGAGCTACCGAATCAGAACGGTGCGCCGTTGCGTCTTGTTGTGCCGTGGAAGTATGGCTTCAAGAGCGTCAAGTCCATCGTGCGCATCAGCCTGGTGGCGGAGCAGCCGAAAACCACCTGGCAGCGCATCGCTTCGGATGAGTATGGCTTTTATGCCAACGTCAACCCGACGGTCGATCACCCACGCTGGACCCAGGCCCGGGAGCGCCGGCTGCCCAGTGGTCTGTTCAGTCCCAATGTGCGCGAGACGCAGATGTTCAACGGCTACTCAGATGAGGTCGCTTCTTTGTATACCGGTCTGGACCTGAGGAAGAACTACTAATGCGATATCCATTCTTGCGTATTGGCTTCTTTATCGGGGCGGCGATCTGGCCGTTGCTCTGGCTGTATCAGGCGTGGACCCTTGCCCTGGGGCCAGATCCCGGGAAGGTACTGGTTGACCGATTGGGCTTGGGGACGCTGATTCTGCTAATGATCACCCTGGGGATGACACCGTTGCAGAAGTTGAGCGGCTGGCCGGGCTGGATTGTGGTACGGCGCCAAATAGGGTTGTGGTGTTTCGCTTACGTGGTGCTGCATCTGTCGGCATACCTGATGTTTGTCCTCGGGTTGGATTGGTCACAGTTGGGTGTCGAGTTGCGCAAGCGGCCCTATATTATTGTGGGGGCCTTGGGCTTTCTTGGCCTGCTGGCGCTTTCCGTGACGTCGAACCGCTACAGTCAGCGTCGCCTGGGCGCGCGCTGGAAGAAATTGCATCGTCTGGCCTATGTGATTCTCGGATTGGGCTTGCTGCATATGTTGTGGATCGTGCGGGCTGATTTGAAGGAATGGACGGTGTATGCCGTTATCGGTGCGCTGCTATTGGCATTGCGCATCCCTGCGTTGGCGCGGCGAATTCCGCGCCTTGTGGCAAAGAGGCCTCCCGTTGCGGCAACGCGATCCTCGTAGGCGTCGGCTTGCAGGCGCTGCCGTCCTTATGACAGAAAGATGAAAATAAGGGTTGACGGCGAATTCCATGGGCCTATAATTCGCCCCACTTCCGACGCGGTCGAAACGAAAAACTCCTTTTCATTCAGTGAGTTAAGTAGATTTAGATCGGTGCGGTCTTCAGTTCATCGAAGCCCGGAAGCGCTGTAAAAGAGGTGTTGACAGCAGCGTGTAACGCTGTAGAATTCGCCTCCAGCTGCCGACAGGTCGACAGCGCAAGTGATTGAAGTTGAAGCGTTTTTTGAACGAAAAGCGTTGAAAACTTCTCAAATAATCACTTGACAGTAACTGGCGCTGCTGTAGAATGCGCGCCTCGGTTCAGCGAACAGCTCAACCCACCGCTCTTTAACAATTGAATCAAGCAATTCGTGTGGGTGCTTGTGGAGTCAGACTGAATAGTCACTAGATTATCAGCATCACAAGTTACTCCGCGAGAAATCAAAGATGTAACCAACGATTGCTGAGCCAAGTTTAGGGTTTTCTCAAAACCCAAAGATGTTTGAACTGAAGAGTTTGATCATGGCTCAGATTGAACGCTGGCGGCAGGCCTAACACATGCAAGTCGAGCGGATGAGGGGAGCTTGCTCCCGGATTCAG
>NZ_CP014135.1:3977731-4125033 GCF_001543125.1 Pseudomonas agarici | reverse complement strand
GTGTGTTCCCCGGCCCCTTACAATTCCATGCTCTCACCCTCAGGTTTAGCTCCGAGCGGGCGATATCCTGATTAGCGATATAAAACACCATCTGTACGCTGGTGGCCTGTACGTTTGCACGCAAAAGTAGCAGTGAGGCTGAGCCCGTTCTGGTGATTGCCCTCGGGCTTATCTTCTATTTCCCATGACAGGAATCTCGATGCTGGCGTATCACCAAAAAAGCTTTCTGATCGTCGACGATTTTTCCGATTTTCGCAGTTCAGTCAGGTCCATGCTGCGCGAGTTGGGTGTCAAGGAAGTGGACACCGCCGACACCGGGGAACAGGCGCTGCGCATGTGCGCGCAGAAGCGCTACGATTTTGTCCTGCATGATTACCATCTCGGTGATGGTAGGAAGAATGGTCAACAAGTGCTTGAAGACCTGATGGTCGATAAGCTGATCAGTCATGAAAGCGTATTTGTCATGGTGACCGCCGAAAGCAGCCAGGCCATGGTACTCAGTGCTTTGGAGCATGAGCCCGATGCCTACCTGACCAAGCCGTTTAACCGTGCCAGTCTCGCTCAGCGTCTGGAGAAGCTGGTCCAACGCAAGAACTTGCTCAAGCCGATTATGCAGGCACTCGACCGTGACAAACCGGCTGAAGTATTGGCCGCCTGTACCCGTCTGACCCAGCAGGACGCCCGTTTTGCGCCGTTGTGCCTACGCTATCGCGCCGACGCGATGCGCGCGCTCAACCAGAATGAGCCGCTGGAACGGTTTCTCAATGGCATCCTCAATGACCGCCCATTGCCATGGGCTTACGCGATGCTTGGGCAACTGCTCTACAAGCGCGGCCAGATCACTCAGGCCCGGGAGCTCTATGAAGCCGCGCTCAAGGCTTTTGCGATGATGCCGGCGCTGTACGACGGGTTTGCCGAGGTGCTGATGCAGCAAGGCGATACCAAGCGTGCCCAGAGCATATTGGAGGAGGCCGTGCGACTGTCCCCGCTGGCGGTACGCCGCCAATCGTTGCTGGGCAAGTTAGCCATGGCCAACGAAGACTTCGAAGGCGCATCGAAAGCCTATCGCCAAGCCGTGTCTCAGGGCGAGCAATCACGTTTCAAGGATCCAGAAAGCAATCTCGGCCTGGCCCATGCGTTGATCAGTAAGGGCAGCCAACGAGGCCTGGATACGCGTACACGGTTGGAGATCAATCAGACCCTCAGCGCGGTCGCCAAGGAAAATGCCAACGATCCGGGGCTGCAGGTACGTGCGCGGTTGATGAAGGCCACCAGTCTGCTGCTCAATGATGCCGAAACCGCCGACAAGCTCACCGAGCAAGCGATGGCGCGATTGGAGGGCATGGAGAATTTCATGAGTGCCGAGGCTGCCTTGCTGGTGGCCAAGCAACTGCAGCAGTTGGGCCAGGTTGAGGCCGGTGCCTCGATGCTCAAGAGCTGCGTGGAGATCTACGGTGATGACCCGGCAGTGATGAAAGGAATCGCCAAGCTGACCGACGATCCGCAAATTCTCGGCAGCGGCAAGGCTGCAATCGATCTTAACGTGCAGGGAGTGCGTAGTTACAAGGGCGGTAATCTGGAAGAAGCGCAGGATCTGTTCCGGCGGGCGCTGGCCCTGCAACCGAAAAATATCAGTATCGCCCTCAACGCCGCACAAGCCCTGTTGGTGACCGCGCAGAAGACGGCTGACGCAGCGATCCTCGAAGAGTGTCGTGCCTGCCTGAAAATGGTCGGCAAGATGCCCGACACTGATCCACGTTATGAGAGGTTTCAGAAATTGCGCATTCGAGCGTTTGGCCAATGAGGAACAATGACCAGGGACTGGATTTTTCCACGGTGATCGCCTCGACCGTACACGATATGAAAAACTCGCTGGCGATGCTGATGCAAGCCCATGGCCAGTGGCAAAGCCGTTTGCCCGAGGCGCAACGCGCGACTCCCGAGCAGGCGGTCATCGAGTACGAGTTCGCTCACCTCAACAGCATGCTGGTGCAACTGCTGGGCTTGTATAAGCTTGGGGTCAATCAATTACCTCTGCGCCCCAATTATCATGAAATGGACGATTTTATCGAGGCGCAACTGGCGTGCCGCCAGGAAGTCTTGAGTAGTCGCGGGATCGTCGCCAGCTACGAAGTCGATGCTTTCAGTCCGCTGGGGTTTTTCGATCGGGAACTGATCGGCTCGGTGGTCGGCAATATCATCACCAACGCTATTCGTTATGCCTGCCATGCCCTGCTGGTCAGTGTGCGTGAAGAGGGCGAACACTGGGTGCTGACGATCAATGACGATGGCCCCGGCTATCCGATGCAGATGCTCGAGCGGCAGGCGGACTATGTCCAGGGCATCAATTGCGCCACGGGAAGTACCGGCCTGGGGTTGTATTTCGCGGCACGCATTGCGGCCCTGCACGAGCGTAATGGTGTGTGTGGGCGCATCGAGATCAGCAACGGCGGCACCTTGGGAGGGGCCTTGTTCAGTCTCTATCTTCCTTGAGTCAGACTTTTTTCCTCGTTTCCCGCTTGAAGTCCCGAACAGGTGGTGCGTATTTTGTACGAGACGCCGTTCTCGGCTTGTACAACAAGGATTGAGTCATGAGGACCGATGGCCAGAGTTCACTCGCACAGCGATTGACCGGCATTGATGAGGTTGAATGTGTCACGCCCGATCTCAATGGTGTACCGCGCGGCAAGGTAATGACTGCCGAAGGTTTTCTCGAAGGGCGGCGTTTGCAGATGGCCCGTGGAGTCCTGTTGCAGTGCATCATGGGCGGTTATCCGCCTGCGCGTTTTTACGGTGGCGATGATGGCGACCTGGTCCTCAATGCCGACCCACGGCAGGTCCATCGCCTGCCCTGGAGCCAACAGCCTCGTGCCCTGGCGATCTGCGACGCGAACGAACTGACGGGTGAAAGTTCGCGCTTGTCGACCCGTGGTCAGCTCAAGGCGGTGATCGCCCGTTATGCCGCGCGTGGACTGGCACCGGTGGTGGCGACCGAACTGGAGTTCTTTGTCTTCGCGCCCAATACCGACCCTAGCCAATCCTTCCTGCCGCCCATGGGCCTCGACGGTCGTCGCGAGGACGGTCATTCGGCCTTCAGCGTCAGCTCCAATAACGGTTTGCGGCCGTTCTTCAACGAAGTCTATGGCTGTATGGCGGCGCTTGGCCTGCCGCGCGACACCTTCATGCATGAAATGGGCGTCAGCCAGTTCGAGATCAACCTGTTGCACGGTGATCCGCTGTTGCTGGCCGACCAGACCTTCTTGTTCAAGCTCCTGCTCAAGGAAGTCGCCCTCAAGCATGGCCTGATCGTGGTCTGCATGGCCAAGCCCTTGGCAAAGACAGCGGGTAGCTCGATGCATATTCACCAGAGTCTGGTGAAGATCGGCAACGGGCGAAATGTCTTCAGCGATGCGGCGGGCGAGCCGACCGCAATGTTCCGCCACTTTATCGGTGGGTTGCAGGTGGGGATGGCCGACTTCACGGCTCTGTTTGCGCCGAACGTCAATTCCTACCAACGCCTGTGCCACCCGTTCGCTTCGCCGAACAATGCCTGCTGGTCTCACGACAACCGGGCAGCCGGTCTGCGTATTCCGGCCAGCTCGCCAGCAGCGCGGCGAGTGGAAAACCGTCTGCCGGGAGCCGACGCCAACCCTTACCTGGCAATCGCCGCCAGCCTGGCCGCCGGGCTACACGGTATTGAACAGCAGCTGGAACCGACGGCCGCAATCCAGGGCCAATTCGAAGTTCCGGATTCTTTGGCGCTGCCATGTACCTTGCATGCTGCTCTGGAGCGTCTGAAGCATAGCCAGTTGGCGAAGGATCTGTTTGGCGAGGAGTTCATCGAAGGCTATGGGGCTTCGAAGACCCTGGAACTGACCAGCTTCCTGGATGAAATTACGCCTTGGGAGCGCCGGATTTTAGCTGCTCAGGCTTAGACGCAACCCCCTATTCGGACTATCTTCTCGGGAGTCCGAAACCTCATTCAAGGAGCCGCTCGGAACGCCGATGCGCCATATCTGGAAATCCTTTCGAGCGCTTTATTTCGCCTCGCTGATGATGTTGATCGGCTCGGGCCTTCTCAGTACCTACCTGGCCTTGCGCCTGGCGGCCGACCATGTCGACGGCCTATGGGTGGGTGCGCTGATGGCTGCCAACTACTTCGGCCTGGTGCTGGGAGGCAAAATCGGCCATCGGCTGATTGCGCGGGTCGGGCATATCCGCGCTTATGCCACCTGTGCCGGGATCGTCAGTGCGGCGGTGTTGGGTCATGGGCTGATCAATTGGCTGCCCGCCTGGCTGTTCCTGCGGATGATCGTGGGCTTGGGCATGATGTGCCAGTACATGGTCATCGAGAGCTGGCTGAATGAGCAGGCGGAAGCCAAGCAGCGTGGCATCGTGTTCAGCGGTTATATGATCGCTTCCTACCTGGGCCTGGTGCTGGGGCAACTGATCCTGGTTATGCACCCGGCCCTTGGGCTGGAACTGCTGATGCTGGTCGCATTGTGCTTCGCGTTGTGTTTGGTGCCGGTGGCCATGACCCGGCGAATTCACCCGGCACCTCTGCATCCGGCCCCTCTGGAACCGCGCTTTTTCATGAAGCGCGTGCCGCAGTCACTGACCACGGTGATGGGCGCGGGGCTCATCGTTGGCTCCTTCTATGGCCTGGCGCCGCTCTATGCCTCCCAGCAGGGGCTCTCCACCGAACAGGTCGGTTTGTTCATGGGCTGCTGCATCTTTGCCGGTTTTTTGGTGCAGTGGCCGCTGGGCTGGCTCTCCGATCGCTATGATCGGGCCATGTTGATCCGCAGTGTCGCCTTCTTACTGGCATTGGCCTCTTTACCGCTGGCGATATTCTCCACGGCGCCGCTTGAGGTGCTGTTCATCTCCGGGTTTGTGGTGTCGCTGTTGCAGTTTTGCCTGTACCCGCTGGCGGTGGCGTTTTCCAACGACCATATCGAGGGCGATCGGCGGGTGTCGCTGACCGCCATGTTGCTGATGACCTATGGTATCGGCGCAAGTATGGGACCACTGGCGGCTGGCATCCTGATGAAGCTGTTCGGCAGCCATATGCTCTACGCGTTTTTCGGCTTCTTCGCCTTGATCCTGGTATGGCGCATCCGACCGAAGGCCGTGACCAATCTGCATCAGGTCGAGGATGCGCCGTTGCAGCACGTGGTCATGCCTGAAGCCATGTCGCCCTTGGGAGCGGCCCTCGATCCACGGGTCGACGAGCAGATCGTGCTGGATCAGATGTGCGACGGTGTGGCGTCCCCCGCGTCCGCGCCTGAGATGGTTGGCGAAGTGGATGAGTCAGACCCGGAGCCGGCGCACAAGTCGAGCAACTGATAGCGTGGGTAAAAAATGAGCCGCCTGATGAGGGCGGCCTATTTTTTGGAAAGCAAAAAGCGGCTGGTTCAGTAATCGTCGTCCTTGTCGAAACGCCGTGCCTCACGTTGCAACTGATAGACGAAACGTTCGACCTGACGTTGTACCAGGCCGCTCATGTTGTGGAAGCGCACGCCAGCGAAAGTGGTGTTGATCCTTTCTTCGAAATGCAGGTGACGCAGTTCCACCGGGGCGGTCATCGGCCCGAAGGGTAGTGCGGCGATAAAACGCTCATAGACCTGGCCCAACTGCAGACGGTCAGAGATATCGCCTTCGAAGCGCAGCTTGCTACCGCTCGCGGAGATATCCAGAAGTTTGCCGCTGACCGGGGCCTTGAGCTTTTCACCACTGAGTTCGACACTCACCAGGTCGGCCAGCTTCAAGGCCGCGCGGAACGCATTGCGGCGCTGGTGGTAGACCACTTCTTCGGGAATCCTACCGCGATAGCAGCCGTTGGTTTCGTCGATGCTCATTGGCTGGGATTGTTCCCAGGTAATGCGCACACCCTCGTGGAAGCCTTCGACGCGCAACGGTTCTCCCGCCGCCAGGAAGCGTTCGCCGTCGCGCGGTATCATTTCGTCCAAGGCCAGGGTGCCAGCCTCCCGGTCGACATCGATCACAAAACTCTGGAAGCGCTGGCTGCGCTCGTGGAACGTAATGATCAACGGGTCATGGCTTTCCTGCAGCATCCGCAGGTTAGCGGCAATTTCCAGAGGCGTGCTTAGCACCTTGGGTGGCTGCGGAGCATCGTCCGCGCTTGAGGCATTGGACACGGTTCATCAATCTCCAGACAAAATACGACTACATGCAAAGGCCATCATTTTGCCAGTATGTTGTGCGCCTTGGATAGAGCGCACACCAGTGCGGTTTTAAGCCTGACTAAGCGGTCGAGGCTTCGCAAGCCTGGCGGTTGAACCGCGAGCATCATAGAGCGTGGGAGGCTCGCCGCCGGTCAGGATCTTCAACTGGTTGGTGGTTGTCGCT
Source organism: Pseudomonas agarici (assembly GCF_001543125.1). Classification (NCBI taxonomy): domain Bacteria; kingdom Pseudomonadati; phylum Pseudomonadota; class Gammaproteobacteria; order Pseudomonadales; family Pseudomonadaceae; genus Pseudomonas; species Pseudomonas agarici. The sequence continues at coordinate 4,118,664 of NZ_CP014135.1, read as the reverse complement.
TGCTGAACCTGGATGCTGCGTCCATTGAGTTCGTTGGCTGTCTGGCAATCGGCCAGGAGCTGAGTGAGCACCTCGCTTTGGCTCAGTAGTTCGTCGCCCACGCTCGACTGTGCGGCCAATTGTTCCAGGCCGACGCGATTTGCGGGCAGATTAAGGCTGGCGAGGATTTGGCTGCGTTTGCGGCCATGCTGTTCTAACAGAACGATCAGCGCCTGCTTGCGCGCCAGAATGTCTTCCAGCTCGAACATGTTACGCCCGTGGAGCGCTAGAGATTCGGCGCGAAGCAACTCAAGCAGGTCTTGAGCTGGAGCAAAATCTTCGGTGATCAATTGCAGTAACGTGGTGTCGTGCATGGCTGGCCTAGGGTTTTAAGCGTCCAAAAGCCTGGCGCTGGCGGAGCCTAGCGCTGGGCTTCGAAGTTGAGCAGTTTGCTGGCTACGCGGTTGCTGTCGACCTTGTAGCTGCCGTCGGCAATTGCCTGCTTCAACTCGGCCACACGAGCGCTGTTGACTACCGGCTGTTCCTGCAGCTTGTCAGTGATCTTTTGCAACTGTTGAGCCTCATTGCTGAGGTGTACCGATTCTCCGCTCTGGCTGACCGAGTTGGCCTGACTGTTCACGGAGGCAGACTTTCCGGCACTCTCGGTTTCCTTGTTGGCACTGATACGCGTACCGCCTGTCAGTGACAGGGCGTTATTCAAACGACTGAAATCGATGACCATGATAAAAAAACCTCTGGGTATTTGGACGCTTGCCTTGTTTTCGGCGATACCCGGAAAAACTTTAGGCTCATCTGCGAATGAGTCTGCACGTGCGGGCTGTGTTCCTGTCTGTCTGGGTCACAGTTTAGGAAATGCACTGACTTCGCGCCAGCTATCTACAAGGTCGCTTTTATTTACAAAGCGACCTCTACCTGCCCAGGCGCTGTGATGCGGGCTTTGATGATACGTTGCGAGTTGAGGTTCTTGATCCGGATCTGTTCGTTGAGGCCGCCATTGGACAGGGCCTCTCCTGGCATCTTCACGACGAGGCTACCGCTCGTCGCACTGATGACCACCTGATCGCCCTTGCGTACCACTTCGGCTTGTTCAAGATGAGCCAGGGTGATGACTTGGTCCATGACCATCGGTCGGACAATTTTTTGCCCGATAGCCTGGTCCGGAGAGGTCAGGAAGCCCTGGTTGATCAGGCTGATATCCCGTTCACGCAATACTACGTCGCCCGGTTCGATGATCCCAGTGCGCTTGAGCGGACGGGTGGTTACCAGCACATCGCGAAACAGTTTGACTTGGGCCGGTACGAACACGGTCCAGGGCGAGCTGCCCTCGCAGCGGATTTTCACGGTGACCCGGCCAATCGGCGTCGCGGGGCTCTCCAGGCTGGCTGTCAATTCCTTGTCGCAGGCGGCCATGCGCAAACGCGGATCCAGTTGATTGACCTGGATGTCATATCGACCTTCGGTTTGACTGGTCGCCAGATAGTCTTCTACGGTGAATTCAAGAAAGCCTTGGGTCACGCCGATAAGCTGATCAGGTAAGGTCACCGATTGCGCAAAGGCAGGAGTGCCAGGGCTCAGGCAGCATAAAGCCGACAAAGCCCAGGGCAATCTGCGGTACCGTGTCAGGCGTCGAAAAAATGTCGTTTGTGCTTTCATAACAACATAAAAAGCAAAGCTCGTGCCGTTTACGCTGGAATGCGTGTCGGATTTGAAGCTTGGGTGAGAGGGGGCTGGCATGGCGGGTGTGATGGATTCGGTGAACCAGCGTACACAACTGGTGGGGCAGAATCGCCTTGAACTGCTACTGTTTCGTCTCGACGGCCAGCAGTTGTATGGGATCAACGTCTTCAAGGTACGCGAGGTGCTGCAATGCCCTAAGCTGACCCTGATGCCCAGGTCCAATCCAGTCGTGTGCGGTGTGGCGAATATTCGTGGGGCAACCATCCCGATCCTCGACCTGGCGATGGCCACCGGCTCCGGGGGGCTCAAGGACCGGAGTAATCCGTTCGTGATCATTACGGAGTACAACACCAAGACCCAGGGGTTTCTGGTGACGTCGGTGGAGCGCATCGTCAACATGAACTGGGAGGAGATCCATCCGCCGCCCAAGGGCACTGGACGCGATCACTACCTGACCGCGGTGACGCGGATCGACAACCAGTTAGTGGAGATCATCGACGTCGAGAAGATCCTGGCCGAAGTTTCACCCACGCCCGAGTCGATTTCCCTCGGCGTGGTGGATGTCGAGACCCAACGTAAGGCGGTGTCGTTGCGAGTGCTCACGGTCGATGATTCGTCGGTGGCACGCAAACAGGTCACGCGCTGCCTGCAGACGGTGGGTGTCGAGGTGGTTGCGTTGAACGACGGTCGGCAGGCGCTGGATTACCTGCGCAAGCTGGTCGACGAGGGCAAGAAGCCGGAAGAAGAGTTCCTGATGATGATTTCCGACATCGAAATGCCCGAGATGGACGGCTATACCCTGACGGCGGAGATCCGCAACGATCCACGCATGCAAAAGCTGCATATCATCCTGCATACTTCCTTGTCGGGTGTCTTCAATCAGGCGATGGTGAAGAAGGTCGGTGCCGATGACTTCCTCGCCAAGTTCCGTCCTGATGACCTGGCATCCCGGGTGGTTGACCGGATCAAGGCTGCAGAATAACGGCTCGGGGATTCGTCCCCGGCGGTACTGGCGATTTAAGAGGCGGCATCATTGTCTACGGGTAATTTGGATTTTGAACAGTTCCGGGTCTTCCTGGAAAGGGCCTGTGGCATTCTGCTCGGTGAAAACAAGCAGTATCTGGTTTCCAGCCGCCTCAACAAACTGATGGAGCAGCAAGGCATCAAGTCCTTGGGCGAGTTGGTCCAGAAGATCCAGGCCCTGCCGCGCAGTGGTCTGCGTGAGCAGGTGGTGGATGCCATGACCACCAACGAAACGCTGTGGTTTCGTGACACCTATCCGTTTGAAGTGCTGAAGGGCAAGGTATTGCCGGAAGCGATCAAGGCCAGCCCTGGACAGCGCTTGCGCATCTGGTCGGCCGCCTGTTCATCGGGGCAGGAGCCCTATTCGATTTCGATGTCGATCGACGAGTTTGAGCGGACCAATATGGGCCTGTTGAAGGCGGGGGTGCAGGTCGTCGCCACCGATCTGTCGGGGCTGATGCTGACCAACTGCAAGACCGGGGAATACGACAGCCTGGCCATTGGCCGTGGTTTGTCGGCCGAGCGCCTGCAGCGTTACTTCGATCCGAAAGGACCCGGCCGCTGGGGGGTCAAGGCGCCGATCAAGAGCCGGGTCGAGTTCCGTTCGTTCAACCTGCTGGACAGCTACGCCAGCTTGGGCAAGTTCGACATCGTGTTCTGTCGTAACGTACTGATCTACTTCTCCGCCGAGGTGAAGAAGGACATCCTGATGCGCATTCGCGCAACCCTCAAGCCGGGGGGCTATCTGTTCCTCGGTGCCTCCGAGGCTTTGAACGGCTTGCCGGACCATTACCAGATGGTGCAGTGCAGCCCAGGGATCATCTACCAGGCCAAGTAGCCGCGCAGTACCGATCAGGCCTTGCGCTTGCGGGTGGCCTTGCAGTTGGCGCCGAGACATCCCGAAGGCACCTTCGATACGACCCCGGGCCATCGTTCATTTTCAGTGGCGGCGCCAATGCACGGGCGGGGCGTTGGCGTTCGGTTTTGATGCCTGTAGCGGAGCCTTTGAAGTCGTCATGCGGTTTGCAGGTTTTTTTGCCGCTTTACCGGCACTCGGCGGAAATGCCTTGCCGCTTTTCTGGCATTGCCGCCCTTTGCCCCCTCACAAAGCCTTGATTTACCGCCTTTGAGGAATTGGCATGAGGCTTGCTTTGGTTCTGCCAACGAAAAACCTGTTTCAACGATCAGGTCAACTCTTGAAGGTTTCCCGACATGAGCATCAGCTTCGATAAAGCGCTCGGTATCCATGAGAAAGCCCTGGGCTTCCGTGCCCAACGTGCCGAAGTGCTGGCCAACAACATCGCCAACGCTGACACGCCGAACTACAAGGCTCGGGACATGGACTTTTCCTCCGTGCTCGCCGAGCAGAGCGAAAAGGCCAAGAGCAGCACCTTCGCCCTCAATACCACCAACAGCCGTCATATCGAAGCCCAAGGTCTGGGCGACGGCGATGCGGCGTTGCGCTACCGCACGCCGATGCAGCCGTCGATCGACCAGAACACCGTGGATGCGCAGATCGAGCAATCGAACTATGCGCAGAACGCGGTCGACTTTCAGGCCAGCTTTACCCTGCTCAACAGTAAATTCAAAGGGCTGGTATCAGCCCTGCGCGGAGAGTAAGCCATGTCCCTTGCCAGCGTCTTCAACATTGCCGGTAGCGGCATGAGTGCCCAGACCACTCGCCTGAACACTGTCGCCAGTAACATCGCCAACGCCGAGACCGTCTCGTCGAGCATTGACAAGACCTACCGGGCGCGTCACCCGGTGTTCGCGACCCTGTTCCAGGGCGACCAGAGCGGCGGCAACTCGTTGTTCCAGAACCAGGATGCGGCCGGCCAGGGTGTTCAGGTGATGGCCGTGGTCGAGGACCAGAGCAATCTGGAAGCCCGCTATGAGCCCAATCATCCGGCGGCCGACGCCAAGGGTTATGTCTACTACCCAAACGTCAACGTGGTGGAGGAGATGGCCGACATGATTTCCGCCAGTCGCTCGTTCCAGACCAATGCGGAAATGATGAACACCGCCAAAACCATGATGCAGAAGGTTCTGACCCTGGGTCAGTGATAAAGGGCCACAGCCATGAGTGTTTCCGATTCCATCAGCGGTTTGAGCCTTAACGACATTATCAATGCCTCCAACAACAAGGTGGCCAGTAATAGCAATACCGATACGCTGGGTAGCGCCATTGGGAGTGCCTCCGGTGGTCAGGCCTTGGGCAAGGATGCATTCCTGAAGTTGCTGGTGACCCAGCTCAAGAATCAGAACCCGCTGGACCCCCAGGACAACAGTGCTTTCGTCGCTCAATTGGCCCAGTTCAGCAGCCTGGAAGGCATCACCACGCTCAACAGCAGCGTGAACAACATCGCTGGCGCCTTCCAGTCGTCCCAGGCGCTGCAGGCATCGTCGCTGGTCGGTCGCTCGGTCATTGTGCCGACCGACAGAGCCATGGTCGATACCAGCAAGCCATTTACCGGCACGGTGACGACCCCGGAATCCGTCGACAACCTGACCCTGAAGATCAGCGATTCGACGGGTAAGGTGGTCAAGACCATCGACATGGGTAGCCAGAAAGCCGGCAACGCCGCTTTCGCCTGGGATGGCAAGGACGATTCGGGCGCCTTGCTGGCCAACGGTACGTACACGTTCAGTGCCACTTCGCAGATCGACGGTAAGGCGACCGCTTTGGTTACCCAACTGCCGGCGACCGTCAGCAGCGTAAGCCTGGGGCAGAACGGCGGTGAAATGATGCTTAACCTGGCGGGCTTGGGCAGCATTGCTTTGTCCAAAGTCCAGACCATTGGCCTGTAAGAGCCGATCCACGCGAAACAAAGGAGTGAACCATGTCTTTTAATATCGGCTTGAGCGGTCTCAATGCGGCCCAGAAACAGCTCGACGTCACCGGCAACAACATTGCCAACGTCAACACCACCGGTTTCAAGTCGTCCCGTGCGGAGTTCGAGGACGTCTACTCGGCGACCAAGCTCGGTGTTGCCGCCAAAACCATCGGTAATGGTGTGAACCTGGCTAACGTTTCGCAGAACTTCGGCAATGGGGGTATGACCGCCACCGGTAACGCACTGGATATGGGAATTCAGGGTAACGGTTTCTTCACCCTGAGCGACAATGGTTCGCTGAGCTATACCCGTGCCGGTACCTTCAAGACCGACAAGGACGGCTACGTCACCAACTCCGATGGTACCGCTCGCGTGCAGGGTTTTGCCGCTGACGCCAAGGGCAATATCATCCCCGGCGTACTGACCGACCTACGCATCGACGTCTCGAACCTGCCGCCGCAGACCACCACCACGGTGGGTGCGACGATCAACTTCGATTCGAAGTCGCCGGTGATCAATCAGGCCACCACGCCGTTCGACCCGTCGAACCAGGCGAGCTACACCAAACCATTCAGCTCCGACATTTACGACACCCAGGGCAACAAGCACTCGCTGGACCAGTATGTGGTCAAGACCGCTGCCAACACCTGGAACGTCTATACGCTGATTGACGGGCGCAACCCCGATGGTACGGCGGCAACGGTGCCGACAGTGCCACCTACCGTACCGGCTGCCGCAACCGACCCGGTTCCTGTGCCAATGGCGTTTGACTCCTCCGGCAAGTTGACCAGTATCGGCGGAACAGCCGGCAACACCAGCATCACCGTCACTGGTTGGATTCCTGGCGTGGTGACCAATGGCGTGTGGGCGGCCAACGGCGCAGGTGCCAATCCTGCCGGCATCGCCACCGACTGGTCGAAGACCTCTCAGTTCAACGCCGACACTTCTCGTGCCAACATCATCAGCGACGGTTATGCCACAGGCCAGATCACCGATATCAATATCGATGGTTCTGGCGTCATCTTCGCCAACTTCAGCAACAACCAGCACAAGGCTATCGGCCAGGTAGCGGTAGCAAGTTTCACTAACGAACAGGGTCTACAGCCCAAAGGTGGTACCAGTTGGGTACAGACCTTCGCCTCGGGCCAGCCGGCTTACGACGGGGGAGCGGTCGGTACCAATGGTTCGATCGTTTCCGGCAACCTGGAAGGCTCCAACGTCGACCTGACCAGCGAGTTAGTGGACCTGATCAAGGGCCAGAGCTACTACCAGGCCAACGCCAAGACCATCTCCACCCAAAGCACCATCATGCAGACCATCATCCAGATGACTTGATGCTGTTTTTCTCGCACCGCAAAAGTCCGTTGCCCTTGGGTGGCGGATTTTTTTTGCCTGATGTTTGAGCTGACGCCAAGGTCGCGATTGTGGTTTTTCTGGTGGGCAAAAGAAAACCCCCGCCAGACCCAAGGTCCGGCGGGGGGTTTCAGGTTTGCGCTCGAAGACGCTGTCCCGCTCAGCTTATTGGCAAGCTTCGCAATCCGGCTCATCGATGGCACAGGCCTTTGGCACTGGCGCCGGACCGGCAGGTGCCGATACGCTCGGTGCGGCCAGGACCGAATCGTCGCCGTGGTTGCCACCACTGGAAACAGCATTCAGCTTGCCGGTGTTGATGGTTGACTTTTCGGTGCTGGTCGCAGCCAGGGCACGGAGGTAGTAGGTGGTCTTCAGGCCACGGTACCAGGCCATGCGATAGGTCACGTCGAGCTTTTTGCCCGAAGCCCCGGCGATGTACAGGTTCAGCGATTGCGCCTGGTCGATCCACTTCTGGCGACGGCTGGCGGCGTCGACGATCCATTTGGTTTCCACTTCGAATGCCGTCGCGTAGAGCTCCTTGAGTTCTTGCGGGATGCGTTCGATCTGCTGCACGGAGCCGTCGTAGTACTTCAGGTCGTTGATCATCACCGAGTCCCACAGGCCTCGAGCTTTCAGGTCGCGAACCAGATACGGGTTGATCACGGTGAATTCGCCCGACAGGTTCGATTTCACGTACAGGTTCTGGTAGGTCGGTTCGATCGACTGCGATACGCCGGTAATGTTGGCGATGGTTGCGGTCGGTGCGATAGCCATGATGTTGGAGTTACGAATACCTTTTTGCACACGGGCACGGACCGGTGCCCAGTCCAGGCTTTCGTTCAGGTCGACATCGATGTATTTCTGGCCGCGGGCTTGGATCAGGATCTGTTGCGAATCCAGCGGTAGGATGCCCTTGGACCAGAGCGAGCCCTGGAACGTCTCGTAAGCGCCACGCTCGTCGGCCAGGTCGCAGGAGGCCTGGATCGCGTAGTAGCTGACCGCTTCCATGGACTTGTCGGCGAACTCGACGGCCGCGTCGGAACCGTAAGGAATGTGCTGTAGATACAACGCGTCCTGGAAGCCCATGATGCCCAGGCCGACCGGGCGGTGCTTGAAGTTGGAGTTCTTCGCCTGTGGCACCGAGTAGTAGTTGATGTCGATCACGTTGTCGAGCATGCGCACGGCGGTGTTCACGGTGCGTTGTAGCTTGGCGGTGTCCAACTGGCCGTTGACGATGTGGTTCGGCAGGTTGATCGAACCCAGGTTGCAGACGGCGATTTCGTCCTTGTTGGTGTTCAGGGTGATTTCGGTGCACAGATTCGAGCTGTGGACCACGCCCACGTGTTGTTGTGGGCTGCGCAGGTTGCAGGGGTCCTTGAAGGTTAGCCATGGGTGGCCGGTCTCGAACAGCATGGACAGCATCTTGCGCCACAGGTCCTTGGCCTGGACGACCTTGAACAGTTTGATCTTGTTGTACTCGGTCAGGGCTTCGTAGTACTCATAACGCTCTTCGAAGGCCTTGCCGGTCAGGTCGTGCAGGTCCGGCACTTCCGAGGGCGAGAACAGGGTCCACTTGCCGTCATCGAAGACGCGCTTCATGAACAGGTCAGGGATCCAGTTGGCGGTGTTCATGTCGTGGGTACGGCGGCGGTCGTCACCGGTGTTCTTGCGCAGCTCGATGAACTCTTCGATGTCCATGTGCCAGGTTTCCAGGTAGGCACAGACTGCGCCCTTGCGCTTGCCGCCCTGGTTGACCGCCACGGCGGTGTCGTTGACTACTTTCAGGAACGGCACGACGCCCTGGGATTTGCCGTTGGTGCCCTTGATGTATGAACCCAGTGCGCGCACCGGTGTCCAGTCGTTGCCCAGGCCACCGGCGAATTTCGACAGCATGGCGTTGTCGTGGATCGCGCCGTAGATGCCCGACAGGTCGTCCGGCACGGTGGTCAGGTAGCAGCTCGACAGTTGTGGACGCAGGGTGCCGGCGTTGAACAGGGTCGGGGTCGAGGCCATGTAGTCGAAGGAGGACAACAGATTGTAGAACTCAATGGCACGATCTTCACGCTGCTTTTCTTCGATCGCCAGGCCCATGGCTACGCGCATGAAGAAAATCTGCGGCAGTTCGAAGCGGATGCCGTCCTTGTGGATAAAGTAACGGTCGTAAAGCGTTTGCAGGCCCAGGTAGGTGAACTGTTGGTCGCGCTCGTGGTTGATTGCCTGGCCCAGTTTCTCCAAGTCGAACTCAGCCAGGACCGGGTTCAGCAGCTCGAACTCGATACCCTTGGCGACATAGGCCGGCAGAGCCTTGGCGTAGAGGTCGGCCATCTCGTGGTGAGTGGCGCTCTCGGCCACGGCCAGGAAGCTCAGGCCTTCTGCGCGCAGGGTGTCCATCAGTAGGCGCGCGGTCACGAACGAGTAGTTCGGCTCGCGTTCCACCAGGGTGCGGGCGGTCATCACCAAGGCCGTGTTGACGTCCTTCAGGGCCACGCCGTCGTAGAGGTTCTTTAAGGTTTCGCGCTGGATCAGATCGCCGTCGACTTCTTCCAGGCCTTCGCAGGCTTCGCTGACGATGGTGTTCAGGCGACCCATGTCCAGGGGCGCGACACTGCCGTCGGCGCGGGTGATACGGATCGATGGGTGCGCGTTGACCAGCTCCTCGGCTGGCGAACGAATAGCACGTTCCTTGGCGCGCGAGTCACGGTAGATCACGTAGTCGCGCGCGACTTTCTGTTCGCCAGCACGCATCAGGGCCAGTTCGACCTGGTCCTGAATTTCCTCGATATGGATGGTGCCGCCCGAAGGCATGCGTCGCTTGAAGGTCGCGGTAACCTGTTCGGTCAGGCGTGCAACGGTGTCGTGAATACGCGACGAGGCGGCGGCGGTACCGCCTTCAACTGCAAGAAACGCTTTGGTGATCGCGACGGTGATCTTGTCATCGGTATAAGGAACGACAGTGCCGTTACGCTTGATCACGCGCAGTTGGCCCGGCGCGGTAGCAGACAGATCCAGGTTCGAATCGGAAGTCTGCGGCACAGTGCCCTGCGGGTTCTCGCGAGTTGTGTCGGTTTGCATGGGTGTCTCCACGTTCTTTATGTTTGTTTGGGCACCACGAAGGTGTCCACCGTTCCGTCTTGAAGCACGACAACCGACGAGCGTCGTCGGCCATCACCACTTCAGGACAGCAGGAAGGGAGCTGTGGGCGCCGCTTCCTTGCCGAAATTTCAGCGGCACCGGGCTATGCCCGTTACCGAGTTCCTGATGGGTGACAGTCGTGTACTGCAACACCCGTATCGTTTTCCCACGCAGCAGGGGGAAACGGTCGCCATCCGCACGCACGGTTGGGCTTTCTGAGAATCTGTTTAGTTCAACCCCGCGCAAGCAAGAAAAGAGCTTGAACTTCTCGTTCGAAATGTGTTTGGTTCTTTTGACGGAAAACCCTATATCTAGGGGGTTTTCTGTCGTCATACTACAAGATAATGCGTTTTTGGGGGCGATTGCAACGTGCTACCTGTGGATAAATCTGTGCGTAATTTGTGTATGAAAGCCTGAAAGTACGTGTGGGCCACAGCAGCACTGGAGTGGACCGTTTGTCACTGTTTTTTATCCAGCCCGAGCATGGCCTGGCCGGTTTTTTGCGGGCGCGCACCCTACCACAAAAAATGCGTGTCACCGAGTGCAAATCCCGCTGTGTGTGCTATTGCCGCACCATTGTTATAATCGGCTGATCGCCTGTTTTCATTAGCTTCAGATGGCCACGGCACCAAGAAAATCAGGAACTGCACGAAATGTTTTCGCGTGAAGGCCAAGCCGGCTTTCAACGCCGCATGGGCGAGGGCAGATACATTTCGTACAGGGCCCAACGAGCGGCTATCAGGCCGGGAGGCTGACCAGGCTCAGCAAGTGTTCGTCCTGGAGGCCGAACTGCGCCTGTAGCTCGACGCCATAGTGCCATTCGTCGGACAGGTCAGTCAGCAGGCGCAGGCGCACATGGCCCTGCTCGTCCCACTCCTGCACTTCGGCGTGTTCGAAATAGAAACGTTTGCGCACCAACGGATAGAGGGCTTTGAACAGACTTTCCTTGACGGAAAAGGTCAGGGTCACCAGCAGCGCGATCTGCTCTGTGGGACCTGCGGCCAGGCGCTGTAGTTCGTCAGGGACGAGGATTTCCCCGGCCAGGCGCCCGGCGCGCTCGTGGGACAGCAGGTTTTCCAGGTCCATCCCCAGACCGCGCCAGTGTCGCTTGTCGGCAACGATGGCTGCCGCGCGGCCGTTGCTGTGGGTAATCGAGCCGCAGACATGGCTGGGCCATACGGGGCCTCGGTCTTCGCCGATCGGTGGCACGCAGTCGGTGCCGTCCAGTTGCAGCAGGGCGGTGCGAGCGCAGAGCCGTCCGGCGAGAAATTCGGCCTGGCGCTTGGCGACCGAGCGCTGGATGCTCGCCGGCACTTCTATCCGGCTGCGCTGGAAGTCGTCCACGGCCAGTTGGCTCGGGTTGAAGTGGGTGGCGAGCAGCACGCTATGTGGCACGGCCTCGGGGAGCGGCCAATGCTTATCGAGCGGTGTGCAGCAAGCGGGGAGAGCGGGGAACGGATTCATACCGGGCATTTTGCCGGGTCGAGACCAGACTGGGTAGGGGCAGATCCGATTCAGTCTGTGTTCAGGGCCACTTGGGTACTCTATATCGATGATGATGCGCCGGGTCTGCAGCCGCTGGTTTGCCGTATCTTTTACGAAATACGTTGGCGGGACTGAGTGACCGTTATTGATGAAACGATACCCGGATCGTTGGAGAGCGTTATGAAGTTGCTGGTGGTAGAAGATGAGGCGCTGTTGCGCCATCACTTGCAAACCCGATTGACCGACAGCGGCCATGTGGTTGAGTCGGTCGGCAATGCCGAAGAGGCGGTGTACCAGACCGAACAGTTCAACCATGACCTGGCGGTAATCGACCTTGGGCTGCCGGGCATGGGTGGATTGGACCTGATCCGCAAGCTACGGGCGCAGGGCAAGGTATTTCCGATCCTGATCCTGACCGCTCGCGGCAACTGGCAGGACAAGGTCGAGGGCCTGGCCGCCGGCGCTGACGACTATGTGGTCAAGCCTTTCCAGTTCGAGGAGCTGGAAGCGCGGATGAATGCCCTGCTGCGTCGTTCCAGCGGTTTCACCCAGTCGACGATCACCGCCGGGCCGTTGCTGCTAGACCTCAATCGCAAGCAGGCGTCTCTCGAGGATCAGCCTCTGGCCCTGACCGCCTACGAATACCGGATCCTCGAATACCTGATGCGCTATCACCAACAGGTGATCGCCAAGGACCGCCTGATGGAGCAGTTGTACCCGGACGACGATGAGCGTGATCCGAACGTGATTGAGGTATTGGTTGGACGCCTGCGGCGCAAACTGGAAGGTACCGTGGGCTTCAAGCCGATCGATACCGTGCGCGGCCTGGGCTATCTGTTCAACGAGCGCTGTCGGTGATTCGTTCGCTACGGGTGCGGCTGATGCTGGCCGCCACGACCCTGGCGATTCTATTTATGCTGGCGCTGCTGCCAGCGATGCAAGGGGCTTTCAGCCTGGCGTTGCAGGACTCCATCGAGCAACGCCTGGCCTCGGACGTGACCACGCTGATTTCTGCGGCGCGGGTGGATAACAAGAAGCAGCTGCAAATGCCCGAGCTACTTCCCGATGAACAGTTCAATCTGCCGGATAGCCGCCTGCTCGGTTATATCTTCGACCGCGACGGCCGGCTGGTATGGCGTTCACGGGCCACCCAGGAAGAAAACATCAACTACAAGCCCCGTTATGATGGGCGTGGCAACGAGTTCGCGAAGATTCGCGAGGACAATGGTGGCGAATTCTTCGTCTACGACGTCGAGGTCAAGCTGCTCGGTGGCAGGAGTGCGGCCTACAGCTTTGTTGCCTTGCAACCGATGCGCGAATACAAGATGACCCTCGCCGGTTTGCGCGAGAAGCTCTACCTGGGCTTCGGTGCGGCGCTGTCGGTGCTGTTGGCGTTGCTCTGGATCGGCCTGACCTGGGGCCTGCGGGCGCTGCGGCGCTTGAGCCAGGAACTGGACCAGATTGAAAGCGACGAACTGCAAAGCCTCAGTGAAGAACACCCGCGCGAATTGCTGCGTTTGACCGGCTCTCTCAACCGCTTGTTGCACAGCGAGCGCGAACAGCGCAGCCGCTACCGCGATTCCCTGGATGACCTGGCCCACAGCTTGAAGACCCCGCTGGCGGTCTTGCAGGGCGTCAGTGAAAGCATGGCCCAGCGCCCACGGGATCGCGACCAGGCGTGGATCCTGCAAAGCCAGATCGAACGCATGAACCAGCAGATCAGCTACCAGTTGCAGCGTGCGAGCTTGCGCAAGAGCGGTCTGGTTCGGCATCAGGTCGAGTTACGCCCGGTGCTCAAAAGTCTGTGCAACACCCTGGACAAGGTCTATCGCGACAAGCATGTCCGAGTGGTCATTGATGTACCTGAGTTCAGCCATGTGCCGATCGAGCAGGGAGCCTTGCTGGAATTGCTCGGAAACTTGCTGGAGAATGCCTATCGGTTGTGCCTGAGCCAGATCCGTATCAGCCTGCGCCGCGGTTTGCAGGGCATCGAGGTGTATGTCGAGGATGACGGCCCAGGTGTTCCTCCAGACCAGCGCGCGCGGATTCTCAGGCGCGGCGAACGCCTGGACCGCCAGCACCCAGGGCAGGGCATCGGCCTGGCGGTGGTCAAGGACATCATCGAAAGCTACGATGCCGAACTGACCCTGGGCGACTCATCCCTGGGCGGCGCTTCGTTTCGTATCCACTTCCCGGCGCCTTGACGCTCTAGTCCTGGGCGCGATAAGTGCCCGGTTTCAGCTCCGTATATTTCTTGAACGCCCTGCGCAACGCCAAGGATTCGCGGCCCTCAACTGGTCGGCAGCTCTGCTGCACTGACAGCTCGCGGCGCCCCAGGTGCCGGATGGCGATATCCCGCCGCAACTGATCCTTGGATTCACGGCTGTTTCCAGGTTACTGCAGGGGATCAGCGACTGGCACATCATGGCGAAGGTGCTACTCTGGCAACGGTTCTGGCCGAAGCTGGGGTATTCGTCGGCCAGTTCCAACCACAGGCCTTCGGTACGTTCAGCCGTTCGGGGAGACTGCCAACCATTACAACAATCCCGAACAGCAATGGTCCCGCCGCCGGGCGCCATCCAGGGCAGCATGGGCGAGGTGGCTGGCAACGCGGCGTTCTCGCATTGGCAGTGCTCTGGCCCATTGAATGGTGGATCTTGGCCGGAGATATCCGCCATGAATACGGCGGATATCCGCCAAAATCGCTGGCTGTCAGGAGTGGAAGGGCGGAAAACCGCCATATGGGCTAGGAAGGCAGGCTGACAGAAGGTCGGTGAAGGCCTGATGGCTAAAGGCTTTGTCGGAATCTTCCGAAAGTGGCGCGAGCTTTGCAAGTAGGTCAGAGTCTGCCCCACGCAGTTCGACAAACAACAAATCCCTCCAGTGAAGGAGGGTTCGTGCTTCAGGTTGTGTATCTGTCAGTTGGATGACAGCTGTGTGATCTCTTGAGGAACTTTGCAATGACGACTCGTCAGCCACTGTACAAATCCCTGTATTTCCAGGTAGTCGTAGCGATCGCTATCGGCATCCTGCTCGGTCATTTCTATCCCCAGACCGGCATGGCTCTCAAGCCACTGGGTGATGGCTTCATCAAGTTGATCAAAATGGTCATTGCCCCGATCATCTTCTGCACGGTGGTCAGCGGCATCGCTGGTATGCAAAGCATGAAATCGGTCGGCAAGACCGGCGGCTACGCGCTGCTGTACTTCGAAGTCGTCTCGACCATCGCCCTGCTGATCGGCCTGCTCGTGGTGAACGTAATCCAGCCGGGCAGCGGCATGAACATCGACGTCACCACCCTGGACGCCTCGAAAGTCGCTGCCTACGTTTCCGCCGGTGCCGACCAGAGCATCGTCGGCTTCATCATGAACGTGATCCCGAGCACCATCGTCGGTGCGTTTGCCAACGGCGACATCCTGCAAGTGTTGATGTTCTCGGTGATCTTCGGTTTCGCCCTGCATCGCCTGGGCGCCTACGGCAAGCCGGTGCTGGACTTCATCGATCGTTTCGCCCACGTGATGTTCAACATCATCAATATGATCATGAAGCTGGCGCCGTTGGGTGCGCTGGGTGCGATGGCTTTCACCATCGGGGCTTACGGTGTCGGTTCCCTGGTGCAACTGGGCCAATTGATGATCAGCTTCTACATCACCTGCATCCTGTTCGTGGTGGTGGTACTGGGCTCCATCTGCCGCGCCCATGGCTTTAGTGTACTGAAGCTGATTCGCTACATCCGTGAAGAGCTGCTGATCGTACTGGGCACTTCCTCTTCGGAATCGGCGTTGCCACGCATGCTGATCAAGATGGAGCGTCTGGGTGCGAAGAAGTCGGTTGTCGGCCTGGTGATTCCAACCGGTTACTCCTTCAACCTCGACGGTACCTCCATCTACCTGACCATGGCGGCGGTGTTTATCGCCCAGGCGACCAACGCCCACATGGACATCACCCACCAGATCACCCTGTTGTTGGTGCTGCTGCTGTCCTCCAAGGGCGCCGCGGGCGTGACCGGTAGTGGTTTCATCGTTCTGGCCGCTACCCTGTCCGCCGTCGGCCATTTGCCGGTTGCCGGCCTGGCGCTGATTCTGGGTATCGACCGCTTCATGTCCGAAGCCCGCGCACTGACTAACCTGGTCGGTAACGCCGTGGCTACCGTGGTCGTGGCCAAGTGGGTCAATGAACTGGATGAAGATAAGCTGCACGCGGAACTGGCTTCCGGTGGTCGTGGCATTGAAGACGAGCGTGTACTGGATGACCTGGACGTGGCCGAAGGTCAGGCCTCAAGCGTCAAGTAAGATCAGTGGCTGAACGATAAAGCCCATCTTCGGATGGGCTTTTTTCATGGTGCGCCCGGCAGGGCGCGGAGACTAAAGGATCATCGCTATTGTTCGGCGTTACGGCTATGCCGGTAATCGCTGACTGCCTCATACACCGCCTTGCGCAAGCGGTTGATCCCACCAATCGGTCGATGAGCCTCCAGGCCGTACCAGGGGTTGAACGACTGGTTGTCACAGGCGATATTCTGCGCTGGCGTATCGAAGTCCTGGGCCGGAAGGTGGACACGTGCGACAGTCTCGAACGGTGCATCGCTTTCCTTCCATTCGACGCTGGTGTCTTCGAGCGGCATGTATTTGTTGGCGTTCTGGAGCTGGATCTGCAGGACGAAGCAGGCCGGCATGCGGTCCGTGGATAGCTGCTGGACCAGGGCGCTGCGCAGGAAATTCGGCAGGTCCTGGTTCTGCTTGGGTAATGGGTATTGCGGACAACTCTGGGGATCGGGAGCCACCCGGAACTTGGCGTTGGCGCTGCCGAACTTGTACGGCGATACGGAAAAATAGGTCGTCCGGGTCGGGCTTTGCGGTGACGGCGCCAGGGTCGCCAGGGCGATGAACAGATGGCGGATCTGCCAGCCGCTGGGGTTCCAGCTCGGGAAAAACGCCAGGACCTTCTTACCATCGGCCTGGGCGCCGATATTCTGTTGATACTCGGCGACATCGCTGACAAAAAAGTTGGGGTGGCTGAACATCACGAAATCTTGTTCGTGGCGACCCTGTTGCCCCGTCAGCAACTGCTTGCCGGGGACATCCATCAACTTGATCGCCATGCCACGGGCATCGCGAATGCTGTCGAACTGCGGGTAGGCGTTGCCATTGGACAGGCGTATCAGCGCCTGCCAAGTCTTGCCTGGCTCGGCAAACACGCCCTGACGTAGATCGCCTCGCAGGTCATCGACTACCTGGACTTCGGCCTTCACGCAGCCATGGGCCTTGGCATGGGCATCGCGCAAATAACGCGTGCCTTCGCGGTGCTGGTCGACGATGCGCACGGCGGTCTGGATGATGTCCTGGGTCATGGCCGATTCACCGGCAGGAACCTGCTCTTCGGTCGATACCGGTCCACTGTGGCGCCAGGCGTACCAACCGGTCGACAGCCCCCAGCCGAGCAGCCCGAGGCCGGCCAGGACCAGCAGGGTCTTGCCGAGAAAGGTGCCAAGGCACAGCCAGAGTCGCTTCAACATGAGGACATCCTTTTAGTGTGATCGTGAGGGCGCAGGTTCATGGCAGTTGCTGCTCCAGTGGTCCGCCCAGCACTTTCAGGTATTCGAGCAGGGCCCAGCGCTCTTGCGGCTGCAGCAACCGGCCGATCACCCCATTACCGCGTTTGCCAGCGCGAAATTCATGGCCGCTGTTGTGGTTGCCGCTGATCTGGGTATCGAACAGGAAGCCGTTTTCGAAGGCCTCCTGGCGATAACCCAGGTGACGTGGATCGTATTCGAAGGTCCCTCTGTAAAAGGTGGTGGCGCGTTCATCCTGAGGGGAAAGCAACTGATAGAGGCTTGGCACCGAACCGTTGTGCAGGTAGGGCGGCGTGGCCCAGACGCCCGCCAGCGGTCGTGCCTTGTAGGCCCGTTGTTCGAGTACGCCGATGGGCAGGCCGAAGCCGTCTAGTCGCGGACGCTCGGCGGGGGTGACTTGGGCATCGCGATAGGCACGTTCTTCGACGAATGCAGTGACATAGGCCAGGCCTTTGGCGACTGACAGTTGTGCCATGTCCAGTGGCAGGTCTGGCTTGGGGTGCAGTTGCACGGGCAGTTTCGCCAGTTCCGCCGGGTCCCATTGCAGCGCGCTCAGGTCATAGCGCTGGTCGGCGATATTGTCGGCGGTGTTTGGGTCGGTGCCGATTGCCGCGACCGGAATCGTTTTCAGGTGCTGTACCGGCCGACCATTTTCCTTACTGATCGACGGTACATGGCAGCCGGCGCAGTTCTCGGCAAATAGCCCTCGACCCTGGGCAGCTCGTGCCAGATCAACCTTGCCGAACAGGTCCTCGGGCCATGTTGGCGGTTTGAGACGTTGCAGGGTTTCCTCGATCTTGTACAGGTCGCGCACCCGCACACTGGAGGGATAGCGGGCCGCGCCCTGCAGGGGTTGGCCGTTGGCATCGAAAAAACTCAGGGTGGCGCCGACGCCCAAGGCTTCGCCGATATTACGCGCCATGGGTTGCTGGGCCGAAGCAGTCCACTGGACCCAATCGAAGGTCCAGATATCCCACAGTTGCGGGTAGTCCACCGGAGCATCGGCCACCCGGTAATTCTTGTCGGAGATGGCATCGCCGAAGCTGGCATTGGCGATTCGGCCGAAGGCGTCCGTGCGTCCCGGGCCTTCGAGGGTCGGATACAGGCCGCGATGGGTATCGTTCCAGGCAACATGCAGGAAGGTGTCCAGGGACTGCTTGATGGCGGTACGCAGTTCGGCGTGGCGAGCCTCATAGGCGTCGCCAAGGACCTGACGGGCGAAACGCTCGAACTTCCACGGGTTGTAATAGGTAGCAGCGAGGCTGGCGACCAGCGCCTGACCAAAGCTGCCGCCGCGTAGGGTCGGTACGCTCGAAGGCAGGACATGCTGTGCCGAACCGCCGTCGATCCGCAGCGCTTGCCCTTTATAGCGCAATTCGCCGGTGTGGCAGGCGGCGCAGGTGATATCCAGGTACTGGGCGTCGCTACCGGGATTCTGGTGACGGGTAAAACCTACCGGTAGGTTGCCGGGGTTGTCGGTAGTGGCCTGTTGCTTGGGGTCGATCAGGAAACCGAAACGCGCCAGGTATTGCGCAGTCGCGAAGCGCTGTTCGGAGAAAGGCAGTTCCAGGGCGGTGAACCATTCATAACGCAGGCCTTTCACCTGAGTGCCCTGGGGGGTGTAGTAGAAGGTCTGGCGGTCGGTCGGGCTCCATTGTTCCAGGTAGCGAACCTGGTCCGCCGGCATGTATGTCGGCAGTTTCGGATTGGCGATGTAGTACAAAATCACCACGAGGCCTAGGCCCAGCAGGAGTATCAGAGCCAGTAACACACGGTAAAATATGCGCAAGATAACCATCCTTGTCGAGTTGTCCTGCTCTTATGCCTGAGCCATGGTCAGGCAGCAAGTGGCCGCGATGCTCGTCAATGCTGGCCCCTTGTCGGGAGAGGGTGGCGAGCCGGTACGTAAACTGAACGTCAGGGCGTTGAAAAAAGCCCGAAATGGCTGAACTTATTGACGCTTTACCGCTCTCATGCCCATAGCCATTGGTCGTGGCGGCCTGATAAGCTCGCGGCTTTACTCGATTGCCCTTTAGGCGCATGAACAAGGAAATAGCATGAAACAGCATCGGTTGGCGGCGGCGGTTGCCCTGGTAAGTCTGGTACTTGCGGGCTGCGATTCGCATTCCAGCGTAGAGCTCAAAACCCCGGCGCAAAAAGCTTCCTATGGTATCGGCCTGAACATGGGCAAGAGCTTGGCCCAGGAAGGCATGGATGATCTGGATTCCAAGGCCGTCGCCCAGGGCATCGAAGATGCCATCGGCAAGAAAGAGCAGAAGCTCAAGGACGACGAACTGGTCGAAGCCTTTGCCGCACTGCAGAAACGTGCTGAAGAGCGCATGGCCAAGCTGAGCGAGGAATCGGCAGCCAGCGGCAAGAAATTCCTCGAAGAAAACGCCAAGAAGCCAGGTATCGTGACTACGGCTTCCGGCCTGCAATATGAAGTCGTCAAGAAAGCCGACGGTCCTCAACCCAAGTCCACCGACGTGGTGACGGTGCACTACACCGGTAAGCTGACCAACGGCACCACCTTCGACAGCTCCGTTGATCGCGGCAGCCCGATCGACCTGCCAGTGAGCGGTGTGATTCCGGGATGGGTCGAAGGCCTGCAATTGATGCACGTTGGTGAGAAGTACAAGCTGTACATCCCAGCAGACCTGGCTTACGGTGCACAAAGCCCGAGCGCGGCAATTCCAGCCAACTCGGTGCTGGTATTTGACCTGGAACTGCTGGCGATCAAGGATCCGGCCAAGGCCGACGAAGCCGCCAAGTAATCTGGTCGTGCTTGTGCCAACGCCCCGTCTGACGGGGCGTTGTCGTTTCTGCGTCTTGAT
Source organism: Pseudomonas agarici (assembly GCF_001543125.1). Taxonomy (NCBI): domain Bacteria; kingdom Pseudomonadati; phylum Pseudomonadota; class Gammaproteobacteria; order Pseudomonadales; family Pseudomonadaceae; genus Pseudomonas; species Pseudomonas agarici. The sequence goes on along the minus strand of NZ_CP014135.1, from coordinate 4,098,754 downwards.
AAAGCGTGAGAAATCGAACGCAGACGAGTCAGCGTAGTCTTAATCTTGAGCTAATTGACTCGGTCGTAGACTCATGCCAAGTCAATGAAATTGTGGGTTTTTTTTGTGAGTAAAAAACGCCCGATCTGAGCCGGACCCTTGTATGACGGGGCTCTTAGCTAAAAAAAGTGGCTCTGTTCACAAGGTTATCCACAACTTGTGTGGATAACCTGATGCATCCGCCCGCTGGAGTGATAATGAAAGCACCCTGGAGTTTTGCGCGTTTCCTGCCATTGGCTCAACGCTTGTTAGTGCGTGGCCGTTTGCCGACGCTATTGTTCGCGGTGGCGAGCAAAAGTGCCCGGCAAGGTGGACAGTGGGGTAAGTTCAAGGAGGATCTAAAACTGCTCCAGGTACTGTGCTTGACCTACTGGCGCGGTGAATATCGAGCGATCAGTACCAAATCGATGATCACCGTCGTGGCTGGCCTGCTGTATTTTCTCAGCCCCATCGACGCCATACCGGACGTCATCCCGGTGTTCGGCATGCTCGATGATATCGCAGTGCTGGCTTGGGTGATGAATACCCTGGACCAGGAATTGAATGCTTTTCGGGCCTGGCGCCAGCGTCAGATGCCGGAACAATTGCAGGTCGCCGAGCGTTTGCCGGACACGCCAGAGCAATTGCAGCTTGAGCACAATAAAAAAAGTTAATCCAAATCCAGTTGTTCGATGAACAAGCACACTAGCGACCCTGGCGGCTGTTAATATTAAGCTACAGGAAAGCGCTGACTCGCTATGTGTAATCGTCCTACTGGGTGTAGTAATGGATCTTCAAATAATTACCCGTGATGGCGAACCGGAGTATGCGGTTCTCCCGTGGGCTCAGTATCAGGCCTTGCTTGAAGCGGCCGGTTCGCTCAGCCAACAATCTTCTCCAAAACCGTGCGCTACAGCTGTTGCCCCGACCCTGGCATTGCCGGCGTTCGAGCAGTTGCGCAGCCTGCGCGAAGCCAAGGGACTGACGATTGAACGTCTGGCCCGGACCGTCGGTATCAGCCCTTCGTACCTGGGGATGATCGAAAGCGGTGAGCGCGAGCCCGACGCCGCGATTCGCCGCAGTCTGGCCTGGGAGCTGGGCTTGGCCGGCTGGGAGGGTGCATCGTGAGCGTGCGAATCAGTCGCCAGCACTGGGATGGTTTGCTCGGTGAACTTGATCAGGCCCGTCGCCAGCGTCATTTATTGACCTATCGCGCGCTGCTCGAGCGCTTGCAATTGCCGAGCCCGGCAATGCAGACCCTGACGGCAGCCTTGGAGCACCTGGCGACACTCGATGCGAAAGCTGAACAGCCGTTGCGCAGTTCGTTGGTGATCAGCCAAGGCGCCAGTCGCCTGCCGCGCACCGGCTTTTTCGAGTGTGTCGAGCGCCTTGGACGTTTTTCCGGCCCGTCCGACGGCGTAGCGGCAGCGTCCTGGCATGCCTCGGAAGTGGTGCGGGTGTTCGAGTACGATTATCCAGAGTCTGCGAAGGCCTGAAGCGAGTGGCCTGTACGGTTAGTGGTCGATTGCTAGGGCAAGGCCCGGGCCGGTGTGGCGCTGTCGTTGGAGGGCTCATTGGCCGACAAGGGGCTCTGCGGTGCCACGGCGATCAGCTCCCGGCTATCGATCACATGGATGCTGTGGCCCGGCACGGTCTTGGCGTGGTGCTTGGCTTGGGAGGCGAGTTCCGCCAACTGGCTGGCATCCAGCAGGTCACAGGATTGCGGTTGCAGATGCACCACCCCAATGGACAGTGATAGCAATGCAAACTCCTGCCGTTGGCCCTGGCGATTGGAGGCGACAAAGCAGCCTGCATTCAGGTGTTCGGCGCGGTAGAAGCGCCGGCACTGGTTCTGGAAGTCTTCCAGTAGCTGATTCAGGCGCTTGCGCCAATCCTGCGACCCCAGCACTAGCATGAAATCATCGCCGCCGATATGACCGACGAAATCCCGACTCGGATCGACACGATCATTCAGGCATTGCGCCAGGCACAGCAATACTTCATCGCCCCGGCCATAGCCATAGATATCGTTGAAGGGCTTGAAGCTGTCGATGTCCACATAACAAATCACCGATTCGCACTGTTGCTGCAGCAAGCGCGTCAAGCACTGTTGGATCGGCACGTTGCCGGGCAGCAACGTCAGCGGGTTGGCGTAGCGGGCCTGCTGGATCTTCAGTTCGGTGATCAGTTTGAGGACATCGATGACCCGTCCCAGGCCCAGGTAGCAGCCATGGAGGGTGATGATGAAGTCTTCTTCGATGCGTTGTCGCGCACGACCGGTCAGCAACCGGCTGACTTGCTGCAGCGATTGGCTCAGCTCCACGGCGAGGAAGTCATCGCTCATCAGTCGGCTAATGGGCTTGCGGGCGAACAGGTCGGTGGCAAACGGCTTGAGCAGTGCATCCGATAGCGAGTATCGATGCACGATGCCGCGGGGCCGTTGCTGCTCGTCCAACACTGCCAGGGAGTTGAGGTTGGCCTGGCGACGAAAGGCTTCCAGCACGGTTGCAATAGGCGTGTTTTGGGTGACCGCCGGTTGCTCGATGAGCAACGCACTGAGGTCACTGCCTTCCTCGCTCAGGGCGATGGAGGTATTTTCCAGCTTCGGCAGCAACGCGCGGGCGTCCTGCGGTGGCTGTTCCTGGGGCCGACAAAGCAGATAGCCCTGGACCAGATCGACGCCCATGTCGGTGAGTACCGCCAGTTCTTCCGGTAACTCGATGCCTTCGGCGATCACCTGGGCCCGCGAGGCTTTGGCGATTTGCAGAATGGAGCCGACGAACTCGCGCTTGAGGCTGTCCCGATGGATACCGTCGATGAAGTGTCGGTCGATCTTCACGTAGTCCGGGCGCAGCTCCGACCACAAACGCAGGCTGGAATAACCGGCACCCAGGTCATCCAGGGCAATTGAGAAACCCATGGCACGATAGTGATGTAGGGCGTTGTGCAGTAACTGGAAATCGTCGGTCGGCGTTTGTTCGGTGAGTTCGATGACTACGTTGCTGGGATCGATACCGAAGTCCTGGAGTAGCGTGAGGGTTCGGCCCGGTTGGTGGGTCGGCTCCAGCAGAGATTCGGGCGAGACGTTGAGGAACAGCTTACCCGGCAGTTTTTGCTCGCTGAAGCGGCGGCAGGCGCTGAGCCGGCAGGCCATTTCCAGCTCGCTCAGGCGCCCGGCCTGGCGGGCCACGGCGAACAGGCTGATGGGCGAGTGCAGCGGACTGTTGGAAGGCCCGCGACTGAGGGCTTCATAACCGACGATACGTCTTTCGGACAACGAGATGATCGGCTGGAACAGGCTGTGTAGACCACTCTGAGCCAGGATTGAACTCAAGGCGTTCAGCTGTTCGGTCATGGTCATGGCAGTCTCTGATGATAAAAAAGGACGGGGCGCGGCTCTTGATCCAAGAGCCGCGCCCAATCCTTATTTCACGACAGAGTGATGACTGTTTGATGACGCTCCGAAGAGCGATCACATTAAATTGCCATTATCTATCAATGCTTGGCCACGGCGGTATTCAAGCGCAGGTAATCCAGCAGGATTCGTCCGGTTTCGCTCAAGTAGGCGTCGTCTTCCGGCTTGGCTTTCTTGTCTGGATCAGGCGGCAGCGCGTCTTCGTCCTCTTTCTTCAGTTCCTTGAGGGCGTCTTCGCCTTTGGCTTTGCGCCGGGCGTTTTCCATGGCCAACTGCTTGGCATCGATATCAGCGCGCTGGGCGCGACGGTCAGCCTCATTCAGGCTTACGGTCTTTTCCTTCATCAATTTCTCGGCCAGGGCTAGCTTGTCGCGAATGAAGATGAACTCCGCATCTTTCGACGCACGTGCATCGTGGTCGGATTTGAGCTGCGCCAGGAACGGCTTGAACGGATCCAGCGCCGGTTTGATCGACGGACGAATGGTGTCCCAGGGCATAGCCTCCGGCAGTGCGCTCTCGCCGATTTCCTTGGTATCGATGATCGATGGGAAATCGACGTCAGGCAGTACCCCCTGATGCTGGGTGCTTTGCCCGGAAACCCGGTAGAACTTGGCCAGGGTCAGTTTCAGCTCGCCATGGTTCAGTGGCTGGATGGTCTGCACGGTGCCTTTGCCGAAGGTCTGGCCACCGACGATCAGCGCCCGGTGATAGTCTTGCATGGCGCCAGCGAAAATCTCCGAGGCCGAGGCGGACAAGCGGTTGACCAGCAACGCCATTGGCCCTTTGTAGAAGGCGCCGGGGTTTTCGTCTTCAAGCACGTCGACCTTGCCATCGGCGTTACGTACCAGCACGGTCGGGCCTTTGTCGATAAACAGGCTGGTCAGCTCCGTAGCCTCCTGCAAGGAACCGCCGCCGTTGTTGCGCAAGTCGATGACCACGCCATCGACCCCTTCCTTCTGCAATTCGCCCAGCAGCTTCTTGACGTCGCGAGTGGTGCTCTTGTAGTCCGGGTCGCCGGCACGGAAAGCCTTGAAGTCCAGATAGAACGCGGGAATGTCGATGACGCCGAGTGTGTAGTCCTTGCCATCCTGCTTGAGGTGCAAGATCGATTTGTTTGCAGCCTGGTCTTCCAGTTTCACCGATTCACGGGTGATGGCGACAATCTTGCTGGTCTGGTCGCTCGGCGCGTTGCTCGCTGGAATCACTTCCAGGCGAACCACGGAGCCTTTCGGACCACGGATCAGCTTGACCACTTCGTCCAGGCGCCAGCCGACCACGTCGACCATTTCCTTGTTACCCTGGGCGACACCAATGATCTTGTCGGCCGGAGCGACCTGCTTGGTTTTGTCGGCCGGGCCCGAGGGGACAAGACGCACGATCTTGACCTGGTCGTTGTCGCTTTGCAGCACGGCACCGATCCCTTCGAGGGACAGGCTCATGTTGATGTCGAAGTTTTCCGCGCTATCGGGTGACAGATAGTTGGTGTGCGGGTCGTAGGACATTGCAAAGGTATTGATATAGGCCTGGAAGATATCTTCGGCCCGGGTCTGGTCCAGGCGCGTCAACTGGTTTTTGTAGCGCTTGACCAGCAGTTCCTGGATCGCCTTGGGTTCCTTGCCGGCGATCTTCAGGCGTAGCACCTCGTCCTTGACACGCTTGCGCCACAGGTCGTCGAGTTCGGCGGTGCTCTTGAGCCAGGGAGCATCCTTGCGATCGATCAGCAAGCTTTCCTGGGCGGTAAAGTCCAGCTTGTCCACGCCTTTGTTCAACTCGGCGAGGGCAAAGTCCAGACGGGCCTTGACCCGGTCCAGGTAACGCTTGTAGATGGTGAAGCCGGCTTTCAGGTCGCCACTCTTGAGGAAATCGTCAAACTGGGTTTTCCATTTGTCGAATTCACTGATATCGCTGGCGAGGAAGTAACTGCGCGATGGATCGAGCAGCTTGAGGTAGCTGTCGTAGATGATCGCCGAACGCGCATCATCGAGCGGCGGCTTGCTGTAGTGATGGCGCTTGAGCAACTCGACGACGTTCAGGCTGGCAATCACCTCGTCGCGGCCGGGTTGAAGATTGTCCCAGCTATTGGCTGCGAACGTATTGGCCGAGAACGCGCAAACGCCAAGGCCAATGAAAAGAGCCAGTGCGGTGCTGGGGAACAAATGCTTCATGCTGAGTCGACGCGGGGACAATTGATCACGCATATTAGGCCGTCTTTAAAGTCGCCGGTTCCGCGGGACGCGTACCAAAACTGCACTGGCAAGTTTTCGTACGACCCTCGGACCGGTCGCATAATGCAAAAAGCCCGGCGCTACAGCTCCGGGCTCAGTCCAGACTCACTATGGAGGCACCGTGAAAGCATTGCAAGGCGTTGAAGGTCAAGTGGTGTGGGTTGATGCGCCAAGTCCGGCTTGTGATGTCGGCCAAGTGCGGATTCGGGTGGCGGCCGCCGGCCTCAATCGAGCGGATTTATTACAGCGGGCCGGACTCTATCCTCCACCGCCGGGGGCTAGCGAAGTGTTGGGCCTGGAGTGCTCAGGGGTGATCAGTGAAGTGGGGGCGGGATCGTCCTGGCGAGTGGGTGATCGGGTTTGTGCACTGTTGGCCGGTGGCGGCATGGCCGAGGAAGTGGTGGTCGATGAACGTCATGTACTGCCGGTGCCGCAGGGCCTGAGTCTGTTCGAGGCGGCCGCGGTGCCTGAGGTCTATGCCACGGCATGGTTGAATCTGTTCCAGTTGGCCGGGCTCAAGCCGGGTGAAAAAGTTCTGTTGCATGCCGGTGCCAGTGGTGTCGGTTCGGCGGCCATTCAGTTGTGCAAGGCGTTCGGCAACCCCTGCTGGGTCAGTGTCGGTTCGGCGCAGCGACTGGTCTATTGCGAGGCGTTGGGAGCTCAAGGCGGGGTGGTACGCGATGACGATATCGAGGGGCTGAGCGATTTCGCGCCCTTTGATGTGATCCTCGACCCGGTCGGGGCCCACTACACCGAGCTGAATGTGAAACTTTTGTCAGTTGACGGGCGGTGGGTGTTGATCGGCTTGATGGGCGGACGGGAAACCCGGCTGGACCTGGCAAAGATCCTGGCCAAGCGTATCCAGTTGCTGGGTTCGACCTTGCGCGGTCGCGACGCGCTATTCAAGGCGGATCTGCTCGGCGACCTACGCCAGCACGTCTGGCCACTGTTCGCCGAGAAACGCCTCAGCCCGCAGTTGGCCAAGGTCTTCCCGATCCGAGATGCCGAACTGGCGTTCGCCGAGCTGGCCAGCAACCAGGTGGCGGGTAAGCTGGTACTGGTGATCGACGAAACGCTGGTGTGAATCCACCGTAGGCCTGTGGCAGCGGCGTTGCGCTTCGATAGGCACGAGGGGCTATTTCCAGTGATGGACAGGCCAGCCGGCTCCTTGCGCCTGTTCGCGTAAAACCGGGTCGGGGTTCACCGCGTGCGGATGGTCGACCTTCAGCAGCAATGGCAAGTCGTTGTGTGAGTCGGAATAGAAACTCGCGCCCTCGAGGTTTTCCTCTTCGGCGTCCAGCCACTCCAGCAGACGAGTGATCTTGCCTTCGCGGTAGGTCAGGGTGCCGGTGGTATGGCCGCTGTAGACACCGTGCATGATCTCCAGCTCGATGCCCAACACTTCATCGATGCCCAGGCGTTCGGCAATCGGTTTCACCAGGTGGGTGCCGGAGGCGGAAATCAGCAGGATCCGATCGCCCGCTGCCCGATGGGCCGCAATCGCCTTGCAGGCATCACTGTAGATCAACGGCTCGATCACCTCTTCGACCCAGGGTTCGACTAAATGCTCGATCTCTTGCGGGGTGCGTCCGGCCATGGGCTCCAGGCTGAACAGCATGTAGTCCTCCATGGCCAACTCGCCTGTATCGTAGGCGGCCATCAGTTCATTGTTGCGGCGCATGAAGGACTCCGGATCGACCCAGCCCAGGCGCCCCATCTGCTCGCTCCAGAGCGTCGCGCAGTCACCGTGGATCAGGGTTTCATCGAGATCAAAAATTGCCAGGGCCATCAACGACACTCTCTCTTCAAGAAGACGTTCTGCAAACGCGTCAATAACATCAGGCTACCTCACGCAGGGCCGTTGGATCGATAGACAGCGCCAGGCGCCGACCATCGGGGTGCAGATCGGCGGCTGAGCGGTTGAGCACATCGACCACCAGTTCCACGCCCCGCGCCTCTACCCGGTAGCGAATGACGTTGCCCAGCAGGCTATGGCTGCGGATCAGCGCATCCAACTCGCCGTCGATGCTCAGTTCGATGGCTTCCGGGCGAATGGCGATGCGCCCGTTGATCGGGCGCTGCAGCAGGCGGCTGGCGGCGTCGGCATCGAGCAGGTTGTAGTTGCCGATAAAACCGGCGGCAAACACGTCCACCGGCGCGGTGTAGAGCGATTCGGCGTCGCCGCTCTGGACGATCTTGCCTTGGTTCATCAGGAAGATCCGGTCGCTCATGGTCAGGGCTTCTTCCTGGTCGTGAGTGACGAAGAGGGTCGTCAGGCCCAGCTCACGCTGGATCGCCCGAATCTGCTCGCGCAGGTGCTTGCGGATCCGGGCATCGAGGGCCGACAGCGGCTCGTCGAGCAGCAATAGACGTGGACGGGTAACCAGCGAGCGAGCCAGGGCCACGCGCTGGCATTGACCGCCGGATAGCTGGTGCGGATAGCGAGCGGCTAAGTCGTGTAGCTCCACCAGCTTGAGGGCTTCGATCACTCGTTGGTGGCTCTCGTCGGCATTGACCTTCTGCATTTTCAGACCGAAAGCAACGTTCTGTGCCACGGTCATGTTGGGGAACAGCGCGTAGCTCTGGAACACCATGCCAATCGCGCGTTTCTGCGGGCTGAGGGGAACGATGTCCTGACCGTCGAGGCGGATCTTGCCGCTGTCCACCGCAGTCAGGCCGGCAATGCAGCGCAGCAGCGTGGACTTGCCGCAGCCGGACGGGCCGAGCAAGGTGATGAACTCACCCTTGGCGATGTCGCAGTCGATGTCGCTGAACACCGTGGTGCCGGCGTAGGTTTTCTTCAGGTTCTGGACACTGAGGAAGCTCATTGGCTTTTGTCCTTCTCTTTTGGTGAAGCGCTCAAATGATTGGCGACCCAGGTGAGCGCCAAAACAAAGAGGAAATAGGAGATCACCAGGGCGCTGGTGAAGTGGCCGCTGCTGTTACGCATGTTGTTCAGGTACACCTGCAGGGTTTCATAGCGAGTGCCCACCAGGATATTGGCGAATACGAATTCGCCGAACAGGAAGGAGAACGACAGGAGCAACGCGACCATCAGACCTTTGCGCAAGTTGGGCAACACCACCAGGAACGCGGCTTGCCAGGTGCTGGCGCCGAGCAGATGGGCGGCGTCCATCAGGTCGCGCAGGTTGATCGCCTGCAAGTTGTTGGTGATGGCCCGGTACATGAATGGCAAGGCTACGGTGAAGTAGCAGCCGATCAGGATCCACGGCGTACCGACCATGGCGAACGTCCCGGAACCGTACAGTTGCAACAGTCCCACCGAGGACACCACGGGCGGCACCGCGAAGGGCAGCAAGATCAGGATATTCATCAGCGCGTCGAGCTTGGGGAAGTGGTAGTGCACCACGAACAGCAGCGGTAGGATCAGCACCGTCGACAGCACCAGCGAGCCGACGCAGACGATCAGCGACTGGCCGAAGGCGCTGAGAAAGCGCGGGTCGCTCCACAGCTGCAGGTACCACTTGAAGGTGAAACCGCTGGGCAGGATGGTCGCTGACCAACTGCTGGCGACGGAATAGACCAGAGTGCCGGCCAGCGGCAGCAGCAGGATCAGGAACAACAGGTAGACCACTACGCGGTGGTACAAAGCGCCGGAGCCGGGTTCAACGCGCGACATGATAGTGCCTCTTCAACAGCCACTGGTGGATCACGGTCACGAAGGTCATCAGGCTCACCAACACCACCGCCAGCGCACTGGCCATGTTCGGGTCGAGACTGATGTCGCCGGAGACCATGGCGGCGATACGGATCGGCAACACGTTGAAGTTACCGGTGGTCAGGGCATAGACCGTGGCGTAGGCGCCGAGAGCGTTGGCCAGCAGGATCACGAAAGTGCCCAGCAGTGCCGGGGTCAGCACCGGCAGGCCGATGTGCCGCCAGAACTGCCAGCTATCGGCACCGAGCAGCGCCGCGGACTCGCGCCAGTCCTCGCGCAGGGCATCGAAGGCCGGGTAGAGCAGCAGCACGCCCAGGGGAATCTGGAAGTAGGTGTAGAGAATGATCAGGCCCGTCTTCGAGTACAGGTTGAAATCCTGGATGATCCCGGCTTGTTTGAGCATCAGGGTGAAGGTGCCGTTAAAGCCCAGCAAGATAATGAACGCGAAGGCCAGGGGCACGCCGGCGAAGTTGCTGGTCATGTTGGCGAAGGCGTTGACGAAATCGCGCAGGCGCGAGTCGACTCGGCGCAGCGAGTAGGCGCCGAGCACCGCGATAAACATGCCGAACACGCTCGACCAGAAGCTGATCTCCAAACTGAACTGGATCGCCTGTAGATAGAACTTCGAACGCAGGATTTTGCTGAAGTTAGCCAGGCCCCAGCCGCTTTCCTCCGATTGCAGGCTGTTGATCAACACCCATACCAGCGGTGCAATCTCGAACACAATAAAGAACAGGGCAAAGGGCACCAGGCAGAGCACGGCGAGTGATTTGCCACGTATGAGTGAGTTCACTTCAATAGCTCTCGGCAAACAGGCTTGTCATGGGGAACGCCCAGCAGCTCGCAGATCGTGCCGCAGAGCTGCGTCTGTTGGGGCGCGGCGTCGGGATTGAAACTGAAGGCAGCGCCGAGAACGAACAGCGGCACGGCGCGCTCTTCGGCCAGCAGGCCATTGTGGGAGCGGTCGTTGTTCATGCCGTGGTCGGCGGTCACCAGCACTTGGTAGCCAGCGTCGAGCCAGCCTTGCAGGTAGTCGGCCAGGATGATGTCGGCCGAACGCGCGCTGTTGCGGTATTGCGCGGTATCGAGACCGTGCTGGTGACCGGCATCGTCGATATTCATCGGGTGTACCAGTAGGAAGTTCGGCGCGTATTGCAGGCGCAGGCTTTCGGCATCGGCGAATAGATGGGAGTCGGGATAATGATCGACCCAGTAGAAGTGCCCATATTGGATCGGCAGACTGTCGTTGCGAGTATGGCGGTCGCGGGCCGCGACGAAAGGCGAGCGGTTGTACAGTTCGCTGATCCAGTGATAGGCCGCCGCGGCGGTGCTCAGGCCGGCGTCGCGGGCGTAATGAAACACGCTGCGCTGGTTGGACAGGCGTGAGACATGGTTATGCACAATGCCGCTCTGGATCGGAGCCACACCGGTGAGAATGCATTCGTAGAGCGGTCTTGACAGCGCAGGTAACTCGCATTCCAGTTTGTACAACGCTGCGCGTCCGGCGCCTGCGTAAGCCTGGAGATGGCCCATGGCGTGGCGGGCGACCTCGTGGTTCAGGCCATCGAGCACCACCAGGATAACGTTGTGCCGCATAAGCCGGACCTCGTGACAAGGGGGAGACCCCAACCCCTGTGGGAGCGGGCAAGCCCGCGCACAGGGAGGATGGTGTTATGGCATGTTGATGATGACTTCTTCCTGCCATTGCTGTGGCAGCGCCTTGGACGTCTTTTCCCAGGCATCGGCGTCTTTGATTGGTGTGACTTTCTGGTACTGCTCATTAGGCAGCAGCTTGGCTTTCACGTCTTCCGGCAGGGTCAGGTGCTCGGCACGGATGGGGCGTGCGTTGCCGCGAGCCAGGTTGGTCTGGCCGGCATCGCTGAAGATGTACTCGCGGGTCAGCTTGGCGGCGTTCGGGTGCTTGGCGTATTTGTTGATAAGGGTGGTGTAGCCGGAAATCACCGAACCGTCCGATGGGATCAGCACGACGTAGTCATCCGGATTAGTCATCTTGGCCTTGTAGCTCAGGCCGTTGAAGTCCCAGACCACGCCGACTTCGACTTCGCCTTTTTCCATGGTAGCGATGGTCGGATTGGCGAGCGACAGGCGGCCTTGCTTGGCGATTTCGGCAAACATCAGCAGCGCGGGCTGGATGTTCTTCTCGTCACCACCGTTGGCCAAGGCGGCGGCCAGTACGCCGTTGGCGGCCTGCGCGGCGGTGCTCACGTCACCGATGGAGACCTTGTATTTGCCGGTCTTGAGGTCCGCCCAGCTTTTCGGGGCAACGGAGCCATGCAGCAACTTCTTGTTGATGATGAAAGCAATGGTGCCGGTGTAGGCCAACGCCCAGTTGCCGTCCTTGTCCTTGGCCCAATCGGGGACCTGAGCCCACGTGCTCGGCTTGTACGGTTGGGTCACACCCTGCTTGACCGCGATGGGGCCGAATGCGGCCCCGACGTCGCCGATGTCGGCGCTGGCGTTGTCTTTTTCCGCCGCGAACTTGGCCACTTCCTGGGCCGAGCTCATGTCAGTGTCGATATGCTTGAGGCCGTACTTGTCGCTGAGGTCCTTCCAGGTACCCACCCAATTCGCCCAGTCATCGGGCATGCCAACGCTGTTGACGGCGCCTTCTTGCCTGGCGGCGGTTTCGAGTGCCTGCAAATCGGTGTCGGCGGCCATGGCATAGGTGCACAGGGCAATGGTCGAGCCTAACAATGATGCCAGGAAAAGCTGTTTCATCCGAAGCTCCTTTGGGCGTTTTCAACCCTGAGATTTTTATCGACGGTTTTTATAAAAATAGTGCGACGGCGCGGATTGTTTGGTCTAGGTCAGCAATACCTGAGCCAATTTAAGCTTGCCGGATGACACTTTGATGTCGGCATCAGTCCCAGGAAGTTTTTTCCGGTAGCGCTCATGGTTGCTGAACTCAGCGTAGACCATCTTTAATTTATTGAAATTTAAGTTAATTTTTTTCATAAAATAGTTGTTAAGGCGTACCGGTTCGTCGCTTTGTCACATATCAGTCATCTGTATTGCCTAGGCTGAGTACTAAAACCAGAGATCGCGATCTTGCGCAACTTTGCTCTCGAACGCTGCTGGACTAGTCCAGATGGGTAACATTGATGCGCGCAGAAACACCCAAAGCGGTGACAGCCATCGCTCAGGCGCTCCATGAGCAGATCGAACACGGGTTGTTGCCACCGGGAAGCAAGCTGTTGGCCGAGCGCAAGCTCAGCGAGTTGTTCAGCACCACTCGGATCACCGTGCGCGAGGCGTTGTTACAGCTGGAGGCCCGAGGGCTGATCTATCGGGAGGAACGCCGGGGCTGGTTTATTTCGCCGCCGCGACTGGCCTACAACCTTATGCAGCGTAGCCACTTTCACGCGATGGTCAGCGCCCAAGGGCGGGTGCCCTCCACCCAGGTAATATCCGCGCGCCTGCAACCGGCTTCGGCGGCGGTGTGCGACTGGTTGCAACTGCCGGCGTTGTCCAGCGTGATCCAGATCTGCCGGGCGCGACGGATCGACGAGCGGCTGGTGCTGTATGTCGAGCACTACCTCAATCCGCGGTATTTTCCGGGCATCCTGGAGTTCGACCTGAACCAGTCGATCACCGAGCTGTATGCCCGCCACTACGACCTGCATTACGGGCGGGTGCGCTTCGAAATCGTGCCGACCTCGTTGCAGGTGGAAGCGGCTGCGGCGTTACGGGTATCGGCGGGTAGCCCGGGCCTACGGATTGCCCGGGTCAACTACGACCAGCATGAACGGCTGATCGACTGTGACCTGGAGTTCTGGCGACATGATGCGATTCATGTTGGGGTGGATGTGGTGTAGCCCGCTCGCCGCCAATAACGCTCGGCTTCGATCGCCTTATTCTTTCTCCAGACCACCCCCGGCGGTCACCACCTGTACACTCAGGCGTGGGGTCGCCAAGTCCATGCCGGCCTCGTCCATGGTACGTTTGAGCGACAGGTTGAATGCCCGTGACACTTCCCATTGCTTGATCGGCGCGGTCTTGAAGCGGGCCCGCAGGATCGCGCTGCCGGACTCGAAGCTCTCGACGCCCTGGATCTCCAGTGGCGACCAGATGTTGCGCCGCTGCAGCGCATCGGTGCGCATCTTCTGGCCGACATCGCGCATCAGCTTGATCGCGTCGTCGATGGGCATGTTGTAGGGGATCGCCACCCGAAAGATCGCATAGCCGAACTCTCGCGAGTAGTTCTTGATGCTCTTGATTTCGCTGAAGGGAATGGTATGCACGATGCCGTCGATGTCCCGCAGCCGCACGGTGCGGATGGTCAGGCCCTCGACAGTGCCGAGGTGGCCGCCGACATCCACGTAGTCGTCGATGGCCAGGGAATCCTCGATAATGATGAACAGCCCGGTGATCAGGTCCGCCACCAGCGACTGCGCGCCAAAACCGATGGCCAGGCCGATCACACCGGCACCGGCCAGCAGTGGCGTGACGTTCATGCCCATGTTTGCCAGGGCGACGATCAGCGCGATGATGAAGATCGCCACGAACAACACGTTGCGGATCAGCGGCATCATGGTTTGCGCCCGGGCATTGGCCAGGCCCTTGCGCGAGCGGGTCAGGGCATGGTGCACGGCGGTGTCGCTGAGGATCCACACCAGCCAGGCGAAAATCAGTGTGCCGCCGAGGCTGAACAGCCGGACGCTGACTTCATGACCTTCGCCTTCGGTAAAGCGGATCAGCGACATGCCCCAAACCCGTAGGCCCAGCTCGATAAAGACCAGCCAGACAAACAGATGCACCAGGGTGTAGCAGAAACTCTTCAACCGCTCGGAATACAGCGCATGGCGCTTGTGCCCGCGCTGCGGCTTGAGGGCATGGCGTCGGACCAGGCCATTGATCACCATGCACAGCACCACCAGCACGGTGCAGATCAGCGACTGACGCAGGGCAGTGCTGGTATCGCCAGCGGAGACAAAGGTGGCGAACAGCGAGATTGCCACCAGGATCAGGGCCGGAACGAACCAGAAGGTGCCGAGAATCTCGATGGTATCGCTGAGGGCGCGACGGGTCAGGCGTCGCGACAGCGGCTGGTTGCGAATCAGGTGGGCGATGGGGCGTCGGAAACGCAGAATGAACAGTCCGGTGGACAGCGCCGCCATGACATTGGCGAAGGTCGCGGCGGTATGGGCCAGGTGGCTGCCGAGGGTGGCCACCAGGCGCGGATCGCCGAGGGCTTCGCCGAACGCGGCGAAACTGCCGATCAGCCACAATGGCCGAAAGGCCCTGTGGCGCAGGATATGCAGCGCCTGGTGGCGGTGTGGACCATCGAGCACGGAGAAGGCGATCACGCAGATCGCCGAGAAACAGGTCCCGACCACCAGCGCATAAGCGAGCACCATCGCCAGGTCCTTGCCCAGGGACGATGGCAGGGCATAGCTCAGGTACACGGTAATCAGCAGTGCAATCATCCAGGGACCGAGCTTGCGCAGGGCGAAGCGTAGCAGGTCGACCGTGCGCGGATGCTGAGGCAGTTCCTCGGTAAGGCCGAAGCGCAGGCGGACCCGGTGACTGAGCCAGATCATGGTCCAGGCGAGGAAGCTCCAGAGCAGCAGAATCAGCGCGAAGGCGAAGATGATCGGTAGCCATTCACTGAGCGGAAGCATCAGCGCGAGCATTTCTTCCTTGGCCTGATCGAGCTCCTGCGACCAGCGATTGAGCGGGCTGTCAGTGCCGGTGAACTGTTTTTCAAAGTTGGAAAGGGTACTGCCGATCAGGCCGAGCACACCCTCCTCGGTGACCGGCTGGGCCTTTTGAGTACTGTCCCGGAGTTTTTTCAGGTCGCTCAGCAGCTTGCTGCGCTGCTGGTCGTTCTCCAGGTTCTTGATCACTTCGTCCAGCGATTGGGCCAGGGGCTCGACCGGTTGCGGCTGGTTTTTTTCGGCGCTGCTTAACAGGCTGGGCAGGCCGATGGCCTGGGCGGGAGCCAACGGCATCAGCGTCAGTAAGCAGATAAACAGACAGATGGGCAGAGCGAAAAGACGGGCGAACACTAGGCAGTCAACCATACAAGATGCGGATTGATCGAGTGTACGCCAGCCTCAGGCGCCGCGCATTTATTCAGCTTCTGCCAATTTGGCGAGGATCTTGTACACCACGGTGCCGAGAATGCACAGCATCCCGAGCCAGATCAACACCGGACCGGCATTGCGCTCACGGAAATTGAAGCCGACGGCCAGCATCAGCATGCCTGCCAGGATCGGAATAAGCATGGAGTGAAACGCAAACTGGCTGATCATCGCGACGGCCTTGTCGAGGGAGGTACTGTGAGTCTAGGTCGCTTTGGCGCAACTGCTGTGGATGTGTATCAGGCGCAATATGGGAGGAAGGCAGCCTGGTGGCGAGCGAGCTTGTCCGCTCGCCACCAGGCTGGGTTGCCAGGCGGATGGCTACGGCAACTCGCGGCTGGCGAAGAAGGCGCTGAGCACTTTGACCAGGTGCGCCAGGTCATGGCTGCCCGCCAATTCGCGGATCGAGTGCATGGCGAAGGTCGGCAGGCCGATATCCACGGTGCGCACGCCCAAGTGGCTGGCGGTGATCGGCCCGATGGTCGAGCCGCAACCCATGTCGCTGCGGACCACGAAGCTTTGCACCGGGACTTCTTCGGCCATGCACAGGTGACGGAAGAAACCAGCGGTTTCGCTGTTGGTGGCATAGCGTTGGTTGCTGTTGACCTTGATCACCGGGCCGGCATTGAGTTTCGGGCCGTGATTGGCGTCGTGCTTGTCGGCGTAGTTCGGGTGTACGCCATGGGCATTGTCGGCCGAGACCAGCAGGGACTTCTGGATCGTGCGCACGAATTCGTCGCCTTCTGGCAGCAGGCGGCGCAGGGTTTGTTCGAGCATCGGGCCATCGGCGCCGCAGGCGGAGCAGGAACCGACTTCTTCATGGTCGTTGCAGACCAGTATGCAGGTTTCCTCGGTGTCGCTGGTGAGCAGTGCCCGCAGGCCGGCGTAGCAGGACAACAGGTTGTCCAGGCGGGCACCGGCGATAAAGTCGCCGTTCAGCCCGATCACGGCGGCGTTCTGGGTGTCGTAGAAGCTCAACTCGTAGTCGAGCACCACATCGGCGTTGAGGCCATGTTCGCGGGCCAGTTGCTCGGTGAGCACAGCGCGAAAATCCACCCGCACGTCACCCGCGAACTGCGCGAGGATCGGCGGCAGTTCGTTCTGGGCATTGATCGCCCAGCCCTGGTTGGCTTCACGGTTGAGATGAATCGCCAGGTTGGGAATGATCGCGATGGGGGCCTTGAAGTCGATCAACTGGCTTTCGACCTTGCCGTCGCGGCGAAAGGTGACGCGCCCCGCCAGGGACAGGTCGCGGTCGAACCAGGGGGCGAGCAGGGCACCGCCGTAGACTTCGACACCCAGTTGCCAGAAGCCCTGGCGCTGTAGCTCGGGCTGTGGCTTGACCCGTAGGCACGGGCTATCGGTGTGGGCGCCGACCATGCGAATGCCGTCCAGCAGCGGCGAGGCTTGACCGAGCTTGATGGCGATGACGGAAGAGTCGTTGCGGGTGACATAGTAGCGACCGTTGGCTTCGGTGCTCCAGGTCTCGCGTTCGTCGAGGCGTTGATAACCCGCCGCTTCCAGGCGCTGGACCAGGCTGGCGGTGGCATGAAAAGGGGTGGGAGAGGCCTTGAGGAAATCGATCAGGCCTTGGTTCAACTCTTCGCGCATAAGTAGCTCCAGACAGCAGTGTCGGAAGTTTACCGTATTGCTGGGTAGTTTTGCCGAGGACTCGAGATTGAAGTCATTCTTTGTGGCGAGCGGGCTTGCCGGTGCTGGATTGAGAAGCGCCCCGAAAAGCCGACCGCCGTAGCGTCGGATGCACCACGGTGAGCGATTTTACGATGGCTTCGCCGAGCACGGCGGGTACGGTCGTCAGAACGGTGCCGGGCACTCGAAGCGCAGGCGTTCGCCACTCTGTGGATGGGTGAAGCTCAGCATGCTCGCATGCAGGCACAGGCGTGGCCAGGCTGCCAGGGCCTGCGGGTGGGCGTAAAGGCCGTCGCCGAGCAGTGGATGGCCAATGGAAAGCATATGCACCCGCAACTGATGCGAGCGTCCGGTAATCGGGGTCAACTCGACGCGGCACCCCTCGCCACGGCGTTCCAGCACTTTCCAGAAAGTCAGTGCGTGCTTGCCGAACTCGTGGTCGACCACATGCCGGGGCTTGGTCGGCGGGTCGTAGCGCAATGGCAGGTCGATGCTGCCGCTGTCCTGTTCCGGCTGGCCCCAGCAGAGCGCGGTGTAGGCTTTTTCGGTTTCCCGGTCGTGGAACTGTCGCGACAATTCACGATGGCTATCGGCATCGCGGGCCAGCAGAATGATACCCGAGGTTTCCCAATCCAGCCGATGCACGATGCGGGCTTCGGGGTAGCCGTTTTCCTGCAGGCGCGTAATCAGGCAGTCCTTGTTGTCATCGGCCCGGCCTGGAACGGAGAGCAGCAGGGTCGGTTTGTCCACCACCAGTACGGCGGCGTCCTGGTGGATGATGCGGAGAGTGGACAACGGCATTAAAACAGTCTCGTGACAAACGCCAACGGCGGCTCAATCGCCTCCATCCTGGAGTGAAGGCGATTGAGCCGCCGTGGCTGCAACCGGATCGATCAACGATCGGGCAGGGTGATATTGAGTTCCAGGATCGAGCAACTGCCCTGGTTTTCCAGGGCAACATGCACGTCATCAGACCCGATATTGACGTACTTACGGATCACCTCCACCAACTCCTTTTGCAGGGCAGGCAAGTAGTCCGGGGTACTGCGTTGGCCGCGTTCGTGCGCCACGATGATCTGCAGACGCTCTTTCGCGACCGACGCGGTGCTTACTTTTTTGCTGGCACGAAAGAAGTCAAAAAGGTTCATTGCTTAATTGCCTCCAAACAGGCGCTCGAAGAATCCCTTCTTCTGTGCATCGAGGAAACGATGCTCGACGGTCTTGCCCAGCAGACGGTCAACTGCGTCGCTATAAGCCTGGCCAGCATCGCTCTGGTCGTCGAGGATCACCGGTACACCCTGGTTGGAGGCCTTGAGCACCGCCTGGGATTCCGGGATCACTCCCAGCAAGGTCACCGCCAGGATTTCCTTGACGTCTTCGACACCGAGCATTTCGCCCTTGCTCACGCGCTCCGGGTTGTAGCGGGTCAGCAGCAGGTGTTCCTTGATCGGCTCTTCGCCTTTCTCGGCACGACGCGACTTGCTGGCCAGCAAGCCGAGCATGCGATCGGAGTCACGTACCGAAGAAACTTCCGGGTTGGTCACGACAATCGCTTCGTCGGCGAAGTACATCGCCAGGTGCGCACCGGTCTCGATGCCAGCCGGGGAGTCGCAAACCACGAACTCGAAGGTTTCCTTGAGTTCCATCAGGACTTTTTCCACGCCTTCCTTGGTCAGTGCGTCCTTGTCACGGGTCTGGCTGGCCGCCAGCACGTACAGGTTTTCCAGGCGCTTGTCCTTGATCAGGGCTTGCTGCAGGTTGGCTTCGCCGTTGACGACATTGACGAAGTCATACACCACGCGGCGTTCGCAGCCCATGATGAGATCGAGGTTACGCAGGCCGACGTCGAAGTCGACGATGACTGTCTTGTGGCCGCGCAGCGCGAGGCCGGTGCCGATGGCGGCGCTGGTGGTGGTCTTACCCACACCACCCTTGCCGGATGTAACCACGAGAATCTTGGCCAAGGTGTTTCACCCCTAAGGAAAAAGGACTTTCCAGTCCCTGAAGAACGTCACTGAAAAACAACTGTAGTCGTGCAGCTTCAACTGGGAGGCGCCGAAATGTTCAAAGTGCCGTCGGTAAATGTTTACATTTCGTGTTTTCTTACGTCGTTGAAGCTATTTTCGCTACGAGAAGGCGACGTTTTGGAAATGGCGCCAAGTATCCGTTAAAGACGGATGATGTTCAACACGTCGCCGGACAAGCTGATCTGAACGCCTGCACCCCATAGCGGATCGCGGCGCAAATCCTCGGAAACCTTGTACTGGCCGGCAATCGAGATCAGTTCGGCACTCAACTGTTGGCAGAAAATCCGCGCCTGGGCGTCACCCTTGACGCCGGCCAGGGCGCGCCCCCGCATCGGTCCGTAAACATGGATGTTGCCATCGGCCAGAAGTTCCGCGCCGGGGCTGACGGAAGACACCACCACCAGGTCGCTGCCCTGGGCGTAGACCTGCTGGCCGCCACGGACCGGGGTGGTGATGATCTTGGTCGGTTTGAGCGTTGGTTCCGGCGGTTTTTCCGGTTTTTTCTTCACGGCGCCTTCCGTCGGACCGAGCGGCCGTTCGCGGGCACCGGACGGCGGCAGTACGGGCAGGTCGATGGCAATGGCGGCCGCGATATCTTCGATGCGGTTGGCGCGGATCGCCAGGGTCCGCAGGCCGTGCTGTCGGCAAACACGCATCAGGCCGGGCAGGTCGATGGCACCTTGGTCGGCGGGCAGCTTGTCCAGTGCCAGGACCAGCGGCGTGTTGCTGAAGAAGTTGGGGGCTTGGGCTACCTTGGCGGCCAGTTGGCGATCAAGCACATCGAGGTTGTTCTGCGACAGTTCCAATACTGTGATGGCGAGCATGCTGCCCTTTAGCTGGAACACGGGATCCTGGTCTAGCGGTTCGGTTTGGCTCATGGTCGGCATAACGCGGCTTTTCACTAAAAGTGCCGAGACTTATAACGAGAACGCCCGCGCCCCGCAAGCCGGGTCGAACCGTTGTAGAATGCGCGGCCCTGTGTCTGTCCGGAATCATTAATGGATCGCCCGCGTTTTCGAGCTGCTTTTTTTCACCCGCGCTACTGGTTGCTTTGGTTGGGTCTGGGGCTATTGTGGTTGATTGTTCAGTTGCCTTATGGCGCCCTGTTGTGCAGCGGTCGAATGCTGGGCGCGTTGATGTATCGGGTTGCCGGTGAACGCCGGCGGATCGCCGCGCGCAACCTGGAATTGTGCTTTGTGGAAAAGTCCGCCGCCGAGCGCACGCGACTGCTCAAGGAAAACTTCGCCTCCACCGGCATCGCCTTCTTCGAAATGGCCATGAGCTGGTGGTGGGCCAAGCCGCGCCTGGCGCGTCTGAGCCACATCGAGGGTCTCGAACATCTGAAGCAGGCTCAGCTCGAGGGCAAGGGGGTGATCCTCATGGCCCTGCATTTCACCACCCTGGAGATCGGTGCGGCCCTGCTCGGCCAGCAACACACCATCGATGGCATGTATCGCCAGCACAAGAGCGCGGTGTTCGACTTTATCCAGCGACGGGGGCGTGAGCGGCATAACCTCGATTCCCTGGCGGTCGAACGCGACGATGTTCGCGGCATGCTCAAGTTGCTGCGCGCTGGCCGGGCGATCTGGTACGCACCCGACCAGGACTACGGCATCAAGCAGAGTATCTTCGTGCCGCTGTTCGGGATTCAGGCGGCGACCGTTACTGCCACCAGCAAATTTGCCCGCCTGGGTAAAGCGCTGGTGGTGCCGTTCACCCAGGAGCGCCTGGCCGACGGCAGCGGTTACCGGCTGGTGATTCATCCACCGCTGAAGGATTTCCCCGCCGAGTCCGAGAAGGCCGATTGCCTGCGGATCAATCGGTGGATTGAAGCATCGTTGCGTGAATGCCCCGAGCAGTACCTTTGGGCCCATCGTCGGTTCAAGAGCCGGCCACCGGGCGAACCCAGGCTCTACGATAAAAAAGGCCGATAATCTGTCGTCGACGCTTGCTGGCGAGGAGGAGCCTGGTGTATCAGGTAACTACCTGATTGAAGGAGTGTCGCGATGAGCCTAAGTGAACCGGTGACTGGCTTGATTCTCTCGGGTGGGGGCGCACGAGCTGCGTATCAGGTAGGCGTGCTGGCGGCGATAGCCGAGCTGTTGCCGCCAGGGGCGGCTAATCCGTTTCCGGTGATCGTCGGCACTTCGGCGGGTGCGATCAATGCAGTCAGTCTCGCCAGCGGGGCGATGAATTTCACGGCGGCCATCGAGCGCCTGACTGCTTTTTGGCAGAGCTTTCGCAGCCACCGGGTATTGCGCAGCGACTGGCCGGGGGTGATTCGTCAGGCGACCCGTTTTATCGGTCACAGCCTTTTCGGCCTCGGCGCCCAGGTACCGGTAGCTCTGCTCAACAGCTCGCCACTGCGTGATCTGCTTAACGAAAAGATCGATCTGCCGGGGATCGAACAGGCCATCGAGCACCAACAATTGCGTGCCGTGGCGGTGACCGCCTTCGGTTATGAGTCGGGCCAGGCGGTGACTTTCTACCAGGGCAAGGGCACCATTGGTTCCTGGTTACGCCATCGGCGTATCGGCCAGCCGACACAATTGACCGTCGAGCATCTGTTGGCCAGCTCGGCCATTCCGTTGTTGTTCGAGCCGGTCAAGCTCGGCCAGGAGTATTTCGGCGACGGCGCTGTACGGCAATCGGCACCCATCAGTCCGGCGTTGCACCTGGGAGCCAATCGCGTGCTGGTAGTCGGGGTCAGCGGCAACCCGCGAGGTGTCGATACCCAGGCCGGCATCGAACGTATCTATAGCGGGCAGCAGCCGAGCCTGGCGCAGATCGGCGGGCATATGCTCAACAGTACCTTTATCGATAGCCTGGAAAGCGATATCGAATTGTTGCAGCGTCTGAACCAGTTCAGCCGGTTGTTGCCGTTGCAGTCGTGCAGCCTGGGCCTGGCGCCGGTGGAGGTGCTGGTGATCGCGCCGAGCCAGCCGATCGATGAGATTGCCGCGCGCCATCGTCATGAGCTGCCGTCGGCGTTACGCCTGTTCCTGCGCGGGCCGGGCGCCACCAAGACCAGTGGTGCCGGCGTACTCAGTTACCTGCTGTTCGAGGCCGGTTATTGCAGTGAATTGATCGAACTCGGCCGCCGCGATGCGATGGCCAAGGGCGATGAGTTATGCCGATTCCTCGGCCTGCCCCAACGGTCGCCGGCCTTGCAGGTAGCTTCAGTCAGCAGCTAGAGCAGATGCGCCGCCAAGTACCGGGCCACCGACTCGTCGGTGCAGGCACCGATTGTTTCGTGCTCGGGCAGCGCCTGCATCACCTTGTGGTGGGCGGTGCCCATGATCAGGCCCTTGCCGGCTACCGTGAGCATCTCCACATCGTTCATGCCGTCGCCGAAGGCGATGCATTGGCTCATGGGCACATTGAGGAACGCGGCGAGCTTTTTCAGGGCATTGCCCTTGGACACCGTGCTGGCCATCATTTCCAGGCACCAGGGTGCTGAAAAGGTGCTATGCACGGCCTGGCCGACCAAGGGCTTGAGTTGTTCGTCGAGTAGCACCAGCGCATCGTGGTCCTGGTCTCTGTGGATAAAGAACACTTTCTCGACGGCCTCGACCGGAAACGCTTCGACATCCAGGACGGTTGGCTGGAAGTGGTGGTTATGGTTGAAGTCCTCCAGCAGCTGACTGTCGGCGTTGGTGATCCAGCGCGAATCGCAGTAAACGTTGGTCACCAGGTTCGGATCAGCCTTTGTCGCGTCGAGCAATGCCCGTACCACGGTTTCGGGCAGGTGCTCGCTGGCCGTCAGGGTTTTGCAGGCGCTGGTGATGCGGGCGCCGTTGGAGGTGATCAGGTGCACCGGCAACGGATAATCGCGCAGGATCGATTCGACATCGGATTGGCTGCGACCGGTGGCGATCACCACGTGCCTGCCGGATTCGACGAGCCTGTTCAGGACTGATCGGGAAAACTCACCGATGCGCTCGTCCGCAAGCAGCAGGGTTCCGTCCAGGTCGGAAGCGATGAGGCGGTACATGCTGTTGTCCTTAACCGTATGGAGTGTGCAGGAGTCTGCCCGGCGGGACTGTAGAGATCAATTGTGTTATTCGGTTGATAGTGGCCCGTCTCAGCTGAGGCGGGCCTTGGCGTTTATTCGGCGATCTGCAGCTTGCGCGCCTCGGTATACACGTAGCGTACCTTCTCGTATTCGAACGGCGAGTTCAACTGACCGTAGCGCAGGCTTGTGGTGTAGCGCTTGTCGATGGCCCGTAGGGCATAAATTTCCGGATGGTCGTCGCTGGCCTGGGAGACGTTGAGGAAGTTGATCTGCGATTCGGCGGTGAAGTCGAAGATCAACCCGCTGGTGTCGCGCAGGTTCGATGGCCCGAAGAACGGCAGCATCAGGTAGGCGCCGCCCGGTACACCATAAAAGCCCAGGGTCTGGCCGAAGTCTTCGGTTTGGCGCGGCAGGCCCATCCTGGTCGCCGGGTCCCACAGGCCGGCGACACCGAGGGTAGTGTTGAGCAGCAGGCGTCCGGTGGTTTCCAGTGAACGCTTACCCTTGAGCTGGAACAGGCTGTTGAGCAGGTTGGAGATATCCCCCAGGTTGCTGAAGAAGTTGCTCACTCCCTCGCGCAGGAAGGTCGGCGTGACATAGCGGTAGCCGTCGACCAGTGGCAGGAACACCCACTCGTCGAAGCGATAGTTGAAGTGATAGATGCGGCGGTTCCAAGACTCCAGTGGGTCATAGACGTTCAGTGCATTGAGCGTCGAGCGTTCGAATTCGCGCTGGTCCAGGCCTGGGTTGAACTTGAGCTGTTTCATCGGTTCGGTGAAGCCGTCCGGATCGGGCACCACCGGATCGTGGGCCTTGCTGTTGTCCGCCTGGGCGTAGCCTGCGCAGAGCCAGGCAGCGATAAGCATCAGATGTTTAGCCACGGAAAAACTCCAGCATGGCGTCTGCGTTGACGCGGTAATTGAGGTTACCGCAGTGGCCGCCGTGGGGGTAAACGGTCAGGCGATCGCCAAAGGTGCGGCGCAGAAAACCCAGGTCGCCCGGACCGAGGATGACATCGTCGGCGTTGTGCATCACGGCAATTTTCGGGCTGTCGCGCAGGTAGTCCTTGAGGGCATAGAGGCTGACCTGGTCCACCAGTTGCAGGAGGCTGCCGCCGTCGGTACGGGCGCGCCACATCGGGATCACCTGTTCGGTCAGATAGCAGTCGAAATCGCATTGCAAGGCGCGCTTGAGCATTGGGGTCAGGCTGGTACCTTCGGTGATCGGGTATTTTGGTGGAGTGATCAGTCCGCGACGGTTGATCAGGTCCGACGTAAAGGCGATGTCCGCGGCCGAGAAACGGAAGGAAGTACCGATCAGCATCGCCATCTGTTCATTGGTCAGGTGCTGCTTGGACTGTTGGAAGTCGTAGAGCAAGGCGTCGTTGAGGTCGATATAGCCTTTCTGCTGGAAGTAGCGGGTCAGCTTGGCCAGGACCAACTCATAGAAGGTCGTGGTGTCGTTGATGTCCTTGACCTCGGTCTGGACCATCTTGTCGAGGTTGGTGATAGAGGTATAGAGGTTGACCGGGGGGTTGAGCAGCAGGACTTTCTTGAAGTTGAAGCTGCGACGGGTCTCGTCCAGCTTACTGACAAAGGCTGCGTCCAGCGCGCCCAGGCTGTAGCCGGTGAGGTAGTAGTCGGTCACCGGTAGTTTCGGGTTTTGCGCCCGCACGGCCTGCATCACCCGATACATGTCCTCGGCGTCTTCCTGGCTCACTCCAGGAGTGGCAAAGCGCGAAGCGGCGCTCATGAAGTCGAAGCTGGTGGGCGATGATAGCTGGACGACGTGATAGCCGGCCTTGTAATAGAGCTTTTTCAGGTACTCGTTGAGGCTGCTGTCATAGCGTGCACCGGTGCCGGCGATCAGGAAGATCAGTGGCGCGGCGTGGTCCTGCCTGGCGAGGCGGTAGGTGAGTTTCTTCACCGCCCAGAAGTTGTCCGGAAGGGTGAACTCGCGTTCCGGTCGTAGTTTCAACTGGTAGTCGGACTGATCGATGTCGTCATCGCTGGGCAATTGCGGGCGCAGTTCTGGCGGAGTCGTGGCGAGGGTCGCTTCGAACGGGTTGGTCAACGGATAGCCATAGCTGGCGGCGTCGACATCGACCGCCAGCGCAGACGCACTCAGAATGAGGCCGCCGATGAAAGCCGCGAGGCGCAGAAAACGGAACATGACTACATCCCTTTAAAGGAAAATGCCGAATGGATGGCGCGGGCTATGACCACTGGACTACTGTCAAGTGCCCTGTTTCATTGCATAAATAGTGCAATCGGAGCGCGTTCATCAGACCATAGCTTACAGACGATACACTTTGCCTCATTTTGCGGGCCCGCCGCGAGTGGTTAACGCTTGCATACGCCGTCCTGGCGACTATGCTGGGCGCCGTTTTCGCCTATCGGAGTTGTTCATGTCCCACCGTTTGCCGCTGATCCTGCTGCTTATCGTCCTGCCCCTGTGGCTGATCGCCAGTTACGGCGTGCGCTACGGGTTGATGGAGGATGGGCAGTGGGTCGGCATTTGCGTCGACGAGGCGCTGCGCTGGGAGTGTCAGGCGCGGTCGAATTTGGGTTGGTTGATTCATTTCCAGGTATTGGGCTGGGCCGCTTTGGGCGCGGCGGTGCTGGGGTTCCTGGTGCCGGGCCGGGCCGGTCGGGTACTGGCGGTGCTGACGTTGCTGATCGGCTTTCCGGCGTTGGCGTTGTACAACACCAGCCTGGCGGTGTTTGCGGTGGTGCTAGGCGGGTTGCGGTTGGTGAGGTCCTGAGGCTGTCTCCCTGGTTCGGCATGGGGTTGTGGCGAGCGGGATTGTCGGTACGCCGCACCGCCACGCTCTGCCTGATTCCCGATTTTTGCGGTTTTAGGGGGTTTCGCCCCCAGCGCGGGCAAGCCGGCTCGTCACCAGGCTACGCCATAGCGCGGCAACCATCAGCACGCTGACCGCCGCCCAGCCCCAGGCCTGTGGGTTTTCCAGGCCTTCGCGATACAACTGCGGGGCGATCCCGGCACCGATGATAAAGGCCAGCAGGGCGACTTCTCCACGCGGTGCCCGGACCGGACGAAACAGAAAGACCAGCGCCGGCAACAGCAGCGCCGCACTCGGGAAACTGCGGTAGCGCGGGTCCAGTACCAATTCCAGCATCATCACTGCACCAGCGAATCCGGCACCCGCCAGCAGCCAGCCGGCCCGTTGTTCCAGCCGGTTGAAGGCAGCCGCGCGCCATCCCGCCCGGCTGCCCAGGGTCAATGCGGCATAGATCAACACCAGCAGGTTCAGGACCAGCAACAAGGCTGCCCAAATCCATTCGCCGGCAAAGCGGCTGGTCACCCGTGCCAGCTCTCCCCAGGCGCCGATGGAACAAGCGGCCAGTGCACCGAGCAACGGCAGAGCCAGGGCGGTTCGAGTAGCGTGTACGCGCCCGCCGACCAGCAGGGTGCCGAGGAAAACCAGTCCGCCAACTGCCAGCCATTGTGGCCAGTACGGCAGGTTTGACACCGGCCCGGCGAGGATGCCTTTGTCCTGGCGGTCGGCGTCGAATAGCCCCCAGTAGCCGCCGACCGCACCTTCGCTGCCTCGCTTCCAAGGTTGGTCGAAGGCTTCGATCAGGTTGTAGTGCCAGCCGTTCTGCTCGGCCAGGGTGACAAAACCGCGAATGAAGCGGGCTTCGTTGACCCGGCTTGGCAGCGCGGTTTCCCGCTGACGACCTTCGCTCGGCCAACCGGTTTCGCCGATCAGGATATCCTTGGGAGCAAAGCGCTTACCGAAGGTCTGGCGGATCTGCGCCACATGGTCGATGGCTGCGTCGATTCCGGCTGGGTCATCTTCCCAGTAGGGGAGCAGGTGGATGGTCAGGAAGTCCACCGCCGGCGCGATTTGCGGATGGCTGAGCCAGAACTCCCAGACATCGGCGTAGGTCACTGGCTGTTTCACATGCTCCTTGACCTTGTGGATCAACCTGACCAGTTGCGGCGCCGTCACTTCCTTGCGTAATAGGGTTTCGTTGCCGACGATCACTGCCGTGACCACGTCGGCGTTGGCATTGGCCGAGGCGATCAGGGCATCGACTTCCTTTTCCGTGTCCACCGGATTGCTGTTGACCCAGGCACCGATCATCAGCTTCAGGCCGTGCTTGCGCGCCAGCTCAGGCAAGGCTTCAAGACCGGTCATGGAGTAGGTGCGAATGCACTCGAAGCGGCTGGCCAACAGGGTCAGGTCGGCATCCATGCGTTCCGGGCGAGGCTTGAAGGGTTGGTCGAGGGGCGACTGGTCCTTGTCGAACGGCGTGTAGGACGCGCATTGAAGCTTGTGTGTCGGCGTCGCGGCGTCCGGCAGGATTACCGGCTGGCCGAGACCATACCAAAAACCACAAAGGGCAAAGATGCCCAGCAGGCAGGCGAACAGATAGGGCAGGAGCGGGAAGCGGGTGGTGGCGGGCATGGTCAGGCCGTCTGGGAACAAAGCCGCGCATATTACCCGGAATCATCCTGGTCTTGGGCCTGCGCAGTATTTTGTCATGCAAAGTTCGGGCGCAATAAACGAGCCGCTGTCTCGAAGCCCTGATTGCTGGCGTTCTGATGTCGTTTCTCGCTGCCTTGAGGTCGCTGCCAGAGCAGGTCGATTGGCGGGCCGGGTTGATGATCAGGGCGTCAGTACTCCGCTGATGATCGAACGGGTTTTGACCCTGGGGCGTGAAGGGGGCGCCGTGCACCCTAACTATCATGTTGATGTTGCTCGACAGCCGTCGGGCGCAGCACTTTCGGGGAAGTAACGATGAAGATACGACGACTCTTAGGCGTAGGTGCCGCTCTGGTGTTTGCGGTCAGTTCCAGCTTGGCCGGTGCCGATGCAAAGACGGTGACCATTGGTTATGTCGATGGCTGGTCCGATAGTGTTGCCACCACCCATGTGGCTGCTGAAGTGATCAAACAGAAGTTGGGTTACGACGTGAAGTTGCAGGCCGTGGCCACCGGGATCATGTGGCAGGGCGTTGCCACCGGCAAGCTCGATGCCATGCTTTCGGCCTGGCTGCCAGTGACCCATGGCGAGTACTGGGCCAAGAACAAGGACAAAGTGGTCGACTACGGCCCCAACTTCAAGGATGCCAAGATCGGGCTGATCGTGCCGGAGTACGTCAAGGCCAAATCCATCGCCGACCTCAAGGACGACGCGACCTTCAAGAACAAGATCGTGGGTATCGATGCCGGCTCGGGCGTGATGCTCAAGACCGAACAGGCCATCAAGGACTACGGTCTCGATACCTACAAGCTGCAAGCCAGCTCGGGGGCGGCGATGATTGCGGAACTGACCCGTGCGCACGAGAAGAACGAATCCATCGCCGTGACTGGCTGGGTACCGCACTGGATGTTCGCCAAGTGGAAACTGCGTTTCCTCGACGATCCGAAGAGCGTGTATGGCGCGGCTGAAACCGTGAACAGCATCGGCAGTAAGGGCCTGAATAAGAAAGCGCCGGAAGTGGCGGCTTTCCTGAAGAAATTCCAGTGGGCTTCGAAAGACGAAATCGGCGAAGTCATGCTAGCGATCCAGGACGGTGCCAAGCCTGAAGCGGCGGCCAAGGAATGGGTAGGCAAGCATCCCGATCGCGTCGCCGAGTGGACCCAGTAATACTTCGAAGGCCTCAGGCGAAGGCGGCCTGGCCGTTCTGCCCGGTGGCCTTCGTGTTGCCGTCTGTTGAAGATTTGCCTCATTGCCCACCGCTGTTCCGAATCTGGACTAGTGTCGTTCTAATACTAAGGTCGTCTGGTTTCGCTTCCCCAGCCGCCTAAAGTAAAAAATGTTTCATCTCATCTGTGCTGCGAGGATAAAAACAATGAACGACAGCATTTACCTCTCGATTCAGAACAGCCCGCGCTTCAAGGAGCTGGTCAGGAAAAGGGAACGATTCGCCTGGATTCTTTCGGCGATCATGCTTGGGTTGTATTCGGGCTTCATTCTTTTGATTGCATACGGGCCGCAAGTGCTGGGTGCCAAGCTCAGTCCGACGTCTTCGGTTACCTGGGGAATACCGATTGGCGTCGGGCTGATTGTCTCGGCTTTTATTCTCACTGCAATCTACGTGCGTCGCGCCAATGGTGAATTCGACGACCTTAACAATGCGATTCTCAAGGAGGCTCAGCAATGATCCGGCATCTTCTAGCAGCCTTGGGCCTCATGGCCTTCGCCTCCACCTTGTGGGCCGCCGATGCGTTGACGGGCGAAGTGCACAAACAACCCCTTAACGTCTCAGCAATCGTGATGTTCATCGCGTTTGTCGGCGCTACCCTGTGCATCACTTATTGGGCTTCCAAGCGCAACAAATCGGCCGCTGACTATTACGCGGCGGGCGGCAAGATCACCGGCTTTCAGAACGGCCTGGCAATTGCCGGCGACTACATGTCGGCGGCGTCCTTCCTGGGGATTTCCGCGCTGGTGTTCGCTTCGGGCTACGATGGCCTGATCTACTCCATCGGTTTCCTGGTGGGCTGGCCGATCATCCTGTTCCTGATCGCCGAGCGCCTGCGCAACCTGGGCAAGTACACCTTTGCCGACGTGGCATCCTACCGCCTCGGACAAACCCAGATCCGCTCGCTGTCGGCCTGCGGTTCGCTGGTGGTGGTGGCGTTCTACCTGATTGCCCAGATGGTCGGTGCCGGCAAGCTGATCCAGCTACTGTTCGGCCTCGACTACCATGTCGCGGTGATCCTGGTGGGTATCCTGATGTGTCTCTATGTGTTGTTCGGCGGCATGCTGGCAACCACCTGGGTACAGATTATCAAGGCGGTACTGCTGTTGTCGGGCGCCTCGTTCATGGCGCTGATGGTGATGAAGCACGTCAACTTCGACTTCAACACGCTGTTCGCCGAAGCGATCAAGGTTCACCCCAAGGGTGAAGCGATCATGAGTCCGGGCGGGCTGGTGAAAGATCCGATCTCAGCGTTTTCCCTCGGCCTGGCACTGATGTTCGGTACCGCCGGCCTGCCACATATCCTGATGCGCTTCTTCACCGTGAGCGACGCCAAGGAAGCGCGCAAGAGCGTGCTGTATGCCACTGGTTTCATCGGCTACTTCTATATCCTGACCTTTATCATCGGTTTTGGCGCGATCCTGTTGGTCAGCACCAACCCGGCGTTCAAGGATGCCGCAGGAGCCTTGCTCGGCGGTAACAACATGGCCGCGGTGCACCTGGCCGACGCAGTGGGCGGTAGCGTGTTCCTCGGCTTCATTTCGGCGGTGGCGTTTGCGACCATCCTCGCGGTAGTAGCGGGCCTGACCTTGGCCGGTGCGTCGGCGGTGTCCCATGATCTGTATGCCAGTGTGATCAAGAAGGGCAAGGTCAACGAGAAAGATGAGATCCGTGTCTCGAAGATTACCACCGTCGCTCTCGGCGTGCTGGCGATCGGCCTGGGTATCTTGTTCGAAAGCCAGAACATCGCGTTCATGGTCGGCCTGGCGTTTTCCATTGCCGCCAGTTGCAACTTCCCGGTGCTGTTGCTCTCCATGTACTGGAAGAAGCTGACCACCCGTGGCGCGATGATCGGCGGCTGGATGGGGCTGCTCAGCGCAGTGGGGCTGATGATCCTCGGCCCGACCATCTGGGTGCAGATCATGCATCATGAAAAGGCGATTTTCCCTTACGAGTATCCGGCACTGTTCTCGATGGTCATTGCGTTCATCGGGATCTGGTTCTTCTCCATCACCGATAAGTCGGCGGCGGCCGAGAACGAGCGGGCGTTGTTCCTCCCGCAGTTCGTGCGTTCGCAGACCGGCCTGGGGGCGAGCGGGGCGGTTTCTCACTAAGGGGTACAGGCGTCTATATAGGCGATGCCGAAACGAAATGCCCTGATATGAGATCGGGGCATTTTTTTGCCGTCATGGTGTCCGCGAAGATGGCAGAGCAGGCTCGGCAGGGCTAGAAAGAGCGCCACAAACAGAAACGGCCCCTATCAAGAGGCCGTTTTCGATGCAGCTAAAGTCTCAGCGCCAGACTTTACTTGCGGTCTTCCAGTCGGCTGATGTCACGCGACTCGTAGCCGGTGTACAACTGGCGTGGGCGGCCAATCTTGTACGGGCTGGAGAGCATTTCCTTCCAGTGGGAGATCCAGCCCACGGTCCGCGCCAGGGCGAAGATCACGGTGAACATACTGGTTGGAATGCCGATTGCCTTGAGGATGATCCCCGAATAGAAGTCGACGTTCGGGTACAGCGAGCGCTCGATGAAGTAGGGGTCGGTCAGGGCAATCTCTTCGAGACGCATGGCCAGTTCCAGCTGTGGATCGTTGGTGATGCCCAGCTCCTTGAGTACTTCGTCGCAGGTCTGCTTCATCACGGTGGCGCGTGGGTCGCGGTTCTTGTAGACCCGGTGGCCGAAGCCCATCAGCTTGAACGGATCGTTCTTGTCCTTGGCCTTGGCAATGAACTTGTCGATGTTCGAGACATCGCCAATTTCATCGAGCATGGTCAGGACCGCTTCGTTGGCACCGCCGTGGGCGGGGCCCCACAGTGCCGCGATGCCGGCGGCGATGCAGGCGAACGGGTTGGCCCCCGAGGAGCCTGCCAGACGAACGGTAGAGGTCGATGCGTTCTGCTCGTGGTCGGCATGGAGGATGAAGATGCGGTCCATGGCCTTGGCGAGCACCGGGCTGATCGGTTTGATCTCGCACGGGGTGTTGAACATCATGTGCAGGAAGTTTTCCGCGTAGGACAGGTCGTTGCGCGGGTACATCATGGGTTGCCCCATGGAGTACTTGTACACCATGGCTGCCAGGGTCGGCATCTTGGCCACCAGGCGGACCGCGGAGATTTCGCGGTGCTGGGGGTTATTGATATCCAGGGAGTCGTGGTAGAAGGCTGACAGGGCGCCGACCACGCCGCACATGACGGCCATCGGATGGGCGTCGCGGCGAAAGCCGTTGAAGAAGGTCTTCAACTGCTCGTGCACCATGGTGTGGTTCTTCACGGTGCTGACGAACTTGGCTTTCTGCTCTGCGGTCGGCAGTTCGCCGTTGAGCAGCAGGTAGCAGGTTTCCAGGTAGTCGGATTTCTCGGCCAGTTGCTCGATCGGGTAGCCGCGATGCAGCAAAATGCCGTTATCGCCGTCGATATAGGTGATTTTCGACTCGCAGGACGCAGTCGACATGAAGCCCGGGTCGAAGGTGAACCGACCCGTGGCCGTCAGGCCTCGCACGTCGATTACGTCAGGACCCACGGTGCCGGTTAAAATGGGCAGCTCGACGGGGGCTGCGCCCTCGATGATCAACTGCGCTTTTTTGTCAGCCATATGGCCTCCTATTTATGCTTGAAATCATCAGACAGGCCCCCCACGCAGGGCCCGCACCACTATAGTGAGATAAATTCGAAAGTCAATTTGCCAAAAGTCATGTGCCAGAGCGCTTGGAGTGCTATTTTTCCTCGAAATTGACCGCTATTTACGCCTTTTATCCCACTAATGCAATGCACCACTGGAGGTAGTCCTTTGCGTTGTCATTAGTAGCCTAACTGTCTATACTCGGCGTCCGACCGCCAGAGGCTTTTGGGCCTGTTTTTATTGGGGGTCGTCACTCCCTGGGTGGTGGGTACCTGACCAGTGCACTTGCCCAACAACTTTGCCCTGATTGTTAGGGGCTCTTCAGTGTGAAAAAAAGCCGTGAAAAGCCAACGACCTGTAAACCTAGACCTAAGGACCATCAAACTCCCAGTCACTGCTTACACGTCCATTCTTCACCGTATTTCCGGTGTCATCCTCTTTGTCAGTCTGGCCATCATGCTCTATGCATTGGACAAGTCGCTGAGCTCCGAGGAAGGCTTCGGTCAGGTGAAAGCGTGTCTGACCAGTCCGCTAGCCAAGCTAGTGATTTGGGGCATCCTATCCGCCTTGTTGTATCACCTGGTTGCCGGCGTGCGCCATCTGATCATGGACACGGGCATCGGCGATACGCTTGAAGGCGGCAAGCTGGGCTCGAAAATCGTTATCGCTGTTTCCGTAGTGGTAATCGTTCTGGCAGGAGTCTGGATATGGTAACTAACGTCACGAACCTCTCGCGTTCGGGCCTCTATGACTGGATGGCACAGCGCGTGTCGGCGGTCGTTCTCGCGGCTTACTTCCTGTTTCTGATCGGATACCTCATCGCGAACCCGGGCCTGGGCTATGCCCAATGGCACGAGCTGTTCTCTCACGGCTGGATGCGCATCTTCAGTCTGCTGTCGCTGGTGGCCCTGGGCGCTCACGCCTGGGTTGGCATGTGGACCATCGCGACCGACTACCTGACGCCGATGGCGTTCGGCAAGTCCGCGACTGTAGTGCGTTTTCTTTTCCAGGTGGTATGCGGCATTGCGATGTTCGCGTACTTCGTCTGGGGTGTGCAGATTCTCTGGGGTATCTGATTCATGGCTAACATTCCAACGATCTCTTTTGACGCCATCATCATTGGCGGCGGCGGCGCAGGCATGCGTGCCGCACTGCAGTTGGCTCAGGGCGGCCACAGGACGGCCGTAATCACCAAGGTGTTCCCGACCCGTTCACACACTGTATCGGCTCAGGGCGGCATCACCTGCGCCATTGCTTCGGCCGACCCGAACGACGATTGGCGCTGGCACATGTACGATACCGTCAAGGGGTCCGACTATATCGGCGACCAGGACGCTATCGAGTACATGTGTCAGGAAGGCCCTGCCGCGGTGTTCGAGCTGGATCATATGGGCTTGCCGTTCTCCCGCACTGAATCCGGTCGTATCTACCAGCGCCCATTCGGCGGCCAGTCCAAGGACTTCGGCAAGGGCGGCCAGGCGGCACGTACCTGCGCGGCGTCCGACCGCACCGGTCACGCCCTGCTGCACACGCTTTACCAAGGTAACCTGAAAGCCGGCACCACCTTCCTGAACGAGTACTATGCCGTTGATCTGGTGAAGAACCAGGACGGTGCGTTCGTCGGGGTGATCGCCATCTGCATCGAAACCGGTGAAACCAGCTATATCCGTGCCAAGGCCACTGTCCTGGCTACCGGCGGTGCCGGTCGTATCTACTCGTCCACCACCAATGCCCTGATCAACACCGGCGACGGCGTCGGCATGGCCCTGCGCGCTGGCGTACCGGTGCAAGACATCGAAATGTGGCAGTTCCATCCGACCGGTATCGCCGGCGCCGGCGTGTTGGTGACCGAAGGTTGCCGTGGTGAAGGTGGTTATCTGATCAACAAGCACGGCGAGCGTTTCATGGAGCGTTATGCGCCGAACGCGAAAGACCTGGCCGGTCGCGACGTGGTTGCCCGTTCGATGGTGAAGGAAATCATCGCCGGCAACGGTTGCGGTCCGAATGGCGACTACGTGATGCTCAAGCTCGACCACCTTGGCGAGGAAGTGCTGCACAGCCGCCTGCCAGGTATCTGCGAGCTGTCCAAGACGTTTGCGCATGTTGACCCGGTGACTGCTCCGGTCCCGGTTGTGCCAACCTGCCACTATATGATGGGCGGCGTTGCCACCAACATTCATGGCCAGGCCATCACCCAGAACGCCGAAGGCGTCGACACCATTATCCCTGGCCTGTTCGCGGTGGGAGAAGTGGCGTGCGTATCGGTTCACGGCGCCAACCGCCTGGGCGGTAACTCGCTGCTCGACCTGGTGGTATTCGGTCGTGCGGCCGGCCTGCACCTGGAAAAGGCCCTGACCGACGGTATCGAATACCGTGACGCCAGCGACACCGACGTCGAAGTTGCCCTGAACCGCCTGGCCAAGCTCAACGAGCGTACCGACGGTGAAGACGTGGCTACCCTGCGTCGCGAGTTGCAAAGCTGCATGCAGAACTACTTCGGTGTATTCCGCACCGGTGAATACATGCAGAAGGGTATCGCCCAGTTGGCTGGCCTGCGCGAGCGTATTGCCAACGTCAAGATCAACGACAAATCGCAGGCATTCAACACCGCACGTATCGAAGCCCTGGAGCTGCAGAACCTGCTGGAAGTGGCCGAAGCCACAGCCATCGCTGCAGAAGTGCGTAAAGAGTCCCGCGGTGCCCACGCCCGTGAAGACTTCGAAGACCGCGACGACGAAAACTGGCTGTGCCACACCCTGTACTTCCCGGGTGAGAAACGCGTTGCGAAACGTGCCGTGAACTTCTCGCCGAAGACCGTTCCGACTTTCGAACCTAAAGTCCGGACTTATTAAGGGTGACCGCTATGTTGCAAGTCGAAGTTTATCGTTACAACCCCGACACCGACTCGGCACCGAAAACCCAGGTTTTCCAGGTCGATACCGGCGGCAAGGACCTCATGGTGCTGGACGTGCTGGCGCTGATCAAGGAGCAGGACGAGGGATTCTCCTATCGTCGCTCCTGCCGTGAAGGCGTTTGCGGTTCCGATGGCATGAATATCAATGGCAAGAACGGCCTGGCGTGCATCACGCCGCTGTCCGCCGTGGTCAAGGGCAACAAGCTGGTTGTTCGTCCGTTGCCTGGTTTGCCGGTTATTCGTGACCTGGTCGTCGATATGAGCATCTTCTACAAGCAATATGAGAAGGTTAAGCCATTCCTGCAGAACGATACGCCGGCTCCGGCCATCGAGCGTCTGCAGTCTCCGGAAGAGCGTGAAAAGCTCGACGGCTTGTACGAGTGCATCTTGTGCGCTTGCTGCTCGACGTCTTGCCCGTCCTTCTGGTGGAACCCAGACAAATTCCTGGGCCCGGCCGCTCTGCTGCAAGCCTACCGCTTCCTGTCAGACAGCCGCGACACCAAGACTGTCGAGCGTCTGGCTTCGCTGGATGACCCGTTCAGCGTATTCCGCTGCCGTGGGATCATGAACTGCGTCAACGTATGTCCGAAAGGCCTGAACCCGACTAAGGCCATCGGTCACATCCGTCTCATGCTGCTGCAAAGCGGCGTGTGATTGGATTGCTGTAATCCGGTTGTTGTAAATGCAGTACCGCTGTACCTGTAGAGAGCTGCGGCGCGGGCTTCAACCGGCGCCGTAGTTTTAACCTGAGCGACGGCTCATAAAGCTGTGGCTCTTATTTTGAAGAAATGAGACCAGCAGGGGCATCCGGGCTGGTACCCGGACTATCAGCGTGATCCTAAGTGACTTGTTCAAGTCGCGGCATTCGGACTTTTGCAAGCTTGCTCGGTGTTTTCGCCGATGGTGTCCCCTAACCGAGGGTGACCAAGCATGCAAGAAAGCGTGATGCAGCGCATGTGGAATAGCGGCTATCTTTCAGGTGGTAACGCTGCCTATGTGGAAGAGCTCTATGAGCTCTACCTGCACGACCCTAACGCTGTGCCAGAAGAGTGGCGCACCAAATTTCAGACGTTGCCCGCTGACGGCAACGCTGCCACCGATGTATCGCATTCTACAATCCGCGAGCATTTCGTGTTGCTGGCAAAGAACCAGCGCCGCGCCCAACCGGTTTCCGCCGGTAGCGTGAGCAGCGAGCACGAGAAGAAGCAGGTTGAGGTGCTGCGACTGATTCAGGCCTACCGGATGCGTGGCCACCAGGCAGCCCAGCTCGACCCGCTGGGACTGTGGCAGCGTCCTGCACCCGCGGATCTGTCGATCAATCATTACGGCTTGACCAATGCCGATCTTGATACAACCTTCCGTGCCGGCGACCTGTTCATCGGCAAAGAAGAGGCGAGCTTAAGCGAAATTCACGAAGCGTTGCAGCAGACCTATTGCCGCACCATCGGTGCCGAGTTCACCCATATCGTCGACTCCGAGCAACGCCACTGGTTCCAGCAGCGTCTGGAAAGCGTGCGCGGTCGCCCGACCTTCTCCCCGGACGTCAAGAGCCACCTGCTCGAGCGCGTCACCGCCGCTGAAGGTCTGGAAAAATACCTGGGTACTAAATACCCAGGCACCAAGCGTTTCGGTCTGGAAGGTGGTGAGAGCCTGATTCCGATGCTGGATGAGATGATCCAGCGCTCAGGCTCCTACGGTACCAAGGAAATTGTTATCGGCATGGCCCACCGTGGCCGTCTGAACGTGTTGGTCAACACCTTCGGCAAGAACCCACGCGAGCTGTTCGACGAGTTCGAAGGCAAGAAGAAGGTCGAGCTGGGCTCCGGTGACGTGAAATACCACCAGGGCTTCTCATCCAACGTGATGACCACAGGTGGCGAAGTGCACCTGGCCATGGCGTTCAACCCGTCCCACCTGGAAATCGTTTCCCCGGTGGTCGAAGGTTCGGTTCGTGCCCGCCAGGATCGTCGCAACGATGTGACCGGTGACAAGGTGCTGCCGATTTCCCTCCACGGCGATGCTGCATTTGCAGGTCAAGGCGTGGTCATGGAAACCTTCCAGATGTCGCAAACTCGCGGCTTCAAGACGGGCGGCACGATCCACATTGTGATCAATAACCAGGTCGGTTTCACCATCAGCAACCCGCTGGACTCGCGCTCCACCGAGTACGCCACCGACGTCGCGAAGATGATCCAGGCACCGATCCTCCATGTGAATGGTGACGATCCGGAAGCCGTGCTGTTCGTCACTCAACTGGCTGTCGACTACCGCATGCAGTACAAGCGCGACGTAGTGATCGACCTGGTCTGCTACCGTCGTCGTGGCCACAACGAGGCTGACGAGCCAAGTGGCACCCAGCCGCTGATGTATCAACAGATCACCAAGCAGCGTACCACCCGTGAGCTGTACGCTGAGCGCCTGGTCCAAGCCAAGGTGCTGGACGAGGCACGTGTTCAGGCGAAAGTCGACGAATACCGCAACGCCCTGGACAACGGCCTGCACGTGGTGAAGAGCTTGGTCAAGGAGCCGAACAAGGAGTTGTTCGTCGACTGGCGTCCTTACCTGGGGCACGCATGGACTGCCCGTCACGACACTCGCTTCGATCTCAAGACCCTGCAGGAGTTGTCCGCCAAGCTGCTGGAAATCCCAGAAGGCTTCGTGGTCCAGCGCCAAGTCGCGAAAATCTACGAAGACCGCCAGAAGATGCAAGCCGGCGGCCTGCCGATCAACTGGGGTTATGCCGAAACCATGGCATACGCGACCCTGGCGTTCGAAGGTCACCCGATTCGCATGACCGGACAGGACATCGGTCGCGGTACGTTCTCACACCGTCATGCCGTGCTGCACAACCAGAAAGACGCGGGCACCTACATCCCGTTGCAGAATCTGTATGAAGGTCAACCACGTTTCGACTTGTATGACTCCTTCCTTTCGGAGGAAGCGGTGCTGGCGTTCGAGTACGGCTACTCGACCACCACACCGAACGCCCTGGTTATCTGGGAAGCCCAGTTCGGTGATTTCGCCAACGGTGCCCAGGTGGTGGTCGACCAGTTCATTACCAGTGGCGAGCACAAGTGGGGCCGTTTGTGTGGCCTGACCATGCTGCTGCCGCACGGTTATGAAGGTCAGGGGCCGGAACACTCTTCGGCCCGTTTGGAACGCTACCTGCAACTGTGCGCCGAGCACAACGTCCAGGTCTGCGTGCCGACCACCCCGGCGCAGATCTACCACCTGCTGCGCCGTCAGGTCATCCGTCCGTTGCGCAAGCCACTGATTGTGCTGACGCCGAAGTCGCTGCTGCGTCACAAACTGGCAATCTCTACCCTGGAAGATCTGGCCGAAGGTTCGTTCCAGACCGTTATCCCGGAAATCGACGCCCAGGATCCGAAAAAGGTCCAGCGCCTGGTTCTGTGCGGCGGCAAGGTCTACTACGACCTGCTGGAAAAACGCCGTGCCGAAGAGCGTGACGATATCGCCATCGTGCGTATCGAGCAGTTGTACCCATTCCCCGAGGACGATCTGATCGAAGTCCTGGCGCCGTACAAAAACCTGAAACACGTCGTCTGGTGTCAGGAAGAACCGATGAACCAGGGCGCCTGGTACAGCAGCCAGCACCACATGCGTCGCATCATTAGCTGCCACGACAAGTCGCTCATACTCGAGTACGCCGGTCGTGACGCTTCTGCTGCTCCTGCTTGTGGTTATGCATCGATGCACGCTGAGCAGCAGGAAAAACTGCTGCAAGATGCCTTTACTGTTTAACGCCTCGCGCACCTGAAACCGAATTTAAGGAACCACAGATAATGGCTATCGAGATCAAAGCCCCCACTTTCCCGGAATCGGTTGCCGATGGCACCGTTGCTACTTGGCACAAAAAGCCGGGCGAGGCAGTCAAGCGTGACGAACTGATCGTCGACATCGAAACCGACAAGGTGGTCCTGGAAGTCCTGGCCACTGCCGACGGCGTGGTGGGTCCTATCGTCAAGAACGAGGGTGACACCGTTCTGTCCGACGAAGTACTGGGCTCCATTGTCGACGGCGATGCCGCTTCTGCTCCGGCTGCTGCGCCTGCCGCCGCTCCATCTGCTGCCCCAGCCGCCGCTGACGGTGAAGATGATCCGGTCGCTGCTCCGGCCGCGCGCAAGCTGGCTGAAGAAAACGGCATCGCCATCGCTTCCGTTGCCGGCACCGGCAAAGGCGGTCGTGTGACCAAGGAAGACGTGGTGGCTGCCGTTGCCGCGAAGAAAGCCGCTCCGGCGGCGGCTCCGGCCAAAGCTGCCGCCCCGGCTGCCGCTGCTCCGGTATTCGCTGCTGGCGACCGTACCGAGAAGCGTGTACCGATGACCCGGGTACGTGCCACCGTGGCCAAACGTCTGGTCGAAGCCCAGTCGAACATGGCGATGCTGACCACGTTCAACGAAGTCGACATGACCGAAGTCATGGCCCTGCGTTCGAAGTACAAGGATCTGTTCGAGAAATCCCACAATGGCGTGCGCCTGGGTTTCATGTCGTTCTTCGTGAAGGCAGCCACCGAGGCGCTGAAGCGCTTCCCGGCGGTCAACGCCTCGATCGACGGTGCCGACATCGTCTACCACGGCTACGCCGACATCGGTGTGGCTGTTTCCAGCGATCGTGGCCTGGTGGTACCGGTACTGCGTAACGCCGAACTAATGAGCCTGGCCGAAATCGAAGGCGGTATTGCCACTTTTGGCAAGAAAGCCCGTGACGGCAAGCTGTCCATTGACGAAATGACCGGCGGTACGTTCACCATCACCAACGGTGGTACATTCGGTTCGATGATGTCGACCCCGATTGTCAACCCGCCACAAGCGGCGATTCTGGGGATGCACAACATCATCCAGCGTCCGATGGCAATCAATGGTCAGGTTGTGATCCGTCCGATGATGTACCTGGCTCTGTCCTACGATCACCGTTTGATTGACGGTAAAGAGGCTGTGACCTTCCTGGTTACCATCAAGAACCTGCTGGAAGACCCGGCTCGTTTGCTGCTGGATATCTGACTTTACCCAGGGCGGGCGCCTGGCGCCTTGCCCTCGGTGTAAATGACCAGCTTCGTCCCACGACGGTCGCGTAAAGGCGACCGTCCGGTTTGATTCGATAAAGGAATGACACATGACTCAAAAATTCGACGTGGTAGTGATCGGCGCGGGTCCTGGCGGCTATGTCGCTGCCATCAAGGCCGCGCAACTTGGTCTCAAGACCGCCTGCATCGAGAAGTACCAGGACAAAGAAGGCAAGCTGGCCCTCGGTGGTACTTGTCTGAACGTTGGCTGCATTCCTTCCAAGTCGCTGCTGGACAGCTCCTGGAAGTATCATGAAGCCACTGAGGCTTTCGCCGTTCACGGCATCACCACGGGGGACGTGAAGGTAAGCGTTCCGACGATGATCGGTCGTAAGGACAACATCGTCAAGAACTTGATCGGCGGTGTTGCTACCCTGTTCAAGGCCAATGGGGTGACTTCCATTCAGGGTCACGGCAAGCTGTTGGCCGGCAAGAAAGTTGAAGTAGTCGGTCCCGATGGCGTTGTACAAATCATTGAAGCCGAGAACGTGATTCTGGCTCCGGGCTCGCGTCCGATCGATATCCCGCCAGCTCCGGTTGACCAGAACGTGATTGTCGATTCGACCGGTGCCCTGGAATTCCAGGCCGTGCCGAAGCGTCTGGGTGTGATCGGTGCGGGCGTGATCGGCCTGGAGCTGGGTTCTGTCTGGTCCCGTCTGGGGGCTCAGGTGACCGTCCTGGAAGCCCTGGACACCTTCCTGATGGCTGCCGACACCGCCGTTTCCAAGGAAGCCCTGAAAATCCTCACCAAGCAGGGCCTGGACATCAAGCTGGGTGCTCGCGTGACCGGTTCCCAGGTCAATGGCGAAGAGGTTGTGGTGACTTACACCGACGCCAACGGCGAACAGACCCTTACCTTTGACAAGCTGATCGTGGCCGTTGGCCGTCGCCCGGTGACGACCGATCTGCTGGCCGCCGATTGCGGCGTGACCCTCGACGAGCGTGGTTTCGTGCATGTCGACGATCAGTGCGCAACCACCGTACCGGGCGTC
Organism: Pseudomonas agarici; assembly: GCF_001543125.1. NCBI lineage: Bacteria > Pseudomonadati > Pseudomonadota > Gammaproteobacteria > Pseudomonadales > Pseudomonadaceae > Pseudomonas > Pseudomonas agarici. Next base: position 4,057,333 of record NZ_CP014135.1, on the reverse strand, counting down.
TACGCCATCGGCGACGTGGTTCGCGGCATGATGCTGGCGCACAAGGCTTCCGAAGAAGGCATCATGGTTGTCGAGCGCATCAAGGGCCACAAGGCCCAGATCAACTACGACCTGATTCCATCGGTTATCTACACCCACCCGGAAATCGCGTGGGTCGGTAAAACCGAACAGACCTTGAAAGCTGAAGGCGTTGAAGTTAACGTCGGCACCTTCCCGTTCGCCGCCAGTGGTCGTGCCATGGCAGCCAACGATACCGGTGGTTTCGTCAAGGTTATCGCTGATGCCAAGACCGACCGCGTCCTGGGCGTCCACGTGATTGGCCCGAGTGCGGCCGAGCTGGTACAGCAAGGCGCAATCGGTATGGAATTCGGCACCAGTGCCGAGGACTTGGGCATGATGGTCTTCTCCCATCCGACCCTGTCCGAAGTGTTGCACGAAGCAGCCTTGGCGGTGAATGGCGGCGCCATCCACATTGCCAACAAGAAAAAACGCTAAAGGATTGCGTGAAAAGGTAACGAGCAAAAGACGAGGTAAAAACAGGTGAGAAGGCGCCGTTGATATTAGTCAATGCGTATTTCGAATCTGTTTTTAACGTCGTATTTTTGAGCGCGGCAGTTTTCACGCTGTTCGTCGGATAATAAGAAACCACGGCGGTTTGCCCGTCGTGAGCCTTGCGCGCAAGACTCACCGCGGAACTTCCGCCGGACGCAGTCTTGCGTTGTATCGTCGGGCGACCGGATAACGACGCAAGCGGCAGTCACAGGTGGTGCGGCATTGCAATCAGTGCAGCACCGAACGCGCAGTACCTAACGAAGACGGTAAAAAGCATGAATCTTCACGAGTATCAGGGTAAGCAGCTGTTCGCTGAATACGGCCTGCCAGTATCCAAAGGTTACGCGGTAGACACCCCGGAAGAAGCAGCAGAAGCTTGCGACAAGATCGGTGGTTCCGAGTGGGTGGTAAAAGCTCAGGTTCACGCCGGTGGTCGCGGTAAAGCGGGCGGCGTCAAGCTGGTTCGCAGCAAAGAAGACGCTAAAGCGTTCGCACAGCAGTGGCTGGGCAAGCGTCTGGTGACCTATCAGACTGACGCCAATGGCCAGCCTGTCACCAAGATCCTGGTTGAATCGTGCACTGATATCGCTAAAGAGCTGTACCTGGGCGCTGTCGTTGACCGTTCGAGCCGCCGCATCGTGTTCATGGCTTCCACCGAAGGTGGCGTGGACATCGAAAAAATCGCTCACGACACCCCTGAGAAAATTCTCAAGGCAACCATCGACCCACTGGTGGGTGCTCAGCCATTCCAGGGTCGCGAGCTGGCATTCCAGTTGGGTCTGGAAGGCAAGCAAGTTGCCCAATTCGCCAAGATTTTCGTAGGCCTGGCCAAGCTGTTCAAGGATCACGACCTGGCGCTGCTGGAAGTCAACCCACTGGTGATCAAGGCCGACGGCGACCTGCATTGCCTCGATGCCAAGATCAACATCGACGCCAACGCGATGTACCGTCAGCCTAAGCTGAAAACTTTCCACGATCCGTCCCAGGACGATCCGCGCGAAGCGCACGCTGCCAAGTTCGAACTGAACTACGTCGCTCTGGAAGGCAACATCGGCTGTATGGTCAACGGTGCTGGCCTGGCCATGGGTACCATGGACATCGTCAACCTGCATGGCGGTAAGCCAGCCAACTTCCTCGACGTAGGCGGTGGTGCTACCAAGGAACGCGTCACCGAGGCGTTCAAGATCATCCTGTCCGACACCAACGTCGCTGCAGTACTGGTCAACATCTTCGGCGGTATCGTTCGTTGCGACATGATTGCCGAAGGCATCATCGGCGCTGTGAAAGAAGTCGGCGTGAAAATCCCGGTGGTTGTACGCCTTGAAGGCAACAACGCTGAACTGGGCGCTAAAGTATTGGCAGAAAGCGGCTTGAACATCATCGCCGCTACCAGCCTGACCGACGCTGCTCAACAAGTTGTCAAAGCTGCGGAGGGCAAATAATGAGCGTCCTGATCGATAAAGACACGAAGGTTATCTGCCAGGGTATTACCGGTTCGCAAGGTAGTTTCCACACCCAGCAAGCCCTCGAATACGGCACCCAAATGGTCGGTGGCGTAACGCCGGGCAAAGGCGGCACCGAGCACCTGGGCCTGCCAGTGTTCAACACCGTGAAAGACGCCGTGGCAGCCACTGGCGCCACCGCCAGCGTGATCTACGTTCCAGCTCCGTTCTGCAAAGACTCGATCCTGGAAGCGGCATTCGGCGGCATCAAGCTGATCGTCTGCATCACCGAAGGCATTCCTACCCTGGACATGCTGGACGCCAAGGTCAAGTGCGACGAACTGGGCGTGATCCTGATCGGCCCTAACTGCCCAGGCGTGATCACGCCAGGCGAATGCAAGATCGGCATCATGCCAGGTCACATTCATTTGCCAGGCAAGGTCGGCATCGTTTCCCGTTCCGGCACCCTGACCTACGAAGCCGTGAAGCAGACCACCGATGCCGGTTTCGGTCAGTCGACATGCGTCGGCATCGGCGGTGACCCGATTCCAGGTTCCAACTTCATCGACATCCTGAAGCTGTTCCAGGAAGACCCGAAGACCGAAGCGATCGTCATGATCGGCGAGATCGGCGGTTCGGCTGAAGAGGAAGCGGCTGCCTACATCAAGGCCCACGTGACCAAGCCGGTGGTTTCCTACATCGCTGGTGTGACTGCTCCTCCGGGCAAGCGCATGGGCCATGCCGGCGCAATCATTTCTGGCGGCAAAGGCACTGCGGACGAGAAGTTCGCCGCGCTGCAAGACGCTGGCGTGAAAACCGTGCGTTCGCTGGCGGACATCGGCAAGGCCCTGGCCGAGCTGACCGGTTGGACGGTCAAGTAAGCCTCGCGCTTAGCTGACGCTTCACCGGCAAAGGCCACCTTCGGGTGGCCTTTGTGCTTTCCGGGGTTTCTTTTTCATTATGAAAACACGACACAAAGATGTCGCTTATCGGACAATATGCCCTCTAATAGTGCGTTGCTCGCCCAAATTCGTTAGGCTAACGACCATTTTTGCGTTTGTTCCCCAAAAAAGGGATCGACGCGCTAAACGGGTCAACCTCAAACGGGTCGACAGCATTTCCCTCACCCCATGGGAAGTCACTCTCTAAATTCCGATTCAGCAGTGTGGTATTTCCTTAAATGAAAGTGTTGAAAGGCCAGGACATACTGGCACTTGGTTTTATGACGTTTGCCCTGTTTGTCGGGGCCGGCAACATCATCTTTCCACCTATCGTCGGCCTACAGTCCGGCCCCCATGTTTGGATGGCGGCATTGGGTTTCCTGATTACCGCGGTCGGCCTGCCGGTCATTACCGTCGTTGCCCTGGCCAAGGTCGGCGGCGCGATGGACGCCTTGAGCAGTCCGATCGGTAAGCTTGCCGGCGGCTTGCTGGCGGCGGTCTGCTATTTGGCAGTCGGCCCACTGTTCGCCACGCCGCGAACCGCGACGGTGTCTTTTGAAGTTGGCCTGGCGCCGTTGACCGGCGACAGCCCGTTGGCCCTGTTCATCTACAGTCTGGTGTATTTCCTGTTGGTGTTCTTCATCTCCTTGTACCCAGGGCGCCTGCTGGATACTGTCGGGCGCTTTCTCGCCCCGTTGAAGATTATTGCCCTGGCGGTGCTGGGCATCGCGGCATTTGCCTTGCCGGCGGGAGATATCGGTACCGCCCTGCCTGAATACGTGGTCGCGCCGTTTTCCCAGGGCTTCATCAATGGTTACCTGACCATGGATACCCTCGGTGCTCTGGTGTTTGGCATCGTCATTGTCAATGCCATCCGGTCGCGCGGAGTCGAGTCACCGCAACTGATCACTCGCTATGCGATCATCGCCGGGCTGATTGCCGGCGTTGGGCTGGCGCTGGTGTATATCAGCCTGTTTCGCCTGGGGTCGAGCAGTCATGAAGTGGCTGTCGGGGCCACCAACGGTGCGGTGGTGTTGCATGGCTACGTGCAACATACCTTCGGCTCCTTGGGTAGCGGGTTCTTGGCAGTGCTGATTTCCTTGGCTTGCCTGGTGACGGCGGTCGGCCTGACCTGTGCCTGCGCTGAGTACTTCAGCCGTGTGCTGGCGCTATCGTACAAGACTCTGGTGGTCATCCTGGCGGTGTTTTCGCTGTTGGTGTCGAACCTGGGGCTGACCAAGCTGATCGCGTTCTCGATTCCGGTGCTGACGGCGATCTATCCGCCCTGTATCGCCTTGGTGGCCCTGAGCTTTTGCAAGGAGTTCTGGCACTCCCAGGGGCGTATCGTGGGCCCGGTAATGCTGGTGTCGTTGTTGTTCGGCATGGTCGATGCGCTCAAGGGCGCCGGACTGGCGGACTGGATGCCTGCGCAGCTATCCCACCTGCCATTGAGCGAGCAGGGGCTGGCCTGGTTGGTGCCTTCGGTGGTGATGCTGGCGATTGCGGTAGCGATCGACCGCCTGCTCGGCAAGCCTGGCGAGGCCCTGGCCTAATTACCGGTCCGGCACCAGGCAGAAAAAATAAAACCCGCACCAGGCGGGTTTTATTTTACGGGAGGTTTTTGCCGTGAGGGTCTTTGCAAGAACCTCCAGGGCCATCAGGAACCGGTGGCCGGCTCGGCGCCTTCTTCGACGGCCGCTTTGTTCGATTCAGCCTGAGCTTTGGCGGCTTCAGTGTTTTCCTTGGCGGCCTCGTTCACCTTATCCTGAGCCTCGTTCATTTTTTGCTGAGCTTGCTCGGCGTGTTGGTTTGCGTCTTGAGCTTTGTCCTCTGATTTTTTATCGCAAGCAGCGAGACCCAGAGAAGCGGTCAGCATCAAGGCAATAGCTAAAGTTTTACGCATGGGTGTTGCTCCTTTGTGAAAATAATGATTGCTGGCCTTTTGAACCCGATTTCGAGGGTTAAGTTCCTTGATTTGCCAAGATATATAGCTCTTTCAGGTTGGGAACTTTCGCCAATTGTGCAGATTCTCTCGCCGCTGGTATTGATATGAGATATGTCATCTCATGAGCCAAACCCTCGTTTTTGAGCGCACCACGCCTTTTTTCGGCGCGCTCAGGCGTGGCTCGATCAGCGTGGAACTCAGTTCAAGAGCGAAGAAACACCCCAGGGCACTTGAAATCCCCACTCTAGCCCCCAACTTTCATCACAACCTACCGCCAACCCTCAAAGGGAGCGGTCACTGCCATCCAATTGGAGTTTGATGACCATGAGTGTGGAAACTCACAAGGAAACCCTGGGCTTCCAGACCGAGGTGAAGCAACTGCTGCACCTCATGATCCATTCGCTGTATTCCAACAAGGAAATCTTCCTTCGCGAATTGATCTCCAACGCTTCCGACGCTGTCGACAAATTACGTTTCGAAGCCCTGTCCAAGCCTGAGTTGCTGGAAGGTGGCGCCGAACTGAAAATCCGTGTGAGCTTCGACAAAGACGCCAAGACCGTCACTCTCGAAGACAACGGTATCGGTATGAGCCGCGACGATGTGATTACCCACTTGGGCACCATCGCCAAATCGGGCACCGCCGATTTCATGAAGAACCTCTCGGGCGACCAGAAGAAAGATTCGCACCTGATCGGCCAGTTCGGCGTAGGTTTCTACTCAGCCTTTATCGTCGCCGACCAGGTGGAAGTGTTCAGTCGCCGTGCCGGCCTGTCGGCCAGCGAAGGTGTGCACTGGTCCTCCAAGGGCGAGGGCGAGTTCGAAGTCGCCACCGTCGAGAAGGCTGATCGCGGCACCCGCATTGTCCTGCACCTGAAGTCTGGTGAAGACGAGTTCGCCGACGGCTGGCGCCTGCGCAACATCATCAAGAAGTACTCCGATCATATCGCTCTGCCGATCGAATTGCCGAAAGAGGTCGCAGCCACCGAAGGTGAGGAGAAGTCCGAGCCGGAATGGGAAACCGTCAACCGCGCCAGTGCCCTGTGGACTCGCCCGCGCACCGAGGTGAAGGACGAGGAATACCAGGAGTTCTACAAGCACACCGCCCATGACTACGAGAACCCGCTGAGCTGGAGCCATAACAAGGTCGAAGGCAAGCTGGAATACAGCTCGCTGCTCTATGTGCCGGCCCGTGCGCCGTTCGACCTGTACCAGCGCGAAGCGCCAAAAGGCCTCAAGCTTTACGTCCAGCGCGTGTTTGTCATGGATCAGGCCGAGTCCTTCCTGCCGCTGTACCTGCGCTTCATCAAGGGTGTGGTCGACTCCAATGACCTGTCCCTGAACGTGTCGCGGGAAATCCTGCAGAAGGATCCGATCATCGACTCGATGAAGTCGGCGCTGACCAAGCGCGTGCTCGACATGCTGGAAAAACTGGCGAAGAACGAGCCTGAGCAATACAAGGGCTTTTGGAAGAACTTCGGCCAGGTCATGAAAGAAGGCCCGGCCGAGGACTTCGCCAACAAGGAGAAAATCGCCGGCTTGCTGCGCTTCGCCTCCACCCAGGGCGAAGAGGGCGAGCAGGTGGTGTCCTTGACCGAATACCTGGCACGCGCCAAAGAAGGCCAGGATAAGATCTACTACCTGACCGGTGAAACCTACGCCCAGGTCAAGAACAGCCCGCATTTGGAAGTCTTCCGCAAGAAAGGCATCGAAGTGCTGCTGTTGACCGATCGTATCGACGAGTGGCTGATGAGCTATCTCAACGAGTTCGACGGCAAGAGCTTTGTCGACGTGGCACGGGGTGACTTGGACCTGGGCAATCTGGACTCGGAAGAGGACAAAAAGGCTGCCGAGGAAGTCGCCAAGAGCAAGGAAGGCCTGGTTGAGCGCCTCAAGACCGCTCTGGGCGAGGCTGTCAGCGAAGTGCGGGTTTCCCACCGCTTGACCGACTCGCCGGCGATTCTGGCCATCGGTGAGCAAGACCTGGGCCTGCAAATGCGCCAGATCCTCGAAGCCAGTGGGCAGAAGGTGCCGGATTCCAAGCCGATCTTCGAATTCAACCCGAGCCACCCACTGATCGAGAAGCTCGATGCCGAGCCGGATGAAGATCGCTTCGCCGACCTGTCCCATATCCTGCTTGATCAGGCGGCCCTGGCGGCCGGTGACAGCTTGAAGGACCCGGCGACCTATGTGCGTCGACTGAACAAGTTGCTGGTTGAACTGTCGGTTTGATCAGACTGTAGAAAAAGCCCGCTTCGGCGGGTTTTTTAATTTCCAGGTGTCCTTAGGGAGTATGCAATGAGCCAAATCACTGTGAGTTCTGTGATCTATCAGATTGATGGCCGGTCCTACGAGGGTCGCCTAGCTTTCGACGCCAGCCACCCGGGTGCGCGCCCGGGGCTGTTGATGGCACCCAACTGGATGGGCATCGGCGCCGGGGCGCAAAAGATTGCCGAGTCCGTGGCAGCCAAAGGTTATGTGGTGCTGATCGCCGACCTCTATGGTCAGTCGGTTCGCCCGTGCAACGGTGACGAAGCGGGAGCGGCGATGATGCCGTTGAAGAATGATCGGGTCGAGCTGCGCAAGCGCATGCAGGCTGCGTTCGAGGCGTTGCAGGGGCAGGGCCTGGCGGCGGTCGATGCGTCGAAGCTGGCGACCTTCGGTTTCTGCTTCGGCGGTTGCTGCTCGCTAGAGCTGGCTCGTACCGGTGCGCCGTTGAGAGCCGCCATATCATTTCATGGCACCCTGGATACGCCAAATCCGGCGGACGCGCAGAACATCAAAGGCTCGGTCCTGGTGTTGCACGGCGCTTGCGACCCGTTGGTGCCCAAAGAGCAACTACCGGCGTTCGAGGACGAGATGAACGCTGCCGGTGTCGATTGGCAGTTGCTTAGCTACGGCGGTGCGGTGCATTCGTTCACCGATCCGCATGCCGATGTACCGGGCAAGATGATGTACGACGCGAAGATTTCCAACCGCGCCTTTGCATCGATGCATAGTTTGCTCGACGAAGTGTTCAGCGTCTGAGCCTTCCCGTGCTCTTCTCACCGGGGCGGCATAAAGGAGCATAACGCTATCGGTAAGGTGCAGCCCCGGCAAAAAAAACGCCTCGACAATGCGAGGCGTTTTTCATATGACCAGCAACCTGGACCTACTTGCCTTGCCAGCGCTTCAGGACCAGGGTGGCGTTGGTGCCACCGAAACCGAAGCTGTTGCTCATCACGTTGTTCAGCTCGACGTTTTCGCGCGTCTTGGTCAGCACTGGGAGGTCGGCGACTTCCGGGTCCAACTCGTCGATGTTGGCGGAACCGGCAATGAACTTGCCTTCCATCATCAACAGGCAGTAGATCGCTTCGTGAACGCCAGCGGCGCCCAGTGAGTGACCGGACAGGCTCTTGGTCGAACTGATGAACGGGGCCTTGTCGCCAAACACTTCACGCACGCCTTTCATTTCCGCGACGTCGCCGACCGGAGTCGAGGTGCCGTGGGTGTTCAGGTAGTCGATCGGACCGTCAACAGTGGCCATCGCCATCCGCATACAGCGCACGGCGCCTTCGCCGCTGGGCGCAACCATGTCGTAGCCGTCTGAAGTCGCACCGTAGCCAACGATTTCGGCGTAGATTTTCGCGCCACGGGCCAGGGCGTGTTCCAGTTCCTCGACCACTACCATACCGCCGCCGCCGGCAATGACAAAACCGTCACGCTTGGCGTCATAGGCGCGGGAGGCCTTTTGCGGTGTGTCGTTGTACTGGGTGGACAGCGCGCCCATGGCGTCGAACAGGAACGACTGGCTCCAGTGCTCTTCTTCACCGCCACCGGCGAAGACGATGTCCTGCTTGCCCATTTGGATCTGTTCCAGCGCGGTACCGATGCAGTGAGCACTGGTGGCGCAGGCAGAGGAGATCGAGTAGTTCAGGCCCTTGATCTTGAACGGCGTGGCCAGGCACGCGGAAACGGTGCTGCCCATGGTGCGGGTCACGCGGTAGGGACCGACGCGCTTCACACCTTTTTCGCGCAGGATATCCAGCGCTTCCATTTGGTTCAGGGTCGATGCACCGCCGGAGCCAGCCACCAGGCCGGTACGCGGGTTGGAAACCTGCTCGTCGGTCAGGCCTGAGTCGGCGACCGCGTCCTTCATGGCCAGATAGGCGTAAGCCGCCGCGTGGCCGACGAAGCGATAGACCTTGCGATCGATCAGTTCTTCGAGGTTGAGGTCGATGGAGCCGGAAACCTGGCTACGCAGACCCATTTCGGCATATTCCGGGTTGAAGCGGATGCCAGGGCGGCTTGCACGCAGGTTAGCGGAGACGGTCTCTTTGTCATTGCCCAGGCATGAAACGATGCCCAGACCAGTGATAACGACGCGGCGCATGCGGATAACCCTTAGAAGTTGTCAGTGGAGGTGAAAACGCCGACCCGGAGGCCTTCGGCGGTGTAGATCTCGCGGCCGTCGACCGCCACCGAACCATCGGCGATGGCCAGGTTCAGCTTGCCTTTGAGGACGCGCTTGATCTGAATGTTATAAGTGACCTTTTTGGCGGTCGGCAGGACTTGGCCGAAAAATTTCACTTCGCCCGAACCTAGTGCGCGGCCACGGCCCGGAAGACCTTGCCAGCCGAGGAAAAAACCGACCAATTGCCACATGGCATCCAAGCCCAGGCAGCCCGGCATGACCGGATCACCTTCGAAGTGACAGGCGAAGAACCACAGGTCCGGGGTGATATCCAGCTCGGCGACCAATTCACCTTTGCCGTACTTGCCACCCTCTTCGCTGATATGGGTGATGCGATCCACCATTAGCATGTTCGGGGCGGGCAGTTGCGCGTTACCTGGGCCGAACAGCTCACCGCGACTGCAGCGAAGCAGATCTTCCCGGGTAAAGGCGTTTTGTTTGGTCATGCGAGCTCCTCAATAATCCCATGCGGCAGGGGTGGGGCAAATCTTCCCGGTCGATCGAAGCCTTCATGCCTCGAATCGACAGCCTATCCATAGACTATTGCGTTGTAGTGAAAGTCACAGCACAAGGGACATGAATGTACACTTGTGCACTGAAATTATTATTCAAGCCGGTTTCACAGCTCGTTTGGGTGCCTAAGATTGCCGCACTTTCGCCTTTCACGCCAGTCGCACATTGTATTCAGGGTACCCAGCGCCGCAGAATTTGCTGGAGATCAGTGCGTTTGAAGGGCTTGGCCAGATAATCGTTCATGCCGGCCAGCAAGCACTGTTCGCGGTCGCCCTGCAAGGCGTTGGCGGTCAGGGCGATGATTGGCAACTGCGCGCCGTCTGGCAGTTGGCGGATCTGCCGGGTAGCCTCGTAGCCGTCGACGAGCGGCAGCCGGCAATCCATCAGAATCGCCGCGAAGTCGCCGTTTTTTACCTGTTCGACGGCGCCGATGCCGTCGTGAGCCAAGCTGACCTCGAAGCCCAGGCTGCGCAACATGGCTTCGATCACTGTCTGGTTCACCGGATTGTCTTCCACCAGCAGGACCTTGCGCCCTTCGCCGTGGCCAGCCGACGGTTGCGGCAAATCCTCGGGCTCGACCTGGCGGTACAGGGCCAGTGGGATTTCCAGGGTAAACACCGAGCCCTGACCCTCTTCGCTACGCGCGTAGAGGGTACCGCCCATGCGCTCGGCCAGGGTTCGTGCAATCGGCAGGCCGAGGCCGGTGCCGCCATAACGCCGGGAGATCGAGCTGTCGGCCTGCTGGAACGCATCGAACATCAGTTCCAGCCGTTCGGCGGAAATACCGATGCCGGTGTCGCGCACCGTGCAACTGAACCAGATCACCTCATCATCCAGGCCCTGCCAGGCCGGTTCGATGCTGACGCTGCCGTGTTCGGTGAATTTCAGCGCATTGCCGATCAAGTTAACCAGAATCTGCCGGATTCGTGTCGGGTCGCCCTTGACCTGCAGGCTGTGCAGGCCCGCCGGGAGCTGCAGATTCAATTGCAGCTTACGTTGCACGGCGCTGTGCTGGAAGGCTTGTGCGCAGCTGGTGATCAATTCGCCGAGGCCGAACGGAATATGTTCCAGTTCCAGGGCCGAACGCTCTATCCGAGAGAAATCGAGGATGTCGTTGATCACCTTGAGCAGGTGTTCGGTGGACTCCGAGGCGAGAGTCGCGTACTCGGCCTGTTCGTCGGTCATTTGCGTGGTTTCGAGCAGTTGCAGCATGCCCAAGACACCGTTCATCGGGGTGCGAAGTTCATGGCTCATCATTGCCAGGAAGTCGGACTTGGCGTTGTTTGCGCGTTCCGCCTCCTCGCGAGTCTGGATCAGTTGTGCAATGGCTTGGTGCTGTTCGCGGCTGGCTTGTTCAAGACCGGTCGCGAGGTTGTTGATATGCCGCGCCAGATCGCCGAGCTCGGTGTCATCCGGCACCGGCAACGGGGTCTTGTAGTCGCCCTGCTGGATGGCCTTGACGGCGTGGCCCATGGCGCTGATCGGCTGTGACAGGTTGGCCGCCAGGCGGCGGGCCAGCAGGAAGGTGAAGAGCAGGGCAAACAGCGCCAGGATCCCGGCCTTGAGCAGGATCTCCTGCTGGCGCTGGTTGAAGGCGTCGTTGGACATGCCCACGACCACCCGCCCCAGGTAATCCTCGCCCGCCGCCATACCGGCGCCGTTGGTACCCTGCAGGAAGTCGCTGTCGAGCTGGATGCGTTGCAGGCGCACCGGGGCCTGGAACACTTCGACCTGCTGGGCACGGCTGTGACCTTCAGGGGGTTGCTCGACATACACCAGAATGTTGTTGCTGCGGTCTTGGACTTCGAGGAAACGCACGTGGGGAGTGGTCAGGCTGGCTCTCATCAGGCTTTCGAGCACTTCATTGTTACCGGATATGACCCCGTATTCGGTGGCCGGTGCCAACTGGTTAGCGATCAACTGGCCGGTGTGATTGAGTTCCTGACGCAGGTCCTGGATTCGCACGAAGGTGAAGAAACTGATCAGCAACAGGGTCAGCAGCAGGGCTGGGCCGAGGCTGATCATTTGGGTGCGGGCGTTGATGCCCCAATGTCGGCGCGGGGTCATGGACGGGATTCTCCTTCGGCCAACCGGGTGGCGACCGAGACTTCCTCGATCGGCTCCAGGCTCAGGGAGCGGGCAACCTGCGGATTGCTCAGTATTTTGAAACGCGGCGGGTAGAGCGTGCGCGGCCAACTGGCAGGAGGCTGGTCGAGCAGCTTGTCGAGAATTGCCAGCCAATCGTTCTGGTCGCTGTAGCTGCTGGCCAGGCTGCCGGCCTTGACGAAGCCGGCGTTCGGCCCGATTAGCGCCAACTGTCGGGCATAGCTGCTGAGCAGCAGGTTTTTCGCGGTCTTGGGGTTATACAGTGTCGGATCGTCGACCCCCAGTAACACGTCGCTGCCGCGCAGCAGGATTTGCAGAGGACGGCTGTCGGCGGTGTTATCCCAGCGCTGGGGGACGATTTCCAGCCCCAGTGGCTGGGCTGCCTGACGTAGTTCGGCCAAGAGGAATTCGCTGTCATCGTCATACAGCACCCCGACCCGCCGTGCTTGCGGCAGCACCGCGTTGATCAGGTGCAATTGCCGTGAGGGTGGCGGGTCGCTCCAGAGCAGGCTGAGCTGGTTCGGCAACTGTTCCCCGAGGCGCCGGTGAGCTTGTAGGCGGCTGATGCGCAATACCAGGGTGGCCGGGCCCTGGCGGTCTGCCAGGCGCCATTCGAGGCTGGGTAGGTCGAGTAGGATCAAGCGTATGCCTGGTGGCAGTTGGCTCGGTGGCGGCAGTTGCCCAAAGGGAACAAAACGTACCCGGTCGTCGGGGCGTTGATGTGCCAGGGCGCTAGTAAAGGCCTGCACGCCAGAGCTGTCTTCGGCACCGGTGACCAATACCTCGGCGGCTCGGGCCTGGACAATCATCAGCAGCAGCAATAGCAGACCGCCTGCCAGCTTGCCGAGCCCGCTGCTGCGGGCCAATGTCATCCTTGACTGACGGTCGTCCATGCTCAGAATTCCAGCTCGGCACTGAAGTAGAATACCTGGCGCTGGTCGTAGTTGTTATCGGTCCAGGTAATGGGCTGGTGATCCAGGCGCTGCTGCATGACCCCGGACAGTTCCAGGCTGGCCTTGTGCAAAGGGATACGCTTGGCGACCCGCAGGTCGACCCGTTCGAAACGGTAGGTGTTGATCGCGTCGTCGCCGTAATAGAACAACGCACTCGACCAGCCCGCACCCCAATCGCGCATCCAGCCGGCGGAGCCGCTGTTGCGGGCGGTGAACTGTTCGTCGGTGGGGTTGCTGGCCTGAGTGTCGACATAGGCGTAGGTCAGGCGCAGCCGGTCGGCGTCGCTCAGGTGCCAATCGAGCTGGGTTTCGCTGCCGCTAAAGCGCGCGCTATTGGCATTGCTGGCGATGTACTGGTTGTTGCGCAGCGGCGAGCTGACCATCGAAGTGATTTCGTCGTAGAACAATTTTACGTCGAGGTTCAGCCCGATATCCGCGAAGAAACCGTTATAGCCCAGTTCCCGCGAGCGCATCCGTTCCTTGTCGAGGTTACCCGGGCCGCGTGTCTTGACGAAATACTGGCCGCTGGTCTGGCCGTAGGTCGGCGAATCGAAGTTGGTGACCCGGTAGCTCCAATTGACGTTGTTCTCGAACATGTCCGGCGAGCGGATAGCCTCGGAATACACGGCGCGCAAACCGTGTCGCGGGTTGATCAGGTAGTTGACGGCAAACCTCGGAGTCAGTGAGTCGCCGGTCAGTTGCGCGTTTTCATACATGGCGCCACCCTGGAGCAACCAGTGTTCGCTGGCGCGCCACTCGAGCTGGCCGAACAGGCGCCACGTGTTGTCGTCGAGGGTGCCATTGAAGTAGGTCTCGGAATCTGCGCGGTCATAACGGTAGTTCATGCCGCTGACCAGGCGCAGGTTGTCCGACAGACTTAGGGTGTCCTGCAATTCCAGGTCGTAGCGGGTCTCGCGGGTACTCTGGTCGAGATCGCCGCAGACCGATTGGTTGGCCCCGTGATTGTACCATTGGTCCAGAACCTGTCTGGCCAGTGTCTGCTCCGAGGCGCCACCGGGAGGCGGGCTGCCCACGGTGTATCGATTCATGTTGCGCGCCAGATTTTCGGCATAGTTGGGATTTAACTGCCACAACTGCGTCAGTTCCGGGCTGAACGACACTTTCGCGTCACATGCGCGCCAGACCTGCTGGCGATCCCAGTGCTGGGCCGAGCCCTGGATGTAGAGGCTGTGTTGCGGGCTGATATCCAGGTTCCAGCGCAGGGAGCCGGCGTAGTCCTTGGCGACTACATCGGAGTTGTCGCCTGCGGCCTGGATATCGGGAAATACCGCCTGATAGGTATACGGGCGCTGGTTGGTGCCTTCCTTAGCGTTCAACTGCCAGTCGATACTCTGGCTCTCGTCAAGCATCTGGCTGACTGACAGGTTGAAGCGATTCAAGCGTCGGCTGTCGTGATAGTTGGCACCGACACGATCGCTGTCGAAACCATCGTCCTGTTGGCCGGACATCGACAGGCGCAGGTCGCCGGTTTCCCAGCCGATGCCTTCGCTCGCATACCAGTCATTGATGCCGCGTTCGCCGCGAGTGATCTTGATGCGCGAGCCGTGAGTGCTGCCGGGTGACTTGGTCAGAATGTTGACCACCGCCATGAGTGCGTTCGCGCCATAGCTGACGGTGTTCGGGCCACGGAAGACTTCGATGCGCTCGATATCCTCCATGGCCACGGGGATATCGTTCCAGTCCACCGTCGCCAGCCCGGCCCGATAGACCGAACGACCGTCGATCAAAACCTGCATGCGCCGGGCGTTGGCGGCATCGGTCCCGTGGTAGTTGATCGCCGCCTGATTACCGTTGGTGTAGCCGACCATCATGCCCGGCACCAGGCGCAACAGCTCGGCGATATCCCGCGCGCCGCTGGCCTTGATCAGTTCGTTATCGATCACGGTCATGCTGCCGGGCACCGAGGCCGGGGATTGTTTCAGGCGTGTCGCGGTCAAAACCTCGGGCAGCGGCTGGCTTTCCAGGAACAGGTCGTCGGCCAGCAGCTGGCCGCTGAACGACAGCGTCAGGAGCACGAAGGAACGTATGGTGGGATGGCCAAAGTACACGGCTCAGCCTTGATGACGGGTAATAGCTGTGCATGTTAACCGAGCCAAGCGAGTTTGCCATGGCACCGGGCCTGTATTCTGTCCGCAAAATGGACAAATCCTAGTGCCAGGGTCCCTGGCGCTGACGGCGTTTGGGACTGGCTGCTGGCGGGCGGCTCCGTATAATGCGGCCATCGCCATTGCTATAAACGGATTGCATATGACTGAACAGCACCCTATCGCGGTCTTGGGAGGCGGGAGTTTTGGAACCGCTGTGGCCAATCTGCTGGCCGAGAACGGGCATCGGGTACGTCAATGGATGCGCGATCCTGAACAGGCCGAGGCCATTCGCGTCAATCGCGAGAATCCGCGTTACCTCAAGGGCATCAAGATTCATCCGGCGGTCGAGCCGGTCACCCACCTGCCCGCGACCCTCGAAAGCTGCGAGCTGTTCTTTGTCGCCCTGCCGTCCGGTGCCCTGCGCAGTGTACTGGCACCCCATGCCGGGCAACTGAATGGCAAGTTGCTGGTGAGCCTGACCAAAGGCATCGAGGCACAGACGTTCAAACTGATGAGCGAAATCCTCGAAGACATTGCCCCACGGGCGCGGATCGGCGTGTTATCGGGGCCGAACCTGGCCCGCGAAGTGGCTGAGCATGCGTTGACCGCCACCGTGGTCGCCAGCGCAGACGAAGAACTCTGCACTCGGGTCCAGGCCGCGCTGCACGGGAAGACCTTTCGCGTCTATGCCAGTGCCGATCGGTTTGGCGTCGAATTAGGCGGAGCGCTGAAAAATGTCTACGCAATCATCGCTGGCATGGCGGTGGCCTTGGGCATGGGCGAGAACACCAAGAGCATGTTGATTACCCGGGCCCTGGCGGAAATGACTCGATTTGCCGTGAGCCAGGGCGCCAACCCGATGACCTTCCTTGGCCTGGCCGGGGTCGGTGACCTGATCGTTACCTGCTCCTCGCCCAAGAGCCGCAACTATCAGGTCGGCTTTGCCCTGGGCCAGGGCTTGAGCCTGGAAGACGCGGTGACCCGCCTGGGGGAAGTGGCCGAAGGGGTCAATACTCTCAAGGTGCTCAAGGCCAAGGCCGAGGAATTGGGCGTCTACATGCCGCTAGTAGCTGGATTGCATGCGATTCTGTTCGAAGGGCGCACGCTCGATCAGGTGATCGCCTTACTGATGCGCGGCGAGCCGAAGACCGATGTCGATTTCATTTCCACCAGCGGCTTCAACTAACCCAGGCGACAGGAGTAAGACATGAACCAAGTCAAGTACGAATCCATTGTGTTACGCATGGTGTGGATGCTGCTGTTCCTGCTGGTCTGGCAGGTCGCGCAGTTGCTCCTCGGCGCCTTGGTGCTGGTGCAACTGATCTACCGGCTGATCTATGGGGCGCCGAGCGCCAACCTGATGAACTTCGGTGATAGCCTCAGCCAGTTTCTGGCCCAGATCGGTCGTTTCGGCAGTTTCCACAGTGACCAGAAGCCCTGGCCATTCGCCGACTGGCCGACGCCCCGCGCGTCCGAGGGCGAAGCACCTCACAGCGTGTCGCCGGCCCCGTACCCGCCCCATGACGAGGAACCCAAGCTATGAAGTTGTGGGTGCTGCGCCATGGTGAAGCCGAACCTCGATCGCGCAGCGACGCCGAGCGCAACCTGACCGCCCATGGGCGCAAGGACGTGTTGCACAGTGCCGTACACCTGATCGGCCAGCCTTTGATTGCGATCTACGCCAGTCCCTATGTTCGAGCCCAGCAGACCGCGCAGTTGGTGTGCGAGGCGCTGGGGTTCGAGCCGGAGATCATCAGCGTGCCGTGGCTGACGCCCGAGGTCCATCCGCTCAAGGTACTGGAGCACCTCGACAGCACCGACAACCTGCTGCTGGTCAGCCATCAGCCTTTGGTGGGTAGCCTGATCAGTCTGTTGCAGCACGGCCACCTGCATGCGCCGCAGCCGATGAGTACCGCCAATCTGGCGGAGCTGGAAGGGGACTGGCCCCTGGCCGGTGGTATGCGGCTCAACGGCGTTCGTCAGCCCTGACCGGTTCTCTGACGGCAACCGGCCTGGCGGCTGTCGGTTTGTGGGTTGGGGTTTTGTAGGGCGGCGAGGTGGCCGGTAGCCTTGATTTCGGGAAATTTAACTGGATTTCGGATGTGAGCTACAAGTGGTCAGGATGTTTTCTGATTTTTTAACCTGAAGTGCCATCAACCCTTAGGGAGCGCAGGTGGGGGCCGCTCCCTCGGTGGTTCATGGGGTGAGTATCGCCCCGATCAGTTCGGTCCTGGCCTGCTTCAAGGTCACCGTGTCGACCTTGGCGCCTTTGAAGGTGCAGTGCTCGAAGTACCCCGAGAACATGGCGTGGCGCAGGTCGCAATGATTGAAGTTGTTGCCCTTGAAGCCGCTCGACAACAGGGCGCCTTTGAGATTAGCGGCCATGAAATTCGCCCCGTGGTACTGGCCGAAAAACCGCACCCCTGCCAGGTCGCCACCACTCAGGTCGACTCCAATCATGTTGACGTTGGTCACTTGCAGCGTGCGCAGCGCCTGGCAGATGGCGTCCTTGCGCCAGTTCCTGAACGGCAGCCGGGCATCGACGTCATGGAAGGGCAGCGAGTCCACGGCGTCCACCGCATATCTGCCTGCCGCCGCGATATTCAAGGCACACAGCTTCATCGCCCGGGTCAGTGACGGCGACAACGTGGACGGCACCCGCAAGTCGAACAGTTTTTTTTCCACATGCAGGGACACCCGTCCACCACCTTCCAGCGGCACCCCATCCCAGCTTTGCAAAATACCGGGAAAACGCCAGGTGCAGGCCACCATCAATTCGAGCAACCCGCCCAACGGATAAGGGCGCAGATCGGGAACGGCAGCGAGGAAAGCTTGCGCCGACCACAAGCGATCCTTGAGTCCCAATACGGCCATGTGCTGTTCGATGGTTGAAAAGCCCGGTGCTGGAACGGCTTCTGACAATGGCTGTCGAGGCGGATTTGTCGGTGGCGCGGGTGTTACCGGCTTATGTGCCTGCTTTGTTCGTGGGTTGCAGACAGGGATCAAACTTCGAAAAAGGCTACCTATCGTTGACATGAACGTCTCGTAAAGGGGCTGGGAAGCCGGAAATTCGACGCGATCCATCGTGGACCGGCTATCAGATTCCACTCTTTTTCTTCGCAGGAAACTTAATCACTGGGCCTGCGGGTGGTCTCGGCCGGTACCGTTCTGGCGCCACGAGCCACCTGGCTGGCAAGGCTGAAAGCCTTGCCAGGGGAGGTCCGCCAGGGGCCTCGACAACCATCAACGCTTGCGTGCGCTGGTGGTGGTGAAAGATAGTGGGACGGTTAAACGGCGTTCTGCCGCCGGCCCGAAGCTTAAGCGTCCGCTGTTCGAACCGTGCCACGGCGTGCGGTTTCAGGTGTGGAGCAAACAGGGTCTGCCGATGTTATGGTAGGAATGACAAATAAAAGTCGAGGAGTGCAAGATGGCCTTGTGGCGTACCGTTCCGAATATCGACCAACTCAATGCCTCGGCAAAGAACACTATCTGTCAAGTGCTGGATATTCGCTTTGAAGCCTTTGACGACGAGTCGCTGACCGCCAGCATGGTGGTCGACCATCGTACACACCAGCCGTTCGGCCTGCTGCATGGCGGCGCCTCGGTGGTGTTGGCGGAAACCGTCGGCTCCATGGCCAGCTACCTGTGTGTCGATACCAGCCAGTACTACTGCGTCGGCCTGGAAATCAATGCCAATCATCTGCGCGGTGTGCGCAGCGGACGGGTGACGGCGGTGGCGACCCCGATCCATATCGGTCGCACCACCCATGTCTGGGATATTCGCCTGAGCAGCGATGAGGGCAAGATCAATTGTGTTTCGCGCCTGACCATGGCGGTGGTACCGCTGGGGCAAACGCCGCCGAGCCGCTGACAGACGGCGATGGCCGGACTGTCATCATTCCTGGCCATTACGGTCATTGCCGATGGCGAATGTCCTGTCGACAATGAACACCTGTTTTCCATGAAGTGGTTCCGGTATGCCGCAGCACGTGTTCTTCGCCCATGCCAACGGGTTTCCTTCGGGCACCTATGGCAAGTTGTTCACCGCCCTGGCGCCCGAATATGAGGTTGCGCATTTGCAACAGCATGCCCATGACCCGCGTTTCCCGGTAAACGACAACTGGCGCAACCTGGTCGACGAACTGATTCATCACCTCGAACAACAGCCCGAACCGGTCTGGGGCGTTGGGCATTCCCTGGGCGGCGTTCTGCACCTGCACGCGGCCTTGCGCTGTCCGCAACTCTACAAAGGCCTGGTGATGCTCGATTCGCCGGTGCTGACCCGCCTCGACCAGTTGCTGATCCGTGCGGCCAAGCGCTTGGGCTTCATTGACCGCCTGACCCCCGCCGGGCGCACTCTGGGGCGGCGCGAAGAGTTTGCCGACCGGGAGGCGGCTCGCCAGTATTTTGCTGGCAAGGCGCTGTTTCGTGGCTTCGACCCGGAGTGCTTCGATGCCTACCTGCAATATGGCTTGCGCCCCGAAGGCGATCGATTGCGGCTGAGCTTTGACCCGGCTACCGAAATCAATATCTATCGCGGCGTGCCCCATACCAGTCCAGGTTTGGCCCGGCACCTGCAGGTGCCGCTGGCGGTGGTGCGTGGCCGGTCGAGTCGTGTGGTAATGCGCCATCAAAGCCGTTCCGTGGGGCGTTTGCCTCATGGCGAATCCCTGAGCATGCCTGGAGGTCACATGTTTCCGTTGGAACACCCGCTGGACACCGCCGAGCTGCTCAAGGCGATTTTCAGCCGCTGGCAGCGGCGTGCCGCCGAGGAACGCCCGGCATGAGCACGGCGGCCGAGGAAGTGCGCCTGAGTCTGCCGCATATCGAGCTGGCCGCCCAACTGTTCGGCCCCGAAGACGGCTTGCCGGTGATTGCCCTGCATGGCTGGCTGGACAACGCCAACAGCTTTGCGCGCCTGGCGCCGAAGCTCGAAGGCCTGCGTATCGTCGCCCTGGACATGGCCGGTCACGGGCATTCCGGGCACCGTCCGGTGGGTGCCGGCTACGCGCTCTGGGACTATGCCCATGACGTGTTGCAGGTGGCGCAACAGCTCGGCTGGAATCGTTTCGGCTTACTCGGGCATTCGCTCGGAGCGATTATCTCGGTGGTGTTGGCCGGCGCACTGCCCGAGCGGGTCACGCACCTGGCGCTGATCGACGGGCTGATCCCGCAGACCGCCCAGGGCGAGAGTGCCGCCGAGCACTTGGGCATGGCCCTGCAGGCGCAACTGAAACTGCAGGACAAGCGCAAGCCGTTGCACAAGACCCTCGACCTGGCTGTCGAGGCACGCATGAAGGGCCGGGTAGCGGTCAGTCGCGAAGCCGCCGAGTTGCTGGCCCAGCGCGGGCTGGTGCCAGTGTCCGGCGGCTATACCTGGCGCAGCGATAGTCGCCTGACCCTGGCCTCGCCGCTGCGCCTGACCGAAGAACAGGCCCTGGCCTTTGTCCATCGGGTGGCCTGCCCAGCCCAATTGGTGGTGGCCGAACAAGGCATGTTGGCCCAGCGCCGGAGTCTGCTGGAGCAGCTACCCTTCAACCGGCTAGTGCTGCCTGGCGGGCATCATCTGCACCTGAACGACGAGGCCGGAGCGGTCCTTGTTGCAGACTGTTTCAATCGCTTCTTCGCCATGCCTTGACTTGTGCTCGGCAACTGTCGAGGCTTGGCGGGTTGAAAGGGAGACAACCATGCCAGATCTCGACACCACCGCGACCTTTTGTCACCACCTTCCGGCATCAGTGCCCAGCATTCAGGCGCCGCCGATTTGATCAAATTATCCACAGCCCTTGCCAGCGCCCTGGGCCTGGCGTGTTTCAGTTCCGCGCTGTTGGCCGCCGACGTACCGGGCAGCCATGACCTGCCGTCCGTGCCGCGTGTGCCCGACGCACAGATCGTCGACTACCGTGCGCCGACGGACCTGGAGCGGATTTATCCACAGAGCTCGATCCGCAAGATCAGCAACCGCTTGCGTAGCGACGGGCAGGTCAATGTTCGTGGGCCGATGACCTCGGTGACCTACGAGTTGCCGCCGGAACGTAGCGCCAACGAAGCCTTCACGGTGGCCCGCGAAGCATTGCAGAAGGAGGGCGCACAATTGCTGTTCTGGTGTCAGGCACGCGATTGCGGCGAAAACAGCTTGTGGGCCAATGAGGTCTTCGGCAATTCGCTGCTGTCCGGGGCGGACGATCAACAGGCCTACTTACTGTTGCGCCTGGCTGCGCCACAGGATAGTTCGCTGGTGGCGCTGTACAGCATTACCCGGGGTAACCGGCGGGCGTATCTGCACGTCGAGCAATTGACCGCGAATGCACCGTTGGGCGAACTGCTGCCGACTTCGGCGACTTTGTTGCGAGAGTTGCGTGACACCGGCAAGCTCGATTTGCCACAACTCGCCGGGGTTCCGCAGGCTACCTGGGTCACCCTGATTTCCCGTGGCCTGAACCTGGATGCCACCTTGCGGGTCAGCCTGTCCGGAGCCTCCGCCGAAGCCTGGCGCCAGGCTCTGGTGGCCGCAGGGGTCAGGGCTGCGCGGCTGGAGTCGGGTGCCCGCGACACCGGTGGCCTGCACCTCGAACTGTTGCGGTAGCGGCAGGAGCGGCGAACACACACTCGTGTGTTCGCCTAGACTTTCCTTTCTGATCTCTTTCGTGGAATCCCCATGCTCAATAATGATCGGCTGTTGGTGCAGATACTGCTCCTGGTGCTGTTCGGCGCCAGTCTGTGGGTGATGGCGCCGTTCTGGTCGGCGCTGTTCTGGGGCGCTGTGCTGGCCTTTGCCAGTTGGCCACTGATGCGTCTACTGACACGCCTGCTCGGTGGCCGCGAGTCGCTGGCCGCCGGTTTGCTGACCCTGGGCTGGATGTTGCTGGTGGCCGCACCCTTGGTGTGGCTAGGGTTCAACCTGGCGGACCATGTGCGCGATACGGTGGCTTTTATCAAGGACGCCCAGGTCGACGGCCTACCGCAAGCTCCGACCTGGTTGGCGTCGGTGCCGATTATCGGGGAGTGGCTGGTGGGCGTCTTGAACACCATCGATCAACAGGGCGCGGCGCTGATGCTGGCGATCAAGCCTTACCTGGGGCAGGTCGGCAACTGGTTGCTGGCTCGCAGCGCGCAGATCGGTGGCGGGATTCTCGAGCTGACCCTGAGTATTCTCTTCGTATTCTTCTTCTATCGCGATGGTCCGCGCCTGGCGGAGTTTGTCCATGGCCTGCTGGAACGGCTGATCGGCGAGCGCGCCGATTATTACCAAGAACTCGTGGCCGGGACGGTGCAGCGGGTGGTCAACGGCGTGATCGGTACGGCGGCGGCTCAGGCTGTGCTGGCGCTGATCGGCTTTCTGATTGCCGGAGTGCCCGGCGCGTTGGTGCTGGGGATTGCCACTTTCCTGCTGAGCCTGATTCCTATGGGCCCACCGCTGGTATGGATTCCGGCCACCGCCTGGCTGGCCTGGAAAGGCGAGTACGGCATGGCGATATTCCTGGGGATCTGGGGTACATTCATCATCAGCGGCGTGGACAACGTGCTCAAGCCTTACCTGATCAGCCGTGGCGGCAACCTGCCGCTGGTGATCGTGCTGTTAGGGGTATTCGGCGGGTTGCTCGCCTTCGGCTTTATCGGGTTGTTTATCGGCCCGACCCTGCTGGCAGTGGCGTACAGCCTGCTGCTCGATTGGAGTGCGAGTCAGAGGCGGCGGGAGGAGAAGATCTGAGCATACAGACCTTTTGGGGACGCTGCATCGACGGGTGCCGATGCCCAACGGCAGGTGTCGAGGGTATGCAGGCTTTGTATCGACTGATGTACACACCCATCAGGCACGAGGCAGGCTGACCACGGCGGTTAACCCACCGCCAAGGGTTTGCTCCAGGGTCAAGTCGCCACCCAGACGCTGGGCGGCCTCCCGTGCGATGGTCATGCCCAGGCCGACCCCGCCTGAGTTACGGTTGCGCGAAGCTTCCAGGCGATAGAACGGTTCGAACACCGCTTCGCGTTTTTCGGCGGCGATGCCGGGGCCGTGGTCGATCACGCGGATAATCAACTGCCGCCGGCTGTCTTCCAGCGTGATCAGTGCATCGCCGGCATAGCGCAGGGCATTGTCCAGTAGATTGTTCAGGCATGAACGCAGGGCCATCGGTTGGACCAACAATGGCGCGCAGTAGCCGCTGGCGCGGACGCGGGCACCCTGGTCCTGGGCGTTTTCACTGATCGATTCCACCAGGGCCTGAACGTCCATCCACTGCATGGCTTCACTGGTGCGTTGCTCATGCAGGTAGCTCAGGGTAGCGTCGAGCATGCCAATCATATCGTTCAGATCCTGGCGCATCTGGCCTTGCAGTTTCGCATCCTCGATTTGCTCCAGGCGCAGCTTGAGGCGCGACAGTGGCGTGCGCAAGTCATGGGACACGGCGCCGAGCATTCGCCCACGCTGCTGTACCTGCTCGCGGATACGCTGTTGCATCAGGTTGAACGTCGCGGCTGCCTGCCGGGCTTCCCGTGGGCCGGTCTCCTCCAGCGGCGGGCTGTTGAGGTCTTCGCTCAGACGCTCGGCCGCATCGCTCAGGCGCTGAATCGGCCGGGCGAGCAACTTGGCACCGTACCAGGCGGCAATCACCAAGGCGATCAACTGAAACGTAAGCGGGATTACCGGCCTGCCAAACCATGGGCGAGACGGGCGATGAACCGGCATGGGTAGCGCTGGCAAACGCGATTCGACATTTTCCGACCTGTTCGCGAAACAGGCTGGAGGCGATAACGCAGAACCGCCGCCATAATGACGAAACCAGAGAAAGGCCAACAGGTGAGCCAGGACAATAGCCAGCAGCAGCACGCCGAACAAGCGACCGAACAGCGTGTTGAGGCGTAGGCGCATCAGCCGATGTCTCTCGCGTCGAACAGATAGCCTTCACCGCGCACGGTCTTGATCAACTGCGGCGATTTTGAATCGTCACCGAGCTTGTGCCGCAGGCGCGAGACCAGCAGGTCGATACTGCGGTCGAAGGCTTCGATAGAGCGGCCTCGAGCGGCGTCGAGCAACTGCTCGCGACTGAGCACTCGACGTGGGCGTTCGATAAAGACCCAGAGCAGCCGAAATTCGGCATTCGACAGCGGCACCACCAGGCCATCGTCGGCGATCAGTTGGCGCAGCACGCTGTTCAGGCGCCAGTTGTCGAAGCGGATATTGGCCCGTTGTTCGGTACGGTCATCGCGCACCCGACGCAGGATGGTCTGGATCCGGGCCACCAGCTCGCGCGGCTCGAAGGGCTTGGCCATGTAGTCGTCGGCACCCAATTCCAGTCCGATGATCCGGTCGGTGGGCTCGCAGCGGGCGGTCAGCATCAGGATTGGGATATCCGATTCAGCACGCAGCCAGCGACACAACGACAAGCCGTCTTCGCCCGGAAGCATCAAGTCCAGGACCACCACGTCAAAGGTTTCCACCTGCAGCGCCTGGCGCATTGCGACACCGTCGGTGACACCGATGGCCTGGATACTGAAGCGGGCCAGATAGTCGATCAGCAGTTCACGGATCGGGATATCGTCGTCGACGATCAGCGCGCGGACATGCCAGCGCTTGTCATCGCCCGGTGAGAGCGGCTTGTTGGCATCAGCCTGAGGAGCGGGAGTGTTCTGCATGCGTGTGGTTATCTGCCGGTAAAGCCGCGAAGCACAAAAAAGCCCCCACGAGAGGGTCGCACGATATAGAGATTCGAGCCCCCAAGTGCGGAGCCCATTTCAAATATAGCTGCGCCAGAAGCTACAGGCGCCGCATGTTGGCCGGTTGTCGGTTGTGTATCAGTCTCGATACACAATCATGACCGCCCGACCCCTCTCGGTAGCGGGGCACGGTTACCCGTCCGCGGATTCTAGGGCGTAACGCCTACGTAAACCCACTCTTTACGCCTTCTTTACGCATTGCCCCGGGTGTCGCTCTCGTTCCTTTACAGCCTTCCTTCCGACAATGGCTCCACACACGGCAATCGCTGTGCCACGGAGAAATCCCATGAGCATTCTGGACGGCGTGTCACTGCTGCTGGCGGTGGCACTGTTCATTTATCTACTGGTTGCGCTGTTGCGCGCAGATCGGAACTAGGAGCGGCGGTTATGCACAGTTATGACTATTTGCTGATCCTGGCGTTCCTGGCGCTGGTGTTGGTCCCAGCTCCTTTTCTCGGGCGGTTCTACTACAAAGTGATGGAAGGCCAGCGCACCTGGCTGAGCCCGTTGCTCGGGCCGCTGGAGCGGGTTTGCTATCGCCTGTCCGGGGTTGATGAAAAGGCCGAGCAGAGCTGGCAGAAGTACGCCCTGGCCGTGCTCGCCTTCAATCTGGCGGGTTTCTCACTGCTGTTCGTGATCCTGCAGCTCCAGCAATACCTGCCGCTCAACCCGCAGAACCTGCAGGGTCTGGAGTGGACCTTGTCGTTCAACACCGCCGTCAGCTTCATGACCAATACCAACTGGCAGAGCTACAGCGGCGAAGCGTCCCTGAGCTACTTGAGTCAGATGGTCGGTCTGACCGTGCAGAACTTCGTCAGTGCCGCCACCGGCCTGGCCGTGCTGGTCGCCTTGTGCCGTGGTATCGGCCGGCGTTCGGCGACGACTCTGGGCAACTTCTGGGTCGACATGACCCGAGCCACCCTCTATGGCCTGCTGCCATTGTGCTTGGTGCTGGCGCTGTTCCTGGTCTGGCAGGGTGTACCGCAGACCTTTGCCCATTACATTAATGCTGTGACCCTGCAGGGCGCTGACCAGGTGATCCCACTCGGCCCGGCAGCCAGTCAGATCGCAATCAAGCAACTGGGTACCAACGGCGGTGGTTTTTTCGGGGTCAACTCGGCGCATCCGTTCGAGAATCCGACGGCCTGGAGCGATCTGTTCGAACTGGCATCGATCATCCTGATTCCGGCGGCGCTGGTGTTCACTTTTGGTCATTACGTCAAGGACCTGCGTCAGAGCCGAGCGATCATGGCTTGTATAATGGCCCTGCTGCTGACCGGCGGTGCCACCTCGCTGTATGCCGAGTATCAGCCGAATCCGACCCTGGACAGCCCGGTGGTGGAACAGACCGCACCGATGGAAGGCAAGGAAACCCGTTTCGGCACCACCGCCAGCGTGCTCTGGGCGGTGACTACCACGGCGGCGTCCAACGGTTCGGTCAATGCCATGCACGACAGCCTCAACCCGCTGAGCGGGATGGTCGCACTGGTCAACATGATGGTTGGCGAGGTGATCTTCGGCGGTGTCGGTGCCGGCCTCTACGGCATGCTGCTGAATGTGTTGATTGCGGTGTTCCTTGCGGGCCTGATGATCGGTCGTACCCCGGAATACCTGGGCAAGAAGCTCCAAGCCAGGGAAGTGCAACTGCTGGTGGTGACTTTGCTGGTGATGCCGGTGGGTGTGTTGGTGCTCGGTGCAATTGCCGCGACGCTGCCAGGGCCTGCGAGTGCCGTCAGCAATCCTGGCCCCCATGGTTTTAGCCAGTTGCTCTACGCCTACACCTCGGCCAGTGCCAACAACGGTTCGGGGTTCGGCGGTTTCAGTGCCAACACGCCGTTCCACAACCTGATGCTGAGCTTGAGCATGTTGCTCGGGCGCTTCGGCTACATCCTCCCGGTACTCGCCCTGGCCGGTAGCCTGGCGGCGAAGAAGGCTGCGCCGATCGGCCAGAACAGCTTCCCGACCCATGGTCCGCTGTTTGTCACCTTGTTGACCGTAACCATCCTGCTGGTGGGCGGCCTGACGTTCCTGCCGACCCTGGCCCTTGGGCCGATTGCCGAACATTTGCGCATGGCTGCCCTTGGGTTCAAGGGCTGAGGATTTAGATGATGAATAGGCCTCTTCCTGCAACAAAACCCGCTGTGCTCGAACAACCCAGGACTGCGATCACCGAGCTGTGGCGTCCGGCGCTGGTGCAAGCCTTCGTCAAGCTCGACCCGCGCCAGTTGCAACGTGCGCCAGTCATGCTGGTGGTGGAGTTGACCGCGATCCTGACCACGATCCTCTGTCTCGTGCCCGATACGGCCGTGCCGACCTACGTGTCCGCGCAGATTGCCCTCTGGTTGTGGTTCACCGTGCTCTTCGCCAACTTCGCCGAGGCCCTCGCCGAAGGTCGTGGCAAGGCTCGCGCCGACAGCCTCAAGGCCGGCAGCGAAGGCCTCAGTGCCCGTCGGCGCAAAGCCGATGGCAGCTATCAGGTGGTTTCTGCCACCGGCCTGCGCAACGGCGACGTGGTACGTGTCGAAGCCGGGGAGATGATTCCCGGTGACGGTGAGGTGATCGAAGGCATTGCGGCGGTCAACGAGGCGGCGATTACCGGTGAATCGGCGCCGGTGATCCGCGAGTCCGGTGGTGACCGTTCAGCCGTGACCGGCAACACCCGGCTGGTTTCCGACTGGTTGCTGGTGCGCATCACTGCCAACCCCGGTGAGTCGACCGTGGACCGCATGATCGCCCTGGTGGAAGGCGCTAAGCGCCAGAAGACCCCCAATGAAGTTGCGTTGGACATTCTGTTGATCGGTCTGACGCTGATCTTCCTGTTGGTGGTGGTGACCCTGCAGCCGTTCGCCCACTTCGCCGGTGGCAAGCTGCCGCTGGTGTTCCTGGTGGCGCTGCTGGTGACCTTGATCCCGACCACCATCGGTGGCCTGCTGTCGGCTATCGGTATCGCCGGGATGGATCGCCTGGTGCGCCTGAACGTGATCGCCAAGTCCGGTCGAGCGGTGGAAGCCGCCGGTGACG
Organism: Pseudomonas agarici; assembly: GCF_001543125.1. Classification (NCBI taxonomy): domain Bacteria; kingdom Pseudomonadati; phylum Pseudomonadota; class Gammaproteobacteria; order Pseudomonadales; family Pseudomonadaceae; genus Pseudomonas; species Pseudomonas agarici. The sequence goes on along the minus strand of NZ_CP014135.1, from coordinate 4,029,588 downwards.
TGCATGTGCTGCTGCTGGACAAGACGGGCACCATCACCTTCGGCAACCGTCGTTGCGCCGCGATTCACCCCGTGCCCGGCGTGCATGTCCGTGAGCTGGCCGAGGGGGCTTTGTTGGCCTCGCTGGCCGACGACACCGCTGAAGGTAAGTCGATCGTCGAATACCTGCGTGACCTTTACCCACAACAGGAACCCGCCTCCACGGAACTGACCGCCGTGCCGTTCAGCGCCGAGACACGGTTGTCGGGTGTCGACCATCAAGGTCAGGTCTATCGCAAGGGCGCGGTGGATTCGCTGTTGAGCTTCATCGGCCAGAAGCGCGGCGACTTGCAAGCGGCGCTGTCCCGGGAGATCGACAAGATCGCCCAGAGCGGCGGTACGCCATTGTTGGTTTGTGCCAATGACAAGCTGCTCGGTGCCATCCACCTCAAGGACGTGGTCAAGCCAGGGATTCGTGCGCGTTTTGCCGAGCTACGCCAACTGGGGATTCGCACCGTCATGGTGACCGGCGACAACCCGCTGACGGCGGCGGCGATTGCCGCGGAAGCCGGGGTCGACGATGTGCTGGCCGAAGCGACGCCGGAGAAGAAACTGGCGCGCATCCGCTTGGAACAGAACGACGGTCGCTTGGTCGCAATGTGCGGTGACGGTGTCAACGACGCTCCAGCGCTGGCCCAGGCCGACGTGGGCATGGCGATGAACGACGGCACCCAGGCCGCGCGGGAAGCGGCGAACATGGTCGACCTCGACAGCGATCCGACCAAGTTGCTGGACGTGGTGCAGATCGGTAAGGAACTGTTGGTAACCCGTGGTGCGCTGACCACCTTCTCGATTGCCAACGACGTGGCCAAGTATTTCGCGATCCTGCCGGCCTTGTTCGCGGCAATTTATCCACAGCTCGGGGTGCTCAACATCATGCACCTGACCAGTCCCCAGAGTGCGATTCTTTCGGCGATCGTGTTCAACGCTCTGATCATCGTCGTGCTGATCCCGCTGGCGCTGCGCGGTGTGCGGGTGCAGGCGGCGAGCGCGGCACACCTGCTGCGGCGCAACCTGCTGATCTACGGTCTGGGTGGGATTGTGGTGCCGTTCGTGGGCATCAAGGCCATCGACCTGCTGTTGACGGCGTTGCGGCTGGCGTAGTGCGTTTCCCCCGGTGGGTGTCGGCAGGCCGGCACTCGCAGGGGGTGTACCTCCCCTGAATTCGAGGAATTGAACATGTCTAGTGTGTGGCGTCCGGCCTTGAGCCTGTTGCTGTTGATGACCCTGATGACCGGTGTCGCCTATCCCCTGGCGGTGACTGGCGTGGCCCAGATAGTTTTCCCGAGCCAGGCCAATGGCAGCCTGGTACGCGATGCCGATGGCAAGGTGCGCGGTTCGGCCCTGATCGCCCAGGATTTCAGCGGCGATGGCTGGTTTCACCCGCGTCCCTCGGCGGTGGCCTTCGCGACCGTGGCCAGTGGTGCGAGCAACCTGTCGCCGAGCAACCCGGCGCTGGCCACGCGGATTTTCGCTGATGCGACCACGCAGGCCGTGCCCGGCCAAGGGCCGGTGCCGCTGGCATCGCTGACCACTTCCGGCAGTGGCCTCGATCCGCACTTGCCACCGGCGGCGGTTCGCTATCAACTGGCGCGGGTAGCGCAGGCGCGCAATCTGCCGGCGGCGACCCTCGAGGAACTGCTGGAGGCGCAGATCGAACAGCCGTTGGTTGGCCCGCCGGTGGTCAACGTGCTTGCATTGAATGCGGCGCTGGTCGATATCTCCAAGTGAGTTGTTCATTGTTCCCACGCGGAACGGGGAACAATGAAGACAATTGATGATGGGAACCCCAAGATGAGTGATTCCGGTCGCGCCGACGCGCTGTTAGCAGAACTGCCCCGCGACGGTCGTGGCCGGCTCAAGGTGTTTCTCGGTGCCGCTCCTGGCGTGGGCAAGACCTATGCGATGCTGCTGGCCGCCCACAGTCAGTTGCGTCAGGGTGTGCAATTGATCGCCGGGGTGGTGGAAACCCATGGGCGGGCCGAGACCGAGGCACTGCTCGGCGGCTTGGTGCAACAACCCCTGCTGCGGTCCGAATACCGTGGCGTGGTGCTCGAGGAACTAGACCTTGACGGTCTGCTCAAGGCCAGGCCGAAACTGGTGTTGGTCGATGAACTGGCCCACAGCAACGCCCCCGACAGCCGCCACGTCAAACGCTGGCAGGATGTCCAGGAGCTGATGGCGGCCGGTATCGACGTCTTCACCACGGTCAATGTCCAGCACCTGGAAAGCCTCAATGACCAGGTGCGCGGCATCACCGGGGTGCAGGTGCGTGAGACCGTGCCCGACTGGGTCCTGCAGGAAGCCGATGAATTACTGCTGATCGACCTGCCACCACGGGAGTTGCTGGAGCGCCTGCGCGACGGCAAGGTTTATGTGCCGGAGTTGGCGCGGGCGGCGATCGATGCGTTCTTCACCCAGACCAACCTCACTGCCCTGCGTGAGCTGGCCATGCAGACAGCCGCGGCCCAGATCGACAACGATTTGGCCCAGGGCTACCGGACCCGCGGCGAGGCCGCGCCGGCCATCCGTGGGCGGCTGCTGGTGGGGGTGGATGGCGATGCTCAGGCCGAGCGCTTAGTTCGCCATGCCAGCCGGGTCGCTCAGCGCCGACACCTGCCTTGGAGCCTGGTGCATGTGGATAACGGCAGGGCGCGTGACGAGCCGTCGCGCCTGCGCCTGCAAAGTGCTCAGCAACTGGCGGAACGGCTGGGCGGCGAGGTGGTGCAACTGCGGGCCGGTGAAGTGGCCAGGACGCTGATCCAGCATGCAACTGAACGCCGTGCCAGCCTGGTGCTGGTCGGGCAGTCGCGCCAGCGCCTGCGTCGTCGCCTGTTCGGCGGTGGCCTGGCGGCGCGGCTGTTGCGCAATGCCCCGGGCTTGGAAATCAACGTCTTGGGCAGCCAGGAAGAACAACGTCAGCCGCGTGTGCGAGAGCCGCAGAGCGTGGTCTGGCTCGACTACCTGTTGGCGCTGTTGGCGACGGTCTTGGCCAGTACCCTGGCCTGGGCCGTGGCCGGTGTGTTGCCGTTGCCGAATATCTCGCTGGTATTTCTTGCCGCCGTATTGCTGGTGGCGGTTCGCAGCAGCCTCGGCCCGTCCCTGGCTTGTGCGGTGCTGTCATTCCTGACCTATGACTTCCTGTTTATTCCGCCGAATTTTTCCTTTGCGATTCAGCGTGAAGAGGATGTGCTGACGCTGCTGTTCTTCCTGATGATGGCGGCGCTCACCGGTAACCTGGCGGCGCGTCAGCGGCGGCAGTTGCAAGCCCTGCGCGATACCCAGGAAGAAACCAGCGAGCTGCTCGACTTGTCGCGCAAGCTGACGGCTGCCACCGACCGTCAGGCGGTGATCAGTGCCGCGTCGCAACACCTCAGCGGCTGGGAAGAGCTGGAACTGTGCCTGCTCAATCGCGACGGCCAGAGTGGCTGGAAGGTCGAGACCGGCGGACCGCTGCGGTTTTCCGAGCCCGAGCGCGCGGCGGCCGACTGGGCCTGGCAGCACGATCAGCCGGCCGGGATGGGCACGAGTACTTTGCCCTCCGGTAGCTGGTGGTGGTGGCCATTGTCGGTGGAAGAGGGGCCGCTGGCGCTGCTCGGTGTTCGTCCGCGAGAAGGCCAGCCGCTCACGGGCCAGCGCCGTCGCCTGCTGGCCGCCCTCAGCCAGCCGTTGGCCCAGGCACTGGCGCGGGCACAATTGGCCGACGATCTTGAGGCGGCGCGCTTGCACGGAGAAACCGAGCAGTTGCGTAGTGCCTTGCTGGCATCGGTGTCCCACGACCTGCGCACCCCGCTGACCTCAATGCGCGGCAGTATCGACAGTCTGTTGGCGTTGGGCGAAGCGATTCCCCTGGAGGACCGCCGGGAACTGCTGGAGGGCACCCGCGACGAGGCCGAGCGGCTGGACCGGTATATCCAGAACCTGCTGGACATGACGCGCCTGGGCCATGGCGCGCTGAAACTGGCCCGGGACTGGGTATCGCCTGCGGACATCGTCGCCAGTGCGCTGAACCGGTTGCGGACGGTCCTCGCGCCGTTGCAGGTGAGCACCGAGGTACCGGCCGAGTTGCCGTTGCTCTACGTGCATGCGGCGCTGATCGAACAGGCACTGATCAATGTCATGGAAAACGCCGCGCGCTTTTCTGTGCAGCATGGCCGCCTGCAGGTGCGTGCCGGGGTGATCGGCGGCGAGCTGTTCTTTGCCGTCAGCGACGAAGGTCCGGGAATCCCGGAGGATGAGCGGGCGAAGATTTTCGACATGTTCTACACCGCTGCCCGTGGCGATCGTGGCGGCCAGGGCACAGGCCTGGGGCTGGCAATCTGCCTGGGCATGGTCGGCGCCCACGGCGGGCATATCGAGGTGGATGACGGTATCGCCGGCCGTGGCACCTGTGTGACGTTATTCCTTCCGCTGCGGGAGCAACCGGGATTTGAAAGTGAGGCCTGATATGCTGTGGCAAACCCTCGCCACGATGTTGCAATTATGAGCCAGAGCTCGACCATCCTGGTCATCGACGACGAACCGCAGATTCGCAAGTTCCTGCGTATCAGCCTCGCCTCCCAAGGTTACAAGATACTGGAGGCCGGAACGGGCGCCGAAGGCCTGGCCCATGCGGCGCTGAACAAGCCCGACTTGTTGGTGCTCGACCTCGGCCTGCCGGACATGGACGGTCAGCAGGTGCTGCGCGAGTTTCGCCAATGGTCCACGGCGCCGGTGCTGGTGCTGTCGGTGCGGGCCAGCGAAGGGCAAAAAGTCCAGGCTCTGGACGGTGGTGCCAATGACTATGTGACCAAGCCCTTCGGCATCCAGGAGTTCCTGGCGCGGATCCGTGCACTGTTACGCCAGGCGCCCAACGGGGAAACCCAGGAAGCCGCCTTGAAGTTCGGCCCGTTGACCGTTGACCTGGCCTATCGGCGAGTGCTGCTGGACGGCGCGCAGGTGGCGTTGACGCGCAAGGAGTACGCGGTACTGGCCCAGTTGGCACGGCATTGCGGGCGAGTGATCACCCAACAGCAACTGCTCAAGGATATCTGGGGACCAACCCATACCGACGACAGTCATTACCTGCGGATCGTAGTGGGCCATCTGCGCCAGAAACTGGCGGACGATCCGACCCGGCCACGCTTTATCGTCACCGAGGCGGGCGTCGGCTATCGCCTGCTCGATAACCAGGACGGAGTGCATCCCGCTGTTTGATCGTGGCCACGCTTTAGTGTGGAGACGGATCAAAAGCCAGTCAGCGCCGCTCCTGCTCATAACGATCCATGGTGTCGCGGGCGATCTCGCGACCCAGGGCGATCAGTTCCGGTGCCTTGTAGAACTCGAAGAACCGGCACACGCGCTTGGGCACGTTGATCAGGATATCCGGCGGATATCCGGCGATCTTGTATTGCGCCAGCGAGGTTTGCATCACCTCGAAACTCTGGTTGATCAGGTCCAGCAGCGAAGCCGGGCCGACGTTGTCGATGATAAATGAACCGGTGGCCGATTTCGGCGCACCCGCAGTTTGAGGGGCCGCCGCAGGTTGCTGGGCATCGGGCTCTGCCGGTTCAAGCCAGGGGTTGGCAATATCCGCGGAGTCGGCGGCGAAGGTCTGCTGTTCGATGCGCAACAGCTCTTCGGCCTGCTTGCGCCGGAAGGGCAGGCGCGAACCCATGGAGCTGAGCAGGTTGTTAAAACGGCTCTTGAAGGCAGGCGGACGCTGGATCACCGGCAGTTGATAGTGCTTCTGGTTGGTCGAGTTGAGGTTGACGGCGATGATCAGGTCGCAGTGGCTGGAAACCACCGGCACAATCGGCAGCGGATTGAGAATGCCACCGTCGACCAACATGCGATTGCCCTGCATCACCGGCGTGAACAGGCTTGGGATCGCCGCCGAAGCGCGCATGGCCTGATGCAGACAACCTTCCTGGAACCAGATCTCCTGCTGGTTGGTCAGGTCGGTGGCGACGGCTGTGTAAGGGATGCGCAGGTCTTCGATATTGATCTCGCCGACGATCTTGCGGATCTGGCCGAAGACCTTTTCGCCACGGATCGCCCCGAGCCGAAAACTCACATCCACCAGGCGCAACACATCGAGATAGTCCAGGCTTTCGATCCACTTGCGGTACTCCTCCAGCTTGCCGGCAGCATAGATGCCACCGACCACCGCGCCCATGGAACAACCGGCGATGCAGGCAATTTCATAACCGCGCCGTTCGATTTCCTCGATCACCCCGATATGGGTATAACCCCGGGCTCCACCTGAGCCCAACACCAATGCGACACGCTTTTTCATCATGGATTCCTTGAACGGTCGGTTACTAACAATGCGCCCATAGGCTGTTGTGGCACAATCGCGAGTGGTCTGCGAACTTAAGCTAACGAACTCACCGTACCGGCCACTGGTTCTGTTGGCCGAGTTCGGCGGGTCGGACGCCTATTGTTCATATTGACTGGCTAAGCTTGTAGAGTAGAGCAAGGCACTTTTTGCCTGGCACACCGTCATAACCTGCACGATTGTTTTTTCTTGAGGTGTCATCGATGAAAGCCTGGATCTGTGTGCCATTGATTGCGTTGGTGTTGGCCGGTTGCGCGGGCAAGACTGCCTATCGCGAGAGCTGCGGTAGCCAGTTGGATGCTGCCTGGCGCGAGCTTGACCTGGCCAAGGCCGAAGGCTTTGCCGGCACCGTCAGTTACTCCAAGGCCCTGTCGTTGTTGACTGGGGCCAAAACCCAGCAACAGTTCGAAGCCTACGAAGGCTGTTCGTCCAAGGCCGAGAAGGCACGCTTCTACATCCGCGAGTCGCGCGCCGGGCGTTGAGCCTCGGGGGATCGTTCCGGCGCTTTGCGTGGGAACGATCAAAAAACCTGTAACATCTGCGGCGTCTCCCCGCGTTTGGATGCCTGCCTATGCGCAGTAAGCTGCAAGCCTGCTTGCAGGCTGTCAACCAAGTGGTATTAGGCAAGGATGCACAGGTTCGCCTGGCCCTCGGCTGTCTTCTGGCCGACGGCCATCTGCTCATCGAAGACCTGCCCGGCATGGGCAAGACGACCCTCAGTCACACCCTGGCCAAGGTCCTCGGCCTGAGCTTCCAGCGTATCCAGTTCACTTCCGATCTGCTGCCCAGCGATATCCTTGGCACTTCGGTATTCGACAAGGACAATGGTTGCTTCGTATTCCACCCCGGGCCGATCTTCGCAGAGCTGGTGCTGGCCGATGAAATCAACCGGGCCACGCCCAAGAGTCAGAGCGCGTTGCTTGAGGCCATGGAAGAAGGGCAGGTGACCATTGAAGGTGCCACCCGCCCGCTGCCTTCGCCGTTCTTTGTGATCGCCACACAAAACCCCACGAGCCAGGGCGGTACCTTTGCCTTGCCCGAGTCGCAGTTGGACCGCTTCCTGATGCGCGTATCCCTCGGCTACCCGTCCAGAGCGGCGGAAAAGGCCCTGTTGCTTGGCGACTCGCGACGAGATTTGTTGCCACGATTGCAGCCTATCCTCAGCCATCACGAACTGGCGGCCTTGCAGCAGGAGGTCAAGCAGGTCCGGGCCAGCGATGCGCTGGTCGACTATGTGCTGCGCTTGGTCGGCGCGACCCGTGGTGACGCGCGGTTTGCCTGGGGACTCTCGCCGAGGGCGAGCCTGGCGATCCTCGCCGCAGCCCGGGCCTGGGCCTTGCTGGCCGGGCGTGATTATGTGATTCCGGAAGATGTCCAGGCCGTGTTGCCGTCTGTGGTCAGTCATCGCCTGCGCGAGCGCGCCGACCCGGCCGGGCAGGGCGGCGGTGTGCTGGCGCAGTGGTTGTTGCGCGAGGTGCCGGTACTTTGATTGGCCAACTGTGGGCCTCCTGGCAGGCCTGGCTGAGCCGGCGCTTGCCGCCCTCGACGCGGATCGAACTGACCCAGCGACGGATCTTCATCATGCCCAACCGCGCCGGCGGTGTATTCGTCGCGTTGCTGTTGCTGATCTTGCTGGTGGCGATCAATTACCAGAACAGCCTGGCCTACGGCTTGTGTTTTCTGCTGTTGTCGGTGTTCGTCGTGGCAATCCTGCACACCTATCGCAACCTGCGGGGCCTGGTGTTGAGCGCCGGCGTCGGGCCGACCGTGTTTGTCGGTGAACAGGCGCGTTTTGTCGTGCGCCTGGAGAGCGCCGGGAAAAGCCACCAGGCGATCCAGTTGGGCTGGTCGAACCCCGCGATGCAGACCGTGGATGTGCTGCCGGGGGGATTTTGCGAAGTGCAATTGACGCGCCCGACACAGGCACGCGGCTGGTTGTCGGCGCCGCGCATCGACGTGTGCAGCAGCTTCCCCCTGAGTATCTTGCAGGCTTGGAGTTGGGTCGATCTTGGCCAGCAGGCCATGGTTTATCCACAGCCTCTGGAAGGCGAATTACCGATCCTGCCCGGTGTGTCCGACGATGAACAGGATGAAGGCACGCGGGCTTACGGGCCAGGTGTCGACGATTACCAGGGTTTGAAGTCCTATCAGCCCGGCGATTCCTGGCGACGGCTGCACTGGAAGGCCTATTCTCGTGGACAGGGGCTGCTGATCAAGGACTTTGCCCGCCTTGAGGGGCAGGAGTTCTGCCTGGATTTCCTGGCGCTGGATGGGGATGTCGAACAGCGTCTGTCGCGCCTGTGCTATTGGGTGTTGGAGTTGTCTCGGCGGCAGGAGCCGTTCGCCTTGAAATTGCCCGGTCAACGACTGGCCATGGACTGCGGCGCGGCCCACTGTGAGTTATGCCTGCGAGCCCTTGCCTTGTTCGGGAACGGTTCATGAGCCGTGCGCCGCCGATTTCCCGGGCCAGTCTGGTCTGGCTGCTGGTGGCCCAGGCCCTGGTGATGTTGCCGTTCTGGCTACACGTGCCACTGTGGATGGTCGCGTTCTGGCTCGGCTGCACGCTCTGGCGCATCCAGGTTTACCGCATGCGGGCGCGGTTTCCTGGCAAGGTAGTGGACGTCCTGCTGCTGGTCGCGACCATCGCGGGCATCTGGCTTTCGCGCAAGAGCCTGATCGGCCTGGATGCTGGCGCGGTGCTGTTGGTGGCGATGTTTATCCTCAAACTGGTGGAGACCCGGACCCGCCGCGATGCGCTGGTGCTGATCTTCCTTGGGTTGTTTTGCGTGGCGGTGGCCTATCTGTTCGAGGACGGCCTGCCATGGGCGATCTATAGCCTGTTGTCGATCGGCACCTTGCTGGCGGCCCTGATCGGTTTGCAGCAAGGCCCAGGCACCCGGCCGGCGGCCACCTTGAAGCTGGCCGCGACCCTGCTGGCGCAGGCCTTGCCATTGATGCTTCTGTTGTTCCTGCTGTTCCCGCGCATGGCCCCGTTGTGGTCCTTGCCACTGCCGGGCGACAAGGGCGTGACCGGGCTTTCGGAAAGTATGTCCCCCGGAGAGGTGGCCGAGCTTGGGCGTTCCGCCGAACTGGCATTGCGTGCGAGTTTCGATGGTCCGCTACCGCCGCGCCAGGAGTTGTACTGGCGGGCTCTGACCCTGGAGCAGTTCGACGGCCAGCGTTGGAGTCAATCGCCAGGAGTGTCCTCCAGTCCGGCGCCGAAATGGCAAGCCAGTGGCGCATCCTGGCGCTACAGCGTGATCCTGCAACCGAGTGGCAAGCCCTGGCTGCCGACGCTGGATGTGGCCAGCAGCGATCAGGAGGATGTGCGTCAACTGGCGGACTACCGCCTGCAGCGCCAGCGCCCGGTGCAGCAGGCACTGATGTATCGGGCCAGCTCCTGGCCGCAGGTGCTACGCGATCCCCAGCTCAACGAGCGGGCTCGCCGTCAGGCCCTGCAGTTGCCTGCCCAGGGTGATCCGTGGACCCGTCAGTGGGCCGCCGAACTGCGCCAGCGTTATCCACAGCCCGCGGCATTGGTGGCAAGGCTACTCCAACATTTTCGCGACGAACCGTATCGCTACACCCTCAAACCGCCGATCCTGGGCACAAACAGCATCGATGACTTCCTGTTCGACAGTCGCCAGGGTTTCTGCGCGCACTTTGCCGGCGCCATGACCTACGTGCTGCGCGCTGCGGGAATCCCGGCGCGAGTGGTAGCCGGTTACCAGGGCGGCGAGTTGAACCCGGCGGGCAATTTCCTCACAGTACGCCAGTACGACGCCCATGCCTGGGTGGAATACTGGCAGGTCGGGCAGGGGTGGCGCCGTGTCGATCCGACCTACGCCGTGGCGCCAGAGCGGATCGATCAGGGTCTGGAGCAAGCCCTGGCGGCGAATGAGGGCGTATCCGAGGCTTCGGTATTCTCGCCGTTGCGTTACCGCCAGGTGATCTGGTTCAACGAGTTGCGCTTGGGCTGGGATAATCTCAACTATGGCTGGCAGCGCTGGGTCCTGGGGTATCAGGGCGAGCAGCAGTTCAAACTCATGGGGCGCCTGTTCGGCGATCTCGCCGGGCTGATATTGCCGATCGGCTTGGTGCTGGTTCTCGCGCTGCTGTCGTTATGGCTGTTGCGGCCCTGGCGGGCCGAGGCCGACCCGCCGCTACGGCTGTTCGCCGCCTTTGAGAAACTGCTGGCACGCCATGGCCTGGTGCGCGAGCCGGGTGAGGGGCCTGCTGCGTTCGCCGAGCGCGCGGCCCGGCAGTTGCCGCGTCAGGCCGACCTTATTCGCGAGTTCGCTCAGCTGTTCATCAGGCAGCGCTATGCTGAACAGATCCCGTCGATGGATGCATTGCAACAAGCGTTGCGATCATTGCGTCGCAGTCTTGGAAGTTCGATTGGGGAGTGAGTGTCGATGTCGGTCCTGGTAGATCGCTTGGTGGCTCGGGTGCTGGGCCTGGAAGTACGGTTGTTGGCCTGTCATGCGCGGGTAGATGCGCTGACCGATAACGAGGGGCTGCATGACCTGCGCATCACTGTCCGGCGGCTGCGCAGCCTGTTGCGGCCATTGCGCGGATGGCCGGGGGTCGAGCAACTGGAACAGGCGGCGGCCGAGGTGGGACGATTGACCACGCCGATTCGCGACCGTGAGGTGCTGGCGGCTTATCTGCATGGGCAGGGCCGTCATATCGCCGCTGCACGACGTACCGCGCAATTGTCCGAGGACTACTGGAAAGTGGCCGGCAGCGATGAGCTGAAGAAGCTCTTTGGCATGCTCGATGCTTTCCCCCGTTTTTTGCGCGCTTCTCAGTACCAGGGGTTGCTCAAGGGCGTGCGCAAACGCATCGAAAAGCGTCTGGCGAAACAGTGGGATGCCCTCGACAAAGCCTTGCATGACCCAATGCACAATCGCCATCGTCTGCGCCTGCTGATCAAGCGGGTGCGTTACGCCGCCGAGGCCTACCCGGAGCTGGATCGCCTGCCGGCGCCGGCATTGAAGCACCTCAAGACGGCTCAGCAGGCTCTTGGCGATTGGCATGATTGCTGGCAGTGGCTGTTGCAGGCCGAGCAACAGCAGGATCTGCAACCTAGCGTGGCGGGTTGGCGCAGCGCTATGGCGCGGGCTGAAAGCAAGGCCGATCGAGTGCTTGATCGCCTGAGCGAAAGCTGTTTCGACTGACCTGTGTGGCAAGCTGGTCGGCCGGTATGGATGCTACGTCCCGAGAGTCGAGTGGTAGAGGTTTATCACCGCCCTGGTTTCGATCAGCGAAGCTCATGACGCTCGAAATCGTCAAGGATGCCTGCACGGGCCAAGTGAGCCGCTACAAAAAGACTCAGGCCTGGAGTGTATGCCCCTTCTGCTTGAGGCTATAGGCCGCCGCCAGGCCGATCACGCCGATGGCGACAGTGGTCGGATCTTCGCTGAACACGCCCGAAGCGACCAGCAGAAAGGCCAGCGCAAAGAGAATCATCGAGAGCAGCCGCATGCCTTCGCGGGTGCCGTCGTTCGACGTATTCGGCGCCACACGCCATTGCCAGGCAGGCAGATTGGGATGAGGTTTGCCCATGGCTATGCTCCTTGGTAGATGCTTTCGATAAACCAAAGATAGGCCGAACAAACCCTGGCGGCGAATCAACTTTTGCTATCGATTCTATAGCTTGAGCGGGTCGATGATTTTGCTCAATTCAACGGTCAGAGTCACCCGTTTATTGTGAGTGGTGGCCGAGTCCGGTGCCTGTTGCGCATGACATGAATCACACAATCGAAGGTAAGCCGAAGAAGCTCCGGGCGCAGGCGGTGCTATGGGCGGCCAGCTCGGTTTCGCTTACACCGCAATGCAGCGCCACTTCCCGCAGCACTTCGGTCAGGTAGGCCGGTTCGTTGCGGCCGTTTTTCGGTTTCGGTCGCAGGCTGCGGGGTAACAGGTACGGTGCGTCGCTTTCGAGCATCAGGCGTTCGCGGGGGATTTCCTTCACCAGCCGATGCAGATGAGTGCCACGGCGCTCGTCGCAGATCCAACCGGTGATGCCGATATGCAGGTCCAGGTCGAGGTAGCTGAACAAGGCCTGTTGTTCGCCCGTGAAACAATGCACCACGGCGGCGGGGAGGTGGTCGCGGTAGTCACGCAGAATCTCCAGAAGGCGCGGGTTGGCGTCGCGCTCATGGAGGAACACCGGCAACTGCAACTCCACCGCCAGAGCCAGGTGTTCCTCGAGGACTTTTTCCTGCTGCGGGCGTGGGGAAAAATCCCGGTTGAAATCCAGCCCGCACTCACCGACCGCACAAACGTTGGGCTCCTTGAGCAGAGCTTTCAGACGAGTGGCGCTGTCAGTTGTCCAGTCACTGGCGCAATGGGGGTGGATACCGGCGGTGGTAAACAGCCGGCGACCGCTTTCGTCCAGTGTCCGGCATAGCTCCAGGGCCTGCTCGGAGCCCTCGATGCTGGTGCCGGTCAGGATCAACTGACAGACCCCGGCGGCATAGGCGCGATCCAGTATTTCCTGGTGTTTTCCGGCAAAACTGGGGTTGGTCAAGTTGACGCCGATATCAATGAGTTGCATGGTGCTACCTCAGGCCACAGGCCGCAAAGCATATCAGAGCGGTAGATTTATAATAAAAACCAAGAACTACAACGAGTTGTGACTGTCCTTTTAAGCTTGAAGAAAGCATCGATTGGTTTCGCGTTCGTCGCTGTGCCAGTCTTTCGCACTTTTTCGCGTTCATAAAGACACTCGATTTCTGTCGCTCCTTATTCAAGTCATGACGCTTGAGGTGAGACGGTATTCTTTCCGGAGAACGGATGAAGCAACCTTCGCTATTGCTCCTGCTGTGCCTGTTCTGGCTGCTACCGTCGCCTGCGCTTGCGCGTCTGACCGGACCATTGGAAATCGGCCAGCCGAGCCAGGTTCGCGACCTGGCGCAGATTCGCGATAGCCGGGTCTTGCGGGTGCTGGTCAACCAGAGTCGTAACAGTTCCGGGGAAGTCGAGGGCGAAGCGATCGGGGTCGAGTACCATCGGCTGCGTGCGTTTGAGCTGTATCTCAACGGATATGCCCGCGACCAGCGGGAAATCACCCTCAAGATCATTCCCAAGGCCAAGGACCAATTGCTCGGGGCGTTGCAGCGCGGGGAAGGGGACCTGGTCGCTCCCGGTGAGTTGCTCGAAGCGCAGCCCAGGCAGGTGGTGAGTGCCAGCAAGCCAATCGGTAATCCAGTGCCCTTGCGGCTGGTGGGACTCAAGGGCGAAAAGCGTTTTACCCGGTTCGAACAACTTTCCGGTCGAACCCTGGCCCTGACCGCTGGCAGCGCCGCTGCTGACGCGGTGAACCAGATCAACCAGAAGCTGGCGCTACGCAAGCTGGCGCCGGTGAAGATCGAATGGGTCGATCCGAGCCTTGCCGTGGAAGATGTACTGGAGATGGTCCAGGGCGGTATCTTCCACCTGACCGTCGTCGAACAGCCAATTGCCGAGCGTTGGGCCAAGATCATGCCCAAATTGCGTTTTGACAAACAGGTGCTGGTCGGCGAGGCGGGGCAGATGCACTGGTTCGTGCGGCCTGATGCGCCGATGCTGCTGGCCAGCGTCGACCGCTTTTTCAAGACTTATCAATCCCCTTCCGACCAGGACGCGGCTTTCCTGCGGGTCTACCGACGTCTGTACCAAGTGCATTATCCCCTGGCTAAGTCGGATCGGCAAAAGCTCGAAAAGCTGCGACCGGTGTTGCAGCGCCACGCCCGGGCCCAGGGTATCGACTGGTTGGACCTGGCGGCACTGGCGTTCAAGGAGTCGACACTGGACCCCAATGCCGATGGCGCAAGCGGTGCCACCGGACTGTTACAGATCACTCCGTCGGCGGCGCAGCGGGTGGGCGTCGGCAATATCCAGAATGTCGATAACAACGTACAGGCCGGGGCCAAGTACCTGGCGATGATCCGCCGCCAGTTCTTCTCCAGTCCCAAGCTCAACGAACGCGAACGCATGGCCTTTGTCCTGGCGGCGTACAACATGGGACCGGAACGGGTCCAAGCCATGCGTGCCGAAGCCCGCCGACGTGGCCTGAACGCCAACCAATGGTTCTTCCAGGTCGAACGTGTAGCGATGGAACAGATGGGAATGGCCTCGGTCAACTATGTGAACAGCGTGAACAAGTACTACCTGGCGTTCGACCGCGAGCGCCAATCCCTGGAAGGCCATGCGCTGGAAAGCAATGAGCAGAAAGTTGCCTCGCGCAAGTAATGGACCAATTCGATTGCCATGCAGCGGGTTTTTTTTCGTTGGGCACGATTCTTGACAGCGGCCCGCGGGGTTCTCTAGGATATTGATTATGCGCCGATTTAAACAGCTACTTGCGGGGCGCCAGGAGAGTCGCACGCTCTCCGACAGAAGCTTGATCCAAGCTTCGAAATACCGCTAAAGCGCTGGTTCGGTGTTGCCTCACACCTGCCCGGCAGATCGTTGAGGCGGAGACACGCACGTTGAACAACCCGCGCCCCGTTGTATGCCTTACGCCGATTACGGCCAGTCTTCCCGATCGCAACCCGAAAATCCTCCTCGGTGGCAAACATCAGCCGACGCTGCTGCGTTATCTCGATGGCTGGCCGCGACGCAAAGGGCGCGCCTCGGCCTTCCTGATCCAGTTCGTCGAGGACGGTGATCCGCTGGAGGGTTTTGCCGATAACAGTTTCGACCTGGCGGTGATCCAGTCGCCTATGGCCGAACAAGCCGACGCGCTCATCCGGCAGTTGATCCGGGTGGCGCGCCAGGGCCTGATTACCCGGCGCTGAGTTTCAGGGAGAACTGATGGCGGTGCTGCACACCCACTCCACCTGGCTTGTTCAAATACGCTCGCACCTATTTTTACGAGAGGTGTCTGTTACGTTGTGAGTCCCGTTAAATTTTAAAACTCTCCAGCGACGCAGGATGGAATAGCTCCTCTGGCTGCAGTAAGCGAGACGACAGTCCTTCGCCATAGTGACGTTCCAGGAAGCGACTGAGTACATGGCGGTTGGCGGCGAAACCATAGGACCAAAAATCTTCGCCCAGCAGCTGGCGCGCCGCTCTTATCTGATCCTCGATGAACGGCAACGTGACCTTGGTCGCGGAGGTGTCGCTTAGTTTTTGCAAGGCGACGGACTTGGACTTCTCGAAGGCTTTGGCAACGGCCCCAGGTAACCAGGGATGCTGTTCAGCCAACGTGCGCCGGATCCCCAACACGTGCATGATCGGGAACAACTGAGTGCGGCGATACCAGTCTGAAGCAGCTCCCTGAGGATCACGGTAGAGATAGCCCACCTGAGGATGGCCCTGAGTAAAACACGAAGGGGCACGTGGGCCGATCACGGCGTCCAGTTCACCGGAGGCGAGCATGCCGGAGAGGGTTTGGGTCTCGGGCGCATTCTCGACGATGACATCGGTCGGCAACTTCAGGACAATTTTTTCCAGCCGTCCAGGTTCCTCATACCCGCCACGAATCCAGGTGACATCGGAGGCTTTGAGACCGTGATCTTCTTCCAAGAAAAGCCGCACCCAGACGTTAGCCGTCAACTGGTACTCCGGCACGCCGATGCGTTTGCCCTTGAGATCCGCCGCGGACTCGATGCCGCGGTCGTTACGGATATAGATCGAGGTGTGACGAAACGCCCGAGACGGGAAGACAGGCACGGCAATATAGGGACTGGTGCCCGCAGCGGTCTTAACGCTGTAGCTACTCAACGACAACTCACAGATGTCGTAGTCGGCATGGCGAAAAGCGCGGAAGAAGATTTCTTCGGGATCTTGCAACATAAAGATTGGATCAACTCCGTCAATCTGTACTTCGCCGTCCACCAATGGCCGGATGCGATCGTAATTGCCCACAGCGACGGATAGATTCAATTTGTTCATGAAAGGGTCTCGCAAGATTGGGTGGTTGCAACATTCACACCCAGTGTGATGTCACGTTGTTCATCGCTGGATTGCAGCATGGCAAGGCAGATTTCCAAGGTGTCGCGAGCCCATTGGCCGTCATGCAATGGCGCGACTCCGCAAAACCGTGCCAGATACAATTCGTCTATGACCTCGGATCGCGGTACCGTGGGTGGCTCCAGCCGCAGACGGTCACGGCCATCGGGCCGGTAAATCATGACGGCATCAGCCATCGGTCTCAGATCGCCACCCTCGCACGACACGATAATCGGGCCGAAATGCTGGAAGGCTGTCGCGTTGTCAGGGGCGGCGGCGATATAGTGTTTGCCGCCGTAAGTGGACTCAGCTTTGAGTTGCGCCTCCTCCTCCGCCGATTGCACCTGTTGCAACAAACGACGGGCCTTTCCATAAGCCTCGGGGTTTTTGGGCTTGCCCATTTCGCCGACCCATCCCATCCATTCATCGGAGTCGAAGTAGCCGTAGCCGTTGTAGGTAATGGATGCGAACGCACCGTTCTCGAACCAAAGCGTGGCGGTGTAGGCGCCTTCGGTTGGCCGCGCAGGGTCCCAGTTGCCTACGGCCGCTCGGACTCGGATAGCGCGACTACCCGCCAGCAAACGAACCACATCGACTTGATGCGCGGCTTGACTGAATACCGCTCCGCCCCCTTCAGCGGTCGAGAGTTCTTCCGGGCGGCGAGGACGCTGCAGGTAGTCGGTGTAGTTCAGCGCCTGAATCATCTTGACGGCGCCGAATTCGCCGCTGCCTATCAGCTCCCGAGTACGCAGGTACGGGGTATCGAAGCTGTGGCAGTGCCCAACGATCATGTTCACGCCGGCCTGCGCGCAATCGGCGATCATCCGGTCGCACTCGTTCAACGACAGCGCCATGGGTTTTTCGACCAGGACGTGTTTGCGATGAGTGGCCGCTATACGGGTGTGCTCAGCGTGAAACTGATGCGGGCTGGCGATGTATAAGGCGTCGACATTGTCGTGTGCCGCCAAGGCTTCGATGGTCTCGAAGGCAGGCGCGGCGAAATCCCTTTCGAATTGCTCGCGGGCTTGCGCGCGCGGATCGCACGCGCCCACCAATTGAACGCGTCGGTCGGCCAGGAAGGTTGGCAGCATCAGCGTAAATGCCCGACCCAGACCGACTACACCTAGGCGCAATCGGTGTGAAGACTCTGCGTGGCTGGGCATCACGCTCGAACCTCGTAATCGGGTTCGGCAACCCTATGGGCATTGTCACCGGCCCATACGTAATGACTTTTATACTCACGCCAGTCGATGTCCTTGGGCACGATTGCCTGGAACGAGCAGATACTGGAAGGAATCGCTTTCTCGCCGGTACCGATAGCCGTATCGCCTGCTTGGAATGCTGCCAATGCATCGAGCATCACTCGGCGGAACTCCACGACCGCGACGTCACTGGCGCCCAGGCGTTCATCGGAGCGGTTGGCGATAGGCCCCATGGTCACCCACATGGCAATATCTTGATTGGGGAAGCCTTTGATACCGGTAAAATTACCGTTTTTCATGGCTTCGCGATCCTGCCAGAAACGGTTCTCGTTGTTGCGCAGCGGACGGTAGCCGTCGTCCAGATCGATGCCGGTTTGCTGGCCGAGAAACTTGCGCCAGGTTTCGGTTTCCGGAGTGTGATCGGGATTTCCCCAGGCCATGAAATAGAAGGCCGTGTGGGTATCGTCGATGGGCACATTGATATTCGCCACGTTATACAAGTTATTCGGCGGAATCAGCGCGGTTGCGGGCGCTACAAACACGGTAGATCGCACATACTCGTTGGTGGCGGCGTTCTGAAGGGGGCGGCGCAGCGCGGCATAACGAAAGCCATAGCTGGTGCGGTCAACTTGCATGCGTGGCGCTTTGTCCGTAGAAGGTCGCAGCCAGTTTTTTGCGGTGGCCTCGGCGCTTGCGACCCGTGCGGGAACGAAATCAGAGGAGTGCAGGCTTGAGCTGTGTGCCGAGTCGATAGCGCCTTCCAGAATTTGCGCCCAGTTGCAAGGAATAATCGCCTTGGCGATGCTCACCCGAACCTTCTCATGGGGCGCCCAGGCCGGTGGCACGAATTCAGGAATCGCGTCTTGTGGCCCCATGTACGCCCAGACAAAACCGCCCCATTCGCAGGTTTTGTAGGCAGTGTGCTTGACCTTCTGGCACAGGCTGCTGGAGGCGGGTTCGGAGACCATTTCCAGCACATTGCCGTCCACGTCCATCTTCCAACCGTGATACAAACAGCGTAATCCTGAGTTTTCATTGCGCCCGTAGATCAGCGAGACACGGCGATGGGGACAATATTCATCCATGACGCCCACGCGACCGTCACTGTCGCGAAAAACTACCAAATCCTCACCGAAAAGACGGGCCCTGATTGGCGTGCCATCAGGTTCGCTGACTTCTTCGATCAAACACACCGGGGTCCAGTGACGGCGCATCATCTGACCCATCGGCGCATCGCCTTCGACACGACACAGCAACAGGTTTTCTTCAGGGGTCAACATAAACTCTCTCCAGCTATCACTCATCGTCTGTAAAAAAGGTCCTGTCGAGCTACACAGGCCACTAGAGGTCGAGCACCAGCACGGCATTTCTGGATCGGGAAACGCAGATCATGATCTGGTCGTGGTGTTCGTCCTCTCGCAGCACCCTGTCGCGATGCTCTGCGTCACCTGCGATCAGATGGGTACGGCACGAGCCACAGGTACCACTCTCACAAGAACTCGAAACCCGGATGCCGTTGTCGCGCAACACCTCCAGAATCGAGCGATCAGCGGGAACTTCGAGATGGTTTCCGCTCCGCTTGAGCGTCACCGAGAAGGGGCGGTTTTCTGTGAAGCAGCTTTGGTCCACGCCGAAGTTTTCGAAATGAACGGTGCCGGGTGGCCAATGCCCCGTCATATCCAGCACGCTGTCCATCAATGGCCGGGGACCACAGCAGTACACATGGGTGCCATTGCTTGGCTTGTCGAAAATTGGCCAGAAATCGTAGGCATCCGCAGGGTTGCCGAAATCATGATGAATGATCACCGTGTTGGAAAACTCGGCCCCTGAAAGCTCATTCAGGAAGGCGGTGAGTTCCGGATTACGGGTGCAGTAATAAAGTTTGAAGGGGGTATCGGTGCTGGCCTTGAGATGGCGCATCATCGACAGGATTGGGGTGATACCGATACCTCCGGCGACGAATATGAACTGCCGGGCATGCTCGGTGAGTTCGAACTCGTTTTGTGGGGCCGTCACCGGTAACAGGTCGCCGACCTCGACACCATCAACCATGCTCAGCGAACCACCTCGGCCATTGGCATCACGTTTGACCGCAATGACATAACGATCTCGCTCTTGGGGGGCGTTGCTCAGGGAGTAATTGCGAATGCTGCCGTTGGGCACTCTGACTCGCAGGTGCGCTCCGGCGGTGAACTCGGGTAGGAGCGCACCCGTTGGATGGGTCAATTGGAAGCAAAAAATGCCGTGGGCAATTTCGGTTTTGGCGACCACCCTTAGCGCTGTGAACCCATCATCGAGCCTTTCGGAACTACTCATCGCTGTCTCCTTGTCTCATTCGGTCGCAGGAACAACAGCTCCGCGACTCGGGTGTTTCATAGATATCTAATGTTTTTTAGGCGTAGTGCTGCCATTCAAGACTGCTGGTCCCTAATCGTCGATCAGTGGTTTTTCACTCAGGGTGTTAGCCGGTACGGCAATTAGCACCGCTAGACCACCTGCCAGGACCAGCGCACCGATAGCCGTCAGTCCGATGGCGAGGCTGCCGCTCACCGTGTTGATCCAGCCTAGCCCGACCGGCGCGCAGAAAGCGCCGACTTGGCCAAGGGAACTGATTGCCGAAATCCCCCCTGCGGCGGACTCGTCATTAAGGTAAGCCGGTGGAATGGACCAGATGATTGCTGCCGCGCCGAAGTACGACACGGCGATCATGGCCAGGCAAGCAATCGAAATAATGGCTGAGTCCAGGACATGGGGCAGCAAGCAGGCGCCCGAGGCGCCGAAGGCGACGCTGAAGAAGAAGTGCCAGCGGCGTTCCAGGCAAATATCGGAGCTGCGTGCGATGAGAATCATCGCGACTGCGCCCACGATGTAGGGCAGGGTGGATAGCAAACCGACCTGCAATACATCGTTAATGCCGGTCTGGCGAATGATGGTGGGTGTCCAGTAGTTAAGGATCGTGCCGCATAGCGGCACGGTGGCCCAGCCAGCCGCAAGAACATATACACGCGGATCTTTAAGGGCAGCCAGCAAAGCATGCCGCTTATCCGTAACGGGGTGCTTACCGGCACGGTCGGCAGCCAAGGCGTCGAGAATAATTGCTTTTTCCTCGTCGTCGAGCCACCGCGCCTGTTCGGGTTTGTCTACCAGGTAAAAGTAGGCCATCACCCCCATTGCGACCGCTGGCAGGCCTTCTAGGATGAACATCCATTGCCAGCTTTTCATTCCCATGACGTCGATGAAATTCACCAGGATCCCGCCAGATAGCGGGCCGCCAATAATTCCTGCAGCGGCAATAGCCAGCAAAAAACGTGAGGTTATGCGAGCTCGCCTGGCGCCGGGATACCAGTAGGTCAGATAGAGAATAATTCCTGGCCAGAAGCCTGCCTCGGCCGCCCCTAATAGTGCTCGGGCTATATAGAAATGAACGGGAGAAGTCATAAATGCCATGGAGGCTGAAATGATGCCCCACAGCAGCATGATCCGAGTAATGGTCAACCGGGCGCCGATCTTTTGCAGATAAAGAGTGCTGGGGATCTCCAGGGCGATATAGCCGATAAAAAACAAGCTGACGCCAAGGCCATACGCTGCGTCGCTCATGCCCAAATCATGCTTCAAGTGAATTTGCGCGAAGCTGATGTTCACCCGATCAAGATAATTGAGTACCCAAGCCACGAAAATAAATGACATCAATCGTAGCGTGACTTTTCTGTAAACCCTGTCAATGCGTTCGCTGCTGCGCTGAAGAGGGGTGGGCACGGAGTCTACGGTTACTGTTCTTGTCATTATGTGCGCCTCGGTCTTTTGTGTAGCACTCCGAAACCCTGCAGGGTTGAGGTGGCTTTATTATTAGGTCTCTAAGAATATTAGGAGGTAATTTTTGGATAAGCAATAAAAAAAGCAATGAATGGAGATTTTTCTGGCGCGCAAGGCAGTTTGAAGGGCAACGCGTTATGCTTACGCAAGTAATGAGATTGGATCTTGATATGACCGCGCGAAAACCTTTGGGCCAGGAACGGCCCGAGACTCAGGAAATACTCAGGCACTGGCACGACGTGGTGCCCAATGATCGATTAGCTCACTTGGTCAAGGATGCGACCCGTGCTCTGATCAGAGCGCTTCAGATGCGCTTGACCGAACACGATGTATCCTTTGGACATTGGGCTTTTCTGCGGATTCTCTGGGAGACAGATGGATTGACACAAAAACAACTCAGCACCCAGGCTGGGCTGATGGAGCCTACAACGTTCGCGGCGGTAAAGGCGATGGAGAAACTGGGATACGTCGTCCGGCAGCAACTGCCGGAAAACAAGAAAAATGTTCACGTCTTTCTGACCGAGGAAGGGCGTCGTCTGAAGGGGGTGCTGATTCCTTTGGCTGTGGAGGTCAACGAGGTGAGTGTTCGCGGGCTCAAGGATGAAGAGGTCGAGATCGCTCGACGGGTTTTGTTGACGGTGATCGAGAATCTTGCAAACGCTGAAGCGAGCTCCATCAATCCTTCCCATCGGATGCCATCAACGCGGGAAGTCGGACGCATGATCAACGAGCGCGGCGAGTCGACGGACACCGATTAAACAAAAAAGCAGACGCATAGGTTCATTTACAGCCGGTCTCCACAGGATGCAGCATGGGAGCCTCGCCGAACTCGGCGCACTGTATCTTCAGATGAGCAAGGAAATCCTCCAGCAATCTCGACCTCGGGGCATCGTGATGACGAAGTATCAGCGTTCTGACTTCGATACATGGATTGAAAGGTCGGGCCACCAGCCCCGGAATACCCATCACTGACAAGAGAAAGGGCTCCACCAGCGCGATCCCCGCGCCAAATTTGGCGAGCATCATCCCCGATAGCGACAGGCTGACCTGCGAGCGGATATTGGGGAACACACCCGCCTCGCTTAGGGCGCGATCAACATATGAGCGCATGGGCGACTGATTCAGATACGTAATAACAGGGTAGGGCATCAGGTCACTGATCTTAATGGCTGATCGTGTCGCCAGCGGGTGATCGTCTGGCATGACGCAGGCAATACTTGAACTGAATAGCAACTCCGTTTCAACTTCGTTGTGCACGATAGGGCCGTAGGCGATGCCCACATCTACCTCTCTGTTGGCGACCTGCTGAAGCACCACCGGTGATGAGCCGGAGTACAGCGCGATGCGTGTTTCCGGGCGCTCAGCCATAAAAGACGCGGCAGCTTGTGCCAAGACCCCATTGGTAACGGGAAAGCTGCCTGCCAGGGTGAGCGTACCCTGTATGCCGCCATTCAAGTCACGGATCAGTCGGTCAACGGCCGCCAGTCGATCAAAGATTCCCGCGACGTCAGGGAGAATCGCCTGGGCTTCCGGTGTCGGGATCAGTCGTGCACCCGTTCTTAGGAATAACGGCATGCCCAGTTGGCTTTCGCAATGGCGAAGCACTGCGCTGATCGCGGGCTGGCTGACATTCAATTGACGTGCCGCCGCCGTCACCGACCCGGTGCGCATGATGGCGTGGAATACCTCGAGCTGTCGCAGGTTCATGGCAAAACCCATAATTCTGTCTTATAGGTTTCGATGGTAATGTGATTGGAACGTTATAGGCAATCCTCCCAGAATGAACGGGCTTAGTAGGAGCCCGTTATGAACACCACCCTTTTGTCCAACGCGCCGGATGCGCCATCGAATTCCCTCACGCCTTTATCGGATGCGGTTACCGGTGCCAGCATCACTCCCCCCGGCGCCTGGCTGCCCAGAGGTGCCTGGGATTGCCACGTTCATGTGTTTGATTCGAGATTTCCCTTTAGTCCCCACCGCACGTTCACTCCGGCGAATGCATCGTTGCCGGCATTGCGGGAAATGCGTCAGCGGTTGCGGCTTGATCACTCGGTGATCGTACAGGCCAGCGCGTATGGTTCGGACAACAGCCTGTTGATCGAATGCCTGGAGCACGCGGAAGGACTCCTTCGCGGCGTGGCCGTGATTGATCAAGCTGTGACGGATGACCAGTTGCAGCGAATGAATGAGGCGGGAGTGCGGGGGGTGCGTCTTAATCTAGAGACTTTCGGCGTGACTGACCCCGAGAAAGCCAGTGCGCATCTGCATGCGTTGGCCGAGCGAATTCAACGTTTCGGTTGGCACATCCAGATCTATAGTCGGCTGGCCGTGTTCGTGGCGCTGAAAGCTGTCCTGGCGAACCTTTCTTGCCGAGTTGTGATAGATCACTTCGGCGGCGTGCAAGCGGCCGGGGGTATCGATCAGCCTGACTTCGCTGAGTTTTTAGCGCTGCTGGCGGGCGGAAACGTCTATCTGAAGCTTTCAGCCCCATCGCGTATCTCGCGCCTGACCTCCCAGGAGGATATTCAACCGATCATCGAGGCGCTTCTCAAAGTGCGTCCTGACCGCTTGCTGTGGGGATCGGACTGGCCACATACCGGAGGTCTGCCGGGCCAAATCCGTCAGCGCGACGCCATCGAGCCTTTCGTGGCAATCGATGACGGGGCCAACCTCAACCAGTTAGCGAGCTGGATTAGCGATCCCTCTCAACGAGTAGACATCTGGCAAGCCAATCCCGCAGCACTTTATGGCTGACCGCTTACCTGGCGGTGCCCTCACAATAACAAAACTAAGGGTGAATATTATGGATGCGCCTCAGGTGCAATCTCTCGAGCGAATGACTATGCGTCAGATAACGTGGCGGCTACTGCCGTTTCTGATGCTGTGTTATTTCGTTTCTTATATCGACCGTATCAATGTCGGTTTTGCCGCGCTACAAATGCGGGGTGAACTGAAACTCACGGCTCAGCATTTTGGCCTCGGTGCCAGTCTGTTCCTGATTACCTATTGCCTCTTTGCAGTACCGGCCAACACCGCGCTTCGACGTTTCGGCCCACGCCGCTGGATTGCTTCGATGATGGTGGTATGGGGTTCGCTTGCCATGGGTATGGCCCTGATTGAAGGGCCTTACTCTTTCTATGGTTTTCGCTTGCTCTTGGGGGCTGCCGAAGCAGGATTTTTGCCTGGGGTGAT
Source organism: Pseudomonas agarici (assembly GCF_001543125.1). Taxonomy (NCBI): domain Bacteria; kingdom Pseudomonadati; phylum Pseudomonadota; class Gammaproteobacteria; order Pseudomonadales; family Pseudomonadaceae; genus Pseudomonas; species Pseudomonas agarici. The sequence goes on along the minus strand of NZ_CP014135.1, from coordinate 4,005,082 downwards.
TTACTACATCGCCCGGTGGTTCCCGAAGGAATATCGGGCGGGAATATCGGCATTGTTCCTGGTGGCTATCCCAGCGTCGAGTTTCGTCGGGGCTCCTTTGTCCGGGACATTGATGCAGCTCCATGGCTGGCACGGCTTGAGTGGCTGGCAGTGGTTATTTCTGCTCGAAGGGCTTCCTGCCGTTTTGCTTGCCGGATGCTGTCTGCGGGTATTGCCTGACACACCGGCTGAAGCTCATTGGCTTTCAGTGGGCGGACGCGATTGGCTCATTGCACGCCTGGAGCATGAGTCACGAGATCATAAGGCGGTAGGGCGTATGAGTGTCTGGCAAACACTTAGGAGTGGGCCTGTATTAACGCTTTGCCTGATTTATTCGGGTGTTATTTCCGTCGGTATCAGCTTATCGCTGTGGCAACCCCAGATCATCAACGGTTTTGGTTTGAATACCTTGCAAAATGGCTTGCTCAGCTCCGTGCCATTTGGCTTGGCGACCGTGGCAATGGTTATCTGGGGACGTCGCTCGGACAAGCACAACGAAAGGACTTGGCATACCGCCATTCCGCTGGCGTTATCCGGAATGGCGCTGGCTGCTTCTCCGTTTGTCGATTCGCTGGCTGGCACCATCCTCATTTTGAGCTTGGCCTTAATTGGCACTTATGCCGCTAAGGGGCCGTTCTGGGCAATGGTTACTCAATGGTTGCCCGCCGAGAGAGCCGCCACCGGGATTGCCGTAGTGAGTGCCATGGGCGGGCTATCGGCTTCTATCACAACATATTTGCTCGGTGCCATCAGCGCGTCGACAGGCAGCTTTACCTTGGCACTGATGCCTTTGGTGGTGCTAGCGGCTTTAGGAACAGCGGCGCTTTTCCTGGCCAATGCTGGAAAGTCCACGTGCAGCCTCAAGGCCTGCGAAGCGGGAAAGTCGAAATGTTGAGTTGCCGCCGTTTGCTTTGTTCCTTGGACATTGTCGCCGCTAGCGTTCCTGCGTGGCCTGAAGCCGGCGTCGCAGCCGTTGCAAGTGCGCGTGGATAACTCAGTTCGCCTTGACTGGGCCGTTTGATCGCGCCCACCTACATAATAAGCAGGTAATGATATGGAACTGACACGTGCGCTGGCTTCGCACATCGTGGGCCTTACTTCGGCTGATTTATCAGCCAAGGCGATACATAATGCGAAGGTTGTCATACTGGATACTTTAGGCTGCGCGCTAGCGGGCGCGTATGAGCCTGTCGTTGAGACGCTACTGAAAACTCCAGGTTTGAACGTTATCGGTCATGCGATTTTATTCGGCCGTAACGAGCGCCTCGAACCGCTGTGTGCTGCTCTGGTCAATGGCGCCGCCGCCCATGCATTAGACTTTGACGACGTTAATATGGCCATGGGTGGTCACCCGTCCGCACCGATTTTACCGGCGTTGTTTGCCTTGGCGCAAAACCATGTGTGCTCGGGTGAAGAGTTGTTGTTAGCGTTTATCGCAGGCTTCGAAACGGAAACAAGATTGGCGCGTAGCGTAAACTTCGTTCATTACGACAAGGGCTGGCATCCGACCGCAACGCTGGGAGTATTCGGCGCGGCGGCTGCCTGTGCCAAGTTGTTGAACCTGACCGAAGAACAAACCGCGACGGCGTTGGCTTTGTGCGTATCGCTGTCATCGGGGGTCAAGGCCAATTTCGGCACCATGACCAAGCCTTACCATGTAGGACATTGTGCGCGTAATGGGTTGATGGCCGCGTTGCTGGTGGAGCAGGGAATGACCGCGAGTCTGGATGCCTTCGAGCATGTCCAAGGGTTCTTCAACGTCTTCAACGGTCCGGGCAACTTTGATCGTGAACGTGCGCTCAGTGGATGGGGTTCTCCCATGGACATTGAGGCGCCGGGCATCGGTATTAAACTCTACCCGTGCTGTGACAGCACGCACGCGGCGTTGGATGCTCTGTTTGCCTTGCAACGGGAACACAGATTTAGTGCCGATGATATCAAACGCATTGACGTACAGATTCATCCTTTGCGCTTGACCCATGTGAATCGGCCGATCCTGCGTAACGCATTGGATGCGAAGTTCAGTGTGCAGTATTGCTTGGCTCGGGGTCTGTTGGATGGCCGCATTGTTCTCGACAGCTTTATCGAGGCCGCGTATTCAGCCCCGGAAGCGCATGCACTCATGCAAAAAGTAAAAGCTGGGCCCCATACGAATCTTTCACTGGCTAGCGAAGGTAATTACCTCACCTTACTACAGATAGTGTTGGAAGACGGTCGAGAGCTGTCTTTGCAACTTGACCGGCCCGATGGCCGAACGGCAGAACAGCCAGCACCCTTTGAACTCATTGTCGAGAAGTATTTGAGTTGTGCAGGCAAGGTGCTTAATGCTGAAGCAGCACAAACACTACAACAGAAAGTTATGTCACTGGAAACACTGCCTACGCTGAAAGAGATTACTCAGCTACTGGCAGTATGAGTCTGTAATTCGATACAGCAGGCCTTAAGAAGTCTTAATAAAAAATACTCGCGGCGCACCATTCATAAGAAAAAGATCAGCCAAAGGAGTAGCACGTGTTTAAGATAAATTTTTGCCGGGCATCTATTGTCGCAGCAGGTTTTGCGGCGGGTGTCATAGGGGCACAGTCGGCCAGTGCGGATTTCCTGAAAGATTCTAAAGCTAGTATAAATTCTCGGACTTTGTATCTTGAGGCCGATAATCGTGAGCAAGATGCTGACCAGCGCCAAACGGCCACCGGCCTCAAGTTTGATTATCTGTCTGGCTATACCGAAGGGACGTTAGGGGTTGGCCTGGACCTGCAAGGCATCATGGGCATAAATCTGGGCGGCGGAATTGACAACCACGGAACTTCGACAGCTAACAACTTCACGCCTGTTGACACTGACGGGACACCGGTGGCCGAGTGGTCAAGCCTTCGTGGCGCGGTAAAGATAAAGCTTTCCAAGACGGAGGCAAAAGCGGGTAATGCCCTGGCACCGAATCTCCCCATTCTAGTGAGCAACGACGGTCGCCTCCTACCGGCCTCCTACCAGGGGGCAATGGTGACCTCCAAAGACATCGACAACGTTGTCATTACCGCTGGCCGATTAAATCGCGAGATTGCCCGAGCCTCATCCAATTGGGCCGGTATTGCCGCCAATGGTGGCACTCATGGTTCGAATGGCTTCTGGTTCGGTGGCGCGGATTGGAAGGTTCGGAATAACCTGACCTTGCAGTATTACTATGCCACGCTCGAGGATTATTATCGGCAGAACTTCTTCGGTCTTATTCACACCTGGCAGATGACACCCAATCAAAGCTTTAAAACCGATTTGCGATACTTTAACAGTCGATCAGACGGCCGTAATGGAAACTCGGGGTATCTGTTTAATAACAATGGTGGTTTCGCCAAGCATGCCGGTGAAGTAAACAACGACACCTGGTCGGCGTTTTTTACTTATACTCTCGCGGGACATGCCTTTCTGCTGGGACACCAACAGGTAGGTGACGACGGGGGGATGGTTGTTGTCAATAACGGCAGTGTGGCTGATGGACGAGGGCGTCCGGAGGGCGAGATTGGCACCAGCTATTATCTTTTTACCGATTCGATGGCCAACCCTTTTGTCCGCGCAGGTGAAAATACCACGTTTGGACAGTATAGCTTTGATTTTGCGAGTATTGGCGTCCCTGGATTGAAAGCCGCTGTCGCTTACCTGCATGCCACGGGGATCAAAGATGCTAAAGGTTTAAATGAAACTTACAGAGAGTGGGAGCGCGACTTGCGCGTTGATTATGTTATCCAGTCCGGGCCCGCTAAAGGGCTCGGGTTTACTCTGCGGCGTGCGAATTATCGAACAGGCGTGCCAGACGGGCAGGGAGGCTACGATATAGATCAAACCCGCTTATACCTGAATTATACCTATACCTTCATGTAAGGCTGGCGGGCGAGGGAACGGATAGAGGCATTTTCGCCCACATTCAACCCTGCTGCCCGCAGAGCTCGCCAGATACAGGCGGCCAGTAGCACCTCGATAACCGCATCAGTTCGCTTGATCTTTAGCTTCCGGCAGCCTCTTCAAGCGGTAGGCCAGCGCTGGTCGAGTCATGCCCAGTAGTCGCGCAGCTTCCGAGACGTTCTGATTGGCGCGATCCATGGCACCCTGTAAAAGTTGATCTTCCAAATCATTCAGACTCACCCCAAGATCGAGCAGCTTATCCACCCAGTCATCCGCAGGCTGAAGTGCCTGGCTGATCAAGTTACCGTCGCTCGACAGCCCAATGCTCAGGGCCTCTACTGACATGTGCGGGAAGAGTGCCTCCACCGATATACTTTTATTATTGTCAGTGATGATCACGCCACGCTCTATCAGGTTTTCAAGTTCACGAATGTTGCCAGGCCAGTCGTAGCGCAGGCATGCCTCGCTGGCACGATCGGACAAACCGAGGGTCTTTTTCTCGTAGCTTCGGTGGAGCTTTTCCAGGAAATGCTCAATCAACAACGGAATATCTTCGCGACGGTCGCGCAGTGCGGGAATGCGCACAGGATAGACATTCAAGCGGTAGTAGAGGTCGGCTCGAAATCTTCCTTCTTGCACGGCCTGGCCGAGTTCTTCGTGTGTGGCACCGATGATACGAACATCGACTCGGCGGGTCTGGCTATCGCCCACCCGCTCGAGTTCTCCCTCCTGCAACACGCGCAATAAAGTTGCCTGCGCACGCGGACTGAGTTCGATTATCTCATCGAGAAAGAGAGTGCCCCCGTGTGCCCGTTCGAAACGGCCCATACGAGACTGTTGAGCGCCGGTATAGGCGCCTCTTTCGACACCAAACAGCTCGGCTTCAATCAAGTCCGGGCTGATCGCCGCACAGTTCAGTGCAATGAACGGACCGCCGGCGCGCTCACTGCGCAAGTGCAGGCTACGGGCGATGACCTCCTTGCCAACTCCGGTCTCACCTAGCAGTAGCACGGATGCTTTTCCTGGGGCGACCTTGTCAATCAGATCACAGGTCTTTCGATAACTGGCCGACCGACCGATCCCGTAGAACTGACCCGCATGCAGTTGGAGGCATTGGTTCATGCTATCGATCTGAAGCTGCAGGGTGCGCAGTTCATCGATGATGGGATCGCTCTGGAAGTAGCGCATGAATGTATCGGCATCCTCCCACTCCTCGGCGGGCTTACCGATGATGCGACATAGCTGGTCCCCGCAGCCACGGCAACTGACTTCCTTGTAGATGATCTGGCGACCAATGAAGAATGATGAATAGCTGATCGCGTATCCGAGCAGCATCCAGCAAATCGGTTGCTCGGAATGCAGTTGTTCGCTCCGGTGATTTTCGACCTCAAACGAGTCAACCCACTCGATATCGGCGTAGAAGGTGCCTGCCTCGATATCGATGTCCATGACCAGTGGAATGACTTTGACCATGCCCTTGAGCGAGTGCAACTGAGGGCCTATCAGGAACATGTCGATGTCACTGCCGTTAGGCCTCAATTTGCGGGCCAATTCGGCATCCTTGAGTCCGGACTGATAACCCAGGCGTAGGAAAAAGCCCTTGGCGCGTTCTTCGCCAATCATCTCGATCAGCTCTCTGCGAAAGGACGCCATCGCGGCAACCTGCATCAACAACATCCGCTGCTCATCAAGCCAAATCTTTCCTTCGCTACCGAGGAAGTGAATGCGATCGGTCAGGTCCTTGAGCAGCGCAGAGTGCTCGGAAGCTCGGTATTTCATGGTCATGCAAACGCACCCCTCTGTCTTTTTGTTTGTGGGGAACTCTTGGCTCCTGATGCCTGGGGCTGGAGCATGTGGCGTTCTGGGTCAACGTTCCGGCAGCGGCCGGAGCGCCTGAAACGCTTGTCCAAACGTCCCGAGGGCTGGAGAAAATCAGCTCTCAACGCCTTTTCATTGTAGGGTTGATGATATCCCTCCTTTTTTATCGAGGCATAAAAGATACGACACTTGATAGGGGAAAAGAGAGCCAATATGAACGATTAAAACGAGTCCACGTTCATCGAATGGCAACTGGCCATGAGCCGGGCTCGATGGTGCGAAAGAGGCACTATTGCTGATCGTGCGTAGGCTCGCCCACGACATGCGGATGCTGATTGCCGCACGTTGTCCGTGCATGAGTTACGAGGATTGCGGTGCGCCGGTCAGGCCGCCGAAGTGTGGGGGAGATCGACCGGTCATGCGTTTCAGCGCTGGCACGGTGCAATCCGGTCGATGAAATGGCGCGTGTCTGGCCTTTTGCCTGTATCCCCTTTCCATTACACAATTTTCTTCTGTATGGTTTGTAGGGTTTCGTGTCATACAATCATATTGACTTGCGGCATCAACGCTGGCCGTTGGGCAGGGTTGCCCAGGGCGCTCGGGAATTCAGTTCCCGGCGAGAGACCGCCTACTCGCATCATTACTACTATTAAGGTTTTGGGAATACATTATGAAAGTTCACCGCCAGGCGGCTTCATTGCGGCATCAGGTGCAGGATGCCCTACGCAACGAAATCATTTCCGGTCGGTTCAAGCCAGGCGATCGCCTTGTGGAACAACAACTCTACACGGCCCTGGATGTCAGTCGGACCTCGTTGCGCGAGGCGCTGCGGCAATTGGAAGCAGAAGGCCTGGTGGAGCAAGTCCCGCATCGTGGGGCGTATGTCGCTTCGGTAAATGCCAAGGATGCGATCCAGATATACGACGTGCGCGGGGCTCTGGAGGTGCTGGCGGTGCGCAATTTCGTGCGCCATGCCAGTGACGAAGACGTTGCCGAATTGGCTACAGTCTTTGACGAATTCGTTCAGCAATCCCATATCGCTCGGCGCGACGGCACGGCGTTGCTGGATATCAAGCAGCGTTTCTATCACGTGCTGCTCGACATTGAGCAGAGCGCCGTCGTCGGCGGCATGCTCGAACAACTCAACAATCGCGTCAGTCTGTTGCGCGCGCTGTCCCTGGGGCGCGAGGGGCGCATGGTGCATACCCTGGCAGAACTCAAGGAAATCGTGCGGCTGGTTCAACTTCGCGATGAAGCCGGCGCGTGCGCGGCAGCGTTGCGGCATGTGGAAAATGCCTCGCAAAATGTTTTGGAGTTGCTGGAGCAACGCCACGCCACCCCAGTCGCCTGAAGAACATTGATCCCGTAGGAGTCGGGCCGCCGCTGACGAACGTCAGTGGGCGGCTGACCCTGCTTGCCTTAACGCAGTGCCGAATACGCGGTGGGCGCCAGAAACTGGTTCTCGATCCGTTCGACGATAATGCCCTGTGCTTCGCTTTGCGAGCGTTTGGCGATCCACTCGGGATCTGCCTGGAACGCATTCCATTTCGCTTCGCGCTCGGCAAGGCTTGCCCATTTGAGCAGATAGCTCAGCGCCTGATTCGTCGGGCCGGCCAGGGTCGTCCAGAAGCCCACCTGCTCGATGCCATACTTCTCGAAGAACCCCAACGTCGTCTTGGTAAAGCGCTCGTGCAACGCAGGAAGGCGCCCCGGTGCGCAGTGGTAGATACGCCATTCAACAATCATTTGAATCTCCTGAGGAAGGTATCGGTCAAAAAATAGGCTGATTATCCTATTGACCGATTGTATGACAGTCATATAGTTTTAGTCCAATCACTGGTAGGCCTCGAAACAGCCACTGTGCTGACGAGAGCCGCCAAGGCATGACCCGACAAAAAACAACAGGGCTTGGAAATGACTCAATCGCAACGAATCGGCTTCATCGGGCTGGGCATGATGGGGGGGCCGATGACGACCTGCCTGTCAGAAGCCGGTTATGAGCTGTTCCTCGCCGACGCGGATGCAGGGCGTCTGACGCAGACACTGTCCCAACTTAAGGCGACAGCCCTCGATGCCGGCAATGCCCGATCCCTTGATGTGCTGATCACCATGTTGCCGAACTCCGCCATCGTCGAAAGCGTGTTGCTGGGCAGTGCCGGCACGCAGGGGTGGGCGGCGTCGTTGCGAGCGGGCGCGGTGGTGATCGATATGAGCTCCTCGGAGCCGGCGCGCTCGCGTGATCTCGCACTGAAATTGAAGGCCCTGGAACTCGATTACCTTGATGCACCGGTTTCCGGCGGCGTCAAACGGGCGGTAGAGGGCACGCTGGCCATCCTGGTCGGCGGCGATGGGGGGGTGATGGCGCGCTGTCAGCCGGTGCTCGCCGCCATGGGCAAGAACATTCTGCACATCGGCACCGCCGGTTCTGGCCATGCGGCCAAGGCCTTGAATAACTACGTCTCGGCGGCTGGGTTGATGGCCACCGTCGAAGCCCTGCACGTGGCCGAGCGGTTTGGTATCAACCCGGATGTGATGGTCGATGTGCTCAATGCCTCCAGCGGGCGCAGCAACACCTCGGAAAACAAGGCCCGGCAATTCATGCTCAGCGGCTCGTTCGGTTCCGGCTTCTCGATGCAGTTGATGAACAAGGATCTGAAGATTGCCCAGGGCCTGGCCGACGCGCTCGGCTACCCCATGCGCCTGGGGAAAACCGCCACCGCGCTCTGGGACGATGTGTCGAAGCAGGCGACAGTCACCACCGACCACACCGAAATGTACAGACTGCTGGTCGACAACGACGGCGAATGAGTGCTCGTCCGGGTTTTTTGCCAGCAGCAATCCATCATTCAGTAACGGAGTGAATCGAATGTCTCGCGCAGCCAGTTTCTATATCGGCGGACAATGGGTGGCGCCAGCTTCTGCCAAATGGTTCGAGGTCATCGACCCTGCAACCGAAACCGTTGTCGACCGATTGGCAATGGGCAACGCCACTGACGTCGATCGCGCCGTCGCGGCAGCCCGTGGCGCATTACCCGATTATGCCGAACGCAGCGTTGCCGAGCGCATCGCCTTGCTTGAGCGCATCGTGGCCATTTATGAGCGTCGCGAGGCAGACTTCGCCGAAGCGATGCGCGTGGAAATGGGCTCACCGATCACCTTCGCTCGCAAAGGTCAGGTACCGCGTGGCCCGTTGCACCTCAATCAACTGATCGAAGTGCTCAAGCGCTTTGCGTTCGAACAGCCTCAAGGCAGTACCTTGTTGCGCTTCGAACCGATCGGGGTCTGCGGGCTGATCACGCCGTGGAACTGGCCCATCAATCAGATCGTGGTGAAAATCGCCCCGGCGCTGGCGGCCGGTTGCACCATGGTGCTCAAACCGAGCGAGTATTCCCCGCTCAGTGCGCTGCTGTTTGCCGAGGTACTGGATGAGGCCGGTGTGCCACCCGGTGTGTTTAATCTGGTCAACGGTGACGGGCCTGGTGTGGGAGCAGCCATCGCGGCGCATCCGGGCATCGATATGCTGTCATTCACCGGATCGACGCGGGCGGGCGTGCTGGTGGCGAAAGCCGCCGCCGAAACGGTCAAGCGAGTGGCCCAGGAGTTGGGCGGGAAGTCTGCCAACATCCTACTCGACGACGTTGATCTGGACGATGCCGTGACCCGGGGTGTCGCCGCCTGTTTTACCAACAGTGGCCAGTCCTGCTCGATCCCCACCCGGATGCTGATTCCCCGTCCATTGATGGCCGCCGCGATACAGATTGCCAGACGTGCGGCGCAAGCCTTCAGCGTCGGTCCCACTGACCAAGCCTCGACTCAATTAGGGCCGGTGGTCAATCAGGCGCAATTCAACCGCGTACAGGCGCTGATTCAGACCGGCATCGAGGAGGGCGCGCAACTGGTGATTGGCGGGACGGGTCTGCCGGAAGGCATCTTTCGCGGTTATTACGTCAAGCCTACCGTGTTTGCCGGGGTCACGCCGGCAATGACTATCGCGCAAGAGGAAATTTTCGGACCCGTGCTCTCGATGATGGCATACGACAGCGAAGCCGAAGCCATCGAGATCGCCAATGGAACGAACTACGGTCTGGCGGCCTATGTGCAATCTGCCGACCTGAAACGCGCACGTCAGGTGGCGCGCGCCCTGCGGGCCGGTAGCGTGCATTTGAATTATCCTCCCGCCGATTTCGCGGCACCGTTCGGTGGCTACAAGCAGTCCGGTAACGGTCGGGAATGGGGCGAGTATGGGTTGCGCGAATACCTTGAGGTCAAATCCATGGTCGGCTACGCCGGCAGTTAGGTTTCATGGCGATAATTTTTGGGGAGGTGAGGCATCTCACGCCCAAAAAAATTTAACCGTTTTGATTGTATGACAATAACTCGATAATACGATATGCCTACTGGAGAGAGACAATGGAAGACAACGAGCGCTTCGTCAAAGGCTTCGAAAATCGCAAGGAGGTCTTAGGCGAAAGCCATGTCGAGAAATCCTGGGCAGCAGCCGACGACTTCAACCGCCCCATGCAAAAGCTCGTCACCGAATACTGCTGGGGAGAGATTTGGGGTGATTCCACACTCGCGTTCAAGACGCGCAGCATCATCAATCTGGCACTGCTAACGGCCATGAGCCAGCACCATGAACTCGCTGTTCATGTGAAAGGAGCACTCAAGAATGGGGTTTCCAAAGAGGAAATTCGCGCGGTACTGACACAGGCGTCGGTGTATTGCGGTGTTCCGGTGGGGCTTGCCGCGTTTCGGGTCGCCTCTGAAGCGATCAAGGCTTATGAAGCGCAGGCTGATCAGCACTGACCCCAAGCCTATTCGATACCACGCTTAACGTCTCAACAATAATTATAAGGATACGTCATGGCTACCTATGCATCCGTCCGACAGATTGAATCGGACCAGTCGATTGAAAAAAAGAGGAAAAATGCCATCAAGGGGGCATTTTTCTCCGAGTACATCGACATGTTCGATATCTACCTGCCGGTGGTGGTTCTGGCCCCGGTGCTGTTCTATTTTCAGCCAACCAATCTGTCGACCGGCATGGAAGCCATTCTCGCCTCGTTGGTGTTTATCACCACGCTGTTGGGACGACCTATCGGTGCCCTCTTGTTCGGCATGATCGCCGATACCACGGGGCGACGGATGGCATCGATCTATTCGGTGACGGGCTTTGGCGTGGTGACATTATTGATCGCGCTGTTGCCGGGGTATGACAGCATCGGCATCTGGTCTTACCTGTTGTTGGTGTTGCTACGGTTCATCGATGGAGTTTTTCTCGGCGGCGGCTACACCGGGGCCATGCCGTTGGCCATCGAGTATTCGAAAAAGCACCAGCGTGGTTTTGTCGGCGGGCTGATCATCGCCGGATTCCCGCTTGCCTACGTCAGCATCAACCTGGTCGCGATGTTGATGTTCGCACTCTTCCCCCTGGCCGGTGCCGACTCGCCCTATGTGCAATGGGGCTGGCGCATTCCGTTCGTGGTCGGCGCGCTGCTGGCCGGGGTGTTGGCCTTGTACTACGTGTTCGCGGTGTCTGAATCGGAAATCTGGGAAGTCGACGCCAGCAAACCGAAGGACAAGCTGCCGCTGACCGATCTTCTGCGCGGCAAAAGCGGCCGTAACCTGCTGCAGGTGCTGGTGATGATGACCGGTTTCTGGCTGACGCAAAACATCATCACGATTTTCCTGCCGACCGGATTGTTGGTGAAAACCCTGCACCTGTCCGGATTTGAAGTCACAGCCACGCTGCTGATTTCCTACACCGTGCTGTTCTTCAGCTACATCGCCTCGGGCATGTTGGGACAGAAAATCGGCCGGCGCCGCTTCTTCCTGATTCTGGGGCCAACCATTGCGATCCTGGGCGCGGCAATCATGTACGTACTGGCCAATGTGCCGGGGCTGTCGCTGGCGCTGATCATGTTCCTGGTCTGTGTGTTGTCGGTGGTGGTGACTGCGCCCTGGGGCGTGATCGTGACCTATATCAATGAACGTTTTGTCACGGATGTGCGGGCAACGGGCTTCGGTGTCGGCTTCAGCCTGTCAGTGATCATTCCTTCTTTTTACGCCTTTTACATGAACTGGCTCGGCCTGGTCATGCCGTTTACCGTCACGCCTGCGGTCCTGCTGTTGATGGGTGGAATCATCGGCACGCTGGGCGCGTTCATGGGGCCGGAAACCAAAGACGTGGACTTCTGACGGGGCCACAACCCGTCGTTTTGAACATCAGGAGAACTGCCGTGAACAACAGAACAATAGGCTTTGTCGGACTCGGCAACATGGGCGGCCGGATGACCCGCTGCCTGGTCGACTCGGGTTTGACGGTACTCGGTTACGACACCGACCCGCAGCGAGTGCGTGTTGCCGGTGCGCAACTGGCAGGCTCCATCCACGAGGTGGCGGACAAGGCCGACATCATCCTGTTGTCGTTGCCGGACAGCAAAGTGGTTGAGGCGGTCGTGGAGGGCATCGACGGCCTTCTGCGGCATTGCCGTAAAGGGCAGACGATCGTCGACCTGAGTACCGCTGCCGCCAGTTCGACCATCCGCTTGAATGGCCTGTTCACCAAACGCGGCGTGCAGTACATCGATGCCGGTATTTCCGGTGGCGCCGCTGCCGCGCAAAAAGGCACGTTGACGCTGATGGTGGGCGGTGACGTTGCGACAATCGAGTCGCTGGGCTGGGTGTTCGAACCCATTGCCAGCCAGGTGTTCAACATGGGCGAAAGCGGCGCCGGGCACACCACCAAGCTGCTCAACAACTTCCTCAATGCGGTCAGCCTGGCAGCCACCGCCGAGGTGATGATCGCGGGTAAGAAAGCCGGGCTTGACCTTCACCGCCTGCTGGATGTGCTCAACAGCAGCAGCGGTGTCAACTTCGCCACCCAGAGCCGCTTTCCCTACATCGTCGATGGCAACTACCTGGAAGGCGGGCTTACCGGCAAGTTGATGAGCAAGGACGTCGTGCTCTACATCGAACGCGCCCGTGAACTCGGCGTCGCGTCACTCAACGCGTCCGGGCCGCTGGCCAGCTTCGGCCTGCAGGTGGCCCTGGGTTACGGCGATCAAATCAGCAACAAAGTCGTGGATGCCATTGGCGACATGTCCGGTGGCATCCGGCTTCACGAACCATCATCAGGAGGCAAGGCATGAAGGTTATTCACGGTAACGCCCATGGCGCGGTTTCAGAGCAACGCTCGTCGACATTCACCGGGGTGGTCTGGGCCGATCCGGTGATGCCCACCACCGATGGCGTGACGATCAACAACGTGTCGTTCACCCCGGGTGCGCGCACGTTCTGGCACAGCCATGAGCAGGGCCAGGTGCTCTACGTCAGCGCCGGCAGCGGCTGGATCTGCGTCGAAGGCCGCGAGCCGGAAGTCATTCGCCAGGGCGACACGGTGTGGATCGGTCCGCACGAGCGCCATTGGCACGGCGCCGACACCAGCCACTTCATGGTTCATCTGGCGACCTCGATCGGCAAAACCGTCTGGCAGGAAGCCGTCTCGGACGAGGACTATTTGCAGGCAGCACGGTGATCGGTCAATAGCCCGGTATCCCGGCGGGCAGTGCCGTTCGCCAGGATACCTTGATGAAGGAGGGACGATGATGCTTACGCAAAAACAGCAGCAGGTAAAACAGGCTTTCATTGAGGCGGGCGGTATCTGGAGCCCGGCCTGGGAGAGCATTTTGCGTCTGGATGCCGGTTTTCTCCAAGCGTACTCGGGGTTTGCCGCTGTCCCGTGGAGAAAAAATCATCTGGAGAACAAGGTCAAGTCCTTCATTGCCATTGCGGCCAGTGCCAATGCTACCCATCTGTATGCGCCGGGCGTTCAGGAACATCTGCGCGCGGCGATCAAACATGGCGCCAGCGCTGAGGAGTTGATGGAGGTGCTGGAGTTGATCAGCACCGTCGGTATCCATGCTTCGAACGTCGGCGTGCCGGTGCTGTTGGAGGTGCTGGCGGAGGAAGGGCTGCGTAATGGCCCGGCGGTGCTGGATGCCCGGCGTGAAGCGCTCAAGGACAGTTTCGTGAAAAACCGTGGCTATTGGCATTCGTCCTGGGAAGGTTTGCTGGAGCTCGATCCAGAGCTTTTCGAAGCCTACGTCGAATTTTCCTCGGTGCCCTGGCGCACCGGTGTGCTGCCAGCAAAAATCAAGGAGCTGATCTACTGCGCCTTCGATGCGGCTGCCACGCACTTGTATGTGCCGGGCCTCAAGCTGCACATGCGAAACGCGTTGCGCTATGGCGCGACGACCGAGGAAATCATGGAGATGCTGGAGATCGTCAGTGTCATCGGCATTCACGGTGCGCTGCTGGCGGCGCCGATGCTTGAGCAGGCGCTGGGTGATGCGCGCTAGCAACCCCTACGCCCCCTTATAAAAATAAAAGCACAGTGCCCTGGTGTCATGGCTTGACCCACGCACTTGCATTCTTGTCTTGAGGAGTCAGATATGAACACCCCATCAGCGGTGGCCGTGAAACCCGACTGGATCGATCCTGAAGTGATCATCGTGCGTTACGGCACTCGGCAAACGACCAAGAGCGAGTGCTATTACAACTTCCGCGCCTACAGAGAGCCGGATAGTGAAATCACCATGGATTACTTTTTCTGGATCTTTCGCAACGCCGAACAGACCATTGTCATCGACACCGGGTTCAGCCCCGAAGCCGCCATCGCCCGGCGCCGTCAACCGCTGGTCGCACCGGCCGATGCCTTGGCTCGCCTGGGGATCGACCCGGCAGAGGTCAAGCTGTTGGTGTTGACCCACGCGCACTACGATCACGCCGGCAATCTGGGCCTGTACCCCAACGCGAAAATCGTCATGTCGCGCAATGAGTTCGACTTCTGGGCGTCGGACATGAGCCAGCGCCCCCAGTACGCTCACCATATCGACCCGCTGGATATCCAGCGCATCCAGGCACTGGCCGACGCGGGCCGGATCACCTTGCTCGACGGGCCTCGCAACACCTTGATCCCAGGGATCGAGCTCTACGAAGTCGGCGGTCATACTCCAGGCCAACTGGCCGTTGTGGTGCAGATGCCGGAAGGGCCGGTGATCCTCGCCTCGGACGCCATTCACTACTACGAAGAACTGGAGCAGGACCGTCCTTTCGCCGTGCTCGATAGCCTGGCCGCCATGTATCAAGGTTATGCACAAATCCGCCAATGGCAAAAGGAACAACCCGACGCCGTGGTTATCCCCGGCCATGACCCGGACGTTATGCATCGCTTTGCCCCGGTGGATCCGAACGACCCTTCATTCGCGGTCCGTATCGGCTCACCCAGGATGTCGGCATGAAAGGTAAAACGGCGCTGATCACCGGTTCATCGAGTGGGCTCGGCCTGGCGATGGCCCAGGGCTTGGCCGGTGCCGGTTGCAACCTGGTGCTGCACGGTCTGGAGTCGCCGCAGAACATGACGCCGACCTGCCAGGCCTTGGCACAAGCGCATGGCGTAGCGGCTTGTTACGTCTCTGCCGACCTGACGGAATCCGGCGCCATCGAGGCGCTGATAAACACCGCGCAGACGCAGATGGGAGGCATTGACGTGTTGATCAATAACGCCGTGGTCCGGCACTTTTCGCCCCTTGAGGATTTTCCGGGCGAACGTTGGGATCAGGCGCTGGCAGTCAATCTCACCGCCGCCTTTCGCGCCATCCAGTTGTGCTTGCCGGGCATGCGTGCTCAGGGCTGGGGGCGGATTTTCAATATGTCATCCGCCTATGGCTCACGCGCCATCGCCAACCGTATCGATTACGTCACCACCAAAACGGCCTTGCTCGGCCTGACCCGCGCGGTGGCGGTGGAAACCCAGGGACAGGGCATTACCTGCAACGCGGTGTGCCCGGGTTCGGTACTGACAGACAACATTGAAAGCCGTCTCACGGCATTGATGGCGCACCAGCAACTGGACCGCGACACGGCGACCCGCGAGTTCCTACGGGGCAAACAGGGCACCGGGCGGTTTATCGATGCTGCGCATGTGGCGGACCTGGTGGTGTTTCTGTGCAGCGCCTCGGGCACCCACATCACCGGTGCCACCTTGCCGGTGGACGACGGCTGGCTGGCCAGTTGAGTTCCACGAAAACAGCGAAAAGCCGGGACACCATTGAAGGAGACAAGCATGACCAGAGGCGACGTTCGCCCCGACATTGATCGCGCCATACCGACGCCACCGTTGACGCGACAACTGGCCGGCTTCATCGAGCGTACTCGGTGGAAGGATATTCCACCAGCCGTGCAATATGAGGCCAAGCGGGCGCTGGTGAATTATTTTGCGGTCTGTCTGGCGGGGTGCGGCGACCCTGATGTCGCCAAGGCAATCTCGCTGTTCCAGCGCTTTTCCTCGGGACAGCAAGCGCAGTTGGTCGGGCGCACCGAGCGGATGGACCTGCTCAATGCCGCCTCGTTGAATGCGATGAGCGCGAATGTCTACGATTTCGACGACACCCATATTCCGACGATCATTCACCCGACCGCACCGGTGGCGGCAGCGCTGTTCGCATTGGCCGGGACGTCGCGGTTCAGCGGTGAACAACTGCTGTTGGCGTTTGTGCTGGGGGTCGAAGTTGCATGTCGATTGGGCATGGCGATTTTTCCGGATCACTACCGGCGTGGTTGGCACATCACCTCCACCTGCGGTGTTTTCGGCGCGGCGGCGGCGTCGGCAAAACTGCTTGGCCTGAACGCGCAGCAACACCTATGGGCCTTGGGGAATGCCAGTGCGCAGTCGTCAGGTTTGGTGGAAACCCTGGGCAGTGCCTCAAAAAGCCTCGGCGTGGGTAACGCCGCACGTAACGGCTTGTTGTCCGCGCTGCTGGCCCAGACGGGTTTTGCCGGTCCCGAGCACCCGATCGAAGGTGAGCGCGGCTTTCTGCGGGTGATGGGCGAACGCCCGGATTTTCTGCAGATCAGCGAGGGTTTGGGCGCGCGCTGGGCATTGTTGGCCAACACCTACAAACCTTACCCCTGCGGTGTGGTGTTGAACCCGGTGATCGAGGCCTGTCTGGGGCTTTATCAAGACCGGGCATGGACGATGGACGAAGTGGTGCGCGTCGAGCTGACCGGCCACCCGCTGCTGCGCCAACGCACTGACCGTCCAGACATCCGCAGTGGGCGTGAATCACAGGTCAGTGCCCAGCATGCGGTCGCCGTTGTCTTGTCGACGGGGGCGGCGAGCCTCGCGCAATTTGGCGATACGGCGGTGGCCGAGCCAGCACTGCGAGCACTGTATCCCAAGCTGGTGTTTATCGATGATGCCGACTATGCGGTGGAGGCGGCGCAGGTGCGGATCTTTCTGCAATCGGGCCAGACCCGCTGTCGCCAAGTCTCCGTTTGCCGGGGCAGCCTGGCCGCGCCGCTCAGCGACCTGGACCTGGAACGCAAACTGCGCGAACTCGCCGACTACGGTCGTTCAGGCTGTGCGGCCCAGCCACTGATCGATGCGTTGTGGTCATTGGATCAGGCGGCCGATGCGAGTGTCGTGATGCAACTCGCCGCCGCCGGCGATGCGGCGTAACGGTTTCCAATTTTCAGGAGCTGACATGACGAACGACAGATTACTTGGATTTATTGGCGTAGGTGTCATGGGCCGGCCAATGGCGCGACGTTTGATCGAGCAGGGCCATCAGTTGGTGATCTTCGACACCGATGCCAAAGCACTGGATGAATTGGCGGCGCTGGGCGCACGGGTTGCCCACAGCGTCCGGGAGGTCGCCGACAGCGCTGAAATCATCTTCACCAGTTTGCCCAATCCGGCGATTTTCAAAGCCGTGGCCCTAGGCGCCAACGGTATCGTCGACGGCGCTGCGGTGCGGATTCTGATCGACCTGTCGACGGTCGGCTCTCGCGCTGAACAGGAAGTCGCGGCAGGCCTTTGCGCCCGAGGTATCGAAACCGTCGATGCACCGGTCAGCGGCGGCGCCGCCGGAGCACAGAAAGGCACGCTGGCGATGATGGTCGCGGGCAAGCCTGGCGTCATCGCCGAGGTGCGCGAGCTGTTCGATGTGTTCGGCAAGGTGTTCGTGGTGGGCGAGCAGGCTGGACAAGGGCAGCTACTCAAACTGCTCAACAACATGCTCTCGACCACTGCGTTCGCGATCACCGCCGAGGCTTTCGTCGCCGGGGTGAAAGGTGGGCTCGATCCGCAAGTGATGATGTCGGTGATTAATGCCGGCAGCGGCAAGAACGGTGCGACTCTGGATAAATTCCCCAAACACGTACTGCCGCGCACCTTCGATTTTGGTTTTCCCATTGGCAGTGTCTGCAAGGACATCGGCCTGGCGGTCGATGAGTGTCAGGCGCTGGGTGTGCCGATGTGGGTAGGCAGCAGCCTGCGCCAGATGTGGAATGTCGCGGCGCTGCAAGACGGCGGCCAACGCGATCTGACCGAGCTGGTGCTCGACATCGAGGCGTGGGCGGGGCTGTAGAAAAAAACATCAGCAAATCCGTAACATCATGACGGCGGCACACGTGTCGCCGATCGGGATCAGCCCCGGTTGATCCTCAACTACACCTATAGCTTCATGTAGTGCCATGCTCGATTCGACGAAGCACTGCGGGACGATGGTGGGGCATTGCACCAAAATCCCGGAGTGCCTGATTCGAAACCTTCCTTCGCCGAACAATATCAATTAGTTGAGTGTCGTCGGTGATCTGCATCGACGCCAGCTTGGCACTCCTTTCGAACGTTTCCTGAACTCATCCTTCTATTCTCGACCTGACAGAACTCGGCACTACGAGCGCCGCTTGTCTATTTGCTCGAATCGAGGCGATTGAAATTGACCAAATGGTAAATTCGACACTATCGCTCTCCCTTCGAGGATAACCTTCGGCATCGAAGGTGGCTTATCAGTGTTTCGCTATTGCTATGTTTATTAAGGCTTTTATTTTTTATTTGGCACTCACCCTGGGGGCTGGCATCGTTGTTGCTCCGTACTCCTTCATAACAATAGGGAGTGCCTGAGCATGAACCAATCTGGTAGCACCTTCGATCAAATGCCGCGCTACGTGCGTGTGCGCAGCAAGCCGGAAGATGCCTTTGTCGAATTCGACTTTGCCATCGGCTACCCGGAGTTGTTTGTCGAGCTGGTGCTTCCGCATCACGCGTTCAAGCAGTTTTGCGAGAGCAACCATGTGCAACACATGGACGCGCAAATGTCCGACGCCCTAGACGCCGATGCAAAAAAGTGGCGTTACGGCGAAAGCCGCGACGCTGAATAAGCCGTCCTTCCCTGCATAAAACAACAACTACAGGAGATCACTCCATGAGTGTCGAGATCAAGACGACGACCGTCGAGACGATCCGCAACACGTTCAGCCACACTCGCCGCCGGTTTGGCGACAAAGTTGCCAGCCGTTATCAGGAAGCCAGCTTCGATATCGAATCAGCGACCAACTTCCATTATCGGCCGCTCTGGCAGCCCGACAAATTGCTTAACGATGCCACGCGTACCGCCGTGGTCATGGCCGACTGGTACGCGGTCAGCGATCCACGTCAGTATTACTACGGCGCCTATGTCCAGGCACGAGCCAAGATGCAGGAGAACGCCGAGCACGATTACTCTTTCTGTGAGAAGCGCGACATGCTCGGTGGCTTGTCGGCTGAAAATATCCAGTTGATCAGTACGCTGTTGCTGCCTCTTCGTCATGCGGAGTTGGGTGCGAACATGAACAACAGCAATATCGCCGCCGACGGCTTCGGCACCAGCGTCACTCAGATGCACATGTTCCAAGCCATGGACCGGCTAGGCATTGCTCAATATCTCTCGCGCATAGGGCTGATGCTCGATGGCGGCGATGTGCAGATTCTCGCTCAAGCCAAGCAGCTGTGGCTGAACGATTCTGCCTGGCAGGGAATGCGTCGCTACGTCGAAGACACCTTAGTCATACGTGACTGGTTCGAATTGACCGTGGCGCAAAATGTGGTCAGCGATGGCCTGGTGTATCCGCTGTTGTTCAACAAACTCGACGAGCAACTGAGCGCTAACGGCGCCGGTCAGGTCGGCATGCTGACTGAATTCATGCGCCTGTGGTTCGCCGAGAGCCAACGTTGGGTCGATGCGCTGCTCAAGACAGTGATCAGCGAGAGCGCTGCAAACAAGGCCCTGGTGGAAAGCTGGATCGATCGCTGGAGCCAGCGCTCCGTCGAGGCGTTGCGCCCACTGGCCGGTCTTGGCCTGAATGAGTCCGCGTTGGATGCGGTGTGCGGCGAGTTCGCCACCCGACTGAAAAAAATCGGCTTGACCGGAGTGAACCCATGACCTCCCTCGTTTACCTCAACCTGCAAGACACTGATTACGCGCGTTCAATCGTCGAAGCCATCAGGACAGACAATCCACACGCCGACATCCAGCATCAGCCTTCGATGATTCGCATCGAGGCGCCGGGACGCCTGGACATTCGTCGCGAAACCGTGGAACAGATCACCGGCAGCCCGTGGGACATCCAGGAAATGCTGATGTACGTGATCACCCTGGGCGGCAACGTCGAGGAAGAAGACGACAGTTTTTCCCTGCACTGGAACAGCTGAGCGCCATCAGCCTGCCGTGCGCGTTTGATCGATAACAAGAATTCCGGAGAATCATCATGGCCGTGAAAAAACGCCTCAATGCCAAAGAAAAGTATCGCTGCATGACTCGTGACCTGGACTGGGAGCCGAGCTACCAGACCCACGAGGACATCTATCCACACGAGCGTTTCGAAGGGATCAAGATTACTGACTGGGACAAGTGGGAAGACCCGTTTCGTCTGACCATGGATACCTATTGGAAATACCAGGCTGAAAAAGAGAAAAAGCTCTACGCGATATTCGATGCATTCTCGCAAAACAACGGCCATACCACCCTCTCGGACGCCCGTTATGTCAACGCGCTGAAGCTGTTCCTGTCGGGCGTAACGCCATTGGAATACCAGGCCTATCAAGGTTTCGCCCGGGTCGGGAGGCAATTCAGCGGCGCCGGTGCGCGCATCGCTTGTCAGATGCAGGCTATCGACGAACTGCGTCACGTGCAGACGCAGATTCATGCCATGAGTCACTACAACAAACACTTCAATGGCTTGCATGATTTTGCCCATATGCATGACCGTGTCTGGTTCCTCTCGGTGCCCAAGTCGTTCTTCGAAGACGCGCGCACGGCCGGCCCGTTCGAGTTCCTCACAGCGATTTCGTTCTCCTTCGAATACGTGCTGACCAACCTGTTGTTCGTACCCTTCATGTCGGGTGCTGCGTTCAACGGTGACATGGCCACGGTCACCTTCGGTTTCTCGGCACAGTCCGACGAAGCCCGCCATATGACCCTCGGTCTTGAAGTGATCAAGTTCTTGCTGGAACAGCATGAGGACAACGTGCCGATCATCCAGCGGTGGATCGACAAGTGGTTCTGGCGCGGTTACCGCCTGTTGACCCTGGTCGGCATGATGATGGACTACATGCTGCCCAACAAAGTCATGTCTTGGTCCGAAGCTTGGGGTGTGTACTTCGAAGAGGCCGGCGGTGCGCTGTTCAAGGATCTGGAGCGTTATGGCATCCGTCCGCCAAAGCATGTCGAAGAAGCCAACATTGGTAAGGATCACATCAGCCATCAGGCGTGGTCGATCTTCTACCAGTACAGCCAGGCCACCAACTTCCACACCTGGATGCCGACCGACGAGGAGTTGGATTGGTTGTCTTCCAAGTATCCAGACACCTTCGACAAAATCTACCGGCCACGCTTCGAACACTGGCGTGCGCTGCAAGAAAAGGGTGAGCGTTTCTACAACCCGACGCTGCCGATGCTCTGCCAGATCTGTCAGATCCCGCTGTCGTTCACTGAGCCCGACGAGTCGACAACCTTGAGCCATCGCAGCGCTGAGCACGAGGGCGAGCGTTATCACTTCTGCTCTCAGGGGTGCTGCGACATTTTTGAGTACGAACCCACGAAGTACATCCAGGCCTGGCTGCCCGTGCACCAGATTCTCCAGGGCAACTGCGGCGGTGCGGATGTCGAGACGATTGTCAGTGAGTACTACAACATCGAGCCGGGCCAAGACAACTTCGAATACTTGGGCTCCACCGAGCATCGGCGTTGGCAGGACTGGCACCCGAATGATCGCAACAGCGCGCCGGCTACGCCGGCTGACCCGACGCTGCGCAAGACCGGTTGAGGTCAGAGGCTGAACGAAGAAGCGGGTGTCCGCGCCCGCTTGCAAATTATCTGACAAGAAAAAGGACAAAATCATGCCCGTGACTGCCATTGGTACCTATAGCGCCCAACCTCTGGATAGCCAGAGCAACTTCAATGGCCTGCAACTCGTCTACCTGTGCTGGGAAAAGCACCTGATGTTTTGCGCGCCCTTTACCTTTCCGCTACCACCGAGCATGCCATTCGGAGCGTTCGTCGACCAGGTTGTAAAAGCGTCTATTTCGCAACATCCGGACGCCTCTCGCGTCGACTTTAGCCAAGTGCTGTGGCGATTGAACGATCAGCCCTTCACCCCGGACTACGCGGCCAGCCTGATCGATAACGGCATAGACCATAAAAGTCTGTTGCATATGAATACACCAGGCTTGAACGGCATTGCCGGCACTTTCAACTGAGGAACCGGTAATGAGCTACCAAGTAACCATCGAGCCCACCGGCGAGCAAATCGAGGTAGAGGAGGGCCAGACCATCCTGCAGGCGGCATTGCGCCAGGGTGTTTGGCTGCCATTCGCCTGTGGCCACGGTACCTGCGCCACCTGTAAGGTTCAGGTGCTCGAAGGTGATGCGGATGTGGGGGCGGCTTCGTCATTCGCCTTGATGGATATGGAGAGGGATGAAGGCAAGATTCTCGCCTGTTGTGCAATGCCTCTGAGCGATATGGTGATCGAAGCGGATATCGACGCTGATCCGGACTTTCTCGGGCACCCTGTCGAGGACTATCAAGCTGTTGTCACCCAGCTTGTCGACCTGTCGCCCACCATCAAAGGCGTCCACCTGAAGCTCGACCGACCCATGGCATTTCAGGCCGGTCAGTACATCAACCTGCAACTACCGGGAATTGAAGGGACGCGAGCATTTTCCCAGGCCAACACGCCCAGCCGTGCGGATGAAGTGGAACTGCATGTGCGCCGTGTAGACGGTGGCCTGGCCACGACCATGATTCATGATGAACTTCAAGTGGGCGACGCGGTGGAATTGTCCGGTCCCTACGGCCAGTTTTTTGTGCGTACCTCACAAAGCGGCGATTTGATTTTCATCGCCGGCGGCTCGGGTTTGTCGAGTCCTCAGTCGATGATTCTCGATCTTTTGGAGTCCGGTGACAGTCGCCAGATTGTGCTGTTCCAAGGCGCGCGCAATCGAGCTGAGCTCTATAACCGCGAGCTGTTTGAGGCGTTGGCGCGTGCCCATGACAACTTCATCTATGTGCCTGCTCTGAGCCAGGCAGCGGATGATCCGGAGTGGCAAGGATTCAAGGGGTATGTGCATGACGCCGCGAAGCAGTATTTCGAAGGCCGTTTCAGCAGCCGCAAGGCTTATCTGTGCGGACCGCCTGTGATGATTGATTCGGCCATCACCTGCCTGATGCAGGGGCGGTTGTTCGAGCGGGACATTTTCATGGAGCGTTTCTATAGCGCGGCGGATGGCGCTAGCGAAAGTACAAGGTCGGCGCTGTTCAAAAAAATCTGATTTCACCGTAGTAAAGATGCCCACTTTGCTGATCTCACAACGATCAGCAAGTGCTCGGCTGACTATAAAAACAACAAAAGATCATCGACTATGAAAGCGTTAACAAAATCAGCTCACGTTCGTCATCTGTATAATGCCGTTTTGAGCTTGTTAGCTGCCACCAGCATTGGGGTAGAGGCCACCGAGACCGGCGGATCCTCCTACCCCATGGGCTCTGAAAACTATATGTCAGGGGCGTTACCGCCGCCGGGCATCTATTCGCAGTTTTTCGCCAATCACTACGAGGCTGACTCACTGCGAGACAACCGTGGTAATAAGGTGCCGATTGATTTCAACGTGCGGGCCAATGTCATTGCGCTGCGGATGATCTGGGTAACCGAGCAGCAAGTGTTCGGAGGGAACCTGGCTTTTCACACGATCATTCCGGCGGCTGATTTGAAAGTAAAGATCAATGGCCAATCACAAACCAAACAAGGTTTGGCCGATGTGTTCTTTGGTCCCGCACTTGGTTTCCATCACAGTGAAAAACTGCACAGCATTCTGGCCTTGGACTTTATCGCCCCCACGGGTGAATACGACAAGAATGATTTGGCCAACATCGGGCGTAATTATTGGGTGATCGAACCTGTTCTAGCGGTGTCTTACGTCGACCCGAACGGACTGAACATAGATGCCAAAACGATGTATGACTTCAACCTGCGCAATAAAGATACCGATTATCGCTCGGGCCAGGAATTGCACACAGACTATGCGGTAGGTTGGGGGCTCGGTAATGGTTGGGTGGTGGGTGTAGGCGGTTATATTTATCATCAAACCACGGACGATCGGCAGCATGGTGATCGTATAAAAGACAATAAGGGCAGGGCATTCGCAATTGGTCCTTCCGTGAAATACATGAGTAATAACGGATGGTTTCTGACAGCCAAATGGCAGAAAGAATCTCAAGTGCGAAATAGGGCGGAAGGTGATGCCTATTGGTTGAAGTTGTCAATTCCTTTTTAAATAATCGTTCGATTGATAAGGGTGCTCGCTGGCAGAATACGCTGTTAGTGCCCTTGTTATTACCATCTGCATTGGTGTGAGAAATCTCTAAAAATTTTTTTCCAAGAGCGCCTAGCTAGATCGGATAGGGAAGCTTATACGGTGGGATATTCAGAGTTTTCAACTCTTACAGGTACCCGACTGTATAAAAGGAAGCATGACCTGATAGGGGGCATATTCTATATTGGAGTCATTGGTTGTCGACACTTGAATAATTATAAGTCTGGGTATTCGGGTACAAGGGTGTTCATTCCTGTTCGCAATCTATCTTTATCACCGAGCAAGACTGACCTTAAGCGCGGTACAACGAAGTCAAAAAAACTGCGAGTTTTTACCGGTAATGGTATCTGACCGGCGTGAACTAAATGAACGGGTATAGGCGTGGGTTCGAATTCACGAAGGACTAAGCGTAATTTTTGTTGCTCGACCGCATGGGAAATCTGATATGACAAAACATGAGTTAGCCCCACATTCGCAATAGCAGCATCAATAGCGGCTTCAGCGGTGTTGACTGAAAGGCGAGGTTTCACCATTACAGTCAGTATATTTGCCGGCGTTGCAGCAGGCGCGAAAGTCCACAAAGCACCTGAAGGCAATCCTTCGAAATTGACGCATGAATGCTCTATGAGATCATTGGGATGCGTGGGCTTTCCGTGGCTGGCCAGGTATTCCGGGCTCGCGCAAACCACCCGACAGACAGTTCCAACCTGGGTGGCCATCATGCCGCTATCCGGTAATCTACCGACTCGTACAGCGGCGTCGATATGATCATCCACAAGATGCATCGTCTTGTCGGATAATATCAATCGGATATTAATTTGCGGAAACGAGGCCAAGAAATCGTTAATGATGGGTAGGAGATGAAGGCGTCCAAAGACGACAGGTGCAGTTACAACCAACTCACCTCGAGGTGTCGTGTATTCACCGGAGGCAGAGCGCTCTGCTTCGGTCACCTGATCGAGAATCTGCTTGCAAGACTGAAGATAGGTCAATCCTGCTTCAGTCAGCGTCAAGCTACGAGTAGAACGCATCAACAGCCGAACCCCCAAATGCTCCTCTAAAGCCGCGAGTTTTCGACTGACGGTTGGCAGCGGAACGGAGAGCTTGCGACTTGCAGCAGAAAAGCTCCCGGCTTCCACTGTAGCTACCAGGATGGCCATCGCTTCAAGACGATCCATTTTGTTAATCCTCTCAGAAAAGCACGCATTTTGGCACTGATTGATAACCTACCAGTCACTTTTGCGCAGGTAAAGGTGTGGTTCCGGCTATGCAAAATGCGGGATAATCATGTGTCTTGATTCAGGCATTTTTGAGGGTTTTCTTTGTTTAATTATACGGTTGATTTTTAGCGTGAATGGTGGTGCCTGGCTGCTATGGTGCGTGGTACACGTCACTCTCGTCAATTGACTTCTGTTCTCATTTTTTGAAATGGTTCTTCTTGAAATTTTCTGGTTATCACTGCGCTCTCAAGTCGATAGACTGAACCGACAATACATATCTCTTACAGGTGGAAAAACATGTCACGCGTCGAAATTCCGAGCCGGGAAAACACACCGCCAGAAACGCACGCGGCCTTGGACGCGATAGGAAAGCGCCTTGGTTTTTTCCCCAATCTGTATCGGCTCACTGCAATGAGTCCGAAAACCCTCGCGGCGTTGGTGGGAATGCAAACTCCGTTGATGAAAGCATTGGATTTGAAGACACGTGAGCGAATCGCACTTGTTGTTTCAGAGGTCAACAGGTGTCATTACTGTGTGGCTGCTCATACCTTTGTTGGACTAAACCTGGCGAAAGACAGTCCGGAAGAAATGGCGCTTGCACGAAAGGGGCAATCGAGCAATCCGAAAATTCAGACTATTATTCAGTTCGCTGCAAAAGTTGCGGAAATGCGCGGTCACGTCAGTGAGGACGAGATTGATCGTGTACGAAAGGCAGGATACTCCGATGCGGAAATTATCGAAGTCATTGGCCTGGTAATACAATTCAGCTTTACTAATTACATCAATAACGTATTCGATACCGACATTGATTTTCCGACGGATACGTTGGCCTAAGCGTTTTATGAATCATTTAAGGCGTAGCTGCGATAGTGTCAGTACACCACTCTTGAACCGTTACTGCCAAACATCCTATTGAGGTGCAGTCATGACCCGCACTATAATTCCCACACGAGACAGCGCCAAGGAGGAAGTGCGTCCTACGTTTGATACTGTTTACAAAAAACTGGGGTTTGTACCTAATGTATTGCGTTTGACATCACTCTCACCCAGCACGCTTACAGCCTTGGACAAGATGCAGCAGTCGCTGGACGACAGCTTCGATGCGAGGCTTCGCGCCCATGTAGCGCTCGCGGTGTCTGAGGTAAATACATGCCTGTATTGCCTGGCGACACATACCTATATGGGTATGAATTTTTGGAAAATGTACCCGAGTGATTTATTGCTTGCCCGACGAGGTATGTCCAACGACCGAAAAATGGCGGCAGTGGGGCGGTTTGTCAAACAACTTGTCACCACGCGTGGGCACGTTACCGAGGCAGAGCTCATACTCATTCGCGAAGCAGGCTTCAGCGATGAGGAAATATTGAATATTATCGGTTTAAGTGTTCAATATATGTTTACCAACTACATCAATAATGTCTTCGATACAAAGATTGATTTCCCCAAGGTGGATGTGTTGGGTCCGAACTGACACGAGTCGGAATTAGCTCAATCTAACATGTCTCATGTACATAGATGAAATTTATCATCTGTGAAGATCCGATCAAGCTTATTTGAGCCGGCCTCAAGGCGTGCAACGCTCGGCAGGCTTCCCTCCGCTCCTGCGTAGCGCTTACGGGCGACAATCCCAGAATGCTTCCAGCCAGCCTTGTTGAGAGACTTTGGGGAACATTCCTAGCTATTTTTGG
>NZ_CP014135.1:3924510-3977631 GCF_001543125.1 Pseudomonas agarici | reverse complement strand
TTGCCAGTTTTGCCGGCCATGCTTCAATCTGGCTGGGCGTCAGCACGATGGTAATGGAAAGGCACCTGAGCGGCCTGCGCGACACCCTCCAAGCGATGGAGCGCTTGCATCAGCAAAGCTACATCAGCACGGCCACCTTAAATCGCCGCAACTCTTCGCCGAGCGCCGGCATCTGCTCAGCCAGTTGGATGCCCACCTGCTGAACTCCACTCGCCTGCGTGGTCAGCCCAGCCTGGGCGATCACCCCAAACTGAAGACAGCTCTGGGTATTTCCAACCGAAGTCTGGTACATCACTGGGACAAGGCCGGTGCACCGGGACAGATACCCGGTTATGCCACGCATGTAAATGCCACCAGCCGTGCTGTTCAGTATATGAAAACAGGCGGTTATATCGGTATTGGCATTGGCGGCGTGTCCTCGGTGCTGGCTATTCAGGAGGTGTGTAACAGTGGCTCCGTAGCGGCTTGCGAGAAGATCAGGTTTACTGAAGGGGGGAAATTCGGGCTGTCCACCGCTGGTGGTTTTATTGGTGGAAGGATAGCCCAATCTGCCAGCGCTCCGATCTGCATGGCGCTTGGTGCCTCTACAGGTGTAGGGGGTGTCGCCTGTTTCGCGGCCATAATCGGGACTGGAACATGGGTGGGTACGATTGCCGGTAGTCAAAGAGGAGAGGCCGTAGGCGAGACATTGTATAAGACCGTGCAGCCATGATTAGCAATTGGCCCGTCTGGGGGTTTCTCATTTTTAACGGTGGGCCATTTCTGCTTGGAATTTTGAGTATGGGCTACAGTCTGTACCTGAGCCACCGCCACTTGGACGCTATAAAGGAAGCATTGAAGAACAGCCGTTATATTTATATTTGGGGGCCGAGCCTGGGGAATCGAGGCTGGGTTTGGTCTCTTTTGGAAATAGCAAAAATCACCGGAATGATTATGATGCCAAAATCATCCATTCGCGTCGGTGAGTTGGACCCTGTCGATCTTAAAAACTTCCCGCTTCACCTTAAACGGCTACTGAAAATTAAATCAGTGATGCTGGTGGGGAGTGCTGTTTGGCTGATGATTGCATACGTGCTGACGAAATTTGAGTAACTGGATGGAGGACTGCTCAAAATTGAAAACCGTCCGCTGAATGGCAAGGCCGACCTTGATTCCCAGTTTACTGGTCGGGCCTCAACCTGCCTGGCGCCGGCTCGAACAGCAGGGTGTCGGCGGATCAGAACAGCCGGGCGAGCAGTGCGGTGACGGCGGTCTCGACCCGCAGGATGCGTTCGCCAAGTTGGACCGGTTGCAGTCCGGCCTTGCCCAGCAGCTCGATCTCGTAGGGAATCCAGCCGCCTTCCGGACCGATGGCCAGAGTCACCGGCTCGTCCAGGCCGCGTGGGCAGGAGGGGTAATCACCGGGGTGGCCGACCAGGCCGAGGGTGCCCGCGCTGATGGCCGGTAGACGGTCTTCGACAAAGGGCTTGAAGCGCTTCTCGATGACAATTTCCGGCAGCAGGGTGTCGCGGGTCTGCTCCAGGCCGAGGATCAGTTGCTCGCGAATCGCTGCGGGCTCAAGGAAGGGCGTCTGCCAGAAGCTCTTTTCCACCCGGTAGCTGTTCACCAGCACCACTTTCGGCACACCGAGGGTGGCAACGGTCTGGAACACCCGCCGAAGCATTTTCGGGCGCGGCAGGGCGAGAATCAGGGTCAGCGGCAGTTTCGCCGGCGGCGCTCGATCCAGGATCACCCGCAGCTCGGCCTCGCTGGCGTCCAGGCGCAGCACCTCGGCGCTGCCCATCAGGCCGCCGATACGTCCGACCCGCAGGTTGTCGCCCACCGCCAGGCGATGGACCTCCTGCATATGGGTCAGGCGCCGGTCGCGCAGCACGACGAGGTCGGCCGCAATAAAATCGGCCTCCTCCAGCAGCAGCAGGTTCACGTCAGCGGGGCGGGCGGCTGGGCGTCACTGTCGGCAGGCTCTTCGTCGCTGCGTTTGCGAACCAGGCCACCGAACAGGATGCCGATCTCGAACAGCAGCCACATCGGTACCGCCAGCAAGGTCTGTGAGAACACATCCGGTGGCGTCAGGATCATGCCGACCACGAAGCAGCCGATGATCACGTAGGGGCGGATCTTCTTCAGGTATTTGACGTCGACCACGCCGATCCACACCAACAGTACCACTGCCACCGGGATCTCGAAGGCCACGCCAAAGGCGAAGAACAGGGTCATGACGAAGTCGAGGTAGCTGGTGATGTCGGTCATCATCTCCACGCCAGCCGGGGTCGCGGCGGCGAAGAACTTGAAGATCAGCGGGAACACCAGGTAGTAGGCGAAAGCCATGCCGGTGTAAAACAGGACGATGCTCGATACCAGCAACGGCACGGCGATGCGCTTTTCGTGCTTGTACAGACCCGGCGCGATAAACCCCCAGATCTGGTGCAGGATCACCGGGATCGCCAGGAACAGCGAGACCATCATGGTCAGTTTGAGCGGCGTCAGAAACGGTGACGAGACATCGGTGGCGATCATCGTCGCCCCGGCTGGCAGGTACTGGCGCAGTGGCGTGGAGACAAAGGTGTAGATCTGCTGGGTGAAGGCGAACAACCCGGCAAAGATCAGGAAGATCACCGCGACACAACGCAGCAGACGGGTGCGCAGCTCTGTGAGGTGCGAAACCAGCGGCATGTGCTGGTCGTTTTCCGGAATATCGCTCATGGGGCTCGCGGCGGCAAAGTAGGGTCATGAGAAGCTGGCGCACTGGGCGTCGGCGCGGGAGTAACGGTCTCTACCTGCGTCGGCGGATCGCCCGGCAATGGCTCGGCTGGCGGCGTCGGCATGGCCGCAGGGTGAATCGTCTGCGGGGCGACCGGCGGCAGCGGATTCGCCGGTTCCTGGAGCGGTGAGAGGATCTTGCGGGCTTCCTGCTCCAGGGACAGGATGTGTTCGTTGTGCAGTTGCCGGCGAATTTCGTCGGCACCGATTTCCCGTTCCACTTCCTGCTTGATCGCGTTGAAACTGCGTTTCAGGCGCCCGACCCACAGGCCCGCGGTGCGCGCCGCACCTGGCAGACGCTCGGGACCGAGGACCAACAGGGCGACGAGGCCGACGAGCAGCAATTCACTGAAGCTGATACCGAACATTAGGCAGTGCTCACGAGTGGTTGCGAGGCTCTTCTACTTTCTGCGCCTGCACGTCGATGGTGTGCGGCGTGTTCTGTTGGGCAGTAGCCTGTGGCTGTATCGGCGCGGTTGGCTGGGCGACCGGCGGTACTGCCGGCTCGGCAGGTTTTTCGTCGTCGTTCATGGCCTTGCGAAAGCCCTTGATCGATTCGCCGACATCGGTGCCCAGGTTCTTGAGTTTCTTGGTGCCAAACACCAGCACGACGACAACCAGGATGACGATCCAGTGTTTCCAGTCAAAAATGCCCATGGTGCTGCTCCTCTCTAAAAGTTGTTCAGGCGGACGGACGCGAGGCTTTCTCGGCGTGTCCGGACAATCCGAAGCGACGGTCCAACTCATCCAGCACGGCCTGCGGATGCTGCCCCAGTTGGGCGAGCATGACCAGGCTGTGGAACCACAGATCGGCGGTTTCGTAGATCACCTCGCTGCAATCGCCGCTGATGGCGGCGTCCTTGGCGGCAATGATGGTCTCGACCGACTCTTCGCCGACCTTCTCCAGAATTTTGTTCAAGCCCTTGTGATACAGGCTGGCGACGTAGGAGCTGTCGGCGGCGGCGCCTTTGCGCTCCTCCAGCACCTGGGCCAAGCGGGTCAGGGTGTCAGTCATGTTCAGTGTCCAGCTGTGTAGATGCTGTGTGGGTCCTTGAGGACCGGGTCGACCGTCTTCCAGCCGTGGTTTTCATAAACGCGGTAGAAGCAGCTCTGGCGGCCCGTATGGCAGGCGATATCGCCGACCTGCTCGACCATCAGGACAATCACGTCGGCATCGCAGTCCAGGCGCATTTCATGCAAATGCTGTATATGGCCGGACTCCTCGCCCTTGCGCCACAGTTTGCCACGCGAGCGTGACCAGTAGATCGCCCGGCTTTCGCGGACACTCAGTTGCAGTGCCTCGCGGTTCATCCAGGCCATCATCAGTACGCGCCCGGTCTTGTGATCCTGGGCAATGGCCGGCACCAGGCCGTCGCTGTCCCATTTAATCTCGTCCAGCCAGTCTTTCATCTTCGACTCCGACAACCGGGTCCGACCTGCGTGGTCGGGCCTCGGCGAATGAACAGTTTGCCAGCCGGCGGCCTCACTGGCTATCGGCGCACGACCAGATACAAACCAATGGCCACCATGATCGCCGCCGGCCAGTGCCCCAACTCGTGCAGCGGCCCGCCAGCGGCCAGGAATGCACCGCCGCCCAGGTGCAGTGACCCGATCAGGCGCAGCGGCCAGTCGTTCTTGCGCTTTTTCCAGGTCGGTTCGGGATCGGCGGCGTGAGGTTGCGACAGGCGTTCGAGCAGGTCGCGGGTCATGTCGGCCAGGTGCGGCAGTTGCTCGACCTGGCTGTGCAGGTTGCCCAGCAGGGCTTTGGGGCTGACCCGCTCGCGCATCCAGCGTTCGAGGAACGGTTGGGCGGTGCTCCACAGGTCCAGGTCCGGGTATAACTGGCGACCCAGGCCTTCGATATTGAGTAAGGTCTTCTGCAACAGCACCAGCTGCGGCTGAACCTCCATATTGAAGCGTCGCGCGGTTTGGAACAGTCGCATCAGCACCTGGCCGAAGGAGATGTCCTTCAGCGGCTTCTCGAAAATCGGCTCGCAGACGGTGCGGATGGCGGCTTCGAACTCGTTGAGTTTGGTGTGTGCCGGCACCCAGCCTGAATCGATGTGCAACTGGGCGACGCGCCGATAGTCACGCTTGAAGAAGGCGAACAGGTTGCGTGCCAGGTAATCCTGGTCCTGCGGGGTCAGGCTGCCGACGATGCCACAGTCGATGGCGATGTACTGCGGGCGCCACGGATTGACGGTGCTGACGAAGATGTTGCCGGGGTGCATGTCGGCGTGGAAAAAGCTGTCGCGAAACACCTGGGTGAAGAAGATCTCCACACCGCGCTCGGCGAGCATTTTCATGTCGGTGCGCTGGTCGGCGAGGGTCGCCAGGTCAGTGACCTGGATGCCGTGGATACGCTCCATTACCAAAACTTTCGGCCGGCACCAGTCCCAGTAGACCTGGGGCACGTACATCATGTCCGACCCTTCGAAGTTGCGTCGCAGTTGGCTGGCGTTGGCGGCCTCGCGCAGCAGGTCGAGTTCGTCGTAGATGGTTTTTTCGTAGTCGCTAACCACGTCCACCGGGTGTAGCAGGCGCGCGTCGGCGGAAACCCGCTCAGCGGCGCGGGCGAGGATGAACAGCCAGGCCAGGTCCTGGGCGATGATTGGCTTGAGGCCGGGGCGGATGACCTTCACCACCACTTCCTCACCGCTTTTCAGCTGGGCGGCATGCACCTGAGCCACCGAGGCCGAGGCCAGCGGTTCGATGTCGAAACGGCTGAAGACCTCACTGATCTTCTTGCCCAGTTGCGACTCGATCAGTGCCACGGCTTTTTGTGGGTCGAATGGCGGTACGCGGTCCTGCAACAGCATCAGTTCGTCGGCGATGTCCTCGGGCAGCAGGTCGCGGCGGGTCGAGAGAATCTGCCCGAACTTGATGAAGATCGGTCCCAGGTCTTGCAAGGCCAAGCGCAGCCGCGCACCTCGGCTCACTTGCGGTGGCTTGCGCGGGAACCAGCGCCACGGCAGGGTGAAGCGCAAGGCCAGGAGGAACCAGGGCAGGGGTAACTCGAACAGCAGGTCATCGAGACGGTAGCGGATCACGACGCGCTGGATGCGCAATAGACGGCGGACGGCAAGCAGCTTCATGCGTTATCGCTGGAGTCGAGGGATTGGGAGAGGCGTTCGAAGCGCGCCTCGAGTCGTTCTAAATCTAGCTTGATCTGGTCGAGTTCGGCGAAATGGGCTTCGGCTTCGTGCTTGCCGACCAGGGCGCGGGACTCTTCACTGAGGTATTCGGCGAGGTTCTGGTTGAGGCTGGCGAACCCCTGGCGGTACCAGTGGGCCCGGCTGCGCAGGTGAGCGCTGATCAATTGCGTGGCCACGGGCCCCAGCCAGCGCGAGAGTTCGTACTCCCAGTCCAGTTCCAGGTCCTGCAGCACCCCGGCGAGTTCAAGCAGCACTGCGCTGTCGCCTTCCAGGTGCACATCCGGACCGTGCAGGACCGCGCTCTTGTCCCTGCTCAGGGCCAGGTTCAACAGGCTCGTGGTCGGTGCGCGCAGAATGCAGTCGGCGTCGACGGCCCAGTGGGCGGCCAGCATCAGGCCCTCATTGCCAGGCAGGATAAACAACTTCAAGGCCGGGCTGTCGACCTCGATGACCTTGCCGGCCAGGTGCCCGAGCCGATCCAGGGCGGTGCTGTCCAGACGCAGCACCCGGTTGAGGCCGCGTTCGACACCGGCAAGCAGGCCGCTGAGCACCATCAGGGCTTGATGCCGCGATGCAAGGCGACGATGCCCGCAGTCATGTTGTGATAGGTCACGCGGTCGAAACCGGCCTCCACCATCATCGACTTCAGGGTTTCCTGGTTCGGGTGCATGCGGATCGATTCGGCCAGGTAGCGATAGCTTTCCGAGTCATTGGTGATCAGCTTGCCGGCCAGGGGCATAAAGGCGAACGAATAGGCGTCGTAGACCTTGGACATCAGCGCGTTGGTCGGCTTGGAAAACTCCAGTACCAGCAGGCGTCCGCCTGGCTTGAGTACCCGCAGCATGGAGCGCAGGGCGTCTTCCTTGTGGGTGACGTTGCGCAGGCCGAAGGCGATGGTCACGCAGTCGAAATGGTTGTCCGGGAACGGCAGCTTCTCCGCGTCGGCCTGGACGAACTCGATGTTACCGGCCACACCGAGGTCCAACAGGCGGTCACGGCCGACCTTGAGCATGGAGGCATTGATGTCAGCCAACACCACTTGGCCGGTGGGACCTATCAGGCGCGAGAATTTTTTGCTCAGGTCGCCGGTTCCGCCAGCGATATCCAGCACCCGGTTACCGGTACGCACGCCCGACAGTTCGATGGTGAAGCGCTTCCACAGGCGATGCATGCCGCCGGAGAGCACGTCGTTCATCAGGTCGTATTTGGCCGCGACCGAGTGAAACACCTCAGCGACTTTTTCCGCTTTTTGGCTTTCCGGCACGTTCTTGAAGCCGAAGTGGGTGGTGGGTTCGGCATCGCTGCCTTTGCGCTGATCAGTCATATCGCTGTCACCAGAAGAGAATGCGGGCCATTCTAATCCCGGTGGCCGGCTTTGTCTTGGCAAAGGCGGAATGTAAGTATAGTGGGCCACCGGGACCGATTGACCCAGCTTGATTCAAAACCGGCCCGGCGTATCTCTATAGAACAGGAATCAACCGATGGCCCGGATTAGTGTCGAGCGTGCCCACCACCTTGGTCTGGCAGGCGCTCGTGAGAAAACTGCAGTGTTGGTGCAAAAACTGGCCGAGCAATATGGCCTGGCGCCTCGCTGGTCGGGCGATACCGTGAGCCTCAAGCGCTCCGGCGTCAGCGGTGAAGTGCGGATCGCCGAGGATCGGATCAACGTGGATGTTGAGCTGGGCCTGTTGATGTCGGCCTTGAGCGATACTATCAAGGCCGAGATCGAGAAAGCATTGGACAAGGCGTTGGCCTGAGGCTGGCACGCCGCGCCGCCAGGGTAAGCGCACGGTTAGGGTGTCCATTCTAATTTTTCTGATTACGTTGTGCATGGCCCCCAATTTCTGTGGGCAGTTCCTCCAACCGTATTTCGCGTGAGGCGCACCATGGCCAAAGTCAGTCTGAAGAAAAAAACCGAGGTTCAGTCCAGCGCTCTGGCTGACGCGAATGTCTATGCCCGTAAGCTCTGGTTGGCGGGCCTTGGGGCCTATGTCAAGGTCGGCAGGGAAGGCGGCGAGTATTTCAGCGAGCTCGTGAAGGCCGGCCAAAACTTTGAAAAAAAAGGGAAAAAGGTTGTTGCTGCGAAGCTTGAGGCCGCCAATAGCCAGATCGACAACGTGCAACACGATGTCAGCCGTCTCAGGGGCAAGGTCGAAGTGCAACTGGACAAGGTGTCGAAAGCTTTCCACAAGCGTGCCGCCAGCGTCTTGAATCGCATTGGAATTGTGTCTAAACATGACGTGGAGACACTCTCTGCTAAGCTCGATGAGTTGGCGGCGTTGCTTCAACGTGTCTCGCGTAAACATTAAGGAGAACGGGATGGCTGGCAAAAAGAATACTGAGAAGGAAGGCAGCTCGTGGATCGGGAAGGTTGAAGAGTATTCCCGCAAAATCTGGCTGGCTGGTTTAGGTGTGTACTCGAAGATCGACAGTGACGGCAGCAAGCTCTTCGAGACCCTGGTAAAGGACGGCGAGAAGGCCGAGAAACTGACCAAGAGTGCCGTAGGTAAAACCGCCGAGGCCGCCAAGGGCTCCGCCAGTTCGGCCAAGTCGCGCATCAGCGGTGTCAAGGATCGCGCACTGGGTAAGTGGGATGAACTGGAAGAGGCTTTCGACAAGCGCCTCAATAGCGCCATTTCGCGTTTGGGCGTGCCCAGCCGCAATGAAGTGAAGGCGCTGCACAGTAAGGTCGAGACCCTGACCAAGCAAATCGAGAAGCTTACCGGTCAGGCCTTGACTGCGACCGCGTCGAAAACGACAGCCGCCAAGCCCGCGGCGAAAACGGCGGCCAAGCCACTGACCAAGGCTACGGCCAAATCTGGCGCCAAGCCTGCGGCGAAAACTGCGACGGCCAAAGCCGTGACCAAGCCGGTGGCGAAAGCGGCGACCCAGTCAGCGGCCAAAACGGTCGCTG
Source organism: Pseudomonas agarici (assembly GCF_001543125.1). Lineage (NCBI taxonomy): Bacteria > Pseudomonadati > Pseudomonadota > Gammaproteobacteria > Pseudomonadales > Pseudomonadaceae > Pseudomonas > Pseudomonas agarici. Next base: position 3,968,802 of record NZ_CP014135.1, on the reverse strand, counting down.
CGAAAGCTGCCGCCAAGCCGACGTCCAAGTCAGCAGCAAAACCTGCCGCCAAGCCGGCTGCGGCAAAAAAGCCCGGCGCAGCCAAGCCGGTTGTCGCACCGACCGCGAACTCGGCAACCCCGACCGCTCCCACCGCTCCGGTTGTCGCACCGGCTCCATCAGGATCCACCCCGCAACCCTGAGTCGTGGTTCGCTGAACCAGAAACGCCCGGCCTGTGAAGGTCGGGCGTTTTCGTTTGTGCATTGCGATTTGCGTCCTCTGTCGGTCAGCCGCCGCGACCGAGCCCACGCTGTTTCTTACCGTCACTGGCGATCTTCGAGATACCGCAATGCCATCTGCTCCGTCACCTGCCTGGCCGGGGGCTGTAAATGGGGCGCCGTCAGCATCATGATCGAATACACCACCCAGCGCACCTCGCCTTCGCGTCCGAGAATCCGTTGATAGTCCAGCGAGAACAGCAGCGTCAGGGTGATTTGTTCCACCAACTGCCCCAATGCCTGGGTTTCACTGACCAGAAAGCCCTGGGCTTTCAGGCGCGCCAGCAACGAAGCCAGGGTCCGCTTGAGCGCATTGAGCAGGTTGCGGATGCCTTTGGCCAGTCTGGGCAGGCGGCCCGCAAGGTTGGAGAGGTCCTGGAACAGGAAACGGTAGTGAGCCAGGCGCTCGACGATCAGGTGCAGGAAGAACCAGTAATCCTCGGGCGCCAGTTCGACATCCGCCGGCGGGTCCAGCAATGGTGTCAGCTCTTGCTGGAAACGCTCGAACAGGCCGAGCACCAACGGCTCCTTGCCATGGAAGTGGTAGTAGAGATTGCCTGGGCTGATCCCCATTTCATTGGCAATTTCCATTGTCGAGACATTGGGTTCGCCTTTCTGGTTGAACAATTGCAGCGCACATTCAAGAATCCGATCGCGGGTTTTCATCCAGTCTTCTTAGGTCGATCCGACAGTTTTTCGCGACTGCCGGCCGCCGTGTCCAGTGATAGTCAACGCACTCGCACATAGGTGCCGGGTGCCGCTTCCATGGGGGGATAGTTCGGGTTGCCTGGCCTCATCCGAGTTTCTTCCAGGGCGCCGGAACGGGCCTGAATCCACTCTAGCCATTGCGTCCACCAGCTACCCGCTACCTGCTTGCCATCGTAGTACCAGGCCCGCGGATCGCCGCCGAGCTGCGGGTTGTCGATATAGTTGGCCTTTGGGTTATCCGGCGGATTGAGGATGCTCTGGACATGGCCGCTGTTGGACAGCACGAAGCGGCGTTCGCCACCCAGTAGCAGGGTCGAGCGATAGACCGCCGCCCATGGCGTGATGTGATCGTTAATGCCGCCGACGCTGAAGCTGTCGACCGTGACCATGCGCAGGTCGATGGGCGTGCCACAAACTTGCAGGCCGCCGGGATGACACAGCGGGTTGTGCTTGAAGAAATCCAGCAGGTCGCCGTGCAGCGCGGCTGGTAGACGGGTGTTGTCGTTGTTCCAGTAGAGAACGTCGAAGGCCGGCGGTTCCTTGCCCAGCAGGTAGTTGTTGATCCAGTAGTTCCAGATCAGGTCGTTGGGCCGCATCCAGGCGAAGACCTTGGCCATGTCCCGGCCATCGAGCACGCCTTGTTGATAGGAGCGGCGCCGGGCGGCCTCGAGAGTCTGCTCGTCGGCGAACAGCATGGGCGGGCTGTCGAGCCGGCCGTCGAGCAGGCTGACCAGATAAGTGGCGCTGGAGACCCGGTGCAACTGCCGCTTAGCCTGCAGATGACCCTGCAGGGCGGCAATGGTCAGGCCGCCCGCGCAGGCGCCCATTAGGTTGACCTCGCTGCTGGCGGTGATCGCCCGGCAAACGTTCAAGGCCGCTTGCGCCGCCTCGACATAGGTCGATAGGCCCCATTCGCGGTGTCGTGCATCCGGGTTGCGCCAACTGACCACAAAAACCTGCAAGTCATTCTTCAGGGCGTACTGCACAAAGCTGTTGGCTGGGCTGAGATCGAAGATGTAGTACTTGTTGATTTGCGGCGGCACGATCAGCAAAGGCTTCGCGTACTGCTTCCGGCTCATCGGGCGGTACTGGATCAGCTCCAGCCATTCGTTGCGAAAGACCACCGAACCCTGAGTAGTGGCCACGGTCTTGCCGACTTCGAAGGCGTGCTTGGTGACCTGGCTGGGCAGTCCGTCGTTGTGCAGCAGATCGTTTATCAGGTGGCCGAAGCCGCGCACGATACTGCTGCCGCCGGAGTTGAACAGTTCTTTGACCGCCAGCGGGTTAAGCAGAGTGTTGGACGGTGCCACCGCGTCGTTGAGCAGGGCGCAGATAAAGTGCGCCCGGGCCCGGTCGTCGTGGCTCATCTGGCTGTCGTCGATCCATTGTCGGACCTGATTCTGCCAGGCCAGGTAGGCTTGCAGGCTGCGTCGGTAGAACGGGTTCAGGCTCCATGCCGGATCGGCGAAGCGCGGGTCTCGGGGGCAGGGTTTGTGCGGCGCTTCGCCAAGCAGCACTTTGCTCAACTGGCCACCCAGGGCCAGCGCATGTCGCACGGTATGTAGCGGATTGCGCAGGCCATGGCCAGCCACGCTGCGCAGGGTAGACAGCAGGTCCCGGCCACGCAGACCGGTAATCGCCCCCTGCGCGTTGCTGAACGCGGCGAGGGTGGGTAGCGAATCCATCACTGATTTGTCTCGCATGAGGCAACACTCCTTCGTCATCAAGCTATCAACCGATACATCTCACCAGGCCAACGATAGGGTTGACCCCGGCTTCTGTTGCACGCTGCCGGCGTCCTGCCGGAGGGTTTACTGTGAGTACTAGCGCCCTGTGTGGTGGGTTCTGGGAGCCAATGTCGGTGCCACCAGCCCCTGACCCGTGTTGCTGTTGCTCGCCAAAGCAGGCTATGACTGGTCACGGCGCCCTGGCCATGGGCTGTGGTCGCCGAACTAGCCGTACAGGCCACCGGCTCCCAGGCCGACCCTAAGTGTGCTTGAACGGCGCCGGTTGCGGGTGCATGACGGCCCGCAGGCGTTCTTCCTGGAGGAATTTCATGATGATGGGCGCCACGGCTTCGGCGCGGGTGATCAGAAACAAATGACCGTCATCGATTATGTGTAGCTGGGCGTTAGGAATGCGCCAGGCCAGCAGGCGCATATTGATCAGCGGAATCAGCGGATCGTCGTCGCCGGCCAGCACCAGGGTCGGCTGATGGATCTTGTGCAGCCAGTGAATGCTGGTCCAGCCCAGGCCGGCGAACAGTTGCCAGTAGTAGCCCAGTTTGCCCGCCGAACGCACCTGGGCCGCGTGTTCGGCGGCCAGGCGCGGGTCACGACGGAAGGCGCCGCCATACAGAGTCGGGGCGATGCGAATGACGTGGGACGGCTGGAGGTAGCGACGTGGGCTGGCCATATTCCACAGCACCTTGGGCTTGCCCGGAACCATGAAGGCGCCGGCGGCGGTGGCGGCGAGGATCAATTTTTTGCAACGCTCCGGGTAGTCGTAGGCGAACTGCTGGGCCAGGGCGCCACCCCAGGACACGCCCACCGCACTGACCTGGCCATAATCCAGATAGTCGAGCATGCGGGCGCTGAGTTTGGCCAGGCCGGGAAAGCGATAGGGGCGGCTCGGGGTGGAAGATCCGCCGACGCCGGGGACGTCGAAGGAAATCACTTCCAAGTCCGGGTCCAAGGCGTGGACGAACGGAAACACCAGCTCCAGGTTGGCGCCGATACCGTTGAAAATCAACAAGGGCGTCAGATGAGGCTTGCCAGGGCGAACCGCAGTGCGGATGGTTTGGCCATCCAGCTCGATGGTTCTGAAGATGAACGGTTGCGGCATGTTTGAAGCCCTGTGATGGAAGCTGCTTGGCTGATCCGACGCGGCCTCGGGTGATGGGGGCCACACCGTCCCTGTACCCTTAACGTTCGTGCACGTAGGTCCCCGGTGCCGCCTCGGCCGAAGGGTAGGCGTTGCTGCCCAGGCTGGTCGGTGGCTTCTTCAGCTTGCCCGAGCGCTCGGCCAGCCATGTCTGCCAGTAGAGCCACCAGGAGTCGGTGTGCTTGGTGGCATTTTCCTGCCAGTCCTCGGCCTGGACCGGCATTTCTTCGCTGGTCATGTAGCGTGACTTCGGATTGCCCGGTGGGTTGAGAATACTCTGAATATGCCCGCTGCTTGACAGCACGAACTCGACCTTGCCGCCGAATAGCTGAGCCGACTTGTAGCAGGACTTCCAGGGCGTGATGTGGTCGTTGGTGCCGGCCAGGGAGAAGATGTCGGCGGTGACTTTCTTCAGGTCGATCGGGGTACCGCACACTTCCAGGGCATCGGCGCGCACCAGCGGGTTGTTCTTGAACATCTCGATCAGGTCGCCATGGAACGCGGCTGGCAGACGGGTGGTGTCGTTGTTCCAGAACAGAATATCGAACACCGGTGGTTCATTGCCGAGCAGGTAGTTGTTGACCCAGTAGTTCCAGATCAGATCGTTGGGGCGCATCCAGGCGAAGACTTTCGCCATGTCACTGCCTTCCAGCACGCCGGCCTGGTAGGAATGGCGCTTGGCGGCTTCCAGGGTCTGTTCGTCGACGAACAATGCAACCTGGGTGTCGAGCGTGGTGTCGAGCACGCTGACCAGCAGGGTCAGGGAGCGGACCTTCTGTTCGCCGAGGGCGGCATAGTGGCCGAGCAGGGCGGTGCAGGTGATACCGCCGGAGCAGGCGCCGAGCATGTTGACGTCCTTGCTGCCGGTGATGGCGATGACCACCTCGACGGCTTCCTTCAGTGCCTCGATATAGGTCGACAGGCCCCACTCGCGCTGAGCCTTGGTCGGATTGCGCCAACTGACGATAAAGGTCTGCTGGCGACTGCGTAAGCAGAAGCGCGCCAGGCTCTTGTCCGGGCTGAGGTCGAAGACATAGAACTTGTTGATCTGTGGTGGGACCACCAGCAGTGGACGCTCATGCACCTGTTCGGTGGTCGGTCCGTATTGGATCAGTTCCAGCACGTCGTTGCGAAACACCACCGCGCCTTCGGTGGTCCCCAGGCTTTTGCCGACCTCGAAGGCGCCCATGTTCACCTGGCTCGGCATGCCGCCGTTATGTATCAGATCCTTGGCCAGATTCGCCAAGCCGTCGAGCAGGCTCTTGCCGCCGGTCTCGAAGAAGCGCTTGACTGCCGCAGGGTTGGCTACGGTGTTGGTCGGCGCCATGGCCTCGGTCAGCAGGTTGATGACGAAGTGCCCGCGGCTGATGTCTTGGGGCGAGAGTGAGCTGTCACCTATCCAGTCATGGAGCTCCTTGCGCCAGGCCAGGTAGGTTTGCAGGTAGCGTTTGTAGAGCGGGTTCTGGCTCCAGGCCGGATCGCGGAAGCGGCGGTCATCGCTGTCTGGCTGCAGGCTCGATTTGCCGAGCAGCACATGCTGGAGTTCGAGGCCGAAATGGGCGATGTGCCTGGCGCTATGGACGGGTTGCCTGATGGCTTGGGCTAACACCATGCGTGCGGAAGTCAGCAGGCCCTTTCTACGCAAACCGACGACGGGGTTCAGGCCCAGGGTGTTTTCCAAGGCTTGGCGCTTGAGGTCATCGCTATTTTTGTCACTCATCTAGACGCTCCATTGTCCTGAGACGAGTACCGGCTAAAGCTGTGCAACTGGGCACAACGAATGCCAGGTACTACTGCTGCTCGGGCGACCGGTTGGTTGCACATCGTTAGCGATGCGCAATGGGTCAGCTCCATGGGTTACCCGAGTGTATTTTTTTGCAGGCGGGGCGAATGTCAGTGGACTAACGCAACTCGCCACACGGGCCACTAGCCCGCCAGCGGGTATTGAATCAGATCAAATTAGAAAATACGCCCCAAACGGCAAAATGCCCGTACAGGCCACTAGTGGCCTGTGTGGTGAGTTCTATGAGTCCATTTCGGCGCCCTAAATCCCTGGCCTGCGTTGCTGTTGCTCGCCATAGCCCGGCTATGACTCGTCACAGCGCCTTGGCCAGGGACTTATGGCATCCGAACTTGAGCTAACGAACTCACCGTACAGGCCACTAGAGCATGAGGCGTACAATCGACTCGGCCGGGTCGCGGGATTTTCCGGCGACTTTGAGTTCGGCAAGATAATCGGCCCACAAGTCATCCTGGCGACAGGCCAATTGGTAGAGGTAGTCCCAGGTGAACAGCCCGCTGTCATGACCGTCGTCGAAGGTCAGTTTCAGGGCGTACTGGCCGGCGGGTTCGATCTTGCTCAGGCCCACACCGAGCTTGCCGGATTGCAGGATCGGCTTGCCGTGGCCCTGGACCTCGGCGGAAGGGGAATGCACCCGCAGGAATTCGGCGGGCAGATGGTACTCCTCGCCCGGCCCGTAGGTGAGGGTCAGGGTTTTCGAGGCCTTGTGCAGGTTGATGGCGCTGGGGAGTCGAATGGTCATGGCTGAACGCTAACCTGTCTAGGTAAGAGCCTCCTGCGGGAGCCGGCTGGCTCCCGCAGGTCGAGGATTACAGGATATACCGCGACAGGTCTTCGTTCTGCGCCAATTCACCGAGGTGGCTGTCGACATAGGCAGCGTCGATGCGAATCGGCTCGACGCCCTGGGCACTCGCCAGGTCGCCGGCACTGAACGAGACCTCTTCGAGCAGGCGTTCGAGCAGCGTGTGCAGGCGCCGGGCGCCGATGTTTTCGGTCTTCTCGTTGACCTGCCAGGCGATCTCGGCGAGACGCTTGATGCCATCCGGCTGAAACTCGATGCTCAGGCCTTCGGTTTTCAGCAACTCGCGATACTGCTCGGTCAACGAGGCGTGTGGTTCGCTGAGAATGCGTTCAAAATCTCCCGGGCTCAAGGCCTTGAGTTCGACACGGATTGGCAGGCGGCCTTGCAGCTCGGGCACCAGGTCGCTCGGCTTGCTCAGGTGGAACGCCCCGGAAGCGATAAACAGGATGTGGTCAGTCTTGACCATGCCCAGCTTGGTGTTGACGGTGCAGCCTTCGATCAGCGGCAGCAGGTCGCGTTGTACGCCCTCACGAGAGACGTCGGCGCCGCCGACATTGCCGCGCTTGGCCACTTTGTCGATCTCGTCGATGAAGACGATGCCGTGCTGCTCGACCGCTTCCAGGGCCTTGGCCTTCAACTCTTCGTCGTTGACCAGGCGCCCGGCCTCTTCATCGCGCACCAGCTTAAGCGCCTCCTTGACCTTGAGCTTACGGTTCTTACGCTTGCCCTTGCCCATGTTGGCGAACAGGCTCTGCAGTTGGTTGGTCATTTCTTCCATGCCCGGCGGCGCGGAGATATCAACGCCGGCGTGTTCCGCGACCTCGATTTCAATCTCCTTGTCATCCAACTGGCCTTCCCGCAAGCGCTTGCGAAATAGCTGGCGGGTATTGGAGTCCTGGCTGGGCGCCGCCTCCTCATTGAAGCCCATGCGTGCCGGCGGCAGCAGGGCGTCGAGAATGCGTTCCTCGGCGGCGTCTTCGGCGCGGTGGCGAACTTTGACCATCTCCTGCTCGCGCAGCAGCTTGATCGCGGCGTCGGCCAGATCGCGGATAATCGATTCGACGTCACGCCCGACATAGCCGACTTCAGTGAACTTGGTCGCTTCGACCTTGATGAACGGTGCGTTGGCCAGCTTGGCCAGGCGTCGGGCAATTTCGGTCTTGCCGACGCCGGTCGGGCCAATCATCAAGATGTTCTTGGGGGTGACTTCAACGCGCAGTTCTTCGGGCAATTGCATGCGGCGCCAACGGTTACGCAGTGCAATGGCAACGGCGCGCTTAGCATCGTCCTGGCCAATGATATGGCGATTGAGTTCGTGGACGATTTCGCGGGGGGTCATGGACATGGTATGTGGGATCCTCAAGCAGTAGTGATCAGCGTAGACAAGGGTCTGGCACTGCTTTATTCCGCGAGGTCCTGTTCCTCAATAGTGAAGTTGTGATTAGTGAATACGCAAATATCACCGGCGATCCCGAGGGCGGTCTCGACGATTTCCCGGGCTGACAGCTCGGTCTTCTTCAACAGGGCACTGGCCGCAGCCTGGGCATAGCCACCCCCGGAACCCATGGCGATCAAGCCCTCTTCCGGCTCAACGACATCGCCGTTGCCGGTGATGATCAGCGAAGCGTCCTTGTTGGCGACCGCCAGCATGGCTTCCAGGCGGCTCAGGGAGCGATCGGTGCGCCATTCCTTGGCCAATTCGACGGCGGCTCGAACCAGGTGGCCCTGGTGCTTTTCCAACTGGCCTTCAAAACGCTCGAACAAGGTGAAGGCGTCGGCGGTGGCGCCGGCGAAACCGGCGAGCACCTGGCCGTGGTAGAGGCGACGGACTTTTTTCGCGTTGCCCTTCATGACGGTGTTGCCTAGGGAAACCTGGCCGTCGCCACCCATGACGACTTTGCCGTGGCGACGAACTGAAACGATGGTGGTCAAGGGAGAGTCTCCACGCAGGTAGGCGAAAATGTCTGATGAAAACTGATATGGGGATTGCGCAGGGATTTTCAACCGAAAGTAAGGCTGAGGGACGAGCGGTGTAGGAAGAGGAAAGCGTCTGTTGTCATGCAGTTCAGCTGTGGGAGCCGAATGGCCGGCTCCCACAGGGGCGGGTTTCAGCGGCTCTGGCGCTGTTGTAACAATAGATTACTGAAGCCGCTGCCGGCGAGTTGTTTTTGCGCCGTGGTCAATTGTTCGCGGTTGCTGAACGGACCGACCAGCACCCGGTACCAAGTCTCTTCCTTGACTGTTCCCGACTCAATCGACACTGCCTGACCGAGCAGGATGATCTGTGCGCGGACCTTGTCGGCATCGGCTTCCTTGCGGAACGAGCCGGCCTGCAGGAAGAACTGCGTTACAGCCGCCGGTGCCGGCTTGGCCACGGGGGGCGGCGGTGGCGGGGTCATTCCGGCCAGCGCCGCCTGGGCACGTGCGGTATCGATCTTCGCCGCTTCGGCCGGGGTGACTGGCGTGGTCGGCACGGTCTGTGGCGTCGGCAGGGTTTTTTCCGGCACGGCTTCCGGTGGCACGATGACTTCCGATTCCGGCAGCAAGGTGTAGAAGTCGTACTTCGGTTTCACCGGCAGGGTAGGGCTCGGTGGGGTCTTGTTGGCTTCGGCGATCTTGGTCGCTTTCTGCTGTTCCTGTCTGACCCGCTTGACGTCATCGCCCTTGCCCGGCTCAAGTTTCATCAGAAACACGATAAAAGCCCCCACGCCAAGCCCGATGGCCAGCCACAACCAGCCCGGAATCGGCTTTTTTGCAGGAGCTTGGTAACGGCTGGCGCCTCGTTTGGGTGCGGGTTTTTTCTTGGCGGCCAACTTACATACGCTCCAGAGTTTCCAGGCCCAGCAGCTCCAGGCCTTGCTTGAGGGTGCGACCGGTCAGCGCGGCGAGACGCAGGCGGCTCTGCATCTGCGCCGGACTGTCGGCGGTCAGGATCGGGCAGTTCTCGTAGAAGCTGGAGAACAGGCCGGCGACATCGTACAGGTAGGCGCAGAGGAGGTGCGGCGTACCTTTTTCGGCGACGCTGTTGAGGACCTCGCCGAACTGCGCCAGCCTGGCCGCCAGTTCCTGCTCATGGGCGGCGTCGAGCACGATCTGGCCATCCGCTGCGCTGAAATCCTTGTCCAGCTTGCGGAACACGCCGGCCACGCGGGTGTAGGCGTACAGGAGGTACGGCGCGGTGTTGCCTTCGAAGTTGAGCATCAGGTCGAAGTTGAAACTGTAGTCGCTGGTGCGGTGCTTGGACAGGTCGGCGTACTTCACCGCGCCGATACCGACGACCTCGGCGATTTCGCGCAGGTCGCTCTCGGGCAGTTGCGGGTTCTTTTCCTTGACCAGCTTGTAGGCGCGCTCGCGGGCCTCGGTCAGCAGGTCGATGAGCTTCACGGTGCCGCCGTCGCGGGTCTTGAATGGTCGACCGTCGGCGCCGTTCATGGTGCCGAAGCCCATGTGCTCCATGTCCATCGGATGGTTCACGAAGCCGGCTTTGTGCGCCACGGCGAATACTTGCTGGAAGTGCAGGGCCTGGCGCTGGTCGACGAAGTACAGCGCACGATCGGCTTTGAGCACGTTGCTGCGGTAGCGCACGGCGGCCAGGTCGGTGGTGGCGTAGAGATAGCCGCCGTCGGCCTTGACGATAATCACTGGCAGCGGCTCGCCGTCGGCGTTCTTGAACTCGTCGAGGAACACGCACTGGGCACCGTTACTCTCGACCAGCATGCCTTTGGCCTTGAGGTCATTGACTACATTGATCAGATCGTCGTTGTAGGCACTTTCACCCATGACGTCGGCCATGGTCAGCTTGACGTTGAGCAACTCGTAGATTTTCTGGCAGTGGGACAGCGAGATGTCCTTGAAACGTGCCCATAGCGCCAGGCAATCCGCGTCGCCAGCCTGCAGCTTGACCACCAGGCTACGGGCGCGGTCGGCGAATTCGTTGGACTCGTCGAAGCGTTGCTTGGCGGCGCGGTAGAAGTTCTCCAGGTCCGACAGCTCGTTGCTACTGATCGGGTTTTCCTGCAGGTAGGCCATCAGCATGCCGAACTGCGTGCCCCAGTCGCCGACATGGTTCTGGCGGATCACGGTGTCGCCGAGAAACTCCAGGACCCGCGCCACGCCGTCACCAAGGATGGTCGAGCGCAGGTGGCCGACGTGCATTTCCTTGGCGAGGTTGGGGGCCGACAGGTCGACCACGGTGCGTTGCGCCGGGCCTGCCTTGCGCACGCCCAGGTTGGCGTCGGTCAGCGCGGCATCGAGGCGCGCGGCCAGGGCCTGAGTGTTCTGGAAGAAGTTGATGAAGCCAGGGCCGGCGATTTGCGCCTTACTGACGTTGTCATCGGTCGGCAGCGCGGCGATCAATTTTTCCGCCAGGTCGCGCGGCTTCAGACCCGCAGGTTTGGCCAGCATCATGGCGATGTTGCTGGCGAAGTCACCATGGCTCTTGTCTCGGGTGTTTTCGACCTGGATCGCCGGCGTCAGGCCTTCAGGCAACACACCTTCGTCAACGAGTTGGGTGAGGGCTTGCTGGATCAACTGGCGAATGGTGTTTTTCATGCTGTTCTCTTTCGACCGCAAGCGCGGCGGCGCTTCGATGCGCAGGTGGAAAAACTGGATATTATCCGTTGCCGGGGTGAGCTTGCCAACAGGTTATAGACTGGTGGCGCCAGCTCGGCTCAATACAAATCCACCGGATCGACATCCAGCGACCAGCGTACCTGCCGCCCGCCGGGCATCTGCTCCAGTACCCGCCGCCAACTGCCGAGCAATCGGTGCAACGGTGCCCGGGCATTGGCCTGTAGCAGTAGCTGCGCCCGATAACGTCCGGCCCGACGCTCCATGGGGGCTGGCACCGGCCCGAGCAACTCGATGCCGCCCAGGTTCATTTGCGCCAGCAGGCGTTCGGCCTCGCTGCAGGCTTCATCGAGAAAACCTTCGGCCTGTCCGGGCTTATGGGCTTCGGCACGCAACAGCGCCAAGTGGGCAAAGGGCGGTAATCCGGCGGCGCGGCGCTCGCTCAAGGCTTGTTCGGCAAAGGCGAAATAACCTTGCTCGGTGAGCTGGATCAACAATGGGTGGTCTGCCAGATGGGTCTGGATGATGACCTTGCCCGGCTCTTCCGCGCGCCCGGCCCGGCCCGCCACCTGGACGATCAATTGTGCCATGCGCTCGCTGGCGCGGAAGTCACCGGAAAACAGCCCGCCATCGGCGTCGAGGATCGAAACCAGCGTCACCCTGGGGAAATGATGCCCTTTGGCAAGCATCTGCGTGCCCACCAGGATACAGGGCTGGCCTTTCTGGATCGTCGCGAACAGTTGGTTCATCGCGTCCTTTCGCGAGGTGCTGTCGCGGTCGACCCGCAGTACCGGGTAATCGGGAAATAGGATGCCCAGTCGCTCTTCGGCGCGCTCGGTGCCCGCGCCTACCGGACGCAGGTCGACCTTGGCGCATTGCGGACAGTTGCGTGGGGTGCGTTCGACATGGCCGCAGTGGTGGCAACGCAGTTCGCCATGGCGCTGGTGCACCGTCATGCGGGCATCGCAACGCACGCATTCGGACATCCAGCCGCAGTCGTGGCACAGCAGGGTCGGGGCGAAGCCACGGCGGTTGAGAAACACCAGGACTTGCTGGCCTGCCGCCAGGGTCTGGCCGATGGCCTGCTGCATCGGTCCGCAAATGCCACTGTCCAGTGGCCGGCTTTTTACGTCCAGGCGAAGGAAGCGTGGCTGCTTGGCACCGCCGGCCCGCTCGTTCAGCCGTAGCAAGCCGTAGCGACCCATGTAGGCGTTGTGCAGGCTTTCCAGGGACGGGGTGGCCGAACCCAGGACGATTGGGATGTTTTCTTGCCGGGCGCGTACCAACGCCAGGTCGCGAGCGTGATAGCGCAGGCCTTCCTGTTGTTTATAGGAGCCATCGTGCTCTTCATCGATGATGATCAGCCCAGGGTGCTTCATTGGTGTAAACAGCGCCGAACGGGTGCCGATAATGATATCGGCCTCGCCATCCCGTGCCGCGAGCCAGGCATCCAGGCGCTCGCGATCATTGACCGCGGAATGCAGCAGGGCGATCCGTGCGTTGAAGCGTTGTTCGAAACGCGCCAGGGTCTGCGGTCCGAGGTTGATCTCGGGGATCAGCACCAGAGCCTGTTTGCCGGCTTCGAGGGTTTCGCGGATCAGTTGCAGGTAGACCTCGGTTTTGCCGCTGCCGGTGACGCCAGCCAGCAGAAATGCCTGAAAGCTGCCGAAACCGGCGCGAATCGCCGTGCAGGCGGCACGTTGTTCGTCGTTGAGTGGCAGCTCCGGTTGCGCCAGCCAGTGTTCGTGGCGTTGGCCAGGGGCATGACGGCGGATCTCCACCTGTACCAGTTCCTTGGCCAGCAATAGGTCAAGGCTGTCCTTGTTCAGCATCAGTTTGCTCAATAACGGATGAGCCACACCGTGCGGATGCTGAGCCAGGGTGGCCAGGGCTTCGCGCTGGCGCGGTGCGCGAGCGATGCGTGGGTCGTCGAGCCTGGCGCCCGGAGCGATCGACCAGAACCGCTCCTGACGCGCCTCGGCCAGCTCGCCCTGGCGCAGCAATACCGGCAAGGCCCAGCTCAGCGTGTCGCCCAGGCTGTGCTGGTAATACTGGGCTGTCCACAGGCACAGTTTGAGCAGCGCCGGCGGCAAGGGTGGCGTAGCATCGAGCAGGGCGAGCGCCGGCTTGAGCTTTTCTGCCGGGACTTCGCTGTGGTCGGTGATTTCCACCAGGATACCGATCATTTCCCGCCGGCCAAACGGTACCCGCAAGCGCATGCCGGGATGCAGCTCGCTGCGCAACACACCTTGGGGCGCGCGGTAATCAAACAGGCGGCGCAGAGGTGAAGGCAGGGCAAGGCGCAGAATGGCATCGGGCACGCGGTTTTCCCAGGTAGTGTAATGAACCAGGGCGCGAGCCTAGCAGACGGTCGGTGTACGTGACAGCTTGCTTCATTTTGCAAGGCTGGTATTATCGCCAGCCAAATTACGTGCGGTGTTCAACAATAGTGTTGGGCGGCGGCACGCTAGCCGAGGAAGTCCCCATGAAAGCTGATATCCATCCAGAATACCCAGCAGTTGCCGTGACTTGCAGCTGCGGCAACAAGTTTGAAACTCGTTCGACTTTCGCCAAGCCACTGGCCATCGACGTGTGCAACGAGTGCCACCCGTTCTACACCGGTAAGCAAAAGACCCTGGACACCGGCGGCCGCGTTCAGAAGTTCGCCGATCGTTTCGGTACATTCGGTGCGAAGAAGGCCTAAGGCTTTTTTCCCTGGACAGCCTGAAAGGCCGTTCCACGCTGATAAAAAAGGCGCTCCTTATGAGCGCCTTTTTTGTCGGTGCAATTTGCCAGGAACAGGTGATGGCGTTCTGCCCGATGGTGCCTGGCGCTGGACGAGTTGAGGTACAGCGAGTCATCGACGGTGACACTGTTCGTCTGAAAGATGGCCGCAATGTCCGGCTGATCGGAATCAATGCACCGGAGCTGGGACGTAAGGGGCGGGCCGGTGAACCCTTTGCCGAGGCCGCGCGCCGACGTCTCCAGGCTCTGGTAATGGAAAGCGGCGGCCATGTTGGAGTGGTGGCAGGTCGCGAACGCCATGACCGGTATGGGCGGACCCTGGCCCATTTGTACGGCAGCGATGGCATGAACCTCGAAGCGCGCTTGCTCGCCGAGGGCTTGGCTTATCAGGTGGCCGTAGCGCCCAACGGCGATTTGTTCGAATGTCAGCAACTTGCCGAGCGCCAGGCCCGCCAGCTCCGGCTAGGGCTCTGGAAACGCCCATCGGTACTGAGGGCGGATCAGATCGGCAAACCCGGTTTTGTTCTGCTGAATGGTCATGTGAGCACTATTCGACACAATCGTGGCGGGTTATGGATCGAGTTGCGGGGGTCGGTTGTATTGCATGTCGCGCCCGGTCGGCTGGAGCAATTCGACGCCCTGTGGATTAGCGGGCTCAAAGGCAAACAGGTCGAAGCCCGTGGCTGGGTGGTCGAGCGTGGCGGTCGAAGCGTGGTGCGCCAGCGGGGAGAGCGCTGGTTGTTATCGTTGAGTCACCCTGGAATGCTTCAGGCGGCACGCTGAGAAAAAATTGTAGACATTTTTTGGATAGATTGTGATCATTTTAGCCTTTGTGTTTCGTGGCCCTTGGGCCAAAGTCGTAGGACATGGCCCTTGACACCGCTGGCTGGTCAGTCTTGTGAGGACTTGACGACACGCGTATCCTCGGCGGTCCGTCAGTCCCACAGTAAAAAGCGGAATGCCCACATGTCAGATTTGAAAACTGCCGCTCTCGAATATCACGCCAATCCTCGTCCAGGGAAGCTGAGCGTCGAGCTCACCAAGGCCACGGCTACCGCTCGCGACCTGTCGCTGGCCTACAGCCCTGGCGTGGCCGAACCAGTGCGTGAAATCGCCCGCGATCCTGAGCTGGCCTACAAGTACACTGGCAAGGGCAATCTGGTTGCAGTCATTTCCGATGGCACTGCGATTCTCGGCCTGGGTAACCTCGGCCCATTGGCCTCCAAGCCGGTAATGGAAGGCAAGGGCGTGCTGTTCAAGCGTTTCGCCGGTATCGACGTGTTCGACATCGAAGTCGACTCGGAAAGCCCGCAAGCCTTTATCGACACCGTCAAGCGTATCTCCATTACCTTCGGTGGTATCAACCTGGAAGACATCAAGGCCCCTGAGTGTTTTGAGATCGAGCGCGCGCTGATCGAGCAGTGCGATATCCCGGTATTCCATGACGACCAGCACGGTACCGCGATCGTGACCGCCGCCGGCATGATCAACGCCCTGGAAATCGCTGGCAAAACCTTGCCTGAAGCGAAGATTGTCTGCCTGGGCGCCGGTGCCGCCGCGATCTCCTGCATGAAGCTGCTGGTGAGCATGGGTGCCAAGATCGAGAACATCTTCATGGTTGACCGTACTGGTGTGATCCACGCTGGCCGTGACGACCTGAACCAGTACAAGGCTGTCTTCGCCCACGCGACCGACAAGCGCAGCCTGGCTGATGCCTTGAAGGGGGCTGACGTGTTCGTCGGCCTGTCCGGTCCGAACCTGCTGGATGCCGAAGGCCTGCTGTCCATGGCAGCTAACCCCATCGTGTTCGCCTGCTCGAACCCGGACCCGGAAATCTCCCCGGAACTGGCTCACGCTACCCGTAGCGACGTGATCATGGCCACTGGCCGTTCGGACTACCCGAACCAGGTCAACAACGTCCTGGGTTTCCCGTTCATCTTCCGTGGTGCCCTGGACGTTCGTGCCAAGCGCATCAACGAAGAAATGAAAGTGGCCGCGGCCAACGCTCTGCGCGAACTGGCCAAGCTGCCGGTGCCTCAGGAAGTGTGCGAGGCCTATGGCGGTATCAAGCTGGAGTTCGGTCGTGAGTACATCATTCCCAAGCCGATGGATGCCCGCCTGATCACCCTGATCTCCGACGCCGTGGCCAAGGCGGCGATCGAGACTGGTGTAGCGACCCTGCCGTATCCGAAGAACTACCCGCTGAAAAGCGTGGATGACGTGTTCAACGGCTAAGTTGTTGTAGCACCAAAAAAGCCCTGGCTCGAAAGAGTCAGGGCTTTTTTGTTGGGGGTGTCCAGGTTCTTATGGCGCAGCGGTGTCTGTGGCGAGCGGGCTTGTCAGGCAACCCGCTCTCCGTCAAGGCGCAGGTCAGAACAGGTCGATCGGCGCCGCTTCGTCCGCTGGCAGCGGGCTGCCCGGAGCGCTGCCGCCATTGCCCAGCTCGTTGACCGATGGCGGCGTGTCTTCGCTCTTGAACAGCTCGAAGTAGGCGTTGGGTGTGCCCGGCGTCGCCGCACGGCCACTGACCGGGTCGACCCGCAGACTGAGGATGCCTTCCGGTTCCGCCTGAGTGTGCAGTGGCATGCCCTTGAGCGCGGCCCCCATGTAGTCCATCCAGATCGGCAGTGCTACGGTGCCGCCGAACTCGCGGCGACCGAGACTCTCCGGTTGATCGAAGCCGGTCCAGACAGTGGTGATGTAGTCGGCGTTGTAGCCGGTGAACCAGGCGTCCTTTGATTCGTTAGTCGTGCCGGTCTTGCCCGCCAGGTCGCCGCGCCCCAAGGCCAGGGCCCGACGGCCGGTGCCGAGCTTGATCACGTCCTCAAGCATGCTGTTGAGGATGTAGGTGGTACGCCCGTCGATGATGCGTTCGGCGATAGCCGGAGCCTGGGCTGTGGGAGCCGGTGCCTCGCCGGTATTGTTGACGGTAAACGTTGGCTGGCTCGGCGCCGCGATGCCGCTGCTGGCTACCTTGCCAGTCGGCACGCTCGGTGGGTTGGCGATGAACAGGGTATCGCCATTGCGGCTTTCGATCTTGTCGATCAGGTACGGCGTGATCTTGTAACCACCGTTGGCGAAGGTGCTCCAGCCGGTGGCGATCTCCATCGGCGTCAGGGTAGCGGTACCCAGAGCCAGGGACAGGTTGCGTGGCAGGTCCTGTTTGTTGAAGCCGAACCTGGCAATGTAGTCAATCGTCTTGTCGACGCCCAGGCTTTGCAGTAGGCGAATCGAAACCAGATTACGCGACTTGTACAGCGCCTCGCGCATGCGGATCGGGCCGAGGAAGGTGTTGGTGTCGTTCTTCGGGCGCCAGACCTTGTCCAGATACTCGTCGACGAACACGATTGGGGCGTCGTTGACCAGGCTGGCCGGGGTGTAGCCGTTGTCCAGGGCCGCGCTGTAGATGAACGGCTTGAAGCTCGATCCCGGCTGGCGCTTGGCCTGCATGGCGCGGTTGTAGTTGCTTTGCTCGAAGGCGAAGCCGCCGACCAGGGCGCGAATCGCGCCGTTTTGCGGGTCAAGGGATACCAGCGCGCTTTGGGCTGCCGGGACCTGGCTGAATTTCAGGCTGTTGTCGGCCTGGCGCTGGACGCGGATCAGGTCGCCGACCTGAGCGACATCGGCAGGTTGTTTTGGCACGGCGCCCAGGCTATTGGTGTTGAGGTATGGCCGCGCCCATTTCAGGGTGTCCCAGGCGACGATTTCCGGGCCGTTGCGGGTCAGCACGTGCAGGCTGTTCTTGTCCACTTGGGTGACAATCGCCGGTTCCAGACCACTGATGGGACGTTGTTTGCCCAGTTCCGCGATCCAGGCATCGCGGGTCTTGCCTGGCAGGCGGGACTCGGGGCCGCGATAGCCGTGGCGCTGGTCATAGGTGATCAAGCCTTCCTGAACCGCATGGGTGGCCAGTTCCTGGAGGTTGCTCGGTACCGTGGTGGTCACGCGAAAACCTTCGGTGTAGGCCTCGCCACCATAGCGGCCGACCATTTCGGCACGGGCCATCTCGGCGATATACGGCGCGTTCACTTCCGGCGTCGGCACATGGTAGCTGGCGTTGATCGGCTCGACGATGGAGGCCTGATAGGTAGCTTCGTCGATCTTACCGAGTTTATACATGCGCCCCAGGATCCAGTCGCGACGTTCTTTGGCTCGGACCGGGTTGGCCAGTGGGTTGAAGCGTGACGGGGCTTTTGGCAGGCCGGCAATCATCGCCATCTGGGCCAGGGTGATATCACGGATCGATTTACCGTAATACACCTGCGCCGCGGCTTCGATACCGTAGGCGCGGTTGCCCAGGTAGATCTTGTTCACATACAGCTCAAGGATTTCATCCTTGGTCAGTTGGCGTTCGATCTGCAGGGCGAGAAGAATCTCGTTGGTCTTGCGCGAGAAGCTACGCTCGCTGGACAGGAAGAAATTCTTCGCCACCTGCATGGTGATGGTACTGCCGCCGGACTGGATATGTCCGCTCTTGATCAGTTGGGTCGCGGCGCGCATCAGGCTGCTGGGGTCGACCCCGTAGTGATTGGCGAAATTATCGTCTTCGGCACTCAGCAAGGCATTGATGAAATTCGGCGGAATGTCGGCGAAACGGATGGGCGAGCGGCGCATCTCACCGAATTCGGCGATCAGCTTGCCATCGCTGGTGTAGACCCTGAGCGGAATCTGCAACTGGATGCTTCTCAAGGTCTCCACGGACGGCAAGCCCGGACTAAGATAAAGAAATGCACCGCTCAGGACGAGCAACAGCCCGCAGAATACGGCGACGAAAGACCACCCGAAAAACTTCAGCAGACGAATCAAGGCTTGTGGATTTCCAGATAAAAAATGGATTGGGCGTCAGGCTAAATTCACAGCAAGCGCTGGTTCGACGGCTCGGAAAAAACGTGGGCATTATAAGCTTTTTTTGGCAGCGGGCGTTATTTGCGCTTATGTCAAGACTGCTATTAAATGCCCCTTATCATAAAGGGTCCGTAAGTCGCGGATAGCAATAGGGAATCGGTAGTGCTTGGACTCTTTGGTAAAAAAGCGCATTCGCTCCTGGGGATCGACATCAGCTCCACTTCGGTAAAACTCCTCGAATTGAGCCGTTCAGGCAATCGATATCGAGTCGAGTCCTATGCCGTGGAACCGTTGCCACCTAACGCCGTGGTCGAGAAAAACATCGCCGAGCTCGAAGGCGTCGGTCAGGCGCTGGGGCGGGTGCTGCTCAAGGCCAAAACCAGCGCGCGCCATGTCGCGGTCGCCGTGGCCGGCTCCGCAGTGATCACCAAGACCATCGAAATGGACGCTGGGCTTTCCGATGACGACATGGAGAACCAGCTAAAAATAGAGGCCGACCAATACATTCCCTATCCTCTCGAAGAAGTAGCCATCGACTTCGAAGTCCAGGGGTATTCGGCGCGCAATCCCGAGCGTGTCGAGGTGCTGCTGGCCGCCTGTCGGAAAGAAAACGTCGAGGTGCGCGAGGCGGCGCTGGCGCTGGCCGGGCTCGTTGCCCGAGTGGTGGATGTCGAAGCCTACGCCCTTGAACGCTCCTTTGGGCTGCTCGCGGCACAATTGGCCAACGACCAGGACCGATTGACGGTCGCGGTGGTCGATATCGGCGCGACCATGACTACCCTGAGTGTCCTGCACAATGGCCGGATCATCTATACCCGTGAGCAATTGTTCGGCGGGCGCCAGCTCACCGAGGAAATCCAGCGGCGCTATGGCCTGTCCCACGAAGAGGCTGGTCTGGCGAAAAAACAGGGTGGCCTGCCCGACGACTATATCGCCGAGGTCCTGCTGCCCTTCAAGGATGCCGTGGTTCATCAGGTGTCGCGTTCCCTGCAGTTCTTCTTCGCCTCAGGCCAATACAACGAGGTTGACTACATTCTGCTGGCGGGTGGCACCGCCTCGATTGCCGGGCTCGATCAGCTCATCGAGCAACGGCTCGGTACGCCGACCCTGGTGGCCAACCCTTTCGCCGACATGGCGTTGAGCAGCAAGGTCAATGCCGGGGCTCTGGCCGGTGATGCGCCGGCCCTGATGATCGCCTGTGGCCTGGCCTTGAGGAGTTTCGACTGATGGCGCGGATCAACCTTCTCCCCTGGCGCGAGCAACTGCGCGAAGAGCGGCGCAAGCGCTTCCTGACAGCCCTGGTCGGGGTGCTGGTGGCGGCTGTTGGCCTGGTCCTGATGACGGACCAGTACATCAGTAACTCGATCAATCAGCAGGCCGCGCGCAATGCTTATATGAACAAGGAGATTGCCCAGCTCGATACGCGGATCAAACAGATCAGCGAGCTCAAGGCGCGTCGCCAGCAATTGATCGAGCGGATGAAGATCATCCAGGACTTGCAAGGCAACCGGCCAATCAGTGGGCGGATCTTCGATCAGTTGGCGCGGACTCTGCCTGATGGCGTGTATTTCACGGAAGTGAAGATGACCGGCAAGAGCATTGCACTCAGCGGCGCGGCGGAGTCCAACAATCGAGTCTCGGACTTGATGCGTAACCTCGATGCCTCCGAGTGGCTCGAAGCACCGAGCCTGACCGAGGTCAAGGCGACAACGGCCGGTGCGCTGGACCAGGCGAATGTGTTCCAACTGAACGTGCGGCAGACTCAGCCCCCCGTTCCGGGAAGCACCCAATGAATGTCTCCGAGTGGTTGGGAAACCTGCGCCAGATCGACCTTGCCGATCTCGACATGCAGAACATTGGTTCCTGGCCCACGGCGGTTAAGGGCGCCTGCGGTGTCATCGTCGCGGTCGTGGTGCTGACGCTGGGCTATAACTTCTATGTCAAGGACCTGATCGACCGGTTGGACCAGCAGCGGGCCGCGGAGATCACGTCTAAGGAGCAATTCGCGACCAAGGCGCACCTGGCGGCTAACCTGGAGGCCTACACTCAGCAGATGCTCGATATGGAAGCGTCTTTCGGTGCACTGCTCAAGCAATTGCCTAGCGATACCGAGGTCCCGGGATTGCTGGAAGACATCACCCGTACCGGGCTTGGCAGTGGGCTGGAGTTCGAAGAGATCAAGCTGTTGCCCGAGGTGGCGCAGCAGTTCTATATCGAGCTACCGATCCAGATCACCGTGACCGGCGCTTACCATGACCTGGCAACCTTTGTCAGTGGCGTGGCCAGCCTGCCGCGAATCGTCACTCTGCACGATTTCCAAATCAAACCGGTCGCGCCGAATAATGGCAATAAGCTACGCATGAGCATTCTCGCCAAGACCTATCGCTATAACGACAAGGGGCTGCACAAATGAGCGGCTGGCGTGGCGGATGCGTAGCAATGGTCGCGGTGCTGCTGGCCGGCTGTGGCAACAGTAACGACTTCAGTGACTTGGATGCCTACATGCGTGAAGTGCGCGCGCGTCCGGTCGGCAATATCGAGCCAACACCGAAGTTTATTTCCTATGAGGCATTTACCTACAACGCCGCATCGTTGCGCAGTCCGTTCCAGCCACCGGTCAAGATCGATCTGACGAGCCGCCAGAAAGGTACTCGCGAGGTCAAGCCGGATCCGAACCGGATCAAGCAGTTTCTCGAAGGCTTCAATATCGAACAGTTCGAGATGGTCGGCACACTTTCCAATGCCAGCGGTACCTACGCCTTGCTGCGTGGAGCCGATGGTGTTCATCGATTGAAAGTAGGTGATTACCTGGGGCGCAACGAGGGTCGGATCGTGGCCATCACCGACTCCCAGGTCGAAGTGATCGAAATCGTTCCAGACGGTGAAGGCGGCTGGCTGGAACGACCGCGCACCCTGCCTTTGAAAGAGCACTCATAGTGGAACTCGATATGAACAGGATTATTTGTACCTTCGGCATTTCGCTATGGATGGCGTTGGTGTCGTCGATGGTGCTGGCCGCCGACCTGAAGACCCTCGATATAGCGGCGCTGCCGGGGGACCGGGTTGAGCTGAAGCTGGCGTTCGACAGCCCGCCCTCCGCTCCCCATGGCTATACCACCGATCAGCCGGCGCGGATTGCCCTGGACCTGACCGGAGTGGCCAGCCGATTGACCACCAAGACCCGTGACCTGGGCGTGGGCAACGCGCGCAGCGTAACCGTGGTGGAGGCCAAGGATCGTACCCGGCTGATCATCAATCTGAGCAAGCTGGTGCCCTACAGCACCCGCATCGAGGGCAACAACCTGTTCGTGGTGGTTGGCCAGGACACTGTGCCCAGCGCTCACGACCAGGCCGGCGCCGTCCGACCGGTGGCGGTGGCGCGCCCGACGCGTGCGGCCCAAAAGCCCTACGTGCCGGCGGCAAAGGCCATTCGCAATATTGACTTCCAGCGTGGCGAACAGGGCGAAGGCAACGTGGTCATTGAACTCTCTGACCCGTCCATCAGCCCGGATATCCAGGAAAAAGGCGGCAAGATCAGCGTGGAGTTCCCTCGCACCCAACTGCCCGATCCCTTGCGTGTGCGCCTGGACGTGAAGGATTTCGCCACGCCGGTGCAATTCGTCAATGCCAGCGCGTCTGCCGAGCGGGCAAGTATTTCCATCGAGCCGAGCGGCGCTTTCGACTACTCGACGTACCAGACCGATAACAAGCTGACGATCAGTGTTCGCCCGCTGACCGTCGACGACCTGCAGCGGCGTAATGCCGAACGGTTTGTCTACAGCGGCGAAAAGCTCTCGCTGAACTTCCAGGACATCGAGGTGCGTTCGGTGCTGCAACTGATCGCCGACTTCACCCACCTGAACCTGGTGGCCAGCGACACGGTGCAGGGCGGGATTACCCTGCGCTTGCAGAACGTGCCGTGGGATCAGGCGCTGGACCTGGTGCTTAAGACCAAGGGCCTGGACAAGCGCAAGATCGGTAACGTCTTGCTGGTGGCGCCGGCGGACGAGATCGCGGCGCGTGAACGCCAGGAGTTGGAGTCGCAAAAACAGATTGCCGAACTGGCCCCGCTGCGTCGCGAGCTGTTGCAAGTCAATTACGCGAAGGCGGCGGATATCGCCAAGCTGTTCCAGTCGGTGACCAGTGCCGAGGCCAAGGGCGAGGAGCGTGGCTCGATCACCGTGGATGACCGCACCAACAACATCATTGCCTACCAGACCCAGGACCGCCTCGACGAGCTGCGGCGGATCGTGGCGCAGTTGGATATTCCGGTGCGCCAGGTGATGATCGAGGCGCGCATCGTTGAGGCCAATGTGGGCTATGACAAGCAACTGGGCGCCCGTTGGGGCGGCAGCGTCTCTGGCGGCAACTGGAGCGGCAGTGGCGGTGCGCCGACGCTGTCCAGGTTGACCGGCCAGAGCAACAGTACGCCGTTCGTCGACTTGGGCGCCACCACGGCGACTTCCGGTATCGGCATCGGCTTCGTGACCGACAACACGATCCTCGACCTGGAGTTGAGCGCGATGGAGAAGACCGGCAACGGTGAAGTCGTATCACAGCCCAAGGTGGTCACTTCCGACAAGGAAACCGCGAAGATCCTCAAGGGCACGGAGATTCCGTACCAGGAGTCGAGCTCAAGCGGTGCGACCTCAGTGTCCTTCAAGGAAGCCTCGCTGTCCCTTGAGGTCACGCCGCAGATCACCCCGGACAACCGCATCATCATGGAAGTAAAGGTCACCAAGGATGAGCCGGACTACCAGAATGTGCTGAACAACGTACCGCCGATCAAGAAGAACGAAGTCAACGCCAAGGTGCTGGTCAACGACGGCGAAACCGTGGTGATCGGTGGCGTGTTCTCCAATACCCAGAGCAAAACCGAAGAGAAGGTGCCATTTCTCGGCGATGTGCCGTATGTTGGCCGCCTTTTCCGCCGAGACATTGTCTCGGAAGCAAAATCCGAGCTGCTGGTATTCCTGACTCCGCGTATCATGAATAACCAGGCGATTGCTGTGAGTCGTTGATTCTGTGCGAAATTTGATTCTTGTTGGGCCTATGGGGGCTGGAAAGAGCACCATAGGTCGCTTGCTGGCCAAAGAGCTGCGTCTGCCTTTCAAAGATTCCGATAAGGAAATTGAACTGCGCACAGGCGCCAATATCCCGTGGATCTTCGATAAGGAAGGCGAACCGGGCTTTCGCGATCGCGAGCAAGCGATGATTGCCGAGTTGTGCGCGGCTGACGGTGTGGTCCTGGCCACGGGTGGCGGTGCGGTCATGCGTGATGAAAATCGCCAGGCGCTGCACGCTGGCGGGCGAGTGGTCTATCTGCATGCTTCGGTGGAGCAGCAAGTGGGACGTACCGCGCGTGATCGCAACCGTCCGTTGTTGCGTACCGCCGATCCGGCCAAGACATTGCGCGACCTATTGGCGATCCGTGATCCGCTTTATCGGGAAATTGCCGATCTGGTGGTGGAAACCGATGAGCGACCGCCGCGCATGGTGGTACTGGATATTCTGGAACGCTTGCAGCAGCTACCTCCCCGTTAAAGCGCGGGGCGAAATGCGCTATCCTCGACGCCCGCCACGCTCGGTGTGGGTTGTGGCTTAGGGCCATTGTCGGGCGTCGGAAACCAACGACGCCATCAATTGTTAATCCTGAGACTGGGCGCTCGCGTCCATCTTCACTGTGGGGACACATGCAGACACTTAAGGTCGATCTTGGCGAGCGTAGCTACCCGATTCATATTGGTGAAGGGCTGCTGGACACGCCTGAGTTATTGACGCCGCACATTGCCGGTCGCCAAGTCGCCATTATCTCCAACGACACTGTCGCTCCGCTCTATCTCGAACGCCTGAGCCGCAGCCTGGCGGCCTATTCGGTGATCTCGGTGATATTGCCCGACGGCGAAGCCTTCAAGACCTGGGAAACCCTGCAACTGATTTTCGATGGCCTGCTGAACGCTCGACACGACCGTCGGACCACGATCATCGCCCTGGGTGGTGGCGTTATCGGTGACATGGCCGGTTTCGCGGCGGCCTGCTATCAGCGCGGAGTGGACTTTATCCAGGTTCCGACTACCTTGTTGTCTCAAGTTGATTCGTCGGTGGGCGGCAAGACCGGTATCAATCATCCGTTGGGCAAGAACATGGTCGGTGCCTTCTATCAGCCCAATGTGGTGCTGATCGATACCGCGACCCTGAACACTCTGCCGGCGCGCGAGCTTTCGGCGGGCCTGGCCGAAGTCATCAAATACGGCCTGATCCGCGACGAGCCGTTCCTGACTTGGTTGGAAGAGCATGTCGATGCGCTGCGCGGCCTCGACCAGGCGGCGCTGAGCGCGGCCATCGAACGCTCCTGCGCGGCCAAGGCGGCCGTGGTCGGTGCCGATGAGCGCGAGTCTGGGGTGCGCGCTACCCTCAACCTCGGACATACTTTTGGCCATGCCATCGAAACCCATATGGGCTACGGTGTCTGGCTGCATGGTGAAGCCGTGGCCGCCGGAACGGTGATGGCGTTGGAGATGTCTGCGCGTCTGGGCTGGATTACCGACGCCGAGCGCGATCGCGGTATTCGCCTGTTTCAGCGTGCGGGTTTGCCGGTGATTCCTCCGGAGGCGATGACCGAGGCTGATTTTCTCGAACACATGGCCATTGATAAAAAAGTGATCGACGGTCGTTTACGTCTGGTGTTGTTGCGCCGCCTGGGCGAAGCCGTAGTGACCGACGATTATCCGAAAGAGGTTCTACAGGCCACGCTGGGGGCGGATTACCGCGCTCTGGCCCAGCTTAAAGGTTGATAAGATCCCGATGACTAGTTTACATGCCGACGAGGCTTTCCTCGGCCATTATCAGTTGCATCACGACCCTTTTGCTCCACGGGTGCCTGGCTTCAAGTTTTTCCCGGCCCAGCGCAAGCCGGTGTTGGGGCAGTTGCATCACCTGGCCCGCTACAGCCAGTTGCTGCTGGTGGTGACCGGGCCGCAGGGCAGCGGCAAGACCCTGTTGCGCCAGGCGCTGGTGGCGAGCACCAACAAGCAGTCAGTGCAAAGCGTGGTGGTGTCAGCTCGTGGCGCTGGCGAGGCGGTTGGCGTGTTGCGCCAGATCGCCCAGGCACTGAATGTGGCTCAGGCCGATATCGGCTCGATCCTGGCGCAGGTGGTGCAGTTGGCGTTGACCGGCCAGGAAGTCTATCTGCTGGTGGACGACGCTGAACAACTGGATGATTCAGCGATCGAAGCCTTGCTGGCATTGGCGGCAGGCGCGCCGGAAGGTCGTCCACACGTCTTTCTGTTTGGCGAGTCGTCGATGATTGCCGGCTTGGAACAGCAGGAGGCGCAGGAAGAGCGCTTCCACGTGATCGAA
Source organism: Pseudomonas agarici (assembly GCF_001543125.1). Lineage (NCBI taxonomy): Bacteria > Pseudomonadati > Pseudomonadota > Gammaproteobacteria > Pseudomonadales > Pseudomonadaceae > Pseudomonas > Pseudomonas agarici. Next base: position 3,942,832 of record NZ_CP014135.1, on the reverse strand, counting down.
TTACAGCCCTACACCGAAGAAGAAACGCGCGAGTACCTAGCGCAGCGTCTTGAAGGCGCGGGCCGGGGAATCGAACTTTTTTCCGCTGAGCAGATCACTGAGATTCACCAAAGCGCCGAGGGTTGGCCTGGCAACATTAACCAGGTCGCCCGTGACGCCATGATCGAAGCCATGATTGCCAGCCGCTCCGCGGTCAAGCGACCAAGTATGGGGTTCAAGATGTCGAAGAAATATGTGTTGGCATTGTCTGGGGTAGTGGTGGTCGCTGTCGCTGCGGCCTGGATGAGTTCCGGTCGCAGCAAGGCGCCGGTGACGGCGGGTGCGCCAGCCGGTGAGCAGGCCCAGTTACCGCTGGGGCAAACACCGAAGCCGAATGCCGTGGGTGGCCCGGCGGTCGAATTCGCCGGTAATTCGCAACCGATGCCGCTGCCGTTGGTCGGCCAGTCGCAGCCGGTGATGCGTGGCCCGCTCGCCGAAGCCGCGGGTGGCATGAGCGAAGGTGACGACGGCGCTGCGCCAGTGGTCGATGGCGGTGTGGCTCAGCCTCCGACTGTCACCACCACGGCACCGCCTCTGGGTGTGCCGGCCGGTCCTGCTCCCACTCCTGCCGCCCGCCCGGCGGCTCCAGCCCAGGTGGCCGTGGCCAAGCCGGCAAGCCCGGTCGCCAAACCCGCGCCAGCCCCAGCGCCCGCCAAGCCCGCGGTCAAGACCGAGAAGCCGGTAGCGGCCAAGCCTGGCGCTGGTGGCAACTGGTACGCCGGTCAAGCACCGAGCCACTACGTGGTGCAGATTCTCGGTACCAGCTCGGAAGCCACGGCCCAGAACTTCGTCAAGGAGCAGGGTGGCGAGTACCGTTATTTCAAGAAAGTGCTCAACGGCAAGCCACTGTATGTGATTACTTATGGCAGCTTCCCGAGCCGCGATGCGGCAGTTACTGCTATCAAGGCCTTGCCAGCGAAGGTTCAGGCTGGTAAACCTTGGCCTCGGACTGTCGCCAGCGTCCAACAGGACCTCGCCACAACTCGCTGATGATTCGGCGGCCTTACCCAGGCCGCGCTCCCGGCACCTCAAAACTTCCACTTGAGCGCGCAGCTTTAAAGCTGCGTGCCTTGTGGTGTCTGCGTCACAGTAGATTTGAGTCGTAGCGGTCAAAATTCAAAAAATATTTTGACTAGCACGAGATATCCCTTTAAACCTTTCATAAATGCGACATAGATTTGCGACATTTCGTCGCCAAATTTGTGAGCGTCTGTGTCGGTGTGTACAATGACCTCCCTTTTGCCCCTGCAAAGCCGGCATACGTTCGGCGTGGATGGTAAGCGGTTGAATTAAAAAGAAATTTGTCTCTATAAGAGGCAGCCTGGTGAGAAAGTGTCTATGAAAGCAGGTCTGTATCAACCCGATGAATTCAAGGATAACTGCGGTTTCGGCCTGATTGCCCACATGCAGGGCGAGCCCAGTCATCACCTGTTGCAGACGGCCATTGAGGCCCTGACGTGCATGACCCACCGCGGTGGGATCAACGCCGACGGCAAGACCGGTGACGGTTGCGGCCTGTTGATTCAAAAGCCGGACCAGTTCCTGCGTGCTGTCGCCAAAGCGCAGTTTGGTAGCGATCTGCCCAAGCAGTATGCGGTTGGCATGGTGTTCTTCAATCAGGACCCCGTCAAAGCCGAAGCGGCTCGTGAACACATGAATCGTGAAATCCTCGCCGCGGGCCTGCAGTTGGTGGGCTGGCGCAAGGTGCCGATCGATACCCGCGTCCTCGGTCGTCTGGCCCTGGAGCGCCTGCCGCAGATCGAACAGGTATTCATCGGCGGCGAGGGCCTGAGTGACCAGGCGTTCGCTATCAAGCTGTTCAGTGCCCGTCGTCGCTCGTCGGTGGCCAACGCCGCCGATACCGATCACTACATCTGCAGCTTTTCGCACAAGACCATCATCTATAAAGGCCTGATGATGCCGGCGGACCTGACCGCCTTTTATCCAGACCTCAACGATCCGACGCTGCAGACCGCTATCTGCGTGTTCCACCAGCGTTTCTCCACCAACACCCTGCCAAAATGGCCGCTGGCGCAACCGTTCCGCTTCCTGGCGCACAACGGCGAGATCAACACCATCACCGGCAACCGCAACTGGGCGCAGGCCCGGCGCACCAAGTTCGCCAACGACCTGATCCCCGATCTCGATGAACTGGGGCCGTTGGTCAACCGTGTCGGTTCCGACTCCTCCAGCATGGACAACATGCTCGAATTAATGGTGACAGGTGGTATCGACCTGTTCCGTGGCGTGCGCATGCTGATTCCACCGGCGTGGCAGAACGTCGAGACCATGGACGCCGATCTGCGCGCGTTCTATGAATTCAACTCGATGCACATGGAACCCTGGGACGGTCCGGCGGGGGTGGTCATGACCGAAGGCCGCCACGCGGTCTGCCTGCTCGACCGTAACGGCCTGCGCCCAGCGCGCTGGGTCACCACCAAGAACGGCTATATCACCCTGGCATCGGAAATCGGCGTGTGGAACTACCAGCCGGAAGATGTCATCGCCAAGGGCCGTGTAGGGCCTGGGCAGATCTTCGCCGTGGACACCGAGACCGGCCAGATCCTCGACACCGACTCCATCGACAATCGCCTGAAGTCGCGTCATCCGTATAAGCAGTGGCTGCGCAGGCACGCCTTGCGCATCCAGGCGACCATGGACGACAACGACCATGGTTCGGCGTTCTACAACGTTGAGCAGCTCAAGCAATACATGAAAATGTACCAGGTCACGTTCGAAGAGCGCGATCAGGTGTTGCGGCCGTTGGGCGAGCAGGGCTATGAGGCGGTCGGCTCCATGGGCGACGACACGCCGATGGCGGTCCTCTCCCAGCGTGTGCGCACCCCATACGATTACTTCCGCCAGCAGTTCGCGCAGGTGACCAACCCGCCGATCGATCCGCTGCGCGAAGCCATCGTCATGTCGCTGGAGATTTGTCTCGGTGCCGAGCGCAACATCTTCGAAGAGTCGCCGGAACATGCCTCGCGAGTGATTCTCAGCTCACCGGTGATTTCTCCCGCCAAGTGGCGTTCTTTGATGAACCTCGAGCGTCCGGGCTTCGAACGCCAGATCATTGACCTGAACTACGAAGAAAGCGTCGGCTTGGAAGCCGCCGTGCGCAACATCGCCGACCAGGCCGAGGAAGCCGTGCGTGCCGGACGGACCCAGATTGTCCTTAGTGACCGCCATATAGCACCCGGTAAGCTGCCAGTGCATGCGTCCCTGGCAACGGGTGCCGTACACCACCGCCTGACCGAGAAAGGCCTGCGTTGCGACAGCAACATCCTGGTCGAAACCGCTACTGCCCGCGACCCGCATCACTTTGCGGTGCTGATCGGCTTCGGTGCGTCGGCGGTCTATCCGTTCCTCGCCTATGAAGTGCTCGGCGACCTGATCCGTACCGGCGAAGTGCTCGGCGATCTGTACGAAGTCTTCAAGAACTACCGCAAGGGCATCACCAAGGGGCTGCTGAAGATTCTCTCGAAAATGGGTATCTCTACCATTGCCTCGTATCGTGGTGCGCAGTTGTTCGAGGCCATCGGCCTGTCCGAGGAAGTGGTGGGCCTGAGCTTTCGTGGCGTGCCGAGTCGGATCAAGGGTGCCCGTTTCGTCGACCTCGAAGCCGAGCAGAAATTGCTGGCGAGCGAAGCCTGGAGTGCGCGCAAGCCGATCCAGCAAGGTGGCCTGCTGAAGTTCGTCTACGGTGGCGAATACCACGCCTACAACCCGGATGTGGTCAGTACCCTGCAAGCCGCCGTGCAGCAGGGCGACTATGCCAAATTCAAGGAATACACCGCGCTGGTGGACAACCGTCCGGTGTCGATGATCCGCGACCTGTTCAAGGTAAAGACCCTGGACACGCCGCTGCCGATCAGCGATATCGAGCCGCTGGAGTCGATCCTCAAGCGTTTCGACTCGGCCGGTATTTCCTTGGGCGCCTTGTCGCCGGAGGCCCATGAAGCCCTGGCCGAAGCCATGAACCGCCTGGGCGCGCGCTCCAACTCCGGCGAAGGCGGCGAAGACCCGGCGCGCTATGGCACGCTCAAGAGCTCGAAGATCAAGCAGGTCGCGACCGGCCGTTTCGGCGTGACCCCCGAATACCTGGTCAACGCCGAAGTCCTGCAGATCAAAGTGGCCCAGGGCGCCAAGCCCGGCGAGGGCGGCCAGTTGCCTGGCGGCAAGGTCAATGGCCTGATCGCCAAGTTGCGTTATGCGGTACCCGGCGTGACCCTGATCTCGCCACCGCCGCACCACGACATCTACTCCATCGAAGACTTGTCACAGTTGATCTTCGACCTGAAGCAGGTCAATCCACAAGCGCTGGTCTCGGTGAAGCTGGTGGCGGAAGCCGGTGTCGGCACCATCGCCGCCGGCGTGGCGAAAGCCTATGCCGACCTGATCACCATTTCCGGCTACGATGGTGGTACCGGCGCATCGCCCCTGACCTCGATCAAGTACGCCGGTGCGCCCTGGGAACTCGGCCTCGCCGAAACCCACCAGACCCTGCGCGGCAACGACCTGCGCGGCAAGGTCCGGGTACAGACCGACGGCGGCCTGAAAACCGGCCTCGATGTGATCAAGGCCGCCATCCTTGGCGCCGAGAGCTTCGGTTTCGGCACCGCGCCGATGATCGCCCTGGGCTGCAAGTACCTGCGCATCTGCCACCTGAACAACTGCGCCACCGGCGTGGCGACGCAGAACGAGAAGCTGCGCAAGGATCACTACATCGGCACTGTGGACATGGTGGTGAACTTCTTCACCTACGTCGCCGAGGAAACCCGTGAGTGGCTGGCCAAACTTGGCGTGCGCCGCCTCGAAGAGCTGATTGGGCGTACCGATCTGCTGGAAATCCTCGAAGGCGAGACGGCCAAGCAGAACCATCTGGACCTGACCCCGCTGCTCGGCAGCGATCACATTCCGGTGGACAAGCCGCAGTTCTGCCAGGTTGACCGCAACCCGCCGTTCGACAAGGGTTTGTTGGCCGAGAAGATGGTCGAGATGGCCAAATCGTCGATCAACGACCTGAGCGGTGCCGATTTTTCCCTGGATATCTGTAACTGCGACCGTTCCATCGGTGCGCGGATCTCCGGCGAGATCGCCCGTGCCCACGGCAACCAGGGCATGGCCAAGGCGCCGATCAGCTTCCGCTTCAAAGGGACCGCCGGGCAGAGCTTCGGCGTATGGAACGCAGGCGGCCTGAACCTGTACCTCGAAGGTGACGCCAACGACTACGTCGGCAAGGGCATGACCGGTGGCAAACTGGTGATCGTGCCGCCCAAAGGCAGCGCCTATAAAACCCAGGACAGCGCCATTATCGGCAACACCTGCCTGTATGGTGCCACCGGTGGCAAGTTGTTCGCCGCCGGTACTGCGGGCGAGCGTTTCGCGGTGCGTAACTCCGGCGCCCACACGGTCGTTGAAGGCACGGGCGATCACTGCTGCGAGTACATGACCGGCGGTTTTGTCTGTGTACTGGGCAAGACCGGCTACAACTTCGGCTCGGGCATGACCGGCGGTTTCGCCTACGTGTTGGACCAGGACAATACGTTTGTCGACAAGGTGAACCACGAGTTGGTCGAGATCCAGCGGATCAGCGGCGAAGCGATGGAAGCCTATCGCAGCCACCTGCAACGCGTGCTGGACGAGTATGTCGAGGAGACCGACAGCGAGTGGGGTCGTAACCTCGCCGAAAACCTGGACGACTACCTGCGGCGCTTTTGGCTGGTCAAGCCGAAGGCAGCCACCTTGAAGTCGTTGCTTTCCAGCACCCGTGCCAACCCGCAGTGATGCGCCTGAAGAGTTTGATGAGGTTTTTGTAATGGCTGAACGTCTGAGTAACGACTTCCAGTTCATCGATGTCGGGCGCAAGGATCCGAAGAAGAAACTGTTGCGTCAGCGCAAGAAAGAGTTCGTGGAAATCTACGAACCCTTCAAACCCCAGCAGTCGGCCGATCAGGCCCACCGTTGCCTGGGTTGCGGTAACCCGTATTGCGAATGGAAGTGCCCGGTGCACAACTTCATTCCCAACTGGCTCAAGCTGGTGGCCGAGGGCAATATCCTCGCCGCCGCCGAGCTGTCCCATCAGACCAACACTTTGCCGGAAGTCTGCGGCCGGGTGTGCCCGCAGGACCGCCTGTGCGAGGGTGCCTGCACCCTCAACGACGGTTTCGGCGCGGTGACCATCGGTTCGGTGGAGAAATACATCACTGATACCGCCTTTGCCATGGGCTGGCGTCCGGACATGTCCAAGGTCAAGCCGACCGGCAAGCGGGTCGCGATCGTCGGTGCTGGCCCTGCGGGCCTGGGTTGTGCTGACGTGCTGGTGCGCGGTGGAGTGACCCCGGTGGTCTTCGATAAGAACCCGGAAATCGGCGGCCTGCTGACCTTCGGTATCCCCGAGTTCAAGTTGGAAAAGACCGTGCTGAGCAATCGTCGCGAAGTCTTCAGCGGCATGGGCATCGAGTTCCGCCTCAATACCGAGGTCGGCAAGGATGTGACCATGGAGCAACTGCTCGGCGAATACGACGCGGTGTTCATGGGCATGGGCACCTACACCTACATGAAGGGCGGCTTTGCCGGCGAAGACCTGCCAGGCGTGTATGACGCCCTGGATTTCCTCGTCGCCAACGTCAATCGCAACCTCGGCTTTGAAAAGTCGCCGGAAGATTTCGTCGACATGAAGGGCAAGAAGGTCGTGGTACTCGGTGGTGGCGATACGGCGATGGACTGCAACCGCACCTCGATTCGCCAGAGCGCCAAGTCGGTGACCTGTGCCTATCGTCGTGACGAGGCGAACATGCCCGGTTCGCGCAAAGAGGTGAAGAACGCCAAGGAAGAAGGCGTGAAGTTCCTCTACAACCGCCAGCCGATCGCGATTGTCGGTGAAGACAAGGTCGAAGGTGTGAAGGTGGTCGAGACCCGTCTCGGCGAGCCGGATGCCCGTGGCCGTCGCAGCCCCGAGCCGATCCCGGGTTCCGAAGAGATCATTGCGGCGGATGCCGTGGTTATCGCGTTCGGTTTCCGCCCGAGCCCGGCGCCGTGGTTCGAGCAGTTCAACATTCAGACCGACAGCCAGGGCCGGGTGGTGGCGCCGGAGCAGGGGCAGTTCAAGCACCAGACCAGCCATCCGAAGATCTTTGCCGGTGGCGATATGGTGCGCGGTTCCGACCTGGTGGTGACGGCGATCTTCGAGGGGCGCAATGCCGCCGAAGGAATCCTCGACTACCTGGGTCTTTAAGCGCTGCTGCGCTCGGCTATGCGGCGTTGCGACGCTTAAAGGACTGTCATCGTCCGCGACAAATTCAACCGATAAAACAAAAGGCACGGCTCTTTCCGTGCCTTTTGTGTCGCGCTCTGAGAAAATGCCCACACATTTTTTCCGGATGCCGATATGACTGCCCTGAAGAACGACCGTTTTCTGCGTGCTCTGCTCAAGCAACCCGTGGACGTCACTCCCGTGTGGATGATGCGTCAGGCCGGTCGCTACCTGCCTGAATACCGCGCCAGTCGCGCCAAGGCCGGCGACTTCATGAGCCTGTGCATGAACCCGTCATTCGCCTGCGAAGTCACCCTGCAGCCGTTGGATCGTTATCCGGGGCTGGATGCCGCCATCTTGTTCTCCGACATCCTGACCATTCCTGATGCCATGGGTCAGGGCCTGTATTTCGAGAGTGGCGAGGGCCCACGCTTCAAGAAAGTCGTCAGCACCCTGGCGGATATCGAAGCGCTGCCGATCCCCGATCCACAGAAGGACCTGGGTTATGTCATGGACGCAGTCAGCACCATTCGCCGTGAACTCAACGGTCGGGTGCCGCTGATCGGTTTCTCGGGCAGCCCCTGGACCCTGGCCACTTATATGGTCGAAGGCGGCTCGTCGAAAGACTTCCGCAAGACCAAGGCCATGCTCTACGACAACCCGCAGGCCTTGCACCTGCTGCTGGACAAGTTGGCCCAATCGGTCACCGCGTACCTCAACGGGCAGATCCTGGCGGGCGCCCAGGCGGTGCAGATCTTCGACACCTGGGGCGGCAACCTGTCGGCGGCTGCCTATCAGGCGTTCTCCCTGGCGTACATGCGCAAGATCGTCAGCGGGCTGATCCGCGAACATGAAGGGCGCCAGGTGCCGGTGATCCTGTTCACCAAGAACGGTGGCTTGTGGCTGGAAAGCATTGCCGAGGCGGGTGCCGACGCCCTCGGGCTCGACTGGACCTGCGATCTGGGCGAGGCCCGTCGCCGGGTGGGCGCCAAGGTCGCGCTGCAAGGCAACATGGATCCGACCGTGCTGTATGCCAAACCTGAAGCGATCCGTGCCGAAGTGGCGCGGATCCTCGCCAGCTACGGTGACGGCTCGGGCCATGTGTTCAACTTGGGCCATGGCATCACCCCGGAAGTCGACCCGGAACATGCCGGGGCGTTTATCCACGCCGTGCACGAGTTTTCCGCGCGCTACCATCACTGAGCCAGCGCTCAAAGCCCCGTTTCGGCGGGGCTGTCAGTCGTTCTTTCGATCTGCTCTGGTTTGTTCTGTCGGGTATCTTTTTTTTGGAAATCGGGTTTCCAGGGGAGCCTGGATCAGATGCGAAATTGCCCGACCAGCTTGCCCAGGCGTTGACCCAGGTCTGCCAGGCTGCGCGAAGTTTGGGCGCTTTGCTGCGTCTGATCGGCGACACTGTCCGCTGCCTCGGCGATCTGATGCATGTTACGGTTGATCTCTTCGGCCACGGCGGTCTGTTCTTCGGCGGCGCTGGCGATTTGTGCGTTCATCGAGTTGATGGTGCTCATCAGCCGCGCAATGGTATCCAGTGATGCCCCTGCTTCATTGGCTTGCACTGACGTATCGTCACCGGCCTGGCTGGAGCGGCGCATGGCCTCTACTGCACCCTGTGTACCCTGTTGCAGGCGATCAATCATACTCTGGATCTCCTGGGTACTCTGCTGAGTGCGGCTGGCCAGTGCGCGCACCTCGTCAGCCACGACCGCAAAACCACGTCCGGCTTCCCCCGCCCGTGCCGCCTCAATGGCGGCGTTGAGTGCCAGCAAGTTAGTCTGGTCGGCGATGGAGCGAATTACCCCAAGCACGCTGACAATCGACGAAACGTCTTTTTGCAGGCTGTCCAGAGAAGTGCCGCTGTTACGAATATCGTCAACCAAGGCGTGAATCTGCTTGATGTTGCCGTTGACCACGCGCTTGGCCGCCTGACCTTCCGCGTCGGTTTGTTGGGCTGCCACTGCTGCCCCTTGTGCGTTTTTTGCCACTTCGTGGGCGGCGGCGGACATTTGGTTGATGGCGGTCGCCACCTGATCGGTCTCGTGGCGCTGGCGCTCCATCGCCTGTCCCGAACGATCGACCTGGTCAGACACTGCGCTGACCAGCCCGGTCAATTGCAGGGTCATTTCGGCAATTTGCCGGACCAGACCATGAATTTTGTCGACAAAACGGTTGAACGAGGCGGCTAAGTCGCCTAATTCATCGCCACTGGTGACGGTCAAGCGGCGAGTAAGATCGCCTTCACCTGCCGCGATGTCGTCCAGATTGGCTTTCATCAAGTGCAGCGGACGCACAATCGTACCCGCCAGAACGGCACCGACAATACCGATCACCACCAACAGCAGCAAAGCGATGCCAACGATACTGAGCAGCATGTCTTGCAGGCGTGTGTGGGCCTTCGTTTGGATCTCGAGGACTTGCCGCTCAATGCCGTCCAGATTAATCGAGGTGCCGATCATCAGGTCCCATTTGGGTAGCCATTGGCTGTAACCCAGTTTCGGCAACAGCTCGGTTTTGCCCAGTAATGTTGAGTTGTACTGGGTGTAATGCGTGCCGGCCTTCGCGACCGCGACCAGGTCCTGAATAAAATAGAGGCCGTTGGGGTCCCTGGCGTCCTTGAAGCTTTTACCGATGTCTTGCGGGCTGCTGCCCTTGAAGAGACGCACCGCTTCAGAGTCATAACCGAAGAAATAACTTTCCTTGTCATAGGTGATGGCCGAAAGCATCTTTATCACTTGCGCCCGTGTGCTCATGTCTCCTGGCGCCGAAGCTTCGTAGATTGGTTTGATCATGCCCATCGCCACCGCGACATAGTTTTGCAAGGTGATTTTGGCATCGGCCAGAAGGCGCTCGCGTGTTTCCTGGACCTCTTGCTGCTCCTGGCTCTGGAGCATGAATACCGTCGCGATGCTGATGACTACCGCAAAGGTCAACACCGGGAGCACTGCCAAGAACAGCATTTTGGTCTTTAGATTAAGACGCATAAATTTTCACTCTTGTTGGTTTTCAGTGTTGAGTTACCAGGTTTGACTGGCTGGTGGGCTGCGCGCTTAGTCCGTGAGTTCAAGTTCGGATGCCATAAGTCCATGGCCAAGGCGCTGTGACGAGTCATAGCCGGGCTATGGCGATGCTGATTGAGCACGAGCACTCGCAGCTCAGGTTATACCCAGTGTTGAGCTCTAGCGGGCGCTAACCCATAAATAGTCGGATGTTTCTATCGAGCGCTTATCGTTGCGCCGCTGATGGGTGATGCAGCATGACTGGTTTCGCGACTGTCGACTGGCGGGTTGGCATCATACTCAGCATTGCTGGTGATAATGAAATTGCGCCGCATCGGCGCCAGGACAAAGCGTGAGGCAATGGCCGACAACACGGCAATGATCGAGCAAAACACGAACACCGCATCCCAGGTACCGGTGATTTCTCGCAGTAGACTGCCGAACGGCACAATCAGCGCGGCGAAGCCTTTGGTGGTGAACAATGCACCGGCGTTAGCGGTCGCGTTTCGACTACCGTAGGTGTCGCCGATCATGGCAGACGAGATTGCGTAGATTTCACCCCAGCACAGGTAAATGAGCGGCGCGAAAATCAAGAACAAATATGGGTTATGGCCAAACTTGATGATTCCCAACAACGCCAAACCTTCGCCCAGGAAGACGAAGAACATCGTGTTTTCACGACCGAAGCGATCCGACAGCAGGCCGCACAATGGTCGGGTGAGACCGTTGACCAGGTTGTCGATCGACAGGGTCAGGGTCAGCAGCGGGATGACCGTCTGGAAGATCGACATGGGTATCGAGGCAATACCAAAGTCACGGGCAATCGAGGCAATTTGTGCCGTGGCAATGAGACCGCCTGCGGACATTGCGGTGAAAATCAGATAAGAGACCCAGAACACCGGCGTTTTCATCATCTGTACCGTGGTGTAATCGCGCTTGCCTTGCACGTTACGCGCAGACTTGGCGACTCGATCCGATTTGACCGGTTTGATCATAAGCATCGAAACCAGGAACACCGCGCCGCCGAGCAACAGACCGAACTTCAGGAATGCATGCTGGTAACCACTCAGTGTGATTTCGTTGGCAATCGGAATAATCGTCAATGCCGCACCGACCCCGAATCCGGCGGCTGCCAGGCCACCGGCAAAACCGCGCCGATCCGGAAACCATTTGAGCGCGATGCCCACGCAGGTGCCGTAGACACAGCCCGCGCCGGTGCCAGCCAATAGGGAATCCAGGTACAACATGTAAAGGGAACTGGTGTAAGCGTTCAGGACCCAGGCAATCATGATCAGGAGCGCGCCGCCCGCGATCACGGGGCGAGGGCCGAAGCGGTCCACCAGCATGCCTTCCAGGGGCACCAGCCAGGTTTCCGCCATGATGAATAGGGTGAATGCCACTTGGATGCTGAGTTCGGACCACCCCGTGGTTTCGTGAATAGGCCGTACAAACAGGGTCCAACTGTATTGCACGTTGGCGACAAGCCCCATACAGATAATCGCCAGTAGTAACTGTATCCAACGGTTGCCCAGGTTGAATCCAGTCGGTATCCCGCCTTTGCTGCTCATTTTCTATCCTCTTTATTGTTGTATTTGAGAGCTGTTCGGTAGAGCCCACTTCCTTTATCCGTGGCCGCCGCCGTGGCCGGTGCTGATGGTCGAGCACAGCAGAACGGCGCCGGCTTCCCTTGGCGTACACGGGTCTGAGGTAGATGGGGAGTGAAGCGTCAGTGTGTTTCGGCTAGCAGCTCAGCGCGAATCGCCGGACCATGTTCGTCGACCGAAGGCGCTCGCTGGCTTTGTGCTGCTTCTTCTTTTGCGAGTTGGCGCACCGGAGTGCGAACCGCTTTGAAGGAATAGCCGCTGTCGCTGGTGACATCGACGAACAATCCACGGGCTTCGAGTTGCGGGCTGGTAGCGATGTCGGCAATGGTGTTGATCGGCCCACAAGGAACCCCGGCATCGCCGATGACCTTGAGCCAATGGCTGCGTGGCTGGGTGCGAAACAGCGTCTCGAACTCGTTCTTCATCGCGACTTCGTTTTCGAGTCGCTTGGCGGGTGTGCAAAAGCGCTCGTCGTCGATCAGGTCCGGACGACCCAGTGCCTCGACCAGTTGGCGATAGAGCCCGTCGCCCACGGTGCAGACCACCATATAGCTGTCGGCGCAGGCATAAGCATCGAAGGGCACGATCAGTGGATGGCGCGAGCCCACGCGGCCTGGCACTTCGCCGGTCACGCTGTAGCGCATAAAATGGCTTTCAAGCAGTGCGACCTGGCAATCGAGCATGGACATGTCGACCCGCCCGCCGAGCCCTGTGCGATGGCGTTCATTGATCGCCGACACCACGCTCAGCGCAGCATAGACGCCGGCACCGAGGTCGCCGATTGAAGTGCCGACTCGTGTCGGCGGGCCGTCGGCCTGGCCATTGATGCTCATCATGCCGCTCAGGGCCTGCACCACGAGGTCGTAGGCGGGCAGGTTGCGCCATGGACCGGTCTGGCCGAAACCTGAGATCGAGGCGTATACCAGTCGTGGGTAACGTTCGGCGAGCATCTCGGCCGAATAGCCCAGCTTGTCCATGATGCCGGGACGGAAGTTCTCGATCAGGATGTCCGCTTGTTCCAGCATAGTCGCCAACACGGCACGGTCATCGTCGTTTTTCAGGTCCAGGGCAATCGATTCCTTGCCGCGGTTGATCGACATGAAATACGGTGAATCCTTACCCATAATCGGTGGCACCGTGCGTGATTCATCTCCCTTGCCTGGGCTCTCGATCTTGATGACCCGAGCGCCAAGGTCGGCCAGTAGCAGCGAGCAATAAGGCCCCGACAGGAATCGGGTCAGATCGACAACGATAAGATCTTTGAGCGGGCCGTGCCCAAGGGAAGCTGAAAGCGCCATGCGGTATCTCCGGTGGTGTCATGTAGTTCGGTCGGAGTCGGCGAGACTCTCGTCCGGAAGCGTCATTACAAATTCGGCAAACGACTGGCCCGCTACGGCAATGTGATCGACGGCTGCCCGGAAAGCGCCGTTCTCATCGTTGGTGGCGATGAACTCGACGATTTGCCGGTGTTCGGCGGCCGATTTCGCCATGCGCCCTGGCTGGTGAAAGATGTTGCGTCGGTACAGCTGAGAGCGCCGACGCAACGCCATCACTTGCTGGGCTAATGGCGCGTTGCGGGTACTGGCATACAAGATCCTGTGAAACTCCGCGTTAGCCGTGGCGAAGGTTTCGCGATCATTTTGTCGTGCCGCGTCTTCGCAGGCTTCGACCATCATCATCATTTCGGCCACTGTTTCGGTAGGCGAACGGCGCGCCGACAACATCGCGCACAGACCTTCCATATAAGAGAGCATCTCGACCAAGGCGAGCAGCTCCTTGGATGACAACTTCGAAACGAATGCCCCCTGGCGAGCGACCTTGTACACAAGGCCCTGTGCCAACAACTGCTGAATAGCCTCCCGAACTGGAGTGCGGGAGACGCCATAGCGCTCCGCGAGCGCTTTCTCGTCGAGCAGGTCACCTGGCAGGTAGCGGCCCTCGCTCATCTCAATCTCAATTTTTTCTCGAATCGTCGAAGCGAAATTCGGATGCAGCTTGCTTGCACTCATGTACTTCTTTCCTCTTCCGTAATCATACGTTAGGATTCTGTAATTACAACAACCATATTGGTAATTTTATGAGCCCTGTAGATCTAGCTCTCCCACCGCTGCTCAGCATCGATCGATCAATTGCTCGAATCACGTTGCAACGCCCGAAGCAGGCGAACCGCATTGAACATGACGACCTGGCTGTATTGCTGGAGCATTTTACGCACTTGTCCGGCAACAGCGCTGTACGGGCGGTAGTGCTGCAGTCGCAAGGGCGCCATTTCAGTTCCGGATACGACATCGGCAGTATCCAGAACATTGCGCTGAGCCAGCCTGATGGAATCATCGAAAACCCCTTCGAACCGGTGATCGAAGCCCTTGAGCGCTTGCCGCAGGTGACTATTGCCCGGCTGCATGGCGGTGTTTATGGTGGCTCCATCGACCTGGCGCTGGCCTGCGATTTCCGTGTGGGTGTGGCCGCCAGCGAGATGTTCATGCCGGCGGCGGCACTCGGGCTTCTTTATTACCCGTCTGGGATCAAGCGCTTTGTATCGCGGTTAGGTGTCGACCGGACCAAGCAACTGTTCCTGCTCGCCGAAAAGGTTTATGCCGAAGAAATGTTGCGCATTGGCTTCCTCACCGACCTGGTCGATGCCGACGCCCTGGATGCGCATGTCACAGCGCTAGCAAACTGTGTCAGTAGCCTGGCGCCGCTGGCCCTGAAAGAAACCAAGCGTGCGATCAATGCCCTTGCCCGAGGCGACTTCGATCTCGACGATTTCAAGCGCTGCGAAGCCCGCTTACTGCGCTCCAATGACTTGAAAGAAGGCCAGGCCGCCTGGCATGAGAAACGCCCGGCGAACTTTTCCGGTCATTGAGTCGAGTCTTCAGAGGGGTATCCATGAATCTTTCCTTTGCGCCACCGATACGACTCCATGGCGCTGTCGCGTTCTCTGTGCCGCAATCCCTGCGCTTGCACACACCCAGTGCATGGGCCAACGCAAATGCGGGTGGGGCGCAGCTGCACTCATTTCTGGAAGGGCCGGTGTTCGATGCTGCCGGCAATCTATATGTGACGGACATTCCCCACGGGCGGATTTTTCGCATCTCACCCGCAGGCGACTGGACCTGCGCCGTCGAGTATGACGGTTGGCCCAATGGAATGGCTTTTGCGCCTGACGGTCGGATGCTGATCTGCGACTACAAGCTGGGCCTGTTGAGCCTGAATGTGGATACAGGGACAGTCGAGCCGGTGTTGATCGGTCGCTATTCGGAGAGCTTTAAAGGCATCAACGACCTGTGTGTTTCGGCTTGCGGTGACGTCTATTTCACCGATCAAGGCCAAACCGGCATGCACGACCCGAGCGGACGGGTATTCCGGTTGTCGGTCGAAGGCCGGCTGGATTGCCTGCTGTCCAATGTCCCGAGTCCGAATGGCATTGTCCTGACACCTGACGAGACCGCCTTGTTCGTGTCGGCGACGCGGGCCAATGCGGTCTGGCGCGTGCCGTTGATGGCCGATGGCGGAGTGTCGAAAGTCGGCGTGTTCTGCTCGCAATTCGGTCCCGGCGGTCCGGATGGCATGTGCATGGACGAGGCGCACAACCTGTTCGTCGCGCATGTCGGCTTGGGTTGCGTCTTCGTTTATTCGCGACTGGGGGAACTGACGCACATCATCGAAAGCACGGTGGGTGCGCAGACTACCAATGTCGCGCTCGGTGCCGCCGCCGCCGATGGCACGCGCCTGCTTTATATCACCGAGGCGCAGAGTGGTTCAGTGCTCACCGTGCCCTGGAACCGCGGTTGATCGCACGGACTTGATGGCCGGCATAACCAGTGACTGGTTATGCCGCTTTAAATCTTCGCGGATCAAGCGTTGTTTAGCAGCCTATCGGCAATCATCTCACCGATTGGAATCGCGCAAGTGGCGGCCGGTGAGGGCGCATTGCACACATGCAACATGCGCGGGGTGTCGACAAACAGGAAGTCGTGCACCAAGGTACCGTCGCGCATGACTGCCTGGGCACGGATACCGGCTTCGTAAGGCTGCAGGTCCTCGACACTCAGCTCGGGACAGTATTTTCTGCACTGCTCCAGATAACCCCGTTTCCACAGCGAGTTCTTCATCTCCGTCATGCCTGATGACAGGTTTTCGCGCATGACCTTCCAAAAACCGGGGAAACGTAGGAATTCGATGATGTCGGCCAGGTTGACCGATGCTTTCGGATAACCCTCGCGCGCGAAGCCCAGCACGGCGTTAGGACCCACGGTGACGCTGCCATCGATCATGCGCGTCAGGTGTACGCCAAGGAACGGCAATTGCGGGTCCGGCACCGGATAAATCAGATGTTTCACCACTTCATTTTTCGACGGTGGCAGGCGGTAGTACTCGCCACGAAAGGGCACGATCTGATGATCGATGCGCAGCCCCGCCATCTTCGCCAGGCGATCGGACTGCAATCCGGCGCAGACGACCAACTGTTTGGCCTGCCATTGTTGTTCGGTCGAACCGATCTGCACCTCATCGCCGCGCTCGACAATCGAATTGACCTTGATCCCCATTCGGATCTCGCCACCCGCTGCCTCGATCAACCGTGCCATCACGTTGCAAATGGCCTTGTAGTCAACGATGCCGGTACTGTCGATCAGCAATGCACCGATACCGACGATATTAGGTTCCAGTGCAGAAAGATCCTGACCGTCGATCCGTTGCGGTGTCAGGCCATTCAATTGCGCGCGTTCGTGCAACGCTTCCATCCGCGTCATTTCCAGCGTGTTGGTGGCCACCACCAGCTTTCCGCACACATCGAAAGCGATGCCATGTTCGGTGCAGAAATCCTTCGTCGCCTGCGCGCCACGGCGGCATAGATCTGCCTTGAGACTGCCCGGCGCGTAATATACCCCGGCGTGAATCACACCACTGTTATGCCCCGTCTGATGCCGTGCGAGCGAGGTTTCTTTCTCCAGTAGGATGATCGATGCGCCAGGCCGGCGACGTGTCAATTCCAGCGCCGTAGACATTCCGACGATGCCGCCACCAATGATGCAAAAGTCATACTTCATAGAGGTCTCTCACGTAGTGAACCGGGTCAGATGGGCCTAGTGTTCTGAAAAGGTCATATTATCAGGTTGTCAGACAAGCTAGCTTAAACAACGCTGCGATAAAAGCGCCGATTTGCAGCCGCTATCGTGGTTTCAGCGATGGCATATCAATCGAGATCCGAAGCCGAGCCGCTGCCGCGATCAAATGGCGTTCCGAGCATTCAGCGGCGGCAACGCTATCGCGTGCCTTGATCGCCTCGAAAATCGCCTGGTGCTCAAGATGTGCGTCGCTCGGACCGCTGGGCTTGGTCGCCGAATTCGCCCAGGCGGCACGTCGGGCGGCGGCCAGTTGCCCGCGCAGAAAATCATGAAACGCCACGAAATAGGTATTTTGCGTCGCCGCGACAATCCCCCGGTGAAACGCCACGTCCGCTGCCGCCGCTGCATTTAGCTCCGCGCTCTTGGACTGCATTGTCGACAAGGCATTGCCGAGACACTTCAAATCGGCAACGGTACGCCGTTGCGCTGCTGCGGCTGCCGCTTGTGTTTCCAGCCAGACTCTCATCTCAAACAACCGACCGAGGTCCAGTACACCGTCCGCCTCGCCCGGAAACCGAAAGACCTTACCTTCAGGATGTTCGGAGACATACGAGCCCAAACCGCGCCGGGTAGTGAGTACACCGTCGGCTTTCAATTGAGAAACGGCTTCGCGAATGACCGAGCGACTGACCTGGAGCTGCTCGGCGAGCTCATGCTCGGTTGGCATCCGCGTAGAGGCGGCGAACCGGCCAGAGTCGATTTCAGCACGGATGGCCGAGACAGTGCGTTGAACCAGGGATTCGGAACGTTGAAGGACGAGCATTGAGTGAGATCTATTAGTCAGGTTGTCTGATAATAGAGAGCGAGAGTGGGGAGTCAAGAAGGTTGTGAAGGAGAGCGCTGACAAAAGATCCGCAGGCACACCCAGGACAGTTCGCCGCGCGCTTGACGCTCAACCGCGAGGCGGGATAAACACGCTTTTCCTCCGGGGCATCGCAGAGCCGATGCCGGGTCTTTATGTCTCAGGTGGCTTCGGTATCACCACGAACCATAGGGAATTCCGTATTTCTCGATGTATTCCTTGGCGGCTGGCTTCAGAGGCAATGCGTACCGGCCATCATTTTTACCGCCCGAAGGCCCCACTTTCACCACCCAGCCCTGCACCCGTGCCACGTCGATGGGTTTCAGGCATGCGCCCCCAAGCCAGACCCTGGCGATGCCCCCAGGGGCCAGGCCGACCGTCAGCATGTTCCGATAATCCGTGATCCATTTACCGTCAAATGCGCAGTAGGTTTTCTCGCCCTTGAGCATGGCCTGCCGGGTGGTCTCGGGAATAACGATATA
>NZ_CP014135.1:3673336-3924410 GCF_001543125.1 Pseudomonas agarici | reverse complement strand
GGAGGGTGTTTCTTAGGAAGGCTACCGCGCTCTTGATGTCGGAAGATCTCGAGCGTTCGCGCTGATTGACCAGTTGAGCATCCACGAGCCGGTTGATTGGCTGTGCAAGGTGTTTGAAGTGACCCGCTCGTGCTACTACGCTCGGCGTCTCAGGCGCCGCACACCGGATATAGAACGCCTTCGATTGCGCAGTCGGGTGAACGAGTTGTTCACCAGAGGCCGCAGTGCTCCCGGTAGCCGTAGCATCATGGCCATGATGCAGGACGACGGTGAGCAGATCGGGCGATTCAAGGTACGCAGCCTGATGCGTGAGCTGGAGTTGGTCAGCAAACAACCGGGATCGCATGCTTACAAAAAGGCGACGATCGAGCGGCCCGACATCCCTAATATTTTGAACCGGGAGTTTGATGTGCCTGCTCCTGACAACGTCTGGTGTGGCGATATCACTTACATCTGGGCTCAAGGGAAATGGCAGTATCTGGCGGTTGTGCTAGATCTTTTTGCCCGCCGTGTTGTGGGCTGGGCTTTGTCGGGAAAGCCGGAGCCAAATTACAGCTTGACCTTCAGAAGGGCATCCAGGGCTCGCAATATGGAAGCCGGAGTTTTCGCCAGCGCCTTTGGCGATATCGCATGGGTCAGAGCATGAGCAGGCGAGGAAACCGTTGGGATGCGCCGATGGAGCGGGTGTTCAGGAGCCTGAAAACCGAGTGGATACCGACCATGGGCTACACGACGGTCCAACAAGCTCAGCGGGATATCAGCCATTTTCTGATGCACCGGTACAACTGGATTCGACCGCACCAATTTAATGGTGGGCTGCCACCGGCTCAGGCCGAGAAAAAACTTAACGTCGTGTCCGGGATCAGTTGACCACTACATCCTGGACTTAGGCTTTAAATTGCGTAGTGCAGCGTCGGTTAGCATCGAGGTTTTCCTCCTGTTTTTTTGACGGCTTTACCGTCAGGGATCAGGAGACCTGCTGATGCCCGGGAAGCCGCGTAAAACAAGCTTCTCCGAGATTCCTTTTACCGTCAAAGACGGTAAAAGTCTGAGTAGTGAATGAGAAAGTCTTAATTCGGCCTCGATTCTTACCGTCAGCTTTACCGCCAACTTATTTTGCTGGCCGGCGATAGTCACCGATAGCTGCCGCGACGCATTTTTGTTCTAAATCAACACGTTATGGCAGTTTTTCGATAGCTGGCGATAGTCCTCGAAGGACGTATTTTCACTCCCACTCAATCGTCGCCGGCGGCTTGCTCGACACGTCATAGGTGACGCGGGAGATACCTTCGATCTCATTGATGATCCGGCCGCTGACGGTTTCCAGCAGTTCGTAAGGCAGGTGCGCCCAACGAGCGGTCATGAAGTCGATGGTTTCCACCGCACGCAAGGCCACGACCCACGCATAGCGGCGGCCATCACCGACCACGCCCACTGATTTCACCGGCTGGAACACCACGAAGGCCTGGCTGACCTTGTGGTACCAGTCGGCCTTGCGCAGTTCTTCGATGAAGATATGGTCAGCACGACGCAGCAGGTCGGCATATTCCTTTTTCACTTCACCGAGGATTCGCACTCCCAGGCCCGGGCCTGGGAACGGGTGGCGGTAGACCATGTCATACGGCAGGCCGAGTTCCAGGCCAAGGCGACGAACCTCGTCCTTGAACAGTTCACGCAGCGGCTCGACCAGCTTGAGGTTCATCTCTTCCGGCAGGCCACCGACGTTGTGGTGAGACTTGATCACGTGGGCCTTGCCACTTTTCGCGCCAGCCGACTCGATCACGTCCGGGTAGATGGTGCCCTGGGCCAGGTATTTGATGTTGTCCAGCTTGCAGGATTCGGCATCGAACACGTCGATAAAGGTCCGGCCAATGATCTTGCGCTTCTTCTCCGGGTCGGATTCGCCGGCCAGGTTGTTCAGGAACTGCTCTTCGGCGTTGGCGCGGATCACCTTGACGCCCATGTTCTCGGCGAACATCGCCATTACCTGCTCGCCCTCGTGCAGGCGCAGCAGGCCGTTGTCGACGAAGACGCAGGTCAGTTGGTCGCCGATGGCCTTGTGCAGCAGGGCCGCAACCACCGAGGAGTCGACACCGCCGGACAACCCCAGCAGAACGTTGTCGGTACCGACCTGGGCGCGCACTTGGGCGATGGCGTCTTCGGCGATTTTCGATGGGGTCCACAGCGCTTCGCAGCCGCAGATATCGAGGATGAAGCGCGACAGGATGCGACCGCCCTGCTTGGTGTGAGTCACTTCCGGGTGGAATTGCACGCCGTAGTAGCCCAGCTCATCGTTGAACATGCCGGCAATCGGGCAGCTCGGGGTGCTGGCCAGGATATGGAAGTCTGCCGGCATCCGGGTGACCTTGTCACCGTGGCTCATCCAGACATCGAGGCCGAACAGGCCATCGGCGTCGATGTGGTCTTCGATGCCGTCCAGCAGGCGGCTCTTGCCGACCACATCGACTCGGGCATAACCGAATTCACGCAGTTCGGAACCTTCGACCTTACCGCCCATCTGCTCGGCCATGGTCTGCATGCCGTAGCAGATACCGAAGACCGGAACCCCCAGGTCGAACACCGCTTGCGGGCAGCGCGGGCTGTTGGCTTCGTGCACCGACTCGGGACCACCGGCGAGGATGATGCCTTTGGGAGCGAATTGGCGAATCGCTTCATCGTCCATGTCGAACGGATGCAGTTCGCAGTACACGCCGATTTCACGCACGCGACGGGCGATCAGTTGGGTGTATTGGGAACCGAAGTCGAGGATCAGGATGCGGTGGGCGTGAATGTCGAGGGCCATGAGTCATTCTCGTCTGTGAAATCAGAAACAACACGGGGCTGTCATCAACAGCCCCGGTTCAAATTCATCAATCGCCTCCAGGCCAGCGCCAGGAGGCAATCACTATCAACCTACGCGATAGTTTGGAGCTTCCTTGGTGATCTGCACGTCGTGGACGTGAGATTCGGCCATGCCGGCACCGGTGATACGCACGAATTCAGGCTTGGTGCGCATTTCCTCGATGTTGGCGCTGCCGGTGTAACCCATCGAGGAACGCAGGCCGCCCATCAGTTGATGGACGATGGCGGTCAGGGTGCCCTTGTACGGGACACGGCCTTCGATACCTTCCGGCACCAGCTTCTCGGCCCCTGCGGAGGAGTCCTGGAAGTAGCGGTCGGAGGAACCCTGGGATTGCGACATCGCACCCAGCGAACCCATGCCGCGATAGGCCTTGTAGGAACGGCCCTGGAACAGCTCGATTTCGCCCGGCGCTTCTTCGGTACCGGCGAACATCGACCCCATCATCACGCAAGAGGCACCGGCAACGATGGCCTTGGACAGGTCACCGGAGAAACGGATACCGCCGTCGGCGATCAACGGCACGCCAGTACCTTCAAGGGCGGCGGCGACGTTGGCGATGGCGCTGATCTGCGGAACGCCGACACCGGCGACAATACGGGTGGTGCAGATCGAGCCAGGGCCGATACCGACCTTGACCGCATCGGCACCCGCCTCGGCCAGGGCCTTGGCGGCGGCGCCGGTGGCGATGTTGCCGCCGATCACCTGCACTTGCGGGAAGTTCTGCTTGACCCAGCGAACGCGGTCGATCACCCCCTTGGAATGACCGTGAGCGGTGTCGACCACCACCACGTCCACACCGGCGTTGACCAGCGCGGCAACGCGATCACCGGTGTCCTTGCCAGTGCCGACCGCGGCGCCGACCCGCAGACGTCCCTGGTCGTCCTTGCTCGCCAGCGGCCAGGCCTTGGATTTCTCGATGTCCTTGACGGTCATCATGCCCTTGAGAACAAATTTGTCATCGACGATCAGCACTTTTTCCAGGCGATGCTTGTGCAGCAACTCGCGGACTTCGTGCTTGTTGGCGCCTTCGCGGACAGTGACCAAACGCTCTTTGGGCGTCATCACTTCGCGAACCGGGACATCCATGCGGGTTTCGAAACGCACGTCACGGGAGGTGACGATGCCGACCAGGTCGCCGTCGTGCAAGACCGGCACACCGGAGATGTTGTGCATGCGGGTCAGTTCGAGCAGGTCACGTACCGAGGCATCGGCCTCGATGGTGATGGGGTCCTTGACCACACCGGCCTCGAACTTCTTGACCTTGCGTACTTCGGCCGCTTGCTGCTCGATGGTCATGTTCTTGTGGATGATACCGATCCCGCCTTCCTGGGCCATGGCAATGGCCAGACGGGCTTCGGTCACGGTGTCCATGGCGGCGGAAACCAGCGGAATATTCAGCTCGATGCCACGGGTAAGACGAGTCTTGAGACTGACTTCGTTAGGCAGCACCTCGGAATAACCGGGCACTAGGAGAATGTCGTCGAAGGTCAGAGCTTCTTGGCTGATACGCAGCATCGCGGGGGCTCCCGAGCGGGAAAATGGAAGCGCGCCATTATACTCATACAAGGCCTCTGGCTCAATGTAAACCTTGGCCTATTTACAGCTCGACTTTCACCCAGGCCACCGGCTGATCCAACCAGTCGGCGAACTCATCGAGAAAGGTCTGCTTGAAGCCCGCCTGCGCCCAGTTATTGAAGATAAAACCCAGGTTGGAAAATCCGCACTCCTGCAGGAACAGGAAACCGTTGATATCGTCTTCGTGCCCGCACAATGGGCAGATGAAGTTTTCGGTGCGTCCCGGCATCCACTCTTCGAGGCTGTCGAACAATGCCTCGCCGATTTCCTGGCGGCACTGGGCGCAGCCGGCTTCTTCGAGAAAGCCCTTGGCCGGGGTGTAGATGCAGCGCCGGGTGATGATCTCCAGGCCGTTGATCGGTTCGCCGAACGGCAACGCCTCGGGATGCAGCACAACCTGGCGGGCGCCGGGTGCAATGGCATGGCCCATGCGATTGCCGGTGCGACCGCAGGTGCTCAGTTCTTGCTCGATGATATTCTTGCGCACCAGCCAACGCACGATGGCCCGGGCTCGTGGTTCGTGGACCGCCAAGGTGGAAATCTTTGGGACGATGATGCTTTGGGAGTTCATGGGTACGGCCTGGAGCGTTCGCGACCCGGCAGCTTAATCGCTCAAGCCCCGAGGTCAAGTACTCAAGTAACGGCTGATCAGGGCTATCCCACTGGCCAATACCAACCAGGTCACCAACCGCACGAAGGCTTCGCGGGACAGCCGGCGGGTCAGGCGCCGACCGATCCACAAGCCTACCGCCATCGCTGGCAGCAAGCACACCGCCAGCAGCAATAAGGGTAACTCGGCATAGACCCCGGCAATCACGAACAGCGACAGACGCACCACCGTACTGCAGCTGATCAGCGCGCTTTACGTGGCGCGAGCCGCCTCCTTGGGCAACCGACTGTTGAGGTAGATTGCATAAAGAAAGCCGCCGCTGCCGAACAACGCACCGAACATCCCGCCCACCGTGCCCATGGGCACCGCCCACCCCGCTGCCAATTGCCTCGGTCGCACCTTCACCAACAGGCTGTAGATCGCATAGGTGCTGATAAACAAGCCCATCAACAGCAACAGAATGTCGGATTTGAGATTCAACAGGAAAATCACCCCCAGGGTGCAACCCACCGCCATGCACGGCAGCAACCGCAGCAACTCGGGCTTGACTACATCCTGGCGTGACGGCAGCAGGTTGCCGAACGCCGCGACAAAATCCAGCAGCACCAGCAGCGGTACGATCTTCGACAGCGGCATGAACAGGATCAGGATCGGCCCCGCCACCAGCGCCGTACCAAAACCTGCAACGCCAAAGACGATATAGGCCAGGGCGATGCCCAATTCCATCACCAGCCAGTCGGCGGCGGTGAATGGCCAAAGACTCACCAGTTCAACAAGCGACATGGAAACCGATTTCCATAATGGGCTCGATTGACTTTAACCAGGAGTGAGCCTGGCGGCCAATACATTCACCGTTCGCCACTCATCTCGAACAGGCATGGAGATTGATCAGCGAATGCCTTTATCATGCCCGCCATGATTAAAGATCCCTTTTCACGCCTGGGCCTCGCCCGCGAAGTCCTCACTGTCAGCCAGCTCAACAACCGCGCACGGGTGTTGCTCGAAGACGTGTTCAGCCATGTCTGGGTCGAAGGCGAGATCTCCAACCTCGCCCGCCCGGCGTCCGGGCACATCTATTTCACCCTCAAGGACAGCGGCGCCCAGGTGCGTTGCGCACTGTTCCGGCAGAACGCCGCCCGCGTGCGCCAGGCACTGAAAGACGGCCTGGCGGTCAAGGTACGCGGCAAGGTCTCGCTGTTCGAGGGTCGCGGCGACTATCAGTTGATCCTCGATAGCGTGGAACCCGCTGGCGATGGCGCGCTGCGCCTGGCCTTCGATGCGCTGAAGGAAAAACTCGGCGCCGAAGGCCTGTTCAGTGCCGAACACAAGGTTGCGCTGCCCGCTCACCCGCAACGTATCGGTATTATCAGTTCGCCCACCGGCGCGGTGATCCGCGACATCATCAGTGTGTTCCGCCGCCGCGCACCGCAGGTCGAGCTGACGCTGATCCCCACCGCCGTGCAGGGCCGCGAAGCCATCGGGCAAATTGTCCGAGCGCTGAAGCTGGCCGATGCCAAGGGTTTCGACGCGCTGATCCTGGCCCGTGGTGGTGGCTCGCTGGAAGACCTCTGGTGCTTCAACGAAGAAGCTGTGGCACGGGCAGTGGACGCCTGTGTCACACCGATTGTCAGTGCCATCGGCCATGAAACCGATGTGTCCATCAGCGACTTTGTCGCCGATGTCCGGGCGCCGACCCCCTCGGCCGCCGCCGAACTGCTGGCCCCGGACGCCAGCGACTTGCAACGCCGGGTCGAAAGCCTGCATCGACGCCTGGTGATGCGCATCCGCGACCGTCTGCTGCGCGATCGTCTGCGCCTCGACGGCCTGGCCCGCCGGCTGCGTCATCCCGGCGAACGCTTGCGCCAGCAGGCCCAGCGCCTGGATGACCTGGACATGCGCATGCGTCGGGCATTCGAGCGCCAGCTCAACATTCGTCAGGAAAAGCTGATCCGTCTGCAAACCCGTCTCGCCGGGCAGCATCCGGGTCGACAACTGGCGCTGTTGCGCCAGCGCCTGGACAGCCTGTCCGAACGCCTGCCCCGAGCCATGCGCGAAGGCCTCAAAGCCCGGCGCCTGCAACTGCAAAGCCAGATGCAGACACTTCATGTAGTAAGTCCTCTAGCCACCTTGGGCCGAGGCTACAGTATCCTGCTGGACGAGCGCGGCCAGGCGATCCGCAACGCCGAGCAGACCCACGCCGGCCAGCGTCTGAAGGCGAAACTCGCTGAAGGGCAATTGCAGGTCCGAGTCGAGGACAATCACCTGACGCCCGTCACCCTGTCGCTACTGGACTGAATTTCAAGAGATCCGTACATGCCCCGTTTTCTTGCCGCCCTGCTGGTGCTGGGCCTAACCTTCAACGCCCATGCGGACAGCTATATCACCCGCCTGCTGAACAAGCCGGTGCCAGGCGGCGTAGCCGTAATCGATCTCGGCCCGGCGGTCCAGTCGCCCAAGGCCAGCTACCAGGGTAAACCGGTGCTGGTGGTCAAGGAGCAGGACACCTGGCTGGCGATTGTCGGTATCCCGCTGACCGTCAAGCCCGGTCGCCAGCAGATCAGTTCGGGCAATCGCCACCTGGACTTCACTGTCGGCAGCAAGCAATACCAGGAACAGCGCATTACCCTGAAGAACCAACGCCAGGTCAATCCGAACCCCGAAGACGTCAAACGCATTGATGCCGAGGTGGTCGCACAACTGGCGGCCTATCGCACCTTCAGTCCGATGGTCCCAAGCAACCTGCTGTTGGACAAACCGGTGAACGGTCGGCTGTCGAGCAAGTTCGGCGTGCGGCGTTTTTTCAATGATCAAGAACGCAATCCACACGCGGGATTGGATTTCGCGGTGCCAACCGGCACGCCGATCAAGGCACCGGCGAACGGCAAGGTAATCCTGACCGGAAATTACTTTTACAACGGCAACACGGTTTTCGTCGATCACGGCCAGGGCTTTATCAGCATGTTCTGCCATCTGTCCAGAATCGACGTCAAAGCAGGCCAATCCCTGACACGCGGTACGGTAGTCGGCCTGGTCGGTTCGACAGGACGGGCGACAGGGCCACATCTGCACTGGAATATCAGTCTGAATGAAACCCGGGTCGATCCGGCGATCTTTATCGGGGCGTTCCAACCCTGATCGCCGAGACGGCGTCGCCCTCCCCGTCGACTGCGTTCCGTCGCGACGAAGATTGCGCAGCGCTAAAATAGTGCGCAATTATTCTAGATTTTTCGTCGTTCAAGCAGAATAAAATCTCGCCCAAGTCAACTTGTCGGGTATTTCTCCCAATTTCCCTCACAGGCTTGCCATCTTGCACCCCAGTGGTTAGGGTTGAACGCATGAAAACGTTCCATACCCTCATTCAGCGCCGTCAACACCGCAGCCTCTGCCTCGTCAGCGCACGACTGCCGGGCTGAATCGCGGTGCCTCATTCCCAAGGTTTCTCCCTGATAACGTTTTACCGGCTGGCCGCCTCTTTTCGGCCCTGACAACAAGGAATTTTTCCATGAGCATGCTCAAAGACCCGTCTTCGAAGTACCGCGCATTTGCGACCATCGATCTCCCGGACCGCACCTGGCCGTCGAAAACCATCACCCGCGCGCCGATCTGGTGCAGCTCCGACCTGCGCGACGGTAACCAGTCGCTGATCGAGCCCATGGACGCGGTGAAAAAGCTGCGTTTCTGGAAAACCCTGGTCAGCGTTGGCGTCAAGGAGATCGAAGCCTCCTTCCCAGCCGCTTCGCAAACCGACTTCGACTTCGTCCGTACCCTGATCGAAGAAGGCCACATCCCGGACGACACCACCATCCAGGTACTGACCCAGGCCCGTGAAGACCTGATCGCTCGCACCTTCGAATCCCTGCGCGGCGCCAAGAAGGCCATCGTGCACCTCTACAACGCCACCAGCCCGTCGTTCCGCCGTATTGTCTTCAACCAGGACAAGCAGGGCGTGAAGGACATCGCGGTGAACGCCGCCAAATTGTTCGTCAAATACGCTGCCCAGCAGCCGCAAACCCAGTGGCAGTTCGAATACTCGCCGGAAACCTTCAGCGCCACCGAACTGGAGTTCGCCAAGGAAGTCTGTGACGCGGTAATCGAGGTTTGGAACCCGACGCCCGAGCACAAGGTGATCCTCAACCTGCCGGCGACCGTCGAGTGCGCCACGCCGAACATCTACGCCGACCAGATCGAGTGGTTCGGTCGCCATATCAACCGGCGCGACAGCGTGATCATCAGCCTGCACACTCACAACGACCGTGGCACTGGCGTGGCCGCCACCGAACTGGGCCTGATGGCCGGCGCCGACCGCGTCGAGGGCTGCCTGTTCGGCAACGGCGAACGTACCGGTAACGTCGATCTGGTGACCGTGGCCCTGAACATGTACACCCAGGGCCTCAACCCCGAGCTGGACTTCTCCGATATCGACGGCGTGCGCAAGGTGGTCGAGGAGTGCAACCAGATCCAGGTACACCCGCGCCACCCGTATGTCGGCGACCTGGTGCACACCGCCTTCTCCGGCTCCCATCAGGATGCGATCCGCAAGGGCTTCGCCCAGCAGCAAGCCGACGGTCTGTGGGAAGTGCCGTACCTGCCGATCGACCCGGCCGATATCGGTCGCAGCTACGAGGCGGTGATCCGTGTCAACAGCCAGTCGGGCAAAGGCGGCATTGCCTACCTGCTGGAACAGGAATACGGCATCAGCCTGCCGCGTCGCATGCAGATCGAGTTCAGCCAGGTGGTGCAGCGCGAAACCGACCGTCTCGGCCTGGAAATGACCGCACAGCAGATCCACGCTCTGCTCCACAGCGAGTACCTGCAGGCCAACACTCCGTATGCGCTGGTTAGCCATCGCCTGCAGGAAGAGAACGGCCACAGCGCGGTGGAAGTGGAAGTCTCCGGCAAAGGCCAGGGCGAAACCAACCTGCATTGGCGCGGCAAGGGCAACGGCGCCCTGGAAGCCCTGGTGGCCGGTTTGCCGGTTCCAGTGGAAATCATGGATTACAACGAACACGCCATCGGTGCCGGGACCAACGCCAAGGCGGCGGCCTATATCGAACTGCGGGTGAACGGCGAACGCGCAGTGCATGGCGTAGGTATCGATGAAAACATCACCACCGCCAGTTTCAAGGCGCTGTTCAGCGCGCTGAACCGTTCGCTGAGCCAGCTGGATACCAGCAAGGCAGCCTAAGCGCGGGCTGAAATGAAGAGGCCCCGGTGGTGAAAACCCCGGGGCCTTTTTGTGGGCTTGTCGACGATCAACGACAACGCGGTCTCAGTGATGCAGATCGAAACTATCGGCGTCCAGGTTGGCCGGAAAGCGCGCGCGGTAGGCAGCCAACTCCGCCACGCTCAAGGTCGCCTGGAAGACCCCGTCGGCCTCCCCTGCCCCCAGGAGCAATTCGCCCTGGAAATCCAGAATCTGGCTGTCACCTGCATAGGAAAAACCCTTGCCATCGGTGCCCACACGATTCACCGCCGCCACATAGCAGAGGTTCTCGATCGCCCTGGCCGGCAGCAAGCGATTCCAGTGCAGGCGCCGGCCCCCCGGCCAGTTCGCGCTGTAGAGCAGTAGGTCGGTGTCCTGGGCATCGCAACTCCAGACCGGGAAACGCAGGTCGTAGCAGATCAACGGACGCACCCGCCAACCCTTGAGCTCAAACTGTACCTGGCGCTCGCCGGGCGTGTAATGGTTGTGCTCACCGGCCATGCGAAACAGATGGCGCTTGTCGTAGTGCAACACCTCGCCATCCGGCCGCGCCCATAACAGCCGATTGCGGTGACTGCCATCGGCGGCACGGATAATCACGCTGCCAGTGATCACCGCCGCCAACTTGTTTGCCTGTTCACGCAACCAGTGGCTGGTCGGGCCGTTTTCGGCTTCGGCCAAGGTGTGTGACTCCATGGAAAAGCCGGTGGTGAACATTTCCGGCAAGATCACCAAATCGGCCCCGACCGCCTGCTCCAGCAGCCGCTCGAAATGCTCGAAGTTGGCCTGACGGTCGTGCCAGGCCAAGGTGGTCTGTACCAGCGCCACGTTTAGATCAGGCAGTGCACTCAAATCACGCATAGTTTCTCTGCCGCCTCGCGCAACGTTTCCTCGCGTTTGGCAAAACACAGACGGACCAGTTGCTGGCCTGCCGGTGGATGCTGGTAGAACACCGAGACTGGAATCGCCGCCACGCCATGCTCGCGGGTCATCCACACGGCCATGTCGATATCGTTCAGATCCGGGCGAATCCGCGAATAGTCGAGTAATTGGAAGTAAGTCCCCGCCGTCTGCTTGAAGCTGAACCGTGACGGGCTGAGCAGGTCGCAGAACAGGTCGCGCTTGCCCTGATAGAACGCTGGCAATTGCTCGACATACTCCGGGTGCGCCGCCATATAGTCGGCCAGGGCATGTTGCAGCGGGGTCACGCCACAAAAGCTGACGTACTGGTGCACCTTGGGCAGTTCGGTGGTCAGCGCTGGCGGCGCGATCACATAGCCAGTCTTCCAACCGGTAATGTGATAAGTCTTGCCGAACGAACTGACGACAAAGGCGCGCTGATACAGTGCTTCATGGGCCAACACGCTGGCGTGGGACACGCCATCGAATACCAGGTGCTCGTAGACCTCGTCGCTGAGCAGATAGATATCCCGGTCGGCGATCAGCCTCGCCAGTTGATCCAGTTCGGCACGGCTGATCAGTGCTCCACTCGGATTGTGCGGCGAGTTGAGGATGATCATCCGGGTCCGCGGGCTCAGGGCGTCCCTGAGTCTCTGCCAGTCGATGGCAAAGTCGCCTAGGCTCAATTGCACATGGATGCAACGCCCACCCGCCAACGCCACCGAAGGCTCATAGCTGTCATAACTGGGGTCGAAGACAATGACTTCATCGCCAGGATGAATCACCGCCTGAATCGCACAGAAAATTCCCTGGGTCGCGCCGGGGGTGATGGTCACTTCCGTATCGGCATTCACATGGACGCCGTAGCGGTTGAAGGCCTTCGCCGCCACCTGCTGGCGCAGGGCTGGCAGGCCGGTCATCGGTGCATACTGGTTGTGGCCATTGGCGATATGCCAGCCAACTGCATCGCGCAGCGCTTGCGGGCCATCGAAGTCAGGGAAGCCTTGGGACAGGTTCAGCGCGCCGGTTTGCGCCGCGAGCTGGGACATCCGGGTAAAAATAGTGGTGCCGACATTCGGCAGCTTGCTGGTGATCATGGGGTTGCTTTCCCTGCTGAGCACCCGGCGCTACGACAGCACGGGGAGCCTGGAGGATAACGTATCGGCCACGCATGAAAAAGGGCGCCCAACCATGAGCGCCCTTTGGCAAGCGGGCAATCAGCGCTTGTCGCGGCGCTTCTTGTCGGCTTTCTTGTGGTGCGACATCAAACGACGCTTCTTGTTGACCTGACGGTCGGTCAGCGTGTTTTTATTACCTTCATACGGGTTCTCGCCACCTTTGAATTCGATGCGGATCGGCGTACCGACCAGCTTCAGCACGCGACGATAAGTGTTTTCCAGGTAACGCACATACGACTTCGGTACTTTATCGACCTGGTTGCCGTGGATCACGATCAACGGCGGGTTGGCGCCCCCCAGGTGGGCATAGCGCAGCTTGATCCGGCGGTTGTTGACCATCGGCGGGGCGTGCTCGACCACGGCATCTTCGAGGATCTGGGTCAGGCGGCTGGTCGGCCAACGGGTAACCGCCGACTTGAACGAGTTCTGCACCGATTGGTACAGGTTACCCACTCCCGTGCCGTGCAAGGCCGAGATAAAGTGAATGTCGGCGAAGTCGACAAAAAACAACCGGCGCTCCAGCTCGATCTTGACGAAATCACGTTCACCCGGCGTCATGCCGTCCCATTTGTTCAGAGCGATCACCAGCGCGCGACCGGACTCCAGGGCGAAGCCGAGCAGGTTGAGATCGTGGTCGACCACACCTTCACGGGCGTCCATGACGAAGATCACCACGTTGGCGTCCTTGATCGCCTGCAGGGTTTTCACCACGGAGAATTTCTCGACTTCCTCGTGGATCTTGCCGCGCTTGCGTACACCGGCGGTGTCGATCAGCGTGTACTTTTCTTCGTTGCGTTCGAATGGGATGTAGATACTGTCGCGGGTGGTGCCCGGCTGGTCGTAGACGATGACCCGATCTTCACCGAGCATCCGGTTGACCAGGGTCGACTTGCCGACGTTTGGCCGACCGATAATGGCGATCTTGATGCCATCCTTCTCGCTCGGGCCTGGAATGCGCTTGGCCTCTTCACCTTCGGCGACTTCCTCGGTTTCGCCGTCTTCCGGCTCTTCCTCGTCGTCTTTGGGAAAGTCACGCAGGGCGATTTCCAGCATCTGGGTGATACCGCGACCGTGGGCGCCGGCAATCGGAATCGCGTCGCCCAGACCCATCGGGCTGAACTCGGCACGGGCCATGTCCGGGTCGATATTGTCGACCTTGTTGGCGACCACATAGGAGCGCTTGTTACGCTTGCGCAGGTGCTCGCCGATCATCTGGTCGGCAGCGGTGAAGCCGGCCTTGGCGTCCACCAGGAACAGCACGACATCGGCCTCTTCAATGGCCAGCAGTGACTGCTCGGCCATTTTTTCGTCCATGCCATGCTCGTCTCCGGAGATACCACCGGTGTCGATCAGGATATAGGAGCGCCCTTGCCACTTGGCCTCACCGTATTGGCGATCACGGGTCAGACCGGACAAGTCGCCGACGATAGCGTCGCGAGTCCTGGTCAAGCGGTTGAACAAGGTGGACTTGCCGACGTTCGGTCGGCCCACCAGGGCGATTACGGGAACCATGCGGCTCTCCACTTCGTTATTTCAGAAAATACAAAAGCCGCTGCGAGGCAGCGGCTGGTGCTCGGGGCAGCACCCAAGGGTGCCGCAAACCTTGCCGGAGCAAGGCCGCTTGGAGGTACCCCCAAGCATAGTCAACGCTGTTTTAGTACCTGAAGTGCCCGCACTCGATCATGCGGCGTTGAAGATCGGTTCGCAATGCTCGCTGATCTTTGCCTTGCCTGATCTTCGCTCGGCAACTTCAGGCGCCAAAACTACTTGATGGTCAAGGCTTCCAATTTGCCGCTGTTGCCATACACGTAAATCATGTCACCCACCACCAGCGGGCGGGCACGCAGGCCGTCGCTGTCGATACGCTCGCGACCGACGAAACGACCGTCCACCTGGCTCAGCAGATGCAGGTAGCCTTCAAAGTCACCGACCGCCACATAACTGGAAAACACTTGCGGTGCCGACAATTGGCGGCGAGCCAGGGAGTCGTTACTCCAGATCGCGGTGGTGGAGCGCTCGTCGACACCTTCCACCGTACCGGAGGCCAAGGCAACGTAGACGCTGCCGAAGCCCTGGGCGACACCCGCGTAGCTGGAAGCATCGCGCTGCCAGAGTACCCGACCGCTTTCCAGGTCCAGCGCCGCCATGCGGCCCTGATAGCTGGCGACATACAGCGCACCGCCGGACAGCAGCAGACCACCGTCGATATCAACCACGCGCTCCAGTTCCGAACGACCTTGTGGGATCGCCACGCGGGTTTCCCACACCGGTACGCCATTGTGCGTATCCAAGGCAACCACCTTGCCGCTCGACAGGCCGGCTACCGCGAGGTGGTTAGTCACGATAGGCCCACCAGTCCCCCGCAAGGTCAGGACCGCCGGGGTGCTGTCGTACAGCCAGCGCTGGTTGCCCGTGGCGGCATCGAGGCCAATCACGCGGTCGTCCTGGGTCTGAACCACCACCACGTCACCGTTGGTGGCCGGCGGCGCAAGGACTTCGCTGGTCACGCGAGCACGCCATTTTTCTTCGCCGTCGCTGGAGTCCAGGGCAATGATCTCGCCCTTGAGGGTCCCCATCAGCACCAGTCCATAGCCGACACCGATTGCACCGGAAACCGGCAACTCCAGGTCCTTCTTCCACTTCACGTCGCCGTTCATGCGGTCCATCGAGACGACTACGCCGTTCGCATCGGCCGCGTAGAGGGTATCGCCGTCAACCGCCGGCACCAGCACGTTGTAGATCTTACCCTGACCATCGCCGATAGAACGGCTCCATTGCTTTTGCAGAACCACTTCTTCCTTGAAAGAAGTCAACTCGGCCGGTGGCAGTTCTTTCTTGCTGTTGCTGCTGCAACCCGCGGCCAAAATGGCCAGAGCCAGCAATGCTGCCTGTTTCCAACGGATCACGTCATGCATCCCCTTTGGCCAAGTCGTCGAGTTTGAGTTGTAAGCCACCCACCGCCGCTTCATCAGACAGCGCCGCCTTGGCCTTCTGGTAGGCAGCATGGGCTTCATCGGTACGACCCAGTTGAACCAGCAGGTCTCCCTTGAGCTCTTCACGACTGGCCAGGAACGCCTTATCAGCATCGCCATCGAGCAGTTTCAATGCATCGTCGACCTTGTTCTGTGCCGCCATGACTTGGGCCAGGCGCTGACGCGCGACTTCACCCAAGGTGGCATTAGCGGGCTTGTCGACCACCGCCTGAAGCTCGCTGGCGGCGTCGTCCAGCTTGCCGGTGTCGACCGCGACCTTCGCGACGAACAGGCTGCCGTACTGTGCATAGGCGCTGCCGGCGAACTGGCTGTTGAGCTTGCCGGCGACGTCCGCGACGCGCGCCGGATCAGGCTTGCCGTCAGGCGTCAGCGTGGACTGCAGCAACTCCT
The DNA here is from genome assembly GCF_001543125.1 of Pseudomonas agarici. NCBI lineage: Bacteria > Pseudomonadati > Pseudomonadota > Gammaproteobacteria > Pseudomonadales > Pseudomonadaceae > Pseudomonas > Pseudomonas agarici. Next base: position 3,908,698 of record NZ_CP014135.1, on the reverse strand, counting down.
GATAGAGCACCGAGGCGCCTTGCGACTGATTGCCCTGATATTTGTGCCATGCCTGCCAGCCGAACACCACCACCAGCGCCAACAGGCCGCCAGTGAGCAGGGGTTTACCGTTGCGCTGCCACCAGTCCTTCAACTCCGCCAGTTGATCATCTTCGGAACTCGACACCCCAATACTCCTTATTCTCTAAATCGGCTGTTTTTACAGCTTCAACCCTGCACGACGCAGGTGGACAAGTGCTCGGAAAGAGCATCCCAGGCAATGCTTTGTTGCTCGCCCTGGCCACGCAGGGGTTTGAAACCTATCACTTGCTGAGCCAACTCCTCGTCTCCGAGAATCAAGGCGTACAGCGCACCACTCTTGTCAGCTTTCTTGAATTGGCTCTTGAAGCTACCGGCACCGGCGTTAACCTGCAAACGCAGGTTCGGCAGTTGGTCACGGACTTTCTCGCTCAGGACCAGGGCCGCTAGCTCGGCCGCCTCACCGAACGCACACAGGTAGACATCGACCTGGCGGGAAATCTCCTGCGGCACTTGCGCCAAGGTTTCCAGCAGCAGGATCAGCCGCTCAATGCCCATGGCAAAGCCCACGCCCGGGGTCGGCTTGCCGCCCATCTGTTCCACCAGGCCGTCATAACGACCACCGGCACACACCGTGCCCTGGGCGCCCAACTGGTCGGTGACCCATTCGAAAACGGTCTTGCTGTAGTAATCCAGGCCGCGCACCAGCTTCGGATTGATCACGTAGGGAATACCGGCGGCATCCAGGCGGATCTTGAGGCCCTCGAAATGCAGGCGGGACTCTTCGTCGAGGTAATCGGCGAGCTTCGGCGCATCCGCCAGGATCGCCTGGGTAGCGGCGTTCTTGGTATCGAGCACGCGCAGCGGGTTGCTTTCCAACCGACGTTGGCTATCTTCGTCCAACTGTTCGAAACGGGCCGAGAGGAACTCAACCAGCGCTTCGCGATAACGGCCACGGGATTCGCTGGTGCCCAGGCTGTTGAGCTCGAGCTTGACCGCCTCGCGCACGCCCAGCAGCCCCCAGAGGCGCCAGGTCAGCACGATCAATTCGGCGTCGATGTCCGGACCGTCGATATTGAAAACTTCGCAACCGATCTGGTGGAACTGGCGATAGCGGCCTTTTTGCGGGCGTTCGTGACGGAACATCGGGCCGATGTACCAGAGCTTCTGCGGCTGGCCACCACCGCTAATACCGTGTTCCAGCACAGCCCGCACACAGGCAGCGGTGCCTTCCGGACGCAAGGTCAGGGAATCGCCATTGCGGTCTTGGAACGTGTACATCTCTTTTTCGACGATGTCGGTCACTTCGCCGATCGACCGCTGGAACAACTCGGTGAACTCGACGATCGGCATACGGATCTGCTTGTAACCGTAGTTATCCAGCAAACGCGCAACGTTGCCCTCGAAATAACGCCAAAGCGGCGTCTGCTCGGGCAGGATGTCGTTCATGCCACGAATGGCTTGCAAAGACTTGCTCACGGATTTTCCTTAAATTCTTCGTTTCAGCCGCGGGCGATCAGCGCCGCGTCGGCCTCGACCTTTTCGGTCGCCTTCTGCCGGATCAGCTTCTCCAGCTCATCCACCAGATTGTCATTGGTCAATTTCTGCGCCGGCTTGCCGTCGATGTAGATCAGGTTCGGCGTACCGCCGGTCAAGCCGATATGGGCTTCCTTGGCTTCGCCGGGACCGTTCACCACACAACCGATCACCGCGACATCCAGCGGCACCAGCAGATCTTCCAGGCGCCCCTCCAGCTCGTTCATGGTCTTCACCACATCGAAGTTCTGCCGCGAGCAGCTCGGACAGGCGATGAAGTTGATTCCACGAGACCGCAGACGCAGGGACTTGAGTATGTCGTAGCCGACTTTCACTTCCTCGACCGGGTCGGCCGCCAACGAGATGCGAATAGTATCGCCAATCCCTTCGGCCAGCAGCATACCGAGGCCCACCGCCGATTTCACCGTACCTGAACGCAAACCACCGGCTTCGGTAATGCCCAGGTGCAATGGCTGGACAATTTCCTTGGCCAGCAGACGGTAGGCCGCCACCGCCATGAACACATCGGAGGCCTTTACGCTGACCTTGAAGTCCTGGAAATTCAAGCGTTCCAGGTGCTCCACGTGACGCAACGCGGACTCAACCAGCGCCGCCGGGGTCGGTTCGCCGTACTTCTTCTGCAGATCCTTTTCCAGGGAACCGGCGTTGACCCCGATACGAATCGGGATCCCGCGATCACGAGCGGCATCGACCACCGCGCGCACCCGGTCTTCACGACCGATGTTGCCTGGGTTGATCCGCAAGCAATCGACGCCCAACTCGGCCACGCGCAGGGCGATCTTGTAGTCGAAATGGATATCGGCGACCAACGGCACCTTGACTAACTGCTTGATTCTGCCGAAGGCCTCGGCGGCATCCATGTCCGGCACTGACACCCGGACGATATCGACGCCCGCGGCTTCCAGCCGATTGATCTGGGCCACAGTCGCGGCCACGTCATTGGTGTCGCTGTTGGTCATGCTCTGCACCGCGATAGGTGCATCGCCGCCCACCGGCACCGAGCCGACCCAGATTTTACGCGATTCGCGACGCTTGATTGGAGATTCGCCGTGCATGACTTATTGACCTAGCTTCAGGCGAGCGGTCTCGCCACTGGTGAACGGCGTGACATCAACCGCCTGACCGTTGTACGTGATCTGTGCGCCCTTGGCATAGCCCAGACGCACCATAAATGGCGGCTTGCCACTGGTTTCAAGGGTATCGCCCTTGCGCTTGAGACCGCTGAACAGAACCTTGCCGGCCCCGTCGGTGACCTGGGTCCAGCAATCGGCGACGAAAGTCACATGGATTTGTCCGGCGCCCGCTACCGGTGCGACGGCCGGTGCACCATCGACCGGCGCGTTCGGCGATACCGGTGACACCGGACTGGGTGCAGGCTGTGGCGGTACCACCAAGGACTGCGCGCCATGCGGCACTGGCACTACGGAGGGGGTAGCCGGGGCTGGCGGAGCGGTCGAGGCAGGAGCTTCGGCCTGGGTTTCGCTCGACGGCTCAGCCGGAGTCGCTTCAGTTTCGGGCAGGTTTTCACTGTCGGGCTGATTTTGCGCGACAGCCTGGTCTTCCGGCTCGTCGATCGGATGAATCTGGGTGGTACCGTCGGCGCTTTCGACTTCGACGTGCTCCATGCTGATCGTCGCCTGATCCTTGGAACGCAGGTTAGCCTGGTCCTGCCACCAGACAAAACCGCCACCGATCACCGCAATCAGCAGCAACAGGCTGACAATTCGCAGAATAGTATGGGAAACCCGCACCGGTTCTTCGATCCGACCGAGTGCGTGGACATTGCTGCCACGGGAATCGGTCCCGGTACATTGGTCGAACTGCTGCACCAGCACGGTCTGGTCCATCCCCAACAGCTTGGCGTAGGCACGGATATAACCGCGGGCAAAGGTATGCCCCGGCAGCTTGTCGAAGGCGCCGGCCTCCAGGTTACTCAACGACGTCGTGGTCAGATTGAGCTTCAGGGCCACCTCGGCCAACGTCCAACCGTTGCTTTCGCGAACCTGACGCAGGGTCTCACCGGGGTTTACGCGAGTCGCTGCTACAACTTCTGGATGCGCCGCTTTCATCATTGCTCCGACAGGTATTGCTGATATTCCGGCGTACCGGGATAGAGTCGTTTTAATTGCAGGCCGTAACTGGCGACCTTGTCGCGATCCTGGTAAATCTTCGCCAGTCGAATACCGAGCAACAGACTACGTGCATTTTGCTCGCTCAGTAGGCTAAAGCGATCGTAATAATCGCGTGCGGGCACATAATGCCTGTCTTCGTAAGACAACTCAGCCATTTCCAGCAAGGCGCGTGGTTGTTGTCGGTTCAGGCGCAGGGATTTTTCCAGATTCTGCCGTGCGTCGTCGCGATTGCCGAGGGCCAGGGCGGTCAGGCCAAGGTTCTCGTAGACCCGCGAACGCTCGGGATACAGGCTATCGGCTGCCGCCTGCTCGAAACGCTCGTAGGCCTGCTTGTACTGTTTGCGCTCGTACAGGAAGCCACCGTAGTTGTTGAGGATCCGCGCATCCCCCGGACGAGAGGACAGCGCCTTGCGAAAATGCTGGTCCGCCAGGTCCCATTCCATCTCGGCCTGGAATACCAGCGCCAGGGCCGCGTTGGCGTCGGGATCGGAGCTGTTCAACTCCAGGGCCTTTTTGAGCGGGACCTTGGCCTGCTCGGTCTGACCTTGCTGCAGATAACCGATGCCCAACTGCACATAGGCCATACGCGCTTCATCACGCCCCTTGCTGGTGCTCATCGGGTCGACATTGCCCGAAGAAACGCAACCGGCCAGCAGGCCGGCAAAAAGTGCAAGGAGCGCGGTGCGCACGGTCATGGAGGTCCTCTCTCAGGTTCAGTTCGCGGCGCTTTTTGGCAAATCGGTATCGGCGCTCAGTTCACGCACCGCGATATAACGCTGGCTGCGGCGGGTGCGATCCAGCACCTGCCCGACCAACTGCCCGCAGGCAGCGTCAATGTCTTCGCCGCGAGTGGTGCGCACCGTGACGTTGTAACCAGCCTGGTGCAACAGATCCTGGAAACGCCGGATCGCATTATTGCTCGGGCGCTCATAGCCTGAATGCGGGAACGCGTTGAACGGGATCAGGTTGATCTTGCACGGCGTATCCTTGAGCAGCTCGATCATCTCAAGCGCATGCTCGACCTGATCATTGACATCCTTGAGCAGGGTGTATTCAACGGTCAGGACGCGCTTCTCGCCAAGGGTCGCCATATAGCGACGGCACGATTCGAGCAACATCTTAAGCGGATACTTCTTGTTGATCGGCACCAATTGGTTACGCAATGCGTCATTCGGTGCGTGCAGCGACAACGCCAGGGACACGTCGATATGCTCGGCCAGCACGTCGATCATCGGCACCACGCCGGAAGTCGACAAAGTCACCCGACGCTTGGAGATGCCGTAGCCCAGGTCGTCCATCATCAGGCGCATGGCGGCAATGACATTGTCGAAGTTGAGCAACGGCTCGCCCATGCCCATCATCACCACATTGGTAATGGCGCGGTCGATGGTGGCCGGGACGCTGCCGAAGGATTTGTTGGCAATCCACACCTGGCCGATCACTTCGGCGGCGGTGAGGTTGCTGTTGAAACCTTGCTTGCCAGTGGAGCAGAAACTGCAATCCAGGGCACAGCCTGCCTGGGACGAAACGCACAAGGTGCCACGCTTGCCCTGGGGAATGTAGACGGTCTCGACACAGCTGCCGGACGCCACGCGCACCACCCATTTACGGGTGCCATCGGCGGAAATGTCCTCGCTGACGATTTCAGGACCGCGAACCTCAGCAACAGCCTTGAGCTTTTCGCGCAAGGCCTTGCTGACGTTCGTCATGGCATCGAAATCATCGACGCCAAAGTGGTGAATCCACTTCATGACCTGACCGGCACGGAAACGCTTTTCCCCGATTGAGTCGAAGAATTGTTCCATTTCCGGTTGAGTCAAACCCAACAGGTTGGTTTTGCCGATCGATGTCGTCATGGTTTCATCCTCACTCCAAAGCCTTCGCTTAGCGAGTGGTTACTTCGGTAGCCGCGAAGAAGTACGAGATTTCGCGAGCAGCAGCGGCTTCGGAGTCCGAACCGTGTACAGCGTTGGCATCGATGGATTCGGCGAAATCGGCACGGATGGTGCCGGCGGCGGCTTCTTTAGGGTTGGTGGCGCCCATCAGTTCACGGTTCAGAGCGATAGCGTTTTCGCCTTCCAGAACCTGGACAACCACAGGGCCGGAGATCATGAAAGCCACCAGATCGCCGAAGAAACCGCGAGCGCTGTGCTCAGCGTAGAAGCCTTCGGCCTCGGCCTTGGACAATTGCTTGAGTTTCGACGCGACAACGCGCAGGCCGGCTTTTTCGAAACGGGTAGTAATCTCGCCGATAACGTTTTTTGCAACAGCGTCAGGCTTGATGATGGAGAAAGTGCGTTGAACAGCCATGGTGTAACTCCAGAAACGATAATTTGCGAAAAATTAAACCCGCGAATTATACGCGGGTTCTCGGGTATTGCCTAACTGCGTAGGGTGCAAACTCAGCCCGCTTCATCGATCCAGGCGAGCTGAATAGCTTCGAGAACCTTTTCGCCACCGCGCTTAGGATCGTCATCAAACCCCGGCAACGTGACGACCCAATTGTGAAGATCGACGAAGTTCACGTAACGCGGGTCCACCTCAGGCCTGCGTTCCGCCAGCTCGATGGCGATGTCCGACACATTAGTCCACTTGAGACTCATCACAACTCCCCGAGTCAGTGCGGCGCCTCGGCCGCAAGGTTGAGCGTATACTTAGGAAACTCTATCGTCAGATCTTCCTCCCCGACGACTATCTGGCAGGACAAGCGTGATTGCGCCTCCAGCCCCCAAGCCTTGTCCAGTAAATCTTCTTCCAGTTCGTCGGCCTCGTTCAGCGAATCGAAGCCCTCGCGAACAACACAGTGGCAGGTGGTACACGCGCAGACACCACCGCAGGCACTCTCGATTTCGATTTCGCCATCGTGACCATGCCCATACTCAAGCCGCTGCTCGTTGTTATACTTCTTTACCAATTCGAAAATGGAAGTACCCGGTTCAGCGTCCAAAACCGCCCCTTCCGGACAGAACTTCTCATGGGGAAGAAAAATCACCTGCGGCATTGTTATTCCTCAATCTCATTCAGGTTGCGCCCCGCCAGGGCAGCTTTCACCGTTGAATCCAGGCGGCGGGCGGCAAAGGCATCGGTCACTTGCGACAGGCGCTTGGTTTGTTGCTCGATGGCATAACCGTCGGTGCCTTTCATCAACTCACCCAATTCTCGCATCTGCAGCTCGATGACCCTGCGCTCTTCGTCATCAAGCAGGCGTTTGCCATCTGCCTCAAGGGCGCCCTGCACCGCTTCGATCAAGCGCTGGGCATCGACCTGTTGCTCGCGCAGCACGCGGGCAACCTTATCGTCGCCGGCATATTGGAAGGAATCCTTGAGCATCCGGGCCACTTCACCATCGGTCAGGCCATACGATGGCTTGACCTGGACGCCCGCCTCGACACCCGAACCCAGCTCGCGGGCCGTGACATTGAGCAGGCCGTCGGCATCGACCTGGAAGGTCACGCGGATCTTCGCCGCACCGGCAACCATCGCCGGAATACCTCGCAGTTCGAAGCGAGCCAGGGAACGGCAGTCGCTGATCAGCTCACGTTCGCCTTGCAGCACGTGAATCGCCATGGCCGACTGACCGTCCTTGTAGGTGGTGAAATCCTGGGCACGGGCCACGGGAATAGTGGTGTTGCGCGGGATCACCTTCTCCATCAACCCGCCCATGGTCTCCAAGCCCAGGGACAGCGGAATCACATCGAGCAGCAACAACTCGTCACCGTCGCGCTTGTTGCCAGCCAGTGTATCGGCCTGGATCGCGGCGCCGATGGCCACTACTTGATCCGGGTCGATTTCGGTCAGCGGCTGGCGACCGAACATCTCGGCCACGGCCTCGCGCACTCGGGGTACGCGGGTCGAACCGCCCACCATGACCACCGCACGCACTTCTTCAAGCTCGACATTCGAATCACGCACGGCACGCCGGCACGCCTTGAGACTGCGGGCGACCATCGGTTCGATCAGCGCGTCAAACGCTTCACGAGTCAGTTGCCCGTGCCACACGCCATAGCTCACCTGGACCGAGGCAATGTCGGTGAGGGCTTCTTTCGCCGCACAGGCTGCCTGTAGCAAGCTGCGCTGAGCACCCGGATCGAGATCGGCGGACAAACCAGCCTGCTCGATGATCCAGCCGGCAATCGCGTGATCGAAGTCATCACCGCCCAGGGCGCTGTCGCCGCCGGTAGCCAAGACCTCGAAGACCCCGCCGGTCAGGCGCAGGATAGAAATATCGAAAGTGCCCCCACCCAGGTCGTAGATCGCGACCAGGCCTTCGGCATGCTGGTCCAGGCCATAAGCCACGGCGGCGGCGGTGGGCTCGTTGAGCAGGCGCAGCACGTTCAGGCCAGCCAGCCGGGCCGCATCCTTGGTCGCCTGGCGTTGAGCATCGTCGAAATAGGCCGGCACGGTGATCACCGCCCCTACCAGTTCACCACCCAGGGTCGCCTCGGCGCGGCGGCGCAACACCTTGAGGATATCGGCGGAAACTTCGACCGGGCTTTTGGGACCTTGGACAGTGTCGATGAACGGCATGTGCGACTCACCGCCGACAAAGCGGTAAGGCAGTTGCTCGCCCAATTGCTTGACGTCCTCCAGGCCACGACCCATCAGGCGCTTCACGGACAACACGGTATTGAACGGATCACTGGTGGCGGCAAGCTTGGCTGACTGGCCGACTTCGATGCGGTCGGCGTGATAGCGCACCGCAGACGGCAGGATCACCTGCCCGTCGGCGTCGGCCAGCGGCTCGCAAAGACCACTGCGCAATGCAGCGACCAGCGAATTGGTAGTACCCAAGTCAATCCCGACCGCCAGGCGACGCTGGTGCGGTTGGGGACTTTGGCCGGGTTCGGCGATCTGCAGTAGGGCCATCGTTATCTGGACTTATCTGAATATCAGGCGTGCCACCGCAGCGGCACTGGGTTAATCGTCGAGGCGCTCTTCTAACTGGCGCACTTCGTAGGTGAGCTTGTCGAGGAACTGCATGCGCCGCATCAGGCGTTCGGCCTGCTCACGTTGCGCGGCATCGTTCCAGCAGGCTGCGAAGCTGTCGTTCAATTGATTCTGCGCGGCCTTCAGGCGCTGCTTGAACACGACGATGCCCGGCAGGTCGGCATCGTCCTGCAGCTCCTCAAGCTCCTCGCGCCATTGCATCTGCTGCATCAGGAAGTCGGGGTCATGCACCGTGACTTCCAGCGGCAACTCACGACCGCCCATGGCGAGCAGGTAACGCGCGCGCTTGGCCGGACTCTTGAGCGTCTGGTAGGCCTCGTTGAGGCTCGCGGATTGCTCCAGGGCCCGCCGCTGCTCACGCTCGGAAGCGTCGGCAAAGCGATCCGGATGAACAGCGCGCGCCAACTCTCGGTAACGCACGGCCAACTGCTCGAGATCCAGCGTAAAGCTCGGCTGCAGCTCGAATAAAGCGTAATGACAAGGAGTACCCACACATAGCCTCAGATGTTGAAGCTTTCGCCGCAGCCACACTCACCGCGCACGTTGGGGTTGTTGAATTTGAAGCCTTCGTTCAACCCTTCCTTGACGAAATCCAGTTCGGTGCCATCCAGGTACGTGAGGCTTTTGGGGTCGATGATCACTTTCTCGCCGTGACTCTCGAACACCTGATCCTCGGAAACCACCTCGTCGACGAACTCCAGCACATAGGCAAGGCCGGAACAGCCCGTGGTGCGAACACCCAGACGAATCCCTTCACCCTTGCCGCGCCCGTCAAGGGAGCGTCGCACGTGCCGAGCAGCCGCTTCTGTCATGCTGATAGCCATCGTTGACTCCTTACTTTTCGCTTGAACGCCGGATCCTTCAGATCAGGCCTTTCTTCTGCTTGTAGTCGCGAACGGCAGCCTTGATGGCGTCTTCGGCGAGTACCGAGCAGTGGATTTTCACCGGCGGCAGAGCCAGCTCTTCAGCCAACTGAGTGTTCTTGATGGTCTCTGCTTCATCCAGAGTCTTGCCTTTCATCCACTCGGTCGCCAGGGAGCTGGAGGCGATGGCCGAACCGCAACCGTAGGTCTTGAACTTGGCATCTTCGATAACGCCCTGCTCGTTGACTTTGATCTGCAGGCGCATCACGTCGCCGCACGCCGGCGCGCCGACCATGCCGGTACCGACATCCGGGTCCTCGGCATTCATCTTGCCGACGTTGCGCGGGTTTTCGTAGTGGTCGATGACCTTTTCGCTGTAAGCCATGATACTTAATCCTCTCTCATCAGGGCCGCTCTTGAGACCCTGTAGTTGCGCTTGCGTCAGTCGCCGCGTCACTACAGGAGCTGTACCCGGCGGCTTCTATGGTTAGTGTGCCGCCCACTCGATCTTCGAGATATCGACGCCGTCTTTGAACATGTCCCACAGCGGCGACAGAGCGCGCAGCTTGGTCACGGCCTCGCAGACTTTCTGCGCGGCGTAATCGATTTCTTCCTCGGTGGTGAAACGGCCGAAGGTGAAGCGGATCGAGCTGTGTGCCAGTTCGTCGTTGCGGCCCAAGGCGCGCAACACATAGGAAGGCTCCAGCGAGGCGGAGGTACAGGCCGAACCGGAGGAAACCGCCAGATCCTTGAGCGCCATGATCAGCGACTCGCCTTCGACGTAGTTGAAGCTCAGGTTCAGGTTGTGCGGTACACGGGCGGTCACGCTGCCGTTGACGTACAGTTCTTCCAGGTGCTCGACCTGCTTGTAGAAACGGTCGCTCAGAGCCTTGATTCGCACGTTCTCGGTGGCCATGTCTTCTTTGGCCACACGGAAGGCTTCGCCCATGCCGACGATCTGGTGGGTCGCCAGGGTGCCGGAGCGCATGCCACGCTCATGGCCGCCGCCGTGCATGGTCGCTTCGAGGCGCACACGCGGCTTGCGGCTCACATACAGCGCACCGATACCTTTGGGGCCGTAGGTTTTGTGGGCCGAGAAGGACATCAGGTCGACCTTCAGCTTCTGCAAATCGATCTCGACCTTGCCAGTCGATTGGGCGGCATCTACGTGGAACAGCACACCGCGCGAACGGGTCAGCTCACCGATGGCGGCAATATCGTTGACGGTACCGATCTCGTTGTTCACGTGCATGATCGACACCAGGATGGTGTCGTCGCGCAAGACAGCTTCGACCATGGCCGGCGTAATCAGACCATCTTCACCGGGCTCGATGTAAGTGACCTCGAAACCCTCACGCTCCAATTGGCGCGTGGTGTCGAGAACCGCCTTGTGCTCGATCTTGCTGGTGATCAGGTGCTTGCCCTTGGTGTGGTAGAAATGCGCGACACCCTTGATCGCCAGGTTGTCGGACTCGGTGGCACCTGAGGTCCAGACGATTTCACGGGGGTCGGCATTGACCAGATCAGCGACCTGGCGACGTGCGTTCTCGACGGACTCCTCGGCTTTCCAGCCAAACACGTGGGAACGTGAAGCCGGGTTGCCGAAATTTCCGTCAACCAATAGACACTCACTCATTTTCTGCGCGACACGCGGATCAACCGGTGTAGTTGCAGAGTAATCAAGGTAAATCGGCAATTTCATCAACTATCTCCTAATCAGGCTGGCTGGCGCACCGCGGGCTCTTTGGCTGTCATTCGACGGCGGACGCTTCGATCTTATCCAGGCGTGGCGCCTTGCCATTACAGCGGCGCTGATCCTGACGCTGGGCGACTTCTTGTACCTCACGGCGAGTCACAAGGTCCGCCAAGCTGATACCACTGAGAAATTCGTGGATCTGCAGGCTGAGGTCGCACCACAAGTGATGGGTCAAGCAGGTGTCGCCGGAGTGGCAATCACCGAGCCCCTGGCACTTGGTGGCGTCAACCGATTCATTCACTGCGTCGATCACCTGAGCAACCTGGATCCCCTGCATGTCACGCGACAGCTGGTAGCCGCCGCCCGGACCACGGACACTGGAGACCAGGTTGCTGCGACGCAACTTGGCGAAAAGCTGTTCGAGGTAGGACAGGGAGATGCCTTGGCGCTCGGAGATATCGGCCAGGGACACCGGCCCGTGCTGCGCGTGCAACGCCAGATCGAGCATGGCGGTCACGGCATATCGGCCTTTTGTAGTCAGTCGCATGGACAATTACCACGGAGTTACGGGATAGGTACGAGTATGCAATTCCCGAGTATTTAAGTCAACTATAAGACCCAGTACTTTAGTCAGGTTTACCCGTAAAAGAGCGCGCGCATTATAGCAAAGTCCCCAGCGCAATGGCACTGATGCTAGCTCGGTGCGACTACTGACTCAGTGGCGCCCTTTCGGACGCCTGCGCCAGCGAGCCCATGGGAGCCGGTTCGCCAACGACGCGGCTGGCAAACCCAACGAGGATCAACCTGTCTTGGCCTCACCCTCATTCTCATCTTTCACTTCGACAAAACCCTCACAGTGCAACTCCGGCAAGTCCTTGGCGCGGTAGTTGCTGCCCAGATCCTTCAGCGCACCGCACATGTCTTCCAGACGTCCGTCGACCGCCTGCAAATGATCGAGCATCTGGCCGATGGCCCGCGCCACTGGGTCCGGCATATCCTCACCGACACCATAAGCATCGAAGCCCAGCTTCTCGGCCATCGCTTTGCGCTTGGCCTGCTGCTGATCGTCGGATTTCATGATAATCCGTCCTGGGATACCCACCACCGTCGCCCCCGGCGGAACCGCCTTGGTCACTACCGCATTGGAGCCAACCTTGGCTCCAGCGCCGACAGCAAACGGCCCCAGCACCTTGGCCCCGGCACCGATGACCACGCCGTCCTCCAGGGTCGGATGACGCTTGCCCTTGTTCCAGCTGGTCCCTCCCAGGGTGACGCCTTGATAAATGGTCACGTCGTTGCCGATCTCGGCGGTTTCGCCAATCACGATGCCCATGCCATGGTCGATAAAGAAGCGTCGCCCGACCTTGGCGCCTGGGTGAATCTCGATGCCGGTCAACCAGCGGCCAAAGTTCGACACCACCCGCGCCAGCCACTTCCAGCCCATCCCCCACAGCCAATGACTGAGGCGATGCAGCCAGATGGCGTGCATGCCGGGGTAGCAGGTCAGTACCTCAAAAGCATTGCGCGCCGCCGGGTCACGATGGAATACGCTCTGGATATCTTCACGCAAACGCTCGAACATCATTAATCCTTCCGTTTAAGAAGCTCGCCACGGGCCGCTTTCTGGGTTTCCGTGAGAATGCCACGCAATATATTCATTTCCGCTCGACTAACCGAGCTGCGTCCGTAAAGGCGGCGCAGGCGCGCCATCAGGTGCCGGGGCTTTTGCGGATCGAGAAACTCGATGGCCGTCAGCGTTTGTTCCAGATGCTCATAGAATCGCTCCAACTCATCCATGGTCGCCAGCTCACCACTGCGGGTGGACGCCACTTCATCCTTCTCGATCTTGTGCGGTTGGCCTTCGGCCGCCAACCACGCCATGCGCACCTCATAACTCAACACCTGCACCGCCGCCGCAAGGTTCAGCGAGCTGAATTCGGGATCCGATGGGATATGCACGTGGTAATGACAGCGCTGCAACTCGTCGTTTGTCAGGCCGCTGTCTTCACGACCGAACACCAGGGCGATCTGCGCATCGTGTGCCGCCGCCTCGACCACCTTCACACCGCACTCGCGAGGATCGAGCAACGGCCACGGAATCCGCCGATCCCGCGCACTGGTACCGAACACCAGTTTGCAGCCGCTCAGCGCATCCTCCAAGGTGGCGACGACCTGGGCGTTTGCAAGGATATCGGTGGCGCCGGCGGCACGTGCGTCAGCCTCATCGGACGGAAAGGTACGTGGTTCAACCAACACCAGGCGCGACAACCCCATGTTCTTCATGGCTCGCGCAGCCCCGCCGATATTGCCCGGATGACTGGTATTGACCAAGACGACACGAATATTTTGCAACACGAAGAGGCGCTCTCGGACAGGGCAAAGGGGAGCAAATCTTACAGAAGCGCTCAGGTTTACGCCACGAAGCTGAATGTCGTCCTTCACCGATAATACTTTTCTGTTAGAATATTCGGCTTTCTTTAACACTCTAGGTGAAACGTCCATGCAGCCCATGCTGAATATCGCGCTGCGCGCCGCCCGCAGCGCCAGTGAATTGATTTTCCGCTCCATCGAGCGCCTGGATACCATCAAGGTCGACGAAAAAGACGCCAAGGACTACGTGTCCGAGGTAGATCGCGCCGCCGAACAGAAAATCATCGATGCGCTACGCAAAGCGTATCCGACCCACGCCATTCGCGGCGAAGAAACCGGCTTCCATGCCGGCAGCGGTGAAGGCGAAGATTACCTGTGGATCATAGACCCACTTGATGGCACCACCAACTTCCTGCGCGGCATCCCCCACTTCGCGGTCAGTATCGCCTGCAAGTATCGCGGCCGCCTTGAGCACGCCGTGGTTCTGGACCCGGTTCGCCAGGAAGAATTCACCGCCAGCCGTGGCCGTGGCGCCCAACTGAACGGTCGTCGCCTGCGCGTCAGCGGTCGCACCAGCCTCGACGGCGCCCTGCTGGGTACCGGTTTCCCGTTCCGTAATGACCAGATGGACAATATCGACAACTACCTGGGCATGTTCCGCGCCCTGGTCGGCCAGACCGCCGGTATTCGCCGCGCAGGCGCTGCAAGCCTCGACCTGGCCTATGTGGCTGCCGGTCGTTTCGACGCTTTCTGGGAATCTGGCCTATCCGAATGGGACATGGCGGCGGGCGCCCTGCTGATTCAGGAAGCAGGTGGCTTGGTGAGCGATTTCACCGGCAGTCACGACTTCCTTGAGAAAGGCCATATCGTCGCCGGCAACACCAAGTGCTTCAAGGCCGTGCTGACCGCGATCCAGCCGCACTTGCCGGCCTCGCTGAAGCGCTAAGCGCCAGAGAATGAAAAAGCACCCCGAGGGGTGCTTTTTTTGTACCTGTGATTCGTCAACCGACCCCACAGGGGACAATCAACATTTACTGGCCGGGCTGGTTCTGGCTGAGAATCAGGCGACCTTCCTTGTCGACTGGAATCTGGTTGCCAGGATCGCGATCCATGCGCACCTTGCCCTCCTTGCCGTCGAGCTGGTAGCGCACGTCATAACCGACGACCTTGTCGCTGATATCATTGACCGTGTTGCAGCGGGTCTGGGTTGTGGTGTAAGTGTCACGCTCCTGCATGCCCTCCTGCACCTTGTTACCGGCATAACCGCCACCCACCGCGCCAACCACAGTGGCCAGGGTCTTGCCCTTGCCGCCACCGACCAGACTGCCCAGCAGGCCACCGCCCACTGCGCCCAACGCCGTACCCGCCAGGCGATGCTCGTCCTGGACCGGTTTCTGCCGGGTCACGGCCACATCCTTACACACCTCACGCGGCGTCTTGATCTGCGTTTTCACAGGCTCGACCGCCAACACCTGTGCATACTCGGGGCCGCTTTTCACCATGCTGTAGGTCGCAACAGCACCTCCGGCAGTGACACCGACAGCACCTAATACCGCACCCACCAGCAACGATTTGTTCACGTGAACCTCCAGACCATCTCAAGCGGAAAATATCCGCACTCTCCTAGCCTTGGAGCATAAAAAAAGGCGCGAGTTCAATACTCGCGCCTTTCAAGGCGACAGCCGGAAGGGAAACCAGCGTCAAGGACGGTCGTCGATTTCCTTCTGGGTGTTGGCCGCAGGAATCAGGTCCTCGCTACTCAGGTTCAGCCAGATCAACACCACGTTGGCGATATAGATCGATGAGTAGGTACCGGCCATCACACCGACGAACAGTGCAATGGAGAAGCCGAACAGGTTGTCGCCACCAAAGAACAGCAAGGCCGCAATCGCCAGCAACGTGGAGATCGACGTCGCCACGGTGCGCAGCAAAGTCTGGGTGGTCGAGATGTTGATGTTCTCGATCAGGCTGGCCTTGCGCAGGACCCGGAAGTTCTCGCGAACCCGGTCGAATACCACGATGGTGTCGTTGAGCGAGTAACCGATGATCGCCAACACCGCCGCCAGCACCGTCAGGTCGAAGGTAATCTGAAACAGCGACAGGATCCCCACGGTCACGACCACGTCGTGGATCAACGACACGATGGCGCCGACCGCGAACTTCCACTGAAAGCGAAAGGCCAGGTAGATCAGCACGCCGCCCAGCGCCATCAGCATGCCGAGACCGCCCTGGTCGCGCAGCTCCTCACCCACCTGCGGGCCGACGAATTCGACACGCTTGACCTGTGCCGGGTTGTCGCCACCGGTCTTCTGCAACGCCTCGGCGACCTGGTGACCCAGTTGCGGGTCTTCACCCGGCATCCGCACCAGCAGGTCGGTGGTTGCACCGAAGCTTTGCACAATCGCATCGTGATAACCGGCCTCGGCCAGTTGCGAGCGCACCTTCATCACATCGGCCGGACGCTCATAGGTCAGCTCGATCAGCGTACCGCCGGTGAAATCCAGACCGTAGTTCAAGCCCTTATGGAACCAGCTGAACAACGCCAGAACGGTAAGGAGCACAGTGACGCCGAACGCAACGTTGCGAACGCCCATGAAGTTGATAGTACGTAACATGGCAGCCCCTTAAATCCACAACTTCTTGAAGTCACGACCGCCGAAGATCAGGTTGACCATCGCACGAGTCACCATGATGGCCGTGAACATCGAGGTAAAGATCCCGAGGGACATGGTCACCGCAAAGCCCTTGACCGGACCGGTACCCATGGAGAACAGGATGCCGCCCACCAGCAACGTCGTCAGGTTGGCGTCGACAATTGCCGTATAGGCGCGATTGAAGCCCTCGTTGATCGCTCGCTGAACCGTCATGCCTGCGGCGATCTCTTCACGGATCCGCGAGAAGATCAGTACGTTGGCGTCGACCGCCATCCCCATGGTCAAGACGATACCGGCAATACCCGGCAGAGTCAGGGTCGCCCCCAACAGCGACATCAATGCCAACAGCGCGACCATATTGAAGGCCAGCGCCACGGTGGCGATGATACCGAAGAAGCGATAGATGGCGATGATGAACAGAGAAACGAACAGCATCCCCCACAGCGACGCGTCGATACCCTTGGTGATGTTGTCGGCACCCAGGCTCGGGCCGATGGTACGTTCTTCAGCGAAGTACATCGGCGCAGCCAGACCACCGGCACGCAGCAGCAGAGCCAGTTCCGACGATTCACCCTGACCGTTCAGGCCGGTGATACGGAACTGCGCGCCCAACGGCGACTGGATAGTCGCCAGGCTGATGATTTTCTTGTCTTCCTTGAAGGTCTGCACCGGCACATCTTTCTCGACACCGTCGACCATCTGCTTGGTGTAGGTGGTGACCGGACGCTGCTCAATGAAGATCACCGCCATCTGGCGACCGACGTTACTGCGCGTGGCACGGCTCATCAGTTCGCCGCCGTGGCCATCCAGGTGGATGTTCACTTCCGGGCTACCGTGCTCGCCGAAACCGGCCTTGGCATCGGTCACCTGGTCGCCGGTGATAATCAGGCCACGCTCGATCAGCGCGGGAGGGCGATTGCCTTCACGGAACTCGAACTCTTCGGAAGTCGCCTTCGACGCTCCCGGCTCGGCGGCCAGGCGGAACTCGAGGTTGGCGGTCTTGCCCAGAATTCGCTTGGCTTCAGCGGTGTCCTGCACACCCGGCAGCTCGACCACGATGCGATTGGCACCCTGGCGCTGAACCAGTGGCTCGGCCACACCCAGTTCGTTGACGCGGTTACGGACCGTGGTCAAGTTCTGCTTGATGGAATATTCACGGATTTCCGCCAGCTTGACTGGGGTCATCGCCAGACGCAGCACCGCCTGACCGTTCAGATCAGCCGGAACAATGTCGAAATCGTTGAAGTTCTTGCGAATCAGGGCACGAGCCTGCTCGCGGGAATCATTGTCAGCGAAGCCCAGTTGAATGGCGCCGTTGAGCTGCGGCAGGCTACGATAACGTACACGCTCTTTGCGCAACAGGCTCTTGACGTCGCCCTCGTAGACTTTCAGGCGGGCATCGAGGGCCTTGTCCATGTCCACTTCCAGCAAGAAGTGCACACCACCGGACAAATCCAGACCCAGCTTCATCGGGTGCGCGCCAAGGTTGCGCAGCCATTGCGGGGTGGTTTGTGCCAGGTTGAGGGCCACTACGTAGTCGTCACCGAGGGCTTTACGCACCACGTCCTTGGCCGGCAGTTGGTCTTCCTGCTTGGTCAAGCGCAGCAGGCCGTCCTTGCCGTTGGCAGCCAGGGTCGCCCCCTTGACAGCGAAACCGGCTTCGGTGAGCGCTTTGCTCGCTCGATCCAGATCGGCCTGATTGACCCGCAACGCCGTGCTGGCGCCACTGACCTGGATTGCCGGATCGTCAGGGTAGAGATTGGGAGCGGAATAAATAAAACCGATCGCCAGCACCGCCAGGATCAGTACGTATTTCCACAGAGGGTATTTGTTCAGCATCACGCCGCCCGCTTATGACGCGAGGCGCCTTGCGCGCCCCGTCGATTGTTAAATATTGAAACTTAGATCGCTTTCAGCGTGCCTTTAGGCAGAGTGGCCGCGATGGCACCCTTTTGGAACTTCATTTCAACGGTGTCGGAAACTTCCAGTACGACGAAATCGTCGGTCACTTTGAGGATCTTGCCGGCAATACCACCGGTAGTCACCACCTCGTCGCCCTTGGCCAGGTTGCCCAGCAGGTTCTTCTGCTCCTTGGCGCGCTTGGCCTGCGGACGCCAGATCATCAGATAGAAAATGACCAGGAAGCCGACCAGAAAAATCCATTCGAAACCACCGCCCATCGGACCGGCAGCAGCAGGTGCGGCGCCATCCGCGAACGCGTTAGAGATAAAAAGGCTCATATAGCACTCCAGTTGCAAAATTATTCCGGGATCTGAGCAAAACCCGCCGTGCGACGATCATGCTGGGTTAAAAACAGGCTCGCAATGCGGTTTGACACCAGTCAATCGCGCCTCTTTGCCTGTTTTTGCCTTGCCTGATCATCGCTCGGCAAGTTTTTGCTCGGACCCTGCGGTCTGAAAACTCAGTCCAAAGGCGGCACGCAAAGCCCGCGTTTGGCGTAGAAGGCATCGATAAAGGCGGCCAATGTACCCTGTTGAATAGCCTCGCGCAAACCAGCCATAAGCCGTTGGTAATGGCGCAAGTTGTGAAGGGTATTCAACATACTCCCCAGCATTTCGCCGCACTTGTCCAGATGATGCAGATAAGCGCGGGAGAAGTTCTGGCAGGTGTAGCAATCGCAGGTCGGATCCAGCGGCGAATCATCATGGCGATGGAACGCGTTACGGATCTTCAGCACGCCGGTATCGACGAACAGATGCCCATTGCGGGCATTGCGGGTCGGCATCACGCAATCGAACATGTCCACCCCGCGGCGCACACCCTCTACGAGATCCTCAGGCTTGCCAACACCCATAAGGTAACGAGGTTTGTCAGCAGGCATCTGACCCGGCAGGTAATCGAGCACCTTGATCATTTCATGCTTGGGCTCGCCCACCGACAGACCACCGATGGCCAGGCCATCGAAGCCGATCTTGTCGAGACCTTCGAGCGAGCGCATACGCAGGTTCTGATGCATGCCGCCCTGGACAATACCGAACAGCGCCGCGCTGTTGTCGCCATGGGCATTCTTCGAACGCTGGGCCCAACGCAGCGACAACTCCATGGAGGTCCGGGCGACGTCTTCATCGGCGGGGTACGGCGTACACTCGTCGAAAATCATCACAATGTCCGAGCCGAGGTCGCGCTGGACCTGCATCGACTCTTCCGGCCCCATGAACACCTTGGCACCGTCGACCGGCGAGGCGAAGGTGACCCCCTCCTCCTTGATTTTGCGCATGGCGCCCAGACTGAACACCTGGAAACCGCCGGAATCGGTGAGGATCGGGCCGTTCCACTGCATGAAATCATGCAGGTCGCCATGAGCCTTAATCACTTCGGTGCCTGGGCGCAACCACAGGTGGAAGGTATTGCCCAGAATGATCTCGGCGCCGGTAGCGACAATATCCCGTGGCAGCATGCCCTTGACCGTGCCGTAGGTGCCCACCGGCATGAAGGCCGGGGTCTCGACGGTGCCGCGCGGGAAGGTCAGGCGACCGCGACGGGCCTTGCCATCGGTGGCGAGCAACTCGAACGACATACGACTGGTACGACTCATGCTTGATCCTCGGAGGCCGATTTTTGGGGTCCGGTCGGCGCGGGGTTTCGGGTGATGAACATCGCATCACCGTAACTGAAAAAGCGGTAACCGTTCGCCACAGCGGCCTGGTAGGCGGCCATGGTCTCGGGATAACCGGCGAAGGCCGAAACCAGCATCAGCAGCGTGGATTCGGGCAGATGGAAATTGGTCACCAGTGCATCGACCACATGGAAGGGTCGGCCAGGATAGATAAAGATATCGGTATCGCCGCTGAACGGCTTGAGCACGCCATCGCGGGCGGCGCTTTCCAGCGAGCGCACACTGGTGGTGCCAACGGCGACCACCCGCCCACCGCGCGCGCGACAGGCGGCGACGGCATCCACCACCGCCTGGCTGACTTCCAGCCATTCGTGGTGCATGTGGTGGTCTTCGATACGCTCCACGCGCACCGGCTGGAAGGTCCCGGCACCGACATGCAGGGTAACGAACGCGGTCTCGACACCCTTGGCGGCGATGGCGTCCAGCAGCGGTTGATCGAAATGCAGGCCGGCGGTGGGCGCGGCCACGGCCCCCAGGCGCTCGGCGTAGACCGTCTGATAACGCTCGCGGTCCGCGCCCTCGTCGGGACGGTCTATATAAGGAGGCAACGGCATATGGCCGACCCGCTCCAGCAAAGGCAGTACGTGCTCTGTGAAACCCAGCTCGAACAGCGTGTCGTGACGGGCCAGCATCTCGGCCTCGCCACCGCCTTCGATCAGGATCTTCGAACCGGGCTTTGGCGACTTGCTGGAGCGCACGTGGGCCAATACGCGGTGACTGTCGAGCACCCGTTCCACGAGAATCTCCAGCTTGCCGCCGGAGGCTTTCTGGCCGAACAGACGGGCTGGAATGACCCGGGTATTGTTGAACACCATCAGATCGCCTGGGCGCAAATGCTCAAGCAAATCAGTGAATTGACGGTGTGCCAGCGCGCCGCTGGGCCCATCCAGGGTCAGCAGGCGGCTATTGCGACGCTCGGCCAGTGGATGGCGAGCGATCAGGGAATCGGGGAGCTCGAAAGTAAAGTCAGCGACACGCATGATGGGGTTCGTCTAGCAGGGCCGGAAAGTTTAGCGGAATTCAGCAAAATTGACCATGAAAGGCGATTGACCAACGGTAATCACGTCTCTATACTTCGCCGCCATTGAGCCCTGATGGCGGAATTGGTAGACGCGGCGGATTCAAAATCCGTTTTCGAAAGGAGTGGGAGTTCGAGTCTCCCTCGGGGCACCATACAAATCCTTGTAAATCAAGGACTTAGAGAAGGGGTAGAAAGAAATTTCTACCCCTTTTTCTATCCAAAAAATCTACCCCTTTTTACTTTTTTATCCTCTCTTACCCCCTCGCTCAGGCGTGCAACGGTTCGCCATTTCGGTACCGCTTGCACCTCCCGAGCCCCCAAAAAATACCAAACGCCAACCATCACTAAAGTGCCATTTCCGGCTGGATTTAGTCGCTTTGGTGCATCTGCATCAACGAAAATAGAAAAGCCACGCAATTATTGGGCATGCGCGTGGGGCCGTTGGAAGCGGATCCATTCTGGACGGAGTTCTTGCGCAACCTGATGCGCCGTGGGCTGCGGGGTGTGAAGCTGGTCATTTCGGATGCCCATGAAGGCCTGAAGGCGGCGATCTCCAAAGTCCTCAACGCTAGTTGGCAGCGTTGCCGCGTTCATTTCATGCGCAACGCCATGGCCCATGTCGGCAAAGGCCAGCGCACGAGGGTGGCCGGATCACCGTGGAATCAGTGGCCGGATGGCCGTGGAATCCGCAGGTGGGGGGGGGGGAAGTAAAAACGAGATGATCAGGTTCTGAGGATTTGACTAAGTCGCGAGAGACCTCCCCACCAGCACTTGCCAGAGAATATGGAAGATTTGATAGAAAACGCATATGAATCAAGCTCGAGTGTAAGCACCGCAAGGAGTCCGTCATGGTCGGCTACAGCGAGCCAAAAGACGCTAGAACATCGTTTGGAGCACTGCTGCTGAGATTGGCGAGCTTCGATATGCGGGAAAAGTGGGTACGGGGTTCAATGACAGCACGCCTTGACAATCCATACCCAGCTTCAGCCCCTGGAGAATAAGGGGGTGGATATGAATAAATACACGGCGCAGGATAAACCTGCGGCAGTACGGACCAGTGCTCCGGTAAACCGGAGCGCCTAGGGAGCCAGTGCCCAATATCGCCGATATCGCCGATATCCTTCGCCGAAACCCGCTATAATCTCCCATTGCTCATTGAACGAAAATAGACACCGACCTACGGAACCCAAAAAGAAAAACGTTGTCCGTAATATCAGAATTTACCTTGCTTACTACTTACCAAGGATAGGTAAACATGGCTTTTGATGGTTATATTCAGATCGCAGAAATTCCCGGCGAAGCTTTGGACGAGAAGTTCAGCAAATGGATCGAAATCACTGGATACAACTTCGGCGTTAGCCAAAGCACTTCTGCAACAGCCAGCTCGGCAGGAGGCGCGTCCTCCGGTCGAACTACAATGAGCAACTTCACCTTCACAAAATATCTTGACAGCGCCAGTTGCAAGCTGATGGAGGCTAGCTGTGCAGGTCAGCACCTCAAAGAGGTGAAACTAGTGCTCTGCCGAGCAAGCTCCGAAAGACTCAAATATTATGAAGTAGTACTTGAAGAAGTCATTATGGCTGACTACTCCCAAAGTGCTAGCTCAGGCGTGCCAATCGAAATTGTGTAACTGAACTACGGTCGTATTAAAACCACATACACCTTGCAAAAACGCAGCGATGGTCTCGCGGGCGGTAACGTAATCGGTGGATGGGATCGGATCGGCAATAAGAAATATTCATGAGGCGATGGCATGTCCGAAGTTCAGTCTTTCATCAACTCCAAAACGCAAAACTTCGAAACCCTGAAGGCAAATATCGCGCTTTCCAAAAACTCGAAAGCCAAATTCAACATCCATAATGCCCATATAGCAGGAAGTGTTGTACTCGCGGGCGAGCTTGTAATTTTAGGTGATTCATCTACCCCCTCCTGCACCAGCCAAGAAGCCTACGTGATGGGTAAAGCCAGCCAAGTCCATACGGACTTGCTAAGTAACGGCGCGGAGGCGGATGATTATTTTCTGGATAACTTTGAACTATTGCAAAGCCTTCTTTCAAATGCCTCCATCGGTGTGGGTGCTATAACCGACGGATGGAACAAGCACCTGAACGCCATCAAGACCACGCTCGATGACATGGAAAAGTTACATAGAGAGCACCTCGGATCAGGTTCTATGTCAGCCCGCGACACGTTCTGTGCACAACGAACCGCCCTTTTCTTGAAACTGGATAAGCAACTATCAAACATGGCGTCTTACGGTTCGGGGTTACGTAACGAAGGTTCAATTAAAAGGCTTTTGGGAATTTCCACCTCTAGCTACATGCACACAGGTGAGATATCTGGATATGCAGATAAAGTTTCCGGAGTCGCTAGACTAGTAAAGAGAGGAGCTTATATAGGCACGGCTTTAGACGTAGCATCCACCGGTTTGTCGATCCATAAAGCTTGTACATTGGGCAGAGAACAAGAGTGCAAAAAAGCTACATATGTTGAGGGTAGCTCACTGCTGGGGAGTCTGGGTGGCGGAGCGCTAGGCGGGACGGTTGGTAGTGGTCTTGCGGGAATAATATGTGTTGGGTTAAGCATACCCACAGGCGGAGGTGCTGCATTAGCTTGTGCAGTAATCGGGGGGGCTGCCGGTGGTATGGCGGGAGGTGCGCTGGGGACTAAAGGCGGTGAGTTGATGGGTGACTATCTATACAGGCAGACAAGCCCATGACCAACGTGGATCCTGGGCTGATAGCGACGATCATTATTTTATCCATCGTGATCACAATGTGTATTTCTTTTTATGTGGCTCACGCCTATACCGAGAAATTTGAACATTGCCTTACAAACTGTCTATTTGTAGAGCAAAATAAACGGGTTTTTTCGAGCGCAGGGCTTCTGGGAAAGACTATGCGTTGCAACATGATTTATTTTTACCTCTGGATACCAAGTCTAGGAGAAAAAAGGGGCTTAGTGGATATAAATGAGATCGAACGCTTCCCTGTAAAACTTAAATACTTGCTTACGATTCCTTGGACCGCGCAGATTATTCTTTTAATAGCGCTAGCTTTGTTTATTCAATTATGCGCAAGTTAATTCCACTTATTTCCCTCCAAAAAAACATGAGGTATTTCTTTATTAGCAATCATTAGTTCCGTGCGCCGACCGCTTCCAACGCGGCGACCGCGGCGTCGTTACCTTGCATTTGCACAATCATTTTCGCGCTATTTCCCTTCTTGTCCCGATGCCCAGGATCCGCACCGAGCTGCACAAGCTGCGCAAGCATGTCGAGACGGCCAAATAAGGCTGCGAATGACAGCGCCGTTTGACCATTGTCGTTAGCTGCGTCGATCGGACATAAGTCGAGCAGGCGTCGGGCGACGTGGATTTCGCCTTTGAACAATGCGCCCATCAATGCAGTGTTGCCACTTTGGTCAGGGATGCAAGGATCGGCACCGGCAGTGAGCAACAGGTTCACCTCGTTGAGGTCGCCATGATAAGTGGCAAGCACCAATGCAGTGTATCCAGAGCCTGTGCGGGCGTTGACCGGAAAGCCGGCCTTGAGCAGCGCATCAGTGATGTCGGTACGGCCAGCACGGGCAGCGTCGAACCACTGGCGGTCATAAATATGCGGGTTGACCCGCTGCTGGCTGTCGGTCTGCAGGGCTTCTGCTGTTTTTGGCAGCCATAAATTGGGAAAGAACAGGTGCATGGCCCGATAACCTGCTACCACAAGCAGGACCATGAGCAGCGCAGCTATGTAGCGTGTTCTGCGAGTAACTATCATAAGAGCCCCTCCCTCTCAGACAACCTGTCATGCCTTGCATGACAGGTTGTCAATACACGGCACTCAGTCCTGAAGTGCCTTGGCTGCAGTTTCGACACGACTCAGGTCCGCATGCGTGGCTTTGGCCAGGCGCGTCCCATAATCCGCATCAGCCTTGTAGAAATAAGAGAGCATGGCGTATTTGTTTGCCTCGTTAGAAACGTGATTCAGATCACCGCTCAATGCCTCCACCAGAAACTCCTGCTCTTTGCTGGGGAGAGCCCGGTAATACTCACCTGCTTGCAGGAAGTTAGCGGTTTTTTTCAGGGCCAGTTGTTGCGTGACGCCGCTGACTGGAGTGCTTGCATATTTATACTGCGGGTCCTGCGCAAGCTCATTGATACCTGACGGCTCGAAGTTTATCTCGCCAGTGCGGCCGCTGCTGTTCATCGCGCCATCCTGCGAGTTGTTACTCACTTTGTTCAGCGGACGGTTAACAGAGATCTGTTGGTAGTTAGTACCAAGGCGGTACATTTGCGTATCGGCGTAGGAAAACAATCGCCCTTGCAGCATGCGGTCCTCGGAACCTTCAATTCCCGGCACCAATCGAGAAGGGGCGAAGGCCGATTCTTCGGTAGACTCGAAGTAGTTTTCCGGGACTTTATTCAGGGTCAGTGTACCGACCTTCTGCTCAGGCACCCCCGTCCAGATTTTCGTGTCATCCAGAGCGTTGAATGCGAATTTACTGAGCTCGCCCGGCGTCAAAGTCTGGATATACAGATCCCATTTTGGATAATCGCCCTTCTTGATCGCACCGTACAGGTCGTTCGTCATGAGGTTCCAGTCCTTGCCGATGGCCTCAGCAATCTGCTTGGGCTCGAAACCGTGAACGCCCTGCTGGCTCTTCCAGGCAAACTTAACGTAATGCACCTCGCCATTGGCGTTGATGAACTTAAAGGCGTGGACCGCCGAACCATTCATGTGCCGATAGGAATCGGGCATGCCCTCCAGCGAATACATGCGAGTGAGCATGTTGGTCGCCTCCGGACTATGAGCGAAGAAGTCGAATGCCAGGTTGGGGTCTTGCACCCCAGTCACCGCACTGGGTTTGTTCGCGTGTACGAAGTCGGGAAATTTGATGGCGTCACGGATAAAGAACACCGGAACGTTAATCCCGACCATGTCCCAGTTGCCTTGACTGGTGTAGAACTTGACCGCAAACCCACGTGGATCACGGGCCTGTTCCGGCGAACCGCGGTATCCCATCACCGTACTGAAACGTACAAAAACCGGAGTTTTGGTGCCCGGTTTGAATACCTCTGCCCGGGTCAAATCCTGGATATCCGTCGAGGCCTGGAAATCACCAAAAGCGCCAGTACCTCGGGCGTGCACTACGCGTTCGGGAATGCGTTCCCGGTCAAAGCGCTGCAGCTTCTCGATCAAATGACTATCTTGAAGGAGCACAGGACCATCGGCACCTGCAGTTTGCGAGTTTTGATTATCTCCCACCGGTGCACCCGAATCGCGTGAGAGGTTATCGGCGCCAAACGCGGTGGAGCTAAGGCCAGCGATCAGCACACATAATGGCAACACGGAAATTTTGCTAGGCATTGCAGGTTCCCTTTATTTTGGGTTTGGTCAAAGAGAATGACCGTTAAAAACCAGGCGAGCCATCTCGTCATATTTATGGCATCAATAGGAAACCGCTATCGGGGAATTGAGGGAACGGTGTGTCGCGTAGGCGCGCAATCTGGACACAAGGTGGAGGGATTCATCAAAGCCTTCGAAATCAAAGTAGCCAAACTACCAAATACGCATTTTGCTTTTTTGCTTTCATGGAACACCATACAGACATGATTATTTCTAAATAGCCCATTTATTAAAGAAGCCTTCATAAATTCACGATCGCAAACCGACATTTATCAGCGCCTATACTCCCCTTACTAGGCCAGCTACTCCAGCAACATGTGTAGGATCAACAAAGTGCAATGATCAATATGAAATTGAATTACCGGCAAAGAAATACCTTTAAGCTTACGTGCGGTGTTTTCTAAAAGCGTTAGTTGTTGCTCGAAAGTCATCTTGCGAAACAGGTTTCCAGTGTGCGGGCATAGCGTCAGCGCCGACACGATAAGGCTGGAGCTGGAAAGCAAGCCGCCGATAGCCTGTTCCTTACAAGCCGCCAACCTCTGCGCAGCCCTCGCCTATCCCTGTGTATCCCTTGTCGTATAATCCGCCAGCATGTCACAGATTCTATGGAGCTCTACAGTTTCCCTCGGCACCAAAACTGAAAACCTACTTGATTTTCAAGGTTTTTTCCGCGCACAAAATAGCAATCATTCACCGCACACGACGACAGAGAAGCTTGCACCATGAAATCATCACTGGAGACCACCGCCCTTTTTGCGCTCAAGCTGGCTTATGAAACCGACGGCCAGAGCCCGCTTTTGCGCGATGATCCGGTCATGAGCGACTACCAGAAGGACGTGTTTGAGTTACTGGTACGCAACCGCGATGTTGACGCTATCCAACTGAAGGTCAATGCGTGTGTAGCCGTGGCGCTGGATGCCGTGGGCGGAACGGACAAACCCCTCGGGCGCGAGTTGCAGAGGCTGGCTACGGACTTCAGCAAGGCACGAACGACCGAGGAGCTGAGTGCCCCGCTTATCGTGCTCAAGGACTATTTGAAAGACATTCAGTGATGGTTTCCCACAACTGACGAATGATCGACTCAATAGAGTGCTCCGAACGAGAGAGCAAAAGGGTAATACTTGAATCTTTGAGAACAAAAGCCTGAAACAAACGCTCATTGTGTTACCACATTAATCAACATACATCAGTGGAAGGCTATCACTGTGGTATTTCCGGAAGTCTTCGGTTACCCCCGAATATGGCAAGCGGTAAAACGTCTCAGCAAAACGAATGCTCACGTTGATGCGCTCAGTGAGACCCACAAGCCTGCGGTAAGCAGACTTGTGGAAAAACCGCCCTACTAAGGCGTTTTTTTATCTCGATTTTTTCGGCCTCCCCTCCTCGCCCATCCCCCCAGCCACATCCTTCTATACTCAACGACGGTCGCAGAAAGAACCGTGCAGGTCGCTTTGGTGTCGATGAGCCCAAGACTGCGTGGCAAGCTGCCCTTTATACCCTGAAGAGGTGCGGCAACGATCGCACCGGGCACAACAAGATGCCCGCCCGGGGTGCCTGGCCAACGGTCGACAATGCCACGATACCGTGACGTGGCGTGAATGCCGCAGCCGATACTTTCGGACAACCGACAACCTTGTGGTTTGTCCGTGACCATGAGGAATGCCGTATGCCTGATGAGATGCTGCACCTGCCTATGGTTAACAGCCTGCTGGAGTGCCATAAAGGCTCCCCCGGCGCACTGTTGCCGATCCTGCATGAGATTCAGGCGAACATCGGTTATATCCCCGATGTCGCCGTCCCCGAAATAGCCCACGCCCTCAACCAGAGCCAGGCCGAGGTACGCGGGGTGATCAGCTTCTACCATGACTTCCGTACCGCGCCACCGGCCCGGCATATCCTGCGCTTGTGCCGGGCCGAGTCCTGCCAGAGCCGTGGCGCCGAGCAGCTCGCCGCGCAACTGCGCGAACGCCTGCAACTGGACGACCATGGCAGCAGCGCCGACGGCAATATCAGCCTGCGCCCGGTCTATTGCCTCGGCGCCTGCGCCTGCTCGCCCGCCTTGGAGCTGGATGGTCAGGTGCATGCGCGGCTCAGCGCCGAACGCCTGGATGCCCTGCTCGATGCCTGCCAGGAGGGCTCATGATGCCGAGCCTCTATCTGCCCGTTGACTCCCTGGCGCGTGCCGTCGGTGCCGATGAGGTTGCCGCCGCCCTTGTCGCCCAGGCTCGCGAGCGCGGTCTGTCGCTGGAGCTGCACCGCACCAGCTCCCGTGGCCTGTACTGGCTGGAACCGCTGCTGGAAATCGACAGCCCGCGAGGCCGTATTGGCTTCGGCCCGTTGACCGCCGCCGATGTGCCGTCGCTGCTCGAGGCCCTGCAAGGCGATCCCTCCACCCATCCACTGGCCCTCGGTCCGGTGGAAGCGTTGCCTTACCTGAAATCCCAGCAACGCCTGCTGTTCGCCCGCGCCGGCATTACCCGGCCACTGTCCCTGGAAGATTACCGCGCCCACGGCGGTTTCGAGGGCCTGACCCAAGCCATTACCCTGGGCAGCGAGCAGACCGCCACTGCGGTGTTCGACTCGGGCCTGCGCGGTCGCGGCGGCGCGGCCTTTCCCGCCGGGATCAAATGGCGCACGGTACGCGCTACCCAGGCGATACAGAAATACATCGTCTGCAACGCCGACGAAGGCGACTCCGGCACCTTTGCCGACCGCATGCTGATGGAGGGCGACCCTTTCCTGCTAATCGAAGGCATGATCATTGCCGGTCTCACCGTCGGTGCCAACCATGGCTACCTCTATGTGCGCTCGGAATATCCACAGGCCGTGGCGACATTGCGCGAAGCGCTGGACATCGCCCGCTCCGCCGGCTACCTCGGTACCGATGTCGCGGGCAGTGGCCAGGCCTTCGAGCTGGAAGTACGCGTCGGTGCCGGCGCCTATATCTGTGGCGAGGAAACCGCGCTGCTCGATTCCCTCGAAGGCAAACGCGGGATTGTCCGCGCCAAGCCGCCGATCCCGGCCCTGCAAGGTCTGTTCGGCCAGCCGACGCTGGTCCACAACGTGCTGACCCTGGCCTCGGTGCCACTGATTCTAGCCAAGGGCGCGCCGTTCTATCGCGACTACGGCATGGGCCGCTCGCTGGGCACCATGCCCTTCCAGTTGGCCGGCAATATCCGCCACGGCGGCTTGGTGGAACGGGCCTTTGGCCTGACCCTGCGCGAGCTGGTGGAGGATTACGGCGGTGGCACCGCCAGTGGCCGGCCACTGAAGGCGGCTCAGGTGGGCGGCCCCCTCGGTGGCTGGGTGCCACCGGAGCACTTCGACACACCGCTGGATTACGAAGCCTTCGCCGCCATCGGCGCCATGCTCGGTCACGGTGGCGTGGTGGTGGCTGACGACAGCCTCGACATGGCCCATATGGCGCGCTTCGCCTTGCAGTTCTGCGCCGAGGAGTCGTGTGGCAAATGCACGCCCTGCCGCATCGGTTCCATTCGCGGCGTGGAGGTGATCGATCGCCTGCTGGCCGCGCCCGACCAGGGCGGTCGCGATGCACAGGCGATCATCCTCAAGGACCTGTGCGACACCCTGCAATACGGTTCGCTGTGCGCGTTGGGCGGCATGGTTTCCTTTCCGGTGGCCAGCGCTCTCAAGTATTTCCCCGCCGACTTCGGTCTGCAGCCCTCGGAGGCCGACCAATGATCACTCTCTTCGACCCGAAAACCGATACTGCCCCTGGCACCTTTGACCTTGGCACGCCGGCCCGCGACAGCCAAGTGCAGATCACCCTGAACATCGATGGCCGCAGCATCAGCGTGCCCGAAGGCACCTCGGTGATGCGCGCCGCCGCGCTGCTGGGCACCAGCATTCCCAAACTGTGCGCCACCGA
The DNA here is from genome assembly GCF_001543125.1 of Pseudomonas agarici. Taxonomy (NCBI): domain Bacteria; kingdom Pseudomonadati; phylum Pseudomonadota; class Gammaproteobacteria; order Pseudomonadales; family Pseudomonadaceae; genus Pseudomonas; species Pseudomonas agarici. The sequence continues at coordinate 3,878,510 of NZ_CP014135.1, read as the reverse complement.
CAGCCTGGAAGCCTTTGGCTCCTGCCGTATGTGCCTGGTGGAGATCGACGGCATGCGCGGCTATCCGGCATCCTGCACCACGCCAGTCAGCGCCGGCATGATCGTGCATACTCAGACACCGAAGCTCGCTACCCTGCGCCGCAACGTCATGGAGTTGTACATCTCCGATCACCCGCTGGACTGCCTGACCTGCTCGGCCAACGGCAACTGCGAACTGCAAACCGTCGCCGGCCAGGTCGGCCTGCGGGAAGTGCGTTATGGTTACGAAGGTGAAAACCACCTGACCGATAAGAAAGACACTTCCAATCCCTACTTCGACTACGACCCGAGCAAGTGCATCGTCTGCAACCGTTGCGTGCGTGCCTGCGAAGAAACCCAGGGCACCTTTGCCCTGACCATCACCGGGCGCGGTTTCCAATCGCGGGTCGCGGCCGCTGGCGGCGAGAATTTCCTCGACTCGGAATGCGTTTCCTGCGGCGCCTGCGTACAAGCCTGTCCGACCGCGACCCTGATAGAAAAAAGCGTGGTTGAATTGGGCCAACCCGAACACGCCGTAATCACCACCTGCGCCTATTGCGGTGTGGGGTGCTCGTTCCGTGCCGAGATGAAAGGCGATCAAGTGGTGCGCATGGTTCCCGACAAGAACGGCCAGGCCAACCACGGCCACTCTTGCGTCAAGGGCCGTTTTGCCTGGGGCTACGCCACCCACCCGGATCGCATCACCAAGCCGATGATTCGCAAACACATCAGCGACCCCTGGCAGGAAGTCAGTTGGGATGAAGCAGTGACCTACGCCGCCGGCGAGTTCCGTCGCTTGCAGCACAAATATGGCCGCGATGCCATCGGCGGCATCACCTCCAGCCGCTGCACCAACGAAGAAACCTACCTGGTCCAGAAACTGGTACGCGCCGCCTTCGGCAATAACAACGTCGACACCTGTGCACGGGTCTGCCATTCGCCCACCGGCTACGGCCTGAAACAGACCTTGGGCGAGTCCGCCGGTACCCAGAATTTCGATTCGGTGATGCGCGCCGACGTCATCCTGGTCATGGGCGCCAACCCCAGCGACGCGCACCCGGTGTTCGCTTCCCAACTCAAGCGCCGCCTGCGCGAGGGGGCACGCTTGATCGTCATCGATCCGCGCCGCATCGATCTGGTGGACTCGGTGCATGCCCGCGCCGAGCTGCACCTGGCCCTACGCCCAGGTACCAACGTCGCCATGCTCAACGCCCTGGCCCACGTCATCGTCACCGAAGGCCTGCTTGACCAAGCCTTTATCGACGCCCGTTGCGAGGGCAGTGATTTCGCCCGCTGGAGTGAGTTCGTCAGTCGCGCGGAAAATTCGCCGGAGGTTCTTGGCGTCATCTGCGGCGTCGAAGCAGCCGACATCCGCACCGCCGCCCGCCTGTACGCCAACGCCGGCAATGCCGCTATCTACTACGGCTTGGGCATCACCGAGCACAGCCAGGGCAGTACCGCCGTCATGGGCATCGCCAACCTGGCCATGGCCACCGGCAACATCGGTCGCGAAGGCGTCGGCGTGAACCCGCTGCGGGGACAGAACAACGTCCAGGGCTCCTGCGACATGGGTTCCTTTCCCCACGAGCTGCCTGGCTACCGACACATCTCCGACGAAGTGGTGCGGGCGCAGTTTGAACAGGCCTGGAATGTCACCCTGCAACCCGACCCAGGCCTGCGCATTCCGAACATGTTCGAGTCTGCCCTGGCCGGTAGCTTCAAGGGTCTGTACTGCCAGGGGGAAGACATCGCCCAGAGCGACCCGAATACCCAGCACGTCACCGCAGCGCTGTCGGCCATGGAATGCGTGGTGGTGCAGGACATCTTCCTCAACGAAACCGCCAAGTTCGCCCACGTGTTCCTGCCGGGTAGCTCGTTCCTGGAAAAAGACGGCACCTTTACCAACGCCGAACGGCGCATTTCGCGGGTACGCAAGGTCATGGAGCCGCTGGGCGGCAAGGCCGACTGGGAAGGCACCGTGGCTCTGTCCAACGCCCTGGGCTACCCGATGAGCTACCAACACCCAGCGCAAATCATGGACGAAATCGCCAGCCTGACGCCGACCTTCGCCAATGTCAGCTATGCCTCCCTGGACAGTCACGGCAGCCTGCAATGGCCCTGCAATGCCGCTGCGCCGGATGGCACGCCGACCATGCATATCGAGCAATTCGTGCGAGGCAAAGGACGCTTCATGCTCACCGGCTACGTGCCCACCGAAGAAAAGGTCAACAACCGCTATCCGCTGCTGCTGACCACCGGGCGAATCCTCAGCCAATACAACGTCGGCGCCCAGACCCGACGCACCGAGAACGTCGCCTGGCACGACGAAGACCGCCTGGAAATCCATCCGACCGATGCCGAAAGCCGAGGCATCAACGAAGGTGATTGGGTCGGTATCGGCAGCCGCGCGGGCCAGACTGTCCTGCGCGCACGGGTCACCGAACGGGTGGCTCCGGGCGTGGTGTACACCACCTTCCACTTCCCGGAATCGGGGGCCAACGTCATCACCACCGACAACTCCGACTGGGCCACCAACTGTCCGGAGTACAAGGTCACCGCCGTGGAAGTCAGCCGCGTCTACCACCCTTCCGAGTGGCAAAAACGCTTCCAGGCCTTCAGCAACGAACAACAACGCCTGCTCGATGAGCGCCGCCAGGCGCGCAACGCCGGGGAAAAAGCGGAGGCACGCCGATGAGCACCGACAACCTGATCAAGATGGCCAACCAGATCGCCCAGTATTTTTCCAGCGAACCGGACCAGCAGCAAGCGGTGCTCGGCGTGCGCAATCACCTGCAAATGTTCTGGACACCGGGCATGCGCAAGGAACTACTGGCCTGGCAGGCAACACATCGGGGAGCGGACCTGCATCCGCTGGCGCAGGCGGCGGTCAGCGGAGCGGGGTGGGAGGCCTAGGCCTACTCACCCCTCTCACTCCGAGCTGCAACCCGACGGCGCGACTCACGCAACTGGCGCTTCAAGGTCCGCAGCGGAGGCGCATACAGGAAGCCGAACGACACACTGTTGTTGCGCCCTTTCACCGCGTGGTGCAGCAGATGTGCCTGGTACAGGCGTTTGAGGTAACGATTGCGCGGCCGGGGTCGCAACGGCCAATAACGGTGCACAATGCCGTCATGCACCACTACATAGATGATCCCGAAAGCCGCGACCCCGGCGCCGACCCACTGCAAGGGGTCGTGCCCGGTATTGCCCAGGACGATCAGGAGGCTCGCCACCGCCGCCAGCACCAACAGGTAGAGATCATTGGTCTCGAACGCTCCCAACTGTTCCTCATGGTGCGAGCGATGCACAAACCAGCCCCAGCCATGCATGACGTACCTATGCGCCAGGTAACCGACGCCCTCCATGGCGACCAGGGTGCAGAGGAACAGGGCAAGATGGCTGATCATGGAACGCGGTCGGCTCATGGTAACGTCAGGGAGTCAAGCGGGTGAGGTCGTCGAACGGTGCCCAAGCATACCTTGCCGAGCGCGAAAATCGAGCCCTGCGACGCCAGGCGTTACGCAGAAATCGGCAAACCTCGGCCTGCACCGGCTTGAGCCCGATGCACGGATACGCCTGAGTATCGTCGCTCGCCGCCAGCTCCGGTACCGCTCGTCGATTGGGCACGCTACTGTCGGAAACCTCCGAATCCATCGCTAATTTGCCCTCGAGCCCGCGTACTACTTGAGCCCCGCCACTTTCGGGATTTACTATCCACGCCGCTTATGTCGAGCACTCAGTCCCGGTTGCACACCTGACCCGCTCAGGGCCCCGCTGAGAAGAAAAACCAGAAAAGGTGAAGCAATGACGGGTGACAACCTGACATCGGGTCTGCTCAAGCGCGGCCTGAAGAACCGCCATATCCAGTTGATCTCCCTGGGCGGGGCGATTGGTACCGGGCTGTTCCTCGGTTCCGCCGGGGTACTCAAGTCGGCCGGCCCGGCGATGATCTTCGGCTACGCGATCTGCGGTTTTATCGCGTTCCTGATCATGCGCCAGTTGGGCGAAATGATCGTCGAAGAGCCCGTAGCCGGCTCTTTCAGCCACTTCGCCCACAAATACTGGGGCGGTTACGCGGGGTTTCTCTGCGGCTGGAATTACTGGGTGCTCTATGTCCTGGTGGGCATGGCCGAACTTACGGCGGTGGGCAAGTACGTGCAGTTCTGGTGGCCCGAGGTGCCGTCCTGGGTCAGTGCGGCGGTGTTCTTCGTGCTGGTCAACCTGATCAACCTGACTAATGTGAAGACCTTCGGTGAAACTGAATTCTGGTTCGCGATCATCAAGGTGGTGGCGATTATCGGCATGATCGCCCTCGGCTGCTACCTACTGATCAGCGGCACCGGCGGCCCGCAAGCCTCGGTCAGCAACCTGTGGAGCCACGGTGGATTCTTCCCCAATGGCATCAGCGGCCTGCTGATGGCCCTGTGTTTCATCATGTTCTCCTTCGGTGGCCTGGAGCTGGTGGGTATCACCGCCGCCGAGGCCAGCGAACCGCGCAAGGTGATCCCCAGAGCGATCAACCAGGTGGTGTTGCGGATCCTGATCTTCTACGTCGGGGCGCTGACAGTGCTGCTGTCGCTGTACCCATGGGACCAACTGCTGACCACCCTCGGCGCTTCCGGCGATGCCTACAGCGGCAGTCCCTTCGTGCAGATCTTCGCCCTGATCGGCAGCGACACGGCGGCACAGGTTCTCAACGTGGTGGTCCTGACCGCTGCTCTTTCGGTGTACAACAGCGGCGTGTACAGCAATAGCCGCATGCTGTTTGGTCTGGCCGAGCAAGGCGATGCGCCAAAATCGCTCATGAAACTGAACAAACAAGGCGTACCGGTACGCGCCATCGGCGTCTCGGCCCTGGTGACCTTGCTGTGCGTGGTGGTCAACTACATGGCGCCCCATGAAGCCCTGGAATTGCTTATGGCGCTGACAGTGGCTTCGTTGATCATCAACTGGATCGTGATCAGCCTGACCCACCTGAAATTCCGCAAGGCCATGGAGCAGCAAGGCGTGGTGCCGGGCTTCAAGGCGTTCTGGACGCCTTTGAGCAATTACCTGTGCCTGGCCTTTGTCGCCCTGATTCTGGGCGTGATGCTGATGATCCCCGGCATCCGCGTGTCGGTGTATGTGCTACCGGCGTGGGTGCTGCTCATCTACGGCCTGTATCGCTTGCGGTTGGCGAAGGGCGCGGCTCGGCCGGCCTGATACCTGGTCCCTGAGCCCCGAACCATAGGATCACAGTCCCTTGGTTCGGGGCTCAGGGTTTGCCTGGGTGCGGTTGCGGGTAATCGCGCAGGATATCCACCGGCCACGCATAGGAGCCGTCCCACAACTGCTCATGCAAGGCTTCGATCCGCTCGGCCATGGCATTGTCGCGCATCACCACTTCCAGGTTGCGCGAGTTGTCGAGGTAGCCGCCCAGCCAGTTGCTGGTGCCGACCCAAGCCACTTGCCCGTCGATTTCCATCGTCTTGCTGTGGATAACTCGCGCATAGGGAATAAAGCCCCGTGGGTCTTGGGGCAAGGTGACGATCTTGACCTGCACATTGGGCAACACCGCCAGGCTCTTGAGGTAGGCAATTTCCGGTGTTCCGGTGTTCCAGTCGGAGACCATCAACTTGATCGACACCCCACGCGCCGCCGCCGCACGTAGCGCGTTATCGATCAGCGCATAGTACGGGCGGCTTTTATCCGGACCGTAGGACAGCGGTGCATAGTCGAGCAGTTGCACCCGCACTTCGTACTTCGCCTCGGCCAGCAGGCGCGGCAGTTCCAACTGCGAGTCGCCGACGCCGGGCGGGTTGTAGCGTTGCGGACTGGCCACCAGATAGTTGCCGGTGCGCGCGGGCTCTTTCCCGGTCTTAGGCAACGGCACCGGCTTATTCTCGGCCAAGGCGGCTTGGGCCTTCCAATCCTGGTCGAAGATCGCCTGGACCTGACCGACCAGTGTGGCGTCGCTGATGCGCAAGCCGGTTTCATGGATGTGCTCAAGTGAGCGCCAGTCGAAATTCTGGCTGCCGACAAAGGCCTGGCGACCATCCACCACCAAGTACTTGGCGTGGATGATGCCGCCACTCAAGCGTGCGTACGACAGCACGCGCAAGGTCAGGTTAGGGATCTTGCGCAACCGTTCCAGGGTGGACTCTTCGGAAAGCTTCAGGCCCTTTTCTTCCAGCAGGAAACGAATCTTGACGCCTCGTTTGCCAGCGGCCTCGAGGCTTTCAATGACCTTGTCCATCACCGACCCAGGATGGTCCGCAACGTAGAATTGGCCGATGTCGATGCGGTTTTTCGCGCTGTCGAAGAGTTCAATCCAGACCGGGCCGGGTTGACGCAAATCATCGGTGCCAAGATCGGTGGCCAGTGGAACGCTATGTACCAGCTCGAAACCGGGAATGGAAAAGTCCGCCAGGGCCAGCGGACTGAGCAGCAAGCCGACAAGGCCCGCCATACCGACGCACAACAGCGTCGATCGACATTTCGAGAGGGGCGACATTAGGCGTCTCATCATCAAAAAGTACACGGCTCGCGCCTGGAATGAATTGTCGCGAGCGGGCTTACCACCCACGCAAGCCCTGAGTCCTGTAACACACAGCAAACCCTCCACAGTCCGTATCATCACCTTTACTGCTGGCGTTAACAGCACCTCCCTCAACAAAGAGTGCAACGGATTGCCTCGACGCCCTTACTCACATCGTCTATGCATAGGTCGAGACTCCGAACCAGGACGCGCCTACCTGATCACCGCCGATACGCGACGGCGAAAACCTGCGCGATATCGCCAGATACCTCGTCGCCAATCCGCTGCGCGCCGGCTTGGTCGAGCAGATTGGCGACTACCCGTTAAGGGATGCCATCGGGCTCTGAGCACCAATGTGGCGACAGCGCCCGTCCACAGAGGTCGTCCCTGACCCGCGAAATAGAAATCAGGCCGTCTGCAACTGCACCGGACTCGCCACCCGATGCGCCACCTCACCCTGCACACGGGCACCGGTCGACGCACGGATCAGTAACATCTTGAGCTGGTCGTTGATGCGCTCCAGGCTGTCCTGGAAGAAGTTGTGGAACACCACGCAGAACAACGCGATGGCAATCCCCAAGCCAGTGGCGAACAGGGCCGTACCGATACCACCGGAGATCTGGCCCGGATCGGACACCCCCGCGCTGGCCAACGCCTTGAAAGTATCGATGATGCCGAGGATGGTTCCCAGCAAGCCGAGCAGGGGCGCGGCAGTGGTGATGGTCTCGATAATCCACAGGCTGCGGGCCAACGGTGCGCGACTGGCCAGGTACTGGGTGTCGATCACATCGTCCAGGTCCTTGCGCGGGCCCTGAGCGGCCTTCTGCGCCAACACCGCCGAGGCCATGTCCAACGGCAAGCTGGCACGCCGGGTCAGTTCCTGCGGCAGCTCCTGTGCGCTATGCACATGAGAGCCCAGGGCCGCCATCAACGCACGGGCCGAACGCCGGACATAAGCGAAGTAGATGGCACGCTCGATGGCGATGAAGATCGCGATCGCCAGGGCCGCATACATCACATAAAAGGTGATTTCGTGAAGCAGGTTCATGTCCATGATCGGGTTACCTCTGTTGATAATACGCAGGGGACAAACATCAGAAATTCGCTTCCAGCGACGCGGTCACTGTACGGTCCAGGCCGACGATGTAGGCGGGGTCGCCATCGCGGAAACCGCTGTAGGTGGCGGAGTTGGTCTTGGTGGTGTACACGCCGGCCAGGTACTTCTTGTCGAACAGGTTGTCGACGTTCAAGCGCAGGGTGGCGCTCTTGACCACTCTCTTGTCTACCGGCAAGTAGATACCGCCGCCGAGGTTGAACACAGTGCGCCCGGAAACGGCTTCGTCGTTGGTCAGGTCGCCATACAGCTTGCTGGTGTACTTGCCACCGAAGGTGCCGTAGAACAGGCCGTCGTCATAACCGATATTGGCGGCCAGCATGTTCTTCGGCACGTTGGTAAACTGCCGGCCGGCGGTCGGCAGCAGGATGGCCTTGCCGGCGTTGTAGACGGTCAGGTCGTTCTGCTGCTCGGCACGGGTGTAGGTATAGGAGGTGTAGAAGTTGAAGTGATGCGCCAGCAGGCCGCTCCACTCCAGCTCCAGGCCCTTGTTGTCGACACTGCCGGCGTTGACGTCGGCGGAGTCGCCGTTGATGTCCTTGGACGACACCTGGCGGTTCTCGAACTGCATGTAGAACAGGGTGGCCGCAACGGTCATGTCCTGTTCGGTATAGCGCCAGCCCAGCTCATGGTTCCAGCTGGTTTCCGGCTTGGAGTCGATGGAACCCGCACCCTGGTCATACAACACGTAGTTCTGTGGCACGCGCATGTTGCGCGACAGGCTGTAGAACAACTGGTCATGCTCGTCGAGCTGGTATTTCAGACCAGCGTTGGGCAGTAGCTTGTAGTAGCTTTGGTGACGTTTTTCCGCTTTCTCGGTGAGGCTGCCGTGGTTGCTGCCGTCACGTTCGACGTTCATATAAGCCAGGCCCGCCACCAGGGTCCAGTCCGGGGTGAAGTACCAGGTGTCCTGGGCCCAGACTTTCTGCGCTGGGGTCACGGTGAAGCGATCGCGACCCTGGATGGTCTTGCCGTTGGCATCGACCATGTAGTCAGAGTCCGGCCAGACGCTTTCCGGCTTGCCGTTCTGTCGCAGGCGAATGAACGGCTGGGTCTGGCTCTGGCGCGCGCGCTCGTACCAGTAGCCGAACTGCAGGCTATGGCTTTCCAGGTCCCAGTTCAGTTTGGTGGTGATACCCGGACGCCAGGTCTGGGTGCGTGAAGGCCGGTAGTAGACGCCGGTGTTCGGCTGGCCGTCGGCGTTGTATTGAGCTGCGGTCGGCAGGTTGCCAAGGTCGAAGACCCCGCCGACGTTGGAGCCGCTGTTGAGCGCATAGGTCGAACTGCCCGCGCCGCTGCCGTTACCCCAGAAGTAATATGGAATCACCGACAGGGACAGGTTGTCGGCCAATTTGAACTGGGTGTTGAGCACGCCGGTGAAGGTCTTGAACGGGTTGAGCGCCAGGCCCTCATAGCTGCTGATCTTACCGTTGCCGCCCAGGGCCGGAGTCGAAGGATACGGGTCGTAGCTACGCCCGTATTTTTGGAACTGGCCTTTGGTCAGTTGACTGTAACTGGCGTTTTCCTGCTCGTGGTACTTGAGGATCAGGTTGGCGGTGTTGCCGCCGCCCATGTCGAAGAAGCTGTTCCATTCGACCTTGTCGGCGCGCTCAGCACCGTCGCCGCGCCATTTCTGGCCTTCGGTGTGGGAGACCGACAACCAGTTGCTCAGGCCGTTGACCTCACCGGTGTTGAGACGGGCGAAGGTCTTGGTGGTGGCATGGCTGCCCATCACTTGCTTGACGAAGGCTCCGGTTTCCTTGGTCGGGCGGATGGTCACCACGCCGATATTGCCACCGCTCGAGCCGATGTGCGGGCCGTCGGCCTCGGACGAGCCCTGGGTGACGAAGATTTGCTCGATGTTCTCTGGGTCGCCCAGTAGGTTGGCATACAACGCGTAGTTGCCGGAGTCGTTGATCGGCATGCCATCGACGGACATGCCCACCTGGTCGGAGTTGAGCCCGCGCATAGTAAAGCGGAAGCTGCCCAGGCCCGTGGCGTCTTCACTGGAGATGTTCAGGCCCGGGGTGTACATGAGCTTGTCGATGGCGTTGCCGGTCGCGGTCTGTTTGTCCAGGGCTTCCTTGGTCACGGTGGAGCGCCCCTTGATGCTCTCCTCCTGGACCATGTAGCCGCCACCGACGGTGGCCTTTCCCTGGACACCAATGGTACCGATGTCACTGTCGTTAGTGTCTGCCAACGCAACACCTTGGCTCATGCTCACGGCAATCAATGCCAGGTGAATCTTTGAGAACCTCATTACTGTATTCCTGATCGTCGGTGCTTTATTGCAAGCTGTAGTTGAAAGTGGCGGTGAAGCGTTGCTCGTTACGGCCGCCAAAGGCCTGTTCAGGGAAAGGCTTGACCTGCTTGATGCGATGCAGGCTGTTGGTGGCCGCACGGTTGAGCAGCATGCTCGGCGCCGGGGTCTGGACACCGGAGTCGAGGACACGGCCCTGCCGGTCCACCAGCAGCCAGACCACGACCTCGCCGCTGGGGCGCTCAAGCGAGGCCTGGCGTCCCGTGGGGTATTGCTTGTAAGTATCCAATTCGTTGCGCAGTCCCTTGAGATAGCCACCTTCCAGCGCCTGGCCGTCGATTTTCGGCGGAGCAGGTGGTGCGGGCGGTGCCGGCGTACGGGCGACCACCGGCTCGGGGGCGGGCTTGGCTTCGACCGGAGGCGTTTGCGCCGGCTTGGCGACCACCGGCTGTGGCTTGAGCACAGGCTTGGGCTTGGGCTCAGGTTTTGGCTTAGGCAGCGGCTTGGGCTTGGGCTTGGGCTTGGGCGGCGGCGGCGCGGGCTCGGCCTCCTCGTCCTCGATCACCGGTGGCGGCGGCTCTGGCGCAACCACCGATTCAAGCTCGGGCTCTGGCTCCGGCTCGACCAACGCCAACTCGACCGCCGACTCGTCATACACCGGCTGGACCTTCAACGGTTGGGACTGGATGCCCATGGCAATCAGCACCAACGCCACGATGGCCGGGACGCTGCCCAGCAACTGACGGACTCGAAACAGGATGTACATGGTCAGGACTTACGCGTGGCAATGGAGACGGACGTGAAGCCACCCAGACGCAGGGTGTCCATGACTTCCACCAAGCGCGCGACTTCCACGCCCTTGTCGCTGTTGACGATGATCGTCGCCTTGGTGTCCGGCTTCTGCGCTGCCTTGAGCGCCACCACCAGCGCGTCCACGGCAATGCTCTTGCCGTCGAGTTGCAACTGGCCCGCGAGCCCCAGAGTGAGGATGAATTTGTTCTGTGGCTTGAGCTGCTGCGAACTGCTGGCGCTCGGCAATTGAGTCTTCATGCCCAGCGCCGGAATCACGTTCAGACTCACCAGCACGAAGAACACCAACAGGAACATCATCACGTCGATCATGGGGATCAACTCGATGTGTGCCTTGCGCTTTTTGGGTTCGTCCCAGGTTCTCATTCCGATGCCCTCATTCAATTAGGGGCGACAACCTAACAACCAAAAATGACCAAATGGTTAATATTAATTTACGGTTTAAAGGCTCTAAACCGGGCATTACAAGCCACCACACATTAAATTCATGTATGTAATTAATTTGACACATAGCTAGTACAGCCTTGAAAAATTTGACTGAGCGGGCCTCCCACCATGAGTGTTGCCTTACCCCACCTAAGCACCCGGCGCCTGCTGCTGATGCCCTTGCAAACGGAGCAGGCGCAGACGTCGGCGCGGCTGGTGGATAAGCCGACCATCGCCGACAACACGGCAGCGCTCCCCTCGCCTCACACCATCGAAAACGCACTGGAATTCATTGGCGGCCAGGAGGAGCAATATCGTTCAACTCGTTTGATGGGACTGGGTATTCACCTGAGGGAAAATCGTGAGCTGGTCGGCGTCATCAGCCTGAGATTTTCACCGGCCCATGACAGCGCTCACCTGGGGTACTGGGTTGGCGCGCAACATCGCAATCGCGGCTATGCTGGCGAAGCGGTCGGCGCGATGCTCAAGCACGGCTTTGTCGAGCTCAAGCTGCACCGCATTGCCGGGCAATGCTTCAGGCGCAACAAAACCTCTGCCCGGGTACTGGACAGAGCCGGACCGCGCCACAAAGGCTGCCTGAAAGGCGCCTTTCTCAAAAATAGGGTCTACGAAGACATGCTGCTGTACGGGCTGTTGCGTGACCATTGGCAACCTCTCACCTGATCATCCGCGAGCAATGTCCATGACCGATCATGTTGTACAGACCGAGCACGAACCGGGGGTCGATCAGGACCGCCGGCGAATCATCACCGGGCTGGCCGGGGCGGCGGTATTGTCGATCCTCAGCCCCTTCGCCCGTAGCGCGGGGGTCGACTACCCCTTCAGTCTCGGGGTGGCTTCAGGGGACCCGCTGCCGGACGGCTTTGTCATCTGGACCCGGTTGGCACCGCGTTTCAACGCCGCCGACGGTAGCGGCGGCCTGAGCAAGCCGGTGCCGGTGCGCTGGCGGGTGGCGAGCGACGCGGCGATGACTCGCATCGTCAAACGGGGCGAGGTGGTGGCCGACCGGCGCTTCGCCCATTCGGTACACGTCGAGGTCGGCGGGCTGGAAGCCGGACGGCCCTACTGGTATCAGTTCGAAGGTTTGGGGGCGCAAAGCCCGGTAGGGCAGTCACGGACCGCGCCGGCGCTGACCGCCATGACATCGGCACGCTTGGGTTTCGTCTCCTGCTCGCATTGGGAGCGCGGCTATTTCAGCGCCTACCGACACCTGGCGGCGGAACAACCGGACCTGGTGTTTTTCCTCGGCGACTACATCTACGACAGCTCCTATGCCGCCGACTCGGGCAAGATCATTCGTCCCCACGGCGCCGGCAACGCCAGCGATCTCGCCGGTTATCGCAACCGTTACGCCCTCTACAAGACCGACGCCGACCTTCAGGCCCTGCATGCCTGTGCGCCCTGCGCCGCAACCTGGGACGATCACGAAGTACAGAATGACTATGCGAACCAGTGGTCACAGGATCCGACTATTTCCCCCCGTGACTTCCTGCTCCGGCGGGCGGCCGCCTATCGGGCCTTCTATGAACATATGCCGTTGCGCGCCAGCAGCCTGCCCAGGGGGCCGGACATGCGCGTCTATCGACGACTCGACTACGGTCGACTGGTGCAATTTCATATCCTCGACGGTCGCCAGTACCGCTCGGAGCAACCGTGCATTCCCGCCAATCGCAGCCATCAGGGGCATGTCGCGCCGCCGGATTGCGTCGATCTCGGCGACCCGAAAAGAACCATGCTGGGCTGGGAACAAGAGGCTTGGCTGGAGCAAGGCTTTGCCCGTTCGCAAGCCCGCTGGAACGTGATTGCCCAGGACTTGCTGGTGGCGTCGTTGATGCAACGCAATCCGGCCACCCAGGAGTTGGGACACTGGACCGATGGCTGGGACGGCTATGGGGCAACCCGAGATCGGGTGCTGGCCTCCATCGAACGCAGCAAGGTCAGTAACCCAGTGTTCTGGGGCGGGGATATTCATTCGTTCTGGACCACGGATTTGCATGCACGCTCGGGGGACCCGGAGTCGAAGATCGTCGCAACCGAGTTTGTCGGTACCTCGGTGACCGCCGATGGGCCGCCGTTCGAGTTGTTCAACAAGGAATTGCCGCTCAATCCCCATGTGCGTTTTTTCGACAGTCGCCAGCGCGGGTATGTGTCGGTCGAGTTACAAGAGCAGAAGATGCTGACGAACTTTCGGGTAATTTCCGATCCTCGGGATGTGAATGCCAGCGTGTCGACGCTCAAGCAATTCGTGGTAGAGAGCGGGCGGGCCGGGGCAATTGCGGTATGACGCGGTCTGACAGACCATCGTCATACCCGCCTCAAGGCAAACGCACATTGCCGTCATACGGCGTCTGTAGATCCCGCTCCGGGATCTCCCAGATCAGCAACTTCGGCGGCGTCTGCTTGAACGCCGGGCTGTCGAAGTACGCTTTGGCCGCCCCGGAAAACTCGCCACCGTCCTTGGCGAAGTTCCCCATCGGCGCGCCCACCGCCGCTTCCAGGAATCCGCCAAAGTTCGAGTTACGCGAAAATGAGGTGCCGATCAGCGCCGTGTTAGGCAGGTTGTCATCGCCAAACAGATCGTCCAGATTGTCGGCGCTTGCCGTCTCTTCTACCAGTTCCTTCACTTGCGTGGCCGCCGCGTATTCGGCCGGAGGCTGCAACGCCAACGGTAGCCAATCGATCCCCGCCAAGCGCACCAGATCGCCCGGCCGCGCTACGCTGGCTTGTGTCACCAGGTCAAAACGCTTGCGTGGTGTCGCATTGAACTTCAGTCCCGCGACTGCCACGGCCACCTGCCCCGCCGCCGCCCTGGCACCGGCTTCGCTCCAGTGCGTATCGGTGCGCAGGTAGGCGCCCTCGCCCACCGCCCGCAAGGCCGGTGTCAGGTCCAGAGCGGGCACTCCGGCGCCATGCAACAGGGTCAGCCATTCGTCGATGCGCGATGCCAGCAGCGCCGGGCGGGTCAATTCGCACAGCTGTGTCGCGGCGATCCGGCTCTTGTCCGGCACCACCGCCACCACCAACTGGATACCCCGCTTCGCCAATCCTTGCCGCAGCTCGATCACCGCCTGGGCTTTGGCTCGGGCATTGAGCACGGCGTTGTGGTTCACGCGCAATTCATCGGTGAGGAACAACCAGCCAGGACAGCCCGTGCGTACCCGTGGCCCAAGGTCGCCCAACACCAACCAACTACCACCGCGCTCCAGTTCGGCGAGCTGTTTCGGCGCGGGGGCATCGGACAGCGTCTTGGCGAAGCGATGGGTGATATCGCCATGCAGCAGAAGGTCCAGGGTGACCACCTTGGGCACGAACTCGACCGTGCCCTTGAGCATCAGCCAGACGCAGGACAGCAAGCCCAGGGACAGGAACAGTGTGAAGATCACCCCGGCGAGCGGGCTGACGCGCAACGCCAGTTCGCTGGGTGGGGTGGGCGCGGTTGACGGAGATTGCGTTGGCTGGGTCATCAGAATTGGAAGTACAGAAAGGGCACGGCTTCACGACTGGCGATCAGCGCGAACGACAGAATGAATCCGAGCACAGGCCAAAGGGCTGCCGTCAGTGCGAACCAGCCACTGTCGGCGAATCGTCTTGCACAACGCGCTTGCAACAGGGGCGCAAGGACACACGCCACACCCAGCAAAGCCGCCATGCCGTGCACCGGGCGCAGGGTCACCGCCAGCGCATCGCCCAGGGCGAAGCCATGCTGGCCGAATTGCCCGCCATACATGCTCAGGGCCGTGGCAAAATCCGGGGAGCGGAACAGCGTCCAGGTCAGACACACGAACAACAGCGTCGCGCTGTGCGATGCCCACCGGGGCAGGCCTGGCAGGCTGGAGCGCGACCAGGCGCGATCGATGCACAACGCCACGCCATGGGCCGAGCCCCACAGCAAGTAATTCCAACTGTCACCACCATGCCACAGGCCGGCGATGGCCATGGTCAGAAACAGGTTGCGATAGGTTTTCCAAGTGCCCAGGCGATTGCCACCGAGGGCGATATACAGGTAGTCGCGCAGCCAGCTGGACAACGACAGGTGCCAGCGCCGCCAGAAATCCTGGATGCTGTAGGCCAGGTAGGGGCGGTTGAAGTTTTCCGGAAAGTGAAAACCCAGCATCAGTCCCAGGCCGATGGCCATGGCGCTGTAGCCGGCGAAGTCGAAGAACAATTGTAGCGAGTACGCCAGGCAGCCAATCCAGGCATCGACAAAGGACGGCGAGTCCAGGTGAAAGGCCACGTCTACCAGCGGTGACAGGGTGTCCGCCACCAGTACCTTCATGCACATGCCAATCATGAAGCGGCGTGCGCCGAGGGAGAAGTTCAGCCCGTTGAAGTAACGCTGGTTGAGCTCCCGACGAACCCAGTCATAACGAATGATCGGTCCGGCAATCGAATGGCCGAACATGGAAATGTAGGTCGCATAATTGACGAAGCTGCGCTCCACCGGCACCACCTGCCGATGCACGTCGACCAGATAGGAAATCGCCTGGAGGACAATGAACGACAGCCCCGCCGGTAACGCCACCCGCTGCCCGGCCATGGGCAGAGCGCCGTAGTAGCTGATCAGCTCGTTCCAGGTGCCCGCGAGGATATTGGCGTACTTGTACCAAACGAGCACCGCAGTGTTGATCACGATCAGCGCGATCAACAGCCGTACCCGCCTGCGCCCGTCCTCCCGCGAATGCTCTACCAGCAAACCACCCACCCACGCCAACACGGTCAGGGCCATGTGCAGGAACAGGAACAACGGGCTCAGCCAACCGTAGAACAACCAACTGCCCAGCAACAGGATCACATTGCGCCAGGCCGGTCTTGCCAAGGCATAGATCAGCAGGAACGCCGGCAGAAACAGCGTCAAAAACTCGAGTGAGGCGAAGACCATGGCGACAGGTGCTTCCGATTCAGTTGGACACGCTGTCCGTGGTGGTAACAAGGCGTGGCCCTGTCGACGAAGGCAACACCAGCAAGCTGTAGCGCTTGTTCGCCTCCAGCGGCCCTAGCTCGACCGCCGCGCCGACCGGCCTGTTGGCGCAGATCAACTGGACCGCCAGCGCAGCACGCGGATTGAGTTCCTGGCGGCGTGGATTGCCCGTCGCCGCCTTCTGGAACAGATCGACATCGCGCCCGGCCAGGTTGATTCGCGCGTCGGCGCACCCGGCGTCGGCGTTGAACAAGGCCAGCGACGCCTTGAGCTGGTTCGGGATATCGAAGGCTTCGTTGACCACCAATTGCCGGATGCCAGGGTGCCCGTCGTCCAGGGCAAACACCGTGGCGAAATCCCCTGCGGCAACCTGCACCTGCAACGGCACACTCTGACCGTCACGCTTGAGGGTGCCCTTGACCGGCTGGCCGCCAGGTACCGGGATAAAGTCGCTGATAGCCTTCTCACCTTCCAGCTTCAGGCTGGCCTTC
The DNA here is from genome assembly GCF_001543125.1 of Pseudomonas agarici. NCBI lineage: Bacteria > Pseudomonadati > Pseudomonadota > Gammaproteobacteria > Pseudomonadales > Pseudomonadaceae > Pseudomonas > Pseudomonas agarici. The sequence continues at coordinate 3,861,935 of NZ_CP014135.1, read as the reverse complement.
GCCCCTTCCGGTATCAGTTCCAGGGCGCTGGCGGAGACGTTGACGAAGCGCAGATAGGCCGAGTCCCGTGAGGGACCGGTGGGATACAGCGCAATCTGTGCACTGAATGCGCTGGTACTCAGGACCGCGCCGAGCAGACCGCCCACGAGGCTGAAAGTCCGCTTCACTGTTTTGCTCCCTTGACCGCGTTCGCGGGCAATTCACTGATGGATTTGCCGATGGCCGCCGCCCAGGACTTGTACCCGGCAATGGTGAAGTGTTGGCCGTCGGAGGTGACCCACTCGCCTGGCTTGGAGAACTTCGTGGAATCGATATAGGTACACGGCGCAACCATATTCGCCAGGGTGCCGGACACCAGTTGGGTGCGCATCTGGTTCTTGCCGTAGCTGTTTTCATGGGTGTTGCTGCCATTCGCCTTGCCCCAGGCCGGCCCCACCCACACGCACTTGACGCCGCTGTCGGCAATCTGTTTGGTCAACGCGGTGACACTCTGGTAGGCCCAGACCTTGGGAAACGGCGTGGTCTTGTAGGAGGCCATGGTGTCCCCCATGATCAGCACCACCAGGTCCGGTTTGTCCTTGGCGATCACCGCCTTGATCGGCTGGGTATCCAAGGTGCCACGGCTCATCACCTTGATCTTCTCGCCAGGATCGCGGGTGGCGCCGCAGTCGAGCTTCAGTTTCGGCGTGACCCAGTCCGCCGGGTTGGCGCCACAGGCACCGATCGCGTGGACCTGCGCACCCTGCTGGGTGAGGTTGTCATACAGCGGGTTCATCAGTGAGTCGGGGAAGCTCATGTGGCTTTCGCCAATCACGAGCAACGTCAAACCAGCGAGCACAGAAGAAGCCATGAACCATTCCTCGTTGAATCAATTCGAATAAGGGGAGCCAAAAGGGCTGACAGGCAAGTCCATGGGGCCGCTCATGTCCTCGAAGGTGTAGCGCAGGTACAGGCCACCGATGACCTGGCGGTAATCGCTGGCGTTGTCCACGCCCAGCGAGCCGCCGAGGAAGAAGTTCGAGCCGAACTTGTATTCTCCAGCGGCGTTGAAGCTGTAGCCGATACCGGTCTTGTTTTCGCCGTCATAACGCGTCAGTCCGGCCGCCGTGGCGTTCGGTTGCAGCTCGCGATGACCGGGGAAGATAGCGGCGCTGTCCTGGCCGATATGCTGGACCCCCACCGAACTCTTGATCCGGTAGGTGAAGCGTTCGGTACGTTGTGACCAACTGACCGGCACGCCCAGGGCGAAGAACGTCTGCGGGCTGAAATAACCGCCGTGGCCGTAGGTGTAGAAGTCCTGGTTCTCGGAATAGCTCAGGGCCGAGCCACTGAGGCCGAGGGTCAGGATGCTGTCCGGGGTATTGCGCAAGTACCAGTAGACGCCGCTGCCCAACTCGAAACGGTCGTTGTCTTCGACGTTATGGCCCATCAGCCGGTGCGCCGAACCATAGCCATAGGCGCCGAATTTCTGGTTGTCGTAACCCAGTTCGCCGCGTACACCGTTGGCCGTGACGCCGCCCCATTTATCACCGGTACGCCGGTCGCGGGAGCCGGCGAACGAAGTCAGGCTGTCGGTCACTGCCCGCCGCGAAGCGCTGACGCCGTAGCTGAAATTGGAGTTAGCCTCAAAGGGCCGCTTGAGGCTGACCCCGCCAATTGGCGTGCTGTAGGTAAAGCCAAGCGGGCTGACTCCGACATCCGCCTTAAGACCTTCATCCTTGTTGCGATAGGCCACGGCCAGCCCAACGCCATTGTCTTTCTGTGAGCCGACCGACTCCAGGCCGCTGGTGCCCAAACGTGCCTGGGCGAAGCGGCCCGGGCTGCCCGAATGCAGCGAGACCGGGGTAATCTGCAACGCCATACTTGCCGTCTCGCTCCCCACGGGAATGCTGGCTTCGAACGGTGTCTCGATATCCGTCAGCTTGCCCAGGCCTTTTTCGCTGTTGTTGCTCCGCACGCTCAGTCCCTGCACCACATAAGCGCTGCGATCCTGGAGGATATCGTCCAGGGCCAGTTGCGCCGGACTCAGTCCCACTCGCGGTGCCGTATCGCGAGCGTAACTGTCGTCGAACGGATTGCCACTACCATTGGCCGCAGGCACGGCCCGGCGCCCGACTGGCGCCCGGACCGGCTGCAGATTCTCCGCACCCAGTCCCGTTGCCGGGCCATCCAGCGCCGGCGGAATCAGCGCGGCCTGGGCCAGTGCCGTGGTCTGGCGCCGCTGTCCGGCCAGCCCGACAAAGGGATTGGACGAGGCTGCCGAGCCGGCGGAAGTGACGACATAGGTGTCGCTGCGCTGGCTGTTTTCGATCTCGATGGCCTTGCGCAGCAACCGACTCGCTTCGCCGGTCCGGCCCATGCCGCGATAGATCCGCGCGGAAGCGGTCAGGGTCTGCGGCACACCCGGTTCCAGTTCGAGGGCTTTGTTCACCGAGCTTTCGGCCAGGGCATAGTCCCGGCCCTGCATGGCGATCTCGGCCAGGCCCAGTTGCAGTTTAGCGTTACCCGGATCGGCCTTGATCAGCGGCTCATAGAGCTGCCGGGCTTTGGCGACATTACCGCTGGCGGCATACATGCGTGCCAGCGAAGAGACTGCCAGGCTGTCGTTCGGGCGCTGTTGCAGGGCCGGCGACAACATATCGTAGGCGGCCACCAGATCATTCCTTTCTCGCAATCCGTCGGCCTGTTTGACCCGGTAGAGAAACACCAGGTCCTCATAGCGCTTGCTTGCGGTTTCGCTCATCGGCTGGCCCTGCAACCGGCGCAGGATGTCGCTGGCTTCGGCCTCCTGGTCAGCCTTGAGCAGCACGCCCGCATACAGTAGTTGCAGGTCCGGCGTCGAGGCGGACTTGTCCAGCAGGCCGCGCATCAGGCTCAGCGCCCGGTCCGGGTTGCCAGCTTCGGCGTAGGCACTGGCCAGTACCGCCAGTCGCTCGGCCTTGCCCTGGGCCAGTGGCTCGCAACGCGACAGCAGTGCCCAGGACTCTTCCCGCTGGCCACGACGGGCGACATCCACCGCCAGTTCGGTCTGGCTATGCAGACGGATATCCAGCTCCATCTCGTTCATGTCGGCGCTGCGTCTGGCCGCCGGAATCCGCGCCAGGGTACGTTGGGCCTTGGTCCACTCCCCCAGCTCGGCAGAGAGCAAGGTACTGGTGTACAGCGCATCCGGTTGATCGGGTTGTTGCTTGAGCAGTTCGTCGATCAGGTCGCGGGCGATCTGGGTTTGCCCGTTGCGCAGGTAGACCCGCGCCAGGGCAAAGCGCGTCCAGGGATTTTTCGGGTCGTCGGCCAGGGCTTCCTTGTAGGCTTTCTGCGCAGTACCGAGATCGCCGCGACGCTCGGCCAGCTTGGCCACCTGGATGGCCCGTAGCGCCCGAACACGCACGCTGGGCGCCAAGCGCGCCTGTTCAGTCGGCGACAACCCGTCGATCAGTTGCAGCGCCTGATCGGAGTGGCCCGCCCGCGACAGCACGGTGATCAGCCCACTCAAGGCATTCGGGTAGTTCGGCGTGCGCGCCAGCACCTGGCGATAACCGGCTTCGGCGCCCTCCAGTTGGCCGGCCTGGGCCTGCAGCCCGGCCAGCGCGGTTGGGCCAGCCGGTTCCATCGGGTTCTTGGCAATGGCCTGCTCGATCAGTTCCCGTGCCTGGGTCTGGCGCCCACTGCGCTGTGCCTCGCCGGCCTGGTCGAGAAGGATCCAATAGCGCACATCCTCAAGGGCATTTTTCCATTGGCCGCCACCGGCGGTACGGGTCGCCTGCACCAGATAGTTCTGCGCCTCGTCCAGCCGCTTCTGCTGCTGGCGCAGGATGCCCATGCCACCGAGGGCATCGTAGTCGCCGGGCTGGTCCTTGAGGCGCGCCTGTAACGCCTGCTCGGCGCCGGCCAGGTCACCCGCATCGAGGGCCTGGAGACCACGCGCGACATGGGGATCGCGCTGCCAGCCAGAGCCGCCTCGGCCCTGGGCAATACCCTTGTTCATCAGCGCACGGATTTGCATGTCGTTCGGATGCGCCTGCAAATACTGCTCGAACAACGACACCTGATCCCGCGATGGCGGGCCGAGCCAGACCAGAGCGAAGCGCCAGGTCTCGTCGGCATTCCCGCCGATATCCGGGTTATGCGACAGCCGCGCCAGCGCCCGAATACCTTCCGGACGACTGTCGGGGTTGCGCGCCAGGTGCAATGCCAGCCACAGGTCGAGGATCGCGTCATCCGGACGCTCCCGGCGCAGCCGCTCCAGCCCGCTGCGCGCCTCGGGCCAGCCACCCGTGGCGAAGCCCAGCGTGTTGTAGTATTCGCGGGCGATCAGGCCCTGCGGTTGATGGCCTTCCAACAATTGTCGATAAGCCTCGACCGCCTTGTCGCGTTCGCCCGCATCGCTTAGTTCACGGGCTTTTTCCAGCCGTTGTTGTTTGTCGGGCGAACTCAGGGCGATGTCCTGTTCAAGCTGCAACGCCAGGCGCGGCAACGGCTTGATCGCCTGCAAACGGTTCAAGTAATCCTGCGCGCCAGCCAGGCGCTGTTGCTGCACGTCGATCAGGCCCAGGCCATACAAGGCGTCAGGCTGCTCGGGTTGCAGGTTCAACAGCCGGGTCCAGGCCTCGGCGGCACGTTCGGGCTTTTCCTTGGTCTGCCAATAATAACCCTGGCGGATCAGCAGCGACTGCACGGTGTCGGTGTCGGTGTCGGTGGCGAAGCAGGCGCCGGATGCCAGGGCGGCACACACCGCCAGGGCTAGGATTTGCTGGCGCATGCGGCCTCCCAGGATACTTTCACGGTGCCGTCTTTATTGAACTGATAGCGCTTCTCGCTCCAGCCGAGGGAAAACAGGCTCAGCATCACGTGGTAATACTGGTGCTGTTGATAAGCCGGATCGGCCGGATTGCTCAAGTGCGCCAGCGCTTGGTCGACCAGGCGTTGCTGCTGGTCCGCCAGCAGCGGCAGGCCCTTGGCCCGCAGATAGGGCACCAGCGCCGCCGAGAACCCGTAGGGGCCGATTCCTTCGGTGGCGCCAGTCAGCACCTGGACCTTTTCCGGCGGCACACCGGTGGAAGCCGTGGATTGCGCCATGCCGTCGAGATTGTCGAGAATCGGCCTGGCCAGCGGGTCGGCCGGTGATGTCAGGCCGGCCCAGAGGTAGGTACGAATGGCGTCATAGCTGCCCTGGGCATTGGTGAACTTGTCCACCACGAACATGCCTTTGTTGACATCCGTGCCGCGATAGCCGATCCAGTCCGGGACAAATCCGAAGCGGTTCATGTTCTTGTCCGCGATCATCTTCGCAGTGCTTTCGGCGACTGCTTTCCACGGACCGGACGGCGTCTGCATGCTGAAACGACGCAGTAGTGGGATCGGTGTGTAGCTGGCGTTGAAACGCCATAACTGATCCGGGTGCTCATAGCCCACCGGCCCAGGCAGGAGCATCTTGCCGAGTCCGGGGATGTCGCGGATCAGGGTCTTTTCCACCGAGCCGAGGATGTGTTGCGCATCGCCCCGGTACGCCGGTTTTTTCCACAGGCGGTCGGCTTCCAGCAGTGCGTAGGCGAACCACAAATCGGCATCGCTGGCCGAGTTTTTGTCGAGCACGCCCCAGGTGCCAGTGGGCGTTGGCCCCCACAACCAACCGGGCAGGTTGCGGGCGATATCGGCACCGGCCATATTGTCACGGGTCCAGCGCCACAGTGCCTCGAAGGTTTCCGGGTCATTGGCCACCAGCGCCAGGAACATCCCGTAGGACTGACCTTCGGAACTGCTCTGGTTGGGGTCCATGCTCGATCCAAGCATGCGCCCGTCCTTCTGTACGAAACGCTGCGCGTAGCTTTTCCACAATGGCCAGTTCTGCACGCTACAACTTTCGGCATGCACCGTCGCCGAGACCAGCAGCACCAGCGGCAACAGGCTGCCCAGGCGCCGAGGCAGGAACCATCGAGCGACACTCATGACAGGCGCTTCCGCGCCCGTGAACGCAAGAACAGGAACAGCAGCACACTCACCAGTGCCAGACCGGCCACCGTCACCAGCAGCATCCACAATAAGTTCTGCGACAGGGTCCATTGCACCCGTTTGAACAGACTCAGGTAGCCGACATAGTACTGCTCGTAGGCCTCCAGCGAGGTAATCCGCTTGTCCTGCACCACCGCCAGGCTGCCCTGGATGCTGTCCTTATACTGGTCGCCACCGATCAGCGCGGCGGTCGCATCGGCCAGGCCTTCGGGCTTACCGCTGGCAATCACCACCACGCTACGCTCAGGCTTGAGCGGCGATTGGAAACCGGCCAGGTAGGTGCTGCTGTTGGCACCGCTGTAGGTTACCTGGAGGCGCGGCTTGCGCTGGTTGGCCTGGGCATCCGGGCTGATCCACTCACGCAGGCGCAAGGTCAGGTCGGAGAGGTTGAATCGATGGCTGTCGCCATGGGTACTGGCCGGCAGGCGATCAGCCCACTGCTCCAGCAGGGGTTGATTGGCACCCGAGGCGAACACTAACAGGTCCTTGTCGCTGACTGCTTGCACATCCTTGGCCTGGACCACCGTCACCGCCGTGGCCGGGTAACCGGTGGACTCGCCGAACCGGCCGAGCACCGTCAGGTAGGCGCCCCACTCTTGCGGACCGCTGCCGTCCGGCAGCACCACAGCACTCTGTGACAGGTCCGCCAAACGAGTAAACGGGAACCCGCTGTCGTTGAACACCCCCAGGTTGGGCAAGGCGATGTAGTGGTTGAAGCCACGCAGGTCGAGGCTCGAATCCGGATCGATCAGGCCGCGCATGTTGTCGATGATGATATCGCGGCATTCGCCCTGCTTGACGTAGTCGAACATAAAACGCAGTTGCAGCTGCGAGCGCGGCGACGCCACGCCCAGGGGCAACAGCACATTCGCCTCGCGGGGTAGGCTTTCATCCTTCTTGAGCAGTGCCAGCAGGTTCTCGCCGCCATCGAGGCTCTTGAGTGACGGCAATGGCATGGATTTCATGAAGGTATTGTTCAGACTTACCAGCAGTGAGGAATTCGCGGATTCCTGCTGCGGGGTGTAGCGATATTTCAGGTCCAGCGGCACACCCGCTTCGCGCCAGTTGAATAGATCGGGGGGCAAGCGCACGGGGATATTGATAGTGCCGGGGTTATAGCCGGACACACTGAGTTGCCGGGTGTCGATCAGTTCGCCCAGGCGCACCGGCCGATCGGACGGCAGCCAGTTCGGTGCGTCGTAAGGCTGGCGCGGGCTCAGCAGATCGAGATGATCGATCACAACGCTGGTACCCACCAGCGCTTTGCTGCCCACAGCCACAGCGGAAGCGGCAAGTTTGAGTTCCGCGCCATCCCGTCCGACGACGAGCAGCAGCTTGCCGTGAGGATCGTTGGGATTGCTCACCAGCGTGACGGTCGCGCCGGTGGGCGCCGGCACTTGCAGGCCGCCTAGTTGCACGGCCTCTCGGCTTTCGATCAAGACCATCGCGTTGCCCTGCTCTGGAAGCTGCCCCAGGCTGCTGGTAAAACGGGCACCTCGATAAGCCGCCAGGCCACCGATCCAAGACGACAGCGCGCCCGCCGCTTCCAGGGCAGCGTTATCCGGTGGTCGGGCAAACACCACCGGCAGGTTGACCTGCCGTGAGTCGCGGCGATCGAAGAACGGCAGCGGCAGGATCGACAGATCGTCCTTGAGCTGGATCGGCGAAACGCTGAGCTTGAGTTCCGAACTGTTGTTGATCTTGGCCCACAGGCTGCTATGGCGCGGGTCCTCGCACTGCATCGTGTAGTGCCCGATAAATTGCAGGCGCAGCCGGTTGAACTCGGTGATCAGGTGCGGCGGGATCTGGACCACTTGTTGTTGCGGCTGGCCGGCGCCCTCCTTGGGCAGCGCCAGGCTGGCGGCGACTTCGTCGTTGACCAGCACGTTGATCTGCGACAGGTCGGCGAGCAACGCCGGCGAGTAGCTGTAGCGCAGTACCAGTTGCGCACCATTGACCACTTCGTCGGCGCGGATATCGAAATTGACCCCATCGGCCGCTTCGACACCCTGCAAGTTCATGGTGTCCAGTCGGCCCAACTGCTTGAGGGTCAGGTCGCGGTTGTAGCTGCCCGCAGTCGTCTCGACCACGGGGCCGGTCGGCGCCACCACCGTATCGGCATAGGCCAGGGAGGTCATGCTGCCCAGACAGAGCACCGATGAAGCCAGTACCGACGAGGCCAGGCGCATGAACGGATGACGGGGGCCGCGAACGGCGCTGCGTGCTGAGGATGTGGTGGTCATGGCTTGTCCATAAAGGGTTCGAGCGGCTGCGAAGGAGCGGATTTGGCGACCAGACGGTCACGGGCTTGCAGGACCACGGCCTTGAGTAGGGTGCCCATGCCGAGCAGGCCGATGACACTGACTTCCCGCAGGGCCGACAACGGGGTATCGAGCTTGCCGCTGCCCCAACTACTGGCCCAGGTATCGGCGCGGGAGAAGGTCATGTGGACCAGTTCGCTTTGCTGGCGCAGGCTCAGCGGGTCGAACAGTGCGCCCACGTACTGGCCCTTGCTGAACACCACCGTGGTGTCGAACCGACTGGTACGCGAATTGCGAAACAACGACACCCGCACCCGTTCCCCCGCCGCCACCGTGGTTCCCGCCGGCAACCTGAGGCCCAGGCCGCGCTGGGAGAAGTCCTGAGTCGTGCCATAGACTTCGCAGCCATCGGCTAACTCGATCCTCACCGGCAACTCAGCCCGGACCCGTGGTTCGGCGCGCACCTGGCGGGTCTCACTGGCCACCGCGACCGCAGCACTGGTGATGATCAGGTTATAGAGCGTCCAGACACCGTTGATCAGCACCGTGATAGCAGTGTCCGCAGCCCCCCAGATCAACTGGTGGATACCGAAACCGAGGCCGGTCAGGTTCAGTGCCAGCAACACGATGTAGGGTCGGGCCAGCTTCCAATCGAAATATTCCTTGTCGATGATCCCGCCCTTGTCGGTGACGTTGAAGCCGCCAAACGTCGGCTTGACCAGTGCCATCACCACCGGCGGCATGATGTACCAGGCCAGGACCGTCTCGTAGACCTCGTTCCAGAACGAATGCCGAAAGCGCCCCTGGATGCAGGAGTTGGTCAGGTTGGAGTGGAACAGGTGCGGCAAGGCATAGGCGATGATCATCAAGGCCGAGGCGTGGAAAATCTGCGCACCGAAGATCAGATAGGCCAGCGGCGCAGTGAGGAACACCAGCCGTGGCAGGCCATAGAAAAAGTGCAGCATGGCATTGGCGTAGCAGATGCGCTGGCCGAGGTTCAGGCCCTTGCCCATCAGTGGGTTGTCGAGGCGGAAGATTTGCGCCATGCCTCGTGCCCAGCGGATCCGCTGGCTGATATGCCGCGACAGGCTCTCGGTAGCCAGGCCAGCCGCCTGGGGGATCGCCAGGTAGGCGGTGTTGTAGCCGGCGCGGTTGAGCTTGAGCGCGGTGTGGGCGTCCTCGGTCACGGTTTCGACGGCTACTCCGCCGATTTCTTCTAGCGGCTTGCGGCGCAAAATGGCGCAAGAGCCACAGAAGAACGTTGCGTTCCACAGGTCGTTGCCGTCTTGCACCAGGCCATAAAACAACTCGCCTTCGTTGGGCACGGCGCGGAAGGTGTTGAGGTTCTTCTCGAACGGGTCCGGCGAAAAGAAGAAGTGCGGTGTTTGCAACATCGCCAGCTTCGGATCCTTGAGGAACCAGCCCATGCCGATCTGCAGGAAGGACCGCGTCGGCACATGGTCGGCGTCGAACATAGCGATGTACTCGCCGTCGGTGACCTTGAGCGCTGCGTTGAGGTTGCCGGCCTTGGCCTGAACGTTGTTGTCGCGGGTGATGTAGTTGACACCGATGCTCTGGCAGAACCGGCGAAATTCATCGCGTCGACCGTCATCGAGCACATGCACCCGAAGCTTGTCTTTCGGCCAGTCCATCGCCTGCGCGGCAAAGACACTCAACTTCACGATGCTCAGGCTTTCGTTGTAGGTGGGGATGAACACATCCACCGTCGGCCATTCGCTCGGATCGCCCGCCAGCAGCACCGGGCTGCGGCGCAGCGGCCAGGCGGTCTGGACATACCCGAAGACCAACACCACCAACGCATAGATCTCGGCCAGCACCAGGCCGTAGCCGAAGAGCATGTCCAGCCAACCGTCGAAACCGAGGGTGTCAGTCAGGCGCCAGTACAGATAGCGTAGCGAGGCCACCAGCGATAGCACGATCAGCGCAAGGATCGGCAGGCGCCCCGGTAGACGCTTGATCAGCAACGCCGAACCGAAGCACAGCGCGGCGAACAGACACTGAGTGTAGAGGTCCAACGGGGCGCTGATGATGCTGGCCAACAGCAGGCCAGCGACAAGCGCGCCAGCGAGGATCAGCGCCCGGCGCAGCGTTCCAGGCCATTGGTTGAAGCGGGCCAGCCAACCGTTGAGGCGCTGTTCAGGGCGCCTCGGCAGATGAGACGTGAGATATGGATCGCGGGTCATGACAAATCGGACTCTGGCGGACCTTGCATGAGCAGTTCGCACAGCGAGCCTGCGATATCGAGGATGTCTTGGCAGCCTCGGGTGCTTGGGGTATGCGCCAGCGGCTGACGGTCGTATGCCAGTGCTTCACCGAGGAAATGATCCTGACGGATCACGCCAAGTAGCTGACTGCCTGTTCTTTTTTTCAGCACTTCACACAAGTCGAGGCTGAACTGGCGGGACGTATCCAACTGGTTGATGACGTATTTGCACTGCAACGGCTTGTCGCGCTGCAGATAGGGCGCGAGCAACCGCTCCATCTGGTTGAGACTGGTGTAGGACGCGGCATCGGCAAGAGTCACCACCACGGCGATGTCGGCGATTGCCAGAGCCTGGGCCAGGTAGACCGTCGCTCCGGGCGGTGTGTCGATGATCACCGTGTCGCGCTCGCCCAACCCAAGATCGCTCAGGTGGCGGACCAGCCACAGGGGGTCGGTACGCAGATCGTGTTCGAAATCCAGGCGTTCTTCTTCGTTGACCACTCCGTAGGCCAGACAGTGACTGGCCGAAAAATCCTCGCGAATCAACTGACGCCAGCCCTGCGGCTTCGGGTACTGCTGAGCGATGCCCAGCCACTGCTCATTACCGCCGAGATACAGGCACAGGGCATTTTGCGGGTCGAGGTCGATCGCCAGGGTACGTCCGCCGGAGCGCTTGATCGTACTCGCGAGGGCGCTGGCCAGAGTGCTCTTGCCGACCCCTCCCTTAACCGACACCACGGCGATGACCTTGGGCTTCAGGATCGGACGGACAGTGGTCGAAGCCGGGACATCGACAACAGCCGCTTCGCGCTGCTGCTCGATTTCCGCCAGCAGGCGGCTCAAGGATGTCGGGTTGCCTGAAGCCGCCGAGGCAATGGGTGAAGGCTCGACGACCGGGGTCGGACCCGGTGTTTGAGATCCGAGCAATGCCTCAACAGACAGCAACGAGGCCTCGACCGGGGGCATCGCATCCAACGGCTGTAAGTCGCTCACGCTGGTTGTCAATTGTGTGGCGGTCTCCTCGGCGTAGTCGTAGGACGGATCAATTTCCCGATAGCTCTGCGCACTTCCACCGAGCCTCTGGAACAGATTGGCGATATCGTCTGACCGGTGCATTCTGGTATCCCTTATATGCAAAAAAGCTTCAAAACCCGCATCCAAAAGGACTAGCACCAACCCTGGTAATACATTCCGTTGTTCCCCGACTACCCTCTACAAGTGATATCAATATGATGGTGTCATTATTTTGGAGTCTAATTGATTTTACTCAACAAGCAGGCCGTTATCGCCAATATTTTGGCGATCAAATTGTAAGTCATTGAATATACAGAAGGTCTTGAGTCCTTCACGAGCCACTCGCGCGCTGATCCGTGACAACGGCGCGTCGGTCCAATAGATTAGGCGCCCGGAAATGCCCACGGCATTTCGCGTCTCACACCCCGTTAAATGAAATAGCGAAATTTCGATGCCTGATTCTCATACCGATGAAGCCGTAACCTCCTTGTCCGCCAAGCACGAATACGAAAACGCGATCAATCTTTCCCAGCACGTGGCCCAGGCCAAGACCATCAGTGAAATGGTGCTCGACGCATTCCACACTTCCAAAGAAAGCGACGAGATTCGCCAATTGCGCACGGCAATCCGTCAGGCGCACGACCGTTTTGACGACGACCAAGCCTACGAACTCATGGGGCAGCTCAAGCAACTCAAGGACGCCGAGGCAGCGGATATCGCCGCATTGGAAGACCTGAGCACGAAATTCCCGATCAGCCGGATCCTCTCCTGCTACAAGGACGACCCTGCGTTCCAAGAATGGGTCTACGGTCTGGCACTCAAGGTGCTGAACCAGACTCACCAGGCGGTGAGCAACCCAAACGTCAGCAAAGGCAAGGCCACGCGCTCCAAGAAAGAAGCCGAAGTGTTCGTGATCCACAAGGACGGCAGCAGCGTCAACTTCCCGTTGCGCACGCCACGCGCCAAGGCCAACGCTGATCGCGAGGCCTACGAATTCCTGGGTTTCGCTTTTGCCGGCCATGGCGATCTGGCCGAACTGCTGAGTGAAACGTTTGTGGATAACGAAGGCAACGAGCAGCCAGCGACACGCAAGAACATCGTCGCCGCGATCCAGCGACAGACAGCATTCGCGGGCTACAGCATCGTTCAGCAGTAAACGGCGGCTGGCTTGATCGCAGCCGTGGTGTGAAAGGGTGGATTTGTTTCGAGGTACGACGTACCGGAGAATGGGTCTGCCCTTTTTGCGTTATGAATGCTTGAGCCTGCCTTGTTGAGAATAAGAGGCTCAGAAGCCTCTCATAAATTGACCTTTCAGCAGGAATAACCGAAGGAAACTCAAAGGAGCCCGGCGTATGGCATTCGACAGGAGCAGCCGCATGGGGTGCGTATCTGTATTCAGACGCAGACGGTTTCGCAAATGTGTTGAATATCGAGACGCGGCGAATAAAGCCGCGCTCGTACCTGGAACACACGAGCGCCAGCACGAATCTAGAGCAGAATTGTCGGCAGACGTTGAAACAAATCAGCCACGACTGCATTGCCCGCAGCATGCAGATAATCAATAGTCAAAACATGCCAACTACTCTGTTTTATACCCGCATGACGGCTCGCGGAGCTCATCGGCTATTGTGAATCTCAAGACGGGACTCCCTGCTTCGGAGTTCTTCAGTAACAAATTATACTCGCCCGCACTGGTTGCAACGATTTTGTAATGCGTTGCTCGTTGCATTCGATCCATGGCCTCAACCGACGGCGCCTTATAAATCTCACAAAAGCTTCCATCTACATCACACTCCGGATCAGCAACCAGGCTATCGAAGGAGATGCAAATACGCTCTGAGACACTGTCATGATAAAGGCGCCCCGATATCTCTTTATCAGTAGCCCCCTCGCTGAATAAACAGGTTATATTTCCTTTGAATGAGTAACCTTCGAACACTTCAAAGTAAGGTAGCATATTATCTGGCCACTCAAACGAGTCGACATTCCACAGCAACAAATACCTCCCCTGTAAGTCCTCGAATCTCATGAGCCATGTTCCTTGTTTGGTATGAACTTAGAACATAGCAGCGCTCGCAACACAGAACAAAATCACTGTATGAGCGACTATTTCAAATAAAGAAAAGGCAAGACGAGGGCGCAAAAAAACCCGCCGAAGCGGGTTTTTCTTTTGATCTTCCAACATCCTGTCAGAGGCCATCCTGGTCAAGTCGATCATCCCTGATCCTGCACACATCCTTGCGCAGCAGAGTTGTTTCAGATTAGGCGAGTCATTGTCGATGGCCAAGACGCGATCACCGGCATATCGTGTAAGCCTTTAGCCATAGACCAAGGCTTTTTGACCGCCTTGGCAGATTTTTCTGATGTTGACCCGCAGGACAGTGGCTTGGACGCAGGCAGCGACGACTGGCAGGCTCCGGGCAAGCGGTATGGCAACCTGAGCGCGCTTTCGAAAAAAAAAGCCAAATACCGGCAATGAGCTATTATTCTGAGAGGCCCAATCGATCTTGAGGCTACACATGGGGATGAAGTGCAACGTGGCTTTTTCCATCGGCCACAAAAAACCCGCCGAAGCGGGTTTTTTGTCGACCATTACGACATCCTGTCGCCGACCGTCCTGGCCTGGGTCATTCTTCCATGACTCTGTGCACATCCTTGCGCAGCAGCGATGGGTAAAGATTAAGCCCTGCGACAAGGGAGCAACAGAGGAGATCCCGGTGTCTGTCTGTAAGCCTTTTGCCATACCCCGCGACCCCGGCTGCAAACACCGTTGCATCCCTTTTGCGGATGATATCGTCCACCGATTATCCAGCGATGAGAACAGTGGTGATTTCCACGTGACTCTGATATACCGCGATCTTCAAGAGAAAAATGTTGGATCTACTGGCCTGTACAGTTAGCTCGGATGTCAGCAGTCCATGGCCAAGGCGCTGTGACGAGTCATAGCTGAACTATGGCGAAGAACAGCAACACGGCTCAGCGGCTTCTGGCGCCGAAACTGACTCACAGAAGTAGCTACACAGGCCACTAGACACGTCTAGATAAGGCATGGAGCCTCTGCTCTCAATGGAAGTGAAACTCATGTCAGCTGATGAACGATTTATCACGCTCGCCAACGAGCTGGGCTATGACATTTATGCTGAAAATACCCTCGATGACTATTGCTCCCCGGTCCTGCGCCGTCACGACGAGGTATACGCCAGCGGGCTGCTTCCATTGCTCGGCAATATGCTTATCTTTCCGGGACGCGTGGGGGCTGATCTAAGCGTTGCAGAAGGCCATCAAGCGGCCAAAATCACTGCCATGCACGGGCTGGCCCTGATCCTCCAGACCATCGGTTCACTGGACCGAATCAGGGCCCTCGCCAGGGTGACGGTCTACGTCAGATCGACAGAAAACTTCACCGGCCTCCTCGAAGTCGCCAACGGTGCTTCGGAAATTTTCCGCAACGTATTGGGCGAACTCGGCAAACACACCCGAACGACGATTGGGGTGTATCAGCTTCCCGAAAACGCCGCTGTGCAGATAGATATAGTCGCCTCAGTGGACGGGAAAGCTCGCCTGTTATAAGACTTCGCTCTCACCATCTTCCAGAGTCATCGGCTGAGCAGCCGCAGCCGGCTCGCCCTCGATCCCGGCATCGATCGTCTCATCTCCCACCGCCTTTACACACTTGAGCAAGAGATGGAAAGGCAAAAAAAACCGCTCATCTTCCGAAGGCGGTTTTTTTGTCATGTGGGTCACTCAGTGTGCGTAAGTCAGCAACAACTCGGTCGGCACCTTGAAATCCAGGGACATCATCACGCTCAGCGCGGTAATGGTGAAGATCGAGAACACGAACAGCTTGCGTGCCCAGACCGTATCATCCACCGCCTTGTAACCGGTCCAAGCCATGTACAACCAGTACATACCCATGGCCGCGGCTACAGCCAGATAGCTCATGCCGGCATAACCACTGAAGGTCAGCATCAGCGTCGCGCCGAGAAAGGCCAGAATGTAGAGCAGGATGTGCTTCTTGGCCACCAGGATCCCACGTTTCACCGGCAACACCGGAATCGATGCGGCCAGATAATCGTTGAAACGGAAGATCGCGATCGCATAGGAATGCGGCATCTGCCACAAACTGAACATCACCAGTAGCGTCAGCGCCGCCATGTCGAAGCTATTGCTCACCGCCACGTAGCCGATCACCGGCGGCATCGCCCCCGACAGACTACCGATCAGCGTGCCGTGAACCGACTTGCGCTTGAAGTACAGGCTGTAGAAACCGACGTAGATGATAAAGCCGATCACCGCGAACAGCGCCGCCAGCGGGTTGGCGATGCGATACAACAGGACCACGCCGACCACGCCGAGAACGGTCGCGTAGACCAATGCCAGTTTCAGGGAGATAAGCCCCTGGACCAGCACCCGGTTCTTGGTGCGCTCCATCTTCAGGTCGATGTCGCGGTCGATGCAGTTGTTGAACACGCAACCGGAAGCCACTACCAACGAAGTGCCGATCATGGCGGCCAGGAAGATAGCCAGATCGACATGCCCCTTGGACGCCAGGAAGAAACCACCTGCCACAGAAAGCACGTTACCGAAAATGATCCCCGGTTTGGTGATTTGGATAAAGTGCTTGAGCGACATCAGGTCTACCTCACTTCGCCATCATGACGGCGTGGATGCTGAACATGATCCACAGTGACAGACCTACCAGCAGGACAATCACCAGCGCCGCGAAGATAAACGCAATCACGTTGTTACGCTGTGCGGCGGAACGGTCAAGATGCAGGAAGTACACCAGGTGCACCAGCACTTGGATCACGGCAAAGATCAACACGATCCACAGGGTCATGGCCTTCGGCAGCGACGGGTACATCACCAGGCCGAACGGGATGGCAGTCAGGATGATCGACAGGACAAAGCCGATCATGTACGACTTCACGCTGCCGTGGTTGGCATCACTGGAATGGTGTGCATTAGCCATTTACAGGGTCCCCATCAGGTAAACAACGGTGAATACACAGATCCACACGACGTCCAGGAAGTGCCAGAACAGACTCAGGCAGCTCAGGCGAGTGGTGTTGGTCGGCGTCAGGCCTTTTTTCCAGACCTGATACATCATCACGGCCATCCAGATCAGGCCGCTGGTGACATGCAGACCATGGGTCCCGACCAGGGTGAAAAATCCGGACAGAAAGCCGCTGCGGTTCGGACCATAGCCTTCTTCGATCAGCTTGTGGAACTCGTTGATTTCCATGCCGATGAAGCCCAGGCCGAACAGGAAGGTGATCGCCAACCAGCCCAGCACCTGGCTTTTCTTACCCTTGAACAACGCCAGCATGGCGAAGCCGTAGGTGATCGAACTGAGCAACAGGCAGGCGGTTTCAGCCAGCACGTATGGCAGTTCGAAGATATCGTGGCCCGACGGGCCACCCGCTACGTTGTTAACCAGTACCGCGTAAGCGGCGAAGATCGACGCAAACAGGATGCAGTCGGTCATCAGGTAGAGCCAGAAACCGAATACGGTCATCTCGCCCGAGTCATGGTGATGGTCATCGTGCCCATGGTCATGACCATGGGCGTGTCCAGCATGAGTCACTGCATTCGACATGGTTTAAGCCTTTTCCAACGAGGTTTCAACACGAGCACCGGCCGCAATAGCCTTGGCCTCTACCAGCACTCTGTGCTGCTCGGCCTCGATGCGTTCGATAGTCTCTACCGGCACCATGTAGCCCTGATCGTCACGAGCGGCATGGATAATGAAATAAATCACGGTACCGGCCAGGCCAAAGATGGCCATCCACCAGATATGCCAGATCATCGCGAAACCGAAGACGGTCAACAGCGCGCCCATGACCAGACCGGTGGCGGTATTGTTGGGCATATGGATCGGCTGGTAGCGTTTTGGAACCGAGTACGCGGTGCCGTTTTCCTTGGCTTCGGTGAAGGCGTCGACCCCATCGGCTTTCGGCAGTTCGGCGAAGTTGTAGAACGGCGGTGGCGAAGAGGTCGACCACTCCAGGGTATGGCCATTCCATGGGTCGCCGGTCACGTCCAGGTTCTGCTTGCGATCACGCACACTGACGTAGATCTGGATCAGTTGCGAAGCGATACCGAAGGCGATCAGGACCGCGCCGAACAGCGCGACGTACAGGTACGGTATCCACTCAGGGTTGGTGCTGGCGTTCAGGCGACGGGTCATGCCCATGAAGCCCAGTGCATAGAGCGGCATGAACGCGACGAAGAAGCCCGAGATCCAGAACCAGAACGCCGCCTTGCCCCAACCTTCGTGCAGCTTGAAGCCGAACGCTTTCGGGAACCAGAAGCTGAAGCCGGCAATGTAGCCGAATACCGCGCCGCCGATGATCACGTTGTGGAAGTGCGCGATCACGAACAGGCTGTTGTGCAGGACAAAGTCAGCGCCCGGAATGGCCAGCAGTACGCCGGTCATGCCGCCAATGGCGAAAGTCACCATGAAGCCCAGGGTCCACAGGACCTGGCTGGTGAAACGCAGACGACCACGGTAGATGGTGAACAGCCAGTTGAATAGCTTCACCCCCGTCGGGATCGAGATCAGCATGGTGGCCAGGCCGAAGAAGGCGTTGACGTTGGCACCTGAACCCATGGTGAAGAAGTGGTGCAACCAGACCATGAAACCCAACACCGAGATCGCGCCACTGGCATAGATCATCGAGTGGTGGCCGAACAGCTTCTTGCCGGAGAAAGTCGAGATGACTTCGGAGAAAACCCCGAACGCCGGCAGGATCAGGATGTATACCTCGGGGTGACCCCAGGCCCAGAACAGGTTGACGTACATCATCGGATTGCCACCCAGTTCATTGGTGAACACGTGGAAATCCATATAGCGATCAAGCGTCAGCAAAGCCAGGGTAGCGGTGAGGATCGGGAACGAAGCGACGATCAGTACGTTGGCCCAGGTGCAGGTCCAGGTGAAAATCGGCATGTCCATCAGCTTCATGCCAGGGGTACGCATTTTCAGCACGGTAGCCAAAAAGTTTACCCCGGTCAGCGTCGTACCCAGCCCTGATAGCTGTAGCGCCCAGATGTAGTAATCGACCCCCACGCCCGGACTGTATTGCAAGCCCGACAGCGGCGGATAGGCGACCCAACCAGTCTTGGCGAATTCGCCGACACCCAGGGAAACGTTGATCAGCACCACACCGGATACCAGCAGCCAGAAGCTCAAGGAGTTCAGGAATGGGTAGGCGACGTCACGCGCGCCGATCTGCAGCGGCACGACGATGTTCATCAGGCCGGTGAAGAATGGCATCGCCATGAAGATGATCATGATCACACCGTGGGCGGTGAAAATCTGATCATAGTGATGAGGTGGCAAGTAGCCCGGCGAACCTTCGGTGGCCATGGCCAACTGGGTCCGCATCATGATGGCGTCGGAGAAGCCGCGCAACAGCATGATCATGGCCACGACGATGTACATGACACCGATCTTTTTGTGGTCGACGGACGTCAGCCACTCAGACCACAGATAGGTCCACTTCTTGAAGTAGGTGATCGCCGCGAACAACGCCAGACCACCGAGGGCGATCACGGCAAGGGTCACCATGACAATCGGCTCGTGGAACGGCACCGCTTCCCAACTTAATTTACCAAACATCGTTTACTCCTCTGCCCCGGCAACTGAATGCGAACCTTGCATCGCGGCTACTTCTTTCTTCTCGTGCTCGACCGGCTTGCCTGGTTTCATACCTTCGTACTTGTCGACGATGATCTGGAACAGGTTCGGCGTAACGCTGGAATAAAGCTCGACCGGGTTGTCCTGGCTCGGCTTGGAAAGGTTCGCGTATTCAACTTGTTCAAGCTGTTTAGGTGCCTTCTTGACCTCAGCTACCCAGGCATCGAAATCCGCCTGGCTGGTTGCGGTCGCTTTGAATTTCATACCGGTGAAGCCGGCGCCGCTGTAGTTGGCCGAAATCCCCTCGTACTCATGATTCT
This sequence comes from Pseudomonas agarici, assembly GCF_001543125.1. Taxonomy (NCBI): domain Bacteria; kingdom Pseudomonadati; phylum Pseudomonadota; class Gammaproteobacteria; order Pseudomonadales; family Pseudomonadaceae; genus Pseudomonas; species Pseudomonas agarici. The sequence continues at coordinate 3,842,465 of NZ_CP014135.1, read as the reverse complement.
CATTGGAGATCAGGTGCAGTTTGGTCTGCATACCGGCCATCGCGTAAATCTGACCGCCCAGGCCGGGGATGAAAAACGAGTTCATCACGCTGTCGGAGGTGATCTTGAAGTTAACTGGAGTCTTGGCCGGGAACACCAGCTTGTTGACGGTGGCGATGCCTTGTTCCGGGTAAATGAACAGCCACTTCCAGTCCAGGGCAACCACTTCGACGGTGATCGGCTTGACGTCGGATTCCAGCGGACGATAGGGATCCAGGGCGTGGGTCGACTTGTAGGTCACGATACCCAGGAACAGGATGATGATCGCCGGAACGGCCCAGACCACGACTTCGATTTTGGTCGAGTGATTCCACTTCGGCGCATAGGTGGCATCCTTGTTCGATGCGCGGTATTTCCAGGCGAAAGCAAAGGTCATCAGAATGACCGGTACCACGACCAACAGCATCAGCAGCGTGGCGGTGATGATCAGGTTACGTTCGTCCAGTGCTACCTGACCTTTCGGGTCGAGCAAGGTCATGTTGCAACCTCCCAGCAACAACGTGCCGAGTAGCGGCAATAAGCCTAGGAATCTGGGGTACCTTGTTTTACTCATCTCACGACCTCTAAAGCAGCTTGCGCAATGCAGTTGGGTTTTGATCGCCAACACTTCACCCTGCCAAGGGTTGGCATTTTTCTTCAATTGACTAAGGGCCTGCCCTTCGCGCTAATCGCTGATCGGCACATCCGGAGCTAGCAGTGAGTTCTTATTCGATTTCGTCGGTCAAAGGCCTTGTTACAGACCAATTCCATTTGGAGCGGATACTTGGAGGTGGTCAGCACCCGGGATCGCATGGCACCGTTGAGCCCCTCGATCGCCCTCGTGCACTCAAGGATGAGCAGCGCTGGACATTCAGTGCGGCGATTGTAGATATGTCGCGTTTTATAAACCATGTCTCATCCTGAAATATTTTTTATCCATTCGCGCAACAATCACTCGCCAATTTTACAACGACACCAATCGTATCGCTTTTCATTCTCAACAAAAAGCTCTGATGTGCTCTTCTATCGGACAACTTGATAGATCCCTGGCGCTAGCCGGACGCCCCTTCGAGGTGGCGCTTACCCCCGGTAAATAGGGTCCCTAGCAGATATTGGGTCCCTTGCAAGGAGCGCTATTGGTGACCTGAGGCCCAAAAGCCGACAAGGAGCCCTTGCTGAGAATTGTTGTCAATTGGACAACCGCATCGTCGCCACAAACGCTCTCCGCGACATCGACAACGTGACAATATGTCGCACTTTTTCCGGACCTTTTGTGGCTTCTCATCACCGCCTCGTTACTCGGCACGCAGACACCACAACGCCCCGGCCTTCAGCAAGAAGACCGGGGCGTTTCGCAGAGAATTAGCGGTTTTGTCGACGATTGCGATAAACACCCAGCGGCACCAACACGACGGTCAGGACGAAGGCCACTAACGCCCATTGTGCCAGAGACAAGCCCAAGATCGGCGGGTATGGGGTCTCGCAGAAACCGTCGACCTGGAACCCTAGCGGGAAAAGCTTCGCCAGCGGTAAGCCATCGACGATCGGTTGCAGCACATCGATCCCGCAACTGACTTGCGGAAAGGCTTGGATATAGACATGCCGGCCTGCCACCAGCGTACCGGCCACCGCGCTCAACCACACCAGCACCTCCAGCACCGTGAGACTGCGTGGGGTGCGCATGCCGGCACCGACGAAGGCGAAGATGGCGATGAATAGCAATGCATAGCGTTGCAGGATACACAGTGGACAAGGTGCCTCGCCGAGCACCACCTGCATATAGAGCGCACCGCCGATCAAGGCCAGGCAGATCACCCCGAGCAGGACGAGAAAGCGCCGTTCCCGTCCCAGCCGCATCATTTCGTCATTCATCCCGTGTTCCTTTGACTCGTTATTGGATCAGCTGGAAGACAGCGCCGGCAGCGGCTGCATCAAGCCGAGGTGGTCTTCGACAAGCCGCTTTGGCCGCCATCGGAGCATGGTCGATCCGATCAGTATCCGTAGCCCGCAAGTCTACACGCAGCTCATGATCTTTGAACGTATTGAGTACGCGCCAAAGTGCTCCCGCGCACGTCGCCAGCCACAGAGTTTGCTGTTGGAATCAGCCCTGGAGAATTAACGACAGGCTGATTAAAGGCGGATTAACCGCCGAGGGGGTTTTCGGATTCCGGGAACACCCGGAATCCGAAACGACCGGGGAGCATGATCAATCAAGGGCAAATTAGCTTATTCAAGGGCCGCTGCCGGACCGAAGAATTCATACCGGCTCTGCTTCTCCGGTACGCCCAGCACCTTCAAATGACGCTTGATCGCCCCCATGAAACCCTTGGGCCCGAGGAAGTAGGCATCCAGATCACGCTGCTCTGGCAACCACTCGGCCAACTGTTCCAGGCTCAACAAGCCGACTTTGTGCGCCGCCGGGCTCACGCCGTCATCTTCGTCGTAGCAGTAGAAACACTTGAGCTGCGGATGCTGCTCGGCCAGGCCATCGACCCAGTCACGGAATGCGTGCACGCCACCGTTGCGCGCGCAGTGAATGAAATGTATCGGGCGCTGGGTCACCAATGCCGCTTCTAGCATCGGCAAGGTCGGCGTGATACCGACACCGCCGCTGATCAATACCAACGGTTTGTCGCTGGTGGTCAGGGTGAACTCGCCCGATGGCGGGAACAGGTCCAGGGTCTGGCCGACCGCCAATTGATCGTGCAGGTAGTTCGAAGCTCTACCGCCGGCCTCGCGCTTGACGCTGATACGGTACTGTCCGACTTTTGTCAGCGCCGACAGGGAATAATTGCGGCGCAGCTCTTCACCGTCGACAACCAGCTTCAGGCCAATGTATTGACCCGGCTCGAACGCAAGGATGGCCTGGCCATCCACCGGTTCGAAGTAGAACGAAGTGATTTCCGCGCTCTCCTTGACCTTGGCCGCGACCTTGAACGACCGGCCTCCACGCCAGCCGCCCGGTGCCTGGGCCTTCTCGTCATAGATCGCGGTTTCGGCCCCCATCAGGATATCGGCCAACTGGTTGTAGGCCGCCCCCCAGGCACTCATCACCTCGGGCGTGGCAATCTCGGCGCCCAGCACTTCGTGGATGGCTCGCAGCAGGCACGTACCGACGATGGGGTAATGCTCTGGAAGAATCTGCAACGCAACGTGCTTGTTGATGATCTTCGCGACCAGATCGCCCAACTGATCGAGCTGGTCGATATGCCGAGCGTACATCAGCACGCCATTGGCCAGGGCCCGGGGCTGATCGCCGTTAGCCTGGTGGGCCTGATTGAACAGTGGACGCACTTCTGGATACTCGGACAGCAGCATCTGATAGAAGTGGGTGATCAGTGCTTCTCCACCGCTTTCCAGCAACGGGACAGTCGACTTGACGATGGCACGGTCTTGAACGCTCAGCATGGGATCAACTCCTGGGGTTTGAGGCTTCGCCTGAATTGACTTTGACTATTCACACTCCATGCCAAGTAATAAAACATTAAAAATCAATAGGTTAAAATAACCTTAGTCAAAATAACTACAATCATTCTATAGTCAGTCTGACACCATCGGAGTCAATATGACTGCAAAATCCCTGCTGACTACCCTGCTGCCGCTGGTATCGGATCTCTCGCGGGAACTGCCCGAAAACGAACGTTATCGACGCTTGCTCGAAGCCATGCGCGCCCTACTGCCTTGTGACGCCGCCGCGCTGCTGCGCCTGGACGGCGAGTGGTTGGTGCCGCTGGCCGTCGATGGCTTGAGTAGCGATACCCTCGGTCGCCGTTTCAAGGTCAGCGAGCATCCACGCTTCCAGATCCTGCTCGGCAGCCACGGGCCAACCCGTTTCGAAAGCGAGAGTGAGCTGCCGGACCCTTATGATGGTCTGGTAGATGGCCTGACCAAACACCTGGAGGTCCATGATTGTCTGGGTTGCCCGCTGTTTATCGACGAACGCCCCTGGGGCCTGCTAACGCTCGATGCCCTCGACCCGGAACGCTTCGAGCGGATCGAGCTGGATGCATTACAGGCCTTTGCGAGCCTGGCGGCGGCCACGGTCAGCGCTGCTGAACGCATCGAGCGCCTGGCCTTACGCGCTGAGAACGAGCATCAGCGCGCCGAACTCTATCGCCAGGCCAGCAACCCACAGAATCGCGAGATGATCGGCCAGAGCAAAGCCCACAAGCGCCTGGTGGAAGAGATCGACCTGGTGGGCGGCACCCACCTGACAGTGCTGATCACGGGTGAAACCGGGGTCGGCAAGGAGCTGGTGGCCCAGGCGATCCATGCCGCCTCGCCGCGTTCGGAAAAGCCCATCATCAGTCTCAACTGCGCAGCCCTGCCCGATACCCTGGTGGAGAGCGAGTTGTTCGGTCACGTGCGCGGCGCCTTCACCGGGGCCGTAAACGATCGGCGCGGCAAGTTCGAGCTGGCCAATGGCGGCACCCTGTTTCTCGACGAGGTGGGCGAGCTCTCGCTGAGCGTTCAGGCCAAGCTGCTGCGAGTATTACAAAGCGGTCAGTTGCAGCGATTGGGCTCGGACCGGGAGCATCAGGTGGACGTGCGGCTGATCGCCGCCACCAACCGCGACCTGGCCGAAGAGGTGCGCGGAGGACGCTATCGGGCGGATTTCTATCACCGCCTGAGCGTCTACCCGCTGCGCGTACCCGCATTGCGTGAACGCGGGCACGACGTCTTGCTGCTGAGCGGCTTTTTCCTTGAGCAAAACCGCTCGCGCATGGGCCTGGGCAGTTTACGCCTGAGCCCCGATGCCCACGCGGCGCTGCTGGCGTACCACTGGCCGGGCAACGTCCGTGAACTCGAACACCTGATCGGCCGTAGTGCCTTGAAGGCCCTGGGCAATTGCCGGGAGCGGCCGAAGATTCTCACATTGAGCGCTACCGACCTGGATTTGCCGACGGTGACAACTCAAGCCCCGGCGATGCAGGCCAGCGCCCCGCTGAACCTGGAAACCGGGGTCGATCTGCGCCAAGCCACGGAGCACTACCAGCGACAACTGATCAGCAATTGCCTGGAAAAACACCAAAACAACTGGGCCAGTGCTGCTCGGGAGCTCGGCCTGGACCGGGCGAACCTGGGACGGATGGCCAAGCGCCTGGGCTTGAAATGACAAAAAGCCGCCCAAGCTGACAACAGCCCCCACAAGATATTCGCCTAAAGCCCACCCGGCTCAGGTCGATAACCCGTCATCGATACCTATTCGGGGCTCCCCTGAAGCAGTTTTTCCCACAGAAGGTTTTTATGTCCACCAACAAAGCCCGCGCAGACTCACTGTCACTTCTGCTTTTTACCTTGCGCAGCGGCAAGCTGATGGCGATCAACCTGCTGAAAGTCAGCGAAATCATTCCCTGCCCGCCACTGACCAAGCTGCCCGAATCCCATCCCCATGTGAAAGGCATCGCCACCCTTCGCGGAGCCTCGCTGTCGGTGATCGACCTGAGCCGCGCCATCGGTGAGCGCCCACTGGTGGACCCCGACGGCGGCTGCCTGATCGTCACCGATGTCAGCCGCTCCAAGCAGGGTCTGCATGTCCAGGCCGTGAGCAAGATCGTCCACTGCCTGACCACCGATATCCGCCCGCCGCCTTTCGGCTCCGGCGGTGTGCGCTCCTTTATCACTGGGGTAACCCAGGTCGATGACACGCTGGTGCAGGTGTTGGATATCGAAAAGGTCATCCATGTCATCGCCCCGGCGCAGATCGAAGTCGCCCCCACCGAATTGACTATGGAAGAAGCCCAAACCCTCGGCCACGCACGCATCCTGGTGGTCGATGACAGCCAAGTGGCCTTGCAGCAGTCGGTACACACCCTGCGCAACCTCGGCCTGACCTGCCATACCGCCCGTAGCGCCAAGGACGCCATCAACTGTCTGCTGGACCTGCAAGGCACCGCTGAACAGATCAATGTCGTGGTCTCGGATATCGAGATGTCGGAAATGGACGGTTACGCTTTTACCCGTACCGTTCGCGAAACCCCGGACTTCCAGGACCTCTACATTCTGCTGCACACCTCGCTGGACAGTACTATGAACAGCGAGAAAGCCCGCCAGGCCGGAGCCAACGCAGTGCTGACCAAGTTCTCTTCACCGGAACTGACCAAATGCCTGATCCAGGCGGCCAGGACCGTAGCCGCTCAAGGTATCTGAGATGCTCGATCGTCACTGCCTGTTGCTGCGCAAGGATCTCGATGATCTGCTGGAGGTGCCGCAATGGCCACCCGGGATTCGCCCGGGCGTGCTGGGAGCGGATCTGATGAAGGCGGTACACGATCTGATGGTGCTGGGCTATCAGGACGATGGTGTGTATGTGGCGGACTTCGCCAGTTGGCGCGAACGCTTCACCAAGGATGCCGAGTTCGACCCCACGCTGTGCCTGATTGCGATGGACGACCAGGGCCTCGCGGGTGTCGCCCAGTGCTGGACCAGTGCTTATATCAAGGACTTGGTCATCCACCCACGTCGTCGTGGCCAGGGCTTGGGCCTGGCGTTGCTGCGCCATGCTTTCCAGGTGTTCGCTTCGCGGGGCGAAGCCTTCGTCGATCTCAGGGTAATGGAAAACAACCTATCCGCCCGGCGCTTGTACGACCGTGTCGGCATGCGCTTTGTCAAGCGTTATGAAGTCAGCCCGGCTCGGGCATAATCTGCTTTTTGCCGTAAGCACCTTCAGGAGACCCACCATGAAAACCTCCACCCTGATCTTCATCAGCCTCGCCGCGCTGGCAAGCCAGGCCCAGGCGTCCAGTGCCGATGCCTGGTTGGCCTACGACAAGGCCGTGCTCGCCAGTTGCACCAAGGCCAGCGGCCTCAAGAGCGCGAAGCCGGTAGGCAGCCCCGCACAATTCGATGACCAGGTGGGCTACACCGCCGTATTGCTTCACGGCCTCTATCCGCAGGCTCATATGAACAACCAGCCGGGGACTGAGCTGTGCTTGTATAACAAGAAGAATAAGACCGCCGCCGTGACCGAGTGGGACTCGGTGATGCCGACCCCCTCCCGCTGAAGAGTCGACACGCCAATCGCTGCGATCCAGGCCCACGCGGCGGGTCGCTGTAGGATTGGTGCCGCCGCTCCAGCCTCTCTCGGCGTGGGTCGACCGATGCGGCACAGATCCTCCGTGCCGCTGACCTGGATCTTCAACAGACTCAAGGCCCGACGTAAGCCAGGCACTCGACTTCGACCCTGGCTTTATCCAGCAAACCACCTGCTTGAAACGTGGTGCGAGAAGGAAGGCGATCGGCCGGAAAGTGCCGGACATAGACTTCGTTCATGGCGGCAAAGTCCTTGATATCCGCCAGAATCACCGTGCATTTGGCCACCTGCTCCAGGGCACTGCCATTACGCTCCAGCTCTTGCGCAATCAGTTGCATGGCCTGTTGCATTTCCCCCCGTATCCCGCCCGGAACCAGCTTGCCGCTGCTGTCCGAACCCAGCACACCCGAGAGATAGAGCATCTCTCCCACCCGTACAGCCCTGGAAAACGGCATGCCCGGAGCTGCCGCAATGAACTGCATGGGCTCGGCGGCCACCGGAGCGGCGGAGGGCAGGTAACGCGCCACAATCGCCTGGTGACGGCCACTGGCCTTGAGGGACTTCAACGCCCGGTTCAATGTATCGCGCAGCTCGGAATCCGCTTGGCGAACCCCCATCGACACACCGTTGCCCAATCGTGGGTCGACAATTGGCGGCCCGGCAAAATCAAAACCATCGCCTTGCGGTGTCTTGAGCAGCGCTTCGCTGATTTCGATGGAGTCCTGCAGCGTCGCGTCGATCTCACCGGCCAACAGGGCGGCAATCAACTCGCTGTTCAGCGCATAGCGGCGGACCTGAACGCCCTTTGGCGCCCATTCGGCGTTGGCGAAGCCCTCGCGAACCGTGCCCGCCAAGACCCCGACACGTTTGCCTGCGAGGCGTTCGGCGGTCGGCCCGAGCCCGTCCCCCTTGCGGCTGACCAGGCGACTCTGGAGTGGATACATCGGGTCGGTGAAGTCGATGAGCTGGCGTCGTTCGGCGGTCGAGGTCATGGGCATGATCGCGTCGAAACGCTTGTCCTGTAAGGCCGGTATCATGCCCGCGTAATCCTGGTCGATCCATTCGCACCGGGTCTTGAGCTCGGCACAAAGCGCCTCACCCAACTCGATGTTCAAACCGACCAACTGCCCCTGCGCATCACGACTTTCAAAAGGTGGGACCAACGCCTCGACGCCAAAACGAAGAGTCCCTCGCTGTTTGTCCCATGCGCTGGCACAGGGTGACACGCTCACCATCGCCACCGAGAGGCAGGCCGCTCCAAGCAGCCTGGTCAATCTCTTGCCTTGTTCCATACGTTTCTTCCTTTTTTATAGACAGGAACGTCCGCCCAGTCAGGCCTGAAGGCGCACAGCGCCTCAGCCCGAACAGACGGACGGGACAAGAGAGTTTCTCTACAGTGGTAGCAACACCTCTACCTGAAAGGGCTGTCTTTCACGTGGGAAAAAACTGGGAATACCGAAGAATCAGCGCTTGCCCATGGATCGACGAGTGCCATTCGGGGCGCGGCCCGGTCTTTCGTGATGCCCGTCCTTGCCACCTTTCTGCTGCCAGGTCTGGCCGTTTTTTTTCGTCGCGGCGAATGCAGCAGGGTTGAACGGAAAGCTGAAAGCCGGGATGGCCGGTTTTTCGCCGACCGTAAGCTCAGCCTCAACTACAGATTCTGCATCCGGGTCGGCGGAAACGGGCGGTTGTTCAGGGGGTGTCATGGAAACTCCGAAAAGGCGGGACGGATCAGGTCGAACCGAAGGGTTGCAGTATACCTTCGAGCGCCCTGTCCGCATCGCCAACGGTCATTTATAGAACAGATCAACTACCACTCCAGCCGAGAACGGCCCGGCCTTGGGCCGGTCGCTGTGCCATAACAGTTCGGCGTCGAACTGAGTCATGGCGACTTGGGTGTCGCCCAGCAGCTCGGCCAGGTGGAAAGACCGATTGTAGGGAATCACCGCACCGCCCGCCCTGACGATACGAATGCCAACGCCGTCATTGCCGTTAGGAATCAGCAACTCGCCGGCCAGGGTGCCCGACACGGGCTTGAGCCGTGCGTCCAGGCTGAAGGCGCTGTCGCAGGTACGACTGGTGTGCAGGGCGAACGAGCGCCGCTCGGCCACCTGCCCGACCACCACGTTCTGGATGGCGATCCGGCCGAAATCGACGGTGTCGGGAATGACCTGCAATTGGGCATCACAGGCCACAAAGCGCAGACCACCGAGATGGTTGATCACATAGTTGAGCGAGTCGCCAACGGCGCTCGGCCCGCCGCTGCCCGCGAGCTGGAACAACCGGTAATCCTGCAGGCGGCTGGCCACCCCTGAAGGCGGCGTCGGTCCGAACTTCTCGATAAACACCGAAAAGCTCAGGTGGAAGCTCGACGAGCCACAGGAATGCGCCTCGATACAGGCCGGTACGCTACGACCGGTGGCGATACGACCGCTGCTCTGGCGATGGTCGATCCCTGCATGGCTCAAGCCGACACGAATCCCCTCGCCGACCACCTGATGGGCCGGGTTCAGGTGGATATAGATCTCCTCCTGAGGACCCGGCAGGCCGGCCCTGCCACAGTCGACCGCCAGGTTGATCGGCTCCGAACGCCAGACCACCGTACCATTGGGGGCCGACGCGGGAATCGCCACAGTGCTGCCGAGGTCGGCGCTAGCAATCCGCGAACCGTTGCCTTGCAAGGTACAAGTAAGGGCAAAACAACTGGCCGGGCTCAGCAGCCCGAGCAGCAACAGGGAACGCAACCACGCGAAATAAGGCGTCTTGGTCATGGGGAAGTCCGTTCTGCGGAGGAGGAAGCGTCGCCCACCAGCGACGCACTGAAAGGGCTGTCGAAATCGAAGCGGGCCGTGTAGGTTCGCTGACCGCCATAATCGGTCAAGGCGTTGAATCGCAGCCAATACCCACCGCTCGCCAGCCCGCTTACCAGCACGACTTCACGCTGTTCTCCCGGAAGCACCAGCAGGTCGTCGCCCAGTGGCCGGCTGCCTTGCTCATCGGCCAGCTCAAGGCGCAATAACGCCGCATGAAAGGCCGTCGGGTTCTCCACCCTCAGCCGGGGCCCCCCCTCGGCATCCGCGTCCACGACCCAGCGCAAACGCGCTGGTGTGAGCGCCGGATCACCGACCAGCCCCGGCGGACGGAACAGCACATTGATCCGCTGACGAATGGCAATGCTCAGTTGACTGTCACCGGGAAGCAGCCGAGGAATTTCCATCACATAGAGGTGCAGCAGCGACTCATGGTCCGTCGGCATGCCCCTTCCCTCATACATCAGCCGCAAGGCTTGCCGACCGTCGGGCGCCAACCGCGAAATCGGTGGCGTCAGCACAAAGGGCAGGTCAGTAGAGCGCGCCTCGGAGCCTTCTCGCGCCTCCAGCCAGGCTTGCAGCAGCACCTCCTGGGAACCCCGATTGCGAGCTTCGACGCTCACATCGGTAAAACGCCCGTCGAACACCAGGCGCGTATCACTCAGGGACACGGTCGCCGGAACCGGCCCGGCCGAAGCCACGCTCAACGCCAGGAATAACGCCTGTAAAAGCCTCATTGGCAGACTTCCTTGACCCGATCATAGGTCAATTGCGGATCCCGTGGCGGCAGGCGGAAATGCAACTGACAGCTCTGTCCAGACCATTTCACCTGCAATGTCCCCTCCTCCTGGTCACTGAGCACCAGCGCCCGGCTGGTCGGATCCACTACCGCCAGTTGCTTGCCGCCGGCATCCTGAACGCTGGCGCCCAACGGCAACGCACTGCCGTCGGCCAGGCTCAACTCGAACTGCACCCGGCGACCGGCACTGGCGTTAAAGCGGACATGGGTGGAGGAACCACGGCGCGGCACCACCTGGGCGATGGCGTTTTCTACCTCCACGTCCGCACCGAGATCACGGGTATCCAGGCTGATCCAATTGGCGCGGTAAGGCTGGGTATAAGGCAACACGGCATAGCCATTACCCGCCGTTTCGACCCCTCTGAAGTTGTTCAACCGCGCCCCACGCACACCGGGCACTTCCACCAGCGCGAAGGTGTCGCCCAGCGCTTGCCCCAAGTTCACCCCACCCGCGTGGGCCACCACCGATCCACGGGCACCGATGTTCCAGCTATTGAAGTCCTGGCCGTGGCTGTAGCCGGCCTCGAAGCGCCCGACCGAGGTGGTAGCATTGACACTGGCGGAACCGGCACGGGCACCGGAACCGTCATTGCCGGCCAGCACCGAGTAGAATGCTTGCTGATCCAGGATGCGCCCGGTCAGGCCGGCCATGACACTGGAGTCACCTTGGCTGTCGCGTACCGCCGTCAGCGAGGCACGGGTCGAACGCTCATGACGACCCAACGGTAGCGACAGCGTCAGGGTGAACTGATGGTCGGTTCCGACCCTGCCAGCGAAGTCCGTTGCCCGAGTCCGATCCACCGACAGGCTGTAGCTCAGGTCCCGCCAGTACCCGCCATAGGTGGCGTTGAACTGCCGCGACTTGCCCGGCAAGTTCCAGAACCGCTGCTCAAGGGCGGTAAAGCTGAAAGTCCCCGCCGCCACAGGCTGGCTGAGGGTGATATCGAAACGGTCGCGGGCGCGGCCAATCTGGCTCTGTACCAGATTGCTGCGCTCATCCACATGCTGGTCAAAGCTACGGTAGTGCTCGCTGGAGTAGCGATAGCCCGCCAGCGCGAAGGTGGTCCGCGTGGCATTCAAGGTATTGGCATAGCGCAGGCGCATACTCTGCCCGCCGATGTCGGTGGTGGCTTGGCGACTGAGCGAATGGGTCAGATCCGCCGAGACTGCACCCAAACCGGTGTTGACTCCGAACCCGAGGTTGCTAGCCCGAAAATTCTCGGCCAATTGGACGCCACCGTAGCCAGTGATCAGTTCGCTCAACCCGTAGATCAGCGTGGTGCTGGCAAAACCCGGACTCTGGTCCCGATCATCGTTGCTGTCGTATTGCCCGGCCTCGAGGCTGTAGCTGAAGGTGCCCTTGGGCAGCATCAACGGCAGCGAGGCGAACGCTTGGATAAAGGTCCGGATGCGACCGTCCGACTCGATCACTGTCACCAATAGGTCACCGTTGGAACCACTGGGATAGAAGTCACTGATCTCGAACGGCCCAGGTGGCACGTTCGAGCTGTACAGCAAGTAACCGTTCTGGCGAATCTCCACCGTGGCATTGCTTTCCGCCACGCCACGGATGGTTGGTGCATAGACCCGCTCGCTGTCGGGCAGCATGCCGTCGTCCGAGGCCACCTGGGCGCCGCGAAAACGGATACTGTCGAACACTCGCGAGTCGCTGTAAGTCTCGCCGAGGGTCAATTGGCCTTTCCAGGCGGTCAGGTCACGCTGGGCGTAGGTCTGGTTGCTGGTGAAGCGCGAGGATTGCCGGTCTGAGCGCACCAGCGAGGACTCGTTGCGCAACCGCCAGGCCCCGAAGTTCAGGCCATTGCGCAGTCCCAGATAATAGCTGTCGCTTTTCTGTCGATCGAGTTCGCGGCGGTTGCCGCTGAAGCTGTAGCTGATAAAACCGCTGTTGACCCCTTCGTCCCACAGCTCCGGCGACAGGTAGCCACGAGCGCTGCGGCGCAGCGCGATCTGCGGCACGCTGAGGTTGAGCGCCAGGGTATTAGGTTGGTAGTCGACACTGGCCTGGTCCAGCTTGCCGAGATCGAAACAGTATTCCTGGCCAGCTTTCGCCGGCACTTGCGCCAAGGCCTCAAGACGCTCGGGATCGAGCCCAAGGTCCTGCAGCAGTGCCAGGGTCAGGCAGGGTTCCACGCGCCCGCTGACCGCGTCACGACCAAAGTGCACGTCACGGCGAGCACTGAGTACACGGTTCAGGTAGATATCCACCCGGTAGAGGCCGGGCAAGACACTGTTGCCCTCCAGGAATGCCTTGATATCGGCCGGCTGCTCGCCGCCATGGATAAAGGCGGTATTGAACCTGACTGGCTCGCCGACCGACGCCGAAGCGGAAGGGTCCGCGAAGGCAAGCTCGGGCATCAGCAGCAAGCACAGGCCCAGAGGCGCCAGCGCCTGCCGGTTCACGTTCCACACCAGAGGGCGTGTCGCGACCTCCTTTTGTTCACGACACGATGACACCAGAACCTCCTTTGTTCTTCGATAAAGCCAATCCATTTGCAACCTTCACTGAATGTCTCAAGGTATTTGTTAGAGGCGAACGCCTTCACGCACGGGCTCTTGCGAGGATGCGGCGAACTTGAAAATGTAAGAGCGGCCCAGCGCGAGTACGCTAGTGCTCGACCCACAACGCCCGACCGGTTTTCCAGTCGCGGCTGGAAAGCTGATAAGGCACCACGGCACCATGGTCATTGATGCTCTTGAAGCTCAGTCGCGCCTGCTGCTCCGCGACGGGAGCAGGCAGCTCAAACACCTGCGCCTGTCCGGGGGCCAGCATCGCGTTCTTGCGGTGTATCAGCCGGGTCGCGGCACCGAACAACTCGATGTCCACCAGGGTGACGTGGAATGGTCCGGGATTGCTCACCGCCAATGTGCCGTCGGGCTTGAGCCGCCAGTGCAGTTGACGGGGCGCCTGATCCGGATCGGCCACCAGTTGCCGCGGGCGATAAAACACCTTGATCCGTTGGCGAATACCAATTTGCAGCACATTTTCCTGCTCGCTGGCCTGCGGTATTTCCTGGACATTCAACCAGAACAGCGATTCCCGATCGGTCGGCATCTCGACACCCGAGTGAATGATTCGCACCGTCTGCCGCCCACCCCCGGATAGCGGCACCAGGGGTGGAATAACGGCAAAGGGTAATGCCTCGCCAGCCGGGTCCTCGGCCTCCAGCCAGGACTGCAACAAGATCGTCGAGCGGTTATTGTTCAGGACACTGAGCACAGCCTCCTTGTGCTGCGCCGGATAGACTAAACGTGTGGTATTGAGCACTATCCCCGCGTGTGCATGGATGCCTGTCCACACGACAAGCGCCATGCCGATCATCGACGTTATCAACTTGCACATGTTGCGACCTATCTATATCCGATAAAAAACGGAGCTTTTCAGCTCCGTTCAAGACAAACACTTAGTTGTAGGTCAGCACGAAAGGTACCGTACCGGTGGCCGCACCCGGCACTGTGGGCACACCGTTCTTCACGAACACCGCCCGTAGCGCCAGAGTACCGCTGGAACCGCTGCCACTGGGTTGGAGAACACCGTTGACGGTATCGGTAGGGTCCTGGATATTCAGGAAGTCATCGTTTTCCCGACGTACCAGGCCGATCCCCACCCCTTGGGCCGCACCGGAGGTGGTCAGCAGGTAAGGGTCGTTCTGGTCGACCTGGGCCGGACGGAATGACATGTGCACGGTGTTTTCCGCAGCCGGTTGCAGACAGGTTACCAACAGGTCGATGTCCTTGGCCGTGCCCAGGCGCGATTCAGTGCGATTGCCAATATCGGCAAAAGAAACACGCCCGAGGTCGACAGGAATATTATCGGCGGACCCGCCTCCGGACGACACGTCACAACTGGTGTTGGTCAGTGCGCCGGTAAAGTTCAGCGTGCCACCGTTGGCCGCGTGGGCAGAGCTTGCCACACCGAGGACGGCACCTAATAACGCCAACGTTAGAGAAATCTTTTTCATGCGAACACAATCCTTCGAGTTAATCGTTTGCACCCATCACTCTGGGTGGCGGCCAATATAGTCGTGGATCTGGAATCGAACTATCGGACCGAGCCTTATTTAGGCAGCTGATTTAACGCGAAAGCAGGACATCTGCCTCCGTCAGAGAAACATGTCATTCGACGGGCACAGAAAAATGACCGGAGCAGCGTTTAAAATTAAAAACAAAACAATGAAAACCGTTAAAACTAAACATCCATCGCATATTCTCCCTGAAATATTTCAAGGCAGCTTTAATTATACTGATCAACAACTTGAGCACGCTGAGCGGTAGTGCATCGACACAGAGTCAACTTGACGCCGGATATTTCAGGAAGCGCCGCCCGACTGTATACAGTCCAGGCGGTGCTGAGGCCTGGTCACACGTACAGCTCTACAGGTACGTGATCACCACGATGCCCTTGGGAGAGACGGTGGTGGTGCTGGAAGCCCCGCTCGATAACGGTTGATAATGCACATCAAAAGGCCGCGCGCCGCCGCTACAGGCATTGTCCGTCGTGTCGACCGACACGACGACACCGGGCGCCAGCCGGATGCGTTGGGAGACACCCTGGGTATGTGCCGAACCTGATGAGGACACTTCGCACGCTGCCTCGACGATATGTCCGCTAAAACGAATCTGCCCAGCATTGGACGTTGCCGCCTGCACAGTGGAACAAACCCCCATCAACAACAAGACACCGGCCATCGATAATGTGTATTTCATATCAAGCACTCCCAAACCATGGGGAACCCCTTATCAAGTAAAGCCCACTGCAAAGAACCTCACAGGAAAAACGCGGAATATCCGTAGGACTTTTTATATTCAATTAAACGCATCCGCTCCTTCAATAGCACTTTGCGCAAAACCCATATCTTTGAAAAACAAGCAATTGAGCAAACAAAGGTGCTTATCCAGTTATCGTCCATACCTGCTGTTTCTTTAATACGCACCCTGCTATTTTGTGCCCGGCCCGCCGCCGGTCCTGGCTGACAGCCGTGTCAGTTAGCTGTCACCGTGCTGACCGGGTCATGGGGTTATAAAAAGGCTACTGTTCTGCCAGATTCACCTTCCCACTCCTGATCCCGGCGTTTTGACAGCATGCACATCCAGAAAAAAAACCTGTTGGGCCTTGTCGTGATTCTGGTGGTTGCCGCCGCAGCGACCTGGAAGCTGACCCGTCCGGTCCATACCAAACCGGCTGGCAACATGGCGATACCGGTCAAGGTGATCAATGTCGCGCAACGGGATGTGCCGCGCTACGCCAGGGGTATCGGCACCGTGTTGTCGCTGCACAGTGTGGTGATTCGTCCGCAGGTCGACGGCATTTTGACCCGGCTGTTGGTCAAGGAAGGGCAACTGGTTAAGGCCGGAGACCTGCTGGCGACCCTCGACGACCGCTCGATCCAGGCCAATCTGTCCCAGGCCAAGGCTCAACTGGCGCAAAACCAGGCACAACTGCAGATGGCGCAAGTCGATCTCAAGCGCTACAAGTTGCTGAGCGTCGATAACGGCATTTCGAAACAGACCTACGACCAGCAACAAGCGCTGGTCGATCAGCTCCAGGCCACTGCCCAAGGCAATCAGGCCGCGATTGCCGCCGCCCAGGTGCAACTCTCCTATACCCAGATTCATTCGCCGGTCACCGGTCGGGTCGGTATCCGTGCCGTGGACGAAGGCAACTTCTTGCGTATGAACGATACTCAAGGCCTGTTTTCCGTGACCCAGATCGATCCGATCGCCGTGGAGTTCTCCCTGCCCCAGCAGATGCTACCGACCCTGCAAAGGCTGCTCGGTGCCGCCAGGCCAGCCTCGGTAGATGCTTACCTGGGTGACGACGGACATACCGATGCGTTGCTCGGCACCGGTCACCTGACACTGATCGACAATCAGGTGGCGGCCAACACCGGCACTATCAAGGCCAAGGCCGAATTCAGCAACGCAGCGCAGAAGCTCTGGCCAGGCCAGTTGGTGAACATCAAGATCCAGACCGCCCTGGACCGCGACGCCCTGGTGGTTCCGCCGTCGGTAGTGCAGCGCGGCCTGGACGGTTACATCGTCTACCGGGTCAAGGGCCAGGGCGTGGAAGTCGTCCCGGTGGAAATGCCTTACCAGGACAGTGACATCAATATCATCAAGGGCGTCGAGGCCGGCGACCTGCTGGTCAGCGACGGCCAGTCGCGACTCAAGCCCAACTCGCAGGTGGCAATACCCGACAAACCCAAGTTGACGGAGCAGACCGTGGCAGTGGAACCCAAGCCATGATCAAGGAAAGTCGCGGTGTTTCCGCCTGGTGCATCGATCATCCGGTGGCGACCATCCTACTCACCTTCGCCCTGGTCCTGCTCGGGCTGATCGCCTTCCCTCGCCTACCCCTGGCGCCTTTGCCGGAGGCTGAATTCCCGACCATCCGGGTCTCCGCGCAGTTGCCCGGCGCCAGTCCGCAGACCATGGCATCCTCAGTGGCAACGCCACTGGAAGTGCAATTCAGTGCCATCCCCGGCGTGACCCAGATGACCTCTAGCAGTGCCCTGGGGTCGACCAACCTGACGCTGCAATTCACCCTCAGCAAGAGCATCGACACCGCCGCCCAGGAAGTCCAGGCGGCAATCAACACCGCCTCGGGCAAACTGCCCAAGGACATGCCAACGCTGCCAACCTGGCGCAAGGTCAACCCAGCCGACAGCCCGGTGCTGATCCTCAGTGTCAGCTCCAGCCAGATGCCCGGCACCGAGCTCAGCGACTACGCCGAAACCCTGTTGGCCCGCCAGCTCAGCCAAATCGAGGGTGTCGGCCAGATCAATATCACCGGCCAGCAGCGCCCGGCAATCCGCGTCCAAGCCTCGGCGGACAAGCTGGCGGCCATCGGCCTGACGCTGGCGGACATTCGCCTGGCGATCCAGCAAACCAGCCTCAACCTGGCCAAGGGCGCGCTCTATGGGCAATCGAGCATCTCCACTTTGTCGACCAACGACCAACTGTTTCAGCCGGAGGAATACGGCCAGTTGATCGTCTCCTATAAGAACGGCGCACCGGTCCAACTCAAGGACATTGCCCAGGTGATCCGTGGCTCCGAGGACGCCTATGTGCAGGCCTGGTCCGGCGACGAGCCGGGCGTGAGCCTGGTGATTTCCCGTCAGCCGGGAGCCAACATCGTCGATACCGTGGACCGTATCCAGGCGGCCTTGCCCGGCCTGGAGGCCATGCTGCCGGCCTCGGTGCAGGTCAAGGTGCTGATCGACCGTACCCAGACCATCCGGGCCTCGCTGCATGAAGTGGAAATGACCCTGCTGATCGCCATCCTGCTGGTGGTGGCAGTGATGGCGTTGTTCCTGCGCCAGTTGTCGGCGACCCTGATCGTCTCCGCCGTGCTCGGCGTGTCGCTGGTGACCAGCTTTGCGCTGATGTACGTGTTGGGCTTCAGTCTGAACAACCTGACCCTGGTGGCAATCGTAATCGCCGTGGGCTTCGTGGTGGATGATGCCATCGTCGTGGTGGAAAACATCCACCGCCACCTCGAAGCCGGCGACGGCATGCGCGAAGCGGCGATCAAGGGTGCGTCGGAGATCGGCTTTACCGTGGTGTCCATTAGCTTCTCGCTGATCGCCGCCTTTATCCCGCTGCTGTTCATGGGCGGTGTAGTCGGACGGCTATTCAAGGAATTCGCCTTGACCGCCACCTCGACCATCCTGATTTCAGTGGTGGTTTCGCTGACCCTGGCACCGACCCTGGCGGCGCTATTCATGCGCGCACCGGTGCATCATCAGCACTCGAAAGCAACCTTCAGCGAACGCCTGCTGGCCCTCTACGAGCGCGGCCTGCGGCGCGCCCTGGCACACCAGAAAACCATGTTCGGATTGTTCTGCGTGACACTGTGTCTGGCCATTGCCAGCTATGTGTTCATTCCCAAAGGGTTTTTCCCGGTCCAGGACACAGGCTTTGTCCTCGGCACCACCGAGGCCGCCGCCGATATATCCTTCACCGAGATGGTGGCTAAGCACAAAGCCCTCGCCGAGATCGTCGCAGCCGACCCGGCGGTGCAGACATTCTCCCATTCGGTGGGGGTTTCAGGGAGTAACCAGACCATCGCCACCGGCCGTTTCTGGATCGCCCTCAAGCCGCAGGAACAGCGCGATGTGTCCGCCAGCGCCTTTATCGATCGGATTCGCCCGCAACTGATGAGGATTCCGGGCATCGTCCTTTACCTGCGGGCAGGCCAGGACATCAACCTCAGTTCAGGCCCGAGCCGCGCCCAATACCAATACGTGCTCAAGAGCAACGACGGTGACACACTCAATACCTGGACCCAACGCCTGACCGAGAAACTACGGGGTCATCCGGCGTTTCGCGATCTGTCCAACGACCTGCAATTGGGCGGCAGCATCACCCATATCAACATTGATCGCAGCGCCGCCGCGCGCTTCGGCCTGACCGCCAGCGATGTTGACGAGGCCCTTTACGACGCTTTCGGCCAGCGCCAGATCAATGAGTACCAGACCGAGACCAATCAGTACAACGTCATTCTTGAACTGGACGCCGCCCAGCGCGGCAAGGCCGAGAGCCTGAGCTACTTCTATCTGCGCTCGCCGCTGACCGGTGAAATGGTCCCGCTGTCGGCATTGGCGCGCTTCGACGTGCCCACCAGCGGTCCGCTGTCCATCGCCCACGACGGCATGTTCCCAGCCGCCAACCTGTCGTTCAACCTGACGCCCGGCGTGGCCCTGGGCGATGCGGTGCTGTTACTCGACCAGGCGAAGAACGAGATCGGCATGCCCGCTTCCATCAGCGGCAATTTCCAGGGCGCGGCCCAGGCATTCCAGAGTTCCCTG
This sequence comes from Pseudomonas agarici, assembly GCF_001543125.1. NCBI lineage: Bacteria > Pseudomonadati > Pseudomonadota > Gammaproteobacteria > Pseudomonadales > Pseudomonadaceae > Pseudomonas > Pseudomonas agarici. The sequence continues at coordinate 3,822,977 of NZ_CP014135.1, read as the reverse complement.
GCGAGCCAGCCGTGGCTGATCCTCGCCGCGCTGGTGGCGGTCTACATCATCCTCGGGGTGCTCTACGAAAGTTTCGTGCATCCGCTGACGATCATCTCCACCCTGCCGTCCGCCGGCCTCGGTGCGATGATCATGTTGTGGCTGTTAGGCCAGGACTTCTCGATCATGGCGCTGATCGGCCTGGTGCTGCTGATCGGCATTGTGAAAAAGAACGGCATCCTGATGATCGACTTCGCCCTCGAAGCCCAGCGTGGTGGATTGTCGCCGGAGGAAGCGATCTACAAGGCCTGTATCACCCGATTCCGGCCGATCATCATGACCACCCTGGCGGCCCTGCTCGGCGCCCTGCCGCTGATGCTCGGCCACGGGACCGGCGCCGAGTTGCGTCAACCCCTGGGTATCGCGGTGGTCGGCGGCCTGCTGGTGAGCCAGGCGCTGACGCTGTTTACCACCCCCGTCATATACTTGTGGCTGGAGCGGCTTTTCCACGGGCCCCAATCGGCCAACGTGCCGGCGATCACTCATTGAGGCTGGGTCATGCGTGTGTTGATTATCGAAGATGAAGAAAAAACCGCCGACTACCTGCATCGCGGCCTGACGGAACAGGGTTACACCGTCGACCTGGCGCGCGACGGTGTCGATGGACTGCACCTGGCACTGGAAGGCGATTACGCGGTGATCATCCTCGATGTGATGTTGCCCGAGCTCGACGGTTTCGGCGTGCTCAAGGCACTGCGGGCGCGCAAGCAGACCCCGGTGATCATGCTTACTGCCCGCGAGCGTGTCGAGGACCGCATTCGTGGCCTGCGCGACGGAGCCGACGATTACCTCGGCAAACCGTTCTCCTTTCTCGAACTGGTGGCCCGCCTGCAGGCCCTGACCCGGCGTAGCGGCGGCGGTCACGAGCCGGTGCAGATCAGCGTCGCCGACCTGTGGGTCGATCTGATCAGCCGCAAAGCCAGCCGGGCTGGCAATCGCCTGGATCTGACTGCCAAGGAGTTCTCGCTGCTCAGCGTACTGGCTCGGCGCCAAGGGGAAATCCTATCAAAAACAGCGATTGCCGAAATGGTCTGGGATATCAATTTCGACAGCGACGCGAATGTCGTCGAAGTGGCGATCAAGCGCTTACGCGCCAAGCTCGACGGGCCGTTCGAACAAAAGCTGCTGCACACCATTCGCGGCATGGGCTATGTGCTGGAGAGTCGTGGTGTCGACTAACTCTATCGCCCTGCGTCTGAGCGGACTGTTCAGCCTGGTGGCGATGCTGGTGTTCCTGTTGATTGGCGGCGCCCTCTACCTGCAGGTCGACAGGGGCCTGGACCTGTTGCCCGAAGCTGAGCTGGATGCGCGCTACAGCGTGCTCGAGTCGTCGCTCAATCGCTTCGGCACTCAGGACCACTGGGCAAAGGTCCGCGCCAAGCTCAGGCAACTGACTGAAGAAGACAAGCGCATCCGCTTCTGGGTGGTCAGCAGCGATCCCCGCTATGAATATGGCAGTCCCGACGCGCAGATCCGCGCCTTCGCCGCCGGCCCCCAGGGCATGCGCGACATCCGCCTACCGGGACACACTAACCCGTTCAAGGTGCTGCTCAACACCATGCCGGCCAAGGACCAGCGGCCACCGCTGCAATTTCTGATCGCCATCGATACCGAGACGTTCTGGCAGACCCAGCATCGCTTGCTGATCGCCCTGATCAGCCTGGCCATCGTCGGCGTGCTAATGGCTTCGGCCTTGGGTTACTGGGTGGCGCGAATCGGCCTCAAGCCGCTGATCAAGCTATCCCAGGAAGCCCACAAACTGGCGCCACCCCGCTTGGCCGGACGCCTGCAACTGTCGTCATTGCCGCCGGAACTCAACCAGTTCGTCAACTCGTTCAACTCAGCCCTGGAACGAGTGGAGCAGGCCTATTCGCGGCTGGAATCGTTCAATGCCGATGTTGCCCATGAGCTGCGCTCGCCGCTGACCAACTTGATCGGCCAGACCCAAGTAGCGCTGACCCGAGGGCGTTCCGCCGAGCATTATTTCGAAGTGCTGCAATCGAATCTCGAAGAACTGGAGCGCCTGCGTTCGATCATCAATGACATGCTATTCCTGGCCAGCGCCGACCAGGGCAGCAAGGCCACCCAGCTGATCAGCACATCCCTGGCCGGGGAAGTCGCGACGACCCTGGATTACCTGGACTTCATCCTCGAAGACGCCCAGGTGCAAGTCCAGGTCCATGGCGATGCGCAGGTGCGGATCGAGATTGCACATTTGCGCCGAGCCCTGATCAATCTGCTGAGCAATGCGGTGCAACACACCGCGCCCGGCCAGGTGATCGAGGTGCGCATCAGCCAAGAGGGCGAGCACGTGGCAATCGCCGTGTCCAATCCCGGCGAGACCATTGCCAGCGAACACCTGTCACACCTGTTCGAGCGCTTCTATCGAGTCGACGCTTCGCGCAGCAACAGCGGCGCCAATCACGGCCTGGGCCTGGCCATTGTCCAGGCAATCGCGCTGATGCACGGCGGCGATGTGTTCGTGCACAGCGGCGACGGCATCAATACCTTTGGGATCTACCTCCCAGCCTGAGCAACCACCAGAAGCGTTCCTTGTAGGTGCGCACCCTAAAAAAAACCGCCCGAAGGCGGTTTTCAAATACAACAAAAGGAGAGAGTCGTTACACGGCCGCAACAGGACGCATGTAAGAGATCGGCGCGGTGCTGGCGTCTTCGAAGGTCACAACTTCCCAGGCATCGGTCTGCTCAATCAACTTGCGCAGCAGTTGGTTGTTCAGCGCATGGCCCGACTTGAAGCCCTTGAACTCACCAATCAGGCTATTGCCCAACAGGTAGAGGTCACCAATGGCGTCCAGGATCTTGTGCTTGACGAATTCGTCCTCATAACGAAGGCCGTCTTCGTTCAGAACACCGTCTGCATCGACCACGATGGCGTTTTCCACGCTACCGCCGAGTGCGAGGTTGTGCTTGCGCAGGTATTCGATATCACTCATGAAACCAAAGGTACGGGCGCGGCTGACTTCTTTCACGAACGAAGTGCTGGAAAAGTCCACGCTGGCACTCTGGGTGCGGTCCCGGAACACCGGGTGATCGAAATCGATCTCGAAGCTTACCTTGAAGCCTTCGAAAGGCACGAAAGTGGCGCGCTTGTCGCCGTCTTCCACTGTGACTTCACGCAGGATACGGATGAACTTCTTGGCTGCGTCCTGTTCTTCCAGGCCAGCAGATTGGATCAGGAATACGAAGGGTCCGGCACTACCATCCATGATCGGCACTTCGGACGCGGAGAGCTCGACGTAGGCGTTATCGATGCCCAGTCCGGCCATGGCCGAGAGCAGGTGCTCCACCGTGTCCACTTTGACGTCACCGTTGACCAACGTGGTCGACATCGTGGTTTCACCAACGTTTTCCGCGCGTGCAGGAATCTGCACCACAGGGTCGAGGTCGGTGCGACAAAACACAATGCCGGTATCCACAGGCGCTGGCTTGAGGGTCAGGTAGACCTTCTCCCCGGAGTGCAGGCCGACACCTGTAGCACGGATAATATTTTTCAGGGTGCGTTGTTTAATCATGGCATGGGCCGCTTCAGCGCAAATTGCGAACAGGTATCAACAAAGGCTGGCGATGATAGCAGACCAGGCCTTTGCTGAACACCAATCACCCTAATACTCCTGATACATTTCATCAATCGGCCTGGCGACGCAGGAAAGCCGGGATGTCCAGATAATCCAGGTCATCCTGCGGGTTCATCTTCGCGGCAGTCGCGGCACCGGCCTGGGCCTGGTTGCGCATGACGGTCGGACGGTCCAGGTCACGGTAGTTCACCGACGGCAGTTCCTGACGGGCAGGCGCCGCGGCAGCGGACTGCGTAGCCTGCAGGGTATTGTCGATCACCTTGACCGGCTTCTCGATTTTCGCTCCCAGGCCGGTGGCGACGACGGTCACGTGCAGCTCGTCGCGCATGTCCGGATCGATAACGGTACCGACCTTGACCATGGCGTGCTCGGAAGCGAAGGCTTCGATGATGCTACCCACGTCGGAGTACTCACCCAGGGACAGGTCAGGACCGGCGGTGATATTCACCAGGATGCCGCGCGCACCTTGCAGGTTCACGTCTTCGAGCAACGGGTTGCGGATTGCCGCCTCGGTGGCCTCGCGTGCGCGGTTCGGACCGCTGGCGCAGCCAGTGCCCATCATCGCCATACCCATTTCACTCATCACGGTCCTGACGTCGGCGAAGTCGACGTTGATCATGCCCGGACGCTTGATGATGTCGGAAATACCGCGAACGGCACCGGCCAATACGTCGTCAGCCTTGGCGAACGCCGACAGCAGGCTGGCGTCCTTGCCTAGGATGGTCAGCAGCTTCTCGTTGGGAATAGTGATCAACGAATCAACGCTTTCGCTCAGTGCGCGGATGCCCTCATCGGCGATCTGCATGCGCTTGCGGCCTTCGAACGGGAATGGACGGGTCACCACCGCAACGGTGAGAATGCCCATTTCCTTGGCCACTTCGGCGATGATCGGCGCAGCACCGGTACCGGTACCGCCACCCATGCCGGTGGTGATGAAGACCATGTTGGTGCCTTGCAGCACTTCAGCGATACGCTCGCGGTCTTCCAGAGCGGCCTGACGGCCGACTTCCGGGTTGGCGCCAGCGCCAAGGCCCTTGGTCACGCCGGTGCCCAGTTGCAGGATGGTCCGCGCGCCGATGTTCTTCAGCGCCTGGGCATCGGTGTTGGCGCAAATGAACTCGACGCCTTCAATGTTGCTCTTGACCATATGGTTAACAGCGTTGCCGCCGCCACCGCCGACGCCGATAACCTTGATTACCGGACTTTGTGGGACGTTGTCTACGAGTTCGAACATGTTCCCTCTCCTTTCATTCTCTAGTTTTTTTGCCTACTTCTACTGCTTTGAAACCGTTACTGCTTTGAAACTTTAAAAGTTGCCCTGTACCCAGCGCTTCAAGCGCTCCAGCACCGGAGCTTTCTGTTCTTCGTCGCGATAGTCGTTTCTGTTGCTGCTGTTGTAGCCGGACAGGGAAATGCCGTCCGACTGTTTTTGCAGCCCGTACAGCAACAGTCCGACCCCAGTCGAATAGATCGGGTTGCGCACCACGTCCGACAACCCTCTGACGGTGTGTGGCACGCCTAGACGCACCGGCATGTGGAAAATTTCCTCGGCCAGCTCGACCGCACCTTCCATCTTCGAAGTACCGCCGGTTAACACGATCCCAGCCGGGATCAAGTCTTCGTAGCCACTGCGACGCAGCTCGGCCTGGATCAGAGTGAACAGCTCGTCGTAGCGCGGCTCGACGACTTCGGCCAAGGCCTGGCGAGACAGCTCGCGCGGCGGACGATCACCGACGCTCGGGACCTTGATGGTCTCACCGGCACCGGCCAGCTTGGCCAAGGCGCAGGCATAGCGGACCTTGATCTCTTCGGCGTACTGGGTCGGGGTGCGCAATGCCATGGCAATGTCGTTGGTCACCTGGTCGCCGGCAATCGGGATCACCGCGGTGTGGCGAATCGCGCCTTCGGTGAAAATCGCAATGTCGGTGGTGCCGCCGCCGATATCCACCAGGCAGACGCCCAACTCTTTCTCATCGTCGGTCAGCACCGAGTAGGCGGATGCCAGTTGCTCAAGAATGATGTCGTCGATTTCCAGACCGCAGCGGCGCACGCACTTCTCGATGTTCTGTGCCGCGTTTACCGCACAGGTGACCACATGGACCTTGGCTTCCAGGCGCACGCCAGACATGCCCAGGGGCTCGCGAACGCCTTCCTGGTTGTCGATCACATAGTCCTGCGGCAGGGTGTGCAGGACTCGCTGGTCAGCCGGAATCGCCACGGCCTGGGCCGCGTCCAGTACCCGTTCGAGATCCGCCGAACTGACTTCGCGATCACGGATCGCGACGATACCGTGGGAATTGAGGCTGCGAATATGATTGCCGGCCACACCGACGAACGCCGAGTGGATCCGACAGCCGGCCATCAGTTGCGCTTCTTCTACCGCGCGCTGGATCGACTGCACGGTGGACTCGATATTCACCACAACGCCCTTCTTCAGGCCGCGTGAGGGATGGGTACCGATGCCGACGATTTCCAGCGTGCCATCGGCCGCGACCTCGCCCACCAGCGCCACCACCTTGGAGGTGCCGATATCCAGCCCGACGATCATTTTGCCGCTTTGCACGTTTGCCATGGTCCTGCCTCTTCTTAATTCTTCGCAACGGCGGGTTTGGCCGTCACGGGCGCCACAGGTTCCCGCCATCCGACGGCCAGGCCGTTGGAGTAACGCAGATCGATGCTGGCAATGTTCGTAATCTGTTCTTTCAACGTTTTTTCATAAATGGCAATGAAACGGCGCATCTTCTCGACCAGATGATCGCGGCCCAACAACAACTGGATACCTGGTCCCGCGCTTCCCGCGCCGGTGGTCAGAAACCAACTGCCCCGCTCACGCAGTTCCAGCCGGGCGATGGAGAAGCCCAGCGGGCGCAACATCTGGCTCAGGACCTGATACTGCTGCATCACCTGCTGTTGAGCCCGCTGTGGGCCAAACAGCTGCGGCAGGTGTTCATAGTTGGCCAGTTCCCGTGGCGCGAAGGCCTGGCCCTGGTTGTTCAATAACGCTTCCTCACCCCAGCGAGCCACCGGCAACTGTTCTTCCAGGCGAATCGCCACCTGGTCCGGCCACACACGCCGGACTTCGGCGTGGGCGATCCAGGGCATAGTCTCCAGCTCGGCGCGCATGCCCGCCAGGTCGATGGTGAAGAAGCTCGCCGCGACGTAGGGCGCGATTCGCTGCTGCACCGCCTGCTGACTGATGTAGCTGAGGTCGCCCTGGACGTTGATCTTGCTGATCGGTCGGTCCGCATAAGGCAACAGGCGCTGGGCGCCTTCATAAGTGCCAAAACCCATGGCTACCAGCAACACCGGCCACATCAAGCGCTTCAGGAAGCCGAAATTGGCTTTTGGCAGACGCACCGACATCGGCTCTTTAGCCACCATGCGGCTGGCACCCCGCGGCACCGGCTTGTTACGGCTGGGGACGGGGGACGGGTGACGAATCTGCGCGCCGTGCATGGGGTTAACCTCGCGGCTCTAAGTGACTGGCGGCATGAGCTGCAACGCTCTCGGCCAGAATCGCCAGCACCAACTGCTGAAAATCGAGACCGGCCGCCCGTGCCGCCATCGGCACCAGACTATGGTCAGTCATGCCCGGAGCGGTGTTGACTTCCAGGAACCAGAACTGCCCGTCGGCATCCTGCATCACATCGGCACGCGCCCAACCGGCGATACCGAGCGCCTCACAGGCTTTCGCCGTGAGGTCCATCAGCTCTTTTTCCTTGTGACTGTCGAGCCCGCATGGGATCCGGTACTGGGTATCGCAAGCCAGGTACTTGGCGTCGTAGTCATAGAACGAATGCGGAGTGCCGAGGGCGATCGGTGGCAGGATCTGCCCACGCAGGGTGGCAATGGTGAACTCCGGACCCTGGATCCATTGTTCGACCAACACTTGCGAATCGTAGGCGGCAGCGGCTTTCCAGGCGACGATCAATTCATCGACGCCGGTCACCTTGGCCATCCCAATACTGGAACCTTCATGGGCGGGTTTGACGATCAACGGGAAACCCAGTTCCGCCGCGGCGCAAATACAGTCGGCCCGCGAGCTCAATACGGCATGACGGGGCGTCGGAATTCCCACGCTGTGCCAGACCTGTTTGGTGCGCAATTTATCCATGGCCAGCGCCGAAGCGAGAATGCCGCTACCGGTGTAGGGAATCCCCAGGCACTCAAGCAGGCCCTGCATGCTGCCGTCTTCGCCGCCACGGCCATGAAGAATAATAAAGGCACGGTCGATCTTCTCGTGCAGCAGACGTTGCAGGAAGTCGTCGCCCACGTCGATGCCGAACGCATCGACACCTGCACTTTGCAGGGCTTCCAGCACCGCGTTGCCGGACTTCAGCGAAACTTCACGTTCGGCACTCTTGCCGCCGAACAGTACGGCGACGCGGCCAAAGGCGTTTGGCTCGAGCGTCGAGAACAGATGGGCGTAAGCAGCGCTCATTTCGATTTCCCCGGGCTGACTGCGGCAACGGCGCCGGCGAACAACGCACTCTTGAGCAACTGCGGGGCGAGACCGCCGATATCGCCGGCGCCCTGGCACAGCAGGATATCGCCCGGCAGCAATAGCGGCTTGACCAGCGGTGCCAACTCCACGCCACGCTCGATATAGATCGGGTCGAGTTGGCCGCGCTGACGGATGCTACGGCACAACTGGCGACTGTCCGCCCCCGGAATAGCCTCTTCGCCAGCCGGATAGACCTCCATCAGCAACAGCACATTGGCGTCGGCCAGCACCTGGACGAAATCGTCGTACAGGTCGCGGGTGCGGGTGTAGCGGTGCGGCTGGTAGACCATCACCAGGCGGCGCTCCGGCCAGCCACCGCGCACCGCCTTAATCACCGCCGCGACTTCGGTTGGGTGATGACCGTAGTCATCGACCAACATCACGCTACCGCCGTCCACCGGCAATTCACCGTAGACCTGGAAGCGCCGACCGACGCCCTGGAAGCCCGACAGGCCCCGGACGATGGCGTCGTCGCTGATCCCCTCGTCGGTGGCAATAGCGATGGTTGCCAGGGAGTTGAGCACGTTGTGGTTGCCCGGCATGTTCACCGACACGTTCAACGGCTCACGGTCGCGGCGCAGCACGGTGAAGTGGGTCTGCATGCCGGCCTGGCGGATATTGATCGCCCGCACATCAGCCTCTTCGTGAACCCCATAGGTCACGGTCGGACGGGCAATCTGCGGGAGGATCTCGCGCACCACCGGATCGTCCAGGCAGACCACGGCCAAGCCATAAAACGGCAAGTTGTGGAGGAACTCGACGAAGGTCTTCTTCAATTTATTGAAGTCACCTTCGTAGGTGTCCATGTGGTCGGCGTCGATGTTGGTGACCACGGCGACCAGCGGCTGCAGGTGCAGGAAGCTGGCATCGCTTTCATCGGCTTCGGCGATCAGGTAGCGACTGGTGCCGAGCTGAGCATTGGTGCCCGCTGCATTCAGACGACCACCGATGACGAAGGTCGGGTCCAGGCCGCCGGCGGCGAACACCGAGGCGATCAGGCTGGTGGTGGTGGTCTTGCCGTGGGTACCGGCAACGGCGATCCCGTGGCGATAACGCATCAGCTCGGCGAGCATCTCGGCCCGTGGCACCACTGGGATACGCCGCTCCAGGGCGGTCGCGACTTCCGGGTTGGACTTGTTCACGGCGCTAGACACCACCAGTACATCGGCGCTGGCGGCGTTCTCGGAGCGGTGGCCGATAAAGATCTGCGCGCCAAACGACTCGAGCCGCTCGGTGACCGGTGAAGTTTTCAGATCGGAGCCGGACACTTCGTAGCCCAGGTTCAACAATACTTCGGCGATCCCGCACATGCCCACACCGCCGATACCGACGAAGTGGATACGGCGGATACGGCGCATTTCCGGTTGCGGCATGGCTTTCTGACTTTCAACCATGGGCCACCTCCAGGCAGATTTCGACGACGGTGCGAGTAGCATCAGGCTTGGCCAGGCGGCGTGCGGTGCTCGCCATGGTGTTCAGTCGTTGCGGTTGCATCAAAACCTCTGTCAGGCGTGCCGCCAGCTCGGCGGCGCCAGTTGTTCTTTGCGGCAGCAGGAAGGCGGCGCCCTCCCCGGCCAAATATTCGGCATTGCGGGTCTGGTGGTCGTCGATTGCATGGGGCAAGGGCACCAGCAATGAAGGCAGACCGGCGGCGGCCAGTTCACTGACGGTCAAGGCACCTGCGCGACAGACCACCAGGTCGGCCCAGCCATAGGCTTGAGCCATGTCTTTGATAAAAGGCGCCACTTGCGCCTCGACGCCAACCGCCTGGTAGCGTTCGGCGGTCACTTCGTCATGGTTGCGCCCGGCCTGATGGAAAACTTCCGGGCGATACTCGGTCGCCAACTGGGCCAGGGCTTCTGGTAGCAACTTGTTCAACGGCTCGGCACCGAGGCTACCGCCGAGGATCAGCAGCCGTGCCCGACGCCCGGCCAGGGCCTGGCGCGGAGTTTCCAGGAACAGCTCGGCACGTACTGGATTACCAGTGGTGCGGCGTTTGCCCGAAGCACCGAAGGTGTTCGGGAACGCTTCGCAGACCCGTGCCGCCATAGGCGCCAGCAGCCGATTGGCGGTCCCCGCAACGGCATTCTGCTCATGCACGATCAGCGGCACACCGAGCAGCCGAGCGGCCACGCCACCTGGGCCGGTGACGTAACCACCAAAGCCCAACACGCAGACTGGTCGTAGTTGGCGAATGACCCGACGGGCCTGCCAGATGGCGCGACACAGAATGAAGGGAGCCTTGAGCAGCGCCAGCCTGCTCTTGCCACGCAACCCCGCGACGTTGATCAGGTGCAACTTCAATCCGGCATTCGGCACCAGTTCGTTTTCAATGCCCCGTGGCGTACCCAGCCAATGCACGGCGTAGCCCTGGGCCTGGAACTCGTGGGCACAGGCCAGCGCCGGGAACACGTGGCCACCGGTGCCGCCGGCCATGATCAACACGTTAGCGCCCATGGGGAGTGTCCTCCGCAAAGTCGCTTTCATCGAACTCCATATCTTCGCTGCCCAGGTGGGTTCGACTCTCCCACTCGATACGCAGCAACAGGCCGAGACAGACACAGCAGATCACCAACGAACTGCCGCCATAACTGAGGAACGGTAGGGTCAGGCCTTTGGTCGGCAGTAGGCCGACATTCACGCCGATATTGATCAGAAACTGACCGATCCACAGAAACGCCAAGCCATAGGCCATATAAGCGGCGAAGAACTGCTTGGCCTTCTCGGCCCACAAGCCGATATACATTGCCCGCACGCTGACAAACACGAACAACGCGACGGTGCACAGCGACCCCACGGCGCCCAATTCTTCGGCCAACACCGAGAACACGAAGTCAGTATGGGCTTCCGGTAAATAGAACTGCTTCTGCACACTGTTACCCAAGCCGACACCCAGCCATTCACCCCGACCGAATGCGATCAGCGCCTGGGTCAATTGATAACCGGAGCCGAACTGGTCGGCCCAGGGATCGGTAAAGGTGGTCAAGCGCGCCATGCGGTAAGGTTGCGCCTGGATCAACACCACCACCGCGACCACCGCCAACAAGACCATCAGGCCAAAGCGCAATAACCCCACGCCGCCGAGAAACAGCATTGCCGCCGCCGCGCCCATCATCACTACGGTGGCGCCGAAGTCCGGCTCCATCAGCAACAGCCCAGCCATCGGCAGCAACACGATGAACGGCTTGAAGAAGCCCATCCAGCTTTCGCGCACTTCTTTCTGCCGGCGCACCAGATAGCCGGCGAGGTAGATCACCACGAAGACTTTGGCAATTTCCGAAGGTTGCACGTTGAAGAAACTGAAGCCGATCCAGCGCATCGAACCGTTCACTTCACGGCCAATCCCCGGCAGCAGTACCAGCACCAGCAGGCCGAAAGCGCCCACCAGCATCATAAAGCCCATGCGCTGCCAAGTAGCGATGGGCACCATCATCGTGGCGACACAGGCAACCAGGCCGATGACCAGATAGATCAGGTGACGAATCATGTGATACAGCGCGTTGCCCGACTGCGCGGCGGCCACTTCGGAGGAGGCCGAGGTGATCATCACCAGCCCCAGGCCCAGCAGCGCCAGGCAACCGGCGAGCATCGCAAAATCGACGTCGATACCCCGTCCAGTGATGATCGGCGATGGATAAGGCTTGATGATGTTGAAGTTCATACCAACCCCTCCACGGCCCGGGCGAACAGGCGTCCGCGCTCTTCATAATTCTTGAACATGTCGAAGCTTGCGCAGGCCGGCGACAGCAACACCGCGTCACCTGGCTCGGCCAGTTCGGCACAGTGCCGCACGGCATCGTCCAGGGTCTGCACGCGGATCAGCGGCACCTCATCGCCGAGGGCCTGAGCCAGCAATTCGCCATCACGCCCCAGCAGGACCACCGCACGGCAATTGGCTGCGACAGGGCCGCGCAAGCCGTTGAAGTCCGCGCCTTTGCCATCGCCACCGGCAATCAATACCAGCTTGCCGGTAATGTCGCCGCCCAGGCCCTCGATCGCGGCCAGGGCCGCGCCGACGTTGGTAGCCTTGGAATCGTTGTAGTAATTCACGCCATTGAGTTCGCGCACCCATTGGCAACGGTGTTCAAGACCGGCGAATGTCCGCAGGCTCGCCAGCATGGCGTCGAACGGCAACCCCACCGCATGCCCGAGTGCCAGCGCCGCGAGGGCATTGGATTGGTTGTGGGCGCCACGGATCTTCAGATCGCGCACCGGCATCAGCTTGTCGAACTCGAAGGCCAGGTATTTCTCGCCAGCTTCTTCACGCAGGCCAAAGGCCTTGAAATCCGGTTGGCCGAGGCCGAAGGTCCAACATGGCAGGTCTTCGCCCATCAACGGACGGGACAGCGCATCCTGGCGGTTGACCACCACCTGTTTGGCACCTCGGAAGATCCGGTGCTTGGCCAGGTGATAAGCCGGCAGACCGCTGTAGCGGTCCATGTGGTCTTCGCTGACATTGAGCACGGTCGCCACTTCGGCGCCCAGTTGATCGGTGGTTTCCAGTTGGAAGCTCGACAGCTCCAGTACGTACAACTCGACATCGTCACTGAGCAGGTCCAACGCCGGGGTGCCAAGGTTGCCACCGATCGCCACGCGCTTGCCGGCTGCCGCGGCCATCTCGCCGACCAGGGTGGTCACGGTACTCTTGGCATTGGAGCCGCTGATGGCGACGATAGGCGCCTTGGCGTTGCGTGCAAACAGCTCGATATCGCCGGACAGCTTCACGCCACGGGCCGCCGCCGCCTGCAAGGCCGGCGTCGCCAGAGCCAGGCCGGGGCTCACGTAAAGCTCGTCGGCGCGGCAGAGGAACTCCACGTCCAACTCGCCACAACGCACTTCCACCTGCGGATAGTCACGACGCAGCGCGGCCAGCTCCGGTGGGTTGTCCCGCGTGTCGGCCACCGCAAAGGCAAAGCCCCGGCTCGCCAGGAAGCGAACCAGGGACATGCCGCTCTTGCCGAGGCCGACAATGATGCGGAAGTGGTCAGAAGCGATCAGCGACACGTGTTCTACCTCAGCTTCAGGGTGGCAAGACCGATCAACACGAGAATCACGGTGATGATCCAGAAACGGACAATCACACGCGGCTCGGGCCAACCCTTGAGTTCAAAGTGGTGGTGAATCGGTGCCATGCGAAATACCCGGCGACCGGTCAGCTTGAACGAGGCAACCTGAATCACCACCGACAGGGTTTCCATCACGAACACGCCGCCCATGATGAACAGGACGATTTCCTGACGAACGATCACCGCGATGGTGCCCAGGGCGGCGCCCAGCGCCAACGCGCCGACGTCGCCCATAAAGACCTGGGCCGGATAGGTGTTGAACCACAGGAAGCCCAGGCCGGCACCGATCAGCGCGCCACAGAACACGATCAGCTCGCCCGCGCCCGGCACATAGGGAATCAGTAGGTATTCGGCGAACTTCACGTTACCCGATAGATAACAGAAGATACCCAGCGCGCCACCGACCATCACCGTCGGCATAATCGCCAGGCCATCGAGGCCATCGGTGAGATTGACCGCGTTACTCGAACCGACGATCACGAAATAGGTCAGGATCACGAAGCCCACACCCAGTGGGATGCTCACGTCCTTGAGCATGGGCACGATCAAAGTGGTTTCCACCGGGGTCTGTGCGGTCATAAACAGGAAAATCGCCGCAGCCAGGCCAAACACCGACTGCCAGAAATACTTCCAGCGACTGGGCAGCCCACGGGAGTTCTTTTCGATCACCTTGCGATAGTCATCGACCCAGCCGATGGTTCCGAACAGCAGGGTAACCAGCAGCACCACCCAGACGTAGCGGTTATACAGGTCCGCCCATAGCAAGGTACTGATGCCGATGGACGATAGGATCAGTGCGCCGCCCATGGTTGGCGTGCCCGACTTGGACAGGTGCGATTGCGGGCCGTCATTGCGCACCGACTGACCGATCTGCAGACTCTGGAGGGTACGAATCATCCACGGGCCGAGAAACAGCGACAGAGACAACGCCGTCAGCACCCCGAGAATCCCGCGCAGGGTCAAGTACTGAAAGACCGCGAAGCCTTTGTAGAACTGTTGCAGATACTCCGCTAGCAGCAGCAGCATTAATGCGTCTCTCCCTTATGCACATGAGGCGCGGGCTGGCACAAAGCCGCGACGATGTTTTCCATCGCAGCGCTGCGCGAACCCTTGATCAAAATGGTGGTATTAGTGTCTTGCTCGGCGCCAAGCGCCTCGATCAGATCGGCCTGGGTGGCGAAATGACGAGCGTGTTGGCCAAATGCGCTGACGGCGTGAACCATCATGGGTCCCACCGCATACAGCGCTGAAACCTTACCGGCGGCATAAGCGCCTACTTCACGATGCCCCTGCTGCGCCCACTCGCCCAACTCGCCGATATCTCCGAGTACCAGGACGGTGCGGCCGCAAAAGCCAGCGAGTATATCAATGGCCGCGCACATGGAGCTGGGGTTCGCGTTATAAGTGTCATCGATGACCCGCAGGCCATTGCTGGCCAGTTGCGCGACCGCCCGCCCCTTGACTGGCTGGACAGTTTCCAGTCCGGCGACGATACCTGGCAGCGAAACTCCCAGCGCATGGGCCGCCGCCGCCGCCGCCAAGGCGTTGGCAACGTTGTGGCGGCCCAACAGGTTGAGTTGGACAAGCGCCGTACCATCGGGACCGTGCAGTTCGAATCGCGCACAGCCACGCGCATCGACGGAAATAGCGCCACCATGGAAATCGGCGGCGCTGTTGCCCAGGGCAAAACTCAACACCTTGCGCGTACCGGCACGGGCTTTCCAGATGGTAAAAGCCTTGTCGTCCAGATTGAGCACGGCAATACCATCGGCTTGCAGCCCATCGATGATCTCGCCCTTGGCCTCGACGATCTTGTCGGGACCGCCGAACTCGCCGACATGGGCGGTCCCGGCGTTATTCAGCACCGCCACATGCGGTTTGGTCATGGCGACGGTATAAGCAATTTCGCCAATGCGCGAAGCACCCAGCTCGATAACTGCGGCACTGTGTTGCGGCGCCAGTTCGAGCAGGGTCAATGGCACGCCCAGATCGTTGTTCAGGTTGCCCTGGGTCGCCAGTACCCGCCCACGGGTCCGCAGAATGCTCGCGAGCATCTCCTTGACCGTGGTCTTGCCACTGGAGCCGGTAATCGCCGCCACCGGCTGGGTGAACCCGGCACGGTTCAAGGCAGCCAACTGACCAAGCGCCAGGCGGGTATCACCCACCAGCAACTGCGGCAGTTCGACACCGGGCACTTCTCGCTCGACCAGTGCCGCAACAGCGCCCTTGGCCGCCACGTCGCTCAGGTAATCGTGCCCGTCGAAACGCGGGCCGCTCAGGGCGACAAACAACTGACCCGGCTGGATCGCCCGGCTGTCAATGCTCACTCCGGAGAAACTCGCGTCGACCGAAACCAGACGAGCCGACAGATCATGGGCGACGCTACTCAACTTCATCGCTTCAAGCATGCGCGGCCTCCCAGGCTTGCAGCGCCTTCAATGCCTCGACCAGATCGGAGAAGGCATAGCGCTCGCCATTGATTTCCTGATAATCCTCATGGCCCTTGCCGGCCAGGACGATCACATCGTCGACCTTGGCCGCAGCGATCACTTCGGCGATGGCCAGTCCACGACCGGCCACGAAGCGAACGGCTTCGGGGGCGGCAAAGCCGGCACGGATATCCTCGAAGATTCCCAGGGGATCTTCGGTCCGAGGGTTGTCGTCGGTCACCAGCACACTGTCGGCCAGGCGTTCGACTACTTGAGCCATCAGCGCACGCTTGCCGCGATCACGGTCGCCCCCACAACCGAACAGGCAATGCAACTGCCCCTTGGCATGCGGTCGCAAGCCCAGCAGGACTTTTTCCAGGGCATCCGGGGTGTGGGCATAATCAACCACCACCAGGGGACGGGCACCGCCCCCCAGGCGCTGCATGCGACCGGCCGGGCCTTCGAGCTGGGGCAGCACCCGCAGAATCTCATCCAGCGCATAATCCAACCCCAGCAATGCACCCACCGTAGCCAGTAGGTTGCTCAGATTGAAACGGCCAATCAGCGTACTGCGCAGATGGTGTTCGCCTTGCGGGGTCACCAGCGTGGCGCGCACGCCGTCGTCGCCGAACCGCGCGTCGCGGCAATATAGATAGGCGCTACTGTCCTCGAGGCTATAGGTGATCAGCCGGGACTCGTGTTTTTGCGCCGCCAACTGACGACCGAAATCATCATCGAGGTTGATCACCCGGCAGCCCAGGTCGGTCCAACCGAACAGCTTGGCCTTCTCGGCACCGTAGGCTTGCATGGTGCCGTGGTAATCGAGATGATCGCGGGACAGGTTGGTCAGCACCGCCACATCGAACGCCACCGCGCTGACGCGCCCCTGATGCAGGCCGTGGGAGGATACTTCCATGGCGACTGCCTTGGCGCCGGCTTTCTTCAGATCAGCCAGGGTCGCCTGTATGGCAACCGGGTCCGGTGTGGTATGCAGGCCGCTCTGCAGCGCACCATAGAAGCCGGTGCCCAAGGTACCGACGATCCCACAGTGCTGGCCGAGCAGGTCCATGGCTTGGGCAATCAGTTGGGTCACACTGGTCTTGCCGTTGGTTCCGGTGACGCCCAGCAGTTTCAACTGGCGGCTAGGCTCACCGTAGAACCGCCCGGCGATATCCGACAACTGTGCCGCCAAGCCTTTGACCGGAATCAACAAAATATCGGTGATTGGCAGTACGGTGGCGCCTTCCACTTCATAGGCAACTGCCGCTGCGCCACGCTGCAAGGCATCGGCGATATGGTTGCGGCCATCGACCTTGCCGCCCGGCACCGCCAGGAACAGATCACCGGCACGCACTTTGCGACTGTCCAGCGCCAGCTCGCGAATCAATAGATCGTGTCCGGCGTGAGGAAAGATCTTGTTCAGACTCAAGGACATTAACCACGCCCTCCTTTGAGCGGTACCGGCGCGACAACGGCCTGCTGCTGCGGAATGCTCGACAGGTCATCCGGGCTGACGTTCATCAGCCGCAGAGTGCCGGACATCACTTTGCTGAAGACCGGAGCCGATACCAGGCCGCCGAAGTAACCGGCCTTGCTCGGCTCGTCGATCACCACCACGATGGCGTAGCGCGGATCGCTCATCGGGCCGAAACCGGCGAACAGCGAACGGTAGGAGTTCTCGGCATAACCCTTGGTGCCGACCGACGTCTTACGGGCAGTACCGGATTTGCCCGCGACATGATAGGCCGGGACTTTTGCACGCCAGACGCCACGCGGTGCCTCGATCACCTTCTGCAGCATGCCTTGCATGGTCTTGGCGACATTTTCCGGGATAACCTGGGTGCCCTCGGAGATCTTGTCGGTCTTGATCAGTGTCAGCGGCACAATCTTGCCGTTGTTGGCCAGGGCCGAGAACGCATGCACCAGCTGGATGGCGGTTACCGACAGACCGTAGCCATAGGACAGGGTCGCCGTCTCGGCCTTGCGCCACTCACGATAGTTCGGCAGGTTGCCCACACGCTCGCCGGGGAAGCCCAGGCCGGTGTCCTGGCCCAGGCCAACTTTCTGCATCACGCGGAAAATCGCCTCGCCACCGATATCGAAGGCGACCTTGCTCATTCCCACGTTACTGGAGTTGATCAGGATGCCCGTCAGGTCGAGTACCGGGCCTTCGGTCTTGGACACATCACGGATGGTGTATTTGCCCAACTGCAGGGTGCCCGGATAAACCTCGACCGTATCGGTGGGTTTCCAGCGCCCGGTTTCCAGGGCGGCACTCATGGAAATCGGCTTCATCGTCGAGCCCGGCTCGAATACGTCAATCATTGCACGGTTGCGCATCATCGCCGGCTGCAGGTTGCGACGATTGTTGGGGTTATAGGTCGGCTGGTTGACCATGGCGAGGATCTCGCCGGTCTTCACGTCCATGATCACCAGACTGCCGGCCTTGGCGCCGTTTTCCACCAGTGCGTTGCGCAGCTCGCGATTGGCCAAGTATTGCAGGCGCAGGTCAATGGACAACGCCAAGGGCTTGCCGGCCTTGGCGTTCTTGGTGACTTGGACATCCTTGATCAGCCGACCGCGCCGGTCCTTGATGACCTGGCGCTTGCCGGGCACCCCGGCCAACCACTCGTCGTAGGCCAGCTCCACCCCTTCGCGACCATGATCGTCAATGTCGGTAAAACCGACCATATGGGCCGCCACTTCACCGGCGGGATAAAAGCGCCGGAACTCCTCCAGGCCATAGACACCCGGCACTTTGAGATCGAGCACGGCCTGACCTTGCTCCGGGGTCAGGCCCCGAACCAGGTAGATGAATTCCTTGGTGGCCTGTTGCTCAAGGCGTTCGCTGAGCAGCTTGGGGTCTTGTCCGAGTGCCATGGCCAACGCCGGCCAGCGGTCCTTGGCCAATTGCATTTCCTTGGGATTGGCCCACAGCGTGGTGACCGGCGTACTCACCGCCAGAGGCTCGCCATTACGGTCGGTGATCAACCCACGATGTGCCGGAATCGGTATATGCCGCATGCTGCGCGCATCGCCCTGGCCGATCAGGAACGCTCGATCGACCACCTGCAGATCGACGATCTTCCAAACGATATAGCCAACCATGATCGCCAACGCGCCGAGCACCACGCGAAAGCGCCACGGATAGAGTGCGCCCTCGAGCTTCATCATGGCGCCACCATCCTGACATCAGACGGGCTGGGGATGAGCATCTTCAATTGTTCGGTGGCCAGAGTTTCGATGCGGCTGTGGGCTGTCCAGGTGCTCTGTTCAAGGATCAGGCGTCCCCATTCGGCCTGGGCCTTGTCACGCACACTCAACTCGCCATACAACGAATTGAGCAATTGACGATTCCAGTACGCGCTATAGGCCACGCCGATAGCGGACACCAGCACGCCAACAAATAGAAGGAACATGAAAAAGCTTCCGCCCGGAAGGGGTTTGGCATAGAGCCTGCTCACCGCAATTTCTCCGCAACCCGCATAACGGCGCTGCGCGCACGCGGGTTGATCTTGAGCTCGGCTTCGGAGGCGAATTGTGCTTTACCGTGCACCTTGATCCGCGGCTCGAACGCCTGATGGCGTACCGGCAGATTACGCGGCAGATGATCGTCTTCGCCTTTGACCAGGCGCCGCATGAACAGTTTGACGATGCGGTCTTCCAGCGAATGGAAGCTGATCACCACCAAGCGACCACCGACCTCCAGAGCGTCTAGCGCGGCATCGAGGCCGGTTTCGAGATCGCCCAGCTCATTGTTGACATGGATGCGCAGGCCCTGAAAAGCTCGGGTAGCCGGGTTCTTGCCCTTTTCCCAGGCTGGGTTGGCGACTTTGAGCACTTCGGCCAAATCGGCGGTGCGCTCGAAAGGTTTGATTTCACGACGTTCCACCACAGCCCTGGC
This sequence comes from Pseudomonas agarici, assembly GCF_001543125.1. Lineage (NCBI taxonomy): Bacteria > Pseudomonadati > Pseudomonadota > Gammaproteobacteria > Pseudomonadales > Pseudomonadaceae > Pseudomonas > Pseudomonas agarici. The sequence goes on along the minus strand of NZ_CP014135.1, from coordinate 3,803,439 downwards.
CATGCGACCGGAGAAGCGCTCCTCGCCATACTCCTTGAAGACACGGGCAATTTCATCCACCGGGGCCGTGGCGATGAACTCGGCGGCACTGACCCCGCGCGACGGATCCATGCGCATGTCCAGCGGACCGTCGTTCATGAAACTGAAGCCGCGCTGCGGGTCATCCAGTTGTGGCGAGGACACACCGAGGTCGAGCAGGATGCCGTTGATCTTGCCCGCCATATTGCGCTCGACAATCTCCGAACCCAGCTCGGCAAAACTGCGTTGCACAACGACAAAGCGGCCGTCTTCGGCCGCTAGCGCTTGCCCGGTGGCAATCGCCTGTGGATCTTTGTCAAAACCGAGCAGTCGGCCAGCGGATCCGAGCTTGCCGAGAATCCGTCGGCTGTGCCCGCCTCGACCGAAGGTGCCATCCAGATAGCAACCATCAGGACGCACAGCGAGAGCCTCGACGGCTTCGTCAAGCAGTACGGTGATGTGGTTATAGCTGCTATCAATAGTCACAAGATCAGATCACGCAGTTCATCAGGCATAGCGCCCGGTTGTTGAATGGCCGCCAGGTCAGCTGCGGATACAGCATTCCAGGCGTCCTCGTCCCACAGTTGAAACTTGTTCAATTGGCCCACCAACATCGCGCGCTTGTCCAGCTTCGCGTACTCGCGCAGACGCGGCGGCACCAGGAACCGACCGCTACCGTCAAGTTCGAGATCAACGGCATTACCGATCAGCAAACGTTGCAGGCGACGGTTCTCTTCCCGCAGTGACGGCAACGCCCGCAACTTGGTTTCAATCAGTTCCCACTCGTCGAGCGGGTACACACACAAACAGGGATCCACCGCATCAATGGTGACGATCAATTGCCCGGAACTACGCGAATCGAGCTCGTCACGGTACCGGCTCGGCATGGCGAGACGGCCCTTTGCATCGAGACTGATAGCGTTAGCTCCGCGAAACACAGATGCGTTTCTCCAAATATTAGCGTTTTACGCTCAAAAAACCCACTTCATGCCACTTTCCGCCACTTACGCACACTATAGGAATGCGCCCACCACACCGTCAAGGCGCGGTCTTAAGGAAAAGCCTTACAGATCGGAGATTTAGGAGCATAAAAGGAGACTTGAGGACAATTCGGAGAGGGTTTCGCCAGACAAATCTCATGCAGCTCAGAAAGTTGAGCCCGAAAGTTAAAGTGATTTGTTAAGAGTAAGATTTTTTCGGTATTACAAATGCACTTCTGCCAGCGATTGCGAGCAGGGAAGGAAAGAGGTGGAGAGTCGATCTGTAAGCCGGGTTCTGTCGAGGACAGTCATTCCTCTACGATGGCCATCACTGGACATCTTTAGCAACCTACCCGGTTCCAGCGCGGGCCACGCCTAGGAACCCTATTTGGTCTTGCTCCGAGTGGGGTTTACCTAGCCACGAACTGTTGCCAGACGTGCGGTGCGCTCTTACCGCACCTTTTCACCCTTACCGGCACCGAAGTGCTTAGGCGGTTATTTTCTGTGGCACTTTCCGTAGGCTCGCGCCTCCCAGGCATTACCTGGCACTCCGCCCTATGGAGCCCGGACTTTCCTCCCCCCCCTAATTTTCATAGAGGGCAGCGACTGTCCAATCGACTCTCCGCCGCGCAGGTTACCGGTACATGGCATCCAGGACAAGCTTTAAAGCCGCCACTGTTCCGACAAACCTGGCCATACGACCTCCGAGCACTTTATCTAGGAAAAATCCCACCCCAGCAAGGGATCAGCCCCACATCAACATCAGTCAGTGATTTTTCTGCTTCTCAAGCGCGACCTGATACAACACATTCTTGCGCACACCGGTGATTTGCGCTGCCAAGGCCGCAGCACGCTTGAGTGGCATCTCCTTGAGCAACAGGTCGAGGATCCGCATCGCCTCGACACCAACCGCATCGTCACTGTCCGGCGCGCTCCAACCGGCGACCAACACCACGCACTCGCCACGCTGTTGATTGCTGTCAGCCTCGACAAAGCGGTGTAACTCGCCCAATGGCAAGCCTTTGAGCGTCTCGAAGGTTTTGGTCAGTTCACGCCCCAACAACGCCGGGCGCTCAGAGCCGAACACCAGCTCCATGTCCGCCAGGCATTCGAGGATCCGATGCGGCGCCTCGTAGAAAATCAGGGTCCGTGGCTCCTCCTTCAATAGCTCCAGGCGCGAGCGACGACCGATCGCCTTGGCCGGCAGGAAACCTTCGAAGATAAACCGGTCGGAGGGCAACCCCGCCGCCGACAGCGCCGTAATCAGCGCACACGCACCGGGTACCGGCACCACCTTGATTCCCGCAGCACGAGCCTGGCGCACCAGGTGGTAGCCTGGGTCGGAAATCAGCGGCGTGCCGGCATCGGAGATCAGTGCCACATCCTCGCCCGCCAACAACTTGGCAATAAAGCGGCTACCCTCATCACGTTCATTGTGCTCATGACAGGCGGCTAGTGGCGTGGAAATACCGAAGTGCTGTAAAAGCCGCAGCGAGTGCCGGGTATCTTCCGCTGCGATCAGCGACACATCGCGCAGCACTTTCATCGCACGCGCACTGATGTCATCCAGGTTACCGATGGGTGTCGCCACCACATAAAGAGAGCCCATCGCGGAATTCAAAGTACCTGGAGCAGTCAAAGCGCGCACCTCAAGAAGAACCAAACACCCATTGTAGCGCGTAGCGGCATGGCCGATACGCTTCACATACAGCAGACCCGGCTCTCACAGACACGCTTTGTACGAGCTAATTTAACGGTTTCATGCCAGCAACATCGCGCCCCGGCCAGTGCTTGGGTACAATTCCACGCTAATTTGATCGAGTATCAGGAACACTTACATGATCGCTTGCCTGCGGCTGTTCTCTGCCCTCTGCCTTGCTGCCTTGTTGGCGGCATGCGCCAGCTCGCCCTCTTCCAGCCTTGGCGAACTTCCACGCACCCCGGATGCCAGCATCGAGCAACTGCTCGAGCAAGCCGCAGCCAGCAAAGCACCGGACAAGGCCGCCTTGCTGCGATTGACCGCCGCCGACCTGGCTTACCGTCAGAAAGATACCGGTCGTGCTTCACAGATCCTCGCCCAGGTGCCACTGGACTCACTCAAGCCCGCCCAACAGGTGTTCGCCAGCACCCTGGCGGCCGAACTGGCGATGACCCGTAACCAGCCCAAGGCCGCCCTGGCCGCCTTGAGCCACCCGAGCCTGGAACGCCTTGGTGAACTGCCGGTGGAGCAGCAGATCCGCACCCAGACCGTCCGCGCCCGTGCTTTCGAGGCCGATGGCCAAACCCTGGCCGCTGCTCGCGAGCGCATCTTCATCGCGCCGTTGCTTGGCGGCGACATCGCCCATGCCAACCACGAAGCGATCTGGGCACTGATTGCCGCGCTGCCAACCGATCAACTGCAGTCGAGCGGTGCCGATGACCTCAGCGGCTGGCTCAGTCTGGCTCGGGCAGTCAAGACCTCCGGCACTCTGCAACAGCAGCAGGAAGCCATCGATACCTGGCGCGCACAGAACCCAAAACACCCGGCCGCCCTGCAATTGCCACAGCCGCTGGTCAAGCTCAAGGAACTGGCCAGCCAGCCTCTGAGCAAGATCGCCCTGCTGCTGCCCAATGACGGGCCGCTGGCTTCCGTTGGCAAGGCTCTGCGAGAAGGTTTCATGGCCGCCCACTACCAGGCCCAGCAGGCCGGGCAGAAGCCGCCGGTCATCGAGTTCTACGACAGCTCGCGCCTGAGTTCCCTGGATGATTTCTATCGCAAGGCCCAGGCAAGCGGCGTGCAACTGGTGATCGGCCCGTTGGAAAAACCACTGGTCAAGCAACTCAGCGCTCGCCCGCAACTGCCAATCACCACCCTGGCGCTGAACTACAGCGAAAGCACACAGAACCCGCCACAACTGTTCCAGTTCGGCCTAGCGGCTGAAGACGAAGCCCGTGAAGTATCGCGTCGCGCCCGTGCCGACGGCCTGCATCGCGCCGCCGCCATGGTGCCCAAAGGCGAATGGGGCGATCGGGTGCTCAAAGCCTTCCGCCAAGATTGGGAAGCCAACGGCGGCACCGTGGTTGGCGTCGAGCACGTCGATCAACCGGTGGCCCTGGCCCAACAGATTGCCGACCTGTTCCAGTTGCGCCAGAGCGAAGGCCGCGCCAAGAGCCTGCAAAACACGGTAGGTGGCCAGGTGGCCGCGCAACCTTCGCGCCGCCAGGACATTGAGTTCATTTTCCTCGCCGCGACACCGCAGCAGGCCCAGCAGATCAAGCCGACCCTGAACTTCCAGTACGCGGGCGATGTACCTGTGTACGCTACTTCCCACCTGTTTAGCGCCACCGGCGATATCAACCAGTACAATGACATGAACGGCATTCGCTTCTGCGAAACCCCATGGCTGCTGGATGCCAACGATCCGTTGCGCAAACAAGTCACCGCCCAATGGCCACAAGCCGCCGGCAGCTTGGGGCGCCTGTACGCCATGGGCGTCGACGCCTATCGCCTGGCACCACGCCTGGGTCAACTCAAGGCACTGCCGGACAGCCGTATCGACGGTCTCTCCGGCAGCCTGGGCATGGATCAGGGGCAACGGGTCGAGCGCCAGTTGCCATGGGCTCAATTCGTCGGCGGCCAGGTCCAGCGCCTGCCGGATACTCTGCGCTGATGCCACAGGGCTCGCACCTTAAACGCGGCAAGGATGCCGAGAGCCTCGCGCTCCGGCACCTTGAACGACACGGATTGCGCCTGTTGGCGCAGAACTGGTTATGTAAACGGGGCGAGCTTGATCTGGTCATGCTCGACGGCGATACAGTAGTATTTGTCGAAGTTCGTTATAGAAAAAATGCTCAATGGGGTGGCGCCGCAGGCAGCATCGATACCCGCAAGCGCAAAAAGTTAATATTCGCGGCACAGTATTTCCTGCAACGCGAGTCACGCTGGGCCAGCCGCCCCTGCCGCTTCGACGTGATCGCCATAGAGGGCAACCTGGAAGCAGCACCCCAGTTGAACTGGCTTCGCAATGCCTTCGACAACTGATCGTTAGTTGTCGAGCCGGCTACTTTTCATTCAACGATTTTGCTCTTTGCTTTGCGCACTGCACACTCTTGTGCCGGGCAGCCTGCGGAAAAACCCGGACAGCGCTCAACCCAGGTATCTTGAAAGCGTAGCGAGCATAGGTAAGGCAAAAACGGACGAAAGCGCGGAATTTATTGATTGTAAATGAGCAGCTCGAGTCTGTTTTTAACGTAGCATTGCCCAGCGCAGTCGCTTTCATGCTGCCTGGCAGCCGCCCCACTTAAGGTCACAATTTGATGGACATGCAATCCCGAATTCGCCAGCTTTTCCAGGCCAGTATCGATACCAAGCAACAGGCGATGGACGTTCTTGCACCGCACATCGAGCAAGCCAGCCAGATCATGGTCAATGCCCTGCTCAACGAAGGCAAAATGCTTTCTTGTGGCAATGGTGGCTCAGCGGGTGATGCCCAGCACTTTTCCTCGGAGCTGCTCAACCGCTTCGAGCGTGAACGGCCGAGCCTGCCGGCTATCGCCCTGACCACCGACAGCTCGACCATCACCTCGATCGCCAACGACTACAGCTACAACGAAATCTTCTCCAAGCAGATCCGCGCGCTCGGCCAACCCGGCGATGTACTACTGGCGATTTCCACCAGCGGCAATTCGGCCAACATTATTCAGGCAATCCAGGCCGCACATGATCGCGAAATGGTTGTCGTAGCCTTGACGGGACGCGACGGCGGCGGCATGGCGTCGCTGCTGCTGCCCGAGGACGTGGAAATCCGCGTCCCCGCCAACGTCACCGCACGTATCCAGGAAGTCCACCTGCTGGCGATCCACTGCCTGTGTGATCTGATCGACAGCCAACTGTTCGGGAGTGAAGAATGACCGTTAATCGCCTTACCTTGCTAGCCTTGACCCTGTGTCTTGGCCTCAGCGGTTGCAGTTCGGTATTGACCGCAACCCGCGACGAGCCGATCAATGATAATCGGGGAACCCGCACCTTCGGCAGCAAGATCGACGATTCGCTGATCCAGACCAAGGTCGAAGTCAACGTAGCCAAGGCCGACCCAGCCCTGGAGGTGTCTTCCCATATCGTTGTGACCAGCTTCAACGGCATTGTCCTGCTGGCCGGCCAGACGCCTAGCCAAGAACTCAAGGCCAAGGCCGAGCAGGCTGCCGCCGCAGTTCAACGTGTGAAGAAGGTGAACAATGAACTGCAGGTCCTCCAGCCCTCTTCGTTCGCTGCCCGCAGCAACGACGCGTGGCTGACCAGCAAGATCAAGGCACAGATGTTGACCGACAGCAGCATCCCCGGCTCGCGCATCAAGGTGGTGACCGAAAACGGCATCGTTTATTTGCTGGGCCTGCTCACCCAACAGGAAGCGACACGCGCCACCAACCTGGTGCAAGGTGTTGGCGGCGTACAGAAAATCGTCAAACTCTTCGAGTACATCGACTGATCCGATACTCGGACGTAAAAAAGGCGCCTCATCGCAGGCGCCTTTTTTATTCCTTCGCTATCGTTTTATTACTTCACCACCTTCAGGCTCGGTCGACCGCTTGGGCGCGGCGGTTCCGACCCCGAGGGTGGGCCGTCATCATCGGGCTCGACCTCTTCGACCTCCTCGAGGGAGGGCTCCACGTCGAACACCATGCCCTCACCATTCTCCCGGGCGTAGATCCCCAGAATGGCACCAATGGGCACGTACAATGTATGCGGTACGCCACCGAAACGCCCTTCGAAACTGACCGCTTCGTTGTCCATGTGCAAGTGGCGCACGGCGCTGGGTGAAACATTCAACACGATCTGCCCCGCGCTGGCGAAACCCTGCGGCACCTGGACCGAGGGGTACTCGGAATTGACCAGCATGTGCGGGGTGCAATCGTTATCCACTATCCATTCGTATAGAGCACGAACCAAATAAGGACGACTGGAGTTCATTAAACTGCTCCTTAGCGCATATCGCGTTCGACACCAGACAGACTTGCCTGGAAAGCCTCACGCGCAAACTGGCGCTCCATATAATCAAGCAGCGGCTTGGCCGGCCGCGGCATTTCAATACCCAAAATCGGTAGGCGCCAGAGTATCGGCAATAGACAGCAATCCACCAGACTTTGCTCCTCGCTGAGGAAAAATGGCTTGTCGGCGAACAGCGGAGAAACCCCAACGAGGCTTTCGCGCAGCTCCTTACGAGCCTGTACGCGTGCCGGCTCCTTGGTCCGCGAATCCAAGATCAGGTCCACCAGCCCACACCAGTCGCGCTGGATGCGGTGTATCAGCAGCCGGCTATTGGCCCGCGCCACAGGATAAACCGGCAGCAATGGCGGATGCGGGTAGCGCTCATCCAGATATTCCATCACCACCGTCGACTCCCATAACGCCAGGTCACGATCGACCAGGGTTGGCAGGCTGCCGTAAGGGTTCACTTCGATCAACTTCGGCGGCTGACGCCCCGCCTCGACACTGATGATCTCGACGCTGACACCCTTCTCAGCCAGCACGATGCGCACTCGATGGGAATAGTGGTCGGCGGGGTCGGAGTAACAGGCCAACCGGTTGGTCACGCCCATGGCGGTCCTCCTCGCTTGTTGAAATTATCGGAAACGAAAAAAGCGCGCGCCCAAGGAGGGCCTCCCGTAGCGGCAGAACAGGCGGGGGATGAAACCGTAGCCGGCTTCATCTCGCTGGTCCCACTTGCTACATCTTCAGAGGCACCCTTGGGCGCGCACGATTGACAGTTATATTACAGCGTTATCAGTGAACATCCTTCCAGTATTCGCGCTTGAGCAAATAAGCGAACACGAAGAAGAAGGCCAGGTACAGCAAGACGTAGGTACCAATGCGCTGATGTGCAAGCTTCACCGGGTTGGCCGAATAAGCCAGGAAGGTTACCAGATTCTTGACCTTCTCATCGAACTGCTCGTCAGTCAGACTACCGCTTTTGGGCACAATGGTGAGCTGATCGCACGCCTCATGGGTCAGTGGCGTACCGGTCAACGGATCATACTGCTTCTTGCCGTCCTCGATGATCTGCACCTGCTTGCAACCGACAACCTGACGGCCTTGCAGGCCCACCAGCACGTTGGGCATACCGACATTCGGCAAGACCTTGTTGTTCACGCCCCACGGACGTGCCGGATCCTCGTAGAAGGACCGCAGGTAGCCATAGAGCCAGTCGGTGCCACGCACCCGCGCCACCAGAGTCAGGTCGGGCGGAGTCGCACCGAACCAGGCCTTGGCGTCCGCCGGCTGCATGCCGATGTTCATGTGGTCGCCAATCTTGGCACCGGTGAACAGCAGATTCTTGAGCATCAGGTCATGAGGAATCCCCAGGTCATCGGCCACGCGCTCATAGCGCTGGAACTTGGCACTGTGACAACCCATGCAATAGTTGGCAAAGGTCCGTGCGCCATCCTGCATGGCAGCCTTGTCGGAAACGTCGATATCGACCTTTTCAAGTGGCGGACCGCCATGTTCGGCGGCAAAAGACAGCGCCGGCAGAGCCGCGAGGATCAAAACAGCGAATAGTTTTTTCATCAGCTAGTCACCCTTTCCGGAACCGGTTTGGTCTTTTCGAGCCGGGTGTAGAACGGCATCAGAATGAAGTAGGCGAAGTACAGGAAGGTGCAGACCTGCGACAGCAATGTACGCTCGGGGTTTGGCGCGAGAACGCCCAGCACCCCCAGGATCACGAAGGAAATGCAGAACACCAGCAGCCAGATCTTGCTCATCCAGCCTTTGTAGCGCATGGACTTGACCGGGCTACGGTCAAGCCATGGCAAGACGAACAACAAGGCAATCGCGGCGCCCATGGCGATCACGCCCATGAGCTTGTCGGGAACCGCACGCAGGATCGCGTAGAACGGCGTAAAGTACCAGACAGGAGCGATATGCTCCGGCGTCTTGAAGGCGTTGGCTTGTTCGAAGTTCGGTTTTTCGAGGAAATATCCGCCCATTTCCGGGAAGAAGAACACGATGGAACAGAAGATGAACAGGAACACCACCACGCCGACGATATCCTTCACGGTGTAGTACGGATGGAAGGCAATGCCATCCAGCGGTACGCCGTTTTCGTCCTTGTGTTTCTTGATGTCGACGCCATCCGGGTTGTTCGAACCGACTTCGTGCAAGGCCAGCACGTGCAGCACCACCAGGCCGAGGATCACGATCGGCAGGGCCACCACGTGCAGGGCGAAGAAGCGGTTCAGGGTGATCCCGGAAATCAGGTAGTCACCTCGAATCCACTGGGTCAGGTCGTTACCGATGACTGGGATTGCACCGAACAGCGAAATGATCACCTGCGCGCCCCAGTAAGACATCTGGCCCCACGGCAGCAAGTAGCCCATGAAAGCCTCGGCCATCAGCGCCAGATAGATCAGCATGCCGAACAACCACACCAGCTCGCGTGGCTTTTGGTACGAACCGTAGAGCAGGCCACGGAACATATGCAGGTAGACCACGATAAAGAACGCCGAGGCGCCTGTAGAGTGCAACACGCGCAGGATCGCACCGTACTCGACATCCCGCATGATGTATTCGACAGAGGCGAACGCCTCTTCCGCCGAAGGAGTGTAGCTCATGGTCAGCCAGACACCGGTAACGATCTGGTTGACCAGTACAAGCAGGGCCAGGGAGCCGAAGAAATAGAAGAAGTTGAAGTTCTTCGGCGCGTAGTATTTGCTCAGATGGTCTTCCCACATCTTGGTCGCGGGGAAACGCGCATCAACCCAATCCATGAACTTGCTCATTGCGCGTTCTCCTTGTCGACGCCGATGACGATCAGTTCATCGGACTCATAGGAATGCGGCGGAACCGGCAGATTCAAAGGCGCGGGCTGGGACTTGTAGACGCGCCCCGCCAGATCGTAGTGGGAGCCATGGCAAGGGCAGAAATAGCCACCTACCCACTTGGGCCCCAGATCGGCAGGTGCCACTTCCGGACGGAATGTCGGCGAACAACCCAGGTGCGTACAGATACCGATCAGCAGGAGGATTTCCGGCTTGATCGAACGCGTTTCTGGATCAACATAGGTTGGTTGTGTCGAGTTCTTGGACTGGGGATCGGAAAGTTGATCTTCGATCTTCTTCAGATTACCCATGATTTCCGGGGTTCGGCGAACAATGAAGACCGGCTGGCCGCGCCATTCAGCAATCATCTGCTGACCTGGCTCGATCTTGCTGACATTCACTTTCACCGGTGCGCCCGCGGCTTTCGCCTTGGCACTGGGAAACCATGACCCCACGAACGGGACCGCAGCCCCTACCGCTCCTGCAGCCCCTACCACGGACGTGGCTGCTACGAGGAAGCGACGTCGGCCTGCATTCACGCCGTCATTGCTCATTCAGTCCTCTCCCATCAGCTTTGTGGCCTGTTAAATCAGGCGTCTACTAAGTAAAAATCTTGTACTTATAAAAATTTTGCAGAATGGTAATGAAAAGCCCCACCTCTGACAAGGTAATTACCGGACCCACACTGCCCCGAGCCTTGGAGTATAGGGGGTCTACGGATGTGGCAAGTTGTCACAGCAAATATTTCGCCCATAAAAAAAGCCCGGCTCCACAAAGGAGCCGGGCTTCTTCCGACGCAGAAAGCGAATTAACGCTTCGAGTACTGCGGACGCTTACGCGCTTTACGCAGACCGACTTTCTTACGTTCAACTTCACGGGCATCGCGAGTGACGAAACCAGCCTTACGCAGGGCGCTGCGCAGAGTCTCATCGTAGTCCATCAGGGCACGGGTGATGCCGTGGCGGATTGCACCAGCCTGACCGCTCACACCACCACCGATGACGGTGACGTAAATGTCGAATTTTTCGACGGTCTCGGTCAGTTCCAGCGGCTGGCGAACTACCATGCGGGCAGTTTCGCGACCGAAGAACGTGTCCAGGGTGCGGTTGTTGATGGAGATGTTACCAGTACCTGGGCGCAGGAAGACGCGCGCGGTCGCGGTCTTGCGACGGCCAGTACCGTAATTTTGAGTCGCCGACATATTGAACTACTCCGTTAAATCTTCAGTTCTTGAGGCTGCTGAGCGGTATGAGGGTGTACAGCGCCCGCATAGACTTTCAGCTTACGGTACATGTCGCGACCCAGCGGGTTCTTCGGCAGCATGCCTTTGACCGCGGTCTCGATCACGCGCTCTGGCGCCTTGGCGATCAGCTTTTCGAAGTTGATCGACTTGATGCCACCCGGGAAACCGGAGTGGGAGTAGTACATTTTATCGGTGGTTTTAGCACCGGTAACACGAATCTGCTCGGCATTGATGACAACGATGTAGTCACCGGTGTCAACGTGCGGAGTGTATTCAGCTTTGTGCTTGCCACGCAGGCGGCTCGCGATTTCGGTGGCCAGACGACCCAGGGTCTGACCAGCAGCGTCGACGATAAACCAGTCGCGCTTAACTGTTTCCGGTTTAGCAGTAAAAGTTTTCATTCTTTATAGCCTCAGGGGCCGCCTGTAAATAAGACGGCGGATCTTACTGAATAGTGCGTACTTTGACAAGGTCAAAGGCAGCCGGATACAGACGCTTTCGGGGGCTCGGGTCGGCGCGTCCGTTCAACGGCAAGATTCTTTGGCGGCGGCGCATCACTTCCACTGCATAAAGAGGTGCGCAATTATGCAGATTGCGAAAAATTTTTCAACCTGCTTTTATGCTTGTTTTCCTACAGGAGCCTCCAATGGATTATCGACAGCTGGGTCAGACCGATCTGAATGTGAGTGCAATTTGCCTGGGGACCATGACCTGGGGCGAGCAGAACACCGAGTCCGAGGCTTTCGCCCAGATCGAGCGGGCCAAGGCCGCTGGCATCAATTTCATCGACACCGCCGAGATGTACCCGGTGCCGCCCAAGGCCGAAACCTACGCCAACACCGAACGCATGATCGGCAACTGGTTCAAGCAGCGCGGCGACCGCGCCGACTGGATCCTGGCGAGCAAGATCGCCGGGCCGGGCAACGGCATCAACTACATTCGCGACGCCAGCCTCAAACACAACCGCCAGCATATCGTCCAAGCCCTCGACGCCAGCCTCAAGCGCCTGCAAACCGACTGGATCGATCTTTACCAGTTGCACTGGCCGGAGCGCAGCACCAACTTCTTCGGGCAACTGGGCTACAAACACAAGACCGACGAGGACTTTACACCGTTCGAGGAAACCCTCGAGGCGCTGGACGAGCAGGTCAAGGCCGGCAAGATCCGTCATATCGGCCTGTCCAACGAAACGCCTTGGGGCACCATGAAATGCCTGCTTGAGGCCGAGCGTCGCGGCTGGCCGCGGGCAATGTCGATCCAAAACCCCTACAACTTGCTCAATCGCAGCTTCGAAATCGGCCTGGCGGAAATCGCCCTACGAGAACAGTGCGGCCTGCTGGCCTATTCGCCGATGGCGTTCGGTTTCCTGTCGGGCAAATACGAAGGCGGCGCACGTCCGGACAAGGCTCGCCTGACGCTCTACAGCCGCTTCAGCCGCTATTTCAACCCGCAGTCGCAAGCCGCGTGCAGTCGCTATGTCGCCCTGGCCCGCGAACACGGCCTGGACCCGGCGCAGATGGCCCTGGCGTTCGTGACCCAACAACCGTTCGTAACCAGCAACATCATTGGCGCGACCACTCTCGAACAACTGGACAGCAACATCGCCAGCGCCGCGTTGAAGTTGTCTGACGAAGTTCTGGCCGGAATCGAGGCGATCCACAAGGATCATCCGAACCCCGCACCGTAAGCACGCTCCCGGGCCGGGCCGAAATTTGTGGCGAGCGGGCTTGTCGAAATGCCGCTCACCACAAACGCCGTAATGCAGATCGATAACCGCACTTCCCCCAACTGAACAAGGAAAGGCCCCCCTCCCGCTCGAGAAACCGGCGCACGCCGCTGCAAAAAAGCTCGTGCCCGGAACTGAGCAGGGTTCGACGACCATGCGCACACCTTGCAAACACGCTGAAGCCGGGATGGATTCACCGCGCCTATGCCAGTGTTTTACGTTGAACCACTGGACACATGCGACAAAAAATAAGACGATCCAGCCGTCTGTTGACCACTTTCCCCTATAAGAATAATTGAATTATGGCTAACGCTCTCTCGACGCCCCTACGGCGCGTCAGCATCCTGGCTATCGACCGGGTATTCGCCTCTACCCTCATGCAAGCCAAGGATTTTTTCCATCTCGCCAGCCTGCGCTACGCCAAGCAGCTCGGCCACGGACTCATCCCGGCTTTCGAGACACGCCTGGTCAGCCCCGACGGCCATTGCGTGTGCAGCTTCAGCGACGTCATCCTGCCCGTGGACGGTGGCCTGGAAAACGCCGATGTGATTATCCTGCCGGCCTTCTGGGACGACTTCGACACACTCTGCCAGCGCTACCCGCAGGTTCTGCCCTGGCTGCGCGAACAGCACGCCCGTGGCGCTGTGCTCTGCGGCGAGGCGACCGGCGTCTTCTGGCTCGCCGAAGCGGGCCTGCTCGACGGCAAGGAAGCCACCACTTACTGGCGGTTCTTCAACGCCTTCAGCGAGCGCTTCCCTAACGTCTACCTGAACCAGGACAAACACCTGACCGACGCCGACAACCTGTACTGCGCAGCAGGCACTACTTCGGCCTGCGACCTCTACATCTACCTGATCGAGCGCTTCTGCGGGGCCAACGTCGCCCAAGCCGTGGCACGTGACATCCTCTATGAAGTACAGCGCAGCTACGCGCCAGGGCGCATCGGGTTCGGCGGCCAGAAGCTGCACCAGGACGTGATCATCTTGCAGATCCAACATTGGCTGGAGGAGCACTTCGCCGACAAATTCCGCTTCGAAGACGTTGCTCGCGAGCACGGCATGAGCATCCGCAACTTCATGCGCCGCTTCCAGACCGCCACCGGCGATAAGCCGCTGCACTACCTGCAACGTCTGCGTATCGAGACCGCCAAGGGCCTACTGTCCGGCAGCCGCAAAAGCATCAAGACCATTAGCTACGAAGTCGGCTATGACGATGCAAGCTTCTTCGCCCGCCTGTTCCGTCAGCACACCGAATTGTCGCCGAACCAATATCGGCAACAGTTCCAGCAGGCGGCTTGATACTCAAACCCACCCTATATCCAATGTGAGAGCGAGCTTGCTCGCTCTCACAGCGGTTCTTCGACATCCCCAAAAGGGTCTATTGATAAAACAAAAAAACGCCTGCAACCGCAGATCCTTTTTATGAGCAACTCTATGGAAAAACCCTTCGGCATTGCCGTTTTCTACAAAAAGATGTTCTATAGGAACACTCCGAGTGCTATGTAGGCTATTAACTGAAACTAACGGCAACATAAGGTGGACGGGCGGATAAATGTTTGACTCTGAAGTGTATGCTGGTTAATAAGATCATTTACCGATAACTGCCTTTCGAAAGTATCCTACTTGCGTTCGAAAAACAAAGTTGTAGGGTTTGACTGCGCTGATTACCTCCTCTCGCTCAACTATCCTCGGCAATATCGGATATGCCACTCTCGCCGGGGTAGAGGGGAGGGCAGCATGGGCGGTGGACTGACTCCGCAGATGCTGGTCTGGAAAAATGGAGATGGTCAGACACCACCTCCCGGTGCAGAACTGCAAAAGGTGTATGCAAAGTGGAAAACCTTTGCCGATCGCATGACTCGCCACGTTGCAGAGGTTTATGCCAGTCGGGCATGGGAAGCCATGTGGACTGCTATCGTCGAAAAATACGAAGGCGTTTCGTTTCGAGACTTGGTCAGCATGCCTGCTCTGCAAGCCTGGGATGAACGCTCACCGGGGGACTTTGGTGGAATGGGAATGTCCCCAGAGGAATCTGCGATCTTCTACGCCATTGGCATCGGCGACGGTAGCTGGGGGGCCTTTTACGATGTCTGTTGCCTCTATCCCCTACGCACGGCCATTTTTGGATTCAGCAGCCAGTTGCAACTGATCCATGGTCGGGTGGACTCAAATGGCGATCCACTTGACTCGCCCCATCTGCACAGTGCAGCCGTTTACGACTCGATGGGACTGAGTTTTGACAGGCCCCGCTATATCGGACTCTGTGCTTTGGACGAATGTCTGCTGTTCATAAAGACCGACGAAACCGCAAAATCCTTCTATGAACACTGCAGGGAAAGAAACAACGGCTTGCTCATTGATTCATCTGTTACAAAACTTAAAAAACTGACGAACCAGAAAATACGCGTCCACTACAACTCGAAACATAGCCAATCCGCGCAAACCCAGGAACACTACGATGACTTTGATTCAGTCATCATGACCCTCCCCTCCTGGTTAATCGAAACTCGTATCAAGCTTGAAAGCTTCACGCCACAGATGCTGCCTTTCGAAACCATCAATGCCTATAAAACCGCACACTGGGAAACCAGCTGCAAAGTGTTCGCGCCATTAAAAAAGTCGTTCCTCTCGAAAAACAGCAAAATTCCGCAAGTCATCGTCACCGACAGCTTCATACACGACGTCTACACCTACCGGTACAACGATAACTACAGTTATGACTGCATCCTTTTAAGTTACACATGGGAGGACGACGCTACCAAACTGGCCACATTCACCGACAAAGAACTGGTGAACAAGTGCGCCAAAGAGCTGGATCGCATCCTCATGAACTCCGCCAATATCCAGGAGAAAATCTCTCCCTACATTAGCCTTAATCAAGCCGTGGTCCAACGTTGGATGAGCGATAAAAATGCGCTGGGTTGTGCAAAGTTATACCGACCTGGCACCTACTACGACGCCGTCAGCCTGCTGAAGTACAACCGGGACTTCGCACATGTTTCAGGCCTGTATTTTTCCGGGGAATCATTTTCAGTTGACGCCGGCTGGACCGAGCCATGCTTTCGGGGCGCCGTCGATGCGGTCATTCATATCTGCAACAAAACCGGCGCGGTCTTCAATGGCGGCTTTTCCATGAGCGACTATCCGCACTATAACGTCAGAACCTGATCACCTTTCTTGCCTCGAGCCATGCACGATGTGCATTGGCTCAACTTCGCAGCCCCTCCTGCCAAGCGCCTCGCGCAGACATCTTGTGATACGGACTACACCCTAAACGGAAGTGGCTGACTTACATACTCTCGTCGATTCGACTTTCATAAGCACGCAGCTAAAACGGCGTGAATAACAATAATAAAGAGGTCATCGGCAATGAACGATCCAACCACTCCTGTTCGTGTAGCAGTCGTGCAGTTCGATCCACAAGTTGGCGTGCAAAATCACGAAACAAATCTGCGAAACAGCCTGGAGTTAGCGCTGGAAGCGGTAAATGACGGGGCGACTCTCATCGTCCTGCCCGAGCTTTCGAGCACAGGCTATTTCTTCAAAACACGGCAGGATGCGTTCGAGCATTCGCAGGCCGTCCCCGGCGGAACGAGCGTACAAAGCTGGATGGACTTTGCCCGCCAGCACAAGGTTTATCTGGTCGCCGGTTTGACCGAGCGCGACGGCATGCAGTTGTTCAATACCGGCGTTCTTGTCGGACCTGACGGCTTCATCGGCAAGTATCGAAAAGCACATTTATGGAATCTGGAAAAACTGTGGTTCACGCCGGGCAACCTGGGCTTCCCGGTTTTTGACACCCCAATCGGTCGCATAGGGTTGTTGATCTGCTGGGATATCTGGTTCCCGGAAGTCCCGCGCATTTTGAGCCAGCAAGGCGCTGACATCATTTGCAGCCTGAACAATTGGGTCTGGACTCCGCCGCCCCTGTTCGATGACGCCGGCAAGTGCATGGCGTCATACCTGACGATGACGGCGGCTCACGTCAACAACGTGTTTATTGCGGCGGCGAGCCGGATAGGTGAAGAGCGAGGCGCACGTTACCTGGGTTGCTCATTGATCGCCGGCACCAATGGCTGGCCGATTGGCAAGGTGGCGTCAGCGGACCAGCAGCAAATCCTGTTTGCCGACATCGATCTGACCAGCTCGCGCAGCGCGCCCATCTGGAACAATTTGAACGATTTGCATCGCGATCGTCGAGCCGATCTTTACGATCAAATGCTCGGTTACACCCAGCACCCTTGTCTGCCGCGCTGATAAGGGGGGGTATGACTGATGGAAACCGCAAACAAAAAACCGCAAAACCGACTTGCCGCCAGGTCGGCGCTGGATACGGCGATCATCTGGCTGATGCTCGGCATGGCACTGTTGGTCATCTGGCTTTCATTCACCTACCGCTCCTCCTGGTCAGCTCATTGGCCGGACTACAGCCACATGGTATCGAGCCTTTCGGAGCCGAGCGCCTGGTTGCGCTGGGTCCTGGGAGACATCAGCGAGGTGGCGTTCTACAAACATGAGTTCGCTTCGATCGGGCTGCTGGCAGGCGCCTATCTGGCCTACTGGGCGAATCGAACGGGCAGAGCCTGGCAAGGCTTCACCATTTGCTACGGCAGCGGTTTATGGCCATGGCTTGTAACCAGTTCATTGCTTGGACTGTTGCTGAGCAACCTGCTGTGGGGCTGGACGGTCACAGCCACTCGTTGGCAACCGACGTTCGCCGCATTTGTTTCGTTGCCGGCGGCGATGGTATTGATATTTGGTGGTGGTTGGAAGGTTGCGATCAATGGCGCAATCATGGGCGCGCTGTTCGTCACGCCTCTGTGTCTGCTGATCGTCAATTACATCTGCAATCCCTTGGGATTGCCCGCCGTGATCGGCAACGTCACCGGCATGGCGGTCGCCAGCGTCGGCGCTTTTGTGCTCTGCCGTTGCCTGCCGAGCCTGATGAAATCCGACCGAACCGAAGAACCCTGCGCCCCTCCACCTTCGCCCGCCGTCGCCAAAACGCCTGACTACGGCGCCGTGTGGACGCTGCGCCGGGTGTTGGCGGACTTTTCCGAAGCGCCGTTCTTTGGCAATGAATGGGCCAGTCTCGGTTTGATCGCGGGCGCCTTGCTGGCTTACACCTTAAACCCGACCAGCCCGGTGTATGGCACGGGCCTGCTGCCACAACTGCTCGCCGCGCAGGCGCTGACCTCGGCGTTAGGCGTGCTGATCTGGCGTCGACAATGGATATTGTGTGGCTGGTATCCTACCTACGTGCCGTTGGTGTCAGTCGTGCCGGCGGCCATTCTGACGCACGGGAGTAGCTGGGCGGTCATTGTCTCGAGCGCGTTATTGGGAGCCCTGATTGCACCTCCACTGGCATGCGCGATCGCCAAGCGCTTGCCGCCTGACATGCATGGTTTTATCGGCAATGTGCTGTCCATGGCCATCAGCACGCTGCTGATCGTTCCGTTTATCGGGCTATTGATCGCTAACTGACGCGCATCACTTTTTGGGCCGTATCACGACGCCAATCCGGATACAGCCACTTCTCATCACAAACAAAGGAGGTGTCCCATGGACCTGCCCAAACTGGCCATTGCGGCGCTCGGCGGCACCGTGAGCATGCAGGCCAGGAATGCCGATGAAGGGGTGATCCCGACCGTCAGCGGCGAAACCTTGCTGGAATCGATACCAGAGTTGTCGACTCTGGCACGGGTTAGCGTAGAAACGCTCGGGCTGTTACCTAGTGCCTCGTTGGATTTCGAGTTCTTACTGAGCGTCCTTTCCTGGGCACATGGGCAAATCAGTCAAGGTGCGGTGGGTGTGGTCATCACTCAAGGCACGGACACTCTCGAAGAAACCGCGACGTTCTTCGACTATTTGTGGGACCACGAGGAGCCGTTGGTATTGACCGGTGCCATGCGCTCAGCCGCACAGGCAGGGGCCGATGGGCCGGCGAACCTGCTCGATGCCTGCCGGATCGCATTGGCCGAAAACAGCCGTCATCGAGGCGTTCAAGTAGTGATGAACGGTCAGATTCATGCTGCGAGTACGGTTCGTAAAACCGATTCGTTGGCATTGCAGGCATTTACCTCTCCGGTCTTTGGCCCCGTGGGTATGCTCGTGGAAAACGCCGTTCGCTATTTGCGCCCACCGGCTCAGCGCAGGGTTTTGCCTATACCGCACCAGTGCGCAAAGGTCGCCCTGCTGGAGGCGTCGCTCTGCGCCGACACGCTTTTACTCGAGAACATTGTCGAACTGGGCTACGACGGTCTGGTAATCGCAGGCTTCGGTGCTGGACATGTTTCTGAGCAGTGGGCCGAGGTAATCGAAGGCATCACACGAAAAATCCCCGTCATCATTGCGACCCGTACTGGCTCGGGGCCTACCGCGCAGTGCTCATATGGGTTTAAGGGTGGGGAGATCGATTTGATCCAAAAAGGCGCATCGATGGCCGGGTTTCTTTGTCCGCGTAAAGCTCGGGTGCTGTTGTGGCTGCTTATCGGTTGTCAGCGACAGGATGAGCTGGCGAGCTATCTGATGGACAATTGAAATCAAACCCTGTGCAAGCGAGTGAATCAAGTAATTCGCAGGCCCTCGAGATTTCCTCGACGCGAAAAAAAGCCTGCGGTTGCAGGCCTTTTTTTGCTTTCCCAATTGCCTTGCTATCTGAAACGCTTATGGCTTGTGCGCTCGCGACAGAAATTCGTGGGACTGCATTTCCAACAAGCGGCTCAGGGTCCGCTGAAACTCGAAATTCAAGCGACCGCCCGTGTACAGGTCCTTGAGTTCCACTTCCGCCGAAATAATCAGCTTGACGTTGCGGTCGTAGAATTCGTCGACCATGTTGATAAAGCGTCGAGCGATATCATCGGTAGTGACGCTCATCTGCTCGACACCGCTGAGCAACACGGCGTGGAAGATCTTGCCCAATTCGATATAGTCGTTCTGGCTGCGCGGACCGTCGCACAGTTCGCGAAAGTCGAACCAGGCCACATCGTCACAAGTACGGATTGCCCGAATCTCGCGATTCTCAATCATCAGTACATCGTTCTCAACAGCCTGGGTGCACTCCGGCGTCAACGCCCGAAAGCTTTTACGCAGACTCTCCTGAGCGGCTTCGTCCAGCGGAAAATGGAACAGCTCGGCCTGTTCCAGATGACGCAGGCGGTAATCGACACCGCTATCGACGTTAACGATCTCGGTGTTCTGCTTGATCAGCGCAATCGCCGGGAGGAAACGCGCCCGCTGCAGGCCATCCTTGTACAGGCCGTCCGGTACGATGTTCGAGGTCGCCACCAGGGTCACGCCGTTCTTGAACAGCTCTTCCATCAGGGTGCCGAGAATCATCGCATCGGTAATGTCGGAGACGAAGAATTCGTCGAAACAGATCACTCGGGTCTCGGCGGCAAAACGCTTGGCGATGAGGGTCAGCGGGTTTTTCTCGCCATGCAGGGTTTTCATTTCCTCGTGCACCCGCTTCATGAAGCGGTGGAAGTGCGTGCGGGTCTTTTCCTTGAACGGCAGCGCTTCGAAGAAGGTATCGACCAGGTAGGTCTTGCCACGGCCAACACCGCCCCAAAAATACAGGCCCTTGACCGGCGCCAGGTCTTTCTTGCCGAACAGTTTGCCGAACAGGCCCGGCTTGTTCTGCGAAGCCGCGACGAGGTCGTCGTACAGGCGTTGCAAATGGCGCACCGCCGTTTCTTGGGCCGCGTCGTGAAAGAACTCGGGGCGTTTCAGATCAGCTTGATATCGTTCTAGGGGGGTCATAATTTCGTTAGCAAGGTAACAAAAACGGGCGGTCACTTTAGCGATGGCCCGTGGGAATGGCAATCGGCCCTTGGTCGGGCCGACGGTCGATTAGTCTTGAACGGGGGTCAAGGCGACCCGCAATGCTTCGATGGCGGCGTCACGGGCCGTTTCATCGCTGAACTCGGGGCTGTCGGCCACCGGCTCGCCTTCCAACCAGACACTGAAGCGTTGCGCCTCGGCGCGGATGTCCAGGGCTTGACCCGATTGCAGTTGCCTGGTCACGCCACCAGCGGCCTGGCCATCGGTAAAGCCGCGCGACAGCAACAGTTGCTCACCATCGGCGGCCAACAGACGGAAACGAAAGCTGTCGCCCTCGCGGAAGCTGACAAAACGCGCCGCCTTGGCGGTTTTCTTCTTGGTGGTCGCGACCCTCTGAGCCGGGTTGACGAACGAACGCAGGCCGACCGCCTCACGCAACTGGGCAAGGAACGGCGTCGCGACGCTGCGGGCCTTCTTCGCCCCGGCCTGGAGAATATCCTCCAGGTCCGATGGTCGGGACATCAGTTCATGATAACGCTCGCGCTTCTCGGCCAGCTCACTGTCCAGCAACTGGAACAGGCGGCTCTTGGCCTCGCCCCAACCCAGCCCGCCCAGCAATTGATCGCGGAACTCGGCGGCTTGCGCGGTCGTGGAGAACGCCTGGAACAGGGTGAACAGGTGCGAGTTGTCCGGGTCCTTGGCTTCGCCCGGCGCACGGGAGTCGGTGACGATCCGCGAAATCGCGTCCTTCATGTCCTTGGCGCTGGTGAACAACGCAATGGTGTTGTCATAGCTCTTGGACATTTTCCGACCGTCGAGGCCTGGCAGCGTCGCGACGCTTTCTTCGATCAGTGCTTCGGGCATGACAAAGAACTCCTTGCCCTGGCCGAACAGGTGGTTGAAACGCTGGCCGATATCGCGGGCCATTTCCACGTGCTGGATCTGGTCGCGGCCGACCGGCACCTGGTGGGCGTTGAACATCAGAATGTCCGCCGCCATCAGCACCGGGTAGCTGTAGAGCCCCATGGTGATCCCGGCATCCGCGTCTTCACCGCCCTCGAGGTTCTTGTCCACCGAGGCCTTGTAGGCGTGCGCACGGTTGAGCAGGCCCTTGGCCGCGACACAGGTCAGCAACCAGGTCAGCTCGGGAATTTCCGGGATGTCCGACTGGCGATAGAAGGTCACACGCTCCACATCCAGGCCACCGGCCAGCCAGGTCGCGGCGATTTCCAGGCGCGAGCGCTGGATGCGCAACGGATCGTCACATTTGATCAGCGCGTGATAGTCGGCCAGGAAGTAGAAGGAGTCGGCATTGCTGTCACGGCTGGCGAGGATCGCCGGACGGATGGCCCCAGCGTAGTTACCCAGGTGCGGGGTGCCCGTGGTGGTGATGCCGGTGAGGATACGTGTACGAGTCGTCATGGGTAATCGCTTAGTCAGACTGCTATCAATTCAAAAGGCGCGGCAGGATCAGATCCTTCAGATCGGTCAGCTTGCCATGAAAAAAGTGCCCGCATTCTGCCACTTTCAGCAGCTCATGGGGACGCTCAAGGGCAGCGGACCAATCGTAGACCCGCTGCGGATCGATCACTTCGTCGCTTTCCGGTTGGATCAGGGTCAGCGGACAGTCCTCCGGCAGGTGGTCCACGGCACGCAAGCGCATGACTGCCGCAGCCACCAGGAACAGGTGCTTGAGCGTCTGTCCGCCAGCTTCCAGTCGGCCGCCGAGGGCCGCTGCGACAAAACCACCGAAGGAGAAACCGAACAGTGTCAACGGCAGGTCCGGGTGTTTGGACAGTAACCATTGCGCGGCGGCTTGCGCGTCGTCGACTTCACCGGTGCCCATGTCATGGCTCCCGGCACTGGCGCCGACACCCCGATAGTTGAAACGCAGAGTGATCAATCCGCCATCGCGGGCGGTGCGTTGCAGGGTTGAAACGACTTTATTGAGCATTGTCCCGCCCTGTACCGGGTTGGGGTGGCAGATCAGCGCCAGCCCACGGGGTTCGGGGGTGTCCAGGTACAAGGCTTCCAGTGGGCCGACCGGGCCATCGATAAACAAAGGGGTTTCGCGCATAAGCAAGGAATGAACTCCGTGACCTCTCAAGGGGTCGACTCGTCTAGCTAAAAGTCTCTGCCTGACATCATTGCGACCTTAAGATCGCGGTATACAGCGCAGGTCCGAGCCGTTAACGTAAAGCAAAGCCGTTTATAGAGGAAGGACTCGTGGAACACTCGCTCTTAGTTTGGTTGTTGCCGACTCTTGCCCTGGTTGCCGGTGTCGCTATTGGTTTCCTGGTCGCCCGTCTGGTGCCGAGTGCCGCGCCCAGCAGCACGCAGCGTCAGTTGGACGATATCCAGGAACGTTTTGACAGTTATCAGAACGAGGTGGTCACCCACTTCAACAGCACCGCGGCACTGGTCAAGAAACTCACCCAGAGCCACCAGGAAGTGCAAGACCACCTCGCCGAGGGTGCTAACCGCCTGGCCCTGGACGAGCTGACTCGCCAGCGCCTGCTCGCCGCCCTACACACCGATGCAACGCAGACACCACGGGAACGCCTGACACCGCCTCGCGGCAACCAGGAGCCGCCTCGCGACTACGCCCCCAAGGCGCCAAACGCCCCCGGCATGCTCGACGAGCATTACGGCCTGAAGAAGTAACCCGCCTTCAGGCACCTTGAGAAAGCCCGCTCGATCATTGATCGGGCGGGCTTTTTTTTACACGTGTAGATTCAGCCAGGTGTCATGGGTACTGCTGAACCGGCTGACCATACTGCTGACCCTGCTGGTATTGCGGCTGGCCCTGTGGCGAAGGCTGACCTTGTGTCTGGCCGTACTGCTGGCCAGGAATGGCTCGCAGGTTGACTTCCACGCGACGGTTCTGCGCCCGACCATTGACATCGGCGTTGCTCGCGACCGGATTATCGGGACCGGCGCCACGGGCCGACAGGTTGGCTCCGCTCACGCCCTGCGAGGTCAGGTAGTTGGCGACGCTCTGGGCACGGCGCTGGGACAAGTCCATGTTCAGTTGGCGGCTACCGGTGCTGTCGGTGTAACCGACGATCTCGATCTGGTTCTGGTTGAACTCCTTGAGGGAGTTGGCCAGGTTATTCAATGGCTGATAGAAACTGCTGGCAATGGCGTCGGAGTTGGTGGCGAAGGTGATGTTGCCGGGCATGATCAGCTTGATCTGGTCGCCCTGGCGCTGCACCTGGACGCCGGTGTTGGCCATGCTCGCACGCAGCTTGGCTTCCTGCTGGTCAGCGTAGTAACCGTAACCGGCCGCACCCGCACCAGCCACCAGGGCACCAATCAGCGCACCCTTGCCACGGTTGTTGTGATCGATCGCGGCGCCAGCCACCGCACCGGCCAAGGCGCCAAGACCACCGTACTTGGCGGTTTTACTCATACCCGAGGAGCCTTGTTCCGCCTGCCCCTGGTTGTCATACGGGTTTTGCGACGCGCAGCCAGACAGCACGGCAACGGCGGTGGCGGCGATAATCAAACGACGCGAGGTGAACATGGGTCTAGCTCCTACTCATTTGGGGTGCACAGGTCGTTGGCGACGGATCTGCGTCGGCCTTAGAACACAATCGATGAAAAAAATTCCATAAAAATTTTTTGCGCGAACGAACAGATTTCCACCTATCTGGTCGCCCTCCCGTGAGCCTGGAACGGATGTTGCGCAGGCCTGGCAGCACGACGCCGAGGGTTTGGCTCGCCTGAGTCTATGGCGTCTGCCCCCCTGGCTTCGACCAAAACGAAGGGTCGGCACTCTTGAGCCGTTCCACCGCATTATTGATGTGGTTAAGCGCGGCATGGCGCGCGCCTTCCGGGTCACGTGCGGCAATGGCCGCGTAGAGAGCGCAGTGTTCGACCCGCACCGTACTGGCCAAATCGCGGCGACGCTCCTCGTTGGAACGCGTGATGCGAATCGCCTCTTTGATGTATTGAGCGATAAATTCGTGCAATGACGGGTACAGCGGATTGCCCGTGGCCCGGGAAATGGAGTGATGGAACGCCAGGTCTTCCTCAACGCCATCGCGGCCCGCCTGCTCGGCGGTGTCGATGGCTTTCAGCGCCTGGTGGATGGCCTCCAGTTGCGCCGGCGAATGCCGTTGCGCCGCCAGTGCGGCTGCCTCCCCTTCGATGCCACGACGCAGCTCGGTGACCCGCAGCACCACCTCGATCGAGCCAATGACATCCAAATCGATTGTGAACGCTTTGAGAGGCGCGTTTTCGCTGACCACCGTACCGCTGCCTTGGCGGACCTCCACCAGGCCGACTGACTTCAGGCGCGATATCGCCTCGCGGATAACCGTCCGGCTGACCCCAAAACGCTCCGCCAGCACGGACTCAGTCGGCAGGCGAGCGCCCGGCAGCACTTCACCATTAGCGATATAGGCCTTGAGGGCCGCCGTGACCTGATCGGACAACGTGCCCTTGGCGGAGTCCTTCAGCGCTGCCAGCGTATCGGCGGAGCACGAAGATTTATCAGGTGTGAGCATAGGCATCTCCGGGCTCAAATCGGTGAACGGTACTGCATTTTAGCCCCGTCGTCCTCTCTGGATTCCATGATTGAATTTGTATGATGTATTATGATAAAAACCACTTTATCTAATCCGACAAAAACAAAATCACCCACTACAAAAATAAGGATGGGGGAAACACATGACGGAATCAGTGATTCAAACCGGCGCCATCGCGCCGGCCGATCGCTTCGAGGATCAGGCGTATCGCAAAGTTGCCTGGCGTATCCTGCCGCTGTTGTTGCTGTGCTATCTGGTCGCTTATCTGGATCGGGTGAACGTGGGTTTTGCCAAATTGCAGATGTCCGACGATCTGCAATTTTCCGAAGCGGTCTATGGTCTCGGCGCGGGGATCTTCTTCATTGCCTACTTTCTGGTGGAAATTCCCAGCAACCTGATCCTGCATCGCGTCGGAGCGCGGTTGTGGATCGCGCGCATCATGATTAGCTGGGGCATCATTTCCTCGGCCATGGCCCTGGTCAGTACGCCGATGTCCTTCTACATCATGCGTTTTCTGTTAGGGATCGCCGAGGCCGGGTTTTACCCAGGTGTCATCCTCTATCTGTCCTATTGGTTCCCGACCCATCGCCGCGGCAAGATGTACGCCCTGTTCGCCACGGCAGTGCCGCTGTCCGGTCTGATTGGCGCGCCGTTGTCCGGCTGGATCATGAGCGCCCTGAACGGAACCCACGGGTTTGCCGGCTGGCAGTGGTTGTTCTTTCTCGAAGGGCTGCCCTCGATTGCCGTCGGCATCCTGGTGATCTTCTGTCTCAGCGACCGGATCGCCAAGGCAGGCTGGCTCACCCGCGAAGAAAAAACCCTGTTGCAAACCCGCATCGATGCCGAAGCCGCCGGCCATCAGCAGCACAACCTCAAAGAAGTGTTCCTGCAGCCGCGCATCTGGCTGCTGACGGCCATCTACTTCTGCATGATCGCCGGTTTCTACACCGTGGGTTTCTGGTTACCGACGCTGATCCGCCAAGCCGGGGTCAGCGATGTGTTGCAGGTCGGCATGCTCACCGCCATCCCTTATGCCGCGGCGGCGCTCACCATGATCCTGGTTTCGCGCAGCGCCGACCGATTGCGCGAGCGGCGCTGGCACCTGGCGTTGACCGCCGTGCTCGGAGGCATCGGCCTGTTCATCTCCGCCACCTGGAGCGACAACTTCACCGTTTCCATGATCGGCCTGACCCTGGGTTCGATGGGCGCGATGAGCACCCTGCCACTGTTCTGGAGCCTGCCCACCGCCTTTCTCGGCGGCACGGCAGCCGCCGCCGGCATTGCCCTGATCAATTCCTGGGGCAACTTGGCCGGTTTCGTCTCTCCGTACCTGATGGGTTTTCTCAAGGACGCGACCCACAGCACCACGATCGGTATGTATGTCATGGCCAGCGCATTGTTTCTCGGCGCCCTGCTGGTCTTCAGAATTCCCGGAAAACTCGTCAACCGCTGACGTTTGGAGTCACTTATGAACATTCTCGTCACCGGCGCCGCCGGCTTCCTCGGCCGCCGTCTGATCGAAGCCTTGCTGCGACGTGGCTCGCTCACTAACCGAGCAGGCCAGCCCCAGGCCATCCAGCAAATTATCGCTTTCGATCAGGTTGCCCTGGAGGGAATCGACGATCCTCGGGTCAAGGTGGTGTGTGGCGATATCGCCGCGCCGCACGTGCTGGATGGCCTGATCGATGCCAGCACCGACAGTATCTTTCACTTGGCGGCGGTGGTGTCCAGCCAGGCGGAAAGCCATTTCGAACTGGGTATGCGCATCAATTTCAGCGCGACGCAGAGTCTACTCGAACGCATTCGCCTGCTTGGCACGTGCCCAAAATGGGTGATGACCAGTTCCGTGGCGGTGTTCGGCGGGCAGTTGCCGGAGCGTGTCCGCGATGATCACGTCTGGGCGCCGCAGAGCTCCTACGGCACGCAAAAAGCCATGAACGACCTGCTGCTCGCCGATTACAGTCGACGCGAGTTCGTCGATGGCCGCAGCCTGCGCATGCCGACTATCGTGGTGCGTCCGGGGAAACCCAACCTGGCCGCTTCCAGCTTTGCCAGTGGCATCATCCGCGAGCCGCTCAATGGCCAGGACAGCGTGTGCCCGGTAGCACTCGATACCCGCCTCTGGCTGATGTCGCCGGCGCTGGCGATTGAAAACCTGATCCATGGGCATGAACTGCCCGGCAGACAGTTGACCCAGGGGCGCGTGATCAACATGCCGGGCCTGTCCATCAGCGTCGAACGGATGATTGACGCCCTGCGCCAGACCGCCGGCGCCGAAGTCGCCGGACGGATTCGCCTGGAGCGCAATCCGGCGATCGAGCGCATCGTCGGTTCCTGGCCGGGTTCCTTTTGCGCCACCTACTCCCGAGACCTGGGCTTCATCGCGGACGAGGACTTCACCGACGTGATCAAGCAGTTCATGACTGAGTATGTGCGCGGATAAACCAGATGAAGGAACACAGTATGTCAAATGCCCCCACCCGCCCTCTGCTGGGTTGCATCGCCGACGATTTCACCGGCGCCACGGACCTGGCCAACATGTTAGTGCGTGGCGGCATGCGCACCGTGCAAAGCATTGGCATACCCGATGCCGATGTCGCCGGCCAACTCGACGCCGACGCGCTGGTCATTGCCCTGAAATCCCGGACCCTGCCAGCCGCCGACGCGGTGAGGGAGGCGCTCGAAGCGCTGCGCTGGCTGCGCGAGCGCGGCTGCGAACAGATTTTCTTCAAATACTGCTCGACCTTCGACTCGACCGCCGCCGGCAATATCGGCCCGGTCAGCGAAGCCCTGCTGGAGGCCCTGGACAGTGATTTCGCCCTCGCCTGTCCAGCCTTCCCGGAAAACGGTCGCACGGTCTTTCGCGGGCATCTGTTCGTACACGACCAATTGCTCAGCGAGTCGGGGATGCAACACCATCCGCTGACACCGATGACCGATGCCAACCTGGTGCGCGTGCTGCAATCGCAGAGCCAGCACAAGGTCGGCCTGCTGCGCTATGACACTGTCTCCAAGGGGGTCGAAAGCATCCGCCAGCGCATGGCGCAACTACGCGCCGAGGGTGTGCGCCTGGCAATTGCCGATGCCTTGTCCGATGCCGATCTCTATGCGTTGGGCCAAGCCTGCACCGACCTCCCTCTGCTGACAGGCGGTTCCGGGTTGGCACTGGGCTTGCCGGATAACTTTCGGCGCGCCGGTAAACTACGCGCCGTAGACGCCGCGCGATTGCCAGCGGTCGAAGGCGGCGAAGTGGTGCTCGCCGGTAGCGCTTCGCACGCCACCAATGGACAAGTGGCGACCTGGCTGCAAGCCGGTCGCCCGTCTTTCCGTGTCGACCCACTGGCCCTGGCTGCGGGGGAACCGGTCATCGAACAGGCACTGGCCTTCACCGCCGCCCGTACCGAGACGGTATTGATCTACGCCACCAGCCCGGCGGACGAGGTCAAGACCGTACAACGTAAGCTAGGCACCGAACGGGCTGGCAACATGATCGAACAGGCCATGGGCAAGATCGCCAGCGGGTTGCACGCCTCAGGTGTGCGTCGCTTTGTCATCGCCGGCGGGGAAACCTCGGGGGCCGTGGTTCAGGCCCTGAATATCCGCTTGTTGCAGATCGGCGCGCAGATCGATCCAGGGGTGCCTGCCTGCGTCAGTACCCCCGGAGACCCCTTGGCCCTGGCGCTCAAGTCGGGCAACTTCGGCGGCCCGGACTTCTTCGCCAAGGCCCTCAAGCAACTGGCGGGAGTGGCGGCATGAGCAACGAAAACGCCTTGCGCGAGGAGATCTGTGAGGTCGGCGCGTCCTTGTACCGCCGTGGCTACACGGTAGGCAGTGCCGGCAATATCAGCGCCCGGCTGGATGACGGCTGGCTGATCACGCCCACGGATGCCTGCCTGGGCCGGCTGGACCCGACCTCAATCTCCAAGGTCAACCTGGCCGGGGAATGGATCAACGGTGACCGGCCATCAAAAACCCTGGCCTTGCACCGCCAGGTCTATGATCGCAATCCGGGCGTCGGTGGCGTGGTACACACTCACTCGACGCACCTGGTGGCGCTGACCTTGGCTGGGGTCTGGCACGAGGATGACATCCTGCCGCCACTGACCCCCTATCAAGTGATGAAGGTCGGCCATATCCCGTTGATCGCCTATGCACGTCCCGGCTCACCGAAGGTGGCCGAACGTGTCGCGCAACTGGCCAACAGCGTGCGCGGGGTCATGTTGGAACGGTTGGGGCCAGTGATGTGGGAAAGCTCGGTATCCAGGGCCAGCTATGCCCTGGAAGAACTGGAAGAGACCGCACGACTTTGGCTGATGAGCAACCCCAGGCCGGCCCCTCTGGACAGCGCGGCACTGGATGAATTGCACGAGGCTTTTGGTGTTCACTGGTAGCCCATCGACCGTACACTTGTTTTTCTGATTTCAGGAGCCGCCATGCCCCGTTTCGCCGCCAACCTCAGCATGCTCTACCCGCAATACGACTTTCTCGAGCGTTTCGCCGCCGCCGCCGCCGATGGGTTTGAAGCAGTGGAATACCTGTTTCCCTACGACTACAGCGCGCAACAATTGAAACAGCGACTCGACGACAACGGCCTGGTCCAGGCTCTGTTCAATGCACCGCCAGGCAGCATCGCCGCTGGCGAAAAAGGCACCGCATCCTTGCCAGGCCGTGAGTTGGAGTTTCGTGCCGGTTTCGACCAGGCCCTGGAGTATGCCGCGGTGCTGGGCAATGACCGCATCCACGTCATGGCTGGTTTGCTCGCGCACGAAACAGATCGCGCCCGCCACCACGACACCTACCTGGAAAACCTCAGCCACGCGGCGACAGCAGCGGCAAAACTGGGCATTACTGTGTTGATCGAACCGATCAACACCCGCGACATTCCAGGGTTTTTCCTCAACCGTCAGGATCAGGCGCAGGCCATCTGCACAGCGGTCGGCAAAGCCAATCTCAAGGTCCAATTCGACATCTACCATTGTCAGATCGTCGAGGGTGACGTGGCGACGAAACTGCGTCGGGATTTGCACGGCATCGGGCATATTCAAATCGCCGGAGTACCGGATCGCCACGAACCGGACTTGAGCAACGAATTGAATTACCCTTATCTGTTCGAGCTGATCGATCAATTGGGCTACAACGGCTGGGTCGGTTGCGAATACCGTCCGCGTGGCGACACCAGTGAAGGTTTGAACGGGTGGCGCGACTGGCAGGCCCGTACAGGCCGGGGCAAGGCGTAGTTTGCCGTTCGGCGACTGGATGGAGGTCGGCATTGCTCCGGGTGCTGGCGACCCACCCTGGAGACTGTGTTTTTGTTGGTGGCTTTTCGATAACCGACGGCGGCACAAAGTGGTAATCGAACATGGGCACTCGCCCGTGGCCAGCTACACGGTCTGCGGCCCACCACCGAGATGCGCCAGCAGACTTTGCATTGGCGTAGAGAGCATGTGCCATTGCTCAAAGCACAGACAGAGCTGCCTACGCGCCCAACTATCGCTGATCCTCAGGATCTTGAATGGGTATCGACGTCGAAAGCGCTGTGCAGCCGTCAATGGAATAATCGCGACCCCTATCCCCTGCGATACCATTTGGCACGATCCCTCGAAGTTTTTCATGCGAATACGCAGGGCTAACGTCTTGCGCAGCTCGGCCGCGTGTTCGTCGATATGATCTTGAAGCGCGCTCCCGGCTTCCAAGCCAACGAACGGCTCACTGGTCACATCGGCAAAGCAAACCGCCTTCGACTCCGCGAGCCTGTGCGCCACCGGAACGATCAGCGCCAGAGGGTCGCTGGCGACCGGCTGGACGATGAGACCCGTGGCGTTGACGGCATCCGATACCACACCCGCTTCGGCCAGCCCCGCGCCGATCATCTTCACAATCTCGGCACTGGTACGCTCCCGCAGGTCAATGTCCAGGCGCGGGCGCTGCGCAAGCCACGGGGCAAGCTTTTGCGGCAAGAGGCCAGTCAGCGCCGCTGTATTGGCGTACAGCAGCAACGTACCTCGGGCACCGGCGCTAAAGTCGCGTAGCTCCCCTTGCAACAGACTGTGTTGGCGCAGAATCAGACGCGCATGATGCGCCAGCGCCTCTCCCGCCTCGGTGCTCACGACCCCTTTGCGGCTTCTTTCAAGCAGAACCACTCCGGCGTCCGACTCGATATTACTGATACGCTCGCTGGCCGACGCCAATGCCAGGTTGGCTTGTCTGGCTCCGGCGGTAATGCTGCCGGCATCGACCACGCAAAGAAACAAGCGCAGATCCGCAAGATCGAAGCGCATACACCCTCCCAGACAGACTTCCTTCGGCAAATCCGAAGGCGGTATCGGAAAAACCGCATTGTGCCAGCCTCTGCCTGGATATGTAATGTTGACCACGAATACTCTGACCGATGCCGACTATGAATGCTCCGACTATTGAATTGATCTGCTTGCTCTTTGCCACGTTTCTCGGTGCCGGTGTCGTTAAAGGCGTGACCGGAATGGGCTTACCCACGGTTGCCATGGGGGTGCTGGGGGCTATCATGTCACCGCTTACGGCAGCGGCGATCCTGATCATTCCGTCGTTCGTGACCAACGTGTGGCAAATGTTGGCTGGGCGAAACGTACTCAGCCTCATGCGACGACTGTGGGCGATGATGCTCTGCATCGTGATCGGCACTCTTCTGGGAACGCGACTGCTGGCAGTCGTTGACCCTGTCTGGTCGGGACGTGCGCTGGGATTTGCCCTGATCGGCTATGCGGTCTATGGGTTGTTCTTGCCGACACTCTCGGTCCCGCAACGGCTCGAATCCAGACTGTCGCCCATCGTCGGCATGGTTACCGGGTTGTTGACTGGCGTCACCGGCATCTTCACGCTTCCCGCCGTGCCTTATGTACAGTCGCTGGGCCTTCAGAAAGACGAGCTCGTGCAGGCCCTCGGCCTTTCGTTCACCGTCTCCACGGTTGCTCTGGCAGGAGGACTGTTGGCCCAGGACGCCTTTCGACTCGACCAACTGGGCTTGTCGCTGCTGGCGATCATTCCGGCGTTGATCGGAATGTGGCTGGGCTCGATTGTGCGGCATAAAATCAGCCCAAAAACCTTCCGTCGTTGCTTTCTCCTGTTCCTCATCATCCTGGGTCTCGAACTGGCGCTTCGTCCGTTCTCTTGATTGTCTCGCACTACCGGAAGATGAAAAGCTTCGCGCACGATACACACTCATCGAGCCTGCTTATCCAATATCCTGTGACGAATTTCCCCCTCCTCCCGCGCCAAACGCCGCCTGCAACTGTTCGACGCTACGCTTCAACACCTCCTTGAGTTCGGGCAGCCACTGCGGATCGTCGAGTACGCGGCCAACGGCAGCGGCATCGCCATACAACAGCTCGCGTTCCAAGGCACCGGCACGGGCCGATAGCACCTGCGCGCCCATGGTTCCGGAGCTGCCCTTGATCGCATGCAACACCGCCGCCAGGGCCGGTCCGTCTCGGTCTTGCAGGTGCGCGGTGAGCAACACCAGTTGTTTTTCCAGTTCCGTACCAAAACCGGACAAGACGGTGCAGATCAGTTCGAAATTGCCACCGAAGCGGCTCATGATCGAATGACGCGCTTCGATCATTGTCTGCGCCGGAGTCTGCGGCGTCTCGCTCATCGTCAGCGACCGCGGTGTCTCGCGCCCAGTCTGGATACGCAGGGCCAGCACCAGCTCTTCCAGATCGATGGGTTTGCTCACATGGTCGTTCATCCCCGCCGCCAGACAGGCTTCGCGGTCGCTGTTGGAGGCGTTGGCGGTCATCGCCAGAATCGGCAACAGGGCAAACTGCGAGTGCCGACGAATATGTCGCGTGGCTTCCATCCCATCGATATCCGGCATCTGGATATCCATCAGCACCGCATCGAACGGCGTCGAGGCCAACAGGACCTGACTGACCCCTTCCAGGCCACCTTCCGCCAGGCTGACCTGGGCGCCCTCGCCCGTCAGCAGCTCATCGGCGACCTGGCGATTGAGGGCATTGTCTTCCACCACCAGCAGGCGCAAACCGGCCAGGCGCCGGGAGCGGGTCGCGGGCAAGGTCGAGGGGGTCGGCTCAGCTACGCGGAAGGCGCGCTGGACCGCATCGGCCAACTGCCGGGGCGTCACCGGTTTGGTGAGAAACCCGACGAAGGGTGCATCCCCCTCATGGTATACATCCGCCAGGACTTCACGCCCATAAGCGGTGATCATGATCACCATCGGCGGCGGTACGGCCTGCTCCTGCAGACTGATCATCCGGGCAGCACTGAGGCCGTCCATGTCTGGCATGCGCCAGTCCATCAGCACGACGTCGTAGGGTTCGCCGCGCAATTGCGCATTGCGCACGCCTTCGACCGCCAGGGTGCCACCGCTCACCGTGTCCGCCGTCCAGCCCAGGGAGCGCACGATACGCAGTAACAGTTCACAGGCCATGGAGTTGTCGTCGGCCACGAGCAGGCGCATCGCCGAATCGACACCGGGGCACGACAGGCGCAGCGGCTCCTCGCGGGCCACCTCCAGGCTGATATCGAACCAGAACCGACTGCCGACGCCCACTTCACTCTCGACCAGCAACTCGCCCCCCATCAGGCCCACCAGTCGCTTGCAGATCACCAGGCCCAACCCGGTGCCGCCGAAACGGCGGGTGGTCGAGGCTTCGGCCTGGGTAAAACCCTCGAAGATGCGTTGCAACTGCTCGGCACTGATACCGATGCCGGTGTCGCACACCTCGACCTGAAGCTTCACCCTACTCTCGAACCGTTTCAGTTGGCGGACACTGACCACCACCTGGCCCTGCTGGGTGAACTTCAAGGCATTGCCGGCCAGATTGATCAACACTTGTTGCAGGCGCAGGCTGTCGCCCACCAGACTGGCGGGCAAGTCGGAGTCGAGATCGAACATGACCTCGACCTCCTTGTTGCCCTGATTACCCGCCAGCACCACCGCGAGGTCGCGCATCAGCGATTCCAGTTCAAAGGGGTGCGGATCCAGGCGCAGTTTGCCGGCCTCGATCTTGGAATAGTCGAGGATATCATTGAGCAGGCCCAGTAATGATTTGGCCGCCGTTTGGGCCTTGATCACATAGTCACACTGGCGAGCATTGAGCTCGGTGTGCTGCATCAGTTGCAACATCCCCAGCACCGCGTTCATCGGTGTGCGGATCTCGTGGCTCATATTGGCCAGGAAGAACGACTTGGCCGCGCTGGCGCTGTCGGCGCGGTCCTTAGCCCGCAGCAGGTGCGACTCCAACTCGCGCTGGGTGGTGATATCCCGGTTGATCCCCGTTACCCGCAATGCCTGTCCCTGCTCATCGCGATCAATCTGCGCGCCGGCCTGGATATAGCGGATGCGCCCATCGGGCGCCAACAGCCGGAAGATCGGGTCATAGACGCCTTCCCCGGCCACCGCCGCCGCCAACTGCGCAGCCACGGCCTCGACGTCCGCCGGATGGACCCGCTCGTACCAGTGGGCGTAGTTCAACCCGTTGTCACGCAGGCTCAACGGCTGGCTGTAAAACTCGAACATCCGATCGTTCCACTGCAACGCATTGTCCGCCAGCGTCCAGGTCCAGATGCCCAGTTCGGCGACATCGGCGGCCATCAGCAACTGGTCACGGATCACCCGGGTCGCCTGCAGGCTCAGTTCCAACTGACGCTCGGCCGCCTTGCGCTGGGTGATATCGACGGCGATGCCCAGGTAGCCGGTCAGTTGCCCGTCATCGTCGCGCAGGGACGTCACCACCAAGGTGACTGGCACATGGGAGCCGTCCTTGCGCACATAGGTCCACTCCCGAGTTTCCGACGGCTCGCATTCCGGCTTGTGGGCAAATACCCGGAAACCCTCGATGACCTGGGCATACTCCGCGCTGAGCTCGACCCCTCGGTCGATGACTTCCTGGGCCAGGTGCAGGACCATTGGGGTGGCCTTGCCCAGCATTTCCTCGGCGCGATAGCCGAGCATATGCTCGGCACCCTCGTTGAACACGCTGAACACGCCATCCAGATCGGTGGCGATGATCGACACTTCGGAGGCCGAGCGCAGCACGCTACTGAACAGCAAGTTGATCCGCCGCAACTCCGCAGTCCGCGTCGCCACCTGCTCTTCAAGGCTGGAGTTGAGTTCGAGAATTCGCGCCTCGGCAGCCTTCTGGGCAGTAATATCGCGCAGGATCTTCGAAACCCCACTCACCCGGCCGCCGGCGTCGTAGATAGGTGAAACATTCACCGAGACATTGAGACGGCAATTATCGTTGCAGCGCCGCACGGTATCGAAGTTAGTGATCTTCTCGCCGAGGGCGATACGTGCCAGGATCTCGATCTCTTCCGAGGCCAACTCGGGCGGAACGATCAGTTTAACCAGCGGCTGACCGACAGCTTCCTCGGCGCAATACCCCAACAGCATCTGCGCCCCCCGGTTCCAACTGGTCACCACGCCCTGCAGGGTCGTGCCGATAATTGCATCCGCCGAACTCTCGACGATCGAAGCCAAACGGGCCTGTTCGGCGATCACCTGCAAACGGCGCTGGGAACTGACCCCCGCGATGGCGGCCAGCGCTGCCACCAGCAAGCTGGCCAGCACGCCGAGGGCAAACACCATCGTCGGTGATAACAGATGCAGGCGCTGCACGAATAAAGGCAGGGCCTGCAGTTCGATCTGCCAGCGCCGCCCATAGACCTCCCATTCCACGGTGTGAGTGAGCGACCCCGGCAGTTGCGCCTGCGCCTCATGAATCGTCTGGTAGAACTGCACTGCCGGTCCCGGCCCGGTGATGTCCTTGAGCCGCAGGTTCACCGCCTCGCTTTCCGGCACCAGCCCAGTCAGGACGCTCTCGATCAACAAGGGTGCATAACTCCAGCCAACCAGCGCGCTCGCCCGCTGCGCCTCGGTTTGCGGAACGACACCGCTTTTGTAGATCGGCAGCAGAATCAGGAAGGATTGTTGCGGCTTGCCCATCGCCTGCACCAGCGTGATGGGCGAGGTCAGTCGCACTTCCCCTGTACGAGCGGCCATCCGTGCCGCCTCGGCCCGATCAGGCTGTGAGGCGATATCCAGGCCGAACGCCGGCGCCTGCCCGGTGCCAGGCTCAAGGTACTGGATGACATAAAGATCACCCGCATGGGGCGCAAACTGGCGAATACTGAAGTCGGGCGCGCCATCGGCCCGGGCACGCTGCAAGAACGCCTCCAGCTCCTGCACGGGCACTCGACGGATAAAACCGAATCCACGGGCACCGGGAAACTCCCTCGGCACATCGCGCATCTGACTGTAGCGATGGAAAGCCTCCCGCGTAATACCGTCCTCGCCCGCGGTGACAACCGCGCCACGTGTACCTCGCAGACCGTACTGATACAACTGGAGTCGGCTATTGACTGAGCGCACCGCGCTTTCAGTGGCGGCACCCAGTGCCTCACGAGTGCGTTGCTCGTTGCTGTGTTGCAGGGTCACGCATCCGACGATGGTCGCCAGCAGCCCGAGGGCCAGGAGCAGCACGACACGTCCATTCAGGGCATACAGACTGGCTCGTTTCAACGCGGGTTTCCTCGGCTACTACGACTGTCCCGAAAGCCGGGATGGCGCTCATCGACAACGGTTAGTAGTGCCCTCATGGCATTTGCGGCCAGGCGGACAGCACACCGCAGATCCGGGTGAAGGGAAGCGGTCTGCAGTAGAGATAGCCTTGCATGATCCGGCAACCGCGCTCCAACAGCAGATCAGCCTGTCGCTGTGTCTCCACACCTTCGGCGACGAGTTCCAGCCCAAGCGCCTGCCCCAGCTTGATGATTGCTTCGACGATAGCCAGGTCGCTCTTGTCGGCGAGCATGTCACGCACGAAGCTCTGGTCGATTTTCAAGACATCGATGGGAAAGCGCTTGAGATAGGCCAGGCTCGAATAACCCGTGCCGAAATCGTCGATAGCCACGCGCACCCCCAAAGCCCTGAGCGCCACCAGGGTTTCGCGGGCGTTGTCGATATCCCGGGCCAACACGCCTTCAGTGATCTCCAGTTCCAACCATTGCGGCGCCAGGCCGGAGTCGAGCAGGATGTCCTTGACCATTGCGAGGAAAGACTCTTCGCGAAACTGCACGGCACTGATGTTGACGCTGACGCAAACCGAATAACCCAGCTTATGGAGCTTGCGGGTGTCCTTGCAGGCCTGGAGCAGCACGTATTTACCGATGGGAATGATCAGCCCGGTTTCCTCGGCCAGCGGAATGAAATCCGCCGGGGGCACCAGGCAGCCATTGCCGTCGTGCCAGCGGATCAGCGCCTCCATGCCGACCACGCGATGCTCCCGGGCATCGACCTTGGCCTGGTAGAAGACCTCGAACACCCCCTCTTCAATGGCCGCGCGCATATGCCGCTCAAGCAGGTGGCGGGCACGCATGCCGTTTTCGATGGCGGCTGAAAAGAACTGGTAGCCGTTGCGCCCGGC
Organism: Pseudomonas agarici; assembly: GCF_001543125.1. Classification (NCBI taxonomy): domain Bacteria; kingdom Pseudomonadati; phylum Pseudomonadota; class Gammaproteobacteria; order Pseudomonadales; family Pseudomonadaceae; genus Pseudomonas; species Pseudomonas agarici. The sequence goes on along the minus strand of NZ_CP014135.1, from coordinate 3,765,944 downwards.
CTGCTTGGCCTGGTACATCGCGGCATCGGCGTGACGGTACAGTGACTCCAGGTCGTCGCTGTCCTCCGGGAAGACCCCGATACCGATGCTGGCGCTCAGGTCGTAGCGATTACCCTGCAGCGAAAACGGGTTGGAAATGGTGGTCAGCACCTGTTCGGCAAAATCGCCCACGGCCTGAAAACCCTCCACCTCCGACAGCAGGATGATGAACTCGTCACCACCTTGGCGACTCAGCGTATCCATGCCGCGCAAAATCATCGACAAGCGCGTGGCGACATACTTGAGTATCTGGTCGCCGACCGAATGCCCCATGGAATCGTTGATGGCCTTGAAATTGTCCAGATCCAGCAACAGCATTGCCAGCCGCCCATGATTGCGCCGGGCCATTTTCAGGGCCTGTTCCGCCCGGTCCTGCAGCAGCATGCGGTTGGGCAAGCCGGTCAGTGCGTCATGATTGGCCAGGCGCTTGGCTTCGTTACGCAGGGTGATATGGGCATTGATATGGGCCCGGGCCACCGGCAAGTTCAGGGGTTTCTGGATAAAATCGATGCCGCCATAACCCAAGGCCTGGAGTTCATAATCAGCCTGGGCATGGGAGGTGACGAAAATCACTGCGGCCTCGGACAGCTTGGGGTCGGCCTTGAGTTCCTTGCAGACCTCGAAGCCGTTCATTCCCGGCATCTCGATATCGAGCAGGACCACATCCGGGCGACACTGGCGAGCCACGCGCAAGGCTTCTTCGCCGCTGCTGGCGACATACACCTGTGCCAGATCCCGAACCGACTCGCTGAGAATGAGCGCATCGGTCTTCTGGTCATCGACAATCAGGACGACCGGAGCGGGACTGAAGGTGATCTCGCGCATTCCTGGCTCCCAGGCAATTCTCTCGTGATTCACGACCAAAGAGCGCTGAGAAGTTCCCTTGTGGTCTGTGTGGCTGCTTCTGTCAGTCAATTTCCGCACCATCAGCCCCTGGCCTGGGTTGCTGCTCCTGGCCATGAGCTTGTAGCAACCGGGCTTGAGTTCACTCACCGTACAGGCCACCCGACCTCAAGCAGGCGCAGGACGTGCAGCGCACTTAAGGCACGATAAGGGCACTCAGGCGTGTATTGGTTATAGCGCAATCAAGGCAGATAGCCACTCCGGCAGGGAAGGATTCTTCGCTGGCCGACCGGCCAGCTCACGGGGGATCCACGCCTGCTTTACAGCCGAGTGTCAGCGAACGCCGTCCTGGCGCAAGGCCGCTGGCGTGAAGTCGCTGGTGTTGGGGGTGAAGCCGAAGTCATACGCTCGCTTCTCTTCGTTCTTCATGCCCAGCGCCAGATAGCGGCCGGACTGCAGGTCGTAGAGGGTTTCCAGGGCGTACCACGGCACTTGCTTGTCGTAGTAGTTCTCGGCATGAGCCTCGGCCACCCGCCACAGTTGGCCGCGACCGTCATAATGATCGATCACCGCAGCCTGCCAAGTGTCTTCGTCGATGTAGAAGTCACGCTTGGCGTAGATGTGGCGCTGGCCCTCCTTCAGGGTCGCGACCACATGCCAGACACGGCGCAACTCGTAGCGAGCCAGGTCCTGGTTGATATGGCCGGCCTTGATGATGTCGGCGTACTTGAGCTTCGGGTCGTCGAGCTTGTGGCTGTCGGAGGCGATGTACATTTCCTTCTTGCCTTCGAGCTTCCAGTCGTAGCGATCCGGCGCACCGTTGTACATGTCCAGGTTGTCGGAAGTGCGCAGGCCATCGGCCGCGGTACCTGGGCCGTCATAAGAGACTTGCGGAGCGCGGCGCACGCGACGCTGGCCGGCGTTGTAGACCCACGCCGAACGCGGCTCCTTGACTTGGTCGAGGGTTTCGTGGACCAGCAGCACGCCACCGGCCAGGCGCGCTGGCGCGGTCACTTTCTGCTTGAAGTAGAACAGGATGTTGCCCGGATTGGCCGGATCGTAATCCTTCATTTTTTCGCGGAAGACGAACTGATCCTGGAAGTACACCAGGCTGAACGAACCGTTGGCCTGCGGCGTAGCCTGGGTCAGCAGGCGGGTCACCGTGCCGCCGCGATAGCGAGTGATGTGGTTCCAGATTACTTCCACACCGCTTTTCGGGATGGGGAACGGCACGGCGGTCTTGAAATTCTCCAGGCCGTTGCCGCCGCTGATCAGGTGGGTCTTGGTGGCGTTTTCCTTGATGGCGGCGAACACCTCTTCCGGCACGGTGGCACCGCGACGGGACGGGTAGACCGGCATTTTGAAGGTGTCCGGGTAACGTTTGAACATCGCGTATTGGCCGGGAGCCAGTTGGTTCTTGTATTGCTCGACATTCTGCGCGGTGATGGTGAACAGTGGTTTGTCACTCGCATACGGATCGGACAGGAAACCCTTGCTGTCCACGCTGCCGATGTTCTTCGGCAGCGGTTTCCAGGCCGGGATGGTGCCCGCCGCATTGGCGGCCATTTCCGCGCCCATCGGGGTCAGGGTGGTACCCAGTTTCGCCGCTTCATCGGCGGACACTGCCGCCATCACCCCACTCGCCAACAACGACAATCCGAGTACGCCGACCTGCAACAGATTCTTGGTTATCTTCATGTTCTTGTTCTTCCTGAAGTTCAGCGTACTTAGAAGTTCACACCGACGCTCAGCGCCACGAAATCACGGTCATCCACCGTGCTATAGGCGCCGCCGAAGAAGTTGGTGTACGCCAGGCTCGCGGTGTAGGTGTTCTGGTATTCGGCGTCGAGACCCAGGCTGACGGCTTTGCGACCTTCCTCGAAGTTGCCGCCAGGACCTGGCGAGTAACCGTTCACATCGTGGGACCAGGCTACGTTCGGCTTGAGGTTTACTCCGGCGAAGACATCCGGGTATTCCCAGATGGCCCGGCCTCGATAGCCCCAGGAGGTCGCCGTGGTGAAACCGTCGTTGTTGCAGTTGCGTGAAACGTTTTTCGACGAAGCCCCTGGCCCGGCCCCCAGAACGGTGCCGCCATTGAGGGTCGTGCATAAAGCGCCTCGACCCGGACCGAATACGGGATCACGGCCATAACGGGCTTCGTCGCCGCTTTCCAGGCCACCCACGTGGGTTATACCCAACTCGCCTACCAGGGTGAGGCGGCTGGCGCCCATGACCTGATCGAAGAAATGCGTCAACGTGGTCTGAAACTGGCTAACTTCCTTGCGACGATAACCATGCAGGTCCTGATCCGGTACAGCTTTAAGCGGTGAGGCCCCATTGAGGTTAGGCAGCGGGGTGACACCGGCATAGAGAATATCGGTGGTATTGAGCTGCACAGGTGCATTCGGACGGTAGCTGATCTCGCCACTCCAGGCCGTACCGGTAGATAAGGTGGTGGAAAAGCTCAATCCGTACAGACGGATGTCCTCAGGGTATTCAATAAAGTATTTGGAGTTCCCCGCGATGGCGAGCGGACGTAAGGTCGCCGCCGCCCCAGGCAGAAATGTCACGGCATCCGCATAAACGGAAGCCGGAGCGCCCGTCGCACTGAAAATCGGCGCCCGGCTGTGGTAATTCATGAAATAGGCACCAAACTCGGTGTCCAGCGGCTCGAAGTTATAGTGAAAGGCAACGCCAAACTGACCGCTGTCTCGGGCATCGCGATCCGCGCCGCGCTCGACCAGTACCCCTTCCTCATTGATATCGAGACCAAATCGGTCCAATCCCGCCAGGGCACCAGGAGTCGCCGCAAGGGTCGAGCGCTTGGATAGCAGGCGCAGATTATCCGAGCAGCCGTCGGCGACAACATCCGGCTGCGAGAAGAACGTGCCGCAGTTATCCACCACGGTTTGATCCCACTCCAGCTGATAGAACGCCTCGGCGGACAGGCTGTCGGTCAGCGTCTGGGACACATAGAACATATTGACCGGGATCAAGCCTTCCTTGATCTCGGCACCCGGACGGCGAAATGCCGATACATCGATGGGGTTGATGGAGTTGATACCACCGCCAATAAAGGTACTTTCACCCCAGCTCACTACTTGCTTACCAAAGCGCACGGAGCCCGGTTGGTCGGCGATGGCGTAGTTGTGATAGACGAAGGCGTCGAGAATCTGCCCGCCGGACGACTTGGCGCCTTCCTTGCGGTTGTCGTCGCTGACGTTCTTGAAATCCAGGTCTTCATCCTGCAACTTGAAGTCGTACCAGTACTTGCCGCGCACGAATACGCCGGTGTCGCCGTATTTCAATTCAAGATCATGGATGCCCTTGAAAATCTTCGAGAAGGTGTGTCCGGCCTTGAAGTTCAGGTGCCCGTCGTCGGAGGTCTGCGACAAGCCCTTGCCGCCGTTGTTGACACCTATCAGATCCTTGTTGGGGTTTTGCGTCGACCAACTCGCCCCCAAGGACAGGGACGAGTCGAAACTGCCCTCGATTTCACCGATATTGAAACTGACGCCGAATGCAGGGCCGGCGAGCGTTGAGGCGAGACTGACGGCCAAGGGCAGCTTCGCCCGGTGCCAGAACTGGGTTACTGAGATCATCGACGCTACTCCATGTGCTTTATTGTTATGTCAGTGAGCACTTCTAAAAACGCCTGGGACAAACGGGAGCCATCATTCCCTAAATCACCCAAGGCGGCATCGTTGTGTCGCGTACTTGCTCCGCTCTAAAAAGCTCCTGGGCGGACGACTATAGCCAGCTGCTAGTACTGCTTGATCTCTCTAAACGGGCATGGCCCTTTCGCCAGGCTCACCGATACCGGCTCGGCAAGAATGGCTGAAAAAAATAATTTGGCAAGGCGAGCGCTTGTCGGGTGTGGGGTTGCCACGCCCTTTCGGGCGTGACGGAGACATCTTAGAGGGTCGAAAGGAAGGTGCTGTTGCTCGCTTGCCATTCGACGATGTCGAGGCGGATACGTTTCTTGTCGAGTTTGCCGACGCTGGTCTTGGGAATTTCAGTAACGAGGGCAATCTGATTGGGGATCGCCCACTTGCTCAGATGGCCCTGCTCAACGAGCGGTTTAAGGTGCTCCTTGAGTTCCCGAGCGCCGATTTCATAGCCCTCGCGCAATACGAGCAGGGCAAACGGGCGCTCACCCCATTGCGGATCGGCGACCCCCACCACGGCGACTTCACGTACCGCCGGATGACGGCTGATCAGGTCTTCCAGGGCTAGGGAGGATATCCACTCCCCGCCGGTCTTGATCACGTCCTTGATCCGATCGCGGATATCGATCACGCCCATGCTGTTCAGTGTCGCGACATCGCCCGTATGTTGCCAGCCACCGGCCCAGAGTTCCGCGCCCTTGCCCGGCTCGTTGAAATACCCCTCGCTCAGCCAGGGCGCACGCAGCACCAGTTCGCCCTGACTTTCACCGTCAGCCGGCAGGAAACGCCCCTGAGCATCCATGATCGCCGCATCCACCAACGGAACCGGTACGCCGGCCTTGATCCGATAGGTAGTACGCTCGTCCTCGCTGGCAGCCATCAATTCATCATTGAGGTGCGCGCAGGACACCAGCGGACCGGTTTCCGACAGCCCGTAGGCCGCCGTCAATTGGATACCCCGACTCTTGGCGGCGTCGTACAGCGAGCGGTTCAGCGCGCTGCCGCCGATCACCATCTTCCAGCCTTTGAAATCGATGCCCTGGGCCGCCTTGGCATTGAGCACCATTTGCAGGATGGTCGGTACACAGTGGGAGAACGTGACTTGCTCCTTGCGCCACAACGCCACCAGAAACTCCGGGTCATAGCGACCGGGATAGACTTGCTTGAGCCCGAGCATGGTCGCCACGTAAGGCAGGCCCCAGGCATGTACGTGGAACATCGGCGTGATGGGCATGTACACATCGTTAGTGCCCAGCAGGCGCACGCTGTCGAGACTGCCCATGATCGTCGCCACGCCCATGGTGTGTAGCACCAATTGCCGATGGCTGAAGTACACGCCTTTCGGGTTGCCGGTGGTACCGGTGGTGTAGAACAGGGTGGCGACCGAATTCTCGTCGAAATCCTGAAAATCATAGACCGGGCTCGCCGCCGCCAGCAGTTGCTCGTACTCGCCAACCAGGTTCGGCAGGTCGCAGGTCGTGGCCTCGGTATCGGTGAGCAGCAGGGTTTTCTCCACTGTGGTCAGTTGTCCGGCAATCGCCTGGTACAACCCGACGAAGTCGCTGTTAACCAGCACGAAGCGGTCGGCCGCATGGTTCATGGTGTAGAGGATCTGCTCGGGCGACAAGCGCACATTGACGGTGTGGATCACCGCGCCAATCATCGGAATGGCGAACATGCACTCCAGGTAACGATGACTGTCCCAATCCATCACCGCCACCGTATCGCCGGCCTTGACGCCGACCGCTGTCAGCACGCCGGCCAGTCGGGCGACACGCTCGCCGAGGGTCGGATAGCTGTAGCGCACCTGGTCGCGATAGATGATTTCGCGGGTCTTCTCGTAACGGCTACCGGACATCAACAACCGCTTGATCAACAGGGGATATTGATAGGCACCTTCGGCGGATGGAATTATACGGGTCTGCAACATGAACGTCCCTTTGTCTGATTGCACAATCGTGCTTAAAGATAAGCACTCCAGAGCCCTCGCGCACGCGCTAAATCACCCAAAGGAATGATTTACAGGCGCAAGTGAGTAACGGCCTTGAGACATCATTCACGGCAAAACGCTCATCTTTTCAGGCCACCTGCCCGACTGCCACCTGGGCCGGGGTTCTTGGAAACACCAGCGCGGCGATAAGGGTCAAGGCGCCGACCCCCGCCAAAATCAAGTACAGCCCGGTAAAACCCTGGCGTGGCTCGACATAGGCGATCAGCGGAATCGCCGTGGCGCTGGCGCCGAACGACAGGCAGTAACGCAGGGCAAACACCCGCGATTGCCATTGTGGGGCAACGAAGTTGGCGACCATCGCGTCATTCACCGTCACCTGGCCGAACACCACGAACATCAACGCCGCTCCCAGGACCGTCACCGACAGGCCATCGACATGGGCCAGACCGAACAGCAACGGGGCCTGACATAGCGTCAACAGCACGAACGGCCACTTCAGGCTGACATGATCGATCACCCGGCCGATACTCAACTGCGCGACAGCTCCAAAGGCATAAGCCAGGCTGACGATCAGACCCAGGGTTTGCGGCGAAGCGAACAACTCATGCAGACGCTGCTGGAACAGTTTCGGGTACGTCATGGTGGTGGCGCTGAAGACCACCCCGCTTGTGGCGGTCACCAGCGCCAGCACGGTAAATACCATGACCATGGAAATCTGCTGGCCATCGGCGCCCTTGAGCTGCACATGGGCACGCACGGGAATCGGCTCTTCACGCACCTGCAAGGCAAACAGCGCGCCCAGCAGGAGCGAGATTGCCCCCGGCAGGATAAACGCCGCGCGCCAGCCGAAATGTGACACCAACAGTCCGGTGATCAAGGCGGAAAACGCCACTCCAAGGTTGCCCCACATGCCATTGATACCGATCTCACGGCCGCGGTTATCGGCGTAACTGACCAGCATCGCGGTGCCGATCGGATGATAGATCGCGGCAAAGATACCCATCAGGGTCAGGCCCAGGGCCAACATCGGTACCGTCCCGCTCAACCCGGTAAACACCGAGGCTGCGCCGAGGCCGAAAAAGAACAGCAACATCATACTGCGACGACTCCAGCGATCACCCAGCCAGCCCGCCGGCAGGGAACACGCGCCGAAGGCAATGAAACCGCCGAGGGACAGACCAATCATTGCGGCGAAATCCAGGCCGAAGGACTGGCCCATGCCGAGCACGGCGGCTGGGAAGATCAGCATCAACAGGTGATCGATCACATGGGCGGCATTGATGTAGCGGATTACGTTTCTGGGTTGATTCATCACGGCACGCTTGAGAAGGGTTATTGGTACCTGATGCTAAGCTGGCCGTAAAGTGCATTTGTGCCATGTCACTCATCAAACCAGACAGACTGGAAGAGCCGCACATGTTGATCAGCCACTTCCTGCACGCTTGCGTCAGTGCCTACCCGCCCGACCATGCCGACGGCGCCCACCAGGCGCTGTACCGGCATGGGGTAGGGTCCGGACGTTCAGTTCGATATTTCACCGCCTGCTCGGGGAAAGCCCGCGGCACTATGTCGTCAATCTGAGCCGATTCAGCGAGATCAGTGCGTCTCGGTAAAAGCCAGCTTCACGCCGATGGCGATCAACACGGCACCCATCGTCCGGTCGAACCAGTGGCCCATGCGGGCGAAACCGGCGCGCACCCGCTGCTGGCTGAACAGCATCGCCACCAGACAGAACCACAGTGCGGTCGCCACCGCCAGGTAAACACCGTAGCCGGCCTGGATCATCAGCGGGGTATGTGGGTTGATCACCACAGTGAACAGCGACAGGAAAAACAAAGTTGCCTTAGGATTCAGCCCATTGGTCACGAAGCCCGAGGTAAAAGCACCGCGCACTGTGCGTTGGCCCAGCGGCAAGGCCAGCTCATCCGCCGCCGGCTTGGCCGGCCTGGCACGGATGGCCTTGAAGCCGATGTACAGCAGATACGCCGCCGCCAGCCATTTCAGGGTGTTGAACAGCACGATCGACTGCGACACGATCAGGCCGATGCCCAGCAGCGAATAACCCACATGCAGGAAGATCGCGCTACCAACCCCCAGCGCGGTCCAGGTGCCGGCGCGACGGCCATGGGTCACGCTCTCGCGCACCACCACGGCGAAGTCCGGGCCGGGACTGGCCACCGCCAGCAGGTGGATCAGCGCAACCGTCAAGAATTCAGTCAGGTACATGGACACGTCCGCAGGCTCCTCGGTAACTAAACAGGTCATCTGATAGGCTGGTTACCTTACGCCTTCATTGGACAGCACAAAAGGTACAGTTGATGAGCCATCCTCGCCGTGCGGTATTTCTCGATCATCCTTCCCTGGACCTCGGCGATCTCGACCTCGAACCGCTGCGGGCCTGCTTCGACGAGCTACGGCTGTGTGATCGCAGCTCCCCACAGAACCTGCTGGAACGCCTGGCCGGCGCTACCGTGGCCATCAGCAACAAGATCGTGCTGAACGCCGAGACCCTGGGGGCCTGCCCCGACCTGAAGCTGATCCTGATTTGCGCCACCGGCACCAACAATGTCGACCTGATAGCGGCACGGGCCCTGGGCATCACGGTGAGCAATTGCCAGGGTTACGGCACGCCCTCGGTGGCTCAGCATACGCTGATGTTGCTGCTGGCTCTGGCGACCCGCTTGAGCGACTACCAGAAAGCCGTGGGCGAAGGTCGTTGGCAACAGGCACAACAGTTCTGCCTGCTGGATTTCCCCATTGTCGAACTGGAGGGCAAGACCCTCGGCCTGCTCGGCCATGGCGAACTGGGCGGCGCCGTGGCGCGGCTGGCCGAGGCCTTCGGCATGCGTGTGCTGCTGGGGCAGATTCCCGGTCGCCCGGCCCGTGCCGATCGTGTCCCGCTGGCGGAACTGCTGCCACAAGTCGATGCCTTGACCCTGCACTGCCCATTGAACGAACACACCCGTCACTTCATCGGCGCCGCCGAACTGAGCCAGCTCAAGCCTGGGGCATTTATCGTCAACACCGCTCGCGGTGGGCTGATCGACGAACAGGCCCTGGCCAATGCCCTGCGCAGCGGGCATCTCGGCGGTGCCGCGACCGATGTGCTGAGCGTCGAGCCACCGAGCGCCGGCAATCCCCTGCTGGCCGGCGACATCCCGCGCCTGATCGTCACGCCGCACAACGCCTGGGGCAGTCGCGAGGCTCGTCAACGCATCGTCGGCCAACTGACGGAAAATGCCCGGGGCTTCTTCAGCGGAGCAGCGCTGCGGGTGGTCAGTTGATAAACTGCGGCACTTTTTTTCAGGGAGCAGACCATGGATCCGCGCAGTGAAGTACTGCTTCGTCAGGCTGAATATTTTCAAGGCAAGCTGCTGCTGGCGGGATTGCCTGCCGACGACCTGCTCGGTCGCCTGCCCAATGCCCACGGCTGGTGCTGGCACGCCGGCGACCAGGCGGCGCTGGATGCCCGTTTCGCCGGACGCAGCCACTTCGGCGTGAACCCGCCGGAGCTGGCGTTCGACGCCGCCGTGGTGTTCCTGCCCAAGTCCAAGGACCTGACCGACTACCTGCTCAACGCCGTCGCCTCGCGGCTGCCTGGTGGCGAGGTATTCCTGGTCGGCGAGAAACGCAGCGGGGTCGAAGGCGCGGCCAAGCAACTGGCGCCCTTGGGCAAGCCGCGCAAGCTCGACAGCGCCCGGCATTGCCAGCTGTGGCAGGTCACGGTCGCTGAGGCGCCGGCAGCCAAGCCGCTGGAAAGCCTGGCCCGACACTACCAACTGGACCTGACGGAAGGTTCGTTGAACGTGGTCAGCCTGCCCGGAGTGTTCAGCCATGGCCGACTGGATCGGGGCAGCGCCCTGCTCCTTGAACACCTGGACAAACTGCCGAGCGGCCCGTTGCTGGACTTTGGTTGCGGCGCCGGGGTGCTCGGCGCGGCGGTGAAGCGTCGTTACCCGCACAACACTGTGATCCTGCTCGATGTCGATGCCTTCGCCACCGCCAGCAGTCGGCTGACTCTGGCTGCCAATGGTCTGGAAGCCGAGGTGCTGACCGGCGATGGAATCGATGCCGCGCCGATGGGTCTGAGTGCGATCTTGAGCAATCCACCGTTTCATGTCGGGGTCCATACCGACTACCTGGCCACAGAAAATCTGCTGCGAAAAGCAGCCAAACATCTGAAAAATGGCGGCGAACTTCGGCTTGTTGCCAATAGCTTCCTGCGCTATCAACCACTGATCGAAGAGCATCTCGGGACCTGTGTCACCAAGGCCGAGGGACAGGGTTTTCGAATCTATAGCGCCAGGCGCGGCTGAAAAATAAACGCTTGCGCAATGGATTTTGCCTAGGCAAAATCCGCTCCGTCCTAGGGGAGTAGTCTCCCACGAGCCTCACGCTCGTCCGGCATGCGTCAACATACTTGGTCCTCAGACCATGGCGCATGCGACCCACGGTTCGCACAGACGAACCCAGGGTTTGACAAGACCTATGACACGAACACCTTACCCGGGGCGGGAAGGCTGTACGTGTCATAGCCGTGTCGACCCGCCCCCTAGGAAAACCTGATGCTGGATTCTCTCCTCGTTCCGACCGCAATCGTTGCCTTGGCCGAAATCGGCGACAAGACGCAACTGCTCGCGCTCCTCTTGGCAGCCCGTTTTCGCAAGCCCTGGCCGATCATCGCTGGCATCATTGCCGCCACCCTCGCCAACCACGCGGCTGCGGGTGCCGTGGGTGCCTGGTTCGGCAGCTTCTTCTCGGATGCACTGCTGCACTGGGTCCTCGCCGCGAGCTTCACCGCCACCGCGCTGTGGACCCTGGTGCCGGACAAGATGGACGATGACCCAGCCAGCAGCTCACGCAAGTTCGGTCCGTTCCTGACCACGCTGATCGCGTTCTTCCTCGCGGAAATCGGTGACAAGACACAAATAGCCACGGTGATGCTGGCGGCACAGTATCCACACCTGTGGCTGGTGATTATCGGTACCACCGTGGGCATGCTGATCGCCAACGTGCCCGTGGTGCTGGCCGGCAACTTCGCCGCGGAAAAACTGCCACTGACCCTGATTCGTCGCCTGGCCGCCTCGGCGTTCTTCATCCTGGCGATCGTTGCGGTGTACAAGGCCATGCAAAGCAGCGGCTGGATCTAGTGGCCTGTGAGGCTCTCGTGGCGAGCGGGCTCCTGGGTCCAGGAGACCTGCAGGCCTTCAAGACTTGCGGGCCTGCTGATACAACGGCATCACTTTCGGAATGACCGCTTCCAGCGAAGCAATCCGGCTGGTGGACGCCGGGTGAGTACTCATGAATTCCGGCGGGGCACCTTCCGCCGCCTTGCTCATCTTATTCCACAGGCTAATCGCCGCGTTCGGGTTGTAACCGGCACGCGCAGCAAGTTCCAGGCCAATCAGGTCCGCTTCGTTTTCATTGGCGCGGCTATTGGGCAAGGTCATGCCGTAGTTCGCCACCGTATCGGCCAGCGCCAGACTGTCCTGGCTGAGGCCGAACAAGACGCCAACGCCTTGCTTCGCCATCTCTATGCCGTAGGCCTTGGACATCGCTTCGCGGCCATGCTCACGTAGGGCATGGGCGATTTCATGGCCCATCACCGCGGCGATCTCATCGTCGCTCAGTTTGAGCTGATCGATCAGTCCGCTATAGAAGATGATCTTGCCGCCGGGACCGCAGTTAGCGTTGAGTTCGTCGCTTTTAATCAGATTGACCTCCCATCGCCATTGCGCGGAGTCCGGGCGGAATGTCGGCGCCTGAACAATCAGTCGGTTGGCAATTGCCTGGACCCGCTTGGCATTAGCGCTGGTTTTATCCAGTATGCCCTGGCCCTTCGCTTCTCCCAGCGTCTTCTGATACGACTGGGCATACATCTGATCGACTTCCTGGCTCGACAGCATGCTGAACATATATTGCTTGCGCTCAACGCCTACGGCACCGCCGTTGGTGGTATTGACCGTTTGGCACCCGGCAACTAGCAGGCCCGCCGCCAGCGCACACAAAACCAATCGTTTAGCCATAAGCCACTCTCCCTAAAAACTGCCGGCTATCCTAGGCGCTGATTTGTATCAACGCCAGATACAAACAATCTGCAGTCCGGGATTTCAGACAAACCTCAAATATTTGTAGGAAAAAACACAGATCGACACCAAGCCACCACCTGCCGAGTCCAACGACCTATTCATCCACCGCCTGGCAGGCGTCATCCTGCAGCGCTTCAGGAGAAATCGTCGCCGCACAGCCTCAGTTGAACGCATCACCGCGCCTTAGCCCGGCGTCAGGCACTCCGGCGCATTGAGCTTGGGATCATTTACCAGGTTGGCCAGCAGGCGCTCGCGCAATGGCGCCTGGGAACTGGCCAGCAAGGCCTGCAACTCATGCAGTGGTGTATCCTGCGCTAGCCATGCCGCCTGCCCCGCCGCATCGAGAATCAGCGGCCGCCGCTGACTCGCCGCCGGCTGCGTCACGACCGCGGTACTCAGCCAAACCTGCTCCTGCACTGGATAGGCCTCCCAAATCGCCGCGAAAAACAAGCTTGAACCTTGCGCTGGCGTCAACCAATACGGGCGCTTGCGCTGCGTTCCGCGCCACTCGTAAAAACCATTGGCCGGCAACAGGCAGCGCCGTTCACGAAACGCCTGACGAAACATCGGCTGCTCGGCCACGGTTTCCGCCCGGGCATGGGCCGGTGTACGCGACAGGTCGGTCAGCCACGGCGGTGTCAGCCCCCAACGCGCGCGCGCCAATTCGCGCTGGCCCGTCGCAGCCCGCAGGATCAACACCCAATCGTTGGGCGAGATGTTCCACTGCGCCTGCTGGTCGGCAGGAAAGCCGGGCAAGGCCGCAAAGGTGGGATTCCAACGAAACAGGGCAAAACGTCCACACATGAGGCAAAACGACTCTTTTATGCAAAGACGCGGCTAACAGAGCAGCACGTCGGGGAAACTCTCCGGTTCATCGCCGGGCAGCGGTAGCGCGGCATTGTACGCGGCGATCAGCTCACGTGCGTATTGCGCCCGATCATTCTCTACCGCCAGGGCCAGCAAACCGAACACCGGCAACTCTCCCGTCCCGCCCAGCAGATCGCGCCCCACCAGATGCGCCTGCACGCCTTCGCTGGCGAGCATGCCTTGCAGCAGCTCACCTTCCATCAGGTTTTCCGGTTCGTAGATTCGTTGCATCCGGGCGCCCTCATCACTCGTTCTCACTGTGAACATTGAGCATCCATTCATAACCATCGGTCTGCAGGGTAAAAACAATCGGCCGGCAGCACACCGGGCAATCCTCGATATAGGTCTGGTCCCCGCCGGACAAATCCAGCACGGCCTCGACCTCTTCACCACAGTAGGGACAGCAGTAGCGTTCAGTTTCCAGCATCGCGGCCTCCGAAGTGACTTGTGCGTATAATCGCGGGTCTATTTGCAGGGCTAATTTTTTATCTGGGCTTTATTTTTCAGATCAGGCTTTGTTATTTATCACTCAAACCCAGGCTTTTGTGCGAAAACTCGCGAAGCGAAGGTCAGGCAAGACAAAAATAGGCAAGGACCGGCCAGAGTCGCGCCCGACTTTACGTGTTGTACATGAGCAACGCAGCATTACCGATGCGCAGTCACTTTACGTGCAAAGCCTACTACTTACCCTAGCCGTTTCTAACAAGAGAGCATGATGGGCGAATTCGATGCCATCCGACCTTACGACGACTCCGAGGTGCCAGCCGTGCTGGCCCGGTTGCTCGGCGACAAGGCGTTTCTAGATATCCTCACGCATTTTCGCTTCCCGCGCCTGGCCGATGCTTTCGGTTGGCTACTCAGGCCCTTGATCGCCTATCGACTGCGCCGTGAGTTAGCCGGAGTGAAATGCGTGGCGTCACTGCAAGACAAGATCGAGGTCTATGTCGATAACACTATCGAACGGGCCACTGACGGGGTGACCTACACCGGAGTCGAGCAGTTCAAGTCCGGCAGCGCCTACCTGTTCCTGGCCAACCACCGCGACATCGTGATGGATCCGGCCTTCGTCAATTATGCCGTGTACCATGCCGGCCTGCCGACACCGCGTATCGCCATCGGCGACAATTTGCTGCAAAAGCCGTTCGTCAGCGATCTGATGCGCTTGAACAAAAGTTTTATCGTGCACCGCTCGATCACCGGACGACGCGAGAAGATGGCGGCCTATCAACTGCTGTCGGCCTATATCAACCATTCGATCCGCAACGACTGCCAGTCGATCTGGATCGCCCAGGCCGAAGGTCGCGCCAAGGACGGTGACGACCGCACCGAATCAGCCATCCTGAAAATGTTCCATATGAGTCGCAAGGACGAGCCATTCGCCGAAGTCATCCGTTCGCTGAACCTGACACCGGTCTCGATCAGCTACGAATACGATCCTTGCGATCAGGCCAAGGCCCGCGAGCTATACATCCGCGCCACTACCGGCACCTATAACAAGGTGCCGGGCGAGGATGACGCGAGCATTGCCAAGGGCATCACCGGCTATAAGGGGCGGGTGCATGTGAACTTTGCCGCACCGCTGAGCGGGGCGTTCGAGGACACCAAAGTGCTGGCCCAGGAAATGGACCGACGGATCCTCGGTGGCTATCGATTGTTCCCGGTGCACTATCTGGCATATGCCCAATGGGGCGATGCCGACCCGCAGTTGCAGGTACCTGCCGCCACAGAGCTGTTTCCCGCCCAGGAACTGGCCCAGGCCCAGGCAGAATGGCAACGCCGCCTGGATGCCTGCCCGGCAGAACATCGACCGTACCTGGTGCAACAGTATGCGACGCCGGTACGCAATCAGTACCGGATCAAGGCGGGATGGCCGCTCTGATCAACCGTAACGCCCGGCCTGGCAGCCTTCCGCTCAGAGCCTGGTACTGAGCCAGGACAGCAGCAGTGCGATGCCGAGGCAGGCAAACCCGAATCGATAGAAAAATCGGTTCGCCCGCAGCACGCGGGAATCGAGCAATAACAGCGGCAGCTCAATCGACCGCCCTTCGCTCTGCATCTCCAGGTTTTCCAGCGCCCGCTGCTCACGGCGGCGGGTAATCTGCAACAACCAGGCCCCCGGACAGGCCAGCAACAATGCAAACAGATTGAGCCATTTGCCCGGATGGCCCGCCAACGCGCTCCAGATCAAGTGCAGCGACATCATGAGCCCTCCGATAAATAGCCGTTCGCGACACGCACAAGTATCAAATCACGCGTGCATGACAATTTCTCGTGTCCGTCTCCCTACAATTTACGGGGTAATTGACACTGTCACCTGAACGTCACCTTAACAGGCCAGTCTGTCGCCCCTCGATACCGTCACGGAGCTAGTCATGTTGCACGCAGAGAACCAGGATCGGCTTTACCTGATCGCCCCCAGCGATGAGCAGGAAGCCCTGGTGGACGCCCTGTCGTTCAACGTCCAGGACCGTCATTGGCTGGTCTATTGTGCTCTTGGCGGCCATCAGCACGCCGATCTGCCCGAAACCGACCTGACGACCGGCGTGAGTCTGCTGGACTTTTATGTGCAAGCCGCCTGATTTCAGGCAGGAATAAAAACCCGGCCATGAATGGCCGGGTTTTTCGTTTCTCGGACTCGGGCCGTGAATTACTGACCCAGCAATCGACCGATGCTCGGGTCCTTGAAGACCCGGGTCAGCGCGTCGCTCAGCACGTCGCTGATCAGCTTGGTGTTGGTTTCCTCATTGGGCGCCATGCCGAAACGCTGGTTCAGCGAAGCACCGTACTGGCCGCTATAGCGTTGGTTGGCATTGGTCACATCGGAACGGAAATTGGCGCCGATGGTGGCTTCGGTCACATACGTGGAGTCCTTGGGCGACTGATAGGTCAGGTCCGACAAGGTCACGGTCAGGCTGGGTGCATTCATGGCGTTAGGCGTCGGGGTATAGCCCAGCAGGCGCACGGCGGCTTCGGCCTGGGCCTGAAGTTTTGGCACGATATCGGCGCTCTGCACGGTAATAGCACTGGTTTCAGGGTACAGGCCACCACGGGTTCCCAATACCGGCGAACGACGACCATCGACAACCCTTACCACCACTTGCTGACCATGGCCCACCGGCGCGAGCTGGGTGGTGAGCTTGGGTTGCGGGCTAAGCTGCTGGGGGCTGTTGGCACAGCCGACCAAGGTCAGACTGGTCACAGTGATCAAACCGAACAACAGGCGTTGCAACATGCTCATCTCTCCAAGGACTAGGCACAATCAGGTCATCAGTATAGCCGTGCGCGGGCGCGGCTAACCAGACATCCGCCTCGCTACCGGGCCGCCTGTCCGCCACCCGCAGGCGACCTCAGCCGTCGAGCATCTGACCGGCTGACTAATAAAACTCATTTAACAGGATCATTTCTGCGCGATTCTTAGTTACAATCTCCCCCCGATTATAAGGACGTCTCCTGATCGGGCCTCGCAGCATCGTTAATGCCCTGGCATTAGCTCCCCGCACCGCCCACAGAGAGCCGCCCACACAGATCGAGTGAAATCGGCGGGCTTGCTGTCATACCTGTAAACCGCCGTTTTTGCCGAATCTGCCAGAGCTGCCCTTGCGCTCGTTCACTGAGCTGTTTGCCCGCACGCCAGCCTCGTTTCCTGGCCGGCATTTGCTTCGCGGGCCCGGTGACAGGTTGCAGCAGCCCTTTTTTGAGGTTCACGTCTTCAAAAGAGCGTGAAAAAACGGGTATTCACTACTTCACGAGAGTGTGGCGAGCAAATGAAAAGTTTTGCGTCTGGAAATGCACCATCAGTGTCCTCAACGACTCAATCACATAGGACCCGATATTCCCGGACAGGTGCTTGAAGCCTGTCCGCTCACGGATTTGGTTGCACGATCGGATGCTCTCGACCCTAAGTCGAATGGCGGGAGGCTACCTGGAATGCGTTCATACGCACTTCAAACCTACCGCCAGCGTCCGCTGAAGTTGCAAAAAATTGCGAAGAATCGAACATGGCGAACCTGGCCATGAGTGACCCGGAGCTGCTTGAGCCCGGTCAATTCCTGGCGGCCATGCCGTCAATGTGGTGCTGCAGATTTTGGAGACGCGGTAATGGCGCATAACGAAGCAGTCGATGTGGTCCTGGTTGGGGCTGGCATCATGAGTGCCACCCTTGCGGTGCTACTCAAAGAGCTCGACCCCGGTATCAAGCTGGAAGTCGTTGAGCTGATGGATTCGGGTGCCGCAGAGAGTTCCAACCCGTGGAACAACGCCGGGACTGGCCACGCGGGGCTGTGCGAGCTGAACTACACGCCGCAGGCCACCGACGGTTCCGTCGACATCAAGAAAGCCGTGCACATCAACACCCAGTTCGAGGTGTCGAAGCAGCTCTGGGCCTATCTGACACAAAAAAACACCTTCGGCTCGTGCAAAACGTTCATCAGCCCCGTACCGCACTTGAGTTTCGTCCAAGGCGAGGAAGGTATTGCGTTCCTGAAGAAGCGCTTCGAAGCGCTGCACCAGCACCACGCCTTCGCCGAGATGGAATACACCGAAGACCGGGCGAAGATGAGCGAATGGATGCCGTTGATGATGCCAGGCCGTCCAGCCGACGAGCCGATTGCCGCGACCCGCGTGATGAACGGCACCGATGTCAACTTCGGCGCCCTGACCAATCAGCTGCTCAAACACCTGACCAGCGCCCCGGATGCCCAAGTCAAGTACTGCAAGCGCGTGACCGGCCTCAAGCGCAATGGCGCTGGCTGGACCGTGAGCATCAAGGACGTGAACACCGGCAACAGCCGTGAAGTCGACGCCAAGTTCGTCTTCCTCGGTGCCGGCGGCGCGGCCCTGCCGTTGCTGCAGGCTTCGGGCATCGAGGAAAGCAAAGGCTTCGGCGGCTTTCCGGTCAGCGGCCAATGGCTGCGTTGCGACAACCCGGAAGTGGTCAAGCAGCACCAGGCCAAGGTCTACAGCCAGGCCGCAGTGGGTTCGCCACCGATGTCCGTACCACACCTGGACACCCGGGTGGTGGATGGTAAGAAGTCGCTGTTGTTCGGACCGTATGCCGGCTTCACCACCAAGTTCCTCAAGCATGGTTCGCTGATGGACCTGCCGCTGTCGGTACGTGCCGGCAACATCGGCCCGATGCTGGCCGTGGCCCGCGACAACATGGAGCTGACCAAGTACCTGATCAGCGAAGTCATGCAGTCGATGGAGCAGCGCCTGGAGTCCCTGCGGCGTTTCTATCCGCAAGCAAAAGCCGAAGACTGGCGTCTGGAAGTAGCCGGCCAACGGGTGCAGATCATCAAGAAAGACCCGAAGAAAGGCGGCGTGCTGCAATTCGGCACCGAACTGGTCACCGCCAAGGACGGCTCATTGGCCGCCCTGCTCGGGGCATCGCCGGGGGCTTCGGTCACCGTGTCGATCATGTTGGAACTGATCGAACGCTGTTTCCCGGAAAAAGCCAGTGGCGAATGGCTGGCCAAACTCCAGGAGATCTTCCCGGCGCGGGAAAAAGCCCTCGAAACCGACGCGGCGCTGTACCGCAAGATCAACACCCAGAACAACATCAGCCTTGAGCTGGTGGAGCCAAGCAGCGAGACCGAAAGCTACGCCTGAGGTCATCGCGAATAAAAACCCTGGGATCGTTGCTTGCCACGCGGGCCAGCAACGATCCCACCGGTGATGCGTTCACTCGGCCCTATAGGGCCTGCTCAGTGCTTACCACCCGACTCAACCGCGAGCGTTGTTGATCAGGTCGATGTAGCCGGGAGCGTTGCGTTGGTCCTGGATCAGCGCAACGAAGTCCCGGCCATGCTCATCCTGACCGTCAAGGTCATAACCGGCTTCCTTGAAGAACACCAGGAAACGCTCGAAATCGTCGATCCGCAGGCCCCGATAGGCCTTGATCAGCTTGTGCAGGGACGGCGAAGTCGCATCGACCGGCTCGAAGTCGAGGAACAACTTGATCTGCGCGTCGCCGATCTCGTCACCAATCACCTGTTTCTTATCTTTGCGCATTACCGGCTCCAGCCACAGACATTACACGGGCGGGCAGTTTACCCCCGCATCTGCTCCGCTCTCAACGAGTACGCACCGATCCGGTCGGCAGATCGGCCCGCAGATGTCCGTTGGCGTAGAGATCCCAAGCGCTTCTTCGACCACAAAAACTGTGCTTCCAACCCGGTGTCCGGCGTCTAGCAGCATGGAGTCCTGCAACCCGCGGGAAGTGACTGCGAGCCCGAGCATGCAAGCACTGTTGAGCGAAATTCTAGATGAAGTCCGGCCAATGATCGGCCAGGGCAAGGTAGCTAATTACATTCCGGCGCTGGCCGATGTACCGGGCAATCAGCTGGGTATTGCCGTGTACAGCAACGACGGCGAGGTGTTCTGCGCTGGCGATGCGCTGATACCCTTCTCGATCCAGAGTATTTCCAAGGTGTTCAGCCTGGTACAGGCGATCAACCATTCCGGCGAGGCCATCTGGCAACGCTTGGGCCATGAGCCCTCGGGGCAGCCGTTCAACTCGCTGGTACAGTTGGAATTCGAACGCGGGAAACCGCGCAATCCGTTCATCAATGCCGGGGCGCTGGTGATCTGCGACATCAACCAGTCGCGCTTCGCCGCTCCGGCGCTGTCGATGCGGGACTTTGTCCGGCGGTTGTCCGGCAATATGCAGGTGATGGTCGACGGCAAGGTGGCCGACTCGGAGTACCAGCACCGCGCACGCAATGCCGCCATGGCCTACCTGATGCAATCGTTCGGCAACTTTCACAACGATGTGGAAGCGGTACTGCATAGCTATTTCAGCCACTGTGCGCTGCGCATGAACTGCATCGACCTGGCCCGAGCCTTCTGTTTCCTGGCCAACGATGGTTTCTGCAAGCACAGCGGCGAACGGATCCTGACACCGCGCCAGACCCAGCAGGTCAACTCGATCATGGCCACCAGCGGGCTGTACGACGAGGCCGGCAACTTCGCCTATCGGGTCGGCCTGCCAGGCAAGAGCGGTGTGGGTGGCGGGATCGTTGCCGTGGTGCCGGGACAGTTCGCCGTGTGCGTCTGGGCACCGGAGCTGAATGCCGCCGGCAATTCACTGGTGGGCATGGCGGCGCTGGAACTGCTGAGTCAGCGGATTGGCTGGTCGGTGTTCTGATCCGCGAAGGGGGAATGTCTCACAGGCCACCGTGCAGCTCCCCCGATGGGTGCTCATGGTCGCCGACTCGCTGGGTACGCGAAGCACGCTGCACTGGCTTTCCTTATCACTCGGCTGAACGGATGAGCCCGTAGCGTGGCTCAACCGGGTTGTACGATCACAGTCTATGCATGGGCCGGTTCTTGAGACACCAGCTGTCCTCGCTCTATGCGCAAATGCCGAGTATGGAATTTGTTCAAACTGCTGCGATGGCCGACGCTGACGATCCCGATGCCGGGAATCTGCTCGATCAGGGCCTCGTAGAGATCGGCTTCATCCTCTTCGTCCATGGCCGAGGTCGCTTCATCCATGAACAACCATTGCGGTGCGTACAACAGGGCACGGGCGAAGGCCAGGCGTTGCTGCTCGCCCGGAGACAGCATGCGCTGCCAGTGGTTACTCTCGTCCAGGCGCGCAACCAAGTGATGCAAGCGACAAGTTTCCAAAACCTGGACATAGCGCTCTTGCGCATAGGCATCGCCCGCCTGTGGATAACTCAGTGCCTCACGCAGGCTACCAATGGGCAGGTAGGGCTTCTGCGGCAAAAACAGGTAGCGTCGGGCGGGTAGGCGAATACTCCCATGGCCCTGCGGCCAGAGGTTGCCCATGGCGCGGAACAAGGTACTTTTACCGCTGCCAGACCGACCGGCCAGCATCAGGCGCTCACCTGCCGCGACGGCCATATTGGCGCCATTCAACAGTGTACGGTCATTGTTCAACTGCAGATCGAGGTTGCGCACCTTCAACTCGTCGCCCTCGCTTTGTACATCGATGGTCTGGACACGGTCCTCGTTGTCGCCCATGGCCTGACGAAAGCTCAACAGACGATCGCATGTCGCACGCCACGCGGCCAGATCCGAATACGCCGTGATGAACCAACTGAAATTTTCCTGCACATTGCCAAACGCAGAGTTTATCTGCATCAATTCGCCCAGTTGGATCTTGCCGGCAAAGTAACGCGGGGCGGCCACGATAAAGGGAAAGATTGTGGCAATCTGGCCATAGCCCGCCGTGAAAAAAGTCAGGCGCTTGGAAACGCGCATGATGTCCCAGAAGTTGTGCCAGACCTTGCCAAAACGAGCGCTCAAGCGTTGATTTTCGTTCGACTCACCATTGAACAACGCAATACTCTCGGCGTTCTCACGAACCCGGATCATGGAGAAACGCAGATCGGCCTCAAAACGTTGCTGGCGATTGTTCAAGCCAATCAGACGATGACCGATCCGGTGAGTCAGCCAACTGCCCACCGCGGCATAGAGCAAGGCACACCAGAACATGTAGCCGGGAATGGTGATGCCCAAGACTTCGATGCTGCCTGAGACACCCCACAGGATGATCGAGAACGACACCAGGCTGACCACGGTGCGGATCAGGCCCAAGCCCAGGCTCAAGGTGTTGGAGGTGAAGCTATTGAGGTCTTCGGAAATCCGCTGGTCAGGGTTATCGGTGTAGCCGCCCTGTTCCAACTGGTAGTAGTTCTTGTGACCGAGCCAGCGCTTGAAATGTTGCTCGGTCAGCCAGTTACGCCAACGGATCGTCAGCATCTGAGTCAGGTACAGTCGGTAGACCGCACCGAGAATCGCCGCCGCGGCGATACCACAAAAATACAGGATCAGCCGCCAGAAGGCGCTCTCGTCCTTCTGTTGCAAGGCGTCGTAGAAATCCTTGTACCAGCTGTTGATCCAGACCGAAATCGCGACGCTGAACAACGAAAGACCAATGACCGCCAGCAACAATAACCAGGCCTTGCCCTTCTCTTCACTGCGCCAATAAGGCGTTGTCATGTGCCAGACCCGGCGAAAAAACTGTCCCTGCACGGCATCGTTGACCGCGCAATACTCGGCGTTCTTCTCAGTCATTGTTCAGGCTCGATTAGCGTAAGAAAATTTATTGGCCGATCATAGAGGATTCGCACAGGCGATAATGCAGGCGAAGAACGATTCGTTCAGCGCCGCACTGGCCGCTTCTGCAATTTGCGCTGCAAGGTCCGCCGATGCATGCCCAAGGCACGGGCCGTCGCAGAGATATTGCCCTCGTGCTCGGTCAACACGCGCTGGATGTGTTCCCACTGCAGGCGGTCCACCGACATCGGGTTTTCCGGCACCAGGGTATCGAGGTCGGCGTGCTCGGAGAGCAAGGCCGCCAGCACATCGTCGGCGTCCGCTGGCTTGCACAGGTAGTTGCAAGCGCCGCGCTTGATCGCCTCCACCGCCGTGGCGATGCTGGAATAGCCCGTGAGGATCAGCACGCGCATCTCCGGATCGAGCTCAAGCAGCTTGGGCAACAGCACCAGACCGGAGTCGCCGTCCATCTTCAGGTCTAACGCGGCGTAGTCCGGCAGGTCCTGCTGGGCCAGGATCAGGCCTTCTTCGGCGGAGCCGGCGGTGCTGACACGAAAACCGCGCCGGCTCATGGCCCGCGCCATCACACGGGTAAAAGTGGCGTCGTCGTCCACCAGCAACAGATGCGGCAGTTCTTCGCCTTCGACTGGGATCTCGTCATTCATGCTTCGTCTCCTCGGGCGACACGAGGCAGGCGCAGCTCGGTGAGCGTGCCGCCTTCCTCATGACTGTAGAGTTTCACCGAGCCGCCGGCGCGTGTCACGCTGGCCTTGCTCAAGAACAGGCCCAGGCCGAAACCTTTGCCCTTGGTGGTAAAGAACGGTTTGCCGATCTGCTCGGCGATGGCCAACGGCACTCCGGCACCGTGGTCGCGAATACTGATGGTGAGGTTTTCCTCGTCCCAATCGAGCTGTACTTCCAGGCCCTCGGAACAGGCATCGGCGGCGTTGTTCAACAGATTGAGCAGAGCCTGGGTCAAATCCGGTGGCGGCGCCAGGCGCGGCACTTCGCCCTGCCCCAGGAGCTGAAAACGATAACTGGCCTCCGGGCGCATCAGGTGCCAACGGTTCAGCGCTTCGTCGAGCCAGACCGTGACATCCTGCATCTCCACCGCCAGCCGGCGATTGGCTTCCGCGGCCCGCACCAGTTGCTGCAGGGTCTCCTTGCACAGCTTGACCTGATCCTGGAGCACACTCAGATCGTCCTGCAACGCCGGGTCCGAATGGTCCTGGCGCATCTCCTTGAGCAACACGCTCATGGTCGCCAGTGGCGTGCCCAATTCATGGGCGGCCCCGGCGGCCTGGGTCGCCACGGCCAACAGTTGCTGGTCACGCAGGCCTTCTTCACGACGCAACGCACGCAGCTCTTCCTGGCGACGCAATTCCTCGGCCATCTTCGCGGCAAAAAAGGTGATGACCGCCGCCGCCAGGGCGAAGCTCAGCCACATGCCATAGATCTGTAGATTTTCCCGGGAGATCGGAAAGGTTTCCAGCGGGTAGAACTGCACCAGCAGCAAGGTGTACAGAACCAGTGCAATACCGGAGAGGGCTACCGAATAACGCCAGGACAACGTCACGGCGGCAATGGTCAGCGGCACCAGATAATAGGAGACGAAAGGGTTGGTCGAGCCACCGGAGAAATACAACAGGGCGCTGTGGATAAACAGGTCACAGGCTAGCTGTACGGCGTATTCAAGCTCGGTGACCGGCCAGGTCGTGCGCAGGCGCACCACGGTGAAAGCACAGAGCACTATGGAGCAGACCAGCGTGGTTGCCAGTTGCAGCCAGGGCAGCGGCAACAGATCGAACCCGTAGGCGATACCGACCGAACCGGCCTGGGCGGCCAGCACCAGAATGCGGATGAACGTCAGGCGCCACAGGTTCTGGCGAGTCGCGGACAACAATGGAAAGGGGGTGAGCATGAGCTCTCCTGATGAGCGCTCCAGGTGGATCGCCACGAGTATAACCAAGCCGGGGGCGGACAGGCCAATGTGCGGCAAACCGCCACAGTTGGCAAATCTCGTCGTGGGTAAAGATGCACAATGGCAAGGGGGGGTTGTGCCGATGCCATTGGGTTGGAAATTCGAAACCAAACGCGATCGTGCGGCGAGTGGGCTTGCCCACGCTGGGGCGCGAAGCGTCCCTAAAGCCAGTGAGTGCAATGTATCAACTAGAACGAGGTGTCTGGTTTTTCGGCTGTTTCACAGCCCGATCGAATGTATGCGTCTGGCGAAGTCATCTAGCAGGTAAATTTTTAGACGTCCGACGTGGGTATCTCGACTCTGTGTCGCACTGCCTGAACCACAGGGGAGCGGGAATCATCTAGCACAGGCCTTTCGACTGCCGCTGCCTTAAAGGGTTGGATCCCTTGAAATCACTTTTGACAGAGCATGGCACAAAGCCTAGCTTTCCCAATTCTCCCCCGAACGCAGGAGCGATGAATGCCTTTATGGACAAGAATCCCCAGTTGGCTCGATATCGAGGCTTATGCCGAACGTCTATTTCGTCAGGGCGGCCTAGGGGAACGCGAAAGGGGCACAAATCCTCTCAGCCCACCCAGCTCCACAAATTTACCTAGTCTCGATCTGATCTATCGCCGAGTCAGATGTGTCCGTCAAGCGTGTGATTTGGGCGAAAAAGAGGCCGCCAGCAGCATCCTGAAGCGCTTTTCTGACCTTGATATTCGAAGCATTCTTGATGAGAGCTGAATCGGCTGACGGTTGAGGAATACTTAGAAAATATAGCTAACCCCGGTAAACGCGATGCTATGGCGGCGAAGAAAGCCCGTAAGGATCTAAAAGATACTTTGCAAGAACGGTTTCAAAGGCAATTTCAAAAAGAGATGAGCCCTCTAGACGCTGAAGAGGCCGCAATCAAAGAGGCCGCGAGAACCATGTCAAGTCTTGCTGGGTTGCACAATTCTGACCTAACAGTTGGCGGGAAGGACATCATCGCGGATTTCGGGGACAGGCAAGTCAACTCCAGCATTGGGCCACAGTAGCGACCCAAAATCCAAAATCTAAAAACTGCTGCCGAGAAAGTGCCAGAATCCCTGCGAGTGAGCCATATAACTTTTAAGTATATGTATTGAAGTTGTAATCAGCAGAACCGGACAATCCCGGCGTAGTCTGATACCTGCACGCGGAGCTGTCCGACACCCACCGCGTCCCGTATCCCAAGGAGTTTTTATGCAACGGTTCACTCGCAGCGCCACCCTGCTCGCGCTTAGCATCGCCACCCTGACCAGCCTGCCGGCGCTGGCGGCCGACGAGCTTCATTACAACCAGATTTCTCTGCGGGCCCAAGCCAGCCAGGAGGTAGCACGGGATCTGATGACCGTCACTCTCTATACCGAGGCGCAGAACACCGACCCGGCCAAGCTCGCCGCCGAGATCACCAACACCATGAACAAAGCCCTCGGCCAGGCCCGTGAAGTGAAGGCCGTGAGCCTGCGTCAGGGCAGCCGCAACAGCTATCCGGTCTACGACAACAAGAGCCAGAAAATCACCGGCTGGCGTGAACGCGCCGAACTACGCCTGGAAAGCGCCGACTTTGCCTCTCTCTCCAAGCTGACCGGCGACCTGATGCAGACCCTGAAAATGGACAGCATGAATTTCTCCATTTCCACCGCGGCCCGCAAGGCCAGCGAAGATGCCTTGCTCAAGGACGCAGTGAATGCCTTCAAGGCTCGCGCTCAGTTGGCCACCGACGCCCTGGGCGGCAAGGGCTACAAGATCGTCAACCTGAACCTCAACAGCAACGGTTATCCACCGCCCTACGCCCGTGGTGCGATGATGATGAAAGCCGCTGCCATGGACGCGGCACCGACTCCGGACATGGAAGCCGGAACCAGCGAAGTCAGCATGAGCGCCGATGGCGTGATCGAGGTCCAGCAATAAAGACCCAGTGGCCTGTGTGGTGAGCGCTTTCTAAGCAGGCCAGAACGGCGGTAACCTCGGTGACCGCCGTTTTTTTTGCTCTAGAAAAGCGCTCCCAGAGGATTCCATGGAAAGAACCGTATTCAAACCGCTGCTCCTTGCCGCCAGCCTACTGGCCGGTGCACCGCTGGCCCAGGCCGCTACCACCTTGGTCTACTGTTCCGAAGCCAGCCCGGCTGGTTTCGACCCCAGCCAGTACACCAGCGGCACCGATTTCGACGCGTCGGCCGAAACCGTGTTCAACCGCCTGACCCAGTTCAAACGCGGCGGCACCGAAGTCGAACCTGGCCTGGCAACACGCTGGGAGGTCTCCACCGATGGCCTCGGCTACACCTTCCACCTGCGCCCCGGCGTGAAATTCCACACCACCGACTATTTCACGCCAACCCGCGACTTCAACGCCGACGATGTACTGTTCACCTTCAATCGTCTGCTCGACCCGAACCAGCCCTTGCGCAAGGCTTACCCTTCGGAGTCGCCGTACTTCACCGACATGGGCCTTAATACCACCATCAAGAACGTCGAGAAACTCGACGAACACACTGTGCGTTTCAACCTGAACACGGTCGATGCGGCATTTATCCAAAACCTGGCAATGAGCTTCGCCTCCATCTAGTCCGCCGAATACGCTGACAAGCTGCTCAAGGAAGGCAAGGCCGAGGAACTCAACCAGAAACCGATCGGCACCGGCCCCTTCGTGTTCAAGCGCTACCAGAAGGACTCGCAGATTCGCTACGTGGCGAACAAGGCATATTGGAAACCCGAGGACGTGAAACTCGACAACCTGGTCTTCGCTATCACTCCCGATGCCGCCGCGCGCCTGCAGAAGCTCAAGGCCGGTGAGTGCCAGGTCAGCGGTTACCCGCCCCCGGCGGACATCGAGATCATGAAGCAAGACCCGAACCTGCGAGTGCTCCAGCAGGCTGGCTTCAACCTGGGTTTCCTGGCCTATAACGTGACCCACAAGCCGCTGGACCAACTCAAGGTGCGCCAGGCGCTGGACATGGCCATCGACAAGCCGGCGATCATCAAAGCGGTCTACCAGGGTGCCGGACAACTGGCACAAAACGCCCTGCCACCGGCGCAATGGTCGTTCGACCCGAACATCAAGGATGCGCCCTACGATCCAACCAAAGCCAAGGCGTTACTGAAAGAGGCCGGGATCGCCCCCGGCACCAGCATCGACCTGTGGGCCATGACCGTGCAGCGCGCCTCGAACCCCAATGCGCGGATGTCGGCGCAGATGATCCAACAGGACTGGGCCAAGGTCGGGATCAAGGCCAATATCGTCAGCTATGAATGGGGCGAATACATCAAGCGCGCCAAGAACGGCGAACATGACGCCATGATTTATGGCTGGACTGGAGACAATGGCGATCCGGACAACTGGCTCGGTGTGCTGTACAGCTGCGGTGCGCTAAAAGGCAGCAACTACGCCAAATGGTGCAACCCGGATTATGATCGACTGGTCCAACAAGCCAAACTCGCGAGCAATCGCGACGAACGGGTCAAGCTCTACCAACAGGCACAGAAAGTCCTCAAGGAACAAGTGCCCATCACGCCCATCGCGAACTCGACGGTATTCCAGCCGCTGCGCAAGGAAGTACGTGACTTCAAGATCAGTCCCTTCGGCTTGACGCCCTTCTACGGGGTAAGTCTGGATAAGTAACACGCACGCCCCAACCATGCACGCCAGAGGCCTCGCTTGCCCGCTAGCAGGGCGCTAGATGCAGCGAAAAAGCCAGACGCAAACGATTAAATGCGCCGAAATTTATACAATTGCGACATTCGTGTACGTTCGTGCCACAGTTTAAGGCTTGCGGTGTTTCTGCATCTTGCATTGGGTATGGGGCCTGCATAAGTATCCCTAGGTCGACTCACGAGGTCGTCCTCACAACAAAAAATGACAACAAATCATGAGGCCACCATGCTTAAAAAAGCCGTCATTCCGTTTTTAGTGGGCGCAGGCCTCCTGGCATCTGCACCGTTCGCCCTCGCGGCGACAAACCTGGTGTACTGCTCCGAAGGGAGCCCGGCCGGTTTCGATCCAGGCCAATACACCGCCGGAACCGACTTCGACGCCTCCGCGGAAACCGTCTTCAACCGTCTCAGCCAGTTTGAACGCGGCGGCACCGCCGTGGTTCCTGGCCTGGCGACTAGCTGGGATATTTCGCCGGATGGCCTGACCTACACCTTCCATCTGCGCGATGGGGTGAAGTTCCACACCACCGACTACTTCAAGCCGACCCGCAACTTCAACGCCGACGACGTGCTGTTCACCTTCAACCGCATGCTCGACAAGGACATGCCATTTCGCAAAGCCTATCCGACCGAATTCCCGTACTTCACCGACATGGGCATGGACAGCAACATCACCCAGTTGCAGAAGATCGACGACCATACTGTCAAGTTCACCCTGAAGACGGTTGACGCCGCGTTCATCCAGAACCTGGCAATGAGCTTCGCTTCCATCCAGTCCGCCGAGTACGCCGATAAGCTGCTCAAGGAAGGCAAGACCAGCGACATCAACCAGAAGCCGATCGGTACTGGGCCGTTCGTGTTCAAGAGCTACCAGAAAGACTCCAATATCCGCTACACCGCAAACAAGGACTACTGGAAGCCTGAAGACGTCAAGATCGATAACCTGATCTTCGCCATCACCACCGACGCCTCGGTGCGGATGCAGAAACTGAAGAAAAACGAATGCCAGGTCAGCGTCTACCCGCGTCCGGCCGACCTTGCACCGCTCAAGGCCGACCCGAAACTGCAGATGCCCAGCCAGGCCGGTTTCAACCTGGGTTACATCGCCTATAACGTGATGCCGGTGCTCAAGGGCGAAACCGCCGCCAATCCGTTGGCCGACCTGCGTGTTCGTCAGGCACTGGACATGGCGGTGAACAAGCCGCAGATCATCGAATCGGTGTACCAAGGCGCTGGCCAGTTGGCCGTCAACGCCATGCCGCCGACCCAGTGGTCCTACGACACCACCATCAAGGATGCCAAGTACGATCCCGAGAAAGCCAAGCAATTGCTCAAGGAGGCCGGCATCAAGGAAGGTACCGAAATCAAGCTGTGGGCCATGCCCGTCCAGCGCCCGTACAACCCCAACGCCAAGCTGATGGCCGAAATGCTCCAGGCCGACTGGAAGAATATCGGCCTGAACGTGAAGATCGTCAGCTACGAATGGGGTGAATACATCAAGCGGTCCAAGGCCGGCGAGCAACAAGCCATGATCATCGGCTGGAGCGGCGACAACGGCGACCCGGATAACTGGCTGAACGTCCTGTTCGGTTGCGATGCCATCAACGGCAACAACTTCTCGAAGTATTGCACGCCCAAATACGACAGCCTGATGAAAGAAGCCAAATCGACTACCGACCAGGCCAAGCGCACCGAGCTGTACAAGCAGGCCCAGCACATCCTCAAGGAAGACGTCCCGTACACACCTATCGCGCACTCGACGGTGTACCAACCCATGAGTGTCACCGTGAAAGACTTCAAGATCAGTCCGTTTGGCTTGAACTCCTTCTACGGTGTCAGCGTCGGCAAATAAGGTCGCGCAAGGGCGACGTAGTACGACGTCGCCCTTGCGCTAGCGCCAGAATTGCAGGAATTGCCATTACCTCACCGCTCCCGGTTTCAGCCGAGCGAGTCAGAAGCGCAGTTTTTTCCTACAACTTTCTAAGGCTCTACGCATTTACGGCAGGGACTTGGCGTCATAACGTCGAGATACCGCTGATAGGCGTTCGAGCGGGATTGCTGTACTTACTGGCTCAGTCGGTGATGTTTCCATGTTTCAGCACATGGCAATCGCTCATCGATAACAATAAAAATGGATGGAATCGTCATGCGCCACACCTTCGTTTTATCCGCTTTTACCAGCACGGCCCTGCTGGCGGGTGCCTCTTTTGCCCAGGCTGGCGGCAGTCTGGTGTTCTGCTCCGAGGGTAGCCCCGCCGGGTTCGACACTGCACAGTACACCGCCGCTACGGACAACGACGCCGCCGAACCGATCTACAACCGGCTGGTGGAATTCGTTCGAGGCGAGACCACCGTCGCACCGGCGCTGGCCAAGAGCTGGGACATCTCACCCAATGGCCTGGTGTACACCTTTCATTTGCGTGAAGGGGTGAAGTTCCACACCACCCCATACTTCACGCCGAGTCGCGATCTCAATGCCGACGATGTGCTGTTCACCTTCAATCGCATGCTCGATCCCGAGCAGCCGTTTCGCAAGGCCTACCCCACTGAGTTCCCCTACTTCACCGGGATGAGCCTGAACAAGAATATCGCCAAGGTCGAAAAAACCGGGCCGCTGACTGTGGTCATGACCCTCAACAGCATCGATGCCGCGTTCATCCAGAACATCGCCATGAGCTTCGCCTCGATCCTGTCCGCCGAATATGCCGACCAGTTGCTCAGAGAAGGCAAGCCCAGCGACATCAATCAGAAACCCATCGGCACCGGGCCCTACGTGTTCCAGCGCTATCAGAAAGACACGCAGA
Organism: Pseudomonas agarici; assembly: GCF_001543125.1. Lineage (NCBI taxonomy): Bacteria > Pseudomonadati > Pseudomonadota > Gammaproteobacteria > Pseudomonadales > Pseudomonadaceae > Pseudomonas > Pseudomonas agarici. The sequence goes on along the minus strand of NZ_CP014135.1, from coordinate 3,735,021 downwards.
TCCGCTACATCGCCAACAAGCACTACTGGGACTCGAGCCAGGTCAAGCTCGATCAGTTGATCTTCGCGATCAACGTCGACGCCTCGGTACGGGTACAAAAGCTCAAGCGCGATGAGTGCCAGGTCACGCTGCATCCACGCCCCGCCGATGTCGATGCGCTCAAGAGCAACCCCAAGCTGCAGGTGATCGAAAAGCCCGGCTTCAACCTCGGCTACATTGCCTACAACGTGCGCCACAAGCCTTTTGACCAACTCGAAGTACGTCAGGCCCTGGACATGGCGGTAAACAAGCCAAGCATCCTCAACGCGGTCTATCAGGGTTCCGGTCAGTTGGCCGTCAATGCCATGCCTCCGACCCAGTGGTCCTACGACGAGACAATCAAGGACACCGCCTACAATCCGGAAAAAGCCAAGCAATTGCTCAAGGCTGCCGGCGTCAAGGAAGGCACCGAATTCACGCTCTGGGCCATGCCCGTCCAGCGTCCGTACAACCCCAACGCCAAGCTGATGGCCGAAATGCTCCAGGCCGACTGGGCGAAGATCGGCCTCAAGGTGAAGATCGTCAGCTACGAATGGGGCGAGTACCTCAAGCGCACCAAGAACGGCGAGCATGACATCAGCCTGATGGGCTGGACCGGCGATAACGGCGATCCGGACAACTGGCTCGGCACCCTCTACAGCTGCGATGCCATCGGCAGCAACAACTACTCCCTGTGGTGTGACCCGCAATACGACAAGCTGGTCAAGCAGGCCAAGATCGTCACCGATCGCGACGAGCGGACGGTGCTCTACCAACAAGCCCAGCAGTTGCTCAAGCAACAGGTGCCGATCACCCCCATCGCTCATTCGACGGTCAACCAGCCGCTGAGCGCCAAAATCCAGGACTTCAAAGTCAGCACGTTTGGCCGTAACTCATTCTCGGGCGTCAGTATCGAACAATAAAAACCGTGACCAGCGCGTGAGGGCGAATTTCGCCCTCACGCAATCTTGCAGCCGAAATTCGGCGAAACCTGCCAAGCAAACGTTTGCGAAGACAAAAAAGAGTTCACCACAAATAGCCGGCTCACCCAAAAAGGCCGGCATTCTAACAATAAGTAAAGGAGCTTTACGTTGAAACTCTCTCAAAAAGCGTTGTTAGCCTTAGCCATCAGTAGCGCCACCCTACCGGCCCATGCGCAATCCCAGAGCCAGGATTTCATTCCGACCGGCATCAATACCAGCAATGCCCAGAGTGAAGCCAAGGGTTTTATAGAGGGTCAGAGCCTGGGGGGCACAACCCGTAACTGGTACGCCAACGAACTGAGACGGCGCGATGATCGCTTCTCCTACAAAAAAGGCGGGACCACGCCAACACCCACGCCCCGGCGCATCAACTGGGTGCAGGGCACCATCCTGAACTACAGTTCGGGTTTCACTCAGGGCACCGTGGGTATCAAGACCGAAGTGGCGGTCTACAACGCCGTCGCCCTGGACCGTGACCGCAAGGACCTGGCCGGCGGTTCCAACCGTACCCTGACCCACGGCGACGGCGATGCTGTAGGCCAGTGGAGCAAACTGGGCCTGGCCAACGTCCAGGCCCGCGTTTCCAACACCACCCTGATCGCCGGGCGCCAGAGCTTCAGCACGCCGATTGTCGATACCATCGGCAACCGTCCGCTACCTTCCAGCTTCGAAGGGGTGAGCATCCATAGCGAAGAGCTCAGCAACATGGCCTTCGACCTGGGCACCTTCGACCGTGTATCGCCACGGACCGAGCAGAGCCTGTCGAAATTTCGCAGCGAATACGGCAACGGCCAGGAAGCCGATCACGTCCATACCGCCGGCATGACCTACCAGCCGCTGGAAAGCTTGAAGACCAGCCTCTACGCGGCCAAGGTCGAGGACTTCTGGAATCAGTACTACGCGGGATTCGTCCATGACCTGGGGGACACTTCGGTGCTGGGTCTGAGCACCGGATTCAACTATTACAAGACCGTCGATGCCGGCAAGAAGAAGATGGGTGAAATCGACAACGATACCTACTCGCTGTCGCTCGGCCTGACCCACCAGGCCCACAGCCTGACCTTCTCCTATCAGCAGGTGAACGGTAACGAGTACTTCGACTACCTACACGAAACCAACGGCATCTACCTGGCCAACTCCCTGCTGTCGGACTTCAACGGCCCCAACGAGAAATCCTTCCAGGTCGCCTATGGCATCAACATGGCCGAATACGGTGTGCCCGGCCTCAAGTTCAACATCTACAGCGCCCGCGGCTGGGGTATCGACGGTACCCACTACAACGGCACCGCTTATGGCAGCCCCGGCGAAAGCCGCAGCGACCTGCGTCTGATGGACGGCGAGAAACACCAGGAATACGGCATCGGCGCCTCCTACTCGGTGCAGAGCGGTCCACTGAAGGCCACCGCCATCCGTGCGACCTACACCACTCACCGCGCCAGCGAGCAGCAAGCGGATGGCAACCTCAAGGAGTTCCGCCTGGTCACCACCATTCCATTCAAGATCCTTTAAGACGTAACGCGATCAGGGCCGATTCAGCGAGTCGGCCCTGACGACTCATCTGGCTCATTTGATTACGGAGGGTTTATATGAAGATGCTTCCCTTGCGAGCGGCTATCGCAGCCACCTTGCTGACCGCCGCCATCGGCGTTTCGGCGAAACCCTTGGTGGTCTGCACCGAAGCCAGTCCGGAAGGTTTCGATCCGGTTCTTTACACCACCGCCGTCACTTCCGACGCCTCGTCTGAAACCGTGTTCAACCGCCTGGTGGACTTCAAGCCAGGCACCGCCGAGATCCAGCCGGCCCTGGCTGAAAGCTGGGAAACCAGCCCCGACGGCCTGCAGTACACGTTCCACCTGCGCAAAGGCGTCAAGTTCCACAACACCGACTACTTCAAACCGACTCGCGAGCTGAATGCCGACGACGTGATCTGGAGCTTCCAGCGCCAACTGGATCCGAATCACCCCTGGCACAAGCAATCGAGTGTCGGTTTCCCCTACTTTGAAAGCATGGACTTCCAGAACCTGCTCAAGAGCGTCGAAAAAATCGACGACTTGACCGTCAGGTTCACCCTGTCCCGACCCGAGGCACCGTTCCTGCTCGACCTGGGTATGGCCTTCACCTCGATCCACTCCGCCGAGTATGCCGACCAGCTGCTCAAGGCCGGCAAGATGGACGACCTGAATGCCAAGCCAATCGGCACCGGCCCGTTCATTTTCCAGCGTTATGCCAAGGATGCCCAGGTCCGCTACAAGGCCAACCCGGACTACTTCCGTGGCAAACCGCCCGCCGATGCACTGATATTTGCCATTACCCCGGACAACAACACGCGCCTGCAGAAGCTCAAGGCCAACGAGTGCCAGGTCGCCCTGTACCCAAAACCGGATGACGTCCCGAGCATCCAGGCCGATCCGAACTTGCAGGTCGTCGGCATGGCTGCCATGTCCACCGGTTACATCGCCATCAATACCGAGCACAAGTACCTGGGTGATGTGCGAGTGCGCCAGGCCATCGAATTGGCGCTGGACAAGCAGACCTATGTCGATACCCTGTATGGCAAGGGCAACGCCATCGCGGCGGTCAACCCCTACCCGCCCACCCTGCTGGGCTACAACGACAAGCTGAAGAACCCGGCGCAGAACCTGGACAAGGCCCGTGCGCTGCTCAAGGAAGCCGGCGTGCCGCAAGGCACGGTCTTCACCCTGTACACTCGCAATGCGGGCGGCCCAACCAACCCGAACCCGCAACTGGGCGCGCAGTTGGTCCAGTCGGATTTGGCCAAGGTCGGTATCAAGATCGATATCCGCGTCATGGAGTGGGCCGAGATGCTCAAGCGCGCAAAAAAAGGCGAACATGACCTGGTGTCCGCCGGTTGGAGCGGCGACAACGGCGACCCGGATAACTTCCTCACTCCGCTATTGAGTTGCGAAGCGGCCAAAAACGGCGAAAACTACACCCGCTGGTGCAACCCGCAATTCCAAACCCTGATCGACCAGGCTCGTACCAAGACCGAGCCGGCCGAACGTGCAGCGCTCTATGAACAAGCCCTGGAAATCTTGCATCAGCAAGTACTGTGGGTCGACCATGCTCACCCCAAGATGTTTACCGCCATGCGCAAGAACGTAGTGGGTTATCACATGAACCCACTGACCACCAATAACTTCGCCACGACCCAGGTGAAGTAGAAAAAGACACCGGTCGCTGCCCGCACCCCGGGCTGCGACCGGAATGCCTAACCGGCTGATGAGGTACACCATAAGATGTTTAGTTTTATTGCCCGCCGATTGGGGTTATTGATCCCCACGTTTTTCGGCATCACACTGCTGACCTTCGCATTGATTCGCATGATTCCTGGCGATCCCGTGGAAGTCATGATGGGCGAGCGCCGGGTCGACCCCGAAATGCATGCCCAGGCGATGGAACGCCTCGGCCTGAACAAACCGCTTTACGCGCAATACATCGATTACGTGGGCAAACTCGCCCATGGCGACCTCGGCGAATCCTTGCGCACACGCACCAGCGTGTGGAGCGAATTCACCGCCCTCTTTCCGGCGACCCTGGAATTGTCCATGGCCGCCCTGCTGTTCGCTGGCGTCTTCGGCCTACTGGCCGGCGTGATCGCAGCCCTCAAGCGAGGATCGCTGTTCGATCATGGGGTCATGGGTATATCCCTGGCGGGATACTCGATGCCGATCTTCTGGTGGGGTCTGATCCTGATCATGTTCTTCTCCGTCAGCCTGGGCGTGACCCCGGTTTCAGGGCGAATCGACCTGCTTTACGACATCGAGCCGAAAACCGGTTTCATGTTGATCGACACCCTGCTCAGCGACCAGCCGGACGCCTTCTGGGATGCGCTGCACCACATGATCCTGCCCTCCATCGTGCTGGGCACCATCCCGCTGGCGGTGATCGCCCGGATGACCCGTTCCTCGATGCTCGAAGTCTTGCGCGAAGACTACATCCGCACCGCCCGCGCCAAGGGGCTGTCCTCGGCCCGCGTGGTGTTCGTCCACGGCCTGCGCAACGCGCTGATCCCGGTGCTGACGGTCATGGGCCTGCAAGTCGGCACGCTACTGGCCGGGGCGGTCCTCACCGAAACCATTTTCTCCTGGCCCGGCATCGGTAAATGGCTGATCGAAGCCATCGGCGCCCGGGACTACCCGGTGGTGCAAAACGGCATCCTGTTGATTGCCTGCATCGTGATCCTGGTCAATTTCGTGGTGGATATCCTCTACGGCTTCGCCAACCCACGTATCCGTCACCAGCGCTGAGATCCTATACATGAGCACTCCAACTTCCTCTGTAGCAGTCGATCAAAGCCTGCTGTATCCGTCGCCGTACAAAGAGTTCTGGCAAGCCTTCGCCAAGAACAAGGGTGCCGTCGCCGGCCTGTTATTCATGCTGCTGGTGATCTTCTGCGCGATTTTCGCCCCCTGGGTCGCGCCGCACGATCCGAGTGAGCAGTTCCGCGACTTCCTGCTCACCCCGCCGTCCTGGCTCGAAGGTGGCCAGTCCCGGTTCCTGCTGGGCACCGATGAACTAGGCCGCGACCTGCTGTCGCGACTGATCCAGGGCTCGCGCCTGTCGCTGCTGATCGGCCTGTCCTCGGTGGTGATGTCGCTGATTCCCGGAATTCTGATGGGCCTGCTGGCCGGCTTCTTCCCGCGCATCCTCGGGCCGACCATCATGCGCCTGATGGACATCATGCTCGCCCTGCCATCGTTGCTGCTGGCGGTGGCGATCGTCGCCATCCTCGGCCCTGGCCTGATCAACACCGTGATCGCCATTGCCATCGTCTCGCTGCCGTCTTATGTGCGCCTGACCCGCGCCGCGGTCATGGGCGAACTGAACCGCGACTACGTGACCGCCGCCCGCCTGGCCGGTGCCGGCCTGCCGCGCCTGATGTTTATCACCGTGCTACCCAACTGCATGGCGCCGCTGATCGTCCAGGCCACCCTGAGCTTTTCCTCGGCGATCCTCGACGCCGCCGCCCTGGGCTTCCTCGGCCTCGGCGTCCAGCCGCCCACCCCGGAGTGGGGCACCATGCTGGCCTCGGCCCGCGACTACATCGAACGCGCCTGGTGGGTGGTCAGCCTGCCCGGCCTGACCATTTTGCTCAGCGTGCTGGCAATCAACCTGATGGGCGACGGCCTGCGCGATGCGCTGGACCCGAAACTCAAGAACGCCGCCTGAGGAGATTCCCATGTCACTGCTAGAAATCAAGAATCTCAATGTCCGCTTCGGCGACAAGACCGCCGTACCGGTGGTCGACGGCCTCGACCTGGCCGTGGACAAGGGCGAAGTACTGGCCATCGTCGGCGAATCGGGCTCGGGCAAATCCGTCACCATGATGGCGCTGATGGGCCTGATCGAGCACCCCGGTATCGTCACCGCCGACGCCCTGCGCTTCGACGGCAAGGACATGCTCAAGCTCAATGCCCGCCAGCGCCGGCAAATCGTCGGCAAAGATTTGTCCATGGTCTTCCAGGACCCGATGACCGCTCTGAACCCCAGTTACACCGTGGGCTTCCAGATCGAGGAAGTGCTGCGCCTGCACCTGAAGATGTCCGGCAAACAAGCCCGCAAACGGGCCATCGAACTGCTGGAAAAGGTCGAGATCCCAGGCGCGGCCAGTCGGATGGATGCCTATCCGCACCAACTGTCCGGCGGCATGAGCCAGCGCGTGGCAATTGCCATGGCCATTGCCGGCGAGCCGAAACTGCTGATCGCCGATGAGCCGACCACCGCTCTGGACGTGACCATCCAGGCGCAGATCATGGAGTTGCTGCTCAACCTGCAACAAGAGCAAAACATGGGCCTGGTGCTGATTACCCATGACCTCGCCGTCGTCGCCGAAACGGCCCAGCGGGTCTGCGTGATGTACGCTGGACAAGCCGTGGAAGTCGGTCGGGTCCCGGGCCTGTTCGATGTTCCGGCACACCCCTACAGCGAAGCGCTGCTCAAGGCGATTCCGGAACACAGCCTGGGTGCCGCCCGGCTGTCGACCCTACCGGGTATCGTGCCTGGCCGCTATGACCGCCCGCAGGGTTGCCTGTTGTCGCCGCGCTGCCCCTATGTGCAAGAAAACTGCCGTCAGCAACGCCCGGACCTGGACGCGAAAACCCATAGCCTCGCCCGTTGCTTCTACCCGCTGAACCAGGAGGTGGCGTAATGGCCGTCGTTCTCACCGCCCGCGACCTCACCCGTCACTACGAAGTCTCTCGCGGCCTGTTCAAGGGTCATGCGCTGGTGCGCGCCCTCAATGGTGTGTCGTTCGAATTGGAAGCCGGCAAGACCCTGGCCGTGGTAGGCGAGTCCGGGTGTGGCAAGTCCACCCTGGCCCGCGCCCTGACCCTGATCGAGGAGCCCTCGTCCGGCTCGCTGAAGATCGCTGGCCAGGAAGTCAACGGCGCCAACAAGGCCGAACGCAAGCAACTGCGCAAAGACGTGCAGATGGTGTTCCAGAGCCCTTACGCGTCGCTCAACCCACGGCAGAAGATCGGTGATCAGCTCGGTGAACCGCTGCTGATCAACACTCACCTGTCGGCCGCCGAGCGCCGCGAAAAAGTGCAGGCGATGATGAGCCAGGTCGGTTTGCGGCCTGAGCATTATCAGCGTTACCCGCACATGTTCTCCGGCGGCCAGCGCCAGCGGATCGCACTGGCCCGAGCGATGATGTTGCAACCCAAGGTGCTGGTGGCGGACGAACCGACCTCGGCCCTCGACGTCTCGATCCAGGCCCAAGTGCTGAACCTGTTCATGGACCTGCAGCAGCAGTTCAACACCGCCTACGTGTTCATCTCCCACAACCTGGCGGTGGTGCGTCACGTGGCAGACCAGGTGCTGGTGATGTACCTTGGCCGGCCAGCCGAAATGGGTCCGAAAGAGGACATCTACACCCGTCCGCTACACCCGTATACCCAGGCCCTGCTGTCGGCGACCCCGACCATCCACCCGGACCCGCTGAAACCGAAGATCAAGATCGTCGGCGAACTGCCCAACCCGCTCAACCCGCCGAGCGGCTGCGCCTTCCACAAGCGCTGCCCCTACGCCACCGAGCGTTGCAGTACGGAGTTGCCGGAGCTGCGTCAAGTGGATACCCGCCAGGTCGCCTGCCACTACGCCGAGCAATTCCTCTGACCGACACTCCAAAAACGCCTTCCTGAAAAAGCGAAGGCGCTGAAAACCCAGCCCTTTTTGCCAGGTGGCGCATCAACTTGGCAGAAAGAGCCTTTTCATGTGGGGAGCCGCTCGATCAAATAGCGCCATCGCCCTGGCAGCCTCATTGACCCAGATATATCCTACCGAAAATAGAAAAGAAACCTACAGAACAACGCTCCCGACCCTACTTCCTTCGGTTCTGAACAGCTGCAATCTGCCCTTCCTGATATTTTAACGAGAGGGGCATATCAAATGAGCTGTGGCATCAACGGTGTTACGTTTGGGCATAGAAGTAAAGAAGGCTTTAAAAATATAGGACGCATTTATAGGTACGGCAACATGCTGAGCGCGACTCTGTCAGGCGGCGTTATTACCAACCTATTCTTCAACAACGGCCCTTTATCTGCTACATATTCAATATCGCAATACGACTTCACTCTATTTACCCGTGCTATGGCCGCAACCCCAACAATAGTCAAGAATAGGGTTAACTTAGAAGTAGCTGCCATCATTACAGATAACACCATTAACTACAAAGAAAGAGAATTTTGGAAGTGCATATACAATGCACACTAAAACGCTCATCATGATTTTATCCGTATTGGCAATAACCGACGCCTTCGCCTCGCCTCTTCAAGAAAAGGAAGCCGAATTAAAATATACATATATAGCATCACTTAAAAAAGCTCATGAAAATTATAATTCAAAATTTGAAATCTGCATAAAAAATGAAAAACTAAAAACCCCACTAAAAATTTCCGACATAGAATTCTTGAAGAAACAATATGCACAAACAATGATTTTCATTGAAAAAAAGCATAGACTATCAACATGTATTTACCCTGAAGAAAATATCGTCATCCGTAAACACATCGAGACGCTAAGCCTCCTTCGCTCAGAAAAAATACTTCCAACAGAGGAAGAAACCCTCACTCAAACAATAGATATCTATTTCGGTCTTGAAAATAAACACGACCTTGAGTTTAAAAAAAAATACGAACTCATACCCGAAGAACTGCGGAAGCGATTTGACCGTGTGGTCAAGGATAAAAGCCTGGAAATCAACTTCGTCAAGATCACCGATGCCCTGCCCGAATGATCGTTGCCATGTTGCCTGGAAAGATACAGCGCAACATCAACAGCGCAAGGCATTCCCACGCAGACGGCTCAACGCCTCGATGTGGGAACGATCTGAATTTGCGCCGCCGAGCAATCAAGTATCCTCGTCGCTCTCTTCATCATCGCCGGTATCAGGCTCTTCGGTGGTGGGGCCATCATCGCTCTCGCCATCGCCCTGCTCCTCGTCGACGGAGTCGGCGACCGTCAAAGCACGGCCCTGGACACTGTTCGCTGTCCACACACCAGAGGCCTGGGGCGGACTCGCACTGGCCCAGGCTGCCGTGGTGCCCAGCGCCAGCATCACCAGCACCTTGAGCAGCAACACAATGCGTTGAAAGATGTTCATCGTCGATCCAGTCCTTCTATAGGTAAGTCGCGATTGCCTGAGCGCCAGTTCAAACAACCTGCGCCAGCTTCCTCAGACGCTAGTCCCGTCGACGAACTTTTTCCATACTGGCTACATGAAACTTTCCAGTGCCTCTTAGAATAATTCCAACTAACCGTCAGATCCGAAGAACCTATGGCACTTTTCAATCACTCATAAAAAACCCCGCCGACGAGCAGCGGGGTTTGCGGCTGGAGGACTTTACCTTCGGCTATGGCAAATCAGTGATGCTCACGCGTCGCGCGGAATTTCACATCCGGCCAGCGCTCTTCCATCAGTGCCAGATTGACCCGGGTCGGCGCCAGGTAGGTCAGGTGACCGCCGCCGTCGATGGCGAGGTTTTCTACGGCCTTGACCTTGAACTCTTCCAGCTTCTTCTTATCACTGCAATCGATCCAGCGAGCCGAATACACGGTGATCGGCTCGTAGGAGCATTCGACTTTGTATTCCTCTTTCAAGCGGCTGGCCACCACATCAAACTGCAGCACCCCGACGGCGCCGAGGATGATGTCGTTGCTGCGCTCCGGGAAGAACACCTGGGTCGCGCCCTCCTCAGCCAACTGCTGCAAGCCCTGGCGCAGTTGTTTGGACTTGAGCGGATCGCGCAGCCGTACTCGGCGGAACAGTTCCGGGGCGAAGTGCGGAATACCGGTAAAGCCCAAGGCCTCGCCTTCGGTGAAGGTGTCACCGATCTGGATGGTGCCGTGGTTGTGCAGGCCGATGATGTCGCCCGCGTAGGCTTCTTCCAGCTGTTCGCGCTCGGAGGAGAAGAACGTCAGCGCATCGCCGATCCGCACGTCTTTGCCGGTCCGTACATGGCGCATCTTCATGCCCTTGTCGTACTTGCCCGAGCAGATTCGCATGAAGGCGATGCGGTCGCGGTGCTTGGGGTCCATGTTCGCCTGGATCTTGAACACAAAACCGGAGAATTTCTCTTCCACCGGCTCGACCGTGCGCTCGTTGGCGACACGCGCCAACGGCTTCGGCGCCCAATCGACCACGGCGTCGAGTACATGGTCGACACCGAAGTTGCCCAGCGCGGTGCCGAAGAACACCGGGGTCAGTTGGCCATCGAGGAATTCCTGCTGGTTGAATTCATGGCAGGCGCCCTGCACCAGTTCCAGTTGCTCGATAAACCGCTCGTACTCGTCACCCAGGTGGGCGCGGGCTTCGTCCGAGTCGAGTTTCTCGATGATCTTTACCTCGGTGCGCTCATGACCATGGCCGGCGATGTAGACGATGATGTAGTCGTCGGCCAGGTGGTAGACGCCCTTGAAGTCGCGGTAGCAACCGATCGGCCAGGTGATCGGCGCCGCCTTGATCTTCAGGACCGACTCGATTTCGTCGAGCAGTTCGATCGGGTCGCGGATATCGCGATCGAGCTTGTTGATAAAGCTGACGATCGGTGTATCACGCAGGCGGCAGACGTCCATCAGGGCGATGGTCCGCGGTTCGACGCCCTTGCCGCCGTCGAGCACCATTAGCGCCGAGTCCACGGCGGTCAGGGTCCGGTAGGTGTCTTCGGAGAAGTCTTCGTGGCCTGGCGTATCGAGCAGGTTGACCATGTGATCCCGGTAGGGGAACTGCATGACCGAGGTAGTAATGGAAATACCCCGTTGCTTCTCCATTTCCATCCAGTCGGAGGTGGCATGGCGATCGGATTTGCGAGATTTCACCGTGCCCGCCACCGCAATCGCCTTGCCCATCAGCAACAGCTTTTCGGTGATGGTGGTCTTACCCGCATCCGGGTGGGAAATAATGGCGAAGGTGCGGCGTTTCGCGACTTCGGCGGCCTGGTTGGTCATGGGAAATCGCCTGACAGGTGATTCAAAAAAGGGCGCCGATTATAGACCAAAGCCGACACCAGCGGCCACCGCTGCCCTCTCGCCCGGCGGGCCACCGGATAGCCCAAAGCGATTAATTGGGGAACCTTTTAAAGCGCACAGGCGTCCACTCCCCTGTCATGACCTTTCATCAGGTGTAGAAAAATCAGCCAGTTAGCCTGATGACATGACGCTTATGGCTAACCCTCTAGCTCTTCGTCGACAAGGGGGGAAAGCTGCTTTTCGCGGACATTCTTCCCGGCATCCAGCAATGGCCTTGCCTCAAGGGAATGTGTCTGCCGACTGAAAAAAGGAGTCCATCTGTGGCTAATCGCTATGGCCAAGGGCTTATCGGAGGCGCGGTGGTCATCGCCCTCCTGGCCCTGCTGATCCACTGGATCGGCATCAGCACTATCGAACACTACCGAGACGACTTGTGGTTCTACCTGCAAGCTCACCTGTACCTGGTCCTGGCGTCGATGTTGGCCGCCCTGCTGGTCGGGATTCCCGCCGGCATCTTCCTCAGCCGCCCCGCCATGAGCGGTCGCGCCGAACGCTTCATGCAGGTGTTCAATATCGGCAATACCGTCCCGCCCCTGGCGGTACTGGCGATTGCCCTGGGGATCCTCGGCATCGGCGCGGGCCCGGCGATCCTTGCTCTGTTCCTTGCCTCCCTGCTGCCCATCGTGCGCAATACCTATGAGGGCCTGAAAAACGTCGAGGGGTCTCTCAAGGAGGCTGCCGTGGGCATCGGCATGACCCCACGCCAAGTGCTCTGGCGGGTGGAACTGCCCAATGCCGTACCGATCATCGTCGGTGGCGTGCGAGTGGCCCTGGCGATCAACGTCGGTACCGCGCCGCTGGCCTTCCTGATCGGCGCCAACAGCCTGGGCAGCCTGATTTTCCCCGGCATCGCCCTGAACAACCAGCCGCAACTGATCCTCGGCGCAGCCTGTACCGCCTTGCTGGCGCTGCTGCTCGATGGTCTGGTGACATTGGCCAGCCGGCGCTGGCTGGAACGCGGCCTGCGGCCCGCCTGAGCAAAGGAAAAACCATGAAAAGACTCTACTTGTTTTTAGGCTGCGCCCTGCTGTTCGCAGGATGGGCCCAGGCCGCCGAAAAACCCGTGATCCGCATCGGCGCGCGGGTATTCACCGAACAAACCCTGCTTGCGGAAATCACCGCGCAATACCTGCGCACCAAGGGCTACGACACTCGGATCACCGGCGGCCTGGGCAGCAATCTTGCCCGTAGCGCCCACGAAAGTGGGCAACTGGACATGCTCTGGGAATACACGGGGGTGTCGCTGGTGGCCTACAACCATGTAACGGAAAAACTCGACAGCGAACAGTCCTACGCACGAGTCAAGGAACTCGATGCCCAAAAAGGCCTGGTCTGGCTCACGCCGTCGAAGTTCAGCAACACCTACGCCCTGGCCCTGCCGCAGAAGATCGCGGAACAATACCCACAGGTCAGCACCATCAGCCAACTGACCACGGTGCTCGCCGCCGAGGCAAAAAACCATCATCTGGTGGCGCTGGACACCGAGTTCGCCAACCGCTCCGATGGCCTGGAAGGTATGGTGAAGCTGTACGACATGAACCTGACCCGCCAGAACATTCGCCAGATGGATGCCGGTCTGGTTTATACCGCACTGCGCAATGGCCAGGTATTCGCCGGGCTGGTCTACACCACCGACGGGCGCTTGAACGCCTTCAAGCTCAAACTGCTGGAAGACGACCGCCACTATTTCCCGGATTACACCGCCGCGCCCGTGGTGCGCCAGGCCTATCTCGACGCCCACCCGCAATTGGCCGCCGATCTCAAGCCGTTGGCCGAGCTGTTCGACGACGACACCATGCGCCAGCTCAATGCCCGAGTCGATGTCGACCACCAGAGCCCCTCATCCGTGGCGGCCGACTTCCTGCGCCAGCACCCCATCCACTAAGGAGGAGACATGGAATTTCTCAACGCCTTTTCCCACCTGGACTGGCCACAGGTCCTGCATCTGACCGGGCAACACATCACCCTGGTCGGCATTGCCGTGACCCTGGCGATTGTTATCGGCGTGCCCCTGGGCGTACTGATGACCCGTTTCCCGGTGCTGGCCGGTCCCCTGCAAGCCAGTGCCACGGTGCTTCTGACCGTGCCGTCGATTGCGCTGTTCGGCCTGTTGCTGCCGTTCTATTCGAAATTCGGCCAGGGCCTCGGACCGCTGCCGGCGATCACTGCCGTGTTCCTCTACTCCTTACTGCCGATCCTGCGTAACACCTATCTGGCCCTGACCGGTGTCGAGCCGGGTATCCGCGAAGCCGCCCGTGGCATCGGCATGACCTTCGGCCAGCGCTTGCGCATGGTCGAGTTGCCGATTGCGGTGCCGGTGATCCTCGCCGGCGTGCGCACCGCCGTGGTGATGAACATCGGCGTCATGACCATCGCCGCCACCATCGGCGCGGGCGGCCTGGGCGTACTGATCCTGGCCTCCATCAGCCGCAGCGACATGTCGATGTTGATCGTCGGTGCCGTACTGGTCAGTGTCCTGGCCATCGCCGCCGATCTGCTCCTGCAATGGCTGCAACGCTCGCTGACTCCCAAAGGACTCCTGAAATGATCGAACTACAGAACCTGAGCAAGACCTTTCAAAGTAGCGGCAAGGTCGTCAAGGCCGTCGACTCCGTGAGCCTGACCGTCAACGAAGGCGAGATCTGTGTGTTTCTCGGTCCCTCGGGTTGCGGTAAGAGCACCACGCTGAAGATGATCAACCGTCTGATCGTGCCGACATCGGGTCGGGTCTTGATCAACGGCGAAGACACCACCCTGCTCGATGAAGTGACGCTGCGGCGCAATATCGGCTACGTGATCCAGCAGATCGGCCTGTTCCCGAACATGACCATTGAGGAAAACATCACCGTGGTGCCACGCCTGTTGGGCTGGGACAAGCAGAAATGCCATGACCGCGCCCGCGAGCTGATGAGTATGATCAAGCTCGAGCCCAAGCAATACCTGGGCCGTTACCCACGGGAACTGTCCGGCGGCCAGCAACAGCGGATCGGCGTGATCCGGGCCCTGGCGGCCGACGCGCCGTTACTGTTGATGGACGAGCCCTTCGGCGCGGTCGATCCGATCAACCGGGAAATGATCCAGAACGAATTCTTCGAGATGCAACGAGCGCTGAACAAGACCGTGATCATGGTCAGCCATGACATCGACGAAGCCCTCAAGCTGGGCGACAAAATCGCCATCTTCCGCAGCGGCCAGCTGATCCAGATCGACCATCCGGACACGCTGCTGGCGCATCCGGCGGATGATTTCGTCAGCAACTTCGTCGGCCAGGACAGCACCCTCAAGCGCCTGTTACTGGTCAAGGCCGAGGATGCGGCGGACAACGCGCCGTCGGTGAGCCCGCAAACGCCAGTGGCCGATGCGCTGGAACTGATGGATGAGCACGACCGTCGCTACGTGGTGGTGACCGATGCCGCCAACAAGGCGCTGGGCTATGTTCGCCGCCGCGATCTGCATCGCCAAGGCGGCGAATGCGGGCAATACCTGCGCGAATTCAATGCCACCGCGGCCTACGACGAACACCTGCGCATCCTGCTGTCGCGGATGTACGAGTTCAACCGCTCATGGCTGCCGGTGATGGACGCCGAGCGGGTGTTCCTCGGCGAGGTGACCCAGGAATCGATTGCCGCCTACCTGAGTTCCGGCCGTTCACGCGGGGCCAAGACCTGCATTGTTTCGCCCGCCGAAATGGCGGTGGTCTGACCTGACTCCAGGAACATCAGACTGTCATCCGGGTCGGTTACATAAGGAGCTGATCCGGGTCACGCGACGAGCGCGTGCAAAAACGCGACATTTTTAGTTGATCTAAAGCCCCTCACGTCCTAAAGTTCGCGCCGAACGTCCATGCTGGAAACGATCCATCCGGCTCAAGTACTGACGACGAGACAGCGAGGCCAAGGGAAGCGGTTAATCCCATGGCCTTTTTGCTTTCGGCGACGTGCCTTGGGAAGTAGGCGAACCAAAGTGGGGATACGGAGGACGTTCATTTGCACCCATTGATAACGCACGTTTGCCACTAGGAGTCCCCCGCATGTCGATCCAGGTCGAAGACTATTTCGCGCGCGATACCTTTCAAAAAATGAAGGCTTTCGCCGATAAGCAAGAAACCCCTTTCGTGGTCATCGATACCCAGATGATCGCCCAAGCCTACGATGACCTGCGGGCAGGTTTCGAATTCGCCAAGGTCTACTATGCCGTCAAGGCCAACCCGGCCGTCGAAATCATCGACCTGCTGAACAAGAAAGGCTCGAGCTTCGACATCG
Source organism: Pseudomonas agarici (assembly GCF_001543125.1). NCBI lineage: Bacteria > Pseudomonadati > Pseudomonadota > Gammaproteobacteria > Pseudomonadales > Pseudomonadaceae > Pseudomonas > Pseudomonas agarici. Next base: position 3,719,210 of record NZ_CP014135.1, on the reverse strand, counting down.
CCTCGATCTACGAGTTGGACAAGGTGCTGGGCCAGGGCGTCAGCGCGGATCGCATCAGCTACGGCAATACCATCAAAAAATCCAAGGACATCCGCTACTTCTACGAGAAGGGCGTGCGCCTGTACTCCACCGACTCCGAAGCCGACCTGCGCAATATCGCCAAGGCCGCACCGGGCTCCAAGGTCTACGTGCGTATCCTCACCGAAGGCTCGACCACCGCCGACTGGCCGTTGTCGCGCAAGTTCGGTTGCCAGACCGACATGGCCATGGACCTGTTGATCCTCGCCCGCGACCTGGGCCTGGTGCCTTATGGCGTGTCCTTCCACGTCGGTTCGCAGCAACGTGATATCAGCGTCTGGGACGCGGCCATTGCCAAGGTCAAGGTGATCTTCGAGCGCCTGAAGGAAGAAGACAACATCCACCTCAAGCTGATCAACATGGGCGGTGGCTTCCCGGCCAACTACATCACCCGCACCAACAGCCTGGAAACCTATGCCGAGGAAATCATCCGTTTCCTCAAGGAAGACTTCGGCGACGATCTGCCGGAAATCATCCTTGAACCCGGCCGTTCGTTGATCGCCAATGCCGGCATCCTGGTCAGCGAAGTGGTGCTGGTGGCGCGTAAATCCCGCACCGCCGTCGAGCGTTGGGTATACACCGACGTGGGCAAGTTCTCCGGCCTGATCGAAACCATGGACGAAGCCATCAAGTTCCCGATCTGGACCGAGAAGAAAGGCGAGATGGAAGAAGTGGTTATCGCCGGCCCCACCTGCGACAGCGCCGACATTATGTATGAGAACTACAAATACGGCCTGCCGCTGAACCTGGCCATCGGCGACCGCCTCTACTGGCTGTCTACCGGCGCCTACACCACCAGCTATAGCGCGGTTGAATTCAACGGCTTCCCGCCGCTGAAATCATTCTACGTATAACCGGTCGCTTCCGCGTCGTAACCGCAAGGCCCGTGATCGCTCACGGGCCTTTTTATTTACATACGCTGCAAAACCTTTAGAAGAAGTGGAAGGTTGCCCTAGGAAACTGGGTCGACGCCTATGTCCGCCATCATCCCGAGCAGAAAAACCGCTCGGGCTTCTTGGCGACGGCGGCCCTGAAAGTGCTCCAGGGCGCTTGAAGGCCCAACCTGCCAGCGCGTCCAACGCCTCGCGGTCCTGCTTGTCGCCCAGAGCCGCCTGCCCCGGATAGGATCGTCAGGGCCACCCGAACCGAATTATCTTCCAGCATGACCTTGAGCCAATCGCTGTCCAATAGCTCTTCACGCCCGCGTAACAGCATGATCCGCACCTTAAAGAGAAGTCATCTCAATGGTATTTGATTCCTATCAACTGAGCTAAGATGCGCGCCGTGGCGAATGACTTTGATTGAGCAAGGCGATCACCGTGTTGAAGAAAGCACTGTTGCAACTGCATTGGCTGTTCGGCATCACGGCCGGGTTGGTGTTGGCGGTCATGGGCGTCACCGGGGCCATCGTCTCTTTTGACGACGAATGGTTGCGCCTGCTCAACCCTTCGGTGCTGCAAATCGAAGCGCCGAACCACGAGGCTCTGCCGCCTGCCGAACTGGTGCGCAAGCTTGAAGCCCGCGAAGGCCAGACCGTTGCGATGCTGTGGAGCGAGCCCCATGGCGACACCGCTGGCCGGGTGTTCTTCACCGCACCGCCGGGTGAGCGACGTGGACAGTTGCGCTATTTCGATCCCTACACCGGTGACTACCGGGGCGAGGTTCGCGGCCAGGACTTCTTCAATCTGATGCTGCAACTGCACCGGTTCCTGGCCATGGGCGACATTGGCCGCCAGATCACCGGCGCCAGCACCCTGATGCTGGTGTTCTTCTGCCTGTCCGGCCTATACCTGCGCTGGCCGCGCAAGCCCCTCGACTGGCGCGCCTGGCTGACCCTCGACTGGTCGAAAAAAGGCCGTGCCTTCAACCGGGACTTGCACTTGGTGGCCGGTACCTGGTGCCTGGCGTTCTACCTGTTGTCGGCCCTGACCGGATTGTTCTGGTCCTATGAGTGGTACAACAACGGCCTGAACAAGCTGCTCGCCGACTCAGCGGCCCAGCAGCGCAAGATCGAACGTGGCCCGGCCCCGGTCGGCCCGGCGCCGACGGCCGACTATGGGGCCATCTGGACCAGCATCCAGCAAGCCGCCGGCCCGGACCTCAGTGCCTACAACATCCGCATGCCGGCGTTGGCCGGCCAACCGGCCACCGTGTATTACCTGCTTAACGACTCGCCCCACAATCGCGCCCTCAACCAGATCGTGCTGGACCCAGCCACCGGCACGATCCGCGAGCACTTCCGCTATGCCGACAAAAGCCTCAAGGGACAACTGCTGACCAGCCTCTATGCGTTGCACGTCGGCAGTTATTTCGGCGTCATCGGGCGCATCCTGCTGACGGTTTCCAGCCTGATCCTACCGTTGTTCTTCGTCGTCGGCTGGTGGTTGTACCTGGATCGCCGGCGCAAGCAGCGCGCCCGAGGAAAAGCCCGCGAAGGGCTCGCCCCGGACAAGCGCGACGCTGCCAGCCAGGGCGGTTGCGCCGAATAGTGCGCAGGGCACTCAAACCGGTTGCAGCTTCTGCTCGAACACTGACACACCGTCCAGGTCACGTAGCACCACGCCCATCTCACCGCTCTGTCCGTCGATATTGACCTCGCCGAAAAACTGGAACCCGGCAAACGGCGAACTGTTCTGCACCGCCGGGGCTTTCTCGAACACCACTCGCGGCCCGAAGGTCTTGTCCAACACATTGGGGCCAAAGCTGCCGGCGTTCAGGGGACCGGCGACAAATTCCCAGAACGGCTCGAAATCCTGGAACGCGGCACGATCCGGATGATAGTGGTGGGCGGCGCAGTAGTGCACATCGGCGGTCAGCCAGACCGTGTTATGCACCTGTCGCGCCCGTAGGTGGCCGAGCAACTCGGCGATTTCCCGCTCACGGCCCTGAGCCGGCCCAGGGTCGCCGTTGGCAATCGCCTCCCAACGCGCCAAGCCAGGGCTAACCTCACCATCCGGCACCCCGAGGCCGATGGGCATATCGGCGGCGATCACCTTCCATTGTGCCTTCGAGTTCTCCAGCTCGCGTTTGAGCCATGCCAATTGCTCACGCCCGAGAAAGGCTTTTGACGCCCCCAGATTGTCGTCGTTCGGCCCACGATAGCTACGCATATCGAGCACGAACACATCCAGCATCGGCCCGTAGCTGAGCTGGCGATAGATCCGCCCGCCCTGATCGGCCCGCTGTCGACGCACAGGTGCATATTCCAACCAGGCCTGGCGAGCACGCCCGACCAGGCTGTGGATATCTTTGCTCCGGTAGCGCTCGTCTAGCTGTTTGCCGGGCGACCAGTTGTTGGTCACTTCGTGATCGTCCCACTGCCAGATCTGCGGCACCTCGGCGTTGAAGCGCCGCAGGTTGTCGTCCAGCAGGTTGTAGCGGTAATTGCCACGAAACTCGGCGAGGCTTTCGGCAACCTTGCTTTTGGCTTCGGTCGTGATATTGCACCAGATGCGCCCGCTTTCCGTGGCGATCTGCGCCGGGATCGGACCGTCGGCATAAATGGTGTCGCCGCTGTGGATAAAAAAGTCCGGTAAGCGCAGGCGCATCGCTTCGTAGATACGCATCCCACCGATTTCCGGGTTGATGCCAAAGCCCTGACCAGCCGTGTCGCCACTCCAGACAAACCGGATATCGCGACGTTGCTGTGGCACGCTGCGTAAATGGCCGAACCAAGGCTCGCTGGCAACACCGGATTGGGCATCTTCGAAGTGTACACGGTAGAAAATCGCCTGGTCGGCAGGCAAACCGCTCAGTTCGACGCACGCGGTAAAGTCGCAACCAGCGTCGGCCAGCGCCGAGACGAAGCGGCGCGGATTGCTGAAGACACTGCGGGTGTCCCACTCCACCACCATCCGTGCGGGGCGGTCGGTGCGACTCCAGACCATCGCCTTGTCGCCCAGCAGGTCGCCGGACTGTACGCCATCGGTCAGTTGTGGGCGGTCCTTGACCGAGGCGATCACCGCCGGCGCCAGGCCGGGCAGCAGCATGCCCGCACCCACGACCTGCATGATGCGTCGTCGTCCGAGATTGAAGTCGCTCATGATGAATCCCTGAAGAAGAAACCAAACACTGAATTTAGCGTCAGGGAATGAAGCGGGTATGACAGTCGACCGTACAGGCTGGGGCCGGGCGGCGTGGCGACGCAGCTTTCAGCGACTTCGAAGACCTCCTCGCGGGCCAGCTCTGCTCCCACGGCGAGCGGCACCGGCCTTGGCCGAAACGACAGTCAAGACCCGCTCGCCACCAGAAGCCACAACGTCAAGCGCCGGTCGGTTCAATGCCCAGCTCGATCCCCTCCGACCGTTTGAGCACGGCATAGACCACCGCCGTCAGCACGCTGCCGGCAATGATCGCCAGCAGGTACGCCAGCGTGTGATTGATCGCATTGGGAATCAGCATCACGAACAGTCCGCCATGGGGGGCCATCAGCTTGCAGCCGAAGTACATGGACAGGGCGCCGGTCAGCGCGCCACCGGCGATACTCGCCGGAATCACCCGCAACGGGTCTTTGGCGGCAAACGGAATCGCCCCTTCCGAGATAAAGCACAGGCCCAGTACCAAGGCCGCCTTGCCCGCCTCCCGCTCACTCTGGGCAAACTTGCGCCGGGCGATCAACGTGGCGATACCCAGGCCAATAGGCGGCACCATGCCAGCTGCCATGGTCGCGGCCATCGGTGCATAGCTCTGCGATGCCAGTAGCCCGACCGAGAAGGCATACGCGGCCTTGTTGATCGGCCCGCCGAGGTCGACGCACATCATCGCGCCAAGCACCACACCCAACAGGATCGCGTTGGTGGTGCCCATGCTGTCGAGAAAATGCGTCAGGCCTTCGAGCATTCCCGCTACCGGTTTGCCGACCACGTAAATCATCACCAAACCAGTGAACAGGCTCGCCAGCAACGGAATGATCAGAATCGGCTTCAGTGCTTCCAGGCTCGCGGGCAACCGCGCATAGCGATTGATCGCCTTGGCACTGTAGCCCGCGACAAAGCCGGCGACGATACCGCCGATAAACCCAGCGCCAAGGGTGCTCGCCAACAGCCCGCCGATCATCCCTGGCGCCAGTCCCGGACGATCGGCAATTGAGTAAGCAATGTAGCCGGCCAACAACGGCACCATCAGCTTGAAGGCGCTCTCCCCGCCGATCTGCATCAGCGCAGCCGCCAGCGTGCCGGGCTCCTTGAACGCGGTAATACCGAACACGAATGACAGCGCGATCAACAAGCCACCCGCCACCACCATCGGCAACATAAACGAAACACCTGTCAGCAGGTGCTTGTAGACACCAGTCTTTTCCTGCCTGACCGGTGCCGAGCCATCCCCTGAGACGGCACTCTGCGGCTTGCCTTCGGCCAGGGCCTTGTTCAAGGTGGCCTCCGGTTGCTTCAAGGCAACGCCGGTACCGCAACGGTAGATGTTCTTGCCGGCGAAACGCTCGGTGGCGACGTCGATATCGGCCGCCAGCAAGACCACGTCAGCCTCGGCTATCGCCGCCGCGCTCAACGGGTTACAGGCGCCGACCGAACCTTGGGTCTCCACCTGCAACTCGTAGCCCAGGCGCTTGGCCGACTGCTGCAAGGCTTGCGCCGCCATGAAGGTATGCGCGACACCGGTAGGACAGGCGGTTACTGCCACCAGGCGCGGTGCCCGTGGGTCCTCACCCGGCGCCTCGGCGGCGACGTGAACACGGGCCTCTTCAGCACCGCGACGCAGTACAGCTTCGACATCCTGTAATGCCTCGGCCGGCGTGGTCTGGAATACCCGTTTGCCAACAAAGCGCGACATATCCACTGGCGTGCTGCTGACCACCAGTACCCATTGCGCCGCCGAAAGGGTGGCCGCCGATAGTTGGCGCTCCGGATGCCCGCTGTCATGCACTTCGACACGGGTGCTCCAGCCCAGGCGCAGGGCGACCGCTTCCAACAGCCGAGCGCACAGCACACTGGTGACCCTGCCGTTCGGGCAAGCGGTAACAATGGCTAACTTCATCACAATCCCTCTTATTGTTCTGCCAGGGCGTGCACGCTAACGCCGTATTCAAGCTGCGCCAGTTGCGCCGTGTCAGCGATGCCGAAACCGATCTGGGTCACAGCCAGGGCGGCAATCGCCGTCGCCGTGCGCAGGGTTTGTTCGGCACCATGTCCACTGAGCATGCCATGGAGCATGCCGGCCAACAATGAGTCGCCGGCACCGACGGTGCTCGCCACGCTAACGGTCGGCGGCAGCCCGTGCAGGGCCGGTGCAGCGCTGAACCAGTTGACCCCTTCGGCCCCCAGGGAGACCACCACGTGCTCGATGCCCTGGGCGTGCAAGCGGGCCGCGGCCTCGGACTGCGCGACTAACGAGGTCACGGGACTGCCCAGCGCCTCGGACAATTCCTCGATATTCGGCTTGACCAGCCACGGCGCTGCCGTCAGTCCAGCCCGCAAGGCCGCGCCGCTGGTATCCAGGGCGACTTTCAGGCCGCGCTGCTTGAGCCGCAGCAACAGGGCTTGCAGCCATTGCGCACTGACCCCCCGAGGCAGGCTGCCCGCCACCACCACTGCATCGTGACCGGGGGCAATCTGCTCAAGCCGATCCAGCAAGGCTTGCTGGGCCTCGACACTGACGAACGGGCCGGGTCCATTGAGATCGGTGATCCGCCCGTGGTGCTCGGCGAGTTTGATGTTGCTGCGAGTTTGCCCCGGTACGCGAACAAAGGCATCGACAAAACCACGGCGGGCGAACAGAGTTTCGAAAGCCTGTGGATTGTCCTCCCCGAGAAAGCCACTCACGGTCAACCGATGCCCGAGATCCGCCAGCACCTGGGCGACGTTCACGCCCTTGCCGGCCGCATGGGTCTGCATCGCCTCGCTGCGATTGACCTGACCCGGCTCCAGCCGCATTAACTGCACGGTCAGATCCAACGCCGGGTTCAGGGTCAGGGTCAGAATCCGCGCCATTACACTGCCTCAACGAGGGTGCGCACGTCATCGGCGCTGCCCACAATCAGCGCCGAACGGGCCAGGGCCTGCGCTGCCGACAGGGTCAGTTCGCGTACCCGTGCCTTGACCTCGGGAATGCCGCGAGCGGCAACGCTCAATTCGTCCACCCCCAGCCCCACAAGCACGGGTATCGCCAGCGGGTCACTCGCCAGTTCACCGCAAACCCCCACCCACTTGCCATGGGCATGGGCTGCGCGCACGGTGATGTCGATCAGTTGCAACACCGCCGGGTGCAAGCCATCGGCCTGGGCCGAGAGTGTCGGATGACCACGATCAATGGCCAGGGTGTACTGCGTCAAATCATTGGTTCCGATGCTGAAAAAATCCACTTCCGGAGCCAGCACCGGGGCCAACAGAGCCGCCGACGGCACCTCGATCATGATCCCCAGTTGCAGGTCGGCCACCGGGATTTCCAAGCGCAGCCGCTCGGTCATTTCCCGCGCCTGGCGCCACTGCGCCACAGTGCCGACCATGGGGAACATGATCCGCAGGGGGCGATTGTCAGCAGCCCGCAACAGGGCACGCAACTGGCTTTCCATGATTTTTGGCCGTTGCAGGGTCAGGCGAATACCGCGCACGCCGAGGAACGGGTTCTCCTCTCTAGCAATCGGCCAGTACGGCAGCGGCTTGTCACCGCCGACATCCAGGGTGCGAACCACCAGCGGGCGCCCGCCCAGGCCGTCGAGTACCCGTCGGTATTCGGCCTCCTGGGTGGCTTCGTCGGGTGCCTGTCGATGCGTCATGAAGATCAGTTCAGTGCGCAATAGGCCGATGCCTTCGGCCCCTCGCTCCACCGCACCGGCGACATCGGCGCTTTCGCCGATATTGGCGAAAACTTCAACCGCCCGCCCGTCGCGGGTCAACGCTGGCTCATGGCGTTTCTCCGCCGCCAGACACAGGCGCTGCTCGCGGCTGTCGCGCTCCGCGGCGGCGCGCTGCAAGGTTACGGCATCCGGCGACACGTGCAGCCGGCCCCGCTGACCGTCGAGCAACAAGGTCGTACCCGGCGCCAGCAACAGCACCGCCGCTCCCGCCCCCACCAACGCGGGGATGCCCAAGGCCCGCGCAATAATCGCGCTGTGCGCCGTGGCCCCGCCACGGGCGGTGACAATCCCCACGACCCGCGTCGGATCGAGGCGCGCCACATCGGACGGGCCGACTTCATCCATCACCAGAACATAGGGCCGGTCCGGCTCGACCAGCGTTTCGCTGCCGCACAACCGCGCCAGCACACGCCGACCGATGTCTCGCAGATCCGCCGCCCGCTCGGCCAACAGCGCATCCGACAACGACTCCTGCTGCCGGGCCGCCGCGTCGATCACCGCCATCCAGCCGGCTTCGGCGCTTTCACCCTGCTTGAGGCGATTATCGACCTCGTCGCCCAGGTCCGGATCGTCGAGCATTTCCTGGTGAGTAACGAAAATCTCGCGAATGGCCTGAGCCTTGCTACGCTGGATCAGGCCATCGATATCCCGGCGGACTTCGCTCAAGGCGCTGTGCAGACGCTGGCGTTCAAGCACGGCTGACTGACCGCGCAAGGGGTAGTCGAACGTCTGTGGGACCTGGATATAAGCCGGGCCGATAGCGATTCCCGGCGCGCCGGCGATCGCCTGGACCTGGCTGCCGGCACCCGGTGCCGTCAAGGCCTCTGCCACCTCGTCCTCGACCACGCTGGCGGCATTCACCGCCGGCAAGGGTTCGACTTCCTCGCCGAGCCCCTCTTCCACTGCCGTCAGCAAGGCTGGCAAGGCATCGGCGGCAATAGCCGGCTCAACAATGAACTCCAGCACTTGAGCCCGCCGAGCGCCGAGACTGAGCAACTTACTCAAGCTTTTCACCGACACCGCCTTGCCTGCCACATCGACAATACGCACACGAATATCGCCATCGAAACGCTTCGCCAGTTGCGCCAGGACCTTCGCTGGCCGGGCATGCAGACCATGGGCATTAGCCAGGGTGATGCGCGCGCTCGGCCAATCGGCCGGCAGTTCGCCACCAAGGACCTCCAGCACCGCCCGGCTGCTGGTGGCACGCCCCAGTTCATGGCCACGGCCTTCGATCAGCAAGGTGCACAGACGTTCGAGCAAAGCCTGATGGGCCTCACCGAGACTGGCGAGACAGAACAGGCCGTTCAACGGTTGGCCGAGATAACGCAACGGCTTTTGCGGAGTGACAAATGCCAGCCCCGGCTGCCTGACCGTTTGCTCGCTGTGCAGCCACCACAGGCCGTCACCCAGCGGCAGCGCTTGGACCTGCTGCAGGATCGCGGCAAAACCGTTGCTCACACAATTGGCCTGGCGCAATAGACGGGCGCCTCGCCAGACCAGGTCCTCGAAATCATCCGCCCCCACGCCAAGGCCGATCATTTGTGCATCCAGTGCCAGTTCCTGGGGCGCGCCTTGCAGCAGTTTCAGCAATGCCTCGGCGGAACCGGCACGGCGCAGGGCCTGGCCCAGATCGGTCTCGCCGAGGGCACGGGTAAGCAGTTGCAGCAAACGCAGGTGCTCGTCGGATGTTGCCGCGATGCCGATGGCCAGATAGACGATCTGGCCGTCACCCCAATCCACGCCCTCGGGAAATTGCAACAGGCGCACGCCGGTGGCGAACACCTGATCACGGGTTTGCGGGGTGCCATGGGGAATCGCAATACCCTGGCCGAGAAAGGTCGAGCCTTGCATCTCACGATCTTGCAAGCCGGCCAGGTAACCCTCGGCCACCAGGCCGTCAGTCACCAGTGCGTCCGCAAGCAGCTGCAGGGCGGCAGACTTATCGACGGCCGACTGGCCCATGGAAATCTGCTCTACGGTGAGTTCGAGCACGCCTTTCTCCTCTATCAATGCCAACCGCCAGCGGCCTGTACGGTTAGTGCGTTAGCTCAAGTTCGGATGCCAGAAGTCCATGGCCAAGGCGCTGCGAACCGTCTAGCCCGGCTATGGCGAGCAACAGCAACGCCGGCCAGGGGCTGGTGGCGCCGAAATTGACTAACAGAACTCACCACGCAGGCCACTAGGGATTGTTTTGAATGTATCAGCCAGGGCTTGCGCACCAAACAGGACGAAACGGTCTTTCGGCATGACCGTGACACAGGGCGCATCTCCTGGAAAACAGCAAAGCTGAAACGTTTAATCTAGATCGTGAGACACGTTACTCGATTATCCTTGCGAGTTGAAGCCCTGCTGATCGACAACTGATTGCTGGCAAACCTGCAGCAGTGCCTTGAGACCGCTGGGAGCTTGCTCGGAACACTGCCCGGACTCCGTTGCACTCCCACAGAACCCACCCTCCCCCTGCTCCCACAGTCAGCGGCTGGAATAGGATACGATCAGAGAAAATGTAGCCATGAACGACAGCAAATAAGGAATCGTTCGCTTGAAACTCAGTGATATTGCCCGCCTGGCCGGTGTGTCCGTCACCACCGCCAGCTACGTCATCAACGGCAAGGCCGAGCAACAGCGTATCAGCAACAGCACCGTGGAGCGGGTCCGCGCCGTGGTCGAGCAGCACGGCTTCACGCCTAACCCCCAGGCCGCCGGCCTGCGCAGCCGCAAGACGCGCACCCTCGGGTTTATCCTGCCGGACCTGGAGAACCCCAGTTATGCACGCATCGCCAAGCTGTTGGAGCAAGGTGCCCGTGCCCGCGGTTATCAGTTGCTAATCGCCAGCTCCGACGATGATCCGGACAGCGAACGCCAACTGTTGCAACTGTTCCGTGCCCGTCGCTGTGATGCCTTGTTCGTCGCCAGTTGCCTGCCAGCCGAAGATAATAGCTATCGCCAGTTGCAGGACTGGGGAATGCCGGTCATTGCCATCGACCGGGAAATGCAGCCCGCACATTTCTGTTCGGTGGTCAGTGACGACCATCGGGCCAGCCTGCAATTGACTCGCAGCCTATTGCAACCGATACCGCGCCATATCGCCCTGATCGGCGCTCGCGCCGAACTGAGCATCAGCCGGCAGCGGGCTGCCGGTTTTCAGGACGCGCTGAACGATTTCAAGGGCGAGGCACTGATCGAACACGGCGAAGCGTTCAGCCGCGATTGCGGTCGGCGACTGATGGATACGCTGGTCAAACGTCTCGGCCATCTGCCCGATGCCTTGGTCACCACCTCTTATGTGCTGCTACAGGGCGTATTCGATGCCTTGCACAACCACCCACTCAAGCCGCAGCCGCTGCGCCTGGGGACCTTTGGCGACACTCAGTTGCTGGACTTTCTGCCCCTGCCCGTGAACGCCATGGCTCAACAACACCGGTTGATCGCCGACAAGGCCCTGCAACTGGCCATGGCCGCCATCGAGGACAAGGACTACCGGCCCGGTGTGCAGGCGATCGCACGGACCTTCAAGCAACGTATCCACGAGGCCTGACCATGGAGTTGATCGACACCCATACCCATCTCGATTTTGCGGATTTCGATGAAGATCGCGACGCGCTGCTCGATCGCAGCCGCGCCTTGGGTGTCGGTCGCATGGTGGTGCTGGGGGTTTATCGGCGGAATTGGCAGCGGGTCTGGGATCTGGTGCTGCGCGATCCGCAACTGCATGCCGCATTCGGCCTGCATCCGGTTTACCTGGAGGATCATCGCCCGGCCGATCTGGACCAATTAGGCGACTGGCTCAGCCTCCTGGCCAATCATCCGCAACTCTGCGCGGTGGGTGAGTTCGGCCTGGACTACTTTCTGCCGCAGCTCGATCGCGAACGCCAGCAAGTGCTGTTCGAGGCCCAATTGAAGCTTGCCGTGGACTTTAACTTGCCCGCGCTGCTTCATGTGCGTCGCAGCCACGCGGCGACCATTGCGACACTCAAACGCTTTCGCCCGGCCCGTGGGGGGATCATCCACGCCTTTGCCGGCAGTCGCGAAGAAGCCCGGGAATACCTCAAGCTGGGCTTCAAGCTTGGCCTGGGCGGTGCTGGAACCTGGCCACAGGCCTTGCGTCTGGGCAAGGTGATTGCCGACCTGCCTCTGGACGCCGTGGTGCTTGAAACCGATTCGCCGGACATGGCGCCGGTCATGTATCCCGGCATGCGCAACAGCCCGGAACACCTGCCGGCCATCTGCGCCGCCCTGGCCAAACTCATGGCCATCAGCCCACTGGCATTGGCTACCGCCAGTACCGCCAACGCTTGCACGCTGTTCAACTGGCCATTGAGTCCGACTTAACCCCGACCTGCAAGATCAGCGTCACCTGTTGCCGGTGGCGGGCATAGCGCAAGATCGTGAAATACAGCAACAGCATCAGCAGGGAAAAATTGAGTTGTTCGACCACGCTGATCAGACCGACCCATTCGCAGACCAGGGCGACCAACAACGAGGTAGCCATCAACACAATCATGCTAACCTTGAGCGGCAACCACATGTCCAGTGATCTGAAGCGCTTCAGTTGCTTCGAACAATTGAGTTGTACCGCCTCGTGACAGTAGCGACAGGCAAAACTTTCATTGATAGCAATGGCGTTCAAATGCCATGTACTAAGGGGAAATGTGCAACTGCAATGCGCGCAAACTCCTTTGACGCTCATGAGCGTATCCTTCAAATCTGCTCCTCCCGATCAGTAACAGCTCACCGATGAGTTCGGTATAGATGGGTTTTCGCTCATCGTAAGCAGAAAGATCGATCCAGAAAGAAAACAGGATTTGACCTACATTCAAAGAGCTTAAGTACTACAAACCATTCCAAAGCGCACGGCAAACCTCATTTTGCCCAGGCGGCGCAATATGATGCGGATCGACGCGTAGAAACCGCCATAGAGGCCGATGATGGAAGGAAACATCACCACTAACTTTGCAACCAACCTATGCAGGCGACAAGGTTAACCGCCACCGTTGAAATCTATAGGCGAGGGCTTGCTCCGAGTCCGTGCTACCTTGGGGGTCAGATCAGCAGCGTCCACAGGGCAAAACCGCCATACCAGAGCACCGCCGCCCGCAGCAGCAGCCCCCAGAGGCTGTCCAGGCTCATGACACCATCGGCGCCGATGCTGGTGGCCGGTAGTTCTCCGGCCATCCGCCCGACTTTCGCCACCAATTGCTCGGCGCCGATATCCCAGTTGAGCAACTCGTGCAACATCACTCGGCTAACCGCCACGAAATTGCCAACCAGCGCCAGACTCGCCGACAGCAAGCGTACCGGCAACCAATCGAATGCATGGCGCAATAGGCTGGCACGCTCGGCCAGGGCCGGATTGTGGCTGTGCTCCGTGGCCAGGGCGAGCAGGCGATAACTCAAGGCGGCCACCGGACCCAGCAGGAAATACCAGAAGATCACCGCAAAGAAACTTTGATAGGCCTGCCACAGCAGGTATCCCTGGACTTTTTCCAGCAGTTGCTCGCCGTTCTCGACACACGTCACCTGCATGTCGCGCCTGGCCACATGCACTCCGGCCTGCATGTCACCGCGCCGCCAGGCATCGCGAAAGGGTCCCAGTGTCGCCAATAGATCGCCGCGCCCCAGACTATAAATCACCACCCACAGATGCACCGGCAACGCCAGCAGACCATAGGCAAGCGGCTGTACCACCATCAACAACAGGCCGAGCAAGGCGACCGGCAGCAACACCAACAGCACCAGTATCCACCAAGGCCGTTTCGCCCAACGCGCACTGGACTCGAGCCGGGCCAGCTCGCCCAACCAGGCACCGTCACGCTGGACACGCTGGCGCAAAGCCGAGAACTTCTCGATCCATACCGCCAGCAGCAGTACCAGAAAACTCATTGCGACTCTCCTTTTTCCAGTAGGGCGACGCGCAAACGCTCCCAGTCAAAGCCTGCTCCCGGATCGGTTTTGCGGCCCGGCGCAATGTCGCTGTGGCCGCAAATCCGTTGTGGAGTAATTGCAGGGTAAGCGGCCAGCAGATACCGGCTCAAGGTAATCAGCGACGTATACTGCGCGTCGGTGAAAGGCAGATCATCAGTGCCCTCCAACTCGATGCCCAGAGAGAAATCGTTACAGCTCTCGCGACCCTCGAAACTCGACACGCCAGCATGCCAGGCCCGTTCCAGACAGGAGACAAACTGCGTGACCTTGCCGTCACGTTCAATCAGAAAGTGCGCGGACACCCGTAGGTGAGCGATGCCGTCAAAGTAGGGATGTTCCGTAATATCCAGGCGATTCTGAAAAAACTCCTGGACTTTACCCGTGGCGAATTGCCCAGGCGGCAGGCTGATGTTGTGGATCACCAGCAGGGAAACTTCCCCTTCAGGGCGCTCATTGGCGTTGGGCGACGGACAATGATCCACGTCCTGGCACCACCCCGTGGCGGGATCCAACTGCATACAGGTTCCTTCGAGGATAAAAAGCGACAGGCCCAGTATGCCGCGATAGAGGCCGACATGGGCAGCACTCTCTGCGCAAAAAAAATCAGCGAGCCTTCAGTCGCCGCAAATTGCCGATGACCGATTCCAAGGCGCGGTCGAACAGCAGCGCATCGTCCAACAGCCGCACCGCACCGCGACGAAATTCGACAGCCAGCCCCTGGCCCGTGCGCTCCAGCACTTTCATACCGGTACGATTGACGAAGATGTATTTGCCAGTCGACTCGATGATCGCCGTCAGTTTGCACCGCAGGCTGTTTTCATCGTCCTCACGGATCTCGACCCAGTTGCCAATCCGCAACTGCCTGACCCACAGCAGCCCGGCGTCATCTTCAGGCAACGCCACAAGACGCTCCTCGGTCAGCATGTCGTCGGGTGAGCCGAGGACAATTTCCTCCAGCACCGCGACCATCGCCGGTTGCGTCTCCTCGACGGCAACCGGCTCGGCGCGTTGCTTCGCCAAACGCTGAAAGACCTGGACATGCAGGCTTTCGAGCTGGCTGAAAAACTCGCTGGTGGCAAACGGATCGAAAGCGGCACTGGTCAGTCCATCGCGCAACGCCTTGAGCAAACCGGGCACCAGTTCCAGCAAACGCAGGCGAGCATCGACCTGGCCCTGGGGCTCCACACTCCAGATCAGGTCGTCCATGGTTTGCAGGCCGGCCCGCCACTCGACGGACGCTTCGCCGTGCTTGAGACAGGTCAGCAATAGAACCTTGCTCCAGGCCTCCTGCAGCAAACGCACCACGACTTCGGGCAGGGTCTTGCCCAGCAGCCGCTGGTTCAACACCTCCTGGACCCGTCGGCGAGCCTGTTCGGCCTTGGCCCGGCCTTCTTCGGCGTCACGGGTGCGCTGCTCGAGCAACTCACTGCGGCGGCGCTCATCGCCGGTAAAGTCGAGGAAGTCCACCAGCAGTTCGGAGAAGATCGCCGGATCATCGACGAAATCATTCAACAAACGCTGGACGACCTGTTCGATACGCACGTACAAGGCATCGCGCTGATAGTCGTCGCGCGCGCCCCAACCCATGGCTGCCGCGGCGATTTCATTGAGCAGGCGTCGAGCCGGATGACTGCCACGGCTAAAAAAGCTCTTGTCCAGCACCGCCACCTTCAACATCGGAATCTGCAAGCGTCCGATTAGCGCCTTCAGGGAATCCGGTAGGTTGCGGTCATCGAGGATAAATTCGAAGAGCATGGCGATCAGGTTGATCACATCTTCGTCCATGACTGCAACCACGCGTGACTTGCCACTTTTGACGCTGACCCGGGTCAACAACTGCTCAAGCTGGTTGCGCAGGTCGAAATCGTCGGCAACGGTCTGCGTCGGTACGTACTGCTGCAAATGTGAAAGCAGTCGCAATAGATCGCGGGTGGAAATCGGCTGAATCTCGGAGCCCACATCCAGCCTGGGCGCCACACTGCCGCGAACATGTCGCAACAGCTCCTGCAAGGCCGAGAATACCTCCTGAACGCTGGCATCGAGGAGTGAGGAGCCCGACTTGGCCGTTCCCGCCTCACCCTGGCTGGCCCGTGCACTGGCCGGCGGGCGATCGGAAGCACGACGGGCCGGCACGGCCTTGAGTTCCGGCAATACGCCGGTGGCGATCAACAACTGGTTGGCTTCGGCGTACAACTGATCGGCATCGCTAAGCACATATTTCTCGAACAGCTTGAGAATGATCAGTTTGACCTTGATTTCCACCCCCAAGTCGCCGTCGGCCCCCAGGAAATACTCACAAAGCATCGCCGGCCCCATGGGGTTGTCCTGGTCCTCGATGCGTCGAGCGATCAAGGCATTCAAACGAGTGGTCAATTGCCCGAGGGAAAAACCGTCCCGGCTCAAGACCTTGGCAACCATCGCATCCAGGGCAACGGTTTTTTCCAGCTCATCGTTCGGAACCAGTGCCAGCTTGTCGTAGGACATCGGCGTCGGTAGCGCCGCCTCGTTGAGGTCATATTGACCGAGACCGACAAACGCCTCGAAAAAACGCTCGAGAAAGCCGCGCTCGATACTTTTACGCTTGAGCCGCAGATCGCGCATGGCTTCGAAGAAAGTGTTCTGGTCGACATTGTTCAGGGCCCTGTCAGCCATTTCGAACAGGGTGTCATCGGCATTGTCGAACAGCGCCTGCAAGCCTTGTTTGAGCTGCTGCGCGGCCTTGTCGCGAACCTGAAGCAGAACCACGGGCAAACGGGCGAGCGGCGACGGCGTCGCTCGTTTATCGGTGGCCTTGTGCAAAGGCACTACCTTCCCGTCATTGTGCATCCAAGCCTCCAGCTACCGCGGTTCTTCGGTTCTGTGTAAACAATAGGTCTGCGCAGGCCATGGGCAAATAGCTCACAACCCCTTCGCAACGGCTGCCGGTGCAACCGCCGGGGGTATCGATAATCAGGAAATCACAGGTACGTCAAAGGTATGACGTCAATTACAAGGCATATTATCTTGCAAAAGATGTCACTTTTGCCAGCGAACTCTGCAACTCCTTTTCGTTCATTGCATTGGATAGACCCTCGAAGATGCAAAAATGCTCAATCGAGGCGACCAAATGCAGGTTAGTGGCGGCATGGTGTTGGCGGGCGCACCTTGGGTTAGCGAGCGCCAAGGCTCTATAATCGGGCCACTTTGTTTGTGGAGCCCGTTATGCCCAATCTACGTCTTGCCGACCTGACCGCCGAAATCGAAGCCAACGTGCGCCGTGCGTTGCGCGAAGACATCGGCAGCGGCGACATCACCGCGCAACTGATCCCCGCCGAACGACTGGCCAAGGCCTCCATCATCACCCGTGAGCCAGCGACGATTGCCGGCACGGCCTGGGTCGATGCAGTCTTTCGCCAGCTCGATCCACGGGTTGCGGTGCATTGGCAGGTGCGCGATGGTGAGCGAGTCAATCCTAACCAAGTCCTGTTTCACCTCGAAGGCCCGGCACGCTCGCTGCTGAGCGGCGAACGTTGCGCATTGAACTTCCTGCAGATGCTCTCCGGTGTCGCCACCCATGCGCGCTACTACGCCGACCAGGTGAGCGCTACTTCGGTCAAGTTACTGGACACACGCAAGACCCTGCCGGGCCTGCGCCTGGCACAGAAGTACGCGGTGACCTGCGGCGGCTGCCATAACCACCGCATCGGCCTGTACGACGCCTTCCTGATCAAGGAAAACCATATCGCCGCCTGCGGCGGGATTGCCCAGGCTATCGGCGCCGCCCACAAAATCGCACCGGGCAAGCCGGTGGAAATCGAGGTGGAAAGCCTGGCCGAATTGGAGCAAGCGCTCGCGGCGGGTGCCGATATCATCATGCTCGACGACCTGAGCCTGGAGGACATGCGCGAAGCCGTGCGTCTGAACGCCGGCAAGGCCAAGCTCGAAGCCAGCGGCGGCATCAACGAAAGCACCCTGCAGCCGATTGCCGAGACCGGCGTCGACTACATCTCGATTGGCGCACTGACCAAGGATGTGAAGGCGGTGGACCTGTCGATGCGCCTGAGTCTCTGAGGCCACGGTTTTGTGGAGAGCGGGCTTATCGGAACGCCGCTCACTGCAGAAACCCTCATCTCAGGACGGACGCCGAACTTAGCGAAGCTGGAAATGCCGCGATTCATGCTCCAGCAGCCACTGCTTGGCTGCCAGCCCGCCGCCGAAACCGGTCAGCGTGCCGTTGCTGCCAATCACCCGATGGCAAGGCACGATCACCGGTACCGGGTTACGGCCATTGGCCGCGCCCACCGCCCGTGCAGCCTTGGGCCGATCGATCTGCTGGCAAATTTGCCCGTAGCTGGTGACCACACCATAGGGAATCGTTGTCAGCGCATCCCACACTTCCCTCTGGAAATCCGTACCCTGCATATTGAGCTTGAGGTCGAACTCCAGGCGCTCGCCGGCAAAATACTCCTCCAGTTGCCTACGCACCGCAGCCAGTTTCTCCGGGGCATGCAGCCAACCCGTCAATGGCGTCTGGGGTCGATAGTCCAGTTCGAAGCGCAACTCGCGCAGTCCTTCATCATCGGCCACCAACATCATCGGCCCAATGGGCGAAGGGATCACATCATAATAAATCTGGCTTGCTGTCATTTCAGGCTCCTGCGTATCCATTCAGATTCCACTGCCGCGCGCCACAGATACATCACCGAATAGGCCCGCCAAG
This sequence comes from Pseudomonas agarici, assembly GCF_001543125.1. Taxonomy (NCBI): domain Bacteria; kingdom Pseudomonadati; phylum Pseudomonadota; class Gammaproteobacteria; order Pseudomonadales; family Pseudomonadaceae; genus Pseudomonas; species Pseudomonas agarici. Next base: position 3,700,695 of record NZ_CP014135.1, on the reverse strand, counting down.
GGCGCCAGTTCTCGGCCAGTACCTCAAGGGCCTTGGTGCTCAGCGGCGAACCTTTCTCCACAACTTCCCGCCGCAGGATCAGATCCGCCGCGGGAAACGCATCCGGATGGTTGAGCACCCGCATGGCAATGTAATGGGCCGTCCACTCACCGATACCCGGCAAAGCGACCCAGCTTCTAACGAAGTCGTCCAGCCGCTGCTCTGTGCCAAAGCTCACCCGGCCATCGAGCAAGGCCTGGGCAATCCCACGGATGGTGGCGGCGCGTGTACGGATAACCCCGATCACCTCCAAGTCGGCGTCGAGCAATTGCTCGGGCGTGGGAAATAATCGGTCCAGACCCGGCCCCGCGGGTGTTTCGAGTACGCTCGTGAAGCGCGTCAACAAACGCGTGGCAAGCGTGCGCGCCGCGGCGACGCTGACCTGCTGGCCCAGTACTGCCCGTACCGATATTTCGAAACCGTCCCAACCACCCGGCAGACGCTGGCCGGGATAACGTTCGACCAGCGACGCCAGCACCGGGCTGGCACCCAGCGAGGCGACAATGGCTTGCGGGTCGGCATCCAGATCGAACATCCGCCGAATCCGCGTCACCACCGGCAACATCTGCGCGGGCGTCACGTTGAACAGCTCCAGCTTCAAGGCATGACCGCCAGCGGGCCACGGACTGACCCGCAGCCACCCAGGCGATTCGGCACGACCGAATACCCGTCGATAGCTCTGCTCCTCGACCACCTCGATACCCGGCAAGGCACGACCGGCAAGAAACACCAGCAGCGCCTTGAAATCGTAGGGGGGCCGATAACCGAGCCGCAAGACCAGGGCGTTACTGCCGCTTGCGTTGGGTTGGCGCCGCAACTCCCGAGGCGCGACATGGTTGGCGTCGGCAAAAGCCGAATTGAACCGACGCAGGCTCTGGAAACCCGACGCCAATGCCACCTCGGTAATCGACAGCGTGGTTTCGCTCAGCAGTTGCCTGGCGAACAGCAGGCGCTGGGTCGCATGCACCGCGATCGGCGGTGCGCCAAGGTGTTGGACAAACAGGCGACGTAATTGCCGCCCTCCCACGTCCAGCCGAGCCGCCAGTTCGTCGAGCGAGTGCTCGGCGAGAAAGCCTTCATGAATCAACTTCAGGGCACGTGCCACCCGATGTTCGCCATGGAGCCAGACGCTATTGCCCGGCGCGAGCTCCGGGCGGCAGCGCAGACAGGGCCTGAAACCCAGTGCTTCGGCGGCGGCGGCACTGGGGTAGTAACGTACATTCTCCACCTTGGGCGGTCGCGCCGGACAGACCGGTCGGCAATAGATCCGGGTACTGAGGACAGCGGTGAAAAACACCCCATCGAACCGCGCATCACGGCTCAGGCGAGCCTTTTCGCAGATATCGGCAGTGGGAAATGTGGCAACGGTTGTCGTGTTCATGGGTGCAGGCTAGCATCGTCAGCATGAACGATCTCGCCATTTTCGGACGTTAATGCCCAGTGACTTTTGCCTGATGAGGCCAGACAATAAAAAACGGCCTGGGAAGCCGATTCTTTTGCTGATGGTGCCGGAGATAGGAATCGAACCTACGACCTTCGCGTTACGAGTGCGCTGCTCTACCGACTGAGCTACACCGGCCTGGCGCTAACGCTAGCATCGAGCGACGAGCGGAGCAAGCTATCCGGGCTTGATCGCAATCACACCCTGAGTCCAGAAGCGCGGCTGGAAGTGACCGCCATATTGCTCTTGGTAGAGCTTGTTGCGCTCGTCCAGGTGGGGGCCATCGCGGATCGCGATGTAGACCAGCAACAGCACGGCGCCAGTGCTGATCCCCATCCACGACCGCTGTATTAAAGCGCTGGCTTCGGTCGGCTCACCCTTCCACACGTGGATACCCATCAACCAACCGACCACCAGGGATAGCCAGAGCTGGGAGTACGGCATGACGATCACTCCGTCGACCATGGATTGGGTCAGGGCACCGATCAGGCTGGCGAACAGGCAGACCCGTAGCAGGTCGACCGGATCGTTGGAATTAGCGCGTTCGCGGATCAAGCGAAAGGTTGCCCAGAGTCCGCGACCGACCAGCCACATCACCAGCAAGGTGGAAGGGATACCCCACTCGCTGGCCCATTGCAGGATAGCTTGGTGCGGGTGGGCGGCGATGGAGTTGTGGATATCGGCGAAGTGCATGGGGCCGAAGCCGAGCAGCGGACGCTCGCGGATCATCTCCCAGGCCTGCTGCCAGAGTGGGCCGCGACCCGAGAGGGAGGTAGTCAGGCGGTCGCCCGCGAAGTGGCTGACCTCTATGCCAAGGTAGTCGGTCAGAACGCTGAACAGGAGCCAGTAGAGAGCAATACCAGTCGCGACAGCAGGGATTTGCCAAGTGATCCAGCGTCTACCGGAGCGACCGGCGATAAACAACACGCAGGCCGCCACACTCATGCCAAGCCAGGTGCCACGTGTGCCGCCGGTTATTGCAATAAGCCACCAGAGGCTCAAGAGGGAAAAGACCCCGATTTGGCTGAAGCGCCGGGTGATCGTCAGTAACAACGGCAGCGCCAATAGCGGGAGAGTGAACGTCTGGAATTGGCCGTAGAAACGTTTGTTGGAAAATCCCTCGATAAAAAGATCTGTATCTAAATGCTTCGACTCTTCTCCAAAAAAAGATACAAGCACAATAAAAAACTGGCTGCCCTTAGCTGCGCACAAAAAAATCAAGAACCACAAAAACCACCTGTCAAACTCTTCTCCTTCACACACCCTCGCTTTGAAAAAAGCCAATGAAATAAAAATACCAACAATCACGACAGATATTTCTACAAAGGCCCAGGTCGGTTGCCGGGAACCCATGGCAGAAAAAACAGCCAAAAACAAAATAATCAAAATACAGCAGGATGGCTCACGAAAAAAGCTGTCGTCCTTGCTTCTTTTGCGCCAAAGAAAGCATAAACAGAGAAGGCCAACCAGCAGTTGCCCAACGCGCTGAAGGTCATGACCAGAACTAGAAATGCAAATAACGACAAGATATATAAAAAAACAACATAGCATTTCCCATCGACCATTGAGCCTAGAAAAAACCATGCGATCTCTCAAATATCATCGATATAAAATAAGCGCCCCAAAAGGCGCTTACTCTAAAAACGCCAAAAATATCGCTATTAACTACCGGTCAGCTTACACAAGGCCGGAGCGCTGCCCTGAGCTGAAAGACAACCGCTCGATGAGCCTACGCTCCAAGTCAGCGCGGCTGCACCGAGGACCGGGATGAGAATAAGAGTCGAGCCTGCATTAGTCGTTGAGGTCGGCGTCACCGTTATTGTTCCATCGGTCACACCAACGCTGGCCACATGAGTCGTAGCGACAGTGGCTGGTATCCCATTGGTGCCCAAGGCGCAGCCAGTCACCGTGCCCTTTTCCTGAGCGCAGGCTGCCACGGCAGTTTGATAGGTGTTGGCCACCGACACAACTTCGGCAAATTTTGCTCTGTATGTATAGTTTTGGTATGCCGGGATCGCGACCGCAGCCAAAATACCAACGATCGCTACGACGATCATCAGTTCGATCAGCGTAAAACCTTTTTGTAGATTCATCCGTTACCTCCAAAGCGTGGGAGAAAGCCCATGACTTATCAGATTAGCAGCACACAGCATGCCAACCACTGAAATTTCGATATTCTGATGATCCGCCGCCTCGCAACCAAACAGGAGCTGCTGACGTACAACAAAATCTGACATTTTTTGTCACCCGTCTTCACTCCATTTGGCGCCACCGCCCGACTAGGCTATAAGAGTCCGACTGTTTGCGTTTGGTGCAAAAATGAACGATATCGCTCTTTCTGGCCTAGCTAAGCAATTGGTTGCAGCCGAGCTCATCACCGACAAAAACGCTCAACAGGCTTGTCAGCAAGCCCAACGCAACCGCATATCCCTGGTCAGCTATCTGGTTCAAAATAAACTGGTCAAAAGCCGACAGGTGGCGGAAATTGCCTCGGAGCACTTTGGGGTCGCTCTGCTTGACCTGAGCACATTCGACAAAGAAAGCCAACCTAAAGGCCTGGTCAGCGAAAAGCTGATCCGCCAGCACCATGTCCTGCCCTTATGGCGACGTGGCAACAAGCTGTTTGTCGGTATCTCCGATCCCAGCAATCATCAGGCAATTACCGATATTCGCTTCAGCACCGGCCTGACTACCGAAGCGATTCTGGTAGAGGACGACAAGCTCAGTGATGCCATCGATAAACTCTTCGACAGCCACCCCAGCGGCTTGGAGGAAATGGCGGATGTCGACCTCGAAGGCCTGGACATTGAATCGGTAGACGACAAGAAACACGAACAGATCGCGGGGCAAGACGCCGATGATGCTCCGGTGGTCCGCTTCGTCAACAAGATGCTGCTGGATGCCATCAAAGGCGGCTCTTCGGACTTGCACTTTGAACCCTATGAAAAGATCTACCGCGTGCGTCTGCGCACCGACGGTATGTTGCGGGAGGTCGCCAGGCCACCTATCCACCTCGCCAGCAGGATCGCCGCCCGTATTAAGGTAATGGCCAGCCTGGATATTTCCGAGCGGCGCAAGCCACAAGACGGGCGCATCAAGATGCGCATCTCGAAAACCAAAACCATCGATTTCCGGGTCAACACGCTGCCGACCCTGTGGGGCGAAAAGATCGTTATGCGCATCCTCGACCCTTCCAGCGCACAAATGGGTATCGACGCATTGGGCTACGAACCGGATCAGAAGGACCTTTATATGGCGGCGCTGAAACAGCCGCAGGGAATGATCCTGGTCACCGGCCCCACTGGTTCCGGTAAAACGGTTTCGTTGTATACCGGCTTGAATATCCTTAACACCGTGGATATCAATATCTCCACCGCCGAAGACCCGGTTGAGATCAACATGGAAGGCATCAATCAGGTTAACGTCAACCCGAAACAGGGGCTCGACTTCGCCCAGGCGCTGCGCTCGTTTCTACGCCAGGACCCGGATGTGATCATGGTCGGCGAAATCCGCGACCTGGAAACCGCCGAGATCGCGATCAAGGCCGCCCAAACAGGCCATATGGTGCTTTCAACCCTGCACACCAATAGCGCGGCGGAAACCCTGACCCGCCTGCAGAACATGGGTATTCCCGGCTTCAACATCGCCACTTCGGTCAGCCTGATCATCGCCCAGCGCCTGGCACGTAAGTTATGCCTAAACTGCAAAAAGGAAATTGATATTCCCGAGGAAGCCTTGCTCAAGGAAGGTTTTCCGGCAGAGCAACTCGGCAAATTCAAGATCTATGAAGCTGTCGGTTGCGATCAATGCAACGGTGGCTACAAAGGCCGCGTCGGGATCTACGAAGTGGTAAAGAACACCGCTAACCTGCAACGGCTGATCATGGCCGAAGGCAACTCGATTGAAATCGCCACCCAGATGCGCAAGGAAGGCTTCAACGACCTTCGTACCTCAGGCTTGCGCAAAGCCATGCAAGGGCTGACCAGCCTGGAAGAAGTCAACCGGGTCACCAAGGACTAAGCCATGGCAAGCAAAGTAGCAAAAGTCAGCGTTTATGCCTGGGAAGGTAAAGATAAAAAGGGTACGAAGATCACCGGTGAACTCAGCGGTCACAACCCCGCGCTGGTCAAAGCTCAGCTACGCAAACAAGGCATCAATCCGATCAAGGTACGGAAAAAAAGCAGTTCGATCTTCAGCAAGGGCAAACGCATAAAACCCTTGGACATCGCTCTGTTCACCCGACAGATGGCTACCATGATGAAAGCAGGCGTACCGCTCTTGCAATCATTCGACATTATCGGCGAGGGTTTCGATAACCCAAACATGCGCAAGCTGGTTGACGATATCAAACAGGAAGTTTCTTCCGGAAATAGCTTTGCAACCTCTCTGCGCAAAAAACCGGAGTACTTCGACGAATTGTATTGCAACCTGGTCGACGCGGGAGAGCAGGCGGGTGCTCTTGAAGGTTTGCTGGAGCGCGTGGCCACCTATAAAGAAAAAACCGAGGCGCTGAAAGCAAAGATAAAAAAAGCGATGACCTACCCTATTGCAGTGGTCATTGTGGCAATCATTGTTTCCGGTATTTTGCTTATAAAAGTGGTACCGCAATTTCAGACCGTTTTTGCCAGTTTCGGCGCACAACTACCTGCCTTTACATTAATGGTCATCGGCCTCTCGGAAATTCTCCAACAGTGGTGGTGGGTGGTCATCGCGTCGATCGTGGGCAGCAGCTTTTTGTTCAAACGTCTTCATGAACGCTCGGAACGCTTTCGAAACTGGTTAGATAGAAGCATGCTTAAGCTTCCTATAATCGGCGGATTGATTTATAAATCCTCAGTCGCACGATACGCCCGCACACTGTCGACAACCTTTGCAGCCGGTGTGCCCTTGGTGGAGGCTCTTGATTCCGTAGCGGGAGCAACGGGGAATATTGTGTTCAGAAATGCTGTTAACCGCATCAAGCAAGATGTCTCGACAGGCATGCAACTGCATTTCTCCATGCGTGCCACCGGCGTATTCCCAAACATGGCGATTCAGATGACCTCAATTGGCGAAGAGTCCGGTGCATTGGATGATATGCTCGACAAGGTAGCCAGTTACTATGAGGGCGAAGTCGATAACATCGTCGATAGCCTGACTAGCCTCATGGAACCGATGATCATGGCAGTGCTGGGCATTATTGTCGGCGGCTTGGTCATTGCCATGTACCTTCCAATCTTCCAGCTAGGCAATGTGGTCTAGATGTCCCTACCCGAATACCTGACCAACCACCCGCCGGCCTTTGTTTTATTCGCGCTGATGCTCGGCCTGATTGTCGGCAGCTTTCTCAATGTCATTATCTGGCGCTTGCCGAAGATGCTCACACGCGATTGGCGTGCACAAGCCCATGAGGTCCTCGGCCTTCCCCAGCCCGACCTCGCTGCGACCTACAACCTGCTACTGCCTCACTCCCATTGCCCGCATTGCAATCACCGGATCCGCGCCTGGGAAAACCTGCCGCTGATCAGTTACGCCCTGCTACGCGGCAACTGCTCAAGCTGTCAGGCGCCTATCAGCAAGCGCTACCCGCTGACCGAACTGGCCTGTGGCCTGCTCTCGGCCTTTATCGCCTGGCAGTTTGGTTTCGGTTGGCCCGCCGGCCTGATGCTGGTGCTGACCTGGGGCCTGCTGGCCATGAGCCTGATCGACGCCGATCATCAATTGCTGCCCGACGCTCTGGTCCTGCCGCTGCTCTGGTTGGGCCTGATCGCTAACCACTTCGCGATCTTCACCACCCTGGACGACGCGCTCTGGGGCGCTGTCGCCGGCTACCTGAGCCTGTGGTCGGTGTACTGGGTGTTCAAGTTGCTGACCGGCAAGGAAGGCATGGGCCACGGTGACTTCAAGTTGCTGGCGATGCTCGGCGCCTGGGGCGGTTGGCAAATTCTGCCGCTGACGATCCTGCTGTCATCGCTGCTGGGCGCGGTACTGGGGCTGATACTGCTACGCTTGCGCAATGCCCATGCCTCGACCCCGATACCCTTTGGTCCCTATCTGGCGATAGCCGGCTGGATTGCTCTGCTCTGGGGTGGTCAAATAACGGCTTCCTATCTGCAATTTGCCGGGTTCAAATGACCACATCTGTTGCAAAACCCTGGATTCTCGGTCTTACCGGCGGTATCGGCAGCGGCAAGAGCGCGGCGACCCAACACTTTATCGACCTTGGCATTCATGCCGTGGATGCCGATCAAGCCGCCCGCTGGGTGGTGGAGCCTGGGCGCCCGGCGTTACTGAAGATCCTCGAACACTTCGGCTCTGGCGTGCTGCAAGCCAATGGCCAACTGGATCGCGGTGCCTTGCGCGAGCTGATTTTCGCAGACGCCCAACAACGACGCTGGCTGGAAGCACTGCTGCATCCGCTAATCGCCGAGGAAGTCGCCAGCCATCTGGCCCTCGCGCAATCGCCCTACGCGATCCTGGTTTCACCCTTGCTGATCGAGTCAGGCCAGTACGCCACGACCCAACGCCTACTGATCATCGACGCGCCGCAGACGCTACAGGTTCAACGCACCCTGCGACGTGACCAGACCAGCGAAGAACAAGTGCAAGCCATCCTCAAGGCCCAGGCCAGTCGCGAGGAACGGCTGAAACACGCCGACGATGTGCTGGTCAACGACCGCGATCTCGCCTGGCTACACAGCGAAGTCGAACGCCTGCACACCTTTTACCTTACCTTGAATGGAGGCCAATCATGAGCCAATCCCTGACCGTCGAGTGCCCGACCTGCGGCGCCCCCGTGGAGTGGAGCACAACCAATGCCAACCGGCCCTTCTGCTCCGATCGCTGCAAGCTGATCGATCTAGGCGCCTGGGCCTCGGAGGAACACAAGATTGCCGTCGGCCCGGATGCCGAAGACGACCTGTTCTGCGACGATCTGCCACCTCGCGCCCACTGAGCTGATCAGAGGGCGCATATAGCGCTAGCGCACCCGATCAAGCCGCTGGGTACCGACCGACGATACCGGTCAACGCGAGCCTCCGGGCGGCTCGTGGTCCTTCCACGGCGCAGACAGGTAACGTGTGCGGTTGAAGGTCTCCAGCCATTGCGGGCAAAACACCACCAGCGCACTGATCACCAGGCCGTTGATAAAGGCCTCGGGAAAAATGATCAGCCAGAGGTAGCCGATAAAGTCCCCCAGCCACTCCGGCATGGCGAAACGCTCGTCGAACCACAATAGCGCCAGGCCCGACAGCAGGCAGAGCAGCGCCGCCAGGGCGGTAGCAAAAAAACCCGAACAGAAGATATACACAAAGGGATTTCGCGGCTGAGCGCGCTCCACCAGGACCGCGCAGGCTTGCGTTACCAGCACCGGCAGCAGGATCAACAATGTACCGTTGACCCCCAGGGCCGCCAGATCCTGGCGTCCGAGCAGGACCAGTCCAAGTTGCGCCACCAGGCCCGCGACAATCGCCAGCGGCCAATCCAGCAGCAAGGTGACGGCGGTCAGGCCGATAAAGTGATAAGACACACCACTGTCGAAGTCACGCCGTACCAGCCAGAGCAGGAACAACGCGAACACCGTGCCGAACAGCAAGTGCTGGCGCCGGCTGTCGGTGAACAGCTCGACCCAGGGGGAGCGCCAGACCGCCCAGAACACCACCGGCACATAAATCAGCCAGCCACTGACCAGGGTGGCGGACGACAGCAGTTGCGCACCGATCATGAAACCACCTCCGTCACCCCTGAGACGCCCTTTGTGCGTAGGTCCTACAGTCTACACCGAGCCTGGCGGCGATCCGCACCGACAAAATCTTCGATGCACTACCAGCGATGATGATTTCGACGCTAAGCTTGGGCCATGGACGACTCAGACTTCTTACGTTTGCTGACCATCCAGGCCGAGCAAGCCAACACGTTTCTCTCCAATGCCCGTAAATGGGAGCGTGAGCGTTGGGTCTGCCAACGCCTCCTGCAAGGGCTGAATGTACCCTACCGCAACGAAGACTTTCATCCCGCCGGGCAGGAACCGCCGGATGTGCTGTTTCGCGATGCGTGCTTCGAAGTATTTTTCGTCCTCGACGAAGGCCGTCGCCTCAACGACGAATGGCGTGAAGAGCTGCAGCGCCGACGCAGCGCTTTCTCCCTGAGTCAGCTAGTGCGCCGAGAGGCCAAGCCCCGGCGTATTCCTGCTGCTGAATTGCTGCAACGCCTGGCACCGACCCTGCGCAAAAAAAGCCACAACTACCAGGAACGTGGCCTGGACCTCAGCGAGTTGGACATCATCGCCTTCGCCAGCCTGAAACGCGAAGTGCTGGACCTCAACAGCCACTTCCCACCGCCCACCGAATACCTGCGCCAGGGCTGGCGCTCGCTATCGCTGGTGGGCCCGACTTTCGCCCGAGTGCTGTTCGCCCACCCTGATGCGCCGGATTTTCTGCGCGGCAACCTCGGGCGCAGCATTGTCTTCGATGTCGGTATCAGCCTGTGAACCATAGTGTAAGCTCCTACTATGTAGCGTTTACCTATCCAGTTACGTCTACCTGACGAGGCCTTTTTATGAGCAGCCGCCTGAACCCGGACGACCAGAAGCATGTCGAAGAGTACCTGCAACTCTCCCAGCACCAAGTCGAGCGCCGGCCTTTCCGGCCGTGGATGCTCCTGCTGGTGGTGCTGGTCGTGGTGATCGGTTTGGGCCTGTTGAGCCGCCTCTTGAGTTATCTGGCGCTATGAGCTGCCTCGCGCTCGCGCGGATAACGCAAGCACAGATTTCCTTTAGCCTTGCGAGATATCCCCATGAACCATCGTATTGTGATCGTCGGCGGCGGCGCTGGCGGCCTGGAGTTGGCGACCCGCCTGGGTAAAACCCTGGGCAAGCGCGGCACGGCCAGCGTCGTGCTGGTCGACGCGAATCTGACACACATCTGGAAACCGTTGCTGCACGAAGTGGCCGCCGGCTCCCTGAACTCTTCGGAAGACGAACTCAATTATGTCGCCCAGGCGAAATGGAACCACTTCGAGTTCCAACTGGGGCGCATGAGCGGGCTTGATCGCGCTGGAAAAAAGATCCAACTGGCCGCGACCTATGATGAAAACGGCGTGGAATTGCTACCCGCCCGCGAGTTGGGCTATGACTCCCTGGTGATCGCCGTGGGCAGTACCACCAACGATTTCGGTACTCAGGGCGCCGCCCAGCACTGCCTGTTCCTCGACACCCGCAAACAGGCCGAACGCTTCCACCAGCAACTGCTCAATCACTACCTGCGTGCCCATGCCGGCAACCTTGATGCGCCAGAGCAAATGATCAGCGTGGCCATTGTCGGCGCCGGTGCCACCGGCGTGGAGCTTGCCGCCGAACTGCACAACGCAGCCCATGAGCTGGCCGCCTATGGCCTGGACCGGATCAAGCCGGAAAACATGCATATCACCCTGGTCGAAGCCGGGCCACGGGTGCTGCCCGCCCTGCCAGAGCGGATCGGCGGCCCCGTGCATAAGACCCTGGAAAAGCTCGGGGTCCGGGTCATGACCAACGCCTCGGTCAGCGAAGTGACCGCCGAAAGCCTGATCACCGCTGATGGCCAGGTGATTGCGGCGAGCCTCAAAGTCTGGGCAGCCGGAATCCGCGCGCCGGGCTTCCTGAAGGACATCGACGGCCTGGAAACCAACCGGATCAACCAGCTCCAGGTGCTCCCGACGCTGCAAACCACCCGCGACGAAAACATCTTCGCCTTTGGCGATTGCGCGGCCTGTCCGCAACCTGGCAGCGACCGCAATGTGCCGCCACGTGCGCAAGCGGCGCATCAACAGGCGTCGTTGCTGGCCAAATCGCTGAAGCTGCGGATCGAAGGCAAGACCTTGCCGGAGTACCGCTACACCGACTACGGCTCACTGATTTCACTGTCGAAATTCTCCGCCGTCGGCAACCTGATGGGTAACCTGACCGGCAGCGTGATGCTGGAAGGCTGGCTGGCGCGGATGTTCTACGTGTCGCTGTATCGCATGCACCAGATGGCGCTGTATGGCACCTTTCGCACGTTGATGCTGATGCTCGGCAGTCGGATCGGGCGCGGGACCGATCCACGGTTGAAATTGCACTGATGGGTTGTGTGCCCTCACGAGTCGCGTTGGGGGCATGCGGTCTTTTAAGGTAATTGTCACATCAACCGCTCAACAGTAAGTTTGGCGACCAGACTGCTCGGAGCCTCTTGTCGCCCCAACCCTACCTAACGCGCTTCAAAAACCCATCCGGGGCCACGCTGATTTGCAATTTATGATCGATCTTCTTATCGATCTCGAATTCAGGATGTTGCTTCAAATAATCTTTTACCGCACTTTTCGGGCTGTTTCCCGGACCCCACGGGCGATCCTGGATCAAATCCACCGGCATATCTTCAATCAAGGTATCGAAGACGACGCAATAGCTACCGACGCTCACCAGATCAGCATAAGCCTCAAGCTCACCCAACACATGATCATGGGTATGATTGGAGTCCAGGCAGACCAATACGCGTTTGTAACCTTTCGCGTATTCCCGAACCTTGGAGATCGTAGCGTCATCGATGCTCGAACCCTGGATCATTTCAATCATGTGCGACATCGGGTGCGCTTTGATCGCCTCATGGTTGTGCTGGCGAATATCGATATCGATACCCAGCACTCGACGCTTGCTAGCACGCGGATCAAGGGGGGTGCCCTGCTCGACTGCCTCGCAATAATCAAGCATCGCCAGCATCGAGGCACTGAAAATCAATGACCCGCCATGGGCGATCCCGGTTTCGATGATCAGGTCCGGCTTAATATCCCAGATCAGTTCCTGCATCGCCCAGGTATCGTTGGGGAACTGGATGGCCGGGCGACCGAACCAGGAAAAGTTATAGGCCCATTTGTGTCGGCTGATCTCGCGAACCCAGACCCGGGACAACGCTTGCAGATCGGTGTCGGCTCCCAGTGCTTCAATGTTCTCTGCGACTTCCTGACGAAACTGCTCATGCGGGTTCATTTTTAAAGCTTCTCCAATCTGTAGTTGCGGATTTTATAGACTCAAGCCCAAGCTTGCCGCAGTTCGCCACCAGGTCCAGGGCAGATACATACGGCGTAAAATCGCCGTGGGCCTGGGGGTAAGGTGTGCAGTTATAAGCCATGTATTCAACGGCCACCCCCGAACGTTCGAACAGTTCGTGATCGAGGTAGCGGCAGGCACCATGGCCTGTAATGTATGTGTCCCCGTCCAGGCTTTTGACCACACGAAGGACACGATCGCTGCTGCTTCCCGGGATATCCAGCGACTCCACGTCAATGAAGCGGCAATGGCTATCCAAGCCAAAATACTTGACCAACGCCATCAAGGATGCGCGGGCCAGCGCTCCGATATTGCGGTAATCCACCGCGTAGAGTCCTTCGACGAGTTCAAGGGCGTCACGACGAAAGGGCGCATTCGCCAGGCTGCTTTCCAGCAATGCCAGGTGAGTATCCCGCCATTGCTCGCTGGGTGGCACCTGCACTTCATTGATCTTTTGTCCAAGATGAAGATCCACCAGCGGAACCGTCATCCAGCGCATACCCTGCGGCGTCTTGATCTGTACTCGATTGACGAAGCTGCCCTTGGAAAACTGCACGTCGTCGTAGTGCACAAATACGTCGGCCAGGCGGACTTGTTCCAGAAGTCCTACCCATGGAAAAAGCATTGATTGCGAAATGACGATGTTCATAATTCACTTAGCTCAAAAAGAGTTCCATAAGCACCACGTCCTGCCAGGCACCGGAAATGAACACGTGATTCGAGAGTTTTCCACAGTGCTTGAAGCCAGCTTTTTCATAGCATCTGATTGCCGCGCCATTGTCGCCCCTGACCTTCAGCCAGATCTTGCCCAGTCCCCAGGTATCGCGCAGGTAGGCACTGGCCAGAGCTAGCACCTCAGGGCCGATCCCGCGCCCTTGGGCGGGGGCAGCCAGGCAAATGCCCAGCTCCGTATTGCGGCTGACAAAATCGGTATTCTTGAACTGCACAAAACCCAGTGCCGAGTCATCGCCAGGATCCGCCAGAATAAACATGAAGCTGTCGTTGGCGCTTGAAAAGCCTTTCAGCCATTCACGTACCTGGCTTTCGTCACTGCCCCGCGCACGGGCCAATAATTGCGCCTGTAAGGCGATATCGTTACGCATATCGCGCAACAGAGGCAGGTCCGCCTCTTTCCAGGTCCGCAGAAGAACATTTTTCCCGACGATCATGCTGCTTGCCCGTCTAGATACACCAGGGAAATATCACGGTCCCGCAGCCAACCCAAGCCGTTGATGACCGCGTGGGCAATACTGGGATTCAAACCCACATACAGTACTTTCACATCCAGGGGCAAAGACTCGGGAGCAAGGATTGGCTTGCCGAACAGTTCTTTCCCCTGCTGGAAAGGACTGGCATCCAGGAAACAACTGACGTTATCGAAATCGCTCATGGCGCTCGCGATATAAGCACCATAGAAACCCGAACCGTAAATGGCCTTGGTGATACCGGCGTTGGCTTTCGAAGTTTCGAAAATCCGCTGATTGACCGACTCCCAATAATGAGCCAGCGACTGCGACTGCTTGAGCGTTTCAGCGATATCGACAGTCATCGGCTGCTGGCGGCCCTTGCGGGCGGTAAAGACCAAAGCCCCCCGGTGTGCGCTGTCGTCGATCTGGATATCGGTAAATCCGGCCGCGTCGAGCAAATGAGCCAGCGACGGCGTAGTGAAATGGTTGACGTGATCAATCACGACAAAATCCGCGACATTGCCGAAAGTGTCGGGAACGATGCCATAGAACACCCCGCCGTCCTTGAGCAAGGCGTGAACCTTCTTTACCGTCTCGACCGGCTGAGGAATATGTTCCAGGGCGAAGAAGGAGGTCAGTACGTCAAAGCTGGAGGCCCAGGATTGAGGTGTCGTATGGATCGCGTACTTTTCGCGACTGATGAACTTCTCCCAGTACTCCTTGTACATGGAACTGACATCGAACAAATGAATGTTCAAGTCGCTACGCACACCACCCAATTTTTTCAGCGTGGAGGCCTTGGCGCACCCGTAGTCAAGAACCCTGGCACCTTCAGGTAGGTTCAGCTTGCCCAGCAAGGTAGCGATCTGATGGTCGGTACGGTAGACAATTTCGCCGTCCTTGACCTCATAGATCTGATCTTCTTCTTCATCACTCAGAAGAATCCTGTAATCGGATTCATAATAAGCAACCGTGTCGGCAAACGCCTCGCTGCGCAGATGCGCGCACAGCGGGCACGACCAAACATTGACTTGCCCATCGCGAAGCTCACACAGCGAAGTCAGGGACTGATTCGAGCTGGCCGTATAGATAGGCTTCTCGAGCTCAGTGAGACAAACATTGCAGTGCATCATTGTTTACTCCGCGTGAAATAATTCTGGATGTACGGTGCGAAAATCAACGCCCGCCGCATAGGACCCTTTCCAGCCGTGCGAACGACCGACGGGATCTGCGAAATTGAAATATCTGAACTGCATGGACCAGCGCGCTCTGTCACTTTTGTTATAACCAGAGCAATGCAAGAGCATGAAGTCGACAACGACCAGATCACCGGGTGAAGTCAGCGGGGCGATTTGACTGTACCTCTGCAGGTACTGTTGCTCATCCTTGATCATCAACGCGTAAGCTCCGGTACGGCCAGCACCTTCCGGGTCGGCATTGCAAACAGGCAAAGCCCCCAGCTTATGCGACTCAGGACAAAATACCACCGGCCCCAAAGCCTCTGTCACACTGACCAGAGGGCTCCAGAAAACCAGCCCATCGACACTGCGCAGTTGGGCCGGATATTCCTGATGCCACATCGCGCGATATTTGTCTTCGAACGGGCAATCGATACGGATGCCATACCCTCCCGCCGCGATGCCGGGGATAGAGCCCTGCCTTAACGCCGAAAACAGCGCCTCATGGCGCGGATGGGCGACCAGGCGCATGAATGCGGGAATCTGCTTCACGGCGTCATAGACCTCACCGCCCCAGGCACGATTTACCTTGATCAGGTCCAGAAATCCCTTGTCGAATGCCCGCGGGTCATAAGCCCCTCGCAGGTCCGCAATACCATGCCTGAGCATGACCTGACCGATGACGTTGTAGATACCGCGCTGGACTGCATCGATATCGACCTCGTCATAAAAATTCCGAATGATCAAAACACCCTTGTGTTCAAACTCGGCGATCTGCTCTGGCTTCAAGTCTCTATTCATGGTGCGCTCTGGATCAGGGTCGATGAACACTCGATTGATTCGAAGTGCTTACAGCGTCGAGAAAACCGCGCACACCCGCTCTAGCTCAGCGATAGTGAGGTCGTGATAACTCGGCAGATTCATTGCGCGCAACGGAATGGAATAGGCGTTCACATTCTCGGGCCGTGCGTCGAACATCGGCAGGCTGGAGAGCGGATGGAAAAATACCCGAGCATCGATATTGGCGGCTTTAAAGGCCGCCTGCAGCCGTTCGCGACTCATGCCGGCTTGTTCTTCAAACACCACCGTCGGCATCCAGGCTCCGATAACCGTGCCTTCATACTGGGCATTGAGCTCAATATCCGGGTACGGCTTGAGTCGCTCCCGATAGAGCGCCATGATTTCCCGCTTGCGCTGGATCAGATCCTCAATGCGTTCCATCTGGGCGCAACCGATTGCGGCCTGAATATTCGACATCTTGTATTTGAAGCCGACAACGTCCGGCCAGAATTGCCGGGGCTGCCCTCTTGCCCTGCCATGATTTGACAGGGTCAGCACTTTTTCATACAGCGCGGCATCGTTGGTGACAAACATGCCGCCCTCGCCGGTAGTCAGCGTTTTCGTGCCATGAAAGGAAAAACTGCCAAAAGTGCCCATGCTACCGGCGCGCTTGCCGTGATATTCCGAACCGATCGCTTCGGCCGCATCCTCGATAACGGGAATGCCGTAGCGTTGGCCAATTTCCAGCAAGCGGTCCATATCACACAGGTTGCCGTACAGGTGCACGGCAACAATGGCCTTGGTGTTGACCGTGATGGCGGCTTCGACCCGCTCAGGATCGATGCACCAGGTATCAGGAAGAATATCGACGAATACAGGTATCGCCCCCAGGTGCTCGACAGGTGCGACGGTCGCGATCCAGTTCGTGTCCGCCATGATCACTTCGTCACCGGGGCCTATGTCCAGGGCCGCCATGCCCATGTGCAGCGCACCCGTACAGCTGGAGGTAGCGATTGCATAATCAACACCGAGATGAGCCTTGAACGCATTCTCGAAACGCACGATGTACTCGTAGCATTTATCGCCCCAGCCATTTCTGGCGGCGTCGGCGGCGTACTCGACTTCCAATTCGGTAATCGACGGCTTGGTGTAGAAAATCCGCTCGCTCATTTGACCTCCAACGTGGGAATGGCGGCAACGAACTGCCCTCCCCAATCTCTTACATAGCGATGATGGCCGATCACTTCATCGGCGATATTCCAAGGCAAAATCACCACTGTATCGGGTTGGGTTTCCTTGAGTTTCTCCGGCGAATACACCGGGATATGGCTGCCCGGCAGATACTTGCCTTGCTTGGACGGCGCGGCATCACAGACGTAGGACAAAAGGTCGGGCTTGACGCCCGCATAATTCAACAGCGTGTTGCCCTTTGCCGCGGCGCCATAGGCGACGACCTGCCGACCCGCCCGCTTTTGTTCGATCAGGAAACCGAGCAAGCCATTCTTGACTGCATCGGCCCGTCCTTGAAAATCTTGATAGACCTCAAGCCCGCGCAAACCAAACCGCGCCTCGGCGTCCAGCACACGAACGACCTCATCGCTGTCGCCACGAAGGTCTTCGACATGACAGCCATACACCCGCAGGCTACCGCCATGGGTCGGCAACTCTTCGACATCGCAGACCCGCAAGCCGGCCTGGGTAAAGATCCGCTTCACGGTATAGAGCGACAGATAGGAAAAGTGCTCGTGATACACCGTATCAAACTGAGCATGCTGAATCAGGCGCATCAGATGCGGAAACTCGAGGGTAATGGTGCCCTGCGGCTTCAAGGCCGCTTTCAGTCCACGGGTGAAATCATTGATATCCGGCACATGGGCAAACACGTTATTGCCTGCGATCAAATCCGCCTGGCGACCCTCGTCGGCGAGTCGCTTGCCCAGGATCTCGCCGAAGAACTCACGCAACACCTCGATACCCATTTCTTGCGCGGCGGCGGCGGTGCTGGCAGTCGGTTCGATGCCCAGGCACGGGATATCGGCAGCCAGAAAATTCTTTAACAAATAGCCGTCATTGGAGGCCACCTCGATCACGAAACTGTCAGGCCCAAGCGCCAGGCGCTCGATCATGGCTTTCGAATAGGCGCTTGCGTGGGCCAGCCAACTGCTCGAAGTCGATGAGAAGTAGGCATAGTCCTTGGAGAAGAACAGGTCTGCCTGAGCGTAATCTTCGGTCTGGACCAACCAGCAGTGCTCACACACTTTGAGCTTCAGCGGAAAGTAAATCTCCGGCGCACTCAACTGTGCCTCGCTCAGATACGAATTGGAGGGCGGGGCAAAGCCGAGATCGAGAAAAGTGTGCTGTAGCGGCTCACAACAATGGCGACATTTCATACATGAAGTCCGGCAAATTCGTTGGATAGCAAAGCGTGATGCTTGTCGCGCTCGGAGAGATCGGTCACAGGCAACGGCCAGGTGATTCCGACCCGAGGATCGTCATAACGGACGGCGCCCTCGGCTGCCGGTTCATAGAAAGCCGTGTGCAGGTAGAGCAATTCACTATCGGCCTCCAGCACCTGGAAACCATGGGCACAGCCTTGTGGAATGACCAGCATGCGCGCGGTCTGGGGATTCAGTTCCTCGGCATGCCAGCGCAGAAATGTCGGCGAGTCGACGCGCAAATCCACAACAACATCCCAGACACGCCCCTTCAGGCAACGGACCATCTTCATCTCGGCATGCGGAGCCTGCTGGAAATGCAAGCCACGCACCGCCCCTACGCTGGCCGTGCGCGAATGATTAATCTGCACAATACGTTGCTCGCCTAAAGCCTGGGCCAGACTCTTTTCGCAAAACAAACGGCTGAACGCGCCGCGGTGATCCTGATAAGGCTGGGTTTCGACCACCAGTGCGCCATCTATGGGCGTGGGCCGAATATTCATGAGTCGATCCAGATACAACCCGCCTCTGCTGCGGCGTTGACATATCGTTCCAGTTGCTCACGGGTGATTGCCTGCCCCGTGGTGGACTGATGACGATACCAATCGGCGGTCATTTCCAGGCTCTGCTCCAGGGTCCAGACCGGCTGCCAGGCCAAGCGCGCTCGTGCTTGTGCGCAGTCGAGGTAAAGCAGGTTGGCTTCGTGGGGCTGCTGCGCCGCCGTCGTATGCCAGGAAAGTTCGGGCCAATGCAGCCGTAGCCCGGCGAGTACCTGCGCGACGGTTCGATTGTCTTGCGCGGCGGGGCCAAAGTTCCAGGCGCCCGCCGCCGATTGGTCAGACGCCAGAAGGCGTTGGCCGAGCAAAAGATAACCGGACAGGCATTCGAGCACATGCTGCCAGGGACGGGTCGACTCAGGAGAGCGGATTTCCAGCGATTGGCCAGCTCGCACCGCCTTGACCAGATCGGGAATGAGGCGATCCTCGGACCAATCCCCTCCACCGATGACATTGCCGGCACGCGCCGAGGCGATCAGTGGCGCATCATCGCCGCCCCAGAAGGCCTTGCGATAGCTATCGACAACCAGTTCACTGGCGGCCTTGGAGGCGCTATAGGGATCATGACCGCCAAGACGGTCATTTTCACGATAGCCCCAAGGCCACTCATTATTGGCATACACCTTGTCCGTGGTGATCACCACCACCGCGCGCACGCTGGGCGTCTGCCGGCAGGCTTCAAGGACGTTCGCGGTGCCCATTACATTGGTCGACCAGCTTTCCAACGGATCACGGTACGAGCGCCTGACCAGTGCCTGGGCAGCCAGGTGGAAAACGATTTCCGGTTGAGCCTGCTCGAACGCGCTGCGCACCACTGCCTGATCACGGATATCGCCACGCCAGTCAA
This sequence comes from Pseudomonas agarici, assembly GCF_001543125.1. Classification (NCBI taxonomy): domain Bacteria; kingdom Pseudomonadati; phylum Pseudomonadota; class Gammaproteobacteria; order Pseudomonadales; family Pseudomonadaceae; genus Pseudomonas; species Pseudomonas agarici. The sequence continues at coordinate 3,681,196 of NZ_CP014135.1, read as the reverse complement.
CCAAGGGATTGTTCAACAGGTCCCAGTGAGCCGGGACGCTCTCGGGAGCCAGACCGAACCCCGTGACCTGCGCACCGAGTTCGCAAAGCCAAGTCGCCAGCCAACTGCCCTTGAACCCCGTATGCCCGGTCAGCAAGACCCTGCGGCCTCGATAGCGCTCACCGAACTGTTTCATGCCCAGTGCTTCCAGGGTGGATTACCTTTGCTCCACAAGTCCTCGAGGTGATTCTTGTCTCGTAAGGTATCCATCGCCTGCCAGAAGCCATGGTGTTGATAGGCCATGAGGTTGCCTTCTTCCGCCAACTGCATCAGCGGCTCAGCCTCCCAACTGGATTGATCATCGACGATATAATCAATGACTGCCGGATCAAGCACAAAGTAACCGCCATTGATCCAGGCACCGTCACCAGCGGGTTTTTCCTGGAAACTATTGACCTGGCCGTCCTGCAGGTTCAAGGCTCCATAGCGTCCCGGCGGCTGGATGGCGGTTACCGTGGCGGGCTTGCCATGGGCATGATGAAAATCGATCAGCTCACGGATATTCACATCCGACACACCATCGCCATAGGTAAAGCAGAACGGCTCGTTGCCAAGGTGTTCGCGAACACGCTTCAGGCGCCCCCCTGTCAGGGTGTCCTCGCCGGTATTGACCAGGGTCACGCGCCATGGCTCAACATAGCGTTGATGCACTTCCATGCTGTTATTGGACATGTCGAAGGTGACATCGGACATATGCATGAAGTAGTTGGCGAAATATTCCTTGATCACATAGCCTTTGTAACCGCAGCAAATCACGAAGTCATTGATCCCATAGTAGGAATAGAGCTTCATGATATGCCAGAGAATTGGCTTGCCACCGATCTCGATCATCGGCTTGGGACGCAGATGAGACTCTTCGGAAATACGCGTACCCAGCCCACCCGCCAGAATTACCGCCTTCATGGGAAAACCTTACTGCTGATGTCGATAAGGACCGCTGGTTGAATCAAAAGCGCGGCAGTACTCCTGTTTGCACCAAGGCTCTACAAGACCGAGGTACTACAAGGATAGGAACAAAAGCAGGTTTTAGCATGGCGATAGGGGGATGAATAGCCCGTCATCCTGGCCCATTTCTTGAGTTTGAACGCAAAAAAAAAGCACCCTGACGGATGCTTTTTTTTGTATATGGTCGGGGTAAGGGGATTCGAACTCCTGACATCCTGCTCCCAAAGCAGGCGCGCTACCGGACTGCGCTATACCCCGGTAAAAAAAAAGCACCTTTTAGTTTGAAATTAAAAGGCGCTTTCCTCGATCAGCGCTTTTGGCTTCTGATCTTAAGATTCGATCCCAGCGCTAGCTGGTTTCAAAAATGGTGGGTCGTGTGGGATTCGAACCTACGACCAATTGGTTAAAAGCCAACTGCTCTACCAACTGAGCTAACGACCCAAAAATGGTCGGGGTAAGGGGATTCGAACTCCTGACATCCTGCTCCCAAAGCAGGCGCGCTACCGGACTGCGCTATACCCCGATTTGAAATTGGCTCCGTGACCAGGACTCGAACCTGGGACCCAATGATTAACAGTCATTTGCTCTACCGACTGAGCTATCACGGAACTGCATATTTCAAGTTACAACTTTTACAGCTAACGCTCACTTTCATCGCTGAAAGCTGGCTCTTCGACTCGCTCGCATCACTGCGTTCGTGTGTCTGAGGCGCGCTATTCTACAACCTTAAACCACTCTGTCAACCCCTTAAATTGCTTTCAAGACAATGATTTGCAATCTTTTTTCAGGAATTTCCCTAGAGAGAAAATCCGGGGTGACTGTACTGCGGGGCGCACTTTACAAGCCTTTTTCTTTGAGTTCAACGCCCTATCGAAAAAAAGCCCCGCGATCACGAAGCTCTTTCCCCGTCAGTGCCGCAATGACTCAGGCAAAGACGATTTCATCGTTTTCCACCGTGCCCATGACGCTCGCCCCTGGGATAAAGCGTCCCGACAGGATCAATTGGGCCAACGGGTTTTCGATCCAGCGCTGGATCGCCCGCTTAAGCGGCCGTGCGCCATAGACCGGGTCGTAACCGACAGCAATCAGCTTGTCCATGGCCTCGTCGCTCAGTTGCAGTTTCAATTCGCGCTCGGCCAGGCGCCCACGCAGGCGTCCCAGCTGGATCTCGGTGATACCCGCGATCTGATCCCGCGCCAATGGCTCGAAGATCACCACTTCGTCGACCCGGTTGATAAACTCCGGCCGGAAATGGCTACCCAGCGCGTCCATTACCGCTGCCCGCTGCGCCTCGCGATCACCGACCAACTCCTGGATCTGCACCGAGCCCAGGTTGGAGGTCATCACGATGACCGTATTGCGAAAGTCCACGGTACGACCATGACTGTCCGTCAGCCGGCCATCCTCCAGCACCTGCAAGAGGATATTGAACACATCGGGATGAGCCTTCTCGACCTCGTCCAGCAGGATGACGGAGTATGGCTTGCGACGCACCGCCTCGGTCAGGTAACCGCCTTCTTCATAGCCCACATAGCCCGGTGGCGCCCCGATCAGGCGAGCCACGGAGTGTTTCTCCATAAACTCGGACATATCGATGCGTACCATCGCCTCTTCGGTATCGAATAGGAACTCGGCCAGGGCTTTGCACAGCTCGGTCTTGCCCACGCCGGTCGGCCCGAGGAACATGAATGAACCGCTTGGTCGATTCGGGTCGGACAACCCGGCACGGGAGCGCCGCACCGCGTTGGCAACCGCCACCACCGCCTCGTCCTGACCGATGACGCGCTGATGCAGGAGGCTTTCCATCTTCAACAGCTTGTCGCGCTCACCTTCTAGCATCTTCGACACCGGGATGCCGGTCCACTTCGAGACGACCTCGGCAATCTCCTCTTCGGTCACTTTGCTGCGCAGCAACTGGTTTTCGCTGTGACCGTGCTGGTCGACCATCTGCAGGCTGCGCTCCAAGTCAGGGATAACCCCGTATTGAAGTTCGGCCATGCGGTTGAGGTCGCCCTTGCGGCGGGCAGCTTCGAGCTCCTGGCGCGACTGCTCGATTTTTTGCTGGATCTGCGCGGAACCCTGCACCTCGGCTTTTTCCGAGGTCCAGATTTCCTCCAGATCGGCGTATTCGCGCTCCAGGCGGATAATTTCTTCCTGGAGTTTTTCCAGGCGCTTGATCGCCGCTTCGTCGTCTTCTTTCTTCAGCGCCTGGGATTCGACCTTGAGCTGAATCAGACGACGCTCCAAACGATCCAACACTTCCGGCTTGGAGTCGATTTCCATGCGGATGCGGCTGGCAGCTTCATCGATCAGGTCGATGGCCTTGTCCGGCAACTGGCGGTCGGTGATGTAGCGATGGCTGAGCTTAGCCGCAGCGATAATCGCGCCGTCGGTGATCGCCACCTTGTGGTGCACCTCATACCGTTCTTTCAGGCCGCGCAGGATGGCAATCGTGTCCTCCTCGCTCGGCTCGTCCACTAGTACCTTCTGGAAACGCCGTTCGAGGGCCGCGTCCTTCTCTATATATTGGCGATACTCGTTGAGCGTGGTCGCTCCAACGCAGTGCAGCTCGCCGCGAGCCAACGCCGGTTTGAGCATGTTGCCAGCATCCATCGAGCCTTCGCCCTTGCCGGCGCCGACCATGGTGTGCAATTCGTCGATAAACAGAATGATCTGCCCTTCCTGCTTCGACAGTTCATTGAGCAGCGACTTCAGGCGCTCTTCGAACTCGCCCCGGTATTTCGCCCCGGCAATCAGCGCGCCCATGTCCAGCGACAACAGGCGCTTGCCTTTCAGGCCATCCGGGACTTCGCCATTGATGATGCGCTGGGCCAGGCCTTCGGCGATGGCAGTCTTGCCCACGCCGGGCTCACCGATCAACACCGGGTTGTTCTTGGTCCGCCGTTGCAAGACCTGGATGGTGCGACGGATTTCGTCGTCACGCCCGATCACCGGATCGAGCTTGCCCTCTTCGGCGCGTTTAGTCAGGTCGACGGTGTATTTGTCCAGGGCCTGGCGCGACTCCTCGACGTTGGCGTCATTGACCGCCGCGCCACCGCGCAGGTTGGTAATCGCGTTCTCCAGCGCCTTCTTGCTGACGCCCTGGCCCAGCAGCAACTTGCCGAGCTTGCTGTTCTCGTCCATCGCGGCGAGCAACACCAACTCGCTGGAGATAAACTGATCGCCTTTCTGCTGGGCCAGCCGGTCGGCCTGGTTCAGCAGGCGCGCAAGATCCTGCGACATGTTCACGTCGCCGGTAGGATTCTGGATTTTCGGCAATTGGTCGAGCTCTTTGCTCAACGCCTTGCGCAGGCTATTGACCTCGAAGCCTACCTGCATCAGCAGGGGTTTGATCGAGCCGCCCTGCTGCTCCAGCAACGCCTGCATCAAGTGGGCAGGCTCGATGGCCGGATGATCGAGCCCCACGGCCAGGGACTGAGCATCGGATAATGCCAACTGCAATTTGCTGGTTAATCGGTCTATACGCATTTTTCACCTTCCTTTTGAGCAGGCCGGAGCGATGGACACACCTGAATGAAAAAAACCTGCCAGATACCTCTATAGATGCGGTCGACTCCTGGAGTTTCAAGCGTCGGAAGGTTGACGCAGATCAACAGAGTCTAGTGGTCTGTAAGGTTAGCTCGTTAGCTCAAGCTCGACGGCCACGCAGGCCACTAGCCTTCGAGCCAGATCAGCGAAGCGAAACGACCGGTGCGCGGGCTGCGCCGATAGGAATAGAAGCGCGGATCGGAAACCGTACAGAAGCCGCCACCATGCACCGAAGTGATGCCACATGCCGCCAGACGCACGCGCGCCAAGGCATAGATGTCCGCCATGAAGCGCCCGGCGTTGCGACTGGGCACAAAGGTCTCGATGGTTTGCGGATGGCTTGAGGTAAAGGCCTCGCGGACCTCAGCCCCGACTTCAAAAGCTTGCGCACCGATGGCCGGACCAAGCCAGACCAGAATCTCGGAGGCGGGCACATCAAGGCTGTCGACGGCCGCTTCCAGTACACCTGCCGCCAGGCCGCGCCAACCAGCATGAGCCGCCGCTACACGGCTACCGGCACGATCACAGAACAAGGCCGGAAGGCAATCGGCAGTCATCGCCGTACAGGCAATCCCTGGCGTTGCGGTCCAACTGCCATCGGCCTCGGCGGTGACCGCAGGATCAGCCTCGACCACCACCACCCCATGCACCTGGCGCAGCCACGCCGGCTGGATAGCAAAAGCGTCATTGAGGCGTCGGCGATTTTCCGCGACCGCAATCGGGTCGTCATCGACATGATCGCCCAGGTTCAGACTATCGAACGGTGCCAGGCTGACACCGCCCGCCCGAGTGGTGACGCAGGACCTGACCCTCGCCGGCGCGGGCCAGTCAGGAATCAGCCAGTCACTCACCCGATGAACGCCTCGCGATCCTGCTTGAGCAGCGACAGCAACCAGACGAAATCGTCCGGCAGTGGCGATTCCCAGCTCATGCGTTGACCCGTCGTCGGATGGTCCAGTTCCAGGAAGCGTGCATGCAGGGCCTGACGCGGAAAACTTTTCAACGACTCGACCATGGTCATGCTCGCCGCCGGGGGAATCCGGAAACGTCCGCCATAGGCCGGATCACCGACCAACGGGAAGTTGATGTGGGCCATATGCACACGAATCTGGTGGGTGCGACCGGTTTCCAGCTTCACTCGAACGTGGGTATGGGAGCGGAAACGCTCAAGTACGCGGTAATGGCTCACCGCCTGCTTGCCGCCCTCCATCACTGCCATGCGCTGGCGCTGCTGGCCGTGCCGACCAATCGGCGCGTTGATCTTGCCACCCGCCGTCACCACGCCGATCACGATGCATTCATAGATGCGGCTGACGCTGCGACTCTGCAACTGTGTGACCAGTTGCGTCTGCGCCTGGATGGTTTTGGCCACGACCATCAGGCCGGTGGTGTCCTTGTCCAGGCGGTGTACGATGCCCGCGCGCGGTACGTTGATGATATCCGGCACATGGTGCAGCAAGGCGTTGAGCAAGGTGCCATCGGCATGCCCGGCGGCTGGATGCACCACCAGGCCCGCTGGCTTGTTGATGACCAAAATATCGTCGTCTTCGTAGACGATATCGAGCTCGATGTCCTGGGCGATCCATTCTCCCTGCGCTTCTTGCTCGGCGGTCAGCTCAAGAACGGCTCCGCCGTGGACGATGTCTCGCGGGCGAATGACCGCTCCATTCACTGTCAGGCGACCGTCTTTGATCCAGGCACAAAGGCGCGAACGCGAGTGCTCGGCGAATAGTTGTGCGGCAACTTGATCGAGGCGTTGGCCACCCAGTTCGGATGGCACCTCTGCGCGAAGTTCAATTTTATCGGACATGCTCGGACTGGGCGTCGGCACAGCCTTTGGTTTCGGCTGCGCGCTTGTGGTTAAATACGGCGTCTTTTGCCCTGAGGCTTTCAACGGGGCACTCATCATAACAGGACGGCTCCGCTCAAGACAGCGGCCGTCATAGGGACGCAAGCCGCCATGCAAGTGAAACACCTGCTGCTGATCGCCATCCTCGCACTGACCGCTGCTTGCTCATCGAAGGAAGTCGTTGACGAAAACCTGAGCGAAGTCGAGCTGTACCAGCAGGCGCAGACCGACCTGGATAACCACAGTTATACCAGCGCCACCACCAAGCTCAAGGCCCTGGAGTCGCGTTACCCGTTCGGCCGCTATGCCGACCAAGCCCAACTCGAACTGATCTACGCCAACTACAAGAACGCTGAGCCGGAAGCGGCCAAATCCGCGGCGGAGCGTTTTATCCGCCTGCACCCACAGCACCCGAACGTGGATTATGCCTACTACCTCAAGGGGCTGACCTCTTTCGACCAAGACGTGGGCCTGCTGGCGCGCTTCCTGCCGCTGGACATGACCAAGCGTGACCCAGGTGCCGCCCGCGACTCCTACAACGAATTCGCCCAGCTCACCAGCCGCTACCCCAACAGCCGCTACGCACCGGATGCCAAGCAGCGCATGATTTATCTGCGCAACCTGCTGGCCTCCTACGAAATCCACGTGGCCGACTACTACCTGACTCGTCAAGCCTACGTCGCGGCGGCCAACCGGGGTCGCTACGTGGTGGAAAACTTCCAGGAAACCCCTTCGGTCGGTGACGGTCTGGCGGTGATGGTCGAGGCCTACCAGCACCTGCACTTGGACGAACTGGCCAGCAGCAGCCTGGAGGTGTTGAAAACCAACTATCCAGACCATCCAAGCCTGGTCGACGGCCAGTTCGTGCCACGCGTCGCCAAGGCGGACAACCGTTCCTGGCTGAGCAAGGCCACTCTGGGCCTGATCGAATCCCGTCCGCCGCTGCCACCGGGAGAAACCCGCGCCAACCAAGACGTACTCAAACAGTTCCAGGATGCCAAGGATGCGATTCCGGCAGACCTGAAACCGGCTGAAGGAGACGCTGTTGAAGAAGAGCAGCATGAAGCCCAAGGTAGCAACAGCAACCGTTCGTGGTTCAGCTACATGACTTTCGGTGTGTTCGACTAAGCGCTTCAATCGAACCGCTGTCCAGGAAAGAGCCTTTCAAGGCTCTTTTCTTATCTTGGAGCCGACCTAGTGGCCTGTGTGGTTAGGTCTATGAGTCAATTTCGGTGCCACAAGCCCCTGGCCAGCGTTGTCGTTCCTCGCCATAGCCCGGCTATGACTCGTCACAGCGCCTTGGCCATGGACTTATGGCATCCGAACTTGAGCTAACGAACTCACCGTACAGGCCACTAGCGCTGTATTGCACATGCACAATGATGTCGGTCAGGGATTCGAGCGCCGCCATTTGCGTGGCGTGATTGGCAAATCGCAGGCTCCAGCGTGAAACCGCGCCCGTGAGCTCGAACGGCAGG
>NZ_CP014135.1:3397154-3673236 GCF_001543125.1 Pseudomonas agarici | reverse complement strand
CAATTTGTGAACTTGAGCCTGAAGGCCAGAGAGCAGATTGCGGGGTGTGAAGACGAAACGAACCGAAAGTTTGTGCTGACTCGCATCGAAAATACCTGATCACATACCCGATTTGCTGAAGCGTAGCCCCAAGGCCACGACTCGGTACCCGAATTTCTTGACGACCATAGAGCATTGGAACCACCTGATCCCATCCCGAACTCAGCAGTGAAACGATGCATCGCCGATGGTAGTGTGGGGCTTCCCCATGTGAGAGTAGGTCATCGTCAAGATTGAATTCCGAAACCCCTATCTGCTCAGCAGGTAGGGGTTTTGTTTTTCTATAGGTAGAAGTTCCTCATTTTGCTGGCACGTCGCACTGGCGACGAACCGGCCACAGAATTTCTTGACGACCATAGAGCATTGGAACCACCTGATCCCATCCCGAACTCAGCAGTGAAACGATGCATCGCCGATGGTAGTGTGGGGTTTCCCCATGTGAGAGTAGGTCATCGTCAAGATTGAATTCCGAGACCCCTATCTGCTTAGCAGGTAGGGGTTTTGTTTTTGTGCGTGAAACCTTGAGCTGAAGCCTGGCTACAACCGGTCGCAATAGAGCATGGGAACGATCAGCCTCTGTCATTCAGGCCAATAGGTTGCGCACATTGCCCATGGCCTCATCGGTGAAGCCCTGGATGAAATGGCGAAAGCCCGGCAAGTCCTCGGGATCGTCATTCGCCGGTTCGGCAATGATGGTCCAGGTCGCTCGGCAGCGATCCGCCGCCAGGGCTTCGACGCGCATCGCCGCCCAGAGCTTGCCGACCCCAAGGGTGTTGTAGAGGGTGGTCCAGGTCATGCACATCGTCAGGTTGTCGTGGCTGTTGAGTTGCTCGACTACCACATTGCCATCCTTGAACAATTTTTTGCGCAGTGCGCCTGGACCACTGCCGATCATCTCGATCTGCGAGAGCGCCGGGATGAAGGCAGCATAACCAGCAAAGTCGCCGACTACGGCCCAGACGCTGGCGGCGTCTCGGGAAATCTCAATCGAGGAAACCATGGGTTGGCCCTGAGGGTTGCTGATCAGGGTATCGGGTTGCAAGGTATGCATGGAGTGCTCCTGGTGATGATGGGTCAGATGAATTGAATCTGTCTGAGGTAGTTGCAGCCTTTTCGCAGCAACGCCGGGGTCTTGCGTGGGTAGGCTTCGGCCATGCGCCGGATACCGGCTGCGGCCTGGTCATGCTCGATGGCCGAGATATCGCCGATGTCCTCTTCGAAACCGTTGAGGTAGAAACCCAGCACTTCGAACAGCGCGTTATGGCGATCGACTCGTTGCAGTCGTTTTTGCCAATCGGCGACGCTGACCAGTTGGAAGTCATGGCCGATTTCGCGAAACGCCGCGACGTAATCGTTCCAGCTCAACGGTTGCGGGTTATGCAGGTTGAACACGCCGAGACTTTTGGGCACGCAGCGGCTTTCAGAGGCGATGAAGCGGGCGAGGAAATCCACGGGCATCAGGTCGAAGTTCATCGCCAAGGCGGGTACATGGCCCAATTGCAGCGAGCCCTTGAGCATCAGCAGCAGGCGGTTGCGATGTGGTTGGCAGACGCCGTTGCGGCTGTTGAAGCTGATGTTTCCGGGGCGGTAGAGATTGACCCAGGCACCTTGTTCGCGTGCCCGTTGCAGAATTCGTTCACCGACCCACTTGGACAAGTTGTAGCCATTGCGGATGTAGATCGGCGGCGTGTCCGCTGGCGGCTGTTCCAGCACTCGCCCGTCGTCGGCGATACGGCTGCAGGCCGACAGGCTGGAGATGAAATTGAAGACCTTCTTACTGCGGCCCTCGCACAACCGCAGGCATTCTAATAGCGGGTCGACGTTGTCGGCGGCCAGGGCCTCATAGTCGAGCACATGATTGACGTGAGCAGCGTTGTGGATCAGCACGCCGAACTCGCGGTCGATCCGTTCGTGCACCTGTATCGTCAGCCCCAAGCGTGGCTGGCGGATATCTGCCGAATAGACCCGGACGCGAGTCAGGTCCAGATGCTCCAGACGGTTGTCGCGTAACGCCTGAGAGAAACGCTCAGCTGCCGAGGTCGCCGTGCTGTCGCGTACCAGGCAGGCGATCTCGCTCACACCAGCGGCCAGCAGGGCCTCGACGATATGCACGCCGACAAAGCTGTTGGCGCCGGTCAGCACCACCTTGCCCAGGTCGCCCGCGCGCGTCGGCGGGAGTGGCCAAAAATCCAGTTCGCGCACGGCGTCGATGAATGCCCGTGGGCTCACGGTCTCCCGAATCGATTCCCCCCTGACCAATACCGCCAGTCGGCACAGGGTCGGCTCTTCGATAAAGCGGTTGATGGAGATGCCGTGTCCGTAGTGTTCGCGAATCCCCAGCAGCAGCTTGGACAGCAGGATCGAATGGCCGCCGAGGTTGAAAAAGCTCTCGTCGGTGGAAATCTCTTCATCCGGCAGTTCCAATAGCTCGGCCCAGAGTCCGAGCAACCAGGCCTCATCGGTATTTTCAGGCAGACGTAGGCGAGGCGCGCCGGGCAAGTGGACGGGCATCTCCAGCAGCGCCCGACGGTCGACCTTGCCGCTGCTGGCAGACGGCAGCCCGGCCAGTTCGACATAAGCGGCGGGGTGCATGTAGTCCGGCAAGCAGCGCTCGACGTGTTGGCGCAAGGCGTCGCGGTCGCTACTGGCGGTGGCTGGTTGCGCCATATAGGCCAATATCCGACGGCGGCTGTCGATGACCACGGCCACCTGGCGATACAAGCGGCTGTTGCGCAGGCAGTGCTCGATTTCTTCGGGTTCGACCCGAAAGCCGCGAATCTTCACCTGATGGTCGCGACGGCCGCAGAGCTCTATGCCTTCCTCGGTCCATTTCGCCAAGTCGCCGGTGCGGTAGACTCGCCGTGCCGATCCGTTGCCCGTATCCAGGGAGAGGTAGCATTCGCCGGTTTTCTCGGGATTGTTCAGGTACCCCAGGCCCACGCCCGGTCCGGCGATATACAGCTCGCCGACCGTCTGCTCGACAACCGGCTGGCCGTGCTCGTCAAGAATGAACACTTGGCTGTTGGCGATAGGCCGTCCCAGGTTGCGGTTGCCGGTTCCCCTGCGGAACCGTTGCGCGGTGACCAGCACCGTGGCCTCGGTGGGCCCATAGAGGTTATAGAAACGCGCCTGTTGCGAGAGTTGTTCGATGACCCAGGGCTCGCAGACATCGCCGCCGGTGGTCACGTGGCTCAGCCCCAATGGCGGCTCCAGGGGCAAGATGCCGAGCAACATAGGTGGGAGGAAGGCGTGGCTGATGCGCTGTTGACGGATCAGCGCTACCAACTGCAAGGGATCGCGTCGCTGGTCTTCATCAGGGATCACCAGCTCGGCACCCTGGACCAGGCTGGGGAGTATATCGATCAGCGAGGCGTCGAAGCTCAAGCTCGAGAACTGCAGGACCCGGCTGTGTTCGGTGAGCTGCACATGCTCGGCGTACCAAGCGGTGAAATGCGCAAGATTGGCGTGGCTGAGCAGCACCCCCTTGGGCTTACCGCCGGTGCCCGAAGTGTAGAGCGCCAGGCAGGGCGCTTCGGGAGCTGATACCTGGTGCTGCAGGGAGGAGGAGGCCAGGGTTGCGTGGTCGATTGCCACGGTGCCGATATCCAGGGAGGGCAGGTGGTCGCCGAGAGGATGATGACCCTCGTGCAGTAACAGGACCGCCCCGGCGTCCTCCAGGATTGATCGCTGGCGCTGGAGTGGATGAGCCGGGTCCAGCGGCAGATAGATCGCACCGCAACCGAGTATGGCCAGGAGTGCTGCGTACAGGGCCGGTGTCTTGTCCAGGCAGACCCCGACTACCGATGCGCCCGGGAGAGTCTCTAGCCCGGCGAATGCCGCCAGCAGGCTCTCCTGAATCGCCAGACCGTGGGCGTGCAACTGGCGATAGCTCGACGAGTGGCCGTTGAAGGTCAAGGCCGGGCGCTCGGCGAAGCGGCGCAGGCGGTCTTCGATGCGCAGGAGCAGCGGTACCGCCGCCAAGGTCAGTAGATCAGCGCGGGCCGTGTGGTTGAAGCGATGTTCGAAGGCCAGCGACTCCAGCGCCGGTAGCGGATGTTGTGCGGCGCAAGGCGACACCGCCACCGATGGAATATCGAGAAAGTAGTCGGCGTCACGAGCAAAGCGACTGATCAGCAGCGTGCACCGCTCCAGCAATGCCTCGGTTGCCGCCTGTCGCAGGACCTGGCCATTACCGGAGCCGCCCGGGTCGACAGGCCGGCGCTCGATCAGGCGGCTGTCCAGACAGAAGTGCAGCGCCAATGCGGGCAGGCCGGCGACCGTCAACGGTCCGTACTCCAGGCGTAGGCCCAGTTGGGCCGCACCCTCGATGTGGGGCGGCGGCGCCAGGCTGCCATCCTCGATCACCAGGTCCGGCGCGGACGGTAGGCTCGCGTCGATGGCTTGGGGGGTATTTAGGCGTCGAACAAGATGGCCCTGCTGCTCCAGCTCCTGCATCAACTCATCGAGTACCTGGCTGTGTCCGACGAGCAGAATCTCGAGACGTCTCATGATGTTCTCCTTGGCTAGAGCAGGTAGTCGCTCAGGGTGTCCCGGACGTCGGGCGAATCCAGTAGTGAGCTGTTGCGCAGGAACCGCACGATATTGATAACCAGCGGATGGTGACGGTTGATCGGATAGGCCAGACCCAAGGTTTCGCACCTGAGCGCCTGTCGGACCTGTTCGTTGACCGAAAGGTGTTCGATCACGGCGAAATCGAAGGCCTTCTGGATGTCGTTGGTCAGGTAATGGACCATGAATACCGGCAGGATTCCGGCGATCAGTTCCCGATCGGCCTCGCTTGCGCTCTGCCAGTAGAGACGCACCAGGTGGGTCCAGAACACAGCGTGTCGTCCTTCGTCGAGCAGGTGGTCGGCCATCAGTCCCTTGACCGAAGCCTTGATCGTGTTGTCCTTGGCAAAGGCCGCGACATCGTTGGTCACGGTGTTTTCCGCGATCGCCACACAGATCAGCTCGACAGCACCTAGCAGATGCTCTGGCGCCATGCTCAGGGCTGTCGGTATGGCGCGGCTGAGCTCTATCTCATCGGGCAAGGTAATCGGCTGGACGCCGGTCAGAACAATGGTTTGCTGCATAAAGTCCATGGCCGCCAGGGCGTGATAGTCCTCGTCCACGACCACCGTCATGGCGTCATGGCGACAAGCGAACGGAAAGCGGATCGGGAAGCGGTCCTTGGCAATGCGGCGGGCGGTGTGGTCGACGATTTCGGTCTCGAAAATCACCACATCGTTGATGAACTTGTACAAGCTCTGGATCAACACGAAATCGCGTTGCTCAGGGCAATGGGTGAGAAAGGCCGCACTGTTGACCAGCGGTTGGCGGCTGAGGGGGTAGATCAGTTGGTCATCGTCTTCCAACTGGCGCCGCGGACGGGTACGGATGCTGGAGCGGCTTTCCCAGGTATTAGCGAGCGAACGGTAGTCCTCGGTGTTCATACGGCGGCCTCATGAGTCTTGGCGAGCAGTTTCTGTTGGATGGCGTCCCAGAGCGCGAGACGGCTTTCCACGGCCAGCAGGGCGGCGGCATAAGCTTCGCTTTGCCGTTGCGGGTCGGCGTCGATCAGGCGTTCGAGCAGTTGCCCGGCGGCCGGGCCATGATCGCCGGCGTCCACCTCGATATGCCGGTGCAGGTAGTGGTGCAGGGTCGGAGCCTGGGTCTGGTCGATACCCCACTGTTCGAGCAGCCGCTGAAACATCTGCGGGATCAGGCTTTCCCGGCCATGCAGGAAGGCCGCGGCGACGCAATGCGGAGCCGCGTTCAGGGCGATATCCAGGGTCTGGTGGACAAAGCGGCTGGCGCCTGGGTCGGCGCCAGACTGTTGCAGGGCACTGTCGACGGTGACACCTTCGCGCAACCGCTCGATAAAGCCCTCGATGACCTGCGTGTCGGCACCGATTTCGCGCATGGCCTCCAGATACAGCTCGAAATGGCTGCAATGGCCTTCTCCATGGCGTGCGTCCGATTCCTCGTCCAGCACGATCTCGTTGATCATTCGTGCCGCCCTTGGATCCTTGGGCGGCAGCCAGGGGAGATCGAGGCTGGTCAATTCCTGCTGCAATCGCTTGGCCAGTGACATGAAGTCCCATACCGCGAAGATATGTACTTCCATAAAGCATCTGAGTAATGGCAGTGAATGTATTTCACTGAAAACAGAATGTTCGCTCAGTTGGGTTTTTTTATGTTCCAGATGTTCTTTACAAGTATTCATTAGCCACCTTTTCGGTTGGTAAATGGAGTAACGGCAAACACCTCTGCGCGGTTGCTTGTCATGCTGTGCCATGGCCGCCGAAAAATGACGGACGAGCAAAGCCCTTGCCCAAGAGTTTGAAAACTCAGGAGCTTGAACCAACAGCGTGCATGCCGCTGTCATCGTGTCTGTTGGTTGTGTGAGCGTATTTTGTCTGGCTTTGCCGGGGAAGTGTCCCCACACTGTGGGCTGTCACAGCGGAGCGCATCCTGGCGGTTATTCAAACCTAGTACAGAAAATAAGTAGTGATCAAGTTGTTTTTAAAATATTGAAAATTTCCTATTTATAAGGGTTGAGCAGCGCCGATAAAACAATTTTAAGTTGTTTTATTTGGATGAGAGCGGCTCTTCCGCTCGATAACAAGCAGAATAAAAAATATTGAGTGAATGCCTCACTCGAGCACTCTTGAACAGGGTGGCCGGTTGTTTGATAGGCGAGGCCGAGGCACGGTTCATCCGTGCCCCTGGTCTGTGGCAAAGCTCTCCTTTTGATCTGTCTCTTGTCCGTGCGTTGTGTGCGAGTTCGTCCACGATCCGCTCGTGCTGCCTGGATTGACCAGAGTGTGCCTAAATGCACGGCTCGACTATCACCAAGGGATGTGAAGTGCGTCCGACGCTTCGAACAGACTCGGTTATCCCGCCGTGGCAGAGGCGGCATGGCTGCGTTTCACCTGTGAGGTTACGGAGCCGTTGTGCTCAAGACACGGGTATGGCGTGTGTCGGTGGATTGTTCAAGTCTTATCCAAGTAGCGTCGGATGACCTCGATACCGCGTTGCAAGTGGTGACGCAAATGCTCCACGCACAGCTCGACCTGGCCGTCACGGGCGGCTTGGAGCAGTTCCCGGTGATCGTCCTGGGACAGTTTTCCCAAACCCATGGCCGAGAGGTTGAAACGCAAAAAGCGTTCTTCCTCCACCAGGCTCTGTTCGATCAGGCTCAGCAGTTTGTGGTTGGGTGCCTTGCTGTATAGGCTCATATGAAACAGCCGGTTGAGCCGGCCAACCTGGGCGTAGTCGGTCTTCGTTTCAAGCTGGTCGATATAGGTGGCGCTTTGGGCGAGGTCTTCTTCGGTGAGCAGGGGGACCGACAGGCGCAAGGCTTCGGACTCCAGTAGGATGCGCAGGTTGTAATTTTCGGTCGAGGTATCGTCGATCAACGGAGCAACCACGGCGCCCTTGTGCTGGACGACGTGCAGCAGTTCCTGTGCCTCGAGTTGGCGCAACGCCTCACGGACCGGCATGCGACTGACGCCGAATAACGTTGCCAACTCTTGCTGGCGAAGAGCCATGCCGCAGGGCAGTCGTCCATCCAGAATGGCGCCGCGCAAGGTTTCCTCGATCACCGCCCGCGCGAAGTGAGCGGGGATGGGAGCGTTGACGAGAATGCTGCTCAAAGGGTTCGGTTTTTCTGCCACGCTAAAACTACCTGCTGCTCGAGAACAGAATTCAAATTGGCCGCGGCTCATGATCGAGACTTTTCAACGGCGATGATTGCAAGGTGCCATTTTCTTCCCATGCACGCCGCTTAACCATCAATCGTTTCTTAAATGAGTGTAGGGACCAGTCATTTTGTCAGTACGTTTTACTTGTCAGCGATAGGTCGGTTTTGCGGGCGGATCTGAAACGACGGTGGTGGGCGGCGCTGTGGCCCTATGTTTACTCATAAATGATATTTAAATTGTTTCTCCTATGACGATATGGTCATCCTCCTGCGTACCCACCGACCCATCGGCGGTCACTCGGTTTTCGATCAGCATGCTGGCAATTTGCTTGACGCTCGATACGGCTGTCGTAGACTCGCGATTGTCCGACAAGGAGTCACTGTTATGCAGCGTTTGTACGGTTGGGTTTTCGGATTGTCCTGTGTTGCGTGCCTGGTCCAGGCGCAAGCGGCCGCCGAGGGTGACCCGTTGTTGGACAGTGCCACGTCGAGCGCCCGGGTGACCTCGGCCAGCGAGGCCCGTGGCGTGTTGCGCGCGCGCAACCAGGCGATGCTCGCCAGTGAATTGTCAGGGCGGATCATCGAGCTGCCCTTCAGCGAAGGCGAAGCCTTCAACAAGGGCGATACCCTGGCGCGTTTCGACTGTTCGGCGTTCCAGGCCCAGCTCAATGCGGCCCTGGCCGCCGGGCGTGGCGCCAATGAGGAACTGGCCCATAACCGCCAGCTCGCGTCGCTCAACTCGGTAGGCCGCTTCGAGGTGGCTCGCGCCGAGGCCAAGGTTGCCGAAGCCCAGGCCCAGGCCCAGGTCTATCAGGTACAGGTCAAGCGTTGCAGCGTGATTGCTCCTTATGACGGTCAGGTCGTGCAGCGCAAAGTGCAGCGCTACGAAAGCGTCTCGATCGGTTCGCCGCTGCTGGAAATTGTCGACAACCGCACCCTGGAAATTCATTTGCTAGTGCCCTCGCACTGGATGAGCAAACTCAAGCCGGGGCAGACCTTCAGTTTCGTCCCGGACGAAACCGGCCAGCCGCTGACCGCCACTATCAAGCGGCTGGGGGCGCAGATCGATGAGGGCAGCCAGACTCTGTTGCTGGTGGCCAGTCTGCCCAAGGCCGATGGCCTGTTGGCAGGCATGAGCGGCACCGCGCGCTTCGAGGCACTGAAGTGAACGCCCCGGTGGCGGGCGCAACCGAGCGGGTGTTTGCCCAGTTCCTCGACCTCGAACGCTTGACCCGTGCCGCCCGCACCACCGAACAGCTTGCTTATAGTTTGGTCAATGATGGCCAGGCGCTGTTCGGCTTTCGCCATGCTGCCCTGCTGATCGCTGGTAAGGTGCGGGCCGTGACCGGGGTCAGCGCGGTGGAGCCGAATGCGCCGTTTGTCGCCTTTGTCGAACACGCCGTGGCGCAGCTCGTCAAGCTGAAGCGGGCGACGCCTGCGAGCGTGGTGCCGATGGCGGCGTTCAGCGCCTCGGTGCGCGAGGACTGGCAGAGCCTGTCGGCGCTCCAGGTGTTCTGGTTGCCGCTGCTCGATCACAAGGGCGAAGTCTTTGGCGGCATCTGGCTGGCTCGCGACAACCCCTGGAGCCCTTCCGAACAGGTGTTGCTGGCGCAGTTGGGCGACACCTATAGCCATGCCTGGCTGGCCTTGCAGCCGCGCCGGCCGTGGCGTTTACGCCTGACGCGTAAGCGCCAGGCATTGCTCGGCGCGCTGGCGTTGCTGAGCCTGTTGATTCCAGTCCGCCAGTCGGTGCTGGCCCCTGCGGAGGTCGTGCCGCTGGCTGGCCGGGTGGTGGCGGCGCCGCTGGATGGGGTGATTGCCGAGTTTCTGGTTAAGCCCAACCAAGTGGTGCGCAGCGGCGACCTGCTGGTACGTTTCGAAAGCACCACCCTCAAGGCCCAGGCCGATGTGGCCCAGCGCACTCTCGGAGTGGCCGAGGCTGAATTGAAGGCCAATGCCCAGCGTGCGTTTGCCGATGCCGAGTCGAGTTCGAAGATCGACTTGCTGGCGGCGCGAGTCGAGCAGAAGCGCGCCGAACGCGATTACGCCAGTGAATTGCTCAAGCGCAGCGAAGTGCGTGCCGAGCGCGACGGTATTGCGGTGTTCGCCGACGCTGAACGCTGGACCGGTAAACCGATCCAGACCGGTGAGCGGCTGATGGAAATCGCCGACCCGACCCAGGCCGAACTACGTATCGAACTGGCGGTCGGCGATGCCATCGTCCTGGCCCCCGATGCCGAGGTTGCCCTGTTCCTCGACAGCGACCCATTGCAGCGTTACCCGGCGAAACTGGAGCGAGTGGCCTACGAGGCGCAATCCACTGCGGCCGGGCAGTTGGCGTATCGGCTGGATGCCAGCTTCATCGACACCCCGGTGCCGCGCATCGGCTTGCGCGGCACCGCGAAAATCTTCGGCCAGCGCGCACCGCTGGCCTTGTACCTGCTGCGCCGACCACTGGCCGGGTTGCGCCAGAGCGTAGGCCTGTAATGAACCTGCCGAGCCTGCGAGCGGATCTGCAGCTCACGCCGGCCTCGGCGGCGTTGGACGGCTCACCGCGTTGGACGTTGGCCGACCCGGTTCGTGGGCGTTATTTCAAGCTGGGCGTCCAGGCCATCCGCTTGCTGCGGCATTGGTCGCTGGGTGATCCCGAGCAGGTGCTGCAGGCGGCGAACCGTGAGCCGGGCCTGCCGTTGGGCGATCCGGAACTGGAGCAGTTGCTGGGTTTTTTGCGCGCCCATGACCTGATCGCCGCGCTGGACCCGCAACAGCGCGCCAGCTATGCGTGGAAAGCCGCCGCGTCGCGCCAGAGCCTGTGGCAGATGGCACTGCACCAATACCTGTTTTTCCGCATCCCGCTGTGGCGCCCGGATGCCTTCCTCAATCGCGCCTGGCCATGGCTGCGACGTTTCGGCCCGCGCCTGTTGCGCTACGGCTTGCCGATCACCCTGGGGCTGGGAGTGTTCCTGGTCTCGCGGGACTGGGAGCGCTTTCTCTCAACCTTTCCCCACCTGTTCAGCCTCGGTGGGGCCATGGCCTTTGGCATCGCGCTATTCTTCGCCAAGCTCTGTCATGAGTTCGGCCATGCCTTCATGGCCAAGCGCGCCGGCTGTCGGGTGCAGAGCATGGGGGTGGCGTTCATGGTCCTGCTGCCGTTGTTCTATACCGATGTCAGCGATGCCTGGCGGATTAACGACCGCAAGGCGCGGTTGCTGATCGGTGCCGGCGGGGTCCTGGCGGAGCTGGTGTTGGCCTGTATCGCCCTGTTGGCCTGGTCGCTGCTGCCAGACGGGCCGGCGCGCACGGCGGCGTTCATGCTCGCCAGTGCCACCTGGCTGACCACTCTGGCGGTGAACCTCAACCCGTTCATGCGCTTCGACGGTTACTTTCTGCTCAGCGACTTCTGGGAAATCGACAACCTCCAGGGCCGTGCCTTTGCCCTGTGCCGCTGGCGTTTGCGCGAGGCCCTGTTCGGCTACGACACGCCGGCACCGGAGCCCTGGCCACCGGCCATGCGCCGCCGACTGCTGTGGTGGGGATTCCTTTCCTGGTTGTGGCGGGCGGTATTGTTTTTCGGGATCGCCCTGGCGGTCTATCACCTGTTCTTCAAGTTGCTGGGCATCTGCCTGATGCTGGTGGAACTGGGTTGGTTCATCTTCCTGCCGATTTTCAAGGAAGCCCGCGAATGGTGGTCGCGGCGCGAGCAGGCGCATACTCCGCGTGTGCTGCTCAGTGGCCTGGGCCTGCTGGCGCTGCTGTTGCTGGTGGTGCTGCCCTGGCGTAGCAGCGTGGAAATACCGGTGATGCTCGAGGCCGGGCGGGTCACGGCGCTGCATGCGCCGGTGGCCGCACGGGTCAAACAAGTTAATGTGCGCGATGGCCAGCGGGTGGAGCAAGGCACGGTGTTGGTGGAGTTGGAGTCACCGGATGTCGACTCGCGACTGTTCATCGTGCGCCGTGAAATCGATATTTTGCAGTTGCAGATGCGTCGCCAGGCCGGGCGCAGCGAGACGGCGGCGGATGTCGGTGTCCTCGAACAGCGGCTGGCGGAGGCGGTGGCCGAATACCGGGGATTGCAGGCCCGTCGTGAGCGCTTATTGCTACGGGCACCCCAGGCCGGCCAGGTCCGCGATCTGCTGCCGCAACTGGTCGCCGGACGCTGGGTTTCGACTCAGGAACCGCTGGCGCGAGTTGTCGAGGATGGTACCCGTGTGCGCGGTTATCTGGCCGAAGAGGATTTGTGGCGCGTCGCGCCGGGGTCGAACGGGCGCTTTGTCGCCGACGACCCGATGCGCCCGGCTTGGCCGGTGCAGTTGTTGGATATCGACGCCAACGGTGTTGCGGCCATCGACCAGGAAGCCTTGACCTCCGACCACCACGGGCCGATTGCCGTGCGGCGCGACGAAAACCGCCGTCCGGAGCCAGTGCAAGCCCAATACGGCGTGCGGCTCAAGCTGCTGGAAGAAGTGCCGACACCGAGCCATCCGCTGCGCGGCGTGGCGGTGTTGCAAGGGCGCCACGAATCATTGCTGGGTACCGCCTGGCGGCGCCTGATAGCGCTGGGCGTGCGCGAGAGTGGTTTCTAGTCATTACAACGGTTCAGGGAGTACCACCCATGTTGAACAGCTCGTCCGCCGCAGGGTTGTCCATGCGCCCATCGCGGGCCACCGATGGGCCTTTTCTGCGCAGCCTTTATCAGTCGGCCCGCCCGGAGTTGCAATGGATCGATGCCGAGCCCGAACTGATCGAACAGGTGATTGCCCAGCAGTTCCAGGTGCAGGAACAGGGGGTTGGCGATCATTACCCGGATGCGATGCACTATGTGGTGGAGAAGCTCGATACGCCCATTGGCGTGCTGAGTGCCGACTTCGGTCCCAATGAAATCCGCGTGCTGTACCTGGCGTTCATTCCGGCGGCCCGTGGCAAGGGGTTCGGACGTATTGTGCTGCAAGGCGTGCAGAAGGCCGCCGAACAGGTGCGCTGCCCAGTGGCGACGGTGGTCTGGGCCAGCAATCCGCAGGCGCGCCAGCATTACCTGGCGCTGGGGTTTCGGGTCGAGGAAAGCTCGCCGGCGGCCGAGCGACTGGTGTGGTACCCAGGCCTCAATTGAAGACGATATTGAAGTAGCCCAGGGTCGGGTCGCGTCCCAGCGGCGGCTCGCGAGAGACGAACACTGCATCGAGGCGTCCCAGTTGCGGCAGCTCCAGGGCGCACAGGCCGTCGACGAAATCCGTCGGCTCGAGGCTGCGCAGCATCACGTTGAAGGGTAGGCGAGAGCTCTCCGACAGTTGCGCTCGCGGGTGCAACTGGATCGATTCGACCTGGACCGCCAGCAGGCTGCCGTCGGGCAGGTGCAGCGGGCAGCGCTGGTTGACCAGCGGCTGGAAATGTTCGTTGGAAACCTGTTGCAGCATCGATGTTCTCCGTATGCAGAGTGGGCTCAGGCCCCGGTAGGAGCCGGCAAGCCGGCTGCTACAGGCGTTGCGGTGTGTCAGTTACGCGACGGGAAGATCCCTTCCAGTGCGATGCTGAAGTTCACCACCAGGAACGGGTTCATCGTCCCCAGCGGTAGGTTGCCACCTGGTAGGGTCAGGTTGCCGGCGATGGTGCTGGCGGCACCTTTGAGGGCTACCGGCGAGGCGCCCTGTGCATCGGAATAGATCGCCGCCGAGGGCGGCCCGGCAGGGTTGGACGCGCCGATATAGGCGTTGGTGCTGGTCGGTGCCGTGACCGGATTGCTGGGGGTGCTCGCCAGGTTGATGGTGGTGTCGACGGTCAAGCCAGAGGTCGGAATCACCTGGGTGGGCAGGTTACTGGTCAGGATCGATACGTTTTCAGTACCGCTGGCTTCGCCCATGACCCGCGACGTCAAGCCCGGCCCATTGCCCTGGCAAACCGGCAGCCGGCCTTGGAGGTTGGGCAGGCCGAAGGTCTGTTGGCCGTTACCGCCATAGGTCGTACCCATCAACGCGAACAGTGCCTGGTATTGCGAGAGAGGCAGCAGTTGCCCGCCGCAGAGCGCCCAGCCCGAGGGTGCGAAGTTGAAGCCAAACATCTGGATGGTGCCGAGAAATACTTCCATGGATCGTTATCCTTCAGCCGTGTTGGGAGAGGTGCCGTGCCCGTGGTGTCCGGGCTTTTTTGTGCACCGTCCCGAAGCGTAGACGCTGGCTTGGCTTGCGCCGGTTCTTTGCGGGATAGAGGTCGCGATTGGAACAGTCAGGCAAGCCGATGTCGTTCTAGCCTATAAACGGACGGCGGCGGCGATGTGGGGCGACGAATTGCGTGGTTGGATCGGTCTGTTTGGCGATGCCAACCTGTCGATCCAGACGATGAGCGCGCAGCCTGGGGTGATCACGCTCTCCTCGGTATTGGCTAACCCACTTGATCGTCGGTCGTCGAGCGACGGTCCTGGCCTGCTACCGGCTACGGTTTCGGCACCTTGATCGATGAAAATGCCGGGGTCTACTTCGATCATCTGAAAGATCTGCCATCGGCTAACGGCAGGGTCTGGCTGCTGATGAGTCGGGTGGCACCGGACGAGTTTCCGTCAATTCCGACCGGCTGGCGGAAAATCGACCAGCATGCGGGGGAGATACCCAAGCGGTTTTATATGAAACCTGCCACCCTTCGGGTAGCCGGCACTCACTACCGGACACTTGATATAGAGCTTCCCGGTCGTATTTGAGGGCCATAACTCCCGTGTTTATGGGCCTTTTGCGGCGTAAAGTCGCTGCGATTGATGTCAAAATACTACTAGTGCGCAACAATTCCTTACGCTACGCTTTGTCCTACAAAGGACTTAACGTCACGGTGAATGGATTGCGCAGTTTTCACTTTATCTCCGGATTGCCGCGCTCAGGGTCCACTCTGCTGTCCGCTATTCTCCTGCAGAACCCACGTTTTCATGCTGGCATGAGCAGCCCGGTTGGCGGCCTGTTTAACAGCGTGTTGGAACAGTGTAGCGCTGGCAGCGAGTTCGGCGCGGTGATTGGTACCGATAGGCGTCGCCGCCTGCTGCGTGGGCTGTTCGAGTCCTATTACGCCGACAAGGGCGAACAGTCGGTTATCTTCGATACCAATCGCCAGTGGTCCGCGCGCTTGCCGGCGTTGATGGATATGTTTGCGCAATCCAAGGTTATCGCCTGCGTGCGTAACGTCGCCTGGGTGATGGACAGCCTGGAGCGGCTGTACCGCGCCAATCCCTTCGAGAACACCAAGTTGTTCAACGACGAGGTGGAGCGCAACACGGTCTACAGCCGCTGTGAAACCCTTGCCCAGCGCAATCGCCTGGTGGGTTTTGCTTGGACCGCGCTCAAGGAAGCCTACTACAGCGAACACGCCGGTTCCGTGCTGCTGGTGGATTACGATCTCCTGGCCCAGGCCCCGGAGCGGGTGTTGCGGCTGGTCTACGATTTTATCGGCGAACCCTGGTTCGAGCATGATTTCGACCATCTGGCCTATGACGCCCCGGAATTCGACCAGGCCCTCGGGGTCGCCGGTCTGCACAAGGTCAAGCCCAAGGTGGCGCTGACGTCGCGGCGCACCATCCTGCCGCCGGATTTGTTCGAAAAGTATGCCGAGCTATCGTTCTGGAACGATGGCTCGGCCAGTGCCGCGAATGTCATTCGTTTGAAAACCAACGCCGCGGTCAGCTGATCGCGGTTTTTTATGCCGACAAAAAAAACCATTGAGCGCATGAGCGTTCGAGTGCAGGTGAAGCATGTGGTGGAGCAAACCGAAAGCGCGGGCCGAAGGCGTGAGAAGCCTGGTTTCACCCATGATCATTGCGCTGGAACCACGCATGCTGTTCGACGGTGCCGTGGCGGCCACCGTGGCCGAGGCCGCGCAGCCGGCCAGTCACCCCGCCGCTGATGCAGCGCAGGCGCCGACTAGCGATCACGCGCTCGCCCCCGCCGAAGCGCACCCGCTATCCGATGCCCCTTCGACTCCGGCACCGGTTGCCGTACCGGGCGAGTCGGTGGTGTTCATCGACTCGCGGGTGAAAGATTTCGACAGTCTGCTCAAGGGCGCCGCACCCGGCACTCAGGTGGTGGTACTCGAGGCCGGCAAAGACGGCCTGCAGCAGATCGCCGATTACCTGGGCTCCCACTCGGGCGTGAGTAGCGTGGAAATCATCGCCCACGGCAATTCGGGCGACTTGTGGCTGGGCAACACCTATCTCTCTTCCGATAACGTCGCGGCGCGGGCCGATGTGCTGGCACGGATCGGCAATGACATGAATGTCGGCGGCGATATCCTGATTTATGCCTGCAATACCGCCTCGGGCGACAAGGGCAGCGGATTTGTCGATGCCCTGGCGCAATACACCGGGCGCGATATCGCGGCCTCGACCAACCGCACGGGCCTGGGCGGCGACTGGAGCCTGGAAATCGCCTCCGGCAGCATCGAAAGCCACAACGTGCTGTCGGCCGACGCCATGGCCGCGTACCAGTACGGCTTGGCCACCATTACCGTAAGCAGTGGCGCCGACACTGGCGCCGGCAGCCTGCGCCAGGCCCTGAGCGATGCGGTGGCGGGCGACATCGTTACTTTCACCACCCCAGGTATGACGGTCAACCTGAACTCGCAACTGGTGATCGCCAAGAACCTGACCGTCGACGGCGACCTGGACAACAACGGTAGCGCTGATGTGACCATCAGCGGGCAGTACAAGACCCAGGTGCTCAAGGTCAATGCGGGAGTCACCGCGACACTCGACGGCCTGATCATCACCCAGGGCCTGGCAGCGGGCGACGGCGCGGCGGCGGGTACCGACGGCCTGGCGGCAATGGGCGGCGGCATTGTCAACGCCGGCAACCTGACCCTGAACAATGTCACCGTGACCGGCAACGCGGCCTCGGGTGGCGGTGGCGGTGGCGGGGTGATTGCACCCTACCTCGGCGGCGCGGTGGGCGGTGGCGGTGGCGGTGGCGGTGGTATTGGTGGGCAAAACGGTGGAAGCGGCGGTGATTCGGGCTTCGGCACAGGGGTTTATGCGGGCCTCGCCGGTAGCGCCAACCAAGGCGGTACCGGTGGCGGCTACGCTTCCATGGGGGGGCTTGGCGGCAGTAGCAGCGGCGGCGCGGGCGGCCAGGGGTCTTTCGGCTACAGTAGCGGCGGCGCGGGCGCCACGTCTAACAACGGCACTCTGTCCATTGGCGGTGGTGGTGGCGGCTCGGGTTGGGATCAGCCCGGTAGGGCCGGTGCCGCGGCAAGCGGCGGTATCTACAATGCCAGCACCGGTACCCTGACCGTTGTCGGCACCTCGGTGATCTCCAATAACATCGCTGCCGGCGGCGGTGGTGGTGGTGGTGGCGGCGGCAGTGGTGGTTCCGGCGATTCGGGTGGTGCGGGGGGCAAAGGCGTCGGTGCGATCTGGAACAAGGGTACGTTGTTGATTACCGCCGCCAACTTCGCGGCCTTGAGTAGCGGTAATAACATTGGCGTCAGTGGCTCCGGTGGCCTGTCGTCGGGCGGCGGCTCAACGGGGACTCAGCCGGCGGCCCTGAACACCATCTTCAACGACGGCGGAACGCTGAACACTGCTTACAACCCGGCACCGACCGCGACCATCGTGGTCACCACTCCTGCCCAACACATCGGCAGCACGTCAACGGTGACCATTACCTTCAACCAGGCGGTGAACAACTTTGCCCTGGCCGACCTGACGGCCTCCAACGGTGTGCTGAGCAACTTGAGCACCAGCGACGGTGGCACCACCTGGACCGCGACCCTTACCCCGAACTCAAGTGTCAGCAGTGCCACCAACCTGATCATCCTGGACAACACCGGGGTCAACAGCCTGTCGACCGACACGGCAGGGATCGGCACCACCTCGTCCAACAACTACAGCGTCGATACTGTACGGCCGACCGCGACCGTTGCGGTTGTCGGCTCCACGCTGAGTACCACGACCAACGCGACGGTGAACATTACGTTCAGCGAAGCAGTGAGCAACTTCAGCCTCGCGGACCTGTCGGCCTCCAATGGCACCCTGAGCAACCTGGTCCAGGTCGACGCCACCCATTGGACCGCGACCCTGACGCCCAACGCCGGCAATAACAGCAGCGGCAACGTCATTACCCTGGATAACACCCTTTATACCGATACCGCGACCAACGCCGGCAGTGGTACGAGCACATCCAACAGCTATGCGGTGGACACCGTGCGCCCGACGGCGAGTATCGTGGTCGACAATACGGCACTGAACATCGGCGGCACGGCGACGGTGAGCATCACCTTCAGCGAAGCGGTGAACGATTTCACCCTGGCCGACCTGTCGGCCTCCAACGGTAGCTTGAGCAACCTCGTTCAAGTCGATGGCACGCACTGGACCGCGACCCTGACGCCGAACGCCGGGGTCAGCCATAGCGGCGATGTCATCACCCTGAGCAATACCGGCGTCACCGACGCCGCGAGCAACGCCGGCAGCGGCACGACCACGTCCAATGCCTATGCCATCGACACCCAGCGGCCCACCGCGAGCGTCGTGTTCGGCAACACCAACTTGGGGATCGGTCAGACTTCGCCGGTGACCATCACCTTCAGCGAAGCCGTGAGCGGTTTGACCCTGGCCGACCTGACCGTGAGCAACGGTACCCTCAGCGGACTGAGCAGCGGCGACGGTGGCATCACCTGGACCGCAACCTTTACCCCGACGGCGAGTATCGTCAGCCCAAGCAACCACATCACTCTGAACAATACGGGCGTACAGGACGCGGCGGGCAACGTGGGCAGCGGCACCACCGATTCCAACAACGTATCCATCGACGGCGTGCGTCCGACCGCGACCGTGGTGGTGGCCAACAGCACCCTTGCTATTGGCCAGACCTCACTGGTGACGGTGACCTTCTCGGAAGCCGTGGTGGGTTTCAGCAACACCGACCTGACCATCGCCAACGGGACATTGACGGCAATAACCAGCAGTGATGGCGGCATCACCTGGACCGCGACCTTCACCCCGACGACGAACATCACCGACACCAGCAACCTGATCACCCTGGACAATACCGCCTATACCGACACCAGCGGTAACAGCGGCAGCGGCACCAGTGACTCCAACAACTATGCAATCGACACCCAACGGCCGACGGCAACCGTCGTCGTTGCCGATCCGACGCTCACGGCGGGAGAAACTTCGCTGATCACCGTCACCTTCAGCGAAGCGGTGACGGCGTTCACCCTGGCCGATCTGAGCACCAGTCACGGCACTCTGAGCGGGTTGAGCAGCAGCGACGGCGGTATCACCTGGACCGCGACGCTCACCCCGGACACGAACATCAGCGACACCACCAACCTCATCACTCTGGACAACACCGGCGTGCAGGATGCGGCGGGCAACGTTGGCGCCGGCACCACCAACTCGGCGAACTTCACCATCGACACGGTGCTGCCCACGGCGAGCATCGTGGTGGCGAATCCGGCGTTGAATATCGGTGGCACGTCCCTGGTGACCATTACCTTCAACGAGGCCGTCAGCGGTTTCAGCAATGCCGACCTGACCGTTGCCAACGGCAGCCTGGGTGTGGTGACCAGCAGCGACGGTGGCATCACCTGGACCGCCTCCTTCACCCCAAGCTCCGATCTCACCGACGCCAGTAACCAGATCACCCTGGATAACAGCGGCGTCCAGGCGCTGGCTTCCGGCAATGTCGGTACCGGCAACAGCGTTTCCAACAACTACGCCATCGATACCCAACGGCCGACCGCCACCGTAGTGGTCGAGACCGATCATTTGGGTGTAGGTGGCACGTCCGTGGTGACCATCACCTTCAATGAAGCCGTGACCGGTTTCAGCCTGGCCGACCTGACCGTTGACAACGGCACCCTGAGCAACCTGAGCACCAGCGATAACATCACCTACACCGCCACCCTGACTCCGGTGGCCGGTATCGACCAGGGCAACAATCACATAACCCTGGCTAACAGTGGCGTGATCGACGGCGCCGGTAACATGGGGACCGGCACCACCGACTCCAACACCTACGCCATCGACAGCCAACGCCCGAGCGCCACTATCGTTGTCAGTGATTCGGCACTCGTTATCGGTGAAACCTCGACGGTGACCATTACCTTCAGCGAGGCGGTAACTGGTTTCGACAACAGCGACTTGAGCGTACCCAACGGCACCCTGAGCACCTTGACCAGCAGCGACGGTGGTTTGACCTGGACCGCGACCTTCACCCCGACCGTCAATGTCAACGACACCAGCAACCTGATCAGTCTGAACAATAGCGGTTATACCGACCTGGCCGGCAACACCGGCAGCGGAGTGACCAACTCAGGCAACTTCACCATCGACACGGTAGTGCCGACCGCGACTATCGTGGTGGCGGACACGGCCCTCAAGGCCGGCGAAACCTCGACGGTGACCATTACCTTCAGTGAGGCGGTCAGCGGCTTTGACCTGGCGGACCTGACCCCGGCCAACGGTGTCCTGACCAACCTGGCTTCCAGCGACGGCGGTATCACCTGGACCGCGACCCTCACCCCGACCAACAACATCACCGATACCAGTAACGTCATCACCTTGAATAACAGCGGTGTCGCCAATGCCTCGGGCAACGCTGGCAGCGGCACCACCGACTCCAACAACTACAGCATTGATACCCAGCGGCCAGGCGCGACCATCGCGGTGGCCAATGAGCATGTCGGGATCGGCCAGACCACCACGGTGACCATCACCTTCAACGAGGCGGTCAGCGGTTTCGACCTGTCGGACCTGAGCGTGGCCAATGGCGTGCTGTCCAACCTGACCACCAGCGACAATATCCACTGGACCGCCACCCTGACACCGACGGTCGGTGTCACCGACGCCACCAACCTGGTGGTGCTCGATACCAGCTTGGTCAGCGATGGGGCCGGCAACAGCGGATCGGCTATCGCCATCTCCAACAACTACGGAGTTGACGCCGATCTGCCGACAGCGACCATCGTGGTTGCCAACCCGAACCTGACTGCCGGCCAGACCACCACGGTGACGTTCACCTTCAGCGAAGCGGTCAGCGGTTTTGACCTGTCGGACCTCAGCGTGGCCAACGGCATCCTATCCAACTTGCACAGCAGCGACAGCGGCAAGACCTGGACCGCGACCCTGACGCCGACAGCGAACATCACCGACCCGAGCAACTTCATCACCCTCGACACCCGCCTGGTCACTGACCTGGCGGGCAACGCCGGTAGTGGCTTTGCCAACTCCAATAACTATGCAATCACCACCGTGGCGCTGGACGGTGACCCGCAATTTCGGATCGGCGAGCCGCCACCGGCGCCGGACCTGCCGAACGTGCCGTTGCAGCCGGTTGTCTTTGGTCCACCGAATGGCAACCTCGGTTCGCCTATTGGCTTCCCACCGTTGTTCGAACCGCGTGATGTGGGCGGTGGCCTGCCGCCGATTGGCAATATCTTCATCAGGAACGGTGCCCTGGCCCCGAGCTTTCTTGCCCAGGTGTTCAGCACCGACAGCGGTGGCGACGGCAATGGCAGCGGCTTCCTCGGCTTTGGTGGCGGCGATGGTGGGGTGTTCGGTAGCAGCACCTTGTCCGGCCTGTTCAATCGCGACTCGTCGACCGGCGATGGCGCTGGATTCAATGCGTTCGACCACAAGGACAGTAAGAGCCTGGGCGATCCGTCCCAGGGCCTTCGCGGGATTTTTGGCGCGCCGACCCTCGGCCAGCAATTGCAGCAGCTCAAAGATTCCGAGCAGAAACAGCTGCATGAACTAGCCTGGGCGCTGGAGCAGGTCAGTGTCAGCGAAATGCCGGCCTGAACGATGATCTGAGATCTGCGCCGACGGTTGTCGGCACCTATAAAAATAAAGAGCAGTAGTCAGGGGCGGTGCCAGGGAATGAGAAGAAATCAGAAGTTGTTCAGCGTCAGCTTGCTGGCGCTGGTGGTCAGCGGTTGTGCCGTGACCAGCCAGCCGATCGATCGTAGCGTCAGTGAGCAACGCGCCAAAAGCGATCTACAGACCATGTACCAGGGTCAGGAAGCTCTCAGCGGCCCGCTCACCTTGCACGAAGCCATGGCCCGTGCGGTGAAATACAACCTCGAAGGGCGCCTGAAGATCATGGAAGAGGCCCTGGCCAAACGCCAACTGGACCTTGCCAGTTTCGATATGCTGCCACGCATGGCGCTTTCGGCGGGCTATGCGGGGCGTAGCAATGTCAGCGCCTCCAGTAGCCAGAGTGTGCAGACCGGCACTCAGTCGCTGGAACCTTCGACCTCCCAGGACCGCGACCGGCGCGTCGCTGATCTGACCATGGTTTGGAACGTGCTCGACTTCGGCGTCAGTTATATCAGCGCCAAGCAACAGGGCGACCAGCGCCTGATCGTCCAGGAGCGTCGGCGTAAGGTGATCAACACCATCGTCCAGGACGTGCGCTCTGCCTATTGGCGGGCCGTGGCGGCCGAACGCCTGCTCAAGCAGATCGACAGCCTGATGGCGCGGGTCGAGGCGGCGCAGGGCAACAGCGAGAAGATGAGTGAACAGCGTATCGGCGACCCGATCCAGGCCTTGGGTTATCAGCGCTCGCTGATCGAGGCCACTCGTCAACTGGAAGAACAGCGCAAGGCGCTGTCCCTGGCCAAGACCGAACTGGCGACCCTGATCAACCTGCCCATGGGCACCGAGCTGACCCTGGCGACTCCGGATGATTATGCGATTCCGCAGCTCAAGGTCGATATGGCCCAGTTGGAGCACGAAGCGCTGGCCAGTCGTCCGGAATTGCGCGAACAGGATTACCAGAGCCGTATCAGTGCCGCCGAAACCCGTAAGGCCATGTTGCGTCTGCTGCCGGGGCTGGAGTTCTCGGCGGGCGGCCATTACGACAGCAACTCGTTCCTGGTCAATGACAAGTGGGCCGATTATGGCGTCAAGGTCACCTGGAACCTGTTCAACGTGATCTCCGCCCCGGCGGCCATCGACGTGGCCAAAGCCGGTGAAGAAGTGGCGACCGCGCGGCGCCAGGCGATGTCGATCGCCGTGCTGGCGCAACTCTACGTGGCCAATGCCAACTACCGCGAGGCGCTGCGCCAGTTCAAGACCAGCCAGCAACTGTCGAATATCGACGGACAGATTCTCGGCCAACTGCGTAACCGCTACCAGGCTGCCGGGCTGGGCGAGTTGGACCTGATTCAAGGCGAACTCAACACCCTGCAAGCCGACCTGCGCCGCGACCTGGCTTATGCCGACCTACGCAACGCCTACGGCCAGATCTTCGCCAGCGCCGGTTTGGACCCGTTGCCGTCGGAGGTCCCCTCGACCAAGGTCGCGGCGATTGCCGATGCCATGGCGACACGCGAGTTGCAGTGGGCGTCCGGCAATATCGGCGTAGCCGTCAGCCATGCCCAAGGGCAGTAACCTGTTGGCGCCGCGGGCGAGCGTCAGCCGCGGCCAGCGCGAGGCCCGCAACGGTCATCGCGGCGGCGCGATCTTATTGACCGGCTTGCCGGCGGCGGGCAAGTCGACCGTGGCCCAGGCGCTGCAGGCGGCGTTGTTCGAACGTGGATTGCAATGTCTGGTACTGGACGGCGATGCCCTGCGCGGTGGATTGAACCGTGATCTTGGATTTGCCGAGAGCGATCGCCGGGAAAATATCCGGCGCGCCAGCGAGCTGGCCCGGTTGCTGGTGGAAAACGGCCAGATCGTCATCCTCGCCATGATTGCGCCGCAAGCCGAACAGCGCGAACTGTTCGCCCGACGCCTGGGTGAAGATTATCGTGAGGTCTGGTGTAGCGCGTCGTTGCCGATCTGTGAAGAGCGCGATCCGAAAGGGCATTATGCGCAGGCCCGGCGTGGCGAGTTGGCGAGTTTCACCGGGATCTCGGCGCCTTATGACGTGCCGCGAGCCGCCGATTTGATCCTCGATACTGGGCGCCTCTCTGTCGGCGCTTGTGTCGAACAACTGCTGGGCCATCTGCAATCAGCCGGGGTGATTCCCTGAGCCTGCCGGCCTTTTCCCGTTTGCCTGTCGCACTGGCGTTGCCGCTGTTGCTGCAGGCCCTTTCGCGCATTGCCGAACCTGCCTGGAAGGCCCACTTCAATGTCGATTACTACGACGGTGACTGGAGTGGCGTCGCGCTGATTTCGGCGGCGGATGCCTTGAGCGAACTGGCGCCGGGGACTGCCCCGGCGACCGAGCGCGCACCCTGGCTGTTGGATACGGCGTGGGCGACGGCCTTGGACCTGCCCCTGGAGATTCGTTCGGCGCGCCTGCTGCGCCTGGGGCCGGGCGGGCGGATTCATGAACATCGCGATTACGACCTCGGCGCGCCGGACGCAGACCGTCGCCTGCACCTACCCTTGCTCAGTTCGCCGGATGTGGATTTCATGGTCGATGGACAACGTATCCCGATGCAGGCCGGCGAATGCTGGTTTCTCGATCTGTCGCGGCCCCACAGCGTCGATAACTGGGGCGAGGGCGAGCGGATTCACCTGGTGCTCGATTGCCGTCCGAACCGCTGGCTGGAACAGCAGATCGCCGGTGGTCTGGCGACTACGCCAGCGCCTGGCATTGGGCGGGCCGCCGAGGATCTGGCGCGGTTTCGGGCCTTGTTGGCGAGCGATCCATGGTTATGCGCATCCTTGCAGGCCCTGGAGGACAGCGACGCCTTTATCGCCCGCACGCTGCAACTGGCCACCGAGCGCGGCTTGCGCTTTGGCCGCGAAGATATCCGCTCGGCGATGCGCCAGGGCCGTAGCCGCTGGAACCAGCAATGGACGGCTTGAAGGACTGGTTGCCGATCCGTCTCTGGCAGCAGGCCGGGGAGTGGCGAGTGGACTGGTGCTGGTTCGGCGGGCGCAAGCTCGACCAACCGTTCTTTCGCGAGGCGGTGGAGGATGCCTTGCGATTGCCTTTCAACCAGGCCTTTCGCCGTGAAACCGCCTTGGCGAGTCTCCGTGAATGGCGCGCTCCGGCGCTCGCCCCGACGGCCTTTATCTACCACGCTTCGCGCTGTGGCTCGACCTTGATCTGCCAGATGTTGGCACAGCTCGACGAGGCGATTGTCATTTGCGAACCGCCACCGCTGGATAGCTTGCTGCGCGGCGCATTCGAGCCGCAAGAGCGGCAGGCGGCGTTGCGCGGCCTGCTGGCGGCATACGGCCAAATCCGGCGCGGTAGTGAACAGAAGTTGGTGATCAAGCTCGATGCCTGGAATATCGGTGAGCTGGCGGTGTTGCGCGAGTGTTTTCCCGCTACACCGTGGTTGTTCGTGTACCGCGATCCGTTGGAAATCGCCGTGTCCCATTGGCGGCGGGCGGGCATGCACATGGTGCCTGGAATGATCGGTGCCAGCTCGCTGGACGCGCCGGGGCAGGACAATTCGCGGGAGGACTATATCGCCCGGCGGCTGGGACGGATCCTCCGGCAGGGACTGGAGCATTGCCAGGCATTCGCTGGCGTGCCGGTGAACTACAGTGAATTACCGGTGGCCATGGACGGGCATCTGGCGGACTTTTTCGGTCTGGATGCCGGACAGCGCAACCGCGTTTTCGCGACAGTCGGACAACACGCCAAACAGCCTGCCCAGGTGTTTGTGCCTGATAGCCAGGACAAGCGCCGCGAAGCCTGCGAATGGCTCAGGGTGCAGGTGTCAGCCTGGGCCCAGGGGCCTTACGAAGCGTTGGAGCGCCTGCGTTTAGCACCCAGTCGACTACCCAGATCCGGCAATAGCGATAACGGTGATTGAGCCGGACCGACGCCCCGGCGCCGACATTGACTAACAGGTCTAACCACACAGGCCACTAGACGCATACCGGAGAATGATGCCCCATGCCCAAGTGTGCGAAGCCTGTCATTGAACCTTTGGCCTGCCCGCGCCCTCCACTGTGGAGGAGCGATCGGATCCCGTCTGTCCATAAGATCACTGGAGCAGCCAATGCAATCACCTACCCATAACCTCCCGTCGTTGTTCAAGCAACTGGGCTTGCCCGATGACTCCGAGAGCATTGAAAAATTTGTCGCCATCCACTCGCCGCTCAAACCGGCATTGCACCTGGCGGATGCGTTTTTCTGGAGCAGGAGCCAGGCGGATTTCCTGCGCAACGAAGTGCTTAAAGATGCGGACTGGGCCGAGGTAGTGGATCAGTTGAATGTGTTGTTGAGGAAGGGGCGCCTGGGCTGAAACAGACTTGCGTATGGGCGGCATGTAAAAAGATGCCGAAAAACCCTGAAATGTAAAAAACGGTGGAAGGACAAAAAAAATCTAGGCTTTAATCGCCCAAGTGAGCTTTTTCTGTGGATATCAAACAGGCACGTTGTCGGTTACGCCTATTTTCGCCAAGCGTTGAGCCTGAAAGCTTTGGCCTTGAAACGCTCGGCAATGATCAAGCCCGTGACGCCAATCCCCCTATCCCCCAAGAGCTAGGCTCAAGCTGACGGCCAGGGCCCCTCTGCGCTTGAGCGAATGGACAGTAGCAGATTGTTTCAAAACTTGACGAAATCTCTATCGATACGCAATATTAATAGTTAGCAAACTAACATTATGTGAATTCTCTCGTGTCCAAGCCTCTCGAACAGCTCCAGCAGAACATCAGCACGGGCATGGTGCTGGCCTCGCGTCATTGGCGGCGGGCTTGCCAGGCCACGCTGGCCAACTATGGCATCTCCGAAGCCTGCGCCATGCCGTTGTTGATCATCGGGCGCATGGGACCGGGGGTACGGCAGGTCACGGTGGCCCAGGTGGCCGGGATGGAAAGCCCGTCGCTGGTACGCCTGCTCGATCAGTTGTGCAATGCCGGCTATGTGCAGCGCACCGAAGACGCCAGTGATCGCCGGGCCAAGACCCTGAGTCTGACTGAGACCGGCCATGGCCTGTTCCATGCCATCGAAAGCCAATTGGTGCGCTTGCGTCGCCAGGTACTGGACGGCATCGCGCCCGCCGACCTGGAAGCGGCACTGCGGGTGATCCGGGCCTTTGAGGCCGCCGGGCGAGTATCGGGAGCGGTCGGCTCTTGAACGGTTTCTGGACAGGCATGCCGCCCGCCCGCGACTGGTTTTACGGTGTGCGTACCTTCGCAGCTTCGATGATCGCGCTGTATATCGCCCTGTTGATGGAGCTGCCGCGCCCCTATTGGGCGATGGCGACCGTGTACATCGTTTCCAGCCCCTTTGTCGGCCCCACCAGCTCCAAGGCGCTGTACCGGGCGGTCGGCACATTCCTCGGTGCCTCGGCAGCAGTGCTGTTGGTGCCGTTGTTGGTGCAGACGCCGTTTTTGCTGGTGGTGGCGGTCGCGCTGTGGACTGGCATCCTGCTGTTTCTCTCGCTGCACCTGCGCACCGCCAATAGCTATGCGTTGATGCTGGCCGGCTACACCATGCCGATGATTGCCCTGCCAGTGGTGGACAATCCGCTGAACGTGTTCGATATCGCTGTGTCGCGGACCGAGGAAATTTTTCTCGGCATCGTCGTCGCCGCGGTGGTCGGCAGCATGTTCTGGCCCCGGCGCCTGGCCCCGGTGTTTATCGAAGCGGTGGCCAATTGGTTCGGCGATGCTTCGACCTACAGTCTGCGATTCCTCGCACGCGATGTGCGGGCCGATGAAATCAGCGGCCTGCGTTCGGCCATGGTGGCGACCTTCAATAGCTTCGAACTGATGATCGGCCAGTTACCTCACGAGGGTGCCCGGCCCCAGACCGTGCGCAACACCCAGGAGTTGCGTGGGCGGATGATTCACCTGCTGCCGGTGGTCGACGCCCTGGACGACGCCCTGTATGCCATGGCGCGGCGCACACCGGAACTGGTGACGCGCTTCGAGCCGTTACTCGTTGCCACCCGCCAATGGCTGGAAAACACCGCACGGGAAGCGTCGGTCGAGCGCTGGCAGGCCCTGCGGGCACAGGTCGAAAGCCTGCAACCGAGTCCGGTCGAGCTGGATGAGCGACGCCAGTTGTTGTTCTCCAACGCCCTCTATCGCCTTGGGGAGTGGATCGATCTGTGGCAGGACCTGCGCAGCCTGCAATATGCCATCCAGTGCGAAAGCCAGGATAACTGGCGCGCGGTCTACCGTCACTGGCGCCTGAGTCGCCTGACACCGTTTCTGGATCGTGGTCTGATGCTGTATTCGGTCGGCTCCACGGTCCTGGCAATCATTGTCGCCTCGGCGCTGTGGATCCTGCTCGGCTGGACCGACGGCGCCAGCGGGGTAATCCTCGCGGCGGTCGCCTGCAGCTTTTTCGCGGCGATGGACGACCCGGCGCCGCAGATCTATCGGTTCTTTTTCTGGACCGCGATGGCGGTGCTCCTGGCCAGCCTTTACCTTTTCGTCGTGCTGCCCAACCTGCACGATTTCCCGATGCTGGTGCTGGCGTTTGCCGTGCCGTTTATCTGCATCGGCACCCTCACCGTGCAGCCGCGTTTCTACCTTGGCACCTTGCTGACCATCGTCAACACCTCATCCTTTATCAGCATCTCGGGAGCCTATGACGCGGACTTCCTGAATTTCACCAACGCCAATCTGGCCGGGCCGTTGGGGCTACTGTTCGCCTTTATCTGGACGCTGGTGGCGCGGCCCTTCGGTGCCGAGCTGGCGGCCAAGCGCCTGACCCGTTTCAGTTGGCGCGATATCGTCCGGCTGACTGAGCCTGCGACCCTGGCCGAGCACCGACACATGGGCGCGCAGATGCTCGATCGGCTGATGCAGCACTTGCCGCGCCTGGCCATGACCGGCCAGGACACCGGTTCGGCACTGCGCGAATTGCGGGTGGCGCTGAATCTGCTCGACCTGTTGGCCTATACCCCGCGTGTACTGGGCGTGGCCAATGGGCTGCTCAGGCAAGTGGTGGAAGAGGTCGGCGCGTACTTTCGTGCCTGCCTCACGGCCCGCGAACGGCTGCCGGCCCCGGCTCCCTTGCTGATGACCCTGGACCGCACGCGCCGAGCCCTTAGTTCCCAAGGCCTGGACGATGGCGAGACTCGCCTGCACCTGCTGCACGCCTTGAGTGGCCTGCGCCTGGCGCTGTTGCCGGGAGTCGAGTTCGTCGACAACGGCGAGCCGCCCGAAAGCGTGCCGTATGGCATCAATGGAGTGCCTCTATGATCGGTGACGTGGATATCAGCGGGGTGTTCCTGCCCACGTTGCTGGTGCTGATGGCGATTACCTACGCGTTGTACCTGGTGGTGCACGGGGTGTTGACGCATTTACATTTCTATCGCCTGGTCTGGCACCGGGCATTGTTCAACGTCGGTCTCTACGCTTTGCTACTGGGCGTTGTGGATTCGCTCAGTCGATACCTGATGATATGAAAAAACCTATCTTGACCATTGGCCGTGTGGTCCTGACCTTGTTGGTGGTGATCTTCGCCTGCCTCGTGGTCTGGCGCATGGTGATGTACTACATGTTTGCGCCCTGGACCCGGGACGGCCATATCCGTGCCGATATCGTGCAAATCGCCCCGGACGTGTCCGGACTGATCCAACAGGTGCAGGTGCGCGACAACCAGCCGGTGGTGCGTGGGCAGGTGCTGTTCAGCATTGACCAGGATCGCTTCAAGCTGGCGCTGCGCCAGGCCCAGGCCGCTGTCGCCGATCGCCGGGAAACCCTGGCCCAGGCCCAGCGCGAAAACAAGCGCAACCGTGGCCTGGGCAATCTGGTGGCGGGTGAGCAACTGGAGGAAAGCCAGTCGAAGGTCGCCCGTGCTGAGTCAGCCCTGGCCGAAGCCCAGGTGGCGGTGGATGCCGCGCAACTGAACCTCGAACGTTCGGTGATCCGCAGCCCGGTGGACGGCTATGTCAACGACCGCGCACCGCGTGAGCAGGAGTTCGTCACGGCGGGCCGCCCGGTGCTGTCGGTGGTGGACAGCGGGTCGTTCCATATCGACGGTTATTTCGAGGAAACCAAGCTGGAGGGTATCCATGTCGGCCAGAGCGTGGATATCCGGGTGATCGGCGACAACGCCCGCCTGCGCGGTCGTGTCGAAAGCATTGTCGCCGGGATCGAGGACCGTGACCGCAGCAGCGGCTCGAATCTGTTGCCCAACGTCAATCCGGCTTTCAGTTGGGTGAGCCTGGCCCAGCGGATTCCCGTGCGGATCGCCTTTGTGGATGTGCCGGAGGACTTCCGTATGATCGCCGGGCGCACGGCGACCGTTTCAATCATTGATGACGCCAAGGACGCAGCGAAAAAAGAGGCCGTGAAATGACCGCGCCGGTGAAAGTCACCGCGCTCGGCCTGGGCCTGCTCCTGTCGGCCTGTTCCATGGTCGGTCCGGATTATCATCTGCCGGGCGATTCGGCTCTGCTGCGTAAGGACCTGCAAGGCGAGATTGCCGGCAGTGGCGACAATGTCGTTTCGGCGCCCGTACCGATGGACTGGTGGCGGCTGTACCAGGACCCGCGCCTGGATGAGTTGGTGCGCCAGGCACTGGCATCCAACACCGACCTGCGTGTAGCGGCGGCGAGCCTGTCGCGCGCCCGTGCCCAGGTCGAAGAGGCCGAAGCCGCTGGCGGTTTCAGTGCCGGGGCGAAGGCGGGGGCGCAGCGTTTGCAGGAGTCCGGCCAAGCCTTCCTGCTGACGGAAAAGGTGCCCGTGGCGAACATCGCCGATATCGCGTTTTCCGCGTCCTATCAGTTCGATCTGTGGGGTACCTTGCAACGCGGTATCGAGGCGGCCAAGGCCAATGCCGATGCGACCCAGGCGGCGGCCGATGTCGCCCGGATCACTCTGGTGGCGGATGTGGTGCGCTCCTACACGCAGATCTGCGCGGCCAACGAGGAGCGCGAGATTGCCCAGCGATCCCTCGACCTGCAAGCCCAGAGCACCGAGTTAACCAAGCGCCTGCGCGACGCCGGACGTGGCGACGAAACCCAAGTCACGCGCTCCCAGACCCAATTCAAATCCTTGCGCGCCGAGTTGCCGCGCTATACGGCGTTGCGCCAGAGTGGGTTGTACCGGTTGTCGATGTTGCTGGGCCAGCCGTTGGATCAACTGCCCGCTGGGGTGGCCGATTGCGCTGCGCTGCCGCATATCGCCCAGTTGCTACCGGTGGGCGATGGCGCCGAGCTGCTCAAGCGCCGTCCGGATATCCGCCAGGCCGAACGTCGGCTGGCGGCGGCCACCGCGAGCATCGGCGTCGCCACCGGCGAGCTGTACCCGAATGTCAGCATCGGTGCGACCATCGGCACCGTGGGGCTGCTAGAGGATCTGGGCGACCCGTCGACCAATCGCTGGGGCTTTGGCCCGGCGATCAGTTGGACCGTGCCGACCAACGGTGCGCGGGCGCGAATCCGTGAGGCCGAGGCCACCACCCAGGGTGTTCTGGCGCATTTCGACGGCGTGGTGCTCAATGCCATCCGCGAGACCCAGACCAGCCTTGCCCAGTACACCGCGCAGCTCGCTCGCCGCGACGCCCTGGCCGATGCCGAGCAGTCGGCCGCGCTCGCGGCGGACCAGACGCATCGCTTCTTCAAGGCCGGTCGCGCCTCGTTCCTCGCCGACCTGCAAGCCACCCGTACCTACACCGATGTGCGTGCTCAACTGGCGTCGGCCAACACCCAGGTGGCGATGGGTCAGATCGATCTGTTCCTGGCGCTGGGCGGTGGTTGGGAAAGCGGACGAACGCCACCTGCGCAGCACGCAAAACCCTGAGTCCGTTGCTATGCTCTGAACTATCGGCTGGCCGTCGTTGGTTCGGGGTTTCGGGTGAATCCTCGCAGGGTCGGTCGGCGTGGCTTGATGGGGATTCTAATAATGAAAAACCCTTATGCTCCCGGTTTTTGGTGTGCGGTGGTGGCCCTGGTGTTGCTTTCGGCCACGTATTTCTACGGCGTGATGCTTGCTCACCAGATCGACAAGGCACTGATCTTCCTCGACAGCGCCAGCGCCCTGATTGCCGTGATGTCCATTGTGGTGGTGGCCTGGGCCAGCTATCAGAGCCAGCAGGTAAAAAAGCGTCAGTTGGTCCAGAGCAAGACCCTGGTCCTGGTCTGGGACACCAAGGTTGCCCTGCGCCGAGTCGAAACCGTGTTCGACCGCTATTTCTGGGGCAGTTACTGGCAACCGGGCCGGACCTTCCAGGAGGTCATGGGCGAGCTGACCGGCACGCGCCTGGAAAAAAGTCTCGAAACCCTCAAGAGCCAATGCCTGAAACTTGATCACGAGGTGGCCCACGAGGAGCGCCATTGGCTGAGCAATGCCCGTGAGCTGGCGGACGTGGCCATTGCCATGGCCCGCGAGCGTTATCAACTGGACGTGTGCGACCCGCGCAACGACTCACCGGACGGCGTGGTGATCAACCGTGATTTCGAGGTGCTGGTCTACACCTGGACGGCGCGGTTGAAGACCTTCGACCATCAACTGGACGAGATGGAGTCGCAGTATTCGTGAGTCGCTGGGTTGTGCTCATAAGTGCTGGCCGTTCGCCGGGGGGATCACTCGACCCTTATCTGTTTGCCGCTACCGGCCAGGGCATGGCAACCGCAGGCCAGGCGATGGCCCTCCATGACCACCTTCTTATTGTTCATGCGCCGTTTGGGGTGGCCTTCGACAAAGGCAAAGGTGCCCTGGTGCAACTCGCAACAGGCTTGATCACCAACGACCGCGATTGGCCTGCCATTGATCCGGTGAGTAGCAGCCAATTGGCATTGGATGACGTTGCCGCCGTTGTTGAGGCTATCGCCCAGGCAGACAGGATGGGTCATTTATCACCTCATGGAGCACCATATTTGAAGGGATCCTTACCGCGCCATTGCGTATTGCGGGCTTTGCTGGTTTCGTCGGGAGGACGCACCATCTGGATGGTCGCGCTGGCGTCGCTACCGGAATAGACCACTGCGCTGATGCCGCCGCTGTGGTAGCTGGCGATGGTGGCGAGGTTGATCTGTACCAGTGCGCTGCTGACGCCGGTATTGCCCAGACGCCGACCGATGTCGTAGCCCTCGTTGACATTGCTCGGGGCCAGGCCCGTGCCGTCGAGGTTCAAGTGGCTCAGCGCCACATGCAGGGCGATGACGCCATCAATATTGTCGGTACTGTCATAGAACACCCGAACCGGTTTTTCACCTTCGGGCAGGGTGGCCAAGGCGCGCTCCCAGCCGGCTTGCAACGCCAGGGCCTGAAGGGCGGGCTTGAGCAATTGGCCGTTTGTATCGGTCATCGGGACCTTGATCGGGCGGTGCAGATAACCGAGCATCGGCGCAGTGTCGAATTCTTTCAATTGGCCCTTGGTCCAGCGGATCGGCAGCCAGGACGAAGCCTGGAAGTGGCCACCCGGACCGTATTGATTGCCGAGTTTGTACTGCAGGGCCGGCAGTTGCGCCTGCCAGTAGGCGGTGGACATGGTGCCAGGGGAATAGTGATCTTCCCTACCTTGTGCCCGCTGGGCCGCTTCGTACCAGTCGTCGAACTGTCTATCACTCGCCCAATAGAAGGCCCACAGCATGCCAAGGCTGCTGGATTTGTCTTGGTTATTGGCTTTTTCATCGAGCGCATAAGGGCGGATATAGCGGTCGACTCGATCCGTGCGACTGACCAGTAAGCCGGTCATGCTTTCGAAGAGTGTGGGGACGTAGTGACCATCGGGCAGGCCGGGCGTACCCCTGGCACGATACAGAGTACGAATATCGTCACCGTCCCGGCTGATGAGTAGTGCCTGTGGTACTGAGGGATTCTCGTCAAAAAAGCTGAACAACCGCTCAATCGTTGCCTGTGCATGCGTGGTGTTGTCTGCCTCTTGCCAGAGGAAAAGCGTCACACCAAGCGTTGCAGCATTCCTGGCCGCTAAAATATTGCCGGCTGCTCCGGTATGTCGTGGTTGTTTGGGTGGACCTAATGCAAATGTCGGTATCGGCCAATAGGCTACCGCCTCTCTAGCAGAATGTCTGGCAGCCGCACGGATATTGATATCGGCGGTGATGCTTCGACTGTGTGCGTTGTCCGGATAGTCCTTGGGGTCTTGCGAGTAGATCGAGACAAAATTGTCGTTCTTTTCCTGAATCAGCCGCCAGATATTCGACTGCTGCCAACCATCCACCGCCAACCCTGCTCCGCGAATCTCCAGGGCGAAGGTCTGTGGATCCTCGACTTTCTCCTGAATTTGTCGGGCCGCATCGAGCAGCGCGTGCCGCTCGTCGTGTTCGGCAACGGTGGTCTTGCCTACCCAAACCACGGCATAGACCAGCGTCATCCCAACGAAAATTACCCCAAGCCCTGCCAGAGAACTTTTCAAAAAAAGGACAGCCTTGACGCTCATGTCGACCACTCCGCTTTGCAGTTCCAAATACCCGCCGGTTGAAAGGAGCCAGATCAACAGCAGGAAATAACCCACCTGGAAATACGGTTTGAGCTGGGGGCGTCTGCCGGGTTTGATTTGCACGGGATCGGTCATGGCCCCGTTCCTTTGTTGTACGGATTCCTGACCAGGGGGGGTGGAGTCAATGGCACCAACTCGACGGGAGGGAACTTACCTTTGTCGTAATACAGGTAATTGGCACGTACCAAATCCCTTGAACTGGTGCTTAGTCGCTGCCAGCCAGGCAATTCGTTGAGTTTGTCCCAGCGTTTTTCATCCATTCTCCAATCCGCAATCGCCACCAACACCTCCCGCATCACCGGATCGTCCAGGCAATGCGCCTGTCCCAATGCCACGTCCATGGCCGTGACCCAGCGGTGGTTTTCCGGGCTGCGCAACACTGCCGAGTGGTAGCTGTTGTCATCCCACTCCGATTCATCGACGTGCATCCGTGCGCGCACTTCATTGGCGGTTTCCTCGCGCTCGATACGGTAGTGATCCTCGCGATTGAGCATGGGGTTGCCCGAGACTGGCGTCTGGCGCACGGCCTGGGTCTGGTTATCCGGTTCGCGGCCCTGGTTCCACTGGGCGCGCACGACGTCGAGATTGACGCGTTGAGGGCTGGTGCCGATTTCGACCCATTTGAATCGCGCTTCGATATTGCCCAGCCCATTGTGCTGTGAAACGGCATCCGGGCGGTCCTTGCCGGGAACGTCCGGCGTGCCCACCCGCGCCTCTGCGCCGAACATCTGTGGCGCATAAGGCG
This sequence comes from Pseudomonas agarici, assembly GCF_001543125.1. NCBI lineage: Bacteria > Pseudomonadati > Pseudomonadota > Gammaproteobacteria > Pseudomonadales > Pseudomonadaceae > Pseudomonas > Pseudomonas agarici. The sequence goes on along the minus strand of NZ_CP014135.1, from coordinate 3,638,498 downwards.
GAAACAACGCCTCGCCATTGATCAGGCGCTTTTCGCCTTCATCCATGCCGGCTTGAGTGAGGACCGACACCCCCCAATTGTGCCCTGCGCTACGGCGCTCATCCTGGCCTCGCAAAGCCAGTGGCCCCGGCGCGGTCCCCAGCAGAATCGGTTGTCCATCGCGCCGGCGTTTGCTCCACAAACGCTGGAAGAAGCGCCGCTCTTTCAGGTGGTTCATCGCCGGGGTGCCATCCGGCAAGGTATCCGGCACGCCAAAGGTGCCCATGCCATTGACGTCCCGTAGCGCCACCGTGGTGTCGTCGTGGCTGAAATACAGATAGACCTTGCCGCGATTGTCCCGCTCGGGGAACACCTGTGTCTGTTGGTCGGTCCCCAGCCGTTGACCTTGTTCGGCTGACCACTTCGGGCCGGTTCGGCCGCCATAGCCCGGTCGCCCACACACGAGCGCGTCGAGCGGCGGTTGTGGGTGGGGGCTTTGCGTAACCTTCTGAACGATGTCGAGCAGGGTCTGCAGGGTCTGGGAATCCTTGGGTGTGCTTGCCGGCAACACCGAGTAGGGCGAGGCGACCATGATCGCGCAGTCGGCACAGCGCTCACCGCGATCGACCAACAGCGCCTGGGCCAGCAGGGTAATCAGCGTGCCCTGGCTATGGCCCATGATGGTGATGGTGTCGTCGGGCGAGACCCTGCGGATTTCCCGGACCAGCATGGCCAGCCGATGCGCGGCCAGCACGAAATAGCGGCGATGGGGCGCCTGGCCCATATAGAGCGTGTTGGGCAGGAACGCCTGGGGCACTGCCCGATACCAATCGGCGAACCCTTGCACATACATATCGGCCAGATTATTGGTGGCATTGGCAAAGAAACCGCCGCCCTTGGCGAAATGCCGGTCGAGCCGATTACCGAAGATGTCTTGGAACTGGGTGCGATAAGTGGCCGGATCGCCGTTTTCATCACGTTTGATTTCATCCGGCGCGGCGCGATAACCCCAATAGAACGGAATGAAAAAGCTACGGGTCCGGGCTTGATCGACGCTACGTTGGTAAAGGTAGGTGTCAGGGTCGTCCAGCACATCCCGTTCTCGATTCAACCATTTTTCCGGCGGCGTGGACTTTGCCCTTGTATAGTCGGCGCCATACACTCCCGGCCATAAATCCGGCCGATCCAGCCGCTCGTTCAATCCCTGGCACAAGCCGCTTTCCACGGCCTGGTAGGCAGCACCGGGATCGTTGACCCCGTGCAGGAAAATCACCACGCCGGGCATGTCGCCGGGAATCTCCAGTTTGCCGTCGGCGGCGCGATTGGGCCTCAGGCGGGTGTTTTTTTGCGCAATGACATAAGGGTCGGAAGCCGTCATGAGTCGTCTCCTTTCGACTGTCCTGCGCTTTGGGGCGGAACCTCGCGACGTGCGCTGAAGGCGGCTTTGCGCATGGCCTCGCGCTCGACGACCGGGGTGCGTCCGGCGGCATCGGTCAGGCCTTTCAATGAGCTGCCGTCGTCCAGTTCGATCGCGTAGGGCTGCTCAGCCGCCGGTCGCGGGCACAAGTCTTGATGGCCGGGGTAGTGAAACACCAGGCGCTGGTCCGCCGAGCTGCCGGCAAAGGTCATTTTTTCGGTGCTTTGGGTTTTCGGCTCCAGCCAGTCGTGGTCACTGGCATGGACGATGGCCTTGCCCGAGGTACCGATCTCCACGCCGCCGCCGATCCTGATGTAGCTACCATCGTCGGCCACCAGGCGGATCGTCGGTGCGCTGATCAGCACCTCGCCTTCGCCAGCGGACACGTGGAAGCTCTTTTGGGCATTGAAAAGAATGTCGTCGTCCTGCGCTTGCACACGCACTTTGCCGCGCTGGGCGATGGCGCTGATGCCGTCGTCCTGGGCGAAGACCGAAATCCCCCGCCCAGCCTGCATCCGCGTGGCACCGCCGCTGCTCAGGTGCAGATGATCCTGGGCGGTGGTGTCGTGGTTCTTCCCGGCGTAATGCACCTGTGACGCAGGCGTGGCGCTGACGATGCCTGCCTCCCCGGTCATGGCCAGCAACGGTTCACCCTGGGCCTGGCTATCGGCTGCCGGCCAGCGATCCAGGGCATTGCGCAAACCTTCCAGTTCGGCGTAGTCGATGGCCGGGGCGCCGCGCTCGCTGGCACTGCGGCCCAGGGACCGGAACAGCTCGGCGCATTGGCTCAACAGGTCGAGCAAGGCTTCGCGTTCCAGTTGATCGTTTTGCGCCCGATGCCCCGCCTGGGTGGTCAGAGCAAGCCTTGGGCTGCGCGCAGGGCAATGGCTGCGTCGGTACGCAACTCGGCGCCCTGGCCCTTGGGTGGGCTGCAGCTCCCCTGCGCCGGGTGAACCAGGCGTCCCAGGTTCAGGGCAGAAGCCTGGTGCGTGCTGACAAGATGTGCCCGCAGTGAGCCGCTGGTATCGTCGAACAGCAATTCGTTATAGCCGCGCCCGGCCTGTTCACGGCTCTTGATCCCCGACAGCAGGCGGCTGCCCGGAAGGCGTTGGACATTGCTGAAGTGGGGCGGCGTCTGCCGGGCGTTGTACAACACCCCTGTGATCACCGGACGGCAAATGTCCCCACCGAGGAAACTCACCAGCACTTCCTGGCCGATGCGCGGCAGGAACTGATGACCGAAACCGGCCCCCGCACTGGGCTGGGCCACTCGCACCCAGGTAGTGTCCCGGGCGTGGCGTTCGTAGTCTGGAACCTGCGCGTCCTGCTCCCGTTGCCAGTGAAAACGGACCTTGACCCGTGCCAACTCGTCGGTGTGAACCTCCTCCACGCCTTCAGGGCCGACGACAATCGCGATCAATGGGCCGCCAATGCGCGGGCGCGGTATCTTGCATTCGGGGCGATAGGCGATCTTCCGGCGAATACAGGTGAAGGTGTTGCTGTAGTTCGCTTGCTGCCCTGGAAGGTAGTCGTTGTGGGCCACATGTTGCACGCTCAACAGCAGGAAGTCGCGACGGTCGAAGGGGTAGTCTTCGGGTGAGTACTCCTGTTGCCGTCCCGGCGGCTCGTAATCATGTCGGCGGTGGCCGGTGAGCCGGAAGCTGTACCCCGGCACCAGCGCCCGGCAATTGCTGGCACCCCGAAAGGTCTTGCCCTGGGCTTTCAAGGCCTGCGCGTGTCTTCGCGCCAGCGGCCTGACGCTGTCATAGCCCTTGTGGCTGTAGTAGCCGGTGAACTCGTAGCGTTCGTAGACGGGCACCTGGCCTTGGCGGATTCCGGTAGGCACAGTCATGACGCAATCACCGTACCCAGGTCGCTTGTAATCGAAGCTGCAAAGCGTGACCGCCGCCGCTTGCAACTGTCGTTCGGCACACCAGTGCGTCACATGATCGCGGGTGTTTGGCCCCGACGGCGGCTGAAAGCCAATGCTCGGTTGCTGCGCCAATGGCTTGAAGTAACTGCTGTCATCGGTGATCACCAGGGTGTGACCTTCGGCACTGTGCTCGAAAAAGAACAGCCAACCTTCCTCCTCGAACAACCGGCGAATGAATTGCTCGTCGGTTTCGTTGAACTGGGTCAGGTAACTATGGGATTGCGGCGGGTTGCCAACGTCGATTCGATAACGGGCCATCCAGGTGTAATGATCGAAGACCAGGCGAGCGACATCGATAACTGTCTGTTCCTGGAAGATCCGCGAGTCTTTGCGCTGGCCAAGCATCCATAGCCAAGAGCTCAGCGTCGCCGAGTAGCGGGCGGCGCCCGCGTCGTGGTCCACGTGGGCGAAGCGGCTGATATGTCCGTGAATCAAGCGCCGATCACCGTCGAACAACTCGATTTCCAGCAGCGCGGGCCGACCGATCAAAGTCTTGAGTTCCAGGTGGTTATCCTGGCTCAGCAGCGACAGCTCGAAACTGAAAGGCTCGCAAATGGCTTCAGTGCCGGTGAAACTCTCGACGAGCAGTTCGCTGCGGAGTTCGACGTCAACCGTGAGCTTGATCAGGCGTTTGTGCTGGGCAGAACACTGACGCGCAAAATCCTTTTGCATGGAAGCCTCCCGACAGGTAATGAGATAAGAAAGCCGAGCGTTTTTTGTAAACGAAGAGCGCAGATCAGAGCATGACCTGATGCGTCGAGCGTATCGGACAAGGACTCAAGGCTCGTGGGATATGTCCTTGTTGCTTGCGGGCTTAAGGGCGGCAGGCGAGTGGCGAATTCGCGGGTGGCCCGGATGTGCCGTAGACGCTGCTCTGTGGGTTTGCGCCTTGCAGCACCACGCAAAAGCCTGAACAGGTGCGTCCGTCTTCGCGCAAATGCTACTCTTCGCCCCTTCGGGCGCCGTCGAGCCGAATCCGACCAAGGGTTCAGGGAAGACCCGCATTTTCAACACAACGGACATTGATCGGGTCAACTCATGAATAAATCAGCAGGTGTACTGTTAGGGCTTGTCGTGGTGGTGGGTGCCTTGAGCACCACTGGCGCTTGGTACACCGGTAATCAGTTGGAAGGGGTGTTGAAGACCTCGATCGAGGAGGCTAACGCTCAATTGAAGACCGCCCTGAGCAGTGGCGGCGGCAATGCCAGCATTGAGCTGGTTTCGTTGGATCGCAACCTGTTCACCAGCACCGCGCATTACCGGGTCAAGCTGCAGAACTTGCAGCTCAGTGAAGAAAACCGCGATGTCGAACTGCTGTTCGTCGACCATATCGAGCACGGGCCATTGCCGTGGTCGCGCCTTAAGGCATTGAAGCTGGCACCGGTCCTGGTCAACAGCAACTACGCGCTGGAGAAGAACGACGTCACCGCCAGGTGGTTCGACGCCGCCAACGGCGCCGCGCCGCTCAAGGGCGTGGTCGCGCTGGGCTACAACCACTCGATCGACGGCAACGTTGAACTGATCCCATTGGACTTCGCGCCGGATGCCGGGAGCTCGGTGAAGTTTTCCGGGCTGAACCTGAACCTGAGCGGCAGCGACCGTGGGGCGAAACTCAAGCTCAACGGCTACATGGACAGCCTGAAGATTGCCGGCCAATCCGCGGAGGATGGTCCGGTATCGGTCGAGTTGGGCGGTCTGACCCTGGTCAGCGACCTGGCCAGGAGCGATTTCGGTTTCTACCTGGGGGGCAACACCCTGGAACTGAGCAACGCCAAGGTGACCTACGGGGTGAAACCGGCGGTGGTGACGATCAAGGACTTCGAGCAGAAGGACGCCCTGGACGCCACCGGCAACATTCTCGCCGGACACCTGGCCTACACCATCGGCGATATCGGTTACAACGGCAAATCGGTGGGCAGCGCGCAAATGAGCCTGGCCGCGAAGAACCTTGATATTCCCGCGGTAAGGTCTCTGACCCAGACCTACCAGGCCCAATTGCAGGCCATGCAGCAGGCTGCGGCGCAGGGCCGAGAAACACCGGCGATGCCGGAACTGACCGCTGAACAGCAACTCAAGGCCCAGGCCGACATCAAGCAACTTCTGGCTGGCAAGCCGCAGATCGCCGTGGAAAACCTGTCGTTCAAGACCGCCAATGGCGAAAGCCGTTTCAACCTGCTGTTGGACCTGACCAATCCGTCGTCCACTCGCTTGCCGCCGCTGGAGTTGGGCAAGCAACTGATCGCGCAACTGGAGGCCAAGTTGTCGCTGTCCAAACCAATGATCGCCGATCTTGCCAGCGTGCAGGCGCAGGTCGATGGCCAGACCGATCCGAAGGTTATCGCCCAGCAAGCCTCGATCACCAGCGAGATGGCCGGCACCCTGGCGGTGTCCACTGAGATGGCGACCCTCGAAGGCACGGATATCGTCTCCAAGCTGCACTACGCCGCGGGCCAGGTGGATTTCAACGGGCAGAAGATGCCGGTGGAAAATTTTATCGTGCTGATGATGTCTAAAATTGGTGGTCTGAGCGGTGCCGAAGCCGCCGAGTAAGACCGTTCTTCGTCGACGCCCGAGCGATTCGCCACAGCGAGCCGCTCGGGCGTTTTGCTGTCTGCTCCCTGGAAGCGACGCGGCCTTACTTGGTCTCTGACAGGACACTTTCCAGGCGATAGCCATAACCGTAGACGGTCTGCAATTGCCAGCCGCGCTCGGCGGTCAGCCCGAGCTTATTGCGCAGGCGATAGATATGGGTATCGAGGGGGCGCGAGGAAAGCACTTCCTCGTGGGGCCAGAAGCGCTCGTAGAGGTACTCGCGCGATAGTGGCCGGCCCAGGTTGGCGAACAGGCAGCGGGCCAGGCGGTATTCGCGTTCTGTCAGGTTGATCGGCTGGCCGCCGCGGCTAACGAGCAGTTCGCCATCGTCGAAGCTCAGGTCATTGAAGGTCACGGTTTGGTCGGCGGCATGACGCTGCACGCCGTGGCGCCGCAGCACCGCGTTGATCCGCGCCTTGAGCTCATTGGCGCGAAACGGCTTGCTGACGTAGTCGTCGGCACCGCTGCTCAGGGCCAGGACAATATCGTTCTCGGCGTCGCGACTGGTGAGCATGATGGCCGGCGGCGGCACCTGCATATGCTCGCGGGTCCAGCGCAGGAGCGCCAGGCCGCTGAGGTCCGGTAACTGCCAGTCGAGGATCAGCAGGTCGAAGGTTTCGCGGCGTAACTGTCGCAACAGGTCTTCGCCGCGCTCGAAGCTGTGCACGGCCCAAGGCGGCTCGCCTGCCTGGGACATTTGCCTCAGGGTCTGTTCGAGCCGGCGCAATTCGGCGGGTTCGTCATCGAGTATGGCGACACGCATGACCTAGTCCTTTCCCCTTGTCTGATGAGCTCGATTCTGCAGGATCGCCGCCAGCGAAATCTGAACAATTCTGGCGAATCCCGCAAGCTTCGGTACTGGCCGGTTAGGCTGATGTCAAATTGCCGGTTCCTGTTGTCCGAGGCTCAAGTTGCCTGGTTGCAGGGTACCGGTTCGCTGGTACAAGGAGAAGGAACAATGAGTATTCCCCTTCACGTCACTCGCTTGCAACCCTGGGCTATCTTGGCAGTGATCGCCGGGCTGACGGTATGCCTGGGACTCGGCTTTGCCATCGGAATGTTCTATTCGACCCCACGTGAGGTGACGATTGTCTCCGTGCGCTTGTCCATGCTCGCGGCCAGCGAGCTGTCCACACCCTCTGAATGGCCAGGTTCCTGCCGCCCCGAGCTGTCGCGGTGGATCAAGGAGCAGGCGACGGAGCACAAGCAGCAACGCTGGATTTTCTGAATCGGGCAATTCTGAACAATTCTGACAGATTGTCCGCCATTGATGGATTTGCCTCTACAGTAAGCTCCGTAGCACAGGGGCAATTGGAGCAAGTCCGACCCATGGATGGGTAGCGATTCGGATCCACACGAATCGTTGTCAAGGGAAGGTTGGGATGCCTTTCCTTGACCATTTTTTTTGCACTCCTTTCATATCAAGACATACAGTGCGAGCCGTTGGTTGCGCAGCGCTGTGGCATGATTGAGAAAGCTGGCTCTGTGCCGTAGTCCTTATCCTTGCTCTTTGTCCGAGCGACCGAGCCCATGACCGAGCTTCCCTCCTTCTCCCTGCTTCGAACCACGGCGCCGTGGCTGATCAGCACCGTTATCGGCCTGCTCTGTTCGGGCATGTCGACGGCGGCCCCCGTGTCCCGCGCGCCCTATCTCGATCGTGAACAACAATGCCGTCCGCAGCCGTTTCCGGCTGTCGTCCTGCATCTGGCCGGCGAGGCCTGGAAGCTCGACGCCAAAGGGCAGGAGAGTCGCCTGGAAGAGGGCATGGGCGTGGATGAGCAGGAGGCGGTGCGAACGGCACCCGATGCCTTTGTCAGCCTTGGGCTGGGGGACGGCTCGCGGATTGTCCTGCCGTCCAGCTCCCAGGTGCGCTTGCAGCTGGATGAAGTGCTGGCGGTGCCGCAGGTGATTCTTGAGCAGGGCCAGGTCGAGTCCTATGTGATCAAACGGGCCAGTGATCACGACCGCTTTCGGATCCAAACCCCGGTGGGTGTCCTCGGTGTGCGTGGCACCCATTTCCGCACCCGTAACCAAGACGGCGAGGTGCTGGTCGAAGTGCTGGACGGGCGGGTGGCGGTTAATCGTATCTCCGCGTCGAAGTTGCCGGGCAAGGCCGGCTCGAAGAGGCTGCCGGTTGCTGAGGCGACGGTATCGGTGAATGCCCGGCAGGGCCTGAAGATCCGCAACAGCGGCGAGCTGAAACCCAGCGATCTGCTACCGGCGCCGCGCTTGGTCGGGCAGGACGGCCAGCGTGGCGACACACCGGTCTGGCAACTGTTTCTCCAGCCGCTGGAGGGCGCCCGTCGCTACCGGGCCCAGGTCGCGACTGATGTCGGCTTCCTCAATATCAAGCAGGAACGCTTCTCCAGCACGCCGCAGATCCGCTTCAGCGGCTTGCGGGCGGCGTTCTACCATGTACGATTATCAGCATTCGACGAACAGGGACTTGAGGGCCAGACTGGGGTCTACGATATCTACTACTGGCCCAGGACGTTTGATGCGCAATAGTCGCGGTGTTGCACCTTCATGAGCGTCTCGTATCCATGAGATTCTGGCGAATCGAGGGACGCGACCCGACGCAGGCACAGCGGCTGTTTCGCGGTCTGCTGCGCGAATGGCTGGTGGTGGGATTGCTGTTGCTGTCGCTGACTGCTGTGCTTTCCCTGAGTCGGAACCTGGCGTTCAGCCATTTTCTCTATGATCGTCTGAGCCGGTTGAATGTACTTGCGGTCGATCCACGGATCCTGCTGGTCACCATCGATGACCGCAGTCTGGAGGCGCTGGGCCGCTGGCCTTGGCCTCGCGAGGTGCATGCAAAATTGCTGGATCGCCTGGCCGAGGCGCCTCCCCTGGGTGTGCTGTTCGATGTCATCTTCGATGAGCCGGAGCGTTCCGGCGAGGGCGACGAACGCCTGGCAAAGGCGTTGTGTGGCGCCGGTAACGTGGTCTTGCCGCTGTTGCGCGAAGGCGTGCCGCGATTTGCCACGCAGTTGCGGGAAATCGGGCCGATCGAACCGTTACGGCGCTGTGCTCGGGCCGTTGGTCATATCAACGTCGAGGCGGATAGCGATGGTGTAGTGCGTGGGGTTTTCCTGCGCGAAGGGCCGGTCGGGCAACCTCGTGGGCAGTTGGCCTGGCTGGCTTATCAGATGGCGCTGCCGGTGGGCGAGCGGCAATCGATGCCGGGTGTCGCGGGGCCCGTCGAAGCCCACGGCTGGCAGCGCCAGAATGAAATCCTGCTGCCCTTTGTCGGCGCTGCCGGCAGCTTCCCCAGCGTGCCCTATATCAGTGTGTTGCGCGGTGAGGTACCACCGCAGTTGTTGCGTGACCGGCTGATCCTGGTGGGCGCCACCGCGCCGGGCCTGGGGGATCGTTATGTCACACCGGTCTCCGAGCAGGCCGGAACCACCGCTGGGGTGGAGATTCAGGCCAACCTGCTCAATGGCCTGTTGCAGCAGCGCAGCATTGTCGAACTGACACCGCTGTCGAGCCTGCTGTTGTCCGTGTCGGCGGTGGCGCTGCTGTTGGGCGGTCTATTGTTATGTGCGCGTCATGCGTTGTGGCTGACGCTGGCCTGCATGGTCACGGTGCTGGCAGGTGCCTGGGGCCTGTTGCGCCTTGGCTTGTGGTGGTCGCCGGCAGCGAGTTTGAGCGGTTTTCTGCTGGCGTATCTGATCTGGAACTGGCGGCGCCTGAGTGCGGTGCTGGCCTACTTCGGCTGGGAGCTGGCCCGCCTGAATGAGGAGCCGGTGATCTTGCCTGAACGCCACCGGTCGAGCATGCCCAAGGGCGATGTCTTGCAAGGCCGCATCGCTGCGCTGGAGCAGGCCCTCGGGCGCACCCGCGATACCCGCCGATTCATCGCCGATGGCCTGGAATGCCTACCTGTCGCAACACTGATCAGCGACATCCGCGGCCAGGTGCTCCTGGCCAACCGCAGCGCCCGCAAGCTGCTGGGGTCGGCGTTGGTCGGCGAGGATTGGATCGATGTGCTGGCGCGTCTCGGCTTCCCCGGCATGAACGGGCCAGAGAGCCCGGTATTGTCCGCGCTGGTCAGCCAGGAGTTTCGTGACAGCCGCCAACGTACCCTGCACCTGGACCTTGCGCCGCTGCGGTCGGCGCAAGATGAAGTCGCTATCGGCTGGCTGTTCAGTCTGGCGGACCTGACCTTGGAGCGCGAGGCCGAGCAGCAGCGGGCGGCGCTGCTGCGCTTTCTGTCCCATGACCTTCGTGCGCCGCATTCGGCGATCCTGGCGCTGTTGGATGTGCAGCGCGAGCAGCACTGCGATACGCCGCTGCATCGACAGATTGAACAACAGGTCCGCCGGGCCCTGGGCCTGACCGAGGCCTTCGTGCACCTGGCCAAAGCCGAGTCGGAAGCCTATCGGTTCCAGCCGGTGCTGTTCGCCATGTTGGTCCTGGATGCCTTCGACCAGGTGGCGCCGTTGGCGCAGCTCAAGGGTATCGAACTGCGTCATCAGCTCGGCGAGGCCGATGAAAGTCTGGTGTGCGCCGATGCCGCGCTGCTCACCAGAGCGCTGTTCAACCTGCTTGAAAACGCCATCAAGTACAGCCCTTCCGGCACGTTCGTCAGCCTCGACCTGAAGGTGACGGACAATCAGTTGGCCTGCAGTATCAGCGATCAGGGCTCAGGTATCAGCGCCGTCGAGTTGCCGTGCATCTTCGACCCCTACAGACGCTTTACCTCGGCTCACGACACCGAAGGGTTGGGCCTGGGAATGGCGATGGTCAAGGCGGTGATCGACCGACATGACGGTTGCATTCGTTGTGACAGCCTCGAAGGCCGGGGGACAACCTTCACGCTTTGCCTGCCGCTTTGGGTTGATGCTGCCGATCAAAATCCTGGAGAGGTTGCTGAGACGAAAGGCGAAACTCGACAGGATCACGCGGTCACTGGAAGATATAACAATGACGTGCGCAAACATCGATGACTTATCGCGACATATCGAGTATCCGTCCGAATACGCCGATCCAGGAAAGTACGATGCGGTTTCTCAAATGATATTACAACGATTATGTTTGATCAGCCATTTGACAAGCCATTTGTCTGTGCAAGTGCGACTGATTACCGTGGCTCGATGGTGAGGTAATCACTGGCTTTGTTTGTCCTGGAGAACAATGCTTATTGCTTTATTGGAAGTCTGATTTACCTGGAAAAAAGATAAATCAGACTTCTGGTGCATGATGAGAAGTACAACCAGTTAATAAAGCCGCTCTGTTTTAGACGTACAGGGTCAAATCAGTGGCCCAACCGGATGTCTCACCTTGAAAGGTCGCCTGGGCACCGAACGCATTGAATGCTCCAGGGTTTTGTTTTGGAACAGTAACTCCGATGGCCCATGCTCCATCAGCCCCTACTATGGTAGAGCCCAGCGCATTCCATGTATTGGTTTCATAGATAGTGACCGTACTATTCGGGGTCCCAGTTCCAAAAATCGTCGGAGTAGGGCCCATGCCTGGTGAGCGGTCTGGGGGATAGGTAAATACAGGTGCCGAGACAGTCATGATGTTTCTCCATTGGGTGTTTTTAAATAGCTGATCAATGAAAAAGCAGAAGTGACTCATGGAATTCATCAGCTAGATAATATTTTAAAAGACAAGTGGGTGTTGTCTACTGTCAATGTTGACAGTGGGTTATACGGTTTTGCTATACGGTTGTGAGTTTTGGCGGTTGTTTTGATAGGTGATGATTTCCAGTGGTCGGATCTTTAGACTGTTTTGCTAATTATGTTATTTGCTTTTCTTACATTCGCTTAAAGCTTATTCGGACAATTTGTACGCCGGCACATAATTTCGTTGCTTCGTAGAGACTGTTGGAAGTATTTGCAAGCGAAGGCCGGCCAGGCGAAAGCAGGCGAGCAAGCGCGGTTGAGGACTGGTCATTGAGCATGACGAGCCAGCTTTCAACGCCGCATGAGTGAGCGCAGATACATTTCGCGCACAACCACCAACCCTGCCCGCCAGCAGGCGGCCTTCCCGGAGCAGCTAGCCGCCTTTTCCCATCGTCGGCACGCAGATGCCGGTCGATCCAGACCCAATCCCCTGAAAGAGTAAGCCATATCAGAAGAAGGAATCAGCAGCCAAAAACGTGCGGTTATGCCAAAATGCTGGCGCTCTATAAATAATGATTATTGTTACCATAAATTAAAAATGTGCTTTGCTGGCGAGGTTTGATGCAGCGCAATCGCTGTCGGTCAGGAGCTATGCGGGTGATTGACAATCACAACACAAGGGATTCGGAAAATGGCGGTGAAAGCGCTTGTGTACGGGTGGGGTACCTATTTGGTTGTGTCGTGGTTGAGCAGCCTTGGCATTTTCTACAGTGATATCATCCTTGGCAGCGACCTGCATCGCTGGCTGCCAGTCATCGCACGGGCAGAAGGCTACTTCATTGCCCAGGGACAACTGGACTACCTGAAGAAAACCGCCTGGATTTACGAAAAGGATCTGCTGCTGCTGGCGCTCATGCTTGCCTGGGGCGCGCTGTTCTGTCGGTTTTCGCTACGCGTGAGCTTTCTCGGCTTTTTCAGGATAGCCAACTACAAGGAAAGCTACCTTGAGTTGATCATGTTGTTGGGCGTCGTCTATGTCATCGCTGCCGCTATCCTGGGGCCGGATCTGGAGCAACCCACCCGGGGTATTTTCAGCAACAAGCTATACCGCTCAAGTATTCTCTTTGGTGCCTTCCACCACACATTGCTGCTGCCCACGCTGTTGCCATTGCTGGCGGTGAGCATCCCTGGCTTTCTTGACCCTATCGACGAGCGTACAGCCGTTTTGCGGCACTGACTGGTTCCACTTGGGGCGGTCCGGCGGCTATGCTCATTGGGTGCGGCGAGATCTGAGCAGCAACGCCCCGCAATCGTGGGGCGTTGCTGCTGACGTCACGGAATGGGCAGGCCTTTACCGCGCAGAATAGAGTCAAACCGCTCGGTGTCGGGGTTGTCCGACTGATTGACCACGCGGATCGCCTCTTCCTTGGCCAAGTGCGCACGGGTGCGCTGCAACACTGACTCGGCTTCGGCGGCCGGTACGGCGATCACGCCGTCGGCATCGCCAATAATCAGGTCGCCGGGATTGACCACCAAGCCGGCGCAGGAAATCACCACATTGACCTCCCCCGGACCGTCCTTGCTCGGGCCACGATGGGTGTGGCCCTTGGCGAAGATCGGCATGCCTGGCTCGGCCCACTCCGCGAGGTCGCGGATTGCCCCGTTAATCACCAAACCGGCCAGACGGCGGGTCACGCAGGTGGTGCGAATCAAGCCGCCGACCAGCGCCTGGCTCAGATCGCCGCCGCCATCGACTACCAGTACGTCGCCGGGCTTGGCCATCATCAGGGCCTTGTGGATCATCAGGTTGTCACCTGGGCGCACGCGCACGGTCAGCGCTGGGCCGCACATCAGGGTATCGATCTGCCCGTGATAGCGGTTCAGGCCCATGGCGCCGACATTGCGGCTCATGGCATCGCCCACTGCCGCAACGGGCATCTCGCCAAAAGCGGCCACCAGCTCAGGGCTCAACGACTCGGGCCGTGGGTTGATTCGCCAGCCGGCGGGCCAGTCATTGCTGGTTACGTTGTTATCGTTCATGAGATCTCCGGCTACTTATTCAAATAAGCCACTAGTGGGGCAGAATGCGGGAAAGAAAATGCCGGGCGCGTTCACAGCGCGTATCGATATCGCCGAAGAAAGTTTCGGTCTCGCAGTCCTCGATGATGCTGCCGGCGTCCATAAACACCACACGGTCGGCGACCTGGCGGGCGAACCCCATTTCGTGGGTGACGCACATCATGGTCATGCCTTCCTTGGCGAGACCGACCATTACATCCAGCACCTCGTTGACCATTTCCGGGTCCAGGGCCGAGGTGGGCTCATCGAACAGCATGCAGATCGGGTCCATGGATAGCGCCCTGGCAATGGCCACGCGCTGCTGCTGGCCACCGGACAGTTGCCCAGGGAATTTTTCGGCGTGGGCGCGCAGCCCAACACGGTCGAGATAGGCCAGGCCATGTTCCATGGCCTCGTCGCGAGAACGGCCGAGCACCTTGATTTGCGCCAGAGACAGGTTGTCACGCACGCTCAGATGAGGGAACAACTCGAAGTTCTGAAACACCATGCCCACGCGTGCCCGTAGTTTGGGCAGGTCCGAGCCGGTTTTCGCCACCGAGGTGCCGTCGACCAGGATATCGCCCTGCTGGAACGCCTCCAGGCCGTTGACGCACTTGATCAGGGTTGACTTGCCGGAACCTGAAGGCCCGCAGACGACCACCACCTCGCCCTTATTGACGCGAGTGGAACAATCCTTGAGCACCTGAAAGGGGCCGTACCATTTGCTGATATTTGTTAATTCGATCATAGCGCGGTTCTCTTGCGGCAAAATTTAACCAATAGCGAGGCGCAGAAGCACAAGACGAAATACACCGCGCCGGCCAATAGCAGCGCTTCGACGATGCGTCCACCACGCTCGCCAATGCTGTAAGCGGTACCGAAGAAGTCCGACAGGGCGCTGACATACACCAGGGCCGTGTCTTGAAACAGCACAATGGCCTGGGTCAGCAGCATCGGCACCATATTGCGAAACGCCTGGGGCAGTATCACCAGCTGCATCGTTTGGCGATGGGTCATGCCCAACGCGTAGGCCGCAGCCAATTGGCCCTTGGAGACGCTTTGGATGCCCGAACGAATGATTTCCGCGTAGTAAGCCGCCTCGAACAGCGAGAAGGCCACGAGCGCCGAGATCATCCTCACGTCGGTGGAGGGCGACAGGCCCAATACGCTCTGTAGCAGTTGTGGCACCACCAGGAAAAACCACAGCAGCACCATCACCAGTGGCACCGAGCGGAACAGGTTGATATACAACGTGGCGAAACCAGAGATCAGGCGCGAGCTCGACAGGCGCATCAGCGCCAGTACGGTGCCCCAGACCAAACCAGCCAGTAAGGCTACTATGGTGATCTGCAACGACACCCAGAGGCCTTGTGCCAGGTAGTTCAGGTTGTTGCCGACAAGAAACGAAAAATCGAACTGATAGCTCATCAGCTGCGCTCCTGCGAGCGAACGTGGGAGGGAATACGCGTGCGCTTCTCGACCGCGCGCATCACCAGCATCGCCGAGCCGCTGACCATGATGTAAAGCACGGTGACCATGGTGAAGGTCTCATAGGGCTGGGAGGTGTAATCCACCAACTGCCGGCCCTGGGCGGTGAGGTCCAGCAGGCCGATCATCGAGGCCACGGCCGAGTTCTTGAACACCGTCATACACTCGGAGGTCAGCGGCGGCACAATCACCCGCAACGACACCGGCAACAGCACATAGCGATAGGTTTGTGGCAGCGTCATGCCCAGGGCCAGGCCGGCATTACGCTGGCCGGGAGGCAGGGACTCGATGCCGGCGCGCACCTGCTCACAGATACGCGCCGAGGTGTACATACCCAGGCACAATACCGCAGCAAAAAACTGCTGCAGGAAGGGGTCGATGCTCTTGATCTGCGTTCCCCAACTCAGGGGCAACAGCTCCGGCACCACGAAGTACCAGATAAACAGCTGCACCAGCAGTGGAATGTTGCGAAACAGCTCCACATAGGCAGCCGCTACGGCAGATACCCAGCGATTGGGCACGGTGCGTAACACACCCATTACAATCCCCAGCAGCAGGCCGATGCACCAGGCTAGCAAGCCTACGGATACGGTCACCGCCAGACCGGAAAGCACCCAATCGAGATAGGTTTGGCCGGGCCAGGCCTCATTGAAAAAAACGCCCCAGTGCCAGTTATAATTCATCGCTGTTCTCTGCGCGCCCGGGTACTACACAGGACTCGGACGTATCTGTCGCTAATGAGCTTTGGGCGGGATCAACACAGGCCCAAGTGGATATCAGGCGAAGCGGCTCTGCCCCTCAATATATAAGTCGCGAACAAGCCTTCTCCAAGCGATCGCAGCCTTCGCGCAGGGCCTCCATGGAGGTGGCGAAGGAGATGCGAAAGTGCTCGTCAACACCATAGGCCGAGCCCTGCAACACCGCCAACCCAACTTCTTCGAGCAGGTAGATAACGAAGTCATCGCTATTGTTAATGACCTTGCCCGCTGGGGTTTTAGAGCCGAACAAGGCGCTGCAACGAGGGAACACATAGAAGGCCCCTTCCGGACTGTGGCAACGGATGCCGGGGATCGCATTGAGCCGCGCGACCACATAGTCACGCCGCGCCTGGAACTCAATACGCGATGCGCGGGGGAAGTCCTGTGGGCCTGTCAGGGCTTCGAGGGCGCCGGCTTGGGCGCCGGTGGACGGGTTGGAGGTGCTCTGCGACTGCAGCTTGACCATGGCCTTGATCAGGGCCGCGGGGCCGCCGGCATAGCCGATTCGCCAACCGGTCATGGCATAGGCCTTGGAAACCCCGTTGATGGTCAGGGTGCGATCCTTGAGCCGGGGTTCGACCTGGGCCGGGGTAACGAAGCGGCGCTGGTCATAGACGAGATGCTCGTATATATCGTCAGTCATCACCCATACGTGGGGATGACGCAGCAACACATCGGTCAGTTCACGCATCTCCTCTTCGGTGTACAGGGCGCCACTGGGGTTGTTCGGTGCATTGAGGATCAACCACCGGGTACGCTCCGTGATGCTTGCCTCCAGGTCTTTGGCGCGCAGCTTGAAGGCATTCTCCGCGTGGCAGGCAACGAACTTCGGCGTGCCCTCTGCCAATAGCGTCATATCCGGGTAGGACACCCAATAAGGCGACGGGATCAGTACTTCATCACCAGCCTGCACCGTGCACATCAGCGCGTTGAAAATGACCTGCTTGCCGCCGGTGCTGACGATGATTTCGTTGGCAGTGTACTCAAGCTGGTTCTCGCGCTTGAACTTGCTGGCGATGGCCGCACGCAGCTCGGGGGTGCCAGCCACGTCGGTGTACTTGGTCTTGCCCTCGGCCAGGGCGCGGGAGGCAGCTTGCTTGATATTGTCCGGGGTGTCGAAGTCCGGCTCGCCGGAAAGCAGCCCGAGAATGTCCCTACCGGCAGCCTTCAGCTCGCGGGCGTACTGGCCAGCCATGGAGCTGGGCGAGGGTTTGATTCGATTAATGCGGTCGGCAATTTTCAACATAATGCATGCTCCAGGGACAGCCCATTGGCTTTTACAGACCGAGCGAAGCCATGGCGCGCGACAAAGGCAGGGCGCCGGGCAAGGCTCGGATGGAATCGATGGCTAACGCGGTCGCTAGCCAGGGCAAAGCGTGGTGTTACTCGTCTTCGAAGGTCTTGTCGCTGGGGTGAGCGAACAGCGCTTTCATCGCGTCGCTCTCCGGCGTGTTGAGCACTATGCCGTCCGGCGCGATGGGTTCGAGGAACCATTTGTGGTACAGGCGCTGCGTCTCGCCACTGAGGTGCAATTGCGTGATGGTGGCATCGACCAGCGCCTTAAACTGCGGATCGTCCTTGCGCATCATGCAGGCCAGGGTTTCCTTGGTCGGCATCTCACCTGTCAGGGCGTATTGATCGGAGTCCTTGGCCTTGCTCAACAGCGCCGCGAGCACGTCACGGTCCATAAAGAAGGCCGCTGCACGGTTGGTTTGCAGCATGACGAACGACTGCGAATGGTCCCGGGCGCTGATCACGTTGGTCTTCATGTTGTGCTCTTGCACATAGAGGCGCATGAAACGCTCCGAGGTGCTGCCCGCAGTAACCACCACGGACTTGCCATCGAGGTCTTTAAGGGATTTGATCCCCGAGTCCTTGCGCGTCAGCAACTGGGTTTCGGTGATTGCAATGGTGGTGGAGAACGCTACCTGGCGGCGTCGCTCGGCATTGTTGGTGGTGGCGTTACACTCCAAGTCCAGAGTGCCATTCTGCATCAAGGAAATACGATTTTGCGCGTTAATCGGGATCGAGCGTAATTGCAACTCCGGCAAGTTGAGCTTCTTCTTGATTGCCTCCACCACCTGCAGGCTGATGTCTCGGGCGTAGCCCACTACCTGATTGCTGTTACTGTCGATATAGGACCAGGGTACCGACGATTCACGATAGCCCAACACCATCACGCCATCGGTCTTGATCTTGCTCAGGGTACTGCCAATTTCCTCGGCCGCGACGCCGAAGCTACAGAGCATGGCGAGGGAAACGGCTATTGCATTGCGCATCATCTTGATCACCTTTGTTTTAATTATTGGTCATGCACCACAATCTATCCCTTTACGAAGCTAGCAAACTCCCTTGGTCTTTCAGGTAGGCCACCAGCCCACCGGCCTGGAGCATGCTCAGCACGAAGGCGGGCAACGGCTCACAAACAATCGGTTCAGCCTGGCCATGCTCCAGCAGCAAACGGCCCTGCTCATCCAGTCTTAAACTCAGCGGCGCACCTTCGACAATCGTCCGGGTGTCAGCCACTACCGGCATCAGTCCATTGTTCAGGGCATTACGCAGATAGGTACGGGAAAAGCTCTGGGCCACCACTGCGCGAATACCCGCCGCCAGCACCACCGTGACCGCCACCTCCATGGCCGAGCCACAACCGAAGTTCTTGCCTGCCACCAAAATGTCGCTTTTACCCAGGGTCCGGGCGAAACCTGGCTGGGCGTCCTCAAGCAGGTACTGTTTAAGCACCTGAGGATCGATGGTCTCCTTCTTACGATGGGAGGAGATGATGTAGTCGGTGTTGATGTCGTCGGCGAAGACTCGGGCTCGGCCATTGATGGGTAACAAACTCATACAGGGACTCCCTCGGCATTCAGCTCACCCGTGGCCGCAGCGATGGCACAGACCCGTGGTGACGCCAGATAGATAGCGGCCTCGGCGTTGCCCATGCGGCCCTTGAAATTACGGTTGGCGGTGGACAGCACCGTGCTTTGCGAGGCCGGAATGACCCCGCAGGTACCGCAACAGGAACCACAACCGGGCGGCTGTATGGTCGCGCCCATTTGCTCGAAGGCCGCCAACAGGCCCTCGCTGGCCAATTGCGCACGCACCGCCTCGGAGGCCGGGGTGACCACCAGTTGCACACCTTTAGCGATACCACCCCTGGCCTGCAATTCGACCAGCGCCTCGCGGTAGTCCTTCACCCGGCCACCGGTGCAGGTGCCCAGGTAGACCATATCCACCTTGGTGGCGCTGACATCGCGCACATCGATTACATTATCGACCCTATGCGGCAGCGCGACCTGTGCTCGCACCTGGCCCAGATCGACCTCCAGACTGCTCAGGTAGCGAGCATCGGCGTCGGCCTCGACGGGTTGGTAATCGGTCACACCCAGGGCAGCCAGCCACTGGTGAGTCAACTGATCACAGGGGAACAGGCCGACCTTGGCGCCCATCTCCACCGCCATGTTGGCGAGCACAATGCGGTCGTCCATATCCAGGCTGCCGACCCCGACCCCGGCAAACTCCAGAGCACAATAGTTGGCGCCGTCGGCGCGCAAGTGACGAGCAAGATGCAGAGCCAGATCCTTGGCCGCAACCCCTGGTGTGAGCCGCCCGTGCAGCACCACACGAATGCTCGCCGGCACTTTGAACCAAACCTGGCCACAGAGCAGGATGCCCGCCAGGTCGGAGGAGCCTATGCCGGTGGCGAAGGCGTTAAAGGCACCATAGGAAGTACTGTGAGAGTCGGCACCGACCATTATCCGCCCTGG
This sequence comes from Pseudomonas agarici, assembly GCF_001543125.1. Lineage (NCBI taxonomy): Bacteria > Pseudomonadati > Pseudomonadota > Gammaproteobacteria > Pseudomonadales > Pseudomonadaceae > Pseudomonas > Pseudomonas agarici. The sequence continues at coordinate 3,618,933 of NZ_CP014135.1, read as the reverse complement.
CCGGGCGTGGCCCAACTCCATGACCAGTTGATGCCCAATGCCCTGTCCAACATCGGCCACCGCCACACAATGGGCCTTGGCATAGTCCCGGGCCAGCTCCTGCAAGCCCAAAGCCTTGGTGCCCGAGGCTGCGCCGTAATGATCCAGGGCAAACAGCAGGCGCTCGGGGTAACGGGGCTTGCGCAGTAGCCCGCCAGTCATTTGCTTGAGGTAATCCAGGGCCATGGGAATCGACCCATCGGTGCCCATGGCAAAGTCGGGCTGGCAGATCACTAATTCGCCCGCCTCGACCGTTCGGCCCAGAGAGCGTGAGAGAATTTTTTCGGCGATAGTCAATCCGTTCAAGGACCAGCCCCTTCAAGCGATAGCAGTAATACAAGGAGCGCCTAAGGCCACTCACTGACTCAATACACCCTTGGCCGAGACCAAACGGTGAGTACGAGGTGGAGTATGGATTTTACTGGCAAAGAGTAAAAGTGATTAAATATCAGCATGAATGACTACTTTTATTCATGTTAGAGTCATCCCTTCTCATGCTTCAGGACGCTCTGCCATGCTCAGTTTCAAACAACTGGAAGCGGTATTCTGGGGCGCGCGCCTGGGGACCTTCGCCGCCGCGGCAGAGCGCCTGCACACCAGCGAGTCGGCCATTTCCAAACGGGTTTCGGAGCTGGAAATCTTCCTCGGCAAGGCCTTGTTCGACCGCTCCAAACGACGGGTGAAGCTGACCCACGACGGCCTCGAATTCGTCGAGCAAGCAGAGGAAATGTTGCGCAACCGCGACCGCCTGCTCGCGCGCATGGGCAAGGAATCGGCCCAGGTCAAACGCTTCCGAGTCGGCGTCACCGAGCTGATCGCACTGACCTGGCTACCACAACTGGTACAGGCGTTTCGTGAGCGCTACCCGGATATCTCTTTCGAACCGGAGATCGACCTGAGCATCAACCTGGTCGAAAAACTCCAGGCTGGCCAAGTCGACCTGGTGATAGTGCCCAAGGTGTTCTCGGCAGATCGAGTGGTGGCGGTGCCGCTTCAGGAAATGCGGTTGTCGTGGATGTGCCGTCCCGACCTGATCGACAACCAGGGCGAGCGCCTGAGTTTCGATGAGTTGGCGCAGTACCCGATCCTGACGCAGACCGGTCGTTCCGGTGTGGACGTGGTCTACGACGCCTGGTTTAAGGAGAAAACCGCCCGAATTCGCAAGGTGTACGCCGGTAACAGCCTGATCTCCCTGGCGACCCTGACCATACTCGGCTTCGGTGTCAGCTACTTGCCATCGCTGTATTTCAGCGATTTAGCGCGCAAGAACCTACTGCGTGAGATCACCCTGGACGAACCCAGCCCACTGATTCAGTACAACGCGGTGTACCTGGGCGAAGACAGCATTGCCGGCTTTAGCGCGCAGATCGCCCAACTCTGCATCCTGCACTGCGACTTTTCCAAGCCCAGCTTCGACCCCATGGGGCTCAGCCAGTGAAGCCGGGATCCAACGACAATATCGATGGGTGTATCAAGTCACTGGCCAAGTACGTTCCTTTCTTCGCAGCTCAAATTTCAGGCATTGTTGTGTGTATTGGAGGCTTGCAGGAGAGGTATGTTGTTGTGCCATAGACACGAAAGGCACAGGGGAGGTCGGGTTGTTGCAGCCTTTGTACGCTTCACGCGTTAGTAACATCTGTTTTAGAGGCAATAGCCTATGAAATTTCCAGTCGTAATACATAAAGACAGCGATTCCGATCATAGCGTGACTGTGCCAGACGTCGCAGGTTGCCTCTCTGCCGGCAGCATCTTTTCAGAAGCGCTGGAGAATGTGCATGAGGCATTGGCACTGCATTTGGAAGGAATGGTTGCAGATGGCGATGCCTTGCCTCAGGCGAAAGAAGTAGACGTGCATATGGGCAACCCAGATTACGAGGGTGGTGTATGGGTAATGGTTGATTTTGATCTGACGCCTTATCTCGGAAAGTCCGTGCGGTTTAACGCTTCGTTATTGTCGGTATCCGGACTCTGCTGTGTTTGCGGCACTATACAAATAGCGTCTTCATACCTTAAAGGGAATATTTCGCATAGTGACCAGAGCGGTGGCGCAGAGGGTTTCCTTGCCTTGTTTCACGGCAAACAAATCGGCAGCCGCAACCGTGGTAGTGTTTGATGCACTGATGACTCTCCCCCTGGCTAGTAGCTTTTCACCATCCGCCGGGGCAACGAGTTTGACAGTGAAATCCGTAGTCATATTTATCCAGCCTGGAGGCAATAGGGTTCCGGCGGCCGAACCTCCGGCAAAATCTGCTAATGTTCCCACGATACCCCCTTGAAAGTAGCCATTATGCTGAGTGAGTTCTTTGCGCGCTGGCTGCTCGATTTCACAATGACCCGGTTTCAGGTAGTTGTAATGAAATCCCAGCAATTTTGCCGCTGGCATACTGAGCACTGCGTCTTGGACGTGCTTGTCAAAGTCGGGATTGCTTGCTGCGAAATCTTCCATATGCATCCTTAGAACCTGTATTTGTGAGCGGTATCAACCAAGCCATCGCTCGAGTTTATTTTCGATGTATTGAGTGCGTATTGCATTGCGCATGACCTTGCCACTACTGGTTTTCAGTAGTTTTCCAGGCATTAATAAAACGATATCGTGGGGAGTAATCTCATTATTTAAAACCACTGCCTGCCGAATGCTCGAGATAATTTCGTCTCGCTTGATTTTCTTTCTCCACTCTCTGCGCACTTCTTGAACGACAATCAGTTTATCTTCAGCATCTGAGACTGAAAACACCGCACATGCTGATTCTTCGAGACTATGATGAGCGGCCGAAACATTGTGCTCGATATCGTGTGGATAATAATTTCTACCGCGAATAATGACCATGTCTTTTATTCTGCCCGTTACGTATAACTCTCCCTGGTGAACAAATCCGAGGTCTCCGGTACGTAAGTAAGGCGGCTGCAGGTTCCCCGATAAACGGTTTGCGAAGGTGCTAGCTGTAAGAAGTTTCTGGTTCCAGTAACCCTGTGCAATGTGGGGGCCCGCTATCCAGATCTCGCCAATTTCCAATGGCGCATTGGCTTTCCGAGTGACTGGATCAACAATTTCTATACGTGTTCCCGGCAACGCCTTACCCGAACCCACTAGCGTTTTGCAGGATGTTGCATCCGTCGGCAGAATCTTTCCATCACGCAACGCCTGGCCGTCAACGTTTAGTGTAATCGGACCTGTTCCCTTGACGCCTCCTGAGGCTTGTAACGTGCATTCGGCCAAACCATAACAGGGATAAACAGCCTTCGCGCTGAACCCGAATCGCTGGAAAGCGGCCTGAAATTCACTCAGTGTATCGTTACGAATTGGCTCAGCACCATTGAATGCGATTTGCCAAGTGCTCAGATCCAATTCGATATCCGGTTTTCGCTCGAGGGCTTTAACACAGCTACCAAAAGCAAAGTTTGGTCCGCCGCTTGTATGTGCTCGATAAATAGATATTGCTTGAAGCCAGCGTAATGGCCAGCGCATAAATGTCACAGGCGACATCAGAACACTGGTTGCGCCGACAAACATCGGTTGAAAAATATTACCGATCAGACCCTGGTCGTGATAATGCGGAACCCACCCTATAACGGTAGAAAATTCATCATGGCTGAACGCATCGCGAATCATTGTTTGATTCTCAACAATATTTGCATGCGTCACCATGACGCCTTTAGGGGCGGAGGTGGAACCTGACGTATATTGGATAAACGCCAAGTCCTCAGCATCGACTGTCGAGTAGTCAAGGGGGAACACGGACTGTTGGCGCTCCCCCAAATCGTCCATCTCAAGCCATGGCAACGACTCCTGATCGTCCTGGTCCCGAAGAGAGCTACCTAGGGCTTTGAGTGTAATAACCAGACGTGGAGAGCAGTCGTCGATGATGCCTTGTAGCGTGCGTTGTGAGCGTTTTTTATTGGGTGGGCAGAGCGGTACAGCGACCACTCCCGCGTACAGGCAGCCAAAAAAAGCGATGATGAAATCCAATCCAGCCGGGAATATTAATAACGCTCTATCGCCACGTTGGGTTGTCTCCAACAGACGACCAGAAAACTGCCGCGCTGCAATTCTCAACTGTACAAAGGTCAGCTCTCTCTCCACCAATAATTTTTCAGAAAGAAAAATATAGGCCGATTTTTCCGGGTAACGTTCGCTATGGCTATCCAGGCAGTCGGTCATCAAACGGAATTTTTGCATTCAACCCTCCTGGTGCTTTGTGCGCTCAATGAGTGATGAATTATGTCGATCAACTCTTGTTGCCGTGAGGAATGAAAAAAGTGGTCACCGCTCAACTCATGGAAACCGAAGGCCCCGGTTGTTCTCTCCTGCCACGCCATTAGCTCCTCAGTTTCAACCACAGGGTCATCAGTGGCATAGATGGCACTAATGGGGCATTTCAATGTGTGCATGGGGTGGAATTGATAAGTTTCTACCAAAGCCAAATCACTGCGGATGATCGGTATCAATGTATTCAACAGTCGGCGGTGAGTACTGATGGCGTCCGGAACACCGCCATAAGCCATCAATTCGTCCAGAAATTTTTGCTCCGATAGGTCGTGGATTGGCGCCAGTCGTGCGGCCAACTGTGGTGCGCGTCTACCCGAAACGAATAAATGCTCCACCTGAACACTATTGCGAATTGAAAGCTTGCGGGCGACTTCATAAGCCAATATCGCACCCAAGCTATGACCATACAGAGCGAGTGGCTGGCTCTCATGCTCGAGCTGTTCAGCGATATGAGTAGACAGGCTGTCGATATCGATAAACATGGCCCTTTGGGCAGGTCCGTCGAAACATCGTGGTTTGATTCTTCGAATGGTTTCCGGGAGACGCGATCCCCAACCGTTATAAGTCGCATTGCTGCCACCTGCGTGAGGAAAGCAGATCAGGGAGAGGTTTTGTGTGTGCATTTCACCTTGTCCCGAGAGAGTCAGACAAACTGGACATCGAGAGAAGACAAACCTCGAACGATGAAGCTGCCCGACTGCCAAGTCGGTTTGTCATGACGGCGTATCAGGCCAGGGCCCTCCAACAATCTGGAAAGTACCGCCTGCATCTGACGCTCGGCCAGCAAGCCGCCTAAGCAACCATGCATACCGTAGCCGAATGCTAAATGTCCCTTTGTCTTGCGTTCGATATCAAAGCGGTCGGCGGCAGAAAAAACGCCCTCATCCCTATTGGCCGAACCCAGACACAGCAAAATCTGATCCCCTGCCGGAATAACATGCCCATCCAGGACCAGCTCTTTTGTGGTGAAGCGTTTGGTATGTTGAAGAGGGGTCTCGAAACGCAAAACCTCTTGTACACAGCAGGGGATTAGCTGTGGTTGCTCCTGGAGTAAGCGGTATTGCTCAGGATGTTCCAGCAAGGCATTTATGCCGTTACCAATCAGGCTCTTGGTGGTCTCGTTTCCGGCAACAAAGCACATGATGCAGACGAAGATCAGCTCTTCATGAGTCAAGCGATCACCATCGATTTGCAGATCAAGCAACTGACTGATCAAGTCCTGCCTCGGATTACTCTTACGCTCGGCAATGACACTGAGGAGATATTCCATATAGTCATCAAGCACAGTACTAACTTTTTCAAAATCGTCCTTGACCATCAATCCTGGCTCTAGCAGAAAGCGGATGGCATGGGTCCAGGCATCGATGGTCGAGTGCATTTCGGTGGGTAGCCCGATCCATTCGCACATGAGTCGTAGCGGCAAGGGTTGGGCCAGGCCAGATATGATGTCCATACCTCCTTGCCGATAGGCGTCCCGCAGCAAGCCTTGGATCAGATCTTCTATAGAGCGCTGCAACTGATCTATCGCCGATTGCGAAAACGCGATATTCATCAGCTTTCTCAAACGATGATGGTCGGGATTCTCAGTGAAGACGATTGACTTGTAGGCAAGCCGCTGAAACGGTGCGTTATTGCGACCAAACTTAGCGGCTTGATTATCAACCAGTTTCGGAATAATGCTGGCGTTGCAACTGCGCTCACGCAGAACACCCATAACATCGGCATGTCGGGTGACGACCCACATACCCAACACTTTGTGCAGAGGGTTCAGCTCACGCAGTTGGCGGTAAACACTGTATGGCGTGTCACGAAATTCAGCAGAAAAAGGGTTGAAACGAGGCAAATTCATTAATTTACCGGGTGCCAACAGGTGGCTCTGAGCACCATCAGACATCGTGAGGTTCCTTCCATCAGATTGCTTATCGGATAGCTTGAAGTTGGAGTCTGAATAATTGGATTTTTCCGAACTGAAAACCGTAAGCCGACATTTTCAAGTAGCGTAGATAACGGCTAACAACTGCATCACCAACACGTTCCGCAGCAACGGCCTTATTGGCAGACAACCGGCGATACCACTCTTCACAGGTTTTCGCATAATCCAGTCGACCATTGTCGACACGTTGAATCTCGAAGATCCCATCCGCCGCCTGAGCTATTTCCACCAATGTAGGCAGGTCCGCGTTGGGAAATATTTCCTCGTTGAAAAAAGTGCTTGCTTGTTCTCTTGACATAGAGCCATAAGCAATTGTTTGCAACGAAAGTCGCCCTCCGGGCTTCAACCAGTCTCGGCAGGAAATGAAGAACCTCCGGTAGATTGCTATTTTCTCTTCAACACTATCCGAAGGAGAGGCGAAATGTTCAAAGGCTCCAATGGAAATGATTCCATCAAATGGTGTGGTGGGGGCGAACTCCTGCCAGTTCTTTACTGCTATGGTAACCTTCGAATATAGCTGTTTTTGTATATAATCCGCTTGTTGATCACTCAGCGTCAGACCCACGGCCCGTTTGATGTTAGGCATATTCTCCAACGCATCAAGGACGCCGCCCCAACCGCAGCCGATATCAAGCACCGATTGTAGGTTTTGCGCATCAACGGCTTGAAGGTGCTGGGCTATTTTGTTTGTTTGCGCACTCTCCAAGGTGTCGTTGTCGGCCCATACAGCGCAAGAATAGGAAAGTGTCGGGTCCAGCCACAACTCATAAAAATCGTTACCCACATCATAATGCCGGCGGATCGCTTTTGACTCTTCTGCCAATCGATGCTCGGTTGTTAGATCGTTCATTTTTTCGCCTTCCTGTCCCCATCTATAATCAAACCAGTCACGGCGGCGATGTTGGGGTTGTCAAACAATTCTTCCGCTGATATCTCGATGCCAAATTTTTGCTCGATTTCAATTAACAAAGATACTGCCAAGGAAGAATCCAATCCCAATTCACTGAAATCTTTATTTTCATCGATGTTGATTCCGGGAGCATTGAGAAGCTCACCTATCTGGTTCTTGCACCATTGGACGATAGTGTCTTTTTCTATCGAGATAGATTCATATACGGCCATGCTTAAAATTTCCTTATTGGTGAGGTTGTACGTTTCTTTTTTTGCGACTGGTTCTTCGTTGCAAGGTGGGAACTCGTAAATCCGATGCCACTCCTATCAGGCTCAAGCTACGAATAAACCAATAACCGGGATCGAATACTGACCATTGCAATCCGAATGAAGGCGACTCTGGAAAGGCATGGTGATTATTGTGCCATGACTCCCCGAAGGTGATTAAGCCAAATAAACCACCATTACAACTGTAATCTTTTGATTGGTACGGTCGGGTGCCGAACCGGTGAAGTATAGAGTTGATAGACCAAATGATGTGACCCACGACAAACATGCGGATAGCCCCGCCCCACAGAAAGCCGCTCAACGCGCCCCATAAAGATTGACTAAGCAGCCCGCCCAACACTGTCGGAGCTAGCAGGCCAAGAACGACCCACGTGTAGTAATGACGCGCCGTTTTGGCGATGAGTGGATCTCGAACCAAATCTGCGGCGTAATAGGTAACGTCAGGGTAATCGTGCTCCTTCATCCACATGAAATGTGAGTGCACTAACCCCTTTATGAGACCTGTTAATCGAGGGCCATGCAGATTGGGCGAATGCGGGTCGCCTGGCTGATCGCTCAACTCGTGGTGACGCCGATGCATGGCCACCCAGGATACTAGGGCTCCCTGCCCGGCCATGGAGCCCAGTATTGTCAAGACAACACCAACTGCCGGCTTGGCCTTGAACGCGCGGTGAGTAAAGTATCGATGATACCCCACACTGACGCCGATCCCCGTCAGAGCCCAAAAGGTGATGAATAAGCCAATATCCAGCGCGCTCACGGGCCTGTAAACTGCCAACAATCCCGCAAGCACAACGCCAAACACAGGAAGAATATCGAACAGCAAGAAATGCTTACGTTGAAGCCGATGAAAGTATGGACTACTTATTGCTTTGCGTTTTACATTTTTACATTCGATTTTATCTTGGGAAGCGTGATCTGCAGCAGTACCATTCATGGTCAATCACTCCGTGATATATTGCTAATTTGGCTTAGTATAGTGATTACTATGTTTCATAATAATTACTGCCCGCGTTTCAACTCGCCACAAGGAAAGAAGCGCTGGCGCGGACCACCCGCTCATCTCCAACGCTGATATAACTGTTGGCAAAAACCAATCGGCTTCCGGATTTTTGAACGTCCACCACAGCCTCCAACCAATCGCCGATCTTAGCGGAACCGGCAAAATCAGTTGTCAGTGCAGTTGTCACGAGTTTGAGAGGTGGGTCTTTCGAGAAGGCTGCACTGTAGCCTAGGGCGACATCAGCCAGTGCCATGAATAAGCCTCCATGGGCGAGCCCACGCGCGTTGGTATGTTTTTCCTCTACACGAATCCCAATAGTAAAGTTTTCAGTGTTTTCTCGATAATAGAAAGGGCCTAGGAGATCAAGAAAGGGGCTGCTTCTAAATAACGGCTTGAAATCTCGCGGAACATCCATTTTACGTTCCTTTTTAACCCTAATGAATACATAAAAACCTATAGTTCAATGAAAAAATGATTCACGGCAGCGCTTCAGTTAAAAGCGCCTGGATTTTCGTATCAACTATATTTTCCTGAAGCATGTTGGCCGAATGTATGGCACCCGAGACTTCCATAAATGGGCTATGAACATTTTTTGTCTCGGGCTGCCTGGCCTGTTCAATAGTGATTGCGCTGTCTTCATCGCGCCATACGACCAGTGCCAGTATATTAGGATTACTCAATGCAGGAGCAAGATCATCGCGATTTGCCAATGCCATCAGATTAGAACTTGGTGCGCGGGTATCAATGGCTTGTCTTTTTTTGATCCAAAGCCCAGCCAGCTCTTGATCAGCATCCAAGATAAACCCATGCAGATTTTGTAAAATTTCGTTAGTCAGTGAGCTTTCAAACCATTCACTAAGATGCCGTAAGTATACGGTTTCCTGGTTTTGTTCCTCCACGCCAGCGTGTGTAGCGATCAACACTATTTTGGGGGAACACCGTGCGGTTCGCAGACTAACGTAGCCACCTTGCGACATACCTGATGAAATTGCTTTATCCAATAGACTGAAAGGCTCAGTAACCGAGACATCCAGTCCATGCCCTCGTTGGTCTGTGGTGGTAATTTGATAGTGCTCACGTAATACGCAAACCTGAGCATCGAACATGCGTTGGTCCATGACTAGTGGCCTGTGTGGTTAGTTCTATTAGCCAATTTCGGCGCCACAAGTCCCTGACCGGCGTTGCTGTTGCTCGCCATAGCCCGGCTATGACTCGTCACAGCGCCTTGGTCATGGATGTGTGGCATCCGAACTTGAGCTAACGAACTAACCGTACAGGCCACTAGGCCGTGAAAAGGTACTAGTGCTACATCGCCATCCTGGGTTTCTATAAAGCTAATTGGCCTTCCGTTGATCAACGAGACGGTCATCTTATCTTCCATGATATAGGCGGTCGACTGAAGATAGCCTAGAAATAGCCCCTGTCAAATTTTCTGACATTTTTTTTCTTGACATGGCTAATGATGATTTTTTGCCTCCACAACGGGGCTGCGGTGAAGCGGTTCGAGAGCGTGAGGTGTCGGTCAAAACGTTTGGCTGAAGATTGAGTGCTTGTGGCAATCGTCCCGTGCGTTGGCCAGAGCACCAGCCAAGTGTTCACCTCTCTACCTATCGGGTGCAGCGATCAATCACAGAAAAATCAGGGGACGAGAAGTGAGGTCCCGTAAGCGCGACTGCATGGCCTTCCCCGCAGGCAGGTTCGCGCAATTGGCAAGATGAGTGTCTAACTCACCACACCAGGGTCTCGCATGCGTGATGCGTGCCAATACGATTAAAGCGATTTTCAAAATCTCGGAGCGAACCGCCTCTCATGCCATCAAGATGAAAATCATAGCCGCAATACATGAGAGGGCCGCTTCAGCATAGAGATAAGTTACATGAATCGTTGGCAGGCATCGGAAAACGCCGGCGGGATGCGGCATGTCTTTCTGTCTTTATTTTTAAATACAACTACTTGCCAGCCGCTGGCATGAATTTCATCTCGACCTTTAAGAAAAAATTGGAAATTCAGTTTTACAGACAATCTTCGTAGCTCCGAAAAATGCAAACGAACGATTATGTCGTCATATAGAAAAAATGGAATGGAGAAGTCACAATGGGCGGACTTAGTACTGAAAATATAGTTTGCCCCGTGATTTACTAAGAAGTCATTAGCCTGTACTTTCAACCAAAGCTCACGTGCGACCCCTTGAAGTTTGAAATAATTCAAAAAATAGAAATTCCCCATCGCATTGGTGTCACCCATAGTAATAGTGTACTCATAATCAAAATAATTCATAGTTGCTCCTCTGTTAGCGGCCGAAGCCCCTGGCATACAATATCTTCATTCTCGCTAACCCTGGAAAGAATAGCATCTACATCAATCGAGGACATTGCTCTGCGGTAAGAGTGAGTGCCAATGATAGGGTACGGTTTTACTTTTATCGATGTTCTCAGCATAGACTCAATAGTTCCCAACTGCTTTCTAACGTCGCTATACAAGGCAAACCATCCCTTTCTAAATTCGCTAAATTCCATATCGTTGACTTGCGGGATAAATTCTTTTAAAACTCGCCGACAATGCTCAATAGATAGAACCTTTCGCTTTGTTCTTAAAGTAATATCCTCAGCGGACATTGTGTTAAAAGTTTCTGGGTTGTCTGGATCTTTTAAATGGGTCACATCCAACGCCAGACTAAAGAAGCAGTGTTCAAAATCTATAACTCTTAAGCTCTGAATGCCCGCCTTCTCCTCTATAATTATATTCCTTGGTCGAAAGTCGGCATTGGCAAAAATATAAGCCATGGCAAAATGCCAGCCAAGCTCGGGCAGAAATTTTCTGGCATGCTGTTTTTCCCACTTGGCGCCAGATACTGCAGACGTTATCAGTAGCGGTTCGCGCTCTTTTATTATGTGGGCCTTGCAGCTCGACAATCCGACTAAGCCATGTATGTCATACGCGAGCTTTTCAGTACTTGCCGATCCTTTTTGTGAAAATCGCTTCACATAATGAACGGTTAAATCACCGGTAGGGCTGGAACTTCTCAGCTCTAGCTTTCCGACGATGTTATATCGACCAAGGCAGTTGTCCTGAAGCGTAAAAAGGCTTTGAATATAGTGATGGGTGTTATCTAGGGTTAATCGCTTGCCTTTGTGTAGCAGAAGACGCCCGCTGTCGATATCAAGCCAGGCCAAGTCCGATATATTCGAAATACTTGGATGCGTAGATGAATTATTTCCATCGATTAACAATGCTTTCATTCCAACGCTGATAGGGGCAAGACAGTCATTTACTGCTGAATCGCCAATAAAAGTACATTTTTCTGGTTTGACTTTTAGTGCCTTGCAAGTCATCTCGTAGATTGCAGGGTTTGGTTTTGCAATAGCGCAGTCACATGAGAACATCATGACGTCAAAAAACTTATTTAAGGAGAATTTATAGACAGGCTCCTTAAAGGGACTGGCCAAGTTTGACACTAATCCTAAACGATATCCACGAGCTTTTAAAAATGATAATATTCCGAGGGCACTATCAAAAACACTAATTGACTCCAAATGCTTGTCAAGTATGTGCGCGCAGGCTAGCTGATAGTTGTTTTTCTTTTGTATAGGGATGTTCAGTAAATTTAGAAGATCGTAAAAAATTTCTTTTTTGTCAACACTCAAGCAATAGAGCTCGCGCCGAAGAATGTTTGCAGCAACGATTCCTCTTGGTGCTTCCAGTAATTCACTTACCTCTCTTACTAAAGATGAACTGCTGAATTTTAATAAAGTCCCATACAGATCAAACAGCAACACCTTTGCTTTCTTCATATACCAACCTCCATGTTGTCGTGAAAGCTTGCCGGCCTGTTTTTGCACGATAGTTCAGATAGCAAATTTGCAAATATTGTTTCGCGATAAACTCAGAGGTGGCTATATCGGAAATGCTCTTAACACTCACGGGTGTGTTCAAAACACCCTGAAGTATCAATGTACTATCTGGCGATTAGGTCTGTGTGACACGGTCCGGGTGTTTGAGTAATCACTCTGAGCAGTGCAGTGATATTTTCGCAAATCCACGTTGAGGTGTTGTGGTCAACTGATTCCGGACACCTCGATCGGTAATTTTGCTGCCATCGTCTGTTCGTAAACGGTCGGTGGCAGACGGCGAGCGTGCCTTCCTTGCCGCTGAGCTTGGTGTACTTCAAGCGGCCAGGTCTTTACGCCATTGGATTTGACGAAAAGGTACTTGCCGCTGCCGTCGAATAGTTTTTAGGCGCGCTCGCGGGTTTTGGTTGTGCGGCATTGCAGGCCGCTGAGGGGGATCGCAAGACGTGGCTTTGGGGGACGCGCTCCTGACCGGGAAAATACCTTCGGAGAAGAGGAATTTTGTTGGATCTCGACGGAGGGGTCTGGAATGAAAAGGCCAGAAGGCGGATTTTTCGGGGGACCAGAGATTTTGCAAGCCTTCTCTGGAGCCTTGTATGGTGCGGCACCAAGAGTCGAATCAAATCTTAAGATATTGATAATATTGAAATTTCCAAAAATAAAAATAAGTTCTATCCCTAAGGCTACCCTTTATCCGCTTAAGCTTATGTTATGAAGCTTTTTCCTTGCGCGATCCTGATAAAAAAAGAGAGTTTAGCAAAGTCTTATTTTTATGTTGTATTTGCAGAAACGCTGCTGATCGTTAGGTTTAAATTTTTGCCTATGTTCATGTTGGTTGATGTGCGCCAGATGTACTAAATTTAGAAGGGTGTTATTGTTCGGTAATTAGTATTTGTTCGAGTTGGCGTATTAAACGCTCTGATAAACTTCCGCTAGCCTTGCAAAGACCAGTTACGCTTATAGAGATTTTTCCTTTGTGAGATCCTTGAAAAATTTCATAACTGGCGGAGTCAACAGTGTATTTAATTCCTTTTAATACTTCTAGGTAGTCTAAAGAAATTCCTTCTTTCGACATGAACTCCATACGTGTCAGGAGCTTAAGCTCCGGCATGGATCCAGAAATTTTCGAGTTGGTTAGCCTATGGGAGTCTACAGAATCAAGAATCCTATCAATATGACGTGGCGTTAGCGAAATAAGTTCGCAAGTGAAACCATAGCCCATAATCTTCTCTAACGCGTTAAAAAGTGGCCTTGTACTCCTCAGTGGCTCTTTGAGGCGCAGGATTGTTCTATGTCCCCTAAGTATTGCCACATCCTGACGATTAATAGTTCGTACAACCTGAGAGTTTAACTCTCCATTTTCATCGATGAATGGAACCGCGATCGACGACTGCCACAAGAAGCTAAATTCGCTTGCTTGTCTATCTATCTGCTGAAAACCTGAGTCCATCCCGTCTGAATAATAGCTTTCCGACATCTTTGTATAAAGCTGATCCAAATTTATGGGTAAGGTTATGGCGTACCATTTGTATCGTTCTATCACGCTAGATGCTCCCGTTGATAAAGTCATTTTTTAGTGAAGCGCTTAATTCCCGGGCTCTTTCCTCAATGACTACTGAGATTTCTTCTAGTTCTTTCATGACGGGAGGACGCCTTTTTCCAAGACGACCATTCTGATATGGATACACACCCTTTAATAGAAAGGAAAATCCAGTACAATCTCGTGGGTCAGAAAAAACTGCCTCGATATCGTACACATCACCGTTACCTACTGTTTTTGTCGCGGTCCAACCTGCTTTTATTATGTAGTATTCATTTTCATCTGTGAGGGAAAGAAGAAATTTTGATCTTGTGACGCCATTACCTCTTAAGAAAACACGTTCAACATGTGTTTCGTCGGCATCGCTAGATAGCTCTTCCTCAGAATCTGACTTGTTTGGTTTTGGTTTGAAAGCATAGATGTCAGATACGTCTCTCCGGGAAAAGCCTTGAAGCCCATTTATAAGTTCATAAAAGAATTTTGTTCGAAGTCCAGGCGTTAAAACGTCAAAAAGTGAAATATTAACTTTTTCTATGCCTCCTTCGACTGTAGAATCCAATTTGTGTACGAGTTTCTCACGAAGATTATTCATGAACTCGCTATCAGTATTCCGAATTCGGTATCCAGTAGCGGTTTTCAGTAGTTCGATTTCTCCCGTTCTATGTTGTAGTTGAGAGAACTCGGATTTTTTATAATCTATTGTAGTGTAGGAAGCATGAATTATAAAATTTTGCTCATTTCGGGTAGCGGAAATCGTGTCGCTTCCTAGGCGTGCAGCATGTTTGATTTCATCTAAAATGCTTTGGACATCATCAGTTTTTATGTCGCCGCAGACGTCCATGGAGGCGGTTCTTTCCCTCCACGCTCTTACTCCTAAACGCTGTGCGATTGTTCTATGATCGTAATAGTCATGAGGAAGTCTGGAGAAGTACTCTGCGAGCTTCTCTCGCGAAGTCTTTCGCGACACAATAGTGTTACGTTTTTCAAAAAGTGCTGAAAGAGTAGTGTTGTCGACCTTGTGTTGGATAAGGGCTTCGAAAATATTTTTGTCTGATGCGAATTGTAACGATGGACCGTGACGCATATTTATTCTCTCCAACCCATGTCGCCTGGATTATATGTGTCTGTCACCGTTGTAATGGTGTCGATTGATATTTCATCTAGGATGGCCTCACGTATGGGATCAAATCCCCAAGCCTGTACGTAGCGTTTTTTAGCCAATTCGAAATTGCTTTTCATGAGCTTGTTGGGTGAGAGCGTAGTGGTTCGTACTCTAATTGAATTATCGGCATCCAGGATTTGATATCTAGATAGTGTATCTAGTAAATAGGTGAATTCCTCAACGCTATCACCTTGGCGATTGTAATAAATTACGTAGCCAGCTTTGGTTTTTTGCGTTTCTCTGTGGCGGATTATTAGGTATGGGCTTGTCAGCGCTTCGATAGTAGCCGGCTGACCCCATACGTCTCCAATTCGGTGAGACATTACTAAATCTGGATAATAGAACGTATAGTCATCGGATATGAGCTTTGACATGCGCTGTCGAATAATATCATTTCCAATGCTATATAACCTTTGGATGTCGTCAGGCCCAAGGTAATGCATGTATACGTTTGCGGCGATTGGCATGCTCTCGAAATTAATGATGTCAATGACTTCGGAGAATTTTTTCTGATAGCCGTGATCGTGGTTGTGTATAAATAGTAGACCGCGCACCTCATAAGAGGAGCTGGTGTCGACGGAGAAAATACTTCTCCATACATCCGAATTTCTAGCGCAGTCAGTAGCCATTGCCAGTGACTTAAAGGCTTCTCTAAGCTTACTTTGGTTTATAGCGTCTTTCGAATAGCTTTTAAGGTCTGTGTGTAAATAAATAGTGTTTCCCAGATATGGATCGTCGTATGAAAAAACGACATCACCTGGGTGTGTTAGTTTTGGCTTTCCTCCGCTCCCTACATGTTCGCTATTATGGCAATCAAAGTTTTCGTCACGCTTTGGGTGCCATTCCCAAAAAAAATGTTCAAAAATATCTTCGGAAAGTTTTTGCGAAATCTCTCCTATGTTTACAGTTTCAGCCATAATCATCTCCAAGATGAAAATATTCACCACGAGTGGCGCTACAACGATATAGCGCTTGTTGCGTCACAAAGGAAAATCAGTTTGTTAGCAGTTATAGTGTGTGCTGTCTGTGCTTCATGACATTTCACAGTCCGAAAAATTAGTCACTTTTCTAGCTTTTTTCCTCTTTTTTGAAATAGCTCAGAAATCACAAGTATTCCATATTTTCCTCTCATTCTAGAAACAAAAAGAGGCTCAGCATCTTCTGCAAAGCCAAGCAGGCCTTGAAGTCGCATAGTTTCTTCGTCGGATAAGCGTCCGCAGGAGTAATGATGAATCATTGTGCTGATTAATCGCTTTCGATCACGCCCCAATGACACTCTTCCGTCATTGTCCAATACGAGACCGGTAATCCGGCGCTGGTTTTTTTTGGAGACGTGAATGGTTTTTTTGGAATTAAGAGAAAGTACGGGATAAGGTAGCTTTTTTAATACTTGAGATAGAAATGGTTCGATTTCAGAAAAAAGTCCCTTGGTATTGCTAGAAAAGGTTAAATCATCTGCGTATCTGGTAAAGGTTATACCTCGCTCCACGGACCATTCATGTACGATCTGATCAAATAGATACATTATAGTATTTGATAGCACTGGAGAACTGGGCGCGCCAATACTTAAACAAAGACCTGGCAAGTCTTTATGCTTTATGCAGCTAATTCTGGATATGTCTTTAATCGTCTCATCAGATAGCTCATCGCCGAATACGCTTGCGAGATGAGCAGAAATATCTGGTTCTTTAATTGAGCCGAAAAAATTTGTAAAATCGAATTTTGATATGTACTGATTGTTTTTGTGAAGTTCGGCATTCTTTTTGATGCTGGCGCCATCTTTATAGGCGACGGCGCAAGAATGCACTGGTAGCCGGGAGAAAAGCTGAGTCATCAATAAGCGTTGAATATATTTTGTTTCTTTTGCTGGCTGTGCAATTGATCTCTTTCCTCCGTTTTTTTTGTCGATTTCGTATGTCTTGTATGTGTGGGGCGCGCGAATAATAAGCCTGGAGACATCGTTACTTGACACCACCAAAGCGTTAGAAATATTTCCCCTGAAATCATAGACGCTCATTTGTCAGCCCCTAGTTTTGCTTGTTGGATAGCTCGCATACGATTCCTTTCGGTTTTCGTAGAGCTATAATACGCAATGGACTCAGCTCTTATTCGGAGGTGATCTAGTGCGCCATCTGGCTTTAGGGCAAATCTAATTTTATGAAAAGAATCATCCCTAGAAGAAAAGTAGGTTGCGTCGCTGTACCCTATAACTTCTACAAGCCTGAAATGCTTGAGCAAGAATATTTTTCTTCTTAAAGCATCGCGATGAATCACGCGACCGAAGCCGGAAATAGCCTCGATTAACTCACTTTCTTTTAGAGCTACAAACATTTTAATTAGTTCGTAGATTAAAACAACCAAGTGGATTTCGCTGTTAATGTTGAATTTTTGTGTTTTGTTTAGATTAGTCAGTTCGATGTTGATGTCATCAACGACGTCTTCTACCATTTGCTCAGAAATATCGAAGGGTCTAGTTATTTCCCATGGATAACGCTTTACGCCTTTTTCATGATCCCTGGCTATGAATTTCAAAATTCCGAGATTAATGAAGGAATTTTCATCGGCGAATTTTTCAGCAACAATAACGACTAATTTTTTGCTAGAGTCAGGCAGTTGAGAAAAGGCTCCGAGTTCTGCTATAGCGCCGGCGCTCTCAAGAATTATTACTATTAGAGAGCAGATACTCGCTAGATCAGATTCATAGTCCATTAAATTTTTAAATACACCGTCCTCCTGCCAAGATTTGATTTCTTCAGGCCGAAAAATTTCGTAAGGAGGGTATCTGCGAGTAACCGCATGCCGGAGGGATGCAAGCTCAGGATCAGGCGCTTCGGCATGCGCCTTCTCAGGGACAGATCCACCGCAGAGGAGGACAATTGGATTTTTTGAGAACAAAATCTTGCTTTCGACCAAATCGATGTCAGCAAGAATTTTTTGTCGCGGATCCATGCGAAATAGGACTCTTTACCAAGAATCAGCCGCAGAGAAAATTCGCGGACTGGAGGGAGCTTGCGACTGTAGGTCCGCGGATTTTCTCTGCGGAATAAATCCAAGCAATGCATATGAGTCTGGCGAAACGCCCGACTAAGCCTCAGACAAAACGGTCTTTCGACTTTGTTCGCGTAAAGAGGAGCTTTTTTAACCTACCGTGAGCACGTCGTCAAGCGATGAAAGCCCGATGCTTCAGCTGCGAGCATGCTAGAGGCTGAAATCTACGTCACGTCGTTATCTGGCTATCGAAATGGCAACGTTCGAAGCACCTGCCATCTTTTTACGGAAGCGCCGCCAATGAACTTCTCCACCCGTACCGTCGGCTATGGGGTGTTTCTGCCTGGCGCATAGTCAACCCTATGTTTAATGTGGACGCTTGCCTTCGCCTGGACTTTGAGCAGCCAGGATTTACCTAGTCGAAGGGTGAGCAGCTCCATGGTCAGCAGATAATAATAGCGTGTCGACCTAGAGTGCTTGTTCAAGTGTTGATTAACAAACCAGATGAAATGCTTTTGCTGCCAGGTCCATGGATTGTCTCGATGCCAGCGTTCAGAAATCGCCACTTGAATGGCTTGTGCCTGGCGTACATGACGAGCGCGAGTGGTCTTTGACCCGCTCAGAATCCCAGCTAGAAATAGGTCCATATCGAATGGCTTGGTCATGTCCGCCCCCCGATATAGGCGGATACCACGTCGGTACGGCCGTGTCCCAACTCATAACTGATTTGCACGCGCACCTTCTGATCGAGGTGTCGGTCAATCTGGTAGTACTTGCCTCCGTTGATTGGCGCTTGGTGATGAGTGATTTGCTCATATCGTTCACAAGCATAGGCCGCCCGTAATTCGTGGAGACCTTTGAGATTGTGCGTATGGAGGATGTCCCGTACAGGGCGAACGATTCGCTTTTGGAAATCGAGGTAGCTTTCGTAAGGAGCAAGCAAGTTGCGGCTACCCGGTGGGAGAGACCTGCTCAGCGAACCTGAGCGCCTCGCGAATATGTTCATCCACGCTGATCCAGCGAGGCGCTGTTGCACCGCTTCGGCCACCTTTGGTGCCGTCCTGGATGTTGATCTTGTCGTAACGTTTCGCTTCGCGCTGGAGACGTGGCAGATCGGCCAAGATGGCCTCGCGCAAACGCATGCCGGTGGCGCGTGCCAACTGCACGATGGCGGCGGCACGGGGATACTGTTCGCGGAGTGCATCGACGATGCGCATCACGTGTTCGCGATCCTGGCCTTGTGGAACTGTCATGCGGATGGTGGTGCGCTGCATTTCCAACGCCTTGCTCGGACTCGGCACTTTCACGTACTGATCACCGCGAAGCGCCGCCATGGTTCGGTTGACGCTGGACAATCGATTTTGTGCGGTGGCGATGGAGAGGTCGCCGCGATCGACCAAGTGACGCAGATGCGCCGCGTAATCCGCCAAGATCTGGCGATCTACCTGTCGTGCATCGTTGAGTCCTGGTCCATCGTCTGAGCGGCACCAGCGCACGAATGCCTGCCAGCGATCACTGTGCGCTTTAACGGTCCCGTAGTGCCCGCCGCCGAACATGTCTTTCAGTGCTTGCGGCCCGGCATAGCTCAGTTGCCGACCATAGCCAAAATTCCGCCCGTCCCGTTTACCGACCAGCGCCATGATCAAACTCCTCTCGAAGCCAAACCTTTGAAACTTTCCCCACGTCATCCCGCCAAGGATGTTGAGTGTTATCAGGGATCAAGGCCCCTGCGACCTGTGAGGGCTGTCCACTAACGCGGGACTTGCGGCTCCTTACGACCGGGAGCTTGGGCATCTCATGATCTGACCTCCTGAGCACTTCCGAAGAAGTGGGCGGGTGGAGGCTGCACTGGCTGACGAGACCGGCGCCGCGAGATCCTGAGTCGGGTGAAGGCAGTGATGCGATGACCGGGGCATACCTGACTGTCAGTCAGGTGCAGTCCATTCCGTGGGCTGCGGCACCATCATCTGCATTGCTGTTGCTAGTGGCTTCGGTGTTTGTCACGCCGATTGTCACGAGGGGGAATGCCGCAAAGCCTTTTACGAGTTGAGCTGTAGCAGCGTTAGGAGCGCCCGTCTCTTTCCGGGAGAAAGAGACGGGCGCAGGTTGGCGCAAGGAAATGGCCAAGCGGATAGGTTGCTGCAGGGCAGCTATGACAGGGGATAAGTTGCCGCAGTGGGCAAACTGGTAAAAGTAGGCATCCATCACATCGCTGTGACCGTGCGAGCCGCCGGACGCTAATCGCACTTTGGGAGAACCACCACGGTGTGGCGTAGCCTTAAAGGTTCTAGCTACCTGGGTTGCTGTCAACGACAGCGCTTTGCCCGATCTTTTCTACGCCTGTGGATAATTCGGGTCAAGGCTCGAATTATCCGGAGTTCTGCGGCTGTGGATGAAATTATCCACCGGTGGAAATCTGTGGTTTTCCACAGACAGTTGCATAGGCTTTAGATTTTTTAAGTGAGGTCCATCCAAGCAGGGCGGCTTTGCAGCCCTGCTTGGATGGACCCGCGTGGACAAGCGGATCACTGAGATGTGAAGACCGAGCGCTTACTCGGTCTCGCCACGTTTTGCTTTTAGGCGAGTGATGTTCGCTCCGGTCTGGTTCGCGAATTCGTGTGGAGTGACATGCTCCTGCCGGTTGGCCTCCAGATACCGGCTCCACCAGTTCATGATCAGCCTGCGCTCCTCAATGAACTCGGCCTTGTGGATGTAAGCGGCGCGGACGTTGTTGCGCTCCTTGTGGCTCATCTGCCGTTCAATGGCTGTCTCCGACCACAATCCTGACTCGATCAGTGCGCTGCAGGCCATCGAACGAAATCCATGCCCGCAGATATCGGTTTTGGTGTCGTATCCCATCGTCCGTAGTGCGTTGTTCACGGTATTTTCGGACATGGGTTTCCAGGGCTTGGCATCGCCTGCAAACACCAGGTCGAATTTGCCGGTGAGGGAGTAGATCTGTTCAAGCAGGGTCACGGCTTGCGGCGATAAGGGTACAAGGTGGATGTCCCCTGCCATCTTCGTACCCCTTGTGGAAAAGGGTACTCCCTCCAACGCTGGCCGAGTGTCTGGGATTTCCCAGGCGCCGCGCTTGAGGTCGAACTCATTCCAGCGTGCGAAACGCAGCTCGCTGGATCGTACAAACACATGCAGCGACAGCATCACCGTCAGACGGGTAAGTGCCCGGCCTTTATAGGTGTCGATCCGCTCCTGCAGTTCCGGCAGTCGCGATAAGGGTAGAGCAGGGCGATGTACCACCCGCGGAGCTTTGATTGAGCCTTCGAGGTCGTAAGCAGGGTTTACGGTGATAAGCCGGAGGCGTTTTGCCTCGCGCATGATGCTCTGCAGGTAGTTTTGTACCCTTAAAGCTACGTCTATCGTTCCGCGCTTCTTGATCGCTTCCAAGGGCTGCATAAGGTCATGAGTGTCGAGATCAACAATGGCGCTTGCGCCGATCAGCGGGAATACGTGGGTTTTGAGGCGGCTCATCACTGTCTTGGAATGGCCTGGTGCCCACTTGGCCGACATTTCCGTATGCCAGTCGAGCGCAACGCTTTCAAAGGTTCTGCCTTTGATTACGGCTTTCGCCTTGGCTTGGTGCTTGGTCTCTATAGGGTCAACGCCATCCGCCAGCATTCGCTTAACTTCCAAGCGCTTGCGGCGCGCATCGGCGAGGCCAATGACGGGGTAGTTGCCGAACGAGGTCAGTCCTTCGCGTCCGTCAGGTTTGACGTAACGGAGCCGCCAGCCTTTGCGGCCATTGGGCTGGACTAGGAGGTAGAGGCCATCGCCGTCGAAAAGCTTGTAGGCGCGGTCTGTAGGTTTTGCCAAGCGGCAAGCTGCGTCGGAGAGCGGAGCTGTGGTGCGCGACATAAGGGTACTCCCTTTTATCGAAGTGACCTGTATCCCAAACTCTACCCTTAAAACGGTTGGAATCCACCAGTTTCTGACGGAAACCGATGGAACGCCAAAACGAAAAAACCCGCCAGAAGGCGGGTTTTTTCGGGGGTTCCAGAGATTTTGAAAGCCTTCTCTGGAACCTTGTATGGTGCCGGCACCAGGAGTCGAACCCGGGACCTACTGATTACAAGTCAGTTGCTCTACCAACTGAGCTATACCGGCGTGTTAGGGCGACGATTATAGCGATTGGCAAGGTTCTGTAAACCCCTGATATCTGACTATTTTTGCGAGACTGACATTCTCCCGTCCGCTCCTTGTCGACAACCCTGGGCTGGGTTCTCCTGGGTCGAGCGCACCGCGTCGATCACCGTCAGCAAGCGCCGCGCCATTTGAGTCGCCTGTTCCGCCGACACTACGTTGGTAAAACCCATCAACAATCCACCTTCTTTCCCGGCGCTCAATTGCCAGCGCGACAGGGGTTCGACGGCCAGGCCCTGCGCCCGCGCCTGCTCGGCTATGCGGGTGTCGGACACGTCGATCAGGACTCGCACCACCAAGTTGATGCCACCGGCCTGTGGATCAACCCTCAGGATGCCGCCGCAGATTTCTTCCAGCGCCTTGACCAGTAACGGCCGGCGCACGCTGTACAGTTGTCGCATTTTCTTTAAATGGCGGGTGAAGTGGCCCTGGCTCAGGAAGTCGCTGACCGTCGCCTGCAACAACTCCGGACAGCGGTTGCGCAGCCCTCGGCACACGTGTTCAACATGCTCGACCTGTCCTCGGGGAACTACCAGGTACGCCAGTCGCAATCCGGGAAACAGCATCTTGCTGAAGGTCCCGGCGTACAGCACGCGGTCGTGCCGGTCCTGGCTCTTCAATGCTGGCAGGGGGCAACCGCGATAGCGGAACTCGCTGTCGTAGTCGTCTTCGAGGATCCAACTGGAGTGTTGTTGCGCCCAGGCGAGTAGCGTTTGTCGCCGCTCCGGGCTCAGGGCCACGCCCAGCGGGCTCTGGTGGGCCGGGGTGACCACCGCCAGGCGGGCCAGCGGGTTCTGCTGGATGGCCCGTTCGACCTGCAAGCCATCGCCATCCACCGGTACCGGGGTCAGGCTTACGCCGCGATTGAGCAGCATCTTGCGCGCATGCAGGTAGCCGGGGTCCTCGAACCAGCAGTCCTGGCCAGTCATGTCCAGGCTTTCGCAGACGAGTTCGAGCACGGCGTTGTAGCCGGCACAGATAAACACCTGGTCCGGTGTGCACTGTAGGCCCCGGTACAACCCCAGGTACGTGGCGATAGCCGAGCGCAGGGGCGCATAGCCGCGTGGATCGCTGAAGCTCAGGCTGGCGGTATCGGTTTGTCGGGCGCGCTGGGTAATGAGTCGGGCCCAGAGTTTGCGCGGAAAGGCATCCAGTGCCGGCATACCCAGTTGCAGGGGCAGCAATGGGTCTTGTGCGCTCGGCGTGGGGGTGGAGTTGCCACGAGCCGCAGTGGTTGCCAGGTCAAGGGCGATGATGGTCCCGGCCTGTCCGCGTGCGGTCAGGTAGCCTTCGCTGATGAGCATTTCATAGGCCGCTTCGACGGTGCCTCGGGCCAGGTTCAGCTCGGTTGCCAGGGCGCGCAGCGAGGGCACGCGGTCGCCCGGCTTCAGTTGGCCGTCGTCGATAGCACCGCGAATGCGTCGATAGACCAGCAGGTACTTGGGCAGGCCCGGTGCGGCGGTGGGGTGGGCAATGGGCATAGCGTTTCCCGTGGTCATGCGCGGCGCTCGAGTTTAAGCTGATGGGGTGGTGGATTCAGCAGGGGTCATGTCCCAAGCGGCTTGCTCGATCTTGGCCCTGTCGTGCGGTTTCAGCGCAAAGCACACTGCGGGCCGTTACTTTACCCACTTCATAGGGGAGCCGACCATGACTCAACGTCTCAATTATTTCGACGCCGCGCCTCGGGGCTACATAGCGCTGGGCGGGGTAAAGACCTACGTGCAGGGCTGCGGCCTGCCGCCGGGTGCGCGCGGGCATGAGGAGGCGTCCAATGGACAATAATCTCGAGTATGCCTTGATCGAAAGCGAAGCCAGTTGC
Source organism: Pseudomonas agarici (assembly GCF_001543125.1). NCBI lineage: Bacteria > Pseudomonadati > Pseudomonadota > Gammaproteobacteria > Pseudomonadales > Pseudomonadaceae > Pseudomonas > Pseudomonas agarici. The sequence continues at coordinate 3,594,997 of NZ_CP014135.1, read as the reverse complement.
CGTGAGTGTTTTGCGGTCATGCGCGAGTTACGCCCACATCTGACGGATGAACGGTCCTTTGTCGAACAGGTCCTTCGTCAGGCCGCGCAGGGGTATCGATTGCTGGCGGTGCGCGAGCACGGCCAGGTCATCGGCCTGGCGGGCTTTCGGGTGACGGAGAACTTTCTCTATGGACGCTTCGTCTATGTCGATGATCTGGTAGTGATGGCCTCGCAGCAACGTCGCAAGTTAGGGGCTGAATTGCTGGGGTGGGTCCGCCAGTACACCCGAGAACTGGGATATCGCCATCTGGTGCTCGACACCGGCCTGCATATGCAATTGGCGCAGCGCTTCTATTTCCGTCAAGGGATGTTGGCCAAGGGCATGCATTTCTTCCAGGATTTGGGTACGGGGCCGACGGAGTGAATGGCACCCTGGTGCTGAACCTCGAGCCGAATGGCAAGGCTTCTAGGGTTATCAGTTAGCTGTCGAGGCGCTACCGGCCCCCACGCGCAGGAAAAGCAGCGCATTATGCCTATTGGCTAGAATGCTTATGCACAAGTGGTTGGTCGTGGGTGGACGGAGGGCGCCAATTTGCGGACTCATTCTCATCACTGTGTAACTACATGTTTCTTCGGTGTTTTATTTTATGAACAAAAAATGACCAGGTAGGCTTTTGCACTGTAGCCTTTGTTTTTAGCGGTTGTCTATTAAAAATATCAACAGAGTTATCCACAGATTGCGCGATGTGATGTGACAGTTAGTCGCGCTCTGCCAACAGCATCAGGTTGCGGGGTGTCAGCGGGCTTTCGCAGAACTGGCCGAGACGAACGCGGTAGCCCTGTTCTTCGAGGAACAGCGCGTGGTCGAGCACCAGCCAGAGTTCCAATGGACGGCGGAACAGGTTGCGCGGCAGTTCCAGGTTGCGAACCTCAGCCAGACGTTGCCAGCCTGCTGCTTCCAGCTCAGCCCAGTCCTGTTCCCCCACGGCGGGAAGCTCCTTGAGCGCGGCCAGGTCTCGGCAATAGTCGGCGAAGGGTTTGTCGAGCCAGGCGCTGGGCAGCGACGGGCTGGGCAGGTAGTGGTCACTCTGGAGGAGCTGGCGTTGCAATAGATCGAAGGCCAGACGCCGAGCCATGGAGGTGTCGCGCTGACGCCGTATCCGGGCGCCGGCGGTCACGGTTTCGCTCAGCGGCAGGGCGAGGTCGGCCAGTGACAGGCGCAGCTCGGAAGCCCGTGCAGCGGCGGACAAGGGGCGGTAGTGGTCGCCGCCGGTACGATTGTAGCAGCACGGCGCGATTGCCAGTTGCTGGCAGCCAGCCTCGCTCGCGAGTTGCAGCAGGCGCACGTGCAGGTCGCCGCAGGCGTGGAGGGCGACCGGTGTATGGTCGGCGTTCAGGCGTGAACCGGTATCAGCCGCCATGACGTCTAGCAGAACGTGGTGGGCGGGCAGGTGATGGTGGCGGCTCAGTTGTTCGCCGCTGGCAACCAGGGCCGGATCGTACTCCAGGCAGGTCAGTCGCTGGCCGGGTTGCATCAGGCGGCGGCCAAGATGACCCTTGCCTGAGCACCAGTCGAGCCAGTGGGTGGGTGAGCGGGCAAAGTCCAGGCAACTGGCGAAGGCTTCGATCTGCTGCCATTTGCGTCCGGGGACCTCGACGTTCAGGCGCTGATTGGCGGGCGCCAGCGGGGTTTTGCCGAGGGTTCCGATGGCGACCAGTGTCCCGGATGCGCTCGCCAGGGTGGGAAATGGCCCCGGCGCCGCGAGCTGTTGCGGGTGGTTATGGCTGGTTTCGGCGTCGTCGAGATTGCGTTGGCGTAGCCAGGCGGCGAGTTCCGGGTGTTGGGTTTCCCACGGTAGCTGCAGGTGGGTGAAGGGGCGTGGACGCCAGAGATACTGGTGGGCAGTCAGGAACGCATCCAGGGCCTTGAAGCGGGTTTGGAGTGCGGGGCCTTGAAGGATGGCGGGCATGCTGGGTTCCGGGATGGCGGGCGCAAGGGAGTTTAAGTCGCCTGCGCCCACCAAGTCACCGTCCCTGGCAGGCGTCGACCCGCATCAGGCGTTCTAACTGCTTGAACGCCTGCACCAGCAGGAATGAGATCACCAGGTAGAACAGCCCGGCGGTGAAGAACATATCCACCGTCAGGTAGTTGCGTGCAATGATGGTTCGGGTCATGCCGGTCAGCTCCAGCAGGGTCACGGTACTCGCCAGCGAACTGGCCTTGAGCATCAGGATCACTTCATTACTGTAGGCCGGTAAACCGATCCGCGCCGCGCGCGGCAGGATGATGTAGAACAATGCCTTGGGCCGCGACATGCCCAGCGCCCGAGCGGCTTCGATTTCGCCCGGCGGGATGGCCTGGATGGCTCCACGGAGGATTTCGGCGATGTACGCGGTAGTGTGCAGGGTCATGGTCGCTGTGGCGCACCAGAACGGATCGCGCAGGTAGGGCCACATGAAACTCTCGCGAATCGAGTCGAACTGCGCCAGGCCGTAATACACCAGGAACAACTGGACCAGCAGCGGGGTGCCGCGAAAGAAGAAAATGTAGCCGTAGGGCAACGCCCGCACGAACCACAGCTTGGAGGCCCGGGCGATACCCAGCGGCACGGCCAGGATCAGCCCCAGCACGACGGCGATGCCTACCAGCTCCAGGGTCAACAGCGCACCCTGGAGGAACTTCGGCAGCCACTTGATGATGACTTCCCATTCCATTATGTGGTCCTCACAAAACCGCGCGCGGCGCGTTTTTCCAGGAAGTGCATACCGATCATGGCCAAGATGGTCAGGCCCAGGTACATGAAGGCTGCTGTCAGGTAGAAGGTGAAGGGCAATCGAGTAAACTGCACGGCGTTTTGCGCCTGACGCATGATTTCTTCCAGGCTGATGACCGAGACCAGCGCAGTGTCCTTCATCAAGATCATGAACAGGTTGCCCAGTCCCGGCAGGGCGATGCGCCACATCTGCGGCAGGATCAGCCGGCTGAAGATCCGCGCTTTGGACATGCCCAGCGCGACGCCGGCTTCGCGGTGGCCCTTGGGGATCGCCAGGATCGCGCCACGAAATACCTCCGTGGCGTAGGCGCCGAAGCACAGCCCCAGGGCGATGACCCCGGCGGCGAATGGGCCCAAGGCCAGTTCGGGATAACCGAAGGTGTCGCCCAGGGCGCTCATCAGGTTGACGGTGCCGTAGTACATCAGCAGCACCCAGAGCAGTTCCGGCACGCCACGGACCAGGGTCGAATAGGTGCCTCCCAGCCATTGCAGGGGTTTGTACGGTGAAGTTTTGGCCAATGCACCGAGCAGCCCGAGCGCCAATCCCAGGCACAGGGCCGAGAGCGCAAGCTTGACGGTCATCAGCGCGCCGGCGGCAAGTGCCGGGCCGAATCCGAAGAGATCAATATTCATGGGCAAGGCGGGCTTGGCTTGGGGACGACCGGCACCTTGCGTCGAGGGCCGGTCGTCGGGTAGGTCAGAGGATGCTGAACGGGAAGTACTTGTCGTTGATCTTCTTGTAAGTACCGTCGGCGATGATTTCCTTCAACGCCTGGTTCAGCCGTTGGCGCAGTGGGTCTTTCTTGCGCACGGCAATCCCGATCTTGTCGCTTTCTTCCACCGGATCGCCCTTGAATTCGTAGTTTTTGCCGGCGGCGCTTTTCAGCCATTCATAGTTGACGTATTTGTCGGCGAGGATGCCGTCCAGGCGACCGGCTTGCAGGTCGAGGTAGGCATTTTCCTGAGTGTCGTACAGTTTGATGGTGATGTCGTCACCGAAGTGGTCCTCCAAGAAGGAGCCGGCCAGGGTCGCGCGCTGGGCGCCGATCACTTTGCCCTTCAGCGAAGCCTTGTCGGTTTTGAAGTCGACGCTTTTCGGCGCGATGAATTGCAGTTTGTTGGAGTAGTACGGATCGGTGAAGTCCACTGCTTGTTTGCGTTCGGCAGTGATCGACATTGAAGAAATCAGGAAGTCGAACTTCTTGGTGTTCAGGGCCGGAATGATGCCGTCCCAGTCGGAGGTCACGACCGTGCATTCGACCTTCATCTTGGCGCACAGGGCCTCGCCGATATCCTTGTCGAAGCCAACGACCTGGCCGCTGGCATCTTTGTTGTTGAACGGCGGGTAGGCGGCCTCGATGCCCATTTTCAGGGGCTCGGCGAAGGCACTGGCGCTGAAGGCCATGGAGACGGCAGCGGCCAGGAGGATTTTCTTGTAGGTCTGCATGCGTATTGCTCCGTTAGCGGTTGCTGGACATGAATTGTTTGCAGCGTGCCGAAAGCGGGTTCTCGAAAACCTGCTGTGGCGTTCCTTGCTCTTCGACCAGGCCCTGGTGCAGGAACACCACTTCGCTGGAAACCTGGCGGGCGAAGCCCATTTCGTGGGTGACCAGCAGCATGGTGCGGCCTTCTTCGGCCAGGGCGCGGATCACATTGAGAACTTCCTGGACCATTTCGGGGTCGAGGGCCGAGGTCGGCTCGTCGAACAGGATGACCTTGGGCTGCATGGCCAGTGTGCGGGCGATGGCCGCGCGCTGTTGCTGGCCGCCGGAAAGCTGGGCGGGGTAGGCATGGCGTTTATCGGCGATACCGACCTTGGCCAACAGGGCCTCGGCGACCTCGATAGCCTCGCGCTTGCTCTGGCCGAGTACCCGGCGCGGCGCTTCGATAATGTTGTCGAGGATGCTCATGTGCGGCCAGAGGTTGAAGTTCTGGAACACAAAGCCGATTTCGCTGCGCAGGCGATTGATCTGCCGACCGTCGGCGGCTATCAGTTCGCCATTTTTTGCGGCTTTGAGCTTGAGTTCTTCACCGTTGATCAGAATCTGGCCCTGGTGTGGGTTTTCCAGCAGGTTAATGCAACGAAGGAACGTGGACTTGCCGGAACCGGAGGAACCGAGGATCGAGATCACATCACCGTCGCGCGCGGTCAGCGAGATCCCTTTGAGGACTTCCAGCTCACCGTAGCGTTTGTGCAAGTTGCGGATTTCAAGGGCGGGCGCGGCCTCAGCCATGTGCGTTCCTCATTGTTCTGTTGCGCTCCTGCTGTTGGCGGCCTTCCTGGTGAGCGCCGGGCTAGTGGCCTGTGTGGTGAGTTCTATGAGTCAATTTCGGCGCCACAAACCCCTGACCGGTGTTGCTGTTCCTCGCCATAGCCCGGCTAGACGGGTCACAGCGCCTTGACCATGGGGGTGTGACATCCGAACTTGAGCTAACGAACTCACCGTACAGGCCACTAGGGTTGGAGGACGGTACCGTGGCAGGTTATCGCATCGACACGGTTGATTGTCGCTCTTATCAACCCCCCAATTCCCGCTTGATCCGTCTTCAGCGCGGCAGTCGCGTCAAAAAAGGCGCGATGTTGCCAGCTTTGGCCGAGTGTTGGAAGGGTAAACCGACTGAGCGGGCATTGGCTCGCCCTAAAATGGGGCGTGACGATGTTTTTTTGCCTGTTTCCGGTGCGGACCGACGAGTCTAAATATGAGTGGCTCGGTAACGTTCTGGCGAATTGCCATTAATCTCAACAACTTGCGGTTTTCCTTCGGCGGGATGTGTAGGCCCCGTGAACCGGGAGCTTGTAACATTTTGGCGCAAATTTTGCGTAAAAAATAAAATACGCCCCCGTTGAGTGCCTTCTACAAGGTTGCCAGTGACGAGGGGTGGAATAAATAGCTCTTCATTGCATAGGTATTCCTCAATGAGCGGTACGCATACTTCCAACGAGCTGGAGCAAGGGCTCAAGCCCCGGCATGTGACGATGTTGTCGATTGCCGGGGTGATCGGTGCTGGGTTGTTCGTCGGCTCCGGACGCGCTATTGCCGAGGCCGGTCCCGCCGTACTGCTGGCATACGCCGCAGCCGGTATGCTGGTGGTACTGGTGATGCGCATGCTGGCCGAAATGGCCGTGGCGTCGCCGGACACCGGTTCCTTCTCGACTTACGCCGACCGCGCCATCGGGCACTGGGCCGGTTTCACCATCGGCTGGCTGTACTGGTGGTTCTGGGTTCTGGTGATCCCGCTGGAGGCCAATGCCGCCGCGACGATTCTGCATGCCTGGTTCCCCAGTGTGGCGATCTGGGCTTTTACCCTGATCATCACCTTGCTGTTGACCGCGACCAATCTGTTCAGCGTGAAGAACTACGGCGAGTTCGAGTTCTGGTTCGCGCTGATCAAGGTGATCGCAATTATCGGCTTCGTGGTGCTCGGTCTGCTGGCGATCTTCGGTCTGTTGCCGACCAGCCAAGTCAGCGGCGTGTCGCATCTGGTGGACACCGTGGGCTTTATGCCCAATGGCCTGGGCGCGGTGCTGGCGGCGATGTTGACCACCATGTTCTCGTTCATGGGTACCGAGATCGTGACTATCGCCGCCGCCGAGTCGAAAGACCCCGGTAAGCAGATCTCCAAGGCCACCAACTCGGTGATCTGGCGGATCGGCCTGTTCTACCTGGTATCGATCTTTATTGTGGTATCGCTGGTGCCGTGGAATGACCCGGCCCTGGCGGCGGTCGGCTCCTACCAGACCGTGCTGGACCGCCTGGGCATTCCCAATGCCAAGCTGATCGTTGACCTGGTGGTGCTGGTGGCGGTGACCAGTTGCCTGAACTCGGCGCTATACACCGCCTCGCGGATGCTCTTCTCTCTGGGACGGCGCGGTGATGCCCCGGCCGTATCCAAGCGCACCAATGCCAGCGGCACACCTTACTGGGCGGTGTTACTGTCAACGGCGGCGGCGTTCCTGGCGGTATTCGCCAACTACGTCGCGCCGGCGGCGGTGTTCGACTTCCTGCTGGCCAGCTCTGGCGCGATTGCCTTGCTGGTGTACTTGGTAATTGCGGTGTCGCAACTGCGCATGCGCCGTCAGCGCATGGCCAAAGGCGAGAAAATCGACTTCAAGATGTGGCTGTTCCCAGGCCTGACCTGGGTGGTGATTGTGTTTATCGTCGCGGTGCTGACGGTGATGCTGGTCCAGCAAGCCCATCGCCTCGAGGTTCTCGCCACCGGTTTGCTCAGTGTACTGGTCGTCGTGGCTGGTCTGCTGGTGGCGCGTCGCCGGCGAATCGAGAACGCCGGGAAGGTGGTATTGAACTAACGGTTGATCGACGGCTTGTGTTTGGCTGAAAAAAGACGGCCGCTGTCAGTGATGATAGTGGCCGTTTTTTTTCAGGACTTCTGCAGGGCGTGCGAAGCGGCGACATAGTCGGCCTGGAATGCCGGGCTCTCGATCCAGGCGAGCGCGGCTTCTTCGCTGGCCTCGGTGGCCCATTGGCGGTATTCGATCAGGGCGGACAGGATAAAGTCCGTCGCCTCCTCCTCGCCCTCCTGCTCCAGTACCAGTTCCAGCAACGGGTCTTCCAGGAAGACAGCGCACATGGCTTGTTGGCTGATAGCTTCGGCGCTGCGCATTCTCTTGAAGAGGTCGGTCAAATCGACCGATGCGAAATCGATCCGATCGTCATCCACTGGCAGCGACTCGGCTGGCTCGCTGGCGCGTCGGGTACGGTTCTGCTTGGCCTTGGCTTTCGCCCGTTGCGCGCGTTTGTGTTGTTTGTCTGGGGATGCCATGGGCTCTGGTGCTTTCGGGAAGAAGTAAGTGGCGGGAATTATCCCTGTGAACTGGCGCAATGCCAAAGCGCATTTTGCTGGACCGCGCAGCTGGCTGGGCCGGTATCAATGGGGAATGCAGTAGCTCATGCCTCAACGTTGGATGATCTGCCCCGGCGTCTGTGCCTTCAGTTCCCCTTTTCTTAGCCAGTGCAACGCAATCGGCCAAAGCTTTTCCTGATACTGGCTACGGAAGAATGCGAAATGCCCCACTTCGGTTTCGGCGATATCTTCAGGGGCGATGCGCAGATGGGTGCGTTCGCTGCCTGTGAAGTAACCCAGGAGCCGCTCTATGGCCGTCACCGTGCCGAAAGGATCGTCTGTCAGGCTGATAGCGAGGATTTTGGCCTGTACCAGAGAAAACGGCAGGGCGGCGACCTTTCGTGCGCTGGGGCGCTTCTCGTAACCTGCTGTCGAGGTGCTCCAGTCCATCACCACGCCAACGGGAGTGTCTTCCAGCCAGCCCAGTCGCTTACCTGGGAAATAGCCGTAGAAGCGGGTCAGCAGCGGCATTAGCAGATGCCATTTGAGGAACATCTTCCAGCGGGAGGCGGGCGCATAATCGCGCCAGTAGGCGAATTGCGCGCCGACGGTCACCAGACGGCGGATCAGGTGCCCCGACGCCGCCAGCCCCACGCCGCAGCCGCCAAAGCTGTGGGCGACGACATCGATTGGCTGGCTGGGGAATTCGCGACTGGCCCGCCGCAGCATGGCTTCGAAATCCAGCGCGCCCCAATCGGTCCACGACGCCTCAAACCCGCGTATCGACGCTGGCCGCGATTCGCCGATGCCGCGATAGTCATAGGTGATCACGTCGAAGTCGTGGGCGAACAGATAGTCGGCAAAACGCGAGTAATAGCGACAGCGCAGCGACGTGGCGGCGCTGATGATGACCACCGGGCGCCCGACTTTGACCTCGCCGTGACGCCAGTTGAAGCCACCCAGTACAAAGCCATCGAGCGCGGACTCGACGAAGGGCACGGCAATACAGTCGGCGGGCGAAAGGACGAGCGGGGACTCGGAGGTGGTCATTGAGCAGGCTCCTTGCGTTTGCAGCGAGACTTGCGAGAGCGCCCCGCTGCCGCTTTTTGTCAGAACCTGACGCTAGCAAATTCCGGACAATAAAGCCCTGTGCCGGGTGGGTTTTTCAGGTTCAGATGACTTTGAGGCCGTGTATTAGTACAAATATTCTGATCGACATAGCATGCGCATCCACGGCCAAACACATCTTGCGTTTTATCGTCGTGAGTTGCGGCTATAGGGATAGGCAAGCAGACCTCTCTTCAGGCACGACAAAATGGCTTAAGATCATCGAAGACTGTAATGGAACACTTCGACTAAAAGGACGCGACATCTTATGGAAATCCCCCTTGCTCAAATCAGGGAGCGTTTGAACAATCGCCGATTTACGGTAGCGGGTAACGCCCACGGGCTATCCGGTGCCGGCACAGTATTTCACTACCATGTCGAAGAAGATTCCGTTTGGGGTACTTACCAAGGTGGCCGGATCCGCCTAGGTCATCAAGTCGGACGCGTGACTGGTCCCGATACTCTTGAGCTTCTTTATCATTGCTTAACTACGGATGGTGAGATTCTTGCTGGCTGGTCTCGTGGCACGGTAGGCGTTGATCACGCAGGACGTACCACTCTGATGTTCATATGGGGTTGGTTGTCGGGCGCGACTGGAGGTGGGGAGTCTAGCTACGTTGAGCTTGCCGCATAGCGGTTAAGCTTTTTGATTACACTCGCGTCCATCTGTGCGGTAGCAACTCGGAGCGATCAATGGGTTGGTGAAAGGCGGTGCGTTCAGCCTCGACGCGAGAGACAAAAATGCCTCGGTCGATTTCGCTTTCGATCATGCGTGCCCAGGCTTGGGCATCGGCTTCGGTTTCGAAGGTTTTTCTTTGAGCTGGATAGCTCTTACGACGGATTTGCGCTTCCCACTGTCCTTTATTAACGGCTGGGCCGCGATTCCTGATTGTTGCCATTTCGACCATTCCCGCCACGTTCAAGTGTGGCAAATTTGTGGCAAAAACGACTTTCAGGACTAGGACAGGTTTCTATTAGGAACGCTATCCCTTGTGTACAAGGGAAAGAAGACCAGGCGGGATTCGAACCCACGACCCCTGCCTTCGGAGGGCAAAATCAAATCCAGCGGGTACTGCCTTTCTCCGCCGCACATGGGCTTTTCCGTCCGGTTGTGTACGATGAATCATGCCCGTATAGTTGTTTTTGCTGTCACCTTGCTGTCACGGGCCGAACATGAAGACCAAAATCACTGGCAAAACGATAACCCGCATTGTCCCAGCGGCGAAGTCCTATCGCATCCACGATACACTGCAGCCCGGACTATCGATCCGTGTTTTGCCCAGTGGTCACGCCAGTTATATGGTCACCTGGGCACGTAACAAGGCGGCTACTCTCGGCCGAGTCGGCGTCATTACGCTCGAGCAAGCCAGGACGGAGGCCTCAAAGTATCTGGCGGACGCCCACGCTACTGGCGAGCCTTTGGCTATCACAGAAAAGCGGGCCGGCGCCGCTATGCCTACGCTCGACCAGTTCCTCACCGATACCTTCGAACCCTGGGCCGTCGAGCATCACCGGGATGCCAAGAATGGTAATCGGGCTATCCGGCACAGCTTTGATGAGCTGCTGGGCCTTCCCCTTGCCAGCATCGATACCCGGCGCGTGGAACAGATCAGAACAGCCTGGCTGCGCGCCGGTCGATCCCCTGCAACGGCAAACCGTAACGTCACTCGACTAAGGGGCGTGCTCAGCCGCGCCGTTGAGTGGGGAGTACTGCAAGATAATCCACTGAAAGTGCGGAAACTCAAGGTCGACGATCGCAGCCGGGTGCGCTACCTCAGTACGGAGGAAGAGACGGCCCTGCGTGAGGCCCTGGAGGCCCGCAGCGGCGTAATCCGCGATGCCCGAGACAGTGCGAATAGGTGGCGGATAGAGCGCCAGAAAGAGCCCCTGGCAGACCTTCGGGCCGTTCACTTCGCTGATCACCTTGAACCGCTGGTGATGTTGTCGATCAACACTGGCGTGCGGCGCGGGGAGGCCTTCAATTTGACCTGGACGGATGTCGACCTCAAGAACAAGCTGATCACCGTAGAGGGTGATACGTCGAAGTCGGGACAGACTCGGCATATCCCGCTCAATCGTGAAGCGCTGGAAACGCTGACCAAGTGGAAAGAGCAGGGCGGCGGTAAAGGTTTCGTCTTTCCAGGCCAAAGCGGGAGCCGTCTTGATAACGTCAAGAAGTCTTGGTCTGGCCTGCTCACGCTAGCCAAGGTGGAGCGGTTCCGGTGGCACGATCTGCGCCACACGTTCGCATCCAAACTGGTGATGGCCGGCGTACCGCTCAACACGGTACGGGATCTGCTGGGTCACGCTGATATCAAAATGACGCTGCGTTACGCGCACTTGGCGCCTGGGACCAAGGCGGCGGCGGTGGAGTTGATTTAGAACGGAGGCTCGAAAGGCACGACCGTCCTGCTTTCTCGGTTTTCCACAACGTGCTCCGCAAGCTGGCTCCAGAAGTTTCGAATCATCCACTTATCCAGGCGACCAACCCCTTCAACCTCCCAATCCGTCAGCAAAGTGGCGGATGGCTTTTCTCGAAATGCCGGGGACGCCTTGATGGTCTCCCAAAGGCGCTGCTCTTCGTAGGTCATTAGCGATGGCAGCCGAAAGCACATATTGATGAACAATTCGCTTTCATCAGTTGACCATATCTCGGAAAAGATCGATCCCAACGCTGAGTTCTGGACGGCTCCATCGTCGACAAACGGAACATCTAAATCAAAGGCAATGTCTTCGATAGCCGCCTCCACGACGCCCGTAATCGACTGCCTGCGCACTCGCGAAATCAACTCAATCAAAAGCCGCACCTTTGGGTCAAGCCTCAGCGTGAGCGTTTCCGTTTTCCGCGCGCCCTGATTGGGCTTGTTCTTGGCCATCGGTTCAGTTCCTAAGGATTTGCAAGATGGCGGATCGTATCTCGTATGTCCGGTATTGTCCACGCACTCACACAAAGTCAATGATTGCAGTTGACGTGCAGTACATACTGCAAATAGGATTGCAGCATCTGGCCCCCGCTAACCCATAACCTGGCCAGGGAGAAATCATATGAATCAGGCACAACAGATCGCCCCGCTCTCTGTGAGCGTTGAGGATGCTGCAAAAATCGTTGGGTACTCGCGCTCCGGTGTTTATGAGCTGATTGCATCGGGTGATTTGAAGGCTTTCAAGCTTGGGCGCCGCCGTTTGATTCTGATGGCCGAGCTGAAGGCTTGGATCGAACGCGCGGCGCAGGCCGGTGCACGATGACTCCTGCGCAAATCATTTCCAGCCTCACCGCCAAAATTGCCACAGCAGGGAACGTGGCGATGATTGACTGCGCCCATGACTTTGCGCGCGGTGCGATCTACACGTTGCACAACCTTGGATTGATCACCATAGATACTTGGAGGCTTGCCACAGACGAGTGCGAGCTATTGGCAGAGCGCCAGTTAACCGAAGTGGGCGGTAGCGCATGAGCAGAATAGAGAGCGCTAAGGCGGTGTTCGAGCACCGCCTTGGCGAAAACACACTGGATAGCACCAACGTGAGGGGCAAACTATGACACGCCATTCTTCAACTGAGCAAGACCGCAAGATGATGGAGGCTCTGCGAAACGGGCCTGTATCGACCATCGAAGCCGCCAAGGAACTGGATATAGTCCAGCCACCCAACACCATCCGACGACTGAGGAAAAAGGGGCACGAAATCCGCACCTTATGGACGTACCAGTCCACCGAGCCAGGCCGCCCGCCTCACCGCGTCGCCAAGTACATCCTTATGCGTGAAGCGTCGTAAACCAGAGAAGCGGGGTGTGTCCTCAAAACTGAGGACACACCCCCCCGCGCCTGCCTGTGAGCTGCCGGTGGGCTTCGCCCCGCTGGTTATCCAGCCGAATTACGCTGAGGTCGATTCAGTGGAATGCCTAGCCACAAAACTACTTAGCCGTGGCGACGCGGTGAGCATTGAGCGTGGGCAGCTCGTCATTCAACCGGCGAGCGGCAAGCCCGTGCCGCCTGAATGGCTGGATCAAAAAGCACTGGAGATTTGCCGATCGGTACTGGTGGCAATTGGAGTCGATGCATTCAGGTATGAAGGCTACAGCGCTGGAAGGTACGGACAGCACAAATCGGCCGGCGTGACTCTGCGCTTCACATCGGTACTGACTGGCGAAACCGCCTACGCCATTTTCAATGTGGAGCTGACCCGCAAACGCACAACGATAGGTGGCAAAGCTGGCGCACCTCTTCCGGCCGGTGAGTTCCGTGTCGGCGAGCGAAGCCAGTTCTACAAGTTCTGGCGGGGCACTGGTCTACCACTTCCTGAGCGGATGCAGAGGTTCCACAAGTGCATGGGAAAGCTGTCCAGCATCTTGTTGGCCGGGGAGGTGAGGAAGGATCGGATTAATGTGCAGTCGCTCCACCCTGTGACCATCACCGAAGACCAGGCGCGTCTCGCAGTTCTAGGGCACAACTTGGGCACAACTGAGGCACAACTAGGGCACAAGGAAGACACAAGGCCAGGGCACAAGGAAACAGCTACAGACCAGGCAGTACGTGGGCTACAGCCGATTCCAACTACGTGCGCTTCAAACCACGAAAACAAGTTAACAAGAAAGGACGATAACAAGGTAATCCCTTACTCCCCTATACACACCACTAAGCCACCACAGGACCAGAGCGTGGATGAGTGGTTGGAGGCATACGTATCCACCTGATCCACTCTGCCGAGATGGCGCCACACGCCCACCAATGAAAAAGGCACCACCCCGTTGCAGGGTAGTGCCTTGGTTACTACGATGCTTTCGTAGTTTGTCAGTCAGCGTCTGTAGGAGCGAACGGCTCGGCGCCTTCACGTAGAGCGCGAAGCCCAATCACCGCCGCCTTGGTCACGCGATCAATGAATCCGATCTCCAGCATTGTCGATCGACCACCCATCCCCATGAGTGCAAATTGAATCGCGTAGAACGCTTCGGTTTCATCGTGCGCAGCCAGCGTTGCGACCTCCACGTCAAAGAAACCGATTCCCTTCTGCCAGTCCGCCTCGACACCTGGATTGTTCCGAGGCCAGTTGATCCGTCTGCCTTCTGGGTCGCACTGCGTGAAACTCAGATCGTCGCGTGTCTCGATAGAGGTTTTCATTTGGCGCCCCTCGCTTCAATCGCCGCCATGAGCGCCGCGTCAGTCCTGGCAGGGTGTTCGTTTGCGTCCTTGACGAAAGAACGCTCAGGAATAGCATCCAGATACGATCCGCGTTTGAGAACGGCATCCTCAAGCCAGCGATATACCTCGGACATGAACCCCACTCGCTGCCCACTGAGCGATGCCTTTTCCTCCTCTGTAACTGGGACTTTGGCGTCCAGCGAGGTCAGCAGCAGTTGAAGATGAAGCGCGCCAAGCTTGAGTGGGTTGGATTCCTCGTCGCGGAGGTACTTGAAGTACATTCGGGCTACGATCTTGCCGACTTCGATCCCACCGAAGTAGCCGCCGGTCATCGGGACATCCCAGCTTGAGAAATGGCGGCTATGGTCTTTCCCGGCGAAAGGCAGACGGTCCCAGGCGGATTTCGCCTGTGGCTTTGAGCGCAGGCCGACTTGCTTACCCTTGCGCGCTGAGCCTTTGGGTTTGGAGGGCGCTTTGATTGGCGGTTTTTCAGCTACGGGGCTCATTGGTCACCCCCAACACTTACAGCATCGTGCGCAGCGCCAGAGTAACGATGTGGATAGAGGAAGTTACGGCTGGCGAGAGCGATAACTTCAAGACGGCACTCGATCTCAGTGGCGACCGGGTTATCGAAACCGCCAAGTGCCGGGATCACATGACCCATGAGTATTGCGCGCAGCTCTTTGAAAGTGGCGCGAGCCTCATTCATGCGCGCCATTTCTTCGGAGCTGATGAACACGTCGCGCACGACCTCGCCTTCAAGCACCAAAACAGCCGGGAGGTTGCTCATACGACACCCCCTAAGCAGATCCCGCGTGATGGGGCGGCGCCCGGCAGAACCTTGAAGCTGATGTCGCCCAGGATCTTCAACGGGGCCAGCTCAGTGAGCTTGATGTTGGCCGGCAGCTCCATGGTGGCGATGATCTGGCCGCGCGCATCCAGAATTTGGATGGTATTCTGTTTAAATTGCATGACGTGTACCTCTAAGTTTCGTCGTGTGATAGCCGGCCCGGTGGTTGCACACCGGGTTGGCACCTCTTCTGAGATGATCCAAATCTGGACCATCGATCCAATCGGCTAAGGTTTAAGCTGATTGAACGGGCGGAAACTTCCGCCGATCTAAATACCCTGAATCCGGGGTATTTACTGCTTACCCTTCTCTGCGATCCAGCCTGACGCCCAACTCAAGGGGTCTTTCGACTCCATCGGCTTGAGCGGCTTCCCGTCGCGTGCCGCCTGCTTTCCTGCCTCCTCCGTCTCCGTGTGAATCCACAGCGTGTGCTGCTTGAAACCTGCCTCGCGCTGACGTTCCTTGAATGCACGCTGGCGCAGGGTGTTTGGGTGCTCGGCCTTCTCTGCCATCTGAATTCCTCATTACTGGTAACGTGAAATCATACTGACATAGCATTACCAGTAACGCAATGGATGGATGCAAAATAATTGCAGGCCCCAAATTTGGGGGGAGTGATGCGCGCAAATCCGCTCACATCTGGAAGGGTGAACGATTCGTTCAGGTGAGTTGAACTGCCAAAGCAGGGGATAGGTTCACTCCGCCGGAGGAAACCTCCGAGCCCCAGGTGGTTTCACGAGAAGGTCGTAAAAGGGGTGTCGTTGCTGGAAACGACTCCCCCCACTGGGGGAAGTTACAACCGCATCTGCCGAATGACCTGGCGCGGATCAGCACCGGCGGATATTGCTGAGATAGCGTCCTTGGTCAGTTGGTCCAGGGCCTGCTGTTCGAACGCCTCGGCCATGGATGCAGCCTTGCGCACGATCAGCAGCGCAAGTTCGGGCGGGAATGTGGTCTTGGATGGGTCGGGCAGGTAATCGCAATCGATGACTGACATAGGGGCTCCTGAGATGTCCTGACTTCTCAGGGTATCTCGACGCAGTGCCAGGTGAAAACTCTACATACACGCGAAAAGGCAGTGAATTATCGCGCTGTGTGCCGATTTGGTCTCACTGAGACGGTTTGGTCTATCTGGCAGATCAGGAGTGGTTCCGATTTTCTCGGTACTCAGCCGGAGCGTTGCGAGACAGACCATACGAGCCGAATCGGACCGTATCGCCTGACTGGCCGGTAACGGTCTCAGCGTTACCTGATCGTTACCATGTGCTGGTGGTGCGTACGTGGGGCATTGCCATTGCGCGCCACCTGGGCAACCATGAGGATTCTTGACAGACCCTAGACAGATTCCAGCCCATGGCCGCGCTCAGCAACGAAATCAAAGCCTTTATCGTCCAGTCTCTGGCGTGCTTCGACTCACCCTCACAGGTCGCTACCGCCGTTAAGGATGGCTTCGGCGTGGCGGTGTCGCGCCAGCAGGTCGAGACCCACGACCCGACACGCAAGAGCAGTAAGGGCCTGGCAAAGCGCTGGGTGACGCTGTTCGAAGACACCAGGGCCGGATTCCGGTCTGAGGTGGTCAAGGAGCCGATCGCCAACCGATCCATGAGGCTGCGCGCGCTTGGGCGGATGCTTGAAGAGGCCGAGGCGCGCGGACATATCGTGATGGCGATGAAACTGATGGAGCAGGCTGCCAAGGAGTGTGGCGACATCTACACTAGTCGCAGGGCCAGGACTGACGCGGAAAAATCCGAGCCAGCCGGCCGCGTTGAGGTTGAATTCGTCCTGGCTCCGCACAAGGACGCCTGACAGCAGGTCGGAGCAGGTAATCCCCCGTTGGGGAAACACCCCATGAAAGCCCGCCCCCCCCCGCTGTGGACTGAACACAAATCGACGACCATTCGGCGACTGCTCGACGACCGATCAGCGAATACCGAGATGCGTCCAAAGCTGGACACATCAAATCCGCGCCACGTTTTCAAATCTCGCAAAACGTGGCGCGTAAACCTGACATCCCAAAACGGTAGGTCAGTCCTCCCCGCTCCATCCTCAATCTGAGGTCGGACTGAGCCGAAATCCCGGCCCTGTATCATTTTGGCTAACGTCTACTTACTGCAACAAAAAGACCCTCTCCAGAACGGCCAAAACCAACTATTTCAGTCCGGTTACGTCCACTTACGTGTAACACCTGAGGTGCACCCTAAAAACACTGTACGAATACACAAAAAAGCGTAAATCTGTCCCTCGGAGACACACTTTCAACGCTTGAGAGGGCGAACCAATGACTTTTTCTGCAACAGCACAACCAGCAAAGGGACGCGGCCCGAGCCGTAGTCCGACCAAGGCCGAACTAAAGCTTGCATGGGATCGACTCCGTTCGGCAGCCGCTGGAGGCGATCTTCAGGCCAGTGCGCTACTGATTGCCCTGGCCGAGCAGCGCCCAATCATCGCGCCCACCGCAATCCTTTACGCATAAAGGGCTCGACTCGATGAAAAGCAGTGTCGAGGAAATCCGCCAAATCGTGCGCCAACGTGCCGATTCTCTCGGCGTCAGCATTGATCCACTCCCCACTGGCGGTTACCGCATCCACGGACGTAACGGCTACGTCGACTTTCGTGTGATGGACCTGGCAGACGTGGACGTTAAAGACCTTGCGCCGAAGCGCTGGGACTGACCTTACAAAATTGGAGAAACGAACTCAGATGAAAACACTACGCGCTGAATCTGGTGGTAAAAGCCGCCTGGTGGGGATGTGGAAATTCCCCGAAACCGGCCCATTTGCAGACCTCTACGCCGTCGCTCGCGAGGCTCGGAATCACGTCGAGGGCCTGCAGATCGCGGCAACAGGCATCATCAATGACGCCCGCCGCTCGGATAGCGCGAAGCAGGAAGACATCCGCGCAACCGCGAAAGATCGGCTGTACTTCCTGGGTCAACTGCAGCGTGATTTTGAAAGGTACAAAGAGAAGGTGAAGGAGCGCGCCGAGAAGCTAACCGCTGTGAAGCCTTATCGGGACAATGACCCGATTGCAGTTCAGATCGACCTTGCGCTTGCCGCTCAGTTGCGCGGTATGGAGCCGGCCAAGCGCAACGCTACGCTGTTGGCGGGAGTCGACAAGGCATATCTGGACGCTGCACTTCGCCTCCCTCGCGAACTGAGCGGTGTCAGTAGCGAGTGGTACGCCCGAATCACCAAAGAGGCCCTGGTGCGCGCCAATCCCCGCGAAGCGCAAGAGATCGCAGAACTGACCGAAGCAGCAGACGCCGCACAGGACACGCTCCGAAGAGCCTTTGGCCTGATCAGCGCTGACGCCGGCATCAGTCTCGACGACCGAGTTGGTGCGGCTGGCGAGGCTGCAAAAGAGCTTGTGAAAGGCCCAGCAGAATCGACCATTGAGCGCATCCAAGACCGCCTGGAACGGGTCAAGCAAGAAGAGGAAGCGGCCGACGAGGCGCTCAAGAAGAAAATCCAAGGCGAAGAGGCTTAAGCATTGGCCAATCCGTTGCCACCAGCAGAGGCGGCGCCGGGCCGAGTTGCCGGGGGGAGATTCGCTCCCGGCCATTCCGGCAACCCTGGGGGGCGCTCAGGCCAAACCCAGGCCATCCGGGAGAAGCTCGCGGCAGGCGCTGACGCGGTAACGCGCAAGATCCTGGCCGCCGCCAAGAAGGGCGATATGCAGGCGTGCCGCCTGATCCTTGAGCGACTGGTGCCACCAGTTAAGGCCACCGCCGAGGTGGTCAGCTTCGACTTTGACGACACCGACCTGCCCAGCGCCGCCAAGTCGATATTGCGTGCAGTGGCGGCCGGCAACCTTCCTCCCGATCAAGGCCGCTCTCTCATTGATGGCCTAGGGGCCGTCGCGCGAGTGATCGAGGTAGCAGAGCTACAGAAGGCCGTCGAAGAGCTACGCCAGCAGATGGAGGGTATGCAGCGATGAGCGTCAAGACATTGCGAGCAGAGATCAAACGCATCGCCGAGAAGGTAGGCGCCAATGAGGAAATGATCCTGCTGATCGTCCTTGTCGTGGCGAATTGCAGCAAGACCCCGATGAATTTGCCAGAGAAGGTCGGGCACGTCGTCGACTACCGCATAGCAGGGGTGAGCGTGCCGCTGTACTTCCCGTTCTGTGAAATGAATAGCGCCGAGGCCGAGGAGATGGCCAAGGCGATGATCGCCCACGTTATCAACGCAGAGCGCACCGGGTATCGGCCACAGGTCGGAGTCATGGATATGCGCACATTCGCTCCCCCTGGGGCTTGGGTGCTTCGGAAGCCAGCGGACGGAATGAGTCTCCCTGCCTACGTTGCTGAGCAGTACCTGATGATCCTGGGGAGCCGCGAATGAACATCCGCAACGAGCTTGCGAAGCTGCGCCAGCGCGCCAATGCGGCCGCGTCTGAAGACGTTGTAAGGGAAATCAGCGACATCATGGACGAGTTGAGCGCCAACGCGGAACCCGGCGGGGCAACCCGTCAGCAACTATCGCTCGAAGAGATTTTTGACGAATTCACAGACCACCAGGAGCCGTAAATGAAAACCTATCAGGAGCGCTTCGCCGAGGCGTGCAGAGTCACTGAGCTTGAGCGCCATGAGTCTCCAGCAAGGCATTCAGCCTACGAGGTCAGGATCACGAACAACGGGCAAAAGCATTACGTCGACGGCCCGTTCTTCACTTACGAAGAGGCCGCCATCTCGGCAGAGATCCTGCGCAAATCCTGCAGAAATGCCAGGACGGACAGCAAATTCTGCCAGGACCACCCGGCCATCACCCCGCATCTGATCAGGGATTGCCGCTCAGCTCGGGCAAAGCTCGCCGATCTGCTAAAAAACCACCCCTAGGAGGCGCCCATGGCAACCACTACTCAGAAAAAACAGACGGTTGTTGTATCCGGATCACTTGTCCGAATCACAGGAAGACGGGAGCATCCGATCTATACCGAATCAGGCTCCTCATTCCGCAGCTTGATGGGATATTTCAGGCAATTTCCTGGTTTCGAAAAACACATGGCCGAAGGTGCTTCACGGGGCATTAGGTACGCGGTATTCGTTGGAAAACAGAACATCAAGGAGGATGACCTCGACAAGCCAACGGGCCGTGAAGTAATCCGAATAGTCCCGATACTCGCTGGCTCAAAGCGCGCAGGCCTGATCCAAACAGTTATTGGGATTGTGCTGATTGCCGCATCACCATTCACGAATGGCGCAACGCTCGCGCCCGGCATCGCATTGGCTGCCGGTGGCGCAATTCAAATGCTCAGCCCTCAACCCAAGGGGCTTGGGACGCAGGACGGCCCCAACAACCGGGCAAGCTATTCGTTCAATGGTGCAGTGAACACTAGCGTTCAAGGAAATCCGGTGCCGTTGCTATACGGACGCATGATCGTCGGTAGCGCAGTAATCAGCGCCGGCATCTACTCAGAAGACCAGATGTAGCCGACCTGGTGTAAAGTCCTCGCATCCAATACTGAGGACGCATCATGCACAGGAATTTGCTAACGGCCGCCATTGTCTTGCTCGCTGGCTGCTCCAGCACTCCGGTGGAGACAAGCTCCGCAAAACAGGTGCCCGCAGAGCGTATTTACGCCTACCAAGCAGAAGTGCCTGGTGGCGCGATTCTCGTAATCAGTCGCGACAAAGGGTTTTGGGCTTCGGGTGGCTGCTTCGCAACCCTGCTCATCGACGGGAAAAAGGCTGCCCGCATCAACACTGGCGAAGTGGTGAAATTCCAGGTCAAGCCGGGCCGTCATATTGTCGGCATCGCTGGAGATGATGAGGGCAGCGGCCTTTGCGCGATGCAGATCGGCCAGCCAGTCAAGGAGACGGCCTCAGAGGTGGCTGCGGGCGAGGTTCAGAAGTACCGAATCTCTGGCACCCAGAACGGCACGGACATCCGCCCAAGCTCCCTTTGACCTGCCACCGTGTCGAAAGCAACACAGTGTGTTGAAACCTACACACTGTGGCGTTTTCACCACTCGCCCGGCGATGGCTCGGATTTGAGCCATCCGAGATGCGCTCAGTTTTGAACACATATAATGCGCGCAAAGCTGCTCACATCTACCCCGTCTTTTTGAGTATGCCCGAGCTGATACGCGCATATTTACGTATATCCTCGCTTTTCGCTTGATAAGTAACACCCAAAGTGCAACAGTATTAGTAGAACGCCCTAACTGATACAGGCACCCATCATGTTCATCCGCGCATACCTCCGAGCCTCCACCGAAGAGCAAGACGCCGGCCGCGCCCGCGCCTCGCTCGAGCAGTTCGCCAGCGACCATAACAAGGTCATCGCCAGCGTGTACTTGGAGAACGCCAGCGGCGCCACCGCCGACCGGCCTGAGCTGCTGCGCCTGCTGAAAGATGCGCGCAAGGGTGACGTGCTGCTGGTGGAATCCATCGACCGGCTATCCCGTCTCCCGGTGGAGGATTGGCAAAAGCTCAAGACCGCTATCGACTCCAAGGGCCTGCGTGTCGTCGCGCTCGATCTGCCGACCAGCCACCAGGGAATGCAGGACACGAAGGGGGATGAGTTCACCGGGCGGATGCTTGGGGCCATCAACTCCATGCTGGTGGAAATGATGGCGGCGATCGCGCGCAAGGATTACGAGCAGCGCCGCGACCGGCAGGCCCAGGGCATCGAAAAGGCCAAGGCCGAAGGCAAGTACCAGGGGCGCCCGGTGGACGCCGATCTGCACAAGCGCGTGACTGAGCTGCTCGGCGCCGGCCTGGGCATTCGCGCGACGGCCCGGCACGCCAACTGCTCCACCACCACCGTGCTGAGAATCAGAGACCTGGCCGCCGCCTGACCTGCAGAACCCAGCCGGTTACTTCTGGGTTATCGAATCGAACCCAGCCGCAAACAAAAAAGCCCCGCCAGAGCATCGCCCGGCGGGGCTTTTTATTCGCCCGCTGCTGTCACCCTGCTGTCACGGGGTTTTCTGCTGCTGGTCGTAATAGGCTGTAAGCCTTGAATTTAGTGGTGCACCAGGCGGGATTCGAACCCACGACCCCTGCCTTCGGAGGGCAGTACTCTATCCAGCTGAGCTACTGGTGCTTATGCGGGCGACATCATACCTATGTCGGCTCGGGGCGTCCATTCGGGTTTTGTCGGGAAATTCTCTTTGTGGGGCTCCACTTGCGCATACCCCGGCCCACCTTGCCCCTGCGCAGTCCGTCCGGGAAGCTGGAACGTTTCTCTGACCCCAGGATCATCCTCGGGCACCGCTGGGTGCCCCTGCCGGTTCGTTGGTTTTACGTTGAACCCGGCAGCTATTCGTGCTGACAAAGGAAGTTAATGCAGGCCCGCGTCAATCAGTCAAGCACCAGTCGGTCGACGGTATTGAAGGCATTCAAGTCCTGAGCCACGCTGTCTACTGCGCAATGTCGAACGGCTTCGCCGAGTCTCCGGGTTTACGTTGATCAGAAAAATCTCTCAAATTCGGTATTTTCGTTCTTTTTTTTGAACAGACTATTGTCCTTTACCCCCATTGATCCTAGGATTCGTTTGAGATTTCAAACGCTCCTGTCTGGGCGCTGAACCGCACATTCATCTCATGTGCGCTATTTAGGTGCTTCGGCCCGGTGAATGAATTTCCTGACGGCAGCCCCCAAGGCGCCTTTCTACACTCAATAAAACGCTGCGCGCGAGCGCGGTGCTGTTAAGGAAAGCCTACATGCAGCTCAAAGACAGTCAGTTGTTCCGCCAACAAGCTTTTATCGATGGTGCCTGGGTCGATGCGGACAGCGGTCAGACGATCAAGGTCAACAATCCGGCCACGGGCGAAATTCTCGGCACCGTGCCTAAAATGGGCGCCGCCGAAACCCGCCGCGCGATCGAAGCCGCTGACAAGGCCCTACCCGCCTGGCGTGCACTGACCGCCAAGGAGCGGGCCAATAAGCTGCGCCGCTGGTTCGAGCTGATCATCGAGAACCAGGACGATCTGGCCCGCCTGATGACCCTGGAACAAGGCAAGCCACTGGCCGAGGCCAAGGGCGAAATCGTCTATGCCGCCTCCTTTATCGAGTGGTTCGCCGAAGAAGCCAAGCGCATCTATGGCGATGTGATTCCGGGTCACCAGCCGGACAAGCGTCTGATCGTGATCAAGCAACCCATCGGCGTGACAGCCGCCATCACGCCGTGGAACTTTCCGGCCGCAATGATCACCCGTAAAGCCGGCCCGGCCCTGGCCGCCGGTTGCACCATGGTGCTCAAGCCCGCTTCGCAGACCCCGTTCTCGGCCTTCGCCCTGGCGGAACTGGCCCAGCGCGCCGGTATTCCGAAAGGTGTGTTCAGCGTGGTATCCGGCAGCGCCGGCGATATCGGCGCCGAGCTGACCGGTAACCCGATTGTGCGCAAGCTGTCCTTCACTGGTTCGACCGAGATTGGTCGCCAATTGATGGCCGAGTGTGCCAAGGACATCAAGAAGGTTTCCCTGGAACTGGGCGGCAACGCTCCGTTTATCGTGTTCGACGACGCGGACCTGGACAAGGCCGTCGAAGGCGCGATCATCTCCAAATACCGCAACAACGGCCAGACCTGCGTCTGTGCCAATCGCCTGTACATCCAGGACGGGGTCTACGATGCCTTCGCCGAGAAACTGAAGACGGCAGTCGCCAAACTCAAGATCGGCAACGGTCTGGACGAGGGCACTACCACCGGCCCGCTGATCGACGAGAAAGCAGTGGTCAAGATCAAGGAGCACATCGCCGACGCCCTGGGCAAAGGGGCGACCCTGTTGGCCGGCGGCAAGTCCATCGAAGGCAATTTCTTCGAACCGACTATCCTGGTCAACGTCTCCAAGGACGCCGCCGTGGCCAAGGAAGAAACCTTCGGTCCCTTGGCGCCGCTGTTCCGCTTCAAGGACGAAGCCGAGGTCATCGCGATGGCCAACGACACCGAATTCGGCCTGGCCTCGTACTTCTACGCCCGTGACCTGAGCCGTGTGTTCCGTGTGGCCGAGGCTCTGGAGTACGGTATGGTCGGTGTCAACACCGGGCTGATCTCCAACGAAGTCGCGCCGTTCGGCGGTATCAAGGCTTCGGGGCTGGGCCGCGAAGGTTCCAAGTACGGCATCGAAGATTATGTGGAAATCAAATACCTCTGCCTGGGCATCTGAGTCCGGTTGGAGATTGCTGCAAACACAAGGGGCACGAGAGCGCTGTCCCTTGCTGTGCTTCGAACGCAATTTTCTCTGTGGCCGGGAAAGCTGTGACAGTCGATCATCGTATGCTGCCGCAGTTGCTTCCCCGCCATGCATTCCTTGAGTCGTGCCGCCCGATGAGCGGTGAATGAGGACACCATGAGCAAGACCAACGAATCCTTGATGCAACGCCGCCAGGCCGCTGTCCCTCGCGGTGTCGGCCAGATCCACCCGATCTTCGCCGACCACGCGAAAAATGCCACCGTGACCGACGTCGAAGGTCGTGAGTTCATCGACTTCGCCGGCGGTATCGCTGTTCTGAACACCGGCCACGTGCATCCGAAAATCATCGCTGCCGTGACTGAGCAGTTGAACAAGCTGACCCACACCTGCTTCCAGGTCCTGGCCTACGAACCCTACGTAGAGCTGTGCGAGAAAGTGAACGCCAAGGTTCCAGGTGATTTCGCGAAAAAAACCTTGCTGGTCACCACCGGTTCCGAAGCGGTCGAGAACGCCGTGAAGATCGCCCGTGCCGCCACGGGGCGCGCCGGCGTGATTGCTTTCACCGGCGCCTATCACGGTCGTACCATGATGACCCTGGGCCTGACCGGCAAAGTCGCGCCTTACTCGGCTGGCATGGGCCTGATGCCGGGCGGCATCTTCCGTGCGCTGTATCCAAACGAGCTGCATGGCGTGAGCATCGACGACGCCATTGCCAGCATCGAGCGCATCTTCAAGAACGACGCCGAGCCCCGTGATATCGCCGCGATCATCATCGAGCCGGTACAGGGCGAAGGCGGCTTCTATGTCGCGCCCAAAGCGTTTATGCAGCGCTTGCGCGCCTTGTGCGACCAGCACGGTATCCTGCTGATTGCCGACGAGGTGCAGACGGGTGCCGGTCGTACCGGGACTTTCTTTGCCATGGAACAGATGGGCGTCGCCGCCGACCTGACCACCTTCGCCAAGTCCATTGCTGGCGGTTTCCCGCTGGCGGGTGTCTGCGGCAAAGCCGAGTACATGGACGCCATTGCTCCCGGTGGCTTGGGTGGCACCTACGCCGGCAGCCCGATCGCTTGCGCCGCGGCCCTGGCGGTGATGGACGTGTTCGAGGAAGAGCACCTGCTGGAACGTTGCAAGGCGGTCGGCGAGCGCTTGGTGACCGGTTTGAAAGCGATTCAGGCCAAGTACCCGGTGATCGGTGAAGTGCGCGCCCTGGGTGCGATGATCGCAATCGAGCTATTCGAAGGTGGCGACAGCCACAAGCCGAACGCAGCCGCCGTGGCCCAGGTAGTGGCCAAGGCCCGTGACAAAGGTTTGATCCTGTTGTCCTGCGGCACCTACGGCAACGTCCTGCGCGTGTTGGTCCCATTGACCTCGCCGGACGAGCAACTGGACAAAGGCCTGGCGATCATCGAGGAGTGCTTCGCCGAACTCGCTTGAGTTGCGATGCGTGAGAAAAAAGACCCGCTTCGGCGGGTAATCAGACCATCACCCCAACACCCTGCGAGCGCTACGCTTTCGCAGGGTGTTTTGTTTTCGCAGGCCTCTTCAGGCCAGGACGATCTGATTCTTGCCCAAGCGCTTGGCTTGGTACATCGCGCTATCTGCTCGGGCGAAGAGCCCGTCGAACAGCTCATCCTCGGGAGTCAGGCTGGTCAGGCCCTGGCTAATGGTGATGCCGAAGTATTCGCCGTCATGGCTGAACGCCAGGCGTTGGATCTCTCGTTGCAGGCGTTCGGCAATCTGCTGCGCCATGTCCGGTGCGCAGCCAGGCAGCAGCGCGGCGAACTCCTCTCCGCCGATACGTCCGAACAGATCGCCGCTGCGCAACGCCGAACGCCCTGTCTCGGCAATTTTCTGGAGGACCGTGTCACCTTCCGGATGCCCGTAGGTGTCATTGATCCGCTTGAAGTCATCGATATCCAGCAAGAGGAAAGCCAGCGGCGAGTCTTGCAGGCGGGCTTGCTCGAACTCACGGTGGGCGCATTCGAAGAAGTGCCGACGATTGCTGCTGCTGGTCAGCACATCGGTGGTCGCCAGGCGTTGCAGCTCATCTTCCAGGACTTTCTTTTCGGTGATGTCCTCGGCGATACCGACCACGATCACCCGCTGCCCCGGTTCGGCATGACGACCGATGAAGCACTTGTCGCTGAGCCAGCGGATCTCGCTGTTGGCACCGATAATGCGGTATTCGCGGTCTTCCACCGCGCCCTTTTCCAGCACTTGGGCGAGGCTGCGCTCGGCGTAGTCGAGGTCATCGGGGTAGATGCTGTCGCGCCATTCGTTGTAATCGGCCAGCAGCAGGCCCGCGGAACGACCGAAGATGCGTTCGTAGGCGGGGCTGACATAGAGCATCTGTCGGGCCTCCCAGTCGAAAGCCCATAACACGGCGTTGACGCTCACCAGCAAGGAACTGAAAAGTTGTTCGCGTTCGCTCAAGCGCGCGACTTCACCTTGTGCGTGCATCAGGGCAAGTAGGGTTTCAGCAGCTTCAGGCCACTGTTGGAGGGAAGGCGGTCTCGGCTTTTTATTGACCATCGGCGCATCTCACAGGGTGTGCCACGTTCGTATCAGCCGTGGCGACACCGAAAACCCGCCGGGATGGCGAAGTGCATTTGAGATAAGAGAATGGTCGCTAAGTTCCGAACGGCGCGTCTCGAAGCCAAGCGCGCCGATCAACGGTGTCAGGCGAGGGACGGACGCAACGAGTAAGTCTTCAATTGGTTGGCGAAGTCACGCAGCGACTGGATACCGCTGGCCTCGGCTTCGTGGACCCAATCTTTGATCGCCGCCAGCATGTCGTGGCCATTCGAGCTGGTCTTGACCCAGATTTGTTGCAGGGCCAGGCGCTTCTCGTAAATGACCTTGAGTGCCTGGCTGTGTGCCAGCATGGTTTCGATGCGTACCTGGTGGTTATCGCTGAGCAGGCTGGTTTCCCGCGACAGCAGACGTTTGGCCCGATGGAATTGGTGGCGGACCGAGTGATCGACTTTGGTCAGCTCCTGTTTTACCAGCGGCGCGATCACCAGCTTGCGGTATTGGGCCATGATCTGGAAGCGGTTGTTGAGGATCGCCATGGCGGTGTCCATGTCCAGGTGCCCTTTGCCCTCGACTCGGTGGGCGATGGGCGCGGTCCGTTGCACCTTGGCCAGACGCAGGAAGCTGAAGAGCTTGATCCATGCCCAACCCAGGTCGAACTCCCATTTTTTGACCGAGAGCTTGGCCGAGTTGGGGTAGGTGTGGTGGTTGTTGTGCAGCTCTTCGCCGCCGATCAGGATGCCCCAAGGCATCAAGTTGGTGGCCGCGTCACGGCATTCGAAGTTGCGATAGCCGACCGCGTGGCCCAGGCCGTTGATCACGCCGGCGGCCCAGAACGGGATCCACATCATCTGGATCGCCCAGATGGTGATGCCGATGGCGCCGAACAGTAGCAGGTCGATTACCGCCATCAGGCTGATACCGAGCAGCTTGTAGCGCGAGTAGAGGTTGCGCTCGATCCAGTCTTGCGGGCAGTTCTTGCCGTAGATGCGCAGGGTCTCGGCGTTGTCGGCTTCGGCCCGGTACAGCTCGGCGCCGGTGCGCAGGACGGTGGAGAGGCCGAGGATCACCGGGCTGTGGGGATCATCGACGGTTTCGCATTTTGCATGATGCTTACGGTGGATGGCGGTCCACTCGCGGGTGTTCTGAGCCGTGGTCAGCCACAGCCAGAAACGAAAGAAGTGCTTGAGACCGGCATTGAGCTCCAGGGAGCGATGGGCCGAATAGCGGTGCAGATAGACCGTGACACCGACAATGGTCACGTGGGTCATCAACAGAGTGACCGCCACCAGTTGCCAGGCTGACAAGTCAAGAAAACCGTTGTACCACATAGGCTGTATTGCCCTCGATAAAGTAAAGAACAGCCCGCGCATTATCACCGAGCCACCAGAGAAAACCAGTCGCTGTTGCAGATAAGAGTGCCTGGATATTTCCTACTTTATGATTTCAGCCGATTTGTAAGGCCATCAGGCATTTCTAGAGTTAGCGCTTGGCGCAACAGCCGAAGCTATTTAACGGCGACCGATACTGGCGAAGCTGCGGGATGGGTGGCGAGTACTGGCCGACAGTTGTGAAGATTTGGTTATATTAAAATTCTTAAATAGTATTTTTAAGAATAACTTCGCCTGTCTAAAATTGCCTCAACACCATGAGCAGTTCCGCCACTGCCGGGGTAACTCATATTTCAGGAGCACGACCATGAGCGCATCTCTGCGTAGCGTTGACGGCCAGGACGAAGCAACCGTTCTGCGTGAGATCCAGAACGCCTTGCGCGACCTGCGTTTTGGCGCGGTGGAAATCACCGTCCACAACGCTCAGGTGGTACAGATTGAGCGCAAGGAAAAGTTTCGTCTGCAACCCCCCGGCAACAAACCTAGCTGAACCCCGCATCACCCTCTGAAGTTGTCAGAGGCCCGACTGGTCAACCGGAGGGCGTCATTCATGCCCCCCCAGAAAAATTGCAGCGGCCAAGCACGAGTCCGGGCTTGAAGCGCCATGAGAACAAAGCCAACACACCAAAAATTTTCGGGAGCTTCACCATGTCGTCGATTCGCCGTTATGCCCTGGCCGCACTTACTAGTGCCGTATTTGCCGGCGCTGCTGTTGCCAAGGATTATGAACTGCTCAACGTTTCCTACGACCCGACTCGTGAGCTGTACCAGGATTACAACGCCGAATTCAGCAGCTTCTGGAAACAGGCTCACCCAGGCGACACTGTGAAGATCCAGCAATCCCACGGCGGTTCCGGCAAGCAAGGTCGCGCTGTGATCGACGGCCTGCGTGCCGACGTGGTGACCCTGGCGCTGGCCGGCGATATCGACGAAATCGCCAAGCTCGGCAAGAGCTTGCCCGAGGATTGGCAGAAACGCCTACCGGACGCCAGCACACCTTACACCTCGACCATCGTGTTCCTGGTGCGCAAGGGTAATCCCAAGGGCATCAAGGACTGGAACGACCTGATCAAGAAAGATGTCTCGGTCATCACCCCGAATCCGAAAACTTCCGGCGGCGCGCGCTGGAATTTCCTCGCGGCCTGGGCCTACGGCCTGAAAGCCGGCGGCAGCGAAGCCAAAGCCCAGGAGTACGTGAAAGAGCTGTTCAAGCACGTGCCGATCCTTGACACCGGCGCTCGCGGCTCGACCATCACTTTCGTTAACAATGGGCAGGGCGATGTGTTGCTGGCCTGGGAAAACGAAGCGTTCCTGGCCCTCAAGGAAGACGGTGGCGCCGACAAGTTCGATATCGTCGTGCCTTCCCTGTCGATCCTTGCCGAGCCACCGGTGGCGGTAATCGACAAGAATGCCGAGAAAAAGGGCAACAGCGAGATCGCCGAGGCCTACCTCAAGCACCTGTACAGCCCCGCCGGCCAGGAAATCGCCGCGAAGAACTTCTACCGGCCACGTGACGAGAAAGTCGCCGCCAAGTACGAGCAGCAGTTCCCGAAACTGGACCTGGCGACTATCGACAAGGACTTCGGCGGCTGGAAATCGGCGCAACCGAAATTCTTCAATGACGGTGGTGTGTTCGACCAGATCTACCAGGCCCAGTAACTGAAACGTCACCTACCGTCAGCCGAGCTCGGAGCCCCGGATTTCATTCGGGGCTTTTGTGCGTCACAACCAAGGACTTCTATGTCACGTCGTATCTCCCCCGTCATACCCGGCTTCGGGCTGACGCTGGGCTACACCTTGGTGTACCTCAGCCTGATTGTGCTTATACCGCTGGCGGCGATGTTCGTGCATGCCGCCCAACTCACTTGGGAGCAGTTTTGGGCGATCATTTCGGCGCCTCGGGTGCTCGCGGCGCTGAAACTGAGCTTCGGCACGGCGCTGTATGCGGCGATTATCAATGGCATGATCGGTACACTGCTGGCCTGGGTGCTGGTGCGCTACACCTTCCCGGGGCGCAAGATCATCGATGCGATGATCGACCTGCCGTTCGCCCTGCCCACCGCCGTCGCCGGTATCGCCCTGACCGCGCTGTACACGCCGACTGGCCTGGTCGGGCAGTTCGCCGCCGACCTGGGCTTCAAGATCGCCTACACGCCGCTGGGCATTACCCTGGCGCTGACCTTCGTGACCCTGCCGTTCGTGGTCCGCACGGTGCAACCGGTGCTCGCCGATATTCCTCGGGAAGTCGAGGAAGCGGCGGCCTGCCTGGGCGCCAGGCCCTTGCAGGTGTTCCGGCATATCCTCGTGCCCGCGCTGCTGCCCGCCTGGCTGACTGGCTTCGCCCTGGCCTTTGCCCGTGGCGTCGGTGAGTACGGTTCGGTGATCTTCATTGCCGGCAACATGCCGATGAAGACCGAAATCCTGCCGCTGCTGATCATGGTCAAACTCGACCAGTACGACTACACCGGCGCGACGTCCATCGGCGTGATGATGCTGGTGGTTTCCTTTGTCCTGTTGCTGCTGATCAACTTGCTGCAGCGGCGTATCGAAACCCCATAAGGAGGCGCGAACATGTCCCAATCGTCCATAAGCGCCGCCTCCGCGGCCAACGCCGCCCGGCGTGGCAGTGCCGTTTCGCGGCGGATTCTGATCGGTCTCGGCTGGCTGGTCTTTGCGCTGTTTCTGCTGTTGCCGCTGTTTATCGTGGTGTCTCAGGGCTTGAAGCTTGGGCTCGGTGCGTTCTTCACGGCGATCTTCGAGCCGGACGCGCTGTCGGCGCTGAAACTGACGGTGATCGCCGTGCTGATCTCAGTGCCGCTCAACCTGGTGTTCGGCGTCAGCGCCGCCTGGTGTGTGAGCAAGTACAGCTTTCGCGGCAAGAGCATGCTGGTCACGCTGATCGACCTGCCGTTCTCGGTCTCGCCGGTGATCGCCGGTCTCGTCTATGTGCTGATGTTCGGCGCCCAGGGCTTCTTCGGTTCGTGGCTGGCGAATCACGATATCCAGATCGTTTTTGCCTTGCCGGGCATCATCCTGGCGACCGTCTTTGTCACCGTGCCCTTCGTCGCCCGTGAACTGATCCCGCTGATGCAGGAGCAGGGCACCCAGGAAGAAGAAGCGGCGCGGCTGTTGGGCGCCAACGGTTGGCAGATGTTCTGGCATGTCACCGTGCCAAATATCAAGTGGGGCCTGATCTATGGCGTGGTGCTGTGTACGGCGCGGGCAATGGGCGAGTTTGGCGCGGTGTCGGTGGTTTCCGGGCATATTCGCGGGGTGACCAACACCCTGCCGCTGCACGTCGAGATCCTCTACAACGAATACAACCACGTGGCCGCGTTCGCCGTGGCGAGCCTGTTGCTGATCCTGGCGCTCTTCATCCTGCTGCTCAAGCAGTGGAGCGAAAACCGAATCAACCGCCTGCGCGCCAGCGCCGCGGAGGAATAAGTCATGTCGATTGAAGTCCGTAATGTCAGCAAGAACTTCAATGCCTTCAAGGCACTGAACAGCATCAACCTGGACATCCAGAGCGGCGAGCTGGTGGCCTTGCTTGGCCCGTCCGGCTGCGGCAAGACCACTTTGCTGCGGATCATTGCCGGGCTGGAAACCCCGGATGACGGCAGCATCGTGTTCCACGGCGAAGACGTTTCCGGTCACGATGTGCGTGATCGCAACGTCGGGTTCGTGTTCCAGCATTACGCGTTGTTCCGTCATATGACCGTGTTCGATAACGTCGCCTTTGGCCTGCGCATGAAGCCGAAGAGCCTGCGCCCGAACGAAAGCCAGATCGCCACCAAGGTCCATGAACTGCTGAACATGGTGCAGTTGGACTGGCTGTCCGACCGTTACCCGGAACAGTTGTCCGGCGGCCAGCGCCAGCGGATCGCCCTGGCCCGGGCCCTGGCGGTGGAGCCCAAGGTACTGCTGCTGGACGAGCCGTTCGGTGCGCTGGATGCCAAGGTGCGCAAGGAGCTGCGCCGCTGGCTGGCGCGCCTGCATGAAGATATCAATCTGACTTCGGTGTTCGTCACCCACGACCAGGAAGAAGCGATGGAAGTCGCCGATCGTATTGTGGTGATGAACAAAGGCGTGATCGAGCAGATCGGCTCACCCGGCGAGGTGTACGAGAACCCCGCCAGTGATTTCGTCTACCACTTCCTCGGCGACTCCAATCGCTTGCACCTGGGGGAGAACAACCCGGTGTTGTTCCGCCCCCACGAGGTGTCGTTGTCGCGTCACGAACTGGAAGATCACCACGCGGCCGAAGTTCGCGATATCCGGCCGTTGGGCGCGACCACCCGGGTGACGCTGAAGGTCGAGGGCCAGAGTGAACTGATCGAGGCTGAAGTGGTGAAGGACCACGACAGCCTGATCGGCCTGGCGCGGGGCGAGACGCTATTCTTCAAGCCCAAGGTCTGAGAGAAACGGGTCAGTATCCGGTTGTTCTGAAGGGGCGTTGCGACAAGCCGGATTGCCCAACTGAGCACAAACAGGCCGACGCCATTGCTCAATCAGACCATCGTGCTCGATGGCCGATATTTGTCCTAGCCAAACGGATAGGTCGAGCGGCCCGTTATCGGCAGTCCCAAGGTCACTTCGGGACGCAGATAGAGCCCGCCAACGCCGCCGCCAAAAAAGCCAAAGGGATCAGCCGGGGCCCGGCCACTGGCCATCCTGGCCCTGACGGCAGCACCGCGACGGCGCCCACGACCTGCGCGGTATCGACGAAGTGACTGGTGATAGTGCGCCAATCGCGGCGGTACGCCGCGTATTGACTGAGAGGCTCCAGGAGGTTTCTCATTACTATTCCTCCTGTAGGGTGATGGGATCATCCCCGGCCGGAAATTTTGCGCTGTCGGCTAAACGACAATCGTTTTGGAGTTCTCATGGACGTATCTGCCTGGCGCTCGCGCCTGCTGACGGGGCACTGGTTCAGCAACCTGCCTGCTTACCTGCAGGATAGCTTGTTGGTCACGGCCAAGGGGCGGCGCCTGACGCCGGGGCAGTGTCTGTTCAAGCGCGGTGACCCGCCGTGCGGCCTGTATGCGGTCCTCGAAGGCTCGGTACGAGTCGGTGCCGTCAGCGCAAAAAACAAGGTGGCGCCGCCGAGCCGGATCGAATTGCCGTACTGGTTCGGCGAGATTTCCCTGTTCGATGGGTTGCCGCGCACCCATGATGCCTACGCGGTAGGCCACACCATCCTGCTACACGTGCGCCAGAGTGTCTTGTTGGAGCTGCTCCAGGAGCACCCGGAATATTGGCGGCATTTTGCTTTGCTGATGAGCCAGAAGCTGTGCCTGACCTTTATCGGCCTGGAACAGTTGAGCCGGTTGCCGGCTACCGTGCGCCTGGCGCATTGGTTGCTGCTGATCGCCGAAGGTTATGGTGAGCTCAATCAGTCGCGGCAACTGATCCCGCTGGCCCAGGACCAACTGGCGGCGATGCTGTCGCTGTCGCGCCAGAGCAGCCGGCAGATTTTCCAGGGCCTGCAGGACGAGGGCATCATCGAGCTGAACCGGGGTGAAATCGAGATTCTCGACCTGGAGCGCCTGCGGGCGGCGGCGAGTGCCTGAAAGGCGTCGACATTGAACTGATCGTACAGGCCGCTAGAGCGCGGCATAATCTTCCTGACGGTCCAGCGCCACTAACGTCTGGATCATCGCCTGCGCTGCTGGCGACAGCCGGAACCCGGTGCGGCTGACAATCGCGCAACGGGCCTGCAGGCTCTCGATGTTCGGCGCCAGGTTGCGCCAATGCAGCAGCACCAGCGAATCCTGTGCCGCATCCTCGACAAACGCCTCATGAGTACCGACGCCAATCGCATTGGACTGGCGCACGATTTTCACCAGCGCGGGAAAATGTTCGGTCTCGATATGCGGCGAAAAATCGGTGCGCCCGCTGAGGTTTGCCAGCAGCTTGCGAATGCCTGGCGCGATCAGCGCGGTCGCCAGTGGATAGTCGAACATATCGTTGGTCGACAAGCTGTTCTTGGCCAGCAACGGGTGTTCGAGACGGCAGAAAAATACGCCACGCCTGGGCGTCAGTGCCTGGGTCTGGAAATTCGGGTCGGCTTCGAAATGACGGATGTCGGCGATAAAAAACTCTATTTCTTCGCGGCTCAGGCTGCGGCTGAGTTGCTCCCAATTATCCACCTGGAATCGAGTGCGCACTTTCGGGTGGGCGTGGATAAACCGTGCTACCGCTTCCGGCACCAGTTTCACCGCCGGCGCTGGGCCGCAACCGAAGCGCAGTTCGCCGGCGTCGAACTTGCTCATCTGGGTCACTTCGGCGCTCAGCCGCGCCGCGCCCTGGACCAGAGGCAGGGCGTGTTGCAATACCATCTGACCTTCGGGCGTCGGGTGGAGGTCTTTACTGCCACGGTTCACCAACACACAGCCGAACTCTTGTTCCAACCCCTGGATACTGCGGCTGAAGGCCGGTTGGGTGATACCCATGGCGTCCGCTGCGCGGACAAAACTGCGATGTTCGTTGAGGGCGATAAAATAA
The DNA here is from genome assembly GCF_001543125.1 of Pseudomonas agarici. Lineage (NCBI taxonomy): Bacteria > Pseudomonadati > Pseudomonadota > Gammaproteobacteria > Pseudomonadales > Pseudomonadaceae > Pseudomonas > Pseudomonas agarici. The sequence goes on along the minus strand of NZ_CP014135.1, from coordinate 3,560,776 downwards.
CGCAGTTGGCGAAGATCCATAGGTTTCCGGCATCCAAAAGTAGCTCGAAGGCATTTGCGACGAGTGAGGCCTGAGGTTTTAAATGCAAGCTATTATTTGGTCAATGAAGAATTTTAGCGTCTATTAGATCGAAATTGAATATAAAGGACCGACGAGGAACTTCAACCATGGTCAGTGGAGTGTCTCGCCGTGGCTGGAGGATGCCTTCGGGGAATATTTTCAATGCTTGAAAAGCATGGTTTTTCAAGGGCATCGCTGCAACCCTTGAAACACGCGGCCTTGAGCGGGAGGTTTGGATTTTATATTCATTTTTGTAATATTTATAACTTCAAATATTACTTTATGACCTAAGTAATCTCCAGGGATCATCGGCTCTCTCGATGCGTGCCAGACATGCTTCGAGGATTTTTTGCTGAAGAACGCGGGAGTTATTTCATGGGCAATGTCCAGATCGCAGCCAGTGCATATGAGGTGCGCAGACCTCAAGCGCCGAGTGGCGAGTTGCTCGATCTCGGTCGACCCCATCACGCGCCGCTGGAGCAACTGCGTCTGCAGAAAGTGCCCAAGGGCATCCTCAGTCGACGCGAGGCAATCTTGCTCGGTGTATTCGCGCTGGCGCTGCATGGCGCGGTGGTCTACTGGCTGAGCCAGAAACAGCTCCCGGTGCTGGTGGTGCCGCCGCAAATCCCGCCGATGACCATTGAGTTTTCCCAGCCGTCACCGCCCGTGGTTCAACCGCCGCCGCCCGTGTCGCCACCTCCATCGGTGGTCGAGCCGCCACCGCCGGTAGTTGACGAACTGGCGGCAAAGCCACCGCCTAAACCCATCGCCAAGCCCATATCGACGCCCAAACCGGTACCCAAGCCTGAGCCTAAGCCAGTGCCAAAGCCGGTCGAACAGCCGCCGGTATCGCCACAACCGACGGCGCCACCCGCGCCACCGGCTCCGCCCAGCCCGGCCCCGGTGACCCCGGCTTCGGCCAGCGCCGCCTACCTGAAGAACCCGGCGCCGGAGTATCCGGCGCTGGCCCAGCGGCGCGGCTGGGAAGGCACGGTGTTGCTACGGGTCCAGGTGCTGGCCAGCGGTACACCGGGCGAGATCCAGATTCAGCAGAGCAGTGGTCGCGAGCAACTCGACCAGGCCGCCCTGGCGGCGGTGAGGCGTTGGCGCTTTGTCCCGGCCAAACAGGGCGATGTCGCTCAGGTCGGCTGGGTCAGCGTACCCATCGATTTCAAGATCCACTGATCGGCAGCCAACGCGCTGAACGTTTTTACAGAGGGAACCTATTATGACGTTACTGGCATCTCCACTCCAATCCATCGAAAGCGCGGTGATCTGGCTGCTGATGGTCTTTTCCGTCGCCACTTGGGGCCTGGCCCTGCTCAAGGCCGTGCAGTTCGCTCGCTTGAAGGGCCAGGATCGCACGTTCCACAAACAGTTCTGGGCGGCCTCCAGCCTCGACTCGGCGGTCGAGCTGAGCGATACCCTGCCTGGTGCCGCCGCCCGCGTGGCCCAGGCCGGCTATGCCGCGATCCAGGTCGGCGAGGCGCCACAGGTCGCTGGCCTGAGCCAGGCGATCAATCACCAGGACCGCCTGGAACGTGCCCTGCGCCAGCAGATCGTGCGTGAGCGTCGTGCCCTGGAAACCGGTCTGGCGGTGGTTGCCAGTATCGGCAGTACTTCGCCGTTCATTGGCCTGTTCGGCACCGTGTGGGGGATCATGGAGGCCCTCAAAGGCATCAGCGCCGCCGGTTCCGCGAGCCTGGAAACCGTGGCCGGGCCGATCGGTGCCGCGCTGGTGGCGACCGGGGTGGGGATTGCTGTCGCGGTGCCTGCGGTGTTGGTCTACAACTACTTCCTGCGTCGCCTGAAACTCACTGCCGCCGACCTCGACGACTTCGCCCACGATTTCTATAGCCTTGCGCAGAAGAGTTCGTTTCGGCTACTGGTCCACCCGACGGCCAACAAGAGTGCTGGCCTGAGCATTACGCAGAAAGTGAAGGAGGCGTCCTGATATGGCCTTTTCCATCCAAGACAGTGATGAGGTGCTCAGCGAAATCAACGTCACGCCGCTGGTGGATGTCATGCTGGTGCTACTGGTGGTGTTTATCGTTACCGCGCCGCTGCTGACTAACGCCATTGCGATCAACCTGCCCAAGACCGAAGCCGTAGCGCCGGTGGCGCAGAAGGACGCGTTGGTGGTGAGTATCGACGGGGCCGGCAAGTGGTTTATCGACAAGGACGAAATCAAGCCACAGCTGCTGGAGCTCAGTCTCCAGGCAGCCAAGGCCAAGGACCCGGACCTACGGGTGCAACTGCAGGCCGACAACGCGGTGAACTACGGCGAAGTGGCGCGGGCCATGGCGTCCATCGAGCGGGCCGGAATCAGCAAATTGTCGGTGATCACCGCGCGCTGAACGCAACCGCTACTTGAGTTTTTTGGGCCGTCTCCTGGGCAGGGTACGGCTCTTTTTTATTGCCGGATAAGCTGATGGAATGGCCATGATGGTAACGGAGTGGAGGTTTTTTTTATATTTCTTTATGATCTTAATAAATAGCTTATTATTCCTTAACGAATGCAATCTTTCTCCTTCATACTTGATCCGGAACGCAAACGCTGGAGCAGGTGTACCCCATGCGCAACGAGTCGATTCGTTATCTGATCGTGCCGGGCTGGCAAGGATCGCCAGAAGATCATTGGCAAACCCACTGGCAGAACAGCCTGCCCAACAGTGCGCGAGTGGAGCAGGCCGACTGGCTGACGCCGCGTCGCGAGGATTGGGTCGCAGCGCTCGCCGAGGCTGTTGCCGCCGACCACACGGCGGTGATCTTGATCGCCCACAGCCTGGGTTGCATCGCCGTCGCCCATTGGGCGCGATCCGCGCCGTTGCACCTGTTGCGGCGGGTTCGCGGAGCCTTATTGGTGGCGCCGGCCGATGTCGAACGGCATGCCTGCGCCGCGGCGTTGCGTAATTTTGCCCCGATTCCCGGCGACCGGCTGCCGTTCCCGAGCCAGATCGTGGCCTCCGACAACGACGACGCCGTCAGCGCCGCGCGCGCCCTCGAACTAGCGCATTGCTGGGGCGGCGAAGTCGACATCCTCAGTGGCGCCGGGCATATCAATGTGAACTCCGGCCATCAACGCTGGGAGCAGGGGTTTGCCTACCTGTACCGTCTGCAAACCCGTATGGAAGCGCCTTCGCTGCGCCGCGCCTGATTTTTTCCTCTGCTTGAACGTCCCCGCTGCGAGGCGGTCGGCGCGGGAGTCTGTCATGAGTCTGCATGAAATCTTCGGCCAGCCTTTGCTGACCTTTCCCGATGCGGAAAAAAGCCCGCTGAGTATCCGTGCCAAGGCGCTGGTATTCGTCGATCCGCGTTCGCGCCAGTTGCGCGAAGAGCTCGAACAACTGGCGCCCAAGGCGCTGCCGGTGCTGATCCGCGGCGAAACCGGCAGCGGTAAGGAGCTGTTGGCCCGACATATCCATCGCGCCAGCGACCGTACCGGGCTATTTGTCTCGGTCAACTGCGGCGCCATCAGCCTTACTTACGCCGACGCCGAGTTGTTCGGTTACGCGGTGGGGACCCACAGCAGTTCAGTCAGCAGTCGGGCCGGCTGGTTCGGCTCGGCCAATGGCGGAACCCTGTACCTGGATGAGATCGGCGACCTGCCGCTGCCGATCCAGATCAAGCTGCTGGCGGCCCTGGAAAACCATGAGGTGACGCGGGTGGGCGCGAAGCAGCCCAGCCCGGTGGATGTGCGTTTGGTGGCGGCGACCAGCATCGATCTGGGCCAGGCGGTGGCGGTGGGGAAATTCCACCCACGGCTCTATCACTACCTCTGCGAAGGCCGGCTGGAATTGCCGGCGTTGCGTGAGCGGGTCGGCGATATCTTGCCCCTGGCCGAGTATTTCCTCGGCATCTACAGTCAGCGCCTGAACCTGTCGGTACCGCTGATCAGTGACGGCGCCCAGCGGGCGTTGGAGCGTCACAGTTGGCCGGGCAATACTCGTGAGCTGGAAAACGTCATTCACTTCGCCTTGCTGGTGAGCAGCGGCGATGAGATCCTGGCGGAGCATCTGAACCTGCCAACGCCGTTGGCCCTGGTCGAGCAATTGATCGGTAGCCGTTGCGTCGAGGAACTGGCGGCGCTCAAACGGTTGTTGGAGCATGCAGGCGCCTGATCTTTTGGAGAGCCGACTTGCCGATGAAGAAGTCGGCCAGAACGCTAAGCTTGATGGCAAGCTCGCTCACACATAAACATCGCGCCTGCCGGGCATTAATAAAATGGAATATGCAGACAAATAGAAGATATTGTTCTGGAATAAAAGCATCGGTATCTTCTACTCCATACCAACGATATCATTTTGCTAGCGCTTCTTTTCCCTGGGCTGTCGTCAATGACGACCAAGATTTTCGATAAGGACACTGCATGAAAAAGGTTTTGTTGTTTACCGCATTGGCGGCTGCTCTGACCGCGGGCCTGGCTCAGGCCGGTGAGAAACTGGTGGTAGCGGCAACGCCGGTGCCTCACGCCGAGATCCTCGAGCTGATCAAGCCGACCCTCGCCAAAGAGGGCGTCGATCTGGAAATCAAGATCTTCACCGACTACGTACAACCGAACACCCAGGTTGCCGAGAAACGCCTGGACGCCAACTACTTTCAGACCAAGCCGTACCTGGATGGTTTCAACAAGGGCAAGGGCACCAACCTGATCACCGTAGTCGGTGTCCATGTCGAGCCTTTCGGCGGTTACTCGAGAAAGGTCAAGAGCCTGGACGAATTGAAGGACGGCGCGACCATCGCCATTCCGAACGAAGGCAGTAATGCCGGTCGTGCCCTGTTGCTGCTGCAAAGCAAAGGCCTGATCGAACTCAAGGACCCAAACAACGCCCTATCGACACCGAAAGACATCGCCAGCAACCCGCACAAATTCAAGTTCAAGGAACTGGAATCGGCCCTGCTTCCGCGAGTTTTGGATCAAGTCGACCTGGATATGATCAACACCAACTATGCACTGGAAGCGGGTCTGAATCCGGCTAAGGACGCCTTGCTGATCGAAGGCGCCGACTCGCCTTACGTGAACTTCCTGGTCGCCCGTCCGGACAATAAGGACAGCGCCGCGATCCAGAAGCTGGCCAAGGCCCTGACCAGCCCGGAAGTGAAAGCGTTCATCGATAAGAAGTACAAGGGTGCGGTACTGCCGGCATTCTGATTGACGAATAATCCGGTCAAGGTTTGAACGCCGACGAGCAAGCAGCGTCGGCGTTGTTTATTTCACCATCTGTAATAAGCCGACCTTTGCGTACCCGTCCGCTCTGCCCCTACCGAGCTTGCTCGTCACGGAAATATTCGTAGAGTCTTGTCCACGCACGCAAGGAACCCCATTTCGCGCTAAACAGTCGTAACGACATGGTGTGTCAACATTACACGAAGGAGTGTGTGTGAAAGGGTATCGAGTGAAGCGGGAAATAGCCTTGGTGCTGGTGGCGCTGCTGAGTGGTTGCGGCCATGAACAACCTCCAGAGCCCGAGCGACCACGGGTCTTTGTCGAGCAGGTACAGCGCAAGGACTTCGGCGCCGCCGTGACCCTGACCGGCGACATCCAGGCCCGGGTCCAGACCGATCTGTCATTTCGCGTTGGCGGCAAGATCATCCAGCGCGGTGTCGATGTCGGGGCGCGGATTGCGGCCCACCAAGTGCTCGCCAAGCTCGATCCCAAGGATCTGCAAACCAATGTCGACAGCGCCCAAGCCGAGGTCAACGCTGAGCAGGCGCGGGTGCAGCAGACCAGCGCGGCGTTTGCCCGGCAGCAGAAGCTGCTGCCCAAAGGCTACACCAGCCACAGCGAATATGACGCCGCCCGCGCTGGCATGCTCAGCGCCAGGAGCGCCCTGACGGCGGCCCAGGCCCAGCTCGCCAATGCCCGCGAGCAGTTGGGCTACACCTCGCTGATCGCCGAGGTCCCCGGCGTAATTACCGCCCGCCAGGCCGAGGTTGGACAGGTGGTACAGGCGACTATGCCGATCTTCACCCTGGCCCGCGATGGCGAACGCGACGCGGTGTTCAATGTCTACGAGTCGCTGTTGGAGGAGCCACCGGGTGACCGCTCGATCACCGTGACCCTGCTCGACAACCCGACGATCAAGGCCGGGGGCAAGGTTCGCGAAGTGACTCCGGCGGTCTCGGCCCGGAGCGGGACGGTACAGGTCAAGGTGGCCCTGGGCGAGCTGCCGGCGGGCATGGACCTGGGCTCGGTGGTCAGCGCCACCGCCACGGCGCCGGCCAGGTCGAGTATCGAGTTGCCCTGGTCGGCCCTGACCAAGGAGGGCAGCGAACCGGCTGTGTGGCTGGTAGATGCCGATGGCCAGGCCAGCCTGCATCGGGTCAAGGTCGGGCGTTACCTGACCGGTCATGTGATGATCAGCGAGGGCCTGGAGGGTGGCGAGAATGTCGTGGTCGCCGGCGGGCAATTGCTGCATCCGGGCATGCTGGTGGAAATCGCCAGGCCGACCCCGGCAACCGCTTCGGGAGCCCGGCCATGATGCGTCTGTCGCTGGTCCTGCTGGGCGGCCTGTGGATCGCCGCGTGTTCGAAGCAGGAGCCGCCACCCGAGCCGGTACGGCCAGTGTTGTTTATCGAGGTCAAGCCGGAGTCGGTGCAGCACCTCGGGCGTTTCGCCGGCAGCATCCAGGCCCGTTATGAAAGCACCCTCGGGTTCCGGGTGGCCGGGCGGATCTCCCGGCGCTATGTGGATGTCGGCAGCGAAGTGGCCCGAGATGCCTTGTTGGCGAGCCTCGATCCCACCGATCAGCAGAATCGCGTGCTTGCGGCCCAGAGCGATTTATCGCGGATCCAGGCGCAGTGGATCAACGTCCAGGCCAATGCTCGCCGCCAGCAGGAATTGTTCGACCGTGGCGTCGGCGCTCAGGCCCAACTGGATGTGGCCCAGACCGATTTGAAGACCACCGGCGCCTCCCTCGAACAGGCCCGTGCCTCGCTCAGCCAGGCTAAGGATCAATTAGCTTATACCGAGCTGCACAGCGACCACGCCGCCGTGGTGACCGACTGGAAAGTCGAGGCCGGCCAGGTAGTCAATGCCGGCCAGGAAGTGGTCACTCTGGCACGCCCGGATATCAAGGAAGCGGTGATCGACCTGCCGGCGGCACTGGCCGAGCGACTCGGCGAAGACGTCGAGCTGCGTGTCGCCAGTCAGCTCGATCCGAGCGTCAATACCACCGCGCGGCTGCGGGAAATCGAACCCCAAGCCGACAGCGCCACGCGGACCCGGCGGGCTCGCCTGACCCTGGCCGAGACTCCGGCGGCGTTCCGCCTGGGCAGCTCCATCAGTGTTACCTTGAGTTCAGCCATCGAGCCGCGCACTCGGTTGCCAGTGTCGGCCCTGCGCAAAGACCAGGACAAGGCGCAGATCTGGATCATCGACCCGCAAACCCACACCGTCTCGCTCCGCGATGTCCAAGTGCTTAGCCGCGAAGGCGAGACGACGTTGCTGGTGTCGGGGATCAGGACCGGCGAGAAAGTGGTGAGTGCCGGGGTGAACAGTCTCAAGCCTGGACAGAAAGTCAAAATCGACGAGGAACACCCACAATGAAAGGGAGCTTCAACTTGTCCGAGTGGGCTCTCAAGCACTCGTCGTTCGTTTGGTACCTGATGTTCGTCGCGTTGCTGATGGGGGTGTTTTCCTACATCAACTTGGGGCGCGAGGAAGACCCGTCCTTCACCATCAAGACGATGATCATCCAAACCAGATGGCCGGGCGCCACGGTGGATGAAACCTTGCAGCAGGTCACCGACCGCATCGAGAAAAAACTCGAGGAGCTGGACTCCCTCGACTATGTGAAAAGCTACACCCGACCCGGTGAATCGACAGTGTTCGTGTTTCTGCGCGACACCACCAGCGGCAAGGACATCCCGCAGATCTGGTATCAGGTGCGCAAGAAGATCGAGGATATTCGCGGCGACTTCCCCCAGGGTATCCAGGGGCCGGGGTTCAACGATGAGTTCGGCGATGTGTTCGGTTCGATTTATGCCTTTACCGGCGACGGCCTGAGCATGCGCCAGCTACGCGACTACGTGGAGCAAGTGCGGGCGCAGATCCGCGACGTGCCGGGATTGGGCAAGATCGAGATGATCGGTGAGCAGAACGAAGTGCTCTATCTGCACTTCTCCACCCGCAAGCTGGCCGCCCTGGGCATCGACCAGCGCCAGGTGGTGCAGAGCCTGCAAATGCAGAACGCGGTGACGCCGGCTGGGGTGATCGAGGCCGGGCCCGAGCGGATCTCGGTGCGGGCCTCCGGGCAATACGCTTCGGAAAAGGACCTGGAAGCGGTCAATCTCAAGCTCAACGATCGTTTTTACCGTCTGGCGGATATCGCCGAGATCAGCCGCGGCTACGTCGACCCGCCGACCCCGCTGTTCCGCTACAACGGCCAGTCGGCCATCGGCCTGGCCATCGCCATGAAGAAGGGTGGCAACATCCAGGACTTTGGCAGGCGCCTGCACGAACGCATGGACAGGCTGACCACTGAATTGCCGGTGGGCGTCGGCGTACACAGGGTCTCCGACCAGGCCGAGGTGGTGGAAAAGGCCGTCGGCGGCTTTACCAGCGCCTTGTTCGAAGCGGTGATCATCGTGCTGGTGGTGAGCTTTATCGCCCTTGGCCTGCGTGCCGGCCTGGTGGTGGCTTGCTCGATCCCGCTGGTGTTGGCGATGGTCTTCGTGTTTATGGAGTACAGCGGCATCACCATGCAGCGGATTTCCCTCGGTGCGCTGATCATTGCCCTCGGCCTGTTGGTGGACGATGCAATGATCACCGTGGAAATGATGGTCACGCGACTGGAGAAGGGCGATAGCAAGGAACAGGCGGCGACCTTCGCCTACACTTCCACGGCCTTCCCGATGCTCACTGGCACCCTGGTCACGGTGGCTGGTTTCGTGCCCATTGGCCTCAATGCCAGCTCGGCGGGGGAATATACTTTCAGCCTGTTTGCGGTGATCGCGGTGGCGATGCTGGCGTCGTGGGTCGTCGCGGTGTTGTTCGCGCCGGTGATCGGCGTACATATCCTCAGTGACAAAGTGAACGGGCACAACCCGCAGACCGGGCGTGTTGCTCAGGCCTTTAATGCCGGGCTGCTCTGGTCGCTGCGTAACCGCTGGTGGGCTATCGGTCTCACGGTGCTGATCTTCGCGCTGTCGGTGTTCTGCATGCGCTTCGTGCAGAACCAGTTCTTTCCGTCTTCGGATCGCCCGGAAATCCTCGTCGATCTCAACCTGCCCCAAAACGCCTCGATCCACGAAACACGCAAGGCGGTGGACAGGCTTGAGGCCGGTCTCAAGGACGATCCGGATATCCTGCGCTGGAGCAGCTATATCGGCGAGGGCGCGATCCGTTTCTATCTGCCCCTCGACCAGCAATTGCAGAACCCCTACTACGCCCAGTTGATCATCGTCAGCAAGGGGTTGGAGCAACGGGCGGCGCTGATGGACCGCTTGAACAAGCGCTTGCGGGAGGACTTCGTCGGCATCGGCAGCTTTGTCCAGACCCTGGAAATGGGGCCGCCGGTGGGGCGGCCATTGCAGTATCGGATCAGCGGCAAGGACATCGATCAGGTGCGCAAACATGCCATCGAATTGGCGACCATCCTCAACAAAAACCGCTACGTCGGCGAGACCATCTACGATTGGAACGAGCCGGGCAAGGTGCTGCGCATCGATATCGCCCAGGACAAGGCGCGTCAGTTCGGCTTGTCCTCCGAGGATGTGGCGAAGCTGATGAACAGCATCGTCAGCGGTTCGCCGATCACTCAGGTCAAGGACGATATCTACCTGATCAACGTGGTCGGGCGTGCGCTGGACAGCGAGCGGAGCACCCCGGAAACCCTGCAGAACCTGCAGATCGTCACCCCCGGTGGCACCTCGATTCCGTTGCTGGCATTCGCCACGGTGCGTTATGAGCTGGAGCAGCCGCTGGTCTGGCGGCGTGACCGGCTGCCGACCATCACCCTCAAGTCCGGTGTCCGGGGGGGTATCCAGCCGACCGATCTGGTCCGGCAACTGCAGCCCGAGATCGACAAGTTCTCGGCTGGCTTGCCGGTGGGCTACAAGGTGGTCACCGGCGGCACGGTGGAAGAGAGCGGCAAGGCCCAGGGTCCGATTGCCAAAGTAGTGCCGCTGATGCTGTTCCTGATGGCGACTTTCCTGATGATCCAGCTGCACAGTGTGCAGAAGATGTTCCTAGTGGCCAGTGTCGCGCCGCTGGGGCTGATCGGCGTGGTCCTGGCGCTGGTGCCGACAGGCACGCCAATGGGCTTTGTGGCGATTCTCGGGATCCTCGCGCTGATCGGCATCATCATCCGCAACTCGGTGATCCTGGTGACCCAGATCGACGAATACGAACGCAACGGCTACGAACCCTGGGAGGCGGTGGTGCAGGCAACGGAACATCGGCGTCGGCCGATCCTGCTGACAGCGGCGGCGGCGAGTCTGGGGATGATCCCGATTGCTCGGGAGGTGTTCTGGGGGCCGATGGCCTACGCGATGATCGGTGGGATCGTGGTGGCGACGGTGCTGACGCTGATGTTCCTGCCGGCGCTGTATGTGGCGTGGTATCGGATTCGCGAGCCGCAGCGGGAAGATTGATCGTGAGGGAGAGTCTTTGGTGAGGATGGGAATTGCCAGGGCAAAGGTGCTTGCTCCCAGTGGATCGAGAGGTCTGCAAGAGAGGTGGACTTTTGCTGTTACCGATGACATCTACCGTCTTGCCTTCATTGGCGCCTACGAGTCCAAACGTCAGATGCTCGTAAGCGTCACGTTGAAAGACGGCCAGATGCTGTGGAGTTTCATGCACAGCGACGACGCTGCCTGGGCTGAGGTTTCGCCAGCACGAGAGTGTCGGCAAACGCCGAAATCACTCCGCCGTCGACGGTTTCTCCCACAAGTTGATTCCGCCTTCCTGGGCAAACCGGTCGATTTCCGCCAGTTCTTCCTGAGTGAAACTCAGGTTTTTCAGTGCGCCGACATTCTCGATGATCTGTTCCGGCCGGCTGGCACCGATCAGTGCCGAGGTCACCCGAGGATCACGCAAGGTCCAGGCCAGGGCCAGTTGCGCCAGACTCTGGCCGCGACGCCGGGCGATCTCGTTGAGTGCCCGCACGTGGCCGATATTCGCTTCGCTCAGGTGCGAGGCTTGCAACGAACCGCCGCCCGGACGATTGACCCGCGCATCGTTCGGCACGCCGTTGAGGTACTTGTCGGTGAGCAAGCCCTGGGCCAGCGGGGTAAAGGCGATCACGCCAGCGCCCAGCTCTTCGACGGCGTCTAGCAGATCCTTTTCCACCCAGCGGTTGAGCAGGTTGTAGGCTGGCTGATGAATCAGTAGCGGTACTTTCCATTCTTTCAGCAGTGCAGCGATCTCGCGGGTCTTGACGCCGGAATACGACGAGATACCGATATACAACGCCTTGCCCTGCTGCACGGCGGTAGCCAGGGCGCTGGCGGTTTCCTCCAGCGGGGTGTCGGGGTCGAAGCGGTGCGAATAGAAGATATCCACATAGTCCAGGCCCAGCCGTTGCAGGCTCTGGTCGAGGCTGGCGAGCACGTATTTGCGCGAGCCGCCGCCCTGGCCATAAGGGCCTGGCCACATATCCCAGCCAGCCTTGCTGGAGATGATCAGTTCGTCGCGGTATTGCTTGAAGTCTTCGCGCAACAGGCGGCCGAAGTTGATCTCCGCGCTGCCGTAGGGCGGACCGTAGTTGTTCGCCAGGTCGAAATGATTGATGCCCAGGTCGAAAGCGGTACGCAGCAGGGCGCGCTGGGTGTCGATCGGCGTGCTATCGCCGAAGTTGTGCCATAGCCCCAGGGACAGGGCCGGCAGCACCAGGCCGCTGCGGCCGACGCGGCGGTAGGGAATGGAGTCGTAGCGGTTTTCGGCAGCTTGGTAAGTCATCGAGTCCTCTCTCATTGCGCAGTGACATCTCGCGGGCTGTCCCGCTTCCCTCGGGCACGACATCGCTCTTGTGGGGGCGAAGCTGCTCAGCATACGCCGAAGAAAGATCAAGCCAACCCAGTTCGAGCGTTGGCTGAAACGTTTCATCGTCCTCGACGTGTCGTGCCGGCTTTTCCTCGGCCCGTGAAGACGTCCGGATTGAATGAGCAGCGACTCTCCTGACGATAAGCGACCGATGTGCGATGAGGCCGGTGTTCCATAATTTTTTGTCAGTACGATTTAGTACATATCTACTTACTTTCTTCACGAGGTAGGTAGCTGACTTTAGGCAAGTAAAACCTGAAATTTCATACATTCACGAGTGTATACATGTGCTACATGGTATGAATTTGTACGAATTGAATGTTCCAATAACGACAATTTCCCCGGTGGAAGCACAGTTGATCAGTGCGCTTTTGCAAAAAATTTCGTTTATCCGGTCCACAAACATCCACGCCCTCGGCGACATATGTCGGTGCCGTGGGTAAGGTGCTGGCTGAGATATTTCTGTGCATTGGCCTGGAGGAGCGGTGGCGCATCGGCGACTGTTGAGGGGCGGGTTTCGATCTACAGTGTTAATCAGGGGGGTGAGGCGGTACGCCCGGTTTTGAATAACTCATGGTCGTTCCCGTGCGAAGTATGGGAACGACCGGATGTAGCTTGCGGAGGATATCCCCATGCACAGCGTCATCATCCTCACCGTCGGTCTGGTCCTGCTGGGCTGTACGCTGTTCTTCGGCCAGCGTCTGGGCATCAGCCGGCAGACCCTGGGGTTCGGCTTCCTCGGCATGTGGTTGCTGGCGACGATCCTCAATGGTGTCATTGGCGTGATCATCGCTCATCAGCCGGTGATTTCCGAACTGGTGATTGCCCTGGTCATTTTCGGCTTGCCAGCCATCGCTATGGCCCTGTTCATGCTGCTGGACAAGGTTTAGTGGCCGGTGTGGTGAGTTCTGTGAGTCAATTTCGGTGCCACACGTCCCTGGCCCGCGTTGCCGTTCCTTGCCATGGCGGGCTATGACTGGTCACGGCGCCCTGGCCAGGGACGTGTGGCAGACGAACTTGAGCTCACCCTAACCGTACAGGCCACCAGGCGAGCGCCGTGTCAGCGCACCAGGTGCAGGAACTGCATGTGCCGTTCGTACTGGTCGAGGATGTCGTTGATGATCTGGTCCTTGCTGTAGCCCATCAAGTCGTAGTCCTGGCTGCCCTCGCTCAGGTGGACCTCGGCACGGTAGTAGCGCCGGTTGCGCAATTCCTTGGGACCCATGCCACCACGGGCGAAGGAGGGCGTGAAGTAGCCGCGCATCTGCACCTGGTAGACGAACGGATGCTGGTCGCCATGACCGATTTCCAGGCTGACGCTATCGTTGGCCGGGTCGGGTTGGGTGATCACGTTCAGGCCCTTTTCGACAAACACCGCGCTGACCTCTTCGATGGCCGGACGCACGGTCTGGTCGAGAAACCGATAGACCTCGTCCCGCGACGGGAAATGCACCGCCTGGCTCAAGCGCTGGCGCCAGCCGCCCTTGCCGCGTGGCGAGCCGGAGACCGGTGCCAGCGAATGCAGTTGGGCAATGCGTTTCTGCGACTCCAGATAGAAGGCCTTATGCAGTCCCCACATCATCAACAGCAGGATCAGCGAGAACGGCAACGATGTCAGCACTACTGCCGATTTCAGCGCGTCGATACTGCCGGAAAACAGCAGCGCACTGGTGACTAGCGCGATCATCGCGCCCCAGAATACCCGCAGCCATTTCGGCCCGTCCTCATCGGCGCTGGCGCCACGTGCCGAGAGGGTCGAGAGCACCACGGTGCCGGAGTCGGCCGAGGTGACGAAGAACACGAAGCTGATAAACACCGTGACGGCGATCACCGTCTTGCTCCAGGGGTAGGTTTCCAGCAGCAGGTACAGGGTTCGCGACGGATCATCGATGGCGGACTGGCCGAGGGCGCTCATGCCGTGGTTGAGCACCTGATCGATGGCGCTATTGCCGAAGATCGACATCCACGCCAAGGTGAAGCCCAACGGGATCAGCAGCACGCCGAAGACGAATTCGCGAATCGTCCGACCACGGGAAATCCGCGCAATGAACAGACCCACGAACGGCGACCAGGCAATCCACCAGGCCCAATAGAACACCGTCCAGCCGCCCAGCCAATCGCTGGGCTTGTCGTAGGCGTAGAGGTCGAAGCTCTTGGTCGGCAGGGCCCCGAGGTAGTCGCCCAGGTTTTGGATCAGGGTGTTGAGCAGATGCTGGGTGGGCCCGGCGAACAGCACGAACAGCAGCAGCGCGCAGGCCAGCAGCATGTTGATGTCGGACATCACCCGCACACCCTTGTCGACACCGGCTACGGCCACCAGGATCGCCGCGCCCATCATCAGCGTGATCAGCCCGACCTGGATCCACTGGCTATGGGGCACGTTGAACAGGTAGTCCAGGCCTGAGTTGAGGTGCAGTACGCCGAAGCCCATGTCGGCGCCGAGGCCGAATACCGTGGCGATGATGCCGAAGCCGTCCACGGCGTAGCCGATAGGCCCGTTGATGCGTTTGCCGATCAGCGGGTAGAGCGCCGAACGCAGCGCCAGCGGCAGGTTGTACCGATAGGCGAAGTAGGCCAGGGCCATGCCGACGAAGGCGAACACTCCCCAGCCGTGCAAACCCCAGTGCAGGAATAGGATCTGCATCGCCTGGCGCGCCGCGGCGCTTGTACCGGCGAGGTCGCCGGCTTCGCCCTGGGGCGGTACGAGCATGTGGGTCAGGGGTTCGGAGACGCAAAAGAAGAACAGCGTGATGCTGATCCCGGCGGCGAACAGCATGCCGGCCCAAGACAGGTAGCTGAACTCGGGTTCGTCGTGGTCGGCACCGAGCTTGATCTTGCCGTAGCCGGACAAGGCGGTGACCACCACGAAGACCAGGTACAGGGTCATCGCCAGCAGGTAATACCAGCCGACCGTATCGGCCGCCCAGTTCTGTGCCGCCAGCAGCCATTGCCCTGCGGCTTGGGGTAGGCAGATGACCACCAGGCCGAACAGCAGGATAAAGGTCGCGGCGAAGTAGAACACCGGCGGATTCATGCGGATCAGGCCGCTTGGCGGGGTCGCGGAGGTACTCATGCGGCGAGCACCTCAAGGGGATGGAGCATGGCTGGATATCTCGGACTCAGCAAAGGCAAGCCTCCTGTTGTGAGCGGGCAGCGAACTGCCGGTTTAACTTGAACGAACGGTCAAGTTAAACACGGATAGGGCCTTGAGGACTAATCGTGGCGCTGGGTTGTAGTGTTCCGATAGGCGCATCAGGTAGGGGTATGACGCCGGTTCGGTGTGAATCGTTCCGGGTCTCAGCGCTGGCTATCTTGCCCGTGCTGCTGCAGATTGGCCTGGGTCAGGTTGCAGCCCGCCGGCACGCTACGGGTCAGCCAGACGTTGCCGCCGATGGTCGCGCCCTTGCCGATGGTGATTCGCCCCAGGATGGTGGCCCCGGCATAGATCACCACATCGTCCTCGACGATTGGATGACGCGGATGGCCCTTCTGCAACTGACCGTCCTCGTCCGCCGGGAAACGCTTGGCACCGAGGGTCACCGCCTGGTAGATCCTGACTCGCTCGCCGATGATCGCGGTTTCGCCGATCACTACGCCGGTCCCATGGTCGATAAAGAAACTGCGACCGATCTGCGCGCCGGGGTGAATGTCGATCCCGGTGGCCGAGTGGGCGATTTCCGCGCTGATCCGTGCCAGCAGCGGCAAGCCGGCGCGGTACAGGTGATGGGCCAGGCGATGATGGATCACCGCGAGAATCCCTGGGTAGCACAGCAACACCTCATCGACGCTGCGTGCCGCCGGATCGCCGTGATAAGCCGCGAGGACGTCGGTGTCGAGCAGCCGACGCAGTTCCGGCAGGGCCATGGCGAATGCCTGGATCAACCGCACCGCCTTGGCCTGAACCTCGGCGTCCGATTCGCCGCCGTGTCGCGCCACGTAGCGCAGTTCCAGGCGAGCCTGGCCCAGCAGGGCATTGAGGGCTGTATCGAGCGTGTGGCCAACGTAGAAATCCTCGCTTTCCTCGCGCAGGTCCACCGGCCCCAGGCGCATGGGAAACAGTGCGCCGCACAACGCTTCGAGAATCTCGGCCATGGCCTGGCGCGACGGCAGTTCACGCCCGCCCTGTTCGTCGCTGACTCGGCCGTTGTGACGGCGCCATTCATCCCGGGCGCTGCGCAACTGGCTGACGATGGTCTGTAGTTGCCAATGGCTGGAACGCTCGTTCACGGTCAAATCTCCGCTCTGGCGACCGGACAGTCGAGTCGCCTGAATGGCTTTCACTTTACGGCACCGCCCCGATGGGGAATTAAGAACGAATAGTGTTGTTCTCAGAACTTTCCGACATAAGTGCAAGGCGGTTGCCTGTGAGGAAGTGCCTGCCTATAGTCGAGGCATTTCCCACAGTCAGTTCGGACCCATGATCAAACAGCAGCTCGCCCGCTTTAATCGCCTGGAACTCCTGACCCAGGCCACGCCTTTGGAAAAGCTCGAACGCCTGTCGACCTGGGTAGGGCGCGATATCTACATCAAGCGCGATGACCTGACACCTCTGGCCCTGGGTGGCAACAAGCTGCGTAAGCTCGAATACCTCGCCGCCGACGCGCTGGCCAGTGGCGCCGACACGCTGGTCACCGCTGGGGCGATCCAGTCCAATCATGTGCGCCAGACCGCTGCGCTGGCCGCCCGTCTGGGCCTGGGCTGCGTGGCGCTGGTGGAAAACCCCATCGGCACCGAGGACAGCAATTACCTGCGCAACGGCAACCGACTGCTACTCGACTTGTTCGATGCCAAGGTCGAGCGGGTGGACAACCTGGATAATGTCGATGAGCAATTGCAGGCCCTGGCCGAGCGATTGCGCAACAATGGCAGGAAACCCTATCTGGTACCGATCGGCGGCTCCAATGCCCTCGGGGCTTTGGGCTATGTGCGTGGCGGGTTGGAGCTGGCGGCGCAGATCGAAGCGACGGGACTGGCGTTCGCCGCGGTGGTGCTGGCTTCCGGCAGCGCCGGTACCCACAGTGGCCTCGGACTGGCGTTGAGCGAGGCGCTGCCGAAGTTGCCAGTGGTGGGGGTGACGGTATCGCGTAGCGATGAGGCGCAACGACCGAAAGTACAAGACCTGGCCGAACGTACCGCCGAGCTGTTGGGCGTGGATTTGCCGGCCAGCTTCAGGGTCGAGCTTTGGGACGAATATTTTGCCCCGCGTTATGGCGAACCGAGTGCCGGGACCCTGGCGGCGATCAAGCTGCTGGCGAGCCAGGAAGGCATCCTGCTCGACCCGGTGTACACCGGCAAGGCGATGGCCGGGCTGCTCGACGGGATCGGCCTGCAGCGTTTCGACGAAGGACCTATTATCTTTTTGCACACTGGCGGAGCACCAGCGTTGTTTGCCTACAACGCGGCGTTTGACTAGGGTCTGTACGAAATGTTTTCGAACGAAGGCCAGGCTGGGCGAGCTGGCTTGCAACCCCGCATGGGCGAGCGCAGATACCTTGCGTACAGAGCCTCAGGAGAGAGCCATACCTGCTGGCGTGGGAGAACAATCAGTTGATCAATTTAATTGGAATAAAATAAGTATTTTATATTGTTTAAAACTATAAAAAAGTCGTTTTATAGTTTCACCGCAGTGAATTTGCTGCGAGACGCCCATCTTGCTTTGAGGCAGGATTGGCGCTTGTCATCAAAGTGTCAGGTTTGCCTGCCTTTCCCATAAGAAAACACACGGGGCTTTTCATGAATATTGGTGCATTTCGCAAGCGTCTGTTGGTCGCCGGCCTGGGTCTGGCGTTCGGCGCCGGTCTGCTGGGTCAGGCCTTTGCCGGTGAACAACTGAACACGATCAAGAAGGCGGGCGAGATCAAGATCGGCCTGGAAGGCACCTACCCGCCGTTCAGCTTTGTCGATGAAAGCGGCAAGCTCAGCGGTTTTGAGGTCGAGTTGTCCGAGGCGTTGGCCCACGAGCTGGGCGTCAAGGTCAAGCTTCAAGCCACGCCGTGGGATGGCATCCTCGCGGCCTTGGAATCCAAGCGCCTGGACGCGGTGGTCAACCAGGTAACCATCTCCGAGGAGCGCAGGAAGAAATACGACTTCTCCGCGCCTTACACCGTCTCCGGTATTCAGGCGCTGACCCTGAAGAAGAACCTCGACGCGATCAAGACGGTCGACGACCTGGCCGGCAAGAAAGTCGGTGTGGGCTTGGGCACCAATTACGAACAATGGCTCAAGGACAACGCGCCTAAAGCCATTATCAAGACCTACAACGACGACCCCACCAAGTTCCAGGATCTGCGCATCGGTCGTATCGACGCCATTCTGATCGACCGCCTGGCTGCCCTGGAATACGCCAAGAAAGCCCCGGATACCGCTGCTGCCGGCGACGCCTTCTCCCGTCAGGAAGCCGGTATTGCCCTGCGCAAAGGTGAGCCTGAATTGCTCGACGCGGTGAACAAGGCTCTCGACAAGCTGCGTGCCGATGGCACCTTGAAGCAGCTGTCCGAGAAATACTTCAACGCTGACGTCACTCAATAATGGAAGCAGGCTTGCAACTTGCGCTGGACTCCGCGCCCTTTCTGCTCAAGGGCGCGTACTACACAGTGATTCTTAGCCTTGGCGGGATGTTTTTCGGTTTGCTGCTGGGTTTCGGCCTAGCCTTGATGCGCCTGTCGCGCTTCAAGCTGCCGAGCTGGATCGCCCGGATCTACGTGTCGTTCTTTCGTGGCACGCCGCTGTTGGTGCAGCTGTTTTTGATCTACTACGGCTTGCCGCAAGTGGGTATCGAGCTGGATCCGATTCCGGCGGCCATGATCGGCTTTTCACTGAACATGGCTGCCTATGCGTGTGAAATTCTGCGTGCCGCCATCGCGTCCATTGAGCGTGGCCAGTGGGAAGCCGCCGCCAGTATTGGCATGACCCGTGCGCAAACCTTGCGCCGGGCCATCCTGCCGCAGGCGATGCGCACCGCCCTGCCACCCTTGGGCAACAGCTTTATTTCGCTGGTCAAGGACACGGCGCTGGCGGCGACGATCCAGGTGCCCGAGCTGTTTCGCCAAGCGCAATTGGTGTCGGCGCGCACCTTTGAAATTTTCACCATGTATCTGTCCGCGGCCCTGATCTACTGGGTGCTGGCGAGCATCCTGGCGCATTTTCAAAATCGCCTGGAAGACCGGGTCAACCGGCATGACCTGGAGCCTTGAAGCATGATTGTGGTTGAAAAACTCACCAAACAATTCAAGGGGCAGGTGGTGCTCAACGGTATCGACCTTGAGGTCAAGGAAGGCGAGGTCGTTGCCATCATCGGCCCCAGCGGTTCCGGCAAGACGACCTTCCTGCGTTGCCTGAACTTCCTCGAAGAACCCTCCAGTGGGCGGATCCAGGTCGGCGATATCGAGATCGATGGCAGCCGTCCGCTGAGCCAACAGCAGAGCCTGGTGCGCCAACTGCGCCAGCAGGTGGGCTTCGTGTTCCAGAACTTCAACCTGTTTCCCCATCGCACCGCGCTGGAGAACGTCATCGAAGGCCCGCTGGTGGTCAAGAAGACTCCGCGCGACCAGGCGCTGGCGCTGGGGCGCAAGCTGCTGGCCAAGGTCGGCCTGGCGGGCAAGGAAGACGCTTATCCGCGCCGGTTGTCCGGTGGGCAGCAGCAACGGGTGGCGATTGCCCGGGCCCTGGCGATGGAGCCGCAGGTAATCTTGTTCGATGAGCCGACCTCGGCCCTCGACCCGGAGCTGGTGGGTGAAGTATTGGCGACCATTCGTGGTCTGGCGCAAGAAAAACGCACCATGGTCATCGTGACCCATGAAATGAGTTTTGCCCGCGATGTAGCCAACCGGGTGATCTTCTTCGACAAGGGTGTGATCGTTGAACAAGGTGAAGCCAAGGCGCTGTTTGCCGAGCCGAAAGAAGAACGTACTCGTCAATTTCTCAGTAAGTTTCTGGGTAATACGTAGGAATGTTCTTGAGTTGATATAGCGTACTCATGGAGAGAGTAGGCTATTCAAGGCATGACAGTTTTAACCGACCTTGGGTCATCTTATTATATGACCTGTCTGATCTTTGGAACGCTCCATTCTTAAGTTATAAGCCAGCCTTATCGGGACAGCGTGCGACGGTTGTCCAGGGTGTTCGAGCGCCGATTGCCGCGTGCGCGAGATGCCGCGCCTCTCGGCACGGCACCTACCTTGAAGTCATGCTTTTCGTGCGTCGTGACCGGCTCGCCGACTCCTGTACCGAGGCGATGCCTGGTGGAAACTCGACGATATCCATAGGGACTTGCGACGTATCCCGGCGGCGGCTGATGTATATAGGCAACAGAAGTAGGACGTGTCCGAATAACAGCGCGATAATAATAATTATCGATTAACGCCTTGACACTCGCACCGCAAAACTTTTAGCTGCCTTTAACAACTTGCGCGGCGTTATCCGGATGGCGCTCAAGTTTTGGTGGGGTGTCCCGGTGTTCTGGTGACACATTCTTTCGGCTGTAAGGAAACGGCGAAAGCGCCAGTGGGGGTATGTGTCTGGAAGGATCAGGCCACCTCTCGCAAGTTTAACTTTCGGCAACTATCAAAAGGACGATTTCATGAACTATCCCCTGGAGCATTCCCGGCTCGCACCGCCCGTCGTTCCGCAAGCCAACAGGCGCGGTATCGGTCGCGTGGCCGCTGAGCAATTGTCGATCACGATCCCGGTCTATCCCGGTATGGACGAAGGGGATCTGGTCGAGTTGTTCTGGGACGGTTGTTATGTGACGTCCAGGCAGCTCCTGGCCGGTGAGGCCGGCCAGCCGATCAGCCTGCGAGTGCCGGAAAGTTTTATTCTTGAAGGAGTGGCGCGGATTCACTACCACCTGATGCGCGTCGGTCGCGCCGCCCTGGTGTCGCCGATGCTCAAGCTGCCGGTCAAGCTGGCCTGCCCCGGCGGGCTGCCGATCGACGAGGAGAACCAGGGCCTGGCGCCACTGATCATTCCTGGGCCTATCGGTCGCTATGGGGTCAATCCACGCCAGATGAAGCGCGGGGTGCCGCTGACCTTGGCACCTTATCTCAACATGGCCGCCGAGGATGAAATCACGTTGCTCTGGGGCGATGTCCGGCTCGACCTGCCGAAGCTGGCCCCGGCGGATATCGGTAAGCCGGTCACGGTATTCGTTCCCGCCGGGGTGATCCAGGAAGCGGGGGAGGATCGCGGGTTGGACATCACCTACTGCGTGATCGACCGGGTCGGTAACAACTCCCGCTGGGCGCCAGTACGAAGGTTGCGGGTGGGCACCTCGCGGCATTTCATCAGGACTTGCAAAGCTCCCTTCAAACTCGCCTGCCAACGCCGTCGAGAGTGAAGGCGGAACTGTTATGTCTGTTTAGGGTATATGAACCGGACCACCAGCTCCGCTTGATTTCGCTTGCGTCGCCCTGGCGATAGCCCCTCGGTCGGCGAGGCTGTGGAACAAGCGCTGAGAGAACCGAGCAGAGTGATATATTCGGAACACTCACGGCAACCCGCGCAGACCTCGATGAAAACCCTCGACCCCGACGATCTCGAACAGATTGCTTCCACCACCCTCGGTCACTACAACCGCAGCGCCGAGGGTTTTCGCGAAGGTACCCGCGACCATGATGTGAGTCAGAACATCGATGCGCTGCTACGGCATCTCCAGGGTGCGGCGCCGTTTACCGTGCTGGACTTCGGTTGCGGCCCTGGACGGGATTTACCGGCCTTCACTCGCATGGGCCATATCGCGGTTGGCCTCGACGGTTCCGAGCGCTTTGCGCAAATGGCCCGCGAAGACAGCGGTTGCGAAGTGCTGCAACAGAACTTCCTCGACCTTGACTTGGCGCCTGAACGCTTCGACGGCATCTTCGCCAACGCTGTGCTGTTCCATATCCCGCGCCAGGAACTGCCACGGGTACTGCGGCAATTGCATGCCACGCTCAAGCCGGGCGGAGTACTGTTCAGCTCCAATCCGCGCGGGGAAAACCAGGAGGGCTGGAATGGCGAACGGTATGGTTCGTACCACGACCTGAACGCCTGGCGCGCACTGCTGACGGCGGCGGGCTTTGTCGAACTGGAACACTACTATCGCCCCGCCGGACTGCCGCGTGAGCAACAGCCGTGGTTGGCGAGTGTGTGGCGCAGGATCTGAAGTCAGACCCCGATGTGCAGATGAACACCGTTGCGACAAGCCCACTCGCCATAAGCGGGCAGGCTGGTAGGTGCTCGACGTTTATAGCTTGGCGATGGACACTTCGGTGGATTTCACAAAGGCGATCACTTCACTGCCGACCCGCAAGTCCAACTCTTTCACCGAGCGGGTGGTGATCACCGAAGTGACGATCCCGGAGGCGGTCTGTACGTCGATTTCCGACAGCACGTCACCGGTGACGATTTCCTTGATGGTGCCTTTGAACTGGTTGCGAACGTTGATGGCTTTGATGGTCATGACGTTGATTCCTGTTATTGACTGAATAGGCAAGGCGTTGATTTACAGCGCCCAACGCAATTGCGTGGGCAAGGGCGAAACAGGTTCCGGCGCGGGCGGTACGCCTGGCAGCGCCAGCACTCGATGCAATACCTCGGTCTCCAACGCCGCCAGGCGATGGGAGCCACGCACCCGAGGGCGCGGCAGTTCGACCTGGAGGTCGAGGCCGATTTGGCCCTCTTCGATCAGGATCACCCGATCGGCGATGGCCACGGCCTCGCTGACGTCATGAGTCACCAGCAGCACGGTGAAACCGTGCTGCTGCCAGAGACGCTCGATCAGGTGTTGCATTTCGATCCGGGTCAGGGCGTCCAGTGCCCCCAGCGGTTCGTCGAGCAACAGCAGTCGCGGTTGGTGAATCAGGGCACGGGCCAGGGCCACGCGCTGTTTCTGGCCGCCGGACAAGGCCGCCGGCCAGTCATTGGCGCGGTCCGCCAGGCCGACCGCTTCCAGGGCTTGCAGGGCCTGTGGTCGCCAGTGACCCGTGAGGCCGAGACCGACGTTGTCGATGATCTTTTTCCAGGGCAGCAACCGCGCTTCCTGGAACATCAGCCGGGTGTCTTCGTGGGCTTCGCTCAGGGCTGCGGAACCGGCCAACAAATCGCCACCGGTCGGTTGTTCAAGGCCGGCCAACAAGCGCAGTAGCGTGCTTTTGCCGCAGCCGCTGCGACCGACCACGGCGACAAACTGGCCGGCCGGAATATGCAGGTCGATCTCGCGCAGTACCTGGCGTTCGCCGAAGGTCTTTTGCAGCTTGCGCACCGCCAGGGGAATACCGCGTAGCAGGCGTGGAGGTTGTTGGGCTGTCATGCGTCACCGCCTTTGGTCACTTGATACGCCGGATGCCAGCGCAGCCAGACACGTTCCAGACCGCGCGCGGCCAGGTCGGCGAGCTTGCCGAGCGCGGCGTAGAGCACGATGGACAGGACCACCACGTCGGTCTGCAAGAACTCCCGGGCGTTCATTGCCAGGTAGCCGATACCGGCGTTGGCCGAGATGGTTTCCGCGACGATCAGCGTCAACCACATAAAGCCCAGGGCGAAGCGCACGCCCACCAGAATCGACGGCAGCGCGCCCGGCAGGATCACCTGACGGAACAGGCCAAAGCCGGACAGCCCATAGCTGCGGGCCATTTCCACCAGGGCCGGATCGACGTTGCGGATGCCGTGGTAGGTGTTGAGATAGATCGGGAACAAGGTGCCCAGGGCCACCAGGAAAATCTTCGCTGACTCGTCGATGCCGAACCACAGGATCACCAGCGGGATCAGGGCCAGGTGCGGCACGTTGCGGATCATCTGCAGCGAGCTGTCGAGCAGGCGCTCACCCCATTTCGACAGACCGGTGATAAAGCCCAGGACCAGGCCGATACTGCCACCGATGGCAAAGCCGATACCGGCGCGCCAGCCGCTGATGGCCAGGTGTTTCCAGATATCGCCGCTCTGCACCAGCGCAACGCCAACTTCAATCACGGCGCTCGGCGCGGGAAGTATCCGGGTCGACAGCCAGCCGGCCGAGACCGACAACTGCCACACCACCAGTAACAGCAGCGGTAGGGCCCAAGGTGCGAACCTGTGGGTGATTTTGCTCAGGGTCGTCATAGCGCGGTCTCAACGCTGGGACGCGGCTTTGGGCAAGATGTCGTTGGCGACCATCTCACCGAAAGGGCTGGCGTAACCGGCGCTTTTCGGCAGTTCCGGGCGTTCGATATCCAAGTGTGGGAACAGCAACTCGGCCACCCGGTAGGACTCTTCCAGGTGGGGATAACCGGAGAAGATAAAGGTGTCGATGCCCAGGTCCGCGTATTCCTTGACCCGCGCCGCGACCGTCGGGCCGTCGCCCACCAGCGCTGTGCCGGCACCGCCACGTACCAGGCCGACCCCGGCCCAGAGGTTCGGGCTGACTTCCAGGTTATCGCGGCTGCCACCGTGCAGGGCCGCCATGCGCTGCTGACCAACGGAGTCGAAGCGCGCCAGGGACTTCTGCGCGCGGGCGATAGTCTCGTCGTCCAGGTGGGAGATGAGGCTGTCAGCGGCTTGCCAGGCTTGGGCATTGGTGGGGCGAACGATCACGTGTAGGCGGATGCCGAAGCGCACGGTGCGCCCAAGCTTGGCGGCCTTGGCGCGGACCTGTTCGATCTTCTCGGCGACGGCGGCCGGTGGTTCGCCCCAAGTCAGGACCATGTCCACCTGTTCGGCGGCGAGGTCCTGGGCGGCTTCCGAGGAGCCGCCGAAGTACAGCGGTGGACGCGGTTGCTGGATCGGCGGATAGAGCAGCTTGGCGCCTTTGACGCTGATGTGCTGGCCATCGTAATCGACGGTTTCGCCTTCCAGCACGCGGCGCCAGATACGGGTGAATTCCACCGAGGCCTGGTAACGCTCTTCGTGGCTGAGGAACAGGCCGTCACCGGCCAACTCGTCCGGGTCGCCGCCTGTCACCAGATTGAACAGCGCACGGCCACCGGACAGCCGGTCAAGGGTCGCGGCCTGGCGTGCCGCCACTGTTGGAGAAATAATTCCAGGGCGCAGGGCAACGAGGAATTTCAGGCGTTGGGTCACCGGGATAAGCGAGGCGGCGACCAGCCAGGAGTCCTCGCAGGACCGTCCGGTGGGGATCAGCACACCGCCGAAACCGAGGCGGTCGGCGGCCTGGGCCACTTGCTGCAGATAGCCGTGATCGACGGCGCGAGCGCCTTCGGCGGTGCCCAGGTAATGGCCGTCGCCGTGGGTAGGCAGGAACCAGAAAATATTGAGGCTCATGGAGTGGTTTCCTAAGGAATAGGGTTCAAGGTGCAGTGGTAACGGCGGCTGAGGGGGACCAGATCACGTCCTTGATACTCAGCGGTTTGGGAATCAATTTGAGTCGGTAGAAGCTGTCGGCGATTTTCTGTTGACCCGCGATCACCTCGGGAGTGAGGAACTGCGCGCCATAACCTTGGCGTTTCACCGAGATCAGCGTGATATCGGCGGGCACGCCGAGCAGCGGCGCGAGTTGGGCGGTGACTTCCTGGGGATTGGCTTTGGACCAGTCACCGACGGCGCGGATTTCTTCCACCAGGGTCTTGATCACCTGCGGATGTTTTTCGGCGTAGGGCTTGGTCGCCAGATAGAACTGGTGGTTGTCCACCAGGCCGCTACCGTCACGCAGCGTGCGGGCCTGGAGTTGTTGTTCGGCGGCGGCCTGGTACGGATCCCAGATCACCCAGGCATCGACGCTGCCCCGCTCGAAGGCGGCGCGGGCATCGGCGGGCGGCAGGTAGACGGCCTCGATATCGCTGTACCCGAGGCCGGCGTCTTCCAGGGCGCGGACCAACAGGTAATGGACATTGGAGCCTTTGTTGAGGACGACTTTCTTGCCTTTGAGTTCGCGCACCGACTGGATCGGCG
Organism: Pseudomonas agarici; assembly: GCF_001543125.1. Classification (NCBI taxonomy): domain Bacteria; kingdom Pseudomonadati; phylum Pseudomonadota; class Gammaproteobacteria; order Pseudomonadales; family Pseudomonadaceae; genus Pseudomonas; species Pseudomonas agarici. The sequence continues at coordinate 3,534,873 of NZ_CP014135.1, read as the reverse complement.
AGTCCTTGGGCACCAGGATCGCCTCACTGGTCGGTGCCGGCGGTTCGGAGGCGACATACAACAGGTCGGCACCGGCGGCCTGGGCGAAGACCGGAGGGGTTTCGCCGGTAACGCCGAAGTCGATGGAGCCGACGTTCAATCCTTCGAGCAGTTGCGGGCCACCGGGAAATTCGGTCCATTGCACCTGGATGCCCTGGGCGGCGAGGCGTTTTTCCAGGGTGCCCTTGGCCTTGAGCATCACCAGGGTGCCGTATTTCTGATAGCCGATGCGGATTGAGTCGGCTTGAGCTTGGGAAATGACGCCGAAGGTGACAGCCGCGGCAAACAGAGCGACCAGACCGCGACGCAAAATGACAGTGCGCATGGCGCTCTCCTTTTTGCAGTGAAGGTTTTGGCTGCACCTGCTTGCCCGTTGGCGGGCGAGTAAGGCCAGTACATCGATGTCGGTATCAGTGCAGCGGCTTAGATGCTCCAGCGAGCACTCAGCAGACGATCATTCAACAGTGCCGGGTCAAGGGGTTTGGGGCGGCGCGCCAAGGCGCTGTGGAACTGCTCCAGGGCCTCGATCAGACGCTGTTCCAGGATCGGCAGCAGTTGCGCTTGGGCGCTGCCTTCGCCATAGGCGATCTGACTGTCCTCGGCAAAAATGCCGTGGAGCATCTCCTGTGCCTTCAACGCGGCCAGGACCGGCTTGAGCGCATAGTCCACGGCGAGCATGTGAGCGATGCTGCCGCCAGTGGCCATGGGCAGTACCACTTTGTGACTCAAGGCGCGCTCGGGTAGTAGGTCGAGCAGGGATTTCAAGGCCCCGGAGAACGAGGCCTTGTACACCGGGGTGGCGATGACCAGGCCGTCGGCGTTTTCAATTTGTTGCAGCAGGTCGACAATCTGCGGGCTGCCAAAGCGTGCATGGAGCAGGTCTTCGGCGTTGAAGTCGCGGATTTGGTAGCTCACGACTTCGATGCCTTGCTGGTTAAGCCAGCGTTTGGCGTGGTCCAGCAATACCCCGGAGCGTGATCGCTGGCTGGGGCTTCCTCCGAGTGTCACGACCAGCATGAAGGTCTTTCCTCAAACGTGTGTCGGCGATTCGCGGTCTGCGATCTCGCTGGTTTGGGCAGACCTTACCAGTCAATTTATATGTCTATAAATCTTATTTTTTCATTTATTTATTCTTTAAAGGAATATAAAACAAAAGTTTCGGACACAATTCAAGGCCGTCGAAACGGCCTCGAATTGTGGTTTTGTGAATGGCGCCGGTTGCGCTCGCCACAGGCCCCGGCGGGTCTTTCAGCGATTAGGCTGCGGCGTCAGGCGCAGGTAGGGTTTTACCGTGCGATAGCCTTTCGGGAAACGTCTGTTGATTTCCTCTTCGTCCTTGAGCGACGGTACGATCACCACGTCGTCACCGTCCTGCCAGTTGGCGGGCGTGGCGACCTTGTGGTTGTCGGTCAACTGCAGCGAGTCGATCACCCGCAGAATCTCGTGGAAATTGCGCCCGGTGCTCGCCGGGTAGGTGATGGTCAGCCGGATTTTCTTGCTCGGATCGATCACAAACAACGAGCGTACAGTGAGGGTGTCGCTGGCATTGGGGTGGATCAGGTCATACAGGTCCGAGACCTTGCGATCGGCATCGGCCAGGATCGGGAAGTTGACGATGGTGTTCTGGGTCTCGTTGATGTCCTCGATCCACTTGTGATGCGAGTCCACCGGGTCCACGGACAAGGCGATAGCCTTGACGCCGCGCTGGGCGAATTGCTCCTGGAGCTTGGCGGTAAAGCCCAGCTCGGTGGTGCATACTGGGGTGAAGTCCGCCGGATGGGAAAACAGCACGCCCCAGCTGTCGCCGAGCCACTGGTGGAAACGAATCCTGCCGGCGCTGGAGTCCTGTTCGAAATCGGGGGCGATGTCGCCGAGTCTGAGGCTCACGGGTTGCTCCTAGAGGGAAAAGTTGAAGGTCTTACTGTGCCCGTTGCCGGATTGACTTTAAAAGAAAAAATGTCGATTTATTTAGACGATAAAGAAATATTAAAAACTTGTTCATTGGACGCCGGGCACGACCGGGGGCACTCTTGTCCACAGCCTGTGAGAGGGCTAAGGAGAGGTAATGAGCGGCACGCCGTGAAATAGGACGTTGGCGTGGAAGTTGAAGCTGTAATAAGTAGTGCTGTGCAAAACGTGAAGCACCCAGCCCGGCATAGCGCCGGGCTGGGTGTGGATCTTGAACCCGGAAGGCTGCGCGCTTACAGCAGTGGGATCGAATAGTTGACGATCAGGCGGTTTTCGTCCTGGTCGCGTTGACCCGGAATATCGTTACGCCACATGGCGTTTCTCCAAACGAAACCCAGGTTCTTGAAGGTGCCTTGCGGTATCACATAAGCCAGAGTCAGGTCGCGCTCCCATTCGGTGCCACCCGTACCCAAGGTACGGACCTGGGCGGCACCGACGTTACCGGCGGTGTCGATGTTGTTGCCGCGCAGGTAGATGATACCGGCGGTCAGACCCGGTACCCCGACCTTGGCGAAATCATAGCCGTAGCGGGCCTGCCAGGTGCGCTCGCCGGCGCGGCCGAACTTCTGGATCTGCATTTCGGTGATGGTAGTGTTCGACGAGCCGTCACCCTGGTTCAGCCAAGGGAAGTCGCTGTTGCCCTTGCTGTACTGGTAGCCGCCGCCGAAGGTGTGACCTTCAACCGAGTACAGGGCCAGGTAGCTGTATAGATCGTTGTCGACTTTGCCCTTGGTGTTGCTGGCGAAGGGCTTGTTGTCATAGTAACCATTGGTGAAGTAGGCGGAGGTATCGCCATTGGCACCGTCGTCGCGGCTGCGGTAGTAACGCAGGTCGCTTTTCAGGACGCCGGGTCCGATGGACCAGTTGTGTACCAGGCCCAGGAAGTTCTGCGAGTAGAAGTCTTTCAGCTCACCGTAGTAGTACGAAGCGGTCAGGTCCTTGGTGATCTTATAGTCGGCACCACCGTAATAGAACTTGTTGCTGCGCCGACCGGCCGCGGTCGGGCTGTTCGCGCCGGCAATGGACAGTCCTTCGGTGTTGCTGGAGTTACGGCCCTTGGCGTGTTCGATCTGGCCGGCGGTCAAGGTCAGGTCTTTGATTTCGTTCGAGGTGATCTGGCCGCCCTGGAAGGTTTGCGGTAGCAGACGACCATCGTTGGACTTGATGACCGGGTTGTTTGGCTGCAGGGTACCGATCTTCAGTTCGGTCTGAGAAACCTTGACCTTGCCGGTCAAACCCAGGCTGGCGAAGTCGTTGACGGCTTTGCCATTGGAGTCGCTCGGGAACACGGTGCCGCCGTAGGACGTCGAGGTCGCGCCGTTGGTACCACCCCCTGAATCCAGGCGCACACCCAACAGGCCAATGGCATCGATACCGAAGCCGACGGTACCTTGGGTGTAGCCGGAGATGAAGCGCAGATCGAAACCTTGGCCCCATTCTTCGTTCTTGCTCTGAACGCCACTCGCCCTGGCCTTGGTGCTGCCGGCATCGGAGTCGCGGTTATCGGTATTGATGTAGAAGTTGCGCACACCCAGAGTGGCCTTGCTGTCTTCGATAAAACCTGCGGCATTTGCCTGCTGCGCCAAAACCCCTACGGCCACAGCCACGGCCAAAGTGGATTTGTTCATGGATCTTGCTCCTCTTACTGCTAATTTTTTAAATCTTGATTCGATATTTAAGTCATTTTTGCTACAAATTTATCAGCCATAACCAAACTGTGACTGCATAGTCAATTTCAATCATCCATACTGACCACCTGGGTTTAACCGGCACCGTTGGGCCGGCGCAGGGTAATGATTTTCATATACAGCTAAAAATACTTATTTTTTTGTTTTTTATATTTTTATGGAATATTGCGCGCCGCCGTGCATCGCAACCACGGGCTTTTTGTGATCACGAGACTAATTCATTAAAAGTATTTGTTACTGATTTTTTATAACAAAATTCGAAATTTATAGGCTGTATGTGCCGTTTTTTAGGATGAAAGCGACAAAATCACGACTAAATGAGGTGCCTCTTATTATTTCAACGCAGAAATTTTCACATAAAATTGACATGTATTTGTCATATTCAAGCGTTCGATTTCGCTCGTTAACTCTAAGATGAATCGTGGATTGCAGATTATGAGGGGCATTTTTTCTATTCGATTGAATATAAAAATTTACCTTGTCGTTTTTTTGAGTGTTTTTCGAGGCGTGTTTCCGCTCATAAGCTAATGCAAATAAGTTATTTATTTTTAATTTATTAGATCAATTAGTCTTCTCGACACGCCGACTCCTGGCCACCTGTTGAGGGGCTTCTCCCATGAAAATGCATTTTTCACTCCGCTTGCTGGCGGTGTTTTCCCTGGTCGGAGCGAGCTGGTTTGTACAGGCTGCCGACGTCACGATTGCCTACCAGACCACCGTTGATCCGGCGAAAGTAGCCCAGGCCGACGGATCTTATGAAAACGCCACCCACGCCAAGATCGATTGGCGCAAATTCGATAATGGCGCCGACATCATTGCCGCCATCGCTTCGGGCGACGTGCAGATCGGTTACCTTGGTTCCAGCCCGCTGACAGCAGCCATTACCCGCCGGGTGCCAGTCGAGACCTTCTTGATCGCGACCCAGATCGGTGCTGCCGAAGCCCTGGTGGCCCGCGATGGCTCCGGGATCAATTCGCCCCAGGATCTGATCGGCAAGAAAGTTGCCGTGCCTTTTGTCTCCACCGCGCACTACAGTCTGCTGGCCGCGCTGAAGCATTGGAATATCGACCCTTCGAAGGTGCAGATTCTCAACGTCGCACCACCGGCCATCATGGCTGCCTGGAAGCGTGGTGATATCGACGCTAGCTATGTATGGGACCCAGCCTTGGGTGTCGCCAAGGAAAACGGCAAGGTGCTGATCACTTCCGGTGATCTGGCCAAATTCGGTGCGCCGACCTTCGACGCCTGGATCGTGCGCAAGGACTTTGCCGAGCAGCACCCGGAGATCGTCAAGGCGTTCGCCAAAGTTACCCTTGATGCCTATGCGCACTACCAAAAGGACCCACAGGCCTGGCTGGCTGACAAAGACAACGTCGACAAGCTGGTGAAACTCTCTGGTGCCAAGGCCGCGGATATTCCATCGCTGCTGCAAGGCAACGTCTACCCGCTGGCGGCTGACCAGGTCACCGTGCTCGGCCAATCGACCGTCCAGGCCATTACCGACACGGCAGCCTTCCTGAAAGAGCAGGGCAAGGTCGAAGCGATACTGGCGGACTATGCCCCGTATGTCAGCGCCAAGTTTATTACCCGCTGATTGACCGACTAGCCCGCGACTGAGGAGCCCATCGCCATGGCCTTGTTACAGCTGGAGCGCATCGGCGCACAGTATCCCGGTGCGGCCCAACCGGTGCTGTCGGATATTTCCCTCCGCCTGGGGCCGCGGCAACTCTGTGTGGCCCTCGGTCCGTCAGGTAGTGGCAAGACGTCTCTGTTGAATCTGATCGCCGGGTTCGTCGAACCCAGCGCGGGGCGCATTACCCTTGACGGTGTGACCGTCAAGGGCCCGAGCGCCGAGCGTGGCGTGGTGTTTCAGGACGACGCGTTGCTGCCCTGGCAGGATGTGCTGGCCAACGTCGGTTTCGGCCTGGAACTGGCGGGTGTGCCTCGGGAGCGGCGCGAAACTCGCGCCCGGGAAATGCTCGCCCTGGTCGACCTGACAGGTTTCGACAGCCGGCGAATCTGGCAGTTGTCCGGCGGCCAGAGGCAGCGTGTCGGCCTCGCTCGCGCCTTGGCGGCTGATCCCCGGGTATTGCTGATGGACGAGCCGTTCGGCGCCCTTGATGCCTTTACTCGCGAACAGATGCAGGAGCTGTTGCTGCAAGTGTGCAAGCGCACCGCCAAGCCAGTGTTCCTGATTACCCACGATATTGAAGAAGCGGTTTTTCTCGCCACCGACCTGATTCTGCTGGCGCCCAATCCGGGACAGATCGTCGAGCGCCTCAGCCTGGATTTCGGCCAGCGCTACAGTGCCGGCGAGTCCGCGCGGGCAATCAAGTCCGACCCGCGTTTTATCGAGACCCGCGAGCATGTGCTGGCCCGTGTGTTCTCTCAACGCAACGCCGCGTCGCGGCAGGAGTTCATATGAGCAGTTATGAATTGCCGGTGGCCGTGACCGTCAAGCCCACCGCGCCCGTGGTGCGCCGCAGCCTGAGCACCCGCTGGATCAGTGTGTTGACGCTGCTGACCCTGGTGCTGCTGTGGTGGGCCGTTACGGCGTTCGGTGTGATCGAGCCACTGTTTCTGCCGCCGCCTTCGGCGGTTCTGGAAAAAGGCCGGTTGCTGGTGACCAAGGGTTATATGGATGCGACCTTGTGGCAGCACCTCGGTGCGAGCCTCGGACGGATCGGCGTGGCCCTGGGTGTTGCCGTGCTGACGGCTATCCCGGTGGGTATCGCCATCGGCTACAACCGAGTTGCGCGGGGCATTCTCGATCCGTTGATCGAGTTCTACCGGCCGATTCCACCGCTGGCCTACCTGCCGCTGATTGTGATTTGGTGCGGTATCGGCGAGCTGTCGAAAGTGCTGTTGATTTACTTGGCAATCTTTGCCCCGATTGCCATTGCGACCGCAACCGGTGTGCGTACCGTCGATCCGGTCAAGCTCCGGGCGGCCTTGTCCTTGGGGGCGACCAAGACTCAACTGATCCGCCATGTGATCCTGCCCAGCGCCTTGGCGGACATTCTCACCGGTGTGCGCATCGGCCTGGGCGTCGGTTGGTCGACGCTGGTCGCGGCGGAGCTGATTGCTGCGACCAGCGGCTTGGGCTTCATGGTCCAGTCGGCGGCGCAGTTCCTAGTGACCGATGTGGTGGTGTTGGGAATCTTGGTGATCGCCTTTATCGCCTTCGCCATGGAGATGGGCCTGCGCGCCCTGCAACGCAAGCTGGTGCCGTGGCACGGCCAGGCTCACTGACGATCCTTGACGTCCTGAGCCCTGTAGTGAAACAAGCCGACTGCCGTCACGTATTTGAAGAGAACGACCATGAGCCTGACTATTACTCCCCTGAGCGCTGCCCTGGGGGCCCAGATCGACGGTATCGAGCTGAACCGGCCATTGGGCATCGAGCGGCGTGACGCCATCGAACAGGCGTTGCTCAAGTACCAAGTGCTGTTCTTTCGCAACCAAGCGCTGAGCCCGCGACAGCAGGCGGCGTTCGCGGCGAATTTCGGTGATCTGCATATTCACCCGATCTACCCCAATGTGCCGGAGCAACCACAGGTGATGGTCCTCGATACGGCGATCACGGATGTGCGGGACAACGCGATCTGGCACACCGACGTGACCTTCCTGCCGACCCCGGCGCTCGGCGCGGTGCTCAGTGCCAGGCAGGTGCCGGCTTATGGCGGCGATACGTTGTGGGCCAGCGGGATTGCCGCGTGGGAGGCCTTGTCGGTGCCCTTGCAGCGGTTGTTAGACGGATTGACGGCCACCCATGATTTTACTCAATCGTTCCCCTTAGAGCGTTTTGGCAGTACCCCCCAAGACCTGGCGCGTTGGGAAGAAACCCGCAAGAAGCACCCACCGCTGTCTCATCCGGTGATTCGCCGGCACCCGGTGAATGGACGCAAGGCGTTGTTCGTCAACCAAGGATTCACCACCCGCATCAACGAGTTGGAGGCAGCGGAAAGTGCGGCGATTCTCAAGCTGTTGTTCGCCCACGCCACCCGCCCGGAGTTCACTATCCGTTGGCGCTGGCAGCAAAACGATGTGGCGTTCTGGGACAACCGGGTGACCCAGCATTACGCCGTGGACGATTATCGACCGAACCGGCGAGTGATGCATCGGGCGACGATTCTCGGCGATGTGCCGTTCTGACCGGTGTGTCCGTCAGAGCGGCGTTTCACGCTTGGGCAAATACGGTGGCAGGTATAGCCCCAGATACGCATCGAATACCCGCATGCCTTCCTCGGCCATGCGTGGGGTGATCTGGTCGTGCACTTGCACCGACCGTGCATAGACCCGATCTCCCAACTCCATTGCCAGCGCAAACACGTCGACATCGGTGGGCAATGTCGGCAGCTCGAAGTGGCGAATAAACAGCTTGTGCATCAGGTCTCCCAGTTCGACATCGTGTTGGCGGTCGGCCTGGCTAACTTCGGTCAACCCGTGCTGGGTGAGGATCAACTGGCGCGCAGCGGCATCTTCGCTGTAGATGTTCAACATCCGTTGTTCCACCAACCGTGACAGATCGTGCCAGGTGTCCAGGCTGACATGGTCGATCGGTTCCTCCAGGCTGGCGCGGAACGCCGCGTGGACATCGGCGGTGAGGGCTTCGAGCAGCGCTGGCACACTGGCGAAGAAGTGATAGACCGAAGAGGGCGGAATTTGCGCGTGCTCGGCCACGCTATAGATCGACAGACTGGCCACGCCTTCGTCGGCCAGCAGAGTACGAGCGGCGTCGAGGATCGAATCGATCCGCCCCTGGCTGCGTGCGCGGGGTTTGCGAGCGGTGGCGAGGCGAGTCATGGGGTTCTCCGGCAAAGATGGCGGGCATTGTGCGCGAGGACGGTTTGGTGGTGCCTTGTGGCGTTTCGATAAGCCCGCTTGCCACAAGGGCATGGAAAAGCCATGGGCCGAGGCCCACGGCGTTTTTCTTTATTAGCGCAACCGCTTACACGGTGTGCAGGTACCAGTTGTATTCGAGGTCGGAGATGGAGTGTTCGAATTCCTCCAGCTCGCTCTCTTTACAGGCCACGAAGATATCGATGTACTTCGGATCGATGTACTTGGCCATGATCTCGCTGTCGTCCAGCTCGCGTAGGGCATCACGCAGGTTGTTCGGCAGGCTCTGCTCGTTCTGCTCATAGCTGTTGCCTTCGACCGGGGCGCCTGGCTCGATCTTGTTGGTCAGACCGTGGTGCACGCCTGCCAGGACCGAAGCCATCAGCAAGTACGGGTTGGCATCGGCGCCGGCGACACGGTGTTCGATACGCACGGCATCGGCAGAGCCGGTCGGCACGCGAATTGCCACGGTACGGTTGTCCAGGCCCCAGCACGGCGAATTCGGTACATAGAACTGTGCGCCGAAACGACGGTAGGAGTTGACGTTCGGGCAGAGGAAGGCCATCTGGGCCGGTAGGGTCTCGAGCACACCGCCGATTGCGTGACGCAGCGCGGCGTTCTGCTCGGGATCCTCACTGGCGAAGATGTTCTTGCCTTCCTTGTCGAGTACCGAAATATGGACGTGTAGCCCGTTGCCCGCCTGCCCAGGGTAAGGCTTGGCCATGAAGGTCGTGTCCATCTCATGGTCGTAGGCGATGTTCTTGATCAGGCGTTTGAGCAGCACCGCGTAATCGCAGGCCTTGATCGGATCAGCCACGTGGTGCAGGTTCACTTCGAACTGTGCCGGGGCACTTTCCTTGACGATGGCGTCAGCCGGGATGCCTTGCTCTTTGGCACCTTCCAGGATGTCCTGGAGGCAGTCGACGTATTCGTCGAGGTCGTCGATCAGGTAGACCTGTGTCGAGTGCGGGCGTTTGCCGGAGATCGGCGAACGGGGTGGTTGTGGGCGACCGTTCACGTTCTCCTGGTCGATCAGGTAGAACTCGAGTTCGAAGGCGGCGCAGATAGTCAGGCCCAGGTCGTCAAATTTGCTGACAACTTGGCGGAGCACTTCGCGGGGGTCGGCGAAGAAAGGTGCACCTTCGAGTTCGTGCATGGTCATCAGCAGTTGCGCGGTGGGGCGCTTTTGCCAGGGTTCATTGCACAGGGTGTCAGGGATTGGATAACAGATTCGGTCGGCATCACCGATGTCCAGGCCCAGGCCGGTGCTTTCTACCGTCGAGCCATTGATATCCAGGGCAAAAAGAGAGGCCGGCAGGTTGATGCCTTTCTCGTAAACCTTATGGAGGCTGGTGCGTTCGATGCGCTTGCCGCGCACCACACCATTCATATCCGCAATAAGAAGGTCTACGTACAGAACCTCAGGATGATCCTTAAGGAACGCGTTCGCTTCGTTAAGCTGAACGGCACGCGGGGGTACCGACATGATGCAACACCTTTGTTGTTAAAAATATCAATCATTGATCTTTTCTGGTTTCAGTCAACCCGAACGGCTTGCCGAAGTCAAGCAAGGCATTTTTTGTGCTGAGAAAGCACCGCAGAGCCTTTTTTCAGGCGTTTTTGGGCGTTTTTTGCCTCTGCGTCTCTTTGGGTCCTGCAGGCTTGAGCGGGCCGTGTAGGATCTTTTATGGGGTGTTGTGTAAAAAAATGAACAAGGCTAAGCTCGATTAAAACCCATGACAGCAATAATACCGGGGTGCTTCATGTCTCGCCTGCCGTTAATCGGCATCACCGCCTGCTCCAGACAGGAAGGTTTGCATGCTTATCACATCAGCGGCGATAAGTACGCCCGTGCGGTCGCTATCGCGGCCAAGGGCTTGCCGCTGACCCTCCCGTCCCTGGCGGATCTGTTCGCACCGTCGGATATTTTGGACGGTATCGATGGTCTTCTTTTTACCGGCTCTGCCTCCAACGTAGCCCCTCATTTGTACGACGGACCGGCCAGCGCGCCGGGCACTGTTCATGATTTTGCGCGGGACCGCGCCACCCTGCCGCTGATTCGCGCCGCCGTGGCTGCGGGTATCCCGGTGTTCGGCATCTGCCGCGGCTTCCAGGAAATGAATGTGGCGTTCGATGGCAGCCTGCATCAGAAGGTTCATGAAGTGGGAACCTTCATGGATCATCGTGAGGATGAGAGCCAGCCGCTGGAGGTCCAGTACGGTCTCGCGCACGCGGTGCAGGTCGAACCCGGCGGTGTCCTGGCGGGCCTGGGCCTGCCAGCCGAGTTCCAGGTCAATTCGCTCCACAGCCAGGGCGTCGACCGCCTGGGGCCTGCCCTGCGGGTGGAGGCACGGGCTCCGGACGGCCTGATCGAGGCCGTCTCGGTGACAGCCAGCGCAGCTTTTGCTTTGGGTGTGCAATGGCATCCGGAATGGCAGGTCCAGTCCAACCCCGTCTACCTGGCGATTTTCCAGGCATTTGGCGATGCCTGTCGAAAGCGGGCAAGACAACGCGACGCAGATGCGTCAATGAAGGCCTGACTTCTATTATGTAGGTCAGGAAACCTAGCCCAGAGGCACTTATGAGCAACAACCTCGACCAGCTCACCGATTGGTTGAAAGACCACAAGATCACAGAAGTCGAATGCATGATTGGCGATCTCACCGGGATCACCCGGGGCAAGATCTCGCCGACCAATAAGTTCATTGCCGAAAAAGGCATGCGCTTGCCCGAGAGCGTGCTGCTGCAGACCGTGACCGGCGATTATGTCGAAGACGACATCTATTACCAATTGCTCGATCCGGCGGACATCGACATGATCTGCCGCCCCGACAGCAACGCGGTGTACCTGGTGCCCTGGGCCATCGAGCCCACCGCCCAGGTGATCCACGACACCTACGACAAGCAGGGCAACCCCATCGAGCTGTCGCCGCGCAACGTGCTCAAAAAAGTCCTGAAACTCTATGCCGACAAGGGCTGGCAGCCGATCGTGGCGCCGGAAATGGAGTTCTACCTGACCAAACGTTGCGAAGACCCGGACTTTCCGTTGCAGCCGCCCATTGGTCGCTCCGGTCGCCCGGAAACCGGCCGCCAGTCATTCTCCATCGAGGCGGCCAACGAATTCGACCCGCTGTTCGAAGACGTCTACGACTGGTGCGAGTTGCAGGAACTAGACCTTGACACGCTGATCCACGAAGACGGCACGGCGCAGATGGAAATCAACTTCCGTCACGGCGATGCCCTGTCCCTGGCCGACCAGATCCTGGTGTTCAAGCGCACCATGCGCGAGGCAGCGCTCAAACACAACGTGGCCGCGACCTTCATGGCCAAGCCGATGACCGGCGAACCCGGTAGTGCGATGCACCTGCACCAGAGCATCGTCGATATCGAGACCGGCAGGAACATCTTCTCCAATGAGGACGGGACCAAGAGCGAGCTGTTCCTCAACCATATCGGCGGTCTGCAAAAGCTGATCCCTGAGCTGTTGCCGCTGTTCGCGCCGAACGTCAACTCGTTCCGCCGCTTCCTGCCGGACACTTCGGCGCCGGTGAACGTGGAGTGGGGTGAAGAGAACCGTACCGTGGGCCTGCGGGTTCCCGATGCCGTGCCGCAGAATCGTCGGGTGGAAAATCGCCTGCCGGGAGCCGATGCCAACCCGTATCTGGCGATTGCCGCCAGCCTGCTGTGTGGCTACATCGGCATGGTCGAGGGCATGACGCCCAGCGCGCCGGTAGTCGGTCGCGGTTACGAGCGCCGCAACCTGCGCCTGCCGCTGACCATCGAAGACGCCCTGGAGCGGATGGAAAACAGCAAGACCATCGAGAAGTACCTGGGCCGTAAATTCATCACGGGCTACGTCGCGCTCAAGCGGGCCGAGCATGAAAACTTCAAGCGCGTCATCAGTTCGTGGGAGCGGGAATTCCTGCTCTTCGCCGTCTGATGCGTCGGGCGCGGCGGTTCATAGTCGCGTCCGCACTGTTATCCAGGAGAACCGTATGACCAGCAACAACCCGCAAACCCTTGCGTGGCAAGCCCTCAGCAGCGATCACCACCTGGCCCCCTTCAGTGACTTCAAGCAGTTGAAAGAGAAAGGCCCGCGCATCATCACTAACGCCAAGGGCGTTTACCTCTGGGACAGTGAAGGCAACAAGATCCTCGACGGCATGGCCGGCCTGTGGTGCGTGGCCATCGGTTACGGGCGCGACGAATTGGCCGACGCCGCCAGCAAGCAAATGCGCGAGCTGCCTTACTACAACCTGTTCTTCCAGACCGCCCATCCGCCGGTACTGGAACTGGCCAAGGCCATCGCCGATATCGCCCCCGAAGGCATGAACCACGTGTTCTTCACCGGCTCCGGCTCCGAAGGCAATGACACCATGTTGCGCATGGTTCGCCATTACTGGGCGATCAAGGGCCAGGCGAAAAAGAAAACCATCATCAGCCGCAAGAACGGTTATCACGGTTCCACCGTGGCCGGCGCGAGCCTGGGTGGCATGACCTACATGCACGAACAGGGCGATCTGCCGATCCCCGGCATCGTCCATATTGCGCAGCCTTACTGGTTCGGTGAGGGCGGTGACATGAGCCCCGAAGCGTTCGGCATCTGGGCGGCCAACCAACTGGAAGAAAAAATTCTCGAGCTTGGCGTGGACACCGTGGGGGCCTTTATCGCCGAGCCGATCCAGGGGGCTGGCGGTGTGATCGTACCGCCAGACAGCTACTGGCCACGGATCAAGGAAATCCTCGCCAAATACGACATCCTGTTTGTCGCCGACGAGGTGATTTGTGGCTTCGGGCGCACCGGTGAGTGGTTCGGTAGCGATTTCTACGGCCTCAAGCCGCACATGATGACCATCGCCAAGGGCCTGACCTCCGGCTACATCCCCATGGGTGGCCTGATCGTGCGTGACGACGTGGTCGCGGTCCTCAACGAAGGCGGCGATTTCAACCACGGGTTCACCTACTCCGGGCATCCGGTGGCGGCGGCGGTGGCGTTGGAAAATATCCGTATCCTGCGCGATGAGAAAATTATCGAGAACGTCCACGCCGAAACGGCACCCTATTTGCAAAAACGCCTGCGGGAACTGAACGATCACCCGCTGGTGGGTGAAGTTCGCGGTGTGGGTCTGTTGGGGGCTATCGAGCTGGTCAAGGACAAGGCCACCCGTGCGCGGTACGCCGGCAAGGGGGTCGGTATGATCTGCCGGCAGTTCTGCTTCAACAATGGCCTGATCATGCGTGCCGTCGGCGACACCATGATCATTGCCCCGCCGCTGGTGATCGGCAAGGCCGAGATCGACGAGTTGGTGACCAAGGCGCGTCGATGCCTGGACCTGACCCTCAGTGCGTTGCAGGGCTAGGTGCTAGGCTTTTAACGCAAGTGCGGTGTAGATACTTTTGCTCGAAACGATCAGAAAAGCGGGTCTTTCCTTGAAAGCCCACCTGTGATCTTGCCAGACTACCCACTGTTTCGAGTTGCCTGGGAATCGGTCGCCGAACAGCGGGTTTAAAAAAAGAAAAATTGGAGCATGACGCATGAAGGCATTAGGTTTTAATAACACCGGCAAGGCTCTCCTTGCCTTGTCTTTGCTGGGCGCGATGGGTGCCGCTCAGGCCGATGACAAGGTGCTGCACATCTATAACTGGTCCGACTACATTGCCCCGGACACCATCGCGAACTTTGAAAAAGAGTCCGGGATCAAGGTGGTCTACGATGTATTCGACAGCAACGAAACCCTGGAAGCCAAGTTGCTGGCCGGCAAGTCCGGTTATGACATCGTGGTGCCGTCCAATAACTTCCTGGCCAAGCAGATCAAAGCGGGCGTCTATCAGGCGCTGGACAAGTCCAAGCTGTCCAACTACGACAACCTCAACAAGTCGCTGTTAAAGGCGGTGTCGATCAGCGACCCGGACAATAAGCATGCGTTCCCGTATATGTGGGGCTCGATCGGCATCGGCTACAACCCGCAGAAGGTCAAGGCGGTGTTGGGCGTGGACAAGATCGATTCATGGGACATCCTGCTCAAGCCGGAAAACATTGCCAAGCTCAAGAGCTGTGGCGTGAGCTTCCTCGATTCGCCGACCGAGATGTTGCCGGTAGCCCTGCACTACCTGGGCCTGCCGACCGACAGCCAGAAGAAGGAGGACATCAAGAAAGCCGAGGATCTGTTCCTGAAGATTCGTCCTTCGATCACCTACTTCCACTCCTCCAAATACATTTCCGATCTGGCCAACGGCAATATCTGCGTCGCCGTCGGTTACTCGGGCGACGTCCAGCAGGCCAAGTCCCGTGCCGCCGAAGCCGGTGACAAGGTTAAGGTCGCCTACGACATTCCGAAGGAAGGCGCCGGCAGCTTCTACGACATGGTCGCCATTCCCAAGGACGCGGAAAACGTCGAGGGTGCCTACAAGTTCATGAACTACTTGCTCAAACCGCAAGTCATGGCCTCGATCACCGACAGCGTGCGTTTCCCGAACGGCAACGAGAAGGCAACCGCCCTGGTCGACAAGAGCATCACCAGCGATCCTGGCATCTATCCGCCCGCCGACGTACAGGCCAAGCTTTATGCCATCGCCGACCTGCCGGCGGCGACCCAGCGTGAGCTGACCCGCAGTTGGACCAAGATCAAGTCGGGTAAATAATCCGCTCCACTTGTGGGGCCCGGGCAAGCCCGGCCCCCCCACAAGGTACACGCCTATCGACAGAAAACTTTGCTGGATCGGTTTATCGAGGGTAAGTTGCGCGCCGGTTTTGTCACCGGGTGGTTTGACGCCATGTGACCGGGGCAACTCAGGCCCAACTAATGAGAGGACCTGCGAGTGTCTATTTCTTTGTTTCGCAAAGCCATGCTGGTCGGTGCCGGCCTGACGTTGACCGTCAGTATCCAGGCCGCGCCCACCGTGCATATTTATAACTGGTCCGATTATATCGGCGAGAGCACTTTGGCTGACTTCGAGAAGGCGACCGGCATCAAGCCGGTCTATGACGTCTTCGATTCCAATGAAACCCTGGAAGGCAAGTTGCTGGCCGGGCATACCGGCTATGACGTAGTCGTGCCGTCCAACCACTTCCTCGGCAAGCAGATCAAGGCCGGCGCCTTCCAGAAGCTCGACAAGTCGCAATTGCCCAACTACGCCAACCTCGATCCGCTGTTGCTCAAGCGCCTGGAGAAGAACGATCCGGGTAACCAGTACGCCGTGCCGTACCTCTGGGGCACCAATGGCATTGGCTATAACGTCGAGAAGGTCAAGGCGGCGCTGGGTGTCGACAAGATCGACTCCTGGGCGGTGCTGTTCGAGCCGCAGAACATCGAGAAGCTTTCCGGTTGTGGCGTGGCCTTCCTCGATTCGGCCGATGAAATGCTCCCGGCGGTGCTGAACTATATGGGCCTGAGCCCCAACAGCACCGATGAAAAGGATTACCGGCGGGCTGAAGAGAAGTTGCTCAAGGTACGGCCATACATCACCTATTTCAACTCGTCCAAGTACATTTCGGATCTGGCCAACGGTGAGATTTGCATAGCGGCTGGCTTCTCCGGCGACATCTTCCAGGCCAGGAAACGCGCCCAAGAGGCGAAGAAAGGCGTGGATATCGCCTACGTGATTCCCAAGGAAGGCGCTAACCTCTGGTTCGATATGCTGGCGATTCCCAAGGACGCCGGTAATGCCAAAGAGGCTCATGCTTTCATCAATTATCTGCTGCAACCTGAAGCCATCGCCCAGGTCAGTGATTATGTCGGCTATGCCAACCCGAACCCGAAGGCTGGTGAATTGATGGATCAATCCGTGCGCACCGACGAAGCGGTTTACCCACCGCAAACGGTGGTGGACAAGCTGTATGTCAATTCTGAGCTACCCCCGAAAATCCAACGTTTGATGACCCGTAGCTGGACCAAGGTGAAGTCGGGCAAGTAGTCCGCCGGGGCCTTCGGGTCAAACTATCCAATGCCGGGCTGTCTTGGCCTCGCGGTTAAATTTTGTTGGGAGTTTTGCAAATGGCTGTTGCCTCCGGCGCCTATAAGAAAGCCCTCGAGGGCGATCAATCACCCAAGCAGGTGTTGGTCAAGATCGACCGGGTCACAAAGAAGTTCGACGAAACGATTGCCGTGGACGATGTGTCCCTGGACATCAAGAAGGGCGAGATCTTCGCCCTGCTCGGGGGCTCGGGTTCGGGTAAATCCACCTTGCTGCGCATGCTCGCAGGTTTTGAGCGGCCGACCGAAGGTCGGATCTACCTCGATGGCGTGGACATCACCGAGATGCCACCCTACGAGCGGCCAATCAACATGATGTTTCAGTCCTATGCGTTATTCCCGCACATGACCGTGGCGCAGAACATCGCTTTCGGTCTGCAACAAGACAAGATCCCGAAAGCCGAGGTCGATGCCCGCGTGGCCGAAATGCTCAAGTTGGTGCAAATGAGCCAGTATGCCAAGCGCAAGCCGCACCAGCTCTCCGGCGGCCAGCGCCAGCGCGTGGCCCTGGCCCGTTCCCTGGCCAAGCGACCGAAGCTGTTGCTGCTCGACGAGCCCATGGGGGCTCTGGACAAGAAGTTGCGTTCGCAGATGCAGCTTGAGCTTGTCGAGATCATCGAACGCGTCGGCGTGACCTGCGTCATGGTGACCCACGATCAGGAAGAGGCCATGACCATGGCCGAGCGGATCGCGATCATGCACCTGGGCTGGATCGCCCAGATCGGTAGCCCGATTGATATCTATGAAACCCCGACCAGCCGGCTGGTCTGCGAGTTTATCGGCAACGTCAATATCTTCGAAGGCTCGGTGGTCGATGACGCCGAAGGTTATGCGCGGATCACCAGTCCCGAACTGGAGCGCAATATCTACGTCGGTCACGGCGTAAGCACGTCGGTCCAGGACAAGAGTGTGACCTACGCGATTCGTCCGGAGAAGCTGCTGGTCACCACGACGCCGCCGCAGTGTGAGTACAACTGGTCACGCGGCAAGGTACACGATATCGCCTACCTGGGCGGTCACTCGGTGTTCTACGTCGAGCTGCCAAGTGGCAAGCTGGTACAGTCCTTTGTCGCCAACGCTGAACGCCAGGGCGCGCGGCCGACCTGGGGCGACGAAGTATACGTCTGGTGGGAAGACGACAGCGGCGTGGTACTGCGTTCATGAACCTGCGAAAGCTCAAGCGCCGTCTGCATCGAATAACCCCCTCTGGCCGTCATGCGGTCATCGGGATCCCTTTCCTCTGGTTGTTCCTGTTCTTCATGTTGCCGTTCTTCATCGTCCTGAAGATCAGCTTTGCTGAAGCGGATGTGGCGATTCCGCCGTATACCGAGATCTACACCTTCGTCGAACAGAAGATGCAACTGGTCCTCAACCTCGGCAACTATTCGATGCTGGGCGACGATGGCCTGTACCTCGCGGCGTACCTCGGCTCGCTGAAGATGGCCTTGTTCAGCACGCTGCTGTGCCTGCTGATCGGCTACCCGATGGCCTACGCCATCGCTAGCGCCCGCAAGGAATTGCAGACCGTGTTGGTGCTGCTGATTATGATGCCGACCTGGACCGCGATTCTGATCCGCGTCTATGCCTGGATGGGCATTCTCAGCAACAACGGGTTGCTCAACGCGTTCCTGATGTGGACCGGGCTGATCGATGAGCCGCTGCAGATCCTCAATACCAACCTGGCGGTGTATATCGGCGTGGTGTATTCCTATCTGCCGTTCATGATCCTGCCGCTGTACGCCAACCTCGTGAAGCACGACTACAGTCTGCTGGAGGCCGCGTCCGACCTGGGTTCGAGCCGCTTCAACAGCTTCTGGAAGATCACCGTGCCACTGTCGAAGAATGGCATCATCGCCGGCTGCATGCTGGTGTTCATTCCGGTGGTGGGTGAGTTCGTGATTCCCGAGCTGCTTGGCGGTCCGGAAACCCTGATGATCGGTAAAGTGCTTTGGCAAGAATTCTTCAATAACCGTGACTGGCCGGTGGCGTCCGCGCTCGCGGTGGTGATGCTGGCGATCCTGATCGTGCCGATCATTCTGTTCAACCGCAGTCAGGCTAAAGAAATGGAGGGCAAGGAATGAGGCGCTTCAGTTTTTCCAACCTGATGCTGGTACTGGGCCTGGTGTTCATCTACCTGCCGATGCTGATTCTGGTGATCTACTCGTTCAACGCCTCCAAACTGGTGACGGTCTGGGGCGGCTGGTCGGTGAAGTGGTACGTCGGCCTGCTGGATAACAGCCAACTGATGGGCTCGGTTGCCCGCTCGCTGGAAATCGCCTGCTACACCGCGATTGCGGCGGTGGCGCTGGGCACCCTGGCGGCGTTCGTCCTGACCCGTATCACCCGCTTCAAAGGCCGCACCCTGTTCGGTGGCCTGGTCACGGCGCCGTTGGTGATGCCGGAGGTGATTACCGGTCTGTCGCTGTTGCTGCTGTTCGTGGCCATGGCGCAGATGATCGGCTGGCCCCAGGAGCGTGGCATCGTCACCATCTGGATCGCCCATACCACGTTCTGCGCGGCCTATGTGGCGGTGGTGGTATCGGCGCGGCTGCGCGAGCTTGACCTGTCCATCGAGGAAGCGGCCATGGACCTCGGCGCACGCCCGTGGAAGGTGTTCTTCCTGATCACCATCCCGATGATCGCGCCCTCGCTGGCGGCGGGCGGCATGATGTCTTTCGCCTTGTCCCTGGATGACCTGGTACTGGCCAGCTTCGTTTCGGGTCCAGGTTCCACCACCTTGCCGATGGAAGTGTTCTCGGCGGTGCGCCTGGGCGTGAAGCCGGAAATCAACGCGGTGGCCAGCCTGATCCTGCTGGCGGTGTCGCTGGTGACTTTTCTGGTCTGGTACTTCAGTCGCCAGGCCGAGGAGCGCCGCAAGAAGGCTATCCAGCAAGCCATCGAGGAAGGGGCGGCCAACTCCTGGAAACAGCCGGACGTGCGTCGCGCGCCTGCCACCGAGGCCGTGTAGCCCTCAAAAGCCTCGCGGGCCAGCGGGAATGCCAATCGCCTGCACCCACGGGGCTCTGGGTCTTACCCCGCAATCAGGTAAGCCTCGGAGCTGGGAGGGTGGCGCCGCGGCAGTTGCGCCGGCATTTTGTCGGTTTGGCGGGTTAAAACGTATTTCGTCTGGAATGATTCCGATAGGACTGAATTAAGACTAAACTTAGTCCTGTCAATTCGAGGCGAAGACTCCTTATGAAATATTCCTCACAGATCCGACCGATCAGCTACTTGAAAAGCCATACGGCAGAAATCGTCAAGTCCATCACCGAAAGTCGTGAGCCGTTGTTGATCACCCAGAATGGCGAAGCCAAGCTCGTTGTCATGGATGTGCGAAGCTATGAAGAGCATGAAGAGACAATGGCGCTCTTGAAGCTATTGGCGCTGGGTAACAAAGAAATAGAGCAAGGCCACTTCCGTAGCGCGCAAGAGCTCTTCGCAGAGCTGGATGAGATTGAAGAATAATGAAGGTGGATGTCGTCATTCTTCGATCGGCGGAAATCGATTTGAAGGAACTCAGGAGTTACCTGCTGAGAAATTTCTCCGCACAAGCCTGGAATGATAGCTACGGCAAGCTCAAGGACACGATTGGTCATTTGGCGATGTCGCCCTATGCAGGTTCTGTCCCGACGGAAATCGAAAAGCTCCACCTGAACCAATACGGCCAGGCTGTATCGGGCTTGAATCGCATCATCTATGAGCTGCGTGGTGAGAAAATCTACATTCATATTATTGCTGATACACGCAAGAACTTGCCTGATTTATTGGTCAAGCGGTTGATGCGCGTTGATCGGTAAACAGCGGCGATCAGGGATTATTTGGCCGGTATCAGCTTGAGTACGCCGTGGGTATTGGCCGAGACCTCGACTTCGTTTATATGCGCCTGCTCGTACCCGCCTTCGATATAGGTTTGGGCCTGGTCGCTGTAATGCTTGTCGAACAGCACCCCGCTCTGTCCCACCGGGTTGATGGTCAGGCCGTGACCTGGGTCGGCGAAGTCGATCAAGCGTCGGGTCGACGGACCATAGGTCACCCGCCAGGGCGCCGGGCCGATTTTCGCCGAGAGGTTGTTCGGTACTTCGTGGCTGCCCGGCGCCTCGAATGGGCCGACATTGAACAACCGGTCCAGCGGCTTCTGCCGTCCCAGTGGATGGCCGTGGGTCAGGGTATGGGCCTTGCCCCACGTCCAGGCGGCCGAGTCGTCGCCATAGGTGGTCCTGAGATGGGCCAGTGTCGCCTGCCAGGCGCGTTTCACCGTGTCGGCGCGGTTGCCGTTCCACCAGGGCGAATGTTCATCGGCTGCCAGGCGCGGCAACGCGGCGTCCACCACCCGGGTGTTGAGCAGCGTGTTGAAGTAGTCGTCGCCGAGCTTGTCATGCATGGCCGCGTGGGCCAGTTCGTAGAGAAACTGGTTGAACAGCGTGGCGCTGGTGGAGCTGATCGGGTAATCGCCCTTCCACATCGCCAACTGTTCTACCAGCTTCAGCTCGGTCGGGTTCTTCGCCGCTTCGCGTAGCGTCGGCAGTAATGGCCTGAGCAGTCGTGGGCCATAGTCGGTGGTGGTGCCCAGTTGCAGTTTCTGGCTGTTCTCCAGACTCCAGCGCACGCTGGTATCGGCCAGTTGTCGGTTCAGTTGCTGGCCGCGATCGGCGAGGTTGTAATAACCGGGAATGACCATGCCGGTGGGTGATACCGGCTGGGTGTTGGCCGAAACGATATAGCCGCGTGCCGGGTTCTCTTCCTGGGGATTGGCGCTGAAGGGATAGAAGCCGTCCTGGTCGGCGTCGCGGGTGCTGCCATCGAGGATAAAGGCCGGGTTGACCCCTGCCGGGCGCCTGGGCAGCAACGCCGCGCTCCACCCGCCGATATCGCCCTTGGCGTTGGCCCATATCAGGTTCAGGCCGGGCGCCTGGATCTTGCTGGCGGCGTCGCGCGCCTTGTCCAGCGTATCGGCGCGGTTGAGTTCGTAGAAACCCTGGAGAATCGGGTTCGGGGTTTCGAGAAAGGCCCACCACATGGCGATTGGCCTGGCCCCGGCGTTGGCCCCGATCACGTCGTTGACGATCGGTCCGTGGGGCGACTGGAGCAGGGTAATCGTCACTGGCGACTGACCCTTGACTGCGATCTGCTGTTCGCTGCGAGTCATCTCGACCCACTGGCCGTGGTACCAGACCTGGTTGGGGTTGTCGGGATTGGTCTTCTCGGCGATCAGGTCCAGGTCATCGTTCTGGAACATGGTCAGGCTCCAGCCGAAGGCCGGATTGTTGCCAAGAAAGGCGAACGGCACCAATGCCTGGTGGTAACCGTACAACTCAAAATTGGGCGCCGACAGTTGTGCCTCGTACCACACCGCCGGGGTCGAGAAACCGATATGCGGGTCGCCCGCCAGCAACGGCTTGCCGCTTTTGGTCCGGCTGCCCGATACCGCCCAGGCGTTGCTGCCTTCGAACTGCGCCACTCCGGCATCGCGCAGGGCTTGATCGCTCAGCCGGGCCAGCGCGCCGAGGCCTTTCCAGTCGGCATCGGCCAACGGCGTCGGGGAGCCGAGCGCGCCCTGGGGACGCCACTCCAGATCGAACACCTTCAGGTAGTCGGCGCCCAGTTTGTCCCGCACATAGGTCAGCAGCGGTTCGGTGCGCAATGCAGTGGCGAAACTGTAGGCCATGTAGCCGGCGACGCTGATGGTATCTTCGGCGGTAAAGGGCCTGCGCTCGATGCCCAGCACGTCGAACTCCAGCGGCCTGGCATGACTGGCCTGGTACTGGTTGATACCGTCCAGATAGGCTTGCAGTGCGTTCCAGGCCGGGGATTGTTTGTCCAGTTCGGCGACATAACGGTCGGCGCGATCACGGATGCGCAGGCTGCGCAACAGCTTGTCGGTTTCCAGGGTCTTGGGACCGAGGACCTCGGACAGCTCGCCGCGTGCCAGGCGCCGGATGATTTCCATCTGGAACAAGCGGTCCTGGGCATGCACATAACCCAGGGCACGATACAGGTCGGTCTCGTTCTCGGCACGGATATGCGGCACACCGCGCTCGTCGTAACGCACGGTGACCGGCCCATGCAGATTGCCCAGCGTGACCTGGCCCTGACGCGTCGGCAGTTTGCCCTGGACGTACCAGGTACCCCCGCCGGCCAGGGCGACGACCAAGACGACGAGAATGATCAGGCTGCGTTTCATGCGGGGTTCCTTGTGCGGGCCAGGGCTGCCGGTACGGTCGGGAAGGATCATCACCGGTCGGGCTGGATATGCATTGGGCAAAGACAGGATTTTTTCATGGTACACAGCGTTTGTAGCTTTTTGCTTACTGTGTTGTAGAAGTAGGGTCTCGCTATTTTTTTGTTCCTATCTTTGACGTCGCGAAAGTGGGTAAGTCTCGCGCTTATGCCCATGACAGTCTCTGGTATTTCTCCGGGCTCGTATGGCCGAGTCAGCGTGAGTGGAGCAGAAATTGATCAACAGCACTCGCCACACGGGTCATTAGGTACCCGGCGACCACTGGCAATAACACCCTACGGCCATATTGTTTGTTGCACTGACCGTGCGCCCTTCGCTCAGGGCTTGCAGGATCGGCTCGATAAAGCTGTTGCTGGAATTGCAGGTGGCGCCCTGGCTGTAGGGACCGAAGTAGGCGAGCTGGCCATCGCGGTCCCAGATCGCCACCGCGGGGCTGACCGTCAGGTGTTCGGCACCGGGGAGGCGCGCCAGTGGACGAATGGCGCCCAGAGTGGTGGGAAGTTGGCCATGGGTGCCGGGTTTTTGCACCGAATAGAAGTCCACGCCCAAGGGCGCGAAATGCGCGATCAGTTCGCCCAGGTGCTGTTGGTTGCCGACATTGCAGGGGCAGGTCGGGTCCCAGAAATGCACCAGGCGGATTCTGCCCGGGCCGGCCAGGTCTGCCGGCAGGCTGAGGCGGTCGCCGGCGAACAGCGCGGTCTGGTCGCTGAAGGCACGGATATAGCGGCCCTGGAACCAGTCGTAGGCCAGCCACAGTCCCGCCGCGCAAACCACGGCGAGCAGGCCGCTGAGCAATGTCTTGTGACGAGTCTTGGGCATGGCGATTGGGTCCTTGAAAGTCGTGTAGCTTGCCATGCCCGCCCCGACAGAAGAATATCGCAACTCAGTAAAACCTCTCGACGTTGCCGCACCCTTGCCTGGACGCCCCTTATGCCCGTCACCTTCGCCCCCGACTCCCTGCGCGCCAGCCTGCGACCCTTGGCTGCGGCGCAGCCGCTGTCGGCGTCGGCGCAGGCTTACCAACGCCTCTATGGCCTGGACCTGGCCCATCGCACGGCGCCCTTCAGCAGCCGCCTCGGCGCATTCAAGAGCGCCAGCTTCGATTTGGTCAGCCAGCTCTGGCTGCCGTGCGACCCCGTGGCGACATTGTTTCTGTTCCATGGTTTCTACGATCACATGGGGCTGTATCGTAACGTGATCGACTGGGCGCTGGATCGGGGATTTGCGGTACTCGCCTGCGACCTGCCGGGCCACGGCCTGTCCAGCGGTGAGCGGGCCAGTATCGACGATTTCGCCGAGTACCAGCGGGCACTGCAAGGGTTGTTCGACGAAGCCCGGTCCCTTGACCTGCCACAGCCCTGGCACCTGTTCGGGCAGAGCACGGGCGGCGCCATCGTCGTCGATCACCTGCTCCGGCACGGCCTTGAAAGCCCGGCGCAGGGCAAGGTGGTGCTGTTTTCGCCGCTGGTACGGCCACGGGACTGGGGCTGGTCGAAGTTCAGCTATTATCTGCTCAAACCGTTCGTCAAAGGCATTGCCCGACGCTTCAGCGAGAACACCCATGACCCGGCGTTCATGCCGTTCCTGCAGGCCGATCCGCTGCAACCGCAGCGCTTGCCCACCGCCTGGGTCGGCGCCCTGGCGCGCTGGATCCCAGGTATCGAAGGCGCGGCGCAAAGCCCACGTCGGCCGCTGATCGTCCAGGGCGATGGCGATATGACCGTTGACTGGCGGCACAACCTGACGGTGCTGCGCAGTAAGTTCGATCAGCCCGAAGTGTTGATGCTGGCCGAGGCCCGCCATCATCTGGCGAATGAACTCCCGGAGTACCGAGAGCGCTATTTCAGTTTTCTCGGCGCTCATTTCTGAGCGCTTGTTTGCGAGCCAAGGCCCTTATGACCGAGCACCTGCCATAACGCGCTGATTATCGGTATGTCCAGCCGATCGTCACGCGCTGGCATGACAACGGTGTCGGCGGGCATGTGAACAATGTCACTTACGGAAAAGCGGGGAAAACTAGAAGAAAGTCAGGTCGTTGCTGTCCGCTGCCTGCGGGAGGGGTGGATTAGGCAGAGCGCCGACAACGACAGCGACCCTCAAAGCAGGGTCGCTGTCGATACATCAATGTACAAACAGTGCGATCAGGATAATGATCGGGATGGGCACACCCAAAAAGAACAGTAAAAGTGAGCGCATGTTGATTCTCCTTGGATTAACGCGGGGTCACGGCGTCGGTGTGGTATTCGCTGGCTTGCAGGTACGTCACGCCATCGCGTTGGCGCCCACCGAACGTAGCGGCCAGGCTGGCGAAGAAGGCACCGATCAGCAGCGCGATAAACATCCACAGGGTCGACCATGCGGCGGCTTTGGCAGCCCGGTCGGCAGCCTGCCGGGCGTCTTCGATCGCTTGGCGGGCCTGACTGTAGACTTGGTTCACGCGCTCTTCGGCCTGGGCCTGGCTGAGGCTGGTACGCTGGCTCACCACTTGCGCCAGATAGGCGCGGTCGTCATTGCTCAACTGGCCGTTGCCCAGGCTGCGAACCAAAATCCGCGTGACCACGGCGTGGACCGCGTCTGCACTTACCGCGGCTGGGCGGTTATCGCGAAACAACAGGTCGATAAAGTAGTCGGAATGGCTGTTGGTACTCTGCGCGGCGGCGCTGGTGAGACTGTTCGTGGCCCCGGAGGCCGCCGTCACTCCCGCCTTGAGGCCGCCGCCGAGAATACCGCCGACCGAACTGGCTATCACCGTGACAGTCAGCAAGGTCGCCACCGCCCAGGCTAGAAAGCCATGGGCGGTGTCGCGGAAGTAAACCTCATCAGCGTGCATGCGGGTCCATTTCACCCGCAGGCGCCCGGCCAGATAACCGCCCATGCCCGAGGCGATGATTTGCGTCACGGCCAGCCAGATGATCGCCGAGACGCCAAGCCCCTTGGCGCTGATACCTTCGCCCGACCACGGCGAGACGGCGGAAAAGCCCAGTCCGGCACCGAGTATGAGCAGCAGGAAGGAAAGTGCGGCCGCGGTAGCGGCTCCGGCGAAGATCGCTGCCCAGGAAACTCCTGAGTGATTCGACGAGTCGTGCACTGCACCAGCATAGGTTTCGGGGTTCCCTATCATTGTTGTCGCGCTCCTGAAGTGAAAAGACGTACAGCCTTCATTCAGGAGATAGCAGCGGACATGCCAAGCTATTCCTTGATAAATAGTCAGCTATTTCAACGGGTTAAAAATTTATCTGGGTCTGCGTTCCATGCAATTTGCATGGTCGAGGCCTTTCGCGACGGGTTTTATGCATTGCTTGCCGGGGATGGACGGTACTGCAGCAAAAAGGGACGCCCTGGCGTCCCTTTTGCGGTTGGCTCGATCAGCGCCAATGGCGATCGTGCTTGCGATGGCCATAGGCATGGCCGCGGCCACGGTGATCACCGCGATAGTCGCGACGATGGTCCCGGTAATGATGATCGTCGCGATCACTGGAGTTACCCATGTAGTTACCCAGTGCACCACCGGCGCCACCGCCCGCCGCGGCGCCGATCAGGCTGCCGGTGGAGCCCCCCACGCTGCGCCCGACCACGTTGCCGCCGGCGGCGCCCAGGGCGCCGCCAATAGCGGCTTCGCCACGGCTGTGTCGGTCGGCACCCACCGCACTACCACCCGCGCCGCCCAGTGCCGCGCCGATGGTCGAGCCGGTATTGCCGCCCAGCGACTGACCGACAGCGGAACCCAACACGCCACCCAATGCGCCGCCAATGCCGGCTTCGGTGGTACCGCCAGCCGAGGCGACGCCACTGGCCAGGCTCAGGGACAACAAGAGAATCGACGAGAACTTCATGTGAGAGGAGCCTCAAAGGGATGACAGCGCGATCCTGAGGCTTGTTACGGAGTCGTTACAATGGAAATCCGACGAATAGCACGAATGCTATACAAAATCATAACTTACTGTTTTTACTAAGGAACTTAGTCCCTTCAGGACGGTCTCACTTTGCTTGAACCCTTCTGTTTTCCGGCTGTCAGCGGTTGCTTGTCGTCACCTAACTGGCCCTGGCCATGATCAAACCGGTTTCGCTGGCCATTTCCAGGCGGATCGCGACGAACTTGGAGGTCGGTGTGTGGCTGCCGTCGCCGATGCTCTCCAGGGGCACCAGGGGATTCACTTCCGGGTAGTAGGCGGCGGCCTGTCCGGCGGGAATATCGAAGGCCAGTAGGGTGAAACCCTTGACCCGGCGCTCGCGTCCGTCTTCCCAGAGCGCGACGATATCGGCCTTCTGCCCCGGCTTGAAGCCCAGGCGGATGATGTCCGCTTCGTTGACGAACAGCACGTCGCGCTGACCCTTGACCCCTCGATAGCGGTCATCGAGGCCGTAGATGGTGGTGTTGTACTGGTCGTGGGAACGCATCGACTGCATGATCAGGTCTGGCACCCTGCCGGTGGCGTGGATGCGTTCGTGGATCAGGTCGGCCGGCAGCCGGTTCGAGCGGAAGTTCGCCCGCCCCGACGGGGTATTCCAGCGCCGGGCGCCGGCAGTGTTGCCCAGGTAGAAACCGCCTGGGAGGGCGAGGCGCTGGTTGAAATCCTTGAAACCGGGAACGGTGTCGGCAATCAACTCGCGGATACGCCCGTAGTCGGCCACCAACCAGTTCCAGTCCACCGGCTGTGCGCCGAGGGTGGCGGCGGCGATGCCGGCGATGATCGAGGGCTCCGAACGCATTTGTTTCGACAGTGGCTGCAACTGGCCGTTGGAGGCGTGGACCATGCTGAACGAGTCTTCCACGGTAACGGCTTGCGCGCCTTCGGCTTGCAGGTCGATATCGGTACGGCCCAGGCACGGCAGGATCAGAGCCGCCTTGCCGTGAGTCAGATGGCTACGGTTGAGCTTGGTGCTGATCTGCACGGTCAGATCGCAGTTGCGTAGCGCTTCGAAGGTGCGCGGGCTGTCCGGGGTGGCTTGGGCGAAGTTGCCGCCCAGGGCGATGAAGACCTTGGCGTGGCCGTCGAGCATGGCATGGATGGCTTCGACCACGTTATGGCCGTTGGCGCGTGGCACTTTGAATTGGAAACGCCGCTCCAGGGCGTCGAGGAAGGCTACCGGCGGGCGCTCGTTGATGCCCATGGTGCGGTCGCCCTGCACGTTGCTGTGGCCGCGTACCGGACACAGGCCGGCGCCTGGGCGGCCGATATTGCCGCGCAGCAGCATCAGGTTGGCGATCTCTTGGATCGTCGACACCGAATGCCTGTGCTGGGTGATACCCATGGCCCAGCACATGATGACGTTCTTGCTCTTGGCGTACATCCGCGCCGATTGTTCGATCTCCACCAGGGTCAGGCCCGATTGCGAGACGATGTGCTCCCAAGGGGTGTCGTCGATGGCGGCCAAGTAGTCGAGGACATTGGCGGTGTGCTCGTTAAGGAAGTCGTGGTCGAACACCGACGGCTCGTTCGCCGTCTGGGCATCGCGTTCCCATTGCAGCAGGAACTTGGCCATGCCGCGTAGCAGGGCCATGTCGCCACCCAGGGCGGGGCGAAAGTAGGCGGTGTTGGTGGGTTTGTCGCCGTTGGTGAGCATCTCCAGCGGGTGCTGCGGGTGCTGGAAGCGTTCCAGGCCGCGCTCCTTGAGCGGGTTGATACAGACCACTTGGGCGCCGCGTTTCACGGCTTCACGCAGGGGTTCGAGCATTCGCGGGTGGTTGGTGCCGGGGTTTTGGCCCAAGACGAAAATCGCATCGGCGTGTTCAAAGTCCTCGAAGGTCACGGTGCCCTTGCCGGCCCCGATACTTTGCGCCAGGGCCACGCCGCTGGCTTCGTGGCACATGTTCGAGCAGTCCGGGAAGTTGTTGGTGCCGAATGCTCGGACAAACAACTGATACAGGTACGCTGCCTCGTTGCTGGCCCGGCCCGAGGTGTAGAACTCGGCCTGATCGGGGCTGGAGAGATTGCGCAGGTGTTTGGCGATCAGCGCGTAGGCCGCTTCCCAACTGATGGGACGATAGCGGTCGGTGGTTGAGTCGTAGCTCATCGGTTCGGTCAGGCGCCCCTGGTATTCGAGCCAGTAGTCGGATTGCTCGAACAGCGCGCTGACGCTGTGCTTGGCGAAGAACGCGGCATCCACCCGGCGCTGGGTGGCTTCCCAGTTGACCGCCTTGGCGCCGTTTTCGCAGAACTTGACCTTACCGCTTTGCGGCGAGTCGCCCCACGCGCAGCCTGGGCAGTCGAAGCCGCCGTTCTGGTTGGTCTTGAGCATCATGCGCAGGTTTTTCACGGCGTTGCCGCTGGTCATCCAGGCCTGTGCCACGCGGATCAAGGCGCCCCAGCCACCCGCTGCGCCCTTGTAGGGCTTGTAGCGTGGGGTCGGGATCTGGTCGGCTTGCTGCTGATTGCTCACGCTTGGTTCTCCATCGCGGGGCTGTAGACCCGTGGCGCACTTTTGTGCGGCAGGTGGATGAGATTGAGGTTGTGCCGACGAGCCCATTGCAGGGCCAGGCCGGTAGGGGACGACAGACTGACCAGGGTCTGGATGCCGGCCCGTAGGACTTTCTGGATCAATTCGAGACTGCAACGGCTGGTGACGATGGCCAGGCCGCCTGCGGTCGGGATCTGCTGGCGAACCAGCGCGCCGATCAGCTTGTCGAGGGCGTTGTGCCGCCCGATATCTTCACGGCCCAGCAGCAGTTCACCCTGGTGGTTCATAAACAGTGCGGCGTGTACCGCGCCGCAGTGCTGGCTCAAGGGCTGGAGGGCGCTGATGCGCTGGCGCAGGTTGTCCAGCCATGCGGCTGGCGGCAGGGACGCGCCGGGCAGCGCGTCCAGTTCAGGCAACGCCTGCTCCAGCGCCTCTACGCCACACAGGCCGCAGCCGCTGGTGCCGGCCAGTTGACGACGTTGTTCCTTGAGGTTCCAGAACGCACGGCTGGAGATTTCTACTTCGGCATGTTGCGCTGAACCGCTGCCGCTGAGCTTCAGATCATAAAGCTCGGAGGCGTCATGGATAATCCCGCTGCCGATGCTGAAGCCAACGATAAAGTCTTCCAGGTCCGTGGGCGTGACCAGCATCACCGCCTGGCTGATGCCGTTGTAGGCAATGGCCAGCGCGACCTCTTCGGCCAGCGCCGTCTCGGCGGCTGCGCTGCGGTCGAGGTTGCCGTATTGATAACTCTGGCTGGCGGCGGGCGCTGTCAAGGCAGGGATCGCGCAGGCCTCTGGCTTGGCGTTCATGGAGTATCACCGGTGGAATATCCAGTATCCAGACTAAGCGCGGCGAAGGGTCGCGTCTAATTGCTAGTACTGATCCATCGATAGATGCCCTCGATCAAGATGCGTTCTGCAATTTCTGATAGAGCGCGAAACAGGCCTCGGCCAGGCCCGAGCGTGGGGCGCCACGGCGCATGATCAGGCCAAGACGGGCCAGGGTCTGGGCGTTTTCGATCGGTTGCAGGCGCAGATGATCGGTCAGGCCTTCGAAACCGCCGTGCAGCGGCATGATCGCGCAGCATAGGCCGCCGTGTACGGCTTGCAGTAACTGATGAACGGCATCGGTCTGCAGAAGCGGTTGCGGGCTCAGGCCACGGCTGTGGAAGTTGTGGTCGATGGACTGGCGAAAGTGCATGCCGGTGCTAAGCATGCCCAGGGGCAGCTCGATCAGTGCCTCCCATCTCAGGGGGTGTTCGCCGAAGCTGAAGAAGCGTTGGTCGTAGAGCAGGCCCATGGCGGTTTCACTCAGGGCCAGGGCTTCGAAGCGGTCGGTGTCGAGGCGTTCGAGGTAGGACACGCCGAGGTCGCAGCGATTGCTCGCCAGTTGTTCGAGGATCTGTTCGGAACTGAGGGACGACAGTTCGAAGCGCAGGCGCGGGTGCTCGCCGTGCAGGCGCTGCATCAGTTGCAGCGGGTCGAAGCTCGACAAGGGCACTACCCCCAGGCGCAGGGTTCCAACCAGGTTGCCGCGACAAGCGGCGGCCTCTGCCTGCAATCCGTCATAGGCCGCCAGCACGGTACGCGCCCAGGCCAGCACCCGTTCGCCGGGGGCAGTGAACCCTTCGAAGCGCTGACCACGATTAACCAGTTGCAGTTCGAGTTCCTCTTCCAGGCTGCGCAAGCGCATGGACAGGGTCGGCTGAGTGATATGACAGCGGGCCGCCGCCTGGCCGAAGTGGCGGGTCTCGTCCAGGGCAATCAGGAATTTCAACTGTTTGATGTCCATCGTCGCTCCAGGTGCGGTCCAGGGCGGGATTCTAGCGCGCTTGGACTACGCTAAGTCATTGGGCGGTCCGGAACCTGTCACAGACGTCGCCGGTTGAATGGCCGGTGTGGTGGGTTCTGTTAGTCAATTTCGTCGCCATCAGCCCCTGGCCTGCATTGTTGTTGCTCGCCATAGCCGGCTATGACTCGTCGCAACGCCTTGACCATGGACGTGTGGCATCCGAACTTGAACTGACGAACTCACCGTACAGGCCACTAGCCTTTCGCGTCTGGACATCAATCCATAAGGAGAAAGAACGATGAGTATCTTGAGCTTTATGAAAGAGGCGGGCGAGAAACTGATCGACCTGCTGACCCCCGGCAACGCCAATGCTGGCGAGCAACTCAAAGGCTATATCGCCAAGGTCGGCCTGGGCAATCCGAATGTCCAGGCCACGGTGGATGGCGACAAGGTCACGGTGACGGGTGAAGTGGCCAGCCAGGAAGAGAAGGAAAAAGTCCTACTGGCGCTGGGCAATATCGCCGGTATCGGCGGTGTCGACGACCGGATCACCGTCAGTGGGCAGGCCCAGCCGGCGGCGCGGTTTGTCGAGGTGAAGAAGGGCGATACGCTGAGCAAGATCGCCAAGCAGGTCTATGGCGACCCTAACCAGTACAACAAAATCTTCGAGGCCAATAAGCCGTTGTTGTCGCATCCGGACAAGATTTATCCAGGGCAGAAACTGCGAATCCCTGATTGATCGATAAGTGCCAGCCGTGGCGAGCTCGATCTGGCGGGCTCACCACAATGATCACAAGCCGTTGATCAGTTCGCGGTAGTCGGTGACTGCCGCGAACTCCTCGGTATCCTTGGGCCCCTTGCGACTGTCCGGCTCGCTTACCGCCAACAGGTGTGCCACGCCAAAGCGCCCGGCGCTACGCAGGATCGGCAGGGTGTCGTCGATAAACAAGCTGCGCGCCGGATCAAAGCCGATGTCGGCCTGTAGCGCATCCCAGAACTGCGGGTCTTCCTTGGCAAAGCCGTAGTCATGGGAACTGATCAGCCGTTCGAAATACGCCGCCAGTTCGATTCGCTCCAGCTTCAGCGACAACGAGTCGCGATGGGCATTGGTGATCAGGATCACCCGTTTACCCGCCTGCCTGATCGCCGCCAGAAAGGTGTCGGCGTCCGGGCGCAGAGCGATCAGATCGGCGGTCTCGCGCTTGAGTTCGCGCACGGGCAGCTTCAACTCGGCACTCCAGAAGTCCAGGCAATACCATTTCAACTGGCCGGCATGGTCCCTGAATAACGCTCCCAGCTCTGCCTCGGCCAAAGCCTGGCTGATGCCGTGCAGTTGGGCATAACGCCGGGGCAGGTGCTCCATCCAGAAGTGATTGTCGTAATGCAGGTCGAGCAGGGTGCCGTCCATATCCAGCAGAACGGTATCGATGTCGTGCCAAGGTAATGAAGGCATGGAAAACTTCTCGACCAAGAAAAAAAGTAGGCAACAGGCAATTGGAAAAGCCACGGTATACAGTTTCTTGGAAAGCCTCGCGAGCGCAGCAGCGTTCAAAGAGGCTGTATAGTAACCCGCTCACGCCAAGGAGTTTGCATGCGCCAGAAACCCACCGTACTCGCCCGCGAAATCGTCGCCAGCAGCCGTCTGTTTCGTGTCGAACAGGTGCAGTTGCGTTTTTCCAACGGTGTCGAGCGTACCTATGAACGCTTGGTGGGCAAAGGCGCGGGTTATGGGGCGGTGATGATCGTGGCGATGCTCGATGCCGAGCATGCGCTGCTGGTCGAGGAATATTGCGGTGGCACCGATGAGTACGAGCTGTCGCTGCCCAAGGGTCTGATCGAGCCGGGCGAGGACGTGTTGGCGGCTGCCGAGCGCGAATTGAAAGAAGAAGCCGGTTACGGCGCCCGGCAATTGGAGCACCTGACCGAGCTGTCTTTGTCTCCCGGTTACATGAGCCAGAAGATCCAGGTCGTCCTGGCCAGCGACCTTTATGAAGAACGCCTGGAGGGCGACGAACCGGAGCCGATGCGGATCGACCGGGTGAACCTGCGCGAGTTGTCCGGCCTGGTGCTGAACCCGCAGTTCAGCGAAGGACGCGCGCTGGCGGCGTTGTACCTGGCCCGGGACCTGTTGACCCAGCGTGGAGTGTTTCAACCATGAGTGAGCCGTTGTTGAGTTTGCCGCACCCGTACCTGGCCCCGGTGATCGAGCTGGCGCGCCGGGCGGGCGAGGCGATCCTGCCGTTCTGGCGTGCCGATGTCGAAGTGATGGACAAGGCCGATGCCTCGCCGGTGACGGCGGCGGACCTGGCGGCCCACCACCTGATTCTGGCCGGCCTGACCGCGCTGGACCCGAGTATTGCGGTGTTGTCCGAAGAGGACGCCGATATCCCCCAGCAGGTGCGCGCCGGTTGGCAGCGCTGGTGGTTGGTGGACCCGCTGGACGGCACCAAGGAATTCATTGGCGGCAGTGAAGAGTTCACCGTGAACATTGCCTTGATCGAGCAGGGCCGGGTGGTGTTCGGCGTGGTGTCGATGCCGACCAATGGCCGCGTTTACTTCGGCGGTGCCGGGCTGGGTGCCTGGCGTGCGGATGCCGGCTTGGCGCCCGAGCCGATCCAGGTGCGCGAACTGCCGCCTGTCGGCGCCGCGTTTACCGTGGTTGCCAGTCGTCGGCATTCGAGTCCCGAGCAGGAGCGCTTGCTGGCTGGGTTGAGCGCCAGCCTGGGTGAACTGCACTTGGCGAATATCGGCAGCTCGTTGAAGTTCTGTCTGTTGGCCGAAGGCGCGGCGGACTTTTATCCGCGCCTGGCGCCGACGTCCCAGTGGGACACGGCAGCGGCGCAGGGGGTGTTGGAGGGCGCCGGCGGCGAGGTGCTGGCGTTGAGCGGCGAGCGCTTGAGCTACCCGGCGCGCCCGTCGCTGCTCAATGGGTTTTTCCTGGCATTGCCGGCGAAGGCGCGGTGGCGTGGACAGTTGCCTGATTTACTGCACCCTTGACGATTGGCGCGATGGTCAGCGGTGCAGCACGTACTGCCCGCTGAACTGCACGGCGGCATCCTCGCTGCCTGCATTCATCACCTGGGTTTCCAGGGTCAGGCGCGCCCGCCCGTAACGCTGATAGGTCGCCAGGAATTTCTTCCAGGTCCGGTCATCCGGTGCCGCGCAGCGTGCCTCGGCATCGCCGGTGACCGGCAAGGGATAGCTGATCCGACCTTCGTGGATCACGATATGCCCATCCTCGATCCCTGCCTCGCGCAGGCTCAGATGTAGCCAGCCCCAACCGGCCAGCACCGCGCCGCAGTACAGGCTGCCGCCGAACATCGTGCTCTTGTGGTTGACATTGGGCTCCAGCGGCAGTTGCAGGCGCAGTTGTCCGGCATCCCAACCACTGACCTTGAGACCCATCTCACGGGTCAGGGGAATGTCGTGGTGCAGAATGGACTCCAGGTAACGACTGTCGCGGTTCATGCAGTGACCTCTGTGGGGGGATTCATTCGAGTTCGTCGCTGGCGCCGTGGCTGGCGCTGTCGAAGCTCAGCCCGTGTTTGCGCAGCTTGTCGTGCAGCGTCTTTCGCGGGATACCCAGGGCTTCGGCCAGGCTGCGCAAGGAGTTGTGTGAACGCGCCAGCTCGGTGGCGATCAGCGACTTCTCGAAGCGTTCGACCTGTTCGCTGAGACCGCCGGGGATCACGCCGACGATGTTGCTGTCGAGAGTTTCCGAGAGGTTGTTGTCCAGCGCCAGTTCCAGGCCGAGGGCGAAGCGTTCGGCGGCGTTCTGCAGTTCTCGCACATTGCCCGGCCAGGTGTGGCGTAGCAACAGCGCCCGTTGCGTCGGTTGCAGGCTGCGGGGCGCCAGGCCATGGCGGCGACTGGCTTCGTCGGCAAAATGCTGGAACAGGATGAGCGCATCCTCGCCGCGTTCGCGCAGGGGCGGAATCCGCAGCGGCGCGACATTCAACCGGTAGTACAAGTCGGCTCGGAAACGGCCTTGGTCGGCGGATTGGAGCAGGTCTTCCTTGGTCGCGGCGATGATGCGGATATCCAACGGGATCTGCTGGTTGCCGCCCAGGCGCTCGACCACCCGCTCTTGCAACAAGCGCAGCAGCTTGACTTGGACATCCAGGCTCATGCTTTCGATTTCATCGAGGAACAGGGTGCCGCCGTTGGCGAATTCAAACTTGCCAATACGGCGCTTCTGCGCGCCGGTAAACGCGCCGGGCTCGTGGCCGAACAGTTCGCTTTCCACCACCGACTCGGCCAGGGCGCCGGCATTGATGGCCACGAACGGGCCGGTGCGACGGTTCGACAGATCGTGCAGGGCACGGGCCACCACCTCCTTGCCGGCCCCGGTTTCACCGAGGATCAGCACGTCGGCCTTGGTGGCCGCCAGGGCACCGATCTGTTCACGCAGGCGCAGCATCTGCGGCGATTGGCCTACCAGACGCGCGCTGAGTTGCTGGCGATCGCTCAGCGCCAGGCGCAGACTGCGGTTGTCCAGCACCAGACGCCGCAGGGCCAGGGCGCGGCGCACGCTGTCGAGTAGGGCGTCGCTGGCGAAAGGTTTCTCGAGGAAATCATAGGCGCCGGCGCGCATGGCCTGGACGGCGAGAGGCACGTCACCGTGACCGGTGATCAGCAGCACCGGCAGTTCTGGGTCCAGGGCATGCAGTTCGTTCAACAGCTCCAGGCCATCCATGCCCGGCATGCGAATATCGCTGACGATCACCCCCGGCCAGTCTCTTTCGATACGTCCCGCCAGACCTTGGGCCTCGGCCAGCGGCAGGATCTTCAGGCCGGCGAGGTCGAGCGTCTGGCTCAGGGCCAGGCGCAGGTGGGGATCGTCGTCGATCAGTATCACCTGGAGCTGGTGGTCGATATTCATATCATCGAGTCCTCGGCAGGCTGCCGGCTGACGCCGGGCGAACCGGCGCGCAGCCGCAGCGTAATCAGGGCGCCGCCTTCACGGTGGTTGGCGAACAGCAGTTCGCCGCCGAAGGCGCGCATCAGAGCGTCACAGATCGCCAGGCCGAGGCCGAGGCCCTGGGTGCGGGTCTTGGTGGTATAGAATGGCTCGACGGCGCGGTCCAGGGCTTCGAGACAGAAGCCCGGGCCGTTGTCGCGAAGGGTCAGGGTCACACCTTCCGGCGACGATTGGGCATTGAGCCAGAGTTTGCGCGGCGGGCCTTTTTCGGTCAGGGCATCGAGGGCGTTCGCCAGCAAGTTGCCGAGCACCTGGCGCAGGCGGGTTTCACCGGCTTCGACCCACAGGGCCGCCGCCGGCAGGTCGCGGATCAACTCGACCTCCATGGCCCGTCGACGCTTGGCCAGCAGCGCCAAAGCGTCATCGAGCGCCGGTTGCAGGGCCACGCTTTCCGGAGCATGCCGGTCGCGGCGGGCAAAGGCGCGCAGATGGGCAACGATCGAGGCCATGCGTCCGGTCAGTTCGCTGATCAGCTTGAGGTTACCGCGAGCCTCGTCGGTCCGTTCATGGTCGAGCAGTACTTCGGCGTTTTCCGCATAGCTGCGGATCGCCGCCAGCGGCTGGTTGAGTTCGTGGCTGATGCTCGCTGACATGGTGCCCAGGGCCGACAGCTTGCCGGCCTGGACCAGGTCGTCCTGAGCCCGGACCAGTTCCTGCTGGGCATGTTCACGTTCCAGCACTTCCAGTTTGAGCCGACAGTTGAGTCCTTCCAGGTCGCTGGTCCGTTCGGCCACGCGCATTTCCAGTTCACGACGAGCCTTGGCCTCGAAGGCGATCCGCTCCAGGTAGTGGCGCCGACGTTGCATTATCAGGCCCAGCAGGAGCATCAGCACCAGTAGGGCGGCGCCACCGATCGCGACGACGGTCCGTACTGGGCGGTCGATCAGGGTGCGCGGCGCGAGGATGCTGACGCTCCAGCCGGTTTCCTCGATCTGCCGGGTCTGGGTCAGCCACGCCTTGGGATCGATATCCAGCGGCTGCGGATTGCGCGTCGGGTAGGGCTGGATGACGGTGATGGCCTCGCGTTCCGTATTGCTCAGATTACGGCTCGCGCGAAAGCGCCATTCCGGCCGTGAGGTGAGGATCACCACATCGTTATGGTCGGTCACCAGCAGTTGCTCGGGGGTGTTGCCCCAGAGGCTTTCAGTGTGGTCCAGGTCGACCTTGGCCACCAGTACACCGATGATTTTTTCGCCATCGCGAACGGCGGCGGCAAAGAAGTAGCCGCGCTTGCCCGAGGTGGTGCCGAGGCCGAAGAAGCGACCCAGGCGACCGGCCATGGCTTCGCTGAAGTAGGGGCGGAAGGCAAAATTGCGCCCGACGAAGCTGTCGTGTTTGTCCCAGTTGGAGGCGGCCAGGGTCTTGCCATGGGTGTCCATCAAATACATGACTTCGGCGCCGGTCTGGCGGCAGATATCGCGCAGCAGGCTGTTGGCGCTTTCCACATGTCGGCCCTGTTCCGGTTCGGCGAGGGCCTCATGCAGGGCAGGCAGGTCACCGAGGATCTGCGGCAGGACTTCGTAGCGATGCAGGGTACCCAGCAGGTTGGCTACATAGAGGTCGAGGGTCTGGCGATTCTGGCCCTCCAGCTCGCCACGGTAATACCGCTCGGCGAGGTGTTCCAGCGGCCACAGCAGGGGCGCCAGGCATAGGAACAGCAGGGCCAGGCTGCGCCAGCGGGGTCTGCGGGGAATGGGAGAGGTCGTGATCATCGAGAAACTGCGCCGTTGGAATCCGACGCATTATGTCTCAGCCCTGCTCCGCAAGACACTCGCGTAATGCGCTATGCCAATCTGGCTGGCTCACTTGCCATTGGCGCAGCAGGCGGCTGCAGTCGAGGCGCGAGTTCAGCGGGCGGGGAGCGGGTGTCGGGTAGGCACTCGATGGGATGGCCTCAAGGACTGCGCAAGGTTTGTTCAAGGCCTGCAAGTGCTCGCCGATGGCCTGGGCAAAGCCGAACCATGAGGTTTCGCCGCTGGCGGTCAGGTGGTAAGTGCCCCAGGCCCCAGCCTGGCCGGCCTGCCAGCGCTCGATCAGGGCGCGTGTGCTGTTGGCGATGGTTCCGGCCCAGGTCGGCGCGCCTACCTGGTCGGCGACGATGCGCAGTTGCGGTTTCTCCTGTAGCAGCCGCTGCATGGTCAGCAGGAAGTTGCGTCCGTGGCTGGAGTAGACCCAACTGGTGCGCAGGATCAGGTGCCGGTCGTGGGCCGTGGCGATGGCCCGCTCGCCGGCCAGCTTGCTTTTGCCGTAGACGCTCAGTGGCTGGGGCACATCGTCTTCGGTATAGGGTTCGGCCTTGTTGCCGTCGAACACATAGTCGGTGGAGTAGTGAATCAGCGGAATGCCCAGGTCGGCGGCTTCCTCGGCCAGGATGCCGGGGGCGCTAGCGTTGATCGCGAAGGCCAGCTCCGGCTCGGACTCCGCCAGGTCGACGGCGGTATGGGCGGCGGCGTTGATGATCAGGTCGGGGCGGTGAGTGCGGACTTGTCGGCGGATCTGCTCCGGGTGCGCCAGGTCGAGCTGGTCGCGTCCCGCCACTATTAGCTGACCCAGATCGCCCAAGCGCTTTTGCAACTCTCGGGAGACTTGGCCATGCTGGCCACTGATAAGGATTTTCAGGGGAGATGGGTTCATTCGAACAGGTCGGCCTCGTGCAGGGATTTGCCGTGCTGATCCTTGGCCGAAAGTTGCACAATCCCTTCGAATTCCCAATCGATGGCCAGGGTCGGATCGTCCCAACGGATGCAACGCTCGGCGCTGGGGGTGTAGTAGTCGGTGGTCTTGTAGAGGAACTCGGCGTAGTCGCTGAGCACCACGAAGCCATGGGCGAAGCCTTCGGGTATCCACAACTGGCGATTATTTTCGGCTGACAGGCGTATGCCGACCCATTGGCCGAAATGCGCCGAGCTGCGCCGGATATCCACGGCCACGTCGAGGACTTCGCCGCTGATGACGCGCACGAGCTTGCCCTGGGTGTTTTCCAACTGATAGTGCAGGCCGCGCAGTACACCTTTCTGCGAGCGCGAATGGTTGTCCTGAACGAAGTCCAGGTCCAACCCGGTGGCCGCTTGGAAGGCTCGGGCATTGAAACTTTCGTAAAAAAAGCCGCGCTCATCGCCAAACACCTTGGGCTCAAGGATCAGCACCTCTGGCAGGCGTGTCGGTGTCGCCTTCATCGTTGCTCTCGTGCGAGGGTGAACAGGTACTGGCCGTAGCCGGTCTTGCCGAAATAGCGGGCGCGCTCAAGCAGGTGATCACGATCGATCCAGCCATTCTGGTAGGCAATTTCCTCCAGGCAGGCGACTTTCAGTCCCTGGCGGTGTTCGATGGTCTGCACGTACTGCGAGGCTTCCAGCAAGCTGTCATGGGTACCAGTATCGAGCCAGGCAAAGCCACGACCGAAACGCTCGACGTGAAGATCGCCACGTTTGAGGTAAGCATTGTTGACGTCGGTGATTTCCAGTTCACCGCGTGGCGATGGCTTGACCGCCTTGGCGATCTCGATCACGTCGTTGTCGTAGAAATACAGGCCGGTCACCGCATAGCTGGATTTCGGCTGGGCGGGCTTCTCTTCGATGGACAGTGCGCGACCTTCGCTGTCGAAGTCGATCACACCGAAGCGTTCCGGGTCTTTGACCCAGTAGCCGAAGACCGTTGCGCCCTTGGGCTGTTTGGCGGCGTTTTTCAGTTGGCTGCTGAAAGACTGCCCGTGGAAGATGTTGTCGCCGAGGATCAGGCACACCGGATCATCGCCAATAAACGCCTCGCCGATCAGGAACGCCTGGGCCAGGCCATCTGGAGACGGCTGCTCGGCGTAGTTGAAGCGCACGCCGAACTGGCTACCATCGCCCAGCAGGTTGCGGTATTGCGGCAAGTCCTGCGGGGTGGAAATCACCAGGATCTCGCGAATGCCGGCGAGCATCAGCACCGAAATCGGGTAGTAGATCATCGGCTTGTCGTAGATCGGCAAGAGTTGCTTGGAGACTCCGAGAGTGATCGGATGCAGGCGGGTGCCGGAACCGCCGGCCAGGACAATACCTTTCATCATGCCAACAATTCCTTGTGATCGAGGGCGCCCAGGCGTTCGCCTTGGTAGCTGCCGTCCTGGACCCGACGGCACCATTGCAGGTTGGCCAGATACCATTGGACGGTCTTGCGCAGACCGCTTGCGAAGGTTTCTTCAGGTGTCCAGCCCAGCTCACGCTCGATCTTGCTGGCGTCGATGGCGTAGCGCAGGTCGTGGCCTGGGCGATCCTTGACGAAAGTGATCAGGTCGCTGAACCGCTCGACCCCGACCGGACGCGCCGGGGCCAGCTCCTCCAACAGGGCACAGATGCCACGGACTACGTCGATATTCTTCTGCTCGTTATGGCCGCCGATGTTGTAGGTCTCGCCCACCACGCCGTCGGTCACCACCTTGCATAGCGCGCGGGCATGGTCCTCGACGAACAGCCAGTCGCGTACCTGCAGGCCGTCGCCGTACACCGGCAGGGGCTTGCCGGCCAGGGCATTGAGGATCACCAGCGGGATCAGTTTTTCCGGGAAGTGGAACGGACCGTAGTTGTTCGAGCAATTGGTCAACAGCACCGGCAGACCATAGGTACGGTGCCAGGCGCGAACCAGGTGGTCGGACGCAGCCTTGCTCGCGGAATACGGCGAGCTGGGGGCATACGGGGTGGTCTCGCTGAACAGATCGTCGACGCCATGTAAGTCGCCATACACTTCGTCGGTGGAGATATGGTGGAAGCGGAAGGCATTTTTTGCTGGCGTGGCGAGCTTCGACCAGTAGCCGCGAGCGGCTTCCAGGAGGCTGTAGGTGCCGACGATATTGGTTTGGATAAAATCCGACGGGCCGTCGATGGAACGGTCTACATGGGATTCGGCAGCCAGGTGCATGATCGCGTGGGGCTCGAAGCGCGCCAGGATGGCGCTGACGGTCGCCTGATCGACGATATCGGCCTGGACGAACTCGTAGCGGGTATCGGTCGCGATGCCGCTCAGCGATTCGAGGTTACCGGCATAGGTCAGTTTGTCGAGGTTGAGGACTTCGTGTTCGGTGTTGCGGATCAGGTGTCGGATCAGGGCAGAGCCAATAAAACCGGCACCGCCGGTGACTAGAATACGCATGTCGGGATGCCTTTTCCTTAGACAGACATTCAATTAATGCTGCATAGCTTGTGGGTAGGCGCTCGGCGGTGCAAGTACGATTGCTCTTGTATCGATGCCGGTCCCGCCTACTTTACTTCTTGCTTGCGTATTGACGACAGCAATGGCGATATAGACAGTCAATAAGAATTTCAGGGAATCGTTACATGTTGCCCGCCACGTTGATCCGTCGCGCCAGTCTGCCAAGCCCGTCTGTCCCGATGGCGTGGGCGCTGCAACTACTTGAGGAACATTACGGACTCTGTGCAACCTTGCAGGCGTTGGGCAGCCAACAGGACCTCAACTACCGGGTCGACAGTGCCAAAGGTCGATTCGTCCTGAAAATCTGCCACGGCGACTACCCCATCGTCGAGTTGCAGGCCCAGCATGCCGGGTTGGCGTACCTCGGCGGTCGCGATGGCCTGCGGGTGCCGCGAGTGATTGCGGCGAACAACGGCGAGGACCTGCTGTCCCTCGAACTCGACGGGCAGCGGCTGCATGTGCGTTTGCTGGAGTATATCGAAGGCCAGCCGCTGACCCGCCTCAAGTACCTGAGCCGCGACCTGGTGATCGGCCTCGGTCGCCTGTGCGGGGAAATCGACCGCGCCCTGGCGGACTTCCGGCATCCGGGCCTGGAACGTAGCCTGCAATGGGATGCCCGCCACGCCAGTGCGCTGATCGACCACCTGTTGCCGGTGATCAAGGACCCGTTGCAGCAGGCGGTCATTCGTGAGGCGGTCGCCAAGGCCGGGCGGCGCCTGCAACCGTTGCTGGACAAACTGCCGGTGCAAGCCGTTCACCTGGATATCACCGACGACAACGTGGTGTGGCGCCGTGATGGACAACGACGCTGGCAGTTGCAGGGCGTTATCGATTTCGGCGACCTGGTCCGTACCTGGCGCATTG
The DNA here is from genome assembly GCF_001543125.1 of Pseudomonas agarici. NCBI lineage: Bacteria > Pseudomonadati > Pseudomonadota > Gammaproteobacteria > Pseudomonadales > Pseudomonadaceae > Pseudomonas > Pseudomonas agarici. Next base: position 3,492,900 of record NZ_CP014135.1, on the reverse strand, counting down.
CCGAGCTGTCGGTGACCTGCGCGGCCTTGCTGCACCACGCCGAAGATGATCCCTGGGTGATTTTGGCGGCGATCCGAGCCTATCACGCGGTCAATCCCTTGCTACGCGAGGAGCTGCTGGCCCTGTGGCCGCTGATCGTGAAGCGCGCCGCGGTGCTGGTGCTCAGCGGCGAACAGCAGGTCAGTATCGATCCGGCCAACCGCTACAGCCGTGACAACCTGGCCCACGAGTGGGAAATCTTCGAGGTGGCGACCTCGGTGCCCGCCGAACTGATGGAAGCGGCGATTCTCACGGCGCTCGGGCAACCTCTGGAGGCAATCGGCGGCGAAGGCTTTGCGTCCTTGCTGCCGGGGCTGGCGGGACAGGCGTTTGCGCTGGTCGACCTGGGCGTGCTCAGCCCACATTTCGCGGCGGGCAATTGGGAACAGGACGGTATAGACCGGCGCCTGCTGGCCGAAGCGGCGGCGGCCAATGGCCTGGCAGCCAGCCGCTACGGGCAATACCGTTTGTCTCGCACCCGGCCGGACAGCGCGGTGGAACCTGATACCTGCCCGTTGCACGTCGACGTGCAGGTCCCGGCGGGCACCGTCGTGGCGTCACCCTTTGCCGGGACCTTGCACGCTCTCGGCGAAGGCGGCGTGCAGTTGGTGGGCAAACCCCTGAGCCTGCGGCTCTGGGGCGTAAAGGCGTCCCTGGAATTCGGCGCCGCGGTGGTCAAGGGGCAAGTGCTGGGTGAGTCCGGCGGCGTGCTACGGGTGCAGTTGTGTCGACATGCCGAACTCGATCCGCCGTTGTTCTGCACGCCTTCGCGCGCCGCCGCCTGGCAGGCCCTGTGCCCGTCGCCGGCGACATTGTTGGGTCTGGCTTGCGACGCCGAACCGGCAGCGGATGCGAGCGACCTGCTGGCCCGTCGCGCCGCCAGTTTTGCTCGCACGCAGAAGCACTATTACGTCGACCCACCGCAGATCGAGCGTGGCTGGCGCAATCACCTGATCGATATGCAGGGCCGCTCCTACCTGGACATGCTCAACAATGTCGCAGTGCTCGGCCATGGTCATCCACGGATGGCCGCCGAGGCGGCGCAACAGTGGTCGCGGCTTAACACCAACTCGCGGTTTCATTACGCTGCCGTCACCGAGCTCTCCGAGCGGCTGCTGGCCCTGGCGCCGGACTCCATGGACCGGGTGTTCCTGGTCAACAGCGGCACCGAGGCCAACGACCTGGCGATCCGCCTGGCTTGGGCCTACAGCGGCGGGCGCGACATGCTCAGCGTGCTGGAGGCCTATCATGGCTGGTCGGTGGCGGCCGATGCGGTGTCCACCTCGATCGCCGACAACCCCAAAGCCCTCGACAGTCGCCCGGACTGGGTGCACCCCGTCACTGCGCCCAACACCTATCGCGGTGCCTTCCGTGGCAGCGCCAGCGCGCCGGACTATGTGCGCAGTGTCGAGCACCAGTTGGCGAAGCTGGCCGAAGAAAATCGCCAACTGGCCGGCTTTATCTGCGAGCCGGTGTATGGCAATGCCGGCGGGATTTCCTTGCCGCCGGGTTACTTGCAGCAGGTGTATGCACTGGTGCGGGCTCGGGGTGGTGTGTGTATCGCCGATGAAGTGCAGGTGGGCTACGGGCGCATGGGCAGGTTCTTCTGGGGTTTCGAGGAACAGGGCGTGGTGCCGGACATCATCACCATGGCCAAGGGCATGGGTAACGGCCAGCCGCTGGGCGCGGTGATTACCCGGCGGGAGATCGCCGAGGCGCTGGAGGCCGAAGGCTATTTCTTCTCCTCCTCGGGTGGTAGTCCGGTCAGTTGTCGTATCGGCATCGCGGTGCTGGAAGTGATGGCCGAGGAAAAGCTCTGGGAAAACGCCCGGGTCGTCGGTGGCTACTTCAAGGAACGTCTGGAGGCCCTGATCGATCGGCATCCGTTGATGGGCGCGGTGCACGGCTCGGGTTTTTACCTGGGCGCCGAACTGATCCGTAATCGCCAAACGCTGGAGCCGGCGACCGAAGAAACCGCGTTGCTATGCGACCGGCTCCGGGAACTCGGGATCTTCATGCAGCCCACGGGCGATTACTTGAACATCCTCAAGATCAAGCCGCCGATGTGCACCACGCGTCGGAGCGTGGACTTTTTTGTCGATATGCTGTCGAAGGTGCTGGACGAAGGGTTGTAGAAAGCATCGCCTGCAAACGGAACGGCTCCTGGCTGTTGTCTAGTGGCCCGTGTGGTGAGTTCTATGAGTCCATTTCGGCGCCATAAACCCCTGGCCTGCGTTGCTGTTCCTCGCCATAGCCCGGCTATGACTCGTCACAGCGCCTTGGCCAGGGACTTATGGAGTCCGAACTTGAGCTAACGAACTCACCGTACAGGCCACTAGGGTTCTCGGGGCGCGGAACAGGTAACGGCCGCCTTGACTGGGTGGCGTGCGCAAGGGTGTCATCCTCAAAAGTATCGATTCTTATCGGTAAAATTATCGCCATGTGCATCGGCTCTTTGTTTTTTAACTTTAAAAGTCGATTTTTATCGCCTATAAAGTCTCTTGTTGTTCCTACATACACTTGTCACGACCGCCGTCCGAACCTCTCAGCGCCTTGAAAACTCTTGACGGTTCCCTGGAGTCCCGAATTCTATGACTATCTTGCGCAGCACCCCACGCGCCGACGGCTTTCATATGCCCGCCGAATGGGCGCCCCAGACCCAGGTCTGGATGATCTGGCCCGAGCGCCCCGACAATTGGCGCCTGGGCGGCAAGCCGGCACAGGCGGCGCATGCCGAAGTGGCCAAGGCCATCGCCCGGTTCGAACCGGTAACGGTCGCGGTTTCCGCGGGCCAGTATGAAAATGCCCGGGCGCACTTGGACGTGCCGAATATCCGCGTGGTGGAAATGTCCAGCGACGACGCCTGGGTGCGCGACAGTGGGCCGACTTTCGTCATCAACAACCAGGGCGAAATCCGCGGCGTACACTGGGGCTTCAATGCCTGGGGTGGCTTCGACGGTGGCCTGTACGCGCCGTGGAACCGCGACGAACAGGTCGGCGGCAAGATCCTCGACCTTGAGCGCTGTCAGGCATATCGCCCCGAAGGTTTCGTGCTCGAAGGCGGCTCGATCCATGTCGACGGTGAAGGCACGCTGCTCACCACTGAGGAATGCCTGCTCAATCGCAATCGCAACCCACACTTGACCCGCGAGGAGATTGAACAGGTTCTGTGCGAGCACTTGGCGGTGGACAAGGTGATCTGGCTGCCGGACGGCCTGTTCAACGACGAGACCGATGGCCATGTGGATAACTTCTGTTGCTACGTGCGTCCGGGCGAAGTACTGCTGGCCTGGACCGACGATCCGCAAAACCCCAACTATCAGCGTTGCCAGGTCGCCTTGCGGGTCTTGGAGAACAGTGTGGATGCCAAGGGCCGCCAGTTCGTGGTGCACAAGATGCCGATTCCCGGCCCGCTGTACGCCACCGCGCAAGAGTGCGCTGGGGTGGATGCCGTTGCCGGCAGCCAGGAGCGCAATCCTTCGGTGCGCCTGGCTGGCTCCTACGTGAACTTCCTGATCGTCAACGGTGGGATTATCGTGCCCAGCTTCGACGATCCGTTGGATAGCATTGCCAGGGACCTCTTGCAGGATCTCTTCCCGCAGCACGAAGTGGTGATGGTGCCAGGTCGGGAGTTGTTACTGGGCGGTGGGAATATCCATTGCCTTACACAACAACAGCCTGCAACGTACCAGGAGTGAGTGGAGCTGTAACAAATAGTGTTATTTCGCCAGTGATGGCATTTTTGCATCATTGGCGAATGTTTCTTCACCTAGCCCGCGGCCCTTGTGGGGTGCGGGTTTTTTTCCGTGGCGCGGTCGACAAAGCTGGCATTTTGGCATAACTCTTGTATCAGCTTTCTCTATGAGCGAAGCGTCTTTTAGATTGCGACGTTCTGTCATAAACCTTGAGTAAGTTAGCCGTTCATGAACCAGGAGAGCGTCGATATGAACGTAGCCAGCGAGCGAGTTTCGCATCCCCTGTCGGTGACGAGCGAGTCGCTTCAAGTTCTGGCCCAGTGGTTGAAAAGCGATGGAACGCCTACCACCCGAGGTCAGGAACCTTGTCGCATTATTATCGACCGCTATCCCGAAGGACTGTTCAGCGAAGCTGAACTGGAAGCCCTGCTAGGGGTTTTGCAGGGTTAAAGGACTAAAGAAAAAATACCGCTGCCCGGAGCGATCCTGGCGGCGGTATTTTTTATCCGTTTCAGAAACCCTGGTGGCCTGTACGGTGAGCTCGTTAGCTCAAGTCCGGATGTCACACGTCCATGGCCAAGGCGCTGTGACGAGTCATAGCTGGGCTATGGCTAGGAGCAGCAACGCCGGCCAGGGGCTTGTGGCGCCGAAATTGACTAATAGAACTCACCACACAGGCCACTAGGTGTCGGTGACCGCTGGGGCGTGCGTATGCAGGCCGTCGTCGCGGATAGCCCAAGGTCGGTATCGGCGCGATTGCGGTGTGTCACGTCGAGCGTGTATCGAGAAAGGCGGGAAAATTTACGCTTAGTCACTATTAAAAAAGCTGCGCAATTACCTGCGTGTTGAGCTTTTTTCAATATATCTTGATGGCTACATAAGCGCCCACCTGGCCTGTTATACGGCTCCGCGAATCAGCCCGCATCCCGGCAATCACCACGGCGGGAGCGGTCCGCAGCCTGGAGGGTCGTGTGCACCGAATACTGGAGGGCACCGTTGCGAGTCGACTATGACGTTGGCTGATATATCTTTTTTTGAGGTTGGCGAAGAGCTTTTGTCTAATTGCCTGGGATTCATGAAATTGACACTTTAGTTGTGTCGCAGATACGATTCGCGTCACGCCTGTGGCTATAAGCCATATAATAAAATACATAAAAGGCCCGCTGCACACCCCTGCAGCGGGCCTTTTTGTTTCTGCTTGAAGCCACTCACATACACAGGTTCAGCTCGAAGTCGCAGGGCGTATCATCCAGTAATAAGGAAAATAATAGTATGTTGAACAAACGGATCAGTCTGCTCGCACTGGGCATCCTCAGTGCTACTCAGGCCATGGCTAGCGAGCAATCGGAAGCCAAGGGCATTGTCGAAGACAGCCATCTGAGCATTCTGCTGCGTAACGCCTATATGAACCGTGACTACAAACGCCATAACCAGGACAAGATCGAGTGGGGCCAGGGGGTTATCGGCACCTTCAAATCCGGCTTTACCCAGGGCACCGTCGGCGTCGGCGTCGATGCTTTCGGCCTGTATGCCCTGCGCCTGGACGGCGGGCGTGGCGAAACCGGTGCCCAAGGCATCGACTTCTTCGCCCAGGACAACAAAGGCGACCCGGTCCGTGATATCGCCAAGGGCGGCGCCGCGGTGAAATTCCGGGTGTCCGACACCGTGTTGACCTACGGCGATCAAATGCCGTCCCTGCCGGTGCTGAACTTCGACGACTCCCGCCTGCTGCCGGAAAGCTACACCGGCACGTTGATTACCTCCAAGGAGATCAAGGGGTTGGAGCTCAACGCCGGTCACTTCACCGAAGCATCGCGCAAGAGCGATGAAGGGCGTGACAGCGGTGGCCTGAAAAGCCTCAATGTGCTGGGCGCCAGCTATCAATTCACCGACAACTTCAAGGCCGCGCTGTACGGCACCGACTTCGAAGACGTGATGAAAAAGCAGTACGTGAACCTGAACTATGTGGTCCCGGTGAGCCAGGATCAGTCCCTGAGCCTGGACTTCAACGGCTACCGCACCGAGCTGGATAAGGATTATGCAGCCAAGGCCAATGCCGGCGGCCAAGACAACAAGATCTGGAGCCTGGCGGCCACCTACGTCCTGGGTGCTCATTCCTTCACCGTCGCCCATCAGCGCAGCACCGGCGACAGCTTGCTGGGCTACCCGTATGGCGGCTACCTGCGTGGCCAGGGGCGTGTCGGCGATGGTGGCAACACCATCTACCTGTCCAACTCTTACTGGTCCGACTTCAACGCCTCCGACGAGCGTTCCTGGCAGTTGGGTTATGGTCTGGATTTTGGCGCTTTCGGCGTGCCTGGCCTGAGCTACAACGTGGCGTATATACGGGGTGACAACATCACCACCTCCACCAGCACGGGCGGTACCGAGCGCGAAATCTTCAACCAGATCAAATACGTGGTCCAGAGTGGCGCTGCCAAGGGACTGAGTGTGAAGGTGCGTAGCTCGATCCTGCGTGTGTCGGAGAAATCCAGCGAGTACAACATCAGCGGTAACGAAGTGCGTGTGCACATCAACTACCCGATCAACGTGTTCTGATGGGTGCGACGACGCTGTAGCCAGTTGATGCCAGTCTGAACAGTTGCCCCGATGTGACCGTATCAGTGAGAGATAAATAGATACCTCTAATTGACGCCAGTAAAGGGTCCCTCTATGATCGCGCCGGAATAGTGGCCTAATGCCATCTAGAAGGATCTGGCATGTTGGGGTTTGTGCTCAGGACGAGGCGCGGTCTGCTGTCCGCTTTATTTTGCCTGGGCACGTTCGATGTGGCTCATGCGGCCTCATTTGATAACCCCGGTGTGACCGATGTGATCCGCGATCGCCAGGATCGGCTCCTCGAAGAACAACGCCGGCGTCTCGAAGAGCTCAAGGACTTGCCCGGCAAAACCGCAGCTCCCGTAACACCACCGGTTCTGCTCGAGAGCCGTTGTTTCCCCATCAAGACTATCGAACTCAAGGGCGCCGATTCGTTGTCCGAGGGCGAACGCACACGTCTGCTCAGGCCCTATATCGGCCAGTGTCTGGGCGTGCCGCAGCTCAATGAACTGCTTAAAGTCATCACTGACCGCTATATCGAAAAGGGTCTGGTCACCAGCCGCGCCTACCTGCCGCAGCAGGACTTGTCCGGCGGTAAGCTGAAGGTGCTGGTGGTCGAAGGCAAGCTCGAAGGCTTGAAGGGGGCTGACGGCAACGGTATTTCCGATCGTCAGTTGGCGATGACGTTTCCGGGCCAGCCGGGCGATCTGCTCAACCTACGGGAAATCGAGCAGATGGTCGATCAACTGAACCGCCTGCCGTCGAACCAGGCGCAGATGGAACTGGCACCGGGCAAGGCAGTCGGCGGCAGCGAAGTGTTGGTCAAGAACCACCCACAGAAACCCTGGCGGGTTGGCCTGGCCCGGCATAACGATGGTCAACGCAGTACCGGCGAACAGCAATGGGGCACCAGCCTCGACTGGGACAATCCCCTGGGGCTGGCCGATCAGCTATCGCTGCGCGGTGGCCATGATGCCAGCAGCGATCACCAGAAAACTTCGCGCAACGCGATGCTGTATTACAACCTGCCGTTCGGCTGGTGGAACCTGAGCTACACCTATAGCGAAAGCGAGTACCGCTCGTTGGCCAAGGCCAGCGGTTTCGACTTCAAGCAGACCGGCGACAGCCAGAATCACCAGTTGAAACTGGAACGGGTCATCTACCGCGATGGCCTGAGCAAGACCTCGCTCAACACCGGCCTGTCCTACCTGCGCACCAACAACTTTATCGAAGACAGCAAGCTGGACCTCAGCAGCAACCGCATCAGCGAAGCGCAGTTGGGCATCAACCATGGCCGGCGGATCGGCGGTGCCTTCGTCAACGTCGACCTCGGCATGCAGGAAGGCATCGGCGCCTTCGATGCCCAGGGCAATCACGACCCGAAGCCGGGCCAGACCGATGCCCGCTACCGCAAATACACCGCGACGCTGAGCTACCTGCAACCGTTCAAGCTGTGGGGCGAGTCCCTGAGTTTGAGCAGCCTGATGACCGGCCAGCGCAGTGAGGACGTGTTGTTCAGCTCGCAGCGCATGAGCCTGGGCGGACAGTCATCGATTCGCGGCTACAAGGACCAGACCTTGTCCGGCGACAGCGGCGGTTACTGGCGCAATGACCTGCGCTGGACCCGTCCGGTGGCCTGGGACTGGGTGCGTCCGGTGTTTGCCGAGTACGGCACCAGCCTCTCCATGGCCAATCTCAACGATGTCGGCGGCCAACTGGTCACCCATGGCGACCTGACGCTCGACGGCGACCGTTGGACCAACAGCAGCTCCCTGCAGGCCAGCCACCTGACCGTCAACGTCAATCACCTGAGCCAGACCGCGACCGGTCAACTGCTTGCCACCGCCGGCCTGAACGGCAGTGGTATCGATTGGAACAACGATGGCCAGATCGGCACGGACGGTAACGCCACGCTCGACCTGAGCGGTGGCTATGGTGGCCAAGGGCGTCTGAGCAGTGCCGGTGCCCTCGATCTGCACGCCGCCTTGATCAATCTGGGACAGGCCGGCAGCATCGCCGGAGGTGGGACCAGTACTGTCAACGTAGATGGCGTGCTGACCAGCCACGGCCGCCTCACTTCGGCTGCCGATATGACGCTGAACGCGGCGGCTATCGACAACTATGGCGCACTCGGCGGCGCGCAAAAGCTCACGGCAACTACCGGCGCGCTGCTCAATGATCATGGCCTGATCTTCAGTGGCGGCGATATGGGGCTGCGGGTCGATTCGTTGAGCAACAGCTACGCCAGCATCTACAGCCTGGGCAACCTGAGTATCGACCGCGACGGCCAAGGCGCGTTGGCCAGCCGCATCGTCAACAGCTCCGGCTCGATCCAGAGCGACGCCAGCATGAGCCTGACGGCCAGCACGATCCAGAACGTGCGAGCGGTATTGACCACCAACAACCAGGGGATCTACACCGCTTCGATTGTCGAAGTCCAGTGCATCGAGGGTTACAACGCCGGTGACTGCGGCGGCAAGCAGAACCATGTCTGGCAAATCACCCAGCGTGACAAGTTCGAAGTGACCGAGGCCAGCGCGGCATCCAGCATCACTTCCGGCACTCACCTGAGTATCCAGGGCGGTGACTTGCTGAACCAAAGCAGCACGATTTCCGCTGGTGGTGCCCTGAGCGCCACGGTCCTGAACCTGACCAACAGCGGTATCGAGACCGGGGAAACCGAGACTTCACGTACCTTCATGTCGGAGCGTACCCGCAACGCGGATATGTGGTACGCGTCCGCCGCCGCGTTCAACAACAGCTACTGGTTGCAGAGCGCAGGCTATAACCCCAATAACCTGGGCGGCCTACCAGGCGCCCTGAGTGGCTTTATCGGGCTGACCGAGATCGAACTGAGTCAGTTCCGAACCTCGCGGAACATTGCCTCCAGCGACCAGAGTTATGCCGCTGTCATCCAGGCGGGCGGGGCGGTCAGCGTCAATGCCCAGAACGGCTTCAGCAGCAGCGTTGTACGTGCGGGCTACACCTATGTCGGCGCCGGGCCGCGCACCGATACCCAGGCGCCGGCCAATACCTTCTCGACCCACCTCACCGTCAACCGGCAACTACCGCCGGACTTGGCACAGCAGCAGGTCAATCCGCTCAGTCTGCCGGGTTTCTCGCTACCTGTCGGCGAGAACGGCTTGTTTCGCCTCAGCGGCCAGACCAGCACGGCCAATCAACCAGCGGTTCACGTTCCGGGCCTGCCTGACACCTCTGGCCGGTCCAGCCCACAGAAATACCTGATCGAAACCAACCCGCTACTCACCGACCTCAAGCAGTTCATGAGTTCGGACTACCTGCTATCGAACTTGGGCTACGACCCGCAGGCCAGCGCCAAGCGCCTGGGTGACGGTTTCTATGAACAGAAGCTGATCCAGCAGGCCGTGACTGCCCGCACGGGCCAGCGCTTCATCGATGGCCAGACCTCCGATGACGACATGTTCAAGTACCTGATGAACAACGCCGTCGCCAGCAAACAGCAGTTGGACCTGCAACTGGGTGTCAGCCTGACCTCCGAACAGGTCGCGGCCCTGACCCACGACATCGTGTGGATGGAAAACGCGACGATGAACGGCGAGCAAGTCCTGGTGCCGGTGCTGTACCTGGCCAACGCCGACAACCGCCTGGCCGCCAACGGTGCGCTGATCCAGGGCAGCGATGTGACCCTGATCGCTGGCAAGGACCTGGTCAACGCCGGCACCTTGCGCGCCAGCAGCAACTTCACGGTCGCCGCTGGCAACGATCTGGTCAACAGCGGGCTGCTGGAGGCGAACAACCGCCTGGATGCACTGGCAGGCGACAGCCTGACCAACAAGGCAGGCGGCATTATTGCCGGGCGGGACGTCAGTGTGACGGCGGTGGTCGGTGACGTGACCAATGAACGCACGATCACCACCCATGAAAGCAGCACGGGCTATAAGACCGAGCAACGTACCTTTGCCGACAATGCGGCGATGATCGAGGCTACGCAGAGCTTGAGTGTAACGGCGGGGCGTGACCTCGATAACATCGGTGGCCTGCTGAAAAGTGGTACCGACACCACCCTCAAGGCTAACCGCGACGTCAATATCACCTCCGTCGAAGAGATCAACAGCAACACGCGGGGTACTCGCTATCGTGACCAGAGCATTACCCAGGATAGCTCCAGCGTTTGGTCAGGTGGCAATCTCACCGTTAACGCGGGGCGCGATCTCACGGCGGTGGCCAGCCAGATCGAGGCCAAGCACGACGTAACGTTGTCGGCGGTCGACAACCTGACCCTGGCGTCAGCCGCAGACGAAGAACACGACTATAGCAAGACCAAGAAAGTCACCTCCCAGCTAGACCATGTCAGCCAGGTAGCGAGCAGCGTCAGCGCCGGTGGTGCTGTCCGGCTCAATGCCGGCAACGACCTGATGCTGGTATCGAGCAAAGTCGATGCTACGACCGAAGCCTATCTGGTGGCGGGCGGGAAACTGGGCCTGCTGGCGGCCCAGAACAGCGACTATTCGCTGTATGACATGAAGAAAAAGGGCAGTTGGGGCCGCAAAAAGACCCAACATGATCAGGTCACGCAAGTAACCAATGTGGGGAGCGAGATCCAGGCCGGTGGCGATATCGGCCTGATCAGCAGCGGTGATCAGCACTACCAGGCGGCGAAGCTTGAGAGCGGCAATGACCTGACATTGCAGAGTGGCGGGAGTATCAGCCTGGAAGGGGTCAAGGACCTGCATCAGGAGGATCACGCCAAGAGCAGTACCAGCCTTGCCTGGAACACCATGAAAGGCAAGGGCAGCACGAACGAAACCCTTCAACAGACCCAAATGAGCGCCAAGGGGCAGATGGTCATCAAGGCAGTCGATGGCCTGCATATCGACGTCAAACAGGTCAACGAGCAGACCGTCAGCCAGGCCATCGATGCCATGGTTCAAGCCGATCCGCAACTGGCCTGGCTCAAGGAGGCCGAGAGACGCGGTGACGTAGATTGGCGACAGATCAAGGAAGTTCACGACTCCTACAAATACAGCAGCTCAAGCCTTGGGGTTGGGGCGATGTTGGCGATCATCATCATTGTCACGGTGCTGACGGCGGGAGCGGCAAGTGGGGCTATCGGTACTGTGGCGGGCGCTGGTGCCGAGGCCGGCAGTGGTGCGGCGCTGGCCGCAGCTGGCAGCGAGGCCATGGTCGTTGCGGGTACGGCAGTCGGGACCGTGTCTGCCGGTTGGGCCAATGTGGCGCTGACTTCGGTGCTGACTTCCATGGCCAGCACCGCTGCGGTCAGCACCGTTAACGACAGGGGTGATCTTGGCGCTGCGTTGAAAGACACGTTCAGTCGCGACAGTTTGAAAAACGCTGCTATCGGTGGCTTGACCGCCGGAGCCATCAGCTACGCCGATAGCACTTGGTTCAGATCGGCAGAGGCTGCCACAAATGGTGGTTCGCAGGTCATTGGCGCGGGACCGATACAGAACCCAGGTTATTCCAGTGACATGCTCACCTGGGGCAACGCCACCGACACCATTGTGCGTAGTGGGGCACATGCGGTTATCAGTAGCGGTATCTCCACGGCCATCAATGGCGGCAGCTTTGGCGGCAACCTGGGTAGCGCGCTTATCAATGAAGGGATAGATTTCGCGGCAGCGGCTGGCAACAAAAGCGTCGGTGATCTGGCCAAGATACTCAATGCCGATCCGGGGACCGCCCAGACCATATTGCTCCATGCCGCACTGGGCGGTCTGATTTCGGTTGCCAAGGGACAAGACTTTACCAGCGGCGCTATCGCAGGTGGCGTTGCCGATGGCCTGACACCGATCGCCAACGGGTTGCTGGCCCAATATGCCAGTGACCTGTTCGCCTCTGACAATCTGAGCCAGCAGGGTAGCCAGAGCAAGATTGCAACCGCCCAGATTATCGGGTTGATCTCTGCCTCGCTGGCCGGTGGCGATGCGTCTACGGGAAGCATGATTGGTGGATATGGCGAGAAGTACAACCTGCTGCTTCATGCGCAGGAAATACAGGATGCAGCTAAGAAGCTGTTCACGACAACCAAAGGCGGAAACCCCGAGGGCGATATTGCGGGGCAGGATCCTACCAATCAATCTGATGGCATAGGGATGCCTATTGGTGGATCATCTTCGGTAAACCCTGCGAACCAGACAGCCTTGATGGCCGCAGCCCTCATGGGGGGATTTGCCGGTAGATTTGGTGCTTTGGCATCTGTGTCGATGGAGGAGGCGCTGGCCTCGCTACCGGCTTTTGGAGGCTTGTTTAGTGAGGTGGGTGAGGGAGTTACTGAAGGAGGATTAACGAGCGGATCTGCAATTACTTCCGCTGAAGCGACGGGAGAAGGAAGCGATGCTGTTATCCGGCTAAGTCAGGGGCAGCAGCGCGCAATAAATAAAATCGACAATATTCTAAATAATTTCAAAAGCAGTGATATAGAGGGTGCATTAAAAGATATGGCTGGAGAGCCCGTGCCAAAAAATGACGGAACTTACTGGGATCACCTCAAGGAAATGAATGATACTTTGCGTGGATTAAGAAATCATGCGGAAACTCTAAAAGGGCTAGGTGATCCCGCTGCGCAAGCTGCACGGCAGCAGGCGCTGGATGCTATTGATCGTGTTGAGTCAGCTATGAAAGGTTTCGGGATATGAAAATAACTTTCTGCGATTTGGAAAAAAAATATAAAATTAACTGGCAATCTAGCAGTTCGTCTTCATCGTTGACTGAATGGTATAGTTCTATTCGCAATACTCCTGTTGAGTCTCTTGCGGTCGGTGATTTATGTCGTGCTATTAGGCAGGGAATTTATGTGCTCGAAGTTGTTCCAGTTGCGCTTGAGTTTCTTAGAGAAGATTTTCTGGCGGGATTTAAGTATGATGGAGAGTTGATTGTCGCCCTTGGTGAGTTGAGTAGTGAATTTTGGTCTGAAAATAGGGTGATGGCTGATGAGGTTTTTCTAATAGTTGACTCGTTTGTTTATTCTGGTATAGATGCGAGTCTTGCGATAGATATTTTGGTTTTGAAAGAGCGTACTCGTGGGCGATAGAAGAGTAAAGAGGACAGACTATGCTGATGTTTCCGGGTAAAAGGGAACGGATTTGAATGGCACTTACTTAACCTTCTTCAGGTGTCCATTTTTCCTGACCTCAGCCCTTGCTGATCGACGTGTTTTCATCAACATGGGGCATGATAGTTAGTTGATAAAAGTAAAAGGGGACGGATTTATTTTTTGATTTATTTTTTCCTCCATTTGCTATGCTGATATTTCCACGGAAGGAGGTTTTATGCCAAGAATGGGGCGTGTTGTCTTACCAAACTACCCTCATCACATTGTTCAACGGGGGCACAATCGTCAGGTCGTGTTTGCGAAGGCTTGTGATTTCCAGCGTTATTTGTACGATTTGCGTGAACTCAAGGACGTATTCGGAGTCAAGGTCTACGCGTACTGCCTCATGACTAATCATGTACATTTGTTAGTCGCTCCAGATGAGTCAACAGCTGGCCTTGGACAGTTGATGAAAGCTCTAGCCGCACGAATGACCCGCTATCGCAATAAGCTCGAAGGGCGTTCCGGCACTCTGTGGGAGGGGCGTTACAAATCAAGTCTCGTGCAATCAAATTGCTACCTGCTTGCGTGCAGTCGTTACATTGAACTAAATCCGGTTCGAGCAAAAACAGCTGTTCGGCCCGAAGATTATACTTGGTCAAGTTACCTGTCACGGTTTAGTGAGAAATCCTATGATAATTGGCTCGATACGGATCCTTGCTTTGAGGGTCTTGGTCACACCTTGGAGGATAGAAAACTTAAATATCGGAATTTTGTGAGTCAGGGTGTTTCATCTGAAGAGTTAACGTTGATTCGCGAATCGTTACAACGCGGACAACTGACCGGAAACTCTCGTTTTGTTGATGAGGTTGAGAGGATTATGGGCTTACGGATTGAGCGGCGTGGGCAAGGAAGGCCCGCCAGTCGTATCCGAAAATAAATCTGTCCCCTTTTTGTGTCCCCTTTTTGCACGGCCAACAGCACCGAGCATCCCGAGCAAGCGGCCCTGAGCCTGGCCGCAAGCGCGCAGCAGCGGGGCAAGCGCTTCGGCTTGCCAACTGAAGTGCGGCCAGTTGGGTTGCTGCCAGATCCAGAAAGGGCCATTCATAGGGGCTGCTCATCTGTGAGCCGATTAGCGCGAGTCTATTCGGCTCACTGTCTAATCAAGTCATTTTTGTAGGCTCTGACCGATATTCGCAGTGGCCGCCTCTTATACCGTCGCGTGACCGACTATTGAGATAGCAGTTCTTCGTATGAGTTGATGTAATTTTGGGCCATGATCTTTGCCGAGAAGCGCTCCTCGAAGGCTTTGCGCACTGTTTCGCGCGACAGAGTGTCCAAGAGCTGTAGGGCGGCAATGGCACCGAGTTCGTCTTCGACGATGAACCCCGAAATACCGTTGTCGATCACTTCAGGCACCGAGCCGCGGTTGAAGGCAATCACTGGTGTGCCGCACGCCATGGTCTCTATCATCACCAAGCCAAAAGGCTCGGGCCAATCGATCGGGAATAACAAGGCCAAGGCGTTGCCAAGAAAGGCGTTCTTTTCCGATTCGTTGATTTCGCCCACGTACTCAACATGGGGCAGGGACATGAGCGGTTTGATCACGGCTTCATAATAAGCGCGGTCAACATTATCGATCTTCGCGGCGACCTTGAGGGGAAGGCCGGCTTGTTCGGCGATACGAATGGCCTTATCGAGCCGTTTTTCCGGCGAGATGCGGCCAAGGAAAGCCAGGTAGCCAGGCCTGCTCCCGGGAATCGGCTGAAGCAGGTTTTCAGGTAAGCCGTGGTAGATGGTGGAGAGCCAGTTTGCCTGTTGTAACGGCAGGCGTTGGCTGTTGGAAATCGACACCACCGGCACCTGACTGAATCGGTTGAAGATGGGCTGATGCTCTGGCAGGTCGAGACGGCCGTGCAGTGTCGTTAAAAACGGGACCGGCTGGCGGGTGAACAGCGAAAACGGATGATAATCGAAGTGAAAGTGCAGCATGTCGAACGCGCTCGCCCGGCTGCGCACTTCTTCGAGCATTAGCATATGGGGCGCCAGGGTGTCGCGAATTGTCGGATCGAGGCGCAACGCCTGTGGCCAGAGCGCTTCGAGTTTGGCCGAGGTCCGTGAATCGCCGCTGGCAAACAGCGTGACCTCATGCCCGAGTTCAACCAAGGCTTCGGTCAGATAGGACACAACGCGCTCAGTACCGCCGTAGAGCTGAGGTGGAACGGCTTCGTACAGTGGCGCGATTTGGGCAATGTGCATTGTGGCAATCCTTGTCAAGACGCCAATCGGCGTATGGGGTCTGGTAGATCGACCTTCCCAGGTTGGCCATGCAAGCGACTGCGGGTTGCAGTGGCGCGGGAGCGACTTCTGCTCGTGTCGGGGAAATTTTTTTGGTCGCTATTAAGAACGTGAGTGACTAGGGGCGAAGAAATATAAATATTGTGCATGGAAACGCCGGTTTGTTAGATGCGTTTGCTCGCACGAACATCATTAATAAAATCGGTGTTCTTGTTTCTGTGCTTCCAAAAATCCGTGAGAGGCTTTTTTCGATGAGCCTTTGTCTACAAAATATCAATGGGGCAATAGTCTGTTCATGTGTTGCTGCTTGATTCATGTGCAGTGATCGTTTGGCCTTCCCGATGCAGATGGGGAGCTGCTGCCCTGGGCGTCCGCAGTTGTATTGCCGAATAGATAGCCATGATTTTCCTTGTATATGCCTGCGGTGCCGTTAGGTTGAGCCCCACCTCCCGGCGTACTGGATTTAATTGCTGTCATAATTTATCTATATTTTTAGTAAAGCACTGATTTACAAAAAAATAGCTACCACAGTCTGGCTTGTGTATTTGCAGTATTCTCCCTATCAATTTTCCACAAATATGTTGAAAGCTTTTTTAAGTGCTTACGGATATACATTGCATTGTTATCGGCCTCTATTAAGGTGGACTTGGTAGTGGTCATTTTTACTTGATGTATTCAAGATCATCCAAATACATCCGGGTCGCAACCTAATGCAAGGCAGCAGTATCCGCGCAGGCAGTCCGCCCGCAACGCCACCATCATGAACATAATGGGTTTGTCGTATTTTTTGGTGAG
This sequence comes from Pseudomonas agarici, assembly GCF_001543125.1. Classification (NCBI taxonomy): domain Bacteria; kingdom Pseudomonadati; phylum Pseudomonadota; class Gammaproteobacteria; order Pseudomonadales; family Pseudomonadaceae; genus Pseudomonas; species Pseudomonas agarici. The sequence continues at coordinate 3,476,481 of NZ_CP014135.1, read as the reverse complement.
CATCTTTTGTGGCTCATTGAAGTTTTGATGTTAAAGAGCTTACGGTTACTCCGTCTACTGTAAGAATTGACAGGTGTTTAGGTTCTTTTGGAATAATGTTAATTCTTGATAGCGATAACTAAAGCCGAAGGGGCTGGGACTGGATGAGGTTGGGAGCGTGGTGGCTGCGGGCGTCATCCGCTTGGACTTCAGGATCAGTCGCGGGAGAGGAGCGGCTGACCCGCTCGACCCCAGCGAGGCTTAGCGCTGTTGAGGGGTTTTTGTGTGCCGGCCAGCGTTATCAGGCCGGCTCCAGCCACTCCATGGCTCCAGGGGCCCTTGTGGTTGGCCGTCTGGTGGACCGGTATCGGTTTGATCAATGTTTACTGTCCTGATGGAACAGGGCCAGTGGTTGATTTTCCTGGTTCCAGTCAGAAATACGACATCAAATCGCTGGAGCGTAAATGCGCATTAACGGCCTGTAAGCGTTCCAAGCCCTCCTTGCTCAAGTCCCTGGCGCCTGTCAGTTGAGCGGCACTGTGCAGTACGGTGTTCTGAAACCGCTCGACTTTCTGGGGGGCAAGGTATTGCGCCTTGACTTGTTTATGGGCCTTGATTCGAACGACCACGCCCTTTGGCAGCGCGATGCCTTTGGCGGCACAACCCAGGCACAAGGTGGCCAAGTCTGGCAGGTCCCGCACCTCGATTTCCTTGAGCTTTCCGCCTTTGGCGCTTCCGGACAACGGATGGGCTTCGTTTTGGTAAGAATAACTATTGATTTTCTGGCTGAACCCGGAGCGTAGTGAGTGTGAAGCCAGATTTTTAATTTTCTCGAAGCCGAATACCACGGGAACAATACGTCCTTGGTTGAGCATTCCCAGGTAGGGCGCCTTGCCGTTTTCCAGGGAATGTTGCAACACTCTCGCGGCGCGGCGATAGAATTGCATCAATTCAGGACCTTGAATGACTCGGCTCTGTTCGCCCGATCGTAGCGTGACGCTGGCGGGCATTTGCAGTTCGTGGATGTGCTGATTCAGAGGCGCGGTGATGAATTTTTTACCGCCATTGCCATAGATGTGCTTTTTGTGCAAGAACGTCTGCAACCAGGTGGTACATTCCTCGTCGCTCATGTGGCCCAGATTGGCGACATCTATACGAACTCCTGGGGCGTTGGTTTGCAGCGGTATGCCTGCTTTCAGCGCCGTGAGCATGACTTGCGTCAGGCGATGTTGCTCTGCCCTGGAATATGCATTGCTGGATTTCTCGCCTTGACCTGCCGCGTAAATCCTCGGCTTGGAACGAAATCCCTTGCGTGTGGTTTGGTCGCCCGTGCTTTCCCGGGTGCGGTCTGAAAAGAACACTTTGCCTTCCAGTGACTCGCTCCCACCCTTTTGATCCGTCACGCCACCGATCAATGCCTGGGATTGCAGAATTTCCAAACCCCACGGGCTACCGTGAATAGCTTCGGGCTTCATGTAACCTAGCGGCGCGGTCGGGTTCAGCGATTGCAACAAGGCCATGCGCAGCCCCGACCGGCTGCGTTGGTCGATATCCCGTTTGCTGTCGAGCACATCAAGCGGCGAGTGACCAGCTTCATCCAGTGTATTGGCGCGCGCACCCGCGTTGCGCAATTGCCTGATGAGCTGCTCGTTGTTGTTTTCGACAGCTGTATGAAGGGGCAATTTGTTCGAGTCATGACCATATTGCGTGGGGGTCGAACGCGGACCGATGCGATTCATGGATTCCTCATCAATAGAAAATTAATCTGTGTGGTGAAAAGTACGCATCAGGTTCCATTGCGTGAGCCTACGGATAACCGATAGCGTCACAGCTTGGAGCCGGTCGGGGTTACTTCAAGGCATAGGTCCTTGGCGTCGATAAGCCGGTAAAGCTTGTCCTTCGGCTTGGCGGTGCGGACGGTGGTATCTGATAGTGGCAAAGCAGCCCCCTTGCAGGCCGCACCAGGCGGGCATTTAGCCGACGTGGTGTGAGTAGATTTCTAGACCGAACTGGATCTACTCACATCTGTTTGGGCTTACAAGGGAACGGTGGGGGAACCATGGAAAGCAAAAAGCCCGCACGAGGCGGGCTTCTTGTGGGCTTCCGGGTGGTTTTGGCACCACCTGAAATTAATTAGTGGTGCCCAGAGACGGAATCGAACCGCCGACACGGGGATTTTCAATTCGCCAATGTCGTTGCAACGCTAGATTACACTGGCGTTCGCTTGAGTAAGGTACAGCACGGTAAAGTACTTATCAAACAGTGCTTTAGCGTACGGTACGCTAAGTTCGAGCTCGTTCGTGCTGTACCGCTGGTGTACCTGAAACACCATGGGGCGGAGCCTGGCTTGGAGGCGGTGTTTCATCGCTCGGCTCACGATCCGCGTACCAACCCTCGACTGGCTGCGGCAGCAGAGCTGCCTTGGTCTCGGGTTTTCGATCTGTTATCGGTCGTAGTGCATATCAACCTGAATTCCTAGGAGCTTGCTCTGAGGGCAATCGTCCTTCAGTTCAAGAACAATATTGTCTTGTATCAACGATTTGTACTCCTCTGGCGTAAACTCCTCGTCCATTCCTGATATTTGATCTGGGTTCAACGTTGCAATGTATTGCAGATCGTTCCTCTGTGTTGTTTCGCTTGCAATTCGGAAAAGTTCGGCTCTTTGCCGAACGTCCATGTTCGAATACAATCTACTATCATGGAAGATGAAGTCCATTCTGTGGTTTTCACGAAGAGATAAAATGGTCATGTCATAACAAAATATTCTCACTTCATTGATTCCGTCCGAACTATCATTTTCAATTCGTATGTCGAAATCAAATCGTAGCTTGTTTTTCTTTCCTTCGTTGTTATGCAGAGTTATCCCAGATGGCGAATTCGGATAAAATCTATTGGCATACTCTTTGAATACTTCAAAATTCCCTTCTCGTTCTTCTTTTGTTTCTTCGAGATAAGTATTAGTTTTGATTATTTCTTCGCTCATCTGGAGCTCTAGGTTCGCTTCTTTGTTGCTGTATTCAATCGATATGGCGTTGTAGTCTTTAACTTTTTGTAGCTGTGCAGTTAAATCGGCAATTTGATTTACGATGGTTGTATACTGATCGAGCGCGCGAGACTTTCCGAGTAGCTGAAGTTTTGCGTCAAGCTCGGTCTGTTTGCCTTTCAAAGTCGACTCTTCTAATTGAAGCTCTCTTAGTATTCTCAATTTTTCTTGGCTGAGCCGGGAAATTCGATTTTCTAGCAGTTTTTTATGAAAAGCGGATACTTCGTCTAAACGTTTTAGAGCTTCTGGTTTAAATTGCTGTAAGAGTTCATCATAGATGGTTTTGATCCGCTCCACAGGTAAGTCGGGCTGTTCTTTGATACTTCCATCTATATTTGTTATTGCGTTTTTCAAGAGAAAAATATTGTTCTTTATTTTCTCTGCAGTTTCCGAGAGTGCATCCGCATCCTTTTGGATGTCGTAATAGTCCTCAGCGACGATAAATGCGTCCCGGTTCTTTTCTAACTCTGAAATTTTCCGCTCTAGGTGGCGCAAGTGTATGTCAGGATCTTTGCCTCCGGAATAAAACTCCCTAATTAGCGGGTCATTTTTAAAGTTTTTTCGGAGTTTTTGAAGGTCATTTATTTCGTTGCGAATTTTGTTTTTGAGTGCGATGAGGTGTACATCGATGCCGAGAAGCAACGCATTTCTAATTAGGCTGTCATAGTCAGAATAGTCGCCGGTATCTCTAGGGTCTGTGTACTGTTTCAGGCCTCTGCGTATAAATTTTGGTATGAGCGAACGGAATGTAAGGCCGGGAACTCCTTTCGGGATCAAGAAACAATGCTGCTCCAGTAACTGATTTAAGGCTGCTAGCTTAATTTCCTGCTCGTCAAAATATACCACAGCTTGATTAGAGGTATTTCTTGAAATTGTATGTGAACCCGCCCCACTTTCAATTTCAAGTGAGAATATCCAGTTTGGGATTTTTTTCTCAAATTCGGCGTTTTTGCTAGAGCCTAAGCAGAAGTGAATCAACTCAGCTATCAGTGATTTTCCCACACCATTATAAGTTACAGACTTCGAATCCTGGGTTTTAGATCCAACAATTAGAGTAAGACCTGTCCGGTTGAATTCGATAGTTTTGAAGGAATCATGATTCGCGGTTAGGCGGATTAGGCGCATTTTTTTAGAACTCCCAGTTTGGCTGGTTCTATAGCACCAATAGCGAACAGAACGTCTACGGCTAAAACCAAACTTTCAAATGAGTGGGGCGATGGATATTCTTTTGCCAGCCGTGCTTGTCTAAACGCGTCCCATAGAGTGTCAATGCTCTTTGGTTCATCCAGTTCTTCCAAGATAAAGGAACCTAGACCAATCAGCGACTCGGCGAACTTAATGTGCTTGTCAGGCATTAGCACAAGGCGGCTCCTCAAAAATATCGCACGCTTCGAAAAAGAATGACATCACTACGAGCGCAGCATCTTGTAATTCCTTTTCAAGTCTGGCATCACTCACTGAAGGTTTTGGTGTGATCTCTTTTAAAATATAAAATAAGCGGTGATCTGATTCTGTAGCCTCATCAGCACTGCTGAGAGGGAATTCTATTTTCTTGCTAGACTCATATATCGCTTTTAACTTGTCTCTGATTTCCTGGCGCGTAAAGGTACTGTTTGCCCCGAAGTAACTTTCTAATGTGCCAGTTCTATAGTTTGCAGTGGTTAGCCATGAGCTGGTGACGTTGAGCCCGTTAAATTCTAATTTGGTTTGGAAGGATGGATTTGCCAAGGTCTGTAGAAGAGAGCGTTGAGTAGGATTTTCGGCAATATGTTTAACTACTTCATCTACAAGGCACAGACTCAAAACTTTTATGTCAGCAGGGTTTGGAAGAAATCCAATTACTGAGTTTATTTTATCGTCTTCTAGGTTAAGTAACTTGTCTTCCAGGTCTTTCGACAGAAAAGGTCGGCAGACAGAAAGATTATGGGTTTGCCGAATTTTTTCTAGTTTTGCTAGTGTTGTTGGATAACTGCCAGGCTGAATTCGATAGGCGTCATTTATCACGAAATAAAATTCTTTAACTCCTGCGGGGTAAACCTGATTGTTTCCCCACTTGGATAAGAGCCCGTTGAAGTCTTCTTCAATTTTTGACACAGCTTTCGCTTCATCAAAAACTTCAGGTGCATACACTTGATAGTATCTTCCTGATAGCGGTTCATGACCATCATTTTTCCAATCGCCCTCATTTCCTTGAGGCTTAACTGGCGCAAAGTCAGTGGAGTGATAGGTCATAATATTGGTGAAAAAATTCTGAAATGCCATGCCAGCCAGTGTTGCAACATGAGCTTTGAATATTATCCGTGCCAATGCCTTTTCTGTTCTATCCATGACAGTCTCCATGTTTTACTTTGCGCCTTGTGCGCTGCGCGCAACTTATAACATATTTTCTTGAGATTTGCTACTGGCCAGAGGGGTCTTAGTTGATATTTTTATAAGTTGTATTGAAGCTTTCGTCTTATACTAATTTTTACCTTTTAAATTAGATATGTAGTTATTGATATTTCTCTTTTGAATAGGAAACCCGAGACCAAGGCAGCTTTGCTGCCGCAGCGTGTCGAGGGTTGGGGCACGGTTTAAGCAGTTACAAGAGTCCACAGGTAAAGGCAAGGTAGCTGCAGATATTATTACGACTTCGCTGCTATCAGTTGTATCTCAGCGATTGCTCTCTACGTCTTTTCAGTCTCACTTTTGGAGGCGGAGCCCTTCATACTGTTCTTTTGCCTGTTAGAGTTGATTTTTTCAGGGCGTGCGCGATGTGGAAAATTGTCCAATTTCGGAATTGTCATAGCTTTGCCCGTGCTTGTTTTCGAGGTATGGGGCTGCGGGTTTGTAGGATGGACCGAGCTGCGTTGATGGCGCTAGGTACCACTCCGGCTCCGCCTGACTTTCCGATCTGAAATTGGCCGTAATAGCTTGCCGTCTTATTCACACAGTGCCCCATTGCCGCTGAGATATCGTCCTGAGCTATATGTCGACCGCGCTTGAGATCGCTAGCGAATGCATGGCGTAAACAATAGGGAGTCACCCTCGGTCCGTTCGGCCAGAGCTTTTTCCCTGCTGCAGTCATGGCCGCTCTGAAATTTGTTTGCTTCTCGATAGAAATGATAGCGCCACCGCTTGCCACCTGGTGCTTACCTTGGAGCACCTCGATGAGGCGGCGTACCAATGGATGACTGTGATCATCCAGTGAGTATCGAAGCTCCCTCCAAGGTTGTCCTTTACTTGCTGTGACCTTGATTCCACTGTCGATTCGTACCAGCAGTTCGGTAGCAGAAAAAGTCACGTTCACGCCTTTTTCAAGCTCACCTGGTCGACATCCGCAAATTGCGCTGACAAGGTAGGGGATCTGGTATTTGCCATGCTCAGTCTCGTCGGCCATCAGATCGCGCCAGTTGGACGGCAGTTTATGAAGATCTTGGCGCTTTGACCTTCGTCTTTTAGTCTTTTTTAGTGGGCAGGCATCTGTACTCTCTGCGATCGCATTGAGCATTTTCAAGGTGCCATTAATGACCTCTATATGCCGATGGAAATCCTCTGTGTGCTGCCCTCGCTGCGCCTTATCCTGAAGGCGAATTTGCCTCTCAAGCACCTGCATCAGAACGTATTTAATGGCCGCTTTGCGTCTGTGATATGTCGACTTGCTTGTTGTATCTCGGATGGCAGGAAGTATTTTGTCGATATCCGATTCGCTTTTGGCGAGCAGCCGCTTAGCCTCGCTCTCATAGCCTTTTATGGTTTGCTCAGATAGAGAATTGGACACCTGATCCTTTAAATGCTGTCTGGCCTCTACGATGAGAGCAAATGCTTCTGACTGTGTCCTCATACCTGTTCCTTTTTTGTGACCTGAGACTTTTCTGTGGCTGACGGAAAGGGCGCTTTTCACTACGTGAATCGACTACGTCGACCAGCGCCCACATTCACGCAGGTGCGTGAATGTGTTTTATCTTTAGGTCACATGTGGCGTATCTTTTTTAGGTCACTGATGACTATCGTATTTAGGTCACGAGTGGTCCTATTTACATGTCCTGAGATTTGGATTTTTGCTATGGCAGGACGCACGAGTACATAAAGCAAGGTTGGCAACTACCGTTAACTTGCCCGCCTGTGAGGACCGGGATTAATCCCGCAGGGCAATTAAATCCACCTGTCATTTGGTTTACGTAAGTCCCGGCTCCACCAGTCATGAATCCGCTGCCAATGCCGCGGATGCTACCCGCCCCTTTCCATGCGCCGGATTGGCAAGATAGTGTTAGGCCTGCCGCATTTCGACCGACTAGGCCATTGGGGGAGCACGCCGCGCCTTCAGTCGCGACGCCGTTGAGCTGTAGATACTCACCTATGGTGGTTCTGCCGTTAGACTGCAAAGTCCCACCCGCAATCGCCCCGCCGGTGTAAACGCCCTTGTCACCATAGGAGCGAACCCAGCTAGGATCGGTCATGTACCAGCCGCCGTTCCACTTTTCGTTGTACCAGCCAGTGTCGCCGCGAGTCCTGAACCAGCCGCCGGTATAGGTTTCACCGGTGGTGTCCGTTGTACCCGCTTTAACTGTGCCGGTAACCGCAGCGTTGCTGGCGTTTACGGTCGTTGCATTGACATTAGTGGCGTTCACATTTGCAGCGTTGTTGAGGTTGTTTCCCTTCATATCGATCGAGGTGTTCATTTCATTGACTTCCGGATGGCCCGGCACGGCGTTCCGATAGAGGTAGTCGTTGGTGAGGGCTCCATCATCAAAAAACAGCGCGGTCGCAAGATGGCCTTCACCTGGTGAAATGCCATAGGGCGCCAAAGAAACATTCCACCCTCCATATGTACCTTCAACGACACTGGTATCGATGTTCGAAATGTACCCGCCTCTTGCACCCACCTGCTTGGAGATTCGACGGATGCTGGTTTCCGGAATTGTTTCCCCTCCGGTAGTGATGACCAAGGTTTGAAGCTTGTTTGCTGTTGGCTTAATAGCAAGCACCGAATAGCTTTGGCCAAAGTTATTTATGTCAGTCATGCTAGGTGGTAGATAACCGGTGTTTTTAAGCATGCCCACGGTAATGTTGGCCGGCTCCGTCGGTGTTGCGACATTGAGAACGGCGGCGTAGTTGTCTTTAATGTATGCACTTGCTGCATCCGAAATGATTTTTTGATGATCAGCCGCGGATTGTCCCGCCATGTTATCTGCATGGTCGAACATCGCTTGAGAGCCAATCCCCAATGCGGCTACCACCAGTATCAGTACAACGATCATTTCGATTGCGGCAAAGCCTGATTGCCCACTGGATTTTAAGTTGATTTGCTGCTTGAATCTCCGCATGATTTCTCTCTTTGAGTTTTAGTCTGCTTTGGAGGTTTTGAATGAGTAACTCTGATTATCAAGGTGGTCTTGGTGCCGGTTTTGCTCGCGCACGATCCATCCAGAATGAATATGAATCTAAGATTGCTGAGTGGCGTGCTTACTCAAATAAATTAAAGACTCAAGTTTCTGCACTGAATGAGCGTGTGGTAATCATGCAAGCCGATTTCGACGCAAATAATCATTTGCTCCGCTTGCTCATGGATGAGTTAAGGGCTGTAAAGCCAAACTCTCATCTGTTACTCAAGCAAAATCGTGATGCCATTCGCCAAGAGGTTTTCGAGGAATGCATGATTGAAAGTGGCTATGAAGTTTCAAGCCCGAAAGGCTTTTCCCGGTAATAACCTCTTTCCCCAGGACTGAGTTCTCAGTCACCTGGTCTCGGGCCACTTCCAAGAAGATCTTTATTGCTTGGTGAGTTTGAGCCGCTCGGCCCCGGGGTGCCGCTTCCCTCCGGCCCAAGTGACTTATGCCCGCCCCCGCCTAAGCCTCCAGACGCCCCATGTTTGGCCTCTCTGACACCACCGATGAAAACATCGTGACCGCTGTCGCCAGTGCTCTGGGCGTCTCCGATGCCGCCGGCAGCGTGACCAATCCACCGAATGATGTTGTCTGGCACCCAATGGATCAGGCTAAAAACAATGTGCACGACAGTGGTCATCACGATTACATAGATGGCCACGTAAGCTACGAAGGAGACTATCCCAGTCATGGAATCAGCCTGAATGCCTGCCACAACGGACATGAAGCCAACGTTGATGAAGCCCACAATCGGCTGCGTCAGTAGCATTCCGCCTATCAGTCCAAACAGCATGAGCGCTGGGCGCATTACCAGCGAGAGGATCATCATGTAACCCTGGCCGGCCTTGCCGACTGCATCGTCGCCGTCCGGGTGAATGTGCGCAACGGCGAACAGGGGGGCGGCAATCACTGACTCAAGCACCAGGACGAACCAGTTCACTACGGAGGTAATCCATGTGATAAATGGGATCATTGGCACATAGGTGCCCAACGTAGCGCCGAAGAAAAATAAACTGATCAGTAAGACTGTGATCAATGAGGAAAGAAATTGGAAAACAGCTCCGGCGTCGAAGCCGACCTTCACCGTCGCCTGAGCTGCCCAAGAGTTTGAGACGCCCACCGCACTTGCCATTGCAGCCATCATCACCTCACCGGTCGTGACGATCACATCTCCGAAGGATTTCATCTGGCTCATGTGGTTCAAATTCGAGCCGGCAATGCTTTGAGTCATCTGGTTGATAGCACCCATGAAAGGCGCCGAAAGCATTTTTTTGACGTACTCCCATGCCCCTTCGCCGTCCCTTGGTGCGCGAATGTTCGTATCGGTGTAGTAAACGTTTCTGATGGACTCAACCCGATTCTTTGCGTATTCATCGGCTGTCGTGATGACGTCCTGATACGTCTGCAGTGACTCCTTCGTTTCCTTGTCGACGATGTCGATGGGCTCGGCTGCCGGTAGAGCATTCAAGGTCGACTGCATGACGTCGTTCATTTTGACGATGTGGTTGTACCATGTTCCGGCAAAGAGCCACCCGCCGTCTTTCGCGCCTGAGAGGAAGTCAGCCCGGGCTCGATCGCTAGTCTGCGAAACGGCTGTTTTGGCTGCCGCCCGAAGTGAGTTTTCATACTTGTTTGCCGCAGAGTCGAGGGCACCAGCTTCAGGCTTCTGCCCTGCAACGATCTGCTGAGCCGTCGGACGAATATCGAGGATCATCTGCTGAACGGCTTTTGCATGGGCTGCGAGGATCGGCTCCTTGATGATCTTTGTGTTGCTGTTGCCTTCCGAGGCCTCCCAGCTTTGTTTCCAGGTCAACGCGCCGCAAACATCAGGATTCATGTAAGAGCTGTCGTTGGCTTTCCATTTGTAGTCGATGACTGTGTACGAGGCATTGGCGTACCTCTGGATCATATTCGCCGCACCATAAACTGGGATGGCGTCCGGAAGAGCCACATTGAGCTCTCCGGTATTTACCACTTTGCGTGGTGAGGAAACCGCCTGAATCTTGGTTGAGCGCCCTGAGGCCGCAAACTGTTTGTTCATGGCTGCGGCGCACACCTCAAACTTCAGAATACTGGCCGCCAATGGTCGCGAATCAGGAATCATTGGGCGGGTGAGCATCCCGTCTTTCCCCATCTGGTCCACAGCCTGGCTCCAGATCGCGTCACCGATGCCGACGCCTTGAATTGCGAGCCAGAGCACGATGATTTGGATCAGCGAGTAGCCATGCCCGAGGGGGAGCAGCAGGGCGGTACCGCCGACAGTCCGAAGCGGAATCCAGATAGAGCTCATTTTCTTGCCAAGCACCTCTCCGTCATGCGCGGAGTCGATCGTGCCTTTGATCGTGGTGTAGCCCACGAAAAGCATGCCAAGGAAGAGCACTGCGCCACCGAAGACTCCCATCATGGAGCCCATAACGTCCTCGGCTTCCCCTGTTTGGACATTGCCTCCTGAATGGATGGTGCCGACGATGGATCCGAATACTTCCTCCAGAAAGTCGATCGACGTATCACCTGGTGGTGGAGTGAACTGCTGAAAGGGGCCGCCTGCGGCTAGGACTGGTCCGCAGGAAAGAGCCGCAAGCAGCGTCAGCAAATGGAGGGATAATTTCATTTCTCAACACTCGATCTATTGGCTGAAACTTCGGTTACCGCCAAGGCGTCGTGCACGTACAGCAACGCGTAGGGCACCCCGGCAAGCCTCCAATACGAGCCGTGGCCATTGAGATAGAGTTGCATCGATATGTAGGCTGCGGCCGCGGTCAAAGGAAATATCCACCATCGGCTGAGACGTCCCCATATTCTATGTTGCCCTGCGGGTAACAAAATATTAGACAGTAGAAGTAATAGATAGAACATCCGATTTGTTAAAGTTGTAAGTTGGGGCGAAGAAAGAAGTAATTTTACGCGCGGCATGATAGAAGCTCCGCAACTTCAATGGTTCGGTAGAAGATCCTCCGTCCGACCTGAACTTTGCAGTTTGAGAGCCCTACGGCAAGCTTTGAACGTTGAAGTAAAAAAGCTCTGAGACCACCTGGGGTTTTTTCCAGAAGATTGGCCATCTGGTCTTGGGAAAGAAGCGGCCCATAGCGATGTAAAAATTCGGATTCGAATGTGGGCTTAAGATTAGTAGCTGCGTTCATTGACGGGCTCTCGAGTTAGGAAGAGTGCGCCCAGATCATTTGGAGTTTGTTTGTTTTTTGTCAAATGTATTGTTGCGTATTATTTTTTATGCGCTTTTTGAGTTTATGGGTGTTTGAGCTGAATTTTCGAAAAAACCCTATAACGAGTGATTATCAAATTTTAGTTGTTATAGGGTTTGTGTGGCGAAGTGTGCTGTAAACCCCCAAATTTAAAATTTTTCATAAAGGGCTTTCAGTTGGGCGGTTGTGCCCCATATCCATTCACCTTGCTCCCCATAGACGTTCACTTTACGCTCCCCATAAGCTTTCACCTTACAAGAAGCTGCTCCCCATAAACGTTCACCATACGCCCCATATCTGTTCACCTTCTCCCCATAAGTATTCACCTAACTGGTACTGTGGGCCACGTAGATCAAGGTGTGGAGTGTGTCTAAAGCTTTGTTTTGTATTGGCTAAAAGAAAAACATACAAACAGCACTGGACGGGAGGGAGGTTATTACCGAAACTAAAAGAAGTCAGCGCTTGCCCGGGGCGGCAACCCCAGGCAGCGCCTAACCACCAAGACCGCAGGAGGTCCTGAAATGGCTATGTCGATTGTATCTGAAAATCTTGTTGAAGATCTTCTCTACGAAGCGTCCCCGGAAGCTGATGCTCCAGAGTTTGACCACGAAATGAAGGGGCTCTGCGCCACGCTTCAACCGGCTCTTGATCAGGTTATTGCTGCCTATCAAGCTGCGGCGACGACGCTTTACACCGAGCGTGCGTTTCGTCTGTTTCTGTCAAACTTGATTTCGGCTGTGGAAGATTGATTGGAAAAATGAACGCTCCCTCTCATTCTCATCCGCTATATCGATTAGCGTGCTGCCCCTTTAAGCACGCTGAAATAGAGACCTTTGTAGAATTTGCTCTATTGATATGGTACTCGGATAATCTGCGGCCTGAAGAAGTGTTCAGAGATCTGGGAGGGGATGAAACCTCAAAGCGGAGGGCGATTTATTTAATCGATCGATTTCGACGTTATCCTTGCTTGACGGATGAGCGCGCAGAAACGTTAAGGCTGTTCGTTATGGGGTGGGATAGTTTAAAGCCAGAGACTAAAGTTCAGCGTAAAGACAGCTCTATAAAAAGCCTAGACAAGCTAGCTTTTGAGTGGGGCCTAGATGAAGATGTGGTGCTTTTGGCCAAACATGTTTTGAAATATCAAACTAGGCATTACGCAGCGACTGTCGGGATGAGAGCGGGATATTGAAAGGGGCCGTTTTAATGCTAACGCAGCTCGTGTCTAGGCCTAGATTTTTCGACCTAGACTGAGCTTTCGAAGGTAGGTCGTTTAGCGCTTGTTCCCGTAGGATCTCGCAATTTCTCTGATCTGCTCAAATGTACCGGTGAAGCCTGACAGATCAATTTTATCGAAAGGCGCGACTCGCGAAAGGATATAGTCAGCAAATTTGTTTTTTGAAAGAGCTACGTTGACTTTTTTGCTCATGTCAATTATTTCACTGTCGTAGATTAGAGACTGCTTATTTGGTAATCGGCAAAATAGCGGTTTTTCACCTTTAAAGCAGCTAAGAGAATCGAATTCGTCCTTTGAAAATAATCTTCTACCTTCAATGTCCTCTTGGAACAACTGTTCATCTTTATAAAGGTGTTCAATACAAACAAACTGAGTGTCACGAAAATCAGGTACAGGGATCACCAGGCTGAACACGTTGTTTCCGTGATCTTTATAGCTTCCCGGAGAGCCACCCATGTTACTAATTATGTCTTTCTCATCCCGGTCGAATATACAGATAGTCAGATGGCGTTGCAGTGCTTCACTTAAGTTTTCACATAAAGCCTTAAGTGCGGGGCTTCCGGATTTTTTTGTCTCTTTAAAAAGTATATTTAGGTCGTCGAACTGGTTGGATCTTTTAAAATGCTCATAGGCATTTTTTAGGTGTTTGTTGTCTGTAACACCTTCTGTATAGATATGAATTTCCTGGGCAATAGCTACGGTTATTTTTCTTTCGTCTAGCTTGTAGGTGTCATCAAGAGCTTTTAGCCTTCGAGCAAGTGAAAGAAAAACTGGGTCTGAGTAACCTTTTACGTGACCAATATGGTTAATCTTCCCTCTTACGACCCATTTAAATCGGGAGTCTGACTCGCTATGGCGGCTTTTTTTGTCGACTTTTTCTTTCCAGAAGTTTTCTGCAGACTCTAGTCCATGTTTTTCCCAAGAGTATAGTGCTGCCCTCACTTCTCGCGTGAACTCGCGAGGGACGTTTACTTTCTTATTAACTACTAAGCCAGTAACTATTTGCCGTTCAGCCCGGCTTCGAAGAAATGCCTTTTCCTCGTTTATAGCAAATCCCGCGCCTTCGATTAAGTTCTTAAGTTCTTCTCCAATTTTTACGCTCCCGTCCTCCATCTTTTCAGCTATTATTCTCGGAAACATTGCACCGCTATTGGAGAAAAATATGTCATCGGCATAACGGGTGTAGTAACACTTGTTTTTGGCGGCAAGCTCTTTAAGGGTGTAATCTAATCCCTTGCACACAAGATTGCTAATTAGAGGGCTAGTAGGGGCGCCCTGAGTTAATCTTCCATCCTTCGTGCATAAAAAGCTAAGTGTTCTAGCGGCATCTCGGGATAATGAGAAAGGGGGGCTGGAAAATATGCCAATAACTCTTCTTTGAGTTATAGAGTGGAAAAAATCTTTTAGGTCTACTCGCAAAACCCATCTCTGAAAATCGTGGACGTCTGCATTTTCAACAATTCCTCGATCTTGAACATAGGCAAATACACATGCCCTTGGCTTATAGTAGGGCTCGAATTTACCAAGGATGGTTTTCTGCAGGTCTTTTAACCCTTTCACTGGCGCTTCGATTATGCGCTCGCCGCCGCCTCTTTTGCTTATAGTGAAAGTTTTATATTTTTTATGATCTGGCAGGAAGTATGCGTAATAAGTAAGTCGGCCTAAACTGATCCCCAGTTCCGCAGCTAGTTCTTTATTGTTTTTTATTTTTACAGCGGGGGCTAGGAGATCTAAAAATGAGGCGGGTAGAGGACTTACTTCGGGGACAGACATGCTTCCATTCTCTGCTGCGGAATTAGGTGGACTGCCCAGGACTCCAACTCCGGAGAGATGACCTCTATCCGGCCAACTCGAAGAGTCAAAGGTAAAAGCGCTACAAGCCAAGGCGAATTCGCCTCAGAAATGCGAGTCCTGAACAGTCGCGTGTCTATGGTAGTATCAAATTGATGGCTCTGGAAGCCCCGTCGTTAAATCTGCCGCAGGATAATTCGCCTTCATTGGATTGTTTAACAGCTCTTGCTTTTTAGAGTCTGCTTTATCGAGCTTCTTGACCAGATCGTCTGTTCTCAAATGCGTATAGCGTTTGAGCATCTGCATTGATTTGTGGCCACTGATAGCTGCCACCTGCTGATCTGAAAACTCACCGGTTTCAACGAACCGACTCACTGCCTCATGACGGAGGTCATGAAAGTGAAAGTCCATGATCCCAAGTTTTTTCTTCATTGCATTCCAGGCATTTGAGAAGACGTAGGGGTGTCGTTTGCCATCCTTGCCGGGATTGCCAAAGAAAACCAAATCGCAATCTGTTGGGCGAACAGGGTTGTCTAGGGCTTGAGCCAGTACGTTTGTGGCGATCTTACTGAGAGGTACTGAGCGATACCCGCCATTCTTGGTGTCTGGGAGGTTAGCTACGCGTTTTTTTAGGTCGACCAGGTGCACGCGTAGGGTAATAAACTCTGAAGTGCGCATACCGGTTTCTAGGGCGATTCTGAAGATCCAGCTGAGCATTGGGTTGCTGTATGTGCTGACGGCTTTTAGCAGACGTATTTCTTCATCGAGTGAAAGGCGTCGATTACGCCCTGGCCCTGGACTTGGCTTGCGGATGTTTGCTACCGGATTTTGTGGGAGGCCGATACGCCATTCTTGAATGGCCACAGTGAAGAGGTGGCTCAGCAGAGCTAGCTCAAGGCGCACAGTGTTGTTGCCGACATTTCGCGGTATGACGAGGCTGTTTTCCTTGAGCTTTGTGTTTACGGGCTCGCTTAGGCGTTTATCGCGGTAGCCGGCGACGATGTCTGGGGTTAAAGCTGCGAGCGAATAGCTTCCCAGTAGGCGAATGAGCGGCTTGGCCTTGGTCTTTTCAGATTTTTGTGTGGAGGCTTTTTTGGAGGGGGTTACTTCAAGGAGGTAGCGTGTTAACGCTGCTTTCAACGTCATTTTTTCTGAAAGGGTGCGACGTATGTATAGTCCGCGGACCATTTCGTCCTCGGTACCACGAGCCCAGTCTTCGGCATCACGTTTGGTTCTGAATGTCTTGGAAGCTGTTGGCCATCCTTGTTTTCGGACGACTGCTTTCCATGTTGCGGAGGGGGTCTTTACTATTGTCGCCATCGCTGTCTCCAGAGCTTACGTATCGGCACTGTACCGAAACTGTACCTCTGGAGCGAGGGACTAAGGCTTAGTGTTGCGCTAAGCCTTGAAATTAGTGGTGCCCAGAGACGGAATCGAACCGCCGACACGGGGATTTTCAATCCCCTGCTCTACCGACTGAGCTATCTGGGCAACGGGGCGCATTAAACGGGTTTTTCGAGGATGCGTCAAGCATGATTTCAAAAAATATTTAACTATTACCGTCGCTTACGATCCAAACCTGGCCCCGCCGGGATTATTCGGCGGGTGGAACGTAGCCTTCGGCCTTGGCGTATTCCTCGCCGGAAAAGAACTTGTCCATCTCGCCCTGGAGGAACTTGCGATCCTCGGGATTCATCATGTTCAGGCGCTTTTCGTTGATCAACAGGGTTTGGTGCTTCTGCCAGTCGGCCCAGGCCTTCTGGGATACGTGGTCGAAGATATCCTGGCCTTTGGCGCCCGGATAGGGAAGGCGCTCCAGGCCCGGCAGTTGTTCGTGGTACTTACGGCACATCACGGTGCGGGTCATTGCAACTCTCCTGCATTCAATACGTCGGCTGCACGTTTGAGCAGCTTTTTCACCGGGGCGGCAAGGCCCAGGCGCGGTGGGGTGGCGAGGTTATACCAGAGCCAGTCCGCCTCGGCCACGTGATGGGCGGACTCTTCGACCCGCACCAGCCACGGCTCGATGGCCAATTGGAAGTGGCTGAAGGTGTGGGTCAGGCTCGGCAGTTCCTGCGGGCGCCCAAGCTCCAGCGAGTGTTGCAGGGCAAGATGCGGTAGGTCGTCGAGGTCGTCCAGTTCCGGCAGGCTCCATAAGCCGCCCCAGAGACCGCTGGAAGGCCTGCGATAAAGCAGGATGGCGCCTTCGCGGTTGGCCAGCAGCGGCATCAAGGTGCGCTTTTGTGGCACGCTCTTGCGCGGTTTGGGAATCGGGTAGCGGCTCTCCAGGCCGTGCTTGTGCGCTTGGCAGCCATTTTCCAGCGGGCACAGCAGGCAACTGGGCTTGGTGCGGGTGCAGAGTGTGGCCCCCAGGTCCATCATCGCCTGGGTGTAGTTGTTCACTCGGGCGTGGGGCGTGAAGCGCTCGGCGTTGGCCCAAAGTTGCCTGGCCACCTTCGGCTCGCCGGGATAGCCCTCCTGGGCCGTATAGCGTGCCAGCACCCGCTTGACGTTGCCGTCGAGGATCGGCGCGCGCAGGCCCATGCTGATGCTGGCGACGGCACCGGCGGTGGACAGGCCGATACCCGGCAGTTGGATGAGCTTCTCGACATCCCGTGGGAACTCGCCGCCATAGTCGGCCATGATGATCTTCGCGGTCTTGTGCAGGTTGCGCGCACGGGTGTAGTAGCCCAGCCCGGTCCACAAGTGCAGTACTTCGTCTTCCGGTGCGCGGGCCAGGGCCTCGACTGTCGGCAGGGAGGCCATGAATCGATCGAAGTAGTTCAGCACGGTGCTGACCTGGGTCTGCTGCAACATAATTTCCGACACCCACACCCGGTAGGGCGTGATGCCCTGTTGCCACGGCAGGTCATGGCGCCCGTGACGGTCGTACCAGTCCAGTACCGCCGTTGAAAACTGCTCGGCTCTCATCGCTTGAACAGCCCCTTGAGCGCGTTTTTCAGTTCAGGGCTGACCTTGTCGCCGAGCTTCTCGTCGATCTTCTCGCTCAGTTTGTTGCCGGCCACGCGTGCGGCCACCTGGCCGAGAGCGTCTTTGTCGATGCGACAGGCCTTGGCGCCCAGCTCCAGCGGACCACGGCAACGCAGCGGCCACTCGATCCCGGCGAATTTCTCGCCGACCTGGCAGGCCGGGTCCGGCATGTCGCTCTTGTCGCCTTCGACGACGATGCCGACACGGTAGTCCATACCCAGTACGCGCAGGTCGATGTCACCGTTGCCGTTGACGGCCAGACCGGGGATGCGCACTTTCATGTCGGGGTTGCTGGCAACGCCGTTGCGTATCGTCAGGCTGCCCTTGAGCTCCTGGAACGGAGTGTCCTTGCCACGCGGCTCACTGCTCAGGGCCTTGCGGTTGAGCAGGGCGATGCCGCTGCACAGTTGCTGTTCCAGATTGGCATTGAGCAACACGCCGTCGTTGAGGACAAAGCTGGCGGTGCCGTTGAGGCTGTCGATCAGGGCCTTCTCGCTGTTGCCGGTGCCGCTCAGGTCGCTGCCGAGGGTCAGGGCGCCCTTGATCGGAGGTTTCTGCCCGAGCGCTTGCAGCACACGCTCGACCGGCACCTTGTTCAGCCGCGTTTGCAGGTTCAGGCGTGGCTGATCATTGCGTACATCGAGGCTGCCCTTGGTGTCGAAACCGCCGTTGTAGAGATCGCCCCGCAGGCTGGCGAGGGTCAGCAGGCCGCCCTGGCCGGTGGCCTTGAGGGCAGCGTTGTCGATTGGCAGTTTTTTCAAGATCAACTGGTCGAAGTTCAGGTCCGCGTCTACATCCAAGCTACGCAGACGCTCGATAGGCAGCAGCTTGTCAGTGCTCCAGGCGCCTTTAGTCGGCGCCTCGGGCAGTGGCGTGGTGCCGGAAACGGCATTGGCTTCGCTGCTTATGACTTCGGCCTGACGGACTTTCGCGGCGCTGTCGGCTTGCGCTGACTTGGGTGGCAGATAGCGGTCGGCGTCGAATGTGTCGGCCTTGAGCCGCACGCGCAGAGACTGCTTGGCGAAGTCATCGACGGCGATCCGCCCACTGATACTGCTGTCGTCGAGTTTCAGGTTGATGTTGTCCAGCGCCAGGCTGGTCGGCGTGCCGTTCAGTCGGGTCACCAGCTCGACCTTGCTCAGGCTGCCATCGGCCATCGGTGGCAGTGGTTGGCCGACGCTGTCGAGGAATTTCATCAGGTCGAATTGAGCAATCGACAGACCGCCGTTGATCTGCGGTGTCTTGTCGAGGTCATTGGCTTTCAGTTCGCCGATGGCGCGTAACTGGTTCACCGATAACTTGAGGTTGGTCCATTCGGCGACGTTCGCCGCCATATCCGCCAGCAATTGCCCCTGGACCGAGAAAGTCACGCTCTTGCCCTGCAACGGCTCGCCAGAGGCTTCGCCGCTCAGGCGCATGTCGGCGAGCTGGTAGCGCTTGAGTGTGCGATCGAAACGCAGCTCGCCGTTGAGTTCAGTCTTGGCTCGCAGCACCGGTTGGTTGGTGCCGAAGAAGGCCGTCAGTTTCACCGAGATGTCCTTGCCCTCATGGACCGGGCCGGTGCTTAGCTGGATGCTTTCCGAGGTGATCTGGCGTCCGCTCTTCTCATCGTTGAATTCGACCCGGGCGTTGTTCACGGTCAGGCTGTCGATATCCAGACGAATCGGCTGCGAAGGTTTTTCCGCTTCGCGATGGCCGGCCACCTCGGGTGTGTCGGCGCTCTGGCCAGGCGCGCCGGTCACTGTCGCGCCCGGCAGTGGGCGGCCGATGTCCTCCCAATTGCCGTGGCCGTCTTTGTCGCGGTTGAGCATCAGGTTCAGGCCTTCGATGCGCACGTCGCTCATCTGCACTTCGCGGCGTAGCAGCGGCAGTACGCGGACCGACAGGCCAAGCATCTGCAGGTCGGCGAACGGCTGGGTCGGATTGGCCAGGGTTGCCACGCTGGCATCATGGAGTTCCAGGCCCAGCCACGGGAACAGACTCCAGCCGATGTCGCCATTGAGGGTGAGCTCAATGTGGGCCTTGTCGCGGGCCATCTGGCGAATCTCGTTTTTGTAGTCGTTGGGATCGAACCAGTGGGTGAGGGCGAAGCCCAGCGCCACGATGATCAGCAACAACCCGAGAAGTACCAGACCCAGGATTTTGCCGAACGCTTTCATGGGCGAGTCCTTGTAGTCAGTCGAGTATGAAGTTAGCTCGCAAGTATAACGTTACGGACAGATGGCAGGGCAGGGATACTATCGACGGAGTGTTCAGAAGCAAATGGAGCTTGGCTATCGGCCCCTGGGGTCTGGAGATGGGCTGCGGGAGCGGCTCGGCCGCTGGTGGCGAGGTCATTGGCAACGTTTTGCGAGCAGACTCTATGGTTGCCCTGTGACGGTGGGTAATTTTTCGCACGCATAATTCAGACAGGCGCCTAGCAGGCGCTCTGTAAGGTTTCCATGCTGTTGTATGACAAAAGATGATATCAATTTGGTTTTTCTGCCTCGATCAAGTGCTAATCTTTCGTCGTTCGTCAGCCCTTCTGCGACGTATTGTCGCGTTTCTGAGCTTTTACTCAACAAAACGACCATGCCTGTGTGCACTGTCAGAGGTCGGAGTGAAGTGTTGCTGTCGAATCATTATTTCAATGGGGGGGGAAACATCATGAGCATTAGCACCACGGCCGGCAGGCTGGCTACCGAGCCAGCATTCCTGTCAAAAGAACGTATCATCGCCAAGCCAGGTTTTAATCGCTGGCTGGTCCCACCGGCCGCCCTGGCCATTCACCTGTGCATCGGCATGGCCTATGGCTTCTCGGTGTTTTGGTTGCCGCTGTCCAAGGCTCTGGGCATCACCGCGCCGGTCGCTTGCGCGCCGGACATGAGCTTTGTCGCACAGGTGTTCTCCTCGCAATGTGACTGGCCGATCTCGATGCTTGGCTGGATCTACACGCTATTTTTCATCTTTCTCGGCTGCTCGGCGGCAATCTGGGGCGGCTGGCTGGAACATGCCGGGCCGCGCAAGGCTGGTGTGGTGTCTGGATTGTGTTGGTGCGGTGGCCTGCTGATTTCGGCTCTGGGCATCTATACCCACCAGATCTGGCTGATGTGGATCGGCTCCGGGGTGATCGGTGGTATCGGATTGGGCTTGGGCTATATTTCGCCGGTGTCGACCCTGATCAAGTGGTTCCCGGACAAGCGTGGCATGGCGACCGGTATGGCGATCATGGGCTTCGGTGGTGGCGCGATGGTCGGTGCTCCGCTGGCGGCGGCGCTGATGGGGCATTTCGCTTCGCCGACCAGTGTCGGGGTATGGCAGAGCTTCGTGGTGATGGCGGTGATCTACTTCATCTTCATGCTCGGCGGTGCGCTGTCGTACCGCGTACCACCGACCGGCTGGCAGCCCGAAGGCTGGACCGCGCCGGTGAAGAAGACGAGCAATGCGATGATCACCCATCGTCACGTGCATGTGAACGTGGCCTGGAAGACCCCGCAATTTCGCCTGGTGTGGTTGGTGCTGTGCCTGAACGTTTCCGCCGGTATCGGTATCCTCGGCATGGCTTCGCCCCTGTTGCAGGAAGTCTTCGCCGGTAAATTGCTCGGCAACGGCCTGACCTTCGGTCAACTGGATGCGGCGCAACTGGGCCAGATCGCGGCCATCGCCGCCGGCTTCACCGGTCTGCTGAGCCTGTTCAACATCGGTGGCCGCTTCTTCTGGGCCTCGTTCTCGGATTATATCGGCCGCAAGGCGACGTACTTCGTGTTCTTTGCCCTGGGCTTTGCGCTCTATGCGTCGGTCCCGAGCCTCGGCCATTTGGGTAGCATCGCCCTGTTCGTGGCGGCCTTCTGCGTGATCTTGTCGATGTACGGCGGTGGCTTCTCCACGGTTCCGGCGTATCTGGCCGACCTGTTCGGCACCCAGATGGTCGGCGCGATCCACGGTCGTCTGCTGACTGCCTGGGCTGCGGCCGGGGTGCTCGGTCCTGTGCTGGTGAACTACCTGCGTGAGTATCAACTGAGTGTCGGCGTGGCACGCGCCGACGCCTATGACATCACGCTATATATCCTCGCCGGCCTGTTGGTGCTGGGTTTTATCTGTAACCTGCTGGTGCGTCCGGTGGCTGACAAGTACTTCATGACCGACGCCGAACTGGCCGCCGAGCAGGCGTTGGGCCATGATCAGGGCGCCGATAGCAGCACGGTGCTGGAGTGGAAAGCCTCTGCTGGCAGCAAACCGATGGTGGTGGCAGCCTGGCTGGTGGTGGGCATACCGTTGGCGTGGGGCGTGTGGGCGACTCTGCAGAAGACGGCGGTACTGTTCCACTAAATCAGCGATCCCCCGTGGGTCCGGCTTGTATGAGCCGGGCCCGTGCGTGCTGCAGACGCCTGGATGGCTCAGGCACACCGAGGTGATTTTGTCGCGGGTCGGCGCACCACCTTGGCGCGCCCACTTGTACAGGCATGTCTATCCTCGCCACCCCGCGCTTCAACTCGTCAGTCTTATCCCCGCCGATGTTTCTGTTTAGCGCCCGCGCCCCTATAATGGCTGCCTTTTTCGCCCAATGATTTTGCGGAGCTGGTGATGGCCGAACGTAAGGCGTCCGTCGAGCGCGACACTCTGGAAACCCAGATCAAAGCCTCGATCAACCTGGATGGCACCGGAAAGGCCCGATTTGATATCGGCGTACCTTTTCTTGAACACATGCTCGACCAGATCGCCCGTCACGGGCTGATCGACCTGGATATCGAGTGCAAGGGCGATTTGCATATCGACGACCATCACACGGTGGAAGATGTCGGTATCACCCTGGGCCAGGCCTTCGCCAAAGCCATCGGCGACAAGAAAGGTATCCGTCGCTACGGTCACGCCTATGTGCCGCTGGATGAAGCGCTGTCGCGGGTGGTCATCGACTTTTCCGGCCGTCCCGGCTTGCAGATGCACGTGCCCTATACCCGTGCCACTGTCGGCGGTTTTGATGTTGATCTGTTCCAGGAGTTTTTCCAGGGCTTCGTCAACCACGCGCTGGTCAGCCTGCATATCGACAATCTGCGTGGCAGCAACACCCACCACCAGATCGAAACCGTGTTCAAGGCTTTCGGGCGCGCCCTGCGCATGGCCGTCGAACTCGACGAACGCATGGCTGGGCAAATGCCATCGACCAAGGGCGTCCTGTAATGCAGACGGTCGCGGTTATCGATTACGGCATGGGCAACTTGCACTCGGTGGCCAAGGCCCTCGAACACGTAGGTGCCGGCAAGGTGCTGATCACCAGCGATGCCAGCGTGATTCGCGAAGCTGATCGGGTGGTATTCCCCGGCGTTGGCGCGATTCGCGACTGCATGGCCGAGATCCGTCGCCTGGGTTTCGACACACTGGTGCGCGAAGTCAGCCTGGACCGTCCGTTCCTCGGCATCTGCGTGGGCATGCAGGCTTTGCTCGAACACAGTGAAGAGAACGGTGGCGTCGACTGCATTGGCCTGTTTCCCGGTCAGGTGAAGTTCTTCGGCAAGGACCTGCACGAAGAGGGCGAGCACCTGAAAGTCCCGCACATGGGTTGGAACGAGGTGAAACAGGCGGTGGATCACCCGCTGTGGCACAACATTGCGGATCTGGCGCGGTTCTACTTCGTACACAGCTACTACATCAGCGCCGGCAACCCTCGGCAGGTGGTGGGCAGCGGTCGCTACGGCGTCGACTTCGCCGCGGCGCTGGCCGAAGGCTCGCGTTTCGCCGTGCAGTTCCACCCGGAGAAGAGCCATACCCATGGTCTGCAACTGCTGCAGAACTTCGCGGCCTGGGATGGGCGCTGGTAAATGACGCGCCCCAAAACCAAGCCGCCGATCCTGACCCTCACTCCCGAACAGGAGAGTGAGGCCAGCCAGAAGATCAAACGCTTTATGGAAGATCGCTTCGAACTGAACCTGGGCTCGTTCGAAGCGACTGAAATCCTCGATCTGTTTACCCGCGAAATTGCGCCGCACTATTACAACAGGGCGATTTTCGATGTGCAGAGCCACCTTAAGGAAAGGTTCGAGAGCATCGAAAGCGACTTGTGGGCACTCGAGAAAAACTGATTTCCGAGTGAAGCTGAAAAACGACTTTAAGGTTTGCCAGATGCTGATTATTCCCGCTATCGATCTCAAAGACGGTGCCTGTGTGCGTCTGCGCCAGGGCCGCATGGAAGACTCCACGGTGTTCTCCGATGACCCGGTGAGCATGGCCGCCAAGTGGGTAGAGGGTGGCTGCCGACGCCTGCATCTGGTCGACTTGAACGGCGCCTTCGAAGGCCAGCCGGTCAACGGCGAGGTAGTGACCGCGATCGCCCGGCGTTACCCACACTTGCCGATCCAGATTGGCGGCGGCATCCGTTCGCTGGAAACCATCGAGCATTACGTGAAAGCTGGTGTTAGCTACGTGATTATCGGCACCAAGGCCGTCAAGCAACCGGAGTTTGTCGCCGAGGCCTGCCGTGCGTTTCCTGGCAAGGTGATTGTCGGCCTGGATGCCAAAGACGGTTTTGTCGCCACCGACGGCTGGGCTGAAGTCAGCTCGGTGCAGGTGATCGACCTGGCCAGGCGTTTCGAGGCCGATGGCGTCAGCGCCATCGTTTATACCGATATCGCCAAGGACGGCATGATGCAGGGCTGCAACGTGCCCTTCACCGCAGCCCTGGCCGCAGCGACCAGGATTCCAGTGATCGCTTCCGGCGGTATCCACAACCTGGGCGATATCAAGGCCCTGTTGGACGCCAAGGCACCGGGCATCATCGGCGCGATTACTGGCCGGGCGATCTACGAAGGCACTCTCGATGTTGCCGAGGCGCAAGCCTTCTGCGATTCGTACACAGGCTGAGGACTGACCATGGCGCTGGCCAAACGCATCATCCCTTGCCTGGACGTCGACAACGGTCGCGTGGTCAAGGGTGTCAAGTTCGAAAACATCCGCGATGCCGGCGATCCGGTGGAAATCGCCCGGCGCTACGATGAGCAGGGTGCCGACGAGATCACTTTTCTCGATATCACTGCCAGCGTCGACGGTCGTGACACCACGCTACATACTGTCGAACGCATGGCCAGCCAGGTGTTTATCCCGCTGACCGTGGGCGGTGGCGTGCGCACCGTGCAGGACATTCGTAACCTGCTCAATGCCGGGGCCGACAAGGTTTCGATCAATACGGCGGCAGTGTTCAACCCCGAGTTCGTTGGTGAGGCGGCGCAGCATTTCGGCTCGCAATGCATCGTCGTCGCCATCGATGCGAAGAAGGTCTCATTGCCGGGCGAAACTCCACGCTGGGAAATTTTCACCCACGGCGGACGCAAGCCCACCGGGCTCGATGCGGTGGAGTGGGCTTTGAAGATGGAAGGCCTGGGCGCCGGCGAAATCCTGCTGACCAGCATGGATCAGGACGGCATGAAAAACGGTTTCGACCTCGGCGTGACCCGTGCTATCAGCGATGCCCTGGGCATTCCGGTGATCGCCTCCGGCGGCGTTGGCAATCTCCAGCATCTGGCCGATGGGGTTCTCGAAGGCCATGCCAGTGCCGTATTGGCGGCGAGTATCTTCCACTTCGGCGAGTACACGGTGCCGGAAGCCAAGGCCTATATGGCCCAGCGCGGAATCGTCGTTCGCTAGCTTTCAACGCGTAATAATCGTGGAGCCCAGGCCATCAGTTCTCGGGTTTCACCCGTGCGCCTCTTTACCTGAGCCTCGACAACCAGGTGCCCGGCGCGACCGTTGCCCGCGCCGGTCGGCGTTCGATCAGCCGCGCCGCGAAGGTACGGTGGATCTGGTTTTTCGCTGCCAGCGTAGGGTTGATTAGCGCGGCCTGAGGATATCGGTCCTGACTGGCGAGACCTGGTTGGCCTGGTCATAAGAGCGTGTGCAGAGCTTGATCGGCTCCCGGTACACCGAGAACAGTTCCTTGTATTGCCCGTTGGGCAATTCGTCGATGCGCACGTTGATCGTCTTGGTCAGGGTTTTGACAATGGGCGGGAGGTTAGGGGCGACGGTCGGCAGGATATCTTCCTCCTCCTCCTCTTCCTGCGGTGGGGGAATCTCCACGAAGCCGGTGTTGTTCCGGCAGTCCGTTGAGTGGGCAGGGCCGTATTTGTATTCATAGCGGGCATAGAACGGCGGGTAGTGCTGCCAGGTGACGGCGTAGGCGCCTAGCAGCGTCCTGTCCAGCTCGATACTCATGTCCGGCGATCTCGCCGGCCCCGGCTCCGCCAGCTCGACAGCCAGGGTCAGGGCACCTTTCATCCGCGCCGGGGTGTGTTGCTGGGTTTGCGTCTCCATCCCCAGGATGCAGAGCATATGGAGACCGGTTTGCGGGCCGATGGGCAGATCAATCGTGGCGTTGTTGCCAGGGGTGACCGGGCCGTAGCCTGCCGGGTCTTCGCAGTCAGTCGCCCGGCGGACAGTCTTGAAGCGGTAGAACGGCGTGCTGAGACTGAAGGGCGCTTTCCAGTTGGGGATCAGGTCGGTATTGCCGTTGGGTCGCGTGACAAAGTATTGCTGGAGCGGCTGTGGGTTTGCAAAACGGATCGAGGTTGTCGGATACAGGTCGCACCTTTGCGGATCGGTCGTCAATCGACCTGCGACAAAGCACTTGTTCAGAAAGGCCAGCGAGCTTCCATAGTTGGTAGCGGGCTGCCAGTCGGGGTGGCCCCAGGTGATTTCGCAGGGTGATCCTGCCAGGCACTGTTTTTCTTCGCGTGTGCCATGGGTGGTGGTGGCGATAATCCCCAACAGCTCTCCGGTTTGCCTGTCCAGCAAGGGACCGCCGAAGCTTCCCGTCGTGATACCACGGCAGCGGTTTTTCATGGTCGAGCGCCAGACCCAGGGCTGTTCAAGGATTTCCACGCTCGCCAGATGAGTGCAGGCGGACACTCGCAGCGTCGCCCATTCAGGTACGCCGAGCGCCAATATATCGCTCTTTGGGCGAGGCTTGGCGGCGGCTAGCTTCACTGGCTCGATACCCTCGGCGAGCAACGCGGCCAGGGGTTTTTCCAGCTCGATAATGGCCAGGTCCATGCCGAGGCTGCTGCTCCAGGCCAGGGTTTTGAGTCGATAGAGTTTCAGTTGCTCAATGCTGTCAGCGAAGGAGTTGAAAGCTACTGTGCCAACGATGGGGCGGTCCTTCTGGATCTCCCGGTTGTCTGTGTGCAGGCAGCGGCTGCTGGTGACGATATAGGCCGGCGCATCGGCACGGGTATCGGGCGTGCGGGTGTCCAGGAGGGTGGCGGTACAGAGTGCCTGGGTCTGGGTCCTGATGCGGCCGATGCCGCTCCATTTGCTGAAGCCTCCATCGACATTCTCCACGAAAGCGGGGGGCGGTATCCCGTAGGCGCTGTGAGGCTCTATCCGAGCCTGGAGGTTGAGGGGCAGGAAAAGCAGCGCGGGATAAAGGAGGTTTTTCAGTGTGTCGTTCATGTCGGCTCAGTCAAGTTCGTGAGCACTGAACTTACTGGCGTGGTTGGAACGGGTGTGTATGGATAGATATCAGCGATAAACGCCTTGCTTGCCGTGGGCTTCGCTCGCCTGGTTGCCGCGCAGGGCGATCATCGACTTGATATCGATCCAATCGATTCCCTGTTCCTTGAGCTTGGGCAGTTCGCGCTCCAGCACCGCCAGGGTCTGCGGATACGGATGGCCGATGACGACGACTGTGCCCTGTTGGCGGGCCAGCCTGATGGCGGTTGTCAACTGGGCGGCGATGGCCGGCTCAGTACGTTCGTTGTCGAGGAACACATCCCGTGACACGCTCGCCAGGCCGACCTTCTGCGCTTGGGCCGCGGCGACGGTGCGGGCGCTGGTACGGCTATCGACAAAAAACTTGTTGCGTCGCTGCAGTTCGCCCATCAACCAGACCATGGCCGGCGGTTCGGCGGTCATGCGGCTGCCCTCGTGATTATTCACGCCGCTGGTATAGGGCACGGCCTTGAAGGCAGCCGCCAGGCGCTTTTGCAACTCCTCCAGGGGCAGTTCGGGATGCCAGGCGAAGGGGCCAGTGGCCGGATCCATGGGCATGTGCAGCATGACGATCTTGCCGGCTTGGTGTGCTTCGCGGGCAAACTCGGCTGCATGCGGGGTGTCGGGCATGATCGCTGGAGTGACCGGGCCAGGCAGGGCGAGCACGCGCCGGTCCCGGGGCAGGTTCTGCCCCAGGTCGTCGATGATCAGCGTGAGATAGGCCTTCGGTGCTGTCGGCGAATCGACCGGCGTGGCGTGCGCAACGCCGATCAGGCAGGCGAATAGGACGGGCAGTGACCAGCGCGGCATCTCAATTGCCGCGGGTGACGCTCAGGCCCTTGAGCAGGCTCAGGGCTTGTCCCAGTTGATAGTCGTCGTCCTGCAGGCGAGCCTTATCTTTGAGGGGCTTGACGCTGGGTTTGTCGGCACCGCCGTTGCCGTTGCCCAAGTGGCCTTGCAGATCGGCTTCCTTGAACGTTTCGTCATCCTGGGCACCCGTGACCTTGGCCTGACGCACTTCGATGTCCGGTACGATGCCCTGGGCCTGGATCGAGCGTCCATTGGGGGTGAAGTACAGTGCGGTGGTGATCTTCAGCGCGCGGTCATTGCTCAGCGGCAGCACGGTCTGGACCGAGCCCTTGCCGAAGCTGGTGGTGCCCATCAAGACGGCACGTTTTTGGTCCTGCAGGGCACCGGCGACGATTTCCGAGGCCGAGGCGCTGCCGCCGTTGATCAGTGTCACCATCGGTACGCCTTCGCTTTGGTCGTGGCCGGTGGCCGAGAAGCGCAGCTCGGAGTTGGCGATACGGCCCTTGGTGTAGACGATCAGGCCCTTGGTGATGAAGTGATCGACCACTTCGACGGCCGCCTGCAGCACGCCGCCCGGATTGTTGCGCAGGTCGAGGACAATGCCGTTGAGCTTCTTGCCATTTTCCTTGCGCAGCGCCGCCAGGGCCTTGGAGACCTCTTCGCCGGTCTTGACCTGGAATTGGGTGATACGGATATAGCCGTAGCCGTTTTCCAGCAACTGGCTACGCACGCTCTTGGTGCGGATGATGGCGCGGGTCAGGGTCACATCGAATGGCACGCCGCCGTTGCGCAGGAGGGTCAGGGTGATCTTCTGGCCGACCTTGCCACGCATCTTGTCGACGGCTTCGCTCATGGTCTGGCCACGGGTCGGCTGGCCATTGATCTTGACGATCAGGTCGCCGGCTTCGATGCCGGCCTTGGACGCCGGGGTGTCGTCGATCGGCGAGACGACCTTGACGATGCCCTCTTCGCCGGCACCGACTTCGATGCCCAGGCCGCCGAACTCGCCGCTGGTGTCTTCCTGTAACTGGGCGAAATCCTCCGGGCCCAGGTAGGCGGAGTGTGGATCGAGGTTGCTGAGCATGCCCTTGATGGCATTCTCCAGCAGAGTCTTGTCGTCCACCGGTTCGACATAGGCGGCTTTGATCCGGTCCATGACCTCGGCGAAAGTGCGCAGTTCGTCGAGCGGCAGCGGGGCCTTGGCGGTGACAACAGGAGCGACCGCTGGCGCGGGTTGCGCAGCGAACGCTTGGGGCGCACCGATCACAAGGGCGATCGTCAGGGCCAGCGAGGTGAGGCGGGACAAATGCAGCATGTCGAACGAACTCCTAAAATAAGGTACGGCGTCTATCCTTGCGCGCGACACCATTGTGCTGGATCACTCGGGTGACCCTGCTGACGTATAGCGAAATACAACGCAGGCGCGTCCTGACCGCCACTATTGCCTACGGTAGAGATCGACTCACCAGCCTTTACCACATCGCCCGCTGATTTAAGCAGCGTCTGGTTGTGGCCGTATAAACTCAGGTAGCCGTTGCCATGATCGAGAATCACCAGCAGGCCGGCACCTCGCAGCCAGTCGGCGAACACCACGCGGCCACCGTGCACGGCGTGCACCTGGCTGCCGGCGGCGGCGCCGATCATTACGCCGTCCCATTTGGTACGGGCGTCATCGCCGCGGTTTTCTCCGAAGCGTGCCAGCAGTCGACCATCAACGGGCCATGGCAGTTTGCCGCGTGCTGAAGCAAAAGGGCCGCCGAACGACTCCCCCGCGCTGGAAACCAGCGGGCCGGGCGTGGACCGGGGCGGTTTACGCGGGCTGTCGTCGTCCTTGCTGGCCAGTGCCTCGGCCTCGCGCTGGCGTTTTTTTTCCGCTTCCTGCTGGGCGAGCAGTGCTTTTTGGCGCGCCTCTTGTGCCTCGCGGGCCTGGCGTGCCAGGGTCTCTTCGATGGTTTTCAGGACTTTTGACAGGTCGGCCTGATCCTGTTCGCGGCTGGCCAGCTTCTGGTCGCGGGCCTTCACGTCCTCGTTGAGCTTGGCCAGAGCGGCCTGGCGTTCCTTGCGAACCTTGTCCAGTTCGTCGCGCCGGCTGTCGAGGCTGCTTTTCTGCACCAGCAATTGCGCCTGGCGCAGATTGATGTCGGTTTCGACATTGGCCAGTTGACGCAAGGTTTCGTTGAAGTTCTTCAGCTGCTCCAGGCGGGCCTGGCTCAGATAGTCGTAATAGGTCAGGGTGCGGGCGAATTTTTCCGGGTTCTGCTGATTGAGCAGCAGCTTGAGGTATTCCTGGCGACCGCCCTGGTACGCGGCGCGAGCCTGGATGGCAATCAGTCGTTGTTGTTCAGTGCGCGCGCTTTGGAGTTTTTTTTTCTCTCCATCGAGCCGCTGCAGTTCGCTTTCGCTCTTCTTCAACTCTTCGCGCAGGGTGTCGACCTGCTTTTCCAGCTTGCCCATCTCGGTTTCAGTGCCGCGCAGGTCTTTCTGCACGCCAGATTTTTCTTCCTGCAGCTTACCCAGCAGCTTCTTCAGTTCGGCAATGTCCTGACGCGTTGCGTCCAACTGTTGTTGGGTTTGCGCCCGCTCGTCGGCAAACGCCGGTTGAAGCAGGCAGGTCAGAGCTAGGGCGATAAGGGCGCGAAGCATGGGGCGGGCGACACCTGGGAACGGGATGGCCTAGTATGCCCGCCACGCGCTGCAAAAAAAACGTCCAAAAGCGTTTGCTTTCAGGCGTTTCTGATAAAGAGGTCGGCCGACAATCTATTGTCGGCCTGATTTCTTGGCTTTTAGCAGTCCGTCAGGATCGATGTACCGGTCATCTCTACTGGTTGTTGCAGGTCCAGAAGCTTGAGCATGGTCGGTGCGACGTCGGCCAATACCCCGCCTTCGCGGACCTTCAGCGCGCGCTTGCCGACATAGATGAAAGGTACTGGCTCGCTGGTATGCGCCGTGTGGGCCTGGCCGGTGGATTCGTCTTCCATCTGCTCGGCATTGCCATGGTCGGCGGTGATCAGCGCTTCGCCGCCGACCTTTTCCAGCGCCTCGATGATACGTCCTACACACAAATCCAGGCATTCCACTGCCTTGACGGCCGCATCGAACACCCCGCTATGACCCACCATGTCGCCGTTGGCGTAGTTGACCACGATCACGTCATAGCGCTGCTGCTCGATGGCCTCGACGATCTTGTCCGTGACTTGCGGCGCACTCATTTCCGGTTGCAGGTCGTAGGTGGCAACTTTTGGCGAGGGGATCAGGATGCGCTCTTCGCCTGGGAAGGGTTCTTCCCGACCGCCGGAGAAGAAAAAAGTCACGTGGGCGTATTTTTCTGTCTCGGCGATGCGCAGCTGAGTCTTACCGTTTTTCGCCAGGTAGTCGCCCAGGACGTTTTCCAGGCTGCCTGGGGCGAAGGCCGAAGGCGCGGCAATGCTGGCCGCGTATTGGGTCAGCATGATGAAACCGGCCAGTTCGGGCTGGCGGGCGCGCTCGAAGTCCTTGAAGCCATCCTCGACGAACACCCGGGTCAGCTCACGGGCGCGGTCGGCGCGGAAGTTCATGAAAACCACCGCGTCGCCGTCTTCGACGCGGACTTTTTCGCCGATACTGGTGGCCTTGACGAATTCATCGCTTTCGCCGCGCTCATAGGCGGCTTGCAGGCCGTCCTGGGCGGTAGCGGCCTGGAATTGGGCCTGGCCGTCGACGATCAGGTTGTAGGCCTGGGCCACGCGGTCCCAGCGGTTGTCACGGTCCATGGCGAAATAACGCCCCACCAGGCTGGCGATACGACCCCTGCCGAGGGTGCGGAAGGTTTCATCCAGCAGCTCGATGGACGACCGGGCGCTTTTCGGCGGGGTGTCGCGACCGTCGAGGAAGGCGTGCAGGTAGATCTTCTGGGCGCCGCGCTTGAACGCCAGCTCGGCCATGGCGACCAGGTGGTCCTGATGGCTGTGCACGCCGCCGTCGGACAGCAGGCCAAGGATATGTACCGCCTTGTCGGCGGCCACGGCCTTGTCCACGGCGGTGCACAGGGCCGGGTTGGCGAAGAATTCGCCGTCGCGGATGGCCTTGGTGATGCGGGTGAAGTCCTGGTACACCACTCGGCCGGCGCCGAGGTTCATGTGGCCCACTTCCGAGTTGCCCATCTGCCCGTCCGGTAGGCCAACATCCATGCCGGAGCCTGAGATCAGGCCGTTGGGCATGGTCGCTACGAGGCGATCGAGTACCGGTTTCTTCGCCGAATAGATGGCATTGTAGTCATGGTTCTCGCTGTGACCGAAGCCATCCAGGATGATCAGGACCAAAGGTTTAGGCGTGGTAGTCATAGATCCCACTCGTGGCTGGATTGAAAGGACATGGAAAAAGAGTCGCAGTTTAAAGCCAAGTTCAAACACAGTCACCGCCGGGCGGGGTTTGGCCCACCTTGAGGGCTGTGTATACTGGTCGACATTTTAACGCCCTGGAACCTCCTGATGGTTGCTCACCTGATTGAATTTGCCTCAAGCCACTATTTGTTAGTCGGTGCCTTCGTGCTGTTGCTAGCATTGCTGATTGCTCATGAAATGAGCCGTGGAGGCGCCAGCCTCAGTACTGGCCAGCTAACCGCGCTGGTCAACAAAGACCAGGGCGTGGTCATTGATCTGCGGCCCAGCAAGGATTTTGCCGCCGGTCACATCGTCGGCGCGCTGAATATTCCACAGGATAAGTTGATGGCGCGTATCGGCGAACTGGAAAAGCACAAGGCCAAGACCCTGATTCTGGTCGACGTTCAGGGCCAGCATTCCGGGAGTCATGCTCGCGAATTGCTCAAGTCCGGGTTCATCGCGGCCAAACTATCCGGCGGTATTTCCAGTTGGAAAGCCGACAATCTTCCATTGGTGAAATGATATGACTCAGGTTGTCGTCTACTCCAGTGAATATTGCCCTTACTGCGCACGCGCCAAGCATCTGTTGGCGAGTAAGCAGGTTGACTTCCAAGAGATCAAGGTCGATGGCAAGCCGCAGGTGCGTGCGCAAATGATCAAAAAGGCCGGGCGCACGTCCGTGCCGCAGATCTGGATCGGCAGCAAACACATCGGTGGTTGCGACGACCTGTTCGCTCTTGAGCGCGCCGGTAAACTGGACGCGCTGCTCAACGCCTGACTCTGAAACCCTAAAGACCTGAAGATCAAGAAGGATCTGCGATGACTGACCAACAGAACACTGCTGCCAGCGAAGACCAAGACAACCCGCAATTCTCCCTGCAGCGCATCTATGTGCGTGATCTGTCCTTCGAAGCCCCGAAAAGCCCGGCGATCTTCCGTCAGCAGTGGGAGCCCAGCGTCGGCCTGGATTTGAACACCCGCCAGAAAGCTCTGGAAGGCGATTTCCACGAAGTGGTGCTGACTCTGTCGGTGACGGTCAAGAACGGCGAAGAAGTTGCCTTTATCGCCGAAGTTCAGCAGGCAGGCATCTTCCTGATCAAGAACCTCGACGCCGCTTCCATGAGCCACACCTTGGGCGCGTTCTGCCCCAACATCCTGTTCCCGTATGCTCGTGAGACTCTGGACAGCCTGGTGACCCGTGGTTCGTTCCCGGCGCTGATGCTCGCCCCGGTCAACTTCGATGCCCTGTACGCGCAAGAGTTGCAGCGCCTGCAGGAAGAAGGCTCGCAGACCGTTCAATAAGGTCGAACCTGTAGGCGCCGCGTGGTGGCATCTACAAAGAAAAAAGCGCCATTGCCGGCGCTTTTTTTATTCAGGCGAAACCTAACTGGCGCCACCCTTCGTAAACCGCCACCGCCACGGTGTTCGACAGATTCAAGCTACGGCAGCCTTCTCGCATCGGTAGGCGCAGGCGTTGCTCGCCGGGCAACACATCGAGCACCTCAGCCGGCAATCCGCGACTTTCCGGGCCGAAGAGAAAGGCATCGCCCTCGGCGAATCGAGCGTCGTGGAACAGCCGCGAGCCCTTGGTGGTGAAGGCGAATAGCCGTGGCCGCCCGAGGCTTTCCAGGCAACTGGCCAGGTCCGGGTGGATCTTGAGCGTGGCGTACTCGTGATAATCGAGGCCGGCACGGCGCAGGCGCTTATCATCCATTTCGAACCCGATGGGCTCGATCAAATGCAGGTGGCAGCCGCTGTTGGCGCACAGCCTGATAATGTTGCCGGTATTCGGCGGAATTTCCGGTTGAAAAAGGATGACGTGAAACATGCACGGCTCCAAAGGTGAAGATGGGCAGCATTCTACCCCCGAAGAGGACCCGCGACCGAAGCTATTGCCGCGGGTACTGGGATCGTTGGCGATTGTCGGCCTGATGGTGGGGTTGATGATCGGTCGCCTTAGCGCTCCTGAGCCACTGGTGTTGCAGCAGGTCGAGGCGCAGGCCGATACGCTGACACTGTGGTTCAGTGCCGAACCGAAGGTTCATGGCGAGCAGGTCGATGGCGTTGTGGCGCTGTTGTTCGATGCCGAGGGCAAGGCACAAAGTGGCCGCCTGACGGTCGCCGGCAAGGACGCCAATTGGCGGGTGCGCTTGAGTGACAAGGGAATGTTGGTGACGCTGCTAGCTGCGCGTCCCCTGCAGGGCGAGTGGGTCGGTGCGAAGGTCGATGGACGCTGGAGGTTGGTGGTTAAGCTGCGAGAGAAATAGCCGAGGGAACCTGCGGCCTGCCGGCACCTAGTGGCCTGTGCAGTGAGTTCGTTAGCTCACGTTCGGATGCCAGAAGTTCATGGCCAAGGCGCTGTGACGAGTCATAGCAGGACTATGGTGAGGAACAGCAACGCCGGCCAGGGGCTTGTGGCGCCGAAATTGACTCATAGAACTCACCACACAGGCCACTAGGTTCCCAACAAGCCCTCTGCTGGCTTCGCCGGGCTCGTGGCTTGAGGGTTGGGGCTTGCCGCGTTTAGCTTTCGTCGTCGTCCGTGCCCTCGACGCGCATGCCTAGCTCCTTGATCTTGCGAGTCAAGGTGTTGCGGCCCCAGCCCAGCAAGACAGCGGCGTCGCGGCGCCGGCCGGCAGTGTGCTTGAGGGTGGTTTCGATCATGATCCGCTCGAAACTCGGCACGGCGCTGTCCAACAGGTTCGACTGGCCTCGCGCAAGGGCCTGGTCCGCCCACTGGCGCAAGGCCTGTTCCCAGTGGCTGACTGGAATTTCATCCTGTGGCAGGTTCAACAGTTCCGGTGGCAGGTCGCCGATATGCACTTCGCGACCGGAGGCCATGACCGTGATCCAGCGGCAGGTGTTTTCCAGTTGGCGCACGTTGCCAGGCCACGGCAGGGTCTTCAGATATTGCTCGGTTTGCGCTTTCAGCAGTTTCGGCTCGACCGACAGTTCCTGTGCCGCGCGGGCGAGGAAGTGCCTGGCCAGGGTCGGGATGTCCTCGCGACGATCCGACAGGCGCGGAATATGGATGCGAATCACGTTCAGTCGGTGAAACAGGTCTTCGCGGAATTTTCCGGCGTGAACCAGGGCTTCCAGATGCTGGTGGGTGGCTGCGATAATTCGCACGTCGACCTTGACTGGCGTGTGACCGCCCACCCGGTAGAACTCGCCGTCGGCCAGGACCCGCAGCAGGCGGGTCTGGGTGTCAGCCGGCATATCGCCGATTTCATCCAGAAACAGAGTTCCGCCGTCGGCCTGTTCGAAGCGTCCACGACGCAGGTTGGCGGCGCCGGTGAAGGCGCCTTTTTCATGGCCGAACAGTTCCGACTCCATCAGGTCCTTGGGGATGGCCGCCATGTTCAGGGCGATGAACGGCGATGCGGCCCGTGGGCTGTGACGGTGCAGGGCGTGGGCGACCAGTTCCTTGCCAGTGCCGGACTCGCCATTGATCAGCACGGTGATATTGGACTGGCTGAGGCGCCCGATGGCGCGAAACACCTCCTGCATCGCCGGAGCTTCGCCGATGATTTCCGGGGTGCGGGTCGGTGTTGGTGACACCTCCAGGCCTTGCTGCTCCTGGGCATGCTGGTTGGCGCGCTTGACCAGCGACACCGCCTCATCGACGTCGAACGGCTTGGGCAGATATTCGAAGGCTCCGCCCTGGTAGGACGCCACGGCACTGTCGAGGTCGGAGTGGGCGGTCATGATGATCACCGGCAAACGCGGGTGCTGCTCGCGAATCCGTGCCAGCAGGTCCAAGCCGTTGGTGCCAGGCATGCGGATGTCGGAAATGATCACGTCCGGCTGCTGGCGGGCCAGGCGACTCATTACGCCGTCGGCGCTGTCGAAGCTCTGGGTGGTCATGCCCTCCTGTTGCAAGGCTTTTTCCAGGACCCAGCGAATAGAACGGTCGTCATCGACGATCCACACGGTTTCACTACGGCTCATGTCGATGCGACTCCTTGTTCCAGAGGCAGGAAGATCGAGAAGGTGGTGTGGCCAGGATGGCTCTCACACTCGATCAGGCCCTGGTGTTGGCTGATGATGTTCTGGGTTATGGCCAGGCCCAGTCCGGTACCGTCCGGACGGCCGCTGACCATTGGGTAGAAGATGGTGTCCTGAAGTTCGGCGGGAATGCCCGGACCGTTGTCGATGATCTCGATCTTGGTCACCAGGCGATGGCGGACATGGCCGATGGTGAATTGGCGGATGGCACGGGTGCGCAAGCTGATACGGCCCAGGCGCAGCTCGTTCTGGCTGCTGATAGCTTGCATGGCGTTGCGCACGATATTGAGCACGGCCTGGATCATCTGTTCACGGTCGATCAAGACGTCGGGGAGGCTCGGGTCGTAGTCGCGCACCAGCGTGACGCAGCCCTGGCTTTCGGCTTCCACCAGGCTACTGACGCGTTCCAGGACTTCATGGACATTGGTCATGGCCAGCGATGGCAGCTTGTTCGAGCCAAGCATGCGGTCCACCAGGTTTCGCAGGCGATCGGCTTCCTCGATGATGACGTTGGTGTAGTCCTTGAGGCTTTCTTCCGGCAGTTCGCGGGCCAGCAACTGGGCGGCACCGCGAATCCCGCCGAGAGGGTTCTTGATCTCGTGGGCCAGGCCGCGCACCAACATCTTGGTGGTTTCCTGCTTGGACAGTTGGGCCTCTTCCTTGGTGATGCGCAGCAGGCGATCACGGGGGTGGACTTCCAGCAGGAGCAGGGTTTGACCCTGGCTGAGGATCGGTGTCACAGCATAGTCGACGGTCAGCGTCTGGCCGGTCAATGCCGTCAGCATGGCTTCGCGCTTGGTGAACGGGTGTGCCTGCTCGACGGCCTGGCGTAGGGAGTTCAAGGCTTCGGTCGATTCAGTGAACAGCTCGCTGATGAATTGACCATGGCTGCGCTGGCCGCTGATGGCGAGCAACATTTCGGCCGCCGGGTTCATGTACTCAAGGCGCAGTTGGGCATTGAGCAGGATGGTGGCGGTGGTCAGGTTGTCGAGTAACAGTCTGTGCAAGGCATCGCTGATGGTCATGGGGACCTCTTTTGGAGCATGGCAAACGGGATCGGTGCCGATTTGCGCGCACGAACAAGGCGTCGATAGAAGCAAAATGCAAAAACCAAACCAAGGCTGCAAAAAAGCGGCGTGAATTGTCTGAAATAGGCGTTTCGGGCTCGATTGAGTAGCGCTGCGCCAGTCGCGACGGGTATTTTCGAACCAAAATGCGATTCGGGTCGGGTAGGTGTGCAGTTTAGTGCACCAACATGGTGCTTTGCTGGCGTGTGATTATAGAAATGGCGGAAGGCTGGCTGGCGCGACGCACACCTGTGAAAAGTCGAATCATGAACAGCTCAAGGGGTATGCACCCGTTGGACGGTGAACGCCACGGTAGGGCTTTGCTGGACGAGTTGCTCGCCTTCGAGCGCTTGTACGCTGAGCGTGTGATCGCCACGGTCGACGTTCACCAGTTGCAGGCGTGGGACATTGCTGGATTGGCCATAGGGATTGCCGTCGAGCACCAGTCGCAGCAGATGTTGGCGCTGTAGTCGCGGCTCCATTTTCACGCCGACGGTAAAGGTCCCGTTGTTGGCGCGCAGGGCTTGCTGGGTAGGGACGTCCGTCAGTTCAAACACGCTGTAGGGCGCGATGTTTGCCTGGGCTTTTGCCGGCTGCGTGGCTGCGGATTGCGCAGCGGCCGGTTGGGCCGGTTTCTGTAGCTCGACGCTGTTGAGCGGCGGCAATTCCACGGCGCGGGCGGCGCTGCCTGCGGGCGGCTGGTTGCTGTAGGCGGTATTGCCGTTCGCATCGGTGTATTGATAGATCTGCGCCGATACGGGCAGCGTGAAGGCCAGCAGCAGGTAGAGCAGAGGTCGACCCATGGAGACTCCCGATGATGGTCCTGGTCGGGGCGCATGGTTTAGCTGCGTCCTGTGATCAGCATAGAGCACAACTCCAGGCCTTTTCACCGTGGATTCTGGCACAGCTCACCCGTGGCGCGAATCAGTGCCAGGTCGTGGAGAGTGTCCGAGGTCAGGGTTTGGCGGGCCTGGATTAGCCAGGCTGGGCATTGTGGGTCCTGCCGGTAAGGGGCGAAGGCTGCATAGTGTTGCAACAATCTGGCCTGTAACCGATCCAGCGCCGGGCGGATCTGCGTGACCAGGTCGGGCCTGGGGATGACCGGTGCTTTGCCGGCTGCTCGCCATTTAGCCAATAGTGCGTACTGCACCAGTTTATTGGCTTCGATCTGCGCCGCGACAAACTCACCGATGTCTTCGGGCTGGATCTTATAGGTCGCTGCCTGCTGCCGGGCATTGGCGATCACCTGCTGTTCGCGCGAGCTGTCCTGGATCGGCTTGGCGCTGTCCCATTTGGTCAATGCTACCTGCTCGGCGATGTTCAGGCGCTC
The DNA here is from genome assembly GCF_001543125.1 of Pseudomonas agarici. Taxonomy (NCBI): domain Bacteria; kingdom Pseudomonadati; phylum Pseudomonadota; class Gammaproteobacteria; order Pseudomonadales; family Pseudomonadaceae; genus Pseudomonas; species Pseudomonas agarici. The sequence continues at coordinate 3,437,851 of NZ_CP014135.1, read as the reverse complement.
GCTGATGGCCCGCAGCAGGGGCGGCAGGGCATCGGGAGCTTTCGCGGGGGCAGGAGCGGCAAGGACGTTGGCGCCCAGGAGGCTGGCGAGCAGCAGGCTCACAATACGGTAGTTCGGCAACATGGCGGGCTTCGACTTTTTCGGCGGCGGATGCAGGCCCAAAGTTAACGTTACAGGATCGGGCAAGCGCCAGCGTATTTTCATAAAAGAAGCGGATTGCCGTTGCATCCGTCGATGGGCGGCGAGCCATTGACGCCAGTCAGGTCGGCTCGGTGGCCTCCGAGAGCGCCATGCCTTCGCTGCCGGCATAGAACACCAGCAGGTCCACCGGGACTGCCCCGGTCCTGGCGCGATGTTCGACATTGACCACGGCGGCAATCGTATCGCCAGATTTCAGCAAAGTCTGCTTGTTGCCTTCTCGCGTCTCGACCAGTACTTCGCCGGAGATGATGTAGGCGGCGCTGGGAATGGGATGGATATGCCAGTTCAGTTCGGTGTCGGCGGGAATGTTGATCCTGAGCAGGGTCAGTTCGGGCGGCCCTGCGGGGTAGGCCTCATAGGGAGTGCCCTCCCAGCCGCTGCTGGCACGCAGCAGGACCTCGGCGGTCGGTGCGGCGAGTGTCTTCGGTTGGCTGCTGTCGGGATGTTCGGCGGCGGTGTTTGAAGGCAATGTCATGGGCTAACTCTCCGTGTTGGCGGGCATTCGCCGTCCGTCCGTGCGCGGCGGCTTGCGTAGGATTTGGCGGCAATCCTGGGGAGAGTAGTCAACGCCGGTCTACACGCTTTGGCTAGCGTCTAAGCGTTGCAAAAAATCTCGAATAATGGGCTGTCGTTTATCGTCGCCTATAAAAAATGCCCCGTATCCATCGATACGGGGCATTTCCTCGAAGCAGTGCCTGCTGGCGCAGGCGCCACGGGATCAGCAGCTGTAGTACAGCTCGTATTCCAGTGGGTGTACGAAGGTACGTACCTTGATTTCTTCTTCGCTCTTGAGCTCGATGTAGGCATCGATGAAGTCGTCGCTGAAAACGCCGCCTTTGGTCAGGAACGCACGACCTTTATCCAGCTCTTCCAGGGCTTCTTTCAGGCTACCGCAAACCTGTGGGATCTCTTTGGCCTCTTCAGGCGGCAGGTCGTACAGGTTCTTGTCAGCGGCATCGCCGGGGTGGATCTTGTTTTGGATGCCGTCGAGGCCAGCCATCATCAGCGCGGCGAAGGCCAGGTAAGGGTTGGCGGCCGGATCCGGGAAGCGTGCTTCGATACGACGAGCCTTGGGGCTGGAGACGTAAGGAATGCGGATCGAGGCAGAGCGGTTGCGAGCCGAGTAGGCAAGCATCACCGGGGCTTCGAAACCTGGGACCAAACGCTTGTAGGAGTTGGTCGACGGATTGGTGAAACCGTTCAGAGCCTTGCCGTGCTTGATGATACCGCCGATAAAGTACAGGGCAGTGTCGGACAGGCCGGCATAGCCTTCGCCCGCGAAGGTGTTCTTGCCATCCTTGGAGATGGACACATGCACGTGCATGCCCGAGCCGTTGTCGCCATACAGCGGTTTTGGCATGAAAGTCGCGGTACGACCGTAGGCATCGGCCACGTTGTGTACGCAGTACTTCAGGGTCTGGACTTCGTCAGCCTTGGCTACCAGGGTGTTGAATTTCACGCCGATTTCGTTCTGGCCGGCAGTCGCCACTTCGTGGTGGTGAACTTCGACGGTCTGGCCCATTTCTTCCAGCGCGTTGCACATGGAGGTACGGATTTCGTGGTCGTGGTCGAACGGTGGCACCGGGAAATAGCCGCCCTTGACGCCTGGACGGTGGCCTTTGTTGCCGCCTTCCACGTCCTGGTCGGACATCCATGAACCTTGTTCGGAGAAGATCTTGAACATGGAACCGGAGATGTCGGACTTGAATTTGACCGAATCGAAGATGAAGAACTCAGGCTCGGGGCCGAAGAAAGCGGTGTCGCCGATACCGGTGGACTTCAGGTACTCCTCGGCGCGACGGGCGATTGCCCGTGGGTCGCGGTCGTAGCCTTGCATGGTCGAGGGCTCGATCACGTCGCAAACCAGGATCAGGGTCGGCTCTTCGGTGAACGGGTCGAGCACGGCGGTGCTGTCGTCCGGCAGCAGGATCATGTCGGAGGCTTCGATGCCTTTCCAGCCGGCGATGGAGGAACCGTCGAACATCTTGCCCATTTCGAAGAAATCGTCATCCAGCGCATCACGAGCCGGCATGGTCACGTGGTGCTGAGTACCTTTGGTGTCCGTGAAGCGCAGATCAATCCACTTAACGTCATGATCTTTGATGAGTTGAACCGACTTCGACATGGTGTCCTCCGGGTGGCTTCGGGCTAGTGGCGTTAGCCCTGAAATAGTGGTGATGCCGGCGCGAATACTCGGCCAAGGCAATCTGCCTCACAAGAGAGCAAATTGCATGCCAGCATCTTGCGAGAGTTTTTTTGCTCCAATCTCAAGCATTACGGCCAGCAATAGGAGAATTTCGGTGCATTGAGCGCACCTTTTCGGTGCCAAAAAGGCACGCTTGGTCTTTTTTGGTGCGCAAAAAACCGTCTGTACAATAACTGGTTAAACGTTGAACAATTTCCGCTATAATCCGCGCCCCCTTTTTCGGCCGGCCCTTCGCGCGCTGTTTTTATGAAATTAATCGTAAAAGTCTTCCCCGAAATCACCATTAAAAGCCGCCCTGTCCGGATGCGATTCATCCGCCAGTTGGCCAAGAACATCCGTGCCGTGCTCCGTGACGTGGATCCGGCTGTGGTGGTGAATGGCGTGTGGGACAACCTCGAGCTGCAAACCGCGCTGACCGACCCTAAGGCCCTGCACGAACTGACTACACGCTTGTGCAATACACCAGGTATCGCCCATTTACTGCAGGTCGCCGAGTACCCGCTGGGCGACTTCGACGACATCACCGCCAAATGCAAGCAGCATTATGGCGAGGTGTTGCCGGGCAAGATTTTTTCCGTGCGCTGCAAGCGCGCCGGCAAGCACGTCTTTACCTCGATGGAGGTGGAGAAATACGTCGGCAGCCAGCTGCGGCGCCAGTGCGCTGCGGCGGGGATCTCCTTGAAAGAGCCGGAAATCGAAGTGCGAATGGAAATTCGCGACCAACGGTTGTTTGTCATCCACAGCCAGCATGACGGCCTCGGCGGTTACCCGCTGGGGTCGGTGGAGCAGACTCTGGTGCTGATGTCCGGTGGCTTCGACTCCACCGTTGCCGCCTACCAGATGATGCGACGCGGCCTGATCAGCCATTTTTGCTTCTTCAATCTCGGCGGGCGTGCCCACGAGCTGGGGGTGATGGAAGTCGCCCATTACCTGTGGAAGAAGTACGGCAGCTCTCACCGGGTGCTGTTCATCAGCGTGCCGTTCGAGGAAGTCCTGGGAGAAATTCTCGAAAAAGTCGATAACAGTCATATGGGCGTAGTATTGAAGCGTATGATGTTGCGCGCGGCGGAAGTCATGGCCGAGCGGCTGCACATCGATGCGCTGGTCACCGGCGAGGCGATCTCCCAGGTTTCCAGCCAAACGCTACCGAACTTGTCGGTGATCGACTGCGTGACCGAGAAGCTGGTGATCCGCCCGCTAATCGCTAGCCACAAGCAGGACATCATCGACCTGGCGACCCGAATCGGCACGGCTGACTTCGCCAAGCACATGCCCGAATACTGCGGGGTGATTTCGGTCAACCCCAAGACCCACGCCAAGCGTGGCCGGGTGGAGCATGAAGAAAAAGAGTTCGACATGGCGATCCTCGGGCGTGCGCTCGAGCGAGCCAAGCTGGTGCCGATCGATCGGGTGATCGACGAATTGGGCCAGGACTTGCAGATCGAAGAGGTCAGCGAAGCGTTGGCAGGTCATGTCGTGATCGACATCCGGCATCCGGATGCCCAGGACGATGAGCCGCTGGAGCTCGCTGGCATCGAGGTACAAGCGATGCCGTTTTATGCACTGAACGCTCGTTTCAAGGCACTGGACCCTACTCGCCAGTACCTGCTGTATTGCGACAAAGGCGTGATGAGTCGCCTGCATGCCCACCATTTGCTCAGTGAGGGGCATGCCAATGTGCGCGTTTATCGACCGAGCTAAGTGCCCGGGGCTGTTTGCCTGTGGCCTGCGTCACCGGCCCCCCGACGCCGCCGTCAAGCTGTAACGGCCACGCCGGACACTACTGTCAATCGCTGCCAAGACTTGTCAGCACACCGAATCCTCTGATCGAGATACACAAGTGATCGAAAATCTACGCAACATCGCCATCATCGCCCACGTTGACCATGGCAAGACCACCCTGGTAGACAAACTCCTGCGTCAATCCGGCACTCTGGAGCGCAACGAGCTCAACGACGAGCGCGTGATGGACTCCAACGACCAGGAAAAAGAGCGCGGTATTACCATCCTGGCGAAAAACACCGCCATCAACTGGAACGGCTACCACATCAACATCGTGGATACCCCGGGCCACGCTGACTTCGGTGGCGAAGTTGAACGCGTCATGTCGATGGTCGACTCCGTTCTGCTGTTGGTCGACGCCCAAGACGGCCCTATGCCGCAAACCCGTTTCGTGACCAAGAAGGCTTTCGAAGCCGGTCTGCGTCCGATCGTGGTCATCAACAAAGTCGACCGCCCAGGCGCGCGTCCGGACTGGGTCCTGGACCAGATCTTCGACCTGTTCGACAACCTGGGCGCCACCGAAGAACAACTGGACTTCCAGGTCGTCTACGCCTCGGCTCTGAACGGTATCGCCGGTCTGGACCACGCCGACATGGCTGAAGACATGACTCCGCTGTACCAGGCGGTCGTCGATCACGTTCCGGCGCCGAAAGTCGACCGTGACGGCCCGTTCCAGATGCAGATCTCCGCACTGGACTACAACAGCTTCCTGGGTGTGATCGGCGTTGGTCGTATCGCTCGTGGTCGCGTCAAGCCGAACACCCCGGTCGTCGCCATCGACGCTGACGGCAAGCGCCGCAACGGTCGTATCCTGAAGCTGATGGGCCACCACGGCCTGCACCGCATCGACGTCGAGGAAGCGTCTGCCGGCGACATCGTCTGCATCAGCGGCTTCGACCAGTTGTTCATCTCCGATACCCTGTGCGATCCACTGAACGTTGAAGCGATGAAGCCGCTGACCGTTGACGAGCCGACCGTTTCCATGACCTTTCAGGTCAACGATTCGCCGTTCTGCGGTAAAGAAGGCAAGTTCGTCACCAGCCGCAACATCAAGGAACGTCTGGACAAGGAGCTGCTGTACAACGTGGCATTGCGCGTTGAAGAAGGTGACTCGGCCGACAAGTTCAAGGTTTCCGGTCGTGGCGAGCTGCACCTCTCGGTCCTGATCGAAACTATGCGTCGCGAAGGCTTCGAAATGGGCGTGGGTCGTCCGGAAGTGATCATCCGTCTGGTCGACGGCGTGAAGCACGAACCCTACGAAAACGTCACCATCGACCTGCCGGAAGAGTCGCAGGGCGCAATCATGGAGCAAATGGGCCTGCGTAAAGGCGACCTGACCAACATGGTTCCGGATGGCAAGGGCCGTGTGCGCCTTGAGTACAACATCCCGGCTCGCGGCCTGATCGGTTTCCGTAACGAGTTCCTGACCCTGACCTCCGGTGGCGGCATCCTGACCTCGATCTTCGATCGTTACGACGTGATGAAGTCCGGCGACATGTCCGGTCGTCAGAACGGCGTACTGGTTTCGGTTGAAACCGGCAAGGCGCTGACCTACTCCCTGGAAACCTTGCAGGCCCGTGGCAAGCTGTTCGTCGAACACGGCCAGGAAATCTACGGTGGCCAGATCGTTGGTCTGAACAGCCGTGACAACGACCTGGGCGTCAACCCCACCAAGGGCAAGAAGCTCGACAACATGCGTGCTTCGGGTAAAGACGAAACCATCGCTCTGGTACCACCTGTTCGCTTCACCCTGGAACAGGCCCTGGAATTCATCCAGGATGACGAGCTGTGTGAAGTCACGCCCAAGTCGATCCGTCTGCGCAAGAAGATCCTCGACGAAAGCGAGCGCACCCGCGCCGCCAAGAAAGCCAAGGCTTGATCGTCTAGCCCAGGTGCAATGAAAAACGCCCCCGACCGCAAGGTCGGGGGCGTTTTTGTTGGTGCTTTATCTGCGCTGCACGCCTTGAGGGCGAAGGGCGATGCGCCCGTGGGTGCTACTGGTCAGAAATGATACAAAGTCTTGTCTGGTGCCTGACGCACGGGGGCCTTTGGCTTATAGGCACAATACCCGGGTCGTGGCCCGATTTTGGGATGGTTGCGGCAGGTGTCGGGACGTTTTTCATAGATGGTACACAGCCGTGACTTGCGATCCAGGTACAGGCAATCGTTGTTGCTCATGCGTTGCAGGGTGAAAATCTCGGACTTCTGGTTGTAGCGTTCGACGATCCCTTCTTTCTGCAGGCGCTTGGCGATGTTCTTCGGCGGGTCGCCGCGCTCGAATTCGTCGACGATACCGATGCGGATCAGGTCCTTGATCTTCACTTCCACAGGCAGGGTGCAGCAGCTGGAGATGCAGCCTGAGCACATATGGCTCGAATACTTCTGCCAGGTTTCGAGGCGGTCGAGTTCCGCGGCGGCGATCAGAGTGGGTTTCATCCGGCTGTTATCCAGGGTGTATCAGGGCGCGCGATGATACCGGGGCTGGCGAATTTGTGAACAACCTTTTGCCGGTTTTTCGCACAACGGCACGTTTGTGCGAAGTTTCCCGCAGGACCGCATTTTTTTGCGCATCTCGGGTCTATCCGGTTTTTCCGGTTATGGTCGAAAAAACCAGCGAACCAGAGCCGTCGCCTTGTGTCGAAGCGACTAGGCTCAGACAGCCCGCCTTTTCAATCGTCCATCTCGCTAGAGGTCGTATCGATGTCTCAGGAACCGCTTGTCCGTGACGATGAGGTGGCGGCCTTTCGTGCCGCCGTCCTCGCCAAACTTACCTACGCAGTAGGTAAAGATCCCGATCACGCGTTCGATCATGACTGGTTCGAGGCCATCGCCTTGGCCGCCCGCGACCATATGGTCGAGCACTGGATGGATCACACCCGACAGATCTATCGCAAGGGCCAGAAGCGCGTCTATTACCTCTCCCTGGAGTTCCTGATCGGTCGACTGCTGTACGACAGCCTGAGCAATCTCGGACTGCTGGATATCGCCCGTGAGGCGCTGGTGGACCTTGGCGTGGATCTGGAGCGTATTCGCCTGCTGGAGCCCGATGCGGCGCTGGGCAACGGTGGCCTGGGGCGCCTGGCGGCATGTTTTATGGAAAGCATGTCGACTTTGGGCATTGCCGCTCATGGTTATGGCATTCGCTACGAGCACGGGTTGTTTCGCCAGGCCATCGTCGACGGTTGGCAGCAGGAGCAGACCGAGAACTGGCTGGACTTCGGCAACCCCTGGGAGTTCGAGCGCGCCGAGGTGATCTATCCCGTGTGCTTTGGCGGCAGCGTCGAAACCGTGCAGGACGAGACCGGTCTGAGTCGGCAGGTCTGGTGGCCGGCGGAAACGGTCCGGGCGGTGGCCTACGATACGCCGGTGGTCGGCTGGCGCGGTGCTAGCGTCAACACCTTGCGCCTATGGCGGGCACGGGCGACGGAAGAATTGCACTTGGAGCGCTTCAATGCCGGCGACCATTTGGGGGCGGTGGCCGAGGTGGCCAGGGCCGAAAGTATCTCCCGCGTGCTCTATCCGGCGGACAGCACCGAAGCCGGTCAGGAACTGCGGCTGCGCCAGGAATATTTCTTTGTCTCCGCGTCCCTGCAGGACCTGTTGCGCCGGCATAAGAACATGCATGACTCGGTGCTCAGTCTCGGCGAGCACGCGGCCATCCAGCTCAACGATACTCACCCCTCGATTGCCGTCGCCGAGCTGATGCGCCAACTGGTCGACCTGTATGGCGTGACTTGGGATGCGGCGTGGCAAGTCACCGTCGAGACGCTGTCCTACACCAACCACACCCTGCTGCCCGAGGCTTTGGAAACCTGGCCCGTGGGGTTGATGGAGCGCATGCTGCCGCGCCATATGCAGATCATTTACCTGATCAACGCCCAGCATATCGATGCGCTACGGGCCAAGGGTATTCATGATTTCGACGTGCTGCGCGCGGTGTCGCTGATCGAGGAAGACAACGGGCGTCGGGTACGCATGGGCAACCTGGCGTTCCTCGGCTCCCACAGCGTCAACGGCGTTTCTGGCTTGCACACGCAGTTGATGCGCAGCACGGTGTTCCGCGAGTTGCACGCGCTTTATCCGGAGCGAATCAACAACAAGACCAACGGTATTACCTTCCGTCGCTGGCTGTACCAGGCCAACCCGCCGCTCACCGAGATGATGGTCGAGGCCCTGGGTCCGGAGCTGCTCGACAATCCCGAGGCGCTGTTGCAGGGGCTGGAGCCGTTTGCCGAGAAGGCCGGGTTTCGCAAGCAGTTCGCCGAACAGCGGTTGCACAATAAGCGGGCCTTGGCGGCGTTGATCCAGGAGCGGCTGGGGATCGCGATCAACCCGGCGGCGATGTTCGATGTGCAGGTCAAGCGGATCCACGAGTACAAGCGTCAGTTGCTCAACCTGTTGCACACCGTGGCCCTGTACCAGGCGATCCGCGCCGAGCCGGAAACCGAGTGGGTGCCGCGGGTGAAGATTTTCGCCGGTAAGGCTGCGGCGAGTTATCACCAGGCCAAGCTGATCATCAAGTTGACCAACGATATCGCCCGCACGGTCAACAACGATCCGACCGTGCGCGGCCTGCTTAAAGTCGTGTTCCTGCCCAACTACAACGTCAGCCTGGCGGAAAGCATCATCCCGGCGGCCGACCTGTCGGAGCAGATCTCTACCGCTGGCTTCGAGGCGTCCGGTACCAGCAATATGAAGTTCGGTCTCAACGGCGCGCTGACCATCGGCACCCTGGACGGCGCCAACGTGGAGATGTGCGAGCGAGTGGGCCAGGAGCACATGTTCATCTTCGGCCTCACTGCCCAGCAGGTGGAATTACGCAAACACAATGGCGAGTTCAGCGCGGTGCCGGATGTGGCGGCCTCCCATCGCCTGAATGATGTGTTGCAGGCTATTCGGGGTGGGGTGTTTTCCCCGGACGACCCGGCGCGTTATGTCGGTTTGATCGATTCGTTGATCGATTACGACCGCTTTTTGGTCTGCGCCGACTTCGATGCCTACTGGGCCGCCCAGGCCCAAGTCGAGGCGCATTGGCATGACAGCAACCAGTGGTGGCGTTCTGCGGTACTGAACAGTGCGCGCATGGGTTGGTTCTCGTCGGATCGGACCATTCGCGAATACGCCACCGATATCTGGAAAGCACTGGAATGATCAGTTGTCAGGCTGACGCCATTGCCTTTGAGGCAGATCGATAGACTGCGCGGGCGGCCCTTGGCTTGTTGCGCACGCCGCCGCAGCCCGGACGAACGAGCAATCTTCCGGGCGCGTTGCACAGGTTTGCGGCTACGCTGAGTCGTGCTTGTGAACTCTCTGCGGGGCATCTGTGTCTGACAAGAGGATTTGCAGCGCAACTCGCGTTAAACTGCGCGGGTTTCCAGCCCCCTTTCTCCGGAGCCATCCATGTCCCGCGTTACCCTGAGTCGCTATTTGATTGAGCAGACCCGCAGCAACAACACGCCTGCCGATCTGCGCTTCCTGATCGAAGTGGTCGCGCGTGCCTGCAAGGAAATCAGCCATGCCGTCTCCAAAGGCGCGCTGGGTGGCGTGCTGGGCAGCATGGGCACGGAGAACGTGCAGGGCGAAGTGCAGAAAAAACTCGACGTGATTTCCAACGAAATCCTGCTCGAAGCCAACGAGTGGGGCGGCCACCTGGCCGGCATGGCGTCCGAAGAAATGGACAATGCCTACCAGATTCCCGGCAAATACCCCAAAGGTGCCTACCTGTTGGTATTCGATCCGCTGGACGGCTCGTCGAACATCGACGTCAATGTCTCGGTCGGTACCATCTTCTCGGTACTGCGCTGCCCCAACGAGCACCTGAGCCAGAACGAAAGCCTGAATGAAAAGGCCTTCCTGCAGCCGGGCACCCAGCAGGTGGCGGCCGGCTACGCGATCTACGGTCCGCAGACCATGTTGATCCTGACCCTCGGTGACGGCGTCAAGGGCTTTACCCTGGACCGTGAAATGGGCAGCTTCGTACTGACCCATGAAAATATCACCGTGCCGACCAGCACCCAGGAGTTCGCTATCAACATGTCCAACGAGCGTCACTGGGAAGCCCCGGTCAAGCGCTACGTAGACGAGCTGCTGGCCGGTGAAGAAGGTCCGCTGAAGAAGAACTACAACATGCGCTGGATCGCCTCCATGGTCGCCGATGTGCACCGCATCCTGACCCGTGGCGGCCTGTTCATGTATCCACGCGACAGTCGCGAACCCTCCAAGCCGGGTAAGCTGCGCCTGATGTATGAGGCCAACCCGATGTCCTTCTTGATCGAGCAGGCCGGCGGCGCGTCCACCGACGGCCACCAGCGCATCCTCGATATCCAGCCTGACGGCCTGCACCAGCGCGTGGCGGTATTCCTTGGGTCGAAGGAAGAAGTCGCCCGGGTGACCGGTTATCACAAGGAATAACGCCATGTCCGCGCCCTGGCAACCGCTGCTCGATTGGTGGTTCGGTTTCGCCCAGACACCGGCTGAGATCGTGGCTGATAAGGGGCGGTTGTGGTTTGGCAAGCGTGACAGCCAGGACCTTGAGGCCCGCGAGCGTTTCGGCGCCCAGGTCGAGCAGGCACTGACCGGTGGTTTAGCCGAGTGGACGCAATGTCCCGAAGGCTGGCTGGCCGTGGTGATCCTGCTCGATCAACTGCCGCGCATGATCTTTCGCGATACGCCACGGGCCTTCTGCGGTGATGCCCGCGCCCAGGCGCTGGTGTCCCAGGGACTGGCGGCGGACTTCGACCGACGACTACCGGCGATACAGAGGGTGTTTATCTACCTGGTGTTGGAGCACTGCGAGAGCCTGGCGGCGCAGGACGAGGCGGTGTCGCGTTTTGTGGCCTTGGTCGAGGAGCAGGCGGCGGAGCAGCAGGCGGTGTTTGCCGATAATCTGGACTATGCCGAACGGCATCGGCGAGTGATTGCCCGGTTCGGGCGCTTTCCCCACCGCAATGCCATTCTCGGACGTGAGTCTACGGTTGAGGAAGCGGCGTTCCTGCGCGAACCCGGCTCAGGGTTCTGAATTTTCTGGAGGCGGGCACCGCTCGCTCGCCACCAGAGCGGTGCCCGCCTCGGGATAATTGGGGCTGGTCAGATCCGGAAACTGCCCACCAACTGCTTCAACCGCGCCGCCTGCTGTTCCAGGTCCGCACAGGCACGCAAGGTTGACTCCAGGTTTTCCACGCCTTCCTGGTTCAGCGTATTGATCTCGGTGATATCGACATTGATCGACTCCACCACCGCCGTCTGTTCCTCGGTCGCGGTGGCCACCGACTGGTTCATGCCGTCGATCTCGCCGATCCGCTGGGTCACGCTGCCCAGCCGCTCTCCGGCCTGGTTGGCGATGCCGACGCTGCTTTCGCTCTGACGCTGGCTGTCGGTCATGATGCCTACCGCTTCCCGTGCACCGACCTGCAACTCCTCGATCATCTTCTGTACTTGCTGCGCCGAGTCCTGGGTTCGGTGCGCGAGGTTGCGTACCTCATCGGCTACCACGGCGAAGCCGCGCCCGGCCTCACCGGCCCGCGCCGCTTCGATCGCGGCGTTGAGCGCCAGCAGGTTGGTCTGCTGGGAAATGCCGGTGATCACTTCGAGAATCTGCCCGATGTTCACCGTATTGCTGTTCAGGGTTTCGATATTGGCGCAGGAATCGCTGATCTTCGCCGACAGTTGCTGCATCGCGACGATGGTCTTGTCCACCACGTGTTGACCCTCTTCGGCGAGGCTGCGCGCATCGCTCGAATGCTGCGAGGCGAGGGCGGCGTTCTGGGCGATTTCCTGGGCTGCGGCGCCGAGCTGGTTGATCGCCGCCGCGACGCTGCTGGTGCGGCTGGCCTGTTGGTCGGAGTTGAGCATCGATGAGTTGGACGCGCTGACTACGCGCAGAGCGACCTCATTGACCTGGTCAGTGGCCGACGCCACCTCGCGAATCGAGGTGTGGACGCGCTCTACGAAGCGATTGAACGACATGCCGAGGGTGCCGAATTCGTCATAGCCGTGGATAGTCAGGCGCTTGGTCAGATCGCCCTCGCCTTCGGCGATATCGTGCATGGCTCGGCCCATCAGGTGCAGTGGCTGCATCAGCACGCGGATCAGCATACCCAACAGGGCAATGATGATGACCACCGCGATCGCCATGGCGATGATCGCCGAGGTGCGGAATTCGCGAAGCATCGAGAAAGCGGCGTCTTGATCGAGCACCAACGCCACGTACCAGTCGGCCGAAGGTACGCCGGTGACATGGGTGAAGGAGATGAATTGGGTCTTGCCGCCCACGGTGACCTCTGTCTGGCCGGCACTGATCTTCGGTGTGTCGGTTGGATAGGCTTCGCTGAGGTTCTTGAGGATCAGCTTGCTGTCCGGGTGGATCAGGATCTTGCCGTCGGCGCTGACGATAAACGCCTGGCCGTGGCCACTGAAGTTCAACGAGTGGATGATAGCGCTGATGCTGGTCAAATCGATGTCCGCGCCGGCCACGCCGATGAACTTGCCGTCATGCAGTACCGGGGTGGCGAGGGTGATCACCAACTTGCCCGAGGAGGCGGCAATGTAGGGTTCGGTGACGATGCTCCGCTGGGCAGCCGTGGCGGCTTTGTACCAGCCACGGGCGCGCGGGTCGTAGTCGGCGGTGCGGTTGCCCGCAGGGACCGAGACCATCACACCGTCCTGGCCGCCGAAATAGCTCAGTTGGAAGTTGTCGGCGTAGACGGGTAGGCCCAAGGCGTGCTTGAGGCTATCGGCGGCATTGCCGTCCACGGCGATCTGCTGCGCCAGTGAGTGCAGGAGTTGCATGCGGCTTTCCAGCCAGACCTGGATGTTACTGGTGGTCAGGCTGCCAAGGACCTGCATCGAGGCTTCTGTACTGCTGCGCAGGGCTTCGCGTTGGCGATAGTCGTTGAACAGGATGAAGCAGGCGAACGCCACGGCAACCACCAGGGCCGCAGCCAGGAGGATCTTGTGACTGAATTTGAGATTTTTGGTCATGAAGTGGCTGTCCGCAAAAGGCTGGTCAACAAAAGGGCGACAATTTGCCACGCTTGATGGCAGGATGCCTTTATCTATCGGCATATTCTTGTTAAATATTAATTTCTTAATGATAAACCTGCGGCACCGGCTGTTTTTGCTAGCAAAATCGCTGATCTGCACAGGAAAGTGCCGTAAGAAAAGGTCGTAGGCTCGGGAACCAGATGGCACTTTTCTCTTCTAAGATTGCGGTAGGCCTCGCGCCGACCTTTTCGTCCTCAGGAGTTTCTCCCCATGTCGTTGCGCTCTCTCGCTCTGCTGTCGTTGTGCGTGTCGTTGGTCGCTTGCAGCAAAGTCAACCAGGAAAACTATTCGAAGCTGTCCACGGGCATGCCCAAGGCGCAGGTCGAGTCGTTACTGGGCAGTCCTTCGGATTGTTCGGGGGCGTTGGGCATGTCGAGCTGTACCTGGGGTAACAAGAATAGCTTTATCAGCGTGCAGTACGCCGGTGACAAAGTCCTAATGTTTTCCGGGCAAGGCCTGAAGTAAACCGGGGCGCGAGCCCTTGGGAGAAGAAGAATGTTGCGTTTGGTTGTCTCTCTCTTGGCTGGTTTGTTGCTGGCTGGTTGCGCTACGTCTGGTGACGATCTAGCGCCTAAGACCGCAGGTCATGTCGACCTCAAGCGCTACCAGGGCACCTGGTACGAATTGGCGCGAATGCCGATGTATTTCCAGCGCCACTGCGCTCAGTCCGAAGCGCGCTACAGCTTGATGGCCGACGGCAAGATGGCAGTGTTCAATCGCTGTCTGACCGAGCAATGGGCGTGGGAGGAGGCCAAGGGAACGGCGACACCGCAAGTGCGAGGGCAGACCGACAAGCTGTGGGTGCGCTTCGACAATTGGTTCACCGCATTGCTGCCGGGCGTGGCCAAGGGTAACTACTGGGTTCTGTATGTCAGCGATGACTACCACACGGCAATTGTCGGTGACCCGAGCCGGCGTTACCTGTGGCTGCTATCGCGCACCACCAAGGTCAATGCGGAGGTTCGGGAAGATCTGCTGAGCCGGGCACGCCAGCAAGGCTATGACACCACGCGACTGATCTGGCGCACGCCGGACTCGAAGATGCCCAACTGATTGGTTGATGATGAGCGTTTGTGGCGAGAGGCGTTCCTACAGGCTACGTGAGCCTGTAGGAAATGGTTTCGAGCGAGGGCCAGGCCAGGCGAGCCGACTTTCAACGCCGCATGGGCGAGCGCAGATACATCTCGTACAGAGCCTAGGGCTCAGTTCAGCAGGTCACGCAATACCTGGGTAAATGCCCGCCCGCTTTGTTCTTCGTCCGCATGTCGACCACCCCGCACCACCCACTGGCCGTTGACCATGACGTCACGGACCTGGCGATCGCCGCCAGCGAACAGCCAGCGATTGAGAATGCCATCGTCCTCGGCGGTCGCCAGATAGGGGTCGTTGCCGTCGAGCACCAGCCAGTCGGCGCGTTTGCCCGCTTGCAGCTTGCCGATCGATTGCCCGAGCGCCTGAGTGCCGCCGTCGAGTGCCGCGTCATACAGGGTGCGCCCGACCATCGGTTGGGCGGCACGATACAGGCGGTTACGCCGTTGATCGCGCAAGCGCTGGCCATATTCCAACCAGCGCAATTCCTCCACCACACTCAGTGACACATGGCTGTCGGAACCGATGCCCATGCGCCCGCCCTGAGCGAGAAAATCCACCGCCGCAAAGATGCCGTCGCCCAAATTCGCTTCGGTGGTCGGGCACAGCCCGGCGATCGCCCGGCTGCGGGCCATGCGCGTGACTTCCTCGGCATTGGCGTGGGTAGCGTGCACCAGGCACCAGCGTTCATCGACCTCGACATTATCGTACAGCCATTGCAACGGCCGCTTGCCGCTCCAGTCCAGGCAGTCATCGACTTCCTTCTGTTGCTCGGCGATATGGATATGCACCGGGCACTGGCGGTCGCTGGCGGCCAGCACCTCGCTGATCTGCCGCGGTGTCACCGCCCGCAACGAGTGGAAGCACAGCCCGAGAGCCTGGGCCGGCTGCTTGGCCAGCGGCGGCTGCAAGCGGGCCTGCAACTCCAAGTAATTTTCGGTGCTGTTGATAAAGCGCCGCTGGCCGTCATTCGGGGCCTGGCCGCCAAAGCCGGAATGGCTGTAGAGCACCGGCAACAGGGTCAGGCCGATGCCCGTGTCCGCAGCCGCCTGGCTGATGCGCAATCCCAGTTCCGCTGGATTGGCATAGGGCTGGCCGTTGGTGTCGTGGTGTACATAGTGGAATTCGGCCACCGAGGTGTAACCGGCCTTGAGCATCTCAATATAGAGTTGGCGGGCGATGATGCCCATCTGCTGCGGGCTGATCTTGCCCACCAGCCGATACATCAAATCGCGCCAGGTCCAGAAGCTGTCGTTCGGATTGCCGGCCACTTCCGCCAGACCGCCCATTGCCCGCTGGAAGGCGTGGGAATGCAAGTTCGGCATGCCCGGCAACAACGGGCCGCTCAACCGTTCGGCGCCTTGCGCATGGGAGTCGGCCTGGACCTGAGCCAACATGCCTTCGGCATTGACCTCAAGGCGTACATTTTTGGCCCATCCACTGGGCAGCAGCGCGCGTTCGGCAAAGAAGACGGACATGGTTTAGCACCCCATCGTGTGTTATTTGTATATACATATACAGACGTTTGCCTGCCCGGTAAACTCCGGCAAGCTAGTGGTTTGTACGGTTAGTGGGTTACAGGCCACTACCACCTTTAACATCGAACAAGGATTTCCTGTGCCGACTCCGCCTGCCAACAAGCCGCTGGCTGCCCACCTGGGCGATAGTCCGGCGCCGTTATATGCCCGCGTCAAACAGATGATCACCCAGCAGATCGACAGCGGAAACTGGCCGCCGCATTATCGCGTGCCGTCCGAAAGCGAACTGGTGGAACAGCTGGGCTACAGCCGCATGACCATCAACCGCGCCCTGCGGGAAATGACCGCCGAAGGCCGGCTGGTGCGCATGCAGGGTGTCGGCACCTTTGTCGCCGAGCCCAAGAGCCAGTCGGCGCTGTTCGAGGTGCACAACATTGCCGATGAGATCGCCGCGCGCGGCCATCGCCACACCTGCCAGATCATTACCCTTGGCGAAGAGGCCGCTGGTTCCGAGCGGGCCGTGGCCCTGGACATGCGTGAAGGGCAGAAGGTCTTCCATTCGCTGATCGTGCATTTGGAGGATGGTATTCCGGTGCAGATTGAAGACCGCTTCGTTAATGCGCTGGTGGCTCCGGACTACCTCAAGCAGGATTTCACTCTGCAGACGCCCTACGCCTACCTGTCCCAAGTCGCGCCACTGACCGAGGGCGAGCATGTGGTTGAGGCCATTCTCGCCGACGCCACCGAATGCCAGTTGCTGCAGATCGAACCGGGCGAGCCGTGCCTGCTGATCCGCCGCCGGACCTGGTCCGGTCGTCAGCCAGTGACAGCCGCTCGCCTGATCCACCCCGGTTCCCGTCATCGCCTGGAAGGACGCTTTACCAAATGAGCTCACTGAAAGTCCTACGTGCGGTGGATTATCCGCGCATGCCGTGGAAAAACGGCGGTGGCAGCACCGAGGAAGTCACTCGTGACGCCGGGGAGGGCTTGGATGGTTTTGGCTGGCGTCTGTCGATTGCCGATATCGGCGAGTCAGGGGGCTTTTCCAGCTTCGCCGGCTATGAGCGGATCATTACCGTACTGCAGGGCGCGGGCATGATCTTGCAGGTCGATGGCGAGCGCAGCCGGGCGTTGCTGGCCCTGGACCCGTTTGCCTTCAGTGGTGCGAGCCAGGTTAGTTGCGCGCTGCTCGATGGACCGATCCGCGACTTCAACCTGATCTATCTGCCGGATCGCTACAGCGCCCGCCTGCAATGGCTGGATGCCATGCAGCCCATGCGTTTCTTCAGTTCGGCGCACGTGCTGCTGGTCTTCAGTATCAGTGACCCACTGCATGTCGGCCTGGGCAATAGCGGCGCTGAAGTGCTGGGACGTCATGACTGTCTGCAACTGGAAGGTAACGCACAGTTGCTTGAAGTATCGGTGACCGGACGTTGCTGTGTGATCGAGTTGACTCCCACCTGACTAGGACGGGTGGGCACCCCGCTCATTCGATCAACCGCCGTTTACGCTGCGCACTAACCTGTTACCGAACGCCCCAGCACGGCACAAAACCCTCTCTCGGTAACAGTTTCTTACCTGTATCTTCTTTTCGTCCCACCACTTCATTTTCCGCTCAAGGCCCCGTCCTACAGCGTTCTCCAACTATTCTGAAAAATTTCTCAGCCTCTGATTTTCAAGTTGGCCGTTTGATTGCATATGCTTGTATGTACAAGTAAGTATGTGTGCGTATGAATCAACGGATACGGTTACGCGCCACCCTATTTTCCGCTTGTGAGGATCTGGTCCGCACGAGCTCGCTTGCCCACTGCCTGGGCGGGTTTGGACGATCGCAGAGGAGTTTTTTCGTGACTGAGAATACCCAGAAACCTACCGCCAATTTTACCAAGCGCCGTGACGTCGAAATCCGTGCCGCCCGTGGCAACCAACTGACCGCCAAGAGCTGGCTGACCGAAGCGGCGCTGCGGATGCTGATGAACAACCTCGACCCGCAAGTGGCTGAGAACCCGAAGGAATTGGTGGTCTACGGCGGTATCGGCCGGGCTGCGCGAAACTGGGAATGCTACGACAAGATCGTCGAGAGCCTGACTCACCTGAATGACGACGAGACCCTGCTGGTGCAATCCGGTAAGCCGGTCGGCGTATTCAAGACCCACAGCAACGCCCCGCGCGTGCTGATCGCCAACTCCAATCTGGTGCCGCACTGGGCCACCTGGGAGCACTTCAACGAATTGGATGCCAAGGGCCTGGCCATGTTCGGCCAGATGACCGCTGGTAGTTGGATCTATATCGGTAGCCAGGGCATCGTCCAGGGCACTTATGAAACCTTCGTCGAAGCCGGTCGCCAGCATTACGACAACAACCTGAAAGGCCGTTGGGTCCTGACCGCCGGTCTAGGCGGCATGGGCGGTGCGCAACCTCTGGCCGCGACCCTGGCCGGCGCGTGCTCGCTGAATATCGAATGTCAGCAGGTCAGCATCGATTTTCGCCTGAACAGCCGTTATGTCGATGAACAAGCCCGCGACCTCGACGATGCCCTGGCGCGTATCGCCAAATACACTCAGGAGGGCAAGGCCATTTCCATCGCCCTGCTCGGCAACGCCGCCGAAATCCTGCCGGAACTGGTCAAGCGTGGCGTGCGCCCGGACATGGTCACCGACCAGACCAGCGCCCACGACCCACTCAACGGCTACCTGCCGGTTGGCTGGACCTGGGAAGAATACCGCGCTCGCGCCATCACTGAACCTGCGGTGGTGGTGAAGGCCGCCAAGGCGTCGATGGCGGTGCATGTCAAAGCGATGCTTGACTTCCAGAAGCAAGGCATCCCGACCTTCGACTACGGCAACAACATCCGCCAGATGGCCCAGGAAGAAGGTGTCGAGAACGCGTTCGACTTCCCTGGTTTCGTTCCCGCTTATATCCGTCCGCTGTTCTGCCGTGGCATCGGTCCGTTCCGCTGGGCCGCGCTGTCGGGCGATCCGCAGGACATCTACAAGACCGACGCCAAGGTCAAGGAACTGATCCCGGACGACGCCCACCTGCACAACTGGCTGGACATGGCGCGCGAGCGCATCAGCTTTCAGGGCCTGCCGGCGCGTATCTGCTGGGTTGGCCTGGGCCAGCGCGCCAAGCTGGGCCTGGCCTTCAACGAAATGGTGCGCAACGGTGAGTTGTCGGCACCGATCGTCATCGGTCGCGACCACCTGGATTCCGGTTCCGTGGCTAGCCCGAACCGCGAAACCGAGTCGATGCAGGATGGTTCCGACGCTGTGTCCGACTGGCCCCTGTTGAACGCTCTGCTCAATACCGCGAGCGGTGCTACCTGGGTGTCCCTGCACCACGGCGGTGGCGTGGGCATGGGCTTTTCTCAGCATGCGGGCATGGTGATCGTCTGCGACGGTAGCGACGAAGCGGCCGAACGTATCGCCCGCGTGCTGCACAACGATCCGGCGACGGGTGTCATGCGCCACGCTGATGCCGGTTACCAGATCGCCATCGACTGCGCCAAGGAACAAGGCCTGAACCTGCCGATGATTACCGGCAAATAAGCCGGCGCCGCACCCAACGACAAACAATCCACAGAGGTTGAACAATGGCAGTGCCAAATGATCGTGCAGGCAACAAACCGTTGATCGAAAGACGTTCGATCGACTACATACCCCAAGCGGAAAGACATGGTCGCCTACTCAGTCAGTTTACCCTGTGGTTGGGGGCCAACCTGCAGATCACCGCGATTGTCACCGGTGCCTTGGCGGTGGTGCTCGGTGGCGATGTCTACTGGTCGCTGATCGGCCTGCTGCTCGGGCAGTTGCTCGGCGGCGGGGTGATGGCGTTGCATGCCGCGCAAGGCCCGCAGCTTGGCCTGCCGCAGATGATCTCCAGTCGCGTGCAGTTCGGTGTCTACGGTGCGGTGATCCCCCTGGTGCTGGTGTGCCTGATGTACATCGGCTTCTCGGCCAGCGGTTCACTGCTGGCCGGACAAGCAGTGGCGCAGTTGCTCCATGTCCAGGACTGGGTCGGTATCGTGCTGTTCGCCGCCTCGATCATGATCTTCACTATCTTCGGCTATCGGGTGATCCACGGCGTGGGCCGTATCGCCAGTGTGCTGGGAGTGATCGCTTTCATCTACCTGTTTTACAAGCTGCTGGCCGGCAATGATATTGCCGCGCTGCTGGGCAACAAGCATTTCTCCCCGGCGAGCTTCCTGCTGGCGGTGTCGCTATCGGCCTCCTGGCAGATCGCGTTCGGACCTTATGTGGCGGATTACTCGCGTTACCTGCCACGCAGCACCTCGGCAGCGAAAACCTTCTGGGCCGTGGGCCTGGGGTCGGTGATCGGTGCCCAGGCCTCGATGGTCTTCGGTGTGTTCGCGGCGGCACTGGCCGGTTCGCAATTTGCCCATCACGAAGTTTCTTTCATCGTCGGTCTCGGTGGTACCGGAATTGTCGCGGCGGCGTTGTACTTCGCCGTGGCCTTCGGCAAAGTCACCGTGACCACGCTGAACGCCTATGGCAGCTTCATGTCGATCGCCACCATCATCAGCGGCTTTCGTGGCAGCCGGCATATTTCCAGCGCTGTGCGCCTGTTCTACATCTTCATCATGGTGAGTATCGCCACGGCTCTGGCGCTGCTTGGCAAGGACTCGTTCCTCAAGGATTTCTCCGCGTTCATCTTGTTCCTGTTGGCGTTCTTCACGCCCTGGAGCGCGATCAACCTGGTGGACTTCTATTGCATCACCAGGGAACGTTACGACATCCCCGCGCTGTCCGATCCCAATGCCCGCTACGGTCGCTGGAACATCATGGGCATCAGCATCTATGTGTTCGGCGTGCTGATCCAGATGCCGTTCATTGCCACCCATTTCTATACCGGCCCCCTGGTTGCGAGCCTGGGCGATACCGACATTTCCTGGATCATCGGTCTGGTGGTTCCGGCGGCGTTGTACTACTTCGCCGCGAAGAAGTGGCATAGCGCGGTTCCTGATCATTTGATCCTGGCGATAGAGCAGGGCGACCTCGCGGCGCAAAAGATCGACGATCGGGTTCAGCCGTCGGCCGTCTAGCCGCCGAGCACAACCCGCGCCTGTATTGGAAAACGTGGACAGGGCCTGCTCGCGGGCCTCCCAAGGCCGGATGCCTCTTGACTGCCGTTAACCCCTTCATGATGAGGAACGTCACATAATGAAAATGACCAAGACCCTGCTCACCACGGCGTTATCCCTGGGCCTGTTGGCCGCCGCCGGTGCCAGCCAGGCCGCTGGCTGGTGCGAATCCGGCAAGCCTGTGAAGTTCGCCGGCCTCAACTGGGAAAGCGGTATGTTGCTGACCGACGTCCTGCAATTTGTCCTCGAAAAAGGCTACGACTGCAAGACCGACAGTCTGCCAGGCAACTCCATCACCATGGAGAACGCCCTGAGCAGCAACGATATCCAGGTCTTCGCCGAGGAGTGGGTCGGTCGCAGTGAAGTCTGGAACAAGGCTGAGAAAGCCGGGAAGGTCGTCGGTGTCGGTGCGCCGGTGGTCGGTGCCATCGAGGGCTGGTATGTGCCGCGTTATGTGGTCGAAGGCGATGCCAAACGCAAGATCGCGGCCAAGGCTCCCAACTTGAAGAAGGTTTCCGACCTGGCGCAGTACGCCGCGGTGTTCAAGGATCAGGAAGAACCGAGTAAGGGGCGCTTCTATAACTGCCCGGCTGGCTGGACCTGTGAGCTGGACAACAGTGAGATGCTGAAAAGCTACGGCTTGGAAAGCACTTACACCAACTTCCGACCTGGCACCGGGCCGGCTCTGGATGCGGCGGTGCTGTCGAGCTACAAGCGCGGCGAACCGATTCTGTTCTACTACTGGTCGCCGACGCCACTGATGGGTCAAGTGGACCTGATCAAGTTGGAAGAGCAACCGGGTGTCGACAAGAGCGTGAGTATCAAGGTCGGTCTGTCCAGGACTTTCCACGACGAAGCGCCTGAATTGGTCGCTGTCTTGGAAAAGGCTAATCTGCCGATCGATTTGCTGAACCAGAACCTGGGGCGCATGGCCAAGGAGCGGATCGAGTCGCCAAAGCTGGCGAAAACCTTTCTCAAGGAACACCCTGAGGTCTGGCAGGCTTGGGTCAGCGCCGAGGCTGCCAGAAAAATCAATGCGGCTCTGTAGGTAATAACCTTCCGGCTAACCGAGAGGCTGGCCGGGACGTTCGCAGGCTCCGAGGTAAACGGCCTGCGCGACGATCATGCACCGTTAAAAATTGGCTCGGGCGAACGAAGTGAGTAATGCTCAGTGAGTGAACTAAACTGCGTTTCCCCGCCCATTTTTGCCTTGCCTGATCGCCGCTCGACTGGTTTTCGTCCGAGCGCTACACCCACTTGATCGAGAGTTTCCAATGTTTCCCGAGAATTTCACGTTTTCCATCGCCGACTGGGTCAACGGTTGGGTTGATTCGCTGGTGACCAACTACGGCGATGTGTTCCGCCACATCTCCGACACCCTGCTGTGGGCCATCGTCAATCTGGAAGGCCTGCTGCGCCTAGCGCCCTGGTGGTTGATGCTGGCCATTGTCGGCGGCATCGCCTGGCATGCCACCCGCAAGGTGGTGACCACCGTGGTGATCGTCGGCCTGCTGTTTCTGGTCGGCGCGGTCGGCCTGTGGGACAAACTGATGCAGACTCTGGCGCTGATGCTGGTGGCGACGCTGATCTCGGTGCTGATCGGGATTCCCCTGGGCATTTTGTCGGCACGCAGCAATCGCCTGCGTTCGGTGCTGATGCCGCTGCTGGATATCATGCAGACCATGCCCAGCTTCGTGTACCTGATTCCGGTGCTGATGCTGTTCGGCCTGGGCAAGGTTCCGGCGATCTTCGCCACGGTGATTTACGCCGCGCCGCCGCTGATCCGCTTGACTGACCTGGGTATCCGCCAGGTGGATGGCGAGGTGATGGAAGCGATCAATGCCTTCGGCGCCAACCGCTGGCAGCAACTGTTCGGCGTGCAACTGCCGTTGGCGTTGCCGAGCATTATGGCTGGGATTAACCAGACCACCATGATGGCGTTGTCGATGGTGGTGATCGCCTCGATGATCGGTGCCCGTGGTCTGGGCGAGGATGTGCTGGTCGGGATCCAGACCCTGAACGTCGGACGCGGTCTCGAAGCGGGGCTGGCCATTGTGATTCTTGCCGTGGTCATTGACCGCATTACCCAGGCCTATGGTCGTGCGCGTCATGAGGTGAGCAAATGACTGATTCCATCGTCAGCAAGATCGAAGTCAAGAACGTCTTCAAGATTTTCGGCACGCGTGCAAGCGATGCGCTGAACTTGATCCACCAGGGCAAGACCAAGGACCAAGTGCTGGCCGAGACCGGTTGCGTGGTCGGGGTCAACGACCTGTCACTGACCATTGGCACCGGCGAGATCTTCGTGATCATGGGCCTGTCGGGTTCCGGCAAGTCGACCCTGGTTCGCCACTTCAACCGCCTGATCGATCCGACCAGCGGCGTGATCCTGGTGGACGGCGTGGACATCCTCCAGCACGACATGCAAGCCCTGCGCGAATTCCGTCGGCACAAGATCAGCATGGTGTTCCAGAGCTTCGGCCTGCTGCCCCACAAGACCGTGCAGGAAAATGTCGCCTATGGCCTCAAGGTCCGTGGCGAGAGCAAGGAACTGTGCGTCGAGCGCTCACAGCATTGGATCAACACCGTGGGCCTCAAGGGCTACGAGAACAAGTATCCGCACCAACTGTCGGGCGGCATGCGCCAGCGCGTCGGCCTGGCCCGGGCATTGGCTGCGGACACCGACATCATCCTGATGGACGAGGCGTTCAGCGCACTGGACCCGCTGATCCGCGCCGAGATGCAAGATCAGTTACTGGAACTGCAGAAGTCGCTGCACAAGACCCTCGTGTTCATCACCCACGACTTGGACGAGGCTGTGCGTATCGGTAACCGCATCGCGATTCTCAAGGACGGCAAACTGATCCAGGTCGGCACGCCGAAGGAAATCCTCCATTCGCCCGCCGATGAGTACGTGAACCGGTTTGTTCAGCGGCGTATTGCAACGATATGAAGTGAGTTTTTTGGTGGCGAGGGGCTGCTCGGAACGCCGTACCGCCACAGGTGTTGATCATCGGAATTTGTGTGAGGTTTCAGATGTCCCAGGCTGAAAAAATCGTTATCGCCGATGCGCCCTTGCGCTGGCAAGATGTGGTCGCGGTGGCTCGCCACGGCGCACGGCTCGAACTGGCGCCACAGACCTGGGCACGGATCGACAACGCCCAGACCATCGTCCAACGGATCGTGGTCAGCGGTGAGCGGGCCTATGGCGTGAATACCGGCCTCGGTGGCCTGTCCGATGTGTCGCTGGGCGGCGAACAACTCAGCCAGTTGTCGCGCAATACCCTGCTCAGCCACGCTTGCGGCGTCGGCGCGCCGTTGGCCGACGAGCAGACCCGGGCGATCATCTGCGCCGCCATCATCAACTACAGCCACGGCAAGTCCGGCCTGCATCGTCAGGTGGTCGAAGCCCTGCTGGCGTTGCTCAATCACGGCATCACCCCACAGGTGCCCTCTCAGGGGTCGGTGGGTTACTTGACTCATATGGCCCATATCGGTGTGGCCCTGCTCGGCATCGGCCAGGTCAGCTATCGCGGGCAGATCGTTGCCGCTCGGCAGGCGCTGGCCACGGCAGGTCTGCTCCCGGTGCAGTTGGGGGCCAAGGACGGACTGTGCCTGGTCAACGGCACACCGTGCATGAGCGGCTTGAGTTGCCTGGCGCTGGCCGACGCGCATCGTCTGGTGCAGTGGGCCGATGTGACCGCGGCCATGAGCTTCGAGGCCCTGCGCGGGCAGATCGCCGCGTTCGACGCACAAATCATCGCGCTCAAGCCGCATCCCGGTATGCAACAGGTCGGCGCCAACTTGCGCAGGCTGCTTGACGGCAGCGCAGTGATCGCCGCGAGCCAGGGCATTCGCACCCAGGACGCCTTGAGTCTGCGTTCGATCCCACAGGTTCACGGTGCGGTCCGCGATCAACTGGTCCATGCTACCCAGCAGATCGAAATCGAACTCAACGGTTGTACTGACAACCCGTTGTTGCTGGGCACTCCGGATAATTTCCGGGTGATGTCCCAGGCCAATCCCCACGGGCAGTCGGTCGCTCTTGCGGCGGATCTGCTGGCGATCGCCATGGCGGAAATCGGTTCGATTGCCGAGCGTCGCCTCGACCGCCTGATCAACCCCCATGTCAGTGGGCTGCCGGCGTTCCTGGTCAGCCAGCCGGGAGTCAACTCCGGGATGATGATCGTGCAGTACGTCGCCGCCTCCCTTTGTGCGCAGAACCGCCAGTTGGCGCAGCCGGCAGTGCTCGATAACTATGTCACTTCCGCGCTGCAAGAAGATCACCTGAGCCTGGGCACGAACGCCGCGCTCAAGCTGCATCAGGTTTTGGAAAACTGCACGCAGATCCTCGCCATCGAGTATTTACTGGCGGGCCAGGCTTTTGAATTCCTCAAGGAGCAGCGCTTCGGCGCTGGCACCGACGTCGCGTGGAAACTGCTGCGCGAGCACGTACCGGCCTATGAGCACGACCGCTGGCTGGCGCCGGATATCGCCAGCGCGGCAGCGCTTCTCAAGCACGCCACGCTTCTGCACGACAGGTTGACGAACCTGCATTGATCCCACGATAACCAGCGTGCCAAGGCGCCATCCGCTCAAAAAAGCGGACAGCGACGGATAACGGAAGCTTCCGGAGCGACTGGTAGTTAATAAAACTCTCAAAAGGAGCATGAATGTGACTGCGTTAAACCTGATTCCCGGCCAACTGACCCTCGCGCAACTGCGCGCCGTCTATCAGCAGCCGGTCAAACTGACCCTCGACCACAGCGCGGCGGCGCAGATCGAGGCAAGCGTTGCCTGCGTCGAGCAGATCCTTGCGCAAAACCGTACCGCCTACGGCATCAACACCGGGTTCGGTCTGCTGGCGTCGACCCGCATCGCCAGTGAAGACTTGGAAAACCTCCAGCGCTCTCTGGTGCTGTCCCATGCCGCCGGTGTCGGCGCGCCGATCAGCGACGCGCTGGTGCGCCTGGTCATGGTGCTCAAGGTCAACAGCCTGAGCCGGGGCTTCTCCGGGATTCGTCGCCAGGTGATCGATGCGTTAATCGCGCTGATCAATGCCGAGGTCTATCCGCACATTCCGTTGAAAGGCTCGGTCGGCGCCTCCGGCGACCTGGCACCCTTGGCCCATATGTCGCTGGTGCTGCTGGGCGAAGGCAGGGCCCGCTATCAGGGTGAGTGGCTGGACGCACCGACCGCGCTGAAGCGGGCCGGCCTGCAACCGCTGACTCTGGCCGCTAAAGAAGGCCTGGCGTTGCTCAACGGCACCCAGGTATCCACTGCCTTTGCCCTGCGTGGCCTGTTCGAAGGCGAAGATCTGTTCGCCGCTGCCCTGGTCGCCGGTAGCCTTACGGTCGAGGCAGTGCTGGGCTCGCGCTCGCCGTTCGACGCCCGAATCCATGCAGCGCGTGGCCAGCGCGGCCAGATCGACGCGGCGGCCAGCTATCGTCACCTGCTGGGCGAGCACAGCGAAGTGTCCGGCTCCCACGAGAACTGCGAGAAGGTCCAGGACCCGTACTCCCTGCGCTGCCAACCGCAGGTCATGGGCGCCTGCCTGACCCAGATGCGCCAGGCAGCCGACGTGCTGGTGGTCGAAGCCAACGCCGTATCGGACAACCCGCTGGTATTCGCTGCCGAGGGCGATGTGATTTCCGGCGGCAATTTCCACGCCGAACCGGTGGCCATGGCCGCCGATAACATGGCTCTGGCGATTGCCGAGATCGGTTCCCTGAGCGAGCGCCGTATTTCGTTGATGATGGACAAGCACATGTCGCAGTTGCCGCCGTTCCTGGTGGCCAATGGCGGCGTCAACTCCGGCTTCATGATTGCCCAAGTGACCGCTGCGGCCCTGGCCAGCGAGAACAAGGCTCTGGCGCACCCGCACAGTGTTGACAGCCTGCCGACTTCCGCCAACCAGGAGGACCATGTGTCGATGGCTCCTGCAGCCGGCAAGCGCCTGTGGGAGATGGCCGAGAACACCCGTGGGATTCTCGCGGTCGAATGGTTGGCGGCCTGTCAGGGCCTGGACCTGCGTAACGGCCTGAAAACCTCGCCGGCTCTGGAAACCGCCCGTGCGACCCTGCGTGAAAAAGTGGCCTACTACGACAAGGACCGTTTCTTCGCCCCGGATATCGAAGCGGCTAGCGAGCTGCTGGCATCGCGCTGCCTGACCCCGCTGGTCCCGGCGAAGTTGCTGCCTAGCACCGGCCACTAGCCTGTAAGCATTGCCAGGAACGGACTTGGCGGCTGCCACCGATTGAAATGGGGGCCTGCCGCCCGGCAGATGATTTTTGCCTGAGCGGGTTGGGTTGGGTACTCTGCGACCCTTTTTTGCGGTCGGGTGGCCGCAAGACCTTCGCCACAAGTCTGATTCTCATCGATCTGTACCGATAAGAATAATTAAGGACGAGTTATGCAACAGTCAGTCAAAGGTTTGAGACGTGGGCTTTGCGCCCGACATATTCGCTTCATGGCCCTGGGTTCCGCCATCGGCACCGGGTTGTTCTATGGTTCCGCCTCGGCCATTCAGATGGCCGGCCCGGCCGTGTTGTTGGCCTACCTGATCGGTGGCGCGGCGGTATTCATGGTGATGCGCGCCCTCGGTGAAATGGCGGTGCACAACCCGGTGTCCGGCTCCTTCGGCCAATACGCCAGTACCTACGTCGGCCCGATGTCCGGCTTTATCCTGGGCTGGACCTATGCCTTCGAGATGGTCATCGTCGGCCTGGCCGACGTCACCGCCTTCGGCATCTATATGGGCTTCTGGTTTCCGGAGGTCGACCGTTGGGTCTGGGTCCTGGGTATTGTGTTCTTTATCGGCGCGCTGAACCTGTGCGCGGTGAAGGTTTTCGGTGAGATGGAATTCTGGCTATCGCTACTCAAGGTCGGCGCCATTGTCGCGATGATCCTCGGCGGCTTCGGCATTATGTTCTTCGGCATCAGCACGGCCACGCCGACCGCTGAAGTCGGTGTCAGCAATCTCTGGACTCACGGCGGCTTCATGCCCAACGGCGCGGCGGGGATGATCGCCTCGTTCGCGGTGGTGATGTTTGCCTTCGGCGGTATCGAGATCATCGGTGTCACCGCCGGCGAAGCCGAGGACCCGCAGCGGGTGATCCCCAAGGCGATCAATGCGGTGCCGGTGCGTATCCTGCTGTTCTACGTGCTGACTCTGTTCGTGCTGATGTCCATCTACCCGTGGCCGCAGATCGGCAGCCAGGGCAGCCCGTTCGTGCAGATCTTCCAGAACCTGGGCATTGGCTCGGCGGCGACCCTCCTCAATATCGTGGTGATCTCGGCGGCCGTGTCGGCGATCAATAGCGATATTTTCGGTGCCGGGCGCATGATGTATGGCCTGGCCCAGCAAGGGCAGGCACCGAAGGCCTTTGCCCGGCTGTCCCGGGCCGGTGTGCCGTGGATGACCGTGGTGGTCATGGGCGCAGCCCTGTTGGGTGGCGTGGTCCTGAACTACCTGATTCCGGAAAACGTGTTCCTGCTGATCGCTTCGATCGCGACCTTCGCCACCGTCTGGGTGTGGATCATGATCCTGATCACCCAGGTCGCCATGCGCCGCTCGATGAGCCGTGAAGAAGCGGCCCAACTGAAGTTTCCCGTGCCATTTTGGCCTTATGCACCCATGGCGGCCATCGCCTTCATGGTCTTTATCTTCGGCGTGCTGGGCTGGTTCCCGGACAGTCGTCCGGCGCTGATCGTCGGCGCGGTCTGGATCGGCCTGTTGGTGCTGGCCTACCTGATCTGGGTCAGGCCAGCGGCCGCCCTGGTGGTTCAAGCGCCTTCCTCGTCGCATCGATAGCCCATGGAGGCCCCGAATGAAAACCCTTTGGCAGAACTGTCACGTTGCAAGCATGGCGCAAGGCAGCTACTCGATCATTGAGGATGCCGCCATCGTGACCCTGGCGTCGAAGATCGAGTGGATCGGCCCGCGTGCCGAACTGCCGGCGGCGGACTATCCACGGGTCAACGACTTGGAAGGGGCCTGGGTGACACCGGGGTTGATCGATTGCCATACCCACGCGGTGTTCGGTGGTAACCGCAGTGGTGAGTTCGAGCAGCGCCTGCAAGGGGTGAGCTACGCCGAGATCGCCGCCGCCGGTGGCGGTATCGCCAGCACCGTGCGGGCCACCCGCGCCGCCGGTGAGGACGAACTGTTCGCCAGTGCCCGGCAGCGTCTGATCTGCCTGCTGCGCGACGGCGTGACCAGTGTGGAGATCAAGTCCGGTTATGGCCTGGACCTGGACAACGAACGCAAGATGCTCAAGGTCATCCGCCGTCTCGGCGCCGAACTGCCGATCAGCGTGCGCGGCACTTGCCTGGCTGCCCACGCACTACCGCCCGAATATACGGGCCGTGCCGATGACTACATCGAGCATATCTGCAACGAGATGCTTCCGGCCCTGGCCGCCGAAGGCCTGGTGGATGCGGTCGATGCGTTCTGTGAGTACCTGGCGTTTTCCCCGGCCCAGGTCGAGCGGGTGTTCAAGGTTGCACGACAACTGGGCCTGCCGGTGAAACTGCACGCCGAGCAATTGTCGTCGCTGCACGGTTCGAGCCTGGCGGCGCGCTATCAAGCGCTGTCGGCGGATCACCTGGAGTTCATGACCGAAGAGGATGCCATTGCCATGGCAGCCGCTGGTACGGTGGCGGTGTTGTTGCCCGGTGCCTTCTATTTCTTGCGCGAAACCCAATTGCCGCCGATGGATGTACTGCGCAAGCACGGGGTGAAGATTGCCGTTGCCAGCGACCTCAATCCAGGGACTTCACCGGCCCTGTCGTTGCGCCTGATGTTGAACATGGCCTGCACACTGTTTCGCATGACGCCGGAAGAGGCCTTGGCCGGTGTCACCCTGCACGCCGCCACGGCGCTGGGCATGGGGGACAGTCACGGTTCCCTGGAGATCGGCAAGGTGGCGGATTTTGTCGCCTGGCAGATCGAGCGTCCGGCGGACCTGGCCTACTGGCTGGGCGGTGAGCTGAACAAGCGCGTGGTGCGCCACGGCACTGAACTAGGAGAATGATGGTGGATAACGTCCTGAGCTTCAAACAAGGCCGCGTGCCATTGCTGATCAGCATGCCCCACGCCGGGTTGAAACTGACCCCGGCGGTCCGGGACGGGCTGATTCCCGAGGCCCGCAGCCTGCCGGATACCGATTGGCACATTCCGCGGCTCTATGACTTCGCCACGGAACTGGGCGCCAGCACCCTGGCTGGAGAATATTCGCGGTTTGTCATCGACCTCAACCGTCCATCCGACGACAAACCCCTGTATGTCGGTGCCACCACCGGCCTCTACCCGGCGACGCTGTTCGACGGTGTAGCGCTGTTCCGGGACGGCCAAGTACCGTCCGCCGAAGAGCGGGCGAGCTATCTGGAGCAGGTGTGGACGCCGTATCATCAGGCCCTGCAAGCGGAGCTGGCGCGGCTCAAGGCCGAGTTCGGCTATGCACTGCTGTTCGATGCGCACTCGATCCGCTCCGTGATTCCACGCCTGTTCGAGGGCAAATTGCCGGACTTCAACCTCGGTACGTTCAACGGCGCGGCCTGCGATCCGCAGCTGGCATCGCGGTTGGAAGCGATCTGTGCCAGGCAGCCGAACTATAGCCATGTGCTGAACGGGCGCTTCAAGGGCGGTCACATCACTCGCCACTACGGCAACCCAGCCGAGCATATCCATGCGGTGCAACTGGAGCTGTGCCAGTGTACCTATATGGAAGAGTTCGAACCGTTCAACTACCGTGACGACCTGGCCGAACCGACGCGAGTCGTGCTCAAGGAACTGATGCAAGGATTGCTGGCCTGGGGACGTGAGCATTACGGGCGTTGACTGATTCGGCTGCTGCTGCGTCTGTCAGGGCCTCTTCGCGGATAAAAATTCCGTTATCGGCGACGATAACGGCTTTTCCCAGGTAGGAAAACAGATCGGGCCAGCGGTACTGACACACTCCGAATTCCCCTGCATACCTGGTGCTGCTAGCCCTGTGGAGCCGCTCCTGCCGCTCGGTTTTATCCTGCGAATTAAAGCGTTTATTGAACTGATTTAAGCGTTGGCCAAACCGTGGACGCCAGGGCCGCAGCGCGCGCGAGCGCTTTTGACAAGAACATGCCGTTTCGGCAATTCGGGTTTATGATGCCGGACGGCAGAATAACAGAAGTCCCCCTCAGGGATGACCTCGACCCTTACGGAGCGCGTAATGCAGACTTTGTACCCACAGATCAAACCCTACGCCCGGCATGATCTGGCCGTGGATGAGCCGCATGTGTTGTACGTCGACGAAAGCGGCTCGCCCGAGGGCTTGCCCGTGGTGTTCATTCACGGTGGTCCGGGTGCCGGCTGTGATGCCCAGAGCCGTCGTTATTTCGATCCGAACCTGTACCGCGTCATTACCTTCGACCAGCGCGGCTGCGGTCGTTCGACGCCGCACGCCAGTCTGGAAAACAACACCACCTGGGACCTGGTGGCAGACCTGGAGCGGATTCGCGAGTACCTGGGCATCGACAAGTGGGTGGTGTTCGGCGGCTCCTGGGGTTCGACCCTGGCTCTGGCCTATGCTCAGACTCACCCGGAGCGGGTTCATGGCCTGATCCTGCGGGGCATCTTTCTTTGCCGCCCGCAGGAAATCGAGTGGTTCTACCAGGCTGGCGCCAGTCGCCTGTTCCCGGACTATTGGCAGGATTACCTGGCACCGATCCCCGTGGAGGAGCGCGGCGACCTGCTGAGCGCCTTCCACAGACGCCTGACCGGCAACGACCAGATCGCCCAGATGCATGCGGCCAAGGCTTGGTCACTTTGGGAAGGCCGCACCGCGACCCTGCGCCCCAATCCGTTGGTGGTCGATCGCTTCTCCGAGCCGCAGCGAGCCTTGTCGATTGCCCGGATTGAGTGTCATTACTTCACCAACAATGCGTTCCTGGAACCCAACCAACTGATCCGCGACATGGACAAGATCGCCCATTTGCCGGGCGTGATCGTGCATGGTCGCTACGATGTGATTTGTCCGCTGGACAATGCCTGGGAATTGCACCAGGCCTGGCCCAATAGCGAGTTGCAGGTGATTCGCGATGCCGGGCACGCGGCGTCGGAGCCGGGTATTACCGATGCGCTGGTGCGCGCCGCCGACCAGATGGCGCGGCGTCTGCTCGATCTGCCTCCTGAAGAAGCATGAAGGGCCTGCTACAACGTGTCAGTGGGGCACGGGTCGAGGTCGCGGGGGAAGTGATCGGCGCCATCGACCAGGGGTTGCTGGTGCTATTGGCCGTGGAACCTGACGACACTTTGGCCTGTGCCGACAAACTTCTGAAGAAGCTACTGAACTATCGGGTGTTCAGCGATCCTCAGGGCAAGATGAACCTGTCCCTGGCGGATATCGGTGGCGGTTTGCTGCTGGTGTCGCAGTTTACCCTGGCCGCCGATACCCAGAGCGGATTACGCCCGAGCTTCTCCACGGCGGCGCCGCCAGCGGTCGCCGAGGCGCTCTTCGACTATGTAGTGGCACAGGCGCGACGTTGGCATGGCCAAGTGGCGACGGGGCGTTTCGGGGCGGATATGCAGGTGCATCTGGTCAATGATGGCCCGGTAACATTCCTGTTACAGACCTGAAAGCAGCAAAAACGACATATCGGGCTGAAAACAGGGGGATTTGCCGATAAATACTTTGTTTCGCCTGATGCGTTGTCACGCGGCCTACTAGATAATCGCGCGCTATGGGGATCGGCGTTCGTTGGTCCATTTTGACTTGGGTAGAGACTTGTCCGACACCGTTTGGGGAATCATTTTGTCCCAGGGGAGTCGGAACAATGCTCGCCAACCTGGCATGGGTGGCCTGTACGGTTGGTTTGGCTGGCATTATTTCTGATGCCGGGAGGCCAGAGACAAAGCGCTGCGACGAGTCATAGCCGGCTATGGCAAGGCGTCGCAACGTAGTATCTGGATTTGTGGCGCTGAAATAAGCCATCCCAACGGACCACGCAGGTTACTTGGTCTAGCCGTTGGTTTTTTGATCTGTTTTCGGCGAGGGTTGCTCGTGATTGTTAGTCCCTGTAATGCACCAAAATTGACTGCCAAAGGGTTACGAAAAGCATTGGTGACGGGCTCCGCACTGCTTTGCCTGCTCGGTGCCGGCCAACTCTTTGCATTCAATTTGGACGATGTGGCGGCCAAGGCGAAGACCCTGGCTGGGCAGAAATACGAAGCTGGGCGCAGCAATCTGCCGAACGAATTTCGTGAGATGAAGTTTGCGGACTATCAAAAAATCCGCTTCCTGACCGACAAGGCCGAATGGGCCGATCAGAAGACGCCGTTCAAGTTGTCGTTCTATCATCAGGGCATGCATTTCGACACGCCGGTGAAAATCAACGAAATCACCGCCAAGGATGTCTCGGAGATCAAATACGATCCGAGCCGTTTCGATTTCGGCGACCTGAAGTTCGATCCTAAAACCACCGAACAATTGGGTTATGCCGGTTTCCGCGTGCTTTACCCGATCAACAAGGCCGACAAGCAAGACGAAATCATGACCATGCTGGGCGCGAGTTACTTCCGCGTCGTCGGCAAGGGCCATACCTATGGCTTATCCGCTCGTGGCATGGCAATCGATACCGCATTGCCGTCCGGCGAAGAGTTCCCGCGCTTCACCGAATTCTGGGTGCAGCGGCCCCAGCCGACCGACAAGCACCTGGTGATCTTTGCTTTGCTCGACTCGCCACGGGCCACGGGCGCCTATCGACTGACCCTGCGTCCGGGCAGCGATACCATCGTCGACGTGAAGGCGCAGATGTTCCTGCGTGACAAGGTCGGCAAGCTGGGCGTGGCTCCGCTGACCAGCATGTTCCTGTTCGGCGCCAACCAGCCGTCGAAAGTCCTCAACTACCGTCGCGAGTTGCACGACTCCAGCGGCCTGTCGATCCATGCCGGGAATGGCGAATGGCTCTGGCGCCCGCTGAACAACCCGAAACACCTGGCAGTGAGCAACTTCTCCGTGGAGAACCCGCGTGGTTTCGGCCTGTTGCAACGGGGTCGCGACTTCAGCCACTACGAAGACCTCGACGATCGCTACGACAAGCGCCCAAGTGCCTGGATCGAGCCGAAGGGCGATTGGGGCAAGGGCACCGTCGATCTGGTGGAAATTCCGACTGCCGACGAAACCAACGACAACATCGTGGCTTTCTGGAACCCGGAAAAGCTCGCCCAGCCAGGTGAGGCGATGAACTTCGCCTACCGCATGCACTGGACCCAGGACGAAGCCGCCCTGCATTCGCCAGACAGCGCCTGGGTCAAGCAGACCCTGAAGTCCACCGGTGACGTCAAGCAGTCGAACCTGATCCGTCAGCCGGACGGCAGCGTCGCCTATCTGGTGGACTTCGAGGGGCCTGCCCTCAAGGCCTTGCCGGAAGATGCCCCGGTACGCAGCCAGATCAGCGTCGGCGACAACGCCGAAGTGGTGGAAAACAACCTGCGCTACAACCCCGAGACCCAGGGCTGGCGCCTGACGCTGCGCCTGAAGATCAAGGACCCGAGCAAGACTACCGAGATGCGCGCCACCTTGGTCAAGGATATCGTTGCGCCTGAGCCGGCCACGGTCGAGCCCCAGGTAGCCAAGACCGACAAGATCGTGGCCAAGACTCAGGAGAAAGGTGCGGCCAAGGTCCCGGAGAAAGACAAGGCCAAGGCCAAGAAAGAGCATGATGCCCCGGTGCCGGCTCCCGAGGCTGTTCCTACCCACCTGGAACCGGTGAAGACTGAACAAGTTTTGACCGAGACCTGGAGCTATCAGTTGCCCGCCGATGAGTAATTCAATTACCCAGCCAGAGACTCTCGCCGAGTATCTGGCGCACCTGCCGTTGAGCACCGAGCAGCGCGCCGAGCTGGCGAGCTGTGCTTCGTTCGCCGAGCTGCATGAGCGCCTCAGTGCCCATCCGTCCGTCGACTCCGCCGAAGCTGCGCAAGCCTCGGTGGGGCGTCGCCTGACCCTCAATTCGGCTGCTGAGCTGGAAGACGCCGAGATGCTCGCGGTCGACGCCAGTGGCCGGGTGTGCCTCAAGGCGACGCCACCGATTCGACGTACCCGAGTCGTGCCCGAGCCCTGGCGAACCAATATCCTGGTGCGCGGCTGGCGTCTCCTGACCGGGCGCGGCAACCCGCCACCGCCCAAGGATGACAAGCGCGACCTGCCTCATGCGCGCTGGCGCACCGTGGGTTCGATCCGCCGTTATATCCTGCTGGTGCTGATGCTTGGCCAGACCGTCATCGCCGGCTGGTACATGAAAGGCATCATGCCTTACCAGGGTTGGTCGTTCTTCGACCCCTCCGAGGTGATGCGCCAGCCGCTGCTACAGACCGCCCAGCAAGTGCTACCGTATGCTCTGCAGACCAGTATCCTGGTGCTATTCGGCATCCTGTTCTGCTGGGTCTCGGCCGGTTTCTGGACTGCCTTGATGGGCTTCCTCGAACTCCTGACAGGGCACGACAAGTATCGTATTTCGGGTGCCAGCGCCGGCAGCGAGCCGATTGCCCAGGATGCGCGCACTGCCATCGTCATGCCGATCTGCAACGAGGACGTGCCACGGGTCTTTGCCGGCCTGCGGGCAACCTTCGAATCGGTCGCGGCCACCGGTGACCTGGATCGCTTCGACTTCTTTGTCCTGAGCGACAGTAACGACACCGATATCTGCGTCGCCGAGCAACAGGCCTGGCTGGATGTTTGCCGTGAGGCCTCGGGCTTCGGTCGGATCTTCTACCGTCGTCGCCGTCGCCGGGTAAAACGCAAGAGCGGCAACCTCGACGACTTCTGTCGTCGTTGGGGGGGCGATTACAAATACATGGTGGTGCTCGACGCCGACAGCGTCATGAGTGGCGAATGCCTGACCAGCCTGGTGCGCCTGATGGAGGCCACGCCGGACGCCGGAATCATCCAGACCGCGCCGCGGGCGTCGGGCATGGATACCCTCTATGCACGCATGCAGCAGTTCGCGACCCGTGTCTATGGCCCATTGTTCACCGCCGGCCTGCATTTCTGGCAGTTGGGCGAGTCTCACTACTGGGGCCACAACGCGATCATCCGTATGAAGCCGTTTATCGAGCACTGCGCCCTGGCGCCGTTGCCCGGCAAAGGCGCGTTCGCCGGGGCGATTCTCTCCCACGACTTCGTCGAAGCCGCGCTGATGCGCCGTGCCGGCTGGGGCGTGTGGATTGCCTATGACCTGCCCGGCAGCTATGAAGAGTTGCCGCCGAACCTGCTGGACGAGCTCAAGCGCGACCGCCGTTGGTGCCACGGCAACCTGATGAATTTCCGGCTGTTTCTGGTCAAGGGCATGCATCCGGTACACCGTGCGGTATTCCTTACCGGGGTGATGTCCTACCTGTCGGCGCCGCTGTGGTTCTTCTTCCTGGTGTTGTCGACGGCTCTGCTGGCGGTCAACACCTTGATGGAGCCGCAGTACTTCATGGAGCCGCGCCAGCTTTATCCGTTGTGGCCGCAGTGGCATCCGGACAAGGCAGTGGCGCTGTTCTCCACCACTATCGTGTTGCTGTTCCTGCCTAAGCTGTTGAGCATCATCCTGATTTGGGCCAAGGGCGCGAAAGAGTTCGGTGGCAAGTTCAAAGTGACTCTGTCGATGCTGCTGGAGATGCTGTTCTCCATGCTGCTGGCGCCGGTGCGGATGATTTTCCATACCCGCTTCGTGTTGGCCGCATTTCTCGGTTGGGCAGCGACCTGGAACTCGCCGCAGCGTGACGACGATTCGACGCCTTGGAGCGAGGCGGTCCGCCGCCATGGTCCGCAAACCTTGCTGGGGGCATTCTGGGCCTTGCTGGTGATCTGGCTCAACCCGAGCTTCCTTTGGTGGCTGGTGCCAATCGTCGGTTCGCTGATGCTGTCGATCCCGGTTTCGGTGATCTCCAGTCGGGTCAACCTGGGTCTGCGTTCGAAAGATGAGAGCCTGTTCCTCATCCCCGAGGAATACAATCCGCCCCAGGCGCTGTTGGCAACCGATGAATACACCCATGAGAACCGTTGGCACGCGCTGAACGACGGTTTCGTCCGGGCTGTGGTCGATCCACAGCAGAATGCCCTGGCCTGTGCCCTGGCCACTGCCCGCCACGGTCAGGCCGAGCCCATCGAATGGCTGCGGGTGGAGCGCGTGCGGCACGCGTTGAAGGTCGGTCCGGCGGCACTGGACAATCATGCTCGCCTGCAATTGCTGAGCGATCCGGTCGCCCTGGCCCGCCTGCATGCGCAGGTCTGGGGTGACGGTCATGCCGAGTGGCTGACGGCTTGGCGTGATTCGATCAATGCCGATCCCCATGCGCCGCTGTTGCCGTTGCAACCTGCCGCCGTGGTCAGTCAACCTGCCTGAAACCTCCCCCCCGAGCCGTCAGCTCGGGGGGGAGGTTTCATCGTTACAGCGCATTTCCCCTCCAGTACCTCGCCGCATCTATTGTCATTTGGTAACAAAAGAGCCACCCGATGCCGTATGGCAGCGTGATCGAGTACGTTAGGATCGCGCCCCGAAATCGTGCCGACCAGGCTTGCTGGTGACTGTGGCTTCGCACAGCGCGCCAAAAGCTGCTGGCATCATCGGGAAATGGACCAAGGAATCTTCATGACGAAAAGGTATCTGTCGATACTCTTGCTGGGCGCTGCCACACTCTTCCACGCCTGCTGGCTCCAGGCGGGGGCCATCGAAGAGGCGGTCAAGCGGGGAAGCCTCAAGGTCGGCACCAATCCGACCTATATGCCTTTCCAGATGACTGACAAGCTGGGCCGGATCGTGGGCTTTGAAATCGACCTGTTGCATGAGATGAGCAAGTCCCTGGGGGTGAAGCTGGAGTTGCTGCCCAGCAGCTACCCACAACTGATCCCTGATCTGCTGGCGGGCAAGACCGACCTGGTCGCCAGCGGCATGACCCTGACCCAGGAGCGCAACCTGCGCCTGAATTTCAGCGATCCCTTTATCGTGGTCGGGCAGACGCTATTGATTCCGTTGGGCTTGGCGGACAAGGTCCAGAGCTTCGAGGACCTGAACGAGTCCGGCTACCGTATCCGGGTCAAGGCCGGCACTACCGGTGAAATAGTCGCCAGAAGAATGATCGGCAATGCCCAGTTGGTCAGCTATGCCACCGAGGAGGAGGGTGTACAGGACGTGATCAACGGCAAGGCCGATGCCTTTATCCATGATGCGCCCTACAACCTGGTGGCGGTGAACAAGCTGGGCCAGGGCAAATTGCTCTGTCTGGAGCAGCCCTTTACCTATGAGCCCCTGGCCTTCGGATTGAAGAAGGGCGACCACGATAGCCTGAACTGGATCAACCACTTCCTCCACCAGATCGCCGAAGACGGCACCTATGATCGCATCCATGACAAGTGGTTCAAGGAAACTGCCTGGCTGGCCGAAATCGACTGAGGCACTGTCGTTGTTGGGCCGAGCGGCTCAGACCTTGAAGCGCTCCACCAGGTGCTGCAACTGAACGCCCAACTGGCTCAGTTGCAGGCTCGCGGCGGTGGTCTGCTCGCAGGTGCTTGCGGTCTGCTGTGAGATGTCCCGCACGTGCAGCACATTGCGACTGATTTGTTCGGCGACGACGCGTTGTTGTTCGCCGGCGGCGGCAATCTGCTCGTTCATCCCGAGGATCTGCGATACGCTCTGGCTAATCCCTTCCAGCTTGCTGCCGCTGTGTCGACTTGACTCGACACTGGTGCGGGTCAGGCCGCGGCTTTTGTCAAGGCGTTGTGCCACTTGCTGGGTACCGTTTTGCAAGGCGCTGACCAGGCTTTCGATCTCCTCGGTGGAGTCCTGGGTGCGTTGCGCCAGGCTGCGCACTTCGTCGGCGACCACCGCAAAACCGCGCCCGGCCTCGCCGGCCAGGGCTGCTTCGATCGTGGCATTGAGTGCCAGCAGATTGGTTTGCAGCGATACCGACTTGATCACGTCCAGCACACCGCCGATCTTCTCGCTTTGCTGTTTGAGCGAGCCCATGGCCTCGGTGCACTGGCGCATTTCCTGTTCAAGCTGTTCGATATGGACAATCGTTTCGGCCACCGCCCAGTCGCCTTCCTGGGCCTGTTGCTCGGCCTGGCTGGCGGCCTGAGACGCAGCTTCGGCATGTTGTGCGACTTCGCGTGTGGTCGCGGCCATCTGCTTCATGGCCGTGGCGATCTGATCGATTTCGTCACGCTGCCTGCCAATGCGAGTGTTGGTCTGTTCGGTACTGCCGGACAACTGGTGGGCGGCCTCGGCAACGCGGGCCGTGCCCTGGCCGATGCCGCCCACCAGATTGCGCAGGCCCTGGTTCATGCCGTGTAGAGCCTGCTGCAATTGACCCATTTCATCGCCACGTTCGACCCGGATATCGCGGCTCAGGTCGCCCGCGGCCATGTACTCGGCGACCTTGAGGCTGCGCTTGAGGGGCACCAGGATCTGCGTGCTGATGATCCAGGCGGATAACGCGCCAATCACCAGGGCGAGCGCGGCAACACCGACCAGCACCCTGTTCGAATGACGCGTGTCGCGGTCGCGTTTTTCTGTCTGGCCCAGGCTCAAGGCGTCAATGCCGTCGAGCAGGGCTTTTCCAAGGATTTCCATGCGGTTATGCAACGTTGCGGTTTGCGTCTGTACGTCGCGAAATTGCATGAGGCTGGCGCGGTAAGTCGTCAATGCACCGACGGTGGCGGATAGGTCGTCGCTGACCGTCGAGGGCAGGCTGGCAAAGTGTTGCCTGACCTGACGCAGAATCTCGTCGAATCGCTCGATGGCCTGGAGTGCCTGTTCTGCGTAGCTTTGCGGCGAGGCAAAGGTGTAAGCCGGGGCTTCCACGCGGTGGTGGCTGTGGTCGATCTGTTGGCGCAGTTGTTCGAGGCCCTCGATCGGCTCACGCCATTGTGCGCCGGTGGCGAAGATCCCACTGGCCACGAGGACACTCGCCTGGGTCGTCGCCACGGCGAGCTGGGCCTGCTCCAGGCCAGCGAATAGCCGCACCCGCAATCGTTCGCGAACGTCGACCGTCTGGCTGAGATCATCGAGGGCATTTTGGAAGGCGACGAGGCTGGCGTGCTGTTTTTCCAGCAGATCCCGATAGACAGGCTCCTCGATGCGCTCACGCAACGCACCCAGATACTGGTCGATCTCGGATAGCTGGCGCCTGACATTGTCACGGCTATGCATGTCGTTGAGGACCCGAAAGGTCATGCGGTCAGCGCGCATATCCTGGGTGATATGACTGAGTCGGGCAATGATCGACAGTTGTTGCGAATGTTCGATGGTGTGTCGCAGGGCGTACCAGCCGGTGGCGGTGATGACGAGTGTCAACAGCAGCACGAGGCCGAAACCCAGGGACAGTTTGAAGCGGACACTGCGATTGATTAAAGCGTGAGTAAACCAAGGGAACATGATCCGTCTCCTGCCTGGCGGATAAGTGGCCATGCCCTGCGCGTATATGCGTGGGGCGATGTCCTCTCATCGGCTTTCCGGTCGGAGACCTGACCTGATCATATTGTAGGAATATTCATTTGTATTTGAAGGAATTGAGGTGTGGTGCCGTTGCCCAGTGCGCGAGGTAGCGAAATATCGTTGTCGAACTGGTGCGATCAAGTCGATGTTGAGGGAAGCGCAGTGTTGATCACGTAGATTATTTATGGGGAAGTATTTTTCGGAAGTGTCCTACTTACATTCGCTAAGCAAAGTTGTAGGGTCGACTTGGGCTAAGCACATTCTCTCACTGATTATGAGTCAGGATTATAAAAATGCATATGTCGGCGTCCTTGTTGCATACCCACCGAGTCTCTTCTGA
>NZ_CP014135.1:3238213-3397054 GCF_001543125.1 Pseudomonas agarici | reverse complement strand
TTAAGATGTCTCGCTCTTCAGTGACCCGCTTGAGTTCTGCTCGCAGACGACGCAGTTCAGCGTGCTGATCATCGTCCTGCTGCCGTTCTTCTTGAGGTTTGCTGTAGCGCTTTATCCAGGCGTAGAGGCTATGCGTCGACACGCCAAGACGGGCCGCTACATCAGCGACAGGCAGCTTCTTTTCGGTCACTTGATTGACCGCTTGGATTTTGAATTCTTCGGGATAACGCGGGTTGCTCATGGCACCTCCTGATTGGCCTCAGTTTAAGGCATGGAGGTGTCTACGGAACCTGGGGCGATTCATTGCGCTGTTCGATCCTGCTCAGCAAATCCAACAGATCGTGACGACTGATGTCGTAGATGGACCGCCCACCCAGCGTTGGCAGGACGTCTTTATTGAAGATTCTCAAGATTTGCGAGAGCGTGCTTTGGCGGCCCTCCTTCAGGCTCAGTCTGCGGAACTCCACCCACTGATCGAACACGGCCTCGAAGGTATGCTCTGTCGCAAAACGAACAGCACGGCGCTGCTGTTTTCGGTGCTCATAAGGATTGATGCCTTGGGCAACCAAGGCGCGCGCCTCGTCACGTCGTGTGCGCGCTTCTTTGAGGCTGATTTGCGGGTAACAACCCAAGGACATGCGCTTCTGCTTGCCCGTCCAGTAGTAACGGAAAAGCCAGATTTTTCCGCCGCTGGCCGTCACATTGAGCGTGAGACCATCGCTGTCACCGAGAGTGTAGTCATTACCAGTGATTCGGGCGTGCCGAACTGCCATTTCTGAGAGTGCCATCGCGAGCTCCTGAACAGAGTCAGGGCCAGATGCTCATCTCGCTACGCAAACTGCTCCAGCAACAAACCGATTCAGTGCGCATCAGAATCCTGGACTTAATCCTGGACTTAAACGCACCGGATAATGCTGGATTTCAGTGGTTCCCGCCGGAACGAAAAAAGGACCCGAAGGTCCTGATTTCAATCACTTACAGAATTCAGTGGAACTCTGCAGCGCAATATTTGGAGCGGGAAACGAGACTCGAACTCGCGACCCCGACCTTGGCAAGGTCGTGCTCTACCAACTGAGCTATTCCCGCGTCTTGGTGGAGCGCATTCTATAGAATCCACGCACCACGTCAACCTCTTGATTCAAAATAGTTTTATTTCTTTTCAGGATTTTCCGCATTGATCTTCAGATGCGGCCAGGCAGCCCGCAGATACTGCACCATCGACCACAAGGTCAGACCAGCGGCAATCATCAACAGGCTGTAGCCCACCAGAACCCAAAAACTGAAGTCCGACGGGTTGGCCAGCAGAATCACCAGCGCCAGCATCTGTGCCGCAGTTTTCCATTTGCCCATGTTCGATACGGCGACCTGCGCACGCTCACCCAACTCGGCCATCCACTCGCGCAGGGCCGAGACGACAATCTCTCGCCCAATGATCACCGCCGCTGGCAAGGTCAGCCAGAGGTTGCCATGCTCCTGCACCAGCAGGACCAGCGCCACCGCCACCATCAGCTTGTCCGCCACCGGATCGAGGAACGCCCCGAAGGGGGTGCTCTGTTCCAGGCGTCGTGCCAGGTACCCATCCAGCCAATCCGTCGCCGCAGCGAACGCGAACACCGAACTGGCCGCCATGTAGCTCCATTGGTATGGCAGGTAAAACAGCAAGATGAAGATTGGAATAAGTAAAACGCGTAGAACGGTGATCAGATTAGGGATATTCATCGGCACAACTGGCTACGAGGTGAGGGAGCATTCTACTCGCTGTGCAGATTTGCATAAATCAACTCCGCGAGCTTTTTACTGATCCCCGGTGCTTTGGCGATCTCGTCGATGCTGGCACGGGACAGCTCCTGCAAGCCACCAAAATGTTTCAATAGTTCACGGCGGCGCTTCGGCCCGACACCCGCCACCCCTTCCAGAGTCGAAGTCCGGCGGGTCTTGCCCCGTCGTGCACGGTGTCCGGTAATGGCGAAACGGTGCGCCTCGTCGCGAATCTGCTGGATCAGGTGCAGTGCCGGCGAATCGCCCTTGAGGGTGAACTCGTGAGCCGCATCGTTGAGGTACAGGGTTTCGAAACCAGCCTTGCGCGTGGCCCCTTTGGCCACCCCCAGCAGGATCAGGTCGGGCACCGCCAGCTCGTTGAGCACATCGCGGGCCATGGATAATTGTCCCTTGCCACCGTCCACCAACAGAATATCCGGTAACTTGCCCTCACCGTCCTTGAGCTTGCTGAAACGCCGGGTCAGCGCCTGATGCATCGCCGCATAGTCGTCGCCGGCGGTCACGCCCTCAATATTGTAGCGCCGATAGTCGGACTTGATCGGCCCTTCCGGCCCGAACACTACGCAGGACGCCACGGTCGCCTCGCCGCTGGAGTGGCTGATGTCGTAACACTCCAGACGCTGCGGCGATTCCTCCAGGTTCAGCACCTCGGCCAGCGCTTCGAAACGCGCGGCGACATGCTGACGGTTCGCCAGACGTGCGCCCAGCGCCTGCTCGGCATTGGTCACCGCCAGTTGTTGCCAGCGAGCCCGAGTACCGCGCACCCGGTGACTGATGCTCAACTCACGGCCACGCAACTCATCGATGGCGGCGATCAGGGTCGGGAAGTCTTCATGGACTACGTTGACGATCAGCTCGCTGGGCAGGTCGCGTTCGGGGCTGCTGATGAAGTACTGCCCGAGAAATGCCGCCATGACTTCGGAAACATCTTCATCGATCCCGACTTGCGGGAAGAAGTTCTTGCTGCCCAGGACCCTCCCGCCACGCACGCTGATCAGGTGCACGCAGGCGCCACCTGGGTTGACGAACGCGGCGATGACATCGACATCGCCGGTACCACCTTCCATGCTCTGCTGGTCCTGCACCCGCCGCAGCAGCGAAATCTGGTCGCGCAATTCGGCCGCCCGCTCGAAATCCAGGGTACTGGCCGCCAGCTCCATGCCAACATTGAGTTCGTCGGTCAGGGCGTTGCTGCGACCTTCCAGGAACATCACCGAATGGCGCACGTCCTCGGCGTACTCCTGCGGTTCCACCAGTCCGACACAAGGCGCCTTGCAGCGTTTGATCTGGTACTGCAGGCACGGGCGCGTGCGGTTTTTGTAGTAGCTGTCCTCGCACTGGCGCACATGGAAGGTCTTTTGCAGCAACGCAAGGCTTTCTCTGATCGCTCCGGCACTCGGGTATGGCCCAAAGTACTTGCCCTTGAGTTTCTTCGCCCCACGGTGAATGCTCAGGCGCGGGTAATCGCCGGCCGAGAGAAAGACGTAAGGATAGGATTTGTCATCGCGCAGCAGAATGTTGTATGGAGGCCGCCACTCCTTGATCAGCGTCTGCTCGAGCAACAACGCTTCGGTTTCGTTGGCGGTGATGGTGGTTTCCACCTGGGCGATACGCGCCACCAGGGCCATGGTCTTCGGAGCGAGGCCGGTCTTGCGAAAATAGCTGGCGAGGCGATTCCTCAGGTTCTTGGCCTTGCCCACGTAAAGCAAGCGCGCATCGCTGTCGAACATGCGATACACACCGGGACGTCCACTGCAGGTGGAAAGAAAAGCACTTGAATCGAACAGATTAGTCATTGTCAGCCGGCATCGATCATGCCATGGCGAACCGCCAGGAGCGTCAACT
The DNA here is from genome assembly GCF_001543125.1 of Pseudomonas agarici. Lineage (NCBI taxonomy): Bacteria > Pseudomonadati > Pseudomonadota > Gammaproteobacteria > Pseudomonadales > Pseudomonadaceae > Pseudomonas > Pseudomonas agarici. Next base: position 3,393,430 of record NZ_CP014135.1, on the reverse strand, counting down.
CAACATCACTGCTGACCGACAGTTTCTCGAAAATCCGATAACGGTAGGTATTCACGGTTTTCGGCGACAGGCACAGCTTGTCGGAGATGATCTGTACCTTCTGACAACCGACAATCATCAAGGCAATCTGGATCTCCCGCTCGGACAAGGCGTCGAATGGCGAGTCGCTGGCCGGCTGGAAGGATTTGAGCGCCAACTGCTGGGCGATTTGCGGGCTGATGTAGCGTTGTCCGGCGAACACCAGGCGAATCGCCTGGACCATTTCCGCCAATCCCGCCCCCTTGGTCAGGTAACCCGCAGCACCGGCTTGCAGCAGGCGCGTCGGAAACGGGTCTTCTTCACACACAGTAACCGCCACGACCTTGATATCAGGATGGCTACGCAGCAATTTACGTGTGGCTTCAAGCCCTCCGATGCCCGGCATCTTGACGTCCATCAGCACTACATCAGGCTTGAGTTCCCGCGTTTTGAGCAGGGCTTCCTCTCCCGACTCCGCCTGGCCTACAACCTGCAGGCCATCGATGTCAGCGAGCATCCGAGTAATGCCTGTACGCACAAGATCATGGTCATCGACAACTAGCACCCTAATCAAGCAGACACCTCGCGAATATGGTCTTATCAGGTTATTGAGCACCTTAGCAAAAAACCGTGGGCCAGACCTAGCTACAAGCGTCACATAAAAGCGTGTGAACGCACTGTAAGCACCCGCAGGGTCGCAAACGCTTGCGATCAATGCGCAAATGACTCACGAACCACCCGATCCCTTGTTGCCCCTGGTGCCATAGACGGCGATGGCTTCGGCCAGGGTCGCAGTCAACTGGCTGATCGCTTCCTGATCTTCTTTGCGCAGCGCGCGGTAGCTGCCCAGAACCTTCTCTTCGTTAGAGTTGAGGTTGTCCACCAGCGTGGGCGTTCGGTTGTTGGTCAGGACATACAACACATCGACGCCACGCGCGGCCACGCGTGACAAATAATCCGCCTTCGGTGCACGATCACCACTTTCATATTTACCCTGAGCGTTAGCCTCAACGCCTCCGATTTCGCCAAAAGCCTTCTGCGACAATCCGAGTCGCTCCCTCTCTTGTCGCAACCGCGAACCAATTCCACTCATTTGAATGTAAAATCCCAGTTTAGGCACCCCTAAGGATGGTATACTCAGCACGATTTGAACAAAATTGAACGGTTTTGAACTATGCCCGGTATTCGCACTGCCGCACAAGCCAAGGCTTGGCTGGAACATCAAGGGAAATCGGTTCAGGAGTTTGCACGCGAGCATGGTGTCGACCCGGCAACCACCTATCAAGTACTCGCTGGGCGAAAGAAGGGACGCCGTGGGGAAGCCCATAAGGTAGCGGTCCTGCTGGGCATGAAAGACGGAATCATCCTTGAAACCGACAATCAGGCTAGTGAATAAGCCAGCCTGATCAAGCCAGTATGCGCCTCAAAATATCAAGGGGTAGGTTAAATCCGAAAATACCATCAGTCGGATCCTATGCCCGCTTTCAAGGCCGAAGTGCTCATGCGAAAGAAGCATTCATCCTCCCCGACGACCTCCATCCCCACGCGCTGATAGAGCTGTCTTGCGGGGTTGCTCTTGAAGACGCTCAGCCGCATTTCCGGTCGACCTTCCCTGAAGGCGATATCACGGGCCTGGGCAATCAACCAGCTACCCAACCCTTGCCTGCGCGCTGTCTCGACCAGTTGCAGCTCGCGTATATAGAGAGCTCTCGGGTCCCGGCTGAAACTGACAAAACCCAAGACCTGCGAACCCTCGCACAACAAGGCGTTCTGCCGCCCGGCCCAAGCCACATCGAAGGCCTCTTCCTGCCAGAGCAAGTCGTACTCACGGTAATACGCCAGCATGTTGCGACGCGTCAGCGTCCGGGCAAACGCCAGGTCCGCTTCGGTCGCCGGTCGAAAACGCCAGTCCCGATTCACCATCGCTCAACCTCCACCACCTCGCCACGCCAGTGACCGCCAGTACATCGCCCGATCACCAACATCCCTCCCAACCCCATCGCGGCAATCACCCGCGCTGCGTCCAGATCACAATGCGCCCGGTCGACTGCCAACCACCCACAGCACCGCCATGATTGGCCATCAGCACTGCCCTGGCATGTTCACCAGCGTACCCTTCCAATAATGTGCTATCCGGTACATAACCGCCGCTGGCGATCAACAGGCCGGCTGCATACAGATTAGCGCCAGATTGCGCAGCATGCTGGACGTCCCTTGCGTGGGAAAAGTCAGCGCAGACTGACGGAGTGACAGCGTCGTCGTCGATGGCCAAGGCGGCGCCCGCTTTTCCGGGGAAAACGCTGGATATAACCCGGCCGGTGCGTCATACACCTTTAGCGCATTTTAAGTCATGGCGATTGCTCGATATGGCCTATAGAAATTTCTAATTGAACAGGTTCCTACCCCTCGAGTAAGCTCGCTGACATTCCATCGGAGACGGACCATGCACCCTGTTCATTTCGCGCCTTGCCACACCGTCAGCGCCTCGCGTTCGTCGGCGGCTGCCCGGATGAACGGTGTCGGTGCATCCACAAGCTTTTATTTTGGGTATTGGTTTAGCCACTGGCGCGCCTGATACCCAACCGGCGCCCACTACTCAAGGGTCGCCTACCAGAGAACTCTCAACCCCCGGTCGGCCTCCCGACCGGGGGTTTTGTTTTTTCAGCGCACTGTTTTTTCAACAGATTGCTCAACCAGATATTTTGAATCGAGGAATACCGACATGAACGACGCCACCGACTACCGCTACGAATCCACCATCGCCTGGCGATTTAGCAACCTCCGCTCGGGACAGCTCGCCGCCTCCGAACGGTCACGCACAGGTGGCAAGCACACACTCGTAGCCAATCCGGCTGTTGATTGTCGAACACCCCAGTAGGGCCGCGCGCGGGAAGACCCGCCGCCCGCCCAGGAAGCCCGAATATGAATGCGTCACTCCCGGCTCTGCCACTGTCCACGTTGTCGTCCGCCAACGAGTCGCTGACCCAGCGCCTGCCCAGTGCCCTGCAACTCAAACAACATCTGCCGCTCAATGCGCTGCTGGGCGAACAAGTCGCCAAGCACCGCCAGGCGGTGCGCGCCATCCTCGACGGTGACGACCCGCGCCTCCTGGTGATCGTCGGCCCCTGCTCGATCCACGACCGGCAATCAGCCCTCGAATACGCCGGCCATCTGGCCAACCTGGCCAATGATGTCAGCGACCAGATGCTTCTGGTGATGCGCGCCTATATCGAAAAACCGCGCACCACCGTCGGCTGGAAGGGCCTGGCCTACGACCCCCACCTGGACGGCAGCGACGATATGGCGGGCGGCTTGGCGCTGTCTCGCGAGTTGATGCGCGAAATACTGCGCATGGGCCTACCGATTGCCACCGAACTGCTGCAGCCCATGGCCGCCAGCTACTTCGATGACCTCCTGAGCTGGGTCGCAATCGGTGCCCGCACCACCGAATCGCAGATCCACCGGGAAATGACCAGTGGCCTGCCAATGCCCGTGGGCTTCAAGAACGGCACCGATGGCAGTGTCGGCATCGCCGCTGACGCCATGCGCTGCGCTGCGCATCCACACCGCCACTTCGGCGTCGACAGCCACGGCCATCCGGCGATCATCCAGACCCGTGGCAATCCCGACACTCACCTGGTGCTGCGCGGCGGTCATCGCGGCCCGAACTACGACGCCCAAAGCGTTGCCCGAGCCCGGGCAGACCTGGAGAAGCAAACCATTGCAGTGCGAATGATGGTCGACTGCAGTCATGCCAACAGCGGCAAGGACCCGCTGCGCCAACCGGCGGTGTTCGCCGATGTACTCGAACAGCGCCTGCTGGGCGACCGCTCGTTGATCGGGATGATGCTGGAGAGCCATCTGTTCGAAGGCTGTCAGCCGTTGAGCGGTGCATTGAAATACGGCGTGTCGATCACCGACGGCTGCCTGGGTTGGAAGGCCACCGAGCAGATGCTACGTGCCGCCGCCCAGCGCTTGCGCTACCCGCCCGCGGCCAAGGCGGTAGTCGCCTGACCCCTCGGAGTGTGGGTCGACTGACTTCCCCCCGAATGTCCCAGAACTTTTGCCGGGAAAAACCGGCTTGAATCCGGTAATCTCAGCACTTTCTTGAAAGGAGCATCTCCCCATGGCCAAAGCCACTGCCCGTCACATCCTGGTTAGCACTGAAGCCAAGTGCAACGAACTCAAGACCCTAATCGACGGCGGCGCCGATTTCGCAGAGATCGCCAAAGCGAACTCGACGTGCCCTTCCAGTCGTCAAGGCGGTGACCTGGGCTCCTTCGGTCCCGGCCAGATGGTCAAGGAATTCGACACCGTGGTTTTCAGCGCTCCGATCAACACCGTGCAAGGGCCGGTCAAAACTCAGTTCGGCTATCACCTGCTGGAAGTCACCAGTCGCCAGGATTGATCCCGCGGCCTGCCACGCAGCCTCCTGTGGCGAGGAGGCTTGCTCTCCTGGCGTCGATCACTTCGGTATATCAGACAGAACGAAGTGACCGATTTTACGACTGCTTGGCAGTCGAGCGCGGCGAGCAGGCGCCCCGACAAGCCCGCTCACCACACCACCCCGATACTTCGAACCGTCTTCAAGGCTGATGATGCGACTGGCTCTATCCCTGACATTTACCGTCCTGACCCTGTTCGCGGGGTCACGGGCTTTCGCCGCCACCGCGCAACATGCACTGACGGTCTACGGCGAACCGGCCAAGTACCCAGCCGATTTCAGCCACTTCGACTACGCCAACCCCAATGCCCCCAAAGGCGGCAGCCTGAAGCGCTCGGCCATCGAGATCGGCCAGTTCGATCACGTGCTGCCCTATGTCGACAAAGGCATCGGCGTTTCGCAGGTCGACGGCTGGATCTATTCACCGCTGGCCGTGCGTTCCCTCGACGAGCCCTACACCGTCTATGGCCTGGTCGCGGAAAAAATGCAGCGCTCCGATGACGGCCTGTCCCTGCGATTCTTCCTCAACCCCAAGGCGCGCTTCGCCGACAACACACCGATCACTGCCGAAGATGTGCGCTACACCTTCAACCTGCTGATGAGCGAAGGCAGCTTGAGCTATCGCCTGCAGTTCGAAGGGATCAAGGATGTCCAGGTTGAATCGCCGACCCAAGTCCGCTTCGATTTCAAGAACACCGAGAACCGTTCGCTGCCACTGGATATCGCAACCCTGCCGGTACTTCCACAGCACTGGTGGAAGACCCGCGACTTTGCCGATGGCGGCGGCTACGAAGCACCGTTAGGCAGCGGCCCGTATCGGGTCGGCAAGATCGACTCTGGCCGCAGCATCACCTTTGTCCGCAACGCCGATTGGTGGGGCAAGGACCTGCCGGTCAATCGCGGTTTGTACAATTTTGACCGTTTCAGCATCGAATACTTCGGCGACACCGATGTGGCCCGCCAGGTGCTGCGCGGCGGTGCCTACGACTACAACCGCGAATTTTCCGCCACCGCCTACTCCATCGGCTACGACAGCCCGGCCTTGAGCGACGGTCGCCTGCAAAAAGCCCACCTGGCGCAAGAGTCGCCGCAGCCGGCTCAGGGCTACGTGTTCAATCTGCAAAAGCCACTGTTCCAGGATCGCCGTGTGCGTCAGGCCCTGGCCATGCTCTGGGACTTCGAGTGGAGTAATCGGCAGATGATGCGCAACATGTACCTGCGCCAGCAGAGCTTCTTTTCCAATACGCCCTTGGCGGCCCGCGAACTGCCCGACAAGGCGGAACTGGCGATCCTCGAACCGTTGCGCGGGCAGATCCCCGAGGAAGTCTTCACCCAGGTCTTCGAAGCCCCCAAGACCGATGCCAGCGGCAACCTGCGGGACAAGCAGTTGCAGGCCCTGGCCCTGTTGGAACAAGCCGGCTGGAAACCCGACGGCGACCAGTTGGTCAACGCCCAGGGCGAACCGTTGAGCTTCACCTTCCTCAATGCCCAAAACGGCTTGGAGCGCCTGCTTCTGCCCTACAAGCGTAACCTGGCACAAATTGGCATCCGCATGAATATCCGTCGCATCGACGCCTCGCAGTATGTCAATCGCCTCAAGGCCCGCGACTACGACATGATCGTCAGCGGCTACCCGGTCAGCACCTCGCCGGGAATCGAGCTGTACAACTTCTTCGGCTCCTCGGCGGCCAACGATCCTGGCTCGAACAACTTTATGGCCCTGCGCAACCCCGCCGTGGACAGCCTGATCAGCGGCCTGATCAAGTCCGATACGCAGAAGCAGATGCTCAGCTACGCCCATGCCCTGGACAGGGTATTGCAATGGAATTACTACTGGATTCCCAACTATTATCCACCGGGGATCTCGACGGTCTGGTGGAACCGCTTCGGTATTCCACCCGTGCAGGCCAGCAATGACGCCGCCGTCGAAACCTGGTGGGAAGTCAGCCCGACGCCGCTGACCAACGAGCAGATGACCGCCGAGCTGATCAAGCGCGGCCACAGCGAAGGAGGCCATTGATGCTGGCCTATATCCTGCGGCGCCTGTTGTTGATCATCCCGACGTTGCTGATGATCCTGTTGGTCAACTTCGTGATCGTCCAGGCTGCCCCCGGCGGTCCGGTGGAACAGGCCATCGCCCGCTTACAAGGGCTGGGCGGCACTGGCGGCGCCATCGGTGGCGCAGGTGACTCGTTGCACGGTTCGTCCAGGGCCAGTCGTGGCCTCGACCCGAAGCTGCTTGCCGATATCGAACGCCAATACGGCTTCGACCAGCCAGCGCCACAACGTTTCTGGCTGATGCTCAAGAGCTACGCCAACCTGGATTTCGGCAAGAGTTTCTTCCGCGGCGCCCAGGTCACCGACCTGATCCTGGAAAAAATGCCAGTGACCATTTCCCTTGGCCTCTGGGCCACGCTGATCACCTATCTGGTGTCGATCCCCCTGGGTATTCGCAAGGCCATCCGCCACGGCAGTCGCTTCGATATCTGGAGCAGCACGGCCATTGTCCTGGGCTATGCCATGCCGGCCTTTCTGTTCGCCATGCTGCTGATCGTGACCTTCGCCGGCGGCACTTCGCTGAACTGGTTCCCGGTCCGCGGCCTGGTCTCGGACAACTTCGATCAATTGTCGACCCTGGGCAAGATCGCCGACTACTTCTGGCACCTGGTGTTGCCAGTGACCTCATTGGTGATCGGCGGCTTCGCCAGCCTGACCATCCTGACCAAGAATTCGTTTCTCAACGAGATCACCCGCCAGTACGTCGTCACCGCCCGAGCCAAGGGCCTGAGCGAACGGCGCGTGCTCTATGGCCACGTGTTCCGCAATGCCATGCTGTTGGTGGTCTCGGGGATTCCCCAGGCCTTTATCAGCGTGTTCTTCGCCGGCTCGCTGTTGATCGAGGTGATCTTCTCCCTCGACGGCCTCGGTCGCATGAGCTACGAGGCGGCAGTGTCCCGCGACTATCCGGTGGTGTTCGGGTCGTTATTCATCTTCACCCTGTTCGGCCTGCTGATAAAACTGCTCGGTGATCTGTGCTACACCCTGGTCGACCCGCGTATCGATTTCGCCGCGAGGAACGCCTGATGCTCAGACTTTCGCCCATGAGCCGGCGCCGCTTCGACCGTTTCAAGGCCAACCGCCGTGGCTGGTGGTCGCTGTGGCTGTTCGCCGCACTGTTGCTCCTGAGCCTGGGCGGTGAACTGATCGCTAACGACAAGCCGTTGGTACTCAACTACCAGGGCTCACTGTATTTTCCAGTGTTCAAGCGCTACACCGAGCAGGAGTTCGGCGGCCAGTTGCCGTTCCAAGCCGACTACCGTAGCGACTACGTGCGCCAGTTGATCACCAAGAACGGCGGCTGGATGTTGTTCCCGCCGGTCCCGTTCAGCGCCGACACCCCCAACTATGACCTCGACAAGCCAGCCCCCAGCCCACCGACCACGGTGAACTGGCTGGGTACCGACGACCAGGCCCGCGACGTGCTGGCCCGCGTGATCTTTGGCGCGCGGGTATCGATCCTGTTCGCCCTGGCCCTGACGGCTATCAGCGCGCTGATCGGTATCGCCGCCGGCGCGCTGCAGGGCTACTACGGCGGTTGGGTCGACCTGCTCGGCCAGCGCGTGCTGGAAGTCTGGTCCGGGTTGCCGGTGCTGTACCTGCTGATCATCCTGTCGGGCTTCGTCGAGCCGAATTTCTGGTGGCTGTTGGGGATCATGGCACTGTTTTCCTGGCTGGCCCTGGTCGACGTGGTGCGCGCCGAATTCCTCCGTGGGCGCAACCTGGAATACGTCAAGGCCGCCCGCGCCCTGGGCCTGAGCGACCGCAAGATTATCCTGCGCCATATCCTGCCCAACGCCATGAACGCCACCCTGAGCTACCTGCCGTTCATTCTCACCGGCGCCATCTCGACCCTCACCGCCCTGGATTTCCTCGGTTTCGGCATGCCCGCCGGCAGCGCTTCGCTGGGCGAACTGATTGGCCAGGGCAAACAGAACCTGCAAGCCCCATGGTTGGGATTCACCGCTTTTTTCACCCTGGCGCTGATCCTCTCCTTGTTGGTCTTTATCGGCGAGGCGTTGCGCGATGCCTTTGACCCCCGCTCATGAACAAGGCTACGCGATGACCGATAACCTGATTGAAATCCGCCAACTGAGCGTTACTTTCGGCGACCAGCCCGTGGTGCGCGAGCTGTGCCTGGATATCCGCGCCGGCGAATGCCTGGCACTGGTCGGCGAGTCAGGTTCGGGCAAATCGGTGACGGCCCACTCGATCCTGCAACTGCTGCCACGCACCGGCTGTCAATCCAGCGGCAGCGTGTCTTATCGCGGCCAGCAATTGCTCGGCGCCGATACCGCCACCCTGCGCAAGATTCGTGGCGACCGCATCGCCATGATCTTCCAGGAACCGATGACTTCCCTCAACCCGCTGCACAACATCGAGAAACAGATCGGCGAAACCCTGCTGCTGCACAAGGGCCTGGGTGGCAAGGCGGCCCAGGCGCGAATCCTCCAATTGCTGGAACTGGTGGGCATCCAGAAACCCCGCGAGCGGCTCAAGGCCTATCCCCATCAACTCTCCGGCGGCCAGCGCCAGCGGGTGATGATCGCCATGGCCCTGGCCTGCGAGCCGGAGCTATTGATTGCCGACGAACCGACCACCGCCCTCGACGTGACCGTGCAGCGCAAAATCCTGTTGCTGCTCAAATCCCTGCAACAGCGGCTGGGCATGTCGTTGCTGCTGATCAGCCACGACCTCAACCTGGTGCGCAGCATTGCCCAACGGGTCTGCGTGATGAAGGACGGGGAAATTGTCGAACAGGCCGACTGCGAAACTCTGTTCAACCAGCCACGACACCCTTACAGCCGCCTGCTACTGGATGCCGAGCCGGTCGGCGTGGCATTGCCGCTGGACGAGCATGAAAGCGTGCTGGAGGTCGACGACTTGCGCGTGCGCTTCCAGATCGGCGGCGGGCTGTTTCGCCGCAAGCAATACCTGCAAGCCGTGGATGGCATCAGCCTCAGTGTGCAACGCGGCAAAACCCTGGGTATTGTCGGTGAGTCCGGCTCAGGCAAGTCCACTCTGGGCCAGGCGATCCTGCGGCTGCTCGACTCGCAGGGCGGCATCCGCTTCCAGGGCCAGGCCCTCGATGGCCTGAACCAGAAACAGTTGCGCCCCTGGCGCAAGCAGATGCAGGTGGTTTTCCAGGATCCGTTCGGCAGTCTCAGCCCGCGCCTGTCGGTGGCGCAGATCATCAGCGAAGGCATCGAGGTACACAGTGCCAGCACCGCCGCCGAGTGCGAAGCCCAGGTGATCCGTGCCTTGCAGGAAGTCGGTCTCGACCCGCAAAGCCGCCATCGTTACCCTCATGAATTTTCCGGCGGCCAACGCCAGCGCATCGCTATCGCTCGCGCCCTGGTGCTCAAACCCGCGCTGATCCTGCTCGACGAGCCGACTTCGGCCCTCGACCGCACGGTGCAGAAGCAGGTGGTCGCCCTGTTGCGCGATCTCCAGGAAAAACATGGCCTGACCTACTTGTTCATCAGCCATGACTTGTCGGTGATGCGGGCGCTGGCCCACGACCTGATCGTGGTCAAGGACGGCCAGGTGGTCGAGCGCGGCAGCACCTGCGAGGTCTTCGACGATCCCCGGCACCCCTACACTCGGGAACTGCTGGCGGCGACCCTGCCAGCCTCCGCTACTTCGTGTAAACCTTGAGCGAAACGCCCATGAACGACCGCGAAAGTCTGCAGGACTACCAACGGGTCCGCCTGCTGGCAATTCGCTCACTGTTCGAGATCATCGAACAGTCCAGCGAAGGCACGGTGATCGTCGATCGCGACGCACGGATCGTCTGGATAAACGAACGCTACGCCAAGCGCTTCGGCCTCGCCAGCGCCGGGCAAGCCATCGGTCAGCCTTGCGAAAGCGTAATCCCCGGCAGCCTGTTGCGCGAAGTAGTGAAGACTGGGCGACCGATCTTGCTGGACCTGCAAGAGATGCCCAAGGAACCGCTGGTGGTGATGCGCCTGCCGATTCACGACGACGCGGGCGCGGTGATCGGCGCTATCGGTTTTGCCCTGTTCGGCGAACTGCACAGCTTGTCGCCGCTGCTCACGCGCTACCAGAGCATGCAGGCCGAGCTGGCATCGACCCGCTCACTGCTGCGGGCGCGGCAAACCAAATACAATTTCACCCACTTTATCGGCACCAGCGCCGCGAGCCTGGAAGTCAAGCGCCGCGCCCGACGCAGCGCCAGCACCGATTCGCCGATCCTGCTGCGGGGGGAAACCGGTACCGGCAAGGAGTTGCTGGCCCATGCCATCCACAGCGCCTCGCCACGGGCGCACCGGGCCTTTGTCAGTATCAACAGCGCGGCGATTCCGGAAACTCTACTCGAAGCCGAGTTCTTCGGCACCGTGCCTGGCGCCTTTACCGGTGCCGATCGCAAGGGGCGCCCCGGTAAATTGCAGATCGCTCAGGGGGGCACGCTGTTCCTCGACGAGATCGGCGATATGCCATTGCCCCTGCAGAGCAAGTTGCTGCGGGTGTTGCAAGAAAAGGAGTTCGAACCGGTGGGCTCCAACGAAGTACTGCGCAGCGACGTTCGGGTGATCGCCGCGACCTCGACCGACCTGGAAACGGCAATCAAGCGTGGCAAGTTCCGCGCCGACCTGTATTACCGCCTGAATGTCCTGCCGATCCAGGTACCGCCGTTGCGCGAGCGCCTGGACGATCTGCCGGCGCTGAGTGAGGCGATTCTCGAGGAGCTGCGCAGCCACCATGAACTGACTGCCGAGGCCCTCGACCTACTTGGGCAACATGCCTGGCCGGGCAATATCCGCGAACTGCGCAATGTACTGGAACGCGCAGCATTGCTGAGCGATACCCTGGCCCTGGACGTCGCCGACATTCGTGGCGCCATAGGTACCTTCAGCCCACTGGAACGCCCACATGTTCAAGCCCTGGCCCCCCAGGGCAATGAAACCTTCAGCGCTGCCCGGGCATGTTTCGACCGCCAACTGATTGAAGCCACCCTGGCCCAATGCGCCGGGAAGGTCGGCGAAGCGGCACACAGGCTGGGCCTGGGCAGATCGACCCTGTACAAGAAGATGCTCACCTTGGGTATCGCCGAGTCTCAATAGAGAGACACATGTTCTAAAATAGAGACGCCGCGCCCTGAAGCCAGGCCAATCCTCCTGCTGCGGGCGGTCTCGCCGCATTAAAGCGGGTTTCGGGTGCCATGAGTTGTGTACAGATGTCTCGCGATAGAGAAAAATTCTAAAAAGAAACTCAAAAAGCCATAACGCTTCAATATATTTCAATACATTTCAATTAGTTAGACGTTTGGCACGAAACTCGCTAACGCTTCCGGAGATCCAGACCTAACCCGCAAAAATAACAATTGGAGACACACCATGAGTGTGATCATCGCCCTCGCGGCCCTGGCGCTGCTGATGCTGGCCGCTTACCGTGGCTACAGCGTCATCTTATTTGCTCCCATTGCTGCCCTCGGCGCTGTCCTGCTAACCGATCCCTCCGCCGTGGCCCCTGCCTTCACTGGGGTGTTCATGGAGAAAATGGTCGGTTTCATCAAGCTCTACTTTCCGGTCTTCTTGCTCGGCGCGGTATTCGGCAAGCTGATTGAATTGTCCGGGTTCTCTCGCTCCATCGTCGCCGCCGCCATCCGCCTGCTCGGCACCCGCCAGGCAATGTTAGTGATCGTACTGGTCTGCGCGTTGCTGACCTACGGTGGCGTTTCGCTGTTCGTGGTGGTGTTCGCGGTCTATCCGTTCGCCGCCGAGATGTTCCGCCAGAGCAATATTCCCAAACGCCTGATCCCGGCGACCATCGCCCTCGGTGCGTTCTCCTTCACCATGGACGCCCTGCCCGGCACGCCACAGATCCAGAACATCATCCCCAGTACCTTCTTCAATACTACCGCTTGGGCCGCGCCCTGGCTGGGAGTGATCGGCACAGTGTTCGTATTCTGCGCCGGCATGCTGTTTCTGCAACGCCAGCGTAACAAGGCCCAAAGCGCAGGCGAAGGCTACGGCAGCGAACTGCACAACGAACCGGAAACAGCCGAGGATATTCAACTACCCAACCCTTGGATCGCCCTCTCGCCGCTGCTGTTGGTAGGCATCATGAACCTGCTGTTCACCCACTGGATTCCCCTCTGGTACGGCAAGACCCACAGTCTCAGCCTGCCGGGCATGGCCGCGCCGGTGCAGACCGAAATCGCCAAACTCACCGCCATCTGGGCGGTCCAGGCGGCACTGTTGGTGGGCATCATCATGGTGCTGGTATTCGGCTTCCGAGCCATTCACGGCAAACTGGCCGAAGGCAGCAAGAGCGCGGTCGGCGGTGCCCTGCTGGCGGCGATGAACACCGCCTCGGAATACGGTTTCGGCGCGGTCATCGCTTCGCTGCCGGGCTTCCTGGTGCTGGCCGACTGGCTCAAGAGCATTCCTAATCCACTGGTCAACGAAGCCATTACCGTGACCCTGCTGGCCGGGATCACCGGTTCGGCCTCGGGCGGCATGAGCATCGCCCTGGCGGCCATGGCCGACAGTTTCATCAGCGCCGCCCATGCCGCCAATATTCCCCTGGAGGTGCTGCACCGGGTAGCCGCCATGGCCAGCGGCGGCATGGACACCCTGCCCCACAACGGTGCGGTGATCACTCTGCTGGCGGTGACCGGACTGACCCACCGCGAAGCCTACAAAGATATTTTCTGCATTACACTGCTCAAGACCCTGGCGGTGTTCGTGGTGATCGCCACCTTCTACGCCACCGGCATTGTCTGAGGAATCGACTATGAGTCTCAAAGGAAAAACCGCATTAGTTACCGGCTCCACCAGCGGCATCGGCCTGGGCATTGCCCTGAGCCTGGCCAGGGCTGGAGCCGATGTGGTCCTCAACGGCTTCGGCGATGCCAGTGCGGTGATTGCCCAAGTGCGCCAGTTCGGCGGCCGGGTCGGCCATCACCCGGCCGATGTCAGCGACCCGGCGCAGATCGCCGATATGCTCGCCTACGCCGAACGGGAGTTCGCCGGGGTCGATATCCTCGTCAACAACGCCGGCGTCCAGCATGTGGCAGCGGTGGAAGACTTTCCGGTGGAGCGCTGGGACTCGATCATCGCGATCAACTTGTCTTCGGTATTCCATAGCACCCGCCTGGCGTTGCCGGGCATGCGTGCCCGCGGCTGGGGACGAATCGTCAATATTGCCTCGACGCACGGCCTGGTCGGCTCCGTGGGCAAGGCTGCCTATGTCGCGGCCAAGCACGGGGTAATCGGCCTGACCAAGGTGATTGGCCTGGAAACCGCCACCAGCAATGTCACCTGCAACGCCATCTGCCCGGGCTGGGTGCTGACGCCGCTGGTGCAGAAGCAGATCGACGATCGCGCGGCCGGCGGAGTCGATCCACAACAGGCACAACATGATCTACTGGCGGAGAAACAACCGTCGCTGGAGTTCGTCACGCCACTGCAACTGGGTGAACTGGTACTGTTCCTGTGCAGCGAGGCCGGTAGCCAGGTGCGCGGCGCGGCGTGGAATATCGACGGTGGTTGGCTGGCGCAATAGTCGCGCCCGTCCACTCATCCCAGATAACGCATCACCACTGCCCGGAAAGTACCGAGCAGTGAGTGTCCGGCCACCAGGATCCGCCGATCACTCTGCAAGGCAATCGCCGTGGCCGTGTCCAGGCTCTTGCCCAAACGGGTGCGTGCCCAGCCTTGGCCGGCGGCGAAGTCGCGGTCAAGTCGCCCATTCGGAAGATAACGTGCCAGCACCAGGTCCGAATCGAATCCCCCTACTGTCGAGCCGGCAGCGAGAATGGTGCCATCGGCTTGCACCGCGATTGCCGCCCATTGGCTGGCAGGGGCGTCGATTTCCAACAGCACTGCCTCGCCTTTGTTGAAACGCCCAGTGACGTAGCCATTGGCGGTAAAGCCCTGTAGCGCGCCGCCCAGCGGATCAAAACGATTGCCCACGCACAACACTTGATCCTGGGCGCCACGGGCCAGTTGCGTAACCATCGAACTGGCCCCGGCAAACCGCACGGACAAGTACCCCTCGTCACCAAACGCCGAATCCAGTCGACCATCGGCCAGGTAGCGGACAATCAGGCCGCTGGAAGGAAAATCAATCGAGCCACCCGCCAGGATCTTGCCATCAGGTTGAACCTGCACACAGCTAAGCCAGGTATTCACCCGCTGGCGCCGTACCACCACGAAACCATGGCCGTTGAAACTGTGGTCGAGAGCACCGTCCGGCTCTAGTCGAACCAACAGGCCGACATGATCGGCACAGGCATAATTGTGATTGAGGCTCAGCAGGATCTTACCGTCTGGCTGGAGACTGCCGGAGCAACTTTCGACACCCGGCAAACCCGGCGGCAACCAGCCGTCGCGAGGTCCCTCGGACAGATTGCCGGGCAGGCGCAACACCTGGATGCCCTGATTGCCAAACTGCGGATCAAGGCGGCCGTCGGCGAAAAACCGCGCCACGGCTGGCAAAGTCCGACGCTCATCCAGATAGTGCAGACCAAAGAGCAGAATTCGTCCGTCGGGTAACGGACACAGGCTGATACCGGTCGATTCGCCCTCGGTTTCGAAACCGCCGGCCAGGCTGCCGCTCTCGCCGAACGAGGTATCCATCGAGCCATCGCTATGCAAGCGCGCTAGGCCAAAACACGCGCCTTTGATAAAGTCCACCTTGGCCACTACCAGAATCTTACCGTCGGCGCAGAACACCACGTCATTGGCCTGACTCGACAAACTGCCGGGAAACCGTACCAACGCCTTACCCGAGCAACCGAACTCAAGATCGAGCTCACCCGCCGGACTGGCCCGTCGCAACGCTTTGAGCAGCATCAGCGGACTCCTCTCCATAAAAAGGGGCATCGCCTAAGACCATAGCAGCCCGCGCGACCTGCTCGTTATTCAATCCATCGAGGTGGCGCCACACAACTGTCAGAAATAACAGGTTTTGCGGTTTACCGTGCCATTTCACTGACTTTCCGTACCTTTCCCTACTTCTGGAACGATCAGAGGGGTGACTCCATCCCCCCCTATCGCCAGCTCGCGATGGCCAAAGAGCTGATCGAACAGCTCTTTGCCAAGACCGCGCGCCGCTCTTCGCCGGTCAGAGTGGAAATCAACACACGCCGAACACTTGTTCCATCCCGACGGTCCATACTCCTGAGTAATCTATGTCCTGATACCATTGGATCAGCAATTTCCTGCATAGGACCATCATGGAAGTTTCCGGAAGCCGGGCGTTCGAACAACTGGTCGAACGAGAAGCGCATTATCGAACCATGTTCGAGGCGGTCGATACGGGTTTCTGCACCATCGAAGTAAAGTTCGACGCCGCGGGCAAAGCGGTGGACTACCGCCTTATCGACATGAATCCCGCGTTCGAGCGCAAGACCGGGCTGATCGGTGGCCGGGGCCGCTGGGTACGCGACCTGCTCCCCACCCACGAGCAGCACGGGTTGGACATCTACGGCGAAGTCGCCGTAACCGGAGTGCCGCGGCGTTTTGAACACCATACCCAGGAACCGGAACGCTGGTACGCCGTGCATGCGGTCCGCATCGGTAACATTGGCGAGCACAAGGTCGCGGTGTTCTTCAACGACATTACTGAACGACGCCAGGTGGAAACCGCGCTCAAGCAACTGAACGCTTCGCTGGAACAGGAGGTCGCCTCCCGTACCGATGATCGCAACCAGCTCTGGATGCTATCTTCCGACATCATGCTGCGCTGCAGCTTCGAGGGCCAAATCATTGCCATCAACCCTGCGTGGACCGACACCCTGGGCTGGATCGAAACGGACTTGCTCGGCAGCTCGCTGTACGATCTGATCCATCCCGATGACCTGGAGCGTACCCTCGAAGGTGTTCGCCAATCTGCCTCGGGACATAGCTTTCTGCGTTTCGAAAACCGTTATCGCTGTAAAAATGGCGGTTATCGCTGGATCAACTGGTCTTCCAGCCCTTCCGACCAGGTCATCAATGCCGTGGGCCGCGATTGCACCCTCGACAAAGAACAGGCCCTGGCCAAGGCCGAGGCACAATTGCGCCAGAGCCAGAAGATGGAAGCTGTGGGACAACTTACCGGCGGCTTGGCCCATGACTTCAACAATCTGCTGACCGGTATCAGCGGTAATCTGGAAATGCTCCAGATCCGGATCTGCCAGCACCGGGTAAACAACCTCGAATGCTATATCAGTGCCGCGCTGACCGCTGCGCGTCGGGCCACGGCCCTGACCCATCGGCTGCTGGCCTTTTCCCGACGCCAGACCCTGGACTCCCGGGCCACTGACATCAACCAATTGGTGCATGAGACGGAGGATCTGCTGCGACGCACTATCGGCCCGTCGATACGGCTGGAATCGAATCTGTCCGATCGCCCGTGGATCACCCTGGTGGACCAAAACCAGCTGGAAAACTCGCTGCTCAATCTGTGCGTCAACGCCCGTGAAGCCATGCCCGACGGTGGCCGTTTGGTGATCGAAACCACGAATATCAACCTCACCTCGGCAGCGGCCTTAGCCCTGGAGTTGCTGCCCGGGGGCTACGTCTGCCTGAGTGTCACCGATAGCGGTAGTGGAATGTCGGCAGAGGTCCTGAGTAAAGCCTTCGACCCATTCTTCACCACTAAACCCCAGGGCACTGGCACCGGCCTGGGGCTGTCGACGGTCTACCGTTTTGCCCTGCAGTCCGGCGGCCAGGTACGGATCAACTCACACCCTGGTAGCGGAACGCAGGTACGCCTCTACCTACCGCGTCACTTTGTCGAGCCCGACGATCCGGGTGTACGCCACTCGCCACTGCCCGCCTTAGAAGCCATGGCCGGTGAGACCGTGTTGGTGGTCGACGATGAAGCTCAGGTACGGATGCTGGAAGTCGAATTGCTGGAGGAACGTGGCTACAAGGTATTGGAAGCCAGCGACGGAGTGGCCGGATTGAAAATCCTGCAGTCGCCGATCCGCATCGACCTGCTGGTCAGCGACGTCGGTCTGCCCGGTGGCATGAATGGCCGCCAGCTCGCAGAGCTGGCCCGACGCACACGGCCGGGGCTCAAGGTGTTGTTCGTCACCGGCTATGCCGAGAATTCGGTGATCTGCGACAGCGGCCTGCCGCCCGGCATGCAGGTGATGGCCAAACCATTTACCCTCGACGACCTAGCCAACCGCGTGCGAGAACTGATCAACAACCTCTGATCAGCCGCCACGGATCACCACGCCGCCATGTGGGCACCTAGTGGCCTGTGTGGTTAGTTCTATGAGTCAATTTCGGATGCCATAAATCCCTGGCTTGCGTTGCTGTTCCTCGCCATAGCCCGGCTATGACTCGTCACAGCGCCTTAGCCATGAACTCATGGCATCCGAACTTGAGCTAACGAACTAACCGTACAGGCCACTAGCCTGACGCCGACGCCCGTAGTGGGATAAAAATGCACACGGACCGCGTACCTTTGGCACCCAGGCCCAAGAGCAGCGCCTATTCTTGGTCGTCTCAATTTCGCAGAAGGGTCTTATTCAGGATCGATATGAAATACCGGATATACCATGGCTCGCAAGAGCCTGTCCGACACCTGCAAGAACAAACTCCAGGCAAAAAAAAGCCCAAGCGGCTGATGGACGCTTGGGGCTTAAAAATGCATAAACCGTGGTAGGTGAACGCGGGGCTATATTAACTGATCGAGGCGACTTGTAACAAGATATTTACCACATCATTTTACCAAAAATTTACTCTAACTCATTCAATAACCACATGTTTTTTCTGGACATCAATCGAGTCACGGCAGCAAGAGCTGCTGTAGTGGTTCATTCAGCCGAGCGCCCTTACTTTGCCCTAATCAGCTCATCCGACTAAACGAAATAAATAAAAAGACCACGGTGAAAGACTGAGAAACCGTCAGAAAGAAAGTCAACTCAACAGCTCCGCAGATAGATTATCCGATGACGCTCCAGCCTTTCCCGAAACAGGGAAGTTCCCTGATAGAGAAAAAATATAAACTCGCGCTGGCCCTCAACAGCGTTTGCGTCGCTGCCCGTGGCCGGTGACAATGACAGCTCCATTTATTTCGAGGTTCGCAACATGCGTAAAGCACTTACCGTCCTGGCGCTCAGCGCCCTGTTCGCCCAAGGCGCCGTGGCTGCCGGCGGTACCCAGGCGGCGGTTGGCGGAGGCTTGGGTGGCGTCTTGGGCAATGTGGTCGGTCAGCAGATGGGCGGCAGTACCGGCGCAGCCCTCGGTGCGGGCCTGGGCGGTGCGGCCGGTGGTGCCGTGAGTGCCAAGAAAGGCAAGAAGACCAAGGCAGCCCTCGGTGGCGGCCTGGGTGCGGCAGGCGGCTCGCTGTTGGGCAATCAGCTCGGCGGCAGCACTGGTGCGGCGATTGGCGCCGGGCTGGGTGGCGCGGCAGGCGGCGCACTGGGCGGTCGTAAGTAACCCTCAAATCCTCCTAAAAACCCGGCACCCGTTGTCGGGTTTTTTATGTTTTTTTTAAGCCAAGGCCTTGAATCAGTTGCCTCGTCGCGGTTTCAGCCAGCGACTTACCTTCCCTCTCGCAGGCCACTTTGATCCATGACATTTTTCACCTTGGTCGAGCAATCCGGGGTATTCCTGTTCCAAGCGTCAATATTTAACTGTATATTTATACAGATAACGATTGCCCGAAGCTTCAACTCCGAGCATTCTGTAGCCCTTTCCAGGCGCCGAATGAAACAAGGTGGTTATGCGGTTGTTCCTCTGTGAGAAGCCCTCCCAAGCCAAAGACATTGCCGCCGTGCTCGGTGCCACGCGCCGTGGCGACGGTTGCTGGGTAGGCCCGAATGTCACCGTCACCTGGTGCATCGGCCACCTGCTGGAAACCGCTCCGCCGGATGCCTACGATGCTCGCTACAAACGCTGGGTACTGGCCGATCTGCCCATCGTCCCGGAAAAATGGAAGATGCAGGTCAAACCCAAGACCGCCAGCCAGTACAAAGCCGTCAAGCGCCTTCTGGGTGAGGCACGGGAGTTGGTGATCGCCACCGACGCCGACCGCGAAGGGGAAATGATCGCCCGGGAATTGGTGGAGCATTGCCGTTATCGCGGGCCGATCCAGCGCCTGTGGCTATCGGCGCTGGACGATGCCTCCATCCGCAAGGCGCTGGCGACCCTCAAGCCAGGGAGTGAAACCTTCACGCTCTATCACTCAGCTCTGGGCCGCTCACGCGCCGACTGGTTGATCGGGATGAACATGAGTCGCCTGTTCACTCTACTTGGGCGCCAGTCTGGCTATCAGGGTGTGTTGCCGGTCGGTCGGGTGCAGACGCCAACCTTGCGCCTGGTGGTGGACCGTGACCGCAGCATCGCCGACTTCGTACCGGTGGCCTATTGGGCGATCGACGTACACCTGCTGCATGAGGGCCAATCCTTTGTCGCCCAATGGCGCGCTCCTCAGGATGCCTGTGATGACCAGGACCGTTGTCTGAACCAAGCCCTGGCGCAACAGGCGGCACATGCCATGGGCAGGGCCAGCGACGCCACGGTGATGAAACTCAAGACCGAGCGGATTCGCGAGCCGGCCCCCCTGCCCTTCGATCTCGGCACCCTGCAGGAAGTGTGTTCGAAACGACTGGGACTGGGCGCCCAAGAGACACTGGATATTGCCCAGGCGCTGTACGAAACCCACAAGGTCATCACCTACCCACGCAGCGATTGTGGTTTTCTGCCACTGAGCCAGCATGGTGATTGCGGGCGGGTATTGGCGGCACTGGAGCGGTCTGATCCGAGCCTGGGCAAGCTGGCGCCCTATCTTGACCCGACGCGTCGCTCGCGGGCCTGGAACGATGCCAGGATCACCGCCCACCACGGTATTATCCCGACAGGCAGCGGTGCCAGCCTTGACCGTCTGCAAGGCAAGCCACGGGCAGTCTATACGCTGATTCGTGCCCGTTACCTGGCACAATTCCTACCCAACCATGAATACGACCGGACCCAGGCTGATTTCGACTGTGCCGCACAGGCGCTGCGAGCGGTGGGCAAGCAGATTGTCGAGCCTGGCTGGAAACGGGCGTTGCCTGAAGCGCTGGCGCCGACCAAGGGACGCGAGCCCGCCGAACCACAGGCCCTGCCAGCATTGCGTGAAGGCTGCGAATGCGCGGTGAACCGGGTCGACCTCAAGGACCTTTGGACCCAGCCACCGAAGCCCTTCACCGAAGGTGACCTGATCAAGGCGATGAAAAACGTCGCCAAATACGTGGAGGACCCGCGCCTCAAGCAGAAGCTCAAGGACACCACTGGCATCGGCACCGAAGCGACCCGCGCCGGAATTATCCAGGGCTTGCTGGATCGCCATTACCTGGTCAAGCACGGGAAAAGCCTGTCAGCGACCTCGGCGGCCTTCAGCCTGATCGATGCGGTACCACGGGCGATTGCCGACCCCGGCACCACGGCGATCTGGGAACAGGCGTTGGACATGGTGCAGAGCAGCGAGATGAGTCTGGAAGAATTTGTCGCCAAACAGGCGGCATGGATGAGCAAGCAGGTGGGGCGTTGTGTCGAGCTGAAGCTGCAAATCACCCTACCGACCGGGATGACGGCACCGGCACCGTGGAAGAAAAAACGCAAGTCGGTAGGCGCCAAGACAACAAGGAGCCGCCCTCCGAAGAAGTCCTGACGGCCTCGAAAGACCAAGGACCGACAACCAACCTTATTTCAAGGGCAGCGCAGAGCAACCCACCCAAAATGCAGATTAGATAGGCGCAGAGCCCCATCAGGCACTAGACGCAAAAAAGGGCCAATCTCTCGATTGACCCTGTTTAACCGCCCAGCAGAGCGGATTTTGTTTGGTAGGCGCGATTGGACTCGAACCAACGACCCCCACCATGTCAAGGTGGTGCTCTAACCAACTGAGCTACGTGCCTGCTGTGGGCTGCATTCTACGGATTTTCAGCGAGGTGGCAACCTGTTTTTTTGCTAAGCCTATGAATAGACTTGGAAAATCATCGGTTCATTTGAGACTGTTTTAGCCGGGCACTTAGCGCTTGAGCCTTGCTCTAACGCACGTCGTTACTGCTTGTGTCAAATCCGACGCCAACTTACACACACAAAAGTCACGCACATGAAAAAGCCCGATACTGTGAATATCGGGCTAAGTCATTGAATTAATTGGTCGGGACGGAGTGATTCGAACACTCGACCCCTTGCACCCCATGCAAGTGCGCTACCGGGCTGCGCTACGCCCCGACACTGAGTAGCTGTGCTTCCAAACCTCTGAAAGCGATTAGGAATTTAACCTAACCTTTTGAATTTTGGAAGTATTATTTCCAAAAAAATTACTTCTTCAGCACCATCAACACATCCTCCAGCTCGGAAATCATCTGGCGGATAAGCTGTTTGTACTGGGTGCTGTCGTCCCTGGCCTCATCGCCGGAGAGGCGCAGACGCGCCCCGCCGATGGTAAAGCCTTGGTCGTACAGCAAAGCGCGGATCTGCCGGATCATCAGCACGTCGTGACGCTGATAATACCGACGATTACCACCACGCTTGGCGGGGTTGAGTTGAGGAAACTCCTGCTCCCAGTAACGCAGCACGTGTGGTTTTACCGCACACAACTCGCTGACTTCACCAATGGTGAAGTAGCGTTTGCCTGGGATCGGCGGGAGCTCGTCGTTATGACTTGGTTCCAGCATAGGCCTCAACTCGGGCTTTCAACTTCTGCCCTGGACGAAAGGTGACCACACGGCGAGCCGTAATCGGGATTTCTTCTCCCGTTTTTGGATTGCGGCCAGGCCGCTGGCGTTTGTCCCGCAGATCGAAATTGCCGAATCCCGACAATTTGACCTGCTCGTTGTCTTCCAGAGCGTGTCTGATTTCTTCAAAAAACAGTTCGACCAATTCCTTGGCCTCCCGTTTATTCAGACCCAGCTCCTCGTAGAGACGTTCCGCCATTTCAGCTTTCGTCAGAGCCCCCATACGTCACTTCCTTAACGTGGCGTTCAACCTTTGTTCGAGCGAGGTGAGAATGTTTTGCGTCGTGGAATTCACCTCATCGTCATTAAGAGTGCGCGATGGATGCTGCCAGGTCAAGCCAACTGCAAGGCTTTTTCTATGCGGATCAATGCCTTTACCCTCATAGACGTCAAAGAGCCTGAGCTCTGTGAGCCATTCGCCTGCATTTTCACGAATTACTTCCAGTACGGCACTGGCCGCCACGCCCTTGTCCGCCACCAGTGCGAGGTCACGACGCACCTCAGGGAAGCGCGACAACTCGTTGAATTTCGGCATTTTACCCAATGCCACTTCGGCCAAGACCAGCTCGAAAACGAAGACGGGGCGATCAAGACCGAGGGTTTTCGACAGTTCGGGGTGGATCGCGCCAATGAAACCGACCAGACGCCCTTCCCGTTCGACGCGCGCGGTTTGACCCGGATGCAACGCGGGGTGCTTGCCCGCCACGAAAGTGAACGAATCCAGCGCACCGGCAAAGCCCAGCAACGCTTCCACGTCTGCTTTGACGTCGAAGAAGTCGACGGTATCGCGACCCTGTGCCCAGCCCTCCGGCAGGCGACTGCCACAGACCACCCCGGCGAGCATGGGTTCTTGCTTCAGGCCTTCCAGCTGCCCGACGAAACGCAGGCCGCTTTCGAACAGGCGAACGCGATCCTGTTGGCGGTTCAGGTTGTGCTGCAACACCTTGACCAAACCTGGCCACAGGGACGAGCGCATGGCCGCCATGTCATTGGAGATCGGGTTGGCCAGCAACAACGGCTCGACGCCAGGGTTGAACAATTCGAACTGCTTTGGATCGATGAAGCTATAGGTGATTGCTTCCTGGTAACCACGGGCCACCAGCAGGCGGCGCAGCTCCGGTAGCTCGCTACGAGCTTCGGCCTTGGCTTTGGGTGCCAGGCGGGCTTGCGGATAACGAACCGGCAGGCGGTTGTAACCATACAGGCGCGCCAGCTCTTCGATCAGATCGACTTCCAGGCTGATATCGAAGCGATGGCTGGGTACCTCGACCTGCCACTGCCCTACTCCGCTGGCGACAATGCTCAGGCCCAGGCCGGACAGCAGGCGCTCCACCTGGGCCGCGTCCATTTCCATGCCCAGCATCTGGGTGACGCGCTCGGCACGCAGAGTCACCGGAGCTACGGCAGGCAGGTGCGCCTCGCTGACAGTTTCGATGATGGGGCCGGCTTCGCCACCGGTGATTTCCAGCAGCAGGCCGGTGGCGCGTTCCATGGCTTCACGGGCCAACTGCCAGTCCACGCCACGCTCATAGCGATGCGAGGCATCGGTGTGCAGCCCATAGGAACGGGCCTTGCCAGCGACAGCGATCTGATCGAAGAAAGCACTTTCCAAAAAGATGTCGCGGGTGGTCGCGGTGTTGACACCACTGTGTTCGCCACCCATCACGCCGGCCATCGCCAGGGCACGAGTGTGGTCGGCAATCACCAGGGTATCGCTACGCAGGCTGACTTCCTGACCGTCGAGCAGCACCAGCTTCTCGCCCTCCTCAGCCATTCGCACACGGATGCCGCCGTTGATCTCGGCGAGGTCGAAAGCGTGCAGCGGCTGGCCCAGTTCGATCATCACGTAGTTGGTGATGTCGACGGCGGCATCGATGCTGCGCACGTCGCAACGACGCAGGCGCTCGACCATCCACAACGGGGTCGGCTTCGACAAGTCGACGTTGCGAATCACCCGCCCCAGGTAACGCGGGCAAGCTGCTGGCACCAACACCTCGATCGACCGCACTTCGTCATGCACGGCAGGCACAGCCTGGACCAATGGGCGAGTGACTGGAGCGGCATACAGCGCGCCGACTTCACGGGCCAGGCCAGCCAGGGACAGGCAGTCGCCGCGGTTCGGGGTCAGGTCGACCTCGATGCTGGCGTCGTCCAAGCTCAGGTAAACACGAATATCTTCGCCAACCGGCGCATCGGCGGCCAGCTCCATCAAGCCGTCATTGCCTTCACCGACCTGCAACTCGGCTTGCGAGCACAGCATGCCATGCGACTCGACGCCGCGCAGCTTGGCTTTCTTGATCTTGAAGTCGCCGGGCAGTTCGGCACCGATCATCGCGAACGGAATCTTCAGACCTGGGCGCACGTTGGGTGCGCCACAAACAACCTGGAAGGTCTGCGAACCGTTGCTGACCTGACAGACACGCAATTTGTCGGCGTCCGGGTGCTGCTCGGTGCTGAGTACTTCACCGACGACCACGCCGCTGAAAGCGCCGGCGGCCGGGGTCACGCTATCGACCTCAAGACCGGCCATCGACAGACGAGCAACCAGCTCGTCGCGGCTCACCTGCGGGTTTACCCAGCCGCGCAGCCATTGTTCACTGAATTTCATCCTGTTCTCCTAATAAGTTCGTGACGACTAGCGAAATTGCGCGAGGAACCGCAAGTCGTTATCGAAGAACAGACGCAGGTCGTTCACGCCGTAACGCAGCATGGCCAGACGCTCGACGCCCATGCCGAAGGCAAAGCCCTGGAATTCTTCAGGGTCGATGCCAGACATGCGCAGTACATTGGGGTGTACCATGCCGCAGCCCATGACTTCCAGCCAGCCGGTCTGCTTGCAGACGCGACAGCCTTTACCGCTGCACATTACGCATTCCATGTCGACTTCAGCGGATGGCTCGGTGAATGGGAAGTACGAAGGCCGAAAACGCACCGCCAGTTCTTTCTCGAAGAACACCCGCAGGAACTCTTCGATGGTGCCTTTGAGGTCGGCAAAATTGATGTCGCGATCGACCAGCAGGCCTTCGACCTGGTGGAACATCGGCGAATGAGTGATATCGGAATCGCTACGGTACACACGGCCTGGACAGACGATGCGGATCGGCGGCTTCTGCGACTCCATGGTGCGCACCTGTACCGGTGAGGTATGGGTGCGCAACAGCATGCTGGCGTTGAAATAAAAGGTGTCATGCATCGACCGGGCCGGGTGATGGCCAGGGATGTTGAGCGCCTCGAAGTTGTGGTAATCGTCTTCCACCTCGGGACCTTCGGCGATGCCGTAGCCGATGCGGGTAAAGAATTGTTCGACGCGTTCCAGAGTCCGGGTAACCGGATGCAGACCGCCCGAGGTCTGGCCGCGGCCAGGCAGGGTCACGTCAATGGACTCGGCGGCGAGTTTGGCAGCCAGATCCGCCTCCTCGAACGCAGCCTTGCGCGCGTTGAGAACCTCTGTGACACGCTCCTTGGCGACGTTGATCAGAGCACCGACTTGCGGACGCTCCTCTGCCGGCAGGCTCCCCAGGGTCTTCATCACCTGAGTCAGCTCGCCCTTCTTGCCAAGGTAGTGAACCCGGATTTGCTCCAGGGCATTGATATCTTCAGCGCTTTGCACAGCCTCAAGTGCTTGAGAGACCAGTGCGTCCAGGTTTTCCATGTACAGACTCCAGATACGAAATAGGGGAAGAGCTTTAAGGCTCTTCCCCTATTTACTGACGTTTAACACCCGAGCCCGCAAAGGCGTGCCCAGGTGATTGTCGGGGGGTACTTAAGCCAAGGTGGCTTTAGCTTTCTCGACAATCGCAGCAAACGCCGCTTTTTCGTTCACTGCCAGATCAGCCAGAACCTTACGGTCGATCTCGATGGCCGCTTTTTTCAAGCCGGCGATGAAACGGCTGTAGGACAGACCGTTGATACGCGCACCGGCGTTGATACGAGCGATCCACAAAGCGCGGAACTGACGTTTTTTCTGACGACGGTCACGGTAGGCGTATTGGCCTGCCTTGATAACCGCTTGCTTGGCAACACGGAATACGCGCGAGCGAGCGCCGTAGTAGCCTTTAGCAAGTTTCAGAATTTTTTTGTGACGCTTACGGGCAATGACGCCACGCTTTACACGAGCCATGAGTTACTTCCTCTATTCTTGATCCAAAAATTAACGAAGGCGCAGCATGCGCTCGACCTTTGCCACGTCAGACGGATGCAGCAAGCTGCTACCGCGCAGTTGACGCTTACGCTTGGTCGACATTTTGGTCAGGATGTGGCTCTTGAAAGCGTGCTTGTGCTTGATACCGTTAGCAGTTTTCAGAAACCGCTTAGCAGCACCACTTTTAGTTTTCATCTTTGGCATGTTCGGATACTCCGCATTCAGTTGATAAACATAACCGCAAGGCCTGCCGTGCCCTGGTGGTTACTTCTTCTTTTTCGGGGCGATGACCATAATAAGCTGGCGTCCTTCCATCTTAGGATGCTGTTCGACCGAACCGTACTCAAGCAGGTCACTTTCAACCCGCTTGAGGAGTTCCATCCCCAGCTCCTGGTGGGCCATCTCACGACCGCGGAATCTCAAGGAAACCTTGGCCCTGTCCCCATCACTCAGGAAACGTACCAGGTTGCGCAGTTTTACCTGGTAATCCCCTTCCTCCGTCCCTGGACGAAACTTGATTTCTTTAACCTGCACTTGCTTCTGGTTTTTCTTCGCAGCAGCAATTTGCTTTTTCTTTTCGAAAATCGACTTGCCGTAGTCCATCACCCGACAAACGGGTGGCACTGCATCGGCGGAAATTTCCACCAGATCCAGCTTGGCTTCTTCGGCAATCCGAAGCGCTTCATCAATCGAGACGATGCCAATCTGCTCGCCATCAGCGCCAATTAACCGAACCTCGCGTGCCGAGATATTCTCGTTGATCGGGGCCTTCGGTGCAGCTCGTTTATCTTGTCTCATTTCACGCTTAATAATAATTACTCCGAATCTGGGCGACCACGCCGGGAAACCGCTTGCGCGAGGAACTCGGCGAACTGGGCGACGGGCATCGAGCCCAGGTCAGCACCTTCACGAGTACGCACAGCGACAGTCTGCATCTCGACTTCCCGATCTCCGATAACCAAAAGATAGGGAACCTTGAGCAAAGTATGCTCGCGGATTTTAAAGCCGATCTTTTCATTTCTCAAGTCGGACTTGGCACGAAATCCGCTTTCGGCCAGAGTTTTTTCCACTTCGAGGGCGAAATCAGCCTGTTTGTCCGTGATATTCATGATCACGGCCTGGGTGGGCGCCAGCCAGGCCGGGAACGCACCTTCGTAGTGTTCGATCAAAATGCCGACGAAGCGCTCGAACGAGCCGAGGATCGCCCGATGCAACATCACCGGGTGCTTGCGGCTGTTGTCTTCGGACACGTATTCGGCACCGAGACGGATAGGCAGGTTGAAATCGAGCTGCAGGGTACCACACTGCCACACGCGGCCGAGGCAGTCCTTGAGCGAAAACTCGATCTTTGGACCATAGAAGGCCCCTTCGCCCGGTTGCAGGTCATACGGCAGGCCGGCGCTGTCGAGTGCCGCCGCCAAGGCATTTTCGGCCCGATCCCACAACTCATCGGAACCTACGCGTTTCTCCGGACGAGTGGACAGTTTCATCTCGATGTCCTTGAAACCGAAGTCGGCGTAGACATCCATGGTCAGCTTGATGAACGCGGCGGATTCGGCCTGCATCTGCTCTTCGGTGCAGAAGATATGGGCGTCGTCCTGGGTAAAAGCACGCACGCGCATGATGCCGTGCAGCGCGCCCGACGGCTCGTTGCGGTGGCAGGCACCGAATTCGGCCAGGCGCAGCGGCAGCTCGCGGTAGCTCTTCAGGCCCTGGTTGAACACCTGCACGTGGCATGGGCAGTTCATCGGCTTGATCGCGTAGTCGCGGCTTTCCGATTCGGTGGTGAACATGTTCTCGGCGTAGTTGGCCCAATGCCCGGACTTCTCCCACAGGGAGCGATCGACCACTTGCGGGGTCTTGATCTCCAGGTAGCCGTGGTCACGTTGCACCTTGCGCATGTACTGCTCAAGCACCTGGTACAGGGTCCAGCCGTTCGGGTGCCAGAACACCATCCCCGGCGCTTCTTCCTGGGTGTGGAACAGGCCCAGGCGCTTGCCGATCTTACGGTGGTCGCGTTTTTCCGCTTCTTCGATGCGCAGGATGTAGGCAGCCAACTGTTTCTTGTCCGCCCAAGCCGTGCCGTAGACACGTTGCAGTTGTTCGTTCTTGGCGTCGCCGCGCCAGTAGGCACCGGACAGCTTGGTCAGCTTGAACGACTTCAGGAAGCGCGTGTTCGGCACATGGGGACCACGACACATGTCGACGTATTCTTCATGATAATACAAGCCCATGGCCTGTTCATTCGGCATGTCCTCGACCAGACGTAGCTTGTAGTCCTCGCCACGTTGGGTGAACACGTCGATCACTTCGGCGCGCGGCGTGACTTTCTTGATCACGTCGTAGTCTTTTTCGATCAACAACTGCATGCGCTGCTCAATCGCGGCCAGGTCGTCCGGAGTGAAAGGACGCTCGTAGGCGATGTCGTAGTAGAAACCTTCGTCAATGACCGGACCGATCACCATCTTGGCCGTCGGGTACAGCTGTTTGACCGCATGGCCAACCAGGTGGGCACAAGAGTGACGAATGATCTCCAGCCCCTCCTCATCCTTGGGCGTGATGATCTGTAGCGTGGCGTCGGCGTCGATCAAGTCACAGGCATCGACCAGCTTGCCGTCGACCTTACCGGCCACCGTGGCCTTGGCCAGGCCGGCACCAATGGAGGCGGCAACCTCAGCGACGGAAATGGGACGATCGAACGAGCGTTGACTGCCGTCGGGAAGAGTAATAGTGGGCATGGCGCCTCCTCTCCTAGTGGTGACCCCTACCAAAGGTCACGTGGGTTGGGATGAGCAGCCAGTACATGATCCGTCCAGCCGTTCAGTGAAGAACGCCTGCCGCACAGTGGCAGGAGCCGCAAGGGCCAACCGGAAAACGAACCACCGTGACTGGAGTTCAAAAAAGGGTTGATGGCAGTGGCATCGATTAGTTGCAGCTCGCACCGATGCCGGAAATAGCCAGGTCGGGGATGCTAGCACAGATGAACGGTCATCGCCTCGCTTGACGCACAAACTGCTAAAGTCCGCGGGTTAATAGCCCGACTGAACTTGAATTGCACCCACGCCCTCAAATACGGGGCAAGCGCTACTACTCAGCCCGTCGTTTTTATCCGGAGAAGTATTCAACCATGCGCCTGACTCAGCTTTTTGCCTTTGCCGTTCCAACCCTTCTCCTGCTGCCCTCGGGTGCCCACGCTGACTGGCCTTCAAAGGAAACGCGCACTGCCTACATGAACGACTGTACCGCTGCCGCCAGCCGGAGCGTCCCGGTCAACGTGGCGAAACAACACTGTGCCTGTAGTGCCGACAAGCTGCGGGACAACTTCAGCAAGAATGAAATCTCCGCACTGATGAACGCCAAAAAAGAGCCCAGTCCCGAACTCAAGACCAAGGCCCTGGGCGCCATTGCCGACTGCCGGGTCGTCAAATAATCCCTGACATACGGAGATTTACGCGGTCTTCAGAACCAAAAACGGCTTGAAAACCAGCCTTTTCACACATTTTATGCAGCTTTACGGCTTTTTTTATCACCGCCGGTTTTTCCTGCAACCCTTTTAAACCGGGGCTCTCAGCCAATCACTGCGATAAAGAAAGCACGACTGCTTGGCAATCGGGAACTGCGGGGGGCTCCCAAGTCGAACATTTCGACTATGATAGGCCTGTGTGCCCAGTTGGCCTGAGCAGCACAGTACTACTGAAAATATATGTTTCTTGGAGATACACCATGTCTAATCGCCAAACCGGCACCGTAAAATGGTTCAACGATGAAAAAGGCTTCGGCTTCATCACTCCTCAAGGTGGCGGTGACGACCTGTTCGTACACTTCAAAGCTATCGAAAGCGACGGTTTCAAAAGCCTGAAAGAAGGCCAGAGCGTTTCCTTCGTGGCTGAGAAAGGCCAAAAGGGTATGCAAGCTGCACAGGTTCGTCCGGAGTAAATTTCCGCGAACTGAAAAAACCCCGTCCACGTGGCGGGGTTTTTTATGGAGGCTACAAAACTCAGCCGCAATTGACCCGCTCGATCTTGCCCGCGCTGTCCGCATTAAGGTTCAGGCGTTCTGAACGATATTCCAGGGTGACCATATCATCGGGTCCAAGAATCCGTGCCATCTGTGCGCCACTGCGGTTGCGCGCCTGCTCAAGCAGCTCGGCGGAGGCCTGCTTGCCAAGCGCGAACTCGGCGCCTTTAGCTTCGCAACGGCTATGGCCACTCTCGCCGGCAGACGCATTGGCCGTCGAGGCCGAGCCGCCATTCGCGCAACCCGCCAGGACCAACATGGCGAACAACGCCCCCAAAGATGCAAGCTTGCAAGGCATGAAGCCTCCTTTAAAAAAATAAGTAGAGTGCGTGCGACCGTCGTTTACGTCATTGGTTGCATGCCGAACAATCGTCAGCCCGATTCCTACGGCAACGAAGGATAAGTCTGCCTGAGTCGCCGGCTCACCCGTGCAATGAATCGTGACTGAATATGAACGCATTGTTGAATCAGTAAACATCGATGTAATCGGATGGCGGATTGGGCCAGTTTTCTTTCAACGCATTGAAGACCTGCATGACCCAGACTTCGTCACTGGCCGCGACGTTGCCGACATAACCGGAACCGGCTGCCCAGGTTTCGAGCCGGAACGACAGACCCTCGATATCCTGCCCGCCGACGACACGAGAAGACAGATAGGCGATGCCGGAACGGGTCACCCGCAATTGAGCGTGCACCTCGTCACTGGCCGATGCGAGCAACTGGCGCACGGCCTCGAGGGTCAGGTTGGCGGGGTTGTTCAAATCGATTTGCACGGATGGGTTCCAGAAAAAGCAAAACCCGATTCTGGCATGCTGCCGCCCCTTGTGCCTAGGAACCCGCAGGCAAGTGCCCGCGGGTTATCACCGTTACTTCAGGCGGGCCAGGCGCGCCGTCAGCAGGTCGAAGAAGCCCTGGGCGTCGCCATTCTCGACCCAGAACACGTTTTTGTTCTGTTGCAGGCCATCGTACCAGTCGACAATGGTCTGGCCGAAGGTCGGGCCTTCACGGCTGTCGACCACCATGTTGACCCGGCGCCCGCTGAATAACTCGGGCTTGAGCAAATAGGCGATCACCGTGGCGTCATGTACCGGGCCACCAGGGATACCGTAGTGCTCCATATCGCCCTTGACGTATTCGTTGAGAATATCGCCGACCACCTGGCTGGCGTTGTTGTTCAGCGCCGCGATCTTCTTCAGGCGCTCGTCACTGGTGAGAATCTTATGGGTCACGTCGAGCGGTAGGTAGGTCAGCTTGACCCCACTCTTGAGCACCACCTCGGCGGCCTGGGGATCGGCGAACAGGTTAAACTCGGCCACCGGGGTGATATTGCCACCGTTAAAGTGCGCGCCGCCCATGACCACCACTTCCTTGATGCCCTGGGTGATCTCGGGATCTTGGATCAAGGCCAGCGCCAGGTTGGTCTGTGGCCCCAGCATGGCAATGGTGATGCTGTGGGGCTTGGCGCCACGCAGGGTTTCGATCAGGTAGTTGATGGCATTGCCCTTGGCCAGGGGTGCCTTGGGTTCGTGCACGGTGACGCCGGAGATGCCTTCCTTGCCGTGGATGTTCTCGGCATAGATCGGCGTGCGCAGCAACGGCTTGGGCGCACCGGCATACACCGGCACCTCCTCGCGCCCTGCCCATTCACGGGCCAGGCGCGCGTTGCGCGAGGTCTTGTCCAGGCGCACGTTACCGGCCACGGTGGTCAAGGCACGAATATGCAACTCCTCAGGCGAAGCCAGGGCGAACAGCAGCGCGACCACGTCGTCGGCCCCTGGGTCGGTATCGATGATCAGATCGATTTTTTCCGCCGCCTGGGCGCCTGTAGCAGTGAGCAAGGACAAAATCAGCAGACTCCGGAACCAGCGTTGCAAGATCTGAGCATAGCGGTGCATTGTGCGCTCCTTGTGCGAGGGTTTGAATCGGGAAAGAGGCTCTTAAAAAGTAACGCCTGCAACCAGGACGATGTTGCAGTACGGCTGACACTCGCCGGTGCGTACCACCGCCCTGGCCTGGCGGTTGAGTAACTTCAAATCCTCGTGACCGAGCAGGCGGCGCTGCCCGAGATTGCCCTGGGCATTCAAGGCTTCCAGGTACTCCAATGGCGGCGGACGCTTGAGCAGGATTTCCTCGGCCAGCACGTGACTCTCTACCTGCATCTCGCTAAGCACGGTGCGCAGGGTACTGACGAAATCCGGAATGCCTTGGGTCAGGGCCAAATCGATCAGCTCGACGCCCGGCGGCACCGGCAGACCGGCATCAGCGATTACCAACATATCGCCATGCCCCAGCGAGGCGATCACGCGGGACAGGGCGATATTGAGCAGCGGTGTTTTTTTCATGGCTGTTTGAAACCCTGTACGTCGGACAAATGCGGAATGGACGGCTGCGCACCGGCACGGGTGACCGACAACGCCGCCGCCGCCTGGCCAAAACGAATGGCCTCGGCTTCGCTCTTGCCGCAGGCCAGCGCCGCGGCAAAGCCACCGACAAAGGTGTCGCCGGCGGCGGTGGTATCGAGCGCCTTGACCTTGGGCGCCGGGAAATGCACCAAAGCCTGGCCATCGGCAAACAACAAGCCCTGGGCACCGAGGGTGATGATCACCTTCCCTGCCCCGGCCGCCATCAGGTGGGTCGCGGCAGTCTCGGCGCTCGCCAGCGAATCCACCGGCAAGCCGCTCAGGGCCTCTGCCTCGCTCTCGTTGGGAATCAGATAGTCGATGGATGCATACCAGTCAGCCGGCAGCGGCGTACTGGCCGGTGCCGGATTGAGGATGACGGTCTTACCCAGCTCACGACCGCGTTTGAGCGCATAGCCGACGGTTTCCATCGGCACTTCGAGCTGACAGATGATGACATCCGCCTCTCGCAGCACCGCATCGAAGCCCTTGAGCACATCGGTGGTCAGGCAGCCGTTGCCGCCAGCGACAATGACAATCGCGTTCTGGCTGCTGGCATCGACCACGATCAAGGCAACTCCGCTGGACACGCCGCCAACCGCCGTGACCGCCTGGCAATCGATGCCCTCGACCCGTAACGCATCCCGCAGTTGCTCACCGTAGGCGTCATCGCCGACGCAGCCGATCATCGACACCTGCGCGCCCAGACGCGCCGCCGCCACCGCCTGGTTCGCGCCCTTGCCGCCGGAAACCGTGGCAAAGGACTGGCCGATTAAAGTCTCGCCCGCGCGCGGCAGACGTTCGGCCCGTGTAACCAAATCCATGTTGAGACTGCCTATGACCGCTACTTTTGCTTGCATGCACCATTACTCTTGAATTCAATTCGGTCAGATTCAGCGCTATGGCCCCAAAGGGACTTATGCGAGCCCGGTCGAAACTGGCGCCGTCGACTCGCGCAAGACGATACTCGGGATCACGATCCGCTGATCGATCGGCACATGCGGCGTGGCAATACGCCGCAGCAGCAGCTCAGCCGCCGTCTCCCCCAGGTGCAGGATCGACTGGCCGACCGTGGTCAGCGCCGGATAGACATAGCGACTCATCTGGATATCGTCGAAACCGATGACCGACAGTTCGCCGGGCACGCGGATATTACGTTCCGCCGCTGCCCGCAATACGCCAATGCCGAGCAAGTCGTTACCGGCGAAAATCGCGCTAGGGCGCTCGCCGTCGAGCAATCCGGCCGCCGCTTGATAACCGCCGGTGCTGGTGAAGTCGCTGGCCAGCAGCCACTTGGCGGGCACCTTGACCTTCGCCTGCCGCAGCGCCCGCAGATGACCGGCCAGGCGCAGTTGCGCCACGCTGGTATTGTCCGGTCCGCCGATAAAGGCAATCGCCCGATGTCCCAGCTCCAGCAGGTGCCGGGTCGCCAGGTACGCGCCTTCTTCGTGGTCGATACGCACCATATCGGTTTCCAGACCGACGACACCACGGTCGACGATTACCATCGGCGTGCGCACCGCCGACAGGCCCGCCGCGCAGCTTTCGTCGCCACCGGTTGAGGCCACGATCAGGCCGTCGACGCGCTTCTCCAGCAGCACCCGCAGGTAACTGCGCTGCTTGTCCGGATCATCGTCGGAATTGCAGAGGATCACGCAATAGTTGTTGCGTTCACAGTAATCCTCGATGCCCCGTGCCAGTTCGGCGAAGTATGGATTCAGGCTGTTGGGCACCAGCAAGCCGATAGTCGCGGTAGTCTTGGCCTTCAGCGACCGCGCCACGGCACTGGGTACATAGTCGAGGGCGGCAATCGCCGCCTCGACCTTGAGCCGGACTTCCTCGCTGACCGGCCGGGTCTTGTTCAACACATGGGACACCGTGGTGTAGGAGATCCCAGCCAGCGCGGCAACATCCTTGATGGTTGCCATGCTTCAAGCCCGCCGACGAGCGCGCTGACTGCGGTAGGTATCCAGCACCACCGCGATCACGATCACGGCACCGGTGATGATCCGTTTGGTCGGCTCGCTCGCGCCGATCTGTGCCAGGCCAGCGGCCAGCACGGAGATGATCAGGACACCGAAGAAGGTGCTGATGACCGAACCGCGTCCGCCCATCAGACTGGTTCCACCGATCACCACGGCGGCGATCACCTGCAGTTCCAGGCCGGAGCCAGCATTCGGGTCAGCCGCTTCCAGACGCGAGACCTGAAACAGTGCCGCGATTCCGGCCAGCAGCCCCATCAGGCTGAACACCAGGATCTTGTAGGGCTTGGGATTGATCCCCGCCAGCCGTACCGCTTCCTCGTTGGTACCGATACCGATCAGGTAGCGACCGAACACCGTGCGGGTCAGCACCAGTTGGGCGGTGATGATGATCGCCAGGGCGATAATGAATGAGGGCGAGATACCGAAGGCCATCGGGTTCGACAGCCAGGCGAACGAGTCGCCGATATAGGCGGTGCGCGAGCCGGTCATCTGGTACGCGACACCACGGGCCATTTCCAGCACGCCAAGGGACACGATAAACGACGGAATCCGCCAAGCCACCGTGATCGAGCCGGTCAGGGTCCCGGCCAAGGCTGCACAGCCCATGCCCAGCGCCGCCGCCGGCAGCACGCTCCAGCCCCAACTGAGAATCGCCACGCTGACCGCCGATGCCGCCAGCGCCAGCACCGACCCCACCGACAGGTCGATGCCACCGATGATCAGCACGAAGGTCATGCCCACGGCCAGCACCATCAGATCGGGAATCTGGTTGGCCAGGGTGCTGAAGGTGTCATAGGAGAGGAAATGACTGCTCAGGCTGGAGAACAGGATAATCATTGCCAGCAGCGCGCCGGCCAGCCCCAGGTAAGTCCCAAGGCCATAGAAGTTGCGACTGGCTTTGCTGGTCGAGGGTGCAGTTTTCATAGGGTCCCCCTAGGCGCTGCATCGTTGAGCAACGCGTCACGTTTTTGGTAGCCGGCAAAGGCGGCGGCAAGCAAATCATCCTGGGTCCAAGTGCCGCGCTCGAAGGTTTCGATCAAGCGCCCGGCCGACAGCACACCGATCCGGTCGCAGATCAGCATCAGTTCACGCAGGTCGCTGGACACCACCACCAGCGCCTTGCCTTGGCGGGTCAATTCGCCGAGCAAGGCATAGATATCGAACTTGGCACCGACGTCGATCCCGCGCGTCGGCTCATCGAACAGCAATACCGAACAATCGCGCTCCAGCCAGCGACCGATCACCACCTTTTGCTGATTGCCGCCGGACAGCTCGGACACTTGTTGGTCCGGGCTCGAACTGCGAATGCGCATGGCCTCGATCTGTCGCCGCGCCAGAGCTACTTCGGCACCTCCATTGACCAGCCCACCGCGGGAGATCGCCGGCATATTGCCCAACGCGATATTGGCGCTGATCGACTGCGTCAGCAGCAACCCCTCGCCCTTGCGATCCTCGGTGATCAGGGCAATGCCATGACGTACTGCATCCACCGGCGAACGGATGTCCACGACCTGCGCCGGCGAACCGAGGGACACCGTGCCACTATCGGCGGTATCCGCGCCGTAGATCAAGCGCAGCAACTCGGTACGGCCCGCGCCGATCAGGCCGGAGATGCCATAGATTTCCCCAGCGCGGACTTCGAATGAGACATCGAGTACCTTGTCTGAACGGCTCAGGCCCTTGATCGTCAGGGCCGGCGCGCCAACATTGCGCACGCCCCTATCCATCTGTTCGCCGAGTGTGCGGCCCACCATCAGATTGACCAGCTGCTCGCTGTTGTAATTGACCATCGGTTCGACGCAGACCAGGTTACCGTCGCGCAGTACCGCGATGCGCTGGGCGACCCGTGCCAGCTCTTCGAGCCGATGGGAGATATAGATGATCGACACGCCCCGGGCCTGCAGGCGGGTAATTTGCTCAAAGAGCATTTCGACTTCGCGAGCGGTGAGCATCGCAGTCGGCTCGTCGAGAATCAGCACATGGCAATCGCCGATCAGGTTACGGGCGATTTCCACCATCTGCTGATGGCCGATGCCCAGCTCGCCGACCAGAGTATCCGGGTCGATGGCGTCAAGTCCGACCTGGGCCATCGCCTCGATGGCGGCCTTGCGTAGTTGCTTGCGGCTGATCCAGCCGCCATGGCTGGGCAGGTTGTCGAGAAACAGATTCTCCGCCACCGACAGGGTCGGCAGCAGATTGAGTTCCTGCATGACCATGCGGATCCCCTGTTCTTCTGCCTGACTCCGGCTACCGGGGGTATAGGCCCGGCCGTTGAACTGCATCTGACCGGTGGTCGGCGCGACCAGCCCGCCGATGATCTTCGACAAGGTGCTTTTTCCCGCGCCGTTTTCACCGGTCAGCGCCAACACTTCACCACGCATCAGCGTCAGGTCGATGTCGTTCAGCACGGGTTGCGCGTAGATCTTGCCGATACCGCTGACCGCCAGGACAACGTTCGGTGCGGAAGATGACATAGGAAAGCTCTCCAGGCACCCGCTCAGGACGAGCGGGTGCTATCGCGTGCGGCTAAGTGCGGGGATTACTGCTTGAGGACCAACTCGACCGGGGTTTCGATCACGCCGTCGACACTATCGACTTTTTCGCCCTTGACCAGCTTGAGCGCGTTCTGGATACCGAAGACGGCTTGCTGGGCGGCAGCCTGGTCAGCGGTGGCCAGGACACGACCGTCCCGCAGCATCGGCTTGATGGCTTCGATATTGTCGTAGCCGACCACTTGCACTTTGCCGGCCTTACCTGCGGCACGGACCGCGGAAACAGCGCCCAGGGCCATGTTGTCGTTACCCGCCAGCAAGGCCTTGAGGTCCGGGTACTCGCTCAACATGGCCGAGGCTACCTTGTTGCCCTGGTCGATTTCCCAGTTGCCGGATTGAGTGGAAACGATCTTCATGCCAGCCGCCTCCATCGCGTCCTTGAAGCCGGCGGTACGCTGCTGGGCGTTGGTGGTGGTCGGTACGCCTTCGATGATGCCGACCTTGTCGCCCGCGGCCAGGGTCTTGGCCAGGTAATCGCCCACCAGGCGCGCGCCCTTACGGTTATCCGGCCCTACGAAGGGGATATCGAGGTGTTTGCTTTTCAGTACATCCGGATCCAGACGGTTGTCGATGTTGACGACCTTGATACCGGCGTCGCTGGCTTTCTTCAGGACCATCACCAGGGCCTTGGAGTCAGCCGGGGCAATCACCAGTGCATCGACCTTGGACAGAATCATCTGGTTGACGATATCGATCTGCGCGCTCGTATCGGTTTCATTCTTGATGCCGTTGGTGATCATGTCGAAATCGGCGGAGTGGGCTTTCTGGTAATCCTTAGCGCCATCCTGCATGGTGACGAAGAATTCATTGGCGAGAGATTTCATGACCAGGCCAACCTTCGGTTTGGTGGCGGTTTGCGCGGCGAAGGCCGAAGAAAACGGCAGAGCGGCAGAGGCGGCAGCCAGCACACCGACAGCGAGAAGACGTCCAGCGAATGGCAACTTCATGGGGTTCACTCCGATCTTATGATTATTGTGAGCAACGCCAGGAGCGCGACAGGGCTTTCGGTGCGTTTTTTTGGAGAAAGCCCCTAAAACAGTCAGCGCAAACGTTTGCGTAAGACAAACTATGAGAACCTCGCCGAATTTTGTCAACGGGCTTGTAGGGGTTTTAGCCAAAGAGTTCCATGAAGAAAGCGTCATCGACAAGCCCTCGACACGCAGTGGCGATCAGACGGCTGTATTGATCGTGAAGCCCAAACTCGCCGGTTCGATTAAGCCCCCTACCAGGACGCTGATTGCTTTCATCAGATTGCCTTCGGTCTTGGATTTAGCCGAGCCTGCTATCGATACCAATCCAGACACTTCAACCTACATTCAACGCCGCAAAAGCTGAATCCCCCTACCAGTTAAAAATCATCAGCTGACATCCATCCTATTGTAAATCCTTATAATTTTCCCTACGACTGACATCAAATCGCAAAAATAGTTGTCAGAAAACGCACCAGATTTTGCTAAGAGTTGCGAAATTGCCTACGTTTAAATACTGTATGCACGTACAGTTTATTAAGGATAGTTCCGTGGCAAATCCAATCTCAGTCTCCGCCGCCCCCAGCGCCTACGAACGCATGGGCCTGCGCGTACAGAACATCATCAACTCACCGACAGCCCAGAAAGCCAGGGCCGCGCTGATCTTCCGCCTGCTGGAAGAGTCTATCGACGACTGGGAACAACTGCTCGAGGAAATCGCCGAGAACGACAACGTCACCCTCGCCTATCGCGATGACGGTGGCGTGCAGATTTTCTGGGTCGTGCCGAAGGAAGACTGAAACAATGCTCGTGCGTGTTATCGCTTTGCTCTGCCTGTGTTGGCTGCTACCGGCCCAGGCCGAGGCCCCTCGCACCTTCGCCGAAGCCAAGAAAATCGCCCGCAGACTCTATGAGCGACAGTCCACGGAGTTCTATTGCGGCTGCAAGTACAACGGCAACCGGGTCAATCTCGAAGCCTGCGGTTATGTCCCGCGCAAAAATGCCAACCGCGCCGCACGCATCGAGTGGGAGCATATCGTTCCGGCCTGGCACATCGGCCACCAGCGCCAGTGCTGGCAGCAAGGCGGGCGCAAGTACTGCAGCCAGCACGACCCGGCCTACAAACGTGCCGAAGCCGACCTGCACAACCTCGTACCGAGCATCGGCGAAGTGAACGGCGACCGCAGCAACTTCAGCTTCGGCTGGCTGCCGGAGCAGAAAGGCCAATACGGCTCGTGTCTGACCCAGGTCGACTTCAAGGCAAAGAAAGTGATGCCACGCCCTTCGATTCGCGGAATGATCGCCCGCACCTATTTCTACATGAGCAAGCAGTACGGCCTGCGCCTGTCGAAACAGGATCGCCAGTTGTATGAGGCGTGGCACAAAACCTATCCCGTGCAGGTTTGGGAACGCCAACGCAACCAGCGCGTGGCCTGCGTGATGGGCCGCGGCAACGAGTTTGTCGGCGCGGTGGACCTGAAGGCCTGTGGCTGACACCTGACTGCATGGATCATAGAGCCCAGTGTTGCTACATCGCGAACCGCGTAAGGCTCAAGGTTGCGCCTGATGCTCCACGACCTCGGAATCCATGTTTTGCTTATCGGCCAATTGCGCCTTTTTCTGCTCGGCAATCTCCTTGCTCGCGAACGGCCCGGCAATCACCCGACCGTCATCGAGGATCTTGAACGGGAAACCATGCTCGATCAGCCAGGCGGTCCAGTCGGTCAATGCCTTGGATTTGTCATCCTTGATCAGCAGATCCCACCCCGTGCTTGCCGCCGCGACCGCTGGCGCGACAGCCACTTTTGCCGGCTCGACCTTGTTTTCCGAACCATCGCCACAACCGGCCAGCACCACGAATGCCACCATCACTGCTATTCTGCGCACAAAGCGTCTCCCGTAATGATCAGTTAATGTGATTTTATCACCTTACGGCTTGTCTCAACCTTGTTGAACTGAGCAGCTCCTGTCTTTATCAGGCTGAATTACCGGCAATTTTCCGGCTTCGGGGAATTAAATAGAATGAAATGACGTCTGTAATGAACCACCCGCTCGAATGAACTTGGCGGTATTCTGTGTGTAAGACCTAAGCCGGGACTGCCTGCGAAAGGCACCTTAGTAACAATCAAGGAGAAAGACATGCTGATACTCACCCGCAAAGTCGGTGAAAGCATCAACATCGGTGACGACATCACGATCACGATTCTGGGCGTTAGCGGCCAGCAAGTCCGGATCGGCATCAACGCTCCCAAAGACGTTGCCGTGCATCGTGAAGAGATTTACCAGCGTATCCAGGCCGGCCTGTCTGCTGGAGACAAGAAAGACCCTCTGTAGGACAGCACACTCGTCAGCCCTACCTCCCATGGTCGCGGCTGACGAAAGTTCCCCCGCAACTCATCTTCCCTTCGCTTCCCCCTGTCACAGGGCCAGACTCAAGCCGCCTGCCGGTAACGGCAGCGCCGTTTTGTAGCGTACCTGCTTGAGCGCAAAACTGGAGCGGATATTCGCCACGCCGGGCACTTTGGTCAGGAAATCCAGCATGAAGCGCTCAAGCGCCTGGATGGTCGGCACCAGCACGCGAATCAGATAATCAGGATCCCCTGCCATCAGGTAGCACTCCATCACCTCCGGGCGATCGGCAATCGCCGCCTCGAAATGCTGCAATGCCTCTTCCACCTGCTTTTCCAGGCTGACATGGATAAACACGTTCACGTGCAACCCCAGCAGATCGGGATCGAGCAAGGTCACCTGCTCGCGAATCAGCCCCAGTTCTTCCATCGCCTTGACCCGATTGAAGCACGGCGTCGGCGACAGGTTGACCGAGCGCGCCAGGTCGGCGTTGGTGATGCGGGCGTTCTCCTGAAGGCGGTTGAGAATTCCGATATCGGTTCGATCCAGTTTGCGCATGAGATAAAAACACCTGTTTTTTATGACTATGCAGATTTTTTATCTGCAAGCAGGCTCGAACGCAAGCAAACATAGAGAAATATTCTCCTACGACCGGCCTATGATGGTTGTAGGACAAGACTTCCCTTACCCAGGGAATATTTGCTAGAGCGCCCACTACAAGAAGTTCACAAGATAGAGCGTAGAAAGCCATGACCTCAGCCTACCCGCCGTTGCGCCTGCACGTTCCTGAACCCTCAGGCCGTCCCGGCTGTAAGACCGACTTCAGTTACCTGCGCCTGACCGATGCCGGCCAGGTTCGCAAACCACCCATCGACGTCGAACCCGCCGACACCGCCGATCTGGCCAAGGGCCTGATCCGCGTGCTCGACGACCAAGGCCAGGCCCTCGGTCCGTGGGCCGAGGATGTCCCGGTAGAGATCCTGCGCCAGGGCATGCGCGCCATGCTCAAGACCCGGATCTTCGATTCGCGCATGGTGGTTGCCCAGCGTCAGAAAAAAATGTCGTTCTACATGCAGAGCCTCGGCGAGGAAGCTATCGGCAGCGCCCAGGCCTTGGCCCTGAACATCACTGACATGTGCTTTCCCACTTATCGCCAGCAGAGCATCCTGATGGCCCGCGAAGTGCCGTTGGTGGACATGATCTGCCAACTGCTGTCCAACGAGCGCGACCCGCTCAAGGGCCGGCAACTGCCGATCATGTATTCGGTGCGTGACCATGGCTTCTTCAGTATTTCCGGCAATCTCGCCACCCAGTTTGTCCAGGCCGTCGGCTGGGGTATGGCCTCGGCGATCAAGGGTGATACCAAGATCGCTTCCGCCTGGATCGGCGACGGCGCCACCGCCGAGTCGGACTTCCACACTGCCCTGACCTTCGCCCACGTCTATCGCGCCCCGGTGATCCTCAACGTGGTCAACAACCAGTGGGCGATCTCCACCTTCCAGGCCATCGCCGGCGGTGAAGCCACCACCTTCGCCGGGCGTGGCGTGGGTTGCGGCATTGCTTCGCTACGGGTCGACGGCAACGATTTCATCGCAGTCTATGCCGCCTCGACCTGGGCTGCCGAACGCGCTCGGCGCAACCTCGGACCAACGTTGATCGAATGGGTCACCTATCGCGCCGGACCACACTCCACCTCCGACGATCCGTCCAAGTACCGCCCTGCCGACGACTGGAGCCACTTCCCCCTCGGAGACCCGATTACGCGCCTCAAGCAACACCTGATTGCCATTGGCCACTGGTCCGAAGAGGAACATGCCAGCGTCAGCGCCGACTTGGAAAGCGAGATCATTGCGGCCCAAAAAGAGGCCGAACGCTTCGGCACCCTGGCCGGCGGGCAGGTGCCCAGCGCCGCGAGCCTCTTCGAGGATGTCTACAAGGAAATGCCCGACCACTTGCGTCGGCAGCGCCAGGAACTGGGGTTATAAGTCATGAACGATCACAGCAAACTGCAAACGGAGAACGCCGTGGCGACCAGTACCATGACCATGATCCAGGCCCTGCGCTCGGCCATGGATGTGATGCTCGAACGCGACGACAACGTGGTGGTATTCGGTCAGGACGTCGGCTACTTCGGCGGCGTGTTCCGCTGCACCGAGGGGCTGCAGGGCAAGTACGGCACCTCGCGGGTATTCGATGCACCGATCTCGGAAAGCGGGATCGTCGGCGTGGCGGTCGGCATGGGCGCCTACGGTCTGCGGCCCGTGGCGGAAATCCAGTTCGCCGACTATTTCTACCCGGCCTCCGACCAGATCGTCTCGGAAGCGGCGCGCCTGCGCTATCGCTCGGCTGGCGAGTTCGTCGCGCCCATGACCCTGCGCATGCCTTGTGGCGGCGGCATCTACGGCGGTCAGACCCATAGCCAGAGCCCGGAAGCCATGTTCACTCAGGTTTGCGGCCTACGCACCGTCATGCCATCCAACCCCTATGACGCCAAGGGCTTGTTGATTGCCGCCATCGAAAACGATGACCCGGTGATCTTCCTCGAACCCAAGCGCCTCTATAACGGCCCGTTCGACGGTCATCACGACCGCCCGGTAACGCCCTGGTCGAAACACCCGGCCAGCGCGGTGCCTGATGGTTACTACACGGTGCCCCTGGACAGTGCCGCGATTGTCCGGCCGGGTAGCGAGGTGACGATCCTCACCTACGGCACCACCGTCTACGTAGCCCAGGCCGCCGC
Organism: Pseudomonas agarici; assembly: GCF_001543125.1. Lineage (NCBI taxonomy): Bacteria > Pseudomonadati > Pseudomonadota > Gammaproteobacteria > Pseudomonadales > Pseudomonadaceae > Pseudomonas > Pseudomonas agarici. Next base: position 3,350,062 of record NZ_CP014135.1, on the reverse strand, counting down.
CGAGGAAACCGGCGTCGATGCCGAAGTCATCGACCTGCGCAGCCTGTGGCCGCTGGACCTGGAAACCATCGTCAATTCCGTGAAGAAAACCCGCCGTTGCGTCGTCGTCCACGAAGCCACCCGCACCTGCGGCTTCGGTGCCGAGCTGATCGCGCTGATCCAAGAACACTGCTTCTACTATCTGGAAGCGCCGATCGAGCGCGTCACCGGCTGGGACACACCCTACCCTCATGCACAGGAGTGGGCATACTTCCCCGGTCCGGTGCGCGTCGGAGCGGCTTTGAAACGGGTCATGGAGGTCTGAATGGGTACCCACGTCATCAAGATGCCGGACATCGGCGAAGGCATCGCGGAAGTAGAGTTGTCCCAGTGGCATGTGCAGGTCGGTGATCTGGTGGTTGAGGATCAGATCCTGGCAGACGTCATGACCGATAAGGCCATGGTCGATATTCCCTCGCCGGTCCACGGCAAAGTGATTGCCCTGGGCGGCCAACCGGGTGAAGTCATGGCGGTCGGCAGCGTCCTGATCAGCATTGAAGTGGACGGGGCCGGTAATCTGCGCGAAGGCGGCGAAGCGCCGCTAGCCCAGACAGCGCCGGTCGTGACCCCGGTGGTGCAAGCGCCGATGGTCGAGCCGAAAATCGCCAGCCAGCCGCTGACGGCCCCCACCGCCGTGCGCCCTACTCCGGTGGCACGCCAGGCCGACGAACGCCCGCTGGCCTCCCCGGCTGTGCGCAAACGAGCCTGGGATGCCGGGATTGAATTGCGTTTCATCCAGGGCAGCGGCCCAGCGGGACGTATCCTGCACGACGATCTGGACGCCTACCTGGCCCAGGCCGGGCAGCCTGTGCAGAGCGCTGGCAGCGGCTATGCCAGACGTACCGATGAGCAACAGATTCCAGTGATCGGCCTACGCCGCAAGATCGCCCAGCGCATGCAGGACGCCAAGCGCCGCGCCGCGCACTTCAGCTATGTCGAGGAAGTCGATGTCACGGCCCTCGAGGAACTGCGTGTACACCTGAACCACAAGCACGGCGACAGTCGCGGCAAGCTGACCCTACTGCCCTTCCTGGTGCGGGCACTGGTCGTGGCCCTACGGGACTTCCCGCAGATCAATGTGCGCTACGACGATGAAGCCCAGGTCATTACCCAACATGGCGCGGTGCATGTCGGCGTCGCCGCTCAAACCGACGGCGGCCTGATGGTGCCGGTGGTACGGCATGCCGAAAGCCTCAACCTGTGGGGCACTTCGGATGAGATCAATCGCTTGGCCAGGGCCGCTCGCGGCGGCAAGGCCACGCGCGAAGAAATGTCCGGCTCGACCATCACCTTGACAAGTCTCGGCGCCCTCGGCGGCATCGTCAGCACCCCGGTGCTGAATCTGCCGGAAGTTGCCATTGTCGGCGTCAATCGCATGGTCGAGCGGCCCGTGGTAATCAAGGGCCAAATCGTCATTCGCAAGATGATGAATCTTTCCAGCTCCTTCGATCACCGCGTGGTCGATGGCATGGACGCGGCGCAGTTCATCCAGGCCATTCGCGGCCTGCTCGAACAACCCGCCTGTTTGTTTGTGGAGTGAGCATGCAACAGACTCAAAACACCACCCTGCTGATCATCGGTGGCGGCCCCGGCGGTTATGTCGCGGCGATCCGGGCTGGACAACTGGGGATTCCCACTGTGCTGGTGGAAGGCCAGGCACTGGGTGGCACTTGCTTGAATGTCGGCTGCATCCCGTCCAAGGCGCTGATCCATGTCGCCGAACGGTTCCATACCACCCAAAGCTACAGCGGCAACACTTCGCCGCTGGGGATCAAGGTGTCGGCACCGATCCTGGATATCGCCAAGAGCGTCGAGTGGAAGGACGGCATCGTCGACCGCCTGACCAGCGGCGTCGCGGCGCTGCTGAAGAAAAATGGGGTCAAGGTCATTCAGGGTTGGGCCAAAGTAATCGACGGCAAGCACGTCGAGGTCGATGGCCTGCGGATCCAGTGCGAGCACCTGCTGCTGGCCAGCGGTTCGCAGACCGTGGATCTGCCGATGCTGGCGGTGGGGGGTGCGGTGATCTCCTCCACCGAAGCCCTGGCCCCGAGCTCAATTCCCCGGCGCCTGATCGTGATCGGCGCCGGCTACATCGGCCTGGAACTGGGGATTGCCTACCGCAAGCTCGGCGCAGAAGTGACAGTGGTGGAGGCGCGCGACCGGGTCCTGCCGAGCTACGATCGTGAACTGACCCAACCGGTAGCCGACTCGATCAAGGCTCTGGGCATCACCGTTCTCTTGGAACACCGCGTCGAAGGCTTCGATGCCGCGACAACCACCCTTGAAGTACGTGATCCCGAAGGCGCAACCCTGAAGCTGGCGACCGACCAGGTGCTGGTGGCTGTCGGCCGCAAACCGCGCATCCAAGGCTGGAATCTCGAGGCACTGGCATTGGAGATGAACGGCGCGGCGATCCGCATCGACAACCGTTGCCAGACCAGCATGCGTAATGTGTGGGCCATCGGCGACCTCACCGGCGAGCCGATGCTGGCCCACCGCGCCATGGCGCAAGGCGAAATGGTCGCCGAACTGATTGCCGGCCAGCACCGCGAATTCAACCCGACCGCCATTGCCGCCGTGTGCTTTACCGACCCGGAAGTGGTGGTAGTCGGCAAGACCCCGGACGACGCCAAGGCTGCCGGGTTGGACTGTCTGGTGTCGAACTTCCCGTTCGCCGCCAATGGCCGGGCCATGACCCTGGAAGCAAAAAGCGGTTTTGTGCGGGTGGTGGCACGGCGTGACAATCACCTGATTGTCGGCTGGCAAGCGGTGGGTGTCGGAGTATCGGAACTGGCGGCAGCCTTCGGCCAATCACTGGAAATGGGCGCGCGCCTGGAAGATATCGCCGCAACCGTCCATGCCCATCCGACCCTGGGCGAAGCGGTGCAGGAAGCGGCGTTACGGGCATTGGGGCACGCGTTGCATGTGTGAGCGGGCACTCGGTTTAACCGACTGACACCGAATCTGTAGCAGCCGAGTTCACCGGAGCGCCGGCCTGCCGCGAGGATAACCTCAATGGCGGTGGTCGCCAGCACTCAAGTACTGGGCGACCACCGCCAAGCCCAGTAGAATCGCCGCTCTTTTTTTCAAGGCACTTGCCATGACCGCTCACCAGACTCCGCCCACCGCCGTGCCCGAGGCCAACGAACTGATCCTCGGCCTGGAGGACAGGCCTCGCCTGCTAATCGGCCTGCTGGCCGCTGTGCAACACCTGCTGGCGATCATCGTGCCGATCGTCACCCCCGGCCTGTTGATTTGCCAGGCCCTGGGCGTCTCGGCGCGGGACACCAACCTGATCGTCTCGATGTCGCTGGTGATCTCCGGAATCGCCACCTTCGTCCAGTGCCGGCGCTTCGGACCGTTCGGTGCTGGCTTGCTGATCGTCCAGGGCACCAGCTTCAACTTCGTCGGTCCGCTGATTGCCGGCGGCGCCCTGATGGTCAAGCAGGGCACGCCGGTGGAAGCGGTGATGGCGGCGATCTTCGGCGTAGTCATCGCCGGCTCGTTCGTTGAGATGGGCATCTCGCGCATCCTGCCCTTCGTCAAGCGCATGATCACTCCACTGGTGACCGGCATCGTCGTGCTGATGATCGGCCTGACCCTGATCAAGGTCGGTCTGATCAGCATGGGCGGCGGCTTCAGCGCCATGGCCAACGGCACCTTCGCCAATGGCGAAAATATACTGCTGTCCGGCGTAGTACTGGCGATCATCGTCGTGCTCAACCGCATCCCGCTGGTGTGGATACGCAGCGGTGCAATCGTCATTGCCCTGGTTGCGGGCTACGCCCTGGCCGGTTACCTGAATCGCCTGGACTTTACCGGCATGCACGCAGCACCGCTGTTTCAGGTGCCGACACCAGTGCACTTCGGCCTGGGCTTTTCCTGGGCGCTGTTCATTCCGATGCTGGTGATCTACCTGGTCACCGCCCTGGAAGCCATCGGCGATGTCACGGCTACCAGCAAAGTGTCGCGTCAACCGCTGGAAGGTCCGCTGTGGATGCAAAGAATCAAGGGCGGCGTGCTGGTCAACGGTGCCAACTCGCTGCTGGCCGGCGTCTTCAACACTTTCCCGAGTTCTATCTTCGCCCAGAACAACGGCGTGATTCAGCTGACCGGGATTGCCAGCCGGCATATCGGCAAGTGGATCGCCCTGATGCTGGTGCTGCTGGGGCTTTTCCCCTCGGTGGCCGGGGCGATCCAGGCCGTGCCGGAGCCAGTCCTGGGTGGCGCCGCCATGGTCATGTTCGGTGCCGTGGCGGCCTCGGGCATCAATATCCTGGCGAGCATCACGCTGGACCGTCGCGCCCTGCTGATCATCGCCGTATCCCTGGCACTGGGCCTAGGTGTTTCTCAGGTACCGGAGTTCCTCGCCCATATGCCGGCGGCGTTGCGCAATGTACTGGAATCAGGTGTTGCCACCGGAGGAATCTGCGCCCTGGTGCTGAACGGGTTTCTGCCGGAAACCAAAGCGGGTGCCTGACAGACGACACCGGGCAAACTTCGCGGTTTCCCGCAAGACTTGAATCGCCACTCGGGCCTTGTCGGGCACCAGGCAAAAAAGGCACCGGCAGAACTGCCAAGGACCTGCGATAATGACGAGCAACTCCGGCAGGGATGTAAATCATGGCGCGGTGGAACAGGTACCGAAGTAGTGCCTTGGTGGCACTGTTCATCATTCTCGTCAGTCTCCTGGCGTTCCTGCTGATCAAGGTCTATTCGCGGGATACCTCCACCTACTTCGAATCTCGCGACCTGCTGCGCCAACTCAAGCAACTGGACGGCAAGTTGGATGCCAAAGTGCTCAAGGCACGGATCAACGCCGAATACAATTACAACCTGCTCACTGGTTCGACTACCGAGTCGAGCCGCCGCTGGGAGCAGTTGGTGACGCTGAACGCGACATTGGACGACTCCCCCATCTGGCAGTCCAGGAAAAAAGCCTACCTGGACGCGACGGCGGAAAAGAACAAGCTGATCGAGCAGTTCCAGGTGCAGAACATCACCTTGCGCGATGATCTCGAAACACTGTCCGCCATAGAAGAAACCATCCAGCAAGAATTGGACCCCTTCAGCATCCAACACCCGGTCGCCACACTGATCGTGCTGTACAGTGCCTCGAAACTGACCTTGAGTACGCTGGAATATGCGCAACATGTCTCAAATGAAAAAGCCGAGCGGATTCAGCGCCAGATCGAGAACCTGATCGCGCAAAAAAGCGCCCTGGCGGCCACCTTGATCCCATCGCTCGACAAACTGGTCGAGCAGGTCAAGCTGATCGTGCGCGAGCAGCCCCTGGCCAACGATCTGCTTGACCGTATCGGCTTCATCCCGGTGGCCGCCAGCCTCGACGCCATCAATGAATATCTCAATGAAAGCCAGCGGCGTGCGGACCGCCAGAGCCACCAGGACCATCTGTATCTGACACTCTGCGCCGCATGCATGGCACTGCTGGTGGTCTACCTGATCATTCGCCAACTGCGCAGCCATGCCCTGATCAACCAGATGAACAGCGCCCTGCAGGCTGCCAACGAACGCCTCGAACAGCGGGTGGAAGAGCGTACTCGCGAACTCAGGGAGACCCAGAGCGAGCTGCTCGACACCGCCCGCATGGCCGGTATGGCGGAGATCGCCACCAACGTCCTGCACAACGTCGGCAACGTGCTCAACAGCGTGAACATCTCTGCCGACCTGGTGAGCCGCAAGGTCCGCGCCAGCAAGGCACAGGGGTTGAGCAAGGCCGTGCAACTGATGAAGGAGCACGCTGACGACCTGGGGCACTTCCTCAGCCAGGATGAAAAAGGCAAGCTGCTGCCTGCTTATCTGGGTCAATTGGTCACGGCCATCGGCACTGAACAGGCGGAGATCGTCCAGGAATTGACGCAACTGAGCAAAAGCGTCGATCACCTCAAGGAGATTGTCGCCACTCAGCAATCCTATGCCGGGGCTTGCAGGCTGCTGGAACCGCTGAATATCACCGACCTGCTCGAAGATGCCCTACGCATGAACTCCGGCGCCCTGACCCGGCATCAGGTCACAGTACTCAAGGATTACCAGGACGTACCCACTCTGCTGGGGGACAAACACCGGCTATTGCTGGTCCTGATCAACCTGATCAGCAATGCCAAATATGCGGTGTCCGATCTGTCGAACCGTGAGCGCGACATTACCCTCGCTGTCAGGGTGATCGAGGACACCACCTTGCGTATCAGCGTCAAAGACGATGGCGAGGGAATTGCACCGGAAAACATCACACGGATCTTCAATCACGGCTTCACCACGCGCAAGGACGGCCACGGTTTCGGGCTGCACAGCTGCGCCCTCGCGGCGATCGAGATGAACGGCCATCTGTACGCCCACAGCGACGGACCAGGAAAAGGCGCGCTGTTCACCCTGGAGATTCCCCTGGTCCTGTACCGGAAAGAGACGCCTGCTGTCGCGAATGCCCCCGTCCTCCCCTGAATCTCCTTGCCACTACCGCACCAAGAATGGATAGACTGCCGAGGAATCAAGGGCAGGGGCCCCTTGATTCCTTAGGAGCGGACACATCATGGAATTATCAACGCGACACAAGACACGACTCAGGCACTTATCTGTCGGGCTATTGGTCGCCTGGCTGGCAACCGGTGCTACCCACGGTTTCGCAGAGGAAAAGGACGCAAAGGAAATGCAGAGTATTCAGTTTCGCAAGATCATCGACCTCAGTCACGTCATCTCCCCTTCCATACCGCTTTGGCCACACGACCCTCCCGTCAACTTCAATGTCGTGGCCACCCAGGAAAAGGACGGCTACTACCTGCGTAGCTTCAGCATGGGCGAACACAGTGCCACCCATATGAATGCACCTAACAGCTTTCACGTCGAGGGCGTTGGGATCGATGCCTACACACCACAGTCGCTGGTACGCCCGGCCGTGGTGATCGATGTACGAGCACAGGCCAAGGCTAATCCCGACTATGTGATCAGCATCCAGGACATCAAGAACTGGGAACACGCCCATGGGCCTATCGCCCGGGATTCCATCGTGCTGCTCTACACCGGCTGGCAGGCATTCTGGAACGATCCAAAGCGTTTTTTCAACGCCGATGACCAGGGTGGCCTGCACTTCCCCGGACTCGGGAGCGACACCGCCACCTTCCTGGTTGACGAACGCCACATCGCGGGCGTTGGGACTGATACCCATGGTGCCGATCCAGGCCAGGACACGGTATACGCCACCAATAGCCAAGTCCTGGCGAAAAACGGCATCATCCTGGAGTGCCTGACCAACCTCGACCAGTTACCGCCCAAGGGCACCACACTGGTGATCGGCATCCTGCGGCTCCACGAGGGTTCCGGTTCCCCTGCCTCGGTAATGGCATTCGCCCCCTGACCTCGAGTCGGGATCACTCGGCTACCGGGGCGCAGGTCTGGAATTGCTTGCGGTAGTCCAGCGAACGTCGCAGTACTTCGGTAAAGCCCTGGAAGCAGGCGGGCTTGGTCAGAATATCGTTGGCGCCGGCGCCCCGGAAACGCTCGATCTCGTTGGAGAATGCACTGGCGGTAAAGGCAACGATATAGCACTGTTCCCCCTGTGGCAGTTTCCTGATGCGGCGAATGGCCTCCAGGCCATCCATGCCAGGCAGATTGATATCCATCAGGATGACATCCGGTGTCGACACCCGACAATGGTCGAGCGATTCGAGACCATCGCAGGCAAAATCAGGCGTGTACCCCAGGGTCTGCAACATCGCCATCGCGACCTTCCGGTTCAGTTCGTGGTTCTCCACCAACAAGATATCCAGGGGGTAATGCCTGGCGAACGAGGCGTCGAACCCCACCGTTGGGTGCTCGGCGGCAATGGGTATTTCCAGGTCTGAAAACGGCTCGATTGGTAGCGAGAAAGTAAAAGTCGAGCCAATACCGAACAGGCTGCTGAAAGACAGGATCCCACCCTGGGCTTCGATCAGGTTCTTGCAGATCGACAGGCCGAGCCCGCTGCCGGTGAAACGCTGATTGTTCGCGCCTTCGCACCGGGTAAAGGGCTTGAACAGGCTGCCCTGTCGGTCCATGGGAATACCGACGCCCGTATCACGTATGGAAAAGTTGAGTCGCGTAGGAACCGTGCTGTCACTGAGCGAGACAGACAGCGAGACCTTTCCCGTTTCGGTGAATTTGATCGCATTGCCCAATAGGTTGATCAGCACCTGACGAAGACGGTCGGCATCGGTCTTGATCAGCGAAGGAACATCCGGGAAAACGCTGACCTCAAGAGTGATCGGCTTGTCCTGGATATTCTGGCGGACCAGCTCGACACTCGAGGCGATCAAGATTCGTAACTCGAATACACGGGGCCGCAAGTCCATTTTCCCCGACTCGATCTTCGCCAGGTCGAGAATGTCGTCGATCAACGCCAGCAACGTCTCCCCGCTGGTCTGGATCGTGGTCAGCAGGTCACTTTGTACCGGGTTCAGTGCCGTGGCGGACAGTAGCTCGGTGGCACCGATAACGCCATACATGGGCGTGCGGATTTCATGGCTCATGGTCGCCAGAAACTGGCTTTTCAGGCGGTCGGCTTCTTCGGCGCAGATCTTTGCCTGTTTCAATACCTGCTCATTGACTTGCAGCTGGCGAAGGTGGGTTCGCATGCGCACCGAATCGATGACAAACAGGAGACTGAGAGAGAGAAAGACCAGGATCGCCAGCACGAGATGGTGCAGGGAGTCCTGATTGAGTGCGTGGTAGTAGTCAGCCAGGGTAATTTCCGCGCCGGCGACATAAGGAGTGCCGTCCGCGGATTTCATGGGAACAAAGACAGCACGGAAATCACCCCAGTGGTCCGTGTAATCGATCCAGCTCGGTGTTGTCAGATCGAAACTGTCGAGCAGGGCCTGGCTTGCATCGGGATAAGGATCGAAGAAGCGGACGAAGTTGCCTTCCTCGACCTCCTGGGTCGAGGCACTGGAACTGACCAGGATGGCCTTTGCTCCCCGCTTGATTACCGTGTAGACAAAGGCTGTGCCCATCGACTCGTTGAAACGGGACAGTTTGCGGATGGCATCCAGATCTTCGGCTTCGGACTTTGAATGCTTGTCGACCAGCGCATCGTGGTACTGGTCGCCGAGAATGGCGGCAGCGCCCAGAGCCGCATGCAACAGTTTGTTGTTGATGCCCTCGATCAGGATACGTTGGGCCTGGTCGTGCAGGTAGTAGATGTAACCACTGACCCCGACGATATAGACCAGCAGCAGAACGCCAATTTTTCGCCTGATCTTGAACATGCGTTACGGCCTCCATTGCCGTCGGTCCCCGAGCGTCTAGACCGCGACCCGGGCATCCATCGCCGCAGAGGATAAGTCATGCACCCCAGGAACACAATTCGCCAGTCCTGACAGACCTCCACAGTGTTTTCATGGCAAACGCATTGATTACAGCCCATTACAGCAGACTTGCAACCCAACCATTACGCTGCCGTCCAGGCATACAGAGCTGAAGAACACTACCGGCCAAGAAAGGAGTAGCCAAAACTCACAATCTTGGCATCTTCTCCATACCCGCCCAAGAACGAAACGCCAACCGGCAAGTTGCCCTTGATGGTGCCTGCGGGAACCGTTATCTCAGGAAATCCCGTGGCGGAGGCAATGTACGATGATGCATAAGTATCCGCAGATGCGCAGACGTAGCTCTCATCCGCCACACCATGAACCACCGAAGCCGGGCAATTGATGGTTGCGAAAAGCAAACTATCCACCTGGTTCTTCTTCATGATGTCCAACAGTTGCACACGCAATTGCGGGATCTTTCTCGACAGAATCGAAATATACGCTGGCGAATCGGTACTATCGGTTTTCAATACCCGTTCCAGCCCGGCGAGCCGTGCCGGATTCATGCCATGCGGACCGTTGTGCGCCTGATTTTTCCTGGCAAGGTCTAGGAAACCCTCCAGTGTCCGCGGCTGATTGGCATTGAGGGTTGCCAGGTAGCGCTCAAATTGCGGCTTGAATTCGCTCTCTCCAACCGGCCCCAGCACACCGCTCCAAAGGGTTTCAAATACCTTAGGAAGGGTGATGGAGACCACACGAGCACCCCGCTCGCCAAGTGTTTCCTGCGCCCTCTGGAAAACCTCATCCACCTCGGCGTTGGCGCCTTTGAAATTCGTGACCACGCCAATGACCTTGCCTTTCAGTGAGGATTGGTTCAGCGCTTGCACGAACTGTATGTGCTCTGAAGCAAGATCAAGGGTCGCCGAATCGCTTTTGTCCTGTCCCTTGATCACATCCAGCACAATGGCCTGATCCTGCACGCTGCCGGTAATCACACCCGCGGTATCGAACGTGAGGGAAAGCGGAATAATGCCGCTCCGGCTGATCAGCCCCAGCGAAGGTCGAAAACCCACCGTACCGGTGACACTGGCCGGTGCGCGAATCGACCCGCTCGTGTCCGAGCCCAGCGCGAAGGGGGCAAATGCCGCTGCCACCGCGGCGGCAGAGCCGCTGCTGGAGCCGGAAGCATCGCGCCGGGTGTTTTTCGGATTCAGCGTCTGACCGCCAAACGAGCTGTAGCCAAACCAGCCAAAGGACGCAGCCAATTCCGATAGGTTGGTCTTGCCGAGAAGAATCGCTTGCCCCTCGATCAGTGTCTTGATAGTGAAAGCATCCTGGCTCGGCACCGAGGAACGCAGCACGAAGGACCCACCAGAGGTGACCATCCCGGCGGTGTCAAAGTTGTCCTTCACCACGAACGGAATGCCGGCCAGCGCCGGGTACTTGGCAGTGGGGTTTTTCGCCCGTTGAGCATCCCACTTACGGGCTTGTGCGATGGCGTGTTCGTTGAGGGTCACCAGCGCATTGATGTTTTGCCCTTGGTGATTATTCGCTTGAATATTATCCAGATAATGCTGGACCAATTGCTCGGAACTCAGGGTGCCGCTATTCAATGCATGACGCATATCGGCGAGTGTCATACGGTCGATACCGTCATTCGCCTGAACACTTGCCGCTAATAGTAACAACCAGTACGTCATAAATTTTTTATTCAGCTGCATGGGTAACTTCCCTAATAAATACAGACGAACGGAATACGCTCACATCTCAAGCAGCCGGATTGAGCATCACAACTAAGCAGGCTAAAAAGATGCCGCAAATCTACGGCCAGGGCGCAGTGACGAGTTCTAGCCCGTCATGGCCAGGAACAGCAACGCAGCTCACTTGTGGCACCGAAATTGACTGACAGAACCAACTACACAGGCCACTAGAGCAACTGATTTTTTTGCAAAAACTCCCTGGACACACTCTCGATAGACTCACGACCGACGTCGACCCGAGAATTGAGGCCGGCAATAGTGTCGTCGTCCAGCTTGGACGACAACGCGTTGAGCAACTCGGCTATCTTCGGATTGGCTTTAAACACTTCAGTGCGAATCACCGGTGTCAGCGCGTAGCTGGGGAAAAAACCTCTATCGTCTTTCAGCAACACAAAGCCGAAGGCCGGAATCCGCCCATCCGTCGACAGGACCAATGCCAGATCGACCTGACCGTCTCTGAGCGCCTGATAGGTCAAGCCGCCGTCCATGCGGACAATGTTCCTACGTTCGAATTCAAACTTGTAGGTCTCCTGCAAAGGACGCAAACCATCAGGCCGGGAAAAGAATTCAGCATTGGAGGCAAATTTATAGGACTTGCCTGTTGCGATCTTCTGCGCAAGATCACTGATCGAGACAATGCCATCCTTCTGCGCCTCTTCCTTGCGCATGGCGAAAGCGTAAGTATTGTTGGCCCTGGAAGGGTTCAACCAGGTGATGCCTTTTTGCGCATCAAGCTCGCTGATTTTCCGGTACGTTTCCTCGGCGTTGAGCTTGTCGCTGACTTTATTGTAAGTAGTCAGCGAAGTGCCGGTGTATTCCCAATATACATCGACCTGACCATTCTCTTGCGCCGCGCGCAACACCGAAGAGCCCAGATCCGGGCGTTTATCGACCCGGTAGCCATTGGCGCGCAGGAGTTGAGCGGTCATCTCGGCGACCAATTGCTGCTCGGTAAACTTCTTGCCGCCGACCACAATCGGGCTGTTGGCGCAAGCGCCGACCACCACACCAAAAGCCAGGCTCAGGGTAAAAATCAGAGTGGCTAGCATTCGATAAATCATCATGCACCTCCTATTATTGGTTTTTGTCGCTGGTCTTCAGGTTCATTCTCGCCCGGCCAACCTCAAGCCCCGTGACACTGCGATGGTTTGAATCAAACCGCAGCCCAGATCGACCGCAACCGCCAACAACGCGGTCGCCCCGGCACCGGCCAGCATCATGCCGAAGTCGTTCAAGTCGATCCCAGTAAAAATCAACTCGCCCAATCCGCCGCCGCCGACCAGGAAGGCCAGCGGCGCGGTACCGACGTTGATCGCCAGCGCCGTGCGGATACCTGCGAAAATCACGCTCATCGCGTTCGGAATTTCAACTTTCCACAGCGTCTCCCGTGGCGTCATGCCCATCGCCTCGGCGGCTTCGAGTAGATGCTGCGGCACTGCGCGCAAACCTTCATAAGTGTTGACTGCCACGGGCAACAACGTCGCGACAAACAAGCCGATGATAGCCGCGCCGCTGCCGACACCCATCAGACTCATGGCCAATGCCAGCAACGCGAGCTTGGGGATTGCCTGCCCTACGTTAAGCACCTGTAGGCTGGCCATGGCGTAACGCTGGTTCGCCGGACGGCTCATCCAGACACCTAACGGCAGCGCAATGAGCAGCGCCAGGACGCCACTGACCGCAACGATCTGCAGATGCTGGAGCGTCAGGTAGCTGATGTCGTCCCAGTAGAACTGCAACCCTTTCCACAATCCGGTAAGTAAATCAGGCATCGTCAGTGCACCACCGGCGTAATATTTTCGACAAGTCGCGCCAGGATGTCGGCTTGATGGACATAACCGATAAAGCACCCGTCGCTGTCGTTGCAAAGTGCCCAGTCCTGGCCGCGACCCAGCAATTGCGAAAGCACCTGGCGCAAGTCATCCGCAGGTTTGACGATCAGGAGCGAGTGTGAAACGCCGCTGTTGCCACCTACGATCTGCATGTGCTCCCGTGGCGGGACCTTGCTGGCCACGTCAGCCGCACACAGCAGACACAGGCGTTTGATGATCCGGTCGCCGCCCATGAAGTTAGCCACGAACTCGCTGTTGGGCCGGGCCAGCAGATCATCGGAACTGCCGAACTGCTCGATTTTGCCGTTGTGGAACAGGGCGACACAGTCCGCCATCTTCACAGCCTCGTCTATATCGTGACTGACAAAGAGCACTGTTTTTCCGACTTGGCGCTGGATGCGCATGAACTCGTCCTGGATCCCGTCGCGATTGATGGGATCGATCGCACCAAAGGGCTCATCCATCAACATGACAGGTGGGTCCGCAGCCAGGGCTCGGGCGACTCCCACTCGCTGCTGTTGACCGCCCGAAAGCTCGCAGGGGTATCGTTTCAGAAACTGGGATGGATCCAGTGCCACAACTTCCAATAATTGCGCGGCTCGTCGACGGCTTTTGGTTTTATCCCAGCCCAATAGATTAGGTACGACGCAGATATTTTCTTCTACGGTCATGTTCGGGAACAACCCGACCTGCTGGATCACATAGCCGATCGATCGTTTGAGGGTGACGCTATCGAGTTCGGACGTATCTCGACCATTGATTCTGATGGTGCCGGACGTCGGGGTGATCAACCGGTTAATCATTTTCAACGTCGTGGTCTTGCCGCAGCCCGATGGCCCGAGCAGCACGCAAATCTGCCCTTCTTCGACATTGAATGAGACATCTTCTACGGCAGTGATTGAGCCAAATTTCTTGCTTAAATTTTCGATCCGGATCACGTTGTGGCTTCCTTCATTCGACCAGCGGCCATGTTGTTCTGGTTCAGGCCTTTTGGCGTCAGGATGCGCTGCAGGGCATACAGCGCATAGTCGGCCGCCACGGCAATGACGCTGATAACGATGGCTCCGGCCAATAGCTGGCGGGTATCGGATTGGGCGATGCCGCGAATGATCAGACTTCCCAGGCCGCCCGCGCCGATATAGGCCGCGATGGCCGCGATGCCGATGTTGATGACGGTCGCCATCCTGACTCCCGCCATGATGAGAGGAATCGCAATAGGCAGCTCAACCTTGCGCAGCCTTTGCCAGGTCGACATTCCCATCCCGATCGCCGCCTCGCGCAGGGCAGGGTCAATGTTAGAGATCGCGGTGGTGGTGTTGCGAATGATCGGCAACTGCGAATAGAGAAAGAGCGCAATGACTGCCGGCACTACGCCGATTCCATAGCCAATCAACGACAACGCTGGAATCATCAGCCCGAACAGCGCGGCAGAGGGAATCGTCATCAGCACGGCGGCAAAGGCCAGGACCCAACGGCGAACTCTAGCCTGTTGGGATATCGCGACCCCAACAGGCACACCGGTCAGAATTGCCAATCCCACCGCAACCGCCACGATGAAAAGATGCTGTCCGAGTAACAGGCTGATCAGTCCAGCGTTTTCCAGAATGAAACTCATGGTTTCCATGGGTGTTATGCCTTCTTATATATAATTTTTGTTTTTTGCCAGCGGCCCATCTGAAAGTGAACGGCGGACTTTTTAAGTCACCTTACCTCGTTCCGAACGGAGCTTGAGCCTTGAGTTCGACGATCTCTATCAAAAAATCGACATAACGAAGCCCATCTACGTACAGCGCCAAAGGAAAGGGGCGGTCATGAAAGCAAGGATCGAAGATTGCCGATTAACCAAAGGCCGCCGGAGCGTATCAGCATCCGGATCAAGTCATTAGCTTGCTATGCGGTTTTGTAGGACGAATCGGTTCAGGAGGTGTTCGAGAAATTGCGCCTGCGGGCGACATCGCCAAGCGCTTGCAATCAAGAATGGGCACCATCAAATTTCCGCCGTTCTTCCCCTGGCGTGCATCCCCACACCCGGCGGTAAGCGGCGCCCAGATGAGACGCCGAAACGAACCCGCAACTGTAGGCAATAGAAACAATGGGCTGGGTGCTTTCACGCAGTAATCGACGGGCCTCGCTAAGTCTGAGTTCAAGATAGAATTTTTTGGGTGTCATACCGAAATGCTGATGCCACAATCGCTCCAATTGCCGATGCGACAGATTGCATCTGTCTGCGATCTCCTCGATACCCACGATGCTCTCCAGATTATTCTCCATAACCGCAATGGCAACCGTCAGCCGTTTATCGTGAACCCCGAATCGCCACTGTATCGACATCCGCTGATGTTCTTCCGGGGCTCTTATCCTGGCGTGCAAGAATTGCTCCGCGACGCTGGCGGCGAGCTGGCTACCATAATCAAGCGCGATTTGCGCAAGCATCAGATCAATCGCCGCTGTCCCTCCTCCACATGTCCAGCGATTGCCATGGTTGACATACAGGTCCCTGGTGACTTCGATGGTGGGAAATTCCTCGGAGAATTGAGCGATGCACTCCCAATGCAAAGTGCAGCGCTTACCTTCCAGTAATCCGGCGCGAGCGAGAATGAAAGTGCCGGTACTCAATGCACCGACGGTTTTCCCTCGCGCCGCCGCACGCTGCAGAAACCGTATCATCCTGGGTGGTTTCTGGTGCTCGATGTCCAGGCTCGCCAGCACAAAAATGCGATCAACCTCAGGGGCTTGTTCGATCGACAGGGTCTGAATTTCGATGCCACTGCTGGAGCTGACCGCCCCTCCCGACTCCGTAAGGAGGGTCCACTCATAAAGCGCCTTACCGGACAGCCGGTTCGCGGCGCGCAGAGGCTCGCTGGCGCCCGCCAGTGCCATCATGGAAAACTGAGGGAGAATGAGCAGTCCAATTCGCTTGGTTGTGTCGCTGTATACAGGCATCGCCGACTCACGGGGGCTTGTCATCGCCGATCCTTTAAGAGGGTCCAGCCGTTCAAGTGAACAGCTCGGGCCACTCAGGGAAGTGGCTGTGGATCCACCATGTTAGGGGTTGGGCGCGCATTCAGCCAGATTGAATCGTTGCGACAGTGAACGAGCCATGCACAGCATCACCACAGATCAGAATGAGGGGAGCAATACACCTCATAATGCCGGAGATCGCTACGAGACAACGGTGCCCGAAGTCTCGCAGGAGAATGTCGAGTGGATCAACCGCGCGCGCGAATGGCCTCGTCGATGCGCTGGATCATTGACTTGAACACAGGGCTGTCGACTTGATTTTGCTGACCATGTTGCATGTGCGAAATGATCAGCGCGCTCGGGCCAGCATCACCCGGGTAGTTCTGGTGCAGGCGCACCGACTCCGAGGGCCTGTGTAGGGTGTTATCGGCACCGTGGATGATCAGCGCGGGCGGAAAGCCTGTTGCCCCCTTGATCGACTGCTCCGGGTCATACGTCATATAGGACGTGTAGGACTTCGCGGTCACATAGGTGCAGCCCGGCCAACGATCCGCGCCTCCCGCTTCGGTGTAGCCGCCCAGTTGCTGATCAACATATGCCTGGGTTTCAGGGTCCAGCGGATAGTAGCCGAGGCGCGTTGCGTCAGTGCCGGTATCGAACGGAGGAATCGGCGCGTCGTCCGCGAGCCGCCGGATGGCGGCATCAGCCGCGTCTTTGTCTGCGCGCAAGGTCTGCAACTCGCGCAGGTTGGTGTAACTCATTGGCACCCAAAAACGAATCTGTTCCCCCCCTGCCGCCGCCAGTTCGGCCACTGCACCGAGGCTTGCCACAGAGCCCATCGCCCACGATGCGATCACCGGCATCTCACCGAAGGTCGTGCGCGCCCACTCAATGGCACCTAGTACTTCGTCTTTCTGGTCTTCGAGAATGACGTTAGTGATGATCTTGCCATCCGCCTCAAACGTATTGCGGATGTGCTTATTGGAGAAAAAGCCTGCCACATCGTAGGTCATGACGCGATAACCTCGAGCTGCCAGGGCGCGACTGAACAGTTGGCCATACATCGTCACGCCCCCCGTGAAGCCAGAGTTGAAGATGACCGGTGGCAATTTTTGCGACGCAGCGCCGAGTTGTTCCGGCTGAAATAAGCTGCCTTTGAGGCTTAGGGTTGCGTCGCCATACTTAACGGTAAAGTTGATTTCTTTTGTCGTAATGTTCGTCATCGTTAGATATCTCGAGGTAAAAGCGTGGGCGTAGATCAACTTATCAATTGGCAAGAAGCTGCTTGGAGCAGTTGGCCAACAGGAATATGGGTTTGTGCGGACACCTGTTGTGCAACCGCATCGACAAAGTGAAAGGCTTTGGCTAAATCAAATAGTTGGGCATAGCGCACACCCTTGTTGTCCGTTCCAACATGCGGTGAATCGGTGGCTTCCAGCAGAATCTTGTCGGCACCGACAATTCGGGCAATCTGTATCACATAACCGGCAGTCTCCACTGGATCGGTGGAGGTGCGATAACCTGGGCCTTTGAACCAGACGTTGCCGCGCCTGCTCGCTTCGCTGAGTAATGCGCTATACGCCGGCTCATCAGGCCCGCGTTCCCGGTGGCAACTGCCCAGATGATCAATGACGACGCGCAGATGAGTGGGGAGTTGGCGCAGTACGCGCAAGTTTGTCTCGGCCTCTTTGGCGTACACATGCAGATGCTGGTGTGGTAGCAAGCGAGCGTAGAACGCCGACCATGGCTCATCACTAAAGCTCGTATCGGAAACAGTTTCGGGCTTCGCATCGTGCAGAACGATTCGAGCACCGATAATCTGCGGATGAGCCAGACGCTCCGATGTGGCGTAGGCTGGATCCGCCTTGATTGTTCCTACAAGCCGGATACCTCCGTAGCGGCTGGGGTTGGCAGCTTGAAGGCCCTGTAGTTCAACAAAAGAAGTGAACACATTTTCCGAATCCGGGAGGATGCTTAGATGCACATTGTTAATCAGCCTCGGGGCAATTCCGGCAGTGATAAGTTTATCCAGATAAGTTGTAAGTGGATGCGGCTTCGGTAACGCATAGGGCAGCATGCCAGAAACTCGGTGAAGGTCTTTCGAGGTGTAAAGATGAACATGACTATCAATTCTTGTTGTCGAAGGCAGCATGATTATTGTTTCCTGCTTTTATGCGAAAACAATAATCGGCAGCGGCGCTTCGGCGCTCCCGCCAACTCGACGGGTAATATCAAAATTTCGCCATGAACGATTTGCCGGACATGACGGAGCTTTAGACCAACAGCCGCCTTCTTAAGTCATGCTTGGTCAACCGATGGCGGGATTTTGTTGTGATCTGGAAATAAAAAACCACTCGTTCATTGAAGGATCGAGTGGTTTTTTGCTGAGCGGTCGAGCTTAGCCTAGTATCTCGCTGGCTACCTGGTCGATCGCGCTTTTGGTGATATCGACGATCAGATCGGCCTCCTCCTCGGTCAGGACCAACGGTGGTGCAAAACCGAGAATATCGCCATGGGGCATCGCTCGGGCAATCATGCCGCGTTCAAGGCAAGCTGCCGATATTTTCGGACCCACCTTCAATGCCGCATCGAAGGGTGTGCGTTGTTCACGATCGGCCATGAACTCGATCGCGGCCAGCATTCCGGCGCCGCGCACTTCGCCCACCAGTGGATGCCCTTCCAGGGTTTCACGCATCCGCCGATTCAGGTAACCGCCGACTTTGGCGGCGTTGGCCGTGAGGTTTTCCCGCTCCAGAATATCGAGGTTGGCCAAGGCCGCCGCCGCGCAGATCGGATGCCCGGAGTACGTCCAACCATGCCCCATGGCACCTTGGGATTCGGAAGCCTTGTCGATCACCTCCCAGACTTTTTCACCGACGATCACCGCCGACAATGGCGCATAGGCACTGGTCAACCCTTTGGCCGTGGTGATCAGGTCCGGGCGCATACCATAATGCTGGCTGCCCATCTTCGAGCCCAATCGACCAAAGGCGCAGACCACTTCGTCGGCGATCAGCAACACGTCGTATTTATTCAGCACCGCTTGCATCGCAGCCCAGTAACCGGTCGGTGGAACGACGATGCCGCCGGTGCCCATCAGCGGCTCGCCGATAAACGCCGCCACGGTATCCGGTCCTTCGGCGAGGATCATTTTTTCCAGCTCATCGGCACAATAACCCACGAATGCGGCTTCATCCATGCCGGTCGGCGCTTTGCGATACCAGTGCGGGCACACGGTGTGCTTGACCCCTTCGGCCGGCAGGTCGAAATGCTGATGAAAGCTCGGCAGGCCAGTCAAGCTGCCGGTCATGATTCCCGAACCGTGGTAGCCGCGATCACGGGAGATGATTTTTTTCTTCTGCGGGCGACCCAACACGTTGTTGTAGTAGCGCACCAGTTTGATCTGGGTTTCGTTGGCGTCGGAACCGGAAAGCCCGTAATAGACCTTCTTCATGCCCTCGGGCGCCCAGTCGATGATGCGGCTCGATAGCTCGATGATCGCTTCGGTCGAGTGACCGACATAGGTGTGGTAGTACGCCAGTTCTTTGGCTTGCTTATAAATTGCATCGGCAACTTCGGTGCGCCCGTAACCAATGTTCACGCAATACAACCCGGCGAAGGCGTCGATGAATTCACGACCTTCGTGGTCGCGGATACGGATGCCCGATGCGCTCTTGATGATGCGCCCCTTGAGCGCGCCGCTGGCGTGGTCATGGGCGTGGGTCGATGGGTGCATGAAGTGCGCACGGTCTTGTTCGAATAGCGAGTCGAGTGCTTGGCTCATGGCGGATCTCCTCAGAATTGGCCTTGATGGTGCAGGCAAAAATATTTGGTTTCGACAAAGGCTTCGAAGCCCTCGGCGGCGCCCTCGCGGCCCAGCCCCGAGGCTTTCATGCCACCGAACGGAATCGGATGGCCGGTGAATTTGACGCCGTTGACGGCGATCATGGCGTGGTCGAGACGGCGAATCAGTGGGTAGATCAAATCCAGGCGGTTAGAACAGAGGTAGGCAGCCAGACCGTATTCGGTGTCGTTGGCCCATTCGATGGCTTGCTCAAGGGTGTCGAAAGGCATGACCCCCGCGATCGGCGCGAAATTCTCTTCGCGATAGATGCGCATTTGCGGCGTGACATCGGCCAACACCGTCGGTTGATAAAACAACCCGCCGAGGGCATGGGCCTCGCCACCGACCAGACGTTGCGCACCGTGTTGCAAGGCGTCTTCGACGCGTTCGGCGGTGGCATCGAATGCGGCCTGATGCATCAACGGTCCAATGTCGACGCTTTGCTCCTGATCGCCCACCAGCGCCGGGCCAACCCGCAGTTCACGCACCGCCGCGGCGAAGCGGTTGAGGAACGCCGGGTAGATCGAGCGTTGAACCATGATTCGGTTGGCCGCGCAGCAGTCCTGGCCGGAGGTCTGGAACTTAGCCGCCACCGCGACTTTTACCGCCAGCTCCAGATCGGCATCGGCGCAAACAATGAAGGGCGCATTGCCGCCCAGCTCCAGCGAGACCTTCTTCACATCCTGAGCGGCCGCTTGCAGCACCAACTTGCCGACGCGGGTCGAGCC
The DNA here is from genome assembly GCF_001543125.1 of Pseudomonas agarici. Classification (NCBI taxonomy): domain Bacteria; kingdom Pseudomonadati; phylum Pseudomonadota; class Gammaproteobacteria; order Pseudomonadales; family Pseudomonadaceae; genus Pseudomonas; species Pseudomonas agarici. The sequence goes on along the minus strand of NZ_CP014135.1, from coordinate 3,329,599 downwards.
GGTGAAACTGACCGAGCGCACGCGGCTGTCCTGAACCAGAGTTTGCATGGTCATCTGCGGTTCGCCCAGCACCACGTTGAACACGCCGGCTGGGAAGCCGGCCTCTTCCGCCAGTTGCGCCAGGGCCAATGCCGAAAAAGGCGTTTCATGGGCCGGTTTGATCACCACCGTGCAACCGGCGGCCAGTGCCGCGGCGGCTTTGCGGGTGATCATTGCCGAGGGGAAATTCCACGGTGTCAGCAGCGCACAGACGCCGACCGGTTCCTTGAGGGTGCCCAAATGCGCGCCGGGGATATGACTGGGGATGTTCTGCCCATAAAGGCGTCGCGCCTCTTCGGCGAACCACGGAATGAAACTGGCGGCGTAGGCGATCTCGCCGCGTGACTCAGCCAGGGGTTTGCCTTGTTCCAGGCTCAGGATGCGCGCCAGGTCTTCCTGATGTTCCAGGATCAACGCTGCCCAGCGCCGCAGAGTCGTCCCACGGCTATCGAGGCTTTGCTCACGCCAGGTCGCAAACGCCCGGTGTGCGGCATCCACGGCGACGACGATCTGAGGTTGATCGAGCATCGGCACATGGCCGATCAACTTGCCATCGGCCGGGTTGTGCACGGCGACGCTGTGGCCGCTGTCACTGTGGACCCAATGCCCATCTACGTAGCAAAGCGCTTTGAACAACAGCGGATGTTTGTATGTCATGAGGTTCGCTCCAAACCGTGTGCGTGAGTCCATGCTAGGGCAGCGCGGCGCGGGTGATTTGGCGTTTGGCGGGATGCAGCAAGCGGTTTTTTCTGATTGAGCACCGACAAACAGCGGCTTTTTGCGGTGAGGGTCAGGCCAGCTCAGCCGGCAACGCTCCGGCGGTCTTGATAGTCTTGGTCACGATATAGGTGAAGTAACGTTCGATGCCTAGATCATCGAGCAACAACTGGTCAATAAACCGCTGGTAATAGTCGATGTCCGGCGCCTGAATCATCGCCAGGTAATCGATGCCCCCTCCGGTGGCATAACAGAACGCTACCTCGGCGGCCTCGTTCATGCGTTGCTCGAAACGCCGCATGTCCTGGGCGGTGTGCCGAGCCAGGGTGATTTCCACCAACACCTGCTGGCTCTTGAACACCGCGTTCCAGTCGATCTGTGCCCGGTAGCCCTTGACCAGTCCAAGCGCCTCCAGCTTACGCACCCGCTCCCACGCCGGAGTCACCGAGAGATTGATCGCCTCGGCCAGGCTCGACTTGGTGATCCGAGCGTCTTCGGCGAGGATTCGCAGGATTTTCAGGTCATAGCGATCAAGTTTGTGCATGGGTCCGATACGCTCCTGAAATGGAGGGAGAAATCCTGGGAGCGAGCCTGCTCGCACTGGCGGTATTGAGTCACATCAATGATGAATATAACGCCACAATCGCTAGCAGGGCTCACTTGCGCGGGTTGGGGTCAGGTCAATACATCGGCAATGACCGCAATGGTATCGCCGCACTGCACCATGCCGGGGAAATGGCGCGCCGCCAACAGGCCGCTGCGAGACGCACGATACTCCATCGGCGCGACGCCGCTGCGAGTAGCGTCGTAAACGCGAGCGACAACCTCGCCCTTGCTCACGTTGTCGCCTAGATCGCGGCACATTTCCAGCAAACCAGCGTGTTCGCTGGTGACAAAGCAATGGGCATCGGGCATGTCGAGCATGATTGACTTCCGGGTCTGGATCTCGCCCTGGAGAATCCCCGCATGCACCAACAGATTGCGCACCCCGCGCTCGGCAATCGCCACGCTACGCGCCGTGGAGGAACCACCGCCACCCAGTTCGGTGGTGATAAACACCTTGCCTTGGCGCTCGGCGGCGGTGTCGTACATCGACCCGGCATCCAGTTCCAGCATACGCATGCTGTAAGGCGCATTGAAAGCGCGCATGCCGGCTTCGCAGAGCGCCTGCTGCTTCTTGTCGGGCAACACATGACACGCCGCAAAAGGCAGGAAATCCAGGGTTCGGCCACCGGAATGAATGTCCAGCACGATGTCGGCCATGGGCAACAAAATCCGATTGAAGTAATCGGCGATTTTCTCGGTCACGGTGCCGTTCGGCTTACCGGGGAAACTGCGATTGAGATTGCCCTTGTCGATCGGCGAGGTGCGCCGCCCCGCATGGAACGCCGGGGTGTTCATGAACGGCACGATAATCACCCGTCCGGTGACTTCGCCAGCCGTCAGGCTTTGCGCCAGTTTGCTCAGCGCCACCGGACCTTCGTATTCATCACCGTGATTACCGCCGGTGAACAGCGCCGTCGGCCCTCGGCCGCACTTAATCACGGTGATCGGAATCATCACCGAGCCCCAGGCCGAGTCGTCCCGGGAATACGGCAGTTTGAGAAAACCGTGCTGCACGCCTTCGCGGGTAAAATCCACGGTGGCATTGATCGGATTATCAAGTAATTGGCTCATGATTCACTCCTTCACGAACAGTTGACGTGGCACGTCGCACAGCGTCTCGACTCCCGTCTCGGTGATCAAAATGCTCTCGGTGATTTCCAGTCCCCAGTCATCCATCCACAAGCCTGGCATGAAGTGGAACGTCATGCCAGGTTGCAACACGCTGGTGTCACCGGGGCGCAGGCTCATGGTGCGCTCGCCCCAGTCCGGCGGATAACTGATTCCGATAGGGTAGCCGCAACGGCTGTCCTTGTGGATGCCAAACTTTTCCAACACTTTGAAAAACGCCACGGCGATGTCGCCAGTGGTGTTGCCCGGCTTCGCCGCGTCCAATCCTGCGGCGATGCCTTCGACTACAGCTTTTTCGCCGTCGAGGAAATGCTGTGGCGGCTTGCCCAAGTAGATGGTTCGCGATAGCGGACAGTGATAACGCTTGTAGCAACCGGCAATCTCGAAAAAAGTCCCGGCGCCTTTTTCGAAGGGTGTATCGTCCCAGGTCAGGTGCGGCGCGCTGGCGTCGGCCCCCGTGGGCAATAGCGGCACGATGGCCGGGTAATCGCCACCATACCCATCGGCGCCGAGAATGCCGCTGCTGTAGATTTCAGCCACCAGTTCATTTTTGCGCAGGCCCGGCTCGATCCGCTCAAAGATGCGCCGGTGCATGTTTTCGACGATGCGTGCGGCAATGCGCATGTAGGCGATTTCCTGGGGCGACTTGATTGCCCGCTGCCAGTTCACCAACCCGACCGCGTCGACCAGGGTAGCCCTCGGCAGGTGCTTTTTCAGCGACAAGTACGCGGCGGCGCTAAAGTAATAGTTATCCATTTCCACGCCGATGGTCAGCGCGTCCCAACCCCGGCGACTGATGACTTCCCGTGACAGGTAATCCATCGGATGGCGTTCTCGGGACTGTACGTAGATATCCGGGTAACCAACGATGTTGTCGTGCCCCATGAACACTGTGCGCTTGGCGCCATTGGCGTCCTGTCCACGACCAAACCAGACCGGCTCGCCGTCGAGCGCCAACAACACACATTGATGAACATAAAACGACCAACCGTCATAACCGGTCAGCCACGCCATGTTCGACGGGTCGGTTACCAGTAACAAATCGATGCCCTGGGCCTGCATGGCCGCTCGAACCTTGGCCAGACGCAGGGCGTACTCCTCCCGCTGGAACGGGAGATTGACAACTATCTGAGACATGCACAGACCCTCCGAGAAATGCTGCACGGATAAAAAAATGGCTTAGCTGCCAAACTGAAAACCCTTGCCGGTCGAGCGCGCACGCTCGAAGGCCAGATTGGCCATGGCGGTGTCTTGGGCGCCGGTGCCGGTGAGGTCGCACAGGGTCACTTGTGCCTCGTCGATACGGCCGGGACGCTGGCCTGCCAGTACCTGCCCCAGTTCCACCAGGCTCGCTTCGTCGGCCATGACGCCGGCCACCAAGGCGTGATGCAACTCGCCGAGGATGCGCGTCTGACTCAGGCGATCGGCCACATAGCGGTCGACCTTGGCCAAGGCCTGGGGGGAGATTTCGTTTTTGTGTTCGGCGTCCGAGCCCATGGCGGTGATATGCAAGCCAGGATGCAGGTGGCGCGCCTCGATCAAGGGCTCACGACTGGGGGTGCAGGTGATCGCAATGTCCACACCGGCCATGGTCTCGTCGATGGTCACGCAAGGTACGACCGCCAGACGGCTGTCACGCGCCAGCTCGGTGCTAAAGGCTTGAGCCTTGGCGCTGTCACGCGCCCAAACCCGCACCGTTGCAATCGGCCGCACCAGCCGCAACGCCTGAAGCTGCAAAGCCGCCTGCTCGCCGGCACCGATCAACGCCACACAGCGACTGTCGGCCCGCGACAGCGCACGCGCGGCCACCGCGCCCGCCGCCGCCGTGCGCACGGCGGTCAGGTAACCGTTATCCAGCAGCAAGGCCTCCAGCACACCGGTACGTGCCGACAACAGCATCATCATGCCGTTGAGGCTTGGCAGCCCGAGTTTCGGATTGTCGAAAAAACCCGGACTGACCTTGATCGCAAAGCGCTCCAGACCCGGCAGGTACGCGGTCTTCACATCCACTTCGCCATTGTGTTCGGGGATGTCCAAACGCAGGATCGGCGGCATCGCCACCGCCGCCGTGGCCAGCAGCACGAAGGCCTGTTCGATGGCATCGATGCTGGGTAAATCCAGCGCCACGCAGGCGCGCAGATCCGCTTCGCTCAATAGAATGATTTCACTCATCAACGCAGCTCCAGTCAGACGGTTATTGTTTGGGTTCAGGCATCGGCGCCCGTCAGGACACGTAAATGCTGATCGATGTCGACGTTACGGCCACTGACCACCACCACGATCGGTCCGCGTGGCTCGATCAGTCCGTCAAGCAATGCGGCGATGCCCACCGCCGCCGCGCCTTCCACTACCAGTCGTTCTTCGCGATAGGCATGGCGGATGGCATTGGCGATGGAGGCTTCGCTGAGTAGATGCAGGTGATCACAGCGGTCGCGGGTCATGCTGAAGGTGTAACGGTTGTCCAGGCCGATGCCGCCACCCAGCGAATCGGCCAGGGTCGGCAGCTCCTCGACTGCCACCGGATGCCCGACCGCGAGGCTGGCGTGCATGGCCGCACCGCGTTGCATGCTGATGCCGTGAGTGACGATGAGCGGGCTGGCGCTTTTGATCGCCAGCGCCACACCGGCAAACAGCCCGCCGCCGGACAACGGCACGAGGATTTGCGCCACGTCCGGCTGCTGCTCGAGAATTTCCAGCCCCAGCGTGCCCTGTCCGGCGATGATGGCCGGGTGATCGAACGGCGGCAGCAATGTCGCGCCTTGCTCGCTGGCGATCCGCTCGGCTTCACGCTGAGCATCGTCCTGGGACTGGCCGACGATGCACACCTCGGCTCCCAGATCGCGAATGGCCTGGACCTTGTTCGCGGGCACCAGGTGCGACAGGCAGATGGTCGCCTTCACGCCCTGCCGGAACGCGGCATACGCCAATGCTCGACCGTGATTGCCGGTCGATGCCGCCACCACGCCCCGGGTCTGTTGTTCGACGCAGAGTTGTGCGACAGCGTTGCTCGCACCGCGCAATTTGAAACTGCCGGTGAGTTGCTGGGATTCGAGTTTGAGGTACACCGCCACGCCCAATCGCTGCGAAAGGCTGGGCGAATATTCCATGGGAGTGCGCCGGATCAACGATTCGATGCGCTGGCGAGCGAGGTAAACATCCTGTAGCTGCAACGTTGACATGACCGCGTCCCGACTATGCTGTGGTTGGGCGCAGTCTAAGAGGACTGGATTGTCACAATGAATGTACTAGGGCAATTTAACCGACAAACTTTCTTGCGGACTTTTCTCTCTCAAAAGTCATGGATTTGCGGGTACTGACTGAATATCTCGCGCATGCCAATCAGCGCATCGCACATCTCCTCGTCGCTGCATTCGGCACCGACACAAATCCGCACCGCCCTTGACCGAGGCGTGCCACGCACGGTGAACGGGTCCGGCGAGGCAACGGCAATATGCCGGTGACGCAAGGCCCGCACCAGGCTGTCGACCTCCCAATGCCGGGGAATACCCACCCATGCATTCAACGCATGAGGGTGATGGCCGAGCAGGTGTTCGCCCAAGTACTCGCTGACCATAGCCTGACGACCGGCCAACAGTTTGCGCTGTAAACGCACGAGCGTGTCACCACGACCGTCGCGAATCCAGCGCGCCGCGATCTCGGAGACCATGGGCGTGGCCATCCAGCTATTGACCCGCAAGATGCTCTCGGTGCGCAGCGCCAGACGCTTGGGCATCACCAGATAACCGATGCGCAGACCGGTCAGCACTGACTTGGTCATGCTGGTGCAATAGAACGACAGCTCCGGCAGGTAATGGCTGATGGGCGGCGCGCGATGCTCATCCAGCAACGGCCCGTAGACATCGTCCTCGATGATGTGTACGCCGAAACGCCGGGCGATGTCGGCAATCTCCCGACGACGACTGTCAGGCATCAGGCTGGTGGTCGGGTTGTTCAGATTAGGCGTGCACACCAGCGCGGTGATGCGCTCATTGCTGCACATGTCTTCGAAATGTTCCGGGTCAATGCCATAACGGTCCATCTCCAGGCCTTTGAGGGTGAATCCCAACACCTGCGAGTTACCGATGACGCCATGGTCGGTGACCCCTTCGCAGAGCACCACATCATCAGGCCCCGCCAGAGACGCCAGCGCCAGGAAGATGCCATGAGCCGCACCGTTGGTAATCAGAATGTCATCACGCTCCACTCGCAGTCCTTGTCGGCCAATCCAGTGCATGGCCTCTTCGCGGTGCGACTCGAAACCGGCAATCGGGCGAAATGCATGAATCCATGGCTGATCCTCCTCCGTGCTGAGCTCGCGGCAGGTGTCACGCCAGAACTGGTCGTGCTCGCGGGTGTGTAGGATCCGCGCGATAGAAAAATCCACCAGGGCCCGTTCGGGGCTATCGAGAATATAGGTAGCCACACGATCGCTCATGCGCCGCGAAACAAAACTGCCACGCCCGACCTCACAACGCACCAGGCCCTGACGCTCCAGTTCCTTATAGGCATTGGTGACCGTCTGCACGCTGATACGCATGGCTTCGGCAACATTACGCTGTGGTGGCAGGCGTTGATCGTTGACGAGGACGCCCTGCTCGATATCGTCGGCAATCGCCTGCACCAGAATCTTGTATTTAGATTCGCCGCTGCGGGCGATTTCCAATGCCGCTTTCCACTTGTCCATCAGCGCTAAGTCCCGGTCTGTGCTCGTCGGGACAGCATCCCGCTAGAATCCCTGCAAAGCAATTGTCCTAGTGCAATACAATGAGACTCAGAGCTTTTGTATGCTCAGGTCAAGGTCGACGCCCAGGCTATTATTCAAGCCCACAAAAAAGCCCATCGACCTGTATCGGAACTGTTCCCCTATCCATGGGATCAGTTCTTATGCGCTTTGCTCTTGTCACACTGCCTCCTACCACAGAGCCGTCACCGACGGGTCAACAAGAAACAGGAGATTTTATCGATGAGCAATTTCCCCTCCCGCCCTACCCATGTTTTGCGTCGCCTGTTCGTGGCCTGCGCGATGTTCGGCCTGGCCGCCAGCGCCCACGCCGCCGGTACGCTGGAAACCGTTAAACAGAACAGCAATATCCGCATCGGCTATGCCAACGAAACCCCGTTCGCCTTTACCGAAACCGACGGCAGGGTCACCGGTGAATCACCGGAAATCGCCAAAGCCATCTTCGAAAAAATGGGTATCAAGAAGGTCGACGGCGTGTTGACCGAGTGGGGCTCGTTGATTCCAGGGCTGCGCGCCGGGCGTTTCGATGTAATTGCCGCCGGTATGTACATCACCCCTGCTCGTTGCAAGCAGGTGTTGTTCACCGATCCGCAGTATCAACTGCCGGACGCGCTACTGACAGCCAAAGGCAACCCGAAGAACCTGCACAGCTATGAAGACATCGCCAAGAACCCCGAGGTGAAGCTGGCAATCATGGCCGGCACGGTGAACCTGGCCTATGCACGGGATTCGGGGGTGAAAGATGCGCAAATCCTTCAGGTACCGGACACCACCGCCCAGTTGCAAGCCGTGCGCGCCGGACGTGCCGATGCCGCCGTGGGCACTCAACTGACCATGAAAAGTCTGGCCGCCAAAGGTGGTGAAAAAGTCGAAGCGGTCATGGCATTCAAGGACGACCCGTCGCACATCGGATACGGCGCCCTCGCCTTCCGTCCAGAAGACAAAGACTTGCGCGATGCGGTCAACGCCGAGTTGAAAAAGTGGCTGGGCTCCGAAGAGCACCTCAAGGCGGTCGCCCCTTTTGGGTTCGATAAATCCAACGTGACCGGCAAAACGGCTGCCGAGCTCTGCGCTCAATAGTCGAAACAGGCATGGCGCCACGGCGCGATGCCTATTTCCCTGCTTAATCCGGATGGCCAGGTTTAAACCATGGGTGAATTACTTCCGCTATTGATACAAGGCGCCTGGGTGACGCTTCAGGTGACAATCTTCGGTTCGCTGCTGGCGATTGTCGCGGCGATTCTCGCGGCACTGGGCCGTATGTCGCCATGGCGGCCATTGCGCTGGTTTTCCATCGCCTACATTGAAGTGTTTCGCGGGACCTCGTTGCTGGTGCAATTGTTCTGGTTGTTTTTCGTGCTGCCGCTGCCGCCGTTCAATCTCGAACTGAGTCCCTACAGCGTGGCCATCGTCGGCCTGGGGCTGCACATCGGTGCTTACGGTGCCGAGGTGATGCGCGGCGCAATCAGCTCGGTGGCCAAGGGTCAATACGAAGCGTCCACGGCGCTGAACTTCAGCGGCTACCAGCGCTTTCGCCGCATCATTCTGCCGCAGGCGTTGCTGGCCGCTATCGCACCGGGTACCAATCTACTGATCGAATTGCTGAAAAATACTTCGCTGGTGTCGTTGATCACCTTATCCGACCTGAGCTTTCGGGCTCGTCAACTGGATCAGGCAACGTTCCAAACCCTGGAAATTTTTAGCCTGGCGCTGGTGATGTATTTTGTCATGGCGCAGGCGATCAACATCGGCATGCGTCGCATTGAGCGTCATCTGGCTCGCGGGCGGATGCGAGGAGGTCTGTCATGACACTGTTCGACTGGACCTATGCCTGGCAAATCCTTCCCGATTTGCTCCGTGCCTCACTGAACACCGTGGGGATTACCCTGATCGGTTTCCTGATCGCCATTGTACTCGGGCTGTTCCTGGCCATCGGCCGACGCAGCCGCAGAGTCTGGCTGTCGTGGCCGGCCACCGCGGTGATCGAGTTCATCCGTAGCACGCCGCTGCTGATCCAAGTGTATTTCCTCTACTACGTGCTGCCCAACTACGGCGTCAGCATGAGCGCCATGCAAGTGGGGATTATCGGTATCGGCCTGCATTACGCATGCTACATCGCCGAGGTGTATCGCAGTGGCCTCGACGCCGTGCCGCGAGCGCAATGGGAAGCGGTCACAGCGTTGAACATGGCCCCCTACGGCGCCTATCGCCACATCATCCTGCCCCAGGCCCTGCGGCCAATCCTACCGCCATTGGGCAACTACCTGGTGGCGATGCTCAAGGATACGCCGGTGCTGTCGGCGATTACCGTGGTGGAAATCATGCAACAGGCCAAGAACATCGGCTCCGAGAACTTCCGCTACCTGGAACCGATCACCATGGTCGGTCTGTTTTTCCTCGCCCTGAGCATCGCCTTGGCTTATCTGGTACGGCGCCTTGAAGTGCGCCTGGAGCTACGCTAATGACTTCTCTACTCTCGACACCTGGCGGCCTTTCCCGGCACGGCAACCCGACATCGCTGCATCCGCAGGAGGCCATGGCCATGCAGGAAACCAAAGCGGTCAAGCCAATCGTCAGCTTCCAGGACGTCACCAAGAGCTACGGCAACTTTACCGTGCTCGACCACTTGAATCTGGACGTCTCACCCGGCGAGAAAGTCGCGATCATCGGTCCCAGCGGCTCCGGCAAATCTACCCTGCTACGCGTGCTGATGACACTCGAAGGTATCGATGACGGGCTGATCCGCATCGAGGACGACCTGTTGACCCACATGCTTAACCGCAACGGTGTGCTGGTGCCGGCCAATGATCGGCATATTCGTCGAGTGCGCGGCAAAATCGGCATGGTGTTCCAGAGTTTCAACCTGTTTCCACACATGACAGCGCTGCAAAACGTCATTGAGGCACCCGTCCAAGTCCTTGGCATGAAACCGACCGAGGCGCGCGAGCGAGCAGCAGACTTGCTGGAACTGGTGGGCTTGGGCAGCAAACTCGGACATTACCCTTCGCAACTGTCCGGCGGTCAGCAACAACGGGTGGCGATTGCCCGGGCACTGGCCATGCGCCCGAAAGTCATGCTGTTCGACGAAGTAACCTCCGCGCTCGACCCGGAACTGTGTGGCGAAGTGCTCAATGTGATCCGTAAACTCGGCACCGAACACAACCTGACCATGCTGATGGTGACGCACCAAATGGGTTTCGCCCGCGAGTTCGCCGACCGTGTGTGCTTTTTCTATAAGGGGCAGATTCATGAGCAGGGCACCCCGGCACAAATCTTCGAACACCCGCGGCAAGAACGCACCTGTGCGTTTCTCAGTGCGGTGAAGGAAGCCAACTAGGTGTCGCGCTAACGCCTGATTGAGCCTCCCCAGCCGAGCACCGATCCGCCGCGCGCGAAACACGCCGTCAACGCCTCCAACCCCATCGGCTTGGCAAAGTAATACCCCTGGGCCTGCCCCGCGCCCATTTCGCGCAACAGCTCCAGGGTCGCGGCGTCCTCGACGCCTTCGGCCACCACGCTCAGGTCCAACGATTCGGCCATGCGCACAATCGCCCGGACGATCGCGCGACTGCGCGAGCTGGTGGTCAGTTCGAGGATAAACGACTTGTCGATCTTCAAGCCGCTGAAGCGGTATTGATGCACATAACTCAGGGAGGAAAACCCCGCCCCGAAGTCGTCGAGCACCACCGACATGCCGTGGTCGGCCAGTTGCTGCATGGTCCGTCGGGCCATCGCCGGCTCGGCGACCAGCGCACCTTCGGTGAGCTCCAGGCAGATCCGCGACGGCGAGACCTGGTGCCTGGCCAACAGTGCCAGCACCTCACTGGCGAAGTCCGGGCGTGTCATGCTGTAGCTGGAGCAGTTGACGTGCACCGGCGGCCAGTTGGCGTGCTGGGGTTGGGCGAGGATCACGGCAATGCTGGTCAGCATGTACAGGTCAAGTCGACCGATCAGGCGCAAGCCCTCAAAGTCCGGCAGAAACTCGCCCGGCGCGATCACCCGGCCACCCGGCTGATGCCAGCGGACCAGCGCTTCAAGGGCCAACAGTTCACCGCTGTCGACGCTGACAATCGGTTGGAAAGACGGCAGCAATTCATCGGTGCGCTTAAGCGCATTGCGCAAGGCACCTTCACGTTCGACCTGGTCCGAGACTTGGCGACGCACTTCCTGGTTGAATACCGCGTAGCTGTCGCGCCCCGCGCTCTTGACCCGGTACATCGCCGCATCGGCATCGCGCAGCAAGTCAGCCGGCTCGTGGTGGAACTGGCTGTCGGCACTGACAATACCGATACTGCAGGACGAAAAGACTTCATGGCCATTGATGAAAAACGGCAGTTCAAACGCCCCCAGGACCCGCTCGGCGATGTCGATGACTACGTCCAGTGACGCCTCGGGAGCGAGCACCGAAAACTCATCGCCTCCCACCCGCGCCAACATATCGGTATCGCGTAGGCAGCCGCGCAGACGGTCGGCTGCCTGTATCAGCAACAGGTCGCCGAAATGATGGCCGAGACTGTCGTTGACCATCTTGAAGCGGTCGAGGTCGATGAACATCACCGACAGGTGCCCGCCTTCGCTGTCGAACCGCGACCAGGCCTGATTGAGGCGCTGTTGCAGGTAGGTACGATTGGCTAGCCCGGTCAGCGCATCATGGGAGTTTTCATGCTGCAACTTGGCGTTGGCGTGATCGAGTTCGCGGGTGCGGTTCTGCACCCGTGCCTCAAGCATCAAGTTGGCGGCATGGATGGCTTCTGCGGCGGTGCGACGCGACAACGCCGTGTCGATGTGTCGCGACACGAATGTCAGCAGTTCCTGGTCGCGCAAGGTGTAGCGCACCTGCGAGGTGTAGCTTTGTACCGCCAGCACGCCGCGCACCGCATCGCCATCGAACAGTGGAATGCCCAGCCAAGAGTAGGATCGGACAGACTCATGGGCCCTTTCGGTTTCGCCGCTCGCCGACAATCGCTCGGACTCCTCGGTGTCGACCAGACAAGGGCGACGCTGACGGATAACGTACTCGGTCAACCCCAGGCGCCCACGCCGTGCCGCCGGGCAGGTGGTCCGTCGCTCATCGGCATAGTACGGAAAGGTCACTTCGCCGGTCGCTTCGTCGAACAGTGCGATGTAGAAGTTCTGCGCGAACAGCAGCTCGCCGACAATGCCATGCAGGCTTTCAAACAACTCGGCCATGTCGCCGGGGCGGCTCGACAGTTCGGCAATCTGGAACAACGCGCTCTGCAGATGTTCGGCGCGCTCGCGGTCGACCACTTCCTGCCTCAAGGCATCGTTGAGCGCCGAAAGCTCCAGGGTGCGGCGTATCACCGTCTCTTCCAGGTCCTCCCGGTGCAGAATCCGGTCAAGCGCCATGGCCACGTGGCGAGCCACCACCAGAAACAGCGCGCGATCTTCGGCACTGTAGATACGGGCCACGTCGTAGACCTGCATCGCAAGCATGCCAAACACCTCGTCCGAGGCATTTTTCAACGGTGCGCCCATCCAAAACTCGGGACGATCGCCCACGCAATGGAAACGACCTTCGGCCTCGGCTGCGAGAATAGCGGCGGAGTCGATCAACAACGGCTGACCGCTGGTCAACACCTGGCCAGTCAAAGACAGGTGCGCAGCATCGAGGTATTCGTAGTTCTCGGATTCCAGGGCATCCACATCGATAATGTCGACGTAATACGGGTAGTCGATCTTGCCAGTGAGCGGGTCATACAGCGCGAGATAGAAGTTTTCGGCGTCGATCAGGCTGGCCAGCAGTTGATGAACTCCCACCAGAAACACCGAGCGGTCGCGGGTCGAACTGGCCAGGTAGGTGATCTCATACAGCACGCGTTGAGTGATCTGCGCACGGGCCAGGGTATCGGTCTGTACCTGAATACCCAGGCGTTGGGCAAACTCGGCGAGCGCCGGTTGCGTGGCTTCTTCAGCTGGCGCGAGCAGCCAACCCAGCACATTTTCGCCTCTGCCGGTCGGCCAGCGATGCAACCGGCGGCTCAGGCAAAAGGCCTCGAATTGATCATTGGCAACGCTTGAGGGCCACTGCAACGACGGGTCACCCTGCCCAATCAGATGCATCTGATCACCGGCGCGGTAAACCGCCCAAGCGCTGGAGTGGACCCAATTGCGCGCTGAGTCCAGCAAATGTTCGGTTGTGTCCTTACTGCCCGCATAGGTCATGTCGAGCGTATCGGGATTGCCTTTCAATTGAGAGGTGAGAACACCGCAATCGTTCGATTGCAGTGGGGAGTCGGTCAATGGACGAACACTCATCAGCGCCCCCTGAGCCAAAAAACGGGTGATATTCACTGACTGAATACCGGCAATGTGCCTGACAAGTAAAGCCTATAGTTTTTTTTCAATGGTTTATTCCCTGGTGCCAATCCAGGCTAAAGCCTCACTACAGTGATAGCATACTGCCTCTATTGGCGCGTCATGGAAATGGCCGTCTGGCATGATTCTTTTAAATCGACCAATAATGGTTTAGCCAAACGGGTTCTTCCTCCAACGATCAATTCGCAGGGACTCCCAAGAGGTTTGATGGCCGTGGGAGTCGGCTTACCGACTCCCTAGCCTCAGGCCAGTTCGCTACGCAGTTGGCGAGCGGCTGCAACCATGTGTACCAGGGCCGCTTCGGTTTCCGACCAGCCGCGGGTTTTCAGGCCGCAGTCCGGATTGACCCACAGGCGCTCGGCGGGAATGCGCTGAGCGGCCTTGCGCAGCAGGTGGGCCATCTCGCCGGCATCCGGTATGCGTGGCGAGTGGATATCGTAGACGCCCGGGCCGATTTCGTTCGGATAAGCGAAGGCTTCGAACGCCTCCAGTAGCTCCATGTCGGAACGAGACGTCTCGATGGTAATCACGTCGGCATCCATCGCCGCGATAGACTCGATCACATCATTGAACTCGCTGTAGCACATGTGGGTGTGGATCTGGGTTTCGTCACGCACGCCGCAGGCGCACAGGCGAAACATTTCGGTCGCCCAGTCCAGGTAGTGGCGCCATCGTGCCTGGCGCAACGGCAGTCCTTCACGGAATGCGGCTTCGTCGATCTGCACGATCTTGATGCCGGCGGCTTCCAGGTCCACCACTTCGTCGCGAATCGCCAGAGCCAGTTGACGAGCCTGGGCTTCGCGGCTTATGTCTTCACGCGGGAAGGACCACATCAACAGGGTCACGGGACCGGTCAGCATGCCTTTCATCACCTTGTCGGTGAGGCCTTGGGCGTAGCGGATCCACTCCACGGTCATGGCCTGCGGACGACTCAGGTCGCCGAAGATCACCGCCGGTTTCACACAGCGCGAACCGTAGCTCTGGACCCAGCCGAAGCGGGTGAGCAGGTAGCCGTCGAGTTGCTCGGCGAAGTACTCGACCATGTCGTTACGTTCGGCTTCACCGTGGACCAGCACGTCCAAGCCCAGGCGTTCCTGCACTTGCACGGCGTGACGGATCTCGCTCTGCATTGCCTCGGTGTATTGGGCCTCGCTCAGCTTGCCCTCCTTGAACGAGTGACGCGCCAGGCGGATCGAAGCGGTCTGCGGGAACGAGCCGATGGTGGTGGTCGGGAACAGTGGCAAGGCCAGGACGGCGCGCTGTTTGTCGATACGCTCGACGAACAGCGAGTGACGCCGGCTGTCCTTGCTGGTGATCGCCGCCACGCGAGCCTGCACGGCCGGCTTGTGGATACGTGGCGAGGCAGCGCGAGCGGCCTGAACGGCACGGCTTTGTGCCAGAGCCTGCACGCTATCGGCGGCTCGCGGTTCGTTCACGACGCGGGCCAGCACGGCTACTTCCTCGCACTTCTGGAGAGCAAAGGCCAGCCAGCTTTTCAGCTCGGCATCGAGCTTGTCTTCACGACTCAGGTCGACCGGGCAGTGCAGCAGCGAGCAGGACGGTGCGACCCACAGCCGGTCGCCCAGGCGCTCATTGGCGTGTCTCAGGGTCGCCAGGGCGTTGTCCAGGTCACAGCGCCAGACATTACGACCATTGACCAGGCCCAGCGATAACACCTTGTAGGCCGGCAGGCGGTCGAGGATGGTCGGGTACTGCTCGGGCGCGCGCACCAGATCGACGTGCAAGCCGTCGACCGGCAGGTTGGCAGCCAGCCCGAGATTATCCTCTAGGCCGCCAAAATAGGTGGCGACCAATTTCCTCAACGGATCGCGCTGGATCAGGTTGTAGGCACGCTCGAAGGCATTTTTCCATGCTTGTGGCAGGTCGAGGACCAGGATCGGCTCATCGATCTGTACCCACTCCACGCCCTGGGCCGCCAAGCGCTGGAAGACCTGGCCGTACAGCGGCAGCAGACGGTCGAGTAGCTCCAACTTGTCGAATTCGACACCCTTGGCCTTGCCCAACCACAGGTAGGTCAACGGGCCGATGATCACCGGCTTGACAGTGTGCCCCAGGGCCTGGGCTTCCTCGACCTCTTCGAACAGTTGATCCCAGCCCAACTGGAATTGTTGGTCGACGCTGAACTCAGGTACCAGGTAGTGATAGTTGGTGTCGAACCACTTGGTCATCTCCTGGGCGTGGGCACCGCCACAGCAATTGTCGCCGACACCGCGGGCCATGCCAAACAGGGTTTGCAGGGTGGCCTTGCCATCGTGCGGGCGAAAGCGCTCGGGGATCACGCCGAACATCAGCGAGTGGGTCAAGACCTGGTCGTACCAGGCAAAGTCGCCGACCGGCAACAGCTCGATTCCGGCGTTCTTCTGCAAATCCCAGTGGGCCTTGCGCAGCTCCACGCCAACGGCACGCAAGCCCGCTTCGTCGAGTTCGCCCTTCCAGAAAGCTTCCTGTGCCTTCTTCAGTTCACGATCGCGGCCAATGCGCGGAAATCCAAGGGAATGGGCCAAAGCCATGACAAAAACTCCAATGTGTTTGATGGAGCCCATTGTCGATACTCGTCACAAAGTGAGACAATCTCATTTTAATACTGATGATCACAAATTTATCTCATGATTCAATGATCAATATCCGTCCGCTGCAAACCATTTTGTGGTCTGTACGGTAGGTTCGTTCGCTCAAGTTCGGTTGCCACAGCCACGGGTATCACGCGCGGAGCAACAGATCAGACGCCATGTGCAAGCTTGAGTAGCGGGTGCGGCAGATTGCCGCCGGCCTTTGCCGAGCGCTCTCGACGTGGCAAGATCACAGCTTTCTCCTTGCCCCGGACCGGGACCCCACGTGCCGCGTACTCGAACTCAGCAACGATTCGCTACCTGGCTGGCCATGCTGGCCCTGGGTCTGTTGCTGTTCGTACCGACAATTTCCCGCACCGTCCAGGCCCTGGAGCACCAACCGCCGGACGGAGCCTGGTGTTCCGCACATGTCATGGGCGCCACCGAGCACCAGCATCCCGCTGGCGAGTCTGGCCATGGCGGCGTTCACGAAGCGCTTGACGCGTGTGGCTACTGTTCGTTGTTTCACGACAGCCCGGCTCTGCTCTGGGCTGTGACGATACTGCCACCGCAAGTGCCCGCCGCAGCGACGGCCACGCGCTGCAAGACGCCCATCCCACCGTATCAATGGCCGCTGGATCTGTGTCCTCGCGGACCGCCCCAGGCCTGATCCAGGCGTTCCCTAAAAAACAAACCACCCGCTGAACATCACGAGCGCTGCTGCGCCCGTGGTTTTTCAAGTGTTTTGTCGTTCTGAATCACGGACTTATATCGATGCCTATCACCCGCCCACAACGCGCCCTCGCCGCGTTGACGCTTGTGGCCGCCCCAGCGCTGGCCGAACGCCGCTCGAGCCTGAACACGACTTTGCTTTCGGCCCTGGTCAGCAGCCTGGTATTACTGCCGAGCGCCCTACCGGTACAGGCCGACACCCTCGCCTCGTCCACCCACGGCGCCGAGCAGAAAACCGCTGTCAATCCCATCGTCCTCGGCAGTGTCACGGTAACCGCCGACGATCAGGTACAACCGCTGCCCCATGCCGTCGCCAGCGCACCGGCGGTAGTGGAAAGCCGTAGCGCCGAACAGATCAACGATAGCGTCAACCTGATGACCTCGGCACAAGCCCTGAAGTACTTACCGAGCATCGAAGTGCGCGAACGCTATATCGGCGACCGCAACAGCATCGTGGCCACCCGCACCACCGGGACGGTGTCCAGCGCCCAGTCGTTGGTCTACGCCGACGACCTGCTGCTTTCCAACCTGTTGGGCAACAGCTACAACTTCCCACCGCGATGGGGCCTGGTGTCGCCCAGCGAGATTTCCCGCGTCGATGTCATGTATGGCCCGTTCAGCGCGCTCTATCCGGGGAACTCGCTGGGCGGCGTGGTAACCCTGGAAACACGGATGCCGACCCGCCCGGAATTCCATGCGGCGATCACTGGCGCGCAGCAGGACTTCAAGCTCTATGGCAGCCACGAAAACTCCACCAGCGGCAATGTCAGCCTGGCCGGCGGCAATCGCGTCGGGCCGTTCTCGGCCTGGGTCTCCTACAACCATCTCGACGCCCAGGGCCAGCCGATGAGCTTCGCCACCGCTAACCTCTCGGGTCGGCCAGCCGCCGCTTCGGCCACGCCGGTCAGCGGCGCCCACCAGGACACCGACCAAAACGGCAATCGGCGCCTGGTGTTCGGCGGTTATGCCCGCGACCATAGCGTCCAGGACCAGGCCAAGCTCAAGCTCAGTTGGGACATCGACCCGGACATCACCGCCATTTACACCTTGGGCTTGTGGGCCGACGAATCGCATACCAGCGTCGACAGCTACCTGAAGAACAGCGCCGGCCAGACTTTCTACAACGGCCCGGTGAATATCGACGGCAACGCTTATACGGTGTCCGGTCTCAACCCAGGCAGCACCGATGAGTTGCATATGCTCAACGCCCTGTCGCTGGGCAGCGATACCCAGGGAGCATTCGACTGGCACGCGGCCTACAGCAACTACCGCTACCTCAATGAAGAATCGCGCTCGGCTTCCAGCTACGGCCAGACCCTGGCCGGCACACGCCAGGTACAGGACGGCACCGGCTGGCAGACCGGCGAACTTCGCGGCATCTGGCGACCACAGCCGCTGTTCGACCAGACACATGAAATCACCTTCGGCTATCACATCGATGACTACCTGCTCGAGCAGCAGACCTACCAGGTCAGTAACTGGAAGACCGGCGGCGACGGCCCGAAGAGCGCCGCCTCCGGTGGCGAGACCCGCACCCAGGCGCTGTACCTGCAGGACACCTGGAAACTGGCCCCGCGCTGGACCCTGACCCTGGGCGGTCGCGAGGAATACTGGCAAGCCTTCGACGGTTTCAACCTCAACACCTCGACCACCCCGACGCAGGTCAACTACCCCACGCAGCGCCGCCATAACTTCTCGCCCAAGGCGGCACTGGCGTTCGACATTACCCCGGCGCTGCAAACCCGCTTGTCGTTCGGGCGCGCGGTGCGCTACCCAACGGTGAGTGAGCTGTTCCAGCAGGTCACCAGCGGCAACCAACTGGTGCAGAACAATCCCGACCTCAAACCCGAAGACATGCGCTCCTATGACTGGACCACGCAATACAGCTGGGATCAACGGCAATTGCGCGTCTCACTGTTCCAAGAGAACCGTCGCAACGCCCTGTTCTCGCAGACGGACACCACGCTCAGCCCCAACCTGACGCAGATCGAAAACATCGACCGCGCGCGCATCCGTGGCATGGAAACCGCGCTCGATGCCCAGGACGTCGGCCTGGTGGGCCTGGAGCTGTCGGGAAGCATCACCTACGCCGAATCCGAGGTGCAGCAGGACACTCGGGCACCCGCCGCTGAAGGCAAGGCGTTCCCACGTATCCCGCGCTGGCGCAGCCGGGTTTCGGCGATCTACCACCCGAACGCGCAACTGACTTACGCCCTCGGCTACCGCTACTCCAGTGCCGCCTACAGCACCCTACTGAACACCGACAGCAACCACGACACCTATGGCGGTATCAGTCACTACAGTGTGTTCGACGTCAAAGTCAGCTACAAGATCGACGCGCACCTCAGCGCCTCGGCCGGCATCGACAACCTGGGCAATGAACAGTACTTCGTCAGCCATCCCTATCCACAACGCACGGCCTTCCTGGGGCTCAACTATGACTACTGATCGGCCCGCCAACGACACCGCCCACCCTAGCGCAAGCTCTGCCCCCTTGAATATGTTCAGCGTTTCCTCGCCCTCCCGGCCCCGCTACCGCGCCGGGCTCTACCGGCTGATCTGGCGCTGGCATTTCTATGCCGGGTTGTTCTGTATTCCCTTCGTTCTAGCCCTGTCGCTGAGCGGTTCGATCTACCTGTTTCATCCACAGCTCGACGCCTGGCTCGACGGCCCCTACAACCAAGTCCGGGCCGATGCGCCACGGCGTCCGATCAGCGAACAGTTGCAAGCAGCGCTGGCGTTGGTGCCGGGTGGCGTGCTCAACGCCTACCAGTTGCCCGATGGCCCGACCAAGGCAACGCAGATCCTGGTCGGTAAAGGCGATGCGCTGCTGCGGGTCTATATCGACCCGGTGACCGCCAAGGTGGTGCACCAAGTGGCAGACGACGAGCGCTTCACCCGCCAGTTGTTCCACTTGCACGGCGAATTGCTGATGGGCGGGCTCGGCTCGGCCCTGGTGGAACTGGCCGCCGGCTGGACCCTGGTCATGCTGCTCTCGGGACTCTACCTCTGGTGGCCGAAAGACGACCGCCTGGCTGGGGTCCTCTATCCACGGGTGGGCCGACGTGGCCGGTTGTTCTGGCGTGACCTGCACGCCGTGGTCGGCTTTTGGATTTCGCTGTTCGCCATCTTGTTGATTCTCAGCGGTCTGCCTTGGGCGACCTTCTGGGGTGGCGCGCTGAAGGAGCTGCGCCAGTGGGTCGCCAGTCACGCCGTGGAACAAGACTGGACCACTGGCCGCGCCTCGGAACTGGCCCAGCGGCGGGCGATGAACCTGCCTGTGAGCGACCAGCATGCAAACATGCCCGGCATGCACCACGACATGCCCATGTCCACACCGATGAATACCTTGGCCACCCCGGACTACAGCCCGCTCGAGCGACTTGCACCGATGGTCCAAGCCCTGGGACTGCCGTCGCCGGTGCTGATCTCGCCGCCCTCGGCACGGGCACCGAACTGGACCGCCCGCTCTGACACCGCCAACCGTCCGCAACGCACCCACCTAACGCTCGACCCCGTCAATGCCACGGTGCGCCAGCGCGTCGACTTCAGCCAGCGGCCACTGCTCGACCGCGTCATCGGTTATGGGGTGGCGGTCCATGAAGGCCAACTGTTCGGCCTGGCTAATCAGTTGCTCGGTCTGTTCACCACCTTTGGCCTGATGACCCTGTCGCTCAGCGCCCTGGTGCTCTGGTGGCGCCGCCGCCCGCAGGGTGCGCTCGGTGCGCCGCCCGCCCTGGCCGAGAGCCGTTACCCAGCCGTCATGCTCGGCGTGCTGGGGCTACTGGGCGTTTACCTACCGTTGCTGGGGGCGTCCATGTTGGTGTTGTGGTTACTGGAGCGGTGCGTGCTATCACGCATCGCGCCGCTGCGCCGTTTCCTCGGCCTAATGGCCTAAGAGTGACGGCAGGGGGCGTAAGCTTCCTGCCGTCGCCACCGACGATGATTTATTGCGCAGCGGCCCGAGCAACGCGATAGACCGACAGGCAATAGAACACCAGCGCCACCCCTGCCAACACGCCGCCCACCACGCCGATATAGGCAAACCCCAGTTGCCGCCCGACCCAACTGCCCATCAGCGCCCCGCCGCCAATTCCGATGTTGTAGATCCCCGAGAACAGCGCCATGGCCACATCGGTTGCATCCGGTGCCAGCACCAGGACCTCGCGCTGCAGCGACAGACCGAAGCCCATGATCGCCATGCCCCAGAACACGCTGAGCACACCCAGTGTCGAAACGTCGCCGCTCAACGGCAACAGCAAGGCCAGGCACACCGCCAGCAACGAGGTGGCCGCGATCAGAAAGCGCTGTGGATGTTGCCGATTGAATCGACTGAACAGCAACGACCCGAAAATTCCCGCGCCACCGAACAGCAGTAGGATCAGGGTCACCACCTCGCCGCCCATGCCCGCCACCGACTCGATGAACGGTTCGATATAGCTGTAGGCCGTGAACTGAGCCGTGATCACCGTTGCCGTCAGCCCGTAGACCGCCACCAGGGCTGGCCGCTTGAATAGCACGGGCAGGCTTCTCAAGGAACCCGAATTCTGGCTCGGCAACAGCGGCAGGGTCCTGGCCAGCCACAGCACCAGCGCGCCCGCCATCAAGGCAATCGCCAGGAAGGTCGTTCGCCAGCCCATGGCTTCGCCCAGCAATCGACCCAGGGGAATGCCCAGCACCATTGCCAGGGAAGTGCCGGTCGCCAGCAGGCCCAGTGCCTGTACCTGCTTGCCCGCTGGCGCGACACGCACCGCGAGGGAGGCAGTGATGGACCAGAACAGCGCATGGGACAAGGCAATGCCGATGCGGCTCACCATCAGCACGTCAAAGCCGCTCGCCAGGCTGGACAGCACATGGCTGGCAATAAACAGCCCGAACAGCACCACCAACAATTTGCGTCGCTCGATGTTGCGAGTAAGCAGCATGATGGGTAGTGACGTGAGGGACACCACCCAGGCGTAGAGAGTGAGCATCAGCCCGACTTGCGCGGTGGACATATCGAAGCTGTCGCCGATGGCGCTCAACAGGCCGACCGGCACGAACTCGGTGGTGTTGAAGACAAAGGCGGCCAGGGCCAATGCGATGACTTGGTGCCAGTTGCCGGTGTGTTCAGGTGCGGGGGCGTTCATTGGAAATCCATCATGCGCTATCAAGAAAAATCAAGCGCCGATGGTGTATGCACCGGGCGCTTGAAAGAACAGCAAGTCGAGGTGAAATGGCAGCAAGTATCGCTCCTTGGAGGGGATTGATTGTTGGAAAGTTGCGATCAACACTCTGAAAATTCTGCGGCCTTTCTCCCATCAGACCTTCAAACGCTCCCCCAGCAGCTGATCGACAGTCAAACGGCAAGCCTGGCTTGCGGTTCTGTCGCTATAATGCTCGGCGACAGGTGACTATCCACCGGCCATCAATCTGCCCCTCACAGTCGAAGGTCTAAAAATGCCAAAGACACTGCCAGCAGGCGCCTCGACGGCCACCGCGACAGACATCGAACGATCCATCCAGGCGCTGAACAAAATGGCTGAGCGGCTTTGGGGAGACGGCCGCGAGAGCGAGGCAAAAGCACTCCTCGATGCCTTGGATGCGTTGAACCGAGCACTGGACAGGATCCGCATCGGTGAGAGTCGCAAAATAGTGACGCTTCATTGAATTGGATGGCAAACGTAGGAATATTTCCCACTACCATAGTATGTAGAAGTTACACATCAGCATCACTGCTCCATCCACTAAGTTTCAACCTCTGCACCTTGCCCTATCCTTCTACTCCGACCTTCACTCTGGAGATCGAAAATGGCCCCTTATCAATCTCCCCTCTTGCAAAGCTGGCACCGCAACGGTGCTATCGAAAGTCCCCGCCAAGTCACCGACCAGGCCATCCTGCTGGCGATAGCAGGCCGCAAGCCAGAGCGTGTGCGCGACACCACCTGGAAGCATTCGTTTATCTACTGCCCCAACAGACTGAAAGGGAATCCGTCTCTATGCCAAGAAAGGAGGTTCGGACCCGGTCGCCCTTTGCCCGTGCAGGCTTCAACCCGCTCCGCTCATCGTCATCGCACGCTTTAAGAGCAACCAGTGCTATAGTTTGCCGCGTTTTTTACGCTTTGATTACGCATGGAAGCAAAAGGGGAGTATCTATGACCATCTACACCGCAGGCTACGAAGGGCTCGTGATCGACGCGTTCATCGCACAGCTCAAACAAGCCCAGATCGACAAGGTGCTGGATGTTCGGGAATATCCGTTGTCTCGCAAAAAGGGCTTTTCCAAAAAAGCCTTCGCTGAAAACTTAGCCGTTGCGGGCATTTCATATGAGCACAGCCCGCCACTGGGATGTCCAAAACCAATACGCAACCGATACAAGGTGGACGGTGATTGGTCAGCATACTCTCGCGACTTCCGAATCTACATCCGAACACAAAACGCTATATTAAGTGAGTTAGTGTCAGACGCTGCAGAACAAAAAATTTGTATGGTCTGTTACGAGGCGGACGCAAAGCTCTGCCATCGTAGCCTGATCGCGGAAGCCGCTCAGGAGCTGGAGAGTTCACTGAAAACCGAACATCTACCTCTCAGAATAGAGACATTTGCTGATATTCTTTGCTCTGTCGCTTAGGTGGATAGATCAAGCTGACTATCAACCACTGCCCAGGAAAACGGTGAATAGTTCCCATTAAAAGTAGGAGATCCCTACTAGGTAAATCGGCTTCCAACTTCTTTCGAAAAGGAGCTTCCCAGCCATCTGCACCATGTTGGCGGCGAACGTTTCGATAAAGCTGGCTGGCCTCCCAATCAACAATCTTGTGGGTGTAGGGCTTGATCTCGCCATCTATCATACATTCATAAGTGTAATGAAAATCGAACGGTACTTTTTCTAGCCGCTTGATACTTGCCCGCTCTTGCTGCTCATCAAACAGGCTCGGCTGCCGCTGCATCAGCTCAAGCTTTTCGATTTCTTGCGGCGTCCATTCCTCCGAAGCAGCTTTTCGAATATGCAGCGTGGCAATTCGGACAGGCCTGATCAAGCCCAAAGTAACATTGCTATCTACCCGTGCCGCCTCCAAGGCATCAAAGCTTTCGTAAATGGTCAATTTATCCAACAACTTACAACGCTCCTTCCAGTCCCCAGCCGGTAAAGCTCTGCCTACCGAGATAGTATCGACACCGATCTTGTGGCTCTCGGGCCTCCGATCTCCTGGGCTTCTGTCAATAAAAGCCTCGATCCATTGCCACTTTGCGAATTGCTGATCCCCGGTTACTAGACGAAATGGAACGGGGTAGAGGCGTATGAGATTGCCAAATTCATCCATCCCAGCAACACATGAAGTTTCAGCGTATTTAGCGCTAGGAGAGGGGTACGTTTTGCAGAGAATCAGGATTCGAGCTTTCCGTCTCATTCAGACCAGATCCATTTGGTGTTTTCCTACTGTCGCCAGAAATCGAAGCAACGACCAGTTGTCATCAATGCAGGCCTTGGCATCATCTCAAACCCTCGCCGACTCAATATCTATCAGTAAAACAAGACATGTTTAAAAATTATTGTAGACTTTTATGTATTCATGGAAGGGGATCGACGCAATACCTTCGAAGCCGGCTTTCTACATTATCTGCAGAAACAACTCTTCGCCAACGCCCGCACCGCCTCGTCCGTATAATGTATACGGGCGGCCAGCAGCAGGATGAGCACAGCGTCATTGAGCGACGGTACCTTTGCCATCATGACCGCCAGTCATTCCGTGCGGGATCTCAAAGGGTTGATTCGCCAGCCTGCCAGGCCAATCAGTATTGAAGACATGAACCAGGCTATCGCGGCTGAGGGTGCTAAAGCACGATGATCGGTCTGGACGCCAATGTGCTGGCTCGTTATCTCGCTCAGGATGACCCGGCACAAGCAGCCAAGGCAACGGCATTGATAGAGTCGTTGTCCGTAGCCTCTCTCGGCTATATAACGCTGGTGTCGGTGGTCGAGTTGGTGTGGGTACTTCAGTCCTGCTACCAATCCGACAAGAGCGACATCCTCGTGACGCTCGAGACACTACTGCGCACCAGGGAACTAAAAGTTGAACGGGCCGAAATTGTCTGGCAAGCCCTACGTCGCTATACCGAAGCCAAAGCGGATTTCGCCGATTGCCTGATCGAACGTAGCGCCCACGCAGCGGACTGTGAATACGTCGTGACCTTCGATAGCAAAGCCGCAAAAACAGCAGGCATGCGCAAACTGACCTGAACCTACGCCAACAGCGATGCCCGAACCCTGGCCTGTCAGGATGACCAGCAGCAGGCGTTCGCTTACAAACAGATCAAGGACGCCCCCTCTGTTTCGCAAAGGAGGCAAACTGATCGTCAGTCAGTGGTCTTCAGTCAGTGAAATCCCAGGGCTGTCCAAAGCGAGCCAGACGCCAAGGTCTGGTCTGGCAACCCCCAGAAACGACAAAGCCCCGAATTCCGGGGCTTTGAGGTCTATGTATGGCGGAGGCGCAGAGATTCGAACTCTGGGACCTGTTACAGTCGGCAGTTTTCAAGACTGCTGCCTTAAACCACTCGGCCACACCTCCTATGTAGTGCGGGCGCCATAATACCGTAATGAAACACACTGTCAAACTCTCGTGATAGCTTGTTGCAGAGCCTCTGTTATGATCTTTGCGACTGAACATTTCAAACCCGAAGGAGTTTCGCCATGCGCGAACAGGATTATGCCGTTAACAACAGCGTGCAGGCTGAGCAGCTAGAGGTTAGCCGCGTCCTGCGCAACACTTACAGCCTTCTGGCCCTCACCCTGGCTTTCAGCGGTGTGATGGCCTTCGTCGCCCAGCAGATGCGTGTCGGCTACCCGAATATCTTCGTCGTGCTGATCGGCTTCTACGGGCTGTTCTTCCTCACCAACAAACTACGCGATTCGGCCTGGGGCCTGGTGTCCGCCTTCGCCCTGACCGGTTTCATGGGGTTCCTGCTCGGCCCGATCCTCAACCGCTACCTGGGCATGCAGGGCGGCGCTGAAGTCGTCAGTTCGGCATTCGCCATGACCGCCCTGGTCTTCGGCGGCCTGTCGGCCTACGTGCTGATCACCCGCAAGGACATGAGCTTCCTCAGTGGGTTCATCACCGCCGGCTTCTTCGTGCTGCTGGGTGCAACGCTGGCCAGTATTTTCTTCAACATCAGCGGTCTGCAGTTGGCGATCAGCGCTGGTTTCGTGCTGTTCTCCTCGGTCTGCATCCTGTTCCAGACCAGCGCCATCATCCATGGTGGCGAACGTAACTACATCATGGCAACCATCAGCCTGTATGTGTCGATCTACAACCTGTTTATCAGCCTGCTACAGATCTTCGGCATCATGGGTCGCGACGACTGATCGCACCGCTCAAGCGAAAAGCCCGCTTTGGCGGGTTTTTTGTTGTCGACGATTTAGCTTCCTGGCGTTTCTAGCTTTATTATGACGGCAGATTTGCCGACAGAGTCTCCCATGAAGTTTGCCATTGCACTGTTTTCCGCACCCCACGCGCCCTCCTCTCGCCGCGCCCTGCTGTTCGCCCAGGCAGTGCTTGCCGGTGGGCATGAGATTGTGCGGCTGTTCTTTTATCAGGATGGCGTGCATAGCGCGTCGAGCAATGTGGTCACTCCCCAGGACGAACAGGACTTACCACAACAGTGGACGACCTTCGTCAGTGAGCACCAGCTCGACGGTGTGGTCTGCATCGCCGCAGCGCTGCGACGCGGTGTGCTCAACCGTGAAGAGGCCCAGCGCTATCAGCGCGCGGCGGTGAATCTGGGCGAGCCCTGGGAACTCTCCGGACTGGGGCAGTTGCATGATGCCGTGCAGGCCGCCGACCGATTGATTTGTTTCGGAGGGCCTTGAAATGCCCAAGTCCCTGTTGATTGTCAGCCGCCAGGCGCCGTGGTCTGGCCCGAGTGCCCGCGAAGCGCTGGATATCGTGCTGGCCGGGGGGGCCTTTGATCTGCCCATCGGCCTGCTGTTCATGGATGACGGGGTGTTCCAGCTGACGCCCGCACAGAACGCCAAGACGCTCCAGCAGAAAGACCTGACCGCTAACCTTCAGGCGCTGTCACTGTTCGGTGTCGAGAATCTGTATGCCTGTCGCGACAGCCTGGCTGACCGGGGGATTTTTTCCAGCCAGATCACTGGCGAGGATTTGAGCCTGCTCACGGCCGAAGAAACCATCGCGCTCGTTAATCGTTATGACCAGGTGATTACTCTCTGATGTCGACCTTGCATGTGCTGTCTCACTCTCCGTTCACCGACAGCCGCCTGGGCAGTTGCCTGCGCCTGCTGGGCAGCGACGATGCGCTGCTGCTCTGTGGCGACGCTGTCTACGCCTTGCAACCGCGCAGCCTGCCGCTCGAAGCCCTTGAAGAACGTGCCGCCGAGTTGTCGCTGTTTGTGCTCGACGAAGACCTGCTGGCCCGAGGCCTGGAATGTCCGGACTGGGCCACGCGCGTGGACTATCCGGGGTTTGTCGAGCTGTCGATCCGCTACCATAAGGTCAACACTTGGTTATGAACACCTTGACGGTGAACGGGCAGGACATCGCCCTGGACAAGGACGGCTACCTGGTGGAGTTGAGCGATTGGTCGCCCGCCGTCGCCAGCGCCCTCGCTGCCCGGGAAACCATCGAGCTGAGCCCGGAGCACTGGGAAATCCTCGAGTTGTTGCGCAGTTTCTATCAGGAATTCGACCTGTCGCCGGCGACACGCCCGCTGATCAAATACACCGCCTTGAAACTGGGTGCCGAAAAAGGCAACAGCCTGCACCTCAATCGCCTGTTCAATGGCACCCCCGCCAAACTCGCCGCCAAGCTGGCGGGCCTGCCCAAACCGACGAATTGTTTATGACCCATTCTGCTCCTCTGATCACCGAAACGCCCACCGAGCATGCGTTTGCACCTTTCGTGCGGATCCTTGGCAAAGGTAAGCGCGGCGCCCGCAGCCTGACCCGCGAGGAAGCCCGCGAGGCCATGGGCATGCTGCTTGACGACAAGGTCGAGGACACCCAACTCGGCGCCTTCCTGATGTTGCTGCGCCACAAGGAGGAAAGCCCGGTGGAGCTGGCCGGATTTACCGAGGCCCTGCGCGAGCGGCTCAATGCGCCGGCCTTGCCGATCGACCTGGACTGGCCGACCTACGCCGGCAAGAAGCGCCACCTGCCCTGGTACCTGCTGGCCGCCAAGTGCCTGGCCCAGAACGGCGTGAAGATCCTGATGCACGGCGGCGGCGCCCATACCTCGGGCCGGCTGTACACCGAACAATTGCTCGGTGCCCTGCAGATTCCGTTGTGCCGCACCTGGCAGGCGGTCGCACAGGCTCAGGCCAGCGGCAATATCGCCTTTTTCCCCCTGGGTGACTGGGCACCACGGCTGCAGCGGATGATCGACCTGCGTAACACCCTGGGCCTGCGCTCACCGATCCACTCCCTGGCGCGCATCCTCAACCCGCTGGGCGCCCGTTGCGGCCTGCAAAGCATCTTCCATCCCGGCTACCAGGCCGTGCATCGCGATGCCAGTGGCCTGTTGGGCGATACGGTCATTGTGATCAAGGGCGACGGTGGTGAGATCGAGGTCAATCCCGACAGCCCCTGTCATCTTTACGGGACGACCAACGGTGAAAGCTGGGAGGAAGAATGGCCCGCATTGTCCGCGCAGCGTCATGTGAAACCGGCGACGCTGGAGCCCGGGCATCTCAAGGCTCTTTGGAGGGGCGAGGTGGAGGACAGCTACCCGCAATTGGCCCTGCTGTCGACCATGGCCCTGGCCCTGCGCGGTCTCGGCATACCTCGTGAACACGCCTTCGAACAGGCACGACAGTACTGGGATGCCCGTAACAAATCGATTTAGCCAATCAGGCTCATGATGGTGCGCGAACCTGCAAGAGCCGGATTACAGGCTCTTGCAGTGGGGATTGAGGCCAACGCTAAATCGGCCTCAGACTTGGGATTGCGCACCTTCGAACCAGGCCAGTTTCTCGCGTAGCTGGACCACTTCTCCGACAATCACCAGCGTCGGTGCATGGACTTCATGCTCCGCCACCAGTTGTGGCAGATTGGCCAGCGTGCCGGTGAATACGCGCTGATTCGAGGTGGTGCCTTGCTGGATCAGCGCTGCGGGTGTTTGCGCCGAACGACCATGTTTGATCAACTGTTCACAGATGATCGGCAACCCCACCAGGCCCATATAGAACACCAGGGTCTGGGCCGGCGCCACCAGGTCGACCCACGGCAGGTCAGTGCTGCCATCTTTCAGGTGCCCGGTAACAAATCGTACCGACTGCGCGTAGTCGCGGTGCGTCAGCGGGATCCCGGCATAGGCCGAGCAACCGCTGGCCGCCGTGATCCCCGGCACCACTTGGAAAGGAATCCCGTGGGCCGCCAGCTCTTCGATCTCTTCGCCACCACGACCGAAGATGAACGGATCTCCACCCTTCAGCCGCAGTACCCGCTTGCCCTGTTTCGCCAGATCGACCAGTTGCTGGTTGATCTGGTCCTGAGGCACGGTATGATCGGCACGACGCTTGCCGACATAGATACGGTCGGCATCGCGCCGGCACAGTTCGAGAATCGCCGGGGCGACCAGACGGTCGTAGAGCACCACGTCCGCCTGTTGCATCAAGCGCAGTGCGCGGAAGGTCAACAGGTCGGGATCACCCGGTCCCGCACCCACCAGATACACCTCGCCTGGCGCGTTCGGTGCCACTCCGTTGAGCTTCTCCAGCAATAAACGCTCGGCCTCGGCGCCCTGCCCGGCCAACTGACGGTCGGCGATAGGCCCCTGGAACACGTCTTCCCAGAATGCACGACGCTGTTGCACGCCAGGAAACAAGGCTTTCACCTGGGTCCGAAAGCGCGCTGCGAGCCCGGCCAACTGACCATAGGTGGCAGGAATCCAGGTTTCCAGCTTGGCCCGGATCAACCGAGCCAGTACCGGTGCATCACCGCCGCTGGAAACTGCGATCACCAGCGGCGAACGATCAACAATGGCCGGGAAGATCACGCTGCACAAGGCCGGTGCATCGACCACATTGACCGGTACGCAGCGCCGACGAGCATCGGCGGAGACTTGAGCGTTGAGCGACTCGTCGTCGGTGGCGGCAATGACCAGCACGCAGCCGTCCAAGTCGGATTCGACATAACCGCGCAACAGCATTTTGCCACCGCTGTTGCCGATCAGCTCACCTAACTGACTTTCGATCTCGGGAGCGACCACCTGCAACACCGCGCCGGCATCGGCCAGCAGGCGGGATTTGCGCAAGGCAATCTCGCCGCCGCCGACGACCAGCACACGGCTGCCGCGCAGGTTGTGAAACAGCGGCAGAAACTCCATCAGCCGATAACCTCGAGGCCGCCCATGTACGGTTTGAGCACTTCCGGTACACGGATCGAACCGTCGGCCTGCTGGTAGTTTTCCAGCACCGCCACCAGCGTGCGACCCACCGCCAGCCCGGAACCGTTCAGGGTGTGTGCCAGCTCCGGCTTGCCGGTTTGCGGGTTACGCCAACGCGCCTGCATGCGCCGGGCCTGGAAGTCGCCGCAGTTGGAGCACGAGGAGATTTCACGGTATTTGTCCTGGCTCGGCACCCACACTTCCAGGTCGTAGGTCTTCACAGCACTGAAGCCCATATCACCGGTACACAGGGCCAGTACGCGATAGGGCAGTTGCAGTTGTTGCAAGACCTTTTCGGCGTTTGCGGTCAGGCTCTCCAGGGCTTGCATTGAGGTCGCGGGCTCGACGATCTGGACCATCTCGACCTTGTCGAACTGGTGCTGGCGGATCATCCCGCGGGTATCGCGACCCGAGGCACCGGCTTCGCTGCGAAAGCACGGCGTGTGTGCCACGAACTTCAACGGCAGTTGCTTGGGATCGATGATCTCACCGGCGACGATATTGGTCAGCGACACCTCGGCGGTCGGGATCAGGTACAGATCGGCCTCGCCGTCACGGGTGATCTTGAACAGGTCTTCCTCGAACTTTGGCAATTGACCAGTACCGATCAGCGCCGGGGCCTGGACCAGGTAAGGCGTATAGACCTCTTCGTAACCATGCTCGCTGGTGTGCAGGTTGATCATGAACTGCGCGAGCGCACGGTGCAGGCAGGCAATCGGGCCGCGCAACAAAGCGAAACGTGCGCCGGACAGCTTGGCGGCGGTTTCGAAATCCAGCCAGCCGAACTTTTCACCCAACGCGACATGGTCCTGGATCGGGAAATCGAAGGCGGCTGGCGTACCCCAGCGGCGCACTTCGACATTGGCGTCTTCATCGGCGCCAACCGGTACCGATTCGTCGGGCAGGTTCGGAATGCCCAATAGGATCTGATCGAGTTGAAACTGGATGGCATCCAGCGCCACCTTGCCTTCGCTCAGTTCAGAACCCAGCGTCTCGACACTGGCCATCAGCGGCGCGATGTCTTCGCCGCGCTGCTTGGCCTGGCCGATACTTTTGGACACCGCATTGCGCTCGGCCTGCAATTGTTCGGTGCGGGTCTGCACCACCTTGCGCTGGCTTTCCAGCGCTTCGATGCGGGCAACATCGAGGCTGAAGCCACGGGAGGCCAGGCGATCCGCTACGTCCTGAAGGTTGCTACGTAACAGTTTGGAATCGAGCATGTCGGTTTCTCGTTATTCAGAGTTTGGTCAAGGACAGGCCGGCCCAGGTCGCGAGCAGCCCGCCGAATACGCTGAGGGCCACATAGCCGATGGCCAGCAAGCCCTGCCCGCTTTCCAGCAGGCGCACCGTATCCAGTGAAAAAGATGAAAATGTGGTCAGGCCGCCGACAAACCCCACGATCAGGCCCGCGCGGATTTCAACCGGAACTTCGGGGCGCAGCAAAAACAGGCCGTAGAGCACGCCAATCACCAGGCAGCCCACGATATTAACGGCCAATGTCGCGGTATAGAAGTGCTTCGGCCAATTGGCGTTGATTAGATTGCCCGTGGCAAAGCGCACCAGGGTACCGACGATACCGGCGACAGAGACGGCAAGCACAGTGCGGATCACGTTTTTCTCCGTGGTTTCGGGCTTTGGCGGTCGAGCGCCGCCAGTTGGTTGAGTTTCTCGCCGATCTTGATCTCCAAGCCTCTGGGCACGGGTCGGTACCAACCGGGTTCTTCCATTCCTTCTGGAAGGTAGGTTTCACCCGCCGCATAAGCATTGGGCTCATCATGGGCATATCGGTATTCATGCCCGTAACCGAGTTCCTTCATCAGTTTGGTGGGAGCATTGCGTAGATGAACGGGAACCTCTCGGCTCTTATCCTGCTTGACGAAGGCTTTCGCCTGGTTGTAGGCCATGTAACCGGCATTGCTCTTTGCCGCCATTGCCAGGTAGATGGTCGCTTGACCCAGTGCCAACTCACCTTCGGGACTCCCCAGCCGCTCGTAGGTCAAGGCAGCGTCATTGGCAATCTGCATGGCTCTTGGATCAGCGAGCCCAATATCTTCCCAAGCCATACGCACAATACGCCGTGCCAGGTAGGCAGGATCGGCACCACCGTCCAACATGCGGGTCAGCCAATAGAGCGCGGCATCGGGATGAGAACCACGAACCGACTTGTGCAAGGCCGAGATCTGGTCATAGAAGTTGTCGCCGCCCTTGTCAAAACGCCGACTGTTCAAGGTCAACGCGTTCTGAAGGAAGTCAGCGGTGATCAAGGTTATGCCAGAGGTAGTGGCGGCCGCGCTACTTTGCTCCAACAGGTTGAGGAACCTTCTGGCATCTCCATCGGCATAACCGATGAGCGTGTCCCTGGCCTGGTCGTCAAATTGAAGATCGCCAAGTGCTTTTTCCTGGGCACGTTGCAGCAATTGCTTCAGTTCTTCGTCTGTCAGCGACTGCAGCACATAGACCTGTGCCCGTGATAAGAGGGCCGAGTTCACCTCAAAGGAGGGATTCTCGGTGGTGGCGCCAATGAAGGTGACCAAGCCACTTTCCGCATAAGGAAGAAGAGCGTCTTGTTGGGACTTATTGAACCTGTGAATTTCGTCGACGAACAAGATGGTGTGCTTGCCCATGGATAGGTTCTGTTCTGCCTGTTCCATGGAGGTCCTGATGTCCTTCACGCCGGAGAACACCGCTGACAGGGCGATGAACTCACACTTGAAGGCTGTGGCGGTGAGACGCGCCAAGGTTGTCTTGCCAACCCCTGGCGGCCCCCAAAAGATCATCGAATGAGGCCTGCCCGACTGGAAAGCCAGTCGCAGAGGCTTACCTGCACCCAGCAAGTGCGACTGTCCGACCACCTCTTCCAAGGTCTTGGGGCGAAGGGCTTCAGCCAGTGGCGCAATAGGCTCTTGTGCGAACAGATCAGGCATGGCTTGCCTCCTCGAAACAATGGGAAAGCCCAGAAATCCGCACAATGCCCCTTCCAAGCCATTGATCTATATATGACTTGATCGCGTTATTGAGTCGATGGACCTCGTCGACGAACAAGACAACACAGATCCACGGGTTGGGCTTGAAACCTCTTATTCCTGAATGACGTCAGCCCCCTTGGGGATGTCAAACTTGAACGTGGCGGCCGGGATCGGCTGGTTGGCCTTGACCGCGGTGAACAG
Source organism: Pseudomonas agarici (assembly GCF_001543125.1). Taxonomy (NCBI): domain Bacteria; kingdom Pseudomonadati; phylum Pseudomonadota; class Gammaproteobacteria; order Pseudomonadales; family Pseudomonadaceae; genus Pseudomonas; species Pseudomonas agarici. Next base: position 3,296,180 of record NZ_CP014135.1, on the reverse strand, counting down.
CAGGTTGGTGCGCTGGCCGACGCTGTCGATCAGTTGCATATCATTGACCAGGCCGTTACGGAACGACAGGCGTAGGCTGTCGAACAGGGTATCCTTGGTTTTCGGCTTAAGGGTGAAGTCGATCACGCCACCGGCTTCCTTGGCACTGATATCGAAGCTTTCGCTGATCTTCGACACGTCACCGGACAACAGCAAGGCTGGAGTCTGGGTCAAGCGCATGTCGAGCTTCTTGATGGTTACCTGTTCCAAGTCCGGGTCCCACAGGGTGACCTTCTGCCCATCGGAGATCATGGTCTGTTCCTGGGGTGCATCGGTGTGCCAGTAGAACAGGCCTGGGCGCTGCAAGGACATTTCACCGGCAGTTTCCTGCAACTGGGTGCCGCTGCCATCCAGGGTCAACTGGGAGAACCGCGCTGTCAACGTCTGAGACTTTTCGAGCAACTGCGTCAGGCGCGTCACATCCTTCTGGTCAGCATGAGCCGACAAGGTGGTCAACGCCAGAACCGGCAACAACAGCATGCGGATAAGACGCATGGGAGTCCTCATGAAATTCGTTTGAAAGGTGGGCCGCATGATCTCACGCGGCCCAGGGTCAGTCGCGCATCGGCCCTGGCGCAAGCACTTCGCGCGAGCCGTTGGTATTCATGGCTGTCACCACTCCGGCCATTTCCATGGCTTCGATCATGCGGGCAGCCCGGTTGTAGCCGATTTTCAGTTTGCGCTGGACCGCGGAAATCGACGCCCGGCGGCTTTCCAAGACGAACTGCACAGCCTCGTCGTACAGTGCATCGGTCTCGGCATCGTCGTCACCGCCGCCGCCACCGCCATTTTCAAAGCCGCTGCCGGCTTCTTCGACGCCATTGAGGATGTCGTCGTTGTACTCGGGCGCACCTCGCAGCTTCCAGGCTTCGACCACCCGATGCACCTCGTCGTCGGAGACAAACGCGCCATGGACCCGAATCGGCAGGCTGGTGCCGGGCGGCATATAGAGCATGTCACCATGGCCCAGCAATTGCTCGGCGCCACCCTGGTCGATAATGGTCCGCGAATCGATCTTGCTCGAGACCTGGAAGGCCATGCGGGTCGGGATGTTGGCCTTGATCAGACCGGTGATCACATCCACCGAAGGCCGCTGGGTCGCGAGAATCAGGTGGATGCCGGCTGCCCGTGCCTTCTGTGCGATACGGGCGATCAGCTCTTCGACCTTCTTGCCGACGATCATCATCATATCGGCGAATTCGTCGACCACCACGACAATGGTTGGCAGCTTGCTCAACAGCGGCGCTTCGTCGTGGATGCTCTCGCGATTGTACAACGGGTCGGCAATCGGCTCGCCGCGCTCCTGGGCCTCCTTGATCTTGGCATTGAAGCCCGACAGGTTGCGCACCCCCATCTTGGCCATCAGCTTGTAGCGCCGCTCCATCTCCGCGACGCTCCAGCGCAAGGCGTTGGCAGCGTCCTTCATATCGGTGACCACCGGGCACAGCAGGTGCGGAATGCCTTCGTAAATCGACAGTTCGAGCATTTTCGGGTCGATCATGATCAACTTGGCGTCTTCGGGGCCGGACTTGAACAGGATTGACAGGATCATCGCGTTCACCCCCACCGACTTACCGGAACCGGTGGTACCGGCCACCAGCAGGTGCGGCATCTTCGCCAAATCGGTGATCACTGGCCGACCGCCGATATCGTGGCCCAGGGCCAGGGTGACCGGCGACTTGAAGTTGTCGTATTCGGGGGTCGACAGCACCTCGGAGAAGCGCACGATCTGTCGGTCTTCGTTGGGAATCTCGATACCGACGGTGGTTTTGCCGGGAATCACCTCCACCACCCGCACGCTGGTCACCGCCAGCGAGCGCGCCAAGTCCTTGGCCAGGTTGGCGATACGGCTGACCTTGACGCCCGCGGCCGGCTGGATTTCGTAACGGGTAATCACCGGGCCGGGATGGATCGAGTCCACCGCCACTTCGACTCCGAATTCCTTGAGCTTGATTTCCAGCAGGTGGCCGATGGCAGCCAGGGACTCCGAGGAATAATTGAGCTGTTTCTTCTCGGCCGGGTCGAGAATCGAGATCGGCGGCAAGGTGCCTTCGACCGCACTGTCGATAAACAACGGGGCTTGTTTCTCTTTCTCCACGCGCTTGCTCGGCAACGGCGGCTTGACCGGTGCCGGGGCGATCACCGGCGGAACGTGTTTTTCACGCTCGGACATGTGCCTGCTCAAGGCCTGCTCGCGCTCGATCAGGCGTTCCTTGGCCTTGGCCTGCTCACGCTTGTCGGCGGTACTCGGGGCGACCACTTCCTCGATCCGGGTATCGACCTCACGCAGTTGCGCCACCAATTGCTTGCGCTCGGTACGCGCCGCCCACCAGCGATTCAGCGCGCCCTGGAACAGCTCGAAGAGGTCGAGAGTGATCTTGCCGGTAACGTCCATCACCTTGAACCACGACAAGTCGGTAAAGACCGTCAGACCGAACAGGAACAAGGCAATGAACAACAGCGTGCTGCCCTGGATATTCAAGGCATTGCGGGCCAGGTCGCCAAGGCTTTCGCCCAGCGCACCGCCGGCACCGGCCGGCAAGCCGGTGGGCGAATGAAAATGGATATGCGCCAACGCGGCACCGGACAGTACTAAAAACACCAGGCCGATCAACCGCCAGGAAAACAACCAGCCGCTCCACTGCCAGGGTTCGTGGCGCTGGCGGAAGATCTGCCAGGTCTTGACGGCCAGCAACAGCGGGAATACGTAGGCGAAATAACCCAACACCATGAACAGGATATCGGCGCTGTAGGAACCGGCAGGCCCACCGAAGTTCTGCACATCGTCGATCTTGCTGTTATGACTCCAGCCCGGATCGTCCTTGCCATAGGTCAGCAAGGCCATCATCAGGAACAGGCACAAGGCGCCGATGGCAATCAGTGCGCCTTCCTTGAGACGATAGTGCAGTTGCTGACGCCAGAGCGGCACGACTGCTTTAGGGGGTGTAGCGGTGGATTTCTTCAAAACGCGTCTTTTCCTGCGCCCAAGGCGCGCCCAACTGTTGATTGACGACAAAAATACTGCCCATTCGGGGCAGCTGAACAGTTCTGCGACTCTACCGGGACTCTTTTCACTGTCCGTCCTTTATGCGATCGGCACTTGCCCGTTCAGAAACTATCATCGGTACATTATGGCCATTGTACGGGTTTACACGCCCGATGCCACACGCTAGCCGCTTGGGTGTAGCATAACCAACAGCGATTTTCATGCTGTTCAATTTGAGCATGCATTTTCTTTTGTGACAAAGGCTTATGAGGTGTTTTTATGACTGAAGCCAAGCATTCACGCCTGATCATCCTGGGCTCCGGTCCCGCCGGTTACAGTGCTGCCGTTTATGCCGCCCGTGCCAACCTCAAGCCTGTGGTCATTACCGGCCTGCAAGCCGGCGGTCAGTTGACCACCACCACCGAAGTCGACAACTGGCCAGGCGATGTCGAAGGCCTGACCGGTCCGGTCCTGATGGAGCGCATGCAAAAACACGCGGAGCGCTTCGATACCGAGATTGTCTACGACCACATTCATACTGCCGAGTTGCAGCAGCGACCGTTTATCCTCAAGGGTGACAACGGTATCTACAGCTGCGACGCCCTGATTATTGCCACCGGCGCCTCTGCCCAGTACCTGGGCTTGCCTTCCGAGGAGGCCTTCGCCGGCAAGGGGGTTTCGGCTTGCGCCACATGCGATGGGTTTTTCTACCGTAACCAAGTAGTAGCCGTTATCGGTGGCGGTAATACGGCCGTCGAGGAAGCGCTTTACCTGGCCAATATTGCCAAGGAAGTACACTTGGTTCACCGCCGTGACAAATTGCGCTCGGAGAAGATCCTCCAGGACAAACTCTTCGAAAAAGCCGCCAACGGCAATATCCGCCTGCACTGGAACCAGAATCTGGACGAAGTGCTCGGCGACGCGACCGGCGTGACTGGCGCCCGCCTGCGTGACAGCCTGACCGGCGAAACCTGGGACTTGTCGCTGGCCGGCGTGTTTATCGCTATCGGCCACAAACCCAACACCGACCTGTTCCAGGGGCAGTTGACCATGCGCGACGGCTATCTGCAGGTCAGGGGCGGCAGCGACGGCAATGCCACCGCGACGCAAATCCCTGGGGTGTTCGCCGCCGGCGACGTCGCCGACCATGTCTATCGCCAAGCCATCACGTCGGCGGGTGCCGGCTGCATGGCAGCGCTGGATGCCGAGAAGTATCTGGACGATAACTGATTGAATGCCATGCTGACTTGGTTACAACGCGACACCCTGACATTTCCACCGCTGGCCAAGGCCATGCGCGAACCCAATGGACTGCTGGCCGCTGGCGGCGATCTGTCTGCCGACCGGCTGATCCAGGCCTATCGCCACGGCTGTTTCCCGTGGTTTTCCGAAGGCCAGCCGATTCTCTGGTGGTCGCCGGACCCACGCACCGTTCTGTTTCCCGACGAACTGCATGTTTCGCGCAGCCTGGGCAAGCTTCTGCGCCAGCAGCGCTACCAGGTCACCTTCGACCGGGATTTTGCCAGTGTCATTCGCGCCTGCGCCGCGCCACGCGCCTACGCCAACGGAACCTGGATCACCGAGGCGATGCAAAACGCCTATCTGCAGTTGCACGAGCGCGGCATCGCCCATTCGGTCGAGGTCTGGGACCAGGATCAACTGGTCGGCGGCCTGTACGGCCTGGCGATTGGGCAACTGTTTTTCGGTGAGTCCATGTTCAGTAGTGCCGACAACGCCTCGAAAGTAGGCTTCGCAACCCTGGTCAACCACCTGAAAACAGCGGGGTTTGTCTTGATCGACTGCCAGATGCCCACCGATCACCTGCATAGCCTCGGTGCCCGGGCGATTCCGCGCAGCACTTTTGCCGACTACCTGCACCACCATCTCGATCAGCCCAATACGGCCCGATGGGTTTGCTAGGCGAGTTCCATCGGCTGGCTTACACTTAATTCAAAGCTTATCCCGAGGGTTGATCATGACCGAGCTGGCGCGTTTGAAGTTTTATGCCACTCAACCCCACTCTTGCAGCTATCTGCCCGAAGAGCAGGCTACCACGCTGTTCCTCGACCCTAGCCAGCCCATGGACGTGCATGTCTACGCAGACCTTTCGGAGATGGGATTTCGTCGCAGCGGCGACCACCTCTACCGACCCCATTGCCAAAACTGCAACGCCTGCGTGCCGGCGCGCATCCCGGTGGCGCAGTTTGTGCCCAACCGTCAGCAAAAACGCATTCTCAAACGCAACATGGATCTTCAGGTGCGAGCCGCCAAGCCGGGGTTCAGCGAGGAATACTTCGACCTGTACCAGCGTTATATCGAGCAACGCCACTCCGATGGCGACATGTATCCGCCCAGTCGAGGCCAGTTCTCGACCTTCCTGGTGCGCGATCTGCCCTTTTCAAGATTCTACGAGTTTCGCCTGGAAGGTCGACTGGTCGCCGTGGCGGTGACCGACCTGCTGCCCAACGGCCTCTCGGCGGTCTACACGTTCTACGAGCCGGACGAAGAACGCCGCAGCCTCGGCCGCTACGCGATTCTCTGGCAGATCAGCGAAGCCCATCGACTGGGCCGGGACGCCGTTTATCTCGGGTACTGGATCAAGAACTGCAAGAAGATGAACTACAAGACCCAATATCGACCGATCGAGCTGTTGATCAATCAACGCTGGGTCACGCTCAGCTAGTGGCCGGTGCGGTTAGTTCGTTAGCTCAAGTGCAGATGCCGGCAGTCCAGGCGGCTGATGCCGAAATTGCCTGACAGAACTCGCCACCCAAGCCACCCGGCCTTCCCCTTACCTCGCAAAAAACTGTATTGCGGTGACTGATGTCGCCGCAGGCGGGCAGTTATTTTCGCGGTTGGCACTAACCACTTGGCGTGAAGGTGGTTTTTCGGGCACAATGCACGCCGCTTTTGCCTGGCGCAGTTGCACCGGGCCATTCACTGGATACCGAGGGCTTTACTGCATGTCGAAAGAAGACAGCTTCGAAATGGAAGGCACTGTCGTCGACACCCTGCCCAACACCATGTTTCGCGTGGAGTTGGAAAATGGGCACGTCGTAACCGCGCATATCTCCGGCAAGATGCGCAAGAACTACATCCGCATTCTTACCGGTGACAAAGTGCGCGTCGAGCTGACGCCCTATGACTTGAGCAAAGGGCGCATCACCTACCGCGCTCGCTAATCAGGTCAACACAAGACGCCCGGCACCGCCGGGCGTTTTTGTTATGTGGCGAGCAAGCTTGCCTCGCCGAGCCGTGAAGCAAACCCAAAAAACATTTTGATTGCTCCCAGACTTACAAGACAAAGGCGCCTGAAAGCGCCTTTGTCTTGTGCTGCATCAAGCCCGGATCAGGCCATTTCAGCCGTGGTTTCGAAGTCGAAAGTCAGCTCGCCATCCTTGATGTCGATGTGTACCACACCGCCATGCTCGGACAACTCGCCAAACAGGATCTCTTCGGCCAGCGGACGCTTGATCTTGTCCTGGATCAGGCGTGCCATCGGACGCGCTCCCATGGCCACATCGTAGCCACTTTCGGCCAGCCAGTTGCGGGCCGCATCGGTCACCTCCAACTGTACGCGCTTGTCTTCCAACTGAGCCTGAAGCTCGGTAAGGAACTTATCCACCACACTCTTGATAACCTCATGGCTGAGGCGACCAAACTGGATAATAGTGTCCAGGCGGTTGCGAAACTCCGGCGTGAAGCTTTTCTTGATCACTTCCATGGCATCGGACGAATGATCCTGATGGGTAAAGCCAATCGACGCCCGGGCTGCGGTTTCGGCACCGGCGTTGGTGGTCATGATCAGAATCACGTTGCGGAAGTCGGCCTTGCGCCCGTTGTTGTCGGTCAGGGTCCCATGGTCCATGACCTGCAGCAGAAGGTTGAAGACTTCCGGGTGGGCCTTCTCGATTTCATCGAGCAGCAGCACACAATGCGGTTGTTTGGTAATCGCTTCGGTCAGCAGGCCACCCTGGTCGAAACCGACGTAGCCCGGAGGTGCGCCGATCAGACGCGAGACAGTGTGACGCTCCATGTACTCGGACATGTCGAAACGCACCAGCTCGATCCCCATCGCCTTGGCCAGTTGCCGCGCCGCTTCGGTCTTGCCGACACCGGTGGGACCGGCGAACAGGAACGAACCGACAGGCTTGTCCGGCGATTTCAGTCCGGCACGGGACAGCTTGATGGCGGTCGACAGCGAGTCGATGGCCGCATCCTGGCCGAATACGGTCAGCTTCAGGTCACGCTCAAGATTACGCAGCAGTTCCTTGTCGGAGCTGGTGACGTGTTTCGGCGGAATCCGCGCGATTTTCGCGACGATGTCCTCGACTTGCGGCACTTCGATGCGCTTCACACGCTTCTCGACCGGCTGCAAGCGCTGGTAGGCGCCCGCCTCGTCGATCACGTCGATGGCTTTATCCGGCATATGCCGATCATTGATGTAGCGTGAAGCCAGCTCGGCTGCCGCACGCAACGCCTCGTCGCTGTATTCGATATTGTGGTGCTGCTCGAAACGACCTTTCAGGCCACGCAGAATACCAATGGTGTCTTCGACCGAAGGCTCGGACACGTCGACCTTCTGGAAGCGCCGGGCCAGGGCACGGTCTTTCTCGAAGATGCCGCGAAATTCCTGGAAAGTGGTCGAGCCAATGCAACGGATGTCGCCAGAGGACAGCAGCGGCTTGAGCAGATTCGAAGCGTCCATGACACCGCCGGAAGCGGCACCCGCGCCGATGATGGTGTGGATTTCGTCAATGAACAGGATCGCCTGTGGACGTTTTTTCAGCTCGCCGAGCAACGCCTTGAAGCGCTTCTCGAAGTCGCCGCGATATTTGGTGCCGGCCAGCAAGGCACCCAGGTCGAGAGAATAGACGACGCTGCTGGCCAGCAGATCCGGCACCTGGTTATCGACGATGCGCTTGGCCAGGCCTTCGGCGATCGCGGTCTTGCCAACGCCCGCCTCTCCCACCAACAACGGGTTGTTCTTGCGTCGACGAGCGAGGATCTGCGCGACACGCTCGACCTCCAGCTCGCGGCCGACCAATGGATCGATACGCCCCTGGCGTGCCAGCTCATTGAGGTTGCTGGCATACGCGTCCAGGGGATTGCCTGAAGATGAAGACTCGCCGCCCTCTTCGTCCTGCATATCCTGCTCGCCTTCGGAGTGATCGCCGTGCCCAGGCACCTTGGAGATGCCATGAGCGATGTAGTTGACGACATCGATACGTGCAACGCTTTGTTGCTTGAGCAGGAACACTGCCTGGCTTTCCTGTTCGCTGAAGATTGCGACAAGCACGTTGGCACCCGTCACTTCGCGTTTACCGGAACTCTGCACATGGAATACGGCACGCTGCAGGACACGCTGGAAGCCCAGCGTCGGCTGGGTTTCGCGATCTTCGTCATGAACGGGAATCAACGGCGTGGTGGAGTCGATAAACTCCTGCAGGTCGTGTTTGAGTTTGTCGAGGTTCGCACCACAGGCCCGTAGAACGGCAGCGGCGGCCTCATTATCCAAAAGGGCCAGCAGGAGATGCTCGACCGTCATGAATTCATGACGCTTCGAACGGGCCTCCTTGAAGGCTAGATTGAGGGTGACTTCGAGCTCGCGGTTTAACATAGTTCACCTCATACCCAAGTGGTCGGCGTTAACCGTCCTTCTCGATTTCACAGAGTAGCGGATGCTGGCTTTCCCTGGCGTACTGGTTGACCTGCATGGCCTTGGTCTCGGCGATGTCGCGGGTAAACACTCCACATACTGCCCGTCCCTCTGTATGAACGGCCAGCATGACCTTGGTGGCCAGCTCACGATTCAGGTTAAAAAACACCTCAAGCACTTCGACGACGAAATCCATCGGCGTGTAGTCATCGTTGAACAAAACCACCTTGTACATCGGCGGTGCCTGCAACGAGGGCTTTGCTTCCTGTATGGCAATGCCCGCAGAGTCGTCGTCGTGAAAATCCGGGCGATCCTGATTGAAGGTTAGTCGAATCTGGCTGATTGCATGCATGGAAAGAAAGGTTCGTCAGTTGAGCTGTTGTAGTAATGGGGACGTTTCGGAAAGTTTCAATACCGACCGAACGGTCACCTTGACTATCGCCAAATCGGTGTTACAACCAATAGAGCCCACATTGGGTAATAAAGGTCCATATCGTCAACCATTTTTCTGGTTCACGTAGTGAAGGATGAACTGGATGATACTCCAGTGATGGGGTCGTTTGCAGAGGGATATGAGCATGCCGAGCGGTAAGGTCAAGTGGTTCAACAACGCCAAGGGCTATGGTTTCGTCCTGGAAGAAGGCAAGGATGAAGACTTGTTTGCCCATTACTCAGCCATCAAGATGGATGGCTACAAAACCCTTAAGGCTGGCCAGGCAGTAAGCTTTAAGATCATCCAAGGCCCCAAAGGTTTGCATGCCGTCGATATAGAGGCTGTTGTCGCGACCCCCACCGAAGAGAAAGCATTGCCCCATAAGACCAAGACACACAACGTCAGTGCCTGAAATCGATCAGTAGAAAAATCCAGGCAAAAAAAACGCCCGACTCAAATTTTGAGTCGGGCGTTTTTTTGTGCACCGCCGCTCGCTTTACATATGGGCGATCAGGGCATCGCCGAAGCCGGAAGACGACAGCAGCCTGGCACCGTCCATCAGGCGCTCGAAGTCATAGGTCACGGTCTTGGCGCCGATTGCGCCGTTGGTCCCCTTGATGATCAGATCAGCCGCTTCGGTCCAGCCCATATGGCGCAGCATCATTTCCGCGGACAGGATCAGCGAGCCCGGATTTACCTGATCCTTGCCGGCATACTTGGGCGCAGTGCCGTGGGTAGCTTCAAACATGGCGACGGTATCGGACAGGTTGGCCCCCGGCGCGATACCGATTCCTCCCACCTCGGCCGCCAGGGCGTCGGACAGGTAGTCACCGTTCAGATTGAGGGTCGCGATCACATCGTACTCGCCCGGGCGCAGCAGGATCTGCTGGAGCATGGCGTCGGCAATGGCGTCCTTGACCACGACATGGCGACCGGTCTTCGGGTTCTTGAACTGCATCCACGGGCCGCCATCGAGCAACGTCGCGCCGAACTCTTCGGCGGCCACTTCGTAGGCCCATTCCTTGAAGGCACCTTCCGTGAACTTCATGATATTGCCCTTGTGGACGATGGTCAGCGACTTGCGATCATTGTCGACAACATATTGCAGGGCCTTGCGCACCAGGCGCTGGGTCCCCTCTTTCGATACCGGTTTGACGCCAATACCGCAATTTTGGTCGAAGCGGATCTTGGTGACGCCCATTTCCTCCTTGAGAAACTTGATGACCTTGTTCGCTTCCGGCGAGCCGGCTTTCCACTCGATCCCCGCATAGATATCTTCGGAATTCTCGCGAAAGATCGTCATGTCGACGTCGCCGGGCTTTTTCACCGGGCTCGGCACGCCTTCGAACCAGCGCACCGGGCGCAGACAGACATACAAGTCGAGTTGCTGGCGCAGGGCCACGTTAAGCGAACGGATACCACCGCCCACTGGAGTCGTCAGGGGACCTTTGATGGAAACCACGTAATCCTTGACCGCATCAAGGGTTTCCTGAGGCAGCCAAGTATCCTGATCATAGACCTGGGTGGCCTTCTCGCCAGCATAGACTTCCATCCAGGATATCTTGCGCTTGGCGCCATAAGCCTTTTCGACCGCGGCATCGACGACCTTGATCATCACCGGGCTGATATCGACGCCAATGCCGTCGCCTTCGATGAAGGGGATGATCGGGTGATCAGGAACATTGAGAGAGTGGTCTGCATTGACGGTGATTTTGTCACCGACGGCTGGAACCTGAATCTTCTGGTATCCCATGTTGTACCTCCATCTATGGATTGAACATCTGGCTACGCTCGAGCCTACCCCGGTTAAATATAGACGCAAACCTCGACTATCCCTATTTACACCGAAAGGCTGGCAGTTCGCGGCGTACAAACCTGAACTCCTGGAAAAAATCGGCAATCTCCAGCATCGCGCGGCGCCACCCGGCGCTTTGCGCGTGCGACCTTTAGACCAATGGATCAAAAGAGTTGTTTATGAACCCTCGGCGCTTTGCCAGCAACCTATGTATAATCGCGCCGATGACCACAGGGTCACGATGGCCGACCTCTCCCAGCTACCGAAATGTAGCCGAGACTTTCCGCCCAAAAGCCGGACTGTTAGCGCAGTCCGACCGCTTGACGCTCGACTGACGCAACCCAACATCACCGCGAAGAAATCTCGACATTCGACTCATGGACGACTTTGAACGAACGCGCTTATCCGGCGCATCTCGAGTTTCTGCGCATGCTTTAGCAAAGAAGAGAGTTAATCCGAATATGCCCACCCGTTCGAAGATCATCTACACCTTCACCGACGAAGCCCCCGCCCTCGCCACCTATTCACTGTTGCCTATCGTAGAGGCCTTTACCGCTTCGGCTGATATCGCCGTGGAAACCCGCGACATTTCCCTCGCAGGACGCATTCTCGCCAGCTTCCCCGAGCAATTGGGCGCCAAAGCTGTGCCGGACCACCTTGCCGAGCTCGGCGAGTTGGCCATCACGCCCGAAGCCAACATCATCAAGCTGCCGAACATCAGCGCTTCGGTACCGCAACTGCAGGCCGCGATCAAGGAACTGCAAGCCCAGGGCTTCAACATCCCCGACTACCCGGAAACCGTGAGCAGCGACGCCGAAAAAGACGCTCGCGCCCGTTACGACAAGGTCAAGGGCAGCGCCGTAAACCCGGTCCTGCGCGAAGGCAACTCCGATCGCCGCGCACCGCTGTCGGTCAAGAACTACGCACGCAAGCACCCGCACAAGATGGGCGCCTGGGCTGCCGACTCCAAATCCCACGTCGCGCACATGAGCAACGGCGATTTCTACGGCAGCGAAAAAGCCGCCCTGATCGACGCCGCTGGCAGTGTCAAGATCGAACTGATCGCCGAGGACGGCACCTCCAGCGTCCTGAAGGAGAAGACCAGCGTCCAAGCCGGTGAGATCCTTGATTGCGCCGTGCTGAGCAAGAACGCCTTGCGCAGCTTTATCGCCGCCGAAATCGAAGATGCCAAGCAACAAGGCGTGCTACTGTCGGTTCACCTGAAAGCCACCATGATGAAGGTGTCCGACCCGATCATGTTCGGCCAGATCGTTGCCGAATTCTACCAGGACGCCCTGGCCAAGCACGCCGAGGTCCTGGCCCAGATCGGCTTCAACCTGAACAACGGCATCGGCGACCTGTACACACGCATCAAGGCCTTGCCGGCCGAGCAGCAAGCACAGATCGAAGCGGACATCCAGGCGGTCTACGCCGCTCGGCCAGCACTGGCCATGGTCAACTCCGACAAGGGCATCACCAACCTGCACGTGCCAAGCGACGTCATCGTCGACGCCTCGATGCCGGCCATGATCCGCGACTCCGGCAAGATGTGGGGCGCCGACGGTCAACTGCACGACACCAAGGCAGTGATCCCGGATCGCTGCTACGCCACCATCTATCAAGCGGTGATCGAAGACTGCAAGCAACATGGCGCCTTCGACCCGACCACCATGGGCAGCGTGCCCAACGTCGGTCTGATGGCGAAGAAAGCCGAAGAATACGGCTCCCACGACAAGACCTTCCAGATCAAGGCCAAGGGCGTGGTGCGGGTTTGCGACAACAATGGCCGTACCCTGCTGGAACAAACCGTGGAAGCTGGCGACATCTTCCGCATGTGCCAGACCAAGGACGCGCCGATCCAGGACTGGGTCAAGCTGGCCGTCAATCGTGCCCGCGCGAGCAGCACCCCGGCGATTTTTTGGCTCGACCCGATGCGCGCCCACGATGGCGTAGTGATCGAGAAGGTCCAGGCTTACCTGAAGGATCACGATACCAGTGGCCTGGATATCCAGATCATGTCGCCGGTCGAGGCGATGAAGTTCACCCTGGCCCGTACCCGCGCAGGCCAGGACACCATCTCGGTCACCGGTAACGTGCTACGTGACTACCTGACCGACCTGTTCCCGATCATGGAACTGGGCACCAGCGCCAAGATGCTGTCCATCGTACCGTTGATGAACGGCGGTGGCCTGTTCGAAACCGGCGCCGGCGGTTCGGCTCCCAAGCACGTCCAGCAACTGGTGGAAGAAAACTTCCTGCGCTGGGACTCCCTGGGTGAATTCCTGGCCCTGGCCGCTTCCCTGGAACATCTGGGCGTGACCTACAACAACCCGAAAGCCCTGGTGTTGTCCAAGACCCTGGACCAGGCGACCGGCCTGTTCCTCGACAACAACAAGTCACCATCGCGCAAGGTCGGCAACATCGACAACCGCGGCAGCCACTTCTACCTGGCACTGTACTGGGCCCAGGCCCTGGCCGCCCAGAGCGAAGACACCGCGCTGCAAGGCCAGTTCACCCCATTGGCCAAGACCCTGACCGAGAACGAGGCGACCATCGTTGCCGAGCTCAATGCCGTGCAGGGCAAACCAGTCGACATTGGCGGCTACTACCACGCCAACGCCGAACTGATCAGCCAGGCCATGCGTCCGAGCGCCACGCTCAACGCGGCAATCGCTGCGCTGGTGTAAGCTTCCCGGCAGTACCACAAGCCCTGGCCCAGTGCCGGGGTTTGTGTTATCACCTTCAGAGAAACCACCCTATGGAATGGCAACCCCATATCACCGTCGCCACCGTCGTCGAAGACAACGGGCGCTTCCTGCTCGTCGAAGAACTGCAAAACGGACAGGTGGTCTTCAACCAGCCGGCCGGCCACCTCGATCCCGATGAGAGCCTGAGCGAGGCGGCCATCCGCGAAACCCTGGAAGAAACCGGTTGGGATGTCGAACTGACCGGCGTCATCGGCATCTACCTGTACACCGCTCCCAGCAACGGCGTGACCTACCAGCGCGTGTGCTTTGCCGCCAAGCCACTGCGGCACCGCCCCGATTACCAACTGGATGACGGCATCATCGGCCCACGCTGGCTGACCCGCGACGAATTGCTGGCCCTGCGCCCGCAGTGGCGCAGCGAGCTGATCATCCGCTGTATCGACGATTATCGGGCAGGCCCGCTGCACAGTCTCGAACTGATCCGCCCTTCTCTTTAGCCTTGCGGGCGCGGGCCTGTTAGAATCGCGTCCTTTTTCGAAGACACTCATTGAATCCCTATGCGTGATCCAGCCTCCCTCGCCCCAGAAAACCTGCGCGTCATTGTCGGCATGTCCGGCGGCGTGGACTCTTCCGTTTCCGCCGTCCTGCTGATGGAGCAGGGCTATCAGGTGGAAGGCCTGTTCATGAAGAACTGGGAGGAAGACGACGGAACGCAGTACTGCACCGCCATGGACGACCTGGCGGACGCCCAGGCTGTGTGCGACAAGATCGGCATCAAGCTGCACACCGCCAACTTCGCCGCCGAGTACTGGGACAACGTGTTCGAGCTTTTCCTGGCCGAATACAAGGCCGGACGCACACCGAACCCAGACATCCTCTGCAACCGCGAAATCAAGTTCAAGGCGTTTCTCGACTACGCCCTGATGCTCGGTGCCGACCTGATCGCCACCGGCCACTACGTGCGCCGCCGCGATATCGAAGGACGCACCGAACTGCTCAAGGGTCTGGACCCGAACAAGGACCAGAGCTACTTCCTGCATGCCGTCGGTGGCGAACAGATCGCCAAGACCCTGTTTCCGGTCGGCGAGTTGGAAAAGCCCGCCGTGCGCGCGATTGCCGAAAAGCATGGCCTGGCGACCGCCAAGAAAAAGGACTCCACTGGGATCTGCTTTATCGGCGAGCGACGCTTCAGCGACTTCCTCAAGCAATACCTGCCGGCCCAAGCCGGCGAGATCAAGACGACCGAAGGTGAGGTCATTGGCCGCCACCACGGCCTGATGTATCACACCATCGGCCAGCGCCAGGGCCTGGGCATCGGCGGCCAGAAAGACGCCAGCGACGAGCCGTGGTATGTGCTGGCCAAGGACCTGGAGCACAATGAATTGATCGTCGGCCAGGGCAACGAGCACCCGTTGCTGTTTTCCCGTGCCCTGCTCGCCTCCGAGATCTTCTGGGTCAACCCGGTCGACCTGAGGAGCCCGCGTAAGTTGACGGCAAAAGTCCGTTACCGCCAGGGCGACCAGCACTGCACCCTGGAAAAAACCGTCGACGGCTATCGTGCGGTGTTCGATGAACCTCAACGCGCCGTGACGCCGGGTCAGTCCGTGGTTTTCTACGATGGCGAAATTTGCCTGGGTGGTGGCGTGATCGAAGTTGCCGAGCCCTGGACCGACGGAGCCTGCCCATGAGCCCGACCCAGGAGCAACTGACGGCACTGGGCGGTGTGTTTCTCGCGGCGGTTCTGGTGGACAAGATCGCCAAGACCGGCCAATCCAGCGAAGCTGGCCTGAGCTGCATGCTCGGCAGCCTGCTGATCCGCGACCCCAGGGACACTCTGGAAGTCTACGGTGGCGACGATCTCAACCTGCGCGACGGCTACCGCGCACTGATCGGCGCCCTCGAACGCGATCCCAGCGCCCTGCAACGCGAGCCGTTACGCTACGCCCTGTCGATGCTCGGCCTGGAGCGCCAGTTGGCCAAGCGCGACGACATGCTGGAAACCATCGGCAAGCGCCTCCCGCAGATCCAGTCCCAGGTCGAACACTTCGGTCCAGCTCATGAAAACGTGATAGCCGCTTGTGGCGCGTTATACCAGGACACCCTAAGCACCTTGCGCCAGCGGATCCAGGTACACGGCGACATGCGCAACCTGCAACAACCGAGCAATGCTTCGAAGATCCGTGCCCTGCTGCTGGCCGGTATTCGCTCGGCCCGCCTGTGGCGCCAACTGGGCGGTCATCGCTGGCAGTTGGTTATCAGTCGGCGCAGGCTGCTCAAGGAACTCTATCCGTTGATGCATGGCGCCTGAGGCCATCGACGGAGCTGTAAAAGCGCGATACGCCGGTCAGTTGGCAACGGACCAGTGAATTTTTTCATGTATGATACGCGCCCCATTTCGTTGCCCGACTGTCCGAGAACACCCCATGCAGCTTTCTTCGCTCACTGCGGTTTCCCCTGTTGACGGCCGCTACGCCGGCAAAACCCAGGCCCTGCGCCCTATTTTCAGCGAATACGGTCTGATCCGTGCTCGCGTCCTGGTGGAAGTGCGTTGGCTTCAGCGCCTGGCCGCTCACCCTGCGATCACTGAAGTCCCGGCGTTTTCCGCGCAAGCCAATGCCGTATTGAATACCCTGGCCGAAAACTTCTCCCTGGAGCACGCCGAACGCGTCAAAGAGATCGAGCGCACCACCAACCACGACGTCAAGGCCATCGAATACCTGCTCAAGGAACAGGCCGCCAAACTGCCTGAACTCGCCGCCGTCAGTGAGTTCATCCACTTTGCCTGCACCAGCGAGGACATCAACAACCTGTCCCACGCTCTGATGCTGCGCGAAGGCCGTGACGATGTGCTGCTGCCGCTGATGCGCCAGATAGCCGAGGCCATCCGCGAGCTGGCCCAGCGCTTCGCCGCCGTGCCGATGCTGTCGCGCACCCACGGCCAGCCAGCATCGCCAACCACTCTGGGCAAGGAGCTGGCGAACGTCGTCTACCGCCTGGAGCGCCAAATCGCCCAAGTCGCCGCCGTGCCGCTGCTGGGCAAGATCAACGGAGCCGTGGGCAACTACAACGCCCACCTGTCGGCCTATCCGCAGGTCGACTGGGAAGCCAACGCCCGAGCCTTCATCGAAGACGAACTGGGCCTGGGCTTCAACCCCTACACAACGCAGATCGAGCCGCACGACTATATCGCCGAGCTATTCGATGCAATCGCGCGCTTCAACACCATCCTGATCGACTTCGACCGCGATATCTGGGGCTACATCTCCCTGGGTTACTTCAAGCAGCGCACCATTGCCGGCGAAATCGGCTCCTCGACCATGCCGCACAAAGTCAACCCAATCGACTTCGAAAACTCCGAAGGCAACCTGGGTATCGCCAACGCACTGTTCCAGCACCTGGCCAGCAAGCTGCCGATCTCCCGCTGGCAACGCGACCTGACCGACTCTACCGTACTGCGCAACCTCGGCGTCGGCTTCGCCCACAGTGTCATCGCCTACGAAGCCAGCCTCAAGGGCATCGGCAAGCTGGAGCTCAATCAGCAGAAAATTGCCGCCGACCTGGATGCTTGCTGGGAAGTCCTGGCCGAGCCGATCCAGACCGTGATGCGTCGCTACAACATCGAAAACCCCTACGAAAAACTGAAAGAGTTGACTCGCGGTAAGGGTATCAGCCCGCAAGCGCTGCAGACTTTCATCGACGGACTCGACATGCCTGCCGACGCCAAGGCCGAGCTGAAACAGTTGACCCCGGCCAACTACATCGGTAACGCCGTGAGCCAAGCCCAGCGTATCTGATCATACAGCACCCGCTCTGAACGCCCGGCCGAGCCGGGCGTTTTTATTACCGTATGAAAAATGTCTTTTTTCAATAGGTTACACATGAATCCTGATATTCCTCTGCAACTTTTAGGCGGCATTACTGCTCGCGAATTCCTACGCGACTACTGGCAGAAGAAACCGCTACTGATCCGCCAGGCCATTCCTGACTTCGAAAGCCCCATCGACCCCGACGAACTGGCCGGCCTGGCCCTGGAGGAAGAAGTCGAATCGCGCCTGATCATCGAACACGGCGAGCGCCCCTGGGAACTGCGCCGTGGACCGTTCGCCGAAGACGCCTTCAGCCAGCTACCGGAGCGTGAGTGGACCCTACTGGTGCAGGCTGTCGACCAGTTCGTTCCGGAAGTCGCCGAACTGCTGGAAAACTTCCGCTTCCTGCCAAGCTGGCGCATCGATGACGTGATGATCAGCTTCGCCGCCCCCGGCGGCAGCGTCGGTCCGCACTTCGACAACTACGATGTATTCTTGCTCCAGGGCCATGGCAAGCGCCATTGGAAGATCGGCCAGATGTGCGACTCCACCAGCCCGCTGCTGGAGCACACTGACCTGCGCATCCTCGCTGACTTTCAGGAAACCGCCGAGTGGACCCTGGAACCCGGCGATATGCTCTACCTGCCGCCGCGCCTGGCCCACTGCGGTGTCGCCGTGGACGACTGCCTGACCTACTCGGTGGGCTTCCGTGCGCCGAGCGCGGCTGAAGTACTGACCCATTTCACCGACTTCCTCAGCCAGTTTCTACCGGATGAAGAGCGCTATACTGACGCCGACGCGCAGCCGCTGGCCGATCCGCACCAGATCCAGCACGACGCTCTCGACCGCCTCAAGAGCTTGCTGGCCGAACACATGAGCGACGAACGCCTGCTGCTGACCTGGTTCGGCCAGTTCATGACCGAACCTCGCTATCCGGAACTGGTAGTAGGCCCGGAACTCGAAGAGGAAGACCTGCTTGCCGGCCTGCAACAAGGCGCGATACTGATTCGCAACCCGAGCGCACGCCTGGCCTGGTCGGAAGTCGATGACGACCTGCTGCTGTTCGCCAGTGGCCAGAGTCGCTACCTGCCGGGCAAGCTGCGCGAGTTGCTGAAAATGATCTGCGCGGCGGACGCTCTGCATCTCGACAACCTCGGCCAATGGCTGGACGATGAAGAAGGACGCGGCCTGCTCTGCGAGCTGGTCAAACAAGGAAGCCTGGGATTTGCCGATGAATAGAATTCATGTACGTGTCGCAGACTGGCAAAAGGATAACGCCGAGATCCGGCGCATTCGTGAGTCGGTGTTCATTGTCGAACAAGCCGTACCGCCGGAACTGGAGTGGGACGCCGAGGACGCCAGTGCCGTGCACTTCCTGGCGTTCGAGGGCGACTTTCCAATCGGCACTGCCCGCCTGCTGCCAGACGGGCATATCGGACGCGTTTCGGTCCTGCGCGACTGGCGCGGACTGAAGGTCGGTGACGCACTGTTGCGGGAAGTCATCGCCGAGGCCGAGAAACGCGGCCTTGAGCAGCAGATGCTCAGCGCCCAGGTACAGGCCACGGCGTTCTATGAACGGCATGGCTTCAGTATCGTCAGCGAGGAGTTTCTCGAAGCCGGGATTCCCCATGTCGACATGGTACGCAACTGCGCCTGATCTATCGGAGAGCTCTGATCCGGACCCTAGTGGCCTGTGAGATGGCTGATTTTACGCCCCGCCATCACCGATGCCGGGGCGTTTTCCCTGCCGCGATTCAACTTGACCCATCAATGGCCGAGAAACTGTCAAACTCAAGCCATTGCCAAGTCCACCGCGGAGATAACGGACATGTCCCTACGCACCCTACTCACCAGCCTCCTGCTGGCCTGTACTCTCAGCGCCCAGGCCGCCACCGAAATCATCCCCCTGAACTACCGCACCAGCGGCGACCTGCTGCCCGTCGTCCAGAACTTCCTCGGCCAGAACGGTAAGGCCAGCGCCTACCAGAACCAACTGATCGTCGACGCCGAGCCCAGCAAGATCAATGAGCTGCGCGACCTCCTCCACCAACTGGACAAGCCCGCCAGACGCTTGCTGATCAGCGTCGACACCAGCGAAAGCAACGACCAGGGCACCCAGGGCTATTCGATCAACGGTCAGGGCCAGACCCGCATCATCAGCCGTGGTACCGACAGCCGCGAGGGCGGTATCCAGCAAGTCCAAGCCAGTGAAGGCGCCCCAGCCTTGATCCAAGTGGGCCAGAGCGTGCCACTGACCACCAGCACCGGCCAGCTCGACGCCTACGGTCGGCCACAGACCCAGACCCAGTATCGCAACGTCACCCAAGGTTTCTACGTCACCGCCAGCGTCACCGGAAACATCGTTCACCTGGCCATCAGCACCAATCGTGACCGGATGAGCCAGGAGCGTCAGGATGTAGTGAACGTGCAAAGTACCGACACAATCATCAGCGGGCCGCTCGGCCAGTGGATGACGCTGGCCGGCGTCAATGGCCAGACTCAGGCTGATCGTCAGGCGCTAACCCGCAATTACTCTACCTCCAGCCGTAACGACATGACTTTGCGAGTGAAAGTCGAGATGCTGGACTAAAGCACCGAAAACTGACCGATGAGTCGCATCGGAGCAAATATGTAGTGCTTTAAAAAAAGCACTACAAAACGTTTGACGGGCTAAAAAACCAAAGGCATGATGGCCTCGCTCCCGCTAATCAAGGGCCCTGGCGAGGGCCTTCGGATCGCAGCTCTAACCTATCCCCTGAGCCGATTCGGTCTGTACCGCCCATCAGGCGCGTTTGACGAGGTTGCGACTGCAACGAAGTTGTCCCGAGGGACGGAAGCGTAATAGATACAACGGCAAGACCGGTGAAGCCCGCATGAAGGCCCACAACGCCCCACTGCGCCCGCTGCATCGCCTGCGCCTCGCTCACTTCCTTGGGTCAATCGTTCAATCGTCGCCTCCCCGCCAAACCGCACCTTTGGTCTGCGAGCAATTGTCTATACACGTTGTGCAGGTGGCGGAGTAAGGAATTCTCCCCCCCCAAGGACGACTTTTGATAAAAGACGCGACGAGGTTTATCTCCATGGCACTGACACGCGAACAGCAAATTGCGGCCCTTGAAAAAGATTGGGCGGAAAACCCGCGCTGGAAAGGCGTGACTCGCACTTACTCCGCCGCTGACGTGGTCCGCCTGCGCGGCTCGGTTCAGCCCGAGCACACCCTGGCGCGCATGGGCGCCGAGAAGCTCTGGAACCTGGTCACCCAAGGCGCCAAGCCGGCCTTTCGCCCGGAGAAAGATTTCGTCAACTGCATGGGCGCCCTGACTGGTGGTCAGGCCGTACAGCAAGTCAAGGCGGGCATTCAGGCAATCTACCTGTCGGGCTGGCAAGTGGCGGCGGACAACAACTCCGCCGAATCGATGTACCCCGACCAGTCGCTGTACCCGGTGGATTCCGTGCCGACCGTGGTCAAGCGCATCAACAACTCGTTCCGGCGCGCCGACCAGATCCAATGGAAAGCCGGCAAGAACCCCGGCGATGACGGTTACATCGATTACTTCGCACCGATCGTAGCCGACGCCGAAGCCGGTTTCGGCGGCGTCCTGAACGCCTACGAGCTGATGAAGAGCATGATCGAAGCGGGCGCGGCCGGCGTACACTTCGAAGACCAATTGGCTTCCGTGAAGAAGTGCGGCCACATGGGCGGCAAGGTATTGGTGCCGACCCAAGAGGCTGTCCACAAGCTGACCGCCGCCCGCCTGGCCGCCGATGTCGCCGGTGTACCGACCATCATCCTGGCTCGTACCGACGCCAACGCCGCCGACCTGCTGAC
This sequence comes from Pseudomonas agarici, assembly GCF_001543125.1. Classification (NCBI taxonomy): domain Bacteria; kingdom Pseudomonadati; phylum Pseudomonadota; class Gammaproteobacteria; order Pseudomonadales; family Pseudomonadaceae; genus Pseudomonas; species Pseudomonas agarici. The sequence continues at coordinate 3,274,925 of NZ_CP014135.1, read as the reverse complement.
CTCGGACTGCGATCCTTACGACCAGCCATTCGTGACGGGCCAACGCACCCAGGAAGGCTTCTATAAAGTCCGCGCCGGCCTTGACCAGGCCATTGCCCGCGGCCTGGCCTACGCGCCCTATGCTGACCTGATCTGGTGTGAAACCGCCAAGCCGGACCTGGGCGAAGCCCGCCGCTTCGCCGAGGCCATCAAGAAGGAATACCCGGACCAGTTGCTGTCCTACAACTGCTCACCATCCTTCAACTGGAAGAAAAATCTGGACGATGCGACCATCGCCAAGTTCCAACGTGAGCTGTCGGCCATGGGCTACAAGCACCAGTTCATCACCCTCGCGGGCATCCACAACATGTGGCACAGCATGTTCAACCTGGCACACGACTATGCCCGCAACGACATGACCGCCTACGTCAAGTTGCAAGAGCAGGAGTTCGCCGACGCCGCCAAGGGTTACACCTTTGTCGCGCACCAGCAGGAAGTCGGCACCGGCTACTTCGACGACATGACCACCGTGATCCAGGGCGGCTCGTCTTCGGTGACCGCACTGACCGGCTCGACCGAGGAAGAGCAGTTTCACTGATTCGGCTTCAGCGTTCTGAAGAGTCTCGTTCTGCTCTCCGAGCAACCGTCGGGACCGTCGAGGTCCCGGCAGCCGTGCCACTGAACGTGATCAACGACAAAAAGGCGAGCGTGTGTCTGGATGCTATTGCCTGATTGCCCCTCAAGAGCGAGGTACGCCGGCTCGGCGCACCTCGCATGCCCCATCCGGCGCTCGCCGAGCACAAGACTGCAGTTAATTGACGCACATAAAGTCAATAATCCGCCACAAAAATAAACAACTCGTAAACCTGATCAGAAAATATCATTTTTTTGACGTTTAGCCGATATACGGTCACAACTTTTCCGCTCCAACCTGTCATAACAGCACAAAAGCCGACGATATATTGGCGATTCGCGTGATTAGGTCAGGGAAAGGAGATAAATCATGATTTTCAACGTACAAGATTTTGGCGCAAAAGGTGACGGTATCACTGATGACACCGCAGCTATCCAGAATGCAATCGATGCGGCGGCCGCCGCTGGCGGAGGGCAGGTGTACGTGCCCTCCGGCACTTACATCGTGTCGGCCGGCGAGGAGCCTTCCGATGGCTGCCTGATGCTCAAAAGCAATGTGTACCTGTCCGGCGACGGCATGGGCGAAACCACCGTCAAGGTCGCCGACGGCTCCGACACCAAGATCACCGGCATTATCCGTTCGGCCTATGGCGAGGAAACCCACGACTTCGGGGTCAGTAACCTGACCATCGACGGCAACCGCGACCATACCACCGGCAAGATCGACGGCTGGTTCAACGGTTACATTCCCGGCGAAGAAGGCTACGACTCCAACGTCACCCTCGACAGCGTCGAGATCAAGGACTGCTCCGGGTACGGCTTCGACCCGCACGAGCAGACCGTCAACATGGTCATCAAGAACAGTGTGTCACACGGCAACGGCCTGGACGGCTTCGTCGCTGACTTCCTCAGCGCCAGCACCTTCGAAAACAACGTGGCCTACGACAACGATCGCCACGGTTTCAACGTCGTCACCAGCACTCACGACTTCACCCTCACCAACAACGTTGCCTACGACAACGGCGGCAACGGCATCGTCGTGCAACGTGGCGGCGAAGATATTCCCTCCCCCAACCACATCACCATCAGCGGCGGTGCGATGTACGGCAATGGTGCCGAAGGGGTACTGATTAAACTGTCCAGCGAGGTGACTGTCAGCGGCGTCGATATCCATGACAACGGCGGTGCCGGGGTGCGCATCTATGGCAGCAACAACGTCGATGTCACCGACAACACCCTCAATAACAACTCGCTGGGCGCCGCCGTCGCCGAAATCATCATCCAGTCCTACGACGACACGGCGGGGGTGTCCGGCAAGTACTTCAACGGCAGCGACAACACGATCCAGGGCAACCTCATCAGCGGCAGCAACCTGTCGACCTATGGCGTGGCCGAGCGCAACGAAGACGGCACCGACCGCAACGCCATTATCGGCAACACCATCAGCCACACCAGCCGGGGCGACACCCTGGTCTATGGCGACGGCAGCTATGTCAGCGACACGCTACCGATGATCACGGTACAAGGCACCGACGGCAACGACACCCTGCTGGGCAGCGGCGCCAGCGAGATTTTCTATGGCAAGGCCGGCAATGACATCATCAATGGCGGTGGCGGTGACGACATCCTCGTCGGTGGCGCGCACATCGATAAGCTCACCGGCGGTGCTGGCGCCGATACATTCCGTTTTGCCAATCAGTCCGACAGCTACCGCAACGCCGCCACCAGCTTCGACGACATCCTCAGCGACTTCGATGTCACCAAGGATAAGATCGATCTCGCCGGCCTTGGCTTTACCGGCCTGGGCAACGGTCGCGGCGGCACCTTGCAGATCAGTTACAACCCCGACAGCGACCGCACCTACATCAAGGATTACGAGCCCGACGCCAGTGGCAATCGCTTCGAGTTGATCCTCACGGGTAACGTCGCCGACACCCTCAGTGCCAGCAACTTCATCTTCAACCGGATCCTCACCGGCACCAGCGGCAACGACTCGCTGTCAGGCACCGACTCGGCCGACACCCTGCTCGGCCTGGCGGGCGACGACAGCCTCAATGGCGGCGCTGGCGACGACAAGCTCGACGGCGGCGCCGGCATGGACATTCTCACCGGAGGAGCCGGGGCGGATACCTATGTGTTTTCCAATCGCCTGGATAGCTATCGCAATTACAGTACCGGTGGCGCCATCGTCGACGACCTGATCACCGGCTTCGATGTCGGCGCCGACAGGATCGATCTCTCGGCCATGGGTTTTACCGGCCTGGGCGACGGCAAGAACGACACCGTCTACCTGGTGCTCAATAGTGCCGGGACCAAGACCTACATTAAATCGCTGACTGAAGACGCCCATGGCAACCGCTTCGAGGTGGCGCTGGACGGTAACTACCTCGGCCAATTGAGCAGCGCCAACTTCCTCTTTGCCAGCCCCTCGACAGTCAATCACGCACCCGTGGTGGCCACCCCGCTGGTGGACCAGGCAGCGACCGAAAACACACCGTTCAGCTACGTAGTGCCGGCCACCAGCTTTATTGATCCGGACAACGACAACCTCAGCTACAGCGCCACCCTGCTCGACGGTAGCGCCCTTCCCGACTGGCTGCTCTTCGATGCCGCCAGCCGTACCTTCAGCGGCACGCCCAGCGACACGGCGTCCGGCACCTACGCCATTCAGGTCAGCGCGACCGACGGCAGCCATGCCACGGTCAGCGACACCTTTACCCTTGCCGTGCAAGATGTGCCTGCGTCCCCCATTGTGATCGACGGTACGCCGGGCAACGACACCTTGACCGGCACCATGGCCAATGAGCAGTTGTTCGGCGGGGCCGGCGGCGACCTCGTCAATGGCGGCGCAGGCAATGACATCCTGGTCGGCGGCAGCGGCATCGACAAACTCACCGGCGGCGCGGGCGCCGATGTCTTTCGCTTTACCTCTCAACTCGACAGCTATCGTACCGAGACCACCGGCGCCAGTGACCAGATTCTCGACTTCAGCGTATCCGACGACAAAATCGATGTCTCGGCACTCGGCTATACCGGTCTGGGCAACGGCCGCGACGGCACTTTGCTGGTCACCTACAGCGCCGCGACCCACCGCACTTACCTCAAGGACCTCACCGCCGATGCTAACGGCAACCGCTTCGAAGTATCGCTGGCAGGCAATCTGCTCAACAGCCTGAGCGCCAGTCACTTTGTCTTCGCCGACCAGCACACACCCGGCAATGTGGCACCGGTGGTGAGCATACCGCTACTCGACCAAAATGCCACCGAACGCACGCCATTCACTTATACCGTCACCCATAACAGTTTCACCGATGCCAATCAGGATCAACTGAGCTATACCGCGACTCTCGCCAATGGCAGTGCCCTGCCCACGTGGCTGAGCTTCAATGCCGCCACCCTGACGTTCAGCGGCACCCCACCCAGCACTGCGGCGGGCGACTACAGTGTGCTGATCAAGGCCACCGATCCGGCTGGCGCCACGGTCAGCGATGGCTTCGAACTGACCGTGGCCGACGCTCCCACCAATACCCTGACCGGTACCAACGGCGCCGACACCCTCAATGGCACGGCCAGCACCGACCTGATCCTCGGCATGGGCGGCAACGATACGATCAACGCCGGTGGCGGCATGGACATCATCGATGGCGGCGCGGGGCGCGACGAACTGTCTGGCGGCACGGGGGCCGACACCTTTCGCTATACCAACGTGCTCGATAGCTATCGCGACTATGACGCGGGTGGCATCACCGCCACCGACACACTCACCGACTTCACCGTGGGCGTCGACAAGATCGATGTCTCGGGCCTGGGCTTCCTCGGCCTCGGCGACGGCAACCACGGTACGCTGTACCTCACCCTGAACGATGCCGGCGACAAGACCTACATCAAGTCCAGCGAGGTCGACGCCGATGGTAATCGCTTCGAGATCGCCCTCCAGGGCAACTACCTCAACACCTTGACCGCCAGCGATTTCGTGTTCGCCGAGCGCGCCCAACAGGATATCCTCTACCTGCCGACCCTCGGCCAATCCAACGCGCGCCTGATGCGCATGAGCGAAGACGACGATCAATCCGGTACTTCGATGCTGGTCAATGACCTGAGCAAGTACACCGACTATGACGTGCGCAGCCAGTTCGACGATGCCGACGGCAATGGCATCGACATCGCGGTGGGTGGCAGTACCGTCGACGGTTTGTCGACGATGAGCCCCGTCGAGCTCGAACTGTGCTGGTGGCTGACCGACATCCAGCAGCCCGGACCGGCGCTGTTGCGCGCGGTGGCGCTGCTGCAGGGCCAACTCACTGAACTTCAAGCCATCGATAACGTCACCATGGGCATCATCTGGGGCCAGGGCGAGGAAGCCGCGCAGGAGATCGCCCGTGCCAGCGACAAGCAGGCGGCCGCGGCGGCCTACAAGGCGGCGACGCTGGCGGTGTTCGACTACCTGCACGCACAATTGGGCAGCTTCAACGTGTACCTGATGGAGACCGGTCACTACCAGGCGGACGCGGCGCGCGCCCGTGGTTATTCCGAGGAGAAGATTGCCGGCATCGTCGAAGGGGTCGGCTATGTCCGGGCGATCCAGGAGGCCATCGCCGCCGAGCGCGGCGACGTCAAGCTGGCGGTGGACTACACCGACCTGCCACTGCGTTATGAAGTCGATCCGCTGGTGTATCCCGACGATGTCTGGCACTTGCACGAGGAGTCGGCGGAAATCGTCGGCCAGCGCCTAGCCGACTACATCGCCGATGACCTTGGTTTCCAGGGCAATGCTGACGATAACCACAGCGTGCAGGATATTTTCGACAACGCGCAGAATGAAGGCGGGCATATTTTCGGCACGGATCAGGACGATACCCTGGTAGGCGGCTCGGGCAACGACATACTGGACGGCGATCTCGGCGCCGATACCATGACCGGCGGTGACGGTAACGATATCTACGTGGTCGACAATGGGTTCGACAGCGTGGTGGAAAGCGATACTTCGGCCTCGCAGATCGATATCGTGCAGGCATCGGTTAGCTGGACCCTGGGCGCCAACCTCGAAAACCTGGTACTGAGTGGCGTGTCGGCCATTGACGGCACTGGCAATGAGCTGCGCAACTTCATTGCCGGCAACGCCGCCGACAACGTGCTCGATGGCGCCGCCGGAGCCGACCGACTGAGCGGTGGCAATGGCAACGACACCTACTATGTCGACAACCTCGACGATAGCGTGATCGAGACCAATGGCAATAAGGTGACGGGCGGTATCGACAGCGTACACAGTAGCCTGGCGGCCTACACCCTCACCAACAATGTCGAGAACCTCTACATCGACGCCAGTGGTTCCGCCAATGGCACCGGTAATGCGCTGGACAATACGCTATTCGCCGGTGCCGGCAACAACGTGTTGGACGGGCGTGATGGCCAGGATACGGTGTCCTTCGAACGGGCCTTGGCCGCGATTACCGCGACGCTTTCGACCTCTGCGCAACAAAACACCCTGGGCTCTGGGCTCGACACTTTGAAGAATATCGAGAACCTGACAGGCAGTGTCTACGCCGATAACCTGACGGGCAACAGCCGCGCCAACGTCCTGGATGGCGGCGCGGGAACCGACAGCTTGACCGGCGGCACTGGCGCGGACACCTACGCGTTCGGGGCGCTATCGCAGATGGGCGTCGGCGCGTTGCGGGATGTGATCAACGGCTTCAAGACCAGCGAGGGCGACCAATTGGACTTCACCGGCCTGGACGCCAACCCGCTGACTGCGTGCGTCCAGGCCTTCACGTTCATTGGCGCCAATGCCTTCGACACCGACAACGCCACCGGTCAACTGCGCTTTGCCGATGGCATTCTCTATGCCAGCCTGAATGCCGACGCCAGTGCCGAGTTCGAAATCCAGTTGGTGGGTGTCAAGGAACTGCACGCCAGCGACTTCACTGTCTGAACGAAAAAAGCCGGACACGCCCCGTGGCGAGGGCGTGTCCGGCACCGATTATCAAAACAGGCGTTGCACCTGCTCCAGGATCGCGCGATTCATCTGGCCGGTGCGGATGTGCAGGCTCACGTAGCTTTGTAACATGTCGAGCCGGGTGTCCAGCAGATCACGACGCGCCTGAAAGACTCGCTGCTGGGCATCCAGGACATCCACGGTAGAACGCACACCACCCTGAAGGCCTTTTTCCGTCGATGCCAGCGCCCGCCGATTGGACTCCACCGCCCGCTCCATCGCCTTGCTCTTGGCAAATCCGGCAACGACCCCCAGGTAGTCCGTCTCGATCTCCTCGGCCAATTGTTGGCGCTGCACATCGTATTCGGATCGAGCGCCGGCCAACTGCGCCTCGGCCTTGGCCACCGAGGCCCGTACCGCGCCGCCACGATACAACGGGATATCCAGTTGTACACCTATGTAATAGCTGTCCTGGCGCGGGTCGAGATCTTGATATTGGCGGGTTTCCCGATGGCTCAATTGAGTGGTCAGCGACAAGCTCGGATAATGCCCGGCGCGCTGACTGTCCGCCTGCGCTTGCGCCACGCTCACCGCCGCCAGCCTGGCGGCCAGTTCGGGGCTGGCCTCGTGGGCGATTGCCGTCCAGTAGGGCAAATCCCGCTCTGCTGGGAGCGGACTGCTGACGGCGAGTGCCTCGCGCATGGGCCAGATGTCGTCGACAGGCACACGGGTGCGCCCCGACAACGCCCGTAACGCCGCCACGCGATGGGCCGCCGCCTCGGCCTCTTGGGCCTCGACCAAATCGAGCCGCGCCTGGGCCTCGTCGATGTCGGTGATCGCGCCCTGGCCAGACTGGTAGAGCCGTTTACTCTGCACAACCAAGCCGCGAATAGCGGCCTTTTGCTGGACAATCAACTTGATCTCGTTCTCGGCCCGAGCCACATCGAAGTAGCCCTTGGCAACCCGCTCGAACAAGCTCTGGCCGGCAACGTCGAACTGCTGGATTCCCAGTTGGCCCCGCGCTTTGCCCTCCTGGTACGCCGCCCAGCGCACCGGGTCGTATAACGCTTGTTGCGCCGCCAGCGTGACGTTGTCGGCCTGGTAATCGTTGCTGTTGACATAACCGTTGTCGTCGCCGCCATCAGTACGCCCGCCTCGGCCGTAACGTGAACTCAGCGACACTTGTGGGTAGAGGCCGCCGCGCCCGATCGCTTCCTCCTGTTGCGAAGCCTCATAGGCGTGCGCCGCCGAGCGCAGCGTCGGATCGTTAAGGCGCGAGGCGTCGTAGGCGGCAGTCAAGCTCAAGCCGTCCACGCCAGCCCAGGCGGGATGGGCGGCCAGCCAACCGCTACACAGGCCCAACAGCACCCAGGAGCCATAACGATGACATCCGATCATGCTTATTCTTCCTTGAAGGCGGCCAGCAAGCGTTCGCGCAACGGCTTCATCAGGTAATTCATCAACGTGCGCTCCCCCGTCACCACGGTGACATCGGCGAGCATGCCGGGGCGTACCGACAGTCCGGCGGCCTGCAACGAGGCGAGGGTATCGGCGGGAATGCCGACCTTCGCGGCGAAATACGGCTGATGCGTCTGCTCATCGAGCAACTGGTCCGCCGACACGGTACTCACCGTGCCGGTGACCGTCGGCGTATCCACTCGTTGTAAGGCGGTGAAGTGCACGTGCACCGCCAGCCCCGGACGTAACTTATTGGCCAGCAACGGCGGGAAACGCGCGGTGATCGCCAGCGGCGCGTCAAGGGGCACCACTTGCATCAAACCTTGTCCGGCCTGAGCGACACCACCGACCGTATGAATGCTCAGGTCCATGATCTGCCCTGCTACCGGTGCGCGAATGGCACCGTTGTCGACCTCGAACCGCAGCGCGCGAATTTGGTCGGCAAAGCCCGCCGCTTCGGCGGAAACCTCACTGAGCTGGGTTTCGGCATCGCGGCGAAATTCTTGTTGCGCCTGCAAGACCTTGAGCCGGCTTTCATTGATGGCCTGGCGGGTCCTGCCGATATCGCCCATGCCCGAGGCGATCTGTCCCGCCAACTGGGCGGCGTTACGCTCGGCCTCGTAGAGTTTGTTGCGCGGGACGTAACCTTCACCTGCCAGATCGCGTAGCCCATCGAGTTCCTGCTGCTGGAACTGCATTTGCGCATCGTAATTACGCTTGACCCCTTCATAACCGCGCAATTGCTGCTGCAACGACGCCTTCTCGTGTTCGAGAATCTGCAAACGGCTGCCCAACTCCGCCCGTCGGGTCTCAAACAACTGGCTCTGCAGGGCCATAGAAGCCTTGACTCGCGGTTCGTCGGCACGCTCTAGCAGTTCGATGGGCCATGCGATTTCGGCGTTACCCAGGCGCTCGGCAATCAAACGTGCCTCGATCCCGCGATCATTGAGCAACTTGCCCAAAATCACGTCCAACTGCGACTGTGCCTGCACCGTGTTGAGCTGCACCAGTAACTGCCCCTGGCTGACGCGATCGCCATCGCTGACCAGTAGTTGTTCGACCACGCCACCGATCAATGACTGCACCGCCTTGCGCTCGCCCGCCACCACCACGGTACCGCTACCCACCACCCCCTGATCGAGCGGCGCCAGACAAGCCCAGAGCAAGGCACCGCCCAATGCCACCACCAGCAAGCCCACGCCATAACGGGCCGCGCCGCCGGCATCGGTGCTGGCTCGGGATAACGCCGGGACCTCGCTGTATATTGTCACTCCCGGAGTCAGATCACGCATCGCCGCCCGCCTCTCTGACCATCGCGGGCCGAGGCCCCGGCATCAGTGCTTTGAGCACCCGCTCCCGTGGGCCGAAGGCTTGTTGGGTGCCGTCCTGGAGTAACAGGATATGATCGACCACCGCCAGCACGCTGGGTCGGTGAGTGATCAGCACCACGGTACTACCAGCGACCTTGAGCGCGCTGATGGCCTGCACCAACGCCAACTCCCCGGCTTCGTCGAGGTTGGAGTTGGGCTCGTCGAGCACCACCAACGACGGATTTCCATACAGCGCGCGCGCCAGGCCCAAGCGCTGCTTCTGCCCACCGGAAAGCCCTAGCCCGCCAGAGCCCAGCGGTGTGTCGTAGCCCTTGGGGAACCGCAGGATCATCTCGTGGATACCTGCCTGGCGGCTGGCAGCGATGATCTTGTCGGCTTCCTGCTGACCAAAACGGGCAATGTTGTCGGCGACACTGCCATCGAACAGTTCGATATCCTGCGGCAAGTAGCCGAGGTGCGGACCCAAGGCATCGCATGTCCACTGGCTAATTTCGGCTTCATCCAGACGCACCGATCCCCCCATGGAGGGCCATACGCCAACCAACGCCCTGGCCAGGGTCGACTTACCACTGGCGCTGGGGCCGACAACGGCGAGCACCTCGCCTTTGTCCAGACTAAAATGGATGCCGCGCAGGATCGGCTGCAAAGCCCCTGGCGGACCGACATATAACTGCTCCAGGCGTACCGCGCCGGTGGGCGCGGGCAATGGCATGCGGGGGCGCCCTCGTGGATGCTGGACCAGCAACTGACTCAGGCGCTGGTAGCTCTGGCGCCCGCTGGTGAATTGCTTCCACGAGCCAATGGCGATTTCCACCGGTGCCAGCGCGCGGCCAAGCAGAAGCGACATGGCGATCATCATGCCCCCCGATAACTGGCCTTCGAGCACCAGCAGCGCCCCCAGCCCGAGGGACAGTGACTGTCCGGAAATACGTACAAAACGACTGGTCGCCGAGATCCGCGCACCGCGGTCGCTGGCATGTGCCTGAGCGGCGATGATTTGCTGTTGCAGCAGACTCCAACGCTGACGGAGCGGCCCGAGCATGCCCAGCGCCTGAATCACTTCGGCATTCTGCAAGGTACTATTGACGTAGGCTGCCGACTGCACACTCAGGCGATTGGCTTCGCCCAGGCACGCCCGGGTCGCCAACTCGCCCCACAGCGCCAGGCCGACCAATACCAGCGCGAGGAGCAGCGTCAACACCCCAAACCAGGGATGAAAAATGAACGCGATCAACAGGAAGATGGGCAGCCACGGCGCATCGAGCAAAGCGATCAAGCCTTGGCCGGTGATCAATTGCCGCAACGTGGCCAAGTCGCCAAGCACCTGCGCCGGATTGGCGTTGTGCTCGCGCAGGCCGCGAGCAAACGCAGCATCGAACAGGCGCTCGCCCAGAGCCTCGTCGATACCCGCGCTCATACGGATCATCACTTGGCCGCGCACCCATTCGATCAACGCGCTGAACATAAACAAAGCCAGGGCGATCAGGGTCAACATGAACAAAGTGGTTTCATTGCGGCTGGTGAGGACTCGGTCATACACCTGCATCATGTACAACGAAGGCACCAACACCAGCATATTGATAGCGCCGCTGAACAGCGCCAGCGACCAGAGCACTCGACGATAAGAGAGCAAGGCAGCATCAATGTCATGACGTGGATCGAGCAGCAAGCGCATGGAGTGTCATCCTGTCAAAGCAATAGTCACTTCTGAACGTAATGCACGACGAAGGAGCACTCGCCTCCCTCGCCACAGCGCTCGACTGCTGACGATATTATGTCGTTATTACCAGACCTCATTCGTAAAAGTCAAATCATTGGCGGTTAGCGGTTTACTCACTCCCTTTAGGGCCATCCGTGGCCAACCCGCAGGCGGATTGGAAAACAGCGGTAAGTGCGGCTTACCGTGAGATGTACTGGTCGCTCACATAGGGCGAATAGTCAGGAAGAACGCTCTCGATCTTGCCCTGCTCCTTCAGGAACCCGGCAGTTTGCGCAACCGCCTTGGCCGTGCCACCGCCCAACAGTTCGGCGGATATTTGCTCGGCGGCACCCGGAAACTGCGACCCCTCCAGCAGTTGCGGAATGTCGCTCGGATTGGCGCCAGTAAAGCGGGCGATGGTTTTCACCGGCTCGGAATCGACGGTCCATTGAGCCTTGTGCGCGTTGTAGTCGGCAATCGCCGACAGGCTCACCTGAGTGAACTTCTTCAGGATTTCTGGGTGTTTGTCGGCAAAATCCTTGCGAGCCACCCAGACTTCGAAGGTCGGTGCGCCCCATTGCGAGACTTCACCGGCGTCGGTAAGGATCTTTCCGTCCTTGCGGATTTCACCCAGCGCAGGCGCCCAAACAAAGGCACCGTCGATATCACCCCGCTTCCAGGCTGCGCTGATTTGCGCGGGGGACAGGTTGACCACATTCACCTGACCCGGCTTCAGGTTCCAGTGCTTGAGCGCCCCCAGCAGGCTGTAGTGAGAAGTGGAAACGAACGGTGTGGCGATGGTCTTGCCGATCAGGTCCGGTGGGCTGTTGATACCGCTGCCGTCGCGCACCACCAAGGCCTCGGAACTCTTGATCTGGGAGGTAACGATAAACGCCACCAGCGGAAATTGACGCGAGGCGGCGGCGGCCAACGGGCTTGAGCCCAGGTTACCGATTTGCAAGTCGCCGGAGGCCATGGCCGCAATCACCGACGAGCCGGTATCGAAACGGCGCCAGTTGATTTTTTCGCCGATGACTTTATCGAACGTGCCATCGGCAATGGGCACCTTGGTAGGGTCGATGCCGGTGATATAACCGATGGTCAAATCGGCGGCATGGACGCTCAGGGAAATACCGACGAGTCCCAGCAGGGTGATCAATTGACGGCTCAGCGATAAGACATTCATGAGGTGATAGACCTGCGAACGGGAGGGCGATGGTCCACTCTGCGGATGCGGGGCAAGGAAAGAACAAGGCTGGACATCCGACCGTGATCGTGGAGTGGCGTATCGGAGGCAGATTAAACGGTCTAAAAAGAAATTTTTAAATATTGTTTTGGACTTAGCTTAGAGAAGGGCCGACTAGGATCAGGCACGCCGAAATGGTGTCCGGTTGGACTTGCGCGCCAGCCTGGTGGTCTGTGTGGTTAGTTCTGTGAGTCCATTTCGGCGCCACCCGTCCCCGTCCTGCGCGGTTGTTTCTCGCCATAATCGGCTATGAGTTGTCACAGTGCCTTGGCCATGAACGTTTAGCCTCCGAACTTGAGCTAACCAACTCACTGTACAAGCCATTAGTCTGTCGTCTTTTTGGGAAATATCCTATTTACTCTCGATATTTATGTGTGCAGCCTTTGACGTGTCGTTTGAGCGTTCACCCGTGGGCGCGAAGACTTCGACTGGACTGGTCCGCGATAATTAAGCGAGGAATATGGATATGACAATGCCTATTCAATGGCAAGAACAGATCGAATACCTCTGCCCACATTGGCATACAACCCGTTGATCTACCGTTCAACCCAGCAAGCCAGGGCCGCCTGCCTTGGAAAGGCTGACGCCAAAAGCCCTTGGTTTCGGTTATTCACCGGCACGCCCGCCAGGAAAACCATTTCGGTGATTTGGCCGAATATATAAAACATAACCTGAGCGGCACCAAGGCGCCCAAATAGCTACTTTACGCAGGAACATGAGTGTATCACCGGTAAAAGCAGCTCGAATGGTTGGCGCCACCAGAACAATCAGCAAGGAAATCGCTAGCGATGCAAATGACAATAAGAAAAATCATACAGCAAGGCTTGCTTACCTTATTGGGGCTAACGTTGTTTGGATGTTCTTCTGCGGACAATGAAATGGCGGGTGGCAACTTGGAGGCCGTCAATCATACGCTTCATGGTATTAACTGGATGTCGGTCAACGGTTATCGGGCGGACGGAGGGGGAGGGAGTTCGTGCTGCATTATCATGCCGACAAAGTGGCGCCCTGGTTTGAAAGCCCATATTGAATGGGAGGTCGATCCCGAGCCCTTTGGCCCAACGCCGCCTTTAGGAACTGATGAGTTCATGGATTTTATGGTTAAACATAAAGCTAACTACCAGCGCCACAGTACTACCGTGGATATTCCAGAGTGGCCAGGTACTGAATCTTGTGGTTTGAAAGTTCATTTTTTAGTGTGTAATCAGATCAAAGTCACAACTTCCTGCTGGGGTTATGGTTCACCGAACAATCCAATTAAAGACCCCCTTGATATGAAGGAGCCGACCGTATGTCCGAAGTGAAAAAAGATTCAAAAGCTAAAGCATGGGGGCCACCATACTTTCCGGAGGATGGCCGTTTGCCTGCCAAAATATCAATGGTGACCGACAACTACGACAAGCAAACTTGTGAGGAGGATTTTTTCGCCGAGGGACTAACTCCAGAGGGCAAAGAAGATATTCTGAATGCTGCCACAGCCTGCATATCAGCTTATTTTTTGATGGCACTAATAATAACGAGACCAACGATACCAAAAAAAATCATCCGAGCAATATTGCCAAGTTATTCCATGCATCACTCAGAGGTTCAAAGGCCAAGGGACAAGGTTACTTTTCGTATTACATGCCCGGTGTTGGCACTCCATTTCCAGAAATTGGCGAGCTGGATTACAGCGATAGCGGATTGCAATTTGCCGCTGGTGGCGAGGATCGTATCAATTGGGCATTGGTACAAGTGGCCAGTGCTCTTTCTTTCGCGCTTAACAATAAGAAAGAAATCGATAATGTTGTTGCCAAGGCCAAAGTCGAAGCCATGAGCACCTGGAGGGCACCGCTGATGAGTGCCATGGGCCAGGGTAATCGGCGGCGGACGATGAACGGGCTGTTAGCACCCTTGCAGGCTCGAACGGAATGGGCCCAGCCTCGCGTACTGGGGGTCAAGCTGTTTGTGTACGGCTTCTCCCGAGGAGCAGCCGAAGCTCGCACCTTTGTCACCTGGTTGAGCCAATTGTTCGACACCCCTGTCGGCGCGGAGCTACCCGCTCAAACGCTGATTGGCTTGCCGATCAGCGTCGAGTTTCTCGGAATACTGGATACCGTGGCCTCGGTGGGCATTGCCCATGTGGCGCCTTTTTTCTCCGGGCATATGGATTGGGCCGACGACACCCAGTTGCTGCCGGATGCGCAGCGCTTCCCGAAATTTATCAAGCGCTGCTCGCACTTTGTCGCCGCCTTTGAACAACGCTCCTGCTTCCCCTTGGAGTCGATCCGTAACGAGGACGGTCGATACCCGGACAACAGCTATGAAGTGCTGTACCCCGGTGTTCACTCCGATGTTGGCGGTGGCTACCCAAAAAATGACCAGGGCAAGGCCCGCGGCGGCACCCATGAACTGGTGTCGCAGATCGTCCTGCACGATCTGTATGCCGCCGCCTTTTTAGCAGGAGCGCCGTTGCAAGTGCCGGAGGCGGTGCTGCCAAAATACCTGTCGTCGCAAGCGCAATGGCGAACGCTGGGGCGCGATACGTTAGAGGAGTTCAACGTTAGTCCAGCAGTAATCGAACGCTTCAACGCCTGGCGAAGCAAAACCCTACCGGTAATCACAACCGACCAGCCCGTCAATCATCCCGCCGGTGAGTACACCCCGCTGCTTCTGGGCACCACGGTGGAAGAGGGTATGGCCGATCAATTGGGCTGGATCACCGGCTGGCGCATTGGTCGCTATGCCAATGATGCCAAAACCGATAACGACAGCTACCAGCGCCAGCCGTTTTTTATCGAGGCCACTGAATTCACCGCCGAGAGGAGCAGTCAGGAGAAAAAGAATGACGAGGACTTACGGGCCGCCGCCCTGGCTGCGCGCCTGACCAATCCTCAGCATCCCGGACCGCCGGTGTATGAAGCACAAATCGATCAGACCCAACTGAGCCAGGCTGCCGCTGAATTCAAATCCGATTACACCGGACAAAAGCGCGAGCAGACCAGCATGACGGGCGGGTTTCTTGATGTGATATTGCGCGACGCGGCCTATCTGCTCAATGCGAACGATGAGCGCAAAGACCACGAAACCCTCAGAGCAGAGGGCAAGCGGCGCAGTGAGCAACTGTTCCGCGACGCCCACGGCACACCCAGTACCGATGCCGAAATGGCCTTGCTGGTGGCGTTGTTCGACGACCATATACACGACTCACGGGCCTGGTTTATGCACGACAAGCTGAAGTCGAGGGAGTTGTGGGCCGGTTATTTCTTTTACCGCATGATCTATTTCGGTAATGAAAACAGCCGCGATCTGTCGCCGGTGGTGGTGGCCGGGCGTCTATTGGGCGTGGCGATGATTGCCGGGGCCACGGCGTATGGCATCAGGCGCGGTAAAGTGCTGGGAGGGATTGGCGGACTGGCGGCGGGCATTGGCGCGGCGACCATCGGCTATCAGGTGATCGATAAGGTCACTGGCAAGGTGGTGCCCTTCCTGCCTGACGCCGAGCAGTTGCTAAAGCCCACTGGCCATATCGGCCAGGTGGTGGTCGAGCAGAAGCGCCAGATCGCACTGGACGACTATAGACAGCGCATCGAGCAGACCAGTGCCATGTTACGCAAGGAAGGCACCCTGGTCGAACTGAATCGGCTCGTTTAAGACATACATCAACCTCTTAACCTTGAAATGGCCAGAGCGCCCAAGACCAAGGCGCTCCGACTCTCTTGCCGCCCAGCAGACCGATTCAATGTCCAGCAGGCGAAAAGCAACCGCACGTTTTTCAGCATCATATTGTTAGTTTTCACACCCACTCGTTATTTTATAGGGATGATGGGTGACAGCTCCCGATATGTAAGTTGCGGCAACTATCCATGAAATTACGCAGTTAGACCCCTGACAATAACCTGACAGCAACGATCAGCTCGCGATCATGCAAGCCAAAGGAAAACGATAATCATTATTGATTGTAAAAAAACACCCACACGCTAGCTGAAAACATAATTGACAAAAAGCCCGCTCATGCCTGCTACGCTTGGGTTGCGGGCCAGCGAGATCCCGGTATGTCTATATTCCGGCTAATAATTTTGCTATAGAAATTTACTTGCCTGGTGTTTAGCCATAAAATCACTGAGATAGACTGCGCTGCGGCATATCGTCACTACCTTTACACTTCTTTTTTTATCACGCTCAGAGACCCTTGCGCTCTGCTAAGGATTACCCGCATGACCGAAGCGACCGGACTCATGGCCCACAACTGGGGCTTCGCCATTTTTTTGCTCGGCGTCGTCGGCCTCTGTGCCTTCATGCTCGGTCTTTCCAGCCTCCTCGGGTCAAAAGCCTGGGGCCGCAGCAAAAATGAACCGTTCGAGTCCGGCATGCTGCCTACCGGTAGCGCCCGCTTGCGGCTCTCCGCCAAATTCTATCTGGTCGCGATGCTGTTCGTGATCTTCGATATCGAAGCCCTCTTTCTCTTTGCATGGTCTGTGTCCGTCCGCGAAAGCGGCTGGACCGGATTCGTCGAAGCGCTCGTTTTCATAGCAATTCTGTTGGCAGGTCTTGTCTACCTTTACCGAGTGGGGGCGCTTGATTGGGCTCCGCAAGCTCGTCAGAAGCGGCAGGCGAAGCTGAAACAATGAGGCTTTGGCAATGCAATACAATCTCACCAGAATCGACCCGGACGCGCCTAACGAGCAGTATCCGATCGGCGAACGGGAAACCGTTTCCGATCCGTTAGAGGATCAAGTCCACAAGAATATTTTCATGGGCAAGCTGGAAGACGTGCTGAGCGGCGCGGTCAATTGGGGACGCAAAAACTCCTTGTGGCCGTACAATTTCGGTCTGTCTTGCTGCTACGTGGAAATGACCACGGCCTTCACCGCACCTCACGATATCGCACGCTTCGGCGCCGAAGTTATCCGGGCATCACCGCGCCAGGCCGACTTCATGGTAATTGCCGGGACCTGCTTCGTGAAAATGGCCCCGATCATCCAGCGCCTGTACGAACAGATGCTCGAACCGAAATGGGTAATCTCCATGGGTTCGTGCGCCAACTCCGGTGGCATGTACGACATCTACTCGGTCGTTCAGGGGGTGGACAAGTTCCTGCCGGTGGACGTCTACGTGCCCGGCTGCCCTCCGCGCCCCGAGGCTTTCCTGCAAGGCCTGATGCTCTTGCAAGAGTCGATTGGCCAGGAGCGTCGCCCACTTTCCTGGGTCGTCGGTGACCAAGGCGTGTATCGCGCCGAGATGCCGTCGCAAAAGGATGCGCGCCGCGAACAGCGTATTCAGGTAACCCACCTGCGCAGCCCCGACGAAGTCTGATCCAGCCCCGCTTCTTATCAAGAAACGCGTACCTGGCTTCATTCTTTACGTTGACCGAAAGCGATAAAAAACCATGACTACAGGCAATGCTCTGTACATCCCGCCTTACAAGGCAGACGACCAGGATGTGGTCGTCGAATTGAACAACCGTTTTGGCCCTGAGACGTTCACCGCCCAGGCTACCCGCACCGGTATGCCGGTGCTGTGGGTGAGCCGTGCCAAACTCGTCGAAATCCTGACCTTCCTGCGCAACCTGCCCAAGCCATACGTCATGCTCTATGACCTGCATGGCGTGGACGAGCGCCTGCGCACCAAGCGTCAGGGCCTGCCAGCGGCCGATTTCAGTGTCTTCTATCACCTGCTCTCGATCGAGCGTAACAGTGATGTGATGATCAAGGTGGCCCTGTCCGAAAGCGACCTCAGCTTGCCGAGCGTCACCAGCCTCTGGCCGAATGCCAACTGGAACGAACGTGAAGTCTGGGACATGTTCGGCATCGACTTCAAAGGCCATCCGCACCTGTCGCGCATCATGATGCCGCCAACCTGGGAAGGCCATCCGCTACGCAAGGACTTTCCGGCCCGCGCCACCGAATTCGACCCGTACAGCCTGACCCTGGCCAAGCAGCAACTGGAAGAAGAAGCCGCACGCTTCCGCCCGGAAGACTGGGGCATGAAGCGTTCCGGCGCCAACGAGGACTACATGTTCCTCAACCTGGGCCCAAATCACCCTTCGGCCCACGGTGCCTTCCGGATCATCCTGCAACTGGACGGCGAAGAGATTGTCGACTGCGTGCCAGATATCGGTTATCACCACCGTGGTGCCGAGAAGATGGCCGAGCGTCAGTCCTGGCACAGCTTCATCCCCTACACCGATCGTATCGACTACCTTGGCGGGGTGATGAACAACCTGCCGTATGTGCTCTCGGTCGAAAAACTGGCCGGGATCAAGGTGCCGGACCGGGTCGATACCATCCGTATCATGATGGCCGAGTTCTTCCGGATCACCAGCCACCTGTTGTTCCTGGGTACCTATATCCAGGACGTCGGCGCCATGACTCCGGTGTTCTTCACCTTCACCGATCGCCAGCGCGCCTATAAGGTGATCGAGGCGATCACCGGTTTCCGCCTGCACCCGGCCTGGTATCGCATCGGTGGCGTCGCCCACGACCTGCCACGCGGCTGGGACAAGCTGGTCAAGGAGTTCGTCGACTGGCTGCCAAAACGCCTCGATGAGTACACCAAGGCTGCCCTGCAAAACAGCATCCTCAAGGGCCGGACCATCGGTGTCGCTGCCTACAACACCAAAGAAGCCCTGGAATGGGGCGTCACCGGTGCCGGCCTGCGTTCCACCGGTTGCGATTTCGACCTGCGCAAGGCCCGCCCATACTCCGGCTACGAGAACTTCGAGTTCGAAGTGCCGCTGGCGGCCAACGGTGACGCCTATGATCGCTGCATGGTGCGCGTCGAAGAGATGCGCCAGAGCATCAAGATCATCGACCAGTGCCTGCGCAATATGCCGCAGGGCCCGTACAAGGCGGATCACCCGCTGACCACGCCGCCGCCGAAAGAGCGCACGCTGCAGCACATCGAGACCCTGATCACGCACTTCCTGCAAGTTTCGTGGGGCCCGGTCATGCCGGCCAACGAATCCTTCCAGATGATCGAAGCGACCAAGGGCATCAACAGTTATTACCTGACGAGCGATGGCGGCACCATGAGCTACCGCACCCGGATTCGCACCCCAAGCTTCCCGCACCTGCAACAGATCCCTTCGGTGATCCGTGGCAGTATGGTCGCGGACTTGATCGCGTACCTGGGTAGTATCGACTTCGTTATGGCCGACGTGGACCGCTAAGCATGAACAGCACGCTTATCCAGACAGACCGTTTTGCCTTGAGCGAAACCGAGCGCTCGGCCATCGAGCACGAGTTGCATCACTACGAAGACCCGCGCGCGGCGTCCATCGAAGCCCTGAAGATCGTCCAGAAGGAACGTGGCTGGGTGCCCGACGGCGCGCTCTACGCCATTGGCGAAATCCTCGGCATTCCGGCCAGCGACGTCGAGGGCGTAGCGACCTTCTACAGCCAGATCTTCCGTCAGCCGGTGGGGCGACACATCATTCGCGTCTGCGACAGTATGGTCTGCTACATCGGCGGCCACGAGTCAGTGGTCGACGAAATCCAAAGCAAGCTCGGCATCGGCCTCGGCCAAACCACCGCCGACGGGCGCTTCACCCTGCTGCCCGTCTGCTGCCTCGGCAATTGCGACAAGGCCCCGGCGCTGATGATCGACGACGACACCTTCGGCGATGTCCAACCAGCCGGCGTCGCCAAACTGCTGGAGGGCTACCTATGACCCTGACTTCCTTCGGTCCCGCCAACCGGATTGCGCGCTCGGCGCAAACCCACCCCCTGACCTGGCGCCTGCGCGATGACGGCGAGCCTGTATGGCTCGACGAATACCAGGCCAAGGACGGTTATGCCGCCGCCCGCAAGGCCTTCGCCGACCTGTCCCAGGACGATATCGTCCAGACGGTCAAGGACGCCGGCCTCAAGGGTCGCGGCGGCGCGGGCTTCCCCACCGGGGTGAAATGGGGCCTGATGCCCAAAGACGAATCCATGAACATCCGCTACCTGCTGTGCAACGCGGATGAAATGGAGCCCAACACCTGGAAAGACCGCCTGCTGATGGAGCAACTGCCCCATCTGCTGATCGAAGGCATGCTGATCAGTGCCCGCGCACTGAAGACCTACCGAGGCTATATCTTCTTGCGTGGCGAATACACCACCGCCGCCAAGCACCTCAACCGTGCCGTGGAAGAAGCCAAGGCCGCCGGCCTGCTGGGCAAGAACATCCTCGGCAGCGGCTTCGACTTCGAGTTGTTCGTCCACACCGGAGCCGGGCGTTACATCTGCGGTGAAGAAACCGCGCTGATCAATTCCCTCGAAGGCCGCCGCGCCAACCCGCGCTCCAAACCCCCCTTCCCCGCCGCCGTCGGTGTGTGGGGTAAGCCGACCTGCGTGAACAACGTCGAGACCCTGTGCAACGTACCGTCGATCATCGGCAACGGCGTCGACTGGTACAAGTCCCTCGCTCGCGAAGGCAGCGACGACCACGGCACCAAGCTGATGGGCTTCTCCGGCAAAGTGAAGAACCCCGGCCTGTGGGAATTGCCATTCGGCGTGACCGCTCGCGAGCTGTTCGAGGACTACGCCGGCGGCATGCGCGAGGGCTTCAAGCTCAAGTGCTGGCAGCCGGGGGGCGCCGGTACCGGCTTCCTCCTACCTGAACACCTGGACGCCCAGATGTATGCCGGCGGCATCGCCAAGGTCGGCACCCGGATGGGGACCGGCCTGGCCATGGCGGTGGACGACAGCGTCAACATGGTCTCTCTTCTGCGCAATATGGAAGAGTTCTTCGCCCGTGAGTCGTGCGGTTTCTGTACCCCTTGCCGCGATGGCCTGCCATGGAGCGTCAAGCTCCTGCGCGCCCTCGAGAACGGCGAAGGCCAGGCCGGCGATATCGAGACCTTGTTGGGTCTGGTCGGTTTCCTCGGCCCTGGCAAGACCTTCTGTGCCCATGCACCGGGCGCCGTGGAGCCGTTGGGCAGCGCCATCAAGTATTTCCGTCCGGAGTTCGAGGCTGGCATCGTGCCTAACCGTGCGGCCATCCCGCCTTTGGCGCGACCGATCGTAGTCGGCGCATAAAAACGTATCGAAGGGGGGCGGTCCGTGCCGCCCTCTTCCTCGCCTGAAGACGCATCCCGATGCGCCAGGCGAGCACCAGGATTCCATTAGCCACGCCCGCGCACGCGGGCCAACGAAGAACTTTGAACCATGGCCACTATCCACGTAGACGGCAAAGCGCTCGAAGTCGATGGGGCAGACAACCTGTTACAGGCATGTCTGTCGCTAGGCCTCGACATCCCTTATTTCTGCTGGCATCCCGCGCTCGGTAGCGTGGGCGCCTGTCGCCAGTGCGCGGTCAAGCAGTACAGCGACGAGAACGACACCCGTGGTCGTATCGTCATGTCCTGCATGACCCCGGCCACCGACAACACCTGGATTTCCATCGACGACGAAGAGTCCAAGGCGTTTCGCGCCAGTGTCGTCGAATGGCTGATGACCAACCACCCGCACGACTGCCCGGTCTGCGAGGAAGGCGGTCACTGCCACTTGCAAGACATGACCGTGATGACCGGCCACAACGAGCGCCGTTATCGCTTCACCAAGCGTACCCACCAGAACCAGGACCTCGGCCCATTCATTTCCCACGAAATGAACCGCTGCATCGCCTGCTATCGCTGCGTGCGTTTCTACAAGGACTACGCCGGCGGCACCGACCTCGGCGTATACGGCGCCCACGACAACGTGTATTTCGGTCGCGTCGAAGACGGTACCCTGGAAAGCGAATTTTCGGGCAATCTCACTGAGGTCTGCCCGACCGGTGTGTTTACCGACAAGACTCACTCCGAACGCTACAACCGCAAGTGGGACATGCAGTTCTCGCCGAGCATCTGCCATGGCTGCTCCAGTGGTTGCAACATCAGCCCTGGTGAACGCTACGGCGAACTGCGGCGCATCGAGAACCGCTTCAATGGTTCGGTAAACCAGTACTTCCTGTGCGACCGTGGCCGTTTCGGCTATGGCTATGTCAACCGCACCGACCGCCCACGTCAGCCGCTGCTGGCCGACGGCACCAAGCTGAGCCTGGATAGCGCCCTGGATAAAGCTGCCGAGCTGCTGCGCGGTCGCAATATCGTCGGTATCGGATCGCCCCGCGCCAGCCTGGAAAGCAACTACGCCCTGCGCGAACTGGTCGGTGCCGAGCACTTCTACTCGGGTATCGAAGCGTCCGAGCTGGAGCGTATCCGCCTGGTCCTGCAGGTGCTCAAGGACAGCCCGCTGCCGGTGCCGAACATGCGTGACATCGAAGACCACGATGCCGTGTTCGTCCTTGGTGAAGACCTGACCCAAACGGCCGCCCGCATGGCCTTGGCCCTGCGCCAGTCGGTCAAGGGCAAGGCCGAAGCCATGGCCGAAGCCATGCGTGTCCAACCCTGGCTCGATGCCGCCGTGAAGAACATTGGCCAACACGCACTGAACCCACTATTCATCGCCAGCCTGGCACAAACCAAGCTCGACGACATCGCCGAAGAATGCGTACACGCCGCGCCTGACGACCTGGCCCGCCTCGGTTTCGCGGTGGCCCACGCCCTCGACGCCAGCGCACCGGCTGTCGAAGGCCTCGACGCTGAAGCCGTGGCACTGGCCCAGCGCATCGCCGACGCCCTGCTAGCAGCCAGGCGCCCCTTGATCATTGCCGGCACTTCGTTGGGTTCCAAGGCCTTGATCGAAGCCGCCGCGAACATTGCCAAGGCTCTGAAGCTGCGCGAAAAAGCCGGCTCCATCAGCCTGATCGTGCCGGAAGCCAACAGCCTCGGCCTGGCCATGCTCGGCGGAGAATCGCTGGACGCTGCCCTGCAAGCGGTCATCTCTGGCCGTGCCGACGCTATCGTCGTGCTGGAAAACGATCTGTTCACCCGCACCGACGCCACCCAGGTCGAAGCCGCGCTGAACGCCACGAAAGTGCTGATTGTCGCCGACCACCAGAAGACCGCCACCACCGAGCGCGCCCATCTGGTGCTGCCGGCGGCGAGCTTCGCCGAAGGCGACGGTACCCTGGTCAGCCAGGAAGGACGTGCCCAACGTTTCTTCCAGGTCTTTGATCCCAAGTACCTCGATGCGAGCATCCTGGTCCACGAAGGCTGGCGCTGGCTGCATGCTCTGCGCGCTACCCTGCTGAACCAGCCGATCGACTGGACCCAATTGGACCACGTCACCGCTGCCTGCGCTGCGAGCACCGCGCAACTGGCCCGCATCGTCGATGCCGCGCCGTCCGCCGCGTTCCGTATCAAGGGCATGAAGTTGGCCCGCGAACCGCTGCGCTATTCCGGTCGCACCGCCATGCGCGCCAATATCAGCGTGCACGAACCGCGGACCTCGCAGGACAACGACACCGCTTTCGCCTTCTCCATGGAAGGTTACTCGGGCTCCGTCGAACCACGCCAGCAGGTGCCATTCGCCTGGTCGCCGGGCTGGAACTCGCCACAGGCCTGGAACAAATTCCAGGATGAAGTCGGCGGCCATATCCGTGCCGGCGACCCAGGCACCCGCCTGATCGAAAGTCAGGGCGACGCGCTGAACTGGTTCGCCAGTGTCCCCCGCGCTTTCAACCCGGCCCAGGGCACCTGGCAGGTGGTACCGTTCTTCCACCTGTTCGGCAGCGAAGAGAACTCTTCCAAAGCCGCCCCGGTTCAAGAGCGCATCCCAGCGGCCTACGTCGCACTGGCCAAGTCCGAAGCGGACCGCCTGGGCGTCAACGACGGCGCACTGCTGAGTCTGAACGTCGCGGGCCAGACCCTGTGTTTGCCGCTGCGCATCAATGAACAACTGGGTGCCGGCCTGGTGGCTCTGCCGGCCGGTCTGGCGGGAATTCCACCCGCCATTTTCGGCAAGTCTGTCGATAGTCTGCAGGAGGCAGCTCAATGACTTGGTTCACACCTGAAGTGATTGACGTGCTCCTCACGGTCATCAAGGCCATTGTCATCCTGTTGGCCGTTGTGGTCTGCGGCGCCTTGCTGAGCTTCGTCGAACGGCGCCTGCTGGGCTGGTGGCAGGATCGTTATGGTCCGAACCGCGTCGGCCCGTTCGGCATGTTCCAGATCGCTGCCGACATGCTGAAGATGTTCTTCAAGGAAGACTGGACGCCACCGTTCGCCGACAAGGTGATCTTCACCCTGGCACCGGTTGTCGCCATGAGCGCCTTGTTGATCGCCTTCGCGGTCATCCCGATCACCCCGACCTGGGGTGTCGCGGACCTGAACGTTGGCCTGTTGTTCTTCTTCGCCATGGCTGGATTGTCAGTCTACGCGGTGCTGTTCGCCGGTTGGTCGAGCAACAACAAGTTCGCCCTGCTGGGCAGCTTGCGGGCCTCGGCCCAGACTGTGTCCTACGAAGTGTTCATGGGCTTGTCACTGATGGGCATCGTGGCCCAGGTCGGCTCGTTCAACATGCGCGACATCGTCGACTACCAGGCCCAGCACCTGTGGTTCATCATTCCGCAGATCTTCGGTTTCCTGACCTTCTTCATCGCCGGCGTGGCCGTGACTCACCGTCACCCCTTCGACCAGCCGGAAGCGGAACAGGAACTGGCCGACGGTTACCACATTGAATATGCCGGCATGAAATGGGGTATGTTCTTCGTTGGCGAATACATCGGCATCATCCTGATCTCGGCATTGCTGGTCACTCTGTTCTTCGGTGGCTGGCACGGTCCGTTCGGCATCCTGCCGCAACTGTCGTTCATCTGGTTCGCCCTGAAGACCGCGTTCTTCATCATGCTGTTCATCTTGCTGCGCGCTTCGATCCCGCGCCCACGGTATGACCAGGTGATGGACTTCAGCTGGAAATTCTGCCTGCCGCTGACCCTGATCAATTTGCTGGTGACCGCTGCGCTGGTGTTGTTGAACACGCCCGCGGGCGCGGTTCAGTGAGGATTTGACCCATGTTCAAATATATTGGCGACATCGTTAAGGGTACCGGTACCCAGTTGCGAAGCCTGGTGATGATTTTCGGCCATGGCTTTCGCAAACGCGACACCCTGCAATACCCCGAGGAAGCGGTTTATCTGCCGCCGCGCTATCGCGGTCGCATCGTCCTGACCCGTGACCCCGATGGCGAAGAGCGCTGTGTGGCCTGCAACCTGTGCGCCGTGGCGTGCCCGGTGGGTTGCATCTCGCTGCAGAAAGCCGAGACCGATGACGGGCGTTGGTACCCGGAGTTCTTTCGCATCAACTTCTCGCGCTGCATTTTCTGCGGCCTCTGCGAGGAAGCCTGCCCGACCACGGCGATCCAGTTGACACCGGATTTCGAGATGGCCGAGTTCAAGCGTCAGGACCTGGTCTATGAGAAAGAAGATCTGCTGATCTCCGGCCCCGGCAAGAACCCTGATTACAACTTCTATCGCGTTGCAGGCATGGCCGTTGCCGGGAAGCCGAAAGGCGCCGCCCAGAACGAAGCCGAGCCGATCAACGTGAAGAGCTTGCTGCCTTAAGGAAGAACGATGGAATTCGCTTTCTATTTCGCATCGGGTATCGCGGTTGTGTCCACGCTTCGCGTGGTCACCAACACCAACCCCGTGCACGCCCTGCTCTACCTGATCATTTCGCTGATCGCCGTGGCGATGACGTTCTTCAGCCTCGGCGCACCGTTCGCCGGCGCCCTGGAAGTGATCGCCTATGCTGGCGCCATCATGGTGCTGTTCGTGTTCGTGGTGATGATGCTCAACCTCGGCCCGGCCGCGGTCCAGCAAGAGCGCGTCTGGCTCAAGCCCGGTATTTGGGGCGGGCCGGCGGTGCTGTCGTTACTGCTGTTGGTCGAACTGCTGTACGTACTGTTCAGCCACGACAGCGCGGCGGCAATCGGTCAAACCACCGTGGGCGCCAAGGCCGTGGGCATCAGCCTGTTCGGTCCGTACCTGCTGGTGGTCGAATTGGCTTCGATGCTGCTGCTCGCCGCAGCCATCACGGCCTTCCACTTGGGCCGCAACGAGGCGAAGGAGTAATACCATGCCTGCTATCCCTCTTGAGCATGGACTGGCCGTCGCCGGCATCCTGTTCTGCCTCGGTCTGGTCGGCCTGATGGTCCGCCGCAACATCCTCTTCGTGCTGATGAGCCTGGAGGTGATGATGAACGCCGCCGCCCTGGCCTTTATCGTCGCGGGCGCGCGTTGGGCGCAACCGGATGGGCAGATCATGTTCATCCTGGTGATCAGCCTGGCAGCCGCCGAGGCCAGTATCGGCCTGGCGATCCTGCTGCAACTGTATCGCCGCTTCCACACGCTCGATATCGACGCTGCCAGTGAGATGCGCGGATGAACATGATCTTTCTGACGTTCCTATTCCCCCTGATCGGTTTCCTGCTGCTGTCGTTCTCCCGTGGGCGCCTCTCGGAAAACCTCGCGGCGCTGATCGGTGTCGGCTCCATCGGCCTGTCGGCGATTGTCGCCGCCTACGTGATCTGGCAATTCAATGTCGCACCGCCCGAGGGCGGTCACTACACCCTGGTGCTGTGGCAGTGGATGTCGGTGGACGGTTTCGCCCCGAACTTCGCCCTGTACATCGACGGCCTGTCGATCACCATGCTGGGCGTCGTGGTCGGCGTGGGTTTCCTGATCCACCTGTTCGCCTCCTGGTACATGCGCGGTGAAGACGGCTACTCGCGTTTCTTCGCCTACACCAACCTGTTTATCGCCAGCATGCTATTTCTGGTTCTGGGCGATAACCTGTTGTTCCTGTACTTCGGCTGGGAAGGCGTGGGCCTGTGCTCCTACCTGTTGATCGGTTTCTACTACAGCAACCGCAACAACGGTAACGCGGCGCTCAAGGCCTTTATCGTCACCCGCATCGGCGACGTGTTCATGGCCATCGGCCTGTTCATCCTGTTCCAGCAACTGGGCACGCTGAATATCCAGGAACTGCTGGTCAAGGCGCCCGAGCACTTCAAGGTCGGCGACTTCTGGATCGTCCTGGCCACCCTGATGCTGTTGGGCGGCGCGGTCGGTAAATCGGCCCAACTGCCCCTGCAGACCTGGCTGGCGGATGCGATGGCCGGTCCTACCCCGGTTTCGGCGCTGATTCACGCCGCGACCATGGTGACCGCCGGTGTCTACCTGATTGCCCGTACCCACGGCCTGTTCGCCCTGGCACCGGATATTCTGCATCTGGTAGGCATCGTCGGTGGCGTGACCCTGGTCCTCGCCGGCTTTGCCGCCCTGGTCCAGACCGACATCAAGCGTATCCTCGCCTACTCGACCATGAGCCAGATCGGCTACATGTTCCTGGCGCTGGGCGTCGGTGCCTGGGAAGGCGCGATCTTCCATCTGATGACCCACGCCTTCTTCAAGGCCCTGCTGTTCCTGGCTTCCGGTGCGGTGATCGTGGCCTGTCACCACGAGCAGAACATCTTCAAGATGGGCGGCCTGTGGAAGAAACTGCCATTGGCCTACGCCAGCTTCATCGTCGGGGGTGCCGCCCTGGCCGCCCTGCCGATCGTCACCGCCGGTTTCTACTCGAAGGACGAAATCCTTTGGGAAGCGTTCGCCAGCGGTAATCATGGATTGCTGTACGCCGGCCTGGTCGGTGCGTTCATGACCTCGCTGTACACTTTCCGCCTCATCTTCATCACCTTCCACGGTGAAGCCAAGACCGAAGCTCACGCCGGCCACGGGATTTCCCATTGGTTGCCGCTGGGTGTGCTGATCGTGCTGTCGACCTTCATTGGCGCCTGGATTCATCCGCCACTGGCCGGCGTGTTGCCGGAAAGCGCCGGTCATGCCGGCGGCGAAGCCAAGCACAGCCTGGAAATCGCCTCGGGCGCCATCGCCCTGGCCGGTATCCTGTTGGCGGCGCTGCTGTTCCTCGGCAAGCGGCGCTTCGTCAGTGCCGTCGCCAACAGCGGTATCGGGCGCTTCTTGTCGGCCTGGTGGTTCGCCGCCTGGGGCTTCGATTGGATCTACGACAAACTGTTCGTCAAGCCATACCTGGCGATCAGTCATGTGCTGCGCAAAGACCCACTCGACCAGACCATCGGGTTGATCCCGCGTATGGCCAAAGGCGGTCACACCGCCCTGAGCCGCACCGAGACCGGTCAACTGCGCTGGTATGCCGCGTCGATCGCCGCGGGTGCCGTGCTGGTGCTTGGCGCCATCGTCCTGGTAGCGGTCTGACTATGAACCTTGCGACATTGCGAAAGGAATTGAGCCCGTCATGATTCTGCCTTGGCTAATCCTGATCCCCTTTATCGGTGGCCTGCTGTGCTGGATGGGTGAGCGTTTCGGCGCTACCCTCCCGCGCTGGATAGCGCTACTGACCATGTCCCTCGAACTCGCCCTCGGCCTTTGGCTGTGGGCTCACGGGGATTACTCGTTCGCGCCGGCACCCGGCGCCGATCCAACCTGGGCAATCGAGTTCAAACACGTCTGGATCCAGCGCTTTGGCATCAACGTACACCTGGCCCTTGATGGCCTGTCGCTGTTGATGATCCTGCTGACCGGCCTGCTGGGTATCCTCTCGGTACTCTGCTCGTGGAAAGAGATCCAACGTCACGTGGGCTTCTTCCACCTGAACCTGATGTGGATCCTGGGCGGTGTCGTCGGCGTGTTCCTGGCCCTCGACCTGTTCATGTTCTTCTTCTTCTGGGAAATGATGCTGGTGCCGATGTACTTCCTCATCGCGCTCTGGGGTCACAGCTCTTCGGACGGCAAGAAGACCCGGATCTACGCGGCGACCAAGTTCTTCATCTTCACCCAGGCTTCCGGCCTGATCATGCTGGTGGCGATCCTCGGCCTGGTGCTGGTCAACTTCAACAACACCGGGGTGATCACCTTCAACTACGCCGACCTGTTGAAGACCCAGATGTCGCTGACCACCGAGTACATCCTGATGCTCGGTTTCTTCATCGCCTTCGCGGTCAAGCTGCCGGTGGTGCCATTCCACTCCTGGCTGCCGGATGCCCATGCCCAGGCGCCGACCGCTGGTTCCGTCGACCTCGCCGGTATCCTGTTGAAGACCGCGGCTTATGGTCTGCTGCGTTTCGCCCTGCCGCTGTTCCCGAATGCCTCGGCTGAGTTCGCGCCGATCGCCATGACCCTGGGTCTGATCGGAATTTTCTATGGCGCGTTCCTGGCCTTCGCACAAACCGATATCAAGCGTCTGATCGCCTTTTCCAGCGTTTCGCACATGGGCTTCGTGCTGATCGGGATCTACTCCGGCAGTCAGCAGGCCCTGCAAGGTGCGGTGATCCAGATGCTCGCCCACGGCCTGTCGGCGGCGGCATTGTTCATCCTCAGTGGCCAGCTCTACGAGCGTATCCATACTCGCGACATGCGTGAAATGGGTGGCCTGTGGTCGAAAATCGCCTACCTGCCAGCCATCAGCCTGTTCTTCGCCGCCGCCTCGCTGGGGCTGCCGGGAACCGGTAACTTCGTCGGCGAGTTCCTGATCCTGATCGGCACCTTTGTCAGCGCGCCATGGATCACCGCGATTGCTACTTCCGGCCTAGTGTTCGGTTCGGTCTACTCGCTGATCATGATCCATCGCGCCTACTTCGGTCCGGCCAAGTCGGACGAAGTGCTGCACGGCATGGACGGTCGCGAACTGAGCATGGTGCTCGGTCTTGCCGCGCTGCTGATCTATATCGGCGTGTACCCGCAACCGTTCCTCGACACCTCTGCCGCCACCATGCATGGCGTGCAGCAGTGGCTCGGCACCGCCTTCACTCAACTCGCTTCGGCCCGGTAAGAGCGCTATGGAATTTACGATCCAACACTTTATCGCGCTGGCGCCGCTGCTGATTACCAGCCTCACCATTATCGTGGTGATGCTGGCAATCGCCTGGCGCCGCAACCACTCACAAACCTTCCTGCTCTCGGTAGCCGGTCTCAACCTGGCGCTACTGTCGATTCTGCCCGCGCTGAAAGTCGCTCCGCTGGTGGTGACACCGCTGATCCAGATCGACGATTTCGCCTGCCTGTACATGGCCTTGATTCTAGTGGCGACACTGGCCTGCGTCACCCTCGCCCATGCCTATCTGGGCGATGGCGGCTCGGGCTACCCAGGCAACCGCGAAGAACTGTACCTGCTGATCCTGATGGCCGCTGCCGGCGGCCTGGTCCTGGTCAGCGCGCAACACCTGGCCAGCCTGTTCATTGGCCTGGAGCTGCTCTCGGTGCCGGTCTACGGCCTGGTCGCCTATGCCTTCTTCAACAAGCGTTCGCTGGAAGCCGGTATCAAGTACATGGTGCTGTCGGCCGCTGGTTCCGCGTTCCTGTTGTTCGGCATGGCCCTGCTGTACGCCGAAGCCGGCACCCTGAGCTTCACCGGTATCGGTCACGCCCTGGCAGCCACCGGCCTGCCTAGCCCGATAGCCCAGTTGGGCCTGGGCATGATGTTGGTCGGACTGGCGTTCAAGCTGTCGCTGGTGCCGTTCCACCTCTGGACCCCGGACGTCTACGAAGGTGCCCCGGCGCCGGTGGCAGCCTTCCTGGCCACCGCCAGCAAGGTTGCCGTCTTCGCCGTGATGATCCGCCTGTTCCAGATCTCGCCGGTCGCCAGCAGTGGCGTGCTGAGCAATGTGCTGGCGGTGATTGCCGTCGCGTCGATCCTGGTTGGTAACCTGCTGGCCCTGACCCAGAGCAACCTCAAGCGCCTGCTCGGTTACTCGTCCATCGCCCACTTCGGCTATCTGCTGATCGCCCTGGTGGCGAGCAAGGGTCTGGCGCTGGAGGCCATGGGCGTGTATCTGGTCACTTACGTGATCACCAGCCTCGGTGCCTTCGGCGTGATCACCCTGATGTCCTCACCCTACAACGGTCGCGACATGGATGCCCTGTACGAGTATCGCGGCCTGTTCTGGCGCCGTCCGTACCTGACCGCCGTACTGACCTTGATGATGCTGTCGCTGGCCGGTATCCCGCTGACCGCTGGCTTCATCGGCAAGTTCTACATCATCGCGACCGGTGTCGAATCCCAGCACTGGTGGTTGATCGGCTCTCTGGTGATCGGTAGCGCCATCGGCGTTTTCTACTACCTGCGCGTGATGGTCACGCTGTACCTGATCGAGCCGAACCTGCGTCGTCACGATGCTCAACTGCATTGGGAACAGCGAGCGGGTGGGGTGATGTTACTGGCGATCGCGGTCCTGGCCTTCTTCCTCGGCCTGTACCCACAGCCGTTGCTGGAGTTGGTGCAACACGCGGTACTGGCCAGCTAAACAAGCGACCGCTTGGACACGATACCCCGCCCGAAGCAATTCCGGCGGGGTATTTTTTTAACGCCCTCTCGATCCACCGCGAATAGCTCTCGACGTCCATAAGCTGGCGCCCTATTCCGCCGAGCCCTGATCAGAACTAACTGTTATACCTGCCGATTTCGGCTCAAGTCGCTCTGCAGTCCAGGTTGTTGATGCGCGATGTGACGAGCGACGAACACTCAACCGGGGCGAGCAAGCTTGCCCACCCACAGCGATAATTTTGCATCAACCCCACGATCAGGTTCAGATGCGGAATTGCCCCACCAACTTGCCCAGGCGCTGCCCCAGCTCTGCAAGGCTACGGGAAGTCTGGGCGCCCAGTTGAGTCTGGTCCGCCACACTGTCCACCGCCACTGCAATCTGGTGCACGCTGCGATTGATCTCCTCGGCCACCGCCGTCTGCTCCTCAGCGGCGCTGGCGATCTGTGCGTTCATCGCATTGATGGTGCCGATCAACTGCGCCATGGTATCCAGCGAAGCACCCGCCTCGTTGGCTCGCATCGAGGTACCGTCACCGGCCTCACTGGAACGGCGCATGGCCTCGACCGCCAACTGTGTGCCCGACTGCAAACGATCGATCATCCCTTGGATTTCCTGAGTGCTCTGCTGAGTCCGGCTGGCCAGCGCCCGGACCTCGTCGGCGACCACCGCGAAGCCACGTCCGGCTTCACCGGCCCGGGCCGCTTCGATGGCGGCGTTGAGCGCCAGCAGGTTGGTCTGCTCGGCGATCGAACGGATCACCCCCAACACACTGACAATCGATGTGACGTCCTGCTGCAGGCTGTCCAGGGAGGTGCCGCTGCTGCGGATGTCTTTCACCAGCGCATGGATCTGCTGGATGCTGCCATCCACCACGCGCTTGGCGACCTGGCCTTCGGCGTCGGTCTGTTGAGCCGCCACCGCCGCACCCTGGGCGCTGCGCGCGACTTCCTGGGACGCTGACGACATCTGGTTGATCGCCGTGGCGACCTGATCGGTTTCGTGACGCTGGCGCTCCATCGCCTGTTCAGCGCGGCTTGCCTGCTCGGAGACCTGGCTGACCAATCCGGTCAATTGACCAGTCATCTCGGTAATCTGCCGGACCATACCGTGGATCTTGTCGACGAAGCGGTTGAAGGAGCCGGCCAATTGCCCCAGTTCGTCCTGGCTGGTGATTGCCAGGCGGTGCGTAAGGTCACCTTCGCCCGCAGCGATATCGTCGAGGTTGGCCTTCATCAGGATCAACGGCCGCAGGAGAGTATTGGCGACGACCATCCCGACCAGCGCAATCACCACCAACAACAGCACGGCGATGCCGACAATGCTCAACACCACGCCTTTCATGCGCTCGTTGACCTTATCCTGCACCACCGCGACCTGGGCCTCAATGCCATCGAGGTTGACTGTGGAACCGATGGCCATGTCCCACTTGGCCAGGTATTCGGTGTATCCCAGCTTGGGCACCAACACTGTTTCGTTGCCCGGCAGCGACGAACTGTATTGCAGGTAGTGGGTTCCATCCTTGGCCACCTGCACCAGATCACGATTGACATAGACGCCGTTGGGATCGCGGGCATCCTTGAAACTCTTGCCCAGGCCTTCCGGGCTATTGCCCTTGAATAACCGGACGATCTGCGAATCATAGCCGAAGAAGTAGCCATCCTTGCCGTACTGGATGTTCGATAGCAATTTGATCACCTGGTCCCGAGAAGCCCGGTCGTCCGGCGCGGCGGCATCGTAGAGCGGTTTGATCGCGGTCATGGCCACCGCCACATAACTCTGCAAGGTGGCCTTGGCCTCGGAGATCAGTCGCTGCCGGGTTTCCTCGACTTCGTTACGGGCCTGGTTCTGCAGGATCAGGGCGGTGGTCAGGCTGATCACCAGCGCGAACAGCAGGACCGGAAATACCGCGAGGGACAAGACTTTAGCCTTCAGGCTCAGGCGCATGATGGTGTTCTCTTATTATCGGCAGGTAACGAGTTAGCGGCTCCGCCTCCGGAAAGTTGAGGGCTATCGGCAACCGTAGAGACCGCTCAAGCCATGTGGACGGTGGGGCGGATGGAGCCATTGCGGGTCTGAAGCTTGCCACGCAGTCGCCTCAGCTCCTGCGCGGCAGGTCGATCGTCACCAGTAGCCCGCCCAGCGGGCTGCTCAACAAGCGCAACTGGGCCCCCCAGGCGTCAACGATATCGCGCACGATACCCAGCCCCAGCCCATGCCCGACAGTGCGCTCATCGAGGCGCGCACCACGGCTGAACACCTCATCCCGGCTCTGCTCGGGAATCCCCGGCCCATCATCCTCGATACTCAGGCGATGACCTGCCGTCGTTTCGACGATGCTCAGGCGTACCTCCGCATCGGCCCACTTGCAGGCGTTGTCCAGCAGGTTGCCCAGCAGTTCGAGCAAGTCCTCCCGGTCCCAGGGCAGTTGCAGGCCGGGTGGCGAAGTGTGGCTCAACAGCAGATGATCGCCGTGAATCATCCTCAGGGTCGAGAGCAGCCCCGGTATTTCCGTGTCGCAATCAAATGACACGCCCGGCAAAGCCTCGCCAGCGAGACGAGCACGGTTCAATTCGCGGTTCAGGCGCTGTTCGATCTGCCCCAACTGTTCGCGCAACACCTTGCGCAAGGTCGGCAGGCCATCCAGTTGGGCACCGGATGCCAGGCTCAACAGCACCGCCAACGGAGTTTTCAGGGCGTGGCCGAGATTGCCCAGGGCATTGCGTGAGCGCTTGAGGCTGTCTTCGGTGTGGGCCAATAGGTGGTTGATCTGCGCCACCAACGGCTCAAGTTCCAGCGGTACCTGGGTTTCCAGTTGCGAACGCCGCCCCTGCTGCAATTGCGCGATCTGCTCGCGAGCATTTTCCAAGGGGCGCAAAGCACGGCGAACGGTGATCCGTTGCAGCAACAGAATGATGATCAGCGCCGCGAGTCCGATTCCCAGGCCGATACGTTGCATCAGTTGGAAGCTTTCCCGTACTGGTGTGTAGTCCTGGGCTACGACAATGCTGATCGACTGCCTCAGGCGGCGGTAGTCCGAACGCAGCACCAACAACATCTGCCCTTCTGGTCCCAGTTGCAGGTTGGCATGCAAGCCAGGTTGAGCCGGAACCGGTAGTTCCTGATCCCATAGCGAACGGGAGCGCCAGCGATAGTCGGCAAAATCGATCCGGAAGTAATGCCCGGAGAACGGTCGCTGATAGGCTGGGGACAATCGCCGCTCATCCAGTTGCAGTCCCTGGGGACCTCGTACCAGGGCTACCAGCAGGTTCTCGCTGTCGGCACGCAGGCCCTCCTCCAGATAGCGCTGCAGGCCCAGCTCGAACAGCCACAGGCTGGTTTGCGCGACGATCAGGCCGATGATCAGCAGCACGCTGATCAGGCCCAGACTCAGGCGTTGCTGGATCGATCTCACTCGCTGGTTCCGCCGAATCGATAACCCTGACCGCGGCGGGTTTCGATCACCGTGCGCCCGAGCTTGCGGCGCAGGTGGTTGACGTGTACTTCCAGCACGTTCGAATCACGTTCGGTTTCACCGTTGTAGAGATGTTCAGCCAGGTGCCCTTTGGAAAGAATCTGCTCCGGGTTCAGCATGAAGTAGCGCAGCAAGCGAAACTCAGCCGCGGTTAGCTGGATCTGCGCACCGTCGCGGCTGACGCACTGGCGCCCCTCATCCAAGTGCAGACCCGCTGCTTTCAGGGTCGGCTGGTTGGGTTGACCGTGAGCACGGCGCAACAACGATTGCACCCGCAGTTGCAACTCTTCTGGATGGAACGGCTTGGTCAGATAGTCATCGGCTCCCGCCTTCAGTCCCTCGATGCGTTCGGCCCAGGAATCCCGTGCGGTCAGCACCAGCACCGGTACCGTCAGGCCGCCAGCCCGCCATTGGCGCAGGACCTCCAGGCCAGGCAAGCCCGGTAGCCCCAAATCGAGAATGATCAGGTCATAGGGCTCGGTCGCCCCCTGATAAGCCGCATCGCGTCCGTCGGTCAGCCAATCGACAGCGTATCCCTGCGCCAGGCCAAGCAGCAGCTCGTCAGCCAGGGGCACATTATCTTCCACCAGCAGCAGCCGCATTACTCGTCCTCCTCGTCTTTCAACAAATCACCATTGCTGGCGTCCAGCTTGAGTTCGCGGACCACACCGGCCTGGGTCAGCAATTCGACCTCGTAGACATAGAGGCCATGCGTGGCCTCCAGTTCAGCTTCCAGCAGCTTCGCCCCAGGGTAATGCCCCATGGCCTGTTGCAGCAGGCGCTCAAGAGGTAGGATCACCCCCTGCTGACGCAGACGCAGGGCTTCGTCCTGGTCGAGGTCCCTGGCCGATGCCAAAGAACATACAGTTGCCAGCACCAGAAGAGCGCAGGCGCGCAAATTGAAGATCATTACCTGTCCTGATGGTCCTTGAGAACCTGACCGCTGGTGGCGTCCAATTCAATCTCCCACTCAACTCCTTGAGCATCGCGCAGTTCTACCTGATAAATATAATGGCCGTATTTTTCGTCCAGGTCAGTATCGCCCAGCACGGCGCCGGGGTGCCTGGTCAACGCCAGGGTTGTCAATTGATCGAGAGGCTGGATTGTACCTGTCGCTTGCAGTTTCGCTGCTTCATCACCGTCGATGTCGCGACCCAATACATTACAGGTCATGACTCCCAGAGCAAGAAAAGCCAAAGCAACGCCCAGAGCTTTCATCATAGGTCTCCATGGCAAATGGCCATTCTTTACCCAGCACGATAATCGTCTCAACTTAAGCGAAGCTGAATTTATCCGGCTGTCATCTACCCAGCGCGACGCTGAAGGTGGCCTGAAGGCAGCCACCGAGTCGGTCATCCCGCATGGGAGCTGTTAAACTAGCAAGTTGCATCCATCGCTCAGGCGATAGCCACCTTCAGAGCTGACAATATTGTGGAAATTTTCAAAGAGTTTACGTTCGAATCCGCCCATCGCCTGCCTCATGTACCGGACGGGCATAAGTGTGGCCGTCTGCATGGTCATTCCTTCAAGGTGGCAATCCATCTGAGCGGTGAAATCGATCGGCATACCGGCTGGATTCGCGACTTCTCCGAGATCAAGGCAATTTTCAAGCCTCTGTATGAGCGTTTGGATCACAACTATCTGAACGATATCCCTGGGCTGGAGAATCCGACCAGCGAAAACCTGGCAAAGTGGATCTGGCGGGAACTGAAGCCACTGCTGCCTGAGCTGTCGGCGATCCGCATCCATGAAACCTGCACCAGCGGATGCATCTATCGCGGGGAGTGAATTCCAGGCATAAAAAAACCACC
>NZ_CP014135.1:3237218-3238113 GCF_001543125.1 Pseudomonas agarici | reverse complement strand
ACGCCCTCGGCCGGTTGCTGGAGGAACAGAGCGCAGCCGGCAGCTTGCAGCATCACTACGACGAACTGGGCAACCTGAGCCAGACGCAGCTACCCGATGGCCGCTGGCTCAATCGGCTGTATTACGGCAGTGGCCACCTGCACCAACTCAACCTCGACGGCGAGGTCATCAGCGACTTCGAACGCGACCGCCTGCACCGCGAGCTTTCGCGCACCCAGGGGCAACTCAACACCCGCAGCGAATACGACCGGTGCGGACGCCTGCGCTCACGACAACGCCACCCGACCCATTATCCCGTGATACTGGCGCCCGCCCGACAGAAATACTTCGAATACGATGTCCTCGACAACCTGATCCTCCGTGACGAGCGCGACAAAGACCAAAAAATCCGCCGCGACCAACACCTGCACTACGACGCCACGGACCGAATCATCGCCACCCAGGAGAACCCACGGGGCCATAGCGAAACCTTCGCCTACGACGCCGCCGCCAACCTGCTCAACGGCCAGCAACAGAGCGCGGGACGGGTGCTGCACAACAAACTGCTGACCTATCAGGACAAACGCTATCGCTACGATGGCTTTGGCCGCATGATCGAAAAACGCAGCGCCAGCCACCGCGTACAACGCTTTGCCTATGACGCCGAACACCGCCTGATCGAAGTCCACAACCAGGACGGCGCCCGCGAAACCGTGGTGCGCATGACCTACGACCCGCTGGGTCGGCGCATCGGCAAGACCGAACACAACCACAACGGCTATTTGCTGGGCGAAACCCGTTTTACCTGGGATGGCTTGCGGCTATTGCAGGAAC
This sequence comes from Pseudomonas agarici, assembly GCF_001543125.1. Classification (NCBI taxonomy): domain Bacteria; kingdom Pseudomonadati; phylum Pseudomonadota; class Gammaproteobacteria; order Pseudomonadales; family Pseudomonadaceae; genus Pseudomonas; species Pseudomonas agarici. The sequence goes on along the minus strand of NZ_CP014135.1, from coordinate 3,237,300 downwards.
ACAAGAATACCCAAACCAGCCTCTACCTGTATGTCGACGAAGGCTATGAACCACTGGCGCGGGTCGATGGCCTCGGCGACGT
>NZ_CP014135.1:3231247-3236965 GCF_001543125.1 Pseudomonas agarici | reverse complement strand
GCGAACCGTACTATATCGAAGAACAGAACCTGCGCTTTCAGGGGCAGTACCTGGACCGCGAGACAGGGCTGCACTACAACACCTTTAGGTTCTATGATCCGGATGTGGGGCGGTTTACCACGCCGGATCCGATTGGGTTGGAAGGTGGGGTCAATCTCTACCAATACGCACCGAATCCGATGGGGTGGATTGATCCCACCGGGTTAACCAGTTGCGAACTATCCAATGCCATGGAGAGAAATGGAACAATTCGTCCGCTAAACTCGGCCGCTCACCATATTGTTCCAGAAACAGCAAAAGGCGCCAGGCCCGCCAGAGACGTTCTGCAAAAATACAATATAGGAATAAATAAAAATGAAAATGGAGTATTCTTACCAACAAATAAAAATACAAGCAGCACGCCAGGAATACTGCACAACGGGAAACATCCAAACAAGTATTTGGATGCGATAAATAGGCGAATCATAACTGCAGATAAAATAGGTGGAAAACAAGCCGTAATCAATGAATTACAGAAGATCAAAAACATTCTTTCATCCGCCAACCGAGGCGCCAGTTGGTACAACATAATATGAATCAAAATATTTATCTACTTCAATCGGATACAACCAATTACTGTACATTTACCGAAAATTATCTGGATACCGAAGAAAGCATCATCGGCAGAGCAGCTAGCCAAAACTGGAAACCTTTTCTAAATTTTCACGACCCCATATATCTTGAACTTAGAAAAAGCGACACTGGAAAATTAAATTATAAATTTGACTTTAGCAGCTCCCTAAGTCCTTTTTTTGTAATTAGTGATTTCGCATTTGAAAAGTTAGATGACATCCTTTCTCCACGAGGACAAATAATACCAATCGTAACCAAAAATAAAGCTAAAAAATTTTACGGGTACTACCCAACCAATGCCCTATCCAACTGCCTTAACAGAGAGTTATCCACCTACGAAATTTATCAAGATAAACTTTTGGTAGAGACTCCAGTACTAACCAAAAACAGCATTTCTGACGAATACTTATTCTCTATAAACGAGGATATAAGCCGCGTTTTTGTTACTGAAAAATTTAAGAATCGAATCGAACATTCTAGACTATTAGGCTTCGATTTTTCCATAAAAATAGAAACCCATTAATGCGGAAAAATGGGACAGGAAAATGGGACAGATTTATTTTCATCCTAAATATTTTTCTCTGTGAAACATCAACATAGCTGATTAGAGAATAAATCTGTCCCCTTTTACCTGTCCTGGATACAACAAGGAAGTTCGTTCGCAACTTAATGAAATATCGATTGCAGGCAAACAGAGAAGTGGTCAAACTCACAATATACGCAAGCTGTAAATGAAGTGGTTCGCTCTCAGAGAACAGGGCTACGCAGTGGGCGAACAAAATTTAACAAAAATTCGACCCAGGCAGGTCGTTGCGGAAAATAGCATGTACCTATTTAATATTACTGAAGATTACTCGGAACTTTATTGGTTCAAATATGATCAGAGCATCTCTCCAGATCACTTGCTATTTATAAGCGGAGAGAAACAACCAACTCCCATCACGCCCCCCACTTTCAGAAATAACAAAAAAATAAGCAAAGAGCGGCTGCTTTCATTTGACATTTTCCAAAGTGACACGCTGGAGTTCGTCAGCAAAAAAATGGCACAAATTTTTATTGAGTATGCTAGTGACGTTCAAATATTTCCAGCTGATATTTATCTAAAGAAAGAAAAACTTAAAGATTTTTTCGTATTCAACGTCACACAAACACTACCATGTATTGACATGAAAAACTCCGAGCATAAGCCTATGTTCAGCTTCATGCCAAACGGACCCACTGCGTTCTCCACAATAAAAAGCCTTCCGCCCACCGCTCTCTTCGGGCACGACATAGTTAGAGCAGAAGAAAGTCCGCAAAGACTATTTGTTTCGGAAAAATTTAAACTGCATTGTGAAACAGCGAAACTCAAAGGCTTGCGATTCATGGACTGTTCTAAGGCCATTCGGATCTGAGCGCAATAACTGCACCAAGAGCGCTCTTACAAGAAAAATGAGAAAAATAGAAAAATAGAAAAATAGAAAAATAGAAAAATGGGACAGATTTATTTTCACACATGCGCAAGGCATTTTGAAGAAGCTTGGCATCGGTTTGAACGACAGTCCCCACAATTTTGTGTGGGCACCAAATGGCAGCGGTAACCACACAATCGCCAGCACCCGAAAAGTGTCACAAACACTCGATGAAGCCCGCAAAGGCGGAAAAAGCAAGGTCATAGAGGCGTTGAATGCAATGGGCGAAAAGATGAGAAACGGTGAATCTTTAGATGACTAGCCTGGAAAAAATGTATGGGAAGAACACTCCCTTGATTCGAGATATTTATTCTCATATAGAGGCAGGAGACGTTGATTTTCTGCATATCCAGCTAAAAGCTCATCCAGAGTTGCTGGAGCCCCCTTGCTATGACTTTTTGGCTTACCCAGGGCTGCTGCATCATGCTGCGGAGAGAAATCAGACCGCAGTTTGCTCATTGTTAGTTGACCTGGGTATCAACATCAATCAACCTACTGTTGGTTCGGGCAATACTACAGCGTTGGCACTGGCAGCAAAAAATGGACATTTAGAAACAGTTCGCTGGCTTCTGAAAGCCGGAGCGGATGTTGATGGTTCTCCTCTCTCTGTCGTTTCTCCACTGATAACCGCCGTCACTTTCGGGCAAAAAGAAACAGTTGATCTGCTGCTCGACTACCATCCTGACGTCAACAGGCTACATGCCAAATTCAATAGAACAGCTCTTGATTTGGCTCAGAGCTGGGGCTTCCCTGATATTATCAAATGTCTAAAAGCAAGAGGTGCTGTCTCAGCTGTTGAAAAGACGCCGGATGAAAGTACGTTACTTGGTGCGTCAATTATTGATTTTGTATGTAGTACCGTTGGCCCGGTATTACCCGAAAAATTGATTCCTCAACCCGAATCTGTGAATGTAAATTTTAGAGTCAGCTGTATCGCTAACAAAAATGATTACAAGCTTTTGTTTACTGTAGGCCTTTTTGTTGAAAAACCGCGCACGGAGCTCTTTATCTGTCTTCCAGGAAGTTGGAGATTACCGAAAAAAGGCTTCTCTAGCGATAGCCCTTGGATGTTTCCCCAGGCAATACTTACTCTACTGTCCGAACACACTTTCAAAAATTCGCCTTTAACCGAGGGGCAAATAATTTTACGAACCGATAAAAAATTTAGCCACCTGGGTTGGCCGGACCATATTGATGCGCTCGTCGTCTTGGATAAAGTTTGGAACACTGATAACGAGGCAGATTCAGGTGACCATGAAGACTCGGTAAAACTTTACGTTCTCGCCCCTTTGAAGCTATCAAAGAAAGGGCTCCCCAAGGGAAATGCGCTAATTTCATTGCTTGACAAAAAACGTAAAGCAAACTGGAAAAGTGTTTCCCTTACATTTCCGGCTTAAGATTACCATACTGAGAAAGGAGCAGGTTTATGTGCCTCAGCAGGCTTGATCGCCTACTGGACAACCATTCACAAGCCCAAGAGGTCTTATAGTGCGAAAAATGGGACAGATTTGAATGGTACTTAATTAACGGCTAACTAGCTGATATATCTGCAAAAAAATTAAAAAAGTTGGCCTTGGTCTAAAGTGATAGTTGCGAACACACACCGATCAAGCAAGGACACAGCCCGAGAGAATCGTAGACGCCAAATCGTCCGACATCAACAGCACCGTATGCGCCAGCGAAAAAAGAGAAGCCCGCGGGGCCATAGCGAAACACACCGCCGCCAACCGGCTCAACGGCCAGCAACAAAGCGCAGGACGAGTGCTGCACAACAAACTGCTGACCTATCAGGACAAACGCTATCGCTACGATGGCTTTGGCCGCATGATCGAAAAACGCAGCGCCAGCCACCGGGTACAACGTTTTGCCTATGACGCCGAACACCGCCTGATCGAAGTCCACAACCAGGACGGCGTCCGCGAAACCGTGGTGCGCATGACCTACGACCCGCTGGGCCGGCGCATCGGCAAAACCGAACACAACCACAACGGCTATTTACTGGGCGAAACCCGTTTTACCTGGGACGGTTTGCGGCTGTTGCAGGAACACAAGAACACCCAAACCAGCCTCTACCTGTATGTCGACGAAGGCTATGAACCGTTGGCGCGAGTCGATGGCCTCGGCGACGTACAGAAAATCCGCTACTACCACACCGACCCCAACGGCCTGCCCGAGCAACTGACGGAGGCCGATGGCACCCGGGTATGGCAGGCGCGCTACAAAGTCTGGGGCAATACCCTGGAAGAAGTGCGCGAACCGTACTATATCGAAGAACAGAACCTGCGCTTTCAGGGGCAGTACCTGGACCGCGAGACGGGGCTGCACTACAACACGTTTAGGTTCTATGATCCGGATGTGGGGCGGTTTACCACGCCGGATCCGATTGGGTTGGAAGGTGGGGTCAATCTCTACCAATACGCACCGAATCCGATGGGGTGGATTGATCCGTGGGGCCTCACAGGGGACCGGTACCCTTCTTGGATGCCAACACGACAAGGCTATCAACGACACCATATCGTTCCGTATGAGTTCAGAAATCATCCGTTCCTGCAAAGAACAAACAGCAATATCAACGGTGCGACAAACATGATTTACCTGCCGATTGCCAATGGTATACATCCTTCAAAAGCAACACATGTAAATTTCATGCTCGATGGGAAGCCTCATTCCGGATATAATAAAAAAATTGGCGGTGCTCTTGACACATTAGAACAGCGTGCAATTAAGAGCAAATGGAGTAATCGGCGTACCACACAGGAAATACTAAATCTTCAAAAAAATGTAAGAGCGGATTTAAATACGAGGCCCTGTTCATGATCGACATCTATGAAATTAGTAGTCCGATAGACATCTCAAACTCACGGGTAGAGTTCGCAAACAATGAAACGGAAAACTTATTTGAATTTTTCATGTCAAGCGAAAATCAGCTTCCACAACCGCAAGATATAAAGCTTATAGCGCAAAAAAATTTAACGAATGAAGATATAAAAAAAGCGGACTTTCTCAACGCTATAATTAATGTCCCAATTTTTTCAAGTCGCTTTGTAAAAAAATTTCAAAATCAATTAGTTAGCGAAATACTATTTTATCCATGCACCATAAGCAAATCACATATTTTTTATATTGGAAAAATATTGAATTTCTTAAAAATTATAGATTATGCAAACTCTAAGTATATGCCTTTGAGCGATCCAAACGATCCGCCAATATTGGTTGAACCGAAATTTATGCCACCTTCGTCAAACTTTTTTATTGCTCGCGACGTGATTGAGTCAACACATTATGTGGTTAGCAAAAAATTTAAAGACTTAATTATAAAAAATAAATTTGAAATCAATTTCAAGAAAATAAAAAATTAATGCTAAAAATGGGACGACTAAAAATGCAGAAAAGTGATACTGGCGCCCGCCCGACAGAAATACTTCGAATACGATGTCCTCGACAACCTGCTCAACGGCCAGCAACAAAGCGCGGGACGAGTGCTGCACAACAAGCTGCTGACCTATCAGGACAAACGCTATCGCTACGATGGCTTTGGCCGCATGATCGAAAAACGCAGCGCCAGCCATCGGGTACAACGTTTTGCCTATGACGCCGAACACCGCCTGATCGAAGTCCACAACCAGGACGGCATCCGCGAAACCGTGGTGCGCAT
>NZ_CP014135.1:3222052-3230914 GCF_001543125.1 Pseudomonas agarici | reverse complement strand
TGCGCGAACCGTACTATATCGAGGAGCAGAACCTGCGCTTTCAAGGGCAGTACCTGGACCGCGAGACGGGGCTGCACTACAACACGTTTAGGTTCTATGATCCGGATGTGGGGCGGTTTACCACGCCGGACCCGATTGGGTTGGCGGGTGGGATTAATCTCTATCAGTATGCGCCGAATCCGCTAACGTGGATCGATCCATGGGGATGGGCGCCGTGCAGTATTACAACCAAAAAACTTCAGGCTCATGCTAATGCAGCTAAAAAAACGGTGTATCGCAATCCACAGCGCTCACTGACGATGAAACAAAGGGCGGCGACAAAGCGGGCTTACGATAGAGGTGACTTAGGTCAAGCACACTCCCGGTACCGGCGTTATGTCGGCCAACGGATTGATGCCGAGTTCAAACGAAGAGTACTGGCTGATTCATCGCTTGCGCACTTGAATGTATCAAAATCAGGTCAACGTCTGCCGGATGTGTATGATCCGAAAAGCCAAGCCTGGTGGGATCTGACAACCAAGGCAGACTGGGCTAGAGGCACGCATCAGAGGCGATATGGCGACTGGGGAAATGGTTATGAAGGAGTTACATGGTGAATAATCGTATTGAGTCAAAGATATTATCCGGGCTTGAGCAGGACGGCTTGGTCCTCCTAGAGAAGACTTTTTTCAAAAGCGAATCAATTCAGACATGTAAGCTGAGAAATTCCAAACTTTCCTATCCAATTTTCGATGGTTGTCTTTTGGAAAATTGTGTATTCGAAAAAAGTGATTTCTCCAACTCACGCTTCTTCAATGTGACCATATTGAATCTGTGTGACTTCAAAAACGTCGACTTTCGTAGTGCGGGATTGAATAATAGTGTATTCGATAGTTGCACTTTCGTAAAGTGCGACTTTCGCAAGACCGCTTTTAATGAGTGCACCTTTAATAATTGCATATTTGACCAATGCAAAATAATTAACAATACATTCAATGCAAAAAAAATCAAGAACTGCAAATTAATTGGAAAAATTCAAGAAATAACTTTCACCTCAGAGCAACCAAACACTCTGTTGAGGATTGATTTTGGAAGGTGCGAGTTAGATTACGTAAATTTTGAAAACTGTAACCTCGAAGAGATCGTCCCACCAGTTGACACACAACACATTTACTTTAAAGATTTGTCGGATCGGGCAAAAAAAGCACTTTCTTATTTGATGACACAACCTGACAGCTCAATAAATATACTATTAAAACGACGACTGAAGAATTTTTCCACTCAACGAGGATGGATTTTTAATATTAAAAACCTTGAAACTATTGAAGGCCAGGAATACTCAAAGCGCATTATCTCTCTTTTGACGGATATGAAGTAATTGTTCAAGATACAATAAGAAAAAAATATTCAATTTGCTAATACATGAAAGGTCCACTAAAGATTTCATATTGTATGCGCCGCCGGTGCGGGTCGATGGCCTCGGCGACGTACAGAAAACCCGCTACTACCACACCGACCCCAACGGCCTGCCCGAGCAACTGACGGAGGCCGATGGCACCCGGGTATGGCAGGCGCGCTACAAAGTCTGGGGCAACACCCTGGAAGAAGTGCGCGAGCCGTACTATATCGAGGAACAGAACCTGCGCTTTCAAGGGCAGTACCTGGACCGCGAGACGGGGCTGCACTACAACACGTTTAGGTTTTATGATCCGGATGTGGGGCGGTTTTCAGCGCCTCGTTTGCGGGGCTGACTGCTACCTGACAGCGCAAAGGGCGCAGATTTGTTTTAGATAAAAATGGAACGCCTGATCGCCAAGATCACCGCCAATGGCCGTATCGAGTACCACTACAATCCGCTCGATAAACTGACATCGAACCAGTCGTCGCTCACCCGCCCCCAGCAAAAGCACCTCCTACACCGTGGTCTATCCTCCAGGCGTCACTAAAGCTCGACACAGGAGACAGCGAATGGATGCACGAGAAAGAGCTTTGATGCGGGCCAGCGTGGCACTGGAGTTGTTGATCAGTACCCTGAAGAAACACGATCTGCAAGTCCCGCTTTCCCTGGACGATCCCCACCTCAAGGAACTGATCACCCACCTGCGGGACAATTTGCTGGACGCCCGAGCGAACGCGAGCATTTCCAGTTTCATGGCCTCGATCAACAAGACCTTCACTGATAGCCCGCTGCTCAATGCCCACGGCGTGGATAGCTTGCTGGCGGCGCTGAAGAATGTGGATGGGCTGCTCAAGGAAGCTGGCGAACAGCACGAGCCGCTGCATCTGGTTTAGAGGCGGCACGAAATGTTTTCGAGCGAAGGCCAGGCGAGCCGACTTTCAATGCTGCATGGGCGAGCGCAGATATATACAGGGCCGAGATAAATACAGCCCGGTAAGGGCTTGCCAGTGGCGTAGTCCTTGAGACCGGCGTTTGCGATGAAAATATCGCACTGGAATAAAAAATGGGCACCCGATCCCATCGGCGTGCCCATTTTTTTGTAACGCTCCCCTTGCTCCGGGAGTCCAGCCTGACGCTTACGGGTTGACGCTATCTTTGAGCGACTTGCCCGGCTTGAATGCAACGGTATTGCTGGCCTTGATTTTCACCGGCTCGCCGGTTTGCGGGTTTTTGCCGGTGCGAGCACCGCGATGACGCTGCAGGAAAGTGCCGAAACCCACCAGGGTGACGCTGTCTTTGCGGTGCAGCGCGCCGGTGATTTCTTCGAGAACGGCGTTGAGAACGCGGTTGGCCTGTTCTTTGGTGAGATCCGCTTTTTCAGCGATTGCAGCGGCAAGTTCTGGTTTACGCATAGTGAAGCCTCTTTGACGGTTTTTTGTTGTTATGTCCGTGCTGTTCTTCCAGAACAGCGCCCAAGGCGCCGCAGGCTCTACTCTGCGGCAGACGGGAGTGAGGATGGCACGGCCTCGGCGCCCGCGCCAGTCTGTCTGTGAGCTTTAACTGCGCAAAAGCAAGGTGTTCGCGACAGAACACCCGCCATTTACGCCAGCAGTGGTGGGAGCTCTTTGTTAAGGGCCAGTTTTTCCATGACCGCACCGCCAGTCAGGGCGTATCCGAGCAGGCGACCGCTGGCATCGCGGCACAACGCCTTGATGTCCGCGCCCTGCCCTTCGACCGTCCATACCCCCTCCATTCCCCGTGGCGGTGGCGAAACGACCAGCGGGCAGACGGGTGTCTTCACAGTGATGGGCATGGCGCCATAGCTCACCGCCGTGGCGTTGCCGGCCAGGGTCTGAGCCAGGGCGCGGGCACAGCTCATCAGCGCCATGACGTATAGCAGGTTCAGGCCGTCGACCTCGGCACAGTCGCCCAGGGCATAAATATTGGCGTGAGAGGTTTTCAGATAGCGATCCACCACCACCCCACGATTGACCTGCAACCCCGCCGCCGCAGCCAGGTCGGTACGTGGGCGCAGGCCGATGGCCGAGAGTACCACGTCACAGACCAGGGTTTCGCCGTTGGACAGGTGCGCCTCCAGGTGATCACCAGCGTGTTGCAGGCGGGTCAGCACCGGACCGAGGTGGAAACGCGCACCGAGGCCTTCCAGGCCAGCCTGCACCGCAGTAGCAGCCGTTGGGTGCAGCAGGGTCGGCATGATTTGTTCGCAGGGAGCAACCAGATCGACTTCATAGCCGCCGAGGATCAGGTCATTGGCGAATTCGCAGCCGATCAGCCCGGCGCCCAGCAGCAACACGCGCTTTTTTCCGGCCACTGCCGCGCGGAAACGGGCGTAGTCCTCCAGGTCGTTGATCGGAAAGATCGCTTCGGAGGCGTCGCCTTCCACCGCTACACGCACGGTTTGCGCGCCCCAGGCCAGGATCAGGTCGCGGTAGTTCACTGCCTCTTCGCCGATCCACAGGCGCTTGTGGCCCGGATCGATCCCGCTGATGGGGGTGTGAGTGCGGATCTCGGCCTTGAGCTGCTCGGCCATCGCACCCGGCTCGGCCATGCTCAACTCGTCGGCGTCCTTGTTCTTGCCAAAGCCGGTGGACAACATGGGCTTGGAGTAGGAGCGCCCGTCATCGGCGGTGATCAGCAACAGCGCAGTTTCGCCGTCGAGCTTGCGAAACTCGCGGGCCAGGTTGTAGCCGGCCAATCCGGTACCGACGATCACGACAGGTGCACTCATGCCTTTCTCCAGGCCCATTGAAAGGTGTTTGAATTTGCTCAATCAGGCGATTTCGATCATCTCGAAATCCATCTTGCCGACACCACAGTCCGGGCACAGCCAGTCTTCTGGAACATCCAGCCAAGAGGTGCCGGGCTTGATGCCATCATCCGGCCACCCCTTGGCCTCGTCGTAGATCAGGCCACAGACCACGCATTGCCATTTTTTCCGATGTTTCGGAGCATCTGGCTTTGGGTGCTTTTCATGTTTCTCATGATGATGATGCGCCTGCTCTTTTAAATCGCTCATTCCTATTTTCCTCGGTTCCCAGGCATTGATCGGCACGGACAGTCGATGAGTACAGCGTTGCCGTCCGGCTCAGGGGGTTTTGTACTGATCGAAGTCGGCAGATGCAAGCACGATCACTAGCCGTGGCCGCCCAAGCGCTCTAAATTAGCCGAGCACCCTGTGATAAGCTCGTCGCCTCACTGGCTGCCAATCAACTGCTTATCGTGCCGCACAAAGCCCCATTTCCGGCGTCTCCCACCTGGCTCACACAATGCCGACTGGCGACCCCGCCCAACGCCCAAACCCTCGACTGGCTGTTCGACGAGGGTTCGCTGACCCGCCGTCTGACTGGACTTTGCGACAACGCCTTCAGTGTCACGCCGCTGTTCGAGGGCTGGCAACCGTTGCGCGACGACGAGCGCGCTGCCCTGGACCTGCCCGCCGCTAGCCTCGGCTGGGTGCGCGAGGTGTATCTGTGTGGCCACGGCCAGCCTTGGGTGTTTGCCCGTAGCGTGGCGGCACAGGATGCCTTGCAGCAAGGTGGACTGAACATGGCCGAGCTGGGCAGCCGTTCTCTGGGTGAGTTGCTGTTCTGCGATCAGGCGTTCGAACGCCAGGTCATCGAAGTCTGCCATTACCCCGCACAATGGCTGCCGGCGCAATACCGCGTGAATGACCTTTGGGCCCGCCGCTCACGCTTCAATCGCGGCCCCTTGAGCCTGCTGGTGGCGGAAATATTCCTGCCGAGCCTGTGGCAGGCCGTGAATGCCGACCGGGAGCCTTGCTGATGTACCTGAACCTACTCAAGTCCATGAACCGCTTGCATCCGCGTGCCTGGGACTTCCTGCAACTGACGCGGATGGACAAGCCCATCGGCATCTATCTGCTGCTGTGGCCGACCCTGAGCGCGCTGTGGATTGCCGCCAAGGGCGTGCCGTCGCTGGGCCATCTGCTGATCTTCACCTTTGGCGTGGTGCTGACCCGCGCAGGCGGTTGCGCGATCAACGATTTCGCCGACCGTAAGGTCGACGGCCATGTCAAGCGCACCGCACAACGACCGCTGGCGGCAGGCAGAATCAGTGGCAGGGAAGCGGTGGCGGTGTTCGGGCTGCTGATGGGCATCAGTTTCCTGCTGGTGTTGTGCACCAACGCCACCACGGTCTGGTTTTCCCTCGGCGCGCTGGCCCTGGCGGCCTGCTATCCGTTTATGAAGCGCTACACCTATTACCCGCAGGTGGTGTTGGGGGCGGCGTACTCCTGGGGTATCCCAATGGCGTTCACCGCACAGGGCGCCAGCCTGCCCATGGCGGCCTGGTTGCTGTACATCGCCAACCTGCTGTGGACGGTGGCCTTCGACACTTATTATGCGATGACCGACCGCGAGGACGACCTGAAGATCGGGGTGAAGTCCACCGCCATCCTGTTCGGCGACGCCGACCGGGCGATTATCCTGACCTTGCAGGGCCTGATGCTCGGCTGCCTGCTGCTGGCCGGAGCACGTTTCGAGCTAGGCGGCTGGTTCCACGCCGGATTGCTGGTGGCAGCAACGTGTTTTGCCTGGGAGTCCTGGACCACCCGCGACCGCGACCCGCAGCGCTGCTTGCAGATGTTCCTGCACAACCATTGGGCGGGACTGGCGATCTTTATCGGGGTGGTGCTCGATTACGCGCTTCACTGACCAACCGGACCTGACAGGACACAACGGAACCTGGAACCCGGCTGGTCGGCGAAGCGTTTGCCGATAATGAAGACCTTCTCGTGGGCAAACTCCACTCCCGCAGGGAACGGTAGTGAATCAGGGTTTGGCGACGTGCCAGACACCGCCCTTGCCGTCACCGTTCTTGTCACCTTTCTTATCGTCCTTGAAGGTATACAGCGGCTTACCAGCATAGGCCCACTGCAACTTGCCGTCATCGCGCTTGATCACGCTCCACTTATCATCCCCCTTGTCTGTGGCGCTAGCGCTCAGCGGCGGCCAGTTGGTTTCGCAGGGATCACCATTGCAGGCCGACTTCCCGGCAGAGTCCTTGTCGAAGGTATAAAGCGTCATGCCATGGTGATCGACCAACACTCCCTTGTGGCTCATTCCGGGACCGGCCATCATCTTCTCGTGGCTCATCGCCGAATCGGCCTTCATCCCCTCATGGCCCATCGCCGGATCGGCGGCCCAAGCCCACGCTGGCAGCGACAGCGCCGCAGCTACCATCAAGACTTTCAACGAAAACGCAGAGCGAGTCATCAGAACCTTCCTTTCGTGGTTGTAGATTCGAACTCCCAGCGTAGCCCATGGAAGCGGCAATTGCCGCAGACACGAAAATTGTCACATGACTGCAATAATTTCGTTATCTAATGCGACGCAAGACGGTTAAATGACAAGAGGATTAAGCGATATGGTTGGCAGGAGCATTCTGATCGTCGACGACGAAGCCCCGATTCGGGAGATGATCGCTGTCGCCCTGGAGATGGCCGGTTATGACTGCCTGGAAGCCGAAAACTCTCAACAGGCCCATGCAATCATTGTCGATCGCAAGCCTGACCTGATCCTGCTCGACTGGATGCTGCCCGGCACCTCGGGTATCGAACTGGCCCGGCGTCTCAAGCGCGACGAGCTGACGGGCGATATCCCGATCATCATGCTCACCGCCAAAGGCGAGGAAGACAACAAGATCCAGGGCCTTGAAGTCGGCGCCGATGACTACATCACCAAGCCCTTTTCCCCTCGCGAGCTGGTCGCCCGCCTGAAGGCCGTGTTGCGCCGCGCCGGCCCGACCGACGGCGAAGCGCCGATCGAAGTCGGCGGCTTGCTGCTCGATCCCATCAGTCACCGCGTGACCATCGACGGCAAGCCCGCGGAAATGGGCCCCACCGAATACCGCCTGCTGCAGTTCTTCATGACCCACCAGGAACGCGCCTACACCCGTGGGCAGTTACTCGACCAGGTCTGGGGCGGCAACGTCTACGTCGAAGAGCGTACCGTCGACGTGCATATCCGCCGTCTGCGCAAAGCCCTCGGCGATGCCTACGAGAATCTGGTACAAACGGTACGCGGCACCGGTTATCGGTTTTCCACCAAGGGCTGAACCGATTTTCGCGCAATGATTGCTGACAAGGACGCATGTTGAAGTGAATCAAAACTGGCATGGCACCCTGATCCGCCATTTGTTGTTGCTGGCGACCGCCTGCCTGCTGGTCGGCCTGATCACTGGTTATTACGGTTGGGCAGTGGCTGTCGGCCTGGGGATTTACCTTGGCTGGACCCTCAAACAGTTGATGCGCCTGCATGAATGGCTGCGCCAACACAAACCCGAAGAAGCACCACCGGACGGCTATGGTCTGTGGGGCGATGTGTTCGACAGCATCTATCACTTGCAGCGCCGCGACCAACGCGTGCGCGGGCGCCTGCAAGCGGTGATCGATCGGGTCCAGGAGTCCACCGCCGCCCTCAAGGACGCGGTGATCATGCTCGACAGCGACGGCAACCTGGAATGGTGGAACCGTGCCGCGGAAACCCTGCTCGGCCTCAAGACTCCACAGGACAGCGGCCAACCGGTGACCAATCTGGTGCGTCACCCGCGCTTCAAGGAGTATTTCGAGCAAGACAGTTACGCCGAGCCGCTGGAAATTCCTTCGCCGACCAACGACCGCTTGCGTATTCAGCTGTACATCACCCGCTACGGCAATAACGAGCACCTGATGCTGGTGCGCGATGTCACACGCATCCACCAGTTGGAACAGATGCGCAAGGACTTCATCGCCAACGTATCTCACGAACTGCGCACGCCGCTGACGGTGATCTGCGGTTACTTGGAAACGCTGCTGGATAACGTCGAGGAAGTGAACCCGCGCTGGCTCCGTGCCCTGCAGCAGATGCAGCAGCAAGGCGGGCGCATGCAGACCCTGCTCAATGACCTGCTGCTGCTGGCGAAGCTGGAAGCCACCGGCTACCCGTCGGATAACCAGCCAGTACGCATCGACACCCTGCTGCAATCGATCCGCAATGACGCCCAGGCGCTGTCCGGGCAGCGCAATCAGACCATTATCCTGGAGGCCGACGACTGCGTCCGGCTCAAGGGCAGCGAGGCGGAATTGCGCAGCGCGTTTTCCAACCTGGTATTCAACGCCGTCAAATACACCCCGGCCGAAGGCACTATCCGCATCCGCTGGTGGGGCGACGAACACGGCGCGCACCTCAGTGTGCAAGATTCGGGCATCGGCATCGACAACAAACACCTGCCGCGCCTGACTGAACGTTTTTACCGTGTCGACTCAAGCCGCAACTCCAACACCGGCGGCACCGGGCTCGGCCTGGCCATCGTCAAGCATGTGCTACTGCGCCATCGCGCCCGCCTGGAAATCAGCAGCGTACTGGGCCACGGCAGTCAGTTCACCTGCCATTTCGTCCCGGCACAAGTCACTCGCGAGCACAAAAACAAGCTGTCCACTTGATCACCGTACAGGCCACTAGTGG
>NZ_CP014135.1:3192550-3221938 GCF_001543125.1 Pseudomonas agarici | reverse complement strand
CCTGTACGGTGAGTTCGTTAGCTCAAGTTCGGATGCCATAAGTCCATGGCCAAGGCGCTGTGACGAGTCATAGCCGGGCTATGGCGAGGAACAGCAACGCAGGCCAGGGATTTAGGGCGCCGAAATGGACTCATAGAACTCACCACACAGGCCACTAGGCAAGGCTGGCATCTGCCGCTACATTAATCGGCTGGTGCTCTGCCGAGCACACCTTCAAATTGAAATACGGAACCCGTAAAACTCCATCATGGACCCTTCCCCTAGTAGCTTGACCCTCGCCACGATGTTCGCCGATTTCGGCATGATTCTCTTTGCTTTGATCCTGGTTCTGCTCAACGGCTTCTTCGTTGCGGCCGAATTCGCCATGGTCAAGCTGCGCTCGACCCGAGTCGAGGCCATCGCCCACAAGAACGGTTGGCGCGGACAGATCCTGCGCACCGTGCACAACCAACTGGACGCCTACCTGTCCGCCTGCCAGCTGGGTATCACCCTCGCCTCACTGGGCCTGGGCTGGGTCGGTGAACCGGCCTTCGCCCACCTGCTGGAACCGGTGCTCAGCGCCGTCGGGGTGCACGCCGCCGAGGTGGTTAAGGGCGTATCGTTCTTCACCGCGTTCTTCATCATCTCCTACCTGCACATCGTGGTCGGTGAACTGGCCCCCAAATCCTGGGCGATCCGCAAGCCGGAACTGCTCTCGCTATGGACTGCGGTGCCGCTCTACTTGTTCTACTGGGTGATGTACCCGGCCATCTACCTGCTCAACGCCAGCGCCAACGCCATCTTGCGGATCGCTGGACAGGGTGAGCCGGGGCCTCATCATGAACACCACTATAGTCGCGAAGAGCTGAAGCTGATCCTGCACTCCAGTCGTGGCCAGGACCCCAGCGACCAGGGCATGCGCGTGCTGGCCTCGGCCGTGGAAATGGGCGAGCTGGAAGTCGTCGACTGGGCCAATTCCCGGGAAGATCTGGTGACCCTGGACTGCAACGCGCCGCTCAAGGAAATCCTCGCCCTGTTCCGCCGCCACAAGTTCAGCCGTTATCCGGTGTATGACGCCGAACGCAATGTGTTCGTCGGCCTGTTGCACATCAAGGACCTGCTGCTGGAGCTGGCGGCCCTGGACCATATTCCCGAATCGTTCAACCTGGCCGAGCTGACCCGCCCGCTGGAGCGCGTGTCCAAGCACATGCCGCTGTCACGCCTGTTGGAGCAGTTCCGCCAGGGCGGTTCGCACTTCGCGCTGGTGGAGGAAGCCGACAGCAAGGTCATCGGCTACCTGACCATGGAGGACGTGCTGGAAGTGTTGGTGGGCGATATCCAGGACGAACACCGCAAGGCCGAACGCGGCATCCTCGCCTATCAGCCAGGCAAACTACTGGTGCGCGGTGACACTCCGCTGTTCAAGGTCGAACGCCTGTTGGGCATCGACCTGGACCATATCGAGGCCGAAACCCTCGCCGGGCTGGTCTACGAGACCCTGAAACGAGTGCCGGAAGAGGAAGAGGTGCTGGAAGTCGAGGGCCTGCGCATTATCATCAAGAAGATGAAGGGTCCGAAGATCATCCTGGCCAAGGTGCTCAAGCTCGACTGACACCCAGGAGGCTAGCCTTTCCGGCTACCGCCCACCCACCGCGAAGTTCGGTAGAGCCTCCACCGGCTGGTTGAATTGGTACGGAATCGATACTAATCCCAGCCCGGTGTTGCGCTGCACCACGAAGTGCAGGTGCGGCCCGCTGCTGTTGCCGGTATTGCCCGACAACCCCAACGGACTGCCCACCACTACGTGCTGGCCTTCGCGCACGCTGACCGAACCTTGCTTGAGGTGCAGGTAGACGCCCATGGTGCCGTCATCGTGCAGCACCCGGACGAAGTTTCCGGAAGGATCGGTGCCACGCCCGGACTGGTCACTCTCGGTCTTGACCACCACCCCGTCGCGCGCCGCGATAATCGGCGTGCCCACCGGCATGGCAATGTCCATCGCGTAGCGGCTCTTGGCGCCGAAGTGGCTGTAGGAACCGTTCGGCCCCTGGGTCAGGCGAAACGGCCCGCCACGCCACGGCAAGGGGTACCGATAGCCCTGGGCCTGCCCCGAGGGATCGCCGAGGGAATATCGAAACTTCGGGGTATACACCAACGGCTGCCCGGCCTGGGTCGCGGTGAGCAGCGCCAAACGCAGGCTGGCGCGAGCCGGCACCACCTTGCGGATCGGCTGGGGCGGCGCGCCGCTGACGTTCCTCAACGCGCCGAAGCCCAACTCGATCTCCACCGGCGCATACAGGTCGTTGCGCACGTAAACGCTGTCGACACCGTTGTGCTGGCGAATATCCAGACGCACCTGGTGTTCCAGGTGCTCGATCATTCGATCCCGGAACACAAACACCTGCGCGCCGGGCGCCGGGCGATCGCTGTAGGAGACCACGCCATCGGCGTTCACATACTTGTAGATGGTCATGGCTGCAGCCGAGGTGGCGACCACCGACAGGCCGCAGACAAACAGTAAACGCAACAGCATATGCGCGAATCGCCGAATCAAACGTAAGCACCAGACTAGCAGGTAGAGAGGGCGCTTGTATGGATCACGTGGACATCGGCGGCTGTCGGAAAGAAGCAGCCAGGAGTGACAGACAACGCGGCGCACCAGGCGCACCGCGCTATCAGGCAGGAATCAGGCGCCGGGAACGAAGTGCTTCTGGGCGGTGCCGCGAGCGATCAAGCGGGAAATGTAGTCGAGCTTCTGGGCGTCCTGGTCGATAAATCGGAAGGTCAGTTGCAACCAGTCGCTGTCCGGCGTCGGTTCGTGGGCGACGACCGCATGCAGATAACCGTTCAGGCGGGCGATCTCGGCATTGTCGCCCTGCTCCAGATCGAGCACAGCGCTTTCGAGGACTTGCGGCAGGACCTCGCCACGGCGCACCACCACCAAGGCTTCCTTGATGCTCAGCGCCTTGATCACACACTGCCGGGTGCCACTGGGCAGGCGCAACTGGCCCTGACCGCGACCGCCGATTGCCGCGCTGGCCGCCACCGGCGGCCGTGCCGGCGGGCTGTTGAGCAAACCCTTGGTCGAAGCCGAGGCCGGCGTCGCGACGACCGTAGGCGCCACCACACTGGCCTTACCGCCGGTCAGCGCACTCAGGGAATCGTTGGCAAAGGCCGAGTTCGCCTGGGTCGGGGCACTATTCATCAAGGCGTCGAGCTTGCCGACCTTGTGCAGCGCCTGCTTGACCTTGGTCAGCAGTTGTTCATTGGTAAAGGGCTTGCTGACGTAGCCGGACACTCCGGCCTGGATCGCCTGCACCACGTTCTCTTTATCGCCACGGCTGGTGACCATGACGAACGGCATGGCCTTGAGATTGTCCTGGCCCCGGCACCAGGTCAGCAATTCCAGGCCGGACATCTCGGGCATTTCCCAGTCGCACAGCACCAGATCGAACGCTTCACGCGCCAGCAGCGCTTGGGCCTTGCGACCGTTGACGGCGTCTTCGATCCGGATGCCCGGGAAGTAGTTGCGCAGGCACTTTTTCACCAGATCACGGATGAACGACGCGTCATCCACCACCAACACACTGACTTTACTCATTGACCATTCCTCTAAAAGTCCCGGCCAGTATACTGGCTAATGGCCATTTACCCAAAACTGATAAGTCACACCGGGACTTTGTCCTTTGCGAGTGCGCGTAAAATTCTTATGCCACAAATAAAAACGCCCGACCTCAGGCCGGGCGTTTCTCTCGGGCAATCTTACTTATCGTCAGCTTCGCCGGGAACATTAGCGGTTTCGGACAAGGTGCCCTCAACTTCCTGGCGCATGCGCTTGAGGCCCATGTGCCGCACGTCGGTGCCGCGTACCAGATAGATCACCAACTCGGAAATATTGCGCGCGTGGTCGCCGATTCGCTCCAGCGAGCGCAGCACCCAAATAATGCTCAGTACCCGCGAGATGGAGCGCGGATCTTCCATCATATAGGTGGCCAGCTCGCGCAGGGCGGTCTTGTATTCACGGTCGATGATCTTGTCGTACTGCGCCACCGACAACGCCAGCTCGGCGTCAAAGCGGGCAAAAGCGTCCAGTGCGTCGCGCACCATGTTGCGCACCTGGTCACCGATATGCCGGACCTCGACATAACCACGCGGCGCCTCGCCTTCCTCGCATAGCTGAATGGCTCGGCGGGCGATCTTGGTCGCCTCGTCGCCGATGCGTTCGAGGTCGATCACCGATTTGGAGATGCTGATGATCAGCCGCAGGTCGGACGCTGCCGGTTGGCGACGTGCGAGGATGCGCAGGCATTCCTCGTCGATATTGCGTTCCATCTGGTTGATCTGGTCATCGATTTCGCGCACTTGCTGGGCCAGGCCCGAATCGGCCTCGATCAGCGCGGTGACCGCGTCGTTGACTTGCTTTTCCACCAACCCGCCCATAGCCAGCAGGTGGCTGCGTACTTCTTCCAGCTCCGCATTGAACTGCGCGGAGATATGGTGGGTAAGACCGTCTTTATCAATCATTGATATTCGCTCCGCGAAACATGCAGGCTGCACGTTTCAAGCAGTTATGGGTTGATCTGAATGGGTTCAGCTTGCATTGCAGCGCTTCTGGGTTCGTGGCTCACCACTGCTTCTAGCCATAACGACCGGTGATGTAGTCTTCGGTCTGCTTCTTCGCCGGATTGGTGAACAGGGTATCGGTGTCGCCAAACTCCACCAGTTGGCCCATGTACATGAACGCGGTGTAGTCGGAAACCCGAGCCGCCTGCTGCATGTTGTGGGTCACGATGACAATAGTGAACTTTGATTTCAATTCGTAGATCAGTTCTTCGACCTTGAGGGTCGAGATCGGATCGAGCGCCGAGCACGGTTCGTCGAGTAATAGGACTTCCGGCTCTACCGCGATGGTACGGGCGATGACCAAACGCTGCTGCTGACCACCGGACAGGCCAAGTGCCGAATCGTGCAGGCGGTCCTTCACTTCATCCCACAGGGCAGCGCCCTTGAGGGCCCATTCCACAGCCTCGTCGAGGATGCGCTTCTTGTTGATACCCTGGATGCGCAGGCCATAGACCACGTTTTCATAGATAGTCTTGGGGAACGGGTTCGGCTTCTGGAATACCATGCCGACCTTGCGGCGCAGTTCGGCCACATCCTCGCCCTTGCGGTAGATGTTGTTGCCGTAGAGCTTGATCTCGCCCTGTACGCGGCAACCGTCGACCAGATCGTTCATCCGGTTGAAGGTGCGCAGCAGCGTCGACTTGCCGCAGCCGGACGGACCGATAAAAGCGGTCACGCGTTGCTTGGGGATGTTCATGCTGACGTCGAACAACGCCTGCTTCTCACCATAGAACAGGCTCAGGCACGGGACTTCGATGGCCACGGTTTCACTGGCCAGGTCCAGGCTTTGTTTACCGCGGCCAAGCGCCGATATGCTGATGCCGTGGGTATGGGTTTCATGCTGCATGGGTAAACTCCCTGCGCTAACAAATTCGTTTCAATAAGCCGCTGGCACACTACCGGGCCGACGGTAACACCGTTCAATAGGAGCCGGGCTCGCCGGGCCGCCGCGAAAGGGTCCTGAAGACCGCCAGCAGCCGCAGGCAAGCCCACGCCCACATCAGCTATCCAGCGCCTTGTACTTCTCGCGCAGGTGGTTACGGATCCACACGGCCGACAGGTTCAGCGTGGCAATCACCAGCACCAGCAACAACGCCGTGGCATACACCAGCGGGCGCGCCGCCTCGACGTTCGGGCTCTGGAAGCCGACGTCGTAGATGTGAAAGCCCAAGTGCATGATTTTCTGGTCCAGGTGCAGGTACGGATAGTTGCCGTCCACCGGCAGCGACGGCGCCAGTTTCACCACGCCCACCAGCATCAGCGGTGCCACCTCACCGGCGGCACGAGCCACGGCGAGGATCATGCCGGTCATCATTGCCGGGCTGGCCATCGGCAGGACAATTTTCCATAGCGTCTCGGCCTTGGTCGCGCCCAGCGCCAGCGAACCTTCACGGACCGTGCGGGGAATCCGCGCCAAGCCTTCCTCAGTGGCCACGATCACCACTGGCACCGCCAGCAGCGCCAGAGTCAGCGAGGCCCAGAGCAAACCCGGGGTCCCGAAGGTCGGCGCCGGCAGGGCTTCGGGGAAGAACAACCGGTCGAGCGAGCCGCCCAGCACGTAGACAAAGAAGCCCAGGCCGAACACGCCGTAGACGATGGCCGGAACGCCCGCCAGATTGTTCACGGCAATGCGGATGATCCGCGTCAGCGCGTTCTGCTTGGCGTATTCACGCAGGTAGACCGCCGCCAATACGCCGAACGGTGTCACGATCATCGCCATGATGAGAGTCATCATTACCGTACCGAAGATCGCCGGAAAGATCCCGCCCTCGGTGTTGGCTTCACGCGGGTCGTCGCTGAGGAACTCCCAGACCTTGCTGAAGTAGAAACCCAGCTTGGTCAAGGTGCCCATGGCGTTCGGCTGGTAAGCATGCACTACCTTGCCGATGCCGATCTCCAGTTCTTTACCATTGGCATCACGGGCCGTCAGGCTGTCGCGATTGAACTGGCCGTGCAGGTCGCCGAGGCGGGTCTCGATAACCTGGTAACGCGCATTCAGTTCGGCCTTCTCGGCCTCCATGTCAGCCTGGGCAATGGCATCGAGCTTGCCTTCAAGCTCGAGCTTGCGGCCATGCAGACGAATCCGCTCAAGACCGGCGTTGATCGCGCCGATATCGGTTTTCTCCAGGCTCTTGAGCTGCTTGGCCAGGTCGTTGACACGGTCGATACGTGCTTGCAGTTCAGGCCAGGCGGCCTGCCCTTCGGCGATGACCTTGCCGTTTTCCTTGACGTTGACCAGGGTACCGTAGAAATTGCCCCACTCACGACGCTCCACGGCCATCAGTTCCACCGGCGCGGTCTGGTCGGTCAACCACTCACCCACGACCCAGGTAAAATCGTTGCCGTTCAGGTCACGGTTACCGACCTTGATCAACTCCCGGGTCATAAACTCGGGGCCTTGGTCCGGCACCGGCAAGCCGGCCGCCTGCAGGCGCGCGCGCGGTACTTCTTCCTTCTGTACCACTTCGCCGACCACGATCTGCCTGGCTTGGCCCGGTACGCCATACTGGGCGTGAATCACGTCCGCCGGCCAGAAGTGGCCCAGGCCGCGAACTGCAATCACCGCCAGCAAGCCGATGGTCATGATGACCGCGATGGACACCGCACCACCGCTGATCCAGACACCGGGGGCGCCGCTCTTGAACCAGCCATTCAGGGAGTTCTGTTTCACAGACTTCTACCTTTATTAAAGCGACGAGTATTTCTTGCGCAGACGCTGACGAATCAGTTCCGCGAGGGTGTTCATGATGAACGTGAACAACAGCAGCACCAGCGCCGAGAGGAACAGCACGCGGTAATGACTACCGCCCACTTCCGACTCCGGCATCTCCACCGCCACGTTGGCCGCCAGGGTGCGCAGGCCTTGGAACAGGTTCATCTCCATCACCGGGGTATTGCCGGTGGCCATCAGCACGATCATGGTCTCGCCGACAGCACGACCCATGCCGATCATCAACGCCGAGAAGATGCCCGGGCTGGCGGTGAGAATCACCACCCGCGTCATGGTCTGCCAAGGCGTGGCGCCCAGGGCCAGGGAGCCCAGGGTCAGGCCACGCGGTACGCTGAACACGGCGTCTTCGGCGATCGAGTAGATGTTCGGGATCACCGCGAAGCCCATGGCCAGGCCAACCACCAAGGCGTTGCGCTGGTCGTAGGTGATGCCCAGGTCATGGGAGATCCACAGGCGCATGTCACCGCCGAAGAACCACGACTCCAAGTGCGGACTCATAAACAGCGAGAACCAACTCACGAACAGGATCACCGGAATCAGGATCGCACTTTCCCAGCCATCCGGCACCCGCAGGCGCAGCGACTCGGGCAGCCGGCTCCAGGCGAAACCGGCGACCAGAATGCCGACCGGCAACAACATCAGCAGGCTGAAGATCCCCGGCAGGTGTCCCTCGACATACGGTGCCAGGAACAGGCCAGCGAAGAAGCCGAGGATCACCGTCGGCATCGCTTCCATCAGCTCGATCACCGGCTTGACCTTGCGGCGCATGCCCGGCGCCATGAAGTAAGCGGTATAGATCGCCGCCGCGACGGCCAGCGGCGCGGCCAGCAGCATGGCGTAGAACGCCGCCTTCAGGGTACCGAAGGTCAGCGGCGCCAGGCTCAGCTTGGGTTCGAAGTCGGTGTTGGCGGCAGTCGATTGCCAGACATATTTAGGCGCGTCGTAGTTTTCGTACCAGACCTTGCTCCATAGCGCACTCCAGGAGACTTCCGGGTGTGGGTTGTCGAGGGCCAACGGTTGGATCTTGCCACCTTGCTCGACGATCACTCGGTTGGCTCGCGGCGACAGGCCAAAGACGCCTGGACCGTCGACCACCTGGTCCACCAGCAGCGTTCGGTGAGCGGTACTGTGGAATACGCCAAGCTTGCCGGAGGCATCCAGGGCGACAAAGCCCTTGCGCCGTTCTTCGGCGGTGATTTCGACGATTGGCGTGGTGCCCATCTGGAAGCTGCGGATCGGTTTCAGACGCAACTCGCCATCCGGGTCGCGGGCCATGAACCACTGGCCGAGACCGCCCTTGGAGTCACCGATGATCAGCGAGATACCGCCCACCAACTGCGTACTGGCGGTCACTTCGCTATCGGCATCGTCCAGCAGCTTGTAGCGACCGTTCAGACTCTTGTCGCGCAGGCTGAACACGTCGGCCTGGGCACGCCCGTTGATCACGTACAGCCACTGCTGGCGCGGATCGATGTAGATCGCCTTCACCGGCTCGGTCATCTGCGGCAAGTCGATACTCTTTTGCTCGCTGGTGACCTCGCCAGTCATCATGTTCTCTTCCTGGGTCAGCGCCTGCACATGCAGTTGCGCACCCGTGGAGCCCACGATAATCAGCGTCGTATCAGTGGCGTTGAGGTTCACATGCTCAAGCGCGTGACCCTCTTCATCGAGAGTGATCGGGGTTTCGCCATAGGGGTATTCAATGGCCGGGGAGATGGTCTTCTTACCGTCCGGGTACGTCACTTTATAGGTGTGACGGAACACCAGGACCTGACCATTGGACAGGCCGACGATGACCAGTGGAACACCCGGCTGGTCTTTGCTGATGGACGTCACCTGGGTGTTCGCCGGAATCGGCAGGTTCACCCGGGACAATTCAGTGGCATCGGCAACGGAGAAGAACAGCACCTGCCCCCGGTCGGAAACCCGCATGCCCACCTGGTTCTGCTCTTCCAGGGAGATCATCAGGGGGTTGCCGGCATCGCGCATCCAGGCCGGAGTAATGGCTTCTTCCGCCGTCAGCGAGGCGCCCTGGAACAGCGGCAGGACCACATAAGCGAGGAAGAAGAAGATCAGCGTAATCGCCGCCAGGACGGCCAGGCCGCCGACAAACACGTACCAGTGAGTCAGGCGATCCTTGAGCGCGCGAATGCGACGCTTGCGTTTGAGTTCAGGCGTATTGAAGTCAATGCGCTTGGGGGGAGAAGTCGTAGTCATGGTGGAATTGGCCGGATCGTTCATGCGCACACCCTAGCGGTCCTGTATGACAGAAAGATGACAGTGTGGTGACACACGGAAGCCGCCGCCCAGCACAGCCGGCAGCGGATTCGAAAATGGGTGTGTGGGAGCGAATCTAGCCCGCTCCCACATGCCGGATCATGTTCTGCAGATCAAGGCTTACTTCTTCGCGGCGTTACCTTCGCTCAAACCCAAGTCCGCCAGTGCCTTGGTGACAACCTTGGCTGGCAATGGGATATAGCCGTCTTTCACCACCACTTCCTGGCCCTGTTTGGACAGCACCAGTTTCACGAACTCGGCTTCCAGCGGAGCCAGAGGCTTGTTCGGGGCTTTGTTGACGTAGACGTAGAGGAAACGCGACAGCGGGTATTTGCCGTTCAGTGCGTTTTCTTCGCTGTCTTCGATGAACTCGGTGCCGCCTTTCTTGGCCAAGGCCACGGTTTTCACGCTGGCGGTCTTGTAGCCGATACCTGAGTAACCGATACCGTTCAGCGAAGAGCTGATGGACTGCACAACGGAAGCCGAGCCAGGCTGTTCGTTCACGTTAGGCTTGTAGTCACCTTTGCACAGGGCTTCTTCCTTGAAGTAGCCGTAGGTGCCGGATACCGAGTTACGACCGAACAGTTGGACCGGCTTGTTGGCCAGGTCGCCAGTCACGCCCAGGTCGCTCCAGGTCTTGACATCGGCTTTGGCGCCGCACAGACGGGTCGAGGAGAAAATCGCATCGACTTGTTCCATGGTCAGGTGCTGGATCGGGTTGTCCTTGTGCACGAATACCGCCAGGGCATCCACCGCAACCGGGATGGCTGTCGGCTTGTAGCCGTACTTTTGCTCGAAGGCAGCCAGTTCGGTGTCCTTCATCTTGCGGCTCATCGGACCCAGGTTCGAAGTGCCTTCAGTCAGCGCAGGTGGCGCGGTAGCGGAACCGGCAGCCTGAATCTGAATGTTCACGTTCGGGTATTCTTTCTTGTAGCCCTCGGCCCACAGCGTCATGAGGTTTGCCAGGGTGTCGGAACCGACGCTGGACAAGTTGCCCGACACGCCTTGTACTTTTGTATAGGCCGCAATGGACGGGTCTACACCAGCGGCCACCGCATGGGCAGTCGCGACGCCCGCAGCGACAAAAGTCATGGTCGCCATCAAACGTTTCAGTTTCATGCCTTGCTCCTAGCAGAGAGGGTTAAGTTGAATTGGGGCCAAGTATCGGTAGGCCACATGAACACTCTATGACTGGTATGTGACAGTTAGATGAAAGGCCAGCATCCATTTGCAGGGCCAACCTTTACCTCTGAAACACCCGGAGCCCAGGAGATACGTGGCTTAGCGGCCCTTCGCCCACAGATAGCCGCCGACCAGCACGCCGACGCTGCAAATTATTGCAACATAATACGCCGGGCCCATCGGGCTTTCCTTGAGCAGCAGGGTGACCACCATCGGAGTCAGACCGCCAAAGATCGCATACGCCAGGTTGTAGGAGAACGACAGGCCACTAAAGCGCACCACCGCCGGGAAGGCCTTGACCATGACATAGGGCACGGCACCGACAATGCCAACGAACAGGCCGCTCAAGGCATATAACGGGAACAGCCATTCGCGATGAGTCGCCAGGGTGCTGTAGAAGGCCCAGAACGTCGCCATTAGCGCCAGGCTGCCAAACACAAACACCCGGCCAGCGCCGAAGCGGTCGGCCAGCGCACCGGAAATGATGCAGCCCAACGTCAGGCAAACCGTCGCCAGGCTGTTGGCCTCCAGCGAGACGTTCGGGGCGAAGTGGTAGGCGGTCTGCAGCACGGTCGGGGTCATCAGGATCACCACCACCACCCCAGCGGACAATAGCCAGGTCAGCAGCATCGAGATCAGGATCGCCCCGCGGTGATTGCGCAGCACCGCGCCCAGAGGAATACCATCGGACAATGCCTTGCGTTGCTGCAACTCGGCGAACACCGGGGTTTCATGCAACCAGCGACGCAGGTACACCGAAAACAGGCCGAACACGCCTCCCAGCAAGAACGGCATACGCCAGGCGTAATCGCTCACTTCGGCCGGGGTGTAGACGCTGTTGATCAGCGTCGCCACCAAAGAACCCAGCAGGATGCCGACGGTCAGGCCTGAAGTCAGGGTGCCGCAGGCAAAACCGATCTGCCGTTCCGGTACGTGCTCGGCGACGAAGACCCAGGCGCCCGGCACCTCACCACCGATTGCGGCCCCCTGGATCACCCGCATCAACAGCAGCAGGATCGGCGCCCAAATGCCGATCTGTGCGTATGTTGGCAGTAGGCCCATGATCAGGGTCGGCACGGCCATCAGGAAAATGCTCAGGGTGAACATCTTCTTGCGCCCCAACAGATCGCCAAAATGCGCCATGACGATACCGCCTAGCGGCCGTGCCAGATAACCGGCGGCGAAGATGCCGAACGTCTGCATCAGGCGCAGCCACTCCGGCATCTCCGCCGGAAAGAACAATTTGCCCACCACCGCCGCAAAAAATACAAAAATGATGAAGTCGTAGAACTCCAACGCACCTCCCAGGGCAGACAGCGACAACGTTTTGTAGTCATTACGGGTCAGCGGGCGCGAAGGTTGCGCAAGGCTGGGAGACACAGTGCTCATTGCAAGGCTTCTCTTATATAAATAGGTATTGGTAGCTATCTGCACTCACCGATCGCGTCTACAGGTCGACGCCGACCGGCCAGCCCACGCCGCCTATGATCATTACACAGTAAGCCCGAACAACGGGCTTGGCTTGAGGATCGGCGGTGTCAGGCCACCAAAGATCGCACAAGCCAGGTTGTAGCAAAACGATAAACAGGTAAAACGTATTGCCGCCAGAAACTCATTGACCAGCACGAACGGGCAAGCCGCGCAGTACTCAAAAGCACGGTGATCATGAGGATCGACACGGACGGAGTCGTTACGGAGAGGTGCGTAAAGCCTGAAAAAAGATAACAAAATGTTTCAAAAAGTAAACCAGAGCCCGATATAGAGCGATCAAAAGGGCTTTCTGATGGTCGTAGTCGAGAGGGCCGATGGATATACTGGTCAGTGTTGTCTGGATGGATGCTGTGCAAAAACGCCGTTGGAAGCCCATTCCAGCCGGTTTCGCAGAGTTTCCCTTTAGTACGCCTTAGAGAAACGTGACGAACTAAGTATGTTCGAGCTGAATCGTTTTTCCTGAAGACGGCTATTCACCGGCAGTACCAACGTAGTGTCACGGGTCAGAGGCACCCCCCGTATGATCGAACTCGAACAAGAAGACCCTATTCCGCAAGGCGATCTTGCCCTGCAAATCACCGCGCTTCCGCGTGAAACCAATGGTTTCGGCGATATTTATGGCGGCTGGCTGGTCAGCCAGATGGATCTCGCCGGTACGGCGATGGCCAGCAAGGTAGCCGGCGGTCGTGTGGCTACGGTCGCCATCGACCGCATGGCGTTCCTGGTGCCGGTCGCGGTTGGCGCACAGCTATCCTTTTATACCCAGGCCCTGGAAATCGGTCGTAGCTCGATCAAGATGATGGTCGAGGTGTGGAGCGACGACCCACTGTCCAGCGAATGGCGCAAGGTCACCGAAGCGGTGTTCGTGTTTGTCGCCATCGACGGCAGCGGGCGCACTCGCTCCGTACCACCACGGCGCTAACCCGAGCTTTTTTTGCGGTCCATTGCAGTTCCTGTTGCCGAGCGAGAACACCATGAGCACGCCCTACGTTGAAACGGTCAAGCTGGATGAACTGAATTGCTGGCGAATTCGCCACGGTCAAGCCGAATTGTTGGTGGCCCAGCAAGGCGCGCATATCCTCAGTTATCAATTGGCCGGGCAACCGCCGCTGATCTGGCTCAACGATCAGGCCCAGTTCAAGCACGGCAAGAGCATTCGCGCCGGCGTGCCGGTGTGCTGGCCATGGTTTGGGGTGTTCGCGCGCAACCCGAACAGCGTCCAGGCAATGCACCGGAGCAGCGAACCGCCCACCGCCCATGGTTTCGTCAGAACGCTGGAGTGGACGTTGCTCGGTATCCAGGCCGAAGACGACGGTGTGCTGGTGGAGTTCGCCGTACCGATGCCCGAGGGTGGTTTTGCCGGCTGGCCGCACCAGGTCGGACTCAAGCTGGCGATTCACCTGGGTGACCAGTTGCGGATCAGCCTCACCAGCGAAAACCTCGACGATCACCCCGTCACCCTCAGCCAGGCACTGCACAGCTATTTCGCCGTCAGCGATGTGCGCAACGTGCATGTCGAAGGCGTGGACGGCCTGAGCTATATCGATACGGCGGATAACTGGAAGCCGGCCAGGCAACAGGGCGAGTTGCGTTTCACCGGTGAAACCGACCGCATCTACCAGAATGTGCCAGCGCAGTTGAGCATCGTCGACCCGGCCTGGGAACGGCGTATCGAACTGAGCACCAGCGGCTCGCGCTCGACGGTAATCTGGAACCCATGGATCGGTCGCGCCCGCCAGTTCACCGACATGGCCGACGACGGCTGGCAGAAGATGCTCTGCATCGAAACCGCGAACGTGATGGATGATGTGGTGACGCTGACACCAGGCGCCAGCCATACGCTTAGCGTGACTATCGGCAGCAGCCCGCTGGCCTGACTTGCCCGCTTGCCATAATGGCTAAAGATCCGACTCCTTCACCACCCGCACCGTCCCTGCATCCAATGCATACGCCGCATCGGCCAAGTCGTTGCTGACCTTTTCGATCTTCAGAGTCCCGGTCACCCACAGCGGCGTGTAGATATCGTCCAGCTTCAGGCCCTTGGGATAACGCACCAATACCAGTTGGTTCGGCGGAGGCGGTGGCACATGGATGCAGGCGCCCGGATAGGGAACCAGGAAAAACAAGGTGCTGCGGCCCTTGGCGTCGGTTTCCAGTGGCACCGGATAGCCGCCGATACGAATGCGCTTGCTGTTCATGGCCGCGACGGTCTTGCTCGAATACATCACCGCCGGCAAGCCCTTGCCTTGCTTCAAACCGCCCTTGGCGGTAAAGGTGCCGTTGGCTTCTGGCGAATCGTGGCTGATTTCCGGCATTTCTTCGAGAGCTTTCTGGTCCGATTTGGGCATCAGTTCCAGCCAATCGGTTTCCGCAAGCTCACCGGCATGGGTCAGGCCGCTGCCCAGCAAAAGAAGTATCAACAGAAGACGGCGCATAAGAGGCTCGACAACAGGAAGTCAGGCTGAGCATTCTAACCCTCCGCGCGCCGTGCGCAGAGGGTTCGCTCGGTTCGATCAGTTCTTTTTGATCAGACCGTAAATCACCAGCAGAACAATCGCGCCGACCACCGCGCCGATAAAGCCCGCACCTTGCCCGGCCTGGTAGATGCCCAGGGCCTGGCCACCGTAGGTCGCCGCCAGCGAGCCGCCGACCCCCAACAGGATGGTCATGATCCAGCCCATGCTGTCGTCGCCCGGCTTGAGGAAACGTGCCACAAGACCAACGATCAAGCCGATAAAGATGGTTCCGATGATACCCATGCGATTTCCTCTGAATGTATATCCCAAAACCAAAGCCCTAGTGGCCTGTGTGGCGAGTTCCGTTAGTCAATTTCGGCGCCATGGCCGCGAACTTCCGACATCCGCACTTGAGTTAACGTACTAACCGAACAGACCACTAGCCGCGCTTTGGCATCTTGCCATCAGAGGATGGCGGGTACCGATGGTTCCCGTCCGGCCTGGATATTTTTACTCGGCAATCAACGCTTCGACCCGCTGAATCTGTTGCTGCAGCGTAGCCTTGTCAGCGCAACGCAGGTTGGCATGACCGACCTTGCGCCCAGCCTTGAAGGCCTTGCCATAGTGGTGCAGATGGCAGTCGGCGATAGCGATGACCTTTTCCACCGGCGGCACGCTGCCAATAAAATTCAGCATCGCGCTTTCGCCGACCTTGGCGGTCGAGCCCAGGGGCAGGCCAGCTACCGCCCGCAGGTGGTTTTCGAACTGGCTGCACTCGGCGCCTTCGGTGGTCCAGTGCCCGGAGTTATGCACACGCGGGGCAATCTCGTTAGCCTTCAAGCCACCGTCGACTTCAAAAAACTCAAAGGTCATCACGCCGACATAGTCCAATTGCCTGAGCACCCGACTGGAATAGTCTTCGGCCAGGGCCTGCAACGGATGATCGCTGCTGGCGACCGACAGCTTGAGAATACCGCTGTCGTGGGTATTGTGTACCAGCGGGTAGAAACGGGTTTCACCGTCGCGGGCGCGCACGGCGATCAGCGAGACTTCGCCGGTAAATGGCACGAAACCTTCCAGCAGGCAGGCGACGCTACCCAGCTCGGCAAAGGTGCCGATCACATCGCCCGGAGTGCGCAGGACTTTCTGGCCCTTGCCGTCATAACCCAAGGTACGGGTCTTCAATACAGCCGGCAGGCCGATACGGGCGACCGCTGCGTCCAGATCCGCCTGGGACTGGATATCGGCGAAGTCCGGAGTCGGGATGCCCAGGTCCTTGAACAGGCTCTTTTCGAACCAGCGATCGCGAGCGATGCGCAGGGCTTCGGCGCCCGGGTAGACCGGTACGAACTGCGACAGGAAGGCCACGGTTTCCGCTGGAACGCTTTCGAACTCGAAAGTCACCAGGTCGACTTCATCGGCCAACTGGCGCAGGTGATCCTGGTCGCCGTAATCGGCTCGCAGATGTTCGCCCAGCGCGGCTGCGCAGGCATCCGGCGCCGGATCGAGGAAAGCGAAGTTCATCCCCAGTGGCGTACCCGCCAGGGCCAACATACGGCCAAGCTGGCCGCCACCGATTACACCGATCTTCATCGTCAGAAACCTCAGGCGACGCGCGGGTCTGGATTATCCAGCACGCTGTCTGTCTGTTCAGCACGGAATTTTTTCAGCACGCTATGAAAGTGGGGGTGCTTGGCGCCCAGAATGCTCGCCGACAGCAGCGCGGCGTTGATCGCCCCGGCTTTGCCGATGGCCAGGGTGGCGACCGGAATGCCGGCGGGCATCTGCACGATCGACAGCAGCGAGTCTACGCCCGAGAGCATCGACGACTGCACCGGCACGCCCAGCACCGGCAGATGGGTCTTGGCCGCACACATGCCTGGCAGGTGAGCCGCGCCACCGGCACCGGCAACGATCACCTCGATGCCACGGGCCTCGGCCTCTTCGGCGTAGCGGAACAGCAGGTCCGGGGTGCGATGGGCCGAGACTACTTTCACCTCGTAGGGGATGCCGAGCTTTTCCAGCATATCGGCGGTGTGGCTAAGGGTGGACCAATCGGACTTGGAGCCCATGATCACGCCAACCAGTGCGCTCATCGTCGTGCCTCTTCTCTTGGGCGCCCACGGGCGCGTCAAAAAACAACAAGCCACGCGGGAAGACCGGCGTGGCTTGTTATGCGAATGATGGCCGGACGAACCGGCCGAAGGCCGCGCAGTATACCGAAAATTCTGCGCGATACGCACTTTCCGCGACCATCTGTCGTTTGCTGGATTTTAGCCGCTAAAGGCCGGTTTACCTGACTTCCAGATCAACAAAAACCACACCCCCACCACACTACTCAGACACCACCTTGCGCCGCGCCGCCTTCCAGCTTGCGCCACAACAACCGCACATTCGCCTTGCGCACCAACGCGCAGCGATACAGGCGAATCTCCAGCGGCACATGCCATTGTGCGCCGCCACAGACCACCAGTTCGCCCCGCGCCAGCTCGGCACGCACGCTCAACTGCGGTACCCAGGCGATACCCAGACCCTCCAGCGCCATGCTCTTGAGGCTGTCGGCCATGGCCGTCTCGTACACCGTGGTAAAGCGCAGGTTGCGCTGGCGCAACAACAGGTTCACCGAGCGCCCGAGAAACGCCCCGGCGCTGTAGGCCAGTAACGGCACGCTGACCTCGCCTTCCAGATCGAACAGTGGCTCGCCGTCCGCCCCCGCCGCGCACACCGGCAGCATTTCGGTATGTCCCAGGTGCAGCGACGGGAAGATCTCCGAATCCATCTGCAACGCCGCATCCGGGTCGTAGAACGCCAGCATCAGATCGCAACCGCCCTCGCGCAGCGCATGGACCGCATCGCCAACGTTGGTCGCCACCAGCCGCGTGGCGATATTCAGCCCTTCATTGCGCAACTGTGCGATCCAGCGCGGAAAGAACCCCAGCGCCAGAGAGTGCGCCGCCGCCACCTGCATGACCTCGCCCTGCCCGCCTTCCAGGTGATGCAGATGACGCACTACCTCGCCCAACTGCTCGACCACCGTGCGTGCCGTTACCAGGAACAACTGACCGGCCGCCGTCAGTTCGATCGGCGTGCGTGAGCGATTGACCAGGGTCAGGCCTAGCGCTGCTTCCAGGCTGCGAATCCGCCGACTGAACGCCGGCTGCGTGACGAAACGGCGCTCGGCGGCCTGGGAAAAGCTGCGCGTCGCCGCCAGGGCACTGAAATCTTCCAACCATTTGCTTTCGAGATTCATCGACCTTTCCCTTCACCAAGCGCACCATTTTGGTTCACACGTTCGCCACACACAATGCGTCACATTGCTCCCTATGCCGTTTGTGCATAGGGCAGCGCCGAACAGCATTGGCCCAAAAATCTTCTCAAGCCTAGCATTGCCAGCGTTCCGGCATCGACCGGGTCCATTTCGAGATGATTTCTATCATGTCCTCCGCTGCATCTTTCCGCTCAGAAAAAGACCTGCTTGGCGTACTCGACGTACCCGCCGAGGCGTACTACGGCATCCAGACCCTGCGAGCGGTGAACAACTTCCGCCTCTCCGGCGTGCCGATTTCGCATTACCCGAAACTGGTCGTGGCCCTGGCCATGGTCAAGCAAGCCGCCGCCGACGCCAACCGCGAGCTGGGTCATCTGAGCGAAGCCAAGCACGCCGCCATCAGCGAGGCCTGTGCCCGTCTGATCCGTGGCGATTTCCACGAGCAGTTCGTGGTGGACATGATTCAAGGCGGCGCTGGCACTTCAACCAACATGAACGCCAACGAAGTCATCGCCAACATCGCACTTGAGGCCATGGGCCACAGCAAGGGCGAGTATCAGTATCTGCATCCCAACAACGACGTGAACATGGCGCAGTCGACCAACGATGCGTATCCGACAGCCATCCGCCTGGGCCTGCTGTTGGGCCACGACGCCCTGCTCGCCAGCCTCGACAGCCTGATCCAGGCGTTCGCCGCCAAGGGTGAAGAGTTCAGCCATGTCCTGAAAATGGGCCGCACCCAACTGCAAGACGCCGTGCCGATGACCCTCGGCCAGGAATTCCGCGCCTTCGCCACCACCCTGAGCGAAGACCTGGCCCGCCTGAAGACCCTGGCGCCGGAAGTGCTGACTGAAGTCAACCTCGGCGGCACCGCCATCGGCACCGGCATCAACGCCGATCCGCGCTACCAGCAACTGGCGGTCGACCGCCTGGCGATCATCAGTGGCCAGCCGCTGATTCCGGCTGCCGACCTGATCGAAGCCACTTCCGACATGGGCGCCTTTGTGCTGTTCTCCGGCATGCTCAAGCGCACGGCGGTCAAGCTGTCGAAGATCTGCAACGACCTGCGCCTGCTGTCAAGCGGCCCGCGTACCGGCATCAATGAAATCAACCTGCCGGCGCGCCAGCCAGGCAGTTCGATCATGCCCGGCAAGGTCAACCCGGTGATCCCGGAAGCGGTCAACCAGGTGGCATTCCAGATCATCGGTAACGACCTGGCCCTGACCATCGCCGCCGAAGGCGGCCAGTTGCAACTGAACGTGATGGAGCCGCTGATCGCCTTCAAGATCTTCGACTCGATCCGCCTGTTGCAACGCGCCATGGACATGCTGCGCGAACACTGCATTGTCGGCATTACCGCCAACGAAGCACGCTGCCGCGAACTGGTGGAACACTCCATCGGCCTGGTCACCGCGCTGAACCCGTACATCGGCTATGAAAACGCCACCCGGATCGCTCGTGTCGCCCTCGAAAGTGGCCGCGGCGTCCTGGAACTGGTGCGCGAAGAAGGCTTGCTCGACGATACAATGCTCGACGATATCCTGCGTCCGGAAAACATGATTGCTCCACGTCTGGTTCCACTGAAGGCCTGACCCTCAGCGCCAGATCGCACACCGCTCACCAGGTCGAGGGACTAGACACCTCTCACCTTTTGAGGGCCTGAAGGTCACTCTTCAGGCCCTTTTTTTACTGATTTTTCATGGCAACACCGCTCCTGACCACTGTTCAGCAGGCGCGAGGTACTCGCCCACCGACTGACGAGGCCTCTAGACGGTTTCAGGGGGCAAGGATGAAAAATGATAAACCGTGAGGACGTTGGTGGTCCTGATCGGTAAGGTGCCACCGCTCTTCGCGTAAGCGATCGGCGGTACAGGTACAGTGGAACCGAAACACGCAAAACAACACTAAAAACAATCCGCGAAAGCTCAGGATGATCTATCGCCAACCCACACTGCCCAGTCACACCAAGTGTAACGCGATATTTTAAACGAGCTTCCTTTGCGTCAAATACAGCGAGGAACCATCCATGCTCGAAGTCATCAACGACTTCCTCTCAGGGAAAGTACTGATCGTGCTCATTGTCGGGCTCGGTAGCTACTTCACGATCCGCTCGCGTTTCGTTCAGTTACGCCATTTCATCCACATGTTCTCGGTTTTCAAGGAGTCTCTTCGCGGCCAGGCAGGCCAACTCAGTTCGTTCCAGGCATTAATGTTAAGCCTCGCTGGCCGCGTCGGCGCCGGTAACATCGCCGGTGTCGGCATCGCCGTGACCCTCGGCGGCCCAGGCGCCGTGTTCTGGATGTGGGTCACCGCACTGGTGGGCATGTCCAGCAGCTTCTTCGAATGTACCCTGGCCCAGGTCTACAAGCGTGCCGATGGCGATGGCCTGTACCGCGGTGGCCCGGCCTACTACATCCAGCATGGCCTGAAGCTCAAGGGCATGGCAGTGGTGTTCTCCATCCTGCTGCTGGTTACCTATGGCTTCGCCTTCAACGGCCTGCAGTCGTACACCGTCACCCACTCGTTGCAGAACGCCTTCGGCTTTTCGCCGAACCACACCGGCATCGCCCTGGCCGTGCTGCTGGCGATCGTCTTTCTCGGCGGCATCAAGCGCATTGCCGCGGTCTCCGACCTGCTGGTTCCGGTCAAGACCTTGGCCTACATCGGCGTCACCCTGTACGTGATCGGCAGCCAGATCGATCACGTTCCAGCCATGCTGGAAACCATCTTCAAGAGCGCCTTCGGCCTTGATCCCGCGTTCGGTGGCCTGCTTGGCAGCGCCATCGTCATGGGCGTGAAGCGTGGCGTGTTCGCTAACGAAGCCGGTCTGGGCAGCGCGCCGAACGTCGCCGCCGTGGCCGCAGTGAAACATCCAGGCGCCCAGGGCGTGGTCCAGGCATTCAGCGTGTTCCTCGACACCTTCGTAATCTGCACCTGCACTGCACTGCTGATACTGCTGTCGGGCTTCTACACCCCAGGCTTCGAAGGTGATGGCATTGTCCTGACCCAAAACTCCCTGGCTGCGGTGGTCGGTGACTGGGGTCGCGTGTTCGTCAGCGTCGCCCTGTCTCTGTTCGTCTTCACCTGCATTCTCTACAACTACTACCTGGGTGAGACCAGCCTGCAGTTCCTGACCCGCAACCGTCTCGTGCTGCTGGTGTATCGTGGCCTGGTGCTGGCACTGGTGGTATGGGGTTCGGTGCAGAACCTGTCGACCGTGTTCGCCTTCGCCGATATCACCATGACCTGCCTGGCCTTCGTCAACCTGATCGCCCTGGCCCTGCTGTTCAAGATTGGCATGCGCGTACTGCGCGACTATGACGACCAGCGCCGCGCAGGCGTCAAGCAGCCGGTGTTCGACGCCGGTAAATTCGCCGACCTGGATCTGGACCTGAAAGCTTGGCCGTCCGCCCCGAGCCAGCCGGTGTCCCGCGAGCAGGACGCGGCCCAGGGCGTACCTGCCGCTCAGCGCTGATCGCGGGCCTCGGGCGGCGTCTTGCCGTCCGCTGCGAAAGATCCATCGGGTGGCGTTCCAGTCGCCCGACGTGACACACCTTGCGTGCGCAGGCATGCTGCGACGCAGGGTGTATCTGTCCAGGAGAGCCATCGATGAACCCCCTCACTTATCCCGCCGCGCGGCACGTCATGGTGCTCTACACCGGCGGCACCATCGGCATGCAGGCCAGTGCCAACGGCCTGACTCCGGCTTCCGGTTTCGAAGCGCGGATGCGCGAGTACCTGCGCAGCCAGCCGGCCCTGGTCGTTCCCCGGTGGCGTTTTCGCGAAATGGCCCCGCTGATCGACAGCGCCAACATGACCCCCGAATACTGGCTGCGCCTGCGGGACGCGGTGATCGATGCGGTAGAACAGCAACAGTGCGACAGTGTGCTGGTCCTACACGGCACCGACACCCTGGCCTACAGCGCGGCGGCCATGAGCTTCCAGTTGCTGGGGCTGCGCGCTCCGGTGGTGTTTACCGGCTCCATGCTGCCAGCGGGCGTGCCGGACAGCGATGCCTGGGAAAATGTCTGCGGTGCGCTGGTCGCCCTCGGCCAGGGCCTGGCGCCAGGCGTACACCTGCATTTCCATGGCGAAATGCTCTCGCCAACCCGCTGCGCGAAGATTCGCAGCTTTGGCCGCCATCCGTTTGCAGCCCTCGATCGCACCGGTGGCGCAACCAGAGCCGATACCTTGCCGGCACAGTTGAGCTACCACCAGGCCCGACAACTGACGACTGTTGGCGTCTTGCCACTAGTCCCAGGCATCGCCGCCGCGCAGTTGGACGCGATGATCGACAGCGGTATCCAGGCATTGGTGCTGGAGTGCTTCGGGAGCGGCACCGGACCGAGCGATAACCCGGCGTTCCTTGCCAGTCTCCAGCGGGCCCAGAAGCTGGGCATAGTGGTGGTGGCAATCACGCAGTGCCATGAAGGCGGTGTCGAGCTGGGCGTCTACGAGGCCGGCAGTCGTTTGCGCGATATCGGCGTGCTGTCTGGCGGCGGCATGACCCGCGAAGCGGCGTTCGGCAAACTGCATGCACTACTCGGAGCGGGCCTGGCGCTGGCTGAAGTGCGACGCCTGGTCGAACTGGACCTGTGCGGCGAATTGCGCTGAGACAAGGCTTGCCGAACCAGGCGGCATCCGACCTTCAGTGAGCACCCGCGCACTGGAGGTCAACGCCTGCGTCCTACTCGACCGCCCCAAACAACCCGATATGGTTGTAGGAATATTCCTATATACAATTCCTACACTATTCCTGCCTCATTACCTCGGGTAGGCTGGTAAAAGTTGCAAATCACCAACGACTCTATTTTAACTTAGTATTTAAAATACGCCGATTGCAACAAAAAACAGAAGCTCTATCAATACCCGTATTGAACAGCGCCTTACTTTAATGCGAAACCTTCGGATAATTCGCCGACGCAGTGTCACGCCTATCCATAAGTGGCGACTTCTGCGTTTGTCCTATTTATCCCTCACCAGCGAACCAAAGCGCAACGGCCCGGCCAACATTCCGACATTACGTGGTAATGCAGGCCTCCCGTCTCGAACGGATCGAGTGTGCGGTCATGGAAGTATTGGCTCTTTCTTATTCAGACGCTGTCAGGACAGTCATAGGAAAACCATGAAAAAACATATCGCAATAACCGCACTGTGCGGCCTTTTTTCCGTATCGGCCTTTGCTGCGAAACCGCAGGCCTGCGCTCCGGTGGAAACTTCAAAAATTGAAAGCCTGTTCGATGACTGGAACAATGCACTACAAACAGGCGATGCCCGCAAAGTAGCGGACAAGTATCTGCCTGATGCGGTTTTGTTACCCACTGTCTCGAACAAGGTCCGTTTGACCGATGCCGAGCGGGTCGACTACTTCGAACATTTCCTGGCCAACAAACCGGTAGGCAAGATAGACAGCCGGACCATCCGCATCGGCTGCAACAAGGCCATCGACACCGGCACCTACACCTTCGTCTTCAAGGATCAGTCGACCGTCTCCGCCCGTTACACCTTCACCTACGCCTGGGATGGCCAAGACTGGAAAATCTCGACACACCACTCCTCGGCCATGCCGGAGAAATAACCGGAGCGACATCGGCACAAGCGGGCCTTCTCCACGGGTGGGTCCGCCAGATATTCAGACAAATGTCCTTTGTTTGAGTGGCATTTCCTAGGGTCTGTACGACATGTTTTCGAGCGACGGCCAGGCCACTCAGCGCAGGAAGAACGCTGCCGCCGTCCTGGCGTCGATCGGTCCGCGCCAGATGGGCACCACTTTCTGTCCCGCGGTCTCCTGAGCGATCTGAAAGTTGAGCCCCATGTAACGTTGCGCCCTGGTTTTGAGGTGCGCCTTGGAAAAGTCGGGCGCCGGCGTGGTTGCCGTCCGGTAATGGAAATGCGCAAACCACAAAGGATGGCCTTCCTTGTCGCGAATGCCGTATTCCTCAAGAAAATCGCTGCCCTTGCCACCGGAAATATCCCGGCGGGTCCCCAGCTTGCGAATCGTGATCTGCTCATTCTCCATCAGGAACTCAATCGCCGCCGCATTCGGCAATCCTTGTTTGGTCAAGCTGATTCGCAGGCTCAGCCCCAGCTCGGTCAAGGTGTTCGCTGCCTCTTCCAGCTCGGCAATCAGCCACCGCGGTGACTGCGCGAGGCCTTGGGTCAACCCGCGAAAATCCCTGATGGCCTCTTCAAAAGGCTGTGCCTTGATCACCAGTATGTCCTGGATGCTGCGAGGCGTACTCACGGTACTCGCACTGCGTTTGCCCTCCGCCAGCAGCCTGGGCAAGGTTGCCAACAGGTCACGGGCCTTCTTCTCCAGCGACTTCAACTTCTTCGTTGCGCGCACACTCAACTCTCCCGCACCGCCCAACAGGCGCAGGCCGCGCTCTGGCTGCCAGGCCCCCGAGTCGTCGCGTTTCAACCAGGGGCCCTGCAGCGACGGGTGGCCGTCATTGATGATCACCACCCCTTCGAGCTTGCGCGACACCCGAAACCAGGCACCGTCGATACAGGCATAGAATCGCTCGTCACGCTGATACAAACCCTGCCACTCTCCTTCGGTCAGCAAGGTGCCAGGCGATTCAGACAACGACAGCTTGAATTCTTCCAGCCGGACCAGCCTGGACACCGACAAATGCGGCCCCATGCGGATCGAAGCAACGACCAACTGGTGGGTGATGCGAACGACCGGCTCCTTGTACACAGCGTTGTCGACGATACGGGGCACCGTCGCGGCGGCGCCCGTGAGCAGCGGACGGTGATACACCAGCACCACCGCCAGGTTCAGCAACACGTCGGCAAATGCCGCCCAGGGATGCGCCGCATTCGGATCGGTGAAGGTCTTGAGGCTGGACACCAATTGCACAATCAATCCGGCACTCGCCAGAGAGGTTGGCACAAAGGGCTGCAACACACCGAACAGGGTCCACCCCAGATCGGCGAAGCGCTCCCAGCGTTCTTCGGCATCGGACACGGAATCGGCCTCGGCGTGTGCGACCAACGCCTCGACGCTGGCGGCGAACAACGCCGCGCCAAATGACCCGGATAGCGGCGTGGTATCGAGCGAAACCGGTGCCGGCGTGGGGAGAATATCAAAGTCGGAAAAAATCGCGCGGGGCAGGTGCGGCTCCTCAAATCCACCATAGTCATAGATGGGTCGCGTCGTGGCATCCAGACCATCGAGGACCGATTGCCGCAACGCTTGCTCCGTCTTGATGGCCGTCAACAAGCCCGCCAATGACGCAAACTCGCGCAGAGGTTGATCGGCACCGGGACGAAAAAGCACTTGCGGTCCCTCAACGGTCGCTCTCGGGCCGATCACAAACATGTTGCGCACTCGGTTCGCCGTGGCATCCGGGTACGCCAGGAAGGCCAGCGGACGGGCCACGATGTGTTGGCCGTGGACCTCACGGACACCAGCGTCCTGGGTTATCACCGCCTCGACATAACGACGGGCGGTCTCGGTCAGTTTCCCTTCGAGTTGCAGCTCCAGCGCCAACATCGGCAGGAGGACACGCAGGTAGTCGGTGAAAAGCCTTTCTTGGCGTGTTCGCTCGATCAGGTCGCGCTGCAGCTTCTGCCTGAGCAACTCGGGGTAGGCCCCGCCGATATCGGCGTCGCTCACCGCCGTGCGCAGTACTTCGTAGGTCATCCAGGCAGGTGTTGCCCGGTCTTTGTAGTGAACCTGCGCATCCCCGGAAAGAGGGAACGCCTTGAGGTTCCTCAGTGCCATGGCGACATAGTCCTGGGTCCTGGGCTCACCGCGAAAGCCTATGGGCATTATGCTGTCACCCATGATGAGCGGACGGCTCACGATCGGTGTCAGGGTCACGCGGATGTCGGCGACCGACACCGCCGCAGCCTCCGGATGTTTTTTTTGCAAACTCTCGCGCAACGACTCGCCGGCAAAGCTGTGAATGTCGGGAATACCATCGAGAAATGCCTGACCGGCATGCTGTCGATGCACTGCTGACAGCGAGGCCACATGCAGTCCATAGAGCGTGCGATTCGCCAGCGAGGCACGCCGCAGCCATTCAGGGAGCAAGTCGTGTAATCGACCGAGCCTTGCTTCGTGACCGGAACGGAACGCACCGAACAACGCCTGCAGCCCGGTCAGCTCATGCAGGCGCTGCCCGAGGGTCACGCCATCGCGATAGTCACTCGGCTTGATCGCCGCGATGGCCTCCAGTTGCAGCTTCAGCAAACTCACGGCCAGGGCATCGAAAACATGATCGTCCGGGGTGTAGTTCCTGAATCCCGAGTACTGAGAGCTCAAGGTCGCCAACAGGGACTCTTCCAGTGCCCGCCTGGAATCGAAGGCCTCGATCCCGCCGAACAGTGTGTAGAGCAACACGATCTGGCGCTCGCCAATCCAGCGGCTCATTACCAGTGCCTGGAAATGCCTGAGGTCGGACCCCATGATGCCGGTATCGAGGATAGGAATATCGACCTGCGTACAGTGGTTCCCGAGCGCGCCCCGGCGTACCTGCGGGTCGGGGTAATCGAGTACCGCCTGCACGGTATCCCGTTCCTCACCCGAGAGCGCCACGCATGCCTGGCGCAATTGCACCGCGAAAAAGTCGGAAAGTCGCTGCCAGGGTGCGACCTCCTGGTCAAACGGCGAGCTCCAGAAGTCGACCAGCGCCTGTTTATAGGCTTCGGGCAGCAACGGCGCCCATTCGCTCAGGAGTGCCTCGACCTTTACTGTGTCCAGGGACAACTTCTGCGGATGTTCCGCGCCCGGGTAGAGCGTCAGGTAGCTGTCCGCCGGATGCAGTTCCGCCTTTTCGCCGAGAAAACGCCCAATCAACAAATTCGTCAGGGGCAGGATTCCGTATTCTACTGTGGAGTCTTCATTCTGGTTCGATACGGGGTGGATTAATGCGGCATGGGCGAGCCGCTCGCCCAGCGACGGGTATTCGGCCTCCAGCATGTCGCGGACAAGGCCAGGCGCCACGCTTTCCAGGGTCGGTCGTCGGACAAAACAGTCACTGAGGGTGTAGACCAGCGCAGCCTGTTCACTTTCGCTCAAGGTCGTACCGGGAAGTGGAGACGTCATATTCATTTATCCTGGTTTCGGGTTCCCGAACCAGATAAACATCGACTGCCCTGTTACCTGCGATAGCAGGTTAATACCCGACGCCACTGGCACTTCCAGACTTGGCTCAAGCGTGCCAGCACGATCGTGCCTGTTCCCGCTCCCGACTCTCCACCGCAACCGTCACGTGCAAGCCGGCACAGTCCAGGCCGTCATTGTCTACTGCCAGACTGTGGATAAGTCTGTTGAAAACTTTGTGGATATTTTTGTGGACAACCTTTTAGTCAGCAAGGCTTGGTCAACGACTGCACCACATAGGCACCCTCGCCGATGCGGTTGCGATGAAGCCCTCGGCAGGTGCGAATAAATCCCAGCAGGGCCAAACGGCAATGACAAAGAAGGACTGGGCATGACATTGGGTCCATAAAATGGACCTATGAAAATCATCGCTAATTGCTCTTACAATAACCGAGGGCGGTGAAGCCCTGGTGACTTTCCGGGGATGTCAGCCCATCTTTATCGCCGGTGTACAACAAGACCTGGCGGCCAGTGCCAACAGCCAGGACCAACCCCTCGTCCATTTGATGCGTTAAGGAGTCCCTATGAGTTCCATCGAAATCCGTCCGGTAACCGCCGCCGATCAAGCCGCCTGGCGTCCCTTGTGGCAGGCCTACCTGAAGTTCTACGAAACCGAGCTGCCGGATACGGTCTACCAGTCGACCTGGCAACGCTTTCTCGACCCGGATGACACCACCCATGCCGCCCTGGCCTGGCAGGATGGCAAAGCGGTGGGCCTGGTGCATTTCATCTACCACCGCTCGACCTGGAGCGTTCAGGACTCCTGTTACCTGCAAGACCTGTTCGTAGCTCCCGACGTGCGCGGAGCCGGGCTCGGACGGCTGCTGATCGAGCATGTCTATGTCACGAGCGCTCAAGCCGGCTGCGCTAAAGTGCACTGGCTGACCCACGAGACCAATGCCACGGCCATCCAGTTGTACGAGCGGATTGCCGAGCGGCCCGGCTTCATTCATTTTCGCAAAGTATTGTAAACCTTGAGGAAAGCCTCATGTCGACACCCGTAGCCAGCTGGCGGGGCGCTCCGCTACCCAGCACCCGGCAACTCGAGGGGCGCTTCATTACCCTGGAAAAACTCGACCCCGCCCGCCATGGCGATGACCTGTGCCGCGCCCTGGAAGGCCCTGGCGCCGATCCGAAGCTGTGGGACTATCTGGCTTGTGGCCCATTCCCGGAGCGCAACGCCTTTAACGACTGGCTCAACGGCAATTCAGCGAGCGCCGACCCGTATTTCTTCGCCGTCATCGACAAGGCCACAGGTGAGGCCCAGGGCATCCTCAGCCTGATGTCGATCGTCCCGGCCCAGGGCCGTATCGAGATCGGCCACGTCACCTTCGGTGCACCGATGCAGCGTTCGCCAAAAAGTACCGAGGCGGTCTACCTGCTGGCCAAGGAAGCTTTCGCTCTGGGTTACCGGCGCCTGGAGTGGAAGTGCAATAACGACAACGCCCGTTCCAGGACAGCCGCCGAGCGGCTGGGCTTCCAGTTCGAGGGCGTGTTTCGCCAGCACATGGTGGTCAAGGGCCAGAACCGCGATACGGCGTGGTACAGCATCATCGACTCGGAGTGG
This sequence comes from Pseudomonas agarici, assembly GCF_001543125.1. Taxonomy (NCBI): domain Bacteria; kingdom Pseudomonadati; phylum Pseudomonadota; class Gammaproteobacteria; order Pseudomonadales; family Pseudomonadaceae; genus Pseudomonas; species Pseudomonas agarici. The sequence continues at coordinate 3,193,249 of NZ_CP014135.1, read as the reverse complement.
CCGGCGGTGAATGCCGGGTTCGAGCGCTGGCTGTCGGAAGAAAACCTGGGGACGGTCGGGCAAATCAAGACCCTGGCCGAGTGCCGCGGTTAACCCGGACAACCCGTAAGTACAGCGCCCGTCAACCTGAAAACGCGGTGGCCGATACCTCAGCCACCGCGCGCCCACACGCGCCAGACACACCTCTAAATCGCCACCAAGGCAGCGACTTCTCTCGCAAAAGCTGGGTAAAAAGCCCGACATTTATCGATTACACCGATGGATACATTTCGGCCTCAAATTTCCAGGAGGTCGAAATCCCATGCCAACACCCTTCAATAAATCTGCCCTTTACATCGCTCTGGCCTTCAGCGGTCTGGCCATGCAGCAGGCACAGGCTCATGAAAGTATTGTTCTGCTGCCCAACGAAAATGTAAGTGTACGGGCCGCTCCCTCGCCTAATGATGTCGAAGGAAGAACCCTTCTGAACGAGCTTGCAGGGCAGCAAGAACAAACGAGGGTTGAGGTAAGCAATCTGACAGATCATGTGCGTGATAATAAAAAAAGGCTCGACAACCACGATAAGGAAAGACATCGAGATCGGGCAGACATAGATAGGCTTATGACAACCCCCGCTCAGCGAGGCGAGCGCGGAGAGCAGGGTCTGCGCGGCGAACAAGGCGTGCCGGGAGAACGCGGGGAGCAAGGTCTACGCGGCGA
>NZ_CP014135.1:3190352-3192284 GCF_001543125.1 Pseudomonas agarici | reverse complement strand
AACAGGGCATGCCGGGAGAACGTGGAGAGCAAGGTCTGCACGGCGTACAAGGCGTGCCTGGAGAACGCGGAGAGCAAGGTCTGCGCGGCGAACAGGGCATGCCGGGAGAACGCGGAGCGCAAGGTCTGCGCGGCGAACAAGGCGTACCGGGCGAACGTGGGGAGCAAGGTTTACGCGGCGAGCAAGGTGTGCCGGGAGAGCGTGGAGAGCAAGGTCTGCGCGGCGAACAGGGCATGCCGGGAGAACGCGGAGAGCAAGGTCTGCGCGGCGAGCAAGGTGTGCCGGGAAAACGCGGAGAACAAGGTCTGCGCGGCGAACAGGGTGTCGCTGGCAGAGATGGCGCACAGGTCAACGCGCAAACGCTCGCGAAAGTCGACCAGAACGGGAAGAAACTCGAAACCCTGCAGGCCCAGTTCGACGAGCTGCGTTCAGAAGGCTCCAAGCGTCTGGAGGAAATAGCTAACAACCCGGAAAACATGCAAAGGATCGCAGACCTCGAACACAAGATCTCGAACCTTCAAACACAGGCCACGCAGCAACCCCAGGCGGACGCCCCCAAGGGCGGCCAAGGCGGCAATACCAAGCCACCCGTCCCAAGACCGATCGAGTCGCCACTGAACAAGGCCCTGGCTGGCCTGGGCTCCGTGGCCAAAAGAGATGCCTGGACGCAGCTTTCCGGCGCGGGCAACGCCAACCTGGGTGCAGCTACTCTCAGCGGCGCCAGCCAAGTGGGCAACAGCGCCCTTTCGGCCATGCGCCAGCTCGGCAACGATCCTTCGCAGCGCCGGCTCGCGGGTCAAAATGGCGGGCCCGGTCAGGTGTCGCTGTCGGGGCATTCGCAAATCAAGCCCAATGAAACTCGCCTGTGGGTCCAGGCCCTGAACAATGCCAGCACCCTGGAGCAAACACAGGGCCAGAAGGACTTTGAACAGAACACCAAAGGCCTGGCGATGGGCGTCGACTGGGCGCTGGACGATGGATGGCGCATGGGCTTGCTGGGCGCCAAATCACAATCCAAGCATAAAGGCAGCCGTTTCGAGGGCGACCTGGACAGTTGGCATGTCGGTGCCTACGCCCTGCATCAGAGCGGCCCCGTGGCTCTGCGCCTTGGCGCGATCCACAGCAACCACTACGGCAAGACCGAACGCAACGTGGAGTTCAGCGGTTATAAGGACCGTCTCACCGGCAACTACGACGCCACTAGCCAGCAAGCCTTCGCCGAAATCGGCTACAACTTGGGTAGCGACAGCTTGAGCGCCGAGCCTTTCGCCAACCTCGGCTACCAACGTTACTCGCGCAAGGGCTACACGGAAAAAGGCGGTGAAGCCGGACTGAAAGCCAGTGCACAGACCCTGGACAACTTCAGCACTACCTTCGGCCTGCGCACCGCCAGCATCAAGTACATGGACAACAAGATGAGCCTGGCTCCTCGCCTGAGCGCGGGCTGGAAACATATGTACGGATCGCTCGACAGCACCACCACCCAGGCAAACCAGGCAACCGGCAAGACCTTCACCACCAAGGGCATTGGTCAAGACCGCGACAGCCTGGTGATCGAAGCCGGATTGGACCTTAACCTGTCGGCTAGACACTCCATCGGCGTGGCTTATAACGGAGAAGTGGGTAACAGTAGCCGCAACAATGGGGTCATGGGCCAGTGGAAGATGGCTTTTTAAACAAGCCTCCTAACTGTAGGAGCGGTGCTCGCTCGCGAAGAGGTCCGTGAAAACGCTAGTGGCCTGTACAGTGAGTTCGTTAGCTCAAGTTCGGATGCCAGCAGTTCATGGCCAAGGCGCTGTGGCCCAGCCGGCTATGGCGAGGAACAGCAACGCCGGTCAGGGACTTGTGGCGCCGAAATTGACTCATAGAACTCACCACACAGACCACTAGATCCCGCGCCTACAGCTGCGCGTGCGACTTTGGCTGATGGGC
>NZ_CP014135.1:2972080-3190219 GCF_001543125.1 Pseudomonas agarici | reverse complement strand
GCCCATCAGCCAAAGTCGCACGACAGCCACTTGCAACCCAAAGAGCTTGAACTCCGAGTTCAGCGTCTTGAGCCGTCGGGTTGCCCTCTGCATGTTCGATATGAATAAGGGACCTCACGAAACCCTGTACATCCTGGCAAAGCAATACCCGACCGTTGATCAGGACTGTCATTTCTGACAGTAGATATCCCGTCGACCCAGGCCTTAGCTTGAAGAGGCCCTGCTTACCTTTGGGTGGCAGGTTTCTATGAACTTTAAGGATGAGGTGTCGAAATGGGTAATTCGAAAGCCGAAAAATCGCTTCTTCCAGAACGGGCGGTCGTTGGTCAGAGAATCATTGTCGAAGGTCTTGCCGTAAGCGTCATGAGTGGACTTGAGTCGATCATCTTCAAAAGAGGAACGGAACCTGGTATGCAGAATGAGTTCATACGCGGCAGAGCCAAGGATATTAGCATTCAGATTCCTAATATGCCGGGAACTGTCGAGGTCACTGGTCGTTATGCTGCATGCAGTGCCGTGCGTCCGGAAGACCAGCTCCAAGGTACGATTGAAATCGTCGAAGCCTGATCTTTGTGCCGCATAATTAAGAAGAAGGAATACATGTCTGCGAAGTATAAGTCGCTGTGAGTCGAAGGCTGCGGTTCAGCCTTCGATCTCGATAAGCATTTCGCTCAGGTTTCCGATAAACCCTTCATTTGCCTACCCCGACAGACAGGCGCTGAACTGAGGATGTTCTCCAGGTGATCCAGCAGATAGCTTTGCTTATAGGCACCGTTGAAATACTTTTGTGGTTCCTCGAAAGCCAGGGTCATGGCGTCTGAACAAGCCCCGTGCGCATAGATCTGGAGTGTCAGCGTGTGCATGGTTCAACCTGCAATATAGTGCATATCAGTTCGCTCATGCCGCCAAAAAAAAGCAATAAAATGCATGCAGAACCCCAAAAGGAAACCATGTGCACAATAAAATCCAGACATCTCACCATCTGACCGCTGATCAGGACTGTCATTTCTGACAGTAGATGACCATTTCGAAACCCCAGTAACTTGAAGACGCCGCCTGTTCCTCGCCAAGGAGCGGGCTTGAATGAACTTCAGAGTTGAGGTGCGAGATGATCGATTCAAGCATGGAAAAACGGACCCCGGCAAAGCAACAATCACTTCTGCCGGAAGAGGCGGTCGTGGGGTCGACGATCGAAATCACGGGAAGGGTGGTCAATGCATTCAGCGGGCTCTACAGGATCAGGTTTTGGAAGGGCGGCGCCGACGCCCCATTTATCACCGGCTTCCGTCGTGACAACTGGGAGAGTGTCTCTGTAGTCATTCCCGATAAGGTCGGCGATGTCACCCTCGAGGGATTTTATGACTTATGCACCCCTCTTCCGGACGAGACACATATCTTCGGTACTCTCAAGATAAAGCCGGCTGAACCCGATAGAACGTGATTGCGCCAGATGAATGAAACACATAAAAAAAGGGGGCACATGCCCCCCGAGGTATAAATCGTTGTGAGTCGAGGGCTGCGGTTCAGCCTTCGATCTCGATCAGGACTTCGCCAGGATTGACCCGGTCACCCTTGGCCACATGGATGGCGGTGACCTTGCCGGCAATCGCGGCCTGCACTTCGGTCTCCATCTTCATGGCTTCGGTGATCAGCACGGCCTGGCCGGCTTTCACGGTGTCGCCGGCCTTGACCAGGACATCGACGATATTGCCCGGCATGGTGGTGCTGACATGGCCCGGAGCACTGGCCTGCTTGCGCTTGCTGCTACCACCGCTGACAAATTCGTTGAGCGGTTCGAACACCACCTCTTCCGGCATGCCGTCGATGGACAGGTAGAAGTGCCGCTTGCCTTCAGCCTTCACGCCGACACCGGTGATGTCCACGCGGTAGGTTTCGCCATGCACGTCGATGACGAACTCGGTCGGCACGCCCTCGCCGCCCGCCGAACGCACGCCGCCCGCTTCAGGGATCGGCAGCAGTGCTTCAGGCACCAGAGTGCCGGCCTCGCGCTCTTCGAGGAACTTGCGCCCGATATCCGGGAACATGGCGTAGGTCAGCACGTCTTCTTCCGACTTGGCCAGGGCACCGATCTCGCCGCGCAGCTTGACCATTTCCGGCTTGAGCAGGTCGGCCGGGCGCACGTCGATGACGTCCTCGCTGCCGATGGCCTGGCGCCGTAGTTGCTCGTTGACGGTGCCCGGTGCCTTGCCGTAGCCGCCTTGCAGGTACAACTTCACCTCGTTGGTGATGGTCTTGTAGCGCTCGCCAGCCAGCACGTTGAAGAACGCCTGGGTGCCGACAATCTGCGAGGTCGGGGTCACCAGCGGCGGGAAGCCAAGGTCTTCGCGCACACGCGGAATCTCCGCCAGCACTTCGCCCATGCGGTTCAGGGCGCCCTGCTCTTTCAACTGGTTGGCCAGGTTGGAAATCATCCCACCCGGTACCTGGTTGACTTGTACACGGGTGTCCACGGCAGTGAACTCGCTTTCGAACTGATGGTACTTCTTGCGCACGGCGTAGAAGTACAGGCCGATTTCCTGCAACAGCTCCAAGTCCAGGCCAGTGTCGAATTCGCTGCCTTTAAGCGCCGCCACCATCGACTCGGTGCCTGGATGGCTGGTGCCCCAGGCGAAGCTGGAGATCGCGGTGTCGATATGATCGGCACCGTTTTCCACCGCCTTGAGCTGGCACATCGCGGCCAGTCCAGCGGTGTCGTGTGAATGAATGAACACTGGCAGCGACTGCTCGGTCTTGAGTGCCTTGACCAGTTCGCCGGTGGCGTAAGGCGTCAGCAAGCCAGCCATGTCCTTGATCGCCACCGAGTCGCAACCCATGGCCTCCATCTGCTTGGCCTGGGTCACAAAGGCCTCGATGGTATGCACCGGGCTGGTGGTGTAGGCGATGGTGCCCTGGGCATGTTTGCCCGCCGCCTTCACCGCTTCGATGGCGACCCGCAGGTTACGCACATCATTCATGGCGTCGAAGATACGGAACACGTCGATACCGTTGACCGCCGCCTTGGCGACGAAGGCCTTGACCACGTCGTCGCTGTAGTGACGGTAGCCCAGCAGGTTCTGGCCGCGCAGGAGCATCTGCAGGCGGGTATTGGGCAACGCGGCGCGCAGCTCGCGCAGGCGCTCCCACGGGTCTTCCTTGAGAAAGCGCACACAGGCGTCGAAGGTTGCGCCGCCCCAGACTTCCAGGGACCAGTAGCCCACCTTGTCGAGCTTGTCGCAGATCGGCAGCATGTCTTCGGTGCGCATGCGGGTGGCGAGCAGCGATTGATGGGCGTCGCGCAGGATCGTGTCGGTAACGTGTATTTTTTTGCAAGAAGTCATTGGGGTAATCCTCACAGGCCTGCGTGGGCGGCAATGGCGGCGGCGATGGCCAAGGCCAGCTCTTCGGGTTTGCGCTTGATCGAATAGTTGGTCAGTTCCGGGTGGCTTTCCACGAAGCTGGTATTGAACTGGCCGCTGCGGAATTCCGGGTTACGCAGGATTTCCTGGTAGTAGGCGGCCGTGGTCTTCACGCCTTGCAGACGCATGTCGTCCAAGGCTCGCAGGCCACGGTCCATGGCTTCTTCCCAGGTCAACGCCCAGACCACCAGCTTCAGGCACATGGAGTCGTAGAACGGTGGAATGGTGTAACCGGTGTAGATCGCCGTATCGGTGCGCACGCCGGGACCACCGGGGGCGTAATAACGGGTGATCTTGCCGAAACTGGGCAGAAAATTATTCTTCGGGTCTTCGGCGTTGATCCGGAACTGCAGGGCAAAACCGCGATGGATGATGTCTTCCTGCTTGACCGACAGCGGCAAGCCGGAAGCGATACGAATCTGCTCGCGGACAATGTCGATACCGGTAATTTCTTCGGTGATGGTGTGCTCCACCTGCACCCGGGTGTTCATCTCCATGAAGTACACCTCGCCCTCGGCGAGCAGGAACTCCACGGTACCGGCGTTCTCGTAGCCCACCGCTTTGGCCGCGCGCACCGACAGATCACCAATATAGGCGCGCTGTTCCGGGGTTAGCTGGGGGCTGGGGGCGATTTCGATCAGCTTCTGGTTGCGGCGCTGGATCGAGCAATCACGCTCGAACAGGTGCACCACGTTACCGAAACTATCGCCAAGAATCTGTGCCTCGATGTGCTTGGGATTGACGATGCATTTTTCCAGGAACACTTCTGCCGAGCCAAAGGCCTTGGTCGCCTCGGAAATCACCCGGGGAAACGCCTGCTCCAGTTCTTCACGGCTGTTACAGCGACGGATGCCGCGACCGCCACCCCCTGAGGTGGCCTTGAGCATCACCGGGTAGCCGATGCGGTCGCCTTCGATGAGGGCTTCGGCGATGTCCGCGACGTTGCCTTCGGTGCCTGGGGTAACCGGTACGCCGGCCTTGATCATGCTGCGGCGGGCTTCAGTCTTGTCGCCCATGCGACGGATCACTTGCGCCGAGGGGCCGATGAACTTGATTCCGCGTTCGGCGCAGATATCCGCCAGTTCAGCGTTTTCCGAGAGGAAACCATAGCCGGGGTGCAGCGCGTCGCAGCCGGTTTCCACCGCCAGATTCACCAGCTTGCGCGGGTTCAGGTAACCGGCCAGGGGGTCTGCACCGATGCTGTGGGCCTCATCCGCGCGTTTGACATGCAGGGCATGGCGATCGGCGTCGGAATAGATCGCGACCGAGCGAATGCCCATTTCGGCGCAAGCACGCACGATGCGTACCGCAATTTCACCACGGTTGGCGATCAGAATCTTTTTTATCACTTGGAAATTCCTAAGCCGCTGGAACAAACAACCCCGTCTACTGCCAGGAAAACGGGCCGGCGCGTGACGAAATATTTCCAGTCAGTCGCCTTATCACACTAGTCCTACCCAGCGATAAACCAAAATCAATAATTATTGGGTCACTCATAAGCAATGACTTATAGTTGCTCAACCTGAGATCCGAGAGCGCTCGCCGAAAATGCGTAAATCATTGATGCGTATGACATTGCGTCAACTGCAGATTTTCAATGAAGTCTGCGACCTGCGTTCCTATAGCCGTGCAGCCGACGAAATGTCTCTCACACAACCAGCCGTCAGCCTACAAATTCGCCAGTTGGAGGAACTGATCGGACAGCCCCTGTTTGATTATGTCGGCAAAAAGCTCTACATGACCGAGGCGGCTGAAGCGTTACAGCGGGCGAACCGGGACATTTTCGGCCGACTGGAAAACCTCGATATGCAGCTTTCGGACCTACAGGGCTCGCTGCAGGGGCAACTGAAGCTGGCGGTGGAATCGAGCGCCAAGTACTTCGTGCCGCACCTGTTTGCCGCGTTCAAGCGCCAGTATCCCGAGGTCAACCTGCACCTGACGGTGGTCAACCGGGCACAGGCGCTTCGACGCCTGTCGGACAACCGTGACGATCTGCTGATCATGTCCATGGTGCCCCAGGACATGGGCCTGGAGTTTCTCCCGTTCCTGAACAACCCGATTGTCGCGGTGGCTCCGCCCGACCATCCGCTGTGCCATAGGGGTCCACTGCACCTGCAGGACCTGGAGCCCTACACCTTATTGATGCGTGAACCAGGATCAGGGACGCGGATGGCGTGCGAAGAGTATTTCAAGGAGAAGCGCGTGCACTTCTCGCAGACACTCGAAGTGACCTCGGGCGAGGCCCAGCGCGAGTGTGTGGTGGCAGGGCTGGGGCTGGCGCTGTTGACGCGCCACGCCCTGAGCCTGGAACTGGCGACCGGCGTACTCCAGGAACTGCCAGTGGAAGAACTGCCGCTCTATCGCAGTTGGTGTGTGGTTCAGGCCAAGGACAAACGCCTGTCACCGGTCGCCCATGCGTTCCTGGGGTTTATCCGTAGTGAGCGGTTGCAGATCAGCGGACTGGTTGAGCGCTTCGACGGTCGGATGCCGGGTCCGCCTGCCAGTAATTGAGTGCGGCGATTTCCTGTTGCAGTTGGCGCAACTCGGTGCGGTCTTCGATTGCGCGACGAAATTCCATGCGACGCTGGTCTTCCTGCTGTCGACGGGTCTTGACGCTGCTTTGCTCTTCGTGGTGCCGGGCCATTTCGAGTCTCCCAGGGTAAGTAAGAGATTTTCAAGATGGACGCCGGGCATTACGCTTTGGCGGCAAGTGGGTGACAGACAGATGAATATTGACCGTTGCAACGCTGTGGTGTCGGGTTGAGACCCGTGGCGAGCGGGTCTCAGTCGTCCAGTGCCTTCACCGACTTGGGTGACAGCCGCAGACTGCGCAAGCTGCGCTTGACGCTCTTGAGGTGGTTCACCAAGCTCGGGCCACGGGCCATTGCCACACCCATCGCTAGCACATCGATCACCACCAGATGGGCGATCCGCGAGGTCAGCGGCGTATAGATCTCGGTGTCTTCATGTACATCGATCGCCAGGTTGACCGTCGACAGCTCGGCCAACGGCGTCTGGCTCGGGCACAGGGTGATCAGGGTCGCGCCGCTTTCACGCACCAGGTTGGCGGTAATCAGCAGGTCCTTGGAGCGTCCGGACTGGGAAATGCAGATCGCCACATCGGTGGGCTTGAGCGTCACCGCCGACATCGCCTGCATGTGCGGGTCAGAATAGGCCGCGGCGGTCAGCAGCAAGCGGAAGAACTTGTGCTGGGCATCCGCCGCCACCGCACCGGAGGCACCAAAGCCATAGAACTCCACGCGCTGGGCTGCCGACATGGCCGTCACCGCCCGCTGCAACGCGGCCGGATCGAGCTTCTCGCGCACTTCCATCAAGGTGTGCAGGGTGGTGTCGAAGATCTTCAGGCTGTAGTCGGCAACCGAATCGTCTTCGTGGATCGCGAACTGCCCGAAGCTCGCACCGGCCGCCAGGCTCTGCGCCAGCTTGAGCTTGAGGTCCTGGAAACCCGAGCAACCGATGGCTCGGCAGAAGCGCACGATGGTCGGTTCGCTGATGCCCACGCAGTGGGCCAGATCGGCCATTGAACTGTGCATCACCGCCGCCGGGTCGAGCAGCACGTGATCGGCAACCTTGAGCTCCGATTTGCGAAGCAGGTTGCGGGACTGAGCGATGTGTTGCAACAGATTCAAAGGACTGGACTCGATTGTTATGGGCGAACGCCTGGGATGTAGCAGTCTTGTAGTTATACTACATGAGTGTGCCAATTGCCCGTGCAATCCGTAGCAGCAGGTCCACAGGCATCTGCTCTGCCTAGCTTACCGCCGGAAAGCCGCGCCGCCCTGAGAAACGCCGGATCGGACGGGCCATCACCCAGCATCGTTTCAATAACGACTCAGTAACCCAGCCAGCGCCTCTGCCGCCACTGGCCGACTGATCAGATACCCCTGCACCTCGTCACAGCCATGCAGCTTGAGAAACTCCAACTGCTGCGGGTTCTCCACGCCCTCGGCCACCACCTTCAGCCCCAGACTGTGAGCCATGGCGATGATTGCCCGGGTGATCGCCGCGTCTTCACTGCCCTCGCCAAGACCGCGAATAAAGCTCTGATCGATCTTCACGTAGTCCACCGGAAAACGCTTGAGATAACTCAGGGACGAATAGCCGGTGCCGAAGTCATCGATGGCCAGCTTGACTCCCAGGTCGCGCAACTGCTGGAAGGTTGCGATGATGTGCTCGACGCTGTCGAGCAACTGGCTTTCCGTCAGTTCGAGCTCCAGCAGATGCGGGGCCAGGCCAGTTTCCGCGAGCACCTGGCGCACCAGGCTGACCAGCTTGCCCTGGCGCAACTGGTGCACCGACAGGTTCACCGAAACCCGTGTCGGCGCCAGTCCCTGGCGCTGCCATTCACAGGCCTGCCAACATGCCTGGCGCAGCACGAACTCACCGATGGCGCCGATCAGCCCGGTCTCTTCGGCCAACCCGATAAAGTCCCCAGGCGGTACTTGGCCCATCGACGGGTGATCCCAACGGACCAGGGCTTCGGCGGCGTTCAGCCGGTCGGTCGCCAGGCAGAGCTTAGGCTGGTAGAACACCGTCAGTTGTTGTTCGTCGATAGCCTTACGCAATTGGTTTTCCAGTTGCAGCCGTTCCAGGGTACTGGCCTGAAGGCTGTCGGTGTAGAACTGAAAGTTGTTGCCGCCCAGGTGTTTGGCATGTTGCATGGCGATATTCGCCTGACTGACCAGCGCCGGGATTTCCCGTGCGCTGTCCGGCAACAAGCTGATGCCCATGGACGCGCTGACTACCAGCTCATGGCCCGCCACCGTCAGCGGCAGCCGCAGCTTACCGAGCAGACGCGTTGCCATCCGGGCCAGACTGGAGAGATTGCCGTAGGCATCGAATAGTACCGCGAACTCATCCCCGGACAACCGGGCAATGGTTTCCGCTTCCGGCAGCGCATTGATCAGGCGTCGGGCCATTTTCTGCAACAACTGGTCGGCGACTTCATGGCCAAGGCTGTCGTTGAGCAGCTTGAAGCGGTCCAGGTTGATATGTAACAACGCCAGGCTGCGACCGCCCTGACGGGCACGCTGGTTGGCTTCGTGCAGACGCTCCTTGAACAGCGAGCGCTTGGCCAGTCCGGTCAGTTCGTCGTAGTGGGTCAGGTAGCGCATGCGTTCTTCGGACTCTCGTCGTGCCGAAAGATCGGCGAAGAAGCCTACGATATGACTGACCTTTCCACCCGCATCGCGCACGACATTGAGCTGCAACCATTGAGGATAAAGCTCGCCGTTCTTGCGTGCCTCCACCAACTCGCCCTGCCAACTGCCGTGCTGCTCCAGGGACTGACGGATCATCGAATAGTGCCGCCTGGCATCGCGACTGCACGGCAGTTCGGCCACATTGCGCCCCAGCATGTCCTCGATCTGATAGCCGGTCACCCGGCTGAACGCCTGGTTGACCGCCAGCAGCGCGTAATTCGGATCGAAGATTACGATGCCTTCGCTGGCGGCCTCGAATACCGTCGCCGCCAGCTGCCGTTGCACCTCCAGCTCCTTGCGGGAATTGATGTCGCGCCGGGTACCGACCATTCTGAGTACGCGGCCGCTGGCACTACGCTCCACGGCTCGCCCACGGTCCTCGATCCACACCCAACGGCCGTCGCCATGGCGGACACGGTATTCGATCAGATAGTCATCGGTGCGGCCCTTCAAGTGCTCCACCAGGGCGCGCTTGAGCGCAGGCAGATCGTCGGGGTGCAAACGCGGCTTGAGGTGGCTGAGCATTGCCGTCACGTATTCGGGATCCAGGCCGAACAGTTCCTTGATCTGAGTGTGATGCACTTCGTCGGTCTGCAGGTTCCAGTCCCATAAGCCGAGTTCACTGGCTTGCAGGGCCAGCGCCAGGCGCGTCTCGCTTTTGCTCAGCGCCCAATTCGCCCGGTCCAGTTCCAGGCTGCGCTGGGCGACACGGGTTTCCAGGCCAACCTGGGCTTCGCGCAACTCCAGCTCGGCACGGCGACGCTGTTCGACTTCCCGGGCCAGCTCCTGGTTGAGCTGCTCGCCGCGGGCCTGGGCCTGTTGCAGGTTTTCGATCAGGGCCTGGTTCTGGAAGCGTCGCAGCAGGCCACGCTCGATCAGTCGGTTGATCTGCAAGGCCACCACGCTCAGGGAGACCAGCAGGATCAGACCGAGCCAGCCCCAACCTTGTTGTGCCTCGGTCCCACCCCAGAACAGATAGCCGATGGCCGGCAGCAGACAGGGTAAGGTAAAGCTCAGGAAAGCCGTGATGCTCACGGCATAGGCGACGCTGGCGGACAGGGTCGCCGCGCCGATCAGGCCAAAGACCCAGGCTTGTTCAAGCAAGCTGTCGGTGGGCACCAGGGCGATGCCGGCACAGGCCAGGGTCAGGCCGCTGACGGCGGAGCCCAGCAGGAACATGCGGCGCCAGATCGGCTGCGCCTGGCGGCTGGGAATCGCCGAATCGAACGCCGCCACCTGGATCACTCGCAGCGCCACCAGCGCCATCAGCCACACCAGCCAGATGCTGACCAGCAGGTACCGCTGCGGGCTCCAGAGCAACCAGGCGCAGACCACGCCATTGATCAGCATGAACAGAGTGGGCAGCAACGAGCCCTGGTACAACAGGCGAGTACGTTCGACCGCCAACTCAGTGGCGAACTGCTTGCGGATAACCCGCCCCACCTCCGCAGAGGGGCTCAGCGCGTCGAAGCTGTGAGTCATGGGCATTGTTCTTATAATGATTGAGCCATAAACATCGCAGGAGCATACACAAGCATCCACCCGGACCAAACCACTCCCGGTCATAAAATGTAATAGATTTACCTCGGCAACAGCCCTCGATATACAGTGAAGTCAGCACTGACACCGTTTGCAGGCGATAACCGACCGATCGTCATCGGCGCTGCTTTTCCTCTGCTGGGTCCCCGAATCGTTCAGACGAACGGGCACGACTCCCTTGGCAGCCCTCGACAGGCCGAGATCGACCATCCGGCATTAGGGTTTGCCCGTGCGCAGCCAGCACCCTAGAATGCGCCGATGCGCGATGATCTCTCCCTTCTGCTGAACTCCCTCAACGATGCCCAACGCCAGGCCGTAGCAGCCCCCGTTGGCCGTCAGTTGGTCCTGGCTGGCGCCGGCTCCGGTAAAACCCGGGTGCTGGTGCATCGTATCGCCTGGTTGATCCAGGTCGAAAACGCCTCGCCCTACTCGATCCTGTCGGTGACCTTCACCAACAAGGCCGCCGCCGAGATGCGCCATCGTATCGAGCAGTTGATGGGCATCAGCCCCGGCGGCATGTGGGTCGGGACCTTTCACGGCCTTGCTCACCGTCTGCTGCGGGCGCACTGGCAAGAGGCCGGGCTGAGCCAGACCTTCCAGATCCTCGACAGCGACGATCAGCAGCGGTTGGTCAAGCGGGTGATCCGCGAACTGGGCCTGGACGAACAGCGCTGGCCGGCGCGCCAGGCGCAATGGTTTATCAACGGCCAGAAAGACGAAGGGCTGCGTCCACAGAATATCCAAGCCAGCGGCGACCTGTTCCTGGCGACCATGCGCAGTATCTATGAGGCCTATGAAGCCGCTTGCGCCCGCGCCAACGTGATCGACTTCTCTGAACTGTTGCTGCGTGCCCTCGACCTGTGGCGCAACAACGACGGTTTGCTCAAACACTACCAAAAGCGCTTCCGGCACATCCTGGTTGACGAGTTCCAGGACACCAACGCTGTCCAGTACGCCTGGTTGCGCCTGCTGGCCAAGGGTGGCGACAGCCTGATGGTGGTTGGCGACGACGACCAGTCGATCTACGGCTGGCGCGGCGCGAAAATCGAGAACATCCACCAGTACTCCGAAGACTTCCCGGACGCCGAGACCATCCGCCTGGAGCAGAACTATCGCTCCACCGCCGGCATCCTCAAAGCGGCCAATGCCCTGATCGCCAACAACACCGGGCGCCTGGGCAAGGAGCTGTGGACCGACGGCGGCGAAGGCGAGGCAATCAACCTTTACGCCGCATTCAACGAACACGACGAAGCGCGCTATGTGGTGGAAACCATCGAAAGCGCGCTGAAGACCGGTCTGGCTCGCAGCGATATCGCCATCCTGTACCGTTCCAACGCCCAGTCGCGGGTGCTGGAAGAAGCGCTGCTGCGCGAGCGCATCCCTTACCGGATCTACGGTGGGCAGCGCTTCTTCGAACGCGCCGAGATCAAGAACGCCATGGCCTATCTGCGCCTGCTCGAAGGCCGGGGCAACGATGCGGCGCTGGAACGGGTGATCAACGTGCCGGCGCGCGGCATCGGCGAGAAGACCGTGGAATCCATTCGCGAACACGCCCGCCACAGCCATGTGTCGATGTGGGAAGCCATGGGCCAGTTGATCGCCCATAAAGGCCTGACCGGTCGCGCCGCCAGTGCGCTGGGGACTTTTATCGAGTTGATCGAGAACCTGGCCGCGAAGACCAAGGATACGCCATTGCACCTGATGACCCAGATCGTCATCGAGCAATCCGGCCTGATCGCCTACCACCAAGCGGAAAAAGGCGAGAAAGGCCAGGCCAGAGTAGAAAACCTCGAGGAACTGGTCAGCGCCGCACGCAACTTCGAGGTTGCCGAAGAAGAGCAAGAGCTGTCGCCGCTAGCCGCCTTCCTCGGTCACGCTTCACTGGAAGCCGGTGATACCCAGGCCGACGAGCACGAAGACAGCATCCAACTGATGACACTGCACAGCGCCAAGGGCCTGGAATTCCCCTACGTGTTCCTGGTGGGCATGGAAGAAGGCCTGTTTCCCCACAAGATGAGCCTGGAAGAGCCTGGCCGTCTCGAAGAAGAACGGCGCCTGGCCTATGTCGGCATTACCCGGGCCATGCAGAACCTGGTCATGACCTACGCCGAAACCCGTCGCCTATATGGCAGCGAGACCTATAATAAAGTGTCACGTTTCGTCCGCGAAGTGCCGAAGGGACTGATCCAGGAAGTGCGGCTGTCCAATAGCGTCAGCCGCCCGTTCGGTGGCGGCCAGCAACAAAGCAGCAGCCTGTTTGGCGGTAGCAATATCCCCGATACCGGTTTCAGCCTGGGTCAGGCGGTTCGTCACAGTGTTTTCGGCGATGGGGTGATCCTCAACTTCGAAGGGGCCGGCGCCCAGGCACGGGTGCAAGTCAACTTCAGCGAAGGCAGCAAGTGGCTGATGCTCGGTTACGCCAAACTGGAAGCCACCTGAGGTCGGTAGGACGATCCGTCAACGGAGATCGCAATCTCATGGGTTCAGGCTTTTTTTCCTCCTGGATATTCTGGGCCCTGTTATCGGCTATCTTCGCCGCTCTGACCGCGATTTTCGCGAAGATTGGCATTGATAGCGTCAATTCTGACTTCGCCACCCTGTTGCGCACGATAGTGGTGCTGGTCAGTCTGGCCTTGATTTTGTACGTAACGGGCCAATATCAGTCATTGAGATCGATATCCGCCAAGAGCTATCTGTTCCTGATACTGTCAGGCTTGGCCACCGGTGCCTCCTGGCTCTGCTACTTTCGCGCCTTGAAAGTCGGCCCGGCATCGCTGGTGGCGCCGGTGGACAAGCTCAGCGTGGTGCTGGTGGCGATCATCGGTGTGCTGCTGCTCGGCGAGAAACTCGACCCGCGGCAGTGGGCCGGCATCGGAATGATTACCGCCGGCGTGGTATTGCTGGCTCTTCGACGCTAACCCAGAAAACTTCATACAAAACTTGACGACATGCATGACAGACCAATGAGCATTGGTCCTGCTGCCTTTCATGAAACGTTCAGCTTTGGAATGAGAGGATCAGGCAAAAGCTGGAAACACTCTCCTGCTAGCCAGTAACATTTCACCTGTGCAGTATGGCGCGCGTGCACTCCACAAACGGGAATTCCCTTATGCAACGTTTTCTTAGCATCGCCCTGGCGCTCTGCATCGGCCTGACGATGAGCCTCGACGCCAACGCCAAGCGCTTTGGCGGCGGCAAAAGCATGGGCTCGGCTCCGAGCCACCAGACCAGCCAGATGGCTCCTGCCGGCGGCAGCGGCGCAGCGGCTGTAGGTGCGGCCGGTGCCGCGGGCGCGGCAGCCAAGGCCGGTGGCGCCTCGCGCTGGCTAGGCCCTCTGGCCGGCATCGCCGCCGGTGGCCTGCTCGCGTCCATGTTCATGGGCGGCGGCTTCCAGGGCATGCAGTTCTTCGACATCCTGATCATGGCGGTCATCGCCTTCGTGATCTTCCGCTTTATCGCCGCCCGGCGCCGCAAGCAGCAGGAGCACATGGCTCCCGCCGGAGCGCCCTACCAGCGTGAAGTGTTCGAACAGCCAGCTCCGGCACAGAACTCGATCTTCGGCGGTTCGGCAGCCCCGACAGCCCCTCGTCGTGTGATCAACGCCCCGGCCTGGTTCAACGAAGAGCGCTTCCTGGAAGCCGCCCGCAGCCACTTCCAGTCGCTGCAGCAGCACTGGGATGCCAATGAAATGGACAAGATCAGCGAGTTCGTGACCCCGCAGATGCTGCAATTCCTCAAGCAGGAACGCGCAGACCTGGGCGACGGCTTCCAGTCCACCTACATCGACAATCTGCACGTACAGCTAGACGGCCTGGATGATCGCGCCGACAAGACTATCGCCACGCTGACCTTCAGTGGCGTGTCGAAGACCTCGCGTTTCGACCAGGGCGAGGCCTTCAGCGAAAGCTGGAACATGGAACGCCCGCAAGGCGACAACCAGCCCTGGCTGGTCGCCGGTATCCGCCAGAACGGCTAATCCAGGGGCTTTGCCCACGGCAACACAAAAACCCCGGACTTGTCCGGGGTTTTGCATTTCACGATTGCACTTGTAACAAGCTACTGTATAAAACGCGTCATACACACCGCGCCATGAAGCGAGAGGATTGAGGCCGTGGAAGAAGTCATCGAACAATTGCGTAAAGACAACGAACTGGTTCCGGTGCCCCTGGAGTTGCCCGACGAGGATCAGTTGGTCGAAGTGGAAGAGGAGCTGTTCATCAACATCCCCTTCGTCTTCAAAGAGTTCCTGCTGACCGTCAGTGACGTGGTCTATGGCAGCCTGGAGCCGGTGACCGTCACCGACCCACAGTCCCACACTTACCTGCCCGATGTGGCGGCCAATGCCTGGGACAGTGGCGTACCTCGGGACCTGATCCCGATCTGCCAGGACGGTGACAACTACTACTGCGTCGAGGAGGACGGCACCGTGGTGCTGTGGTCCGGTGAAGAAGAGCTGATTACCGAGGAGTCCTGGGAGTCGGTCTGGCACTGGGCGCGGGACGTCTGGCTGGAAAGCTGATTCACCCAACCACGGGGCATCTGGAGGTCTCAGTGCCCCGCCGCATCCTTGTTGTTCTCCAGCGTCTCCAGCAGGGCGACCTGCATCCGCGTATGCACGCGGATGAACCAGCGCCACAGCACCGCCGCCACCGCTGCCGCAACCACGGCGATCAGCATCAGCAATTCTCTGGTCGGCAGGATGCTCGCTGACAGCGCCGAGAGCAGCAGGAAAATCAGCAGCAGCGAAAGGATCGGGATCACTTCGGCGATCACCCGCCGTACACGCTGGGTATGTCTGCCGGCCATCTCTGGCTTCACCCCCATTTCCGCCAGCAGCATCGACAGTGCCTTGAGTTTGCGATAGGCAGCGATCAGGAATGGCAGCGACAGCAGCAGTGCACCGCCCCAGATCAAAGCCTTGTGCCAGCTCGGCTCGCTGACCCAATCTTGCAGATAAGCAGCGATCGGCAGCGCAAAAAAGCCACCGGCAAAGAAAATTGCCACCACCAGCGCCAGGTTAACCCCGACCTGCAAGAGGATTCGCCGGATCATCGACGCCAGCAACGCACCCTCGCCCTGGGGTTGGATGCTGCGCAACCACTCGCCATAGAGGCTGAACACTCGCCCGATGCGTGGCGGCACCACTGCGGCCAGCTTCAACGACAGCGGGTCCGCCGCCCGGATCAGGTAGGGCGTGAGCAAGGTGGTGATTACCGATACCGCGACGGCCACCGGATAGAGGAAGTGGCTGGTCACCTGCAAGGTCATCCCCAGCGCCGCAATGATGAAAGAGAATTCGCCAATCTGCGAAAGCCCCATGCCGACCCGCAACGAAGTGCGGCCATCATTGCCGGCGATAAAAGCCCCCAGGCCGCAGGAAAGCATCTTGCCCAACACCACCGCCACGGTGATCACGACAATCGGCCAGGCGTAATCGAGCAGCACCGCCGGATCGAGCATCAGGCCGATGGCGACGAAAAAAATGGCGCTGAACAGGTCGCGAACTGGCTCGATCAGGCGCTCGATCTTCAGCAACTGCCGCGACTCAGCCATGATCGCGCCGATCAGAAACGCACCCAGCACCATGCTGTATTCGAGCCTCACTACCAGCAGGCAGAAGCCGAAGCACAGCCCCAGCACAGTGATCAGCAGCATCTCGTTGCTGTCGAAACGAGCGACGTAAGCCAGCAGGCGCGGTACTAGCAGGATGCCGATCACCAGGGCCACGATCATGAACAACGACAACTTGCCGACGGTGGAGAAGACTTCGCCGGAGCTCACCGTGCCGCTGACCGCAATGCTCGACAGCAGGGCGATGATGCCAATACCGAGAATGTCCTCGACGATCAGTACGCCAAAGATCAGTTGCGCAAAGCGCTGTTTTTTCATCTTCAGGTCATTGAGCGCCTTGACGATGATGGTAGTCGAGGAAATGGCCAGGATCGCCCCGAGGAACAGCGAATCCATGGTGTTCCAGTCAAACCAGCGGCCAATCTCGTAGCCGATCCAGATCATCAGCACGATTTCCATGAACGCCGCGATAAATGCCGTCGCCCCGACCTTGAACAGCTTACCCAGGCTAAACTCCAGCCCCAGGCAGAACATCAGAAAGATCACCCCGAGCTCGGCCAGGATCCTGATGGTCTTTTCGTCGTGAATCAGGCCGAAAGGCGGCGTGTGCGGGCCGATGATAAAACCGGCGACGATATAGCCGAGGACCACCGGCTGCTTGAAGCGGTGGAACACGATGGTGACGACACCCGCCACCAGCATGATCACAGCCAGGTCCTGAATAAAACTGACGGCATGCATGGCGTGACGCTCCTGGTGTTTTTACAGAGAACCGGACAACCCACGACCGCTCGGCGAGCAGTCAATCCTCACCGTTCCCAGTGCAAAAAATTTTCCATGGCAGGCTTTTTGAAGATTAACACCGGGACTTTCAACAAAAAGCCGGTGCAATATGTAGAAACAGATCGCAGGGTGCGTGACCATGGCCCAATCGGTGGCGTCCCGTTATCGAGCATCTGAAAAAATGAAGAAAGCGCCTGCCGAGGTGCCTGACCCCGTCCTTGCCTACCCTATCAGTGAGCGTGCTATGGAACCCGGAAATGCCCAGCTATCGATGACCGTTTTGATGACCCCGGATATGGCCAACTTCTCTGGCAATGTCCATGGCGGCACGCTGCTCAAGTACCTTGATGAAGTGGCCTACGCCTGCGCCAGCCGCTATGCCGGCCGCTATGTGGTGACCCTGTCGGTGGACCAGGTGATTTTTCGCGAGCCGATCCATGTCGGCGAGCTGGTGACCTTTCTCGCCTCGGTCAATTACACTGGCAACACCTCCATGGAGGTCGGGATCAAGGTGGTGACGGAGAATATCCGCGAGCGTTCGGTGCGCCACACCAACAGCTGCTTCTTCACTATGGTTGCGGTGGACGACCAGCGCAAGCCAGCGGCGGTCCCACCGCTGCAACCGCAGAGCAGCGAAGACAAGCGGCGCTTCATGCAGGCGCAGCAGCGCCGACAGATTCGCCAGGAGCTGGAAAAGCGCTACCGGGAAATCAAGGCCGACGCGCCCTGACACTTACAGGCTGACCGGCAAGGCCTCGAAACGGCCAGACATTCCCCCCAACCCGCTGCATGGGGAAAACCGCCGCTGTTGCCGACATGACCGAAAATCACATGGGATTGAATGGCGAGCAGATAAGGAGTGCGTTTCATTCCGGACTCCCGAAAGGCCGATGGATTCAAGCCACGCAGTATGCGACGAAACAGAACCTGTACGACAGGCCGGCGAGCCAGTTAAGCTGCTCTTAACTTGTTGGAGTGGCATTCATGCTGACCCTGGGAAATATGTTCGTGCTGATGTTGCTGGCGACCGGTGCGGCCTGGCTCTGGCACAACCACGGCTTGCGCGAGCGGGCCCTGGAGCGGGTCAAGCAACACTGCGTCAGGCTTGATCTGGAGTTGCTCGACGGTGCGGTGGCCCTCAAGCGTATCGGCTGGGTCCGTGACGCCAATGGCCGACGACGCCTGGCCAGGATCTACAACTTCGAATTCACGGTCACCGGGGATCAGCGCCACGTGGGCACCATTACCCAGTTCGGCGCCCATAGCGCACAGATCGAACTGCCGCCCTATCCGTTCGAGGCCAAGCCCGATCTGCCCAGCGCCGAAGTGGTCCAACTGAGCCAATGGCGCCAGGATCACCCCAAGGACCATAGCCAGTCGCTCCACTGATTTCAGCCCACGCGACACGCCAGCATATCGGCCTTCAGCCGCGCGATATCCTGGGGTTGGTCGAAGATCAGTTCCAGTCGCGAATCCCGCCGCCACTCACTGGGTTGCCAGTGCAAAGAGGCATTGTCCACAGCGTTGCAGGAAACCCAGCCTGCCGAGCTGTGAATCACCCACTTGGCCCTGATCCAGCCCAGACCTGACAACCACTGGCCGATACGTTCGGGGTCCAATCGCTGGCTCGGATGCCAGCGCCAACCGATGCTCCAGTTGCCCTCCTGGACATGATCCAGGCAGATCGGCTGGCTCGGATCGGCCCAGATCGCCGGCAGAACTACGCTCGCCGGGACCGCGGGCAACATCCCCGGCTCGTGCGGTTCATCCGTCGATGGCGCGGCCAGCGCCAACAATTCGTGCAGTTTCAACGCCCCGTGCTCGGTCCAGCGCAGCGGACATTCCGGCAAGCGCGCCAAGACCTGCCTGCGTTCTGCCTCGTCCAGCCCCTGCGACTTGTTCAACAGCAGCAGGCCAGCCAGCGCCAACGCCTCCTGCTGCGATTCGGGCAGAGGTTTTCCAGCCGCCAGCGCCCGGGCATCGAGCACCAACACGCATGGCTGCAAGCTCAATACCCCGAGCCATGGCGCCGCCCCTAACTGCCTGAGAATCTGTGTCGGGTGTCCAAGGCCAGACGGCTCGATAAACAACCGGTCAGGTCTGGCCTGGCGCAACAGCCGACTGAGACCGACCTGGAATGGCGCGCCATTGACACAACACACGCAGCCGCCAGCCACCTCGCCCAATGCGATACCCTCTTCAACCTGAGTCAGCAGCGCGGCATCGAGACCGATCTGGCCGAACTCGTTGATCAGTACCGCCCACCGCTCGCCCCGTGGCTTGTGCGCCAACAGGTGACGAATCAGGCTGGTCTTGCCGGCACCGAGAGGACCGGCGATGACATGCGTGGGAATGTTCTGCAACATAAGTGGGCCGATATGCTTGAAGGGGTGAATGAATGATACGGTCGACTGGCCTGGGACTGCTGATAGCGCTGGGTTCGAGCCAGGTCCTGGCGCAAGCCTGCGTGGTCCACAGCCATAGCGAACGGCTCGACGTCAAAGTCTGCCAGGAAAATCTCAATATCCCGACCAAGCTGTTTAGCGACGGCTTCTGCCAGCCGAGCCTGGCGGGACAGAAGGTCGAGGTCGAATACGTCGAGCAGTGTCCGGGCGGCTCGTTTGGCGTCTGTCAGAACGCACTGGTCGCTAATATGCCCTACCGCCAGAATATTCACTATTACGGTGTGGCGACAGATGCGGCTTACCTCAAGCCATTCTGTGAAGGCCGGAGCGACGGACACTGGCAAATACCATAGCGATTACGGCTCAGGCCAGCCAATCCGGGGTTAGGACCAATCGGCTGGCGAACCGGCGATTGCACCTGCATCACGCCGCCGCCTCTTCGTCGTGCCATGGATCGAACGGATCGCGCAACAGTCGCCAGCCCTCGACACCAAGAGCCATTTCCTCATCGGTCAACAGACAGTTGTCCAGGCATGCGGTCACCTGCGCAAAGTCGATGTTCTGACCGATAAACACCAACTCTTGCCGGCAATCGCCCGCGTCGGCCGTCCAGTTTTGCGTGATCGCCGCCGTGCTTTGCTCATCCTGCGGCCAATGTTGTTGCGGCACGAAACGCCACCAGCACCCGGCAAAACCGTGCCGCATCAGGCCACCGGCCTGGGACCAACTGCCCGCCTCCTGGTATCTGCTCGCCAACCAGAAGAAACCCTTGGACCGCAGCAACTTGCCGTTCACCCAGGGCTGGTTGATAAAGTCAAAGAAACGCTCGGGATGGAACGGTCGCCGCGCCCGGTAAACGGTGGAGGCGATCCCGTATTCCTCGGTTTCCGCCACGTGCCCGCCGCGTAGCTCCCGCAACCAGCCAGGAGCTAGGGCCGCCCGTTCGAAGTCGAAACGACCGGTGTCGAGAATTTTCGCCAACGGCACCTCGCCCATCACCATCGGGATGATTTCGGCCTGCGCATTCAGGCGTCCGAGGATCGCGATCAGTTCCTCGCGCGCCTGGCTGCTGATCAGGTCGATCTTGCTGACCAGAATTACGTCGGCAAACTCGACCTGCTCGATCAACAGGTCGGTGATCGAGCGCTCGTCTTCCTCGCCGAGGGTTTCACCATGGGAGGCCAGGCTTTGCGCGGCCTGGTAGTCGAGCAGGAAATTCATCCCGTCGACCACCGTGACCATGGTGTCGAGTCGGGCGATGTCGGCCAGGCTCTGGCCTTGCTCATCGCGAAAGGTAAAGGTCTCGGCCACCGGGAGCGGCTCGGAGATACCGGTGGATTCGATCAGCAGGTAATCGAAGCGACCGTCGCGGGCGAGTTTGCCGACCTCTTCCAGCAAGTCCTCGCGCAACGTGCAGCAGATGCAGCCGTTGCTCATCTCGACGAGCTTTTCCTCGGCGCGGTTAAGGGTAACGTTGCGCTGGACCTCGCCGCCATCGATATTGATCTCGCTCATGTCGTTGACGATCACCGCCACCCGCAGGTGCTCGCGGTTGCGCAAGACATAGTTGAGCAGGGTACTTTTACCGGCGCCGAGAAAGCCGGACAGCACGGTAACGGGAAGACGTTGGGTCATGGTTGATTCCTCATCAGATTGGCCGGGTCAAAGCGCCCGTTTAAGGCCTTCGCGCAGGACATCGAACTCGCCGCCGATACGCTCCTGCAGCTTGCGGCGCTGGCTCGGCAACAGAACTCACGGAAGAACCCCTGCTGCGCATCGCTCATGTAGTTCGCCTCGGGCCGGGTGGGTGGTGCTTGTTCAGTCATGGGAATTAGGCATTGGTGATTTAGTGTATGTTATATTATAACAATTCAATTTAGCCAATCGCCACTTGCTCGTCACGACGAAGGGCGCAATGCTGATGTCGACTTCACCCACGAGAATGCCGATGCACCCTGCCCTGAAACACGTGCTGCTGAGTCTGCTGCTGTTTACCGCCAGCGCCCCGGCGCAGATCCTCGGCCCGCCGACCCACTGCACTCGCAGCGCCACCCTGCTTGCCTGCACGGACGCGGTCGGCAACGCCTATGGCGTCGCCACTGCGGGCAAGACGATTTATCTGCAGGGTTTCGAAGTGATCGGCAAACGCTACTGGGCGCAGACCAGCAGCCGCTACGGACAACTGACCTTCTTTACCGGCATCGCCTCGGATGGCGAGACCTGGGTGGGTTACAGCCGCCGGGTTGGCTGGACTACCCAGAATCGTTTTTCAAGTTCAGGTGGATTGAGCAGAAAATTCATCTGCGACCGCCTGGTTGGCTGCTAGTAGCCGGTGAGGTTTTGTAACGAGCGGCTCCGCAGCCAGGCTCAGGAGTGTGCGAGCCGCACCGACCAACAGAAAATTGAACACCTGACGTCTATACACGCATAAACCGCTAACCAACATAAGCGCAGGTCCGTACTCGATATCGTTGCGTGAAAGCTCTAGAAAAAAAGCATCGTCGACTCAATGGAAACGATATAACATATCTTTTTATTTTCAACGATGGACCTGCTCATGAATGCGTTGACGCTGCCGGATATCGCCGCGCAGTCATCCCGGCAAGCCTTTCCCTTAGAGTGGGTGGGTATGTGCGGCGTGGCTCTACCGCTTGAAATTGACGGCCAGCGCCTCACTGCGAAAGCCGACGCGGGTGTCAGTTTTGACGACGGCAAAGCACGTGGCATCCACATGTCACGCCTGTACCTGGCCTTGGAGCGCCTGGAACAGCAGGAACTGGCGCCCGCACTGATCCGCGAGGTGCTACAGCAATTCCTCGACAGCCACGCCGGCTTATCCCGCAACGCCTACTTGCGTATTCATAGCAATCTGCTGCTCAAACGCCCGGCGTTGGTCAGTCCGCTGACCGGCTGGAAAACCTATCCAGTCAGTGTGCTCGCCGAACTGAAAAACGGAATGTTCCACGTGGAACTAAAGATTGACGTCGCCTATTCCTCGACCTGCCCTTGTTCGGCAGCCCTCGCCCGGCAACTGATCCAGCAGCAATTTGCCAACGACTTCGCCAACAGGCCCCTAGCACAGCGATATCTTGAACTGGCTCAGTGGCACCCAAGGTATCGTTGCTACGCCTCATAGCCAGCGCAGCATCGCACACCTGCAAATTCGCCTTGATGAAAACATCCGACGGTTGCCCTTCGAAGCGCTGATCAACGATGTCGAGGCCGCCCTCGGCACCGCGGTGCAGACCGCCGTAAAACGCGCCGACGAACAAGCCTTTGCCCTCGCGAATGGCCAGAACCTGATGTTCTGCGAAGACGCGGCGCGCCGCCTCAACCGGGTGCTCAAGTACTCGGAAGCGGTGCAAGGCTTCCACCTGCGGGTGGTCCATGCCGAAAGCCTGCACGCTCACGATGCCGTGGCCGAAAGTCGCTGGAACTGGAGGTCGGCATGATCCGGTGCCAACACCTGCTCTGGGGCGCGCCGGGCCACCCCCTCACTCCCGCCGTGGATTTCGAACTGGCCGCCGGTAGTCTGACGGCTGTGATCGGCGCCAACGGCACTGGTAAAAGCAGCTTGTTGAAAGTCATCGCCGGTTTGCAAAAACCATTGGCCGGCAAAGTGATCCTGGATGTTCCACGGCGCGGCAACCTGTCATTTCTGCCACAACAACTGCACCTCGATCGACAGTTTCCCATCAACCTCCAGGAACTGGTGGCCGCGGGCTTGTGGGGCATCCAGCAAACCCCGCAACAACGCAGAGAACGCCTGCAAGGAGTCATCGACGACTGGCACCTGGGTGGATTGGAACAACGCTCGTTAATGGCCTTGTCCGGCGGTCAGTTGCAGCGCGCCCTACTCGCCCGCCTGAGCCTGGCCGAAGCGCCGATCCTCCTGCTCGACGAGCCCCATGCCGCCCTCGACGAGGAAGGTCAGGCGTTGTTGTGGAGGCATATTCACGCCTGGCATGCCCAGGGCCGCACGCTGATGCTGGCCTGCCATGACTTGGCCGCTGTGCGCCAACATATTCCCAGCGCCTTGCGAATCAAGAGCAGCGGTTGCGTGCTGGCGCCCAGCACTGAACTGATCGTGCAACAATCGATCACGCAGGTGGCCTGATGCTGATGGTCGTCCACCATTTCTGGCAGCCGTTCCAGGATTTCGTCTTTATGCGCCGGGCCCTGCTCGGCGGCCTGGTGCTGGCCTGCAGCACCGCGCCACTGGGGGTGTTCCTGATCCTGCGGCGTATGAGCCTGATCGGTGACGCGGTGGCCCACGGCATCCTGCCGGGCGCTGCACTGGGTTTCTGGATCGCCGGTCTGAGCCTACCGGCCCTGGCTCTCGGTGGGCTCGGTGCGGGCCTGGGCATGGCCGGCCTGTCAGCCTGGATCACCCGCCGCACCGGTCTGCGGGAAGACGCCAGCCTCGCGGCGATCTATCCGATCTCCCTGGCCAGCGGCGTGCTGATCCTGGGCATCGCCGGTAAGCGCCTGGACCTGCTGCACCTACTGTTCGGCTCGGCGCTGGCGGTGGACGGCCCAACCCTGACCGGTATGCTCTGGGTCTGCGGCAGCAGCGTGCTGCTGTTCGCGGCGATCTATCGTCCGCTGCTGCTGGACACCCTCGACCCGTTGTTCCTGCAGACCGTCAGCCGTCTCGGCCCACTGGCCCACGGCTTGTTCCTGACGCTGGTGGTGCTCAACCTGGTGATCGGCTTCCAGGCCATCGGCGCTCTGATGGTGGTCAGCCTGATGATGCTGCCGGCCATCGCCTCGCGCTTCTGGAGTCGGCGCCTGCCGGTGCTGATGGCGCTCGCCGCGCTAATCGGCTGCGTCTCGGTAGCCTTCGGATTATTGCTGTCGTTCTACTATTCGCTGCCCAGCGGTCCGGCCATCGTGCTGGTGGCAGGCGGTTTCTATCTGCTGTCCGTGGTTTTCGGTCCGGTGCACGGTCTGCTGCGCCGACCGCCCCTGCCGTCCCAATGAGGTGTCATCCGATGCGCGCACTCTTCGTGCTGTTCAGCTCCATATTGGTTTTGTCATTGAATCCGTCCAGCAGCCAGGCGGCGGACAAACTTGCAGTGGTCGCCAGCTTCAGCATCCTGCGAGACATCACCCAGCAGATCGGCGGTGACCGTATCGAGGTTACCGGCATGGTCGGCCCGGACACCGATGCCCACACCTATGAGCCGACTCCGGATGACGCCAAGGCGTTGCTTAAGGCCAAGTTGATCGTCAAGAACGGCCTGGGTTTCGAACCCTGGCTCGATCGCCTGGTGACCAGCACCGAGACCAAGGCCACCGTGGTCACCGCCAGCAAGGGAGTGATTTCCCACACGCTGCAAGAAGACGGCAAGACCCTTGCCGATCCACACGCCTGGCACAACCTGGCGAATGCCGAGCTGTATGTGAATAACATCACCAAGGCACTGATCCAGGTCGACCCGACCAACAAGGACGACTATACCCGCAACAGCCAGGCCTACCTGAAAGAGATCCATCGCCTGCTGGCCGAAGCCAAGATCAAACTCGGCAACCTGCCAGCCGGCAATCGTCGTATCGTCACCTCCCATGATGCCTTCGGTTATCTGGGCCAGGCCTACGGTATCCAGTTTCTCGCCCCCCAGGGCCTGTCCACCGAACGAGAGCCGTCCGCCGCCGAAGTCGCCAACCTGATCCGGCAGATTCGCCAGGACAGGGTCAAGGCCGTGTTTATAGAGAACATCAAAGACGCCCGCCTGCTCAAACAGATCGCTGACGAGAGCGCCGCGCGAATCGGCGGCACCTTGTATTCCGACGCCCTTGCGGCCGAGGGTCCGGCGAGCACCTTCATCGGGCTGTTCGAATACAACATGAACACCCTGCACGCGGCGCTGAGCCAATGACTACTCGGTGAGCGCGGGCTGCCTATCTCGATGATTTCGCTTCTGCACCCCAGCACGGATGCAGGTCGAGTGCGAAACGGATGCTCCTTGGCGTTCGATTTCTATCGTGAGTTCGCCAGGGAACGGGGCCATTCAGGAGCGCGGCTTGACCACTCCACAATCCTGCCCTAGCCAGACAGCCTTGGTGTCCATGTTGCCGTTCTGCTGAATACCCGTGACATTGAAGGTGCCGCGCACCTGAGTAGTGAACTCGCGATCACTGACAAAGTGCGCCGTGCCCACTCCCTGAGCCTTCGGACAACTGAACCTGAACTTCCAGTTCGGGCCATTGCGCTCAGTAATCTGCTGGCTGCAACCGGACTGCGGATCGGTCAACGGAATCGACTCGGAAGCCACCTGCTGTCGCGTCAGGCACATCCGTACACCTTGCCCACCGAGATTGATCCCCTGTTTTTCCAGGGCCGCTTGCTGCTCAGGGGTGGTGTTTTGCTTGAGCATGCCCAACAGCATGCCGACATCCAGCGATTGGTTTTCGACCTGCACGTTGCTTGAAGTCAACTCCCACAAACCGGGTTGTAGCACTTGCGCCTGGGCCACGGGAATCACGAAAGCACCGGCGATGGTCAGACCCAGCAGACGAAGGTTCATCGTATTGCTCCTAAAGAATTGTCCTGCTTAGACGCTGGAATGATGCTTGGGTTGCGTGGTGAATTAAATAGCGACAACCGTGACGGAACGTGGTCTGTTAGTTATCGAGAAATCAGGATCAGGACCTTATGGATTATTTTGGCCCCCATGTTTTCGGCTATCTGATTGCGCTGATTCATTCACTCGGCACCGTCGCGGCGATCCATGCCGTGCTGACGGTGCGCACCGCACAGGGCTCGATTGCCTGGGCGCTGTCGCTGATTTTTATTCCCTATCTGACGTTGATCCCCTACCTGGTCTTTGGCCGCAGCACCTTCGACGCCTATATCAAAGCCAGGCGCCAAGCCAACGTGGAAATGCGCAAGGCCATCGCCGACCTGAACTGGCGCCCATGGGTCGAGGAAGCCATGGCGGCGAGTAACTCCCAGGCCTATGCCGCGCTGCGGGCAATGCCCAAGCTCGGCCGCATGCCGTGCCTGGCGAATAACCAGGTACGCTTGCTGATCAATGGCGAAGCCACCTTCGAGGCAATTTTCCAAGCCATCGACCAGGCTCGTCATGTCGTCCTGGCGCAGTTCTTCATCGTCCACGACGACCAGCTCGGGCGCCGCCTGCAAAGCCTGCTATTGAAAAAAGCCGCCGAAGGGGTCGAGGTCTATCTGCTGTATGACGGTATCGGCAGCCATGCCCTGCCCCACGGCTACGCCGATACCCTGCGCGGGGGCGGTGTGCGGGTGAAAGCCTTCGCCACTCGTAGCGGCTGGCTCAACCGCTTCCAGGTGAATTTTCGCAATCACCGCAAGGTCGTGGTGGTCGACGGTTTGACCGGATTTGTCGGCGGACATAACGTCGGTGACGAATACCTCGGCTCAAGGCCCGCACTGTCGCCCTGGCGTGACACCCATGTGCAGGTCAGCGGCCCGGTGGTGGCCTGCCTGCAGGAGTCGTTCGCCGAGGACTGGTTCTGGGCCTCGCGACAGTTGCCGCCGTTGATCCTGCCAGACGACTATCCCGATGACGGCGTGCTCTGCCAACTGCTTGCCAGTGGCCCCGCCGATCCCTTCGAGACCTGTTCACTATTCTTTGCCGAGGCAATCCACGCCGCTCGCGAGCGAGTCTGGATCACCAGCCCCTACTTCATTCCCGACGAAGCGGTGTTCGCTGCCCTGCGCCTGGCCGTGCTGCGAGGAGTGGACGTGCGCCTGCTGCTGCCCTCACGGCCAGATCACCGGATCGTCTACGCCGCCTCCAGCCTCTATGCCTTCGAGGCGGTGCGGGCCGGGGTTCGGGTGTTCCGTTATGGCCCAGGCTTCCTGCATCAGAAGGTGGTGTTGGTAGACAACGAAATCAGCGCCATCGGCAGCGCGAATCTGGATAACCGCTCGTTCCGGCTGAATTTCGAAGTGATGCTGCTAACGGTCGACAAAGCCTTCGCCGACGAGGTTCAGAACATGCTCTTGAAGGACTTTGACCTGGCCAAGGAGATCAGCCGCGACGAAAGTCGGGAAACCCACCGTCTGCAACAACTCGGCATGCGGGTCGCCCGACTGATCTCGCCGATTCTCTAGGGTTTGTACGAAATATTTTCGAGGGAAGGCCAGGCAAGGCGAAAGCAGGCGAGCAAGCGCAGTTGACGAGTGGTCAATGAGCATGGCGAGCCGGCTTTCAACACCGCATGAGCGAGCGCAAATACATTTATACAGAGCCTAGCGGTACAAGTCCTCGCGGGTCCATGGCAGGTCATGGCTACCGTCGGCGAAGGGTTTTACCGCGAGGATCTGGTGTAGATTGATCCAGCCTTTCTCGAAGGCATAGGCGCAACCGGCCAGATACAACCGCCAGATTCGCAGGGCTTTTTTTGGAACTTGCCGGGCGGCGGCTTCAAGGTTGTTTTCCAGGCGCTGGCTCCAGAAGTTCAGGGTTTTGGCGTAATGCAGTCGCAGGCTTTCCACGTCGACCACTTCCAGCCCGGCCTCGCTGATGTATGCCGAAATCATCGACAGGTGCGGCAGCTCACCGTTGGGGAACACGTAACGATCGATAAAATCCCCAGCCCCGCGCCCGACCGGACGCCCGTCGGTGTGCTTGGCAGTGATGCCATGGTTCATCACCAGGCCGCCCTCGCGTACCGCACCGAACAGGATATCGCTGTATTGCTTGAGGTTGGCGTGGCCGACATGTTCGAACATGCCGACACTGACCACCTTGTCGAAACGTCCATCCTGAGGCAGATCGCGATAATCGAGCAGTTGCAGTTCGACCTTATCCTGTAGGCCTTCGGCGATGACCCGCGCCTTCGCCAGGGCCAACTGTTCCTTGCTTAGCGTAATACCGAACACTTTCACTCCGAACTCTCGGGCCGCGAAACGCGCCAGGCCACCCCAACCGCAACCGACATCCAGCAGGTATTCGCCCGGTTGCAGGCGCAACTTGCGACACAAGTGGCGGAACTTGGCCTGTTGGGCCTCTTCGAGGCTGGCATCTTCGGTTTCGAAGTAGGCGCAGGAGTAGACCATGTCACGGTCCAACCAGAGCTGGTAGAACTCATTGGAAAGGTCATAGTGATAGGAAATGGAAGCCGCGTCGGTTGCCTTATCGTGGGCCTGGCGCACCGGAAGGTTGTCCCCTTCATCTTCCAGCAAAGCCTGGCTCAACTCGTCACAGACTCGCACCACTTCACTGACCGAGCCTTCGAGCTCCAGCTTGCCCTCGACAAACGCAGTGCCCAGCAAATCCAGCGTGGGATGAGTGAATTGCGCGACCAACTGCGGGTCGTTGACGATGATGGTGACCCGGGGCGTCGGCCCAAGATTGAATTCATGGCCGTCCCAGAGTCTTAGACGTAGCGGTAGCTGAAGATTCTGTAAGGCCGGTGGAAGTTGCGCGAGCATGAATGGTCCCTCTTGTTTCAGACGTCTGATTAAAGGGTAGCGCATCCACGGGAACTGTCAGCCTATCGAGATAATAGTCCCGAATTATGGGGTTAATCCGACATTGGAGAACGGTCGCTTTCTGTCGTTACAACCCTCGACAAAAATATTCGAAAAAATAGAGACCTTGAAATCTCGCAAAACCCGATAAACGCAGCGGGCTTACCCACGAAAGCAGCCTTGATACCACCAAAGCTTCATGGGCAAGCCCCCGCATAAACCGGCGCCTACCATTGCGCCCCATCGAGCTTGCGGCCAGTCATTCGGGTAATTTGGGCAATGGTTCCTGGAATCGCAGCAGGCGTCCGGCATTGCCCAGCACCAGCAAGGTACTGAGGTTGTGCAGCAACGCCGCAATCATCGCGCCCGCCGCCCCCAGCCAGCCGAAAGCCGCCGCCGCGACAATGGCCAGGGTCCAGCCCAGGCCGATCACCACATTGGCTTGCAGGGTTCGTCGGCACTGGCGGCTCAGGCGTACACAGGTCCCCAGGCGACGCAGGTCGCTGCCGATCAACACCACGTCCGCCGAAGCCAGGGCGATATCCGCCCCACCCGCGCCCATTGCCACACCCACCACCCCGGCCTTGAGCGCCAGCGAGTCGTTGATACCATCTCCCACGACCATCGGTCGGAAGCCGCTACCGATCTCACCGAGCACGCGGGTGAGCTTGTCCTCGGGCAAGGCCTGGGCCTCGATATCGCTGATTCCGACTTCCCGCGCCAAGCTGTCCGCTACGCTCTGACGATCACCCGTCAACAGCAGTTGCCGACCCAACCCCAGCTCGCGCAACTCGGCCAACGCCTGGCGGGCTTCAGGCTTGACGCTGTCGGCCAACAACAACCAGGCGAGAAACTCGCCATTGAGCGCCAATCCGGCAATCGGCCCGTCGTGCTCGGGCACCGCCGGTGTGGCAATTGCCAGTTGCTTAAACAGCTCGGGCCGGCCCAGCGCCGCCTGGCCCTGAGCTGTACGCGCCACGACACCCAGTCCCTGGCGCTCATGGACCTCGCTCAATTCAATCCACTGCGTCGGCACCACCAATCCGGCCAGCGCCCGACTGACGGGATGGCTGCTGGCCGAACCAAGGCTGGCGGCCAGACTCAGCAAGGGCGCCTGATCGACAACCTCGGTTTGCAACGAGTGCAGGCGCAGGGTGCCATGGGTCAAGGTGCCGGTCTTGTCTACCACCAGCGAGGTCAAGTCCGCCAGTTCTTCGAGAAACGCCGAACTGCGAATCAGGATACCGTGCCGCGCCGCCACTGCGATCCCGGCAACCGCCGTTGCCGGCGCCGACAGCACCAACGCACAAGGACAGGCCGCCACCAGTACCGCGAGCATCGCTTGGGCATTGTGAGTGACAAACCAAGTGACCGCCGCAATCATCAGCACCAACACCATATAGCTGCCGGCATAACGCTCCAGCAGACGGGTGATCGGCGGTTTCGCCCGTTCGGCGCTCTGCATCAATGCAATGACCTTACCCAGGGTCGACTCATCGCCGGTCCGGGTCACTTCGATACGCAGCAAGCCACCGAGATTAATCGCCCCACCGAACACCAGCACCCCGGCGCAAGCTTCCAGCGGCACTGACTCGCCAGTGATTGGTGCGGTGTCCAGGCTCGCCTGGCCCGACAGCACCACGCCATCGGCTGGCACCCGGTCGCCGGCGCGTACCTCGACCTGGTCGCCAGCCTTGAGCGTGGCGTTATCCACTTCCAGCACGCTGCCATCGGCCTGTACACAGCGAGCATGACTGCGGGTCAGGCGGCCAAGGGCGCCTATGGCTTCCTGAGAGCCGATCACGCTACGCTCTTCAAGCACATGACCGAAGATCATAATGATCGGCAGCAAGGCGGCGGTCAGCAGGTCGCCGGTGGCCCAGGCACCGAGCATCGCCAGAGCGATCAACTGGTCGGTGATCCCGTGCAAGCTCGGATAGCGCAGGCTGTACCACGCCGAGCGCATCACCGGCACGGCCACCAGAATCGAGGCGAAACCCAGCAGTAACTGGCTGACACCGGTCTGTTCGGGCGCCAGCCAGCGCCACACCAGGCCCAGGCCGAGCAGACCAAGGGCAAGCATCGCCAGCACCAACTGGCGCGCCGCGCTGCGTTGTTCGGCGCCGCTCAACAGGCTTGGTGCAGGTAGTGCGAGGTGACTACTCATTGTTCAGCTCCCTGGATGATCAGGCGGGCATCGTCTCGAGGATCGACCGTGGTCACCGACCCGGCTTGACCGAGAATCTTCGGCAAACGCTCGCGGTACAGACGCAGCAACAGGCCCGGATCGCTGCCGTCCTGCTGCGCCTTGGCCAGACTCATCACCGTCGCCGTATCGGCCTGAGCCTTGGCCAGGCGCTCGCTGGCCTGAGCCTCGGCGACCCGGACCAGACGATCAGCGTCCTGGGTCGCCGACTGGCTGAGCTTGGCCGCTTCGTTATGGGCATTGGCAACGGCCTTGTCCGCCTGCTGACTCGCAGTCAGCACCGCGTTGAAGGCATTCACAGCCGGGCCTGGCAGGCTCGACTGCACGTCGACCCGCGCCACTTCGACGCCAATCCCCTGCCCGGTGGTCGCTAGCTCGGCCAGACGCCGGTTGACCCCCTGTAACAGATCGCCCCGCAAGCGCTCACGACGTTCGGCGGCCTGGCCGTCGCTGCCGAGCAGTTCGGGCCGAGCCACCAGGATGGTGTCCAGGTCACGCGCCGCCGTCAGCGCCACAGCGCTGCGGGTGACAATCCGGTCGAGGGCCGGTAGCACATGCTCGGCCTGGAGCACAAAGGCGTAGGGGTCGGTGACCTTGTAGAACACCCGCACATCCAGTTGCACCACTCCCGCATCGCCGGTCAACAGGTAACCGGAGCCGGCCAGCGTGTCGTTGACCGGTGTCGTCAGGGCCGCCTGGCGATCAGCCTTCAGGGCTGCATCGGAGCGCAACAGGCCTTGCACTCGACGCTCGATCACCCGATCCGCCGCTGGCAGAATCACCACCTGCTCGAACGGCTGCGGCCAGGCCAACAACAGCCCGGCATCCTGGACCCGTTCCAGTGCGCCGAGACGCAGAACCACCGCACGGTCCTGTGGGTCGATCTGCCGGACATTGGAAAAGACCCAGGCCAACGCCGCCAGCAGCGTCACCCCATACAGGCCGAGAAACGCCAGGCGCCCAGCCTGAATCCACGGGCTGTGCAGACCCGTTTCCTGTTCAGGACGCTCGTTCATGGCTGCGATCCACTCTTGCCATCAGCGCCGGGCGGACCGTCCACCAAAATCCGGAACGGCGCCGCGTCGGTGCGTAGGATCAACCGGCTGCCGGGGGTGACGATGGTGCCAAGGGTGTCCAGTGAACGCAGCAAGTTGTACAACTGTGGCGAACCGGCGTAGGCCCGCCCGTAGATCTGGGCCGCCTCGACCCGCGACTGCGCTTCGATATCCGCCGCCTTGACCGTGGCATCGGCTTGCAGAATGCGCGCGTCGCGTTCGGCGGCGGAACGGATCTGCGCGGCTTCGCGTTTGCCGATTGCCGTGCGTTCGGTGGCGATGGTTTCACGTTCGGCACGCATCCGGTCGACAGTGGCCGAGAGCGTGACCGACGGTAAAGTCAGGCGCTCGACGCCGACCTGCAAAACTCGCACGCCATAGGTCGAAAGCAATTGCTGGTCGATCTGCTGGCGCAAATGCGCTTCGAAATCGGCGATCCGTACTTGGCTGGCATCGGTGTTGACCAGGCTCGACAGGTCGAAGCTGGCGGCGGTGGTTTCCAGGGCCGAGCCGACGAAGGTGCGAATCTGCCGTGCCGCTTCGTCCGGCTGATTGCGCACCGCACGCATGAAGCGCTCGACATTCTGCGGGTCGCCCTGGACCTGCCACGCCACGTAGGCCTGGATGATGATGCGCAGGCCATCGCGGGTACCGACATCCTGCAAGCCGCTGGAGGTGGTGCGCAGGCGCAGATCGACCGGAATCGCCGCTTCGAACGGTGCCGGCCAGCGCCAACCGAGGCCCGGCTCCAGCAACACCCGCGATGGGTTGCCGAAGCGGGTGATCACCGTGGCCTCGCCGGAACGCACCTGCACCAGGCTCGCCGCAGCGACCGCGAACAGAATCAGCAACAGCACCCAGCCCATGCGTCGCCACGGAAAAGGTCCGGCGCTGGCGCCTTCGCCAGCATGATGATGGTGGCCGTGATGATGACCATGACCGGCATGATCGTGATGGTCGTGTGAATGAGACAGACTCAAGGGGTGACTCCTTGCTGAACGGCTTTACGCGGCGGCGACGAAGGATCGACCGGCAGCGTGAATGAACGCAGATCAATGGTGGGCGCACTGTGGCCCCCCAGACGATGATCGAGAATAAGCAACCTGGCCTTGCCCAGCCCCTGGCTCAGTCGTGCCAGGTACTGCTCCAGCACGAAAGCCCGTCCGGCCTGGGCATAAGCTTTCTGTTCGGCGGTGAAACGCAGGTCCGCCGCCCGAGCGTCGGCCTGCACTTCACGCGCCGTCGCCTCAGCCTGGTCACGGAGAATGCTGGCCTGCAATTGCGCCTGGTTAGCTTGTTCGCTGGCGGCACCGCGCTCACGCGAGATCAGGGCCTGAGCGCTGATCTGTGCGGCCTGCACCGCGTGATAGGCATTAGCCGCACCGGCCGGCGGGTGAATCGCCTCCACCACCGTGGCGAGGATCTCCACGCCGCTGTCGAGTTGCTGCAGGTCGGCCTGCACCGCACGACCGATATCGTCAGCCAGCGCGCCGCGTTGTTCGCCCAACAGGCCGTCGAGGGTGCGCGAGGCGAAATCATGCACAAGCACCCGGCTGGCAGTGCTGCGAATCAGCGTCGGGACATCGGCGCTGTTATAGGTGGCTGCCAGTGCCGCCTGATCGCTCAGGCCGATACGATAGACAAATCGCACATCCATGTTGACGATCTGAAAGCCCTGCTTGTCGCCGCTGCTGCTGGCGATCACCTGGGACTTTTCGTTCACATGACTGGCATCCCACAACCGATTGGCGCTGGCAGGTGGCGGGCCTTCGGCGGATTCGAGTTCGGCTGAGGCGGCGTCGACGCTGGTCGCCAGTTCGTGGACCACGCCGTTTTCCACCGCCAGCACGCGACCCAACGGCCAGGGCAGACCGATATGCAGCCCAGGGCCGAAAACCTCCACGGGTTTGCCGAACCGTTCATAGATACCGCGGCCCTGAAGCGGTACTTCGCTGATCCCGCTCAGCAACCAACCGACCGCCATGACCACCGCCAGCACCGGGATAAACGCCCGGCGCATAAAGCTGAAGGCCCAGATCTGGCGCAGGTCAATGCCGAAGCGGTTGTGCAGTTCATCTTGCAGCGCCATCAACGGCCGCGGCGGCCAACGCAGCAATCCGGCAATAAAGCTGGTGGCGATCAGCCGGGGCTCAAGGCGTTCACGGCGAGGGCTGAACAGCGACAGCAGCGCCCGTAGCAGCAGCTCCGCCGCCACAGCGGCCGGCAACAGGCCGATCAGCGCGGCCAGGCGGGCCGGCCACAAAGCCTGCGGACCGCTGAATAACAGGCACAGGGCGCTGAACGCCAGCACTGTGATCGCGACCCTGAGCACTTGGGCCAGGGCCTGCGCCTCCGGCCATTCGGCATCATGGGCCTGGGCAAGCTGACGCTCCAACACCAGCAGGACGAACGCCAACAGCAGGCCCAGCGCCGCCGCGACGGAGCCGCTCAGGCCCAGGTCTGTCCCGACCGGCGCCAGACTCCAAGCCTGCTCGATACTCCACAGTGCCAGCAACGACCAGCCGGCCAGCCATAGCGTGTCGGGGCCGATCTGGACCAGGGCGTTGCGCCAGACGCTGTTGCAGCGAGCGACCAGCCGTTCATAGGCTCCCGGCAGTTCAAGTGGCGGTGGTGCGAAAACCTCGCCGGTTTCGACCGCGATCGGCGACCTCGCCTGCTCGCGCCAGCGTGCCACCCCGGCGGCCGATTGCAACGCCGCGACCACCACCAGCAGCGCAGCGACGTTATTGTTCAGCAACATCGACCAGATCGAAGTCGGCGCAAAGAGCCCGACAAAGAACCCCACCACCAGGCCACTGACCGCCAGGCCGGTCAGGCCGATTCCCAGCCACCGTAGCCGGCGAGCCTGATAACCCGCACGTTGGAAGCGCGGCAGGCTTTCCAGATCGGCCTTCGGCGCTTCAAGATCCACTCGCATGTCTACTCCAAAACCCGATGCCACCATCGAGGTCATCCATCGTCAAAATCACTGGCGTGCCGAGATTCTCGTCGAGCCACCATGACGGTGCGCATCGTCGGACACCTTGAAGCATTTGGTTACGATATAACAGAAAGAGTGAATTTTTTGTTCACAACGCACTTTTTATTCACGCCACCGAAAAACTCCGGCATTGCTCCGGGCATACCGATAGCCTCCATAGGCCTGTACACCTGGATGTCGGCTCCTCGCGCAAGTGATTGCCGGCCATGAAGCGCCATAAAGCGCACAATAGAACCCAGGACACCTATAGCTCCGAGTAGTGTTGTCATAATATGTGAAAATCGAAAAAAGATTGTTCTTACATATATTTAAAACCACTCCTACAGACCGACATATCCAGATAAACTGCTACTATCAAAAACGACACCAATGTAACAAAATTCAATAGCTACGCGGCTTGATTGGCGATTCACCAGTGACTAACATCCTGCCACTTGAATATTTATATGGCACCTTTTCCGAAATCCCATCCTATTAAACGCGAGGTCATTGAAAAAGTTGAAGATAGTGCCTGAAGCCTGGCAATAGAAGTCGAACACTTCTGTTGCTTGTTGAAATATTCATGTAGTCGAGCCTATAAACTCGAAAATCCATAACTATAGGCCAAACGGCCAAAACACTTGATACACTCCGTGCGTGCCGGTGACCCATAATATCGCCAACACTCGACACGCACTCCGAGCGACGGAGCCGCCATGAGTCGAAACCTGAGTCAATATCGTTATTTCCAACGGCCTCCAAGGCCTGTCGGTCATTCCAGCAGCATGAGTTGCCTGACCATCAATCAACCCGGAGCGCGGTTGGCATTGAACAACCTGCTGGATTTGATCAGTCATGAGATTCACCAGCAAGACGATGAAAAAGTTCATCGCCTGACCTTCAAGAGCGGCCAGACGCTCTGCATAACAGTCGACGCCAGACTGATTACGGTTCGGGGTCCGCGCATCGATTTCCATACCGACTCACATTATCCCTCGACGACCTATCTCGAAGATCCTGCATTGAGCAGCGATACCAATAAGATACTCTCTTAACCGTCCTGCCCATGAATCCAGGCACGTAGTAGCTGGATTCATGGCTATGGGCCTGCAGTTTTATCCAGACGCTAATGTCAGCCCTTGTCATGGATGGCACTATTCAACTGCCCAAAAGAGCAATCATGGCGACTTCGTGCCGCTGCGGGTCTCACCGCCTCCGGCGCTCTGCAAACCGACAGCGGTCCGCGGCATCGGCACAAAGCCTGGCAGGGCTTCGATACGCGCCAACCAGACCCGCACATTCGGGTAGTCGGCCAGCGATACGTTACCTTCCGGCGCATGGGCCACGTAGCTATAGCCAGCGACATCGGCAATGGTCGGCTCGCTGCCCACCAGATACGGCGTATGGCTCAACTCCTGCTCAAGCACCTGGAGCAATGCGTGGGAACGGCTGATAGCGTCCTCGGCGTCAAAAGGGGCGCCAAACACCGTGATCAATCTTGCTCGCGCCGGACCGAAGGCAATCTCCCCCGCCGCCACCGACAACCAGCGCTGAACGCGGGCGGCGCCCACCGGATCGGTTGGCAACCAACGACCGTCGCCGTATTTGTGTGCCAGGTACACCAGGATCGCATTGGAGTCGGCCAGGATCACACCCTGGTCGTCGATCAGCGGCACTTGGCCAAAAGCGTTCAGTGCCAGGTAATCCGATTTCTTGTGAGCGCCACTGGGAAGATCCACATGGATCAGTTCGACCGGAAGACCAAGCAGCGACAGCATCAATTCGACACGATGAGCATGACCGGAACGGGAAAAGTTGTAGAGCTTGATGGCAGTCTGGGGCATGAGTGACTCCACGGGGCAGTAGGCGAACCAGGATGGTTCACACCCATGGCATCATCTTCCACCTTCAATGAAAACAACAGATGTACCATCGGTCACTTTTTTTCGTCTATCAGCGCCCCAAAAAGCCAAGTTAATTACCTGGGCAATTTTGCCAGAAATGCCAACAGTGCCTGGTTAACGAATGCCGGGTTCTCGATGCTGGAGATATGGCCGGCCTCGGGAATGCCGATATACGGGCAACCGATTAGTTCGGCCATCTCCCGCGCTTCACTCGGCGGGCGTGGTTTGTCCTGCTCGCCACACATCACCAGTGTGCGCTCGGCATCAAGGGCCGCGAGCGCCGCCAGACGATCGTCCCGACCAAAGATCAGGCGACCCAGGGGCACGATGCTGTTGCGCAGGCGCTCGCTGGAATAGGTCGTCAGCGAAGCGCGGAAGCTCTGGTAGTACGGCGTTTCAGGGTCGATGCCGGCCTTGAAGAAAATCGGCACGATGGCGTCGAGCAACGGTGGTGGAATACTGCCGGTGTCCTCGATCATCTTCAGCATGGAGAAGTAATCCTGCCGGGTGCCTTCCGGTTCGGCACCGGCATAGGTGTCCATCAGCACGAGCCCGCGAATACGCTGTGGCGCAGCCAGCGCCAGACGCGCACCCCACATACCACCGACTGACAAGCCGACCACGCTGAAACGCTGGATATCCAGATGATCGAGCAGGGCCAGGGTCTGGTTGGCCAGATCATCCAGGCTGTGGGTATTTTCTGGCAGTGATCCGGATTGCCCATGACCCCAGAGCTCCGGCACGATCACTCGGTAGTGCTGGGCCAAAACGGCGACCTGGGGTGCCCACATGGCGCTGTCCCACAGGTAGCTGGAGCCGAGGACAACCACGTCGCCCGCGCCCTGGTCCAGGTAATGAACCGATTGCCCATCGATAGTCGCAACTGACATTGAATCTCCCTCATGTCGTGGATCAAACAACGAATGCCCGGAGGCGATAATAAGCCATCGAACAGTATTGACCGTACAGGGCACGCACGCCAGAAATCTGAGGTAGCAGGCCACCTGGCCGCGAACTTTTATTCATGAGGATTGCGTTTTTTACACTTTGAAACCTTCGTTTTCCGTCTGATCCAGGCGACTGCGCTAACCTCGTGGGCTTTCAAGCACAGAAATTGCCTTCATGACTTCTACCCAGTTTCTCTGCGTTGTATTGCTGTTTTCGCTTGCCGGATGCGATCAGTCAACAACTTCCAAGGACGTGCCGCCAAAAAGCACCCTGTCCGATCATACGTTCGACTCCCCGAACTCACCCTGGGTTAAAGCCAAAAAACGCAATGTCAGCTTTCGCGCCGTGGGTAATGAACCGGGTTGGTCGGTGGAGGTCGGTCGAGGCAAAACTCCAGCGCTGCATTTGGAAATGTACTACGGCGAGCAGAAAACCGATGTTGCGAAGACCGAAGTAACCCCTGAGGGCTTCTTCGGTAACGCCGCTGACGGTACCGAAATCCAGGTGCTGATCGACCGCAAAACCTGTATCGACGATATGAGTGGCCAGGAATTCGAAGCGAGCGTGCTACTCAAGGTCGGGGATCGAGACTACCGCGGGTGCGGGGTTTCCCTGTTGGACTGAAAGACATTCAGACAGATCCTTCGGATCGAGTATTCAGCACAACCATAACAAACAACTTTTCTCAGATCTTGGCCCACCCATTCCCCGTCACTCGGCGCCAGGGGTGCAACTGGACATCCACAAGCTGGAGTCGGGATGATTACCGGCGACGCATCATCATCAACGCGACGGCGACCGCCAGGGCGGCGATCAGGGTAGCGATGACGCCGATCGAACCCAGACCGTAGTGGCTGATACCGATACCGCCGAGGGTCGCGCCCAAGCCGATGCCTGCGTTGGCCGCAGAAACATTCATGGTGGCAGCCAGGGCTTGAGCTTGTGCACCTGCCTGCATGACCCGCACTTGGCACACAACGAAGAGAGCGGTATAGCCGATACCCCACACTACCAGTGCGACCACCAGCCAGATGTGATGAGGGGCAAGCGGTATCGCGGCAAGCATGCCGGCACCCGCCAGCACCAGAAAAAGCACCATGGCGGCCAACGGCTTACGGTCTACCATGCTGCCACCCAGATGGTTACCGAGCATGCCGATTGCGCCGAAACCCATCAGCCACCAGCCAACTTGGCCAGCAGGAATGTTACCCAGTCGCTCAAGGATATCGGCCAGGTAGGTGTAGGCGGTGAACAACGCGGTGAAGGTCAGGATCGACAACAGCAAATGGGCCAGGAAGCGCGGTTGGCGTAAAATCGCTGTCTGCTTCTGGTCGGGGTGCGAGCTGCCGGAGACCGGAAGCTTAGGCATCAGCAGATGCATCAGTACACCGATGAACAGGGCGACCACCGCCAGGATCCAGAAGCTTCCACGCCAGCCGACGAAGTCTGCGGCCAGGGTACCCAACGGCACGCCGAAGACCAGCGCCGCTGTAATGCCCAGGTACACTTGGCCAACAGCCTTACCCGATTGACCGGGCCCGGCAAGTTGCCCAGCGGTCTCACTGGCAGTCCCCCAAAATACCGGCAACGCCAGGGCAGGAATAAAGCGAGCCAATGCCAGCACCCAGATATTAGGGGAGACCGCCGCCAAAACATTGGAAGCGGCGAACACCATGAGTATCAAGGTGAAGAGTTTCTTACGCTCCACATGAGCCAGCTTAGCGGTGAGCACCGGCCCGAACAGCATCACCGTAAAGGCGAACAAGGTAACGACCTGGCCAGCCAAGGCGATAGAGATGTTCAGGCCTCGAGACAGCGCCGGCAACAGGCCGACAATCACGAATTCGGTAGTGACAATAATGAAGCCCGCGACCGCCATGATCAGGATCTGAAGCCCTGAACGTGACGTTTCAGCGGGGGACAGCGTGGCGTCTGCCACTGACGACGAATGCATGACACTTAACTCCACATAGGTTTTCACATAGCCTATTGGAGAAACTGTGTTTGATCTTGGCTGGTTTTTATCAACTGAGTGGAATTGAATTCATCAATCGGGGCAGCCATGTTTTCCTCTGAACGCCTTAAAGGCATCGATGTTTTCGTGATCGTTGCCGACCTGGGCAGCTTTACCGCGGCAGCCGGACGCCTGAACCTGAGCACCTCCGCCGTCAGCAAGAGCATCGCACGCCTGGAGAGACGGTTAGGCATCCGTTTGTTCCAGCGCACCACGCGCCGCCTGTCACTCACCGAAGCGGGAGATACGTTCTACCGTACCTGCACGACGGTGCTTTCGGATCTG
Source organism: Pseudomonas agarici (assembly GCF_001543125.1). NCBI lineage: Bacteria > Pseudomonadati > Pseudomonadota > Gammaproteobacteria > Pseudomonadales > Pseudomonadaceae > Pseudomonas > Pseudomonas agarici. Next base: position 3,150,431 of record NZ_CP014135.1, on the reverse strand, counting down.
GAAGAAGTCGAAATTGCCCTGACCTCGACTCAGACCGAGCCCCAAGGCAAGGTACGCATTGATTTGCCTGCGTCCTATGGGCGGTTGCACGTACTGCCGCTAGTTCTAGATTTCGTGAAGCAACACCCACGCCTATCGCCGCATGTGTCATTTTCGGATCGTTACGTCGACCCGGTACACGAGGGCATTGACATCGTTGTCAGGATTGGCGGTTCGGATGCATGGCCAACGTCTCTCGGACACCAATTTTTCGGCACGCAGAAACTTATTTTTTGCGCCTCGCCCGATTACCTCCGCCGTTACGGGTGGCCCCAGTCGGAATCGGATCTGGACGGCCACCTCTGTGTCGGCTATGGCCAGAACGACGGAATGGCGATTCCCTGGTATTTCAAAGGCCGTCAACCGGGTGATATGGAGCGCAGGATTATGCATCCGCACATTGCAGTAGCGGATGGAGAAGGAGAAGTGATGGCTGTCCTGGCCGGTCTGGGCATCGCCCAACTGCCTACATGGTTGGTTCAGACACATTTGAAAAGCGGCAGCCTGATGGAGGTTCTTCCCCACCTTTCCACCGAAGGTCTGCCCATGAATCTGGTATGGCTCAAGAGTCGCGAGGCGTTGCCCAAGGTCAATGCCCTGATAGCCTACCTCGGGGCAAATCTCACCCCTGCGGGGCGTCGCTGAATACTTCGTTCTTTAACGGCTTTGGGCGCCCAGGTTCTTCGGGCACTCCCGAGCCCGACCGACACTGCCGGCTCCCAGGGTCCAAAGCCGACACTCCTCTTGGAATACGGGCGAGCCTCGAAAACGGCCAAAGACCGTTTCGCGTGTCCCTGTCGGCTAATCGGCAAACAGCGCGCGCTCGCGTTCAAAGATGGATTGCAGGTAATCCGCAACCGTTCGGATGGGCGGATCTTTTCGGTCCTGTGGACGCATTAGGAGCCAGATATCCAGCTCAGGCGGCACGCTGTCCAGTCGACAGATTCGCAGGTTGGGCTCCTGACGCCCCAGATAGTGCGGCACAAGCGCCAGCCCCGCACCGGAACTCGCTGCCTTGGCCTGAGCGAGGTGGTTGTTGGTCCGAAAGGTGATACGTGCAGAAGGGAAATGTTGCGCAAGCCAGCGAGCTTCCCGAATGTCCGAATTTTCTTCATCGAAACTGATAAAGCTGGGCGCGCGCCCGCTTTCGACGGCCAGGCACACCTCATCGGTACCGTAATAACCGAAGGCCAGATGCCCCAACGGCTTGGCAATAAAGTGACCGTCCAGCGGACGACCCACTCGCACGGCGATATCCGCTTGATGCCGTTCAAGGCTGATTGAACGCAGGCCGGCTGCCAGGTCGATATCAAGGCCGGGGTACATCACCGGCAGTTTGGACAGATGCTCAATCAGGAACCCCTGGCTCAGGCCCGGCGGGGCGTTTACGCGAACCAGGCCTGTGAGCGGATCGTCGCTACCTCCACGACCCAGTGTCTGGGCGGCCGCCTCCATATGGCTGGCGGCATCCATTGTGCGAACCCCCGAAGGCGTCAGGACATAACCGTCGGATCGGCGCTCGACCAGCTTTTCGCCCAGCGTTGCTTCCAGAGATTGGATGCGACGCGCAACGGTTGCGTGATTGACCGAAAGTGCCCGAGCGGCCGCCGATAGGCTGCCGTGCCGACCTAGCGCGAGGAAGACCCTGACATCCTGCCAATCTACTTCTGTGCGTTTTTTATCAGTCATTGATAAAGAATAGCGGATTTTTAAGAATCGTAAATGACCCTAGTATCACTCCCAACCCAGCAAGCGATCGATCCTGGATGAAGCCTGATAGCGAGCAACAGCCGCGATGCTCCTCCAATGCCAGTAGGTCGGTCCACCCACCCGGAGAGCTAAAACATGAGCAGTGAACAAAAGGTCGTCATCGTCACCGGCGCGTCACAAGGCATAGGCGCCGCAATCGTTAAGGCATTTCGCACACTTGACTATCGCGTCGTTGCGACCTCGCGCACGATCAAGCCGTCAGATGATCCGAATATCGTGACCATTGCTGGCGATATCGGCGACCCCGCCACCGCGAAGCGCATTATGTCCGAAACCGTCGAACGCTTCGGCCGTGTGGACACACTGGTCAACAACGCCGGCATTTTTATCGGCAAGCCTTTCACCGAGAACACCCTCGAGGATTACGACGCCGTGATGAACGTCAATATGGCGGGCTTTTATCACATTACCCAATTGGCCCTTGCCGAAATGGAAAAGCAGGCGAGCGGCCATGTAGTGACTGTTACAGGCAGCATTGGAAATGGCAGCAGCGGTGGCTACACGGCGCTGGCGGCGTTGACCAAAGGCGGCCTGAATGCAGCCACTCGCGTATTGGCGATCGAATATGCCAAACATGGCGTCCGGGTGAACGCCGTTGCGCCGGGTATGATTAAGACGCCAATGCATTCCGAGGAACATCACGATTTGTTTGCCAGCTTCCATCCATTGGGCCGTATGGGCGAGACGGACGAAGTGGCCAATGCCATCGTATTCCTGGACTCCGCGGAGTTCATCACGGGAGAAGTCCTGCACGTCGACGGTGGTCGGCACGCCGGCCAGTAGGCGGGTGCGGGGCAGCGTTGCGGGTTGACCGCAAGAGAATCAGAGTATCGGCCCAAGTTCTGTGGGTCGTTACCCATCGGCGGTGCAGTTCAAAGCCATGAATAGCTGCCCGCCAATCCCTGGCTTCACCTCGACATGAAGACTGTCGAGCACCGGTGATACTGCCAGGGGATGCGGCGCCAGCATCACTCGGGTTGGCCGGCCATTAGCGCGTTGAGTTCGCCGTAGGTGTGCGCTTTCAAATCGTGAGTGTCGAGCTGACCGCTTTCCAGGAAGCCACGAATCCCCCCCCATGGCACCATACAAGAACTCAGCGATGGCCGAACCCACGCTCAAGCGCCGCACACCCATGCGCACCTCTTAAGGTAAACGTCGCAGCTCACGTTGACGAACAAGTTGCCCCCCGTTCGCGACTTTTCGGGCCGTGTCGATCTTGTGGATAAGCCGCTCTGGCGTCGCGATTCCATCCTCGATATTGATCCCGACCGCGCCGGCGTCGACGACGGTGGCGATGACTTTGGCGACTTGCCTGAGGTCGTGCGAATAGCCTCCTTCGATATCCACCGTCAGCGGCACGCTGAGCACCCGAGCCATCGAGCCATCGAGCCGACCGTACTGCTCAACAGCTCGATGGGCAGCTTATCGCCATCTTGATGGGTTCTAGCGGCCTGTACGGTGAGTTCGTTAGCTCAAGCTCGGATGTCACACGTCCATGGCCAAGGCGCTGTGACCCGTCTAGCCGGGCTATGGCGAGCGGGCTGCCATTCGGCCCAAATGCCTCTGTGCGTGCAATGACTGAGCCGAGCCTATGTTAATGAAGTGTCAGTACCGATGCAAAACTGACCCACCGGGGATGCGGCGATTAATTCGCCCTGCTCGAAACCTTCGCCTGTGAAAGCCTTGCTTTTCTTGTGGTGGACAAGGGGACAGATGTGGAGGATAAAAAGAGCCAGTATTTCGTACCACAATATTATTTTAGGTTTTTCTCTAACGACAAAAAATTTATTCCTCTGCTACGATTAACAGATGGAAAAGTCGTCCCAGCCGCTTCCATTAGAGACCAAGCGTCGAAAAGCTATTTTTACGGCGACAAGAAAATAGAAGAAAGGATTAGCGAGTTAGAGAACTTATTTTTACCGGAATTAAAAAAGCTGAAAGACACCAAGTTTTTCGATCAGTTTTCCCTAGAATAAACAATCCTGGTGATACAGGGTATTGTGTTTCAGAGATCCAGAACGCTGGCCACTAGGCTTGACCAAGAATCAACAGATCAGGAATGGGCTAACATGATGTTATAAATCGCGATCAATACTAGTGAAAGCCTTTCGGAAGAGGATCGAGCGAGGATTAAAGAAAGTGTCGTGGCCATCCCAATTATGTCTGAAATTCAAAAAATTCAGATAATGGAGGCATTGAAAAATGCACAACTCTTAGCCGACCTCGGGTTGACATTACTAAAAAACAGAACTAACGATAATTTATATTGGCGATGCTCAAGTAATATATTTAAACTATTTCCAGAAGAACATAAAGGGTAGATGAGTGCTGGGCATGCGTAACTCCAGCCTTTAGATTTATTTTCCAATAAACCCCAGGACGGCAATTTTCCTTTACGACATCAATGTGTACAAACCTGTGTTCAACAAAATGCCACAGATTGATATCCGGCAAAAAGCCGATATTGACAGCCTGAATATGCTTCAAATTCATAGTTCAGCCACAAAAAATTTATACTTTTTCAACTTATGCTTTATCTTTTTCTAAGGCGTTAAGGACAAATTGGGGCTAGCATGCAGGCATGCTAAAAACTCTAGAACGCACAAGCTATTGTAACATACTGATATAGCTCGGCTTTCCTAGATATATAAGACCTAAGCTTGTCAAAAAACGACTTTTTTGACGAAAGCATTTCCTGAGCCTATCAGGAATGCTACGTTACTGATCGAAAGGACTCGTAGCCTTACCCTGGATGCCTCGTTGCTGAGTTGAATATAGATGATTGAAGATATACGCTATTTGATCGTGTTCGCGAAAATTGTAGAGGTAGGATCAATATCCGGCGGTGCTGAAGCACTGGGACTTGCAACAGCGACGGCGAGCCTACATCTCTCCAAATTAGAAAAAAACTTAGGCAGCGCACTGCTTTACCGTAATACTCGTAAGCTTTCGCTTACTCACGACGGAACTAAGCTTCTAGAAACAGCAAAATCCATGCTAGAGCTTTACGAAAAAGGTGTAATCGACTTCAAACAACGCTCCATTTCAACCAAAAATAATCTACGTATTTCTATCCCCGCCGTTTTCATAAACAGTGAGTTTACTAGACACATAGTAAATTTCATTGAAAAGTACCCTGATGTCTGTCTTAGCATTTCCTGCAACGACAGTCGCCACGACATAATTGCTGAGAGCATCGACGTTGCCTTTCGCATCGGTGAGCTACCTGATAGCTCATTGAAAGCGCGCCACCTGTTTGCATTGCCCCGCCAAGTAATTGCAGCCAAAAGTTTTTTAGCCGAAAGCGAGCCAGTTAAACACCCTCGCGATCTCGAATCGATGAAATGGATTGGCCTTACTATGCGACCAAACACAAGGTTGTTCCGGCATGTGGGGAGCGAAGAGGTAGCACAAATAAAGTATACGCCTCATCTTCGCGTGGACAGCGTGGAAGCCTCCTACCGATTTGCCCAACTCAAGGTCGGGCTCGCTGCTCCGCCGAATTTTCTAAGCTGCGAAGGCATTCAACGAAATGAGGTCGTTGTGGTACTTCCAGAGTGGATACTGGACCCCCTGAAAGTCTATGCTGTATGGCCGCCAAACATTACAACTAGCAGCATCGCATATACGCTCATTAATGACATATACGACTCGTTCAGCTCCCGTTCGCTGGAGTAGAGGCGAAGAACTGCAGGTAGAACATGTAAAAAGCGGTAGCAATTAACATACCGCCCATCGCCAAGTTGAATATACGAATGCGCATGGTACCGTTTAGCAGAACTGAAACCCGATCTCCCAGCACCGCCCAAGCGGCCAGCGATATGTAGCAGACTACAAAATAAATCGCCATAAAGGTTATCAGCGTGGTGTGCGTATGAGGGCTCGAGAAAAGTGCTGCGCCGGAAGCGCAGGCGACCCATGCTTTAGGGTTGAGCCATTGGAGCAGGAAGCCCTGCATGAAACTAGGGACATCGCCCTTCTCCACCACCAACTCAGGACGCGACGATGCAATCTTGTAGCCTACGTAGATAATGAAGACTGACCCGGCCACACCTAAGTACTCAAAAAACACCGGGTAGCTCTCAATCACTCTGAGGAACCAAAACCCTACGAAAATCAGCAGCAGCGTAAAGCCGATTGTCGCCCCAGAGACGAACGGAAAAGTCCTCCAGAAGCCGTGGTTCGCCCCGGAGGCGATTATCACCATATTCACCGGGCCAGGGGAGATGGACATACTCAGCGAAAACATGCTCATCGTTAAAATTAGCGCAAACTCCATTTTATGTTCTCCGTAGCGTGGTCAGAATCGAGGAAACCCAAGTTCGACAGCCTCAGCTAAATAAGCCGGGGTGACCAACTCTTCAACCGAGATGAAATGGTCGGCGTATGCCGCACGCGCCATCGACCTAGGCGTATGGGCAGTTTCGGCATTCTTACCGAAGCCCAGGAATGCAGTAATTATGGTATCGGGGTTGAGGGAAAGTTTTTCGTGTAATCTCATGTTATAGGCCCACTCTCCTGTCTTCCAGTAGCATTTGTGGCCTTGCCCTTCGGCCGCGATGATCATGTTCTGAATCGCCGCGCCTGCGGATAGCACTTGCTCTACCTCCGGCACCGTGCAAGAGCGATTAATTTCTAGCAAGCAGATTACAATATGCGGAGCAAAGCCGAGCTTGCGCCGAACCTGCTCGACCTGGTTCTCTCGCAGGTCCGCGGAGGTTTCCGGCAGGCTGGAGACGATCAACCAAGTCAAGACCTCCTTGTGCTCAGGATGACATACAATATAACGCCAAGGTCTGAGCCGTTTGTGATCTGGCGCGGTTAATGCGCAAGACAGAATACTTCGCAACTCGTCGCGGTCTATCTCGCCGCCGATCAGCGGCTGGGAGCGACGTCCGAGAATACTGTGAAAATTGATCATTGAGAGTCCTTACAGGTTAGTCAACCACGACGGAAGCGTCGCTGGTAAGAAGGGAGCAGCAGGACAAGACGTAGCCGTTCTCAAGAATATGCCGCTCCGGATGCAATCCACCTACCTCGAGCCGTACCTTGCAAGATCCACAGCGTCCGCGCCAGCAAGCGCTCCGGATCTGAAGCCCCATAGCCTCGATATTCTCCAGCAGAGTTCTTTGTGGGTCGCACACTCCGTTGAAGCGTACTTGTAACGTCATATACCCGAGTGGAGGTGTCAGAGTCTTGCTCATGCGATACCTCTAATCTGCAGAGACGAAGCTTCTACGTACGGAAAAGCTCCTGCTCTTCAGGTTCAGAACGTACTGATCGGACAACGAATGAGGCCCCTACCAGCGCTTGGGTGTAAGTGTGTGTGGGGCGATCAATAACATCTTCGACTGGTCCAACCTCAACCAACTGGCCAGAACGCATAACCGCGACTGTGTCAGCGATGTGTCGGACGACGGCAAGATCGTGTGAAATGAACAAATAAGTCAACCTCATACGTTCCTGCAATTCCAATAGCAGGTTGACGATCTGCGCTTGTATCGAGACGTCCAACGCGGAAAGCGGCTCGTCCAGCACTAAAATCTCGGGCCTCGCCGCTAGCGCCCTGGCTATGGAGACCCGCTGCCGTTGACCACCGCTCAAATGGTCTGGATAGGCGTTCAGATATGCTGCAGGCAGCCCCACCGACGCCAAAGCCTCCTCCGCGGCTTCGCGGAGGTCAGCGCGCGTACGTTTCAAACCCAAGTTAGCCACTCCGGCGCTGACTATCTCCCATACACGCCCGCGCCCGTTCAGCGAACCGTATGGGTCCTGAAATACCATCTGTACCCTACGATAGAAATCACCCGTGGCGATTTCAGCGATGTCACAGGCCACGCCTCCTTGATCCAAACAAATCCGTCCAGAGCTGGGCGATTCGAGTTTCATCAGCAGACGTACTAGGGTGGATTTTCCGCTGCCGGACTCGCCGACGATCGCCAGCGTCTCACCACGCCTCACTTGCAACGAAACTTCGCTCACGGCTTTTACCGCCTCTGCGGCGGAAGCAGTTTCGAAAGTTTTAGTTACCCCCTCGAACAACAAGACATTTCGGTTAGGCACTTTGCTTCTCCTCATTGATTGCAACGGACCATAACGTTCGTAGTACCGTGGGGACGACGAAGCGTTTGTTCCGCACCGCATTGCTCTCTAACCGATGAGCAGCGACTGGCAAAACGGCAACCGATTGTTTCGCTGTCAAGAGAAGGAACTTGCCCACCAATCGCAGGAAGGAGAGTTTTGCGCGCTCTGCCCACGTAGCCAGGCTGAGACGAAATCAGGCCCCGAGTGTAGGGATGCCTAGGTTGCTCCAGCAACTCGTTCGCAGGGCCATGTTCGACCAGTTCACCGGCGTACATGACCTGGACGTGATCGGCATAGGCACTAACCAAACCAATATCATGGGATACCAGCATCATGGCCATGCCTTTTTCATCCCGAAGACGCAAGAGCAGATCCATGATCTGCCACTGGGTAGTGGAGTCAAGCGCGGTAGTCGGTTCGTCGGCAATTAGGAGCGCTGGCTTTAGCGCTAGCGCCATAGCGATCATCACCCGCTGTGCCATCCCGCCAGAGAGCTCGTGCGGATAGGCCTCGGCGCGCGCCGCTGGACGCAGAATGCCGACTTGGTCAAGAAGCGCCAGCAACGTCTCGCGAACTGTAGCCCGAGAAGCTTCCTGATCGGCCAGCCACAAGGCCTCCGCCAACTGCGTGCCTATCGTCATTACCGGGTTCAAAGAACCCATCGGATTCTGGAAGATCATCGCCGCGCAACGTCCGCGTACTTTCCTCCAGTCGCCAGCTCCTGACAGTGCGAGTAGATTTCGGCCGCACAAATCGAGGCGCTCGGCCGATACTTCAGCCCCTGCCGGCAATAGTCCCATTAGTGCGAGATTGGTCAGGCTTTTGCCGCATCCGGACTCACCTACAATGCCCAGGGTCTCGCCTGCGGCGACGGTGAAACTGAGATCGCGAACCACGTTGCGCATCTGACCTGCCAGTGGCAGGCGAATGCAAAGCTTCTCCACCGAAACGATCATCGTCTGCCCCCCAACCGAGGATCAAGGAGATCCTGCAATGCATCGCCAAGCAGGTTGAAACTGATCACAGTCAGGAAGATACACAGCCCAGGGAATAACATTAGTTGAGGTTCGGAAGCAATGAAGGCGCGCGAGTCGGCCAACATTGCGCCCCACTCTGCGGTGGGCGGCTGTGCACCAAGCCCCAGGAAACCGAGGGCGGCAATCTCCAAGATCGCGTCGCTGAACCCCAGTGAGGCCTGGACGATTATCGCCCCCCAACAGTTGGGCAACACCTCACTCCAGATAATTCGTTGCGTCGATGCGCCACAAGTTCGTGCGGCCGAGATGTACTGCTTCTGCATTTCCGCAAGCGCTACCGCACGAACGATCCTTACGAAACGAGGCATGGAGACAAGGGCCACGGCGAACATCGCATTAACTAGCCCAGGTCCAAGTACCGCAACTATTACGATTGCTAGCAAGATGCTAGGCAACGACATAATCACATCGACGAGGCGCGTAATAGCCCGATCAACCGCACCGCCAAAGCAGGCGGCGTAGAGACCAAGCAGCGCACCGACAGTGCAGGAAATAAATACCACCACTACGCCGATAGCCAACGAACTGCGCGCACCATAGACCAGCCGTGCAAGCTGATCGCGCCCCAGGTCGTCGGTACCTAGAACGCCGCCATTGCCGCCCAGCCAGTTCGGGGCTGAAAGTAGGTCGTCGCTCATCTCATAGGGTTCTAGCCCAAACAGAACCGGACCGAACAGGCAGAACGCAATAATCATTAAGATCGTCAGCAGACCAAGGGATCCAGAACTATTTAGAGAAAAGGGAAACAATGGCAAGACATTGCGCATCTCAGCTCCTCATTTTCGGATTGGCCATGCGATAGAGCCGGTCAACTGCCCGGTTTGTCACGATCACTAACACCCCTATTAACAGGATGCAGCCTTGGATTACTGGATAATCACGGGCGTTAACGCTACTGACAACGTAGTTGCCGATACCTGGCCACCCGAAGATAGACTCGGTAAGAATGGCGCCCGCTATGGCAGCACTGACGAAGAACAGACCGCCTACTGTGATGATCGGCAGCAAAGCATTCTTCAACGCATGCTTCCAGATAACCTGCCGCTCGGCCAATCCCTTGGCGCGCGCGGTTCGGATATAGTCTTCGCCGAGAACGTAAAGCATGCTGCTGCGAGTGATCCTAGCGAACACCGCCAACGGTACCGCCGCCATGGTTAAAGACGGCAAAATGAGGTGATGCAACGCGCTGAAGAACGCAGCCAGGCCATAGGCCCGAAAAACATCGGGGAATACAGTGTCGATTAACAGGAAGCCGCTCCTAACGGGAACCTCATACTCGATTCCAAGACGACCGGATACAGGGGTCCAGCCTAGCAAGACTGAAACCAATAGGATGAGCACCAAGCCCAGCCAGAAAATCGGCATCGAATAGCCGACCAGAGAAACCATTGTTACCAATCGATCAAACCAAGTGTCGTGCTTGACAGCGGCGAGTACTCCCGCTGGCACACCGACTATGAGAGCAACCGCTATCGCTGCGAAACCCAGTTCCATAGTCGCTGGCCACCTCGATAAGATTTCGGAAAGCACCGTGCGACCGCTGACCACGGATGTGCCCAAGTCGCCAAGCAACGCGTTCCCCATGAAGTGCAAATACTGCAGCGGCAGCGCCTCATCGAGTCCGAGGCGCTCGACCATCTGTCTGTACTGAGCTTGGTCTGCGCCGCGTTCGCCAATCATCAGTAGGACCGGATCACCGGGCGCAAAGCGGATCACGAAGAAAGCGATTAGGCTGATGCCGAATAGAGTGGGTAACACTCCGAATAGCCCTTGGGCACGAGCCATCCACCACCTCATTGATCACGCAACGACAGCAGGGAGAAGTAATCCATGTCAAATGGATTCATCTTATATCCTGCCAGCTTCGGACTTAGCACCCTGTACACCTTCGAGTGTGCGATAGGGATTACCGGTACGTCCTGGCTCAATAGTCCTAACGCCCGCTGATAGAGGCTAGCGCGCAACACTTGGTCCGACTCGACACGTGCCTGGCTGATCAACCGATCAAACTCTGCTGAGCAGTAGCGCGAGTTGTTTGAACCGCGGGTGACCGAATCACAACTTAACAGGGTATAGAGGAAGTTGTCGGGATCGCCATTATCTCCGGACCAGCCTAACTGGACCATCTGGTGCTCACCGCGTTTCACCTTGTCCAGATAGGTACCCCAATCGAAGGTCGCAAGCTCCACCCGGATACCCACACGGGCTAGGTCTGCCTGCATCATCTCTCCCATTTTGCGCCCATTAGGATTGTAAGGACGGCTAACGGGCAAGGTCCATAGCGTGGTCTTGAACCCATCGGGATAGCCAGCTTCGGCCAATAGCTTACGCGCCAAAGCGGAATCATAATTATAAGTGGAGACGTTGCGGGTATATGACCATAGGCTGGACGGATAGGGATTAATAGCAACTTCACCGGTCCCTTGATAAACAGCATTGATGTAGTTCTGTTTATTCAGCGCATGGGCAATTGCACGCCTCACCTTTACATCGTTAAACGGCGCCTTTTCTACATTCATCGCCAGGTAGCCGACATTCATTCCCTCAGCCTCATCGAGAACTAGGCGTTTGTCCTTGCGTATTGCGTCAAGGTCGGCCGGTGCCGGCGAAACAGCGATTTGACAGTCACCAGTCTTCATCTTCTGAAGACGAACACTAGGATCGGGAGTGATCGCAAACACCAGATTTTCGATCTTAGCTGGCACTCCCCAATAGCCAGGGTGCGAGGCGAAACGCAGGACACTGTCCTTCTGGTAACTACGATAAAGATAAGGACCTGTGCCGATCGGCAACTGGTCTATCTTATCAGGTGTACCGTGCGCCATTAACTGCTCACCGTACTCAGCAGAGAGAATCGACATGAATGGCATAGCCATGTCTGCCAGGAAAGGCGCCTCCGGCTGGTTAAGAACAATTCGTAGACGATGCTCGTCAAGCTTTTCAACCCGAGCAATCAACTTATCCATACCCATGCCCTGAAAGTACTGATAACTTCCGCCGCCAACGCGGTGGTAGGGATGGCTGGAGTCGAATTGGCGGTTGATCGAGAAAAGCACGTCGTCTGCCGTCAGCTCCCGCGTCGGCGTGAAATAATCCGTCTTCTGAAACTTAACCCCGCGGCGCAGGGTGAATTCATAGACCTTGCGATCCTCGGAAATGGTCCAGCTTTCCGCTAGCGAGGGGACGACATTGGTAGTGCCAGATTCGAAATCGACGAGACGATCGTAGATAGTGGTAGCAGTCGCGTTGCGCGCTGTACCAGACAGAGTGCGCTGCGGGTTTAGTGCCTCTGGACTGCCCTCAGAACAGTAAACCAGCGTCTGCGCGGCTAGCGCTGGCAGTGAAAGCAATCCTGCTATACCGAGGGCCATACGCCTGAATAATCTCATTTTCTTGCCTCCATTACTCGAACCGTAAGAAGCCTTCACGACCACAACCCCAATGAACCATCTGCCTTTATGCCGATGAAGGATGTCTGTGAGACACGATGACCACCACTGCTGTTGCCTAGGATTTCGTGGAAGTTCTGGGTGTTGAAAATAATCAGGTCGCCCACTGTAGGTATAAGGCTTATGCGGTCCTTGCCCTCCAGCACCTCGTAAGGAAAGTAGTAGTCCCCAGCAACCTTCATCGGCTCGTTCTGAGACGTATGAATGGTGTCGTAAATGACGAGCTCGCCTCCGCTGTCCAACTGCGAATAATAGAGATTCCAGGTCATCTGCCGGCTAATCTCAGTCACCGCCCAAGGCTTTAGTATGTGAGTAGGGGCATGATCGACGTGAAGTTTCCCGTGCCCGCGAAAGCTACGGAAAGCACCAGCAAAGTAGCGACCGAAACCGGGCTCTTCGAATATCGCAGCCGGGCGGCCACTTCTTTGAGTGAGCGTCTCGGTGACCATCTTGACCGGATCAATGCTCAGTTTCTCGTAGATGTTGTCGATCACCAATTGGGCTTGTTGCTTTTTTCCAAAATAGACGTCTTTCTGATCGTTCGCCCACTGGTTATGGCAAAGCCCAATGTGATTAACGGGAATCTCTTTAAGGTGGTCGTAGGTGTCAAAACTTAAGGCCACAAGACTCCTCGCGACTTCCTTGCACAATTCAACGGGTAGAAATTCTTTGACAATGATTCCTGGGATCTTAAAATCGAGAAGAAGGTTCATGTTCTCCTCATTCAGCTCGCACAACTCAGACGTAATCCAGTTACCCATTTTTGACGTTCCTTCTTGGTTGTTCGGTTAGAACATTCTGTATTAGTCCTGGACAGGAACAGCTGCAACACTCTGTTCTGGTCGCAGTAAAAGTACGACACACGATAAATAAGCGAACATCAGCAACGCGATGAGGTAAAAATAATTATTACCGAAGAAATCCAATACCAAGCCAAGCAGCGTCGAAAGGAGACTGGCAAACAAGCAACCTAAAGCGAATGAGATGCCGAAGACAGAACCCAGTCGGCTGGCAGGGGCGAAGGCTACGGTACCGGCATAGCCCATCATCCAGAGAAATTCGAAGACCACGATCATCAACGAAAAGCATACTGCGCTAAGTAACGGAGTAGGTGCGCTAACAACGCCGATGTATAACGCAGCAGCGAGCGCTGAGCAGCCTACTGCCAACATCCTAGAGTTGTAAAAAGAGCACTCAAAGAGCCTGAACCTTTTACAAAATAGACTGAATGACCACGAGCCGATTACAATGCCGATGCTTGCCAGCACGTACGATACGGATACTGCTGATACATCAAATCCAAAACGAGACACAGGGAAAATCGGCTGCAGTACGCTGTAGGTACCCTGGAAGAAAGTTGCTGTCAAAGGCATCAATGCAGCGCAAAGGAGTAGACGAGGATCATTGGACAGAGCTTGACGATACTCCCGAAAACGAGCGGCCAAAGAACTATTAGAAACAGCATCTGCCCTGACTAGTTCGGATATTGAGCGAGTTAGCCATATAAGCCCGGCGGAAAGCACGAAAGTAAACGCATCGATCAGCACAACTATTTTGAGGTCGATATAGCTAGCGAAAAAAACTCCCGCCATTGCCGCTAGACCGATGCCTACATGATAGCTGGACTGCAGAAAGGACGCATAGTGAGTTGCCTTTTCTTTAGGAAAAAAAACTCGCGTTGCGATAGTTTTGTTGATGCGGTTAATTTGGTCTACCACGCCACGGATCAGCAGAACCAACACAATAGCCAAATAGTTTTGCCCATCAGCGATGAAAAATATTGGGAGTGTCAGCGCGGCTGATAGCAGATCGAGGAGATACCAGCGTACCCGTGGATCAAGCCCGTGCTCCCAATCACTCCGGAAGAGCACTACCAGGAAGGCAGGCAGCCATTGCAGCGACACGAATAGCGAGGTCAACAGGGCTGAACCAGTCTGTTTATAGACGGCCAGCGCTAAGACGATGTGCAACAGTACCGAACCAGCCGAAGACAATGTAAACGCCGCGCTGCCTAGTAGCAGATTGAGGCGCCCCCGATTGAGCCCGATCATGCCGTTTCCTGCTGTTTTATGGCGGTGCGCTGAGAGGCGAAGTCGATCACTTGGGCCGCGTTGCTCTTGGCCTCTTGCTGATCACGGCCGACGCACATGACCTGCAAGATCCAGCTGTAGTTGGAATGCGTACCGTCGATGCTGTCACCCACCTCATGGTGCAGCCAGACCTCGCGTACAGATGGGAAATTGTGTTTTATCGACTCAACCGAAGGCAGGCTAGCTATCACACCCTCTAATTCACTGACTAGGCATTTCCAAGCCGCGCCTTGGTGCGGCTCATAAAGTGGGCGCTGAGATATCAGACTACCTAAACAGAGTTCGATGCAGTCGCCAACGATTGAGTGGCCGCTGGCTAAGTCCAGCATGATGGAGTGTCCGCTGCCGCCGACTCGAGTGTTCACTTCGACCAAATGGGGGCCGTCGGCGGTGACTATAATCTCGATGTGACTCGGCCCGAAGTTATAACCGATTGCGTCCAGCGCCGAGCACGCTTTAGATTGAATCTCGCGCAAATTTTCGTTAAGTAAAGGGAAGGATGCACCTATCTCAACGCTGCCGTGCACGACATCACGGTCAGATATGCCAACTAATTGATGCTCGCCCGCTGACGTCGTAAGCATCTCCACACTCACCAAGTCACCAGAAAGAAACTCCTCGCCAACAAAGGCCGTGGAAATCCAGTCTTCGGAAATCGTGCTAAGTCGAGCGACTACTGACTCAATATCGGACTTACTGGCGCATAATATCGCGCCAATGCTGGAGTGCCCTTGTACCGGCTTTAGGAAGCAGGGAAATGTCATGGACTCACCAAGCAAGCGTAACTCTTCGACTGTTTCGATACGCACTGCCTTGACGCTATCCACACCTCTCTCTTGCAGAACTTGGCGAAATCGGTGCTTGTCCTGCGCTATAGCAATAGCTTCTGGATCGGCCCCGCGAAGACCAAGATGTGCGCACAACTTGGCTGTGACTGCAGTACGTATCTCTGCAAAGGTCAACAAAGCATCAATTTGGCCTATCTGTTTCTCAATAGCAGCGCGTACTTGTTCGAAGTCGTTGGAGTCGTCTACTGAGACTATCGCATCCGCCAAATCAAGCTTGTATAGAACAGACGCAGGGAACCACTTCCGAAAGCGCTCGACACTATCCGTCACTAATACAGAGCGGTAGCCCGCCTCGTTGCAGTAGCGAATAGCATCCAATCCGCTGAAGTTTGTTTCGATGAAAACGACGGTCTTCATATTGGAGATCTCCGGCGTGAGAGCGGTCAATCAACCGGATTAAGTATCCGGTTGATTGATGCATTACAGCGGGTGTAGGGACGAGGTCAGGCGCAGGAACGCGAATTCGCTTCGAGATTTACCAAGCACGCGCACTGATCCCAGAAACGATGCCAGAAATCGATGCCTTGGTCGAAAGACACGCGAAACTCTTCGCGAGCTCTTTCGGTCTTGCAAAAGCGCAGGAAGTTCGCAATAGAGTGACGGATGTGCTCCGCCTCATCGGCACGGTGTATCTTGAAAAACGGCGTAGCGGCCAACGCTAACTCGCTCGCCTCGTCATAGCAAAGGCTCTGAAACAAAGCCTCAATATTCTCTTCTGCGAAGATCTCAAAACTCAGCAGAAGACCGACAATTCCGTACTGGCTCTTTGTGCCAACCAGCGTCTCGTCCAATACCTTGAGAATCTCCTTGATCGAAGATGGAGACGAACTTGACGCGAGCCTTATGCCTGCCTTATCTAAGGCTTCCAAGAACAACTTCGAATGAATATAGTTCTTGTCATTACCACCCAGCTCATCATAGGCGATCTGGATCAGATGATGCTGCCGCTCAGGGTCGTCAGTCTGCGCCACCGCTTTAGTGATAAAGGTCGGCACATATCGAGTGAAATCGTACCAAGCGGCAGCCATTGTCTCTGCCGCCATAAGCGAGCGATGGACATTCAATATCGCTTGAATATTGGTAAACACATTGCGCTTTTCTGCTTCTGTCATGAAGTACTTGGTCCAGAAAATCACTTCCGGATGATCATGCGCATAGGTGCTCTCCGGAATTAAGTAACGCGGATGGGCCACTATATCATTATGGTTCTCATTCATATTGCATCTCCGTTGCAGATAGTAGGCTGATGACGTAGAGCATTTAGCTCAGCGTAGAAGGCCCAGGTTGCCAGTAAGTTTTGTTACCAACTTCTTGTTACCGATGATCCCAAGTCCTTGGTACTGAATTGCGTCATCTGGCCCATGTGCTAGGACTTCGGTATACTCCTCGTAAGAGCGAGTTGTACGAGTTGCACTGATGAGATCAACGACCATTAGCTCCGGCTCTAACTCGCGCAGCTGTTCCCGCATTTCCTTGAGTAGCTCTGGCGAGCCTTTTAGGATCGGCAATGCGATCGTAGTGATGCCACCGTGTACATGTCCCTGCCAGTCAATAAGGCTTCCGCCCACCATCTGCGGGTAAAGCTTTCCAAAGCTGGCAGCGATAACTGCGGCAGTATTAGCGATGACCCCAAGTGGCAACGTTTCGTCGATGATAATGACGCACTTTTTATCGAGCATGCATTTTCCTCACGAAATCGTATCGATTTTTATCGTCGGGATCGTATTTGAGCCGCCGACAGTTCAGAACTCTACAGGGGAAAGCGCCGCAGATTAATGGGGTATTATTTAAAGATACTTTTGATTTTTACTTATACGTACATGTACCAATGAGCCGGGCGGATCCTGGATTTTTGGGCAATCCGGGTTTCCAGCTCCCGGATTTTCTGCTGCTCGGGCGTCAGGGCTTTGCTCTGAGGGGTTACGCCATTACGTTCCTGCTGAAGCTGATGGACCCAGCGACGCAGCGCAGACTCGACAACGCCCAGCGAGCGGGAGGCGTCAATGTGGCTATAGCCTTGATCGAGCACGAGACCTGCGGCCTCGCGGTTGAATTCAGCGAAAAAGGTACGGCTGTTATCGCTGATGCAGAATTGACCCATCGGGGATGCAGACAAAAACTTGGACTAGTTATGCCGCGAAGCCCAGGCTCTCATGATACTCAACGGGACTGAGAGCGCCGAGGGAAATCTTAATGCGTTTCTCGTTGTACCAGCGGATGTATGAGTCAAGGGCTTGAATGAACTGCTCGATGCTCGTTGACTGCCAGTTGCGAGGATAGAACAGCTCCGTTTTCAGCCGGCCGAAGAAGCCTTCACAAGCCGCGTTATCAGGTGAGCAGCCCTTGCGCGACATCGACCGAATCAGCTTCGCATCAGCGATGCGAGATAACCAGCCGGGCCAGCGGTAGTGCGCGCCACGATCGGAGTGAACCACAGGCCGTTTATCGATGCCGGCCACCGTTTCGACAGCGGCATCCAGCATCGTGTTCACGAGCTCGGCGTCGGGACGCGTGCCGATCGACCAACTGATAACCTTCCCATCGAAGCAGTCGATGACTGGAGACAGGTACACCTTGCCGGCCGGGATCTGGAACTCCGAGATGTCAGTCAGCCATTTCTCATTCGGAGCAACAGCTGTGAAGTCCCGGTTGACGAGATCTTCCGGCGCGGGACTGATCTCCCCGAGGTAGGAACCGTATCGACGCCGTTTTGGCTTGGCGACGACCAGGCACTCCTGCTTCATCAAACGCTGCACCACCTTCTCTGACAAACGCACGCGCTGCCGGCTCAGCGAAGCCCTCATCCGTCGGTAGCCATAGCAGCGATGATTGCGCTCGAAGATGTCTGCCATGGCACGACGCACTTCGGTGTATTTTTCCGCCACCTGCATTCGGGCTCGATGGTAGAAATAGGAACTTCGGGCCAAGCCCAGCGCTTCAAGCAACTCTGACAAGGAGTATGTCTGCCTCAGGGCATCAGCCAGCAATGTCTTCTCCCGGTTGGTCAGTATCTGCTGGTGGATGCCCGTATCTTTTTTTATGAGTTCATTCGCCTTCATCAACAGGTCGTGTTCAAGCTGCAGACGGCGCACGTCGAGCCTGAGAGATTCGAGTTGTCGTTCCAACTCTTCTCGCTCCGATGACGATGGGGCGTCTAGTCGGCGTTTCATGGATGCAGATACCTCTGGGCCGAGTAGCTGGTTTTTCCAGTTGTACAAGGTCGGCCTACATACGCCTAGTTTTTCAGCCAGGGCTTTCGCACTTTCTTTTCGCGTGCACAGCGCGATGACCGCTGCATGCTTCATCGCTGGCGGGCGGGCCAACCCGTCAGATCGGCCAACGACACGCGTATGCAACTCGGGGTGCAATTCGTAAATCCAGGCACGCAACGAATCCCGTGCCGGGTAGCCCAGCGCCGTGACGGTAGCGGCGATGCTGCGACCGTGTTCGAGATAGTACTCGACAGCCTTTTCCCTTTGGGCCAATGAGTACTTCGACTTCGAGGTCTTGTAGCCACGCGCCAGGTCGAGGCATCGCTCATACTCTGCATGCCAGCTCTTTAAAGAGTTCTTCGTCGGGTAGCCCAGCTGACGAATCGTCACCCCGATGCGTTTACCCACTTTTATGTAGAGTTCGACCGCTCGGATGCGGTCTTCGTATGAATACATGAACTACCTCCAGGTAGTCCAAGTTTTCCGCCGCATCCCCAGCTTAGCTATTTAATCAAAAATACACAACTCACCCGACTACCAATCACCACGCCACTCCTCAGCAAACTCACTTTCTCGAGTCAAACCTACCAATTCGCCCAGTCGATAAATAACATCCAACAATGACTCCCGCTCCACTGTTTCAATGTCTTCCTCGAAAGAGTTTAGCCTGACTATGCAGCGTTTAAACATGGGGAGTGCGCCTTTGCCGAAGCTTGAGCATGGCAAAGCTTCAAGATTTCGTACCAACTCCGATATTACCGGCCTAATCCTCTTCAGGACCTCCTCGTCCCCATCCAGCAGATCTAGCTGTCGATGTAAAGCAGCTGCGTCTATAGCGTCCATGGGAAATCTCCTTGAAATGCTCAACGTGACGGTTGCGGCGGTTTGATATCAGAAAACAGAAACACCTTGGTCTCATCCCAGTTAACACCAGTTTCATAATAAACCTTTAATCTGTTTAAAACTCTTTCAGGGCTTCCAGCCATCCCACATGACTCATAGTCATAAATTAACTGTAAATCCTTATCTATTGTTAGCGAGGACTGCACCGTCTCAGCACCAATATTAGTATATCCATCAGCAAGGTCAATCAAGTTGGCTCCATTATTGCCGGACGCACCAAAAACCGGAGACAACATCCGCCTTCTTATTGGACGACTGTTAACTACAACATCACTAGACATCTGCCCCGAAAATATACCTTTGAGGTTTTTTGTAGATACAAAAATACAAAAAATTATTTTCTCTTTGTTTAAATCTACCTCGCCCCAATTTTCATTACTTCTGAACACATCAAAGAACTCCATCAGATAATTTATTCTCATCTGCGCAAGCGTGAACAAATTGTCGCCGACCTTAACACTGAGAACCTGGTTCTCTTCCCACTTTAAACTTTTCAACATGCTACTCCTTTGGTACCACTAGATTTAGCCCCACCTGCTCTATTCTCATCAGCCGCGGCAAGGTATCTATCTCTATTGGGATTGTTCTTGCCTACTGGGTTCTGCTTATTCGAAGTGCCTTCCAAGCCATTCTTATCTTCAAATATCCGTTGTTCTAGGCCACGAGCAGTATCTTTTCCAGACTGCCCATCCCCAACGAAGATTGGAACCGGGTCATAATCAAAATGTGCAGTGCTGGAATATATATATTCCAATACATCTTGAGCAGCATGTCCTAAACCTGGCTTGCTCGCATAGCCGATGTAAGGCTTACCATTTTTTATCCCCTCGTAGGTAATGTGGGTAGCGTTCGCAGGATTACCGGCCCACCCTAGTGGATCGAGCCACCCCAAAGGATTTACGGCATATTGGTACAGGTTGGCACCGCCGAGAATACTTATCGGATCCTGCGTAATAAACCGCCCAACCTGCGGATCGTAATACCGAAAAGTATTGTAGTGCAGCCCCGTTTCGTCGTCGAAGTACTGCCCCTGAAACCTCAGGTTCTGCTCAACCTCGTTCACCGCCAGCGTTTCGATGGAACCCCACGCCTTGTACGTCGCCTGCCAGACGATCTGGCCCTCGACATCGGTCATTTCCAACGGCGTACCAATCTGGTCAGTATGGAAGTAGTAAAGCTTCTGCTCTTCCCCTTCGCTTTGATCAACGCGGGCCAACGGCGCATAGCTGCCCGGCTCGTAGATGTACAGGCTGCTTTGTTGCGGGCTTTCCTCGCGCAGCATCCTCAGGCCTTGCCAGAGGAAATTCTTGTGCTCGGTTTTGCCGTCTTTTATTGAGGTCTTGCCGATCCGTCGACCAAGGCCGTCGTAGCGATACGTGCCGATACTTTCAAGCTTGCTGTTAACCAGCGTCTCGGCTTTGACCAGGCGGTTTTCGCAGTCGTAACTGAAGGTCTGCAGGGTGGTCAGGCCGATGCGTTTCTCGATCAGGTTGCCCCATGGGTCGTAGCTGTATTCCTGATCGCGCCATTGCTTGATGCGGTTGTCTTTGACGTGGTCGAACTGGCTGGTGTTGAAGTTCAAACGGTTGGCTGCGGCGTCGTAGCGAAATTCTTCGCTGTCGACGAGTTGGCCGGTGTCGCGGCTGTGCAGTTGGCCGTTGGCTTCATATTCATATTTGATTTCGCCGCGCAGTTTGTCGAGGGTGCGGGTCAGTTCGCCGGCCGGGTCGTATTGGTAGCGGCGATGGATCGGGTTGTAGGCGTGTTCCACCAGCAGGCTGGTGTTGATGCCGGGGTTGTGCACTCCGGAGAGTTTGTCCATCTGCAGGTTGGAGGCGAACTGCCACGTCTTGCGGTCCATGGCGTCGTAACCAAAACAACTGGTGAGCTTGCCCTGGGTGCGATAGACCTCGCGGTGCAGGTCGTCGCGTTCCATGTCGCTGATTAACTGCCCGTCGAGGTTCAACTGGTGCAGGTGACCGCTGCAGTAATACAGGTGATTGAGGTGCTGGCCTGTAGGCAGCGTCAGCGTGGTCAGGTTGCTGAGCGGATCGTAGTCGCAGGCCTGGGCGCGGTTCGTTAAGCTCCGCGGCTATAAATTGCTCGCATACCGAGCAAAGACAAAATGGCAAGGTGGTTGAGCCAAAAATTGGCAACCACCGCACCCTCTAAATTATTAAAGAACGCTGGCTTACGTTAATGCTGCCAGTATTAAGGATTGGCTGATGCGAAAAATCTTAAGCGCCTCCAACATCCTTAAATACCACACTCCACCTCCCGAAACTTGAGTCCTTTGAGTCCTTTGGATTCAACAGAATCTTTAAACAACTGATTAACAAACAAGCTCTGCGGGCTTTCAGCGATACGAAATATAGCTTCAGTGCAATCTGCAGAGAGTTTCAGAACCGGTTTGTAAACAACGTATCCGTTTGGCCCCTTATCGTAATCAGATTTTTCGTAGTCAAAAGCATTTTTCAAAACTGTTGACACGAAAATTGCAACATCATCAGTACGAGGGCTAGATATTCTCAAGCACGGAAGGTCCTGTAAAAAAATCAGTTCATCATAAGCCCTCTTCGACAAAATCAGAACGGGCCTAAAATACGTATAAAAATCTGACGAGGCTTTCTTTTTTTTATCATCAGAATTGTATACAACAGAATACAATTCGCTTTCAGGATCTAAGCTAGCTTCTCTAAAAGCAAGTTCCGTGGCAAATTCCTGCAAGCTTTCAACTTGCTCGCCATCAACCAAAGTTTTGTATTTGTCATCTTGAGTTATAGTATAGATTTTCATATCTCACCCAAATAGCCCGGACCATTGGGCGTCACGAAGACTGGCCAGCAATGTACTCCGAACTTTATCAATAGTTTTCAATACCATCGGTTTCCCACCAGCCTTGTCGGCGTTTACTATCAGCTCGTTCACACTTTCAAAGTATGAGTTTGGATGCTTACCGTTGTGCAATATACCGGGAAGAGCAGGATCAATATTATTTCGATTGGGTAAGAAAACCCCGTTAACTGCATCATCCACATTGATATCATGCTTCGCTAGTACCTTCCTTGCAGGGTTTGCGAGTTTAGATGTATCCCCGACTATATGGTGAGCGGCTGAATTTGCGGGACGAGGGGTTCCGGCTTTTGTCATATTACTGCTTAAAGCCTTTGAACAGAGGCCTAGTGGGTCGACCCAACCGACAGCACTAGGAGCATATCTATAAAGATTATCCCCGCCCGCCAATCCAATCGGATCCTGCGTAATAAACCGCCCAACCTGCGGATCGTA
Source organism: Pseudomonas agarici (assembly GCF_001543125.1). Classification (NCBI taxonomy): domain Bacteria; kingdom Pseudomonadati; phylum Pseudomonadota; class Gammaproteobacteria; order Pseudomonadales; family Pseudomonadaceae; genus Pseudomonas; species Pseudomonas agarici. The sequence continues at coordinate 3,127,711 of NZ_CP014135.1, read as the reverse complement.
ATACCGAAACGTATTGTAGTGCAGCCCCGTTTCGTCGTCGAAATACTGCCCCTGGAACCGCAGGTTCTGCTCAACCTCGTTCACCGCCAGCGTTTCGATTGAACCCCACGCCTTGTACGTCGCCTGCCAGACGATCTGGCCCTCGACGTCGGTCATTTCCAACGGCGTACCAATCTGGTCGGTGTGGAAGTAGTAGAGCTTTTGCTCCTGGCCTTCGCTTTGATCAACGCGGGCTAACGGCGCATAGCTGCCGGGTTCGTAGATGTACAGGCTGCTTTGTTGTGGGCTTTCCTCGCGGAGCATCCTCAGGCCCTGCCAGAGGAAGTTTTTGTGCTGGGTGTTGCCGTCGACTGTTGAGGTCTTGCCGACCCGTCGACCCAAGCTGTCGTAGCGATACGTGCCGACACTTCCAAGCTTGCTGTTAACCAGCGTCTCCGCTTTGACGAGGCGGTTTTCACAGTCGTAGCTGAAGGTCTGCAGCGTGGTCAGGCCGATGCGCTTTTCGACCAGATTGCCCCACGCATCGTAGCTGTATTCCTGATCGCGCCACTGTTTGATGCGGTTGTCTTTGACGTGGTCGAACTGACTGGTGCTGAAGTTCAGGCGGTTGGCCGCAGCGTCGTAGCGGAACTCTTCGCTGTCGACCAGTTGGCCGGTGTCGCGGCTGTGCAACTGGCCGTTGGCTTCGTATTCGTATTTAATTTCGCCGCGCAGTTTGTCGAGGGTGCGGGTCAGTTCGCCGGCCGGGTCGTATTGATAACGGCGGTGGATCGGGTTGTAGGCGTGCTCGACCAACAGACTGGTGTTAATGCCGGTGTTGTGCACCCCGGACAGTTTGTCGGCAGGCAGGTTGGAGGCGAACTGCCAAGCCTTGCGGCCCATGGCGTCGTAGCCAAAACAACTGGTGAGCTTGCCCTGGGTGCGATAGACCTCGCGGTGCAGGTCGTCGCGTTCCATGTCACTGATCAACTGGCCGTCGAGGTTCAGTTGGTGCAGGTGGCCGCTGCCGTAGTACAGGTGATTCAGGTGCTGGCCTGTAGGCAGCGTCAGTGTGGCCAGGTTGCTGAGCGGATCGTATTCGTAGGCCAGGGCGCCCTGGGCCGTCGTCTCTTTGATCAGGCGGCCCAGGAGGTCGTATTCGAAGTTGAGTGTTTCTTCGCTGATGCCAAGAGTCTTGCCGATTGAGCTCGGCAAACGCTCGATGCTGAGCAGCCGATCAGCCTCGTCATAAGCGTAATCCTGACGGGCGTCGCTGTTGACCTTGGCCAGCAGGCGGCCGATGGTGTCGCGTTCAAATTCCGTCGTGCGTTTTGGCCGTTCGGCCCGTTCGCCGTAGCCGGTTTCCTCAACCTGGGTCAGATGACCGCCCACGTTGTAGGCGAAACGTCGGGTCAGGTTGTCGATGCGTTGTTCTTCGATCAACCGATCCGAAGCGTCGTAGCTGAACCGGTAGGCGGCGTTGTTTTCGTTGACCAGTGCGGTCAGGCGAATGGCCTTGTCGTATTCGTAGCTGATCCGCTGCCCTTTCGCATCCTGACGGCTGGCGGGCAAGCCTCTTGCGGTTCTCAACAGCCGGGTGGTCTGGCCTTTGCCGTCGGTGTGCGTCAGCACTTGGCCGAGGGCGTTGTAGGTAAAGCTCTCCGCCGTGCCGTCCGGATGGTCGATGCGCAGCACTTCGCCGTCGGGTTTGCGCTCAAGCCTCGTGGTTTGATTCAGGGCATCGGTGACGGCCACCAGATGGTGGCGCTCGTCGTAGCGGTAATACGTGCTTTTGCCCGAGCAGTCCTGAAAGCGCTCGACCTGAGCCAGGGTGTTCCACCACAGGTACTTGGACTTGTAGTCGGCATCGATGATGGTGTGGGGCAGGCCGTCGTCGCTGTTGAGGTATTCGGTTTTTTGGCCGAGGGCATCGATTTCGGCGATGAGGTTGCCCTTGTCGTCGTACTGAACCTTCCAGACGCTGCCGTCGGGATAGGTCACCTGTGTCACCAGCGTGGTGAGGTGATGATGCTTGTAGCTGATCTTGCGCCCGAGTGGGTCAGTCTCTTCGATCAGGCGTGCGTATTCGTCGTATTTCAGCGTCAGCCTGTTGCCGTCCGGCAGCGTGATGCCGGTCATGTTGCCGTTGTCGTCGAGATCGATGACGTAATGCTCACCGCCAAAATCGCGGCTTGAGGTCACGCGATGATCTTCGTTGTAATGGACCTCCAGCTCGCGGCCCAGCACGTCCGTGGTCCAGGTGGTGCGGGCCTTCAGGTCGTAACGGAAATGGTAATGCTCGCCGTCGCTGGTCCAGTGCTCGTCGCCGAAGTAGAAGAAGATGTTGTCCAGTTCTATAGAAGGTAGTGCTAAGTCAGATTACCTTAACCTCCTGGAATGGCGACTAGGGAAACCTGCTCTAGATATAAAATGGCAGGTAGCTGAGACAAGGTTGGCAGCAACCTGCAAGCTTATTTTTAAAGAGCTACTTTTGTTAAACCTATTAGAGGGAAAAACTTGCTAGCACACCTAAATTATAACTTTATTGCCTCTGTTAGAGAATTCTTCCTAGTATCAGACCTCTCAAACGAGAACTCTACCGCATCGTTGGTTTTCTTGTACTTAACCTGATAAGTTCCTGGCTCAAAATCCAGCATTGCTCCTTGAATTGCATCTGAGCCATCAGGCTGTAAATCTCCTCCGGTCGTATCCTCACCGGCGCCGATAAAAACTTGGCCTGACGGAAAATAAATATTTAGCAGGCCATCTTCCCCATTCAAGCTGTCGGATATCCTGATATTAAACTTTCCATCCTCCCCCAACCCGAAGAAAGCAATATTCCCCTCATTCACTTCGTAAATTTCATCTTCTACAATACTCCACCAGTCTGAAGTGTCGGAAATCCTATGCTTGATTGCTTGCAGATCAAAAACTGCGATAGTCGCGGTATCAGTAACAACAGAAAACCCTGCAATCATCAGCACACCTCGACTTATAAAGCTACAATAAAACTCGCGCAGCTTAATTTGATACGACCATTAATATTAAAGTCAACCCGACAGCATCCTTAAGGGTATATATCGACGTCCTTCCCTTCCGCCGTAAAAAAAAGCCTATCTACTGCCCCATCGAAATCATACTCAGCCTTTATTATCACGCCTGCCAAGCTGTTACTTGCCAACGTAACAATTTCACGCACTTTATTGGTACTCAAACTGTATCTATACGCCCAATATTCCATATCAGCATCAACGCGACAACCCCGTAACACCTCACCCCCGACCAGCTCAATAGCTTTTAGCCAAGTTATTTCACCATATTTGTTTTTACGAAGCGAATAAACTCTGTCGTCAGAAAATCTAAACAGTTCAACCTCATGCAAAGTAGCATTCGCATTATAGACCTCAATTTTTAACACCCTACTATCTAACAGGTAATTCTTAGTGGCATTTTTTTTATTTTTCGGCTCATTACTTGAAGTCTTAGCGGGCTTAACCCCTGACATTTCAAGCTCAAGCGGCACAATAGTAAATGAAGGCCCGCTCGCCCATAATACTTGATCGGGCTGAAGTTCATCCATAAAACCAATTAGAAAATCTTCATCTTGAATTTTTTGTAGCAGTTCATTTTTCAGATCTTTTAGATCTTTTAGATCAGAACAAACCATAATCACAACACCTTAAAATTAATGCCTTCAGCCAAAGATTTCTTGATATCCCCCAAACTACTCAAGAAATCACTTCTTGTGTTTTGCTCCGACAACGTATCAAACACATGTTGCTTATACACATTACTATGAACGCCTGCTCCCTTATGGGGGGTGGCAGTCGTGCCAGGGACTCTCGCCGCTTCAGTATTAGGCAACCAGATCCCGTTACGCTTGTCATTAATATCGATGTCAAGCTCTTTCATCTTGTCACGAAGAGCTATCATTCTCGGATCTTTCGAGTTAGACATAATAATGTGATGAGCATCGTACTGCCCACCTCCGACAGGGCTTTGACCCAGATTCCCCCGCAGCACCTTAGCGTCAGAGCCACAAGAGAGTCCTAAGGGATCAATCCACCCAATGGAGCTTGGTGCATACCTATAAAGATTATCCCCACCCGCCAACCCAATCGGATCCTGCGTAATAAACCGCCCAACCTGCGGATCGTAATACCTGAACGTATTGTAGTGCAGCCCCGTTTCGTCGTCGAAATACTGCCCCTGGAACCGCAGGTTCTGCTCAACCTCGTTCACCGCCAGCGTTTCGATGGAACCCCACGCCTTGTACGTCGCTTGCCAGACGATCTGGCCCTCGACGTCGGTCATTTCCAACGGCGTACCAATCTGGTCAGTATGGAAGTAGTAAAGCTTCTGCTGTTCCCCTTCGCTTTGATCAACGCGGGCCAACGGTGCGTAGCTACCGGGCTCATAAATGTACAAGCTGCTCTGCCCCGGCGTCTGTTCGCGCAGCATCCGCAGGCCTTGCCAGAGGAAGTTTTTGTGCTGGGCCTGACCGTTAACGGTTGAGGTCTTACCAACCCGTCGGCCAAGGCTGTCGTAGCGATACGTGCCAGTGCTTTCTAGCCTGCTGTTAACCATCGTTTCAGCTTTGACGAGGCGGTTTTCGCAGTCGTAGCTGAAGGTCTGCAACGTGGTCAGGCCGATACGCTTTTCAACCAGATTGCCCCACGGGTCATAGCTGTATTCCTGATCGCGCCATTGCTTGATGCGATTGTCTTTGACGTGGTCGAACTGGCTGGTGCTGAAGTTCAGGCGGTTGGCCGCGGCGTCGTAGCGGAACTCTTCGCTGTCGACGAGTTGGCCGGTGTCGCGGCTGTGGAGCTGGCCGTTGGCTTCGTATTCGTATTTGATTTCGCCGCGCAGTTTGTCGAGGGTGCGGGTCAGTTCGCCGGCCGGGTCGTATTGATAACGGCGGTGGATCGGGTTGTAGGCGTGCTCGACCAACAGACTGGTGTTGATGCCGGTGTTGTGCACCTGTGAAAGCTTGTCGGCGGGCAGATTGGAGGCGAACTGCCACGCCTTACGGCCCATGGCGTCGTAGCCAAAACAACTGGTGAGTTTGCCCTGGGTGCGGTAGACCTCGCGGTGCAGGTCGTCGCGTTCCATGTCGCTGATCAACTGGCCGTCGAGGTTCAGTTGGTGCAGGTGGCCGCTCCCGTAATAGAGGTGATTCAGGTGCTGGCCTGTAGGAAGCGTCAGCGTGGTCAGGTTGCTGAGCGGATCGTATTCGTAGGCCAGGGCGCCCTGGGGCGTGGTCTCTTGGATCAGGCGGCCGAGGATGTCGTATTCGAAGTCGAGTGTTTCTTCGCTGACGCCAAGCGTCTTGCCGATGGCACTCGGCAGGCGATGAATGCTGAGTAACCGGTCTGCCTCGTCGTAAACATAATCCTGACGGGCGTCGCTGTTGACCTTGGCCAGCAGACGGCCGATGGTGTCGCGTTCAAATTCCGTCGTGCGCTGTGGCCGTTCGGCCCGTTCGCCGTAGCCGGTTTCCTCAACCTGAGTCAGATGCCCGCCGAGGTTGTAGGCGAAACGTCGGGTCAGGTTGTCGATGCGTTTTTCTTCGATCAATCGATCGGAAGCGTCGTAGCTGAATCGGTAGGCAGCGTTGTTTTCGTTGACCAGCGCGGTCAGGCGAATGGCCTTGTCGTATTCGTAGCTGATCCGCTGCCCTTTCGCATCCTGACGGCTGGCGGGCAGGCCTCTCGCGGTTCTTAGCAGACGCGTGGTCTGGCCTTTGCCGTCGGTATGCGTCAGTACCTGGCCGAGAGCGTTGTAGGTAAAGCTCTCCGCCGTGCCGTCCGGATGGTCGATGCGCAGCACTTCGCCGTCGGGTTTGCGTTCAAGCCTCGTGGTTTGATTCAGGGCATCGGTGACGGCCACCAGATGGTGGCGCTCGTCGTAGCGGTAATACGTGCTTTTGCCCGAGCAGTCCTGAAAGCGCTCGACCTGGGCGAGGGTGTTCCACCATAGGTATTTCGACTTTTGCGTCGCGTCGATGATGGTGTGGGGCAGGCCGTCGTCGCTGTTGAGGTACTCGGTCTTGTGGCCGAGGGCATCGATTTCGGCGAGCAGATTGCCCTTGTCGTCGTACTGAACCTTCCAGACGCTGCCGTCGGGATAGGTTACCTGTGTCACCAGCGTGGTGAGGTGATGATGCTTGTAGCTGATCTTGCGGCCGAGCGGATCGGTCTCTTCGATCAGGCGTGCGTATTCATCGTATTTCAGCGTCAGCGTGTTGCCGTCCGGCAGCGTGATGCCGGTCATGTTGCCGTTGTCGTCGAGATCGATGACGTAATGCTCACCGCCGAAGTCTCGGCTTGAGGTCACGCGATGATCTTCGTTGTAGTGGATCTCCAGCTCGCGGCCCAGCACGTCCGTGGTCCAGGTGGTGCGGGCTTTCAGGTCATAGCGGAAATGGTAATGCTCGCCGTCGCTGGTCCAGTGTTCGACCACACGGGGCTGACCGTCGAGGGTTTCCCAGCGGTAATGACAGCTCAAGCCCAGCGCATTGCTGTGGCTGGCCATCATGCCTTCGGCGTAGCTGAAACGGCGCATAGAGTCGCCGTTGCGGTTAATCACTTCGATCAGTTGGCCGTTATCGTCGTAGCGGTACTGGACTAGGGTTTCAACGGCTTCGTTGTCCACTACCCGTCGGACGTCAGTCAGGCGACCCAGCGGATGCTCGTAATGCAGATGCACGCGCACGCCGCCCGTGGCACTGATATCGGTCAGGGTGCCTTCGACGGTGCGGGTGAAATGCAGATAGTGCCCGAGGGCGTTTTCAATGCGTTGCAGCGGGACATTGGCGTTATCGTCCGGCACTTCGCCGAAGTAGAAGAAGATGTTGTCCAGCGTTTGCAGGAGGTAGTGGCCGCCTTCCGTGCAAACCAGATACACCTGCTCATGGGGGTTATAAATACGCTCGCCCGGTTGCACGTCCACAAACGGGATGGTGCGACCCTGATTGTCAGTGAGGTAAACAAACTTGCCGCTGCGGCGCAGGCTTTGTTCCCAAGGCAGTACCCAACCCTGACCCAGCACACTATCGACGGTCAGGTCGCTGGCGTAAAAGCGCGACCAGTCAATCGGCATCAGGCCGGAGAGGCTGAAATCGGTTTCGTCCGGGATGACTTTACGCCCCGTGGTGGTGTCCACGGGATTGCCCGCAAGACCACCAACCGCTCGATCAATCGCAGGCCCAACGACGTAGCGGCTGGCCACTTCACCCGCGACGAACCCGGCAGTGAATTTCATGACGCAGGGCATGATGGCTTTCATGCCAGCCTGAGTCCCAGCCTTGATCAGTTGGGCAATACCACCGGCAGCACCGGCCACGGCCATGAGGATGTCGACGGTCGTGCGCAACCACCCCGGAATCTCGTCATCTACCGGAAGATAGCGATGCGTCCCGCCGGCAATGAAAACGTTGCCAGAGCCACTGGAAATGGTTGCGCCGCACGTGAGTTTGTCGCCCTTGCGCGCTGCAGCGGTACCGTTGATGAAAACGTTGGTGGAACCTTCCGCAACCTTTACCGGGCCAGGGTGCTTGTCGCACGCGCCGATGCTCTGCTCAACATGAGCAGCCTTTCGGCTGTTGACGAAAACGTTTGGCGAAGCGGTGACGATGGTGCCGGAGGGAGAAGAGAAACTACTCCCTATCGCCTCCCCTGCCGCAACGAGCAGACTACCCCCGACGCCTGCCGCAAGACCTGCCAATAAAGCTACGCCAAAGCCGCACGTGAACGTTGCGATGGCAACTGCTGCGACAAGGGCAATACCCAGCGCGGCGCCGATCAGGAACCCGCCCAGTGCACTCGTGTGCGCTATCTCGTCACCAAACCTTGCGGCTTCGAACATGAGTGTTACTCCTGTCCGCTGGAGTCAGTCTTGGTGCCACCGGATTGGCGAGGCTGGAAGCTGGCAAGCAGATCCATCCAATTCTGATTTTGTTCGCTGCTGAAGTCGGCTTGAGCAGTGGTCGAGAAAATGAGCGCCCGCCCTGACTCGATCAAAAACGCAGCCTGACGCTGATAGAAAGGACGGCCGTCGGTCATGTAGTAAGCATCAATCTGCACGCCATCTATAGGCGCAGCGGACGACAACGAGACTGCTTTCTTGCCAAGCAGCGTGTAGCCGCGCAGCTTTGAAGCGAGCATTTTGATCTGGCGTTCAACGTAGGTTTTGAGAACCTCGCCCGGCAACAGCGTGTCTCGGGAAATGGTGATGCTCAATGGCGCAGGAATGCTCGCACCTAGCACAAACATGTTTACGGTCCGGTCTTGAAACCCTTCCGGCAGCGCGATACTTCCTTCCTGCAACTCGTAGTCCATTGGAGATGAATTCCTTAAATCAATGAATAGATGATCGCTCAGCGGGCTGCGACGCCATCGAGCATGCTGTCGAAATCGATCAGCCAATGGCTCAGGCTGGGTTTGGTGGGATCAATCACGCACGAGATGCTCAGCCATTGCAGGTCTTCGCTCCCATCAACAGGGACTACGGCCCCTACCAAGCGTCCGTGCCGTTCGCCATGGCCGATTTTGAAATGGAAATCCAGCGACTTCGCTGCGCTGCCAGCCACAAGGTAGTCACGCTGGCGGATGGCCCGCATGTCCGGATAAAGCTTGCGAAACGTTTGTACTGACTCTTCGAATAACTCCGGCAGCGCCAGCCCCTGTCGAACATCCCGACGCTTGATGGTCAGAATGATCGGTTCGCCTTCATGCTCGATGGTGGTCTGGATGTCGCGGAAGTCGAAGCCCGAAGGGAACGCCAGATTGAAGCCGCCGAAGGTAAAGCTGCTCGGTGTATTTTGCAGCGCAATAACGGGGTCAGGCTCTGGCTCCGGCTCGGGTTTAGGCGCAGCGGCTGCTGCAGCCAGCGCCATGCGCTCAGCCTCTTCCCGCGCTAGACGCTTCTCTGAAATACGATCGTAAATACTGGTTCTAGTCATCTGCCCGCTACCTCAGTCATTGACTCTGACCGGCGCACCGGTGATTTGAGTCGTGCCTGTGCTCACTGTGGTAATGGCGTTGCCCCTGATCTCAATGCCATCCGGCGTGAGGGTGATGCTGCTTTCCCCCACTTGGAGAATGATGTGTTGCTTGGCATTGACCTGGATGAACTGGTTATCCACCTGAATCGTCAGAGAGCCTTCCTGAACATTCATCACGGTGTCTTTCCTGATGATCTCGGTTTGCGTGCCATCGACGGTCATCATGCGGTTGTTGCCGACTTTATGGGTCTCGTCGAGCTCAATCTCGGTGTCCATGTTGCGCTCGGCATGCATGATGAGTTGCTCAGCGCCGGCCTTATCTTCGAAGCGGAAGAAGTTCGCCGTACCGCCGTCGCCCTTCATCGACCTGGTCAAGAAACCACTCTGAGTCTTGTTCGCCGGAAGCGACCATGGCGGGGTATTCTGGCTGTTGTAGAGGCTGCCCATGATCAGCGGACGGTCAGGGTTGCCGTCGAGGAATACCACTACGACTTCGTCGCCGACACGGGGTATCTGAATACTGCCGAAGCCGCCACTTGCACCGGACTGGGCGACGCGGACCCAGCAAGAGCTTTTGTCGTCGAACTGGCCGGTGCGATCCCAGTGAAACTGCACTTTCACGCGGCCCATTTCATCGGTATAGATTTCTTCTCCGGGGGGGCCAACGATGATGGCGGTTTGTGGGCCGTTGATTGAAGGTTTGCGAGTTGCTAACTGAGGTCGATAAGCAATTTTTTTGCGAACACATACAAATTTGTTGAAGTAACCAGCCTGATCACCAGTCAAGTAGTTGTTACTGCCTACATGATCAACCGATATAATTAAGAACTGCCGGTTTTCAGCTGTTCCAGCATCGTGTTCGTAGTGCTGGGTCAGCTCGAAAGTATAGCCAGGTTTCATTACGCGACAGTTGCTATCACCATAAAATGTTTTACCCAATAACTCCAAGGCCTCAATCCGGTTACGGACCATTGCCTCACCATCCTCATAGTTTCCGTGAGTATACTGCCCTGGAAAATCGTATATCTCAAAACTGTCGATGTTTCCCTGCTGATTCATACTCTGCATGGTGACTGGCAGTGCATTATTTGGCTGGCGGTAATCAAAGGTACGCACGGAAACTTTGCCAGACTGCAGTTGGCGGGTCGCACTCCACTGGGTAATCGAGTCAGCTGTCTCGGTCACTGAGGCAGTATGAAAACGAATTTGAGGCTGCTCCGCCAAAGGCACTAATGTGCTTGAGTCATCAACCACAATCATCACGTGCGAGTCGGCAGTGTGTTCGAAATAGTAAAACAAACCCTCGTTTTCAAGCAGTCTCTGCACAAAGTTAAAGTCACTTTCGCGGTACTGGGTGACATAACTATGATTTCTTAATGGCTTGCTCAAGCGAAATTCAAATTTCGGAAATGCTCCGTAGCTGCCAAATACCTCAGCTACTACATCTTGAACTGTTTTATCTTGAAATATTCGCGTGTCAAATCGACAGGTCAGCATCCATAACCACGGCCCAAGTACCGCACTGTAGCGAGAAAGCCCTCCATCGCTACCTTGGGTACTGAAGCGGTTCACGTAGCCGTTGATATAGCGTTTAGAACCATCGGCAAGTTCGATTTCCACGGTCGCGGGGCGGCCAATGAGTGACTTTAGCTTCACATCGGAACGCTGGCTGAGCATCGCCAAATCTAGCTCGAAAAGTCGGGAGAGGCCTTCTGAACCAGAAAAATGCTCCAGCAGCATGTCCTCCTCGCCGCCGGACGCAAATGTATTCAGCTTGAAAAGCCTTTTATTCTGCGGGCTCAGCATAGAAAGAAGGTCCGTCAACATTGTGCACTCCTTGAAAACTGGCTACTGGCAAAACTCATCGGTCTACCTTGGTAGCGAAAATGCGGCCAATCCAAGACGTCGCACGCCTTGAACGAAGCTCTTCCACATTCATGAATGTGTATTCTTGATGTTCCCGCGCCTCTTGATCCTTCAGAGTACGTAGGGAAGAAATACTGGTGCGATGGTAAAAAAACATAAAAAGAGCAATAACTATAAATAAAAAGACAAGCAGTAGCGCTGGCGATCTATAAGCGTGAAAAACTGGGTAAATCAGTATTCCCAAGCCGCCCCCAACAGCGCCAAGTGCCCAACGATTCTCCTGATTAGGCTCCACGACTTCGACGCGCTGCGAACGTACGACCAGAGAGCTTCTAGGGTTTCGCCATACACATAATAAAAAATAAACAATCATGCAGACAGCTAGCGGCATACAGCTGATCAGTATCGACATGCCAAGCCCCAACTTAAACTGCTTGTAAGTCGCGACCAACGCCATTAAAAACGCGAACCCAGGCGCAACACCCAAATTCGTAAACAGCCGAAGGCTGGCATATTTACTAAACCTTTCAGTCCGGTACGCGCAATCAACGCACCAGAAAGTTACCCAAATCACAAATGCCGCGGCGGGAATCGTTAACACACTCGGTACTACACCCGCCGAAAACACAGCCAGCATGGTGAACAAAAACCAAGCTCCCCATATGCTGGCTAAGTATCGATGCGGTTCGACATTGAACATTATTAGCCTTTTCCCGTCAGCAAATTACCGAAAGAGGTACCCCACCCGGTTACTTCGTCGCTCATAACAATCTGTATTGTGAGACCCACACCTAATCCAATCGCGATTATTACTACCGCAGGCGCACTTACGGTCGCACCAATCACTACTCCACTTGCAAAAACCAGAGCGTTGGTGGGCTGGCTATAAGCGGTTTTCTCTAAAAAATCCCTACCACTTGTGGAGCTGTGCATATCCATAGCCAGTTGTGGACCGAACGCCAGAAGCGGGCCGGCGGCGTTACCGACAAGTACCTTCCCAACCCCCCGCTGACCATACAATCCGCCGTCGACATGCGCAGTCGACCTTAACGTTTTGGCTGCGTTGTATGCTGGGATATGAATCTCATTGCCTGCGACTTTACCGCCCACCCGATAGATACTGGCTTTGGCCGTCGCGGGTATTTCAAAGTATAAGTTACCGCCTACTCGAATAAGCTTGATCCTGCCACGAAAAGCGCGATGAGCAGAGACACTTCCTGACTTTCCACGGGAGGCCGCCCATTTTTTAAGCTGCGTCTTTGTCGACTTACTAAGATCAAGTAGGTTTTCAACCTTGGTTGCTTTCGAACCTGCATGGAGAATACCTCCCACACTCGCGAGCGTGCCTGGCAGGTTAGCCGTAGAAAATAGCAGAGGGCCCACGACCGGAATTTTTTCCGCCTTCTCCTTGAGTTCCAAAAACTGTTTTGCTGCGACGTTGGGGGCTTTTTTTAGCTTACCAAGCAGGGAAATCAGCGTCGTACAGTAGTCTTCGGTTTCTTCAGGAGTCAGCTCAGCTTCTGGAGAGCTGAGCTCTTTGATGAGAAATTCCGCAGCACTCAGATCGTCAGTGGCATAAGTGCCTGCGATGTCCAAGGATGAGGGGAAGGCCCTAGCGGCAACAACACTTGGCCATGGTAATGACCCTTCGCCCAACAATCCTTGCTGGGAACCTGTACCCATGGGATCTGCAGCTGTACATGGATAGAGTCCATTACTCACGACCAACCTCCCTTTATAAGCTGGCTCGATTGCCAAGTGACGCCCAGCGATGGCGGTAACACAATGCCATCCAATATCACGAAAGCGTCGAGAAACCAGGATGCCTTGGCGACTGAGCAGAAACGCAGCATGGAGCTGCTTAGAACTTACGCCGAGCAATACTATTTTCCGACGCAGCGTCAATCCTGCGTTTCGCGCTCCGAGAGCACTGCTAAAAGCCCTGAAATTTCGTAGCACCAAAACTACAGCAATCGCCTTTGCTAAAGTCCGGCTTAAAGCCAATCGGGATTGCTGCACCTGTCAGAACCGGGTCAGACATGCATAAAGCGTGAAAGTGCCATCAGTGTTTCAAAAAAGAGAAACTGGCCGTAATACAGCCAACAGAACAACACACGATGACCACTACACACAGATTCCCAGCGCGCCGAAAATCAGAAAGCCCAAAAATAGCGGTTACGCGCCCATTTTCGGTTAATATTTTCTGAGTGTTCGGCGCGTATTTTAAGAAAATCTTGGCTCGGTTAAAAAAATCTAGCCAATGATAGGGGAAAAAATGGGAAATCTAGTGGGTTACGCCCATTTGATCAATGCGATGGGGCTGAAGGCTATCGGGGTAAAGAAGCCCGCACTCGTTCAACCCGTCACCCGCATTGAGCGGATCAACGGCGCGCTTGCAGTGCCGCAAGCGGTTGCACCGGAGGCTGGGGATTTTCTCGCCCACATCATCTTTGCGCTCAAACATGAGGGCGTCAATCTCTCTATTTTGGCGCAGGCTCTGCCTCGCATTGAAGGTCAACTCCTTGTCGAGGCCATAACCCAATCCCCCAGCAGTGGCTATCTGCGCAAAGTCTGCTTCCTCTGGGAAGTCTACTCCGGCGCTTTACTGGACTACACGGACAAGCCTCGGGGCCCCGGCGTCCTCCTTTTTGATCCAGAGCGGTACATCACTGGCCCATCGGTGCGAAACAACCGATGGCGCGTGGACTTCAATGGGCTGGGGACACTCCAATATTGCGCGACGGTAGAGCGCACGCCCGAGATCCAAGCCCTGCTTGAATACGACATTCTAGGGCGTTCGAAAGAGTTCATTGCTTCCTTGCCTAAGGAAATGATGGATCGCGCCATCAACTGGGCGTACCTGAGCGAGACAGATTCCTCATTTGCGATTGAAAAGGAAGCACCAAGCCAGCAGAAGTCAGAGCGTTTCGTTCAGTTGCTGCGCCAGGCACATGACCGCCAGCTGCTTACTGAAGACTACTTGGTCTCTCTGCAAAACAATGTAATTTCCCAACCGCTTGAATGGGCGGTGGCCTTCCGGCATAAACAAAACCACCTGACCAACTCCTTTCGAGGAGCGGCAGGGGTCACCTATATCCCACCACCACCAGACCTTTGCCGGGATCTGATGTTCGAACTCATGGCCTTCGCAAACCGTGCACCGTTGGAGCTTGACCCGCTGGTGGCCGCCGGCATTGCCTCATTCGGATTCGTGTTCTTGCATCCCTTCATGGATGGGAATGGCCGACTGTCGCGCTTCTTAATACACCAGGCATTGTGCTGCAGCGGTGCGCTGGAGAACGGTTTGTTACTCCCTGTCTCCGTTGCCATGAAGCGAGAGGAGCAACGCTACCTTGAAGCTTTGCAGAGCTTCTCGAAACCCGCCCGGCAATTCTGGGACGTTCGTTGGATCGATGCCGACAACATGTCGCTTAACTTCACCGGCGACCCTAGCCTCTATCGCTACTGGGATGCGACTGAATGTGTGGCCTTCACGCTGGAAATGGCCAAGCGGGCATTGGAAATCGAACTGAGGGAAGAAACCGAGTATCTGCAACGATACGACACGTTGCTCAAGGTGGTTAATGACAACTACGACGTGCGCGGCAGCCTCTTGAGCAAGCTGATAATGCAGTGCTTAGACCAGAATGGGGTCGTATCAAAGGGCCGGCGCAAGCAATACAACGGGTATATCCAAGAGGAGGTTTTCGACTTCCTGGAAGGTCACGCCCAGGCCCTTCTGGCTGAAGCCTACGCAGAGCCCGACGACTAATAGTCTAGCGACTGGGGCGGTTGAATGACCGGTGGCAGATCCCTTGGGTGAAGCCATGTCCATCTCAGTCCCGCCATCTCCACTAGCTATTAGGCGGCCCAACCTTTCAAGCTCCTCAGCTTTGAAAAGGCCCAAAGCGTGCGGTCGTTCACCCACGTGGCCATCACTGGAATACCTCAAGTCTGTAACAGGCGCGGATCAAAGCAATCAGCAGCCTGCGACAGACTCCATTTATTCCCGACAGACTTTATTTCATAGCTCAACACCATCAACTTAAACCACCATCACTCCACCGTCACCGATTTCGCCAGGTTGCGCGGCTGGTCGACATCGGTGCCCTTGAGTACTGCCACGTAATACGACAGCAATTGCAGCGGAAGGGTGTAGAGGATTGGTGCCAGGGTGTCATGGATATGCGGCAAGGTGATGACGTGTGTCCCCTCGCCATTGCTCATCCCGGCCTTCTCGTCGGCGAAGACGATCAACTCGCCACCGCGGGCGCGAACTTCCTGTAAGTTGGATTTGAGTTTTTCCAACAACTCGTTGTTCGGCGCCACGGTGACGATCGGCATGTCGTTGTCGACCAGCGCCAGTGGACCGTGCTTGAGTTCACCCGCCGGGTAGGCTTCGGCATGGATATAGGAAATCTCCTTGAGCTTGAGCGAGCCCTCCATCGCCACCGGGTATTGCGCGCCACGACCGAGGAACAGGGTGTGGTGCTTGTCGGCGAACAGTTCGGCGATTTTCTCGATCTTGGCATCCATCGCCAGGGTTTCGCCCAGGCGGGTCGGCAGGCGCCGCAGTTCTTCCACCAATTCCGCTTCGACACCCGGTGCCAGGGTGCCGCGTACCTGGCCTAGCGCCAGGGTCAGCAGCAGCAAGCCGACCAGTTGGGTGGTGAAGGCCTTGGTCGAGGCCACGCCAATCTCGCGACCAGCCTGGGTGAGCAGGGTCAGGTCCGACTCGCGTACCAGCGAGCTGATGCTGACATTACAGATCGCCAAGCTGGCGAGGAAACCCAGCTCTTTCGCATTGCGCAAGGCCGCCAAGGTATCGGCGGTCTCGCCGGACTGGGAAACGGAGACAAACAGCGTATCCGGCTGCACCACCACCTTGCGATAGCGGAATTCGCTGGCAACTTCGACCTGGCACGGAATACCCGCCAGGCCTTCCAACCAGTAACGGGCAACCATGCCGGCGTGGTAGCTGGTGCCACAGGCGACGATCTGCACGTTGCGTACCTTGGCGAACAGTTCGGCGGCCTGGGGGCCGAAGGCCTGGACCAGCACCTGGTTCTGGCTCAGGCGCCCTTCCAGAGTACGTTGCACCACAGCCGGCTGTTCGTGGATTTCCTTGAGCATGAAGTGGCGGAACGCGCCCTTGTCTGCAGCTTCGGCGCCGTCGCGATACTGCACTGCCTCGCGCTCGACGGCCTGTCCATCGACATCCCAGATCTGCACGCTGTCACGGCGGATCTCGGCGATATCGCCTTCTTCCAAATACATGAAGCGGTCGGTTACCTGGCGCAGGGCGAGTTGGTCAGAGGCGAGAAAGTTTTCCCCCAGGCCGAGTCCGATTACCAGTGGGCTGCCGCTGCGCGCGGCCAGCAAGCGATCAGGCTGCTGCGCATTGATCACCGCCAAGCCATAGGCACCGTGCAGTTCCTTGACCGTGGCCTTCAGTGCCGTGGTCAGGTCGCCGAGGTCTTTGAGTTTGTGGCTGAGCAGGTGGGCGATCACTTCGGTGTCGGTGTCCGAGGTGAAGACGTAGCCCAGGCCCTTGAGTTGTTCACGCAGGGCTCCGTGGTTCTCGATGATGCCGTTGTGTACCACGGCAAGATCCGAGCCGGAGAAATGCGGGTGGGCGTTACGCTCGCACGGGGCGCCATGGGTGGCCCAGCGAGTGTGAGCGATCCCTAGGCGACCGGCCAGCGGTTGACCGGCCAAGGCCTGGTCCAGCTCACTGACCTTGCCGGTACGCCGGGCACGCTCCAGTTTGCCGTTATGGGTGAAGACGGCGACACCGGCGCTGTCATAGCCACGGTATTCCAGACGCTTCAGGCCTTCGACCAGGATGGCCGTGATATTACGTTCAGCAACCGCACCGACAATTCCACACATGCTCTCTCTCCTAGCTGACAGCCGCGCAAATCAAATGTATCCCGCGGGCCTGAATCTGTTCGCGTGCCTCCAGCGGCAAGCGTTCATCAGTAATAAGGGTATGGACGCTGCTCCAGGGCAGTTCCAGGTTGGGTATGCGCCGGCCGATCTTGTCAGCCTCGACCATCACCACCACTTCTCGAGCAACCTGAGCCATGACCCGGCTCAAGCCGAGCAACTCGTTGAAGGTGGTGGTACCGCGTTGCAGATCGATGCCGTCAGCACCGATAAATAGCTGGTCAAAGTCGTAGGAACGCAGCACCTGTTCGGCGACCTGGCCCTGGAACGACTCGGAATGCGGGTCCCAGGTGCCGCCGGTCATCAACAACACGGGCTCGTGTTCCAGCTCGCTCAAGGCGCGGGCAACATGCAGGGAATTGGTCATCACCACCAGGCCGGGCTGCCGGCCCAGTTCAGGAATCATCGCGGCGGTGGTGCTGCCGCTGTCGATGATGATCCGTGCGTGTTCGCGTAGGCACCCGACTGCGGCCCGAGCAATCGCTTGCTTGTGCTTCGAAACCGACTGGCCGGGATCGCCGACCAGTTCATGGGGCATACTGATCGCACCGCCATAGCGGCGCAGTAGCAAACCATTGCTTTCGAGGGCAGCCAGATCCTTGCGCACCGTAACCTCGGAAGTTTCGAAGCGCCTGGCCAGTTCGTCCACGCTCACTTCGCCTTGCTCATTGAGCAAGGCGAGGATGCCGTGGCGACGTTGAGGGGTGTTGCGTTTCGACATGACGGCTTAAGTTTCGATTCGAAAGATAATAAATGCAATCAAAACCTGAAATCGAAACTTCGTCAAGCGAAGCTTTGCCAAAAAAGCTGTGGATAACTCAGCTTTTGTTGATCTTCACTGGCCGTTGCCAGCCGTCGATATTGCGCTGACGCGCACGGGCCACGGCCAGTTGCCCTTCACCAACGCTCTGATTGATGGTCGAGCCCGCCGCCGTGCTGGCGCCGTTGGAGATATCCACAGGCGCTACCAGGGAGTTGTTGGAGCCGATAAAGACGTCTTCACCCAACACCGTCTGGTGCTTGTTGGCCCCGTCATAGTTGCAGGTGATGGTGCCAGCGCCGATATTGGTCCGTGCGCCAATCCGCGCATCGCCCAGGTAGGTGAGGTGACCCGCCTTGGCATCGTCGGCCAGGTGCGCGTTCTTCAACTCGACGAAGTTACCCACATGGGCTCGGGCTCCGAGCACACTGCCAGGGCGCAGGCGGGCAAACGGACCGGCATCGCTGCCTTCGCCCAAAATCGCACCGTCGAGGTGGCTGTTGGCTTTGACCGTCACGCCTCTGCGCAGCGTGGTGTCCTTGATCACACAGTTGGGACCGATCACCACATCGTCCTCGATTACCACGCGACCTTCGAGGATCACGTTGATGTCGATCAGGATATCGCGACCCACGCTGACTTCGCCGCGCACATCGAAGCGCGCCGGGTCACGCAGGGTCACGCCCTGAGCCATCAGACGCAACGCCGCGCGTTTCTGGTAGTGACGCTCGAGCTCGGCCAGTTGTTTACGGTCGTTGGCGCCCTGCACTTCCATGGCGTCGTAAGGTTGCTCGGTTTCCACTACCAGACCATCGCCGACCGCCATCGCGATCACGTCGGTCAGGTAGTACTCACCCTGAGCGTTGTGGTTCGACAGGCGGCTCATCCAGCCGCCGAGACGTTGGGACGGTAACGCGAGGATGCCGGTATTGCCTTCGGTGATCGCCCGCTGCGCCTCATTGGTATCCTTCTGCTCGACGATCGCACAGGCCTTGCCCTGGGCGTTGCGCACGATACGGCCATAACCGGTGGGGTCCGCCAGTTCGACAGTCAACAGCGCCACTTGGTCAGGCGTGGCGTGCTGCAGCAGGCGTTGCAGGGTGTCCACTTCGATCAACGGGACGTCGCCGTAGAGCACCAACACCGTGTCTCCGGTGATAAAGGGCACAGCCTGGGCCACCGCGTGGCCGGTTCCCAGTTGCTTGTCCTGCAACACGAAGTTCAGGTCATCGGCCGCCAGCCGTTCGCGCACCTGGTCAGCGCCATGGCCGATGACCACGTGAATGCGTTGTGGATTCAGTTGCCGGGCGCTGTGGATAACATGCCCCAGCATCGAATGGCCAGCTACGGGGTGAAGAACCTTCGGTAATGCCGAACGCATGCGGGTGCCTTGACCTGCGGCGAGGATAACGATTTCGAGAGACATGACTGGCTACCAATCCTAGGTGGTCAGCGGCTGCGACCAGGTGATGAACATCGGAAAAGAAAAAAGGGTAGCCGAGGCTACCCTTTTTAATCAATCACACAAACAAGCGGCGGCTTAACCACCAAACTTCTTGCGGATCTGCTGGACGGTGCGCAGCTGGGCTGCGGCCTCGGCCAGACGTGCAGCGGCGGAACCGTAGTCGAAGTCCGCGCCTTTTTCATTCAGGGCCTTCTCGGCAGCCTTGACGGCTTCCTGAGCGGAGGCTTCGTCCAGGTCGGCAGCACGTTGCACGGTGTCGGCAAGAACCTTGACCATGTTCGGCTGAACCTCGAGGAACCCACCGGAGATGTAGAACACCTCAGCTTCCCCGCCCTGCTTGATCAAGCGGATCGGGCCCGGCTTGAGATGGGTGATCAGCGGCGCGTGGCCCAGGGCAATACCCAGGTCACCGAGCGCACCGTGTGCAATCACCATCTCGACCAGGCCAGAGAAGATTTCTCCTTCCGCACTGACGATATCGCAATGGACTGTCATAGCCATCTGATTGCCTCAACCTAAATTAGCGCCCGTTGCCGGGCGCCGGGATTACAGTTTCTTGGCTTTCTCGATCGCTTCTTCGATGCCGCCAACCATGTAGAACGCTTGTTCTGGCAGGTGGTCGTAGTCACCGTTGAGGATGCCTTTGAAGCCAGCAATGGTGTCCTTCAGGGAAACGTATTTACCCGAGGCACCGGTGAAGACTTCAGCCACGAAGAACGGCTGCGACAGGAAACGCTGGATCTTACGAGCGCGGGATACCAACTGCTTGTCGGTTTCCGACAGCTCGTCCATACCCAGGATCGCGATGATGTCCTTCAGTTCCTTGTAACGCTGCAGTACGTACTGGACGCCGCGAGCAGTGTCGTAGTGGTCCTGGCCGATCACGTTCGGGTCCAGCTGGCGCGAAGTCGAGTCCAGTGGATCGACCGCCGGGTAGATACCCAGGGAGGCGATGTCACGGGACAATACGACGGTGGCGTCCAAGTGGGCGAAGGTGGTCGCTGGCGACGGGTCGGTCAAGTCATCCGCCGGTACGTATACCGCCTGGATCGAGGTGATCGAACCTTCCTTGGTCGAAGTGATGCGCTCTTGCAGCACGCCCATCTCTTCAGCCAGGGTCGGCTGGTAACCTACCGCCGACGGCATACGGCCCAGCAGTGCGGATACTTCGGTACCGGCCAGGGTGTAACGGTAGATGTTGTCGACGAACAGCAGAACGTCGTTACCTTCGTCACGGAACTTCTCGGCCATGGTCAGGCCGGTCAGGGCGACGCGCAGACGGTTTCCCGGCGGCTCGTTCATCTGGCCGTAGACCAGTGCCACTTTGTCCAGAACGTTGGAGTCCTTCATCTCGTGGTAGAAGTCGTTACCCTCACGAGTACGCTCACCCACACCGGCGAACACCGAATAACCGCTGTGCTCGATGGCGATGTTACGGATCAGTTCCATCATGTTAACGGTCTTGCCGACACCGGCACCACCGAACAGACCGACTTTACCGCCCTTGGCGAACGGGCAGACCAGATCGATAACCTTGATGCCGGTTTCCAGCAGGTCGTTGCCGCCCGCCTGCTCGGCGAACGACGGCGCCGCACGGTGGATACCCCAACGCTCGTCGGTGTCGATCGGACCGGCTTCGTCGATCGGGTTGCCGAGGACGTCCATGATCCGGCCCAGGGTCGCTTTACCGACCGGTACGGAGATGGCGGCCTTGGTGTCGACAACGCCCAGACCGCGCTTCAAGCCTTCGGTGGAACCCATCGCAATGGTACGCACCACGCCGTCGCCCAACTGCTGTTGGACTTCCAGGGTAGTTTCCGCGCCTTGTACTTTCAGCGCGTTGTAGATGCTCGGTACGCTGTCGCGTGGGAATTCCACGTCGATAACGGCGCCGATGATTTGAACGATACGTCCGCTACTCATAGCTGGATCCTCTGAATATTTGAACCGTTAAACCGCGGCAGCGCCGCCGACGATTTCCGAGATCTCTTGGGTGATCGCAGCCTGACGCGCCTTGTTGTAGATCAGTTGCAAATCGCTGATCAAATCACCGGCGTTGTCGGTAGCGTTCTTCATCGCGATCATCCGCGCAGCTTGTTCGGCCGCGTTGTTCTCGACCACCGCCTGGTACACCTGCGACTCCACGTAGCGCACCATCAGGCTGTCAAGCAGCTCTTTGGCGTCCGGTTCGTAGAGATAGTCCCAGTGGTGCTTGAGTTCTTGATCCGGGGTTGCCACCAGTGGAATCAACTGCTCCACGGTAGGCTGCTGGGTCATGGTGTTGATGAACTTGTTGGACACCACGGACAGACGATCAATACGGCCATCCAAGTAGGCATCCAGCATCACCTTGACGCTGCCGATCAGGTCATTGATCGACGGCTCTTCACCCAGGTGGCTGATAGCGGCAACGACGTTACCGCCGAAGTTGCGGAAAAACGCCGCCCCCTTGCTACCCACCACACACAGATCAATCTCGACGCCGTTTTCGCGGTTTACCGCCATGTCCTTGACCAGGGCCTTGAACAGGTTGGTGTTCAAGCCACCGCACAAACCACGGTCACTGCTTACCACGACGTAACCGACACGCTTGATTTCGCGGTCGATCATGAACGGGTGGCGGTATTCCGGGTTGGCGTTGGCCAGATGCCCAATTACCTGGCGGATACGCTCCGCATAAGGACGGCTAGCCGCCATGCGCATTTGTGCCTTGCGCATTTTGCTGACCGCCACTTTTTCCATGGCGCTGGTAATTTTTTGCGTGCTTTTGATGCTCGCAATCTTACTGCGAATCTCTTTTGCGCCTGCCATGTAACACCTATCAGGTTAGCAAGCGGGAGCCTTGCGGCTCCCGCTGCGGCTTACCAGGTTTGGGTGGCCTTGAACTTCTCGATACCGGCTTTCATGCCAGCGTCGATTTCGTCATTGAAGTCACCCTTCACGTTGATCTTGGCCATCAAATCGGCGTGATCGCGGTTGAAGTAAGCAATCAGCGCTTGTTCAAAGCTGCCGACCTTGGCGATTTCGATGTCAGTCAGGAACCCACGCTCAGCGGCATACAGCGACAGCGCCATGTCAGCGATCGACATTGGTGCGTATTGCTTCTGCTTCATCAGCTCGGTAACGCGCTGACCATGCTCAAGTTGCTTGCGGGTCGCTTCGTCCAGGTCAGAAGCGAACTGGGCGAATGCCGCCAGTTCACGGTACTGGGCCAGGGCGGTACGGATACCACCGGACAGCTTCTTGATGATCTTGGTCTGGGCGGCGCCCCCTACACGGGATACCGAAACACCGGCGTTCACAGCAGGACGGATCCCGGAGTTGAACATGGCCGATTCCAGGAAGATCTGACCGTCGGTGATGGAAATCACGTTGGTCGGAACGAACGCGGAAACGTCGCCAGCCTGGGTTTCGATGATCGGCAGAGCGGTCAGGGAACCGGTTTTGCCAGTCACCGCGCCATTGGTGAACTTCTCGACGTACTCTTCCGAGACGCGGGATGCACGCTCCAGCAGACGGGAGTGGAGATAGAACACGTCGCCTGGGTAGGCTTCACGGCCTGGTGGACGGCGCAGCAGCAGGGAAATCTGGCGGTAGGCCACTGCTTGCTTGGACAGATCGTCATAAACGATCAGCGCGTCTTCACCGCGGTCGCGGAAGAACTCGCCCATGGTGCAACCGGAGTACGGTGCCAGGAACTGCAGCGCGGGAGATTCGGAAGCACTGGCGGCCACGATGATGGTGTTGGCCAGGGCGCCGTTTTCTTCCAGCTTGCGAACCACGTTGGCGATGGTCGATTGCTTCTGACCGATCGCTACGTAAACGCAGAAGATGCCGCTGTCTTTCTGGTTGATGATCGCGTCGATCGCCAAAGCGGTCTTACCGATCTGACGGTCACCGATGATCAGCTCACGCTGGCCACGGCCCACCGGGATCATCGCATCGACAGCCTTGTAGCCGGTCTGTACAGGCTGGTCTACCGACTTACGCCAGATCACGCCTGGAGCCACTTTCTCGACCGCGTCGGTCTCGGTGTTGTTCAGCGGACCTTTGCCGTCAACCGGGTTACCCAGTGCGTCGACAACGCGACCCAGCAGTTCCTTACCCACCGGAACTTCGAGAATGCGGCCGGTACACTTGGCACTCATGCCTTCAGCCAGACTGGTGTACGCGCCTAATACCACGGCACCTACGGAGTCTTGCTCAAGGTTGAGGGCCATACCGTAGACGCCGCCCGGAAACTCGATCATCTCGCCGTACATGACGTCGGCTAGACCGTGAATCCGCACGATACCGTCAGATACGCTGACGACAGTGCCTTCGTTACGGGCTTGGGAGGTCACATCGAGTTTGTCGATGCGGCCCTTGATAATTTCACTTATTTCGGAAGGATTGAGTTGCTGCATTGCTCTGCTGCCCCTTCAAACTCAAGATTTCAATGCTTCGGCCAATTTCGCGAGTTTGCCGCGAACTGAGCCATCGATAACCAGGTCGCCGGCGCGAATGACAACACCCCCGATAAGGGATGAGTCTTCCGCAACTTGCAGGCGCACTTCCCGGTCGAGTCGTGCACTGAGAACCTTGGCGAGTTTGTCTTGCTGTTCTTGGTTCAATGCAAAAGCACTGGTGACTTCCACGTCTACCGATTTCTCTTGCTCGGCCTTGTACAGGTCGAACAGAGCGGCAATCTCCGGCAACAGCGGGAGACGGTCGTTTTCGGCAACGACATGGATGAAATTCTGTGCCTTGGCATCGAACTTGTCGCCACACACGTCAATAAACGTGGTGGCCTTGTTTGCGCTCGTCAGTCGCGGGGCCTTGAGCACGCGCCGCATGGTGTCGTCTTGCGACACCTTAGCGGCCAGGCCGAGCATGGCTGACCAATGGGCCAGTTGCTGGTGGGCCTGAGCGTGCTCGAAGGCCGCCTTAGCGTAAGGTCGGGCCAACGTGGTCAGTTCTGCCATGATCGCCCTCGCTTAAATTTCAGCAGCCAGTTTGTTAACCAGCTCCGCGTGCGCGTTTTGATCGATTGTGGCACCCAGGATCTTCTCGGCACCGCCAACGGCCAGGCTACCCAGTTGGGCGCGCAGCACGTCTTTGACGCTGTTCAGTTCCTGCTCGATCTCGGCATGAGCCGAAGCCTTCACGCGTTCAGCTTCGACGCGGGCTTTATCAACAGCCTCTTCGACGATCTGGTTACCGCGTTTCTTCGCTTGCTCAATGATCTCGGCTGCCTGTGCTTTTGCTTCGCGCAGTTGATGACCCGCTTTCTCTTGGGCCAACTCCAGGTCGCGAGCTGCACGGCTGGCAGCGTCCAATCCATCCGCGATCTTCTTCTGACGTTCGTGCAAAGCCGCGATGACCGGAGGCCACACGAACTTCATGCAAAACAGTACAAAAATGAAGAACGCAACGGACTGGCCAATCAGGGTTGCATTAATGTTCACGCCAACACCTCGCTCGTTCGTTGTCCATCACACCAATCAACTCGAAAACTCGAGTGATCAGCCAGCGAGTTGACCAACGAAGGGGTTCGCGAAGGTGAAGAACAGAGCGATACCAACGCCGATCATGGTGACGGCGTCGAGCAGGCCGGCCACGATGAACATCTTGACTTGCAGCATTGGTACCATTTCTGGCTGACGCGCCGCGCCTTCCAGGAATTTGCCGCCCAGCAGGCCAAAGCCAATGGCGGTACCCAGTGCGCCCAGGCCGATCAACAGTGCAACAGCGATAGCGGTTAGACCAACTACAGTTTCCATCTTTCCTCCCGACTTTTACGTCGTATGGTTTAGGTTTTTTAGATTTTAAAGCGGTAAAACAAATCGTTTCAGAGCCTTGGAAGGCCACCTTCCCGTTTTATCGGGAAGGACACCAGACCAGTCGAGACTGGTCTTAATGGTTTTCTTCGTGCGCCATCGACAGGTAGACGATAGTCAGCATCATGAAGATGAACGCCTGCAGGGTGATGATCAGAATGTGGAAAACGGCCCACGCCCACTGCAGTACGACACCCAGGCCGCTCAGCCAGAGCAGACCACTGCCGAACATCACTGCAATCAGGATGAATACCAGCTCACCGGCGTACATGTTGCCGAACAGTCGCAGGGCCAGGGAGATCGGCTTGGCGACCAGGGTCACGAACTCCAGCAGGAAGTTCACCGGGATCAACAACGCTTGAACGAAGATGTTCTTGCTGCCGAACGGATGCAGGGTCAGTTCGCCGATGAAGCCGCCGATGCCCTTGACCTTGATGCTGTAGAAAATGATCAACGCGAACACCGACAGGGCCATGCCCAGGGTAGCGTTAGGGTCCGTGGTGGAAACCGCACGGAATGGAATGTGATGATCGCCGGAAATCAGGATCGCCAACTGAGGAATCCAGTCGACCGGTACCAGGTCAACGGCGTTCATCAGGAACACCCAGACGAAGATGGTCAGTGCCAGCGGCGCAATCACCGGGCTGCGACCGTGGAAACTGTCTTTCACGCTGCCGTCGACGAATTCGACCAATACCTCAACGAAGTTCTGCAAAGCGCCTGGCTGACCGGAAGTTGCCTTCTTTGCCGCCATGCGGAAAATCAGGACGAAGATCAGACCCAATGCGACAGACCAACCCAAGGTGTCCAGGTGGAATGCCCAGAAGCCCATTGCCTTGGCTTCTGCTGCGGAATGGGCAAAGCCCCAGCCGCCGTTAGGTAGCTGACCGAAGGTCAGGTTCTGCAAGTGGTGCTGGATATAGCCCGAAGCGGATTCTGCTGCCATGGTTGCCTCAAACGCCCTAAGGTCTCGAAAGTCTTGTTTTCATTAGCAGGGGAGCCAACCAACTGACCGACTGGGTCAGCACGAAGACACCGAAGACTGCTATCGGCGCCAGTGGCTTCACTCCTGCGAACGTCAGTGCAAACAGCACTGCCGTCAAAATCAACTTGCCCGCCTCGCCGGCATAAAAAGACCGGACGATGGACTGGGCTGCTCGGGCGCCGGAAAACCGAAAGGCCCTGTGAGCAAAATACATGTTGGGTAGCGAGGCTATCAGGCCTCCACAGAGTCCCGAGTATCCGGCAACGCCACCGTACCATTGCCAAAGCACCAACGCGGCCACCAGCAATATGACCCATTGAGCCAATAAAACCGGGAATACCGCCAAGCGATGGAACGGCAACCTGTTTGGCCTGCGGATTTCCACCACTCACGCTCCTCAAAGGTCGGCTGCCGGAAATCAATAACTTGGCATAAATTGTGCCGACAAAATGCGCGCAGAGTATAGGGGCGGTTCGGCCCCTATTCAACTGCCGGGTAGTGATTTCCGCCTGCGCGCTACATGAGGAAATGTTTCAACGAATATGGGCAAGTACCCCTTGTAGTTCATCCAAGGAGTTATAGCGAATCACCAACTGGCCTTTTCCTTTCTGCCCGTGACGAATCTGCACCGCAGACCCCAGCCGCTCGGCGAGGCGCTGTTCGAGACGACTGATGTCCGGGTCCGCCTTAGGCGGTTCGACCGGGGCTGGTTTGCCACTCAGCCACTGACGAACCAGTGCTTCGGTCTGGCGCACGGTAAGGCCACGTGCGACAACATGTCGCGCCCCTTCGACCTGCCGCTCATCCGGCAAACCAAGCAAGGCACGAGCATGACCCATTTCCAGATCGCCGTGGGACAACATGGTCTTGATGACTTCCGGCAATGCGATCAAGCGCAGCAGGTTGGCTACGGTCACGCGGGACTTGCCCACCGCCTCGGCGACCTGTTGCTGGGTCAGTTGGAATTCCTGCTGCAGTCGCTGCAGGGCCACGGCTTCCTCGATCGGGTTGAGGTCTTCACGCTGGATGTTCTCGATCAGCGCCATGGCAATGGCGGTTTCATCCGTTACATCGCGAACCATGGCCGGAATGGTTTCCTGCCCGGCCTGCTGGCTGGCGCGCCAGCGACGTTCGCCGGCGATGATTTCGAAACGCCCGTTGCCGATCGGACGGACCACGATCGGTTGCATCACGCCCTGGGCCTTGATCGAGTTCGCCAGCTCTTCCAGCGCCTGCGGGTCCATGTCGCGGCGCGGCTGGTATTTGCCGCGCTGAATCAAGTCCAGCGGCAGGTGTTGCAGTTCGCGTTCGTCGGCCTGGACAGCTTGCTCTTCCAGCGAGCTGACAGTCGGACCGCTGAGCAATGCATCCAGCCCACGTCCTAGACCTCGTTTCTTGACGGCCATGGGATTTCCTTAAGTTGCCGGAGCGGCGGCGCGTGAATTTTTACGTTGCCGACGAACCATCTCGCTCGCCAGAGCCAGGTAAGCCACGGCACCACGGGATTGTTTGTCGTATGCCAGAGCCGGCATACCGTAGCTCGGGGCTTCGGCCAGACGGATGTTGCGCGGAATCACGGTGTCGTACAGTTGATCACCGAAATGTTCCTGGAGCTGTGCGGAAACATCGTTCATCAAACTCAGACGAGGGTCGTACATGGTCCGCAGCAGCCCCTCAACCTTCAGCTCCGGGTTGAGCAGTTCAGCGATGCGCTTGATGTTATCCACAAGGTCGCTGAGCCCTTCGAGGGCAAAATATTCACACTGCATGGGAATAATCACCCCATCAGCGGCCACCAAAGCGTTGAGGGTCAGCATCGACAGCGACGGCGGGCAGTCAATCAGGATGAAGTCGTAGTTCTCGCGGATCGGCGCCAGGGCGCTGCGCAGCCGGCTTTCCTTCATCTGCATTTCCAGCAGCACCACCTCGGCCGCTGTCAGGTCACGGTTGGCTGGCAGCAGTTGATAACCGCCGTGTTCGGAGAAATGCATGGCCTGCGCCAGATCGCATTCACCGATCAGCACATCGTAGATGGAGTTTTCCAGACCGTGTTTATCCACACCGCTACCCATGGTGGCGTTGCCCTGTGGATCGAGATCGATCAACAGCACCCGACGCTTGGTGGCGACCAGGGATGCAGCGAGGTTGATGCAGGTGGTGGTCTTGCCCACACCACCTTTCTGGTTCGCTATCGCGAATACCTTAGCCATTCTTGCTTGTGTTCCCAATCATGCCCTGCGGCGCAGTATCAGCAGATGACGTTGACCTTGGCAACCGGGTACGGCCAAAGCGTGTTCGCTATCGAGCTGGAAGTCTGCCGGTAATGCTACCAGCTCGTCCGCCGGATGGACGCCCTTCATTGCCAGCCAGCGTGTATCAGTGTCGCCGAGATGGCGAGTCCAGTTGCTGAAGTTCTCCATGCTGCTGAACGCCCGGGAAATAATCCCGTTGAATGGCTGCTGCGGCTGGAAGGCTTCGACGCGACTGTGGATAACTTGCAGGTTATCCAGTTTGAGTTCGAGTTTGACCTGGGTCAGGAAGCGGGTCTTCTTGCCGTTGCTGTCCAGGCAGCTCACTTGCGACTCCGGAAACAGGATCGCCAGCGGCACACCCGGCATCCCGCCGCCGCTGCCGACATCGAGCCAGCGCCCCGAGTCGACGAAGGACATCACGCTCAGGCTGTCGAGCAGGTGCCGTGAAACCATTTCGTCCGGGTCGCGCACAGCGGTCAGATTGTAGGCCTTGTTCCATTTGATCAACAGAGCCAGATAACCGAGCAACTGCTCATGCTGAGCGGCGGTCAGGTGGACGCCAAGCTGACCAGCACCTGTGGATAACTCTTCGGCGTGTTGCGAGGTGACCTGTGAGTTCAAGCGCTTTGCTCCAACTGACGGCCCGCACCGCGTTTTTTTAAGTGAATCATCAGCAGGGAAATCGCCGCTGGCGTGACGCCAGGAATCCTCGAAGCCTGGCCCAAGGTCTCGGGCCGGATTGCGCCGAGCTTGCCCTGGATCTCTTTCGACAGGCCAGAGATGTTCGAATAATCGATATCCACAGGCAGCTGGGTGTCTTCGCTGGCCCGTAGCCGGGCGATTTCATCCTGCTGGCGGTCGATGTAGCCGGCGTACTTGGTCTTGATCTCAACCTGCTCGGCGACCTGTGGATCTTCCGCGCCCTGCCCGGTCACTTCGACCAGGCCCGCGTAGTCGATTTCCGGACGGCTCAGCAGATTGAGCAAATTGTATTCGTGGGTCAGCGGCGTACCGAATTTCTCGGCGATTGCATCGCCCTGCTCAGTGCCCGGGCGCACCCAAGTGCTTTTCAGGCGCTGTTCTTCCAGCTCGATGCTTTCGCGTTTTGTGCAAAAAGCCGCCCAGCGCGCATCATCCACCAGACCCAGCTCGCGACCTTTTTCGGTCAGCCGCAGGTCGGCGTTGTCTTCACGCAGGATCAGCCGGTATTCGGCGCGGGAGGTGAACATCCGGTACGGTTCCTGGGTACCGAGGGTGATCAGATCATCGACCAGTACCCCGATGTAGGCCTCGTCCCGACGCGGGCACCAGCTGTCCTTGCCCTGGGCCCGCAGCGCAGCGTTGGCGCCAGCCAGCAAACCCTGGGCGCCGGCCTCTTCGTAACCGGTGGTGCCGTTGATCTGTCCGGCAAAGAACAGACCGCCGATCACCTTGGTTTCCAAGCTGTACTTCAGGTCACGCGGGTCGAAGTAGTCGTACTCGATGGCGTAGCCCGGACGAACGATGTGGGCGTTTTCCATGCCGCGGATCGACTGGACGATCTGCAACTGCACGTCGAATGGCAGGGAGGTGGATATCCCGTTCGGGTACAACTCGTGGGTGGTCAGGCCCTCCGGTTCGATAAAGACCTGATGGCTTTGCTTGTCGGCAAAGCGGTGGATCTTGTCTTCGATCGACGGGCAGTAGCGCGGACCGATGCCTTCGATCACCCCGGAATACATCGGCGAACGATCGAGGTTGGCGGCAATGATCTCGTGGGTGCGGGCGTTGGTGTGGGTAATCCAGCAACTGACCTGACGTGGATGCTGCTCTTTCGAGCCCATGAACGACATCACTGGAATCGGCATGTCACCGGGTTGTTCGCTCATCACCGAGAAATCCACGGAACGACCATCGATCCGTGGCGGGGTGCCGGTTTTCAGGCGACCGACCCGCAACGGCAGTTCCCGCAAGCGATGGGCCAGGGCAATCGACGGCGGATCGCCGGCGCGGCCACCCGAATAGTTCTGCATCCCGATGTGGATAAGTCCACCGAGGAAGGTGCCGGTGGTCAACACCACGGATTCGGCGAAGAAACGCAGACCCATCTGGGTCACAACCCCCCTGACCTGATCCTGCTCGACAATCAGATCGTCGGCGGCCTGCTGAAATATCCACAGGTTCGGCTGGTGTTCCAGGATTTCACGAACAGCGGCCTTGTACAGCAGGCGGTCGGCCTGTGCCCGAGTTGCGCGCACAGCCGGGCCTTTACGGCTGTTGAGGACACGAAACTGGATGCCACCTTTATCGGTGGCGATGGCCATCGCGCCACCAAGGGCATCGATTTCCTTGACCAAATGGCTTTTACCAATACCACCAATGGCAGGGTTGCAACTCATTGCACCGAGGGTTTCCACGTTATGCGTCAGCAACAGGGTTCTTGCGCCCATGCGTGCTGATGCTAGTGCTGCCTCGGTACCGGCATGACCGCCGCCGATGACGATCACCTCAAAACGGGAAGGGAAATCCACCACGCACCTCGTGCCTGCTGCCAGGTAGGTAAATAAAAATTCGGGCTGAATGAACAAGTATAGGGAATTTGCCTTTCCTAAAGAACCCTTTGCACAAAATTTAACCAGCTGTGGATAATCATGGGTAATAGAAATTAAAATAAAGAAATTTATTAAAGCTTTGTTTTTATGTTTATTCTTAGTGCGCGGCTATTCTGTGGATAAAGCTCTACAAGCCTTGTTTTATGGTGTGTACAGAGATTCATAAGTCTGTGGTCATGTGCCATGGAGGGCTTGGGATAACCAGTATAAGCCTGTGGATTAAAGTGCTGTTTATCCACAAGCGGGTTCATCCTCAGTTTTCAGGCCCGGTTATCAACTGAGCTGAAGGTCGGTTATTCACAGGGCTTAATCCACAGAAAAACGCTTTCCTGGCGAATCACAGGCACGCAGAAACCTTCCGCGAGCCGGAATTCGTCAGGAAATGGAAGGATCTGTGCGGCAGAAGAAGAGGAAATGCCGGATCAGGCCCGGCATCCCTGTGAGATAGCAAGTGAAATCAGATGTCGTCCCAACTGTGAAATACGGCGGCCTGGCCGTGAATCACGCCTTCGCCATCCTGTAATTGCCAGACAAGGCCGTTGCGGATCCAGAAACGCCTGCCCGTCCTGGAAATACGAATCCCGGTGTAGCCGCTGGCATAACCCTGATGGTGGACACGATCCAGCAACGACTGGCGTTCCGCACGGTTCGGCGCCTCGGCCGATAGCCGCGACGGCAACAACGTGAATTGAGCCCAGTCATAGTCGAAGCATTGCTGTGCAGCTCGATTGGCATAGATGAAACGTGGATCGGCATCGGTGTTGTGGGAGAGCACGCAAAAGGGCGCCT
The DNA here is from genome assembly GCF_001543125.1 of Pseudomonas agarici. Classification (NCBI taxonomy): domain Bacteria; kingdom Pseudomonadati; phylum Pseudomonadota; class Gammaproteobacteria; order Pseudomonadales; family Pseudomonadaceae; genus Pseudomonas; species Pseudomonas agarici. Next base: position 3,096,249 of record NZ_CP014135.1, on the reverse strand, counting down.
GCTCATACAGCCAGGCCGCATCACTGCCCTGAGGCACCAGTGACTGACCGACAAGCCGTTGATAACTGCCGGTCAGAAGCTCGAAGAAGGTTGAATCAATAGCTAACGAACTCATCATTTTCCCGTGACGTCAGTAGGTAAGGTTGAACAATACCCTCTCTGACCTGCCATGTTCCTGATGCGTTCACGGGAACTGTGGATAACCAGACCGAATCCGCCCAGTCATTTGCCGATACAAAAACTCGAAAAAATTCTCCCCAACAGGTCATCGGAACTGAATGCGCCGGTGATTTCCCCGAGAAATTGCTGTGCCTGACGCAAATCTTCGGCCAACAGCTCCCCGGCACCGGCCAAGGTCAACTGCGCATGACCGTGTTCAAGGGCTGAACTGGCGTAACGCAGCGCCTCCAGATGCCGGCGGCGAGCGCTGAAGCTGCTTTCCGCTGTCTGTTCATAACCCATGCAGGCCTTGAGGTGGTCGCGCAGCAGCTCCAGGCCGTCGCCACCGGTCTTGGCGCTCAGGCTAAGGGTGACATGACCGTCTGCGCTGGTTTCCAGGGCAATATTTTCCCCCGTCAGGTCAGCCTTATTGCGGATCAGCGTCACTTTCGCCGGATCCGGCCGTTGTTCGAGAAACTCCGGCCACAATGCAAAAGGATCCACAGCCTCAGGCGCGCTGGCGTCCACCACCAACAGCACCCGGTCGGCCTCGCTGATGGCCTTGAGGGCTCGCTCCACGCCGATCTTTTCTACCTGGTCGTCGGTATCGCGCAACCCGGCCGTGTCGACCACGTGCAGCGGCATGCCATCGATGTGGATATGTTCACGAAGGACATCCCGGGTCGTCCCGGCGATCTCAGTGACAATCGCCGCCTCGCGGCCGGCCAGGGCATTGAGCAAGCTCGATTTGCCGGCATTCGGCCGACCGGCGATCACTACGGTCATGCCATCGCGCAACAGCGCACCTTGCCCGGCCTCGCGTATTACTGTGGATAACTCGTCACGCACCGCATCAAGCATCGCCAACACATGGCCGTCAGCGAGGAAGTCGATCTCCTCCTCGGGAAAATCGATGGCCGCTTCCACATAGATCCGCAGGTTGATCAATTGTTCGGTGAGGTTATGCACACGCTGAGAGAACGCGCCCTGCAGTGAACGTAGGGCATTGCGCGCAGCCTGAGCCGAACTGGCTTCGATCAGGTCGGCAATCGCTTCGGCCTGGGCCAGGTCGAGTTTGTCATTGAGGAAGGCTCGTTCGCTGAATTCTCCGGGGCGCGCCAGCCGGCAGCCCAGTTGCAGACAGCGCTGTAACAGCATGTCGAGGACAATCGGACCGCCGTGACCCTGTAATTCCAGGACATCTTCGCCGGTGAACGAATTCGGTCCCGGAAAATACAACGCGAGGCCTTCATCGAGCGCCTCGCCGGCGTCCCCGCGCAATGGACCGTAGTGAGCAAAACGCGGTTTCAGTTCGCGACCGCTGATGGCCAGCGCCGCACTCCGCGCCAAAGGCCCGGAAATACGGACGATGCCGACACCACCGCGCCCCTGGGCGGTGGCAACGGCGACGATGGTTTCCCGAGGGACGTTCATGGAGTGGGCCTCAAAAAGTGGCAGATAGCAAAACGCCCCACTAGGGGGCGTCTTGAGTGGTTATCCACAGAGTAAGTTACGCGGCGGCTTTCTGGGTAGCGGCTTCGATCTTACGTGTGATGTACCACTGTTGAGCGATCGACAGGCAGTTGTTCACCACCCAATACAGCACCAGACCGGCAGGGAACCACAGGAAGAAGAAGGTGAAGATGATCGGCATCAGCTTCATCACCTTGGCCTGCATCGGATCCGGCGGAGTCGGGTTCAAACGCTGCTGGATGAACATGGTTGCACCCATGATGATCGGCAGGATGAAGAACGGATCCTTGATCGACAGGTCAGTAATCCACAGGATGAACGGCGCCTGGCGCATCTCCACGCTTTCCAGAAGCACCCAATACAACGAGAGGAAAACTGGCATCTGCACGAGGATCGGCAAGCAACCGCCCAGTGGATTGATCTTCTCTTTTTTGTACAGCTCCATCATGGCCTGCGACATTTTCTGCCGATCGTCGCCATGTTGTTCTTTCAGCGCCGCCAGTTTTGGGGCAACGGCGCGCATACGAGCCATCGACTTGTAGCTGGCAGCCGACAAGGGGAAGAAAAGCCCTTTGATCAGCATGGTCAGGACGATGATCGAGAAGCCCCAATTGCCAAGCAGGCTGTGGATATGTTGCAGCAACCAGAAGATCGGCTGGGCAATGAACCACAGGATGCCGTAGTCGACCGTCAGTTCCAGACCTGGGGACAACTCCTTCAATACGGCCTGGCTCTTGGGACCTGCATAGAGGATCGCGCTGGTTTCGACTTTCTGACCTGGAGCGACAGTCAGCGAAGGACCGGTGTAGCCAATAATATAGTTACCCAGGCTGTCCTTGCGGGTGGTCACGACATTGCTGTCGCCCTTGGCGGGAACCCAGGCGGTCACAAAATAGTGTTGCAACCAGGCAACCCAGCCACCTTGAACGGTTTCTTTCAGTGAACCCTTGTCGATATCTTTCATCGACACTTTCTTGTACGGCTCGGAACTTGTCCACAGGGCGGCGCCCAGGTAAGTCGCAGTACCGGTAGCGGTGCTGGAAGAAGGATCCGCACTGGCGTCACGTTTCAACTGGGCGAACATCGCACCTGACCAAGGCTGTGCGCTTTCGTTGTCGATCAGGTAGGAAACGGTCACGTCATACAGGCCGCGCTTCAGACTGAAACGCTTGATGTAGTTGACCCCGTTTTCGCTGAACTTAAGGTCGACGACCAATTTGTCCTGACCGTCAGCCAGTTGATAACTCTTCTGTTCGGAAGAGTACAACGGGCGGCCACTGGAGCTGGAGTCCGGACCGTTGGTACCGATCAGGCCACTTTGTGCCAGATAAGTGCGCTCTCCACCGTTATCGAAGAGCTGGAACGGGATTTCCGGATGATCCTGGCGACGTGGATAAAGCGGCAACTTCAGTTGCGCAACATCCCCACCTTTTGGATCGATAGCCAGGTCGAGCACATCCGTCTTGATATGGATGAGGTCTTTGCTGGCGGCCACCGGTGCTTCAACAGCAACACTGGTGTCATTGGCAGCTCGTGGAATGTCATCACTGGCGGCGGCATTGCCGACGGTTGCCGTATCCGGCAAGCCAGAAACGGTGGTGCTGGCAACATTCTGAGTCGGCAGGGCAGCCTGACCGTAGTCCTGGTTCCATTTGAGAACCATGACATAGGACACGATTGCCAGGGCGACGATCAGGATCGTGCGTTTGATATCCATGATTACTCGGCCATCGAAGAAGAACGGGAGGTAGGAATAGGTGGAACCGGGTCATAACCACCGGCATTCCACGGATGACAGCGACCTAAACGACGAAAGGTCAGCCAGCCACCGCGCAGGAGTCCATGAGTTTCGATGGCTTCGTACGCGTAGCAGGAACAACTGGGGTAGAAACGACAGTGGCTGGCCATCAGTGGACTGATGGCATAGCGGTAAAACTGGATAGGAACGAGCGCCAGTTTACGCATTTGGGCTGTCTACCCCTGCAGGCTCGGTTTTTACCGCGGTCGCCGACGCGTTACGAGCCAGGCGCTTCCACAGTTTGCCGACATGCTGAATCAATTCGAGGTTTTCTACGTCTCCCAAACCTTTGCGCGCGACGATAACAATGTCCCAGCCAATCAGTGAATCCTGGTGCAGACGGAACGATTCGCGCAGCAGACGTTTGAGGCGATTACGCTCAACGGAGAGCTTCACGCTCTTTTTACCAATAACCAGCCCCAAACGGGGATGATCAAGGTCATTGTTGCGCGCAAGGAGCAGGAGGTTTTTCCCCGGAACCTTGCCGGTAGGGGAGTCAAAGACTGACTTGAAATGTCGTGGCGTAAGCAGACGCTTTTCCCGACTGAAGTCCTGACTCACCACCCGTGCCGGATTATCAAACTGCCAGACGAGCGCGGCCTTTGGCGCGACGACGCGACAGGACGGCGCGACCGTTCTTGGTTGCCATGCGAGCACGGAAACCGTGGGTGCGAGCGCGTTTGATAGTGCTGGGTTGGAAAGTACGTTTCATGGCGTTGCTACCTGGTTCGTCACAACGGGCCGGAATGGCCCCCGTTTTAAGAGACCGGGGATTCTAGAGAAAGCAAGCCTCTAGGTCAATTTCCAACCAGCTTTTACTTCTTCATAGGTATTGGCCTCTGCGCTTGATCAGCTCCGGAGCTAGCTATAGAAATAAAGAAGGGAATTATTTAAAGCTTTTCTGTAAAGCTTATAGAAGCTTAAGAGGTCAGTATCTGTGGATAAGTACCTGGAGGGCTCTAGATACCTGCTGTACAGAGAATGACAACACGGTGGGGAAACGGTGTCGAGCCTGTGCTGTGCTGTCGGAAAAGCTGTGTGTGGAACGCCATGTTATCCACAAGCGAGTTACCCACAGACTTTCGATCCTACTTGTGCAACGACCTCAAGGGTAGTTATCCACAGAGCTTATGCACATACCATTTGTCGCTTTGTTCACAGATAAGACCTTGATTCTTTGGGGTCTCCCTGCAATCGACATGTGGATAAGTGCTGTGCCTGCCGGTACAATGGCTGCTTGTTTTTGCCTCACCGGCTTTCAACTTAGGGGATATCCGTGTCAGTGGAACTTTGGCAGCAGTGCGTGGAACTTCTGCGTGATGAGCTGCCTGCCCAGCAATTCAACACCTGGATCCGCCCACTACAGGTCGAAGCCGAGGGCGACGAGTTGCGTGTCTATGCACCGAACCGTTTTGTGCTCGATTGGGTAAATGAAAAGTACCTGGGACGTTTGCTTGAACTGTTGGGCGAGCACGGCAATGGCCTGGCGCCTGCCCTTTCCTTATTGATAGGCAGCAGGCGCAGCTCCGCTCCGCGTGCCGCCCCGAATGCGCCGCTGGCCGCCGCGGCCTCTCAGGCCATGGCGGCCAGTGCCGTTGCGGCACCGACACCCGTAGCCGCGCCAACACAAGTTGCTTCGACCCAGAAGCAGGTGGTCGAGGTCAACGAAGAGCCCTCCCGCGATAGTTTTGATCCGATGGCCGGTGCCAGCTCGCAGCAGGCTCCTGTGCGTTCGGAGCAACGGACCGTCCAGGTCGAGGGGGCACTCAAGCACACCAGCTACTTGAACCGCACCTTCACCTTCGAGAATTTTGTCGAGGGTAAGTCTAACCAGTTGGCCCGTGCAGCAGCCTGGCAGGTAGCGGACAATCCCAAACACGGTTACAACCCGCTGTTCCTGTATGGCGGCGTCGGCCTGGGTAAGACCCACTTGATGCACGCCGTGGGTAACCATCTATTAAAGAAGAATCCGAACGCCAAGGTGGTTTACCTGCACTCGGAGCGCTTCGTCGCAGACATGGTCAAGGCGCTGCAGCTCAATGCCATCAACGAATTCAAGCGCTTCTACCGGTCGGTGGATGCTCTGCTGATCGATGACATTCAATTTTTCGCTCGCAAGGAACGCTCCCAGGAGGAGTTTTTCCACACCTTCAATGCCTTGCTCGAGGGCGGTCAACAGGTGATTCTCACCAGTGACCGTTATCCCAAGGAAATCGAAGGTCTGGAAGAACGCCTGAAATCGCGCTTCGGCTGGGGCCTGACAGTAGCGGTCGAACCGCCGGAGCTGGAAACCCGGGTGGCGATCCTGATGAAGAAGGCCGACCAGGCTAAGGTCGAGTTACCTCACGATGCGGCGTTCTTCATCGCTCAGCGTATTCGTTCCAACGTCCGTGAGCTTGAGGGTGCCCTGAAACGGGTGATCGCTCACTCGCACTTCATGGGCCGTGACATCACCATCGAGCTGATTCGCGAATCGCTGAAGGACCTGTTGGCGTTGCAGGACAAGCTGGTGTCTGTGGATAACATCCAACGCACCGTGGCCGAGTACTACAAGATCAAGATCTCCGACCTGCTGTCCAAGCGCCGTTCGCGTTCGGTGGCACGTCCGCGTCAAGTCGCGATGGCCCTCTCCAAGGAACTGACCAACCACAGCTTGCCTGAAATTGGTGATGTCTTTGGCGGACGCGACCATACTACGGTCTTGCACGCATGCCGCAAGATCAACGAGCTTAAGGAATCCGACGCGGACATTCGCGAGGACTACAAGAACCTGCTGCGCACACTGACCACTTGAGAACCGCAGCGCAGCTTACTAAGGCAAGGGACTAGACCATGCATTTCACCATTCAACGCGAAGCCCTGTTGAAACCCCTGCAACTGGTCGCAGGCGTCGTTGAGCGCCGCCAGACCTTGCCGGTGCTCTCCAATGTGCTGCTGGTTGTCGAAGGCCAGCAACTGTCGCTGACCGGTACCGACTTGGAAGTCGAGCTGGTCGGTCGCGTCCAGCTCGAGGAGCCCGCCGAGTCGGGAGAAATCACCGTGCCGGCGCGTAAGCTGATGGATATTTGTAAAAGCCTGCCGAACGATGCCCTGATCGATATCAAGCTCGACGAGCAGAAGCTGGTGGTGAAGGCCGGCCGCAGTCGCTTCACGCTGTCAACCTTGCCGGCCAATGACTTCCCGACTGTGGAGGAAGGCCCCGGTTCGTTGACCTGCAGCCTGGATCAAAGCAAGTTGCGGCGTCTGATCGAGCGCACCAGTTTTGCGATGGCCCAGCAGGACGTTCGCTACTACCTCAACGGCATGCTGCTCGAAGTCTCCGCTGGGGTGATCCGTGCCGTGGCCACCGACGGCCATCGCCTGGCGATGTGCTCGATGCAAGCCGACATCGGTCAACCCGACCGTCATCAGGTGATCGTGCCGCGCAAAGGCATTCTCGAACTGGCCCGCTTGCTGACCGAACCGGAAGGCAACGTCAGCATCGTGCTGGGGCAACACCACATCCGTGCCACTACGGGTGAGTTCACTTTCACCTCGAAGCTGGTCGATGGCAAGTTTCCGGACTACGAGCGTGTCCTGCCCAAAGGCGGTGATAAGCTGGTACTGGGCGATCGTCAGGCGTTGCGCGAAGCCTTCAGCCGTACTGCGATCCTGTCTAACGAGAAGTACCGCGGTATCCGTCTGCAACTGGCCAGCGGTCAGTTGAAGATCCAGGCTAACAACCCTGAGCAGGAGGAAGCGGAAGAGGAAGTAGCAGTCGACTACGACGGTGGCTCCCTGGAGATCGGCTTCAATGTGAGCTACCTGCTTGACGTGCTGGGTGTGATGACCACCGAGCAGGTTCGCCTGATCCTGTCCGACTCCAACAGCAGTGCGCTGGTACAAGAGTCAGACAACGACGACTCGGCCTACGTCGTCATGCCGATGCGTCTGTAACAGTGCCTCGCCTGTCCATGTTCAGCGCCTCACGCTAGATGTCCCTCAGCCGTGTTTCGGTCACCGCGGTGCGCAACCTGCACCCGGTGACGTTCTCTCCCTCTGCACGTATCAATATCATGTACGGTGCCAATGGCAGCGGAAAAACCAGTGTGCTGGAAGCTATCCATTTGTTGGGGCTGGCCCGCTCATTCCGCAGTACTCGCCTGTTGCCGGTGATCCAATACGAGCAACTCGCCTGCACAGTATTTGGCCAGGTCGAATTGGCCGAGGGTGGCCATAGCGCATTGGGAATATCCCGCGATCGCCAGGGTGAATTCCAGATTCGCATCGATGGCCAGAATGCCAAGAGCGCTGCACAACTGGCGGAGATCCTGCCGCTGCAGTTGATCAACCCGGATAGTTTTCGCCTGCTGGAAGGCGCGCCTAAAATTCGTCGGCAGTTTCTCGACTGGGGAGTGTTCCACGTGGAACCACGTTTCATGTCGACCTGGCAGCGCCTGCAGAAGGCCCTGCGGCAGCGGAACTCGTGGCTGCGGCATGGTACACTTGACGCCGCTTCGCAAGCAGCCTGGGACCGAGAGTTGTGCCTGGCCAGCGCCGAAATCGATGAATACCGCCGCGCTTATATCAAAGCCTTGAAACCAGTCTTTGAGCAGACCTTAAGTGAACTAGTCGAACTCGAAGGCTTAACGCTTAGCTATTACCGTGGGTGGGACAAGGACAAAGAGCTGAGTGCCGTGCTCGCCTCTTCCCTACATCGAGACCAGCAAATGGGGCATACCCAGGCTGGACCACAACGAGCTGATTTGCGCCTCCGATTGGGCGCACATAATGCCGCGGATATCTTGTCGCGGGGTCAGCAGAAATTAGTGGTCTGTGCATTGCGTATCGCTCAGGGGCATCTGGTCAGTCAGGCCCGGCGCGGCCAATGTATTTATCTGGTGGATGACTTGCCGTCCGAACTGGACGAGCAGCACCGCCGTGCGCTGTGTCGCTTGCTTGAAGACTTACGCTGCCAGGTATTTATCACCTGTGTAGATCATGAATTATTGAGGGAGGGCTGGCAGACGGAAACGCCAGTCGCTTTGTTCCACGTGGAACAAGGCTGTATCACCCAGACCCACGACCATCGGGAGTGAAGGCATGAGCGAAGAAAATACGTACGACTCGACCAGCATCAAAGTGCTGAAAGGTTTGGATGCCGTGCGCAAACGTCCCGGTATGTACATTGGCGACACCGATGATGGCAGCGGTCTGCACCACATGGTGTTCGAGGTGGTCGATAACTCCATCGACGAGGCTCTGGCCGGTCATTGCGACGACATCAGCATTATCATCCACCCGGATGAGTCCATCACCGTGCGCGACAATGGTCGCGGCATTCCGGTCGATGTACACAAGGAAGAAGGCGTATCCGCAGCGGAGGTCATCATGACCGTACTGCACGCTGGCGGTAAGTTCGACGATAACTCCTATAAAGTATCCGGTGGCCTACATGGCGTAGGTGTGTCGGTGGTAAACGCACTGTCCGAACTGTTGGTACTGACCGTGCGTCGCAGCGGAAAAATCTGGGAACAGACTTACGTTCATGGCGTACCTCAGGAACCGATGAGAATCGTCGGCGAGAGCGAAACTACCGGCACCCAGATTCACTTCAAGGCTTCCGGAGAAACCTTCAAGAATATCCATTTTAGTTGGGACATCCTGGCCAAGCGGATTCGCGAACTGTCTTTCCTCAACTCCGGCGTCGGCATCGTCCTCAAGGACGAACGCAGTGGCAAGGAAGAGTTGTTCAAGTATGAAGGCGGTCTACGTGCGTTCGTTGAATACCTGAACACCAACAAGACGGCGGTCAACCAGGTGTTCCATTTCAACATCCAACGTGAAGACGGCATCGGCGTAGAGATTGCCTTGCAGTGGAACGACAGTTTCAACGAAAACCTGTTGTGCTTCACCAACAACATCCCGCAGCGCGACGGCGGTACTCACCTGGTGGGTTTCCGTTCTGCGCTGACCCGTAACCTGAACAACTACATCGAACAGGAAGGCTTGGCGAAGAAGCACAAGGTCGCCACCACCGGTGATGATGCCCGTGAAGGCCTGACTGCAATCATTTCGGTGAAAGTACCGGACCCGAAATTCAGTTCCCAGACCAAGGACAAGTTGGTTTCTTCCGAAGTGAAGACCGCAGTCGAGCAGGAAATGGGCAAGTATTTCTCCGATTTTCTACTGGAGAACCCGAACGAAGCCAAGCTGGTGGTCGGCAAGATGATCGATGCCGCGCGTGCCCGTGAAGCGGCGCGTAAAGCGCGTGAGATGACTCGGCGCAAAGGTGCGCTGGATATCGCCGGCTTGCCGGGCAAACTGGCGGATTGCCAGGAAAAAGACCCTGCCCTGTCCGAACTGTACCTGGTGGAAGGTGACTCTGCTGGCGGTTCCGCCAAGCAGGGTCGCAACCGTCGCACCCAGGCGATCCTGCCGTTGAAGGGTAAGATCCTCAACGTTGAGAAAGCCCGTTTCGACAAGATGATCTCTTCCCAGGAAGTCGGCACACTGATCACCGCACTGGGCTGCGGCATCGGTCGCGATGAGTACAATATCGACAAGCTGCGTTATCACAACATCATCATCATGACCGATGCTGACGTCGACGGTTCGCACATCCGTACCCTGCTGCTGACCTTCTTCTTCCGCCAATTGCCGGAGTTGATTGAGCGCGGCTACATCTACATCGCCCAGCCACCGCTGTACAAGGTGAAGAAAGGCAAGCAGGAGCAGTACATCAAGGACGATGACGCCATGGAAGAGTACATGACGCAGTCGGCCCTGGAAGATGCGAGCCTGCACCTGAACGAAGACGCACCGGGGATTTCCGGTGAGGCGCTGGAGCGTCTGGTGAACGACTTCCGCATGGTGATGAAGACCCTCAAGCGCCTGTCACGCCTGTATCCACAGGAGCTGACCGAGCACTTCATCTATCTGCCGGCTGTGAGCCTGGAGCAATTGGGTGATCATGCGGCGATGCAGGAATGGCTGACCAAATATGAGGTCCGCCTGCGCCTGAACGAGAAGTCCGGCCTGGTCTACAAGGCCAGCCTGCGGGAAGATCGTGAGCGTAACGTCTGGCTGCCGGAAGTCGAACTGATCTCCCACGGCCTGTCGAACTACATCACCTTCAACCGCGACTTCTTTGGCAGCAACGACTACAAGACCGTAGTGACCCTGGGCGCGCAATTGAGCAGCTTGCTCGACGAAGGTGCCTACATTCAACGTGGTGAACGCAAGAAAGCCGTGACCGAGTTCAAGGAAGCCCTGGACTGGTTGATGGCCGAAAGCACCAAGCGCCACACGATCCAGCGCTATAAGGGACTGGGTGAAATGAACCCTGACCAGCTCTGGGAAACCACCATGGACCCGGCGGTCCGTCGCATGTTGAAAGTGACAATCGAAGACGCCATCGGCGCCGACCAGATCTTCAACACCTTGATGGGCGACGCGGTTGAGCCACGCCGAGACTTTATCGAGAGCAATGCATTGGCGGTGTCGAACCTGGATTTTTGATTGGGTTAGAGTGCAAAACGAAAAAAGGCCAATGCTTTGTCTGCATTGGCCTTTTTTTGTGCTGTGTGTCCCGTCCTGAATAGGGTTTATACCTTCTGATCTGTTTTTCAGGAGGGCGTAATGGAATCGGCAAAAAAGGCGTAGTCAGCGAGACTACACGCTGACTTTTAAATTGTCGGTCGTCGACCAGGTTGAAAAAGGTGAGCTGAGTTATAAAGAGGCTCAGGAGCGCTACGGGATTCAAGGCAAAACGACCGTTTTGACATGGTTACGCAAGCACGGTCGGCAAGATTGGAGCCCCGGCACATATATTGGCTCGCGGAGGATGGGGTCTATGCCCGAAAAAAACCGACCATTAACGCCAGAGCAACGCATCAAAGAGCTTGAAGAGCAGTTGGCGCTGTCCAATCAGAAAGCGCAGTTTCTCGAGGCGACCGTGGACGTCTTGAAGCATGACTACGGTCTCTCTGTCGTAAAAAAGCGTCCCGGCAAGTCCTCGCGCAAAAAACGAATCCAAAACCTGAGCATCAGCAGGGCTTGTCAGTTCATGGGGATAAGTCGACAGGCTTACTACAAACGCAATCGCGCCGATGCTGCTCGTCTGATTTTGGATGAGAAGGTTGCCGATTTCGTTCAGCAAAAGCGCCTGCGGCAGCCGCGGCTGGGTACCCGAAAGCTGTATTACTTGCTGCAGTGCCAGCCGCAGCATGAGCTACAAGTGGGTCGAGATCGCCTGTTTGCGATTCTGCGTGAACGACGTTTATTGGTAGCTCGCAAGCGGGCGTATCACAAGACAACCGACAGTCATCATCGTGACGGATGCTTTTTCGCGAAAGATTGTGGGCTATCACGTTCATGAAAGCCTGCACACCGAGTCGGTCGCGCAGGCGCTGCGCCGGGCGGTGAGCCAGCGTCAAATTATGCAAAGCTCTTCGGCAAGGGCGACTGAGCATCACTCTGCCAATAAAATCTCCTGCTCTTTCGCACATAGCTCCAACAAAAAATCCCACACTACCCTCAACCTGACGGACTTGTGCAGTTCCCTGCGAGTGCTCATCCAGTAGCTGCGTTGGATCGTCTCTTGGGGCAGTATCCGCACCAGTTGCGGATCATCCTTGGCCATGTAGTTGGGTAGCACCGCGATGCCCAAGCCAGCTCGTGCCGCGATCTGTTGGGCGATCACACTGGTGCTGCGCAAGGTTACGTTCGGCGAACGGCAGAAGTGGTCGAGAAACAACAGTTCCTGGCTGAACAGCAGGTCATCGACATAACCGATCCACTGGTGCCGCGAAAGGTCGTCGCGGATGATCAGGCGCGGTGCCCTAGCCAGGTATGCCGGGCTGGCATAAAGTGCCAGGCGATAGTCAGTGAGCTTACGGGTGATCAGCATATCGGCGTGGGGGCGGTCGAGGTGGATGCTGATCTCAGCCTCGCGGTTGAGGATGCTGACGAAGCGTGGCACCGCCACCAGCTCGACTTCCAGTCCGGGGTAGCGCTCGAACAGGCCGCCCAGGCGCGAGGTGAGGAACATAATGCCGATGCCTTCGGTCACACCCAGGCGAATCTTGCCCAGGGGCGCAATGGCTTGAGTGATTTCTTCCTGAGCCAGCAACGCGACGTTCTCCATCGCCTCGGCATGTTTGAGCAAGGCCTGGCCCGAGGGTGTCAGTTCATAGCCCTGGGCATGCTGGACAAACAATGCGGTGCCCAGGTTCCGCTCGATGGTTTCGATGTGCCTGGCGACAGTGCTGTGGGTGGTATTCAGCCGTTTGGCAGCGCTCAGCAAACGTCCGCTACGCTGTAGTTCGAGGAAAAATCGCAAGCCGTTCCAGTCAAACATAGGGCTCCTTGTGAATCGTCGGTTTCACTTTCCTTGCTTGAAAACGCGCAGCCTATGCGCAAAAACGCAGGTTTTCATCTCGAAATTAATCAATAACATAAGCTGATACAAGGACAATAAAACGGCGAGGTTGCTGATGTCATCGGCCCATCTGCCTTACGATTATGTGATCGTCGGTGCTGGCCCCGCGGGTTGTGTGCTAGCCAACCGACTGTCCGCCGACCCGCGCAACAACGTGGTGTTGCTCGAAGCCGGCGGCCAGGATAGCTACCCATGGATTCATATTCCGGTCGGTTATCTGTTCTGCATCGGTAATCCACGCACCGATTGGTGTTTCAAGACCGAGCCCCAAGCCGGCCTGCAAGGTCGCAGCCTGAGCTACCCGCGGGGCAAGGTACTCGGTGGCAGTTCCTCTATCAACGGTATGATTTACATGCGTGGCCAGTCTAGCGACTATGATCGCTGGGCTGAGCAAGGCAATCCGGGTTGGGCCTGGAAAGATGTGTTGCCGTTGTTCAAACACAGCGAAAATCACTTCGGTGGAGCCGACGCATGCCATGGCGACCGGGGCGAGTGGCGGGTGGAGCAGCAGCGTTATTCCTGGCCGATCCTCGATGCCTTCCGCGCCGCCGCCGCTGAAAATGGCATTGCCAGCGTCAGTGATTTCAATGCCGGTGATAATCAGGGCTGTGGATACTTTCAGGTCAACCAGCGTTCCGGAGTGCGTTGGAATTCGGCCAAGGCCTTTCTGCGACCGGTGCTCAAGCGTCCCAACCTGACTATCCTGACGGGCGTGCAGGTCAACCGGGTCAGCCTGGAAAACGGTCGGGCCACGGCAGTCCTGGCGCGTTGGCAAGGCGAGGAGCGCTGGTTCCCTGCCCGTCGGGAAATCATCCTCTGCGCCGGCTCGGTCGGCTCTCCCGCAATCCTGCAACGCTCCGGCATCGGTCCACGACCGTTGCTGGAAAGCCTCGGGATTGCCGTGCGCCACGAACTGCCGGGCGTGGGTGGCAACCTGCAGGACCATCTGCAACTGCGACTGATCTACAAGCTCAGCAATGCCCGCACGCTCAACCAGGTGGCCAACAGCCTGTGGGGCAAAGCCGGCATGGGCTTGCGCTATCTCTACGACCGCAGTGGTCCGCTGGCGATGGCGCCGAGCCAGTTGGGCGCCTTTGTGAAATCGAGCCCGGAGCAACGCTCGGCCAACCTGCAATATCACGTACAGCCGCTGTCGCTGGAACGCTTCGGCGAGCCCCTGCATCGCTTTCCTGCATTCACCGCGTCGGTGTGCAACTTGCGACCGTTGAGTCGGGGTCGCATCGATATCCGCTCGGCCAATCCGGAGGATGCACCGCTGATCGATCCCAATTACCTCAGCGATCCCGAGGACCTGAGGGTCGCCGCCCAGGCCATTCGCCTGACCCGGCGCATTGTCGACGCCCCTGCCCTGCGCGTGTTCAAGCCCGAGGAATACCTGCCCGGTGCGTCCCTGCAAAGTGAAGAACAACTCTACGAGGCCGCCGCAAAGATCGGCACCACCATCTTCCACCCGGTCGGCACTTGCCGCATGGGCAACGGTGCGCAGGCTGTGGTCGATGCCCAGTTGAGGGTCCACGGCGTGCCCGGGTTACGGGTGGCGGACGCCTCGATCATGCCACAGATCACCTCCGGCAATACCTGTTCACCGACAGTGATGATTGCGGAAAAAGCTGCGCGGATGATTTTGCAAACTCGCCAGGCGACGGACCAAGGAGGATTGGGCAGCACCCCGGAAAGTGTATTACCGAGCGCTTGAACAGAGCGATCGGCAGCAGGATTGCGTTGGTCGTCAGGCGCAATTCACAGTGGAACAACAACAATAATCACTGGGGCCCACAAGGCCGAGGACATCACGCATGTCGGACTATATCGAGCAACAGTCAACGCCGGCGTCTGCCAGCACGGGCAAGGAAGAACGAAAGATCATCTTTGCGTCATCCCTCGGGACCGTCTTCGAGTGGTATGACTTCTTTCTCTATGGCGCCCTGGCGGCGGTGATCAGCAAGCAGTTCTTTGCCGGGGTCAACGACACCACTGCGTTTATCTTCGCGCTGATGGCCTTTGCCGCAGGCTTCCTGGTGCGACCGTTCGGCGCGCTGGTGTTCGGTCGGCTGGGGGACATGATCGGACGCAAATACACCTTTCTCATGACCATCGTCCTGATGGGCCTTTCGACTTTTGCCGTCGGCCTACTACCGACCTACAGCAGCATCGGCATCGCCGCGCCGATTATCCTGGTGGTGTTGCGCATGCTCCAGGGGCTGGCGCTGGGCGGTGAATACGGTGGTGCCGCGACCTATGTGGCCGAACATGCACCGGCTGGCAAGCGGGGTTTGCACACCGGTTGGATCCAGTCCACGGCGACCCTCGGACTGCTGCTATCGTTGCTGGTGGTCCTGGCCAGTCGCTACATCAGCGGCGATCAGTTCGAAGTATGGGGCTGGCGCTTGCCGTTTCTGCTGTCGATCTTCCTGCTGGCGATCTCTACCTGGATTCGCCTGAGCATGCACGAATCACCCGCTTTCGTGAAGATGAAGGCACAGGGCAAGGTCAGCCAGTCGCCGATCCGCGAGTCTTTCGGTTCCTGGCCGAACCTGAAGATCGTCCTGACCGCATTGTTCAGCATCAACGCCGGGCAAGCGGTGACTTTCTACACCGCTCAGTTCTACGTGATGTTCTTCATGACCCAGATGCTCAAGATGGATCCGGCCCAGGCCAACACGCTACTGATTATCAGCGTGGTGATCGGTGCACCGTTCTTTGTGCTGTTTGGCTGGCTCTCGGACAAGATCGGTCGTAAGCCGATTATCATGCTGGGTCTGTTGCTGGCGACGGTCTGCTACTTCCCGCTGTTCAAGGCGCTGAGTCATTACGCCAACCCGCAGGTGGACGCCGCCAGCCGGCAGGCGCCCATCGTCGTACTGGCCGATCCGGCTGGTTGTACCTTCCAGTTCGACCCTGTGGGTAAAGCCCGTTTCGATAGCCCTTGCGACCAGGTCAAGACCTTCCTGGTTAAACAGGGCCTGCCTTACGATTCCCGGACAGCAGCGCCGGGTTCCACGGTGACGGTTTCGGTGGGCGAGCAGAAGATCAGCGGCTTCGACGAAGCAGCCATGCGCGCGGCCATCAGCCAGGCCGGGTACCCGGCCAAGGCCGACGCGGGTTCAGTGAACGAACCGATGGTGGTCTTGCTGATCGTGCTGTTGATCCTGATCGCTACCATGACCTACGGCCCGCTGGCGGCGGTGATGGTCGAATTGTTCCCGACCCGCATCCGCTACACGTCCATGTCGCTGCCCTACCATATCGGCAACGGCTGGTTCGGTGGATTCCTGCCGACCGTTTCGTTTGCCCTGGTGGTCTATACCGGCAATATCTTCTACGGCCTCTGGTACCCGGTGCTAGTCACCGGGATCAGTCTGGTGGTGGGGCTGTTCTGCCTGAAAGAAACCAGGGATGTGGATATCGATAAGGTCTAAGCGGTTCGACGGGTGGCAGTGGTGTATCTGTCACCCGCGGCCCTCAAGGAAATGCTGTATGAAAACCTTGAACCTCATCCTCGTCATTTTAGGTGGTATGGCCTTGGGGCGCGGTCAGGTACACGCGGCGACCATGCGCTGTGATAAAGGCCCGATTGGCGAAGGAGAGACTTCATTCGAGGTGCTGGAAAACTGACCGGCATTAGCGCCGGTTTTTTTATCGCCAAGAAAAACTTATGCACGATTTTCATAAAAAAATAATATAGAAAAATAAGTATATAAATCAGATACTTAGAGTATTTTTTAGAAAGAAATAAAAATTTTGTGCACAAGTTATCCACAAAACATCAGGCGGCACTCGGCGTTTCCGCCACCGTTTGCGACGGCAGTGAACCCATGTCGCGCTGGGCATTTTCGTTCCAGGCCTGAACCCGCTCGTTCAACTCGGCAATGGCTCGTGGGCCAGTGCCTTCGGCGAACATCGGTGCGCCGATCACCACGGTGATGGTGCCGGTTTTTTTGGCCCAGCCGGTTTTCGGCCAGAACTTGCCGGCGTTGTGAGCAATCGGTAGCACCGGGAGCTCGGCGTTTACGGCCAGCGCTGTACCGCCCCGGGAAAACTTGCCGACGGTGCCGAAGGGCACGCGGGTGCCCTCCGGGAAGATCAGCACCCAGACGTTATCCCTGAGCAGCTCATCGCCCTTCTTCGCCACGTGCTTGAGCGCCGCTTTTGGGTTGTCCCGGTCAATGGCGATCGGCCGCAGCATGGCCATGGCCCAGCCGAAGAACGGTACATACAGCAACTCACGCTTGAGCACCTGGCTCAGCGGCGAAAAATAGGCCGACAGAAAGAACGTTTCCCAGGTGCTCTGGTGGTTCGACAGAATTACGCAAGGGCGCTCGGGAACATTCTCCGCACCTTTGATCTCGACCCGGATATCCAGGCATACCTTGGTCAGCCACAAGGCACAGCGGCACCAATAGACATTGATGAAGCGATAACGGGCCTTGAACGGCAGGAACGGGGCAATAAAAAAGCTCAGGGAGCACCACAACAGCGAACTGGTGCCCAGCAGCAGGTAAAAGAAAAAGGTTCTGATGGCCTGCAGGATCGACATAGCGGCATTTACCGTTGCGGGCATTGCCCGGCTGTTAATAAGTGCACCCCCGAACAGTCCTTGGTCAGGAAGTCAGAGAAGCGCTAATTGTGGATAAGTTCAGCGGCCACCGCCGCCAGATCGTCAAAAATCAAAGTGCCCACCGGCAGGGTTTTGCCCAATGTCTTCTCGCCTTTACCGGTCTTAACCAAAACTGGCTGACAATCGACGGCGCTGGCGGCTTCCAAGTCACCCAGGCTGTCTCCAACAAACCATAGCCTAGACAGTTGGACACCGTAATACGCGGCGATGGTCCTGAGCATGCCCGGCTTGGGCTTGCGACAATCGCAACCCTCGTCCGGGCCATGGGGGCAATACACGACCAGTCCGAGCTCGCCACCTTGTTGCGCCACTAACGAACGCAGGCGCTCGTGCATGGCATCCAGGGTCGCGAGATCGTAGTAGCCGCGAGCAATGCCGGACTGGTTGGTAGCGACGGCTACCGTCCAACCGGCACGGCTCATCTGTGCGATGGCTTCGATGGCGCCGGGAAGTGGAATCCACTCCTCCAGCGACTTGATGTAAGCGTCGGAGTCGTAATTGATCACGCCGTCCCGATCGAGAATCAGCAGCTTCAAAACCGGCCCTCAGCCCAGCAGCGAAATATCGGCGACGCCGAGGAACAGACCCCGCAGGCGTGCCAGTAGCGCATAACGGTTGGCTCGCACCTTGGCGTCTTCGGCATTGACCATCACCGCTTCGAAGAACGCATCCACCGGCTCGCGCAGGGCAGCCAGGCGTGCCAGCGCTTCGTTGTACTGGCGCGCCGCAGCCATTGGCTGGACGGCCTGGTCCGCTTGCTGGATCGCCGAGTAGAGCGAGAATTCGTTGGCGTTGTCGAAGTATTTCGCCTCCACCGTAGCGGCGATGCTGCCCTCGGCCTTGCTCAGCAAGTTCGATACCCGCTTGTTCACCGCCGCCAACGCGGCGGCTTCCGGCAATTGGCGGAATGTCTGCACCGCTTGTACGCGCTGGTCGAAATCCAGCGCTGAACCTGGTTTCAGGGCACGGACCGACAGGTAAGTAGCGACGTCCACGCCTTCGTCTTCATAACGGGCACGCAGGCGGTCGAAGATAAACTCCAACACCTGCTCGGCCAGGCCGGCGGCCTTGATCTTGGCACCGAAAGCGCTGACGGCGAAGGCCACGGTTTCGATCAAGTCGAGGTCGAGTTTCTTCTCGATCAGGATTCGCAGTACGCCCAGGGCGGCACGACGCAGAGCATAGGGGTCCTTACTGCCGGTCGGCAGCATGCCGATACCGAAGATGCCCACCAGCGTGTCGAGCTTGTCGGCAATCGCCACTGCCGCACCGGTCAGGGTTGTCGGCAGTTCGGCACCGGCACCGCGCGGCATGTACTGCTCGTTCAGGGCCAGGGCGACATCTTCTGGCTCGCCGTCATTGAGGGCGTAGTAGTAACCGGCGATACCTTGCATTTCGGGGAACTCGCCGACCATTTCGGTCGCCAGGTCGCACTTGGACAACAGGCCGGCGCGTGCCGCGTGCTGAGCGTTGCCCGCGATGCGTGGAGCGATAAACGCCGCCAGCTTGGAGATGCGTTCGGCCTTGTCGTAGACGCTGCCCAGTTTTTCTTGAAACACCACGTTCTGCAGGCGCAGATTGAAGTCGGCAAGCTTGTGCTTCTTGTCCTGCTTGAAGAAGAACTCGGCGTCGGTCAGGCGTGGGCGCACGACCTTCTCGTTGCCGGCGACGATCTGCCGCGGGTCCTTGCTCTCGATGTTGGCGACCGTGATGAAACGCGGCAGCAACTTGCCTTCGACATCCAGCAGGCAGAAGTACTTCTGGTTGTCCTGCATGGTGGTGATCAGGGCTTCCTGTGGTACATCAAGGAAACGCTCTTCGAACGCGCACACCAGTGGCACCGGCCATTCGACCAGGGCGGTGACTTCGTCCAGCAGGGCCGGCGGTACGATCGCGGTGCCTTCTTGCAGGGTCGCCAGCTCCGTGGTACGCCGGCTGATCAGTTCGCGACGCTCGTTGGCATCGGCCAGCACGTAGGCGGCACGCAGGTCGTCGAGGTAGCTGGCCGGCGAGCCGATACGCACGCTTTGCGGATGATGGAAACGATGACCACGGGAATCGCGACCGGCCTTCTGGGCGAGGATGGTGCAGTCGATGACCTGGTCACCGAGCAGCATCACCAGCCATTGGGTGGGACGCACGAATTCTTCCTTGCGCGCAGCCCAGCGCATGCGCTTGGGAATCGGCAGGTCGTTCAGCGAGTCTTCGACGATGGTCGGTAACAGGCTGGCGGTCGGCTTGCCGGGGATGTTCTGGCTGTAGCGCAGTTTCGGTCCGCTCTGGTCGATTTCGTTCAGTTCGACGCCGCACTTCTTGGCAAAGCCCAGGGCGGCCTGGGTCGGGTTGCCTTCGGCATCGAAGGCGGCTTGGCGTGGCGGGCCATCGAGATTGATGCTGCGGTCCGGTTGCTGAGTCTGCAATTGGGTCAGCAATACGGCCAGACGCCGTGGCGCGGCGTAGACCTGCTTGGCTGCAAAGCTCAAGCCGGCAGCCTGCAGGCCTTTTTCAATACCGGCGAGGAACGCCTCGGCGAGGGTATTGAGGGCCTTGGGTGGCAGTTCTTCAGTGCCCAGTTCTACCAGAAAATCTTGCGCACTCATTGTGCCGCCTCCAACTTAGCCAACACTTCATCACGCAAATCCTCGGTCGCCATCGGGAAGCCCAGCTTGGCACGGGCCAGCAGGTAGGCTTGGGCGACGGCACGCGCCAGGGTGCGCACCCGCAGGATGTACTGCTGGCGTGCGGTCACCGAAATTGCCCGGCGCGCGTCCAGCAGGTTGAAGGTGTGCGAAGCCTTGAGGACCATTTCATAGCTCGGCAACGGCAGCGGCTGATCCAGTTCGATCAGGCGCTTGGCTTCGCTTTCATAGAAATCGAACAGTTCGAACAGCTTCTCGACGTTGGCGTGTTCGAAGTTGTAGGTCGACTGCTCCACTTCGTTCTGGTGGAACACATCGCCATAGGTCACCTTGCCGAACGGACCGTCGGCCCAGACCAGGTCGTAGACCGAATCGACACCTTGCAGGTACATCGCCAGGCGTTCGAGGCCATAGGTGATTTCGCCGGTCACCGGGTAGCACTCGATGCCTCCGGCTTGCTGGAAGTAGGTGAACTGGGTGACTTCCATGCCGTTGAGCCAGACTTCCCAGCCCAGGCCCCAGGCGCCGAGGGTCGGCGATTCCCAGTTGTCTTCGACGAAACGGATGTCGTGCACCAACGGGTCGAGGCCGACGTGCTTGAGGGAGCCCAGGTACAGTTCCTGGAAGTTTTCCGGGTTCGGCTTCAGGACCACCTGGAACTGGTAGTAGTGCTGCAGGCGATTCGGGTTTTCGCCGTAGCGGCCGTCAGTCGGGCGGCGGCTGGGTTGTACGTAGGCGGCATTCCAGGTTTCCGGGCCGATGGCGCGCAGGAACGTGGCGGTATGAAAAGTGCCGGCGCCTACTTCCATATCGTAGGGCTGAAGTACCACACAACCTTGCTCAGCCCAGTATTGCTGGAGGGCGAGGATCAAGTCTTGGAAGGTACGCACGGCTGGCGTAGGCTGGCTCACGAAATTCACCTGTTACTTGGGCTGCGATTCAAAAGGCGGGAGTATACCCGATTCGGTCGCGCCTCCACCCCCTGGGAGCCTTATGCCACGCTGCTTTTGGTGTAACGACGAGCCTTTGTACATGGACTATCACGATCAGGAGTGGGGCGTACCGTTGCGCGACGAGCAACGACTGTTCGAGTTACTTCTGCTCGAAGGGTTCCAGGCCGGGCTCTCGTGGATCACGATCCTGAGAAAACGCGAGCACTATCGCAAGGTCCTGTTCGGTTTCGATATGAGCAAAATCGCGGCAATGAGCGACGATTACATCGAGACCCTGATGCACGATCCCGGGATCGTGCGCAATCGCCTGAAGCTCAATGCCGCCCGGCGCAACGCCCAGGCCTGGCTGAAGACGAAGGACCCGGTGGCCCTGCTCTGGTCCTTTGTCGGCGGCCTGACGCTGACTCATCACTTCAAGGACCGTAGCGAGGTTCCGGCCGTCACGCCCGAGGCCCAAGCCATGAGCAAGGCTTTGAAGAAACTCGGTTTCAGCTTTGTCGGGCCGACCATCTGCTACGCCTTCATGCAGGCGTCGGGGATGGTCATGGACCATACCACCGATTGTCATCGCTATGCCGAGCTGGCCGGGCTGGGGCTACAATAGCCGGCTGACGAGTGAGCACATCGGGAGTGATCTGTGGAAAAGTTTAAAGGCGCCATGTTGGTGGGCGCGTTGCGGTTGTTTGCGCTGTTGCCCTGGCGTGCCGTGCAGCGTGTCGGCGCGACCATCGGCTGGCTGATGTGGAAGCTGCCCAACCGTTCCCGCGAGGTGGTGCGGATCAATCTGGCGAAGTGTTTTCCCGAGCTCGATCCGCTGGCCCGCGAGCAACTGGTCGGGCAGAGCCTCAAGGATATCGGCAAGTCCCTGACCGAGAGCGCCTGCGCGTGGATTTGGCCGGCCCAGCGCTCCATCGACCTGGTGCGCGAAGTCGAAGGCCTCGAGGTGCTCAAGGACGCCCTGGCCTCGGGCAAGGGCGTGGTCGGTATCACCAGCCACCTGGGCAACTGGGAAGTACTCAATCACTTCTACTGCAACCAGTGCAAGCCGATCATTTTCTACCGTCCGCCCAAGCTCAAGGCGGTCGATGAACTGCTGCGCAAACAGCGGGTGCAACTGGGTAACCGGGTGGCGGCCTCGACCAAGGAAGGCATTCTCAGCGTCATCAAGGAAGTGCGCAAAGGTGGCGCGGTGGGCATTCCCGCCGATCCTGAGCCGGCCGAGTCCGCTGGGATCTTCGTGCCGTTCCTGGGCACCATGGCCTTGACCAGCAAGTTCGTGCCCAACATGCTGGCCGGCGGCAAGGCGGTCGGGGTGTTCCTGCATGCGCTACGCCTGCCCGACGGTTCGGGCTTCAAGGTGATTCTCGAAGCCGCTCCAGAAGCCATGTACAGCGCCGACACAGAGACTTCGGCGGCGGCCATGAGCCAGGTGGTCGAACGTTATGTGCGGGCTTATCCGAGCCAGTACATGTGGAGCATGAAGCGCTTCAAGAAGCGCCCGGTGGGTGAACAGCGCTGGTACTGAAACACCTCGTTGGCGCGAGCTGTGGATAAAATCGCCAGCGATTTATCCACAGCGGCGTTAGCCAAGGACGCAATAGATGTCCGATCACAAGCATGACCTGCGTATCAAGATCGTGCACCCCAGCATGGGTGAGTGCCTGGCACGCACGCGCCATCTGTCCTGCAAGGGTGTGTACGTGCAGCACCTGCGTTTTATTGATCTTTGAGTGCGGCTTTTTCCAGTTTCTTCAGAAACACCGTCATTTCCTTTTCCGCTTGCTTGTCGCCATGGGCACGAGCAGCGTCCAGTCCCTGTTCCCAGGCCTGTTTCGCCGCGTCGGTGTCGCCAGCGGCCTGATAGGCCTTGCCCAATAGTTTCCAGGCGGCGGAATACTTGGGGTCCAGGGTCACGCAGCGTTGCAGGTGTTCGGCGGCCTCGGCGTTGTTGCCAAGATCCAGGTAACCCTTGCCCAGGCCGAAGCGCAGCAGGGCGTTATCCACACCCTTGGCGAGCATTTTTTCCAGTGATTCGAGCATCGGGGATTCCCTTTAAAAAAAACTCAGACCGACGTGGAACAGCTTCTCCACATCGCGGATATATTTTTTATCCACAAGGAACAGGATCACATGGTCGCCGGTCTGGATCATTGTATCGCCATGAGCGATCAGCACTTCTTCGTCGCGGATGATCGCACCGATGGTGGTTCCAGGCGGCAGTGCAATCTCCTCGATGGTCCGGCCGATCACCTTGCTCGACTTTGCATCGCCATGGGCAATCGCCTCGATGGCTTCCGCCGCGCCCCGGCGCAAGGAGTGCACGCTGACGATATCGCCACGCCGCACGTGGGCGAGCAAAGTGCCGATGGTCGCCAACTGGGGGCTGATGGCGATGTCGATATCGCCGCCTTGGATCAGGTCGACATAGGCCGGGTTGTTGATGATGGTCATGACCTTCTTCGCCCCCATCCGCTTGGCCAGCAGCGAGGACATGATATTGGCCTCGTCGTCGTTGGTCAGGGCCAGGAACAGGTCGGCGTCGTTAATGTTCTCTTCCATCAGCAGGTCGCGGTCCGAGGAGCTGCCTTGCAGGACCACGGTGCTGTCGAGGGTATCGGACAGATGACGGCAGCGTGCCGCGTTCATCTCGATGATCTTCACCTGATAGCGGCTTTCGATGGCTTCGGCCAGACGCTCGCCGATTTGTCCGCCGCCGGCGATGACGATGCGCTTGTAATTTTCGTCGAGCCGGCGCATCTCGCTCATCACTGCGCGGATATGTGCCTTGGCCGCGATGAAGAACACCTCGTCATCGGCCTCGATCACGGTATCGCCCTTAGGCATGATTGGCCGGTCGCGGCGAAAGATCGCCGCCACGCGGGTATCACCATTGGGCATGTGCTCACGCAACTGGCGTAGCTGCTGGCCCACCAGTGGCCCGCCGTAATAGGCCTTGACTGCCACCAGTTGGGCCTTGCCATCGGCGAAGTCGATCACCTGCAAGGCGCCAGGGTGCTCGATCAAACGCTTGATGTAATGGGTGACCACTTGCTCGGGACTGATCAGGACGTCCACCGGGATCGCGTCGTTGTCGAACAGGCCGGCGCGGGTCAGGTAGGCCGACTCGCGTACCCTGGCGATTTTGGTGGGTGTGTGGAACAGGGTGTGAGCGACCTGGCAGGCGACCATATTGGTTTCGTCGCTGTTGGTCACCGCCACCAGCATGTCGGCATCATCCGCGCCGGCCTGACGGAGAATCGTCGGGAACGAGGCCCGACCCTGCACGGTACGGATATCCAGGCGGTCGCCGAGGTCACGCAGGCGCTCGCCGTCGGTGTCGACCACGGTGATGTCGTTGGCTTCGCTGGCCAGATGCTCGGCCAGGGTACCGCCGACCTGTCCCGCGCCGAGAATGATGATTTTCATCGGATGACTCCGTTCAACCCGGTTAGCCGCGCACGGCAGCGATCTTGATCAGTTTGGCGTAGTAGAAACCGTCGTGGCCACCTTCCTGGGCCAGCAGTTGGCGACCGTGAGGCTGCTTGATGCCGAACGGGCCGGCGATATCCAGCTCGCGGGCACCCGGGGTGCGAGCCAGGAACGCCTCGATCACCTCGGTATTTTCCGTCGGCAGGGTCGAACAGGTGGCATAGAGCAGAATGCCGCCGACGTCCAGGGTGGTCCACATCGCGTCCAGCAGTTCGCCTTGCAGGGTGGCCAGGGCGGCGATGTCGTCGGGTTGGCGGGTCAGCTTGATATCCGGATGGCGACGGATCACTCCGGTGGCCGAACACGGTGCGTCCAGAAGGATTCGCTGGAACGGCTTGCCGTCCCACCAGGTCGCGGTGTCTCGGCCATCGGCGGCGATCAACTCGGCGTCCAGGCCCAGACGCTCGAGGTTTTCGCGTACCCGTACCAGGCGCTTGGCCTCCAGGTCGAGGGCGACCACGCTGGCCAGTCGCGGCTCGGCTTCGAGGATATGGCAGGTTTTGCCGCCAGGGGCACAACAAGCGTCCAGCAACCGTTGACCGGGAGCCAGGTCCAGCAGCCCGGCGGCCAGTTGCGCGGCTTCGTCCTGGACGCTGATCCAGCCTTCGGCAAAGCCCGGCAGGTTGCGCACGTCGCAGGCTTGGGCAAGGACAATGCCGTCCCGACTGTAATCGCAAGGCCGGGCGGCAACCGTGGCATCGGTCAGCAGCTTGAGGTAGGCATCGCGGCTGTGGTGGCGGCGGTTGACCCGCAGGATCATCGGTGGGTGGGCGTTGTTCGCCGCACAGAGGGTTTCCCATTGCTCGGGCCAGAAGGCCTTCAGGGATTTCTGTAGCCAGCGCGGGTGGGCGGTACGCACCACCGGGTCGTGTTCCAGCTCGGCCAGTAGTGCCTCGCTTTCTCGCTGTGCGCGACGCAGCACGGCATTGAGCAGGGCCTTGGCCCAGGGCTTTTTCAGTTTTTCGGCGCAACCGACGGTCTCGCCGATGGCGGCGTGGGCCGGGATGCGGGTATAGAGCAACTGGTAGAGACCGACCAGCAGCAGCGCCTCGACATCGGCGTCGGCGGCCTTGAAGGGTTTCTGCAGCAGCTTGAGCGCCAGCGCCGACAGGCGTGGCTGCCAGCGGGCGGTGCCGAACGCCAGGTCCTGGGTCAGGCCACGGTCGCGGACCTCGACCTTGTCCAGTTGCAGCGGCAACGAACTGTTGAGTGAGGCCTTGCCGTTGAGCACGGCGGCCAGAGCCTTGGCGGCGGCCAGACGCGGGTTCATTGGCCGAGCACCGTGCCGAGGGCGAATTTCTCGCGGCGGCTGTTGAACAGGTCACTGAAATTCAGGGCCTTGCCGCCGGGTAGTTGCAGGCGGGTCAGGCACAGGGCGTCTTTGCCGGTGGCGACGAGCAGGCCGTCCTTGCTGGCAGCGAGGATTTCGCCCGGCTGGCCTCGGCCTTCGGCCACGCTGGCGGCGAGGACTTTCACCGTTTCGCCGTTGAGGCTGCTGTGGCAGATTGGCCAGGGATTGAACGCACGAATCCGTCGTTCCAGCTCGACCGCCGGGCGGTTCCAATCGATGCGCGCCTCGTCCTTGTTCAGTTTGTGGGCGTAGGTGGCCAGGCTGTCGTCCTGGCCTTCGCCACCAAGGGTTCCGGCGGCCAGGCCGGCGATGGCTTGCAGGACCGCCGGTGGGCCGAGTTCGGCGAGGCGGTCGTGCAGGCTGCCACCGGTGTCCTCTGCGCTGATCGGGGTGACGCTCTTGAGTAGCATCGGCCCGGTGTCGAGGCCAGCCTCCATGCGCATCACCGTCACGCCGCTGTCGCTGTCGCCGGCTTCCACCGCGCGCTGGATCGGCGCCGCACCGCGCCAGCGCGGCAGCAGGGAGGCGTGGCTGTTGATGCAGCCCAGGCGCGGGATATCCAGGACCACCTGCGGCAGGATCAGGCCATAGGCGACCACCACCATCAGGTCTGGCTTGAGCGCCGCCAGTTCGGCCTGGGCATCGGCGTTGCGCAGGGTGGGCGGTTGCAGGACGGCAATGCCATGTTCCAGGGCAAGCTGCTTGACTGGGCTGGGCATCAGCTTCTGTCCGCGACCGGCCGGGCGATCCGGCTGGGTGTAGACCGCGACAATCTGGTAAGGGCTGCCGAGCAGGGCCTTGAGGTGTTCGGCGGCGAACTCGGGAGTGCCGGCGAAGACGATGCGCAATGGCTCAGTCATAAATGAAAGCTCGCTTGAAAAAGAAAAGGCTTGCCGTGGCAAGCCTTTGGGATGAAGGGATCAGGCGTTCTGGCGATGTTTCTTTTCCAGCTTCTTCTTGATCCGATCACGCTTGAGCGTGGACAGGTAATCGACGAACAACTTGCCGTTGAGGTGGTCGCATTCGTGTTGGATGCACACCGCCAGCAGGCCATCGGCAACCAGTTCGTAAGGCTGACCGTCACGGTCCTGGGCCTTGATCCTGACCTTGAGCGGACGTTCGACGTTCTCGTAGAACTCCGGCACCGACAGGCAGCCTTCCTGATACTCGCCGGTTTCGTCGGTCAGCGGTTCGAACTCGGGGTTGATGAACACCCGGGGCTCGCTGCGGTCTTCGCTCAGGTCCATGACCACGATACGCTGGTGCACGTTGACCTGGGTTGCCGCCAGGCCGATGCCGGGGGCTTCATACATTGTTTCAAACATGTCATCGATCAGTTGCCGCACCTTGTCGTCCACCACGGCCACGGGTTTGGCGATGGTGCGCAGGCGCGCGTCTGGAAATTCGAGGATGTTTAAAATGGCCATAGGCGTATTTGCTGCACATGTGAGGTAAAGTCAGAGACGGCTGCCCAAATGTCCCGGCGGGATTCGGCTACCGTTGTAAAACGTTCTCCTTGGGAGCGAGCTACGAAGCTCCGGCGTTTCACGCGAAGGTACATAATAAAGGGATTCACTGCATGAGGAAAACACTACTCGCCCTGCTGTTGGCCTTTACCGGTGTCGTGCAGGCGCAAGTGCAACTCAAGGACGGTTATCCACAGCGCTACACCGTGGTGCGTGGCGACACACTTTGGGACATTTCCGCTAAGTTTCTCCGTGAGCCCTGGAAATGGCCGCAAATCTGGCATGCCAACCCACAGATCGCCCATCCGGACCTGATCTACCCAGGCGACATCCTGACACTGCAGTTTGTCGACGGCCAACCGCGACTGGTCGTCGAGCGTGGTGCCTCTCGCGGTACTATCAAGCTGGTGCCGCAGGTGCGCAGTTCGCCGGTGGCGGACGCAATCCCCAGCATTCCGTTGGAAAAGATCAATGCGTTCTTGCTGAGCAACCGCATCGTCGACAGCCCCGAGGACTTCAAGCAAGCCCCGTATATCCTGGCCGGCAGCAACGAGCGGGTGCTTAGCGGCATGGGCGATCGGGTCTATGCCCGCGGCGTGTTCGATTCGACGCATTCGGTGTACGGACTGTTCCGCGAGGGCAAGGCCTACAGCGACCCACGGACCAAGGAATTCCTTGGCATCAACGCCCAGGATGTCGGCACGGGCGAGTTGCTGGCGACCGAGGGCGATGTCGGCACCCTGATGCTGCGCCGGACCACCGAGGAAGTTCGCCTCGGCGACCGGCTGTTCGTCAGCGAAGAGCGACCGATCACCTCGACTTTCATGCCCAGTGCTCCCCAAGCGCCGGTCAGTGGCGTGATCATAGATGTACCACGAGGTGTTACACAGATTGGGGTCATGGATGTGGTCACGATCGACAAAGGGCGTCGTGACGGGCTGGCGGAAGGCAACATCCTGGCGGTGTTCAAGACCGGTGAGACGGTTCGCGACCGGATCACCGGCCAGCCGGTGAAGATTCCCGACGAGCGCTCGGGCCTGCTGATGGTGTTCCGCACCTATGAAAAGCTCAGCTATGGTTTGGTACTCAATGCCACGCGGTCGCTGGCGGTGCTGGACAAGGTGCGCAATCCGTAATGGCTTTTCGGGCGAGTTCCGTTAGTTAGCTAAACAGATTACTCACAGAGTTATCCACAGGATATTCCTGCCGAATCGCGACCGCCCTGGATCAAGGATGATTGAATGTCGCTCTCTGTGAATACCCTCCCCTCGCCGGCGGAGCTGGAAGCTCGCCTGCGCTTGCATCGCCTTCCGGATATCGGTTCCAGGCGCTTTCGCAAGCTGATCGAAGCTTTTGGCTCGGCCTCTGGTGCCCTGAGTGCGCCCGCCGCTGCCTGGCATTCGTTGGGCTTGCCCGCACGCTGCGCCGAGGCTCGCCGCAGCCCTGTCGTGCGTGATGGCGCCAGCGCTGCATTGGACTGGCTAGAGCGTTCGAACCAGCATTTACTGATGTGGGACCAGATCGATTACCCGGCGTTGTTGGCCGAAGTGGACGATGCCCCGCCGTTGCTGTTCGTGGCCGGCGACCCGGCGGTTCTGGACAAGCCGCAGTTGGCGCTGGTCGGTAGCCGACGTGCCTCGAAGCCGGGCATGGATACCGCCACGGCCTTCTCCCGAAGCCTGGCCGGTGCTGGTTTTGTCATCACCAGCGGCCTTGCCCTGGGGATCGACGGAGCGGCCCATCAAGCCGCGTTGGACATCGGCGGGCTGACAATCGGCGTGCTCGGTACCGGCCTCGAGAATTTTTATCCACAGCGACACAGGGCGCTGGCGCGAGCGATGATCGACCAGGGCGGCGCGGTGATTTCCGAGTTCCCGTTGGATACCGCGCCGCATCCCGGTAACTTCCCCCGCCGCAACCGGATCATCAGCGGTTTATCCCTTGGCGTACTGGTGGTGGAGGCCAGTGTTGCCAGTGGCTCGCTGATCACCGCCCGGCTCGCCGCAGAACAGGGGCGTGAGGTCTATGCAATTCCCGGTTCCATTCACCATCCCGGTGCGCGGGGCTGTCATCAATTGATTCGCGATGGCGCGGTGTTGGTGGAGACGGTCGAGGATATCCTGCAGAACCTGCGGGGCTGGCAGCGGGTTGCCGCCAGCGAGCCGCCCGCCGCCTCCGATCACCCGCTGCTGGCCTTGCTGCACGCGGCTCCGCACACCAGCGAAGGGTTGGCACTGGCCTGTGGCTGGAACCTGTCGCGAGTACTGGCGAGCCTGACCGAGCTGGAACTGGAGGGCCGGATTGCCAACGAAGGCGGACGCTGGTTAGCTCGCATGAGATAGCCTTACTTGAGTAAACTGCGAGCGGCGTTGAATCCGGAGAACAAGCGATGGTCAAAAGTTGGCGTGTGCAAGAAGCCGCACGAGAAGTTCGCGCGGGAGCGGTGATTGCCTATCCAACCGAAGCGGTCTGGGGCCTGGGCTGCGATCCCTGGAACGAAGAGGCGGTGGATCGGCTGCTGGCGATCAAGAATCGTTCAGTGGACAAGGGGCTGATCCTGGTCGCCGACAATATCCGCCAGTTCGATTTCCTGTTCGAGGACTTTCCGCAAGCCTGGCTCGATCGCATGGCCAGCACCTGGCCGGGACCCAACACCTGGCTGGTGCCGCACCAGGATCTGTTGCCGGAGTGGGTGACTGGCCAGCACGACACCGTGGCGCTGCGGGTAAGCGATCATCCGTTGGTGCGGGATTTGTGTTCGTTGGTGGGACCGCTGATTTCCACCTCTGCCAACCCACAGGGACGGCCTGCGGCGAAAAGCCGGTTGCGAGTGGAGCAATATTTCCGCAGTCAGCTCGACTGGGTGCTGGGCGGCAATCTCGGTGGGCGCAAGAACCCGAGCCTGATCCGTGACCTGGCGACCGGCAAGGTGGTACGCCCGGCTTGAGCTGAACCCTGTGGCGAGGGTGCAAGCCTACTCGCCACAAGTTCGTGCAAAACTAAGGCAACAACACCGTCGATCCTGTAGTCCGCCGCGCCGACAGCTCGGTCTGCGCCTTGGCCGCTTCGGCCAAGGCGTAATGAGCGCCGATCTCGATTTTCAACTGACCACCGATAATCATCCCGAACAGTTCATCGGCCATGGCCTGCAGTTGTTGCGGGTTGCTGGCGTAGCTGCCGAGGGTCGGTCGGGTCACATACAGCGAGCCCTTTGCCGCCAGGATTCCCAGGTTGACGCCGTCCACCGCGCCCGAGGCGTTGCCGAAACTCACCAACAGGCCCCGTGGCGCCAGGCTGTCGAGGGAGGTCAGCCAGGTGTCCCTGCCGACACCGTCATAGACCACCGGGACCTTCTTGCCATCCGTCAGCTCCAGCACTCGTTGCGCCACGTCTTCGTGGCTGTAGTCGATGGTTTCCCAGGCACCGAGGGATTTGGCATAGGCTGCCTTCTGCGCCGAGCTCACAGTACCGATCAGCTTCGCTCCGATGGCCTTGGCCCATTGGCAGGCCAGTGCCCCGACACCGCCGGCTGCGGCGTGGAACAGCACGGTTTCGCCGGCTTTGAGCTCATGAGTCTGGCGCAGCAGGTATTGCACTGTCAGGCCCTTGAGCATGACCGCCGCCGCCTGTTCGAAGCTAATCTGCTCCGGCAATTTCACCAGGTGGGCCGCCGGCAACAGGTGAAACTCGCTGTAGGCCCCCAACGGCCCGGTGCCATAGGCCACGCGGTCGCCGACCTTGAACTGGGTAACGTCGCTGCCCACTGCCTCGACGATGCCCGCGCCCTCGCCGCCCAGCCCGGAAGGCAGGCTCGGCGGTGCATACAGACCGCTGCGCCAGTAGGTGTCGATGAAGTTCAGGCCGATGGCCTTGTTCTGTATTCGTACCTGCTGTGGTCCCGGCTCGGCGGGGGTGTAGTCGACATATTCGAGGACTTCGGGGCCGCCATGGGCACGGAACTGGATGCGTTTGGCCATCGATACTCTCCTTGGGCAGTTTTCGTCTTGAGGCTGCGCGAAGGGCCTATCGGACTCCTTCGTTTGATCTTCGTCAACTGCGACGGTGACAAGGGCGGTGTTATGCTACCTGCCCTTTGCCGCCCGCCACGCGATGTGCCGCGTAGCTTTGCCCGATTCAAGGTGATGCCATGACTACCCGCACCGAGGCCGTTAAAGCCTATCTGCTCGACCTGCAAGACCGTATCTGCGCTACGTTGGAAACCGAAGACGCGGGTTCGCGATTCGTCGAAGACGCCTGGACCCGTCCTGCCGGCGGCGGTGGTCGGACCCGGGTGATCGAAAACGGCAGGGTCATCGAGAAAGGCGGCGTGAACTTCTCCCATGTCTTCGGCAGCGGTCTGCCGTCGTCCGCCAGCGCTCACCGGCCCGAACTGGCCGGGCGCGGTTTCGAGGCGCTGGGGGTGTCCCTGGTGATCCATCCGCATAACCCTCATATACCGACCTCCCATGCCAATGTGCGGTTCTTTATCGCTGAAAAGGCCGGTGAAGAGCCGGTCTGGTGGTTTGGTGGCGGCTTCGACCTGACCCCCTACTACGGCAACGAGGAAGATTGCGTGCATTGGCACCGTGTTGCCGAGCAGGCTTGCGCGCCGTTCGGGGCGGATGTCTACCCGCGCTACAAGGCCTGGTGCGACAGTTATTTTCATATCAAGCACCGCAACGAGCCACGGGGCATCGGCGGTCTGTTCTTCGACGATCTGAACGAATGGGACTTCGACACCAGCTTCGCCTTCATGCGCGCCATCGGGGATGCCTATATCGATGCCTATCTGCCGATTGTCCAGCGGCGCAAGGCGACGGCCTGGACCGAAAAACAGCGTGAGTTCCAGGAATTCCGTCGTGGGCGCTACGTGGAGTTCAACCTGGTCTATGACCGTGGCACCCTGTTCGGCCTGCAATCGGGCGGGCGTACCGAATCGATCCTGATGTCGCTGCCGCCGCAAGTGCGCTGGGGCTATGACTGGAAAGCGACTCCAGGCAGCGACGAGGCTCGATTGACCGAGTACTTCCTGCAGGACCGCGACTGGCTGGCGCGGGGTCAGGCCTGATGGATCGCTATGTCGTCTTCGGCAACCCTATCGGCCACAGCAAATCGCCGTTGATTCACCGTCTGTTCGCCGAGCAGACCGGCCAGCAACTGGACTACAGCACCCTGCTGGCGCCACTGGATGATTTTTCCGGCTGCGCCCTGACGTTCTTCCAGGACGGTCGCGGGGCCAATGTCACGGTGCCGTTCAAGGAAGAAGCCTTTCGCCTGGCCGACGACCTGACGGCACGGGCGCGGCGGGCCGGCGCGGTGAATACCTTGAGCAAGCTGGCCGATGGCAGCCTGTTGGGTGATAACACCGATGGCGCCGGACTGGTCCGCGACCTGACGGTCAATGCCGGCTTCAGCCTGCGGGACAAGCGTATCCTGCTACTGGGGGCCGGTGGCGCCTTACGTGGAGCACTGGAGCCACTACTGGCGCAAGGGCCGGCGTCGGTGATCATCGCCAATCGCACCGTCGAGAAAGCCGAGTATCTGGCCGAAGAATTCGCCGACCTGGGGCCATTGTCCGCCAGCGGCTTTGATTGGCTGCGCGAACCGGTGGACCTGATCATCAACGCCACCTCGGCCAGCCTGTCGGGCGAGGTGCCGCCGATTGCGCCGAGCCTGATCGAGCCGGGCCAGACCTTCTGCTACGACATGATGTACAGCAAGGAGCCGACCGCGTTCTGTCGGTGGGCCAGCGAACACGGCGCGGCGGTAGCGATGGATGGGCTGGGCATGTTGGCTGAGCAGGCGGCGGAAGCTTTTTTGCTGTGGCGTGGCGTGCGCCCGGATACCGCACCAGTGCTGGCGGAGTTGCGGCGCTTGCTGGCGCTCTGAGTACCGCCTGACTTACTCCTCAAAGCGGATCGGGCACTTATCCACACCCTCCAGCTTGACCAGTTCCTCGACCACGGGTGCCCGTGCCTTTCTCAAGGTCAGGCTGCGCCCGTCCCTTGCCAGCCTGCGGGCTTCCTGGTGCAGCATCTCTACCCCGGAATAGTCGATGAAGTTGATGTGCTGCGCCTCGATCACGACCCGTGGACCGTGTAGCCGTTGCAGGCGCACCTGCAAGTAATGGCTGGCGCCGAAGAAGATCGATCCGCCGACCCGCAACACATCCTCATCACCGTTGCGCCAATGCTGCACCCGTGGCTGTGAGGTGCGTTTGAGGTAGAAGAACAGCGACGCCAGGACCCCGGCATAGATCGCTGTCTGCAGCTCCAGGAGCAAGGTGGCCATGCAGGTCAGGGCCATCACCGCAAACTCGGCATGGCTGACCCGGAACAAGGCGCGGATACCCCGGTGATCCACCAGGCCCCAACTGATCAGCAAAATGCTGCCGGCCATGGCCGGAATCGGAATATGGGTGATCAGCGCCGAGCCGCACACCGCGAATAACGCTACCCATAATGCTGAGAACACCCCGGCCAGCGGCGAGCTGGCCCCGGCCTCGTAGCTCAGGGCGGCGCGAGTGAATGAGCCGGCGGACAGGTAACCGGAAAACAGGCTACCGACGATATTCGACAGGCCCTGAGCGCGCACCTCCTGGTTGGCATCGAGCAATTGCTGGGAGCGTGCGGACAGCGAGCGGGCAATCGACAGGCTGGTCACCAGCCCCAGCATGCCCACCGCGACGGCGCTGGGCACCAGCCGCAGGACGGTCTCGACGTCCAGTGGCAACGGACTGAATGGCGGCAGGTGCCCGGTGAAGCCCTTGACCAATTGCACATGGCCGAACATCCCTGGCCACAGCCAGACCAATAGGCTGGCGAGTACCAGGGTGATCAGCAAGCTCGGCCAGCGCGGCAGCAGCGCCTTGAGCACCAGGCCCAACAGCAGCGTGCCGAGCCCGAGGGCCATCGACGCTCGGTCCAACTTATCGGCATGCCGTACCAGCGCCAGCAGACTGTTGAGGGCGGTTGCCTGGTTTACCACCTCGATGCCCAACAGGTTGGGCAACTGCCCCAGGGCAATGACCACGGCGGCGCCGAGGGTGAAACCGAGCACCACCGAATGGGAAACGAAGTTCACCAGAGCGCCGAAACGCAGTATGCCCAGCAGCCACTGGAAGATGCCGGCGATAAAGGTCAGCAGCAGAATCAGAGTGATGTAGTCCTGGCTGGCGGGCACCGCCAGTGGGCTGACGCTAGCAAACAGAACAATGGAGATCGCGGCGGTGGGACCGCAGATCAGGTGCCACGACGAGCCCCAGAGGCAGGCGATCAACACCGGAATAATGGCTGCGTACAGCCCATATTCAGGCGGCAGGCCGGCGATCAGGGCGTAGGCGACCGATTGGGGCAGCGCGAGGATGGCGCCGCTCAGTCCCACCACCAGGTCACGGCTGACGCTGGCGCGGGTTTGCCGAGGCAGCCAACTGAGAAATGGTAGGAATCTGTGGCGATTGGTCCAGCCCATGGGTCTCTCGGTGGGTTGAGTCGGCGTCAGGGTGCAGTATGAGTGTGACAGGCGCGAGAAGCCGAGCCCTCGTCACGGATTGTGGCGGATTTCACAGCGGCGCGGGCTCAGAGCTTCGCCTTCACCACTGGCAAGCCATCCTGCCCATCCACGGTCTTGACGTCCTTCAGCCACCTGTCCAGTACCGCCGGATTGGCCTTGATCCAGGCCCTGGCCGCCTCGGTGTTGCTCAGCTTCTTGGTCGCCACCTCGGCCATGATGCTGTTTTCCATGTCTTGGGTGAAGCTCAGGTTGTTCAGCAGTTTGCCGACGTTCGGACAGGCCTGTGCATAACCCTTGCGAGTCACGGTATAGACGCTGCCGGTGTCGCCGAAATATTTCTCGCCGCCCTTGAGGTAATGCAGCTTGATCTGCACGTTCATCGGGTGTGGGGTCCAGCCGAGGAAGACCACGAACTTCTGCTTCTTCACCGATCGGGCCACCTCGGCGAGCATGGCCTGTTCGCTGGACTCCACCAGTTTCCACTGGCCCAGGTCGAATTCGTTCTTCTTGATGATCTCCGCCAGCGAAGCGTTGGCCGGCGCGCCGGAGCCGATGCCATAGAGCTTCTTGTCGAATTGGTCGGCGTACTTGGCCAGATCGGCGAAGTCATGCACACCCGCTTCCCAAACATAGTCCGGGACCGCCAGGGTGAATTCGGTGCCTTCGAGGTTCTTCGCCAATTGCGTGACATCGCCGCTGGCGACGAACTTGTCGTAGAAGCCCTGCTGCGCCGGCATCCAGTTGCCGAGAAAGACATCGACCTGGCCGTCCTTGAGGCCGCCGTAGGTAATCGGCACCGCCAGGGTGTCGACCTTGGCCTTATAGCCCAGGCCGTCGAGCAGCAGGCTGGCAATGGCGTTGGTCGCGGCGATATCGCTCCAGCCGGGGTCGGCCATCTTCACCGTGTCGCAACTCGGTTCGGCGTAGGCGCCCAGGCTGCTTATGGCCAGCAGCCCGGCGGTCAGCGCTGTGGATAACTTCTTCATGGCTTTCCCCTTGTATGTGTTATTGGTTTTGGCAGGGTTGTGGATAACGAGCCTTGCGCTCCAGATCGTCGAGGTCGATGTGGTTGCGCATGTATTGCTGACTGGCGTCCACCATCGGCTGATGGTCCCAGCTCTTGAGCTTTCCGAGGGTCAGGGCGTCGGCGACGAAACGCCGGCGGCGCTGACTGGCGAGCACTTGCTGGTGGATCGCCGGGATATTCCATTTCGCCCGGGCTTCGACCAGAAAATCGTTGAACAGTGCCTGATGCTCCGCTGACTGACTGAGCTCTCGCTCTTCGCGAGGATCGTTATGGAGATTGAAGAGTAGGCAGGGGTCGTCTTCGCTGTAGATGAATTTGTAGGCGCCACGGCGAATCATCATCAGCGGACTGATGGTGCCTTCGGCCATGTACTCGCCGAACACTTCATCGTGTCCACCCTCGCCTCGCAGATGCGGCACCAGCGAGCGGCCGTCCAGCGGCAATTGGCCATTCAGGGTGCCACCGGCCAGCTCCACCAGGGTCGGCAACAGGTCGGCGGTGGAAACCGCGGCGCTGACCCGTCCGGCGGCGAATTGCCCCGGTGCGCTGATCAGTAGCGGGACGCGAGCGGCCATCTCGAACCAGTGCATTTTGTACCAGAGGCCGCGCTCGCCGAGCATATCGCCGTGATCGCCGGAGAATACGATCACGGTGTCGGCGGCCAGGCCGGTCTCTTCCAGCGTCTGCAGGAGCTTGCCGACATTATGGTCGATGTAACTACAGGCACCGAAATAGGCTCGGCGGGCGTCACGGATCTTGTCCACGGGTAGCGGCTTGTCCCACAGATCGTAGACCTTGAGCAGGCGTTGGGAATGCGGATCGAGACTGTTCTGGGCCGGAGTGTGCGGCAGCGGGATATCCTCGTCGCGGTAAAGGTCCCAGAACGCCTTGGGAATGCTGTACGGGTCGTGGGGGTGAGTCATCGAGACGGTCAGGCAGAACGGTCGGTCGCCGTCTTCGCGGATATGATCGAACAAGTACTGCCGGGCCTTGAACACCACCTCCTCGTCGAAATCCAATTGATTGGTGCGCACGCAAGGCCCGGCCTGTAGCACCGAGGACATGTTGTGATACCAAGTGGGGCGCACGTCTGGCTCGTCCCAGTTGACTGCCCAGCCGTAGTCGGCTGGGTAGATGTCGCTGGTCAGGCGCTCCTCATAACCGTGAAGTTGGTCCGGCCCGCAGAAATGCATCTTGCCCGACAATGCGGTGCGGTAGCCCAGGCGGCGCAAGTAGTGAGCATAGGTCGGCACGTCGGCGGGGAAATCGGCGGCGTTGTCATAGGCGCCGATCTTGCTCGGCAACTGGCCGCTGACCAGGGTGAAACGCGAAGGAGCGCACAGCGGGCTGTTGCAGTAGGCGGCATCGAATACCACGCCGGCGGCGGCCAGGCGGTCGAGATTGGGCAGTTTGATCGGTGAGGGTCCGTAGAACGGCAACAGGGGCGCGGCCATTTGATCGGCCATGATGAAAAGAATGTTCTTGCGCTTCATGATGTCGCGGCATTCCATAGTCAATTGTTATGCGATAGTGCTGCGATCCAGCATGTGCCCCGTGCAATTTGCGGTAAAGCCCATGCCAGACAATGACTAGGATAAGTACAGCTTATGTTTGATGCATTGGGCGACCAGTCCCTGGACATGCTCCGGGTTTTCGAAGCGGCGGCTCGTCATCGCAGCTTTACCGCGGCGGCGGCGGAACTGGGCACCACCCAGCCAGCCATCAGTCAGCAGATCAAGCGCTTGGAACAACAACTGGTGACGCGCCTGTTCGACCGTATCTACCGTGGCATCGAACTGACCGAGGCCGGCTCGATCCTGTTCGAGCAGGTGCAGGCCGGGTTGCTGAGCATCGACAGTGGCCTGAGCGCAGTGACCGCCCACCGTCAGCATGAGGTGTTACAGGTCGCCACCGATTTCGCCTTTGCCGCCTACTGGCTGATGCCGCGCCTACACCGCTTCCACGCGGCCAATCCGCAGGTCGATGTCAGCCTGGTAACCAGCGAGCGCAGCCACAACATGCTGCGCACCGATATCGACGTGGCGGTGCTGTTTGGCCAGGGGCGTTTCAAGCAAGGCGAAAGCCATTGGTTGTTCAGCGAGGAAGTGTTCCCGGTGTGCGGCCCGCAATTGCTCAACGGGCGCGTGCGACCATTACCCGTCGAGAGTCTGCTGGAGTTTCCGTTGTTGCACCTGAAGGGCGAGAGCAGCAGTCAGTGGTTCGACTGGAGCGGAGTGTTTCGCGAGCTGGGCCTCACCACGGCGCCGGCGCCGGGGCAATTGCGTTTCGACAACTACACCTTGCTGATCCAGGCGGCAATCGGTGGCCGGGGCGTGGCCATCGGCTGGCGGCACCTTGTGGACAACTTGCTGGAGCAGGGATTGTTATGCCGACCGCTCGACGAGACAGTGCTTTCGAGCTTCGGTTACTATGTGGTGCTGCCACCGCGCAAGCGCCGTGGGCCATTGATCCGGCGCTTCTTCGACTGGTTGATGGCCGAGCAGGCCGGCAGCGCGCAATCGTTGGTGGAGCTGGGATCGCCGTCGATTGCGCTGTAGCGTTGAGTCATTCCCAGGATCAACGAAAGAGGGCGGTATGCAACGTATCAAGGGCTACCACGCCCATGTCTATTTCGATGCCTCGACGGTCGATCAGGCGCGCGAATTGTGTGAGCGGGCGGCGGCGACATTTGCGTTGCAGATGGGACGCATGCACCAGCGCCCGGTAGGTCCGCATCCGGACTGGAGCTGTCAGTTGGCCTTCGACGCCGAGTATCTGGGCGAGGTCTTGCCGTGGCTGGCGCTTCATCGCAAGGGCCTGGTGGTGTTCCTGCACCCGTTGACCGGCGATGACCGGGCAGATCACAGCGACCATGCGATCTGGATGGGAGCGGTACGGCCGCTGGACTTGTCGATATTTCGGTGACCTCCGCTACCTCCTGTAGACGCCGAACTTGCCGGCAAATTGCAGGACAACGAGTTATCGGCCCCGGTAAATAGTATTTCGAATGAGCTGTAGTGCCTTTCCTGCGGAGTATTTTAAATGCGTTCATTATTTACTGGGAAACAAGAAACTCTATTTAAGCCCTCTCGCAGGGAAAACAATTTCGCTAGACCTGAATTACTCTGATTTACATGCGCGAATTGTGATAGTTGCAAGGATGTGGATGCGCTCGAATTATTTTTTTCGAGCGAGAGCCCATGATCCATGCGTATTACCAATAAGGAAATATTGTTGCCTTCAGCTTGGGTAGAGAAGCCCGGAAATACTACGCTGGCAACGAAGACTGTGCGTGTTGGCAACTCCAGTAGCGGCATCGAGGTTTGCGCGTCACCGAAGTCAGACACTTTCAACAAAGTGCCTATGAATGGCAGCGCCTATCCGGAAGATCTCAATCCCTTCGCGGGCAAGGTCGACGAATACCCGGACGGCATCAATCCCTTCGTAGACGCCGCCGAGACCTCTTCGCAAGCACTCAACCCCTTCGAGAACGAAACCGACACGGCCGATAGCACCGCCGCCGGCTTGCAGGAGGTGTTGCCGTCCGCACCACGGCTTGACGTAACGTTCGGGGCTCCCCTGGCTTTCATTCAGATGATCAATACGTACCTGAGAACCCGTAGCGACGGCTCTTTTCAGAGCAGCAACAATAGCAGGCACGTTGATAAGTTGAGCAAGGACATCAACCAGACTCCGGCCCTCGCCCAATTCCTGATCATGAAGGGCGAAAAGGGAAAAGAGGCCGTGGAATGGAAGGGTGAACCTCCCAGCAAAGAAGAATTTCAGCAAATGCTGCAGGCATTCAAGCCGCTGCACAAGGTAAAGGGCAGTTTCTATACGTTGCTGACCCATTTCGACTTCGCCGGCGCGGGCTATCGCCTGCTCGACGATGGTGCCCATGAGCGGATCATCAGGAAGGCTGCCGAGCCCGACTTGCATCGCCCGGGCAAGGGGGCTGTCGTGGACATGAAGCGCAAGGCCATGACCGATGTCCTTGAGCATTTCAGTGACCCGCTACGCCGTGACGAACCTGTGCCCGAGGGCTTGTTGGATGAGCTGATTGCCCATTACGGTCGCGTGGAGAAGGACCAGGACCAGGCACGGTTATCGGCGCAGAAGCTGGCGGAGAACAGCAACCTGTCGCTCAATGACAGTGGTTTCGGTGATGCGCTTGCGCGCTTTTTTCGTCGGGTGAAAACAGGCGAACGGCTAGGTCGTTTCAATAACGAAGTGGCAGCGACCGGGGAAAAGCTTCGAGGAAAAATGTTCGAAAACCTGGAGCGTATCCATCGCCAACATGAACCACAAGCGGTGGCGGTGAGGACCAAGACAATGCTCGAAAAGCATTTGAGGAAGGCGCACGACGAGTACGCGAAAGAGATGAAAGGCAGGAATATCTACCCCGACAGCATAGGGGCGGAGACTGCCGGTCAGATTAACGGCAAAGCCGAGGAAAACTTCCAGCAGGTGCTCCGAAGCGTTGTTTTCAGCTACGAAAAAGCTTTTGTCGAGGGTATGGCTAAGGCCGTCTCGTCTTTTTCTCCGCCCGATTATTTTCAGGGAAAAAGCCTCGGTAGGTCGGTGGACAATATCATTAATATCAATGATAACTTGAGTGATTTGCATCGGGTCGCGCAAGCACAGCATAAGGCCGATATACATGAGGTAAAGAGTCGATTCGGTGAAAAAGCGGTGGTGGGACTTTCGACGGATTTCCAGGCGCTGCAACTCGATTTTGCCGGTCGCATCAAGCAAAAAGTGTTAAGCAACTACGGAGATGTGCTCCAGCGTTACGAAAAAAAGCTGGATAAACTGCGACAGGCGACACCTTCCGATAGCCTGCACGGCAAACTCAAACTTGCTCGGGAACTGGCTGTTCTCTCCAAACAATCTGCCGCTGACCTCGACAAGATACGCACGCATCGTCATGCGGAGCATCTGCAACTGCAACCTGCCGAGTTGGAGCAGGTTTTGCAAAAGGCCGCCCAGCCGATACAAGAGAAGGTAACGGAGCTGCTGCCCAAGCCGATGGGTATCAAAGGGATGCTGAAGTCGATCATCGTGCGCCCATTCAAGCCCACGGTGAAAAACATCGCAATCGGTGCCGCCGTGGCGGGCGTGTCGACCCTGGCGTTGGTGGCGTTACCCGCAGTGATCGCAGGTCCAGTGGGTGTTGCTTTGATTGTCGGGTTGTCTGTTGCGGTGGTGGGCTGGTTTGGCCGGAATATCTACAGAAGTCTTAGCCAGAGTCATGAACTCAATAAATTACTGACTCAGATAGGGCAACCACGGAGCGAGGTTGAGAACCGCGACAAAGCCTGAATGTAGCGTGACGGATCTGTTCAGGACTGTTCATATTCAGGAAGAGTAAAAAGGTGGGAAGAGGGCATTATCATTGATAGTGCCCTCTTCCTTGTTTTTCTTGGAGAAGCTGGAGTTATCGCTTAACGGATGGGGTGGTCGAATTTGCCTTGAACTGTGCTTCCCAGAAAGCTCTCATTTGCTCAACCCTCGTCTGCGTTGCTTGCGTGGTGTTGTTTGTGGGGTCGCTTTGGCTTCTCTCCAGGCCTTTTTGGGCATCTATTTTCCGTGACGGTCGGATTGGCACGGATCTGGTGCCGGCTTCCGAGTCGCTACGTTTGACTAGTGATGGCGGTGGCACCTCTTGGCCGATGGGTGTTTTTTCTTCGCCTGTGAACATTTCATTGAACTCTTTTTCTATAACGTCTTTGGACATTTGATCAAGTGCCAGCTCTGAAGCAAACAGTTGATCAAACTCGCTGTCTACAGAGTCTCCAGGTATTCGATCGCTATTGGGCCGATCAGGCACTGGCTGCGCCGGTTTGGTTTGGGAAGGGGGACTCGAAGCGCTTGGGACTCCTCCATATTTAAATGTTCGTGGTGGTTTTTGGGGAGGAGACAGCGCTCCGGATTTATTATCTTTTTGCTCGCTGGATGCCTTATTAATCGACTCTGTTGGTGATTGTGGATTCACCTGCGCGGTGGGGTTATTAGTCGTATCGGAGCTTGATTGTGAATATGAGTTTTCAGGGTTTTCAGAAAAAGTTGAAATATATTGGAGCAATTCATTTTCATTGATAACTAAATCTTCCTGGTCGCTTCCCAAATTGTTTGAAATGACCGAATGCAAAAATTGCTTTCCTGGATTTTTCTGGGGCCATTCGCTCAGTTCATCACCAGTACTACCATATTGCGCGCTCTGTGATTTTTCTTGCATGGTAACTTCAGGCCCTTTCATCTCGTGAGGCGCATTTGAATTTTCGCCACTCATTGGATGCCGTGCAGCAGCAAATTTTTCCTCCTGAAGTTGGACTCTGTCCTCAAGAGCTTTGATATAGCCATCTTGAGTATCCAGTTTTTCATCTATTTTAGAGATGATATTGTCTTTGTCCGTTATTTTTCCAAACTCAAGGTCGAGACCATTAATCTTTTTTTCGAACTTTGCGGCGCCAGCATCGCGTAATCCGACAGCTTCAAGTATTTTGAAGCTATTACTCAAATAAAGACCTTTTGTTTCGGAGTAACGAAGAGTACCCTTATTGGGCAGGTTCTTTACGCTATCGATTTTTTCTTTTAAATTCAGTAAACTATTTTTGAGTTCTTGCGCATTGTTCTGCTGAGTCCGCAATAAATCTATGACAGGGTTGGTTTTGGCTGCGATCGGTGTTTCTTTGTGGCTACTTTCGGGAACATCTACCCTGGTGTTGACTTCTGTCTTGTGGGGGGCGTTATTAATAGTCTGAACGTGCAGGCTGGCTTTGGAGTTTTTTTCCGACCGTTCGCTCCTAAATATGTCAGGAAGAATGCTTGGGAAACTTAAAAAGGGGGCAAAGGGATGCATCATGAGGGCCCATTCTTGAAATTGAAACGACCCAGTACATTGGTACTGGCGCGATCCGCCGTTATAAAAAGTCGGTACGCGCGTTAAATGGTTGGCCCTTTAAGGAGGGTGTGCTTCCAATAAACGCCCATCGTCTATCAATCGGTTACTATCTCTGGTTCGCGTGTAGGTAAAAAACTAATATACCTATGAAAAAGGCTTCAGCGCTGTAGCGCCGAAGCCTCCAGGCGTCAAATTTTAGGCTGAGGCCCGGATTGTTTTCCTTCCAGCATTTTGAAAAAATTTATTCTGTCTTTAATTGATTGGCCATTTTGGTTTGTTTCCAATGGAGGTCTTGAGGCTGGTTTGGTCGTGTTGGTAAGTGCGCTCTGGCTTCGCTGTAAATGTGCCTGGATAAGATCTTCGCGTTTTTTGGGAGTTGGCAAAGCAGCGGTTTCCGAGGTGCTTCGAGTGAAGGGCAAGATGTGCCTCGGCAAGGGCACCGGCTTTGTCCGTGAGGGGGTAACTGCTATCTGGCCATCATTGAGATTGGGTCTCGGTTCGGCCCGCGAGCCTGTACGGGTGTCGCCAGGCTGATTTGTCAGACGAGCAATCAGTTTTTCGTTCTCGTTCAAGCACGTTTTGAGTGTCTCTTGAATAACCGTGCATTTTACTTTTTTGCCAAAGGGGGCGAGGGTAAGGTCTTTTATGTCTTGCGGGGCTTTTGAGGCACCGCCATCATGCCTGTGGATCGCTTCCCGGAAACTCCAATTTGAGCTGAAATACGCACCTCTTTCGGGAGAGAAACGCAGATAACCGCCACCTTGTTTGTTTTGTACAAAGTTGACCTGTTTTTTCAAATTTTCCAGGCATGTTCGGAGTTCCTCCGCACGTTCCAACTCCGTTATCGGAGCGGTGTGTTGGGAGGACTCGGATCCATCGAGAGTGTAAATACGCGGAGAACCGCCGTCGTTCGATATTGGGCCCATCTTCTATAAAACTCCTTTGCCCTATTCCATTTTTTTCATCGTTCACGCCACGAGCTGGCGTGAACGCAAGCAGGCGATGCTCAGTCAGCTCAATCCCTCAAAGCTTTCAGTAAACGCTCGCTGTGTCATGAATTGATTGGCCTCAATGCTGTGCGCCGTCGCCTTTGTGCTGACAGGCCAGGCGTTACACCAGGATCGCCCTGGTGCTTCTTCGGTCTGCTTCGCTCAACACGATGCTGGCCGTCGGGCTTCGGGTATCGATTGATATGACCTTGAATTGGCTACCGGGCTTGAACAAGCTTTCCTGTTCATAAGCGCTGTCGGCTGTGAACGGGTTGCCAATGA
Organism: Pseudomonas agarici; assembly: GCF_001543125.1. NCBI lineage: Bacteria > Pseudomonadati > Pseudomonadota > Gammaproteobacteria > Pseudomonadales > Pseudomonadaceae > Pseudomonas > Pseudomonas agarici. The sequence continues at coordinate 3,052,147 of NZ_CP014135.1, read as the reverse complement.
CTGTGAACATGACCGGGCGATCCTTGTGGCTGCTGTACTTGCCCTCGGCGAAGGGGCGGGCGTCTTTTTTCTCAGGCGTCACCGCCATGAAAAATGATGATTCGATGGGCAGCGCACTATTATAGGCATCCTGGTATTTCTGGATTTCATTGTCGGGTAAAGAAGCACCACGAAAATAGGCCTTTGTGCCGGAAGGCTCGGTTAAGGCGGTGTCCATGACCTGGAGGAGTATTTCATCGTTCAACTCAAGAACTTTCTCGACCTGCTTGATGGCCTTCTGGGAAAAACTATTGATGTGGCTGTTATTGTCGCTGTTTTGATAGAAACAAGTGACCTCAGCAAGACCTGGTTTTTTGCTGGCCGCTTCTGGACGGAGGGTTGAAACTTTGGCGCGACACAACCCGTTGATATAGGCTGCCCCGCAGTTGCTCCCCCAGAGTTTCAGCACGCCGCGTTTAAGGTCTTCTGGTCTGTTACGTTGTTCCTGCAGTTCTTCTGATAGTGCTCCGAGTGCTTTTTTTTGTTCGTTAAGTGCTTGCTCTTCTTTGGTGGATTCGGCTTTCTTTATTTCAAGGCTTGCGATTTCCTTGGTATGGATTTTTAGTGCAAGATCTATATGGTGACGCATATCGGCCACTGCTATTTTTTTACCCGCGCCGCTGTTAAGGGTGATGCCGCTATCTTTAAGGTTGTCGACTGCTTGCGCGTAACCCTTGTCACCAAGATGCAGACGGACCGCCAGGCCTTTATGATGGCTGAAGTGGTCGCCTTTCCCCCTGGAGCTATGGAGGTAGACAGTTTGCTTGGCGGGATTTTTATTTTTTACTGTATCAAGGTTCTCGCGTAACTGGGTAAGGTAGGCGATTTTGAATTTTTCCAGCCTTAATTCCTTACTTATGTCTCCTAAAGAGTTATTTACTGCTTTAATTTGCGTGTTGAGGGTTTTAATTTTTTTATCATTACTGGTGATTTTATCATCCAGCGACACTGACAGACGATGGTTTGTAAGATTAATAGGCATATCATTCAGTCCGATTTCGAGGGCAGACGGCTGGCTGATAATGGGCGTCAGTAATAGCCCACTCGATTATGGGGGGAGGTCTGCGCGACAGATAGAGTGAAATACTCAGCTATTGCTGGCCGTCGATACTTTCAGTAAACGCTCGCCGAGCCATAGGTCGCTTCCGAGCTTCGAGTAGGTAAAGGGCCTTTGTACCCATAAAAAAGGGCTTCAGCGCTGTAGCGCTGAAGCCCTTCGGGTGTTGCCGGTGACTGGGTGGATCAGTTACGCGCCGTGCGTACCCCTTCCGCCAGCGCCGCGCATAAGCTCAGCACGCCATCGACGGCCTGTGCGTCGCTGGTGGCATTGGCAATATGGTCGATCAGCGCCGAGCCGACCACCACACCGTCCGCGAGCCGGGCGATGGACGCAGCCTGCTCCGGTGTACGGATGCCGAAGCCGATGCTGATCGGCAGGTCGGTATGGCGACGCAGGCGAGTCACTGCCTCTTCGACATGTGCCAGGGTTGCCGAGCCGGCACCGGTCACGCCCGCCACCGACACGTAGTAGACGAAGCCCGAGCTGCCGTTGAGCACGGTGGGCAAACGGACATCGTCGGTGGTCGGGGTGGTCAGGCGGATAAAGTCCAGGCCAGCGGCCTGGGCCGGGTCGCACAGTTCGCCGTTGTGTTCCGGCGGCAGGTCGACCACGATCAGGCCGTCGACGCCGGCAGCCTTGGCGTCGGCGATAAAACGCGGCACGCCATAGTGGTGGATCGGGTTGAAGTAGCCCATCAGCACCAGTGGGGTCTCGTTGTTGTCGGCGCGGAACGCACGAACCATCTGTAGGGTTTTCGCCAGATTCTGTTTGGCGGCCAGCGCACGGATATTCGCCAACTGGATCGCCGGGCCGTCTGCCATCGGGTCGGTGAAGGGCATGCCCAGCTCGATCACGTCGGCACCGGCCTTGGGCAAGCCCTTGAGGATCGCCAGGGAGGTGTCATAACCCGGATCGCCGGCAGTGACGAAAGTCACCAGGGCGGCGCGGTTCTGTTGTTTCAGCTCGGCAAAGCGGGTTTGCAGGCGGCTCATCAGTGTTTCTCCTGCTGGGATTGCTGCATATGGTGCATGACGGTTTGCATGTCCTTGTCGCCGCGACCGGACAGGTTGACCACCATTAGGTGATCCTTGGGCAGGGTCGGTGCGCGTTTGAAGACCTCGGCCAGGGCGTGGGCGCTTTCCAGCGCCGGGATGATGCCTTCGAGCCGGCAGCACTGGTGGAAGGCTGCCAGTGCTTCATCATCGGTGATGGAGGTGTACTGAATGCGACCGATATCGTGCAACCAGGCGTGTTCCGGGCCAATGCCGGGGTAGTCGAGGCCGGCGGAAATCGAGTGCGCGTCAATGATCTGGCCGTCGTCGTCCTGCAGCAGGAAGGTCCGGTTGCCGTGCAGCACGCCGGGCACGCCACCGTTCAGGCTGGCCGCGTGCTTGCCGGTCTCGATACCGTGGCCGGCGGCTTCGACACCGATGATTTCGACGCTGGTGTCATCGAGGAACGGATGGAACAGGCCCATGGCATTGGAGCCGCCACCGATGCATGCCACCAGGCTGTCGGGCAGGCGCCCTTCCTGAGCCAGGAGCTGGTCGCGGGTTTCCTTACCGATCACCGCCTGGAAGTCGCGGACCATGGCGGGGTACGGGTGTGGTCCGGCGACGGTGCCGATCAGGTAGAAGGTGCTGTCGACGTTGGTCACCCAGTCGCGCAAGGCTTCGTTCATCGCATCCTTCAGTGTGCCGGTGCCGGCTACCACCGGAATGACTTCGGCACCCAGCAACTTCATGCGAAACACGTTGGCCTGCTGGCGCTCGATGTCGGTGGTGCCCATGTAGATCACGCAGTCCAGGCCAAAGCGCGCCGCCACGGTGGCGGTCGCCACGCCGTGCATACCGGCGCCGGTTTCGGCGATGATGCGTTTCTTGCCCATGCGCCGCGCCAGCAGGATCTGGCCGATGCAGTTGTTGATCTTGTGGGCGCCGGTATGGTTCAGCTCTTCGCGCTTGAGGTAGATCTTCGCGCCGCCGCAGTGTTCGGTCAGGCGTTCGGCAAAATACAGTGGGCTGGGACGACCGACGTAGTCGCGCTGGAAGTAGGCCAGTTCCTCGATGAATGCCGGATCGGTCTTTGCGACTTGGTACTCACGGTTCAGGTCGAGGATCAGCGGCATCAGGGTTTCGGCCACGTAGCGGCCGCCGAATGCGCCGAACAGGCCGTTGGCATCGGGGCCGTTGCGCAGGTTGGACGGGGTCATGGGAGGCTCCAGGTGGGTGATTGAATGAGCGATAGCTTCACTCTAACCATGACAGGCGCGGATGAAAACCGATAAGATTGCTATGACTTGTCAGGAAAACTCACAGATATCATGAGCCGCGATCTACCTCCGCTCAATGCCCTGCGCGCCTTCGAGGCCACGGCCCGCCTGAATAGTGTCAGTCGGGCCGCCGAACAGCTACATGTGACCCACGGTGCGGTCAGTCGGCAGTTGAAAGTCCTTGAGGAGCACCTGGGCCTGAGCCTGCTGGTCAAGGATGGACGTGGCCTGAAACTCACAGATGCCGGCATCCGTCTGCGTGACGTTAGCGCCGACGCCTTCGAGCGCCTGCGGGCGGTGTGCGCCGAATTGACTCAGGATTCGGCATCCGCTCCGTTTGTTCTGGGTTGTTCCGGCAGCCTGCTGGCCCGCTGGTTTATCCCGCGCCTGGGCCGCCTGAATGCCGATTTGCCGGATTTGCGCCTGCACCTGTCGGCGGGTGAAGGTGATCTCGATCCGCGCAAACCAGGGCTCGATGCCCTGCTGCTGTTCGCCGAGCCGCCGTGGCCGGTGGATATGCAGGTTCATGAGTTGGCCGGCGAGCGCATCGGGCCGGTGATGAGTCCGCACTTCGCCCGCTATGAAGCCTTGCTCAAGGCGCCGGCCCAGGACCTGGTCGGCGAGCCGTTGTTGCATACCACTTCGCGCCCGCAGGCGTGGCCGAGCTGGGCGCGGCGCAACGGCATCGATGCCAACGAGCTGAAATATGGGCAGGGTTTCGAGCATCTGTACTACCTGCTTGAGGCGGCGGTGGCCGGATTGGGCGTGGCGATCGCGCCGCAGCCGTTAGTGGCGGACGATTTGCGCGCCGGTCGATTGGTCGCTCCCTGGGGCTTCAACGAAACACCTGGGCGACTGGCGTTGTGGTTGCCTGGGCGCGCCGCGGATGGGCGCGCCCGGCAGTTGGCAGAATGGCTCAAGACCGAGCTCGAACTCCTGGTGTGAGTCTCGGGCGACTCAATCCCCGCGTTTGCACAGCAGGTAGGCGGCCAGCAAGCCGAGGGCTCCGATGGCGACACCGGCGGTCGTCCACGGGTGCTCTTGAGCGTAGTCGCGGGTGGCGATCCCGGTTTCACGGGTCTTGGTCTTGACCTCCTCATACGCCTCGCCGAGCAGATGGCGAGAGTGCTTGAGGGCGCTCTCGGCATTGCTCTTGAGCGCTTTGAGGGTTTTGCGCGACTCTTCCGACGCATCGTCCTTGAGGCTTTCCAGAGACTTGAGCAGGCTCTCGATCTCAGCTTCCATGCTTTGCAATGAGGTTTTACGTAACGATGAATGGGCCATGTTGGCTCTCCTGCGATGATGAGTGGCGTGTGCAAATTGGGACTGCGCGGGTTTGTGAAAGTGCAGAAAATCTGCCGCCCGCCCGCTTTGGGTCATCCGGGAAATCACTGCTAGGCTGTATTGACAGTCCCGAGAGTAGGAGAACGCCATGAGTGATCATCACACCTACAAGAAAATCGAACTGATAGGTTCGTCGCCCAACAGCATCGAAGAAGCGATCAATAACGCCTTGGCTGAGGCTGGCAAGAGTATCAAGCACCTGGAATGGTTCGAAGTGCTGGACACTCGTGGCCATATCAAGGACAACAAGGCGGCGCACTTTCAGGTGACGTTGAAAGTCGGTTTCAGGATCGCCAATAGCTGAGCAGATGCTGGTGGCGGGTTCTGTCATTCAATTTCGTCGCCACGAGCCCCCGGTCGGCGTTGCTGTTCCTCGTCATAGCCGGCTATGACTCGTCGCAGCGCCTTGGCCACGGACTTGAGGCAGTCGGGCTTGAGCTAACCCACTAAGCGTACCGGCCACTCGCCTTTTGAACTTCTGCACTGGCCGACAGCCCTATTGCTTGTTATACCGAAGGCTCTATCAGGCCTTATGTGCGTCGCTCAAAAGCCGACGCACTTTTTTTGATTCGACCAGGGAATGTGAGTGATGAAAAAGCTGATGTTGGCAGTAGCCTTGCTGAGTATCGCAGGTACCACTCTTGCGGCGGGCAAGTCGTGTGACGAGCTGAAATCGGAAATCAAGGCGAAGCTGGATGCCAAGAAAATACCTCATTACTCGCTGTCCATTGCCGATAAAGGAACCGGGGAAAGCGCAGGCAAAGTGATAGGTTCTTGCGAAGGTGGAACCAAGGAAATCGTCTACAGAAGAGATGCCGGTGATTTGTAGTTCACTGGACACTTATCGCGAGCAACTGTGCTCGCGATAAGTGTTTGTAGCTTTCAGCCCTTCATCACCTGTGCCAACAACTCGTAGGAATGCAGCCGATCAGCGTGTTCGTACAGGTCGCAGGTGAAGATCAGTTCATCGGCCTGTGTCTGTTCTATCAGCACGTTAAGATTCGCACGGATCTTCGATGGGCCGCCGACCATCGCCAGGCCTAGAAAATCCCCTACCGCTTCGCGTTCATGGGGCAGCCATAAGCCGTCCATGGTCTGTACCGGTGGACGCTGTACCAGGCTTTGGCCTCGCATCAGCGCGAGGATGCGCTGGTAGACCGAGGTGGCCAGGTAATCGGCCTGCTCGTCGGTGTCGGCGGCCACCAGCGGTACCCCGAGCATCACGTAAGGCGTGTCGAGTACCTCGGACGGCTTGAAGTGGTTGCGGTACACCCGAATCGCTTCATGCATGAAGCGCGGTGCGAAATGTGAGGCGAAAGCGTAGGGCAAGCCTCGCTCGCCGGCCAGTTGTGCACTGAACAGACTCGACCCGAGCAGCCAGACCGGCACGTTAGTGTTGCTGCCCGGCATGGCGATCACCCGCTGGTCCGGGGTACGCGGGCCGAGGTATTTCATCAGTTCGGCGACATCCTCCGGGAAGTCGTCGGCGCTGCCCGAACGCTCGCGGCGCAGAGCGCGGGCGGTCATCTGATCGGAACCAGGCGCACGGCCCAGACCCAAGTCGATCCGGCCCGGATACAGGCTGGCCAGAGTGCCGAACTGTTCGGCGATCACCAGTGGCGCATGGTTGGGCAGCATGACACCACCGGAGCCGACGCGGATGGTCGAGGTGCCACCGGCCAGATAGCCCAACAGCACGGAGGTGGCCGAGCTGGCGATGCCGTCCATATTGTGGTGCTCGGCGACCCAGAAGCGGTTGTAACCAAATTTCTCTACGTGTCGGGCCAGGTCCAGCGAGTTGCGCAAAGATTGCTCCGGGCTGCCATCCTGGCGCACGGGCACCAGGTCGAGGGTGGAGAATTTGACATCGGACAGTCGCTTCATAAGCCTGCTACTCCTTTTGGGGGCACAGGTTTCCGGCACGTGGCGAAATACCTGGCGGTATAGTCTTGGCAATATGGGCATATACCCGAGTTTCAAGAGCTACCGAAACTTTTAGGTTGCAAAATTAGCCTGCAAAAAAAGCAGACGGCTCCTACAGGTTGAACTTTGCCGGCTCGACTATCCTCAGAACCCTAGTGACGACACAGATCACCCTGTCCGGCGCGAACCTTCGCACTGGCTTTTGAGGAGGTAGTTATGAGTATCACGAAGAACGCATCGGCTCATTGGGAAGGCGACCTGAAAACCGGCATCGGCTCCATCTCCACGGAAACCGGCGTGCTGCGCGAGGCACCTTATGGCTTCAAGGCGCGCTTCGAAGGTGGCCGGGGCACCAACCCCGAAGAGTTGATCGGCGCGGCGCATGCCGGTTGTTTTTCCATGGCCCTGTCGATGATCCTCGGTGAAGCCGGGCTCAAGGCGGATCGTATCGACACCAGCGCGCAAGTGACGCTGGAGCAGGTCGACGGTGGTTTTGCGATTACCGCGGTACACCTGATCCTCAAGGCGAAAATCCCTGGGGCCAGCCAAGGGCAGTTCGATGAACTGACCAGCAAGGCCAAGGATGGTTGCCCGGTATCCAAGGTTCTGAACGCGAAGATCACGCTGGACGCGACCTTGCTGGACTGAGGCCGGATGATCCTGGTCTGACGGGCTGGCCCGTGCGGCTTTTGGCGGTCTTACGATGCCGTTCGTGATGGCTCGGCAGGCTTCCTCCCGTATGAGTGATGTGAGGGAGGGTCAGAACTTGGCTTGCCCGGTTGTGGTCCAATCGGTTGTGGCAACCCAGTGCGTACGCCCTTGCGACGCGTTGCCGCGAAGGAGCTTGACCATGAAACGCATTGCCCTGGGAGTTTTCTGTTGCGCACTGGCTGCGTCGGCCCTGGCGGCCCCGAAGGATTGCGAGGAGCTGAGGAAAGAGATTGAGGTCAAGATCCAGGCCAAGGCCGTACCGTCCTATACCCTGGAGATCGTTTCTAAGAAAGAAGCCGAGAAGCACGATATCGCGATGATTGTCGGACGTTGCGAAAACGGCACCAAGGCAATCATCTACCAGAAGAACGATATCTGAGGTCTTCTACGGGATGCAGCGTACATTCTGGCTTTCGCCGACCTGTTCGCGCTTGTCGTTGTAGAGCCGTGCGCTGGCGTCGAAGCTCAGGGCGACGGCCTCCAGGTGATAACGCCGGCCAGCTTCGAAGTGCTCGTAGGGTACGCTGATATAGCAGATGCGCTCCAGCGGATCGGTGTTCATCGCCATGCCGCCGGCGTAGACATCGAAGTCGAAACGCACGGTCAGTTCATGGGCGCCTGGGGTGACCTGGAAAAAACGCCCGTCGTCCAGACGCTGGTTATCCAGGCTTTCGGCCATGACCAGCGTGCCGGTGCGGGTGCCCATGTCGATCCAGGCCATTTGCGGGTTGACCGCTGGCAATGGGTTGGCGCAGCCGCCAAGGCTGGCGAGGACCAGAAGGGAAGAAAGGAGCTTGCGCATGATGATTTTCGCTCGGTGATATGAAATTCGGCGTACCCGCAATCGATGCCTCGGGTTGCCCTGTCAACATCCAGTGGACACCTGATCCTCGACCATCATTCATGCATATTTTTCGCTCTACGCGATAGTCTTGCAACAAACCCCGACCGGATGATTTTTCATGGTGCTCAGGCTGTGTCCAGGCCCTAGGCGACTCACGCTTATTTTGCGTCCCTTGCTCGCTGGCCTGTCGCTTTGGTTTATCGGCGGTTGTAGCAGTGTGAGTTATTACAGCCAATTGGCCGGCGGGCAGTTGAGCCTGTTGCGCGCCCGAGAACCGGTCGCCGAGGTGATCGCCGACCCGAACCGCGACCCCGAGCTGCGCGAACACCTGATTCGCTCACAAGAGGCCCGGACGTTCGCCAGTCAGCGCCTGCATCTGCCGGATAACCACAGTTATCGCCTATATGCCGATATCAAGCGGCCCTATGTGGTCTGGAATGTCTTCGCCACGCCGGAGTTCTCTCTGACCCCACGCGAGCAGTGTTTTCCCATTGCCGGTTGCGTGGCCTATCGCGGTTACTACAGCCAGGGCGCGGCCCGGGGCGAGGCGGCGCTGCAACGCCAACGGGGCCTGGATGTGTACATCGGCGGGGTCGAAGCCTACTCGACGCTGGGTTGGTTCGATGATCCGATTCTCAACTCAATGATGAACTGGGGCGACGAGCACCTGGCGACGCTGATCTTCCATGAACTGGCACACCAGCGTTTCTATGTAAAGGACGACACCGAGTTCAACGAGTCCTACGCCAATTTCGTCGAGCAGGAAGGCACACGCCAATGGCGGGCAGCACGGGGATTACCCCCGGCCGAGGTCGACGAGGTGGCGCAGAAGGAGCAGTTCATCGAGTTGGTGCTACACACCCGCAAGCGCTTGCTGGCGCTCTACGCCCTGCCCTTGCCGGCTGAGCAGATGCGCGAGCGCAAGGCTGCGGAGTTCGCGCGCCTACGCCTGGAGTACCGTCGGGTACAGGCGACGCAGTGGGCTGGAGACAAGCGATATGACGCCTGGATCAACTCGCCACTGAACAACGCCAAGCTGCTGCCCTTTGGCCTCTATGACCAATGGGTGCCGGCTTTTACCGCGTTGTTCAGGCAAGTCAACAGTGATTGGCCGGCATTTTTTACCGCGGTGGAGAAGCTCGGGGGCTTACCGGTTGACGAGCGCAAGGCAGCGTTGCGTCAACTGATGCCGGGCTGACTGGCCGCTGTGGCCCGCCCGCTCGCCACAGGGGACGGCACCTTACATGAACGCCCGATGCAACTCAGCCAATGTCTGGAAGTGATACGCCGGTTGTTCGCCATTGAGCTCCTCGACGCTGCCGAAGCCGTAACCCACCGCCGCCGCATCCAGCCCGTTGCGTCGGGCGCCAATCAGGTCGTGCTTGCGGTCGCCGATCATCAGTGTATCGCCCGGCTCCAGCCCTTGCTCGGCGATCAGGTGGGCAATCAGTTCGACCTTGTCGGTCCGGGTGCCGTCGAGTTCGCTGCCGTAGATCACCTTGAAGTACTTGGCAAAATCGAAGTGGCGGGCAATCTCACGGGCGAATAGCCAAGGCTTGGAGGTGGCGATATACAAGGTGCGGTCTTGTCCACTGAGGGTTTCCAGCAAAGGTGTGACCCCCTCGAACAGGCGATTTTCATACAGCCCGGTGACCTTGAAGCGCTCACGGTAGAAATTCACCGCCTCCCAGGCCTTGGCCTCGTCGAAACCGTAGAACTGCATGAACGCCTGCAACAGCGGTGGGCCGATGAAGTGTTCGAGCTTGCTCAGGTCCGGTTCGTCGATGCCGAGTTTGCCGAGGGCGTACTGGATCGAGCGGGTGATGCCCTCGCGCGGGTCGGTCAGGGTGCCGTCGAGGTCGAACAAAATGGTCCGGTAATGCATGAAATACCCCAATCTGTATAAATAACGATCAATCGGCCCGGTGGTAACCTTCGGCGATATGCTGATCCTTGAGTTTCACGTAGTTCGAGGCACTGTAGGTAAAAAAGGCCTTCTCCTTGTCCGTCAGCGCGCGCACTTGCTTGACCGGGCTGCCGACATAGAGAAAACCGCCGGTCAGGCGCTTACCCGGCGGCACCAGGCTGCCGGCGCCGACGATTACCTCGTCTTCGATCACCGCCCCATCCATGACGATACTGCCCATGCCGATCAGGATCCGGCTTCCAACGCTGCAACCGTGCAACATGACCTTGTGGGCGATGGTCACGTCGTCACCGATCAGCAGTGGGAAACCCTGTGGGTTGAAAGGCCCGGCATGGGTAATGTGCAGTACGCAACCATCCTGCACGCTGGTGCGGGCGCCGATACGGATACGGTGCATGTCGCCACGGATCACCGTCAGTGGCCATACCGAGCTGTCGGCGCCGATTTCGACATCGCCGATGACCACCGCCGAGGCATCGACAAAAGCCCCGCTGCCAAGGGTCGGTGTGTGATTCTGATAGGTGCGAAGGGTCACGATAGGCTCTCTCTCTGTTGCCGATAGCTGCGGTGGGCATTGATTGTAATTAAGATGGCCCCATCTATGTTCTTACTGTTTCTCCAGCCAAGGTACCCACCGTGAGCGTGAACAACCCTCTTCTGCAACCCTATGACCTGCCGCCGTTCTCGGCGATCCGTGCCGAGCACGTACAACCGGCCATCGAGCAAATCCTCGCCGACAACCGTGCCGCCATCGAAGTCATCCTGCAAAGCCAGGGGAAAAACCCGAGCTGGGCCGGCCTGGTTCTGGCCATGGACGAACTCAATGACCGTCTGGGTGCCGCGTGGAGTCCGGTCAGCCACCTCAACGCCGTGTGCAACAGCGCCGAACTGCGCGAAGCTTACGAGGCCTGCCTGCCTGCCCTGAGCGCCTACTCCACCGAGCTAGGCCAGAATCGCGCACTGTTTCAGGCCTTCGAAGCCCTGGCCAAGAGTCCTGAGGCCGCCGGTTTTGACGTGGCGCAGAAGACTGTTCTCGAACATGCCCTGCGCGACTTTCGACTGTCGGGTATCGACCTGCCCGAGGCCGAGCAGAAGCGTTATGCCCAAGTGCAGAGCAAGCTGTCCGAGCTGGGTAGCCGCTTTTCCAACCAGTTGCTCGACGCGACCCAGGCGTGGAGCAAACACATTAGCGACGAGGCCGGTCTCGCCGGGCTGAGCGCGTCGGCCAAGGCACAGATGGCCGCCGCCGCCCAGGCCAAGGGCCTCGATGGCTGGCTGATCACCCTGGAGTTCCCCAGCTACTACGCGGTAATGACTTACGCCGAGGACCGCGCCCTGCGCGAGGAAGTGTACGCCGCCTACTGCACCCGAGCGTCGGACCAGGGCCCCAATGCCGGTCAGAACGACAACGGCCCGGTGATGCAGGACATCCTCGACTTGCGCCGGGAGCTGGCGCAACTGCTGGGTTTCGCCAGCTTCTCCGAGTTGAGCCTGGCGACCAAGATGGCCGACTCCAGTGACCAGGTGCTGACTTTCCTGCGTGACCTGAGCAAGCGTAGCAAGCCGTTCGCTGCCCAAGACCTGCAACAGCTCAAGGCCTATGCCGCCGAGCAGGGCTGCGCCGAGCTGCAAAGCTGGGACAGCGGGTTCTACGGCGAGAAGCTGCGTGAACAGCGCTACAGCGTCTCCCAGGAGGCCCTGCGCGCTTACTTCCCGATCGACAAGGTATTAAGCGGCCTATTTGCCATCGTTCAGCGTCTGTATGGTATTGAGATCACCGAGCAGAAAGGCTTCGATACCTGGCACCCGGATGTCCGCCTGTTCGAGATCAAGGAAAACGGCCAGCATGTCGGACGATTCTTCTTCGACCTCTACGCCCGCGCCAATAAGCGTGGCGGCGCCTGGATGGACGGCGCTCGTGATCGTCGGCGTACCGTCGCTGGCCTGCTGCAAAGTCCCGTGGCCAACCTGGTGTGCAATTTCGCCCCGGCCGACAGCGGCAAGCCCGCGTTGTTGACCCACGATGAAGTGACCACTCTGTTCCACGAGTTCGGCCACGGCCTGCATCACCTGCTGACTCGCGTCGAGCATGCCGGTGTTTCCGGCATCAACGGGGTGGCCTGGGATGCGGTGGAACTGCCGAGCCAGTTCATGGAGAACTGGTGCTGGGAGCCGGAAGGCCTGGCGCTGATTTCCGGCCACTACGAAAGCGGCGAGCCGCTGCCTCAGGACCTGCTGGAAAAAATGCTCGCGGCAAAGAACTTCCAGTCCGGTCTAATGATGGTCCGCCAGTTGGAGTTCGCGCTGTTCGACTTCGAACTGCACGCCACCCACGGCGACGGTCGCAGTGTGGCGCAGGTCCTCGAAGGTGTGCGCAACGAAGTCTCGGTGATGCGTCCACCGGCCTACAACCGCTTGCCCAACAGCTTTGCGCATATTTTCGCCGGCGGTTACGCGGCGGGCTACTACAGTTACAAATGGGCGGAAGTGCTGTCGGCCGACGCTTTTTCCAAGTTCGAGGAGGAGGGCGTATTGAACGCCGAAACCGGTCGCGCGTTCCGTGACGCTATCCTGGCCCGTGGTGGCTCCCAGGCGCCGATGGTGCTGTTCGTCGACTTCCGTGGTCGCGAGCCGTCGATTGACGCACTCTTGCGCCACAGCGGCCTGAGCGCGGACGCGGCGGCATGAGCGAGGTACCCGTGATCAAGACCAAGAAACGTTTTATCGCTGGCGCGGTCTGTCCGGCATGCAGCGAGCAAGATAAGCTGATGATGTGGAGCGAAGACGAGGTTCCGCACCGTGAATGCGTGGCTTGCGGCTATGCCGATACGTTGAATGAACAAGGCTTGTCAGTGCCCAAGGAGCTGGGCACGCGGGTCAATACGCCGGCGGTGAAAGTCGTCGACAAAAAGGTCCAGACCGTGCAGTTTTTCCCCAATCCCAAGCTGAAAAAGAAGCCTGAGGGCGAGTAATCGAGCCCTTGCGCTCTTGCGGGTCGTCCAAGGCCCCGGGGCGCGTTATCCATGCATCACTCTTGAAAGAGCCCGCTGCCCTAGGCTGGGGGCCTTGAGCGGGCCGGTGGTCGGTCCGCGACCATCAAGGAGTGAAACGTGGGGACCTTCAACCCGCTGCTGCAAGCGCAGCCGTGCGATCTGCCAGCTTATTCGTCAGTGCGTGTCGAGCACCTGCTGCCGGCGCTCGATGCGCTGATCAAACACAGCCGACGCGCGATTGACGAGATTGTCGCGAGCCAGAGCCAATACCCGACCTGGGACGATTTTTTCGTGCCGGTCGACGCTCTACAGGCCCGGCTCTCGGGGTTCATGGGCGTCGTGAGCGCCTTGAGTACCGCCCGCCCCTACCCACACTGGGGAGGCGCGCTCCAGCGTTGTCGCCAGCGTTATCTCGCTTATCGGCTTGAGGTCAGTCAGCATCCCCGGCTCTTCCAGCTCTATGAAAAGTTGGCAAATTGCGAACACGCGAAACTGTTCGACGCATCGCGTGTATCCGCTCTCCAGCGGATATTGCTGGATTGCCGCCTGGCGGGCGCGCATTTGGCCGAGGGTCAGAAAACCCAGTTGCAAACGCTTGATGCACAGATCAAGGCACTGGAGTCGCGCTTCCTCACTAATGTCTACATTGCCAGTGAAGACGCCAGCCTGTACTTCGGCGACGACGGTGTGCTTGATGGCGTGTCGAGCGAAGACAAGACTCATATGGAGCTGTATCACGAATCGAACTTTGCCGGTTGGTGGTTGAACATCGACGATCCGCAGGCCGTCAGCTCGATTCTGGTGGACGCACGCGGGCGCGAGCTTCGCCAGCAGGTCTATGAAGCGGTTATGACCCGTGCCAGCGATCCCGAAACAGACTATGACAATAGTGCCGTGCTCGATGAGTTGCTGCAGTTGCGTTTTCAAAAGGCCGGCCTGCTGGGTTTTGCCAATAGCGCGGCGCTGCGACTGCAGAGCTTTTCGTTGAGTTCTCCTGAGCAGGTCGAGCGCTTTTTGCGCCAGCAGGTGAGCGAGGAAAAACCGGGCTGGCTCAGCGAAGTGGAGGAATTGAAGCAGTTTGCCGCCCAGGACGGGCTGGTGGAACTGAAACCCTGGGACCGATCCTTTTATGCCCAGCGGTTGCGCTTGCACAAAGGAGCGATCAGCGAAGATGAATGTCGTGCCTACTTCGAGCTTGAGCAGGTTCTGAAAAGCCTGCTAGCGTTACCCGGCCGCCTTTTCGGGGTTGAATTCATCGCCCGCGACGAGTTGGATACCTGGCACGCCAGCGTTCGACCGTTCGAGGTCCGTGAGCAGGGGCAGACGATAGGCTACCTGTTCCTCGATCTGTTCGCCCGCGAAGAGAAGACCACCAGGGGGGGTGCGATGTTCGCGCTACGCCATCGGTTGTTATCGGTCGAGGGCCGTACCCTGACGGCACCGATTGCGGTGCTGTCGTGTTACCTGCCAGCGACCGCCGCTGACAGGCCGCTGCTGCTCAAGCACGGACAGATACGGACACTGTTCCACGAATTCGGACATTGCCTGCATCAGTTGTTGGATCGCTCGAATTGCTGGCGCCTGTCCGCAATCGAGTCCGCCAGGGATGTCGGCGAGTTCTTCTCGGCGTTGCTGGAGTGCTGGTGTTATTCGCGCACCTATCTGGTCGAGATCAGCCGGCACCATGAGACTGGGGCAGCGCTTTCGGTTGATCAGGCCGACCAGTTGATGATTGCGCTTACGACCCAGAACAGCTTGACGTCTGCCAGTACCTTAATACTGGCCTCGCTCGCGCTGGAGCTGCACCAGAACTCCGCACAAGGGCAAAGCGTCCTGGCGCGCGCCGCACGTGTACGAGACGAGATTTTGTCGCTGCCGGCACCGGGCAATGAGCGGCAGGTCTACAGCTTCAAGCATCTGGTTACGGAAACGGATGTCGCCTACTTCATCTATCCTTGGGGGCAGATGCTGGCCAAGGCGGTATTCAGCCGCTTCGAAGACAAGGGACTCTTCGACCCCGTGGAAGGTAGGCGCCTGCGTGAGCTGGTCTTCGCGCCGGGTGCCTCCCAACCCATCCTGACATCCATCGAGGCCTTTCTCGGACGCACGCTCGATGAAGCCAGGATCATTGCACCTTCGTCGACTTGAGCCCGTTTTGCCCATCGTCGGTGGCGGGTGGGTGGGCTGGTGGTGGTGCGAGCGCCGCTCGCCAGCCTCTCGTTATCGGCCTTGATCATGGCGCGTGGAATCTGTACGAAATGCTTTCGAGCGAAGGCCAGGCCAGGCGAAAGCAGGCGAGCCAGCGCCGTTGACGGGGGTCAATGAGCATGGCGGGGCTGCTTTCAACGCGGCATGGGCGAGCGCAGATACATTTCATACTGAGCCTAGAATCTGCAACAGGTCTGCAGGGTATGCCGGGGGGCGGCGTTTCTGACTTCCGAGTCGCTTTTCGTTACTGCGCCTTGTACGGTGGCATCCTGCGGGCATACATGCGTGTTGGCCCGATGGTCCCAATTGGCTAGATTGGTTGGCCTGACACTCTCCCTGACCCTGTCACCATCAGCCACCTTCAGCGCGGTATCGTCGTCTTCGCGCTGCTCCGTTGCCCTCTGGACGGTAAATCTGAGTATTGCCCCGGTATCGCAGGCGCTGTCTTCGGACCAGCCCTGCCTTGGATCCTGTTCCGACTTGTCGGTGGGGGCGGTGCCTGTTCCCGGCTCGGCCTGTGCCGCTAAAGTCGTCTCCTGAACAATAATGGAGAGCGCAACGGCAAAAACGCATAATGCGGTGTAGTTAGACATAATTTTAACCTTCCTGTTAACACTATGCCCGGTGACGATGCACTGCCTTCTTCTCGTCAGGGTGCAGGTGCATGATGAACCATGGGCCCTGAATCAGTTGCCGATGTCCTGTTTTATCTTCGAAAAGACCGTGGCGAGTTCGAGCAACGGATCATCGTCATGGTGATGGCTCATGGGCGCCAGAAAAACGCCTTTTTGCGGTTTTTCCTCAGCCGCCGTGCGAAAGGTGTCTGCGCTCACCCACGCGGTGGTGAAAACTGGCTCGCCATGCTCATTGATAACCCGTCAATTACGCTTTCCCGCCTGCTTTCGCTGGGTCAGGCCGCCGCTCGAAGACATTTCGTACTGAGCCTGATTAAGGGCTCATTTAGGAGACCGCTATAACTTTCGGTGCCTACTCTATGGGGGCTCTCTTGAATGTGTCTACTGTCAAACTTGACAGGGTGTATGTCTGTCCAGTGTTTGGTGGCATTTTTTTGGCGACTTCTGTGTGAGCTTCTTCGTGCTGGCGTCGGGGCTCCGATCAATGCGCCGGATTCGGCCGCACCGGTGGTTTTTTTGTCCGTTGAGGGGGTAGATGGTGCTTTTCGCGCAGCGTAAAAATAGCGTGATGGAGAACGGAAAAGCCCGTTTTAGAGCCTCTGATTCAGTTTGAATTAAGTTTTTACGGCTATGCTGGTTGCGCCTGTTTCCTATAAATGACAGGCAGTGTTCAAGGAATCGGGCGTGCTGACCCGAAGAACGCTGGCTCTGAGCAAGCCAAATCAAGAAAATCTCCTTCAATCCGTCAGAAAAAAGGATGAATCATGAGTGACAGGGATAAACAGCCTTTGGCTGCGTCGGCTTCAGTGCTCCCCGAGACCGAAAGCGCCGATGCAGCATTGCAGCATATCGTCGATGGCTTTCTGCATTTTCATCATGAAGTCTTTCCGCAGCAGCAAGAACTCTTCAAGAAGCTCGCCACGGCGCAGCAGCCGCGAGCCATGTTCATTACCTGCGCCGATTCGCGCATCGTTCCCGAACTCATCACCCAAAGCTCCCCCGGCGACCTGTTCGTCACCCGCAACGTCGGTAACGTGGTGCCACCTTACGGGCAGATGAACGGTGGCGTCTCAACCGCCATCGAATACGCCGTGTTGGCCCTTGGCGTGCAGCACATCATCGTCTGTGGACATTCGGACTGCGGTGCGATGCGCGGGGTACTGACTCCCGCAAGCCTGGAAAAGATGCCCACGGTAAAAGCCTGGTTGCGCCATGCCGAAGTGGCGAAAACCATGGTCCAGGAAAACTGCGACTGCGCCAATGAAAGCGAAAGCATGCAGGCGCTGACCCAGGAGAACGTGATCGCCCAGTTGCAGCATTTGCGTACCCATCCGTCGGTGGCCTCGCGCATGGCCAACGGGCAGTTGTTCATCCATGGTTGGATCTACAACATCGAAACCAGCGAAATCAAAGCCTATGACGCGGATCGAGGCAGTTTTCTGCCTCTGGACGGTATTCTTCCAATCCCGAGCGCGACGCCCAAGGCCCGTTTCTAAAGCCTGAAGCTTTTCTCAATCGATAAGGTTTTGCCACGACTGCCGTCGAGCCGTCTGGCTTTGCCATGCCTGAAGAAATCCTCGGGAGATTTATCATGCGTGCAGCACAACTGAAAGCTGTTTTACCCAGGGAGCTATTGGCTTCCATGGTGGTGTTCCTGGTGGCCCTGCCGTTGTGCATGGGAATCGCCATTGCTTCCGGCATGCCGCCGGCCAAGGGGTTGATCACCGGGATTGTCGGTGGCCTGGTGGTCGGCTGGATAGCGGGTTCGCCGTTGCAGGTCAGCGGTCCTGCCGCCGGGCTGGCGGTGCTGGTGTTCGAGTTGGTGCGCCAACACGGGATCGCTATGTTGGGGCCGATCCTGCTGCTGGCCGGGCTCCTGCAATTGATCGCCGGGCGCATGCGCCTGGGCTGCTGGTTCCGGGTCACTGCCCCGGCGGTGGTGTACGGGATGCTCGCCGGGATCGGCGTGTTGATCGTGCTCTCGCAAATCCATGTGATGTTCGACGGCTCGCCCCAGCCCTCGGGCCTGGACAATCTGTTGGGCTTTCCCGAAGTCCTGGGCAAAGCCTTGCCGGTGGTTAGCGGCGGCATTGGCTGGCAGGCCGGTTTACTGGGGGTGCTGACAATCCTGGTGATGGGGTTGTGGGAGAAGTTCAAGCCCCATGCTCTGCGCTTTGTGCCGGGCGCTTTGCTCGGTGTGGGCCTGGCGACACTGGCGAGCCTGCTGCTGGCCTTGCCGGTCAAGCGGGTGGAGGTGCCCGATAATCTGGCGCAGGCCATCGATTGGCTGCGTCCGGCGGACCTGCTCAACCTGGCGGATCCGGCGCTGCTGATCGCGGCCTTTGCCGTGGCCTTTATCGCCAGCGCCGAAACCCTGCTCTCGGCGGCAGCGGTGGATCGCATGCACGACGGCCAGCGCTCGGATTTCGACCGTGAGCTGTCGGCGCAGGGAATTGGCAACATGCTTTGTGGCCTGCTTGGGGCACTGCCCATGACCGGGGTGATCGTGCGCAGTTCGGCCAATGTCCAGGCCGGCGCACGGACTCGGCTGTCGGCGGTATTTCACGGTGTCTGGCTGTTGGCCTTCGTGCTGTTGCTGTCCAGCGTGCTGCAAAGCATCCCGGTGGCGAGCCTGGCGGGGGTATTGGTCTACACCGGGCTGAAACTGGTGGACCTCAAGGTTTTTCGGGGACTGTCGCGGTATGGCCGGATGCCGATGCTGACCTACGCGGTCACGGCGCTGTCGATCATCTTGACCGACCTGCTGAGCGGCGTGCTGATTGGCTTCGGTCTGACCCTGGCGAAACTGGCGTGGAAAGCCTCGCGGCTGAAGGTCAGCCTGGTGGATTTACCGGGCGAAGGGCAAAAGGAGCTGCGGCTGACGGGAGCGGCGACCTTTCTCAAGGTCCCGGCGCTGACCCAGGTACTGTCGACGATACCGTGGGGCAGCACGGTGCATGTGCCGCTGAACAACCTGACGTATATCGACCATTCCTGCCTGGAGCTACTCGAAGAATGGGCGCGCGCCAACGTGGCCAAGGGCTCGCGGCTGGTCATCGAATCCCGCGGGCTGAAGCGGCGTCTGGAAGGACGCCTGCGCACCACGGTAGGTGTAGGCTCGACCTCTTGACGCGCACAGGTACGGTCAGGGCGTGGGGTGTTTCAGTTCCAGTTCTACCCCCAGTTGGCGGGACAGGCAGGGCTGGCGCTTCCACGCGGCTTCGGTATTTGGATCGTTGAGGCGGTCACGGTAGGCTTCCACTGATTCAAGGGCGAAGCTTTCTTCGTCGAGCATTTCATCGACAGCATGGTGCACCGCCCCATCCAGTTGGTTGGCGAAGTCTTCGCCGATCAGTTGGTGGGCGATCAGGTTGGCCACGGTGGTGTCCAACGGGATCAGCGCCTGGCCGAAATGTACGATATAGAGATCGTTGACCTCTTCCACCAAACGATGCGCCAGATACGCTTCATCCAGCAGGCTGGCGAGACCGATATGGCCGTCGAGGAGGGTCGGCGGTTGCAGGAAAAACTGCTCGGCGATTTTCAGCACCGGGGTGATCTGCGACTCGATGCCCGCTTCACGGGCGACTTCATTGGCGGCGTCCAGCAGGTCCGGGACCAGATCGATATAGGTAGTGACGAACCGGGTCATGACTCCTTTGGCATCGATTTGCGGTAGTTGAATGGCGGGATGAAGGTGCGGCAACTGCACTTCCAGTTGTCGCGTCAATTGACCGGTAGCGGCCTCGTGTTGATGTGCACGCTGTATCTGCTCGCGCAATGCGGCGGTGTTCATGAAGGCTCCAGGATGGAAAACAAAGGGAAAAGTGAGGCCAATAAGGTAGCTGGGTTATAAAAGTTGCTAAGACATATTTGTCATAATTATTTCATAGTTATATGTCTGCGTTATAACGATTTGCTATCACGTCGCGCTATCCCACGTCATCCGTGGCCTCTGGCCAAATTATCGGTTCATTTTCCTTATCGCGTTGCGTGGTCGCAGTCGCTGTCTATACTCGGTTTTGTGAAGAGCTAGCTGATGATGTCCGGCTGCATGTTCCGGCAAGACCGAATGGTCCGCTTGCGTAGTCCGACCATTTCCCTCTGCCTCAGGTGAAAGCCGGCGGGATAACAAGAATGATAAGGGGAACCCGCAATGATGCGACGTCCACAGGTCTGGATGGGCCTGCTGTTGTGGTCGATATTCAGCCAGGCGCAAGCCGCCTGGACCACGAATATGACTCAAGGGGCAACCGAAGTAAGCCACGCGGTCTTCGATCTGCACATGACCATCTTCTGGATCTGTGTAGTGATTGGTGTCATCGTCTTTGGCGCGATGTTCTGGTCGATGATTCTTCACCGCCGTTCCACCGGACAGGTTGCCGCCAAATTTCATGAAAGCACCACGGTGGAAATTCTCTGGACCATCGTACCTTTCCTGATTCTGGTGGCCATGGCGATCCCGGCGACCGCCACGTTGATCAAGATGTACGACGCCAGTGAATCGGATGTGGACATCCAGATCACCGGCTATCAGTGGAAGTGGCACTATAAGTACCTGGGCCAGGATGTCGAGTTCTTCAGCAACCTCGCCACCCCCACCGAACAGATTCACAACCAAACCACCAAGGGCGAGCACTATCTGCTCGAAGTCGACCAGCCGCTGGTGCTGCCGGCAGGTGTCAAGGTGCGCTTTCTGGTGACCGCCGCCGATGTGATCCACTCCTGGTGGGTGCCGGCCTTCGCGGTCAAGCGCGATGCGATTCCTGGGTTTGTCAACGAGGCCTGGACCAAAGTCGACAAGCCGGGCATCTACCGTGGGCAGTGCGCTGAACTGTGCGGCAAGGATCACGGTTTCATGCCGATCGTGGTCGAGGTGAAGTCCCAGGCCGACTACGCCACCTGGCTGGGCGAGCGCAAGGCCGAAGCGGCCAAGCTCAGCGAGCTGACCACCAAGGAATGGACGCTCGACGAACTGGTGGCCCGTGGCGACAAGGTCTATCACACCACCTGCGCGGCTTGTCACCAGGCCGAAGGCCAGGGCTTGCCGCCGATGTTTCCGGCCCTCAAGGGCTCGCCGATCACCACCGGATCGAAGGAAGACCACCTGCACCGGGTCTTCTTCGGCAAACCGGGCACCGCCATGGCGGCCTTCGGCAAACAACTTTCCGAAGTCGATATCGCCGCAGTTGTCACTTACGAGCGTAATGCCTGGGGTAACAACAAAGGCGACATGGTCACGCCCAAAGACGTGCTGGCTCTGAAGCAGGAGCAAAGCAAATGAGCAAATCGGCTGCGTGCTCCCTGAACTGGCCTGGATCATGCCCAGGTCACCCGGTTCAACCGTTTGCAGGAGACAGGACATGAGTGCTGTGATCGATGACCATGGTCATGCCGTTGACCACGCCCATGGTCCCGCCAAGGGCCTGATGCGCTGGGTGCTGACCACCAACCACAAGGATATCGGCACGCTGTACCTGTGGTTCAGCTTCGCCATGTTCCTGCTGGGCGGATCGTTCGCCATGGTGATCCGTGCCGAACTGTTCCAACCCGGATTGCAGATCGTGCAGCCGGCGTTCTTCAACCAGATGACCACCATGCACGGGTTGGTGATGGTCTTCGGCGCGGTGATGCCGGCCTTCGTCGGCCTGGCCAACTGGATGATCCCGCTGATGATCGGGGCGCCGGATATGGCCCTGCCACGGATGAACAATTTCAGTTTCTGGTTGTTGCCCGCGGCATTCCTGTTGCTGGTGTCTACCCTGTTCACCGCCGGTGGCGGACCGAACTTCGGATGGACCTTCTATGCCCCGCTTTCGACCACTTATGCACCGGAAAGCGTGACTTATTTCATCTTTGCCATCCACCTGATGGGCATCAGTTCGATCATGGGCGCGATCAATGTGGTCTCCACCATCCTCAACCTGCGTGCACCGGGCATGACGCTGATGAAGATGCCGCTATTCGTCTGGACCTGGTTGATCACGGCCTTCTTGCTGATCGCGGTGATGCCGGTGCTGGCCGGTTGCGTGACCATGATGCTGATGGACATCCACTTCGGCACGAGCTTCTTCAGCGCCGCCGGCGGTGGTGATCCGGTGTTGTTCCAGCACGTGTTCTGGTTCTTCGGCCACCCCGAGGTGTACATCATGATTTTGCCGGCCTTCGGGGCCGTCAGTTCGATCATCCCGACCTTCTCGCGCAAGCCGCTGTTCGGTTACACCTCAATGGTCTACGCCACGGCGAGTATCGCGTTCCTGTCATTCATCGTCTGGGCGCACCATATGTTCGTGGTCGGCATTCCGCTGGTGGGCGAGCTGTTCTTCATGTACGCCACGTTGCTGATCGCGGTGCCGACCGGGGTCAAGGTGTTCAACTGGGTCAGTACCATGTGGCAAGGTTCGCTGACCTTCGAGACGCCGATGTTGTTCGCCGTGGCGTTCGTCATCCTGTTTTCCATCGGTGGCTTTTCCGGCCTGATGCTGGCGATTGCCCCGGCGGACTTCCAATACCAGGACACCTATTTCGTGGTGGCGCACTTCCACTACGTGCTGGTACCGGGGGCGATTTTCGGGATCTTTGCATCGACCTACTATTGGTTGCCGAAATGGACCGGCCACATGTACGACGAAACCCTGGGCAAGCTGCACTTCTGGTTGTCGTTCGTCGGCATGAACCTGACATTCTTCCCGATGCACTTCGTGGGACTGGCGGGCATGCCGCGGCGGATTCCGGACTACAACCTGCAGTTCGCCGATTTCAACATGGTCTCCTCGATTGGCGGCTTCATGTTCGGGGCCACCCAGTTGCTGTTCCTGTTCATCGTGATCAAGTGCATTCGTGGTGGCCCGGTGGCCCCGGCCAAGCCATGGGATGGGGCCGAAGGACTGGAGTGGAATATCCCGTCGCCGGCGCCGTACCACACATTCACCACGCCACCGGAAGTGAAATGACGCGGAGGGCTGTCCGATGAACGACTCGATCGCACTCAAGCGTCTGGTCACGCGCCTGTTGCTGGTGGTGGTGGCGATGTTCGCCTTCGGCTTCGCCCTGGTGCCGATCTATGACGTGATGTGCAAGGCCTTCGGCATCAACGGCAAGACCGCCGGCCAGTACGAGGGCGAGCAGGTGGTGGATGCGTCACGCCGGGTCGGTGTGCAGTTCCTCTCGACCAACGCCGTGGACATGGTCTGGGAGTTCTATCCCAAGGCCGACCAGATCAGCGTCAATCCCGGTGCGGTCAACGAAATGATCTTCGTTGCCTACAACCCGACCGATCAGGTGATGAAGGCTCAGGCGATCCCGAGTATTTCGCCCAGCAATGCGGCGATGTACTTCCACAAGACCGAGTGCTTCTGCTTTACCCAACAAACACTGCAACCGGGGCAGCGAATCGAGATGCCGGTACGTTTCATCGTTGACCGTGACATGCCCAAGGACGTGAAGCACCTGACACTGGCCTACACGCTGTTCGATATCACTGCTCGCAACCCACCCATGGCCCGCTCGGGCGGGTAGGCCATCCAGTGTGCCCGATAAGGAGAACAATAAAATGGCAACGCCGACTCACGAGCATTACTACGTTCCTGCCCAGAGCAAATGGCCGATCATTGCCACACTGGGCATGTTGACCACCGTCTACGGCCTGGGTACCTGGTTCAATGACCTTAAGGCGGCGCGCCCGGAATCCCATGGCCCGCTGATCTTCTTTGTCGGCGGACTGCTGTTGGCCTATATGCTGTTCGGTTGGTTCGGCACGGTGATCAAGGAAAGCCGCTCCGGCCTCTACAGTGCCCAAATGGATCGTTCGTTTCGCTGGGGCATGAGCTGGTTCATCTTTTCCGAGGTGATGTTCTTCATCGCGTTCTTCGGTGCGCTGTTTTATGTGCGGCACCTGTCTGTGCCGTGGCTGGCCGGTGAAGGCGGTGCCAAGGGCCTGGCGCACATGCTTTGGCCGGATTTCCAAAACGTCTGGCCGCTGCTGCACAACCCGGACCCGAAACTCTTCCCACCGCCCAAGGCTACCATCAGTCCGTGGGGTCTGCCGCTGCTTAACACCATCCTGCTGGTCAGTTCCAGTGTGACGGTCACCATTGCCCACCATGCGTTGAAGAAAGGTCATCGCGGGGCGCTGAAGATCTGGCTGGCGCTGACGGTACTGCTGGGCCTGGCTTTCCTCGGGTTCCAGGCCGAAGAATACCTCCACGCCTATCACGAACTGGGCCTGACCTTGGGTTCGGGCGTCTATGGCGCGACGTTCTTCATGCTCACGGGGTTCCACGGCGCCCACGTGACCATCGGTACGCTGATCCTGTTCGTGATGCTGGTGCGGGTCATGCGTGGGCACTTCAACGCCGACCATCAGTTCGGCTTCGAAGCGGCGGGCTGGTACTGGCACTTCGTGGATGTGGTTTGGATCGGCCTGTTCGTTTTCGTCTACGTGCTGTAGCTGCGCCTGCCTACCAGGGGGCACTGGACACCAACTGGCCGCTGTAGAAGCCCCAGCTGATCAATGCCAGGGTGGCGACGGCCAGACCGACGCGGACCGTCAGCGCGGTGAGCAGGCGGCGAGACGGTCCCTCGTCCTTGACCAGAAAAACCAGGCCGCTGAACAGGCTGATAAGCGTGGCTATCAGCATCAGGACAATCGCCGCTTTGAGCATGGTGAGACTCCGGGGGAGATACGCGTGTATTTGAGTATAGCGAGTCGAGTTGCTGCCAATGGAGTGCCGTCATGAGGCGCTTTCACCCCGGCGTGGCACCGACGCTGGTGGTGCTGGTGGTGTTGCCGTTGCTGGTACTGCTGGGTTTCTGGCAGTTGGCGCGGGGCGAACAAAAGCGCGTGTTGCTGGACAGCTATGCCCAGCGCCGCACGGCCGAGCCGCTGAGCGGCGAGCAACTCAAAGGCAGTGCCGACCCGGCTTTTCGCCGCGTACAGCTACGTGGCCAGTTCGATGCCGAACACAGCTACCTGCTGGATAACCGCGTGCGTAATGGTCAGGTGGGCGTCGAGCTGATCCAACCCTTTCACGATTTAGCCAGCGGGCTCTGGTTGCTGGTCAATCGCGGCTGGTTGCCCTGGCCGGAACGGCGCACGCCGCCGGTCTTCGGCACGCCTGGGCAAGCGCTGAATATCGACGCCTGGGTCTATGTCGCTCCGGGCAGCACCTTCCAGCTCCATGCCGACCCGCTGAACGCACTCTGGCCGCGCGTGGTGACAACGATTGAGCCCGGCAAACTGTGGACGGAACTGGGCCGTGAAGGCTTCGCCTACGAGCTGCGCCAGGAGCCCGGTCCTGGCGCCTATGAAACCGGATGGCCAGTGGTGGCCGAAGGCATGGGCCCAGAAAAACACCTCGCCTACGCCGTGCAATGGTTCGCCATGGCCTTGGCGCTGTTGGTCCTTTACCTCTACCTCGGATGGCATAACGCTAGGGAGAAACACCATGGGAGCGGCCTTGAATCGACTCAACACAGTTGAAGCCCGACGGCCGGGAGGACGCGCTCGCGGGCGCTGGCAACTGATCCTGATCGTACTGATGGTCGTTGGCCCGATGATCCTTGCCACCGGCATGTACAAGCTGCAGTTCTGGGTGCCGCAAAGCCGCAGTTATCACGGCGAACTGATTGGCAATGGCCAGGGCCGTGCCGACCTCGGCGTACAGGCCGACGAACAACGCTGGCAAATGCTGGTGACGGCCCCCCAGGAGTGCTCGATGGATTGCCAACAATTGGTCTATCTGGCGCGGCAGATCCAGATCGGCCTGGGCCGTGACGCTTCCCGGGCCAGCCATGCCCTGGCGACTGCGCAACCACTGGACCGCGAGTACGGCGTCAAGCTGCAACGCGAATACCCGCAACTGCAACGTTACCCGCTGAACCTTCCCGCCTACACCCGGGAAGCTCGGGGCAACGGTGCGCCGCAGCTGTGGATCATCGATCCGCACGGCAACCTGGTGCTGCGCTACGACGCCCAGGTCAAGGGCAAGGACTTGCTCAACGACCTGCGCCAACTGCTGAAACTGTCGAATATCGGATAAGGGCATCGTCATGGCCAAACCTGGATTTCGCCTCGCTGTGTTCGCCACCCTGCTGGCACTGATCGTCGTGCTGCTTGGGGCCTATACCCGCCTGACCCATGCCGGTCTCGGCTGTCCGGACTGGCCGGGTTGCTACGGCTTTATCAGTGTGCCCAAGAGTGAAGCCCAACTGGCCCATGCCGAGCTGCACTTCCCCGATACACCGGTCGAGGCCCACAAGGGTTGGAACGAGATGATCCACCGCTATTTTGCCGGCACCCTGGGGTTGTTGATTGTGCTACTAGCGAGCCGCTCCTGGATGGAGCGGCGGCGCGAGGGGCAGCCGCTGAAGTTGCCGTTACTGCTCCTGGCAGTGGTATTCGCCCAGGCTGCGTTCGGCATGTGGACGGTCACCCTCAAGCTCTGGCCACAGGTGGTGACCGGGCATCTACTGGGTGGTTTTGCCACCTTGAGCCTGTTGTTTCTGCTGGCCTTGCGCCTGTCCGGCGTGCTGCCGGCGTTGGCCGTACCGCGACGGTTGCAGCGCTGGGCGAGCGCCGGGCTGCTGCTGGTGATCTTGCAGATCGCCCTGGGCGGCTGGGTCAGTTCCAACTATGCCGCCGTCGCCTGCATCGATCTACCCACGTGTCACGGTCAATGGTGGCCATCAGCCGACTTTGCCAACGGTTTCCACCTGACCCAGCATATCGGTCCGAATTACCTCGGCGGCCAACTGGACAGCGATGCCCGCACAGCGATTCACTTGACTCATCGTGTCGGCGCCCTACTGGTGACGCTGGTCCTGTTGGGGCTGGCCTGGCAACTGCGGGTGGTTGGCATGAGTCGTCTGGCCGGGCTGCTATTGATTGCCCTGGTGGCGCAGATCAGCCTTGGCCTGAGTAACGTCTACTTCCATTTGCCGCTGCCCGTGGCCGTGGCCCATAACGCCGGCGGCGCAGCCCTGCTGCTGACCTTGGTGCTGATCAACTATCATGCGCGGACCGCCCTGGTCCGGGTCCGGCAACGGACGCCGGTACGCTGGCGACTCAGCCCGCGCAAATCCGTCCACGGCCCGATAACAATAAAAGGAGAAATGCCATGGCGACTGTAGTCGTTGAACGTCACCGCCAGGCGATCTGGCGCGACTACCTGGAGCTGACCAAGCCCAAGGTGGTGATATTGATGCTGATCACTTCGCTGGTCGGCATGTTTCTCGCGACCCGTGCCGGCGTGCCGTGGACAGTGCTGGTGTTCGGTAACCTGGGTATCGGCCTTTGTGCGGGCGGTGCGGCGGTGGTCAATCATGTGGTGGATCGGCGCATCGATGCGGTCATGGCGCGGACCCACAAGCGGCCGATAGCCGAAGGACGGGTATCGCCGCTGGCGGCGCTGAGCTTTGCCCTGCTACTGGCGGTGCTCGGGCAGGCGGTGTTGCTGGCGTTTACCAACCCGCTGACGGCCTGGCTGACGTTGGCTTCGCTGCTTGGCTATGCGGTGATCTACACCGGCTTCCTCAAGCGCGCCACGCCACAGAATATCGTCATCGGCGGCCTGGCCGGGGCGGCTCCACCGCTGCTGGGCTGGGTGGCGGCGACCGGGCATGTCAGCGCCGAACCGCTGTTGCTGGTGCTGATCATCTTTGCCTGGACCCCGCCGCATTTCTGGGCCCTGGCGATCCATCGCAAGGACGAATACGCCAAGGCCGATATCCCGATGCTACCGGTGACCCATGGCGAGCAGTACACCAAGGTACATATCCTGCTGTACACCTTTGCCTTGCTGGCGGTCAGCCTGTTGCCGTATGTGATCCACATGAGCGGCATGCTCTACCTGCTGTGTGCCCTGGGCCTCGGCGCACGCTTCCTGCAATGGGCGTGGGTGCTGTACCGTGGCGTCCAGCCGCATGCGGCGATCAACACCTTCAAGTATTCTATTTACTACTTGTTCCTGCTGTTTATCGCGCTGCTTGTCGATCACTACTTATTGTTGAATCTATGACTCGAACTCAGAAAACCGTCTTTATTCTCGTCGCGCTGGTGGCCCTGGTCCTGGGGTTGACGGTCAACAAGGTCCTGAGCGGCAAGGGCCAGGGCGATCCCACGGCGCTGATCGATGCGGGAATTATCCTGTTACCGCAGAGCCGTTCCCTTCCTGATGTGCAAATGACCGATCAGGACGGCCAGCCGGTGCAGGTCAACCAGTTGAAGGACAAGTGGACGATGTTGTTCTTCGGCTATACCTTCTGCCCGGATATCTGTCCGACTACTCTGGCGCAATTGCGTCAGATCAAGAGCGAATTGCCCAAGGATATCGTTGGCAAGTTGCGGATCGTCCTGGTCAGCGTCGACCCCAATCGGGACAATCCCAAGCAGCTCAAGCAGTACCTGGGCTACTTCGACCCCCAGTTCACAGGGTTGACCGCGTCTTCCATCGAGGACCTGCAGAAGCTGGCGAATGCGGTGAGCATTCCGTTTATCCCGGCCGATACCAGCAAGCCGAACTACACCGTCGACCACAGCGCCAACCTGGCGATTGTCGGACCCGACGGCAGCCAGCGTGGGTTTATTCGGGCGCCCTTGAACAACCAGAAGTTGGTGGCGCAGTTGCCGGATCTGCTCAAGCGCCAGTAACTGTGATGTCTGTTGCGGCCTCTTCATGACCTTGCCCGCGAAGAGGCCCTGGCGGTCTCAGATGATCATTTGGCGAACATCTGCCCGATATCCTTGAACGCCTTGAACTCCAACGCATTGCCGCAAGGATCGAACAGGAACATGGTCGCCTGTTCCCCCACCTGCCCTTTGAAGCGCACATAAGGCTCGATCACGAAGCGCGTGTCCCTGGCTTTCAGGCGTTCGGCCAGGGCTTCCCATGCCTGCCATTCCAGTACCACGCCAAAATGCGGCACCGGCACGTCATGGCCGTCCACCGGATTACTCAAGGCGTGTTCCTGGGCGGCGCTCTTGGCCTGATGGTGGATGACCAATTGATGGCCGAAGAAATCGAAATCCACCCAATGATCGCTGCTACGTCCTTGCGGGCAGCCGAATACCTCGCCGTAGAAGTGTCGGGCCGCTGCCAGGTCATGGACAGGGATTGCCAGATGAAAAGGAGAGAGTGCCATGGCGGATACCCAGAAAGAGGACATGAGCTTCTAGTCTAGAGCTAATGGCCTGTGTGGCTAGTGGCTTGTACGGTGAGTTCGTTAGCTCAAGTTCGGATGCCATAAGTTCATGGCTAAGGCGCTGTGACGAGTCATAGCCGGGCTATGGCGAGGAACAGCAACGCAAGCCAGGGATTTATGGCGCCGAAATTGACTAATAGAACTAACCACACAGGCCACTAGTTCCGCGAGTCAATTTCGGCGTCACCAGCCGGCCCCTGTTTTTTGTTTACGCCAGCTATTTACGCGAAAAACGTGCCACCAACTTGTCGCCGAGGCTTTGCAGCAGTTGGACCAATACCACCAGCATGACCACGGTCACCAACATGACATCGTTCTGGAAGCGCTGATAACCATAACGGATTGCCAGGTCGCCGAGGCCGCCGGCACCCACCACACCGGCCATGGCGGTGTAGCCCACCAGGGTAATGGTGGTCACGGTGATTGCTGCCAGGATGCCTGGGCGAGCTTCCGGCAGCAGGGCATTGAAGACGATCTGGCGGGTGGTCGCTCCCATGGCCTGGGTCGCTTCGATAATGCCGCGATCGACTTCCCGCAGCGCGGTTTCCACCAGCCGCGCGAAAAACGGCGCAGCACCGATCACCAGGGGTGGGATGGCGCCGGCCACGCCCAGCGAGGTGCCGGTGAGGAACACGGTGGTGGGGATCAGCACGATCAGCAGGATGATGAATGGCAGCGAACGCACCACGTTCACCACGAACGCCAGGGCCGAATAGGTCGCTTTGTGCTCCAGTAGCTGGCGCGGGCTGCAAAGAAACAGCAGCACCCCCAGCGGCAGGCCGAGCAGCACGGTGAACAGCAGCGAACCGCCGAGCATCAGCAGGGTGTCGCCGGTGGCTTCCCAGATATCCATCCAGTCGATATTGGCGAAAAAGCTCAGAAACAGGTCCATCAGCGCAGTACCTCCATATGGACGTCCGCCGCGATGAAGCGGGCGAATGCTGCGTCTATGTCGCCGCCGGTGATGGCGAGCGTCAGTTGCCCATAAGGGGTGTCCTTGATGCGGTCGATGCGCCCGGCGAGGATGCTGTAGTCCACGCCGGTTTCACGGGCGATGGTGCCCAGCAAGGGTGCGTAGGTGGCCTCGCCCTGGAAGGTCAGGCGCACGATACGACCCGGCACATGGGCGAAATCGTCACGTTGTTCGCTTTCGTCGATCTGTTCGTCCTCTTGCACGAAACGCCGGGTAGTCGGGTGCTTGGGGTGCAGGAAGACCTGCGCCACCGGCCCCTGCTCGACGATCACGCCGGCATCCATCACGCCGACCACGTCGCAGACCCGACGGATCACATCCATCTCATGGGTGATCAGGACGATGGTCAGTTTCAGCTCGCGGTTGATCTCGGCCAGCAGTTGCAGGACCGACGCAGTGGTCTGCGGGTCGAGGGCGCTGGTGGCTTCGTCGCACAGCAGGATCTTGGGCTTGGTCGCCAAGGCGCGGGCAATGCCGACGCGCTGCTTCTGGCCGCCGGATAACTGGGCTGGATATTTCTTCGCATGATCGGACAGGCCGACGCGCCGCAGCAACTCGGCGACGCGCTGGTCGATGTCCCGGCGGGACAGCTCGCCGGCCAGGGTCAGCGGCAGCGCAACGTTGTCGGCGACGGTCTTGGAGGCCAGCAGATTAAAGTGCTGGAAGATCATTCCGACCTGTTGGCGAAAGCGCCGCAGGCCGCTGGCGTCGAGGGCGGTGACTTCTTCACCGTCCACCGTGATCGTACCGCCGCTGGGGGCCTCCAGGCGATTGATCAGGCGCAGCAGGGTACTTTTGCCCGCGCCGGAATGACCGATCAGGCCGAACACCTGGCCATCCTCGACACGCAGGCTCGTCGGATGCAGGGCGGGAATATCCTTACCGGCGACCCGGTAGGTTTTATGGACGTTATGAAACTCGATCACGTAGCGAACCTTGTGGGGCGCAATGGAAATAGGTCAGCGGTTAGCCGGGCGGGTATTTTAGCCTGTCCGTATAGAGGCGATTAGCATTTATTTCGCATTCAATCTGTCATTTTGGCAATAACGCGATCAATGGTCGGAAAAAAGGAACGACGCAAATTAGCGACAGTCACTCGTAAGGCAACTCGAATCCTGCCCCATTGTCCGGCATCGCCGGGCGACTGCAAACGAGGAGTCAGTCTGATGAGTACCAAGAAAACTTCTGCTACCCGACACGCGACCACCAAGAGTCAGCTGGCGGGAACCGATACTCTGGATCGCAGCAACACCAACGGCAAGCTCGAAAGTCTGGAACCCTTCCGCTCGGATGCCACCGGGCAGGCGTTGCGCACCAACCAGGGGGTGAAGGTCGCCGATAATCAGAACACGTTGAAGGCCGGTGCTCGCGGGCCGTCGCTGTTGGAAGACTTCATCATGCGTGAAAAAATCACGCATTTTGACCACGAGCGGATTCCGGAGCGGATCGTTCACGCCCGAGGTACGGCTGCCCATGGTTACTTTCAGGCCTATGAGAACCATGGGGCGCTGACCAAGGCCGGTTTCCTCCAGGACCCTGAGGCCAAGACGCCGGTCTTCGTGCGTTTCTCCACGGTCCAGGGCCC
Source organism: Pseudomonas agarici (assembly GCF_001543125.1). Lineage (NCBI taxonomy): Bacteria > Pseudomonadati > Pseudomonadota > Gammaproteobacteria > Pseudomonadales > Pseudomonadaceae > Pseudomonas > Pseudomonas agarici. Next base: position 3,020,433 of record NZ_CP014135.1, on the reverse strand, counting down.
ACGGGGTTCCGGCGATACGGTGCGGGACGTGCGGGGTTTTGCGGTGAAATTCTTCACCGATGAGGGCAACTTCGACCTGGTTGGCAACAACATGCCAGTGTTCTTCATCCAAGATGCGATCAAGTTTCCTGACTTCGTCCACGCGGTCAAACCCGAACCTCACAATGAAATACCCACGGGCGGCTCCGCCCACGACACCTTTTGGGATTTTGTCTCGTTGGTGCCGGAGTCGGCCCACATGGTGATCTGGGCCATGTCCGACCGAGCGATCCCGAAAAGCCTGCGGACCATGCAAGGTTTTGGCGTGCACACCTTTCGCCTGATCAACGCCGAGGGCCGCTCGAGTTTCGTCAAATTCCATTGGCGCCCGACTGTCGGCACCTGTTCGCTGGTGTGGGACGAAGCGCAAAAGCTGGCGGGCAAGGACACCGATTTCCATCGCCGCGATCTCTGGGAATCGATTGAGAGTGGCGACTACCCTGAGTGGGAGTTCGGCGTGCAGATCATTGCCGAAGAGGACGAGCACGCGTTCGACTTCGATATCCTCGACCCGACCAAGCTGGTCCCCGAGGAGCTGGTGCCCATCACGCCCCTGGGCAAAATGGTGCTCAACCGCAACCCGGACAATTTCTTCGCCGAGACCGAGCAGGTCGCATTCTGTCCAGGGCATATCGTGCCGGGGATCGACTTCTCCAACGACCCGCTGCTGCAAGGTCGGTTGTTTTCCTATACCGATACACAGATCAGTCGATTAGGTGGCCCGAACTTCCACGAGATTCCGATCAATCGGCCCGTGGCGCCCTTCCCTAGTAGCCAGCGCGATGCCCTGCATCGAACGGTGATCGACAAAGGACGGGCCTCCTATGAGCCCAACTCGATCGATGGCGGTTGGCCGAAGGAAACCCCGCCCGCTGCCCGCGACGGCGGTTTCGAGAGTTACCCGGAGCGTATCGATGCGGCCAAGATCCGTCAGCGCAGCGAGTCCTTCGGCGACCACTTTTCCCAGGCGCGATTGTTCTTCAACAGCATGAGCCATCATGAGCAGGAACACATCATTGCCGCCTACAGCTTTGAACTGGGCAAGGTCGAGCGGGAGGCTATTCGCGCACGTCAGGTCAACGAGATCCTGGCCAATATTGATTTGGAATTGGCCGGACGTGTCGCTGCCAACCTCGGCTTGCCGGCGCCGAAAGCCGGCAGTGTGACGCCGCGCAAGACCAGTCTGGAGCGGTCGCCGGCGTTGAGTCAGGCGAACCTGCTGTCGGGGAACATCAAGACGCGCAAAGTGGCGATTCTGGCGGCCAACGGCGTCGATGGTGCGGCGATCTCGGCGTTGAAGAAGCTGCTGGCGGCAGAAGGCGCCCATGCCCGGCTGCTTGGACCGACGTCGGCCCCGGTGACCACTGCCGATGGCAAGAGCCTGGCAGTGGACGGTTCGATGGAAGGCCTACCGTCAGTGGCCTTCGATGGGGTTTATGTGCCGGGTGGCGCGGCTTCGGTCAAGGCGCTCGCGGGCAACGGGGTGGCTTTGCACTATGTGCTGGAGGCCTACAAGCACCTGAAGGCGATTGTCTTGCACGGTGAGGCGAAACAATTGTTGGAGGTGCTGCATGTGCAGGCGGATGCGGGGTTGATCGTCGGCAGCGACGCCAAGACGCTGAAGGCGTTTGTGACGGCGCTGGCCCGGCATCGGATCTGGGCGCGCGAGGAAAGGGCCAAGGCGGTGCCGGCTTGAGCGCTTTGGTGGCATCGATCACTATCGCCGGCAAGCCGGCGTTAGCGGTTTCAAGGCTTGCGCGGACTCAAGACCACTTGGGCGCGCACCTGCCGGTCGATCTGCTTGTTCATCTGCAAGGCGAAGTCCGGGTCGAGCTTCTTCACTCGTTTCTCCAACAGGGTCGCTAGCCATGGGTAGTCCAGGGTGCGCGGGACTTGGAAGGTGACCGTACACTGGTAATTCACCACGTCCGCCGCCAGCGCATCCATCTGTTTGCGCAGGTGCGCGATGTCGTGGATATTCAGGGCGATGGTGCTGCTTTCGGCGCTGGGATCGATCAGCCGGGCAGCCGGCTTGGCTTCGGCGGCCTTGAGGGCAGCCTCGACCTTCTCCAGCTCGGCCTTGCGGGCCTGGGCAATGGCGCCGTCGACCCCACCCGTCAAGGCCGGGGCCTTGGGCATCAGGGCTCGGGCACGGCTCAGTGCGGTGGCTGCGGCGTTGACGTCACCCTTCTGCAGCACGATTTGGCTGCGTTGCAGATAGGCTTCGGCCAGTTGCCGCTGGTAGGGCACGAGCTGCGGGTCGTCTGCGGACGACACTTGCAGGGCGACCAACTGATCTTCGGCGGTGGCCAGTTCGTTGCTGTTGATGTTCTGCTCCAGCGCGGCAATCGCCGAGGCCCGGACATCGAGCACGACGGTATCGGCCGGCGGGTTACTTTGGCACGCACCCAACAGCAGGCAAACTGCGACAAGGAGCAGATAACGGAAGGCGGAAAGCTTCATTCCTGCGACTCTCTAATTGCGCAAAAAACGAGCAAGTCTACACCCCTCTGCGTGGCAGGACAAAACTCAGCAGAAATAGACCGGCGGCGCTGACCACGATCGACGGGCCGGCGGGGGTGTCCTTGAACCAGGAAAGCGCCAGCCCGCCGCATACCGCGAACATCCCCAGGAGGCTGGCACCGAGGGCCATCTGTTCCGGCGAGCGGGCATGGCGCTGGGCCGCCGCCGCCGGAACGATCAGCAGTGAAGTGATCAGCAACACGCCGACGATCTTCATCGCCACCGCGATCACCACCGCGATCAGCAGCATCAGCGCCAGGCGCAAGGTCGCGACCGGCAGGCCTTCGACCGTTGCCAGTTCCTCGTGCACGGTGATCGCCAGCAGCGGTCGCCAGAGGCTGACCAGCAGCACCAGCACCGCCGCGCTGCCGCCGAGGATCCAAGTCAGGTCGGTGCTGCTGATCGCCAGCAGGTCGCCGAACAGGTAGGCCATCAGATCGATTCGCACCTCGTGCATGAAGCTCAGGACCACCAGGCCAAGGGACAGGGTGCTAGGGGCGAGAATCCCCAGCAGTGTGTCGGAAGCCAGTGGTTGGCGCTGTTGCAGGGTCACCAGCAGCACCGCCAGCAGCAGGCAGCCGACAGTCACCGCCAGGGTCGGACTGACATCCAGCAAAAAGCCCAGGGCCACGCCGAGCAAGGCGGCGTGGGACAAGGTATCGCCGAAATAGGCCATGCGCCGCCAGACCACGAACGAACCCAAAGGGCCGGCTACCAGTGCCAGAGCCAGGCCCGCGAGCAAGGCGTAGAGTAAAAAATCAGCCATGCTTGCAGCTCTCTCCGTGAACGTGAGCCGCCGGGGCCTCTTCGCTGACCACCGCGCCATGTAGGTCATGGGCGTGGTCGTGGTGATGGTGATAGATCGCCAGGCTCCGTGCGTTCTTGCCGAACAACTCGACGAAGGCCGGGTCGCCGCTGACCTGCTCGGGGTGCCCGGAGCAGCAGACATGGCGATTGAGACAGACTACCTGGTCGGTGGTGCTCATCACCAGGTGTAGATCGTGGGAGACCATCAGCACGCCGCAGCCGTGACGGTCGCGCAACCGGGTGATCAGGCCGTAGAGCTCGGCCTGGCCGGCGACGTCGACACCCTGGACCGGTTCGTCGAGCACCAGCAGCTCAGGTTGGCGCAACAGCGCTCGAGCCAGGAGCACGCGCTGCATTTCACCGCCGGAGATGCTTTGCACCGGGCTGTCGATCACCTGCTCGGCGCCGACCTCGCTCAGGGCGGCAATCGCCTGGGCTCGGTCGACGCCCGGCACCAGCCGCAGGAAGCGTAGCACCGACAGCGGCAAGGTCGGATCGACATATAGCTTCTGCGGCATATAGCCGACCCGCAGCTTCGGCTTGCGCCAGACACTACCGCGCTCGGGCTTGAGCAAGCCGAGCACGGCGCGTACCAACGTGGTCTTGCCCGCGCCGTTGGGGCCGATCAGGGTGACGATCTGCCGGGGCTCGACGCTCAGGTGAATGTTGTCGAGCACGTTCTGCCCGGCAAAGGTCACGCCCACCTGTTCAAGGCGAATCAGCGCAGTGCTCATTAAGCCCCCTGGCAGCCCGAGCAGAGCCCGACCACTTCCACGGTCTGGGCTTCGACGATGAAGCCGACATCCCTGGCGCCCTGGATAATCGCGTCGCTGATGGTCTTCTGTTCGAGCTCGATGGCCGCGTGACAACTACGGCAAATCAGAAACTGACCCTGGTGGGTGTGTTCCGGGTTGTTGCAACCGATAAAGGCGTTGAGCGAGGCGATGCGGTGGACCAGGCCGTTGTCGAGCAAGAAGTCCAGCGCTCGGTAGACTGTCGGCGGCGCGGCGCGGCGGCCGTCTTGCTCGCTGAGCACGGCGAGGATGTCGTAGGCGCCCAGCGGCTTGTGGCTCTGCCAGACCAGTTCCAGCACCCGTCGTCGCAGGGCAGTCAGGCGCAGGCCTTGCCGTGCGCACAGGGTATCGGCCTCGGACAGCGCGCTGTGCACGCAGTGAGAGTGATCGTGGGGACGGCTGGCGAGAGGGGTTTTAGGCATGTGAGCGACGATTGTGGTGAGAGACGTTATTATGTTACCTGTTCCTGTCGCCTTGAGTGCCCATCGTGTCCCGTCTTTTTAGCTTTTTTATCGTTTTAAGCACCGGTTTGTTGATGATCGGCCCTGTCCAGGCCCAGGTCAGCGTCCTGACCAGTATCAAGCCGCTGCAACTGATTGCCGCAGCGGTGCAGGATGGCGTGGACACGCCCGAGGTGTTGTTACCGCCGGGTGCTTCGCCGCATAACTATGCGCTGCGGCCTTCCGATGTGCGCAAGGTGCAATCGGTGGCTCTGCTCTACTGGATCGGTCCGGACATGGAAAGCTTCCTGCCACGAGTGCTCCAGGGGCGCGGACTGCCGAGCGTGGCGGTGCAGGATTTGCCCGGCATGAAGTTGCGCCGCTTCGCCGAGAGCGGCCACTCCCATGCCGAAGGCGCGAATGAGCACGACCATGACCACCGTCCGGGCTCGGTGGATGCGCACTTGTGGCTGTCGACCATCAATGCGCGGGTGATTGCCGCGCGTATGGCCAGTGACCTGAGCGAGGCCGATCCGGCCAATGCCCAGCGTTATCAACACAATGTCGAAGCTTTCGACAGTCGTCTGGATGCGTTGGATGCCCGTCTGAAAGCGCGCCTGGCTGGCGTTGCCAACAAGCCGTACTTCGTTTTCCACGAGGCTTTCGATTACTTCGAAGATGCCTACGGGCTCAAACATACCGGCGTGTTCAGCGTGGCTGCCGAAGTGCAACCGGGTGCCCAGCATGTCGCGGCGATGCGCACGCGGCTGCAGGAAGTCGGCAAGACGTGTGTGTTCAGCGAGCCGCCGTTGCGTCCACGGCTGGCCGAGACGCTGATATCCGGCCTGCCGGTGAAGCTGGCGGAACTGGATGCGCTGGGCGGCTATACGCCAGCGGCTGCCCATGGTTATGAGCAGGTGCTGGAGAAGCTCGGCGACGACCTGGCAGGCTGCCTGGAGTCCCTGTAGGCATTTTCCGTGGCGGGAGGGCTTGTCAGGACACCGCATCGCCGCCCTGGGCTGAAACCACAGAATAGTCCCAGCACCTGGAAAACCGTTTGTTACATTGCCAGCGGCAACGGTGTGCTGATCTTCTGCCGCTGTGCCAGGCGCAATTGGAACTCCATCGGGTCGTGAATCAGTACGTCCTGTCCGGCAAAGGACTCGGCGGCAATCAGCCGTGACAGCCAGAATCGCACGCAGGCCACCCGCAGCAGGGTCGGCCACAACTCGGCCTCCGCCGCGGTAAATGGTCGCAGGCTGGCATAGGCTGCCAGCAGCGCCCGCGCCCGTTGGCCGTCGATCTGGCCGGCGTCATCCGAGCACCAATCATTCAAGGCAATGGCAACGTCGTACAGCATTGGCCCGGAGCAGGCGTTGTAGAAGTCGATCAGGCCGGTCAGGTGCGTGCCTTCGAACATCGCGTTGTCGCGGAACAGGTCGGCGTGGATATTCGCCCGTGGCAAGGCCAGGATCTGCGCCTTGCGTCGGCTGATCTCGTCCAGCGCCGCCTGCAGCAGCGCCTGTGGCTCGGCGTTCAGGTGCGACATGAGCTGAGCACCCTCTTCGAGCATCCAATCCAGGCCGCGATCGGTTTTGCGTTCGATGGGCTGGTCGCGGGTTGCCAGGTGCAAGTGACCGAGCAGTTCGCCCACCTGCGCGCAATGCTGGGCATTGGCCTGCTTGATGTGCTTACCAGCCAGGCGCGGTTGCAGCAGCGCCGGCTTGCCGGCCAGTTCGCGTAAGGCCTGGCCATCGGTGGTGCGCAGCGCATAGGGCACCGGCAGATCGGCGCCATGGAGCACGTCCAGCAGATCGATAAAGAACGGCATTTCCTGGACCGGTCCACGTTCCACCAGGGTCAGGACGTACTCGCCCTTCTCCAGGCTGATAAAGAAATTGGTGTTTTCGCTACCGGCGGCAATTCCCTGGAAATCGAGCAAGCGACCGAGCCCGTAAGGGGCGAGAAAGGTTTCCAGCTCAGGTCGAGCCAGGGGGGTAAACACAGACATGGTGAGAACTGCCAGTACGGGCGCCGCGATTGAGCCGGCGCCGATCAAGGTTAAAGGGTTATTTCCATTCGAAGATCTTCCATGACGGAATCAGCATATCCGGCTGATCCGAGCGGATAAAGTTTGCATCAGTTCCGTCGGCGCGCACCAGGAAGTAAGGCGGGGCACCCTTGGGAGTGACCTTGATGGCGTACAGAAAGCCATTTTGCCGGTATTCCTGGATGACTTTATCGCCTTCCGTGCGGATGGTGACTTCTGGATCGGCCGAGGGTGCGCCCTCCGCGGCGATGGCCGCCAACGGAGTGATTGCAAACAGGCCGGCCAACAACAGGCGATTGGGTGTGCGCATGATAACCTTGTCCCTTTGTCGTCAACGGTTCCGCTATTCTAGCGCCGGACCCGCCGAAAAGGTTGATCGTACTCATGAGCAAAGCCCCTCTCGTCCTGGTGGACGGCTCTTCATACCTCTACCGCGCGTTTCACGCGATGCCGCCGCTCACCACTTCCAAAGGCCTGCCGACCGGCGCGGTGAAGGGCGTCCTGAACATGCTTCGCAGCCTGCGCAAGCAATACCCGGACAGCCCGTTTGCCGTGGTGTTCGACGCCAAGGGCAGCACCTTTCGCGACGAGATGTACGCCGATTACAAAGCCAACCGTCCGAGCATGCCCGATGACATGCGCGTGCAGATCGAACCGCTGCATGCCAGCGTCCGCGCCATGGGCTTCGCGCTGTTGTGCGTGGAAGGTGTGGAGGCCGACGATGTCATCGGCACCCTCGCGCGCGGCAGCGCGGCGGCGGATCGCCCGGTGGTGATCTCCACCGGCGACAAGGACATGGCGCAGTTGGTCGATGAGCACATTACCCTGGTCAACACCATGAACGAAACGTCCCTGGACGTAGGGGGCGTGAAGGCCAAGTTTGGTGTCGCGCCCGAGCAGATCATCGATCTGTTGGCTTTGATGGGCGATTCTTCCGATAACATTCCTGGGGTCAAGGGCGTGGGCGAGAAGACCGCCGTCGCCCTGCTGGTGGGGGTCAACGGTGGCCTGAAAGAGCTCTATGCCAATCTCGACCTGGTGCCGAGCCTGCCGATCCGTGGGGCGAAAACCCTACCGGCCAAGCTGCGCGAACACGAGGAGATGGCGTTCCTGTCCTATCGGCTGGCAACGATCAAGGTCGATGTGCCGCTGGATATCGGGCTCGATGACCTGCACCTCGGCGAGCCAGACCGGGAAAAGCTAGCTGAGCTGTATGCCACGCTGGAGTTCAAGAGCTGGATCGACGAGTTGCAGCGTGAGGCCAAGCGTGCCGAGCTCCAGGCCAATGCCGAGTCTGCCCCGGCGCTGCCCGAGGAGGCCACCCAGGGCGCGGTCGAAGTGACGGAGCCGGCTTCCAACGAACCGCAGTACGAAACCATCCTGGATCAGGTGCGCTTCGAGGTCTGGCTGCAGAAGCTCAAGGACGCCAAGCTGTTCGCCTTCGATACCGAAACCACCGGGGTCGATGCCCAGCAGGCGCAGTTGGTTGGGCTCTCCTTTGCCGTGCGGGCCAATGAAGCGGCCTATATCCCGCTGACCCACTCCTATATCGGCGTGCCGGACCAACTGGACCGCGACAACGTGCTGCTGGCCTTGAAGCCGTTGCTGGAAGATCCGGAAAAACTCAAGGTCGGCCAGCACGCCAAGTTCGACATGAATATCCTGGCCAATTGCGCCATCGGTGGCGATCAGTCACAGGGCATCACCGTGCGCGGTATTGCCTTCGACACCATGCTCGAATCCTATGTGCTGAACGCCACCGCGACCCGCCACGACATGGACAGCCTGGCGAAGAAGTACCTTGAGCATGACACGGTCAGCTTCCAGGACATCGCCGGCAAGGGCGCCAAACAACTGACCTTCGACCAGATTGCCCTGGAACAGGCCGGTCACTATGCAGCAGAAGACGCCGATGTGACCCTGCGCCTGCACCAGGTGCTGCATGAGCAACTTGCGGCGATCCCGAGCCTGGCCAGCGTGCTGAGCGATATCGAGATACCGTTGGTGCCGGTGCTGGCTCGGATCGAGCGCCAGGGTGCCCTGGTCGACAAGGACCTGCTGGGCGTGCAGAGCATCGAGCTGGGCAACAAGTTGGTCGAGCTGGAGCGCCAGGCGTTCGAGATCGCCGGTGAGGAGTTCAATCTCGGGTCGCCCAAGCAGTTGGGGGTTATTCTCTACGAGAAACTCGGCCTGCCGGTGTTGAAGAAGACCGGCAAGGGCCAGGCTTCCACTGCCGAGGAGGTCCTCGCCAAGCTGGCCGAAGACGACTATCCGCTACCCAAGGTGCTGATGCAGTACCGCTCTATGAGCAAACTCAAGAGTACCTACACCGATCGCCTGCCGGAGCAGATCAATCCGCGCACCGGGCGTATCCACACCTCTTATCACCAGGCCGTGGCCGCTACCGGGCGCTTGTCCTCCAGCGATCCGAACCTGCAGAACATTCCCGTGCGCACCGCTGAGGGGCGGCGGATTCGCCAGGCATTTGTCGCGCCCAAGGGCTACAAGTTGCTGGCGGCGGACTATTCGCAGATCGAGTTACGGATCATGGCGCACCTGTCGAAGGACGAAGGCCTGCTCAATGCCTTCCGCGACAACCTCGACGTGCATACGGCTACGGCGGCCGAGGTGTTCAAGGTCGAGTTGGACGACGTCAGCCCCGATCAGCGACGTAGTGCCAAGGCGATCAACTTCGGCCTCATCTATGGCATGGGCGCACAAAAACTGGGCAAGGACATCGGCGTCGGCACCAAGACCGCCAAGGCCTATATCGATGTCTATTTTGCCCGTTACCCTGGGGTTCGCGAGTATATGGAGCGTACTCGCGTCCAGGCGTCGGAGCAGGGCTATGTCGAGACCTTGTTCGGTCGCCGGCTGTATCTGCCGGATATTCATTCCAACAAGCCCCAGGAGCGCGCGGCGGCCGAGCGCACCGCGATCAACGCGCCAATGCAGGGCACCGCGGCGGACATCATCAAGAAGGCGATGGTCAAAGTGGATAGCTGGCTGGCCAGTTCAGGACTGGACGCCAAGGTCATTCTCCAGGTACACGACGAACTGGTGCTCGAAGTACGCGAGGATCTGGTAGCCGAGGTCAGCGAGAAGATTCGCGAACACATGAGCGGTGCGGTGCGACTGGATGTGCCGCTGCTGGTGGAGGTCGGAGTGGGCAACAACTGGGACGAGGCGCACTGAGCCTGGATCGGCCAGATAGCCTGCGAAGGGCATCCATTCTGAAATGTTCAGGAGTTATGCCAAATAGTTTTTGAAACCACTCGGAACTAAATCGATGAAGTCGGACTCAGAGTTACCGAATGGCTGATGAAGCCCTTCGATGCTCCTATGTTGTGTTAAGTGTTGGCAGATATCTGGATCCCGCCCTAGCGGTCCGGAACTTGGACCCCGAACTTCCCCTCCCCATACGAAGTCCGGGGTTTTTTTTTACCCCCCAAACGGTCTGTGGCGTGCTCAGGCTGCGTTAAAGGCGCGGTTCGAAATGCTCATTTAGGCCGCTAAACTCCGCTTTCGAACCGCGCTTTTGCCTTGTCTGAGCGCACCACAGGCCGTTTGGCGTAAGCCTGCCGAGTCTCAAAAAAGCGGGGAGCGGGTTACTCGTTGGCTTCGCTGCCGTTGTCCGCCAGTTTCATCCAGTGCGCCAATACGGTGTAGGCTTCTTCCAGGCCCATGCGCTTGGGTGCCGAGAACAGTTGGAGGGTCACCGCGTCGCCCCAGCCCTTGCGGATTTGCGACTGGACCTTGAGCAAGGTGTTCTTCGCTGCCCCATAGGTCAGCTTGTCGGCTTTGGTCAGCAGGACGTGCATCGGCATGCCGCTGGCAACCGCCCAGTCGAGCATCAACAGGTCGAAGTCGGTCATTGGATGACGGATGTCCATCATCAGAATCAGGCCCTTCAGGCTCTCGCGGCTACCCAGGTAGGCTTCCAGGTGACGCTGCCAGTGTTGCTTGAGCGGGATCGGTACTTTTGCATAACCGTAGCCCGGCAGGTCGACTAGACGGCGTTCATCGTCTAGCTTGAAGAAGTTCAATAGCTGTGTGCGTCCCGGAGTTTTCGAGGTGCGCGCCAGGCTGGCGTGGGTCAAAGTGTTCAAAGCGCTGGATTTGCCGGCATTGGAACGGCCGGCAAAGGCCACTTCAAAGCCTTCATCGTCCGGGCACTGGTCGACTTTGGCCGCGCTGAGCATGAAGGTGGACTGTTGGCACAGGCCGAGAATGGGATTCTTCAGTTGCATGGGATTTCCGATGTGGGCGGTGCCGGGGAGGCGCGAGAAGCTGTGTCGTTTCCGTTTCAGTAGCACCAGTATATAATGCCGCAGATTTTGTGTGCGCTTTGTCCCAACGTAGGATAAAGAACACGGGAGCGATTGACCTAGACTGCGCGATAGAACGCGGTACGTTCCCAACCCTGAAAAGGTCGTTTCATGACTAGATGGCTGCTCGTTGTCGGTGTCTTGATGCCGCTTTACGGCGCTCAAGCCACACAGGATCCCGAAGCCGTGTACAACCGTGTTTGCAGTGCCTGTCATGCCGGACAGTTGCCGATGGCCCCACGCAAGGGCGATCAGGCCGCCTGGAAGCCAAGAATGGCCCAAGGCATGAACGTGCTGGTACAACACGTGACTCAGGGTTTCCAGGCGATGCCGCCGCGTGGTTTGTGCGTGGACTGCAGTACCGAGGATTACCGAAGCATCATCCGATGGATGAGCGAGTAAGCCCGGTCCATAACTCTTAACCCTTAGCCGTAGTTGGATTAGCTGATGAACAAATTGATCGTGAGTCTGCTGTTGACCCTGGGGATCGCCGGCCTTGCTCATGCCGCGGGCGACGCCGCTGCCGGGAAGGCCAAGGCCGCCGTGTGTGGTGCCTGTCATGGTCCTGATGGCAATAGCATGGCGCCCAACTTTCCGAAACTGGCGGGCCAGGGTGAGCGTTACCTGACGAAGCAACTGCACGACATCAAATCGGGCAAGCGTACCGTCCTGGAAATGACCGGCTTGCTAACCAACCTCAGTGACCAGGACATGGCCGACATCGCCGCTTACTTTTCCAGCCAGAAAGGCAGTGTTGGCGCCGCCGATCCGAAGGTCGTAGCTCGCGGTGAGGCATTGTACCGTGGTGGCAATCTGGATCAGGGCATACCGTCCTGCACCGGCTGCCATTCGCCCAACGGCGCGGGCAACGCCGCCGCCGGCTTCCCGCACCTGGGGGGCCAGCACGCGCAATACGTTGGCAAACAACTGACCGACTTCCGCGAAGGCGCTCGCACCAATGACGGCGATGCCAAGATCATGCAGAGTATCGCCGCGAAGCTGAGCAACAAGGATATCGAAGCGGTCTCCAGCTATGTGCAGGGTCTGCACTAAAAGGGCGATTGGACACGCTGATGAAAGAGGCAAGTCTTTCTGCGCGTTAATGATCGATTAATCCTTGGCTGCGACAATAGAGGGGTGGCCTTGGCCGCCCTTTTTTGTGGCCGCTGCCGTTACACTAACGAACTAGAGCCCGCTCGGTCTGTCTGAAATACAGGTCGCGAGGGAAGCGACGTCCCAATGTCCAGGAGTAAAGCATGCGTAATCTGATCCTCAGCGCCGCACTCGTCACCGCCAGTCTGTTCGGCATGACGGCCCAGGCCGGCGAACCGATCGAGGCCGGCAAGCAGTATGTCGAACTGAGCAGCGCTGTACCTGTTGCGGAGCCAGGCAAGATCGAAGTGGTCGAACTGTTCTGGTACGGCTGCCCGCATTGCTACGCTTTTGAGCCGACCATCAACCCGTGGGTCGAGAAGCTGCCGAAGGACGTCAACTTCGTGCGTATCCCTGCCATGTTCGGTGGTCCGTGGGATGCCCACGGCCAGTTGTTCCTGACCCTGGAAGCCATGGGTGCGGAGCACAAGGTGCACGCCGCGATCTTCGATGCTATCCAGAAAGGGCACAAGCGACTGACCGATCCTAAGGACATGGCGGACTTCTTGGCTACCCAGGGTGTCGACAAGGACAAATTCCTGAACACCTTCAACTCCTTCGCCGTCAAAGGCAAGATTGTCCAGGCCAAAGAGCTGGCCAAGAAGTATGAAGTCAGCGGCGTACCGACCCTGATCGTCAACGGCAAGTACCGCTTCGACCTCGGCACCGCCGGCGGTCCAGAGGCTGCGCTGAACGTGGCCGATCAACTGATCGCCAAAGAGCGAGCGGCCGGCGCGACAGTCGCCAAGTAAGGCGCCCGGCCATGGCTCGCTGGGGTTCGGAACGCGTCGTTGGCCTTCATGAGCCGAAGGTCAACGAACACCACCTGAAAGCCAGCGGCCTGCCGGCGGACAACCGCCTGAGGTTGCTCAGCTTCAATATCCAGGTAGGTATCAGCACCCTGCGATACCGGCATTACCTGACCCGTGGCTGGCAGCACCTGCTGCCGCACACTGGAAGGGCCGACAACCTGCAGAAGATCGGTGGCCTGCTCGGTGATTTCGATCTGGTGGCCTTGCAGGAAGTCGATGGCGGCAGCCTGCGCTCGGGCTACGTCAATCAAGTTGAGCATCTGGCTCAGCTTGGGTCCTTTCCCTACTGGTACCAGCAACTCAATCGTAACCTCGGCCGTCTGGCCCAGCACAGCAACGGCGTGCTCAGCCGCCTGCGTCCCTGGGTGATCGAAGATCACCCGCTGCCCGGCCCTGCCGGTCGCGGGGCTATCCTGGTGCGTTTCGGCGAAGGTCCGGACGCGCTGGTGGTGGTCATGATGCACCTGGCGTTGGGCGCTCGTACACGGACCCGGCAATTGGCATATATTCGCGAGCTGATCGGCGGTTTCAAGCATCAAGTGCTGATGGGCGATATGAACACCCATGCCAGCGACTTGCTGCAACACTCGCCCCTACGTGATCTCGGGCTGATTGCACCGCAGGTCGAGGCAACCTTTCCCAGTTGGCGTCCACAGCGCTGCCTGGATCATATCCTGCTCAGTCCGACCCTGACCCTGGAGCGGGTCCAGGTGTTGGCCCTGCCGATTTCCGATCATTTACCGGTTGCCGTTGAAATTCGCCTGCCAGGTGCCATCGGTTCTGATACGTTGCCGGCCTTGAGTCGCTAAATCTCGCGGACGCCGTGTAATGAGCAGCGAAGAAGCCCTGCGCTGGAAAGAGAAGTACCTTAAAAGCATCGAACAACAGGAAAAGCTCGAGCGCCGCTGGGAGGCTCGCCTGGATTTGCTTCGCCGTGGGCTGGTGCGCAGCACCCTGGCGGCGGAAGGCAGCGATCGCGCGGTCGACCAGTGCATGAAGGAAATGCGCGAAGTGGTGCGCACCGACGATATGGACGGGCCTCTGGCCGCGCTGCTGCCACGCCTGGAAAAAGCCGTGCTCGACTCCGAGCAGCGCCGTGAGACGCGTGTCGAACAGATCGGCGTCGCCTTGTTGGCCCTGGTCACCCAGCTCCAATCCCTGCCGCTACCGCGAGAGGTCAGCAGGCCGCTGAAAAACTTCGCCAAGCAGCTCGATGGCCGGGTCGGCCAGGCCCGCGAGATTCCTCTGCTGCTCAGCGAGTTGAGTGGTTTGCAGGGCAAGGCGCTGACACAACTTGAACAGCCTGTCGGACCGGAGCGCCCGGGATTATTGCAGCGCTTGTTCGGGTCCAAAGAGACGGCGGAACCGACGACCGACACCGCATCGGCCCAGGCGCCGGTCGCTGCCCCTGCGGCCGCCACGTCAGTTGTCGCGCGAGCGTCGATTGAGGCGGCGGCGATTGATAGTACACCGCCTGCTCCAGGAGTCTCGGCGGTCGAGCCGGAACCCGGATCGGAGTCGGAGGCAGCATTACCGGCGCCCCCCGTGGAGGTTGTCGCCTACAAGCCTCCCGCCGGGCTATCCGAGCCGGCAGCCGTGCCCCTTAGCGTGCCTGCGCCCGACGCCCCCTTGGTTGTAGCGGCCACGCCAGTGATCGAGGCTGCCTGCGTGGCATGGGTACCCGTAGAGCCTGTTGAGCCTCTCGATCAGCCCGAGGCGATCACCCCCGTGCCGCCACCTGTGTTGGCACCCCTCGACAGCGAGCCGTTGCCTTCGGTGATGGCCGAGACCCCGGCGGCGGTCGATCCCGAGCCGGAGGTGTCCTATGCGCTGCCGGAGTCGCCGGAACCGTCCTACAGTTCCGTGGCCGAGCATATCGCGTCCACCTTGCTCGGCCTGCTGGGCGACCTGACGCTGCCCGAGCGTCATCGGCCCCATGCCGAAGCCATGCGTCACCGACTCGACCACGGGCTCAACTGGTACGAATTGCTGCCGATCCTCGATGATCTGGCGGTGCTGATGCTGGCGATCAACAACAGCGGCCAGCATGAGTTCGAGACTTATCTCAGGCAGCTCAACGAGCGGCTGGAGTCATTCCAAAGCCATCTCCAGGTGACCCGCGAAGATCATGCCGAGGGCTGCTCGCAGGCGGATAAATTGCACAACCGGTTGCGCGAGCACGTTGGTGGTTTGCAGAGCGGCGTGCAGGACGCCGTCGATCTGGAGAGTCTTAAGCAGGTATTGGAAAACCGCCTCGAAGGTTTGCTGGGTACCCTGGACCAACATCAGCAGCAACGCGATCTGCGTGAGCAGGACGCCGCCGCCCGCCTGCAAAGCCTGGCCGAGCGTGTCGCGCACATGGAACAGGAAGCCCAGGGCTATCGCGATCATCTCGAAGAGCAACGGCACAAAGCCCTGATTGACCCGCTCACCGGCCTGGCGAACCGCGCCGCTTGGAGCGAGCGTCTGGACCATGAGGTCGGGCAATGGCAGCAGCATGGCAACAACCTGTTGATCGCCATGCTCGATCTCGACCATTTCAAGCGGATCAACGACAACTACGGCCATCTGGCCGGCGACAAAGTGTTGAAGATCATTGCCAGCGTGCTGCGTGAACGCCTGCGCCCCGGCGATTTTATCGCCCGCTTCGGCGGTGAGGAGTTCGTCCTCCTGATGCCGGAGACTCCGCTGGCTGTGGCTCTCAAGCTGATCGAGAGCATGCGAGCGGCTATTGAAGCCAGCCCTTTCCACTTCAAGGGCGAGCGCGTCACCATCACCGCATCGATTGGGGTATCGGCGTTCCAGGCCGGCGAGCGTAGCGATCATGTGCTCAAAAGAGCCGATGAGGCGCTCTACAGGGCCAAAGGTGCCGGACGCAATCGGGTGGAGCTGAGCTGAGCAGGACCTGCTGTTTTGTGACAGGGTCTTGCTTTGGCCGGTACCGCTGCCTTGGTTACGTTATACTAATGCGTTACCGTCTTGGCCTGTCATCTCTCATGAAATTGCTCTCCCTTCTGTTCGCAGCCCTGGTGCTTGCGGGTTGCTCCAGCGGTCCACGCATCGATAACAGCCACCCGTCGGTCAATCATGATAATCGCGTGCAGTTCGTCGTCGTCCACTACACCTCGACGAACATGGACAATTCACTGCGCCTGCTGACCCGTGGCCAGGTCAGCAGCCATTACCTGATCGGTGACAACAACCCTGCGACCCTCTATCAGTTGGTGGATGAGAGTCAGCGCGCCTGGCATGCGGGCGAAAGCGAGTGGCGAGGACGTACCTGGCTCAACTCCAGCTCGATCGGTATCGAAATCGTCAATCCGGGCTTTCGTGACACGCCTGCCGGGCGCGTCTGGTATCCCTACAGCGAGGCCCAGGTGCAAGCGTTGATCGTCCTGCTCAAGGATATCGTCAAGCGCAACAATATCGAGCCGCGCGATGTGATCGGCCATAGCGATATCGCTCCGCTGCGCAAACAGGACCCGGGCCCGCTGTTCCCCTGGAAGCGCCTGGCCGCCGAAGGACTGGGGGTGTGGCCGGACGAGCAGGCGGTGATGCGTCAGCAAGAGGTCTACGCCTATCAGTTGCCGAGCCCGACCTGGTTCCAGCAGCAGCTCCAGTACCTGGGCTACAGCACACCGCAGACCGGCGAATGGGATGTGGCCACACGGCATGTACTCGCGGCGTTCCAGATGCATTTCCGTCCGGCGCGTTTCGATGGCGTGGCCGATGCGCAGAGCGCAGCGATCTTGCAGGTGCTTAATCAGTCAAAATAACGTCACTGCCGAACGGCTAGCGCTATTGTGTCAATGAATTGCTATAAGTCATGAGTGACTCTTCGGATATTTCATCATGCCGGCCGCTCGCGAGACATTGCGCTCCTGGTTCTTTCGTCCCTGGTCGCTGGCGTTGCTCGCGGCCTTGATCAGTGCTGCCGTGCTGTTGAGTGCCAGCCTGGTTCTGGTGGCGCACCAGGTTCGGCGGCACGAAAGCGAGCAGATGAATGCCCAGGGCCAACGCTTCCTGGAGCGCCTGGAGCAGCTTTTCGGTCAGTTGCGCGAGGGTCTCGATCTGCTTGAGGTCCAGCCGTTGCATGATTACGGTGCGCAGATGATCGCTACCTTGCAGCAACTGAGCTTCAGCTATCGGTTTATTTATGAAGCGGTTTACATCGATGCCTTCCAGTCCTGTTCCAATCGGCCTCGACGGGATTGGGTTGCCTCCCAAGCTCCGGATATTCGCGGTCCAACCTACAGCTATTGGCTCAACACCTCGGCCCAACCCGACGATAATCTCGCGGCGTTGATACTCGGGCGTGGCAACTTCCGGGTCTCGACCTCCCGTGGTCATCTGACCGATGTCGTCGAGCTGCCGCCCGGTGCCGGCCTGCTGGTGGTGGTCAATCACGACCGGCGGGCGATTCCGATCCTGGGACCGATTCAGCGCTGGCCGCCGCTAGGTTGGCCGACCCGAGACGGCGACCCGCTACTGATCACTGATCAGCAATTGATCTATCGCATGCCAACCCACACCCCCGAGTATCAGTTGGTGATGGTTGCGCCGCGTAGCGCCATGCAGTTGCGGTTCAACCCGCTCTGGTGGTGGTTGCTGCCCGCCAGCCTGCTGATCGCGGTCTGTATGGGTGGCTTGACCCTGCAGTTCGCCCGAAAGCACCAGTCGCTTAACGGCAAGTTGCAGGGGGCGTTGCGTCGAGGCGAGTTGCAGGTGCTGTACCAGCCGATCTTCGAGCTGAGCAGTCGTCATTGCGTCGGTGCCGAGGCGCTGATCCGCTGGCGTCGTCCTGACGGTACGTTGACCAGCCCGGATCTGTTCATTCCCCTGGCGGAAGACACCGGGCAGATCCGCCAGATCACCGACTTTGTCCTCCAGCGTCTGCTGGAGCAGCTCGGACCGGTGTTACGCGCCAATCCGCAACTGTATATCTCGGTCAATCTAGCGGCTTGCGATGTGATGATCCCGCGTATCGGCGAAGTCATTGGCCGGCTGCTACGGACGCACCGAGTGGCAGCCAGCCAGATTGCCTTCGAAGTGACGGAGCGCAGTCTGATCGATGTCGCGGTAGCGCGGGACAACCTGCAGGCCCTGCGCGATGTCGGGCACCAGGTGTTGATCGACGACTTCGGTACCGGTTACTGCAGCCTTGCTTACCTGCAGACGCTGCCGGTGGACTGCCTGAAGATCGACAAAGCGTTCATCGATGCGCTAGGGCATGATGCGGCCAGCAGCGGCATCGCCCCGCATATCATCCGCATGGCCCATTCCCTACGGTTGCAGGTGATTGCCGAAGGTATCGAGGACGAAGCCCAGGCGCTATTGCTCAGCAGCGAAGGCGTCAACTATGGACAGGGCTGGTTGTTCGCCCGAGCCCTGACCGCTGTACAGTTTATCGAGATGATCAGCTGTGGCCGGAGTCGGGGTGCCCGGCGCCTGGATGACGAGACCTAACTGGTGGCCGCACAGGCCGCTAGAGCGGCAGAGCCATGTAGAACTGGGTGCCCTGCCCCGGTCGCGAATAGACCCCCATACGTCCGCCATGCAACTGGACGATTTCCTTACAGAGTGCCAGGCCCAGGCCAACCCCGCCTTTCCTGCGTCCGATCTGCACGAAGGGTTCGAAGATCCGCCCTTGTTGGCCGTAGGCAATGCCTTCGCCATTGTCTTCGACACTGATGATTACCCGCTCGCCATGCCGCCGTGCCTGCAAACGGATCTGCCCGCCGTTGGCAGTGTGGCGTAGGGCGTTGTCCAGCAGGTTGTCGATCACCTGCTTCAATTGCGGGTGGTCGGCATGCAGGCGCGGTAGCGGTGGCTGGACCTCGACTTGCAGGTCGATGTCATGAGCGAGGGCCTGGTCGGCGAAGCGTTCACGGGCGTTTTCCAACAGTTCTTCGATATCGCAGGGCGCCAGCGTGAGCTTTTGCAGGCCATTCTGGTAACGCGAGAAATTCAGCAGGTCATTGATCAGTTGCATCAGACGCTGCATTTCCTCGTTGACCGTGTTCAGCAGGTCGGCTTCCCTCGATTCGCTGTCGAAGTGCAGGCGCTCCTGCAAGAGGCCGAAAGCCATGTGTATGCCGGTCACGGGAGTACGCAGCTCATGGGAGGCACGCAGGACGAACTCACTGCGCACGCGCTCGAACGCCCGCTGCTCGGTGACGTCGTGCAAGACCATGACCGCTCCGAGGATGTGGCCCTGGGGGTGGCTGACCGGCGTCAGGCTGTAGGTCAGCAGACGGGATTCGCCTTCGACTTCGACTTTGAGATCTTCCGGCGCCCGCTCCAGGCCGCCGCCGCGTAGAATCAGGCTCAGTTGCTCGTCCAGCTCCGGCCGTCCGAGAGCCTCGCCCAGGCCTTGGCCGAGACGCTCGACGTCCCAGCCCAACTGGCGCTGGGCCACCGGGTTGAGGTGTTCCAGGCTGCCCTGGCGATCGATCATCAGCAGCCCGTCGTCGATGCTGTCGAGTACCGATTGCAGTCGCTGCTGGCCGCTCAGCAGTTCATCGATATTGGTCGCCTGATGCTGGCGCAAGGCTTCGGCCATGATCCCGAAACGTCGGGTCAATTGGTTAATCTCCACAGCCGAGGAGATCGGTAGGGTGACTTCGAAATTGCCTCGGCCGATATTATCCGCCGCTGTGGCCAGGGCCTCGATCGGTGCGCCGAAACGCTGGGCGATGCCATGGGCGGTGATAAAGCCAATGATCAGTACCGCCAGCCCGACCAGTCCGAGCAGGCCGGCGATCAGCAGGGCGCGGTCACGGGCTTGGCTTTCCATGGCGCTGATATTGTCCAGAGCCTGCTGGTTTTCGACGATCAGGCCGTTGCGCAGGGTGTTGAAGCTGGCGGTGAGCTCTTCCTTGCTGGCCATCCCGCGGCGTGAGCGGTCGAAGACCTGCAGGAAGTCCTGGTAGTCGGTTAGGGCCTGGGCGAAGCCGCGGCGCAGGTTGCTGTTCGGCTCATGCTCGATGCCTTCGCGCAGCAGCTCCAGATAGTGCGTGCGCGAGGCTTGGAGGGTCGTCTGGTCGGGTTTCTCGCTGAGCATGATGATCAACTGATCGCCCAGGCTCTGGCGCAGCTTTAGGCTCAGGTCGAGGGTGATGAAGTTGTCGCTGACCGATGACTCCCGATTTTTGGCCATTTGCATCACGCTGACCAGTCCCAGCAGTAATCCCAGCAGGGCCACGGTGATCAGCGCCGAAATGCTCAGGAACAACCGAGTGCGCAACTTCATAGCGGTGAGCTTCATGGGGGCTGGCTCACAGGTTGTACTGTTTACGTTTGCGGTACAGCGTCGAGGCGTCGATACCCAGGGTCTTGGCGGCCTGGTCGAGGGTGTCGCTGGTGGCCAGGACCGCGCCGATATGAGCTTTCTCCAGTTCGTCCAGGCTCATCGGCGCGCCGATGCGCGGGGCGTTGTTGGTCGGCTGCTCGGCCATGCCGAGGTGGCCGATCTCCACGCGCTCCTGCGAGCAGATGATGCTGGCACGTTCGACCACGTTACGCAGTTCGCGGATATTGCCCGGCCAGCGATAGTTGATCAGCGCTTCACGGGCTTCGTCGCTGAAGGCGCGGGCGGGTCGGGCATACTCCTTGACGAAGCGGGCCAGGAACCGATCGGCGAGGGTCAGGATGTCCTCGCTACGTTCGCGCAGGGGTGGCAAGTGCAGGGTGATGACGTTCAGTCGGTAGAGCAGGTCTTCGCGAAAGCGCCCGGCGCGCACCATGTCTTCCAGGTTCAGGTTGGTGGCGGCGAGGATGCGCACATCGGCGCGGCGGGTCACGGGGTCGCCGACACGTTCGTATTCCTTGTCCTGGATAAACCGCAGCAGCTTGGGCTGCAGGGTCAGCGGGAAATCCCCGATTTCGTCGAGGAACAGCGTCCCGCCATCAGCCTGATTGACCCGGCCCAGGGTGCTTTCGCTGGCTCCGGTAAAAGCTCCCCGGCTATGGCCGAACAACTCGCTCTCCATCAACTCGGCGGTCAGCGACGGGCAGTTGATGGTGACGCAGGACTTCTTTGCGCGTTTGCTCCAGCCGTGGATGGCCCGAGCCAACTCGCCTTTGCCGGTTCCGGACTCGCCGAGAATCAGAATATTGGCATCGGTACTTGCGACTTGGCGAGCGGTTTCCAGCACCACCATCATTGACGGACTGTGGGAGTCGAGGCCGTCGCTGGGTTTGCGTACTTCGCCTTCAAGGGCTTCGAGGCGCGCGGACAGTTGCCGGACTTCCAGCTGTTTGGCCGTGGCCAGGCGCAGTTGATCGGGGCTGCAAGGCTTGACCAGATAGTCGGCGGCACCGGCCTGGATCGCATCGACAGCAGTATCGACGGCAGAGTGGGCGGTGACGATCACCACCCGCATCCAGGGTGTCTGGATACGCATCTGGGCCAGCACATCGAGGCCATTGTCTTCGCCCAAGCGCAGATCGAGGAAGCACAGGTCGAATACCTGGCGCTGTAGCAGGGTCTCGGCCTGGGCGGCACTGTTGGCCGTGCTGACACTGTAGCCTTCGTCTTCCAGGCAGTAGCGAAAAGTGCGAAGGATGGCGGACTCATCATCCACCAGTAGAATGCGGCCTTGGTGTTCCGTGGCTGATTCCATGTCCCACGCTCCTTAAATATGACTGTTTCTGACGGATCCCGGACAGGTCGGGCAGGTTGTAGGGTTTCTTCGGGTCGAGGCCAAGGCCAGCAGGGTAACGGTCTCTTTCTCTGATTGCTAACCCGCTGATTTAGGGAATTTTTTGATCTCTTTGCTTCCGACAGCCGACGCCTCAGCTAATTCCGGCGGATTTGCCGCTGATTTGCTCTCGCATTCCAGGCGCTCTTGCGTGAACCGATCGTGCATTTCGCACGACCACAACCCCGGTATCGTGCAAGATGCCGCTTCGAGTTTTGTTTTGCCGTTTATAACTTTATGATTTTATTGATTTTTACCTGACAAAAAAGCTGGCATGCGGGCTGCAACAGTCCTCTTGCCAGAGGTTGAACAGGTGTGTCGCCGCTTCAACCTAGAATAAACACTGTATCGGAGGAGCTTCAGGATGAAACGCCAACGTACCGTCTCATTTCACGTCTCGCCACTGCACTGGCAGCAAGGACTCTTTGCGCTCTTTGCGTTGCTCGTGACGCTGATCGTGGGCCAGGCGTTTCAGCGTTGGAGTCAGCCCTTGGCCGAGGCGCGATCAGTACCTTTCCATGCCCCGATCCAGACCCATTTTAGCGCTGTCGGCAGTGCTTCAGACGACGGTGGCGTCTATACCCTGACGCCGGTCGAGCAAGCCGAGCCGGTGGCTGACATGCCGCTGCAGGAGCGTTGGGTGTTCTAGAGGGCAAGGCTGCAGGGCCCACAGCAGTGAGCCGTCACAGGCAGCGGCAAAAAAACGCAGGTCAAGGTAAGGAGAATCATCATGTTGAGCTGGGCAATCACATTCCTGATCATTGCCATTGTTGCCGCGGTGTTGGGCTTCGGTGGTATCGCGGGCACCGCCACGGGTATCGCCAAGATTCTCTTTGTCGTGTTCCTGGTGATGTTTATAGCTTCGTTCTTCTTCGGTCGGCGTGGGCGAGGTTGATATGTCCGTGCCAGCCCTCAAAGTCCTCGTCGCCGGCCTGATGGTGGGCGGCGCTGGTTGGGCCCTGGCGGCCAATGATGGCCAGGCGCGGGTCAGTGAGCTGTTGAGCGCCTCCCCCGAGTACCGTCAGGCCTGGCGGGACGTCGTAGGGAAAGAAGAGCGCCTGCCGGAATGGGTGATAAACCTGTCGGGCAGTGCCGAGCAGATGAACGCAGTGGAAGAGGACGGCGACAAATACCTCGTCGGACCTTTGTGCGAGACCGTCGACTATCGTTTCCTCGGCCAGCCGGACGCAGGTATGCAGGCCTTGTTGAAAGAGCAACTGCGCAAAGACCCGAACGGACACTGAGTTCGATGTATTGAACGAGCAGAAGCTCGACGCGAGCTTCTGCCCCTGCACCGCTCGAAGACAGCGGGTGCATGACCAAGGGGCCGGGATGTTCTGATTGTTTCTGGATCGGAGCGACCTACGGGTACAGGGAGTGCCTGCGCAAGGGCCGGGTCAGGCGAAGGTAACAGGCGGCAAACTGCAGGTGGTCCCTGTGGCTTGCCGCTGTTTGGTCTATATGTCATTACGACATTAAGCGCTGATTAATAATGGATCCGATCCTCGCTGCCACCGTATATCTAGAAAACTTCCCTCCGCGGCGTTCTGCCGATGCTTGAACCTCTAAGACTTTTACGCAAATACAGCGGTCTTTTATTCATCTATCGAGACAAGGCAAATAGCTCTGGAATGGCCGGTTCACGGTGGCC
Organism: Pseudomonas agarici; assembly: GCF_001543125.1. Lineage (NCBI taxonomy): Bacteria > Pseudomonadati > Pseudomonadota > Gammaproteobacteria > Pseudomonadales > Pseudomonadaceae > Pseudomonas > Pseudomonas agarici. The sequence continues at coordinate 2,997,135 of NZ_CP014135.1, read as the reverse complement.
TCAACGGCAGAAATGTCTTGTTTTCAGGGATTGAAAAGGGGAATTGTTAGATAAAGATCATGCTGATTCGGCATGGGGTAGGCGTTTACGGCATTAGACGTGCCACTCTTGCATCGGAATAGTTGCGCCTTTTTTCGCCCGCCAAAGAGCCTTTCGGCTTGCTTGCGGTGACCTTCCATGGGGCAGATGCCGACGCTTTGCGCACGCCAAGACGTGCGGGCGAGACGCTTGTGTCTGAGTCAACTTGAAGTAAGGGTAATGACATGAAGAAGGCTAAGCTCAGCCTTGCCTGGCAGATCCTCATCGGTCTGGTACTGGGGATTGCAATCGGCGCGCTACTCAACCATTTCAGTGCGGAAAAGGCCTGGTGGGTCGGCAACGTCCTGCAACCGGCGGGCGATATCTTTATCCGTTTGATCAAAATGATTGTGATCCCGATTGTCATTTCCTCGCTGGTGGTCGGCATCGCCGGTGTTGGCGATGCGAAGAAGCTGGGGCGCATTGGCCTCAAGACCATCATCTACTTCGAAATCGTCACCACCATCGCCATTGTTGTCGGCCTGTTGCTGGCCAACGTGTTCCATCCGGGCACGGGCATCGACATGAGTACCCTGGGTACCGTGGATATCTCCAAGTACCAGGCGACCGCCGCCGAAGTGCAGCATGAGCATGCGTTCATCGAAACCATTCTCAACCTGATTCCCTCGAACATCTTTGCCGCCATGGCGCGTGGCGAGATGCTGCCGATCATCTTCTTCTCGGTGCTGTTCGGTCTCGGGCTGTCGAGCCTGCAGGCGGAGTTGCGCGACCCGTTGGTGAAGATGTTCCAGGGCGTCTCGGAAAGCATGTTCAAGGTCACCCACATGATCATGAACTACGCACCGATCGGCGTGTTCGCCCTCATCGCGGTGACGGTGGCCAACTTCGGCTTCGCCTCGCTGTTGCCATTGGCCAAGCTGGTGGTGCTGGTTTACGTGGCGATTATCTTCTTCGCCTTTGTCGTGCTCGGCTTGATTGCTCGCCTGTTCGGTTTCTCGGTGCTCAAGCTGATGCGGATCTTCAAGGATGAGCTGGTACTGGCCTATTCCACCGCCAGTTCGGAGACCGTGCTGCCACGGGTGATCGAGAAGATGGAAGCCTACGGTGCGCCGAAGGCCATTTGCAGCTTCGTGGTGCCAACCGGCTACTCGTTCAACCTGGACGGTTCGACCCTGTACCAGAGCATCGCGGCAATCTTCATTGCCCAGTTGTATGGCATCGACCTATCCATCAGTCAGCAATTGCTGCTGGTACTGACGTTGATGGTCACCTCCAAGGGCATCGCCGGTGTACCGGGCGTGTCCTTTGTGGTGTTGCTGGCGACCCTGGGCAGCGTGGGCATTCCGCTCGAAGGCCTGGCCTTTATCGCGGGCGTCGATCGCGTGATGGACATGGCGCGTACTGCCCTGAACGTGATTGGCAATGCCCTGGCGGTGCTGGTGATCGCTCGTTGGGAAGGCATGTATGACGACGCCAAGGGCCAGCGCTACTGGAATTCCCTGCCGCACTGGCGCAGCAAGGAAGTGCCGCCGGCCGGCGAGATTGCCAAGGGCTGACAGGATTAGCCTGCCGGGACAGCGGAGCGCCGCGAAGCTTTTAGCAATCTGCGCAGTCCCTTCCTGAGCAGGCTCTGCTCCCACCAGCACAGTGCCGGCCCCACAGGTTTGGGGTATTTGCAGCGACACGGACCAACCCCGGATTTTCCGGGGTTTGTTGTTTTTGGCCCGACCGTTATCATTCGCCGCATCTTTAAGGAGTTCTTTCGATGCTCAATGGCCTGTGGCTCGGCTTTTTCCTGGTGGCAATGGTCTCGGCCCTGGCGCAATGGCTGGCGGTCGGCAACAGCGGGATTTTCGCCGCCATGGTGGAAAGCATCTTCGCCATGGCCAAGTTGTCGGTCGAGGTGATGGTCCTGTTGTTCGGCACCCTGACGCTCTGGCTGGGCTTTCTGCGGATCGCCGAAAAGGCCGGGATCGTCGACTGGCTAGCCAAGGCCCTCGGTCCGTTGTTCAGTCGCCTGATGCCGCAAGTCCCTCGCGGCCACCCGGCTATCGGCCTGATCACCCTCAACTTCGCCGCCAATGGCCTGGGCCTGGACAACGCTGCCACGCCCATCGGCCTCAAGGCCATGCGTGCCCTGCAGGAGCTCAATCCGAGCCCGACCGTGGCGAGCAACGCGCAAATTCTGTTCCTGGTGCTCAACGCCTCGTCCTTGACCCTGCTGCCGGTGACTATTTTTATGTACCGCGCCCAGCAAGGCGCGCCGGACCCGACCCTGGTGTTCCTGCCGATCTTGTTGGCAACCAGCGCCTCGACCCTGGTGGGCCTGCTCTCGGTGGCGGTGATGCAGCGCTTGCGTTTATGGGATCCGGTGGTGCTTGCCTATCTGGTGCCCGGCGCATTGCTACTCGGCGGCTTCATGGCGGTGCTGGCCGGTCTGTCGGCGACGGCCCTGGCCGGTTTGTCATCGATCCTCGGCAATCTGACACTGTTCGGCCTGATCATGCTGTTCCTGATGATCGGCGCGCTGCGCAAGGTGAAGGTCTACGAAGCGTTTGTCGAAGGCGCCCAGGAAGGGTTCGACGTTGCCAAGAACCTGCTCCCGTACCTGGTGGCGATGCTTTGTGCAATCGGTGTGCTGCGAGCTTCCGGGGCGCTGGACTTCGGCCTCGACGGCATTCGCCATTTGGTGCAGTGGGCCGGCTGGGACACCCGTTTTGTCGATGCGTTACCGACAGCGATGGTCAAACCCTTCTCTGGTAGCGCGGCTCGGGCGATGCTGATCGAAACCATGAAAACCCAGGGCGTGGACAGCTTCCCGGCCTTGGTGGCGGCGACCATTCAGGGCAGCACCGAAACCACCTTCTATGTCCTGGCGGTGTATTTCGGCGCGGTGAATATCCAGCGCGCGCGACACGCGGTAGGTTGCGCCTTGCTGGCGGAGCTGGCCGGGGTGTTGGCGGCTATCGCGGTGTGTTATTGGTTCTTTGGTTGAGTTCCCACAAGTCCGCTTGCCACAACTACCCTCAGCGCGCCGTGGGAGTTCTTTCGTTCGCCTGTTGCACCGCCCAACCGATCAATTGTCCGGTCAGTTTGTCTCCGGCCTGGCCGAAGCCCGCCACTACGCCGGGCACCTGCTTGTCAGTGATCGGCTGGCGCACTTCAAAGCGCCGGCTGGCAAGAATCCGCTGGTCGTTGCCGCGCACCAGCCGTGCGTCGAAGCGGATCACCACCTCGGCGTCCTGCCCGCGATACTCGGTCTGGAACGCCTGCAACTCGCCACCCAGCTCGAAATCGGCCTGCAGGTTGCTATCGTCGGTGCTCAGCAGGCGCACCCGGCCATCACGCTGGAAAGCGTCGAGGATGCGGTTACGCAGCAGCACCGGCGCCGGATCGCTCCAGCGCGAGGCCTTGTAGTGGCTGATCAGGTCGCCCTGGGGCAACACGGCGATGTTCGGGTTGTTCAACGCATCGCTGGCGACGGGCTTGGCAATGCGCAACGACCAGTTGAGCGGCAGGCTGTTGGGGGCCGGGATGCTGTTCTGCGCGGTCGGTAGTCGATAGACATCCGCGGGTTCGGCCTGGGGTAGGATCGAGCAGGCGCTGCCCAGGGCCAGTCCGGTGAACAGGGTCAGTTGGCTCAGGGTGCGACGGGCAAGCCTCATGGGGTGAATTCCTTGTTCTTGTCACGGCCGAGCAAATAGCCGCTGGGGTTGGCGTTCAGACGTTGCGAAATGGCCCGCAAGGCACTCAGGGTGTCGCGCAGCTCGCGGATCGCCGGAGCCAGTTCATTGAGTCCTTGCAACCCGCTGTCGACCGAGTTCTGGTTGTTGACTAGCAACTGGTTGATGGTCGCGCTGGTCTGCTCCAGTGATTGCATGGCGCGTTCGGCACTACCCAGGGCCTGGGAGCCTTGCTGGTCCAGCAGGTTGTTGGCATTGCGCATCAGCCGCGAGGTCTGTTCCAGGGTGGCGCTCATCTGCTTGCCGACCTGAGGCATCTGGCGCAGGGTCTGACGGATATCGTCGCGCTGGCCGGCGATAGCCTCGGTGGCTCGCTGGAGGTTGTCGAGGGTTTGGCTGACGCGTTCGACGTTCTCCCGAGAGAACAGGGTATTAACGTTGTGCAGCAGCATGTTGATGCCGCTCATCAGGTCATTGCTGTCGCTCAGCAGCCGGGAAATCGGTGACGGCGAAGCGATGATTTCCGGCAGTTTGCCATCCCTGCCCTTGAGTTCCGGGCTTTGCGGGGTGCCGCCACTGAGCTGGATCAACGAGGTGCCGGTAATGCCGGTCAGGGCCAGCTTGGCCTGGGTATCTTCCTTGATCGGGGTGTCGCCGACCAGGCGGATGCGCGCCAGTACCCGGCGTGGGTCCTGCGGATCGAGGCTCAGTTGCAGTACGTCGCCGACCTTGATCCCACTGTATTGCACCGGGCTGCCCCTGGACAAGCCGCTGACCGCCTCGTTGAAGACCACCTCATAGTCCTTGAACGCGGTATCGACGCTGGACTTGGCCAGCCACAGCCCGAAGAACAAGGCACTGAGCACCACCAGCACGCTGAACAGGCCGATCATCACGTGATGGGCGCGGGTTTCCATCTCATCCCTCCTTAAGCGGTGTAGCCGCTTCGAATGCGGCGCGGCCACGGGGGCCATGGAAGTATTCGTGTACCCACGGATCGTCGGTCTCGGCAACCCGATCGATCGCATCCGCCACCAGTACACGCTTGTGCGCCAGCACCGCGACCCGGTCGGTGATGGTGTAGAGAGTGTCGAGGTCATGGGTGACCAGAAACACGCTCAGGCACAGGGCATCGCGCAAGGTGAGGATCAGTTGGTCGAAGGCGGCGGCACCAATGGGATCGAGACCGGCGGTGGGTTCGTCGAGAAACAGAATGTCCGGGTCCAGCGCCAGGGCGCGAGCCAGGGCGGCGCGCTTGATCATGCCGCCGGACAGCGACGCCGGGTATTTGTTGGCGGCGGTCGGTGGCAGCCCGACCAAGGCCAGTTTCATACAGGCCAGGTGTTCGGCCTCGATACGGCTCAGGCCGGCGTGCTCGATCAGTGGCAGGGCGACGTTCTCTCTGACGGTCAGCGAGGAAAACAGTGCGCCCTTCTGAAACAGCACACCGAAGCGGCGCTCGACCTGCGAGCGGGCCTGCTCCGAGAGGTTGGGCAGGTCCTGGCCGAACACCCGCACCTGACCCTCGCTGGGCTGGCGCAGGCCGATGATGCTGCGCATCAGCACCGATTTGCCGCTGCCGGAGCCGCCGACCACGGCAAGGATCTCGCCCTTGTACAGTTCCAGGTCGAGGTGCTCGTGGACACTCTGGCTGGCGAAACGATTGCACAGCCCGCGTACTTGGATCACCGCCTCGCTCGACGGCCGCATCACCCGGCTCACCAGCCCATCTCCACGAAGAACAAAGCGGCGACCGCATCCAGCACGATCACGATAAAGATCGACTGGACCACGCTGGACGTGGTGTGGGTACCGACCGATTCGGCGCTGCCGCTGACCTTGAAGCCCTCCAGGCAGCCAACGGCGGCGATCAGAAAAGCGAAGAACGGTGCCTTCACCAGGCCGACCAGCATGTGCTGGATGCCGATATCGGCTTGCAGCAACGAGAGAAACATCGCCGGCGAGATGCCCAGCGACAATGCGCAGACCACGCCGCCGCCGACAATCCCGCAGAGCATGGCGAGGAAGGTCAGCATCGGCAGCGCGATCAGCAGCGCTAAAACCCGTGGCAACACCAGCAACTCCATGGGGTCGAGGCCGAGGGTGCGAATGGCGTCGATTTCCTCGTTAGCCTTCATCGACCCGATCTGCGCGGTAAAGGCGCTGGCGGTACGACCGGCCATCAGGATCGCGGTCAGCAGCACGCCGAATTCGCGCAGAAAGGAGAATGCCACCAGGTCTACGGTGAAAATACTGGCGCCGAAGCTTGCCAGCACCGTCGCGCCGAGAAACGCCACCACGGCTCCCACCAGAAAGGTCAGCAGGGCAACGATGGGCGCGGCATCGAGGCCGGTCTGTTCGATGTGGGCGACCATTGCCGTGACCCGCCAGCGCGAGGGCCGGAACAGGCCGCGGGCGAAGGTTTCCAGGATCAGGCCGATAAAACCCAGCAGTTGCAGAGTGTCTTTCCACACCTGGTCCACGGCGCAGCCGATCCTTTCGAGCAACTGCATGCCGGCTGCTGGCTCCGCCTCCTTGAGCGGTGCGCGGAAGTCGGCGAGCGCCCGGTAGACGGTTTGCAGCAGCGCCCGGTTGGCGGCGGACAGGTGCTCGGCGTGGTCGGCCAGTTGCCCGAGGCGTTCGGCACCCAGCAGTTCCACCAGCAGCGAGGCGCCGACGGTGTCAAGGGCGCCCAGTTGGTCGAGGTCGACGGCGGTGGTGGCGTCATACTTGCCCATCAGCCCGCCGGTATGCTTTTTCAGTGTGGTGTAATGGGCCAGCGTCCAGTCGCCGCTGATGCGCAGGCGTCGGGGCGCGCTTGAGGTATCCAGTTGGGCGTTACCGGCCATCGTGCTGATGATCATAAACTCCAAGGTTGATAGGCATTGACGCAAGGCACTTTAATAGCATGACCGCTAGAATTGCACGGTGTTTGCCGACGACTCTTGGTCGGTGATCTTAAAACGCAACACGCCGAGCATCTGTCCATCTTCGGTGAGCACCCGCACCAGCCAGTTCCCGCTCGGATTGGCCGGGAAGTTCTGCTTGTGGGTCCAGGCACGGTAGCCTTCCTTGCGGCCACCGTGGATATCCAGGGCGATACGGTCGACTTCATGTCCGTTGAACTCCCAGACATGGTAGATCCGCTCGTCCAACCCACGCGGTGCATTGATCGAAGTGTAGGCATAGAGTCCGGCGTTGCGAACCTGGCTGGCGCTGATTTGTTTCAGGCTATCGCCGGGGGTGCGGTCCTGCAATTGCGTGGTCAGCGCGACCTCGGTCATCCACAGCGTCGCGGGCGGTACCCAGGAGCGCAGCAGCCAGCCCGAGCCGCCGATGGCCAGAGTCACACTGACCAGCATCAGCCAGCCGCGCACGCCACGCGGCGGCAGACTGACCGCCAGGCTGGGGATCGACAGCAACATGGCGGTGCCCAGTGCCAGTTTGTAGCTCTCGGCGGTGGTCAGGTGCAAGATGATCGGCAACGCGGTGAGCAAGGCGGCGAACAGTGTCAGGGTGTGCAGGCCGAGCAGCAGCCAGCGTTTCGGTGCCAGCCACTTGTAGTACAGCGGGTCAATGATCGACACCAGCGCCGCCGCACCGAGCAGGCTGGTGAACACCAGTTGGCCGCTGTTCCAGGTGGTGGTAATGAAAAAGAACGGCAGAACGAAGAACAGGCTTTCCTGGTGGATCAATTGTGTCGCGTAACGCAGTAGCGGTTCCGGGATCTCGCGTTTGAACAGGCGGCTGAACAGTTGGGTCAGCACGCCTTCCAACATCAGCCAAAGCCAGCTCAGCAACAGTACGATGGCGATTAGGCTGGCCTTGCTCTGCTGGCGGTCGACCAGGATGAAGCTGGCGATCCCCGAGCAGAAGCCAAAGGCTGCGATAACCCCCGGATAACGCTTCATCAATTCGAGGAGGCGCTGGATTAAAAGGGCTAATTTCGGCATTCGGCGATTCACAGTGCTGGCGGGAGAAATACCCAGACACAATACCGTTTTAGCGCGGAGGATGGGAGCTGGCTTGCCGGATGGACACGCCACAGGCCCTGGTGGCCTGTGTGGTTAGTTCTATGAGTCAATTTCGGCGCCCTAAATCCCTGGCTTGCGTTGCTGTTCCTCACCATAGCCCGGCTATGACTCGTCACAGCGCCTTAGCCATGAACTTATGGCATCCGAACTTGAGCTAACGAACTCACCGTACAGGCCACTAGCGACGACGGGCGCGCCAACCCAACAGAGCCAACACGATCAGCCCCACCAGACCCGTGCCCAACCACAGCAACTGGTCATAGCTCAACAATGGCTTCTCGATCCGCAGGTAGCCCGGCTGTTCGAACAGTTTGCGCAGGGCCAGGTTGGCTTCCTTGAGCGTCACGGCCGCCAGGGCTTTGGCCGGGTCGGTGAAGTGGCCGTCCTGGTAATCCTCCAGCGCGCTCCAGTAGTAATCGGCCAGGGCGCTATTGCCCTGCACCGCCCAGGCCTGGCGGGCGATGGCGGCTTGTTGCAGGCGCGCGAAGGTCGCCGGGTCGAGACCGTCCTTGAGCAGCTGCTCTTTCAGCTCGGTCAACACTTGTTGCGCCTGGCCGAGGTTCTCCCGTTCGACATCGGCATTGAGGCTGAAGAAGCCGACGCCGCCGAGCACTTCGCGTTCGCTCCAGGGGCCATAGGACAGACTGTGGGCCAGTCGCAATTGGCGATAGAGCGTCCAGTCCAGGTAGTCCTTGAGCAGGTCGATGGCTTCGTCCGATGGGCCTTGCGATGCAGGCTCCGGAAACAGCCAGTGGATCTTCGCGCCGTTGCCGATCCAGCCACGGATCAGGTCGCGCTGTGCGGCGCCATGGTGGAGGATCTGCGGGAGAGGCAGGTGGTCGTTGGGCTCGATGGGTTCCAGTGCGCCAAAGGTCCGGTCCAAATAAGCCGGCAGCAGGCGATCGAGCCCGCCGACCATGATCAGGGTCATGTTGTTCGGCGCGTACCAGTTCTTGCGCACGGCCTCCAGTTGCTCGCGGGTCAGGTGCCCGACCTCTGCCCGACCGGGACATTTGAGGCCCAGTTCCATGGCCAATTGATCGCTACTGCGATGCCCGCTCGCTTGAATATCCAGCCAACGCTGCAAGTGTGAGTAGTGCCCGCCGTCCTCGCGTTCCACTACCTGCTTGGCGGTGGCGATATCGGCGTCGCTGAAGCGGGTCTGAGTGAGGACGGCCAGCAGCAAGTCGAGAATCTTGCGCTGGTTGCTGGCCGGCGCTTCGATCACGAAAGTGGTATCGGCGTCGCTGGTATAGGCGTTCCACTCGCCACCGAGGGCCTGCATGCGTTCCTCGAGGTCGCCCTCGCCGCCGCCGTCGACGCCACTGAACAGCAGGTGTTCGAGCAGGTGCGGCAGTTCCTTGTCGGCGCAGGCGAAATCGTCGAAGCCGACGCCCACCACCAGCCGGATCGCCACATGCCCGCGCTCGCTACCGGGCTTGAGCAGCAGTTGCAGACCGTTGGGCAACTGATAGCCCTCGACCTGGAAGCGATCAAGGGCATGGGCAGGGGCGAAGGTGAGCAGTAGGTACACGAGCAGCAGGTAACGCATAACCATTTTCCGAGGATAGGTTTCTAGTGGCCTTTACGGTTAGTTCGTCAGCTCAAATTCGGATGCCACACGTCCATGGCCGAGGCGCTGTGACGAGGCATAGCCGGCTATGGCGAGCTACAGCAATGCGGACCGGAGGCTGGTGTCGCCGCAATGGACTGACAGAACCAGCCACACAGGCCACTACGCACAGACAACAAGCCAACCGTGAGCGTTCAAGGCGAGTGTGTGATATCGGCTGTTTCTTCCAAAGCCAGTGCGCCGGTCTCGGAGGTTTCCAAGATCACATAAGCGCTACCGCAGAATAACGAATTCAGACGCTTCATGTCGGCAATCAACTCCAGATGCAAGGAGCTGGTCTCGATGCTCTGGACGATCTTGCGTTGCAGGCGACTGACATGGGCGTGGGCCAAGCGCCTTTCCTGGGCGCGGAAGCGGCGTTTTTCCCGCAGTAACTGACGGGCGCTTTTCGGGTCGGCGCTGAGAAACACCGAGAGGCCAAGACGCAGGTTGTCGATCAACTGGCTGTGCAGCCCGGCCAATTCTTCCAAGCCAACTTCCGAGAATGAACGGCGTTTTGCGGTCTTCTGCTGCTGAACCTTGCGCAACATACGCTCGATCAGATCGGCTGCCAGCTTCAGGTTGATCGCCAGCTCGATAATTTCCGCCCAGCGGCGGCTGTCGTGCTCGCCGAGGTCCTCGCGAGGCATCTGCGCCAGGTAGAGCTTGACCGCGCTGTACAGCACTTCGACATCATCGCTCAGGCGACGCATCTCAATGGCCACGGCGGTCTGTTTGCCTTGCAGCACATCCAGCATGGCGGCGAGCATGTTGTCGATCAGGTCGCCGATGCGCAGGGTTTCGCGCACGGCGCTGGACAGCGCCAGGCTCGGCGTATCGAGGGCGGCCGGGTCGAGGTGTCGGGGCTTGACCTTGCCGTTGGCCTCGGGCCGCTCCGGTAGCAGCCAGGCGCACAACCGGGCCATGGGGCCGACGCTGGGCAGCAGTAGCAGGCAGCGCACGGTGTTATAGATCAGGTGGAAGCCGATGACCATTTCCTGCGGGCTGAAGTCCAGGCTGTCGATCCAGCGCACCAGGGGACTGAGCACGGGGATGATCAGTAGCAGGCCGATCAGCTTGTACAGCAGGCTGCCCAGGGCGACCTGGCGGCCAGCGGCGTTGCGCATGCTGGTGCCGAGAAAGGCCAGCACGCCGCTGCCGATATTCGCGCCGATCACCAGGCCGATGGCGACCGGCAGGCTGATCACCCCGGCCCCTGCCAGAGTGGCGGTCAGCAGCACGGCGGCGAGGCTGGAGTAGGAAATCATGGCGAACAACGCGCCGATCAGGGCATCGAGCAGGATGTCGCCGGTCAGCGAGGCGAATACCACCTTCACGCCCTGGGCTTGAGTGATCGGCACGGCGGCTTCGACGATCAGTTGCAGGGCGAGGATGATCAGCCCCAGGCCGATGCCCACGCGCCCGAGTTGTCCGGCGCGGGTCTGCTTGCGCGAGAGGAAGAAGATCACTCCCAGAAAGATCAGCAACGGCGACAGCCAGGACAGGTCGAAGGTCAATACCCTGGCCATCAGCGCGGTGCCGACGTCGGCGCCGAGCATGGTTGCCAGGGCTGGAGTCAGCGCCATCAGGCCCTGGCCGACAAAGGACGTCACCAACATCGCCGTGGCGTTGCTACTCTGGACCATGGCTGTGACCAGGATACCGGCGACAAAGGCCAGCGGGCGTCGGGCCATGTTCTGGCCGATCACCTGGCGCAGGTTGGAGCCGTAGACCCGCAGGATACCGGTCCGGACGATATGCGTACCCCAGATCAGCAGGGTCACGGCGGAAAGCAGATTGAGCAGGGTCAGCATGGAGGGCCCCCTGGAATTGCTCTGGCCAAAAAGGGCCAATGTAGATTTACCGCGCGCCTTTCCACGACTTGTCCTTAAGCTTTAGTTGGCTCTCGGGCCAAGCGCCAGCATCGCACAGCCAAAACCTGTTTTGAAACAAATCTGTCACAAAGCCGATTGCATGCAACTGCAAAAAAGGGGCAAATCAAGCCCCTTTTCGGTGTTCTGCCAACGTTTCGAGTTTATTGACCCGGAACATCCTTGCGCAGTTTCACCGGATCCTGTTGTTGTTTCTTTTTCTGCATGGCGGTGCGCATCTTGATATTGATTGCTTCCACGGCCAGGGAGAATGCCATGGCGAAGTAGACGTAGCCTTTTGGCACATGCACTTCGAAGGCTTCGGCGATGAGCACGGTGCCGACCACGATCAGGAACGACAGGGCAAGCATCTTCAACGACGGGTGCTTGTCGATGAAGTCGCCGATGGACTTGGACGCCAACATCATCACCAGTACTGCCACCACGATGGCCGCGACCATCACCGGCACATGGGAGACCATGCCGACTGCGGTGATCACCGAATCCAGCGAGAACACGATGTCGATGATCGCGATCTGGATGATGGTGTAGAGGAAGTTGCCGCCTTTGCCTTTCGGGCCGTCACTGACGTTCTCCTCCTCACCTTCCAAGCCGTGGTAGATTTCCTGGGAGCTTTTCCATAGCAGGAACAGGCCACCGAAGAACAGGATCAGGTCACGACCGGAAATGCCCTGGCCGAAGACCACGAACAGGTCGGCGGTCAGGCGCATGACCCAGGTGATCGACAGCAACAGGAGGATCCTTGTGATCATCGCCAGGGCGAGGCCGAAGATCCGGGTGCGCTGTTGCATGTGTTTGGGCATGCGACCGACCAGGATCGAGATCATGATGATGTTGTCGATGCCCAGGACAATCTCCAGGGCGGTCAAGGTGAAGAAGGCAACCCAGATTTCCGGGTTGGTCAGCCATTCCATGTGTATTCCTTTGCGCGAGTGTGGGCTACCCCGGCAGCCGCCTTCGTGCTGCTAAGTCCGATTGCCGGGGTGGCGGTGAAGCGTTGTCTTTATAGGCTACCGAAAAACGGGAACGTCCCCATCAGCAGTGCTCCGGCTAGTATGCACAAACACACCAGTACTGCCCATTTGAGGGTAAACCGTTGGTGGTCGCCAAACTCGATACCGGCCAGGGCGACCAGCAGGTAGGTCGATGGTACCAGCGGGCTCAACAAGTGGACGGGTTGGCCGACGATCGAGGCACGTGCTATTTCCACAGCGGTGACGCCGTAGTGGCTGGCGGCTTCGGCCAGCACCGGCAGCACGCCGTAGTAGAACGCATCGTTGGACATGAAGAAGGTGAATGGCATGCTGACCAGGGCCGTGATTACCGCCAGGTAAGGCCCCAGCCCCGGCGGGATCACCGCTAACAAACTCTTGGACATGGCCTCGACCATGCCGGTGCCGGACAGGATACCGGTGAAGATGCCGGCGGCAAAGATCAACCCGACGACCGCCAACACGCTGCCGGCGTGGGCCGCAATACGGTCCTTCTGCTGTTGCAGGCATGGGTAATTGACGATCATGGCGATACTGAACGCAACCATGAACAGTACCGGCAGGGGCAACAATCCGGCGATCAGCGCGCACATCAGGCCCAGGGTCAGGGCACCGTTGAACCAGATCAGCTTCGGTCGACGGGCATCGGGGAATTGCGAGACGCTGATTTCACTATGGTCGATATCATCGCCGAGCACAGACAGTTCACCGAGGCGGGTGCGCTCACGCTTGCCGTAGAAGTAGGCGATCAGCAGGATCGCCGCGACCCCGGCACACATGGCTGGGATCATCGGCACGAAGATATCCGACGGGTCGACATGCAGCGCACTGGCGGCACGGGCGGTCGGGCCACCCCAGGGTGTCATGTTCATCACCCCGCCGGCGAGAATGATCAGCCCGGCCATGATTCGTGGGCTCATGCCGATGCGACTGTACAGCGGCAGCATGGCGGCGACGCAGATCATGTAGGTGGTGGCGCCGTCACCGTCCAGGGACACCACCAGGGCCAGTACGGCGGTGCCGACCGAGACTTTCAGCGGATCACCCTTGACCAGCCTGAGGATCTTGCGCACGGCCGGGTCGAACAGGCCGGAGTCGATCATCAGGGCGAAATAGAGAATGGCGAACATCAGCATCACGCCGGTCGGCGCGAGCTTGGTGATGCCTTCGATCATCATCTTGCCGATACCCACGGCGAAGCCGCCGAACAGGGCGAAGATGATCGGCACGATGATCAGGGCGATCAGCGCGGACAAGCGCTTGGTCATAATCAGGTACATGAACGTAATGACCATGGCGAAGCCAAGGAAAGTCAGCATAGGGATACTCCGGGCGTAACGCGGCTAGGGAAGGCGAAGCGACTAGTGACGCTCAGTCAGCGCGGGAAGCACGGAAGCAGTTGCAGCGAACAGGCAGGTCGTAGCGGACATCGGCATCACCAATTGTTGTTGTTAATGGGCCGTCGAGCGCCTATGAGGCGCGCCACGACCGACCGGTCTGGTGCCGGCGGTGAGGCGATGCTAATGGGGCAAGCTTTCAGCCAGCTTTCGTTGCGCAAAGTCGGACGCAAGGTCGTGTGGCGGCGAATCAAGGCAGCTCCAGCCCGCCTGCCGCTTTATGCAGGCTGCGCAAATGCTCGCCGAGCCGCTTCAGGTTGGCTTCGCTGGCTTCGATCTCGGCTTCGCGAGCCGGGTCGAGGAGTTTGCGCACTTCCTTGTCCAGGTCGCCGGTGAGTCGTTGTAGCTGTTGCTGACGCTGGCTGCTCTCGGCTTCCAGGCGCTGCCATTCGCCCGGTTGCGGCAAGCCATAGCCGCCACTGCCGAGCAGTTCCGCCGGGCGGCTGAGGAAGCCGCTGTTGGCGAGGATAGCCTGCAAGGTACGGTTGGCCTGGTCCATGCCGCTGTCCTTGATATCGCGTCCGCTCAGGTACTTCTGCTTGACCTCGTCCTGGGCCAACAGCAGTTGCCGGCGATACCCCGCCTGTTCCAGCAGCAGCAAGGCGGCGCTGGTGCGCAGGTCGGCCTGGGCGAACCACGGGCGGCGGTCTTCGGGGGACAGTGACAGCCAGTCCTCGACGGTTTGCTGTCGGATCGGCAAATGCTTCTTCAACACCTCGAACATCGCCTGGTAACGGTCCCGGTAAGAGTCGAAGCGATAGCCCAGGCGCAAGGCTTCGCGCGGGTCGTCGAGCACGCTGGTGTCGGCCAGGCCACGACCCTTGAGGACTTCCAGCAGGCCGTTGGGCATGATGCTGTCCAGGCCCTTGAGTTGAGTATTATCAGTGCCGCTGCGCAACAGCTTGAGTGTCTCCACCGCACAGTTGTTGGTCACGAAGTAGTAATTGCCGTCGTAGCTCCAGTGCATTTCGGCGGCGTGCTCGACCACTTCCTCGATCTCCCGGCGCGACAGTGTCAGCGGCACGGAGGCCAGACTGCGCAGTTCGGTCTTGGTGTATTCATCGATGACCTGGGCCAACGGCAGGACGAACAGTCGCGATGGATAGGCACCGGTCAGGCCGCCCCAGGTCGAGAGCTGCACATCGTTGACGAAGGCGCGGTACGACAATACCAGGTGCTGGTCCAGGTCCAGCCGGCAATCCGGTCCGCGTGGGCGGCCTGGCGCGCAGATTACCAGGCGTAACATGCTATGGCCCCAGCGGCTGACCCAGTTCTGGTTGGCTTCGGCTAGCAGGTAGTCGACTTCATAGACTCGCTCGGGATCGATCCGGCCCAGTGGGGTCTTGCCGAAGTCGTTGCCGGCATTCAGGAAGGGGAAGGTCTTGTCGCAGCGGTCCTTCTCCCGTGGCGCCCAGCCGAAGCGTTCCTGGTAATAGCGATACAGCGCTGGACGGCGGCAGGCATAGGCTGGGTCGAGGAGAAAGTACTCCATGTTGACCGCGACGAACTCCTTGGGATTGGTGATCTCATAGCTATCCGGGCTGCGGGCGACTTGCTTGTTGTGCTGTTCGCGTTGGCCGCGAGTGCCTACCGACTGCTGCCAGCCGGCCAGGTCCAGCAGGCGCGGGTCATCACTGAGGGTAAAGCGCCGGCTGGTCTGGCCCCGACACTGATCGGGCAGGCCGACCAGGCCGGTATTCCCGCTTTGTCGGCGGCAGCGCTGGATCAGCGTGCGTTCGGCGTCGGGCCATAAGCGGGCGCGGTCATAGATATGGGTGAGTTCATGCAACACGGTGGCGAGCATTTCCTCGCGTACCGTGCCGTGGGGGCGCAAGGTTTTTTTGCTGGCTGCCGAACCATCCACCAGACCGGGCAGTAGGTTGCGGTTGAGATCCAACTCCGCGACCAGCGTCGCCTGTCCGTAGGCATTGGCGGGCATATCGGTCGACCAGCCGACATCGATGCGTCGGTCCAATTGCTCGATAAAACGTGGCGGTAGGTGCGCCATGGCTTCATCGAGCAGGATTTGGCTAGCCTGCTGCTCGGCCTTGCTCAGGCCGTCAGTCTTGAGCCGTAGTTGCAGGCCGGCCTGGGCCGCGTTACTACCTAGCAACAGCGCGCAGGCCAGCAGCCAGCCGGCAAATGGCTTCACAGGGCGAGAATGGCTTCGGCGAGGGCCTGGTCGCTGGCGTCGCGGGCTTGCGGCACTTGGCTGCGCAAGGCATTGAAGGCGGCTTCCAGTTGCGCTCCGCGGATCTCGCCATGACTGGCGACAAAGCTGGCGGCATCGTCGTGAGCTTCGCGAACCACTTTCGAGTCGCGGATCGAGGTGGTGGTGTCCGAAGTGAAGTCGATGGTGCGCCCGGAGGCCCGCACGATGATGTTACTGGTGGCCACCAGGGTATGCGCCGAAGCCACGTCAGCCAGCAACAGCAGGCCGAGGGTAGCGACGATCAGGGGGGTACGCATGAAGTGTCTCCGCAATACAAAAGTGACTATTGGACGAGAATTGCTTCGGCCAGTTCAAGGTCGCTGGCATGAAGTTTTGGTCGGGTCTGGCGCAGGTAGGCCAGGGCTGACTCCAGTTGCGCGCCGCGCCACTGGCCTGCGCTGGCGACGAAGGCGGCGGCGTCATCCTGGGCCGCTATCAGTTTATGGTCGAAGGGCGCGGTAGTCACCTGGCTGGTGGCATAACCGCTGATAACAACGCCTTGTGTGGTCAGGTCGAATGCGTGGGCCTGCGTGATCCAGCAAAGTGCTATGAACAATAAGGAGAGTGAACGCATGGGTCTCGATGGCTGAGTGAAGGAGCGTCAAGGCTAGCGGAATGCATGGATCGGAACCAGCGCGCCCATTGTCGTTGACATATCGTGCAATCTTGCAGGAGCGGTCGAGCCACGTTCCTGCAAGTTCGCTGGTTCAGATCGCCAGGATTGCCTGGGCCAGTTGCGCATCGCTGGCTTGCAGTTGGGGCGCCTGGCGTCGAATGGTGTCGAACGCGCTTTCCAGCTTCACGCTGCGGATCTGGCCATCGCTGGCGACGAAACTCGCGGCATCGTCCTGGGCGGCGCGCACGATCTTGTTGTCACGCAACGATGAAGTGGCGTCGGACGTCGCGTCGGAGGTGGCCTTGAGGGCATCGACCAGGGAGTCGGTGGTGACGATGAAGCTGCTGGCATTGGCCGCGGCGGCAATGCAAAACAGGGCGGCCGCGCTGAGCAGGCGAGAACGGAACATGGTGAATCTCCTGAACGTGAAATAGGAACGGTGACACAAGGCGACAACGGCCACTCCAACGCGATGAGCGATGAACCTCAGACGCACATTCCGCGCCGTAGGCTACCTATGACCGTGATAGTAGGCGCAGTTCCCTGCGACGCAAAGCCGGTTCTTTGGTCCTGATAGTCGGCTCAGGGCCTTTTTATCGAGCTTTATAAACTGTACTGGTTGTTTTTCAAATAATTTAAAACTGTACGTGCCGACACGTTCTTCCATTCCCGCCTGAAAATCCTGGGACCAGGAACGACAAAGCCCGCCGCGATTGCTCGCGACGGGCTCGGTTTTTTCAATTCGGGTGCTGGCGGTGGACCCGATGGGTCAGGGCCAGCGAGCGCTATTTAGCGCCAGAACGGCTTGCTCAACTCTTCGTAGCGCTGTGCTTCGCTGATACCGGCATCGGCCAGCAGACGAGCATCCAGGCGAGCCAGTTGATGGCGGCTAGCGATGCGGCGCTGCCACAGCATCAGGTTGGCGAGAACGCGCAGAGGCAGGGTAGCTTGAGCGTTGGTAGCAGTGTTTTCGTAGAACAGCTCGGAACTGAGTGTACGTTCCATGATTGACATCCTTCCGCTTATGGCGGGATTAGGTAGTGGTTTAACTGATGCCAATGATCCTCTTCTTTGCCTAGTCTCTCTAGATACAGTTCATCTGTATTGTGAGGGACCAGTTAACTGTTTATAGGCGCTGTACTGCTCATAATTTAGACAACTGTACCTATGCGCCCGATATTGGTGCGTTTGTGTGTGATGTTGAGGGGTTGAAGGCGTTCTGAGCTGAAAAATGACCAGTACAGCAGTACAGTTTTTGTCTGTTATCTGCAAAAGGTTCGCCCGCTGAAGAAACTGTGTTTGCACCAGCAGAGAACTGTGTCAATCAATCCGCCAGCATTTTCCCGGTTTTTTCCAGATTGATGTGCCAGCTCAGTGCATCGCGCAGGTCGCCAAGGCCGGTCCCAACCCTCGATTCAGAGCCTTTGGTGGGTTTTGCGCTGACAAAGAAAAATCCCATCTTGCTCAAGGATGGGATTTTCGATCGGGCACTACAGCCAGTGTTATTCGACAGCCTTGACCATGTCCTCGATGACTTTCTTCGCATCGCCGAAGACCATCATCGTCTTGTCGAGGTAGAACAGCTCGTTATCCAGGCCGGCGTAGCCGCTGGCCATGGAGCGTTTGTTGACGATGATGGTCTTGGCCTTGAAGGCTTCGAGAATCGGCATGCCGGCAATCGGCGACTTCGGATCGTTCTTCGCCGCTGGGTTGACCACGTCGTTGGCGCCGAGCACTAGCACGACATCGGCCTGGCCAAACTCGGAGTTGATATCCTCCATCTCGAACACCTGGTCGTAAGGTACTTCGGCCTCGGCCAGCAATACGTTCATATGGCCGGGCATGCGCCCGGCCACCGGGTGAATCGCGTACTTCACGGTGACGCCACGGTGGGTCAGCTTCTCGGTCAGTTCCTTCAGCGCGTGCTGGGCACGGGCCACCGCCAGACCGTAGCCGGGCACGATGATCACGGTATCGGCGTTGGCCAACAGGAAGGTGGCGTCGTCGGCTGAGCCGGATTTCACCGGGCGAGCTTCCTTGGCGCCGGCAGGACCGACATCGGCCTTGTTGCCGAAACCGCCAAGCAGCACGTTGAAGAACGAACGGTTCATCGCCTTGCACATGATGTATGAAAGGATTGCACCCGACGACCCCACCAGCGAACCGGCAATAATCAGCATCGAGTTGTTCAGCGAAAAGCCGATGCCCGCTGCCGCCCAGCCGGAGTAGCTGTTGAGCATCGACACCACCACCGGCATATCCGCGCCGCCGATAGGAATGATGATCAGTACCCCTAACACGAAGGCCAGGGCCAACATCAGCGCGAAGGCGCCGAGGTTGCCGGTCAGCATGAAGGCCACGCCGAGGGCCAGTGTCGCCAAACCCAGCAGCAGGTTCAGTGGGTGCTGGCCGCCAAACTGCACGGGTGCGCCTTGGAACAGGCGAAATTGATATTTGCCCGACAGCTTGCCGAAAGCGATGACCGAACCTGAGAAGGTAATTGCACCAATCGCCGCGCCGAGGAACAGTTCCAGGCGGTTACCGGCGGGAATCGAATCGCCCAGTTGCTTGACGATACCTAGCGATTGCGGCTCGACCACCGCCGCAATGGCAATGAATACTGCGGCCAGGCCGATCATGCTGTGCATGAAGGCCACCAGCTCCGGCATCTTGGTCATCTCGACGCGCTTGGCCATGATCGAGCCGGCGGTGCCGCCGATCAGCAGGCCGACCAGCACGTAGCCGATACCGGCCGTTGCCAGCTCGGCTCCGAGCTTGAACACCAGGCCGACGGTGGTGATGATTGCCAGGGCCATGCCGAGCATGCCGAACAGGTTGCCGCGTCGCGAAGTGGTCGGATGCGACAAGCCCTTGAGAGCCTGGATAAAGCAGATCGAGGCGATCAGGTAGAGCGTCGTTACGAGGTTCATGCTCATGACTTCGGCGCCTGTTCTTTTACCGCTTTCGGGGCTTTTTTCTTGAACATCTCAAGCATTCGGCGCGTTACCAGGAAGCCGCCGAACACATTCACCGCCGCCAGGGCCACGGCCAGTGTGCCCATGGTCTTGCCCAGTGGGGTCACGGTCAGCGCCGCCGCGAGCATGGCGCCGACAATCACGATTGCCGAGATGGCGTTGGTCACGGCCATCAACGGTGTATGCAGCGCGGGTGTGACGTTCCAGACCACGTGGTAACCGACATAGATCGCCAGCACGAAGATGATCAGGTTGTAGATACCGGGGGAGATAAGCTCTTGCATCGTCTGAATCCCTGCTTAGGCGTTCTTGCGGATGACCTGGCCGTCGCGGCACATCAGGCACGCGGCGACGATGTCGTCTTCGAGGTTCACTTCGAATTGGCCTTCCTTGTTGAAGACCAGCTTCAGGAAGTCCAGCAGGTTGCGGGCATACAGCGCCGAGGCGTCCGCCGCGACTTCACTGGCCAGGTTGGTTGGGCCACAAATGGTCACGCCATGTTCGACCACCACCTGGTCGGCCACGGTCAGCGGGCAGTTGCCGCCCTGGGACGCAGCCAGGTCGATGACCACCGAGCCGGGTTTCATCTGCTCCACGGTCTCGGCGCTCAACAGTACCGGGGCCTTGCGCCCGGGAATCAGCGCGGTGGTAATGACGATATCGGCTTGTTTGGCGCGCTCGTGCACGGCCTGGGCCTGGCGCTGCATCCAGCTGGCTGGCATCGGTCGCGCATAACCGCCGACGCCGACCGCGCATTCGCGTTCTTCGTCGGTCTCGTAGGGGACGTCGACGAACTTCGCCCCTAGGGACTCGATTTGCTCTTTCACCGCCGGACGCACGTCCGAGGCTTCGATCACGGCGCCCAGGCGCTTGGCGGTGGCGATGGCCTGCAACCCGGCCACGCCGGCACCGAGGATCAGCACGCGAGCAGCTTTCACCGTGCCCGCTGCGGTCATCAGCATCGGCATGAAGCGCGGGTAGTGATGGGAAGCCAGCAGTACGGCCTTGTAACCGGCAATGTTGGCTTGGGACGAGAGTACATCGAGGCTTTGTGCGCGGGAGGTGCGTGGCGCGGCCTCCAGGGCGAAAGCGGTAATGCCTTTAGCCGCCAGTTTGGCGATAGTTTCGTTGTCGAACGGGTTGAGCATGCCCACCAGCACGGTGCCGTGGCGGATCAGCGTCAACTCACTGTCGCTGGGGGCGACCACTTTGAGGATCAGCTCGGCGGCAAAGGTCTCGGTGGCGCTGCCAATGGTGGCGCCAGCTGCCTCATACGCCGTGTCGACAACGCTGGCCCTGAGACCGGCACCGCTTTGCACCGTGACCTTATGGCCCTGGCCGACCAGCTTCTTGATGGTTTCCGGGGTAGCGGCAACCCGCATTTCACCCGACTGGGTTTCGAGAGGAACACCGATGTGCACATCAAATCTCCTGCATGATCTTTTTTATAAGAAGGCCAGCGCACTACGGGGGTGCGATTGGAGCGGCCGATCAGCACGATCCCGCCGATTGGCGACGGGGCGCGGCATTTTTCGGGCGAAAACTGCACCCTTCAAGATATTCTGAAAGTTAACTTCATATTAACTACAAGTCACCCTGTGACTTAGTGCCCCATGAGATGATCTTGAGCCAGTAAAATACCGGCTTCGCAAGAATTCTGGCCGAAAATGGAGAAATTTCGAGTCGATAATATGCACAATGAATCTGCCGGGGAAAAATAGGCTAAAACCCTTGTTATCAGGGACTTTCGTACAAGATTTCAGTTGCGCAAGCGGCTATCTTAAAAGCGATATTTTGTTATATCTGTAGTGCGTTATGGTTATAGCCACTAAATTGGCTTGTCGTTGAAGGCCATCAAGTCAGCAGGTTGTAGCCCCGAGCTTGACTAACCAGCCAGTCACGAAATGCCCTTAGGGATGCCGATTCGACTTTGCGATCGGGAATCATCAGGTAATAGGCCTTGATGCTGGAAAGCGCATTGGGGTTAGCGATCACCAGGCGCTTCTCGGCCAATTCGCGCCGAATCAGGAACGGCGGAATCAGTGCAATCCCCATCTCGTGCATGGCGGCCTGGGCCAACATGGAGAATAGCTCGTAGCGCGGACCTGTCATGTCGCGAGGGATATTCAGTGCCTGGGCATTGAACCATTGGCGCCAGGCATAGGGCCGTGTGGTCTGTTGCAGCAGTGGCAAGTCGGCGATCTGCGGCGCGCTCAGACTCTGGCGGGCGCCGAGCATGGTCGGGCTGCACACCGGCATCGGGTTCTCGCCCATCAAGTGGTGGGATTCGGTACCCGACCAGTCGGCATCGCCGAAGTAAATGGCGGCGTCGAAGTCGGTATCGGCAAACAGGAACGGTCGGGTACGGTTGGTCAGGTTGACCGTGACTTGCGGGTGTTGTTGCTGGAAGTCCTTGAGTCGCGGCAGCAGCCACTGAGTGCCGAATGTCGGTACCACTGCCAGTTCGATCACGTTGGCGCCCTGCTGGCCCATGACTGACAGCGTGTCGCGTTCGACCGCATCCAGTTGCGTGGCGACCCGGCGGCTATAGGACAGTCCTGCCTCAGTGAGCTTCACACCCCGTCTTGAACGCCGGAAGAGCTCGATGCCGAGGAACTCCTCCAAGCTGGCAATCTGTCGGCAAATCGCGCCCTGGGTGAGGGAAAGCTCTCCAGCCGCTTTGGTAAAGCTCTCGTGGCGGGCGGCGGCTTCGAAGCTGATCAGCGCGGCGGTGCTGGGGATCTTCCGGCGCATGTACGGCAACCTCACTAAATGTAGTGCGAGAACGCGTTCAACAGAGTGTCGGAGTGAGAAATTAGCACAACAGCATGCAAAATCCTCGTTTGCCGGATCCTCGGGTGGCGCCTAGGATCAACCCACAATATTTGATCTATTCGCGAGGGCTCTCTCATGGGCGGTAAGGCTAGCTTCAACTGGATCGATCCCCTGCTTCTGGATCAACAGCTCACCGAAGAGGAGCGGATGATTCGCGACGCCGCCCAGCAGTTCGCCCAGGACAAGTTGGCGCCACGGGTTCTCGAAGCTTTCCGCCATGAAAAAACCGACCCGGCGATCTTTCGCGAAATGGGTGAGGTCGGCCTGCTGGGCGCGACCATCGCGACCGAGTATGGCGGCAGTGGCCTGAACTATGTCAGCTATGGCCTGATCGCCCGTGAGGTGGAGCGGGTCGATTCGGGTTACCGCTCGATGATGAGCGTACAGTCTTCCCTGGTGATGGTGCCGATCAACGAGTTCGGCACCGAAGCGCAGAAGCAGAAATACCTGCCGAAGCTGGCCCGCGGCGAATGGATCGGCTGCTTCGGTTTGACCGAGCCTAACCACGGTTCCGATCCGGGAGCGATGATCACCCGGGCGCGCAAGGTCGAAGGCGGTTACAGCCTGACCGGCAGCAAGATGTGGATCACCAACAGCCCGATCGCCGATGTGTTTGTGGTCTGGGGCAAGGACGATGCGGGTGATATCCGTGGCTTTGTGTTGGAGAAGGGCTGGAAAGGCCTGAGCGCTCCGGCGATTCACGGCAAGGTCGGCTTGCGCGCCTCGATCACCGGCGAGATCGTCATGGACAACGTCTTTGTGCCGCAAGAGAACATCTTCCCGGATGTCCGCGGCCTGAAAGGTCCCTTCACCTGCCTTAACTCTGCCCGTTACGGTATCTCCTGGGGAGCGCTGGGGGCCGCCGAATTCTGCTGGCACACGGCTCGCCAGTACACCCTGGATCGCCAACAGTTTGGTCGTCCATTGGCAGCCACCCAACTGATCCAGAAAAAACTGGCTGACATGCAGACTGAAATCACCCTTGCCCTCCAGGGTTGCCTGCGCCTGGGGCGGATGAAGGATGAAGGCACGGCGGCGGTGGAAATCACTTCGATCATGAAGCGCAACTCCTGCGGCAAGTCCCTGGACATCGCCCGCATGGCGCGAGATATGCTCGGTGGCAACGGTATCAGCGACGAATTCGGGGTTGCGCGTCACTTGGTGAACCTGGAAGTGGTGAATACCTATGAAGGTACCCACGACGTGCACGCGCTGATTCTCGGGCGCGCACAAACCGGCCTTCAGGCGTTTTACTGATAGGAGCTTGGTTTATGGGCGCGCTTTCGCATCTGCGGGTATTGGATTTGTCGCGGGTACTGGCCGGGCCTTGGTCCGGTCAGATCCTCGCGGACCTGGGGGCCGAGGTGATCAAGGTCGAGCGCCCAGGTCACGGTGATGACACTCGTGCCTGGGGGCCGCCCTTCCTGAAGGACGCCCATGGCAAAAACACTTGCGAAGCGGCCTATTACCTATCAGCCAACCGCAACAAGCAATCGATCACCATCGACTTCACGCAACCCGAGGGGCAGCGGCTGGTGCGCGAGCTGGCGATGAAGTCCGATATCTTGATCGAGAATTTCAAGGTCGGCGGGCTGACTGCCTATGGCCTGGACTACCCGTCGCTCAAGGTGCTCAACCCGAACCTGATTTATTGCTCGATCACCGGCTTTGGTCAGACCGGGCCGTATGCCAAGCGTGCCGGTTATGACTTCATGATTCAGGGCCTGGGCGGGCTGATGAGTCTGACGGGCAGGCCCGAAGGCGATGCAGATGCCGGTCCGCTGAAAGTGGGCGTGGCCCTGACCGATATCCTCACCGGCTTGTACTCCACCGTAGCGATTCTGGCGGCTGTGGCTCACCGGGATCGCGACGGCGGTGGGCAACATATCGACATGGCCCTGCTGGATGTACAGGTGGCGTGCCTGGCCAACCAGGCAATGAACTACCTGACCACCGGGGTGGCTCCCAAGCGCCTGGGCAATGCCCATCCGAATATCGTCCCGTATCAGGACTTCCCTACCGCCGATGGCGACTTCATTCTGACGGTGGGCAATGACGGGCAGTTTCGCAAGTTTGCCGAGGTGGCTGGTCAGCCGCAGTGGGCCGACGATCCGCGATTTGCCAGCAATGCGGCGCGAGTGGCGAATCGGGCGGTTTTGATTCCGCTGATTCGCCAGGTCACCGTCTTCAAAACGACGGCTGAGTGGGTGACGCAGTTGGAGTTGGCTGGTGTATCGTGCGGTCCGATCAATGACTTGTCGCAGGTGTTTGCCGATCCCCAGGTGCTGGCGCGGGGGCTGGCTATTGAGCTGCCTCATGTACTGGCCGGGCGAGTGCCGCAGGTGGCGAGTCCTATTCGGCTTTCAGAGACGCCGGTGGAATATCGCAATGCCCCTCCTCTATTGGGCGAGCACACGCTGGAGGTCTTGCGGCGGGTATTGAACCTGACACCGGAAACGGTGGCCGGGTTGCGCGAGGCGGGGGTGCTCTAGGCGCCCCGCTCTATCCATTCTATATAGAAGCGCCCTTCTGATCCTCTCGGCAGAAAATGAAAATAAGGGTTGACGGCGAATTCCATGGGCCTATAATTCGCCCCACTTCCGACGCGGTCGAAACGAAAAACTCCTTTTCATTCAGTGAGTTAAGTAGATTTAGAACGATGTGGTCTTCAGTTCATCGAAGCCCGGAAGCGCTGTAAAAGAGGTGTTGACAGCAGCGTGTAACGCTGTAGAATTCGCCTCCCGCTGTCGATAGGTCGACAGCGCAAG
>NZ_CP014135.1:2838911-2971980 GCF_001543125.1 Pseudomonas agarici | reverse complement strand
TCTATGTATTGGACGACAGCGGCCAACCGGCCCCGATCGGCGTGGTGGGCGAATTGGTGATCGGCGGCGAGTTGTTGGCGCGGGGCTATTTCGGTCGGGCGCGGTTGAGCGCCGAGCGCTTCCTGCCGGACCCGTTCTACGGCAGCGGTGCCCGGTTGTACCGTACCGGCGATCTGGCGCGGTTCAATGCCGAGGGGGTGTTGGAGTACGCCGGACGGATCGACCATCAGGTGAAGATCCGTGGCTTTCGTATCGAACTGGGCGAGATCGAAGCGCGCCTGCTGGAGCAGGAGGCGGTACGCGAGGCCATCGTGCTGGCGGTGCCGGGCAGCAGTGGCCTGCAACTGTCGGCCTATGTGGTGCCGACGCAACGCTCGGTGAGTCAGGCCGGGCCGGCGGAGCAGGCGGCTGTGCGCGAGCGGATGCGTGCCCGGCTCAAGGACAGCCTGCCGGACTATATGGTACCGACGCACGTGCTGTTCCTTGAGGGATTGCCGTTGAGCCCGAATGGCAAGCTGGACCGCAAGGCCCTGCCACTGCCGGATGCTAGCCAGGCGCAACAGGCTTTTGTCGCTCCGGTCACGGCGCTGGAACAGCAGATCGCGGCGATCTGGCAGGCGGTGCTGAAGGTCGAGCGAGTCGGGCTGAACGACAACTTCTTCGAGCTGGGCGGCCATTCTCTGCTGGCTACCCAGGTTATCTCCCGTGCAAGGAAAGCCCTGGCGCTCGATGTTCCCCTGCGTGCGTTGTTCGAGCACAGCGTGCTGAGCGATTTCGTCAAGGCCCTGGGGCAGGAGGCTGGGCATGTTGAACCGCCGTTGCTGCCGGTCGACCGCGAACAACCGCTTGAGCTGTCGTTTGCCCAGGAACGTCAATGGTTCCTCTGGCGTCTCGATCCCCAGAGCAGCGCGTATCACATTCCGAGCGCATTGCGCCTGCACGGCCAACTGGATCTGCCGGCCCTGGTACGCAGTGTCGATACCCTTTGCGCCCGTCACGAAAGCCTGCGCACCACGTTTGTCCAGGAAGGAGAGCGGGTCTTTCAACGGATTCGACCGCAAGCGCGGATAACCATTGAGCGTCATCATCTGGAGCCGACAGCGGACGCGTCGTTACGTGAATCACGCATCCTGGCGTTCGTCGAAGCCCAGACGCAGAGGCTGTTCGATCTGCAACAAGAGCCGCTGATGCGCGTGCAGCTGCTGCATGTCACGCCCGAGGAACAGGTGCTGGTGCTGACCCAGCACCATATCATTTCCGATGGCTGGTCGATGGCGATCCTGGTGGAAGAGCTTATTGCACTCTATACCGCCTACAGCCTGGGAGAGACGCCCAAGTTGCCCGCACTGCCGATCCAGTACGCCGACTATGCGCACTGGCAACGCCAATGGCTGGCGGCGGGAGCGCGCGCACGACAATTGGACTACTGGACCGGCCAACTGGGGGGTGAACAACCGATCCTCGAGTTGCCCGCCGATCGGCCACGCCCCGCCGTGCAAAGTCACCGTGGCGCGAGTTTCGATATCGCCTTGCCGACCGAATTGGCGTCGGCCCTGAAAGACCTGGCCCGACGTGAGCAGGCGAGCTTGTTCATGGTCTTGCTGGCATCGTTCCAGGCTCTGCTGCATCGCTATAGCGGTCAAGCGGACATCCGCGTCGGTGTGCCGATTGCCAACCGCAACCGGATCGAGACCGAGCGTGTGATCGGTTTCTTCGTCAACACCCAGGTCCTGCGGGCTCGGGTCGAGGGGCAGTTGTCGTTCGCTGGGTTGCTGCGCGCGGTGCGCGAGGTGGCGATACAGGCCCAAGCCCATCAGGACCTGCCATTCGAGCAGTTGGTCGAAGCCCTGCACCCACAACGCAGCTTGAGCCACAGCCCGCTGTTCCAGGTGATGTACAACCATCAGAACGAAACCCGGCAGGGCCAGGATCAATGGGCCTTGCCAGGGCTGCGGGTCGAAGGGCTGGTATGGGACAACCCCAGTTCACCGTTTGATCTGACCCTGGATACCTTCGACACCGCGCAAGGCCTCTTCGCGACACTGACCTACGCCACCGATCTGTTCGACCGCGGGACTATCGAGCGCATGGCCGGCCACTGGCTGAATCTGCTGCGCTCGGTTGCCACGGATGCGACACGCTGCATCGGCGAGCTGGACTTGCTGACCCCGGCGCAGACGAGCCGTTTGCAAGGCTGGAGTGCCGACGGTGTCAGCTATCCGTTCGAGCGTTGCGTGCATCAGCGTATCCAGGCGCATGCCGAGCGCTCGCCCGAAGCGGTGGCGTTGCTGTTTGGCGAGCAGCAAATGACCTATGGCGAGCTGGAAGCGCGGGCCAACCAATTGGCGCACAGGCTGCGGGCGGAGGGCGTCGGTCCGGAGGTGCTGGTGGCAATCGCCCTGGAGCGCAGCCTGGAGATGGTGGTTGGCCTGCTGGCCATCCTCAAAGCAGGTGCAGCCTACGTCCCCCTGGACCCTGAATACCCCGGCGAACGATTGGCGTACCTGATGCAGGATTCGGGGGTTGCCCTGTTGCTGACGGATTCAGCATTGGCCGCACGCTTGCCAGTGCCGGCGCACCTGCGTTGCCTGCTGCTGGACCAGCTCGATCTGGCTGGGCTGCCCCGCAGCGCGCCGCCGTTGCAGCCGGACCCGCGAAGTCTGGCCTATGTCATCTACACCTCGGGCTCCACTGGGCAGCCCAAGGGCGTGATGGTGGCCCATGGTCCGCTGGCCATGCACTGTCTGGCGATTGGCGAGCGTTATGCCATGAGCGAACGGGACTGCGAGCTGCATTTCATGTCCTTCGCTTTCGACGGTGCCCATGAACGCTGGCTAACCACCTTGATCCACGGTGGCCGCCTGCTGATCCGCGACGCGCATTTGTGGACCCCGGAACAGACCTACCGGGCCCTGCATCGCCATGGCGTGACAGTCGCGGCATTTCCCCCCGCATACCTGCAACAACTGGCCGAGCATGCCGCCCTGGACGGCAATCCACCGCCCGTGCGCATCTACTGCTTTGGTGGCGACGCGGTACCTCAGGCAAGTTTCGAGCTGGCCATGCAGGCACTGAAACCACAGTTCATCATCAATGGCTATGGCCCAACGGAAACCGTGGTGACCCCGCTGATCTGGAAAGCGGCTCGGGGCGTGCAGTGCGATGCGGCCTATGCGCCGATTGGCAATCGGGTCGGCGATCGCAGCGTTGCGGTACTCGACGCCCACCTGCAACGCGTGCCCCAGGGGCATGAGGGGGAGTTGTACCTGGGCGGCGAGGGTGTGGCACGGGGTTACTTGAAGCGTCCTGGCCTGACCGCCGAACGTTTCGTCCCTGATCCCTTCGCCTCGGGAGGGCGGCTGTATCGTAGCGGCGACGTGGTGCGCCAGCGGGCGGATGGGGTGATCGACTACCTCGGTCGTATCGACCATCAGGTCAAGGTGCGCGGTTTCCGGATCGAGTTGGGCGAGATCGAGGCCCGGCTGCAAGAACATCCGGCCGTGCGCGAGGCGGTGGTATTAGCCCGGCAAGGGCAGTCGGGAGTCCAACTGGTGGGCTATCTGGTGCCGGTCGATGCGGCGGCTGGGGGCGATCCGCTGCTGACCCAGGAGCGCCTGCGCGACGAGATCAATCAGCGGCTCAGGGACGTGCTGCCGGGCTACATGATTCCAACCTATCTGCTGTTCCTCCAGGCCATGCCCTTGACGCCTAACGGCAAGCTGGATCGCAAGGCCTTGCCCAAGGTCGACGGCAGCTTGATGCAACGCCGCTTCGTGGTGCCGACCGGCGAACTGGAATGTACGCTGGCCGGAATCTGGCGGAGCGTACTGAAACTTGAGCAAGTCGGTCGCAACGACAACTTCTTCGAACTGGGCGGGCATTCATTGCTGGCGACTCAGGCGACGGCCATGGCCCAGATGCAATTGGGGTCCGAGGTGCCGTTGGAGCTGATCTTCAAGGCCGGCACCCTGCATGAGTATGCCACTGCCCTGGCGGGGTGCCTGAATACCCATTCGGCGCAGGACCTTAGCGACATGCATGACTTTCTTACCGAGCTGGAGACGAATTGAGATGGCCGAATTGGACAACCTTGCGCTGGTTCAGCGTTTCATTCGCCTGCCTCTGGCGCAACGCCAAGTCTTTCTCGAACGGCTCGCCGGCAAGGGCATGAGCCTGAGTCACCTGCCGATTCCAGCCATGGCCCATGAATTCGAACCGATACCGCTGTCCTATGCCCAACAACGGCAATGGTTTCTCTGGCAGCTCGACCCAGACAGCGCCGCCTATCACATTCCCAGTGCCTTGCGCCTGCGTGGCTCGCTGGACCTCGCTGCGCTTGAGCAGGCTTTTAACGACTTGATCGTGCGCCATGCCAGTTTGCGCACGCGGTTCGAGCAGGCCGGCGAGCAGGCGGTTCAGGTGATCGAGCCCGAAGTCCGCCTGCGGTTGAACGTCCAGGTACTTGAACCGCAGCCCGATGAAGCCCGGTGCCACCAGCGGATCGAGGCTTTCATCCAGGCACGCAGCTCGCAGTTGTTCGACTTGCGGCTGGCGCCCTTGCTGCGTGCCGACGTGCTGCAGATTGCAGCGGGCGATCATGTGCTGGTCATGACCCTGCACCATATCATCGCCGACGGCGTGTCGATGCGGGTGCTGGTGGACGAACTGATCCAGGGCTATCTGGCGCGTATCCAGAGCCATGCGCCACAGTGGCCGGTCCTGCCGATCCAGTACGCCGACTACGCTATCTGGCAACGACAATGGATGGAGGCCGGTGAGCGCGCACGGCAACTGGCGTACTGGCAGGATCAATTGGGCGACGAGCATCCACTTCTGCAATTGCCCACGGATTTTGCCCGTCCCGCCGAACAGAGTCATCGCGGTGCCCGGCTGGAGCTGGAGTTGCCGCTGGCCAAGGCCCAGGCCCTCAAGCGGTTGGCCCGTAGCGAAGGCGTGACGCCGTTCATGGTGCTGCTGGCATCGTTCCAGTTCCTGTTGTACCGCTACAGCGGGCAAGCGGATATCCGCGTTGGCGTACCGATCGCCAACCGGCAGCGACTCGAAACCGAAGGGCTGATCGGTTTCTTCATCAATACCCAGGTGCTGGCCGCGAAGATCGAAGGTCATCTGCGCTTCGTCGACCTGTTGCAGCAGGTCAAGCAGACGGCGCTGGGCGCGCAGGCTCACCAAGACCTGCCGTTCGAGCAACTGGTCGAGGCGTTGCAGCCGCAACGCAGTCTGAGCCACGGTCCACTGTTTCAAGTGATGCTCAATCACCAGAGCGACACAGGACAGGCGCAGCTACCCGCCGGCCTGGCGTTGCAGATCGAGCACCTGGCCTGCGACGACGCCAGCAGCAAGTTCGACCTTACGCTGGAAACGGTCGAGCACGCAGAAGGACTTTCGGCAAACTTCATCTATGCCACCGATCTGTTCCGTGCCGCGACGATCGAGCGCCTGGCCGCCGACTGGCAAGGGTTGCTGGATACCCTGATTGCCGAGCCGACTCTCCATTTGGGCGAGGTTGTAACGGGGGCGCGAGATAAGCCGGTCACGGATTTTGCCGTAGCCTTCGACGGCGCACCGACAGCCGGCGTGCAGACATTGTTCGAGCGTCAGGCCGCCCGGAATCCCGAGGCGATTGCAGTGGTCTGCGGCGACCGGAAAATCAACTATGGCGAGCTTGAGCGCTGGGCCAATCGCCTGGCCGCCCGACTGCTCGCGCAAGGCGTCGGGCCTGAGGTGGGCGTGGGCATTGCGGCGGCGCGCTCGATCGAATTGATTGTCGCCATGCTGGCGGTGCTCAAGGCGGGCGGCTGCTACCTTGCCCTGGATGTGACGACGCCCATCGAGCGCCAGCAGCAATTGCTGGCGGACAGTGGCATCGGCCTGTTGCTCAGCGATGCGCAACTGTGCCAGCGGCCAGCCTTGAGCGGCCCGTTCAGCCTGCTCGAACTGGATGCCTGCGAGCCATGGGCCGCGGACCAGCAGCAGGCCCCTGAAGTGGCCAGCGCCGGGCAAAACATTGCCTACCTGATCTACACCTCAGGCTCCACCGGGCGTCCCAAGGGCGTGATGGTCAGCCACGCTGCGTTGCTCAACTATGTCCAGGCGCTGTTGCAGCGGGTGTCGCTGGAGGACGTTCGCAGTCTGGCCATGGTTTCCACCGTGGCCGCCGACCTGGGTTACACGCAACTCTTCGCCGCCCTGTGCTCGGGGCGCACGTTGCATCTGATCGACACTGATCTGGCCATGGATGCCGAGGGCTTTGCCGCCTATATGAGCGCCCATGCGGTCGACGCCCTGAAGATTGTTCCCTCGCATCTGTCGGCGTTGCTCAAGGCGCGCAACCCGAGCCAGGTGCTGCCGCGTCGCTGTTTGATCCTGGGGGGGGAAGCCTGCCCGGCGCAACTGCTGGACAGCGTGCACACGCTGATGCCGCACTGCCGGGTGTTCAACCACTATGGCCCGAGTGAAACCACCATCGGTGTGCTGGCAACCGCGTTGGATCTGGACCGTTCGCCGATCCGCGCGCCGTTGGGGCATCCGCTGGCCAACATCCGGGTCCATTTGCTCGACGCCGACTTGCAACCGGTGATCGAAGGTGTGCCGGGAGAGTTGCAGATTGCCGGTGCCGGATTGGCTCGTGGTTATCTGCGGCAGCCGGGCCTGACGGCGCAGCGCTTCGTTCCCGATCCGTCCGGCGAGGGTGGGCGTCTGTACCGCAGTGGCGACCGCGGGCGTTTGACGGACGAGGGCATCGAGTACCTTGGGCGTATCGACGATCAGGTAAAGATTCGCGGTTATCGCGTCGAGCCGGGTGAAGTGGCCGCCGCCCTGCGTCGCCTGCCGGCGCTGGTGGAGGCGGCGGTGCTTGCCGTACCAGGACGGGTCGGCAAGCAGTTGGTCGCCTACGCGGTTCCAGGCGATGGCACGCTGCTGAGCGCCGATCCGCAAGTTCAGGCGCGGCACTGCAACGAGCTTTTGTTGCAACTGCGCGCCTACTTGCCGGACTACATGATTCCGGCGCACCTGGTGCTGGTGCCAGGTCTGCCCCTCAATGCCAACGGCAAGCTGGACCGCAAGGCCCTGCCGGCTGTCCCGAGCGGTCAGGGGCCGATCTTTATCGCGCCACACAGTGCGCTTGAACAGCGGATTGCAGCCATCTGGCAAGACGTCCTCAAGCTTGAGCAAGTCGGCCTGACCGACAATTTTTTCGAGCTGGGCGGCGATTCGATCATTTCCATCCAGGTCGTCAGCCGGGCGCGCCAGGCGGGTATCCGTTTCACTCCTAAGCAGTTGTTCCAGCACCAGACCGTCCAGGGATTGGCGACAATTGCCCAGGAGGGCGCGGACCTGCCGGCTATCGATCAGGGCGCGGTGAGCGGTGAGTTGCCGCTGTTGCCGATTCAGCAGGCGTTCTTCGAGCGGGTGATTGCCGAACGGCACCACTGGAACCAGTCGGTGTTGCTGCAATCGAGCAGGGTTCTGGATCCAGTGCTTCTGGAGCAGGCCTTGCAGGCCCTGATCATCCACCACGATGCCTTGCGTCAATCGTTCAGCGAGCAGCCGCAGGGCTGGCGCGCCAGGTACCGCAGCGTCGCTGAACAGCGCTGCTGTTGGGACGATGCCCCGGTATTGGCGCAGGTGCATGGCGTGGCACCGTCGATGATCGAAACGCTTGGCCTGCAAGTCCAGCGCAGCCTCGAACTGGGCGATGGGCCGCTGGTCAAGGCGTTGTTGATGGCGCTGGAGGACGGCAGCCAGCGTCTGTTGCTGGTGATTCACCATCTGGTGGTGGATGGCGTGTCCTGGCGGATTCTGTTTGAGGATCTGCAACGCGCCTACCAGCAGTTGGCCAACGGGCAGCCGGTGGCGCTGCCGGCCAAGACCACTTCCGTCAAGGCCTGGGCGAAGCGTCTGCAAGATTATGCGCAAGGCCCGGCCAAGGAGCAGCTGGCATTCTGGCAGGCGCGGTTGCAACATGCACCGGCGGACTTGCCGGGTATGCGGTTGGCGAGCGAGCCGTGTAACGATCAAAGCATCACGGTTTATACGCGTCTTGCCGCCGGCTTGACCCGGCAACTGCTGCAGCAGGCTCCGGCGGCCTACCGCACTCAGGTCAACGATTTGCTGCTGACCGCACTGGCGCGGGTGATCGCCAGGTGGACTGGCGAGTCGGCGGTGTTGATCCAGCTCGAAGGCCATGGCCGCGAAGAGCTGTTCGATGAGGTCGACCTGACGCGCACCGTCGGCTGGTTCAGCAGCAAGTATCCGGTCCGGCTGGACCCGGGCGGGGATTTCCCCGAAGCGATCAAGACGATCAAGGAGCAGTTGCGTGCTGCGCCCGCGAAGGGCATCGGTTTTGGCCTGCTCCGCTACCTGGGCGATGCACCGACCAGGGCTGCGCTGGCAGCACTGGCGGAGCCACGCATCACGTTCAATTACCTTGGGCAGTTCGACGGCAGTTTTGCCGAAGACGAACGGGCGCTGTTCTCGCCCGCCAGCGAATCGGCGGGTGCCGAGCAGAGCGGATTGGCGCCCTTGGGCAATTGGTTGACCTTGAACGGCCAGGTGTTTGCCGGCGAGCTCAGCCTGGGCTGGACGTTCAGCGCGCAGCGCTTTGCCCCTGAACTTATCCAGCGCCTGGCGGATGACTATGCCGCTGAGCTTGCCGCGCTGGTGGCGCATTGCTGTCTGGCGAGCAGCCACGGCGTCACCCCAGCGGACTTCCCATTGGCGCGCCTGACCCAAGAACAACTGGACAGCCTGGCCCTGGAGGCCGCATCCGTCGAGGATTTGTTCCCCCTCGCGCCGATGCAGCAGGGCATGTTGTTCCATAGCCTGTACGAGCAGGCGGCTGGCGATTACATCAATCAGTTGCGGGTCGATGTCGCTGGCCTGGACCCCGAGCGCTTCATTGCTGCCTGGCAATCGGTGGTTGACCGTCATGAAGTCCTGCGCAGTGGCTTCCTCTGGGAAGGCCGGCTCGATCAGCCGCTGCAAGTGGTCCACAAGCACTGCAGTGTGCCGTTCAGCGTGCTTGACTGGCGGAGCGATGGCGCCCGGATGGCCGGTCTCGACCGTCTGGCGAACGAGGAGCTCAAGCGGGGCTTCAACTTGAGCGAAGCGCCCTTGTTGCGAGTCTATCTGGTGCAGACCGAGGACACGCATCACCACCTGATCTATACCCACCACCACATCCTGATGGATGGCTGGAGCAGTTCCCGGTTGCTTGGCGAGGTGTTGCAGGCCTATGCCGGCCAGCCTCTGGGGCGGGCAGCGGTGCGTTACCGGGACTATATCGCCTGGTTGCAGGCCCAGGATCAGCAGGCCAGCAAGGACTACTGGCTGGAACACCTGCGTGGCCTGGAGGCGCCTACCCGTTTGGCGCATGCGCTGGCAACGCCGGCAGGCGACACAGACGGATACGCCGATCATCACCAGGTGTTCGATAGCCGCTGGACGCAGGCGCTGGGTGACTTCGCCCGGCAGCAGAAAGTCACCGTCAATACCGTTCTGCAAGCCGCCTGGCTGCTGCTGTTGCAACGCTACACCGGCCAGCGGGCGGTGAGCTTCGGTGCCACGGTTGCCGGTCGTCCGGCTGAGCTCAGGGGGGTGGAGGAGCAGATCGGTCTGTTTATCAATACCTTGCCGGTCATCGCCAGCCCATGTGCTGAGCAGACAGTGGCTGATTGGTTGCAGGACGTACAGGCGCAGAACATTGCATTGCGCGAGCAGGAGCATACGCCGCTGTTCGAGATTCAGCGCTGGGCCGGATACGGTGGGGAGGCCCTGTTCGATTCGATCCTGGTGTTCGAAAACTACCCGGTGTCCGAAGCCTTGCAGCAGGGCGCGCCCGAGGCGTTGCAGTTCGGTCCGGTGAACAGCCATGAACAGAGCAACTATCCGTTGACCCTGACGGTCAGTCTGAGTGACACCCTGGCGTTGCATTATCGCTATGTCCGGGCACAGTTCGCCGAGGCGTCGATCCGCGCGATCAGCCAGCACCTGGATACTCTGCTGAGCCTGATGCAGCAAGATGTGCGGCGTCCGCTTGGGGAACTCGGGCTGCTGTCGGCGGACGAGCGCCGGTTGCAGCTTGAGGCATGGAACGCCAACGAGCTGGCTTATCCGCGTGAGCTGTGCATTCACCAGCAGATCGATGCCCAGGCGAGCAGCCAGCCACAGGCCATCGCCCTGACGGTCGGCGCGCAGCACTGGAGCTACGAACAACTGAACCGGCGGGCCAACCAGTTGGCCCATCGCCTGATCGAGTCGGGCGTCGGCCCGGAGGTCCGGGTCGGCGTGGCGATGAGCCGTTCGGCGCAGATGGTGGTGGCCTTGCTGGCCGTGCTCAAGGCCGGCGGCACCTATGTGCCGCTGGACCCGGACTATCCGGCCGAGCGCGTGGCCTACATGCTCGAAGATAGCGGTGCCAAGGTGCTGTTGACCGAGCGCGAGCTGCTGGCGGGGCTGACGGTCCCGCAGGCTGAGATACTGGTGCTGGAGGCCACGGGCACGGCGTTCGCGGAGTACCCGGCGCAGACGCCAGACAGTGCCGTGACGGCGCAGAACCTGGCGTATGTGATCTACACCTCCGGGTCCACGGGCCAGCCCAAGGGCGTGGCGATTACACATCGCAACGTGGCGGCGCTGATCCAGTGGTCGCGGCAGGTGTATAGCCAGGACGACCTGCAAGGTGTCCTGGCCTCGACCTCGATCTGTTTCGACCTGTCGGTCTGGGAGTTGTTCGTGACCCTGGCCAGGGGCGGTTCGATCATCCTTGCGCGTAATGCCCTGGAACTGCCGGATCTACCGGCTCGCGACCAGGTGCGGCTGATCAACACGGTACCCTCGGCCATAGCCGCACTGCAGCGTGCGGGACAGATTCCGGCGAGCGTGCGGATCATCAACCTGGCCGGCGAACCGCTTAAGCAAGCGCTGGTGGATTCGTTGTACGGGCTGGCGTCGGTCGAGCATGTCTACGACCTGTACGGCCCGTCGGAAGACACCACCTACTCGACCTGGACCCGACGTGAAGCCGGTGGCCTGGCGAACATTGGCCGCCCCCTGGCCAATACGCAAAGCTACCTGCTCGACAGCCAGTTGCAACCGGTGCCGCCAGGTGTGGCGGCGGAGCTGTACCTGGCGGGCGCGGGGATTACCCGTGGCTACCTGTTCCGCCCAGGGCTGACGGCGGAGAAGTTCGTGCCCAATCCGTTCGGCGAGAGCGGCGAGCGCTTGTATCGCACGGGCGATCTGTGCCGTTACCGGCGCGACGGTGTGCTGGAGTACGTAGGGCGGCTCGACCATCAGGTGAAGGTTCGTGGTTTTCGTATTGAGTTGGGAGAGATCGAGGCGCGGTTGCTGGCGCAGGGGCAGTTGCAGGAAGTGGCGGTGCTGGCGGTAGAGGGTGGGGCGGGTTCGCAGTTGGTGGCTTATGCGGTGCCGCTGGCGGGGCGGGTGGATGGCGAGTCGGCGCAGGTGTTGCGCGAAACGCTCAAGGGTGCCCTGCGCGCGAGTCTGCCGGATTACATGGTGCCGGCGCACTGGCTGTTTCTTGAGGCCTTGCCGCTAACGCCCAATGGCAAGCTGGACCGCAAGGCGCTACCAGGTGTCGATGAAACATTTGTCCGGCGCGCCTGGCGGGCTCCGCAAGGCGAGCTCGAAGGCGAAGTGGCGCTGATCTGGCAGGACGTCTTGCAAGTGGAACGCGTCGGTCTTGACGATAATTTCTTCGATCTGGGTGGGCATTCGTTGCTGGCTACCCAGGTCATTGTCCGGTTGCGCAACCAGTTGCGGGCCGAGGTACCACTCAAGTCGCTGTTCGAAACCCATGACCTGCAAGCCTTTTGCCGCTGCGTCGAAACGCACCGCACGGTGCACCAATCCCTGGATGAAGAATTGGCTAAATCCTTGGAGGCTCTCAAACGTTTATCAAGCAATGAGCTGGAGAAACTAATTTCTTAGTGGCCTATACGGTGAGTTCGTTAGCTCAAGTTCGGATGTCACCAACCCATGGCCAAGGCGCTGTGACCCGTCTAGCCGGGCTATGGCGAGCAACAGCAACGCCGGTCAGGGGCGGGTGGCGCCGAAATTGACTCATAGAACTCACCACACAGCACTAGTAAGGAGCTTTGGGTGCAAGCGTTGATCGAATCGGTTGGAAGCCTCTCGGTAAAGGAGAGGAAAGCGCTGGCGGTGCTGCTCAAGCAAAAGGGCATTAACCTCTTTACAGTAGTACCGGTTTTCAAGCGTAGCGCTGATGAACCGCTGCTGCTTTCCTTCGCCCAGGAGCGTCAATGGTTCCTCTGGCACCTTGATCCAGATAGCGCGGCGTACCACATTCCCAGTGCCCTGCGCTTGCGCGGGCCACTGGATGTGGCGGCGCTGGAGCGTTCGTTCAATGCCTTGATTGGCCGTCATGAAACCTTGCGCACCTCGATCGTCGAGGACGGCGAACAGGTGCTGCAAGTGGTACATGACGAGGTTCGCCTGACGCTCGTCTTACAAGACTTGTCGCTGGCTGAGGAAGTCCTTACAGACGAGGCGATTCGTTGTCTGGTCGAGCAAGAAACCCAGCAACTCTTCGATCTGCGCCAGGCTCCTTTGTTGCGGGTCAAGTTGCTGCGCCTGGCCCCGCAGGATCATGTGCTGGTACTGACCCAGCACCATATCGTCTCCGATGGCTGGTCGATACAGGTCATGGTCAATGAGCTGATGCGCTTCTACACCGGCTTCAGCCAGGGGCAGGCCGTGGACTTGCCAGCATTGCCGATTCAGTATGCCGACTACGCGTTGTGGCAACGACAGTGGATGGAAGCCGGCGAGCGCGAGCGCCAACTGGCCTATTGGACGACACAATTGGCGGGTGATCCCGCCGTGTTGCAGTTGCCTTGGGATCATTCGCGACCGGCGCAGCTCAGCGAGCACGGCGCTCGCCTGGCGGTGGCCATTTCGACGGATCTTTCGACGGCACTCCAGGCACTGGCCCAGCGTGAAGGTGTCACGCTGTTCATGCTGCTGCTGGCGTCGTTCCAGACACTGCTGCATCGTTACAGTGGTCAGCGCGATATTCGGGTCGGTGTGCCGACGGCAAACCGCACTCGGGTTGAAACCGAGGGACTGATTGGTTTCTTCGTCAATACCCAGGTATTGAAGGCCGAATTCGCCGAGTCAGCCTCCTTTCTCCAGGTGCTCCAGCAAGTCAAGCAGGCCGTGCTGTCGGCTCAGGATCATCAGGACCTGCCGTTCGAGCAACTGGTAGAGGCGCTGCACCCGGAGCGCAGCCTGAGCCACAACCCGTTGTTCCAGGTGATGTTCAACCACCAGCGCGAGGGGCGTCAGGCACCTACCCAGGCAGCAGAGCAGGCAGTGGGGCTGGAGGTCGAAGGTCTGGTCTGGGACAAACAGACCTCCCAGTTCGATCTGACACTGGATACCTTCGAGTCTGCAGAGGGCCTGGCGGCCAAGCTAACCTATGCCACCGACCTGTTCGAGGCGACGACCATCGAGCGCATGGCCGGACATTGGCTGAACCTGCTGCAAGGCATCGTGGCCGATGCCTTGCAGGATGTCGCCTCGTTGCCACTGCTGTCGGCCAGCGAACGGCAGCGGCTGGTGATCGACCTCAATCGCAATGAATGGGCATACCCGCAGCAACAGAGCATCCATCGCCAGATTGAAGCGCAAGTAGCCCGCCAACCCGAAGCGCTGGCGTTGATCAGTGGCGAGCGCAAACTGAGTTACGCGCAGCTCAATGCCCAGGCCAACCGCCTGGCACATCACCTGATAACCTTAGGCGTCGGGCCTGAAGTGCGGGTCGGCGTAGCCCTGTCGCGTTCGCCACACCTGTTGGTGGCACTGCTCGCGGTGCTCAAGGCCGGCGGCGCCTATGTACCACTGGACCCGGATTATCCGGCCGAGCGCATCGCCTACATGCTGGAAGACAGCCGGGCGCGTTTGCTGCTGACCGAACCCGGCTTGCTGGCAAGCCTGTCGGTGCCGCAGGGGCTTGAGGTGGTGTTGGTCGGTGACGATGTGGTGACGGCTGGCGGGGGGCCGGATGGCAACCCGCAGACATCGGTCGATGCCCAGAACCTGGCCTATGTGATCTACACCTCCGGTTCCACCGGCAAGCCCAAGGGCGTGGCGATCGCCCATCGGAACGTTTCGGCATTGATCCACTGGTCGGGCCAGGTCTACCGCCAGGAAGATATTCAGGGGGTACTGGCCAGTACCTCGATCTGTTTCGACCTGTCGGTCTGGGAGTTGTTCGTAACCCTGGCCAACGGCGGCTCCATCGTACTGGCGCGTAACGCCCTGGAACTGCCCGAATTGCCGGCCCGCGACCAGGTACGCTTGATCAACACAGTGCCCTCGGCCATCGCCGCGCTACAGCGTGTCGGGCAGATTCCGCCGAGCGTGCGCATCATCAACCTGGCCGGCGAGCCCCTCAAGCAGTCGCTGGTGGAATCGCTCTATGGTCTGGCGTCGGTAGAGCATGTCTACGATCTTTACG
The DNA here is from genome assembly GCF_001543125.1 of Pseudomonas agarici. Lineage (NCBI taxonomy): Bacteria > Pseudomonadati > Pseudomonadota > Gammaproteobacteria > Pseudomonadales > Pseudomonadaceae > Pseudomonas > Pseudomonas agarici. The sequence continues at coordinate 2,957,456 of NZ_CP014135.1, read as the reverse complement.
GTCCTTCGGAGGACACCACCTATTCGACCTGGACCCGCCGGGAGCCGGATGCCAGGGCCAGCATTGGCCGGCCTCTGCCCAATACCCGCAGCTACCTGCTGGACGAACAACTGCAGCCGGTCCCCGAAGGGGTGGCGGCCGAGCTTTACCTGGCGGGAGCGGGGGTTACGCGGGGATACCTGGCGCGTCCTGGGTTGACCGCCGAGAAGTATGTTCCCGATCCGTTTTCCTCGGCGGGCGGACGCCTGTACCGCACAGGTGACCTGACACGCTACCGGGACAACGGTGTGATCGAATATGTCGGTCGTATCGACCATCAGGTCAAGGTGCGTGGTTTGCGCATCGAACTGGGCGAAATCGAGGCACGCCTGCTCGGCCAGGAGGCGCTGCGCGAAGCGGCGGTGCTGGCGACGGAGGGTATCGGCGGCCAGCAACTGGTGGCCTACATCGTGCCGGCGCAACCGGTGGTCGAGGCCACGGGGGCGGCGGCGCTGCGCGAAAGCATCAAGGCCCGGTTGCGTGAGCACTTACCCGAATACATGGTGCCGGCGCAGATAATCGTGCTGGAGCGATTGCCGCTGACCGCCAACGGCAAACTGGATCGCCAGGCCTTGCCTGCTGCACACGCTACTCAGGTTGCGCCTGCGTATGTCGCCCCGCAAAGCGAGCTGGAATGCGCAATCGCGGCAATCTGGCAGGATGTGCTCAAGCTTGATCAGGTCAGTCTGAGCGACAATTTCTTCGAGTTGGGGGGAGACTCGATCATCACCATCCAGGTGGTCAGTCGTGCCCGTCAGGCCGGTATCCGCTTTACTCCCAAGCAACTGTTCCAGCACCAGACCGTGCAGGGCCTGGCGACCGTTGCCCGCACGGGCGAGGTGGCGGTGACCGTCGACCAGGGACCGGTCAGCGGCGACATGCCGTTACTACCGATTCACCGCTGGTTTTTCGCCACTATCAAGGTCGAGCGTCATCACTGGAATCAGTCGGTACTCCTCAAAGCGGTCCAGCCGCTACAGGCCCAATGGCTTGAGCAGGCGTTGCGGGCCTTGCTCGTTCACCATGATGCCTTGCGCCTGGTGTTTCATGAGCGCGAGGGCGAGTGGGGCGCCCGTTACCGTGGGCCGCAGGAGCTGGCCCGCGAATGGACGCAGACACCGTTGCTCTGGCAGCGGGAGGTGGCTGACGAAGCTGCGCTGCAAGCCCTCGGGCAGCAGGCCCAGGCCAGCCTGGATCTGCAGCACGGTCCGTTGCTGCGGGCGGTGCTGGGGACCATGACCGATGGTAGCCAGCGCCTGCTGTTGGTGATCCACCACCTGGCGATCGATGGCGTTTCCTGGCGTATCCTGTTCGATGACCTGCAGGCGGCCTATACCCGGCTGCAGGCAGGGCAGCCCGTGCAGTTGCCTGCCAAGACTTCGTCGCTCAAGGCCTGGGCCGAGCGTCTGCGCGGCTATGCGCGTAGCGAGGCCTTGCAGCAGGAACTGGGCTATTGGCAGCAGGCGTTGGAAGGGACCACTTCGCACCTGCCGTGCGAACGCCCGCAGGGCGGGCTGCAGAACAAGCACGCCCGGACCGTGCAGGCCAGCCTGGACGCCAATCTGACCCGGCAGTTGCTCCAGGAGGCCCCGGCGGCCTATCGGACCCAGATCAATGACCTGCTGCTGACGGCCCTGGCCAGGGTGATCGGGCGCTGGAGCGGACGGCCCGATACCTTGATCCGGCTGGAAGGACACGGTCGCGAAGAGGTGTTCGAGGACATGGATCTGACGCGCAGTATCGGTTGGTTCACCAGTGCCTTCCCGGTACGGCTCACGCCGCTGGAGGACCTGGCCGGGTCCATCAAACAGATCAAGGAACAGCTGCGAGCGATCCCCAACAAGGGGATCGGCTTCGGTGTCTTGCGCTACCTGGGCGATGCCCAGACCCAGGACCTGCTGGCGGCTCTGCCCGAACCGCGCATTACGTTCAACTACCTGGGGCAGTTCGATGCCAGTTTCGATGATTCGCGCCAGACCCTGCTCCAGCCTGCCGAGGAGAACGCCGGTGCGGAGCAGAGCCTGGAAGCGCCGCTGGACAACTGGCTCAGCTTGAGTGGCAAGGTGTTTGCCGGTCAGTTGCGCCTGGGTTGGACGTTCAGTGAGCAAATGTTCGAGGTGTCGACCATCCAGCGTCTGGCCGATGAACTGGTGCAGGAGCTGACGGTACTGGTGGCGCATTGTCTGGACGCCGGGAATCGAGCCGTCACGCCATCGGATTTCAGTCTGGCCCGTTTGTCCCAGGCGCAACTGGATGCCCTGCCCATCGCCGCCGGCGAGATCGAAGATATCTACCGCCTGTCGGCCATGCAGCAAGGCATGCTGTTCCATTCGCTGTATGAGCAGCGCTCGGGTCATTACCTCAACCAGATGCGCCTGGACATCGGCGGCCTCGACCCCGAGCGGTTCCGTCAGGCCTGGCAGGCGGTGATCGATCACCATGAAATCCTACGCACGACGTTCGTCTGGCAGGGTGAGCTGGAACATGCCGTCCAGGTGGTGCGCAAGCAGCTCCAGGTGCCCTACCTGTTTGAGGACTGGCGCGAGCGGAGCGCGCTAGACATGGCCTTGGATGAACTGGCCGGCGAACAGTTGCGCGTGGGCTTCGATCTGGTCCGGGGCCCGTTGCTGCGTCTGGCGGTGATTCGCACCGCCGAAGGGCGCCACCATCTGATCTACACCCATCATCATATCCTCATGGACGGTTGGAGCAGTTCGCAGTTGCTGGGAGAAGTGCTGCAGCGCTACAGCGGCCAGGCTCTGGCCCCTCGTACCGGGCGCTACCGCGACTATATCGGCTGGCTCCAGACGCAAAGCCTGACGGACAGCGAGCAGTTTTGGAAGGCCCAATTGGCTCCTCTGGAGACTGCGACGCATCTGTCGCGGGCCTTGTCGACGGGCTGGCGCCAGCCTGCTGCCCGCCCAGGACATGACGATTATCGCTGCCTGCTCGACGAGGCACAGACCCAGCGTTTGGTGGCGTTCTGTCGGCGGCAGAAAGTCACGGTCAATTCCCTGATGCAGGCGGCCTGGCTGTTGCTTCTGCAGCGTTACAGCGGCCAGGACACGGTATGCTTCGGCGCCACGGTTTCGGGGCGCCCGGCGCAGCTCAAAGGTATCGAGCAGCAGATCGGCCTGTTCATCAATACCCTGCCGGTCATCGCCACCCCGCGGGCGCAATACAGTGTGGCGCAATGGCTGCAAACCGTGCAGGCGCAAAACCTGGCCTTGCGCGAGCAGGAACACACGCCGTTGTTCGAGATCCAACGCTGGGCTGGCCAAGGGGGCGAGGCGCTGTTTGACACTAACCTGGTGTTCGAGAACTACCCGGTGTCGCAGGCGCTGCAGCAGGACAGCCCAGGCGAACTGCAATTCGCCAACCTGAGCAACCACGAGCAAAGCAATTATCCGCTGACCCTGGTGGTGGGGCTCAGCGAATGCCTGTCGCTGCATTACAACTATGCCCGAGCGTCTTTTGACGAGCAGGCCGTTGCACAGCTCAACGCCCATCTGTGTCTGCTGCTCAGGCAAATGAGCGAGGATGCCGGCCTGATGCTGGATGACTGCCAGTTGCATGACCAGGCGCAACGGCAAGCGATCATTACCGAGCTCAATCCACGGGTAGCGGCGTATCCGAGCGAGCGATGCCTGCATGAAATCATCGCTGCCCGTGCGGCGAGCGCACCGCAAGCCATCGCCTTGAGCCTTGATGCCCAATCGCTGTCTTATGGCGATCTCAACCGCCGCGCCAACCAGTGGGCGCATCGGCTCAGGGAACAGGGCGTGGGTCCGGAGGTGCGGGTCGGGCTGGTGGCCGAACGTGGGTTCGCGATGATCGTCGGTCTGTTGGCGATCCTCAAGGCGGGCGGTGCCTATGTGCCGCTCGACCCACATGCCCCGCGTGAGCGCCTGGCCTATATCGTCGAGGACAGCGCCATGGCCTTGCTGCTTGGCGAGCAGCCACTGCTCGAGAGCTTGCCGACCCCAGTGGGACTGGTGAAGCTGAACCTCGATGACAGTGTGACGGGCTACGACGAGGGCGAGCCGCAGGTGCCGATGAGCAGCGATCATCTGGCCTACGTGATCTATACCTCCGGCTCGACGGGTAAGCCCAAGGGCACGCTGTTGCCCCACCATAACGTGTTGCGTCTGTTCGCCGCCACCGAGTGCTGGTTCGGCTTTGGCGCGCAGGATGTCTGGACGTTGTTCCACTCCTACGCCTTCGACTTCTCGGTCTGGGAGATCTTCGGCGCGCTGCTGTATGGTGGCCGGTTGGTGATCGTGCCGCACGAAACCAGCCGTTCTCCCGAAGAGTTCCATGCCTTGCTCTGTCGCGAACAGGTCACGGTACTGAACCAGACACCGTCGGCGTTCAAGCAACTGATGCAGGTGGCGTGCGCGGATTCGGTGCGCTCGACCAGCGCCTTGCGGTATGTGGTATTCGGCGGCGAAGCCCTGGACGTCAAGACGCTGCGTCCGTGGTTCGAGCGTTATGGCGATCATTCGCCACAATTGGTCAACATGTACGGCATCACCGAAACCACCGTGCATGTGACCTGGCGACCGCTGTCGCTGGCCGACCTCGACAGCACGGCCAGCAGCCCCATCGGGGCACCGATCGCGGACCTGTCGTGGTACCTCCTCGATGGCGACCTGAACCTGGTGCCCCAGGGCTGCACGGGGGAGTTGTACATTGGTCAGGCTGGCCTGGCACGCGGCTACCTGAATCGCGGTGGATTGAGCGCGCAGCGTTTTGTCCCCGATCCGTTTGCCACCGCGGGTGGACGCCTGTACCGGACCGGCGACCTGGTGACTTATTGCCCCGACGGTACCTTGGAATATGTGGGACGCATCGATCACCAGGTGAAGATTCGTGGGTTTCGCATCGAGCTGGGCGAGATCGAAGCGCGCCTGCAAGCGTTGTCAGCGGTGCGTGAGGTTGCGGTGCTGGCGGTCGGAAGCCATGACAACCAGCAACTGGCGGCCTATGTGGTGCCAGCCATGGCGCTGGATGACGAGAGCGGGCAGCACCACTTGCGGCAAAACCTGCGGGCGGCACTCAAGCAGGATCTGCCTGACTACATGGTGCCGGCGCATCTGCTGTTCATCGATCACCTGCCCTTGACCCTCAACGGTAAGCTCGACCGCCAGGCACTGCCGGCGCCGACGTCGGGGCAATGGCAACGCCGTTATGTTGCCCCCGAGAGCGAACAGCAGATCAGGATCGCCGAGATCTGGCAGCACGTCCTGAAGCTGGAAAGGGTCGGGCTCGATGACCACTTCTTCGAACTGGGTGGGCATTCCCTGCTGGCGGTCAACGTGGTTTCGCGCATCCAGTTGGAGTTGGGCATGAGCCTGACGCCGCAACTGCTTTTTCAATACCCGGTCCTGGTTGATTTCGTCGCCCAGTTGCAAGCCGGTGGCGAGCAAATCAATACGTCGAAGCTGAACCGGCTGGAAAGCCTGCTCGACGAAATGGAGGAGGTGTGATGGACAAGCAAGTAGCCGCACGAATCGCCAAGCGGTTTATCACGCTTACTTTGGACAAACGCACGCTGTATCTGCAAAAAATGCTGGAGGAGGGAGTTTCTCCCGCCCACCTGCCCATTCCCGAGGTCAAGTCGTCTTTCGAGGCGTTGCCGTTGTCCTTTGCCCAGCAGCGTCAATGGTTTCTCTGGAAACTCGATCCGCAGAGCAGTGCCTATCACATTCCCACGGCCTTGCGCCTGCGCGGCGCATTGGACGTTGCCAGTCTGGAGCGCAGCTTCAACGCCCTGATAGCCCGGCATGAAAGCTTGCGCACGCGTTTTGTCGAGGACCAGGGGCGCACGCTTCAGGTTATCGAGCCCGAACTCAAGCTGAGCCTTTCGGTGCGGCAGTGGTCCGGTGCGACCGCATGCGACGAGGCAATCGCGGCCTTCGTCGGCGAACAAAGCCAAGAAGTCTTCGATCTGACCCAGGCTCCGCTGTTGCGGGTGACGTTGTTGCGCCTGGCGGTCGACGACCATGTCTTGGTGTTGACCCAGCACCACATCGTCTCCGATGGCTGGTCGATGCAGGTCATGGTCCAGGAGTTGGTCGAGCTCTATGGTGCTTTCAGCCAGGGCCGCCAGGTCGAGCTGCCGGTGCTGTCGATCCAGTATGCCGATTACGCGATCTGGCAGCGGCACTGGATGGAAGCGGGGGAGCAGGCTCGCCAGTTGGAGTACTGGAAAGCCACGCTGGGGGCGGCGCAAACGGTCCTGGAGCTGCCGACCGACCACCCGCGTCCGGCGGTGCAGAGTTTGCGCGGCGCCACCCTGGCCCTGACCCTGGAGGCGCGGTTGGTCAATGGCATCCGCCAGTTGGCCCAGCAGGAAAACGTCACGCTGTTCATGGTGTTGCTGGCGTCTTTCCAGGTCCTTATGCATCGTTACAGCGGCCAGCGCGAGATTCTCATCGGGGTGCCTTCGGCGAACCGCAACCGGGTGGAAACCGAGCGCCTGATCGGTTTCTTCGTCAATACCCAGGTGTTCAAGGCCGAGGTCGACGGCACTGCGCCTTTTCGCCAATTGCTGGCCGCGTGCAAGCAGTCGGCGCTGGGAGCCCAGGCGCATCAGGATCTGCCTTTCGAGCAACTGGTCGAGGCCCTGCAACTTGAGCGCTCCTTGAGCCACAACCCCTTGTTCCAGGTGATGTACAACCATCAGAGCGCCGCTCGACAGGTGCCTCGCGCCGCCGCCGGACCCGCCTCGCTGCTGGACGTCGAGGTGCTGGCTTGGGAAAACCATACGGCCCAACTGGACCTGACCCTCGATACTTTCGAATCGGCTGATGGGCTGTCTGCCAGCCTGACCTATGCGACCGATCTGTTCAGCGCGGCAACCGTCGAGCGCATGGCCCGGCACTGGCAGAACCTGCTGCGTGCGGTGACCGCCGATCCCGCCGGGCGCATTGGCGAGCTGCCGATGCTGGATGACAGTGAACGCCTGCAGCGGCTCGAACAGTGGAATGCGACCCGCACCGCGTACCCGCTGGAGCGCACCGTCCATTCACTGATCGAACAACAGGCGAGCGCGACACCAGACGCGGTGGCCCTGGTCTTCGCCGGGGAGTCGTTGAGCTATCGACAACTGGATGGCCGGGCCAACCACCTGGCCCACCAGTTGATCGCCCAGGGCGTAGGCCCGGATGTACTGGTGGGTATCGCTGTCGAGCGCAGCCTGGAAATGGTTGTTGGCCTGCTGGCCATCCTCAAGGCGGGCGGTGCCTATGTGCCGTTGGACCCGGAGTATCCCGAAGACCGCCTGGCCTACATGATCGCAGACAGCTCCATCAGTCTGCTGCTGACCCAGCGCCGCCTGCTTGCCCGCTTGCCACTGCCTGACACGGTGGCGACGTTATGCCTGGATGAGCTGGAAGCGGACTGCGTTTGTGCGACGCCGCCGCCCGTCGCCTTGCATCCGGAAAACCTCGCCTACGTCATCTATACCTCGGGCTCCACCGGAAAACCCAAGGGCGCCGCTAACCGCCACAGCGCGCTGACCAACCGTCTGTGCTGGATGCAACAGGCGTATGGCCTGGGCAGCGACGATGCGGTGCTGCAAAAGACCCCGTTCAGCTTCGATGTCTCGGTCTGGGAGTTTTTCTGGCCACTGCTGACCGGCGCCCGCCTGGTGATCGCCGAACCTGGCGATCATCGCGATCCGGCGCGGCTGGTGGGGCTGATCAACCAGCAGCGTGTCACCACGCTGCACTTCGTGCCGTCGATGTTGCAGGTCTTCTTGCAGGATGAGAACGTCGCGCTCTGTACCGGACTCAAACGCATCGTCTGCAGTGGCGAAGCGTTACAGGTGGATACTCAACAGCAGGTATTCGCCAAATTGCCGGATACCGCTCTCTACAATCTGTATGGCCCCACCGAAGCGGCCATCGACGTGACCCACTGGACTTGCCGTGAAGAGGGCCGCGACAGCGTGCCCATCGGCGAGCCAATCGCCAACCTGCAAACCTATGTACTGAGTCATGAGCTGGCATTGGTACCCAATGGGGTGATGGGTGAACTCTACTTGGGGGGAGAGGGCCTGGCCCGTGGTTACCATCGCCGTGCCGGACTGACAGCCGAGCGTTTTGTCGTCAGCCCGCTGGGCGACGGCCAGCGCCTCTATCGTACCGGCGACCTGGTACGCCAGCGGGCGAATGGGATCATCGAGTACGTGGGGCGGATCGACCACCAGGTAAAAGTGCGTGGGTTGCGCATCGAGCTGGGTGAAATCGAAGCCCGGCTGCTGGAACAAGCCAGCGTGCGCGAGGCGGTGGTGCTGGCGATCGAAGGCAGCGGCGGCCTGCAACTGGTCGGCTATGTGGTACCTGCCGACGACTCGCTGGCCGGAGCCGATCCCCAGGCCCAAGGCGCGCTGCGCGATGCCCTCAAACTGGCGCTCAAGGGCAGCCTGCCGGACTATATGGTCCCGGCACACTGGCTGTTTCTGGCGCAATTGCCGCTGAGCCCGAATGGCAAGTTGGAGCGCAAGGCCCTGCCCAAACCGGATGTCAGCCAACTGCAGCAGACCTATGTGGCACCGCGCAATGAACTGCAGCGGCGTATCGCAACGGTCTGGCAGGAAGTGCTCAAGGTCGAGCGGGTGGGATTGAGCGATAACTTCTTCGAGTTGGGCGGTGACTCGATCATTTCCATCCAGGTGGTCAGTCGTGCCCGGCAGGCGGGGATCCGTTTCACGCCCAAGGATCTCTTCCAACACCAGACTGTGCAGGGCCTGGCCACGGTGGCCCAAGTGGGCGATGGCGGTCTTGTCATCGAGCAGGGACCGACCGTTGGCGCGACCCCCTTGCTGCCGTTCCAGCGACTGTTCTTCGCAACCGTGACGGTCGAGCGCCATCACTGGAACCAGTCGGTGCTGCTCAAACCGTCCCGTCCCCTTGATCCCGCGCAACTGGAACAGGTATTGCGTGCGCTGATCGTGCAGCATGACGTGCTACGCCTGCGCTTCAGCCAGGAGGTTGACCGCACGGTGTCGGCCTGGACAGCCACTTACCGCACCCTACGGGAGCAGGAGGCGATCTGGCAGCAATCTCCGGTGCTGCATCAGGCCGATGCAGCCGATGTGGCAGCACTCGAGCAGCTCGGCGAAGAGGCCCAGCGTAGCCTTGATCTGGGCAATGGCCCCTTGTTGCGTGCCGTCTTGGTGACGATGGCGGATGGCTCACAGCGTCTGTTGCTGGTGATCCACCATCTGGTGGTCGATGGGGTTTCCTGGCGGATTCTGTTCGAGGACCTGCAGACGGCCTATCAGCAACTGCAGGCCGGTGAGGCGCTGGCCCTGCCAGCCAAGAGCAGCGCCTTCAAACGCTGGGCCGAGCGGCTGCAGGCCTATGCGCGCGATAAAGCGCAACAGCAGGTATTGCCCTACTGGCTGGAGCAGTTCCAGGGTGTCGTGGCCGACTTGCCTTGTGATCGTCCTGGGGCCGCCTTGCAGAACCGCTACGCTGACAGTGTACAGAGCCGACTGGACACGACCTTCACCCAGCAATTGTTGCAGCAGGCACCGGCAGCCTATCGCACCCAGATCAACGACCTGTTGCTGACGGCCCTGGCTCGGGTGATCGGGCGATGGACGCGGCAGGCGTCGGTGCTGGTGCAGTTGGAAGGACACGGTCGGGAAGACCTGTTCAACGATATCGACCTGACGCGGACGTTGGGCTGGTTTACCAGCCTGTATCCGCTCAAGCTCACGGCCCAAGGGACTCCAGGCAGCGCGATCAAGGCGATCAAGGAGCAGGTGCGGGCGATTCCCGACAAAGGGCTGAGCTTTGGCGCCTTGCGTTACCTTGGGGATGAAGCGGCGCGCGAGGCACTGGCCGGCTTGCCGCTGCCGCGTATCACCTTCAACTACCTGGGGCAGTTCGATGGCAGCTTCAGCGAGGCGCAGGGGGCGCTGTTCGTGCCATCCGGCGAAAGCCGCGGCGCCGAGCAGAGCCCCGAGGCGCCGCTGGGCAACTGGCTGACCGTCAATAGCCAGGTGTATGCGGGCGAGTTGAGCGTCAGTTGGTCCTTCAGTCGCGAAATGTTCGATGTGCAGACTCTGCAGGTTCTGGCCGACGAGTACGTGCAGGAACTCAAGGAGCTGATCGCCCATTGCTGTGAGTCGCCAGCACAAGGTGTCACGCCTTCGGACTTCCCGTTGGCGCGCCTTGAACAGGCGCAGTTGGACAATCTCGACGTACCCGCCGGGCAGATCGAAAACATCTATCCGTTGTCGCCCATGCAGCATGGCCTGTTGTTTCACAGCCTGTATGAGCCGCACAGCAGCCACTACATCAACCAGATGCGCCTGGATGTCGAAGGTCTCGATGCATCGCGTTTCCAGCAGGCCTGGCAAGCGGCGATGGATGCCCACGATATCCTGCGTAGCCGTTTCGTCTGGCAGGGTGAGTTCGCCGAGCCGATGCAACTGGTGCACAAGCACCTGGCGGTTCCGTTTACCGTGCGGGACTGGCGCGCTCATGCGCAATTGGACCTGGACCTGGAGGCTCTGGCGCAGTCCGAGCAGCAGGACTTCGACCTCAGCCGGGCGCCATTGCTGCGTTTGCAACTGGTGCGCACCGGTGAGAATCGTCATCACCTGATCTACACCCACCACCACATCCTGATGGATGGCTGGAGTCACTCGCAGTTGATGGGCGAGGTGCTGCAGCGTTATCACGGCCAGACACCGATTGCCCACCCCGGTCACTACCGGGACTATATCGCCTGGTTGCAACGCCAGGACGTTGCTGTCAGCGAGTCGTTCTGGAAGGCACAATTGGCGCCGTTGCAGGAACCGACGCGGCTGGCCGGCGCTTTTGTGCCCGCAGGGGCTGGCGGGCAAGGCGATCTGCGGCAACTGGTGGATGTCGATACCACCCGCCAACTGAGCGAGTTCGCCCGCCAGCAAAAAATTACCGTGAACACGCTGTTGCAGGCCTCGTGGCTGTTGCTACTGCAACGTTACACGGGGCTCGGGACGGTGTGCTTCGGCGCTACCGTATCGGGCCGGCCAGCGGACCTCAAGGGGGTTGAGCAGCAGATCGGTCTGTTCATCAACACCTTGCCGGTCATCGCCAGCCCGTGTGCGCAGCAAAGTGTCGGGGAGTGGTTACAGGCGGTCCAGGCGGGCAACGTTGCCCTGCGTGAGCATGAGCACACGCCCTTGTTCGACGTCCAGCGCTGGGCCGGGCTGGGTAACGATGCGTTGTTCGACAGCCTGCTGGTCTTCGAGAACTACCCGGTTGCCGAGGCCTTGCAGCAGGAGGCCGCGGATGATCTGCTGTTTGGCCGCATCGACAACCATGAGCAGACCAACTATCCGCTGACACTGTCTGTGACGCTGAGCGAGACCCTGTCGTTGCATTACAACTATGCGCAGACGCATTTCAGCGATGCCGCCGTCGAACAGATCAGCCGGCATTTGCTTATTTTGCTGGTTGCCCTGTCCCGGAGCGCCCAGACGCCTATCGGCGAACTTGGCCTGCTGTCGGCGGACGAGCGCCGGTTGCAGCTTGAGGCATGGAACGCCAACGAGCTGGCTTATCCGCGTGAGTTGTGCATTCACCAGCAGATCGATGCCCAGGCGAGCAGCCAGCCGCAGGCCATCGCCCTGACGGTCGGCGCGCAGCACTGGAGCTACGAACAACTGAACCGGCAGGCCAACCAGTTGGCCCATCGCCTGATCGAGTCGGGCGTCGGCCCGGAGGTCCGGGTCGGCGTGGCGATGAGCCGTTCGGCGCAGATGGTGGTGGCCTTGCTGGCCGTGCTCAAGGCCGGCGGCACCTATGTGCCGCTGGACCCGGACTATCCGGCTGAGCGCGTGGCCTACATGCTTAAAGATAGCGGCGCCAAGGTGCTGTTGACCGAGCGCGAGCTGCTGGCGGGGCTGACGGTCCCGCAGGCTGAGATACTGGTGCTGGAGGCCACGGGCACGGCGTTCGCGGAGTACCCGGCGCAGACGCCAGACAGTGCCGTGACGGCGCAGAACCTGGCGTATGTGATCTACACCTCCGGGTCCACCGGCCAACCCAAGGGCGTGGCGATTACACATCGCAACGTGGCGGCGCTGATCCAGTGGTCGCGGCAGGTGTATAGCCAGGACGACCTGCAAGGTGTCCTGGCCTCGACCTCGATCTGTTTCGACCTGTCGGTCTGGGAGTTGTTCGTGACCCTGGCCAGGGGCGGTTCGATCATCCTTGCGCGTAATGCCCTGGAACTGCCGGATCTACCGGCTCGCGACCAGGTGCGGCTGATCAACACGGTACCCTCGGCCATAGCCGCGCTGCAGCGTGCGGGACAGATTCCGGCAAGCGTGCGGATCATCAACCTGGCCGGCGAACCGCTTAAGCAAGCGCTGGTGGATTCGTTGTACGGGCTGGCGTCGGTCGAGCATGTCTACGACCTGTACGGCCCCTCGGAAGACACCACCTACTCGACCTGGACCCGACGTGAAGCCGGTGGCCTGGCGAACATTGGCCGCCCCCTGGCCAATACGCAAAGCTACCTGCTCGACAGCCAGTTGCAACCGGTGCCGCCAGGTGTGGCGGCGGAGCTGTACCTGGCGGGCGCGGGGATTACCCGTGGCTACCTGTTCCGCCCAGGGCTGACGGCGGAGAAGTTCGTGCCCAATCCTTTCGGCGAGAGCGGCGAGCGCTTGTATCGCACGGGCGATCTGTGCCGTTACCGGCGCGACGGTGTGCTGGAGTACGTAGGGCGGCTCGACCATCAGGTGAAGGTTCGTGGTTTTCGTATTGAGTTGGGAGAGATCGAGGCGCGGTTGCTGGCGCAGGGGCAGTTGCAGGAAGTGGCGGTGCTGGCGGTAGAAGGTGGGGCGGGTTCGCAGTTGGTGGCTTATGCGGTGCCGCTGGGGGGGCGGGTGGATGGCGAGTCGGCGCAGGTGTTGCGCGAAACGCTCAAGGAGGCCCTGAGCGCGAGTCTGCCGGATTACATGGTGCCGGCGCACTGGCTGTTTCTTGAGGCCTTGCCGTTGACGCCCAATGGCAAGCTGGACCGCAAGGCCCTGCCTGCTCCCGATGTCACACAGGCGCAGAAAGCCTATGTGCAACCGCAAGGCGAGTTGGAGCAGCGACTGGCGGCGGTCTGGGAAGATGTCCTGCAGGTTGGACGGATTGGTCTGAGCGACAACTTCTTCGAGCTGGGCGGCGATTCGATCCTCTCTATCCAAGTGGTCAGCCGGGCGCGCCGTGCCGGTATCTTCTTCACGCCCAAGGATCTGTTCCAGCACCAGACGGTCAGGGATCTGGCCCGCATCGCGACACTCGATGGCGGTGCCCTGGCCATCGATCAGGGGCCGATGGAAGGCGTCATGCCGCTGTTGCCGATCCATCAGATGTTCTTCGAAGAGGATATTCCCCAGCGGCATCACTGGAACCAGTCGGTGATGCTGACCTCGGCCTTGGCGCTCGATCCGCTGCGGCTGGAGCAGGCGCTTCGGGCGCTGATCCTGCATCACGATACCTTACGTCTTGGTTTCGTTCAGCAAGTCGACGGCTGGGTGGCGACCTATCGCTCGGTGGCCGAACAGCAGTCGTTCTGGCAACGGTCCGCCGTCATGACGCAGGCCACGGCACAGGACGGCGAGCAGTTGCAACAGTTGGCCAATGCGCTGCAAGCCAGTCTCGATCTGCAAAAGGGGCCGTTGCTGCGAGCGTTGCTGGTGAACATGGCGGATGGCGGCCAACGCCTGCTGCTGGTGATTCACCATCTGGCGGTGGACGGCGTATCCTGGCGTATCCTGTTCGAAGACCTGCAAACGGCTTACCAGCAGCTCGTGGCCGAGCAAGCCGTTGCTCTGCCCCTCAAGAGCAGTTCGCTCAAGAGCTGGGCGCAACACCTGCAAGCCCGTGCCCGCAGTACGGCCCAGGAACCGGAACTGATCTATTGGCACACGCAGTTGCAGGGCGTTTCCAGCGATTTGCCGGCGCGTAACCCTCAAGGCCGATTGCAGCGCCGGCATGCCACGACCGTTCACTCTGCGCTGGACGCGTCCCTGACCCGGCAATTGCTTCAGCAGGCGCCGGCAGCCTATCGCACCCAGATCAACGACCTGTTGCTCACGGCGCTGGCCAGGGTGATCGGGCGCTGGACCGGGCAGACCGATAGCCTGATCCAGCTTGAGGGCCATGGTCGCGAGGATCTGTTCGGAACACTGGACCTGACCCGCAGCGTCGGTTGGTTCACCAGTATCTTCCCGGTCAGGTTGTCGAGCGATGCAGACCTGGCGCGCTCGATCAAGCAGGTCAAGGAGCAACTGCGCGCCATCCCGGACAAGGGGATCGGCTTCGGTGCCTTGCGGTATCTGGGGGATGAGCGTGCCCAGTCGCTACTCAAGGCGCTACCGGTGCCCCGTATCACGTTCAATTACCTGGGGCAGTTCGATGGCAGCTTCGACGGCGCCCAAGGCGCTCTGTTCAGTCCTTGCGGCGATCATCGGGGGGCCGAGCAGAGCGCCGAGGCGCCCTTGGCCAACTGGTTGACGCTTAACGGTCAGGTGTTTGCCGGTGAGTTCGGCATGAGCTGGACGTTCAGCCGGGAAATGTTCGACGAAGCGACTATCCAGCATCTGGCGCGGGCCTATGAAAACGAACTGGCGCTGCTGATCGAGCATTGCTGTGCGCCGGACCATCAGGGTTGCACGCCTTCGGACTTCCCGCTGTCACCCCTGACCCAGCAGCAACTGGATGAATTGGTCGTCGATTGCCAAGGCGTGGTGGATATCTACCCATTGTCGCCAATGCAGGAGGGCATGCTGTTCCATGCTGTGGCCGACAGCGAGTCTTCGTTCTATGTGAATCAGCTCAGCTTGCCGGTGCAAGGGTTGGATCCACAGCGTTTCTGCGAGGCCTGGCAGGCAGCCGTTGCCCGCCACGATATCCTGCGGACCAGCTTCCATTGGCAAGGCGGCGCGAGCAAACCGTACCAGATCGTTCACGCCTCGGTGCCTTTTGACCTGAGCGAACTCGACTGGCGTGGGATCGCGGTCGATGACAGCAAGTTGCAAGAGCAAGCCACGGTCGAACGCGACAAGGGCTTCGATCTCGCCTGCGCACCTTTGCAACGGTTGCTGCTGATTCGGCTGGATGACCATTGCTACCAGGTGATCTGGACCAGCCACCACATCCTCATGGACGGTTGGAGCAGTTCGCGGCTGTTCGGCGAGGTCTTGCAGCACTATGCCAAGGGTGAGGTGGCTCAGCCGCCAGCACGTTACCGCGACTTCATCCACTGGTTGCAACGCCAGGACCAGTCTGCCCTGCAAGCGTTCTGGCAGGCTCGCCTGCAACCGGTCGATACGCCGACCTCCCTGGCCCAGGCGGTGCATCCTCGGCATGTGGCGGACCTGGCGGGGCACCAGGCGCTGTATTCGAACTGGGACCCACGGCAAACCTCGCGTTTGCAAGCCTACTGCCGTGAATTGCGGATCACGCTCAACACGCTGATCCAGGGCGCCTGGCTGTTGGTCTTGCAGCGTTATACCGGTCAACGCACGGTGTCCTTCGGTGCAACGGTGGCCGGTCGGCCGGAAAGCCTGCCCGGCGCCGAGCACATGCTCGGGCTGTTCATCAACACCTTGCCGGTGATCCAGACCCTTGAGCCGGCGACTCCGTTGGCCGACTGGTTGCGCCAATTGCAGGGCTACAACGTGGATATCCGTGACTACGCGCACGTTCCGTTGGCGGACATCCAGCGTTGGTCCGGCCTTGGCGGCCAGGCGTTGTTCGATAGCATCATCGTATTCGAGAACTACCCGATCGATGAGCGTTTGCATGAGGACGCCACCCAGGAGCTGGCTTTCGGCAAGACCCAGAGCCATGACGTCACCAACTTCCCGATGGACCTGGCGGTCCATCTGACCGATCGGCTGTCGATCGAGTATCTGTTCCTGCGCAACTGTTTCGCCCCTTCGGCGGTGGAGCGGATTCGCCAGACCCTTGAGGACACCGTGGAGGCCATGCTGCGGCAACCCGGCGTGGCACTCGGCCAATTGCAGCGCCTGCCGACGGCGCAGAGGCAGGAACTGCTCGCCTGGAGCCATCAGTGCGCGCCAGACACCCGCCCGCAGTTGTTGCCGGCCCTGATCGCCCGCCACGCGCTCGAACGCCCGCTGGCTATCGCCGTGCAGTGCGGCGGGCAAACCCTGACGCATGCCCAACTGGACCGGCGCAGCAATCAGTTGGCCCACGCCCTGATCGCGCGTGGGGCAGGCCCGGAGGGGGTGATCGGCGTCGGGCTTGAGCGCAGTGTCGACACCATCGTGGCATTGTTGGCCGTGCTCAAGAGCGGGGCGGCCTATGTGCCGCTGGATATCGACTATCCGGCGGATCGGCTGGCCTACATGATTGAGGATTCGGGCATGCTGCTGCTGATCAGTCGGAGCGAGCTGCTCGAGCGGTTTGCCAATGTGGATCGATTGCCGTGCCTGGAACTCGACGGTTTCGACGGCGAACTCTGGAGCGAGCAGACCCCGCTGAGCGGCGCCACGGCGCAGAGTCTGGCTTACTTGGTCTACACCTCGGGGTCCACCGGGCGTCCCAAGGGCGTCGCGGTGCCCCAGGGACCGTTGAGTATGCATTGCCAGGCGATTGCCCGTTTGTATGAGATGGACAGTTCGACCCGTGAGCTGCATTTTATGTCGTTTGCTTTCGACGGTGCCCACGAACGCTGGCTCAGCACCTTGTTCAGCGGCGGGCGGCTGGTCCTTCGGGATGGCAACCTGTGGACGCCAGAAGAGACGTTCGCGGCGTTGATCCGCCATGAGGTCACTATCGCCTGCTTCCCGCCGGCCTATCTCAAGCAGCTTGCCGACTATGCCCAGGCCAGCGGCCTGCAGCCGCCTGCGGTGCGTATCTATTGCTTCGGCGGGGATGCGGTGCCGGAGCAGACCTTCGAGCAGGTCAAGCGCAGCTTGCGGCCACAGTACATCACCAACGGTTACGGGCCGACTGAAACGGTCGTCACGCCGATGCTGTGGAAGGCCGCCTCGACCGATGATTGCGAGGCGGCGTATGCACCGATCGGCAGGGTGGTCGGCGAGCGTTCGCTGTACTTGCTCGATGATGTGCTGGAGCCGCTGCCGATGGGTTTCGCCGGTGAGCTGTATATCGGTGGCCAGGGTGTTGCGCGTGGTTATCATCAGCGCCCCGCGCTGACCGCCGAACGTTTCGTGCCCAACCCATTCGACCCCTCGGGCGAACGGCTCTACCGTACCGGCGACCTGGTGCGGCTGCGTACCGATGGCGTACTGGACTATGTTGGCCGTATCGACCAGCAGGTCAAGGTGCGCGGATTCCGCATCGAACTCGGTGAGATCGAGGCTTGCCTGCGGCAGCAGGCCGGGGTCAACGATGCCCTGGTCGTTGCCCGCGACAGTGCCTCTGGCAAACAACTGATCGGCTATGTGGTGTGCGCCTCGGCGAGTGCCGTTTCCCCGTCCCTCAAGCAGGCGCTGCGAGAGGTACTGCCGGAATATATGGTGCCGGCGCAGATCATCGGCCTGAGTGAGTTCCCGGTGACTCCCAACGGCAAGATCGATCGCAAGGCCCTGCCCGAGCCGAGGTTCGACAGTGACGGTTATCTGGCCCCGCGAAGCGACGCGCAGCGCTGGTTGGCACAGATCTGGGCCGAAGTACTGCACGTCGAGCGGGTGGGTATTCAGGACAATTTCTTTGAGCTGGGAGGCGACTCGATTCTCAGTCTCCAGGTGGTGTCCAGAGTCCGTAACCATCCTGATTTGCAGATGGACCTGAAACTGCGCGACCTGATGCGTTGCCAGACCATCGAACGATTGTTCGACGGGCGGGACGAACCGGTGGCGGTTGCTCGCGATGACCGGTCCCATCTGATCAGCGAGGGACTGTTCAACCTGATTCCGATTCAGGAGTGGTTCTTCGCACAGGATATGGCCGAACCGCATCACTTCAACCAGGCATTGCTGCTCCGGCCCCGCCAGTCGCTGGACAGCGCGGCCCTGGAAGCGGCGTTGAATCGCCTGATATTGCAGCACGATGCTTTGCGGTTGCGCTTTCGTCGGGAAAATGGCCGTTGGTACCAGTACTACGCGCCAGCGCAACAGTGCATTCCGGCGCAAGGTTTGCTCTGGCGGTGCGAGGCGGCCGATGGCGAGGCCTTGAAAGAGCTGGCCAACCGCGTCCAGCGTAGTTTGCATCTAGAGGATGGTCCGCTGTTCCGAGCGGTGCAGATCGACATGGCCGACGGTCAAAGCCGTCTGTTACTGGTCATTCACCACCTGGTGATCGACACGGTTTCCTGGCGCATCCTGCTGCAGGATATGCAGAGTAGCTACGAGTCCCTGCTACAGGGCCTGGAGCCTGAGCTGGCGATGCGTACCAGCAGTTACCAGGCCTGGAGTGAGCGGCTCAGGAGCTATGGACAGTCGTTGGTGGACAGCGAACAGGCGTATTGGCTTGAGCAACTGGATCGTCCTGGTCATGACCTGCCGTGCGACAACCCGCGTGGCAAGAACCAGGTGCGTCATGTTGCTACGGCGCATCTGGAATTGTCCGCGCAGGCCACGACCGACCTGCTGAAGAAGGTCCCGCTGGTCTATCAGACGCAGATCAACGATGTGCTGCTGGCAGCCTTGAGCCGGGTGTTGTGCCGCTGGAGCGAGCAGTCTTCGGTGCTGGTCCAGTTCGAAGGGCACGGTCGCGAGGATCTCTTCGACGAGATCGAGCTGAGCCGCACCGTGGGCTGGTTCACCAGTATGTTTCCGGTGCGGTTGGCGCCGGGTGTCGAAGCCGGATTCGCTGATTCGATCCGCGCGGTCCAGGCACAATTGGCGGCGTTGCCCAACAAGGGCATGGGCTATGGCGCGCTACGTTACTTGAGTGATGCCAGCGTCGTGGAGCGCCTGAGTCGTCTGCCGCAGGCGCGCGTGACATTCAACTACCTGGGGCAGTTCGACCAGAGTTTTGACGACAACGCGCTGTTTGTCCCCGCCGATGAAAGCAGCGGTGACAGCTACAGCCTGCAAGCGGAGTTGGGTAACTGGCTGGAAATAGTCGGGCAGGTGTTCGATGGCAAGCTGGCATTGCGTTGTCTCTACAGCCGGCGTCGTTACCGGCCCGAAACGGTCGAGACGTTGATGGCCAATTTCCAGGCGGAACTTGAGGCCTTGATCGCTCATTGCCTGGAACAGGCTCCGGCGTTGTCGCTGGCCTGAGTGCGGCTTGCATCGATTGTGTGGTCAATTGTTTAGAGAATGAAGGAAATCATCTGCATGCTGCATCCCGACATTAGCGCTTTTATCGACCTGGCCGAAGGCGGTCCGGGGGGCCGGGCGGTGCCATTCCATGAGCAGACCCCGGAGCAGGCACGAGAGCTGTTCGAGCAGACCACACGGCAGTTGCAGTGGCCTGCGCCACAGACGCCGGAGTGTGTCGATCTGGAGCTGCCCTTGCGCGATGGACAGATCACCACGATGCGCCTGTATCGTCCACGCGGCGCTTTGCAGGAGACTGGCGCTGGGCAGCAGAGCAGTCCTGTACTGGTGTTCCTGCACGGCGGTGGCTATGTGGTGGGCAGCCTCGATTCCCATGATGGGGTCTGTCGTGAGTTGTGCGCAGGCACTCCCTGTACGGTGCTGTCGGTAGGTTATCGGCGCGCACCGGAGCATAAATTCCCGACGGCCCTGCAAGACTGTGCCGATGCGCTGGCCTGGCTGGCGCGCAATGGTGCGCGGCACGGTCTGGATGTGGATCGGGTGGTGTTTGCCGGGGACAGCGTCGGGGCCAGCCTGGCCACGGTGCTGGCGACCCAGGCGGCCAGGCAGCCGTCCGGGGCTGGCGCGATCACGCCCAGGCTGCAACTGCTGTGCTATCCCATGACGGATGCATCACGGCGCAGCACGTCGATGGAGCTGTTTGCCGAAGGCTACTTCCTGGAAAGCGATACTCTCGAGTGGTTCTACGAACACTATGCCCGCGATGAGCGGGATCGTCATGACTGGCGCTTTTCGCCTTTGCTCACCGAGGATTTGTCGGGGGTGGCGCCGGCTTTCATTGTCCTGGCGGGATTCGATCCGCTGCTCGACGAGGGGCGGGCTTATGGCCATAAGCTGCGGCAACAGGGCGTTCGGGTTGAAATGCGTGAGTATGGCGGACTGCCCCATGACCTGTTGCGCATGGGCAGTGTTGCCGATGTGTCGGGTATCTATGAGGAGTTGTGTGCCGTTCTGCAACAGGCGTTTGCCGGTTAGGCAGCCAGTTTCGAAAGAGGCGAGGGCGGCTAGGGCAGGTCGCGTGAAGAAAGATGGACCGGGTGATCGGTCCATCTTTTTTGGCGATCAGAAGGTTCCGCGCAGGCTCAGCATGAAGTTGCGTGGTTCACCGTACCAGTTGCCGTAGGAACTGGTGGACACGGTCTGATAGTAGGTCTTGTCGAACAGGTTGTTGCCATTGAGCGCCGCTGTCCAGTGGTCATCGATGCGATATTCAAGCAGGCTGTTCCAGACCGCATAGCCGGCCTGAGTGTAGCTGAACGGATCGACACTCGGGCTCAGAGAGCCGTCGCCAAGCCGCCGTTGTACCGTGCCGCTGACATAGTTGGCGCTCTGGAGCGTAGCGCCCACCCCCACTTTCCAGCGCTCCAGCTCCCCTGGCAATTGATAGGTGGTGAAGAACTTGAACAGGTGCTTGGGCGTCTGGGTGCTGATCGGCTTGCCGTTGCTCTGACCATCGGTCGCCTTGGACTGTTCGTTGAGGTTGAAGGTATAGCCGGCGCTCAGTTGCCAGCCAGGCAGCAGTTCACCGGAAATTTCGCTGTCGATACCCTTGCTGACAATCTCGCCCGCTGCCACGTAGCAGCAGTTGTTGCCGCTGCCCGGTATCGCGGCGTTACCCACCGACACCGCTTCGTTCTCACGTTTGACATAGTACAGGGCCGAAGAGACGTTCAGGCGGCCGTTGAACAGCTCGCCCTTGGTACCGAATTCGTAGGTATTGCCGGTGATGGCTTTCAATGGCGCGAACGAAGCGTCCATGTAGGCTGTTTGTGGCTTGTAAATTTGCGCGTAGCTGGTGTACAGCGACCATTGGTTAGTCAGGTCGTAGACCAGGCCGCCGTAGGGGGTGATGATGCCGCTTTCCTTGCCGCCTTTAGTGGTATCGGCGTTGAAGGACGGCGCGACCACTCGGTTGAAGCCGTTGTAATCGGTATAACGAGCACCGACGATAAGTTTCAGCGGGTCGGCAAGCTGCGCTTTCAAGGTCGAATAGAGACCGGTCTTGCGCACGACCCAGGATGGCGTGTCGTAGTACAACGGAGGCCTGGCCGGTTCCGGGAACGAACCGACGTTATCGTTGATCGGGTCCACGGCAATGGCGCTGCTGAAATCACTGTGGTCCGAATAGGTGCGGCGACTCTGGGTATAGTCAGCGCCGAACAGCAGTTCATGCTGACGGCCAAAGGCGTTGAATTTGCCCTGGAAGTTCAGGTCGAGCAGGTCCTGGTTGTTGGTGTAGTTCCTGATGAAGCGCTGATACGTACCGCCCTTGGCCATTGTCGGATCGATCGGACCCTCGACCTGGCCCTGGTTCTGCACGGTGTCAAACTTAGTCTTGGTATAGCTGGTGTCGAACTTCCAGTTGTCGTTGATCTGGTGCTGCAACTTGAAGAAACTTTCGGTCTTCTTGTAGTTGTTGGTGGACCAGTCCGCCGCCAGGGAAGTCCTGCGGGACAGGCCCAGCGGTTCGCCGGAAATGTAGCGTGGCAGGCCTTCGTCCCAGTAACCGTCCATATCGCGCCATTCGTAGATACCGCCGGCGGTAACCAGGGTGTCGGGCGTCACGTCAGCCTCCAGGACGCCATAAAATACGTGTTTCTCGCTGTCGGCCCGCTCGTAGAAGTACTTCTTGTCTTCATAGGAGGCGGCGACCCGGCCCCGCAGTTTGCCATCGAAGCCCAGCGGGCCGGTGGCATCGACCATGGTGCGATAGTTGTCCCAGCTACCGGCGGAGGTTTCGATCTTCAACTGGTTGTAGTCCAGTGCGCGCTTGCGCACCAGGTTGATGCTGCCCGCCGGCTCACCGATACCGCCGTACAAGCCGTCGGAACCACGCAATACTTCAACGTGGTCGTAGGGCGTCATGTCTGGCAGGGTTTCATAGCTTTCTTCGCGCATTGCCGGTGCGCCGCCATCGGTCTGGATATTGCTCAGGCTGAAACCGCGAGAGAGGATCCTGGTGTTGGCGTCATTGCCGCCTACCAGGGTGATCCCGCTGGTCTGGTTCAGGGTCTGGGCCAGATCGGTCAAGTGCTGGTCCTTCATGCGCTGGGCGGTGATGACGGAGACCGTTTGTGGGGTTTCACGCAGCGCCTGCTGGGTCTTGCCGCCGATCGAGGCGGTGCCGAGGGTATAGGAGTCACTGTTCTCGGTGATGTTGCCCGGCGCCTGCGCAGTCACCTGCGTTTCGCTCAGCTCCAGCCCGGTACTGGTGGGGTGTCCCGGAGCGGCAAGGGTGATGGTGTTACCTTCGATACGATAGGTGATGCCGGTGCCTTCGATCAGTTTATCCAGGGCCTGGGTGCTTTCGATGGAACCTTTGACCGCTTTGCTTTTGAGGTTTCGGATGGCATCCGGACTGTAGAGAATCTGTAGGTTGGTCTGGCTGCCCAACTGCTGCAGCGCGTTGCCCAGTGGCTGGGCCGGAACGTCGACGTCGATGACTTGTGCACTGGCCGCAGTCGCATAGGCGAGCATGATTGCCGTGCTCAGGCCGAGCCTGGAGAAGCATCTGGATTTCGAGTCTCGTGTGTGCGGTGTTGCCGGCGAGTGTTTGCTGCTCATTGTCCCCGTCCTCAAAAGTGTGGTTTTGTAATTAAGAATTATTCTTATTATTGTTGAGACGAACCACCCGTGAAAAACCGGAAAGAATTTTCAGGGCAGGTACTTCACGTCATTGCGCGGTCGGTCAGGACGCGGCCGCACTCCATGCGCACCAACTGATCGGCGACATCGAAGTAACGGTCGTCGTGGGAAATCACGATGATGGTTTTGCCCCGGCGTTTGAGGTCCGGTAGAAGCTCGGTATAAAAAATGCGCCGGAAAGTCGGGTCCTGGTCCGCGGCCCATTCGTCGAAGACCAGAACAGGCCGTTCCTCGATCCAGGCATTGACCAGCGCCAGGCGCTTGCGCTGTCCGGTGGACAGGTCGGTGGTGGTGAAGTTGCCGTCGCGCACGCTGACCTTGTGCGCGATTTCCAGGCGCCGCAGGTACTGGTTGGCATCCTCGGGAATAGGCTGATCGCCCTGGACGATATCGTCGAACAGGTAGTAGTCGGCAAAGATGGTGGTGAATAACTGGCGGTAGTCGTCCCGATTGCGAGCATCGACAACCGCGCCGTTGAGTAGGATCTCACCCACCTGAGGGGTGTATAGGCCCAGCAGCAGTTTGATCAGGGTCGTCTTGCCGCAGCCGTTTTCACCCACGATAAAGGTAATTTCACCTTGTTCGATCCGCAGGTTGACAGGCCCGAGCTGGAAGGCTTCGCTGCCTGTAACGGCGGGGAAGGCATAGCTGACGTTGTTCAGTTCCAGGCTGCTGACCGCCGGCGTCTTACGGCCCTGCTCGCTGAGCAGCAGGTGGGGTTCGGGCGAGGAAAATTGTTCCGAGAGTTCGGCGATACGGCGAAAGGCGATCTGTGCGCGGCTGACAATGGGCAACGTGCCCACCAGATGTTCAAGCGGGCCTTTCATGTAAAGCAGCACCAGCACGAAGCCGCTGATGACCGCCTGGTCGTTGTTGGGCCAGACCGCCTGCAAGGCGAGGGCCAGGCCGATCACCACGAAGAACAGCATTGAGCCGAACGTCTTGGCAATCACGAAGATGTTCACTGAACGGATCTGAGTGTTACAAATGTGGTCGGCGGTGGCCTGGATGCCGGAAGTGAACATGCGGTGGCGACGGGGGCGGTGAATACGCAGTTCCTTGGCGCCCTCGGCAATGGCGTTGTAGTGTTTCTGCAATTCGTCCTCGGCATCCCGTGCGGCGAGAAACCCCTTGATCCCATGAGCGCGGGCGATGTACTGGATGGTGGTACCGATCGCGATGGCCACCAGCATCATCAGGAACATCGGCCAGGACAGCATGGCCAGGTAGCCCAGGCAGCCCAGGGTGACTGTCAGAGAGATCGCCAGCGGAGCGAAGGCGAAGGCGAAGTCACTGATGGTATCGACGTCATGGGTCAGTACCGGAATCAGTCGATGGCTGCGATAGCGTTCAATCTGTTCGATTGGCGCGCACAGGACCTTTTCCCCCAACTCCTTACGCAGCTTGGCAATGATGTGCTGGCCGACGTAATTGGTGCCGATGTCCGAACAGATCGAGCTGAGCAGGGCCAATAGGCAGAGGCCGGCAAACACCGCGACCACGGTACTGGTCAGGCCGTTGACCGAGTGCAGGGCGGCGTTGATGGTGGCCAGCAGGACGGTGACGCTCAGACCTCCGATCATGCCCAGCAGCGTTGAAAGAGCGACGATGAGCCGGAAGGGTTTAAGCAGTGTGAACAGTTCGTTGATCACTCCGCGCTTTGGCTGAGTCATGGAGGGCGGTTCCTTGCAGCTGGAGGTGGCAGGTATCCTTTTAGAACGACTGGTCGGGGGCTTAATTTAAACGGCCGCCGCTTGTCGGCGACCGTGATGCGAGAGGGTCAGAGATCGCGCATGACACGGAAACCGATCCAGTCGCCGCGCTCATTCGGATAGAGATCGTTACGGTTGCCGGAACGGGAGAAAATCGGTGCTTCGGTCCAGTCGTTGCCGCGGATCTGCTGGAAGCGGCACTCCTTCTCCAGCCATGGGCTGCCATCGGTAGGGGCACCGACGTAATCGTCATGCGCGCAGTCGGCGACCCACTCGTAGACGTTGCCGTGCATGTCGTACACACCAAAGGCGTTGGGCGGGAAACTGCCTGCTGGCGAGGTGTAGCTGAAGCCGTCCTCCGGACCGTAGGTATTGGCGTGTTTGGCGATGCTGTATTGCTTGCCTTCGTCAAACGGGAAGGGGAAGGGGCCGGTGCTACCGGCGCGGGCCGCATATTCGCGAACCGATTCGCTGACCATGCGATAGTGCTGGCCGGTCTTTTTCGACAGCCAGGCGATATAGGCATTGGCTTCGGCAAAGTCCATGCAAACGGCGGGCTGCCTGGGCGAGAGTGGGTAGCGTGGTTTGCCGGCCAGGCACTCGCGTCCTGGGCGGGTATCGCCATCGGGCATCTTGTAGCCGGTTTCACGAATATAGGTTTGCCACTCGCCTGCCAGGACCTGGAAGCGACTGATGGCAAAAGGTTTGGTAAAGGTCACCTGGTGCATCGGGCCTTCGTCCGGTTGACGGCCAAGTTCATCGTCCGGTGTTCCCATGATGAAGCTGCCAGTGGGCAGCACGACCATTTCCGGGCAGTCCTTGCAGTCCTTGAACACCTTGCCCGGTGCTGGCAGCGACGCGGCCTGGGCGTTGGCGCCCAGCAGCAGGCCGACGGCGGCGCTGCATGCCAGGACAGCCAGGCCCTTGAAGGAGCGGCACAAGAATCGGCGGGAGTTTGGCGGGACACTGTTCATAGCGGGTCTCGAGCAAGTGGGCAGGGAGGTGTCAAGCATCAGCGTGTGGCGCTCAACAAGGTCATGCAGCGGTCGATCTGCCGGTCGGGCAGGACGAATCACCGGGCCGTACAACAGCTATTAACGGGTGGCGACGGGGTGTGCGGCGTTCTGCACCTGATCCCAGACGCGCAGGAAATTGCCGCCCCAGAGTTTGGCGATCTGGTCTTGCGAATAGCCGCGCTGGAGCAGTTCGGCGGTGACGTTGCGGATCTCGCTGACATCTTTCCAGCCTTCGACGCCGCCACCTTCGTTGAAATCGGAACTGATACCCACGTGGTCGATGCCGATCTTGCGCACCGTGTAGTCGATGGCATCACCCAGGTCCTTGAGGGTGGCCTTGGGTTCTTCGTCGAGGATGGCGTAGAGCGCATTGGCATATTGGCCGAACTTCTGTTCCGGCCATGCGGCGATGATCGGGTCGCCGGGCATCAAGGCCATGGCCAGGTTCGGCAGCGGCGGCAGATCGAAGCGGGCGCGCAACGCATTGAGCTTGTCCTGGGTCGGCTGACTCAGGGGCTTGAGGTAGCCGCCAAAAGCCACCACCTGGACCACGCCACCACTGTTCTTGATCAGTTGCAGTTCCTTATCGCTGAGGTTACGCGCAATATCGACCATCGCCCGTGGCGCTGAATGGGAGGCGACCAGGGGCGCGCGACTCAGTTGCGCCACCTGTTCCAGCGCCTTGGTCGACATCTGCGAGACATCGATGATCACCCCCAGGTCGTTAAGGCGCCGCACTGCCTGCTTGCCAAGCTCCGACAAGCCGTCGAGGGCGTCCGGCGAGTCATTGAAAAATGGCAATGGCCGCGACGAGTCGGCCCAGTCGTTGTTGCCGATATAGCTGAAACCGAACATCCGCATGCCGCGTGCGGCCCAGGTGTCGAGCTGGTTCAGGTCATGCCCGAGGGGGTAGGCGTTGAGCATGCTGATGAAGATCGCGAACTTGCCTTCGCCGTGCAGGCGACGGTAGTCGTCCGGGGTATAAGCGATAGCGACCTGGTTGGGAAAGTCGCGTACCAGGCCGGTGATGATCTTGTAGCGGACTTCCTGCTGGTGGCGGGCCTCGTCGACGAAGCCGGCAGTGGGGCGGTGCGGGGCGTTGGGGCCGTTCCAGATTTCGGGCCAGCCGAATACCGTCAGCGCCGCGCCCGACAGTCGCCCGCGAGCGGCCTTGACCAGGTCGAACTGGCCGCTGCCGTCTTTGTCGGCTTCGTGGCCTTCGGTGCCGAAATCCAGGGGGACGGTAATGTGGCTGTCGAAGGACAGCAGGCGCTCGTGCAGCTCCTCGGCTTGCTTCATCACCTTCAGCGGATAGCCAGGGTTGTGCCTGAATCCATAATGCCAGACCACGAGAGCCGCGCCGATGGAAATGGCCAGGGCCAGGGGAAGCCCGATGCAGAGGGCTTTTGTCGAGCGCGGTTGAGTCATTGCCATCTCAGTGAAGTTCGCCATGGAGGTGCGGCGCAAAGGCGCCTTTGCTATCTGGGGAGAACGAAGACGGCCTGGGGAAATTTAGCGTCGGGGTGTTGGCCGTCAGTCTCGCGCAAACCCGTGATACCGTTAAATTTGCCCCTGCGCAAAACGTTCTAGCTGGGATAAAGCCTGCTTCCATGGCTGACACAGGTAGGGCAATGACGATTTCTCGACGGGGCTTCATCGCGGGTTTGGCGCTCACCGGCGCAGGCGTGGCTGCGGCTTATTACGCGCATCGTCAATGGCGCCGGGTGGATGAGCCGATCACTCCGGGCGAGGCTTCGGTGGCTCTGCCTGACCTCGCCGGCCGTCAGCGCGCGGATAGCCTGCGTGGGGTCTGGGACCTGCGCCTGGAAGGGCGCGACGCCAGTCTCGAAGGGTTGCCCGGCGCGTCGCTTGGGTTATTGCTCGATATCGCCCCACGCGGGCGAGGTTTGTGTGGCTACCTGGATACCACGCAAGGCCTGCGCGGTGCGGATGTTCCTCGTTACCAAGTGCTGGGTGATCTTCTGTCCGACGGGCCGACTGAAGTGCGTTGGCGCCTGCTCGATGGGCGTGCTCCGAGGGCTGCTCCTCTTTATGAGTTCGTCGGGGTGTTCGACGAAGTTTGGGCGGAGTTTGCTAATGCCGGTGTGGTTTCGCTGAGTGGGCGGGTTTTGCGCCTTGATCGACCGTTGGCGGCGCCAGAGGCGGATTGTCGCTTTGTCGCGGTCAAACGGCGCTTTCCCGAAGCGCGCGAGCGTATCGGGCTCAACCCGACATTGCTGGCCTGGCTGGTATCGGCCGAGCATCGGCTGTTCCACCAGTTGTGGCATGCCTCCCGCGATAAGTGGCACACCTTGTCCAAGGACAAGCAGAACGCCTTGCGGGGCATCGGCTGGCAACCCGGTCCCCGTGATCGGGAGCGCGATGCCCGTGGCCCGCGCAAGGATCGTAATGGCTCGGGCGTCGATTTCTTTTTCATGCATCGGCACATGCTGGCGACAGCCCGTTCGATGCAGGACCTGCCATCCTGGCAGCGCTTCCCGTTGCCGCAGCCCGAGTTGCTGCGTGATCGCCAGGGTTTCGTCCGCTATTTCGATAATCATGACGGTTATTCGATTCCGCCGACCTGGCTGGCTGACGGTGATGCGGAGTACACGCAATGGGTCAGCGATATCAAAAATACCGAGACTTTTCACAGCAACTTTCTGGTGTGGGAGTCGCAATACCGCGACCCACGTTACCTGTCGCGATTGACGCTGGGGCAGTTCGGCTCGGAAATCGAACTGGGTCTGCATGACTGGTTGCATATGCGCTGGGCATCGGTTCCACGGGATCCGTCCAATGGTGCGCCGGTGCCAATGGCCCGCGATAGCGCCGACTTTGCCGCCCGTTGGTACGAGCCGGAAAACGACTTTCTTGGCGATCCGTTCTCATCTCATGTCAATCCGGTATTCTGGCATTTTCATGGCTGGATCGACGACCGGATCGAGGACTGGTTTGGCGCCCATGAGCGCTTTCACCCCGGCGAAGTTAAGCGCTTACAGGTCAATGGCATTCCCTGGTTCGCTCCCGGGCGTTGGGTCGAGGTGGATGACCCGTGGCTGGGGCCGAGCACTCATGGTTGCAGCACGACCCCCGGCCTGATGACCGGCAAGAGCGTGGAGATGGACCCGGAAACCATGAAATTGGCGTTACGTATCACCTTCGGTGACGAGAAGAAGATGGCCGACCTGTTTCGCCGGGTGCCTCGGCGACCCTGGTATGCCCGACACCAGGTGGCCGGGAACGCCTGACCGTGCGGCAGCGCAGGGGCCAATTCCCTCGCTCGCCTGTCTTTACATGACCTGCCAGCCACCGCCCAGCGCTTTGTACAAGGCCACGCTGGCCTGCAATCGGGACAGTCGCAACTGCACGTTCTGATCCTGAGCCTGGTACAACGTGCGCTGGGTGTCCAGGACCGTCAGCAAGCCTTCCGCGCCTGCCTTGTAGCGGCTTTGGGCAACCTCGAAGGCCCGTTGCGCCTGGCTGAGCTCCTCGTCCTGCCATTGCCGTTGCCGGTCCAGGCCATCGATGGCATTCAAGGCTTGCTCCACATCGGCGAAGGCCGCGATGATGCTCCCGCGATAGATCTCCAGCAATTCCTCCTGGCGTGCCGTGGCCTGGTCCCGCTCGGCGCCCAGGCGGCCATTGTTGAAGACTGGGGCGATCAGGCCCGCGCTCAACATATAGAACGGGCTGCGCAGGAGGTCGGGGGCAGTGGCGGTGCCCGAGCCGACTGTTGCGCCGAGGGTCAGGGAGGGGAGCATCGCGGCCCGGGCCACCTGCACATCGGCCTGGGCGGCTGCCAGGCGCGCCTCGGCACCGGCGATGTCCGGGCGGCGGCTGAGCAGCTCACTGGGCAGGCCGCTGCCGATAGCGGGCCATTTCAGTTGTTCCAGATCCTGGCCGGCAATGCGCACATTTTGTACCGGCTGGCCCAGCAGGACGGCCAGGCCGATCAGGGCCTCACGGGCTTGCTGGTGAATCAGCGGAACCTGCCGCTCTTGGGCCGCCACCAGGCTGGCTTGTTGTGCGACTTCCAGCGCGGTTGCCGAGCCCGACCGATAGTGGGTCTGTACCAGTTGTAGGACGTTGCGCGCATTCTCCAGGTTGAGTCCGGCGATACGACCCTGTTCGCGCAAGGCGAGAATACGCAGGTAATTATCAGCGACGCTGCTCAGAAGTGTCAGCTCGACAGTGGCCTGGTCGAATTCGGAGGCTTTCAGCGTCTGCCACGCACTGGCACGGGTTGCCGCTTTACGGCCCCAGAAATCTATTTCGTAGCTGGCGCTGAGGTTGGCGTCGAAGTAGTTGATTGCCGATTTGTCGCCACTGGCATCCAGTTGGCTGTAGCCGTTGCCGTGGAGCAGCTTCTGGCGGTTGGCGTTCACGTTCGCCGTCAGTTCCGGTAACTGTGAGGCGTTGGCAACGACTGACGCCGCGCGGGCCTGGCGCACTCGGGCAATGGCGGCAGCCAGATCGTAGCTGCCCAGCCGGGCCTGGGCGACCAGCCGGTCCAGTTCAGGGCTGGCGAAGTGTTGCCACCATTGCCGATCGATGTGCCGCGCGCTGGGGGAGGTCGCTGTCCACTGGGAGGGTGGTTTGACGCCACTGTCGATGGGTGCGGGCGGTGTGGCGCAAGCGCCGAGCAACAAACAGAGGGGCAATACGCTCAAATGCGACTTCATGGAGAGATCATTCACTGGTGAGTGCCGTGACCGGGTCGAGTCGGGCAGCTTTGCGGGCCGGCATGAAACCGAAGATGACGCCGGTGATCAGGGCGCAGGCAAATGCGCCGGACACGGCCGCCAGCGAGAAGGCCACGGCGACTTCGCTCAATACCAGCACCGTGCCGACGAGCAGGGCCAGGGCAATGCCGGTCAGGCCGCCGACCACCGAGAGCATGATCGCTTCGGTGAGGAACTGACGCATGATGTCGCGCTGACGAGCGCCGGTAGCCATGCGTATGCCGATTTCGCGGGTGCGCTCACGCACGGTCATCAACATGATATTCATCACGCCGATGCCGCCGACCAGTAGCGAGATGGCGGCGATGGCGCCAAGCATCAGCGAGAGGGTGTTTTGAGTCTTGGCCTCTGCCTGGATCATGGCGGCATTGTTGGTCAGTTCGTAGTCGCGCTTGCCGTTATGCAGCTTGAACAGCAGTTCGTCGATGGCCCGTTCGGCTTCCTTGACCTTGCGGGCATCCTTGGCGGCGATCACCACATATTCAGGGTCGCGGGTGCCGAAGAGGCGGATGCTGGCGGCCGAGTAGGGGATCATAATCCGTACATCGCTGTCTTTTTCGCCGGAACTGGCACCCTTGCCGGTGAGTACGCCGATGACCTGGAACGGTACGTTCTCGATCAGGATGTACTGCCCCAGCGGATTGCTGGCGGTGAACAGTTTTTCCAGGACTTTCTCGCCAATCACCGCTACCGGTGCCGCGTTGGCTTCGTCGGCTTCGGTGAAATAGCTGCCGCTGGCCATCGGCCAGTTGAATATGGCGGGAAAGGCGGTGTTGCTGCCGCCGACGTAGACCTTGTAGTCGATGCTGGCGAAACGCACGCTGGCATCGTCGCCGTTGACCGGCATGATCATCTTGACCTGGGGCAGGGTTGCCAGCGCCGCCACGTCGTCCAGGCTGATGATGCCGTGCGGCGCTCGCGGGGTGGCGGAGGTGCCGTTGAGATAAATGATGTTGGAGCCAAAGGCGCCCATCTGGGCCATGACCTGGCGCTTGCTGCCTTCGCCCACGGCGAGCATGACCACGACTGAGGCCACGCCAATGATGATGCCGAGCAATGTCAGCGCGGTGCGAAAACGATTGATCCACATAACACGCCAGGCGGCCTGGATGGCATCGACCAGTTCGGCTTTCCAGGCACCGGTGTGCTCGCTGCCGGCGGTAAGGCGCCGGCGTATGTCGACGGCCTGCAAGGCACCTGGGGCTGTTGGGATCTGGGTATCGGCAAGTGCTTGGGCGCTGTCACTGACAATCAGGCCGTCGCGGATCTCGATGATGCGCTTGGCCCGCGCCGCGACTTCACGATCATGAGTGATCAGAATCACCACGTGGCCCTGGCTGGCCAGCTCATCGAGCAAGGTCATCACCTCGGCGCCGCTATGGCTGTCGAGGGCACCCGTGGGTTCGTCGGCGAGGATGATGTGGCCGCCGTTCATCAACGCTCGCGCAATGGATACCCGCTGCTGTTGACCGCCGGACAGTTGGTGGGGGCGATTGTCTGTACGTTCCGCCAGTCCCAGGCGAGCCAGCAGGGCGGCGGCTCGGCTGTGTCGCTCGGTGGCCGGGGTACCGGCATAGATCGCCGGCATCTCGACGTTCTCCTGGGCCGATCCGGATGGAATCAGGTGGTAACCCTGGAATACAAAGCCGAATGCCTCGCGGCGGAGCCAGGCCAGCTCGTCGCTGTCCAGTCCGGCCACGTCTTCGCCAGCGAAGCGGTAGCGACCCGAGGTGGGGCGATCCAGGCAACCGAGAATGTTCATCAGTGTCGACTTGCCGGAGCCGGAAGCCCCCACGATCGCCACGAACTCCCCTGCATGGATCGACAGGCTGATACCGCGCAGTACCTCCACCAGCGGCTTGTCGGCGCCGCCATAGGCTTTGCGAATGTCTTGCAGGTCAATCAGTGGCGTTTGCATTCAACCTCCATGGCCGACGGCGGGGCCAATCAGCAGGTGATCGCCTTCGTCGAGTCCATCGAGGATCTGCACGCGCAAACGGTCGCTGATACCGGTGCGGACCTGACGTTGTTCAATCGCGCCATTGCGGGCCACGACCTGCACGGTCTGCTCGCCGCCCGGTGCGTCGCGATGCAGGGCGGCCACCGGCGCGGTCAATACGTTCTGCTGGTGGTTTGCGACAAAGAATACCTGGGTGGTCATCTCGGCCATCAGGGCCTGGTCGTTGTTGTCCACGTCGAGCAGGACGGTGTAGAGCACCACCCGGCCACTCCCGCTTTTGCCCGTGCTGGCGGGGCCGCCGCCGGCCTGGTTGGACTGGTCCAGGGGTTTGGGCGGCACCGGCAGAATCTGTCGGACCGTGCTGGTCCAGCGCCTGCTGCCACCGCTGAGGGTGGTGAAGTAGGCGTTCATACCGGGTTTGACATGGCCGATATCGGCTTCGGAGACCTCGGCCCATACCGTCATGGGTGATAGTTTGGCGATCCGCAGGATCAGCGGTGTCTGTTGCTGGGCGTTGAGGGTCTGGCCTTCACGGGCGTCCACAGCGACGACCGTACCCGCCATCGGGGCAAAAATACGCGTGTAACCCAGCTCGGCTTCATCGCTGCGCAGGCTCGCTTGGGCCTGGAGGATCTGAGCCTGGAACATGTCGATCCGAGCCTGGGTGGTGCGCAGTTGTGCTTCGGCGCTCTGCACGTCTTCATCACGGGTTGCGCCTCCCGCGGCGAGATGCTTCTGGCGTTGATATTGCTGGCGGGCCAGGTCATGTTGGGCACGTTGCTCCTGGAGCTGAGCCTTGAGATTTTCGATGGAGTAGCGCCCGGCATCCAGCCTGGCTTTCTGCGTTGAGGGATCTATTTCCACCAGCAACTGGCCTTCCCGGACCTGATCGCCGACGTCCACATGAATTTTCTGAATCTGCCCGGAGGCCTGGGCACCGACGTCAACGTAACGGCGCGGCTGCAAGGTGCCCAGGGCGGTGACGCTGCTTTCTATGTCGCCGCGAGTGACCTGGACCGTGGAGAGTTTATCGCGCCCTGCAGGCATGAACTGCCAGGTTGCGATCGCGACCACGGGAATCAGGCAAAGGGTGGCGAGCAGCGCGCATCGGGCGTTTCGGCGATGTTTCATGCAGGGTTCCGGCCAGTGGAAGTCGGCCCGTTACCCCTTGCCGGATAGCGGTTTCCAGCGGGGCAGGCTGTCGGGCGAGCGACAGGTACGGGTAGCTGTTCAATAGACGAGGGTATGAAAGAGGAATTTAAGCCTTTCCTGGGCCCTGTTTATCAGGGTATTTCCCGTTTGTTCTGCGCCGCCACTTTAAATCTATATGAGAATTACTATAATTACGTGTTTTCAAGCTGCCATTATCGACCCCTTTGTCGTTGATAGGCCTCAAGGACAAATGCTGGCGGGTATCGCGGCTGGGAATCATGGTGGAAAACTACTATCGCGAGCTGGTGTGTTTCCTGAACGCCAGGCTGGGCAACCGCCAGGCTGCCGAAGATGTGGTGCATGACGCTTATCTGCGGGTCCTGGAGCGCTCCAGCCAGACTCCGATCCAGCAGCCGCGGGCGTTTCTGTATCGCACTGCGCTGAACCTGGCGATCGACGATCATCGGCGTAACGTCATGCGCCGGGTCGAGTCTCTGGATGCCCTCGACCAGGAGGAGCGTTTTTTCATGCCTTCGCCCCAGGCCTCGATGGATCATGGCCAGCGCCTGGACATGTTGCAGCGGGCCATGGCCGAATTGCCGGCACTGTGTCGCCAGAGCTTCACGCTGCGCAAGCTCGAAGGCCTCTCGCATCAGGAAATTGCCGAGCGCCTGGGCATTTCCCGCAGCCTGGTGGAGAAACACATCGTCAATGCCATGAAGCATTGCCGGGTACGCCTGCGTCAGTGGGACAGCAGCGGTCGCTAAATTTTTTTTCATGGTCCTCGTTCCTACTCAACAGACGACCTGTGCAGGCGCCGCAGGTCACTTGGGTTTTCCCTTTCCCCCATGCACCGGGGCTTATCCAGAGGACACTGGAAATGACACAGGCAATCGCATCGGCCATCGTTCACGATCTGATCGGCGTTGGTTTTGGCCCCTCCAACCTGGCCCTGGCTATTGCCCTGCAGGAACACGGGCAGGTCCACGGTGAGCTGGAGGTGTTGTTCCTGGACAAGCAGGCCGACTATCGCTGGCATGGCAACACCCTGGTAACCCAGAGCGAATTGCAGATTTCCTTCCTCAAGGACCTGGTGACCCTGCGCAATCCCACCAGCCCCTATTCGTTCGTCAACTATCTGAAGGCCCACGGTCGCCTGGTGGACTTCATCAACCTGGGCACCTTCTACCCCTGCCGCATGGAGTTCAACGACTACCTGCGCTGGGTCGCCGGGCATTTCCAGGCGCAGAGCCGCTATGGTGAAGAGGTGCTGGCCATCGAGCCGATCTTGCATCAGCAGCAGGTCGACGCGTTGCGGGTGATTTCCCGCAACAGTCAGGGCGAGCAGTTTGTCCGTAGCGCCCGTTCGGTGGTGGTCAGCGCCGGTGGCACACCACGCATTCCCCAGGCGTTCAAGGCGCTGAAGGATGATGATCGGGTGTTCCACCACTCGCAGTACCTGGAGCGCATGGCCAAACAGGCTTGCGTGAGCGGCGCGCCGATGCGCATCGCGATCATCGGTGGCGGGCAGAGCGCGGCGGAAGCCTTTATCGACCTCAACGACAGCTACCCCTCGGTGCAGGTGGATTGGATCCTGCGCGGTTCGGCGCTGAAACCGGCCGACGACAGCCCATTCGTCAACGAAGTGTTCTCACCGGAGTTCACTGACCTGATCTACCAGCAGAACACCGCTGAGCGCGAGCGCCTGATCAACGAGTACCAGAGCACCAACTATTCGGTCGTGGACATCGACTTGATCGAGCGCATCTACGGGATCTTCTATCGCCAGAAAGTCGCGGGCATGCAACGTCACACTTTTCGTAGCCTGACCACCGTCGAGTGTGCCAGTGCCGGTGAGGCGGGGGTCGAGCTGGCGCTGCGCAACACGGCCAGTGGCGAGTTGGGCGCTCATCGGTATGATGGGGTGATCCTGGCCACCGGCTATGAACGCCAGAGCCACCGCCAGTTGCTGGCGCCGTTGGCGGAGTACTTGGGCGACTACGAGGTCAACCGCGACTACCGCCTGGTCACCGACGAGCGCTGCAAGGCCGGTATTTACATGCAGGGATTCTGTCAGGCCAGCCATGGCCTGAGCGACACCTTGCTGTCGGTATTGCCGATCCGCGCCGAGGAAATCGCCACGTCGCTGTACCGGCACGGTCGCCAGCGCGACCAGAGGCGTTCGGTGCGGGATCGGTTGCTGGCGACGGCGAATTGAGCCCAACTGCCGTGCCGGCGCCGGAGCACTACCGACTGACCCGAGCGGCGTGGCCGTTTCCTGCTGTGGCGCCATAATCTTCCGTTCCGCCGGGATGGTTTTGGGATTATTCCTACATATCTCGCTAGGGGGCGCCCGCTAAAGTGCCTGCCCCATCCGGCGATGGCTGAGGGATAGACGCCGTTTGTCGAGGCAAGTATCCCGGAACTTTCCTACACTGTATTTCGTTGGATTCCCTTCCCTTACTGATCGATGCAAGCACGTTCCCGTCTTTAGCCGTGGCCGGCGTACTTCTCAAGGATTTGCGGATGCGTAACGCACTGATTGTGGATGATCACCCGTTTGTTCGTCTGGCGATCAAGATACTGCTGGAGAAACTCGGTTTTGAGGTGCTGGCCGAGGCCGACAATGGCGTCGACGCGGTGCAGCGAGCCCGCGAGCTCGAACCGCAGCTAATCGTGATGGACCTGAATATTCCCCGGCTCGATGGCCTGGAAGTGATTACTCGGATTGTCACCCTGGGACTGTCGAGCAAGATTGTGGTGCTGACCGAGCAAGCGCCGCAATTCTATGCCGAACGCTGCATGCGCGCCGGTGCGCTGGGCTTCGTTTCCAAGACCGCTGAGCTCGACGAGCTACAACTGGCGGTGCAGGCGGTGATGCTCAACAAAAGTTTCTTCCCGCGCCTGGAAGACCGCGGGCGCACAAAGGCCAGTGTCAACGAATCCGAGTCGCGGCAGATCGAGAATCTCAGCAACCGCGAACTGAGCATCCTGCGCTATATCGCCCGTGGCATGAAGAACAAGGAGATCAGCGAGTTGATGCTGCTGAGCGACAAGACGGTCAGCACCTACAAGACCCGTCTGATCGACAAACTGAACCTCAAGTCAGTGGTTGCGCTGGCGGAATTTGCCAAGCGCAACCATCTGATCTGAGCAGCCGGACCTGAGCGGTGCGGTTCAGTCCCAGTCTGGGGTGATGCCCTTGGGGCTGGTCAGGCGGTGGCCACGCTCCAGGCCGTCGATGGCTGTCATGTCGGCAGCGCTTAGGCGCAAGTCGCAGGCTTTGAGGTTGCTGGCCAGGTTTTCGCGTCGGGTCGAGGACGGAATCACCGCATAACCCTTCTGCATCGCCCAGGCCAACGTTACTTGGGCCGGGGTGGCTTGGTGTTGCACGGCGATCTGCTGGATCAGCGGGTCTTTCAACACCTCGCCATAGGCCAGGGTCATGTAGGAGGTGATCTGCATGCCCTGGCTGTGGGCAAACTCCACCACCTTGCGGTTTTGCAGATAGGGGTGCAGTTCGATCTGGTTGGTGGCGATGTGTTCGGCACCGACGGCGGCGATGGCCTGTTTCATCAGGTCGATGGTGAAGTTGGACACACCGATCTGGCGAGTCAGGCCCAGTTGCTTGGCTTCCCGCAGCGCACCCATGAATTCCTCGACCGGCACCTGGTTTTCGGGCGATGGCCAGTGGATCAGAGTCAAGTCCAGGTAATCGGTTCGCAGCTTGCGCAGGCTTTCCTTGAGGCTGGGTATCAGCGCTTGCCTGGAAAAATTGTCGACCCAGATCTTGCTGGTGATGAACAATTCGTCGCGGGCTACGCCGCTGGCGGCGACGGTCTGGCCGACCTCGGCTTCATTCTCGTAGATCTGTGCGGTATCGATGACCCGATAGCCCAGTTCGAGGGCGGTGCTGACCGAATCGATGACAACCTGGCCCTGCAGGCGGAACGTACCAAGGCCGAAGGCGGGAACAGACATAGGTGACTCCTGGAATAGGAACGGTCCGCGAGTATCCCCATTCCTATCTTTGAGAAAAATAGACGATGGGGAAAAGGACTCTTTACCCATAATCACGAATGCTCGCCTGGTCCCCGCACCCGTGCGCCAGGGGCGCTGTAGCTGAGCAAGTCGCCCGGTTGGCAGTCCAGGTAAGCGCAGATTGCTTCCAGCGTCGACAATCTAAAGCCTTTGACCTTGCCCTGTTTGAGCAGGGACAGGTTCTGTTCAGTAATGTCGATGGCTGCCGCGAGGTCTTTGGATTTGACCTTGCGCAAGGCGAGCATGACATCGAGCTTGATTTCAATCGGCATCGACGCGTCCTAGACGAACTGCTGGTTTTCACGGGCCAGCGAGCAGGCATTGTAGAGAATTTTCGCGATCAGCATGATCGATGCGGCAAGAAATAGGGCTACCACCTGCGACGGGCTGAAGCCCAGGGTCAGCAGACGCTGGCCTGGCGGCATCAGGAACGTCATCCATACGCTCAGGGCCGGCTCTAGCAGGAGCGTGGCCAATACCCAGAAGCCGACATTCTTTCCAACCTGCCCCAGTCGTTCGGCCGATTCCGCCGAAAAGTAGTCGCCACGACTGTAAACCTGGAACAGCGCGCGCAAGGCAAACAGGCCCCTGGCGAGGATCAGCAAGGGAATGCTGGACAACAGGATACAACCCGCTACTTGCCATCCCGGCATCTGTTCGACACTCACCTCGAAATGGCCGGCCGTCGAGGCCAGGTTGAAGCCGATTCCATAGGTGCTAACAAGGCTGGGGTAGAACCAGCAGGCGATGTTGACCAGCAACATCGCGATGATCAGCAGCAAGGTTGCAGAGGCAAGAAACCGGCTGTGATTTGCCAGGCGATCGGGTGTCATGTCATGTCCTTTCGAGGGTTGAGGGAAGCCGTCGCGTGCCAGGGGCGATCAGCTCTGACATAACTGTATTAGGATGATTAATTATTGTAAAACGATAATTTTATTGGTTTTGTAACGTGATCGTCGATCGCTCCCACGCAGGAGGCGGAAGCGATCGGCAGGGTCCGGGCCACCAGCGATCAGTCTTGCGGGTGTAGCTGGCGAAGCACCTCGCGCACCCGGTCCAGCGATGGCTGGATATCCAGGGTCTCGATGGAGCCGTAACCCATCAGCAGGCCGGTGCGCGGGGTGGCGGTGTGGTAGAAGGGCGCAAGCGAGTACAACCTGACCTCGACTTTCTTGGCCAGCTCAATCAGCAGTGGGATATTCAGTGCGCCCTTGTCGAGGATCGCCAGGTGGAAGCCGGCGGTGGAGTGGATGCGTTGGAACCAGGGTGAAAGGTCGCCGTCCAGCCGCTCGATCAGGTGTTCGCGACGGCTGGAGTAGGCCTTGTGGCAGCGTCGGATGTGCTTGAGCAGATAGCCGTCGACCATGAATTTAGCCAAGGCCCACTGGATCAGCGTCGCGGTGTGCCAGTCGGTCAACTGTTTGGCCGAGATCAGCGCCTTGAGCAGGCCAGGCGGCGCCACCAGGTAACCCAGGCGCAATTCCGGCAGCAGGGTCTTGGAAAACGTTCCGACATAGGCGACCAGACCCTGTTGGTCGAGGCTTTGCAGGCAGTCGGTCGGTCGCCCCTCATAGCGGAATTCGCAGTCGTAGTCGTCCTCGATGATGATCGCTCCGAGGACGCGCGCGCGCTCCAACAAGGCCTGGCGGCGTTCCAGGCTCATGGGCATGCCGAGCGGGAACTGATGCGCCGGGGTCACGTAGATCAGCCGCGTGCCGTCGGGAATCAGCTCGACCCGGATGCCTTGATCATCCACCGGGACGCCGACCACAGTGGCGCCCTGAGCGGCGAATAACAGGCGCGCCGGTGGGTAGCCGGGGTCCTCGACGGCGACGGTGCAGCCGGGCTCGACCAGCACCCGGGCAATCAGATCGAGGGCCTGCTGGGCGCCGTTGGTCACCAGCAGGTCGTCGCTGTTGCACCGCACGCCACGGGAAAAGCCGATATGTCGGGCAATCGCTTCGCGCAGCATCGGGATACCTTCCGGCTGGCTGTACAAACCGTGCACCTGGGCAGTCTGGCGCAGGGCGAACAGCACGCTACGGCGCCATTCGTCATGGGGAAACTGATTCTTTCTGGTGGCCCCGCCCAGGTAGTCATAGCGCAGGGTGCCGATGGGGTGGTGCATCGGAAGCGGAATCGACGCCTCACGCCATTGCTTGATCACCGCCGCCCCGGCCAGTGCTTCGCGGTGCGTCCTGGGGCGGATCTGGGGAATATGCGAATTGACGAAGGTTCCGGCGCCGACTCGTCCGACCAGCAGGTTGTCGTAGGTCAACTGGGCATAGGCATCGGCCACGGTCTTGCGCGAGACCCCCAATTGCTCGGCGAGCAGGCGGGTGGGCGGTAACTGGGTGCCGGCAACCAACTGGCCCTGGGTGATGGCGGTGCGTAGTTGTTCGGTGATTTGTCGGGCCAGGTCGCGACGACCCTCGAGATTGATATGTAATTCCATGGGAGGGCTCGTTGAAAGGGGAAAAGCAGTTCGCAATGGGGGCGCAGTTTAGCCTGCCGTGCCCAGAGGGGCATCCGTTGCGCGGACCAGGGCGATTGGCTCCCGGTTTTTTTAATAAATTGGCTATTTGGTCTGATGCTCAATGGTCTTAACGTAGTACCGTCTTTAACGGATTAAGAGTTATGTTATGCAACCTCGTCTTGATTTCTACGCCGCTTCCCCAGATGCCTTGAAAGCCATGTTGGCCCTGGAAAACGCAGTCAGCAAATTGCCCCTGGAAAAGTCCCTGATAGACTTGGTGAAGATGCGTGCTTCGCAGATCAACGGCTGCGCCTTTTGCCTCGACATGCACGGCACCCACGCACGTAAAGCCGGGGAAACCGAACGGCGCCTCTACACGCTCTCGTCCTGGCGTGAAACGCCGTTCTTTACCCCCCGCGAACGCGCAGCCTTGGCCTGGACCGAATCCCTGACCCTGATCAGCGAGACCCACGCATCGGACGAGGACTATGCACTACTTTGTGCCGAGTTCAGCCCCATGGAAATGGTCGACCTGAGCGTGGCCATCGGCACCATCAATAGCTGGAATCGCCTGGCCATCGGCTTTCGCAAAATGCCGGTCGAGTGATGCTGGTTGCGATGGGCTGAGCGGCGCGAACCTATGCCAGGGAAATTGTTGCCCTGGCATTTGTCCGGCTTTTTTCCCTTGCTTGAGCGCTGGTTGGCGCTTGCCTAAAATACTCAGCGGCGACTACCTTGAGGCGTACAGATAGGCTCTCGGAGTAGTCCCCGTCATTTGCCGAAAAAAGCCGATGAAGCTGCTATCGTTGGCAAACTCCAGTTCATAGGCAACGTAGGCAATATTGCGTCCGGTGGCGAGCAGTTCGATCGCCCGCATCAACCGCCACTGCTGGCGCCACTGCTGATAGCCCATACCGGTTTCGCGCACGAAGATGCGACCGATGGTCTTGCTGCTGGCACCGACTCGGGTGACCAATACCTGAAGTTCGGGCGGTAATTGCTCCAGCGACACCAGCAGGGGGGCCAGACGCTTGTCCTGAGGCAGGGGCAGCAGCATCGGCTGGCGCGGCGCCTCACGGATCTCCTCGAGGCACAGGCCCAGCAGGTGAGAGGGCTTGCCCCGGCTCCAGTCGGTATCGAAGGCCATCAGGGTCATGGGCTCCAATACCGCCCGAAGCAGCGGGCCAACTTCGATGATCGTGATCTGGTCCGGCAGCCCGCTAAGCAGTTCGGGGGCCAGGTACAGTGAGCGATAGTCCACGGTCTGCTGCATCACTGCTCGATGTTCCACGCGAGGCGGTATCCAAGCCGCCCGGGACGGCGGCAGGAGGCAGAGTTGGTTGGCCAGCGTGATGCGCGAACAGCCCTGGCGGGTAAACAGCAGTTGCCCGCGACGATGACAATGCCGACCCGAATCATGGTCCCCCAGACGTGCTGCAATACCGATGACCGGGGCGGCCAGAGTATCGGGGTTGAATGTCGCCTGGGCGTCGAGCCATGCCATGGATTGTCCGATTTCAGTAGTTTATTGTCCTAATTTGAATAATACGCCAACTGTACTTTCTTAGAATCGCGCTCAGCCTTTCAAGGAGTGCATGTTCATGAAAT
The DNA here is from genome assembly GCF_001543125.1 of Pseudomonas agarici. Classification (NCBI taxonomy): domain Bacteria; kingdom Pseudomonadati; phylum Pseudomonadota; class Gammaproteobacteria; order Pseudomonadales; family Pseudomonadaceae; genus Pseudomonas; species Pseudomonas agarici. Next base: position 2,915,774 of record NZ_CP014135.1, on the reverse strand, counting down.
TTAATGGCCAGTTGGCCCTGGCGATCGCCTTGCTGATGTTTCCGCAGATTGCCCAGAGTATTTTCAGCCCGGCCCTGGCGGACATCGAGCGAGTCCTGGAAGTGGGGGTGGCGTCGGCTTCGCGCATGTTCTCAGTGTATTTCCTGGCCTTTGCCTTCGGGGTGGTGGTGTGGGGCCTGGCCTGTGACTGGATCGGCCGGCGGCCATCGCTGCTCGCCGGACTCGTCGTGTATCTGCTAGCGATATGCCTGGCCTTGAGCACCACCAGTTTCAGTGTTTTCCTGATCTCTCAGGCATTCGCGGCCTTCGGCGTGGCGGCCTGTTCAGTGGTGACCCAGACGGTGCTGCGTGATAGCTTTCGAGGGACGGAATTGGCTCAGGTGTTTTCGTTGGTGGGCATGGCTCTGGCGGCGAGCCCGGCTATTGGCCTGTTTACCGGCGCTAGCCTCGTGGCCGGCTTTGGCTATCACGGGGTGCTATACGGCCTGCTGGGCCTGGCATTGCTGCTGTTCGGCGTGTCGGCCCGGCAACTGTCGGAAACCCGTCCGACACTGGTTGTCACGCCGCCGCTGTTCGCCACCTCGGTGGACCTGTTCCGGGACCTCGGTGTCTGGCGCTCGGCGCTGCTGGTCGCGGCGTTCAACATCGCCCTCTTCAGCTACTACAGTCTGGCGCCTTTTATGTTCCAGCGATTAGGGCTTGGCGGCGAGCTGTTCGGCTACAGCGGCGTGATCCTGGCTTTGGGATCGGGTTGCGGCGCTTGGCTGAACAAGCGCCTACTGCACCGTGGCTGGGCTGGCGAACGGTTGGTCGGGCTGGCGTCGCGGCTGATGCTAGGAGCGGGCGTTGCGGTGTGGGGGCTGCAAGACAGCGGGCTGTTCGTTCTGCCGATGATGGCGATCGTGCTGGGGTTCGGACTGGCAATCCCTAACATCCTCGGCGGTGCCCTGGCGGCTTATTCCGACCGCCAAGGTACCGCCGGGGCGTTATTCGGCCTGATGTATTATCTGATGATTGGCGCCGGGTTGATGGGGAGCGCCTGGAGCCAGGACTTGGGTGCCAGCCTGTTGTTCTGCGGGGCAACGGCGTGGGTACTGACCTTTCGGTGGCGGTTTCCACGGGGCGGTGCCAGCCACTGAGTTCGGTGCTCATGAAGACGGCAGCAAAGTGCTGAAGGACTGCACCAGTGGCCTAACACAATTTCAGCCCGTCGATGATCAGCGCGAAGTTAACGAAGCCGATAAACATTATATTCAGCTTTTCAAAGCGGGAAAAAATATGCGCAATCCTTTCAACTGTCTAAATAGGCACGCCACTTCATAGTGTTGCAAAGGTGACTGCAAAGGAGTGACCGTCTGATGGGGAACTGGTCAGACTCCTATCATTTGACCAAGCAGCGTGGCCAGGAATAAGGCCTGCTCGCGGTCTTTTATGTTAGTGAAACCTAGCAGCAAGCCAGGTTCGGTGGGTGCCTCCAGGTACCAGTCGGAGAGGGCATGAACATTCAAACCAGCGCTTTTTGCCTTAGCGGCCATGGCGCGATCATCCGTACCTTCAGGCAGACGCGTCACCAGGTGCATCCCCCCGACCTGATGGTCGATCGACAGGCGAGCCCCCAGGGCGCTGGTCAACGCAGCCACCAGTAAGCCTCGTCGAGCTGCATAGAGGTTGCGCATTTTTCTCAAATGACGTGCGAAGTGGCCTTCATTGATGAAGTGGGCCGTAGTGACCTGCCATAGTTGAGGGCAATGGCTATGCATCATGTCGGTGATCTGAGCGAATCGGCAAACAAGATTTTTTGGGACTACCAGGTAGGCCAGCCGCAAGCCAGGTAACAGCACTTTGCTGAAAGTGCCGCAATACAGGACTCGATCATAGGTATCCAGACTTTTCAAGGCCGGGAGGGGGCGTCCTAGATAGCGATATTCGCTGTCATAGTCGTCTTCGATAATCCAGCTTTGTTGCTGGTGAGCCCAAGCCAGTAAATTCTGGCGGCGGGGCATCGACATCGCAACACACAACGGACTTTGGTGGGTCGGCGTTACCACAGCAAAGCGTGCATTGCAGGCTCGTTGTATACCGGACTCTACGATCATTCCTTGATCATCGACAGGAACGGGAACGAGGTTGGCTCCAGCCTCACGCAGAAAATGATGGGCAGCCAGGTAACCGGGGTCTTCGACCCAGCAGTGATCTGCACTATGCAGCAGGCTTCTACAGATCAAATCAAGGCAAGCTCGATAGCCGGCGACGATAAAAACCTGCTCTGGTGAACAGCCGATGCCACGTGAAACACCCAGATAACCGGCGACTGCGTTGCGCAAAGAAACATGTCCTTTGGCATCGGGATAAATCAAACCATCAGTGGCAGAGTGGCGCAGTACTCGATAGGCCAGACGGTTCCATAGCTTGCTCGGAAAGGCATCCAGCGCCGGCAGCCCCATTTGCAGTGGCTGTGGAGGTTCGCCCGTATGTATCAGGGGCTGTTGGGGGGATTGCGATTTTGTCGGGAGCGATTTAAGTGGGGCTGATCTGATTTGGGGAGAGACGACTGTCCCGGCGGCCCCGCGTGTCACCAGATAACCCTCGCCTATCAATAATTGATAAGCTGCCTCAATTGTTCCATGAGCCAAATTGAGTTCCGAGGCCAGCGCCCGTATTGAGGGTACGCGGTCGCCAGGCTTGAGGCGACCTTCTGTAATTGAGTCACGAAAGCGCAAATAGATCTGTCGAAACAACGGCGGATTTTTACCCTCATTCGGAGTGTTTTTATTCATCTGAATGTCCTAGTCATTTTGATCATTTTTGACTCTATGGAGTGGGCTACTGGCAGAGTAATGTTTCTCTACGTTATTTCCATCGCCATGGTTGATTACCCAGACCGGTGGAACGGCGGTTTTTCCCCCTAACTAACGCACAAACGACTTGCAGGGCATTTATGTTCTCCGGTCGTTGGAGAGTAAGATGCTCTATAACCCAAGGCTGGATAGCTCAATGGTCAACAGTGGCTCCGTGCGACCCCTTGATGCCAAGGTGGTGATATGGATGCCGGCAGTGAGTGCCGCGCTTTACCCGTGGATTCTCGATGCGTTCCATTGGGTGGTAGCCCCCGCCGAAGGGAAAAGTGACCCGTTGTCGGCAAACGCTCTCCTCGCCGCTGCTTTGCTGTTGATCGCCGCATTTGCCGTGCCCTTGATCTGTTTGATGACGGCTGGACGCGCAACTCATGCTGCCCCAGGGGAAAGCACCCGTGCTCGACGATTGGCCTTGCTGGCGGTTGCCGCTCCTACGTTGTATGTGTTCTTTGGCGTGCTTACCTACATGGCTGGCAGCAAGATCGCGGATACCTGGATATGGTCGCCGGCATGGTTGCTGTTGGGGTATTGGGCATCGCGAGAAAGCGCTCCCGGCACACTTTCACTGGCACAGCCATCCTCGCGTCTGCGTGTGGCCCACGGTATCGCCGGCGCAATAACCGCGCTCTATGTTCTATTTCATATCTTCAATCATTTGTTCGGACTTATAAGCCCCCAAGCGCATGCGGCGGTGATGGACATAGGTCGCACAGTGTATAGAACCGCGGCTATCGAACCGTTGTTGGTGGCGATCATGTTGTTCCAGATTGTCAGCGGTTTGCGACTGGCATGGACATGGACAGAAACAAAGGCTGATCGTTATCGGGTTTTTCAGGTTGCGTCAGGTGTGTTCATGTCAATGTTTATTCTCGGCCACATGAATTCAGTGTTCATTTATGCACGGACCTTTCTCGATATTCCCACCGACTGGGCATTCGCCGCCGGTCTGCCTGCCGGTCTGATACATGACGCCTGGAATATTCGTCTGCTGCCGCATTACGCGCTGGGCGTGTTCTTTGTCCTGACTCACCTGTTTTCGGGGTTACGCGTGGTGCTTCTCGCGCATAGGGTCGATGAGTCTCGTGCCAATCGGATTTGGTGGTTGGGCGCTGGAATAAGCTTGCTGATTTCGGCGGCGATTATGAGCGGCATGACTGGATTGCGGTTGATCTGAGTCTCGGACTTTTTTGCGATGCGGACCAGAGCCCCCCATAACTGTCGAAGTCAGTCCAGTACGTTTTGACTTCGCCTGAAAAAAGGGCGATCTCATGGCCACAAGTGCCATGGACCTTTCAACGAGTCCCGCTTCCGGCAAGGTCATCATGTATTCGATTGCTACGGTGTTGATATTCGATGGAATGAATTGCGGCTACTAATAGGAAGCATTACTATTCACGCCCCGCCTTCATAGCCCATCGCCATGAACCTCCAGCCACCCCGAACACCCGGTTTTTTCGAGCATTACGAAGAGTTGATCGGCACTTGGACTCGCCGACTGAGAAACCGTCAACAAGCCGAAGACCTGGCCCATGATACCTTTGTGCGGGTGTTGGAAAGCACTGCTGGCGGCGTCGCGCAACCACGCGCCTATCTGCATCAGACCGCGCGCAATATCGCGGTGGATGCCTATCGTCGCGAAGACCGGCGCGGTGCCCTCGAACTGGAAGCGATTCATCACAGTGCGCCGCCCAGCGGTGACCCGGAGCATTTCATGCATGCCATCCAGCTTGCCGACTCCATCGAGCAGGCACTGGGCGAACTGCCCGTCAACTGTCGCAAGGCGTTTATCTGGCAAAAGATCGAGGGCTTGACTCAGGCAGAAATCGCCAAACGTCTCGGGTTGTCCAAGAATATGGTGGAGAAGTATATGATCCGCACCTTGCGGCATCTGCGTGATCGCCTGGATGAACCGGATCAATGAAGGACAAGGCGATGCAAGTTCCACCCGGACAGGACTTTCCATGATGGATACCGGTGATTGCCCACGCGATCCCGCCACGGTTCGCGATGAAGCCGCGACTTGGTTCGTGCGGATGCAGGAGGCGCCGTTGAGCGCTGAACAACAGGCGCAGTTCCAGGCCTGGTGCCAGGAACATCCGCTGCACCAGAATGAATTCGATTTGCTCCAGGGACTGTGGAGCACCACCGACCTGGTGCCCCGGGCGCGCCTGCAGGCCCTCGGCGATGCGCCTCCAGCGCGGAGCGGGCGTCGGTTGGTACGCTATGCGGTCGCTGCCGGGGTGGTGGCGGTCGCTCTGGGACTGGGTCTGTTCAGCGGCTTGAACCATCCTGCGCCCTACAGCGCCACATTCGCTACGGTGCTCGGCGAGCGCCGGCAGGTCGCCTTGCCTGATGGCTCAGTCATCGAGCTTAACAGTCGCAGCCGAGTGCGCGTGAGTTACGAGCAGGACCGGCGCAATGTCGAGCTGGAGGAAGGCGAGGCGATGTTCGGCGTCAAGCACGACAGCCACCGACCGTTTGTGGTGTTGGCCGGGGCCGGCAAGGTGACGGTCACCGGGACGCGCTTCGACGTGCGCCGCGATCCGACGCAAGTCCATGTGGTCGTGGAGGCCGGGACGGTCAGGGTCCAGGGGCGTGATGCCCGCGACGCTGATTTTGTCACCCTCACCGCCGGCCTCGGTACGCGGGTCAATGCCCAGGGTCAGGTCGAAGTCGCGCAGACGGTCAATCCCGAGGAACTGCTGGCCTGGCGCAGCGGCAAGCTGATGTTCAGCAATGCCAGCCTGGCCGATGTGGTGGGGCAGGTTTCGCGTTACCGGGACAAGCCGTTGAGCGTCGCCACCCCGGCGGTCGGCAACCTGCGTCTGACCAGCGTGTTCAAGGTCAACGATACAGACGCCTTGCTCAAGGCCCTGCCGAGCATCCTGCCGGTGGCGGTCAGGAGCCGTGCCGACGGCAGCCAGGAAATATTTGCAAAATAGATTCAGGTTTTTTTCGAGTTCTTCGTCTTCTTGTTCAACTGCAACTGGTTTTCATTAACAGCCGCATATATTTGCGAACAACAGGACAAGGTCAGACGTGAACAACACACCCAACGCTCTATACCGGGCGATCCGCGATACACTGCCCAGCTCCCAGGCCTTTGCCCTGGCGCTCGCGGTCAGTGCCGTTGCCCCCCTGAGCCAGGCAGCCCAGGCCGATTCGACCATTCATATTCAGGCCCAGTCCTTGGCATCGGCCTTGAGCCAGTTGGGTCAGCAGACCTCTTTGCAAGTGTTTTTCAATCCGCAACTGGTGGCCGGCAAGCAGGCCCCGGCGGTAGACGGCAACCTGTCGCCGGAAGAAGCTTTGAACGTGCTACTGCGTGGCAGCGGCCTGGATTATGCCCTCCGGGACGGTTCGGTCACCTTGCACGAGGCCGCTCCGACCGCCGCGGGCTCGTTGCAGTTGGCGCCGATGGATGTCAAGGTAGTGGGTGATTGGCTCGGCGACGCCGACCAGGCCATCGTGCAGAACCACCCAGGCGCGCGGACGGTGATTCGTCGTGAAACGATGATTGAGCAGGGGGCGATGAACGTCAGGGATGCGCTGCGTACCGTTCCCGGCGTGCAGGTGCAGGAAAGCAATGGTACGGGTGGCAGCGATATTTCCCTCAACGTCGGTGTGCGTGGCCTGACATCTCGTCTGTCGCCACGCTCCACCGTGCTGATCGACGGCGTGCCGGCGGCATTCGCGCCTTACGGCCAGCCGCAGTTGTCGATGGCCCCGGTGTCGGTGGGCAACCTGGACAGCATCGATGTAGTGCGGGGTGCCGGTTCCGTGCGTTATGGACCGCAGAACGTCGGCGGCGTGATCAACTTCGTGACTCGGGCGATCCCGCAGAAGTTTTCCGGTGAAATCGGCACGACCCTGGAAACCTCGCGTTATGGCGGTGTGAAGCACCTCGACACGGCATTCCTTGGCGGCACCGCCGATAACGGCTTTGGCGCGGCGCTGTTGTACTCCGGCGTAAAAGGCGAGGGTTTTCGCGAAAGCAACAACAGCAACGACATCAATGATGTGCTGCTTAAAACCCACTGGGCGCCGACCGATCAGGACGATTTCTCGCTTAACCTGCATTACTACGATGCCAATGCGGACATGCCGGGCGGCTTGACCCAGAAACAGTACGACGCCAATCCTTACCAGTCGGTGCGTGACTACGATAATTTCAGTGGCCGTCGCAAGGACATCTCCTTCAAGTACAAGCGGCAGGTTGATGACCAGACCCAGGTCGAAGTGCTGACCTACTACACCGACAGCTTTCGCGGCAGCCACATCGCCGCCCGCGACCAGAAGACCCTTGGCTCCTTCCCGCGCAGTTACTATACGTTGGGTGTCGAGCCGCGGGCGTCGCGGGTGTTCGAACTGGGCAACACCAGTCAGGAAGTCAGCGTCGGTTATCGCTACCTGCGTGAGGCGATGCACGAGTCCTCCAGCCGGCTGGCCTTGGTCAACAACGTTCCGACCATTACCCCGACCTCCGACGGCCATATCTTCCAGGACCGTACCGGTGGCACCGAGGCGCACGCCTTCTACATCGACAACAAGATCGATGTGGGCAAGTGGACAATTACCCCAGGTATCCGCTTCGAGCGCATTAATACCGACTGGCATGAGCGTGCGGTACTGGGCACCAGCGGCGTGCCGGTCCAAGAGAAAAACCGCAGCGTCAACAGCAACGAACCGCTGCCAGCCATTAGCGTGATGTACCACCTCTCCGATGCCTGGAAGCTGTTCGCCAACTACGAGACTTCCTTCGGCAGCCTGCAGTATTTCCAGGTGGCGCAGGGCGGTAACGGCAACAGCACCGCCAATGGCCTGCAACCGGAAAAGGCCAAGACCTACGAGTTGGGTACCCGGTATGACAACGGCATCTGGGGCGGTGAGATGACCCTGTTCTACATCGACTTCGCCGACGAACTGCAATATGTCAGCAACGATGTGGGTTGGACCAACCTCGGTGCGACCAAGCACCAGGGTATCGAGACCTCTGTGCACTATGATCTGTCGACGCTGAACCCACTGCTCGACGGCCTGACCGCCAACGCCGGCTTCACCTACACCAAGGCTACCTCCCAGGGCGATATTCCTGGCTTCAAGAATCGTGACCTGCCGTTGTATTCCCGTCAGGTGCTCAATGTCGGCCTACGTTATGCGGTCAACCGCTGGACCTACAACGTCGACGGCTTCGCTCGCTCGGTCCAGCATGCGCCGGGTACCGGGACCAACGCCGATGGTAGTTTCAATGGCAACTACATCACCGAGCCGACCGCCGATGGTCAGTACGGCAACATTCCCGGCTATATGACCTGGGATGCGCGTGGTGCCTATGACTTCGGGGCACAGTTGTCGAACTTGAAGCTGGGCGCGGGGGTGCGCAACATGTTCGACAAGCGCTACTTCACTCGCTCAAGCGATAACAATGCGGGGATCTACGTGGGGGAACCGCGGACATTCTTCGTGCAGGCCAGTGTGGGGTTCTGATAGAACGTCTGTAGGAGTTGGCTTGGCGGAACGCCGCACCGCAGCGATTGTATCGAGGCGGTGCGCGATCATTTCGCAGTGCCTGGATCGCCGACAAGCCGACGCCTGCAAACACGGCATTAACTCAGACCCGCAAAATTTTTCCGCCGATCGCCGTGCCTAGCAGCATCAGCGCGATCAGCAGGAACGCCACGCTCAAGCTGCTGGCATGAGCGATAAAACCAATCGCCGCCGGCCCCAGCAAAATCCCCGCATAACCCAGGGTAGTAATCGCCGGTATGGCGATGTTTTGTGGCATGACCTGCTGTTTGCCCGTGGCGGTGTACAGTACTGGCACGATATTCGAACAGCCCGCACCCACCAGGGCGTAGCCGAGCAATGCCACTTCCCAGGCCGGTGCCAAGGTAGACAGCAGCAGGCCAGTCGCGGCGGTGATAGCGCCGATGACAATCACCTGCCTCCCGCCCAGGCGCCGGACGATGGCATCACCGGTCAGGCGGCCGAGGGTCATGGTCAGGGCAAAGGCGGCATAGCCGAGGCCTGCATAGGCATCCGGCACTTGGTGTTCGGCACTGAGAAACACCGCGCTCCAGTCGAGCATCGCACCTTCGGCGAGAAACACCACAAAACACAGCAGACCGATAAACAGCACCACGCCATGCGGCACGGCAAAGGCCGGACCGGAGCTTTCGCCGCCATGGGGCAGCAGGTGTGGGGCGGCCTTGAGCAGGGCCAGGATCAGGAGCACGACCACCACGCCTGTCGCCACCAATGGCGACAGGCCGAGACCGAGCAGAGCGCTGACCCCCGCGGCGCCGGCAATGCCGCCAAGACTGAACAAGCCATGGAAGCCCGACATCATGGTCTGGCCGCTGGCTCGCTCGACGATCACCGCTTGCAGATTGACCGTGGAGTCCACCGAGCCGAGTCCGGCGCCGAACAGGAACAGACTGATTATCAGCAACGAAGGGGTACTGACAGTGGCCAGCAGCGGCAAGGCGATACAGATCAGCGAGGTGCCGACGATCAGCACCCGCCGACAGCCGAAACGCGAAGCCAGGGCACCGGCTACCGGCATGGCGATGATCGAACCGACGCCCAGGCACAACAGCAGCAGACCGAGGGTGCCTGCATCGATCCCGGTGCGGGTCTTGGCAAAAGGCACCAGCGGTGCCCAGGCGGCGACGCCGAAGCCGGCGATAAAGAAGGCAATACGTGTCGACATCTGTTCCATGCGCCCCGGTTTGGTCGGGGCATGGGAAGGGAAGGCAGTCATGAAAAATCCTTGGCAATCGGGCAGACAACTGCGTGCAACGCTCCATCCTTGCACATCATGTCTTACACGGCGAGGCCAAGGTCTCGCGAAGGAGCGCCTTGCTGTGGAATCAGCCGCGGCGACGGGCGTCCAGGCTGAGGCGACCGGCACCGAAGGCCAGCACTTGCAACAGGCCACCGGCCATTGCGATGTTCTTGAAGAAGTGGGTGAACTGGTTCTGGTCCGCCAGGTGATTGTGGAAGGCCAGGGCGGCCGCTACAGTGAAGACAGCCATCACCAGGGCCACCAGACGGGTCCGGTAGCCGAGAATCAGCAGCAGGCTGCCGCCGATTTCGACGACGATTGCCACGATCAGCGCCAGTTGCGGAAACGGCAGGCCGGCCGAACCGATATAGCCGAGTATGGCGCTGGGGTTGGTCACCTTGGAAAAACCGGAAATCAGGAAAATAGCGCTGATCAGAATCCGTCCGGCGAGAGCAACAGCGGCAGATGCCGAAGTACTGTCGGATGTCGAGTTGAGGGCGCTATGGTTGGTTGTGCTTTGGGACATGGTCAATACCTTCAAAAAAGCGGCGCGACCCCGATGGCGCGTCGAACTGGTGAACAGTCTGCCATTAGCGTAACGTCCGTAATAGTCGAATAATTTCGAGTGTCAGGTTCGATTTTTTAGAACGTTTAACCTATCCATGCGATCGCCGAGACCCTGTCATGAACCTCAATCCGGGAACTCCCACTCTCGATCAACTGCGAGTGCTGCTGACCGTCGTCGAAACCGGCAGTTTCGCTGGGGCTGCGCGCAAACTCAGCCGCGCCACCTCGGTGATCAGCTACACCATCGCCAATCTGGAGCACCAACTGGGGGTGCAGTTGTTCGACCGCATCACCACCCGCAAGCCACAACTGACCGATGCCGGTCGCACGGTGCTGGCTGAGGCCCGGACCATTTATAACGGTGTAGATGGCCTGCGGGCAAAGGTCAAGGGCCTGTTGCAGGGGTTGGAGGGCGAAATCCACCTGGTGGTCGATGTGATGTTGCCAGCGGCGCGCCTGGTGGATGTGCTCAAAGGGTTTCGCCGCGAATTTCCCACGGTACTTCTGCACCTGCACATGGAGGCGTTGGGAGCGGTGGCGCAACTGGTGCTGGAGAGACGCGCCATCGTCGGTGTCAGTGGCGTTTCCAGTCACGGCCTGGCCGGGCTGGAGCGGGTCGGAGTGGGGAATGTCGAGCTGGTTTCGGTGGCGTCGCCCGAGCACCCGCTGGCGCAGGCACTGAACCTGCCAGGCGCCGTGCGCGAACATGTGCAATTGGTGTTGTCGGACCGTTCGACCCTGACGCGCAACCAGGAATTCAGTGTGTTGGGGACCCGCACCTGGCGCCTGGCAGACCTGGGATCGAAGCTGATGCTACTGCGCGAGGGTGTGGGCTGGGGCAACATGCCCGCGCCGATGGTTGCCGAGGACCTGGCCAGCGGGCGCCTGGTGCGTCTGGACCTGCCGGATATGCGCGACGAGCCCTACGGCCTCGATGCGATCTACCGCACCGACACGCCACCGGGGCCAGCGGCTTCCTGGCTGATTGCGCGGCTGCGGGCGCAGATTGACTCGCCGCTCGGTGACCCGGTCCGGTAGGCGCTTTCAGCGCAGGCGAGTGACGATATCCGCGATACTGCTCAAGACATCCCGGGCCAGTTTCGCGCAGCGCTCGCCGGACCAGCCGGTGCGAGCGTCTGGTGCGTCGTTGTTGTCCTTGAAGGGCATTTCCAGGGTCAGTGACAGGCAATCGTACTGTTGGCCGACGCTGTTGCACGCCAGGGTCATATTGGCTGCACCGGGCAGGTTTCGGACGTAGCCGTGGGTGGTCTGGAAGTCTCGGGTCAGGGCTTTCAGGTGACCGCGAAAATGCTGCTCCAGATCGGCGATACGGGTGCTATAGCCTGGATTGCCTTCGCAACCGACGGTGAACACATAGGGGATTTCCTCATCGCCATGGATATCGAGGAACAGGTCGACCCCGTAGCGAGCCATCTGCTGCTGGACAAAGAACACTTCAGGGCTAATTTCCTGGCTGGCATTCTGCCAGGCGCGGTTCAGGTCCTGCCCCATGGCATTGGTCCGCAGATGACCATGGAACGCGCCGTCAGGGTTCATGTTGGGCACCAGGTACAGATCGGCGGCGGCCAGCAGCGCTTTCAGGCGCGGATCGTGCCGCTCCTGCAGGCGCTTGATCACACCCTCCATGAACCACTCGGCCATATGCTCGCCCGGATGTTGCTGGGCGATGATCCAAACCTTGCGTCGACCCTGCGCGCCATTGCCCGTTCTCAGTAGCTGGATATCCCGACCCTCGACGCTTTTGCCGGTGGCCAGCAGTTCGGTGCCGGCATGGCTCAGGGCCTGTTTGATCAGCCAGTCATGACGCTTGCGGCTGTAGGGTTCGAAATAGGCGAACCAAGCCTGGGGTTGCTCGGCCCGGAATTGGATATGCAGGCTTTCGCCGTCGAAGCGCGTATCGGTGCGAAACCAGTCGCGATGATCGTGGGAGGCGGCGGCGCGATAACCGGTCCAGGCCTTGCTGTACGAGGACTGGCTGGCATTGCTCAGTTCAAAAGTATAGGTCCGTCCCGGTTGCAGGCCTTCGACCTTGAAATGGAACCATTGGAAGTGATGACTGCGGGTGTCTGGCTCGATGGCCAGCAGCAGGTGCCACGGGTTGCTGGCATCCAGTACCTGAATATTGCCGCTGTCGAAGTCGCTGCTGATTTTGAGTGAGGGCAGAACCACGGTCATAGTCTGTGTACCTGAATATGCTGTTTTTGTGGTTGCTACTGTACACGGCTGGCGGTGGTTGGCCGAGCCGGGGAAAGCCCGGAGCGGCGAAGAAGGCGTCGCCCCGAGGGTGTGCCAGCCTGTGTTTGTGCTATTGATTCTCAAATACTTCCACGGTTTTTCCGCTCAGTTGTCTCGACCTGCGGACTTTCGCTCATGGATATTCCTTTGCTATCATGCGCGCCATCGCGACTGCCCCATCAAGATGGCAGCGCCAAAGTCTTCATTAGCCTGAAGCGAAGCCCGTAAACGGGTGAAAAAAAGACCCGGCAAAAAGCCGGGTCAAAAACCGTGATTAGCCTGATGAGGAGATAATCCAGGAGTCCGACCTAAGGTCTCCGGGTTATCGACTGATCTTCCGACCAGCTGCTTGCAATAATAATCATTATCATTTGCAAGTCAAATGTTTTCCTGTCCCTTTTGGAAATTATTTTTCCAATCCTCTTCAGACTCCAGTTTTTTCGTGAGCTGCCTGGTACTGGCGGTACGTTAGTGCCCTTCACATTCCTGGACATTCCGCGCTGAGGGCGCGATCGACCATGGCCTTGGCCATGTCGACCATGTACACCACGGAAAAGGCCAGGTCGCGGGATGAACCCTGCAGGGCATCGGCTGCTTCATACGCCGTGGCGGCGGCACACCGTAGCAGGTCCGAGGCGTGGACCATCGCTTCCTCGACGCTGAGGTTCTCGCGCACGGCGAACAGCCTGTCGGTGTCGGGCCAGCAGGCAGTCTCGTCGGAGAGGGCGCCTGAAACGGCGGGTTTCAAATAATAATCGAGTGCGCGTTGGGCCGCATGCCTCCCCTTGAGTGAATTACAGGGGGGCATGGTGTGGATATCGGTCATGTGCTTGGGTGTGGAAGTCATGGAAAACCTGCCTTTGAGGAAGAAGTCGCATCAGCATCACAAGATTAGTACTAACTGTATTTTTATGTTTGTAATATATAATACAGCTTGTGTATTGAACGGCGGAATACAGCCCGTATTGTTCCGCTCATGGATAAATGGATTGCCTTGGTGAGAGCCAAGCTGCGCGAGCTAGACCTCACGCAAGAGAAACTCGGAGAACGCGTTGGGGTATCCCAAGGCGGTGTCGGTCATTGGCTGAACAAACGGCGCCAGCCGGATCTCGACAGCATGAACAAGGTTCTTCGGGCGCTGGGGCTCGGGCATCTGGAGGTCGTGCTGGTGATCCGTGACTGTTCGGTGGCGGTGCAGGAGCCTTCGCAGCGGGATGGACAGGCCTATGACATCACCTCGGCGTTTCGCTACCCGGTCAGCGATTGGCATTCGGTGATGCCGGCGCGGGAGACGAAAGCCCAGAGCTACGGTAAGACGCACTATGAAGTGACCGATCATTACGCCTCGGGAGCCGCGTTCTGGCTGAAGGTGGCGGGAGATGCGATGACCGCGCCGATGGGCACCAGCGTCCCCGAGGGCATGCTGATTCTGGTGGACCCCGATCTCGATGCCGAGCCCGGCAAGCTGGTGATTGCGCGTCTACGGGGCAGTGAGGAGGCGTTTTTTCGCCAATGGGTGGAGGAGGGGGGCCAGCGCTACCTGAAGCCGCTGAACCCAACCTATCCGAAGATTCTGTTTACCGACGACTACAGCATTATCGGTGTGGTCGTACAGGCCACCACCAAGTTCTGAAGGCTGACCCGCGACAGGGACGGCCTTCAGGATCCAAACGCTTTGCGGGCAAGCCTTGCTCCCAGTCGGACTTTGAGCAAGGCTACGGATTTCATGAGCCCCAACCTGCCGGCGACATCGGGTTAATCCAGTTCCACCAAGGCACTGCCTTCGCTGACCATCTCGCCTTCCTGGCAATACAGCGCCTTGACCACACCCGCCTGGGGCGCACGAATGCTGTGTTCCATCTTCATGGCTTCGAGCACCACCAGTTGGGTTCCGGCCTCGACACTCTGGCCGACTTGTACCAGTACCCGGACGATGCTGCCGTTCATGGGCGCCGTCAGTCCGTCCTGATGGCCATGGCTGGCCTCCACGGCGGCAATCGGGTCATGGCTGCCGATCGCCAACAGTTCGCCTTGCCATTGCAGGTAGAGGCTGTCGCCTTGGCGGATCGCCCGGTAGCGGCGGCGAATACCCTGGCGGTCGATGGACAGTGACTCGCCGTGCAACGCGACCCCTGCGTCCCGGCCCGGATCCAGTGTCAGGGCCCGGTCTTCGCCCTGGCAGCTCAGGTGCAGCGTGGTTTCGGCTGGCAGCCCGCTGCGAAAGCCGTTGCCACTGGCCCAGGGTGAGCCCGGATCATCCGTGCGTGTCGCCGTAGCCTGACTGTGGGACCATGCCAGGGCCGCCACCTGCCAGAACTCATCGCAGAGTTCGTCGGCAGCCGGCAGCAGTTGTTCCTGATAGCGGGGGATAAAGCCGGTATCCAGTTCCGCGGCGGCGAAAGCCGCATGGCCGATGATCCGCCGCAGGAAAGCGAGGTTGGTCTTCAGGCCGCCGACGGCGAATTCGTCGAGCATCGCCAGCAAGCGCAGGCGCGCCTGTTCGCGGGTTTCGCCCCAGGCGATCAGCTTGCCGAGCATCGGGTCATAGAAGGACGACACCCTGTCGCCTTCGGCCACGCCGCTGTCGATTCGGCGTCCCGGCCCGGCGCCGGATTCGCGGTAGACCTCGAGGCGTCCGGTGGCGGGGAGAAAATCATTGCTCGGATCCTCGGCATACAGGCGCACCTCAATGGCATGCCCGTGCAGCGGCACCTGTTCCTGGCTCATTGGCAGGGCTTCGCCGTTGGCGACGCGGATCTGCCAGGCCACCAGGTCGAGACCGGTGATGGCTTCCGTAACCGGGTGCTCGACCTGCAGGCGGGTGTTCATCTCCATGAAAAAGAATTCGCCGCGTGAATCCAGCAGGAACTCCACGGTACCGGCTCCGACATAGCCGATAGCCTTGGCCGCGCGTACCGCCGCTTCGCCCATGGCTTCGCGCAGTGGCGGGCTCAGGCCTGGTGCCGGGGCCTCCTCGACGACTTTCTGGTGACGGCGCTGAATCGAGCAGTCGCGCTCGTTGAGGTACAGGCAGTGGCCATGTTGATCGGCGAACACCTGGATTTCCACATGACGAGGCTTGAGCAGGTATTTTTCCACCAGCATCCGCGAATCGCCGAACGACGACTGCGCCTCGCGCTGCGCCGAGGCCAGGGCTTCGGCCAGTTGGCTGACGTCCTCGACCACCTTCATGCCCTTGCCGCCACCACCCGCGGTGGCCTTGAGCAGGACCGGATAGCCGATCAGCTCGGCCGCCTCGCGGAAGGTATCCAGGTCCTGGTCCTCGCCGTGATAACCGGGCACCAATGGCACGCCAGCGCTGGCCATCAGCGCCTTGGCCGCGGACTTGCTGCCCATGGCCTCGATGGCGGCGGCGGGCGGGCCGAGGAAGATCAGCCCGGCATCTTCGATAGCCCTGGCGAACTTGGGGTTTTCCGAGAGAAAACCATAGCCGGGGTGAATCGCCTGCGCACCGCTGGCTCGGGCGGCGGCGATCAATTTGTCGATCTGCAGATAACTCTCGGCGGCCTTGTTGCCGCCCAGGTCGACGCGGATATCGGCTTCGCGGCAGTGACGGGCATCACGGTCGACGCTGCTGTGTACGGCGACGGTGGTCAGACCCATGGCCTTGGCGGTACGCATGACCCGGCAGGCGATTTCGCCGCGGTTGGCGACCAGAAGGGCGGTGATAGCGGGGGCGCTCATCAACGGGGCTCCTTGGCAGTCAGTTCGGCTTGCCAGCCCGGTGGGCGTTTTTGCAGGAAGGCGCGCAGGCCCTCCTGGCCTTCGGGGCTGACCCGGATACGGGCAATGGCGTTTTCGCAGTAGCGCCGCAGGGATGGGCTGAGCACGCCACTGCCAACTTCGCGCAACAGTTCCTTGGTTCCACGCATCGCCTGGGGACTGTTGAGCAGCAGATTGTCGACCCATGCCTCGACCTGGCGATCCAGTTCGGTCGCCGGGTAGCTTTCGGCCAACAGTCCCAGTTCACGGGCACGCAGGCCGCTGAAGCGTTCGGCGGTCAGGGCGTAGCGGCGGGCGGCGCGCTCGCCGATGGCCTGGACCACGAACGGACTGATCACCGCCGGGGCCAGGCCGATGCGCACCTCCGACAGGCAGAATTGGGCATCGTCGGCGCCGATGGCCATATCGCAACAACTGATCAGCCCCAGTGCGCCGCCGTAGGCTGCACCTTGCACCACGGCCAGGGTCGGGACTTTCAGGCGGGCCAGGTTGTACATCAGTTCGGCCAGTTCGCGGGCGTCGTCGAGGTTGGTCCGGTAGTCCAGTTCGGCCGATTGCTGCATCCAGCCCAGATCGGCGCCGGCGCTGAAGTGTCGACCGCGGGCACGCAGTACCAGAAAGCGCAGGGACGGGTTGGCCTGGACCTTGTCCAGGGCGAGGATCAATTCGCGGATCATTTCGGCGTTGAAGGCGTTGTGCTTGTCTTCACGGCTGAGCCAGAGGGTGGCGAAGCCGCGTGGGTCGGTCTGTAGTTCCAGGGTGTTGAAATCGGTCATAGTGTCGAGTCCTGTGCAGCTTTTTGTAGGCATTGGCCGGCTCATCGCGGTCACATCCGAAACACGCCGAAACGGCTCGGTTCGCTCGGCGCATTGAGCGAGGCCGAGAGCGCCAGGCCAAGGACCTCGCGGGTCTGTGCCGGATCGATCACCCCGTCGTCCCACAGCCGTGCGCTGGAATAGTACGGATGGCCCTGATGCTCGTACTGGTCGAGGATCGGTTGCTTGATCTGGGCCTCCTGCTCGGCTGAAAACCCTTGGCCGGCGCGCTCGCTCTGTTCGCGCTTGACCTGCACCAGTACGCCCGCCGCCTGTTCGGCGCCCATTACGCCAATCCTCGCGTTGGGCCACATCCACAGGAAGCGCGGATCGTAGGCGCGGCCACACATGCCGTAGTTGCCGGCACCGAAGCTGCCACCGATGATCACGGTGAATTTCGGCACCCTGGCACAGGCTACGGCGGCCACCAGCTTGGCGCCGTGCTTGGCGATGCCGCCGGCCTCGTATTTCTGACCGACCATGAAGCCGGTGATGTTCTGCAGGAACAGCAGCGGGATGCCGCGTTGGCAGGCCAGCTCGATAAAGTGCGCGCCTTTCTGCGCGGCTTCGGCGAAGAGAATGCCATTGTTCGCCAGGATCGCCAGGGGATAACCGTGCAAGTGGGCAAAACCGCAGACCAGGGTGGTGCCGAACAGCGCTTTGAACTCATCGAAGACCGAGCCGTCCACCAGCCGGGCGATCACTTCTCGCACGTCGAAGGGCTGCTTGGCATCGGCCGGAATCACTCCATACAATTGCTCGGCAGCGTGGAGCGGAGCAATCGGTGTGCGTTGTTGTAACTGGCCGAGCTTGCGCCAGTTGAGGTTGGCGACACTGCGTCGAGCCAGGGCCAGGGCGTGTTCATCGCTGTCTGCGTAATGGTCGGCGACCCCGGAAATCCGGCAGTGCACATCGGCGCCGCCGAGGTCTTCGGCGCTCACCACTTCGCCGGTGGCGGCTTTTACCAGAGGCGGGCCAGCGAGGAAGATGGTTGCCTGCCGGCGGACCATAATCGCTTCATCGGCCATCGCCGGCACGTAGGCACCGCCAGCGGTGCAGGAGCCCATGACCACGGCGATCTGCGGGATGCCCATGGCGCTCATGTTGGCCTGATTGAAGAAAATCCTCCCGAAGTGCTCGCGGTCCGGGAACACCTCGTCCTGGCGCGGCAGGTTGGCGCCGCCGGAGTCCACCAGGTAGATGCACGGCAGGCGGTTTTGCTGGGCGATGGCCTGTGCACGCAAGTGTTTTTTCACGGTCAACGGGTAGTAGGAGCCGCCTTTGACCGTCGCGTCGTTGGCGACGATCATGCATTCGACCCCTTCGACGCGACCGATGCCGGCAATCAGTCCGGCAGCCGGAACGTCTTCGCCGTAGACCTCATACGCCGCCAACTGGCTGATTTCCAGGAACGGCGAGCCCGGATCGAGCAGGCGGTTGATTCGTTCGCGCGGCAACAGCTTGCCCCGCGAGGTGTGCCGCTCCTGGGCCTTTGGCCCGCCGCCTTGCTGGACTTGGACCAGCAGCGAGCGCAGGGCCATGACCTGTTCGAGCATCGCTGCGCGGTTGTCGGCAAACTCCGCCGAGCGCAGATTGAGTTGCGTGTGCAGAATTGCCATGTGCGCGCCCCTCAGCGGGTTTCGTTGAACAATTCGCGGCCAATCAACATGCGGCGGATCTCGCTGGTGCCGGCGCCGATTTCATACAGCTTGGCGTCGCGCAACAGGCGTCCGGCGGGAAATTCGTTGACGTAGCCGTTACCGCCGAGGATCTGGATCGCCTCTAGGGCCATCTGGGTCGCCCGTTCGGCGCTGTAGAGAATCACCCCGGCGGCGTCCTTGCGCGTGGTCTCGCCGCGCTCGCAGGCGCGGGCCACGGCGTACAGATAGGCACGGCTGGCGTTGAGCTGGGTGTACATGTCGGCGATCTTGCCCTGGATCAGTTGGAACTCGCCGATACTCTGGCCGAACTGCTTGCGGTCGTGGATATAGGGCACCACCAGGTCCAGGCAGGCCTGCATAATTCCGGTCGGGCCACCGGAGAGCACCACGCGCTCGTAGTCGAGGCCGCTCATCAACACCTTGACGCCGCCGTTGAGGGTGCCAAGGATATTTTCTTCCGGCACCTGGACATCATCGAAGAACAGCTCGCCGGTGTTGGAGCCACGCATGCCGAGTTTGTCGAATTTGTGGCCTCGGCTGAAGCCTTTCCAGTCGCGTTCGACGATAAATGCGGTGATGCCGTGCGCGCCTTTCTCCAGGTCGGTCTTGGCGTAGATCACGTAGGTGTGGGCGTCGGGGCCGTTGGTGATCCAGGTCTTGCTGCCGTTGAGCACATAGTGATCGCCGCGTTTGTCGGCGCGTAACTTCATCGAGACCACGTCGGAGCCGGCGTTGGGTTCGCTCATGGCCAGGGCGCCGATATGTTCGCCACTGATCAGCTTGGGCAGGTAACGGTTTTTCTGCTGGTGATTGCCGTTGCGGTTGATCTGGTTGACGCAGAGATTGGAGTGCGCACCGTAGGAGAGGGCCACCGAGGCAGAGCCGCGACTGATTTCTTCCATCGCCAGCACATGGGCCAGGTAACCGAGGCCGGCGCCGCCATATTCTTCCGGCACAGTGATGCCCAGCAGACCCATGTCGCCGAGCTTGCGCCACATGTCGGCGGGGAACAGGTTGTCCACGTCGATTTGCGCCGCCCGTGGCGCCAGCTCCCGGGCAACGAAGCCCTGCACCTGGTCGCGGAGCATGTCGAGGGTTTCGCCGAGGTCGAAGTTCAGGGTCGGATAGCTCATGGGGCACCTTTTGTTATGGGATGAGCAAGGCAAGGGTATGCGTGATGATTTACCTTTACGTTAACGTAAATACGATGAGGCCCGCTGTCAATTGAACATTTTCCATGGGTCTGTTTGGGCCGCTTCAGGGAGAGACTGCGAGAGCCGGGCAAGCCCGGCTCTCGCGCAAACCGCGTTGTTCACTACTGTGACGCGAAATCAGCTCGTCAGCCCATGCTCCTGCAACGCTTGTGCGGTCAGGCGCACCATTTCGTCGTTGTGCTCACGTCCGATGGCTTCGTAGAGAGCCTGGTATTCAGCGTCGTTCATGGGCCGGGCAAACACCTCCTGCTCGGACTTGCCCAAGGTGCGGGCCGAAGCTTTTATAACGGCTTGTAGCCGGGCCTTTTCCTCCTCGGACAGATTCCCATTGTTGAACCAGCGCTCCTGTGCCGATTGCAGGTCCAGCAGCGCGTCGCTCTTCGTATCGCGCAGCACCTCTTTCTCGCTGAGTTCCTGCAAATACTGGATCTCCAAGTATTCCTTCCAGAACGTTTGCTTGACGAGCTGTACAACTCCATCCAACGGCTGCCGTTCCTGTTCGAGGATGGCCTGGTAAGCGGTCTCTATCTGGGTCGGATCGACCCCGGCAATTCTTCCGTAATGCATCTTGGTGGCCTGCCAAGGCAGTTCCAGGCGCTCCCCCAGACCGACGCGAAAGGCCAGGTAGATTTCCGCTTCATCGGGATTTCGACCCTTGCTCCGGCGTTCATTGATCACGGCCCGGGCCTGGGCGTTGACGCGATCAAGGCGCGACTTACCCTTTGCCAGTTGCAGCAGTTTCAACTCGGTCTTGCTGGCGTCTGGCTCGGTGTAGGCTTCATGCAGCAATACGTCGAGACCCATGTCGCTGAATGCCACGGTGACTCCATCGACACAGGCGTCCGATTGCGGCGCGTTGGCCTTGGCGAAGAGCTTCTCCCGCAGGGCGGTGTCATCGACCGCGGCGTTGACCATGCGCCGGACCTTGTCCATAAGTCCTGGACGCGTGGCCTCCTCGGCATAGTCGGCCGATTCACTCAGGTCGCCGATAACGTGGAAAAACGCTTCGGACTGCTCGACCGGCTCCTCGCCGGCCAGACGCATCCAGGTGTCGCGAAAAGCCTCCTGTTCCTGGCTGTCGAGCCCTTGCAACCAGGCACTTTCATCCCGTGAGGCGGGCTGGCGCGATCCCTGAGGGCTATGCACCGGCGAGTCATCGTCGCTGATGCTGGCGTCCGAATCCGATTCGACGGGTATGTCCAGCCCCAGGTCGATCCCGGTTTCCGCGTGGTAGTCTAAGGCATCATCGAAATAAGCCGTTTCGATGGGGTTGTTGTAGAGGTTGATAGCCCTGGTGATGCGTTGTCCTTCCTCACTGGTGTCCAGGACCGATTCCGGGATCGTGGTTAGCTGGTTCTCGCTCAGGTCCAGCCGGATCAATTCCGGCAGGTCCTGGTAGCCGGTCGGCCACTGGGTAAGCCCGGTGTTGCTCAGCTCGATACGCTTCAGTTCGAGCATCGTGCTGAAGTCGGGCGAACGCCCCAGGGTTCGGTTGTAGGCCAGGTTCAGATCGCTCAGTCGAGTCAGTCCGGAGAGCAGGGTGGCCGTTTCCTCGGTCAGGGCAATACGGTGGCCGCTCAGGTTGAGGTGGGTTAGTCCGGACATCGAGCTCAGCGCCGGCGGGATCTCGGTCAGGGAGCCACCGCTGATCGACAGGCGTTTTAGCTGGGGGAAGCCCTCGAGAAAACTGTTCAGTCCCTGGATGATGTCCGGATGGGACAGGTTCAGGACCAGTTCGCCGACATGGCTGAAGTTGGCCGACAGGGCCGGCAGCCGGGTGCCCTGCTCGAAAATCATGAGGTCGAGTCGGTAACCTTCTTGGGAAGTGCTTTGGACGGGGCCTCGGCGCCAGCATTGCTTGATTCTGCTGGCAATATAGCTCCGGAGAATCACTCCCTCTCGGGGAGCGACTGGGGTATCGATCCAGGCGTCGAGTTCCGAGCACAAGGTGTTGTACTCGATCTCCAGTTCTTCGAGGCGGTGTACTGCGGCGACGTCGTTCAGGCCGCGCATGCCGAGAAATGTCTCGACCTCTCGCCAGGCATGTTCGGGGTAGAGACGTTGCGCCAGTGTGGTGAAGGCCAGCGAGCGGGTCCCCGGGATTCTTTCTGCCGCTTCTGGCCCGGCCACGGCGGTGCTGGGACGACGGGCGGCCAGGCGCATCGGGGGCGTCTCGTTGGGTTTGGTGGGGGGCGCGCCGAGGAGTTTTTCCATCTCCTTGCGCGGTGGCAATGGCTGATCGAGCACGGCCTGCTTCAGGCTGGCCGCCTCATGGGGACTGGGAAAGCCCAAGGCCTTGCGCTCGCTGTCGGGCAGGGCGTGCAAGACGCTGCTGTACAGATTGTCCGGACCATGCAGTTCCTGGCCCAGGACGTCATAGGCCTCGTACTGGCCGTCATTCTTGACCAGTACCTTGCGAATCGGTGCCTGCTCCGTGCCAAGGCTGTCGAGCAGTGATCCGCTGAAATGAGGCTCGCGTATTTCCAGGCGAACCTGGTCCGACCAGCCCGGCAGCTTGCCGATCTGGCTGAGGATCAGCTTGTCGGTATCGGGGTTGTTCGCCGCGTCGAGGTACAGGCCTTCCCGGGTTCGCGCCAGACGCAGATTGCGGCTGTAGTACCGGGCCTCTTCGGCCAGTCGCAGGGGGACGCGTTTAGCGTCGAGCAGGATCCGCCGCTCGGCCGGATTGGCGTTTCGGGACAATTCATCGGCGATTGGCGTAGACAGATCCGCAAACGCCTGGCGGATCACCGCGACGGCGGGGTCGTTGCTCTGGGTGCGGTAGCTGTAGTGGGAGTCGAACAGGGCCGTCCGACGGTTCACGGCTTGGGTCGCGAGTTTCTTCCTGAGGGCGACGGTACGTGCATCCAGGCTGATAGGGCCGGCGCCGAAGTCCTCGCCCAGCAAGTTGCGGATTTCGCTTTCGTCGAGGTTTTCCAGGACCTTTTGCAGCAACTGGTTGGCGTTGAGCCCGGGCCAGCGCAGGTCGATGCGCTGTAAGGCTTGCGCCTGACCGGCGGGATATTCCTTCAGTGCGGCGCCATGGCGGTCCAGCAGGCGTAACACTTTCGAGGATGGCCAGACCGGTTCGCTGGTCAGCAATTGCAGTTCCATGTGCAGTTCGTCCAATGAACTGTTGGCCGCGCCACCGCTTTGCAGGCGTTGGACCAGGTGCTTGAGGTCCTGGTCGAGCTTGAAGCGCGTCAGGTTGTCTTCGAGCAGGGCTGGGACGGGTTCTTGGTCCAGGTGTACTCGGCGCAGGATAGCGTCGTCGACCTCGCTCAGTTGCATGACTTTTTTTGCCGACGCCGAGTCCAGGCTCGCCGCGTCGGGTCCTAGCCGGGTAAATAGCTGCGGTTGTTGCCACTTTAGGGGCTCTTCGAATTCATGGAGCCAGGCACCCTTGCCGTTGTGCTGGACCAGCGGGGCGTAGGCGTTGGGGTTGCTCGGGTGTTGCAGGCGCAAGCGCCTGGAGGATGCGCCGGGGCTGAGCTGGTAATGGCGGCCGTTGAGGCCCAGGTAGGTTTTATTCTGATGGCGATAGAGTCCCGCAGTATCGGCTTTGAGCTGCGGCGTGTCGGGCAGTTTGTGTTCATAGGGTGTCAGGTCAGGTTTCCACAGTGCCGGCTCGCCTTGGGGGGACTTGATCGGCTTGAGTCCCTCGATAAACGCCGCTCCTTCGACATCCCGCGCCAGGGCGGACCCCGCCCCTAGCAGTTCGACGTTCAGCAGCACGCCGATAAAACCGAGCACCGCCTGCATTTTCTCCTCATGGCGCCATTCTTCGATGCCGTTGTAGATCTGCACGATCATTTGCGCGGCGGCCACCGCAAGCATGGCTTCGCCGAGTCCGGGCACCAGGAACAACAGGTTGATGCCCCAGTTCAGCAACGAGTGCAGGCGCGTGGTACGGGTCTTCTTATCTTCGTCGTCGGTGGGTACCGCGCTGACACGAGCGTCGTCGAGTTTCTTGACCGTTTGCAAGGTGCAGAACTCGTTGACCGGGTTATCGCCCAGCGAGCTTTTCTCCAGGTGCAGGTCGGCTTGCGGGGCCGGCTTGCGCCGCCCATCCACCGGGTCGAGCGGGTTCAGGCATGCGTCGAGGGCGTGGAAGCATGCCGGTTGAGTGCGCAAGTGAACATAGCGCTTGAAGAACGCCTGGAAGGTTTTATCCCGAAGCCGTTCACGCAGCTCATCGTGGAATGCGCTGAAGGACGGGTAGCGCTTGACGGCCTGTTGCGGGTCGCCCGACAGGTAGGCCACGCAGGGCAGCTCGCCAGTGCTGGAAGGGACGCTGTGTTCGATCAGCAGCATGCCCTTGAGCAATGCGCCCCAAGCGCCGCTATCGACGTTCGGGAAGTCGAGCAGGGTCAGGGAGTAGCAGTGCGCCGGGCGATTGTCCCAGTGGGGTTCCTGCGTGGTGTCCAGCAGGCTTTGCAGCATCTGGTAGGCCGATTGATCCACATGGCCTTTGATCAGGGCGATTTGCGCCTGCACCGCCAGTTCATCGCGTGCCTGTTGCTCGAAGAGCACCTTGTAGAGGGGGCTTGAATGACCTCGCTGGGTGGGCAGGAGAAAGTGTTCGACGTGTCGCTTGTACTGGCCACCGAGGTCGAGTTGGCGGCAGACGGCGGCGAAGTCTGCGGGCGTGATGGGCTTGTTCAGGACCGCGGTACTTTTACGCAGGATGGCCGAGCCGCTGTCAAAACCGAATCGGCCGGTTTCGCCGCTTTCGAAATTCTGCAGAGCGGCTTGCAGCAGGCTCTGTACGAGGGTGCTCTCCTGGCGTGGGGTGCCAAGGGTGGCGGCGGCCAGGATATGGACGTGGCGAAGTTGGTCGCGATGAATGTCCAGGCCCGTGCCGTAGTGCTCGTCCAGGGCCTTGGACAGTAGCGGGGCGGCAAAGTCCCTGACGCTTTTGAAACCTCGCAGATAGTGCGCCAGGGCGGCTTTGGAGGCTTGGCTGAGCTTGAGTCGTGTGGCGAATACCTGGCGTCGCTCAAGGGACGCCTGGGTTAGCCAGGATGGCAGTTGCCTGAGGATCAGGCGATGGTTGCGGGTCGATTCTACCAGTGCAACGGGGGTGGCAGGTGTGGTTTGCTGGGTACTCATAAAGATCAACTTCTTCCGTGAATAGGACTTTCAGCTTATGCCTAATACGCCTGGGTAAAAGTTGAAAAAGTTGAACTTAATCAGTTAGTTAATATGAACAATTTGAACCTGTAAAATAGCCCGTTATGGCCCTCTGGCAGGCATCTGGTGCTAACGCGCCCTGAGGTATCGAAGCCTTTGAGGCCAGAAGTTTGGCCCTCCAACTGCGCGCCTTGGAGCGAAAGGCACGCCGGTTGGAGATGAAG
Organism: Pseudomonas agarici; assembly: GCF_001543125.1. NCBI lineage: Bacteria > Pseudomonadati > Pseudomonadota > Gammaproteobacteria > Pseudomonadales > Pseudomonadaceae > Pseudomonas > Pseudomonas agarici. The sequence continues at coordinate 2,890,518 of NZ_CP014135.1, read as the reverse complement.
CGGGTAACTGCGAACTGACTTTTAAAACAAAAACAACGGATTATTTCATGAGTGATAAGAGCTGGCGCGTGCGAAGGCGGTTCGCTCGTTGCCGAAGATCAACTGCTCAGTCCGTGTTCACGTAGCGCTTCCTGGGTTAGCCGATACACCCGTCAGCAAGCGTGCCAGTGCGGTCTTGGAGGTCTGGCTCAGTCTGACCCGCGCGGCGAGTTCCCGGCGCTGTTCGAGAGAGGCCTGGGTCAGCCAGGGAGGCAGTCGGCTGATGATTACACGATCGTTTCTGGTCGATCGCGGCGGTAATGAAGGGGAGTGAAGCGGGCGTTGCTCGGTGCTCATGATGGGTGTTTTTTTCTGTGAATGGGCCCTTCAGCTTAGCCGCGATATCTTCCGATAAAAGCTAAAAAAGTTGAGCTTTATCAAATGGTTGGAATCATCAATTCGAATGTCGAAAACAGCCGGCTATGGACCGCCGGCAGTGTCTTTGTGTTAGCGCCCAGCGGATGTTTGGGCTGGCTCCTGCGCGATCCATCGCTGCAGGCGTTGCTCGGTCAATTGTTCCAGCGTATCGGTGTACTGCCTGGCGATGTCGGCTGACAGACTCAGGTAGGTGCTGTCCGTCAGGGCGCTGGCGAAGACTTCGGTTTCTGTCAGCCCCAGTGTCCGCGCCGACTGCCTGATCGTGGCGGCCAGCTCGGTTTTCTGCTCAGTATCCAGCGCTTTGCCGCCGAACCACTCGCGCTGTGCACTCAGCAAGTCGTCGAGCGCGCCGATCATGTTGTCGCGCTGCTCCCGTGACGCCTTGAGCGGCTCCTCGGCAAAGCGCTTTTCCAGATAGTCCTTCCAGAAAGGCAGCTTGGCCAAACTCCTGGACATCTCACCTGGTTGAGCCTCCTGCTCCAGGATTGCTTGATAGGCTTCGTCCAGTGTTTCGCTCTTCACCCCGGCAATGTCGGCGTGGTTCATTTTCCTGGCTTGCCAGGGCAGCTCGAGCCTCTGCGCCAGGCCGATGCGAAAGGCCAGGTAAACCTCTGCTTCATCCGGGGTCAAACCGCTGGCCTTGCGGGTGTCGATCAGGCGCCGCGCCTGCCGATTCACTTGGTCCAGGCGCGACTTGCCGCGAGCCAGTTGCAGCAGCGGGCCTTCACGTGCGTCGAGGGGCAGGGACCTGGCCTCGTACAGCAGGACATCCAAGCCCATGTCGCTGAAGACCACGGTGATGCCGTCCTCGCAGGCATCGGGCTCTGGGGCGTTGGCGCGGTTGAACAGGCCCTCGCGCAGTTCGGTATTTTCGCTGGCTGCCCTGATCATGCGCCAGACACGCTCGGACAATTCCAGACGATGCTCGAGGCTGCGATAGTCGGCGGAGTACTTGAGGTCTTCCAACACTTTGAAAAAGGCCTCGGAATCCTCGATATCATCGCTGGCCAACCGCAGCCACAGGTCGCGTCGGGCTTGCTGTTCGGACCTGGTCAGCCCTTCGAGCCAGGGTGTGCTGTCGCGCGGGACGGGCGAGGGTGTGCCCCAGCGACTGTGCCGTGAGCTGGCTCGCGATTGCGGGCGCGAACTGCCGCTCCACTCCGACGGCTCGTCGCTCTCCACCAGCACGTCGAGTCCCAGGTCAAGACCGGTCTGTTGCCGGTAGCTTTCCACCCGTTGGCGTAGCGCCGGGGGGATCGGATTGCCTTCCAGATTGATCGCCCGGTTGAGGCGTTGGCGTTGCTCGTCGACGGCGAAGACTTCGTCGGGAATGCTGCTGATCCGATTATCGCTGAGGTCGAAGGTGCGCAGACCAGGCAGTTGCTCGTAACCCCGTGGCCATTGGCGCAGGCCGGTGTTGCGTAGGTGCAAGTGGGACAATCGGGTCAGCGGACTGAGGTCGGGTAACATGGACAGGGTGCTGTTGTTTTCCAGGATGAGGACTTCCAACTGGGTCAGATGGGTCAACGGAGCACCGGTAACGGGCGTGATGACGATCTGGTTGGCCTTGAGGTCCAGGTGCTTGAGCGCCGTCAGCCGTGCCAGGGCGGAGGGCAAGCGAGTCAGGATATTGCGGCTCATGTCCAGGCGTTGCAGACGGGGAAAAGTATCGAGGAAGCTGTCCAGTTCAGCGGAGGGCAGCAGCGCCAGCCCCCGCAGGTGCATTTCGGTGACATGATTGAAGTTGGCCGAGAGCCTTGGCAGGTTTTCCAGCGGATAGCCGGTCAGACTCAGTTGGCGACCGCCGATGGGCAGGCCGCTGGCGTCGGTCGCCAGATCGGTTTCATGGCGCCAGCAGCGTCTGATCTGCAGGGCCAGGCGCAGCCTGCCACGGGCATCGACAGAGGTTTGGGGGTCGCCGACCCAGGCATCGAGTTCATCTTCGAGGGTGGCGTATTCCAGTTCCAGCCTCCGCAGTTTTTCGATACCCGCGCCCAGACTCATGTCTCGCAGGCCGTGCAGGGTTTCCACTTCCGAGAGTCGCAGGGTCGGATACAGCGCCTGGGCGAGACGGTTGAATTCGAACGAACGTACTGCCCGGCCCGCGCCGCGACCGCTGAGTCCATAGGCCAACTGATCATTGGCCAGGCGCATTGGTGAGATGAAGTCCGGCCTGATGGGGGGCATGCCCAAACGCTGACGTAACGTCTCGCGGGGCAGGGGCGGTAGGTCGAGCAGCGCCTGCCTGAACCGTGCACCCTGGCCTACATGGGGCAAGCCCAGAGCCGCCCGCTCGGCGTCCGGCAGCGCATGCAGTAGCGCCGCATATAGGTCGTCCGGGCCATGCAGTTCCTGGCCCAGGGCGTCGCGGGCCGCATAACGGTCGCCCTCCCTGATCAATACCTTGCGCGAAGCGGCCTGCTTGGGGCCGACGCTGTCCAGCAATGGCCCGTTGAAGGCACCGTCGCGGATTTCGATGCGCACGTCGCTCGACCAGCTCGGCAGTCTCTCCAGCATCGGCAGGACGACCCGATAGGCCTCGGCCTGACTGATCGAGTCGAGATAAACCTGTTCATAAGCGCGGGCCAGGCGGATGTTTTGCACGTAGAGGCGAGCTTCCTCGGCTAGCCGCAGCGGCACCGTCCCCGCAGCCAGTCGCTGTAATTCGACATTGTTGGCCTGGCTCACCAATTCCCTGGCCACCAGGCTGGGCAGCGAGGAGAAGTCTCGTTGGATCACCGCCACGGCTGGCGACGGGTCGCCGGAGTGGGTGCGATACTCATAGTGAGAGGCAAACAGGCTTTCGCGCCGCTGGACGGCTTCCCTGGCCAGTATCCGGCGCAGTTGGCCGGTACGCGCCTCCAGGCTGATCGGCCCTTGCCCGAACTCTTCGTCGAGCAGGGTACGGATCTCGCGTTCCGAGAGGCGGGTGAGCACGGTCCTGAGCAGATCATGGGTGCGCAGATCGTCCCAGGTGGCGTCTATGCGCGTCACCTGGGGGGGCAGGTTGGGGGGATATTCGGTCAGTGTGGTTTTTTGTCTGTCCAGCAGGCGCAGTACTTTCGAGGCGGGCCAGACCGGTCGGTGAGTTAACAGTTGCAGTGTCATATGCAATTCATCGCGTGAATACCCCAGCGCTTCTCCGCTCCGCAGGCGGCTGGCAAGGCGGCGGATGTCCTGGTCGAGCCTGAAACGCAGCAGGGTGTCTTGTAGCAGCGCTGGCGGCGGCAGGTGGTTGACATGCAGTTGGCGCAGCACGTCGCCGTTGATTGCGCTGATATGCATGACACGCCGTGCGGAACTCGCATCGAGGGCGGCGGCATCTGGCCCCAGGCGTGAAAATGCGTGCAGGTCGTCCCAGGCCAACGGCTGCTCGAATTCGTGGGCCCAGCCGCCGCTGCCGTTGTGTCTGAAGGTCGGTGTATAGGCATCGGGGTTATGCGGATGCCGGGCACGATAACGCCAGGACGATGGGTCCGGCTTGAGCTCGTAGTATTTGTCGTCGATCGGCAGGTAGGTGCGACCTTGATGGTGATACAGGCCGGTGGCATCGGGTTCCAGCGTCCTGGGCAGAACAATCCTGTGCTCGAAGGGCGCTATATCCGGATTGAACAGGCGTATATCGCCATTGGGCAGCTTCACCGGGCGCAGCCCATCGGCAAAACTGGCGCTGGCGATTGCGGCGTTCTCGGCGGCGGCGGCAGACGCCCCGGCGGCTCCCAGCGCGGCGATCAGCGCGACGTTTTGCAATACGCCGGTCAGGTAGGCCCAGGCGTGTTGTTTGTCCCCCACGGCGAAGCTGTCAATCGTGTGGAAAATACTGTTGCCCAGTTGTACCGCGACCACCCCCAGCATCATTTCCCCCAGCCCCGGCACAATGAACGCCGCGACGTTGAGGACATTGAGGGCAATATTGAGGTAGTGCTGCAGGTGCGCCGTGAGGCTTTGCCGGTCTTTGTCCGCCGTGGGTACCGCGATAAATAGCGCATCGTCGAAGAAGATCTCGACCTTCTGCTGATAGCGTTGGCGAAATAGATAGCTGCCGATCAATTCACCGGCCAGGTTGAGGTTGGCTCGTGGGTCGGGCGTCGGCTGATAGAAGTAGCCGTTCCAACGCTTGGGATCGAGGCGCGCGTACAACCTGTCGATGAATCTTGCCCGCTCGCGCTGAGGAATGAAGCGGACAAAGAACTTCAGGTAATCGAGTGTTCGTAGCTTCTCTCTCAGGTGATCTTCGAAAGCGGCGCGGGACGGGTATTGCCTGACCGGATGGAAAGGATCGCCCGGTATATAGACGACCCAGCTGCGGGCGTGGTCATCGGTACGTACAATCAGAATGTCGATGAGCGGAATCCTGAGCAAACTCAAGCTGAAACAGCGTTGCGGGTGCCCGGCGGGCACCGGCACTTCTTTGCCTTTGGCTATCTCAAGCATCAAGCGATAGGCCGTCGGGTCCAGATGGGAGCGCAGGAAGGCGATATGGACCTGAGTTTCCAGCGCATAGGCGTCATGAAGTGAAAAATGGCTGCGAACACGGTGCTGTGCTTCCAGGGGCGACTGTCCCGCCTTGGCGCCTGGAAAGAACACCTCATCGAGGTGTTTCTGGTACTGCCTGCCCAGGTCGAGCCGGCGACTCAGGGCGGCAAACCTGGTTGGTGAGATGGCCAGGAGTGTCGGGTTCGGCTGATTGACCGGGTTTTCGCTGTAGATCCCCGCTGCGGTTCCCGGTTCGTCCAGCCCGCCTTCCCGGGTTTGCGCAACCTCGTAGTTATGCAGGGCCGCGTGCAGCAGATTGGAGACGTATGAGCGGATATTGCTCGCAATGCCATGGGTGGGGTGATAAAGGAATGTCTGCTTGGCATCTAGCGTGAGCCCGAACTCATCCTTGAGCGCCTGCTCCAGCAGCGGCTTGGCGAAGGACTCGACCGTGCTCAGAGTGCGTAGCACGGTCTGGACCTTGCGCTGGTAATGCAGGCAGGCGGTGTAGCTTTGATGCAGGTGTGTGAGGACATCGGGTGCGGTTTTCAGGGCGGGCAGCTCGCCCAGCGCCCGTTGGCCCAGCGCCCGGTGCGTCGAGGCATCAGCCTGGACCAGCCACTCGGGGAACTGCTTCCTGATGAAGTCGTAGTGGATCCCCCGATGCCCTCGTAGCATGGGGGGAAGAGTGGAGACCGTGGGCAACCCGGTGCCGGCTAGAGTGGTCGACGTCATTGTATGAAACCCGATTCGTTATTCGAATGGGCCAGCGTATGTGCTGCCTTACCTGGAATTGCGGTAGCTATTCATGCGAGCAAGCCGTGTACTCAGCGGGTCACAGATGGCCAGATAACGTCATCGGAAAAGATTTTTTTATCGGTTGGCCAATTCAGAACCGCCTCTCCGGAGTCGGCCACCTGGTCGATCAACTGGTCATAGACATGGCCGTTATCGACACCCTCCCAGGTCGCGCTCTCGATGCTGGCTGCGAACTCTCCCGCAGCATCTCGTATCGCCTGGACCTTGGCGGCACGGGTGAGACTGGAGTTGACCAGCCATATCCGATCGGCGTTTATTCCCCGGCGCGATACGGAGATGTGACCCTCGATATCGTCATAGGGAAAGAAGACATTTTCGGCCTCATAGTTAAAAAAATAATTCTCCTGGCCCGGTACCACTTCAACGTTTCGCGTATCGATCATATAAATGAGACGGGTAGTCTGGCGGTGCCTTAAGGTGGTATAGCCGCGTTCGCTGTCCAGCGAAATCGGTGTGCCGGAGCTCGATACGGTCGATGCCGCGTCGCTCTTTTGGCTAGCGGCGGTCGACGCGGTTGACTGAGAGGTATCCGATGAGCCCGTGGCAGAGTCACTGCCGGTGTCCGACGTGGGGCGCTTGCCGGGGTATTTGTTGGTCTGGGTGTTGTAGCGCAATTGGCCGATGCCGGGACCGCCGCCCACACCGTAGCCCTGGGCGTCGCTCAGGCTGAAGGTGGCACTCAAGGCTTTTTTTGTGGTCGAGCCGGGCGGATGGCCTTCGCGGGCGAGCATGCAGCCATCCCTTGCCAGCTCGAACGGCGTGCGATCTTCGCTTCGGAACATGGCGGGGATATCTGTGCGGTACAGGCAGCCATGGATATTTTTCCGGTAGCCGATCTTAAGCAGAAAGGCTTCAAGGAATGGCCGGGTGTAATAAGCGTCGAAATCCCGGTCAAGCGAGTAGGGTTCGAAGTTTCTGATAGGGCGGATATGCGGTAGTACTTCCTGTTCCAGCAAGTCAAAGCGATGCGGGTTGGTCTCGGCCATCGACTGGAGCTTATGCGCTTCAGCCCATTCCGGGGTTTTGCCGTTTTCCAGCAGTGCCTGTTTCAGGCGAGGCAGCATGCTCGGCAACAGGTTGTATCTTCGCAGTATCTGTCCGCGTTCTTCGGCGCTCTTGTCCGGGTAAGCCCACTTCAGTGCCTGGATCAATTGGTCCCTGGCGCTACCTTCCTGGTTGGCGTGGGCCCATCGAGGTGGCCTGCCTATCGCCTCGGCCTCGGAACGAAAGCGGTTGATCTCGTTGCCATGAAGGCCGTAGAGCGCCCAGATCTCCCGGTCCGTCCAGGTCGGGAGTTGTTCGGGGGGGATCGGCTGACCGGCCAGGTCCATTCGGCCCTCTGGCGGTTCGACCAGTACCCAATGGCTGTCGTCCCTGCTGAACGCGAATACGCTGTCCGCAACACCGGGTTGTTTATAGGCGTCGAGATTTTTCAATCGGTAGTAGCCCTGGCTGTCGGGGCCGAAGAGCGGTGTGTAGGGGCTTGGGGTGAAATAGCTGAACTTGGCGACGATCACACCTGGCGCCATCGGTATGTGGCTGGCTTCAGCCGCTGGTTTGGCTTCGGTGCCGGCTGCTGGACTTTCAGCCTGGCGTGGCCGCTTGAGTGGAGGCTGGCTGGCCGTGGGCAGATCGACACGCGATGCCATTGGCATCGGGCCCCAGGTGGTGCTCGTGCCTATCCGGTAGAGTGCGGGGCCGGAGGGCAGCAGTTCCTCGGAGCGTTTTGCCCGATAGGTGTCGAGTTGCGCGTCATACACGACCATGACCGTACCACCGTCTTCGAGGTCGACATAACGACGCTTCTTGGTGATCCGCAGGCCCTGCTTGCTGGGCGGCGGCAAGGCTTCACCGGTGGTGATCCGGTAGGTTTCCAGCGGGATGGCGGTGCCGGGCGGGTCGGCAACCACCGTCGCTGGCAGGTGCTGGTCGGTCGGCGTGGCGGTCGTCGGTCGAGGGTAGCTGGCGTGGGGCTGGTCGGAAGCAACCGCCGGGCCGTCCAGGTGTTGCGGTTGCAGACCGTCGGGCTGCGGTAAGCGGCTGGTGGATGGCGTCGCGGATGCGGGAAGGCCTGACGGTTGTAACTCGGGTCGCCTGATAGGCGGGGATTTTGGTTTGATCGGGATTTTCGGAGACATGGGGATACCTGCCAATCAAAGAAATAAACATCCTGTTCAGGATCTGTAATCAGTCGGGTATTAATACGGTTCCGAACGCGCTGGCGAGCCCGGGACCGTTCATGGAAGGGCTCTACAAAGCCGGCGCGAGGATCTGCAATTCATCCGTGCGGATACTGCGTGACCAGTCGGTGTCCACCGTCCAGTCGTCGTTTTCGGTGTCGTAGTAGAGGTTTGCGGTGCTCGCATCCTTCAGGCGGATGTGTCTGATCTCGAGCAGGTCGGCGATCAGTTCGCCTTTCTGTCGGTGCTGGCGAATATCCTTGAGGATCGCGTCGGGATCGGCGTAGGCCCTGGCATTGACTTCACCCAGGAGCACTTTGCCGAACTCGTATTGAATGTCGTAGCGATTGCCGGCGCGGGTGAACACCCGGACCTTTTCCAGCGGCTGGTCGCTCCCCTCGTCCTCGGGCAGCATGATGTTGACTGTACCGATGGCCAGACGGTTGCGATCGAGGCTGATGTGGCTGCGATCTATCGGTTCGTCAAGAAAGTCGGGGTAGATATTCCAGAGCGAAGCGTTGGTCTCTTGCGTGGCGGCGCCGGGGGTCGTCAGGCTGATGGACGTATTGGCGCGGGGGTAGAGGTCATAGGAGGATGCCTGGCCTTCCAGGATATAGAAGCTCACCTGGGGTTCGGCCGGGATATCGATACGCTGCCGGTGGGCCTGCAATACCGTCGCGGGTGCATGCCTGGGCCGGACGAACAGGTATTCGCCCTGGCGCTGACGCAACAGTGCCAGGTTCTTGACCCGTTTGAGCCCAGGTTCGCGATGATCGTCGAAATACGAGTGCCGGGGTGTTTGCAGGCGATACGACCGACCGTCGCGCATTACCAGGACAAAGGGCCGATTGAGCGACAGCCCGGAGGCGACCAGGCTGCCTCCCACATTGCTGCCGACCGCCGAGCGGTTCCGGTACGGTTGCAGGAGCTCCAGGCGCTTGCCATCGTTGAACGTCAGGGTCAGTTGGGTTTCACCATAACTCAGGTAGTCGAAGGCGCCCTGGCGTGTGGAGCTGACGGTATAGCACGCCTCCACGCTGGCTATTTCAGTACTGTCATAGTCGATATAGAGCGTACAGGTCGAGGTGGCGGCCAAGCTCACGATCTGCGCGCAGCTGTAGCGTGCGATAAAAAAGCCGGGGCTCTGTTCTGCGCTAACGTGCTTTTGAGCACCGGTGACAATGATCGGGTCGGATGGGCGCCGACCTACGGTCGTTACCACGGCCTTGAGGTCGTGAGGTGTCACGCCGCTCAAGCGTGCCGGCAGGTCTGGCCTGAGGCGATAGCCGTCCAGGGTGATGAATTCCAGCAGGTCGTTCTGCAACCGCCGTTCGTCGCCAAGCGTCTTGTAGACGTGGGTGACGGTGATGTTCTTTTCCGCAAGCTCGCCATCCTCGTCGCTCCGTGATGAGACGACCAGTGAAGTGCCTTGCACGGACCAGCGCAGGATACGTCCGAATTCCCAACCCATTTCGATGAGACTGGGGGCCTGGCCGTCTTCGTCGATCGTCGCGGTGTTGCTGTTCGCGCCGACGAAGTAGTGATCCTTGCCCGGCCCTCCTGCTGCCTGGGCATTGTTTCCCAGGAGCAGGATCGTGTCATCTCCCGCGCCTGCCTCGATCAGGTCGCCCTCGCCATGGGCGACAATCCGGTTGGCCTGGTCTGTGCCTTGCACGTGGTTGCTGGCGCCGGCCAGGGTTTCGACGTTTTCGATCGAGTCGAAGGTCGTGTGGAGGGTTGCGGGAGAGTGTGGTCTGGCGGTGCGCAGGCCCAGCCTGCCGTGCTTGAGGTCGATGCTGTAGCCAATGTAGCGCGAGGGCCTGGCCGGTGTTCCCAGCAATGCCAGCGTGTCGGTTCCCGAACCGCCCCGCAGGGCATGGTATCGGGCAAGGAGGGGGGTACTCTTGAGGCGCTCGCCGGCGGCGGTGAACTGGAACAGATCGTCCTTGTCCCCACCGGTCAGTGTCTTGAGGCCTTCGCCATAGCTAAAGTAGTTCGGTTTGTTCCGTACACCGATGATGCTGTCGTCCCCGCCGCCGAGTTGCCAGAGGATACCTTTCGCTTCACCTGCGCTGCCCTCGACAACTCCTGGCGTTGACGACGGCACGCCGTCGCTGGCGTCCACTGTATCGTTTCCTTCGCGCAGCGTCGTTTCATTGACCTGACGATAAGGTGTCTGCGCGCGACGAGCGTCCCATTGATGCTTCCAGTGTTTGACCGATATCAGTTCGATCTGGAACTTGCCGGTGACGATGGTTTGCACACTGTCCTTCAGTTCCCCATCGAGCAGCGCGCGGGCGGCCTTTTCCTGGGCACTGACCTGGTTATCGGTGGCTACCGCGATCTGATACCGGTCGAGGATGCCCTGGTCCAGGGACATGCCCCAGAATGCTTGCCAGCCGGAGCGCCAGCGTTCGCCCAGGCTCAGTTCGATATAGTCGTCGATGTCATCGACCTGGCGAGCCGCGCCATAGATTCTTGCGCCCAGGATCAGCACCATCCCGGCGACGATGCCGACCGGGCCGGCCGCACCGAAGCCAGCCAATGCACCGGTGCCCAGCGCCAGGGACAGGCCCGCACTGGTCAGGCTCAACGCCGCGCTGACGTAATGATCCTGGGCTTGCTTGCCTTGGGCCGCCGCCGCGTCGTTGAAGGATCTGATCGCGTTGTACAGATCGAACGGCAGGGTGAGTGCCGAGCCCAGAAGGCCCGCGCTACGAGCCAGCCCCTTGGCGACACTGGTGGCGCTGAAACCGTTGAACACCAGACCGCCATGGCGAATCATGGCCTGCGCGGTCTTGGCCAGGCCGAGCTCGGCGGTCACCGAGCCGACTTCCGCGACGATCCCTCCGACATTGATGGCCGCTTCTGCTCGATCACCCTTTTTCAACGCCTCGAAAGTGCCTGTGATACCGCAGTACAGGCCATAGGCTTGCATGCCGACACCGGCACTGGTCATGCTCCGGCTTTTGGCTTTATCGACCCAGCTCGGCTGGATGTCGGGGAGTGGCGGGGCACGCAGGTCCAACTGCTGGACCGCGTCGAGCAGCCTGCCGAGCTTGTGCAGGCTCGACTGTGGATCGCGCCCTTCGGGCTCGCTAAGCAGTGCCGGGGCGTCGATCGAGCGCTGGGCGGCAATCTCGAACAGCATGTGGGGAACGCTTTGCTGGTGGGCTTGAGCGCTCGCGGTGATGGCTTGTCCAACCTTGATGGCGTCTAGCTGCAGTCCATCGATAAACCACTGGTCGGCGTGCCGGACATACTGCTCGCTGAGCGGTCGACCGGCGAGCGTGGCGCCCATGGCATGAAGTTGCATTCGGCTGAGGTTGAGTTCGCCGATGCGCAGGGGGCCGAAGCGCTCGTCCTGTTTCGCCAGGCGTGACAGCCGCACCTGCTGGTTGTTGCCGCCAGGTGCGGCGGCTCCTGGCGCAGGGACAATGTCGGAAACGCGTAAGGTGTGGGCGAGTGCTCCAGGGTGAGCCGTGGCATCTGTTGAAATCGACATAGGTAAAATCCATTTTTCCTGAATGTTGAATGTGCTGGACTGCTCGCTGCTGCTGGCGCGCAGGCAAGGTTAACGAAGGCAGACTCAGTATCCGTCCCGTGGAATCAGGCGTGCTTTACATAGATATGGAACAGCCAGGAGAGTTGTCGAATGACAGAGAGGCAGAAACACGAAGGGGAGCCGAAGCTCCCCTTGAATGCGTTGTTGTAGGCTCTTTTTTATTATTGAGGGGCGGTCTGTTGTTGTTTTTGTCAACCGTGGCCCTTTACCGCTGTTTTGGCTGATCCCCATCCGGGATCAAGAGCAAACGTATTTTTTTGAGCGCTGATCTGCCTTATCAGGTGATCCAACCAGTTCGGTAGCTACCTTGAGGTAGTTTTATTGTTCTCTGCCCGGTTGCGGGTAACGGTTAAGTCCCCTGAAAGCACACCTTCTCCAAAAAAATCTGTTAGCTGCGTCTCTGCCGTGTTGTTTTTGTTATGTCAGAGTCGGTACGTCTTATTTTTATGGGTTTGCTGCTTTTTATTTTTGTTATGCAGGAGATATAGCAGGTGGCGTGCCAACTTTTGCAAACTCTTTAAAATCAATGACTTGATAATTTTATCCAGCCACCGTCGCAGAAAAATAGCTAAATTTGTTTCCGTGTTACTCGTTTTTGTTTCCAAACGGTAACACTTGGATGCATTCATTCCCCCTGGCGTGCCTTGGCGACGCGCGATCCTGTGGCGCGGCCCAGTACCGTGCAGATTTCCTGGCCGGCGAGCAGCAGTTGGTCCAGATCGACACCCGTATCGATGCCCAGGCCATTGAGCATGTAGAGCACGTCCTCGGTGGCGATGTTACCGCTGGCACCCTTGGCATACGGGCAACCGCCCAGGCCGGCAATGGAACTGTCGAAGACCTGGATGCCCTCCAGCAGGCTGGCGTAGAGATTGGCCATGGCCTGGCCGTAGGTGTCATGGAAGTGTCCGGCGAGTTTTTCTCGCGGCACCTGCGCCGAGACTGCCTCGAACATTCTCCGGGTGGCCCCTGGCGTACCGGTACCGATGGTGTCGCCCAGGGACACTTCGTAGCAACCCAGTGTATAGAGTTCGCGGGCCACCACGGCGACCTGCTCGGCGGCGACCGGACCCTCATAGGGACAGCCGAGCACACAGGACACATAGCCGCGCACGGTCACGCCGTGCTGGCGGGCCGCGTCCATGATGGGTACGAAGCGCGCGAGGCTTTCGCTGATGGAGCAATTGATATTGCGTTGGGAAAACGCTTCGGAAGCGGCGGCGAATACCGCCACCTCCTTGACTCCGGCGGTCATGGCATCTTCGAAGCCGCGGAGGTTGGGGGCCAGGGCGCCGTAGGTGACGCCGGGCTTGCGCCGGATGCGAGCGAAGACTTCGGCGGAGCCGGCCATCTGTGGGACCCATTTGGGCGAAACGAAGCTGCCGACTTCGATGTAGCCCAGACCCGCATCGGTCAGGCGATCCACCAGGCGCACCTTGTCGTCGACGCTAATGAGCCGGGCTTCGTTCTGCAAGCCGTCGCGGGGGCCGACTTCGATCAGGCGGACGTGGCTGGGTAATGACATGGGAAGACACCTTTGTGGGTGACTTGCTGTGGGACAGGCTTGCCAGCCCGCTGCCACAAGTGCAGTCAGGGGGTTATGGCTTGGCTGTCGAGGGTGTGTGCCAACGCCTGGATGCAGCGCTCCTCGGCAGTATCGAGTTCCAGTTGCATCTGCTCGATATCCAGCAGTTGCTGTTCGAGTTGGCTACGGCGCTCGGTGATTTTCGCCAGCATGCTGTTGAGCTGTTTCTGGTTGCCGCTGGTGGGATCGTAGAGTTCGATCAGTTCGCGGCATTCGGCCAGGGAAAAACCGATGCGCTTGCCCCGTAGAATCAATTTCAGGGTCACCTTGTCCCGAGCCGAATAGATGCGTTCCAGGCCGCGTCGTTCGGGACTGAGCAGGCCTTGTTCTTCATAGAAGCGAATAGCCCGTGTGGTGATATCGAGCTCGCGGGCGAGGTCGGAGATACTGTAGGTCTGGCTGCTCATGAAAGCGCTCTGGAAAGGTTCTGACGCTAAGCTAAGGGCTGCTTGACGTATACGTCAAGCATGCTCACCACAAGGTCGGCAGTGTTTTCAGGCCTTGTCGGGTTTGTTCTCATGGGCGGCGAGCTGCTGGCATAACTCGATCATCTGTTCGCGCATCCAGCGGTTGGCCGGGTCCTGGTCGGTACTTTCATGCCAGTAGAGGTGGGTTTGCACCGGCGGTACGTCGTTGACCGGCAGTGCCCAGTAATGCAGTTCATGCCGATAGGCGAAGCGTTCTGGCACCGTCATCACCATGTCGGTCTGTTGCAGCACCTGTGAAGCCATCAGGTAATGCTGGGAGCGTAGGGCGATCTTGCGCTGGATGCCCATTTTGCCCAAGGCCAGGTCCACGTGGCCGAGACCGTTGCGGCGGCTGGAGATATGGATATGGGTCTGTCCCAGGTAATCGTCCAGGGTCAGTTGGCCTTTGCCCACCAAGGGATGACCCTTGCGCATGGCGCACACATAGCGGTCTTCCATTAGCTTGACATGGCGCACTTGCAGGTCGGTGTTGAGCGGGGCGTCGACGGCAAAGTCGATACGCCCGGCGGCCAGCTCCTTGGTGGTTTCGCGACGCCTGGTGAGAAAACTCTCGATTGCCACGCTCGGCGCCAGGCGGCGCAAACGCTGGAACAGAGACGGTAGGATCACTGCCTCGGTGAGGTCGGTCATGCTGATGCGGTAGGTTTTGTTCGTTTGCAAAGGGTTGAAGAGACGGCTTTCCTGGACCGAAATACGCAGCAACGCGAGGGCGTTGCGCACCGCACCGATGATGTTCTGCGCCATCGGCGTCGGCACCATGCCCTGAGCAGTACGCACGAACAGCGGGTCGTTGAAGGTTTCGCGCAGGCGTGCCAGGGCGTTGGAGACCGCCGGCTGGGTGATACCAATGATTTGCCCGGCGCGGGTCAGGTTGGTCTCGGTATAGATGGCGTCGAAGACGATGAAAAGATTGAGATCGACCTTGCTCAGATTCATTTCGCGGCGCTCTTATTATCCAGGCTTGATCAGCCGATCATATATTGGTGATGAATGTTAATACACGCCGAGAATAGCTTTGGTAGATTTCAGTGGCTGAACTAGCATCGATTCCATCACCCCGACCACCTGTTCAAGAAGGTAGCTGCCCATGGATTTCGCCTATTCGCCCAAGGTTCAGCAGTTGCGTGAACGTGTGACTGCGTTCATGGACGTTTATGTCTATCCGGCCGAACCGGTGTTCGAGCGTGAGGTCGCCGCGGGTGATCGCTGGCAGCCCACCGCGATCATGGAAGTGCTCAAGGCACGGGCCAAGGCTGAAGGTCTGTGGAATCTATTTCTGCCGCAATCCGAGCTGGGCGCTGGCCTGACCAACCTGGAATATGCGCCCCTGGCGGAAATCATGGGCCGATCCTTGCTGGGGTCGGAGCCGTTCAACTGCTCGGCGCCGGACACCGGCAACATGGAAGTGTTGGTGCGTTATGCCAGTGCAGAGCAGAAACGGCGCTGGCTCGAACCGCTGCTGCGCGGCGAGATCCGTTCGGCGTTCGCCATGACCGAACCCGATGTGGCGTCGTCGGACGCCACCAACATGGCCGCCCGTGCCATGCGCGATGGCGACGAGTGGGTGATCAACGGCAAGAAGTGGTGGACCTCGGGCGCTTGCGATCCGCGCTGCAAAATTCTGATTTTCATGGGCCTGAGCGACCCGGACGCGCCGCGTCACCTGCAGCACTCGATGATCCTGGTGCCGCTGGACACGCCGGGGGTCAAGATCGTCCGTCCGTTGCCGGTGTTCGGCTACGACGATGCGCCCCACGGCCACGCCGAAGTGTTGTTCGAGAACGTGCGGGTGCCTTATGAGAATGTCCTGCTGGGCGAGGGCCGGGGCTTCGAGATTGCCCAGGGGCGCCTTGGCCCAGGGCGGATCCACCACTGCATGCGGTCCATCGGCATGGCCGAGCGAGCGCTGGAACTGATGTGCCAGCGCTCGCTCAACCGCAGCGCTTTTGGCAAGCCGCTGGCGCAACTGGGTGGCAATATCGACAAGATCGCCGATTCGCGGATGGAGATCGACATGGCCCGCCTGTTGACCCTCAAGGCGGCCTACATGATGGACACCGTCGGTAACAAGGTGGCAAAAAGCGAAATCGCCCAGATCAAGGTAGTGGCGCCCAACGTGGCTTTGAAAGTAATCGACCGGGCGATCCAGATCCATGGTGGGGCCGGGGTCTCGAACGATTTTCCGCTGGCCTACATGTATGCCATGCAGCGCACCCTGCGCCTGGCCGATGGTCCGGACGAAGTGCATCGGGCGGCGATTGGCCAGTTCGAGATCGGCAAGTATGTGCCACGGTAGATAGCGGGCCTCAGTCAATCACCCAGCTGACCCACTCAGCTCAGCTCCAGCCAGATCGGCGCGTGATCCGAGGGCTTTTCCATGGCGCGCAGTTCGTAATCGACACCGCCAGCCTTGACCCGCGACAGCAGGCCGTTGGACGCCATGATCACGTCGATGCGTAGGCCGCGCTTGGGCTCGTCCTCAAAACCACGGCTGCGATAATCGAACCAACTGAAGCGGTCGTTCACTTCGGGGTGCAGGTGGCGAAAGCTGTCCACCAGGCCCCAGTTCTTCAGGCGCGCCAGCCATTCGCGCTCTTCCGGCAGGAAGCTGCACTTGCCGGTTTTCAACCAGCGCTTGGCATTCTCGGCACCGATGCCGATATCGCTGTCTTGCGGGGAGATATTGATGTCGCCCATTACCACCAGCGGCGTCTCGTTGCTGAAACGGCTCTCCAGCAAGTGCTGCAGATCTTCGTAGAACTTCGCCTTGGCCGGGAACTTGGTCGGGTGGTCGCGGTTTTCGCCTTGGGGGAAGTAACCATTCATGATGGTTACCGGGGTGCCGTTCCGATCGGCAAAGGTGCCCCAGATAAAGCGCTTCTGCGACTCTTGGTCGTCGCTCTCGAAGCCTTTGTGCAGGCTCAGCGGCGCTTGGCGCGAGAGCAGGGCGACGCCGTAATGGCCTTTCTGGCCATGAAAGTGTACGTGGTAACCGAGGGCTTCGACTTCGGCCAGGGGGAACTGCTCGTCGGAAACCTTGGTTTCCTGCAGGCCGATCACGTCCGGCTGATGTTTTTCGATCAGCGCCGCCAACTGATGAGGGCGGGCGCGCAGGCCGTTGATGTTGAACGAGACGATCTTCATGGGCGACAGTCCTGGCAAAACAGCGATGCTAGCCGACAAGTCGGATCTCGACCAGCATGGCGGTAGGACAAATGCACTGCTAACGTCTTTTATCAAGATGTTACTGGCGGTCGCTTTGAACGGTCGCCGGCATCAAGCGTTCGTACATAACAACAAGCTGTGTTTACGCAGCGTCCAGAGAGACTGACCGTCATGCCCGACACTCCAGACACCGTCGCCCAGATTCACCTGCTGGGCAGCGGTTATTCACGCGAAGCGCGTTCGTTGCTGTATCACGCGTATCGTCACGAACCCACCTTCGGCTACCTGTTCGAGTCCGAACGCCCAGGTTACGAACAACGGGTCCGGGCCACGGTACGGGAACTGGTCAAGCAGCACTTTTTCCAGGAACTGCCAGCCATCGGGCTGCTGGTCAACGACCGCCTGATCGGTATCGCCCTGATCGCGCCACCGCAACGCCGCCTGGGGATTACCGAGAGCTGGGCCTGGCGCCTGCGCATGCTGCTCTGCACGGGGTTCAAGTGCACTCGGCGCTATCTGGATTATCATCAAGCGGTGATGGCTTGCGTGCCTTCCACCGCAGTCCACGTGTTGCCGCTGCTGGGGATTCATCCGCAGTTCCAGGGCCGGCATTACGGCGAGCAACTGCTGACCGCAGTGCATAACTGGTGTGCCGAGGACGAACATTCCGAAGGTGTTGTCCTCGATACCGGTAACCTGCGTCACCTGGCGTTCTACAAGCGTCAGGGCTATGAGGAGATCGGCGAAGTGGCGGTAGGACCGATCCTGGAGCATGTGTTCTATCACGCCAACCCGAAGGTGTTACAAACAGCAATGGCTTGAGGGTCGAACTTTTAACGTCCACCGAGGTTCTATGACGGTCTCCAGCCCGTGGTAGCATCCGCGCTTATGACGTTTTCAGGAAGATTCACCAGCGGCCTGCTTGCGCTTTTGTGCAGCATGGCGGCGCTGGCACAAAGTGAACTCGATGTTCGGGTCAAACCGGCCAACGATGAGTTGAAGTCCAATGTGCAAGGTTATATCGGTAGCCTCGGCAATCGCGGCGAGCGCGGGCTCGAACGCTTCAGCCGGGGGGCCGAGGAGCAGGCGCGAAAAGCCGCTCAGGCGCTGGGTTACTACCAGCCGCAAATAGAAAGCGAGGTCGAGGGAGGCAAGACGCCGCGCCTGATCCTCACCATCGACCCCGGAGAACCGGTGCGCCTGCGTAATGTGACCGTGCGCATCGAGGGGCCGGCCGCCAGGCTGAAGACCTTCCGGGTGCCCAAGAGCGATACGCTCAAGCCCGGTGCCGTGCTCAATCATGGTCATTACGAAGACGCCAAGCGCCTGATCCAGAACCAGGCTTCGCGCTACGGCTTCTTCAGCGGGCGCTTTACCGCGCAGAAACTCTCGGTTGACCCGCAGGCCGGTGTCGCCGATATCGAACTGGTTTACGACAGCGGCCCGCGCTATGCCCTGGGCAAGGTACATTTTGCCGGTGACACGCCGTTCGACGATGACCTGCTGCAACGCATGGTGCCGTTCAAGCCCGATACCCCATACGACTCCGAACTGATCGCCGAACTCAACCAGGCCCTGCAATCGAGCGGTTATTTCGAAGGGGTGCGGGTGGATGCCGCGCCGACTGCCGCTACGGCCCAAGTGATTCCGGTGGACGTCCAGTTGCTGACCCGCAAGCCGCGTACCATGGGCCTGGGCCTTGGCTATTCGACCGACGTCGGACCACGGGGCAAGGCCAACTGGACCCGGCACTGGGTCAATGGCGAGGGCGACAGCTACGGGATCGAAAGCGAAATCTCCGCGCCGCGGCAGAACGTCGGCATTTGGTATGATCATCCGCTGGACCCGCCGCTGACCGACAAGCTGCGTTGGGCCGCCGGTTATCAGTATGAAGAACTGGCCAACACCGACAGTCTGAGCAAGCTGCTCACGGTCGGCCCGGAATGGCACAGCATGCTACCCAGCGGTTGGCAGCGGGTGATCTCGCTGAAATGGCAGCGCGAGGAATATCGCCTGGGCGATGACTCGGGCCTGAGTACTTTGCTAATGCCGGGTGTCAGCTACTCGTACCTGCGCAGTGATAACCGTATCGATCCACACAACGGCTATCGCTTGCAGTTCGATGCCAAAGTCGCCAAGGAGGGCCTGGGGTCGGACAACAACCTGCTGTATAGCACCGCCTTGGTCAAGGGGCTGACGACCGTCTGGGACAAGCACCGCTTCCTCGGACGTGTGCAAGTGGGCGGCAGCGCCACTAACGGCTACAAGTCGGTGCCGCCGTCCTTACGCTTCTTTGCCGGTGGCGACCAGAGCGTGCGCGGTTATGACTACCAGACCTTGTCCCCGGAAAACTCCGATGGCGACCGGATCGGTGGTCGCTACATGGTGGCTGGTAGCCTTGAGTACCAATACTCCGTGGCCGACAAGTGGCGGGTCGCGACCTTTGTCGACCAGGGCAATTCGTTCAACAGCCTGGACTTTCCCAGCCTGACGACCGGCGTCGGTATTGGCGTGCGTTGGGTATCGCCGGTCGGACCGATCCGTCTCGACCTGGCCCATGCGTTGGATGATCCCGGCGGTATTCGTTTGCATTTTTCAATGGGGCCTGAGTTGTGAAGCGTGGTTTGAAAATCTCGGGTCTGGTGATCCTCGCGGTAGTGCTGTTCGTGGCGGCGGTGCTGGGAGCGGTGCTGGGCACCCAGGCTGGCAGCCGCTGGGCGCTGGCGCAAATACCGGGCTTGAGCGTGGAGAATTTTCAGGGTCGTCTCGGCGGGCAATGGCGGGCCGATCATCTGCTCTGGCAGCAAAACGGCAGCAAGGTCGAGCTGCTTGAGCCGCGCTTCGACTGGTCGTTGTCATGCCTGGCACGTTTGAACCTGTGCATCGAGCAACTGGATGTCGAACGGGTCGAGCTGCATATTGCGCCGAGCGCTGAGGCCAGCAGCGGGCCGATGACCTTGCCAGAGCTGAAGTTGCCCGTGGCGATTCGCCTGGAGCAGGTGCGTATCGGCAGTTTCCTGTTGGACGGCAGCGAGCAGTTCAGGGCGCTGCAACTGGCGGCGCACTGGACGCACGCCGGTTTGCAGATCGACAGTGTGCATCTGCAACGCGATGACCTGAGCTTGGAACTGTCCGGGCTGTTGCAACCCACTGGCGACTGGCCGTTAGCGGTACGCGGCAAGCTGCTGCTGCCGGCGCCCGGTGGCGCGCCGTGGTCGCTGGCGTTGGATGTGCAGGGCGACTTGCTCAAGACCCTGCAGCTCAAGGCCGACAGCAGCGGTTATCTGCAAGGTCAACTGACGGGAGAAGTGCAGGCCCTTGCGCAGAACCTGCCGGCACGGGTGAAGATCGCCGCCGACGGCTTCAAGGTCAGCGCCGATCTGCCGGACACCCTGCAACTCAATCAACTTGAGTTGACCGGCAATGGCGACCTGAAAAACGGTTACCAGTTGCGGGGCGGGGCGACCCTGCCGGCCGAGCAGGGGCCGATCGACCTCGCGCTGCAAGGCCGGGTCGATGCCAATGGGGCGCAGATCAGCGCCCTGGACCTGACGGCCAGTGCCGACCAGCGCCTGAAAGTCAGCGGGCAACTGGACTGGCGCCAGGGCTTAAGGGCCGACGCCACTGTCGACTGGCTGGATTTTCCCTGGCATCGGCTGTACCCGCAGATCGACGAGCCGGCGGTCAAGGCGCGGACCTTTATCGGTGAAGTGCACTACACCGACGGCAACTACCTGGGCAATTTCAAGGCCGATCTCGACGGCCCGGCAGGCCGCTTCAGCCTGCTCAGCCCGTTCAGCGGCGACCTGCGGCAGATCGCCCTGCCGCAATTTGAACTGACGGCGGGGCAGGGTAAGGCCAGCGGTTACCTTAAATTACAGTTTGCCGACGGTGTGGCCTGGGATACCGCGCTGGATCTGAGTGCGATCAACCCGGCATACTGGGTCGCGGAGCTGCCCGGCACCCTGGCCGGACCGTTGCGCAGCAAGGGGCAGTTCAAGAACGAGCAACTCAACCTGGACGCCCATCTCGATCTCAAGGGCAGGCTGCGTGGGCAACCGGCGGTGTTCCAGGCCAAAGCGGCGGGGACCGGCGAGCAGTGGGATCTCAGTGCCCTGGAGGTTCGCCTGGGTGACAACCGCATCAGCGGCAATGGCAGCCTGCGCCAACGCCTGGCTGGACAGCTCGAACTGAATATGCCGCGTCTCGGCCAGCTCTGGCCGCAATTGCGCGGACAACTCAAGGGCCGGGCCGATCTCTCCGGCAGCCTCAAGGCCCCTCAGGGCAAGGTCAGTCTACAAGGGCAGCAACTGGCGTTTGCGGATAATCATCTGCAGAGTCTGGGTCTTGAGGCGAACCTCGACAACGCCCAGCGCGCCCGCATCGAACTGAAAGGCAGAGTGATCAAACTCGGCGAAACCGATCTGGGCGACCTGTTGGTCAACGGCCAGGGCGATCTCCAGCGCCAACAGGTGCAACTGGATCTGCAAGGACCCCTGTTGACATTGGCCCTGGGCCTGGATGGTACGTTGGACCGGGGCAACTGGCGCGGTCGCCTGGCCTCGGGCGATGTACGCACCGGCGGCCAGGATTGGAAACTGCAGAGCCCGGCGAAGCTGGAGCGGCTGGCGGATGGCCGGCTGACCTTCGGTGCCCATTGTTGGTTGTCCGGCGACGCCAGCCTGTGCGGCGAGGACCAGCGCTTGATACCCGAGCCCAAGTTGCGCTACCACCTCAAGCAATTTCCGCTGGAAAGCCTTGCGCAGTGGATGCCTCGGGATTTCGCCTGGCAGGGCCGGCTCAATGCCGATCTGCAACTGGACCTGCCGAGCAGTGGGCCAAAAGGCCAGATCGTGATCGACGCCAGCGGTGGCACCTTGCGTATCCGCGAGAAGCGCCGCCAGTGGCTGGACTTCCCCTATCAAACCCTCAGGTTGACCAGCGACCTGACGCCCCGGCGCGTCGATACCCGCCTGGACTTTCGCGGCGGCAAGCTGGGTGAGCTGACCCTCCAGGCGCAGATCAATCCACTGGCGAAGAGTAAACCCCTGAGCGGCGATTTCCGCCTCAGCGGTCTCGACCTCACCGTGATCCGACCATTCGTGCCGATGGTCGAGAAGCTGGCCGGGCGCCTGGACGGCAGTGGCCGCCTGTCCGGTGGTCTGCTGGCGCCGCAGGTCAACGGTAACTTGAGCCTCAATGGTGGCGAGATTTCGGGGCCGGAACTGCCGACCACCATCAGCGACCTGCAGATTCAGGCGCAGATTGCCGGTGAGAACGTGCAGCTTAACGGCACCTGGAAGGGGGGCGAATCGGGGCAGGGCAGTCTGGCCGGGCATATCGGCTGGGCTGACGCGCTGCAGGTGGATATCGCGGTCAAAGGCGCGCAATTGCCTGTGACCGTCGAGCCCTACGCGGCACTGGAAGTTGCCCCGGACCTGAAAATTTCGATGCAGGGCGATAAGTTGGCGATCGCCGGCAAGGTCATGGTGCCCAAGGGCCAGATCACCGTGCGCGAGTTGCCGCCTTCGACGGTAAAGGTCTCGGATGACACCGTGATCGTCGGGCACCAAACCGAGGAGGGCAAGGCGCCGTTGGCCATCGCTATGGATGTCGATGTCGTGGTCGGCCAGGACACCCTGAGCTTCAGTGGCTTTGGCCTCACTGCGAATCTGCAGGGACAGGTGCATATCGGCGACAATCTCGACACCCGTGGCGAACTGCGACTCAACGATGGGCGTTATCGGGCCTACGGCCAGCGCCTGACCATTCGCCGCGCGCGCCTGCTGTTTACCGGCCCGGTGGACCAGCCGTATCTGGATATCGAGGCGATTCGCCAGACCGACGATGTGGTGGCCGGGATTCGCCTGAGTGGCAGCGCCGAACAACCGACCACGCAGATTTTCTCGGAACCGGCAATGAGCCAGGAACAGGCGTTGTCTTACCTGGTGCTGGGACGGCCATTGAGCACTACCGGGGAAGACAACAATATGCTGGCCCAGGCCGCGTTAGGGTTGGGCCTGATGGGCAGTTCGTCGGTGACCTCCGATCTGGCGAAAAACCTCGGTATCCAGGATTTCGAGCTGGATAGCCAGGGCAGCGGCGTCAATACAGCGGTGGTGGCCAGCGGCAAGATCACCGAGAAACTGAGCCTGCGCTACGGGGTGGGAGTGTTCGAGCCGGCCAACACGATTGCCTTGCGCTACCTGCTGAGCAAGCGGGTGTACCTGGAGGCGGCGAGTGGCGTGGCGAGTTCGCTGGATATCTTCTACAAGCGCGATTTCTAGAACGGGTGAGCCGAACGGCTCACCCGTGGATATCAGCGACGGTAGTAACCTGGGCCGCCTCCATAATGCCGATGGTCATGCCAGCCACCGCCGCCGTGGGGAAATATGATGCAACCGCTCATGGACAACATGAGTAACACAGGAATCAGCAGTGTGATTCGACGAAACATGGATACATCCTCATGGTTAGAGCCAGGAAGCAGAAACCCTCGCTGGTTGTATCATAAGACTGCGTTTGGCGCGGCCTATTCGGCGAGCGCTGTAAGCGCTTGGCATGAATGCCGATACAAACCCGATACATTTCTCCGTTCCAGGCTTTTTTCAGGATGTATGCAATGACCCAGGCACAACGTTTGAAGTACTCGATTCTGATCGTCCTAGTGGTATTGGGGATCATGTTCGGCCTCACTTACCTGCAGAACACGGGGGTGATCAGCGAGAAGCTGTTTCAGTACATCGCCATCGGCGTGGCGGTGGTCGTGGTGATCATCAACGGCGTGATGCGGCGCAAGGTCAAGCCCTGACCGGTCAATCCTGCCGTTGCAGCGCCGTCAGCGCATCGGGGTGCAGGCTGTAGCTCTTGTCCGCGTTGAGCACCACGACACCGTCGCTGCACAAGCGCTTGAGCACTTCGCGCACGCTGAGGAAGGACAACGGAATGTCCAGCTCCAGCAGGTGACTGTGGACGCCACGCACGCCCAGGCGACACGGGGGGGCGCTGGCGTCGAGCAGGGCATCGATTACCTTCAGGCGGACCAGGCTGGTGCGCAAGCCGAAGTGCTTGAGTAGTTGGCGAATACGCTCGTTGCCATTGCGCTCGGCAGGTTTGGCAAACATGGCGCCCGAGCTGTAGGTAGGATCGCGTTGCAAGGAAATACCGTCCGTTGGCCTGTGCTGGTCGTACATGCAAAAACTCCTTTTCAGAGCCTGATCAGG
Organism: Pseudomonas agarici; assembly: GCF_001543125.1. Lineage (NCBI taxonomy): Bacteria > Pseudomonadati > Pseudomonadota > Gammaproteobacteria > Pseudomonadales > Pseudomonadaceae > Pseudomonas > Pseudomonas agarici. The sequence continues at coordinate 2,866,600 of NZ_CP014135.1, read as the reverse complement.
AAAGTGATGTCTGCTCTCGCCTATTAATACGAACGAGACGGATAAATCATGAAGCCCAGCATGTAGAAAATTTGTCGATATCAGGTCGCAGACATGTCAAGAGGCTGGTCTTGAGCCGTGCGAGCGACTAAATTCCGGGGGTGACATTCGTCTGTATGGGCAGGCATCGGCTGCTTTTTTTCGTAGGCGCCGGTTTTTGCCGGGCGCCCGTTCGCTGCCATGTCCCGCGCCGCCTGGTATTGGATTATTTTATCAGGAGTGCGCGTGATCACTTTTCAGCCATTTTCCAGGTGCTGCCTGGCAGCGTTGTTAATCGGCCTGAGCCTGGGCGTCCATGCGCGACCCTTAAACGGCGAGCTGAGTGCCGATATCCGTCGGACCACCTTCGGTGTCCCGCACATTCTGGCGAGCGACGAGCGTAGCTTGGGTTATGGCATCGGCTATGCCTATGCCCAGGACAACCTGTGTCTGTTGGCCAACGAGATTGTCACGGTCAATGGCGAGCGCTCGAAGTATTTCGGCCCCCAGGCGTTGACGGTGGAGCAAACGGAAAACCTCACCAGCGACCTATTTTTCAACTGGCTCAACACGCCGGCGGCGGTCTTGGCGTTCTGGCAGGCACAGACCCCGCAGATCAAGCAGCGGGTCGAGGGGTATGTGGCCGGTTATAATCGTCAGTTACGTGAGCGCCGGGCTCAAGGCTTGCCGACGCAGTGCCAAGGGGCCTGGATGCGGCCGATCACCGTGCTGGACTCAGTCAAGCTGACCCGACGCTTGCTGGTCGAGGGCGGTATTGGCCAATTCGCCGAAGCCCTAGTGGCGGCGGCACCGCCCGAGCAGACCGCCCAACTTCCGTCGGCGCCGTTCCGATTGGCCGCCGAGCGTATGCAGCGGTTCGCCCTGGATCGCGGCAGCAACGGCGTGGCAATCGGGCGCGAGCGCTCATTCAACGGCCGTGGCCTGTTGCTCGGCAACCCGCATTTTCCGTGGATTGGCGGCATGCGTTTCTATCAGATGCACCTGACCATTCCCGGCGAACTCGATGTGATGGGTGCCGCGTTGCCAGGGCTGCCGCTGATCAATATCGGTTTCAGCCAGCACTTGGCCTGGACCCACACGGTCGACACCTCCAAGCACTTCACCCTGTATCGGCTGCAACTCGATCCCAAGGACCCGACCCGTTATCTGTTGGATGGGCAATCCACACCCATGGAAAAGCACTCGGTGACCGTCCAGATCACGCAGCCGGATGGCCACCGCAAGGCCGTCTCCCGAGTGGTCTACAGCTCAGTATTCGGGCCGGTGGTGCAATGGCCCGGTAAACTCGACTGGAACCATCAGGTCGCCTTCAGCCTGCGTGACGCCAACCAGGACAACGATCGCGTGCTGCAGCAGTGGTACGCGATGAACCGGGCCGACAGTCTCAAGGCGTTGCAGACTGCAGTGCATGAGATCCAGGGAATTCCCTGGGTCAATACCCTGGCGGTGGATGACCAGGGTCTGGCGCTGTACATGAACCTGTCGGTGGTGCCATATGTGGATGCCGGCAAGTTGCGCGAGTGCAGTGATCCTAAGGCCGGCACCGAACTGATCGTGCTCGATGGTTCGCGCCGTGGCTGTGCCTGGAGCGTGGCCGCGACTGCCGCACAGAAGGGGATTTTTCCGGCGGACCAGTTACCGCAACTTGAGCGCGGTGATTATGTGCAGAACTCCAATGACTCGGCCTGGCTGGTCAACCCGGCAGCGCCGCTCAAGGGCTTTTCGCCGGTGATCAGCCGCGACGGCCAGCCTCTGGGTCTGCGTGCCCGATTTGCCCTTGAGCAACTGGCGCGTCTGAACCAGCCCGGTTCGGTCAAGGTCGAGGATCTGCAACGGATGGTGATGGATGACCAGGTTTACCTCGCCGGCCAGGTGCTACCGGATCTGCTGCAATTCTGTACTGCCGAGCTGGGCGCGGACGCGGCGGCATTGGCGCCGCTGTGCGCCAGCCTGAAGAGCTGGGACCAGCATGCCAATCTGCACAGTGGCCTGGGTTTTGTGCATTTCCAAAATATCATGGGGCAGTTGTTCGAGGGGGGCGATATCTGGCGGGTCAAGTTCGATCCGACCGATCCGCAGCGCACCCCGCGCGGGCTGGACATCGACCGGAGCGAAGTGGCCAAGGCCGTGCGCGCGGCGATGTTGGCGTCGGTCGAGAGTGTGAACCAGGCGGGGCTGAAGGCCGATATGCAATGGGGCGATATCCAGCAGGTCAGTCAGGGCGGGCAGCCAGTGCCGGTGCACGGTGGGCCGGCCACGCTGGGGGTATACAACGCGATCCAGAGTGTTCCAGGCGAAGGCGGCAAGCGCGAGGTGGTCAGCGGCACTAGCTACCTGCAAGTGGTCAGCTTCGATGAAAATGGCCCGCAAGCCCAGGGATTGCTGGCGTTCTCATTGTCCAGCGACCCGGCTTCGGCACATTTTCGCGATCAGACCGAAGCGTTCTCGAAGAAGGCCTGGAGCGTCTTGCCGTTTACCGAGCAGCAGATCAAAGCCGACAAGCAGTATCGGTTGCAGGTGATCAGCGAGATGCATACTGGCGTGCCGCAGGACGGAAAGCTGGCGCGGGAATAGCGTGACGCGGTCTGTGGCGAGTGGGCAAGCCCGACTTCAGATCGTTCTTAAGTGAGCGGCATTGCAATCAGCTCCGGGGCTTGTCCCGGGGAATCGAATTGACGACTGGATTGCCGTCCTTGTTCTGGGTCAGGTAGACCGGCAGGACCTTGGGCAGTGAGGTGACCAGCTTCTCGACTTCCCCGGTGCTGTAGATCCCGCCAATGCGGATCGCGCCGGTGGCCGGGTCCGCCAGCAATACCGGGCTGCTCAGGTAACGATTGATCAGCGGCAGGGCATCGCTCAGGCTCAGGTTATCGAGGATCAGCTTGCCGTTGCGCCAGGCCAGGGAAGCGTCGTTGGCGTAGGTCTGGTTGATCTGCGGCTCGTAGTCGCCGGCTTTGTAGTGAGCCTGCATACCGGGATCGAGGAGATAGCCGCCGGGCTGGCGGGTATCGCTACTGACCAATACCGAGCCCTGAAGCAGGGTTACACGTACCTGGTTGTCGTACATCCAGACGTTGAATTGGGTCCCGGTGACACTGATCTGGCCGTTGGCGGCCTTCACTACGAAGGGATGTTCGATGTTATGGCTGACCTCGAAAAAGGCTTCGCCCTTTTTCAGCGTGACCCGTCGTTGATCCTTGTAATTGCTGTAGGTAAGCTGGGTATCGAGGTTCAATTCCACATGGCTGCCATCGGCCAGCGTGACGTGCTTGAGCTGGTCGCCGGTCTCGAAGCTCTGATAGCTACTGGGCAGCCAACCGAGATTCCAGCCGATATAGCCAGCCAGCGGAATCGCCAACAGGCTGACGGCAGCGACAGCATAACGCGACCCACCACGGCGCCTGGCAGGCAAGGGGATAACTTCGGCCTTGGGGTGAGGTGGCAGGTGATCGGCGAGGTCCCAGATCTCCACCATCGCCTCGTATTCGACGGCATGCAGCGGATCAGCCTTGAGCCAAGCCTCGAAATGCATGCGCTCGGCCGCCGTGCAATCCTGCTCATGCAGCCGCATACACCAATGCGCGGCGGCATCGGTGATCGCATCGTACTCGGCTTCGGAGAGGATAGGTTCTGTCATTGACTCTTTCCTATTTGCTCCATTCTAACCTTCCCTGGTGCTTGCCGAGAACAGCAGATGGCAAATGCATATCAGTTCGGCTGCGGTTTTTCGCCGAACGGTTCGCTAAAATCGTTGATCTCACCCGGGGCGGCGGCTCACCAGGTGCCGGCGTTGGGGCCCGCCAGGTTCAGCTGACCGCGCTCGACGAAACGCATCGTGCCGAACAGCCCGCCGGCTAGCTTGCCGCGCAGGACGTAGGGCAGGTTGTCGAGGTTCTGTGTCTGGCTCAGGCCGAGGGTCTGGCGCAGCACGGAAAACGCCGAGACACTGATCGGCACCGTCAGCGTCGCTTCGGAGAAACGCTGGATCGAGCCCTGCTGATTGCTGACACCGGAGGCCAGCGGGCGGCCGTTGACCTCAAGGTCGAGGGCCACGCCGTTGTAGTCGATGGCGTTTTCATTGGGGTTCTGCAGGCGCAGAGTCACGGCGAAGCGTACCTCCATGTCCTGACTGGGCAGCGGTTCGATGCCGACCACATTGATATTCAGCGGGTCGCGGTCAGGGAACAGCGCGCAGGCACCGAGGGTCAGGAACAGCAGGCCGAGGCCGAGGAGTTTGCGCATGACGAAGGCCTCTCGAAAGTCAGGCAGTACGGTCAAGCATAGACGCTGTGACCTTCAGGGAGTTCGCCCGGCTTTTGCTGCTGAGCGTCGCGGGCTGGCTGATGTCGGGGGGAGCATAAGGGCGTCGACCAGGACAATCTGGCATACTGCACGGCCCTGATTGCGAGCTCGCAAGATGCCATGACGGCCGATTCCCCCCTGAATGCCTACCGCGCCGCCGTCGAACGGGACGGTTTTGTCCATGACCCGTCCCAATGGCGAGCGGTGCAGGCCCTGGAGCGTTGCCATGCGGCGTTGCATGAGAGGCAGTTTCCCCTGGGGGTCTATCTCTGGGGGCCGGTCGGGCGCGGCAAGACCTGGCTGATGGATCGGTTCTACCAGACCCTGCGCGTGCCGTCGCGGCGCCAACACTTTCATCACTTTATGAGCTGGGTTCACCAGCGTTCGTTCCAGCTCAGCGGTATCGCCGATCCGTTGCGGGCCCTGGCCCGTGAGCTGGCCGGAGAGGTCCGGGTGCTGTGTTTCGATGAGCTGTTCGTCAGCGATATTGGCGATGCGATTATCCTCGGGCGTCTGTTCCAGGGGATGTTCGATGAGGGCGTGGTCATCGTCGCTACCTCCAACCAGCCGCCGCAACAGCTCTATGCCGATGGTTTCAATCGCGAGCGCTTTGTGCCGGCAATTGCCGCCATCGAACGGCACATGGAGGTGGTGGATGTCGATGGTGGCGAGGATCATCGTTTGCATCCGGGTACCGGGGTACAGCGCTATTGGGTCGTACCCAAGGGGCAATCGACCGAGCTGATCGAAACGTTCAAGAGGTTAACGGTTGGGCAGCCAGTCAGCGGTGCATCGGTTGCCATCGGCCATCGGACCCTGACGGTGGTGCGAGCCTCGCCTACCGTGCTGTGCTGCCGCTATGGCGAGTTGTGCGAGCAGCCCCTGGCGGCCATGGATTTCATGGCGTTGTGTGATCGTTACACGGCGATTTTCCTGATCGAGGTGCCGGTGCTCAGTGCCCGTCAGCGTCCCGGACGTATCGCCCGTGGCACCGAGGACGCAGCACAGCGCGTCGCTACTGGGGATCGCGAGCTGCCGCCGCTGTCGATGCACGACGATAGCGTGCGACGCTTCATTGCCCTGGTGGACGAGTGTTACGACCGCAAGGTGCCACTCTATATCGGTGCCCAGGTAGCGCTGAATGAGCTGTACACCGAAGGTTATCTGGCCTTCCCGTTTCGCCGAGCACTCAGTCGTTTGCATGAGATGCAATGGCAGCGCTTCGGTCAGTGAAACGTATGTTTTTCTGCCGTTACGGATATCGCCCATCCATCCGAGCTTGAACTAACGAACTCACCGTACAGGCCACTAGCCCGCGTATAGCCCGGTACCGCTACAGGGATTATCGGGCTACCGCACACGATTTCTGTCGCCAGGGTTGAATCCTTGGGGAGTCGTGGCCGGCGAACCGATGCGCCAGGTAACGACTCGTTCCCATCATTCGAACGAGGACGCCAACCATGTCAACGCAGTCGCCAGTCGCGGATAGTCAATCAATGGACCCGACTTCAGTCGCCAAAGCACTGTTCGCCGACCCTCCTACTTTGCTCGCAGTCGCGACACCGCTGGTTCAGGAGGTGTTGGACGAGCACTATGGTGCATTCGACTTGTCAGCCGAGCGGGTTCGTCTGGCGGTACCCTATTGGGTATTGGCCCAAGGCATCGACGGTGCCCCGGCCGGGCATAGTTACTATAGCCTCAGTGAGGTCATGCTTGAGCGTTTTGCCCTACGGGCCCCCGTTTGGGGGGCTTCCAGGAGCTTGCGTGGGGATGCCCACAATCTGCTTTGGCGCGACCCGCCACCGGTGGCGCGAAAGCCCCTGGCGATTGATCTCGACGGCCTGCTCAAGCGCCTGGACCAGGCGGCTGCGCGGTCACTGCTGGAGAATCTGAAGCAGCAACTCATCGAGTACTGGAATCAATCGCCACAAGGGCACGGGCCAAGTCGGTGGGCGCGGCTCGCGGTAGCGATCGGGCGCTTGCTCGTGGCCGGGCAGACGCCAGGCCGGCGAGGGCTTCCCGACCTGAGCCGCCTGCCATTTTACATGGGGCATTCGCCCACGGATGCCAACGGCGAAAGCCGCCCCCTGGATATTCGTGCCTTCGAGACACGGGTCTTCAGCGTGGATGCCCAGGGACGGCGCTACCCGGAGTTGTTCCCGGTAATCGACTTCCTGCGGTATGACGAGAATTTACAGCCATTGGCCTATCCACTGTATTTTCAGCCGGCCGAAGGTGGCCTGCGTCCGGGCAAGCTGGACACTGCCGAGCTGGTTGCGATGCTGATCGGTAACCGGACGGTCGGGCGTAGCCTGGAAATCAGGCAGTCGCTGGTCTGGCGCTGGAACGAGCCCGCCGAGGTGATCGGCGACAGCCTGACCAAAGGCTTGCTGGAATATCAACTACAGGCATTGAGCGCACTGCCTGCGGGGGACTTGCAGAGCAGAAGCCATCTTCAGCGCTGGGTGGACGACATCACCGATCCGGGTCGTTGGTTCGCCCTGCCCGCGAGGTCCTACGATGCCGGGCGTTTCCAGGTGCTCAGACAGGAGCGCTGCGGCCCGGCTGCGCTTGGAGTGACCAGTGCATCGCTGCCGGGCTGGTTGTTGGATGCCTCCATTGCCGATCGTGCAAGCTACAGTCAGTTGCTCGCTGGACTGGCGCGCCAGCAGTGTGAGTCCGCCGGCCGGTACTTCCTCGAAGACATCGGCACCCTCAACGAGTTTGCCGCTCGGCGATTGCAGGAGCTGATGCACGAGGACCATCCGGCCGTCGCCATCGATCCGAATACGGTCAGACTCAATATCGACAAGCTCGATTATTCCGCCACCCAGACCCTCGACCCGCAGCAGGCACAGGTGACGGTCGCGGTCGACATGACCTTGGTGGAACTGGCGTTGGCCAACCTGGGTGGCATGCGCCATACCGGCATGCGTATTCGCCTCCAAGCGCGTGGCTTGGCGCAGCCCGTACCGGACTGGATGAATCCAGATTACCTGCGTGGCCTGGTGACGCGGGCCGATATCGGCCAAGCCTATCCAGACCTGCTCAAGGCGAAGTTGATCAGCGACGTCGACGAGGCCAAGCGCCAGGAAGCCCTGTTCGCCGCGCAGTGGCGGGCTCGCTTGCCTCTACAGGCCATGGAATTGAAGATCAGGGGCGAATTGGGGTTTAGCCTCGACGGCTTTCGTTACGTGCAGGCCGTGGTTCAACCGGCAGGTCCCGGCCGGTGGGTCGATGGTGCGGAAACCGTCCTGCGGCCCCTGGCATTCAAGGCCAAGGCCGACTGGCAGGCTGACCGGGTACAGGCGATGTTTCTCATCGGCCCACGGGATATGAGCCGTGGGCCGTTGATTCTGTACCGCCCGTTATTCCTGCAACAACCGTTGCGCCAATTCGAAACCAGCCAAGCGTTGCTCGCCGCGATCCGCGAGCCTGGCGATTTACAGCGCAGTGTCTTGACCTGGATGAGCGAAACGGCACGTCCGCGTTATGATCATAATGGTTTCGAGGCACCGCATATCCAGCAGTTTCTGGGCGGTGACGAGTTTGCCCCGCCACCGCCCAAGCCCGCTCCCGCGACCCTTGCGGTAGACACCGTCGAGGGGGAGTACCTGTCGGCGATCTTCATTTCCATGATCAAGGCCCAGGTCGAGCAGGCCGACCGCCAGTCGGTGTCCAATGCCGAGCAGCGCTGGGCGGACTGGAAGGCAGGCGCCTGGCAAGTGCTGTTGAGCACCACTCAACTGCCGTTTGCCGGGCTCCTGCCCTATATTGGGCGCCTAGTAGAAGTGCTTGCCTGGCTGGTGACTCTGGAGATCGGTCATGACGATCTGCGGGCGCTGGACAGCGACAATCGGCTGGAACGGTCGGCGGGGGCGGCGGACCTGTTGTTCAATCTCGCGGCCCTGCTACTGCACTATCGCGCCACGGCTTCCGCGAGCGACATTGAGGTCCCGCCGTTGCGCCCGTTGGAACCGCATTCCGTGGCGGTGTTGCCCGCGCCAACCATCGCCCGCGTGCCCGACCTGCCCCGTGCCGAACTGAGTGCGTGGTCCCTGTCGGGGTGGCCCGTCCCGGAGGCACTGATGAGGCGCGTTCGCCCTTATCGTCTGCGGGCGTTCGACCAGCCGGTATCGGCGCTGGCCGAACTGGGGCGGGTGGCGGACTCGGGAGTGGCGCGGGGGTTGGTCCATATCGAGGACGCCGGCAAGGGCAAATGGTGTGCATTGATCCTCGGTGATCTTTACGAGGTGGCCTGGGAAGCCGAGGCGGACGGCGTCAGAATCGTCGACGTTCACGGCAACGCCGGTCCCTGGGTGCGTAGCGATGAGCAAGGACGCTGGAGCCTGGACATGCGTTTGCGCGGAGGCAGCCCGCCTAAGCGGGCCCCGGCTGGCGGCTCGCAAACTGTCATCGAGGAGCGTGCGGAACTGGTGGAACTCAATCGGCAGATCAAGCTGAGCGAACCGTCGATCAAAAGGAGTGTCGCGCGTTGGAAACTGGCGACTGAAGGCGAGACGGCCAAGCGGGTGACCTATGAGCGGCGTACCGAACTGCTCGGCGAGATGACCACCTCGCTGGAGGCCAATTTGCAGAACTATGGCCGACAACTGGAGTTGAGCCGGAGGCTGATGGCCGATCACCGGCTGACCAAGGTGGTGCGGCCCTTTCAGATCAATGCCCTGGAAAATGGGGTGATTGAACTGCAGACCTTGCTCCATGCCCACCAGACCTGGTTGATGGAAAGATTTGAGCAGCCACACTCGGTCATTTCCCATCAACCTGAAGAGCAACTGGACCCCGTGTCGATACAGGCCGAATGGGAGCGCGATGCCGCCGCCACGGACCAATCGCTCGGCTGGGCCTTGCAGCAACGGGATTGGCTCAATCAATTGAGGCAGATACGCGACGGTCGCGAGAATTACCAGAAAGTGATTGCCACCGTTGGCTGGGGCTCTATCGAGGTGGAAGTCCGTGCCTGCAAGATTGCGCAGTTGAAGAACCGTTTTGCCCTGGGCGAAATGTCGCCCGAGGTGCTCGGCCAAGAGATGTTCGACGCGATCTGGGATCAGTTCGAGCGCTTGCATGTGTCTTATTACTCTTCTCTCGATGCCATAGTGGAGGGCAATCTATCGTCCGGCGAGCGTATCGAGCTGCTGGAGTCGGTGGTCGAACAATCCGCCGATCTGCGGGAAAAGTTCGAATTCTATTTGGCGACGCTGGTCAGTCGTGGTCTGCCCACGGAGAAACTGGATCGGGTGATCGCGTCGCTGACCGCCATTGCGCAGGACACCGGCGAGGATCTGCGTCGGTTGCTGGGTATCGACGACTGGGAGCTGCCGCCCGAGTCGGTTGCCGGTCCATCGACCGCAAAGAGCCGCAGAAAAGTCATCCGCACGCGCCACCAGCAGTTGTTGTCCGGTGAGGTCAAGGCGCCGGCCTCGGCGGATGGCGAGGAGACCGTGGAGGTCAGCGATGCCTATGGGCGGGTGATCGAGACCTTCCGGCAAAATACCACCGATGGACTCTGGGAAGCGGTCGTCGCTCCGGCAGTACCCGGCAAGCCGGTGCTGGTCAAACCTCGGGTCGGCTTGGAAACGCGAGTGTCCAGCGCGCGCCAGTTGCTCAACGACGAATCCTCGGCGATCGAGCGGGTCATGAAGCAGGCCGTGCGTTCCAATGCGCCCCGGGCTCAGGAGGACATCCTGCGTCTGCAAGCCGAGGCGATGGAACAGCAGGCCAGCGAGATCGACAAGCTCCTGGCCGTGGCGCAAACGCCGCCGCGCAACCCGGATCGGGTCAGAAATGCCCAGGCGGTGGTGCGCCAGTTGCGCGAGGCCGCACCGCGGTTGCTGGCGGCCGGGCAACGCGCCCGTATCGCCGCGATCAAGGCTAACCCACCGGAAATGCCGCGTATCGACTACCTGTTGGTGTTGGGCGAGGTGAGCGTTCGTAAGGAGGGTGCGCGGACCCTGCTTGGCAAGCATGACTTCCTGCAGGAGTATGCGCTGCTCGATAAGGACGATAAGCCGCTGTGGTACGCGCACTTTCACTATGCGAGTGTGAAGGCACTGGACACGGCCTTCGAGGCCGCCCATCTGAAAACTGCCGAGCAGCGTAAGCTCGGCGGCAAGTATCAGTCACTGGAGCAGGAGAGGGCCTTCAAGAAGATCCAGACGGGGCAGGGCGGCAGTGCCAGCCTGGCGTTGCAGATCTATCGCAGTCGAATCGATCTGGCCGAGGCGCAACAGCATTTTTTCCCGGCTGATCGCCTCGGCTGACGCGATACTCCACTACCGCCCGAGAGTTGGCGGGGTCTTGTCAACTGGCCGCTTTCCCTCTTTTAAAGGATTGTGGCCCCATGACCTCGCTGGAGACTTCACTGCAACAGTACCGCAACACTGCCCGCGCCTTGTTCGCCGCGCGACCGACTTTGTCGTCGGTGGTGCAATCGCTGGTTCAGGCGGCATTGGACCAGCATGTTCCCAACCTGCGGGTCCAGGGACAGCGGACCCTGGCTGACACCCTCTGGCTGGGGGAGCGGCAGTTGGACTCCAGCTACCGCTATAGCGCGTTGTCCGAGGTGTTGTTGCGGCGCTTCAGCGAGGGCTGGAGCCCGCGCTATGACGGTCCCGGTTTGCTGTTGGTGAGCCGGACACCCGGCTCGTCGGCGGATGTTCCCGTTGCTGCGGTGAACCTGCAGCGGCTGGGCGCGACGATCAACAGTTGGGGCGATGCCTTGCTCGAAGTGTTCAAGACACGACTGGTCGCGTTCTGGAATGAGCCGGTGCCCGAATGGGCGGGCAAGGTGCCAGGATCGGACGCCTGGGTGCCCGGTTGGGATCGGCACTCGCCGCAGATTCCCAGCCGTTGCGCGGCGCTGTCGAACCTGTTGTTTGTGTCAATGTACGGTGCCGGACGCCTGCCCAATAGCCAGGCGTTCCAGGCTAACCAGTTGCTACCCAAGGCGCTGGTCAGCGAAGACCAGCCGACACGCGACAGTTTGCTGGGCAAGCAAGCCCTGGTTGCCTATCTGCTCTATGCCAGGGGACGGCGAGAACCATTCGGTGTCACGCCGGTCGCGGTGGTTTTCGCCCGCCAGTTGTCGACGCAAACCTTTGCCTATTTCCTGCTGCGCCCAGGTCAGGATGTGCGACGCCTGGGGCACATCGATGAGCTTTGGACGCTATTGCGTGGCCAACTGGCGGATCCCGGTCGACTGGAGCTGATCCCTTCACAAATGAATGTTTTCGACAACCTGGCCGGCGCCTTGCTGGAAAATCAGTTGCAGTCGCTGGAACGGCTACCGAGTGGCGTGAGTGACGGCGCTGGCCAGTCCTGGCTGGCGCGCATCGAGCATGTCACCGATCCGCAATACTGGTTCGTCATGCCTGAGCCCGCGCCACTCACTCGTCTGCAAAGGCGGGTGCGCGAGGCCGCGCCGCTGTGGTTGTTGAACGCGGCGGATAGCGACCGGCGCGACTATGCCGGGCTGCTGTCGACTCTGGTCACGGCGCTGGGCAAGTCGTCATCGCACTCTCTTTTCGACGACATCAGTTCGTTGTCGAGCTTCAGCCGCCAGGCGCTCAGGGAGGCCATGGTGCGACGGCATCCGCAGATGCCCGAGATCCGCATGCAGGATATCCAGCTCAGGCTGGAGAAATATCGGCGCAAGCCGATGCTGCCGGATGTGCTGGGCGAGTTCGAGGAAGTCCAGCTAACGCTGCCCGAACTGGCCCTGGAAAATCTCGACGATTTTCGTTTCGGCGCCACCCGGATGCATATCCGGCTCGCGGATGATAGCCTGCCGCCGGACTGGATGACGGCCGACTATCTGGTGGAACTGGTCAACGCCGTGGATATTGGTGCTCGTTACCCGGCTTACTTGCGCCAGCGGCTATTGGCCGATAACCGTTATGCGCTGGAGCGCCAGCAGCGCTTTTTTCGTCAGATTCGTGCCCAGTTGCCCCTGACGGCACTGGAACTCAAGCTCCGTGGCGAGCAGGGAGTCACCGAGCGGGGCTACCGGTGGGTCAAGGCGATATTGGCGTTCGATGCCCATGAACGCGAGGTCGACGGTTTGCCGATCGTGCTCCGGCCCCTGGCCTTCCGGGCCAGTCCCGAGGCGAGCCCGGACAAAGTGACAGGGATGTTTCTTATCGAACCCAGGGACTTTGCCCAGGGGCCGCATGTGCTGTACCGGCCACTGTTCGATCCGCCCCTGAGCGAATATGCCAGCCGGTCGGCGCTGCTGGCGGCGATCGCAAAGCCCGGAGCCTTGCAGGACAGCGTGCTGGCTTGGCTCGATAGCCATAGAGTCGCCGTGTATGCCAACGGCGGTTTCCGCCAACCTCATATCGGTGCGCTATTGCCAGGCGATGAAGCCGCGCCGGTGCCGGCACTACCGGCCCCGGCCACCTTGGGCGGCGAGGAAGCGACAGAGGGCTATATCCATCATCTGTTTCATGCCTGCATCAATGCCGTCATTCAACAGGCCGATGTACAGTTGTTATCGAACGCGGAAAAACGCTGGGCGCGCTTGAAGGACAGCGGTTGGCAACTGTTCAGTTCATGGTTGATGTTCGCCAGCGGTCCCTTGACCCAGGCCGGCTGGCTGATTCTGCTCTACCGAGGGGTTCGCCAGGATCTGCCGGGGTTGTTGGGCGACGACGAGGAAGCCCGGGCCCAGGCCTGGGCCGATATGCTGAGCAACCTGGCGGCACTGCTGTTACACGAGGTGATAGCGGGCGGGCGTGAAGCACCGCCGGAGCGGGCGGATAAGCGGGTGCCGCTGGCGACCGAGGGCGAGGTGCGGCTGGAGCGGATCACCTCGCCTTTGACCGCCGATGATTGGCCCCAGATGCCTTTCGACCTGTCCTGGTCGAATCCGCGTCGTGCCCTGTCGGCGGCCTCGCGTCTAGCGTTGGAAAAGTTCAGCGTCAAGGTCTTCGAGACGCCTGTGCGGCTGGAGAGTCTCGGTGCGGTCTCTGCAAGTGGTCCGAATAAGGGCCTGGTGCATCTTGGCGATGCTCAGGACAAGGGTTGGCACGTACTGATCGAGAACGTTCTGTATCGGGTTGCATGGAGCGACGACGGTCCCCGTGTGGTCGATGCCATGGGAGCTCCAGGACCCTTTCTGGACCGGGACGGACAAGATCGCTGGCGCCTGGACCTGCGCTTGCGCCTGCGTGGAGGCAGCGGTCGCGAAACCGTGCAGGCGCGCCTGCAACGCAAACTGCGCGACCGCGCCACCGCGTTGCATGGGCAAATCAGCCAAGCGTCGGCACGTATCGGTAGTCTGATCGGCGAAGCTGAAACGCTGCGCAAGCGCCTGGAAACCATGAGCGAGGGCAAGACCGCGAAAAACTTCAGCGATCGCCAACGCAGTGACAAACGCCGCGAATACCTGGGCAAGCTGGAGGATTTGCAGGTGGTCCTCGAAGAGAAAGTCGGCCTTGTCAAAGAACTCAATGACAATCGCCAGGTGGTGCCCAAGCCGCAGATGCTGGTGGCGGCCTTGGCGGACAGCGTGCGCAATTGCCGGACGTTGTTGAACGTATCCCTGACGGTGGGCCGCGAAGGCAGCCTGAGTGCTCAAGAGATCGGCGAAATGATTGCCGGCAACACCGATGCCCGCTATGCCCAGGTCGTTGCCAACCTGAAGAACAATGTCGAGATCACCGACAAGCAGATCCTCTGGAGTACCAAGGAATACGCCGCGCTCGATGAGTTGCGAGCGATTCCCGAAGGGGGGGCGGCGCAAGCCGATGCCCTGCAACAGGCAGTGATAGAGCCGTTTACACCGCTGGACTGGCAGGCAGTGCAACTACCGACCCTACTGGCTTTGACCCTGGACGAGTTGCCCTTGCAGATCACCTTGCAACTGGATGATCAGATATTCGCGGCCATCAAGCACAGTGCCGAGCAGACCCGATACGTAACCAACACTATCAATCGCCTGAGTGCCGAGGATCCGCGCCAGGACCGGATTGACGCCTTGCTGACGGCAATCGGTCGCTACGACGAGACCCGCGACCTGCTCGATTACCTCAAGACGCTGATGCCGGGCCAGCGTCTGCTTGAATATGCCCGCCGCTTATCCGAGCTGTTGGCGCAGCTGCGCGACGGTGCGTTGAGCAGTCTTTCCGGGTTATGGGACGAGGCCGAACCGGTTGAACCCGAACCCGCGCCCAGACCTGGTCCGGCGGTTGGTGGCAGGCGGAAGAAGTTTATCCGCACGCGCAATCGCGAGGTTTATGTTGGCCGGATACGCGAACGCACGCCCGAGCAGGAGGATGAAATCGTCGAGATCACCGATCCCAACGGCGCACTGGTGTCGGCCTTCAAGGAGAACAAGGAGCATGCCGGAGATACTTTTTGGGAGGAGGTCAAGCCCAAGCCGGCGCCCGCCCCAGCGAGCCGGCGTAACGTTGGCCTATCCCGACTGGTGACTCAGGCGCAAGCTGAACTCGATGGCGTCAAGGCCTTGATTCTCCAAGTCACCGCGTTGACCGGCACGTCCAAGGATCCCCGCGATCTGCAAGGTATCCTGGAACTCAAAGGGCAGACACTCAATACCCTGGCGAACGACATCCAACAGGTACTCAATGACGGCAGTGGGGCATCCGCGTCGGTGAAAACCGCCCAGGCACTCAAGGACTCCCTGCGCCAGGAAGCCACTCGCCTGGTTGCCGAAGGGCGTAAGGCGCGTATCGCCGCGATCAAGAGCAATGCGCCGCGGCTGGCACGTTTGCAGTATTTGCAAGAACAGGACCAGGTGGATATTCACCGCGCCGGCGGGCGACAGGCGCAGCGCCAGGGCGGCTTTCTGCAAGAGTATGTGATCAGTAATAAGGACGGCAGCCCCCTGTGGTATGCGCATTTTCATTATCCGGCGGCCACCACGGTCGATACGGAGTTTGTCAGCGCGCATCTGAAGACCCTCGCGCAACGTTACCTGGGTCGCAAGGCCCAGGCCACGGCTCGCCAGCAGGCGGCGGCGAAGATCGAGGCCGGGCAGGGTGGCCGAGCGCAATTGACACTGGATATCCACCGTGCCCGGATTCTCGATAAGGGCATGGCCCAGGCGTTGTTTTTCGATACCGACGAACCGGACAGGGCCGGCTGAAAAAAGTGGCTCGGTGTTCAATGCCTGTCAGTGAGGAACGATCTTAGGCCCGCTCGCCACATTGGTCGCAACTTTCGGCTCCCGGTCGAGGTCAGTGTTTCAAATGGTGCGACAGACTGGCTTTTGCGCCGCACAGGGGGGCCAACAAAGGTGCTGAGCCAGTGTGGCGAGCCCGTGCTCAAACGCACGTTGGCTTAACTGACAGATAGTAGCATCGGCGCTGGGTGTCGGCGTTTCAGCCGCTATCGAGACAGACATCCGCGTGTGGCTGGGCTAAGGTGTGTCAGAGTTTTTCATCGATATCGGGAGTACCCTGCATGCAACTTGGAATCATCGGACTGGGCCGCATGGGCGGCAATATTGCGCGGCGCCTGATGCTTGATGGCCATCAGACTGTGGTGTATGACCGCAATAGCGACTTTGTCGCCAACCTGGTCAAAGAAGGCGCCCGAGGTGTCGCCGACCTGCCGGCATTGGTGGCCGGCTTGGATAAACCCCGGGCAATCTGGGTGATGTTGCCGGCCGGTGCGCCGACCGAGGACACCATTGGCGAGTTGAGCACACTACTCGACACCGGCGATGTGATCATCGACGGCGGCAATACCTTCTACAAGGACGACATCCGTCGCGGTCAGGAGCTGGCGCAACAGGGTATCGACTATATCGATGTCGGCACCTCCGGCGGAGTCTGGGGCCTGGAGCGCGGCTACTGCATGATGATCGGCGGTGACGCCAAGGTGGTCGAACGCCTCGATCCGCTGTTCGCCACCCTGGCCCCCGGGGTCGGCAGCATTGCCCGCACCCGCGACCGGGTCAGCGCCGACGATCGCGCCGAGCGCGGCTATATCCATGCCGGGCCGCCGGGTTCCGGGCACTTCGTCAAGATGATCCACAACGGCATCGAGTACGGGATGATGCAGGCTTTCGCCGAAGGCTTCGATATCCTCAAGACCAAGAACTCGCCGAGCTTGCCCGAAGACCAGCGTTTCGACCTGAATCTGGCGGATATCGCTGAGGTCTGGCGGCGCGGTAGCGTGGTGTCCTCATGGTTGCTGGACCTCACCGCCGACGCCCTGGCCAGCGACCCGCAACTTGAGGGCTACAGCGGAGCGGTGGCCGACAGCGGCGAAGGGCGCTGGACTATCGAGGCGGCCATGGAGCAGGCGGTGCCGGTGCCGGTACTGGCCAACTCGCTGTTTGCCCGCTTCCGCTCCCGTCAGCAAAGCACCTACGGCGACAAACTGCTGTCGGCGATGCGCTTCGGCTTCGGCGGCCATGTGGAGACACCGAAAAAATGACTGCCATCCGTAGCAAACGCAAAGCCGAACCGGCGCCGCCGACCACGTTGTTTCTCTTCGGCGCCCATGGCGACCTGGTCAAACGCCTGCTGATGCCGGCGCTGTATAACCTCAGTCGCGATGGTCTGGTGGGCGATAACCTGCACATCGTCGGCGTCGATCACAACGCCATCAGCGATGCCGACTTCGCCCGGAAGCTGGAAGATTTCAGCCGTGCCGAGGTCGCCGCCAAGAGCAAAAAAAGCCCGGAGGAGGCGCTGGACGCGGCGCTCTGGAGCAAACTGGCGAAGAACATCAGCTACGTCCAGGGCGACTTTCTCGACGATTCGACCTACGCGGCGCTGGCCGACAAAATTGCCGCCAGCGGCACCGGCAATGCAGTGTTCTATCTTGCCACCGCCCCGCGCTTTTTCGGTGAAGTGGCGCGACGCCTGGGCGCGGCGGGCCTGCTTGAGGAAACCCCCGAGGCGTTTCGCCGGGTGGTGATCGAAAAACCCTTCGGTTGCGACCTGGCCACCGCCGAGACACTCAACGCCTGTCTGCTCAAGGTGATGAGCGAGAAGCAGATCTATCGCATCGACCATTACCTGGGCAAGGAAACCGTACAGAACATCTTGGTCAGCCGCTTCTCCAACGGCCTGTTCGAGGCGTTCTGGAACAACCATTACATCGACCATGTGCAGATCACCGCCGCCGAAACCGTCGGTGTCGAAACCCGTGGCAGTTTCTACGAGCATACCGGCGCGCTGCGTGACATGGTGCCCAATCACCTGTTCCAGTTGCTGGCGATGGTGGCGATGGAACCGCCAGCGGCGTTCGGTGCCGACGCGGTGCGCGGAGAAAAGGCCAAGGTGATTGGCGCGATCCGTCCCTGGAGTATCGAAGAGGCACGGGCCAACTCGGTGCGTGGCCAGTACCAGGCGGGTGAACTGGGCGGTAAGTCCCTGCCCGGTTACCGTGAGGAAGACCATGTGGCACCGGACAGCAACACCGAAACCTATGTGGCCCTCAAGGTGATGATCGACAACTGGCGCTGGGTCGGCGTGCCGTTCTACCTGCGCACCGGCAAGCGCATGAGCGTGCGCGATACGGAAATCGCCATCTGCTTCAAGCCGGCGCCGTATGCGCAGTTCCGCGACACCGAGGTCGAGCGCCTGCAACCGACCTACCTGAAGATCCAGATTCAGCCCAACGAAGGCATGTGGTTCGACCTGCTGGCCAAGCGTCCGGGGCCGGCGCTGGACATGGCCAATGTCGAGCTGGGTTTCGCCTACAAGGATTTCTTCGAGGTGCAGCCTTCCACTGGCTACGAAACGCTGATCTACGATTGTCTGACTGGCGATCAGACGCTGTTCCAGCGCGCCGACAATATCGAGAACGGCTGGCGGGCGGTGCAACCGTTCCTCGATGCCTGGCGTGAAGACAATCAGGTGCAGGGCTACAAGGCTGGCGAAAACGGTCCCGAAGCAGGCAACGAGTTATTGGCCCGTGATGGCCGTGTCTGGCATAGCCTTGGATGAGTGGCACGGCGCGGTATCCGATCCGGCTAGTGCTCAGCGATATGGACGGGACCCTGTTGCGTCCCGATCACAGCCTCAGTCGGCGTACCGTCGAGGCGGTGCGGGCTTTGCGGGCGGCGGGGGTGTTCTTCAGTCTCGCCACCGGGCGTCCACCGCGAGCGATGCGCGAGCAGATCGAGGCCCTGGGCGTCGACCTGCCGGTGGCGGCGTTCAATGGCGGCACGTTAATGCACCCCGATGGCCGCTATCTAGTCACCCACTACGTGCCACGGGACACAGCGATTTGCACCCTGGAGCTGCTCTCCCGACATGAGGAAGTCGAGGTCTGGGTATTTGCCGACAACCAGTGGCTGCTGCGTAATCCCCACGGCCCCCTGGTGCCTCGGGAACAGCATGCGCTGGGTTATCCGCCGACGGTGGTGGAGGATTTCGGTCCATACCTGGAGCGTATCGACAAGATCGTCGGCGCCAGCGGCAATGCACAGTTGCTGATCGACCTGGAGGCGCTGTTGCAGCCGTTGGTAGCGGATCAGGCGCTGGCCAGTCGTTCGCAGCGGGCCTACCTGGATATCACCGCGAGGCAGGCCAACAAGGGCGAGGCGCTTGTGACGCTGGCGAAGTGGCTCGGCGTGCCACTGGAACAGACGGCGGCCATCGGCGATGGCGGCAACGACCCGGCGATGTTTCACCGGGCCGGGCTGGCGATTGCCATGGGCCAGGCCGAAGAGGCGATCAAGCGCCAGGCGGATGCAGTGACCGGCAGCAATACCGAAGACGGCGCGGCGCGGGCCATCGAGGAGCTGATCCTGGCTCGGCGCTAGTGGCCTTGAGGGCGCCAAAGACGGCCATCCCCTCAAAGCCAATGACTCACCGCATACCAACCCAATAGTCCCATCACCACCGTATAGGGCAAGGCCATCCACACCATCCGCCCATACGAGAGGCGAATCAATGGCGCAATCGCCGACGTCAGCAGGAACAGGAACGCTGCCTGGCCATTGGGTGTCGCCACGCTCGGTAGGTTGGTGCCGGTGTTGATCGCGATCGCCAGGGTTTCGAAGTGCTCGCGGCTCATCTGGCCGCTGGCGAACGCTTGTTTTACCTCGGTGATGTAGATCGTGGCGACGAACACATTATCGCTGATGGCCGACAACAGACCGTTGGCAATAAACAGCATGCCCGGCTGCTGGTCGGCGGGCAGGCTCAGCACCCAGTGGATCAGCGGCACGAACAGTTGTTGATCGTGAATCACCGCCACCACCGCAAAAAACACCACCAGTAAGGCAGTGAACGGCATCGCGTCCTTGAAGGCGCTGCCTAGCCGGTGTTCGTCGGTGATGCCGGTAAAGGCGGTGATCAGCACGATCACCAGCAAGCCGATCAGGCCCACCTCGGCGACATGCAGGGCCAGTCCGGCAATCAGGATCAGCGCCGCCAGCCCTTGCACGATCAGGGCGGCGCGCTGGCGTGGGGTACGCTCGGCGTCGTCTTCACGGGCGTAGGCGGCCAAGATGGCGCGAACATTATCCGGCAGCAAGGTGCCGTAGCCGAACCAGCGCAGTTTCTCCAGTAACACGCAGGTCACCAGGCCCGCCGCCAGGACCGGCAACGAAGCCGGTGCGACTTTCTGGAAGAACTCGCTGAAATGCCAACCCATTTCATGGCCGATCAACAGGTTCTGCGGTTCGCCCACCAGGGTGCAGACACCGCCCAGGGCCGTGCCCACCGCACCATGCATCAGTAAGCTGCGCAGGAAGGCGCGGAACTGTTCGAGGTCGGCGTGGTGCAGGCTCGGTAACTGGTGGTCGCTACTGAAATCGCTGTCCTGGCGCGGGTCATTGCCCGAGGCCACGCGGTGATAGACCGAATAGAAACCCACGGCGGCGCTGATGATCACTGCGGTAACGGTCAAGGCATCGAGAAAGGCCGACAGGAACGCCGAGAGAAAGCAGAACAGCAGCCCCAACAGCGCCTTGGCGTGTACGCGCAGCAACAGCCGGGAAAACAGGAACAGCAGCAGATCTTTCATAAAGTAGATGCCGGCCACCATGAACATCAGCAGCAGGATCACCGGAAAGTTGTGCAGCAGTTCGTCGTACACCGCTTCGGGGCTGGTCATGCGTAGCAGCAGGGCTTCGACCAGCAGAAGGCCACCGGGCATCAGCGGGTAGCATTTGAGGGCCATGGCCAGGGTGAAGATGAACTCCAGCACCAGCAGCCAGCCGGCGGCGACCGGGCCGATGCACCACAGCACCAGTGCATTGAGAATCAGGAAGGCAAGGATGCAGGCCTTGTACCAGCGAGGGGAGTGCCCGAGGAAGTTGTGGGCGAAGGCTGAAGTCAGCGATGACATCGGCGAGTCCTTGTTTGTAAGAGTGCGGGCAAGGTGACGTAAGAATTCCTGAAGATCAAGGCATGGGTCCGGTTTTTGACCTGTCTGCTTCCTACAGACTGGTGCTTCCCCTTGCTATAGTCCCAGCCTGATCAATACCTTGCCAAGGATGCCTGTCATGTCCGAATACCAAACCTTTCGTGTCGAGTTGGCCGACAATATCGCCCACGTGCAGATCAACCGCCCGGAAAAGATCAACGCGATGAGCGCGGCATTCTGGAGCGAAATCGTTGAGATCTTCCGGTGGATCGATGACACCGATGCCGTGCGAGTGGTGGTCCTCAGCGGGGCGGGCAAGCATTTTTCCTCGGGCATCGACCTGATGTTGCTGGCCGCCGTCAGCAATGAGTTGGGCACGGATGTCGGTCGCAACGCCCGCCTGTTGCGACGCAAGATCCTGCACATGCAGGCGTGCTTCAATGCCGTCGATAAATGCCGCAAGCCGGTACTGGCGGCGATCCAGGGTTATTGCCTGGGCGGTGCCATCGACCTGATCGCCGCTTGCGACATGCGCTATTGCGCCGAGGATGTACAGTTCTCGATCAAGGAAGTGGATATCGGCATGGCCGCCGATGTCGGCACTTTGCAACGTCTGCCGCGTATCATCGGCGAGGGTATGTTGCGTGAGCTGGCCTACACCGGTCGCCAGTTCGGTGGTGACGAAGCGCTGCGTATCGGCCTGGTCAATCGTATCTATCCCAATCACGATGCTTTGTTCGCTGGCGTGATGGGGATTGCGCGCGAAATTGCCGGCAAATCGCCGATCGCCGTAAGTGGCACCAAGGAAATGCTCGGCTATATGCGCGATCACCGTATCGACGACGGTCTGGAATACGTTGCCACTTGGAATGCCGCCATGTTGCAATCGACGGACTTGCGTGTGGCCATCGCGGCCCACATGAGCAAGCAGAAACCTGAATTTCAGGACTGAGGGCCGTGTCCCGGTCCCTAAGGAACCGCAATGACTCAAGGTTGGACAACCGCAGTGCTGGATATCGAACAACCCGGCGGCTGGGCCGTAGCCCGAGGTCCCGAGGGTTTCCTGCTGGATGACAACGGTGTGCTGTTTCCCCGCGATTGGCTCAAACGCCAGCAATTGCCAGTGCTCTGCGAGCAGGGTATCGGTCATCGCGACGGTGAGCCGGTGTACCTGCTGGAACTCAAGTCCACGGTGGAGGTGCCGGGTTGCCGCTGGCAGGGTTTGCGCCGATTCATGCTCGAAGGCGATTTTACCACGTACAGCATGCTCGGCTATGCCGCCCAGATCGGCACCTGGGCTCGCGAGCACCGTTTCTGCGGGAGCTGCGGGCAGCCGGCGAAGCAGGTGCCGGGGGAGCGTGCGATGTATTGCCAGCCTTGCGAGCTACGGGCCTATCCGCGGATCTCGCCGAGCATGATCGTGCTGATCACCCGTGGCGATGAGGTGCTTCTGGCCCGTTCACCGCGTTTCGTCAGTGGGATGTACAGCACCCTGGCTGGTTTCGCCGAGCCTGGCGAGTCGGCGGAGGAGTGTCTGATCCGTGAAGTGCGCGAGGAAGTACAGATCGAAGTCAGCAATATCCGGTACGTCGGTAGCCAGTGCTGGCCGTTCCCGCATTCGATGATGCTCGGGTTCCATGCCGAATACGCCTCTGGCGATATTGTGCCTCAGGCCGACGAAATCGAGGACGCCCAGTGGTTCAATATCCACGACCTGCCACCGCTACCGGCGTCGCGCTCGATTGCCCGCCACCTGATCGACCTGTATGTGGCGCGCCGTCTAGGCCATGCTGAACCAGTGCTGCCAGGCTAGGCGCACGGTCAGGCCGAGGACCACGGTAATGAACACCGGGCGAATGAACTTCGCACCGCCGCTGATGGCGGTGCGGGCGCCGAAGAATGCGCCGATCATCACCGAGACGCCCATGCTCAGGCCGATGAGCCAATCCACCTGGCCGGAAAAGATGAACACCGACAGGGCTGCGATATTGCTGACGAAGTTCATGCTGCGGGCCACGCCGCTGGCCTTCACCAGGTCGATGGGGTAGAGCAGCAGGCTGCTGACGGTCCAGAAGGCGCCGGTACCGGGACCGGCCACACCGTCGTAGAAACCCAGGCTGAAACCCTGAGGCAATTGCCACTTTCTTTTGATCGGCGCATCGCTGTCCAGCGGCGCCTTGGGCGTGCCGCCGAACAGCAGGTATAGGCCGCAACCGAAGACAATCACCGGGAGCATCTTGTTCAGCCATTCGGCCGGGAGGAAATGCGCAGTCACCGCGCCGATCAGCGCGCCCGCGAGGGTGCCAAAGATCGCCAGTTTCCACTGGCGTGGATGGAACAGCTTGCGCCGGTAGAAGGTGAAGCTGGCGGTGGCCGAACCGAAGGTCGAGCTGAGTTTGTTGGTGCCCAACACCAGGTGCGGCGGCAGGCCGGCGGTGAGTAGCGCTGGGGTGGTCAACAGGCCGCCGCCGCCGGCGATGGCGTCGATGAATCCGGCGATAAAGGCAACGACGGCGAGAATGGCGAGGGTGGTCAGGTCTACGCTGAGATCGAAAGGCATGGAGTCCGCTTAGGTCGGCAGGGTACGCGGCAGGGTGGCGCGCAAAGGTCGCCATCTTACTCATTAGCGAATGTTGCCGCGACCTTATCGGATTCTATGATTGATAAGGGGTTTATATATTCTTTAAATGAATATATTTCAATTTTTGTAATTCTTTAAGGAATATTAGGCGCAATTTCCAAGGAGCGGTAAAAGCAATCGATAGCGACTATCGAGCAGGGTGATTTCTGCTTCGACGGGGTGCCGGGTAGCCTGTATCCATTGCCTTACACCAGGTTTTCGGGAGTTGCGTCATGAGACATTCACCTGCGGTTTTACTGCTCCTGCTGCTGTCGGTGTTGGCCGGTTGCGCCAGTCATCCCTCTCCCGAATTGCGTCCCTACAGCGCGCAAGAAAGTAAGCAACTGGCACTGGAAGCGCTGAATCGGCGCGGGCTATCCTTCGATGAATATCAGCAAAAGAAAGCCGAATTGCTCGGACAGCCATCCAAGGTCTATGGCTTCGATGAGCAAAGTGAAATCAGCGCCGACCGTGGCAGTCACCGATATACCCATCAGAGCTGAACGTGCGAATTGCGGCGATTCAGTTTTTTGCCAACTGTGCAAAGTCCCTCAAGTGCTTATAGGGTAGCTATCTGACTGGCGTTTTCGCCCAGATAGTTGCCATGACTGCCGTGCCCCCACAACATTAGCGTACCGGCGTTCGGCCTGAGCGTCGGATGCGGGTGTGCCATTGCTCATCTCCTTGGGATAACCATCCGCCTGGACGGTTGCCCCGTGGTGGTGACTGATCCATTATCGACACCGGATAACAATTAAATACGTGATTAGCAGGAGGCATGATGAGCACGCCGACCTTGAGTCAGGGAACCGTACCCCAGCGCCTGGCGCGTACCCGCGAGCTGATGAGCCGCGAGGGCGTCTACGCTTTGCTGGTGCCATCAGCCGATCCGCACCTGTCGGAATACTTGCCCGCCTACTGGCAGGGCAGGCAATGGCTATCGGGATTTCATGGCTCGGTCGGTACCTTGATCGTCACGGCGAAGTTTGCCGGGGTCTGGGCTGACAGCCGCTATTGGGAGCAGGCAACCAAGGAGCTGACCGGCAGTGGCATCGAACTGGTCAAGTTGCAACCGGGGCAATCCGGACCGCTGGAGTGGCTGGCCGAGCAAACGCCGGAAGGTGGCGTGGTAGCAGTCGATGGCGCGGTGATGGCACTGGCTTCGGCGCGTACTTTGGCAGACAAGCTGCAAAGCCGTGGTGCCCGCCTGCGCACCGACATCGATCTGTTACGGCAAGTCTGGGAAGACCGCCCGGTATTACCGAACCAGCCGATCTATCAGCACCTGCCACCACAGGCGACTGTCAGTCGCGGTGAGAAACTGGTGCAGTTGCGCGAGGACCTGAAGAGTCGCGGCGCCGACTGGCATTTCATCGCAACGCTGGACGATATCGCCTGGTTGTTCAATCTGCGTGGCGCCGATGTGTCGTTCAACCCGGTGTTCCTCTCCTTCGCCCTGGTCAGCCAGGACCAGGCCAGCCTGTTTGTCGCCCTCGATAAGGTCGGTGCCGAATTGCTGCAGATTCTGGAGCAGGATGGCGTGACCCTGCGTGACTACAGCGAGATGGCCGCGGCCCTGGCGAACGTGCCGGCTGGTTCGAGCCTGTTGGTGGATCCCGCCCGTGTCACCTGCGGCTTGCTGGACCATCTCGGTGCTGAGGTCAGGCTGGTGGAAGGCCTGAACCCGACCACCCTGGCGAAATCGCGCAAGAGCCTGGAGGATGCGGTGCATATCCGCCAGGCCATGGAGCAAGACGGTGCAGCCCTCTGTGAGTTCTTCGCCTGGCTGGAAACGGCGCTGGGACGTGAGCGGATCACCGAGCTGACCATCGACGAACAACTGACCGCTGCCAGGGCCCGCCGCCCTGGCTATGTGTCCCTGAGCTTCAACACCATTGCCGCGTTCAATGCCAATGGCGCGATGCCGCACTATCACGCTACCGAGCAGGAACACGCGGTGATCGAAGGCGACGGCCTGTTGCTGATCGACTCCGGGGGCCAATACCTGGGTGGCACCACTGATATTACCCGGATGGTTCCGGTGGGCACGCCGACCGCCGAGCAGAAGCGTGACTGCACGCGGGTGCTCAAGGGGGTAATTGCCTTGTCCCGCGCGCAATTCCCCCGTGGCATCCTGTCGCCGCTACTCGATGCCATCGCCCGCGCACCGATCTGGGCGGAGAGTGTCGACTATGGCCATGGTACCGGCCACGGCGTGGGTTACTTCCTCAATGTCCACGAAGGTCCACAAGTGATCGCCTACCAGGCGGTCGCGGCCCCGCAGACGGCGATGCAGCCAGGTATGATCACCTCAATCGAGCCGGGCACTTACCGACCCGGTCGTTGGGGCGTGCGTATCGAGAACCTGGCGATGAACCGCGAAGCGGGCAAGAGCGAGTTCGGCGAATTCCTGCGCTTCGAAACCCTGACCCTGTGCCCGATCGACACTCGCTGCCTGGAGCCATCGTTGCTGAGCCTGGAGGAGCGCGGGTGGTTAAACGACTATCATGCCCAAGTGCGTGAGCGCTTGAGCCCGTTGTTGAACGGTGCCGCATTGGACTGGTTGAATACCCGCACTGCGCCGATCTGATCGCTGACCGCGTCGTTGCCAGGGCGCGGTTTTCAGGTTTTTGTCGGGGGATGCGACAAAACTGGCCAGCGCATTGAGTCTATCCACAAGCCAGATCGCAGGGGCGTTCCTAACGCTTGCACATGATGATCATGCTGCGACTGGTATAGCCCGCGGGGTTCAGGCCGAAAGGGTAGTCGCCGGGGTCTTCGACGGCATCACCGGACTTGGCGATGACCTTGTAGCCATTTTCGCCGCAGGATTCGGTGGCTTTGGTGTAGCATTTTTCCCAGGAGGACGTCAGTCCCGAGCAGTTGATATGTACGCCTCGCTTGCCATGTTTTATTGGCTTGGAAGTGGCGCTACAGCCAGCGACGGCGAGTACTGCCAAGACGATCAAAAAGAGCTTCATTCCTGTCCTTAATCTCCAGCCCACGGATCAACGTGTCCGAGTTTGGCTTTTTTTTCGTGCCCGCTGCTGTCTTCCATGAATGCCTCGTCCGAAATTATCAAGGCTGGCATTGAGTTAGATGTAAACATCTCTTATTTGCGCGAGAAATACCAGAGCCGCGTCACCTGTTGTATCAATCGGCGGCCATGGCAGGCTTGGGTTCGTTGCGCATGGTCAGGGTTGCGCCGAAGCAAGCGCAGATAATACAGGCGATAGCCAGCCATTGCGCCAGGGATAGGTACTCGCTCAGGAACAGCAATCCCGAGAGGGCGCCGAAGGCCGGTTCGATGCTCATCAAGGTACCGAAGGTGCGCGCAGGGATTCGCGTCATCGCGACCATTTCAAGGCTGTAGGGCAGGGCAGTGGAGAGGACGGCGACGCCAAGGGCGACCGGGATAAGCGAGGGCGTCAGCAGTGCCGCACCGGCATGGACGATGCCGAACGGGGCCACGACGAAGGCGGCGATCATCACGCCCCAGGCAGCGGTCTGGATACCGTTGTCCGCACCGGCTTTCTGTCCGAACAGAATGTACAGGGCCCAGCAGGCACCCGCACCCAGCGCATAGAGTGTACCGACCAGGTCAATGCTGGCGCTGGTGTTTCCCGTTGGAATCAATAGCAGCAGGCCGCCAATCGCCAGACCGATCCATAAATAGTCGATGGCTCGGTGTGAGGCCAGGATCGCCACAACCAGTGGCCCGGTGAACTCCAGGGCGACCGCGATGCCCAGGGGCACACTGCGAAGAGCCATATAGAAAAGCAGGTTCATGCCACCCAGGGCGATGCCGTAGATGATCACGGTACGCAGGGGCCTGGCGGTGAACGTTGCCCGCCAGGGGCGCAGTATCAGCAGCATGATGACGCTGGCAAAGATCAGGCGCAGGGTAGTGGTGCCCTGGGCCCCGACAAGGGGGAACATGCTCTTGGCCAGGGAGGCACCGGATTGAATGGAAGCCATTGCGATAAGCAGCAGGCCGACGGGAAAGAGTGCCGTGGCCAGTCTGCGAGACTGCTGAGTCATGGGGTAGTGTCATCCAGAGCGGGCAATAAGTCATATGAAGAGGGGCTGTCAGCCTATGATGCTTAACAATGAATGATTGAGCAATATATTGCCCAATTTGGATGCCTTCTCGTCTATCAGAAGTGCCTGCGATAGAAAATTTGAATCAATGCTTGACGGCGAATTCCATAGGCCTATAATTCGCCCCACTTCCGACGCGGTCGAAACGAAAAACTCCTTTTCATTCAGTGAGTTAAGTAGATTTAGAACGATGTGGTCTTCAGTTCATCGAAGCCCGGAAGCGCTGTAAAAGAGGTGTTGACAGCAGCGTGTAACGCTGTAGAATTCGCCTCCCGCTGTCGATAGGTCGATAGGTCGACAGCGCAAG
>NZ_CP014135.1:2461040-2838811 GCF_001543125.1 Pseudomonas agarici | reverse complement strand
TTGACCACACTGATGTCGGCTTCGCCACCGGCGTTGAGCATCAGGTTGTTTTGCGCCGCCAGTTGCAGGTGCTGGCCGCTGGCGAGCGCTATGCCCTGTGGGGCACTGAGCAGTAATACGCTGGATTGCAACTGTTGCAGGTCTTGCCTGAGCAGGTTCAGTTGCGCTTGCACATCGGCGGGTTCGGCTGCGCTCGCCTGGGCATCCACGGAGAGTTTGCGCAACTGCTCGCCGGCCTGTTGCAAACGGTCCAGGGCGCTGTCCATTTCCAGCACCTGGCCCTGTGCCTTGGGTTGTCTGTCGGCACTGATGAAAATGCCGTTCCCCGCCCGTATGGCGCCCCAACCATCGGTGCGCAACTCAAAGCCTTCTCCGCGCTTTTTTTTCCGCGCATCCACCACATGCCCCAGGTTGAGCTGGCTCTTGCCACTGTGTTCGGTACTGAGCTTGATATGCTCCTGGCCCCGCGTGTCGTCCATGCGCAGTTTGTTATTGGCCGGCGTGCGCAGCACGTTGCGTTTGTAGTTCGGCAAGGCCACATGGTCGGGGTGCTGGCTGTCGTGCAGGGCGTGGGCGATGTAGGGACGGTCCGGGTCGCCTTGTTCGAAGGCAATGGCCACTTCGATGCCGGCAAGCAGTGGCAGGTGCAAACCGTAGGTGTCGCCCGCATAGGGGCGGGCCAGGCGCAGCCAGAGGCTTTCCGCGCCGAGTTTCCAGGTGTCGCGGTCGAACAGGAAGCAGACTTTGTAACGCCCTTCACTGTCGATGTGGCCATAAGGGTCGTTGGCCAGGGAGCTGCTGATCCGAGCCGGGACGGTGCCGGCGATTTGCGGTTTGTCTTGCAGCGCGGGACGAAAACACACCCGCTCCGAGTAGGGAATGGCCTCGAAGCTGACTTCAAAGCTACGATCCCGTGCGGCGCGGGTGGTCAGTCGGGTGATCACCGCGCCGGGGGCAAACGCCTGCGGGGCGCCGTCGCTGATTTTCAGGACCTGGCCAGGGGCCAGGGTGGCGCTGGTGCTGATCCCGCTGAGCTGGGTCTGGTCATTGAGGTAACGCTCGTGACGCAGGCGCGCATAGAAAAAACCACTTTCGCTTTGCAGGTCTTCGTCATAGGCATGCGGATCGCCCAAGGTGCTGTAGGCCTCGGCGAAATGATAGGCCTCGCCGTAAGTGGTACGGGCGCCACGGGTTTGGTCGATGTCGCCGTCCAGGTAGGCGTGGGCCACCCGGTGGTGATAGCTGCGAATGGTGACGCGCTGTTCCACCACCCGGTGGCTCGCTTGCAGTTGCCACACCCGATCCTGCTCGCTGTTGCTCAGTCCGGCGGGCGGGCGGTAGGCCAGCTCGACGTTGAATTGGTAGTGGCGTTGGTCGTCGTGGAATTCCACCACGTCGATGTTCAGGCGTTCGTCGTAGGTGAAGCGGTACCAGATGCCGACCTCGGCCAGCAGGCGGGAAATAAAGGCCAGATCGCTTTCGCCGTATTGCATGACCTGCGCGCGCTTGGGGTAGTCGCGCGCCAGGCTGAAAAGAAAGTCCTGGCCTCGGAAGTCGTGGCGGCTGCGCAGGACATTTTCGACGATTTCCGGCACCGATTGGTGTTGGTAAATACGAAATTGTTGGCCTCGGCCCAGCAGCGCCAGATGCGGTTGCAGGGTGATTTCGTAGCGGGCTTCATCGACGGAGCCGGACAGGCGCTTGAAGCCGGTGATCACGCCGTGCAAGGTGCGTAACGGCTTGACCGGCGGTACGCTCAGGCCCAGGTACGGCCACTTACGCGGCGCGCTATGCAGGCTGAAAGTGGCGCTGCGGCCGAGCATTTTTTCGACGTCGATATCGCAGTCGGTGCAGGTGAATTCCACGCAGTAGTTGAACGGTTGGCTCAGGCCCTCGGTGCCCTGAAAGGTGAGGACGTCGAGCAAGGCGTCAACCCCGTAAACGCTGAGTGTGTGCCGGCTATGGTCGAAGATCGGGCGCGGTGGGTTGAGCATGTTCAGGCCTCCAGGGCGTCGATGAAGTTCAGGACAATGCCTTCCTCATCGCTGTAGCCGAGGGTTACGCCGAGAGTTTTCTGCTGGGCAGCCTGGCGTTGTAGTAATTGCCGGCTGAGCACCGGCAGGATCTGCTGGTTGAGCAAGCTGTCGATGTTGCGCGCTCCGGTGTCGGGCAGCAGGCAGGCGGCAACCAGGGCCTCGTTGAGGGCAGCGTCGATCTGGCAGTCCAGCCCGTAGTGACGCTGCAAGCGCCTGGCAACCTGGGCGAGCTTGATTGCGACGATGCGTTTGAGGGCGTCGGCTTGTAGTGGGCGATAAATCAACGTCTGGAAGCGGGCCAGCAAGGCCGGCTGAAAGTGTTCCCGCAGGATGGGACGCAGCAATGCGTGCAGGGTGCTGTCCGGCGTGTCGGGGAACTCTTGCAAGCAGGCTTGCAGTTCATCGCTACCCAGGTTGGAAGTCATGAGAATGACGGTGTTGCGAAAGTCGATTTCCCGCCCTTCGCCATCGCGCATGCAGCCGTGGTCGAAGACTTGGTAAAACAGGTTGAGGACGTCGCGGTGCGCTTTTTCTACTTCGTCGAGCAGCACCACGCTGTAGGGTCGTTGGCGCACGGCTTCGGTGAGCACGCCGCCCTGGCCATAACCGACGTAGCCCGGCGGCGAGCCCTTGAGTTGGCTGACGGTATGAGCTTCCTGGTATTGCGAGAGGTTGATGGTGATCAGCGATTTTTCGCCACCGAACAGCCTGTCAGCCAGGGCCCGCGCGGTTTCGGTCTTGCCGACGCCACTGGTGCCTACCAGCAGGAACACGCCCAGTGGCGCTTTTTCATCCGTCAGGCCGGTCTTGGCCGCGCGCAAACGTTGGGCCAGGGCACCGAGGGCAGGGTTCTGGCCGATCACCTGTTCGGCCAATTGTTGCTCCAACTCCAGCAGGTTGGCTTGTTCGTCCTTGAGCAGACTGCCCAGGGGTATCCCCGTCCAGTCGGCGATCACTTCGGCCACGCTACGCGCATTGACGTCAAGGGACAGCAATGGCTGGTTGCCCTGGGCGTTGCTCAGTCGTTGTTGCAGTTGCAGGCAAGCGTCCATCCGTTGGGGTTCGGCCTGGCGGGCGTCGAGCAATTGTTGAGTGAGGTCGAGTTCGTGGCGGTATTGCACCTCGAACTCAAGTTGCTGACGGTGCAAGTCGGCAGATTGCGCGGCAATTATCGCCAGACGCTCGCTGGCAGGGCTGCCGCCCAGTTGCAGGTCTTCTTCCAGGGCTTGGCGCTCCAACTTCAGGGCGCCTTGCCGGGCCTTGAGGCGGACCAGCGCCTGGGGCTCGCAGTCCAGGCTCATACGCACCCGTGCGCTGGCGGTGTCGAGCAGGTCGACGGCTTTGTCCGGCAGTTGGCGACCGCTCAGGTAGCGCCGCGAGAGGCTGACCGCAGCTTGTACCGCCGCGTCCTGAATATGCACGCCGTGGTGACGGGCATAACGCGCCTTGAGGCCGCGCAGCATCAGGCTGGCGTTGGTGTCGTCCGGCTCGTCGACCTTGACCATCTGGAAACGGCGCTCCAGGGCGGCATCGCGCTCAAAATACTGCTTGTATTCGCTCCAGGTGGTGGCGGCGATAGTGCGCAACTCGCCGCGCGCCAGCGCGGGCTTGAGCAAGTTGGCGGCGTCCGCGCCGCCGGCCTGGTTACCGGCGCCGATCAGGGTGTGGGCCTCGTCGATAAACAGCAGCACCGGGTGAGGCGATTGCTGCACCGCCTCGATGACGTTTTGCAGGCGTTGTTCGAATTCACCTTTTACTCCGGCACCGGCTTGTAACAGGCCCAAATCCAGGGTGAGCACGCTGACCGGTTTGAGATTGTCGGGGACATTGCCCTCGGCGATGCGCAATGCCAAACCTTCAACCAGAGCGGTCTTGCCCACTCCAGGCTCACCCACCAGGATCGGGTTGTTCTTGCGTCGCCGGCTGAGGATATCGATGACTTGCCTGATTTCATCGTCACGACCAAACACCGGGTCGATCTGCCCTGCCCTGGCTTTGGCGGTGAGGTCCTGGGTAAATTTATCCAAGATGACTTGCAACGCGCCCGACGTATCGGTGCCGGATGAAACTGACACCCCGGTACGCTCCAGCGCGGCTTCTCGCTGTACTTGTGGGCGCTCTTCGGAGTGCTGGTCGAGCAGCACAAACAAACGCTGCAGCTGGCTATCGCTGATACTGAACAGCGGCCAGGCGGCTTCACAGGCGAGCAAGCCGGGCGTCTCCAGCAGCGCGCCGAGCAGGTGGGCCGAGCGCAGGGTGTCGTTATCGCCGTCCAGGGATGCCTGCAACCAAGCGCTCTTGATCAGTTGTTGCAGCTTGGCGCATAGCTGCGGCTTGTCCTGCACACTGCGCGGCAAGGTGTCGAGGTGATCGAGCAGGCCACGCCAGATCGCATCCGTGTCCCATTCGTAGCGCCGGGCGATAAGGGTCAGGTCGCCCTCACCCTGTTCCAGCAACTTGAGCAACCAGTGCTCAATACTGATCAGTCCGTGGGCGCGGCTCTGGCACAAGGAGGCCGCCGCGCTCAGTGCCTGAGCGCAATAGGGGTTGAGACGACGCAGCAGACGGGTGGAACTCTGGGCCATGGGGTGCATCCTTGTTCTTTATTTTCGATGTGTCGACACAGGCAGTTCGCTGTATTTGGCTGAGCGCCCGCGAACGGACGCTCAACCCTGCACACCGCGAACCGGCAGGCGAAAATCCGCCTGCCCGTCCTCTCGCATCAGGCACTCTGGCGTTCGCTCCAGGAATCGGAGTGAATGATGTTGCCGTCCTTGTAGGTCCAGGTGACTTTCTCGTAGCGCAGCTCAACCTGCTCCAAGTGGTTGTGCTTTTCCTTGGTCGGGTCTTTGACGTCATGCATTTTTGGCGCGACTTTTACGATCTTGACGTTCTCCAGCTTGGTGATGAAGTACTCGACTTCCTGGCCGGCGTCATCGATGCGGTACCACTTGAATTCGGCGCTCTTGAGGGTCTGGCCGGTGGTCACCGCCTTGTACAGGTAAGGACTGGAGGCATCGATCTCCTTGGAAAACTGGAACGGGGTATGAACTCGAGCACCGGTCAGCTTGCCGGTGTTGTCATCGGCGGGGAGGTACAGGCTGTGGTCCTGGGCGATCACCTCGATGCTGCCTTCGCGTTTTTGAACGTCTACCGACCCTTTGATTTGAGCGCCGCCGTCATCTTGCAACCAGAGGTAGATGGGAATTGCCATGTGAAGCTCCTTTCTCTCAAAATTTGAATGCCGCTTGATGCGACAGGGGGGTGTCTATCCAGCACCGCAGTGGGCAGCGCGCAGGCCCCCACTTCCGGTACCAGACGGATATCGACGCGACGGTTGGCCGCACGCCCAGCCTGGGTGTCATTGCTGGCTACCGGCTGGTTGGCACCTACGCCCTGCACAGCAAAACAACCTTCGGGGATATCGCCCATGCGTCGCATCCAGTCGCGCACCGAGGCGGCCCGAGCGCGGGACAGCGCAAGGTTTTGCTCGGCGCTGCCGGTGACATCGGTATGCCCGGTGATGACGATCAGCCAGCCCGGCTGGGCCTTGATGTTGACCAGGGCGTTGATCAGGATCTTCGTCGAGCCCGGTTTGAGTTCGGCGCGTCCGGTGTCGAACAGCGACAGGCTGTCCAGCCGCACCGGAGTGGGGATCTTCACGGGCATGGGGAGTGGTGGTTGTCGATGGCTGGCGATGGTCTCCAGCAGAGGCATCCGCAGCACTTCGCCGCGATACAAGCCCAGGCCCAGCGCCAGCGGCTCGCCGTGTCGGTAGTAGTGACTCAGGCGCCTGGCGTCCTGGCGCAGGATTGCCACAGCATTCTCGCGCAAGGCGAATTGGGGCTGGTCACGCCGGTCGGCGGGGGCAATGGAAGTGTAATGCCGCAGGTCTTCACTGACCTGGCGCAACAGCAACTTGTTCTGCCAGGCCGAGCTAGCCAGGGCCACGAGCGCGGCGCCCGCGAACAACCACAACGCCAGGATACTCGCTCGCAGGGCCGGGGAGCGCCGGGTGTGGAGCGGCAGCAGGTCCAGCAAGGGATCAGGAAACGGTAAGCCTGCGTTCGTCCCCGGCGGCGGTGACCCTGCATCCTTCAAGCCGACCTTGTCATGCAACCATTGGTGCCACAGATTACCGGCGACCCTCTGGGGCAGAACCGGCACCAGAGTAATGGCACAGGCGATTGGATAGCGGGCGTCAGGTGCCGCGAAGTGCGGGAGTATCGTGTCCTTAAGCCAGGTCGCCGCGCTGCTGATCTGAACGCTACTGCACAAACGTGTGGCGTGGCTGGCGCTGTCGGCGGCCTGCCGCTGCCAGTCGGGCAGGTTGATGCAGGTACCAGCCTCGCGCACGAGAGGGTTGGGCTGACCGGCGTCCCAGCTGAACCAGGCCCCGTGGCCTTTTGCAGCTTGCAGATAGCTCACCAATATCAGCGGTAGCGCAATGCCGCGCTT
This sequence comes from Pseudomonas agarici, assembly GCF_001543125.1. Lineage (NCBI taxonomy): Bacteria > Pseudomonadati > Pseudomonadota > Gammaproteobacteria > Pseudomonadales > Pseudomonadaceae > Pseudomonas > Pseudomonas agarici. The sequence goes on along the minus strand of NZ_CP014135.1, from coordinate 2,832,317 downwards.
GCGTGCCAGGGCGAGCTGATTGCAAAAGGCACGCACCTGGCCAACCAGCTCTGAGGCGTCGTTGTGCTCGCCCGGATTGGCGACAAACATTACGCTGAGTTGCCCACGCCAATCCGGGCGCAAGGCCTGGATGCCCGTGGTAATCGGTAATAATTGCTCAAGGGTGGACACGCGCACATAACACCCTCGCGAGGTGGTACGCAGCGTTAATTGCTCGGCAGCCACCGTGCCAAACAAGCCGCTCAGAGCATCGCCACAGACCAACACCACCGGCTGACGGTAGGCAATCGGTGGCAGGGAGGTATCGCCGGCTGGCAGCAACTGCTGGCCCCACCGGGCAAAACGCTGCCCCGCTCGCATCCAAGCCCAGGACACCGCAATCACAACGACCAAGGCGGTCGCGGCACGTGTCCAGCCCGCAAACGGCATGATCATCAAAAGCACCAGGGCCAGCGTGCCGGCCCATAGCCACAGGCCTCGTGTCAGCTTGAGTGTCATCACGTCCTCACACCTGACCAGGCACAAACGTGGCGATCAGACTGCCCAGCCAATGGTCCAGCCCCCACCAGACGCCGACCAGCAACCCGCCTGCCGCCAGGATATGAATCAATGGTGAGCGCACCCCGTACCGAGGGTTTATTGGATGGCCAGCATCTTGTGTGGTTAATGCCTGGTTGAGCTCCAGAGGCGCCACTCGTGCATTCAAGGCCGTCAGCAACTGCTCACGTTCAGCGTCGTCCGCCGCGTGGTATCGACCTCGAAATCCGAGCATCAAGACCCGCTGGAATGCTGTTAGCACCAGCACATCAGGTGATGGTTGGCGAAGTGATTCGCGCATATCCTCATACAAAAACTCACCTGCCTGGTGACTGCCGAAAAACCGCGTCTGCAAGGGCTGGCTTGCCCACTGGGCATGGGCATCATCCTTGGCGCAGCCGAGCGCGGTCTCGTCCAGCAACGCGCATTGCGCATGGCTGATCAATTCGACGCAGCGTTTGTTCACCCCGGCTTCATTGAGACTCTGTCGAACCTGTTCGACCTGCTTCTCGCAGCGTTGCCACAGGCCCGAGCTGTCTTGCACCGAGGCACCTTGGCGCAGTTCCACCACCAGCAGGTAGCTGTCTTGCAGCAGCGCGTCGAGGTTCTGTGCCGTAAGGGGATGTTTTTTCGAGGGAGTCAGGTTCATGTGCGCAGTACCGCAAACAGTTCAAGCTTGATATCGAGCAAGGTGCTCGGTACATAGAAAGCGCAGGTTCCTTCAGCCAGCATCGCTTGCCCCTTGGCATGGCCAAGATCAAGGGCGAAATACTGGTTTTCCAAGCGCAGCGGAATAGCCGCCGGCACATGGCTAAGTGGCTGTAACGGAACACCGTCAAGCGCCACGTTAACCAAGTAATCAACATCGTCCGGCGTCCCCACTTTGCACAGGCGCGGGAACTGGCTGAGTAACTGCGCCGCCGGCAGGCGGCAACGCACCGACAGGTAGAAGTCAGCACCGCCCGGCTCACGCAGGCGGGCATCGTTGAGCGTGACTTGCCAGCGGTTGGTCCCGACTTCTTCCAGCATCAGGGCAATAACCCGCGATGGCAGGCTGGCCTCCAGTAAGGTGGAGAGGGTGCGCATCAAGGGCGGGAATACGCTTTCCAAGTGTTCATGCCGATAGGCAGGAATCTTGTCGATATCGTGTTCCAGCGAAAAGGTCAGCAAGCTGCCGGCCAGCTTGATCAATTCCAGGTACACCTGTTCGGGATGCCGCGCGGGGTGAGCCTTGAGATCTGCCAATACCGGTTGATAGGTGTTCAACGCGTTGAGCAGCCAGAACAACGACACGTCGGCTACGGCAAAGTCGGCCATGCGCTGATTACTCTCGCGGCGCATACCCATCAGCCGTTGACGCTTGGCGGACAATTGGGTCAATAGGTTATCCAGTTGGTTCAGCAGCCCCGGATGGGCTGCGAAACTGAGCAACGGCGGCACATAATCAGGATCGAAACTCCAAGCCCCCTGCCCGTCGCGCAGCAGACGCAGGATCGGGCAGGTCAGATAATCTGCGTTCTCATCGTCAGCCAAACGCAAGGTCAAGGCGTACTCCAGCACGCTCATCGATTGCATTTCGTCTGCGTAAATATCCTGCACTTGCCGCCAATCCTGGCGATAACGCGTCGGTCGGTCGGCTCTCGTGCCTTCGAACACACAATTGTTGCCATTGGCTTGCTCCAGCGGCAACGCCAACAGCACCGTGGCGGTCTGGGCGTCAGCGGGTAGCAGGCTGGCCAGCTCCAAGGCAGGTGGCAACCGGTCCACATAGTCAGTATCAAGCAATGTGCCGTCAGGCATGCGTACTCGTAGTTGGGTGGCCTTGAGCTTACCCAGCCGCAACGCCTGCAGGTCGAATGCCACACCGAGGACGCCCCAAGGGTGTACAAGGGACAAATGAGCCAGGCTCTCGTTGGCCCACGCCTCCCAGCGCGCTTGCTGCTGGAATTGTTGTGGAGACAATAAGACCCCCGCAGCCCATAGAGGGCGGTCAATCTTCATGACGTCGTTTCCCCACGAAGCGGCTTAGGATTTTGCCTTGGGCATCTGCGAAACCAGCGACAAGTTGACGTCCATGCCTTCCACTTGGAAGTGCGGTACGGCGTACAACTTGACGCGAAAGAAACCGGGATTGTCGTCGATGTCCTCCACCGTCACTTTCGCATCGCGTAGCGGGTGGGAGGCTTGCAGGTCGTCGCCCGGGTCGGTCATTTCGGTGACCAGACCACCGATCCACTTGTTCAGCTCCAGTTCAAGCAAACGGCGGTCCTTGGTGGTCCCGATGTTTTCACGCTGGATCAGCTTCAGGTAATGGGCAATGCGCGACAGCAAAAAGATGTATGGCAGGCGCGCGTTGATCCGGCTGTTGGCGGTCGCGTCGGCGGTGTCATACAGCCCTGGTTTCTGGGCCGAGTTGGCCGAGAAGAAACACGCATAGTCGCGGTTTTTGTAATACGACAGCGGGATGAAACCGAGGTTGGCGAATTCAAATTCGCGGGTCTCCGAAATCATCACTTCGGAAGGAATCTTCACCTGGTTACCCGTGCCCAGGTCGTAGAGGTGAATCGGCAGCTCGGTGACTGCGCCACCCGATTGCGGCCCACGAATCTGTACACACCAGCCGTTGGTGATGAAGCTCTTCACCATGTTGGCCGCGAAGGCGAACGAAGCGTTGGTCCACAGGTATTTCTGGTGATCCGGGCCCTTGACGCTTTCGATATAGTTGAAGCTGCGAACCGGAACGGTGTCCGGGCCATAAGGCAGGCGAGCCAACACCCGAGGCATGAGCAAACCGATGTAACGGGAATCATCGCTGCCACGGAACGCCTTCCACTTAATGTATTCAGCGCGATCAAAGTAGTTGCCGATATCTTTGATGGCGGCCACTTCCTCCATCGACTGTTTGCCAAAGAACGCCGGTCCGACAGAACCAATAAATGGCATATGAGCGGCAGCCGCTACTTTGGAAATATTGCGCAGCAGGGCAATATCCTGCGGGCTGCGGTTAAATTCATAGTTGGAAATAGCCGCGGCTATCGGCTCGCCACCCGGCGTGTCGTATTCCTGGGTGTAGGTATGTAGATACAATCCGCTTTGGGCAATCTCGGGAGCGTCTTCGAAATCTTGGACCAGATGATCCTTGCTAATATCCAGCAGTTCGATACGCACATTCTGGCGAAAATCAGTCTGATCAATCAGCGACTTTACGCCGCGCCAGGTCGACTCGATACATTGAAACTCAGGGTGATGCATGACTGCGTCGAGTTGACGGCTGATCTGTCCATCCAGCAACGCAATGTGTTCATCCAGCAGAGTTTTGTCAAGGCGCTCGACTTTATGCGACGACTGTTTGAGCAGGTCCAGGAATACACTGACTGCCGCCGTTACCCGTTCATCGGCAGAGGCCTCGGAGAGAGCCTCGGTGTGTTGAAAAGCGTCGATGCCATTCAACGCCGCAACCGGACTGAGATTGATCTTGGCGAACAAGGCACCATAGATACCCTGGCCGCTGTCTGCGTTGTGGGGTTTGGTCTGCTGCGAGGGTACGGATGATTGTTCTATGGACATATGAAAAATTTCCTTATTAACGTGCCGAGGGCAATGAACGATCTTCTTGCGGGACCAGAGCGGCCAGTTCAGCTCGCAGTTCCTCACTCAGCGCATCGTCCTTGAGGATGCGCTCCAGCTCATGGCGAAAGGTGGCGTTATCCAGCAGGTTGGACTTGAGGTCGCGCAGCAGATTGCGCATCGCCAGCAGCGCTCGCAGTTGCGGAATCTGTCGCGCTACCTGCTCAGGCTCAAAATCTTTCATACGTTGGAAACTCAGCGCGACTGCGGTGCCAACATCGCCATCGGCCAGGGTGTTCTCCACTGCCAACTTCAGGCTCGGAGAAAACTCGGCCAGCACACTGTCGAAATTGTTTTTATTAATTTCAGTTTTGTTTCTTTCAGATAACGGGCGCTGCTCCTTGCCATTGCTGTAATCGCCCATCACCATCAGCTTAAGCGGTAGTTCGATTTTCTTTTGCGCGCCACCGGTGTGCAAATCGAGCTTAATATTGATCCGTGCCTTGGGCACCTCATTTTGAAAGCTGCTTGAAGCCATAAATCCTCCAGCGAAGCAGAAAAGTTACATCATGAAAACCAGGCAGTCCGAAACGACAGGTGGTACTTGGCGCACTGCAGGGTAGGAAATTTTCCCAAGAGAATTCTAATCAGCTCCTAAATTTAAAAACAACTACTAAATAATCAAAAAATACAAACTATCGTTAATTATTTTTTGTATGTAGGATTGATCCTAAAGACATATAATCCCTTTCCAATATTGATGTGCACAGTAAATCACACACAACACTCAAAGCGCTTTGCAGTCGAGGCAACACCCGCCCTATTACAGGCCGAACATGAAATCGCAAAAATGAAAATCAGCCTGACGGAAGCTCGTATTACTCATTAAATCAGCGGAAAACCAGGCTATTCACACCCACTACTCGACGGAAGCCTCATTGAAAAATAGCAAGCAAAAATCTTCTTGAGTGAGTTGGAATTCATATAACCCCAGAAAACCACGAAGAAATATAATATTACACTTTGCACAACGGCCTTTAAGTAGCGAACTTCAAATATCGCTGAATACTGGCATCACGGATGCAAGGTTTAGCGCACGCACTTGAGAGCAGCAACTGCATCGGCGTCGCTCGGCAGATGGATCTTGGTCGTCAGTTCCCACGGTGGCGGCAAAACGCATGGTCATCAAGCCGCCTTTTCTCACGATACGCGACGAAGATCGGGTTGCGCGTGCGGCAGTCGAATCGATCATCCACGGTTGCAAATCGATCAGACCCTGTTCATTCAGCCTGAGATGTAAGCGCCTGAGCATTTTGTCGAACGTTCCTCGGTTGCGCCAATCTCGAAACCGTTGATAAACCGTTGACCAGGGGCCGAAATGCTCAGGCATATCCCGCCAGGCTGCCCCGGAGCCGAGGATCCAGAGAACACCGTCGAGCATTAGCCGATCATCGACACGAGGCCGACCTCTGTGAGGCCTCTCTGTGAAAAGATCAGCGACCAAGTCCCAGGCCTTATCAGAAAGTTCATAATGCTTTGGCATCACAGGATTCCTTTCCTTGAATAGTAGCCAACTCTACAAAATATCCATGCCAGAGTGGGCGTGGAGCGGTTTCCTCCCATTTCGTACAGCGCTAAAAAGAGTGTGGATGAGCGAGACTCATGAAAGACAGGACGTCGTTTCGCCCGCTCAAGCAGATCCGTGAATTGCAACGGATGCTGGGCAAAAAAGATGGGAGCAGAAATCCTCAAGGAGGCCGCGAAGAACGCTCGATCACGAAAATGGATTGCACACTCACCCTTGTTGCCGGGACGACCAGTGAAGCGGGTCAGCAAATGCTTCGGTGTCGCACGCTCGCAATTAACGGTTCGAGTCAAGCAATCTGTCTGGTGACTACGTGGCGCACATGTCCAAGTCGGGTCGGGAAACGGCGCTGTGTAACTTGGCAATTGCCTTTGAACACTACAGTGAGCAGCATCCGCATAGTGACTCGACACCTTAACCCATACGTCACACCAAACTTTCGGGTGTGCCAACAATCTGAAATAAAGTGCGGTCGGAAATTTTAACTTGTAAAGCTGTCAATACTTTTTCCAGCTCCACGCGAGCCTCAGCCTGAAGCCCAAGACACATGCCGATACCATCTGCATCTGTACTAAGGCGGGATGACATTGAAATTTTGTAGTCTCCGGCACCGGCATTATCCATTTTGTACGCATGAAGATGCATTGAATCACTAATCAATGCGGGAGCTTTTAGATGGTCAAATTTGAACTCTCTGGTCATATAACTCAAAAGCTTATCCTGAACAACCAGCACTAATTTCTTATTAATATGCTCAAAAGTTTGAACTTTATGATGCATTTGGACCAAAATAGTTTTTGCGGTCATCTTCCAGTTCATACCGAAAGTTTTAGTAGAGTCTTCAGCACCATCGATCCTAGGTAGCCCTAACTCTTTTAGCATTCTCTGACGCTCAGGCCAGACAGTGCCAGTAGTATCGAGCGTCTGCAGCTCAATCCCCACAAAGTCCTTCACCTTTCCATCTTTTACCGAGACCAGGAAATAATCCACACTACCGCCCGGAATCGAAACCTCAGGAACGATATGAAGTTCATTCCCGGGCTCATGTGTTGTCAACAAATGAAAGCAATCGGTAAATATCTGCCTGCGCTCAATTAATCGAACTGGACAGATTATCACTGGCTCCGACGCTTTTCCGTACAGCACGCTGCAAGTGCCAATGGAAATCTCCGGATTAGACTTCCTAACTTTGTAACAACGCTTATTGGTGTAAGAGCAGCGCTGGTGATTGATAACACTATGCCAGTCCACGGAGTGATTATGTGTGCCCTTCCCAAATAATTCGATTATTTTGCTCATAGCGGCGTATTGCACCTGTCTCTGGTCATCTCAAGATACCGCTCGGAGATATCGATACCCACTGACTTCAATCCAAGTCGTTGGGCTGCGACCATCGTCGTTCCAGTACCACAAAACGGATCAAGCACGATGCCACCGCAAGGGCAAGTGGCCAATAACGGTATACGACATAGATCCAACGGATAAGGAGCAAAATGCGTTTCGCGTCCCTGTGTGTCCTCAGGAATAATATCCCAGACGTCAGATGGCTTGCTCCCTTTAGGATGGTATTTCAAAAAATAGAAACCTTTGTCGCGAAGTTCTTTCGCTCGCCCAGACACTTTTTCGCTATCGGAGTGTGTTGTTCTTTGCTGCCCACGAATAATCATACGGAAATCAGACACTTTTCCATTAGAAAGATCGCCGAGGATAGACGACAATGCAGAATGCGCAGCCAACTTCTCTACCTCACTTAATGAGGTCGATAGCTCGATCTGCCGCTTGTACCGAACACCAGACACGCCGGTTGCGGAAACGATTGATCCGTTTACTACTTTAGCCTCTCTAGGCTTGGACCTGACTGCGTCAGCATTGTAGTAATAGTTTTTGGCCTGTTTCACAAAATGAAACAGATTCTCATGAACGTTGCCGAGACGGTCTTTAGTGTTATCCATACCGCCTTTTAGCTTATTCCATATAACACTGTTTCTGAGTATCCAGCCTTGGTTGTCCGTAAGCTCAAAAACCACTCTCCAAGGTATTCCAACCAAACCTTTACCACTGTAAGAATCGCCGAGATTTAGCCAAAATGATCCCGTTGACTTGAGTACCCTTTTCAGCTCCAAAAACACAGCAGAAAGGTCTAAAACAAAATCTCTGTAGTCTTTTTCCAGGCCTATGCCACCGTTTTGATATTCGCGCTTACCCCAGTACGGTGGTGACGTCATTGCAAAATCAACGGACTCATCAGGGAGAGCCTTCAGCACGGCCAGGCAATCTCCATTGAGAAGAAGCGGACGTGTGGAAGATGATTGGCCATACGTTAGAAGCGCTGCGCAGAAATTTTCCTGGACGATTGTTGAGGGCTCAAACGCACCACTCTCCTGCGCAGAAATTTGTATGGGGTCTTCAGTTTCTGTGTAGGTCATGGGGTGTCCACGGCGAAAGCTATTGAAAGGGATACAGGATCGCCTTCGAACGCTATTTGGTCAAAGCCGAAGGCACCGAGGCTGAAGACATCCGCTTAAGCCCGAAACGTATACCATAGCCAATGATCCAGCCCCGCAGCATGGTCTACAGCATGGATCTCAAAAGGCAGGTACAAAAAAGCCCTGATAAATCAGGGCCTTGATGATAAATATGGCGGAGAGATAGGGATTCGAACCCTAGGTACCGGTGAAGGTACAACGGATTTCGAATCCGTCCCATTCGGCCACTCTGGCATCTCTCCAACGGCGCGCATCATAACAACACTTTTGCCGGAAGCGAAGCCCCAATTGCAAAAAAATTACGTGCTATCAAATGCTTGCGTCGATTACAGCGGTACGCCCAGGCGCTTGGCGACTTCCTCATAAGCTTCGATGACATCACCGAGGCCCTGGCGGAAGCGGTCTTTGTCCATTTTCTTGCGCGTTTCCTTGTCCCACAGGCGGCAGCCGTCCGGACTGAACTCGTCACCCAGGACGATCTGACCATGGAATACACCGAATTCCAGCTTGAAGTCCACCAGTAGCAAACCGGCGTCGTCGAACAGTTTGCTCAGCACCTCGTTGACTTTAAGCGACAGTTCCTTCATGCGCACCAGTTGCTCGGCAGTGCCCCAACCGAACGCTACGACGTGGGATTCGTTGATGAATGGGTCGCCCTTGGCGTCGTCCTTGAGGAACAGTTCGAAGGTATACGGGTCGAGCTTCAGGCCCTCTTCGACACCCAGGCGCTTGACCAGGCTACCCGCCGCGTAGTTGCGCACCACGCACTCCACCGGAATCATGTCGAGCTTCTTCACCAGGCACTCGTTGTCACCCAACAGTTTGTCGAATTGGGTCGGCACGCCGGCTTCTTCGAGTTTACGCATGATGAAGGCATTGAACTTGTTGTTCACCATGCCCTTGCGGTCGAGCTGTTCGATGCGCTTGCCGTCGAACGCCGAGGTGTCGTTGCGAAACAGCAGGATCAAGCGGTCGGCGTCATCGGTCTTGTAGACCGACTTGGCTTTGCCGCGGTAGAGTTCTTCACGTTTTTCCATGATGGGCTCCGCTTGTTTAAGTTGTGGGGCTAGGCGATGTGTCGCCAGTCGAGCCCTGAATCTTGATCGGCCAATTGCAGCCAGTCCGGGTCGCACCCGAGGGTGCCGACAAAACATTGCCGGGCTAGCTGCGGCAGGTTGTTCTTGCTGCTCAAGTGGGCCAGCACCAGATGTTGCAAGCCTTGCCAACCCAACTGGGCCACCAGGCTCGCGGCCTGGTGATTGTTCAAATGTCCCCGCTCACCACCGACCCGCTGTTTGAGAAAGGTCGGGTAATGTCCCCGCGCCAGGAGGTCCTGGCAATGGTTGGCCTCGATCATCAGCGCATCGAGGCCACTGTAGCTGTCCATGACGCTGGCGCAGTACGATCCCAGGTCGGTCAGTAGGCCGAAGCGCCGCCGACCGTCGTTGAATACATACTGCGTGGGCTCCAGGGCGTCGTGGGCCACGGCGACGATGTCGATGGCCAGCGAACCGAGCTGTAAGCTCTCGCCACCCGCCACGAAACCCGCAGGTTCGATGGGCTTGCGCATCCCGCGCAAGGTTCCGCGACTGAGATACACCGGTAGATTGTAGCGCCGAGACAGCAAACCCACGCCATGCACATGGTCGGCATGTTCGTGGGTCACCAGGATCGCGCTCAGTTGCGCTGGACTCATGCCCAGACGCGCCAGGCGGCGCTCGGTTTCACGCAAGGAGAAACCACAATCGACCAGCACGCAGGTGTCGCCACTGGCTATCAGTGTGCCGTTCCCTCGGCTGCCACTGCCGAGAACGGCAAAACGCATGGCAATCAGCCCAGGTTGTCTTGAATCACGCCCAACACTTTGCGCGCTACTTCAGCCGGCGCCACGGTGTTGATGTCCTTCTCGACCGTCACCTGCACGCTGTCACCGACCTGGCTCAGGCGAACCTGATAACGCTCCGCACGGGCTTCGATTTCTTCTTTGACCGGTTTACTGCCAAAGAGCCTGCTGAAGAAGCCGGGCTCTTCGTTTTTCCTCTCGGCTTTTTCCGCCAGGTTGATGTAGTACAGGCCCAGGCTGCGGTTGATGTCTTCAACGCGCCATTCGCCCTGCTCCAGCGCACGACCGACGCTCGACCAGGCACGGTCCAGGTCTTCGCCGACATTGAGCACCGGGTTGCCGCTACCGTCCTGGTTCAGGCTGACACGGCTCGGGGTATCGAAATCACGTGCCGCCAGCAGCGACACCGAACCGCCCTTCTCGGCGCTACGGCTCATGCTCGACAGCATTTCGTCGATCAGGATCGAGTCGCGACCGATATTGACCGAACGTGTGGTGAAATCGACATTCGCGGTGCTACCCGCCGGACGCTCGGCGCTGACGACGTAGATTTCACTGCTATTGCGCTGTACACCCGGCTCGATACGAACCCGCACACGCGCTTCGGTATCGGCGGAGCTGCCGGTGCCCAAGCGCTGGGCTATGTTTGCGGACAGCTCGTTGGCACGCTGCCAGGCAGTGGTGAACTCGCCGGTCTGCGGGCGCTGGGAGTCGATGCGAAAACCGTTGTCCTGGAAGAACTGCATGGCCAGCGACCAGACTTCAGCCGGGGCGTGTTGGCCCATGATCCAGCTCGAATCGCCGCTTTTCTGCAGGCTGTAGTCGCTGGCACTGGCCGCTGCCTGCAACGGCTGCGGACGCGGTACTTCGTATTCGCCCTTGACCGTTTCGGTGGCGACGTTGCGTGGAATAGGCAACAGCGGGTCGAGACGCTTGCTGGTGGAAATATCCGGCGGCAACTGCATGGCAGGTGTCTGTTGCGCCTCCAGGTAATCGCTGCCACGGTCACGGAAGTAACCTTCCGAGCCCCAAATCCAGCCACAACCGCTGGTGCTGGAGATAATCAAGGCAAGTGCGCAAAGTCCGGCCAATCGCTTCATGCGGTGTATTTCCTCAATTAAACCAGGACGCCGGACTGACGCAAGGCCTGCCGCAGCGGTTCGTGACTCGGGGTGCTGAGCCAGGTGAGCGGTAGACGGATACCGTCCGGCATCAGGCCCATCTCATGCAGCGCCCATTTCACGGGAATAGGATTGGATTCGATGAACAGGGTCTTGTTCAGCGGCATCAGTTTCTGGTGGATCGCCCGGGCGGTGACGGCGTCGCCACGCATCGCAGCGGCACACAACTCGCTCATTTCACGCGGGGCGACGTTGGCAGTCACCGAGATGTTGCCCTTGCCGCCGAGCAGAATCAGCTCGACCGCGGTGGCGTCGTCGCCGGAATAGACCAGGAAGTCGCTGCTCACGCCAGCCAGAATCGCCTTGGCACGGTCCAGGTCGCCGGTGGCTTCCTTGATTCCGATGATGTTCGGCACGGTCGACAGACGAATGACGGTCTCGGCCTGCATATCGCAAGCGGTACGGCCTGGTACGTTGTACAGGATCTGCGGGATATCGACGGCTTCGGCAATGGTTCGAAAATGCTGGTACAGGCCTTCCTGAGTCGGCTTGTTGTAGTAGGGGGTAACCAGCAGGCAGGCGTCGGCACCGGCGGTTTTCGCATTGGTGGTCAGTTCGATCGCTTCACGCGTCGAGTTGGCACCCGTGCCGGCGATCACCGGAATGCGCCCCGCCACCCGGTCAACCACACGACGAATCACTTCGATGTGTTCGTGCACGTCAAGGGTAGCCGACTCACCTGTGGTGCCGACCGCGACAATGGCGTTGGTGCCGTTTTGCAGGTGGAAGTCCACCAGTTTGCTCAGGCTGTCCCAGTCAAGACGACCCTGTGCATCCATGGGTGTGACCAGTGCCACCATACTGCCCGCAATCATGCAACCGCTCCTGCCGGAAAAAGAGAGCGGTAATGGTACTGGCGCCATCAGCCTTGTACAAGCGAAGTACTCACCATGAGCATTCCCCTTGGCGCTGCTTTTCGCTACCCTTCAGACTTTGATCGGTACTGAGTCAGTCACGCGCCAGGTTTCAGCCTTCCTTTTCGCTGCCCGAAACCCGATCCAGCCTTGCCATTGCTCGCTCTCGCCCTTGCCTGAGCCCGGCGCAAGCGTTTGATCCACGGCGAGGTCAATGACTTGTGAATACCGGAACCCGACCCGCGACGCCCTTGTCGTACCGACCGCTCATCGCTTTAGGAATGCTGCATGTCCACCCCCACAGTCCGCGAACAATTCCTTGTTATCAGTGCCCTCGGCGCCAACCCCATGGAGCTGACCAACGTCCTGTGCCGCGCCAGCCATGAAAATCGCTGCGCCGTCGTGACCTCGCGTCTGACCCGCCACGGCGAGTACAGTGCGTTGGTCCTGCAGATTTCCGGCAGTTGGGATGCCCTGGCTCGCCTCGAAGCGGGCCTGCCGAACCTGGCGAAAAAGCACGCCCTGATCGTCAGCATGGTGCGCAGCGGTGCTCTGGAGAATCGTCCACAGGCACTGCCTTACGTCGCTTATGTCAGCTCGGCCTATCGCTCGGACATCATCAACGAGTTGTGTCAGTTTTTCATCGACCACAACGTCGAGCTGGAAAACCTCACTTGCGACACCTACCTGGCGCCGCAGACCGGCGGCACTATGCTCAACGCCACCTTTACCGTGACCCTGCCGGCCGGTGTGCAGATCAGTTGGCTGCGCGACCAGTTCCTGGATTTCGCCGACGCGATGAACCTCGACGCGCTGATCGAACCGTGGCGCCCACAAAATCCCATGTAAGGAGCCAGCATGGCCGTTTTCATCAATGAAGCCGTCACCGATTTCCAGGCGCCGGCCACCAGCGGGCAAACCGTCAGCCTCGCTGCCCTCAAGGGCAAGCAGGTGGTGCTCTACTTCTATCCGAAGGACAGCACTCCCGGCTGCACCACCGAAGGCCAGGACTTTCGCGACCAATACGCAGCGTTCAAGGCCGCCAATACCGAGGTTTTCGGTGTTTCGCGCGACAGCCTGAAATCCCACGAGAACTTCAAGAGTAAGCAGGCGTTTGCGTTCGAGTTGATCAGTGACAAGGATGAAGCTGTCTGCCAGCTATTCGACGTGATCAAGCTGAAGAAGCTCTACGGCAAGGAATACCTGGGTGTCGAGCGCAGCACCTTCCTGATCGATGCCAAAGGCGTGTTGCGTCAGGAATGGCGTGGCGTGAAGGTGCCGGGCCATGTAGATGCGGTGCTGGCAGCTGCCCAGGTGCTGAACAAAGCCTGATCTCTACAGCGTTGGTATGAGCGGGCTCGCGTGCTGACTTGTCCGCGAAGAGGCCGGCAAGGCTTCGCGGGCAAGCTCCACTACCAATGCCCTCTCAACTTAGCGATTACAGCAACGGAGCCACCATCGGTTCCTTGCGCGGCCAGGCATCCAGCACTGCCTTGAACAGCGTGGCCAGGGGAATCGCAAAGAACACTCCCCAGAAACCCCATAACCCGCCAAACAGCAAGACCGCACAGATAATCGCCACCGGGTGCAGATTCACCGCCTCGGAGAACAGCAGCGGCACCAGTACGTTGCCGTCCAGGGTCTGAATAATCCCGTACACCGCCATCAGGTAGATGAACTGATCGCTCCAGCCCCACTGGAACAGCGCGATCAGCATCACCGGTACGGTGACCACCACCGCGCCGACATAGGGCACGACCACCGACAGCCCCACCAACAACGCCAACAGAGCGGCGTAGTTGAGTCCCAGCGCGACAAAGGCGACATAGGTCACGCCACCACAGATGATGATCTCGATCACCTTGCCGCGAATGTAGTTGGCGATCTGCCGGTTCATTTCCTCCGCGACCCGGGTAATCAGCGCCCGCTCGCGGGGCAGGTAGCCACGTACCCAGTCACGGATGGTCGCCCGGTCCTTGAGGAAGAAAAACACCAGGATCGGCACCAGCACCAGGTAGATCATGATATTGACCAGCAGCGGCAGGCTGGATAGGGAAAAGGTCAGCGCCCATTGGCCGAACTTGCCGACTTCCCCCCGCGCCACTTCGATGGCCTGCATCACCTGCTCGTCGGACACCAGGTGCGGATAACGCTCAGGCAGCAACAACAGCAACGACTGCCACTTGGCCAACATCCCCGGCAGCTCGTTGAATAAGGTGATCATCTGATGCCAGAGCAGCGGCACCACCACCAGCATAAACAGCAACAGGCCGCCCATAAACAGCGCGAATACCAGGCCGACCGCCGCCGCGCCAGGCAACCGCATGCGCTCCAGGCCGAACACCAGCCCCTGCATCAGATAGGCCAAGACCATCCCGGCCAATACCGGCGCGAGCATCTTGCCCAGGGTCAGTACGGCGGTGAACGCCAGGAACAACAGGACCGCCAATACCACCGCTTCCTCATCGGAGAAATAGCGCTGGATCCAGTCTCGCAACACCTTGAACATCAATATTCCTTAAAAAATCGACGGCAATTTCAGCGCCAGAGAATCAGGCCTTGCGCAACCAGTAACGATAGACCCCAGCTTCTTCCTCTTCGCGCAATAGCGTGTGCCCGGCCAGCCTGGCAAAGGTACGAAAGTCGCGCTGCGAACCGGCATCGGTAGCGATCACCCTGAGCACGGCGCCACTGACCAGGCGATTGAGTTCCAGCTTGGCCTTGAGCAACGGCAGCGGACAAGTCAGGCCGCTGGCGTCCAGTTCGGCGTCGTAGTTTACAGCGTCGGTCATTACTTCACTCCTGGCGGCGCGCCGGGTCGATTATTAGGCCACTAGGATAGCCCAAGCGATGCCACCTCTGGTCGTTCGCGTGGTGTGCGGCTAAAGTAAGGGCTTTGCCGAATTAGAGCCTTGTGCATGACTTTTCTGCGCCCCACCCTGTTGACGCTCGCCTGCCTGCTCGCCGCCCCTGGCTTCGCCGACGACCTGCCGTCACTCGGTGATGCCAGTTCCGCCATCGTCTCTCCCCAGCAGGAATATCAACTGGGTCGTGCCTGGCTGAGTCTTTTGCGCAGCCAGGTCAAGCAATTGAACGACACGCAGCTCAAGGATTACGTGGAAACCACGGTCTACAAGCTGGTGGAAACCAGCCAGGTGCAGGACCGACGCCTGGAATTCATCCTGATCGACAGCAACCAACTCAACGCTTTCGCCGCTCCGGGTGGCATCATCGGGATCAACGGCGGTCTGTTCCTCAATGCGCAAACCGAAGGCGAATATGCTTCGGTACTGGCCCACGAACTGGCGCACTTGTCGCAGCGCCACTTCGCCCGAGGCGTGGAAGCCCAGCAACGTATGCAACTGCCGATGATGGCGGCGCTGCTGACCGGAATTATCGTTGCCGCCGCCGGCGGTGGCGACGCGGGTATCGCGGCCATTGCCGGGACACAGGCCGCCGCTTTCCAGGAGAGGCAACGCTTCTCTCGCCAGAATGAACAGGAAGCCGACCGCATCGGCATTCTCAACCTGGAAAGGGCCGGCTACGATCCGCGCAACATGCCGACCATGTTCGAACGCCTGATGCGCATCTACCGTTTCGATGCCAAGCCGCCGGAATTCCTCCTGACCCACCCGGTCACCGAATCGCGGATCGCCGACACCCGCAACCGTGCCGAACAAGCCAAGCCCGGCGGTATCGAAGACAGCCTGCGTTATCAACTGATCCGCGCTCGCGTGATGCTCTCATACGAGGACTCACCGGGACTGGTGGCCAAGCGTTTCCGCATCCAGTTGGACGACAACCCCAAGTCCGATATTGCCCGTTACGGCCTGGCCATCGCGCAGATCAAGGGCAGCCAGTTGAATGACGCACGAGAGACCCTCAAGCCGCTGCTGGTCAAGTCCCCCAGCGAGATTATCTACAACCTGGCTCAGATCGAACTCGATATCGCCAGCGGCCATCTTGCCGATGCCGTGGCACGTACCGACCGGATGCTGGCCTTGTATCCGGGCAATTACCCGCTGAACCAGGCCCATGTCGACCTATTGGTCAAGCAGAACAAGCCTGCCGACGCGGAGAAGATCCTGGTGAGCCTGCTCAAGACGCGTTCGGACGATCCGGATATCTGGTACCAGATCGCCGAGACCCGTGGCCAATCCGGTAATATCATCGGCCTGCACCAGGCCCGGGCCGAGTATTTTGCCCTGGTAGGCGACTTCAAACAGGCCATTCAGCAACTGGACTTCGCTAAGCGCCGTGCGCCGAACTTCCAGCTGGCATCGCGCATCGATGCACGGCAAAAAGAGATGATCGACCAGGAACGCATGGTCAAGGACATGATGGGCGGTTGATAGCCTTCACCGACAAACAGACCTGAACAGGTTCAGGGCTGTTTGTCGGTGAAGGCGGATCAGGCGTTACCGGCCAGTTTCAAACGCGCGGCCTGGGTGAAATCCAGCATGCGTTTGAGCGGGCGAACCGCCCGGGGAATGATCGAGGGATCGACGAAGATCTCGTTGTTACCCTCGCGCAGGCACTGCAGGGTGCGTTCGAGGGTGTTCATGGCCATCCACGGACAATGGGCGCAACTGCGGCAGGCCGCGCCATTGCCGGCGGTCGGTGCTTCGACAAAGACCTTGTCCGGACACAACTGCTGCATCTTGTAGAAAATGCCACGGTCGGTGGCCACGATAAAGGTCTTGTTCGGCAAGGTTTGCGCCGCCTTGATCAACTGGCTGGTGGAGCCCACTGCGTCGGCGAGGTCGATCACCGATTCGGGGGATTCCGGGTGCACCAGGATCGCCGCATCGGGATACAGCGCCTTCATGTCTTCCAATTGCTTGGACTTGAATTCTTCATGAACGATGCAGGCACCGTCCCAGAGCAACATATCGGCGCCGGTCTGTTTCTGGATATAGCGCCCCAGGTGCTTATCCGGCGCCCAAATGATCTTTTCGCCGTTGTCCATCAGGCTCTCGACGATTTCCAACGCACAGCTGGAGGTCACCACCCAGTCGGCTCGCGCCTTGACCGCCGCCGACGTGTTGGCATACACCACCACCGTGCGTTCCGGGTGTTGGTCGCAGAAGGCGGAAAACTCCTCCACCGGGCAGCCCAAGTCCAGCGAGCAGGTGGCTTCGAGGGTTGGCATCAGGATGCGTTTTTCCGGGGTGAGGATCTTCGCCGTCTCGCCCATGAACCGCACGCCGGCCACCAACACTGTGCTGGCCGGGTGAGCGGCGCCGAAACGGGCCATTTCCAAGGAGTCGGACACACAGCCGCCGGTTTCTTCGGCCAGGGCCTGAATCACCGGGTCACAGTAGAAGTGGGCTACCAGCACCGCGTCCCGAGCCTTGAGCTCGGCGGCGATCTCGGCACGGAGGGTCGCCTCTTGCTCGACGCTCAACGGTTTGGGCTGCTTGGCGTCGAGGTGGGCTTGAACCAGAAGGCGTTCGGAAATCTGCGTCATGTTCGCAAGACCTGCAAGCGCGTAAGCGCGAAAGTCGAGTATACCCCGGCGCTGATGTAGCATAAGGCGACCGGGAAAGTAAATCCATCAGGCATGGAGTGCTTTTCAGCGCCGCAAGGCTACAGAATATCCAATGGATTCAAAAGATTATTCTGAGCTGCGGACACGCGAGGGTCAGTCGATGGATAATCCGCCCATTGACGAGACGTGGGACAGTAACCGATGACCGCAGATGACTACCTGGTAATGAACCGCACGGAGTGGGCGGGCCTGCGCGCCAACACACCCCTGACGCTCTCGGAAGAGGATCTGTCGACTCTGCGCGGGGTAAACGAAGACATCTCCCTGGAGGACGTCGCCAACGTCTACCTGCCGCTGTCGCGGCTGATCAGCCTGCACGTGGGCGCGGCCCGCCATCTGGCCGGTATCAAGGACACCTTCCTTGGTCGGGCAAGCCCACGGGGGCCTTATATCATTGCCATCGCCGGCAGCGTCGCGGTGGGCAAGAGCACTTTTGCCCGCGTCCTGCAGGCCCTGATGGCGCGCTGGCCGGACCATCCGAACGTCGCCCTGGTGACCACCGATGGTTTCCTCTACCCCAACAGCACGTTGGTTGCCAAGGGCATCATGCACCGCAAGGGTTTTCCGGAAAGCTACGACCGCCGGCAAATGGTCAAATTCCTCGCCGCCGTCAAGGCCGGCGAAGGCGAAGTCCGGGCGCCCATCTATTCCCACATCAGCTACGACATCGTAGCGGGCGAACACCAGACGGTGAATCGGCCGGATATCCTGATCTTCGAAGGGCTCAATGTCCTGCAAACGAACGGCGCCGACGAACCGAAACCGAGCACCATTGTCTCTGATTTCTTCGACTTCTCGATCTACCTGGATGCCGAGGAAGAGGATATCGAACAGTGGTACGTGGACCGTTTCCTGCTGCTGCAGAAAACCGCCTTCCGCGCACGCGGCGCCTACTTTCGCAAGCTGGCCGACCTGACACCCGAGGAGGCGCCTGATGCGGCGCGGCAGATCTGGCGGGATATCAACCGGGTCAATTTGCTGGAAAATATCCTGCCGACCCGTAAACGGGCCGACCTGGTGGTGCGCAAGGCCGGCAATCATTCGGTGAGCGAGATTTGGTTGCGCTAAGATATTCGAGCATCGACATCGCAAGCGCCTGAAACGGGAAGCAGAGCTTCCCGTATTACAACGATGAGACAGTTGAATATCAATTCACAGTAAAGAGGATGGGCGCCCCAAGGTGGGTGACTTTCCTCGAACCGAGAAGAGCGCAGCCCAATAGTGCGAGGCTCAAGGGGGGACTGGCAGTGATAGACATCGTATGGTTGACTTCGTGCGGGCCGCTGACGATCTTGAATTGAGCGCCAAAGGGCCCGAACGGCAGTGGGAAGAACGACGGACTTGTAGATACATAGGTCGCCGTTCCCGTTGTATTATCATCCCAGGTAATCGTCATGACGGGCGGCGTGGCCAACGTGAAACCCGTGCATGATGCGCCGCTGAAACTGGTGGTTATCGTGAGGCTGGCCGGTTGAATGGACGTCCCCACAATTGCACAGCCCGCCACCGACACGACACTGCCCTGCGCCGATATGGTCTGGGAGGCCGGGCTCGGCGAGAGTCCGGGCGAGATGACGGCCCCCAGCGTTCCAGTACACCCCACAATAGCGGCCGAGGCCGGTAACGCGCACAAAAGACTCAACAACAGAAAAACCGAGCCCAGTATTTTTTTAGCAGTAGAGTTGGACATGATATCGCTCCTGCGAATCGGACCTTCGATCGACATGATCGAAAGAATGGAAACAACTGCTTTTCCATCCACGCCAAACTATCCACCCCCTAAAAAAACTGCCTACTGTCATTTCTGACAGTTCGGACCAGTGGTTGCGGCTTTTTTTCCTCAGCCTTATTTGTTCGGAGCGCATCCCGGAGTTCGCGATGATGCTCCACTAGCAACACTTACGCCCCGACCAACGGTCAGCAAAACTGTCATTTCTGACAGTAGTCGCCCGAGCGCTTCAGGTTCAGGCTGTGCCAGAGGCATGGAGCCTGGAGAGCGCATCATGAACGCCCCGATGTCCCATGACCTGGGCAGGCTGGCTATCGATTGGCTGGTCGACAAAGGTCGCCTGAAACTCGCCGATGTCGACCGGGCTCACCCACTGCAGGACGCCAGCGCAGGCCACGACTCGACCGAACTGCTGGCGCGCCTTGGTTTGGTCTCGGAGCAGGACCTGGCGCAGGCCTGGTCGACCCTGCTCGAAACTCCCCTGCTGACGCTGACAGACGCGCCCGATCGACTGAAAGAACCACCCGAACTGGCGCCACGCTTCCTCAAGCAGCATGGTCTGGTGCCTCTGTCATCCATCGGTGACGAGCTGCATGTACTGATCGCTAATCCGAACCAACCCGACGCCCTGCATGCGCTGGAATATGCCTGTCAATGCCGCCTGCGCCTGTCCATCGGCCAGCGCAGCGATATTGAGCAATTGATCGAGCGCTACTACGGCCGAGATGGGCACCCTGGTAGAAAACCTGGAAGAAGACCCCGACAATCAGAAAACCGATATCGAGCACCTCAAGGATCTGGCGTCCGAAGCTCCGGTGATCCGCCTGGTCAACCTGCTGCTGCAACGGGCCGTCGAACAGCGGGCCTCGGACATTCATATTGAGCCGTTCGAGAACCAACTCAATGTCCGCTACCGGGTCGATGGCGTGCTGCATTTGGCCGAAGCGCCACCCGTCAGTTCCTCGGCGGCGGTGATTTCGCGTATCAAGATCATGGCTCGACTGGATATCGCCGAACGCCGCCTGCCCCAAGACGGCCGCATTATGCTCCGCGTGCAGGGCAAAGAGTTGGATTTGCGGGTCTCCACCGTGCCCACCAGTTTCGGCGAGTCGGTGGTGATGCGTCTGCTCGACCGCCAGACCGTGACGTTCGATTTCCAGAGCCTGGGCTTCGACGGCACACGCCTGGAGGCGTTGCTGAACGTGCTCGAACGGCCCCACGGTATCTTGCTGGTCACCGGTCCTACCGGCTCGGGCAAGACCACCACGTTGTACACCGCATTGGCGCGGCTCAATACCGCCGAGCGCAAGATCATCACCGTCGAGGACCCGGTCGAATACCAGTTGGAGGGTATCAATCAGATCCAGGTCAAACCAGGCATCGGCCTGGATTTCGCTGGCGTGCTGCGCGCTATCGTGCGCCAGGACCCGGACGTGATCATGATCGGCGAGATGCGCGACCTGGAAACCTGCCGAATCGCCATCCAGTCCTCGCTGACCGGCCACCTGGTGCTTTCCACCCTGCACACCAATAGCGCCGCCGCCAGCATCACCCGCTTGCTGGACATGGGCGTCGAAAGCTACCTGATCGCCTCGACGGTGAACGGTATTCTCGCTCAGCGCCTGGTGCGCCGGTTGGCTCCCGAATGGCGGGAAAGCTTCGAGGCCCCGGCGGAACTGGTGGCCGAACATCAGTTGGAGCGCTTCACCGACGAACGCCCGATCCGCCTCTACCGCCCGCGCACCGATGCACCCGGCGGCGGCTATCGCGGGCGCGGTGCCCTCAGTGAATTGCTGGTGATGAACGACACCTTGCGCTCGCTGCTCATGCGCCACGCCGATGCTGCAACGCTGGAACAGGCAGCCCGCACCGCCGGGCTGCGAACCCTGTACGAGGACGGCTTGCGCCAGGCCTTGGCTGGTATCACCAGCCTTGAAGAAGTCCTGCGCGTCAGCCGTGGCGAATAAACATGGAACACTATCGCTATCGCGCCCTGGACCCGAATGGCAACGCCCTTGCTGGCGCACTCGAGGCCGAGAATGACGACGCGGCCGCCAGCCAGTTGCAGGAGCGCGGCCTGCTGGTATTGCAACTCGAACCGACGGCGTTCGCCACCGTATCCAGCGCGTCCTGGTTCAAGCGCCCGCCTCTCGTCGGCGACGAACTGGAGCGCTTTACCCAGCAACTCGCAACGCTGCTGGATGCCGGTCAACCGCTGGAACGGGCCCTCAATATCTTGGCCCGTCAACCGGGCAAACCCCAGTCGCGACGCTTGCTCGAACGCATTCGCGACCGGGTCAAGGGCGGCCAACCGCTGTCAACGGCGATGGCTGTCGAAGGCCCATCGTTCTCGCCGCTGTACCTCAGCCTGGTGCGCGCCGGGGAAGCCGGCGGCGCGCTGGGCGACACCCTGGGACAACTGGCTAACTACCTGGAGCGAACCCAGAAAGTGCGTGGCGAAGTGATCAATGCATTGATCTATCCAGCCTTCCTGTTGGTCGGCGTGCTGGGGTCGCTGGTCTTGTTGTTGGCCTATGTCGTACCGCAGTTCGTACCGATCTTCAGTGGCCTGGGCGTGCCCGTGCCGCTGATCACCGAGGTCATCCTCGGCCTCGGCCAGTTCCTCGGCCACTACATCCTGTACCTGCTGGGTGCCATGGCCTTGCTCTGCGCCTGGCTTGGGCAACGCTTGCGCACAGCCCAGGGACGCCTGCAACGGGACCGCCTGATGCTACGCACGCCCGTCGTCGGGCCGTTGCTGCTGCGCCTGGAAACCGCTCGCCTGGCCCATACCCTGGGCACGTTGTTGAGCCAGGGAGTCGCACTGATCAGCGCCTTCGATATCGCTCGGCAGGTCTGCCGAAACCAGGTACTGCGCGATGCGGTGGAACTGACCATCGGCAAGGTCAAGGACGGCAGCCGGCTGTCGGTCGCCATGGACTCCACTGCGACCTTCCCGGAACTGGCGATCCAGATGATTCAGGTCGGTGAGGAGTCGGGGCAGCTTGACCGGTTGCTGCTCAAGGTCGCGAGCATTTTCGACGCCGAGGCCAAGCGCCATATCGATCGCCTACTCGCCGCCCTGGTGCCGTCCCTGACCCTGGTCATGGCCGTGCTGGTGGGCGTGATCATGCTGGCCATCATGCTGCCGTTGATGAGCCTGACCAATAACCTCTGAAAGGAACCCGCCATGCGTCGTGATCGTTCGCCACGTTACCACCAAGGTTTCACCCTACTGGAGATGCTCGCGGTGATCGTGCTGCTCGGCGTGATCGCTACCATCGTCGTGCGCCAGGTCGGCGCCAATGTCGACAAGGGCAAATCCGGCGCCGGCAAGGCACAGTTGGCCAGCCTGTCGATGAAGATCGAAGGTTACGCCCTGGATATCGGCGCCCCGCCCAAGGAACTCGTCGAGCTGACGAGTTCGCCGGCTAACGTGCGCCTGTGGAGCGGCCCCTATGCCAAACCCAGCGACCTGCTCGATCCCTATGGCCATTCGTTCGGCTATCGCGCACCAGGTGCGCACGGGGCCTTCGACCTGATCTTCTTCGGCAAAGACGGGCAACCCGGTGGCGACGGCTACAACGCCGACCTGGGCAATTGGGAATAGCCATGGCCGACCTGGGCGCCACACGGGGTTTCACCCTGCTGGAAATGCTGGTGGTGATCCTGATCATCTCGATCGGAACCAGTCTGCTGGCCCACAGTGTGACCGGTGGCCTGGACAACGCTCGTGAACGCCAGGCCAAGCGCGAGCTAAGCCTGGCGCTGCGCAGTGTCCGCAGCCAAGCGGTGCTGAGCGGACAACCGACCACTTTGCACTTCGACCTGCGGCGCGACAGCTACCGGATAGGCCACCAGGCCGAACACTTTCTGCCCGAGGGCATGCACTTGCGTCTGACCACTGCCGTCGACCTGTCGTCGTCCCGGGACGGAGCAGTCGAGTTCTATCCGGACGGCGGCTCCAGTGGCGGCAACGTTTACCTGGAGCGTGGTCCGAACAGCTGGCGGGTAGATATCGCCTGGCTGACCGGCAAGGTCAGTTGGCAGGATGGGGCACAGCCATGAAAACATCGACCCAGAGCGGTTTTACCCTGCTGGAAATGCTCGCGGCGGTGGTCTTGCTGAGCATCGGCTTTGCCATTTATCTCAACGCGATGGGCACCACGAGCCAGGCCTTGCTGCGCGACGAACAGAGCACCCGCATGGCGCTGCTGGCCAGGAGCCTTTTCGACGACCGCGGCCATGGGCCGCTCAAGCCGGGGCACTGGCAAGGCAACCTGGCGCAGGTGCAATGGCAACTCACCGCGACCGCACAACCCGCTACCCCACCGGTGGACCTGTATCGACTGGAGCTGGTGCTGGAACAAGGCACCCGACAGGAGCGCTTCGTCACCTGGCGCGCCCAGGGGCGGATCGTGAGAGTCCAGCCATGACGTCCCGGTTGCGTGGGTTCACCTTGTTGGAAGTGCTGATCGCGCTGAGCCTGCTCGGCTTGCTGATGGTGCTGATCGCCTCGGCACTGAGCGCCAGCAGCCGCACGCAAGTCTTCGGCGAACGTTATTCCAGCCGTCTGGAGGAGATCCGTTCGGCGCAGAATTTTCTCCGAAACACGGTGCAACAGGCCCATCCGATAGTGTTTCTGCGCGACACGAAAAACAACGACTGGATGTTCGAGGGCGAGCGCGAACAGATGCGCTTTGTCGCCCCACTGCCGCCGCGACTTGCGGGAGGCATGCCCTTGCAGGTGTTCTCGGTGATTGAAAACCGGCGCAGTTCAAAGGATCTGCAAGTGGCTTTCTTCCAGATCGACGAGCGCGCCCTGCATCCTTGGGGCGAGCCGCAGATCCTGCTGCACGGACTGGATAAATGGCGGTTGAGCTACCGGGGCTTGGACGAGCAGTCGCAAGCCACCGGCTGGCTGCCACGCTGGCCTTGGCCAACGCGCCTACCGCAGGCGTTGCGTATCGAATTGCAGGTCAGCGGCGCCATCGCCTGGCCCCCTCTGGTGGTGCTCATCCGCATGAACCTGGGCGGCAATGACGCTCAGGCCTCGCGATGAACAGCGCACGCGGGGCCGCCCTGGTCCTGGCGCTCTGGGCCCTGGCGCTGCTAAGCCTGATGATGGCCGTGGCGGTGGGCACGGTGCGCCTGGAAAACCGCCAGAGCGCCTATGCCTTGCAGCACGCCCGCGCCCTGCTCGCCGCCGAGTCCGGCCTGGCGCTGGTGGTGCAAGACCTGTCGAGCAAAACGCCCCGAATAATTGCCGATGGCCGCCGCTATCGCCTGAACGTCGAAGACGCCCAGGTCAGCGTCGAACTGCACAGCGAACGCGGCAAGCTGGACCTGAACCAGGTCAGCCCCGAAGACTTCAACCGGGTCGTGCGTTATCTGGGCGCCAGCCCCGCTCAAGGCAAGAAGCTGACCCGCGAGCTGCTGGCACGGCGCAATGGAAGCCGCCCGATAAGGGCCGTCGAAGAGTTTCAGTTGTTTGCCGCCATGGATCGCCAACTCTACGCGCGACTGGCCCCGAACCTGACACCGTGGACAGGGCTGGCACAACCCGACCCGAGCCTAGCTACCGCGCCACTGCGCGCCGCGCTCAAGCTGGCGGCGCCCGCAATCGCAAGCCCGGCAGGGCCAATCTACAACGCACAGATACAGGCAACATTACCAGCGACTGTTGCGGCCAATCTCAACGTGACGTTTCTGCTCAACCCCCAGGCGGAGGGTACGCAACTCTATCGCGTGCTGCGGTGGCAAGAATGAAGCCGCCAGAAAGTCGCTGGCGCGCCGCGCTACTGGGTGCCACGCGCCACTTCTCACAACAATGGCGTGCCTCGCGCCTGCCGGTGTTCCTGCGTTGGTGGCGAGGAGAACTGCTGGGCTGCCTACCTCGGCGCTGGCACGCGCGCCTGGCATCGGCGAACCAGGAACACCTGCTGCGCTGGCACGAAGGAGCATGGCGCCATGACTCCACTGCCGATCGGCCGGCGGGGAGTCGCCGCCAAGTCTTGTTGATGCCCTACGAACAGGTGATGCTCGCCCACGTGCAACTCCCTCGGGCAGCCGCCGCACAAGCCCATGCGGCGCTGGCCTTCGAGATGGACAAGTACACGCCGTTCAAGGCCGACCAGGTCTATTTCGATAGCGTCCGCGATCCGACCGTGGACCGTGCCCGAGCAGTATTCGAGCTGACCCTGGTGGTCGCCCTGCGCGAACGGATCGACGCAATTCTGGAGGAGGCCGCACAAACCGGATGGCGCATCGATGCCATCGACGCACAAGATCGCGACGGCTCACGCTTGAACGTCAACTTGCTACCGGCCCAACGCCGCCCCCAGACCCGTCACCCGACTCGACGACTGCAACTCGGATTGGCCCTGCTCAGTGCCGGCCTGTCGGTAGCCGCCATGCTGATGTGGGTGCATAACCGCCAGTCGGCGCTGGATGTCATGAAGGCCCAGGTCACCGCACTGCGCAACGACACCCAGCAGATTCAGACGTTGCGCCGACAACTCGATGAGCAGCTCGACACCGGACGCTACGTGCAAACACAAAAAGCCCTGTCGCTGTCCAAAACCGCATTGCTGCAAGAATTGACCACCTGCATTCCCACCGACACCTGGCTGGAGCAGTTGGACATCGACGCCCAAGGCACCCTGACTCTCAGCGCACAAAGCAGTCAGGCCAGCGACCTGATCGCCAAGATGAAGACCTGTGCGACCCTGCGGGACCTGCAATTTCAGGGGGCGATCCAGGCCGACGCGACCACCGGCCAGGACCGCCTCAATCTCACCGCACGCCTGCGTCCCCCGGAGGAGCAACATGCCGCTGCGCCTGACACGCCGTGACCAACGCGGCGCGGCCTTGATGCTGGCCGTACTGTGCCTGATCGCCGCCTATTTCATCGGTATCCATTGGTGGTTCACCGCGCCGCTACAGTCGATCAGCGCTGATATGGAGGCGCTGCGCGCCCAGCACCAACGCTACCAGGCTCTTGAACACCAACGCCCGCTACTGGAGGCACAACTGGTCCAAGCCCGCAACCTACCGGCGAGCAACGACAGCCTGTTGCCGGACTCCGATGCCGGCGCCGCCACCGCGCAACTTATGCAACAAGTGGCCTCCAGCCTGCAGGCCCTGCCTGCGCAGAGCGGCGTTTGCACAATGAGCAATCGCATGCCGCTTGCGGTCGGCGATACCGCGCCCTATCGCCAAGTCAAGGTCAGCATCAACCTGGACTGTGCCATAGAGCCCCTCGTGATGTTGCTCCACGGGTTGGAAAACCAGCACATTTCACTGTTTGTCGAGGCCCTCAGCATTCGCCAGAATCCGGCCCAGACTCCCGAAAACACTTATCGCCTGGCGGTACAGTTGCAAATCGGTGCCTACCTGAACAACCCGCCGGATAAAAACCTCGCCCCCGCCAACGGGGAGCCACCTGCATGAAAACCCCGGACCGCCTCACGCTCTGGCTGGGGGTTTTCGTGGCATCGACCGCCACCTTGTGCCTGGCCTTGCTCGAAGGACTGGGCGCGCAAATCGAGTGGTATCCCGAGCAGGCGCATCTGCCGCCGGCGGTGCCTCCTGTAGCCGTGACGGTCGAAACGTCGCCACCGCTGTCGTCCTATGCCGGGATTTGGGAGCGCTCGCTGTTCAACCGTGATCGCAAGCCCGACCCAACGAATTCGCTAGCTACGGGCGAACACGATACGCAATCGCTCGCCGGCCTTTCGCTGAACGGCGTCGCCGTCTCCGCGACCCTGCGCAGGGCTCTGTTCAAGAGCCGAGAGGGCAAGAACCTGAGCGTGGCCGAAGGCGAAACCCTGCCCAACGGCTGGCGGGTCGAACGGATAACCGCTGAAAAAGTCTCGCTGAGCTTCCAGTCCACCGAGCAGGAACTGAGCATCCCCGTTTTGAAATTGCCGGCCACGGCCGTGCATTAACACCACGCCAGTGCATGACACTTTGGGCGCCGGACGCCTCTACAAGGATGAATCAATGTGATCGAGCGTATCGTCTGTCCCTACCTTATCGGTTGCCTCTTGCTCTCGGGCTGCGTCGCGCCGGTGACCGATGATAGTCAAGACGACTCACTGATCCGGCAAGGCCTGGCCGGCACGGGGGCTGATCGTCCGCCTCTGGCGACGGCAATGTCGTCAGCTTCCCTCGCCGTGCCGCTTCAGGCCCCGGCGGCCTCCGGATCACAGATCATCAGGGGCAACCAGGGCCTGCTGGCCCGCGATGGCGCCACGGTCAAACCGCACCCCGTGCCGGCTGGCGACAACGGGACAATGTTCAACTTCGCCGGCGTGCCGATCCAGGCGGTGATCAACACCATCCTCGGCGATGTACTCAAACAGAACTACAGCATCGGCCAGGGCGTGACCGGGGACGTGACCTTCTCGACTTCAAGGCCTGTGGACAAGGCCCAGGCGTTTTCCATCCTCGAGACCCTGTTGTCCTGGACCAACAACGCGATCATCCGCCAGGGCGAGCGTTATCTGATCCTCCCGGCCAACCAGGCGGTCGCGGGCCAACTCACCCCCCGCCAATCGATCCCGGAGCCGGGCAGCGGCCTGAGTGCGCGATTTTTCGTACTGGACTATATCTCGCCGTTGGAGATGCAAAAACTGCTCAAACCGTTTGCCCGGGAGAACGCTTTCCTAGTCGTCGACACTTCGCGCAACGTGTTGGTGATGGCGGGCACGCCGGAGGAGTTGAACAATTACCAGCAGACCATCAATACCTTCGACGTCAACTGGCTGCAGGGCATGTCCATCGGCGTGTTTGGTCTCAAACGCGCCAATGTGAGCCAACTGATGCCCGAGCTGGATCGCCTGTTCGGCGCCCAGAGCGGCACACCGCTGGCAGGTATGTTGCGTTTCCTGCCGATCGAACGCACCAACGCGATTGTCGCTATTTCCCCGCAAGCCGAATACCTGAACGACGTCCGCCGCTGGATCGACACCATTGATCAGGGCGGCGGTGACGAACCGCAGATGTATGTCTATGACGTGCGCAACATGAAGGCTACGGACCTGGCCCGCTACCTGCGCCAGATCTACAACGACGAATCGGTCACCGAAGAGGCCGCAGCGCAGGTCGCGCCGGGGTTGCGCACCGTGACCCTGACCAGCAACGGTTTCGGCGGCAGCTCGGGCGGTGCCTCGGGCATCGGTAACGGGCTGCCCACCAACGGCAGCGGCGGCCCGGGTTTGCCGCCGCCTATGAGCAGCTCGGCAGATACCCGTATCGCCTCAGAGCGCACCAGCGACGATCTGCAACTGGGAGCTCCCGCCACCAACAATGCCGCCAGAGGCCCGGACAATGCCAACAACCCGACCAATTCGGTGCGTATCACCGCGCAAAAAAGCAGCAACCAGTTGCTGGTGCGTAGCCGACCGACCCAGTGGGCCGAGATCCAGTCGGCCATCCAACGACTCGACAATCCACCGATGCAGGTGCAGATCGAAACCCGGATACTGGAAGTCGGCCTCAGCGGCTCGCTGAACCTGGGGGTGCAGTGGTATCTCGGACGCCTGGCCGCAAACTCGGCGACCAAAGGTATTGAAAACGTCTCCGGCAGCCAGGGTGCGCTGGGACGTGGCGGTGCCGCGCTGGGTGCTACCGACTCGTTGTTCTACTCGTTCGTCAGCAACAACCTGCAAGTGGCCTTGCACGCCCTGGAAACCAACGGCAATACCCGCGTGCTGTCCGCTCCGTCGCTGGTGGTCATGAACAACCAGCAGGCGCAGATCCAAGTCGGCGACAACATCCCGATCAACCAGACCACCATCAATACCAACACCACCACCATCAGTACCAGTTCGGTGCAATACATCCAGACGGGCGTGATCCTCGACGTGGTGCCGCGGATCAATCCGGGTGGCCTGGTGTACCTGGATATCCAACAGCAAGTCAGCGATGCCAGCAACACCGTCGATGCCAACGGCAACCCGACCATCTCGACCCGCGCTGTCTCGACGCAAGTGGCGGTACAAAGCGGACAAACCATCTTGCTCGGCGGCCTGATCAAGCAGAACGAAAATGGCACCGACAACAGCGTGCCGTACCTGGGGCGGATTCCTGGCCTGCAGTGGTTGTCCGGCAACACCCAACGTCAGCGTGGACGCTCGGAGCTGATCGTGCTGATCACGCCACGGGTGATCACCGGCAACGGCGAGGCGAGGCAGATTACCGATGAGTATCGCCAGCAGTTGCAACTGATGACACCGATAAAGGCCAACCACTAGCCATTGTCATGATGGAAGGGAAGGAGCTTGCCTGGCCTCTGAAGCTCATTCGCTTTTTTGCAGGCAAAAAAACCCGGAAATCCTCACTTGCGTGGGCCTTCCGGATTTTCTAAACCGCCAAAATATGGTGGGTCGTGTGGGATTCGAACCTACGACCAATTGGTTAAAAGACAATTGGGCTATAGGATCGCTGAAAGCTCCGTAAATACAGGTCCTCCACGCTACGAGCATGGCTTCGCAGCCTCTAATGTCCCCCATTAGAGGCTTCAAAAATGAAAATCGTATCGGTCGTTTCGACCAAAGGCGGTACCGGCAAGACCACAACCTCCGGCAATCTCGGCGCGTTATGCGCCGATGCCGGACTTCGAACCCTTCTGATCGACCTGGACCCTGTCCAGCCCTCCCTTTCGTCGTATTACCAGTTGGTCGAGGAGGCGCAGGGCGGCATCTACGACCTGCTCGCCTTCAACGTAACGGACTTTGATCGAATCGTTTCGAGTACTTCGATCCCTAACCTCTCCCTGGTGCTGTCGAACGACGCAAACAACCAGCTCATAAACTTGCTGCTACAGGCACCCGACGGGCGGTTGCGTCTCGCCAACCTGATGCCTGCGTTCAGAGATCATTTCGATCTGATATTGATCGACACCCAAGGGGCCCGCTCGGCCATGTTGGAAATGGTCATCCTAGCCTCTGACCTGGCGATATCGCCGCTTCCACCGAACATGCTCGCCGCGCGGGAGTTCAGCCGCGGCACCATGCAGATGCTGGAGGGGCTGCGTGCGTATGGGCGGCTGGGCCTCAATATTCCACCAGTTCATATCGTGGTTAACAATCTCGACCGGACCAATGACTCACAGATGATTGAACAGTCGGTTCGTGAAATATTCCAGGACAATCCAGAAATCGATGTCCTGGACACCACCATCCCGGCAGCCGTGATTTTTCGTAACTCCTCAACCCGTGGCATACCTGCCCACCGGCTGCAGTACAAAAAGCCTGCCGATCAAGTCGCTCCGTCGGCCCTGACGATCTTTCGTAATCTGGCTATCGAAGTCTTCCCTGAATGGCGTGATCGCTTCGAGGCCATGACCGAGGAAAAAGTGGCCGCGCTGGTGAAGGAGGGTCGTTGATATGGCGAAGCCATCCATTACCGACGCAAGCGGCATTCCCGCCGATGTCGTTCTGCAGTTGGGCAAATACTACAGCGCTCAAAGTCTGCGTAGCTTGCAAGCCAAACTCACCAGCACCGTTCGGGAGATCCGTGGTTTGACCGGTGGCAGCACCTTACCCGGTCGAATTGGCGAAAAACTGAGTCTGGAGCAAATTCACCTTCTGCGAGATGCGGCCAAGCTGATCGAGTCGGTGAACACCAACATCGAGCACGCCAAGGAGAAACGCAAGCGCGACGAAAACGAAGCCAAGCGTCGCCAAGCAGCGCGGGATGCCCAGGCGAAACGTCTCGTGGCTGAAACATTCCCTCTGCCATACGAGTCACTGGATCAGATCCTGGAGATCTTGAAGACCGCGTTGAACTTCAATCGCGCAGGCCTGTTCCTGGATTTCTACTCCGCCCTTGAGTACAACCTCAATCTCAGAAACGACCTTTCCCAGGACAGAACCCGAAAGCTCATAGGCTGGAACAAACCGCAAGACTACTGGATGAGCATCGTGCGCTCATTGCGCAATGAATTTATGCAGACGGTAGAGCATGAGATCGGCTACGACGATGGCTCCACTGTTCAGGAACGACTCCACGCACTGAAACAAAAAGTCGCGGACCGCCTTTCGGTGATCCACCTCTCTGCTGACGAAGAGGAGACACTGCGCCTCTGGTCGGAAGCGCTCTCCCCTGCTGAAAAGCAGGAAGGGGCGTGAATGATGGACAAGCAGAAAGTCTTGGACAAAGTCGCCAAGTGCTTCGCGCTGGCGAACTCCAAAGGTGCTTCACCGACCGAGGCCGAAACCGCACTGCGTCAGGCCAGGGCGTTGATGAAGCAGTACAACCTCGAATCCTCGGAGGTGGCGGCACATTCGATTGATGAGGTCAGCGTCGCGACCGGTACAAAACGCGCACCGCCAGACTGGGCGCACCGTCTGGCAGCCATCTGTGCTCAGGCCTTCGACGGATCATACCTAGCCTACTTCAACCCATCGAAAGGATGGTCGTTCAAGTTCCTGGGCAAGGGCATCTCCCCCGAGCTGACCGCACATGCCTATTCGGCACTTCACCACCAGTTGGTAGCCGCTCGCCAAACATTTGTTGCCGAGCAGAAGCGCTGCCAGCTGAAAACCAAACGTCGTCGCGGTCAACTGTTCGCCGAAGGCTGGTTGAACGCGGTCACCTACAAAATAATCGAATTCTCCGGTTCGACGGATAAAACGACTGACCAAGAAATCAAGGCTTATCTGGACCTCCATCACCCCACCATAAGTCTCAAGGACATTGACCCACTTGAGGCCCGAGGACACGACACAGGCTCGCTCACTGCTGGCTGGAGACAAGGGCAGAAGGTCAGCCTACATCGTGGTGTTGGACAGAGCAGCCAAGCAGCACGTCTAATGGGAGGTGGCAAATGAATCACCTCGATCTCTCACCGCCGTATTCGATAGAGGCGGAACAAGGTGTCCTGGGCGGTCTATTGCTGGACAACAACACCTGGGATCTTGTCGCGGACAGGCTGCTGCCCGAAGACTTTTTTCAGCATGGGCACCGGGTGCTGTTCAGAGCGATGGCCACGCTTTCCAGCAAATCCGTTCCGTTCGATGTAGTGACGGTGCATGACGCTCTGGAAACGCCTTCCGAGGCGGGAGGTCTGCCATATCTGGTCGAGTTGGCCAAGAACATCCCGTCAGTGGCCAACATTGAGCATTACGCACACATCGTGCGCAATCGCTCACAGCTTCGGCAACTGATGTCCGTGGGCTTTCAATGCTCTCGCGAAGCGACTAACCCTCAAGCTGATGCAACCGAGGTTCAGGAGTCGATCGAGCAGCAACTGTTCGCCCTCGGTGAAGGAAAGAACTCATCGGACTTTGTGAATATCAACCAATGCCTGAAGACTGTCGTCGAACAGATCGACGAGCACTTCAACGGTAACGTCACCGTCACGGGCGTGCCCTCGGGGCTGGATGATCTGGACGATATGACCTCCGGCTTCCAGGAGGCAGATCTCATCATCGTTGGTGCTCGACCGTCGATGGGCAAGACGTCCTTGGCATTGAATTTCGTGGACACCGCCCTGCACAAGAAGCCCGACCGGACGGTTCAGGTCTTCAGTTTAGAGATGCCGGCGAAAGCACTCCTCTATCGACTGATGGCCGTGCTCGGGCACCTCGATCTAGGGAAGCTGCTGAAGGGCAAGCTCGATGACGAGGACTGGCCGAAACTGACCCTCGCTGTCGGGCGAATCAACGACTACGGCGAACGCCTGGTCATCGACGATTCGTCGGACCTCACGCCGGCGGCGCTTCGAGCCAAATCGCGCCGCGCGGCACGCCGCTTCGGGCACCCGTCCCTGATCATGATCGATTACCTGCAGCTTATGCGCTGTCCAGGCCAGGAAAACAGGGCCAACGAGATCGGCGCTATCTCTCAGTCGCTCAAGGCCTTGGCCAAAGAGATGAATTGCCCGGTCATTGCCCTTTCCCAACTAAACCGGGAGCTGGAGCGCCGCCCAAACAAACGCCCGATCAACGCGGACCTACGTGATGGCGGGGCAATCGAGCAAGACGCCGATGTCATCCTGTTCGTATACCGCGACGAGGTCTATCACCCGCAAACCGAGTTCAAGGGCATAGCCGAACTGATCATCGGCAAGGCTCGCAATGGCCCTACCGGGACCGTACGCACAGCCTTTATCCCTCACCAAACCCGCTTTGCAAATCTCAGCGCCAGCAGCGGCTGGCAGGGAGCCCGTATATGACAACCCTTGATCCGAAACCCATGACGCACTGGTGCAGTAGCTGCGACTCCCACTACCAACGTCACCAAGTACGTCACTGCATTCCCGCCCCGACGTCCCCCGATGGTGAGGTTGAGGTCAACATCTGCCCACAGTGCGGCAGCTACGATGTCGTGGAACTCAAGGACGAGGTGGCCCATGCACGGTAGCGCATCAACCTTCCCGTTGATCCCGGCTGGCTCGTCGTTTGAGGATTCAGCGGTCGTTCACGCCCATAGAGCCGGTATCAACCCGGTGGAACTGGACGCTCTTGCACAGGCAATCGGTCGTCTTGCCCGTGACCAGAGCACTGTGGTGCCGGCGAGCATGCAGGACGACCTGCTGGAGTTCGCACGACTCGGTTATGTCGAGCTGACCACCACGAGCTGCGGAACACTCTCGGTCGACCTAGTTTGCGCCAGCGCCCTGCTGTCCAGTTACTTCTGGTCGGTGTGGATTCCACGCTACTTGCGGAGCTGCGCGTTGCAGGTGGCGGTGATGCCCCACCTGGAGCCCAAGGTCGATGTTCAACATTGCACGGTGATTTTTCGCCTGCCTGGTCCTCGGGAGGCAACACGGCAGTTCCTCAATGACCTGGGTACCCACTTCCCTGGCGATGAAGTCGAGATCATTGCCATCCAAGTGGGGAATGCACTGTCATGACCCCCCCGATCATTAGTCCTTTACATGCCAGCAAGAACCTTCAGCGCCTGGTGGCGTTCGCCATCGCCCATGGCTGGAGCGTCACTCGCACGCCAGGCGGACACATCAAGTTCACCAAGATTGGTCGTGGATCGATCTTCACCTCTTCGACAGCCAGCGACTACCGCTCTGGCCCGAAAGCAACCGCGCGCCTTCGTCGCGCGGATCGTACGTCGTCACAACATTCGCAGGAGACAATCTGATGCCTATTCGCCACGCCATTGTCCATTTGATCGACAAAAACCTGACGGCCAACCATCGGTTCTTCACCCTCGGGAGAATGGGTTGCCCGAGGACTACGGTCTCTCGCCGGAGATCCCGATGGACAAACGCATCCTCACCCAATTTCACCGACTTACCGGTCGCGCCGAAGGACTCTCCATCAGCTTCGAAGCTCACTTGCTCGGATCGAAGATCGAATACGACGAGGAAAAAGCCACGCTGGTGATTCACATGGTCCCAACGCAGCTACTTGACCAGTTGAAACGCCGCTGAAAAAGAGTCCCACAGAATCAGAAATTGGAGAACGCTATGACAATCCAACAACGTCAACTTGAGGAGAAATTCGTCGTCCGTCTCCCAGATGGAATGCGGAGCCGAATTGCAGAAAACGCACGAGCCAACGTTCGTTCTATGAACTCCGAAATCATTCATCGTTTGGAACGCGTCACCGAACTTGAATCGGCGCTTGAGCGAGCACACAAAATCATCGACCAGTTGCTGGTGGGTTCAACTTCATCCACCAAACAAACTGGGGCACAAGCATGAAACCTTCAACTGTCTCAATGAAGGAGCAGCTTCTGAAGCCGGCGTTTCAGCAAAATGCCCCCGTCGCACAACGTATGAGCGACCCGATCGTTGATACCCCAATGCTGCTGACGCTGGATGAAACGCTGCCCTACGACACCAATCCGCGAACTACGCGCAATCCGAAATATGACGAGATCAAAGAGTCAATCCGACATCGTGGACTTGATACACCGCCCCCGGTCACCCGGCGCCCAGGTGAAGATAAATTTCGCATTCGGAATGGTGGAAATACACGCCTGGCGATTCTCAATGAGTTGTACCGTGAGACCGGGGACGAGAAATTTTTCAAGTTCCACTGCCTATTTCGCCCCTGGGATAATGTCCGAGGAGAGATTATCTCTCTCACTGGGCACCTGGCTGAAAATGACCTTCAGGGTCAACTCCTGTTCATTGAACGTGCCATTGGGGTAGAAAAGACACGAGCGCTTTACGAGCAGGAGTCTGGATCGCCCATATCCCAAAGTGAGCTTTCTCGTCGTTTGAAAGCTGACGGGTATCCGGTTTCTCAACCACATATCAGTCGCATGCAGGACTCAATTCGTTACTTACTTCCCGCAGTTCCTACTCTGCTGTACTCAGGGCTTGGAGTAGATCGGATTTCGAAGCTGCTTGCTTTGCGAAAGACCGCTCATCAATGCTGGGAGCGAAATTACCAAGAGCAAGAACAGCACTTGGACTTCAACACCGTATTTCAAGATGTCTTATCCCAATTCGAGGGTGATGCCGAAGAGTTTCTATTCCAGCGTTTCCAGGACGAACTGATTGATCAGCTCAGAAAACCGCTGAACCTCGGTTACGAGAAAATACTGCTGGAAATCACCCAAAACCAGGATCAGCTCCGCAGATCGACACCTGTACTCGAAATACCTCAGAGTACATTCTACGGCGCAGGATCCGGGCAGGTAGCACAACCTCCGACAGGCAGTGAGAACACCAGCACCCCAGGTACTGCACAAGAACCACCAGCACCCGAGCCCCAAGAGTCCAAAGCACCAGGGAGCCTCGCACAACAAAAGCAGCCACCCGCCGCGCCTACGCCACCTCCCCCCCTGTCTTCGGAGGAACGGGAAGCCCGTCTGGACGGCCATGTGGCCAGCCCTGTTACGACCTCAGCGCGCGTCCAGCAGGTGAAACAACGGCTCGCCGCCATCGACGGCGAAGAGCTGCCGGACTTCGCAGCCAACGCACTGGTAGCGATTCCAGTGCAAGCCGGTGGACTGCACCCGATTTCAGACCTCTGGTACATCGAGCGAGAGATCGACACACCGGACCAGCTTCGTGCTCACATTGCACAACTCGCCCGGGAAATTGCCAGCTCAGTAGGCGCTCCTGGAGAAATCATCGAAGTCGAAGGCGGAATTGGATTCAGCTACAAGCATCCAGAGACAGAGCTTGAAGTCACTGCCACAGCTCAGAATACCTTGATGCTGCTCCAGTCCTTGAGCGGTTCGATTGCCATCGCTCTGAACATGATCCAGCAAAATCCCGCGCTCCAGGTGGAGGCACTAGCCGACTTCGAGTTCGCGGCGGGGCTTGGCCAACTGCTACTGGGACAGCCCACAACCAAAGATCAGCAACCCAGCAACTCAGGTCGGCTGAGCGACGGAGCCCTTGTGAAGCTGTTCCGAGTCGTTCGCTTGGCAAGGCGTCTGATTGACCTAGAAGTCAAATCGCTCACAGCGCCCACACCGCAGACCGATAGCTGATAACGGACGATCGCAGCAAGGAGTCGTAATGTCCAAGACACCGATCAACGAAGCCATTCTGTCGCAGATCCTGCACAACATGCGCAACGGCCAACTGAGACGCTGCATCGAGATGGGATTGGAACCGGAAATACTGGCCCAGCTCCAGCAGCCCTCGGTGTTGAGCCTACTACTCAACACCCCTGTTTCCTGGTGCACCGTCACGATTGACGCCGAAATATTGAAGAAACTTCTCACGGGAGCTCAGCGCTCCGATGAAGAAGTGCGGATGATTGAACGAGCATTGCGTCTGGGGGCTACCACCCAAATGCTGCAACAGTTCTTCGGTCTGTCCCCACAGGACGTTGCCCTGCAACGCCTGATCATGGGAGTGACGGCACGCAGAGGCCGGTGGCGGGAATTTAGCGAAGAGATGGATATCCAACTCTGGTACAGATGGACCCACCTGATGAATGAACATCAGGTCGTCGAACTGGAGGACAGCGTTCAGCTACTTGATATCGCCATGTTGGTTGCCGAGGAATTGAACTCACCTCAAGGCGGCAGCACTGATGAAAACCCCGAAAATCTGAGCTTGGCCATCATATGGAACCGGATCCAAACCTGGATCAAAGAGGGGCTCTATCCACCCCCGCAGGGAAACGCCTGGACCCCGCGCAAGCTCCAACTGGTCGCATCCCACCATCAACGGCGACAACAAACTGTAGCGACTTCGGCGGAAGGTGACTCCGAACTATGAAGTTGTCCCGGCTTCCATTGTCAGCGCTCTTGGACTCGGCTTCGGGCCACCTCGAGGCCCATTTGCTGTTGAAAAAAGAGCCAGCGCCTTCCGGGATCGCTGGCTCTGCCCCTTACTCTGGCATCATCTTCAGCGGGAACCCTCACGAGACCGTCCCTCGCCGCCTGCTCCTGGATGACCGACTGACGCCACTTGAGAGAAACACTTGGCAGGTATTTCGCCTACTGATCAACGATGACGGCTTAACGGCGTTCCCCACGTATGACCAGCTTCGTCCCTACCTGGGCATGCAACCCGGAAAGCCGGCATCGAGAGAAACCATTTCCAAGGCATTGGTGACTCTTCGCCTGACTCGTTGGCTCAGCCTGGGTCGACGTGTTCGCAATGACCTCAGCGGCCAAGTCCAAGGCAACGTCTATTTACTTCACGACGAACCGGTGACACCGGCGGAAGCCATGGAACTCGACAAGGATTATCTGCAGCTACTCAATCAGTCCTTGAAGCACCCAACCAAGGTCATACGTGAAGTCGCGGAAATCGCCAGTCGTGAATTTTCTGCCGATCCCGACGTCGGTCAGCGCTTACCAAGTCGTCTGGACATTGTCGAAGATCGCCTGAATGGCCAGTCATGGGTTAACGAGCAGGCGACCGCGACCCTAAGAGAACCTGAGTTCGGAATCCGAACTCAGCAGGATTCCCCTCAGTTGTCACTGAGTTCGGTATCCGAACTCAGTGACAACCCCGAGATAAATGGCACCTCTGACCCAAGTTCGGAATCCGAACTCAGTCGAAAAACACTGAGTTCGCACTCAGTTCGGCATCCGAACTCATATAGTACGTATACAGATACAAACAACGTTGTTTGTAAAAGCTCTGTACATGTACGGCCTGATGCCAATGAAACCGAGGCTGATTTGCTTCAAGCCCTGCATCGCCTATCGCCGGATCAAAAGCATCGCGCCTTGGCAGCGATGCAGAAGGTCCCGCCAGAGTTGAACCCCGCAGTCATCAAGCACTGGGTACACCGCTGCGACTCAGGAACGGTTAACAATCCCTTAGGTTACCTGTTGTCACTTGTCGCCATGGCTGTTCGTGGAGACTTCAACAGCAGTTGGAACCCTGATGACAAAGTCAACAAAAACCCTGTGGATCCGCCTGCTGGCCCGAGATCTGACGCGCCACCCAGACAGACATTTGCCCCGCCAGCAAAGGAGGTGGTTCCCCCACGTAGTCCTGAGTCGATACAGACCGCAAATCAAACGCTCAGCGAGATGTTGCATCTGCTGAAACCTCGCCGTAGCACACGCCCATGACTTCAGCCATAGGCCTGGTACGAGCAGGGGATGCGGCCCACATCACCCAACCAGGATCCGGCATCGGTATCGGCAGTGCACTGAGTGGCGCGGCCCGCACCACCTGACCAACTCAAAGCTATGCGGCCCGCATAGCTCTGGTGATGCGGCCCGCATCACACAACCAGGATCCGGCATCGGTGTCGGCAGGGCACTGAGTGGTGCCACCCGCACCACCTGACCAACTCAAAGCTATGCGGCCCGCATAGCTCTGGTGATGCGGCCCGCATCACACAACCAGGATCCGGCATCGGTGTCGGCAGGGCACTGAGTGGCGCGGCCCGCACCACCTGACCAACTCAAAGCTATGCGGCCCGCATAGCTCTGGTGATGCGGCCCGCATCACACAACCAGGATCCGGCATCGGTATCGGCAGTGCACTGAGTGGTGCCGCCCGCACCACCTGACCAACTCAAAGCTATGCGGCCCGCATAGCTCCTTCATAGAGAAAGGCAACCACCGCAACAAATCCCCTTCCGTCAGACAATCTATTTCTTGCTGCATCCGCAGCAGCCGAATTGCAGCATGGGCACATCACTCCTCTCCCCAAGGAAAAACTGCACCATGGTTGACACCTACCGGCTAAACATCGGCTCACTGCGCAGTGACGTGAAGCTCACCCTTCACACCCACCACGCCGCCAGGATTTGGATGGGACGCCAGAAGTCCGATCTCAAGCCCGGCATCATCGGATTGTCTGGCTTCTGCAACGTGGTCAACAAAATGGCCCGCGGCGCACAACAGGATGACCCCTATTCCGATTGGTGGCTGATCCTTCTGGAAGACAAGATCGGCGAATCCAAGGAATCGCTGAAAGTCATTGAAGATCGCCTGGACTCGGCGATGGCCAGTCTGCCGGCTGCGATCAGCATCAGCGAAAACCTCTCGATCCAACCCGTCAGCCTTCCCCTGTACATCTCCAACCCCATCGGATTCCAGGCGGTCTACCTGCTGACCGGCTACGACGAGATCGTTCGTCGCATCTTGCTGGCCCAGCACGTTGGGCTGGTCGGACGCCGCGATATGGAAGCCTGGATCGATGAGGGCGCGTCCGTGCTGCGCAAGCTGTTTGCACTGGCTCAGAACTATCGCTTCTCCGGTGCCGCTCGTGATGACTTCGCCGCGAACAATGCCAAGGCTGAAGCTGCCCGCAAGATGTACGAGCGCTACGGTGAACTGCCCCAGGACATCCTGGAAGGTACCCGCCGGTCGAACTTCGCCCCGCCCATCATTCGCGGCCAACAGCCAACCGAAGTGGAAGACCACTTCGACGACGCCGAGGACTGATGAACATGGGCCAGATCAACACCAATGACGGAACGCTGCAACAGGCTGCCTTCCGGCCACTGCAACAAGAAGCCTTCCAGCGACTGCAACAGGCCGCCTCACTAAAAGGCCTTTTAAAGCCTTTTAAAGGTAAGGGGGAACTGACTCAGTTTGCCGAGCAATGCCGGGCGCAGGAGTCGGGTTTGAAAGCGCTTGCCCAGGAAGTGCTGACCCAGGCCCGCCAATATCCATTCACCCTCGTCCCCGTCCGACTGACCGAGCAGAACACTCAAGCCGGCACTCAGTTTCTCAGGTGGCAACAGGTGACGGACCGGCGGATGGGCGTCGGTGTCTGGGCCGAGACGATGGGTGCTTCAAGAACCCCCGAATCACTGCTGCACGACCTTTACGCCATGGAGCTACAGCGCATCACGCTGAACATGCAGATGAGCCTGATTCACTCGATCACCAAACAGGCCGCCGAGTGCGCTGAAAAGATGGCCCAGGCAGAGGCCGTGTATGCCGCTCGCCTGCAGCAGCTCACAAACCCCAAACAACCCACGCAATCGGAGAGACCAGCGTGACAAGCAAAATCCCCAGCACCTGCACCAATGCCAATGCCAATGCCAATGCCAATGAGGTCACTGTCGAGTTTGTTGACGGCAAAGCAACCACCACCAGCCTGGATGTCGCCATGCACTTCCTCAAGCGGCATGACGATGTCTTAAAGCGAATTCGCAGTCTGGATTGTTCCCCTGAATTTACACTCCGCAATTTTGCGGAGTGTTCCCGGAACGGCGCGAACAACAAACCCGAGCCGTATTTTCGAATGACCCGCGATGGGTTCACCTTCCTCTGTATGGGATTCACCGGCAAGGAAGCCGCCAAGTGGAAAGAGTCCTACATCAATGCCTTCAACAAAATGGAACAGGTACTGATTGAGCAGCCCGAGATCCTGAGCCACAAATACTTGCTTCAGTTCGCACTGAAAACGCTGGAGCTGATGCGCGACCGAACCCACGGGCGACCACCCCGGCCAAGTACAGAGCAAGTGGTGCAGAACTATCTGGCCGTGGAGTCGCTGGACCAGGCTTCACCGGATCAAATCAAACAGGCGATCAACTTCCTGCAAGGTCAGATCATCGGCGAGGGCGCCGCCGCTACCACTTTGCCGGGCGTTGCCGGTAGCTCCATCGCGAAAGACCTTCTCTACGGTCTGCTCCGCTCCGCCCACGACACAGAACTGTTGTTCAACTCATTGTACGACAGCGGCGTCGAAAAACTGGCCAGCGACGCCTTCAAAAACCACATGGCCGGCAAGCTGGCCGAAACATCCCAGCAGGCCCGGGACCTGCTCGGTTACGTCGCGAGTCATGCCACTCGCAACCCCTTCGTCTACAACAAATCGAAACACTGAGGAGATCGTCATGGGTACGCCCGTACACGGCTGGGAAGGCAACATCGGTACCGCGCCGGAATTTAAAGAGTTTCCGAACGGTAACAAGGACCCGCGTCGACTCTTGCGGATCAACGTCTACTTCGACAACTCGATCCCGGACGGCAAAGGCGGCTACGAGGACCGTGGCGGCTTCTGGGCAAACGTGGAGTGGTGGCACAAAGACGCGGAGCACTACTCGAAACTGTTTCAGAAAGGCATGCGGGTGCTGGTTAGCGGTCGTGCTGTCATGGACCGTTGGGATAACAGCGAAGGCGAGTTTGAAGCCCTGAAGATCCAGGCCAGCCGTGTAGGCATGCTGCCACATCGTGTAACCATGGTGGACTTGTCTCCTTCGCAAAATCAGAACTCGCAGCAGACACGCAGCCCCCAGTCGAAGCAATCGCAACCCCAGTCGCAGCCAGGTCCTGGGCCGGACGAGTATCCAGACCCAGATATCCAGTTCTAAAAATTTCGGCCCATTCGTGAGGCTATCGGTGTTGGGGGAGGCGGTTCATCGTCTCCCCCAACCTCATTCAGAAATCGCATACAGTAGGAGCCGCAGATGGATATGATCGACTGACGACCCATTTTATCCGGCAAAAAAATCGTTCTATTCGTGGAATTTCTGGCTGTTTTAACCTTGTTTTCGGCGCTCCTCAGCTCCGCAACTCTATTTTTTGCTGTGATACAGAAAAATCGCCCAATCGTGACACTGCTGTTTTATTGATCCGTTCTGCGGGGAACTCGACCAATGGAGCAAACATCAACGCCTTCGAAGCCAATGGATAGGCGTCAGTTCAATAACCCCCACGCTGTCGTGCACACTGCCGGTGCCGGTGCCGGTGCCGCCCGGAAAGGGCTACGGGTTTGCAGTTGCCCTTATCATCACCCCGCGATGCGTGCGTCGTGGCTAAAGGGCTTTGCCCAGGCACAGCAGCTGACGCTTGATCTCTAGTCACGGAAAGCCCCGTTGCGGATTGACCATTTCCCATTGAAGCCCCACCCGCGCAGCCGCGAGAGTCCCTCTTTGTACAATCGAGAGGGGGCACCCCATGAAGCTATTGATCATCGAAGCACCCGGCAAGCTCAAGAAGCTCCAGCCGATGATGAAGAAACTGCGCCCAGGCGAAGACTGGCAGGTGATTGCCAGCGGCGGGCACATTCGCGACCTCCCGGCCACGGGCCAGGATGACACCATGATCACCACCGGCGTGCGCAAGAACTACACGGCGGTCTACGAGATCCTGGACAAGAGCGCCAGATCGGTGCGAGCGATCAAGGCCGCGGCCAAGCAGGCCACCGAAATTTATCTGGCCACCGACCCGGATCGCGAAGGTGAAAGCATCAGCTGGCACTTGCAACAGGTACTGGGACTGGCTGACTACAAACGCATCACCTTCAACGAAATCACGATGAAGCGCGTGCAGGAGGCCCTGGCGAATCCTCGGAAAATCGACCTGAACATGGTCGCTTCGCAGGAATGCCGCCGAATCCTGGACCGTCTGGTGGGCTACCTGGTCACCCAGGAACTCCGCCGCCTGATGGGCAAACCAACTTCTGCCGGGCGCGTGCAATCGCCTGCCGTGTATCTGGTGGTACTTCGCGAGCGCGAGATCCGCAACTTCCAAGTGATCGAACACTTCGGCGTCCGCCTGTACTTCACGGATCCGCAGAGCGGTAACACCTGGTACGCCGAATGGCAGCCAGTACCGGATTTTGCGACCAAGGACCATCCCTACGTCCAGGACGGCAACCTTGTCCAACTCGTAGCGGGGACACGCAATGTCGGGGTCGAAGCCTGCGAAGATCGGAAGGCCGAGAGCCATCCACCGGCCCCCTTCATCTCATCGTCCCTACAACAGGCGGCCAGCAACGCCTTGAAGTGGGATCCAGACAAGACGATGCAAGTCGCCCAGCGTCTGTACGAACAAGGCGTCATCACTTACCACAGGACGGACAACCCTAACGTTCCAGATGACGCCATGGAAGATATTCGTACCGTGGCCAACGCCCTGCGACTGAAAGCCGTTGATGAACGACGCACCTTCAAAGCTGCCGAGGGCGCCCAGGAAGGCCATCCGGCGATCACACCAACCCACTGGGCCGAAGAGTCCGCCGGAGAGGATGCTGAAGAACGGGCGCTGTACAAGCTGATCCGGATCCGCGCGCTGGCCAGCCAGCTCGAAGCCGCCATCTACGACGTGCGTACTGCAAAGCTGATAGCTGTCGGCCCTGGCGGCAAGCCGCTGCGCTTCACCGCAACGGGTAAAACACTCTACTACCCCGGCTGGCTGAAACTGCTCCAGGGCGACGACACCGACGATGAAGAGGAGTCCGGGGCAGACAACCCGGTTCCCGCGCTCTCCCCCCAACAGATCCTGTCGGTACAAAACAGTGAATTGCAGAAGAAGAAAACCAAGCCGCCGGCACGCTACACCAAGGCCAGTCTCATCAAGGAAATGGAACGCCGCGGTATCGGGCGTCCCAGCACCTTCGCCTCGATCATGAAGAACATCGCCAGTAAGGGCCTGATCGAGGAAAAAAGCCGCAAGCTGGTGCCCGCCACCTTAGGTGAAGAAACAATCGCCAGGCTCGAAGGGATCTTCAGTTTCGTGGAGCTGGACTTCACACGAGAACTGGAGCGCGACCTGGACAGGATTGCCCAGGGGCAGGACACCTACGGTGCCGTAGTCAGCCGGATGCACCGCCGCCTGGAAGACGAACTGTCGAAACAGCGCGGCATGCCCAGCGTCCCAATGGCATCAGCGCCCAGGGTTGCCCAGACGGGTGCGACGTTCAACTGCGGTAAGTGCGGCCAGCCCCTGGCGAGACGGCAAAAGAAAGGGGACGGCGGCTATGACTTCTGGGGTTGTACCGCGTACAAAGCGAGTGGTTGCAAGGTCAGTTACCCCACGCTGAATGGCAAGCCGAACTTCAACAAACCAAGAGGTCTATAAGTTACCTCCGAGGCTCATTTGGCCCTTACCCTCTCAGTGCAAAATCACCTCCCGCCTCAATGTGTATTTGCCGTAGCTCCTATCTCCTCTGGCGACCGACAGTGCCGGGCGTCGACAGAGGAGATGAAGCGTGGCGGCACTGCTGGAAACACCAACAATCGATCAACTGTTTCTTGATCCAACCCTGCGCATCTACTCGGATCGGCAACTGGCCGTCGTCGGCACCCAGTGGATCATTCCACGGCTGGGTGACAAATGAGCC
The DNA here is from genome assembly GCF_001543125.1 of Pseudomonas agarici. Classification (NCBI taxonomy): domain Bacteria; kingdom Pseudomonadati; phylum Pseudomonadota; class Gammaproteobacteria; order Pseudomonadales; family Pseudomonadaceae; genus Pseudomonas; species Pseudomonas agarici. The sequence goes on along the minus strand of NZ_CP014135.1, from coordinate 2,787,549 downwards.
GGCCACGCCTCATCAACCGCCCGCCGACGCTGCTCGGCAAGGCGGTGTTCGACGGCTATGACTTCGGCTTGCAACTCCAGTTCGTCGAAGGGGCCAACCGCCTGTTTCTGGAGCGGGAGGGATTCTACATACGCCGCTCGGAACACCCACTCCACCGCTACTGGCGCCTTCCCAAAGGTAAGTTGCTGGAAGACCTGGATCTACTCTTTCACCGCCTGATGGAGTTGAGCGAAAATCGATTCAGCGAGACTTGGCAGACCTTCCGCGAAAAACTGGAGGCTGCACAATGCGCGCCCGAACGACAAGCTTTCACCTGGGGCCTGGTCTTCCGGATCGCCCCGCTCGCCCAGGGCGGCGTGTTGCTGTCAGGCGACTACCACCCCGGAGCGGTGGCGGTCTCCAGACGCATGCGCGGCGTTTTCCTAGGGCAGTCCCGCTCTTGGCGCATTGATGCCAGCTCCGAGCTGGTGCGCAGTAACCTGATTCTCGAAATGGGTCTGTCAGAGGATCAATTCGAGATCCTCGATACCGTCCAGGAACTGCTGACCGATGGATCTGTCGCGCCCGCCGAAACCATCACTCGCATCAGCCTCGGCGGCCCGCCTCAGGAACGCGCAGCGCCGTCAGTGGACGATGAGGTATCGACGGACATCTACCTTGCCGCCGTGCCCTCAATCGAACGAACCGAATTCACCGCAGCGCATATTGCACAAGCGCTGGCCGGCCACTCGCTGTTGGACCATCAACCAGCCGGCATCCAGCACTTGCTCCAGCGCACCAGTGCCCTGCTCGCGGATGATATGGGCCTGGGGAAAACACGCCAGGCCACTATCGCTGCCGCCATCCGCGCAGCAGAACGTCCCGTCCTGGTCATCACCCTTTCGACACTGATCATCAACTGGCAACGCGAGATCCAGATGGTGTATCCGCACGCCCGCATTGGCTTGCAGACCTTCGACCCAGCCGCGCAATGGATCATCACCAACTATGAACGCCTGGGGGATTTTGTCTTGCAGGCGGGTCACTTCAACGTGATGATCATCGACGAGGCCCATCGGCTGAAAGAACCGACAGCCGCGTGGACACGCCACGGCTTCGATATTGCCGCCAAGGTGCCCAACCGCTACCTGCTCACCGGCACGCCAGTGCTCAACCGCGAATCAGAGTTGCACACACTGTTGCGGTTGTCCGGCCATCCGGTCGGTCAGTTACCACTCAAGGAGTTCTGCGAACAGTTCGCCGGCAGCCAGGATTTCCGCAAAAACTTGCGTGAGGCGATCAGCGACTGGATGCTGCGTCGACGTAAGGACGTGTTGCCCGGGCTCAAGGGGAAACAGCGGCAGACCCTGTCGGTCGAGCTCACCATTGAGGAACGTAAGGAATATGATCGGATTCGCCTTGAAGACAGGCCCGGCCTAGCCCGGCTGGGCTCACTACGTCAATTGCTGGAGCAGGTAAAAGTCCGAGTCGTGATGGAGCTGGTTTCCGAGCTGGATATCGAGGACAAGGTGATTCTGTTCTGCGAGTTCACTGCGACGGTCGGGACACTGCGCACTCTGTGCACCGAGGCCGGTTATGGCTGCGTCACAGTGGTGGGAAGCGATTCCGTTGGCAAACGGCAGAAAGCGATCGACAAATTCCAGGGAGATCCCGATACCAGGGTCTTCGCCGCAACTACATCCGCCGCCGGTACCGGCAATAACCTGACGGCCGCGAACTACGTCATGTTCCTCGGGCTGCCCTGGACGCCTGGCATGCAGGACCAGGCCGAGGACCGCGCCTATCGCAACGGCCAGCTCCGCTTGGTCGTCGTGAAAATCCCTCTCGTGGAGAACACCATCGATCAGATGTTGTGGCAGATGCTGCTGGATAAACGGCAGCTGACACAGGATCTGATTGAACCTGATGTCGTTGCTGCCAATCGAGCAGAGCTGGTGTACTCAATATCTCACCCCATACCGAGTGATGATCGAAGCAACATCGAGTGATAAATTTTATCTGCGAATTGGCTGCAAAAATCGTTGATTAGACCACCACTCAAAGCCCTCATCACCAACGAGTCGAGGAGCGTGTAGTGGCTATCGATGAGAAGCTATCAACAAGCCGAAACGCCCATCCGTGATCCGTTAGCTGCCCCCCGAGAAAAGATCCATACCGCAAGAATCTATTTCCTACTGCGCCATACCACCTTGCCTGCCAACGTGGCCCCCATCATCAAAGGGGGCCTCTCGGCACATGATCAGGCACTTCACCATTATCTTCCTGCTCGCGCTCGTCGCCAGCTGCACCACCCAAACGGCACCAGCGCCCAAGCCGGCGTTCGACAGCAGCCGCAACCCGGACATGCTCGCGCCGGACCTCTATTCCAGCGGCGTAGTTCCTGAAAAGGAGCCGGTCGTTCGCTATGGCCGTTACACTCTGGTCAGCACCCTGCCCGACTCCGGTCAGCGCGACCTGATGGCTCAGATCATCGATGTGAACATTCCGGCCAACATGCATCCAAACATACGTGATGCCATGCAGTACGTGATGAATCGCTCGGGCTACTCGTTGTGCGCAGCGGACACCGGCCACGTCAACATCCTCTACACCCGGCCACTGCCAGCAGCGCAATACAAGCTCGGCCCGATGACCTTGAGCAACACCTTGCAGGTCCTGGCCGGTCCGGCCCGGCAGGTCAAGGTGGATGAGGTTAACCGCCAGGTCTGCTTTGTCCTGCGCCCTGGGTATCAGCTACCCGACTCGCCTCGAACAGCCACCTTCGTCGCTAAGCAAAGCGCGGAGTTATCGCCAGGTTCGAAGCCGTCCGTTTCGGCATCGCCGATCAGCAACAGCCCCACCAGCAGCGTGGTCTCCGTAGCAGCGGCACCGACATCGCCAGGCATCACCATCTCCGCTCTCCCTGTTTCGGCTGCAACGCCGCCAGTTGCCGTAGCCACCTCACAACCCATCACCAGCGCAGTGGTCCCCGTCAAGGATGGCACCTCTTTACAGAACAAGCCGACGACAGCAATCGCTCAGGCGCTTCCCGTGGCAAAACCGCTCGCAGCGCCGATACCCGCGTCAACAGTCGCCGCTCTAGCGCGCCCTGTACCAGCCCACTCTGAGCGCGCCCCTGAAACAGCCTCTCAACTCATGAGTTGGACTGCGCCAGTCGGCAGCACCTTGCACCAGTCCATTGCGGACTGGTGCAAGCGAGCCGGGTGGCAATTGGTCTGGAAACAGGAAGACCTGGACTACTCGATCGAAGCTCCCTTGAACTTCAAAGGCACCCTCCCCGAAGCGATTGCCCAAATTTTCTCGCTGTACGACGACGCACCTCGCAGCTTCATCGTCGATGTCAATTCAAGCTCAAGCCAGCGGATCGTTTACGTTGCGGAGAGGAAGAAGTGATGAAATCGTTCTTCAGAATGAGCGGTGTAGCTATCGCCTTGCTGCTCTGCACCAGTTGTTCGCTCCAGCGGGCGGGTGATTTTCAGCGACAAGCCCTGGGTTTCCACCCAGCCTGTCGTAACCAAGCGAGGCCTTCCCGCGGCGCTCGACTGTGAACGCATATTCCGGCCTGGCAGCAGCGTAACCCTCAACAACGTGGCGCAGCTCATCACTAACGAGTGTGAAGCTCCTGTGCTGGTCTCCCCTGAAGCGGTCAACCCTGGACCGGACACCATGACTGCCGGGGCCAATCGGGCACAATGGCCACATTTCGGCCCTGCCGGATCTGGTGACTTCCCGCCTGGGACATTTCTGGCATTACTTGCCAGCGGAAAAGGCCGGATCTGACGGTCGGTGGTGCAGCATAGATGTACTGGATTTTGGCTGACGGGCGCCTCGACCGCCGTAGGCTACGTTTCGCCAGGGCGCTTGATCAGGCCCATGACCGGGGCCACGGCGATCATCATTCCGCCTACCATCCCCGATGGCGCGGCAGTGGCCTACAGATAGTCGCACCGTCGCCTTGCGCAAGCTCTCTGGCAGGGGGAAACACGTTGTGTCACAATGTCCCCAGTAGCGATTCCACCTCGCTGGCTACTGGCGGTCATCAGTAGCGCCCGGTGATGCGATTCGTCCCGTCACCAACCCCAAAGCACGCATAGCTCCGGGAAGGGCGTGCGGACCTAGTTGAGGATCTTCCCTGTGTCTCCCTGTTCCAAGCCAGACACGCAGCCGTCAACTCGTGAATTGCGAGTTCAAAGGCACATAGGGTTCTCTGGAGGTTCGAAGCACCGTAATCCAAGGGCCACACTGGTGTTGTGGCCCATACTTTTTAAAGCTCACACGAAGGGTAGCCTGAGGGTCTTGTTTCAGGATCCTCAGGCTACCCTTTGGTAGCGACTTTTCCCTGCCGGTGGCCCGCCGGCGAAACGCAGGGCTCCTTTTGTGCGCGGATGCGTGCCTTATGTTTGCTGGCCCCAGCCACGATAATCGGCCAGGTGATGAAATGAGACGTCCGGATCACAGCCCAGAGATCAACGACGCTTCAGATTTTCACAGGTGGCATTTTTCTCTGTATCTTGAATATGACCAGAGCCGAGAGTGACTGCTAACCCAGTTGCCCTCGGTAGATTCTCAATCTGTTTTTCAACATCATCCCGCCCCTAGTCCCTCCCTCCCCGCTTGACACATCCCAATCCCCCTTTGAATATAGGGGCGTGACCTGCTGACATCGTCAGCAACATGCCCAGGCAGTCAGGATCCTCAAGACTGCGGCACGCTGTTCGTGTTCGATCCACCCAAGGCCGCTGAGCTTCCGGTAGCGCGGTCGATCGACATCTGTCGATGGAGGCACCTTGATGCAACTCACCTCGCGGGGAATCACTTCCCCGCCAGGGTCAGTGCTTTCTCCGCATATCAACCTGCAGGAGAAACAGCATGTCCAAACTCACCTTCAACATCGGTTACGCAATCGGCATCGTCACCCGGGAATTCCTGCGTGCGGTGAACACGAAAGATGCGTGGGCCACGCCCCCGACAACCCCGACCAAAGTGGCTCCGCAGGTTCAGTTACCACCTCCCTGCGTTCCTGACAATGTGCTGCGTGACATGGATCGCCAGCCGGCAATGGTTCGTGCCTATGGCACTGATCTAAATCACTGGTATGAGGCGAATACTCGCATGGTCCAAAAGCCCGCCCGTAAACGCCGTTCCAGGACAACAGATACTGACCAAGCAAACATAGCTCCCGTTGGTTCGCTGACACCTGGTGCTTGCTGAGTTGGTACCACTCACCCCAGCCGGGAACCTTCCCGCTGGGGAGGCTTCCCTGGCAGTTTTTTTGCTGCAAAGACTTGACAATCGATAGCGGCATTTCCATTCTGTACACATGTATCGCTGACGTCGTCAGCAACATGCCCAAGTAGTCTGGATCCGCAAGACTACGATGCGGTTTACCGCATTGATCCCTCCCAAGATCGCCATAGCTTCCGGTAGCGCGATCAATCGACTTAGTCGATGGAAGCACCTTACCCCCCACGACGGGCCTTTCCCGTCCGGGCAGGCCTCTCATTTTTTTGGAGGTCTGATGAAAACTGAACTGGCTCTCTACCAAGCGCTGATTTCGATCAATGTTCCGGAACAGAAAGCTAACGCCGTTATAGAAGCTTTGGAGAACGACATGCATTCGCTACTCGCAACCAAGGCTGATGTAGCTGCACTGAAGACTGAAATCTCTCAACTTGAAGTCAAACTCACTCTTCGCATGGGTGTCATGTTATCGGCTGCCGTTGGCGTTCTGATTGCTGCCATGAAGATCCTGCACTAAGCACTACCCTCTGCTCCAACCACCCTCGCGGGGAATACTTTCCCCCAAGGGGCGAAGTGTTTCTCCGCTTTCTGCTTTTTCGAAATTGGAGATTCACCATGAGCAACCCAACCAACGAAATCAAGTTCTTCGACCTGCACACTACTGGCGTCGGTTATCTCAATCGGATTCGTGAAGTGTCGGTTCGAAAAGGTAAGCCATTTATGGCCGTCACCGTTGCAGCCTTGCGGGGCTCCTCTGATGATGTGGAATACACCTATATTGACTGTAACGTGGTCGGTGAAGAAGCCGAAAAGCTGATTCGCCGTTGCCAAGACGCAGTTACTAAAGGCAAAAAAATCCTCGTAAGCTTTCGTATCGGCGATATCTGGCCTGACACTTTCACTTACGACAAGGGCGATAAAAAAGGACAAACTGGCGTAAGCCTCAAGGGACGTCTTCTTTTTATCGGCTGGATCAAAGTGGATGGTCAAACAGTCTACAAAGCCGAACCCCGTGAAGTAGCGCCCGCTAATGAACAAGTTCAGGCTGAAGCTCCTCCTGAAGTACCGCTCGAAAGCAGCAACGCTCCCGAGCCAATCGTAGAAGAACAGGCCAAGCCAGCCCCTGCCAAACGGCAGCGCAAAGCTTCCTGATTTATTTTAAAAAACTGCATGGCACCTACGGGTGCCCTTCATCATTTACAAGAAATTTTCAAAGCAATAATCACATAGCCGACAAAACCGTCACCGGGAAACCCTCTCCCGGTCGGGCCAGGTGTTTTCCCGCACTTGGAGAAAATCATGTCGAATACACCCACCCAGTCCGCAAGTTTCTACAAGTTTCCTGTCGTATTAACCCCAGCAGCCTGGCTCGAATCGGTACACGTCGAAGCACCCCATCACGACTCCGAAAGTACCAGCCGGCTCGCCGAGGTGGTCCTGGCCGCTTACAGGGAGTTGCACTTGCAGCCTGATGCCGAGCAGATCAATTTCGGTCTGTATCGGTTCCCCCCCAAGGGCGAACGCATTGAAAGGGTCTGGCTGGACCTCACGCTACGCCTGGTCGTCGCAACGCCGGGCATGATCTACCTGCACATCTCACTCAAGGATGAAACCTCAGACCTCTGGTTTTGATTCCACCATCTATTACCCCCACTCTGAGCCCGATATTGTCGGGCTTTTTTCTCCTTGCGGGTATCAGCCTCGCGGCGGTTACTCGCAACTGCACGGAGTAACCCATGATCAACATCCCTGGCCAACTGGCTATCCGGACCATTACCGGTCGCAACGGAGACTTCAACGTCGGGCGCCTCTCAACCTCAATTGGCGAGTTCGTGATCAAAGACGCGCTCCTGGAACAGTACAACGAAGGCAAGTACCGGGGCGATTTCGCGATTAGGGGAATTCGGCCCTCGCACTACTCAACCGGCGGCCGCTTAGTCGTTGAGATACGAGCAGAGCTGGAAAGCATGTCGCTCGATGACGTCGACAAGCTTACGGTTGAGGACACCGCTCGACTGACCACCAATGAATCGGACCCACTGGACGAGGAGGCACCGCGCACCAGCCCAACACAACAGCCTCGAAAACGCCGCCCCGTCGCACAGGCCACAAGCATTCAACCATCAGCAGATGACGCGCCATTCGGCATGGAGTCGTCCAGCACGACCTCCAACGACGATGACGCCGAGCTCTTCGGCACCCTCTGGCCTCTCGGGAAAACCGTCAGGTTAGACACCACCGTCGATCGCCAGCGATTACGAGCCCAATGCACCCGCTTGGGAGAATTGGGCTACATCCATGACTTCAAGCAGCAATCCTGGAACTGCCAATCTTACACATAGAAGGAAGCACTCTATGAATCCGATCTTCTCAGATATCGGCGAGCACATCCTGCTGACCGTCGAAGACCAACTGACCAACAACGAAGTGTCCGATGATGGTGAGATGCGCGAGCACTTCATCGAAATCGGGCTGACCGAGGAGCAGGCAGAGGCTGCGTTGCAGCTTCGCCCCCTGTATCAGGTCAACCTTTACATGATTGGTCAGTCACCTCTATTCCAGGGCGACACGACCACTTGCTTTGATCCACATACCCACTCACTCAAGCGCGATCGATAACCCACCATCCATTCACCCCGAAGGGCGGCGTCCTGCCCTTCCAGGGCTAGCTGCCCTCCGATCCGGAGACGGCTCAATGCCCACCTCATCACTCACACGGCTGTATCAGGTCGACGAATGTCCTGACCTATACGTCGACGCCTGCGTCTGCGACGAACAGCGCAACCTGGTCTTCTTTTCAGCCTGGGGCCGCGACACTGCCCTGCAGGAGTTCCTGGCCAGGCTGACCCTCGGTTCAGCCGAAAACGGCCTGAATCAGTTCCACATCGTTGTCGACGGCCGGAGCCTTCCGGTCTTCCCCAACATTGACCTATTGGAAAAACGCACCACCCGCCACTTCCGCGGGACGTTATTCGGCAGCCTCTTGCACCTTTGGCTGTTCGACCGGCGCTGCGCTCAATCCGATCGTACCAATCACTTCGCCTACGCCCTCCTCGAGGACGGCCAGGCACCTCAACAGCGGCTCTGGCCGCTGGTCACCGAAACCTGCCCGCTACCCCTGCTCCAGCATTGGCGCGAACCGGTGCTGGAGGTCCTGAATCAACACGGCATGTTGCAACCACTGCCCAAAGGCCAGGGCTCGATCAGGGCCTGGCGCCTGTCGCTGAAACTCGACGTGCTCGAACCCGCCCTGGGCGATCTGATTCGCCAAGGGCAACTCACCACCGAAGCCCGGGATTAATCCCGGGTCACACCTGACTCAAGGAGGCCTGTATGGCTTTGATGTTCCCGCGCCTGGCGCACAACTTTGCCCGCAATGGCTACTACCCCACCGACGAAATCACCCTGGAGCGAACGCTGCAGGCCCTGGCCCCCTCTCCCACCGGCAGAATACGGATCTTCGATCCCTGTGCCGGTGAAGGCGTAGCCCTGGCCGAAGCCGCGCATGCCCTCGGGCGTGACAATGTGGAGACCTTCGCTGTCGAATACGACCGAGAGCGTGCCGATCACTCCAGGACACTGTTGGATCGCGTGCTGCACAGCGATCTGATGGACACCATGATCTCGCGCCAGGCCTTCGGCCTGCTCTGGCTCAACCCCCCTTACGGGGACCTGGTGACCGACCATGCCGGGGCTTCGCAGTATCAAGGCAACGGTCGCCGACGGCTGGAGAAAGCCTTCTACCAAAGGGCACTTCCCCTGTTGCAGTATGGCGGTGTCCTGGTGTTCATCATTCCGCACTATGTCCTGGACGATGAACTCTGCGGCTGGCTGTGCAATCACTTCACTGAACTGCGGATCTATGCTGGATCAGACCCGACCTTCAAGCAGGTGGTGATCTTCGGTATCCGTGTCCGACGCCAGGATCTGGCCCGGCCACGGGAGGTTGCCCAGGTACGCGAACGTCTTCTGATGATCGGCTCTGACCTGCGGAACGCCGAAACGCTCCCGGTCAGTTGGCCATGGGAACCGTATCGGGTGCTGCCGGCAGCGACCGACCTCGAACACTTCTACCGAATGACGCTCGAACCGGACCAGTTCCAGCTGGAGGTCAAACGACTGAAAGGTCTTTGGCCGGACTTCACCTTGCACTTCGGTCAAAACGGAGTCCCAGCCAGGCCTCCCGTACGAGCCCTATCACGCTGGCACCTGGCCTTGGCGCTGGCTGCCGGCGCGATATCCGGTGTAGTGCGATCGAAGTCCGGACGAACCCTGGTACTGAAGGGCAATACCTACAAGGATAAGGTCCACAAGACCGAGTTCACCGAGGACGAGAACGGCAACGTCTCCGAGGTACGGATCCTGACCGACCGTTTTGTGCCCATCATTCGGGCATGGGATATGACGCCAGGCTCCCGTGATCACGGGCGCGTGCTGACCATCAGCTCGTCCCCGACCACCATGGCCGATCCGGATACGCCGGCAGTGGCTCCAGTACCTCAAGCCGACTCCGGCTCGCTGTTCGCCCCAGGCCAATTGGCACTGACCCATTCCGTGCAACATCTTGTGGAGCACGGCGCACTCGATCCTACCATCTACCTTCGGCGTCATCTGTCGGGGGACTGGGGGGAATTGAGCGACGATGACTGGAACAGCAACCAACGAGCACTGAACATAGGCGATCGACTGTTTTCCGCCTATGACATCGACACCAGCGACGAAACCAGACTCTGGATCATCACTGAGTCAGATCGCAGCGTGACCACCATCCTGCTGCCTTCCGACTACTAACTTAGCCATACGCCCCCCCAGGCGTTTCCTCTACCAACCCGCAGGGTATGCACATACCCGTTGGGGTGTCGTGCATGCCCTGTTTCCACCTCCCAGGAGAAACACCATGAACGACCTGTCCCACGGCTCTCAAGCCCCTCTTTCACCCCTGACCATTGGCCTGACCGAATTCATCGACGAATTCGGCGACGAGCTACTGGACTCCCTCAACCGATCCAATCCACCGGTTTATGCCGGCAACCTAAACGCCAATCGCCAGCGGGTGATGGACGGACTCAAACGCCGTCCCTTCCCGGCCCAGGCCGATGTCGTGCAAGCGGTCGCCGCGTTGCTGCTTGATCGCAACGAGCAGTCCGCCATCATCAACGCCGAGATGGGGACCGGGAAAACCATGATGGCCATCGCTGTAGCAGCCATCATGCACAACGCAGGCTATCGCCGCACCTTGGTCATATCACCGCCGCATCTGGTCTACAAATGGCGACGCGAGATCCTCGAAACTCTACCGAACGCCCATGTCTGGGTGCTCAACGGACCAGACACCTTGGTCAAACTGCTGAAGCTACGTGACCAGTTGGGCGATGCCCATGACGGAAGACCGGAGTTCTTCATCCTTGGGCGCGTGCGCATGCGGATGGGGTTTCACTGGCGCTTGGCATGCTGGCCACGTCGGTCTGCAGGAGGACACCTGCTGGCAGGCTGTCCCGATTGTGGCCAGGTCCTGGAGGACCAGGAGGGCAATCTAATCACCTTGGACGAATTTCACCGAGAGGAACGCCGACGAAGCTGCCCACGCTGCGCCGGCCCACTCTGGACTCTGATACGCCCGGGGAAAGCGGACAGCGGCTCCCGGCGCTCCACGATCCTGAAGTCAATGTGTCGAATCCCGACCATCGGCCCGGTGCGTGCGGAACGGCTGCTGAGCGACTTCGGGGAGGATTTCCTCGCCTCGATGCTGATGGATAACGTCAGCGAGTTCATCAACCTTATGGACGCCACAGACAACTTCATCTTCAGCGACCGCCAGGCCAAGCGTATGGAGCGCGCGATGGCCAACATTGAGTTCGGCTTTGGTGAGGGCGGCTACCAGCCCACGGAGTTCATCAAGCGCTACCTGCCTGATGGTTTTTTCGACCTGCTGGTGGTGGACGAAGGGCATGAGTACAAAAACAGTGGATCGGCCCAGGGCCAAGCCATGGGGGTGTTGGCAGCGAAAGCGCGGAAAACCGTACTGCTGACCGGCACTTTAATGGGCGGCTATGCTGATGATCTGTTTTACCTGCTGTTCCGAATCCTCACCCGAAGCATGATCGAGGACGGCTACAGACCGAACGCCCGCGGCAGCATGGCTCCAGCGGCCATGTCGTTCATGCGTGATCACGGCGTGCTGAAGGACATTTACACCGAGCGAGACAACGAGTCACACAAAACCGCCAAGGGCAAGAAGCTCTCGGTACGGACGGTAAAGGCCCCGGGCTTCGGCCCGAAAGGCATTCATCGTTTCGTGCTGCCCTACACCGTGTTTTTGAAACTCAAGGATATCGGCGGCAACGTGTTGCCGGCGTACCAGGAAGAGTTCGTCGACATCGTCATGTCTGCTGAACAGACCTCGGCCTATCAGCAACTGGCTGGGAAACTGACTCTGGCGCCTCGCCAAGCTCTTGCGCGACGAGATACCACGCTGATGGGCGTGGTGCTCAACGTGCTGCTGGCTTGGCCGGACTGCTGCTTCCGACCGGAGATGGTCAAACATCCGCGCTCCAAGGAAACACTGGCGCTCGTCCCTCCGATTTTCGGGGATGACGATCTGATGCCCAAAGAACAGGCGCTAGTTGAGCTGTGCCTTACGGAGAAAGCCAAAGGCCGCAAGGTACTGGCCTACACTGTCTACAGCGGAACTCGTGACACCACCTCGCGTTTGAAACGGTTGCTGGACCAGGCCGGTTTGAAGGTGGCGGTGTTGAGGGCTTCAGTGGATACCCAACGGCGCGAGGATTGGATTCTCGACCAGGTTGATCGTGGGATCGACGTGCTGATCACCAACCCGGAGCTGGTAAAGACCGGTTTGGATCTGCTCGACTTTCCGACCATCGCGTTCCTGCAGACGGGGTACAACGTTTACACCCTTCAGCAGGCAGCGCGGCGGTCGTGGCGGATCGGGCAAAAGCAGCCGGTTCGAGTGGTGTTCTTCGGCTACGCCGGCAGTTCGCAGATTACTTGCTTGCAGTTGATGGCCAAGAAGATCTCAGTGGCTCAAAGCACATCGGGTGACGTGCCAGAGTCAGGGCTTGACTCGTTGAACCAGGATGGGGATTCGGTTGAGATGGCGCTGGCGAGACAATTGATTGTTGCATGACCTTATGGCCACCTACGGGTGGTCATTTTTTTGTGTCGTATTAGCCGAAGGTACTCCTGAGTCAAGTGGGCCGTTTATGTAATTAATTCATCGGCGGTTGCGGGAGCTGAGTGCAACACAGCCATTGAATTAAAGCAGAAACATCATGACGCATAACCGTGGTCTTTTGCATCACTTCGCTCATGACTTCGATCGAGCACTTGAAATCGAAGCGCTTCTTTAGCCAACCCACCGGCGTGTAAAGTTAGCAACCTGAAGGACATGACGCTGTGCGGGCAGATCCAACCTATGGGATTGCATGGTTACTTTGATCGCGTAAACTCAAAACCAAACTGGTAAAAAACACGCGCCTCTCATTCTTGTCTAACATGATGACAGCAGCGCAAAATACCCACCCCCCCTTACTATGCCATATAAATTTTCGCGATATAGATACGCATGCAACAATGTAGCCATAATCGCAGGCACCCAAGAAAGGCATCTTAGTGTTTTTAGCGAGCGACTTAGCTTCACCTCATTAGCACCGAGTTCCTTCACAGCTTCCTGAATACATTTACGTAGATCTTCGGGATACTGGTGCAGCTTTTGTTGATGAGACGAAAACATCATTTTGCAAGAGTGTCTGATACGTTCATACTGAAGCTTCTGAGCGGCCAAAGTTTCAGCTAATAGCGCAGAAGTTATCGCGATACCCACGACAATTATTGAGCTTTCTAAAACATTATCAGCTTTTGAGATTGCGATGACTGCAACAAGAGAAATTGGCACACCAAGAACCTTACCACTTATGTCACTCACAACCTTTGACATCTGATCAGCGATGGTTAATTGCGCGACAGCCACCTCCTGCTTTGCTTTATGGAACGAAAAACCACTAAGATAAGTAGCAATATTATTTTCGTACAAGGTCAAAAATTTCGCCCAGGTCGTAATAAGAACCTTGAAACGCTCTTTTCCACCAGAGTACTTTGCTAGATATTCAATTAAACTTGCGCGAAAAATTGACCGTTCTTTCAGAAGATGAGGATTCTTATCCAGATTACTCCCTTGAAGGCTATCGACTAACTCAGTGCCCACCTCACATGACAACAGATTTTGATCCAAATATGGATATAGCGTGATAGCGCGCTCGCCTTTAACAGCATCCTCAGCAACGAATACAAGCTTATATTCATCACTAGATTCTTTGTCGTCATGAAAATGGGCCAAATCGGCTAAATACACGATCAATTGGCAGATGGACCTCAGAGTATTTACGCGCTGATCAACCGGCTCCTCAGAAGATAAAATATCTTCTTCTAACAGATAAATATGTGACGGTAGCGGCTCTCTAACATAGCTTTTTGAACGAGTCATAAGCTGTTCAAAATTTTTGAACACGGGCACAGCACCTGACGTTTCCAGTGCGAAGCTTAGCTCAATTTTGGACCAAGACTTGGAGAAATCTACAGATGAAAGCTTGCGATCGTCTCCGTCAATTAACAACTCGTCAAACCGACCGGTCTTCGAGGCTGCGAGTGCTTCAATTGCTTCATTGGTTCCCGTGCTAAAAACAGATGTTTTGAAAGTAAAAGAGTTACCGGACACTAGGTCAGGGCGCCCCAGCATCCGATATGCGTGGACAAATTTGAGAACGTCTGTCATAGCATTCACTCAGCCTGAACCGCATCTAGTTTATCTGCGATGGCTTGGCGGATAACTTCGATAGCGTCTTCCGAAAGATTATTAATGATCAGCTTGCGATCTTGCTCCACAAAACGAATCTCCGCATCGACTCCCTCGCCCAAGGTGTTTCGATCAAATCTCAGCTGCCAATTCTCTGCTTTGTATACGACGTGAGTGTACTTATCCAAAGTAACCTTGCTGATAGGAAATTCAACAGGAACACCTACCGCCTCACCGTTGAGGTGCCCAGTGAACTCATTGGCCAAATCGTCAGCTTGCCCTTCCATCTCAGCAGGGAAAAACTGCCGAGCAATCGCTTCGACCTCTGATAGCTTAACGGACTGACCAGAATCTCTCTGGCGTTCCAAATATCTCAGAACTTCGTCTTTGAATTGAAGCCGCTTGCCATAAAGATTGGGACGATCCCTAAAAAATTTAACACTTTCATTGATCAGATTTTTTGTAGCTGCCGCTGAAGCTGTTCCTACAGCACAGCCGAGGGCAGTAACAAAATACCCAGCTGCCGATCGACCTGCGCTCTGGCTCAAGAAGCTAAGATAGTTAAGTTCCTGCCTAGCCTCATCATCCGCCGCACTATACTCTAGAAATTTACTAAAATTGATTCGAGCGGCGTGATACAAGCTGTTCAAATCAAGTTCTATCAACTCTTCCGGCTCTAGATTCTCATTGAGTCTCAGGCCATCTCGCTTTTTAAGCATCGCAATCAGCAGAAAGCGGCTCTGAGCGCTCTCGTAATCTACAAAAAGTATATAACCACCAGAGGAAGCTGTAGTTTTTTTGGCCGCTTCGTGCAGCTCCCCCATCGCAGACTCGGTGATTTCAAGAAAGGACTTATCCGTCAAGTCGATTTTTGAATATGCCTCAAAGTACTTAGGAAACTCGCTAACAGTCTTTTTTGCAAAAATTCCGTAATGCGCAGCGTTATTTTTTTTTCCGTAAATTGACGTAGCACCAACTATAAGCTTGTTCACTGCGGGCTTGTCTTTATCAAGCACTACCTTCCGGATATCGGAATCCTGAATATCTTTGAATTGTTCTTTTATCAATTCATGAACAACTGCAAAGTTAATTTTCACTTCCATAGCTACATCCTTGTTTACGGTTAACAATCAAATTTATCTATTAAACTTACCCCATGATGTCAATTCGTCACAAGGGAGGGACCGAAGCTTTACAAACAAAATTTCTTGATCGTGCAAAATACTGTATATACATACAGAAAAATGCGCAACACAAATGGTTCAAAGATCGGACCAAAGGCTGCCCTCATGCCCAAGCAGATCCTTGCCGAAAGCTAGGCCTGCTAAATTATATCACCCCAAAAAAAGAGGCTCCGCCTCTGGTAAAGCCCAGATGAGATCATCTCAAGCAGTCGCGCCAGACGAGTCAAATTCTGATCTGTAGTGATTCGATCCCAAGCGCCCCTGAAAAACCGTACAAACTGAGAAATCTATTTTCTACTGCATCACCTGAACCAGTTTGAGAGGGTGCCCTCGTTTCCGCGCGAGGACTCTCATGAACCTACCACGCCCTACTCGTACCACCCTGATTCTCAGCCTCTGCCTTGCTGTCATGGCCGGCATGCTGGGCTACGAGTATCACCAGCTATCCAAACTCGACAACAGCCTGGCCGCCGCCGCCGACAAGAGTTCGCTCGATGCCATCCTGGCGCGACTGGACAGGGTAGACGAACGGCTGGACACCGTTGACGGCAAACACCTGGTCTCCAACGACGACTTTCGTTCGGGTCAGCAGGCGCTCTCCAACCGCATCGACGCCGTTCAGGCTTTCGCCACCGAGACCGCCCAGGACCTCTCGCGCAACACCGCATCAGCGGGCGAACTCAAGGCCAGTCTCGAAACCGTCGACAGCCGCCTTCAAGAATTGAGCAAGTCGCAGGTCAAGCAATCACTTGATGCAGTTCCCAAGTCCAAGGCGGTTACTCGAAAAACACACCACACCCAAAAGCCCAACTCCATGACCATCACGCCACAGGCGCCGCCATTCACCGTGGTCGGTATCGAATACCGGGGCGGTGAACGCTTTCTGTCCGTTGCCCCATCCGGAAGCACGCAACTGAGCCAGATCTATCTGATCCGGCCAGGCGATGTCGTGGCGGGCACCTCCTGGCGACTCAACGCTCTGGACGGCAAATCCGCGCGTTTCGACGTGGCTGGCACTCCGCAAACCGTAACCCTTGCGCAATAGGAACTCGACATGCACGCGTCAATCATTTTCCGCAAAACAGAGAACTTTGTAACAACCAGACGATACTTGACGGGTTTGGCTGTCCTCACATTTGCCTATGGCTGTCATGCGGCGCCCACCCTAGCAACGACAACCGCAAGCACACAGGCCTTTTCCGAGTCCAAGGACTCTCTCGCTGGGACCAGCCAGACGGAACTGGCCCGGGAATGGGGCCTCACAACTCAAGAATGGCGCCGGTATCGAACCGTGATGGACGGCCCCCGTGGGATCTACTCACCGGGGCTCGACCCACTGACCGCGCTCGGCATAGAAGCTACCAGCGCCGAGGAACGGCGGCGTTATGCCGAGCTTCAGGTTCGCGCGGAACGGCAGCGTATCGACAAGGAACTGGCCTATCAGCGGGCCTATGACCAGGCCTTCTCACGGCTGTACCCCAACGAAAAGGTGATCCAGATCGCCTCTAGTTCAAAACCCTCATCGCCCAGCAGCCAGTCAGCCCTGAAGGGCGACGGACGCCTGGCGCTCTTCGTACAGGAAAACTGCACCGCTTGTATCGCCCGGCTGAAGGATCTCCAGGCACAGAAACAAGCTTTCGATCTTTATTTCATTGGCAGCCAGGGTGACGACGAACGGATTCGTCGCTGGGCGATTCTGGCCGGCGTCGATCCGGTCAGTGTCCGTAACCGGCAAGTCACGCTGAACCACGATGCCGGTCGTTGGCTCGGCCTTGGCCTCGGCGGCGATCTGCCGGCAGTCGTTCGTGAGGTGAGCGGGCAATGGCAACGACAGTAACCCGGGCAACATTGGCCTGCGGTCTGCTGCTGGCCTGCACATTCGTCAGCGCGACCGAGATCCCCCCACCGGCCTACCAACTGATAGCCCGGTCAGCCGGCGTTCCGTCCGAGGTGCTGTACTCGGTCGCGCTGCAGGAGAGCGGTACCCGCATCCGTGGTCGGATCGTGCCTTGGCCTTGGACACTGAATGTTGCCGGCACCGGTTACCGCTTCGCCACCCGACACGATGCCTGCCAGGCGCTGATCATCGCGATCCAGACTGCCGGCCCCAGGCGGGTCGATGTAGGCCTGGGACAAACCAACGTCGGAGCCAACGGCCACCGCTATAGCAGCCCCTGTGAGGGGCTCGACCCGTACAAAAACCTCTCGGTAACCGCGCAGATCCTCGCCGAGCAGAAATCCAAGGGTGGCGACTGGATCACCGCGGCCGGGCGTTATCACCGTCCTGCCGGCGGCGAGCCCGCCGCCCGTTATCGCCGCGCATTTGCCAAACACCTCAGTCGCGTCACCGGCATCAACCTTATGGCGAACAACCCATGAATCGATTGTTGAACCTCGCTACCTTGCTTTGCCTGGCCGCGCCCCTGACAGCGAATGCCAGCGCCCTGATCGTGGTCGAGGATCGCGGTGGCGTTTCGGCCCTGCCCTACTACCAGGATCTGGTACCGGAACCCGCCGCTCAATCCGCGTTACAACCGACCCTGGGGGTCCGTGGTACCGGTGCCTTTCCTGTGCGGTCCCCTCAACTGACACCCGGCGAAACACAGGGGCGGCTCATCAACGCGCCAGGGCTGCAGCCCATGTTCCTGGTGGGAGACGACGAGTCATCCAGAAACTGGCTGTCTCAGCATCGCGCGCAACTTCAACAACTGCAGGCCGTGGGCCTGGTGGTCAACGTGGAGAACGCCGAGCGCTTTGCCGAGATACGCCGCTGGGCCGGCGATCTTCAGGTGGTACCAACGCCGGCGGACGACCTGGCCGGGCGCCTCGGCATCCGTCACTACCCGCTGCTGATCACCGCCACAGCCATTCAGCAGTAGGAGCGCCAGCCCGCCGAGGTTGAGCTGGTGGGGCAGGAACTGGCGACACAGCGCCCCGAAAAAATCCAACAAGCATAAGGACGCATCAGCATGGCCAGCCCCTTCACCATCGAAGCGCTGCTTCGACCCGCCGTTGAGCTCTACACGGTACTGGTCTGCGTTACTGCGGCCCTGCTGTGCGTCTTCGCGCCCTGGGCGATCGCCCTGACGCCGTTGTTCGGCGTGGTCGCCGCCGCCGGGTTCTTGTTCCTGGGCTGTATCCGCTTGAAACAGGCGCTGCTTGTGCTGCGTTATCGAAGAAATATCCGTCGCCTGCCGCACTACAAGATGACCAGCAAAGACATACCGGTCAGCAATGAGCGCCTGTTCATTGGCAAGGGATTCCGCTGGACACAGAAACATACCCAGCGCTTGATGGACACTTATCTGCCCAAATACGCCGCGTATGTGGAACCGACGCCTCTGTACCAGTTGGCCCGCCGTATTGAAGAGCGGCTGGAGTTTGCGCCCTTCCCACTCAAGCTGCTGACCAAGGCCACCGCCTGGGATGTTGCGCTGAACCCGGCCCGCCCGCTCCCTCCGGTTGGCGGCTTGCCCCGCCTGCACGGTATCGAACCTTACGAAGCCGATGTCAGCCTACCGCTGGGCGAACGTGTCGGGCATTCCCTGGTGCTGGGCACTACACGGGTGGGTAAGACCCGCCTGGCGGAACTCTTCATCACCCAGGACATTCGCCGCTCCCGGCAACGATCAAGACCACGAGTCCGGATGGGACGCCGCGTACAGCCTGTTCATCGCAGAACCAAGCAGAACACGGAAATAAACCTCGATCGCGAGGTGGTGATTGTCTTCGATCCCAAGGGCGATGCCGATCTCCTGAAACGCATGTACATCGAGTGCAAGCGCGCTGGCCGACTGGACGAGTTCTACGTGTTCCACCTCGGATGGCCGGATCACTCCGCGCGCTACAACGCCGTCGGCCGCTTCGGTCGCATTTCCGAAGTGGCGACACGGATCGCTGGCCAGCTCTCGGGAGAAGGTAACTCTGCAGCTTTCCGCGAATTCGCCTGGCGATTCGTGAACATCATCGCTCGCGCCCTGGTTGCCCTCGGTCGCCGACCGGACTACGAGCAGATCCGCCAGCACGTTATCAATATCGACGCGCTGTTCGAAGAGTACGCACAGCAATACTTTGCCGAGCACGATCCCAAGGCCTGGGAAACCATTGTTGCGATTGAAGCCAAGATCGATCGCAAGAACCTCAGCTTTGCCATGAAAGATCGACCGCTACGCGTGATCGCAATCGACATGTACATCACGCAAAAGCGTATCGCCGACCCGGTCATGGAAGGCCTGCGCTCGGCAGTCAGGTACGACAAGACGTACTTCGACAAGATCGTCGCGAGTCTGTTGCCTCTGCTGGAGAAGCTGACCACCGGTCGTATCGCGGAGCTGCTGTCTCCCGACTACATGGACCTGGAAGATCCACGTCCCATCTTCGACTGGATGCAGGTCATCCGCAAACGCGCGGTGGTCTATATCGGCCTGGACGCGCTCTCCGATACCGAGGTGGCCGCGGCCGTCGGCAACTCCATGTTCAGTGACCTGGTGTCGGTCGCCGGTCACATCTACAAATTCGGTATCGACGACGGCTTGCCCGGGGCCACCAGCGGCAAGGTGGCGATCAACGTCCATGCCGACGAGTTCAACGAACTGATGGGCGAAGAGTTCATTCCGATGATCAACAAAGGAGGTGGTGCCGGGATGCAGGTCACCGCGTATACCCAGACCATGAGCGATATCGAGGCGAAGATCGGCAGCCGTGCGAAAGCTGGCCAGGTGATCGGTAACTTCAACAACCTGTTCATGCTCAGGGTCCGGGAAACCGCGACCGCCGAACTGCTGACCAATCAGTTGCCGAAAGTCCAGGTGTTCACCAGCACGCCGGCGAGCAGCGCCAATGACGCGATCAATGGCAAGGCGGCATTCACCTCAAACACACACGACCAGATCCAGAGCATCAGCGTCCCGATGATCGAGCCGGCGCACGTCGTCGGGCTGCCCAAGGGTCAATGCTTTGCGCTTCTTGAAGGGGGCAACCTTTGGAAGATCCGCATGCCGTTGCCGGCGAACGATCCCGATGAGGTCATGCCCAAGGATCTCCAGGCCCTGGTCGAGGGCATGCGCAAAGGATCAGGCAGCCATGGCAGCGACTGGTGGCAAGCGCCTGGCTATCAGTCGCTGAACGAGTCACTGCCCGATGACCTGGTGGACGACTTCCGGCAGATGGCCAACGGTGACAAAGCCGCATAAGCAAACCAATGACTCAAAGGACCAAGCCATGGCCGACATTGCAGAGAAAGCCCAACAGCAGCAGGAAGGTCAGAAAACCCTCCTGGGCATGTTGTTCTCGCTGCCCTTCCAGTTCATCGGGGTCATGTTTGGCTCGCTGCTGGGCGCCATCCTGGTCGAGTGGCTGTGTCTTTATCTGTTCTGGCCCGATGCGGGCTGGAAACACGCTCAGCAGATGTTCGAGCACGAATTGAGTTGGTTGTCCCAGGATCTGCTGCACAGCGTCGTGATCAAAGAGCCTGGCCGAACCGCGACCTGGCTGGCCCAGCAGGTGTACGACTGGCTGATGGTGAAAACCGGCCTGCAGGACAATATCAATGCGCTGACACGCTATTCCCGCATCACCGCCCTGCAGGACAAGGTGGGCTACTTCGACCTGCGCTACGAAATCGGCTGGGTGATAATCAAGTTCCAGGACTATGGCCTCGCGGCGCTCTATACCCTACTGACGTTCTGCGTTCGCATGGTGATCCTGACGCTGACGATCCCGCTCTTTCTGTTGGCCGCATTTACCGGCCTGGTGGATGGACTGGTGCGGCGCGATCTGCGTAAATTCGGTTCGGGCCGGGAATCGAGCTACCTCTATCACAAAGCGCGGGGGACGATCATCCCGCTGACCATCGTGCCCTGGACGATTTATCTGGCCATCCCCATCAGCATCAGCCCACTGCTGATTCTGCTGCCCTGCGCTTTGTTGCTGGGGATATCCATCTACATCACTGTCTCAAGCTTCAAGAAATATTTGTAGGGAATTGCCCATGCAGTGGACTCAAGAGCAGCAGCCGATCATCCATTCGAACGCCGACAAGCTGCTGGTCCAGGCATTTGCCGGTACCGGGAAAACCACCACGCTGGATGCTAGTGGCCTGTACGGTTAGTTCATTAGCCTAAGTTCGAACGCCACAAGTCCATGGCCAAGGCGCTGTGACGAGTCATAGCCGGGCTATGGCGGGGAACAGCAACGCCGGCCGAGGGCGGGTGGCGCCGAAATTGACTAATAGGAATAACCACACAGGCCACTAGGCGTAACGGCTTGCAATCGAAAACGGCCGGGCTCGCAATCAGCGCGATTTTCGGCTCAGATTAACTGCGACTGACGGAGCCCACGGGCTCACATTAATTGCGAGCGAGCTTGCATTAAGCCGCCTCGACTTGCATTCCTCGTCTTCGGCTCACATTACCTGCAACCGACGGGGATTCAGTTGCAGGTAATGTGAACCTGACCGCCCCGTCAGTCGCAGTTAATCTGAGCCGAAAATCGCGCTGATTGCGAGCCCACGTATTTTCAAGCGTGAGCCGCTACGCGCCGTAGTCACCCGCAACATCGACGATTTTCACTTCAGCGGTGTTACGCTGATCGATTCTTGGACCGATTGAATGCTAAGACCCGCAAAACTGTCCATAATTTCACTGGTCAATTGATTCAAGTCACTACAACTAGGGGAGCCTATAAAATTCGAAAAAAATCTTACGCCAAGGTTTTTCGACCTATTACTGATCCCGTCTCGAAGATGGGGGTTGGGTGAACAATGGAACCTAATACCAACGTAAGCACGAGTTAGAGTTCCCTTTACTCGTCAGCGACCGTGGGTTAACGAACCTTTATTGTCGGATGCTTACGGCACTCTTTCTGGAGTTCGTTAAAATGGTTTCATAAAACGATGTTTTTTCGAACTATCTAGACAACACAAGGGTTGGCGGACAGGCACTGGGCGTAAGTGCACTTTTTGTTCAATTGCTCCCCCAACCCCTACTATCTTGAAAAAATCAGAAAGCCTTAATAGTCAAATTTGTATCAATTTGAAAAGATGCTTGTCATTCTCAATTTTCATCGCCGAATCAATTTTGAATCTACTTCCGGCGATAAGCATTACCTCTTCCTCAGACGGAGCTTGAGTTGCGGCTTTAATATCTGCCCCTTTGTTGATAATTATCTCAAAAGCAATATTGTTCGGAGTATTTTTCTCAAATACTTGAGCACTTTCTTTGTTTTTCGTAGTGCTCATGAAGGCCGGCTCAACATAAAATGAATTCGACTTGTATAATCCATAAAGATGCTCTATCTGCTCGGCGCTACCTCGAATCCCTCTATAAGCCGTACCCTTGTATGGCGCGACATCAATAATTCTATTTAATGCAGAAGTGAGCATTTTTACATGAGGGGAAATTCTTTTCATATTTTCGTCAAGTTCTGAGTTAGCTTCCTTGGAAAAATGACTTTTTCTTAGAGTTTCATTTACATCACGATACAAGGCTATATCTTTTCCGCTTGATGGTGAATGTAGTGAGTAATCTTGAGCGGTTTGCAGATAAATAGCCGTACACTCTTCCGGGAAAACGTCCCTGTATTCAGGGTGATTTTTTCTGAAGTCTGGGTCCGAAAACATATTTAAAAGGTCGCTGATTTGTGCTCCGAAACCTCTAGTATCTACATGCAACTGATTTGAAAAGTTGAAAAAATTATATCTCTCCTGGCCATCTGAGTAGTATTTTTTTCCACTGTCTGGGGTGGACTCGCTCTTACTGGCTTGATGAGTATCATTTACGATATTTGTTGTTTGTAAAGACCTGATATTACTTGATAGCATATGATCTGCACCTACTTTAGAAATCGCTTAAGCCGCTGTTTGCTATTAAAGGCTCCCCTTATGAAGCCTCTCTTCACGTTACGGGTCAGATAATGTGCCCCAAGAACGTATACAACTTTATGCGTCCAGCGGACTTTTCATCGGTTTGACCGGTATTCCAGTCTGGTTTTTCCTATTACCCATCAGCTGCTTTCGAATCATCCACAGTCATGTGAGTGACGTTTATAGCGCGTCAGGTTCCACCAAAAGTGCTGACGCTGGTTAAAAAACTCGGCCCTTAGGAGGATGTAGACAAGGTCGGCGTACGGGTATGCCTGCCTCGGCCAGCCACACCCATGCCTCACTCACAGCAAACAACCGGCCGTGGTGCATGATCAATCGCCGAGCCCTCTCGTTCCGGGCATGAGTTCGCTCTGCCACCCAACGCTTGGGCATCACCACGAAGCCGGTCGGGGCAGGTGTACCGTGAACAGATCGCCTTGCTTTGAGCACCATTGCCCCGTTCTTCTATTGTTTGGCCCCCGGATCACATGAACGTCGACCGCGTGCGTTTGATGCATACGCAGAGCCCATTTCCCCGTGAAGTACGGCAGCACTTTGTCGTTCAACAGGTCTGCGGCTGTGATGGGCGTCTTCGTTGTATAGAGCTTGGTAAACGCGACTTTGCCGTAAGTATCAACGAAGGTCTGCTGATAAATACGGCCTACACCTTTCATGGTGCCGACGTAAAACGTGTCCTGCGAACCGAGGTAGCCTGGATGGGCCGTTTTGATTTTGCCGCAGGCGATATCGTCATCGCGCTTTTTTCTCCAGAGCAACGACCTGGGCTTCTGTCAGGACAGCACCCGTAGCGGCAACGTGCTTTTCTAGTGCACGAAGACGCTGTTTGAAGTTCGCCAGCTCGTGCCGCAGCGAGATCGATCGCACACCTGAAGGGCTGACAAATGTGCCACGCTTACACAGTTCATTGCTGACACGGACTTGGCCGTGGGCGGGCTGTTCAATAGTGTAATTCAGTACGCATTGTTCAACAACCTCATCGACACGGTTTTTCAGGTTTGGTTTTCTGCGATCTTTTTGCAGCAGGGCTTCGATTCGACCGTTCGCCTTGGCTTCCTGGTAGCGATAAAAGGTGTCTCGCGACACTCCCATGATTTTGCAAGCCCGTGAAACGTTGCCGAGTTCCTCGGCCAGGTTTAACAAGCCCAACTTGTGCTTAACAATTGGTTGATTTACAACGTTCATGCGGGGCTACTCCTCTTGGGTTGGTGATTGCTTGCACAACCATCAAACCCGGTAGCCCCGTTATTTTTCAAGAGGGGTGTCAGATCAAGTCGAGACTTCTACACCAATACCTACTTCATGATCGCATGACCTTGTTCCAGTCTATTTCGTGCCCGGCGGCTTCAAGCTCACGACCTAGAGCTTGCTTCCAGCCGTTTCCGTCCATCGACTCCCAAACGACTCCAGCAAAATCACTAGGGATCTGCAGCGTGCCTCGTTTCAACGCACAGACTTTGTTGCGCCCAAGGCGACCGAGAAAGTAACCCAACTCCAAAAGTACATTCTGCCGAGCCCTCGGCTCTGGACTTCCACCTTTAGCACATCCCTCATCATCGGGGGTCAGCAACACAACAGCAAAACCGACGTCGCCGTGAGCTTCAACTTTTTCCATGACCGTACGTCCTTGGTTCGCTTGCTCGTGCAAAATGATTGCTTTGAAACCTACCTGCTCAAGAAAGCGAGCAACAGTTTCCCGAGCACCTTCATCGTGACCGTGTACTACAAAAATACGTCGAGACAAGGCAGTTGAAACAGTACCGGCACCAGCATTAAGAGCAGATTGCGAGATAACTACGCGCTCCGCATCCTCCAGGTCTTCTTTCAGCGTTCGCTGGGCCTCTTTGAGAAGAGCCACAGCGTTGGCAATATTTCTACGAGTCGGCGTTACATAATCCACTGAGCCATCGCCGAGATACATTGATACATGGCGAAGCTTGGCGGCTTGTTCGAAGCGTTGGTAAGCAGATGTGTTCTCACCAAAATAACGTTCTAGAGTGCCTTTGATCGCGGCTGTCAACCCGGTCAGTTCAGGCGAGCTGCCCTTGACGAGCGTACTGATATTGAACTTCTCTAACTCGACTATGCGATCCTGTAACCGACCAAGCCCCTGATCTATGTCTTGAGGGGTCAATTGCAATTTGGGAGCGGTGGGAGAAACTGGGGGCTTTGCTCGGGCCATCGAGGTAGAACTCCTGTATGCGAAAACGGAGATTGTCTCACATATATCAAAAGATAGAGGTCGCCACCGGTGAACAAGCCCCGTGAAAGACAGGACACCGTTTCCCCCTTACTATAAGGGATAGGCAAACGGTTATGTTTATGACTAATAGCAACGATAAGAGTGGTGAGCTTTTGGGCCAGGAGCGGCGGCGCCGCTGGAGCCCAGAGCAAAAACTGGCGATGGTTCGTGAGAGCCTTGAGCCTGGACAAAGCGTGTCGGTAGTGGCTCGGCGCAACGGCGTCAATGCCAATCAGTTGTTCCTGTGGCGCAAGCTCTACCAGGACGGCAGCCTGTCGGCGGTCAGCGCTGGCGAGGCCGTGGTACCTGCCTCCGAGCTGAGCGGTGCGCTAAAGCAGATCCGCGAGTTGCAACGGATGCTGGGCAAGAAAACGATGGAAGCAGAAATCCTCAAAGAGGCTGTGGAGATCGCCCGGTCGCGAAAATGGATTGCGCACTCACCCTTGTTGCCGGGGGACAACCAGTGAAGCTGGTCAGCGAATGTCTCGGTGTGTCGCGCTCGCAATTAACGGTTCGAATCAAACAATCGGTATCGCCCAAAGTACGGCGAAGCAGGCCTGTGAACGACGCTGAGTTGGTGGCCGAAATCCAGCAGCAGGTCAGCGAACTGCCCAGCTATGGCTACCGTCGAGTCTGGGGATTGCTGCGTCGTGCACGTGAAGAGCTGTCGCTTCCCGCGATCAACGTGAAGCGGGTTTACCGGGTGATGCGTGATCACAACCTTTTGCTTGAGCGACGGATCAAACAGCCCGGCGTACCACGTCGGCACGAAGGACGTATTGCGGTGCAAACCAGCGATACGCGCTGGTGCTCGGACGGCTTTGAGTTCCGTTGTGAGGACGGCGCCAAACTGAGCGTGACCTTCGCCTTGGACTGCTGTGATCGCGAAGCCATCGGCTGGGTCGCCAGCCCGACCGGGTACAGCGGCGATGACATCCGCGACTTGATGCTGGAAAGCGTGGAGAAGCGCTTTAGCGATCAACTGCCCGCCACGCCGGTACAGTGGCTAAGCGATAACGGCTCGGCATACACGGCCGAACAGGCGCGTCTGTTTGCTCGGCAGATCGGATTACAGCCTGTGACCACACCTGTGCGCAGCTCGCAGAGCAATGGCATGGCCGAGAGCTTTGTGAAGACGATCAAGCGTGATTACGTGGCGCACATGCCCAAGCCGGATCGAGAAACGGCGCTGCGTAACCTGGCGATTGCCTTTGAGCATTACAACGAGCAGCATCCGCACAGCGCCTTGAACTATCGTTCGCCGAGGGAGTTCAGGCGCTTGGCAGCCGCATCAATTTAACAGGGAGTTGGTGTCCGGTTTTGCAGGGGCAAGTCCAACCGGCTCTCATGTTGCACGTCGCTAGCAATCTCAATTTTGTTGAAACGTGTTCGTCCATCACTGATGCAGTCGCTGGGATTACCCCCTACGGCAGGCCCAGAAATCTGTGGTGGTCCCGTTTTCATTTCTGATAGTCATAACCTGAAATTTTGAGAAAGTCTGTCGGTTCCGAACATCGAGGATGTAGATATGAGCCGCCAGGCATTCGAATACCACTCTGAATTCGCTCCCCTTCTTTACCGCCTACACACCAAAAGCTTCCTGATGTTCAAATCCGAGGAGCCCACGACTGAGCCGGACATCCACGCATTTCTGCAGGATCCGGAGCGTCGGGAATGCCTGACCCGGTTGGGTCGAGAAGGATGGGAGCTGGTCAGCGTGCAATCAGTGGCAAGAGGCGAAATCAAAGTCGGCAACCACAACTCGCAAGGTTGGGCATACGGCTTCGCGCTTCCAACCGGTTATCTGATGTTTTTCAAACGCCCAATCCTCAGCGTTTGATGGCTTAGGTGCGGCGGCAAGAAATCCATGGGGGCCTGATTATGGATTTCTTGCGGCGAGCACCTGGCTGAACCCGGCAAGCTGTTGGCAACAGGAATTACCAGAGCCCAGCCGTGAACCCGTATCAGTCCCTCATTGCACTCACTTGCCGCCTTGCCCAAGCAAGCCTGATCGCACTGCTTGGGCAAGGCCTGCACCTCCCCCATGCAGCGGCAGCTTCCGCATCCGAGCAGGCCAACCTGGAAGTGATGATCCGCCAGTTGAATGCGCTGGAGGACACTGCTCGCCGTAGCGCTCAAGTCGCCGATGAGCCAGGAAAGCGGTACTTCTTCGATTACCAGCGCTTCGCCATTGATATCGAGAGTATCCGCCATGGCCTGGAAGGCTACCTGACCCCCAGCCGGGCACAGCCGCGCGACCCAACTGATATCTCGGGCAACTACACCCTGAACGGGGGCCACAAGCCATGAGTATGAGTGGTGCACAAACTGTTGCCTTCCAGGCTGCTGGCGGATTTTCAGCGCCAGCTAGCTACATGCTCTTCGTTGGGTTTGCCGTGGCCGCTACGTTTCTATGGGGTGCATGGGCCATCTATAGCTGCTACCGGGGTTGGGCCACCAATAATCTCGATAGATCAATCGCTGCACCCTCGGTGATCCGCATCCTCGTGCTCTGCATGCTCATCACTGTTTTTGTGCTCAGCTAACCCCACTGGAGTTCAACCATGTCTCAACTCAAACAATCTCTCTACGCAGGTGCAGGGGCGATCACGCTCCCGCAACTGGCTGTAGCGGGGCTTCCGCAAGCTCAGACGCCCACTCGTGGTGAGGGCAGCAATATTCTTCAAACCATCCAGAACTGGGGCTTCGACGGATTCATGCTGATGGGTTTGATCATTTTAGCAATGATGTTCCTGGGCGTCGCCTGGCACGCATTCGGCGTGTATCACGAAATTCACGATGGCAAGAAAAAATGGCGGGACCTCGGTGGAACAGCCACGGCTGGGGTTGCCATCATCGGTGTCGGTATCTATCTGGTAACCAAAGCCACAGGCATCTTGTAACGGGAGCTGAATATGGCAGAGGTACTTGATGACGGGACCTTGAGTTTCCTGCCAGTCCGGCTGAACACCCAGCCGGTGGTGATGGGTGGCCTCACAGCCGACGAAATGTGGGCAACCATTTTGTTCAGCAGTATTGCCGGATTCATCTTGGGTATCCCGGTGGCGATCCTGACTCATATTTGGGCGCTCATCATTGCTGGGGCTCTTGTCGGTGGGGTCCTCGGCCTGACCATTGCCGGTCGCCTCGTGCGCCGCATGAAACGCGGTCGACCGGATACCTGGGTGTATCGCCAGCTCCAGTTGAATATCGCTCGACACTTCCCGACCTGGAACACCTCCCGCCTTATCACTCGCGCAGGTGCGTGGACCTGTCATCGCACGGAGGGTGCATGAGTTATCGCAAGAAAGTGGATGCACAACTGGCTCACATCAATAGCCTGCGCCTGGTCATTGGTCTGCAGATTGTTCTCGGCCTGTGGATGGCCTATGGATGGCAGAGCGCACCGCGCGACCTGACCATTCACGTCCCACCGGATCTCCGATCGGGTAGCACCCGTAAGTGGTGGGATATCCCGCCAGAGTCGGTGTACTCATTTGGGCTGTACATCTTTCAGCAGATGAACCGTTGGCCAACCGACGGTGAAACCGACTACGAAGACAACATTGCCCGGCTGACGGGATATCTGACCCCAAGCTGCAAGGCCTATTTGCAGAAGGACTTCGAACTGCGCCGCAACAGCGGGGAACTGCGCAAGCGCGAGCGGGGTGTGTTCGAAATCCCTGGGCGTGGTATCGACGATCAACAGGAACAACATATCCAGCAACACAGCATCAACGACTGGACAGTAAACCTTGATATCACCGCCGACGAGCACTACGGCGGGGAACGCGTAAAACGCGCGCTTGCGCGCTACCCCTTGCACATCATCCGTTCGGACGTGGACCCGGAACGGAACCCCTTCGGGCTTTCCTGGGATTGCTACAGCAGCAATCCGCAACGCATCGAAGCCTCCATCGAGCCCACCAACAAAGGAGACAAGTAGCTATGCGCCCCTCGTTGTTTATCGCGGTCCTGGTTGCCTGCCTGACCGGTTACGCGCAAGCGGTTGAAATTCAACGCTGGGAGCGTGTTCCCCTGACACTGCCACTGATTGTCGGGCAGGAGCGGATCGTTTTCGTCGATCAGAATGTTCGCGTGGGCCTGCCCCGCAATCTGGTCGACAAGCTTCGTGTGCAGAGTACCGGCGGCGCCCTCTACCTGCTGGCCAAAGAGCCGATCGAACCCACGCGCCTGCAATTGCAGAACATGAGCACGGGCGAAATCATGTTGGTCGATATCGCCGCCGCCCCCGGAAAGGCCAATCAGCCCACGCTCGAGCCCGTCAAGATTGTCGCTGGCGACAACCCGGCCAACCGCTATGGGCAGGTCAGCGCGACGAACAAGCCGGCAAGCAGCCATTCCGCCACGACCCCGGCGCGGGTCTCCGATCAGCTAGCGAGCGCGGACCCACCCGTTATCCGCCGGGAAACGCCGATCCCGGTCGTGATCACTCGATATGCCGCGCAGATGCTCTATGCCCCGCTGCGCACGGTTGAGGCCGTGGAGGGCATCTCGCAGGTCAATATCAATCGAAGCCTGAATCTCGCGACCCTACTTCCCACATTGCCCGTCGAAGCCACCACCCTGGGCGCTTGGCGGATGGACGGATACTGGGTGACAGCGGTGAAGCTGCGCAACACCAGCGCCCAGCAGTTGATGCTCGATCCCCGGGATTTTATGGGCAACTTCGTGATCGCCACTTTCCAGCATTCCTACCTGGATACCCGGGACAATGCCAGTGATACAACCACGGCCTACCTAGTCACTCAAGGTCATGGTCTGGCGGAATCACTGGTGCCAGCGGCGGTCGGGCAGATCGATCCAAAGGGAGCACGCCATGAAAGATAATCCGCTCCTCAAGTTCCTGGTCATCCCGTTCGCGCTGCTGGCGATTATCGTCGTGATCAAGATGTTCAGCAGTGGCGGGGCCAAAACCGATGACCAAAACCAGGACGCCCCAAAGCTCACCGAGAGCCAGGCGAAAAAACTCGGCGTTGACGGCGACACACCCAGCGATACCTTGCGAACCATTGTTGCCGAGAGCCGGCAACTGAAAGACCAAGTCACCAAGGCCCTGAAGAACAATGATGACTTGAAGCAACAGAACGATGAGCTTCAAAAACGCTTGCTGGGCATCGACAAGAATATGGATATCAAGCTGCAGAGCGCTCAGGACACGCTGAAGCAGGAATCGCAGCAACAGAGCCAGAACATGCTGGATACCCTGCAAAAGCAATACAACACGCTGAGCCACAAACAGAATACCGCCGACTCCTCTGGATCAGACCTGCCTATCGGCTTTGGCGTACAGCCTGGTGATGGCCAACGCTTTCAGGGGGCACCCGGCCTCGACATTGTTTGGATCGACCCTCAGGACGCCACGCCGATCGACGTCAACGGTAAGCCTATTCCGACGGGATCGAATCAGGTAGCCAATGGCTTCAATTTTCCCACGTCCTTCGGCCCAGCCTTGGACCATGGCCAAAATGCCCTAAGCAGCGGCGTCCAGAACATGGCGAACGAGATCTCCCCACTGGACGCCCGCAAACAGGTCAGCAAGATTTACACCTTGCCCCAGAACTCGACGCTGATGGGATCGGTGGCCATGTCCGCGCTGATCGGCCGGATACCGATCGACGGTACCGTCAACGACCCCTACCCATTCAAGGTCTTGATCGGCCCGGACAACCTGACGGCCAATGGTATCGATCTGCCTGACGTAGCTGGAGCCGTCGCCAACGGCACCGCGTCCGGCGACTGGACACTCTCCTGCGTTCGCGGACAGATCAAAAGCCTGACTTTCGTCTTCAACGACGGCACCGTGCGCACGCTGCCGGCACCGCCCGAAGAAACCAACAGCAGCCAGAACAACAACCAGAACACTGGCGGTCTGGGCTGGATCAGCGATGCCTATGGCATTCCCTGCATCAGTGGTGAGCGTAAAAGCAACGCCTCGCAGTACATCGGCTCGCAGGTCCTGATCACCGCTGCGGGGGCCGGCGCCGCGTCTCTGATCAAGTCAGACCCTAATAGCAGCTCGTTCACCAACCCCCAAACCGGGACAATCGGGACCATTGGACTGTCCGGCAGTGAAGCCATGAGCAAGATCATCGGTCAAGGTGTCAATGACGTCTCCAGTTGGGTGAACAAGCTCTACGGCCAGGCTTTCGCCGCCGTGTACGTCCAGCCCGGTGCCAAGGTTGCCGTGCATCTGGATCAACAGTTGGCCATCGACTACGAACTCAAGGGCCGCAAGGTCAACTACAACGCAGGAGTCAGTCATGTCTCTGAAAATCTCGATTGAGTACTGCCTGAAGCTTTGCGCGGGCCTGGCCATTGCCCTGCTCGCTTCAGGGTGCTCCACCAGCAAGGAGGAAATGCTCCCTCACGGGGAAAACACCATGATGGATGTCTGGAATCAAGGCACCAGCGGCTCAGGCGGCAGTGCCAGCAGTCGTCAGTTGCTCGATGCCCGCCAGTCCCTGCGCAGGTCACTGGACGCCAGCCCGGCCCGCTCAATGGAAGACAATGCCTCGTTCACCCGCACCGCGCAGAACGAGATCTACAGCCAGTTCAAACGCCTGCCCAACCCGGATCTGGTGATGTACGTCTTTCCTCATCTCGTCGGCTCAGAACCGGCGCCAGTGCCGGGCTATACCACGGTATTTCCACTGTATCAGCGGGTGCAATACGCCATGCCGGGCGAGCGGACGGAGGATTACTGATGGGGCTGTTTGAACGTTTGAAAGCACACAAACGGCCTGGCCGGGTTGAGCCGGGGCTTGAAGCCGTCGGCGCTCCTACTCGCAAAATCGATGACCTGGAACTCTCAACGACAGAATCATCGGAAGCCGCGACCGAACGCTATTTCGAACGCCTCAGGGCGCTCGGCATTCCGTCTCCAGTGGACTGGCGCGACCCCAAGAAAAAACCGGCGACCAAGGCCGATGCCGCCCGGCTTTATGACATCAATCCATCCTTCGTGGACATGCTGCCCTGGGTCGACTACTTGCCGGGGGAGAAAGCAATGCTTTTGGAGGACGGGGTTTCTCGCGCGGCTTTCTTCGAACTGATACCGATCGGCACCGAAGGACGCGATCCGGAGTGGCTGCGCAAAGCGCGCGATGCACTGGAAAACGCCCTGCAGGACTCATTCGATGAACTGGAGACATCGCCTTGGGTGGCCCAACTCTACGCCCAGGACGAAACTAGCTGGGATGAGTACCTGCATCAGCTCCACAACTACATCCAGCCCAGGGCGAGAGGCACGGCGTTCACTGAGCTTTACATCAAACTGATGAAACAGCATCTGGAAGCCATCTCCAAACCTGGTGGTCTTTTCGAAGACACCAAGGTGAGCCAGCTTCCCTGGAGAGGCCAACAGCGGCGCGTGCGACTCGTTGTCTACCGGCGCATCAAAGGTTCCGACACTGACGTGCGCGGCCAGGCACCGGGTCCTCACTTGAAGGTGATTTGCGATCGCCTGATGGGGGGACTGGCGAACGCCGGCATCAAAGGTACCCGCATGGATGGCCAGGCCATTCGCCACTGGTTGTTGCATTGGTTCAATCCCTACCCGGACCACCTTGGTCCTACGGACGCCGATATTCGTCGTTTCTACGAAATCGTGTGCAAAGAGGCGCCCGTGCTCAAGGAGGGTGAATTGCCGCTGGCCAGCGGCACCGACTTCACGCAGAACCTGTTCTACCGCGAACCTTTTTCCAATACAGAGAAAGGCCTGTGGTATTTCGATGGGCTTCCCCACCGGGTGGTGATGCTCGATCGCCTGCGGGACGCGCCAAAAACCGGGCATATCACGGGTGAAACCCGCAAGGGCAGCGACGCCCTCAATGCGCTGTTCGACAAAATGCCGGAAGACACCATTCTCTGTATCACCCTGGTCATCACGCCCCAGGACACCCTTGAGGGCCACCTGGAACAGCTATCGCGCAAAGCCGTAGGCGATACGCAGGCCTCGATCCTGACCCGGGAAGACGTGGCCACGGCTCGCCAGTTGCTCGGCCGCAAACACAAACTCTATCGAGGTAGCGTGGCATTTTTCCTGCGCGGGAAAGATGACGATCAGTTGCAGGAACGTAGCCTGCAACTGAGCAACGCCCTATTGGGCGCCGGCATGGAGCCGGTCAATCCGCAAGACGAGGTCGCGCCGCTGAATTCCTACTTGCGCTGGCTGCCCGGAAACTTCGAGCCGAATCAGCGCAAGGCACTGGACTGGCACACCCAACTGATGTTTGCCCAGCATATTGCCAACCTGGCCCCTGTCTGGGGACGAGCAACCGGTACTGGGCATCCGGGGCTAACCTTCTTCAATCGCGGCGGCGCACCACTGACCTTCGACCCCTTGAACAAGCTCGATCGGCAGATGAATGCGCATCTGTTTGTCTTCGGCCCGACCGGCGCCGGCAAATCCGCCAGTTTGAGTAACCTGGTCAATCAACTGATCGCCGTTTACCGACCTCGCCTGTTCATCGTCGAGGCAGGTAATAGCTTCGGCCTGACCGGTGACTTTGCACAGCGCCTGGGGCTCACCGTCCATCGAATCAAGCTATCGCCTGGCTCTGGCGTGAGCCTGGCACCCTTTGCCGACGCCGCGCGTCTGGTAGAAACACCTGACCAGGTCAAGGTCCTCGATGCCGAGGATGTGGACTCTTCGGACGCCCATGTGAGCAGCCAGGAGGACGATCAGCGAGACATCCTGGGCGAGCTGGAGATTGCCGCCAGGCTCATGATCACCGGCGGCGAAGAAAAAGAAGAGGCACGCCTGACCCGCGCAGATCGCAGCGCGATACGTCATTGCATCCTGGGAGCCGCGAAGACCTGCGTAGCTGCGGGTCGCACGGTGCTGACGCAAGATGTTCGCAACGCGCTGAGGGCTGCCGGCATGACGGAGGGAATGCCGGAACCTCGTCGTAACCGCATGCTGGAAATGGCTGAGGCCATGGACATGTTCTGCATGGGCGCCGACGGAGACATCTTCAATCATGAGGGAACACCCTGGCCCGAGGCAGACATCACCATTGTCGACCTGGCCACCTACGCTCGCGAGGGCTACAACGCCCAGATGTCGATCGCCTATATCTCACTGCTGAACACGGTGAATAACATCGCCGAACGCGACCAGTTCAAGGGACGTCCGATCGTCAAACTGACGGACGAAGGCCATATCATTACCAAAAACCCGCTGCTTGCCCCCTATGCGGTAAAGATCACTAAAATGTGGCGCAAACTCGGCGCCTGGTTCTGGCTGGCAACACAGAACGTCGATGACCTTCCACCGACCGCCGCGCCGATGCTCAACATGATCGAATGGTGGATATGCCTGAACATGCCACCGGACGAGGTGGAAAAGATCTCCAAGTTCCGCGAACTGACGCCCTCTCAGAAGGCCCTGATGCTCTCGGCCCGCAAAGAGAGCGGCAAATACACCGAAGGCATAATCCTCTCGAAGAGCATGGAAGTGTTGTTCCGTGCGGTACCGCCGAGCCTGTACCTCGCCCTGGCCATGACCGAACCCGAAGAGAAAAAACAACGATATGACGTGATGCAAGCACTCGGCGTCGACGAACTGGGCGCAGCCATCCAGATCGCAGCCGACCTCGATCGGCTGCGCGGTATCGAGCCGCACACCATCACCTTTCCCGAACCAACGACGGCCTTGGAGCGCCTGGCATGAGAACCCTGAATACCCTGACCCAGAACCTGATTGAAAGCCTGACCCAGTTGCTTCAACGCCCTGGGAAGGACGCGCTTCAAACCCTTGAAGTCTGTGCTCCGGTACTGATCGAGCAACTGCAGCAGGTATTGATGAGGGCTGTTGATCGGCGTGATATCGAGTCACAGCTACGCATTGTCCTTGATGACTGGCTTTGCCAGCATCCGCAGCCCGAACAAGCCGAAAACGCACTGCTGGAGGCCTTGCGCAAACAGACCCTGCTTTCATCGAAATCGGCCAAGGCGCCGGCATGATCCAGCATCGCAAACGCTGGACGACAGGCGGATGGGTGGTAGCAGGCTTGGTTGCGGCCTGCTTTTCACTGTTCCAGGGCCAACTGATGGCCCCTCAGCCTAGCGGACCGTGGGTATTCGGCCCATCGAATGCTCGATGGACCATCATCGAGTATGCGGATCTGGAATGCCCGTACTGCAAGACCTACACGCCTGTGCTGAAATCGTGGGTACTGCAGCAGAAGGACGTGAATCTCCAGTGGCATCACCTGCCGCTGGGGTTTCACGGCACAGCGGCGGTGCAGGAAGCCAGAAGGACTGAGTGCGCCGGCAGGATGGGTGGAGCGGAGGCATTCTGGCAGGCCGTGGATCAGACATTCGAGCGAACGCGCAGTAATGGCCAGGGCTTTGCTGGTCTTCTTGATATCGCGGGTATTGACAGTGACGATCTGGAGATCTGTTCAGCCGAAAACCAGCAGGTTGCCTTGCACATTGATCAGCAAACTCGCGAAGCGGCATCAAGTGGGATAGATGCGACCCCGAGTCTGGTGGTCAGGGACAACACGACCGGCAAGTCAGTTAAGCTTGAAGGTCCTGCTGATGGGGTTACGCTGCTGTCGGCTATTGATTGGCTGGCAAATAACAGTGGCAGCTCAACAGCCGGGGCTGGTCACTCAGAGTGAGCGCGTCCTCTTGGGTGTATCTGAGCTGACGCTCCTTTAACATTCGCCATGCTCCTCGTACCGCCCGGTCGAATGGAGTTACTGCACTCAGCCTGGAGAAAGGTCAAGAACAGCGCCCTTTCGTCTACGTCCGACCCCATGCGAAATGAAGCCAAGGATTTTGAAAACCGACTGCCCAAGTCGTTTTTCGACATCCAACGCGCGCTATCCAAAAAGACCTTCACCTTCCAACAGCAGACCGGGGGTGGCAAAGACCAAAGCCAACGAGAGTTCGCGCCCGATTGTGCTCTCACCGATACCCAATCGGATCGTGCAGCGAGCTCTAGTCGACGCATTGCAGACGCGCATCAAATTCATAAAAGAAGCTCTGGATACCCCAACGAGCTACGGGATTCCTCGGTGGGCACTTCCAGCAGGCTGCAAATTTGACGACTCAAAGCATCGTCGAATGGGCTTTGAGAGCGGATGTATCCAGGATACAAATACGGCAACTACTGGAACAGTCACCGTGAAGATGATGCAGATGAAACCGAGCAGCCGGCGCAAGCCTTCTGTGACTGCCTCGGGTTCGGCTGCTTTGAGGTCGGTCAATATACCTGTGAAGGTCTCCGACGAGACGGCAGCGCACAGCAGAAATAGTCCGACAACAACAGATGGCAAGGCCCCGTAGAACTTGAGCAGCATGCGTACCACCGCCCAAGCGGCGGAGATAACCCAGGCAAGATACAGGCGACGGTCTTTGCGTACGTTTTTGGCGATGGCCTGATAGGTTTCGGCTGGCAGCGAGCCAACCTCTATTCCGTTGACGTGGATACGGGCAATGGATGAAGTCATGGGAATTGTCTCATACGGTTGATAGGCAAGTAGGCATAAATGCCTATTGCGTCAATCAAACGTTCTTCAATTTTCCGTGAATACCAGGACACGCGGGCCTGTACCGGAGAGGCGACAACTATCCTGACACCGGGGGGGTCTCGCAAAGCGCATTTACCCAGACTCGCAAAGATCGAGGCTTGTCGTGCTGAAGCTAACAAGAGTTACGGTTCGTCGATGCCTTTGAACGATTAAAACTAGGCAAGCCAGAAAAGCTGCCGCACGGCACACCTGTGTCGCAAAACAATGTGGCTAGGGAAGCTGGCAGTGATCCCTCGGCTCTCAAGAAGACGCGATATCCTAGGCTGATCAACGAAATCCAACATTGGATAAACGAGCACAATATTGATACACGTCCATCAGCCCGACAAAAAACTCTCTCCCAGCGTAAAAGGAATCGATCCCTCAAGGAAATTATTGAAGATCTCAAGTCGCAACGCGATAACGTCGCCTCGTTGCTAGTTGAAGCGGACGCTAAAATTCTTGAGTTGACCATGGAAAATATACGTTTACAAGCGATACTTCACAGTACCAATGTCAATCCGATTCGCAAATCAAAAGCATAAAGAATGGATTGAAAATGGGTTCTTGTGAAAAATCTCATGAGCGCCAGAAGATTAATTGCCACTCATTATTTCCAACCACCAACCATGACGCCAAAATTTGAGGCTACCATAATGATTGAAGAAACAAGGTCAATTACGAGTACAGGTAGCGAAATCAACGCTAATATCCTATTAAAAGCTGGATGGACCCTTCTGCTCGTTGCTAATCGTGAGAACAGAGATATGAAATGGGCACATTTCGTTTTTGGCTGGCAAATGCCACAGGATCCGCCAGAGGTAAGATTCTCTGGAGTAGAGCCAACAATTGACATTTAAGCTTTAATTGAATATAGCCAAACCCGGTCTTAAATCCAATGCTATCCTGAACCATTACCGCTGTTGTTCGATGTCACGCTGGCAGCATGGTAGCAACAGGAGTTCTTCTTAGTGGCATTGAGCAAACCGATGGATTAGCTTATGGGAAATCACGAGGTGTCGCGAAGACTGATTTTTATAACCACAACCGACTACTTGGTCACTTTGTAAACATGGATTACGAAATGAAGTACGAGAAAACACTGAGAAAATTATGCGGGTATTCTAAGCTTACGGAGGAACTGATAGTCGCAGCGTTCAAAAAGCATGAAGATAAAGACGTAGATGTTTGCGCCAAGACCATAGAAAAACCCGGTTTTGAGATCGCCACCGATGTTGGTTTGTGCTTCGTCACTGAGCGGCCAATAAGCTATTACAATGAAAGATGGGGACGCGTTACTGAAGCGCAGGAACGAGCATTGCCGATGTCTTTACCGGTGCCGCTTCACATTATAGGTGAAGGCGAATTAAACAAGGCGATATTCGAAATGAATAGCGCTGAAACCCCCAAGGATGCTGCGGACTTCTGGCTTAATGAGTTTTTTTCTCCGGAAGTTTCAGCCACCTATTTTAATAAGTTTTTCTCTGTTAGTGATTCTCTTAAAGACTATCGATTAATCGTATTTGAAGCGATTGAGGCTTACTACCTCGGAATGGACCATGTGGCAATCATGTCTCTTATACCCGTATTTGAGGCAGGTTTAAGGAATATTCAGATTTCACGACTGAACGTAGCGCCTGACAATGTTAGCGGTGAAAAATTTGAGCGTTATCTTCGGGATATCATAATACAGTGGGGCCGACGAAGACTTAATGCGTATGTTTGGCACCCAGGCAAAGGTTATAACCAAGAGATAGAGATTGATTTTTTAACGCACATTTGCCCTCAATCCGATGTGATTAATGCATTCCGACTGTATTTCAAAAGTATTCTCTATAAACCTAGCTATGGGGAAGTTGATGGATTTAATCGTCATATCATAATGCACTTACTAAAAAACGACTTCAACAATCCAGCAAATTTTGCGAGGATATTTATCTGCTTAACGCATATAACTTTTATTGAGAGCCTCGAAAATCAAAACATCCCGTTTTTTTGGCGTGGAATAGACGATAAAGACTTAAAGGTGGCAGCGTATTTTATTGGGATATCAAAGATATTGGGCGATTCTCGGCGCCCAACACTACAATCCCTAGGTATCGATGGATACGAGGCTCAGTCAATTACAAAATAACAAGGAAAAAGATAATGCAGCTAATTGAGGCTCTAAATTTAATTGCGACCACAGTTGACGGTATTTTTTCAAAAGAGGTTTTTATTGCTCTTGCTGCTGCGTACATCGGTGCGAGAGCGACCAGTAGAGCAACGACAAAAGCACACGAATATGCCACGCAAAAATCCAAGGATGACGAGCGTGAAATAACAGAGAATACGCTTCGCCTAATCAATGCCGAACTCACCACGGCTTGGGACATCTACATGCTAGAGTACGGCAAAGAGTTAATGCAACTGGCCGAAGACAGTCCGCATTTTAGCATCTTTCCTATCGGAGAAAACCCTTTCCCTATTTACGACTCAGCACCATCCTGCTTGGCAAATGTCGACCCATTGGTTTCTTCAAAAATTGTTCGTATCTACATGAGAACAAAAGGTTTGATTTCGATGATCAATCTCAATAGTACCGACTGCCAAGCTGTTTATAACGCGGGAAGGTATGCCACTCAAAACCTCGTCAACAAAGCGATTTCGGAGGGACAGGCTATCAACGAAGAAGGTGCCAGGAGGCTTAACGAATACCATGATTTTTACGTCCAACAAGAAGCGAAAAAGCTAGGAATGGGTAGCACGGCTAACGGAATGAAGTCGTTGACGATTGAGCTGGATGAACTACTGACGACCATCAAAAACGACATCGAAAGAATTGTCAGTGGTTAAACCGCGAGTCCTTAGCCATGAGGTCCACGATACATCATGGACATTCAGTGTCCCAGCTGCCTGAAACTTGGAAATTGCTATGGACGTTTATAACTCGCCAAAAACGTTGCCGTAGAGCCTTTAGACTCAATGTCCATGGCGGGAACCTAACCCGTAGGTGGGCCGCGCAACGTGTACCTGACCCATGACCGTTGTATTAATGCGCTAGATGCGTGGCTAGCCGTGCGCCTACTGCGCCGCTGGGGGCTGTCGGGCGCCGATGAGTACTGTGGTTTACGTCCAGGATCAAAGCTCGTCATGACGCACAAAGGGCAAAGCTTTGAGCTCGCTTTCAAGCATCGGCTGTTGGAGAGCGGACCAGAGGTGTATCGGGCATGTGATTCGCTGCAACAGACCATCAGCAGGCTCTACCGGCAAGCAGGCATAAAGCAAGAGTCATCGCATAGTGGGCGGCGGTCGTT
This sequence comes from Pseudomonas agarici, assembly GCF_001543125.1. Classification (NCBI taxonomy): domain Bacteria; kingdom Pseudomonadati; phylum Pseudomonadota; class Gammaproteobacteria; order Pseudomonadales; family Pseudomonadaceae; genus Pseudomonas; species Pseudomonas agarici. The sequence continues at coordinate 2,747,349 of NZ_CP014135.1, read as the reverse complement.
GGCAGCGAAGGTGCTGGCCGCGATCGGTGATGTTGAAACTGTGCAAGTGATTCTTGGGCATGCCGATCTAGACCATTCCAAGCCGTATCTATCAGTGGATCAAGGCACCATACGGCGCGCTTTTGCGGTGGCACTTAACTAAAAGCTTGTTAATAAATATCTGAATGACTCTAAAAATGTCACTTCCAATGTGACAAATATCGTGTATTATCAAGCCATAACAGAGGAGTCACCATGACAGATAACGAAGAATTTGCGCCTGATGATCATGCGTTGGAGCGTACACCCGAGGATTTAGCCGAAGAGTTTCAAAAGTCTTTAGCTGAGTTGAATTGGTCGGCTGTCGCGTTGGCAGATCGCATGGCCTCTTTAGGAGATTACCGACCGTACAAAACTATTCTTCGAGGCATCAACCGCGCTTTGGAAGGACAGGTAAAGGTCTCGGGGGAGCTACTTGCTCTGACCCGCCAGATGGTTCGGTTCAAAAGACGCTTACAACGCACTTATGGTCCAACTGTTTGGACACAACTTGGAGATGGGTCGCACACCACGAAGATTGAGGATTTCACAATTACTCTTGTGCCTCAAAGCAAAGGGCGGTGGCTGGTAAATCTGGTACATGAGACAGGGTACAGTCCAGCATGGCCGCGCTGGCAAGAAAGCCTCGATGAGGCCAAGAATGTTGCTTTCTTTACCCTGGATAACGCCCAAAATTGGCTTCTGGAGCACCACGAACAATGAAAGCGTTTTGATAGGAAACCGCCATACCTGATTTCAACAACATGACCGCCGCCGAACTGTCGGCATGGTACGTCGATGTGGTGGGTTACAACCCGCTTGAAGAAGATCCTTCCATGTCGCTGGATCAAGCTTGATGGCTCAGCCGAAGCATTCTGGCGATTTCCGGGGGCAAAGAACTGGAGACCTTCTACCAATGTAGCGGCAAAGCTATTGAAAAACCTGAACGTTGAACCACGTCCGGCAAACTGCTGAACTGTTGAAGGAAAATCGCCCTGGAGGGCACTAGTTATGAGCAATGCTGAAAAGTACGACCTGTCCTATCACCTGGAGCTAGCCGTTCAGGAATTAGACGCTGATTCAATTGGCCTGGCTCACAACATGTATAACGCCCCCGGTGTCAGGACACCAACCAGCCAGCGCCGACACAGTTGTATGGTGATTCATTCTGCGCATGTCACAATGGCAAGCATTAGGACTTGAGCGAACGGCAGTAGATGGGAAAGCCAACAAGCGGTATTGCCTGGAGGGCAGCAACCATTGCGGGGACGGTCTATGACCTCAGCCACCTGGCCCCCCATCTCTGGGAGGTCACCATCCCAGGCAAGGACGAAAAACCCGACCTGTCGCTCAAAGTGAATGTCACCTACGGGTTGCACTGTTTCGCCCGTGACCCCCTCCCCGGTGAGCAAGTCAGCGAGGAGAGCTGGTACGCAGACTCACGCGAAAAACGGGTGTTTTGCAGTTTTCGCTGGGAGCTGTCGAAACAACTGCCAGGTATCATCTCGACCCTGGGCGAACGGCGATGCATGCACACTGGCCGGGAAGAGTTCGTCACCATAGAAGTTATGCATCAGGGGCGTACCTTCGACTATGCGGTGTTCTTCACCGTCACCAAAGCCAAGAAGGTCGAAGGAGCGCACCTCAATCTCTTCGTAAACAGCGCGCACGAGCGCTATGATCCGTTGCAGTACAAGAAGCCGATCAGCTTCAAATTCATCCTGCTGAACCGGTATCAGGATAAAGAGATCAAAATGCCTCGCTGAAAAGAAAAAACCCCGCAATGCGGGGCTTTTTCTTTAATCCGGAATCTCTTGGTTATCCCACTCTATGGTGCGGACCTCTTGCGAGGTGGATGGACGCTTACACCGGTCGGCGCTACCTATTCAGTGCGCCCATTATTCAACTATTTGTTGAATAGGGAAAGGGCCATTCATCATTTTTTATCATCCTGGATACGTGGGTTTCACCCAGCATCATCGAACTGACTCACCGAAGCCCTTAGTCGTGACACTACGGTGATGGCCAGGAAATGCCCCTGCGGATGCCTCACGATACTCAAGGACTTCTCCGAGGCTCGCAAGTCAAATACAACATCGACCGAGTTTCTATTTCTTGCTGCACCCAATGCTCCCATCCGGTTTCCTGCACCTGAACCCATTTCAGGTACGACGCCATGACCCGGCATCCATCTCTACAACGCAATTCAACGCGCGGGCTTCCGCTTTTTGCCCTGATGCTCATATCAGCCCTTGCACAGGCTGAAACCTGGGTAATCACCGATCGAGCACACCCTGTTACCACTCCCGCCGGCACCCGAACCATCCTTCTCGATGAACAACAACGCCTCGAACAACAGCTATCTCACGAACTCCCCTCGGATCCAAGCCAAGCGGCCTCAACCATCCAAAGCTACCTGACCACTCCGGCCGGCAAGCAGCTGCAAAACGATCTCGCCAAGGCCCAGCAAGGTGTCACAGATGCATGGAGCCTGGGCGTCACCAAGATCCCGGCTGTAGTCGTTGACCGCCGCTATGTCGTCTACGGAGAACAGGATGTGTCGAAAGCTTTGGGGCTGATCGAGCGCGCACGGAGCCTGCCGCGATGAGCCGTAAACATCATTTGCTCCGCCCTCTGTCTCTGGCCATCACCTTCAGCCTGTCGCTCACTGCATCCGCTGGGATCAACACAGCGGCTATCGTCGCCTCGACACTCTCCCCCACCTGCCTTGAGTATCAAGTGGTGGGAGTTTGTTACTGGCTGCTGTGCACACCCTTTGGATGCTCGGTCAAAACCTCGACAAAAGTCCGCCACTACGTTCCAGATGCCGTGGTGTCCGCCTACTCGAACACCGGCATGAATCCCTGGACAGAGATGTCGCCGCTCGGCACGCCAAATTCGATGGCTCAGGCAGGCAACGATGGCACCACGAACCACGTCTCCGAAAACAACATCATCAAGTTCAAAGAGGCTGACGTCATCGGTCACCCCGGCGGCGCCACGTTCAGCCAGTTCGCCAGTGCTTCGGGTTACACCTGCAAGGGCGCTACTTTGCCTTTGGTTCCCTACTTTCTCAGCACCCTCGACCCGATTGCCTGGCGATATGGCGTGCCCGAGGCGGTATACCCCGAAGCACTGATCCCAGGACTGCGTGAAATCGGTAGCCCGCTCAGCGCAAGTACCTGGGGAAATGTTTACCCACGCAGCGGTTTCCTCCATCAGACCGATGACTACAAGACCGGTGCCGTCATCGCACAGCGCGCGGGTGACGTCACCACCCGCATCGGTCAGGTTCACGTCTATCTACCCATGCTCGCCCTCCCCCAGCCCGGTTACTGGCCGGCGGGCGAACTGCGAGAAGGCGATGCCTCTACAGGCAAGTGGCAGGAACTGACCCCGAGCCTCAATCCGACCTGCGCAACCTTTCCCAGCTTCGGTCCCAACATCGACGCACAGGACGGCGGTTACGCCTGGGCACTCTGGCGCCCGTACTCCTGCTGCCAACGCCGCGGGCAGACCTTTCTGGGCAGCACGGACTTCCTATGAACACTAACGATCGGAGCACGATATGAAACTCACTCCCTGGGCGCTCGGACTCGTCTGCGGTCTCGCCACGGCGACGGCCCTGGCGGCAGATCCCATCAACGCCACCTCTTCCGGCAGTGTCATTGGTGACGAGGTGTTGTACAGCATCGGTGGCGGCAACGCGGTGACAATGGGCAGCGCCGGCAATATGGACAGCATTTCGGTCGGCGGCGGTTGGAATAACAACCTGGTCTGCGGAAACATGAATTTGAGCAACACCCTGGAAAACCAGCTCAATGGTGCAACCTCCGGCTTCCAGAACATCATGACCTCGGTGGTACAGAACGCCACCGGCGCCGTCGCCTCGCTACCGGCACTGATTCTCCAGCGGGCCAACCCTGCGCTCTACAACCTGATTACCAACGGTATTCTGCAGGCCCGGCTCGACTTCGATCGTTCCAAAAGCACCTGCCGAGCCATCGGCGACAGGATGGCGGATATCGCCGGCAATCAGATGGGCTGGAACAAACTCGCCGAAGGTCAAGCAATGAGCCAGACCTTGACCTCCAATACGGATGCAGTATCCGCCGTCGAGCAAGTCGAAAAGAAAGGCGGCAACGATGGCGTCACCTGGGTCGGTGGTGATCGAGCCGGCGGCTCCGGCCAGCAGCCGATCCGCATCGTCGGTGATGTCACCAAGGCGGGCTACAACCTACTGAACAAGCGTGCCGCCGGCGACACCTCCTCGATCAGTAAGGACACCTGTAACAATGGCCAGGTGTGCAATGTTTGGTCCTCTCCCCAGGAAGCCAGCACCTTCGCCAACCGCGTCCTGGGCGAACAGCAACAACAGACCTGTGACAGTTGCCCTAAAACCGTCACCGCCGCCGGCGTGGGTCTCACGCCGATGATTCAGGAAACCTACGACACCAAGTTGCAGGCGCTGCAGGATCTGCTGACCGGCAGCAAGACCCTGTCGGTGGAGAACCTGAACGCCGCAAGCAGCAACTCACTTCCCATCACCCGAGGCGTCGTTGCCGCCTTGAAGGATGAGCGAGATCAGGATGTGCTGGCCCGTCGGCTGGCCTCGGAAGTCGCGCTCTCCGACGTTCTGGAGAAGGCCCTGGTTCTCCAGCGAACACTGTTGGCCGGCAGCAAAGAGCCGAATGTCGCGGCCAATGATCTCGCGGTTCAAGCCGTCAATCAGCAGAGCTCATCGCTGCAGCAGGAAATCGGCAATTTGAAGATCGAGCTGGACATGCGCCAGCAGCTCGCGAAAAACTCGCCGATGACCATCATTGAGCGCGGCAAGGCACGCGCCGAGAATTCGCGTGGGGTATTCCAGGGCGATCCGGAAACGGACCGTCTGAATCAGTTGCAGTCGCCGGCCAAGAACCGGCAGTGAGGAATTGACCATGACTGATATTCAGAGTCCCGTCGTTGCATCGGCTCACTCGCTCACCCGCCAGCTCGGCCGCGGCGTTTTGATCAGCTTGGCCGTCCTAGTGGCCATGACACTCCTGGTCGCTCTGCTGAACACAGTGTTTTTGCGACTCTTCGATAACCTGCAACAGTGGCAGGAATGGCGCTCGAACCATTACTGGCACCTTCTGGCCTGGCGCCTGGTGCTCTATATCACACTGGCAGTGGCCTGGCTCAAACTCAAGGCCCGACTCCCCGAGTCCGAGCGGCAACGACTTCTCATGCGTGTCTTGAGGGTCGAGATCCTAGTGGTTCTGCTGGTATTGCTGATCGAACTGAGCAAAGTGTTGCTTCAGCCCGGAGGGGTACTGTGACCCTCTACACAAACGACTATCTGGAGTATTACCTCACCCTGGTCGGCTGGATCATCAACAACGGCATCTGGGACATGATCCAGGACACCGGCTTGTTTGCCCTGCCCTTTGCAATCATCGTAATACGGGAGTGGCTCAAGGTTCGCGGTGAAGGCGCGGATGAGGGCAATAAGGGCGTGCTCTCCATGGCCAGGATCGAGACCAGTATCTACGTTGGGTACGTGGTCGTAGCTCTGTGCGGGGTTCCGGCCGTGAACGTGAGCTTCGACACGCTGCAGTTCGATCAAACCCGGGCGCAGCAATGTCAGTACAACTTGCCGGCACCGACGGCCACGGGATGGAACACCTCATTCAGTTCGCTGGCCGGCAGGAGCGCCCAGATGCCAGTCTGGTGGGCGTTCATGCATGCGTTGTCCAAGGCATTCACCAATGGGGCCGTCGCGGCGATTCCGTGCGGGACCGACTTGAGGCAGATGCGTATGGAGATCGACAGTACCCGTATCAACAATCCCCTGCTTGCCCAGGAAATCGCGGACTTCACTCACGACTGCTACGGCCCTTCCCGGGCACGGCTGTTTATGCGTCAGCCGGACATCATTGCGGAGAATGACAAAGCGGGGATCCTTTCCGACCTGAGCTGGATTGGATCGCGCTATCTGCTGAACACCCCCGGCTACTACGACACCGACTACTCCAAAACACCTAGAACCTTCTGGCCCTACAACGCAACTCGAGATGTGGGACTTCCAGAAGTTACCGGCGGCGGAGGTTATCCAACCTGCAATCAATGGTGGTCCGACAGCAGTATCGGGCTGAAAGATCGTGTTCAGGCCCAGGTAGACCCTGACCTGATGACAAAGTTTCTCGGCTGGGCGAAGTGGATGTCATCCGACCAGATCAATGAATCGATCATTCGTCAATTGGTCTCACCGTCGAAGCAAGTGCAAGGCGATGTCTACTCTGATTACGGCGGACAGATCGGAGGAACCTTATGGAACGGTGCTGCTCGTGCCACCGGCACTTTTGGGGTTGCACTGGGGTCGCTCGGTTACTTTCCGGCCATGGATATGGTTCGGCAAGCTTTGCCAATGGTTATGGCCTTCTTGAAGATGGCAATGATTATCTGCATTCCGCTGGTATTGATTGTCGGTGCATATCAACTGAAAGTCGCCATGACGGTAAGTGTAGTGTTCTTCGCCCTCATTTTCGTCGACTTCTGGTTCCAACTGGCCCGATGGGTAGACAGCACAATATTGGACGCACTTTACGGATCTGGCTCACCACATCTTAGCTTTGATCCGATCATGGGGCTGAATACAGCAACTCAAGATGCTATCTTGAATTTCGTAATGGGTTCGATGTTCATCATTTTACCAACATTCTGGATGACGGCATTGGCATGGGCAGGGGTATCTGCTGGAGGTATAATGGCAGCTTTATCTAATGGCACAAACTCGGTACAACAAGCAGGCTCTAGCGCAAGCAATCATGCTCAGGAAGCAATCACTTCAGGTGTAAAAGGAATGGGTTTCAAGACTGCAAAAGATAATTAACTAAATATCAAGGTAGGCTTAGCTCCCTAAGCCTACCTATCAGAATTATAATCACTATCTTTATTCCAATTAAAGTGAGTCTCATGAAGAAACAACGGATTATTCACATTTTCAAGAGAATGAGGATCCTCTTCTGAGGAATCCAAGAGGCTTTTATCACCAAACAACTGAGAATCGTAAACATTTTTGTTGCTATCGTAGTTTATCGAGCTACTCGAAAACTTAGAGCCCCCAAGCTTCACCATTGCCAGCACGATAAATAACAGAATCAAGGGAGCCATCAACGCACTCACGATTCCACGACCGAAATGAGCAAAAAAAGCATAGATCAGTGAGACCAAAACAGCTCGTTTGACCCAACGCAACACCACGTTGTCATCCATCAGAAAGAAAAGCACCACCCGACCGAGCCTATAGCCCAAGCGGCTTGCAAGTCCTTGAGAGGTCTGTACGACCATGGCGATGTCTCCTTTGCTTTTTCTCTACTATAGGGGCGCCTTGATATCGTATATATCAAAAAAATCACACTTGCAAGCCTTGATTTATATACCAAAGTAAAATAGAGCACTACTTGAGACAATAAAATAATCCAACGACAACTATCAATTTTATGACTTTAAATACACCGACTGCCAATTGTTTACTGAGATCACCTTGCGTTATAGCCTCCACAAAACCTCGTTGAATAGGCGCCATTTTCCAAAGACGACCAAGAAACACTCCAAATGGCAATGCAAATTTGCTGGGCTCACATGGCTCCTCAGAATTGAAGTCCTTATACATCCGACCACAGAACGGACAAATTTAGTGTGACGGTTCCCCGTCTCGAAACACCACTCTTGGAACCATTTGATGATTACAACTCAGACACTCTGCTTGGCTATTTTTTTGCACCAACCACGAACTCCATTCTCATATAGCGAAAACATTTTTATCCAGATATACGTCGAAAAAAATACTTTTTCAAGCCTCTGAATTAACATACCAACTGGAAAGAGGTCGACTTGCCACTCACATTTGAAAACACCATGACCACTCGAAATGTCGTTCTGACCGACCACCTGGAGCAAGTCGTCAACAACCAGGTGCGTTCTGGTCGCTACCAGAATACTAGTGAGGCACTGCGTGAACGCCTCCGTCTTCTGGAGCAGCGTGAAGCGAAAGCCCTGAGACATGCCACCTCGATCGGACTGATGGACTTGGAGCAGGGTCGATTTGTAGAAGTCGATGGCGAAGGCCTGAGCAAGCTGCTGGCAGATATCAGTGAGTCAGTCGCCTACACCGTCGCGGAGAAACACTGAGTATGCTGCCGTACCGAATTACGGACACCGCGCTAGAGGAGTTTCCACCTGAATCACTCCCGCAAGAGCTCCGCAGCATCCCATGGGGTGGTCCAGCGACCTCGACACATCATTTTCTACCAGTTGACCGACGATCAGGTCATTGAGGTCGTCCGGCTGTTGCATGATGCCATGGAGGCCAGATTACATCTTCCCGAAGAATGATCGAAAATACCCGGCGACCCCATTCATTGAACAATTACCCCAAAGTGTATCGCCTTGATATCCGAGACCACCACCCCTCCGGAAGCTCAGGCACAGCCCCCTCATGCTCAGCCAACCTCAAGCATTGAAGAATCGTGCCCATGTTCAGTGAAAACGTATGGTGCTTGTCACGTAGTGCGAAAACCAAATCATCCCGACAGCAGTCCCCATCAGGCTTAATTGACGGCGACTGCGCCAAGGTGGTGCGGTTTTCTAAAATTTCGTCATGGTCCATTGCTTCTTTTCCTCATATGACGGTGATCTGATCAGGCACAAGAACCATCGAGATTGCTTCAGAGCCGTGGTGAATACGACTGAAAAGCCGTAGGTGCTCCACTGGATATTTCCAAACAGGCCAAATGGTCTAAAGGGAAAGGGCTCTCGAAAAGCGAATGGAATGGTTCACAAGGGTAAAAGCCCTACCTGAAAGGGCTTGCTCCGCAAAAGGGCTGTTCCCGCCTGCCGCCTGCGGAATCACTGTCAATAAGTGCTGACGATTCAGCAGGTTCCTACGCGTACAGCGCATAATAAACGAAGGAATTGGACTACATCTCACGGAGAAACATCTGCTTCTCAAGCATGCCCACGCAGGCCAGAATCACTCGACACATGGAAGTGATGGCCTAATGCCTTTTGAAATGAGATGAGCTGCGGATGATGTTTTCCCGTTGAACAGAGCCCATCAGATAGAGGAAAAGCCCGCCCCATGATTCTTATGAGGAGCTGGCTATGTTTTCTTTATTCCGCCGCAGTAAAGCCCTACCCGCTCAAGCCGCCGCCCTCAATGCTTTTATGCAACCGGCCACCAGCCAGGTGTTGCTGGCGTCACCGCGACGCCAAAAACTGCTGGAGAACATCTGGCAGCGTGCATCGCTATCCCGCTCGCAATTTGTCGAACTCTATAGGCGCCCACTAGAACGCTACGCAGAATTGGTTCAGCAACTCCCCGCTTCGGAAAACCACCACCATGCACACCCCGGCGGTATGCTGGATCACGGCCTGGAAATCGTCGCCTATGCCCTGAAGATCCGGCAGACCTATCTGCTGCCGATCGGCGCACCGCCGGAATCGCAATCGGCGCAGGCCGAGGCGTGGACCGCTGCCGCCGCCTATGGCGCGCTGATTCACGACCTCGGCAAGATCGCCGTCGACGTGCATATCGAGCTGCAGGACGGCAAGACCTGGCACCCATGGCACGGCCCCATCACCCGTCCTTACCGATTCCGCTATGTGAAAGGACGCAATTACCAGCTCCATGGGGCCGCTGCCGCGCTGACCTACGCCCAGGTGCTCTCGCCAGACATCCTGGACTGGCTCAGCGGTTTCCCGGAGGCGTGGTCACAGTTGATCTTTATCCTGGCCGGCCAGTACGAGAACGCCGGCATTCTGGCTGAAATCGTGGTGCAGGCCGATCAGGCATCGGTCGCCCAGGAACTCGGAGGCAACCCTGCTCGAGCACTGGCCGCGCCGAAGCAATCCCTGCAACGGCAGTTAGCGGATGGCCTGCGGTATCTAGTGCGTGACAAGTTCAAGCTAAATCAGCCCGATGGCCCGTCGGATGGTTGGCTGGCTCAGGATGCTTTGTGGCTGGTCAGCAAGCCGATTGCGGATCAGTTGCGTGCCTACCTACTGGCACAGGGGGTAGATGGCGTTCCCAGTTCGAATGCGCCGTTCTTCAACATGCTTCAGGACCAAGGCGTCATCCAGACCAATGCCCAGGACAAGGCAATCTGGAGGGCCACGATCGACAACGGGAATGGCTGGCGCAATACCTTCACCCTGCTCAAGCTCTCGCCGGCGCTGATCTGGAACGACGCGAATGACCGACCGCCGGCTTATTCGGGAACACTGGAAGTCGATGCTGGCTCCCCCACCGAGGAACCACAAAAGGTCAAACAATCCTGCAAATCGGGCCAGCCCAAAAGCAACAGCATTGGTCCAGCGCCCCACGTTACAAACGCTGTATTCCCTGCTCCAGAGCCTTCAGAACCGATTCCCAACGACCCCGCTGAAATTGACGCGCTCAGGACACTTCTGGGCAATATCACAACGCCACTAGAAGGCACTCCAGAAGATTCACCTTCTGCGGCACAAACCACCTCTTCGATACGGGAGGATATCCGGCCTATCGAGCTGCCTGTCGCAGGAAGTGAACCCACGGTGAGCACCGAAGACATGGCTCCGATGCCAAGCCATAAAACCGACTTGGGTCAGGGATTTGTGGAATGGCTCAGGAGTGGCCTCGCCTCCCGGAAAATCATCATCAACGACACCAAGGCACTGGTGCATACCGTATCGGGAACCGCCATGCTCGTCACGCCTGGAATTTTCAAGCGATACGTACAGGAGTTCCCTGCCATAGAGACACAGGCCAAAGCACTGAACGTGGAAGCCTGGCAACTGGTACAGCGAAGCTTTGAAAAACAGAAAACTCATCGAAAGACCGACAAGAGCCTCAATATTTGGACTTGCAACGTCATCGGCCCACGCAGTACGAAAAAGCTCAAGGGATACTTACTGATCGATCCCCTGACGGTGTTTAGCGAGGTGCCCTTCGACAATGTAAGCTTGAGCCTGATGGCATCGGTGGAGGGCGGTGAATGATGGCTCCACTGGAACTGGCCAAGGACTATATCGTCACTCACGACCTGCGGGAGTCGACCGGAAAAATTTACTTGGCGTCCACTCGGGCATTGCTCAGACATTTCGGTACCGAGATCACAGTGGAAGAGATCGATCACCGTGGTGTGCTCGGATGCCGAAAAGCGCTTCTGGAGAACGGACTATCGAAACAGAGCTGGAACACCTACTCCAACCATCTGCGCACCATCTGGGGTTATGCCCTGGAGCAGGGTGTGCTGACCCATACCACGATCAACCCTTTCAAGAAAACCGCCGTGATTCCGCCGAAGCGACCGAGCAAGACAATCGCTCGCGACGCGATAAAAAGTGCGCGTGACTGGCTCAAGGCAATGGCTTCAGAGGAGCGTTGCTCGAAAACGCGCAGCAAGGTTACTCCGGCCTGGTTCTGGCTCGTTGTTTTCGAGATGTTCTACTACACCGGCATTCGATTGAATGCGCTTCTGACGCTTCGCTACCGAGACATCAATTGGCACAACAAACTGATCCGCGTAGAGGCCGATACAGAGAAAACTCACCGCGAATTCTCCATACCGATCATGGCCGGCCTGGAACCGCACATACGACGCTTGCTGGATGCCGCCGACAAAATCGGCTTCGCTCCCGACGATCAGTTGTTCAACGTCAACCGCTTCTCCAGACACTATCACTCCAAGGTCATGAATATCGACCAGATAGAGGGCATGTATCGCAAACTAACCACGGCACTTGGCGTGCGCATGACTCCACACCGGTTCAGGCATACCTTGGCCACCGACCTGATGAGGCAGCCCGAGCGTAATATCCACCTGACCAAGAGCTTGCTGAACCATTCGAATATCGCGACCACCTTGAGCTACATCGAGGTCGACTACGATCACATGCGCGCCGTGCTGCATGAACGCAGTCTGGCTCAGGGAGCCATCGCGTTCGAAAGGCGCGTCGACGAACACATTCCCACCGTCCCTGCCGATACCTTGCCGGCCTCTGGCGAGAATCTGCTTGCGCTCATACCTCATGTCCCGGAGATCCACCCAGTACCCATGGCCAGTGAGGCGGTCGAGGCCAGCAGCACCCTCTTGCTGCTGCCTCCACCTGAGTCACCGCCAGTCCCCAAACTGCTGACTCAGGTCGCCAGTATCAGCTCGGAACGGTATTCACTGGAGCAAGCCATTCTCCCGGTCGGTACCGGCCTCAGTCACGAGCTCACATGGGATGGTCCTGGCACCTGGTGGGAGGACCTCGGCATACCCCAGCCCTCCTCCCTGGATGAGGGGCCTGAGGCTTCCGTGATGTTCACACTGATGATCAGTCGGGTGGGCATCAAGAGCTACAACTGGGGCTGATGCAGCCCATCACTGGATTTCTCTAACCGCTGACAGGCATGAGCACCAGCAACCTCGGGCCGGACGTATTCGGCTGCCTGACACCTAACAAATACATGTCAAGAATGCTCTTTCAGATATGGAGGAAATGTCCCATGACATTCAGGGATGCTGGCGGACAGACGGGTGGCAGATTGACAAAATGCTCTAGCCTCGCTCCCGCAAGTCGACCGCTCCATATTGACATCACGTCAACTCGAAACTAATGTTCGAGTCAGACGGCTGCATGTCAGCAAGTAAGTGTTGCGTCCTTACGACTTCAGACTCGCTCGATCTGCCTTGTTGTAGGCAAAAAAAAACCCGGAAATCCTCACTTGCGTGGGCCTTCCGGATTTTCTAAACCGCCAAAATATGGTGGGTCGTGTGGGATTCGAACCTACGACCAATTGGTTAAAAGCCAACTGCTCTACCAACTGAGCTAACGACCCGCTGTGTGGTGGCGCGTATAATACTGATTTCTAACGGTAATTCAACACTTTATATAAAAAAATCAAAAATAACGGGTTGGGTCGCCGATTCCGGCCGCCGAGAAGCCTTCGGCCCGCAGGCGACAGCTGTCACATTTCCCACAGGCAAAGCCGTTAGCATCCGCTTGATAGCAGGAAACGGTCAGCGAGTAATCGACGCCCAGTTTGACTCCGGCCTGAACGATATCGGCCTTGCTCAGGTTCTGCAGTGGGGCCCGAATACGGAAACCGTCCCCCTCGACACCGGCCTTGGTCGCCAGGTTGGCCAGAGTTTCGAAGGCCTCGACGAACTCGGGGCGGCAATCCGGGTAGCCGGAGTAGTCCACCGCATTCACACCGATGAAGATATCCCGCGCACCGAGCACCTCGGCCCAGCCTAGCGCCAACGATAGGAACACGGTGTTGCGTGCCGGTACGTAGGTCACCGGAATCCCCTCGCCCGGGGCCTCGGGCACCTCGATGGCGCTGTCTGTCAATGCCGAGCCACCGATACCGTTCAGGTTCAAACCGATGACCTTGTGCTCGATCACCCCCTGGTCCCGCGCAACCCGCTCGGCGGCCTGTAACTCGGCGCGATGGCGTTGGCCATAATCGAAACTCATGGTGTAGCAGCGGTAGCCATCGGCACGCGCCATGGCTACCACGGTCGCCGAATCAAGGCCCCCGGACAGCAGGATTACCGCTTTTTTTTCAGTGTTCGCTTGAGTGGTCATATCAGCGCCCCGGCTCATCATTCCATAGATATTTGTGCAATTGCATCTGCAAGCGCACGGGAAGGTTATCCGCCACGATCCAGTCCGCCAGATCTCGGGGCGGCAAGTCGTGATGACTCGGCGAGAACAGCACCTCACCGGCCCGTTTCTCCAGGCCGTATTGGATCAGCTTGGACACCGACCAGTCGTAGTCTTCGCGAGAGCAAATCACGAACTTGACCTGATCATTGGCGGTCAGCCGCTCAATGTTTTCGTAGCGGTTGCGATGCGCCTCCTTGGAGCCCGGCGTCTTCAGATCGACCACGCGGCTAACCCGCGTATCCACCGCCGAGATATCCAGTGAGCCGCTGGTTTCCAAGGAAACCTCATAACCAGCGTCACAGAGCCGCTGGAGTAGCGGTATGACATTGGGCTGGGCCAACGGCTCGCCGCCCGTCACACAGACATAGCGCGGCCGGTAACCGGCAACCTGATCGAGAATGCCGTCCAGCGTCATCAACGTACCGCCGCTGAAGGCGTAGGCGCTGTCGCAGTACTGACAGCGCAGGGGACAGCCCGTCAGGCGCACGAATACTGTCGGCAACCCAGCGGTGCGCGCTTCACCCTGTAACGAGTAAAAAATTTCGGTAATTCTCAATGTGTCTTGCATATTCGCCACGGGCGTAACAGCTAAACAGGCTGTCCGCCTCCGTCAGGCACCGTCATGAACCGGCAATCGCACCGTCCAGAACAGCGTATTTCATAAAAAGGGCTGTAATTCTAACGAAAAAACCCGCGACAAGCGCGGGTTTCTTGATTCAAGTCCTCAACACATCACATGCGCTGTAGGTCCCGTTGAGCCAACTGGGCAGCCGAGGTGCCCGGATACTGGGAAACCACCTGCTGCAAAATGCCCTTCACCTTATCGGTGTGCCCCAGCCGACGCTCTACGTCAGCCAGCTTGTACAGCGAGTCAGGTACCTTGGCATGCTTGGGATACAGCTGGCTGACTTTGGCAAAGGCCTGGCCGGCACCTTGCAAGTCGCCCTTGGCAAGGTTCACTTCACCCAGCCAGTATTGCGCATTGCCTGCGTATTGACTGTTCGGGTATTTGCGCAGAAAGGCGCCGAATGCCTGGCTGGCCTTGTCGAAATCCTTGGCTTTGATCAGGTCGAAAGCAGCGTCGTAGTACAGCTTTTCTTTCGCAGGATCGCCAGATTCACCGCTGGCCGCCGGGGCCAGGGCAGCAGGTGCAGCACCGACGCCGGCATTGACATCGCCACCGCCGGAAGAATTATCAGGCGCCGCAATCGCCGGAGCGCCGCCACTGCCTATGCGCCGATCAAGATCCTGGTATCGCTCCAGGCTTTCCTGCTTCATGCGCGCTACATCATTTTGCAGAACTTCGATTACGCCTTGTTGCTGCGCAAGTTGTTCCTGCATGCGTTGCAATTGGTTGAACAATTCGCCCTGTGCCGAGACAGGGGCCGAAACCCCTCCCCCGGCATAGGCGCCGTTCGTACCGTAACCCGCAGGAGGATAACTCCCACCGCTATTGTTATAGCCGGAGTTGTTATCGACCACGGGAACCGCAGCCCACGCCGCAAGCGGCATGAGGCTGAGAGCCAATACAGTTACAGCACGACGGCACGTTCGCATGACGAATTACTTACGCAGTTCGACGCGACGGTTTTGAGCCCAGGACTGCTCGTCGTGGCCAGTAGCAACTGGACGCTCTTTACCGTAGGAAACCAATTCCAGCTGAGCTGGGGAAACACCCTGCAGTACCAGGTAGCGCTGAACGGCTTTCGCACGACGCTCGCCCAGTGCCATGTTGTACTCACGAGTACCACGTTCGTCGGTGTTGCCTTCCAGAACGACGCGAGCGCCGTTGGCTTTCAGGTCCTTGGCGTGAACGTCCAGCGCACGCATGGCTTCTGGCTTCAGGTCAGAGCTATCGTATTCGAAGTAGAAGGTGGTGATTGCGCGCAGAGCAGCTTCTTCGCTCATCGAGCCATCGACGGCACCGGTGTTAGCGCTGTAACCAGCGTTTGGATCAACAGCGCCTTGACCGGCGTTGTCGCCGCCTTTGGACGAGCAACCTACAGCTACAGCCATGGCCAGAGCCAGCGCAGCAAATTTACCAAACTTCAGCATTTCCATCGTGAAACTCCTAATGAACCCCAGTGTGTTAAGTAAAACGTACAGCGCCGCGTCAGTTCAGGTAAGGGGACCAGGAAGGTTCTCTGACTTCGCCTTGTGCGGTAGGAAGCGGGAGCCTTACGCGTCCGTTGATGGACACGAGCATCAAGACTCCCCGGCCCTGCTGGGCGGTGGCGTAGATTACCATGGTGCCGTTGGGCGCGACAGTAGCTGACTCATCAAGGTTAGTGTCTGTAAGGATTTTTACGCTGCCGCGCTGCAAATCCTGAGCGGCAACTCGGAAATTGGTGAAACCATCCTGACGGTGGATCATCACCAGCGTCTTTTCATCAGCCGACAGTTTCGGGTTGGCATTGTAGTTACCGATAAAGGTCACCCGCTCCGCGCTGCCACCATTGACCTTGGTCTTGTAGATCTGCGGCTTGCCGCCGCGGTCGGAAGTGAAGTACAGCGTCGAGCCATCCTTGCCCCAGAACGGCTCGGTGTTGATGCCCGGACCGCTGGTTACACGGCTGATCTGACGCGAAGCCAGGTTCATCACGTAGATATCCGGGTTGCCGTCCTTGGACAGCACGAACGCCAGGCGCGTGCCATCTGGCGACCAGGCCGGCGCGCCGTTCAGACCTTCAAAGTTGGTGATCTGCTCACGACGACCGGTGTCGATATGCTGGACGAAGATGCGTGGACGCTTCTGTTCGAACGACACATAGGCGATACGCTTGCCGTCCGGCGCAAAACGCGGCGAGAGGATCGGCTCGCGCGATTGCAACAGGGTCACCGCACGCGCGCCGTCATAGTCCGAGCGCTGTAGGGTGTAGCGGGTGTTGTTCACCGAGAAGCGCTCGGCTGTCACGTACAGCATGCGGGTCGAGAACGCGCCCTTGATGCCGGTGAGCTTTTCGAACGACTGGTCGGCGATGTAGTGCGACATATCGCGCAGTTGCTCGGCAGTGCCCGACACGCTGCCGGCCAGCACCTGCTGCTCGGTGGCGACGTTGAACAGCGCATACTGTACCTGCAGGCGACCGCCTGCCGGGACAATGCTGCCGACCATGAGGTACTGGGCGCCCAGGGCCTTCCAGTCACGGTAGATGACTTCGCTGGCCTGGGTCGGCAGGCTGATCATGTTCTGCTTCGGGATCGGCGAGTAGTAACCGGAGTTACGCAGGTCGTCGCCGACAATCTGGGCCATGTCATCCGGCAGCACGCTACCGCCCTGCCAACCGAACGGGACCACCGCAATCGGCGTCGCCCGGTCACTGCCACTGGTAACCAAAATGTTCTTTTCATCTGCTACCGCCATCCCTGCCAGACAGCAGATCACGACAAGCATTCCTCGAAGAAGGTTTCTCACAAGGCTAGATCCTCAGGTGTGAATGTCATCTTGAATGAACGATAAGGAGCGAAGTCGCTCGGTTTCATTCCCTGCATTTCTGTCAAACGACCAATATTCTTGACCGCCGCTACCGCCGATGCGTCAAACGGCCCATCGCCACTGGATTTGGCCACCGAGACCGTGGTCACGGTACCATCCGGCAACATGCCGATCTGCAGCACCACCGTCATCCCTTTACGTGCCGAAGGCGGGCGAGCCCAACCCTCCGCGGCACGGGCGCGAATTAGATCGTCGAAACTGCCCGCGGTTTCATCGCCCTGCTCATCCGCCAGGGCCTGCTGGCGCTGCGGCGTATCGGAAAGCAAATCGGCCAGGGCTTGGGCCTTCTTCTCCTCGGCGGATTTACGCGCGGCATCCTGCGACTTTTTCTTCGCCGCATCGGCCGCTGCTTTCTTCTTCGCGTCTTCGGCGACCTTCTTCTTCGCCTCTTCCGCTTCAGCTTTTTTCTTGGCGTCCTCCGCGGCCTTCTTCTTCGCGTCTTCGACTATCTTTTTCTTCGCTTCCTCAGCCGCCTTTTTCTTGGCCTCTTCTTCAGCGACCTTCTTGGCTTCTTCTTCGGCTTTCTTCTTGGCTATATCAGCCAATTGTTTCTCTTCAACCTTTTTCGCCTCGGCGGCCTTCTTCGCGTCGTCGGCTTTCTTGGCTTCGTCGGCCTTCTTTGCCTCGTCCGCTTTCTTGGCTTCGTCAGCTTTTTTCGCTTCTTCGGCCTTTTGAGCAGCCTCTTCTTTCTTTTTTTCCGCTGCCTTTATCGCTTCCTGCTCGACCTTCTTCTGTTCCATCTGCTCGACTTCGGTCTGGCGCGCGGCGGATTTCTTCGCCTCACCCGCAATCTTCTGATTGGTCTGGGTGGTTGCCTGACTCTTCGATTTCAGTTGGTACAGGGTCGCCTGGACGATGGGCTTGGCCGGCGGCAGTTCCGGAGTCATGGCAAAGCTGGCGAACAACATGCCGAAAATCAGGAGGTGCAAGCCTATCGCCCAGACGCTGGGCCAGAAGTAGCTTTCCGAGGCGGACGGCTCTCGCTGTTGCTGCATCAGGGCGCCTCGGTAATCAAGCCAACATTACCGACCCCTGCTTTTTGCAGACCGCCCATGGCTCCCATGACGGCACCGTAGTCGACGCTTTTGTCGCCACGAATGAAGACCTGGGTGTGCTTGCCGCCCTCGTTGCCGGCGCGAATGATCTTGGTCACGGCGTCGGTCATCTGCGGCAAGGTCATGGCCTTGTCCTGCTGCTTTTCGGTGTCGACTTCACTGCCAAGATTCCAGTAGTAGGTCTTGTCAGCCTTGATCGAAATGGTCAGGACCTGGGTGTTGTTGTCCTGCGGCAAGGCTTCGCTGGAAACCTTGGGCAGATCGACTTTCACGCCCTGGTTGAGCATCGGTGCGGTAACCATGAAGATAACCAGCAATACCAACATCACGTCGATGTATGGCACCACGTTCATCTCGGCAACCGGCTTGCGTTTGTGGCGAACTCGGGCCATGGGGATTTACCTGCTCACTCTTCGCTGGTGTGCACTTTACGGTGCAGGATCGCCTGGAACTCGTCGGCGAAGGTGTAATAACGGCTGATCAGGGTTTCACCGCGGGCGGCAAACCGGTTGTAGGCGATCACCGCCGGAATCGCCGCGAACAGGCCAATGGCGGTGGCGACCAAGGCCTCGGAAATACCGGGAGCAACAGTGGCCAGGGTCGCCTGCTGGGCAGTCGCCAGGCCACGGAAGGAATTCATGATCCCCCAGACGGTGCCGAACAGGCCGATATACGGGCTGACGGAACCCACGGTCGCAAGGAACGGCAGACTCTGCTCGAGTTTTTCCTCCTCGCGGGAAATGGCCACGCGCATGGCACGGGACACGCCTTCCATCACCGCCTCCGGATCGACACCCGATTGCTGGCGCAGACGAGAAAATTCCTTGAAGCCGGCGCGGAAGATCTGCTCGACCCCCGAGTCCGGATCTGGGTTGCTACCGGCCTGACGGTACAACTTGGACAGGTCGATACCCGACCAGAAGCGTTCCTCGAAGCTCTCCAGAGCACGACGACCGGCGCGCAGCAGATTACTGCGCTGAAAAATCATGATCCACGAGGTGACTGAGGCAGCCACCAGGATCAGCATGACCAACTGCACCACGATGCTGGCATTGCTGACCAGACTCCACATGGAGGTATGGTCGACGACGTTAGCTTCCACGCTTTTTCTCCTGCTGTAAGTGAGTACCCGCGCCGCTTGAGTCGGCAAAGGCCGACCGCAAGGCTTCTGGAATGGCCCGGGGTTTCAAACTGTCGGCGCGCACGCACGCCACCAGAAACTGCCCTTCACAGAGCAGTGTTGAATCCGTTGCTCGTCGAACCTGCTGCTTGAAACGCAGGCTCGCTCGGTTCAATTCAATGACATCAGCGCTGACCGACAGCTCGTCGTCCAGTCGCGCCGGCGCGTGGTAACGCGCTTCGCTGGAATGTACGACGAACAGCAGGTTCTCCCCCATCAGCTGCGATTGGGCAAAACCCAGCGCCCTCAGCCGCTCGGTTCGAGCCCGCTCCATGAATTTAAGGTAATTAACGTAATACACGATGCCGCCAGCATCGGTGTCCTCGTAATAAACGCGACAGCGATGTGCGAACGACTGAACCCCGTTTTGCGCGCGCATACTCTAGTGCTTACTCCTCAGGTTGCCAATCCGGCCAGGCAACTGTTTTTCATACTTCCACGACTTTTTGCATAAAGATTTGTGACACGTACCTTCGGACAACGCAAACATCGAATAAATCAGCCTCGGTCTTGCCTTTACTCGTCCAGCGCATCAAGAAACCCGTCTGCTACGGGCATTTCACCCAAACGTGAGGGAATGTTCAAACCGAAGTGCAAATACGCGTGCCGGGTGACCACCCGCCCACGGGAAGTACGCATGATGTAGCCCTGTTGGATCAGGTAGGGTTCGAGCACATCCTCGATGGTGTGCCTTTCCTCGCTGATCGCCGCCGCGAGGCTGTCCACCCCCACCGGGCCACCGTCGAACTTCTCGATCATGGTCAACAACAGACGTCGGTCCTGGTGATCGAAACCGTGCTCGTCGACATCCAGCAGGTTCAGCGCCAGGTCAGCGACCGCCTTGGTAATATGCCCCTTGGCCCGCACCTCGGCGAAATCACGGACTCGCCGCAATAATCGGTTGGCGATCCGCGGCGTACCGCGCGCGCGCCGAGCGATCTCGAAAGCCCCCTCGGGATCCAGCGGCAACCCGAGAATCCCAGCCGAACGACTGACGATGGTCGCCAGATCCGCGGTGCTATAGAACTCAAGACGCTGCACGATACCGAAACGGTCACGCAACGGATTGGTCAACATACCCGCGCGAGTGGTCGCCCCTACCAGGGTGAACGGCGGCAAATCCAGCTTGATCGACCGTGCGGCCGGGCCTTCGCCGATCATGATATCGAGCTGAAAGTCCTCCATCGCCGGATACAATACCTCCTCGACAATCGGCGACAGGCGGTGGATTTCGTCGATGAAGAGCACATCGTGGGGCTCGAGATTGGTCAGTAGCGCCGCCAGGTCGCCCGCCCGTTCCAACACCGGTCCGGACGTGCTCTTGATCGATACCCCCATCTCCTGGGCGATGATATTGGCCAGGGTAGTCTTGCCCAACCCCGGCGGCCCGAAGATCAAGGTGTGGTCAAGGGACTCGTTGCGGCCCCGGGCCGCCTGGATAAACAGCTCCATCTGCTCCTTGACCGTGGGCTGACCGATGTACTCGGCCAGGCTCAGCGGACGAATTGCCCGGTCCTGGACCTCCTCGCGGTCGCGCCCGCCGGAGGCGGTTATCAAACGATCGGCTTCAATCACTTAAATCATTCCCTTCAGGGCGCGGCGAATCATATCTTCGCTGCTCAAGCCTTTCTCTTTGATGGCAGACACCGCCTTGCTGGCTTCCTGTGGCTTGTAGCCCAGGGAAATCAGTGCGCTGACCGCATCCGTCTCGGCACTCGCAACCGGCACCGGCGGCGAGCCATCCGGCTGGTTGGGCACCAACGCAAACATGCTCGGCACGGTTTCCCAAGCCTTGAAGCGGTCCTTGAGCTCGACCAGCAGACGCTCGGCGGTCTTCTTGCCGACCCCCGGCACCTTGACCAAGGCCGAAGTATCCTGGGCCGACACGCAACGTACCAGCTCATCAACCTCCAGGCTGGACATCAACGCCAGCGCCAGCTTGGGTCCGACACCATTCAGGCGGATCAGCTCGCGAAAGAAGTCACGCTCGCGCTTGCCGACAAAGCCATAGAGTAACTGGGCATCCTCGCGCACGACCAAATGGGTGTGCAGCGTCAGCGGTTCGCCGACCGACGGCAGGCGATAGAGCGTGGTCATCGGGACCTCCAGCTCATAGCCGAGTCCATTCACATCCAGGATAAGGTGCGGCGGCTGTTTTTCAGCCAGGGTACCGCGCAAGCGTCCAATCACGTATCAGATCCTTATTTCCGGCCAGGCCAGGGGGCTGATGAACAGGCCGATAGACCTGCCATCATCCGGCAGGACACGCTATCGGCAAGCAAAATTGTTTAAGCTGATGATGCTATCAGAGACGCAGGCGACCGCCACGAGCCCGTGCCGCCCCCAATCCATGGGACAACAGGCTCGAACGCGTGTGTGCATGGCACAAGGCGATCGCCAACGCATCCGAGGCGTCGACCTGCGGCTTGCTGGTCAACTTGAGCAAGTGCATCACCATCATCATCACCTGTTCCTTGTTCGCGCCGCCCGTACCGGCCACCGCCTGCTTGACCTGCGTCGCCGTGTACTCGGCAATTTCCAGGTTCTCTTCGGCCCCGGCGACAATCGCCGCGCCACGCGCCTGGCCGAGCTTGAGCGCCGAATCGGGGTTCTTTGCCATGAACACCTTTTCGATGCCCATGGTCACCGGCTCATAGGTCTGGATCACCTCCCGCACACTGCGGTAGACCACTTGCAACCGCTCGCGCAGCTCACCACTGCCGGTGCGAATGCACCCCGACGCCACATAGACACAGCCACGCCCAGTGTCGCGTACCACACCGTAACCGGTAATTCGCGACCCTGGATCGATACCAAGAATAAGAGTCATAACGCCTGCGGTTTAATCGAGAAAGCCTGCCAATGACGCCTAGTATCTACTGTATATGCATGCAGGTCGATAGCGTGTCGCCCAGAGGACGCCAGTCCTTTGCGCTGCAAAGGGAGACGCCCCTGTCAGACAGGAGCGTAAGTCGGTCAGCCGAGCTGTTCCAGCACAGCCTCGGGAATTTCCGCGTTGGAGTAGACGTTTTGCACATCATCCAGGTCTTCGAGCATGTCGATCATTTTCAGGACCTTCTCCGCACCTTCGAGATCGAGTTCGGCACTGGTGGTCGCCAGCATGACGATTTCCGCATCGCCGGCCTTGAACCCAGCAGCCTCCAAGGCGTTACGCACCGCGTAGAAACCGGAAAACGAAGTGAAGACATCGATCGAACCATCTTCATTGGTCACCACATCGTCGGCATCAGCCTCCATCGCAGCTTCCATCAGCGCATCTTCGTCGACGCCCGGCGCGAAGGATATCTGCCCCTTGCGCTCGAACAGATAGGCCACCGAGCCGTCGGTGCCGAGGTTGCCGCCACATTTGCTGAAGGCATGACGCACGGCGGCGGCGGTACGATTGCGGTTATCGGTCATGCATTCGACCATCACCGCCACACCGCCCGGACCGTAACCTTCATAGCTCAGTTCGACCATGTCGTCGGTGTCGGCGGCGCCGGCACCGCGGGCCACGGCGCGGTCGATGATGTCGCGACTCATGTTCGCACCCAAGGCCTTGTCCAGGGCCAGGCGCAAGCGTGGATTGGAGCCCGGCTCAGCACCACCCTGCCGGGCGGCAACAGTCAGCTCGCGAATCCACTTGGTGAAGATCTTGCCCTTCTTGGCATCCTGACGTTCTTTGCGGTGCTTGATGTTCGCCCACTTGGAATGACCCGCCATAACTTGCTCCGATGCTCTTTAAAAAATTGCCTTGAAACATTGCCCACCACGCAATCAATACGGGTTGGCAAGCGAAATTTTCGACCCTATATAAAGAAAGGGCGCATCCAAGGATGCGCCCGCAAGCACCGAGTTACTCGGCCTTGGGTGTTTCACGCAGGCGAATGTGCAGCTCGCGCAACGCCTTGGCGTCCACCAGGCCCGGTGCCTGGGTCATGACACAGGCCGCGCTCTGGGTTTTCGGGAAGGCGATCACTTCGCGGATCGATTGGGCACCAGTCATCAGCATCACCAGACGGTCGAGGCCGAAAGCCAGACCACCGTGGGGTGGAGCACCGTATTTCAGCGCATCGAGCAGGAAGCCGAACTTCTCTTCCTGTTCCGCTTCACTGATACCCAGCAGACGGAACACCGCCTGTTGCATTTCCTTGCGGTGGATACGGATCGAACCGCCGCCTAACTCGGTGCCGTTCAGGACCATGTCGTAGGCGCGGGACAGCGCGGTGGCCGGGTTGGCCTGCAACTCTTCGGGCGAGCACTTCGGCGCGGTGAACGGATGATGCAAGGCGGTGAAGCTGCCGTCTTCGTTCTCCTCGAACATCGGGAAGTCGACGACCCACAGCGGCGCCCACTCGCTGGTCAGCAGTTCGAGGTCGTGACCGATCTTGATCCGCAGCGCGCCCAGGGCCTCGCTGACGATCTTGGCCTTGTCGGCACCGAAGAACACGATATCGCCATCGACCGCGCCGACGCGATCGAGGATCACGTTAAGGTTGGCCTCGGGGATGTTCTTGACGATCGGCGATTGCAGGCCTTCCACGCCCTTGGCGCGTTCGTTGACCTTGATGTACGCCAGGCCCTTGGCACCATAGATGCCGACGAACTTGGTGTAGTCATCGATCTTGCTGCGCGGCATGCTCGCCGCACCGGGGACACGCAAGGCGGTCACGCGGCATTTCGGGTCGTTGGCCGGGCCGCTGAACACCTTGAATTCAACGTCCTTGAGCTGGTCGGCGACGTCCACCAGTTCCAGCGGGATACGCAGGTCCGGCTTGTCGGAGCCATAACGACGCATGGCCTCGTCCCACGTCATGTGCGGGAACTCGCCGAACTCCTGACCCAACACTTCCTTGAATAAGTTGCGAATCATGCCTTCGGTCAGGCCCATGATGTCTTTTTCATCGAGGAAGCTGGTCTCGATGTCGATCTGAGTGAATTCCGGCTGGCGGTCGGCACGCAGGTCTTCGTCGCGAAAACACTTGGCGATCTGGTAGTAACGGTCGAAACCGGCCACCATCAGCAGTTGCTTGAACAACTGCGGCGACTGCGGCAGGGCGAAGAAGCTGCCGGCATGGGTACGGCTCGGTACCAGATAGTCACGAGCGCCTTCTGGCGTCGCACGGGTCAAGATCGGTGTCTCGACGTCGAGAAAACCGTTTTCGTCCAGGTAACGACGGATGCTGGTGGTCATGCGCGAACGCAAGCGCAGCTTCTCAGCCATTTCCGGGCGACGCAGATCGATAAAGCGATAGCGCAGGCGGGTTTCTTCGCCGACATCGGAGTACTCGTTGAGCGGAAACGGCGGGGTTTCCGCTTCGTTCAGCACTTCCAGCTCGTAGCCGAGCACTTCGATTGCACCGGAGGCCATGTTGGCGTTACCAGCACCGGCTGGGCGCAGGCGCACCTTGCCGGTGATCTTCACCACGTACTCACTGCGCACACGATCGGCGGCGGCAAAGGTGTCGGCACGATCCGGGTCGAAGACCACCTGGGCCAGACCTTCGCGATCACGGATATCGAGGAAAATCACCCCGCCATGGTCACGACGACGGTGGACCCATCCGCAAAGGGTGACTTCCTGGCCTTCAAGACTCTCGTTCAGTTGGCCGCAATAATGGCTGCGCATCATGGTCGTGGTTTCACTTCTCGTAATTCGAATTCGGTGAGGTCTTGCGCACCGTAGTACCTGTAGCGCGCAAGAGCCTGCTCGTGTGATTCATTTTCAGTCGGCTTTGTCGCCACCGGCCAGGTTTTTCTTGGCGCCGGTCTTGAAATCGGTCTCGTACCAACCGCTACCGCCGAGGCGGAAACCGGGCATCGAAAGCATCTTTTTCAACGCTGGCGCCTGGCAGGCCGGGCAATCGACCAGAGGGGCGGCGCTGATTTTCTGAATGGCTTCCAACTGATGAGCACAGGAAGCGCATTGGTAGTCGTACATGGGCATGGGGCATCTCGACAATCAGATAACGACATCACTGCTGCCCGAGCCCAGAGTCGGGCCATGCAGCAAAGAGCGGGATTATATCCGTTAAATCGAGGCTTTGCAGCCGTATGACCGACCGTCCCGCTCAGTGTATTCGCCAAATGCCGACAGGCGCCTCCTTTCAAGACATTCTACAAGCTGAAAGCCAGAGCGGGACGCCTCTCACCCGCAATCAGGCCGAACGGTGCAAACCACCCGATGTCAAAAGATGCACCATGCAGACCACACGAATCAAACCACTGAAATTCTTTACCCCTCCATAACGCAGATGTACCTCCATATCGACATTGGAAAGCAGCGCATTGACCGTGCACTGGTTGATGCCGGCCATGTCGGACAACACTTTCCAATACACCTCCTCCAAGCGCAGACAGGTTGCAAACCCATTCAGGCGAACCGATCGCGATACAGGTTTTGCCAATCCGATATCAAACTCCAGCAACATGGGTTCCGTCCTGGCTTTACGAAACAAACCAGTCTCCCCCACACACTGACTTAACTGCACCATCTTCCTCGCACTCCGTCGCTACATGCCTTTGAATAAAGACATTCCTGGAAAATCTCTTTTACATAAAACATTAAGCAAAAGTTCTTATCCAGCGGACCGGACCATGAAAACCGTAGGATGAGGCAACCAGAAAATGCAGAACAGCGACGCGTCCCGGCAGGAACGGCATGCCCGCGTACACCCGACAATCGCACGAATGAAGCCACAAGGACCTCATCCGCGCGTCAAGCCTCAACCTTCCAGCAGGGCTCGCAACATCCAGGCGGTTTTCTCATGCACCTGCATGCGTTGAGTCAGCAGATCGGCGGTGGGTTCGTCGCTGACCTTCTCCAGCAGTGGAAATATGCCACGCGCTGTACGGGTCACCGCCTCCTGGCCCTGTACCAACTGCCGGATCATTTCCTCGGCACTCGGTACGCCTTCCTCCTCCTTGATCGAGGACAGGCGGGCATAAGTTGAATAAGTGCCTGGCGCAGGGAATCCCAACGCGCGGATTCGCTCGGCAATCGAATCCACCGCCAGTGCCAGCTCGTTATATTGTTCTTCAAACATCAAATGCAGGGTCCGAAACATTGGGCCGCTGACATTCCAATGGAAGTTATGGGTCTTCAGATAAAGTACATAAGTATCCGACAACAGGCGGGAAAGACCTTCAACAATAGACTTGCGGTCTGCTTCGCTGATACCGATATCAATAGCCATATGAGTCCCTTTGATGTGATTGAGATCACCCGTGAAGGTGTCGGACCACTCTAGCAAGAGTCCGTGCCCCGTGCAGCCCCGGCGTCACCTGCCCCGTGCGACAAATCCGCCTTGCCCGCCCATAGCTTGCGCCAGCAATGCAAGAACAGTCCGAACGCCCATCACCCGCTCGTCGCGGCTCGAACCGCTGGCCTACAGGTGTCTAGGACAGGCCTCTGCTCGCCTCTTGCGACATACTCCCAAAAAGTCCGGCGATACCGCTCAAACCGTTAATTTGAGAAGGCTCTGGCTTTGCTGTTAAATAGAGGCTGTGTCGTCGCGCCGGATATCGGCAGCGACGCATAGGCTGACAGGCTTGCGTGCTCACCGCCTCACCTTTTTTCAGAAGCGAACCGCTCGTCGTCAGCTCTTCCTTGCGATCTATCTTGAGTGAGTTAATCAAAATGTTAAAAATCGTCCATCTGATAACGGGCGCTGTCGCCCTGCTGCTGTCCTTTATACCCAGCCTGCGATCCGAAGCCGTGCCTTACCTGCAACAACCCGATGCGCTTTACCTGGCATTCTTCGGCTTGCTCAACCTCATCCTGGCTCCGGTCATTCCTTACTGGAACAAGGGTCCACGTCACCAAGTGCAGAATCTGGTCAGCGTCCTGCTGATCCTCGCCGTTGCCCTACAGATCCTGGTACTGCTCGCCCCCCTGCCGATGATCGGTAGCCAGCCCGCCGTACTGTTGAGCCTGGTAGCCGCAGTGGCGGCTGTGTCTATGCACCTGGCCGTGAGTTTCTACAGATCTTCAGCCGCTGCGGTTTCACACAACTACGATATGAGCAATCGCGATACCGGCACCGTGAAATGGTTCAACACCTCCAAGGGTTTTGGCTTTATCTCGCGGGATTCCGGTGATGATATTTTCGTGCACTTTCGCGCCATTCGTGGCGAAGGCCATCGCGTCTTGGTCGAAGGCCAGCGCGTCGAGTTCTCGGTGATGAACCGCGACAAGGGCCTGCAAGCTGAAGATGTGATCGCTGCGTTGCCGCGTCGCTGATCGGGTCTGAAAAAACCGCGATGCCGTTTGACGGCGCGCGGTTTTTTATGCCCAAAGACTGGCACGTCACCGTCAATAGTGCGGCGGCGGCGCTTCTTCTTCGGACGACTCGAATTGCCCGATCATTTCCTCATGGCGCTTGAGCAGGGCCGTCATCTGCAATTGCAAGCGCTCCACCACGCGCTGCTGCATCACCAGCACATCGTTCAGCGACTGGATGGTGTCATCCTGAAAGGCCAATCGGGTTTCCAGTTCGGTCACGCGTTCTTCAAAACTCATGACTGCGCCTGCACATAGGAGAAACCCTCAGCCAGCGCTGTGCGCAACCGTTCGCGAATCTGCGCGACCTGCGCATCGGCATAGGGCCGCGACGGATGTTTGCCCCACACCGGAGCTGGCCACGCGGCATCACTGCACCGACGAACGATGACGTGCATATGCAGTTGGCTGACCACATTACCCAACGTCGCAACATTCAACTTGTCCGCCTCGAAAACCTGCTTGAGCACCTGCGCAAACGCGGTGGTTTCACGCCACAACTGCTCCTGGTCAGCCGCCTCCAGTTGAAATAGCTCGCTGATATCCGCACGCTTGGGCACCAGAATGAACCAAGGATAATTCGAATCATTGGATAACAGCAGACGACACAACGCAAAGTCGCCCATCGGCAAAGTGTCTTGTTGAAGACGCGAATCGAGAACGAACACCGTACACACTCCTGCTTGACTGATTTTCCCGTCCGAGGCGACAAACCGACAACACCTTCGCCCGGCAACAGACCATGAGGATACCCGCCTTCAACTGCCAGTTCACCGCCAAGCAATCGGAGAATAGCAAGCGGATTATCGCCTCCTTCCGCACGCCAAAGTAAAACACCGGCTCACGATACGCACCATTCCAGACTCCAGGCGCACCTTTTTTACCCATCAATGGACAAAAGACCGACGCTTGCAATCAACAACCTATCTGTTCCTGAAAACCTTCCCCGACCTGCGATATCGGCCCAGCCTGATCTGATAGCCGGAGCACCCAGCCAGAATCGACCGACCGCACAAACAGAAAAAACCTACAAGCCTTTTTGCACCAAAATCGCATAGAGCGGCTACTATCGGTGCATCTTTTTTACCCGCCGATCACCCAATCCGCAGTGTGGACCGGTAACGTTTTACCTTTGTGCACAGAATCAACTAATTAGCAGCACAAGAAAAAGCAAGACGTCAAGCACCATCAGAAACGGATTTTACCCCAGTTCTCACAAGGATTTCAGCGCGACAAGACCGTCAACAAAATATTTTCTGGCTTTTTTCAACTTTGTGCATGCTTGTTGCTTTACTCCTCCCATAGTCGCTATAGAGGGCCTGATCGGACGCTGAAGCTCCCGCGACAGGGTAACAATGCAAGACGCTGTGACCATGGACAGTTCAATCCTTGAACATGAGGCTTTCTTATCTATGCTCAAGCATTCGACAGCGCTGAAGTTGTGCCGCTGGTTACGTAAGGTTGTGAATTTACGACATGAACCAAGCTTTTTGCGACATGCTCGTAAAGAAGTCGCAAGGATAGATGGGCAAGTGTCGCCAATATGGTCAGCGTGATATAAGTTTGCGCCGACACAAAAAGAAAGAGCCGTCCAGATAAAAACACAAGTGGGACGGCAATAATCTTCCTAAAACCAAAGGAGCAAATCACGATGCGCGTGATGAAGTGGAGCATGATCGCCTTGGCTGTGGCAGCAGGCACATCGCAGTTCGCAATGGCGTCCTCTCAGAGCGATTCGAAAGGCTTTCTTGAAGACCAGAGCCTGAAGCTCAAAACCCGTTTTGAGTACATGAATCGCGACTACAGGAATGGCGCCGGTAACGTTGCCAAAAAAGATGGCAGCCCAGGTTATGAAAGCGGTTATCGCCAGGACAGCGGCATCAGCACCCTGCTGAATTATGAGTCGGGCTTCACCCAAGGCACCGTCGGTTTCGGCCTTGACGCCATGGCGATGGGCTCGCTCAAAACAGACGGCGGCTCGGGCCGGCGCGGCAATGGCTTGTTTGCCAACGACTCCGATGGTAATCCGGAAGACTCTCAAAGCAAGATTGGTGGCGCGGTCAAAGTCCGCTTGTCGGATACCGTCCTGAAATACGGTCAGCAGTTCGTGGCTAGTCCGGTATTCGCTACCGATGACAGCCGCTTGCTGCCAGAAGTTGCCACCGGCACCTTGATCACCAGCAAGGAAATCAAGGGTCTTGAGGTCAGCGCGGGTCGCTTCACCTCCCTGAGCAAACAAACCGGTATGGGCAGAGACAGCATCGGTGGCCTCCCTGATGAAAATGGTAACGGCGCCAAGGGCCTGACCTATATCAATATCTTCGGTGCCAGCTATGCCTTCACCGACAACTTCACCGGCACACTGGCTGCATCCGAGGCTGATGACTACTTCAGGAAGCAGTACCTCAACCTGAACTACACCCTGCCGATCAATGACAACCAATCGCTGAACCTCGACCTCAACGGCTATAAAACCGAGGGCAAAAAACGTGGTGACCTGGTTGATGCGATCGGCGACGGCACTACCGGCGTAGACAACAATTTGTGGAGCCTGGCGGCGGCCTACAGCATCGGCGCCCATAAATTCACCATCGCTCACCAGCGCTCCAGCGGCGACAACGCCTACTACTACGGCGTTGACGGTAATAGCACCGTGTTCGTGGCGAACTCCATCCAGATCTCCGACTTCGTGGGCCGTGAGGAACGCTCCTGGCAAGCGCGCTACGACCTGAACATGAAAACCTACGGCGTACCCGGCCTGACCTTCATGGCTCGTTTTGTCAGAGGTGACAACATCGAGACCAATGGCCTGGGTGAAGGCAAGGAGAACGAGTTCAACTTCGAGAGCAAGTACGTCATGCAGGAAGGCCCGGCAAAAAATCTGTCCTTCCGCCTGCGTAGCGCCGTGTATCGCTCCAACGGTGCGTACAATAACTACAGCGCAGACAACAATGATGTTCGTGTCATCATTGAGTACCCGCTGAGCATCTTGTAAGAGAGATGTAACAGCACGATTCAAAAGCTTTACGCATGTAAAAAAGCCGTCTACCCGAACAGGTAGACGGCTTTTTTATGTATCAGGAAAGGTGGCGGAGCAAATAAGATAGGAAGCTAGTTAATAGCTAAGCAACATTATCCTCGGCAAACAACAAACAGCAAAAAAAGCACACTGTTTAGCGCGACAAACCACGCAGCAACGTCGCCGACCGCCTGCACGGTTCGTATCGGCGGCTCAACTGATCGGCATCAGCCATCAATAGCCACTTCATCCGACACCGAATAGCCGACGACTGTTTATTTCGTCGGGGCTTCCTGCATCACCCGAATCACCCGCTGCGGAAACGGAATATCGATCCCCGCCGCCTTCAGACGATCCCGCGCATGTTCGTTGAACATGAACATCAAGTCCCAGTAATCAGCAGTCTTGACCCACACTCGCAGGGAAACGGTGATCGAACTGTCACCCAAGGCCGAAACCACCGCCGCTGGTGCCGGATCAGCCAGCACGCGCTCATCCTTGGCCAGCGTTAACAAGACCTCGCGGGCCTTTTGCAAGTCAGCTTCGTAATCCACTCCCACATCAAACACCACCTTGCGAGTGGCCTGACGGTTGGTGTTGGTGATGATGCCGTTCGACAGATTACCGTTAGGCACAATGACCGTCTGGTTATCGCCGGTCCGCAAGACGGTGTGGAAAATCTGGATGCTGTCCACCGTCCCGCTGACCCCTTGGGCCGTGATCCAGTCACCGATGCGAAACGGCCGGAACATCAGGATCAGCACGCCACCGGCAAAGTTCGCCAGGCTGCCCTGCAACGCCAGGCCAATGGCCAGGCCGGCGGCACCGATCGCCGCGACAAACGAGGTGGTCGCCACGCCGATCATCGATGCGACGCTGATACTGAGCAAGATTTTGAGGGCAATATTGGCCAGGCTGCTGATAAAGCCCTGCAGTGCCAGGTCGGCATTGCGCAGTGCCAGCAACTTGCCTAGCTTGCCGGTCAGCTTGTTGATCAACCACCAACCCACGGCCAAGGTGATGATCGCCAGCAGCACGCGGCTGCCGTATTCCATGATCATCGGAATCCAGGCCTGGGAGGCCTTGATAAGGTGATCCACTTCAGCGTTCAGATCCATTGTTCTCTCCTATTACCATGCGACGGTTCGGCGAAACGACAGGGGCTCGAACACTCAATCGTTTGCGCCGTACCTGGGCCCTCCGACGCCAATAACCGCCAGAGGCTCCTTGGCAACTCAATCAGTCGCGAAAGTTGTTGAATTGCAGCGGTCTATCGAACTCCTTGATCCGCAAGTTAGCAATCGCCTCTTGCAGATCATCACGTTTCTTACCGGTCACACGGACCTGCTCACCCTGGATGGCCGCCTGCACTTTGAGCTTGGCTTCCTTGATGTGTGCCACAATCTTCTTCGCCATCTCCTTGTCGATGCCTTCCCTGAAGGTCGCTTCCTGTTTCATCAGCTTACCGGAAGCATAGGCGTCCTTGACTTCCAGGCACCTCACATCGATCTTGCGCTTGGTCAGGGCCATACGCAGGATTTCCAGCATCGCCTCCAACTGGAACTCAGCTTCGGCCGTCATGTTGACGGTCAGCTCTTTTTCCTTGAACTCGAAAGAACCTTTGCCCTTGAGATCATAACGGCGGTCCAGCTCCTTGACGGCGTTCTCGACGGCGTTGGTGACTTCGTGTTTGTCCAGTTCAGATACCACGTCGAACGACGGCATGTCATTTCTCCAAAATTATGCCAGGCACGGCTCGATACCGATGGAGCGCACCCGGTTTGACGGTTAAAATCCACGAGCAGTATAACGGTTCTTAGTACTCATTCACTTGCGAGCCACGCCATGCCTAATCCGGATCTGAGCATTTTGCTGGTGAGTGACGACCACCTGGTAAGCAGCGTCTTTGGCGCCAGCCTGCAACGCGCCGGTTATCAGGATATCCGCCAGGCCAACGACATCGTCCTGGCGCTGGAGCAAATCGATCAGCGTGCGGTCAGCGTGCTGGTCTGCGCCGCAAGCGCCGGCTTGAAGCTGGCCGCGAAGGTCAGGCAGCGCGACGAGATGAACGATCACGCTACCTACGTGCTCCTCATCAGTTCCGAATCGCCGCTCTCTTTGCTCGACGATGCCTCGGACAACGATATCGACGACCTGATCGCCCCCGAGGACATCGAGCGCCTGCTGCTGACCCGCGTTCTGGCTGCCGACCGCCAATGCAGCACCCTGCAGCGACTGCGCCAGGAGAACCGCCTGCTGCGCCAGAACATCGCCAGCCTCGAACAACGCAATCTCGTCGATGCCTTGACCGGCCTCGGCAACGCCCGCTATCTGCGCCAGAAACTGACCGACAGCCTGCGCCAGGTGCAGGCTCGTGGCGGCGCCATTTGTTACCTGCTGATCGGCGTGCAGCAGGCCAACGAGTTGCAACGCAAGTACGGCAATGACTTCTATGACGAACTGCTGCAAGGTATCGCCCGGCGCCTGCAACAACTGGTACGTCCGCTGGATATGCTGGCGCGCCTGGACGACCAGCACTTCGTGCTGATGACCCTGCCAGCCGACCTTCAGGACTGCGCGCCCAGCAGCTTCAAGCGCCTGTATGACGGACTGAACCTCAAGCCCTTCATGACCACCGCCGGGCCGGTCGAACTCAAGGCTGGCGTCAGCCTGGTGGGCCTGGACAGCAAATGCCTCCCACTGGACCAGCAAACCCTGTTCGACGAAGCCGATCGGCTGCTGGCCGAATCCTATGCCGATGGTGTGGTCAGCGCCAAGCGCCTGCCGGCCCGCGATTGATGGCCACCACCTGGCACGTCCTCGGTGCCGGTAGCCTGGGCAGCCTGTGGGCTGTCCGCCTGGCACGGGTGGGGTTGCCCGTCACGCTGATCCTGCGAGACCCGGCGCGATTGGCTGCCTACCGCGCCAGCGGCGGTCTGACCCTGGTCGAACAGGGTCAGGAGCAACACATTG
The DNA here is from genome assembly GCF_001543125.1 of Pseudomonas agarici. Taxonomy (NCBI): domain Bacteria; kingdom Pseudomonadati; phylum Pseudomonadota; class Gammaproteobacteria; order Pseudomonadales; family Pseudomonadaceae; genus Pseudomonas; species Pseudomonas agarici. The sequence continues at coordinate 2,713,644 of NZ_CP014135.1, read as the reverse complement.
CTATTCCAGCTCAGACCGTTGACGCCGCCGAGCCCATTAGCCGGCTGCTGGTCGCCTGCAAGGCCTATGATGCGCAATCGGCCGTGGCCCGACTGGCCCCGCGCCTGGCCGAGAATGCCGAACTGATCTTGCTACAGAACGGCCTGGGTAGTCAGGATGCCGTCGCTACGCTGGTGCCCAAGGCTCGCTGCCTCTTTGCCTCCAGCACCGAGGGGGCCTTTCGCGACGGCGACTGGCGAGTCGTGTTTGCCGGGCACGGCTTTACCTGGCTGGGAGATCTTGCCCACCCCCAACCGCCCTATTGGCTCGACGATCTGCTCCTGGCCGGTATTCCCCATGAATGGCAGACCCAGATCCTCACCCGGCTCTGGCGCAAGCTGGCGCTCAATTGCGCCATCAACCCGTTGACGGTGCTGTATGGTTGCCGTAACGGCGGCCTGCGCGATCACCACTGTGAAGTAGCCACCCTCTGCGGCGAACTGACGGAACTGCTGGAGCACTGCGGCCAACCCGCAGCCGCACAGGACCTGCACAACGAAGTGACACGGGTCATCCAGGCCACGGGGGCGAATTACTCCTCCATGTATCAGGATGTCGCCCATGGCAGGCGCACGGAAATCAGCTACCTACTGGGTTACGCCTGCGAAGCGGCTAAACGCCATCATTTGAACCTGCCCCACCTGAATCAACTGCGCAACCGTCTGATCGCGCACCTTGCCGTCCATGGATTGCCCGGTACCTGAGTAAACCTGTGAACGGATGCCGTGGTTAGCGGCTGATTTCCATCAGCATCCGGGTCAGCAGATAGAAGCGCGGCACCACGCTCTCGACCTCGGCATACTCGTCTTCGGTGTGAATGCCACCGCCGACGATACCGAAGCCATCCAGCGTCGCGGTGCCCATCGCCGCCGACAGGCTGGCATCAGCCGCGCCACCACTGCCCTCCAGGGTCAGCTTGCGACCGATTTCGCCATAGATCGCCTGCGCCTTGGTCGCCAGCGCATCCTGGGCCGGTGTCGGCGACATCGGCGGCAGGCCACGCTGCAGGCTGGTCCTGACCTCGGTGTCGGCAATCAACTTGTTGGCCGAGACCCTGGCCAGGTCGCGCTCGACCCGATCGAACTCCTCCGGCACCAACACCCGTACATCGGCCTTGGCGATGGCTGAATCCGGGATCACATTGACCCGGTCACCGGCCTTGAGCACGGTGAAGTTGACCGTGGTCTGCTTCCCCGGATCACCCAGCTTGCCCAACTGGAGAATCTGGTGCGCTGCTTCCATCGCGGCATTGCGCCCACTGTCCGGAGCCACACCGGCATGGGCCGACTTGCCCTTGACTTCCACTACCGCCGTGCCACTACCCTTGCGCCAGATCACCAGGCCGTCGGCGGGGCGACCGGGCTCCAGATTCAACGTCACATCGTGTTCCTTGGCCACCCGCTGAATCAGTTCGGTGGTCCCCTTGGAGCCGGTTTCCTCGTTGGTATCGAGCAGGAAGGTGATTTTCGCGTAATCCCTGAAATCAAGGTCTTGGAGGATTTTCAGCGCATACAGACCGGCCACGATACCGCCCTTGTCATCCATGACGCCCGGCCCGTAGGCCCGTCCGTCCTTGATATAGAAGGGTTTGGCCGTCGCCGTACCTTCCTTGAAGACGGTGTCCATATGCGCCATCAACAAAATTCGCGCCTTGCCGGTGCCCTTGAGGGTCGCCACGATGCTCTCGCCCGACGCCGGGGTGGCGGGAAAGGTCTCGATACTCGCCCCGAGCTTTTTCAATTCTTCGCTGACAATCGCCCGGACCTGCTGCAAACCCGGCTCGTAGCCCGACCCCGAATCGATGTTGACCAGCCGCTCCAGCAGCTTCAACCCGTCTTCCTTGTAGTGCTCGGCCCTGCCATGAACTGGCTGGTTGATCTGGGCCAGCGCATGAGGTGTGGCTATCGACAGCGTAACCCCCATGGCAAATCTCGCCAGTGCCGCACGTTTGCAATAAAACCCCATGGTTGTTTTCTCCCTGAACCCAGTTCTTGATGTTTGTCTATCGAGCTGCGAGCGCATCGCCCAAGCAACTTACAACGCCGTAAAGCAGCCGTCGACCCGTTCAGTTCGCACTTTAGGCAAAAGACCGTAGTAAAAATCGGCGGTTTGATACACTCATTCATGGTCGATGCGACCAATGCTCGCCCCTTTTTCCCTTGTCAAACAGGATCCGCAATGCCTCTGCGCCAGCGCCTAGAAAACCTGCCCGTCGGCCAGAAACTCCTGGCGGCCCTGCTGGTGCTGCTGACTACCGTACTGCTGGTGGCCAACCTGACCTTTATCAGCGCGGCTTATTGGATTTCCCAGGAAAGCATGGCACCCCAGGCCTTGCAGATCATCGGTCGGCTGGTTTCAAACCCGAACCTGGCCAGCCAGGCTCTGGACTCCGCCGCAAACGCCGAGATCCTGCTCAAAGAACTCAACACCTATTCCCCCCTGCGGGCCGCCGCCATCTATGACAGTCAGGGTGATCGACTGACTCAACTGCAACACGGTGACCGTCTGACGTTGCCGGAACGCTATCGGGACATCGAAGCCTGGCGCCTGACCGAGTTTCGCAGCAATCAGGTGATCGACATGCCCTATCCAGACCGGGCCTCCGGACACCTGCTGCTGGTGGCCAGCAGCGAGTTACCGGTGGCCTTCTACACCGGGACTCTGACCGCAAGCTTGGGAATCCTGATCTTCAGCGTCCTGTTGTGGCTGATCATTGCCCGGCAAATCAAGCGACTGATCACCCGACCGATCCACGAGCTGGAGGAACTGTCGCGCCAGGTTACCCGCGAAGAAAACTATTCTCTGCGGGCCTCGCGGGGCAACCGCGATGAAATCGGCAGCCTGGCCGAAGCCTTCAATACCATGCTCTCGCGCATCGAAGCGCGTGAACAGCAGCTCAAGCGCGCCCGTGACGACTCCCAGGCCGCCTACGACCAGGCTCAGGGTCTGGCCGAGGAAACCCGGCATACCAACCGCAAGCTGGAGCTCGAAGTCCAGGTCCGCAGCAAGATCGAGAAAAAACTCACTGGCTTCCAGAACTACCTCAATAGCATCATCGACTCCATGCCCTCGGCACTGATCGCCCTGGACGAGCAGCTCTATGTCACCCAGTGGAATCAGGAAGCCAGTACGCTTTCCGGAACCCGCCTGGATGAGGCACTGAACCAGCCGATCTTCCTCGCCTTCGAGCCGTTGAAACCCTTTCTGCCGCAGCTCAAGGACACCGTCGAACAACACAGCGTGGCGAAGATCGAGCGCGTTACCTGGATCAAGGACGACGAAGCCCACCACTATGCACTGACTTTCTACCCGCTGATGGGCGGTGCCGGGCGCGGCGTGGTGATCCGCATCGACGACATTACCCAGCGCCTGTCCCTGGAAGAAATGATGGTACAGTCGGAAAAGATGCTCTCGGTCGGTGGGCTCGCCGCCGGCATGGCCCACGAAATCAACAATCCACTGGGGGCTATCCTGCACAATGTCCAGAACATCCGTCGACGCCTGTCCTCAGAGCTACCGAAAAACCTCGAATACGCCGAACTGGCCGGGATCGACCTGGACACCGTCAATCAGTACCTCAAGAGCCGCGAAGTCCCGCAACTGCTTGACGGCATCCAGCAGGCTGGCGCACGAGCGGCCAAAATAGTCACCCATATGCTCAGCTTCAGCCGGCGCAGCAATCGAGAAATGGCCCCATGCGATCTGCCCGCCCTGATCGACCAGGCCGTGGAAATCGCCGGCAACGACTTCGACCTGGCTATTGGTTTCGACTTCAAGGGCCTGGCTATCATTCGTCAATTCGACCCCCTACTCGGCCCTGTCCCCGGTACCGCCAACGAACTGGAACAAGTGCTGCTCAATCTGCTGAAAAACGCCGCGCAGGCCATCCACCAGCGTGACGACGACCGTGAACTCGCACGCATCACCCTGCGCACCCGGTTGAACCCGCCATGGGCGGAAATCCAGGTCGAGGACAACGGCATCGGCATGTCGGAGAACATCCGCAAACGCACCTTCGAACCCTTCTTCACCACCAAGGAGATCGGCCAGGGCACTGGGCTGGGGTTGTCGGTTTCCTATTTCATCATCACCAACAACCACAAGGGCCAAATGGAAGTGCAATCGGCCCTTGGCCAGGGGACCTGCTTCACCCTGCGCCTGCCGCTGGCCGGTAGCCAGGTCACCTTTCCCATACTGAAGCAAACGGAGCTGTAATCATGGGTTTTCGTCTATCGAAGATTTATACAAGGACCGGTGATACCGGAGAAACCGGGCTGGGCGACGGTCGTCGCGTACCCAAGGATCATCCACGGATCGAAGCCATTGGCGAAGTCGATAGCCTTAACAGCCAACTGGGTTTGCTATTGGCGGGTCTGGCGGAACTGGTGGTCATTCACCCGGAACTGGAGGAATTGATCGAGGTGCTCGCGCCTTGCCAGCATCGCCTGTTCGATCTCGGCGGCGAACTGGCCATGCCGGAGTACCAGGCCCTGAACCAAAGCGAAATCGACCGGCTGGAAGCCACTATCGATCGCTGGAACGAAGAGCTGGGGCCGCTGGAGAATTTCATCCTGCCAGGCGGTTCGATGCTGATTGCCCAGGCCCATGTCTGCCGTAGCCTGGCACGCAGCGCGGAACGCCGTTGCCAGCAGCTCAACGCCGTGGAACCATTGGGCGGCGTGGGCCTGGCCTATATCAATCGGCTATCGGATCTGTTCTTCGTCGCCGCCCGACTGATTGCCCGGCGTGAGAAGGTTGCCGAGATTCTCTGGGAAGCGACGAAAAGCCCTCCCGCTCACTGATCGGCTCGACGCCAGGGCATCTGTACAAACCGGTCGCAGATGCCCCGTGCCTGGACCGGTTAATCCGGCCAGAACGCGCGGATACCCGCCACCCCTTGTGCTCCGTTCTCCCAGGCGCGTTGCCGCTCCTGCGGACCCACGCCACCGAGCAGGTACACCGGCCGATTGAAAGCGCTGATCAACTGCCGCGCCCGGTCCCACCCCAGAGGCTGTGCATCCGGATGGGTCAGGGTCGGCTGGACCGGTGACAGAGTGACGAAATCCACGCCCATCTGCTCGGCCAGCGCCAGTTCTTGCGCGTCATGACATGACGCCGCCAACCAGCGATCCTGCGGCAATGGGCGACCGGCACCGGCGTATTGGCGCAACTGCGCGGCGGTGACATGCCAACCGGCCGAAGGAAAATCACCCAGCCATTCAAAAGGCCCCTTGAGCATCAATTGTGCCTTGCCGGCACACAAACCGGTCGCATCCACCGCCAGGTCGCGATACTTCGGGTCATAACCGTTCGGTGCACGCAACTGGACTAACTTGATCCCACCGGCAATCGCCTTCTGCAGGCCTCGCAACAACTGCGTCGTCTCCAGGTCTTGCGGCGTGATCAGGTACTCGCCTGGCAACCGGGCTGCCGCGATGATCGCTTGGTTGGCCGCCGGAAACTGATAATCCGCCAGTTCCCGCCGCGTGACCCAGGCCAAGGGCTGACCTTCGGCCCCATGGGGCTCACCGGTAAAAGCCGAGACCTCCCAGACATCCAACAATACCGCCTTGTCCGGATAGTCATGCCGTACCTTGATCAGTGGCCGGGCTGTAATCACCACGATACCCAGTTCTTCGCGCAGCTCACGGGCCAGGGCCGCCAACACCGTTTCACCTTCCTCGACCTTGCCGCCGGGAAACTCCCACAAGCCACCCTGATGCTGGGAATCGGCCCGCCGAGCGATCAGGATCCGCCCGTCTATGTCTCGAATAACCGCCGCTGCCACCTGTACGGGTTTCACACTAAAAGCTCCTACAGTCCGCTCGTTTCTTGAGAGTCGGCGTTTGTGCACAAACTCGTGAGTGGTCTCTCGGGCCAGCCAGCCAGGAGATCGGACCGCTGGCTCCTCCGGGACCGCGCCGTCCTTACGTGCGGTATTCCGCGTTGATCTTCACATACTCATGGGACAGATCCGTGGTCCAGATCGTTTCGCGGCACGCACCACGTCCCAGTTCGATACGAATGATGATTTCCTCACGGGCCATCACTGCCGCTCCCTGCTCCTCGGTATAAGTCGCGGCGCGAGCACCACGGCTGGCGATGCAGACTTCACCGAGAAACACATCGATCTTGCTCACATCGAGGTCGACGACACCGGCGCGACCGACCGCTGCCAGGATGCGTCCCCAGTTCGGGTCGGAGGCGAACAGCGCGGTCTTGATCAGGGGGGAGTGGGCCACGGTGTAGCCGACGTCCAGGCATTCCTGATGAGTACCGCCGCCATTGACTTCAACCGTGACGAACTTGGTTGCGCCTTCGCCGTCACGGACAATCGCCTGGGCCACTTCCATGCAGACTTCGAACACCGCCTGCTTCAGCGCTGCGAACAGCGGGCCGCTGGTTTCGCTGATTTCTGGCAATTTGGCCTGGCCGGTAGCAATCAGCATGCAGCAATCGTTGGTCGAAGTGTCGCCGTCGATAGTGATACGGTTAAACGACTTGTTGGCGCCGTCGAGCAGCAGGTTCTGCAGAACGTCACGGGAGACTTTGGCATCCGTGGCGATATAACCGAGCATGGTCGCCATGTTCGGTCGAATCATGCCGGCGCCCTTGCTGATACCGGTCACGGTGACGGTGACACCGTCGTGTTGGAACTGGCGGCTGGCGCCCTTGGGCAAGGTATCGGTGGTCATGATGCCGGCGGCGGCGGCGGCCCAGTTGTCCACGGACAGGTCGTCCAGCGCGGCCTGCAGGGCACCTTCGATCTTCTCGACCGGCAATGGTTCACCGATCACGCCGGTGGAGTATGGCAGTACGGCGTTCGCATCGACGCCCGCCAGCTCGGCCAATCGCGCGCAAGTACGGGCCGCGGCCACCAGCCCAGGTTCGCCGGTACCGGCGTTGGCATTGCCAGTGTTGGTCAACAGGTAACGCACCGCTCCCTGCACACGTTGCTTGGCCAGAATCACTGGCGCAGCGCAGAACGCATTCAGGGTAAACACGCCGGCCACCGTGGACCCTTCGGCACAGCGCATGACCACGATATCCTTACGCCCTGGGCGCTTGATACCCGCCGAGGCGATACCGAGTTCAAAACCGGCAACCGGGTGCAACGTTGGCAACGGGCCAAGACCAACAGCCATGAATGCGCTCCTTTGAATGTTCAATGTAATGTCTGCACTGTCATCAAAAGGGACAGTGTTTCAAATGGAAAAACGCCGCGACGGCAAGCCAGTCGCGGCGCGGTGCTGCAGAGTCGAACAAAAATCTTAGCTGATCTGTCCGTGGCAATGCTTGTACTTCTTGCCCGAACCGCAGTAGCACAGCTCGTTGCGACCCAACTTCTGCTCGTTGCGTACAGGAGCGCTGGCCAAGGCCACATCAGCCTCTTCCCCCAGCACTTGCGGCGTTTCCAGACCAGACGCTTCGGCGTGTTGGAACTGCATGCGTTGGGCCAGGGCTTCGGCTTCCTGGCGCAGGCGGGCTTCTTCTTCGACCGGATCTTCGCGGCGCACCTGAACGTGGGACAGCACACGGATCGAGTCGCGCTTGATCGAATCGAGCAGTTCGGAGAACAGCGTGAACGACTCGCGCTTGTACTCCTGCTTCGGGTTCTTCTGGGCGTAACCGCGCAGGTGAATACCGTGACGCAGGTGATCCATGGTTGACAGGTGATCTTTCCACAGATCGTCCAGCACACGCAGCACGATCTGTTTTTCAAAGGTTCGCAATGCCTCGGCGCTGGCCTGATCCTCCTTGTCCTTGTATGCCGCCAGCAGCTCGTTCAAAAGCTTCTCGCGCAGCGTTTCCTCGTACAGATGATCGTCTTCGTCGAGCCACTGCTGGATCGGTAGCTTCACGCCGAAATCGGTTTCCAGGGCGGCCTCCAGCCCGGCTACGTCCCACTGCTCTGGCAGCGACTGTGGCGGAATGTGGGCGCTGACCGTGGCGTTGAGCACATCCTGGCGGAAGTCGGAGATGGTTTCGCCGATATTATCGGCCGCCAGCAACGTGTTGCGCATGTGATAGATCACTTTACGCTGTTCGTTGTTAACGTCGTCGAACTCGAGCAGTTGCTTACGGATGTCGAAGTTGCGCCCTTCGACCTTACGCTGGGCCTTTTCAATGGCATTGGTCACCATCCGGTGCTCAATCGCTTCGCCAGGCTGCATGCCCAGGGCCTTCATGAAGTTCTTCACCCGATCGGAGGCGAAGATGCGCATCAGGCTGTCTTCCAGGGACAGGTAGAAACGGCTGGAGCCGGCGTCACCCTGGCGACCGGCACGACCACGCAGTTGGTTATCGATACGGCGCGATTCATGACGCTCGGAAGCGATCACCTGCAAGCCGCCCGACTCAAGCACTTGCTGATGGCGCTTCTGCCAGTCGGCCTTGATCTGGGCAATCTGCTCCGGCGTCGGGTTTTCCAGCGAGGCCACTTCGACTTCCCAATTGCCGCCCAGCAGGATATCGGTGCCGCGACCGGCCATGTTGGTGGCAATGGTCAGAGCGCCGGGACGACCGGCCTGGGCAATGATTTCCGCCTCCTTTTCGTGGAACTTGGCGTTCAGGACCTTGTGCTCGATCCCTTTCTGATTGAGCAGGTTGGACATGTGCTCGGAGGTTTCGATGGTCGCGGTACCCACCAGCACCGGACGCCCCTGCTTCAGGGACTCCTCGATATCGGAGATGATTGCTGTGTATTTCTCGTCGGAGGTCAAGAACACCAGGTCGTTGTAGTCCTTGCGGGCCAGCGGCTTGTTCGGCGGGATGACCATCACCGACAGGCCGTAAATCTGATGGAACTCGAACGCTTCGGTGTCGGCCGTACCGGTCATGCCGGACAGCTTGGTGTAGAGACGGAAGTAGTTCTGGAACGTGGTCGATGCCAAGGTCTGGCTTTCGGCCTGGATATTGAGGTTTTCCTTGGCTTCGATGGCCTGGTGCAGGCCCTCGGACAGACGGCGCCCCGGCATGGTACGGCCAGTGTGCTCGTCGACCAGGACCACCTGGCCATCCTGCACGATGTATTCGACGTTGCGGTGGAACAACTTGTGCGCACGCAGGCCAGCGTAGACGTGGGTCAGCAGGCCCAGATTGTGCGCCGAGTACAGGCTCTCGCCTTCGGCCAGCAGGCCGACCTGGGTTAGCATCTCTTCGATGAATTGGTGACCGGCTTCGTTCAGCTCAACCTGGCGAGTCTTTTCGTCGATGGTGAAATGACCCTCCTTGGTCACCACGCCTTCGACTTCCTCGATGTGCTGGGTCAGGCGCGGGATCAGCTTATTGATCTCGGTGTACAGACGCGAACTGTCTTCGGCCTGGCCGGAGATGATCAACGGGGTACGGGCTTCGTCGATCAAAATAGAGTCGACTTCATCGATCACGGCGAAGTTCAGCTCGCGCTGGAACTTCTCTTCCATGCTGAACGCCATGTTGTCGCGCAGGTAGTCGAAACCGAATTCGTTGTTGGTACCGTAGGTGATATCGGCGGCATAAGCGGCACGCTTTTCTTCCGGCGGCTGGAATGGCGTGACGACGCCGACCGTCAGGCCGAGGAACTCATAGAGTGGACGCATCCAGTTGGCGTCGCGGCGAGCCAGGTAGTCGTTCACCGTCACCACGTGCACGCCCTTGCCGGACAGTGCATTGAGGTAGACGCCCAGGGTGGCTACCAGGGTTTTACCCTCACCGGTACGCATCTCCGCGATCATGCCTTCATGCAAGGTCATGCCGCCGATCAACTGCACGTCGAAGTGGCGCATGCCCATAACACGCTTGCCGGCTTCACGGGCGACCGCAAAGGCTTCCGGCAGGATCTTATCGAGGGTTTCACCTTTGGCTATGCGGGCCTTGAACTCTTCGGTCTTGGCGCGCAACTGCTCATCCGAAAGGGCCACCATTTGCTCTTCGAAGGCATTGACGATCTGTACCGTCTTGAGCATGCGCTTGATTTCACGCTCGTTCTTGCTTCCAAAAAGTTTCTTTAACAAAGGCGCAAACATATCGGCAGGTTCTTCCACACATAGGGATGGAGGGCGGCCCCGTGAGTCGCCCGAGCAGCCCTCATGGCCGCATGCGAACGAGTATTCTACCCGGAAACGATGGTGAGGAAAGTGGCGTTATTCCACGATGCTGGCACAGCGCTTTGACGGGGCCACTCTAAAGTAAGGCCTTTTTCCCGAACTTCAAGCTATCAAGCCCGGAAACTGGTTGCAGACTGTAGGAGCAAAGCCGGTCTGCATCAATGGGCGCGGCTGGCCCGGTCGTTTCTGCTACCATGACGGCTCTGTTACTTCAGGTGTCTGAATCATGGCATTTCGCCCTCTTCCCGCCCGGGCACCCGCCGTCCTGCTTCGTGAGGCCAAACCGCTGAAAGCGATTTTCAGTCATGCCCAACGCCTGGCTCACCTGCAACGCCTGGTGGAAAGCCAACTGCAGCCAGCGACACGCGAACACTGCCATGTGGCTTCCTGGCGCGAAGGCAGCCTGCTGCTGATCGTCACCGACGGGCACTGGGCGACCCGCCTGCGCTACCAGCAAAAACGCCTGCAACGACAATTGCAAGCGTTCGACGTGTTCATCGGCCTGACCCGCATCCTGTTCAAGGTACAACCACCGACCGTCCAGCAGGGCGCGGCAGGCCACACCATGGACCTGTCAATCAATGCCGCGCAAACCATCCAGGAAACGGCCGAGGGCATCAACGACCCCAACCTGCGCGCGGCCCTCGAACGCCTGGCCAGCCACGCCCGGCCCAAGACCTGAACACTCAACGGCGCTTATTGCCGCCGAGCAACGAGCCCATCAAACCGCGTACCAACTGGCGTCCCAGCTGATTGGCGGCCTGGCGCATGGCGGACTTCAGCGCCTGCCCCGCCGCCGTGCCGAGGAACTCGCCGGCCTTGTCGGCCAAGCTCGGCTCCTGGCCCGCCACTTCGTCGGCAGGTGCCGGTGCTTCGCTAATCGGCGCCTTGCGCGCTATCAGGATTTCATAGGCCGACTCACGGTCGACAGGCTTGTCATAACGACCGAGCAGGGCCGACCCGGCAATCAGGGCCGCCCGCTCGGCTTCGCTCAACGGCCCGATACGCGATTGCGGCGGCGCGATCAGCACCCGCTGGACCCTTTGCGGCGTGCCCTTGTCCTGCAAGGTACCCACCAACGCCTCGCCGATCCCCAGTTCGGTCAATACCGCCAGAGCCTCGAACGCCGGATTAGGCCGAAAGCCCTCGGCGACCGCCCGTAGCGATTTCTGTTCCCGAGCGGTAAAGGCCCGCAGCCCATGCTGAATTCGCAACCCCAACTGCGCCAGGATCGCATCGGGAAGGTCACCCGGCGACTGCGTGACGAAGTACACCCCGACGCCTTTCGAGCGAATCAGTCGGACCACCTGCTCCAACCGATCCTGCAAGGCTTTCGGGGTACCGGCGAACAACAGGTGTGCTTCATCGAAGAACAGCGCCAGCAGCGGCTTGTCGGCATCGCCACGCTCGGGCAATTGCTCGAACAGCTCAGCGAGTAGCCACAGCAGGAACGTTGCGTAGACCTTGGGCGCTTCGTGCACCAGGCGGCTGGCATCGAGCAGATGAATCTGTCCACGCCCGTCGCCCGTCGCCTGCAAGATATCCTCCAACTGCAAAGCCGGCTCGCCGAACAGTGCCTCGGCGCCCTGCTGCTCCAGGGTCGCCAGGCGCCGCAGCAGCGCCTGGCTGGAAGCAGCAGTCATCAGGGCGACGTCCTCGCCCAATAACTGCGGATGGTCCTTGAGGTGATTGAGCAGCGCCTTGAGGTCCTTCAGGTCGAGCAACAACAGACCTTCGCGATCAGCCACCTTGAACGCGGCATATAAAGCCGACTGCTGGCTGTCCGTCAGTTCCAGCAACGCACCGATCAGTAGCGGCCCCATTTCGCTCAGGGTCGTGCGCAACGGATGGCCGGATTGTCCATGAATATCCCACAGGGTTACCGGATAGGCTCTGGCCTGGTAATTCAGCCAAGGCATGCCAGCGATCCGCTCGGCCACCTTACCCTGGGGATCGCCCGGCGCGCCCAGGCCACACAGGTCACCTTTGATATCCGCCGCGAACACCGCGACTCCGGCATCGCTGAAGGCTTCGGCCAGGCGTTGCAAGGTCACCGTCTTGCCGGTCCCGGTGGCTCCGGCGACCAAGCCGTGGCGGTTGGCCAGGCGCATCGCCTGACCGATGGGTTGAGCCATCGGGTCGGCGCCGAAAACAAGTTGTGCAGGATCCGTCATGTCGTCACCCAAGGTGAGTCGCTGAGACAAGCCTCTAGCATTTTAGCGGACCGGGGGACACATCGATGAAAATCGTCTCGGACTCAGCTTGCAACTGCTGCCAGAGCTCGGCGGCACCGGGAAACACGGTGCCGTGCTCACGACTCATGGCTTCGGGGTCATAGCGGCTCAGACAGCCTTCTCCCAGGGTCGGCGGTGCCCTGGAGGTGGCCTTGTCGAGTGGATCGCCCATCAATAAACCTCCAGGACCGTCGACAGGCGGTCAGAACACCACTGTCTTGTTACCGTGCACCAGCACACGGTCTTCCAGGTGATAACGCAAGCCACGGGCCAGCACCATCTTCTCGACATCGCGACCGAAACGCACCATGTCCTCAATGCTATCACTGTGGCTCACACGCACCACATCCTGTTCAATGATCGGGCCGGCATCCAGTTCTTCGGTCACGTAATGACACGTCGCGCCGATCAGCTTCACCCCGCGCAGGGATGCTTGGTGGTAAGGCTTGGCGCCGACGAAGGAAGGCAGGAAGCTGTGGTGGATATTGATGACCTTGTGCGCGTACTCGCTGCACAGTGCCGGCGGCAAGATCTGCATGTAGCGCGCCAGCACTACCACATCGGCGTCATGATACTTGACCAGGCGTGACACTTCGGCGAATGCCGGCGCCTTATCCTGCGGGTTCACCGGTACATAGTAATAGGGAATACCGTGCCACTCGACCATCCGGCGCAGGTCGTTGTGGTTGGAAATCACGCAGGCGATCTCGCAATCAAGTTCATCACTGTGCCAGCGGTGCAACAAGTCGGCCAGGCAATGGGATTCGCGGCTGGCCATCAAGACCACGCGCTTCTTCTGTTCGGTATCGGTGATGCGCCAAGTCATGGAGAACTCTTCGGCGATCGGTGCAAATGCCTCGCGAAAAGCGTCCAAACCAAACGGCAGACTGTCGGCACGGATCTCGTGACGCATAAAGAACCAGCCGCTGAGGTTGTCGGAGTGATGGCTCGCTTCGGTGATCCAACCGTTATAAAATGCCAGAAAGTTACTGACTTTGGCAACGATGCCAACGCGGTCGGGACAAGCGATCACCAGCCGGAAAGTGCGCATGAGGGGGGAACTCCAAAACTTCACAAAGGTCGCCATTCTAGCGACTACACGGCAAAACTGCAGTATTCCTTGCACTGTGCGCGGCAACAGGCAATCCGCGGGACCAACAGCATCACAACGCTCGTGGCGGCAACTGAAACAGCCAGCAGTTTGGATAGTTCAACGGACCGTTCGCGGGACTATTTTCAGGCGTCCCGAGCAGAATATCTAACAGGCGTCCATCGCGCCTTCGCAAAGTTCAAAAATTAAATGCAACAAACATTCGCTTAAATGTTTACTTGGGCAAACTGTCTGACTATTATTGCGCCACTGCAACCCTCATACACGACTCACATAAGGTAGTCCCCATGTCTCTGATCAACAAATACCGCGCCGTACAAGAAAACATCGAAGCACTGAAAGCAGAAATGGCAGCCATGGAAAAAGACGGCGCCCTGAAAAAAGAAATGGAATTCGAAAAAGAACTGCGCGCCTTGCTGGCTAAACATGCCAAGTCGCTGCGCGACTGCCAACTGATCCTGGACCCACAGGCCAAAGAAAAGGCCCCACGTGGCGGCGCGGTAAAAACCACCGGTGCCAAGCGCGCACGCAAGGTCAAGCAGTACAAAAACCCACACAATGGTGAAGTCATCGAAACCAAAGGTGGCAACCACAAGACTCTGAAAGAGTGGAAAGCCAAGTGGGGCGGTGACGTGGTTGAAGGCTGGGCCACTCTGCTGGGCTAAGCAAAATACCCGTCGCAAAGCTTTTTGCGATGTAGAAAAAACGCCAGCTTGCTGGCGTTTTTTATTACTTCGATTTAATCCCTCGTCAGTCAATCCAACTGAATGTTAAAACGAGCGTACAAAGAGTGCGCATGGCGCTGCCACTCGCCGAGCACTTGCGCCTGCTCGGGCGTGGCATTGGCTAAACAGCTCGCAAGCGCGTCCCTAAACCCCACCAGGGTATTAGGCGCGCCCCAGCTCGACTCACTCAGGCGTCGCCGACAGAATGTCTGCCAACGCTGTTGCTCTTCTTCGCTCAAGCTATCGGGAAAGTTACGTGCCCGATAACGGAATAATAATTCCGGCAAGCGAGCATCATCGAAAGGCCAGTGCTCCCGCGCCAATTGCTCCGGCCCCGCGCCGCGCACTTGCTCACATAAGCGGCGGTCGCGATCGCCAAGAAAACCATCGTATAACTGCTGCTCCGGATCTTCGCTGGGGGTGAAGTCTTCTATCGCATAAACCGCCTGGACTTTATCCCGCCAAACTTGCTGTGTGTCATTAAGCTGCAGGCGACGGGTCTCATAGAGTGCCATGTCGAGTTGCAGACGCTGCTGATCTTCTGCCCGTAAAACCGCCATCGGCGCCACGACCGGACAGCGGTTGACGTAAATTAACTTGAGCGGCACCGGCAATTGCCCATCAATCATGTTCTCGCGACGGGTGTACAGATGCTGTCGCAGCGATTCTGTATCCAGGTCCAGCAGCGGCTGCGGGTCGTGATGTAAGTCACAGACAATCAGCGCATTGCGATTGCGTGGATGCCAGGCCAGTGGCAGGACTACGCCCAGATAGTTGCGGGCGGCGGAAAAACGCCCGGAGATATGCACCATAGGCTGCAACAGGCGAATCTGCTCCAACACCCGCTGCTTGCTACGCAATTGAAAGAGCCAGTCATACAACTTCGGTTGCTTTTCACGAATCAGCCGCGCCAGAGCAATAGTCGCGCGAACATCGGACAAGGCTTCGTGGGCATGACCATGATCGATGCCATTGGCGGCGGTCAGTCGCTCCAGCTTTAACGTCACTCGCCCCTCTTCCTCCGGCCAGACAATACCCTGGGGTCGTAGTGCGTAGGCGGCACGTACCACGTCGATCAGGTCCCAACGACTATTGCCGCCTTGCCATTCCCGCGCATAGGGATCGAAGAAGTTCCGGTACAGGCTGTAGCGGGTCACTTCGTCATCAAAGCGCAGGGTGTTGTAGCCCGCCCCACAGGTTCCCGGTTGCGCCAGTTGGGCGTGCACACGGGTCATGAAGTCAGCCTCTGCCAACCCCTGACCGGCAAGCTGCGAGGGTGTGATACCGGTAATCATACAGGCCGCCGGATGCGGCAGGATATCCTCGCCGGGCTGGCAGTAGAGATTGACCGGCGTGTCGACCTCATTGAGCTCGGCATCGGTACGGATGCCCGCCACCTGCAGCGCGCGGTCGCAGCGTGGATTAATCCCAGTGGTTTCGTAGTCGTACCAGAAGATAGAGGTCACGGCTGGTTCCTGAACAGAAGACCGAGCCAGTCTAGGCGCTTGACAGCCCTTGGAGCCAGTCGCCCGCTACAACTTATATTGACAATCGATTACAGAGCCCGATTGCTTAGGCCGGCGGCGCTGGCTAGAGGCGAAGCCCTGCGCTAGGCGGCAGTGGCCTGGGCTTGAAGTTCAACCTGTTGCGTGGATTTCGCGAAGGCGACAGCCTACGCCAGATCGACTGGAACACTACCGCCCGGCAGATTACCGAGCCGCCGCCAGCCAGGTCCTGGCCCGATACAGACACTGCTCGAAACCCTCGCCTGCTGCCGCACGGTCGACTACCGAATGCCCGGGCCAACCGCCATGGGCGCCTCAACGCCCATGGCGCTCCCATCCTCGATGGGCGCCCAAGCGAACTCGGCGCCGAATCGGTCAGTCGCTACCTCAGCTGGAAAAAGCCGAGGCTCTCTGCAGCAGGAGGACTTCCCTACTATTTATGCCGAAGCTTCCAACGGGTAAAAGCTGAAGTAGTGTTGCAACGCACTCACCAGCTTTTGATACGCCTCGGGAGGCTCGGACAGGACAAAGCCCGAGTCGTAATAACCCGGCGTCGCCTCTTCATGGGACCAGAGGCAGCGGCCATTCAGATCGATAAGCTGGACCGTGTCATCGGGTCCGGGGAGTTTCACTTGCAGTTTGAAGTCCGCCTTCACCAATAACGGCAACTGGCTGATCAACATCAGCCCCTCGTCGGAAACATTACCCAAATAGCCAATGGGTTTGTCGGTGAAGCGATTGAACACTTGCAGAAAATACGGCAGCTGGTGCCGTTCGATACGACGGTCGGTAGGCATGTTGGTGATCGCTATACAAGGTCATTCAGCATGACCGCGCTAGTGCTTCGGAGCAGGACCGGCGGGTCCGCTCTCCCTTGGCCTCGGCGCGACGGCAGCGGATCGCCCTATCGCATTACATCTACCGAGCCATGGCTTTCAACTCAAATGAATTGATAAAACTTAAACCATACTCTCCGAACTGTAGCTGAAAGCTGGCAGAGAGCCAGCTCATATTGCAACCATCATCAAAAAGTCGCCGATGTCGGCTGGGCCGGGGTCGCACCATCGGCATGCCCAAGCTGACGCAGGGTCTCCAGGCGAGCCTGGGCACGGTAGGCATACTCGCTGGAGGGGAATTGGCTAATGATGAAACGATAGGTTTGTGCCGCGTCGACGAACAGCTTCTGACGCTCCAGGCACTGACCGCGCAACATCGACACTTCCGGCTGAACATAGGAGCGGGAGCGACTCTCACGGTCGACCTGAGACAACTGTAGCATCACGTCTTCGCAATTACCGCGATCATAAGAACGGTAGGCATTGTTCAGGTGGCTGTTCATCGACCAGCGGGTGCAACCGACGACACCGGCGGCCAAGACTAAAACGAGCAAAATTCGCATGGGTATCTCCTGTTCTTGGCAGGGTATCGACCCGTCGACGAAAATCTTCAGAGTGTTCCTCAAGCGACCTATCTGAAAAAATTCTTCGCTGAAAAAGTAGTGCAAATGAACAATGACTACAGCACAGGACCATAGTAGCCTCTCGTTGCGCTTGAACTCAGGAGTCTCTGCATGTCCGTTCGTCGTACTAAAATCGTCGCCACACTAGGCCCGGCCAGCAATTCGCCGGAAGTTCTGGAACAGCTGATTCTAGCTGGCCTGGACGTCGCCCGCCTGAACTTCTCCCACGGTACCCCCGACGAGCACAAGGCTCGTGCCAGGCTGGTCCGCGACCTCGCCGCCAAACACGGGCGCTTCGTGGCGCTGCTGGGTGACCTGCAAGGCCCGAAGATCCGTATCGCCAAATTCGCCAACAAGCGCATCGAGTTGAAGATCGGTGATCCGTTCACCTTCTCCACCAGCCATCCGCTGACCGAAGGCAACCAGCAGGTCGTCGGTATCGACTACCCGGACCTGGTCAAGGACTGCGGCGTGGGCGACGAACTGCTGCTCGACGACGGTCGCGTGGTCATGCGGGTCGACACCGCTACCGCTACCGAATTGCGTTGCACCGTGACCATCGGCGGCCCGCTGTCGGACCATAAGGGGATCAACCGTCGCGGTGGCGGCCTGACCGCTCCGGCCCTGACCGAAAAGGACAAGGCCGACATCAAGCTCGCCGCTGAGATGGAAGTGGACTACCTTGCAGTCTCCTTCCCACGTGACGCCGCCGACATGGAGTACGCCCGCAAACTGCGCGACGAAGCCGGCGGTACCGCCTGGCTGGTGGCGAAGATCGAGCGCGCCGAGGCCGTGGCCGACGACGAAACCCTCGACGGCCTGATCAAGGCCAGCGACGCCGTCATGGTTGCCCGTGGCGACCTCGGCGTGGAAATCGGCGACGCCGAGCTGGTGGGCATCCAGAAGAAAATCATTCTGCATGCGCGCCGCCACAATAAAGCCGTGATCGTTGCCACCCAGATGATGGAGTCGATGATCCAGAACCCGATGCCGACCCGTGCCGAAGTGTCCGACGTCGCCAACGCCGTACTGGATTACACCGACGCCGTCATGCTGTCGGCTGAAAGCGCCGCCGGTGCCTACCCGCTAGAAGCCGTGCAGGCCATGGCGCGTATCTGTGTCGGCGCGGAAAAGCATCCGACCAGCAAGACCTCCAGCCACCGTATCGGCAAGGTCTTCGAAAGCTGCGACCAGAGCATCGCCCTGGCAGCCATGTACACGGCCAATCACTTCCCGGGCGTCAAGGCGATCATCGCCCTGACCGAAAGCGGCTACACACCGTTGATCATGTCGCGGATCCGTTCGTCGGTGCCCATCTACGCGTTTTCCCCGCATCGTGAGACCCAGGCTCGCGCAGCGATGTTCCGCGGTGTCTATACCGTGCCGTTCGACCCAGCTTCGTTACCGCCCGAGAAAGTCAGCCAGGCTGCGGTGGACGAGTTGCTCAAGCGCGGCGTGGTCGAGCAAGGCGACTGGGTCATCCTGACCAAGGGCGACAGCTACCACACCATCGGTGGCACCAACGGCATGAAGATCCTGCATGTCGGCGACCCGATGGTCTGAGTGACCTGACGCTGTGCTCGAAGCCTCGCCGCAGTAGTGCCGCGAGGCTTTTTGCCTTATGTCATCCAGACACCAGGCATTGTGGATGCTCTGCTCTTGAGCGCAGGTATTCAACCGCGTGGCAGGAACACATCTGCAAGCAGTTGATTGCGCGGCAATCCGAGCAGGTACAGGCGCTTGGCAAAGACTTCGACACTGGCCGGGGCACCACAGAGTAGAGCCAGGGTTTGTCGTGAGGCAAGCCGTAGTTTGGCCAGGAACTCCGCTAGTTCAGCCCCTTCCAGATATTGGACCGTGACATTGCCATGGGCACCGGCCAGTTCGGCCAGCTCAGTGGCCAGGTAGTGTTCATGGCGACAAGAAGCCAGGTGCACCAAACGAATCGGTCCTGCGTGTCCCTGGCGCAAGGCTTCGCGCAGCACGCCCCATAACGGCCCCAGCCCTGTGCCGGCCGCCAGCAGCCACAGTGGCCGGGCATGCCAGTCGGGATTGTAATGCAAGGCGCCGCCACGTAATTCCCCCAGGCGAATCACTTCGCCAATCCTGAAGCCTCGGGCCGCGTCGCTGAACTCGCCGGGCAGGCGGCAATCGAGGTGAAACTCCAGGTAGCAGTCCTCCTGGGGCAGGCTCGCCAATGAATAAGGGCGCGCAACACCCTGGGTTGTCCACAGCACCAAGTGCTGGCCGGCGCAATAACGCAGTGGCCGCTCCGGCAACAGCCGTAGACGCAATACCGTGGGGCTAAACCAGTCGAGTTCGCTGATATGGGCCAGCGCCCCATCGCGCAGCGGATCGAAGATTTCCAGGTGCAAGTCTTCGCGCATCTGGCATTGGCAGGCCAGCCGCCAGCCGCGCTCACGCTGTTCAAGGGTCAGAGCATTCGGTTGATTGTCTTGCGGTTCGCCTTGCAGACAATGCACCAGGCAGGCATGGCAACTGCCCGCTCGACAACTGTAGGGCACCCTCACCCCAGCCTGGTTCAAGGCATCGAGCAGATTGCCGCCGCTGGCCACCGACCAGACTCGTTCACCGACCCGCAACTCAGGCATCGCTGTATTCCCAGGCGGCGCAACAGTGGTTACGCCCGTCGCGTTTGGCGCGGTACAGCGCCTGATCGGCACGCTGCAAGGCCTCATCCAGATCGTCGCCTGCAGCCATCAGTGTCATGCCCACCGACAGGCTCAAGTTGCTCACCGTCACCCCCACCAGTTCGACCTGGGTAAAGGCTAGACGCAGACGCTCGCAGCAGGCCGTCAGGCGCTCGGGATCGGCATTGGGCAAGAGCAGCACGAATTCTTCTCCTCCATAACGCGCCAATACATCACCTTCGCGCGCGCAGGCGCCGGCCACACCGGCGAACGCCTGCAATACCTGATCACCGGTCGCATGCCCATGGACATCATTGATGCGCTTGAAATGATCAAGATCGATCAGGGCCAGACCGTGCACCGTGTCCGGATCCATCAGTTCCAGCTCGCGGGAGGCCAGGCGCAGGAAGTGTCGACGATTATACAGGCCGGTCAGTTCGTCGGTGGCGACCAGGTCTTCCAACTGGCGCATCATCCCCCGCAAGGTATCCTGATGGGCCTGCAAGGCAAACCGGCGTTGTTGCATGCGCTGGCGGGACGCCTGTACATAACTGGCATACAGGCACAGCCAAGCCAACACCACGAACAGCACACAGACCTGCAGCGTCGCCAGCCCAGGATCGGGCAGTCGGAACTGGTAACCTTCCTGGAGATTCAGGGCGGCAAAGCTGAAAAACACCAACGCCGCGCAACGCACAAATTTGCGCCGCGGCAGATGAAACAGGCCAAACAGCAGCACCAACGGGTAAAACACCAAGAAAGTGCCGCGAGCATGCTCAAGGTTGGCCATCATGTAGGTTTGCCAGCCCAGCCCCAGCAATACCTGGAACTCGGTCAGGCTCGGGTCGCGAAAGCGCAGGTTACGACCACTGAAAAACAGCCAGCCGAGCCCACACTGACTGGCGATCACCAGGCCGGTAATGACCAGTGCCGTGGTTACACTGGCCCGCTGGTGGTCGGTGAAAATCGCCGCCCAGACCAACGGCAACGCCAGCACATATGTACCGGCAGCCAGGGCAAAGCGTTTGCGTAACAGACTCTGTATGGCTTTATGGGTCAATCTATGACTCACCGTGCGCTGAGGGCTCAAAGGGTTTCCTTCCCGTACAGGCCACCCGTCACTCTAGTGATCTGGAGCAAAAATAACTATTCAATTTTTTACCACCCGTACAGCCCTTGCTGTACGAGTACCAAGGAGCAATGCTCGCCATCGGTCGGCCAAGGTTTGACCACTGACGGATGTACCCGACAACCGGGCGGGTTATACTGCCGCGCCTTTTTGGTGCCGGTCCTGCGTGCCCGGCCAGCCTTAAAAGATGTTTTCGACAGACCCTGGTGCCCCGCCTCAAGGCAGGGCACCTATTGATCGCAAACACCTTACTTGAATGTTCCCGTCTCTATAGAGGAGCGCGCCCCATGACCGTGATCAAGCAAGACGACCTGATACAGAGCGTCGCCGATGCACTTCAGTTTATTTCCTATTATCATCCCGTGGACTTCATCCAGGCTATGCACGAGGCCTATCTGCGGGAAGAGTCGCCGGCCGCCCGTGACTCCATGGCACAGATCCTGATTAACTCGCGCATGTGCGCCACCGGCCACCGGCCCATCTGCCAGGACACCGGGATCGTCACCGTATTCGTGCGCGTCGGCATGGACGTGCGCTGGGACGGCGCCACCATGGGCCTGGACGACATGATCAACGAAGGCGTGCGTCGCGCTTACAACCTGCCGGAAAACGTCCTGCGCGCCTCGATCCTGGCCGATCCAGCAGGTGCCCGCAAAAACACCAAGGACAACACTCCGGCGGTCATCCACTACTCCATCGTCCCGGGTAACACGGTGGAAGTGGATGTGGCGGCCAAGGGTGGCGGTTCCGAGAACAAGTCAAAGATGGCCATGCTCAACCCCTCCGACTCAATCGTCGACTGGGTCCTCAAGACCGTACCGACCATGGGCGCCGGCTGGTGTCCACCGGGCATGCTCGGCATCGGTATCGGCGGCACCGCCGAGAAAGCCGCGGTCATGGCCAAGGAAGTGTTGATGGAGTCCATCGACATCCACGAGCTGAAGAAGCGCGGTCCATCTAATCGCATCGAAGAAATGCGCCTGGAGCTATTCGAAAAGGTCAACCAACTGGGCATCGGTGCCCAGGGTCTTGGCGGCCTGACCACCGTGCTCGACGTGAAGATCATGGACTACCCGACCCACGCGGCTTCCCTGCCCGTGTGCATGATCCCCAACTGCGCCGCCACTCGCCACGCGCACTTCGTGCTCGACGGTTCCGGCCCGGCCTCGCTGGAGGCGCCATCGCTGGACGCCTATCCGGAAATTGTCTGGGAAGCCGGTCCATCAGCCCGGCGCGTCAACCTCGACACCCTGACCCCAGAAGACGTGCAGAGCTGGAAGCCGGGCGAAACCGTGCTGCTCAACGGTAAAATGCTCACTGGGCGCGATGCCGCGCACAAGCGCATGGTGGAAATGCTGAACAAGGGTGAAACCTTGCCGGTCGACCTCAAAGGCCGCTTCATCTATTACGTCGGCCCGGTGGATCCGGTGCGTGAAGAAGTCGTCGGCCCTGCGGGTCCGACCACCGCTACGCGCATGGATAAATTCACCCGGCAGATTCTCGACCAGACCGGCCTGTTGGGCATGATTGGCAAATCCGAGCGCGGCCCAACCGCCATCGAGGCGATCAAGGACCACAAGGCCGTGTACCTGATGGCCGTGGGTGGCGCTGCCTACCTGGTGGCCCAGGCCATTAAGAAATCCAAGGTCGTCGCCTTTGCCGAACTGGGCATGGAAGCGATCTACGAGTTCGAGGTCAAGGACATGCCAGTCACGGTCGCTGTCGATACCAAGGGCGAGTCGGTACACATCACCGGTCCAGCGATCTGGAGCAAGAAGATCAGCGACAGCCTAGCGGTAGAAGTGCAGTAAGCGCTTTCGTTGTAAAAAAAAGCGGCCCGGTTTATCCGGGCCGCTTTTTTTGGAGACGACTATTGGCTCATTCGGACTCAAGCTTATCCAGGCTGCGCAGTTTCTGCGGCAGTCCCCACAACAGCAACGCGGCAGCGATCAGACTGGTGACACCGATGACGTAAAGCGCGGGCGTCGTGCTGCCACTGAGGTCCTTGATTCGCCCGACCATAACCGGGCTGATGATTCCACCAAACTGCCCCAGGGTATTGATTACCGCGATGCCACCTGCCGCTCCGGCACCCGCGCCGGCCAGCAGTTTCGGCGGTAACGCCCAGAAGGCGGGGATCGACGCGATAATCCCGGCGCCTAGCAGACTCAGCGCCACGATCAGGAATACCGTGTGATCGGCAAAAATCCCCGCGCAGAAGAAACCGATTGCCCCCAGCACTACCAAGCCGCAGACAAACTTGCGGCGCTCGCCACTGGCATCGGACAAGCGGCCTACCACCACCATGCTAATGGCACCACAGATGTACGGGATCGCCGTGAGCAGACCGATTATCACCGGGCTTTGAGTGCCCGCGCTACGAATCAACTGCGGCGCCCAGAAGTTCAGTCCATAAGAGGCAATCTGGATCAGGAAGTAAATCAGCCCCAGTGTCAGGAAACCGGGAATACGCAGTGCGGCCAATAGCGAACTGCCGGATTGGTGCGGCTCATGCCGGGCGATACGGCTCGACAACAAAGTCTTCTCCGTCGACGTCAACCAGTGGGCATCGTCGATACGGTCCTTGAGCAAACCCAGCACCAGCAGGCCAAGGCCAATGCAAGGCAGGCCGCCGAGCAGGAACAACCAGTGCCAGCCGCGCATCTGCAACACACCGTCAAGGTGTGCCAGCACCAGTCCGGAGAGCGGTGCGCCCACCAGCCCGGCGAACGCCGAGGCAAGAAACAGCATCGAGGTGATACGCCCGCGATAGTGCTGGGGAAACCACAAGGTCAGGTAATACAACACACCCGGTGCAAAACCGGCCTCCATAGCGCCAATGACAAACCGCAACGCATAGAACTGCCATTCGCTGTTGACAAAGACCATCGCCGCCGTCGCCGCGCCCCAGGACATCATGATCCGGGCGATCCAACGCCGCGCACCGACCTTGTACAGCATCATGTTGCTCGGCACCTCGAACAACACATACCCAACCACGAACAGCCCCGCGCCCAATCCGTAGGCGGTGTCGCTGAGGCTCAGGTCGGTCTGTAACTGGAACTTGGCGAAACTGATATTGATCCGGTCGAAGAAGGCGAACAGGTAGCAGACCATGATCAGCGGCATGATTCGCCAAGCGACTTTGCTGATCAGGGCTTTTTCGGCATCGTGTATAACGGCGGGACTCTGGCCCGCCTCCAAGACATTGAGGCTCATGGTGTTTCTCCAGGCGGACTGTTCGTGAGTGTCCGATTGTTTTTGTTGTCTGGTAAAGGTTGTCTGAAACGGCTATCGCTACGAACCGACGCCGAACTTCAGTGCCGAATGCAAATCACAATTGCGTCCGGCCTTGGCTACCTGGCCGGGCAGGTCGTGCCCGAGCAACGCCGGCAGGCGACGAGAGATCGCCAACAGCGCCGGCAAGTCGATACCAGTGTCGATGCCCATTTCGTCGCACAGATTGACCAGGTCCTCGGTGCAGATATTGCCCGAGGCCCCAGGCGCGAAAGGACAACCGCCCAGCCCGCCGACCGACGCGTCGAAACGCCGGGCACCGGCTTCATACGCCGCCAGCACGTTGCACAGGCCGAGGCCACGGGTGTTGTGAAAATGCAGGGTCAACGCCTGCGCCGGCAGGCGTTCGAGCACGCGCTTGACCAAGCGTTGCACCTGACGCGGATTGGCCATGCCGGTAGTGTCGGCCAGGGTGATACCCTGCATACCCATGTCCAGGTAGGTATCGACGATCTGTACCACGCGGTCTTCGTCAATTACACCTTCGAACGGGCAGCCGAAGGTCGTGGCGACGGTGGCGTTCAACAGCACCGCCTCGGTGCTGACCCGTTCGATGACCGTACCAAAGGCCGCCAGCGACGCCTCGCAACTCATGCGCATGTTGGCCTGGTTATGGGTCTGGCTGGCGGACATCACCAGGTTCAGTTCATCGGCACCAGCCGCCAGGGCCCGCTCGGCACCTTTCAGGTTCGGCACCAACGCTACGTAGATCACTCCCGCCTGGCGACGAATACCCTGAAAGACTTGTTCACCGTCACGCAGCGCCGGAACCGCCTTGGGCGAGACAAACGAGCCGCCTTCGATCCGCGAGAAACCAGCGAGCGACAACTCGTCGATCAAGGCGATTTTGTCGGCGGTTTCCACCCAGCTCGGTTCGATCTGCAAACCATCGCGAGGAGACACTTCCTGGACGACCAGGCGTTCGGAAAAATCGCGAATCATTGCACCACCCCTTCGGATTTCAGGCGTTGGATATCGGCCTCGATCAGCCCCAGGCCTTGGAGAATGCCATGGGTATGCTGGCCAAGAGCCGGACCTTGCCAGTTCACCCTGCCCGGAGTCTCGGACAGCTTGGGCACGATACCCGGCATCTTCACTTGGGCGCCGCCGGGCAATTGCGCATCGAGCAACATGTCGCGGGCCTGGTAATGGGGATCGGCGACAATATCGGCGACCGAGTAAATCCGCCCAGCCGGTACCTCGGCATCCTGCAAGGCAGCCAGTACATCGTCGATCGGCAGGCTGCTGGTCCAGTGGGTAATCGCCGCGTCCAGTACACCGCTTTGCGCCGCTCGGCCATCGTTGTGAGCGAACTGCGGCGCTTCGGCCAGATCCGGACGGCCAATCACGTTCATCAAGCGCCGGTAGATCGGGTCGCTGTTGCCGGCGATCACCACATAGGCACCCTCGGCAGTCAGGTAAGTATTGGACGGTGCGATACCGGGCAAGGCTCCGCCTGTGCGTTCACGGACATGGCCAAGCAGATCGTATTCCGGCACCAGGCTTTCCATGACGTTGAACACACTTTCGGCCAGGGAGACATCGACCACCTGCCCCTCGCCCTGTCCGCTCTTGACGCGCAGCAACGAAATCAACGCGCCGATGACGCCGTGCAACGAGGCCAGGGAATCGCCAAGGCTGACACCGACCCGTGCCGGCGGCGAACCAGGTGTGCCGGTGGTGTAGCGAATACCGCCCATGGCCTCACCGATAGCGCCGAATCCCGGACGGTCGCGATAAGGGCCGGTTTGACCGTAGCCGGAAATGCGCACCAACGTCAGCTTGGGATTGATGGCATGCAACACGTCCCAACCGAGACCGAGTTTTTCTAGGGCGCCGGGACGCAGGTTTTCGATCAATACATCGGCGTCGCTCGCCAATTGCTTGATCAACTCGATGCCTTGCGTCGACTTGAGATTCAACGCCAGGGATTTTTTGTTCCTCGATTGCAAGTACCACCAAAGCGAAGTGCCTTCGTGCAGCTTTCGCCACTTGCGAAGAGGATCGCCCTGGCCAATGGATTCGATCTTGATCACCTCAGCACCGAACTCGCCGAGTATACGAGCGGCAAAAGGCGCAGCAATCAACGTGCCGATCTCGATCACCTTGATTCCACTCAGGGGAGCAGTCATCACCGGTACCTCACACTCTTGGAATTTGTTCCCAAGGCTAGTGGAGCAACGGCTAATCGATCCAACCTTCACTCGGCAAGCTTCGTTCGCCAAACGCGAACGCTCAGCCCGGTGCGCTCAGGTGCTCGAACAGCAGGCGACTCACTGGCGATAACGCCGCCTCTTCCCGGGCCACTAGGATCAGGCGGCGCGCAGACCATTCATCAGTCAGTGGCACGGCGTGCAACCCCAAGGCTCGACCAAACAGTTCATAGGCCCTTAGCGGCAGGATGCCAATTCCCATGTTCGCCTGGACCATCCGACACATGGCATCGAAGCCCGGTACATGAATCCGCAGGCGCAACACCTTGCCCGCCGCTCGGGCCGCCACCTGGGTACGCATATTGATCGAACTGGCCGAGTGCAGGCCGACGTGATCACTGTCCAGGGTATCGGCGAAGGCCAGCTCCTGGCGCGCCGCCAGCGGATGATCGGGAAGCATCAGCACTACCAATCGATCGTGCCGATACAGCCTGCTGGGCAAGCCGCGCACATCGGTGTCGCTGGAACAGACCCCGAGGTCGGCCACACCGTCGAGCACGCCTCGCACCACGCCGTTGCTGGGCCGCTCCTCAAGATCAAGCTTCACTTGCGGATGGCGTGCGGAGAAGTCCCGCAGGTCTTCCGGCAGGAACTGGATAATCGCCGACAGATTGGCCAGCATCCGTACATAGCCGCGCACGCCCTGGGTATGTTCACCCAGCTCCAGGCCCATTTTCTCGACGTTGAACAACATCTGCCGAGCATGATGCAGCAGCGTTTCCCCGGCGGGCGTCAGTGCCATGCCCTTGGCCTGGCGCACGAACAGGCCAATACCCAGCGCCTCTTCCAATTCCATCAGGCGCTTGCTCGCCGCCGACACGGCGATGGCCTCGCGGGCCGCCGCACGGGTCAGAGTGCCCTCCTCGTGCACAGCCACGAACAATTGCAGGGTGATCAGGTCCAGGCGGCGGATCAGGCTTTTTTGCAACATGGCGGGCTCGGCAGCAACTCAATCGAAGTGTCGAGGATATCGCCCTTTCAGTCTCTTGCTGAGCGTTGATTGATGATCTTGGCATCGATCCTGACTGTGTTTGATCGGGCCTGACGCTGGCTCATGATAAAGTTACCGTCTGTCTACCTTCTGCTTCGAGACGACGAATAGCGATTATGGAACTCCAGGAATTTGACACTGAACTTGAAGACTGGAACGCCGTGCGTGCCGATATTGCCTTTACCGGCCTGCTCGTCGGCAATGGCGCCAGCCGGGCGGTGTGGCCTGCATTCGCCTACGACTCGCTGTTCGACAAAGCGCAGAGCATTCGCAACCGCCCGCTGGGGCTGAGCGAGCTCGCCGTGTTCAAGGCCCTGGACACTTGCAATTTCGAACAGGTACTCAGTGCGCTGAAGCACACCATCAGGGTCAACGCTGCCCTGGCGCTCAACTCCTCGTCACCGCGCAATCGCTACTTTGCGATCAAGGAAGCGCTGATCCATGCCGTGCGCTCGGTGCATATTCCATGGAAATTCGTCGAGCCCCGCAGCCTGGCACGAATCAACAGCGAACTGGCGTGTTACTCGACGCTCTACTCCACCAATTACGACCTGCTCAACTATTGGGCAATCATGCAGGCGCCGCAGCCGTTCACCGACCTGTTCTGCAACGACGACGCGACCTTCGACCTAGGCCATACCGAAACCCAGGGTACGCGGATTCTCTACCTGCACGGCGGCCTGCATCTGGTGAAGAACGTCGACGGTGGCACCCGCAAGCTGCTGTCCTCGGAAAGCACCCTGCTCGGCAGCTTCGCCATCAACACCCTCGGCGATGTGCCGCTGTTCGTCAACGAAGGACGAGCCGAAGACAAGCTCAAGGCGATCCGCAATTCGGACTATCTGTCGTACTGTTACGGGCAGTTGAGCAAGCATCAGGGTGCCCTATGCGTTTTTGGCCATGATCTCGGCGAGCAGGACCGGCATATCGTCCAGGCCTTGCACGACGCCCGTATCGACACCCTGGCGATTTCAATCCACCCGCGCAGCAAGGCGTTTATCCAGCACCAGAAACGACGCTTGGCCGAGCTGTTCGACGGTCGAGAAGTGACATTGCGCTTCTTCGATGCCAAGAGCCATCCACTGGGTGACCCGGAGCTGCTGGTCACGCCCGAAGAATAAAACGCCCCGCTCACTGGCGCGACTCGCGGGGTGAACGGCGCGCGCCGCCCCAAATGATCGTTGCCGCGTTGGCGCGGGAAAAATCTACTGGCAGGGATTTATTTCAAGAAAGACAAATAGCAATAATTATCGATATCATTCATGCCTTCTCAGCCACTACCTGAAGTCATGAAGTATCCCATGTCCCGTCCCAAGCCCGATCCCCTGTCGGTTGAAACCTTTCGCGGGTTCTATGCGGACATTCTGCATTTCCTGCGTAAACGAACCGACAACGCCAACGACGCGGCGGACATGACCCAGGACGTCTTCACCCAATGGTTGGACTACGACCAGCAAGCCAGGGTCGAGCAACCACGGGCCTTTCTGTTCCAGATGGCGCGCAACCTGTTGCGCGATCACTGGCGCAAGCAAAAGGTTCGGCAAGCGGTGCATAACCAACAGAGCGACCTGGAGCAGGAACCTGTGGCCGACGACCGCAGCGAACCGCTGGCGGCCACCGAGCGCCTGAAGCGACTCGAACACCTCAAGCAGGTACTCACCGAACTCTCGCCTCGGCGCCGGGAAGCCCTTATGCTTGCCCGTTTCGAGGGCTTGAGCCAGGCCGAGGTCGCTGAACGCATGGGGATTTCCATCAGCATGGTGGAGAAACATATCGCCTCTGCCTTGCAGCACTGCAAGCAACGCCTGGATCAAGATCATGGCAAGGAGCAGCCAGAATGAAGCGCGTCACTGATATCGAGCTCGCTGAAAATAGCATCGACGCCCAGGCAGCCACCTGGTTTGCATGCAATCGCAGCGAGCAGGACCAAGCCACCGCCGAGGACTTCGAGGCATGGCGGGCAACCCCTGCCCACGCCCGTGCCTATGCCGAGCTCGAGACGTTGTGGGCCGATCTCGGCAAACTGCGCCGGTTGAACAGGCCAGTGCCACTGGCGCCGCGCCGAACCAGCCCTTGGCGCCAGGTTCCAGCCGTGGCAGCCGCGCTGATCTGTGCGCTATTGACCAGCAGCCTCGGTGCGTCGAATACCCCCTACCGGCATCAGGTCGCGGCCCATGCCGAAGGTACCCGTACCCTGAAGCTGCCAGATGGCAGCACCCTGTACGTGAATGCCAACACCCGTCTGCGCATCAACTTTCGTGCCTTGCAACGCGATATCTATCTGGACCAGGGCCAGCTCTACCTGGAAGTCGCCGCCGACAAGGAACGCCCGCTCTGGGTACATGCCGGCAACGCCCGCGTGCGAGTGGTCGGTACCGCGTTCGACGTGCGACGCGGTCAAAAGCAACTGGTGGTCAGCGTCGCCCACGGTCAAGTCGCCTTCGAGCCCGAAGGTGACCCGAATCACGCGACCTTGCTCGAAGCCCGCCAGCGCGGCACCTACGACTATGCCAAGGGCACCGTGCAACAGCAGGCGCTGAGCGCTGAAGAGGTAGCCGACTGGCGCGGCGGCCACCTGACCTTTCGTAACCGCGAACTGGTCAGCCTGATCGACGAGCTCAATCTTTACCGCAGCAAGCCCGTGCAACTGGCCGACGGCCCGCTGGCGCACTACAAGGTTTCCGGCAGCCTGGATGCCAAGGATCCCGATGCCCTGCTCAACGCTCTGCCCGCCCTGATCCCGGTGAAAACCGTGGGTCTGGACGGCGGCGAAGTACGGATCGAAAGCCGCAAATAAAACCACATATGCGAATATTTTGCATTCGCATATGTGGTTTTATTTCTGCGCCGCGTCTTCCTCCCCATTGCGTTCTGAACGAACGCCTTTTTGGTCTTTCTGGCCACATTGGGAGATTGAATGTTTCGCGCCGCTCATGAGCTATTTCACACCTGTTCCCGTCCAACGCTGATGGCCACCTGCCTGACCGTCAGCCTCCAGGCCATGGCAGCCGACTCAGTGATGCTGAATCTGCCGGCTCAGTCGCTGGCGACATCACTGAGCGAAGTCGCGCAGAAAACCCACATCCAGTTGCTGTTCGACGAGGAGCAGTTACGCAACACCCAGGCCCGTGCACTGGAGGGTCGGTTCACCGCGCAGCAAGCCGTTACCCTGCTGCTCGGCAACGGCGGGTTCAAATTGATTCGGGTCGGCAACACCTTCGTGGTCCGCAAGATCGAGATCGAGATCGAGCCCGAAGCCGCTCCCCGCAACAGTGCGATCCAGTTGGGCGCGGTGAGCATCCTCGGCGACGGTAAGGAGGTCAGCGCCAGCACCGTCGGTCGCTCGACCCTGACCCAGGACGATATCGAGCGCAACCAGCCTAGCAACATTCCCGCGCTGCTCGGCACCTTACCCGGCGTCAGCATGGGCGGCTCGATGAAGCCCGGTGGCCAAACTATCAATATCTGGGGTCTGGGCGATGCCGAAGATGTGCCATTGACCGTCGATGGCGCCACCAAAAGCAGCTTCGAACGCTATCAGCAAGGCACCATTTTCATCGAACCTGAGCTGATCAAAAGCATCGAAGTGGAAAAAGGCCCGCACTCGCCGCAGACCGGCAACGGAGGCTTCGGCGGCACGGTACACATGGAAACCAAGGATGCTCCCGACCTGCTGGAAAAGGGCCGCAACAGCGGCGCCATGGTCAAGTACGGCTACGCCAGCAACAACCATGAACAGACCTACAGCGCCACCGCCTACGGCCGGACCGATGACGGCCGGGCCGATGCCTTGGTGTTCCTGACCCAGCGTGACGGCGGCGACATGAAACTGGCCGCCACCCCACCCGATCCCGACAACCGCTATCCGATCAATCCCAAGCGCCTGCCCAACAGCGCCCAGGACCTGGACGCGATGCTGCTCAAGCTGAACCTGAACATCACTGACGAGCAGAGCCTCAAGCTCTCCTACTCGCGCTCCCACAGCGAGCGTTGGGCGCCGTTTTCGTCACAGAGCTATCCGACGCCCCCCAGCGCCTCGAACATCGCGCGATACGGTTACGAAGGCGCCCTCAAGCGCCTCCTCGCCGATCGCGATACCGTCGATACCACCTGGTCGGGTAAGTACCAATACAAGCCCTCGGACAACCCGTGGGTGGACCTGCAGGTGAAATATTCCGAGTCCAATACCGACCAGACCGACGAGCGCGACGCCACCGCGTACTACCAACTGTCCACCGGCGGACGCAAGATGGACACCGCCTACAAGGACCGCGAGCTGGAGATCAAGAACACCAGCCTGTTCGATACCGGCGTGCTGCAACACGCCCTGACCGCCGGCGTGCAGATCCGCAGGCATGCCCGCGAAACCGAGATGTGGATGCCTGGCACCGCCTACGAGACTCCGATGTACAACTATGGGCATTTCCAGCCAGCCTTCATGCCCCACGGCAAGGTCGACGCCAATGCCTTCTTTATCGAGGATGCCGTGACCCTGGGGGACTTCACGCTGACGCCGTCCCTGCGTTATGACCACGTGCGCAACCGAGGCGAGGCCAACGAGGCACCTTACTACTCCAACCCCGACCCGGCCATCGGCCACGACTACAGCGACCGCACCTACGCCGGTTGGTCGCCACGCCTGGCAGCCTTTTGGCGAGTGACGCCGACCCAGGGCCTGTTCGCCAACTACAGCAAGACCTGGCGCGCCCCGGTCATCGATGAACAATACGAAGTCCAGGGACTGGGCAGCCGTACCGCCACCAGTGTCGACCTCGACCCCGAACGCATCACCGCGTTGCGTTTGGGCACCATCAGCCATTTCTCCAAGCTGCTGTCGGGCAACGACGACCTGATGGTGCGCAGCACCTTCCTGCACAACCGGATCGAGGACGAGATCTTCAAAGCCACGGGTGTGGGCTGCGAGAACCAGGCGATCAATGGCGGCACCCTCGGCAACGCCTGTCCGTCGGGCGCGATGTCCAACTACCGCAACATCGGCGGCATGACCATCAAGGGCTTCGAGGTCGAAAGCTACTATGACTCCGATCATGTGTTCGGTCAGTTGTCCTACACCTATCTCACGGGCAAGCGCGACAACCCCTACACCAACCCGTGGGGATCATCGGTCTGGGCACGGGACATTCCACCGGCTAAATGGGTGGTGATGCTAGGCACCAAGATTCCGAGCCTGGATGCGCGAGTCGGCTGGCAGGGAATCTATGTACGCAAGACCGATCGTCTGCCCAGCGACAAATACAGCAGCGGCCCAGGCAGCAATTTCGGCGACACCTTCTACGACCAGTACGCGAACGACAGCTACGTGGTGCAAAGCCTGTTCGCCCAGTGGAAACCACGGCAACGCTACCTGAAGGGCACCGAGATCAACGTCATGGTGGATAACCTGATGAACCGCAACTATCGCCCAGAACTGAGCGGCGACCGCGCCTACAGCGAGGGGCGTAACCTCAAGGTCAGCCTGACGCGGTTCTTCTGAGCCATGCCCTGACACATCAGCCAATCCGTGGCGCTCGCCTGCACCACGAGCATGACGGCGATTGAATCGGATCGACGTTGACCTGGTGGCCGCGCCGACAAGCTGCTAGCTGTCAGCCAGCCCGGAGCGCCGGAACGAAAAACTGTACGGACCATTTATTGCCCAGCTGTAACAGCGCGTCGCCGCGTCTTTATGGCTAGATGAGGGTCCTGTATCCCTGATTTCCGGCCCAATACTTATGTCCTCCCGCGAAAACACCGGCATGCTGCTTGGCCTACTGGGTGTGGTGATCTTCAGCCTGACCCTGCCCTTCACCCGTATCGTGGTGCAGGAAATCAACCCGCTGCTCAATGGCCTTGGTCGCGCTCTGGTCGCGGCCGTTCCGGCAGCCGCCCTACTGCTGTGGCGACAGGAAAAGTGGCCTAGCTGGAGCCAGTTCAAGGGCTTGTGGCGGGTGATCGTCGGAGTGATCCTGGGCTTTCCGGTGCTCTCGGCCTGGGCCATGCAGACTCTGCCGGCCTCCCATGGCGCCCTGGTCAATGGCCTGCAGCCCTTGTGCGTGGCGTTGTATGCGGCCTGGCTGTCCCACGAACGACCGTCACGGGCCTTCTGGGCCTGCGCCGCCGCGGGCAGTGCGCTGGTGCTGGGATATGCATTGATCAGCGGTGCCGGGAGTATCCAGGCAGGCGATCTGTTGATGCTTGGCGCAATTGCCGTCGGCGGCCTCGGTTATGCCGAGGGCGGGCGCCTGGCCCGGGAGATGGGTGGCTGGCAGGTGATCTGCTGGGCCTTGGTGTTGTCGACGCCAGTGTTGATCGGTCCGGTACTGTACCTGGCCTGGCAACATCAGGGGGCTATTTCCGGCAAGACCTGGTGGGCCTTCGGCTACGTGGCGATGTTCTCGCAGTTCCTCGGTTTTTTTGCCTGGTACGCCGGACTCGCACTCGGTGGTATCGCCAGAGTCAGCCAGATCCAGCTACTGCAGATTTTCTTCACCATCGGCTTTTCGGCGCTGTTCTTCGGCGAACACGTCGAGCCGATCACCTGGCTGTTTGCCGGGGGCGTGATCATCACCGTGATTCTCGGACGCAAGACCAGCGTCCGCCCGGCGCAACCGGGCAGCTTGCCGCCGGGGATTCAACTCAAGTAGCCATCGGCTCGCAGCAAGGTTTCCAGGCAGTGCTCCCGGATGGCGTAGAATGCCTTGAGCTCCTCGATTTTCGCCAGCAGCGGCGCCAGCTCCCGCGGTTCGGCCCGCTTGACCGCGAGGATCATCTTGTTCTTGTTGGTGTGCTCAAGGGAGATGAATTCGAAGACCTTGGTCTCGTAGCCGCAGGCCTCGAGGAACAGTGCCCGCAGGCTATCGGTGAGCATCTCCGCCTGCTGCCCCAGGTGCAGGCCGTATTGCAGCATCGGCTTGAGCAACGCCGGGCTTTGAATCTGCAGGCGAATCTGTTTGTGGCAGCAGGGTGAGCACATGATGATCGCCGCACCGGAACGGATGCCGGTATGGATCGCATAGTCGGTGGCAATATCACAGGCATGCAAGGCGATCATCACCTCCAGCTCGCTCGGTGCCACACTGCGCACATCGCCGCACTTAAATAGCAGGCCCGGATGATCCAGTCGTGCGGCAGC
This sequence comes from Pseudomonas agarici, assembly GCF_001543125.1. Taxonomy (NCBI): domain Bacteria; kingdom Pseudomonadati; phylum Pseudomonadota; class Gammaproteobacteria; order Pseudomonadales; family Pseudomonadaceae; genus Pseudomonas; species Pseudomonas agarici. Next base: position 2,679,070 of record NZ_CP014135.1, on the reverse strand, counting down.
GGCATTACATAGCGACACCATCTCTTCGCGCAACTCGACACCGGTCACCTGCCCTTCGGCCTGCAAGGTGTCGCACAAGTAGTCATGGATGGCGAAAGTCAGGTAGCCCTTGCCCGAACCAAAATCCGCCACCCGTATCGGCTGGTCCAGCCTTATCGGTGAACTGCCCAGGGCATGGGAAAAGACTTCGATGAACTTGTTGATCTGCTTCCATTTGCGCGACATGGTCGGGATCAACTCGTGCTGCCGGTTGGTCACGCCAAGGTCGGTGAGGAAGGGGCGGCTGAGCTCCAGATAGCGGTTCTTCTCACGGTTATGTTCGCCGCAAGGCACCTCCCGCGCTTGCTGGGCCTTGCCCTTGAACAAGCTGCTTTTGCCTTTCTTACTGTATTCGAGCTGCACTTCATCGGTCAGCGACAGCAGGTGGGCGTTCTTGAATGAAACCGCTAGCAACCCGGCGACAACCGCCACACCGTCGGCCAGAGAAAGGTTCTTGGTGATATCGCGGGTCTTGTAGCGGTAGACAAAGGACAGGCACGGCTGGTCCTTGACCGTCAGTTGCTTGATGATCAACCGCTGCAGGTCCGCTTCGGCGCCCACGTATTTGGCCAGTACCAACTTGATAAACGCGTTCTGCGCCAGGCTGGTTTCGAGCAACTCGATAAACTGGGCGTGATGGTTCGGCACGGACCGGCTGGGGCTTGCAGTAGCTGACATAAAAAAGCGCCTCGGGCGCGCGGAATCTGGACAGAAAGAATGCGCGATATGTTAGGCGGGATGCGACGCCGAGGCACGGGCTTATTTCGTCATTCATCGGGTTCCCCGGCCTTGATGCTCCGCAATGACTTGACGTTTCGCAGAACCGACTAGAATTAGGAGCTTCTGGTCATGGATGCCCGGCGCTTCATGACTTTCGCCCACCTAACCGATAGCGATCTCAGAAGCAGCAAGGGTTACGCAGGTTTCAGACGCGGCATTTCCCCTAGCAGAAAGTATGCTGACTGAGTGGTTTTTTTAAAAAAACTGATCAGGTGCCCGTCATGAGCAAAACAGTTCAAACCACTGCATCGTTGAGCAGCGCCGCCGCGCGCACTCTGTCGACCACTACCAAATCGATTCCGCAAAGCCAGGAGACCACCACCCGCTGGCTGTTGAACCGACTGCCCTGGGTCCAGGCGAGCGGGGGCGTCTATCGGGTCACCCGGCGTCGGATACTCGCCGACCACGAGGGCCCGACCAACCCATATGCCGAGGCACTGATCGACCTCGCCTCCGATCCAGCCGAAGGCAAGGCCCTGCCCCGGACCTTCGCCGACTACGACCCGCAACCACGGGAATACGCCCTCAGCTCGACCCAGACCATCCTGCAGATTCCGGTGCGGGTAGCCGACCTCTACAACGACCCGATGAACCAGACCGAACAACAACTGCGGCTGGTCATTGAGGCGCTCCGTGAGCGCCAGGAACGCGAACTGCTGCATAACCACGACTTCGGCCTGTTACACAATGTCGCCGAGTCTCAGCGCCTGACCACCCGCAGCGGACCGCCGACACCCGATGACCTGGATGAACTGCTGTGTCGACGTCGACAAACTCATTTCCTGTTGGCCTCGCCCCAGGCCATCGCCGCCTTCGGCCGCGAATGCAGTCGTCGTGGCTTGAGCCTGGACAGCCTCGAGCTCGAAGGGCACCGTGTCCCAGGTTGGCGCGGCGTACCGTTGCTGCCTTGCACCAAAATGTCGGACGGCGTGAAGACGACCACCTCGATCCTCGCGGTCCGCACCGGGGAAGACAACGGCGGTGTCATTGGTCTGCACCAGACCGGCTTGCCGGATGAATACCAGCCGAGCCTGTCGGTCCGTTTCATGGGTATCAACGACAGCGCACAGATCGCCTACCTGGTCACGGCGTACTACTCGGCGGCTGTGCTCCTGCCTGATGCGTTGGGTGTACTCGAAGGGGTCGAGGTCGGGCACTACGCCGACTGACTCAGGCCCTCTCGTCCACTTCAGAGCAGGAATCCGCCGATGCAGCCCTTCGCACTGCCCGAGTTCTACATGCCCTACGGGGCCCGGTTCAACCCCCATGCCGCCAGCGCCCAACGGCATACGCGCGCCTGGGCCCGACAGATGGGCATGCTCGACAGCCCAGCCGTGGCCGACGGGCCGATCATCTGGGACCTGGCCGCCCTGGATGCCCATGACTACCCGGCGATGTGCGCCTATACCCATCCGGACTGCGACAGCCGCGAGTTGGAGCTGATCACCGACTGGTATGTCTGGGTGTTCTTCTTCGACGACTACTTCCTCGAAGCCTTCAAGCGCAACCGTGACAGCGTGGCCGCCCGCCGGCATCTCGACCGCCTGGCGCAATTCATGCCCGCCGAGGCCGACGGCACCCCGCCGTTGCCGGTCAATGGTGTCGAGCGCGGGCTCGCCGACCTCTGGCCGCGCACCCTGCCGGGCATGCCCGAGGACTGGATACGGCGTTTCCGCGAACATACCCACGACCTGCTGGAGGCTTCGATGTGGGAGCTGATGAATATCAGCGAAGGGCGGATCGCCAATCCCATCGAGTACCTGGAAATGCGCCGCAAGGTCGGCGGCGCGCCCTGGTCGGCCACCTTGGTGGAGCATGCCAACCGCACACCGGTGTCGCCACGGATCGCCGAAACCCGCACGATGCAAGTGCTGCGCGATACCTTCGCCGACGGCGTACACCTGCGCAACGATCTGTTCTCCTACCAGCGCGAAGTCCAGGAAGAAGGCGAACTGTCGAACTGCGTACTGGTGGCGGAGCGCTTCCTGGACATCGACACGCAAACGGCTGCGCAGATCACTAATGACTTGCTGACTTCGCGCCTGCGCCACTTCGAGAAGACCGCAGTGCTGGACCTGCCTCGACTGTTCGACGACCTCGGCCTGGGCCAGGCGGAGCGCGCGGATGCGCTGATCTATACCAAGGGTCTGGTCGATTGGCAGTCCGGTGGGCACGCCTGGCATATGCGCTCCAGCCGCTACATGAAGGCGCAGCGTTCGGGACTCAGCCCCGGCAAACCATCGGGCCTGGGCACCAGCGCGGCACGTCTGCCTGGGCATGCCAGGCGCGGAACTATGCCCAGGCGCAGCCTGGAGACGCTACGCAAGACCGTCAAGCCGTTTCAATTGCCGACGCTCTATATGCCATTCGAGATCCGCTGTAGCCCGCACCTGGAAAGCGCGCGCCGGAGTTCACGGGAATGGGCCAGGCAGGTCGGTATCATTTATACGCGTGCAGGGCTGGGCGTCTGGGACGAGCGCTGCTTCGACGCCGCCGACACTGTCCTGTGCGGCGCAATGATGTGTCCCGATGCCCCGTTTGCGGAAGTGGACATGGCCGGGCGCTGGCTCAACTGGGGCACCTACGCCGACGATTACTTTCCGGCGGTCTTCGGGCGCAATCGCGACCTGGCGGGCGCCACGGCCCAGGTCAAGCGTTTGTTCCGCTGCATGCCGCTTGCGGGTATGGAACCTTTGCAGGCCGGCAACCCGTTGGAGGCCGGCTTGCTCAGCCTCTGGTCGCTCAGCGCGCCGAGTATGTCGACCTACCTGACCGGAGAGCTGCGCCGCTACGTGGTGGAAATGCTCGAAAGCTGGTTATGGGAGCTGGATAATCAGTTCAACCTGCGCCTGCCCGACCCCATCGACTATATCGAGATGCGTCGACGCACCTTCGGCGGCGACCTGACCACCGGGCTGTCCTACTTGAGCCTGCTGGCCCAAGGACCCGACCTCGGCGAGGCGATCTTCCAGAGCAGCCCGCTACGCCAATTGATCCATTGCACCGTCGACAGCGTCACCCTGACCAATGACATCATCTCTTATCGCAAGGAAATCGAAGTCGAAGGCGAGCTGAACAATTTTGTGCTGATTCTCCAGCAGTTCCTCGACCTTGACCTGCAACCGGCGATGGATTGCGTGGGGCGGCTCAGAGATGCGCGCATCCGCCAGTTCGAACATATCGTCGCCGTGGAGCTGCCGGTGCTCTTCGAGGAGTTCGCATTGGATGCCGAGGGACGCCAGTTGATCCTCAGCTACGCGCAGCGCCTGCAGGACTATATCGCCGGTGTCGCACACTGGCACGAGGTGGTCATCCGCTACCGCGAGCCACGACCTTACAGCCTGCCGGTACCTCGCTGGATGAGTCCTTCGACCCTACTCCGACCCGGCTCCGCGCAACACACCCCCCCCCAAGGAATCAACCCAGCACCACCAGGCGGTTAGGCAGCTCGTTGCGCACCTGGGTCACCGGTACATGGGTCTTGAGCAGTTCGCCGCAGGACTGGATGCAGTTGACAAAACCCACCAGGGTCTGGCCCTGCCTGACCTGCTCGGTGAAAGCCTTGACGATGGGCTCCCAGGTGCTATTGTCCAGCCGTCGGGAAATCCCCTCGTCCACCAGGATTTCCACATAACGCTCGGCCTCGCTGACAAAGATCAGCATGCCGGTACCGCCAACGGTATGGTGCAGGTTCTGTTCGAGAAACTGCCGTCGCGCCAGGCCCGATGCCCGCCAGTGCCGCACCGAGCGGGGGATCAACCGACTGGTGATCGACGGGACGCGAAACAGCAAGCACAGCAAGATAAAGCTGCTCCATTGCACCGCTAGCAGGGTATGACTGTTGAGCCAACCGAAGACAAAATTGACCATCCCCGGCACCAGCAACGCCAACAGGCTTGCCCATAGCAGCGGAATATAGGCGTAGTCGTCGGCGCGACTGGCCAGCACCGTCACCAGCTCCGCATCGGTCTGCCGCTCGACCCGCGCAATCGCCTCGGCAACCTGCCGCTGTTCGTATTCACTGAGTAAGGCCATGGTTGTGCATGCTCTCTGGTTATTAGGGATTACCAACCGCCCGATGCTCCACCGCCACCGAAACTGCCGCCACCACCGCTGAAACCACCACCGGGGCGTCCACCTCCCCCACCGCCGAGTCCTCCTGCACCGCCACTCCTGGGGCCATGCCCCATCAGTTGCATGATCACGCAGATCAGCACGACAAGAAGCATCAGCAAGCCGATCAACACCGGGTGTCGTGAACCGAACTCCTGCGCCGACTGGTTTTTCTCTTCGGGGGAACCGCCAAGGACATCAAGTATCGCGCCGACCCCGGCACTGATTCCGCTGGAAACATGGCCGCGCCTGAACTGCGGCACGATCAATTGGTTGATGATCAAAGCGGACTGGGCATCGGTCAGGCGATCCTCCAGGCCATAGCCTACTTCAATGCGCACTTTGCGCTCGTCCCGGGCCACGATCAGCAGTGCGCCGTTGTTGCGTTCCCGCTGACCGATCCGCCAATAACGCCCCAGCTGGTAGCCATAGTCTTCGATGGTGGTGCCTTGCAGGTTAGGCAACGTGACCACCACTACCTGCTCACCCGTGACCTGTTCATGGACCTGCAGTTGCCGGTCGAGAGTCTCGCGCACCGACGCCTCGATCATCTGGGCATTGTCCACCACCCGCCCGGTCAGTTCGGGAAACCGTAAATCGGCCCTGGCCGTCAGTGCCAGCGTGCAAAGCAACAGCCACAGGCCACCTCGGAAAATACGCATGCCTACCTCGTCCGTGACGATGCCGGGATAAGTCTTGCCACACACCCACGCGGCGCGGTGCGGCGAGTGATCAGAACTTCACCTGCGGCGCTTTATCGGCATCCTGGGCGCTCGCTTCGAAGCTTTGGCGCAGCGGCAAGTCGCTGTACATCAGGCCGTGCCAGAGACGACCGGGAAAGGTACGGATCTCAGTGTTGTACTTCTCCACGCTGAGGATAAAGTCACGTCGCGCCACGCTGATGCGGTTTTCCGTGCCTTCGAGTTGCGACTGCAGGGCGAGGAAGTTCTGGTTCGATTTCAGCTCAGGGTAACGCTCCGAGACCACCATCAGCCGGCTGAGAGCGCCGCTCAGTTGACCCTGGGCTTGCTGGTACTGCTTGAGCTTCTCGGGATTGTCCAACGTGCTGGCATCGACCTGGATCGACGTGGCCCTGGAACGCGCCTCGATCACCGCAGTCAGGGTTTCCTGTTCCTGTTTGGCATAGCCCTTGACCGTTTCCACCAGGTTCGGGATCAGGTCGGCCCGCCGCTGATACTGGTTCTGCACCTGGGCCCAGTTGGCCTTCACCTGTTCGTCGTAGGTGGGAATATTGTTGATGCCGCAACCGGCCAGCAACATGGCGAACAAGGCCAAGAGGGCAAATCTCCAGCTCGAACGCAAGCTCGGTTGTGCGTGCCTGCTCAAAACGCTCCTTAAAACAATAAATAGAGAGAATTCCTAGGAATTTTCGCGCCCAGGATTCAGGCATAATCCGCCGCTGCCACTGAAATGTATGAAGCCAATCAGCTAAAAGCTGCCCGGCGCGAACAACCGTTCAAAAACGTGTGCGCAATGCATTGGCACGAAAACAGTCGCTCCTAATAACTAAATAACCCGAACGGTACCCGAACACCAAGCCGTATCGGGCCTTGAGATAATCATTCATGAAGAAATTGTGTTTGCTGGGCCTCGCTGTCGGCCTGGCCAGTCTCCAGGTTGTAGCTGACACAACGCCTCCCCCCATCGCACAAAAGGACGCCTTCATCGCCCACCTGATGAAGCAAATGACCCTTGAGGAAAAGATCGGCCAGTTGCGCTTGATCAGTATCGGTCCCGAGATGCCCCATGAAAAGATCAAGGAAGAAATTGCCGCTGGACGCATAGGCGCTACCTTCAACTCCGTGACACGTGCAGAGAATCGTCCCATGCAGGACGCCGCACAACGAAGCCGCCTGAAGATCCCCATATTCTTCGCCTTTGACGTGATTCACGGCCACCGGACAATTTTCCCTATCAGCCTGGCGCTCGCCTCCAGTTGGGATATGAACGCAATTGGCCTGAGTGCGCGCATCGCGGCAAAGGAAGCCAGCGCCGATGGCCTGGACATGACGTTCGCCCCAATGGTGGATGTCTCCCGCGATCCTCGCTGGGGACGCACTTCAGAGGGCTTTGGTGAGGACACCTATTTGGTATCACGCATTGCCAAAGTCATGGTCAATGGCCTGCAAGGCACAACCGTCAGCGCCCCGGACAGCATCATGGCCAGTGTCAAGCACTTTGCCCTCTATGGTGCCGTTGAAGGAGGCCGTGATTACAACATCGTCGATATGAGTCCGGTGCGCATGTATCAGGATTATTTGCCGCCTTATCGGGCAGCCGTGGATGCCGGTGCCGGAGGCATCATGGTCGCGCTCAACTCAATCAACGGCATACCCGCCACCGCCAATACCTGGTTGATGCAGGACTTACTGCGCAAGGACTGGGGCTTCAAGGGGGTCACCGTCAGCGATCATGGTGCGATCGTAGAGTTGGTCAAGCACGGCGTTGCCAGCGACAACCGCGAAGCCGCCAAGCTGGCCATCAAGGCCGGTATCGACATGAGCATGAACGACAGCGTGTATGGCAGCGAACTGCCAGGCCTGCTCAAGTCCGGGGACATTTCCCAACAGGACCTCGATAACGCTGTGCGTGAAGTATTGGCGACCAAGTACGATCTGGGTCTGTTCGCCGATCCCTATCGGCGCCTGGGAAAAGGACCGGACGACTCCGATTCTCGTGCCGAAAATCGCCTCCACCGCGCCGAGGCTCGCGATGTAGCGCGCAAAACCCTGGTGTTGCTGAAAAACCGGGGAGAAACGCTACCACTCAAAAAACAGGGCAACATTGCCATTGTCGGTCCTTTGGCCAAAAGCCAGATCGATATGATGGGTAGTTGGTCGGGCGCGGGTTTCCCCTCTCAGGCGGTCACCTTATACGAGGGTCTGCGCAACGCGCTGGGCGATCAAGCCACGCTGCCCTATGCCCGTGGCGCGAACCTGACCAATGACCCAAAAGTCGCGGGCTACCTGAACCACATTATTTTCGATCGACCGGAAGTCGAAATTGATCCGCGCCCGAGTGCGCAAATGATCGAGGAAGCGGTGAAAGTCGCACAGGCGGCAGATGTCGTCATCGCGGTGGTGGGGGAAGCCCGTGGCATGTCCCATGAGTCTTCCAGCCGGGTCAGCCTGGACCTTCCCGGGGATCAACGAGCGTTGATCAAAGCGTTGAAAGCGACCCAAAAGCCATTGGTTCTGGTCCTGATGAATGGGCGACCACTGTCCATCGCAGAAGAGCAAGAGCAAGCCGACGCCGTGCTGGAAACCTGGTACAGCGGGACCGAAGGTGGCAATGCCATCGCCGATGTGCTGTTTGGCGACTATAACCCTTCCGGCAAACTACCAGTCACCTTCCCTCGATCGGTAGGGCAAATTCCCTCTTACTACAATCACCTTCGCTTGGGCCGCCCATTTATGGCAGGCAAGCTGGCCAACTACACCTCGCAATACTTTGAGGAAAACAACGCCCCGCTGTACCCCTTCGGCTATGGTCTGAGCTACACCGACTTTAGCCTGAGCAACATGGCCTTGTCCTCGACCACGCTGAACAAGGGTGGCAAGCTCGATGCCAGCGTCATGCTCAAGAACATCGGCCAGCGTGACGGCGAGACGGTGGTACAGCTATATATCCAGGACGTCGCCGGTTCCATGATCCGGCCGGTCAAGGAGCTGAAGAACTTCCAGAAAGTGATGCTCAAGGCCGGCGAAGAGAAAGTCATTCGCTTCACCATCGAGGAGAACGACCTGAAGTTCTACAACACCGCGCTCAAGTACGCTGCGGAGCCGGGCAAGTTCAATGTGCAGATCGGCCTGGACTCCCAGGATGTGACGCAACAGAGCTTCGAGTTGTTGTAGGTTTGGTTCAGGCCCCCTTATGCCAGGGGGCTTGTCTTAGTGCCAATCCGTTAAGAATTTCGCTCGCCACAAGAGGCGCCGTTGCCCGTCAAGTCAACACGGCAACCGGCGTGTTATCGTTGCGACCCCTCCCTAACCCGTTGTTGCCCGCATGCCGTCGATCCCCCGTTTCCTGCGTCTGGCACTCCATACCCTGCTGATTCTTGCGGGTACCGCGCTGGCCGCCGGCTGGGCCGTGCACCGTGCCGGACAACAGGCCCTGGTGGACGATGCCACACGCGGGCATGCGCAACTGACGCTGTACGCCAATGCCCTGCACACCCTGATCGAACGCTACCGAGCCCTGCCTGCCGTACTGGCCCTGGACGCCGAGCTGCGCGAAGCCCTCGACGGTCCGATCAGCCCGCAGCGGCAAGACGCACTCAACCGCCAGTTGGAACGGATTAACGGCGCCGCAGGTTCCTCGACTCTGCAACTGCTCGATCGCAACGGCCTGTCGGTGGCCGCCAGCAACTGGCGCCTGCCCACCAGTTATGTCGGCCACTATTACGGCTTTCGCCCCTACTTCAATCAGACCCGTAGCGAAGGCAGCGGGCATTTCTACGCGGTCGGGGTGACCAGCGGGATTCCCGGCTATTTCCTCTCCAGCGCAGTGTTTAACGACAGCGGCGAATTTATCGGCGCCATGGTGGTGAAGCTGGAATTCCCCGAGATCGAGCGCGAGTGGAGCAAAGGCAACGACACCTTGCTGGTCAGCGATGCCCGCGACATCGTGTTTATCGCCAACCAGCCAGGCTGGCGTTATCGCCTGCTGCGACCGTTGTCGGACGGTGATCGCAGTGAAATCGGCCGTACCCGCCAATACGACAAGCAGGCCCTGAGCCCCATCGAACACCGGACCCTACGAGTCTTCGGCGACAACAGTTATCTGACCCGAGTCGATACCCCCAACGGCCCTGCCGAGCTGCTCTGGGAATCACTGCCACTGGACACCGAACACTGGACCCTGCACCTGTTGCGCCAACCGCAACTCGCTGTCGAGGAACGCCGTAACGCCGGCTTGGCCGGTGCCGGCCTATGGCTGGCCCTGGTGTTTCTCGGGCTGTTCCTCAACCAGCGCTGGCGCCTGGCTCGTTTGCGCCAACGCGGCCGCGAAGAGCTGGAGCGCCTGGTAGAAGAGCGCACCCGCGACCTGCGCACGGCCCAGGATGGCCTGGTGCAATCAGCTAAGCTGGCGGCGCTGGGGCAGATGTCCGCAGCCCTGGCCCATGAGATCAACCAACCATTGACCGCCCAGCGCATGCAATTGGCAACCTTGCGTCTGCTGCTGGATCACGGACGGATCGAGGCCGCCTATCAGGCCCTGGAACCCCTGGATCAACTGCTGGCCCGCATGGCAGCCTTGACCGGGCACCTGAAGACCTACGCCCGGCAAAGCCCCAGCGGCCTGCGCGAACCCTTGGACCTGGCGGGCGTGGTCGACCAGTCGCTGCAATTGCTCGATCCGCGCCTGCGCGAGGACAACGTCAGTACGCAGCTGCACCTGACCCGTCCGGCCTGGGTTCGCGGCGATGCGATTCGCCTGGAACAGGTGCTGATCAACCTGCTGCGCAACGCCCTCGACGCCATGCACGACAAACCCTTCAAGCGCCTGGCAATCCGTATCGAGGCCGACCAACTGTTATGGTTGCTGACCGTCAGCGACAGCGGCGGCGGGATTGCCGAGGAGCACCTGGCCAAGGTCTTCGACCCGTTCTTTACCACCAAGCCGGTAGGGGAAGGCCTGGGGCTGGGGCTCGCGGTATCTTATGCCATTGTCCATGAACTGGGCGGCCGCCTGAGCGTCGACAACCAAGCAGGCGGCGCCGTTTTCACCCTGGCCCTGCCGATCGCCCTGGAGGTACAAAACCCATGTTGAACGCGGTGATGGTGGTCGATGACGAAGCCAGCATTCGCAGTGCCGTGGAGCAATGGCTGAGCCTGTCGGGTTTTGCGGTCCAGGTCTTCAGCCGCGCCGAGGAGTGCCTGGCCCGGTTGCCGGCGGATTTCCCCGGCGTCATCATCAGCGACGTGCGCATGCCGGGCGTCGATGGCCTGGAACTGCTGGAGCGGGTGCGAATCCTCGATGCCGACCTGCCGGTGATCCTGTTGACCGGCCATGGCGATGTGAAGATGGCGGTCGAAGCCATGCGCGACGGTGCCTACGACTTCCTGGAAAAACCCTTTAGTCCCGAAGCGTTGCTTAGCAGCCTCGGACGGGCCCTGGAAAAGCGTCGGTTAGTCCTGGAAAACCGTCGCCTGCATGAACAGGCCGACAGCCGCTCGCGACTGGATGCCAGCCTGCTCGGGGTTTCTCGCAGCCTGCAAACCCTGCGGCGCCAAGTACTGGAGCTGGCGCCGTTGCCAGTCAATGTGCTGATCCGTGGCGAGACCGGCAGTGGCAAGGAACTGATTGCCCGCTGCTTGCATGATTTCGGCCCGCGCGCTGCCAAGCCTTTCGTAGCCCTCAACTGCGCGGCGATTCCCGAGCCGTTGTTCGAGACCGAGTTGTTCGGCCATGAAAGCGGGGCCTTTACCGGTGCTCAAGGCAGGCGTATCGGCAAGCTGGAATACGCCGACGGCGGTACGCTGTTTCTCGACGAGATCGAAAGCATGCCGCTGGCCCAGCAGGTGAAATTGCTACGGGTCCTGCAGGAGCAGAAGCTCGAACGCCTGGGCTCCAACCGGAGCATCCATGTCGACCTGCGCATCGTCGCCGCGACCAAGCCCGACCTGCTGGAGGAGGCCCGCGCCGGGCGCTTTCGCGAGGATCTGGCGTATCGATTGACGGTGGCCGAGTTGCGCCTGCCGCCGCTGCGCGAGCGGCGCGAGGACATTCCGTTGCTGTTCGAACACTTCGCCCGAGGCGCGGCCGAGCGCCTGGGACGCACAACGACGGCGCTGAGCGGGCCACAGTTGAGCCGGCTGCTGAGCCATGACTGGCCCGGCAACGTCCGGGAACTGGCCAATGCCGCCGAGCGCTCGGTGCTCGGCCTGGGTGAACCGGAACCGGAAGGCATCGACTCGGGCCAGTCCCTGGCCGCACAGCAAGAGGCCTTCGAAGCACAATGCCTGCGTTCGGCGCTGGCTCGCCACAAGGGCGATGTCAAGGCGGTGCTCGAAGAGCTGCAACTGCCACGCCGGACCTTCAATGAAAAGATGCAGCGCCACGGGCTGGCGCGGGAGATGTTTCTCAAGGGCGACTGACTGTCCCACCGACTCAACGACTTGCCGCGCCTGACGAAACGCCAGACGATCCCAGGCCAGCAAAATGACCGGGCAGAACCAGCAGAGCGCGAACCACACCGCCAGGCCCCACAGCAGCAATGGCTTGAGCGCCATGTTCGGCCAACCCATATAACTGCCGCCCAAGCTATACAACAGGCCACCGAGCAGCACCAACAGCGTGATGATCAGCAGATAGCCCAACCCCACGCGTATCAAAGATCCCTTGCCCACATCCTTAACTGTTGCCATGAGGCACCGCCACTCCAATTTCCAATCATGGCGCGACCATCATCGAAGTGGCCGCCAGGGTGCTGACCAACTGGCAACCACAGGCGCAACGATGGCCGTCCAGCGCCACCGGCTTGCCATCTATGGTTGATCCCGAGGCACCCTCGATAATGTGCGTCAGGCCATGTAGGTTGCAGCGCACCGGATCATCCACACAGGCCACCGGCTTACCGAAAGCTTCGTAGTGTCCCGCCAAAACCTCACCGCCAAAGGGCCGCAACGGATCACCGAGACGAACCAGGGGCATCATGGCAGCACCGCCTTGACCTGTTCGACCAAGGTGCCTTCCTTGCGTAACATGGCACTGGTCTGCTCGATGCGCTGTCTATAGTCGTCCAGCGCGATCTGGCGTTTCTGCTCGACCACCACCTGGCCGATATGGCCGGTGGGCTTAAGCAACTGCTCGGCGTCAGGCAGAAAGGGCACCACCTTGCCAGTGACCTTATCGATCACCTGATAGCCGATGGTCGCCGCGCCGATGCCCGCCGCCAGCCCGCCAATCCCTCCCAGCACTTTACCGCGCCTGATGCCATACGCCGTGGCCCCGGCAATCATCGCCACGCCCAATAGACGCCCGGCCACCACCACCGGCGACAGATCGCGGCTGTTTTCATTCCCGAAATAGATCATGCGGTAAAAGAAATAACCGGCCCACAACTCCCTCGACTTCAGTTTGTCGTGCATAAACCAGGCTCGCGAGTCGTGTATATGGTCGTCGAACAACGCCACCAGCAAGGCCATTTCGGCATCGGTACTGGGTGTCCCGTGGGCGTCGCGGAACAGTTGCTCACTGCGCCGCTTGCCCTCTGCTCTGAGGGTTTCGTGGTCTTTGCGCTCATCGTTCGCATTGAGCAGATAGGCCGTGTCGCGCAACACCACATCGAGTACCCCACCCTGCCAACTGGTCTGCTCGCGCTTTTGCCCGGTGTAATCGGATTTGAATTCAGCGGCGGCCTGGCTCAGTTGGGTCTGATCGATTTGTGCTTCATACACCGGCGGTCCGGGATGCTGAGGATTGGTCAGGCGCGCAGCCAGGACGGCGGCTCGTAAGTCCTCGTCATTCTTTTTCTCCTGACTGCTCCTCTCGGCGGTGAATTCAGTGGCCTCGATAAAGAACGGCTGGCGCTGGTAGCTGTCGTTATCGGTTTTGGCATCATTGGCATAGCGACCAATGCGCCAGCCGGTGATCCAGCCCAATTGATCGGCCATACCGTCTTCCACCGTGGTGCCCAGAAGCAGCGGGGTGTACTCACAAGCGGGATGATTGACGGGCTGGTCGGCGGTGATTACCGGTAGGGTTTTGCTTCGCCAGGCGTTGAAGCGTTCGACTACAAGCACATCGATATCGAAATCAGTGTTAGTTGCCTCAGACATGACACGCCATGACTTCTGAGAAAGCAGCGTCCGCGGTAACACTTCCTCGGGGACCTGCAACGGAGCGCCAGCAGCAAAGGCGGCGGCATACAGATCGTGCAGGACGATCTGCGACACCAGTTCATGGGTGCCGCCACGGGCCTTGCCTTGGTCATTTTTTGGGTAGCCACCACCAACATCGGAGTGAACACCGGGGTACAGCACTTCATAGCTGTTGTCCGGGTATCGACCGTCCTCGTTACGGATCGATTCCAAGGGGAAGCAGGAGCGTTGTTCAAAGGCGGCGACAAAGTGCGAGCAGCGCTTGATAAATTTCGGGAAGCGCTGCGCATCCGGCAGCAACTGGGTGTCGTCGGCCCAATCCATATGCCCGGAGAAAAAAGGCGCCACATGGGCAATGCCCACCGAGGCCACGGTATCCAGTATCCCGAGAAACTCGACGCTGATCGGCAAGCCAATCAGCGTTTGAGCGGGTAGCTCCGCCCCGACAGGGGTGTCGAACAATTGGCTCAACCACGTGACAAAGGTGCGAGCTTCGGCTGCTCCTCGGGAGAAGCCGTACACAAACAGCTTGACCCCCAGTACGCGAGGCTGGGCCCATTCCGTTCGAACCTGCAAGGGTGCTAACAGCCCGTTCATCGTCCGCCGCCGATTACCCTGGCCCATGGCACTCATCAGCGGTGCCCTCCAGGTGCTCATGGCTTCGACTTTCGCCTTGGCAACGCTGTCATCAATTTCGGTTTCATTGTTCAGAGCATAAGATAACGCGCTGGCTACCTGCACCAACGCCCAGTTGATCCGATCCTCACCTCCGGTAGCAAATTGCAGCCCGCCATCGCTGTAATCCAGCTCGCCAATTTCAGGAAATGGCGTGCCGACACCGGGCATATAATATGAAAAATACCCATCGTCTTGCGCGCCCTTACCACGTAACGAAGCATGAAACAGCTTGGCGATATTAGTGGGGTGACCGTCCTTGGTATCTTGCTTTTCGTTATTATTGGTGCCATCGAAGAACAAGCTAATATGCAGGCTATGGCAGCACTCAGAATACCGTCTTTGCCCTCTGGAGTTAGTCCCTCGGCGAAAAAGGTCTTCCTCGTAGGTTTGCTTGTCGTAGTTATCGGTTACCATTGATATATTGGTAGGTAAACGACCACTCTCCGGAAAATGCGGTGCCCCCCACGCTTTAGCTTTTGAATTACTGTTCACTTCCGACATACGGCTGGCTCCTTCATTTGTGAGGGTTCTTTAATCGGGTAGTGCTCTGAATTAAATGCCCAGCACGAACTCGTAACCTTGACTTGGTTACAAACCAAAAAGTGCACCTTCAAACCACATCGCTTCGTTCCTGGCCACTCTGGTATCTCCACGGTGGTACTGTGATGCTGGTAGTTAGCTTTATGTTTAGCTTGTGCGACTCGATACCCATCGGTCCCTAATCGGGGCCATTTTGAATAAGCATATGGCTCTGGGTCGACCTCCCACTCGATATGGGCTTTCAAGCCAGGGCGCCACTTGGCAGGCATGATGATGCAGCACGAACTCCCTCCCCCTCCGTCGGCCCGATAACCATTGACCGACATCCAGTTAATAGCATGCACGGTATGATTGACGGCTTGCAGATTCCCCCCGGCCATTTCGTTATCGGCTGAAGAACATCCGAACAATGCTAATCCCAATAAGGTAAGCAAGCCTTGCCGTATGATTTTTCTTATTATCATTTGCATCACTAGCCATTTCCTTGCTGATTGCTCTGATCGCGCAAACCATTCGAAGCATGAAACATGCCTGGCGACATTAATAGGTCAACTGTTCTTGGCATCATGCTTCTCGTTATCATTGGCATCGTAGAAAACAAGCTGATATGCAGGCTATGGCAGCATTCAAAATATCGCTTTTGACCTCTGGAGTCGGTCACTCGACAAAAAAGGTCTTCCTCGTAAGTTTGCTTTCGGTGGTTGGCGGCTACCATTGATGTATTGGTAGGTAAGCGGCCACTCTCCGGAAAATGCGGTGGCCCCCATGCTTTAGTTTTTGAATTATTGCTCACTTTGGACATACGGCTGGCTCCTTCATATCAAGAGGTTCTTTAATTGGATTATTCGGTGAACCATAACCCCAGCAGGAAGTTGTGACTTTGATCTGATTACACACAAAAAAATGAACTTTCAAACCACAAGATTCAGTACCTGGCCACTCTGGAATCTCCACGGTGGTGCTGTGGTGTTGATAGTTAGCTTTATGTTTAGCTTGTGCGGCTCGATAGCCATCGGTCCCTAATCGGGGCCATTTTGAATAAGCATATGGCTCTGGGTCGACCTCCCACTCGATATGGGCTTTCAAACCAGGGCGCCATTTGGTAGGCATGATGATGCAACAGACACTGCCACCACCACCGTGAGCCCGATAACCATTGACCGACATCCAGTTAATCCCTTGCACGGTATGATTGACGGCTTGCAGATTTCCCCCGGCCATTTCATTATCCGCAGAAGAACATCCCAACAACATTAACCCTAATAGGCACCACAATCCTTGTATCCGCGCCTTTCTCATTATTATTTTCATGATCTTCAACTCCCTTGATCACCAGCAACTCACACTCAAACAGAACCCTGCATCAAGGCCCAATTTTTTAGTGCTACTTCATCTGGCCTATCCTCAGCGAGAGCGTGTTCATCTCGAATATATCCGCTGTTTTTTTGTTCTTCTTTGAGTTTATTTTGATGGTCGCTATACAACATCACCGTATCGACCAGAAAATCTACCGGCATGCTGAGCAGAGTCGCAAATGGGCATACGATGATTAGATAGCAGTACGTGGGAATGGGGTCATAACCACCGGCGCCTTCCAATGTAAGAAGCCTCCAGTCATATTGAACACCGACATAGTAATGACCTGAACGGTGGTAGGTTTTCGATGATTCGCCCCGTTCAACTAATGTTCCGCAGCCGGCACTACTGATTGCAAGACCGCACAGCATGATCAAAGCCAATCGTTTCAGTACATCGACCTTTTGCTTGAGTAAATCTTCTACATTTCGAACACGCCGGCCATTTGATACCCCTTGTTTGCGGCTCATAATTTTTGCCTCACGTATTCGGTCAAATCATCCAAATGATTTTCCTGGTGGGCCTGTACGACAATTGAGTATAAGGCGGCGAAACGCAGTTCCCGGGTCGCCTCCAAATCATCGAATTTCCCGCCATTTAGCAGTTTCTGTGCATTACCGATACAACCAATCAGCTCGCCTTGCTGATCGCTCAAATTCAGAAAGGGCTTAACTTCGATTTCAGAGTGATATCCCAGGCAATTACCTTGCAACCACTGCGGCTGGCCGTCCCGATCCAGCCAGCCCCAATAGTTGACCGCTTGCAGGTATTCGGTGCGTTGGTTATCCGTCAGGATCGCGGACGTCAGCAAAGGAAAGATTCGTGGGTCGTAATACCGCAACAGGCCCGTCCGTGCGCCCCACTTTACTTGCGAGAGGGCTTGCAGAGCCTGGCTCAAGGTATCGAAGGACAATGGCGAGATCACCACCAGCAAGCGAGCCTCGGTGGCGCACTGGGTCAGCAGCTCTTCCAGCCAGGCTTTATGTTGCCAATGCGCCAGGTTCAGGCGCATTAATAGCGGAGCCTGATCCAGAAGGTTTTCCTCCGGTGTGCCGCTGAACAATGAAAACCACGGAACTTCCGGCCTCAGCATCTTCAGCGCCGGTACAGCGCAGTTGTTCCAATCGGCTTGGTCGAGCAGCACGTTAACCTGTTGCAGGCCGACGCTGGCACATGTCCGTTCGATGTGTTCTTGCCATTCTGTTGGCGTTGCCATCTGCATCTTCCCTTCAATCAACGTTCACGGCTCAAGGCTGAAAGTGGCGCTGCGGCCGAGCATTTTTTCGACGTCGATATCGCAGTCGGTGCAGGTGAACTCCACGCATTAGTTGAACGGTTGGCTCAGGCCCTCGGTGCCCTGAAAGGTGAGGACGTCGAGCAAGGCGTCAACCCCGTAAACGCTGAGTGTGTGCCGGCTATGGTCGAAGATCGGGCGCGGTGGGTTGAGCATGTTCAGGCCTCCGGGAGGACGAAGGCTTGAGGATCATATATAAGGTCTGTGATCATCAGGCGTGAGGAAGCGTTGAACATCCGTTGTTCCTTTAGTTACCCAGCTAGGACAGGCTTTGGCGTGCTGGCAGGACCGCCCATAAAGCACAACAACTAGCCTGACAAATATGAACTGAGAGGAACGCTAACAAAGCGGAAAAA
The DNA here is from genome assembly GCF_001543125.1 of Pseudomonas agarici. Lineage (NCBI taxonomy): Bacteria > Pseudomonadati > Pseudomonadota > Gammaproteobacteria > Pseudomonadales > Pseudomonadaceae > Pseudomonas > Pseudomonas agarici. Next base: position 2,661,068 of record NZ_CP014135.1, on the reverse strand, counting down.
GAATTACTGTAAGATCCATCCCCAAAATAGCTAGGAATGTTCAGCAACGATCTTTAGCCAGGCGATTAGAGACTGTCAGAAACTTTGTGTTTGGGCATGCCATGAGTAAGAGGTGCATGTATGCCAACCAAAAAGAAGCCGGCCCGTGAGGCCCCGCGAGACCTTCCAGCTATTCCCAAGGAGCTGATCGATCAGTTCGTCAACGGACCGATGAGCGCCGAAGCCATCCAGGATGCCTCAATGGCGTTCAAAAAGGCGCTGATTGAGCGAGCCCTTGGCGCAGAACTGGGCCATCACCTTGGCTATCCTCAGGGCGCGGAGCGCCCTGAGGGTTCGAGTAATCAGCGCAACGGCAAAAGTGGCAAAACAGTGCTTACCGACGATAATGGCCCACTTCGCCAGGACATTCCCAGAGACCGCGACGGCAGCTTCGCTCCGATCCTGATACCCAAACACGAGCGTCGTTTCACTGGCTTTGGCGGCAAGATCATTGCCATGTATGCCCGTAGCATGACCGTGCGCGAGATCCGCGCATTTCTCTCGGAGCAGTACGGAACAGACGTCTCCCATGACTTCATCAGCTCGGTCACCGATGCCGTATTGGAGGGGATCGATTTATCAGGCCGACCTGGTGAAATGAAGGCCTGCCTGACGACAGGCCGTTAACAGCCCGAACACAAAAAATCTGACACTCGCGTCCCTTGTGGCAATGCGGCGTCCCGACCAGCCCGTTCACTCCAAAATATCGGCAATTTTCCGCTTATCGATTGGTTGCCAACAAGCGGATTTCCGCCTATCAACTCCCATCAGTTCCCCTAGACCGGGCCTTCGTTCCCTGGCACGGCTCCTGCTATAGCCTTGTCAGGCTGCGCTCACGCATGCCATAAAAACAATGACTTGAAGGTTCCCTGATGGATAACTCCTCTACCTTGCCCCTAGGGTCGGCCACCGCGCCGGCACAAGAAAGAACGACCTCCAGCCGTTTGAAATCGATCTTCAGCGGTTCGGTCGGCAATATGGTCGAGTGGTATGACTGGTATGTCTACGCCGCTTTCTCGCTGTACTTCGCCAAGGTCTTCTTCCCCAAAGGCGACACCACGGCACAACTGCTCAACACCGCAGCCATCTTTGCCGTGGGCTTCCTGATGCGCCCGATCGGTGGTTGGCTGATGGGCCTGTATGCCGACCGCAAGGGGCGCAAGGCGGCACTAATGGCCTCGGTCTTGCTGATGTGCTTCGGTTCCCTGATCATCGCTCTGACACCCGGTTATGAAACCATCGGCGTCGGCGCACCGATCCTGCTGGTGGTTGCCCGCCTGATGCAGGGCCTATCGGTCGGTGGCGAATACGGCACTTCCGCCACCTATCTCAGCGAGATGGCGACCAAGGAACGTCGCGGCTTCTTCTCCAGCTTCCAGTATGTGACCCTGATCTCCGGCCAGCTCATCGCCCTGGCGGTACTAATCGTACTGCAACAGACCTTGACCACCGAACAGTTGCAGAGTTGGGGCTGGCGGATTCCATTCGGCATCGGTGCATTGTGTGCGGTGGTCGCGCTCTACCTGCGTCGCGGCATGGAAGAAACCGAGTCGTTCACCAAGCAGCGCAAAAAACCGAAAGAAAGCTTGATGCGCACGCTAATGCGCCATCCCAAGGAGCTAATGACCGTGGTCGGCCTGACCATGGGCGGCACCCTGGCCTTCTACACCTACACCACCTATATGCAGAAGTACCTGGTGAACACCGTCGGCATGAGCATCTCCGACTCCACCACCATCTCGGCGGCAACGCTGTTCCTGTTCATGTGCCTGCAACCGGTGGTCGGCGCGCTGTCGGACAAGGTTGGCCGACGGCCGATCCTGATTGCTTTCGGAATTCTCGGCACGCTCTGCACCGTGCCGATCCTCACCACCCTACATACCGTCCAGAGCTGGTGGGGTGCATTTTTCCTGATCATGGCCGCGCTGATCATCGTCAGCGGCTATACCTCGATCAACGCGGTGGTGAAGGCCGAGCTGTTCCCGACGGAAATCCGTGCCCTGGGTGTCGGCCTGCCCTATGCGCTGACGGTATCGATCTTTGGCGGCACCGCTGAATACATCGCACTGTGGTTCAAGAGTATCGGCCTGGAAACCGGCTACTACTGGTACGTGACCGCCTGCATCGCGGTTTCGCTGCTGGTGTACATCACCATGAAGGACACCCGCAAGCACTCACGGATCGAAACCGACTGACACGACTGAAAAGCCCCACTCCCCATCGTGGGAGCGGGCTTGCCCGCGAAAAAGCCCTCCTGCTTCGCGGGCGCTTCCATATCCTGCGCTTCTGCGCAAAAAGAAATTTGGGAATTAATAAGCGTTATTCCCAGCCTCAATTCTGCCCCCACGCCAAATCAACTGACGCATGCGCCCTTGGGCATCACGTGATCGTTATCCGTTGGCGGCACCAAATACATCTATTTATACGATTGTTTTAAGCATCATTTTGCGTTTTTCAATCAAATTAATCGGCGTAATATAGCTTCCATACCCACTGAACAAAACAACTACCCGATAGGAGCAGCTACCATGAAAACCAAATTGATCCTCGCCCTGACCTTTTCCGTACTGGCCGCCAACACCTTTGCCGCCGATGGTTACAGCCACACTCCAGGTGCCTATAGCGTTGCGGCTGATGGTTACGACCGGACCCACGGCGCCAATGCGGTTGCTGCTGACGGTTACGACCGGACCCACGGCGCGGTTGCCTTCGGCTAACGGGTCGCGCAGACCTCACAGCCCGGCTTCGGCCGGGCTTAGTCGTTTCTTGGGGGTAACAAAATGCAGCCCATGACGCCCGTGCCAGCAGAGCGGACGAAGGTCGCAGTCATCGAGCTATCGCATTTGCTCTCAAGGCCAAGCACACTGTTGGCCTCACCCAGCCTGCGGAACCCTCGAAACATGTCCGACGATATCCACTATTACGAACCCATCAACGGCCACGGCCTGCCTCACGATCCGTTCAATGCCATCGTCGGTCCGCGCCCCATCGGCTGGATTTCGTCGCAGGACACCGAAGGTCACCTTAACCTGGCGCCCTACAGCTTTTTCAACGCTTTCAACTACATCCCGCCGATCATCGGGTTCTCCAGCGTCGGTCGCAAAGACAGCCTGAACAATATCGAACAGACCGGTGAATTTGCCTGGAACCTCGCCACCCGCCCGCTGGCCGAAGCGATGAACCAGAGCTGCGCCGCTGTGCCGGCCACGGTCAATGAATTCGAACTGGCGGGCCTGACGCCCGTTGCCTCGAAGATCATTCGCGTGCCACGGGTGCTGGAAAGCCCTGTGTCCTTCGAATGCAAGGTCACCCAGATCATCCAGTTGCAGCGTGCCGACCAGACATTGGTGCCCAGTTGGCTGATTCTCGGCGAAGTGGTTGCCGTCTATATCGCCAGGCATCTGCTCAAGGACGGTATCTACGACACCGCCGCCGCCGAGCCGATTCTGCGTGGCGGCGGCCCGGCGGACTATTTCCAGTTGAGCCCGCAGGCTCTGTTCAAGATGTATCGCCCGCAAGTGACGAACTAGTGGCCCGTGTGGTTAGTTCTATGAGTCAATTTCGGCGCCCTAAATCCCTGGCCTACGTTGCTGTTCCTCGCCATAGCCCCGCTATGACTCGTCACAGCGCCTTGGCCATGGACTTATGGCATCCGAACTTGAGCTAACGAACTCACCGTACAGGCCACTAGGCACTGGGGAACGCCTACCAGGACAACTCGCCTTTGGCATCGACGTCGATCAGCCCCGCCAACGCTTGCTCGGCGGCCTGATCGGCGGCCAGCGCGGTCTTGAACGTCTGGTCTTGCAGAATTTTGTGGAAACGCGGGGCATCGAAACCGCCCAGGGCCTTTACCGCAATAGCTGCGCTGTAACCGGCCTCACCGCGAACCGCTGCGGAAACCGCTTCGAATTGTGCAAACTCTTTACGTGCCATGCCTATCTATTCCACCCCATTGATCGGCTCACATTCTAAACCTTCAACGGGTCAACTGGCGCAAGGAGTCGCTGGCCGTCGATAGGGAGGCCGTCCAGGTGCATTTGCACATTCATCACGACAACATCCCTTTCAGCCAAAGACCTTGGTCAATTTCAATCAACGTCGGTCCCGGACGCGCGGCGGCGGTCTGCAGCGCGATGCGCAGAGGCTCCACCGCGCTGACCGCCTCGGCCGCGCAGCCCAGGGCCTTGGCGACGCCGATAAAGTCGGGAGTATAGATATCCACGCCCACTGGGGTGATGGCACGGTTGACCATGTATTTCTTGATCTCTTCGTAGCCCTGGTTATTCCACAACAAGACGATCACCGGGGTGCCTGCTTCGACGGCACTGGCCAGTTCCGACAGGGTGAACTGCAAGCCGCCGTCACCGATCAAGCAAACCACGGCGCCGCGCTCATGACGCTTGGAGGCCCGTCCCAACCAGGCGCCGATGGCGGCGGGCAAGGCATAACCGAGGGTGCCGTAGCCGGTGGACGAGTTGAACCAGCGCCGTGGGTGCTCCGGATTCAGGGTCAGGTTGCCGGTATACACCGGTTGGGTCGAGTCGCCCACCAGCACCGCTTCCGGCAGCACCTCGAGAACGGTGTTGAGGAACTGCGTCTGGGCACGTGTCGGCGCATCCCAGAGAGCGTCCAGTTCAGCGCGCAAGGCAGCGGCGCGTCGCAGCCCCCAATCGTCTTGGCGTTCAGCCAGGACCTGGCCTTCGACAGCCGCAAGCAGCGCCTCGGCCGCCGTTCGCGAGTCGGACACCAACGCGACCTTGGGCGGATAGTTGCGGACGGTCTGGTCCGGGTCGATATCGACACGCAGCAGGATGCCGGGAATCTCGAAGCCGCCGGCAAAGGTGATGTCGTAATCGGTTTCCGCCAACTCGGTACCGATAGCCAGGACCACATCGGCATCCGCCACCAGGGCACGGGTGGCAAGCATGGATTGAGTCGAACCGATCAACAGCGGATGGCGCGACGGCAACATGCCCTTGGCATTGATGGTCAAGGCCACCGGGGCCTCCAATCGTTCCGCCAGCCGGGTCAAGGCGGCTGCCGCATCGATGGCGCCGCCACCGGCGAGGATCAACGGATGCCGGGCCCTGGCTAGTAGTTCGGCCATTTGCGCGACCGCTGCCGGGGCCGCCCCGGCGCGGCTAATCTGCACCGGCTGGCTATCGAGCAAGGCATCGGCGTTCTCCACCAGCACATCGAGGGGAATCTCGATGTGTACCGGACGCGGGCGCCCGGCCTGGAACAACGCGAAGGCGCGGGCCAACACCGCCGGCAATTCGGCTGCCGACATCAGTGTGTGGGAGAACGCCGTGACACCCGCTACCAGCGTGCCCTGGTTCGGCAACTCATGCAGCTTACCGCGCCCGCCGCCCAGTTGATTGCGCGACTGGACGCTGGAAATCACCAGCATCGGGATCGAATCGGCATAGGCCTGGCCCATCGCCGTGGTGATATTGGTCATGCCGGGGCCGGTGATGATAAAGCACACCCCCGGCTTGCCGCTGGTGCGGGCATAACCGTCAGCCATAAAGCCTGCGCCCTGCTCATGGCGCGGCGTGACGTGCTCGATGCTCGACGACGCCAGGCCACGATACAATTCCACGGTATGCACGCCGGGAATGCCGAACACCTGCTCGACCCCATAGCCTTCCAGTAACTTGACCAATACTTCGCCGCACGTCGCCATCAGATTCGCCCTTCTTGTTCGTATAAGCCATGCTGCCGATAAGCGTGGCGCCAGGGTTATTGGAGCGTTTGACCGATGGCCGGCACAAGGCAAAAATAGTCATACTAGGCATGTCCTGCCGTCATGCCTGAGCTGCCTTACTATGAAACGTCCGCCACCGCTGCCCGCGCTGCACACCTTCCTGGTCACCGCCCGGTGCTGCAATTTCACCCGCGCAGCCGAGCTGCTGCACATCACCCAGGGAGCGGTGAGCCGGCAGATCGCCGGGCTGGAAAGTCATCTGGGCTATGCGCTGTTCCAGCGCCAGGCACGTGGCCTGAGCCTGACCGCTCAGGGTCGTGAGCTGTTCCCACGAATCCAGCAGGCGTTCAATCTGATCGACGAGGCGCTGGACCAGGTCGGCGCCCGCCGCGAAGCCCTGCAACTCAAGGCACCGACCTGCATGATGCGCTGGCTGCTGCCACGCCTGTTGCAATGGCAGAAGGAGCGCCCGGACGTGCCTGTAGAGCTGACCACCACGGTGCAGCACGCCGTGGATTTCCGCCGGGAAGCATTTGACGCCGCCGTGGTCTATGGCGCGCCGCCAGGCCCTTCGGTGGCCTCCCATCATCTGTTCGATGAGCAATTGACGCCGGTTTGTTCACCACAACTGATGAATGGCCAGATCCCCTTGAACAGCTTCGCCGATCTTGAGCAACACATGCTCCTGCATCCCACGCGTGACCAGCGGGACTGGGAAGCCTGGCTCAAGGTAGCGGGTGCGCGGGTCAGCAATATCGGCAAGGGACAGCATTTCGACACCCTGGACCTGGCGATGAGCGTGGCGTCCCAAGGCACCGGCGTGGCGATTGGCGATTGGGCGTTGATTGGCGAGGACCTGAGTGCCGGGCGGCTGGTTATGCCGTTCGACTTGCGCGTGCGCACCGGGCAGGCGTACTACCTGGTCTATCCGGAGCGGGCCAGGACGGCACCGCCGTTACGAGAATTGATGGAGTGGCTGGTGGCGCAGGCGGCGGAGCGGGCCGCCCCCGAGCACCCGGCATAGCCCGCCGGAATCGGCTCAGCGACGCTTACGGGTCATGTTCAATGATTGGCGGTAAACGCCAGCATCATCGAAAGCTGGCACATCGGTCGCCCGCTCTCGGCATGCCACTGGTTGAAGGCGTCCTGGACGATTGCCAGGTCACGCAAGCTAGTCGGCACCTTGTCGACGATCTTCTGCGCATTGAGCGCTGCCACCACGTCATAGCTCGGTATAAAGGTGTCCTTGCCCACCATCCGCAGCAAACGCGGAGCCGACAGCCCACCCAGTTGCTGTCCGTGCTTGGCCAGGTATTTCCACAGCCCGGTGATCTCGGTCACCGGCCAATCGGCGATCAGGTTGCCGAAGCTACCCTTCTCCTTGGCCACGTCCAGCACCATCTGCGCATTGCGCGGCACACTCTTGAGCTTGCCCAGGTGACGGATGATTCGTGCATCCTGCATCAGTCGCTCCAGGTGTTCGGCGCCCATCAGCACCACTTTCTCAGGATCGAAACCGAAGAACACTTGCTCGAAGACCGGCCACTTGGCATCCACCACACTGTGCTTGAGACCGGCACGGAATACCCGCAAGGCAATCATCGACAGGTAGCGATCATCACTGAACCGGCGCAGTTGCGTCGCCGTCTGCGGCTCGGGCAGCTCGGCCGCCAATGCCGCCGCCGAACCGAAGCGGTTCAGACAGTATTCGTGCAGCCATTTGTAGTCGCGCATGCCGGTTCCTTCAGAGATTCACGACATTGACGAAGCGCGAGGCTGCCGTTTCGTCGATACGCAGGTGGGTGAAATCGAACAGGTTGCGGTCGGCCAGTTGCGAAGGGATGACGTTCTGCAAACCACGGAAAATGCTCTCGGTGCGGCCTGGTGTCTTGCGCTCCCACTCCTGCAACATCTCCTTGACCACCTGACGTTGCAGGTTTTCCTGGGAACCACAGAGGTTGCACGGAATGATTGGGAACTGTTTAAAGTCCGAGTAGGCCTGGATGTCCTTTTCGCTGCAATACGCCAGCGGCCGAATTACCACGTTGCGTCCATCATCGGACCGCAGCTTGGGCGGCATGGCCTTGAGGGTGCCGTTGTAGAACATGTTGAGGAAGAAGGTCTCGACGATATCGTCGCGGTGATGCCCCAGGGCCATCTTCGTCGCACCGATCTCGTCGGCGAAGGTGTACAAGGTGCCACGACGCAGGCGCGAGCACAGCGAGCAGGTGGTCTTGCCTTCGGGCACCAGCTCCTTGACCACCGAGTAGGTGTCTTTCTCGACGATATGGTATTCCACGCCCAGCGCTTTCAGGTAGGCGGGCAGTACGTGCTCGGGAAAGCCGGGCTGCTTCTGGTCCATGTTGACGGCAACGATGTCGAACTTGATCGGCGCCACTTTCTGCAGGTGCATCAGAACGTCGAGCATGGTGTAGCTGTCCTTGCCGCCCGACAGGCAGACCATGACCTTGTCGCCCTCCTCGATCATGTTGAAATCGGCGACCGCCTCCCCCGCCTGCCGGCGAAGGCGTTTCTGCAGTTTGTTCTGATTGACCGAAAGAGTGCCCATAGCCCTTGAAATCCGCGAGGTGTGTCGAAAAGGCGGCTATTTTACGCACAAACCCGCGTTGGGCGAAGACTCCGTGTTGTGGGAGTGGAGCTTGTCCGCCGAAATCCAATGCAAATGCTACAACGCGATTACAACCGCGCCCGACAGTGCGATTTGCTCTAAAGCCCCGGATTTATTGAGTCCAGCCCTCTCTATACTGCGACATAAGGTCGCGCAGATATCCAGACCTCTGATTACTTTGGCCGATTGGCCGGTAGGTGCTCCGCTGGGGGGCGACGGTAATAACAAAAGGAGTGACTGACATGATCCATCACGTTTTCGGACTGTTCACCCACCCTGATCAGGAATGGCGGGAAATCCGTGGCGACGCCGAGGAAAGCATCGGCCACATGTACCTCACCCACACCTTGATCCTTGCCGCGATCCCCGCGGTTTCCGCCTTTATCGGCACCACACAGGTCGGCTGGGTCATCGGCAACCGGGCTCCGGTCATGCTGACCCAGGAAAGCGCGATCTGGATGACCCTCATGTCCTATATCGCCATGCTCGGCGGCGTGGCGGTGATGGGCGCCTTCATTCACTGGATGGCCCGCACCTACGATGCCAACCCCAGCCTGGCACGCTGCGTGGCATTCGCCACCTACACCGCCACACCCCTGTTCATTGGCGGCCTGGCGGCGCTGTACCCACATATGTGGCTGGGCATGATCGTCGGCACCGCCGCCATCTGCTACACCGTCTACCTGCTCTATGTCGGTTTGCCGACTTTCATGAACATACCTTCGGATGAAGGCTTCCTGTTTTCCAGTTCGATACTGGCCGTTGGGCTGGTCGTACTGGTGGCAATCATGGCCTTTACCGTGATTGTCTGGGGCTTGGGAGTGGGTCCGGTCTACACCAACTGAATAACCAGAAACCTGCCGACACAGGCCGCCGCAAGGCGGCCTCTTTAATTCCACCCTGACCATTTGGCGCCTGACGGATTCGGAATCGCCAGGGTTTGCGGCATACTCACGCTCTCTGGAGAGACGTACAGCATGCCCGAGCACCTCAACACCCGTGTCGAAGACTGTTTCCAACAAGCCGAATTCTTTTTTAAACGACCGTTCAAACGCCCGGTCATCAGCCTCAAGCTGCGCGGCCAGAAAGCCGGTGTTGCGCACTTGCGGGAAAACCTGCTGCGCTTCAATCCGCAGCTGTACCGGGAGAACAACGAAGACTTTCTGCGCCAGACCGTACCTCACGAAGTCGCGCACCTGATCGCCTACCAACTGTTCGGTGAACGTATCCAGCCCCACGGCGAGGAGTGGCAACTGATCATGCGGGGGGTTTACGAATTACCGCCCAACCGCTGCCATACCTATGAGGTCCAGCGGCGCAATGTGACACGCTATATCTACCGCTGCCCTTGTGCCGACAGCGACTTCCCGTTTTCGGCTCAGCGGCATCGACTGGTGAACCAGGGCCGGCGCTATCTGTGCCGGCGTTGCCGGCATACGCTGGTGTTCAGCGGTGAGATGCGGGTGGAGTAGGTTCGGCCTCAGCCGAGTATTCCCGCCTTGCGCAGCGCCACGATGCGCGCCTCGCTGTAGCCCAACTCAGCCAGCACCTCGTCACCCTGGGCGCCCAGCGCCATGCCGATATGCCGGGGGGCGGGCAGGCCCTCTGAAAATTTCAGCGGACAGGCTATCTGCGCCTGGCTGCCCCCCTCGCCACGGGGCACCTGAACCACCACTTCACGAGCCTTCAATTGCGGATGCTCGACAGCTTCAGCCAGGCTGAGAACCGGCTCGACACAGGCATCGGTACCGGCAAACAACACGCATAACGCGTCGTAGTCATGCTTTTCGAACTCCACCTGCAGCGCCTGCTTGAGCTGCCGTTGCTGCACGGGATCCGACGACAAACCTGGGTGAATCAACTCCGGGCGCCCCAACGCGGTACATAACGAGCGCATGAAGTTTAGCTCCAGGCTGCCCACGGCGAACCAACGGCCCTCGCGGGTGCGGTAGTAGTCGTAGAAACTACCGCCATTGAGCATCTGCCGCTCGCGCTCCGGCTCCACGCCACAAGCGAGGAAACCGGCACCGGACAAGGCATTCAGGCTGAACGCGCAATCGGTCATACTGACATCGACAAATTGCCCGAGCCCCGTCTGCTGCCGGGCGATCACCGCCGCCAGCAGGCCGATCACCCCGTGCAGCGAGCCACCGGCCACATCCGCCACCTGCATCGCCAGGGGCAGCGGTCCGGCGTCCTGACGCCCGGTGTAGCTGGCCAGTCCCGATAATGCCAGGTAATTGAGGTCGTGCCCGGCGCGGTCGCGGTAAGGTCCGGTCTGGCCGTAGCCGGTGATCGCTACATAGATCAAGCGTGGATTGATGGTCTTGAGGGTTTCATAACCCAGGCCCAGGCGGTCCATGACACCGGGGCGAAACTGCTCCAGCAGGATGTCATGCTCAAGCACCAGTTGCTGCACGATCGCCACGGCCTCGGGCTGTTTCAAGTCCAGGGCCAGGCAGCGCTTGTTACGATTGAGATAGGCATGAGCGGCAGAGATCCCCTGGTCATGGGGCGCCAATATCCGTAGCAGGTCCGGGCGACTGGGCGATTCGATACGCAGTACATCGGCGCCCATGTCCGCCAGCAGCAAGGAGGCGAACGGCCCTGGAAGCAATGTCGAAAAATCCAGAACCTTCAGTGATGCCAGCGGACCTTGCATGGGCGCTCCGTAATCTGGACGATGATCTCCAGAATAGGCAACCCACCACCGGGCGCCACCCACCGTAGCTATGAAGGCAAGTGGGATCAATACCATGGCATCCCACGGCATTTCGTGGGAGTACGGATGCAAATTCCGGTAAGGAAAAATCTTCGCCGCGCTGATTACCACAAGGACAATAGTCGCGGTTCCCGCAAACTCGGCCTTGAGCAGCTTTTTGCGCCAGCATGTAGACCTGAAAGGGTGGCCCCACAAGCAGGGCCGCCAGTACGGCTAGAAAGCTCAGGCAAATACCTTGGCCGCCTTCGCATCGACCACAGCCTGCTCTCGAAGCCATTCGTACTCTTGTTGAGGAACAGCCGTCGCGCCAGAATTGCCCAGTTCGTTCAAAGGGATCCGGCAGGCCAAGAAATAGCGCATTTCTTACTTCGCATCAGTTTCTTCTTCACTTCGAACTTCATGTCAGTGATCAGCAATAAGGAGGAGAAATACAGTCCAACGGTAGGCGAATCAATACGAAAATTGATGCGCAAGAAATCACAAAAAATTGTGTCAGCGGTATACTTAAAAACCGTGCTCGTGGATAGATTTCGGTGAAATCCAGAAAACGAAAAAAGCGGCTCGATGCCGCTATTTTCCATGGTTTCCAGGCGTTCAGTGGGCCTTAATGGAAGCAAATATGGCGTAGCGGGGGGAATATCTGCCCTGGTTCGGCCTCGCTTACCGTGGAGCACGGCGGTCGCCCGGCCCTCGCCTAGGTTTAATTGCATCGGGGTGGCACGAAGCTTGGATTTATCATCGATGTACAGAGTTTTCTCGATGCGCCCGAAATCGACCGGTGCTTCGGCCAAGTGCAGCAGATCATCCCGGTGCTCGATGAGCAGATCGAGCTTGACCGCCAAATTTTCTAATACAGAACTTCTTCGGCACTTATATTAAGCATACCCTTGAACTCAAAGTTATGTTTATCCGCTTTCAAAAAGTGCTCCAAAGTTCTCACCGAGGTGGCTTCAGCATCAACTTTTAGAGCTTCGCTATAAGGAATACCCATACGGCTTGCCGCAGCCTGATAAGCCGCTATGATAAAATGTGAGCAGAATGCCCCACTAATCTGAGGTCTATTTTCAAATGCTTCTTTTGAATAAGATTGACTGGCTTTCGAAGCACTCTCACCGAAATTTGAGTTGCGTAAAACACTGAGTACAGATTTAGTTTTTGAGTACGGAACGCTTTGATCCGCGCTCCAGGCCTGCCCTACCTGGGCAGCCCAATCACCCAAATCTTTATTTTTTGGTGAGTAAACTTTATAAAGACCTTGCCGAATTGGCCCAGAGTTTGATGACAGTTGCATGCCGCCCCGCATCTCTACAATTTCCGACTCGCCTGAGCTATTGATGCTAGTACGTCCAGGGTTGTTCGATCTTTTCGACCACATGACAGCATGGACGAGTGCAGGATCGCCTTTATTATTTCGCAATAAAGAAAGTACGACCAACTTCTGCCCAACCTTAATTAGCTGATGATTAGTTGTTGTATTACTCTGCTGATCAAGCAATATAAGTATGTCACCAGCCGTGATATCTTCTTTTTGCAATTTAATGTTGTGTACAGGTTCCACCGCCTGTACATTTTCTGTCCGCATACCAGATAGCGCATCATGAGAAACGCTATGTGGCGCAGCAGAATTTTCTGTACTCGCACGCTCTTGAGTCTGATTAATTACGGATTGAACAGATTTATAATTTGAAATTCCCAACACCATAAAATCTCCATCACTATAACATATATTAAATTAAAACCATTCCGAAAATCCCTAGAGATGCTCTGAAATAGCCGAATGCTTTCCGGCTATCGAGCCGTCAGCCCTTTATTCAAAAAAGATGTATATTGAAACTTGTTCAACTCTCTTCGCTTTTCAGCCCTCTCGAACACCGCGAGACGATTCGCAACAGCCATTTCCTGCATGACACGCGCACTACTTTTCACGCCTCTCGACCCGGTATAACCCGCATCGGCGCGGACCACGTTTTCCTCGCCATGCAGTAGTTTGTCGACCTGCGTAACGTTCGCAACGTCGGCCGCAGTGATCACTACACTGTGTACCAGGCCTGACTCGTCGTCGGCTCCGACGTGAGCTTTGGCGCCGAAATAATATTGGTTGCCTTTCTTGGCCTGATGCATGTCCGGGTCGCGCTTGCCGTTTTTGTTCTTGGCCAAACTGGGCGCATGAATCAGTGTGGCGTCGAAGATAGTGCCTTGAGGAAAGGACAGACCTAGGTCACCAAGATAACCATTGATCACACCGAGAATCCTGACTGCCAATTCATGTTTTTCCAGCAGGCACCGGAAATTAAGATGGTGGTTTTGTCCGGGATCCGCTCAAGGCTCAAACCAGAAAACTGACGCAGGATGATCATTTTATACAGCGTTTCTTCCATCTCCGGATAGGCCGGGCAACCGCCTTCACCTTTTGGATAGTAGGGCTCGCTCAAGGCAATCAAGCCCTTCCACCGTACCACCCGATCCATCTCGATCAGGAACAATTCCTTGTAGGTCTGTTTGCGCTTGTCGATGTACTCGGCGTCGACGAAGGTCATCTGTTTCATCATCGGAAGGCTCGGCGACTGGTGCCCGGACAGGTTCTAAATCGGGAAGCTTTTTCAGAGTTTCCCAAGCTTTAACGATTGAAGTGAGTGGTGGCCAGATTCGCATTGGTTCCCCCATGCATCAAAACCTTGGCTGGCGAGGATATCCGCAGGAGATCATGGACAATGCTTGGCAAAAACACATCACCCGCGAAGACAGCTCCTGCGACATGTGTAGTGGTCAACTGATCCCGGACACGACGTTGATTTTTTCTCTGCCTGAGCCGGAGCCAACCCATCGTTGAAGTGGTGCAGTCGAGTCCAGTTAACCGATGTATCAGATAGTGATACCGATACATCGGTGCGCTTCTCGGGCCCTTATGCTGCCCATTATCGACAGCCACTCAGTTTTCAAACTTCGAAACGTGCGCTCCATCGACGCATTGAGGCACCTATGTCAATAAGATCGCAGCATCTGTCAGATGCCATCGGCACCTCCTTCTACATCAAAGAGGGAAAAATACAACTCAGTGGTAGGCGAATCAATATAAAAATTGATGCGCAAGAAATCACAAAAGATTGTGCCAGCGGTGTGCTTAAAAACCATGGCCGGAGATAGGTTCCGGTAAAATCCAGAAAGCGAAAAAGCGGCTCAAGGCCGCTATTTCCGTGGCTTCCAGGCGTTCAGTGGGCCTTAGTGGAAGCAAATATGGCGCAGCGGACGGGACTCGAACCCGCGACCCCCGGCGTGACAGGCCGGTATTCTAACCGACTGAACTACCGCTGCGCGTCACACTGATCACGAATGGTGGGTGATGACGGGATCGAACCGCCGACCCTCTGCTTGTAAGGCAGATGCTCTCCCGGCTGAGCTAATCACCCTTCGCTTTCGGTGTGGCGCGCAGTATGCCACAAAAAAAACATAACGCACTGATTTAAATAATCTTTTTTAAATCTCGAACTTTTCGCAAATAACCGACGACAAAAGGCCCACATAGGGCGGAAAAGCCAGGACGGCGCTCTGTGACGCGACAGACAAAACCTCATCAGTCGTAACGACTTCTAACGCCACTCCTTGCTTGGGTCGCGGGAAGCTTTTGAAATGCTGTCCTGCAACCACTCCACAAAGGCCTCCCTCGATTCGGACTTTCTGAAGCCCGACGCGCTCACCAAATAATAAGAGGTGACCTCCACCCAGGATGACGCATCCTCGAAGGGCGCCACCAGCCTGCCCTCCCTGAGCTCATCCTCCGCCAATAGCTCACTTTCCAGCACCACCCCGAGCCCGGCTGTCGCGGCTTCGATGGCCATCATCGAACGATCGAGCCAAAGCTCCTTGTTCGCCACGACAGGCTCCATGCCCATGCGTCGGAAGTAAGCGCCCCATGTAAGCGCGTTGGACGAGTGAATGAGCGTCGCGCGCGCCAAATCATCTAGTGCCTTGAGTTCGAGCCGGCTTACCAACTCGGGACTGCACAACGGACGTAGTCGCTCAGTCAACAACGGTTTGATATCCGTATGGGTGACCAGCGGCGGCCCATAGGAAATCACCAGGTCATACCTGTTAGTCAGCAAGTCTTCGTTTTCGCTCAGGGTCGAGAGCCTGATCTTCACATCGGGATAGGATTGCAAAAAACCGATCAATCTCGGCTGCAACCACTTCACGGCAAAGCTCGGGCTGGCAGCCACCACCAAGTGTCCATCCTGGGATTGAGGCGAGACCACATTGGTCGCGTTGGATATCTGTTCAAAGGCCATCTTGATCTCTACGGCATAAGTCCGACCGGCCTGGGTAAGCACCGCTTTTCCGGCGTGGCGCTGAAATAATTGGACCCCCAGAAAATCCTCCAGGAGCTGAATCTGGTGACTGATCGCCGAAGGCGTGACAGCGAGCTCATCCGCACCGCGAACGAAACTGCCAAGCCTGGAAGCGGCCTCGAATGCAACCAGGGCCTTCATGGGCGGGAGACGAAACTTTGCCGTGGTAGGTGATGAATTCATTTGAGGGTGCGCTGAATTATATGAGCTAGCATGGCAATGACCCACGTTCGTAAGATCCAGTGAACAGGAAGCAAACTGCGAGCCAATTGACAATGCCGGTCCGGCTCGTGAACACCTGTAGATCCGCGCACATTCATATACGAGTTGGGGTTCAAGATGCAAAACGATCTATTGCAGGCGTCCAAAGAGTTCATGGTTCGTTACGGTGGCGATGCTTTCCCGGAGCTTTTCCATTCAGCTAAAGGCACCATTGTTACCGACAGTAAAGGTCGTGAGTATCTCGACTTCACCTCCGGGCAAATGTGCGCCACCATCGGCCATAACCACCCTGCCATTGTCGAAGCGGTCAATCGCGCTGGAAAGAAAGCCTTCCACATGTTCAGCGGCATGATCCCCGAAGTTGTTGCCGAACTGGCTCAAACACTTGCCCGAGACTGGCTGCCCGGCGATATCAAACGCTCTATCTTTGTTAATACCGGCTCGGAAGCAACGGAAGTTGCACTGCGCATGGCCAAAATGTACACCGATGGCTACGAAGTATTGGCCCTCGGTGGCTCGTGGCACGGCATCACCGGTGGCGCAAGCACCGTGTCGATGGCCAGTGATCGTAAAGGCTACGGCGTCCCCCCTCCTGGCGTATTCGTGATCCCCGAGCCGAACTCCTACCGGCCTTATCTGGCGGGCATGAGCGCCGAAGAAAGTGCATTGGCCAACCTCGATGTCGCTCTGCGCATGTTCGATATGCAATCCGCCGGTCGTGGCGCCGCCATTGTTGTAGAACCGGTGATCAGCGCCGGCGGCGTATTGGTTCCGCCCAAGTCGTTCATGCAAGCGTTGCGAAAAGCCGCCGACGACCGAGGCATGTTGCTCATTTTTGACGAAGCTCAAACCGCATTTGGCCGGATTGGCACCAAAACCGGTTCGCAATACTTCGGCATCGTGCCGGACATCATGACCATGTCGAAAACCCTCGGCGGCGGTCTTCCCCTGGCGGCTGTTGCGACCACGGCAAAAATCGAAGACGCGCTGTTCGACAAGCACTTTACCTTCTATACCAGCCATGTATCCGACCCGCTGACGGCGGAAGTAGGCCTCGCAGTCCTGGATGTCATCACCCGGGAAAACATGGTCGCCCAAGCCAACGTCATGGGTGACTACCTGCGCGGGCAATTCAACGAACTCCAGGAGCGCTATGAAGTCATTGGCGACGTCCGGGGCCTTGGCCTGCTGCTGGGGATCGAACTTGTCACAGACCGTGAGTCGCGCAAAGCCGCCCACGAGTTGGGGGCCCTGACGACCCAGAAATGCTTCCAATATGGCTTGAGCATGAACATTCGCCGCCGCCCTGAACGAGGATCGGTATGGCGCATTGCGCCGCCGCTGACAGTAAGCTACAGCGAATGTGATCGCGCTATTGAAATTCTCGAGCGAGCCTTGCGCGAAAGCCTTGATGAAATCGCCAAGCGATAAAGCAGTAGATAAAAATACAATATTAATAAAAACGATGAAGGAGTGGTGGGTATGAAGCGCGTGCAGCTATGTACAAAAGTAATCGCCATTGTAACGGGTTTCACCCTTCTAGGTCTGGTATCACAAGCCCAGGCTGAAAGTCTGACCTTGGAAAAAATAAAAAACGACGGCAAGCTGACTCTGGGCTATAGAGAGTCTTCAGTTCCCTTTTCGTATCTGGGAGGCGATGCGAAACCCGTGGGATTGGCGATTGACCTTTGCACTGCAGTTGCCGAAAAGGTCAAGTCGCAGCTTGATCTACCAAACTTTCAGATAAGATACATCCCGGTCAATCCGGCAAACAGAATACCGCTCCTGCAAAATGGCACCATCGATCTGGAATGCGGTAGCACGACCAATACGCTGGATCGCCAAAAGCAGGTAGCGTTCTCTATTCCGACTTTTGTCGGAGAGACTACCTGGTTGGCCCTTGAGTCTTCCGGGATAACCAATACCCAGCAACTTAAAGGCAAAACGGTAGTTATCACTCAAGGCTCGCTTAGCCTCGCCTCGGGAATGAAACTCAACCAAGATGCAAATCTTGGAATGACCATAGTCAACGCTAAAGATCAGGCGGAATCACTGTTGATGTTGCGCAGTGGCCGGGTGGCTGCATTCTTTGAGGACAACATACTCCAAGCGGGGCTGGTGGCAAACCTGGGTAAGGGGGTGAAGTTCACCTACTTCGCCAATGAATATGCAACACCGCAATATTACGGATTGATGCTGCGCAAGGACGATGGCGAGTTCAAGCAATTGATTGACAATGTCATCAAACAAAAAATGGCCTCCGGAGAGTTTGCCGCGCTCTATAAAAAATGGTTCGAACAACCCATACCACCCCGAGACAACAATCTTGAATTACCACTGAGCGAGGCTCTCAAAGGGGTAATCGCCGACCCCAAAGACTACGTAACAAACTGATCCTGGAGGTGACAAGTGGACATTCTATTTGCACCTACCCCAGATGGCAGTACCTATCTGATGTGGATGCTATCGGGATTAAGCTGGACGCTTCTATTATGGATACTGGCCTCTATAATCGCCTTCCCTGTCGGGATCGTCATAGGTGCCATGCGCACCGCGCCTTGGCGAGCTATACGCTTGACGGGAAAACTGTACGTGCAGATTTTTCGCAACATCCCTCTGCTCGTCCAGGTTTTTCTCTGGTATTTCATCGTCCCGGAACTGCTCCCGATTGCCTATGGCGACGCCCTGAAACAGCTACCGCCGCCATGGATCGGCGTTATTTGCGCAATCGCGGGGTTGGGGCTTTACACCTCGGCGCGGGTGGCCGAGCAAGTGCGAGCAGGTGTCGAAGCCCTGAGCCCTGGTCAGCGTGGTGCCTGCAGCGCGTTGGGGTTATCTGTCCGGGCCATGTATGTTCATATCCTGCTGCCTCAAGCATTAAGGATAACGCTACCCACTCTGACCAGTGAAATGTTGGGGCTATTAAAGAACACCTCGGTAGCCCTGACCATCGGAATATTGGAGATCACTTCCCGTGCCCAGCAAATGAATGAATTCACGTTCCAGACATTCACCGCATTTACCTGCGCCACCGTACTGTATTTGCTGTTGGCCTTGATCGTTCATTTTATGGCAATGCTTCTGGAGAAGCGCTACAGCGTGCCAGGCCTGAACCTCCGACCAACGAGAGGTCATTGAAATGTTAGGCAGCTTCGATACAACAGCGGTCCTGGAGGCTGTGCCCTTGCTGTGGCAAGGTCTGGTATTTTCTCTCGAACTCACTCTCGTAGCTCTTGTGGGGGGAATGGCCTTCGGAATACTTCTAGCCGTAGTCAGGCAACTGAATATTCCAATACTTAGCCAAATTGCCAAACTGTATATCGTGCTCATGAGGTCAGTACCGCTGATACTGGTACTATTCTGGTTTTTCTTCCTGGTGCCGTTGGCTATTGGTCACTTTACCATAGGCGGGCAGCCAATACCCGTTGGTGCAAGGGCCACGGCATTCATAACATTTACCATGTTCGAAGCAGCATTCTATGCCGAGATCATACGCTCCGGCTTGCGCTCCATCAGTGTCGGGCAGTATGAGGCTGCCCAGGCCCTGGGCATTTCGACATTCAGCACTTATAGTAAAATCATTATTCCTCAAGTGCTGCGAGCAACCGCACCAATCGTGGTCACTCAAACTATTATTTTATTCCAAGATACATCCCTGGTCTATGTACTGTCGCTGACCGACTTTCTCGGCGCGGCATCAAAAACCGCACAACGGGATGGAACACTGATTGAAATGTACACAACCGTCGCACTGGGTTATTTGCTGCTATGCGTGGCGGGCTCCGAACTCGCAGAATTCCTTAAAGATAAAAACAATAGCCCCAAAGGCAATTGGATTAAACGTGCGGTAAATTTTCGTTTTTCCTCTTTGGACACTAATGGGCTATGAGCATGAATGCAATGGCCGGACGTAAAGAGATAGCACTCCAGCCCGGCACTGGTAAACACCATTAGCGCCTGACAGATATTCGGCCTTTCCCCCATACAATCGCATTATCGAGGTGTGTTGCTGTGCTAGAGCGACTCGAAGTACTTCCAGCCGATCCACTTCTCGGCTTGATCGAATTATTTCAATCCGATACCAGGCCAAGCAAAATGGACCTTGGCGTCGGGGTATATAAAGACCCAACCGGGGCCACGCCTATCATGCCGTCGGTAAAGCAGGCCGAATCGGTAATTCTTGAAACCCAACAGTCTAAGAGCTATTACAGTTCGGAAGGTAACTTACGTTTTCTGGAGTCTGCAGAGGAGCTGGTTTTTTCTGATCCGGGTAGTTTGAACAACCGGATCAGCGCATGCCAATCGATTGGCGGTACAGGCGGACTTCAACTGGGGGCCGCGCTTAGCCGCAAAGCTCGCAGTCATCAGCGAATCTGGGTGGGCACCCTGACATGGCCAAACCATGTAGCCATATTTGAAAATGCCGGCCTTGAAGTGCTCACCTACGATTACTACAACCCGGCCAGCCACCAGGTGATGTTCGACAACCTGATGAGCGCGGTGAAACGCAGCCAGCCCGGTGATTTATTTCTCATGCATGCCTGCTGTCATAACCCGACCGGCGCCGATCTTGATCACGACCAATGGAAAATACTGGCGCATCTGATGCTGCAATATGGGGTAATCCCTTTTATCGACAGTGCCTATCTCGGAATGGGCAAAAGCTTCAAAGAGGACGCCTGGGGACTTCGTCTGCTAGTGAATACCTTCCCGGAAGCACTGGTTGCGGTGTCGTTCTCCAAGAACTTCGGTTTGTATCGGGAGAGGACGGGAGTATTGTTTGCACTGTCGCCAAATGCCTCCTGCAAACGAGCGGTCGATACCCAACTTCGCAGCGTGGCGAGGGCGACCTACTCCAACCCACCCGACCATGGAGCGGAAATAGTCGCGACCATCCTGGCCAGCCCTTCGTTGAAAGCCCAGTGGCACTCAGAGCTCACCGAGGCGGCGAATCATATACGTGAGATAAGGAACCGCCTTGCCAGTTATGAAAACGCCGGAGCAATCCAGCTCTCCCATGTGAAGGCCCAGAATGGAACCTTCTCTCTGCTCTCGATTGATTACGATCAAGTGTTGAAGTTGAGGCGTGACTTCGGCATCTACGTGCCCTATTCGGGCAGGATCAATGTCGCTGGATTGCAGATAGAAACCATCGATCCATTTGTTTCAGCGCTCCACTCGCTATAAGAGATAGATTCCGAGGGAGTTCAGAAACGAAAAAAGCGGCTCAAGGCCGCTATTTCCGTGGCTTCCAGGCGTTCAGTGGGCCTTAGTGGAAGCAAATATGGCGCAGCGGACGGGACTCGAACCCGCGACCCCCGGCGTGACAGGCCGGTATTCTAACCGACTGAACTACCGCTGCGCGTAACACTGACAACGAATGGTGGGTGATGACGGGATCGAACCGCCGACCCTCTGCTTGTAAGGCAGATGCTCTCCCGGCTGAGCTAATCACCCTTCGCTTTCGGTGTGGCGCGCATTCTACGGAGCGCTCTATACTCTGGCAAGCACTTTTTTTAATATTTTTCTCAGGCCTTCCAAA
The DNA here is from genome assembly GCF_001543125.1 of Pseudomonas agarici. NCBI lineage: Bacteria > Pseudomonadati > Pseudomonadota > Gammaproteobacteria > Pseudomonadales > Pseudomonadaceae > Pseudomonas > Pseudomonas agarici. The sequence goes on along the minus strand of NZ_CP014135.1, from coordinate 2,639,861 downwards.
GACTTAGCAGAGGGTTGGCCTATCGGGCCATGAAGAGAATAATGCCCTCCTTTGTTAAAGGAGAGATTCACCCCATGTGGTTCAAAAACCTGCTTATCTATCGCCTGACCCAAGATCTGCCTTTTGATGCCGAGGCGCTGGAAACCGCACTGGCGAGCAAACCGGCCCGCCCCTGTGCAAGCCAGGAGTTGACCACCTATGGCTTCGTCGCTCCGTTTGGCAAAGGTGAAGAGGCTCCGCTGGTTCACGTCAGTGGTGACTTTCTGCTGGTCGCGGCGCGCAAGGAAGAGCGCATCCTACCCGGTAGCGTGGTGCGTGATGCACTGAAGGAAAAGGTCGAGGAGATCGAAGCCGAGCAAATGCGCAAGGTCTACAAGAAGGAACGCGATCAACTGAAGGATGAAATCATCCAGGCGTTCCTGCCCCGTGCCTTTATCCGTCGCTCGGCGACCTTTGCCGCGATCGCGCCGAAACAGGGCCTGATCCTGGTCAACTCGGCCAGCCCGAAACGCGCCGAGGACCTGCTGTCGACACTGCGTGAGGTACTCGGCACTCTGCCAGTCCGCCCGCTGACCGTGAAGACCGCGCCGACCGCCGTGATGACCGACTGGGTCAAGACCCTGAAAGCCGCCGAGCACTTCTTCGTTCTCGACGAGTGCGAACTGCGTGACACCCAGGAAGATGGTGGCATCGTCCGTTGCAAGCGCCAGGACCTGACTGGCGAGGAAATCCAACTGCACCTGAGCACCGGTAAGATGGTCACCCAACTGGCATTGGCCTGGCAGGACAAGTTGTCCTTCGTGCTCGATGACAAGATGGTGGTCAAGCGCCTGAAGTTTGAAGACCTGCTCCAGGACCAGGCTGAACAGGACGGTGGCGAAGAAGCCCTGGGCCAATTGGATGCCAGTTTCACCCTGATGATGCTGACCTTCGGCGAGTTCCTGCCGGAACTGTTCGAGGCCTTGGGTGGCGAGGAAATGCCGCAGGGTATCTGAGACCATTTGCAGCTGGACGCGGTCTTGTGGCGGGGCCGCTCAACATCGTCCAGAGCAAGGAAACCCCATGCGCGAATCGACCGCACAAACTGACTGAATGGCAACTTGATTTGATCCTTAGATCGATAATGGGCACTATAATGCGCAACGTGGGGACGACCCTGCGGCTCGATCAAGTTGTCAATCCGGGGACGACCCCATCAATCGATAAAGGTCATCATGTCCTGGGTCATTCTATTTTTCGCTGGTTTGTTTGAAGTCGGCTGGGCCGTCGGCCTGAAATACACCGATGGATTCAGCCGTCCACTGCCCACCGCCCTTACCGTTGCAGCCATGGCCATCAGCCTCGGCCTGCTGGGCCTGGCCATGAAGGAATTGCCGTTGGGCACTGCCTACGCGATCTGGACGGGTGTCGGTGCAGTGGGCACGGTGATCGCCGGCATCCTCCTGTTTGGCGAGTCCATGGCCCTATTGCGGCTGCTCAGTGTGGCCTTGATCATTGCCGGGCTGATCGGCCTGAAGGTCTCGACGGCCTGAACCCTTGCCACTCCCGCTGGTCGACTCCAGCGGGATTAGGTTCTCTCTATCGATGGGTCATTCCGCGCAACTGCAACACCTGCTCGCGCAATTGCGCCGGCACCGCCACCTCAGCCGCCACCGCCGCTCCAGCCACCAGTGTCACCCGTGACCAGAAGCGACGGAACAGGCCCTTACGCGGGTCCCGACTGAAGAAACTGCCCCACAGGCCTTGCAGCGCCAGTGGAATCACCGGCACCGGGGTTTCTTCCAGCACGCGGGTCACGCCGCCCTTGAACTCGTTGATCTCGCCATCGCCGGTCAGCTTGCCCTCGGGAAAAATGCACACCAGCTCGCCGTTCTTCAGGTATTGGGCGATCTTCTTGAACGCACGCTCGTAGATCTCCAGGTCTTCGCCGCGTGCGGCAATCGGAATGGCGCCGGCGGTACGGAAGATGAAGTTGAGCACCGGTAGCTGGTAGATCTTGTAGTACATCACGAAGCGAATGGGCCGGCGCACCGCGCCACCGATCAACAGTGCATCGACGAACGACACGTGGTTACATACCAACAACGCCGCCCCCTCATCGGGGATCGACTCGAGGTTCTTATGCTCGACTCGGTACATGGAATGGCTGAGCAGCCAGATCATGAAACGCATGCTGAACTCGGGGACGATTTTGAAGATGTAGGCGTTGACCGCGACGTTCATCAGCGACACGACGAGGAACAACTCCGGAATCGATAGCTTCGCCACACTCAACAAGAGGATCGAGACGATTGCCGAAACCACCATGAACAATGCATTGAGAATGTTGTTCGCGGCAATCACCCGAGCCCGCTCATTCTCAGCGGTGCGTGACTGGATCAAGGCATACAGCGGCACGATATAGAAACCGCCGAAGACTCCCAGCCCAAGGATATCGAGCAACACCCACCACGCTGGGTGGTGGCCCAGCACATTCAGCCAATCATTGGCCTGGACGTTCTGCGGTAAGTTGCCTGAATGCCACCACAACAGCAGGCCGAACAGGGTCAGACCGAAGGAGCCAAATGGCACCAGGCCAATTTCCACCTTGCGCCCGGACAGGCGCTCGCAGAGCATCGAGCCGACCGCAATGCCCACCGAGAATACCGTGAGAATCAGTGTGACTACGGTTTCATCGCCGTACAACCACGCCTTGGCGTAGGCCGGAATTTGCGTCAGGTAGATCGCCCCGACAAACCAGAACCAGGAGTTGCCGACAATCGAGCGCGAGACCGCCGGTGTCTGCCCCAACCCCAGGCGCAAGGTGGCCCAGGACTGGCTGAAGATATTCCAGTTCAGCCGCAGTCGTGGGCTGGACGCCGCCGCACGGGGAATGCCATGACTGGCAAGATAGCCAAGGACCGCCACGCCGACGATGGTCACGGAGACTACCGGCGCGTAATGGCCGGACGACATCATTATCCCGGCACCGATAGTCCCGGCCAGGATCGCCAGGAAGGTACCCATCTCCACCAGGCCATTGCCGCCCACCAACTCTTCTTCACGTAGCGCCTGGGGCAAGATTGAATATTTCACCGGTCCGAACAGCGCCGAATGGGTGCCCATGGCGAACAGTGCCACCAGCATCAGGGACAAGTGATCGAACAGAAAGCCCACGGCCCCGACCGCCATGATGACAACTTCCCCAAGCTTGATCAGCCGGATCAGCGCATCCTTGGCGAACTTCTCGCCAAACTGCCCGGCCAGGGCCGAAAACAGGAAGAACGGCAGGATAAACAGCAGAGCACAGAGATTGACCCAGATACCGCGATCACCATCGATGCTCAACTTGTAGAGGATGGCGAGGATCAACGACTGTTTGAAGATATTGTCGTTGAACGCGCCGAGCGCCTGGGTCACGAAGAACGGCAGGAAGCGCCGTGTACGCAGTAGGCCGAACTGTGAGGGGTGACTCATCTTCCATGGTCCTGAGTGGCGCCGAAAGTGGCTTCTTATTGGAATGCGGATCACCGCTCCAGGCCACAACCTTACCTAATCCTGAAGCTCTATTTCATCATTGCTGTAAGACAGGGTAAAACAAAGCGCTCGCCGTTACAGGTGCCTGGCACATACGGATACCGACTCGACACCTTCCCGGCGATATTCAGCACCGCCCAGAGGCGGCACCGGTAAAGCCGCGGCGCAGGCTGGTCATGAGCGATGCAGCGCCTGTTGATTGGAAGCCGGGATCGAAGACCGAGACAACGCCACCCCGTCATTCACGGCGCACTGCCATTGCGCCGTGCTGACCACGGCGGCAAAACGCGTGTGGAACACCACGCTGAAAACCCGATGGATCTCCTCCGCGCTGGCTTGCCCCGCTGCGTTGGCATAGGGCAGCGAGCCGCTGGCATCACTGAGGAACTCGACCGCCAGGCCACGGTGGGTGGCTTCGAAGATCGTCGAGGCATCGCAATTGTGGGTCATGTAGCCCACCACGCTCAGAGTGTCGATATTGCGCGCCGCCAACCATTGGCCAAGGTCGGTATCGGCAAAGGCAGAGGGCAGTGTCTTGTGGATCAGATGATCGTGGGCACGCGAGCCCACGACCGGATGCAGCGCCCATCCCGACGAGCCGATGGCAAACAGCGGCGAGTCGATGGGACTGTCGTTTTGTACGACCACCACCGGAATACCCACGGCATTCGCCGTATCGATGGCCTTGCCGATATTGGCCAGTGATGCATCGATTGGCGGGTATTCGATCAGCAGGTTGCCGCTGACATATTCGTTCTGCACATCGATCACGATCAGCGCACGACGGGGAGCGTGGGACATGGTTCAACTCCTTGGTAAACAGGTTGGCGCCCATCATTGCCCACCCCTCATCTATCCATAAGTGGCCCGTAAGACAATATTCGATAAGATCGGGCCAAATCCAGCGGCAGAGCGCACCTTGATGAACACGATCCATATCGCCGTGATCGCTTTCAACGGCATCAGTCCATTTCATCTGTCCGTGCCGGCGCTGGTGTTCGCAGAGCAACGCGAAGGTATCGATACCCCGCGCTTTTCTCTGAAGGTCTGTGGATTCGAATCCGGCCCGTTCGGCACCTGCGCCGGTTTCGATATTCAGCTCCACCATGGACTGGAGATCCTCGCCCAGGCCGACGTGATCATCATGCCGTCCTGGCGAGATCCTGAAGAGCGACCGCCCGAGCCATTGCTTGAAGCCTTGCGCCGGGCGCACGACAAAGGTACGCGGATCGTCGGTCTGTGCCTGGGCGCCTTTGTGCTGGCCGAGGCCGGATTGCTGGACGGACGCAAGGCCACCACTCACTGGAACTGGGCAGCGGCCTTCTCTCGTCGATACCCGCTAGTGCTGCTGGATGCCGCTGTGCTGTACGCAGAATCCGACCACTTGCTGACCTCCGCCGGTACCGCCGCCAGCCTGGATTGCTGCCTGTACTTGATGCAACAACTGTGCGGCGCCGAGGTCACGCACAAGGTCGCCCGGCAACTGGTAGTCGCGCCCCACCGTTCGGGTGGCCAGGCACAGTTCATCGAGCGGCCGATCCCCGTGGCGGGCGAGCACGACCGCATGGGGCAACTGTTACAATGGCTCGGGCAGAACTTCACCCGCAGCCATTGCCTTGATGAATTGGCCGACCGGGCGGCGATGAGTCGCCGATCATTTACCCGACACTTCCGGCAACTGACCGGCACCACCGTCGGCCACTGGCTGTTGGGACAACGCCTGAGCCATGCCCAGCGCCTGCTGGAAAGCAGCCCGCACAGCATAGAGGCCATCGCCCTGGAGGCCGGATTCGGCACAGCGCTGTCATTGCGGCAACATTTCAACGCTTCGCTGCAGATTTCCCCATCGGCTTACCGGGCCCAATTTATCGGGCGCTGAGCGGCCCCTTGCCAGCGAATCACTCGGTAGATAGACGTAGGTCATTGAACACGGGGCGAACCTCGGGTTCGGGCGCCTCACGACGAGCATCCAACTGAAACTCCTTGCGCAGCCAACCGGCATCCAGCGCCGGCTCCATACCCGGTGCCGGTCGCTTGATTTCGTCGCCACGAAGCAGGTCATTGCGCAAGATCGCAAAACGCGCCCTGCTGATATGCCCGCCGGAACCGTAGAAGCCGGCCCGCCCCAGCTTGGCGGCGACGCCGGTCTCCCCGCCGAACCAGCCAGCGCCAATGCCCAGGCGGCTCATGAAAAAAGCCCGATCCCTGAGGATCGACGCACAGACCTCCACCAGTGCGATAAAACCTTGGACCACCATGTCCATGGCGTCCAGGCCGTGCAGGACGGCGATTCGCCGACCAATACAACGCCAGCCTTTGCTCACCAGCAACCTGTCGATGACCTCATGGGCATGCATAACCCGTCGCCGGGCATCGCGCTCGCGCAACAGCGCTTCCTTGAGGGAGTAGAACGCAAAGGCCAAGGGCGCCGCGCCCTGGGGGCGCATCGAGTCCGAGGGTAGGACATGCCGCAGTTGCCGATGAATACCGAACAGGACATCGGGGCTCAACAGCAGGTCGGCCTGGCGCGACAAGGGTTGTACGGCGATCTCCAGGACCAGGGCGAAGGTCAGAGTCAGGTCCGCGCCACGGAGTTGGCTTACGAGGTAATCAGCGTTCAGAGGGGATGCCGGGGATGTGTAGACGGGCATGATCGACCTAGAAAAATCAGCTATGGGATCGGTACCAGACTGACCGCCCCCTCGCCGCCCAGCTTTCAATTAGCGCTCGCCGACAGGCACATTGCCTGCCCGATTGCTTCAACGTTCCATTGCCCGCGAGCCCCTTGGGAGACCTAAAAGCTCCAGGAATCAATGCCACGCCTACACGCCACTCGACCGTCGTGCGAGACTGTAGCGCCGGGGTCGGACTGCCTTCGGGATATCTTTTGTCTGGAGTTTCCATGTCGCTGTCCAGCGGACTGATTGCCGTCGTCGCCCTGGCCTATATGGCCATCATGTTCGCTATCGCTTTCTACGGCGACCGCCGCAGTACCCCCCTGCCGCCACGGGTGCGCGCCTGGGTCTACAGCCTGTCGTTGGCGGTTTATTGCACCAGTTGGACGTTCTTCGGCGCGGTCGGTCAGGCCGCCGACCAGCTCTGGTCGTTCCTGCCGATCTACCTGGGTCCGGTACTGTTGCTGGTGTTCGCACCCTGGGTCCTGCAGAAGATGGTGCTGATCAGCAAACAGGAAAACATCACCTCGATCGCTGACTTTATCGCCGCCCGCTACGGCAAGTCACAATCCCTGGCAGTGGTGGTGGCGTTGATCTGCCTGGTCGGCGTACTGCCCTACATCGCCTTGCAGCTCAAAGGTATCGTGCTCGGGGTCAACCTGCTGATCGGCGCTGGAGCGGACGCCATGGGCGTGCGGGCCCAGGACACGGCGCTGATCGTCTCCCTGGTGCTGGCGCTGTTCACCATTGTCTTCGGTACCCGCAACCTCGATGCCACCGAGCACCACCGCGGCATGGTGCTGGCGATTGCCTTCGAGTCCCTGGTCAAGCTGTTGGCCTTTCTCGCGGTCGGCGCCTTCGTCACCTACGGCCTCTATGACGGTTTCGACGACTTGTTCGACCAGGCCAGGACTTCGGCGCTGCTGGCCGAGTACTGGCAGGAAACGGTCAACTGGCCTTCCATGCTGGTGCAGACCGGCGTCGCGATGATGGCGATCATCTGCCTGCCACGCCAGTTCCACGTCACCGTGGTGGAAAACATCGAGCCCCAGGATCTGCGGCTGGCCAAGTGGGTCTTCCCCGCCTACCTGATCCTTGCCGTGTTGTTCGTGGTACCGATTGCCCTCGCCGGACGGATGCTACTGCCGGCCGAGCTGCTGCGCGACTCTTATGTGATCAGCCTGCCACTGGCCCATGCGCACCCGGCACTGGCGATGCTGGCCTTTATCGGCGGTGCCTCAGCGGCGACCGGGATGGTGATCGTCGCCAGCGTGGCCTTGTCGACCATGGTTTCCAACGACATGCTGCTACCCTGGCTGCTACGCCGAAACAATTCCGAGCGGCCGTTCGAAGTGTTCCGTCACTGGATGCTGTCGGTACGCCGCATCAGCATCGTAGTGATCCTGCTGCTGGCCTATGTCAGCTATCGCCTGCTCGGCTCCACCGCCAGCCTGGCGACCATCGGCCAGATTGCCTTTGCTGCCGTGACCCAGTTGGCCCCGGCGATGCTCGGGGCGTTGTACTGGAAACAGGCCAACCGCCGCGGCGTATTCGCTGGGATCGCCGCAGGAACCTTCCTTTGGTTCTACACCCTGGTCCTACCGATCGCCGCCCACAGCCTGGGTTGGTCACTGAGCAGCTTTCCTGGCCTGGCCTGGCTACGCGGCAACCCATTGAACCTGCCCATCACGCCCCTCACCCAGGGCGTGGTGCTGTCGTTGGCCGGCAACTTCATCCTGTTCGCCTGGATCTCGGTGCTGTCGCGGACCCGCGTTTCGGAACACTGGCAGGCCGGGCGCTTCATCGGTCAGGAAATCAACGTCCGTCCCAGCGCCCGCTCGATGCTAGCCGTACAGATCGAAGACCTGCTGACCCTAGCCGCGCGATTTGTCGGCGAAGAACGTGCACGCCAGAGCTTTATCCGTTTCGCCTATCGCCAGGGCAAGGGCTTCAACCCGAACCAGAACGCCGACAGCAACTGGATCGCCCATACCGAACGCCTGCTGGCCGGTGTCCTCGGCGCGTCCTCGACCCGCGCAGTGGTGAAAGCCGCCATCGAAGGCCGGGAAATGCAACTGGAGGACGTAGTCCGTATCGCCGACGAAGCGTCCGAGGTGTTGCAGTTCAATCGAGCCCTGTTGCAGGGTGCCATCGAGAACATTACCCAGGGCATCAGCGTGGTCGATCAGTCACTGAAACTGGTGGCCTGGAACCGTCGTTACCTGGAGCTGTTCAACTACCCCGATGGACTGATCAGCGTCGGTCGACCGATTGCCGACATCATTCGCTACAACGCCGAACGCGGTCTCTGCGGCCCCGGTGAAGCCGAGGTTCACGTCGCCCGGCGCCTGCACTGGATGCGCCAGGGTCGGGCGCATACCTCCGAACGGCTGTTCCCCAACGGCCGGGTGATCGAATTGATCGGTAACCCGATGCCCGGCGGGGGATTTGTCATGAGCTTCACCGACATCACCGCGTTCCGCGAGGCCGAGCAGGCCCTGACCGAAGCCAACGAGGGCCTGGAGCAACGAGTCGCCGACCGCACCCATGAACTGTCGCAACTCAATGGAGAGCTGACCGAGGCCAAGGGCATCGCCGAATCGGCCAACCAATCCAAGACTCGCTTTCTCGCGGCGGTCAGCCACGACCTGATGCAGCCCCTGAACGCCGCACGATTATTTTGCGCAGCGCTCTCCCATCAGGACAGCAGCCTGCCTGCCGAAGCCCGGCAACTGGTGCAGCATCTGGACAGTTCGCTACGCTCGGCCGAAGACCTGATCAGCGACCTGCTGGATATCTCGCGCCTGGAAAACGGCAAGATCACCCCGAACTCGACACCTTTTGCCCTCCACGAACTGTTCGACACCCTGGGCGTGGAGTTCAAGGCCCTGGCCCAGGAACAGGGCCTGAAATTCCGGGTCCGTAGCACTCGCCTGCTGATCGACAGCGATATCAAGCTGCTACGGCGGATCCTGCAGAACTTCCTGACCAACGCCTTTCGCTACGCCAAAGGGCCTGTGCTGCTGGGTGTGCGGCGGCGCGGCGAGCAATTGCTGCTGGAGGTATGGGATCGCGGTCCGGGCATTCCCGAAGACAAACGCCAGGTGATTTTTGAAGAGTTCAAACGCCTGGACAGCCATCAGACCCGCACCAAAAAGGGCTTGGGGCTCGGACTGGCGATTGCCGACGGTCTGTGTCGGGTGCTCGGGCATCGGCTTCAAGTGCGCTCCTGGCCAGGACGTGGCAGTGCCTTCAGCGTCAGCGTGCCGCTGGCGCACGGCGCACCGGCGGTGGACGCCAAGACAGCAGCCCTCCACAGCAGGCACGCCTTGAGCGGCGCACAGGTACTGTGCGTCGACAACGAGGACAGCATCCTGACTGGCATGCACAGCCTGCTCAGCCGCTGGGGTTGCCAGGTCTGGACCGCACGCAATCGCCAGGAGTGTACCGCCCTGCTGGAACAAGGCATGTGTCCGCAATTGGCGCTGGTGGATTACCATCTGGATGATGGCGAAACCGGTACCGGATTGATGGCTTGGCTGCGCACGCGGCTGACTCAACCGGTGCCTGGCGTGGTGATCAGCGCCGACGGTCGCCCGGAGACGGTAGCCCAGATACACGGTGCCGGACTCGACTACCTGGCCAAGCCAGTGAAGCCAGCGGCGCTACGGGCCTTGCTGAGTCGGCACCTGCCGCTTTAGGCCGCCCCCGGGTGGTGAGGCTTGTCCGTGCTCGGCGGCGCAGCCGTCGTAAAAGCGAGCACCTGATCCTGCCTGCAAACCTGCGGGGCTACTCCGGCAACTCGGCCACGCTATCACCATCGGTCATCGCTCGCTCCAGCAGGTCCGCCGGCAAGCTCTTGCTGGCGCGAGCGCCAAGCAGTCTCAACTGCTCGCTGCGGCTGATCAGGTTGCCGCGCCCCTCCGTCAGCTTGTTGCGTGCGGCGGCGTAAGCCTTGTCCAGTTGCTGAAGGCGACCGCCGATTTCATCCAGGTCCTGGATAAACAACACGAACTTGTCGTACAGCCAGCCGGCCCGCTCGGCGATTTCCCGGGCATTCTGGCTCTGGCGCTCCTGCTTCCACAAACTGTCGATAACTCGCAGGGTCGCGAGCAGGGTAGTCGGACTGACAATCACGATATTACGATCGAAGGCCTCCTGGAACAGATTCGGTTCTGCCTGCAAGGCCGCCGCGAAGGCCGCCTCGATCGGCACGAATAGCAACACGAAATCAAGGCTGTGCAAGCCTTCCAGACGTTTGTAATCCTTGCCGGCCAGACCTTTGACATGATTACGCAGCGACAGCACATGCTGCTTGAGCGCGGCCTGGCCTATCATCTCGTCGTCCGCGCCCACGTATTGCTGATAGGCGGTCAGGCTAACCTTGGAGTCCACCACGACCTGCTTGTCGCCCGGCAACAGGATCAGCACATCCGGCTGAAAGCGCTCGCCATCGGCGCCCTTCAGGCTGACCTGGGTCTGATACTCGCGCCCCTTCTCCAATCCCGCCTGTTCAAGGACTCGCTCGAGAATCAGCTCGCCCCAATTACCTTGGGTTTTCTGGCCCTTGAGCGCGCGGGTCAGGTTGGTCGCTTCGTCGCTCAGGCGCAAGTTCAGTTGCTGCAGGCGCTCCAACTCCTTACCCAGGGAGAAACGCTCGCGGGCCTCGGCCTGATAACTGTCCTCGACACGCTTTTCGAAAGACTGAATGCGCTCCCTCAGCGGGTCGAGCAATTGTCCAAGGCGCTCCTGGCTGTTTTGAGCGAACCGTGCCTCGCGCTCGTCGAAAATTTTTCCGGCCAGCTCGGCAAACTGCGCACGCAGCTCGTCCCGCGAGCCTTGCAGGTCGTCCAGGCGTTGTTGATGACTGTCCTGCTGTTCACGCAACTCGGCGCTCAGCGACGCAGCCTGGGCATCCAGGCGGCGCAATTCGGCTTCTTTGTGGCTGCGTTCGAGAGTCCACGCATGGGCCGCATCGCGGGCATTATCGCGCTCGATCTGCAACAACTCGACTTCGCGCCGCGCCGCCGCCAACTCCGCCTGTTTGGCGGCATTGGCCTGGCCCAGATCACTGATCTCGTCACGACAGGCATCCAGCTGGGCATTGAGACCGTCCTGGGCCAGTTGTGCGGTGCCCAGTCGCTCGTTGAGCAAGGCAAGTTCCGCCTGCGCCGCATTGCCACGACGCTGCAATTGCCAGGCACAGGCCAGCAACGGCAACGCGCCCCCCAACACACCCAGCAACAGACTGGTCAGATCCAACGCCATAAGGACTCCGGTTAGTCGCCGACGCCAAGGCCGGACTCAAAGGATCAAGGGTAGCGAACGCACTCCGCCAGGGACAGCTCAGTCTTCGCCCCGGCCCAATTCGGCCTGTGCTATCGGGTCACCGGCACACGCGGCCTGACGCAGCAATTCACGACCGATACGCCGGTCCCGGGCGCTGCTGCAATCACGGTACATCAGTTGCCCCAATCGGCGCTGAGCCAGCATCACACCCTTGCGCGCAGGCTGTTTCAGCAAACATCCGGCGAAATGCTTGACCCTGGGGTGGCGACCCAAGCTCGGGCTGTCCAGCAACCAGAGCGCGACACGCAGGGAAAAAAGCTGCGGTTCGGTTGAAATAGTATTGGACGAAGACAGGGATGATGGGCTTGAGCGAAATTTCATATCTGACGGTAGGGTAGATCGGAGGGCGCGCCACTCTACTCTTTTTTCCCGTCAGGTAAACTCGAAAAAACGTCATATCCCCGTGCTAGAGCAAGCGCTTGGGACAATCCACAGAAGCTGTGGATAACTCAGTGGACAACCCCCCTTTAACTCCCGCAAACCCCCATGGAATGGGGCTCTCAGTCAAACTGACGATTTTTTCACCAATAAAAAAATACGATATTTTTCATTGACTTGTATTTCCGATACAGGCAACCGAAGGCCTGAACCAGCAGATGGTGACGAAGTGACAAGCCGGACGGATAATGTGCACAAGTCGTACTTTGACGGTTATATCGACGCACCTTTTTTGCACAAGCGGGTAGAATCGGTCGCCTCTCCCGCGATAAAAATCGGGGTAAGCGGCTCCAACGAACACCGTGCCCAATCAGCCGGGCACTCTGCAGACTTTCGTCAAGCTTTTTTTCATCAAGCCCTTTCATTTTTCGACTCAATGCGCTAGCATCCGCCCCGTTAGTACCAAGCTGAAAGTCAATTCTGGTCGAACATGTCTCACAGTCAATGCTCTTCAAAGGAGTCAACGACTGAAAAAAGAGATCGACCACCTCGATGGTTTCCAGGTAGAACTTGCCACAACACGGCCTTTGAATCGAAAACGAAGAGTGTTGCCAGGCATTATTATTCTGAGCTAAACCACCCTGTAAATTGATCAGGATCTTCATCCTGGGCCCAGAACCTTTGCCCTTGCCGTGACTGCCTGCCCTCCTAAGTACCTACCTGCCAGCCCAAGCGCCACTTACTTCAAGCGCTTCAAACTGGCTGCTTTGTTCCAGTCAGGTTCTTCGTCCGACCAATGGTGGCTCGGCGTTACTGGAACGTTTTAACGTTGCACGGTTCCAATGCCGTGTCATTTGTAGGAACACCCAATAATTATGTCGACTCAAATCCATGCTCAGGATGCCATTCGCACCCTAACCACTGCCTTTGCCCCCATGAACTGCCTGATCATGGCCGCTCGCAAAGGTTGCTTTAGTTTTACCCTGGTCAACGAACACGGCATCGCCCGTCACAGCGAACGCCTGTATCCAGAGCAGTACTCTAGCGCCGAGCCGCTGCAGGCAGTGATCGAACGCACCCGCCAGGCACTGGTTGCCTGAAATTCGAAACTCGTTGCAATACAAAAACCCTGTCGATATCGCAGGGTTTTTTATTACCTAAAATTTCGCAATTGTGTTCGAAATCCTAATCACGAATAAATATATAAGCTTGCGCCACACGCTTTAAATAATTTAAAAACAGTCCTTTACAGCAAAGATATGACACTACACTTCAACTCAGGCGGCCTAGGCCGCTTCCGGCAGACCTGATCGATCCACCGCTGCCAAGCGCCAGGTCTCGCCGGCCAATAATGGCTTGAGGGTGTTATGGGTATTGCCGCGAGGGAACTGCGCCTTTATGTGATTCGCCCAACATTGCTGTACTTGGGGCGTCACAGCCAGACCGCAGAAGCATTGCTGCTAGGTATCGCCGCCAGCCAATCGGACCTGGGGTCGGCCCTGCACAACCGTCGCGGCCACGGCCTGTACCGCATTGGCGAAAACCGCCATGCGGCACTCTGGGACCGCTACCTGGCTCTCGACCCCGAACTGGCCAGCCTGGTTCGCGGCCTGGCCAGCCAACGAGCCTTCTTAAGTAGCCCCCATCTCGAACTCACCGTGAACCTGCGTTACGCCACGGCCATTGCCTGGCTGCTGATCGAGGAGCAGCAATTGCGCCTTCCCGCCGCCGACGATCTGCTCGGCATGGCGCGGATCTGGCGACAGATATTCCAGCCACAGGGACGTCTGCGCGACTTCACCCGCGCTTGGAAAAACTGTGACTCATTGGTCAATTTTGCCGCCTGTTAATCGTATTACTTAAATATCGGCAAAATACTACCGATCCCGGTCTGATTGTCCTACAAAACCCCGCTATCTCCTGCGATACGGCCTATAGCGCCGAAGCGAAAATGTTGGTAGTTTCGCCTCGGTGATCACCACGGAGTTCTAATAATGAAAAAAGTAATGCTCAAGACCACACTCAGTCTCGCCGTTACCTTGGCATCCACCCAGCTTTTTGCGAGTGGCTTTGCTCTCAACGAACAGAGCATCAGCGGGATGGGTACGGGTTTTGCGGGGCGATCCTCTTCTGCCGACGATGCAAGCACTGTTTTCGGTAACCCTGCGGGTATGTCCCTGCTTAAAAGCGATCAAGTGACTGCCGGTGTCGCCGCCATTGATGCCAACACCAATATCAAGCACACCAGAGGTGGCCCTCCCGGCGGCACCAGCGACGGCGATATGGTGCCGTTTACGAGCGTGCCAATGGGTTATTTCGTCAAACAATTGGGTGACGGTTGGGCAGTAGGCCTCGGCGCCTACGCACCTTTCGGCCTGATAACCAATTATGAAGGCAGTTCCGCCAGTCGCTACTACGGCGACAAGAGCGACGTGAAAGTGGTGACCCTGCAACCCACCATCAGCTATGCCTTCAACGATATAGTGTCCATCGGCTTCGGTCCGACCATCAACCGTATCAGCGGCCAACTGACGTCAGCGACCCCCTTTGCCCCCACATTTGGCAGAAATGACGGCAAGGTCAACATCAGGGGTGATGACACCGCCATCGGCTACAACGTCGGCATCCTGGTTCAACCTACCGACGGCACGCGCCTCGGCTTGACCTACCACTCCAAAGTCAAATACGAGTTGGATGGCCATACCAATATTTCCGGTGTCGGTTTCGGCCCAGCCAATGGCTCCCGCTATAAGGCCTCTCTGGATATCACCACTCCAGAGGTCGTAGATTTCTCGATCACCCAGAAACTGGATGATCAATGGACCGTCTACGCAGGTACTTCCTGGACTCGCTGGAGTCGCCTGAAAGACATCACCGTCAAAAACCAAGGCGTCCCTCCTCTGCTCGGCGGCTCAGCCGGTCCGATCGGTACGATCACCGAAGAACAGAACTGGCATGACACCTGGGCTTCGGCTATCGGCGTCTCCTACCAGCTCAACAAGGAATGGGTGCTGCGCAGCGGCTTCTCGGTGGACCAGGCGCCCACCAACAATACCGATCGCTCGGTTCGCGTCCCTACGGGCGATCGCAAAGCGATCAGTTTCGGTGCCGGCTACAACCCAACCGCTGACTGGACTATCGACGCAGCCATCTCCTACCTCAAGGAAGAAGACGTCAACGTCAACCTCAACAGCCCGAGTAAAGGTGGCCTCTACAGCGCCAAGTACAAAAACAGCGCATGGGGCTACGGCCTGGGCGCCACGTACAAATTCTGATTCACCGCGAGCCTGAACGACTTATCGGTTGAGCAGAAAAAACCCCGTCTTCGCGGGGTTTTTTATTGGCCGGTTTTCTCAAGGTTTCAACGCAAGCGCTTTTTTGCACCCTTTCATTCCGGGACCGAACACCACACAGGCCACTAGCAAGCGCCCATGCCCAGTTGCATCAGGGCCAAGCCCCCCTGATGCCAACCCCACCAGGCCAACGCCAGCAACAGTGCCACGCCAGCCAGGGCCAACAGCCTCGGCCACAACGAATTCATGCCACCCCCAACTGCGTCTGCAAGCGTGCCACGGGCCGCTCGCGGACTGGCCAGTTCAAGGCCGCCGCCAACAGGCTGAGGAGAATTGCCACCTGCCAGATCAAGTCATAGCTGCCCGTGCGGTCATACACCACACCCCCCAACCAACCGCCGAGGAAGGAGCCGATCTGGTGGAACAGGAAAACGACTCCACCCAGCATAGAGAGATTTCGTACCCCAAACAGCGTCGCCACGGTGCCATTGGTCAGTGGCACTGTCGACAACCAGAGAAACCCCATGGCCATGCCGAACAGATAGGCACTGGTCTGCGTCACCGGCAGCCAGAGGAACAGCCCGATCACCACTGCCCGGCCCAGATACAGGCCAGTCAACAGACGCGGCTTGGACATGCGCCCGCCCAGCCAGCCGGCGGTATAGGTGCCAAAGATATTGAACAACCCGATCAACGCCAGCACTGTGGTGCCGACCCTGGCTGGCAGATGCTGGTCCACCAGGTAAGCCGGCAAATGCACACCGATAAACACCACCTGGAAACCACAGACAAAAAAGCCGAATGCCAAGAGCCAGAACCCGGAGTGGCAACAGGCCTCGCGCAGTGCCTCGCCCAGGGTCTGCTCACCGGCCAGTACCGGCAACGGCTGGTCCTTGAGCATCGCCACCAGCGGCACGATCAGCGCCACCAGCATACCCAGCACCAGTAGTGCGGTCGACCAGCCGAGCCAGCCGATCAGCCCCAGCGTGCCCGGCAACATCGCGAACTGACCGAAGGAGCCAGCGGCGCTGGCGATCCCCATCGCCATACTGCGTCGCTGCGGCGCGACAGCTCGCCCGACCACGCCGAGAATCACCGAGAAAGAAGTGCCCGACAGGCCGATGCCAATCAACAGGCCGGCACTCAGGGATAGGCCCAAGGCCGAGTTGGAAAGCCCCATGAAGACTAGGCCTACGGCGTACAGCAGCCCGCCGACCAGCACCACTTTCGCCGCGCCGAAACGGTCGGCCAGAGCGCCGGTGAAGGGTTGTGCCAGGCCCCAGATCAGGTTCTGCAAGGCGATGGCAAAGGCAAATACCTCCCGTCCCCAACCGAACTGTGCGCTCATGGGCGGCAGGAACAGCCCGAAACCATGTCGCACTCCCAGCGACAAGGCAAGAATCAGTGCGCTGCCGAGAAGAATCCAGCCGCTGCTACGCCAGAGCGATGTCATTATTGTGCTCCACTAGCAGGTACATACCCGCTTTTATGCAAATAGAGGCGATCACTCGCCGCACGCCAGCTCATCCAGTAACGCCTGCAAGACAGCGCGCTTTTCATCGCCCAAGCGCTCGGCCAGACGCCGCTGTACCGCTTGCCAGGCCGGAAAAGCCGCCTCCAGCCGCCTGGCCCCGGTGTCGGTCAGGCGCACCAGGCGATTGCGCTGGTCGGCGCCCTCGCTCATCCGCACCAGGCCTTCGCCTTCGAGAACCCGCAGATTGCGCCCCAGGGTGCTGCGATCCAGTCCTACGGCTTCGGCCAGGCTCGAAATGCTCGGTTTGTCCAGGCGCCGCAGATGACACAGCAGAGAATACTGTGCGACGTTGATCCCGAAGCCATCGAGAGCGCCGTCATAATGCCTACTGACGCCACGAGCGGCGCGACGCAGGCTGATGCATAAACAGTCGGTGGACAACATGATTGGTGTATATACCCGCAAATCAGTTGTTACCAGTTTATCGAGAAAACGCCAGAGTGTCAGATCAACGCCAACCCCACCAGCACCGCCGCTTCCAGTAACTCCAGCAAGGCCCCTGCCGTATCGCCGGTCGTGCCGCCCAGTCGGTGCATCATCAACTGCCGCAACCCGAAGAAACATCCCATCGCCAACAGCACGGCAAACGCGCCCTTGAGGCCCGCCAGGATCAGGCAAGCCAGGATACTCGCCAACAACACATGACGTCCGGTTCGCCGTGGCAGATGATCGGCCAATGCCTGGCCCAACCCGCCAGTCCGCACATAAGGCGTCACCAGGAACAAGCCCAGCAGCGCGCCGCGCCCGATCAACGGAGCCAGGATCAAGGCAACTGCCTGTTGTTTTTCGATCAAGGCCAGCAAGGCGCAAAACTTCAACAGCAAGACTAGAATCAGGGTCACCACGGCGATCGGTCCGCTGCGCGGGTCCTTCATGATCAGCAAGGTCCGTTCGCGATCACCGAAACCGCCCAGCCAAGCGTCGGCACTGTCGGCCAGGCCATCCAGGTGCAGGCCGCCGCTGAACACCACCCAGACCGTCAGCAACAGCGCACCTCGCAGGAGCAGCGGCGCCCCGCCCAGCAACCCGTCGACGCCATACAGCAACATTCCCAGCAGCAGACCCACCAGCGGATACCACAGCAACGACCGTCCCAGTTCCTCGGGTGATGGCATGCCCGGCAGACGAATCGGCAAGCTGCTGAGAAATTGCAGGGCAATCCGCAACGGCAGCAGGTTCACAGTCCTTCCCTCAGCACACCATCGGCCTGCACCCGCAGAGTGAACAAGGCGCCATGAGCGACCTCGACCTGCAGCAGTTGCTCGCGGGGCAAGCCGCGAGCGCGGGCCAACAGCAATTTCATGACCCCGCCATGGCTGACCAGCAACACGCGTTGACCGGCGTACCGCTGTTGCAAGCGCTCCACCGCCCCCAGCACCCGTTCGGAAAACCGTGACAGGGGTTCTCCCTCGGGTGGGGTAAAAGCATAAGGATCGGACCAGAATCGCCCCAGCGCATCGGCGTCTGTCTCCATCAACGTCGCTGCGCTGTGCCCTTCCCAGGCACCGAAATGCAGCTCCTGTAGATCTTTTTCCAGTTCGATGGGCAAGCCGAGCCGCCCACCCAGCTCTTCGGCAAACCGCGCACAACGCTGCAAAGGCGAACTGACCAGACGATCCCAAGGCCCCCGCCCCAGCACGGCGCTGCGCAACTGTTCCCAGCCCCTGTCGGTGAGGGCGTCATCCAGACTGCCACGCAAGCCGCCACCCAGCTCGGTCTCGCCATGGCGCAGCAGATCCAGATGCAGGGCCGTCATGCCGGACGATCCGCCACGGCCGCTTCGGCAAAGGTCGCCATCTGCCCGTGCAGGTCGCAGGCCAGCCGCAGCAACGGCACCGCCAGGGCCGCGCCACTGCCTTCTCCCAAGCGCAGGCGCAGCTCCAGCAGCGGTTCGGCCAGCAGGCTTTCCAGCACATGTCGATGCCCTGGCTCAGCACCACGATGAGCAAAAATCAGCCAGTCACGGCAAGCAGGATTCAAGTGCACCGCCACCATCGCCGCCACCGTACAGATAAAGCCGTCCACCAACGCCGCCACGCCTTCCTGGGCGCAGGCCAGGTAAGCCCCGGTCAGCGCCGCGATCTCGAAACCGCCAAGTCGGAACAGGGCCTGCAACGGGTCATTGGTATGCCCGGCATGCAATGCCAAGGCCCGCTCGATCACTTGCGCCTTGTGACTGACTCCTGTCGGGTCCAGGCCGGTGCCAGGGCCGGCGAGCAGCTTCGCCGGGCAACCGAGCAAGGCGCAGGCCACGGCACTGGCCGCGGCGGTATTACCGATGCCCATCTCGCCGCCGATAAACAGTTCACTCTCGGCGGCCACGGCACGCCGCACGCTGTCACGCCCGGCTTGCAGCGCCAGCCGTCCCTGGGCCTCGGTCATCGCCGGGCCCTGGACAATGTTCGCCGTGCCCGCGCCGATCCGCAGATGACGCACGCCAGGCAGGTTGAGCATCGGTGTCACCGTGCCAAGGTCATTCACATCCAGTTGCGCCCCCAGTTGCCGCGCCAGGACGCTGATCGCCGCGCCGCCGCCGACAAAGTTGGCGAGCATCTGTCCGGTGACTTCTTGGGGATAGGCCGACACGCCCTCGGCGACCACACCATGGTCAGCGGCGAATAGCGCGATCCACAGATGATCGACCCGTGGCTTAAGCCGTCCCTGCAGGCCGGCAAGCTGCACCGCGACCTGCTCCAGCAGGCCAAGGGAGCCGGCAGGCTTGGTCAACTGCTGCTGGTGATCGAGCGCCGCCGCCCGGACTTGCAGATCGACCGCCGCGCACGGGTTCAGCCACCATGATTCACTCATAACGCCACTCCTTTCAACGTCAGGGGCAGTCCGGCAACGGTCAACACGACACGCTGGCAGCGTTCGGCGAGGGCTTGATGCAGCCAACCCGCTTCATCGACATAACGGCGAGTCAATTGGCCCAACGGCACGACACCGAGCCCGCTCTCGTTGCTGACCAAAATGATTTCGCCCGGCAGCTCGGCCAGGCAGTCCAATAGGGCGCTACGCTCGGCTTGCAGGCGGGTCGCATCCTCCAACATCAGCAAATTGGTCAACCACAAGGTCAGGCAATCCACCAGCAGGCAGGTATCGGTGGCCGCGTTGTCGCGCAAGACCCGCGCCAGTTGCAGCGGTTCCTCGACCAGCCGCCAATGCGCCGGTCGACGCTGGCGGTGCAGGGCGATCCGCTCGCTCAACTCGCCATCCAGCGGCTGGCTGGTGGCTATGTAGGTCACCCGTAGGCGGCTCTCTTCGGCCAGACGCTCGGCCAGACGGCTTTTACCGGAGCGCGCACCGCCCAGAATCAGTTGCTGCATATTCAATAGATCCGCTTAGCCAAGACCGCACAACCCGCGCAGGCGATCGGTGTCCAGATGTTGCTCGACCAGATCGGCCAGGCGTTCGATATCTCGTTCGCGCAGGGCGTGATAATCCACTTCCTGCACCGCTTCCAGGCCTGCCCAACGCAGCAGCGCGGCACACGAACCGGGCGATTCGAACAGGCCGTGCAGATACGTGCAGAGGATCTGCCCATCGGCACTTTGGGCGCCGTCGCAGCGCCCGTCATCCAACTGCACCGCCGGGCGCTCCAAGGCAGCGCCGGTGGTCACTCCGGCGTGAATCTCGTAGCCGCTGACTGCGCTGTTCTCCAGCAACAGGTGCCCGCGCACATTGCGCAATTGCTTCTCCTGTTCGAGCTGGGTGCTGAACGCCAGCAAGCCCAGGCCGGCGCTGGACCCCGCCGAACCTTCCAGGCCCAACGGATCGTGCACCTGCTCGCCGAGCATCTGCAGCCCGCCGCAGATACCCAGCACCTTGCCGCCATAGCGCAGGTGCCGGTTAATCGCGGTTTCCCAGCCCGCCCCGCGCAGATACGCCAGATCACCGCGCACGCTTTTCGAGCCAGGCAGGATAATCAGGTCTGCCGCCGGGATCGCCTGGCCCGGCCCGACAAACTGCAGGTCGACCTGCGGATGCAGGCGCAACGGATCGAAATCGGTCGGGTTGCTGATGCGCGGCAACACCGGCACCACCACCTTCAGGACCTTCTCGGCCTTGTCGATCTGGCGCGAGTCAAGGCCGTCCTCGGCTTCCAGGTGCAGGTCCATGACATAAGGCAGCACGCCGATCACCGGCTTGCCGGTGTGCGCTTGCAGCCAATCGAGCCCCGGTTGCAACAGGGCGATATCGCCGCGAAAGCGATTGATGATGAAGCCCTTGACCCGCGCCTGCTCACTGGCCGACAACAATGCCAGGGTGCCCACCAGATGGGCGAATACCCCGCCGCGGTTGATATCGGCGATCAGCAGCACCGGGCAATCCACCGCCTCGGCAAAGCCCATGTTGGCGATATCGCCGGCGCGCAGATTGATCTCCGCCGGCGAACCGGCGCCTTCGACCATCACCACCGGGTACTCGGCACTCAGGCGTCGATGGGACGCCAACACCGCTTGCATCGCGGTGGCCTTGTAGTCGTGATAGGCGACGGCGTTCATGGTGGTCACGGCGCGGCCATGGATGATCACCTGGGCACCGGTATCGCTGTTGGGCTTGAGCAGCACCGGATTCATATCGGTGTGCGGCGGCAGGCCGCAAGCCTGGGCCTGGACCGCCTGCGCCCGGCCAATCTCGCCACCGTCGGCGGTCACCGCACTGTTGAGCGCCATGTTCTGCGGCTTGAACGGCACCACCCGTATGCCCTGACGGCTCAG
Organism: Pseudomonas agarici; assembly: GCF_001543125.1. NCBI lineage: Bacteria > Pseudomonadati > Pseudomonadota > Gammaproteobacteria > Pseudomonadales > Pseudomonadaceae > Pseudomonas > Pseudomonas agarici. The sequence continues at coordinate 2,618,395 of NZ_CP014135.1, read as the reverse complement.
CCAGCGACACAAGGCAGTCACCAACGTGCTCTTGCCGGCATCGGATGTCGTGCCCTGGACCATCAGGGTACTCATGGGTGCTCCTCGGTATACGCCTTGAACGCCAGCTCCAGCCGCTGCCAGTCGGCATCGTCGACCGGCAGACCCAAGCGCAGGCTGCTGTTCTGGACAAACAATCGCAACAAAATCCCGCGCTTGGCCATAAACTCATACAGGTGCTCGGCCCGAGACGTGATCAACCACTGAAACAGTGCGCAGCCGCCCTGGGGCGCAAACCCGTAACGGCTCAACAACGCCACCAGACGCTGGCTCGCCTGCTCCGTGCGCAGTCGCTGCCGGACGTGACCGGCGCGGTCGGCCAGGCAGACTTGCCCCAACACCCGTGTGGGCCCGGCCACTGCCCAGGGACCGACCTGCTCAGCCAGCAACTTGAGCAACTTGCGCTCGGCCAGGACAAAGCCCAGGCGCACACCGGCCAGACCGAAAAACTTGCCGAAAGAGCGCAATACGATCAGCCCGACCTTGTGGCTATGCGCGGCCAGGCTCAACTGCGGCGTGTTGTCCATGAAAGCCTCGTCCACCACCAGCCAGCCGCCGCGCTGGGCCAGTCGGCCATGCCACTCCAGCAGTTGCTCCGGTGCCAGACTCAGACCTGTGGGATTGTTCGGATTGACCACCACCAGCACATCGAGGCTGTCGAGAAAGAAATCGACTTCATGCTCCTGCACGTCGCGCACGATATAACCGTTGCGGCGCCAGGCCTCGGCGTGTTCGGCGTAGCACGGCGACAGCACTCCGACCTTGCCCGCCCGCCGCAGCCGTGGCAGCAACTGGATGGCGGCCTGCGAGCCGGGCACCGGCAGTACCAGCGGCGCACCGTAGTAAGTACAGGCGGCCTGCTCCAGGCCATCGTCGGTTTCCGGTAGACGAGCCCAGGCACGCTCGGGAATCGGCGGGATCGGCCAGGGCCACGGCGCGATGCCGCTGGACAAGTCCAGCCAATTGGCCTCGGCAATCGCGTATTGCTCCACCGCCTGGCGCAACCGCCCGCCGTGCTCAAGCATAAAACTCTGCTCCCAGACAGAGAATCAGCAACCATAACCACACGCCACGTTGCACCAATTGCCAACCGCGATCGATCGCATCGGCATCGGCGGGTGGGCCTTCGCCCAACGGCGGACGCTGATGCAGCTCGCCGTGATAGATCGCCGCGCCGCCCAGCTCGACTCCCAGCGCACCAGCCCCTGCGGCCATCACTGGTCCGGCATTCGGACTGTCCCAGGTGGGTCCCTGGCTGCGCCAGCATCTGAGTGCCAGGCGAGTCTTGCCCAGCAACGCATAAGTCAGCGCCACCAGTCGTGCGGGAATATAGTTGAGCACATCGTCGATCTTCGCCGCCGCCCAGCCAAAACGCTCGAAACGTTCGTTGCGATAGCCCCACATGGCGTCCAGGGTATTGCTCAAGCGATACAGCACCACACCGGGGACTCCGGCAACGGCAAACCAGAACAGCGCGGCAAATACCGCATCGCTGCCGTTTTCCAACACCGACTCGGTGGCCGCACGGGCCACTGCCGTGTCATCCAGCTCCGAGGTCTGGCGACTGACCAGATAGCTCACGCGCTCCCGCGCCAATTCCAGGTTTGCGCCACGAAGCGCCTGGGCCACCGGTACCACATGTTCACCCAGGCTGCGCATGCCGAGGGCACAATAGAGAAACAGGATTTCGATGACCCAGCCGATATAAGGCGCCCAGGACAGCGCCGTAGCCAGCACTGTCAACGGCACGACGGCCAGCAACCAGGCGGTCACACCATGGCTACGCCAGCCACGGCCACCGGCGTTGAAGCGTTGTTCGATGCGATCGGTGATACGGCCGAACGCCACCAGCGGATGCCAGCGTTTGGGTTCGCCCAGCAGCGCATCCAGCGCAACCCCGGCGACACTCAACAACGCCACACTCATTGACTCACTCCCCAATAGTTTTCGTACAACAGCTCACTCAGAGGGCGCGATTTCGCCCAGCCTTCCAGTAGGAGCATCGGTGCCGGGTAAAATGCCTGGACCGGCCCCAGGCACAACACCGCCACCGGCTTGGCCCCCTCCGGTAAGCCCAGCAAGTCCGCCAGTGCCTGTGGCTCGAACAGCGACACCCAGCCCATGCCCAAGCCTTCTGCGCGGGAGGCCAGCCAGAGGTTCTGAATCGCGCAGGACACGGACGCCATGTCCATCTCCGGCAACGTCCGGCGCCCGAAGATATGCCGTTCGCGACCGTCCATCAGCGCCGCCACCAGCACTTCGGCGCAATCGTTGATACCCTCGACCTTCAACTTCATGAACTCATCGGAACGCTCGCCAAGGGCATCGGCGGTGCGGACCCTTTCCTCTTCCACCAGTTGCCGGATCCGCTCACGCAGCGAGCGATCGCTGATCCGGATAAACCGCCACGGCTGCATCAGACCGACACTCGGCGCCTGGTGTGCGGCTTCCAGCAGGCGCGCCAGGAGTGCTGGTGGCACCGTACCCCCGACAAAGTGACGCATGTCGCGGCGCTCGGCGATGGCGCGGTAGATTGCATTTCGCTCTTCAATGGAGAATGTGTTGTCAGTCATGGTCTGCTCCCAGCGATCCGGCGCCCCGGTAAGCTCGCTTCCACACAGAGAGCGCCGACCTGGGCAAAGTTGATTGCTGCATCAGGTGCCAGCAACGCGGCAACCGCCCGAGGGTTGGACGGAAAGTAGAAGTGCACATAGGACGCAGTCGTCCGCCCTTCGCGGTACACGGCTTCCGCGCCGCGCCCGCCGTTGGGGCTCAGCCCGCGAGCAATCGGAGTCAGTTCGGTAGTGGTCAGCGAATGGTGATAGGTATGTCCGCGCAACAAACCTTCCGGCAACTCCACGGCCTGCAAGGCCAGGGCAGCCAGGCGTTTCTGCATCACCGCCTCTCCCGCCAACAGGCCCAGCAGCTCGGCGCGTCGACCGTCGACGTCGGTCAGCGCATCGAGCAGGTAGAGCATCCCGCCGCACTCGGCGAGCAAGGGTTTACCCTTGGTCTGGTGATCGCGGATCGCCATCAACATCGAAGTGTTTCGCGCCAGCGCCACGTGGTGCAATTCCGGATAACCTCCTGGCAGGTAAAGGCTATCAACGTCTGGCAGGCCGGCATCGTGAATCGGCGAAAAGAAGCATAACTCGGCGCCCATCGCCCCAAGCAGATCCAGGTTGGCACCATAGATAAACGCGAACGCTTCGTCACGGGCAACCGCAATCCGCACGCCAGCCAGCAATGGCTCGGCAGCGATCAGCGTCGGCGCGGCAAACTCGACCGGAGGCGGCAGCGCGACTTCGCAACTTGCGCCCAGGGCCTCGGCGGCAGCGTCGAGGCGCCGATCGAGGTCATTCAATTCGCTGGCTTGGACCAACCCGAGGTGCCGGCTCGGCAACTCGATCCCGGTCTCCCGAGAGAGCGCGCCGTACCAGCGCAGGCCTTCGGTCAGGCTACCTTCGAGCAACTGCGCATGCCGCAGCGTCCCCACGCGATTGGCCAATACCCCGGCGAACGGCAGGTCCGGTTGATAACGCGCCAGGCCCAGCGCCAGGGCACCAAAGGTCTGGGCCATGGCCGTGCCGTCGATGACCCCCAGCACCGGCACACCGAAGTGCCGAGCCAGGTCGGCACTGGACGGAGTACCGTCAAACAAGCCCATGACCCCTTCGATCAGGATCAGGTCGGCGTCACCGGCCGCTTCCCACAGCAAACGACGGCTTTCCTCGGCGCCGACCATCCACAAGTCCAACTGATACACCGGCGCGCCGCTGGCCCGCTCATGAATCATCGGGTCGAGAAAATCCGGGCCACACTTGAACACCCGGACCTTGCGCCCCTGATTGCGGTGCAGGCGCGCCAGCGCCGCCGTCACCGTGGTCTTGCCCTGGCCGGACGCTGGCGCGGCGATCAGCACCGCCGGGCAACGACGCGGCTGATTCATAGTTCGATGCCTTTCTGCGCCTTGATCCCGGCCTGGAACGCATGTTTGAGCAGGCCCATTTCCGTGACGGTATCGGCCAGGTCGATCATTTCCGGCTTGGCGCCGCGTCCGGTCACCACCACATGTTGCATTGGCGGCCGACCCTGCAGATCGCTCAGTACCTGGTCGAGATCCAGGTACCCGTGTTTGAGGGCGATATTCAGCTCATCGAGCACCACCAGACCGATAGCCGGGTTGCCGAGCAGCTCCCGAGAGACGGTCCAGGCGGCTTCAGCGGCGGCGATATCACGCTGGCGGTCCTGGGTTTCCCAGGTGAATCCCTCGCCCATCACATGGAACCGCACCTGCTCGGGAAAACGCCGGAAGAACAGCTCCTCGCCGGTGCTGCTGCGACCCTTGATAAATTGCACCACGCCGCACTGCATGCCGTGGCCCATGGCTCGGGCGAGCATGCCGAAGGCGGAACTGCTCTTGCCCTTGCCATTGCCCGTCAGGACCAGCAGCAAGCCGCACTCGTTGGGAGCGCTGGCGATACGTTCATCGATCACCGCTTTTTTGCGCAACATGCGCGCCAAATGACGTTCATCGCGATCGGGGGATGGGTTCATGACAGCTCTCCGTTGGGGCTGGATAAGGCAAACGGGGCTGGAAAAAACACGACCGCAACGGTCCAGCATCGCCCGCCGTGATGCTGTGGGATGGATCAGGCCGGTCTCCGGGCTCATGAGCTGCGCAAGCGCAGGACCGCGCGCCTTCCCGTGCCGCCGGCACAGTGGCGAAAAGCGTAGTCTTGACTCATTTACCGTTGCGGGGGCAGCGCCGGAATCGCACCTGTCGAAAGGGCTCACCGGCTTCCCTGTTTCACCCTGTCGACGCATCGCCACAGAGCACCTGAAACAAGTTGAGAAGGTTAGAGGGTTGAGGATGGAGCGTCAAATAAAGCCGCCACAACAAAAACACGTCCCCCTGAGCCTGGAAAATCGTCCAAGACACCCGCCAACAAAAACTGCCGCCAGAATTTGTGCTTTGGCGAGGACAGTTGATATCAAACAGCCATAACCCACTCAACAATAAAAAGAGAAACCCCCATGCAGGACCTGATCATCGGATGCCGGCCCTGCTCGACGCGATCAACGCCGCCAAAAGCTTAACCATCCTCATCATCTCAGGCTCGGTTGTCTGTTTGTTTCGCCATTCAACCCCCAACGGAGTCCGAGTCTGGAAGACCTACAGGGTATGGTCGACGACCTGCAAAAGACCAATAGCTACGCGGTGGCCTGGTACTTCCCCTATGCCTACCGCAAGCTGCACAACGAAGCCGACCACTACCATCCCGGCATCGCCCTGCTGTTCAAGGAGGCTTGAGCAAAAGGATTGAACCTGCGTCGACTATGCTTCTCTACTTCTAGACCCGCGTAAGCATCGACGGAGACTCAGCATGTTCCAGCACAAGCACGCTCTGATCATCCTGCTCGCCAGTGGATTGGCGGCTTGCGGCGAAAGTTCCACCCTGTCGGTGTCCGAGGGCACCGGTCCCTCTCCCAAGCTTACGGAACCGAACAAGACCCTCCTTCCCACCGTCAATATCGCCCCCGCCATCGGCTGGCCTCAGGGCGCCAAGCCAGTGGCGGCAGCCGGCACTCAAGTCGCCGCGTTTGCCGAAAACCTCGACCACCCGCGCTGGTTGTATGTGCTGCCCAACGGCGATGTACTAGTTGCCGAGACCAACTCGCCACCCAAGCCCGACGACAACCAGGGCATTCGTGGCTGGATTTCCCGTAAGGTCATGGATCGCGCCGGGGCCGGGGTGCCCAGCGCGAATCGCATTACCCTACTGCGCGACAGCAATCACGATGGGATCGCGGAAACCCGCACGACCTTTATCGACCAACTCAATTCGCCTTTCGGCATGACGCTGGTGGGCAATGACCTGTATGTCGCCGACACCGATGCCCTGCTGCGCTTCCACTATGAGCCGGGTGAAACCGTGATCAAGGAACAAGCGGAGAAGATCATCGATTTGCCCGGCGGCCCCCTCAATCACCACTGGACCAAGAATGTGATTGCCAGCCAGGACGGGGGAAAGCTCTACGTCACCGTTGGTTCCAACAGTAACGTCGGCGAAAACGGCCTGGACAAAGAGCAAGGTCGCGCTGCGATCTGGGAAGTCGATCCAGCCACCCGCAGCCACCGGATCTTTGCCTCCGGCCTGCGCAACCCCAACGGCCTGGCCTGGGAGCCGCAGAGCGGCAAACTGTGGACCGCGGTGAACGAGCGGGACGAGATCGGCAGCGACCTGGTGCCGGACTACATTACCTCGGTGAAGGAGGGCGGGTTCTATGGATGGCCCTACAGCTATTACGGCCAACACGTGGATGCGCGGGTATCGCCTTCGGACCCGGCCATGGTCGCCAAGGCCATCGCTCCGGACTACGCCGTCGGGCCGCATACGGCATCGCTTGGACTGACCTTTGCCCAGGGCAGCAAGCTGCCTGAGCCGTTCACCCAAGGGGCCTTTATCGGCCAGCACGGTTCCTGGAATCGCAAACCACACAGCGGCTACAAGGTGATTTTCGTGCCCTTCGCCGCAGGCAAGCCGAATGGGCAGCCACTGGATGTGCTGACGGGTTTTCTCGACGAGGATGAAAATGCCAGGGGCCGCCCGGTCGGGGTAGTCATCGACCAACAGGGCGGCCTGCTGGTGGCGGACGATGTGGGTAACAAAATCTGGCGCGTGTCCGCCAGCCGTTAGTCCGAGGATGAGGAGTTGCCCTTGCGCCGCCCGCTAGCGTTTACGACACAAGGTCAACCCATCACCCACCGGCAACAATGACAGGTCTACCCGCGAGTCATCCTTCAAGGCCAGGTTCAGTGCCTGGATGGCTCGTGTATCCTCGCTCTGCGCGCCCTCCTCCAGTACCCGGCCGCTCCACAGGGTGTTGTCAAACATCGCCAGACCACCCCTTCGCAACAGATGCAAGGCGATCTCCAGATAGCGTGGATAGTTCGCCTTGTCGGCATCGATGAACACCAGGTCGAAGGACCCGCCCTGCCCCTGCCCCTGCCGCTCCAGCTCGGCCAGCGTGTCGAGTGCCGGCGCCAGGCGCAGTTCGATCCGCCCGGACAAGCCAGCCTCCCGCCAGTAGCGCAGCGCCGTGGCGTTGTACTCGCCAGGCAGGTCGCAGCACAGCAATGAGCCGTCCTCCGGCAGCGCCGACGCCATGCACAAGGCACTGTAGCCGGTAAAAGTGCCAATTTCGAGCAAGCGCCGGGCACCGGTCAGCTTGACCAGCAGGGCAAGAAATTGGCCTTGCTCGGGAGCCACCTGCCAGCGTGCCATAGGCAGCGCCTGGGTCTCGTCACGCAAGCGCTTGAGCAGAGGTGTCTCGCGCAGGGAAACGTCCAGCAGGTAGCCGTAGAGGGCATCGTCGAGTTTGAGCGTGCGAGCGGTCATGAACACCTCAAGGAGTCAGCGACTGGTGGCCTGTACGGTTATATGGCGAGGAACAGCAACGCAGACCAAGGATTTGTGGCGCCCACATTGACTAACAGAACTCACCACACAGGCTGCTGGGGATTGAGCGCCAGATGTTCGGCCGGCAGCACGCGCTTGGCATTCAGATAGGCACGCTGCCAGTAGGCCTTGGACAGGCTGTCCAGTTTGACGGTGCCACCCGTGGCAGGGGCATGGACAAAACGACCTTCACCGACATAAATTCCCGCGTGACTGACCTGGGAGCCGCCATTAGTCGCGAAAAAGATCAGGTCGCCGGTTTGCAGGGCGTTCTGCGACACATTCGGAGCACGCATCACAATCATTTCACGAGTCGAGCGCGGCAGGTTGATGCCGGCCATGTCGCGGTACACATAGCTGATCAGACCGCTGCAATCGAAACCCGAGTCCGGCGTATTGCCCCCCCAGCGATAGGGTGTGCCGACCAGGCCCAGGGCACGGAACAGGACATCCTCGGCTTGCGGTGAAGACGGTTGTGGAGCGGCGAAGACCACCGAACGGGCCATTGGCGCAGGCGGCGGAGCATGGCTGGCACAAGCACCGAGCAACGCGGTCAGGGTGATAAGGGCAATACGGGCCAAGGTCGACATATGCAGAAATCCTGACTGAATGCGGCTTGCTCTGCCGTGGTGTGAAGAAATCAAAACCGCGCAAGCGAGCTTGCGCGGTCAGACACTCAACAATATGTCAGGATTCTAGCGTCTATGCGCCAAACTTCAAGTATCACTTTAACTTCGGACGTTTTTTGTACAACCTTGTTCGCTTTCGCGGCTTGGTAGTTAGCCGCCAGACAGGGCCGATGATACTGAAACGTCGAACGATTACCTGTTGCTGGCCGTGACCGTGGTGGGAGCCATCGCCAAGGCGCGCTTGGCCTCAATGAAGGTCTTGCTCCAGTAACTGTCGCCCAGGTTATCGACCCGGACACCACCGCTACGGCGGCTGCTGGAATGGATGAACTGGTCATCGCCCAGGTAGATTCCGGCATGACTGACACGCCCGCGACGACCATTGGTGGCGAAGAACAGCAAGTCACCCGGCTTGAGCTTGTTGCGGGCAACCAATGGCGCCTTCACGTTGATCATCTCTCGGGTGGAACGCGGCAGGTCCAGGCCCGCTTCCTCACGGAACAGATAACCGATAAAGCCGCTGCAATCAAAGCCGGAACTCTCGTTGGTGCCGCCGAAACGGTAACGGGTACCGATCAGGGACATGCCGCGCTCAAGAATGCTGTCGGCCAGGACGGGCAACTGATAGGGCTTGCTGTCGGAAAACTCGGCGAGCTCTTTTTCCGTGGCCAATTCATCGTCCAATACAACCGAAGATTTGACACCAGAAACCGGAGCGATTTTGACTGAACTTTCTACCTGCTGTTGCGCAATCGGCGTATGCGCCGCACAACCAAAAAGCAGGGTAACAAGTGCGAGAGGCACGAGGGGTGCGAAGCGAACTAGCATGGGCACAACCGCGGCTGATTTTTTATGAAGACGCGACTATGCCTTCTATCACCCTCATTTGCAAATTTTATGGGACAAAATGTGACTTGGTAGTTTCTTGAAAACATCTAAGGACTTAATACCCCACCGGCTCGCAGGCGCCCGAAAATTGCTTTCGGCGTGGGTTTTGTGGCGTCTGGAATTTGGCGAAAACCCGCCTACAGCCCCCAATAATGGGGGATTCTACCTGTCGTTACCAGCCCAGGGTTTCTTTCAGGAAAGGAATGGTCAGCTTGCGCTGAGCCTGCAAGGAGGCCTGGTCGAGACGCTCAAGCAACTCGAACAGCGCACTCATGCTACGGGTACCACGGGTCAGGATGAAATGCCCTACTTCGTCGGTCAGGTGCAGGCCGCGTCTTGACGCACGCAGTTGCAAAGCACGCAATTTATCTTCGTCGGAAAGCGCACGCATCTGGAAGATCAGGGCCAGGGTCAGACGCGACTTCAGATCCGCCAACCTCACCGGCAATTCACGCGGCGAGGTGGACGCGGCAATCAGTAACCGACGGCCACTGTCGCGCAAACGGTTGAACAGATGGAACAGCGCCTCTTCCCAGTCCGCCCGACCGGCGACCACTTGCAGGTCATCCAGGCAGACCAATTCGTATTGTTCGAGGTTATCCAGCAATTCGACACCGCGATCCATCAACTCGGCCAGTGGCAGATAGACCGCCGGCTCGCCCATCTGCTCGAAGCGCAGACACGCCGCCTGCAATAGATGGGTACGCCCCACGCCATCTTTGCCCCAGAGATAGATCAGACTTTCGGTCCATCCGGCGTCGGCTTCGCATAGCCGCTCGACATAGCCGAGTGCAGCGGCATTGGCGCCTGGATAATAGTTGATGAAGGTAGCGTCATCACGCAGACGCACACCTAGGGGCAGCTGAATCGGTTTCATGCTGACGGAACAGTTCTAGGGAACCGTTAGAGGCCTCTGTGTAAAGTCTGCAAAGTTTATACCCGTGACGCCGAGCGCACAATGCAGCGGACCACAAGCAAAATCAAAGGTTTGCGTTGATCGATGAGAATACCGGCATAACCTGGCAGTCAAAAATGACACCCATCGGCGTGGGAGCATGGCCGGCCCGCGAAGGGCTCTCAATGCCCTTGAACGCTTCGCCGGAGCGCGCCCGGACCCAGCTCCGCACCTGCGCGAACTCAATATTACAGATTTGCATCCTCCTGTCCGTCATACATATCCGACTCTTTGTAAAGATCATGGACATGCCGCACCAGCACCATGATTACCGCCGCCACCGGTAACGCCAGCAGCACACCGGTAAAGCCGAACAGTTCGCCACCGGCGAGAATGGCGAAAATCACCGCAACCGGATGCAGGCCGATGCGGTCGCCCACCAGCAAGGGCGTCAACACCATGCCTTCCAGGGCCTGACCGACCATGAACACCGCGACGATGCCGATCATTGGATACCAGTCACCACCGAACTGGAACAAGCCGGCAATGAGCGCAGCGCCAATCCCGATCACAAACCCCATGTACGGCACAATGGCTGCCAACCCCGCCAGCAGGCCGATCAGCAACCCCAGTTCCAAGCCGACCAGCATCAAGCCGCCGGCATAGATCACCCCGAGCGCCAGCATCACCAGTAACTGGCCGCGAACGAACGCCCCGAGCACCCCATGGCACTCACCGGCTAATGCGACGATATGCCCCTCTTGCTGACGCGGCAGCAGGCTGCGAACTTTCGCCATCATCAGGTCCCAGTCCCTCAGCAGGTAGAAACTCACCACCGGGATCAGCACCAGGTTGGCCAGCCACCCCATCAGCGCCAGACTCGATGCTGTCGCCTGGGACAGCACTACACCGACAATATCAGTGGTCTGGCCCATGTGCTCGCTGATGGCGGCTTTGACTTTATCGAACTTCCAGAAGCCATCCGCCAGGCCGAATTTGTGCTGCGCCCAAGGCATCGCCGTGTGTTGCAACCAGTCGAGCATCTGCGGCGCCAGCTCATAGAGCCGGAACAACTGCTTGGCCAGCATCGGCACCAGCACCAATAACAGGGTCATCAGGATCAGGGTGAACAGGGCGAACACCGCCACCACGCCCCACGTCCGCGACAACCCGAACTTCTCCAACCGATCGACCACGGGGTCGAACATATAGGCGAGCAGGATGCCCACCAGGAACGGCGACAATATCGGGTGCAGAAAGTACACAAGCACGCACAGCAGGACCGCCGCGCCAAGCCAAATCCATCGACGGGTGTCGGTCATGGACAACTCCAGCCTTATATATAGAGGGAAAGATGAACTACCAACGGAAACGCAGCCGTGGTGTCGGTGCCGCGGCGACCGCAGCGGGATCGTTGACCGCCAACGGCACCTCGCCAGGTGGTACTTCCAACAACTTGGCTAATCCCAATTGTGCCCGCAGTTGCTCGGCGTTACCGCTGACCTGATAGACAATCCGCTCGCCATCCACGCTCAGAGGTCGACCGCCAAAAGGTTCGAGTAGATGCCCTAGCGCGGCATAGCGCTCCAGGTTCATGCCTTGCACTTCCAGTAACTGATCGGTGGCCACCCCAGGCTTGACGGCAAAGCGCGGCGCCAGACGCTCACTCACCGCCAGCAGTACGGCATCGGCCAGGGCCGCGGTATCCGCGCCCTGAGCCACCCCCTGCTCCTTCTGGTCGCCCAGCCAGAGGCGCCATTTGGCCTCCCACTGCGTGCCATTTTGATGGGCGTGTACGGCGAGCAATGCATCGGCGCCATACCGTTCGGACGCCCCATGCAATGGCGAGGCATCGGCACCTTCGAGGTTCTTCGCGGTGGCGACGATCTGCTCATCCAGGTCGGCCAGCGGCAAGCGCAGCGGCAGACCGCGATGCACTGCGGCACGACGCAACGGTTCCGCCGCCGACTGCCCGTCGCCCACCAGACTCGAACCCTCGGTGGAGTCGCTCAGCCACCAGCCGAGAATCGAGGGTCGATTGCTCCCCCACAGGGCCAGCCCCGCGCCGCGTAAAGCGCGATCGGTGCTCACCGGATCGAAATCCACCTGCAGGCTCTGCGGCGGCCCGGCATCGTAGCCGTACTGGCTGATGATCTGCCGAGGGTCCTTGCGCACCTCGGCCAGCCCCGGGCTCTGCACTGCCTGGCGGTCGCCGGTCAGGCGCAGCACGAGGGTTTCCAACGCACGCTGGGTGGCCTGGTTACGTTCATCCGGGGTCTGGCTGCCGACCGGTTCGCGTACCTGATACAAACCGTTCAGGGTTTCGGCATGAATCGCCAGACTCAGAAGGGAGAGGCAACCGACACTCAATAATTTGAACAAACGCATGAAAAATTCCCGACAAGCAGAAAACGGCGTAAGAGACCGTATAAATACCAACAGACAGGTATGTGACCGCAGCGCAGTGCCATCATTCATACCCTCGTTGAAAGTTTTTCCGCCGTCATAAAGATAGCAGTTGATAACGCTATACCTTATACAGCCGTACCCGATGCAGCCAGCGTCACCGTCCAGGGATTTTTTTGCGGATATTGCCCTGCCCGTCGGCCCGAGGATGGCCGCTGCCGCTCAAGCCTGATAAAATCGCGCGCCTTCGCAGACCGGCGATGACCGGACACCCGGAAAGAACGACTTACACCGCTCCTTCTCGTGTCCTCGCCCTTCCCGGTCGCCTTCCCTGAATCCCCCCTAAAGGCCTGGATCATGAGCAAGCAACCCTCCCTGAGCTACAAGGACGCCGGTGTAGACATCGACGCCGGTGAAGCATTGGTCGAACGCATCAAGAGCGTGGCCAAGCGCACTGCGCGCCCGGAAGTCATGGGCGGCCTGGGTGGTTTTGGCGCCCTCTGCGAAATCCCGGCCGGTTACAAACAGCCGGTCCTGGTCTCCGGCACCGACGGTGTGGGCACCAAGCTGCGCTTGGCGCTGAACCTGAACAAGCACGACAGCATTGGCATCGACCTGGTGGCCATGTGCGTGAACGACCTGGTGGTCTGCGGTGCCGAGCCGCTGTTCTTCCTCGACTACTACGCCACCGGCAAGCTCAACGTCGACACCGCGACCCAGGTGGTCACCGGTATCGGTGCCGGTTGCGAACTGTCCGGCTGCTCGCTGGTCGGCGGCGAAACCGCTGAAATGCCAGGCATGTACGAAGGCGAAGACTACGACCTGGCCGGCTTTTGCGTTGGCGTCGTGGAAAAAGCCGAAATCATCGACGGTTCGAAAGTGGCTACCGGTGACGCCCTGCTCGCCCTACCGTCATCCGGTCCGCATTCCAACGGTTACTCGCTGATCCGCAAGATCATCGAAGTCAGCGGCGCCGATATCGAAAACACCCAGTTGGACGGCAAACCGCTGACCGACCTGCTGATGGCGCCAACCCGTATCTACGTCAAGCCATTGCTCAAGCTGATCAAGGACACTGGCGCGGTCAAGGCCATGGCCCACATCACCGGCGGCGGCCTGCTGGACAACATCCCACGCGTCCTGCCCAAAGGTGCCCAGGCCGTGGTCGACGTGGCCAGTTGGCAACGTCCGGCGGTCTTCGACTGGCTGCAGGAAAAAGGCAACGTCAACGAAACCGAAATGCACCGCGTACTGAACTGCGGCGTCGGCATGGTCATCTGCGTCGCCCAGGAACACGTTGAAATCGCCCTGAAGGTCCTGCGCGAAGCCGGCGAACAGCCTTGGGTCATCGGCCAGATCGCCATCGCCGCCGAGGGCGCTGCCCAGGTCGAGCTGAAGAACCTCAAGGCTCACTGATGTCCGAGCCGATAACCTCGACCTGTAACGTCGTGGTGTTGCTGTCGGGCAGCGGCAGCAACTTGCAGGCCCTGATCGATGATATACAGATTAGGGGCAATCCGGCCCGCATCGCTGCGGTGATCTCCAACCGCATCGATGCCTACGGCCTGCAACGCGCCAAGAATGCGGGTATCGACACCCGCTCCCTGGATCATAAAGCCTTCGAAGGTCGCGAAGCCTTTGATGGGGCCTTGATCGAACTGATCGACGCCTTCAACCCACAACTGGTAGTCCTAGCCGGCTTCATGCGTATTCTCAGCGCGGACTTCGTCCGGCACTACCGGGGACGCCTGCTTAATATCCATCCCTCGCTCCTACCCAAGTACAAAGGCCTGCACACCCACCAGCGGGCGCTGGAGGCTGGCGACAGCGAACACGGCTGCAGCGTACACTTCGTCACTGAAGAACTCGACGGAGGCCCTCTGGTCGTACAGGCTGTGGTTACGGTAGAGTCTGATGATTCGGCGCAGAGTCTGGCGCAGCGGGTTCATACCCAGGAACACAGGATTTACCCGCTGGCGGTACGCTGGTTCGCCGAAGGGCGCTTGAGCTTTAGCGGACAGGGTGTTTTATTGGACGGCCAATTACTCACCGCCAGCGGTCATTCGATTCGAACCTAGGAGATTTTATGCGTCGCGCCCTGCTCTTCGCTCTTACTCTGCTTGCCTTGCCTGTTGTGCAAGCAGCGGATCTTCAACCTTTCTCCGTCAGTTATACCGCCGACTGGAAACAGCTCCCCATGAGCGGTTCCGCCGAACGTAGCCTGACAAAAAACGCCAATGGCGGCTGGACCCTGAATTTCAAGGCTTCCATGATGATCGCCAGCCTGACCGAGGAAAGCACCCTGCGCCTCGATAAGGACAAGCTGTTACCGCAGACTTACACCTTCGAACGTGGCGGGCTGGGCAAGGCCAAAAAGGTCAATCTGGATTTCGACTGGACGACCAACAAAGTCACTGGCTTCGAAGGCAAGGAGCCGGTCAACCTGCCCCTCGAAAGCGGCATGTTCGACAAGTCGACCTATCAGTTGGCCTTGCAGCGTGATATTGCGGCTGGCAAGAAAAGCATGAGCTACCGGGTTGCCGAGGGCACTGATACCGACACTTACGACTTTCGTGTGATCGGTTCGGAAAAGGTCCAGACCAAGGCCGGTACGATCGATGCGATCAAGGTCGAGCGCGTCCGTGATCCGACACAGAGCAAGCGCATCACGCAAATGTGGTTCGCTAAAGACTGGGGCTACATCTTGGTTGCCCTGCGCCAGGTCGAAAACGACGGCAAGGAGTACAACATCATGCTCCAGGACGGCACCGTCGACGGCAAGGCTGTCAAAGGCAACTGATACCCTCCGTTGGCGATACTGATCGGTACACATTCCAGTGACGAGCCTGTGGTGAGCAGGCTTGTCGACACGCCACAATATCTCATCCCAAAACGCTTGTTGACGGCTCCTAGCGTGATTCGTGTACTCACCAGTCCCTGCGCGCATCACGTACCGCTCTCCCGCTGCCGACAATGCCAGAACATGAAACTTTTGTCAGGAAACTCCGCAAGCCTTCCCTCAACCTCAACAAATCCGGGCCTTTGGCGATTGCCATGTTTTTTGCAACGGTGAGTTTCACCGGTGAGCGATTTACGTAGCAGGCTAATGAATAATATAAAAGAGGCCTGCGACGCGTTGCCGCAGTTCTATAGAGACCGGAGTTTGCAGATGACCGTAAAAGTAACCGAACGCGATGATGCCCATATGTCCCATGAAGGCATAGCCAATGGCATTCGAATCTGGGATGTACATCAACAGGACCTGCTGGTAGGCATGTTTCACAACGAGGCCGATGCTCATAATTACAAGAACGAGCTGGAAACCCTCGAGATGAAACGCCACGCACAAAGCGCCTGAAGTCTTAAGCTCCATGGGCGCACCCGGCCCACGCAGCCAGTGACGCCCCACTCGTACAAACCCCGCCTTTTGAGCGGGGTTTGTCGTTTCAGCGGCTTACCACATCAGATCGTCAGGGATCTGGTAGGCCGCGTATGGATCATCCTCGTCCGGCATCTGGTTCTCGGTCAGCAGATTGAGCTGGACGATACGCTCAGGGGCTCGCTCTTGGATCTTCAGCGCCGCTTCACGGGGAATCACCTCGTAGCCACCACCATGGTGCACAATCGCCAGCGAACCATTGCTGAGCTTGTTGCGCATCAGCGTGTTGACCGACAAGCGCTTGACCTTCTTGTCGTCGACGAAGTTGTAGTAGTCCTCGGTGGTCAGCTTGGGCAGGCGCGAGGTTTCGATCAATTGCTTGACCTGGGCGGTCCGCGCCTTGGCCTCGGCCTTCTCCTGCTGCTGGCGATTCAGCTCCTGGTCACGCTTGACCTTCTCGGCCTGCGCTTGCTGGGCCAGACGCGCCTGGGTGTCGTCAGCCTCGACCTGGCCTTTATGGACCAGCCGCTGCTGCTTCTGTTTGTCTTTGCTAACCTGCTTGGCTTGCTTTTGATTGACCAGACCTGCTTTGAGCAACTGGTCACGAAGGGAAAGGCTCATGGTGTTTACTCACTTGGGTCAACGACTCAGCCGCAGCTGGGTGCATTCTTTTCCTGACGTTTGGCTTCGCCCCACAAGGCGTCCAACTCTTCGAGGGTGCAATCTTCCATGGGACGGTGGGTAGCGCGCAATGCCTGTTCGATAAATCGGAAGCGTCTGTCGAATTTGCCATTGGCGCCACGCAGGGCATTTTCCGGATCGACCTGGAGGTGGCGGGCCAGGTTGACCACGCTGAACAACAGATCGCCGATCTCATCGACCATGGCCGTCGAGTCATTATCGGCCATGGCTTCGAGCACTTCGTCGAGTTCTTCACGAACCTTGTCTACCACCGCCAGAGCAGCCGGCCAGTCAAAACCGACGTGAGCCGCGCGCTTTTGCAACTTAGCCGCCCGGGACAAAGCCGGCAACGCGGCGGGCACATCGTCGAGCAAGGACAACTGCTCGGGCGCGCCATGGTTCTCGGCGCGCTCCTCGGCCTTGATTTGCTCCCAGCGCAGCTTGACCTGCTCTTCGCTCAGGCGCGGCAGGTCGGCGGGCGCATAGAGATCACCCGTGGGAAAGACATGGGGATGTCGACGAATCAGCTTGCGGGTGATGCTGTCGACCACGCCTTCAAACTCGAAGCGCCCTTCTTCGCGAGCCAGTTGGCTGTAATAGACCACTTGAAACAGCAAGTCGCCCAGTTCGCCCTGCAAGTGCTCGAAGTCATCACGCTCGATGGCATCCGCCACCTCGTAGACTTCCTCCAGGGTGTAGGGGACGAGGCTGGCGTAGTTTTGCTTGATATCCCACGGGCAACCGTATCGCGGGTCGCGCAAGCGCGCCATCAGGTGAAGCAGGTCTTGAAGGCTATACATCGATTGTTCCCAGTACTCTTGAATGGAGCGTCGCGACCGAAAGCGTGGCTAATGGCAGTAGCAGGCACGAAAAAAAGCCAATGAGCATTTTCCGTGCAAGCTCCAACAACGCCAGACCACGCACAGCCGCTCAAGGCGCGCGGTTGCGTCGGGTCTCGATGATATTCGGCAACTGCGAAATCCGTCCCAGCAACCGCCCCAGCGCGTCCAACCCCGGGATTTCGATGGTCAGGGACATCGACGCGGTGTTGTCCTCCTTGTTCGAGCGGGTATTGACCGCCAGCACGTTGATCCGCTCGTTGAGCAGCACCTGAGACACGTCACGCAGCAGGCCGGAACGGTCGTAGGCGCGGATCATGATATCCACCGGATAGGTCGACACCGGCACCGGCCCCCAACTGACTTGGATGATCCGCTCCGGCTCGCGCCCACTCAATTGCAGCACCGAGGCACAATCCTGGCGATGAATGCTCACGCCACGGCCTTGGGTGATGTAGCCAACGATCGCGTCCCCCGGCAGAGGCTGGCAGCAGCCGGCCATCTGCGTCATCAGGTTGCCGACTCCCTGGATCTGGATATCGCCGCGCTTGCCCGGTTTGTAGCCGGTGGCCTTGCGCGGAATCAATTCCAACTGTTCGTTGCCACGCTCGGGCTCGACCAGTTGCTGTGCGGAATTGACCAGTTGCGCCAGGCGCAGGTCGCCGGCACCGAGAGCGGCGAACATGTCCTCGGCGGTTTTCATGTTGGCTTTGTCGGCCAGCTTGTCGAAATCCACCTGAGGCAGACCAAGGCGTGTCAATTCGCGCTCGAGCAGAGTCTTACCGGCGGCGACGTTCTGGTCGCGGGCTTGCAGCTTGAACCAGTGCACAATCTTCGCCCGCGCCCGGGAAGTGGTGACATACCCCAGGTTCGAGTTCAGCCAGTCACGGCTCGGCGTGCCGTGCTTGCTGGTGATGATTTCCACCTGCTCGCCGGTCTGCAAACTGTAGTTGAGCGGGACGATGCGCCCGTTGATCTTCGCGCCACGGCAGTTGTGGCCGATCTCGGTATGCACCCGATAGGCGAAATCCAGCGGTGTCGCGCCCTTGGGCAAGTCGATGGCATGTCCGTCGGGGGTGAAGATATAGACCCGGTCCGGCTCGATATCGACCCGCAACTGTTCCGCCAAACCACCGATATCTCCCAGCTCTTCGTGCCATTCCAGCACTTGACGCAACCAGGAGATTTTCTCTTCGTAGTGATTGGAGCCCGACCTGACGTCGGTGCCTTTGTATTTCCAGTGCGCACAAACCCCCAACTCAGCTTCTTCGTGCATGGCGTGGGTGCGGATCTGCACTTCCAACACCTTGCCTTCCGGACCGATCACCGCCGTGTGCAACGAGCGGTAGCCGTTTTCCTTGGGGTTGGCGATGTAGTCGTCGAACTCTTTCGGGATATGCCGCCACAGGGTATGGACAATCCCCAGCGCGGTGTAGCAGTCGCGCATCTCCGGCACCAGCACGCGCACGGCACGCACATCATAGATCTGGCTGAACGCCAGGCCCTTGCGCTGCATTTTGCGCCAGATCGAATAGATGTGCTTGGCTCGACCGCTGATATCGGCCTTGACCCCGGTCGCCAATAATTCGTCTTCCAGCTGGCTCATCACGTCGCTGATGAAACGCTCGCGATCCAGCCGCCGCTCGTGCAGCAACTTGGCGATCTGCTTATATTGGTCGGGCTCCAGGTAGCGGAAGGACAAGTCCTCCAACTCCCACTTGATATGACCGATCCCCAGGCGATGGGCCAACGGCGCGTAGATGTCGAACACCTCTCGGGCCACCCGGTCGCGCTTCTCGTCATCGGCGTTCTTGACCGCGCGAATAGCGCAAGTACGTTCGGCCAACTTGATCAGGGCGACACGCACATCATCGACCATGGCCACCAGCATCTTGCGCAGGTTTTCCACCTGCACCTGGGTGCCGAGGACCTGGGATTGGCGCGGACTGAGGCTGGCGCTGATGGCGGCCATGCGCTGCACCCCATCGATCAGCTTGGCCACCACCGGGCCGAATTTCTGGCTGACCGCCGGCAGCGCAATCTGCCCTTCGCGCACGCCACGGTACAACACGGCCGCGACCAAAGAGTCCTGGTCGAGCTTGAGATCGGCGAGGATCTCGGCGATCTCAAGGCCGGTACTGAAACTGGAACCCCCTTCGGGCCACAGGTTCTGGGCCGCGTTGGTCTGTTGTTCGGCAAGCCGTGCGTATTCGCAGGCTTCCTTCAAGGCTTCACGGTCCAGCGCCAGGTCGACGCTGACCGTATGATCGAGCCATGCCTCGAGATTGATACTGCCGTCAGTGTTAATCGGCTGGTGTGCTCTCACCTGTACCATCTTGCTTACCTTCCCTACGACGCAGATTCTGTGCGTCAAAATCGCTGGCCGCCCTGGTTAAAACCATAGCCCTGCATTCCGGCAAGGCTGGTCGAAATTCCGAGGCGGCCAGTCAGACTAGACGAGCATCCTAGCTCGCTTCAAATAACGCCATGGCCTCGACATGCGCCGTCTGCGGAAACATATCGAGGATCCCGGCACGTTTTAACCGATAGCCCTGCTTGATCAATTCGACCGTATCGCGCGCCAAAGTTGCCGGGTTGCACGATACATACACCAACCGCTCGGCCCCCAGGGCAGCGAGCTGGCCCACCACCTCGAAAGCACCGTCACGCGGTGGGTCCAAGAGTACCGCAGAAAAGCCTTCCTTGGCCCAACCGGCATCGCTCAGGGGCTGGGATAAATCGGCCTGAAAAAAGGCCACGTTATGCAGATTATTGCTAGCGGCATTACTCGCGGCCCGCTCGACCATGGTCTGCACGCCCTCCACCGCGACCACTTCATGCACCTGACGGGCCAGCGGCAAAGCAAAGTTGCCCAAGCCGCAGAACAGGTCAAGCACCCGCTCGCCGACAGTCGGTTGCAGCCAGTCGAGCGCCTGGGCCACCATGGCTTCATTGACCCCGGCATTGACCTGGACAAAATCCCCCGGCCAATACGCCAGCTCCAGGCCCCACGCTTCCAGGCGATAACCCAACGGCTGCACCGGGTCGACCGGCTGCGAGCCGTCCTCACCCTGCAGCCAGAGCTGTGCGCCATGCTCTGCGCAAAAGGCTTGCAGAACTCGCAAGTCAGCGGCTGACAACGGCGCCATATGACGCAGCAACACCGCCAGCGCCGAGCCGCTGAACAACTCGACATGTCCCAACGCCTGAGGTTTGCTCAGGCGCCGAAGCATCGCCGGCAAGTCGCGCATAATCGGCTGCAAGACCTGTACCAGCACCGGGCAATCGTCGATGCCGACGATGTCCTGACTGGACGCCGCACGAAAGCCCACCTCGAGTTTTTTCGCCTTGCCATCCCAGCGAACCGCCACCCGCGCTCGGCGGCGATAGCCAAATTCCGGACCGGTCAGGGGCGCCGCCCATTCCTCGGGCTCGACACCCGCCACCCGTGACAACTGCTCGGCGAGCATGCGCTGTTTCAGGGCCAACTGATCATCGTGGGGCATATGTTGCACGCTACAGCCACCGCAACGCCCGGCATGGGCGCAAGGCGCCGGGCGCCGCCGCTCGCTGGCGAGCAAGACCCGTTCGGTACGGGCCTCGACCACCTTGCCATGGGCACCGAGCACGCGGGCTTCAACTTCTTCACCGGCCAGGGCGCCAGCGACAAACCAGGTCCGTCCTTCGATAAACGCGATCCCACGGCCATCGCCAGCCAGTCGCTCGATCGTCAAGCGTTGCTTCTTGCCCACCGGCACTTGCGGGGCCCGGCTGCCGCCACTCGGTTGGAAGCGCAAGCCTCTCTCATGCCGAGCCATCAGTTAGGCGCGTCGTAGATGCCGGTCGACAAATAGCGATCGCCGCGGTCACAGATAATCGCGACCATCACCGCGTTCTCGACTTCCCGGGACAGGCGCAACATCGCCGCCACCGCGCCACCCGAGGACACACCGCAGAAAACCCCCTCTTCACGGGCTAGACGACGCATCACGTCTTCAGCCTCTTCCTGACCCATGTCGACGACTCGATCGACACGTTCGGCCTGGAAAATCTTCGGCAGGTACTCATGGGGCCAACGGCGAATACCGGGAATCGAAGCACCTTCCATCGGTTGCAGGCCGACGATCTGCACACCGGGATTCTGCTCCTTCAGGTAGCGCGACACTCCCATGATGGTGCCGGTGGTGCCCATGGAACTGACGAAGTGGGTGATGGTGCCCTGGGTCTGCCGCCAGATTTCCGGGCCGGTACCGGTGTAGTGCGCCTCGGGGTTGTCACCGTTGGCGAACTGATCGAGCACCTTGCCGCGCCCTTCGGCCTGCATCCGTTCGGCCAGGTCACGGGCACCTTCCATACCTTCTTCGCGGCTGACCAGGATCAACTCGGCGCCATAGGCGGTCATGGCCGCCTTACGCTCAGCGGTGGAGCTGTCGGGCATGATCAGAATCATCCTGTAGCCCTTGATTGCAGCCGCCATGGCCAGAGCGATCCCGGTATTGCCCGAGGTCGCCTCAATCAGCGTGTCGCCGGCCTGGATCTGCCCCCGCAACTCGGCGCGGGTGATCATCGACAAGGCCGGACGATCCTTCACAGAGCCCGCGGGATTGTTCCCTTCAAGCTTGAGCAGCAGGGTGTTGCTGGTCGCTCCTGGCAAGCGTTGCAGGCGAACCAGGGGCGTGTTGCCGATGCAATCGGCGATGGTTGGATACTGCAAGGTCATGGCGTATTCGCAATCCAGACTGCGGGGCGACTATCATACCGGCAAACGCCTGCACTCCATATCACGCAAAGTGCGGACGTTATTCATTTCAGCTATAAGCGTTAAACAACGCAAGCCTGTGCCGGCCTGTGGCTTGTGGTTTATCACTCCCCTACACTGCGCAGGTGGAGCACGCGCAGGAAGCGCGTGCCGAGAATCGAGGATCGCCGTGCCTGTCGGACGCGGTATCTGATGGAGAGTAATGCGTGCTTAAAAACCTGGGCATCAAAGGCCGCGTCCTGCTGCTCACCCTGCTGCCGACCACCCTCATGGCCCTGGTCCTGGGCGGCTATTTCACTTGGCTGCAACAATCGGACCTGCAAACCCAGTTGCTGCAACGCGGGGAAATGATCGCCGAACAACTGGCCCCGCTGGTGGCCCCGGCGCTTGGCCGCCACGACAGCGAGCAGTTGGAGCGTGTCGCGACCCAGGCACTGGAACAGACCGACGTGCGGGCCGTGTCGTTCCTCGGTGCCAACCGCCAACAACTGGCCCATGCCGGCCCCAGCATGCTCAACCAGCCGCCCACCGGCAACAGCACCCATATGCTGCAGCGCAGCGGTAACGACGCGACCCGCTATCTGCTACCGGTCTTCGGCCGGCACCGCAGTATGGCCGGCGAACCGCTTCCCGACGACGCCGACCGGTTGCTGGGCTGGGTCGAGCTGGAACTGTCTCACAATGGCATGTTGCTGCGCGGCTACCGCAGCCTGTTCGCCAGCCTGCTGCTGATCGCCACCGGCTTGCTCGGCACCGCGCTGCTGGCCTTGCGCATGAGTCACACCATCAATACCCCAATCAGCAAGATCAAGCAGGCCGTGACCCAGCTCAAGGACGGCAACCTGAAAACCCGCCTGCCGCTCCTCGGCAGCCAGGAGCTGGACGAGCTGGCTTCTGGCATCAATCGCATGGCCGAAACCCTGCAGAACGCCCAGGAAGAATTGCAGCACAGCATCGACCAGGCCACCGAAGACGTGCGGCAGAATCTGGAGACCATCGAGATCCAGAACATCGAGTTGGACTTGGCCCGCAAGGAAGCGCTGGAAGCCAGCCGGATCAAATCCGAATTCCTCGCCAACATGAGCCATGAAATCCGCACACCGCTCAATGGTATCCTCGGTTTCACCCACCTATTGCAGAAGAGCGAACTGACCCCGCGCCAACTGGACTACCTGGGCACCATCGAAAAATCAGCCGACAGCCTGCTGGGGATCATCAACGAGATTCTCGACTTCTCGAAAATCGAAGCCGGCAAACTGGTACTCGACAGTATTCCGTTCAACCTGCGTGACCTGTTGCAGGACACCCTGACCATCCTTGCCCCTGCCGCCCATGCCAAACAGCTGGAACTGGTCAGCCTGGTCTATCGCGATA
The DNA here is from genome assembly GCF_001543125.1 of Pseudomonas agarici. Lineage (NCBI taxonomy): Bacteria > Pseudomonadati > Pseudomonadota > Gammaproteobacteria > Pseudomonadales > Pseudomonadaceae > Pseudomonas > Pseudomonas agarici. Next base: position 2,595,043 of record NZ_CP014135.1, on the reverse strand, counting down.
CTCCGTTGTCGCTGATCGGCGATCCGCTACGACTCAAGCAAATCCTCACCAACCTGGTGAGCAACGCGATCAAGTTCACCCGCGAAGGCACCATCGTCGCCCGGGCCATGCTTGAGGAAGAACACGAGGACAGCGTGCAATTGCGCATCAGCGTGCAGGACACCGGCATCGGCCTGTCGAACCAGGACGTGCGGACGCTGTTCCAGGCCTTCAGTCAAGCCGACAACTCGCTGTCGCGCCAGCCCGGCGGCACCGGCCTGGGCCTGGTGATCTCCAAGCGCCTGATCGAACAGATGGGTGGAGAAATCGGCGTGGACAGCACGCCGGGCGAAGGCTCCGAGTTCTGGATCAGCCTGAGCCTGCCCAAAACCCGCGACGATATCGAAGATCTTCCTGCCGCGCCGCTGCTCGGCCGGCGCGTCGCCGTGCTGGAAAACCACGAGTTGGCACGCCAAGCCTTGCAGCATCAATTGGAGGACTGCGGGCTGGAAGTGATTGCGTTCAACACCCTGCAAAACCTGGCCGATGGCGTGAGCGATGGGCACCAGACCGAGCGGGCCATCGATCTCGCGGTCCTCGGCGTCACCGCTCAAGACATGCCGCCCGAGCGACTGAATCAACATATCTGGGACCTGGAACACCTCGGCTGCCATGTGATGGTGCTCTGCCCGACCACCGAACAGGCGCTGTTTCACCTGTCGGTGCCCAACGCCCACAGCCAGCTCCAGGCCAAGCCCGCCTGCACCCGCAAATTGCGCCGTGCCCTGTCGGACTTGATCACCCCCCGTCCGGTACGCATCGAGCCCGTCGAACTCTCGAGCAGCCGCGCTCCGCAGGTGTTGTGCGTGGATGACAACCCGGCCAACCTGCTGTTGGTCCAAACCCTGCTAGAAGATATGGGTGCCGAGGTGCTGGCGGTGGAAAGCGGCTACTCGGCGATCGATGCCGTACACCGGGCTCGCTTCGACCTGGTACTGATGGACGTGCAGATGCCCGGCATGGACGGACGGCAAACCACCGAAGCGATTCGCCAATGGGAAAATCAACGGCAAAGCGCGCCGCTGCCCATCGTCGCCCTGACGGCCCACGCCATGGCCAACGAGAAACGTGCCCTGCTGCAAAGCGGCATGGATGACTACCTGACCAAACCTGTCAGCGAACGCCAGTTGGCCCAAGTCGTATTGAAATGGACCGGCCTGGCCCTGCGCAACCAAGGCCAGGAGCGCGGTAGCGAAGTCTGGAACAGCGGCTGCGACCTGCTGGTTCTCGACCCGGAAGAGGGCCTGCGCCTGGCTGCGGGTAAGGCGGACCTGGCCGCCGACATGCTGGCGATGCTGCTGGCATCACTGGACGCCGACCGCGAAGCGATCCGCGCGGCCCGTGAAGCCCACGACAACAACGGGCTGATCGAGCGAGTCCATCGCCTTCATGGTGCCACCCGCTACTGTGGCGTACCGCAATTGCGCGCAGCCTGCCAGCGCAGCGAGACCCTGCTCAAGCAGGAGGACCCCAACGCCGAGAAGGCCCTCGACGAACTGGACATGGCTATCGCCCGTCTCGCCATCGAGGCCCGCGTCGGCGCTTGATCCACGCCGTGGCCGAACATGCCGTGGCCTTGATCCTGACACTCAATCGCCGCCTGCACCGGACCTGCGAGGGTGACTGCAGCCCGCCTGGGCTGGGACCTGATGGGGAAAACCGTCGGCGTGGTGGGCACCGGGCACGGAGCTCGGCACACAGCTAAGCCCGTTGAAGCACCGTGAACCGGATCGAAGGTCGCAAGGCGCCGCCATCCGGCCAGCGTCCGCGTGCTAGCATATCGGCCATATTTGGAGGACCCATGGTCGAACACGATTTCCGCTACAACCTGATGAGCCCGCAACACACCCTGACCGAATGCCGCGCTCTGATGCCGGGTCGTTATCAGGTCACCGGCAACGGTGGCTCGATCCGCATCGACGACGTGCTGCTGGTCACGCTCAAGGGCAGCAAGGACCTGTCCATGCGCCTGACCGTCGAAACCGTGCGACACCTGATCAACCCACCGGGCCAATGGACCGCCATGACCCGTGGACCCGTGTTCAGTGAGCTGGCGATTCACCAGTGGCAAGTCAACTGCGACGGCTGCGCCAGGGAACTGAATGTCGAATTCGCGGTGGATGCCAAGCTCGGCGTTCCCGCCCAAAAACCTGCCGCCACGGCACGTATCGCCGAACTGGGTTGGACCACTCGCGGCGAGAAGCACCTCTGCCCGAAATGCCAGGAGGCGACTTAATGAAACAAGCGATGATTCTGGGGGTGCTGGCGATCAGCCTGTTGGGCTGCGCCAGCGATCGTGCGCAGTTGCAACAGGGTCACAGCTATATGCTGGAGTGGATCGGCGACCGTCCGCTGATCGATAACAGCCACCTGACCGTCACCCTCGGCGATGATGGCCGGGCCTATGGCACCGGCGGCTGCAACCACTGGTTCGCGCCCTACACCCTGGACGGCGATACCCTGAGCTTCGGCAAGGTCGGCAGCACCCGCAAACGCTGTGCCCCGGCATTGATGGAACAGGAAAAACGCTTCTTGCAGGCCCTGGAAAACGTCCGGCGCTGGGACATCTCCCCGGTGGAACAGGTGCGTTTCTGGCCGGCACAAGGCCAGCCATTGCGGTTGTGGTCGGAAGAAGGCTGACACGCCTCTGGCGAGCCGGCCAGTCAAGCGCCTCTGAGGGCCTTCAGTCTCTCCAGCACACCCGCTGCGGTCTGCTCGCCCATCAACTGCTCGCGCACCTTACCTTTGTCGTCGATGATGTAGGTCACTGGCAGGACTTCATTGCGTGGCAGATCGAAAAAATCCGCGGGATCCTGCGCCAATACCGTGAACTTGATCCCCAATGCCTCGCTGGCTTTGACCAGGTCATCACCCTGCAGGCCATCGAAGTTCACCCCGAACACGCCCACCGATTGGCCCTTGAGTTGCTCGGACAGGGTATTCAACTCAGGGATTTCAGTGCGGCACGGACCGCACCACTCAGCCCAGTAGTTGACCACTTTCCACTGTTTGTCCAGGCGCTCGGACGCGACCTTGCGACCCTGCTGGTCAACCCCGTAATCGTTGTCGCAGCCGCTCAGCAGCAGTGCGCCCATCATCGCCAATACGGCGACCAATCGTTTCGCCATGTGTGCAATCTCCCGTCAAATGAGTCATCGACCGCGACCATTTACCTCCTACGGTTCAGGAGCGCTCGCCAGGCAGGTAGAATACCCGTCACCTTATGCAAAATGCGACCCGCACATGACCGATCTGACGCTCTATCACAACCCGCGCTGCTCGAAATCCCGTGGTGCGCTAGAACTGCTCGAAGCCCGCGGCCTGACCCCAACCGTGGTGCGCTACCTGGAAACCCCACTCGACGCCGTCCAGCTGCGAGCCTTGCTCGACAAGCTTGGCCTCAGCGCCCGGCAACTGCTGCGCAGCGGCGAAGACGAATACAAGAACCTGAACCTGATCGATAGCCAGCTCAGTGAAGCACAACTGATCGCCGCCATCGTCGCGCATCCCAAGCTCATGGAACGACCGATCCTGGTGGCCGGGGACAAGGCCATCATCGGCCGGCCGCCAGAAAAACTGCTGGAGATCCTGCCGTGAGCCGACCTTATGTTCTGGTGCTGTTCTACAGCCGCCACGGCTCCACCCGCGAAATGGCCCGCCAGATTGCCCGGGGTGTCGAGCAGGCTGGCATGGAAGCGCGCCTGCGCACCGTGCCGGCGATCTCCAGCGAATGCGAAGCCGTGGCCCCGGCGATTCCCGAGGAGGGCGCGCTGTATGCCAGTCTCGACGACCTCAAGCATTGTTCAGCCCTGGCCCTTGGCAGCCCAACCCGCTTTGGCAACATGGCGGCGCCGTTGAAGTACTTTATCGACGGCACCAGCAATCTGTGGCTGACCGGCGCCCTGGTGGGCAAGCCCGGCGCGGTCTTCACCTCGACCTCCAGCCTGCATGGCGGCCAGGAAACGACCCTGCTGTCGATGCTATTGCCCTTGTTGCACCACGGCATGCTGGTCACCGGCCTGCCCTATAGCGAGTCGGCCCTTCTCGACACACGGGGAGGCGGCACCCCCTACGGCGCCAGCCATCACACCGGCAGCGACGGCAAGCGCGCCCTGGACGAGCATGAAACCGCCCTGTGTCGCGCCCTCGGCCTGCGACTGGCAAACACCGCGCTGAAGCTGGAGAACGGCCTTGGCTAAAAAGCCCAAGACACTACCCAGTCAGGCCTGGCTGGAGCCACGGGTGAAGCTTGGCCGGGTGTTGGCCCTGGCGAGCTTTCTCGGGCTGATCGGCCTGCTCTGCGGGTATTACTTGATGTTCGCCGACCTGCACGGTGCCCGGCCGTGGGTGATCCTGCTGGTCGAGTTGGTGCCCTTGTTGCCACTGCTGCCGGGGATGCTGCGAGGCAGCGCGCGCGGCCATTCGTTCACCTGTTATGTGGTGAACCTGTATTTCCTCAAGGGCGCGCTGGCGGCCTTCGACCCCAACCGGCAGTTGTTCGGAGTACTGGAGATGGGCGCGAGCCTGGCGGTGTTTGGCAGCGCCATGCTGTATGTGCGCTGGCGTCATCAGTTGAACCGCCGGTTGGCGGGAGAAGGCTTGGTTCAAACGGCGTAAGGTCGGGCACGGTCCCGTGGGACCGCGCTTGCTGCGCGCAACGATCGGGCTGGGACGCTCAATAACCGACGGTGAACCGCTGGCGCGAGTGAGCAGGCCGCTCGACTTCATCCAGCAGGGCAATCGCATAGTCGGCGAAGGTGATCCAACTGCTGCCGTCGGCGCTCACCAGCAGGTCATTCTTGCCCAGGCGAAAATGGCCGGTGCGCTCGCCTTCGACGAACTCCGCCGAAGGTGACAGGAAGCTCCAGTCCAGTTCCTTTTCCTGGCGAAGGCTTTCAAGGAAGGTCGCCCCGCCACTGGCCTCGGCCTTGTATTCCGCCGGGAATCCCGGACTGTCGATGACTCGACCGCCACCCGGCAGCAGCAACGAACCGGCACCACCCACCACCAGCAGGCGCTTGACTCCGGCTTTCTTCACCGGGCCGATCACCGCCGCAGCCGGCAGGGTGGCGAAATGCGCCGCGCTGATCACCACATCGTGACCGGCCACGGCCGCTTCCAGCGCAGCCGCATCGAGGGCATCGACCGCCTTGCTGACGACACCGGCGCGCGCCTCGATCTTCGCCGGGTTGCGGGCGATGGCAGTAACGCTATGACCGCGACGCAGGGCTTCTTCCAGCACCTGGCTACCGGCACGACCGGTAGCACCAATGATTGCAATCTTGCTCATGACGCTCTCCAAATGGATTGTTTACACTAAAGCAGGCAGTGAACAGAGCTTAGTTGCCCGATCCGATACAAAAAATGCGATGCTGGGACACAATTTGTTTCTGAAATCGGTCAAATCATGGATCGTCTTACAGCAATGCGGGTGTTTGTGACGGTGGTGGACTTGGGCAGCCAATCGGCGGCGGCTGACCACCTGGAGCTGTCGCGACCGGTGGTGTCGCGTTATCTGGCAGAGCTGGAGGATTGGGTCGGCGCACGCCTGATGCACCGCACCACACGCAAGTTGAGCCTGACGGCGGCCGGCAGCGAAACCCTGCCGCGTTGTCGGCAATTGCTGGAGCTCTCCAGCGACCTGCAGGCCGCCGTCAGTGCCCCGGATGAAGTTCCGCGGGGTTTGTTGCGGATCACCGTCAGCACCTCCTTCGGCCAGGCTCAGTTGGCCGATGCAATAGCCGAATACGTCAAGCGCTTCCCCGGCGTCAGCATCGACCTGCAGATGCTCGACCGCACCGTGAACCTGGTAGACCAACGCATCGACCTGGCGATTCGCATCAGCAACGACCTGGACCCGAACCTGATCGCCCGGCGACTGACGGTCTGTCGCTCGGTGATCTGCGCGTCACCGGCCTACCTGCACGAACACCAGGCCCCGCGGCGGGTCGAGGAACTGAGCAGCTACAACTGCCTGACGCACTCCTACTTTGGCAAGAGCCTCTGGTATTTCGAGCAGGACGGCGAGCAAGTATCGGTGCCGGTCCAAGGCAATATCAGCGCAAACGAAACCAGCACCCTGTTGCGGGCGACAATGGCCGGGGCCGGTATCTCGATGCTACCCACCTACCAGGCCGGAGCGCATATCCGCAGCGGCGAACTGGTGCGCCTGCTACCCCATGCCGAACCCAAGGCAATGAATATGTATGCAGTCTATGCCTCGCGCAAGCATATGCCGGCGACCCTGCGCAGCATGCTGGACTTCCTGGTGGCGCGTTTTCCCGAAACGCCCGCCTGGGACAATGGCCTCTAATCGCTTTCACCCTGGAGCGCAGGAACCATCCGCAAGACTTGCGTCTGGCAATGCGGCAGATCCGTCGGTCGATTTCGACCGACTCGCTGAAGAGGCTCGAACCGGCCTCTCGCGAAAAAAGTGCAGCGGCTTTCCTTATGAAGCTATCGAATAGCAAGCTATCTAGTACACTGGCAGTCATCCCCGCCCACCTGCCAGGGCGGGTCAACTATCGCGTGCAGGTTCTACCGTGACCAATCTTCAGCAACCCGGCCCGACGAAGCCGGCGATTCGCAGCATATTGATCGCCCTGATGCTGGCGATCTTCCTTGGCGCGCTGGACCAGACCATCGTCGCCGTCTCGATCCCCGCCATTTCCGCCCAGTTCAAGGATGTCGGCCTGTTGGCCTGGGTGATTTCCGGCTACATGGTCGCCATGACGGTCGCGGTACCGATCTACGGCAAGCTCGGCGACCTGTACGGTCGACGCAAACTGATGTTGTTTGGCATGGGACTGTTCACCTTGGCGTCGCTGTTCTGCGGCATGGCCCAGAGCATGGAACAACTGGTGATTGCCCGGATCATCCAGGGCATCGGTGCCGGCGGGATGATTTCGGTCAGCCAAGCGATCATCGGCGACATCATTCCGCCACGCGAGCGCGGTCGTTACCAGGGTTACTTCAGCGGCATGTATGCAGTGGCAAGCGTCGTCGGGCCGGTGCTCGGCGGCTATATGACCGAGTACCTGTCATGGCGTTGGGTGTTCCTGATCAACCTGCCGTTGGGATTGAGCGCCTGGTGGGTAGCCCACCGTACCCTGGTCGGCCTGCCAGTGCCACAGCGCAAGCCGATCATCGATTACCTCGGCACGCTGCTGATGATCGTCGGTCTGAGCGCTTTACTGCTGGGCATCACCGAGATCGGCCAGGGTCATCGTTGGAACGACAGCGATGTGTTGGGGCTGCTGGTGACGGCGGTGGCCGCCCTGGCGTTGTTCGTGCTGCACGAACGGCGTACCGCCGAACCATTGCTGCCGATGCACCTGTTCCTCAACCGCAATGCCCTGCTGTGCTGGTGCACGATGTTCTTTACCAGTTTCCAGGCGATTTCGCTGACCGTGCTGATGCCGCTACGCTTCCAGAGCGTGACCGGCGCCGGGGCCGACAGCGCGGCGCTACACCTGCTACCACTGGCGATGGGCTTACCCATGGGCGCCTACTTCGCGGGGCGGATGACCTCAGTGACCGGCTACTACAAACCGATGATCCTCAGCGGCGCGCTGCTGATGCCTCTGGCGATTGTCGGCATGGCATTCACGCCGCCCCAGGCAGAGCTACTGAGCAGCCTGTTCATGCTGCTCTGCGGGGTGGCCGGCGGCCTGCAATTTCCGACCTCGCTGGTGGGCACGCAGAATTCGGTGGAGCAACGGGATATCGGCGTCGCCACCAGCACCACCAACCTGTTCCGTTCCCTGGGCGGGGCGATGGGTGTCGCCTTGATGTCGGCGCTGCTGCTGGCGTTGTTGCAGGACTCGAGCCTGACGCACCTGGCGGGCACTCCGATGATCACCGAAGGCAGTTCGGGCAACGCTCTGCTCGAAGGCCTCAACGCCGCCCCTGGTCCCGCGCAGGAAGCTTCACGGGCGCAGTTGCTGTTGACCTTTCGCCATCTGCTGCTGATCAGCGCCGGCGTGGCGTTGCTGGGGTTACTCGCAGCCATCGCCATGCCCAACAAGGTGCTGCGCGGACGGGAAGACAAGGTCCGCTAACCGAGCATTTCCCCTGTGTCGAGCAGGTTCGCCACATTTTACCAGGCTCCTTCGCCCGTTCAATTCCGATCGGCACCGAAAACGCACGCATCGGCATTTGCGCAATGACCCGGCCAGTATGAAGAACCAGCTGGCCCGCGCCGGCCACGCGCGGTACAGTGCCAAGAGAAGCAGGCGCTACCACGTCCGCAGCAAACTGCCGAAATCCGCCGATGAATGACCCTAGCCTCTGCCCAGCCTGCAAAGCCCGCAACGACTGCACTCTGGCCGACCCGCGCACTGTCGGCCAGCCCTGCTGGTGCTACAGCGTCAACATCGACCGGGCGGTCCTCGAAGCCTTGCCAGCGCAATTGCGCAACGCCGCCTGCCTGTGTCCGCGTTGCGCCCAGGTGGACGAGCAACTGAAGCAGGCCCCGTCCTCGGCGTCATGAGGTAAAATTCCCGCCCGCTTCCCCATGACCCTCCCGCCATGCGCCTAGACCGTTTTCTCAGCAACTTGCCCTGCTTCAATCGTCGGCAGGCACGCCTGTTGCTGGTGGAAAAACGGGTCAGGGTCGACGGGCTGATCATCGCCGATCCGCATCATCAAGTGCGCGAGTTCAGTCGGGTCGAAATCGACGACGACGTACTGCAGGCAGGCCGCCCGCCGCGCTACTTCATGCTGCACAAACCCCAGGGCTGCGTCAGTGCCACCCACGACCCGCGGCACCGTACCGTCCTCGACCTGCTCCGGGAACCGGACGTCCATGACCTGCATATCGCCGGGCGCCTTGACTTCAACAGCACGGGTCTAATGCTGCTGACCAACGACGGACAGTGGTCGCGTCGCCTCACGCAACCGCAGGCCAAGCTGCCCAAGGTCTACCATGTGGAGACCGAGCAAGTGATCGGTCCTGAATACGCCGCGACCTTTGCCCAGGGCCTGTATTTCGCCTTCGAAGACCTCATCACCCAACCGGCCCAGCTTGAGTGCCTTGGATCCCATCGCGCCCGACTGAGCATCGTCGAAGGCCGCTATCACCAGGTCAAACGCATGTTCGGCCACTTCGACAACAAGGTCCTGCGCCTGCATCGCGAACGCATGGGTCCGCTGGTGCTCGACGACAGCCTCGCTCCCGGCCAATACCGTCCCTTGACGGACGAAGAGATCCGCCAAATCTGAGCGGCCCGCCATAGGGCAGAATGGCACGACGTCGGCCAGCGCTTTAGCGGTCCGGCATGAGTTGCAAACTCCAGGTGAATGCTTACCTGTCACATAGCTCCTGCATTGTCGGTTGCGCGCATACCCGCTCGCCAGGAGTCTTTCGACATGAGGCAAGAAACCGCCGTATTGGATATACAAGGTCAATATCGGGTTTACACGGAGTTCTATCGCGCAGATGCTGCGGAAAAGACCATCATCCTGGTCAACGGCTCGATGGCCACCACCGCGTCATTTGCACAGACCGTCAAGAACCTGCACCCGCAGTACAATGTCGTGTGCTACGACCAGCCCTATGCGGGCAAGTCCAAGGCCCACAACCGCCACGAGAAAATGCTGACCAGGGACATTGAAAGCCAGATCCTGCTGGAACTCGTCGACCACTTCAGCGCCGAACATGTGATGTCGTTTTCCTGGGGGGGCACTGCAGTGCTGACCGCCCTGACTCATCGCCCACGACGCGTGGAAAAGGCAGTGATCAGCTCGTTCTCGCCGGTAATCAACGAATCCATGCGTGACTACCTGGAGCGCGGCGTCGACTACCTCCGAGCCTGCGATCGCCATCGGGTCGGCCATCTGGTCAACAGCACCATTGGCAAGCACCTGCCATCGCTGTTCAAGCGCTTCAACTACCGGCATGTCAGCAGCCTGGCCGAGCACGAGTACGACCAGATGCACTTCCATCTCCACCAAGTGCTCACCAGCGACCGCCGATGCTACTTGAGGGGCGTGGACAAAATCGATATACCGGTGCTGTTCATGAATGGTGAATGGGACGAATACACGGCGCCCGAGGATGCCCGTCAATTCGACCGGCATGTGCGCCATAGCCAGTTCAGCATCATTCGCAGTGCCGGGCATTTTCTCGACATGGAACACAAATCTGCCTGCCTGGACAGTCGCCGTGCCTTGCTTGACTTCCTGAAACCCACTCATCAGGAAAGCCGGGCGCGGTACTACCGACAGGTTCACGAGCACCGGGCACAAGCCATGTGATCCCCGTCATCGCGAGCGACGGCGCTTCGGGCTACATCTGGCCGACGCTCGCCTGCCTGCGTTGGCACCTGACGAAAATCCGGCTCGCGAACTGCGCTAAAACACAGATTCGCAAAGAAAAACTTCAAATCCACGGCAACATCTGGTACAAAACCTGCCATCGAAGCGAATGTCATCTCATGACATGATCGTTGGCTTGCCAAGCTGATAACGAACGGTCTTATTGGACAGCTCGTTTGCCGCACGGTGAACACGCAAAATGCGGGTATAGTTTAGTGGCAAAACGAAAGCTTCCCAAGCTTTAGTTGAGGGTTCGATTCCCTCTACCCGCTCCATCTCTTCATCCCCGCATTACCCCCGCAGGCTTCCTAAAGCGTCAGAAATCCCGAAAGCACCGACTGCAAGCCATATCCGGTCATCTTGCAGATCAGCTTGCAATGCGAAATGTCCTAACCACTGAATCCCTTCATCAACGGGATCGACCGGGCAGTCGCAAGCTTATGCAGATTACGACAAGCGCCGCAGTGTCACCCAGCAGCGACCGGGATAGATGAAGTCTAAAGTCCATGGGTCTGACATATCAGCGTCGAATCCGGTAACGAGCCCGCAAGAGGGAGATGGCCACGTCATGGCCTTACTGAAACAGGCGCCGTTGCCAATCGAATGTACCTCAATGGTGCGCATGGCATTGCCCCGGTTATTTTTGTTGTATGTGAGGTCTCTGGGAAAAACCGGTCAATCAACCCAGGTCGCCACCGCCCACGGGCAAGGTCACGCCGGTGATGTATGAGGCTTCGTCGGAGGCCAGAAAAAGAATCGCGCCCGCTTGCTCGTCGATCGTCCCATAGCGCTTCATCAAACTGCTTTCGATCGTCTGATCGACGATTTGCTGATACCAAACCCGCTCCTGCTCGCTTTGCGGCTGGTTGTTACGTGGAATGCGGCGCGGCGGCGCCTCGGTGCCACCTGGCGCGGTAGCGTTGACACGCACCCCACTGCCAGCGGTCTCCAGCGCCAGGCAAGCGGTCAGCGCATTGACGCCACCTTTGGCCGCGCCGTAAGGCACGCGATTGAGGCTTCGCGTGGCAATAGAGGAAACGTTGACGATGGCGCCACTGCCTTGTTTGAGCATGTAAGGCAATACGCTGTGGCAGCACCACAACGTCGGAAACAACGAGCGGCGGATTTCCGCCTCGATCTCATCTGGCGCGTAATGCTCGAAGGGTTTGGCCCAGATCGTCCCGCCAACGTTGTTGATCAGGATATCGATCCGCCCGAATCCCTTGCTTGCCGCAGCCATGACGCGTGCGCACTCGGCGTGCTGCTCCAGGTCAGCCGTCAACGTCAGCACACGCTCACGCTGCAGTTCGTGAATCAGCTCGGAGCGGTCGACGGCGACCAGCAAGGCGCCCTCCTCCAGCAAACGTTCGGCAACACGCCGCCCGATGCCTTGGGCGGCGCCCGTCACCAATGCGACTTTTTCGTGGAAACGTGGGTTCATTTCACTGTCCTCAGGCGGCGTCGCCAGTCACCATTGCATTGGGCGTGAACTTCTCGTAATAGAAGCTGGCCGGAACGACACCCTGATCCTTGAAGTACTGCCGCACGGCATCCACCATCGGTGGCGGCCCACACAGATACACATCGACATCGCCATCGTTGAACACCTGCGCGGCCATGTGCTGGGTGACATAGCCTTGGCGCGGATGGAGGGTCTGGGGATCGGCGACACAGGTCACGAAGCTGAAGTTGGGCAGGCGCGTGGCGAAGGCTTCCAAGGCATCGACCAGCACCAGATCCTGATCGCGGGTCACGCCATAGATCAGCGACACCTTCTGCGTTCCAGCGCGCTCACCGAGCACTTCGAGCATCGACAGGAAGGGCGCAAGTCCAGTGCCACCGGCCAGGAACAACAGCGGTCGGGTCACTTCGCGCAGATAGAAACTGCCAAACGGACCGGTCATGACCACCTGATCGGCCGGCTGCGCTCGTTCCAGCCATCCGCTCATCAGTCCACCCGGCACATGTTTGATCAAAAAGCTCGCGTGCTTTTCGCCGGGGCGGCTGCTGAATGAATAGGAGCGTGTCTGTTCACTGCCCGGCACCTCGATATTGACGTACTGGCCGGGCAGGAAGACTGGCGCTTGATCCAGTTCGAAGCGGATCTGCAGCGCAGCGTCCGCGTGCCGGGTAATGTCGGCGACGGTGGCGGCGAACCGACCGGTGCCGGTCTTACAGGCACTGGAGGGCAAGGGGACGGTAATGATGCAGTCCGATTGCGGCACCATCTGGCAGGTAAGAACGAGCCTCTCCTGGGCCTCGTCCTCACTCAGCGCGTCTTCGATGTATTCATCGCCCAGGTCATAGGTGCCTTTCTCGCAACGGCATTTGCAAGTGCCACAGACGCCGTCGGCGCAGTCCATAGGCAGGTTGATACCTTGGCGAAAAGAGGCGTCCAGCACCTTCTCGCCCTCATCGCAATCGATGAAACGTGTCACGCCATCTTCAAAATTGAGGGCTATGGAGTATGTCATGGCGCTGTCCTCAGATGTGATAGATGTCGATGACCTGATGGATATAATCGTTTTTCAGCACCACTTTCTTACGCGTGATCAGTGGCTGTTGCGCGCTGATATCGAGGCGATAGAAGGACGTGCCAAAGTACGTGTCCGTGGTCTTGTATCGATGGCTGAGGGTTTGCCAGTTGAAACGTAGCTCCACCTGTCCGGCGTTTTCGGCCAGTACTTCAACGTTGGCAATGAAATGTGCGGTGCGCGGCTCAGGCATGCTGGCACTGGAGCGCTCGGTCTTGATACGAAATATACGGTCTTCCAGACCGTCGCGGTTGGGGTAGTAAATCAGCGAGATCTCGCTCTGCGGATCTTCCGTCAGCGTGTCGTGGTCGTCCCACGCGGGCATCCAAAACTCGGCCTTTGGCGAGTAACACTCCAGCCACTCGTCCCACTGACGATCATCTAGCAGCCGCGCTTCGCGGTAGAGAAAAGCAAGCAGGTTTTCGCGGGAAATGCTCACGAGCGTGCCTCCTTGTCAGTGGCGATCAGACTGTGTTGCTCAAGCTCGATCGCTCGTTGCAAGCTGGCCGCCCAGTGAGCGTGTTGACGCACGAACAAGCCTTCGTCCTCGGTCTTTACCCCGCTGAGCTGCGGATTCATGCCCATGGCGCGCGCATTGTCATCGGCACCGTCAACCCATTGCTTGGCGCCCCGACTCAGGTCATTCCATAGGTTCGTCGCACCTTGATAACCGGTCTGGCAGGCACGGAATTCCTCCAGATCATCGGGGGTACCCATGCCACTGACATTGAAAAAGTCCTCGTACTGACGAATACGCGTGGTGCGCTCCTGGGCGCTTTCGCCCTTGGGCGCCATGCAATAGATTGTCACCTCGGTTTTGTCGACCGCAATGGGTCGCACCACACGGATCTGTGTCGAGAACTGATCCATGAGGTAAACGTTGGGGTACAGGCAGAGGTTGCGGGTCTGGTCGACGATAAAATCGGCGCGCGCCTGCCCCAGGCGTTCAGCTAACTGTGCACGATGTGCATGCACCGGTCGCACTTCAGGATTGAGCAGCCGAGTCCAGAGCAGGATGTGACCATGTTTGAACGCATACACCCCGCCCTGGCTCTTCGACCAGCCATTGGCGTCGACAGCGCGCGTGCCCTCGGACTGGTAATTGCGACGGCCCGTGGTCGCCGAATAATTCCAGTGCACGGAGCTGACGTGATAACCGTCGGCGCCGTTTTCGATCTGCAATTTCCAGTTGCCATCGTAGAGGTAAGACGAGCTGCCCCGCAGGACTTCGAACCCTTCAGGCGCTTGATCAACCATCTGGTCAATGATGACGCGGGTTTCTCCCAGATAATCATCGAGCTCGGGGACCGCTTCACTGAGACTGCCAAACAGAAAACCACGATAATTTTCAAAACGGCCCAGACGTTTAAGATCATGAGAACCGTCGCAATCGAAACTGTCCGGGTAGGCGCCGGTCTTGGCGTCTTTGACTTTGAGCAACTTACCGGCGTTGCTGAATGTCCAGCCATGAAACGGGCAGGTAAAGGAGCCTTTATTGCCCTGCTTACGGCGGCACAGCATGGCGCCACGGTGGGCGCAGGAATTGACCATTCCGTGCAAGACACCTTGTTTGTCACGGGTAATGACGACAGGCTGACGGCCAATGTAGGTGGTGAAGTAGTCGTTGATTTCCGGCACTTGGCTTTCATGTGCCAGGTAAATCCAACCACTTTCAAAGATGTGCTTCATTTCCAACGCGAACAAATCGGCGTCCGTGAAGATATCGCGGCGGCAGCGAAAGACGCCGGTGGCGGGATCTTCCTGAACGGACTCACTGAGCTGACGGGCAAGCCGGTCGAGTGTACTGGTCATGGGGATAGGCCCTCGGTTGTTCTTGTATCAGGCCTGTTTACCCTAGCTCCTTATTCCCACCACCAGTATCCGTCTGCTGCAAATAACTATCCGCCAGGCGCAAACCGCTCGCGCTGACGACGCCGGGTTTGCGACGGTAATTCGCCGAAACGCTTGCGATAGGCCTCGGAGAATCGCCCTAAATGGACAAAACCGTGATCGAGGGCCACTTCGGTCACGCTACGCGCAGTCGCTGCTTGGAGTTGCGCATGCACACTTTCCAGCTTGCGTTGGCGCATATAATCACGGGGAGAAAGACCGACATGACGCTCGAACAACAGATAAAGCGAGCGCTCGCTGACCCAGGAGATCGCCATGAGCTGTTCAAGGCTGATGTCTTCAGTCAAGTGCTCCTCGATGAATTGCCGTATCGGCTCGAAACCACCGCTCTCCTCCTGCTTGGGGATGACTCTCAACACATTGCTGGCCAACAAGGCCAGCAGCTTTTTAGCAAGGATTCGCTCGTACAGCGCCTCGACTTGCGGATCCGCGGAGTTCTCGGCCTCGTGGCAGATCAAGCCCAGCAACTGCAAAAAACCGCTCAGGGCATTGAGTTCATGGCGCTCGGCAACAAAGCGAATGCCCTGTTGTGGAAGCGTCCAATGCTGCTCCAGACAGGTGTTCTCCAGCAGCCTGACAGGTAACTTGACGATGAATTTCTCGCAGTCGGCGGAATACGTCAGGTCCACCGGGTCATCCGGATTAATGAGCAGAACCTCGCCAGCGCGCAAAATCTGTTCCTGACCTCGGGAGTCAGATCGACAATGCCCGCGCAACAGAATCTGCAGATGGTAGATCGTTTCCAATGCCGTGGACGTCACCTGCACTGGCGCGCCATAACTGATACGACACAAATCCATGCTCGAAAAGGTTCGGTGACTGATACTCGCTCGCGGACGGCCCTTAGGCAGCAGGCGGATGCAGTGGCTACCCACATGCTGATTCACGTAATCCGACACGACATAGGCATCGGCACGGTGAAAAATCTGACTGCGCGCACTCAATAACGGAGTCATGTTGCGCCTCTCTTTCTATCAAGGTCAGATGAAACCACAAGGCCCCAACAACTAGCGCTGCGGGGGCCATGGCATCAACCAAGACGTTGGTTCACACCTCCAGGGCTCTCACACGCTCTAGGCGACTCTCGTCTTCGGCAGCGGTAGCAGGCTGAAGCACGAAATCGAATTCGATATCGGCCCGCCGGCCATTGCTATCATCGCTGAAATGAATCTGTGCGATCAGCTCATCACGTGTCGCATACGCAAAATCATCATGCAGGTACTGGTCACCCGCCAGGTTGATCTGGGTGGTCAAGTGGCGATGTCCAGGTGCCGAGATGAAAAAATGCACGTGGGCAGGACGCTGGCCGTGACGGCCCAATTGATCGAGCAGTTGCTGGGTGGGGCCATCCGGAGGGCAGCCGTAACCCGACGGCACGATACTCTGAAGGCGATAACGACCTTGAGCATCGGTGAGTATGCGACGGCGCAGATTGAACTCGGACTGCGATGGATCGAAATACGAGTAACTACCACCGCTATTGGCATGCCACACATCCACCACGGCGTTCGCCAAAGGCGCACCAGCGGTATCGCGCACCTGGCCGGTCATGAACATCACGGTGCCTGGGTCCTGACCATCGTCGAGGCGAGCAAAGTGTTCTGAAATAGGCGCGCCCGCGACATAAAGCGGGCCTTCGATGGTGCGGGGCGTGCCGCCCACATGGCCGGCCTGTTCGTCTTCGGCGTCCATCAACATGTCCAGATAGTGCTCAAGCCCCAGGCCCGCGACGAGCAAACCGGCTTCCTGGCGACGGCCCAGATCATTAAGGTAGTTGACGGCCTTCCAGAACTCTTCAGGCGTAATCTGCAAGTCCTCGATGATTTTGATCGAATCATTCAGGACACGATGAACGACGGTCTTCAGTCGCTGGCTGCCGGCTGGCTGGTCGAAGCCGGAGGCTTTTTCGAGAAATTGCTGCACTTCAGCGGTTTGGGAAATACGAACGGTCATGGCTTTTGCCCTCATCAATTTATTTGTTCTTGTTGATGTCAGTGCTACGAATCCGCTAACTCAGCGATCGTCGTTATGGATTGAGGATGGATGTCGACACATCGGTGTCACTTCGATTTCCATGTAGGGGTACAACGGTAGTTGCATCAACGTGTCATGCAGTGCCTGGTTGTCCGCCACATCAAAGACACTGACATTTGCATAGAGCCCGGCAAGGCGCCAGAGATGGCGCCAGGTGCCTTCTCGTTGCAGGCGCTGGGCGAGTTCCTTTTCGTCGGCCTTAAGCTGGGCGGCTTGCTCAGCCGGCATATCGGTCGGAAGTTTGACGGTCATGCGCACATGGAAAAGCATGTCGTGAGTATCCTTTGGAGGTTAGTCAATCAGCCGCGAGAGAAGTGCGAAAGGCGTTCGGCATCAAGCTCGATGCCTAGCCCCGGGCCGCGCGGGATCATCAGTTGGAAATCCCGATAAACAGGAGGGGCGAGCAAAATGTCTTCGGTCAATAGTAGCGGACCGAAAAGCTCGGTATGCCACTCCAGCTTGTCGAGCGTGGCAAATGCGTGAGCCGAGGCCAAAGTGCCGATGCTACCTTCAAGCATCGTGCCGCCGTAGAGGCCGATGCCCGCCGCTTGCGCAATGGCGGCGGTACGTAACACCGCCATAGGCCCACCTGTTTTGGCGATTTTCAGTGCAAAAATCGACGCCGCGCCCATCTGCGCCAACGCAAAGCTGTCTTGAACCGATTCGATAGCTTCATCAGCCATCAGCGGGATGGGACTATGGGCGCTCAGCCGAACCATGCCCGCACGATCATATCGAGACAACGGCTGCTCTATAAGCTCAACGCCGGCATCCGCCAGCAGTCGACAGGCCCGAACGGCGACCGCTTCACTCCATGCCTGGTTGATATCCACACGAACGCTGGCTCGGTCGCCCAATGCCCGTTTGATGGCGGCGACATGGGCGATATCTCGCGCCGGTTCTCCAGCACCTATTTTCAGTTTGAAGTGACGGTGGCGGCGCACTTCGAGCATGCGCTCAGCCTCTTCGATATCTTTGACCGTATCGCCACTGGCCAACGTCCAGGCGACTTCGACACCGTCTCGTACCCGCCCACCCAACAACTCCGCGACAGGCAGGCCAAGACGCTTACCCTGAGCATCGAGCAGCGCCGTCTCTACCGCCGAGCGGGCAAAGGTATTGCCACGAATAGCGTGATCGACCCTTTGCATCGCCGCGTTGAGGTTAGTGGCGTCTTGCCCGATCAGCAGCGGTGCAAACCAGGTCTCAAGGTTCACTTTAATGCTTTCCGGGCTTTCGCCAGCGTAGGCCAGACCGCCGATGGTGGTGGCTTCGCCAATGCCGACAATGCCATCGCTGGCCTGAATTTGCAGGATCACCAAAGTCTGACCACGCATCGTGTGCATCGCTAGCTTATGCGCACGGATGGTAGGCAAATCGACGATCTGAATGGTGAAGCGTTCGATGATGGCAGTCATGGGGATCCCGTCTGCATTGTGTTTGTTCTTGAAACAGAGATTGACTCTGGCAAAGCTGACCGTCCAATATTGAATAGGTCTCGCTTAATACCTCGGAGGTATCGTGGAACTTCGTCATTTGCGCTACTTTCGGATGCTCGCCCAGACCCTAAACTTCACACGCGCGGCGCAACGATTGAATATTGCCCAGCCCCCGCTAAGTCGCCAGATTCAGCAACTGGAAGATGAGTTGGGGGTGGCACTGCTTGAGCGCTCCAGACCTTTGCGGTTGACTGAGGCCGGTCGTTTTTTTCATGAACACTGCGGTCAGCTACTTGAGCAATTAGCGCGGATTACCGACGACACTCGACGTATCGCCACCGGTCAGAAGCGCTGGCTCGGAATCGGTTTTGCACCGTCCACGTTGTACGGAGCGTTACCCGGCTTGATTCGCCAGTTGCGCAGCTTGGGCGATGTGGAATTGGGACTGTCGGAGCTCATCACTTTGCAGCAGCTCGAAGCACTGAAGAGTGGTCGCATAGACATCGGTTTCGGCCGAATGCTGTTCGATGATCCGGCCATCACCCAGGAAGTCTTACGGCAGGACCCTTTGGTCGCGGCGCTACCGGCGGCTCATCCACTGCTGAGCGGCCCCGCGACGCTTGAACAACTGGCGGCGGAGCCATTCGTTCTTTACCCAGGAACCCCACGCCCCAGCTATGCCGACCATGTACTGGGAATATTCGCGGCCCAAGGCCTGCGAATCCGCGTCGTCCAAACGGTCAACGAGCTGCAAACCGCGATAGGCCTGGTAGCCGCCGGCATTGGTATTACGCTGGTACCCGCCTCGGTGCAAAGACTGCACCGCGATGATATCGGCTATACGCCGTTGCTGGACAGCAGCGCTACCTCGCCGATAGTAGTGAGTTACCGTGCAGGAGATGTTTCGCCTCTACTCAGGCAGTGCCTTGGTTTTTTGGACAAAAAGTAAATCTGATCTTGTAAAGCGCCAGGGCCAATAGCGCTTGCACCAACGGACCCTTCCCGCAGGCTATAAGTCACTTTTCAGAACCTCTCCCCTGGCACCTCAATGAGTCAAGGCATCGCCGCGCTTGACCCCATACATCGCTTCATCGGCATGCTTGAACAACTGCTGCGCCTCTTCACCGTTCTGCGGGTACAGGGCAATCCCGATACTCGGCGTGACCCTCAGTTCACAGTCTTGCCAGATCATCGGCTCGTTGAGCTGTCGACGGATCTTGTCGGCGACCTCGGCAGCAAATTCGCGCAAATGCAGTTGCTCCAGCAGAACGATGAATTCATCCCCACCGATACGGGCCACAGTGTCGGTTTCGCCCACACATTGCTGCAGACGCCGGGCCACTTCCTGCAAGAGCAGATCGCCAACCCCATGGCCGAAGTTGTCGTTGACCTGCTTGAACTTGTCCAGATCGACATACAGCAGCGCCAACTGCCCGCGCTCGCACCGCGCCCTGGCCAGCGCCGCTTTCAAGCGCTCATGCAGAAACGCCCGGTTAGGCAGATGGGTCAACTGGTCATAACGCGCCATGTATTGCAGGCGCGCGTGCAGTTGTTTGCGCTCGATGGCTGCCGCCACCTGCGCCGAGACGAACTGCAACAGATCCTGATCGTGTTCGGTGTAGCGCTGGCCATCCGAGCTCCTTGCCAGCAACGCGCCAATGATGCCGTTCTGCGAGGTCAATGGCACGCCAAGACAGGGAGCATCCTCATCGTTGAGCAACAACGGCAGGCCGCCACGCACGATCCGAGAGCAATGGCTATCGACATGACACAGCACCCGGCGGTCGTCGATGTGATAGGGGAAACTCAACTGGTCCCGCGACGCGTCATACAGCGCCACACAGAAATTCTGCGCCGGCAACCACTCGCCGATAATCCGGTGTACCCGCTGGAACAAGGTCAACAGGTCCTCGGTGGCGTGGGCGGCTTCGGAAATTGCGTAGAGCGCCACCTGTTTCGCCTCGGCAAGCTTGCGCTCGGTAACGTCTCGAGCCACGGCAATACGCAGTTGATCGGCTTCGGACCAACGCGCCGACCACATGATATGGACCACCCGGCCATCCTTGCGTACATAGCGGTTCTCGAAATGCGGCTTGGGCTCGCCGGCCATGATTTCAGCGGCGGCCTTGAGGGTTCGCTCGCGATCGGCGGGCAAGACCAGCTCGATCATCGAGGTGCCGATCAATTCGTCCGGCGTATAACCGAAGATGCGCTCGCAGGCGGCGCTGACAAAAACGAAACGCCCTTGGACATCAACGGCACACACCACATCGAGCAACAGATCGATATAGCTGGCCAGCGGTGTGACAGTCTTGGTTTCCATCAGAAAGAGATCGCCAGAAAAATTAAGCGTCAGCATCGATCCATGGAAAACCGTGGCTCCCTGCCCCTTCTTGCCGGTGACTCACGCCTTGTTGGGCAGCAACCCCGGTAGCGCGTGAGCCAGAGCATTTATGGCAAAGCCGATGAACATCACACCACACAAACGGGTTATCAGCACTTCGTGCCGTTGATACAGCACCCGAACCCGCTGGGCACCGACAACACCGATGAGAATAGCGTATGCCAGTACGCCGCCAAGGAAACTGAGAAAAATCAACCCCGGCAGCATCGACCAGCTCAGCAACTCGGCGCGGCTGGAGAGCAAGGCGGTAAAAGTCGCGACCGCCACCGGATAGGCCTTGGGGTTGGTCAGGCCGAACAGGATGCCGTGCCAAAACGGTTGCCGGGCCGTGCCCTGGAGTGGTTCATCATTGGCGTGCTGGCGGCGAAGCGCCCGCCAGCCCAACCAGAACAAATAAAGGCCACTGATAACACCCAGAGCATCGAAGGTGGTGCTGCCGATTTCTCGGGCGCCGACAATCGCAATCAACGCCGTGCTGCACCAGACCACATCCCCCAGCAAATGACCGCAGAGAAACCCGGCCCCGGCCCGCCGGCCGTGCGCCGCACCGATGCCGAACACCGCCAGCACGCCGGGACCGGGGGTGATGCCGTAGATAAAGCCCGAGGCAAGCACGGCCATAAGCAACGATGGAGTCATGGACGAATTCCTGAACAGGGAACGAATGGCCTGGAGTCTATCTCAGGCGAACAACGGGCAATACCCTGACATGCGCAATCGATCAGCCACGGCGGTCCAACAGGTTCACCACCAGGCGGTCGACCCAGCCCCATAGTCGCTGCTTCACACGACGCCACCACGGTCGCGCTTTCCAGGCTTCGAGGCTGACTGGCTGGCTAAGGGCGAAATCGGTGATAAAGCTGGCCATCGCCGCCTCGGTCAAAGACGGGTCAAGCGCTTCAAGATTGGCTTCCAGGTTGAAGCGCAGGTTCCAGTGATCAAAATTGCACGAGCCGATGCTGACCCAATCGTCGACCAGCACCATCTTCAAGTGCAGGAAACACGGCTGATACTCGAAGATCCGCACGCCCGCCCTGAGCAGCCGTGGGTAGTAGCGATGGCCAGCGTAACGTACCGAAGGATGATCGGTATGCGGCCCGGTCAGCAGGAGCCGCACGTCGACTCCGCGCCGGGCGGCCCGGCGCAACGAACGGCGAACCTTCCAAGTCGGCAGGAAATACGGGGTCGCCAGCCAGATCCGCTGCTTGGCGCTGTTCAGCGTGCGGACCAACGATTGCAGGATGTCGCGATGTTGCCGGGCATCGGCGTAAGCCACCCGACCCAGGCCCTGCCCTGCCAGCGGTGGCCGTGGCAGGCGCGGCAGACCAAAACGGGCGGCGGGTTTCCAGGCAGCGCGCTGTTCGTTGGCCAACCATTGGCGGTCGAACAGCAACTGCCAGTCGAGCACCAACGGACCCCGGATTTGCACCATGACTTCATGCCATTGGCAACGATTGTCGCTGGGGGTCCAGAACTCATCGGTGACGCCCGTGCCGCCAACCACCGCCATGGACTGGTCTACCAGCAGCAGCTTACGGTGATCGCGGTACAGGTTGCGCAGGCCGCTACGCCAGCGCAGGCGATTATAGAAACGCAGTTCGACACCGGCCTCGATCAACCGTCGACGCAACCCCAGAGTAAAAGCCAGGCTGCCAAAGTCATCAAACAGGCAGCGCACCCGCACTCCACGCTCGGCCGCCTGGATCAGCGCCTGGACCATGGCCTCGGCGCACTCGCCGGCCTCCACCAAATACAGCTCAAGCTCGACCTGACAGTTGGCCCGGGCAATCGCCACCAACATGCGCGGAAAGAAATCCGGACCGTCGATCAGCAGCTCGAAGGTATTGTCGCCGCGCCAGGGAAAGACCGCGCCGGTCATGTCAGCGCGCCGTGAAAATCAGCACCGCGCCCACCGGTACGGATAGGCTGATGGCCGACAGGCCTGCCACCTTGCGCAATGCCGCGAGACTCGACACCCAGTCAAAATCCTCGGCATGTATCACCAACGGCTCAAGGGTCACGACCTGGAAGCGTCGATCATCGAGGCGCGTCGCCAGCAGCTCGGCATTATAACGGTGCTCCTGGCCGTGCAACCGAACCACCAGCGGCAGGCGCAGTTCGAGCTGAGCACCGGGGGCCAGGTCGTTGATCGGTTCCACATTGATGTGCGCGGTGACTCGCGCCTGGGGATAGGTCTTGATCTGGAACAAGTCGCGACGCAGACGCTCATCGCGCAAGGGAATCCCGGTATTGACCGACTCCAGCTCGACCTCAAGGGTCGCCATACCCTGGCGATCGACCTTGCCGTGCAGGGTCAGGAAGCGGTGGACCTCGGCGATATCGGTGTTCTTGGTGGTGACAAACGATAAGCGCGAAGACTCATTGTCCAGGTACCAATTGGCGTGGGCCGGCAGCGCCAGCGCCCCGAGCAGGGCCATGAGAAGGCAAGACCGGTGCATGCGAGCTCCTGATTGAACGTAGGCGCCACCTTAACCGTCCACGGTTGAGGTGGCAAACAACGTCTCAAGGCGCCAGTCGACAGCCTTCCCGCTCACCGACCCAGACTGCCGTGCCGCTGTATCCGAGGCCTTCGGCACTGACCCGGCGCCGACTCGGATCGTCGACAAAGTGGCTGACCGGCACGGTTTGCTTCACATACCCGCGGCAATAGTCGGCGGGGTTATTCATGACATATCGACAGGAACAATACTCCTTGGCGGTATAGGCACTGATGATCCTCGGGAAAGCCCCCAGGGCGACGCGCTCGTGCCAGGCCCAGGCGAGCAGCGCCAACAGCGACAACACCCACAAGCTGATGAACGGGTGACGCCGCACAACGCGCGCGCACCTCATGGCCGCACCCTCGGTGCAAAGGCCAACAGGGCACGCCTGAGCAGCTCGTTGTGACGGTAGCTGCCGTCGCGATCATCGCCGTAGCGCACGATCACCAGGTCGGCGCTGGGGATCACATACAACGCCTGCCCCCAGTGCCCGAGTGCGGCGAAGGTATCGGCTGGCGCGTCCGGCCATGGCTTGGGCGCCCCCTCTATCGGCCGATTGAGCCACCACTGCCCACCCGCCACGGCCTCATCCTGCCCCGGCTTGTAGGCCGCAGCCGGTCGCCGGTTGAAATCGACCCACGCCTCGGGCAGTAATTGACGGTCTCGCCAGCGACCGTTGCGTGCCATCAACAGACCGATCCGAGCCAGATCGCGGGCGGTCATATAGGTATAGGACGATGCCACGAAGGTGCCGCTGCCATCACGCTCCCAGACGGCCCCCCGAATACCCAACGGGTCGAACAGAGCCGTCCAGGGAAAGTCCGGATAACGCTGGGCGCCGACGATCTTTTGCAAGGCCGCCGCCAGCACGTTGCTGTCGCCACTGGAATAACGGAAAGCCTGGCCGGGCTTGCTGTATTCGCCATGGTTGGCGGTGTAACCGGCCATGTCGGCGTGGCCGAGGGTATATAGCATCGCCACCACCGATGATTTCAACGGTGCATATTCATAGTCCTCTTGCCAGTCGATGCCCGAAGCCCAGTTCAACAGGTGTTCCAAAGTGACCTTGGGATGCACCCGAAACGGTGGGTAGAACTTCGCCACCGGGTCATGCAACTGGAACAGCCCTTGGCCATAGGCCACGCCGAGGACCGTGGCCATGATGCTCTTGCTGATCGACCAGGTGAGATGCGGGGTATCGACGCGAGTGGGTCCGGCATACTGCTCGTAGACGATCCGACCCCGCCGGATCACCAGCAGGGCGTCGGTGCGCACACCCGTGCGGGTTGCATCGTCGCGTGTCGTAAAGGCATAGGCCCGCAGGGCCTCGACGGCAGGGCCGGTCATCTGCGGCTCATGGCTCCATTCGCTGTCAGGCCAACTTTCGGCGCGTGCGGTAGAAATGACCAGCAGCAATACCACGAAAAAGGTTGAACCCTTGGGCATGGGGCAAGCTCGGAGAAATAGCCTCGAAAAAGTCTAGCGGGACTTGATGACAGTTCTGCTCGGTCCCCGGCCAAGCTCGGTTCCAACGGCCAATACCCGGCGAGTGTCCTGAAGGTTGTCATGTAAGCATCACCAAAGCTTCATGGCGATGACACCAGGCCTACATAGCCTGACTGAGCACAACAAAGTCGACTGGCCGTAACCCTGGCCGGCAACCGGAGACGCGTTATGACTCAGATCGCCCGCATCAGCGACACCGGCAATGAACGCCGCCTGCAAGCCGAGCGCCTATTGGGCACAGCGGCCTTGCGAGAAGCCCAAACCTTGCGCTTTAACGTTTTCAGCGGCGAATTCAATGCCAAGCTGAAAGGTGCCGAGCTCGGTCTGGATATGGATGATTATGATGTGCACTGCAGCCACATCGGCGTGCGCGACTTGAACAGCGGTCGCCTGGTGGCGACCACGCGTTTGCTCGACCATAAGGCCGCCAACACCCTGGGGCGCTTCTACAGTGAAGAAGAATTCAGCCTGCATGGTCTGGGCCACCTGAAAGGCCCGATCCTGGAAATCGGCCGTACCTGCGTCGACCCGGCCTACCGCAACGGCGGCACCATTGCCGTGCTCTGGGGCGAACTGGCCGAAGTGCTCAACGAAGGCGGCTACAGCTACCTGATGGGTTGCGCAAGCATTCCGATGCAGGACGGTGGGATCCAGGCCCAGGCGATCATGCAGCGTCTGCGTGAACGCTATCTGAGCACCGAACACCTGCGCGCCGAACCGAAGAAACCGCTGCCGCCCCTGGATATCCCCGGCAACGTCATCACCGAAATGCCGCCACTACTCAAGGCTTACATGCGCCTGGGCGCGAAGATCTGCGGCGAGCCGTGCTGGGATGAAGATTTCCAGGTGGCCGACGTCTTCACCCTACTCAAGCGCGACGAGTTATGCCCGCGTTATGCCCGGCACTTCAAGGCGGCAGTGTAATGAGCCGGCTGCGGGTGTATGCCCGAATAGTCCGAGTGCTGTTGGTGGTCTGCCTGGGTATGGGCATGGCCAGTGTATTCGGCCTGTTCGAGCGCCTGGGTATCGCCAATTCGATGGTCCGGCGTCAGCGCTGGTCGCGTTTTTTCATGGCGCGCCTGAGCAATGCCCTGCCCTTTCGCGTGACCCTGCGTGGCACCTTGCCGACGCAACCGATGCTGTGGGTCAGTAATCACGTGTCGTGGACCGATATTGCCCTACTGGGGGCGCTGACTCCGCTGTCCTTCCTGTCCAAGGCCGAAGTCCGCACCTGGCCGGTGGCGGGTTGGCTGGCAGCAAAAGCCGGCTGTTTGTTTATCCGTCGGGGTTCGGGCGATAGCCAATTGGTCCGCAAGCAGATGACCCGTCATCTGGAGCAGCGACATTCCTTGTTGATGTTCCCGGAAGGCACCACCACCGATGGCCGTTCATTGCGCACCTTCCACGGTCGCCTGCTGTCGGCGGCCATTGAGGCGGACGTCTCGTTACAACCCGTGGCCATTCGTTACCTGCGCGATGGGCAACCTGACCTGCTCGCGCCTTTTATTGGCGATGATGATTTGCTTTCGCACCTGATGCGCTTGTTTTCCAACGATCAGGGCGATGTGGAAATCCAGTTGCTGGCGCCGATTGCTTGCAATGGCCAAGAACGCGCGACGCTGGCGTTCCTGGCCCAACAGAAAGTGCAGATGGCGCTGTTTGGCGAAACCGCCGAAGTGACGCGCACAGCGCCACGCCCGGTCGAAATCGACACAGGCCGATCGCAAGCAGCATAAAAAACCTTGTGGCGGGCGGCACTTGCCCCTCGGGGCAAGCCTCCTCGCCACCCAGTCAATGTAGACCCCGTGCTCAAGGTTCTCGTAGCTGCTCCTGCGAAAATGCCCGCAACTCTGGATAGAACAGCCGGAAATCCTCGCTCAGGGGCTCATATAACAGTTCCAGCTCATGCATCGCATGGGCCAGTTCCTCGGGTCGCGACAGGCGTCGGGAAATCCCCCGCAGCACCGGGCGCAGCACCTCGAACTGGCGATATGAACCCAGCCAGTCATCCGCCGCCATATAGGGTGCGACCTGCGCCAGGCGCCCCGGCAGCCGTGGCTCGCTCGCCAGGATGCGATAGACGCCAGCGGTAAAACTGTCCAGCGCGCCCTCGGCATACAATGCCCAGTCCCGTGCCAGACAATGGTCGAAGAACACATCCAGGACGATTCCGGCATAACGCCGTCGGGTCAGGCTGAAACGCGACAGTGCCCGGCCCACCAGAAGATGCCGATCAGTGAACACGTCGATCCGCCGATGCAACCGAATCGCGGCCTCAATCGAAGGCGTGAATTGCCCCTCCACACGCCCCTTGACGAAATCGCCATAGAGGCTGCCGAGCAGTTGTTCCGGGCGCTGGCCGCCCAGATGCAGGTGTGCGAGATAGTTCATGTCACGCAGCTTAGCACTTTTGCTCTCATATCGTTATAACTCGATATAGCGATTTATAGGGAAGTCAGAGCGAAATCATATTTGTATATCGCGAAATATCGATTTATATTTCGCTCCATCGCGATATAGCGTTTTACTACCTTGAGACACCACCATGACCCTTGACCTCGACGAAATAATAAAAGCACTGGCACATCCAGTACGCCGAGACATCCTCAGCTGGTTGAAAGATCCGGAAAACCAATTCCCCGAGCAGCACCATAACCATGAATACGGTATCTGTGCCGGACAGATCGACCAACGCTGCGGCTTGTCGCAGTCGACCGTGTCGGCGCATCTGGCGACACTGCAACGAGCCGGCCTGATCAGCAGCCAGAAGGTCGGCCAGTGGCACTTCTTCAAACGCAACGAGGAAACCATTCAGGCATTCCTCCGCACCATGAGCCAAGAGCTCTAAAAGGACCGCAATCGATGCCTCTCTCGCTACTTATCCTGGCCCTGAGCGCCTTCGCCATCGGTACCACCGAGTTCGTCATCATGGGTCTATTACCCGATGTGGCGACCGACCTTGGGGTCTCGATCCCCGGTGCTGGCTGGCTGGTGACCGGCTACGCACTGGGCGTAGCCATCGGCGCCCCCTTCATGGCCATGGCCACTGCCCGACTGCCACGCAAGGCAGCCTTGGTGGCCCTGATGGGGATCTTCATCGTTGGCAACCTGCTGTGCGCGGTGGCCAGCGACTACAACGTGTTAATGCTCGCCCGTATTGTCACCGCCCTGTGCCATGGCGCCTTCTTCGGCATCGGCTCGGTGGTGGCGGCCAATCTGGTCAGCCCGGACAAGCGCGCCTCGGCCGTGGCCCTGATGTTCACCGGCCTGACTCTGGCCAACGTGCTCGGCGTGCCCCTGGGCACTGCCTTGGGTCAACAGGCCGGCTGGCGTTCGACCTTCTGGGCGGTGACCGTCATCGGCGTGATTGCGCTAATCGGCCTGCTTCGCTTCCTGCCAGCCAAGCGTGACGAAGAAAAACTCGACATGCGCGCCGAACTCGCGGCCCTCAAGGGCGCCGGTCTGTGGTTGTCCCTGAGCATGACCGTGCTGTTCTCAGCCTCGGTATTCGCCCTGTTCACCTACATCGCACCGTTGCTTCGCGACGTCACCGGCGTCTCGCCACGGGGCGTGACCTGGACCCTGATGCTGATGGGCCTGGGCTTGACCGTCGGCAACATCATCGGCGGCAAGCTGGCGGACAAGAGCCTGCCCGCGACGCTGATTGGGGTCTTTATCGCCATGGCGGCACTGGCTACGGTGCTGACCTGGACCAGCCTGATCATGGTTCCGGCCGAAATCACCCTGTTCCTCTGGGCCACTGCCTGCTTCGCCGCCGTACCCGCCTTGCAGGTCAACGTGGTGACTTATGGCCAGGCCGCACCGAACCTGGTCTCGACCTTGAATATCGGCGCCTTCAACCTCGGCAACGCTCTCGGTGCCTGGGTCGGCGGCAGCGTCATTGCCCACGGTTTCGGCCTTACCAGCGTGCCTCCGGCCGCTGCGACACTGGCGGTGCTTGCACTGCTGGTGACCCTGATCACGTTCCGCCAGAACGGCAATGCCGAACTGGTTCCCGCTACCCACTAACCATCAAGAGGATTGTCCACATGGCAACTATTTTCGATCCAATCAAGCTCGGCGAACTCGAATTGCCGAACCGCATCATCATGGCCCCATTGACCCGCTGCCGCGCCGATGAAGGCCGTGTGCCGAACGCTCTGATGGCCGAGTATTACGTCCAGCGCGCCTCCGCCGGCCTGATCCTCAGCGAAGCGACCTCGGTCACCCCAATGGGCGTCGGCTACCCCGACACCCCCGGCATCTGGTCCGACGACCAGGTACGTGGCTGGAGCAACGTTACCAAGGCCGTACACGCCGCCGGTGGCCGGATCTTCCTGCAACTGTGGCACGTCGGCCGGGTTTCCCATACTTCATACCTGAACGGCGAACTGCCAGTCGCCCCGAGCGCCATTCAACCCAAGGGCCACGTCAGCCTGGTCCGTCCACTGGCTGACTTCCCGACGCCGCGGGCACTGGAAACCGCTGAAATCGCCGATATCGTCGACGCCTACCGCCTCGGCGCGAAAAACGCCAAGGCCGCCGGCTTCGATGGCGTGGAAATCCATGGCGCCAACGGCTATCTGCTTGACCAGTTTCTGCAAAGCAGCACCAACCAGCGTACCGATAGCTACGGTGGCTCTCTGGAAAATCGTGCCCGCTTGCTCCTCGAAGTTACCGATGCCGTGGTGGAAATCTGGGGCGCCGGCCGTGTCGGCATGCACCTCGCACCACGTGCGGACTCCCATGACATGGGCGACGCGAACCTCTCGGAAACCTTCACCTATGTCGCTCGCGAGCTGGGTAAGCGCGGTATCGCGTTTATCTGCTCCCGCGAAAAGGAAGCCGCCGACAGTCTCGGCCCACAGCTCAAGGCAGCTTTCGGCGGTCCTTACATCGCCAACGAACGCTTCACCAAGGACAGCGCCAATGCCTGGCTGGCCGGCGGCAAGGCCGATGCAGTGGCCTTCGGTGTACCCTTCATTGCCAACCCGGACCTGCCGGCGCGCCTGAAGGCCGACGCACCGCTGAACGATGCCAATCCTGACACCTTCTACGGCAACGGCGCGGTCGGCTACATCGACTACCCAACGCTGTAAGTGGCGAGCAACACACTAAAGCCGAAAAAGGCCCTGCCTTGAACAGCCCCCAAAAGTTGGACAGCCGTCCTGACTTTTGGGGTGTTTTTTTGTATCTACCGAATTCCGCTACACTACTATCGGAAAACACTCACAGGACAAAGGGCGCTTTGTCGCGGGTATTCCTCGCCACAGTCTGCATACTTACCCGGCGCTTTTCCCTTCTATGGGAAGGCGTGCAGCACCCTGGAATGGTGTTGCTTTCAAGATCCAGCTTAAAAGGAATTAACATGACCCTCCTGCTGCAATCCTTCAGCATTGCGCTGTTTTGCGGAGCCATTTCCGCCCTTCTTTCATTTACCGCCTTCGCTTCCGGCATCGTTACGGCGGTTGAGATCCACAACGATTCCTCGCACCCGCTGGAGCTGTTGGGCACCGGCATCGATCTGAACGGCGCGGCGCCTTCAAGCTTTTCCATTGCCGGCGGCGAACGGCGGGAACTGAAACTCGCCGGGCCGAGGGCCTGGTTCATCTACGGCTGGGGGCCACACAAGTGCCACTTCGCGGCCCAGCACTCCCTGCAGCAACGCTTTGCCCAGTCGCCCCATCACAACTACCTGCCGGTATGGACACGGCAAGCCGAGTCGATCGGCGAACGTCCGGCGTCCTGCAAGGCCCGCTTGAACAAGACACTCAAGGCTCCCCCCTACAGCTATAGCGTGAAGTTCAGCATGAGCTGAGCCCTCCGGGCGTCCGGTGGAGTGCGGTTCACCGGATACACCAGTGTCGCTCCACTCACTGACGGCAATGGAAAATTCCCGCACCACGGGCGAAAATCATTCCTGTTGAGTCCTCTGCTCCAACAGCCGACGCTTATGAGAGCTCCGCGCCACGCGAGGGTCGCTCATGAAACTTAAAATCGGCATAACACTTAAAGCATAAGGACTGCGCTGTATTTTTTCAGGAGGACCGTCATGAAAAAGCTCGAATGGACGTGATAAAAGACAGTGCCCTAGCGGTCTGTACGGTCACTTAAGTTCCGGGGCAAGAAACCCACGGCCAAGACGCTGTGAGCAGTCTGGCCGGCTACCTTTTATCAGCAGAAATCGCCATGGATGAATGCCCGGTCTGGGGTGAACCGCGCTTGCGCTGTCCCCAGGCCACCGCCAATCCACTCAGGCAGATCACCACGATCCCGACCAGGGCGACCATATCCGGCATGTGATCGAAAATCAGGTAACCGTACATCCCCGCGAATAGAATCTGCCCGTAGCTGAACGGCGCCAAGGTCGCTGGGGCGGCATACCGCAAAGCCTGGGTCAGGAGCATATGGCCGAACATGCCGCAGGTCCCCAGGCCGATCATGAACAGGCCGTGGACTAAGGTGGGGACACTCCAGAAAAACGGCAGCAACGCACTCATGATCAGGCTGTTGAGGATGCCGGTCAGAAAGTTGCTGGTGGTCGGGCTGTCAACCCCGCTGAGAGTGCGGGTCAGCAGTTGATAAAAGCCGAAACACAGGGCCGAACCCAACGGTAGCAGGATCGCCGGGGTGAACAATGCCCCGCCCGGTCGTACCACGATCAATACCCCGACAAAGCCTACGATCACCGCCGCCCATTGCCTACGGCTCACTCGTTCGCCCAATAGCGGCACCGACAAGGCGGTCACCAGCAAGGGGGCAAGGAAGTTGACTGAGGTGGCTTCCGCCAGAGGGATATAACGCAGGCCGGTGGTGAAAAACAGGCTGGTGCCGATCAAGCACAAGGCACGCAACACTTGCAACCCCGGACGCCGGGTGCGTACCGCCGCCGAAAAGCCGCCGCGAGGTACGAACACCGCCAGCATCAACAAGGTATGAACCACATAGCGGGCCCAGACCACCATCACGATGGGGTAAAAACCCGACAGATACTTGGACAGGGCGTCATGGCTGGCGAACATCAGCACCGCCCCTGCGACCAGGACAATGCCCTTGAGCGGCTGCTCGGCGCTCTTGTGCATCAAGTTCGATACATTCATTTACACGCTCGCAACAAATTTGCTACAAAATACTTAGGAGACTAACTACCAAGTTTCAGCCCACAGGTATATAAATGTTGCCCATTATCGGCAGCCCAAGTGTTTTTTGTTATTAGCCTTAAATATTGACACAACTAGACTCAATTACGCACTTTGAGTCAATTGCGCAAGCTGGGGCTCAGGAGCAGCATATCCAATCCTGCATCGACCCAGCGTGGAGCATCGTCAGCCAGGTCAAAGCTGTCGGGTGCCAGCAACCATTGATAGAGAATGCCATCGATCCAGGCATGGATACTGATGGCTGCGCGAGCTGTATCGAGGCTCTCGGGAAGCTGTCCTCTATTCACCGCATTACGCAAGGCCAGCTCGATGTGCATATTGCAGTCCGCGCTGGCAGCGCGTCGCTGGCGACGCAGATCACACATTTCATCGGTGAACTCACACTTATGAAACAAAATTTCATTGATGCGCCGGACTTTCGGGTCAAGGGCAACCCGCTGAAAGAAATGCACCAACAACTGACGCATGCAGCCCAATGGATCAAGCTCCTCGCGGTTTTCACTGGCCTTGGCCAGGTCATCCAACGGCTCGCGCAACGAGTCGAGCATCGCCTGCACCAGATCAGCCTTGTTGCTGAAATGCCAGTAGATGGCACCACGTGTCACACCTGCCAGGGTCGCGATATCGGCCAGGGTAGTGCGTGCCACACCACGCTCGTAGAACGCCTTTTCGGCAGCTTCGAGTATCTGGCTCCGGGTTTCCCGGGCTTCCTCTTTGGTGCGACGGACCATGGCGGTAAAACCTCAATCAGGGTGCCTCGGATGGCCCATGGCCTAATCCGAGCTTAACGACGGGCGGCGATTCTTATGCCTTTTCCCGAAATGAATCCAGTGTTTTGTCACGACGGTCATGAAAAGCGCACGTATTTACAAACAACCATGAATGTAAGTATATTCATTAGCAACCTATTTATCCAGCCGGATCACCTTTAATACCCTTCCACTATTCTTGTGCGCATCGTGCGCGCTTGACTCGAGGACCCTCATGCAACGCAAGCCAGCTATTACCACTCTGGTCACCGCCGTCGCCCTGGCATCGCTGCTCAGCGGATGTAAAGAGGAAAAGGCCGCCGCGCCAGCCCCTCCCGCACCTCAGGTCGGTGTCGTTACCCTGCAAACCCAGGCCTTCACCCTGACGTCCGAGCTTCCAGGTCGAACCAGCGCCTATCGCATCGCCGAGGTCCGTCCCCAGGTCAACGGCATCATTCTCAAACGCCTGTTCAAGGAAGGCGGCGACGTCAAAGCCGGTCAGCAGCTTTATCAAATCGATCCCTCGGTCTATGAAGCAACCCTCAAGAGCGCCGAAGCGAACCTGCAATCGACCCGTTCGATTTCCGACCGCTACAAGCAGTTGGTGAACGAACAGGCTGTCAGCCGCCAGGAATACGACACCGCCGTCGCCAATCGCTTGCAATCGGAAGCCGCCCTGCAAAGCGCTCAGATCAACGTGCGCTATACCAAGGTATTGGCGCCGTTGTCTGGGCGTATCGGTCGCTCGTCGGTAACCGAAGGCGCCCTGGTCAGCTCCGGCCAGGCCGAGGCCATGGCGACGATTTCGCAACTCGACCCGATCTACGTCGACGTGACGCAATCCACCGCCGAGCTATTGCAACTGCGCCGCGAGCTGGAAAGCGGGCGCCTGCAGAAGGCTGGCGACAACGCCGCAACGGTCAAGCTGATCCTGGAAGACGGTAGCTCGTACCCGCAGGAAGGCAAGCTGAAATTCTCGGAAGTCACCGTGGATGAAACCACCGGCTCGGTGACCCTGCGCGCGGTGTTCCCGAACCCCGATCACACCCTGCTGCCGGGCATGTTCGTACATGCTCAATTGCAGGCCGGCGTGAACAGTGCCGCCATTCTCGCGCCACAGCAAGGCGTGACCCGTGACCTCAAGGGCACCCCGATCGCGTTGGTGGTCGGTCCGGACAATAAGGTCGAGCTGCGTCGGCTCAAGGCCAGCCGTACCCTGGGCAGTCAATGGCTGATCGAGGAGGGCTTGAACGCCGGCGACCGGGTGATCACCGAAGGTCTCCAGTTCGTGCAGCCCGGCATTGAAGTCCAGCCCACCGAAGCCAGCAATGTGAAGGTAGCCAACCCGCCCCCTGCACCGGCAACAGATAAAGCCGCCGGCAGCAAAGGGGAATAAACCATGTCGAAATTTTTTATCGATCGGCCCATTTTCGCCTGGGTTATCGCCCTGGTGATCATGTTAGTCGGGGCTCTATCGATCCTCAAATTGCCGATCAACCAGTACCCGGCCATCGCACCGCCGGCTATCGCGATTGCCGTGACCTATCCGGGCGCCTCGGCGCAGACCGTGCAGGACACCGTGGTCCAGGTGATCGAGCAACAGCTCAACGGCATCGACAACCTACGTTATGTAGCCTCGGAAAGTAACTCCGACGGCAGCATGACCATTACCGCGACCTTCGAGCAGGGCACCAGCCCGGATACCGCGCAGGTCCAGGTGCAGAACAAGCTGAACCTGGCGACCCCGTTGCTACCGGAAGAAGTGCAACGCCAGGGCATCCGCGTGACCAAATCGGTGAAGAACTTCCTGATGGTCATCGGCGTGGTATCGACCGACGGCAGCATGACCAAGGATGACCTGTCGAACTACATCGTCTCCAACATGCAGGACCCGATCTCGCGAACCTCCGGTGTCGGCGACTTCCAGGTGTTCGGTGCCCAGTACGCGATGCGCATCTGGCTCGACCCGGCCAAGCTGAACAACTACAAGCTGACCCCGGTGGACGTCAAGAACGCCATTGCCGCACAGAACGTCCAAGTGTCCTCCGGGCAACTGGGTGGTCTGCCGGCCATGCCCGGCCAGCAGTTGAACGCGACCATTATCGGCAAGACCCGCCTGCAGACCGCCGAGCAATTCAAGGCGATTCTGCTCAAGGTCAACCAGGACGGTTCACAAGTGCGCCTGGGCGATGTCGCCGACGTCGGCCTCGGGGGTGAAAATTACAGCGTCAGCGCTCAGTTCAACGGTAAACCAGCCTCCGGCATGGCAGTAAAACTCGCCGCCGGAGCCAACGCCCTGGACACCGCTAAGGCCCTGCGCAAGACCATCTCCAACCTTGAACCGTTCTTTCCGCAAGGCGTGAAAGTGGTATTCCCATACGACACCACCCCGGTGGTGACAGAGTCGATCAAGGGGGTGATTGAAACCCTGGTCGAAGCGATCGTACTGGTGTTTCTGGTGATGTTCCTGTTCCTGCAGAATTTCCGCGCCACCATTATCACCACCATGACCGTCCCGGTGGTGTTGCTGGGGACCTTCGGGATCCTCGCGGCGGCCGGTTTCAGCATCAACACCCTGACCATGTTCGCCATGGTGCTCGCCATCGGCCTGCTGGTGGACGATGCCATCGTCGTGGTGGAAAACGTCGAGCGCGTGATGAGCGAGGAAGGCTTGTCGCCCAAGGAAGCCACCAAGAAATCCATGGGGCAGATCCAGGGCGCACTGGTGGGTATCGCCCTGGTGCTTTCGGCGGTACTGCTGCCGATGGCGTTCTTCGGCGGTTCGACCGGGGTGATCTACAAGCAGTTCTCGATCACCATCGTTTCGGCCATGGCTCTGTCGGTGATGGTTGCCCTGATCTTCACCCCGGCACTCTGCGCCACCATGCTCAAGCCGATTGCCAAGGGTGATCACGGCACGGCGAAGCGGGGCTTCTTCGGCTGGTTCAACCGCAATTTCGACCGTGGCGTGCGTGGCTACGAGCGCACGGTGAGCGGCATCCTGCGCCACAAGGCGCCGTACCTGCTGGTCTATGTGATCATCCTTGTCGGCATGATCTGGCTGTTCATGCGCATTCCGACGTCGTTCCTGCCCGAAGAAGACCAGGGCGTGCTCTTTGCCCAAGTCCAGACTCCGGCCGGTTCGAGCGCCGAACGGACCCAGGTAGTGATCGACAAAATGCGCGAGTACCTGCTGACCAAGGAAACCGACACGGTGGCTTCGGTGTTTACCGTAAACGGCTTCAACTTCGCCGGTCGCGGGCAGAGTTCGGCCATGGCCTTCATCATGCTCAGGCCCTGGGACGAGCGCTCCACCGCCAACAATGTGTTCGCCCTGGCGGCCCGTGCCCAGCAGCATTTCTTTTCGTTTCGCGACGCGAAAGTGTTCGCCTTTGCCCCACCGGCGGTATTGGAGTTGGGTAACGCCACCGGTTTCGACGTGTACCTGCAGGACCAGGCCGGTATCGGCCATGACAGACTGATGGCGGCGCGTAACCAGTTCCTCGGCATGGCGGCCCAGAGCAAAGTACTCACGCAAGTACGTCCGAACGGCCTGAACGACGAACCGCAGTACCAGTTGAGCATCGACAACGAACGGGCCAGCGCCCTGGGGGTGTCCCTGGCGGACATCGACAGCAGCCTGTCGATTGCCCTGGGCGGCAACTATATCAATGACTTCATTGATCGTGGTCGGGTGAAGAAGGTCTATGTGCAGGGCCAGCCCAGCGCCCGGATGAGCCCTGAAGACCTACAGAAGTGGTACATACGCAACAGCAAGGGCGAGATGGTGCCCTTCTCCGCCTTCGCCAAGGGCCAGTGGATTTACGGTGCACCGAAGCTGTCGCGCTACAACGGCGTCGAAGCCATGGAGATTCTCGGCTCGCCCGCTCCAGGTTACAGCACCGGCCAGGCTATGGCTGAAGTCGAGGCTATTGCCAAGAAACTTCCGGCAGGCGTGGGTATTTCCTGGACAGGCCTATCATACGAGGAGCGCCTGTCCGGCTCCCAGGCACCGGCGTTGTTCGCCCTATCTTTGCTGATGGTATTCCTGTGTCTTGCCGCACTGTACGAAAGCTGGTCGATTCCGATCGCTGTGATACTGGTGGTGCCGCTGGGGATTGTCGGTGCGCTGCTGGCGACCACTTTGCGCGGGCTGTCCAACGATGTGTACTTCCAGGTGGGCCTGTTGACCACCATCGGGCTGGCAGCGAAAAACGCCATCCTGATCGTGGAGTTCGCCAAGGAACTGCATGAACAGGGCCACAGCTTGATCGATGCAGCAGTGCAAGCCTGCCGCATGCGTCTGCGGCCGATCATCATGACGTCCCTGGCCTTCATCCTCGGCGTGGTGCCACTGGCGATTGCCACCGGCGCCGGCTCGGGCAGCCAACATGCCATCGGCAGCGGCGTAATTGGCGGTATGATCACCGCGACGATTCTGGCGATTTTCTGGGTGCCGTTGTTCTTCGTGACCGTGTCGTCTATCGGCGGCGAGAAGACGCACAAGCAGCCACACACTCCTGAAACTCCAAGCAACGAGGCTGGTCAATGAGCAAGTCCCTTCTTCATATAGCGGTCGCCGCCTTCGTGCTCAGTGGTTGCTCGTTGATTCCTGACTACCAACGCCCGCAAGCTCCGATAGCGCCACAGTACCCGCAAGGACCGGCCTACTCGCCGGACCAGGCGGCGAACGTCGCGGCCGCCGAACAAGGCTGGCGCCAGTTCTTCAACGATCCGGCCTTGCAACAGCTGATCCAGGTCGCCTTGGAAAACAACCGCGACCTGCGCGTCGCGGCGCTGAACATCGAAGCCTACCGTGCCCAATACAGGATCCAGCGTGCCGATCTGTTCCCCGCCATCGACGCCAACGGCAACGGTAGCCGCCAGCGCCTGCCGGCCAACGCATCGTCAAGCGGCAATGCGGGAATCAACAGCCAATACTCGGCGACTCTCGGGGTCAGTTCTTATGAGCTGGACCTGTTTGGGCGTATCCGCAGTTTGAGCGAACAGGCACTGCAGACTTACTTCGCCAGCGAAGAGGCTCGCCGCACCACCCAGATCAGCCTCGTGGCCAGCGTCGCCAATGCCTACCTGACCTGGCAGGCCGACAGGGAACTGCTCAAGCTGACCCAGGACACCCTCGCGGCCTACGAGGAAAGCTACAAGCTGACCACGCGTAGCAATGAAGTCGGCGTCGCCTCTGCCCTGGACCTGAGCCAGTCGCGCACTTCGGTCGAAGGTGCGCGAGTCAAGCTGGCGCAATTCACCCGCCAGATGGCCGAAGACCAGAACAACCTGACCCTGCTGCTGGGAGCCGCCATTCCGGCCAACCTGCCGACGGCCCAACCGCTGTCGGCCGACTTGCTCAGCGAGTTGCCCGCCGGCCTGCCATCGGAGTTGCTGCAACGTCGTCCGGACATTCTTGGCGCCGAGCACCAATTGATGGCCGCCAACGCCAATATCGGCGCGGCCCGGGCCGCCTTCTTCCCGAACATCAGCCTGACCGCCAATGCCGGGACCCTGAGCCCCGACCTCGGCGGCCTGTTCAAGGGCGGCTCGGGGACTTGGTTGTTCTCGCCCAATATCAGTATTCCGATCTTCAACGCCGGCAGTCTGCGAGCCAGCCTGGATTACTCGAAGATCCAGAAGGACATCGGCGTGGCCAACTACGAGAAAGCGATCCAGACCGGCTTCAAGGAAGTCTCCGACGGCCTGGCCGCGCGCCAGACCTTCAACCAACAGTTGCAGGCTCAGCGTGACCTGGTCGCCGCCAACCAGGATTACTACCGCCTGGCCGAGCGTCGCTATCGCATTGGTGTGGACAGCAATTTGACCTTCCTGGATGCCCAGCGCCAGTTGTTCACTGCCCAGCAGTCGCTGATCAGCGACCGCCTGTCGCAACTCACCAGTGAGGTCAACCTGTACAAGGCCCTCGGCGGTGGCTGGAATGAGCAGACTGCTCAAACTCGCCCGATCAACCAAACGGCATCGAAGGGTTGAAGCCTCTGCCGCGACACAACACAACGCCGTCGCAGGCTGTGTGAGAGGCTAGCAATCCACATCGCCATAACGAAAAATGCTCCGTATCGAAAGATACGGAGCATTTTTCGTTATGGCTGATCTCCCACAGGTCAAGCGCGAGACCACACCAGTTTGTTCGCGGCAACGCGTTCGGCGAAAAACGCCTGATCGTCGGCTAGTAGCCTGCCGGCTTCCAAGCTTGAGCTAACGAACTCACCGTCCAAGCCACTAGTGTGAATTGCTGTCCCACCACCAATTCCAGAAGCCGGGCAGTTGCACGGGAACGGAACTGTCGGCCACTGTGCGAGCCATCACCGCCCGCAACAAGGCCGGACGATCTGTATAGAACGGCTGTTCGGCGGTGCGCACGCCGGTGTCCCGCGCACAGTCCATGAGGATCTGCAGATACTCCTGCATATGCCGGGCGGTGTAGCGATTAAGGTCATGGAAGGTCACCACCACCGGGATCACCCCATCGACCGCCGGCATCTCGCCACGGGCGATTTGCTCACGCACCTCGGCCAAGTGCTTGAGCAAGTTGGCCCGGCGCTGCGGGCTGGCGGTAATCCCCCAGACCTTGCCATCATTGGCGCTCAAGTCAGTCAACAGCACCTGCAGGCCATGCTGCTGATAAGCGGCGAAGGTGCGTTTGTCATAATTCCAGAATGGCGGGCGCAGGATGGTCGGCGGTTCTCCGGTGATCGCCGCGATATCGGCACTGCCATCGAGAAGGGATTGCCCCAGTTCCTGCGCACTCAGCGAGCGATGATTGGTGTGCCAGTGGGTTGCGGTGTGAAAGCCCAGGATATGCCCCTCGGCATGCTCGCGCCGCATCAGCGCACGACCGATATCGCTGTTGCCAGCCCTTGGAGCACGGGTCTGGACAAAGAACAACGCCTTGATCCCTGGCTGGATCGGGTTGGCCGCCAAGTCGTCGAGCACTGAAGCGGTCGGGTTGTAGAAACTCGATGCGCTGGGGCCGTCATCGAAAGTCAGCAGGAAACGGATCGGCGCCTGCGTGCGCAGGGCTTGCTCCGTGCCTGGGGTCAAAGGCATCGGCGGGCCGATACAGCCGCTCAGGCCAACAGCAAGCGCGAGCATCGAGAGAACAGCGAAAACCGATTTCATGAGGTTGGCCTGGTCCAGGTCAAGACAGTTGCGCAACCAAGATATCATCAAGCCGTCGCGGCAAGGAACGGAGTAGGACTTGAGATGAGACCGTACCCACTTTCTGCCCTCTCCGTCCCGAAGGGAGAGGGCATCGTGCTCATCACAGCACAGGAACCGCAACGTTGCTCAGGAGCGGGACTCGACACCCAACTCGTCCCACACCGACTCCGCCATATGGAAGGTCGCATTAGCCGCCGGAATCCCACAGTAGATCGCACTCTGCATCAGCACCTCCTTGATCTCCTCGCGGGTTACACCGTTGTTGGCCGCCGCGCGCAGGTGCAGCTTGAGCTCGTCGCCGCGATTCATGCCGATCAACATAGCAATGGTGATCAGGCTGCGGGTGTGCCGGGGTAGCCCCGGTCGCGTCCAGATATCGCCCCAGGCATGGCGGGTAATCATTTCCTGGAACTCCGAATTGAACTCGGTCAGGTTGTTCAGGCTGCGCTCGACATGGGCATCACCCAGCACGGCGCGACGTACTTGCAGACCTTCGGCGTAACGTTGTTTTTCGTCCACGATCATGCTCCTCAAACCTTGGCCAGCAGGAAATCCAATACCCGGCGGCTGAAGTCATCGCTGGCCTGGACATTCGACAGATGGGCGGCATGGACTTCGGCGTGCTTGGCGCCCTTCACCTGCTGCTGGATAAACATCCCGCCCGACGGTGGCGTCACCGCGTCTTCGCTGCCCGAAATCACCAGCAGGGGCACCTGGATTGCACTGACATGCTCGCGGAAATCGGCATCGCGCACTGCATAGCAGTTGGCCGCATAACCTTGCGGCGATGTGGCGGCGAGCATGTCGGTAATCGGCGTGACCCGCTCCGGCTGACGGGCACAGAAGTCCGGCGTGAACCAGCGCGAAATGGCCCCATCGCGCAAGGCACGCATGGCTGCCTCACCGTCGCGCAGCACGGTTTCAATACGCGGGTTCCATATGCTCGCATCACCGATCTTTGCCGCCGTGTTGCACACGATCAGTTTGTTCAGGCGCTCGCCGGCATAAATCCCCAACCACTGGCCGATCAAGCCTCCCATGGACAAACCACAGAAATGTGCGCGTTCGATCTGCAATGCATCGAGCAGCGCCAACACGTCCTGACCCAGTTGCTCAATACTGTATGGCCCTTCGGTGACCAGCGAGCGACCATGGCCACGGGTGTCGTAGCGCAGCACCTGGAAGTGCTCGCAGAACGCCGGTATCTGGGTATCCCACATGCCCAGATCGGTGCCCAGGGAGTTGGATAACACCAGTACCGGAGCACCCTGCGGGCCATCGAGCCGGTAATTCAGTTGGCCTTCGGCCAGTTGTACAAAAGCCACGGTAATCTCCTTCAGGTAAAAGCCAAGTGGTCAGCCACGGCACGTTCGACCCAGGTCCGCGCCTGGCCGAGATAGTGGGCAGGGTCGAGCAGGCGATCCAGTTCGTCGGCGGACAATTGAGCGGTCACTTGCCGTTCATCGCCTAGCACCGCACGCAGGTGGCGCCGTTCAGCGACAGCCCGCTTGCAGCATTGCTCCAACAAGTGGTGGGCGGTGTCGCGGCCCAGTCGCTGAGCCAAGACGATGCTCACCGCCTCGGCCAGCAACAATCCCTGGGTCAGGTCGAGGTTTTCGAGCATTCGCGCCGGGTCGACTTCCAGGCCCTTGCTGACAATCAACGCCTGCTGCAAGGCCCCGGAGAGCAACCGGCAAATCTCCGGCAGGGTCTCCCATTCGGCATGCCACAAGCCGAGACTGCGTTCGTGTTCCTGGGGCATGGCACTGAACAGGGTCGAGAGCAACCCCGGAACCCGAGTCGCCGTCGCGATCAGCACGGCGGCGCCTACTGGGTTGCGCTTGTGCGGCATGGTCGAGGATCCCCCCTTGCCCGGCGCCGACGGTTCGAAGACTTCCGCTGCCTCGGTCTGCATCAGCAGGCTGATATCACGCCCCAGCTTGCCCAGGCTGCCGGCGACCAATCCGAGCACGGCGCCGAACTCCACCAGGCGATCGCGCTGAGTGTGCCAGGGCTGCTCCGGCAGGCCGAGTTGCAGTTCGGCCGCCAGCGCTTCGGCCACCAGCATCGCCTGATCACCCAACGCCGCAAGCGTGCCCGACGCCCCGCCAAATTGCAGGCTGAACAAACGCGGTTGCAGCTCACGCAAACGCTGTCGATGGCGGGTGATGGCTCCCAGCCAGCCGGCGATCTTCATGCCCAGAGTGACCGGGGTCGCCTGTTGCAGCCATGTCCGTCCGGCCAGTGGCGTGGCCGCATAACGCCGAGCCTGGGACACCAGTACTTCACCCAGGCGCTGCAGATCACGGTCAATCAGTTGCCAGGCGCCGCGCAATTGCAATACCAGACCAGTGTCCATCACATCCTGGCTGGTGGCGCCCAGGTGTACATAACGCTCGGCTTCGGCATCGGCGACGGCGATCTGTTTGCCCAGGGCCTTGACCAGCGGGATTGCCGAGTTGCCGGCTGTGGCGATGGCTTCGCCGAGGGCAGAAAAGTCATAGAGTTCGGCCCGACAGGCGGCCTCAATAGGCACAACAGCCGCCTGGGGAATCAGTCCGACCCGCGCCTGCGCACGAGCCAGAGCGGCCTCGAAGTCCAGCATCGCCTGGACTCGGCCCTGATCGGAGAACACCTCACTCATATCGCAGGCGATAAAGTAGGCATCGAACAATTGATTGCTCGGTCGCGGCATAACAAAATCCCTGGTAAATGCGCGCCCGGGGCGGGCGCGCAGGCCAATCAGTGATCGTGGTGCAGGTACGCCGCCTGTTTCGGCAGGCGTAGGCTGAACAGAAAGGCAACGACCATCATCGCCGTCACATACCAATAGAAGGTGTTTTCCATCCCCACTGACTTGAGGTTCAAAGCCACGTATTCCGCCGAGCCGCCAAACAGGGCGTTCGCCACCGCGTAGGCCAGACCGACACCCAGCGCGCGCACCTGCACCGGGAACATCTCGGCTTTGACCAGGCCGCTGATGGACGTGTAGAAGCTGACTATTGCCAGGGCCAAGGTGATCAGTACCAAGGCCAGGAACGGATTGGTCACCGTCTTCAGAGCTAACAGAATCGGCACCGTGCACAAGGTGCCCAGGCCACCGAACCAGAGCATCGACTTACGTCGGCCAATCTTGTCCGAGAGTATGCCGAACAGCGGCTGCATGCACATATAAAGAAAGAGCGCGCCGGTCATGATGTAGCTGGCGGTCTTGACCGTCATCCCCGCAGTGTTCACCAGGTATTTCTGCATATACGTGGTGAAGGTATAGAAAATCAGCGAGCCGCCAGCGGTGTAGCCAAGCACGGTGATAAACGCCGCCTTGTGATCACGGAACAAGGCCCGGATACTGCCGGCGTCTTTGTCCTGGCGAGTTTCCTTGCTGGTGGTTTCCTTCAAGGAGCGACGCAGCAACAATGAGATCACCGCCGCGATGGCGCCGATCACGAACGGTATGCGCCAGCCCCAGGCCTTGAGTTCGGGCTCGGTCAGGAACTGTTGCAAGATCACCACGACCAGCACCGCCAGTAATTGGCCACCAATCAGGGTCACGTACTGGAACGAGGCAAAGAAGCCACGCTGGCCGCGCAACGCCACCTCACTCATGTAGGTTGCGGTAGTGCCGTACTCGCCGCCCACCGACAGCCCCTGGAACAGCCGCGCCATCAGCAGCAGCGCCGGAGCCCAGGCACCGATACTGGCGTAGGTCG
This sequence comes from Pseudomonas agarici, assembly GCF_001543125.1. Classification (NCBI taxonomy): domain Bacteria; kingdom Pseudomonadati; phylum Pseudomonadota; class Gammaproteobacteria; order Pseudomonadales; family Pseudomonadaceae; genus Pseudomonas; species Pseudomonas agarici. Next base: position 2,551,548 of record NZ_CP014135.1, on the reverse strand, counting down.
GCAGGAAGGCGATGACCAGGGAGCCGGCACACATCATCAGCACCGAGATCATCATCGAATTCTTGCGCCCGTGCTTGTCCGCGACGCGGCCAAACAACCAGCCGCCGATCGGCCGCATCAGAAAGCCAGCGGCAAACACGCCGGCGGTGTTCAGCAGTTGTACCGTCGGGTCGTCGGAAGGGAAAAAGGCCGGGGCGAAATAGATGGCACAGAAGGCATAGACATAGAAGTCAAACCATTCGACCAGATTACCGGAAGACGCACCGACGATGGCAAAGATCCTTTTGCTGCGCTCCTCGCTGGTGTACGGCATCGTTGTTGTTGTCATATTTACTCACTCGTAGGAAGGCTAGTTGCCTAGACATACTTCGCAACACACCTGTTGCGCAAGAACAATCGCCCAAATGACGGTACTTGGCCATCATTCGGGCTTCTGTTCTATTGCCTACGGATCTCAGATCCGCTCAATCGCCAGCGCCAGCCCCTGTCCGACGCCTACGCACATGGTCGCCAGGCCCTTGCTGCCGCCGATCTTTTCCAGTTGATGGAGCGCCGTCAGCACCAGACGCGCACCGCTCATACCCAGGGGATGACCGAGGGCAATCGCCCCGCCGTTCGGATTGACCTGTGGCGCATCATCAGCGATTCCCAGTTCGCGCAGCACCGCTAGCCCCTGACTGGCGAAGGCCTCATTCAACTCGATAACGTCGAAGTCGCTGACCGCCAGCCCCAGGCGTTCGGTCAACTTGCGCACCGCCGGCACCGGACCGATGCCCATGACTCGCGGGGCGACCCCGGCGCTGGCCATGCCGAGCACTCGGGCACGAGCCCTCAGGCCATGTTTTTTCACTGCCTCGGCAGAGGCCAGGATCAGCGCCGCGGAACCATCGTTGACACCGGAAGCATTGCCGGCAGTGACCGTCTTGTCCGCGCCATTGATCGGCTTAAGTCGGCCCAGGGCTTCCAGCGTGGTATCGGCCCGTGGATGCTCATCTTGCTCGACCAGGGTCTCACCCTTTTTATGGGCAATGCGCACCGGCACGATTTCTTCGCCGAAGAAACCGGCGGCCTGGGCCGCCGCCGTGCGTTGCTGGCTGCGCAGAGCGAAGGCATCCTGGTCGGCACGGGATACCTGATAGTCGTCCGCTACGTTGTCGGCGGTCTGCGGCATCGAATCTACACCGTACTGGGCTTTCATCAACGGATTGATAAAGCGCCAGCCGATGGTGGTGTCTTCCAGCTTCATATTGCGGGAAAACGCCGCGTCGGCCTTGCCCATCACGAACGGGGCACGCGACATGGACTCCACACCGCCAGCAATCGCCAACTCCATCTCACCGCTGGCAATGGCGCGGAACGCGGTGCCGATCGCATCCATCCCCGAGGCGCAGAGACGATTGAGCGTCACACCGGGAATGCTCTGCGGCAGACCCGCCAGCAGCAACGCCATGCGCGCGACGTTGCGGTTGTCCTCGCCGGCCTGGTTGGCGCAGCCGAGAAACACTTCATCGACTTCGTTCCAGTTTACCGATGGGTTGCGCTCCATCAGTGCCTTGATCGGCACAGCGGCCAGATCATCGGCGCGCACGCCGGCCAGGCCACCACCGAAACGGCCAATCGGCGTGCGAACGGCATCACAGATAAAGACTTCACGCATCAGGCTTCTCCAGGGGCTTGGCCATGGGCGGCAGCGGTACGGGCTTCCAGATCACGCAAGGCGGCCAGCTCGATTTCGGTTGGAGCCGCGGTACTGTCCACCTGCTCGGCGAAACGCACAGGCCAACCCGTGGCGGCGATCACCTGTTCACGGGTCACACCTGGATGCAGGGCTGTGACGATAAATTCGTGGCTGTGCGCTTCCGGCTCCATGATGCACAGGTCGGTAATGATGCCCACCGGACCGGCACCCGGTAGCCCAAGACGCTTGCGCGAATCGCCGCCTTCGCCGTGGCCGACCGACGTGATGAAGTCCAACTTATCGACGAAGGAGCGGGCCGATTGCTTGAGAATAATCAGTACGCTCTTCGCCGAACCGGCGATCTCCGGTGCTCCGCCGGCCCCTGGCAAGCGGACTTTGGGCGAGAAGTAATCGCCCACTACCGTGGTGTTGATATTGCCAAAACGGTCGACCTGAGCGGCCCCGAGGAAACCGACGTCGATCCGCCCACCTTGCAGCCAATAGCGGAAAATCTCGCCGGTGGGCACCACGGTGTCGGCGGTTTCCGCCAGTTCGCCGTCACCGATGGACAGCGGCAATACGCTGGGCTTGGCACCGATCGGGCCGGATTCGTAGATCAGCACCACATCCGGCGAAGAGGTCAATCGTGCCAGGTTGGCAGCCTTGGACGGTAGGCCGATACCGACAAAGCAGACCGAGCCGTTCTTCAGGCGACGGGCCGCGGCGACGGTCATCATTTCATTGGTGGTGTAGGTCATTATTTTGCCTCCGACGCACGGGCCAGCTTGGCCTGGAACTCGGCGAAGTCCGCCGTGCCATGGATGTATTCAGCGATCCAGGCGGTAAAGGTTTCACGGTCACGGGCAATCGGGTCCCAGGCCTGATAGAAACGGTTGTCGCGCTCGGTGTAGCCATGGGCATAGGACGGATGCGCGCCACCTGGTACATGACAGACCGCGCTCAACGCCCAGGTCGGCAAGACACAGGAGTTCATCGGCGCGTTCAAGTCATCGACAATTTCCTCGACCGTGACGATGCACCGCCTGGCGGCCAGGGCGGCCTCCTTCTGCACCCCGAGAATCCCCCATAGCAGCACATTGCCCTGGCGGTCGGCTTTCTGCGCGTGGATCACCGTGACATCGGGTCGAACCGAAGGCACGGCGGCAAGCACCTCACCGGTGAACGGGCAGGTCACGCTCTTGATCAACGGGTTGACCTTGGGCAGATCGGAACCGGCGTAGGCACGCAGTACCGCGAATGGCAGGCCAGAAGCACCCGCAACGTAGGCATTGGCCAGGTCGGCGTGGCTGTGCTCTTCGATTTCCAGATCATGGGGCCAGTGTTTCTCGACCGCATCGCGCAGGCGATGCAGGGAACCGACACCTGGGTTGCCACCCCAGGAGAAGATCAGCTTGCGGGCGCAACCGGCACCGATCAACTGGTCGTAGATCAGGTCGGGGGTCATCCGCACCAGTGTCAGGTCTTTCTTGCCCTGACGAATGATTTCATGACCTGCTGCGGTCGGAATCAGATGAGTGAAGCCTTCAAGAGCGACGGTGTCACCGTCGTTGACGAACTGCTTCACCGCTTCATGCAGCGAAAGGATTTCAGCCATGGATGCAGACTCCCGGTTTCAACAAGCCAGCGTGGAAGAAAAAGGCGCGAGGTTCAGCGCCGGAGTGAAACCAGATTAAGTCGGGGCTGGGGGGCAAACAAGCCGATAACCGACTAAGTGTTCGATTATCGAACCGATTGTTTGCAAGCTATCAATATAGAACGAATGACGCTCAGGCAAACCGCTTCAGTGTAAACGGCAGCAGCGGGAGAGCACTTTTGAAGAGAGTGCTCATGCGGGACATTCAGGCAAACACTTGGGCGCTGAGGTCACGACTGGCACTGAGCATGTTCGGCAGGAACCGCTGCTCCAGCTCACTGCGGCTGACGTGTCCGGCATGAGTGCTCACGTTCAGGGCCGCCAGCACCTGGCCCGAGGCGTCATAGATCGGCACGGCGATTGAGCGCAGACCCGGTTCAAGCTCCTGGTCGACGATGCACCAGCCTTGCTGGCGAACTTGCAACAGACATTCGAGCAAGGCTTCGGGGGTGCGCAGGGTACGGCTGGTTTTGGCTGGCAGGTCGACATGGTCGAGGTATTCCTGCAGCGATGCATCGTCCAATGCGGCCAGTAGGATCCGGCCCATGGAGGTACAATAGGCCGGCAGCCGCCCGCCCACGGAAAGATCGACCGAGATCAGCCGCTGGGTCGTGGCCGAGCGGGCAATATAGAGGATGTCATCGCCCTCCAGCGTGGCCATGTTGCAGGCTTCGTGGAGTTGTTCGCTCATGCGATCCAGATAAGGCTGGGCCGACACAGCCAGCGGAGTCGAAGACAAATAGGCATGACCCAGAGTCAAGACCTTGGGCAACAGCGAATAGGTACGTCCATCGGTAGTGGCATAGCCGAGTTTGATCAGCGTATGCAGGCAACGGCGCACGGACGCCCGGGGAATCTCCGTGCGATGGCTGATCTGCGCGATGGTCAAGTGCCGCTTGCGCTCCTGGAACGCTTGCACCACCGCCAGGCCCCGGGCCAGCGAGGTCATGAAATCCGGATCACCGGTAAAGGCCTGGATCCGCTTGGCGGGCGAGGCGACGATAGGCGGCGCCACGAAGTTAAAGACAGTACGCAGTGGGTCGTTCATTCCAGATCCTTGTTCACGCGGTCGGCGGCTCTTACCGGCAGACATCGGCCTGAGCGATAAGCCGGCCAGAGTCGACATTGGGCGATTATCGAACATGGACTCGATAATCGCAATTGCTTCTCAAGTCCTGAAACTTATAACGTCGCCTTGTCGCCCGGTTAATTGCGATACTGGTCAGCTACCTGGCGGAATATCCACCGGTACAGCCTCCCCATGAAATGAGATCGTTGTCCCGACTTGCGGCGAACCGCCGATACATGACACTGCCCTCAATATAGAGCAGGCCCTGCATTTTCAATTAGTACTGCCCGCGCAAAACTTGCTGGGTTAAATTTTCGCCAAAAAACAGGCAGCATCCCGCCAAGTCCTCAAGTTACAGTTCATAACTCCTACGCAACAAAACTCACACACAAAGTTGACGGGCCATCCCTACTTCGCGATAGTATTATTCAAACCGGTCGTTATACTCCGCATATGACATTCGAACCGTCTGGTTCTGTCGTGGTGTCGAGAGCCTTGCTCTCCAGCCCGAGACCAATGTTGAACGTGGATGGCTGCGTTTTGTGGAACCGGGAAACGCTTATCATGACGGTGCTTTCCCTGTCGATCTCGCTCTGGTGCATAGCGCTGCTGTTCTGCCGAAACGTTGTCCAGAGCCAACGACTATAAACCGTTCCGATACGTCACCGGAGTTCGTGGAACTGCCGTATTACGTATCGCCGGGAAACCTTATCAACTCAAATTAGGTAACACAGTGACAAAAGACGAACTGCGCGCGGAACTTGAGCGCCAGGAGCAACGTTACAAGGATGTTTACGGCGGGGAAATTACCACCTACGCTGCACAACCCGAACCAGAACGCAAACCCTGGCGCAAACGAGCCAGCCTCCTGGATCTGGCATTTACCCAGGAACTGCAAAAAATGGAAAAGGAACTCAAAGTCGAAGAGCCTTAAGCACTGCGGTTTTGAACCTTGTGAGGCTTGCCCTTTGCAACTGGTCTCGCTTATCCGGGTTAAGTCAGGCTTATGGACGGCAGCAGCTTGCGCTACCCGCGCCGCCCCCGGCTTCGAACGCCCCATCGGGTTGGATGATGCCCCGGCAGGCCCTCACGCAGAAATTTCACACAATGGTTTCGGCCTTTCATTTCCTCGTCGAAGCCTGATACTCATTGGATATCCTCAATGAAATCATACAGTTGATAAACACACAAAAAAATTGAGGTTTAACGCCTTCCTACTTTTTTTTTCATTGAAGAATGTTACCGGTGAGCAGCTAGTGCATCGATTAACGGGCTTTTCTGGCATAATCGCGCCCCCTTATGACCGGGTCAGAAAACCTTCATGATTGATTTATTCAGCGGACTGGATGCTTGGGTTCTTTTGAGCCTGTTGCTTGCCCTCGCCTTTGTCCTCAGCTTCGAGTTCATCAACGGCTTTCATGACACCGCTAACGCGGTTGCCACAGTGATTTACACCAAAGCCATGCCGCCGCATCTCGCGGTGTTCTCTTCCGGTGTATTCAACTTCTTCGGCGTCTTGCTCGGCGGTGTCGGTGTCGCCTATGCCATCGTGCATCTGCTGCCGGTGGAACTGCTGATCAACGTCAATACAGGCCACGGCCTGGCGATGGTGTTCTCGCTACTGGCCGCTGCCATTACCTGGAACCTGGGTACCTGGTACTTCGGCATCCCGGCGTCGAGCTCCCATACCCTGATCGGCTCGATCTTAGGTGTCGGCCTGGCCAACGCCCTGCTCAACGATATTCCGCTGGCTGACGGGGTCAACTGGCAGAAGGCAATCGATATCGGGGCCTCGCTGGTCTTCTCGCCGCTGGCCGGCATGCTGGTCGCCGGCCTGGTACTGATAGGCCTGAAGTGGTGGCGCCCGTTGTCGAAAATGCATAAAACCCCGGAACAGCGCCGCAAGATCGACGACAAAAAGCATCCGCCCTTCTGGAATCGCCTGGTGCTGGTGGTTTCCGCCATGGCCGTGAGCTTCGTGCACGGTTCCAACGATGGCCAGAAAGGTATCGGGCTGATCATGCTCGTGCTGATCGGTATCGTACCGGCACAGTTCGTCCTCGACCTGAGCACCACGACCTACCAGATCGAGCGTACCCGTGACGCGACATTGCACTTGAGCCAGTTCTATCAGCGCAACAACGCGACCCTGAGCGAGTTCCTGGCCCTGGGCAAAAGCGTGCAGAATGACCTACCGGGCAAGTTCCGTTGCAACCCGCAGCAGACCGAACCGACGATTGCCGCCCTGCTGAACAATCTCAAGGGTGTGACCGACTACCATTCGCTGTCGCCGGAAACGCGCATCGAAGTCCGTCGTTACCTGCTTTGCCTGGATGACACCGCGAAAAAAGTCGGCAAGCTGCCTGGCCTGGATAAGCGTGAGAAGGCGGATCTGGAGAAACTGCGCAAAGACCTGACCACCACCACCGAATACGCGCCGTTCTGGGTGATTCTGGCGGTAGCCCTGGCCCTCGGCCTGGGCACGATGGTCGGCTGGAAGCGGGTGGTGCTGACCATTGGCGAGAAGATCGGCAAGCAGGGCATGACCTATGCCCAAGGCATGTCGGCACAGATCACCACCGCTTGCATGATCGGCCTGGCGAATATTTTCGCCTTGCCGGTCTCGACCACTCACGTGTTGTCGTCGGGTGTCGCGGGTACTATGGTGGCGAACAAGAGCGGACTGCAAAGCAGCACGATCAAGACCATCCTGCTGGCCTGGGTGCTGACCTTACCGGCGACCGTAGGGCTGTCCGCCGGATTGTTCTGGCTCGCCTCGAAGCTGCTCGGCAGCTGAGTCGTTTTCAGTGACACAAAAAAGGTGTGATCTTTGGATTGCACCTTTTTTATGGCTTCCAGTTCCAGACTACACCGGCCAGAACAAGGCCAACATTCACCAGCTCAACGACTACCCTCCAGACATCTGTTTCTAACAATCAGAAACGATAAGGTAAAAAAAAGGCGACCGAAGTCGCCCAAAATGCCTTGCGTGCTCGTCCCCTGGAAAAACCTAGGGCGCTTTGCGCTTATGTGAGTCTTTCCAGATAAAAAAACCGAACCCTGCGAGGAACATCACCATGAGGCTCACCGTCAGTACCCCGGCAATGACCACGTTATCGAAAAACATGACTGACCTCCCGCCTTTATGCTGTTGCGCTAGGGCTAAGTTAGCCAAACCGGCACGGAAGAAAATTGACCGAAGTCAATGCCGCCCGGAATCGGGCGGGGGGAAACAAATTAACTGACGTGCATCAAGTTTCAGCACGACTATCAGCGTTTTTTCGGCTTGTTCTTCGGTTTTTTCTTGGCCTTGCCCAAAGGCAGCGCCTGCTCGAACGCCTGGCGAACTTCATTCAGGCGCTTCTCGTTGAGATCATGGACACGTTTGGTCCGCTCGGTATTCAGGTCGATCAGCTTGTCGTCTTGGCTCATGATCACTGCATCGCTATCTGTCGAATTCAGCCGAAGCCATTCACTTCGACTCGCCTAATCACCTAATAATGAAGGCAAGCGCCTGCGCTGACCAGTCGTGAAACCCGCTCATTGCCGATTAAAATGTGTCCGCACGGGCCAATCGCCGCGTCCGAATGGCTGCCGAGGATCGTAGATATAGGACCTTCCTGCGCTGATGATCTGGGAGGAGATCGGCCTGCCGCCACAGCTCCTACGTCAATTGCCCGCGAAAGGATTTCAGACCTCGACATCGACCAACAGGCCCTGACGCGGCTGTTCTTCCATCAGCGCCACCACCGGCACAGTATGATCGGTGTTCAATTCGTCGCCCGGCACCGCCAGGTGACGCTCAGGATCATCGTCGGCCTCGCGCCGGCGCTGCTGCCGTTCCTGCTGGCGCCGCTGCTCTTCACGCAGCAGCCATGCGGCCTCTTCAGGGTCGCGCTTTTGCAAGTCGATGGTACTTTCGCGGGAGCTTTCCTGAACCGGCACCACGGGCGGGATATCCGGTCGCGGCCGGATAGGGTCCTGCTGGGAAGTCACCGGCAGGACGCTCAAGGGTAGCAGCGGTGGCAGCATGGTTTTTCTCTCCTGTCGGCAGGCTGTCGGCCGCGAGATCGGCGACTTGAGCCGTCGGTCGCGAAACTGTGACCTGAGTATCGTTCAAGGGCGCCATGCGTCCCGACGAACGTCATCGTGGCGACTGTGAGTCTTGTGCTGTGCGGTTTCTCAACAGGGGCCCCATTCGTTGATTGACCACAGATCAATGAGCCTTTGGCCTGAAAGCGTCGATTCCGTTAAGATACTGGGCTTTTTCAAGGCGGGAGTCAGGCAGCATGGCGCAGCACTATCAACCGGGGCAACGCTGGATCAGTGACAGCGAAGCCGAGCTGGGTTTGGGCACCGTTCTGGCACAGGACGGCCGCTTGTTGACCGTGCTCTATCCGGCCACTGGCGACACTCGCCAGTACGCGCTGAGGAATGCGCCTCTCACCCGTGTGCGTTTCTCGCCCGGTGACACCATTACCCACTTCGAAGGCTGGAAGATGACCGTGCGTGAAGTCGACGATGTCGACGGACTGCTGGTCTACCACGGCCTCAACGCGCAGAACGAAGTCGTCACGCTGCCGGAAACCCAGTTGTCGAACTTCATCCAGTTCCGCCTGCCCAGCGACCGCCTGTTCGCCGGGCAGATCGACCCATTGGCGTGGTTCTCCCTGCGCTACCACACCCTGGAACACACCAGCCGCCAGTTGCAGTCTTCGCTCTGGGGCCTGGGCGGTGTCCGTGCGCAACCCATCGCGCACCAGTTACACATCGCCCGGGAAGTCGCCGACCGCATCGCGCCCCGGGTCCTGCTGGCGGACGAGGTCGGCCTGGGCAAGACCATCGAGGCCGGCCTGGTGATCCATCGTCAGTTGCTCAGCGGTCGCGCCAGCCGCGTACTGATCCTGGTACCGGAGAATCTCCAGCACCAGTGGCTGGTGGAAATGCGTCGGCGCTTCAACCTGCAGGTCGCACTGTTCGATGCCGAGCGCTTTATCGAAAGCGATGCCAGCAATCCGTTCGAAGACACCCAACTAGCCCTGGTCGCCCTAGAGTGGCTGGTCGAAGACGAGAAGGCCCAGGATGCGCTGTTCGCCGCCGGCTGGGATCTACTGGTGGTCGACGAGGCCCACCATCTGGTCTGGCATGAAGAGCGGGCAAGCCCGGAATACGTCCTGGTCGAACAGTTGGCCGAGACCATTCCCGGCGTCCTGTTGCTGACCGCCACCCCCGAGCAACTGGGCCAGGACAGCCACTTCGCCCGTCTGCGCCTGCTCGACCCGAATCGTTTCCACGACCTGGCGACCTTCCGCGCCGAAAGCGAAAACTATCGCCCAGTGGCCGAAGCGGTGCAGGAACTGCTGGATCAAGGTCGCCTGTCTCCCGCCGCGCACAAGACCATTCAAGGTTTCCTCGGTGACGAAGGCGAAGCGCTGCTCACCGCCGTCAACGCCGGCGATAGCGAAGCCAGCGCCCGTTTGGTCCGCGAACTGCTGGACCGCCATGGCACCGGCCGCGTGCTATTTCGCAACACCCGCGCCGCCGTCCGGGGTTTCCCAGAGCGCAAGCTGCACGCCTATCCACTGCCAACCCCGGACGAATACCTGGAACTGCCGCTGGGCGAACACGCCGAACTGTACCCGGAAGTCAGCTTCCAGTCCCAGCCGGACGCCAACGAAGAACAACGCTGGTGGCGCTTCGATCCGCGCGTCGAGTGGCTGATCGATCAGTTGAAAATGCTCAAGCGCACCAAAGTACTGGTGATCTGCGCCCACGCCGAAACCGCCATGGACCTGGAGGATGCCCTGCGCGTGCGTTCCGGTATTCCGGCCACAGTGTTCCACGAGGGCATGAACATCCTCGAGCGTGACCGCGCCGCGGCCTATTTCGCCGACGAGGAATTCGGCGCCCAGGTGCTGATCTGCTCGGAAATCGGCAGTGAAGGTCGCAACTTCCAGTTCTCCCATCATCTGGTGTTGTTCGATCTGCCGTCGCACCCTGACCTGCTGGAACAGCGGATCGGTCGTCTTGACCGGATCGGCCAGAAACACGTGATCGAACTGCATGTACCGTACCTGGAGACCAGCCCGCAAGAGCGCCTGTTCCAGTGGTATCACCAGGCGCTGAACGCTTTCCTCAACACCTGCCCGACCGGCAACGCCCTACAGCACCAGTTCGGCCCGCGCCTGCTGCCGCTGCTCGAAGGCGGCGACGATGGCGAATGGCAAGCACTGGTTGACGAAGCCCGGACCGAGCGCGAGCGCCTGGAAGCCGAACTGCACACCGGTCGCGACCGTCTGCTTGAACTCAACTCCGGCGGTGCCGGCGAAGGCGACGCGCTGGTCGAGGCGATCCATGAGCAGGATGACCAGTTCGCTCTGCCGATCTACATGGAAACTCTATTCGACGCCTTTGGCATCGACAGCGAAGACCACTCGGAAAACGCCCTGATCCTCAAGCCGAGCGAGAAGATGCTCGACGCCAGCTTCCCACTGGGCGACGATGAAGGCGTGACCATCACCTACGATCGCAACCAAGCGCTGTCGCGCGAAGACATGCAGTTCATCACCTGGGAACACCCGATGGTGCAGGGCGGCATGGATCTGGTGCTGTCCGGCTCGATGGGCAACACCGCCGTGGCGCTGATCAAGAACAAGGCGCTGAAGCCGGGCACCGTGCTGCTGGAGCTGCTGTATGTCAGCGAGGTGGTCGCCCCGCGCTCGCTGCAATTGGGTCGCTACCTGCCACCGGCCGCCCTGCGCTGCCTGCTGGATGCCAATGGCAACGACCTGTCGACCCGCGTCGCCTTCGAGACCCTGAACGACCAGTTGGAAAGTGTGCCACGGGCCAGCGCCAACAAGTTCATCCAGGCCCAGCGCGACAACCTGACGCCGAAGATCAACGCCGGGGAAGCGAAGATTGCCCCCCGTCACGCCGAGCGCGTGGCCGAAGCACAACGTCGCCTGGCTGCCGATACCGATGAAGAGCTGGCGCGCCTGACCGCGTTGCAGGCGGTTAACCCGACCGTGCGCGACAGCGAGCTGGTGGCGCTGCGTCAGCAACGCGAGCAGGGCCTGGCGATGCTTGAAAAAGCCGCGCTGCGCCTGGAGGCAATTCGGGTGCTGGTCGCCGGTTAAGCTCATTCATCACTGCGGGAGTCGGTGCTTTGCGTCCCTTTGCGGGCGACTCGGTCTCAAACGGCCACAAGCACCGCCTCCCGCTCATCGGCCAGCATTCGCACCGCCGATACTGAGTTCCGAGGGCGCTGTCTCAGCGCCTGAAAAATATTTGTAACACCTCCTTACAAAGTCACGACCGAAGCCTAGAATGGCGCGGGATTACCCCCTTCCCTTCTTCCTTCGTTGAGCTTCCATGCCTGATGCTAATCCGTGTCTGAATTGCGGTGCCTGCTGTGCCTATTTTCGCGTGTCGTTCTACTGGGGTGAGTGCGTCTCGGGTGGCGGCCTGGTGCCCGACGAACTGGTCACCCAAATCAGCCCAAGCCGCGTCGCCATGCTCGGAACCGAAGCGCGTAAGCCGCGTTGCACCGCGCTTAAGGGCGAAGTCGGGGAGCAAGTCAGTTGCTCGATCTATCATCAGCGCTCCAGCCCCTGCCGTGAATTCGCAGCCGCCTGGGTCGATGACGAACCCAACGAGCGCTGCGACGCCGCTCGGGCCGCCTTCGGCCTGGCGCCACTGGAACCTGAACAGAAAGCCACTTTAGTCCCCATCGCTGTTTAGGACTCCTAAAACATGGGCGGTATCCCGCCATCAACCTCTACTGCTATGAGTGACACGCGATACGCCAACGCGTGGATCTCAACCAATACTCGGAGAAAGTAATACAAAATTCACAAAAAGTTCCCCGTCAATTAAAGAACGTCAATGATTGGCCGATTCAACGGTATTCGAGCAAGGATCGCCCTCGCTGAGCCTGGGATAAAACCCTATCGCTCAAGCCAATATCGCGCGGTAAAGTCGCGACCTCTCATTCCGTGATGGCGCGTTGACATCCTCTCGACCGCCCAACCAGACCAGGTATATGGCGCACAATGACCTCTAAAAACCACCCGGCCAACCCAGTATCCGATCTGATAGTGCCCACGGTCGCGGAAAAACCTTCCAAGGTCCATTCCACACCGCGTCCATTGGCGACGCAGCAGTACCTTTATTTCACTGAAACCAATACGGATCGTATTCTCGACAACCTCGACGGCTTGCGCGACATGGTCTTCCCCAGCTCAGCGCATCCGGAGGGTGAAAACGAAGCGCGCCGCGAGCAGCAATTTCCTTCCGTATGCCTGATCGGCCTGGGTCGCTGCGGTTCGAACATTGCGCTGGACGTCGCCGAACTGGTGTACAACGCTCGCAAGTTCTACCTCAACGAGTTCAACAACGAGGACACCACCACCGACAAGGGCTATCGCCCTGCCCAGTGGATTCGCCACAACCTGCGCCTGGGGCAGAACAAATCCGCCAAGCCGGTGTTCCTGGTCGAACCGCTGGTGATGCTCGGCGATCTGGACAAAGACATCGCCGGACGTATCCGCTTCTCCCGCAAAGGTGAGAAAAGCGGCTTTATCCGCGACTACAGCAAGATGAAGATCATGGATCTGTCGGAAGTCCATGCCGGTGGCGCCGGTAACGCGCCGATCCTCGGCCAGTACCTGGCCAAGATCATCCTGAACAAAGACACCCAGCGTTTCTCCAGCCCCGACTGGAAGATGATCCATTCGTACCTGATCGACTCTTGTGGCATCAAAGCCAATCAGTCGCGCCTGTACTTCTCGATCTTCAGCGCCGGCGGCGGTACTGGATCGGGCATGGCCTCGGAGTTCGGCCTGGCTCAACAGTATTCGTACATGAACAAGACGTTCGACACCAAGCCGATGGACGAGCACGACAGCAAGAGCGGCCACGCCTTTGTCTTCGAGCCGATCTTCACCAGCGGCATCTGCGTACTGCCGAATATTTCCGATCATCGCAGCGAAATGTCCGAGGCCTTGCACATCAACGCCGGTCGCCTGCTCTGTAAGTACCTGTCCGAAGAATGGGACTTCTCGTACAACTTCGACAATGAGGACAGCAGCGAAGCCAGCGTCATGGGCCGCATCCGCCCCTGGAACGCGATGATGCTGATCTCCAACGACATCATGCGTTATGCCGAAGAGAACGATGACGGCAATATCCAGAACATTGATGTCAATGCCATGGAGAAACACGCCAACCAGTACATCTCCCAGCAGATTTTCAATATTCTCACCGCCCAAGCGGTGACCACCGACTACGACCAGAACTATTTCCGGCGTGCCGGCATCGACATCGGCGAGACTATTCGCCTGGATGCCAATGACCTGTTCATGAGCCTGGCCGGTCCGGTGGCCATCGCCTACGCGGAATCGGTGGTACCGGAACAACCAGTGCCCACCGGCGATAAATTCAAAGTGTTCGAGAAAGAACCGCAGCGTCTGAACATCGATGACCTGTTCTTCCGCTCCATCGACCTGCCACACTTTAACAAGGTCACCCAGGCGATCGAGGGCATCAGTCTGCTACCGATCGAATCCAAGCGTTACCGCGCGGCCCTGGAGCAGTACAAAGCCTCGGGTTACGACGCGGCGGCCCTGCACGACTTGCACTTCTTCAAGAACTGCTCGTCGGTAGTGTCGATTGTCTCGCTGCCCAAGGACTACAAACTGTCCTACATGGACCTCAACCGACTCAAGACCCACCTCAATAGCCTGTTCCCCAACACCACGCTCAAGCGCTACGCACTGGTGATCGGCGCTTCGGCCAACCTGTCGCTGACTACCCTGATCGCCAAGAGCCCGTGCCTGTCGGACGATTTCCTGACCCTGATCGTGGCCTTCATCAAGCGCTGCTTCGCCCGTAACCCGTACCGTTTCGACGATACGCTGGACAACTCGATGCTCGACTTCATCACCCGTGACGAGTTCGACGAAGGGCATATCGACGATCTGCTCAACGAGTTCGAGAACCCGGCGAAGATCCTCGATACCAACTGGTATGCGATCAAACCGATGTACGAGAAGAAGTACCGTGAACTGATCAACGACAAGGACAAGTTCGTCTCGATCAACGATATTCGCCTGTCCCGCGATTGCGTAAAAAAGGCCATCAAGTACCTGCGCGAGATCTACCGGCATCGGATCGGCAAGACCCGGGTCATTTCGTTGAATAACCACACCGGCAAAACCGAGTATTAGGTGCTGTAGGAAATATTTTCGAGCGAAGGCCAAGCGAGGACTGACCGGGGTCGCAGGCAACTTTACGGGTTGTAAATGAGCCTGCTTTCAACGCAACATCGGCAAGCGCAAATACATTTCGTACAGCGTCTGGGCACGATCCCGCGGCAGCTGGCTGACGGTTCCCGCAATACGGCGCCTGACTTGAGACAGTTCCGGGGTTCAGAAGACTGTGGATTTTCTCCACGAGCAAACTGCCACTACTGCTCTGGGCGGTTACTGGCCTACACACTCATAGGCCATAAACGCATAAGGCATATGCACCATTGCAGTGCGCTAAATTATTTTTCTACCCGTTCCTGGGTCATTACCCAAGGCGACACCACCACCGCCCACAGGTCAGGATCTCGCTCGAAAAGGTCCTGCGCCCGCGTTTCAGACACCTTGGCAAGCTCCCCGGCGGCCAGCCAGCCCGCCACTTTGTCAGCCTGGTTGGCGGCCATGGCCTCGGCGACCGCGATCAAATCCAGCGAAGGCTCGACCCACAGTAGTGCACCCCGGGCGAAGAACGGTTGCAGCTCTTCCCAGCGGATCGCTGCAGTTTCACCAAGCAGCTTGGCATAGAGGGTGCTAGGTTGTTCAATCATGGGTTTCTACCTGAGAAAAAATCAGCGCAATCATAACGTCGCGACTCAGGCAGAAAAACCCGGATGCAATGGTTGGGATGAAAGAGGAATCAGGGGAGCCAGGGATCGCCGTGTGGGATCAGCAACATCCAGATAACAATCTGCAGGGCAATCCGCCGCCATTCTGTCTTTTTCTTTCATTTAAGCGACACTCCCCGATTTTGCCCTCGGCTGCCCGCTATTCAAGCGATTAACGGGCGCTCTAAACTGTATCGGTACAGTTGCCGGGGAAACCGGGGTTCGCAAACCCGGTTCTGCTGCCTTGGCGTCAGGACTATAAAAATTACAACAGTAAGAGTGGAGCACTAATGACTAAGCAGATTTCCAAACTGTTCGCCGCTATGGTTCTGGCCGGGATTGCCAGCCATTCGTTCGCCGCAGACACCCTCAAGATCGGCATTGCCGGCCCGAAAACCGGCCCAGTGACCCAGTACGGCGACATGCAATTCATGGGTGCGAAACAGGCCATCAAGGACATCAACGCCAAGGGCGGCGTCGACGGCAAGATGCTCGAAGCCAAGGAGTACGACGATGCCTGCGACCCTAAACAGGCCGTAGCCGTGGCCAACAAAGTGGTCAACGATGGCGTCAAGTTCGTGATCGGCCACCTCTGCTCCAGCTCCACCCAACCAGCTTCGGACATCTACGAAGACGAAGGCGTGATCATGATCACGCCGGCCGCCACCAGCCCGGAAATCACCGCTCGCGGCTACAAGATGATCTTCCGCACCATCGGCCTGGACAGTGCCCAGGGCCCTGCCGCCGGTAACTACATCGCCGACCACGTCAAGCCGAAAGTGGTTGCCGTGCTGCACGACAAGCAGCAATACGGCGAAGGCATCGCCACCGCGGTCAAGCAGACCCTCGAGAGCAAAGAGATAAAGGTTGCCGTCTTCGAAGGCCTGAACGCCGGTGACAAGGATTTCTCCTCGATCATCCAGAAACTCAAGCAAGCCAAGGTCGACTTCGTCTACTACGGCGGCTACCATCCTGAGCTGGGTCTGATCCTGCGCCAGTCCAAGGAAAAAGGCCTGAACGCCAAGTTCATGGGGCCGGAAGGCGTCGGTAACGACTCCATCTCGCAGATCGCCCAGGACGCTTCCGAAGGTCTGCTGGTGACCTTGCCCAAATCCTTCGATGCGGCCCCGGAAAACAAAGCCATCGTTGACGCCATCAAGGCCGATGGCAAGGACCCGAGCGGCCCGTTCGTATTCCCGGCCTACTCAGCGGTCCAAGTCATCGCCGAAGGCATCAAGTCGGCAAAGAGCGAAGACACCGCCAAGGTGGCAGCCGCCATCCACGCCGGTACCTTCAAGACCCCGACCGGCGACCTGAGCTTCGACGCCAAAGGCGACCTGAAGGACTTCAAGTTCGTGGTTTACCAGTGGCACTTCGGCAAACCGAAAACCGAAGTCTCCCCTCAGTAAGTCAGGCCTGAAAGGTCAAGAAGCCCACTGTGCAAGCAGTGGGCTTTGTTTTACGAGGTTTATGGGCCCGACACCCGCGATCCGGGAGCTGGCTCACCTGAAAATCTTAAAACCGTCACCAGCGGTTCGCTGGCAAAAGTTCGTGCCGACATGACCACAGACCACGGCGCCGGGCTGGAACATGACTCCACCAGTGAAATGCGTATCGGGTTTTTAGGAGCGTGTAATGCCTGAGATCTATCACTTCTTCCAACAGCTGGTTAATGGCCTGACCATTGGCAGCACCTATGCCTTGATAGCCATTGGCTACACAATGGTTTACGGCATTATTGGAATGATCAACTTCGCCCATGGCGAGGTGTACATGATTGGTTCCTACGTGGCCTTCATCGCCCTCGCCGGGCTGGCCATGCTGGGTATCCACTCACTGCCGCTGTTAATGACCGCCGCGTTCATCGCGACAATCGTCGTGACCAGTGCCTATGGCTACAGTATCGAGCGCGTCGCCTACCGTCCCCTGCGCGGCAGCAACCGACTGATTCCGCTGATTTCCGCCATCGGCATGTCGATTTTCCTGCAGAACACCGTGTTGCTGTCCCAGGATTCCAAGGACAAGTCCATCCCCAACCTGATCCCGGGGAGTTTCTCCTTTGGTCCGGGCGGCGCGGAGGAAGTACTGATTTCCTATATGCAGATACTGGTATTCATCGTCACCCTGGTGGCCATGACCGGGCTGACCCTGTTCATTTCCCGTTCACGCCTTGGCCGCGCCTGTCGCGCCTGCGCCGAAGATATCAAGATGGCCAATCTGCTAGGCATCAATACCAACAACATCATCGCCCTAACCTTCGTCATCGGCGCTGCCCTCGCAGCGATCGCCGCCGTGCTGCTGAGCATGCAATACGGCGTGATCAACCCCAACGCTGGCTTCCTGGTAGGCCTGAAGGCCTTCACCGCGGCAGTTCTGGGCGGCATTGGCAGCATTCCGGGCGCCATGCTCGGCGGGCTGGTGCTGGGGGTGGCCGAAGCCTTTGGCGCCGATGTGTTCGGCGACCAGTACAAGGACGTGGTGGCGTTCGGTCTTTTGGTTCTGGTGCTGTTGTTCCGGCCGACCGGCATTCTGGGCCGTCCGGAGGTTGAGAAAGTATGAACAGATATCTCAAATCGGCGTTCTTCAGCGCCTTGCTGGTATGGGCCGTGGCCTTTCCGGTGCTCGGCCTCAAGTTGAGCATCGTCGGGATCAACCTCCAAGTGCATGGCACCGGGCCGGTGACCCTGAGCATCATCGCCCTCTGCTCGGTGCTGATGTTCCTGCGTGTACTGTTCAGCGAACAATTCAATGCGATGTTCAAGTCGTCCCGAGGCCCGCTGGTCTCGCCCAAAGTCGGCCAGTTCCTGACCCTGCCGCGTACCCAGCGCTGGATCACCATCGGCCTGATCGTCGCCGCGCTGATCTGGCCGTTCTTCGGCTCACGCGGCGCGGTCGACATCGCCACCCTGATCCTGATCTATGTGCTGCTGGGCCTGGGCCTGAACATCGTGGTCGGCCTGGCCGGCCTGCTCGATCTGGGCTATGTGGGTTTCTACGCCGTGGGCGCTTACAGCTATGCGCTGCTGTCACACTACTTCGGCTGGAGCTTCTGGATCTGCCTGCCGATCGCCGGCCTGATGGCCGCCACCTTCGGCTTCCTCCTGGGTTTTCCGGTGCTGCGTTTGCGTGGCGACTACCTGGCCATCGTGACCCTGGGTTTCGGGGAAATCATCCGGCTGTTCCTGCGTAATCTCACCGACCTCACCGGCGGTCCCAACGGCATCAGCAACATTCCCAAGCCGACCTTCTTCGGACTGTCGTTCGACCGTACCGCCGCCGAAGGCATGCAGACCTTCCACGCATTCTTCGGGCTGGACTACAACCCGGTGAGCAAGGTGGTGTTCCTGTACCTGGTGGCCCTGGTGCTGGCGTTGTTCGCCCTGTTTGTGATCAACCGCCTGCTACGCATGCCCATCGGCCGTGCCTGGGAAGCGCTGCGTGAAGATGAGATCGCCTGCCGGGCGCTGGGTTTGAATCCGACAGTGATCAAGCTGTCGGCCTTTACTCTCGGTGCCGCGTTTGCCGGTTTCGCCGGCAGCTTCTTTGCCGCGCGCCAGGGACTGGTGACGCCGGAGTCGTTCACCTTCATCGAGTCGGCGATCATCCTCGCCATCGTCGTATTGGGTGGCATGGGCTCGCAACTGGGCGTAATCCTGGCGGCCATCGTGATGATTCTGCTGCCGGAAATGATGCGTGAGTTCAGTGAATACCGCATGTTGATGTTCGGCGCCTTGATGGTGCTGATGATGATCTGGCGGCCGCAAGGCTTGCTGCCCATGCAACGTCCACACATGGAGCTGCGCAAATGAGCCGCGAGATCCTTAAAGTAGAAAACCTGAGCATGCGCTTCGGCGGCCTGCTGGCGGTCAACCGCGTGGCCCTGACCGTCCAGGAGAAACAAGTGGTGGCGCTGATCGGCCCGAACGGCGCCGGCAAGACCACGGTGTTCAACTGCCTGACCGGTTTTTACAAGCCGAGCGCCGGTAGCATCCTGCTCGACGGCCAGCCGATCCAGGGCCTGGCCGGCCATCAAATTGCCCGCAAGGGCGTGGTACGGACCTTCCAGAACGTGCGCCTGTTCAAGGACATGACGGCGCTCGAAAACCTGTTGATCGCCCAGCACCGGCACCTTAACACCAATTTCCTGGCCGGGCTGTTCAAGACCCCGTCGTTCCGCAAGAGCGAGCGCCAAGCCATGGAGTACGCCGGGTACTGGTTGGAGCAAGTCAACCTGACCGAGTTCGCCAACCGCCCGGCCGGCACCTTGGCCTATGGTCAGCAGCGTCGCCTGGAAATCGCCCGTTGCATGATGACCCGCCCGCGGATCCTGATGCTCGACGAACCGGCGGCCGGCCTCAACCCACGGGAAACCGACGACCTCAAGGCGCTGATCAGCGTGCTGCGCGAGGAGCACAACGTCACGGTCCTGTTGATCGAGCACGACATGAAATTGGTCATGAGCATTTCCGATCACATCGTCGTGATCAACCAGGGCACACCGTTGGCCAACGGCACGCCACAACAGATCCGCGACAATCCCGAAGTGATCAAAGCCTATCTGGGGGAAGCGTAAATGCTGCAATTCGAAAACGTTTCCACCTTCTACGGCAAGATTCAGGCCCTGCACAGTGTCAACGTGGAGATTCGCCAAGGCGAAATCGTCACCCTGATCGGTGCCAACGGCGCGGGTAAGTCGACCCTGTTGATGACCCTCTGCGGCTCGCCAAGGGCCCATGCCGGCAGCATCCGTTACTTGGGCGAGGAATTGGTGGGGCAGGAATGCTCGCAGATCATGCGCAAGAGCATCGCGGTAGTGCCGGAAGGTCGTCGCGTGTTCTCGCGACTGACCGTGGAAGAGAACCTCGCCATGGGTGGTTTCTTTACCGACAAGGGCGATTATCAGGCGCAAATGGACAAGGTCCTGGAACTGTTCCCACGGCTCAAGGAGCGCTTCAGCCAGCGTGGCGGCACCATGTCCGGCGGCGAACAACAGATGCTCGCCATTGGCCGGGCACTGATGAGCAAGCCCAAGCTATTGCTGCTCGACGAGCCTTCGCTGGGCCTGGCGCCGATCATCATCCAGCAGATCTTCGATATTATCGAACAACTGCGCAAGGACGGTGTAACGGTGTTCCTGGTGGAGCAGAACGCCAACCAGGCGCTGAAAATCGCCGACCGCGCCTATGTACTGGAAAACGGTCGGGTGGTGATGGAAGGCAGTGGCGACGACCTGCTGACCGATCCCAAGGTACGCGAAGCGTATTTGGGCGGTTGATCTACCACGCAGCCAGCATCCGCTGCTTGAAAGCCTGACGGAAAGCCTCGATTTCGGGGCTTTCCTTTATCCATCAAAACACCAGGAGGGCGAGCTTGGTAGCCTCCCGAAAAATAATCGATTATTTTTGCACCCCGAGGTAGCAAGCCTCGCCCTCGCCGCTCAATTAAGGCGGCTACGCGATGCAATCCCTGCTTCCACCACTGATAGCCATCGGAGATCGACCATGAGCACTACTTCCCGCGCCCTATCTGCCACTACCCTCGCCCTGACCCTGGGTTCTGCCCTGAGCATCGCCGCGTTGCCGATGACCGTGCATGCCGACGATGCCGCAAAAATGGAAAAATGCTACGGCGTGGCCCTCAAAGGCCAGAACGATTGCGCCGCGGGTGCCGGCACCAGTTGCGCTGGGACTTCGTCCAAGGACTATCAAGCCAATGCCTGGAAACTCGTGCCGGCAGGCACTTGCGAGACCACCAAGACCCCGAACGGCATGGGTAGCCTGAAACAAGGCCCAGCAGCCTGATCGCTTCACTTGCCTGAGCAGCAAAAATGTCCACGGCACGGCAACCCGCTACCCGTCATCGCGCTCCGGTCGTTGGCCTTGAGCTTCCACCCCGCGCCGGGCTGGGGCTCAAGGCCGAACACTTCCAGGTGATCCTGGAAACCCGCCCCGACCTGGGTTTCTTCGAGGTCCATGCCGAAAACTATATGGTCGCCGGCGGACCGTTTCACCATTACCTGGGCTTGATCCGCGAACAGTATCCGCTGTCGCTGCATGGCGTCGGCCTATCCATCGGCGCCGAAGGCCCGCTGGACAAGCAGCACCTCAAGCGTCTGGCGCTGCTGATCGAGCGTTATCAACCCTATGCCTTTTCCGAACACCTGGCCTGGTCGAGCCACGGCCCGGTGTTTCTCAACGACCTGCTGCCGTTGGCCTATGACCAGGCGACCTTGCAGCGGGTTTGCGAGCATGTCGACCAGGTACAAAGCACCTTGAAACAGCCGATGCTGCTGGAGAACCCGGCCACCTACCTGCAATTGGAGCGCTCAACCCTGGACGAGGCGGATTTTATCAGCGAGGTCGTCCGCCGTACCGGCTGCGGGTTGCTGCTGGACGTGAACAACGTCTATGTCTCCAGCATCAACCACCAGCGCGATGCGCTGACCTATATCGAGGCACTGCCACTGCACACGGTGGGAGAAATCCACCTGGCCGGATTCGCCGAAGACGCCGACAACCTGGGTGACCGGCTGCTGATCGACGATCACGGCGCACCCATCGACCAGGCGGTCTGGACCCTGTATCAACAGGTACTGACGAAGATCGGCGCGATGCCGACCCTGATTGAACGCGACAACCGCGTCCCCGACTTTGCCGTGCTCCTTGCCGAATCCGCTCAGGCCCAATCACTGCTGGATCGAGTCGAGCGCTACCGATGAGCGAGCAGGCCCGCTTCAGCGCCGCGCTGCTCGACCCGCGACAGCCTTGCCCACCCGGTTTGTGCAGCGCCAATGGAGCTGACCCTGCCAGTCGTTTCGCGGTGTACCGCAACAATGTCCAGAGTTCGCTGATCAATGCCCTGGCGGACAGCTATCCGGTGGTCAGGCAATTGGTCGGCGAAGCGTTCTTCCGGGCCATGGCCGGTGTCTATGTCCAGCATTACCCGCCCAGCAGTCCGATCCTCAGCCACTATGGCGAGGATTTCGGTGGTTTTATCCAGGGTTTTGCACCGGCGGCGAGCGTGCCGTACCTGGCCGACGTCGCCCGCCTGGAGCGATTGCGGATCAACGCCTATCACGCCGCCGATGCAACGCCAGTGAGCCCGGAACAGATCGGCCATTACCTGGGGGATCCCGAATCCCTGATGACTTTACGGATTCACCTGCATCCCAGTCTCGCGGCACTCGCTTCACCCCATGCCGTGGTATCGCTATGGCAAGCCCATCAAGGCGAAGGCCAACTGAACCAGGTCGATCCGACACAAGGCGAAGCCGCGCTGGTCTTGCGCCAGCACTGGCAAGTCCAGGTGTTCAGAATCGACAGGGGCACCCTGGCATTTATCCACAGCCTGCGAAACCAAACGCCGCTGGAACGGGCCATTACCCGCGCAGGTGATGCCTGTGCCGAGTTCGATCCAAGCCAGGCGCTCGCCCTGCTGATTCGTCACGGCGCCATCATTCACCTGCAACCAGAAGAAAAGCGCCAACCATGAAACTGCGCAAGCCTGTCGTGCGCCCGATGGTGAGGATAGTCCGGTTGTTCAAGAAGCTCCCTTACCGCTTGATTGTCTTTGTCGCCCGTTTCTCCATCGCCGCCGTATTCTGGAAATCCGAGCAGACCAAGGGCCCAGGGTGTGACCTATTCGCGCGTCTACCTGCAGGAAAATCCGCTCTAGACTGAGGATTCAACCTCACGCTGGAGCAACCACAGGATGAAAATTCTTTTGATCGGCGCCCTGGGCACCATCGGTTCGGCCATCGAGAAAGAACTGGCCCCACGCCACGAAATCATCAAGATCGGTCGCACCCACGGCGACCTGCACGCGGATATCAGCGACGGCGCATCGATTCGCCAGTTGTTCGAACAGACCGGTCAGTTCGATGCGCTGATCTGCGCCGCCGGTAATGTCAATTTCATGCCCCTGGCCGACATGAGCGAAAAGGACTTTGCACTGGGCTTGCAAGACAAGTTGATGGGTCAGGTCAATCTGGTGTTGATCGGTCGCAAATACGCCAATGACGGTGCTTCGTTCACCCTCACCTCCGGTATCCTGAGCCACGACCCGATTCGCTACGGCGTCTCGGCCAGCCTGGTCAACGGTGCGATCGACAGCTTCGTCAGGGCAGCGGCCATTGAGTTGCCTCGTGGCCTGCGGGTGAACTCGGTGAGCCCGAACCTGCTGGTCGAAGCCGTGGACCGCCACGGGCCTTACTTTCGCGGCTTCAAACCGGTGCCGGCGGTGGATGTGGCATTGGCCTACGCCAAGAGCGTGGAAGGCTTGCAGACCGGCCAGACCTACCGCGTCGGTTGAATGGTGCCCTACCGTGGCAAGCGGGCTTGTGGTGCTCGCCCAGCCTGAGTAACGTGGCGGCACTTGTCAGGAGAGCCCACGATGCATGCTGCCCGTTCTTTCATGTTCCTTGCCCTGCTGCCGCTGTTCGCCGGCTGCCAGATGCTCGCCCAGAAACCCTCGAACCCCACTGCCGGCCTGAGCCGGATGCAAGGCGAGCTCAGCCGCATCGACGACAAACTAGTGTTCCAGGCGTGCCAGGAACAACGGCGCTTTGTCGTCAAGGATAGTGGCAATACTGGCATCGCCCAGGAGGCCGCCAGCCTGTCGAGCCAGCCAGGCAAACTGTTCGTCGACCTGCGCGGCAGTTTTTCCGCGAGCACGGCCGACGGTTCCGATGGTCAGATGAACCTGCAACAGATCTATCGTCTGGAACGTGGCACCGGCACCTGCGGCGATCCGGACTTCAAGCGCCAGACAGTGATCGCCAACGGCCATGGTCCAGACTGGTCGTTCAAGGCCACCAGCACCGGCCTGGTGCTCAAGCGCGACCAGCAACCGGCCATCGTCCTACCGTACCTGGAAGAACAACTAGGCGATGGTCGCTTCAGTCTCAGTACCGAAGGCAACAACCAGCATATCGAGCTGTGGGTGGTCCCCCAGCGCTGCGTCGACAGCGTCACCGCCAGCGTGCAGAGCCTGAGCGCCGAGTTGCGGGTCAATGGCCAGGTCCAACGCGGCTGCGGCGTATTCGGCGGCGCACGTAACGACTGATTCGACGAACCGTCATTCAAGCCTCACGGAAAACCGCCGTTGGGGCTTATAATCACTGGTTTGTCGTAAAGCCGGCGCGCCTGCGTGGCCCGCACACTGGACCTTGTCATGCTACGAATCACCGAACTCAAGCTGCCGATCGACCATCCCGATGAAGACCTGCGGCCCGCCATTGTGCAGCGTCTGGGCATCGCCAGCACTGACCTGCTCGATTTCACCCTGTTCAAGCGCAGCTACGATGCCCGCAAGAAATCGTCCGAGCTGTGCTTCATCTACACCATCGACCTCTCGGTTCGGGGTGAGGACGCCCTGCTGAAGAAATTCGCCGAGGACCGCAACGTCAATCAGGCGCCCGACGTCAGCTATCAAGTGGTCGGCCAGGCACCGGCCGAGCTCGGCGCGCGCCCGATCGTGGTGGGCTTCGGTCCCTGCGGGATTTTCGCCGGCCTGCTGCTGGCGCAAATGGGCTTCAAGCCGATCATCCTCGAACGCGGCAAGGAAGTGCGCCAGCGCACCAAGGACACCTGGGGCCTGTGGCGCAAAAGCGTGCTCAATCCCGAGTCTAACGTGCAATTTGGCGAGGGCGGTGCCGGGACCTTCTCCGATGGCAAGCTCTACAGCCAAATCAAGGACCCCAAACACCACGGTCGCAAGGTCCTGCACGAGTTCGTCAAGGCCGGTGCGCCGGAAGAAATCCTCTACGTCAGCAAACCGCATATCGGCACCTTCCGCCTGACGGGCGTGGTCGAGAACATGCGCCAGCAGATCGAAGCCCTGGGCGGTGAAGTACGCTTCGAGCAACGGGTCACCGATGTGCTGATCGACGACGGCCAGTTGACCGGCGTCGTGCTCGACAGCGGCGAACGGTTGGACTCGCGCCATGTGATCCTGGCGCTCGGTCATAGCGCCCGCGACACCTTCCGCATGCTCCACCGCCGTGGCGTGTATATGGAAGCCAAGCCGTTCTCGGTGGGTTTTCGCATCGAGCACCCGCAGTCACTGATCGACAGTGCCCGCCTGGGCAAATACGCCGGGCACCCAAAACTGGGCGCCGCCGATTACAAGCTCGTGCATCACGCCAAGAACGGTCGTTCGGTCTACAGCTTCTGTATGTGCCCCGGCGGCACCGTCGTAGCCGCTACCTCGGAACCCAATCGAGTGGTGACCAACGGTATGAGCCAGTATTCGCGCAACGAGCGTAATGCCAACTCCGGTATTGTCGTCGGCATCACTCCTGAAGTGGATTATCCGGGCGGACCACTGGCCGGTATCGAGCTACAAGAGCGCCTGGAGTCCCACGCCTTCGTGCTCGGCGGCAGCAACTACGAGGCGCCAGCACAACTGGTCGGTGACTTCATCGCCGGCAAACCCTCCACCGCGCTAGGCAGCGTCGAGCCGTCCTACAAGCCGGGCGTGGCCCTGGGTGACTTGGCACTGGCCTTACCGGACTTCGCCATCGAAGCCATTCGCGAGGCCCTGCCGGCGTTCGAACGTCAGATCAAGGGCTATTCGCTACACGATGCGGTCCTGACCGGGATCGAAACCCGCACTTCATCACCGCTGCGCATCACCCGCAACGAATCGATGCAAAGCCTCAACGTCAAGGGCCTGTTCCCCGCTGGCGAAGGTGCCGGTTATGCCGGTGGCATCCTCTCGGCCGGGGTCGACGGCATCCGTATTGCCGAAGCCGTAGCCAGGGATATTCTGGGAATCGGCGCCTGAGGCCGACCGTCATGACCTATAGCGTCTCGCCCATCGGTTTCGTCCGCTCCTGCTTCAAGGAGAAATTCGCCATCCCGCGCCAGCCACAACTGGCGCCGGCGGCACGGGGCATACTGGAGCTGGTGGCGCCGTTCGACCGGGGCGATGCGGTGCAGGGACTGGAGCAGGTCAGCCATGTCTGGTTGCTGTTTCTGTTCCACCAGGCTTTGGAAGACAAGCCGCGACTCAAGGTCCGCCCACCACGCCTGGGGGGCAACCAATCCATCGGCGTGTTCGCTACCCGTGCGACCCATCGGCCAAATGGAATCGGCCAGTCCGTGGTCAAGCTGGATAAGGTCGAAGGCCATCGACTGTGGGTCTCGGGCATCGATCTGCTGGACGGCACGCCGATTCTCGATATCAAGCCCTACGTGCCCTACGCCGACCACGTCAGCGGTGCCGTCAACGGCATCGCCAGCGCGGCGCCGCCGTTGATTCCGGTACAGTGGACGGACGACGCCTTGCAACAGGCCCGGGACCACGCCTTGCGCCTGCAGGAGCCGTTGATTGCACTGATCGAGCAATGCCTGGCACAGGACCCGCGTCCGGCCTACCAGACGCCGACGCCCGAGCGCGAGTACGGCGCCCGGTTCTGGGACTTGAACGTGCGCTGGCATTACCCGCAAACGGCGGTGATTCGCGTGCTGGAAGTAACTCCCACCCGTTAAAAACCGTGGCGAGCGGGCCTATTTTTCGACAAACGCCCGCTCGATCAGGTAGTCACCCGGTTCGCGCATCCGTGGCGAAACAGTCAGGCCGAAGCTGTTGAGCACTTCGCTGGTCTCGTCGAGCATGCTCGGACTGCCGCACAACATGGCTCGGTCGTCCTGCGGGTTGATCGGTGGCAGGCCGATATCGCTGAACAGCTTGCCGCTACGCATCAGGTCGGTCAGGCGACCTTCGTTCTCGAACGGTTCACGGGTCACGGTCGGGTAGTAGATCAGTTTGTCACGCAGCGCCTCGCCGAAGAATTCGTTCTGCGGTAGGTGCTCGGTGATGAACTCGCGGTAGGCGACTTCGTTGACGTAACGCACGCCATGGCACAGGATCACCTTGTCGAAACGCTCGTAGGTTTCCGGGTCCTGGATCACGCTCATGAACGGTGCCAGGCCAGTACCGGTGCTTAGCAGATACAGGTGTTTGCCCGGCTTGAGGTCGTCGAGTACCAGGGTGCCTGTAGGCTTCTTGCTGATGATAATCTCATCGCCTTCCTTCAGGTGCTGCAACTGGGAGGTCAAAGGACCGTCCGGCACCTTGATGCTGAAGAATTCAAGATGTTCTTCCCAGTTCGGGCTGGCGATCGAATAAGCACGCATCAGCGGTCGACCGTTAGGCTGTTGCAGGCCGATCATCACGAACTGACCGTTTTCGAAGCGCAGGCCCGGGTCGCGGGTACACTTGAAGCTGAACAGAGTGTCATTCCAGTGGTGAACACTGAGGACGCGCTCGTGATTCATGTTGCTCATTGGGGTGTGACTCCTGGAAATTAGCTCTGCGCTGTCAGTAAACAGCTATCAAGACGCGCGATTGCATAGCATTCTAATGCCGGCGACAATATCTGTTAAATTAATTATCAAGATAAGGGTTATCGGTTATATAGATATGAGATTTACTCTCCGCCAACTTCAGGTATTCGTCACGGTCGCCCAACAGGAAAGCGTATCACGCGCCGCCGGGCTGCTGGCTCTTTCCCAATCAGCCGCGAGCACCTCGATCACCGAGCTCGAGCGGCAATCGAGCTGCCAGTTATTCGACCGTGCCGGCAAGCGCCTGAGCCTCAACGCCCTGGGCAAGCAGTTGCTGCCGCAAGCCGTGGCGTTGCTGGACCAGGCCAAGGACATCGAAGACCTGCTCAATGGCAAGTCCGGCTTCGGTTCACTGGCAGTGGGCGCCACCCTGACCATTGGTAATTACCTGGCGACGCTGTTGATCGGCAGCTTCATGCAACTGCACCCGGAGAGCCAGGTGAAACTGCATGTGCAGAACACGGCGAACATTGTGCAACAGGTCGCCCATTACGAAATTGACCTGGGTCTGATCGAAGGTGACTGCAGCCACCCGGATATCGAAGTGCAGACCTGGGTCGAAGACGAACTGGTGGTGTTTTGCGCCCCACAGCATCCGCTGGCAAAACGCGGTCGCACGACCTTGGCAGAGCTGACCCAGGAGGCCTGGATCCTGCGCGAGCAGGGCTCGGGGACGCGGCTGACCTTCGACCAGGCCATGCGGCATCACCGCAACGCGCTGAATGTCCGTCTGGAACTGGAACATACCGAAGCCATCAAGCGGGCGGTGGAATCGGGGCTGGGAATCGGCTGCATCTCGCGCCTGGCTTTGCGTGACGCGTTCCGCCGGGGCAGCCTGGTGCCGGTGGAAACGCCGGACCTGGACCTGGCGCGGCAATTCTACTTTATCTGGCACAAGCAGAAGTACCAGACCTCGGCCATGCGCGAATTCCTCGACCTGTGCCGCAACCTCACCGCCGGCGTCCAGCGTAGCGATGAGATCGTGTTGCCAACGATCGCCTAGGCTCCACAAAAAACCACCGAGCGGCGATCAAGCGAGCCGGTTTTTACCGCAGCACGATCGTCGCGTGGGCAGTTTTCGTGCAGCGCTTACAGAAGGATGACGGCCCAGACCAGGGCAATCATGCTCAGGGCGATGAACTGGGCGGCACTGCCCATGTCCTTGGCATTTTTCGACAACGGATGCCGGTCGAGAGAAATCCGGTCGATGGCCGCTTCCACCGCCGAGTTGAGCAACTCGACGATCAGCGCCAGCAGGCACACGGCAATCAATAGTGCGCGCTCGACCCGACCGACGTTGAGAACGAACGCCAGCGGGATCAACACCACGTTCAGCAGCACCAACTGACGAAACGCCGCCTCACCGGTGAACGCGGCGCGCAGGCCATCGAGGGAATATCCCGATGCGTTGAGGATACGTTTGAAACCGGTTTGACCTTTAAAAGGCGAAGACATAAGTAGGCAACTGAGCGAAAAGAGGTAGGAAAGCTAATTCAACAAAAGTCAAAAAAGCGTGAATAGTCGGTATTCTATCAGCTCGAAATTGATTCGAGCTGTTGCAGGAGCAAGGCAGCCTGGGTACGGGTCCGCACGCCCAGCTTGCGGAAGATCGCCGTGACGTGAGCCTTGATCGTCGCCTCGGACACACTCAGCTCATGGGCGATCTGTTTGTTCAGCAGCCCTTCGCAAACCCTGGTCAGCACCCGGAACTGCTGGGGTGTCAGACTGGCCAGACCGGCGCTGGCGGCCTTGGCCTCCTCGGAGACGCTGACAGCTTCGAAGGCCTGCGGTGGCCACCAGACATCGCCGTCGAGCACTGTGCGCACAGCCCTTTGAATCACCTCCAGGGAGCTGGATTTGGGGATAAAGCCACTGGCGCCGAATTCGCGGGAACGTACCACCACCGAGGCCTCTTCCTGAGCCGAGACCATGACTACCGGAATCTGCGGGTATTGGCCGCGCAGCAACACCAGACCGGAGAAACCGTAGGCGCCGGGCATGTTCAGGTCCAGCAGGACCAGGTCCCAATCGGCTTTCTCGGTCAGGCGGGTTTCCAGCTCGGCAATGCTCGCCACCTCCACCAGCCGTACATCGGGCCCAAGCCCAAGAGTCACCGCCTGATGCAATGCACTGCGAAAAAGAGGGTGGTCGTCGGCGATCAGGATTTCGTATGTGGTCATTTTCCCAATGATCCTGTTATTAGGCGAGCGTCGATCGGTTGGCGACTCGCCGAAACCTGTCAAAGCGACAACTTGCAAAAGCTGTGTACCACGAGGACAGGTTCCACGCTAAAAGCCCGGAACACCGGCCTGTCAACACTCTGGCGCAGGCGAATCGGCGCCAAGCATGACCAGCGCAGCCAAGGTGGTCAAGTTCGATACGTTACGGCACAGCCATCGACTGGCCAATAACAGTGCCATCATGCACATGGCACTGGAAGAAAAGACTTGAGTCGCCGATGGGCCTCATCATCCAGATCGAGCGGCAACTGGAATTTGGCGCCCAGGTAATGGGCAGTAAAGACCTCCAGCAAGGCACTCACCGCCTCGCCGGCACGGGTATCGCCCGCCAGCTCCAGGCACAAGGCGCCCACCTCCGCGGTGCAGAAGTGGTCGTCGCGTTTGGAGCGGCGCAATTTGTAGCGCGACAACTGCTCAAACTCCAGGCTCAGCACCGGGAAGCGCTCAAGATAAGGGCTTTTACGAAACATCTTGCGTGCCTCGGTCCAGGTCGCGTCTAGCAAGATAAACAACGGTCGCCTACCGTCTACCCGCTGTACCTGGGTTACCACCCGCTCCGGTGCCACGAATTCTCCCGGGAACACGATAAACGGTTGCCATTGAGGGTCGGCCAGCAAGGCCAGCAATTGCGGATCAACCTCGGTGCGCGACCAACTGAAGGCCGTGGTATCGGCGATCACATCGGCGATCAACCAACCGGTATTGCTCGGCTTCATCGGTTCGACATCGTGCATCAGCAGACATATCGCCGACTGCGCCGCGACCCGGGGGCGCCAGCCACACAGGCAATACTGCGCAATCACACGACAGCCCTCACAACGCTCGGCCCTTGAGCCCCGCGCGGTGAACGGCGCTTTGGCGCGGGCCAGGCGCTGGGCGCGCAGACGGGAAACCGCGTGGCTCATAAGCTGCAACGCTGACAAAAAGAAGGGCTGAACACGAAAATACGACTCACAGCGATAAAAAGTACGGGAAGTTTAACAGAGGCAATGGCGCCGTTTGAGCAGCGGCCCGTCGATACTGCCTTCAGCCCCTAGTAGGGCCTACAACTGCCCTCTATACTTCGCGACCACTGAACGCACAGTCCGGTAGCGGGTCGAAGCACCCGTGACCCCATCAGGAGAGTTTCATGCTGCGCCTTATCGTACCGTCCATCGCCCTTTTGCTGGCGTTGCCCTTCAGTGCCCAAGCGGCCTCGCTGAAGGATTTCGAACTGAACAAAATGCTGCAGGACGTCGCGCACAAGAGCAACCAAACCCTGCCTCGCGAACTCGACAACAATATCCTCGAAGTTGCCTACACGGTGGAAGGCAACCAGTTAATCGACCATCTCAGCGTGCAATCGGACTATGCCCAAAGCATGCGAGCCAATCCAAAGGCGGTCTACCTGCAACTGGGCGCCAGCGTTTGCCGTAACCCCAACTATCGAAAGCTGATGGCTCAGGGCGCGGTGATGCGCTACGAATTCACCGAGAACAAGAGCAACCGTCCCGTCGCCTCCGCACACTTCGTGGAAAGCGACTGCCCGAAAGCGACGCCGCCGAAGAAAAACTAATCACTGGCACGCCTGGCGTCGTTGTTCATCATCGGCGCGCAGCTCCGCCACCAGCGCTTGCATGTAGCGCGAGTGCCGTCTCGCGCCCTCCAGCCGTCGGCGACATTCATCCTCCAGGCTGAGTTGGTTGCTCAGTGCAGCCATCTGCAACAATTGATACAGCTCGTTATCGACTTCTAGCGTTATCCTCTCCATCACCCGCCTCCTTGTCATCCCGGTACAGATCCTACCACCTGAAAACACCGGCCTGGACCTGTCACACCGATGAAACGCTTCAGGCCAGCTTGTAATGTAAGTCAATCAGAGTAAGAAGTCGCGGGCACAACTTCTGACGAGCGGTGCACGTCATCCGCAACGCTACAACAAGCTGTTGCCAGACAAGACTTTATAGGCCCATGATCAATTCGCCAGGTCTCATGCAAAGACATTGAGCTGGCTATACAGCGGCGCATGCAGTCTCGCGGCAACGGTGAATATTTCGACCGTGCCAGAAGTTCTGTATATGAAGGAGAAGTTGAATGCCTTACCAATCGGATGACTTGCTGTCCCGTCATTTCCAGAGCAACGGTGTCGACCTGACCAGCAAGGTCGAAGAACAACTCAAGTGGGTTGCACCTGACAGCCCGAACCTCCCGCTTTATCGCGATATGATGCTGACCGTCCTGCGCATGGCCCAGGATGACCGCAATCGCTGGAACGCCAAGATCGTGCTGCAGGCCCTGCGTGAACTGGAGCATGCTTTTCGAGTGCTGGACCAGTTCAAGGGCCGCCGCAAGGTCACGGTGTTCGGCTCCGCCCGCACTCCCCTCGAACACCCACTGTACGCCCAAGCCAAGGAACTGGGCGCCGCCCTCGCCCACTCCGACCTGATGGTCATTACCGGTGGCGGTGGCGGTATCATGGCCGCCGCCCATGCCGGCGCCGGCCTAGAACACAGCCTGGGCTTTAATATCACCCTGCCCTTCGAACAGCAGGCGAATCCAACGGTCGACGGCACTGTTCACCTGCTGTCCTTCCATTTCTTCTTTACTCGCAAGCTGTTCTTCGTCAAGGAAGCTGACGCGCTGGTGCTGTGCCCAGGCGGATTCGGCACCCTCGATGAAGCGCTGGAAGTGCTGACCCTGATCCAGACCGGCAAAAGCCCGCTGGTGCCGGTGGTGTTGCTGGATACGCCTGGCGGCAGCTTCTGGAAAGGCGCCCTCGACTTCATCCGCAATCAGCTGGAGGCCAATCACTACATCCTGCCAAAGGACCTGAAGCTGGCCCGTCTGGTGTATAGCGCCGATGAGGCAGTGAAGGAAATCAACCAGTTCTACAGCAACTTCCACTCAAGCCGCTGGCTGAAGAATCAGTTCGTAATCCGCATGAACCATCCTCTCAACGAACAGGCACTGACGCAATTGGACGAGCAGTTCACCGACCTGTGTGTCAGCGGCGGTTTTCATCAGCATGCGTACACTGGCCAGGATCAGGACGAACCGCAATTCAGCCACCTGTCGCGGCTAGCGTTTCATTTTACCGCGCGGGACCAAGGGCGTTTGCGCGAGCTGGTGGACTTCATCAACCTGCCGGAAAACTGGAGCAAGGCCTGGATACCCGAGCAACAACAAGCCAGGGAGCCGATCAAAGTCTCGTGATCAGTCGTCCATGCCTCGGCCGCTGAACAAGCGACCGATCATTTCCATAGAATAACCCCGATAACTCAGGAAGCGTCCCTGCCGGGCACGCTCACGGGCGTCGACCGGCAGTTGCCCGGCAAACTTGCGCCGCCAGGTGTCTTCCAGTTGCGCCTGCCAATCCAGGCCACTTTCACGCAGGGCCTGCTCGATATCGCTGCGCTGAAGACCGCGCTGGCTCAGTTCCTCGCGAATGCGCAAAGGCCCATAGCCGGAACGGGCACGGTAAGAAACAAAGCTTTCGAGGTAACGGGATTCGGACAGCAGCCCCTCTTGCGTCAGACGGTCGAGTTCGCTGTCGATCATTTCGGGAGAAGCGCCGCGCTGGCGCAATTTGCGTGTCAGCTCGACTCGACCATGCTCGCGTCGTGCGAGCAGGTCCATGGCAGTACGCCGTACAGCAACAGGGGTATCCAGTACGGCGCTCATCGCTTCACTCAGAGGTCAGCGTCAGCCAGATCGTCTTCGGTTTCAACGATCGCGGCAGCGCCGGAGTTGGCTTTGGTATCAACGCCTGGGCTCAGCAACTTGTCACGCAGTTGCTTCTCAAGGGTCGCGGCGATTTCCGGGTTCTCCGCCAGAAACTTGGCCGAGTTGGCCTTGCCCTGACCGATCTTGCTGCCGTTGTAGCTGTACCAGGCACCGGACTTCTCGACGAAGCCGTGCAGCACGCCCAGGTCGATCATCTCACCATTGAGGTAGATACCCTTGCCGTAGAGAATCTGGAACTCGGCCTGACGGAACGGCGAAGCCACCTTGTTCTTGACCACCTTGACACGGGTTTCGCTGCCGACCACTTCATCGCCTTCCTTCACCGCGCCGGTACGGCGGATGTCCAGGCGAACCGAAGCGTAGAACTTCAGCGCGTTACCACCGGTAGTGGTTTCCGGGCTGCCGAACATCACGCCGATTTTCATGCGGATCTGGTTGATGAAAATCACCAGGCAGTTGGCGTTCTTGATGTTACCGGTGATCTTGCGCAGCGCCTGGGACATCAAGCGAGCCTGCAGGCCGACATGCATGTCACCCATTTCGCCTTCGATTTCCGCTTTTGGCACCAGTGCGGCCACGGAGTCGACGATGATCACGTCAACCGCGTTGGAACGTACCAGCATGTCGGTGATTTCCAGGGCCTGCTCGCCGGTGTCCGGTTGGGACACCAGCAGGTCGTCGACATTCACTCCCAGCTTGCCGGCGTATTCCGGGTCCAGGGCGTGTTCGGCATCGACGAAGGCACAGGTTGCACCGGCTTTCTGCGCCTGGGCGATGACGGAAAGCGTCAGGGTGGTCTTACCCGAGGATTCCGGGCCGTAGATTTCCACGATACGACCCTTTGGCAGACCGCCAATACCGAGCGCGATATCCAGGCCCAGGGAACCGGTGGAGATCGAAGGGATCGCCTGGCGGTCATGATCGCCCATACGCATCACGGCACCCTTGCCGAATTGACGTTCGATCTGACCCAAGGCCGCAGCCAAGGCTTTCTTCTTGTTGTCGTCCATTAAAGTCCTCACGTAATCAATAAGGCCTGACGGCCAACACCTGTATAAGTAGCCAGTATTATTCCACAGCCTCGGCGGATCGCCTACCCCTGTTTTGCGATTTCTGCTTCCGCCCGTCGCAACAGCCCTTCCAGTGCGGCCCGCACCGTCTGTCGACGGACCGCATCGCGGTCGCCGGGGAAGTGCCGGCGCTCGCTGTCGACCTCGTCGCCGACACCCCAGGCGAGCCAGACGGTGCCCACCGGCTTTTCCATCGACCCGCCGTCCGGCCCGGCCACGCCACTGACCGCCACGGCAAATTGCGCCGCGCTGTGGGCCTGGGCGCCACGGACCATGGCCTCGACCACTTCGCGGCTGACCGCACCGACCTGACCGAACAGGACCTCGGGCACCTGCAACTGGCGGGTCTTCTGTTGATTGGAATAGGTCACATAGCCGGCCTCGAACCAGGCCGAGCTGCCGGGAATCCGCGTGATCGCCTCGGCGATACCGCCGCCGGTACAGGACTCGGCCGTAGTGACCTGGGCGTTCAGAACCTGCAAACGCCGACCGAGTTCCACGGCCAGTTGGGTGATGTCGTCCACGTTGCTCTCCTGACGGGGCCGGTTGCGCAAAATGAACACCCTACATGAGCGCCTCGGACTTTCAAGCCGCGATGTGCATCCGCCGCTCAGTGCGACACCGCCTCGGCATACGCCTGACAGGCCTGCAAGGCAATCAGGGCGCGGTCGCCGTCGTCGGTGATGGCGATAATTCGTTGAGCATGCGCCGGGTCAAGTCGGGCGCGTGCGGCTGCATGAACCACGCCGCTGGCGGCGGTGGTGGCTGGCATCGCGCAGCCACTGGCAAGATCGCCTGCGTCGAGGAGGACTGACAACCGCAGATCAGCAGTGGCAATCCGATCGCGCAAGCGCGCCTGATCCTGTTGTACATCACTCAACTCCTTTGCATGGATCTGGTCGCTGGCCTGGAGCTGCTGCTCCAGGGCCAGGCGTTTATCCTGTTCGGCACGTTGCTGCGTTGCTGCGGCCAGGGCAATCTGGTGGAGCGTGTCGGCTTGCTGTCTGGCTTGATGCTCCAGTTGCAGGCCGTAACGCCAGTCCTGAATCCACCAGGCCAGCGCCGCCGAGCTGCCGGCCACAATGGCCAACAGCGCGACAGCGACGAATAGACGGTAAGGCGCCGGGATCAGATCGAGGAAACGCATAGCACCGCCCTCGCCCGCGCCCAGAGTTGCAATCGATCCTCGAGGCCGGTGAGGCCGCCGTTGATCTTGCGGGTGATGCTGTTGAATCGATCGGCATCGGCCAGTGCGTTCAACCCTTGTTGCTCCCAGAACCAGGCCGCCGACTCGGCAGCCCACTGCGGTTGCTCCAGCAGTTGCGGTTGTTGCAGCAAACGCTCGTCGCCGAACAGCGCGAGGCTGCATTGACGATAATTGCCATGCCCGCTGATCTGGAGCAGCCCACGACCGCGATAGCGCTGACCATCGCCGTCGGCATCCGGGGTATTGCCCAAGCGAATAGCGAGGGGGCCCGTATCGTATTTGCTCAGGTATTGATCACTGCCCAGCTCCCGCACGTGGCGCAGTTGCGCCGACTCATGACCCACCTGGGCCAGGAAGGCGGCGATGCGCTTGGGGGTGTTGATTTGATGGCGGGACATGGCGGTGTTGAGAGCGGATACAAAAACGCCCGCTTGGGAGCGGGCGTCGGGCATGATTTGCAGCAACTGCTGCTGGGTAACGGACATGGTTTTCTCCGGGCATAAAAAAGTTTTCGCGGATTGCCGGGAAAATCGCTCTTGATTTTCATGAAAAAGAACTCGCTACGCTGGTAATCGTAGGCCATGTACTGGATCACCCGCACCCAGTTGATCCGGACTGAATATCCATGGCAATTTTTTCAGCGTTGTCGCCCCAAAACCGCGTCCTGGTGCTGCCGAAGTCCCAGTTAAGGGCCGAGTATGTGGCGGTTTTCCCTGCTCGGTTGGCGTTAAGGCGCAACGCTTAGGAGTGACAATCAAGCAATACGCACCCTCCTTTTTGATCAGATCAGCCACCATCACAAAGGTGTACTCCTCCTGCTGGCCATCCTCATAGGTAAGCAACGCAACAACAGTGGTTGTACCGCCCCGGCGAGGGGGCATTTTGACGTTCTCGACCTTAAGCGCGCGTTTGCCGCCGAGGAACTACTCAAGGCTGATCGGCATTGAGGAGGGCTGAGAGATGATTCCCTTAAACAGCCCCCTCAATTGTTCGTTACCCGCGTCAACCAAATGATTGTCATCGTAATAAAGGGATACGCCGTTTTTCGATCCCATGCACTGCCCAGCAGGACAAAGATATGGGACTGGGTCGATCAC
The DNA here is from genome assembly GCF_001543125.1 of Pseudomonas agarici. Taxonomy (NCBI): domain Bacteria; kingdom Pseudomonadati; phylum Pseudomonadota; class Gammaproteobacteria; order Pseudomonadales; family Pseudomonadaceae; genus Pseudomonas; species Pseudomonas agarici. Next base: position 2,514,551 of record NZ_CP014135.1, on the reverse strand, counting down.
TCGCTCATTACACTGCTTGGCAGCAGCTTCAATCGCACCGTTGGCTGTGCGGTTGCGGCTCTCATAGTCACGTAGCGGAATCGTGATATCCGACTTGCTCTGAAACACCCTGGCATGCAAGTTTAGCCCCTTATAAATACTGAACGGCATTTCTGGAATTGGTTTGACGATGTAAACAGGATGGTTTTCAGCTATAGCGCACACCGTGCTGACATACTCGACCGTATAGCTTACGTCCCGAGACAACTTATCCTGCTGAGAATCGCCATTGAAATAGACCTGAAAACCATTTTCTCTGCTCGGCTCCAAGTATAGAGATGCCCGGCTAAACAGAACAACCGGTACACCATGATATGAATCTTTCAGCGTCGCCAGTTTTTCGCCCATAAATCCACGGCATTTGCTTTCAAACTCTTTATTATGCATTTCGAAATTTTTCAGGGTTGGGCATCCGCCACGAGCCCATTCTAAAGCAGCTTCTTTATTTTCCATCTGAACAGCCGCGGCAGTAGATTGCGCGTGACTGTCACCGAAGATAATCACTGAAATTTCCCCTGTACCCAGCTTGCAGTCAGCCGCACCGTACTCGTTGGGGTAGCACTCTTGCTTGTACATCTTGCTTGTATAATCCGGCTGACCCAACTCCAGGAATGAGAACCTGATGTCAGGATGTTTTTTGACAAGTGAGGCAATGATTGCAGACACTCCAACTGCCACAACAAGGAATGCCGCGTACTTGAAAATGGCTTTGGGGGCTGATGCAAAATTCTTCGATTTAGACTCTACAAAATAGAACGATAGAGCGCCGAGTGCGAATGATAGGAATATCGAAGCCAGTACATAAGCTGAACTTTCGAGCAGCCCACATATGTAGAGAAATACCACTATAGGCCAGTGCCACAGATACACGGAATAGGAAATCCCCCCAGTGAACTGAAGGGTTTTGTTGGCACTGAATATTGAGTGAGTGTTTCCGTAGATAACCAATACTGTGCCCATCACAGGAAGAAGGGCCAGATAGCCTGGCCAGAAATCCTGCTCGGAAAAGTAGAAAATCCCCACCAGAATTGCTGCCAGCCCCAGCGCCTCAAACACATAACAGGCTCGCTTACCGAGTTGCAGGGGAAACAGGAATGCCAGCCCCCCGGCAATCATCTCCCATGCTCTTGTGGGAAGCATGTAGAACGCAAAAACCGGAGCAATCTTGGTCATGTATACAGATGCAACCAAGGACGCCGTTGCAAGCAGCACAAGGGCTACCTTTGTTACTTTTACGCCCGTATGCTTAAATAATAACATTAATAGAACGGGATAGAGCATATAGAACTGCCATTCTACGGATAATGACCAAGTATGCAACAACCAATTTTCGTGCAAGGGTGCGTCAAAATAGTTCCCTTCTTTTGCGAAATCAAAGTTTGAACTGAAGAGCAGGGCACTCTTGATGGTCTTGATCGAGTCGCGGTAGTCATCCAACGGCAGGTACAAAAACCCGAATATCAGGAGTGCAATACACAAGACCAACAATGCAGGAATAATTCTCCTCGCCCTGGAGGCGTAAAAACTGAGCAACGAAAACTGCTGCTCTTGCAGTCCTTTGAAGATAATCCCGGTCATCAAAAAACCAGAAATTACAAAGAAAATATCTACTCCTGTAAAGCCCCCGCCAAACCCCCTGATTTTGAAGTGAAAAAGCACTACGGATATGACCGCAACTGCCCGTAACGCATTTATGTTTTTTCTAAACTGCATTTGTTTTTCCGTTACTTTGGTGATATCAGCGCGGCCCGATGGGCCTGAAGGCTATTCATCGTCGCATTTTTCCTCGCTATCCGGCCTCCTTAACGCGTTACACAGCCGTTTAAAGACTCACATAAATAGGTCCGCCCTAAACGCTCGACCTACTCGACTCTCGAAGAATGCAGAATGCCCAACAACCAATCGACCGACGGGCGGCCAACCCTTCATGCCTACCTCCAACCTTGTATTGCACAATGCTACCTTCGCCCCTGTCAAGACCGACAGGTGAAAGTGGACATGCGGGTATCAACCCAGCGCCCACCATTGCTGGTCCACATGGATCGATAGGACGGTATCCATAGCATCAACTATAAGCCCTTGGTTTGAACCAAGGTATCACCCACGGCGTGCATTTTCGGCACATCAACACAGAGCAGCCCCTCACCGCATCCTCTTGGTAATCGTTCATGACCGCCTCGATAGAAGGGCTCCAGTTCTGTTGTCAGTGCCTACCATGAGATTACGGCGTCGATTTCAACCAGAAAACGGTCGCGACGCCTCAGCTTATTCTTGGTGGTGTATTCAAGGGTGGAAAAGTTCGACTGCATGGCAGGCAGACTGGCTGTTGTGCAGGGTGGCTGACCCTCTCAAATCAAGCGTTATGGCGGAACTGCTTGGAGAGGGACAAGAATAAATCAGCGTTTCCCTAAACATAATTGATGCCTCATGATTCCTTGTTCGTCAGGAGTAGAGGCGCGAAGATCTCCCCACGACAGAAGAACTCAGTACTTGATGACGTAGAGCAACGCCATGTTGCGTGGCCGAGACTCATTCCCACCCGATGCGGCAACTGTAATCGCATGTGTATGATCTTCTGTCTGGGCAACACTGATCACGTGTGTATGATCCACAGCAGCATTTATGGTCAGAGTGTGCGAGTGCGCGCCCGCCGCATTGGTGTATTGGGTCCCATAAGCTTGACGCCCACCACCAACACTCCCGTTGTCAAGATCGGTATACCCCATGGTTAAACCGTGTTGATGGTTCCCATCGGTCGATGTGCTACCTGTATGAGTATGTTCCCCGGCGGCTCCGGAGGACGCCGTGTGATTGTGCGACCCTGCAGCTCCTGAGCTGGCTCCATGGTTGTGGGAGGCATTCTGCGAATCCTGAAAACTACCGAGCGTCCTCCCCGAGTCAACACCTCGCCCATCATCCCAACCTCGGATGAACTCTCCTCGAAAATCCGGAAGATTGAAAGTCGATACGCCGTCCCCTTCACCGAAACGAATATCAATGGCACTAAAAAGTGCGGGGTATTGAGCACGTGAAACCGCATCACCATTGCACTTGAGCCAGCCTTTGGGCGGCTGTGTGGTCGCAACAGCCTTGACGTCCCCTACATCGGCGCCAGTCTGTTTGGCTGCTCCGGAACTCGCAATCAGAACCCACGCCCCATCACCAATCGAGCCGTTCCACTGCACCCATACATCGCCGCCAGCAACGATTTCACCGCCGAGTAACGGCACATGATCAATACCGAGGATTGATTTTGGGGCCAAGCCATTAGGTGAAAAGGTGCTGGCTCCGGTGTTGCCAGTCAGGGCCTTGAAACGTAACGTCACACCATCTACAAGTGCCGTGAGAGCCGGAGCATAAGTCGCAATATAGGTGCCAGCCCCCCCCGTATCCAAAGCATACTTAACAGAGTCAAATTGACTCATCTTCTGGATAGACAGCAGTAGTTGCCCAAGATCGGCTTCATCAGGAACCAGACCAGCCGCCTTAACTACATTCACAATTTCATCAGTAATTGAATTCCCCCACTCCGCTGGTATCAGTGAACCTGACGCGCCCGTCACCGGATTCTCATCTACGAACTTGCCGTTCACCAACCCTACACTGGGTACACTCTTTGGATAATCCATACTCTCAACCTCTAATCATAATTAATATGCACCAGCGTATGTGCTGGCGCGGTGCGGTGTATCAGGCATTCCAGGGCGCTGCCGGGGTTGGCGCCGAAGCGCTCGCCCCAGTAGCTGGCACCGAAACGACGGCCCATAAGCAACCGCCCGCCGGTATTAAGCGTCCACATGAATTGCGCCTGCCAGGTGCCGAAACGCGCCTTGCCGAACCGTGCCCGGCCCATGCGCGGGGTCTGCAGTTCGGTGACGCTGGCATTCGGATAACCCTGGCTGCGGGCGATATCGATGAAGTAGCCGATGCTCTGGTCGCCCACCGCCAGCAGGCGCCGACGCACCGCCAGGCGACGGTCGTCGAACAGCGGCTTGGGACCCAGGCACGGGTCAGGCAGGTTCATCACCCGCTCCCAGTCCGGCACCAGCTCGCTGACGGTCACCGGGTCCACTTCGTTGATCAGGTCGACCGCGCGGGCATCGACCCGCGCCAGCTCCTGGGCAATGCCCAACAGCACCTGCTGGATCTGCGGCACCTGTTCCGGATCCCACGCGGGACCGGCCGGCAGCAGGCTGCGCAGTTGCTCTTGGTATTGCGCGGCGGTTCTTATTCCAGCCATACGCAGCCTCCGAAGGTCAGCAACTGGTTGGTGGCCGCGGGCACATCGGCGGACGGCGTGACCAGCAGATGATCGTTCTCGCCACTGGCGCTGCTGATGGATTCGGCGATATGGGTCAGCAACAGGGTTTCCCCCAGACCGCCTTCACGGTTGTGCAGATCGCGCAGTTGCGCCTCGACCGCAGCGCGGGTGGCGCTGGTATCCGGCACCAGGCGCAGGGTGTAGGTGATCGGCACCAGCACCGGCGCCAGCACCTGCAACTGCGCCGTCACCGGCCGCAATGGCTCGATATAGGCCTGGACCAGCGCCAGTTGCGCGGCATCCGGCAGCGGCACGGGGTCGTCGTCACGCATGACAAACAACCCGACAGTGCCCGGCCCCAGGTAGTTGCCACGGCACCAGGCCCGAGTAATGCCCTGGCACTCCAGCGCCCAGGTTTCGTAGTCAGCCGCCGAACCGCCATGGGGCGTGACGCGATATGAGCGAATAACCCGCGCGCGCAGGGACTCAAGGCTTTCCTGCGCCACACCGCCGGTCAGGCCCGGCGTCAGTACCGTGAAGGTGTTGCCGATACCTTGCACCGGCTGCACCGGAAACAGGGTCAGGCCGGCATCGGCATTGCCCAGGCTGCCGGCATCCAACGCCTGGATCGGCGCGGTGTTGGTGCCGTCGCTGGTGGTGCCGCCGAGGGTCACCTTGTAGCTGCGACCGTCACTGGTCTGCAGTAGGGTGTCGGCGTCCAGCACCGCTCCGGCGGCGGCGCTAAAACCGACGCTGCCAACGGCGGCCTGAGCGGCCTTGCGCGGTTGGTGCAGACGCAGTGCGGCAATACGCTCCAGGGTGGTTTCGTCGGCGGTGTCGGGCAGGATCTGCTCGGCGATCCAGTCGAGGTAACCGTACAGGCCGAAGGCGGCGCCACTGAGCGTGCGGGCCAGGACCTGGGCATCGGACTGGCGCAGCGAATCGCTGGCCAGGTCGCTTTGGGTGCGGTTGATCAGCACCGGCAGCGAAGGGGTTTCAAACGGCATAAGTCACCTGCCAACTGTTGTTCGGGTTGATATCCAGGCGCTCGCCGCCGGCCAGGATCAGAACCGTGCGCAGGTTCAGTCGCTGGGCGTCGAGCCGTTCGGTGGTAATCTCGATGGCACTGCAATGGCCGTCGTCGATCAACCATTGCAGGGCTTCACGGGCATAGAATTGGGCGTCGAGCTGAGTCCGCGCGGTCAGCTTGACCCGTCGCAACAGCCACAGCCGCGAACCGATGCGGTCGTCGCTCACCACCGGAAAACTGTCGCCCCACCAACCGAAACGTTCATCGTCGTCGATAGGATCGTCAGAGTTGGCGCGACGCCAGGTGAACAGACTGATCAGCACCGAACGGGTCAGCGCCGCCTTGAGGTTATGGGAGACGAACATCAGGCACCTCCCGCCGGTACGCCAGTCTGGCCGGTGCCTGGCTGGATACCGCCGTGTACATGCTGGATCTGGCTGATGCCGCCGGCGAGTTGGTCGCCCTGGGAGACGATCTTGCCGGTCTGGGTCAAGGTCGGGCTGTCGAGGTTGATGGCGGTGCTGGCGCGGATGTTCAGGGTGCCGGTGTCGATATTGATGATTCTTCCGCGCTTGAAGTGGATCCGGTCGCCTTCGTCGGTGTAGAGGGCGATCTCACCAGGGGCGAGGTTTTGCAGGCGATAGCGGCGGTCGGCGACCACCAGCACGATGCCGTGGGAGCGATCGCCGCCGAGAAAGGTCGCGATGCCTTCGGCGCCGGCCAGTGGGTTGCTGGTGAAACCGTAGGGCTCGAAATGCTCCATGTCGTCGTTCACTTCACCGGCGGTCAGGCGCATTTGCAGCGATTGCAGTTTATTGGCCGAATTGGCAAGCACGACGGTGCCGCGCGCCAGTAGGCGTGTCAGTAGGCTCATGGTCAGTTCCTTGGGCAAGCGGTGTGTCAGGCAGGAGTGGATCGGGGGAGGACTATTTCGGGGTTTTGGCGAGCGTCGGCGTGGCCTCGAAAACCTGCGGCGGCGCCACGTCCAGGGTGGTAATCGAACCCTGTGCGGACAGCGAATAGGTCACTTTTGAAATCAACATGTCCTGATCCAGATCCAGCACCGGGTCCTTCACCCGCACCAGCAGATTGTGTCGCCACAGATCGCCGTTGGACTGTCGCCAGCCCTGTACGGTGTAGCTCGTGGCCAGGGCTTTGCCGGTGCGGATGGCGCGCTCCCAATCGGCCCGTTGCTGGGCCAGCTCCGGGGTGAGCTGCACGCTTTCGCTGATCACCGTGACCCGCTTGCGCAGCGCATGGGTGTCACTGGACACACCCGACACTTCGCTAACCGCGCTGCCGCTGTTCTGGTCGTTGCCCTTGTGCTGGCCGATGACCCGGTACTCGGAAAACACCGTGCTGTAATCCCGCGCGGTAGTGGCCGAGAGGATGTTCTGGCCCAGCTCCAGGACATCGCCGGCACGCCCGGCACTTCCCGGCTTGGCGAGCACCAGGTTGCCGTCGGCATCATCGGTGGAAAACACTCGGTACAAGGTCAACAGACGGTCAATGGACTTGAATACCGTTTCCCCCGGCACAATGCTGTGGGTCTGCAACTGGGTGGTCTCCGCGATCTCGCTACGCACATTGACCTTGTAGGGTTTGGCGAGCGCCTCGACGATCTTCAACATACCCTGCTGACGCCACTGGCTCGGCTGGTTGATGGCCGCGCAATCCACCAGGTCGCGGGTCAGCGAACTGCCCTCGATGGTCAGGCTGATCTGATTGCCGTCATAGCGGATGGGCGCCTGGTACACGTAACCGGTCAGGACCAGGTCGCAGCCGATCAAGACCGAGCAACGAGCCCCCGCCTTGATGGGCACCGCCTGGGTCTGTCCCGGCCATTTCCAGGTGATACCGAGCTTGAAGGTGCGGAACTGGCGCTCGAGATCGGCACTGATTTCAACGGTCTTCCAGCCCTCATAACTCAGGCCGTCAACTAACAGGACAACAGCATTGTCGATATCAGTCATGACTTACTCCTGGGATATCTGCAACGGCATCGGTGGTATGAAACCGGGGTGCGAAATCCGGTTGCGTTGCACCACTTCACCCACCCGCGTGGCATCACCAAAACTCCGGTAGGCCACCACCAGTGCCGGCAGGTTGCTCTTGGGGGTCAGGTCAATCAATCGCACCCCGGTGGACGCCACCGCGTTGAGATGCCGCACCAGTGTCTGACGTACACCGTTAAGTGCTTGGTAATGCATCGAGTCGGCTTTGAGCGCCGCCTGCCAGATCAGCTCATTGAGGCTGTCACGTAGCGCCAGTACGTCGTCGACCACCGGTACATCGGCTCGTTGTACCGGTTGCTGGGCTTGTTGGGCCAATGACGGTGTGCTGGCCAACTTCACCGCCGGCGTGGCGACCGGCATCATCGACACAAGCTGGGCGATCTGTACCAGTAAGGCATCCTGGATCAGGTTCACCGTGGCCCGTGACGCACTAGCGGAGTCCTTGCCAATGGGCAGTTGTGAGGTGTCGAGGGACTTGGCCTCCTCGATCTGTTTCGAAATGTCGGCCAACATCCCGCGATAACCTCGGACGGCAAAGTCTTTCAATTGCCGGACTTCACCCACCAGGCCCTTAAACTCGCCCAGCACGCCTTTGATCGCCGTACTCAGTTGATGGGGGAACTCCTTGACCGTGCGCACCAGCGCATAGATATCCGCGTAGGTTTCGATCAGCGGCGCCAACGCTTGCTCAATCACCTGATACGCCAAGGTAATCCCCTGACGCAGGTTATCCAGGCCGATCCGCGCCTGGTTGACCAATGCCATCGCTTCGTCGAAACGCACCAGCGAAGCGTCGAGCAATCGACTCGACGCCATCTGCAATTGCTCACGGGTGTTGATGACGACCTTGGGGAACGGCAACAACTCGTCCGGGTAGAACTTCAGGTTGAAGGTCACCAGCCCGCCATCCTGGCGGCTCTGGGTCATGTCGCATTCGCCGACCTTGACCTGCATCCGCCCCAACCACGGGTGAACCAGTTCGCCGCTGCCTTGCTCCAGCGCTTCGAGCAGCTTGTCACGCTGCTCCAGGCAATCGGTGCCCACGATAAACGCGGTCAGGGTATGGATCTTCGCCTGTTGGCCGAGCGGCTCGAAAAACGGCTGGTCACGCTGGGGGTATTCATGCAACTGGCCTTTCTGGCCGACTGGGATTTTCGCCTGGTCGACCCAGAACGGCACGCCGCGAAACGACGCCGGCAACAAACGGTCACGCCAGTGAGTCGCCATAAGCACCTCCAAGGGAAAGTGAGCGGTAGCCGACGGCAGGCGTCAGGCTCAGGCCCGGTTGATTGGTCTGGGGTGAGTCGACCCGCAAGCCTGCTGGGGCATTATCGAAGCGCACGGTCAGACCGCCTTCAAGCTGGGTACGATTGTTGGCGGCGGTTTGTTGGACAAGCGCACCGGAGCTTTGGATCAGGCCCGCGTTGGCGTTCCCGGCCTGCTGTTGCTGAACGAGGCCATCGACTTGTCCCGTGATCCTGGCGACGAAACCAGCGAAACCATCACTGAACAACTCCTTGATCGGCGCGATAAGGCTCTGCAACTTGTCCCATCACTCACCGAACCAGGCGATAATCGGCTCCCAGTTCTGGATAATCAGTCCTAGTGGCGACCAGTCGAACATCGTCCGAAAAAAATCCATCACCGGTGCCGCCAAGCCTCGCAAAACATCCCACAAGGCAGAAAACACCTCGCTGATGGGTTGCCAGTTGGCGATGACCTGCCCAATGGGAGACCACTCGAACACGCTCAGAAAAAACCCCTTGAGCAACTGCGCGGGATTTTGCAGCGCAGCCCACAGCGTCTCGAAGTAGCCGCTGATCGTGCCCCAGTTAGTGACGATCAATGCCACTGGCGACCAGTCGAACATGCCCTTGAGAACATCCGTCACCGGCACCGCCAACGCCTTGAGCAATCGCCAGATCGAATCGAACAGTCCCGTCAGTGGCACCCAATTGGCAATGACGAGGCCTAGCGGTGTCCAGGAAAACAGTGTCTGGAAAAAATCGACCAGCGTGGCAGCCGGCACTTTGATCGAATTCCAAAGACCGGCAAAAAATCCGCTGAGCGCTCCCCAGGCAGCGCTGATCATCGGCAGCGGCGACCAAGCCAGCACTGTCGCCAGGGTCGACATAAAGCTAAACGCCGCGTTTTTGATGCCCTCCCAAAGTTTGTTGAAAAAGCCCGATATCGGCTGCCAGTAGGCGACGATCAATCCCGCCGCAACGGCAATGCCCAACGCGACCAGGCCAATGGGCGAAGTCAGCAGGCCGGCCTTGAGCAGTTCCATTGCTCCCACCATGCCCGTCACCGCGCCACGCATGGCCGTAAACGCCAGGGCCCCGGCAGCGAGCCCCTGGACAAGATGGGGGTTTGCCGCGACAAACTCGGCAACGCTATTGACCAGCGGCACCAGCGCCGTGACGACACTGTTCAGCGCAGGCAACAACGCCTGGCCGAACTTGCTGGAAACGCTGTCGAGCGCCGCATTCAGCTTCGCCAGGTTCTGCGCCGTAGCACCTAAACCGGACGCTGACGCGTTTGCCGCCTGCGCGCCTTCGCGGGCCTCGGCCAGTTTGTTTTCTTCCTTGATGGCCGCCTGGACACCGGCCACGAAAGGCGCCGCCAGTCCAGCGCCGTTGAACACGCCGGCAATATCCAGGTTGCCCAGCCCACTGTTCTTCAGGCTGTTCTTGAACGTCTCGACTTGCGTGGTGACCTTAGCCATCTCGGTCTCCATTTTTTGCACACCCTTGATGACCACCGACAGGTTCACGATGGTCTGGCTATTCATCACCTGTTGCAGGGTTTGCGGGGTGTTATTGATTGTCGTAGCCATCACTGCACCTGCTGCATCGCATTGATCCGTTGCGCGTGCTCCAGGGATTCGCGGAGCACATCCAGTGGCCTGGCCATCATCTGTTCGGGGTCAACCTTCCAGAACCAGGCCAGGTCATAGGCCACCGCAATCAGCTCGCCGATGGCGGCGATGCCGCACTCATGAAAAAACCCGCCACCGCCCAGCTCAGCGTGTTGAGGTCGGACAGGTCCAACTGATTGACCGAGGACGGCGGGATGCCGGCGCAGATCGCGATGTATTTGGCCGCGACATCCATGTCGAGGCTGACCTCTTCGCTCTTGTCGATCTTGTACGGCAGTGCCTTGATCGCCCGTACCTCTTGCACCGTCGGACGACGCAGGCTGAGTTCGCTCAGCGGCTCGCCGTGGGCCTCGATGGGCACCTGCAACTTCACCGATTCAGTCATTGCCAGGTCCCCTTGATACCTTCGAATTTCAGCTCGATGGTCGCGTCATCGCCCTTGGCGACCGGCTCCTCGACCAGATAGGCACCGGCCAGTACATAGACTTTGCCGTTGCTGAATTCGCAGGTAACGGTCATGTCCGAACCGGCGATCAGTTGCTTGAGGGGGAAGTCCGGGGTATGCAGCGCCGTGACCTTGAAGGACGGGGCGATATCGGTTTCCTTGTAGAAACCCGGCACGACCGTTTCCCGTTTGACGGCCATCAGGGGCGCTTCGCAGCCGCCGTTGATGGTCAGTTGAGCGCCGTCCACTTTGACGTAGCAGGTGCCCGCAATCAGTTGACCCATGGTGTATCTCCCAAAAAATAAGCCCGCTCATGGCGGGCTGAAACAAAACCGTGAGGAAGACGCGGCTTACGCCACCGCGTCGTACTGCAGACGGAACTGGTTGAGCAGCGCGAACACGCGCAGGCCGTTGATGTAATCCGGCGGGAACAGCACGTTGATCCGGCTCGGGTCCTGGACGTCGCGCTCGACAATCAGGTGCTCGGCGAACAGCTCGGCGTTTTCCACATGGCCTTCCAGTTCGAGCTTGGCGTACTGGGCAATCAGCTCCCCGCGAATCGTGCTCGGGGTGACGATCGGCTGGCCGGCACCGAAACGGGTGCCATCGGCCGCGAGCTTGTGACGCCCGTATTTGCTGGTGATCACGCTTTGCAGGCGCCGGACGATAAAAGCCGACTGGTGCATGGTTTCGCTGTCCAGGTAGGAGTTGTCCGCCTGGCCATAGGCGTTCTTCTGGTAGGTGGTGATCGCGCGCTGGATGCGCACATAGCCGCCCTCGTAGTACGCGGTGGCGATGCCGTAGCTGAGCAACGACTGACGCTCGGTCAGGGTGAAACGCTCGCTGGCCGGGGCCGGATCGACACCTGGCAGGCTGCCGCTCTGGGTCGGACGGCTGGCATCGGCGGAGATGAACACCGCCGTGCGAGCAGCCAGGGCCGCGGCCTGGATCCAGAACGGCTGCGCAACACCGGGCTCCAAGGCCAGGAGGGTCATGTGTTGATCGTTGCGCGCCTGACCGGCCGCTACCAGGGTGCCGAGGGTACCGCGCTTGGCGGTATAGACATGGCCGAACAGTTGCTTGGACCAGGACCAGCGACCGACATTGTCGTCCATCGCCGCTTGCCAGGCACTCAAGCTGGCCGCGTCGGACCACGGTTGGCAGATGAACTCGAACGGTTCGTCGCCCAGAGCGGCGAGTGCCGCGACCTGATCCGGCACTCCGGCGCCACCGGCCATCTTGGCGGTGACGATGGTCAGGCCAGCCGGAGTTTGCTCACCGTTGCTCTTGCCCAGACGATTGAACTGCAGGCTGATGTCGTTGCCGCTGTCGCCGGTCCATTTGCAGCTCAGGGTGACGGTGCCATCGGTGGCCACGGCGCTGACCGGTAGATCGGCGGCGGCATTGATTTGCAATGCCAGGGTGGTCGCCGCCTGGGCGGCAGTCGCACCACTGACCACGACAGCCTGGACCCGCACGCCAGCGACATACAGGTTGAGCACGCCGCTTTCGGTGGCGGCGCCGCTCAGCTGCAGATCGGACTCGGCCACGGCGCCGGTACTATTGCGCAGTGGCAGGCACCAGATCTCGCCGATCGGATCGCTCTTACGCCAGGTGTCGTACATCGAGGCGAGCATCGAACCCTGGCCACCGATGTTTTTCGCCACCGCAAGGCTGGAGACCAGCACCAGGCCCCCGACTTCCGGGCTGGTGGCATTGTCATTGACCTGGGCGACGATCAGTCGACGCAGGGTTGACGACGCGCTATTGGCCGCCGAGTTGTCCATTTCAGCGTAGAACAGCGGAACACGCAGGTCCGCGGGGATGTTGCTGAATCCGATAGCCATTATTGGGCATCCTGTGGTTGTGCCGCTTGCACGGCGGTGAGGGTGATATCGCCATCGGTCTGACGACGGCGCCACCAGGCACTGTCGGCCACTTCGCGACCGGCGACCGGCAGCAGATCGCCGGCTTCCGGATCCGGCACGGCGCGGCCTTCGGCCGGCACTACGGTGATGCGTTGAGTCATTGCTTTACCTCTCCTGAAAAAGTCAGCTCCAGGCGCCCATCGGGGCCAGGACGCTGCAGATTGGGGTCGGCCGGGTCGATGGCATCGACCCGCACCGTCACCCCGGTAAAAGACGGCAAGCCGTCCAATTCGCGCTCGTGCCAGGTTTCCGCCGGGTCACTGGAGCGATTGCGCCCCAGTTGGAACTCGGCGAAGAAGTGCAGGCGGTAGAGCAGGTGGTCGGCGCTGATCGAGATCAGTTCGCCACCGTCGTATTCGAGGGGGCTATAGAAGCTGTCAGGCTTGAAACCCACCAGCGCGCGCCAGAGTTCGGCGCGTAACGCGTGGAGTTGGTCGAAGGCGGCTTGGCCGTCGCTGCTGTCGAGCAGCAGAATCAGTTCCAGGCGATCGCGGATGCGCTGATGAGTGACGTTCTGTGACGCATCCTGACTCGCCAGATCGGCGATCACCGTGACAAATGCCGCCGGGGTTGGCTGCGTGGTGTTGCCTTGCAAAAGCTCGAGATCAAGGCCGGTCAAGATAGCTTGAGCAAGACTGGGGCATTGATCGCGTAGCTGCGTGAGGATCGGGGTGATGTTCATGGGGTTTTACCGATAATAAAAAACCTGCCGATTGACAGGTTCGACAGGCGATATCTCGCCTCCAGAAAGCCCGCATCCTTGCAGGCTGGGCCTTGCTCTCAGGCCCGATGGCTCCAGTCCGTTGGCGATATTGATGACTGGCTGATTCGACAATCTGTCGGGCTATCTCTCTGGCGGAGGCCCCTCGCCCACCCCCAGCCGCTTGGCCGCCCAGCGCTCGTACAGGCCGATGGCGACATCCGCTCCGGCCATGGCGGTCAGACAACCAAAGGCACCGGCGGTCCAGATCGACAGGCCAGCGGCGTACAACAGCATGATGGTCGACACCCCACAGACCATGCAGGCCCCAGAGCGCAGCGCCAGCCGCCGTAGCAGCGGCCAGCCGCGAGCGCCCTCCTTGTCGGCCCGCCACATTTCGCCGCAAACCCCGCCGATCACGGCCAGCACAATGACCAGCCAGATAGGCATGTCCGCCAACGCTTGTTGCTCGCTTGTCATGTCACGCCTCCTGCCATAAAAGAGGGCCATTCATTGGCCGTTGATGGTTTGTCTGGTATTTCAAGAATAAGGATTCTCGTAGAAGCCCCTGTTCGGTAGGCATTCCAAAAAGCCCGGCTGCCCAGGCTTTTCAGTAATGCGGTCCTGATACCCAGCCTTGAATCCGTCCACGCTTTCGGCGCGTTGGATTCCTGGCGAGTTGGCTGATCTTTCGGCGCTACTGGCGCGGTACGGATCGATTCAAATTGTTCTTCCGACCGCGACCCTGTCCGCCGGATAACTGCTTACGGTGCTTTACGCTGCACACCCGGGTCAGTTGCCAACCCTCTGAACCGTTAAGGCCGGTTCATCGCTGCCTGTTCTTTGAAGCGGTGCCACTAAAGAGCTTCGGGTTACCCCTGGCATTGCTGCCTGCTGCCGAGCTTTTTTTGGCTGGCTTGAGACAAAGAATATGCATGTATGCATATACAGTCAATGCACAAACGCATTTATTTTGACCTGAATTTTTGCATTTACGCATAAATCTACACAAATCAAGGGTTAAGGCTTTTTTCAGCGCGAAAAAAAACCCACATTGCCGTGGGTTTTTTCTGCATCAGGGTGGGTTAGCGGGCGTACATGCCCCACCAGAAGACATGGCCAAGGAGGGTGATCTGCTCTTCCTGGATCTGCTGGAAGCTGTAGTCCTCATCCGGGTGTTCGTCGCGGTTGAAGCTGCGCAGGCGGATCCCGGTAGGCAACCGATAGAGCTGTTTCACTCGCAACTGGCCGTTGTGATTGATGGCATAGAGGTCGCCATCGACGATATCGCCGATGGCGCTCTTACTGGCGTTGACTCCAACCGTGGCGCCGTCACGCAATACCGGCAGCATGCTGTTGCCGCGCACCGTCACGCACTTAGCCTGGTCGAACTGCACGCCGTTGTGGCGAAGGCTGCGCTTGCCGAAGCGCAGGCTGGCCTGCTCGCTTTCCTCGATGACGAATCTTCCTGATCCAGCAGCCAATTCAACCTCGCGAAGAAAGGGGACGGAAACCTCATCGGCATCGACGGGGGTATCGTCGTCCCACAGGCTTATGTCCTTGAGCTCAGAGTGCAGCGTACCCAGGTCCTGATCGCGAACGGCACCGATATCGGCACGCCCGCGCAACTGGTCGGTACTGATCCGGAAGTATCCGGCAATCTTCGAGACATGCTTATCCGACGGATCGACGATCTTGCCACTGAGGATGCGCGACAGGGTGGATTGGGGCACGCCGGTACGACGGTGAAGCTCCGTGGGGGAGATCCCGTGGCGATCGAGCAAGGCTCGGAGGACGGTAGAAACGTTGCGTATTTGCATAACTCGCATATTGCTTGGGCTTTTCATGAATAGCAAATGCTGATTTGCATATTTCATGCATAAACCGATACACTGACTTCAAAAAGCCATGCCCACGGACCTCGGATCTCCCGTGTTAACCTTGCGCCCATCACAAAGCAACGGGCCGGGCTCCCGACCTTGCCTCTCCACTCAAAACCAATCCGCCTAAGTATCCAATGAGTAAAACTACTTCCGGGGTCTGCTAACGCAGGGAAAGCAACATTGTAAGCGGCGACAATTCAGGGCAACGCTGAAATCCTGCATGCTTCGCATAGAACTCTGCGAGCTTGTCGTCGAGTGGATGAACCAGCACAGCCGAAGTTCCAACTGAGTCTGATGCGATCATGCAACGGCGAATTGCATCTTGCAGAAGGTCAACAGCGTAACCATAGCCCTGTGCTGCAATGCTTACTCCCATGCGCCCCAGAATGGTTACTGGATGTGCACTAGGCGAGTTCCGCTGATGGCTTTTAGGGACGACGTGCTCCCGAGCAACCGATCCGGCTGACAATGTATAGAAACCAGCAACGCGGTTGGTTCCCGCGAAACAAGTCACATAAACCACCGCTTGCTTGTGGTCTTGCGCTTTTCTAGCGGTCTTATGAAGGTAGTCGTTGATCGACGACTCTCCACAGTCGAACTCGGTGAAGTCGTGAAGCTTGTTTAGTTTTTCGGGTCTACTCAGCTCCACCGGGCTGGTCTGGACATCAGTTTCTGTAGGCATTTGTTACTCCTAATCGAGTTGTCATCAAGTGCCTGCTCAAAACGGTCAAATGCTTCGTCATTGAGAATAAACAACTGTCGATCCATGATTACGTCTTCGGCCCGCTTGCAAGCAGCATCCAAGATAAAGCTGGTTCGATCTGTTCCCAGTAACTCGACTGCCGCGTCAATCAGGTTTCGCTTTTTTGTGTCGACCCGCATATTTATTGGTACGGGCTTTTCACGTTCTACTAGTAGTTGGCTCATCGCTTGGTCATCTCCAGGTATTATTTCTGCTTCGGGCCTACCTCCTTAATGTGATCGTCGGCCGTTGGTTGCGCGGCTATTTTGTGACATTGGCTATTCCTCTCTTTCTAGGGTTGGCCCTTGGTGGGCTCGGTTAGGTGGGATGCCATATCCCACGAGAACTACGCTAGCACAGTGTATAGCTATTGTGTAGCTGTATATGCGAAAGACTTACAAAGTACATCGCGCTAACGATGTATTGAAAACCCGATACACCCACGCCTGCCGACGCCTGACTGGCCGTGTTACCCTTGCGCTCATTCCAAAGCAGATGGGTCACAAGGACTTCAGCATACGGGTCCAGGTCTACGCCAGGTGAATGGATGGTGAGCCACCGATTGAGCGGGTCGGGCATTCAGAATGCAAAGCAAATAGCCCCATTCTTGCCCCGCACTTTTTTTAAAATCACGCCTAAGCCACTGATGAATATGTCAATTTTCGACCTCTCCAGCCACACCCCAATGATGCAGCAGTACTGGCGCCTGAAGCACCAGCACCCCGATCAATTGATGTTCTATCGCATGGGCGACTTCTATGAGATCTTCTATGAAGACGCGAAGAGAGCCGCCAAGCTGCTGGACATCACCCTGACGGCGCGCGGGCAATCGGCCGGGCAGTCGATTCCGATGTGCGGGATTCCCTATCACTCGCTCGAAGGCTATCTGGCCAAGTTGGTGAAGCTTGGCGAATCAGTGGTGATCTGCGAGCAGATCGGCGACCCGGCCACCAGCAAGGGCCCGGTGGAACGCCAGGTGGTGCGGATCATCACCCCCGGCACCGTCAGTGACGAAGCCCTGCTCGATGAGCGCCGCGACAACCTGATCGCCGCCTTACTGGGCGACGAGCGCCTGTTTGGCCTGGCGGTGCTGGATATCACCAGCGGCAACTTCAGCGTCGCGGAAATCAAGGGCTGGGAAAATCTGCTGGCGGAACTGGAGCGGATCAATCCGGTCGAGCTGATGATTCCGGATGATTGGCCACAGGGACTGCCGGCGGAAAAGCGCCGTGGAACACGTCGTCGCGCGCCGTGGGATTTCGAACGCGATTCGGCACATAAAAGTCTCTGCCAGCAATTTTCCGTGCAGGACCTGAAAGGCTTCGGTTGCGAAACCCTGACCCTGGCCATTGGCGCCGCCGGCTGCCTGCTCAGCTACGCCAAGGAAACCCAGCGCACCGCCCTGCCGCATCTGCGCAGCCTGCGGCATGAACGCCTGGATGACACCGTGGTGCTCGATGCCGCCACTCGTCGCAATCTGGAGCTGGATACCAACCTCGCCGGCGGCCGGGACAACACCTTGCAATCGGTGGTCGACCGCTGCCAGACCGCCATGGGCAGCCGCCTGCTGACCCGCTGGTTGAATCGCCCGTTGCGTGACCTCAAGGTACTGACGGCACGCCAGAGCTCCATTACTTGCCTACTGGAAAGCTATCGCTTTGAAAAGCTGCAACCGCAGCTCAAGGAAATCGGCGATATCGAACGGATCCTCGCCCGAATAGGCCTGCGCAATGCCCGTCCTCGCGACCTGGCGCGTCTGCGCGACGCCCTCGGCGCCCTACCGCAATTGCAGGACGCGATGCTCGAACTGGATGCGCCGCATCTCAAGCAACTGGCTGTCACCACCCGCACTTACCCGGAACTGGCGATCCTGCTGGAACGCGCCATCATCGATAACCCACCGGCGATTATCCGCGACGGCGGAGTCTTGAAGAGCGGCTACGACGCCGAGCTGGATGAACTGCTGTCCCTCAGTGAAAACGCCGGGCAATTCCTGATCGACCTGGAAGCCCGAGAAAAGGCCCGCACGGGCCTGGCCAACCTCAAGGTCGGCTACAACCGCGTCCACGGGTACTTTATCGAGTTACCGAGCAAGCAGGCCGAGTCGGCGCCGGCCGACTATATCCGGCGCCAGACCCTCAAGGGCGCCGAGCGTTTTATCACCCCGGAACTCAAAGAGTTCGAGGATAAGGCGCTGTCGGCCAAGAGTCGGGCGCTGGCGCGGGAAAAGATGCTCTACGAAGCCTTGCTCGAAACCCTGATCGGCGAGTTGCCACCGTTGCAAGACACCGCCGCG
The DNA here is from genome assembly GCF_001543125.1 of Pseudomonas agarici. Taxonomy (NCBI): domain Bacteria; kingdom Pseudomonadati; phylum Pseudomonadota; class Gammaproteobacteria; order Pseudomonadales; family Pseudomonadaceae; genus Pseudomonas; species Pseudomonas agarici. The sequence goes on along the minus strand of NZ_CP014135.1, from coordinate 2,496,331 downwards.
GCGCTGGCCGAACTGGACGTGCTGAGCAACCTCGCCGAACGCGCGCTGAACCTGGACCTGAACTGCCCACGTTTTGTCGATGAGCCATGCATGCGCATCAGCCAGGGTCGCCACCCGGTGGTCGAGCAGGTACTGACCACGCCGTTCGTAGCCAACGACCTGGCCCTTGACGACGACACCCGTATGCTGGTGATCACCGGTCCGAACATGGGGGGTAAATCCACCTACATGCGCCAGACCGCGCTGATCGTACTGCTGGCCCATATCGGTAGCTTCGTGCCGGCGGCCCGTTGCGAGCTGTCGCTGGTGGACCGGATCTTCACCCGGATCGGCTCCAGCGACGACCTGGCCGGCGGTCGCTCGACCTTCATGGTGGAAATGAGCGAAACCGCCAATATCCTGCACAACGCCAGCGAACGCAGCCTGGTGCTGATGGACGAAGTCGGTCGCGGCACCAGTACCTTCGACGGCTTGTCTCTGGCCTGGGCCGCCGCCGAGCGCCTGGCGCACCTGCGGGCCTATACGCTGTTCGCCACTCACTATTTCGAACTGACGGTGCTGCCGGAAAGCGAACCGCTGGTGGCCAACGTGCACTTGAACGCGACCGAGCACAATGAACGCATCGTCTTCCTGCACCACGTGCTGCCCGGCCCGGCCAGCCAGAGCTACGGCCTGGCAGTAGCACAATTGGCTGGCGTGCCGGCCGATGTGATTGTCCGTGCCCGCGAACACCTCAGTCGCCTGGAAACCACCAGCCTGCCCCACGAGCTTAGCGTGACCAAGCCCGACAGACCCAGCAAGCCCGCGACACCGATGCAGAGCGACCTGTTCGCCAGCCTGCCGCACCCGGTGCTCGATGAACTGGCCAAGCTCGACCTGGACGATCTGACGCCACGCCGTGCATTGGAAATGCTCTATACATTGAAAACACGGATCTAACGCAGACGGCCGCAAGCTGCTAGAATCTCGCGCGGTTTGGGATGCTGCCGACTATGCAGGTCAGTACGAGAACTCATCGAGCGGCGATCAAGCAAGGCGAAAACAGGCGAGAAAGCGCAGTTTAGTTCACTAAATGAGCATTCCGGGCCTGTTTTCAACGTGCCATGATCGACACGCAGGCAGTTATCGTGCTGAACCCGCCTGGTTCGCAGACTATCGCTCCTAGACCTGGCGAGCCTATTTTGACCGGGGTTCGCTGCCGCCGCCTGAGGAGAAAATTAGAAATGACCTTCGTCGTCACCGACAACTGCATCAAGTGCAAGTACACCGACTGCGTAGAAGTCTGTCCGGTGGACTGCTTTTACGAAGGCCCGAACTTCCTGGTGATTCACCCGGACGAGTGCATCGACTGTGCGCTTTGCGAGCCAGAATGCCCTGCTGTGGCTATTTTTTCCGAGGATGAAGTCCCGGAGGACATGCAAGAGTTCATTCAACTGAACGTCGAGCTGGCCGAGATCTGGCCCAACATCACCGAGAAGAAAGAATCGCTGCCGGATGCCGAAGAGTGGGATGGCGTCAAAGGCAAGATCAAAGACCTCGAACGCTGATTGCAGAGCGTTCCTGAAAAGGCTCCTTGCGAGCCTTTTTGTGTTTGCGCGCTGGCGCTTTCACTTTCCTGCAGGCAAAAAAAAGGGGCGGTATAACCCGCCCACATTTTTTCCCTAATCCCTTTTTTCCCTTTCATCATCCTGATGAATCGCATCCTGCGAGGTTCCTTGCAGTGACCTTCCCTGATCACCGTGTCTATCCGTCGACACAGGGCTGATATTAAGGGTTTTCAGATCCTCCGCAAGTGGATCCAACGGGACGTCACCGTGCTTTGGATCCATTGAAAAATATAAAAACACATGTATTTCAATAAGATACAAAACAACCCAGGTAATCTATTCCTACTTTTATCCTTGATCGCTTACGCAACGCGTAAGCAAAGGCTTACACGAGCATGCCGACAAAAAAGAACTTCTGGATCCAAACAGACTGATTTCCTCCTCAAAACGTCCTGATCCTCATCTGTTCATCTATTCGAGATTTCCGCACAACAATCCTTTAGGGCAAGCTCGCAACCCATGAGCCAATGCTCCCGACCTTCGGCCAGAGACACCGACAGGCGCATTAGCGCTTGACCTACAGCGCATATGATAAGCATTATCATTAACCTGTAATCGCTTCGGTGCTGTCGTGACGCAATCCCAGTTCAATCAAGTCTTCCTTACCCAGCGGGTCTCGCTACTGCGCACGCTGCAACGCATGGTACACAACCCCTGCACCGCCGAAGACCTGTTGCAGGAGACGTACCTAAGGGTCACTCGGGCATTGCGCGAACGCCCTATCGATCACCTCGAACCCTTTGTGTTCCGGACCGCCCGCAACCTGGCACTGGACCATCTGCGCGCACGGCGCATTCAGTCGCGCACGCTGATGGAGGACGTACCGCCGGAGCTCGTGGAGAATGTCGCCGCACCGCTGAGCCCGCCAGAAGATGCCACCCATGCCGAACAACTGCTGGAGCGCCTGAGTGTGAGTCTTGGTCAATTGACTGCCCGTCAGCAGCAGATCTTCATCCTCAGCCGCTTGCACGGTAGCAGCTATCAAGAGATCGCCGAGCAGCTCAAGGTGTCCCTGAGCACCGTGCAAAAGGAACTCAAGCTGATCATGGCTATCTGTGTCGGAGTGGCCGAACGCCTGGATCCCTCCTAAGCTTGGCATCGGACCGACCAGACGCGTCCATGCACAGCAGCAGATCATCGAATCGAACCGTGGCAGCGACTGCCGAGGAACTCCCGTGACGGAAAGCCCCAACCCGCATTCCCCCGAGCTGGCTCGGCAGGTGTTGCTAGACGATGCTATGGACCAGGCCCTGGACTGGCTGATCGTGATGGAGTGCCCGAGCGCCGAGCAGCGCATCGAGTTCGATACCTGGCTCGCCGCCGACCCGGCACACGCCCACGCCTATGCCCGAGCCAGCAAGGCCTGGAATGCCGAACCGGTGAGCGGCGCCGCACAGGCCCTGCAAACCCCTCGCCGCCCGTCGCTGCCGCGACGCCTGCGTCCCCACTGGAAACCCTTGGCGACTGCCGCCGTGCTGCTGATTGCCATCGGCACCTACGGCAACCTGCCCTTGCGCCTGCAGGCCGATCACCTGACCGTGGTCGGCGAACGCCAGCACCTGCAACTGGAGGACGGCTCAAAGGTCCTGCTCAACACCAACTCGGCGTTCTCCAGCAACGTCACCGGGCAACAGCATGTCGCGCGGCTTTACCAGGGCGAGGCGTTTTTCGAGGTGTCCGGCCAACGCCAATACCCGCTGGAAGTCGAGGCGGGTCCAGTCCAGGCCAGCGTACGCGATACCGCATTCTCCGTGCGTTATCTCAATGGCGAAGCACAGGTCCAGGTAGAACGTGGCGATGTCAACCTGCGTACCCGCGACGACAGCGCCCGCTTGCGCCTCTCTGCCGGCAATAGCGTGCGGATCGGCCCCCACGGGTTTGGCCACCCGGAAAAACTCGATGTACAGAAGGATCTGGCTTGGGTCCGGGGTCGACTGGTATTCGAGAATTGCCCACTGAGCCAGGTGCTGGCCGAACTGCGGCGCTATTACCCAGGTTGGATCGTCAACAACAACGAGCAGTTGGCCCAAGTCGCCGTGACCGGCAACTACCGCCTGGACAAGCCGCTGGACGTGGTTCGCTCTCTCGCCCACATTACCTCTGCCCGAATATCGGAATACCCAGCACTGGTAATTCTCAACTGACTGTAAGTTTTTTTACTCAATAGCGCAGGGTCATTCGTCTCGTTATAGCCAATGCAAGTGATTCGTATCTAGAATCGCATCGCAACTATACGATTCGTACACCGGAGCGCTATCGATGCCCACACGTTTGACGCCCAAGGCCCGCGGCGGCGGCCTGCAACAGTGCACCCTGTCCCTGCTCACCGTGGCCGTATTACTGGCTGGCGTCCAGGCGACTCCTGTGCTGGCGGCGACCAGCGCCAACCAGTCGACACGCAGCCTGGGCAACTACAATTTTGCCATCGCCCAGCAGCCGCTGGTGTCGGCGCTGAATGCGTTCACCATGATCACCGGCTGGCAAGTCGGCCTGTCGGCCGCGCTGGGCCAGGGCATGGCATCACCGGGCGTACAGGGCGCATTGCCGCCGGAAAAGGCCCTGGAACGCCTGCTGGTCGGCACCAACCTGAGCTACCGCAAGCTGAGCGACAACAGTATCGTCCTGGAAAAACGCAGTGGCGGCAGCACCCTCAATCTACAGCAGGTGACCATCAGCGCTACTCGCCAGAAGCAGGAAGTCTCCTCGGTTCCCAATACCGTGAGTGTCCAAGACCGCCAGCAACTGGACCGGCAAAACGTCAATACCCTCAAGGATCTGGTGCGTTATGAGCCCGGCGTCTCGGTCGGCGGTACCGGCGTGCGCGGCAGCGGGATCAGCAACTACAACATCCGCGGGATCGACGGCGACCGGATTTTGACCCAAGTCGATGGCGTCGAGATTCCCGATAGCTTCTTCAACGGCCCCTACGCACAGACCCAACGCAACTACGTCGACCCGGAAATCATCAAGCGCGTGGAAATCCTGCGCGGACCGGCGTCGGTGCTCTACGGCAGCAACGCCATCGGCGGCGCCGTGAGTTACTACACCCTCGATCCAGACGACATTATCAAGCCTGGCCAAGACACCGGAGCCCGCCTGAAGAGCGGCTACAGCTCCGCCGACAATAGCTGGCTGACCTCCGGTACCGTCGCCGGTCGCAGCGGCGATTTCGACGGCTTGCTGCACCTGAGCCAGCGTCATGGGCGCGAAACCGAATCCTACGGCGATACCGGCGGCACCGGCCTGAACCGCACCGCCGCTAACCCGCAAACTGCCCGCACCAGCAACGTGCTGGCCAAGCTGGGTTGGCACTACAACGACGACTCACGCTTGGGCCTGACCTACGAACGCTTCAAGAGCGATATCGATACCAATCAGCGCAGTGCCGTGGGCGGGCCGTTCGGCAACGGCGCGGGGCAGAACATGTACCGCTCGCGTACCGGCAACGACACCGTCACCCGCGAACGCTTTGGCATCGACAACAGCTTCGGCCTCGACAGCGCCGTGGCCGATCACGTCAAACTGAGCCTGAACTACCAGGTTGCCAAGACCGACGCGAGCACCCTGGAAAACTATGTCGTGCCCACCTTCGGCCCGTCCATTGGCCGTAACGTGATGCGCGCCCGCGACACCCTCTACAAAGAAAGCCAATGGGTCTTCGATGCTCAGGCCGACAAGGCGTTCAGCATCGGTAAAACCGATCACCTGCTGACTTACGGCACCACGATCAAGCAGCAAAAAGTCACCGGTTCGCGTGCCGGCTCAGGCACCTGCGTGGCCGCATCGGCGCCTTGTCCCGTAGTCGGAGGCGACAGCCCGAAGGACCGTCTGGTGAAATCCAGCGACTTCCCGGATCCGACTGTCGACAGCTACGGCCTGTTCGCCCAGGATCAGATCACCTGGAACCAGTGGACCTTTCTGCCAGGCCTGCGCTATGACTACACCCAGCTCAAGCCGCATATCACCCAGGAGTTCATCAACACCATCAACGCCGCACGACGCGGCCCCGGCGACGAGCCCATCGACGGTTCCAACAAAACCTGGCATCGCCTGTCGCCCAAGTTCGGCCTGACCTATGCCCTGAGCGAGCAATACACCTGGTACGGGCAATACGCCGAAGGCTTCCGCACGCCATCGGCCAAGGCACTCTATGGGCGTTTCCAGAACCTGAGCGGCGGTTATCAAGTTATGCCCAACCCGGATCTGGAACCGGAAAAAAGCAAGAGCTATGAAACCGGCGTGCGCGGCAAGTTCGATGTCGGTTCTTTCGACGTGGCGGTGTTCTACAACAAGTATCGCGACTTCATCGATGAAGACGCGGTCTCGCCCGGCTATGACGAGCCGACCTTCCAGACCCACAACATCAAGCACGCCACCATCAAGGGGGCGGAAGCCAAGGGTCGTCTGGACCTGGACAGCTTCGGCGCTCCTCAAGGGCTCTATACCCAGGGCTCGGTGGCCTATGCCTACGGCCGTAACGATGACACCGGCAAGCCGATCAACAGCGTCAACCCGCTCACCGGCGTCTTCGGCCTCGGTTATGACCAGGACGATTACGGCGCGCTGTTGAGCTGGACCCTGGTCAAGCGCAAGGAGCGGGTGGACAACAGCACCTTCTTCGCCCCTGATGGCCTGAGCGCCAGCAAGCAGTTCAAGACGCCCGGCTATGGCGTGATCGACCTGACCGGTTTCTACAAGGTAACCGATGATCTGACCGTCAACGCCGGCCTGTACAACCTGACCGACAAGAAATATTGGAACTGGAACGACGTGCGCGGCTACGACGGTGTCGGTGAGGCCGGCGTGCTGAACCCAGCCAACCTCGACCGCTTGACCGCTGCGGGTCGCAACGTCTCGGTGAATCTGATCTGGGATATCTGATCCCTGTGCACCTCCTCGCTGCGACAGGAATCGGCGGAGTGAGGTTTTTTTACTGTGGCGCGTCTTCTGATTCGTCTACCTATGTATCAATTGAAAATACATCTTATTCTCAAGGATTTCACAATGACACTCCAGGACAACACTCAGCGCCTGAGCCTGCGCTCCCAGCGCCTGAACCAGATCACCAACGAGCCGCACACCAAGCTCGATCAGTTGGTGAAAGCCCATGCGCCGTTCGAAAATCAGGCCAACTTCGCCCGTTTCGTCGTCGCTCAGTACCTGTTCCAATCGGAACTGGCTACCCTGTACAACGATCCCGAACTGATCGCCATTGTCCCGGACCTGCCGGCCCGCTGCCGTGCCGAACAGGCCAAGGCCGATCTCGCCGACCTGGACACCGAAGTGCCGGCTCCGGTCGCCGGTGCGCTGAACAATCCGAGCAAGGCCCAAGCCCTGGGCTGGATCTTTGTCTCCGAGGGTTCCAAACTCGGTGCCGCGTTCCTGATCAAACGCGCCGCAGGTCTGGGCCTGAGTGAAACCTTCGGTGCTCGGCACCTGGGCGAGCCAGCCGGTGGTCGTGCCGAGGGCTGGAAGAGCTTTATCAGAACCCTCGACGGCCTGACGTTCAGCGCTGAAGAAGAGGCTGCGGTGGAAAAAGGCGCCGTCGATGCCTTCCGACGCTTCACCGTGTTGCTGGAACAGGCTTACGCCACGGCCCCCGAACTGGCCTGATACCGGGTCCCCGGCTGGACGCCACCGGCTAGCGGGCTGTCGGCCCCCCGCGCTGGAGGCGGCCCCGGAACCGGCGAGCGCGGCCCGTCAGGCAGGGGTTACCCTGGCGTCGCCGCCGAGCGCGGCGCCTCGACCAGTCTGCTCGCCACAAACCTCGCCCCCTCGGGCTCATACGTGGAGTTCTCACCCAAAGCCCGAGCATTCATTCCAGACTTGAGCCAAATCGCCTGGCGCACCACAATCGATGCCATGACCAGCAAACCACCCTCGTCTTCGAAACTCGCGCGCCTGCTGTTCGGCATGCTCGCCTATGTCAGCCTCGGTATCGGCCTGATCGCCATCGTCGTGCCTGGCCTGCCGACCACCGAGTTCATCCTGTTGGCCGCCTGGGCCGCCACCCGAAGTTCGCCACGTCTGAGCGCCTGGCTGGAAAACCATCGCCTATTCGGCCCGATCCTGAGCAACTGGCGCAACGGCAAGATCATCGCTCGCCGCGCCAAGATCAGTGCCACCGTCAGCATGCTGCTCTGTGCCGTCCTGATGCTGGTGATGCTCGAACACCACTGGCCAGTCTATCTGGCCATCGCCGGCATGAGCCTGGGCAACCTGTGGATCTGGTCCCGTCCCGAACGCCGGCCGCTCGCCGATCCCCCCTGAACGTGCGTCACCAGGCCGGCCAAAGTCTACGTTGAGCGGCGCTTCAGGGCATAAGCAGTTGTTGGTGGTTGAAACATCGGCACAGATCCGTAGTCTGCTCTACTTCCATGCCTTGAAGGAGAGTTCCCATGGCCAAGTTCGAGCCCGGTCACCTGCATATCGAGCGCCACGCGCTGAACAAGGACGATTACAGCTACAACCTGCGTATCGACTACGAACTCGCCCAAGACCCCAAGGAAGGCCGGGGCATGCGGTTCACCCTGCGGGGCAGTATCGAGGAGAAATCTCTGAACGAGTCGTTCTTCCTGGCCAAGGACCAGGCCTTCGACTTCGCTCGTCATGCCAGCCGTATTGCCCAGCGATATGGCCTGCCGAAAAACGCTAATGTTGCATCGATGCACAAGTACTACGACGAGATGTTCGAGGACGTGCGGACACAGCTCAACGTCAAGTCCGGCGACCCGATGCAACCCGAACACCTGGAATAATTCCCCGCCCCGATGGGTCCCGCAGCGTGGGAACCATCGGGTAGAGATGTCATACTTGCCCCTCCTTGCCCCGAACCGTACTCCACCCCATGCGCATCCACGTCAGTTTCATCGACCGCGTCGGCATTACCCAGGAAGTCCTGGCGCTGCTCGGTGGTCGCAACCTGAACCTGGATGCCGTGGAGATGGTTCCACCCAACGTCTATATCGACGCACCGACCCTCAGCCCACAAGTGCTCGAAGAACTGCGCGAGGCGCTGTTCAGCGTCCATGGCGTGCAGGCGGTGACGGTGGTGGACATCCTTCCCGGCCAACGTCGGCACCTGCAACTCGATGCCTTGCTCGCTGCCATGACCGACCCACTGCTGGCACTCGACAGCGCAGGCGTGGTGCTGCTCGCCAACCCGGCGCTGATCGCCTTGTACGGGCGTGAGCCGGCCGGCGAAAGCGTCGCCGAACTGTTCGCTGATCCCGGCCTGCTGGAGACGCTGCTGGAAAACGGCTTTCGCTTGCCCCTGCGAGAAATCACCGTCAACGGCCAGACGCTGTTACTGGACGCCACGCCCATCACCAATGCCGGTGCGTTACTGACGCTGTACCAGCCCAACCGTATCGGTGAACGCCTGTCAGCGCTGCATCATGATCATGCCGAAGGCTTCGATGCCCTGCTCGGCGAGTCGGCGGCGATTCGCACCCTCAAGGCCCGTGCCCAGCGGATCGCGACGCTTGACGCGCCCTTGCTGATCCAGGGCGAAACCGGCACCGGCAAGGAGCTGGTAGCCCGTGCCTGCCACGCCATCAGCGCCCGCCATAGCGCACCGTTCCTCGCCCTCAATTGCGCGGCGCTGCCGGAAAACCTCGCCGAAAGCGAGCTGTTCGGTTATGCCCCCGGCGCCTTCACTGGCGCCCAGCGTGGCGGCAAGCCAGGGCTGATGGAGCTGGCGAACCAGGGCACGGTGTTTCTTGACGAGATCGGCGAGATGTCGCCGTACCTGCAAGCCAAGCTGCTGCGTTTTCTCAATGACGGTAGCTTTCGCCGGGTCGGCGGCGACCGCGAGGTCAAGGTCAATGTACGAATCCTCAGTGCCACTCACCGCAACCTGGAAAAGATGGTCGGCGAAGGCAGCTTTCGCGAGGACCTGTTCTATCGCCTGAACGTGCTCAATGTCGAGGTTCCGCCCTTGCGTGAACGTGACCAGGACATTCTGCTGCTGGCACGCTACTTCATGCAGCAGGCCTGCGCGCAGATCCAGCGGCCGGTCTGCCGGCTGGCACCAGGGACCTATCCGGCGCTGCTGGGCAATCGCTGGCCGGGCAATGTCCGCCAGTTGCAGAACGTGATCTTCCGCGCAGCGGCGATCTGCGAGAGCAGCCTGGTGGATATCGGCGACCTGGACATTGCCGGAACCTCCGTGGCCCGCCAGAGCGACAGCGAAATCGACAGCCTGGAACAGGCGGTCGAAACCTTTGAAAAAACCTTGCTGGAAAAGCTCTACGTTCATTACCCCTCGACCCGGCAGTTGGCCAGCCGCCTGCAAACCTCTCACACCGCGATTGCTCATCGCCTGCGCAAGTACGGCATCCCTGGCAAGGCCTGAGAACAACAAAAGCGACCCTCATCTGTACTGAAAGCGCTACAGTGGAACGATTTCGCTACAAATCCAACGCACCGTGGTTCAACAAGGCTTTTATCCTGTTGAGCTTTTTTTACGCACCCTGTCTGTAGCGATTTCGCTACAGACAGGGTGCTCCCGCGTCTTGAAATCCCCCCTCAAGCCCTTGATTTACAAGGCCCAAACAACATTGGCCACAAACTTGCTAAGGGAATCCCTATTAGCGAGGCCAGCTCTCGCCTTTATTGCGTCCACCAGACAAGTCTGGCCCTTGAGGAGTTTCCATGAGCGAGTTGCGTTTTACTGAAGACCACGAATGGCTGCGTACCGAAGCCGATGGCAGCGTCACGGTCGGCATCACAGCATTCGCGCAGAATGCCCTGGGCGATGTGGTGTTTGTGCAACTGCCGCAATTGCAGGACTACAACAAGGGTGCCGAAGCCGCCACCGTGGAGTCGGTAAAAGCCGCCAGCGGCGTGTACATGCCTCTGGACGGCAAAATATTGGACGTCAATCCGGCCCTGGAGGATCGCCCGGAACTGATCAACGAAGACCCGCTGGGCGAGGGCTGGTTCTTCCGCTTCCAGCCCAAGGACGCCGCCGCTGTCGACCAACTGCTCGATCAGGACGCCTACGACCGCCTGATCAAAGCCAACGCCCAAGCCTGAGGAGCCGCCATGACCATCAATCTCGGCACCGCCAATGAATTCATCTCCCGTCATATCGGTCCGCGTCAGGATGACGAACGCGCCATGCTCGCCACCCTCGGCTTCGACTCCCTGCAAGCGCTGAGCGCCAGTGTGATTCCCGACAGCATCAAGGGCACCAGCGTCCTCGACCTGCCGGCCGGACAAAGCGAAGCCGACGCCCTGGCATCGATCAAGGCCATTGCGGCGAAGAACCAAGTGTTCAAGACCTACATCGGCCAGGGCTATTACAACTGCCATACGCCGTCGCCTATCCTGCGCAACCTGCTGGAAAACCCGGCCTGGTACACCGCCTACACACCCTACCAACCGGAAATTTCCCAGGGTCGCCTGGAAGCGCTGCTGAACTTCCAGACCCTGATCAGCGACCTCACCGGTCTGCCGATCGCCAACGCCTCGCTGCTCGATGAAGCCACCGCCGCCGCCGAAGCCATGACCTTCTGCAAGCGCCTGAGCAAGAACAAGGGCAGCCAGGCTTTCTTCGCTTCCGTACACTGCCACCCGCAAACCCTCGACGTACTGCGCACTCGTGCCGAACCGCTGGGCATCGAGGTGGTGGTCGGCGACGAAGGCGAACTGAGCGATGTCAGCGCGTTCTTCGGCGCCCTGCTGCAATACCCGGCCAGCAACGGCGACCTGTTCGACTACTGCGAACTGACCGAGCGGTTCCACGCCGCCAACGCCCTGGTGGCTGTCGCGGCGGACCTGCTGGCCCTGACGGTACTGACCCCGCCAGGTGAATTCGGCGCCGACGTCGCCATCGGCAGCGCTCAACGCTTCGGTGTCCCGCTGGGCTTCGGCGGCCCGCACGCGGCGTACTTCTCCACCCGTGATGCTTTCAAGCGCGATATGCCCGGCCGCCTGGTCGGCGTTTCCGTGGACCGCTTCGGCAAGCCAGCCCTGCGCCTGGCGATGCAGACCCGCGAGCAACACATCCGTCGCGAGAAAGCCACCAGCAACATCTGCACCGCCCAGGTCCTGCTAGCCAATATCGCCAGCATGTACGCCGTGTACCACGGTCCCAAAGGCCTGGTGCAGATCGCCAATCGCATCCATCAGCTGACCGCTATTCTGGCCAGGGGTCTGGGCACGCTGGGCCTGAACGTGGAGCAAACCAACTTCTTCGACACCCTGACCGTCAAGACCGGCGCGCAAACCGCCGCCCTGCATGACAAGGCACGTGCCCGCCAGATCAACCTGCGGGTGGTCGATGGCGAGCGCCTGGGCTTGTCCCTCGACGAAACCACCCGCCAGTCAGATGTCGAAACCCTCTGGAGCCTGCTGGCCGATGGCCAGGCGTTGCCGGATTTCGCCGCCCTCGCCGCTTCGGTAGCCAGCGCCATCCCGGCCACACTGATGCGCCAGTCGCCGATCCTCAACCACCCGGTATTCAACCGCTATCACTCGGAAACCGAGCTGATGCGCTACCTGCGTAAGCTGGCGGACAAGGACCTGGCCCTGGATCGCACGATGATCCCGCTGGGCTCATGTACCATGAAGCTCAACGCCGCCAGCGAAATGATCCCGGTCACCTGGGCCGAATTCGCTGCCCTGCACCCATTCGCCCCGGCTGATCAGAGCGCCGGCTACCAGCAACTGATCGACGAGTTGGAAGCGATGCTTTGCGCCGCCACGGGTTATGACGCCATCTCCCTGCAGCCGAACGCCGGCTCCCAGGGCGAATACGCCGGCCTGCTGGCGATCCGCGCCTACCATCAGAGCCGTGGCGAAGAGCGCCGCGATATCTGCCTGATCCCGTCGTCGGCCCACGGCACCAACCCGGCCACCGCCAACATGGCCGGCATGCGCGTGGTGGTCACCGCCTGCGACGCCCGTGGCAACGTCGATATCGAGGATTTGCGAGCCAAGGCCATCGAGCACCGCGACCACCTCGCGGCGCTGATGATCACCTACCCGTCGACCCACGGTGTATTCGAAGAAGGCATCCGCGAAATCTGCGGCATCATTCATGATAACGGCGGCCAGGTGTATATCGACGGCGCCAACATGAACGCCATGGTCGGCCTCTGCGCACCGGGCAAGTTCGGCGGCGACGTGTCGCACCTGAACCTGCACAAAACCTTCTGCATCCCCCACGGCGGCGGCGGCCCGGGCGTCGGTCCAATCGGCGTGAAATCGCACCTGACCCCGTTCCTGCCCGGTCACGGCGTCATGGCACGCAAGGAAGGCGCAGTCTGTGCGGCACCGTTCGGCAGCGCGAGTATTCTACCGATTACCTGGATGTACATCCGCATGATGGGCGGCGAAGGCCTCAAGCGCGCCTCGCAATTGGCGATCCTCAATGCCAACTACATCTCCCGGCGCCTGGAAGAACACTACCCAGTGCTCTACACCGGCAGCAACAGCCTGGTGGCGCACGAGTGCATCCTCGATCTGCGACCATTGAAGGACAGCAGCGGCATCAGCGTCGATGACGTCGCCAAGCGCCTGATCGACTTCGGCTTCCACGCCCCGACCATGTCGTTCCCGGTGGCGGGCACCCTGATGATCGAGCCGACCGAAAGCGAATCCAAGGAAGAGCTGGATCGCTTCTGCGACGCCATGATCCGCATCCGCGAGGAAATCCGTGCAGTGGAAAACGGCACCCTGGACCGGGACGATAATCCGCTGAAAAACGCCCCGCACACGGCGGCGGAGATCGTCGGCGAGTGGACGCACCCGTACAGCCGCGAACAGGCGGTCTACCCGGTGGCGTCGTTGATCGAAGCCAAGTACTGGCCGCCGGTCGGTCGCGTCGACAATGTGTTCGGCGACCGCAACCTGGTCTGCGCCTGCCCGTCGATAGAGAATTACGCTTAACTGTTGGCTTGCTTGTGACCAGAGGCTTGCCTGTGGTCACAAGGCTCACCTCCGCCGGGCCGCGCAGCGCCCCTGAAACCGGCCACAGCGTTGCCTCGGAAAGAACACATTGGCTGATTTCACCTTCTATCTCCGACAGAATCGCGTGCTAACTCTATCCCCAACAGCTTTAACCCAATAACTATTAGAAAAACCGGAGAACCCATATGTCCCTGAGCGTGTTCGACTTGTTCAAGATCGGCATCGGTCCCTCCAGTTCCCATACTGTCGGTCCGATGCGTGCGGCTGCACGTTTCGCCGAGGGCCTGCAGCGCGAAAACCTGATGCAACAGACCACCTGCGTCAAAGTCGAGCTGTACGGCTCGCTCGGCGCCACCGGCAAAGGCCACGGCAGCGACAAGGCCGTATTGCTGGGTCTGGAAGGTGAGCACCCGGATACCGTCGACACAGAAACCGTCGCCGCCCGCCTGCACACCATTCGCAGTGACGGACGCCTGAATCTGCTCGGCGAACACTCCATTGAATTCAACGAAAAAATCCACCTGGCGATGATCAGGAAGCCCTTGGCCTATCACCCCAACGGCATGATCTTCCGCGCCTTCGATGCCGCCGGTCTGCAGATCCGCAGTCGCGAGTACTACTCGGTGGGAGGCGGTTTCGTGGTCGATGAAGATGCCGCCGGCGCCGACCGCATCGTCGAGGACAGCACCGCGCTGACCTTCCCGTTCAAAAGCGCCAAGGAACTGCTGGGGCAATGCAGCACCCACGGCCTGTCCATCAGTCAGGTCATGCTGACCAACGAAAGCGCCTGGCGTCCGGAAGCGCAAACCCGTGCCGGGCTGTTGAAAATCTGGCAGGTCATGCAGGACTGCGTCGATGCCGGCTGTCGCAATGAAGGCATTCTGCCAGGCGGCTTGAAGGTCAAGCGGCGCGCGGCAGCCCTGCATCGGCAACTGTGCAAGAACCCGGAAGCCGCGCTGCGCGACGCACTGTCGGTGCTGGACTGGGTCAATCTGTATGCTCTGGCGGTCAATGAAGAAAACGCCAACGGCGGGCGCGTGGTCACCGCACCGACCAACGGCGCGGCAGGGATCATTCCCGCCGTGCTGCATTACTACATGCGCTTTATCCCCGGCGCCAACGAGGACGGTGTGGTGCGCTTCCTGCTCACCGCTGCCGCCATTGGCATTCTCTACAAGGAAAACGCCTCCATCTCCGGTGCCGAAGTCGGTTGCCAGGGCGAAGTCGGCGTGGCCTGCTCAATGGCCGCCGGTGCCCTGTGCGAAGTACTCGGCGGCACAGTGCAACAGGTCGAGAACGCCGCCGAAATCGGCATGGAACACAACCTCGGGCTGACCTGCGACCCCATCGGCGGGCTGGTCCAGGTGCCCTGCATCGAGCGCAATGCCATGGGGTCGGTCAAGGCCATCAATGCCGTGCGCATGGCTCTGCGAGGTGACGGCCAGCATTACGTCTCCCTCGACAAAGTCATCCGTACCATGCGCCAGACCGGTGCCGACATGAAAAGCAAATACAAGGAGACCGCCCGTGGCGGTCTGGCAGTAAATATTATCGAGTGTTGATTGAGGGGCCGGCGCAAGCGGCCCTCCGGCAATTTCCAGGAGTTGAAGATGTCCACCGAAAACCTGCTAAAAACCCCACTGCACGCCCTGCACCTGCAACTGGGCGCACGTATGGTGCCGTTCGCCGGCTATGACATGCCGGTGCAGTACCCGTTGGGCGTGATGAAGGAACACCTGCACACCCGTGAACAGGCCGGACTGTTCGATGTTTCGCACATGGGCCAGATCCGCCTGGTCGGTGCCGCCGCCAGCGCACTGGAAACCCTGGTGCCGGTGGATATCATTGACCTGCCGGTGGGCATGCAACGCTATGCCATGTTCACCAACGAAACCGGCGGCATTCTCGATGACCTGATGGTTGCGAACCTGGGCAACGACGAACTGCTGCTGGTGGTCAACGCCGCCTGCAAGAACCAGGACCTGGCACACCTGCAAAAGCACCTGGGGCATCTGTGCGAGGTCCAGCCGCTGTTCGAAGAGCGTGCCCTGCTCGCCCTTCAAGGCCCCGCCGCCGCTACTGTGCTGGCGCGCCTGGCACCGGAGGTTACCCGGATGACCTTCATGCAGTTCCTCGCCATGCGCCTGCTGGGTGTCGACTGCTACGTCAGCCGTTCCGGTTACACCGGCGAAGACGGCTTCGAAATCTCCGTACCGGCGGCCAGCGCCGAGTGTCTGGCCCGCAGTCTGCTGGCCGAAACCGAAGTCGAAGCCATCGGCCTCGGCGCACGCGACTCGCTACGCCTGGAAGCCGGCCTGTGCCTCTACGGGCATGACATGAGCAGCGATACCACGCCGGTCGAGGCCAGTCTGCTCTGGGCCATTTCCAAGTCGCGGCGCGCCGACGGTGCGCGGGCTGGCGGTTTTCCGGGCGCCGAGCAAGTCTTCGCCCAGCAGCAACGAGGGATACGACGCAAGCGTGTCGGCCTGTTGCCCCAGGAACGCACGCCGGTACGCGAAGGTGCGGAAATCGTCGACCAGGACGGCACCATCATCGGCCACGTATGCAGCGGTGGCTTCGGTCCGACTCTCGGCGCACCACTGGCCATGGGCTACCTGGACAGCGCTCACTGCACACTGGACAACGATGTGTGGGCCACTGTCCGTGGCAAGCGCATACCACTGAAAGTCAGCAAAATGCCTTTTGTTCCGCAACGTTACTATCGTGGCTGATACCAACAGTAACAACTAACACGGTGATGAACCAGCGCACTATTTTGCAATGCAGTCGCCACGCAATAGTACATATATTTTCACCGAACTTGGTTTACAACTGTTGTACCCAACTGAGTACTTGTAGATCCACCCTGCCAAAGCTCTCGAAAACTGAGACAAACCGGGGCTTGGCGGGGGCTTGTTTTTTCTCCCACAGTTGGCGTAGAGTTTCTCCACTGTGTTTGCATGGGTCGCTCGGAATCGTGACCTGGGCAGTAGCTCTAAGTTTTGCTACAACCCGTTCGACGTCTCTTACTTTCCTGCAACCCAGCCCAGTACTCTTTCAGGTGAAAGAGACTGTCATTAATTTTTAGCGTCAAAGGAAATAAGAAATGTCCCAACGTCAGAGCGGCACCGTCAAATGGTTTAACGACGAGAAAGGTTTCGGTTTTATCACGCCTGAAAGCGGTCCGGATCTGTTCGTCCATTTCCGTGCTATTCAGGGTAGCGGCTTCAAGAGCCTGAAAGAAGGTCAAAAAGTGACTTTCATCGCCGTGCAAGGCCAGAAAGGCATGCAGGCTGACGAAGTCAGCGCAGAAGCCTAAACTTAAGCTTTATTACACAAAAAAGCCCCTGATGGCGACATCGGGCGCTTTTTTGTGGGTGCCTTCTAAGGTGTAGCTCCGTAAAATGGCTTTTTCCGATGAGAGAGCCGTTATGCCAAAGCACGTGCTAAGCCCCCAGGGCGAGTTTCCTGCCGCCGGCCTGGGCCGTCGCCTGGCAGCAATGTTCTATGACTTTCTGCTGTGTACCGCCTTACTGATGGTCACTGACGGCCTCTACAAGCTGGTGCAGATGGCATTCATTGGCGAGCAACGGCTCAGAGCCCTCGCGGATGCCGGCCAGCTGGACCATGATCCGTTGCTCTCGACCCTGCTGTTTTGCGTCCTGTTCGCTTTCTTCGCCAAATTCTGGACCTACAAGGGCCAAACCCTGGGCATGCAGGTATGGGGTATTCGGGTACAGAACGCCGACGGCTCAGCCATCAGTATCTGGCAGGCGCTGCTGCGTTTCATGGTATCGATTGCCTCCTGGCTGTTTGTCGGCCTGGGTTTTATATGGGTGCTCTTCGATAAGCAGAAACGCAGCTGGCATGACATCTACTCCAACAGTCAGCTGGTGCGTATTCCCAAGCAACCTCGATAATACTTTCCGTTCGCACATAAAAAAGCCCGCCTCATTCGAGACAGGCTTTTTTGCAACATTTCAATCCTGGTTTATTCGGTCAGCTTGAAGGTGATGAAACTCGCACGTCCCTGGCGCAACACGCGCATCGATACCGAGCGATTCTTCGGCAGGGCCTTGGCGATATCGGTGAACTGCTTGGCATCGGTGATTGCCTGGTTGTTCAGGTGCGTGATCACGTCGCCCGGCTGTAGGCCGATCAGGGCCGCTGGACCGTCCTGTACGTCCTTGATGAGCACGCCGCCCTTGAGCTGGTCATTGGCTTTCTTCTGATCATCGGTCAGGTCAATGACAGAAATCCCCAGGCGATTGCTGCTACGCTCGGCACCCGTGGACTTGGCGATATCCATTTCCTTGCCTTCATCCGGGATCGCACCGACCGTCAGGTCAACGGTCTTATGCTGACCTTCACGAACCACTTCCAGCTTGGCCTTTTCTCCCGCCTTCAGCGCGCCCACCAGATGCGGCAGGTCAGCCGACAACTCGATTGGCTGGCCGTTCATGCTGAGAATTACGTCACCGACTTGCAGGCCGCCTTTCGCCGCCGGGCCATCGTCCTGAACCTGAGCAACCAACGCACCGGCCGGTTTGTCCAGGCCGAAGGATTCGGCGAGATCCTTATTGACCTCCTGAATCACCACACCCAGCCAGCCGCGGCTGACCTTACCACCCGCCTTCAATTGGTTGGAAACGTCCATGGCAACATCGATCGGGATCGCGAAGGACACGCCCATGAAGCCACCGGAACGGGTGTAGATCTGCGAGTTGATACCCACCACCTCACCGTTGAGGTTGAACAACGGACCACCGGAGTTGCCCGGATTGATCGGCACGTCGGTCTGGATGAACGGCACATAGTTTTCGTTCGGCAGGCTACGACCTACGGCACTGACGATGCCCTGGGTCACCGTATGATCAAAGCCGAACGGCGAACCGATGGCGACGACCCACTGGCCGGACTTCAAGTCCTTGGATTTACCCAGCTTGAGAGTCGGCAGGTTCTTGCCTTCGATCTTCAGCAGCGCTACGTCGGAACGCGGATCGGTACCGACCAGCTTGGCCTTGAGCTCGCTACGGTCGGCCAGGCGCACGAGAATCTCGTCAGCGTCGGCGACGACATGGTTGTTGGTGAGGATATAGCCGTCATCGGAGATGATGAATCCCGACCCAAGCGATTGGGCTTCGCGTTGTCGACCGCCACCGCCACCTTTGCCACGCGGTTGCGGGAACCCGCGGAAAAACTGCTGGATTTCCGGCGGCAAGCCCTCCAGCCCCTGAATCTGCTCCGAAACCTTGCGGTCCGGCATCTTCTGAGTCGTACTGATATTCACCACCGCCGGCGAGGCCTGCGCCACCAACTGGGTGAAATCAGGCAGTTCCGCAGCCTGGGCCGCGACCGTCTGCCCAAGCAGCAGGACAGCGGCGAAGATGGACAAATAAGATTTCAAGCTTGGTATCGACATACGGCTCCCGTAAACAACGAGCATGGTTAAGCGACAGGTACCATAAAACCCGAGGATGATTAAGCCTGGATTACGGACCGGAAACAACAAACAAGGCCAGGGCCGTTAGGGCCTTGATCTGTAGGAAAGTTCGGTTTGTTTTGCAAATGAAAATGATCACCGGGCATTTCGGCATTTCGATCCTACCGCCTGGATGGCTTCATGTGAAGACCTGATCGAGCTCATGGGTCAGCGACTCACTGCTGGGGAGGCTGCGCTTCGCCGGCACGCATCGACAAGGCGATCCGTTCGGCGGTACCAATGGGAATCTCACCCACCACCGTGACCATGATATCCCCGCCGGGGGTGCTCAGGTGGCGGGAGACCGCGACGGTAGGCCCCAGTTGGGTACGGGTGTCGGTGGTGCTGGCGCCGTTGAGGGATTCGAGAAAGACCGAGAAACGCGCCAACCCATCGTCATACATAAGACTGCTGACCTGAGTCTTGGACTGTGGATCCAGACGCACCGTACTACTCACCAGTTCAAAACCCGGCGGCAGCCAATCGGAATGCCATAACTGCGCTACTTTACTGCCCAGCACCTGTCCCTTGGCCTGCGTCTGGTTACCGGGTAATACCACCGGTTTGCATTCAGGGCCAGCTTGCAACTGGCTGTTCAGGGGGGCCTCGGAGGTGTTCAATTCGGTAAACTGGAAACGTTCGAGCAATTGCCCCTTGTCATTGGTCAGCAGCGACTTGAGCGGCAAACCGGTCTGGCGATCCAGATGCAATTCGAAATCATAGCGATGCTGGTCGCGCGGCGTCAGCGACACGATCACTGCAGAACGGCCAGCCACGCGTGATTTACCCACGACCGTAATGTCATACCAGGCTTTGAGTTTCTGCGGATCGAGCGCACGGGCGTGCGCATCGGACGGCTCATCGAGTCCGGCGGCCAACGCGCCACTGACACACTCAGTGCGCCCATCGACGCGTACAACCTCTTGCGCCGAGTCATCCAACTGAAGCAACCGCTCATGAACCCGACCATTCTGGACTAAGTGCCAGATGCGGTGAGTCGAAAAACTACCGTTGCGTTCGTAGACAAAGGTGCCCTGAAAGCTTTGCTGCTGCTCAGCTTGCCCAAGACGGTCCAACCAATCCCGGGCATCGTCGGCCCGGGCAGTCAGAACAAACCCACCGGCCAGGGCAAGCGTTAAAAGAGCTAGCGCGCGCATGGTCCTCCTTAACTTAGCGGTTTTCCAGGCTCGCGGCACGTGCGTAAGGCAGCGCGCTCTCAGTACCCTTCAGGGCCGCCTGCTGCGCATGTTGGCGCAGATAGCTTGGCAAACGCTGCTCCCAACCGGGCTGGCCTTGCCGTAGCACCCCGCTGGCCATCGGACCGACGGGCTGGGAACCTTCAGTATAACCGGCAAGAACCGCCGGCCCCTTGGCCGTCGGAGCAGCCAAGCCAGGCTGATTCGATTGCTGGGCCAGTTGGGCACCGGCAATCTCATCCTGATTGTAGATGCGCACGCCAGCCAGCACCGCAACGGTTACCGAAGCGGCCACGGCCAGACGGCCCAGGGTACGCCAAGGACCACGGGAAGCTTTACTCGGCACATCTTCGCCGGCCAGAGCCAGCGACACAGCCGAGGCGATATCCAGGCGCGGGTCCAGCAATTCCTTGTGCATCACTGCCCGGGCGATTTGGTAACGCGACCAAGTAGCACGGGTATCAACATCGTCAAGGGCACTGAGTACCCGACGTAACTCCAATTCGTCCGCTTCGTTATCCATCACCGCGGACAGCGATTCCTGCAGGGCTTCACGACTCATGACGGTTCCTCTCTTGGCTGTCGCCGCTGTCTCAGGTTTCCTGCAACAACGGCTGCAGGGCTTTGTCTATGGCCTCCCGAGCGCGGAAAATCCGGGAGCGCACGGTGCCCACAGGACATTGCATGACCGCTGCAATGTCCTCATAACTCAGACCATCGAATTCACGTAAAGTTAACGCCGTACGCAAATCTTCTGGCAGTTGCTGGATGGTTCGATGGACAGTCCCCTCGATCTCATCCCGGAGCAACGCACGCTCCGGCGACTCGAGGTCCTTCAGGCCATGATCGCCGTCGTAGAACTCTGCATCCTCGGAACTCACATCATTATCTGGTGGCCTGCGACCGCGGGATACCAGATAGTTTTTTGCCGTGTTGATGGCAATGCGGTACAGCCAGGTATAAAAGGCACTGTCACCGCGAAAATTACCTAAGGCACGGTAGGCTTTGATAAAGGCTTCTTGTGCAACGTCCTGGGCTTCATGGGTGTCGTGCACGAAACGCACGATCAACCCGAGAATTTTGTGCTGATATTTCAGCACTAGCAGATCGAAAGCCCGCTTGTCGCCACGCTGAACGCGCTCGACCAGCTGCTGATCCTCTTCCTGGGTTAGCATGAACACTCCTCATAGGACTTGAAGGAGGCTGCCATTGCTAATTGATCAGACTTGCAAACATAGACTCGGGCTTTTGGCAAAAGTTCTCCCCCTTTCAAGCAAGTTTCCTGCGATCCGCTGAACGGACACACACGAAAAACGCAGCACGGACTTGGCCGACTGCGTGAATAATTTTGGCGTCGAATTCGCTGGTAAAGCCTTCCCTCAGGCCCCACAGAAAGCCGACGCTGTCCCCTTCTTTCAGGTACCTGTCTATGGAGCACGGGGCTTTTCAAAAGTTCCCGGAGATTGCAGTAAGTAATAGCATTGTGCCGTTCCATCGATCAAAGGTTGCCTGAACCTAGTTATAGCCGAAAAATCATCATCTTACCCTGCAAAACCACATGCACGACGCCCCGGAGTAGCGCACACTTCTTGCTCGTTATAGTCTCACGATGCCATGAAGGCCCTGCCATTGTGCCGATCCCTCCAGCTATATACTAGTGGGTGGTATGGCGGGCTTCGTGGCCTACCCAGGCGTTTTTCGGATTCCTAGAGATGAGCCAACATTTTCAACACGATGTGCTGGTGATTGGCAGCGGTGCCGCCGGCCTGAGCCTGGCGCTAACGCTGGCGAACCATCTGCGCATTGCCGTCCTGAGCAAGGGCAACCTGGCCAACGGCTCGACCTACTGGGCTCAGGGTGGCGTCGCCGCGGTGCTGGACGACACCGACACCGTGCAATCGCATGTCGAGGACACCCTAAACGCCGGTGGTGGCCTGTGCCACGAAGACGCGGTGCGCTTCACCGTCGAGCACAGTCGCGAGGCCATCCAGTGGTTGATCGACCAAGGCGTGCCCTTCACTCGCGACGAAAAAGCCAATGTCGATGACCGTGGTTTCGAATTCCACCTGACCCGTGAAGGCGGCCACAGTCATCGGCGGATCATCCACGCCGCCGACGCCACCGGCGCGGCGATCTTCACGACCCTGTTGGACCAAGCCCGGCAGCGCCCGAACATCGAGCTGCTGGAGCAGCGCGTGGCCGTCGACCTGATCACCGAAAAACGCCTCGGCCTGGACGGGGAACGCTGCCTGGGGGCCTACGTACTTAATCGCGGCACGGGCGAAGTCGATACCTACGGGGCCCGCTTCACCATTCTTGCCTCGGGCGGCGCGGCCAAGGTGTATCTCTATACCAGCAATCCCGACAGCGCCTGCGGCGACGGCATCGCCATGGCCTGGCGTTCGGGCTGCCGGGTCGCCAACCTGGAATTCAACCAGTTCCATCCGACCTGCTTGTACCACCCGCAGGCCAAGAGTTTCCTGATCACTGAAGCCCTGCGCGGCGAAGGCGCACACCTGAAACTGCCCAACGGCGAACGTTTCATGCCACGCTTCGACCCACGGGCCGAGCTGGCGCCACGGGATATTGTCGCCCGAGCCATCGACCACGAGATGAAGCGCCTGGGTATCGACTGCGTCTACCTGGACATCAGCCACAAACCCGAAGCCTTTATCAGGACGCACTTCCCGACGGTGTACGAACGTTGCCTGGAGTTCTCCATCGACATCACCCAGCAGCCGATCCCGGTAGTCCCGGCGGCGCATTACACCTGTGGTGGCGTGCTGGTGGACCAGCAGGGCCGTACCGATGTCCCTGGCCTGTATGCCATTGGCGAAACCAGCTTCACCGGCCTGCACGGTGCCAACCGCATGGCCAGCAACTCGTTGCTGGAATGTTTTGTCTATGCCCGTTCGGCCGCCGCCGACATCCTCCAGCAGTTGCCACGGGTCGCCATGCCCGCGGCCTTGCCGAGCTGGGACGCGAGCCAGGTGACCGACTCCGACGAAGACGTGATCATCGCCCACAACTGGGATGAACTGCGACGTTTCATGTGGGACTACGTCGGCATCGTGCGCACCACCAAGCGTCTGCAACGAGCCCAGCACCGGGTGCGGCTGCTGCTGGACGAAATCGATGAGTTCTACAGCAACTACAAGGTCAGTCGCGACCTGATCGAGCTGCGCAACCTGGCCCAGGTGGCCGAGTTGATGATTCGCTCGGCCATGGAGCGAAAAGAAAGCCGGGGCCTGCATTACACCCTCGACTACCCGGACCTGCTACCCGAGGCCCTTGACACTATTCTGGTGCCGCCCATCTACGCCGGCTGAACTTCAGCCATACGCGCAGGCGCCGATGCAGGTCGCTCGCCAGCGCGTCGCGGGGCACGCAAATCGAGCGCGACCACCAATCTCCGCGCCGACGAAAGCGCAGCACCACCAGCCAGGGCAAGGCCAGGCTGTCGCGGTGCAACTGTACCGACTGCCAGCCAGCCGCCCGACTCCAGAGCTGCCAACCCCGCTCGTCCCGGCGCAAACCGGTAAAAGCCGACGGATGGTTCAAGCGTATTTGTCGCGGTACGACCCAAGCCCCATGAAGCAGGCACAGCAACGCCCCGGACAGGCTCGCCCAGAACGGAATTTCAAGCAGGCACCACGATAACAACGCCAGACCCAGAGCTCCGAGATATGCCACCAGCAACAGCCGTGAGGCCCGCCAGCGGCATTCGAACGTGTTACTTGGGCTGAACACGGTCGAGAATCATGCGTACCATGCGCTGCAGTTCTGGATCTGGCGATTCGGAACGCTCCATGAACCAGCCGAACATGTCCTGGTCCTCGCATTCGAGCAACTTGCGATAGCACTCGCGGTCGACGTCGTTCAGATGCGCGTACACCTCCTTGACGAACGGTACCAGCAGCACGTCCAGTTCCAGCATACCGCGACGGCTGTGCCAATAGAGACGATTGAGTTCTACATCTTCGACCATGGAGCGCTCCTCAAATTTGTGCGCAAGTATACAGGCCCGATCATCACCGCGCAGTCGGCTTTGGTCGCGGCACCCGGCGTTTTGTGAACTACCCATTTGCGGAGCACCCCTCTATGATGTCCGCCAGACTTATTCATGCTGCGAAGACCCATGGCCGATTCCGCTTTTTTCTGCATCCTTTCCCACGAAGGCGTTCTCGCCGTCCGCGGCTCCGACGCCAGCAAGTTCTTGCAGGGTCAGTTGACCTGCAACCTCAATTACCTCAGCGAGACCCAGGCCAGCCTCGGCGCTCGCTGCACGCAGAAAGGCCGCATGCAGTCGAGTTTCCGCATCCTGCTCGAAGGTGACGGCGTGTTGCTGGCCATGGCCAGCGAGTTGTTGGAACCGCAGTTGGCGGACCTGAAGAAGTACGCGGTGTTCTCCAAGTCCAAGCTCACCGATGAAAGCGCCGGTTGGGTCCGGTTCGGGCTGGGTCAGGCCACCCGCGTGCTGGCCGACCTGGGCGTCGATCTGCCCGAGGAAACCGATGCCGTGGCGCGAGCCAATGGTCTGATCGCCATACGAGTGTCCACCGGGCGTAGCGAGCTCTGGGTCCCGGCGGCCCAAGCGCGAGACCTGCAGGCGCAACTGGCTGGCTCGCTGCCGGAAGCCGATCTCAACACCTGGCTGCTCGGGCAGATTCGCGCCGGTATCGGCCAGGTCATGCCGCAAACCCGCGAACTGTTTATCCCGCAGATGCTCAACCTGCAGGCCGTGGGTGGCGTGAGCTTCAAGAAAGGCTGCTACACCGGGCAGGAAATCGTCGCGCGCATGCAGTACCTGGGCAAACTCAAACGGCGCCTGTATCGCCTGAAGCTGGACGCAGGGCAACTGCCTGAGCCCGGTACGCCGCTGTTTTCGCCCGCCCACAACAGTTCCATCGGCGAAGTGGTGATCGCCGCCACGGCCGAGGAGTCGATCGAACTGCTGGCCGTGCTACAAGCCGAAGCGGCCGAAGCCGGCACTGTCCATCTGGGCGATGTGCAAGGCCCGGCCCTGACATTGTTGGATTTACCTTATCAACTGGACCGTGATGGTGAGATCCAGCGTTAACCGCACCGCCATAGAGAGCACAAATGAACAAGCTGGCGGAAAAGGTCCAACAGGATCTGGTAACGGCCATCGACAACGACGACCTGGTTCTGCCCACGCTCCCGGAGGTCGCCCTGAAGATTCGCGAGGCGGCGGAAGATCCCGAAATCAGCGTCAGTACCCTGAGCAAGGTGATTGGTGGCGACACCGCTCTGTCGGCACGGCTGATCAAGGTGGTCAACAGCCCGTTGTTGCGCGCCAGCCATGAAGTGACCGACCTGCACACCGCCATCACCCGGCTTGGGGTGAACTACAGCAGCAACCTGGCGATCGGCCTGGTGATGGAACAGATCTTTCACGCTCGCTCCGGGGTGGTTGAACAGAAAATGCGCGATGTCTGGCGCAAGAGTCTGGAAATTGCCGGGGTCAGCTACGTGCTGTGCCGCGACTTTACCTTGCTCAAGCCGGACCAGGCGGCGCTGGGTGGGCTGGTACACCAGATCGGTGTGCTGCCGATCCTGACCTACGCCGAAGATCACTACGAACTGCTGGCCGATCCGTTGAGCCTGGATCATGTGATCGAGAGCATTCATCCGTTGCTGGGCGACAAATTGCTAAGAGTCTGGGACTTCCCGGAACGGCTGGTCAAGCTGCCCGGACAATACCAGGACCTGGAGCGCGATAGCGGTACCGTCGATTACGTTGACCTGGTGCAGATCGCCACGGTGTTCTGCCATCAGCGCACGACACAAGCTTATGCCAATATCCCGCTCGGCAGTCTGCCGGCCTTCAGGCGGTTGAAACTGGCCCCGGACAGCGAGGTCTGGGTCGGAAAACTCAATGATGCGCGGATGATGTTCATTTAACCGACAGACCCTGCCTGTGGGGAGCGGGCTTGTCGGAGCCCCAGAAGCTTCTAACCGGCGATAAAACTCACCCGGACCTTCAACCCCCGCCGCTCACCGTCGTGCAGGCTGATCTGCGCCAGGTGCGCCCGGCAGATCTCGCCGACAATCGCCAGGCCCAGCCCGGCCCCCACACCCTGCTGGCTGCGCCGATAGAAGCGCTCGAAGACCCGGTCGCGCTCCTCCAGGGGAATCCCCGATCCGTCATCCTCTACCTCCAGCACAGCCGGCGCGCTCACCCGCAAGATCACATTGCCGCCGACCGGTGTATGGGCCAACGCGTTGTCCACCAGGTTGCTCAGCAGCTCGTTGAGCAAGGTCGGCTCGCCACGCAACCAGACCGGCTCATCGGCTTCCAATGCCAACGCCACGCCTTGGGCATGAGCCAGAGGTGCCATGGCCATGCCCAGTTCCCGGGCCAGTTGGCTCAGGTCAAGCCACTGCGCGCCACCTTCGGCTATCGCCCGCGCACCGTTTTCCACCCGTGCCATCGACAGCAGTTGGTTGGCCAGGTGCGTCAGGCGATCGGTGCCCTGAGCTGCCGTTTCCAGGGTACGGCGCCAGGTATCGGCATCTGTGGCGCGTAGCCCTAGCTCCAACCGCGCCTTCAGCGCCGCCAAGGGTGTGCGCAGTTCATGGGCGGCATCAGCGATAAATTGCCCCTGACGCTCGAACTGCCGACGCAGGCGCTCGGTAAAATGATTGAGGGCGCTCACCAGGGGCCACAATTCGTGTTGTACTTCCACCAACGGCAACGGGCGCAAGTCGTCCGACTGGCGCTCCTCCACCGCCGTCCGTAGGCGCTCCAGCGGGCGCAGCGCCGCACTCACGGCAAACCACACCAGCAGCAACGCGCCCACCGCCAGCATGCCCAGGCGCAGCAACGTGTCGGCCATCAGGCTGCGGGCCATGGTGACTCGCGCCTCATCGGTCTCGGCCACGCGGATTTCCGCCATGCCATTCATATTCGGCTCGCTGACCGCCTTGAGCAGGCTCACCACCCGGACGTTCTGCCCGCGATACTGCGCGTCGTAGAACCGCGCCAGGGCCGGATAGTCATCGGTGCGCGGGGTGCCGGGTGGCGGTGGCGGTAGGTGTTCGTAACCGGAAATCAGTTGCTGGTTGATGTCTCGGACCTGATAGTAGATCCGCCCTGCGCTGTCATAGGCAAAGGTATCGAGCGCCACATACGGCACGTCGGCGCTGAGGGTGCCATCGCGCTGCGACAGGCCCGCGGCGATGGTCCGCGCCGAGGCCAGCAAGGTTCGGTCATAAGCGGTGTCGGCGGCTTCGCGACCGTTCCAGTAGGCACTCAAGCCACTGGCGAGCATCAACACCACCAACAGCAGTGCAAGGTTCCACAGCAACCGCCAACGCAGGCTGCTGGGCTTATGCATCGCGGGCTTCCAACAAATAACCGAGGCCGCGAAAGGTGACGATAGCCACCGCATGTCCATCCAGCTTCTTGCGCAGGCGGTGTACATAGATTTCGATGGCGTCGGGACTGGCGTCCTCATCCAGGCCGAACACCTGAGAGGCCAGTTGTTCCTTGCTCATTACCCGCCCAGGGCGAGCGATCAGCGCTTCGAGCACCGCCTGCTCGCGGGAGGTCAGGGTCAGCACCTCGTCGCCCAGGCTGAAACGCCGGGTATCCAGGTCATAGACCAGCCCCCCACAGCGCTGCTGGCGCTCGCCGCCGAGCACACTGCGGCGCAGCAAGGCCTTGACCCTGGCGTCCAGTTCGCTGAGTTCGAACGGCTTGGCCAGGTAATCGTCGGCCCCCAGATTGAGGCCACGGACGCGGTCCTTCACATCGCTACGGGCGGTCAGCATCAGCACCGGAAGATTTCCTCCACGTGCGCGCAAGCGCGCCAGTACTTCGAAGCCGTCCATGCGTGGCAAACCCACATCAAGGATTGCCACTGCGTACTCCTCGCTGCCCAGGGCCAGCTCGGCGGCGACTCCGTCGTGCAGCACATCCACCGTCAAGCCCGCGCCCTTGAGCGCCTGGGCAACGCTTTCAGCTAGCTGCAGATGGTCTTCGACCAGAAGCACACGCATGAATTTCCTACCTCGACCGCCCTTCCGAGCGCCGAGTTTACCCAATAAACCCGCCGCCGGTAGCCACCCGCCGCCGGTTTATCGGGCCTTGCACACTGAAAGGTTGATGAAAGCTTGGCACATTAAAGTCCCTTCACGGACCGTTGTGAGTAACGCACTCATCTGTCCAAAAAAACTGAATGACGTCCCGAGGCGTTTTCACTCAAATAAGAACAATAACGGAGTACTCCACGATGCTGCCATTGCGCACCCTCGCCCTCGCTACCGGTTGCCTGCTGTTTGCCGGGCAACTCCTCGCCGCCGAGCCCAAGCGCCCGGAATGCATCGCCCCCGCCTCCCCCGGCGGCGGCTTCGACCTGACCTGCAAGCTGGCGCAAAGCGCCCTGGTCAGCGAGAAAGTCCTGAGCAAACCGATGCGGGTGACCTATATGCCCGGCGGCGTCGGCGCCGTGGCCTACAACGCCGTGGTTGCCCAGCGCCCGGCCGATGCCGGGACTCTGGTGGCCTGGTCCAGCGGCTCGCTGCTCAACTTGGCCCAGGGCAAGTTCGGTCGTTTCGATGAAGGCGCCGTGCGCTGGCTGGCCGCCGTCGGCACCAGCTATGGCGCCATTGCGGTGAAAAGCGACTCGCCGTACAAAACCCTCGACGACCTGGTCAAGGCCCTCAAGGCCGACCCGAGCAAGGTGGTAATCGGCTCCGGCGGCACTGTCGGCAGCCAGGACTGGATGCAGACCGCGCTGATCGCCAAGGCCGCCGGGATCAACCCGCGCGACCTGCGCTACGTGGCCCTCGAAGGCGGCGGCGAAATCGTCACGGCGCTGATGGGCGGGCATATCCAGGTCGGCAGCACCGACATCTCCGACTCCATGCCACATATCCTGAGCGGCGACATGCGCCTGCTCGCGGTGTTCGCCGAGAAGCGCCTGGACCAACCGGAAATGAAGGAGATTCCGACCGCCCGCGAACAGGGCTACGACATCGTCTGGCCGGTGGTACGCGGTTTCTATCTCGGACCGAAGGTCAGCGACGAAGACTACGCCTGGTGGAAAGACGCCTTCGACAAGCTGCTGGTTTCCGAAGAGTTCGCCAAGCTGCGCAACCAGCGCGAGCTGTTTCCCTTCGCCATGACCGGTCCGGAACTGGACACCTACGTGAAGAAGCAGGTTGCCGACTACAAAGTGCTGGCCAGGGAATTCGGCCTGATCCAGTGATCATCTCTCTCTAGTCGCCTCACGCCCTTCGGTCACCGGGGCGTGGCCCAGGAGTCCGTCATGCTCTTGCAACGCACTTTTGCCTTCACGCTGCTGCTGGCCTGCGCCGGCCTGGCGCTGATGGCCTGGCCTTACCAGGCCGCATTTTCCTATGAGCCCGTGGGCCCCAGAGCCTACCCGCTGCTGATGCTCGGTCTGATGGGCCTGGCGCTGCTGTACATGCTGTTTCGTCCGGCACCGATCAAACATAACGACGACGAGCCGCCGCTGGACCGCCAAACCCTGACCAAGATCGGCATCTGCACCGCACTGCTGTTGGTGTTCGCCGGGACCTTCGAGCCGCTGGGCTTCGTCCTCAGCAGCATCCTGATCGGCGTACCGATGGCGCGCCTGTACGGCGGTCGCTGGCTGCCCAGCGTGGTGATCATCAGCCTGATGAGCGTCGGGCTTTATCTGCTGTTCGATAAAGCCCTGGACGTGCCGCTGCCCCTCGGACTGCTCGACGTTCTGGAGAACTGACATGGATACTTTCGGCTATTTGGGCCAGGGCTTCGGCGTCGCGCTCAGCCCCTACAACCTGGTCACCGCCCTCTGCGGTACGTTGATCGGCACCGTGGTCGGCCTGTTACCGGGCCTGGGGCCGATCAATGGCGTCGCCCTGCTCATCCCCATTGCCTTCGCCCTCGGGCTGCCGCCCGAATCGGCGCTGATCTTGCTGGCAGCGGTTTACCTGGGCTGCGAATACGGCGGGCGGATCAGCTCGATTCTGCTCAATATCCCCGGCGAAGCCTCCACCGTGATGACCACCCTCGACGGCTACCCGATGGCCCGCCAGGGCCTGGCCGGTGTCGCTCTATCGCTGTCGGCCTGGAGTTCCTTCATCGGCGCATTTATCGCCACCTGCGGCATGGTGCTGTTCGCTCCGCTGCTGGCGAAATGGGCCATTGCCTTCGGCCCGGCGGAATATTTCGTGCTGATGGTGTTCGCCATTGTCTGCCTCGGCGGCATGGCCGGCGACCGACCGCTGAAGACCTTTATCGCCGCGCTGATCGGTTTGTTCCTGTCCAGCGTCGGCATCGATGCCAACAGCGGTGTATATCGCTTCACCGGGGACAACATCCACCTCACCGACGGCATTCAGTTCGTGGTGCTGGTCCTGGGCCTGTTCTCCATCAGCGAGATTCTCTTGCTGCTGGAAAAAACCCATCATGGCCAGGAAGCGGTGAAAGCCACCGGGCGGATGATGTTCAACTTCAAGGAAGCGGCATCGGTGTTCGTGGTGAACATCCGTTGCGGCCTGTTGGGCTTTGTCATGGGCGTGTTACCCGGTGCCGGCGCGACCCTGGCCAGTGCCGTGGCCTACATGACCGAGAAACGCATCGCCGGTGCTGGCGGCACGTTCGGCCAGGGCGACAAGCGCGGCCTCGCCGCACCGGAAACCGCAATCGGCGCCTCGGCCTGCGGCGCGCTGGTGCCGATGCTGACTCTCGGCGTCCCAGGCTCAGGCACCACGGCGGTGATGATCGGCGCGCTGTCGTTGTACAACATCACGCCGGGACCGCTGCTGTTTCAACAACAACCGGATATCGTCTGGGGCCTGATTGCCTCGCTGTTCATCGCCAACATCATGCTGGTGATCCTCAATATTCCGATGATTCGCCTCTTCACCCGTATCCTTGCCGTGCCGAACTGGGCGCTGGTGCCGGTGATCGCCATCATCACCGCGATTGGCGTGTACGCGGTACATGCCACCACCTTCGATCTGTTCCTGATGATCGGCATCGGCATCTTCGGTTATATCCTGCGCAAACTGGACTTTCCGCTGTCGCCGGTCCTGCTGGGCTTTATCCTCGGCGGGCTGATGGAATCGAACCTGCGCCGGGCGCTGTCGATTTCCAACGGCGCGTTGGAGATTCTCTGGTCGAGCCCGATCACCCTTGGCGTCTGGGTGCTGACCTGCATCATGCTGTCAATGCCACTGCTGCGCATCTGGCGCAAGCGTGCCGCCCAGCGTCGCGCCCTGGCCAATGCGTGAGAGAACCTGCGGAACGGGAGATGGTCTGCTTTGTCGGTCGAGCAACCCTTTCCTTGCCGATCAATGCTGGGTCATCGGCAAGGAAAAGGTTTCAGGAACACCACCTATCGACGTAGATAGACGCCTGCTGTTTCCGTTTGTCAGTAGGTCAATGTAAACGCAATAGCCTCTGACCGAGAGACACTATCAACGGTGTAATGAAGATTTGCATCCCTGAATCCAAGATCATCAGCCAGAAACTCATTATCAATGGCTATTGTCGCCTTGCCACTTGAAACATCAGGCGCGGAAACTATATGGGTTATTTCATAAATTGCCAGGAGTCTATCCATAACAAGAGCAATAGAATCCCCCACCTTCATAGCCGCATAACTCACCTCTGCCGTAGCAGGTTTGCCATTAAGATCAGGGACGTGGAGCTTACCACCTGAAATCTCAAGCACTCGAGGTGCCGGCAGATTAACTTTAATGACTCTTTTTGATCCAGACATTATCCTGACTCCTCTGATAAACCAGTTATAAGAAAGTCCGACATGAGCAGCCAGTTACTTCTGTCATATCTTCATTTCCCTTGACCATCTCAACAAAAAACGAATCGTCGGGAAACTGTCAGAAATGACAGTCCCGACGAAGGGTCTCGGAAAACCCAGGGCGCATGAGTCAGCCTGAAAGACCCAGCTCCTTCACTCGCACGTCGTCTACCGAATAGTCATTCCCTTGACCGGACGCTACATGGTTATACAGTTGCAAGCGCATGGTGGTGGCTGTCGCGGTAAAAATACCTTTCAAGGTGTGCCAGTTCTGATTGGAGATCGTGAAGGGTCCCACCAATGATTTATTCTCGATCCACAGCGACACGACAGGAGTGAGATGCACATTGCCGACTCGCCGAATCGAAATACTGAACTCATAGTTCATGCCCGGCTCAAGCCCCCTGTAGTCTCGATACAAGAACACGCCGCTGGATCGTTCCGTATAAGTCCAATTGTACAAAAACCAATTGCCGTCCTCATGCCTGATGACCAGATCACGGGGATCCGCGGCAGCGGGGCCTTTTACCCAACCATTCCAGTTACCATGGTCAAAGGTGGTCAGGTCATCAAATGGCAGGCGTATCGTCAGTATCAACGCAGGGAACTCCACCGCCTCACTTTCATGAGCACTGCCATCGGGAGTGACCTTGCAGGTAAACGTCAGGGTGCTGACGTTTTGCAGTTGTTCAAGCAAGACACGCGAAAGCACTGAACGTAGCCCGTTATTCACTTCGCTCGGCGTCAGCGTATCGCCTACATAGACCTTGAGGGTATACGGCTGGCCGTCCTTCCCGGTTCCGGTGCCCACCAGCCAGACCTTCTGCCCCGGCAGGATGAACCACCATGGCTCTACCGCGATCGTGGCGTTGCCGCTAAAGGTACGCAGGTCCAGGAGGCTCTTGATTGCTTGCGGCACCACCGGTGTCGGCAACCGGACAGGCACGCTGATCTGCAGATCGAGATTTGCCGAGGTCGCGACCTTGCAGTGGCCGGTGACCGTATAGTTGATCGGCACCGTCTTGCCGATACCGTGGATCACCGCCTCACGCGGGATCTGAAAATCGACGTGCCCCAACTCGCTATTACCGGGTTTCGGCGCCAGTGGCAAACAGCCTCCGGCCTCGCGCTTCCAGCAAGGTTGAATGCTCTGCCGGGCACTGATGGCATCGTATTCTACCCGCAGTGTCACCCCATCCCTGCCGTTGTACACCGTCAGCAGCGAACCGACGGCCTCACGAACGGTGGGCGCCTTCAGGACCCAGTCCTCCTGGGTAATTTCCAGCGTCAGGGTCGGGAACAGCGTGGCCGTGGGTTTATCGGTAACGCCGTTGAAATTCACCGCGAAATGCACTTCGATCCGGCTGCAGTCAGCCAGCTTTTGCAGTTGGGCGCGCGGCAGCAAGGTACTCACGCCCGTCTCCAGCCACTCGGCATCGAGCGGCTCGCCTTCGAGCACTTGAAAGCTGTAGGCGCTGCCATCCTCCTGCTCGCCGGTCACCCAGAGCCAGCAAGGCTGTTCAAGCGCCCGGTAGTCCCACGGCTCGACCAGGCAATCGGCATCCCCGGAAAAAGTGTTGAGATCCAGTTTGTCGGCAGTGGCCTGGTCCACCATCGGTCTCGGTAACTGGCTGATGTCGAGCACGGTCACCAGGCGCGGTGGCGATTGCCAGAAGACGCCCGAGCTTTGCGTCACGGTGTAGGACACCGTCACCGTCTGGAGAAAATTTGCACTGATGGCCGAGGGCGGCACATGGAACTCAAGCGCCATTTCGCCTTCCCGAACCTCGCGGCACTCAAGCGCCGGCGAACCGGCACCTGGCGTGCCGGCCCAGGCCGGACAGACCCAATCCCCCGCGCTCATGCCGCCATACGCCACCTGGATGGTCGCACCGTGCGTGGTATTGACCGGGTTCAGCAGCCAACCGTCGGTTTCGTCTTCCGTCGATTCACGGACACTGGGTGGCGGTAGAACCAGCCTGATCGGCACCCGCATCGTCAGTTCCAGCGGCTCCAGGGCAACGGCCTCGCCCTGCCCATGGTCGATCTTGCAGGTGATGATCAACAGACTGTCATCCGCCAGTTGCTCCAGGTCCTCACGCGGCAGCAACCGGTGCAGACCCTCGCGCACTTCATTGTCCGTGACCCGTTCTCCCTGCATCAGCACGATGTCGAACAAGCTGCCGTCCAGCCGGGCCCCCACGGCCTGCAACCAGACCTTTTGCCCAGCCTGGATAAACGGCCAGGGCGCCACGGTGCACTCGGCATCACCCTCAAAGGTGCGGATATCCAAGACGCCCTCACGGGCCTGTGCCACCTTCGGAACGGGCAACGGATCCTTGTTCAAGGTCACAAATGCTATCCCTGGGCGAAACAGAATGCTGTGATCATGCCCACCGTAAGACGCGAACAAATTAAAGAACAGCGTGCTGCCGGAAGGACTCGTTGCGTACACGTCACTGGGAAACCGGCGTTTCCAGCCGAAATTAATATCAGCCTCGGTCACCGGCTCGTTTTCCACGATACGAAAATCGACTCTTCCGCCGTCCGGCTTGTCGACATGCGCCCACACCGTGACCCGACAATCCGAAGTGATAAACGGCCAAGGGTCCATCTGCAGCGTGAAATGCTCGTCGGCCAGCGCCGACACGAACAGAGTATTGTCGATCAGCGGCACCAGGTTCAGAGGCGGAAACGTGTTTGGCCGGCTGATCCTGACATCGTCCGCCCGCGACTTGATCGTCTCTTCACCGCGAGTAACGGTATAGAAAAAACGGGCATACATGTCCTGGACATACCCGACATAGTCATAGGGCACCTTGAAGTGGACCACTTCATCGGTACTCCCATGTACAGGCTCTATCGGGGCAAACTCTTCATCCGGTAGCAGGCCCGGCCAGTAGAAGTGGATCAGGTCGGTCGCCAGCATGCCGGGGTAACGGACCTCGACAGGCGTGCCGTCCAATGGCACCAGAAGACTGTCGAGATGCCCGCCATCGGCATCCAGTAATTTGGCCTCGGGCAAATCGAGTTCGGCAAGCGGTTGCTCTTTCATCAGGCGCACCCTTATTCGGAACATGGGCTATCGGCCGCCCTGTGCCACTGCGCGTTGGCATCATTTGAAGTGGCGGGAGAGGGAATGTCTACTGTCAGAAATGACAGTCTTGCCCTGGAAAAGCGGGAAAGCAGACCGGTGGTTTCTCGCTGTTTTCCCTGTAGACCACTCGTCGCCACTGTTATTTCTGACAGCTAGCCAGTCCTCCTCCCCAGGCGTTGAATGATCCTC
>NZ_CP014135.1:2307489-2460940 GCF_001543125.1 Pseudomonas agarici | reverse complement strand
CCGCTGTCGTCCAATACATAGAGGCTGCGCCCCGCCAGCACCTGGCCAATCGGCAGCGTCAGCGGCAGCGCCTTCTCACCGTTCACATACGCCGTGCAGTCCAGGGCCGTGGCCGTCACCGTGGCCTCGGTCGGACCGTAGGTGTTGAGCAGTTTCACCGCCCCAAGGCCGGCCTGCCGCCAGGCCAGCAAGCCTTCCGGCGGCATCGCCTCGCCACCGCTGTGGACCTGGCGCAGCACGCCATAATCGCGTGGTCCCATGGCCGCGAATTCCTTGGCCAGCAGGTGCCAATAGGCCGTCGTCAGATCGACCACGCTGATCCGCTGGGTGATCAGGTGTTGGTAGAACGTCTCGCTGTCCCAAATCTCGCCACCCCGCAGCACCACCGAGGCGCCGCAGAGCAGCGGCGGATACAACTGCTCGACAAATCCGTCGAAGTTGAAGGTGGCGAACTGCAACATGCGGTCGGCCTCGCTCAGGCCGAAGAACTGGAGCGATACATAGGCATGCCGGGTCAGGCAAGCGTGGCTGATGCCCACGCCTTTGGGCCGACCGGTCGAGCCCGAGGTGAACATCACATACGCCAGGTTGTCCGGGTCGGCGCGGTTGGGCAGATCGCCGTCGTCCTCCTCGCTCCACGCCATCGCCTGGTCGAGGCACAGGCTGCGCACGCCCTCGGGAATCGGCAGGCGTTCGAGCAGCGCGGTCTGGGTCAGCAACAGGCGGCTGCCGCTGTCTTCGATCATGCACCGCAGGCGCTCCGCTGGATACTGCGGGTCCAGCGGCACATACGCGCCGCCAGCCTTGAGCACCGCCAGCAACCCCACCACCATGTCCAAGCCACGCTCGACGGCAATCCCCACCAGCACTTCGGGGCCGATGCCCAGCGTTTTCAGGTGGTGGGCCAGGCGATTGGCCTGGCAATTGAGCTGGC
Source organism: Pseudomonas agarici (assembly GCF_001543125.1). NCBI lineage: Bacteria > Pseudomonadati > Pseudomonadota > Gammaproteobacteria > Pseudomonadales > Pseudomonadaceae > Pseudomonas > Pseudomonas agarici. The sequence continues at coordinate 2,460,006 of NZ_CP014135.1, read as the reverse complement.
GGTAGCTCAGGCTCTGGCCGGCGCAGATCAGCGCGATCTTGTCCGGCACCCGTTGGGCTTGCTGCTGGATCAATTCGTGAACGCACAGGTTGCTCGGATACTCGCGGTCGCGGCGGCCCCAGTCATGGGTCAGCAGCCGTTGTTCGTCCGTGTCCAGCAAAGGCAGTTCGCCGAGGCGCTGTTGCGCATCGCCAACCACCCCCCGCAGCAAGCAGGTCCAGTGAGCGGCCATACGCTCGATGGTTGCTGCCTCGAACAGGTCGGTAGCATAGGTGATCGACGCATAAAGCTGGCCGGCCTTTTCATGGGTGTCCAGGCTCAAATCAAATTGTGTACTGCGGCTTTCCCATTCGAGCGCCTCCAGCTCCAGGCCGCAGCCAAGCTTGACCGAAGTGATATCGGCAACCTCCGGCTGATGGTTGTACATCACCTGGAACAACGGATTGTGGCTCAGACTGCGCTCCAGTTTCAGCGCCTCGACCAGACGTTCGAAGGGCAGATCCTGATGCGCCTGGGCACCCAGTGCCGTCTTCTTGACGAGCTGCAACAGCTCGCCGATTCGCGTCTGGCCATCCAGTTGCACACGCAACACCTGAGTGTTGACGAAGCAGCCGATAAGCCCCTCGACCTCGCGGCGGTTACGGTTGGCTATCGGCACGCCAATACGCAGGTCGGTCTGGCCGGTGTAGCGGTGCAGCAGAATGTTGAAGGCGGCCAGCAACACCATGAACAAGGTCACCTGATGCTGGCGCGCAACCTGGCGCAACTGTTCGGCCAACGCCGCTTCCAGGGCAAACTCGAAGCGCCGCCCCTGGTAGCTGGGCAACAGCGGACGCGGATGATCGGTGGGCAGCTCCAGGACCGGCTGCTCATCGCCCAGTTGTGCCAGCCAGTAATCGAGCTGGACCTGCTGCTCGCCCGCCTCCAACCAGCGCCGCTGCCACAACGCATAGTCGCTGTACTGGATCGGCAGTGGCTCCAGGGTTGCCGTCCGCCCTTGCTCGCGGGCGTCGTGGAAATGGCAGAACTCGTCGATCAACACGTTCATCGACCAGCCATCGGCCACGATATGGTGCAAAGTCAGCAGCAGCACATGTTCCGTATCGGCCAGCTTGAGCAGGCGCACGCGCAACAGCGGCCCGTTCTCCAGATCGAAAGGCTGCAACGACTGCCGTTGCGCTTCCTGGCGCACCCGCGCTTCGCGCTCATCGACGGGCAACGCGCTCAGGTCGAGCTGATCGACGTGCACTGGCTGCCCGGCGGGCGTTTGCTGCACGGAGTCATCGGCCTGACGCTGGAACACCGTGCGTAAGGTCTCATGCCGCGCGACGAGATCGGCAAACGCCTGCTCCAGCGCTGACGTGCCCAGGCGACCACGCAGACGCACCGCCCCAGGCAGGTTGTAGGCACCACCCTGAGGATCGAGATGCCAGAGAAACCACATGCGCTGCTGGGCATAGGACAGGGATTGACGATCCGCCGCCGGGACATTGGTGGGGATCGGAAACAAGGAGAAGTCGACCCCCTCCCCACGCAGTCCCTCGAGGAACAACCGACGTTTTTCCAACGGCAGCTCGATGAATCGGCGGGCAAGTTTCAGGGACTTCTCAGCATTCATCTGGTTGCTTCCGTACAGGTTGGATACCGGGCATTGGCTCGACTACCCCTACAAAACGGATGAACTCTGGGGAAAATTAAGCCACGCCCGCCGCCGCAAAGGCCCAACCGGACTAAATTCACCGTCGTCGCGTTCGTTCATCAAAGACCTCCTTTTTTTGCAAAGGCGACGCTCATGACCACGGCAGCTTCCCTGGCAACCTCACTGGCAAAAAATCTACGCAAACTGGTGAGCGGCAACCCTTCACGCAGTAAGCCCTATGACTTGTTCGATATTGAACTCAAGCAGCGGATCACCCTCAGCCCATCGCTGACCCGCTTCGTCTTCACTGGCGCCGACATCGCTCTGATGCGCACCCTGGCACCGGACCAACGGGTCAAGCTGTTCTTCCCCAGCGCCACCGGAAAACCGCCCAACCTCCCCAGGCAGGGCGATTGGCAAGCCGCGCGGCGCGATCTTTGCCCAGAACAACAACCACCGATGCGCACCTACACCATTCGTGCCCTGCGCCCCGCAATGGGCGAGCTGGATATCGACTTCGTCCTGCACGGCGAAAGCGGACCGGCATCGACCTGGGCCACTCACGCCCAACCCGGCGCCGCCCTGCAGATCGTGGCCCCCAACCGGGCACACAACGGCGATCCAGGCGGCTATGAATGGCAACCGCCGACAGGGATCCGAAAAGTTCTGCTCATTGGCGACGAAACCGCACTGCCGGCGCTCGCCGGTATTCTCGAAGAACTGGCCGATCGGCCCGAAGCCATTCAGGTACAGGCATTCATTGAAGTTCCCCACGCGCAGGACTGCCTGCCACTGCGCTGTCCGCCTGACACCGAACTGAACTGGCTGCCAAGGGATGTGCTCAATAGCCAGCACGGCGAAGCCATGATCCATGCCGCTCGGGAACGGGCCAGACTGCCCAGCGTAAAGGCAACCGACAGGCCACTCGGCCCGCTCAAGGAGGTCGACATCGACAGGGACATCCTCTGGGAGCTGGCGGAGCCGAGCAACAACGAGTTTTACGCCTGGGTCGCCGGTGAGTCCGGGGCGGTCATGGCCATTCGCAAACACCTGGTCAACGAGCGCGCCATGGATCGCAAGGCACTTACCCTGATGGGCTACTGGCGCCTGGGCAGAACCCTGGCCTGATATCGGCCTGGCCAATCGCCCTTGTTTCTGGCAAGAGCGACTGTGGAAACATTTTCTTTCATCTTTCCCTTCAGGATTCCCACGCCTGGTTCGTCTTAAAGATATATGGCCGTTTCTCATCGAAAACGGCAGTCCCTCCTGGACCGCAGACAGATCACCCGTGTTGCTGTGGCTGCTGCGCAATCCGGGCGGCCCGCCCTGGAACAAGACGCGTATTCAATGTCGAAGAAGTCCCGCTCGAAAATCTGGTTTCTCGTCCATAGCTGGCTGGCGCTGCCCATCTGGTTCTTTACTCTGATCGTCTGTATTACCGGAACCCTGGCGGTGGTCAGCCAGGAAATCATCTGGCTGGTCAACCCCGAGGTCCGGGCAAGCCAACCATCAGACGACGCGCAACCGCTCAGCTACGAGCAGATACTGGCCGCCATCAAGCGCGCCGAGCCGCACACGGTCGTCGAATCCATCAGCCGCCCGGATGAAGCCCACTTCGCTCTGAATGTCGCGGCCAGTTATCCCGATGGCCGTTCGCTGACGCTATTTGTCAATCCCTACACCGGTGCCATCCAAGGCTCCAGCCCGGAGTTCGACTTCAAGGAATTCACTCGTGCCCTGCATGGCTGGTGGCTGGTCCCATTCACCAATGGCTACAGCTGGGGTTGGTATCTGGTGTCATTGTTGGGCCTGCCGCTACTGGCCTCGCTAGTCACCGGGTTGGTGGTCTATAAGCGTTTCTGGAAGGGCTTTTTCAAGCCCACACTGCGCTTCAACCATGGCGCGAGGATTTTTTGGGGCGACTTTCATCGCCTGAGCGGTATCTGGTCGATCTGGTTCATTGCGGTCATCTCCATCACCGGCATCTGGTTCCTGATCCAGGCCATTCTCGGCGACAACCATGTCACCCTCTCGACCCAGCCCGTACTCCCAGTCATCGCCCGGGAAAACGTACCGGTCTCGCCAACGGGAGAGCCGACCCGAATGATCGGGGTAGACCAGGCCATTACCCTGGCAGCCCAGCGGATTCCGGGACTTGAGCCCAGTTTTATCAGCCTGCCGGAGAATGCCTACAGCCATCTGCAAATCGGTGGTCGCGGCTGGTATCCGTTGATGTATCAGACTGCCGAGATCAACCCCTATAACGGAGAAATTGCCGCATCGCGCCTGCTGTCCGACCGCTCCGGCCTGGAGTTCGTCACCGAGTCGATGAGGCCCCTGCATACCGGCGACTTCGGTGGTATCTGGGTCAAGCTGATCTGGTTCTTCTTCGGCCTGCTGCTGAGCATGATGGTGTTGAGCGGCCTGCTGATCTGGAGCAAACGCACGGTACTGGCCACCCTCAATGCGCTCAAGCGCGGCAGCCAGGTCGCCCGCCCACATCCCAGCACTGCCGCCCTGGCACGTGAAACGCCGGAGGGCAATCTGTGAGCAAGATTCAAACCGCACCGCCATCTTCGACCTGGCGCAGTCTGTGGCGACGCTGGCGCTTTCACCTGAACATCCTGCTTATATTGATCCCACTGGGACTCATGCCCAAGTACTTCGCCAATGAGTCGTTGTTTCGCGGAGACAGCGGCTTGGGTGAGCGCGAACTGGGGTCTATCCAGGTCGGCCCCTGGAGCCTTGAGCTGGCGGAGCTGCGCGACGAACTACCGAGATTCGCAGGTCCAGCCGGCTACATGAAGAGTTTCAATGCCGCCCTGTGCGAGCGTTGCATCAATCAGGTCAAGGCAACCTATCTGCGCATCGGCAAACCGCGCAGCCTGAGAACCGCGGGAGTGATTTTCTTCGGTTCACCCTATCGCATGAGCGCTAGCGTTCCCATCCCCGAACGTACCCGGCTCGACGAGAACCTGTGGATCACCCTGGAAGGCTGGGACGGCTCGATGTACCAAGCCGCCATCCCGCTTTCCAAGGCTTCGCCAGCAACCATCGCCTGGCTGAAAAAACGAGGTGCCAAATCATGAGGTTCGCTTCTTACCACACTTCGTTGCGACGCATCGGCGCCCCTTTGCTACTGGTGCTTTGCACCGCGTTCAGTACCAGCGTCCTGGCCCACAACCCCTTGTGCGAGTGCAAGCAAGTCGACAGCGAGCATATCCGTTGCAAGGGCGGGTTCTCCGACGGCAGCGACGCCCCAGGAGTGACGCTGGATGTGATCGGCTACGACGAGACCATCCTGCTACCCGGCAAGCTGGGGGCGGACTCGACGCTCACCTTCAAGAAACCAGGCACTGACTTCTATGTACTGTTCGACGCCGGCCCCGGCCACGTGGTGGAGATCGATCAGGCGGATATCCAAGCCCCATGAGCACCTCTATCACCCAGGTCGTGCGCCCCGCCGGCGCCGGCCACGAAACCCTTTATGTCTTGCTGTTCTGCCTGGTCGTGCTGCTGGTCGCCGGTGGCGTGGTGGCGTCGCATGGCGAGAAACCAGAGGCCAGCCCGATCGCGGCCCATCAGTTGGATGCACGCCGCGACCTCACTCCTGGCGAACAGGGGGTCTACGCCGACCTGCGGGTCACTCTCGATGAAATCCACCTGCTGCAACAGGACCAACAGAGCCTGCCCACCCCCGAGCAACTCGGCGAAGAAGGTTTTGCGCCCTTCGCCCAGGACGCCAGTGCGGTGAGCCGTGGCGGCCATGTCTGGCAGTTGCTGGACCAGGCTTACCTCGGCCTGAGCCAGGCCACCGCCATCGCCGGTTCGTTCCTGATGCGGGTCGGCGGCGACAGCAACGCCGCGCCGGACATCTGGCTCAATCGCAGCAGCGCCCTGGCGGCCCCTGTCGACCTGAGCGACAACGCTCTGATCACCAGCGGCTGGCAACAGGTGGTCACGCAATTCGATGCCGGCGTGACTCGCCGGCATCGGCACTGAACCTTTCGATTCAACCTCGGGGAAGATTATGTCCATTTCAGCTCTGTTCGGCCGCCGTCGCCTGCTCCTGGCGCTGCTGCTCTGGCCCCTGTTGCTGTCCCTCCAGGTCCAGGCCGACTCGGCCAAGCGCCTGCGCATCGGCATTACCCTGCACCCTTACTACAGCTACGTCGCCAATATCGTCGGCGACAAAGCCGAGGTGGTGCCGCTGATCCCGGCCGGTTTCAACCCGCATGCCTATGAACCCCGCGCCGAAGACATCAAGCGCATCGGCACCCTCGATGTGATCGTACTTAACGGTATCGGTCACGATGACTTCGCCGACCGCATGATCGAGGCCAGCGAAAAGCCCCGGATCGCGGTGATCGAAGCCAATGCAAACGTACCGTTGCTGGCCGCTACCGGCACCGCCGCCCGTGGCGCCGGCAAAGTGGTCAACCCGCACACCTTCCTGTCCATCAGTGCCTCCATCGCCCAGGTCAACAACATCGCCCGTGAACTGGGCAAGCTCGACCCGGATAACGCCAAGACCTACACCGCCAATGCCCGGGCCTACGCCAAGCGCCTGCGACAGATGCGCGCCGAGGCCCTGGCCAAGCTGAGCCAGGCACCCAAGGCCGACCTGCGGGTGGCCACGGTGCATGCGGCCTATGACTACCTGCTGCGCGAGTTCGGCCTGGAAGTCACCGCCGTGGTCGAGCCGGCTCATGGCATCGAACCCAGCCCGAGCCAGTTGAAGCAGACCATCGACCAACTGCGCGAGTTGGACGTGAAGGTGATCTTCTCGGAGCTGGACTTTCCTTCCACCTATGTCGAGACCATCCAGCGTGAGTCCGGGGTCAAGCTCTACCCGCTGTCGCATATTTCCTATGGCGACTACAGCGCCGACAAGTACGCCAAGGAAATGACCAGCAACCTCGACACCGTGGTTCGGGCAATCCAGGCAGCCGGCGCATGACGGTCGCCGAAAGCATTACCCGCGAGACTGTCGGGCCGGCCCTCGATTTCACTGCCGTCAACCTGACGCTCGGGCGTACCGCCATTCTCGACCATGTCACCTTCCAGGTCCGCCCCGGCCATGTGCATGCATTGGTCGGGCCTAATGGCGGCGGCAAGAGCTCGCTGATCAAGACCCTGCTCGGGCAGATGCCGCACCAGGGACGCCTGAGTCTGCAATGGCCGGGTACACCCGGCACGATTGGCTATGTACCGCAGGCTCTGGAGTTCGATCGGGGCTTGCCGATGACCGTCGACGACTTCATGGCCGCCATGTGCCAGCGCCGTCCGGCATTTCTCGGCCTGTCGCGGCATTTTACCGGGGCAATCGGCGCGGCGCTGGAGCGGGTCGGTATGCAGGACAAACGCAAGCGCCGCATGGGCGCCTTGTCCGGTGGCGAACGGCAACGGGTGCTGCTGGCCCAAGGCCTGATTCCCCCACCGCAATTGCTGGTACTCGACGAACCAATGTCGGCCCTGGACGAGGCCGGTATCCAGGTCTTCGAGCGCCTGCTCGGCGACTGGCGCCGCTCCGGTATCACCGTGTTGTGGATCGAACATGACCTGGAAGCCGTCAAGCGCCTGGCCGATCGCGTCACCGGCCTCAACCGGCGGGTACTGTTCGACGCCTCGCCAACCGAGGCCCTGACCCCGGAGCGCCTGCTGACGTTGTTCTCCACTCATCCGCGCGGCCTCGACGCGATGCCCCCAGACGGTACCCGAGCATGACCTACGAAGCTTTTCGCCTGACAATCCAGGGCTGGGCCACTTCCGGTTTCCTGCCGGCGGCGCTGGCCTACGGCTTTGTGATCAACGCGCTGATCGCCGGACTACTGATCGGCCCTGTATTAGGCGGTCTCGGCACCCTGGTGGTGGTCAAGCGTTTCGCCTTCTTTTCCGAAGCGGTGGGCCATGCGGCCCTGACCGGTGTGGCCATCGGCATCCTGCTCGGCGAACCCTACACCGGTCCCTATGGCAGCCTGTTCGGCTACTGCCTGCTGTTCGGCGTGCTGCTCAACTACCTGCGTAACCGCACCGGACTGGCTCCCGATACGCTGATCGGCGTGTTCCTTTCGGTGTCCCTGGCCCTCGGTGCGAGCCTGCTGCTGGTGCTGGCCGGCAGGATCAATGTGCATATCCTCGAAAACGTGCTGTTCGGCTCGGTGTTGACGGTCAACGGCAACGACCTGCTGGTGTTGCTGATTGTCGGCTCGCTGGTAATGAGCCTGAGCCTGGCGCTGTACAACCGCATCATGCTCGCCAGCTTCAATCCGCAACTGGCGGCGGTGCGTGGCGTCGCGGTGACGGCCCTCGACTACCTGTTCGTGGTGCTAGTGACACTGATCACCGTGGCCGCGGTCAAGGTCATCGGCGCTATCCTGGTCGGCGCCCTACTGGTAATCCCGGCGGCCGCCGCGCGTCTGCTCAGCCAGTCGCTCAAAGGCTTCTTCTGGATCTCCGTGGTAATTGCCACCGTCAGTACCCTGTGCGGCATCTTGCTGCCGATCCTGTTCGACCTGCCCGTGCCGTCCGGCGCGGCGATCATCTTGATGGCCGGTATCGCCTTCGCCCTGGCGGCGATCGCCCGTGGCACCGTGCCCAGTCTCAAAGGGAATATTGGATAAATGCCGAATCTACGTCCCCTGACATTCATGCTCCTGCTGAACGGGCTGTTCAGCACCGCACTGTGTGCCAGCCAGGCACCGAAGCCTATTGCCGCCCAGTCGGTGCGTATCCTCGCCAGCCTGCCAGTCACCTATGGTCTGGGCGCGATCCTGCTCAAGGACACCGACGTGGTGCTACAACGTGCCGCCGACGCCAATCTACCCGGCAGCCGCCACAGCGCCTACTTCAGCGGGCGCGGCGCGCCGAACCTGAAAAAGCTGGCGAGTCACGCCGATGCGGTGATCGGCCTGCGCTCGCTATGGCCCGACGACCCGCTCTACCCCATGGCCCGGCGCAGCAATGTGCGGATCGTCGAAGTGGATGCGGCTCGCCCGGTGGACGCCGGCCTACCGGGCATCGCGGTGCAGGCGGGCCAGGGGGTGGACGGCCTGGACAGCCAGCCGTGGCTGTCGAGCAATAACCTGGGGCGCATGGCCGATGTGATTGCCGCCGATCTGGTGCGCCTGGCTCCACAAGCCAAGCCAAAGATCGAGCGCAACCTGGCAACGCTCAAGCAGCGCCTGCTGCAGCTCAGCGCCGACAGCGAGGCGCGGCTGGCAAAGGCCGACAACCTCGGCGTATTCAGCCTCTCGGAACGATTCAACTACCTGCTGGGCGGGCTCAACCTGGACCTGATCCAGGTTGATGCCCGCACCGATGAGCAATGGACGCCCGAGGCCGTGACCAGACTCAGCGAAACGCTCAAGGGCGCCGACGTCAAGCTGGTGCTGGACCACCGCCAACCACCAGAGGCGGTGAAATCGGCGATCCGCCGGGCCGGCAGTACGCTGCTGGTGCTCGATACCAAGAGCGCCGACCCACTGACCGGGCTTGAGGACTCGATCAGCCAGGTGCTGGAGAAGCTGGCACCACCCTAGTAGCCCGTGTGGGGTGAGTTCTGTTAGTCAATTTCGCTGCCACCCGCCGCTGGCCGCTGGCCGGCGTTGCTGTTGCTCGCCATAGCCGGGCGAGACGGGTCACAGCGCCTTGGCCATGAATTTGTGGCATCTGAACTTGAGCTAACGAACTCACCGTATAGGCCACAAGAGCGAGGCGCATGAAGCAATCGCGCCTTCAAAAAAACTCATGCGAAAAATAGTAATTATTTACCTCCGCAGCATTGCTTTATTTATGCAACATACATAAATCAAAAGCACAACCGAGGTAGCACGATGGACAACTCATCATCTAAAAAAACACATGTTACTTATTTTACCAGAGAAATTGAAAACAACTATTCATTTATCAAAAAAAAACTTCCGGAGTGGATAACCACTGCATCACAGGATCAACGTCGATCCCTGAGCCAAAATATTCGTCAGAGTCAATTTTACAAAAACAAAACAACAGAACACTTGAGAGATCTACAAAGCATTGATGAATTTGCGCAGCCTTTACTACAAAAAGCACTTGATGATGAGTTCGGCTCCGGATTGGATGTCAAACATGACACACTGAAACATGTACATCTCATCAACGCAGGCACCATCAGCACCCCAAGAAATGAAAAAATAACTTATCAAAGCTTATTAGAGGCCGCCCTACAGAACTTTGAAATGTTCGAGACCCTCCCCCATGGTTTCAATACTGGTTCTGCCCTATTACGAAAAAGCAACGTTCCGCTGAAAAAGACAATACGCCCTCAAGATTTCGCTCGACTTTGCCGAAAACTTGACTTGGGAGAACAATACCAAAAACATATCAATCATTTTTATTGGCCGAAAACCACGACTGGCGCGCCCCGCCGTCAATTTGCCGCAGACTCTGCACTCAGAGAACGCTATGAATTACAAGTAAAAGCCCATATTGCCTTTATGAAAGGAGAAATCGATCAGTCCGCTTTTGACCTTTTGATAAGCCTGGGGGAGACGCCTCGCTGGAAAGGAAAACCGGTGCGTTGTTGCCGATTGGAAATGTTGGATATCGCGGTCCCTCAGCAACAAACACAGAACGACACACTGCCGTCTTCAGACCCTTTGGTGGTACTGTATGAGTCCATATTTACCGCAAAGCAGTATAAAAAAGCTCATTTGAAAGGCGTTTTGCTCATTGAACATCTGTCCGCGGCCGATCATGAAGACCAACCTTGCCTGGTTTTTTTATCAAAGGCCGAGCGCCCCTTCAGAGAATATAGCTCGTTTACCTTATTCAAAGAAGACATCAAAAAAGATTTGAAATCAAGCATCGATTTCAAGAAAAAATTCGCCACCTACCTGGATAAGCGAATCCAACCCGCTTTTTTTGCCAGGCTTGATGAAAAATTTTATCCTTATAATATTTTGGCCAAAAAGCGCATTGAGGATCCAGATGCGGATTTACAAATAACCCGAAACGCCATCAACGCCCCCTATGATTTTCTTGTCTATCAGCATTTCTCAAAAGTCGTCGACGATGCACGTGTATTAGCCGTTCCTACCGGAGACGAAGACAAAAAGTCTCGATTGGAACGAGCAGAACTGATCTCTAGTTGGTCGCTAAATCTATTTAACGTCATCGCAGCCTTTATACCAGGCCTGAATACCGCAATGCTCGGTGTATTTGCAGCACAACTATTGAGTCAAACTTATCACGGCATAGAGCAATGGCAAGAAGGGGATAAAACAGAAGCGCTCATGGCTTTCCTTGGCGTCATTGTCAATATAGAGCTTATTGGCGCTGGTGGCATTATAGCCCATGATTTCGAAGGTTCATCACTGGTCAATGACCTGGAAAAAGTCAGCTTACCCAATGGTGAAAAACGCCTATGGAAACCTGACCTGAGTGCCTATGAACACACACTGGATCTTCCTCGGACGTTGGAGCCTGACTCGCGGGGTATCTATACCCATGCCGGTGAACAAATTCTGCCGCTGGAGGGAAGGCACTATAAACTCGACTACGACCCTGTCAAACAAGACTACAGCGCATGGCACCCCGACAACCCGGATGCCTATAAGCCAACCTTTGAGACTAATGCCAAAGGCGCCTGGTTTCATTGGTCCGAGAGGCCCATGACATGGCAGAGAGATCAGTTATTCAAACGTCTGGGCCCTGATGCGACCAATCTTTCCGAGAGCACGGCCGAACGTTTGATGAAAACAAGCGATATCTCAGAGTCGGCGTTACGCCGCACTCACCTTGATCATCAGTCGCCACCCGCATTATTGGACGACAGCCTGACACGCGTGAAGCTGGATCAGGACATCAACCGTTTTAAAGTGCGAATGGACAACGGCAACTCGCCCGCCATCGGCAGAGACGAGTTCAGCATGCAACTTCAATTGCTGGTCAGCGATCCGAACTGGCCAGCATCGAAAACAATCCGCTTGCTGGACGATCAAGGGCGACCCTTGCGGGTCTATCCAAACGCCCAGAGTACCGGGCAACCATTTGATATCAAATGGACGGACTTTCAAAAAGCCGAATCACTCGATCGCATTCTAGATGGATTGAGCGACGCCGAAAAGAGAACCTGGCTCGGCCAGGACGTGGACCGTCTTGAGCCCCTTCACCTGTTAAGGAAAAGACTGGGAAGCCTGGCTGAAAAACATCGACGAAACTTATTTACTTCTCATTACCAGCAGAGGGCTTCCAGCGAGCATGCAGGAGTGAGGTTGATCACAAATGAATTCCCCGAACTGCCACCTTCAGCGGCTCTGGAACTGATTGACAACGCCCCCCCGGCAGAGTTGCAACACTTGAATTCAACCCAACGACTGCCACTGCGAATGGCCGAGGAGGCACGCGCCTATGCGCAAGAGACCCGCATAACCAGGGCCCAGGAAGGTATCTATCTCGACTCAGTGTTCAATCCGGACAGTGAAATCTTGATTATGCGGATGCTCCAGCGCCATCCGGGGTGGACCAAGGATATACGCATTGAAATTCGCGACCGCGCTTTCAACGGACCGTTGTTGGACAGCGTGGGAGACGTGAATACCCCCGCCGAAAAACTCAAGGTCCTGGTACGCGACGACAACCGCTACGAAACCTATGCCGTCGACCAACAGGAACTGCATGGCCCCGATAATCTGTATGCCTCAATCTTGCACGCCTTGCCGGATCGGGAACGTGCAGCGCTGGGTTTTCCAAACACCGGACAAGGCTGGCAACTAAAACAATGGCTGCACCAACAGCCTCCATTGTCCCGCCAAGAGATTCGCGCGGATCTTGGTATGCCTGCCCTTGAGCCTGATCGTGCTCCGCCCATGAGATTAAGTCGCGACAGAATCGGTTATCAGACAGACGACCGCTTGAACCGCTGTCCGCGACAGGTCCTCGGCTGCCGCCCGGAAGGGTTGAAGAATCATATGGAGAGATTGTATCCGGGCTCTCCTTACAATGAGGTGGAGCGTTTCCTTTCGCTGCAAGGCGTTTCCGATACACAGGTTCATGCACGATTGGTGGAACTCGAACATGAGTACCAGACGTTAGACGATCGACTCGCCTCATGGGCCGTGGATCAAACCATGCAGAACCTGCCAAACGGCTACGTTTACATCCCTCTCTCAGATGCAAGACAGTTCATACGCAATGAACTTCTTCGTTGCTGGCGTAGGCAGCCTCCGCTGCCCGGTCAGCGTCTGGCGCCCATCGGTAGTGAAGGGTATACGCTTCATCTTACCGGCGTTGATGGTGGCAACCCTCCTGCCATAACCGCCGACTTCGCCCACATAGAATCCTTGGCGATGACCAACCAAACAATGACCGGTTTGGCCGAAGTCAATGTATTTTTGAATCGCTTCGCGCATTTACGCTGGCTGGATATGAGCAGTGGCTACCTGACGGGGCTGCCTCAAGCCATAGGCCAAATGTCGGAACTGACCACACTTAGATTATCGGCGAACCGGATAGTGCTGACGCCGGAGATGGCCACGGCCCTGGCCAACCTGAGGCGATTGAGGACACTGAACCTCTCGAACAATCCGCTCGGCCAGGTGCCAGATGTCAGGGCCATGCGGGGCCTCACTGAATTGTCTTTGGCAAACACCGGTATTAACACATGGCCAGCCGGCTCAATGGAATTACCAAGCCTGCGCGCACTGGACTTGAGTGGTAACCAGATTACCGATATCCCATTAACGCTGACTGCCCGTAGCGCCGAGGAAAATAATGGTGTCCTGATTCACGACAACCCATTGTCCGACGCGGCGCAAGAGCGGTTGGCGGACTACCGGCAACGCACGGGTAGTCGATTAGGGCTTGAGCCTGAACCGGAGTCACCTTCCGACTCAGATATTGATGACTCAGATATTGATGACTCCGACATTGACGACTCTGATTTTGGTGACCCTGACGTTGATGACGCCCCCCCTGCAAGGGGCAGGGTTGATGCATGGCTACTGGATGTTCCACCAGGTGAGCAAAACGAGAAAGCGCAACTCTTTATGGATCTTCAAAAGGAGCCCGGAGCGAGTACATTTTTTTATGTGCTGAATAAAATGAAAACCTCCAGGGATTTTTCCCATCCCACCTCGCGCGCCAGATTATCTCGGCGGGTATGGAGAATGCTTGAAGCAATGGGCGACAGCGAGGAACTTCGGCAAAACATTTTCTCCCTGGCGGAACGTCAACCGACATGCGGCGATGGCTACACGATTATCTTCAATGATTTGGGTACTGCCGTACTGGCTCACGAAGCTGGATCCAATATGACCGCCTTGATGCGCGTTATAAAAGGCTCCGCACGGCAGAAACAGGTCAAGGTCATTGCGGCAGCCGAGGTCGAGCGGCTCAGAGGACTCGGACGAGCAGTGGATGATGTTGAAATTGAATTGGATTACCGCATCCGTTTGTCGGGCAAACTGGAACTGCCCTGGGAGGCGGAGAGCATGCTATTTCCTGGCATGAGCCATCTGACTCAAGCGGATATAGATACCGCCTATCGAACCATACAGGCCTTGGAGGCTACACCCGGCTACTGGACAGGCGCTTTTACCGATGACTATATCTGGGAAGAGTTTTTAAGAAAAAAATACGCACATGAATTTTCCATTCACTCGATTTCGCTTTACGAAAAAGCGGATGCCCTGCTCGACCTGAGCAACCATCAACAAGAGCTGCTGGACGCCGGGCGGCTTGCTCCACCGCAAACGCTGCAAGAACTTCAGAGTAACTTCAATAGCAGCCTTGATCGCGTCATGGAACTGTACCGCTTGACAACGGAAGATATTCTTGTCGACGCTCAGGTTCCCGATAGTTTTATAAAAACTCAGCTTGATGCCATCAGCACAGCCAGATCCGCGAATGAAAACGACTTACTGGAGCAACTGACCCAGATCGAGCTGGAAAGACGACCTATCGCCCCTCTCCCTGAACTTGAGACGTCGATGACGTGAAATAGCTGCCGCTTTTCCCCGGTATCTAGCGGCCTGTGCGGTTAGTTCACTAGTTCAAGTTCGAATGCCATCAGCGCCTTGGCGACGAGCAGCAATGCCCCTCAGGGGCTGGTGGCACCGAAGTTGACTAACAAAACCCGCCACACAGACCACTGGAGTCATCGTCGCTCACACTCGATCCGCATCTGTCCGAAAGGTCCGGGATGCGGTTTCCACCGTTTGTTCCTGGAGCACGACATGTCGCCCAAGCTTCCTGCTCGCCCTGTATTACCCGCGACCCAAAACGCCCGACCGTCCTCGATTCCTATCCCGGTATTACCTGCCGTCCGAGCCAGCGACACGGCGATTGCCGGCCCCTCGACTCGGCCCCACTTCAGCGCAAGCCAAGACACGCCCTGGCATGTTTTGTATCAACCGCACGCACGACGGTGCCCAGATTATCCACAGAGCTTGGGACAGGTCGATACGGCGGACGCTGATCAGCCGCGATGAATCCGCTCAATACCATGTCACGCGCGCCGAATGGAATTTGAGTGACGCCAACCGTTTCGACAGCATCGACAGCCTCGCCCACCATCTGTTGACCGTGGCTGGCCTGACTTCGCGGGTAATCCTCCCGACGTAGAAGGGCACACTGAAGACAAATAAGTACCGCAGCGTCAAAAACACTCGTGGCGATACTCCTTCGTGTGTTTCCTCGAACCTCACGATAAAAGGATTTATCCATGGTAAACATGCGCAACAAGGCCGAACAGGTTAGTCGCTCCATCGACGGCATCGTCATCTCGGACATTGTTTCAAACTCGACCTTACAGAATCTGTCCAGCAAGCCCGCCCCTCCGTCGGTACGGCCCCATGTCCCCCTACCAGCCAAGGGAAGGGCAGGCCTCGCCGAACTGGACACGCGCCTGGGACCCATCACCCTGGACACGTTTGTTATCAGTCGCGTGGAACTCTACGACATGGGAGCCCGACTCAACGGCCGCCCTCTCGAGAGCACCGGTCCGCTGCTCGAGAACAGCGCCAGGTCGCTGATCGATGGCCTGCGATTCGAAGCGGCTGAACTGCACCACCATCTGAAGATGGCGGGCGACATCGATCAGCGTTCGGTCGATGTGCTGTTTGAAATTGCCTCGCACCGTTCGTTACAAGCTCCACCCTTGCTCAACACGAGCAAACAGCCCCTTGCCGACAGCCTGATGAAGCACCTCAATCATTTGCTTGTCCGACTGCAGAACATGCAAGTCCTGACGCATAAGTATGTCTCTTTCAATTTTCCTGACTGGGTCGATTCGACCAAGAGCGGCAGTGCGCTCACGGCGGGAATGGGGATGCAGGCCTATGGGATCTACAGCGGCCTGGTCGGTATCAGAGAAGCGCTGAAAAGCGCCGACTACACGGACGCTGCGGTGAACGCCGGCAGCGTTGCCACCGAACTGACATCCGTGTTGCTCGAACGTGGCCTGAGGAAAACCGGGGAAGCCCTGCTCGGCCAGGGCGGCAGGATTTTCCAGGGTTTTCGTGCAACTTCCGCCGGCCTGATGCTGAGTCGCAGCGCCGGCCTGCTGGGCAATGTGCTGACCCTGCCGTTCGATATCCACAGCGCGGTCACCGCCTTCAAAAATGCCGCCAAGACCAGAGGCAAGGAAGCGATGGACCATTACGTCGGCGCCGGTTTCAGCGTTGCCAGCGCCACCTTGTCGCTGGCGCTCGGCGCGGCCGCGGCCGCCGGATTCAGCTCCGCCGGCCCGCTCGGTCTGATGGCGTGCGCAGTGTTGATCGTCGGCGCAAAGATCTACAGCGCCGTGCGCCAGGTCGACGATATCGACGATTACATCGAACTGACCGTCAACGAGCGTTGGCGCTCGGGTTGGTTCGCCTTTACCGGACAGGCACTGGATCGTGAAGTCACGGACCGCTACCTGCTCGAACGCACCCGGGTCGACTATGGCAACGCCCTGGAAACCCGGGCCAGGGCGCTGCTCGACGTGGAAATGAAGGAAACCCTCGCTGGGGTCGTCAACGGCAGCTTCCACGTCGAGCTGGAGCCTGTCAAACATTGGGCACACCGCTGGGAGGGCGAGGAACAGCCTTATACGACCGTCAATACCCCGGTTATCCACGAGGGCGATGATGTCATCGATGCCGCGATGGGCCTGAAGCAAGTCCCAGGCTCGATCATCGGCGCACCTGGGGAAAAAAAAGCTGTGCTCTGGCAATTAGGCGGCGGCAACGATCAGGTCACCGGCGCACGCCAGCAAGCCAACTACTTCGCGTTTTCCACTGGCGCCAAGACCCTGATCGGCGGCGACCACGATGACGCCTTTCTGTTTCAGGTCCAGGCAACCTTGAGCGCCCCCGGCGTGCCCGCCCTCAGTACGTTACAGGGCGCGCACGGCCAGGATACGCTATCGCTGCAAGGGCAAGTGCCGCCACGCCATACCCTCCACTTCGTCGGCCACGAGATTGACCTGAACAGCGGCAGGCTGGGTTTGCGCCGCCATAGCGCTGACGCCGATCCACTCGCCTATGCCACGCTGGCCTCCATCGAACATGTCGAGACGCTTGCCGGGGGCAGCAGCCGCGTGACCGGCGATGCGCGGGCCAATCACATCACCCTGTTGGGGCTCGATGACCAGGCGAGCGGTGGCGACGGCGACGACTATTTCACACTCAAGGGCACTGCCAGTACAGTCGCCGGAGGCTCCGGCCAAGACCACTACCGGCTGGCTGCGACGGCAAGGACCGTGACACTCGAGGAGGACGGGCGCGAGCCCAGCACCCTCATACTGGACTGGCCCATGGAGCGTATCCAGAGCTGGCGCGTTGTCGGCACCGCGCTGCTCGTCACCTCGTTGCCCAACGAGAAGGGCGGACAGCCCGCTCACCACTTGACCATCAAGGATGTCTATCGCAATGACGCCGGGCGGCAACTGCAAAACGACCTGCTGTTGTTTGTCACCCGAGAGGGCTTCACCCTCAAGCCCAACCTGCCGGTGACGCTACCAGGCACGGGCGACCAGGATATCCAGGTCACGGTGCTGACCGTCGGACAACTGCCACCGGCGCCGCAGCCGGTCAATGGTGGCGAATACCTGCTCCCCGGAGCCTCGACAAGCGGCTACTTCCTCGCCAGGGAGACGCTGGACACCACCTTCCAGATCACCTATGACGATACGCGGCCATCAACCACGCTCTACCTGGACTACGCCAGCGATGAGATCGAGCAGGTCAGCGCGCATTACCAGGTGCAAACGCGGCGCATCGGCGCCTTCAACTATCTGGACTACAACGATGCCCGTCTGGTCCTACGGTTCCACGACCAGAGCCAACTGACGCTCAAGGACTGGGTGGTCCGGGGCACGGGCAAGCCGACAGATGTCGGCGCCTCGCTGCATAGCGCCGGGTTCGACCTGAACCATGGGATAGTCCTGGCGCTGCGCGATGGCAGCTCTTACCGGGTCGGCGCGCCGACCGCCAGCTATACCGACGACTACCACAACCCAGGCACCAGGACCCTCGATGGCCGTGGGTCGTTGCACAAACGCACAGGCCACTGCCTGTTCCGCTCACCGGAAAACCGCAACGTCCTGCTGAAAAACCACGCGCAACGCGTCGACTTCAAGGCCGCCAGCGACTCGACGATCTACAACCTGGAAGGCATGAGTTCAACCTATGAACTCTATCCTCGCGCTGGCACGACCATCCGCCTGTCGACACCGGCAGCCCTGGCGAAAACCGCCAACGCATCGACCTGGTACATCCATACCCAGGCCAGCGCCCAGATCATGACGCGCGGCGATATCAAGCTCACCCCCCAACAGCTATGGATCGGCAATATCCGTGTACTGCTGCCCGCCGACGACGATCCCAGGCAACCTTTGGACCTGATTCACATCGTCCTGACCTCCGGCGACCGCTATGAGGTCGATCGGATATTCGATCAACTCTTGTTGCATGAACTGAACGCCCGCGCCCACACCAATATCGAGGCCATAACACGGCGCATCGAACAGCATCAGGCGCACGGCGAGCTGGCCAGCAGTCGCGTCAGGGTCAGAGGATTGAGGGTGAGCAGTGCGTCAGATTCCAGTGCAAGACCACAGGCGGCCTACGACGCGCTCATCTACGACACGCTGAGGCACCAGTGGCGCACGGACAACGTCCAAGCGACCCTCGTGGACCCCACGGACCTGTTTATCCATACACCTCGCTAAACGGACAGCGCCAGCCCGAGGTGCACGACGCCCCGATGGCCGTCCGGCAATCAATGAAAGGATTCCACCATGTCCCCCAAGACGCCCATTCGCCCTGGCACATCAAGCACCGGCCGAGCCGACACATCGACCATCAGAGCGCCCGACAGCAACCCGGCGATACCCAGTCGCCGTCCCGGCACCGCCCACCCGGTGCTGCCAGGTGTGGCCGCGAATCTTCCGTCCACTACGTCAGCAGCGGCTGTCAGGGTGCAACTCCCCGATCCGGTCCCGGTGACCATCAGCAGTATCGCCAGCGCCGTCGCCAATCGCCTGCCGTCGGGCCGGCCCTTGAGTGCCTACGCCAGGCCCGCGCCCAAAGGCCTACCGCCGCCCGACAGCGACGGCTTTCGCGTGGCCCAGCAGCGCAGGTTCGTCAACCTCGATGATGGCCAGATCGTTATGGTCCGCTATGATGAAAGCGCCGCAGCCTACCGCGTCCAGGCCAGGGAAGAACATCTGCCCTCCGGCCCGGCCTTGTACCGGGTCGAAGGCAGCGACATCTGGAGAGAAAGCGGCATTGCCGGCGCATTGCGCCAGTATCAGCTACCGGCAAGAAGCTCCGCGACGGAGGGTGGACATCCCGAGCAAATCACCAGCCACCACCCACTCCTGCAATACCGATCACGGTTGTTGAACGATGCCGAGAGCTACTTCAAAGACCACAAGATGCCCGATCGCCCGCCTGTGCCTAAACTGCATCCGGAGGCGAACGAACGGGTGCTGATCGAGACACTCTACCGACACAGCGAAGGGCTGATCATTGGCGAAAACCATGCCGCTTCAGGCGCCAGGCTGTTCCTGGTCACGAACATGGCGACATTGGCTGAACACGGGGTCAGGACGCTCTACGTGGAACGCCTGAGAACAGACGTCGAACAAGTCCACTTGGATACCCTCCATAACACCGGGATCCTGAGCAGTTCCCTGGACAGCTATCTGCGAATACTCGACGGCGACTACGCCCATGCAGCACCGGGCGCCTGCAGTTACTACAACCTGATCAGCACGGCACGGGCCCAGGGCATTCGGGTACAAGCGCTCGATTGTGCCGCGAGTTACTCCCACGGTGTGCCCCATGATGGCATGTTCAATCGAGCAACGGCCCTGAGCTACCATGCCCATCGCCTCATCGAGGCCGATCGATCGAGTGGTCGCCAGGGCCGGTGGCTGGCCCTGGTGAATATTCATCACGCCACTGGCTATGCGCCTAAAACCACGCCGGGCCTGAACCGACTACAAGGCGTAGTAGGACTGGAGGCCGAAGATGTCATGAGCGGACCCGCCATGCGCGCGATCCCTGTGCCGCCGCTCAACGCGGACGATCCAATGCGCCTGGTCCGCTCCGACCTGAAGTTGTCCGTGAAGGTGCCATGGCGAGAAGCCCTTGAAATACCTCTCCAATACCGAAACGCACTGCAAGTTCGAATTCGCAGCCCGGAAGAGATTGTGCGCAGAACCCACTTCGGAATTGACGAGCGAGCCACGGACGAGATGATCATCGATGACTTCCTGCGACGCGAGGAGCGCCTGAACGGCACCAGCGAGAGGTTTTTCCGGCGGCACTACGCCAGCCGCCATGCTAATCCGCGAGCGCTCCAGTCGCCAGCCGACAGCAGCGAGTCGCGAGTCCTTGAAAGCCTCTATGAAGGGCATGATGGGCTGGTACTGGGGACTGAGCCGGGATCAATCACCGCCAGGAAGCTTTTGCTCGACAATATGCAGACCCTGGCGACACTCAAGGTTGAAAAACTCTATGTGCAAAACCTTCTGACAGATCTGGACCAGCCTTTTATCGACGATTTTTATGCCACGGGCATCATGCCCAAGGCTTTTGAAACGACCCTTGCCGCCGAAGATTCGCGACAAGCGCTGGGCCTGACCAATGAATACTCACTGCAACGCCTGCTGATCAGTGCGCGTGAGCACGGCATCAAGGTCCAGGCACTCGACATGGCCGCCAGCTACAGAAAACAGCAACAGAAGCACAATGTGCCGACTTTCAACTACATCGCCCACACAATCATCGACAACGATCAACAACACCACGGCGCCCACAAATGGTTGGCGCTGGTGCTCGACGTCCACGCGGGCAACGTCAGGGGAGTGCCGGGCATTGCGCAACTGCAAGGGGTGTCAAGCCTGCGGACTGTCGCCATAGGACCGCAGACCAGTCCAAAGCTAGACCGCGATCCCGGCTACGTGGGGCGCTTTTATGATCGTAATGAGTATGTCCGTACCGATCTGGTACTGGAGGTCAACACTGATTCGGCCCCCGGGCAGCGGGTTGCGCAGGACCCAAGAAGCTGTCTGGACTGGCGGGAGGTTGAATCCAGCTTCCTGGTAGAAAGACAGGGCGACAAATTCATACTTGTGCAGAAAAGCTACCGCCTAGATGAAGAGCACTATGTGGAGACGCCCATCGAAGTACATGACGGCAAATACTCCCTGCCGCAAGGCGTCACCCTGCTCAACGGCGTGCAATACCACAGCCTCGCGGATCTGGTCTGGGGACTCAAGGGCGCGGGTTACGTACAGGCCGCTGAAATCCCTGGGGTGATTCCTATTCCCACCACGCCCAGGCTCGACACCCATCCGCAACTCAATCGGCCCGGCATGTTTCTCTTCGATGAGACAGCCAACGGCCCGGTACTCATCAATCGTTCAAGAGATCGCTCGTTGACGGTGACACCTATCCGGCGCAACCCAGCCGGCAAGTTGTACATCAACCACGCACGCTGGGGCTACGACGAAACCAGACTGTTCGACAGTCAGGACAACCTGAACCGTGATTTGATTCAGTATGTAAGCCTGACTCCCTATAGTGCCTCCTTCGACTTCTGAGAACCGGCCCCGACCCGCCGTGCGGAACGGGGCCGACTTTCAGCCGGCCAGGGCCTGGGCATCCATCTTCTGGCGCAGGCTCAGCGGGCGCATATCGGTCCAGACCTCTTCGATATATTCCAGGCACTCCTTCTTGAAACCGCTTTTACCCACGGTGCGCCAGCCGTTGGGAATCGCCTTGTAGTCCGGCCAGATGGAATACTGCTCCTCGTGGTTGACCACCACTTGGAAAAGAATATCGTCGCGGTCAAATACTGAAGTCATTGCGGTTCTCCGTGAGAGTGGATTGAGGCTGCACCCGTCGCACAGCACTCGTGTAGATGAAAACGTTCGCCGCCGCCGAAAAATTAGAGCATGGCCACCGCAGCGGCCACCGCCCGGCCAAAAATCCGCGCCACTTCGTCGACCTGAGCGGCGGTGATCACCAACGGCGGCAGGAAGCGCACCACGCCGCCGTGACGCCCGCCCAGTTCGAGGATCAGCCCGCGCCTGAGGCACTCGCGCTGAATCAGCGGCGCCAGGCGAGGCAGCGCCGGCGGATGGCCCTGGGCATCCGGGGTGCCGTTGGGGTCGACCAGTTCGACGCCCATCATCAGGCCACGGCCGCGAATATCCCCCAGGTGCGGAAAGTCGCACTGCAGCAGGCGCAGATGCTCGCCAAGGCGCTCGCCCATGGCCGCCGCGTGGGCTGGCAGATCATGCTCCGTGAGATAACGCATCACCGCCGAGCCGGCGGCCATGGCCATCTGATTGCCTCGGAACGTTCCGGCATGAGCGCCCGGAGCCCAGGTGTCGAGCCAGTCGCGATAGACCATCACCGCCAGGGGCAGGCTGCCGCCAATGGCCTTGGACATCACCACCACGTCCGGAATGATGCCCGCATGCTCAAAAGCGAACATCTTGCCGGTACGGCCAAAACCGCTCTGGATTTCATCGACAATCAGTGCCACGCCGGCTTTTTCGGTGATCCGCCGCAGGCCGCGCAACCAATCGAGATCCGCCGGGATCATGCCGCCCTCGCCCTGCACCGCCTCGACAATGATTGCTGCCGGCAACGGCACGCCGCCTTCGGGGTCGTGCAGCAGGTTTTCCAGATAATGCAGATTGACCTTCACGCCCTGCGCGCCGCCGAGGCCGAACGGGCAGCGATAATCGTAAGGATAAGGCAGGAACTGCACGCCACTGCCCAACAGCGCGCCCAGCGGCTTTTTTGGCCCCAAGCTGCCCATCAGGCTCAACGCACCCTGACTCATGCCATGATAGGCGCCCTGGAACGACAAAACGGTACTGCGGGCCGTGGCGCTGCGCACCAGCTTGAGGGCCGCCTCCACTGCATCGGTGCCGGTCGGACCGCAGAACTGAATCTTCGCCTCGTTGGCCAGGGCCTTGGGCAACACGCCGAACAGGTCCTGGACAAACCGGTCCTTGACCGGTGTGGTCAGGTCGAGGGTGTGCAGTGGCAGCTCATCGATCAATACCTGCTGGATCGCCTCGATCACCACCGGGTGGTTATGCCCCAGCGCCAGGGTCCCGGCGCCCGCCAGGCAATCGATGAAACGTCGACCCTCGACGTCTTCGACATACAGCCCGCTGGCCCGCTTGAGCGCCAGCGGGATGCGTCGAGGGTAGCTTCGGGCATTGGATTCCTGACGGTTCTGCCGGGCCAGCAACGGCGACTCGTCGAACTGATAAAGCGTTTCAACCGATACAGGGCTGATCCGGGCCGGCTGATCTTCGATAAGGCTGGTAGCGACTGACATCTCTCGATCCCTCAATACACAGGTGTGATGACCCAAACCTCTACCCGCCTGCACGCACGGGTTTCATGTTCTGGAAACGCACCAGCGTCGAGGGGATTTACACCCGCCCGCGCTCGAACGAGAAATGTGTGTGGCGGAATCGCCCGTCCGTCCACGAAAAAAACCCGCGCCAGCGCACCGCCCATGAGGTAGATGGGCGAGCGGCTTGTGCTAGCGGGATTTGTCCGGCGCTGTGCGTCACACTGCCTGCAGCGGCATGATCAACTCGACCCGCAGGCCGTCGGGCTGGCTGTCGAAATGCAAGACGCAGTCGCAGCGCTGGACGATCGCCTGGACAATCGCCAACCCCAGGCCGCAGCCGGTGCTCTTGCCATTGCGCCAGAAGCGTTGCGTCAGGTGCTGCAAATCATCCTCGGGGATTCCCGGACCGTGGTCGCGAACCACGAAATGCACGCGATGGCCGATACTAGTGACCGTGAGCTCCACGGGAGCATCTCCCGGCGTGTGGCGCAAGGCGTTGTCCAACAGGTTGCGCAAGGCGGCAATGGACAGGGTCGAGGGCATTTCCAACGGCGCGGCTGAGCAATGCTCCGACAAATGCAGTTCGATCCGCTGGCGGTCGTCATCGGCCGAATCCTGGATCGCCAGGCGCGCTACCTGCTCGGCGGTACACTGCACGCCATCGTCGAAGGACAGGCTGCCTTCGACCCGCGCCAACAACAGCAACTGTTCCAGGGTTCGGTGCAGGCGGTCGGCACCGGCCTCGGCATGCGCCAGGGATTGATCGCGAGCGGCGCCTTCGGTCATGCGCGCCACCTGCAGATGGGTCTTGATCGCGGTCAGCGGGCTACGCAACTCGTGGGCTGCGTCACCCGTCAGGCGTCGCTCGCGCTCGATGGCCTTGCCGACGCGCTGGAGCAACTGGTTCTGGGTGTCGAGCAACGGCTGTAACTCGCGGGGCAGCGGTTGTACCCGTAAGGGTTCGAGGGAGTCGGGGCTACGCCGCATCAGCGCGTCACGCATGCGATTGAGCGGCGTCAATCCCTGGCCGATCCCCAGCCAGAGCAAGCACAGACAGCCGAGCAAAGCGACGCCAACCGGCACCGAGGCAGCCAGCAACACCGACAGGTTCAAGGCCTCGCGCTCGACCTGGCGATCGGCGGTGGTGATGTGCATATCGCCACGCACCAAGGTGAAAGTGCGCCAGGGCGCGCCATCGATTATCTGGTCATGGAAACCGATATTCTGGGCTTCCAGGGCTTGTTCGGGATTGTTATGACTGCTGGCCAGAACCTCTCCGCGCAGGGAACTGACCTGGCAGGCCATCCCACCGCTGATATTCAACTGTTCGGAGCTGAAATGCGTGCCCCCGTCCTGACCCGACATCGGCGGCAATTGCTCCAGCAGCCCGGCCACCATTCGCGCCGAAGCCACCAGGCGCTGGTCGAGGGAAAACATCATCTGCAGACGCAGGTCGCTGAGCATCCAGGTCGCGGCCAAGGCCCAAATCAGGATGAATGCCGAGCCGATGGTCAAGCTCAGGCGCAGGCGCAGGCTCATCATGCCTACAGCTCCGCGCCACCCGCGTGGCCCAGGCGATAACCCAGGCCACGCACGGTTTCGACGATGCCATTGCCCAGCTTGCGGCGCAAATGATGGATATGCACATTCAGGGCATTACTTTCCAGTTCGTCGTTGAAGCCATAGACGCTGTCTTTCAACTGGTCGCTGGAGAGGACCCGGCCAGGGTTGTGCAGCAACGTCTGCAACAGCGCCTGCTCGCGCCGCGAGAGGTCCACTGGCTGGCCGTTCAAGGTGGTGATCCGGTTACTCGGGTCGTAGCTCAGCGGACCATGCTCGATCACGTTGACACTGCGCCCGGCCACCCGTCGCAGCAACGTCTGCAGGCGAGCGAAGAGCTCGCGCAAGTCAAACGGCTTGAGCAGGTAGTCGTCGGCACCGGCCTGCAGACCGTCGACCCGGTCGCTCACCGAATCGCGGGCGGTGAGGATCAGCACTGGCAGTTCCACGCCCTTGCCGCGCAACTGGGTGAGCAATTTCAGACCGTCTTCGTCGGGCAGCCCCAGATCGAGCACCATCACGTCGAACGTTGCCGCGCGCAACATGGCCCGCGCGGCAGATGCCGTGGCCACGTGCTCCACTATCATACCTTGGGCAGTCAGTCCGGCAACGATGCCGCTGGCAATCAACTCGTCGTCTTCGCAAACCAGTACGTGCATGGGAATACCTGTGCAAATATATCCATCGGAACACAAATGGATTAAGCCACGATTATGTCGCCAATGAGCCAAGGATAGGTAACTGTGAGTTCCCTGGCGAGCGACTCGGCCACACGCTTCTCCGGCACCGGTTTAGAATGTATGCACTCGGCGGCTGCATGGGTTAATAATCGGTTAATCGCTGCCCGGCACACTTGCTCGGATAGCTTCTTGCATTAAGGTTTTTTCATGCGTTGGTTATTCACCCTGATTTTTCTGCTGTTTGCCGGGCTGGTCCAAGCCGGCAACGATCCCTTTGCGGTCAAGAAAAACGAATTCCTGCCTGTCGGCCAGGCGTTCGCCTTCAGCTCCGAGAAGCTCGAATCCGGCCAGACCCGGCTGTACTGGCAGATTGCCGATAATTATTACCTGTATCAAAAACGCCTGAAGTTCGAAGGACTGGACCCGGCACAGCGTCCCGTACTGCCTCAAGCGCAGTCCCACAGCGACGAGTTCTTCGGCGAACAGCCGATTTATCGCAACGAACTGGAACTGCTGATTCCGGCCGGCGCCAGCGGTCAAGTCACCGTTGGCTGGCAAGGCTGTGCGGATGCCGGACTGTGTTATCCACCGCAAAGCCAGGTGCTCGATCTGGGAGGAGCAGCTGCCCAGCCGGTGGTTGGGCAGGCGCAAGACCAATCTCTGGCCAACCGCCTGAGTGAACACGCATTGGGCTGGAGCCTGCTGGTCTTCTTCGGCCTGGGCCTGTTGCTGGCCTTTACCCCTTGCACGCTGCCCATGCTGCCGATTCTCGCCGGCCTGGTGGTCGGCAGCGGCGCCAGCCCGCGACGCGGCTTTGCCCTGGCGGGCAGCTACGTGGTCAGCATGGCGCTGGTGTATGCCGCTCTCGGTGTGATCGCGGCCTTGCTGGGCGGCAACCTGCAGGCCTTTCTGCAACAACCCTGGTTGTTGGGCAGCTTCGCGGCGCTGTTCGTGGTCCTGGCGTTGCCAATGTTCGGTTTTTTCGAACTGCAACTGCCCGCGGCCCTGCGCGACCGCCTGGAGCGTGCCGGCCAAGGACGCCAGGGCGGTAGCCTGGTGGGCGCGGGAATCATCGGTGCGCTGTCCGGACTGCTGGTCGGACCGTGCATGACCGCACCGCTGGCCGGTGCCTTGTTGTATATCGCCCAGAGCGGCAACCTGCTGTTCGGCGGCCTGGTCCTGTTCAGCCTCGGCATCGGCATGGGCCTGCCGCTGTTGCTGTTGGTGACCGTGGGCAATCGCTTCCTGCCCAAGCCGGGAGCCTGGATGGATCGGGTCAAGGCGATATTCGGCTTCCTGTTCCTTGGCACCGCGATCCTGATGGTTCGCCCGGTGCTCGACGAGTCATTGTGGGTCGGCCTCTGGGGCGCGCTGGCGTTGATCGTCGCATGCTGTGCCTGGCGGCTGTCGCACCAACCAGGGCGTGCCGCCTTGATCGCCCGTTGTAGCTGCTTGCTGCTGGGTCTCTGGGGCACGCTGTTGGTGATCGGTGCCGCAGGCGGCGGCAGCGATCCATGGCGACCGTTACAGGTGTACACCGGTTCCACGGCAGGCGGCAGCACGGGAGCCAGCCATGACGCTTTTGTCACAGTCAACGACCCGGCAGCCCTGCAACGCGAACTGGACAGTGCCAAGGCCCAGGGCCAGTGGGTACTGGTGGACTATTACGCGGACTGGTGCGTGTCGTGCAAGATCATGGAGAAACAGGTATTCGCCAAGGCCGAAGTGATCGATGCCCTGCGCGATGTACGCCTAGTGCGCCTGGACGTGACCGCCGACACTGGCGCCAGCCGCGAACTGCTCGGTCGCTTTGAAGTGCCCGGTCCACCGACCCTGCTGTGGATAACCCCCGAAGGCGTCGAGCAGCGCTCCAGCCGCATCACCGGTGAAGTCGACGTCAGCGCGTTCCTGCAAAACTGGCACAACACACGAGACGCCCGCTAAATGCTTACCTTGACTCTCGGTACCTTCGCCCTCTCGATCAACCACCTGCTGTTGCTGCTGGCCCTCGCCCTGGCGACGCTGGTCGGCTGGCGGGTGGCCAGGCACGGCGGCGACAACCCGGAGTCAGTGCTGTTCGGTCTGTTCCTGCTAGCGATGCTGGTAGCCCGGGGCAGTTTCGTGATTGCCTATTGGAGCTACTTTCGCAACGACCCGCTGCAGATCCTCGACATCCGCGACGGCGGCTTCCTGCTCTGGCCCGGCCTGCTGGCGCTGCTGATCGGTGCCGTGGCCTGGGGCTGGCGGCGCCCGGCACTTCGCAAGCCGTTAGGCGTGGGCCTGGGCAGCGGGATCGCCTTCTGGCTGCTGGCGACCTTATCGACCACCCTCTACGAGCAAGGCTCGCGCCTGCCGGACATCACCCTGCTCAATGCCCAAGGGCAGACCGTACATTTGACCGACTACGCGGGTGGGCCGCTGGTGATCAATCTCTGGGCCACCTGGTGCCCGCCGTGCCGCCGGGAAATGCCGGTGCTGCAAAAGGCCCAACGGCAACGCCAGGACGTGACCTTTCTGTTCGTCAACCAGGCCGAAAGCATCCAAAGCGTGGCGACTTTTCTCATGACCCAAGGCCTGAATCTCGACAATATCCTGTTCGACGGCACCGGCCAACTGGCCCAGACCGTCGGGTCCATGGCCTTGCCCACTACGCTTTTTTACAACGCCAAAGGCCGTCTGCTCGGCAGTCACCTGGGCGAACTATCCGAGGCCAGCCTGGCCCGGGCCTTGGAAAACTTCGGCCCTGTCCCATCCAATACGGCCTCTCCGGCCCTAGCAAGGAAACCGCTATGTCCTTCTACCGCCGCCTGTTGAACCGGAGTCTGAGCACCGCCTTTGGCGCGTGGCTGTTGCAGGTGCCCGTGTCACAGGCAGAAGAGCTGCCTGCGCCGATCAAGAGTATCGAAGCCAAGGGCGCCAAGATCATTGGCAGCTTCGACGCCCCTGACGGCCTGCGTGGATATGCCGCGCAGTATCAGAACCGTGGCATGGCCCTGTATTTGACGCCCAATGGCAAGCATGTGATCGCCGGCAACCTGTATGACACCGAGGGTAAAGACCTGAGTCAAGCGCCGTTGCACAAGCTAGTCTATGCGCCAATGGCCAAGCAGGTCTGGGGCCAGATGGAGAAGAGCAACTGGATCGAGGACGGCAAGCCGGATGCGCCGCGCATTGTCTATCTGTTCAGTGACCCGAATTGCCCGTACTGCAACATGTTCTGGGAGCAGGCAAGGCCGTGGGTCGATGCCGGCAAGGTGCAGTTGCGGCACATCATGGTCGGAATCATCCGCGAAGACAGCGCGGCCAAGGCCGCCGCCCTGTTTACCGCCAAGGACTCACAACTGGCCCTGCACGACCATGAAAAGGCCGGCAAGGGCAGTTCGCTCAAGCCGCTGGCGAGTATTCCGAAAGAAATCCAGGCCAAGCTCGATGCCAATATGGAGTTGATGGAAGAGCTGGAATTATCGGCCACGCCATCGATCTTCTACCTCGACGACAACGGCGACCTGCAACAGCAGCAGGGAGCACCGTCGGCTGACAAGCTGGTGCACATGCTCGGGCCTAAGTGACTGACGTGCAAGCAGGATGATCGCTCCCCTACTCAAGTGGGAGCCATCGAAAAAGTAGCCCGGCGCAGCTCGTCTCCCACACATTGCTTTGACATTGTCCGTCCGTTGCTGTCGGCAAAGCACAAACGACAGGCAACAGTGTACTCCCTAAGCTGGTGACTTCACTCAGTCACAACGCTTAAGGGCAGTCATGTCACTCAATATTTACCTGGCGCAGATACGCCATATCCCACGCTCCCGCGCCCCCTCGTTCGCTGACAATCTTGAGCCCATCTGGGCTGAGACCGGCCAGGTGCCCACCATGGAAGCCAATGGCCTTGTCACGGTAATCAGCCAGGGCTGTATCGACTACTGGCCGCTCAATAATCTGGAGAATCCCGGCGAGCTACAGGTGTTGGCATACGGTCCGACGCGCCAGCTACTGGGTCAGAAAGTGCTGAAACTGGGCGACCAGAGGCTGGTTTCGATCCACATCGAGCGTTCGGAATGGTTGGTATTCCTGGATGGACAACAGGGTCGCCACACCAGGACCCGCTCCATCCTGCACGAAGCCGCGCAAGATACTCACCAGTACTTCTGGATCATCAATAGCCACAGTGGCGCCGCCTTGACCTGGGACAGCGCCAGCCCAGCCGTTAGCCTGGAACCTCTGGCCGCCAGCAGCCAGCAGATTTGGGTCGTCGACAACATTGGCGCGATCTTTACCGGTCGAGAGAATCGACGCTTGTCGGCTGCGCAAAGCGCTTCCGGGACTTCGTCGATACGCCTGATGGAAAGTGACGAAGGGGGCAATGATCAGTGGAATATCGACCGTCAGGGCAGCATCCGCTCTTTCAGCAATGATCTGGCCTGGACGCAAACCGGCGAACGGGTCGTGGAACTCACCGAGTACGCAATGTCTCCGACAGAACGTCAACAGTGGTTTTTCAAACCTTACATGGTTTCGCCTTTCACCCGCGAGAATCAGCTTGCACAATTGTTACCCGAGCAGCACTTCTTCCTCGGTAGCAACAAGCACACGGGCTCCAGGTTGGTATTCAATGCCTCACAGGCGCAGTTGGTGTCGGTGGAGGATGCGCAGGAGCAAGACGGTGCCTGGCGCTACGAACAGGAAAAACTGATCGATGTCGCTACCGGACTGGCCTTGACCACGAAGTCCGACAGCATCGTCCTTGCCGCTCCCGATCCGGAGAACTCCCATCAGAACTGGTACATGAGCAGCGACGGCTACCTGATTCAGCCCTTGAGCGGAAAAGTGCTTGAGTTCGAAGACGGGCGAATCCAACTGATGGACTATGACACGCTACGCGCCGAACGCCTGCACTGGCGGATACGTCATATCAGACAGCGCCGGGCCATTAACGCAGTGTTTCAGCGCCGGCAATTGGGCTACATCAGCAAGTTGTCGGTCACCGTCACTGTCGCCAACGTATTCTGGGCCGGGACTTCGGACAAGATCATGATGACCCTGACCTCCCTCGACAAAGCCGTGCGCCTGTTCGACGCGCCCAGCGCGGGCGATTCGGTCACCATTGATATCGATATCCAGGCGATGTTCGGCAAGCCCAGAATCCCCATGCGCGATGTCCATACGATCCTGTTCTATCAGGAATCGAGAGCCGAATCGGGAGGCAACGACCAGTGGAAGCTGGAATCCATCGTATTGAAAGCCAACGACCGCTACCTGAACGACTCGCTGCGCAGCATCAATCGCTGGGTTTCGCCGCCCTACCGCTCCGCGCATATTTCCTGGGGCAGCACGATTTCCTGGTGCAACTGGCGAGACATTCGCTACAACCGGCACATAGACTTCAACGGTCAGACTTATCCAGTGACGCTGATGCCCTACATAGGTGACTTGAAAGCCTGGCGCAACTATGACCCGTCCAGCATTGACGGTGTCGGTCAGTTGATCGGCATGAACAATGGCCGATTGATCGGCGAAATCCTCAAAACCCGCGACTGTGAAGCACTCAAGCCCAACGACAGCAACAACAGTTACACCTGGGTATTCACACCGGAAGGCTCGATCATTTACCGACTCTGGAACCACGAGGACAGTGCCGACTATGTCCGCCACAGCCAACTGGGGAATGGCAGGCCGGTGATATGCGCGGGCGAATTCAGAATCGAGAGAAGAGCGGACGTTGACGGTGTGGTGGATGTTATCGCCATGGTCAACGACGCCTCGGGTCACTACAAACCCGATGGTGGCGCCTGCCTGGGCTCGGTGGAGGAGAAGTTCAAGGCATTGGGCATCCCCACCGACCACATAAAATGGTCCTATAAAGGTCAGTGACCAAGGCCATTCTAACGGATCATTCCCGTGCTCCGGCGCGGGAACGATCATCGGTCGCCAACCGTTACAAACCTTCCAACTCCGCCATCAGGTCGCTCAGGCGGTCGACTTTCTCTTCGTTGATTGCATTGGCCGCCAGCCCATCGATATAACGGGCCAGGTCCTCCACGGTGCTGCATTCGAACATCGCCCGCAGCGGTACGTTGCGTTGCAGGGCTTTCTGCACCCGTGAAGCGATCTGTGTCGCCAGCAACGAATGCCCGCCCAGTTCAAAGAAGTTGTCCAGCACGCCGACCCGCTCGACCTTGAGCACCTCGGCCCAGATCGCGGCCAGGGTCTGCTCCAGTTCGTTGCGCGGCGCCAGGTAGTCCTGGCCGTGTAACTGGCCGATCTCCAGGTCCGGCAGCGCCTTGCGGTCGAGCTTGCCGTTGGCATTAAGGGGCAGGCGCTCCAGCCACAGCCAGTGCAACGGCACCATGTACTCCGGCAGTTGCGCCCGCAGCCGTTGCTTGATCCGGTCCAGGCATTCGCGCGGATTCGGCGCCGTGTCGAGCGCCACCAGATACCCGACCAAATGCTTGCCGTTGATGCCCTCCTGGACGCCGACCGCCGCCTCGCGGACTTCCGGCTGCTCGTGCAGGCGGGCTTCGATTTCCCCCAGTTCGATCCGATAACCGCGAATCTTTACCTGATGGTCGATGCGCCCGATGTATTCCAGCACCCCGTCGCTGCGCCGACGCGCCAGGTCGCCGCTACGATACAGGCGCTCGCCCGCCGCGCCGAACGGGTTGGGCACGAACACCTGGGCGGTGCGCAGCGGATCGCCGACATAACCGCGCCCGACACCGGTGCCGGCCACGCACAGCTCTCCCACCGCGCCCAGCGGCACCAATTCATCGGCACCGTCGAGCAGGTACAGGCGGTTGTTGTCGGTCGGCGTACCGATTGGCAGGTAGCTGGCGCAGGTCGACGCCAGGTCGACGCGGAACAACGCCACATCGTCCGAGCACTCGGCCGGACCATAGGCGTTGACCAGCCCAATCTGCGGATAACGCAGTAACCACTGGTGCGCCAGTTCCGGCGGCATTGCCTCGCCGGTCGGCAGCAGCCAGCGCAGGCCGTCGAGGCTGACCCGCTCCTGGGCCAGCAGGCCCTGGATCAGCGATGGCACGCTTTCCAGCACGCTGATGCGCTGGCGCTGGACATGGGCCAACAAACCTTGCGGATCATGGGCGATGGCATTCGGCACGATATCCACCCGGCCACCGAACAAGGGCGCCGCGAGGAACTGCCAGACCGAAATATCGAAGCTCTGCGAGGCCGTCTGGGCAATCACGTCGGCTTCGCTCAGCGCCAGGTACGGCACCTTGCTCAGTTGGTTGTTGAGCATGCCGCGCTGCTCGACCATCACGCCCTTGGGCAATCCGGTGGAACCGGAGGTGTAGATCACGTAGGCGAGGTTGTCCGGCGCGCTGTACAGCCCCGGATTGGACAGCGGGTACGAGCCCTCCTGCACCGTCTCCCAGACCAGCAGTTGCGGGCGCTCGGCAGCGACGAACTGATCCAGCAAGGCGTGCGCCTGGTCGCGACAGGCGCGGGTGCAAACCAGTAATGGCGTGCGGCTGCGCTCAATGATCCGGCCCAGACGCTGGCTTGGCAAACCGGGGTCCAGTGGCAGGTAACCGGCGCCGGCCTTGAAGCTGCCGACCATCATCCCCAGCAGATCGAGGCTGCGCTCGGCCAGCAGGGCGACCGGCTGGTCGAAACCGACGCCAGCCGCGACCAGGGCATGGCCCAGGCGATTGCCAACCTGGTTCAACTGTTCATAGCTGTACTGCTGTTCCAGGCAGGTCGCGGCGATACGTTGCGGATGCGCGGCCACCCGTGCCTCGAACAACGCCACGTAACTCTGCTCCAGCGGATATTCATGGCTACTGCGGTTGCAGCCTTCGAGCAGGAAGTCGCGCTCGTCGGCCCCCAGTAGCGGTAGCTCGGCCATATCGCCATGGAAACCGTCCAGCAGCGCCAACAGCAGCCGTTTGAACTCACTGAGCAGGCGCTCGACGCTGCTCTCCTCAAAGTAACGCCGGTCATAGGACAGGTGCAGCCCCAGGTCATCGCCCGGATAGCAGACCACGGTCAGCGGGAAGTTGGTGTGGGTGCGACCTGAATCGGAGCTCGCGTTGAGGCTCTGCGCCCGGTCCAGCACCGCCACTTGCACCGGCGCGTTTTCGAACACGAACAGGCTGTCGAACAGCGGTTGGCCCTTGGGCAGCTCGCTGTTTTCCTGGATCGTCACCAGCGGCAGGTACTCGTACTCGCGCAGTTCCATATTGCGTTCCAGCAGGCCGCTGAGCCAGTTGCGCACACTGCAACCGGCGCCGTCTGGCGGCAATGTCACCCGCAAGGGGATGCTGTTGATGAACAACCCGACGGTGCGCTGCATCTGCGGCATCGCCACCGGACGACCGGCCACGGTAACGCCGAACACCACGTCGCGATCACCGCTGAAGCGGCGCAGCACCAACGCCCAGGCCGCCTGGGCGAAGGTGTTGACGGTCAACTGGTGTTGCTGCGCCAGCTCGCGCAGCCGCACACCGTCACGAGGGTCCAGGCGAGTGTAGCGGTCGCCCACGCGCATGCCGCCGCTTTCCCCGGCATGCTCACGCAACAATGGCCGGTCGCTCGGAATTGGGGTGGTGCGCTCGAAGCCTTGC
Source organism: Pseudomonas agarici (assembly GCF_001543125.1). NCBI lineage: Bacteria > Pseudomonadati > Pseudomonadota > Gammaproteobacteria > Pseudomonadales > Pseudomonadaceae > Pseudomonas > Pseudomonas agarici. Next base: position 2,425,681 of record NZ_CP014135.1, on the reverse strand, counting down.
AGGTTGTGCTGCCACCACTGCCGCGCCGCGACCAGGTCCTGGCGTTGCAGCCAGCCGATGTAGTCGCGGTAGCGCGGTGGTGCGGCCAGTTGTGCTTGCCGGCCTTCGCCGAGGGCGGTGTAGATCTCGAAGAAGTCGTGCATCAACAACGAGCGGCACCAGGCATCAATGAGAATGTGATGGTTGCTCATCATGAACCAGTAGCGCGCCGCGCCGACTTTGATCAGGCGCAGATGGAACGGTGCCTCGCGCAGCAGATCGAAACCCGCCTCGCGCTCTGCCTGGAGCAGGCGTTGCAAACGTGGTTCCTGCCGGTCCTCGGGCTCGGCGCTCCAGTCCAGGTATTCGATGGGCGTACTGCCCGGTTTGTGGATGATTTGCAGCATGTCTTCGCCGACGTTCCAGCAAAACGACGCACGCAAGGCTTCATGGCGGGCAATCACCGCCTGCCAGGCCTGAGCGAAACGCCGTGGATCGAGTTCGCTGTTGATCCGGTAGCGGTCCTGCATGTAGTACAGCCCCGTGCCCGGCTCCAGCAGGGTGTGCAGCAACAGGCCTTCCTGCATCGGGGTCAGCGGATAGACATCCTCGATCTGGCTGGCCGCCACCGGCAGTGCGTCGAGTTGTGGCTGGGTCAGGCGCGCCAATGGAAAGTCCGAGGGCGTCAGGCCACCGGCGGCGTCGCCCAGACAGTGCTCGATCAGACTGCTCAGCTCGCCCAGGTAGGCGTCCGCGAGTTCGGCCACGGTGGTGCTGGCAAAACGTTCGCGGCTGAAGGTCCAGCGCAGCACCAGTTCACCGCCATAGACCTGGCTGTCGATACTCAACTCGTTGGGCAACGGCGCCTCGGCGTCATGCGTCTCGCCCGGCGACTCTTCCAACGGGTGCCAGAGGGCGTCGTCGCCAAAGCTCTGGTCGAACTGCCCCAGGTAATTGAAGGTGATCGGCGCCACCGGCAAGGCCGCCATCGCCGCGCGCAGCGACGGCTCGGCCAGGTAGCGCAGCACGCCGTAACCCAGGCCTTTGTGCGGCACGCCGCGCAGTTGTTCTTTAATGGCCTTGATCGAGTCGCCCTGCCCCGCGCCTGCCTCGATATTCAGCGGGGTCAAGCGCACCGGATAGGCGCTGGTAAACCAGCCGACGGTGCGGGTCAGGTCGATCTCGTCGAACAGGGTTTCGCGGCCATGGCCTTCCAGTTGCACCAGCGCCGATGGTTGCCCGGTCCAGCGGCAGACCACCCGCGCCAGGGCCGTCAGCAACAGGTCGTTGACCTGCGTGCGGTAGGCGCTCGGTGCCTGTTGCAGCAAGGCGCGGGTCCGTGCGGCATCGAGACGCACGCTCAGCGTTTCGGCATGACGCTGTTGGCGCCCGCCCTGCGGGCGTTCGCAGGGCAGTTCGAAGCGCGGCCCAGCTAATTGCGCCTGCCAGTCCGCCAATTCTTCGCGCAGCGACTCGCTGCCCGCATAGGCCTGTAGACGGTCGGCCCAGTCACGCAAGGCACTGGTTTTCGCCGGCAGTCGCAGCGATTGGCCGGCCAGCGACTGGCGGTAGGCGGTCTGTAGGTCGTCTAGCAGGATGCGCCAGGAAACCCCGTCCACCACCAGGTGATGAATCGCCAGCAACAGGCGTTGTTCGCCCTGCGGCCCATCCACCAGCAAGGCCCGCAGCAACGGCCCCTGTTGCAGGTCGAGGCTGCGTTGGGTCTCGCTGAACAGTGCAGTGCAGTGTGTCAGCGAGGCAACGCGCACCTGTTGCAGTAGCGGCGTCTCGTCCGGTGCGCGGTATTCGGCTCGCCAACTACCCGCCTCGCCAGTAAAGCTCTGGCGCAATGCATCGTGATGCTCCAGCAATGCCGCCAGCGCCTGATCCAGCGCGTGAGGCTCAAGAGCCGACACTGGTTCCAGCACCAACGCCTGGTTCCAATGCTGGCGCTGGGCAATCTCGCTGTCGAGAAACCAATGCTGGATCGGCGTCAGGCTCGAAACGCCACTGAGCAAGCCTTGCTCGGCGTTGATCCGCTCGCTGCGGGTGGCCACTGCCGCCAGGCTCTGCACGGTCTGGTGCCGGAACAGGTCGCGGGGGCTGAAGTGAATACCCTGCTGACGTGCCCGGCTGACCACCTGGATCGACAGGATCGAATCGCCGCCCAGCTCGAAAAAGTTATCGTCCCGCCCGACCTGGGCGACGCTCAGCACCTCGCGCCAAATCCCCGCCAGGCTTTGCTCCAGCGCGTTGCTCGGCGCCACATAGTGCTGGCGGTTCAACTGCAGGTCGGGTGCCGGCAAGGCACGCCAGTCGAGCTTGCCGTTGGCGGTCAGCGGCATGCGCTCCAGTAGAATCAGGTGAGTAGGCACCATATAGTCCGGCAACTGGCTTTTCAGGTGGGCCTTGAGTGCGTCACGCAGTGGCGCCTGTTGCTCCTCCTCCTGCGTCGCCACATCGCTGACCAGGTAAGCGGCCAGTTGCTTGCCGCCGGGGGCATCCAGTGCCAGCACCACCGCCTCGCGAATCGCCGGATGGTCCAGCAACCGGGTTTCAATTTCCCCCAGCTCAATCCGAAAACCACGGATCTTCACCTGATGGTCGATCCGTCCCAGGTATTCCACCCGGCCATCGGCACGCTGGCGCACCAGATCCCCGGTGCGGTACAGCCGTGCGCCAGCGGTGGCGAACGGATCGGCGATAAAACGCTCGGCGGTGATCCCCGGACGCTGGTGATAACCCTGGGCCAGCCCCGCCCCACCGACATACAGCTCACCAGGGGCGCCTTGGGGTACCAGCGCCAGATTGGCATCGAGGATATAGGCCACGCGGGCACCGATCAGCCTGCCGATCGGTACGCTGGCCGCGCCCTCCTCCAGCCGTTCAGGCGCCAGGCTGGCCAGCGGCATCACCACGGTTTCCGTCGGGCCGTAGGCGTTGAAGAACAGGCTCGGCTTGAATGCCGCACGAATCCGTTGCAGGTGCTCGCCGGTCAGGGCTTCGCCGCCGGTAATGCACATACGCACCGGCAAGGTCTGCGCCTGAGTCGCCAGCCACTGGGCCAATTGGCTGCCATAGCTGGGCGTAAAGCCGAGGATATTGACTCGTTCCTGGCGAATCAGTTGGCAGATGGCCTCGGCATCCCACTGTCCCTGGGCTCGCAATACTACTCGTGCGCCGCTCAGTAAAGGCACCAGCAGACGCTCGGTGGCGGCATCGAAGTTGATCGAGTAGAAATGCAGCTCACAGTCATCAGGCCGCATGTCGAAACGGCGGATCACCGCTTGGCAATGCATGGCGATTTCACCGTGGGACACCACCACGCCCTTGGGCTGGCCGGTGGAGCCGGAGGTATAAATCAGGTACGCCTGGTGCTGTGGCAAGCTGATAAACGGCGGCTCATCGGACGGATACGCCGCCAGCGCCGGACCGTCCTGCTCCAGGCACCATTGCCCGACACCCGCTGGCAATGGGCCAAGCGCGGCGAGCAAAGCACTGTTGCTCAGCAGCAAACCGATGCCGCTGTCCTCGATCATGTACTTGAGGCGCTCCAGCGGGTATTCCGGGTCCAGCGGCACATAGGCGCCACCGGCCTTGAGAATCGCCAGCAGGCCGATGACCATCTCCAGCGAACGCTCCAGCGCCAGGCCGACCCGCACCTGCGGCCCCACGCCCTGTTCGCGCAGGCGCCAGGCCAGGCGATTGGCCCGGGCATTGAGTTGGGCATAGCTCAGGGTCTGGCCGGCAAAGGTCAGTGCCGGTGCCTGTGGCCGGGCCTCGACCTGTTGGCTGAACAGCCGCTGGACGCACTGGTCGAGCCGGTGCTCGCCGTCTTCGCCCGCCAGGCTGGCGAACAGCGCCTGTTGCTCGTCGGCCTGCAACAGCGACAACTCGCTCAGGCGCTGTTGCGGATCGCTGATCAGTGCTTCAAGCAGGTTGCGCCAGTGCGCGGCCATGCGCGCGATGCGCGGTTCATCGAACAGGTCGGTGCTGTAGGTCAGGCAGCAACCCAGGCGATGATCAAGGTCGGTGACTTCCAGGTTGAGGTCGAACTTGGTCGCCCGGGCATCGTTGACCAGGTAGTCGACTTTCATCCCGCCGAGGCGGCGGCTTTGCTGGAACTCCCAGCGCTGGACATTGCACATCACCTGAAACAACGGATTATAGGCCGCGCTACGCGGCGGTTGCAGGGCCTCCACCAGATGATCGAACGGCAGGTCCTGATGGGACTGGCCTTCGATCACGGTGTGGCGTACCTGGTCGAGCAGCTCAGCAACGCGCATCTGCCCGTCGAGCTGACAGCGCACCACCTGGGTATTGAGGAAGGCACCGATCAGGCCTTCGCTTTCCGGGCGAATCCGGTTGGCCACCGGTGCGCCGATACGCAGGTCGGTCTGGCCACTGTAACGATAGAGCAGCACGGACAGCGCAGCCATCACGGTCATGAACAGGGTCAGGCCCTGTTGTGCGTTGAAGGCGTGCAACCGCGCAGCCAGCTCGTCACTGAGGTCGAAGCGGTACAACTCGCCGCGATGGCTTTGTACGGCGGGCCGTGGCCGGTCACCCGGTAGTTCGAGCAACGGATGTTCGTTGCCCAGTTGTGAACTCCAGTACGCCAACTGGCGCTGGCGCTCGCCAGATTCCAGCCATTGACGCTGCCAGACGCTGTAGTCAAGGTACTGCACCGGCAACGGCGGCAGTGGCGACTGGCGATCATCGATAAAGGCTTCGTAGAGCGCACTCAATTCACGGGCAAAGATATCCATCGCCCAACCTTCGGTGACGATGTGATGCAGGGTCAGGACAAAATAGTGCTCCTGCGCTCCGGCCTTGACCAGGCAGGCCCGTAGCAACGGTCCGGTCTCCAGGTCGAAGGGCCGATGCGCCTCGCGGTCGGCCAGTTGTTGCACACGCTGCTCGCACGTCTGGCGATCAAGGTCCGAGAAGTCTTTCCAGGCCAGGCGGATGCCGGTTTCGGTCGTCACCCGCTGATAGGCCACACCGTCAATGCTCGGGAAGCGGGTGCGTAGGGTTTCATGGCGCAGGATCAGGGCTTGCAGCGCGGCCTCGAAACAGGCGACATCGAGCACGCCGGTCAAACGCGCCATGCCGCCGACGTTATAGGCCGGGCTGTCCGGCTCCAGTTGCCAGAGGAACCACATGCGCTGCTGGGAATAGGACAATGCCACCGGCTGGCTGCGGTCGACAGTGCCGATTGTCGATTGCAGGTTACGCTGGCCGGACGCCTGGATCAGACGGACCCGCTCGGCAAACGCACCCAGCTCCGGCGTCTCGAACAACACCCGCAACGGCAGGTCGACATCGCAGGCCTGGCGGGTCCGGGAAATGATCTGGGTCGCCAGCAGCGAATGGCCGCCAAGGGCAAAGAAGTCATCGCCCAGCCCGACGCGCGCCAGGCCCAGCACTTCGCACCAGATCGCGGCGATTTGCCGCTCCAGCGCCGTGCGCGGCTCGATAGGCTCGCGTACCTGCCACTGCGGCTCGGGCAGAGCCTGGCGGTCCAGCTTGCCGCTGGGGCTCAGCGGCATTTGGTCCAGGCGCATCAGTTGCGCCGGCACCATATACTCCGGTAGCTGCGCCGCCAGGGCGGTCTTGAGCCGGAGAGCCTGGAGTTCGGCGGTTTCAGTCGCCTCGGGGCTGGTGTAGTAGCCGATCAACTGGCCGCCGGCGGCGGTCTCGCGCACCAACACCACGGCCTGAGCAACGCCGTCCTGAGCCAACAGACGTGCTTGGATTTCCTCGGGTTCGATCCGCAAGCCGCGCAGCTTGACCTGCTGATCCAAACGGCCAAGGTATTCCAGCACACCATCGGCGCCCCAGCGCACACGGTCGCCGGTACGATACAGGCGCTCGCCCGCCGTCCCCAGCGGGTCGGCGACAAAACGCTCGGCGGTCAGGGCGCTACGTCCCAGGTAGCCACGGGCCAGACCGTTGCCACCGATGCACAGCTCACCTGGCACCCCGCTGGGCAGCGGGTTCAGGTCGGCATCGAGCACCCGGCACAGCACGTTGCCCAAGGGCCGGCCAATCGGCGAACGCTCGCCGTCGGTCAATTGGCAGTGCCAGTGGGTGACGTTGATCGCGGTTTCGGTCGGGCCATAGCGGTTATGCAGCTGCACGTCCGGCAACTGCTCCAGCACCCGGTTGCGCAGCTCGGCGGGCAACGCTTCGCCACCGCTGAACAGCCGTCGCAGACTGGCGCACCGCGCCACCTGCGGTTCATTGATAAACAGTTGCAGCAGCGGCGGCACGAAGTGCAACGTGGTCACGCCGAACGCTTGCACCAATTGCGCAATGCGATAAGGATCGCGATGGTCGCCGGGGCCGGCGAGCAGTAACCGGCAGCCGGTGATCAGCGGCCAGAAACATTCCCAGACCGACACATCGAAACTCATCGGGGCCTTCTGCATCAGCACATCGCTGGCATCCAGGACGTAGGTCGCCTGCATCCATTGCAGCCGTTCGGCCAGAGCCGCATGGGTATTACCGACGCCCTTGGGCTGGCCGGTGGAGCCGGAGGTGTAGATCACATAGGCCAGGTTGTCGCCGTGCAGATGCAGGCCGGGTGCCTGGCTCGGCCAGTTGTCGAGCTTGAGCAGGTCCATCGCCACGGCACTGACGCTGGCTGTCACCGGCAGGTCGGCGAGCAGATGACTTTGGGTCAGCAGCAGTTCGGCGCCGCTGTCGGCGAGCATATAGGCCAGGCGTTCGCGCGGATAATCCGGATCGAGCGGCACATAGGCCCCTCCTGCCTTGATGATCGCCAGCAGGCCGATCAGCAACTGCGGTGAACGCTCCACGGCGATGGCCACCGGCACATCCGGACCGACACCCTTGTCCCGCAGGTAATGAGCCAGGCGGTTGGCCCGGGCATGCAGTTGGGCAAAGTCGAGGCTACCGCCCTCCCACACCAGCGCGACGCGCTCGGGGGTCAGCAGCGCTTGCCGGCTCAACAGCTCCGGTAACCACTGACGGGCTTCGGCACAGGGTGCCACGCTCCATTGGCGTTGCTGGGCCTGTTCGCTGGCCGTCAATAACGACAGCTCACCGACAGCCTGCTGTGGCCGGTTCGTGACTTGTTGCAGCAGGCTGACGAAATGCTCGGCCAGGCGCGCAATGGTCGCCTCCTCGAACAACTCGTCGGCATAGTCGAAAGCCAGGCTCAGGCGGCCATGGCGATCTTCCTCGCTGTGCAGTTGCAGATCGAACTTGGCCTCGCGGCTGTGCCAGGGCAACTCCTCGGCCAGCAGTCCCGGCAAGCGGCGCAAGGCATCAAGGTCACGCTGCTGGTGGTTGAACATGACCTGGAACAGCCCCTGCTCGCGGGCCTCGGGGAATGCTTCGAGCAGTTGTTCGAAGGGCAGGTCCTGGTTGGCCTGGGCCTCCAGGGTCGCCTGGCGGGTTTGCGCCAGCAGGTCGGCGAACGGCTGGCACGGGTCCAGCTCAACGCGCAGTACCAGGGTATTGATAAAGAAGCCGATCAGCCCCTGGGTTTCCAGGCGCGGGCGATTGGCACTGGGCACGCCGATACGAATGTCGCGCTGGCCGCTGTAGCGGTGCAGCAGACTCTGGAATGTCGCGAGCAACAGCATGAACGGCGTCGCCTCGTAGGCTCGGGCGGTCTGGCGCAGCGCCTCGCTGAGTGGGGCATCCAGGCGCAGGCTCAAGCGCGCCGCGCTACGGCGTTTGTATGCCGAACGCGGGTGGTCGGTGGCCAGGTTGAGCAGCGCTTGCCCGGCACCCAATTGCACTTGCCAGTACGCCAGTTGACGCTGGCTTTCGCCCTCGGCCAGCCATTGACGCTGCCAACTGCCGTAGTCAGCATACTGCAGCGGCAACGGCGTCAGTTCGGCGACCTGGCCTTGGGACGCCGCCGCGTACAGCCGGGAAAACTCGTCGAGCAGAATATTCAGCGACCAGCCATCAGCAATGATGTGGTGCATCGTCACCAGCAATTGGTGCTCCTGATCATCCAGGCGCATCAGGGTCACCCGCAACAGCGGCCCCTTTTCCAGGTCGAACGGGGTATGCGCTTCATTCTCGCGAATCTGCCGGGCGCGGGTTTCCCGCTGATCCGCCGGCAGATCGCCGAGGTCGATCAGCCGCAGTTCGAACGCGGCATCGGCGTCGACCCGTTGCAGGGCCTGGCCATCGCGCTCGTAGAAACGCGTGCGCAGGGATTCGTGGCGGTCGATCAACTGTTGGAAGCTGCGGCGAAGCGCCGCCTGGTCCAGTTCGCCGCGCAGGCGCAAGGCGCCGGGAATGGTATAGGCGCTGCTGTGAGGATCCAGTTGCCAGAGCAACCACAAGCGGTTCTGGGCCAGGGACTGCGGCAAATCCTCGTGGCGCGACAAGCGCGCAATAGCGCCCTGGGCCACCCCGCCGTCCTGTTGCTGGCATGCCACTTGGGCGGCGAATGCGGCGAGGGTCGGGGCCTCGAACAACAATCGCAGGCTCAATTCAATACCCAGTTCTTCACGCAACCGGGCCACCACCTGGGTCGCCAGGATCGAGTTGCCGCCGAGCAGGAAGAAATGGTCGTCGCCGCCGATCCGCTGCAGTTGCAGTTGTTCGCACCAGATCCGCCCGATTATTTCCTGCAGATCATCAGCCAGCGTATCGGTCGCCTCGCCTTGCGCAGCCGCTTGATCGGGGAACAACGCATAGCTGTCGAGGCCGCCGTCGGCCAGTTGGCTGCGGCAGGCCGAACGTTGCAATTTGCCGCTGGAGGTCTTTGGCAAGGCGCCCGGATTAAGCAGCACCACCACGCTGGGCGCCTCCTGGTAAGCCTCGGCCACGGCCTGACGGATAGCCTTGATCAATGCTTCAGGGGGCAAAATCTTCTGCACGCCGCGACTGATTTCCGCGGCGATGCCGATGCCTTCCTGGCCATCGCGAGTGACGGCGAAAGCAGCGACGCGACCCTGGCGCACCACTTCCACTGCGCGCTCGACGGTCTGCTCGATGTCCTGGGGATAGAGGTTGTGCCCGCGCACGATCAACAGGTCTTTCAGGCGCCCGGTGATATACAGCTCACCGTCGCGCAGGAACCCCAGGTCGCCGGTGCGCAGCCACGTGTGGCCATCATGGTGGACAAAGGTCCGGGCCGACGCCTCGGGGTTGCGCCAGTAACCCTGGGCAATGCTCGGACCGGCGGCCCAGACTTCACCAATGCTGTTGTCGCCGAGTACCTGTAAGGTGTTCGGCTCGACTACCCGCACCGCATGCCCCGGCTGGCCGGTGCCGCAACTCATGATTGGGCTACCCTCGCCCGGTTCCGCACGGTTCTGGGCCAAGGCCAGGTCATTCAGACGCAATGCCGCAATCCCCCGGCCACGCTGACCGCCAGCAACAAACAGGGTGGCTTCCGCCAGGCCATAGGAGGCGAAATAGCTCTGCTCGCTGAAACCGCACGGGGCGAACTTCTCGGCGAAACGTTCCAGGGTGTCGAGACGGATCGGTTCGGAACCGGAATACGCCACGCGCCAGCCGCTCAGGTCGAGCCGCGCCAGGGCAGTCTCGCTGATCCGCTCACTGCACAGCCGATAGGCGAAGTCCGGCCCGCCGCTGATGGTCCCACCGTACTCACTGATCGCCTCCAGCCAGCGTAATGGCCGACTGAGAAAATAACCTGGAGACATCAGTACACAGGGCACGCCGCTGAAGATCGGTTGCAGCAGCCCGCCGATCAGGCCCATATCATGGTACAGCGGCAACCAGCTCACGATCACGTCGTCGGGATTGAGGTCGATGCCGAAACCGTGGCGGATCAGCAATTCGTTGGCCACCAGGTTGCCGTGGCTGATCTGCACGCCCTTGGGCAGCGCTGTAGAGCCGGAGGTGTATTGCAGGAAGGCGATGCCATCAGGCTGTATGTCGGCTGCCTCCCAGGCAGCGGCCAAATCACTGTCGAGGGTATCGACACAGAGCAGTTGTGGCGCATCGACAGCCGACAACTCGTCCATCTGCAACAACGACTCGCGCAGATCGGCACGGCTCAACAGCAGGCGCGGTTGGGCATCGGCGATGATCGACAGCAGGCGCTCCCGGTGATGACGACGGCTCGACTCCGGCGGATAGGCCGGCACCGCGATCACTCCGGCGTACAGGCAGCCGAAGAACGCCGCGACATAGTCCGGGCCGCTGGGAAACAGCAGCACCGCGCGATCGCCCAGCCGGGCATTAGCCTGCAACGCCGCCGCGATGGTGCGTGCCCGCAGATCCAGGTCGCGGTAACTGAGGACTGCGCCCTGCTCCTTGTCTTCGGCGAGAAAACGCAACGCCACTCGCTCCGGAGTCTGCAGCGCACGGCGTTGAAGGGCCTGGGCCAGGGTATGGGGGAGTTCGAACGCGTCCATCATGGGATTCCTGCCTGGAGTCGGCTAGTCAATTGAATTCTGGGAAAGGGCTGTACGGGCGAACGCAGTACAGCTTCAGCTGGCGGCCTGGGCCCGTTGGCGAATCGCGCTATTGCGCCAACGCGCCAGATGCTCGTCGGCATAACGGCACAAGAGGCGCAAGAGCGCGGCTTGCTGATCGATCAGGTAGAAATGGTGGCCCTCGAACATATCCAGGGAAAAACCACCAGTAGTCTCCTCCTGCCAGTCGAGCAATTCATCGACGCGCACGCTGTCCTGCTTGCCACCGAAGACATGGATCGGCAGCGCCAGGGGGTCGCGCACGCCATAGCGGAAACTGCCGCAGAGCAGGAAATCGGCGCGCAGGATCGGCAACGTCAGGCGCATCAGCTCCTGATCGGCCAGGGCCTCCTGCGTCGTGCCCTGGAGCTCGCGCAGGCGCGTTATCAATTGTTCGTCGGTCTTCGCCTCGGCGTATTCGCTGACATCGCGCCTGGCCGGCCCGGCCGTTGCCGATGTGAACAACGCCAAGGGTGCCGGCAACCCTCGCTCCCGCAGCGCATGCGCCAGTTCGAAAGCCAGCAGGCCGCCCAGGCTGTGGCCGAACAGCGCGTAGGGACGCTCAAGTTCGGCACCGATTTCATCGGCCAGTTGCTCGGCCAACCGCGCGATGTCGTTCTGCAACGGCTCATCCATGCGCTTGCCACGTCCCGGTAACTCCAGGGGACACACTTGCAACCACTCGGGCAGGTTGCGTCGCCAGCGGCTGTAGACCACGGCGCTGGCGCCGGAATAGGGAAGGCAGAACAGGCGAAGGTTCAAAGAGGTGCTCATGCCCAGCCACCGTTGCGATTAACCATTGCGCCCTCCTCACGGGTATCGATCCTGAACCGGGTCGCTTACCCGGCCTATCACCCATGAGAACGGATGGCACTGGCAAATAATTAGTCCGCCAGACTGGCGGAACAACGACCGCCGAAAGCCCGGAAGCGAGCGTCATATTTCGGTAACGCACCGCAAAGCATTATTAATTCTACTTCGCAATTGACAATCATTATCATTAATAATAATTTGTCTCTCGATGTGTAACCAGCCGCTTACAGACCTCGACCTATTCGCTACCAGGTAATTTCCATGACGGAACAAGTATCCACAAGCAGGTGTGATTCACCATTGCTCCAGGCTTTTGTCGACAATCGTCTGATCCTGGTCAAGATCGCCGCGCGCATCACCGGCTGTCGTTCACGGGCCGAGGATGTGGTGCAGGATGCTTTTTTCCGATTGCAATCGGCACCGAGGATCACCTCCTCGTTCAAGGCCCAGCTCAGCTACCTGTTCCAGATCGTGCGTAACCTGGCGATCGATCACTATCGTAAGCAGGCGTTGGAACTGAAGTATTCGGGGCCGGAGGAGGAAGGGTTGAATGTGGTCGTCCACGGCGCTTCACCGGAAACCTCGCACATCAACTTCTCGACGCTTGAGCATATCGCCGATGCGCTGACCGAGCTGCCCCAGCGCACCCGCTATGCCTTCGAGATGTATCGCCTGCACGGCGTGCCGCAGAAGGACATCGCCAAGGAACTGGGCGTATCGCCGACCCTGGTGAACTTCATGATCCGCGATGCACTGGTGCACTGCCGCAAGGTCTCGGGGACCCGCGGTGACAGCTTCGCCCGGCGCTAAGCCATTGCCTGTTTTTCATCAGGCCAGCGAACAGCGTTCAAAAAAACGTTCACGCCCCAGCATCATCAAAGCTGCGCGCTTGTGAGGAAAGTCGAACTCCTTCTCGCAGTGAAAACATTGGTTGTGCATATGAGCGATCATCTTGGCGTTGTCGGCACGCGGCTCGGCCACCACGCGCTGGGTACGTGGATCATCGAGAAACAGATAATGCACCAGTGCCGACAACCAACTGGCGACCTTGTGCGGACCGCGATGATTCTCCTCCCCCACCAGCATGTGAATACCCCGATCGTAGTCGGCAACCTCGTAGAACGGCGCGATCCGATCCTCCTTGGCCCAGTACGCCTCGAAATAAGCGAACGGTTGATCATCGAAACAGCCGATCAAGGTCAGGGTATGCGGGTCGGCCTCGAGCTTTTCGAGATACTCGCGATGTCGCTCGATACTCCCGCCTTCCTGCCAGAAATTGAGTACCCGTGGGTGGTTCTGCCAGCGATTGAAGCGCGCTACGTCGCGCTCGATCTCCACGGTGCGCAGGGATACCCAGGTACCGAGCCGGGCATCGAAACGGCGGTACACCTCGCCAAGGGGTTTTGGCTCGCGAAAGGGGTGGCGCCGACCAGCACTGAGGACCATCTGCTGCGGATAAGGAGCGCTGCGGGAGCGCCCCAGCCAAGGCTGCGGCAGTTGCCAGAACAGCGTTCGCTCACAGCGGTATTCGCCGCTGATCGACGTCGCCAGCAATAAGCCGGTGGACAAGGCTTCATAGGGTGATTGCGGCAATTGCCACAGCAGTTGCTGACAGTCCGGGTCGCTGGCGAATAACCAGTAGCAGGCTGCCCACAAGGCCTGGGGATCGGGCTGTCGCTCGTCCTGTTCAAGGGCAATCCGCAACGTTGCCTTGCGCCTCAGTACCAGCCGGATCAGCGGCTGTCCCTCCAGCGTCAGGCTCAATCGGCCAGCGGTTTCATCGGCACCCAGGTGAACGCCCGAAGGCAGCGGCAAGGTGGTCAGCTCTTGGAGATAGGACATGAATGGGGCTCACGATAATCATCGAGGATACAGGTAAAGAAACGTGAGCGAGGAAGGCAAATTTAAGCGCCAGACAACCACTTCATCAGGGCTTGGCAGCGGTCGCATGGACGGCAGACATGACCTCGATGCGATAAGGCTGGAAGATCTTCATCAATTGGCCATTGTCACGCAGCCGCTGCAGCAACTGGCCGAACGCCTCGGCGCTGATCGGTGCCTTCGGCCGCAACAGGGCGTAGTGGTGATAGATCTGGTCAATGCGCTCGGAAATCAGCAACTCCTTGGCGACTCCCGGATTACGACTCAGGTAGTCGAACAGGTAGGAACGGGTGACCAACGCGATATCCGCCCGGCCGCGCAGCACCATCAGCAGGTTGCTGTCATGGGAATAGGTCAGCGTAGCGTTGTAGGTCTCGGCGAGGTACTTGGGGTCGGCATTGAACTGCGCGAACTCGTAGTGATAGCCGCTGAAGAGCGCGAGGCGCTTGTCTTTCAAGTCGGTAAAATAATCCTGGTCACGATCCGGCTTATTCTGGGCAACAAATATCTCGGCATCTTCCAGGCCCATGTCGACATTGACGTGGGCAATCGCGTTCCAGCCCCACTCCGGATTCTCGAAGATGGCCATGTCGGTACGACCGTCTTCGAAATCGCGAAAACGTCGGGGCACCGAGGTCGGCACCAGGACAAAGCGGTAGTCGCTCTGTAAGGCATTCAAGGCTTCGATCAGTTGCGGCAGCACACCGGTATCGGCCCCCTGCTCGGGTCGAATGGTGTAGGGTGGAAAGTGGGCGGCGCCGATCCTGACTTCTTGAGCGGCCGACACGGACTGAACCGCCAGCATCCCCAGCACCAACCCTAGAATTCGCAATGCCGTCCGTACTGGCGAAAGGTTCAAGGCCACGCACCTCAGAAAATACAATCGATGTTATTAAACTAAGCGCTTTCGACCACTTAGACAACGCCGCACCGATTAAATAATGACTTGCACAACGCGCACTTAGCTATCTGTGCAGGCCAGCATCAGGGCATCGTCAATCAGTTGCTTCGGCGTCGGACTGCCCCGGCGGGCAAAAACCTGGTGGCGCCCAGGATAAAGCCCCAGTCAGCGCACACCGGGTAACGAGTGCGCAGGGGCCGGAGCGATCAGGCCAAAAATCGGCAGATACGACGGCGACCGAATAAGCACCTAGGCGGATGCTTCGGCTTTGGCTACGCTTGATCCCGACTAGGATGCTGTCTTCGGAGCTCGATATGCCGCACTGGCTAGTGATTGATCTGGAAGCCACGACGGATGAAGGGGGCTGGCCGCTGGCGGAGATGGAAATCATCGAAATCGGTGCCACTCTGGTCAACCGCGAGGCCCGCGAGCAGGACCACTTCCAGCGTTTCGTGCGTCCCCTGCGCAGGCCACTGCTGACGCCCTTTTGCCGAAAACTGACGCATATCACCCAGGCTAACATCGACAGTGCAGCGCCGCTGACCGAGGTCTTGGAAGCATTCGAGCGCTGGCTCGGCCAACATCGGGAACGACTGGAGGGCTGGGCCAGTTGGGGCGATTATGACCGTCGACAATTGGAGCAGGATTGGCGACTCCTGCAACGGAGCAGCCTATTGAACCGGCTCCCTCACGCCAACCTCAAGCAACGTTTCGCCACGGCCCGTAAGTTGCAAAAACCTCCCGGTCTGAACACCGCCCTGCAACTGGCAGGCATGCAGTTCAGCGGGCAGCAGCACCGGGCGCTGGAAGACGCGCGCAATACCGCGCGGTTGTTACCGCTGATCCTGCCGAGCTGATGTCAGCTTTCCGCACAAACCTGCAACAGCGTCTTCAATGCGTGACGAGGCAAAAGCGCTTGGGCATACTGGTCGGCCAATTTTTTCAGCTCATTTCGAGGAGTCGCCCATGTTTAAAGTCAACGAGTACTTCGACGGCACCGTCAAGTCGATTGCCTTCGCACAAGCCGAAGGCGCGGCCACCATCGGCGTCATGGCTCCAGGCGAATACGAGTTCGGTACCGCCCAACGTGAAATCATGCACGTGGTGTCCGGCGCCCTGACCGTCAAGCTGCCTGACAGCAGCGACTGGGAAACCTTCGCCAGCGGCAGCCAATTCAACGTACCGGCCAACAGCAAGTTTCAGCTGAAAGTCGCCGTGGAAACCGCGTATCTGTGCGAATACCGCTGAGTCCGGGCGGGTAATACCAGAACGGCGCCCGCGGGCGCCGCTTTTGATGGGCCGGATTCAAGTCCCGCATCAGCGCTTGCGTGCGGCATCGCGAGCAGCAATGCATCGAGCATGAACTCAACGATTGCCCCAACCGCTCGCTGATATCGGCAACCAGCGAAAACATGCGGAGGGTCAACGTCAAGGGCGGCTGATAACGGATCATATCCTCGTCCGACTAGCCATCATGGGGAATCATAATGCCCGATCATGCAAGCTGCGGCCTATCAATGTTCAACAGTATTGAACTGCAACGCCGCCAGCCGTGCATACAAAGGGTTGCTCGCAATCAGTTCGGCGTGGCTACCGACCGCCACCAGCTTGCCCTGATCCATCACCGCAATCCGGTCGGCGTTCTGCACCGTGGCCAGGCGGTGGGCGATCACTAGAGTGGTGCGGCCTTGCATCAGGTTGGGCAGGGCTTGCTGGATCAGGTGTTCGCTCTGGGCATCGAGGGCGCTGGTGGCTTCGTCCAACAGCAGGATCGGCGCATCCACCAATAATGCCCGCGCAATCGCCAGGCGTTGGCGCTGGCCGCCGGACAGGCCCAGACCGCCATCGCCCAGATGGGTCCGGTAGCCGTCGGGCATCTGCAGGATGAAATCGTGGGCATGGGCGATCCGCGCCGCCGCGCGAACCTGCTCGTCGCTGGCCGTCGGGTTGCCGTAGCGGATGTTCTCCTCGACGCTGCCGAAAAACAGCGCCGGACTTTGCGATACCAGGGCAAAACAGCGCCGTAGGTCAAGCGGGTCGAGCTGGGTCAGGGGTTGCCCATCGAGCAGCAAGCGTCCCTGCTGCGGGTCGTGGAAACGCAGCAACAGGTCGAACAGGGTCGACTTGCCCGCTCCCGAGGGTCCCACCAGGGCCAGGGTCTCACCGGCCTTGACGGTCAGGTCGAGGCCGTCGATGGCGTAGCTGTCAGGTCGTGACGGATAACTGAAACGCAGGTTCTCCAGCACCAGGTTACCGTTGACCCGTTCGGCCAGCTGTACCAGACCACTGGCCGGCGCGGTGATCTCGTTGTTCGAGCGCAGCAATTGGCCGATACGCTCCGCCGCCCCTGCCGCCCGTTGCAGTTCGCCGATCACCTCGCTGAGGGTGCCGAAGGCGCTACCGACGATGAGGCTGTAGAAGACAAAGGCCGCCAGTTCACCGTTAGAGATGGTGCCGGCGATCACGTCCATGCCGCCGACCCAGAGCATCACGCCGACCGCCCCGAGCACCAGCACGATCACCAGGGTAATCAGCCAGGCACGCTGGACAATACGCTGGCGCGCAGTTTGGAAGGCCTGCTCGACGGTCACCGCAAAGCGCTGCTGGTCCTGCATCTGGTGGTTGTAGGCCTGCACGGTCTTGATTTGGCCCAGGGTTTCGGACACATAGCTGCCGACATCGGCGATACGGTCCTGGCTCAGGCGCGACAGACTGCGCACCCGTCGTCCGAAGATCAGGATCGGCGCCAGTACCAGGGGCAAGGTAACCACCACGATACTGGTCAGCTTGGGGTTGGTGATAAACAACAGTACCACGCCACCGATAACCATCAGCGTGTTGCGCAGGAACAGCGACAAGGAGGAGCCGATCACCGACTGCAGCAAGGTCGTGTCGGCGGTCAATCGCGACTGGATCTCCGAGCTGCGATTGTTCTCGTAGAACCCCGGATGCAGGTAGATCAGGTGGTTGAAGACCTGTCGACGAATGTCGGCCACTACCCGTTCGCCGATCCACGACACCAGGTAGAAGCGCGCGAACGTACCGACCGCCAGGCCCAGCACCAGCAGCAGGAACAGGCCGATGGATTGGTTGAGCAGGTCCGGCGACTGGGTCATGAAGCCCTGGTCCACCAGCAGGCGAATACCCTGGCCCATGGACAAGGTGATGCCGGCGGTGACGATCAGCGCCAGCAAGGCACCGATGGCCTGCCAGCGATAAGGCGCGACAAAACGGCTGGCCAGGCGGATGGCCCGGCGTTGGTGAGCTGAAAGCATGAAGGCGGATCCATGAGGGAATGAACAGAGCCTACACCGAAGTTCGGCTGAACTTTCGCAAACGCAATCAATCAGGTGAATGATGACCGCGAGCGCCAGCGCCCGGTGGCCTGACACTCAACCGGCGACAATGTGCCCTTTCGATTGCCCTACTTAATACAGCCTTATGTGGTAGAGGGTTGTCACAGCCCGGTCATGCCACGGTTATACACTTGCCAAGCACCTGATGAGGAGACAGGCCATGGACTTGCAACACAACACCCACCGGATCCCCGTGATTCGTCATCCCAAGCCCGAAACATTGGGCTGCGCGGTTATCGACGCAGCCGGGCGCGAAATTCCGATCACCGAAGAAATGATCCAGAAAGCCTGCCGCGAACTGGAACCGCAATTGGACAAGCCTACGCCGCAAAACTGACAGCCCGAAGGCTTTTATCGACCCGGTCTTGATACCAGGTTTTTTCTGTCCGGCGCTATCAGACCAACACCGCGCCCAGGGCCAGGACCATCTGCCGCAACGCCACGGACTCGCCGTTGATCTTCACCGACAGCCCTTCGATTTCACGTCGCTCGGGGTAGTGCTTGCGCAACAGGTCGAACGCCACCCGTTGTGCGGCCACATTGCCGGTCAGGCTGCGGCGAAAATCCGCGTCGTCACGGCGCGGGTCGTACACCGCGCGACAGATCATCGCCATGGCCCAGGCCGGGTCTGTGTCGGCATCGAGGGTGATTTGCGCCAATGCCGGCTTGGGCAGCAGGTCGTCGAGGCTGACCACCGGCGCCTGGTCGATAAAGGCGCAGTAGGCCTGGTAGATCTGCGCCGTGCCACGCTGCTTGCCGTCGAGGCTGTAGCCCGCGATATGCGGCGAACCGAGTACGCAGAGTTCTGCCAGTTCGATGTCCACCTGCGGCTCGGCTTCCCACACGTCAAGCACTGCTTGCAGGTCTTCGCGCTCCAGCAGTACGTCGCGCAAAGCGGCGTTATCCACCACTGGACCACGGGCGGCATTGATCAACCAGGTGCCGGGCTTGAGTTGCTCCAGCCGTTGGCGATCCAGCAGGTGCCAGGTCGACATTGCCCCGGAACGGGTCAGGGGCGTATGCAGGCTGATCACGTCGCACTGCTCGATGATCTGTTCCAGCTCGACATAATCCCCGCCCTCGACCGCCTGGCGTGGTGGGTCGCACACCAGTACCTTCCAGCCCAAGCCGCGCAAAACCTTGATCAGGCGCCCGCCGACTTCGCCGGCACCGATCACGCCATAGGTACGCCGGGACAGTTCGGCGCCCTCGATCTCGGCCAGGGTCAACAAGCTGCCCAGCACGTAGTCGACCACGCCACGAGCGTTGCAGCCGGGTGCGCTGGACCAGTGGATCGCGGCCTCCTGGAAATAATCCAGGTCCAGGTGATCGGTACCGATGGTGCAGGTGCCGACAAACCGCACCGCACTGCCTTCGAGCAGCTCACGGCTGACCGGGGTCACCGAGCGCACCAGCAGCACATCCGCCTCGGCCACCGCCGCACGATCGATGGCGCGCCCCGGCAGGCGGCGGATCTCGCCGAAACCGGCAAAAAAGGCATCGATCAACGGGATATTCTCATCGGCAACAATCAGCATGGCAGGCTCCTTTCGCGGACCCGCAGTGTGGCGCAGATCGTCAGCCACGGCCAGTCGGCGATTGGCCTGGGATTAGAAAGTTCATCCCGTGCGCCTACACCAAGTGTCCTTCGTTCCTAACCGAGTTTCTTGCGGATCCAATACAGATAAGTACCGGCTTCTTCCCGCTGTTCCACCAGTTGGTGATCAAGGAACACACAAAACTTGGGGATATCGCGGCGGGTCGACGGGTCGGTGGCAATCACCTTGAGCAGGCCACCGGGCTGCAAGTCGCGGATATGCTGGTGCAGCATCATTACCGGCTCGGGGCAGTTGAGGCCGGTGGCATCGAGGGTGCCGTCAACGTTGGGGTCGTGGGACTGGGTCATACTTCACTCCTGAAACCAGACCGACATTGTCGCGCAAACCACAACGTGACGTCACCTATCACGGCCTTTATCAACCCTCATTCATCCGGCACGCGCCGGATCGTAGTGCCACCACCAGGCGATAGCAGCAATGGGCAACGGTTCGATGCTCTCATCCAACGGTCTGTCCGCCAGCTCTCCACCCTCCAGGCAGATCTCACCATCAAGTCCATTGAGAAAAATATAGCGCGGATTGTTCAAGTGCCACTTGAGCACGCCACTGATGTAGTAACTCAAGCGCTCGACATAGCGCCTGATCGCAGGAGTTCCCTCCTCGATCAGTTGCTCTTGCAGCCGCATAAACAATCCCTGGACCCGATCTCGCATACGAATCGCTGACATAATAGCGTCCTCTACCGAACAGCCCTGCGTCCGCCTGATGACATCGATCAGGTTATGCCCACGCTTATCACGACTACGCATCATCTCCTTGGGAAAAGAGAACAAATCGTTATCCCAGGTCGCAAAAGTCGCGGCCATTTCAGTCAATGCCATGACCGGCCGACTCGCCAACTCTCCCTCACTGATGTCAATACGCGGAACCACATAACAGAACGGTGGAAATGTCATGCCTCCGCCGCCAAAAAGACGCTGAATGATGTAGTCGTTCAATGACGGCTGCAAACTGACCGATTTCCACATTTCAGCCATGAAGTAGGTGCGCATGACCGAGACGAAACGTGAAGCATGGAGCGGCAGACCGTGTGCCTGCATTCGAATCCGGATGTCTCTCAAGGCCATCCCATATCGGTCCTGCGTATCCAGTGGCAACTCGGGAGACTCCAGATGTCTCTGGATCCGGCTTGTCGTGTCAATCAATGCCCGGGTGTCCTGACTCTCGGGACCTTCGTCGCACACCTCATCGTCGTAGGCAAATGTCCACATCATATAGTCGGTGCCGATCTGTACCAGCTCATCCGATCCTTCTGGATAGATCATGCCGCACAACTCCCCAATTCCGCTGACTTCCAGGCGTCGGCGCTGCAGATCATCGGCGAACAACTTCCAACGCTCCATCCAGGTCGTGCAGCGAGGTAACAACAGATCGGTATTCGGGTGTCGAGCATGCGGAAGTGGGCAATAAACAGGGGGCAATCTGACAGGCCGCATCGTGGATGCTCCGCTCAAGAAAAGTAACAACCCGAGCAGCAAACACCTTTGACAAATAACACGTCAACGAAATTAACGAAATAAGCCGACTGCCAGCAGCTTATTAACAAATATAAAAAATAACTAAAGGCACTTAAAAACAATCTCCTATCTCAAAAAATTCTACGCCTCGATTTAACACGATTACTTAATTCAAAAAAATGACGTTATTCTCAGCCGAACAACCACCATGTAGAAAAATGAGCATGAGGATGTCCGTCGCAAAGGGCTCTCTCATATCATCCATTGACCGTTGCATTCGCCAGGTGAGCGATCATCTGCAGACAGGGATCGATGATCGAGGTGCCGTCAATCAGCGTTGCCGAAGCCGGATACTGGAATCGGTGCTGATGCTGCACCTGTTGCGCCAGACGAAACGTTATCCCGCCGCGCAGGATCGGCTGCTCTCGTTTCTGCGCGAGCGCCATCGGGCGGTTGGCAACAACCAACTGGACAATCTGCTGCTGGACGCCTTCCTGAGCGCAACTCCCAGCCGAGTGGAAGAGTTTGTCGCCCTGGCTCCCGAGCACTTGGCCACCCCGCGCAAACGCTGGATGTTATCGACTTGTCTGGCCCTGTCGGGCGCCTGCTCCTATCTGCCCGATGCCGACATTGGCGCTATCCACTATGAAAACCAGGTCTCCTGGGTCGGCATGATGTTGTGTGCAATCAAGATAGTGAATGCTTGCGCAAGGCAACGCCAGGCGCTGCTGGAGCCAAGGGACTGTCAGTTCCTGATTGATCAACTGGAGCATGGCAGCCAGCGGGAACTCTGGGAGGGCAATCTCCTGGCCCATCTCTGGGCCATCCTGGCCCTGCATGCACTCGAACCGGCGCATCCGTTGATTGACAATGGCCTCATTATTATCCTCGACAACCACAACCCGGACGGTGGACTGCCTTTTATCAGCCACATGACTGTCTACCTGACAGCCTTCGCCGGCATCGCCCTGAAGAACGCGGATGGCCCCTCGTCCAGGCTTGGACAGATGGCCGACTACCTCGCGAAACAGCAAACGCCCAATGGCGGCTGGTCCTACAGTGAAGGAGTGCGGCAGACCGATGTTGATTGCACGTGCTGTGTCATCGACTATCTGTTTTCGATTGCACCGCAGCGCCATGCCCGAACGATAAAACATGGTCTGGCCTATCTGTCAGCCATGGCCAACCCAGACGGCGGCTTTCCCACCTACCGGCGTCAACAACCGTCGGAAGTCACGATGACCGCGAATGCGCTCATCGCCTTTACTCCACACTGGCAAGCCCATGCCGATGTGCTGGTTGCGGCCCTCGGATTCCTGCTCCACGCGCAAGCACCGGGCGATGCCTTCGAGCGCAGTTGGAGTTTGAGCGAAACCTTCGCCATTTCCCGGGTAGTTTCAGCCCTGAAGCAAGCCCCGAATGCCTGCACTCACACCCTACACGGCGCTATCGATGCCGTGTACGAAAAGGCCACCCGGTATCTGCTGGCCGCACGGAATCCGGATGGTGGTTGGGGCCACACTCCGGGCAAATCCAGCGATGTCATCAGTTGCGCCCATGGATTATGTGCCGCGGCACTACTGAACCATGACGGTCTGATGGAAGGCGGTTGGCATTATCTTCAAACCCGGCAGTTGGCAGATGGCGGTTTCATCTCGATTCCCGATCAGGCAGGTCCACGCCCTTTTGCCTACGACTTCCCGATTCTGGCAAATATCTTTGCATTGAACGCTTTGGCCGAGTTGCGCCGATCCCGTATTGCCAGTATCAAGTCTTCTTTTTGACATCCAGTCGACGCAGGTGGCAGGTCACTTCCTCACGGTCGTGATACAACTGCTTGCAGCCTATCGCCACCTTGATACCACGGGCCTTGAAGCCGGCCTCGATACGCTCCAGAAGACGCCGGACCTCGGCATAACGCTGCTTCATCGGTAGTTTGAGGTTGACCACCGCTTCGCGGCAATGGCCTTCGCCGATCCAGGTCTCCAGCAACGCCGCGTTGCGTGCCGGCTTCTCGACGATGTCGCAGACCATCCAATCCACTGGCTGCTTGGGTTTGAAGGTGAAGCCGTCGGCCATCAAGTGCTGCACCAGCCCTGTGTCCATCAAGCTTTCGGCCATCGGGCCGTTGTCGATGGCGGTCACCAGCATGCCGCGATTGACCAGTTGCCAGGTCCAGCCGCCGGGAGCCGCGCCGAGATCGACGCCGGTCATGTCGCCATTGAGCCGTTCTTCCCACTGATCGCGGGGAATGAAGTGATGCCAGGCCTCCTCCAGCTTGAGAGTTGAACGGCTCGGGGCGTCCTTGGGAAACTTCAGGCGCGCAATGCCCATCGGCCACATCGCCGAATTATCCGCCTCGGCCATGCCGAGAAAGACTTCCCTGCCGCTCTTGAACGTCAGCAACAAGCGCGGCTTACCGGCATCTTCCACTAGTTTGCCGGCCTGGATCAGGGCTTTGCGCAACGGACCTTCGAACTTTTTGCAGAAATTCGACAGTTCCTTGCCGTCGTTGGTATCCACCACCTCCAGCCAGAGGCTACCGCAGCGTGGAAACGTCGCCAGTTGGGCGAGAATCACGCTGATACGGTCGGTTTCCGGCAAGTCGATAAAACTGCCTCGGGCCCACTGGCGCGGGAAAATCAGTTCGGCAAAGCGCAGGCCGGCCATCAGCCGCACAGCGCCGTCATCTTCGCTGCAGACAAATTCGGCATAGGCGCTGCCGGCCCTGGCCTTGGCATAACCTACGACGTTGAGGTTCGCGGCATGCTCGGATATCTCGGAACAGACTTCGCCTTCGAAGCCGGGCCGGCAGTGCATAAAGAGGGTGTTCACAAAAAAATCCTGGGCTGGGCAACTGTAACGACGAGGCTTGAGGGCATCTTGCGGACTTTCCCGCCCCATCGCCGGCAAGCGGGCGCGTACAAACGCGAACCTGTCACTTAAACCCGCGCATGATAGCCGAGTTCACAACCTAGTGGCCTGTACGGTGAGTAGGTGATCAAGTACGGCTGACACACGGCCATGGCCGAGGCGCTGTCACCCGTCACAGCCCGCTATGGCGAGGAACCGCAACGCCCGTCGGAGGCCGGTGGCGCCGAAATTGACTCACAGAAGTCGCCAGACAGACCACTGGGATTGCCCCATAGTATCCAGTGATTAGCCAAATCTGCCGATCGGAGCTAGATTCAAGGCTCAGTTCGTTCCACCCGGCCCGTGCCGTGCGGGCCTCAAGGAGTCATTTCATGTCATCCCTCGATAGCCTGAAAACCCTTAGCACCCTGAAGGTAGGCAACAAGACCTACCACTACTTCAGCCTGCCCCAAGCCGCCCAGTCACTCGGCGACTTGGACAAGCTACCGATGTCGCTCAAGGTACTGCTGGAAAACCTACTGCGCTGGGAGGACGGCAAGACCGTCTCCGGTACTGACCTCAAGGCACTCGCCGCCTGGCTCACGACACGCAGCTCCGACCGGGAAATCCAATACCGCCCGGCCCGGGTCCTGATGCAGGACTTCACCGGTGTGCCGGCGGTGGTCGACCTGGCCGCCATGCGGGCCGCCGTGGCCAAGGCCGGCGGCGATCCACAGCGGATCAACCCGCTGTCGCCAGTCGACTTGGTGATCGATCACTCGGTGATGGTCGACAAGTTCGCCACGGCGGCGGCGTTCGGCCAGAACGTCGATATCGAGATGGAGCGCAATGGCGAACGCTATGCCTTCCTGCGTTGGGGCCAGAGCGCCTTCGACAACTTCAGCGTGGTGCCGCCGGGCACCGGGATCTGCCATCAGGTCAACCTCGAATACCTGGCGCGCACGGTCTGGACCAAGGACGAGGACGAGCGCACCTATGCTTTTCCCGACACGCTGGTCGGCACCGACTCCCACACCACCATGATCAACGGCCTCGGCGTGCTCGGTTGGGGCGTCGGCGGCATCGAGGCGGAAGCGGCGATGCTTGGCCAGCCGGTGTCGATGCTGATTCCTGAAGTCATCGGCTTCAAGCTCACCGGCAAACTCAAGGAAGGCATCACCGCCACCGATCTGGTGCTGACGGTCACGCAGATGCTGCGCAAGAAAGGCGTGGTCGGCAAATTCGTCGAGTTCTACGGCGACGGCCTGGCCGACTTGCCCCTGGCGGACCGCGCGACCATCGCCAACATGGCCCCGGAATATGGGGCCACTTGCGGTTTCTTCCCGGTGGACGAGATCACCCTGGACTACCTGCGCTTGTCGGGCCGGTCGACCGCGACCGTAGATCTGGTGGAGGCCTACAGCAAAGTCCAGGGGCTCTGGCGCCTGCCGGGCAAGGAACCGCTGTTCAGCGACCACCTGGCACTTGACATGAGCAGCGTCGAGGCCAGCCTGGCTGGGCCAAAACGCCCGCAGGACCGGGTCTCGCTGCCGAATGTCGCCCAGGCTTTCAACGATTTCATCGGCCTGCAACTCAAACCCGCCAGCAAGGAGGAAGGTCGATTGGAAAGCGAAGGCGGCGGCGGTGTCGCCGTCGGCAATGCGGATCAGCTCGGCGGCGTGGACTACAGCCATGAAGGCCATACCTACCGCCTGAAGGACGGCGCGGTGGTGATTGCCGCCATCACCTCCTGCACCAACACCTCCAACCCCAGCGTGATGATGGCCGCCGGACTGGTCGCGAAGAAGGCCGTGGAGAAAGGCCTGAAACGCCAGCCCTGGGTCAAAAGCTCCCTCGCTCCCGGCTCCAAGGTGGTCACCGACTACTACAAGGCCGCCGGCCTCACCCGTTACCTCGATGAGCTGGGTTTTGCCCTGGTGGGTTACGGTTGCACCACCTGCATCGGCAACTCCGGGCCGCTGCCGGAGCCGATCGAAAAGGCCATTCAGCAATCGGACCTCACCGTCGCCTCGGTGCTTTCCGGCAACCGTAACTTCGAAGGTCGGGTGCATCCGTTGGTCAAGACCAACTGGCTGGCCTCGCCGCCGCTGGTGGTAGCCTACGCGCTGGCAGGTAGCGTGCGCATCGATATTAGCCGTGACCCGTTGGGCACCGGCAGCGACGGCAAGCCGGTGTACTTGCGCGATATCTGGCCGAGCCAGAAGGAAATCGCCGACGCCGTCGCCCAGGTCGATACCGCGATGTTCCACAAGGAATATGCCGAGGTGTTTGCCGGTGACGCCCAGTGGCAGGCGATCGAAGTACCGCAGGCCGCCACCTATGTCTGGCAGAAAGACTCGACCTATATCCAGCACCCGCCGTTCTTCGATGATATCGCCGGTCCCCCACCTGTAGTCGAAGACATCCACGGTGCCCGGGTGCTGGCGCTACTGGGGGATTCGGTGACCACCGACCATATCTCCCCCGCTGGCAATATCAAGGCCGACAGCCCGGCCGGTCGCTACCTGCGCGAACAAGGCGTGGAACCGCGGGACTTCAACTCCTACGGCTCGCGACGCGGTAACCATGAGGTGATGATGCGCGGCACTTTCGCCAATATCCGCATCCGCAATGAAATGCTCGGTGGCGAGGAAGGTGGCAATACCCTGCATGTGCCTTCGGGCGAAAAGCTGGCGATCTACGATGCCGCCATGCGCTACCAGGCCCAAGGCACGCCGCTGGTGGTGATTGCCGGCCAGGAATACGGCACCGGTTCCAGCCGCGACTGGGCGGCCAAGGGTACCAACCTACTGGGCGTCAAGGCGGTGATCGCCGAGAGCTTCGAGCGTATCCATCGCTCCAACCTGGTCGGCATGGGCGTGCTGCCGCTGCAATTTAAACTCGACCAGAACCGCAAGAGCCTGAAGCTCACTGGCAAGGAAACCTTGAGTATCAAGGGTCTGAGCGGCGCCGAACTGCAACCGCGGATGAACTTGTCGCTGACCTTGACCCGTGAGGACGGCAGTCAGGAAAAAATCGACGTGTTATGTCGGATCGACACGCTTAACGAAGTGGAATACTTCAAAGCCGGGGGCATCCTGCACTATGTGCTGCGGCAACTGATTGCTTCCTGATTATCCCCTAACATGTGACGCGAATACGCACCGGCATTGGCCGGCGCGTATTCCAAGGCGCATTGATTACAACCGCCACCTTTAATTCCCGAATATTATCTTACAAGCAATCAAACGGCCTCTTTCTTTCATTAATACTTTTTCTCACGCACGAAAGTAACATCGCATAAACCTTGCGCACTTTAAATTAAATCTCGACCCCTTATAAAATGGAGACAGCATCTACAACCAAAAACAAGAGAAACCATATGAATACAACGTTAGCGCAACATGAACAGGTACTACAAAAAAACAATCAAACACCAACAACTTCGCCCCCACAAATCGACTCCGGCGCGTCAGCATCTGCATACACCTCGGAAAACCGTATTACCGCCGCCGAGGCCTATTATCTATCGGTAGTGGACCAGGCGGGTGTAGTGGGCGGTCTTGGCGCGGAGCTCATTAATGTCGTCAACTCAATATTGCTTACCGCGCAAGACCAGTATCGTCACCCCGCGACCACTGCTCGCACAATTCTTGACAAGACCGATAGCGCCCTTGCCTACGCCTTTGAATTATTCAAGACAGAGAACAATCTGCCCGATAATTTCTTGTCCGATGATCAGTATGAAGGTCCGAAGGCTTATTGGGCTGACATCAGCCGCTCGCTGATCAAGGTCACTGACCAGGCACGCGCCTTGCTGGCCAAGGTGACAGACAACAATTCTCGCGCTGTGCCTGATGGGCGCCGCTACACCGCGAGCAACGTAGAAGTTGCCTGGTATGCCTCGGCGCGCAACCACCTCTTGTATTCATCGCAGGAGGCATTCATGGATGCCGTCGATGCCGCCACTGCCCACGGCAATTACCGGGAACATTATCTGCTGTTCAGTGATTGGATCGACATAAACCTGGGCAGTATCGACAAAAGCCCCTTCAAGGACGAAAAAGACCTGCTGCAACGCTGCCTGCGCTTTCTCGAACGTGCCGACGTGCAAACTTTCGCGGCCAGGCTGCTCAACGAACTGCTACCCGAATACGCCAGCCAGATCGGCAACCGAACCAACTTACGATTGACCGCCTATGCTATGGGCCGCTGGTCATACGACGATACCCTGGCGCCTTTTCATATCACCAGCCTGCTCTGGTCGGCTGACCCGGAAAATATCGAAGGTGCGCAAAACAGACAATCGGCGGATGTGCTGACCCTGCCGACCCCGGAGGGCTCGGAGCCGGTGGATATTCATTTCGCGCAGGGACTACAGCGTATTGCCCTGGATGCCCATGCCGGAGGTCTACGACAAGTCGAGCGCACGCTCAAGGCGCTCTCGGACCCAGACGACGCGCCGTTTTTTTCAATCCCTCCCCAAGATCCTTGTGCCAGCGCGCTCAGTGACGAGAAACTACGTGCTAGAGCGGATGAACGCTGGGGACAGACAAACAATATTGTCGAGGCACTCCACCCTACCGCTTTCTATCCTTTCTTTTTAGCGGGCGAGGACATTACCGGGGTAGCGCTGAAGGCGCTGAAGGCGCTATTAACCATTGATGAGGCCACGCGGTCTCTCTCGTATATCTGTCGCAGACCCGATATTCACAACCTTCTGTCGGACTTCACTGGCATGCGGATTCAATCGGGTGAAGGAGCCTGGGAGATTCTGCGTCGGCTCGTGCGCAGCCTTCTGGCCCCCATGGCCGCTATCGCAGATAACGGATTTTCTTCGATACCGGCATTTATCGCGCCCTGGCTAGCGGCTAATCAGCAAACGGATTTGCTCGAGCTGATTTTCACCAGCACGCTGCTGACACGCCAGTACCTTCCCGCCAGCGCCTGGAGACCGGGGATCGAACCACCGAAACCTACTGAAATTCCCTTGCCGGAGACCTTGCTCCTTGTGGATGATCCAGACGCCACGTTCGCGGCCAATCGACAAAAGTTGCAGGAGGTCATCAAGGAAACGTCGTCAACACCGGCATTCACCTCACGCCTGCTCGACAAGATCGGCTTGAATGCTCTCTTTATCCAGGCCCTTCCGGCATGGAACACCTTCGAACACTACCAACTGCTGCAAGGCTTGCCGACATTCAGCGAATGGGCCGCGCAAATGGCGCCGGCTCCCGTGCCAGCGACATCGGCGGCGTTGACTTCGGGCGAGCAAGCCTACCTGCTGGTGGAGACACTACTGAATATCGCCTGGCCAGCGGTGAAAGACCTATGGCAACTGGGTCCGAAGCTCAGCGGCGCGCCCACGGACAGCGAGGCCCAGACCTGGGGGAACCTCAAGGAGCGGCTGATTGCTTCTATCCATAAACGCCTGATGGACCAGAAAGTGATCGACCAGCCAGGACATGCGAGCTTTCTCGCCGGTCTGCTACTGCAACGCGCACGTCCAGAACTGTTCCTGCGCGACAGCGACAGCTTGACCCTCAATTATCAAAGTGATCCTGCCGCCATCACCTTGCGTTGGGCGGCAAGACTACTGAACGAAGTCAGTCCCCGTACCTCGATGGCCTGTTCGATCGCCGAAGTGGTGAGCATGGCCAAGGATATCGCCAGGCAAAGCGGTATCGATATCGATTCGCGGCAAATGCACGACGCCCAAATGCTTTCCCCAGCCAGGGAGGCAACGCAGCATCGACTCAGTGAGTTGAGTGGACTGATCCTGGGCGAACAGACCATCGCCACCGCCCGTGCCTGGGGTTATACCAACGCCATGGAGTGGCTCAACCTGACCAAGGACACAGAAGAGCGAAACCAGATGCATCTACTGTCGGTGAAACATGAGCAGGCGCCGGATCTGCGCGCCATGGCGAGCGTGCAACTCTGGGCCTTGGGTACTGATCCTCAAGCGAACTTCGGGGATCAGGACATCAGCACTCTCGATGCTTTTCTCTGTGGCATGAACATGGTCAATCACGATTATTACATTGCCCAGAGAAACGCCCTGCTGGAAAAGTTCACGTCTGATTCGAATCGCTACAAAGAACACTACAAGCCCATTATCCAATCGCAACTTGAATTGATCTTTCAGGGTTTGCCGCTGGAAAAACTTCATATCCTCGACACCGGGCGCTGGCGAATCCTCGCGCCCTCGTCACGCCACTCGTTGTTCTACAAAGCAGGCACCCTGGCCGTAGTCGAATTCGAAGCGCTGCAGGGCAAGCAAAGCCAATTCTTGAATATTCTGAAGTCGGATGATGGACTGCAAACCAGCTGGATCGATATCTGGAGCCGCTCCGCCATGCTGCTACCCAAGCCACCCTCTGCGGGAGGCAGGTTGGTGAGGTCTGGTATCCCTGCCGGTGTCGGATTGGAAGCCGGTGAATGGTACGCCGGGCTGAACGCATCCAGACTCTGCCCCAGCGATCCCGTCAGCACCGCCCATCAGGTAATAGATAAGCTGATCACCCCTGTATGGGATGCGCCCATGACATGGGCGGTCGATTATTCCAAGGAACAAAATATCCTCCCGCCACGCAATCGAGGAGAACGCTTCAGCCTGTTGTCGCTTATCCCGTTCTATGACTACTTTGCCAAACCTGCCGCCGAGCGAAGCAACGAGGACCATCTGGGCCTTACGATGGAGATCGTACTCACCGCGCTGCCTGGAGCCAAAGGCGTGGGTTCCGCCGTCAAGACATTGGGCACCGCCGTTCGAGCGGGCCTGCAAACGGCCCTTGGCCAAGGGCTGAAAAGCCAGGTTTTTTCCATCGGACAGCACGCGCTCACCACCGCATCGGGACAGACTGTCCGTAGAACCGTCATCGGTGGTTTATGGCAGACCTTGAATAATCTGGGCAGCGGCGTCAGCACGGGGCTGGCGAACCAGACCTTTCGCCAAGGCCTGCGCAAAGGCGGCCTGCAACTGACTTATGCGGTTGGCGAAAGCATCTTTTCCGCTTCGCCCATCCCCTTGTACAGCCCACGGACACTTGTGCGTTCGGCCAACAAGCTCTGGCAGAATATACGCAGTAGCGCAGGACAGACCGTGGAAGCGCTGAACAATGCCAAGCAGGCGTTCAAGCAACAACTTGACTCGGCGGCAAGCCAGGTCACCGGCAGGTTTCGGAAGAACAACGGCTGCCCGATGCCAGTTCGTCGCAGCCCAAGGGCGACCAACCTTCCATTCGATAAAATGCTGTCCGTTCGGGCACTTGATTGTATTTCTCTTGAGAATACCCTGCCTATCAGGCACGTTCCCAAGCTCGATCTTTTCCTCGGCTCCGATACCCCGCAAATCCTGGTAAAGCGGATACCGGAAGCAAACTCGACGAACGTACATGCAGCCTTTAAGAAGAAGGCCAATAGCCGGTCAGAGGCGATATTCACGCAAAAATTTCTGATGAAAAATCCAGATGAGAGCTGGAACATCGCGGTCCGTGATCGGGATAATAGCTGGGCGGCGCTCACTGCCAGGCAACTCACTCATTATCATGAAAAGATAGAAAGCATTCTGCCAAGTCGTGCGCTGCGCAATAAGTTTTATATGCAGATGCAAGGAGATACGCTTAATTCACCCTCATGGAAAAAACTTCATGAGACATCCTTACAGGAAGCACGGACACCCACGATTTCACGACTTAAACGCCCCGCGCCGGAAACCCCCGAATCGCCTCCCGCGACAACCCGACATTTCGATAGCGTTCCTCACTGTCCGGGCCTGAAAAGCCAGGAGATTCCGCGATCGGAGTGGAGCGAGTTCCTGTACAAATACATGGGCCGGGATAAGTATGCGGCTATTCGCGGAAGTGGCTACGGCACTGCCTTGCACATGCACCTGCCGGTCACCCGGCAAAGTCCGTTGGGCGACTTTACCCGTACCGATTATGGCATCTATGTGACCGACCTGGCACCGGGCAGCCTCCCGCACGAGAAGCTCTCCCAGAGTATTTTCGGCAAGCTGCACGGTCGCACGCAACAGAAAGCCCGAGCCTCTCATTACTTCGAACTGAGAACTTGCGAATTGCCAGAAGGTTGGACCTTGCACCGAATCTCCGGCCAAGGACTCTCGGGCGACAATATCTTCTTGATCAAAGGTCCCGTGCAAAATGGTCTCTTGCCGGACCTGCCTTTGAAAGGCTCGAAATTCAAGGAACCACTGAAGATCGTGGCAAGCCACGGTAAGTACCCACCTCCCGCACAGCCGTAACCCTCTTCAGGGACGAATACGCAGGGATTAAAAAGTGAACGGGCGCTGAAAGCTGAAATATATATTCAATATCTCTCCCGCCTGGCCGATAGGTTATCAAAGCCTTGCGGATTGAAAAACCATGCGTAACAACCAACCCATCACCCAACGCGAGCGCACCTTTCCCGCTCAGCAACGGTTGATTTCCACGACCGACGCCAAAGGTGTGATCAGCTACTGCAACGACGCCTTCGTCGAAATCAGTGGGTTCTCCCGCGAAGAGTTGATCCGTGCGCCGCACAATCTGGTGCGGCACCCGGATGTCCCGGCGGCGGTGTTTGCGCACCTGTGGAATACGCTGAAACAAGGCCAGCCATGGATGGGCATTATCAAGAACCGCTGCAAGAACGGCGACCATTACTGGGTCAACGCCTATGTCACACCGGTTTTCGAAAGCAATCAGGTGATTGGCTATGAATCGGTACGGGTCAAGCCCAACGCCGAACAGATTCGCCGGGCAGAGGCGTTGTATCGACGCCTCAATCAGGGCAAGTCGGCCATCCCCCAACGCGACAGGTGGCTGCCGGTGGTGCAGGACTGGCTGCCGTTCATCCTGGTCAGTCAGGTGAGTTTCCTGATCGGCGTCTGGCTCAACTCTCACTGGGGCTTCGCCCTCGCCGCCGCCGTTTCGGTACCGTTGGGCCTGCTCGGTCTGAGCTGGCAGCAACGCGGTCTCAAGCGCCTGCTACGCTTGGCCGAACAGACCACCTCGGACCCGCTGATCGCGCAGATGTACACCGACAGCCGAGGTGCCCAGGCGCGCCTGGAGATGTCCATTCTCAGCCAACAAGCACGCCTGAAAACCTGCCTGACCCGCTTGCAGGATACCGCCGAACACCTGAACGCCCAGGCCCGCAAGTCCGACGAGCTGGCCCGGAAGAGTTCCAATGGCCTGGACCGCCAACGTCAGGAAACCGAACAGGTGGCCACCGCCGTCAACCAGATGGCCGCCACCACCCTGGAAGTCGCCAGCCATGTCCAGCGCACGGCCGACGCCACCCAGGAAGCCAATCGGCTGACCCGCCGTGGCCGCGATATCGCCGGGGAAACCCGCGAAGCCATCGAGCGCCTGTCGATGGTGGTCGGTGAAACCGGCGGCACCGTGACCCAACTGGCTAAGGACAGCGACGAGATCGGCGGCGTGGTCGATGTGATCAAGGGCATCGCCGACCAGACCAACCTACTGGCCTTGAACGCCGCCATCGAAGCGGCCCGCGCCGGGGAAATGGGTCGTGGCTTCGCAGTGGTTGCCGACGAGGTGCGCCAACTGGCGCAACGCACCAGCGAATCCACCGGGCAGATCCATACCCTGATCGCCAAGCTGCAACAGACCGCCAGCATCGCCGTGCAAACCATGCACGCCGGTCATCGCCAGGCCCAGGAAGGCGTGGCGCGGGTCCTGGAGGCGGACGCCGCGCTGGTGGGCATCAGCGCGGCGGTAGCCAATATCACCGACATGACCACCCAGATCGCCGCCGCTACCGAAGAACAGAGCTGCGTGGCCGAAGAGATCAGCCGCAATATCAGCACCATTGCGCAATTGGCGGAGCAGACTTCGGAGCAGGCGCACGACTCGGCACAATTGAGTGAAGAACTGACCCATACCGCCAATACGCAATACTCTTTGGTGGAGCGCTTTAATCGCTGACAGATCACTGGCGACACAACAAACCCGATGACTGACAATCATCGGGTTTTTATTGTGTGAATAAAATAAGCAATTTTTCTTTTTAGCAAGTAAGAATTTTCTTTATATATACAAACTTAAAGCTTACACAAAATAAACAAACAACCCCACTCAAGCAAAACTCTTGACAACCAATCAAACTTACTATTCGTTGGGGCCTTGGCATCCTATCGCACAGGCAGTTACCTTTCATTCAAGACTTGAGTGCCTTATTTGCCAAATAAGCATGCGACAACGCAAAACACCGGCAATAAACGCCAATGCGTTCGAGTGTGAAAACGGCTGTCAATATTCAATTGGATTACAGGGATATCCGTATGAAGGATTTAGCAAGCACTCCACAAATTCGTCTCATGACCCAGGATCTTATTGCCCCCTTTGTCAAGCAGGCAGATCCGAAGGATGGGCTGTTGCAGGCCAACGACCTTAATTACCCAGTCACTGTGTCGTTTCCAACTTGGCCCGATGCGACACCTGATGACCGCTATCAACTCACCTGGAATAACACACTGATTGGCGAGCCAATGCAACTTCCATCCGCTCCACCGCCTGGAGATATGTTGTACCCCGAGCTTCCCGTGACGATGCTATCTGTCGAAGGGACCTACCAACTCGGCTATGCGGTCACGACATTTCCCGACACAATGCCCCTGCTGTCCCAGACAACACCCATTATCATCGACCGCACCCCACCTGGCGGCACACTGCTCGCTGCCCCAATCCTCCCGGCGCTCGCCGTCGACGGCCTGACCGACAGTGAACTGATCGAACTGGGTAACCAGCTCACGATCACTATCCCCGGCTACTTCGACATGCAATGGGGCGATGTCATCCATAGTTACTGGGGTGAACAGGCCGGCCCCGCGCATACGGTACAGGCTGATGAGCCCGGAACCGACAAAGTCCGGATCACTGTCGAGCGCCACTTCCTCGAACAACTGGGCAACGGCGAGCTCACCGTCAGCTACAACGTCCGCGACCGGGCCGGTAATACCTCGGTACGTTCACAACCGGTCATCCTCAAGTTGCGGTTGCAGCAACTGCCGGTCAACCTGCAAGCCCCCATCGCCCTGCAGATCGAAGGCGGCCAGGTTCACGATGTACACGCCCGCATAGGCGTGAAAATCGCGGTTCCCCGCTACGAGCATGTCGCCATTGGCGACGAAATCAGGGTGTTCTGGAACGGCGAGCAAACCGCCGGCCGACGCGTTATCAGTGCCCATGAGCAGCAAAAGCCCCTGCTGCTGAACGTGATGGTGCGTTACCTGGCCATCTCCCGTCATGGCGACGGTCCGGCCAGGGTGCATTACCAAGTCTGTCGCAATGGCGAGCTCTTCACCTCCCCGGACCTGGAGCTAGAAGTTTTTTTGCAATTGCCCGGGCCCCAAGACCCGACGCCGCAGACGGTGGTCAACGAAGCACTGGCGGCTCCGGTAATCAAGGGCAAGAACCCGAATGCCCGGACGCTGGACAACTACCTCGACGAGGACCACGCGCAACTCTCGGCCGACGCGATCATCGCCTGGCGCGACGCCTTCCGGGCCGGTGATCGGATCAATCTGTTCTGGGGCAAATCGACGCAGCCGCTGGTACACCTGATCGGCCAACGGGATATCGACAGCGGCGGCGCCCTGGTGATCAATGTGCCGAACCGTCTGATTACCGAACAGGGCTGCGGGGTGGACATCTGCGTGCAGTACACCGTGACGCGCGAAGACAACCCAAACACCTCCTACTCCCCCAAACAGTCGGTGGCGGTGATCTTCCAGATGCAGTTGCCAGGCGGTTCGCAGGGGCTACCGGAACCCGTGTTCAGAGGGGCCAACGTGCTGAATGTGATCGACCCGCGCAAGGACCCGGAGGGCACCGTGGTACATGTGACCCCGTATCGCAACATGAAGGTTGGTGATCGGATCGTCCTGCAGTTCTTCGGCTTCGATGCCCTGACGGGAGGCCGCGAGATCGTTGCGGCGCAGTTCACCGCAGAGCGCTGGGTGAGCGACCGCGAGATCCGCCACGGCTGTCGCTTCCGTGTGCCGCTGGCACGCCTGATGGCCGTCGAGCATGGCCGTGGTCGGGCGCGTTACGAGGTCATCGGCGAGCTGGGACGCAACACTTCGCTGCCGGCCGACGTCTATATCTCATCGCGTGCAACCGTTATGGTCCGCTGATCGCCGAGCATAAAAAAACCTCGACGAAGGATCGTCGAGGGATTTTCCGTCACGCGGGGACAATGATATCCGGCATGATGCCCGGCCATTAGAAACCGTAGCGCATACCGATATTCACACCCCAGGGTTGTTCGATGTTCTCGCCGTTCATGTAGTCGAAGTTAGCGTGCAACTGCAGGTTCTTCGACAAGGCAGCCGACACCCCGACACCCAGTTCGGCACGGGTACCGGACAGGTTGTTGTCAAAGGACACATCATTGATTTTCACCGTATTACCGCGACGAGAGAACTCATGGACCATCGCCGCCCGCAGATAAGGTTGCAGCAAGCCACCATCACTGAGTTCAAGGTTACGCCCCAGGGTTGCCCCCGCCTTGCCGAGCACGGACAAGGTGTGGTCGTTTTTTGCCCGCAGGCCATTGTCCAGAGTGTAGCTGTCGCCCTTGACGTTGACCGTGGACAGTTGCGCATAGGGTTCGACAAACATCGCGTCTTGCAATTTGATGTGCTTACCGAACTCCACCGAACCACCGTAGGCAAAGTTGTCATAGCTACCCTTGGCCTTGGCACCATTGGTCATCGAGACATCCGCCTGGTTGCGAAAGCGGTTGAGCTTGGCGACCGCATCCAGGTAGTAGCCCTCCTCCGTCAACCAGGTGCCGTAGGCCCCGATGTAACCGCTGTCGACTTTGCCGGCGGTGCCGCGACTCAGGCTCAGGTCGGACTCGCTATGACCGGCCATGACCCCGACCAGCAGTTGCCCATTGCCCACCGGCACGGGCAGGTCGACCCCAAGCGACAAGCCTTTCTGACGTTGCTTGTAGCTAAACCCGCCATCCGCGCCAACGTTGTACTGGTTGCCGTAACCGCGAATCCAGCCGCCTCCTTCGCCACTGGTACGAATTTCGCCCATGCGATTGCGCAAGGTCGCCAACTCACCATACCAGACCGTCGGCCCGACACTGAACAAGCCCAACGCCGCCTGAGTCGAGGGGCTGATGGTCTTGCCGGAGCCGACGATAAACCAGTCGTCACCTTGTTTTTCCAACTGGTAGGAATAGACACCGATGTCGACACTGCCGCCGACCACATCGAACACGGCACTGCCGCCTTCAGTGTGTACTACCTGCAGTGGGGTGATCTCGGGAGAATTGGGCTCCAGGCCGGTGTTCTGGATATTCAGCAGAAACTCGCCATGGGCCTCGCCATTGATGTCCAGCTTGTCGCCGGTGTTGTCCACCAGGTTGACCTGCATATTGAACATTCCGCTGCCGGACAACTCGCCCAGCGACAGGGTATAGAACTGCTCGGCGGAGCCCAGGGTCACACTGCCGCCGCCCAGGGACAGCGACTTGACCTCGGCATCACCAACCATTGTCCAGTTCGCGCCGTTGTTGATAGCCACGCTGTTGGTGTTGACCAGGTTACCGGTGAGCTGGGCATTGTTTTGCACAATGACATCCAGGGTGCTGGTGTCGTCAGCGACCAAATCGCCGGAAAGGGTGCTGTTGTCGGCAGTGAAACTCAGTTCGCTGGCCCCCGTGACATCCACCAGCCTGCCGTTACCGGCCAACAGAGTCGAACCGTTTTGCACGACAATACCCGCCACCGCCGCGTCGACGATCCGGATAGCCGGCCCGGTTAAGCCTTCGAGCGTTGAATTGTCCAACACCACGGAGGTACTCGAACCGACCGGTGCCGGCATACCTGGACCTAAGGTGTCGCCGGTGATATGCAAACCAACGGACTCCCCCTGGCCCAGGCTACCGTTGCTCATGTGCAAGGTACTGCCAGCGAGACGAATCGCCTCTCCGTCATTTCCCCCTCCCGCAGTGGCGGTTACCACGGTGCGATTCAAGGTGAGGTCACTCAGCGGCGCGACGATTGCACCAATTCCCACGCCAGAAACGCTACTGTTTTGAAGATTGGCCGAAGAACTCAATAGGTCATCACCGGTGAATACTGTACCGATCTCCAGTCCTCTGCCTGTCGCATTGTTGATCGTGCCATTGACCACAGATGTGCTGGCATCGAACAAGGACAACCCACCATTGACAGTCCCGTTGTTGATATTGACCACGGAACCACCGCTGACCGTTACCCGATCGGTCACCGCCCCGTCGAAGATTTGCAATACTCCCCGGTTGGTCACGGTCCAAGACTCTACCGGGCTGGAAGCGTCCAGGGTTTCAAGCCGGTTGTTCACCGTTCCGGTTATTGCACTACGCTCATCGAGCTGTGTCGCATGAACCTGAAAACCCAACGTCGCCCCACAGGACAAGCCTATAACCTTCAAACCGGCCTTATAAATAAGGTCTCTGCTTTCCTGATTCAGGTACCACATACTATTTCACCTGCATAAATAGAGAGTGTTCTATTCTGCGCAGGGCAATAGGGCTTTAACACACAACACATCCCGATGGACTACAAGCAAACTCCCAAACAAAGGGTGCAAAATTCCTACAGAAATTTACCCGCCACCAACGCAAAAAAATATTTATATAAATCCATTGACACCCGCCGTAAATCCCGATTACTTCAAAACCAGATTGAGCCTATCCAGCGCTTTATCGCCACGTCGAGTTTAATGATGTTGTAGGGTTGCGCACTTTATGAAAAGTGCCGATCAGACGCATGAATTCGCTCGCACGAAATACCTTATATAAAAATTTTCAATACTGAGAAACTGACAATGTGCATCTCAAAAAGCCCGATCATCCTTAACCGTAATACCTATAGCCGAACAAAACTGAATTTCTACGACAAGCCGGATGTAACCCTGGCATTGATTGATGGCCTATTACCCATCACTGCATTGAATGCGCCCCTGGAAGTTACCTTTCCACTGGCCGACGATGCCGGCCTTCATTATTCCTATCGATTGTTCTGGGAAGATGACCCACTGGGTGATGATTGGGTAAACGTGACACAAGATGACTTGGACAACCCGACGCGCCGCTTACGGCTGTACGTCCCCACGGAGTATCTGGTGGAGAAAAAAGATCCGGCCAATCCGACGGACAAAAAATACAAGTTGATCTATAAGTTCTTTAATAACGACAACCAGCTCGCTACTCCCTCTTTTGATTATCTGCTGGAAATCGACCAGACCAGACCCGGTTTGCCTGACCACGGCCCCATGATTTTCCCGCGCGAAGTAGAAGGTGGCCTGACTTCGGCGGAATTGACGGCACTGGGTGACCAGCTGGATGTCCGTATCACCAGTTACAACGTCATGGTGGAGGGCGATACCATCGAGACGTGGTGGGGAAATATCCGGGGCCCGTCTACTACTGTCACTAAAGAGGAGGAGGAACTGCAGGCCCTCATGCTGCCTTTTACCCGTGCCTTTCTCGAACAGGTCGAAGCACAGATCGGCAGCGGCGAAGCCGAAGTCACTTACTTCGTGACTGACCGCGCACTGAACATCTCTCCACGCTCCGAACCCGCCTATGTCAAGCTGCTATTGGAGGATATCCCGGAAGATCTGCGCGCACCGATTGTGCAGCAGGCCGACGATGGCCTGATCGACTATCAGGACGCGAAAACCGGCGTTACCGTCGGCATTCCCCACTACGACGGGGCGGCGCCCGGTGACAGAATCAGGCTGTTCTGGGGCGACGGCAACCCACTGCCGGAGCTCGACCTGCGTCCTGGCGACGAAAACAAGGACCCCGTACTGGAACCCGTTCTGCAGTTCGATGTGATCAATCTCATTCCGCAGGGACAGGTCAACGTCAAGTATGAGGTCCGTCGCCAAGGCGATCTGAAGGGCACTTCGCTGGTCAAGCCAGTCACTGTGTTTCTTACTTTGCCGATACCTGAAGAAGACCTGCGCGCCCTGACCCTTCAAGGCACCAGTAGCAATCCCAATGTCGAGGACAATGTCATCGACCCGGATGACTACGAACTCGATGCGCGAGCGATTTTCCGCTGGGTGACCGGCCTGCGTGTCGGCGACTTCATCAACCTGACCTGGGGCGAGCAGCAAGTTGCACAGTGGTATGAAATCAAGCAGTCCGATTTCGATGCCGGAGTGGATTTCACCATCCCCATCAGCAATCGGGTTATCCAGGATCAAGGCACCGGGCCGGCCATTGCGGTCAGCTACACCGTGACCCGCACCGGCAACCCCAACCCCGCCAACTCGCCGGTCCAGCCGGTTGCGGTACGCTCGCGAACCGAGCAGCCAGGTGGTGACGCCGGATTGCTAGCGCCACGTTTTACCCGCACGACACCGGGCGGTGTTATTGGCCCGATCGAAAACCCCAATGGCACACCACTGCACGTTGATCCCTACGACAATATCAAGGAGGGGCATACCGTCTACATGACCTTCGACGGTTATGACAGGGACGACAACCTGATCGCCGGCGCACACCACACCGATCAACGCGAATTCGATCAATGGGATATTGTCAACGGTTATGACTTCACCATACCCGATGACAAATTACGGGCACTTTGTGTCGGTCGTGCAGAAGCTACTTTCCGGGTTATCCCCAAACCCGAGCATAACCAGGAACCGGCAACTTCTCTGGTGGGCCATGTACGGGTGGATATGAGCCGTCCTGGCTTTGGTTGCGCATAACGTGTTTAACGACGGATCAGTTCGATCCGCCGTGGCAAATACCTGAAGTTTGAAATATCGCCGGGAAAACCCGGCGATATTGAGCAGTTCTTCGCAGCCATTTATTGATTGACTGCAATACTATTTCGATAGGATTTAATAAAATGAATGATTCTTTTGAAAAATATCAGACTCAAGCCAACGAACGCCTGCTGCAAAAACCCAGGGTGGAATCAGCACTTGATAATGGTGAGGGACTCTTACCTATCGATGTCCTGAATGCTCCGGTTCCGGTTACTTTTCCGGTATGGGTCAACCCCAGTACCGCCGAAACCTATCAGCTACTCTGGAATGATGTGCCTATCGGAACCCCCGTTCCCATTACCGAAGACGATAAACCGGGAGATCTGTTGACACTTGATATTGCGCCGGAGCTGTTGAAAGAAGGCACTTATCAACTGAAGTATCAAATACGCAACACTCACAATGGCGCAACCACACCTTCTTTTTTCACGCCCATTGAAATCGACACCACCGCCCCTGGTCACCCCACCACTCTCGCGCCCCTGGACTTCCCCCCAGCCGTCAATGACGGCCTCACTTCGGAAGAACTGACACAACTGGGCGATGTGCTTCCAGGCACCATCCACGGTTACAGCGGCTTCGACATCGGCGACCGGATTCGAACTTTCTGGGGCGCCATCGAAGGCCCCGGCGGCCAAGTCGAGGAAGATGACATAGAGCCCCGCAAAGTCATCATCGAATTTCCCCGTGCCTTTCTCGAATCGCTGGAGGACTTCAACGGTCCGGTGTTTTACCAGGTCACCGATCGGGCCGGCAATCCTTCGGATAACTCCACCACCACCCAGGTTCGGCTGTTGCTCAACGAACCGGTTACCGATCTCCCCGCGCCGATCATCGACGGCTATATCGAGCCCATCGACCACGAACAAGCGCAAGCCGGTATCGAAGTGTGGATTCCCACCTCGGAGCTGGTGGCAGGCGACGACCAACTTCTCTTGCATTGGGGCAGTGTCCCCTTAGGCCCATTCGACCCCGAGTCCATCGGCCAACCGATTGTCCTGCGCATTGATGTGGATTTCGCGACCGTCGAAGCCGCTGGCGACGGCGCCATCCGCCTGAGCTATGAGCTCAGCCGTGAGGGTCATGTCATCGGCTACTCGTTACCACTGGATATCGTGGTCAGGGCCAGGCTGCCGGTGCCCGGCCAAATGCAACGACCGGTCATTCGCGGCGCCTCGCCCGGCGCCACGGACAACCTGATCGACGAAAATGATTTTGAACGGGATGCGAACGCCATCATCGCCTGGAACCCCGGCTTTATCGAAGGACAGCTCATCCAACTGTCCTGGGGCGGTCAAGCAATGTTCGAACCGCCTTACCGCATCACCGCAGGCGATGTCAGCGCCGCCCGCGACCTGAATCGACCGGTTCTGAACAGTCGCTTCCAGCCGGTCGGCACCGGCACCGATATTCGCGTGCAGTACATCGTCACCCAGGCCGGCAATCCAAATACTTCAAGATCGCCGGAACAGAGCATCATCGTCCGCTCGCGGGATGAACTGCCCGGTGGACCGACAGGGCCCGACGCCCCGCTGTTCACTGACTTGAACGAACACGGTGCGATCAACACGATCAACGGTCGGGACGGGGCACCAGTCCACATCGCCCCTTATCTGAATATAAAGCCTGGCGATGTCATCCATTTCCTTTACGAAGGCTTCGACCAGCTGGTGGGCGGCAATCCGAAAAACCAGTGGCCGCATACCTCCGAACCGCTGACCGAGGAACAGACCCGCAACGGCTACGACCTGCGGGTGCCAAGAGCGGTGCTGGACAGCAGTTGCTACGGCCACGCCGAGGCTACCTTCAGCGTGGACAGCATCACCGGCACCGGCCGCTCGAAACGCCAGAGCGCCTACGTCGACATGCGCGTGGGCAGCCGATGTCCGCCAGCGTTTCGCCAATAACCGCCCCCTCATCCTTCTGGAGCTATTATCATGTCTGAGCACATCAACCCACGAAACCTCGATCAACCCGTGATCCTCAGCGTCAATCCCGCCGGAATCGGTGCCGTCGACGTAGAGAACCCGGAAAAACCCCTGCCTGTGCTGGTGGGACCGCTGAACCTCAAGCCCCGAGATCATATCGACCTGTACTGGGGCGATGCGGCGGAGCCGGTCAGCAGCTACGATCATCCCCAGGACGCGCCACCGATCAATGACTTCGTGACCCTAGCGGTGGCTACCCAAGGCATTGAATCGGCCAGAGATCCGCTGCCGGTTCGCTATCGCTTCACACCGTTTCCCGGCAGCGCGCCGCAAGACTCCGACATCACCCACATCCGGGTAAAACTGCAAAGCCCTGGCGGCATCGATATCGATCCGGCAACACCTTACGAGAACGAAGCCCTGCGCCCGCCCCAGGTACAACCGCCGGCGGTGATCGTCGATCCACGGGGGGTCAGGGTGATCGTCATGCCTTACCAGCATATGAGCGAAGGCGATCGCATTCGGATCAACTGGGCCGAAGAGGCGGTCGATCATCCGCCCCTGACGGCAGCGGAGCTTGACCGGGAGGTGATCATCTCGATTCCGGCGCAAATCGTCGAGGCAGCCGGCAACTCCAACAATCTGCCGGTGCGCTACGAGATCCATGATGTGGTCGGCAATTGGTCGAAACGCTCACCCGCCAGCCATGTCGTGGTCAGTATCGGCTCACACTGAGCCTAACCCCGCCGGTTGCCATAGGCAGGGCAGC
This sequence comes from Pseudomonas agarici, assembly GCF_001543125.1. Lineage (NCBI taxonomy): Bacteria > Pseudomonadati > Pseudomonadota > Gammaproteobacteria > Pseudomonadales > Pseudomonadaceae > Pseudomonas > Pseudomonas agarici. The sequence goes on along the minus strand of NZ_CP014135.1, from coordinate 2,382,866 downwards.
CGGCGTTTCAAGCAACATGACGCCCGATAAAATCAGCGACATGCCGCGCCGCCGTGTCCAGATGCTGTTCATGGCTCAGACCGCTGGCCTTCAGCGGTTTGAGATCGTGATCGGCGGCCTGCAGCCAGCTCAGTTCCAGCCGCGCCGACAGCCTATAGTCGGCTACCGTCCGCCGATTGCCCAAGGCATCGCGCTCGCCCTGCACGATCAGCGTCGGCGTCACCAGATCGGCCAAGTGCGCCACTCGCGGTTTCTCCGGCTTGCCAGCGGCGTAGAACGGATACCCCAGGCAGACCAGTCCTTGTGCGCTGAGGTCGTCGGCCAACAGGCTAGCCATGCGTCCGCCCATGGATTTGCCACCGATGAACAATGGCCCCCTGACTAACCGCCGTACTTGCTCGTACACCTCGCGCCAACAGTCCAGCAACCTGGCCTGTGGGTTGGGCGGACGCTTGCCGCCCTCCAGGCGCCGCTGGGCCATGTAGGGAAACTCGAAACGCAGCACGTCAATGCCCAATGCCGCCAGGCGCTCGGCCATGGCGTTCATGAAATCACTGTCCATTGGCGCACCGGCACCGTGGGCGAGGATCAGCGTGGCCTGCGGGACGTCTTCCCTGACAGCGTTGTACAGATAGGCGGGATTGCCCGGCCAGGAGATCTGCGACCGGGTTGCCTGCTGAATCGACATAGAACCTCTCACTTCAACGCCCGCACTGACAGCGGGCTTGTGGCGCCGAAATTGACTGACACTAGCCACACAGGCCACTAGATATGTAATGCATCGCTGCGCCGCTTTTCCTGAAAATGAACGCACCTTAGCTGCCTGCGCAGACATTGCGAGGCCGGCGCTGCCGACACGGGAAACTTCCCGCGGTCATTTTAAGATGAGTATTGCCATGCCCCAAGATGCCCTCACCGACGCCCAACCACCTACTTCCAACCCCTTGCCAGCCGAGCGCGCGGTCAGGCCCGGACCAGAGAAAACCCGTCCCTCGCTTAGCCGCGCTTTCGCCAGCGTGGACGAAGCTGTCCAGTATGCCCATGGCCAAGCCGCTGTCAAAGCTTCCGGGCGACAGTTGTCGTTGATTCTGAAACATGCGCAAAAGGACGAATTCAAGGTCACGGAACCGCAAGACGCGGCACCGTCTCTCTTCGACCCGACGGTCGTCTTCGAACATGACGCCCAGGGCGCATTGCAAGTGCCCGAGGACTTTAGCCTCGTCGGTCTCTACGGCCAAGCCGAGACACAACACGAGCTCCTGCCGCCTCGGGAAAGCGGCCTGTATGAAAATTTCTTCAGTGCCCACGACTTATTCGCCGGACTCCATCACGCGCGTCGTTTACGGCCAGCGATACCCCAGTCTCTGCCGCTACCAGTGTTTTACGGCACGCCAGACGGCGCGCTGCTGGCCTATCAGGCTAGCGATAGCGACCTGGAGCAGGCGCTGTTGCCCGAAGGGGCGAATTGGCAGGCCCGGGCCGGGCACTATGATGAGCAACTGGCAAGTGGCGTGTTGCCTCCCAGCCAGTTGGTCCGGACCCTCGCTGCCGCCGGCCAACTACGAGTGCTGCAGACCAGCCGCCTGTGGAACCGCCTGGGCGAGGTGAGCGCGATCAAATGGACACCATTCGCCGATGCCGCCCTGCCGCAATTAGGCCCAAGCTTCCTCTCGGCGGACGACGCCGCGCGCCATGCCCAGCAGATTATCCAGGGCGGTACCGACAAGGAACTCGGCGGACTGATCTTCCAGCGCGAGGACGGCAGCTTTGTCGCCACCTTGCCCACCAGCGGCAGCGGCAGCCGATTCGACAGCGAGAGCCTGTATCCCGTCACGGAAACCGGTATTGCCGACTTTCCGCCAGGGCACCGGCTGCATGCGGTGTACCGCTCCAACATCAGCTTGTCGGCCATCCAGGAACAGGTCGGCAGCGCCTTAGGCAATCCATCGAGGCACAGCGAGCAGGAGAACCGCCTCAGACTCAAAAGCATCACCCCCGATGAAGTGCTCGCCACTCTCATCCCGCGCCCCCCCCAGGGGATAAAGGCGTTCTATGTGCTGATGACCGACTTGAACATCATTAAGTACATGCCTAGCGAGTCCGCCGAGGAAGACGCCCTGATCCCGCGCCTACTCCCTGGAAGTGACCTCGGCGACCTCGATCGGCTATTGCCGAGCGATTTCATCAAGGCCCTGGCAAGGGCCGGCGGGCTCTACATCGTCCGTGGCGACAACTATTGGGGCCCGCCGGGCAAAGTGCCCGAGGATTGGCAGCCCTACCCGTCCAGCCAAGCACCGGCCCGAGCGTTGCTGGCCTTCGGGCCGGTGTTCGACACCGCGGATGCCGCCGCCCTCCACGCCAATCAACGTATCAATGGCCAATACCGGGAGCGGCGGATCGGCTTCATCATCACCGACATCCACAACCGCTACGTGGCAAGCGAGCCCATCACCGCCAGCGAACCGTTGTTTACCACCAACCCGCTGCCGCGTATGGAGAATGACGGAACCCTGACGGGGCTACCCGGTTTTCGCCTGGCCGGTCTCTACTACAGCGCCGAGCTGTATCCGCAAAACCTACCATGCAAGGACGTCTGGATTTACCGGAACTTCTTTCTGCCCGACGAGCTGCTGGCCGCGCTCAAACTGATCGAAGGTTACCGCCCGGCCCCGACCGCGTCACATTTACCCTTGTACCTGAGCACCCGCGATGGCGCGCAACTGAAGTACGTCTCTCTGGACACCACGTTCGATCAATCGCTGCTCGCCGGCTCGACGAATCTTCCCAGCTACGGTGAACGACTGGTCCAGGGCATACTCGACCCGTTGGATTTGGTTCATTCGCTGGCCGAGACCGGTGAACTGAGCGTATTGCACCCGAGTGAACTCTGGGGATCGCCCACTCGCCTGACGGGCGAATGGCACGCCTATCAAGAACTGCGACGGCGCACGCTGGGACCGATCTTTGCCACGGCGGACGACGCCGCCCGCCATGCCCATGCGCAAATCGCCCGTCGCTACGACAAGGTGTATGGCGGCGTGATCCTCAAGCGCGAGGATGGCCAATTCGTTGCCACCACACCGCTGGTTTCGCCTACCGAAATTTTCGACCACACGCATGTATTCCCGATCAGCAACGGTTTTCCCCTGGAGGGCCACAGAATTGCCGGGATCTATAGCTCTCGCCTCGGCATGCTGGATTTTGCCTTACCGCAGAGCGAAGCCCGGCTCTACCTGAACCTGTTTCCGACCTGGGATATCTACCGGGCAATCAAGGATCGCTCGATTCCATTACACTACTTCTCATGCCAAGACGGCTCGTTGATCCGCTACAACAGCAAACATTCCCCGGATGAAGTCGATCTGTTCAACGCGCTACGGCCCCCATCGACGAGCCCGCTGAACCTGATGGAAAATCCGACGGAGCAGCACTTCAAAAGCACCAGGGACGAGGATAAGGGAGCAGTACTGGCCTTCGCCCGCGACCTGGTAAAAACCGGCGAGCTACGGGTCCTGGTCAACGGTCGCGAGATCTGGACAACCCCTGGCAAGGTGCTGACCCTGCGCGACACCGCCGCCGGCGTGCAGGTCGACACCGACAACACCTCCATCGCCACTGCCGTGCCCAGATTCAGCCCGGTGTTCATGACGCCGCTGGACGCCGTGCGCCACGGGCTCGCACAGATTGGCCAGCGAAGCGGGCGCAGCTTCGGTTTCATTTTCAGGAAAACCGCCAAGGAATATGTCGCCACCGAGGCGGTCCCCGATACCAGTGCGAACTTCGATCGGGCGCTCATCCTGCCGCCACAGATTGGCGTCCTCGGCCTGATCCCCGGGTATGTCATCGACGGCCTGTATGTCGCGACCGGCAGCCAGCGGACGCCGTCGACCGATGCGGTCTACCCACATTTCATCAGCGCGCGAGACTTTGCCCACGCCATCAAGACCGCCCGTGAAACGGCCATCGTGCCCGGCCACCAGGCCACTACCCGGCTTTATCTGTCGACCCTCGACGGCGCCTCGCTAAGCTATGAGGTACCGTTGGTTCCGGACGCGGACGAAGTGATCCGCGGCAGCGTCTTCCATAACGACGGTATCGACACCCAAGGCCAGTTGGAGAACGGCTCACTGTCCGGGCAAGACTATGTTCGTCGCGTGGCGGCAAGCGGCAAGCTGAGCGTGCGCCACCCCGGCACCCTGTGGCGCCAGACAGGTCCGGTGAGTGCTACCTGGAAACCTTCCGACAGTGCCGCAACCGGCACCCAGCCTTATGCCCTCAGCCCGCTGTTCGCCCATGCCGACGACGCAGCGTTGCACACCCACAACAAGATCGGTCGCGGTCGTGGCGCGCTGCTGGTCGACGCGATCTATCGAACCTCCGCCCCCGATGGCTACGTCACCCTGGAGCCTTTCATCGATGGCCAGGCGATCAAGGTCACTCGCACTCTGGCCGACCTGAAGACCCAGGCCCTGGAGCAGCAGCGCCTTGAATTGACCCTGGGCAAGACACCGCTCGACAGCATTCACTATGCCAAGCCATTGGCCCCTACCCGCTATCAGATCGACGATAGCCCCCCCGTCGATTTCTTCGCCGTCGAGGATATCTGCTTCGTCACCAAGACACTGCTGGCCGACAACCTCTTCCTCAATGGCATCTACTATTCCAGCCAGGACGGCGCCCTGTTCAAGTACGAGCCCAGGGACTCGAACGCACAGCGTGAGCTGTGCACGCCGATAGAACCGGAGCGCATCAAGGGCCTCACCCCACCCCAGTTGCCCCTGGTGAATGCGGTCGCCGCCGCTGGCAAGCTGAGTGTGCTGCAAACCAGTCACCTCTGGCCCACCCTCGGCCCGATCGATCCCACCTGGACGCCTGTCTGGACGCTCACCGATCGCCATCCGCGAGCCACACGCGAACTGATACCGCCACTGATCAACAGTTTCAATATCGGCGGCGTCGGCGCCACCGACGTGATCGACCCGCAACGGCCCCTGCCCGTGGTGATTGCGCCGCTGAACCTCAAACCCAGGGACCGGATCGACCTCTACTGGGGCACTCATTCCACCCCCGTCGCCAGCCATACCCAAGGCAGTGAGCCCGGCGCCAGCCATCTCACCCTGCGGGTCGACACACGCTGGATCATGACCGGCGAGGTAACAGTACGCTATGTCCTCACCCCCTTCCCCGGCGGCGCGCCGGAAACCGCCGAGACCCGTTTGCGGGTCAAGCTGGACGTGCCCGGCGACCCCGACACCCAATCGGCGACACCGACCATCAACGACAAACTGGAATTACCGCAGGTGGTGCCCCCAGGAATCATCGAGGATCCGGAGGGCGTCAGTGTGGTCATCAAGCGTTATGCCAACATGGCCGTTGGCGATTCAATCGTGGTGTCCTGGCATGGCCGCCTGGTGCAACACCCTCCCCTGACCGCGCCAAGCGACATCGTGGTGGTGCCGATCGATCCCGAGATTATCCGCGAAGCCGGCAACTCCGATGCGATCCTCGTGCGCTATGAGATACGCGATGGGGTCAACAACTGGTCGAGATGGTCACGTCCGGCGCTGGTCGAGGTGGGCATTGGCGATCCGTCCCTGCCCGCCCCGGTGGTGCCGCGCGCCCAAGGCATGCAGTTGGACCTGGACCGGCTCAATGGCGCCAACGTGCAGACACTGGTGTTGCGTTACGAGGGCATGAGCAGCGCACAGAACCTGCGCCTGCTGGTGGAACGGGAAACCGCGCTCGGCGCGGCGCTGCCGGCGTACAGCGCGCTCATGCGCGGCCACGATAGCGACCCCTTCGTGTCCTTCGAGGTGCCGAACGAGCAATTCCCGCTCATCATCCAAGGGCTGGCACGCTTCTATTATCATGTCGAAGAACCTAACCAACCCCTGCGCCGCTCCAAGAGCCGGTCGCTGAAAATCATCGGTCAGGCGCTGATACTCAAACCACCACGGGTGCCCGTGGCCGAAACCAACGGTAATGTGCTCGACCCGGCGGCCACCGGGGTGATTGCGCGGGTGGAGCCCTACCCATTAATTGCCGTGGGTCAGACGGTGACGCTGGTCTGGATCGGTACGACCGCCGCCGGCACCGAAATCCTTCATCAACAAACCCTGTCGGTCATCGACATCGGCAAGGACATCGACTTCACCATACCCGACGACAAGGTCAGTGTGTTGGCCGGAGGCTCTGTCGTGGTGCGTTATGAAGTCAAGACCGAAGCCCCTGAGCCGCTGGTGTCACAGCCGTTGCTGCTGCCGGTCAGCGCCCTGCCCCTGGATCTTCCACGCCCCACCGTGGTGGAGGCCCATGACACCGTACTGTTCCCGTTGCAGGCGCTCGATGGCGCGACGATCCGGGTCAGCTATGCCATGGAAACCAGCGACAGCATTCGCGCCTACTGGCGAGGCACGCCGGGAAGCGGCACGCCCCTGATCGACGCCAAGCCCGGCAGCATCGATGGCACGGTCGATTTCTCCGTTCCCGCCAGCGCCGTGAGCGCTAATATCGGCAAGCGCGTTGAGGTCGGTTACAGCGTCACCCGCCGGGGTATCGCCGCACCGTCGAAAGTCCTGCCGCTGGACATACTGCCCATCGCCCACGAAGACCTGCAGCCGCCTTTTGTTCGCGAGGCGCCGGACAACCTTCTGCTGGACCTCAACACCTTTGCCGGCGACGCCCATATCGAAGTGAGGAAATGGCCGCATATCCAGATCGGCCAGCGGATCTGGCTGAGAATCGACGGCACCCTGAGCAACGGTCGGCCTTTCGCTTTCACACTGTGGAACGCGGAACTGGTCAGTAATATTTCGGATGTCATCGAGGGCCTGCTCTCACGTACCCAGCTCGATCAGCTGCGCGATCTGAGCGGCCTGACTTTCACCTTCAAGGTGGCTTTCGACGGCAGCAGCGATGAGTCGAGTGCCCTGACGTTCCCGCGCCTGTCGCTAACGGTCAGGGCCCGCAAGCGCTTGCCGGAACTGGTTCTCGATACGCGCCCCGTCAGCCTGCCGGGAAAAATCTACCTGATTCCCTGTCATCCACGGGTGTTGCCGGAGTTCGGTCCCGGCACAACCCTGCAGCGCGCCGCCAGCGGCGGCGTGCCCGGCTATCACTACAGTAGCGATAATCCCGACATCGCCGTGGTCGACGGCAACGGCCGGGTCACCGTGCGCGGTAATGGCAAAACCTTTATCCGGGTCAACGACAGCGCTGGGCAGCGCAAAAGCTATGAAGTTACCGTCAGCGGTGTCATCCAGTGCTACAACCTGGGTGAAGGCGGCAGTACCGAGACGCTACGCAAGGCTCAAGCGCAAGGACTGAGCGTACCAACGCTGGAACAGTTGATCGACATCCGCACGGCATACGGCAAGCGCTGGCCCCTGCAATCGCCACTGAAGCAGAAAACCTGGTCATCGACCACGAAAACCCCATTGGGGCTGGTGCATGCGGTACTGGACATGACGTTGAACGTCATTGAGCCGGAGCGCCCTTATATCAAGATCACCCCTGGCCTGGGCCTGATCTATGAGGCCAGTGGCCTCGGGATCGGCCCCGTGCGACTCGCCAACTGCAAGTAAGGAGCAAGACAGTCGTCCTTGATCAACCCGCCGGTGGCCCTTGACCACCGGCAACTCCCACCCCATTGACTCCCGTCAATACCACCCGCTGGCTATTTGTCCATGCTTGGCTGGCTTCTAGTGGCTTATGTGGCTAGTTCTGTTAGTCAATTTCGGCGCCACGGCCCATGACCTGCGTAGCTGTTCCTCGCCATAGCCGGCTATGACTGGTCGCGGCGCCTGGGCCATGAACTTCTGGCATTCGAGCTTGAGCTAACGAACTCACCGTACAGGTCACTAATCTGCCTATAACTCCAGACCCCGCGAATGCAACAGTGTCGGCCGGGTCTGAACCGTGGACGGGGAACCATGAACACTTCAATCAGTACTGCCTACAACTACAAGGTGGTCCGCCAATTCGCCATTATGACGGTGGTGTGGGGCATCGTCGGGATGGGGCTCGGGGTCTTCCTCGCGGCCCAATTGGTCTGGCCCGAACTCAACTTCGACCTGCCATGGACCAGCTTCGGCCGTCTGCGCCCACTGCATACCAACGCGGTGATCTTCGCCTTCGGCGGCTGCGCGCTGTTCGCCAGCTCCTATTACTCGGTGCAACGCACCTGCCAGACCCAGCTGTTTTCACCGAAGGTTGCAGCGTTCACTTTCTGGGGCTGGCAGTTGGTCATTCTCCTGGCGGCCATTAGTCTACCGCTGGGCTATACCAGCTCCAAGGAATACGCCGAGCTGGAATGGCCGATAGATATCCTGATCACCATCGTCTGGGTGGCCTACGCCTACGTGTTTTTCGGCACCGTGATCAAGCGCACCACTCGACACATCTACGTGGGCAACTGGTTCTTCGGTGCGTTCATCATCACCGTGGCGATTCTGCATATCGTCAACAACCTGGAAATCCCGATCAGCCTGACCAAGTCCTACTCGGTCTATGCCGGGGCCACCGACGCCATGGTCCAATGGTGGTACGGGCACAACGCGGTGGGCTTCTTCCTGACCGCCGGGTTCCTCGGGATGATGTACTACTTCGTGCCGAAACAGGCCCAACGCCCGGTGTATTCCTATCGCCTGTCCATCGTCCACTTCTGGGCGCTGATCACCGTGTACATCTGGGCAGGTCCCCACCACCTGCACTACACCGCCCTGCCAGACTGGGCGCAGTCGCTGGGCATGGTGATGTCGCTGGTCCTCCTGGCACCCAGCTGGGGCGGCATGATCAACGGCATGATGACCCTCTCGGGCGCCTGGCATAAGTTGCGCAGCGACCCAATCCTGCGTTTCCTGGTGGTATCCCTGGCGTTCTATGGCATGTCGACCTTCGAAGGCCCGATGATGGCAATCAAGACCGTCAACGCCCTCTCCCACTACACCGACTGGACCATCGGCCATGTGCATGCCGGCGCCCTCGGTTGGGTAGCGATGATCTCCATCGGCGCGCTGTACCACATGATCCCGAAAGTCTTCGGCCGCACACAAATGCACAGTATCGGCCTGATCAACGCGCACTTCTGGCTCGCGACCATCGGCACCGTGCTCTACATCGCCTCGATGTGGGTTAACGGCATCGCCCAGGGTCTGATGTGGCGCGCGGTCAACGAGGACGGCACGCTGACCTACTCCTTCGTCGAAACCCTGGTGGCCAGCCATCCCGGCTTCGTCGTACGGCTGGTCGGCGGTGCGATCTTCCTCTGCGGCATGCTGCTGATGGCCTACAACACCTGGCGCACCGTGGGCAGTGCCGAACCTGCCACCGTCACCGCCGCGCAGATGGCCTGAGGAGTTCGCCATGAAACACGAAGTGCTTGAAAAAAACGTCGGCCTGTTGATGCTGCTGATGGTCTTCGCCGTCAGCATCGGCGGCCTGACCCAGATCGTCCCGCTGTTCTTCCAGGACGTCACCAACAAGCCGGTGGAAGGCATGAAGCCCTACACCGCATTGCAACTGGAAGGTCGCGATATCTACATTCGGGAAGGCTGCGTCGGTTGCCACTCGCAGATGATTCGGCCGTTCCGCGCCGAGACCGAACGCTACGGGCATTACTCGGTGGCCGGCGAAAGCGTCTGGGACCACCCGTTCCTCTGGGGCTCCAAACGCACCGGGCCGGACCTGGCGCGGGTTGGCGGCCGGTACTCGGAAGACTGGCACCGTGCGCACCTGTACAACCCGCGCAACGTGGTACCGGAGTCGAAGATGCCGGCCTACCCCTGGTTGGTCGCTAATGCCCTTGATAGCAGCCACACCGAAACCAAGCTGCGGGCCATGCGCACGCTGGGCGTGCCCTATACCGACGACGACATCGGCGGTGCGGTCGCCAGCCTCAAGGGCAAGACCGAGATGGACGCACTGGTCGCCTACCTGCAAGTGCTCGGCACTGCGATCAAGAACAAGAGGTGAGCCATGGAGATAAGTAGTGGAATGATCCGCGGCCTCGGCACGCTGCTGGTGATGACTGCCTTTGCCGGGCTTGCGATCTGGGTGTTCAGCGCCAAGCGCAACCCAGAGTTCGCCCAGGCGCGCATGCTGCCGTTCGCCGACGAGCCCTCGCCCGAAACACCTGAACAAGACCCTGCAACAAGGAGCAATCGGCCATGACCATCTTCTGGAGTACGTACATCTGCGTACTGACCATCGGCAGCCTGATCGGCCTGACCTGGTTGTTGCTCGGCACCCGCCAAGGTGAAACCAAGGGCGGCGTCGACCAGACCATGGGCCATAGCTTCGACGGTATCGAAGAGTACGACAACCCGCTACCGCTGTGGTGGTTCATGCTGTTCGTCGCAACCCTGGTGTTCGCCGTGGGCTACCTGATTCTCTATCCTGGCCTGGGCAACTGGAAAGGCGTCCTGCCCGGCTACGAAAACGGCTGGACCGGCGCACACGAATGGGAAAAGGAGATGGACAAGGCCGATGCCAAATTTGGGCCGACCTTCGCCAAATTCGCCGCCATGCCTGTGGAAAAGGCGGCCAAGGATCCACAGGCACTGAAAATCGGCGGTCGCCTGTTCGCTTCCAACTGCGCGGTCTGCCATGGCTCAGACGCCAAGGGTGCTTACGGTTTCCCGAACCTGACCGACAACCTCTGGCGCTGGGGTGGCAGTACCGACGCAATCAAGACCACCCTCATGGGCGGGCGAATCGCGGCCATGCCGGCATGGGGCGAAATCCTCGGTGAAAACGACGTGAAAAACGTCGCAGCCTATGTCCGTCATGACCTGGCCCAACTACCGCTGTCGCAGGACTCCACGGCAGACCTGGAAGCTGGCCGACAATCGTTCAACACCAGTTGCATCGTCTGTCATGGTGCCACTGGCCAGGGCAATCCGATCATGGGAGCCCCGGACCTGACCCAACCCGCCGGCTTTATCTATGGCAACAGTCTGGCACAGTTGCAGCAGACCATCCGCCACGGGCGCCAGGGTCATATGCCGGCCCAGAGCGAACTGCTCGGCAACGACAAGGTGCAACTGCTGGCAGCTTACGTATTCAGCCTCTCGCACGACCGTCAAGGAGAAGATAAAACTCAATAAATACCAGATGTTTCCCGCCGCATCGACGAAGATACGGCAACTTCCCGCCTGCACGCGACCAAGTGTCGCACCTGTCTTTTAGTCCGCCTACCCACTCTCGGGAATCGGTACTAAGCTTTGCAAACCCCGATCAATCCCTAACCCCTCGCCCGCCGGTCAATCGCGGTATTTTCGAGGACGGGCTTTGACCTTACACCGAGTATGGAAAGGCCGTAGAATCAGCGTCGTAACGTAGTGACCCGGGTCATGGCGCGTTGCAATGACCCTACACTTTATCCATACTTGCGACCGATTTTTACCCCTAATAACTATACCCAAACCGTGGAACCTTAGAATGAGCACAGCAATCAGTCCGACTGCTTATAACTATAAGGTAGTCCGCCAGTTCGCCATCATGACGGTGGTCTGGGGGATCCTTGGCATGGGGCTCGGCGTATTCATCGCTTCTCAACTGGTCTGGCCGGAGCTGAATTTCGGTCTGCCGTGGACGAGTTTTGGACGCCTGCGCCCGTTGCACACCAGCCTGGTGATCTTCGCCTTCGCTGGTTGTGCATTGTTTGCCACCTCCTACTATGTGGTGCAACGTACCTGCCAGGTGCGATTGATCTCCGATAGCCTGGCGGCCTTCCACTTCTGGGGCTGGCAGGCAGTGATCATCGGCGCCATCGTGACCCTGCCATTGGGTTACACCACCACCAAGGAATACGCCGAACTGGAATGGCCGTTGGCGATCCTCCTGGCGATCGTCTGGGTGGCCTACGCGCTGGTGTTCTTCGGCACTATCGTCAAGCGCAAGACCAAGCATATCTATGTCGGCAACTGGTTCTATGGTGCGTTCATTGTCGTCACCGCCATGTTGCACATCGTCAACCACGCGTCCCTGCCGGTGAGCTTCTTCAAGTCCTATTCGGTCTACGCCGGGGCGACGGATGCGATGATCCAATGGTGGTATGGGCACAACGCGGTGGGTTTCTTCCTGACCACCGGGTTCCTCGGGATGATGTACTACTTCGTACCGAAACAGGCCGAGCGCCCGATCTACTCCTATCGCCTGTCCATCGTCCACTTCTGGGCACTGATCACCCTGTACATCTGGGCCGGTCCCCATCACCTGCACTACACCGCCCTGCCGGATTGGGCGCAGTCGCTGGGCATGGCGATGTCGATCATCCTCCTGGCACCGAGTTGGGGCGGCATGATCAACGGCATGATGACCCTTTCGGGCGCCTGGCATAAGCTGCGCACCGACCCGATCCTGCGCTTTCTGGTGGTGTCGCTGGCGTTCTACGGCATGTCGACCTTCGAAGGTCCGATGATGGCGATCAAGACCGTCAACTCGCTCTCCCACTACACCGACTGGACCATCGGCCACGTTCACGCCGGCGCCCTCGGCTGGGTAGCGATGATCTCCATCGGCGCGATCTACCATATGATTCCCAAGCTGTTCGGTCGCGCGCAGATGCACAGTGTCAGCTTGATCAACACCCACTTCTGGCTCGCGACCATCGGCACCGTACTCTACATCGCCTCGATGTGGGTCAATGGCATCACCCAAGGCCTGATGTGGCGAGCCATCAACGAGGACGGCACCCTGACCTACTCGTTCGTCGAAGCCCTGGTCGCCAGCCACCCCGGCTACATCGTGCGTGCCCTGGGCGGTGCGTTCTTCGCCAGTGGGATGCTGTTCATGGCCTATAACGTGTACCGCACCGTTCGTGCCTCGAATCCGGCTGAAGCTGAAGCCGCCGCTCAGATCGCTGTCGTTGGAGCTCACTGATGAAGCACGAAGTCGTCGAGAAAAACATCGGCCTGCTAACCTTCTTCATGGTCATCGCTGTCAGCATCGGCGGCCTGACCCAGATCGTCCCTTTGTTCTTCCAGGACGTCACCAACAAGCCGGTCGAAGGCATGAAGCCTCGCTCGGCCCTGGAACTGGAAGGCCGTGACCTCTACATCGCCAACGGGTGTGTCGGCTGCCACTCGCAGATGATCCGCCCCTTCCGCGCTGAAACCGAACGCTACGGACATTATTCGGTTGCCGGTGAAAGCGTCTGGGACCACCCGTTCCTGTGGGGCTCCAAGCGCACCGGTCCAGACCTCGCCCGCGTTGGCGGTCGTTACTCCGACGACTGGCACCGTGCGCACCTGTACAACCCACGCAACGTGGTGCCCGAGTCGAAAATGCCGGCGTACCCGTTCCTCGTGGAAAACAAACTCGACGGCAAGGACACCGCAAAAAAAATGGAAGTCCTGCGCACCCTGGGCGTGCCTTACACCGACGAAGACATCGCCGGGGCGAGAGACGCCGTGAAGGGCAAGACCGAAATGGACGCGCTGGTGGCCTACTTGCAGGGCCTGGGCACCATCATTAAAAGCAAACGGTGATCTGGATGGATATCGGGATGATTCGTGGCCTGGGCACCGTCGTGGTGATGGTGGCCTTTATCGGCCTGGCGTTGTGGGTGTTCAGCCCCAAGCGCAAGTCGGAGTTTGACGACGCGACTTTGCTGCCTTTCGCGGATGACCCCGAAGCCATCAAGCACGTCGAGCAAGCTTCTAGGAGTAACAAAGAATGACTACGTTCTGGAGTCTGTACGTCACAGTCCTCAGTCTGGGTACCATCTTCGCCCTGACCTGGCTGCTGCTGTCGACCCGCAAGGGCCAGCGCGCCGAGCAGACCGACGAGACAGTCGGCCACTCCTATGACGGGATCGAGGAATACGACAACCCGTTGCCGAAGTGGTGGTTCATGCTGTTCGTTGGCACCATCATCTTCGCCCTCGGCTACCTGGCGCTGTACCCGGGCCTGGGCAACTGGAAAGGCCTGTTGCCGGGTTATGGCTATCTGGACAACGACCAGCAGGTCCCCTTCGCCGACGGCCAGACCGGCTGGACCGGCGTACATGAATGGGAGAAGGAAATGGCCCGCTCGGATGCGCGGTTCGGGCCGATCTTCGCCAAGTACGCCGCCATGCCGATCGAAGAAGTCGCCAAGGACCCGCTAGCCCTGAAAATGGGCGGTCGCCTGTTCGCGTCCAACTGCTCGGTATGCCATGGCTCCGACGCCAAGGGCGCCTATGGCTTCCCCAACCTGACCGACAACGACTGGCGCTGGGGCGGTGACCCGCAAACCATCAAGACCACCATCATGGGCGGTCGCCATGCGGTCATGCCGGCCTGGGCCGAGGTAATTGGCGAACAGGGCGTGGCCGATGTGGCCGCCTTCGTGCTGACCAATCTCGACGGTCGCAAGCTGCCGGAAGGCGCCAAGGCCGACCCGGCCAACGGGCAAAAGCTCTTCGCCGCCAACTGCGTGGCCTGCCATGGTCCGGAGGGCAAGGGCACCCCAGCCATGGGCGCACCCAACCTGACGCACCCTGGTGCGTTCATCTACGGCTCGAGCTTCGCGCAACTGCAGCAGACCATTCGTCACGGTCGCCAGGGCCAGATGCCTGCCCAGGAACAGACCCAGGGCAACGACAAGGTCCACCTGCTGGCCGCCTATGTCTACAGCCTGTCCCATGGCGACAACAAGCCCGCGGAATAAACTCCCGGCTCGCCGCTCCACCCATGACCCCGTCGGTGCAGACTGGCGGGGCCTTTTTTATCCGCAAGCGCTCTATCACGTGGGTAATCCGCATGCTAGGCCAGGCGATTTCATCTATAGTCAATTGACCTGCATCATGTTTTGTTACATTTGCTGCACTATTCGGATCGCTCCCTCAACGCGACCAAAGGTCGCACCCTTGAGCCAGAGTGACAGGCGTATCATTACGCCACTGCACTACCCTTTCTGATCGCGGTCGGCATGTACTGACCGAGGCTTTTCCCCCTACCGTGGGATGCAATGATGAGCAAGCAAATTCCGGTACACGACGTTACTCCGCCTGCACAGCACTCGAACAACACCGTCGATCTCTACGCTTCACGCGAAAAAATCTACACCCGTGCCTTCACTGGCCTGTTCCGCAACCTGCGGATAGCCGGCGGTGCCGCGCTGTTCCTGCTGTATTTCGGGACCGTATGGCTGGACTGGGGTGGCCACCAGGCGGTCTGGTGGAACCTGCCCGAGCGCAAGTTCTTCATCTTCGGTGCAACCTTCTGGCCCCAGGACTTCATCCTGCTCTCCGGCATGCTGATCATCGCCGCCTTCGGCCTGTTCTTCATCACCGTCTACGCCGGGCGCGTCTGGTGCGGCTACACCTGCCCGCAAAGCGTCTGGACCTGGATCTTCATGTGGTGCGAAAAGATCACCGAAGGCGACCGCAACCAGCGCATCAAGATCGACAAGGCGCCCATGAGCGCCAACAAATTCCTGCGCAAGTTCGCCAAACACAGCCTCTGGTTGTTGATCGGCTTCGTCACCGGCATGACCTTTGTCGGTTACTTCTCGCCGATCCGTGAACTGATTATCGACTTCTTCACCGGCCAGGCCGATGGCTGGTCGTATTTCTGGGTCGCTTTCTTCACCCTCGCCACCTACGGTAATGCCGGTTGGCTGCGCGAGCAGGTGTGCATCTACATGTGCCCTTACGCACGCTTCCAGAGCGTAATGTTCGACAAGGACACGCTGATCGTCTCCTACGACCCACGCCGTGGCGAAGATCGTGGCCCACGCAAGAAAGGTATCGACTATCAGGCTCAGGGCCTGGGCGACTGCATCGATTGCACAATGTGCGTACAGGTCTGCCCCACCGGCATCGACATCCGCGACGGCCTGCAGGTCGAATGCATCGGCTGCGCCGCCTGCATCGACGCCTGCGACAGCGTCATGGACAAGATGGAATACCCACGCGGCCTGATCAGCTACACCACCGAACACAACCTCTCCGGGCAGAAGACCCAGCATTTGCGGCCACGCCTGATCGGTTATGCAGTGGTTCTGCTGGCAATGATCAGCCTACTGGTGAGTGCCTTCTTCATGCGCTCGCTGGTGGGTTTCGACGTCAGCAAGGACCGTGTGCTCTATCGCGAAAATGCCGAGGGGCGGATCGAAAACGTCTACAGCCTGAAGATCATGAACAAGGACCAACGCGACCACACTTACGTCCTCGACGCCAGTGGCCTGCCGGACCTGAAGCTGCAAGGCCGGCGTGAGATCAAGGTACCCGCCGGCGAGATTTTCAGCATGCCGGTCGAACTGTCCAGCGCCCCCGAACAACTGCCGTCGAGTACCAATGAGGTGAAATTCATTCTCCGCGATGCCGATGACGACAGCGTCCACATTGAAGCCAAGAGCCGATTCATCGGTCCACAAATTCGCTAAGGGAATCCACGATGTCCGTCGCCACCGCCACCAGCCCCTGGTACAAGCACCTTTGGCCCTGGATCATTATCGCCATCCTGGCCTGCTCGGTGACCCTGACCCTGTCGATGGTGACCATCGCGGTGAAGAACCCGGACAACCTGGTCAACGACAACTACTACGAGGCCGGCAAGGGCATCAACCGCTCGCTGGACCGTGAGCTGCTGGCCCAGACCCTGCAGATGCGGGCCAACCTACGCCTCGACGAAGTCACCGGCGAAGTCGACCTGCGCCTGAGCGGCGCCAGCTATCCGGCGACCCTGCAACTCAACCTGATCTCGCCGACCCAGCCGCAGAAGGATCGACGGATCATCCTGACCCGTAGCGAGACCGAACAAGGGCGCTATATCGGCCAGTTGAGCGACAAGGTCGAAGGCCGGCGTTTCGTCGAGCTGCTGGGCAAGCAGGACGACAGGACCTGGCGTATGTTCGAGGAAGAGCAGGTCAGCCACGACCAAGACCTGCTGCTGGGCGACGAGCCACTGCAAGGCGCCGAAGACCTCGCCAAGTAACCTCGCTCGCCACCGAAGTCCGCTTGCCGGAATTGATTGACCGATGGCCCCTATGACCCGTCCCGTACCCTGCTACCACTGCGCCCTGCCGGTCCCCGCTGGCAGTCGCTTCACCGCGGTCGTCCTCGATGAAACCCGCGAATTCTGCTGTCCCGGCTGCCAGGCTGTGGCCGAAGCTATCGTCGCCGGCGGTCTGGCGCATTACTACAGCCACCGCAGCGAACCCTGCGCCAACCCCGCCGTGCTGCCGGTGCAACTGCCGGACGAACTGGCGCTATACGACCGCGCCGATGTGCAGCAACCCTTTGTCCACCACGATGGCGAGCTTGTCGAAGCCACCTTGCTGATGGAGGGCATCAGTTGCGCCGCCTGCGGCTGGCTGATCGAAAAACACCTGCGCAACCTGCCGGCCGTGGCCGAGGCGCGCCTGAACCTGTCCAATCATCGGTTGCAGGTGCGCTGGATCGACAGCCAACTGGCCCTGAGTACATTGCTCGTCGAGCTACGCCAGATCGGCTACGCCGCCCACCCTTACCAGCCCGACCGCGCCAGCGAACAATTGGCCAGCGAAAACCGCAAGTCCTTGCGCCAGCTAGGCCTGGCCGGCTTGCTGTGGTTCCAGGCAATGATGGCGACCATGGCCACCTGGCCGGAATTCAATATCGACCTGAGCCCCGAGCTGCACACCATCCTGCGTTGGGTCGCACTGTTCCTCACCACCCCGATTGTCTTCTACAGCTGCGCGCCGTTCTTTCGTGGCGCTCTGCGCGACCTGCGCACCCGGCACCTGACCATGGACGTCTCGGTCTCGCTGGCGATCGGCAGCGCTTATTGCGCCGGGATCTGGACCGCGATCAGCGGCGTCGGCGAGCTGTATTTCGATGCCGTGGGCATGTTCGCCCTGTTTCTGCTCACCGGTCGTTACCTTGAGCGTCGCGCCCGCGAGCGCACGGCGGCGGCCACCGCGCAACTGGTCAATCTGCTGCCGGCTTCCTGCCTGCGCCTGCTCGCGGACGGCCAGAGCGAACGAATCCTGCTCAGCGAACTGCGCCAGGGCGACCGCGTGTTGGTGCATCCCGGCGCCGTATTGCCGGCGGACGGCAGGATTCTCGACGGCCAGTCGAGTATCGATGAATCGCTGCTGACCGGTGAATACCTGCCGCAACCGCATGCTCCGGGGGACGCGGTCACCGCCGGCACGTTGAACGTCGAGGGAGCACTGACGGTCGAGGTCCTGGCCCTCGGCCAGGACACCCGCCTGTCCGCAATCGTTCGCCTGCTGGAGCGCGCCCAAAGCGAAAAACCACGCCTGGCAAAGATCGCCGACCGCGCCTCGCAATGGTTCCTGCTGCTGTCGCTGATCGCAGCAGCGGCCATCGGCCTGCTCTGGTGGCAGCTCGACCCGGAGCGGGCGTTCTGGATCGTTCTGGCGATGCTGGTGGCAACCTGCCCATGTGCGCTATCGCTGGCCACTCCGACAGCGCTGACCGCCGCCACCGGCACACTGCACAAGCTCGGCCTGCTGCTGACTCGCGGCCATGTCCTCGAAGGTCTGAATCAGATCGACACGGTGATTTTCGACAAGACCGGCACCCTGACCGAGGGCCGCCTGACCTTGCGCACCATCCAGCCATTGCGCGAGTTGGACAGCGAGTACTGCCTGGCTCTAGCCGCCGCCCTGGAAAGCCGTTCCGAACACCCGATTGCCAAAGCTTTCGGTCGCACCCCGCAAATCGCCGAAGATGTCCTGAGCACACCCGGACGTGGCTTGGCGGGCCGCGTCGGCGAACAGCAGCTACGTATCGGCCAGGCGGCTTTCGTCTGTGAGCTCAGCGGTTGCGCGATCCCCGCGCCGCCGCAGGCCAGCGGGCAATGGCTGCTGTTGGGCGACAGCCACGGCGCCCTCGCCTGGTTGGTTCTCGACGACCGACTGCGCAGCGATGCACCGGACTTGCTCGCGGCCTGTCGCGCGCGCGGCTGGCGGACCCTGCTGCTGTCCGGTGACAGCTCGCCGATGGTCGCCAGTATCGCCACGGAGTTGGGTATCGACGAGGCCCGTGGCGGACTGCGTCCAGAGGACAAGCTGCAAGTCCTGAAACAACTGCAACAACAAGGGCACAAGGTGTTGATGCTTGGCGACGGCGTCAACGATGTGCCGGTCCTGGCCGCCGCCGATATCAGCGTTGCCATGGGCTCGGCCACGGACCTGGCGAAAACCAATGCCGACGCGGTACTGCTGTGCAATCGCCTGGATGCCCTGGCGCAGGCCTTCGGTCTGGCCCGCCGCACCAGTCGGGTAATCATCGAGAACCTGATCTGGGCGGCGCTGTACAATGGTCTCATGTTGCCGTTCGCCGCCCTCGGCTGGATCACTCCGGTGTGGGCCGCGGTCGGTATGTCCATCAGTTCGTTGACGGTGGTGTTGAATGCCCTGCGCTTGACTCGCCAACCGAGCCCGCCGGTCAACCAGGTCCTACCCGATACCCGCCCGCTGCCGGCCTGAGCCGTGCGGGCCTGGAGCAAAGATGCCAGCTCTTTACGTGATGATCCCAGCGGCACTGCTGATCGTCGCCATCGCCGTCTACATCTTCTTCTGGGCGGTGGACAGCGGCCAATACGACGATCTCGACGGTCCGGCCCACAGTATCCTGTTCGACGACCAGGACCCTAACCACCAGGCCGCCATCGAGGAGGCCAACGGGACTCCCCGCGACCACGACCAGCAGGCCCCTCCCCATGCTTGAACTGGCGCCCCTGTTGGTCTCGGCGGTGATTCTCGGCTTGCTCGGCGGCGGTCATTGCCTGGGCATGTGCGGCGGCCTGATGGGTGCCCTGACTCTGGCGATTCCCCAGCAACAGCGAGCCCGACGCCTGCGCCTGCTACTGGCTTACAATCTAGGGCGGATTCTCAGCTACACCGCCGCCGGCCTGTTGATCGGCCTCCTCGGTTGGGCAGCGGCCAACAGTCCGGCGGCAATGCTGTTGCGGGTGCTGGCCGGCTTGTTGCTGATCGTCATGGGCCTGTACCTGGCCGGTTGGTGGAACGGCCTGATCCGCGTGGAAAGCCTCGGGCGCGGCCTGTGGCGACATATCCAGCCCGTCGCCAGCCGCCTGTTGCCAGTGTCTAGCCTGCCCCGAGCCTTGCTGCTCGGGGCATTGTGGGGTTGGCTGCCCTGTGGCCTGGTCTACAGCACACTGCTATGGGCAGCGAGCCAGGGCAATGCTGTCGACAGCGCGCTGCTGATGCTGGCCTTCGGCCTCGGGACCTGGCCGATCCTGCTAGCCACCGGGCTGGCGGCGGAACGGGTCACAGCGATCCTGCGCAAGCGCAGCGTGCGCCTGGGCGGTGGGTTGCTGGTTATGTTGTTCGGCTTGTGGACCCTACCCGGCCCTCATCAACACTGGTTGATGGGGCACTGATCCTTGTGACGAGCGAGGTCCTCGGAACGCTGCATCGTCCTGTCGGCCCGGTCGGGGTGCAGGGTGTTCGATGCCTACCTGGGACAGCAGCGTCGCCGGCGGCTTTCCCCCCAAATCATCTAAAACTCAGATGACTGCGGACCGCTGTACCATCCCGGCACACGCTGGCCTCAAGAACTCCCACTGAGGTACCCTTACAGTTTATGCGTGTCACCCTACAAGGATTTGAGAAATGTCTGAGCCCGTGAAACTGCGCTCCCACAGCCAGGCTCATTGCAAGGATTGCAGCCTGGCTCCTCTCTGTCTGCCACTTTCACTGAATCTGGAAGACATGGATGCGCTGGACGAAATCGTCAAACGTGGGCGTCCGCTGAAAAAAGGCGAGTTCCTGTTTCATCAAGGCGACACCTTCAGCTCCGTTTATGCTGTACGTTCGGGGGCCTTGAAGACTTTCAGCCTGAGCGACGGTGGCGAAGAACAGATCACCGGCTTTCACTTGCCCAGCGAACTGGTCGGCTTGTCCGGCATGGATACCGAGACCCACCCCGTATCGGCCCGGGCCCTGGAGACCACCTCGGTCTGCGAGATTCCCTTTGAGCGCCTGGACGAACTGGCCCTGCAACTGCCGCCATTGCGCCGTCAGTTGATGCGAGTGATGAGCCGAGAAATCCGCGACGACCAGCAAATGATGCTGTTGCTGTCGAAAAAGACCGCTGACGAGCGGATCGCTACCTTCCTGGTCAACCTTTCCGCACGTTTTCGCGCCCGCGGATTCTCCGCCCGGCAGTTCCGCTTGAGCATGTCGCGCCACGAGATCGGCAACTACCTGGGGCTGGCGGTGGAAACCGTATCCCGAGTGTTCACCCGTTTCCAGGTCAACGAACTGATCGTCGCCGAAGGCAAGGAAGTGCAGCTCCTCGACCCGATCCAACTCTGCGCGCTTGCCGGCGGTTCGCTCGAAGGCTGATCCAGACACACGTCGCGGGTATACTGGGGCGCTTACAGCCTTCCAGGACACCGCGACGATGGCCTTTGACAGCTTCGACATCAAATCCTTGATCCGCCCGGTTATCGACTTTCCGAAACCGGGAGTGATCTTTCGCGACATTACCCCGCTGTTTCAGTCGCCCCAGGCAATCCGAGTGGTGGCCGATACCTTTATCCACCGGTATGTCGAAACCGACTTCAGTCATATCGGTGCGATGGATGCCCGTGGTTTCCTGATCGGCTCGATTATCGCCTACCAGTTGAACAAGCCGCTGATCCTGTTTCGCAAACAGGGCAAGTTGCCGGGGGATGTGCTGTCCGAGGGTTATCAGACCGAATACGGCGAGGCCTTCCTCCAAGTCCATGCCGACAGCCTGTGCGAAGGCGACTCGGTACTGATCTTCGATGACCTGATCGCTACCGGCGGCACGCTGAGCGCCGCCGCCAACCTGGTACGGCGCATGGGCGCCAAGGTCCTCGAAGCGGCTGCCATCATCGACTTGCCGGAACTCGGCGGCTCCCAGCGCCTGAACGACATGGGTATCCCGAGCTACTGCCTGACCCAGTTCTCTCTGTCGGAAACGTGACCCTCTCAGCCCAGTACTTCACTCAGGGGAATGAAGTTGACCCAATCGCCTTCCACCAGCGTGGTACCTTCCAGCACTTCCACCAACCCTTCGGCCCACGCCGCGCTGCGTAGCACGCCGGAACTCTGGTTGCGATAGATGACCGCCCTGGCGTTTTCCAGGCGCCCGCGCAAGTATTCCCGGCGGTTGCCCGGCTTCGGCCAGGAAAACCCGGCCGGGACCTTGAACTGCAAAGGCCGGACCTCCTGTACGCCCAGGCGCCGCAGCAGATAAGGCCGAGCCAACAGTGCAAAAGTCACCAACGTCGATGCAGGATTGCCCGGCAGGCCAATCACCGGCACGCCACGAAAGTGCCCGAAGGTCAGGGGTTTTCCAGGCTTGATCGCCAGCTTCCAGAGGTCCAATTCACCTTCTTCACGCAGGGCGATGCCGAGGCAATCGGCTTCACCGACCGACACGCCGCCGGTGGAAAGAATCAGGTCAACATCCCCCAGCTCCGTCAGGCGCTGGCGGGTGGTCGGCAGGTCATCCGGTAGGATGCCGGCATCCACCACTGCGCAGCCCAGGCGTTTGAGCCAGCTGCACAGCAGTACGCGATTGCTGTTGTAGATATGCCCCGGTCCCAGCGCCCGACCTGGCTCGATCAACTCATCGCCAGTCGACAGAACGGCGACCCGGACCCGACGAATCACCGACAGTTCGGCACAACCCAAGGACGCCGCCAGGCCCTGTTCGATCGGCCCTATGCGGGTGCCCGCCGATAGTACCTGTTCGCCAACCGTGGTTTCCTGCCCCTGGGGGCGGATGTTCTGTTGCAGCACCAGCGGCTCGTTGAAACGTACCCGTTGATCGGCTTGGACATCGACGTTCTCCTGCATTTCAACGCAGTCGGCGCCTACCGGTAGCGGCGCCCCGGTAAAGATCCGTGCGCAGGTGCCGGATAACAACGGCGCTGGCGCGTGTCCAGCGAAAATCCGCTGGCTGACCGGCAATGGTTCACCGTGCCAGTCGGCCAGGCGCAAGGCATAACCGTCCATGGCGCTGTTGGGCCACGGCGGCAGGTCGAGACTGGAGACCAGATCTTCGGCCAACACCCGGCCCTCGGTCTCCGCCAGCGGCAAGCGCTCGGCTTCACGAATCGGCGCCGCCTCGGCCAGTTCCAACAATCGGGCCAGGGCGATCTCGACCGGAATCAGGGCGCCGGTCTTGCCCGGCTTACCCACGGGATTCACAAGGTGGCGCCTGTTTCAGGTGAGGAACGAAATTGCACGGACGCTGGCGAGAGTCCAGTTGCTCGGCGAGGATCCCGTCCCAGCCGGTACGCACCGCATTGGTCGAGCCCGGCAGGCAGCAGACCAAGGTTCCGTTGGCCAACCCGGCCAGAGCACGGGACTGCACGGTGGAGGTGCCAATATCGGCCACGGAAATCTGCCGGAACAGCTCGCCGAAGCCGTCCACCTGCTTGTCCAACAGGCACGCAACCGCTTCCGGGGTGCTGTCACGACCGGTGAAGCCGGTGCCACCGGTAATCAACACGACCTGGACCACATCCTCGGCGATCCAGGTGGCCACTTGCGCGCGGATCCGGTACAGATCATCCTTGAGCAGCACCCGCTCCGCGAGGCGATGACCGGCGGCGGTCAGGCGATCGACGAAGACCTGCCCGGAAGTGTCGGTTTCAAAGGTACGGGTATCACTGACAGTCAAGACCGCGATATTCAGCGGCACAAAGGGCGTATCAGCCTTGGTTTTCATAGGCCTGGTCCAGTTGTTATAGGAGAAACATGCCGGTGTTATATCACAGCGCTGCCTTTCATAAATGCCGTCATGAACGCCGTAACAGAGTCCTGCCCCGTCGAGGCTCGCCATGTCGTTGATCAAGGTTTCCATTGTGGTCCTGGCCGGTGGCCGTGGCCAGCGCATGGGCGGCCAGGACAAGGGCCTGTTGGAGTGGCGGGGCCGGCCGCTGATCGCCCATCTGCATGCCACCGCGCGGACGCTGACCGACGACCTGGTCATTTCCTGCAATCGAAATTCGCAACGCTACGCGATCTACGCCGACCGCCTGGTAGCGGACGACAGCGACGACTTCCCTGGCCCGCTGGCAGGAATTCGCGCCGCACTGGCGGTGGCGCGCCACTCACACCTGTTGGTACTGCCCTGTGATGTGCCACGGGTCGATCGCAACCTGCTCCAGGCCATGATCGACGCGGCTGGCCAGCACCCGGAACAGCCCCTGATGGTGCGCCAGGGCGAACACTGGGAGCCGCTGCTGTGTGTGATTCCCGTGGCACTGGCAGGGGCTTTCGAGCGAGCCTGGGCGAGCGGCGAACGCAGTCCGCGCAAGGTCATGTTGCCCCTGCAGGCCCTGGCCCTACAGTGCCCGGCGAACGATCCCAGGCTGGCCAATCTCAATACTGCGCAACTGCTTGAGCATGGCGATAACCCGCCGGATGGACACAGGCGAGGAACTTGCTGAAAATACTGTCGTCTTAATACTAATCAATCCGAATTTTTTCTGGAGAAGCACCATGACTCACCGGCCCCTCGCCGCCCTCATGCTGACCATGGGCCTGGCAGCCCTCGCCGGCTGTTCATCGCCGACCGTGATCACCCTGAACGACGGGCGTGAAATCCAGGCCGTGGACACTCCGAAGTATGATTCCGAATCCGGCTTCTACGAGTTCCAGCAGTTGGACGGCAAGAATACCCGCATCAACAAGGATCAGGTGCGTACCGTCAAAGAGCTGTAACCCTTCGCGCGCCCCGGCAAAGCCCGCCTTGTGCGCATGTGCAGGCTTTATGCCGGACTGAACCCGGTTCACCAGCGTAGGGTGATTTCGCTCTCGAAACAGCGCGTCTGCCCACTGATCGGGTCGACGAAACGCAATCCCTGGGCCAATAGCTTGAGCGGATTGGCGTAATCATCCTTCGCCTCCTTGAGCACCCGTGGATAAAACGGGTCGTTGCAAATCCCAGCCCCCAGGGCAGCCATGTGTACCCGCAACTGATGCTTCTTCCCCGTCACCGGATACAGGGCATACCGCCAGAGTCCGGCCCCCTTCTCGATCACCTCGATGGCCGTCTCGGTATTGCTGGCACCTTCGCCTTCACGCATGCGAAAGAACGGCTCGCCCTCTACCAGGCGACTCTGGTGAGTCCACGGAAAGGACAATTCGGGCAAGGGGCGGGCAATCGCCTCGTAGCGTTTCTCGATTTGCCGGGTCGGAAACAACGACTGATAAGCCGAACGGCTCTGGGGATTGGCTGAAAACAGCACCAGCCCGGCGGTATGCCGATCGATCCGGTGCAACGGTACCAGGTTGGGGTTGTCCAACCGGTGGATCAGCCGGCGCAGCAAGGTTTGCTCGACATACTCGCCAGCTGGGGTCACAGGCAGGAAATGCGGTTTGTCGGCTAATACCAGGTGCTCGTCGGCATAGAGAATCGTCTCCGTGACCGGAATCGGCGTCTCGTTCGGCACTTCGCGAAAATAATGAATCTTCAGGCCTTCGCGATAGGCCAACTGTGCCGTGATCGGCCGGCCCTGGGCGTCGAGCACTCGGCCCCGGGCAATCCGGTCGAGCCATTGCTCGCGACCGATGGCCTGAAAGTGCTCGCACAAGCACTCCAGCACCGTGGGCCAGGCACCTGGAGGCAGGTACAAGGTGCTGGCCTGGTTTTCGGCGGCGTTGAAAGGCGAAGCGGACATGACGGGGCTCGAACGGTTGGCTAGACAGGCATTATCCGGCAAGACCCAGGTGCCCCGTCAATCAATCGTGCCGCTAGTGGCCTGTACGGTTAGTTCGTTGGCTCAAGCTCGGATGCCACAAATCCATGGCCAAGGCGCTATGGCGAGGAACAGCAACGCCGGTCAGAGGCCGGTGACGCCGACATTGACTCATAGAACTCACCCCACAGGCCACTAGGCCTCAAACCGCAGCCAGTTGATTCCTCAACAGCGTCGAACCGGCCGCCTCGGTGTAGTCCTTCAGCCAGCGCAACACATCCACTGCCTCCCAGCGCCCCGGATCGTAGAGCGCATAAAGCAATCCCTGGTAACCCACCACATCCAATTGGCGGTGATAGCCCGCCCGCTGGAATAGCGCCTCGATTTCCGCGAAGCAGGTGTTAAAATGCAGCTTGTTGAACGGCGTCTTGCCTTCCGTCACCAGCCCATCCAGGCGCAACTCCAGCACCGCTTCGCGGACGACGTCCGCGGACATGCGGTTCACGCTGGCTTTCAACTGTTCGACATTGACCATGCTTTTACCCTCTTGATCTTTCCTGGTTTCGTCCCTGGGTGCGCATGTCATGGTGGACATCCTGTCCCAACGTCGAGACGAAAACTGTATGAATATACAGTAACTTAATTTTTTGTAATCCGCCAACGGATTACCGGCCACACACCGCGTGTCATGATTCCCTGGGATGGACCTTTCCATAGACGTTGCCGCCGATGAACGAACCCACCGTACCGAGGATCACCATGGCATAGGTTGCGCCATCAATCTTTCCATACCATGTCAAGGTCGCGGTGCTTACACCTACCACCAATGTCGCGAGAAATTTGCGTCCGCCCAATTGGTTGACCAGAAACACTTGCCTCCCTTTCATTTCACTTCCTCCCTGCACCACTGAGCGCGCTGCATCAAAACGTCATGAGGCGACGTAAGCACAGGCGTTTTGCGGGTGCAAGCTCAGGCAATCTGATGAAACAGAAGGACCGGGACAGCGTTGACAGCGAGGATGTAGAGGAAGGATTCAGCGTACAAAGGCCACGACCTGCTCGACGTCGAAAGGCCAACCCAGCTCTGCGCCGGTGTCTGCCCGCCGCAACACCGGAATCCGCAGGCTATAAGTCTCGAACAGCACTTCGCTGTCGGCGATGTCTATCAATTCGACCATCAGGCCGTGTTCGACCAACGGTATCAACACAGCTTCGGCGGCTTCACATAGATGGCAACCCAGGGTGCCGAACAACTGGCAGTCAGGAAGCATGGCAAAAGGCTCGAGACAAGATGAAGACTCATTTTAGGCTCCCTGTGCGGGGCAGTCGAGCCGGGGACTCAAGGCGTGAAGCGCACAGGGTGGAGCGCCGAATCAATCCTGACTGACCGCCCCAATCTTATGTATCGACAGGTCGGCACCGTAATACTCTTCTTCCTGACTCAGGCGCAGGCCGTGCAGCACCTTGATCCCCCCATACACGGCAAAACCGCCGATCAATGCGACCACCACGCCCAACGCCGTACCGATCAACTGGCTGGCCAGGCTGACGCCGCCCAGCCCACCCAGCGCCTGCTGGCCGAAGATCCCACAAGCCACGCCACCCCACACCCCGCACAGACCGTGCAACGGCCAGACACCCAGGACATCGTCGATCTTCCACTGGCTCTGAGCGGCAATAAAGCACCAGACAAACAATCCGCCCGCCACCGAGCCGGTCACCAGCGCACCGATCGGATGCATCAGGTCGGAACCGGCACAAATCGCCACCAGCCCGGCCAACGGCCCGTTGTGCAGAAAGCCCGGATCGTTGCGGCCGATGATCAACGCCGCTACCGTGCCGCCGACCATCGCCATCAATGAGTTGACCGCCACCAGGCCGCTGACGCCCTGCAGGGTCTGTGCGCTCATCACGTTGAAACCGAACCAGCCGACGATCAAAATCCACGAACCCAGGGCCAGAAACGGAATGCTCGAAGGCGCGAACGCCACCAGACGACCCTCACGATAACGGCCCTGACGTGGCCCTAGCAGCAGGACCGCCGCCAGCGCCAGCCAACCGCCCATGGCGTGCACCACCACCGAACCGGCAAAATCATGGAAGCTCGCTCCCAAGTGTGCCAGCAACCAGGCCTGCAGGCCGAAATTGCCATTCCAGACAACGCCCTCGAAAAACGGGTAGACGAACGCCACGATCAGCGCCGTGGCGCACAATTGCGGGGCAAACCTTGCGCGCTCGGCGATCCCGCCGGAGATGATCGCCGGAATGGCCGCGGCGAATGTCAGCAGGAAAAAGAACTTCACCAGCCCGTAGCCATGATCGCCGCTGATCTGCGCTGCCGGGTGCAAGAAGCTCACTCCATAGGAAATCCAGTAACCTATGAAGAAATAGGCCAAGGTCGAGACCGCGAAATCACTGAGGATCTTCGACAACGCGTTTACCTGGTTTTTCTGGCGCACGGTGCCGACTTCGAGGAAGGCGAAGCCGGCGTGCATGGCCAGAACCATCACCGCGCCAAGCAGGATAAACAGGGTATTGGAACCATGGACCAGACTGTCCACAGCGCTTTGCAAATTTTCCATGGAGACGGCAGACCTGAAGTCAGGGAAAGCACCAAAATTGTTCACAGCGCCTATTTTTCGCACCTTAGTGGCGCAACCGGCGACTGGCGGCGAACCGCTTTGGCGCAGGGCGAAGAACAGGGTCAACGAGCGCTTTGGTTTTTTCCGCGTGTTTGAACTATTTAAGGTAAGGTTTTCGCGCAGTTGCGCCCATCGACGCCCAGACACGGCGCACGCACCGACAACCACACACCCGCACGCAGCAAAACCCGTACCAGCCAATCAGAGTGAACCTTCGCACAAGGCCCGCACTCGAATCTGTCACACGTCGTCCACAACGCCTCTTAAGGAGATCAACACCATGGCCAGCAAAACGGCAAAGACTGCTCAGGAAATATTGATGGCGGATTTTCACACGCTGATCGGCGACACGGAACGCCTGCTTGAACACACGGCGACCCTGGCGGGCGACCAGGCTGACGAACTACGCGCGCAGATTCACGACAGCCTGCTAAAGGCCAGAGAGACCTTGCAATTGACCGAAGCGTCCCTACGCGAGCGCGGCCACGCCGCCGTGGAAGCGACTGAGGACTACGTCCAGGCCAATCCCTGGCAGTCCGTCGGCATCGCCGCCGGGATCGGCTTTCTGATCGGCCTGCTGGCCACACGGCGCTGATCATGGCGAGCGATGAATCGAACCGCGCCCGCTCCTCCACGCGACGCCTGGGTGCCGCCTTCCTCGGCCTGCTGCACAGTCATGTCGAGTTGTTCGGCATCGAACTGCAGGAGCAGAAGTCCCGCACCGTCAGCCTGTTACTGTTCGCCGGACTGGCACTGGTCTTCGCGTTACTGCTGTTGATCGGCCTGTCGGTGCTGGTACTGATCCTGGTCTGGGACACCTATCGCCTGAGCGGCATCATCGGCTTGTGCGTCTTTTATACGCTGGCGGCGTTATTCTGCGGCCTGCGCCTGAAAGCTGCGATCTTCGATGAATCCTCTCCCTTCAACGCCACGCTCGAAGAGCTGGCCAACGACCGCGAGCGACTGTTGCCATGAGCGAACCTGAACTGAAAAAGTACAGCTCGCGCCGGGAAATGCGCAAGGCGCTGATCCGCCTGCGTATGGAAATGCATCGTCAGGAAATCCGCCATGAGTCCCAGCAGATGCTGCAACCGCTACAGCGCCTGCGCGGCATGGGCCAACACTGGCAGGAAAATCTCGGCATCAAGCACGCGCCCTTGTGGGGAATCGGTGTGGTCACGTTGCTGGGTTTTCTCGGCGGCAAGGGCGCCAAGGGCAGCGGCCTCAATGGCCTGTCACGGCTGATACGCCTGGGCACCAGCCTGATCCCGCTGATCAAGCTGGTGCTGCAGGGTGGGTCAGGCAAGCGTTGATCGCCGCGCCTGGCCGATCGATAAAGCCGCGCCTGGCAGTTTTTGCTTGCAGGCGCGCCACCTAACCGGGAAGCTAGCGGTTCAATCACCCGACGGAGAGAACGTGCCTTGGATTGGCCAACCCTGCTCAACCGCGAACGCCTGGGAAAGCCCCTGCACAGCCCGCAAGAGCTGGGTCGCAGCCCTTTCCACAAAGATCATGACCGAATCATCTTCTCCGGCGCCTTTCGTCGCCTGGGCCGCAAGACCCAGGTACACCCGGTGTCGAGCAACGACCATATCCACACCCGCCTGACCCACTCGCTGGAAGTCAGTTGCGTCGGCCGCTCCCTTGGCATGCGCGTCGGCGAGACCTTGCGCGACGCCCTGCCCGACTGGTGCGAGCCGAGCGATCTGGGCATGATCGTACAATCGGCCTGCCTGGCCCACGACATCGGCAACCCGCCCTTCGGTCATTCCGGCGAGGACGCGATCCGTCACTGGTTCCAGCAGGCGGCAGGACGTGGTTGGCTGGATGACATGAGCGTCGCCGAGCGTGCCGACTTCCTCAATTTCGAAGGCAATGCCCAGGGGTTCCGGGTGCTGACCCAACTGGAATATCACCAGTTCGACGGCGGCACCCGCCTGACCTACGCGACCCTCGGCACCTACCTCAAGTACCCTTGGACCGCTCGTCACGCCGACTCGTTGGGTTACAAGAAACATAAGTTCGGCTGCTACCAGAGCGAGCTGCCGATCCTTGAGCAGATCGCCCTGAAGCTCGGCCTGCCACAGCTTGAAGAACAGCGCTGGGCGCGGCATCCGCTGGTCTACCTGATGGAGGCGGCCGACGACATCTGCTACGCCCTGATCGACCTTGAGGACGGCCTGGAGATGGAGCTGCTCAGCTATGCGGAAGTTGAGTCGCTGTTGCTCGGGCTGGTGGGCGATGACTTGCCGCAGACCTACCGGCAACTGGGCCCACAGGGCTCACGGCGACGCAAGCTGGCGATGCTGCGCGGCAAGGCCATCGAACACCTGACCAATGCCGCCGCCCGCGCCTTCGTCGAACAGCAAGATGCCTTGCTGGCCGGCACCCTGCCGGTCGATCTGGTGGAGCACATGCATGGACCGGCCAAGCACTGCGTGCTCAACGCCAAGGACATCGCACGCAGGAAGATCTTCCAGGACAAGCGCAAGACGCTCCACGAGATCGGCGCCTACACGACACTGGAAATCCTTCTGAACGCGTTCTGCGGCGCCGCGCTGGAACAGCACGGCGGTCGCACACCGTCGTTCAAGCATCGGCGGATCCTCGATCTGCTCGGCAATAATGCGCCTGATCCTGACTGGCCCCTGCACACCTCGTTCCTGCGTATGATCGACTTCATCGCTGGGATGACCGACAGCTACGCCAGTGAAATGGCTCGGGAAATGACCGGCCGCTCAAGTCCCCAGTGACCTCACGAACCCGCCTGCGACCAGCAGGCGAGTCCCTGATCGAACCGCGATGCCCCGCGCACCACGCAGAGAAAGCCTACATTTGCCCCGGAATCACCTGATGGAGCCTATGTTCGACCCGCTGAAATAATCCATTCCCTCTTAGTCTGCCACCCGGACTCAATCCGACCCCTCGCTCAACAAGCGCCCGACTTCAGGCCCAACCCCCCGTTCCATGCCTGCTCCTGAAGCCTTGTTCGAAGTAGGTAGTTCGCCTGGAAAATCGCATGTCCAAACAAAACCTGCGCGTATTGCTGGTGGAGGATCATCCCTTTCAACTGGCCGCGACACAGAGCTTGCTCAACAGCTACGGCTACCACCTTCTCACTCCCGCCGCAAACGCCGCCGAAGCACTGAAGGCCATGGCGACCTCGCCGGCACCCTTCGATCTCATGCTCTGCGACCAATGCCTGCCCGATATACTGGGACTTGAATTGATCGAAACCGCCCACCAGCGAGGCAAGATCAGGCAAGCGATCCTGCTCAGCAGTCTCAGCCTCGAAGAGCTCCAGGTGCTCGGCGAGATGGCCTTGTCACGGCAGATTCCCTTGTTGGGTTGCCTGACCAAACCCCTGAATGGCCAGGCCCTGAAAAGCATATTGGCGTTTGAAAGACAGCGGATGGCGAAAAGTCATTCATTGTGAGGGAAAATACTTCAGCCACTGCACCAGACACACAATCCAAGTATATAAATACTACAAATACAAACCCATCAATTTGTAGGACGCTTCCTAATAACCTATAAAAAATAACAAATATTTAACTAATACTCATAACCAAAAAATCTAAAAAGCCGTACATTTCCACCTTTGATTTGCCAAGAGCGTAAGCCAACAGCCTAATTAAAGTAGGAATATTCCTATACAGCTTCTGTAGGCACCTCTATTCATGCGCCTCGGGGTGCAACTGAGCTAATGTGCGCGCTTTCTACGAAGCTCGTATGGGATTTTATTATGAACTCGGTTTTTATCGTCGACGACCACCCCGTTGTCCGCCTTGCCATTCGGATATTGTTGGAACAGGAAGATTGTTATGAAATAGTTGGCGAAACGGACAATGGCGTCGATGCAATGCAGATGGTTCGCGAATGCATGCCGGATCTGGTCATTCTCGATGTCAGCATTCCCAAGCTGGATGGCCTGGAAGTGCTGGCCCGCCTGGACGGAATGAATCTGTCGCTGAAGACCCTGGTATTGACCGGGCAGTCGCCTTCGCTCTTTGCCATTCGCTGCATGCAATCGGGAGCTGCCGGGTATGTCTGCAAAACCGAAGATTTGAGCGAATTAATGAGCGCGGTCAAGGCAGTATTATCCGGCTACAATTATTTCCCTAGTCAAGCGTTGATCGGTGGGCGAAAAGATGAATCGACAAATCCGGAGTTGGAACTTTTCAGACTGGTGAATGACCGAGAACTGATGGTCTTGCAATTGTTCGCTCAAGGTCGGACGAACAAGGAAATCGCCAAGGGCATGTTCCTCAGTAACAAGACCGTCAGTACCTACAAGAAACGCCTGATGCAGAAACTGAAAGCCAAATCCCTGGTAGAGCTGATCGAAATGGCTAAACGCAACGCGGTAGTGTGAGAAAACGGATGCCCACGCGCTTAAAGGATTATCTGGCAATCGTCACGGGAATGCTCCTGTGCCTGTCAGCGCTTGCACAACCCAGCGATGTCACCCACTTCACCCTGCTCAGCCGTTCGGGTAGCGGTCAACTGGAGGTACGGCTCGACAAGGACCAGCGCCGCTGGATACAGGACCAGCGCATGCTGGTGCTGGGCACCTCCGCTCCGGACTATCCGCCGTTCGACATGACGAGCAGCGGGCGTGATTACGAGGGCATCACGGCGGACTATGCGGGCATTCTCGCCAAGACCATGGGGCTGCCCGTCAAGGTATTGAGCTTTGCCAGCCGGGAAGCGGCCATCGAGGCTCTCGAAGACGGACAGATCGATCTGCTCGGCAGCGCCAATGGTTTCGAAGCCGTCAACAAAAACATCTCGCTGTCCGTCCCCTATGCCGTTGACCAGCCCGTATTGGTCACCCGGGAGGGAGAGACCCGCTCATTGACCGACGGCCTGGCCGGCATGCGCCTGAGCATGGTTTATCACTACCTGCCATTGGATGAAATCCAGACCCTGTATCCCGACGCAATCATCCAGTTCCATCCTTCCTACCAAAATGCCATCAACGCAGTTGCCTTCGATCAGGCCGATGTGTTTCTGGGCGATACCATTTCCACCCACTACCTGATCAACAAGGGTTATCTGCGCAATGTGAAAATGGCCAACTTCGGCAAGCATGAAGCCTACGGTTTCAGCTTTGCCGTGCGTGGCGACAACCCGCTGTTGCTGGGCATCCTCAACGGCATTCTCCAGGCCATTCCCACCAGCGAGCGCGAGAGTATCGCCCAACGCTGGAGCGCCGGCAGCGACATCCTGCTGACCGACCACAAGCTGCAACTGACCACTCGCGAGGAACAGTGGCTCAAAGCCAATCCGGCGGTGCGGGTGGTGGTCAACGAGGCCCTGGCGCCCATTACCTTCTTCGATGCCGATGGCAACTTTCGCGGGGTAACGGCCGACCTGCTGGAACTGATCCGCCTACGCACCGGCTTGCGTTTCGAAGTGCAGAAGTCCCGCAGCCTGGACGACATGATCAAACGCATCGGTGGCGGTAGGGCCGACGTCATCGCCGCCATCAGCCCGACCAATGCACGGGAAAACCTCCTGCATTTCAGTCGCCCTTACATGGAGAACTCCTTCGTTCTGCTCACGGCCAAAGGCAAGGACAGCCCCACCAACCTGGACCAGATGCAAGGCAAGCGCCTGACCATTACCCGCGGCAGTCCGCTGATCGACTACCTGCGCAACAACTTTGCGCAGATCCGCCTGGTGGAGACGGATGACAGCCTCAAGGCAGTCGAGCTGCTCGCCCTCGGCCAGGCGGAGGGCGCGGTCGGCTCACTGGTGATCGCCAATTACCTGATCGCCTCACAGGTGTTCGAAGATAAGCTGCAGATCAGCGCGACCATCGGCACCCAGCAGGCGGTCTTCTCGCTGGCCACCGCACGCGGCGCCACCGAACTCGGCTCGATCCTGGACAAGGCGCTGCTGAGCATCGCGCCTGACGAACTGGGCATCGTCAACAGCCGCTGGCGCGGCTACACGCCGGTTTCCGACAGCTATTGGCGCAACTATCACCACCTGATCATCCAGATCATCGTCGGCGCCAGCGTGTTGTTGCTGCTGTCGTTGACGTGGAACGCCTACATGCGCCGCCAGATCCGCCAACGCCAACTGGCGGAGCGCGCACTGAGCGACCAGTTCGAATTCATGCGTGCCCTGGTCAACGGCACCCCGCACCCGATCTACGTGCGCGACCGCCAGGGCCTGCTGCAGACCTGCAACGACAGCTATCTGGAGGCGTTCTCGGCGAAGCTGGAAGATGTCGTTGGCAAAAGCGTGCAGGACGGTGCAAGAACGCTCGGCAACGAGCAGGAGGCCAACCAATACCAGGCCGACTACCTGCGGGTCATCGACAAGGGCACGGCGCTGATCTGCGATCGCACCCTGCATATTGGCGGACGGGAACTGACCATCTATCACTGGATACTGCCTTACCGCAATTCCCTGGGCGACGTGCAAGGGATCATCGGCGGCTGGATCGATATCAGTGAACGGCGCCAGTTGTTCGAGGAGCTGCGTTCGGCCAAAGAGCAGGCCGATGACGCCAACCGGGCTAAGAGCACTTTCCTAGCCACCATGAGCCATGAGATCCGCACCCCGATGAACGCGGTGATCGGCATGCTGGAACTGACCCTCAAGCGCGCTGACCAGGGACACTTGGATCGACCCGCCATCGAGGTTGCCTACAGCTCGGCCAAGGACCTGCTGGAACTTATCGGCGACATTCTCGATATCGCCCGTATCGAATCCGGGCGCCTCAGCCTGTCCCCGGAACGTGTCAACCTGAACGAACTGGTGGACTCGGTCGCCCGTGTGTTCGACGGTCTGGCCCGCCAGAAAAGCCTGGGCCTGGTGATGCCGGCACCGACGCAGGATCGCTCGTGCGACGTGCTGGTCGATCCACTGCGCCTCAAACAGATACTGTCCAACCTGATCAGCAACGCAATCAAGTTCACCGAGCAGGGCCAGGTCAGCATCGGCTTGAGCATCCAGGCCAGTGCGGACCCGCGACAGGTCGACGTGCAACTGCGGGTCGAGGACACCGGCATCGGCATCACCGCTGCCGACCAGGCCCGCCTGTTCCAGCCGTTCGCCCAGGCCGACAACTCCGGTCATCTGGCCCGCAGCGGTGCCGGGCTGGGCCTGGTCATCTGTCGCAGCCTCTGTGAAATGATGGGTGGAACCCTGACACTCTCCAGCGTGCCCGGCCACGGCACTCAGGTTACTGTGTCACTCAAGCTCGACTGTCTGGAACCGCTCCAGGGCGTGGTCGAGGGTAAACCGCAGATTCCTCCCGCCCTGCATGAGCTGAATGTACTGGTGGTCGACGACCACCCCGCCAATCGCTTGTTGATGTGCCAGCAACTGGGCTTTCTCGGGCATCGATTCAACACCGCGCAAAACGGTGCGACTGGCTTGCAGGCTTGGAAGAACGGGCACTTCGACCTGGTCATCGTCGACTGCAACATGCCCGTCATGAACGGCTATGAGCTGACCCGCCATTTACGTGAACATGAGGTCGCACAGGCATTGCCACGGTGCACGGTGCTCGGTTTCACCGCCAACGCCCAGCCGGAGGAGCGCACCCGTTGCCTGCATGCCGGGATGGACGATTGCCTGTTCAAGCCGATCAGCCTGACCGAGCTGAGCCAGAAGCTGGCCGACCTGCGCCCACTCCCCTTCGATCCGCCTTTCAGCGTCGATGGTCTGAACGCCCTGACCGGCGGTAAACCGTTGCTGGTGCGACGGCTGATGGACGAACTGCTCAATAGTTGCCGTACCGACCGCGAGGAGCTGAGCGCACTTGCGCTGCAGTCCGGCCTGGGTGCGTTCATGGATATGGCCCACAAAATCAAGGGTGCGGCTCGAATCATCCAAGCCAAGACCTTGGTCGAGCAATGTGAAAACATGGAGCATGCCTGCGAGCAGAACGTGTCGGCGCACGTGATCGAAAACGCCAGGGAGGCGATCCTCAAGGCCATGTCAAATCTGGAAGCGGCCCTACAACAGCATCTGACCCGACTGACTGACCCTTCCCCCACGCAGGATGATCCTCTCCCGCCCGATAAAGTCCTCTGAGCTGCTTCGAGTTATCCTCCAACCACTCGGTGCAAACCCGCTCCGAACAGTTGCCGTTGCGGGTGCTCCACGAAACGATAGAGCCGGCCAGGCCCGTGCGGGCGGGCTCAGTCGGTCAGGCGCAGGAAAATGGCCACCAGTTGCTCGATGCCCGCCTGGTCCTCCGGGGTGAAGCGCGCCAGGCGCGGACTGTCGAGATCGAGCACGCCGATCAGCTTGCCGTCCTTGACCAGCGGCACCACCAGTTCGCTGTTGGAGGCGCTGTCACAGGCGATATGCCCGGCGAATGCATGTACATCCTCGACCCGCTGGGTTTGCAGGCTGGCCGCCGCCGTACCGCAGACGCCACGCCCAAAGGGAATCCGCACACAGGCGATCTGTCCTTGGAACGGTCCGAGCACCAGTTCCCCATCGCGATTGAGGTAGAAACCAGCCCAGTTCAAGTCATCCAGTTGGTTGAACAGGAATGCCGAGAACTGCGCCGCGTTGGCAATGAAATCACGCTCGTGCGCCAGCAACGACTCCAATTGCGCACAGAGCAGGCCGTAGCCCTCCAGCCCCGTGCCGGCCTTTTGCAAATCGATCATGGTGTCTGCTCCAATAATTTCAATCCGACCCAGTAACGCGCAAACTGATAGGCACAACGACCGTTGCGATTGCCCCGTCCGGTGGCCCAGCGTACCGCCTGGATATCCAGTTGTTCATCACGCTGCCAGCTCAGCCCGGCCTTGAGCGCCAGTTCGCCGATCCAGTGCTCGACCACACTTAGATAGTGTTCCTGGGTAAACGGGTAGAACGACAGCCACAGGCCGAACCGATCGGAGAGCGCAATCTTATCCTCGACCGCCTCGCTGGGATGCAGCTCACCGTCGACCCGCGTCCAATGCTCATTGTCGCTTTGCTTCTCCGGGACCAGGTGACGGCGGTTCGATGTCGCGTACAGCAGCACATTGTCCGGTGCCTGCTCCAATGAGCCGTCGAGCACGCTCTTGAGCACCCGGTAGTCGCCTTCACCGGACTCGAACGAGAGATCGTCGCAAAACAGTACAAAACGCTGCGCCGACTTCATCAATTGCTCCACCACGCGTGGCAGGTCGGCCAGGTGATCGCGCTCGATCTCGATCAAGCGCAAGCCGGCGCCGGCATGTTCGGCCAGCAAGGCGCGGACCAACGAAGATTTGCCAGTGCCACGCGCGCCCCAGAGCAGCGCATGGTTGGCCGGCAGGCCGTCGATGAACTGCCGGGTATTGCGGGCCAGTTGCTCGCGTTGCAGGTCGATACCCATCAGGTCGGACAAGCGCATGTCCAGGCTGACCTCCAGCGGCAACAGGTAGCCGCTACGACCTTCGCGCTGCCAGCGGGCCACCAGGCAATGCTCCCAGTCGATCACCTGGCGCGTGGCGGGCAACAAGGGCTCCAGGCGAGAGAGAAACGCATCGGCGCGTTCCAGAAAGGCATTCAATCGAGCATCCACGACTTTTCCTCGGACAAGTTCACACTCATGATGTCGCGTTGGCGCCCTCGGGCGCGTGAAAAAACAAGCAATAGTCTCCGTCGACAACATATCGGAGCCTCATCACCAGATGCCGCCGACCTCTAAGGATCAGCTATGCTTGCCCGGCGAAGGGAAATGAACGTGGTACATCACCCCATGGATATAAAATTTACCCAGCGCTTGTCCTACAAGCAGGCCTGGTTGACTGTGCTGGTCGGGTTTATCCTGGGAACGCTGCTCAGTCTGGTACAAATAGGCCTCGATTATGCCAGCGAAAACGCGTCCATCAATCGTGAAATCCTCTCGCTACTGGAAATCAGCCACAACCCGGCCTCCAGAATCGCCTACAACATCGATGCCGAACTGGCCCAGGAGCTGACCCTGGGCCTGTTGCATTCTCCGGCCGTACTGCGGGCGCAGTTGATCGATAACAACAAATTGGTACTGGCCAGCGTCGAGCGCCCCCGTCAGAGCGGCAGCTACCGGATGATCAGCGATTACCTGTTCGGTGCCGACCGGCAATTCGAGGATCGGCTGTTTCTCAGTCATCTACCGGACGAATCCCTCGGCACCTTACATCTGGATGTCGACACCTACACCTTTGGCATTCGCTTCCTCAAACGTGCCGAGGTCACCCTGCTCAACGGCTTTGCTCGCAGCCTGATCCTCACCGGCATCCTCCTGGGGCTGTTCTACGTGCTGCTGACCAAACCGCTGGTGGGCGTCATTCGCGCCCTGAGCAGCGCTCAACCGGGGACCGCCAGACAATCGCGATTGGAGTTTCCACCCGGTCATGATAACGACGAGATCGGCGTTCTGGTCAAGGTCGCCAATCAACAGTTCGATACGATGGCCACCGAAATCCAACAACGACGCAACGCCGAGAACCGCCTGACCGACTACCTGGGGCAACTGGAAAACATTGTCTCGGCCCGCACCACCGAGCTCAAGGCGATCAACGCCCGCCTGAGCCAGTCCAACGAAGAATTGAAAGTCGCCCGCAGCACGGCCCTCAATATGGCGCAGGCCCGTTCCGCATTCCTGGCCAACATGAGCCATGAGATCCGTACCCCCTTGAACGGCCTGCTCGGCATGATCGCCTTGTCCCTCGACAGTTCGCTGAATGCCGAACAACGCCACCAACTGTCGATTGCCCATGACTCCGGAAAAGTCCTGGTGGAGCTGCTCAACGATATCCTCGATCTGTCGAAGTTCGACGCCGGACAACTGGAGTTGGAGAAAATCCCCTTCGACCTCGGCGCCCTGATTGAAGACACTGCCAATTTACTCTCGCAAAATGCAGCATCGAGTGTCGAACTGACCTGCCTGATCGACCCGCACTTTCCGGCCCAGGTGCTCGGCGATCCGACGCGGGTGCGGCAAATCGTCAGTAACCTGCTGTCCAACGCCCTGAAGTTCACTCGTTTCGGTCGTGTCGATGTGCGCCTGAGCGTCCGTGACAGCGGGGTGCGCATCGAAGTCTGCGACACCGGCATCGGTATCGCTCAGGAGGCCCAGGCGAAGATTTTTCAACCCTTCACCCAGGCCGGCGCCGGTATCACCCGCCAGTACGGTGGCACCGGGCTCGGGCTGACCTTGACCCATAATCTGTGCGAAGCGATGAAGGGTTGCCTGACCATCAACTCCGAGGTCGGCTTCGGCAGCCAGTTCTGCGCCGAACTGCCGCTGCCCTGCCATACACCGGCCAAGGTGCCGAAACCACTCAAAGGCACGATCATCGTCGTCAGCTCACCCGCCAGCGGCCTGAGCGAACTGCTCAGCAACCAATTGCCGGCCTGGGGCCTGGATTACCGGCGCTACGCAATGGATGAGAGCCTCGCCGGACTGACGGCCGACCTGTTGATTACCGATTGCCCCGAATGCCTGTTCGGGCTCCGCCCGACCATCACCGCACCGATCCTGCTGGTGACCGCCTACGGCAACTTCATGCCCAGCGAACAGGCCGCCACCCTGGCCCCGTTGCAACAACAGGCCCGGCCCCTGGCACGCAATGCGCTGTATCAGATCCTGCGCGACACGTTGCAGGTGGACGACCCGACTGACCCGGCGGTGCCGGCACACGTCAACCCGTCACAACGCCGTGGGCGCATCCTGCTGGTCGAGGACAATCCAGTCAATCAACTGGTAGCCAAGGGCATGCTCGGCAAGCTGGGTTGCGAGGTGATCGTCGCTGCCCATGGCGGCGAGGCACTGAACCAGTTGGAGCAGAAGAACTTCGACATGGTGCTGATGGACTGCAACATGCCAGTCATGGACGGTTACGAGGCCAGCAGACAGATACGTCGCAGCGGACGCTGGCCGCAGTTGCCTATCGTCGCCCTGACCGCCAACGCCATGCCCGAAGAACGCGAACGCTGCCGTGCGGCGGGCATGAATGACTACCTGGCAAAGCCTTTTCGTCGCGAGGAATTGATGGCGTTGCTGGAGCTCTGGGTCCCACCTGCGGCGCCTTGATGCAGGAGACGCGGCGAGTCGAGCAATCGCTCATTCATTTGAGCAAGGCTTCAATCTCGCGGGTCAAGTCCTCGGGTTTGGTCAGCGGGGCAAAACGCTTCACCCGCTCGCCGTCCTTATCGATCAGGAACTTGGTGAAGTTCCACTTGATGCGCTGGGAACCCAGCAGGCCTGGAGCCTCCTTCTTCAACTGCACGAACAGCGGATGCGCGCCGTCGCCGTTGACCTCGATCTTTTTGAACAGCGGGAAGCTGACGCCGTAGTTCAGCTCACAGAACGCGCAAATCGCGCCCTCGTCACCCGGCTCCTGTCGGCCAAACTGGTTGCAGGGAAAACCGAGGACCACCAGGCCCTGATCCTTGTAATTCTGCCAGAGCCGTTCAAGGCCCCTGTATTGGGGGGTGAAACCGCACTTGCTGGCGGTATTGACCACCAGCATGACCTTTGCGGCAAAATCACCGAGGGTCTTTTGCTCGCCCTTGATGGTGGTACACGGGATATTCAGCAGACTTGCGCCCATGTCAGTTCCTCCGTTGAATGCCAAATCCCTACGGCAACGGTGCCTGTGGCGGGACTCAGTCCCGTGGTGCCAGGTTCAGGCACACGGAGTTGATACAGTAACGCAAGCCGGTGGGCGGCGGACCATCCGGGAACACGTGGCCCAGGTGCGCATCGCACTTGGCACAAACCACCTCGGTGCGAATCATGCCGTGGCTGATATCACGAATCTCGACCATTGCGCTATCGCCGATCGGCTCGTAGAAACTCGGCCAGCCACAACCCGAATCGAATTTCGACTTCGAGTCGAACAACGGTTCCTTGCAGCAAATGCAGTGATAGACACCGTCGACCTTGGTGTCATTGTACTTGCCCGAAAACGGTCGTTCCGTGCCCTTCAGGCGACAGACGTTGTACTGCTCCGGATCGAGCATGGCACGCCACTCTTCCAGGCTTTTCTCAAGCTTCTCCATCGTGACACCTCTGCGACTGAAAAACCCCGATCTGTCTCTTTTCGACGGATCGGGTGGCACGTATGATTGCGCCTCGTTGAGCGCCAGTCTGGCACCCTCGCCCGGCGCATTCAAATCGGATTTTCCGAGGGGCGGCGCGGGGCCAGGTAACGCACAGAAAACGCAGTATTGCCACGGCGGCCTCAGCGAGTCGTCTGGATCGTCCATTTTCGGGATCACATCGCCATGCAGGTCAGCAAATCGAACAAGCTCGCCAACGTCTGTTATGACATTCGCGGCCCGGTGCTCAAGCACGCCAAACGCCTGGAGGAGGAAGGCCATCGCATCCTCAAGCTGAACATCGGCAACCTGGCGCCCTTTGGTTTCGAAGCGCCGGACGAAATTCTCCAGGACGTGATCCGCAACCTGCCGACCGCACAGGGCTACAGCGACTCCAAGGGCCTGTTCAGTGCCCGCAAGGCGGTCATGCAGTATTACCAGCAGAAGCAGGTCGAAGGTGTCGGCATCGAGGACATTTACCTGGGCAACGGCGTCTCCGAACTGATCGTGATGTCGATGCAGGCGCTGCTCAACAATGGCGACGAAGTGCTGGTTCCAGCACCGGACTATCCGTTGTGGACCGCCGCCGTGACCCTCTCCGGCGGTAACCCGGTCCACTACCTGTGCGATGAACAGGCCAACTGGTGGCCTGACCTGGCCGACATCAAGGCCAAGATCACCCCCAACACCAAGGCTCTGGTGATCATCAACCCGAACAACCCGACCGGCGCGGTGTATTCCAAGGATGTGCTGCTCGGCATGCTGGAACTGGCCCGCCAGCACAACCTGGTGGTGTTTTCCGACGAAATCTACGACAAGATCCTCTACGACGACGCCGTACATATCTGCACCGCCTCGCTGGCCCCAGACCTGCTGTGCTTGACCTTCAACGGTCTGTCCAAGTCCTACCGGGTCGCGGGTTTTC
Source organism: Pseudomonas agarici (assembly GCF_001543125.1). Classification (NCBI taxonomy): domain Bacteria; kingdom Pseudomonadati; phylum Pseudomonadota; class Gammaproteobacteria; order Pseudomonadales; family Pseudomonadaceae; genus Pseudomonas; species Pseudomonas agarici. The sequence continues at coordinate 2,340,615 of NZ_CP014135.1, read as the reverse complement.
GTTCCGGCTGGGTGGCGATTTCCGGCCCCAAGCACAATGCCCAGAGCTATATCGAGGGCATCGACATGCTGGCCAACATGCGCTTGTGCGCCAACGTGCCGAGCCAGCATGCGATCCAGACGGCCCTCGGCGGCTATCAGAGCATCAACGACCTGGTGCTACCGCCCGGTCGCCTGCTGGAGCAGCGCAATCGCACCTGGGAGCTGCTCAACGACATTCCCGGCGTCAGTTGCGTGAAGCCCATGGGTGCGTTGTACGCCTTCCCACGGATCGATCCGAAGGTCTGCCCGATCCACAACGACGAGAAGTTCGTGCTGGACTTGCTGCTCTCGGAAAAGTTGCTGATTGTCCAAGGCACCGCGTTCAATTGGCCATGGCCGGATCATTTCCGCGTCGTCACCCTGCCGCGAGTCGACGACCTGGAACAGGCCATCGGGCGCATCGGCAACTTCCTGAAATCCTACCGCCAGTAATCTCCTACAACCCGCTGCGATTCAGGAAAGAGTGGCAGCGTGGTTTCTCTCTCATCGGTTGTTTTTTGTATGCGCATGCGTCACTTGCCGAGCTGTCCCGCAGGGTGCTCTGAACGGCTCTGCGGCAAGGCTTTCGAAGTAGATGCAGGCGCTGGCGCGAGAAAAAACCGGCTCCCGCGATTCGGAAATGACTGGCAGGATTCTAGAATCGAGCTGTAGGACACAGTTTGAAATAATCACCCGGTTGAATAGGCACTAACGGCACCTTATATACCCCGCATGACGCTACATCTTTAGATGAGGAGAAACTTTCAACCATGATGCGCATCCTGCTGTTCTTGGCCACTAACCTGGCGGTCGTGCTGATTGCCAGCATCACCCTGAGCCTTTTCGGCTTCAACGGGTTCATGGCGGCCAACGGGGTTGATCTCAACCTCAATCAGCTGCTGATCTTCTGTGCGGTCTTTGGTTTCGCCGGTTCGCTGTTCTCGCTGTTCATCTCCAAGTGGATGGCGAAGATGAGTACCAGTACCCAAATCATTACCCAGCCACGCACCCGCCATGAACAATGGTTGCTGCAGACCGTCGAGCAACTGTCTCGCGAAGCCGGGATCAAGATGCCGGAAGTCGGCATTTTCCCCGCTTACGAGGCAAACGCCTTTGCCACCGGCTGGAACAAGAACGACGCCTTGGTGGCCGTCAGCCAAGGTCTGCTGGAGCGTTTCTCGCCCGATGAAGTGAAGGCCGTGCTGGCCCACGAGATCGGCCACGTGGCCAATGGCGACATGGTCACCCTGGCGCTGGTGCAGGGCGTGGTGAACACTTTCGTGATGTTCTTCGCGCGGATCATCGGTAACTTTGTTGACAAGGTCATCTTCAAGAACGAAGAAGGCCAGGGTATCGCCTATTACGTGGCGACCATCTTCGCCGAACTGGTCCTGGGCTTCCTGGCCAGCGCCATCGTCATGTGGTTCTCGCGCAAACGCGAATTCCGCGCCGACGAAGCCGGCGCCAGCCTGGCCGGTACCACCGCGATGATCAGCGCGCTACAACGCCTGCGCTCCGAACAGGGCCTGCCGGTGCACATGCCCGATACCCTGAGTGCTTTCGGCATCAACGGCGGCCTGAAACAGGGCCTGGCGAGGATGTTCATGAGCCACCCGCCGCTGGAAGAGCGTATCGACGCTCTGCATCGTCGCGGCTGACAGCCACGAAGTACGCACCAAGGGCGGCCATCGGTCGCCCTTGGTGGTTTTCAGCGGCGCTTCTCTAACCGGTACACCCGCTCTTGCAGACGCGTTACCCCCGCCTGAAGAAACTTCCAACTCCCGTCGAGCACATCCCGCTCTTCTTCCATCCGTAACTGCCAGTGTGGTTCCAGCAAGTGCCGAACCTCATCATCGAGCACCGCGAAAGGCGGGCCCTTGAGTTGCGCTTGATCGTAATCAAGGGTAATCAATAAGCCCTGGCAACCACCCGGCAGGATACGCCTCAGATGCGCCGCGTAACGCTCACGCATCTCGGGCGGCAGGGCAATCAGCGCCGCACGATCATACAGTGCGGTGCAGTCGGCGACGTCCGCGGCGGTCAGGGCAAAAAAATCACCGCACCAGAGTTCCAGCGAGCCTGCCTCGTAGATCCGCAAGGCACCGTGTTCGCGTACTTGGGGCACGAGCGCCTGTTCGGCGAAAAAAGCTTCCACGGCCTTCTGCGACAACTCCACTCCCCGTACCCGCAATCCCTGGGCCGCGAGCCAGGCCAGGTCAAGGCTCTTGCCGCAAAGCGGCACCAGCACCTGCGCCTCGGGCTCCAGCGCCAGCTCAGGCCAGAAGCGTTGCAGGCAAGGGTTGACCTGATCCAGATGAAAGCCAATCTGGTTGAATTCCCAGCGTTTGTGCCAAAACTCAGGCTGCATGATTTACCTCAATAAATTCGATTAAAATCCGTCAGAACCTCTATTAGATTTAGCTTAATGAGCTGATCGAAAATAATCTCGCCTTAATGCGAGGGGCCTCCATTATGCTCTCAGGCTCGTTTATCTCACACGATTCGCCGATCTTACCCTGAGGGCGCCGAAGGTCTGTACGGTTAGTTCGACTGAAGCGCCAGAGCCGAATCGCAGACAAAAAAATCCCCGAACCAGTTCGGGGATTTTTTATCGATCAATCAACACGGCATCGATCAGCGCCTATCGATCAATCTTCGCGATAGCGACGCAGCTTGAGCTGCTTGCCGGCCACACGGGTGTCCTTCAGCTTGGTCAGCAACCGCTCCAGGCCATCTTCCGGCAATTCCACCAGGCTGAAGCTGTCGCGCACTTGGATGCGACCGATAGCTTCACGCGCCAGGCCACCCTCGTTGAGGATCGCACCCAGCAGGTTCTTGGCGGCGATACCGTCGCGCGCGCCCAGCGCGGTACGGCAGCGAGCACGGCCTTCAGCCAGCGGAATCGGTGCACGACGCTCACGATCGCTACGCTCGGGACGATCACCCGAACGCTCGGGACGATCGCCACGTGGCGCATTGTTCGGCACCAGTGGACGCTCTTTCTCGATAGCGGCCAAGTTCAGCGCTTGACCATTGGTAGCCTTGCGCAGCAGGGCTGCGGCCAGCGCACGTGGGCTGCAACCGATATCGGCGGTCAGACGATCGAGCAGATCACCGTGGGTCGATTCAGCATCGGCCACCAGCGGCGACAGGCTATTGGTCAGTTTCTTGATGCGGGCATCAAGAACGGCCTGGGCATCCGGCAAACGGACTTCGGCAACTTTCTGACCGGTCACACGCTCGATCACTTGCAGCATGCGCCGCTCACGCGGAGTCACCAGCAGCAGCGCACGGCCTTCGCGACCGGCACGGCCGGTACGACCAATACGGTGAACGTAGGATTCCGGATCGTATGGCATGTCCACGTTGAATACGTGGGTAATGCGTGGAACGTCCAGACCACGAGCCGCCACGTCGGTAGCCACGACGATGTCCAGGCGGCCATCCTTGAGGGAATCGATCACGCGCTCACGCTGGTTCTGGGCAATGTCGCCGTTCAGCGCGGCAGCCTTGTAGCCTTTGGCTTCCAGGGCACCGGCCAGGTCCAGGGTCGCTTGCTTGGTGCGCACGAACATAATCAGGGCGTCGAAGTCCTCGACTTCCAGGAGGCTCAGCACTGCCGAGGTCTTCTGGTCGGCGTGAACCAGCAGGTGGGCCTGCTCGATCGCGGTGACAGTCTGGGTCTTGCTCTGGATCTTCACGTGCTTGGGATCGCGCAGGTGACGCTCGGCGATGGCACGAATCGATTGCGGCAGGGTGGCCGAGAACAAGACAGTCTGACGGCTTTCCGGCATGGCCTTGAAGATGACTTCCAGGTCATCCATGAAGCCCAGCTTGAGCATTTCGTCGGCTTCGTCGAGAACCAGGTGGTTCACGGTCGCCAGGACTTTTTCGTCGCGACGCAGGTGGTCGCACAGACGGCCCGGGGTGGCGACAACGATCTGTGCGCCGTTCCGGATGGCTTTCAATTGTGGGCCCATCGGCGCGCCGCCGTAGACAGCCACGACCGTCACGCCCGGCATCTGCTTGGCGTAGGTTTCGAAAGCGGTTGCAACTTGCAGCGCCAACTCACGGGTTGGGGCCAGGATCAGAGCTTGCGGCTCGCGCTTGGACGGATCGATGCGGTGAAGGATAGGCAGGGCGAAAGCGGCCGTTTTACCGGTACCGGTTTGTGCCTGACCAATCATGTCGTGACCGGCAAGGATGATCGGAATTGACTGCTGCTGAATGGCCGAAGGCTCTTCATAGCCGGTAGCGACTACTGCAGCGACAATATTGGGATGAAGTTCAAGAGCGGCGAAGCCGCCGATTTCCTGGGTCATGGGTCTGCCTCTAAGTGCATCCGCAAAGACCCATGCTTCAAAGCCGCACATGCCGTGTAAGACTCTGAGAGTCACCCTGGCAGCTTTGTCGGCGGGGATTTGCGAAAACGATTGAATGAAAGAATCGTCAAGGATAGTTCGCAGGGCGAACAGCAGCCGAAGCTGACTTCGGGGAATTGCATTACCTAAACGCGGCCCGGTTAAAGGCCGGCGCGCACTATACCGGAATTGGCGAAAAAAGGGAGATTTATTTATCGGCAAAAGCCCTCGATTGCCCGCCTGCTCCAGGCTTTGCGGATCGGCGGCCCGCAGCCTCTCAGCTCGCCGGGCGGATATCCTTGATCAGCGCCTGCAACGAATATCCCAGGCGCGGCGCCAGTTCGTCGGCGCGACCGGCCAAGGCATCCCGGTCCAGCACCTGATCCAGGTCCGCCGGGATGATCAGGATGACGTTGCCCTCCTTCACCGGCAACTCCCAGTAGTGCCGGTGGTACAACCCCCGCAGCAGCGCGGCGCCCAATGGCTTGCCGTCGTCGGTGGCCCACTGGTTAATCACCAGCCAGCCGCCAGGATTGAGTTTCTTCTGGCAGTTTTCCAGGAAGCTCCAGGCGAGATGCCCCACACCCGGACCGACATCGGTGTACAGGTCGACGAAGATCAAGTCCGCCGACTCCGCCGTCTCCAGCAGTTCGACGGCATCGCCGACACGGATATAGAGCCGTGGATCATCGTCCAACCCCAGGTATTCGATGGCCAGACGCGGTACTTCCGGGCGCAGTTCGATGGCTTCGACATCCTCCAGCGGCAGGAACTTCAGGCACGCCTGGGTCAGCGTCCCGGCCCCAAGCCCGAGGAACAGCGCACTCTCGGGCAGTTCGTGGCACAAGGCGCCGATAAGCATGGCCCGGGTATAGTCATACTCCAGCCAACTGGGCTCGGCGGTGAATACGCAGCTCTGCTCGATCGCATCGCCAAATTCGAGAAAGCGGTAATCGTCCACTTCCAGCACGCGAATCATGCCGAAGTCGTCATGCACTTCAGCCAGCAGGCGCTCGACGCGCTCCTCGGACATGTCATCTCCTTGCCGCAAGCGGCCCCTGCCGTCGCGATGAATCAAGTCGCTCGACAATGAGCGGAAAACGCCGATTGTCGGCCAAGCCACAGGAGCAGGTCACGTACTAATTGCTGTTAACATGGGCCTTCGACCGTCAACACTAGAGTTCATAGATGAGCCAACCCTGGAGCCCCGATAGCTGGCGCGCCCTGCCGATCCAGCAGCAACCTCATTACCCGGACGCCGCCCACCTGCTGCGTGTCGAGCAAAGCCTGGCCAGCTATCCACCGCTGGTGTTTGCCGGCGAAGCCCGCGAATTGCGCCGGCAGTTCGCCGAAGTGACCCATGGCCGGGCCTTCCTGCTCCAGGGCGGCGACTGTGCGGAAAGTTTCGCAGAGTTCTCGGCCGCGAAGATTCGCGACACCTTCAAGGTGCTGCTGCAGATGGCCATTGTCATGACCTTCGCCGCCGGCTGCCCGGTGGTCAAGGTCGGGCGCATGGCCGGCCAGTTCGCCAAGCCGCGCTCGGCCGACGACGAAACCATCAACGGCGTGACCTTGCCGGCTTACCGTGGCGATATCGTCAACGGCATCGGCTTCGATGAAAAAAGTCGGGTACCGGACCCCGACCGTCTGCTGCAGTCCTATCACCAGGCCACCGCCACCCTGAACCTGCTGCGCGCTTTTGCCCAAGGCGGCTTCGCCGACTTGCACCAGGTACACAAATGGAACCTGGACTTTATCGCCAACTCGGCCCTGGCCGAGAAATACAGCCAATTGGCCGACCGCATCGATGAAACCTTGGCCTTCATGCGTGCCTGCGGCATGGACGGCTCGCCACAATTGCGCGAGACCAGCTTCTTCACGGCCCATGAGGCGCTGCTGCTGAACTACGAAGAAGCCTTTGTCCGCCGCGACAGCCTGACCAACGACTACTACGACTGCTCGGCCCATATGCTGTGGATCGGCGACCGTACCCGTCAGCTCGACGGTGCCCATGTAGAGTTTCTGCGTGGAGTGAACAACCCGATCGGGGTCAAGGTCGGCCCGAGCATGAACACCGACGAGCTGATCCGCCTGATCGATATCCTCAACCCGGACAACGATCCTGGCCGCCTGAACCTGATCGTGCGCATGGGCGCGAACAAGGTCGGCGATCACCTGCCACAACTGATTCGCGCCGTGGAAAGCGAAGGCAAGAAGGTGCTGTGGAGCTGCGACCCGATGCACGGCAACACCATCAAAGCCAGCAGCGGCTACAAGACCCGCGATTTCGCGCAGATCCTCAACGAGGTAAAACAGTTCTTCCAAGTACACCAGGCCGAAGGCAGTTATGCCGGCGGGATTCATATCGAGATGACCGGCCAGAATGTCACCGAGTGCATCGGCGGTGCGCGACCGATCACCGAAGATGGCCTGTCGGATCGCTATCACACCCATTGCGATCCACGGATGAATGCCGATCAGTCGCTGGAGTTGGCGTTTCTGATTGCCGAGACATTGAAGCAAGTGCGGCGCTAACCCCACGACATCCCTTCGTGGTGAGCCGGCTTGCTCGCTCACCACGAGGCATTGCGCCAAGCCAACGACTTACAGCAAACCCCGCAACCGCTGTGCACTGACCCGTTGGCAGTTGAGCTGGATGTCCACCAGGCCCAGCCAATCGGCCAGTCGCCGCAAACTGACGGCCAGCGCCGCTATCCCCGCATCATCCAACCCTTGCTCTTCCTCATGCACGGCATGCACCGCCAGGCGCCCGAGCGCCCGTTCCGCGCGCAAGTCCAGCCGTGCGGCGATGCGTTCGCCATGCAGGAACGGCAGCACATAGTAGCCATACACCCGCTTGTGTTGCGGCGTATAGATTTCCAGACGATAGCGGAAGTCGAACAACCGCTCAGTACGGCTGCGCTCCCAGATCAATGAGTCGAACGGCGACAGCAACGCGCTGGCTTCGACCTGGCGCGGCACCTTGATGCCTGCCAGACAATACACCGGCTGGCGCCAGCCCCGCACCTCGCCGACCTGCAACTCGCCCGCTTCGACCAACTCCGCCAGGCGCGCACGGCTGTCAGCCAGGTCCAAGCGGAAATAGTCGCGCAGATCCTTCTCGGTCGCCACTCCGAGGGCCGTCGCCGCTTGGCGCAACAAGCCGCGCTGGGCCTCGGCCTCATCGATCAGCGGCAGCCTGAGCAGCGCTGCGGGAATCACCCGTTCCGGTAAATCGTAGAGCCTCTCGAACCCCCGGCGCCCGGCCACCGTCACCTCACCGGCAGCGAATAACCACTCCAACGCGTGCTTCTCGGCGCTCCAGTCCCACCAAGGGCCGGCCTTTTCCTCGCGACTCGACAGGCTGCCCGCCCCCAGCGCGCCCCGTTCCTCAACCAGCGCCAGGACCCGACGAATGGTCGCCTGCTGCTCACGACCGAAGCGCGCCATCTGTTGATAGATTCCCTCGCCTCGGGAGGCTCGCGCCATGCGCCAGCGCATGAGCGGATACAGCGACATCGGTAGCAGCGAGGCTTCATGCCCCCAGTATTCGAACAGGGTGCGTCGCCGCCCCTGACTCCAGGCCGCCTGATCGAGCAGCTCGAACGAATAGTTGCCAAGACGGGAAAACAGCGGCAAGTAATGAGAGCGCACCAGGGCATTGACCGAATCGATCTGCAAGACCCCCAAGCGTTCGATCAACCGATTGATTTGCAATGGCTTGATCGGCACCGTGACCCTGCGCCCCTGGAACCCCTGGGCGGCCAGCGCCAGGCGCCGGGCTTGCGGCAATGAAAAAGACAGGTCCGCGGGCATGCATGCCTCCTGGTAAACCCACAAGCTAGCGCAAGCGCCCCATCCTGCTCATGCGCCATCGTCCCCAAGCATCGAGTGCCTGGCCGCACACATCGTCGAAGGTCTCAAACTTTAAAGCCGAGCAACAGCGCACCGAGTACCAGGTAAACGCAAAACAGGCCACGCAGGACTTTCTCGGGCAAGGCATAGGCCACTTTCACCCCCCAACCGATACTCATCAGGCCACCGATGGCCATGGGGATACCCATGTGCCAGTTTACCTGGTTATGCGCCGCGTAAGTCACCAGCGTGACGCAGGTGCTCGGCAATGCCAAAGCCAACGACAAACCCTGGGCCACCACCTGTGACGTACCGAAGACACTGGTCAGGAACGGCGTGGCCACCACCGCCCCGCCGACCCCGAACACCCCGCCCATGGTCCCCGATGCCGCGCCCAACACACCCAACCATGGCCACGGGTAACGCAGGTGCGCCGACACCGGGGATTGCACCATGAACAGCCGCACCAGATAGAACAGCGCCAGGGCCAGCAGAAAACCGACAAACCCCAGGCGCATGCTGCGCGGATCCAAGCCGACCGCCCAAAGAGCGCCCAACCAGGCAAAACAAAAACTCATTAGTACCAGCGGCAGCGCATGGCGCAGTTCGATGCGATTGCGCTGGTGATAGCGATACAACGCCAGCACCACATTCGGTACCACCATGACCAACGCCGTGCCCTGGGCCAACTGCTGGTCGAGACCGAACAAAATACCCAGTACCGGAATCGCGACCATGCCGCCACCGATGCCGAATACCCCTCCCAACCCGCCCATCACGACGCCCAGCAACAGATACTCAACCCATTCGATCACAGATGCCTCCCCACTGGGTACCCTTCATGCCACACAGTCCGCTCTAACGTGCAAACGCACCACAATGCGCGATGGCGATGCCAATCTCGCACAAACAGTTAGCTTAAGTTCGGCTGCCACACAGCCCAATTGATGGCTGCGCTGAAAAGGCTGGATGGGATCGGTCCTTATCTACAATCAACAGCCGTCGCATGCATCCTTGAAATACCAGACGCCCGATGTGGTGCATCGGGCGTCTGGAGACTGAAGCAGAGGTAAACCTATTTTTCCGGACCCGACAATCAGATCACCTGGACAATCGCCTTCACCACCGCTTCGATATTGCGCTGGTTCAACGATGCCACGCAGATACGCCCGGTATCCAGCGCGTAGATGCCGAACTCGTTCTTCAGGCGTGCCACCTGCTCCACCGTCAGGCCGGAGTAGGAGAACATCCCCCGCTGGCGACCGACAAAGCTGAAGTCACGCTTGGCGCCGTACTGAGCCAGCAGGTCGACCATCTGCATGCGCATGCCGCGAATCCGCAGGCGCATTTCAGCCAGCTCCGATTCCCACTGGGCACGCAGCTCAGGGTTGTTCAGCACAGCCGCGACGATGCTGGCACCGTGGGTCGGCGGGTTGGAGTAGTTGGTGCGGATCACACGCTTGACCTGGGACAGGACACGGGCGGTTTCTTCTTTCGATTCGCTGACAATCGACAGCGCGCCGACACGCTCGCCGTACAACGAGAACGACTTGGAGAACGAGCTGGAGACAAAGAACGTCAGCCCAGACTCGGCGAACAGGCGCACAGCGGCGGCGTCCTCGTCGATGCCATCACCAAAGCCCTGATAAGCCATATCCAGGAACGGTACCAGATCCTTGGACTTGATCACTTCCAGAACGTCCAGCCAGTCGGCCGGAGTCAGGTCGACACCGGTCGGGTTGTGGCAGCAGGCGTGCAACACAACAATCGACTTGGCCGGCAGCGCATTGAGGTCATCAAGCAGACCTGCACGGTTCACCCCGTTGCTCGCGGCATCGTAGTAGCGATAGTTCTGTACCGGGAAACCAGCGGCTTCGAACAGCGCACGGTGATTTTCCCAGCTCGGGTCGCTGATGGCGACGGTCGCGTTGGGCAGCAACTGCTTGAGGAAATCGGCGCCGATCTTCAATGCGCCGGTACCACCGACCGCTTGAGTAGTGAGCACGCGACCGGCGGCGATCAACGGCGAGCCTTCACCGAACAGCAAGGTTTGGACAGCTTTGTCGTAGGCGGCGATACCGTCGATCGGCAAGTAGCCACGAGAAGCATGCTGCGCCACGCGCTGGGTCTCGGCGTCGGCAACCGCACGCAACAGCGGAATTTTCCCACTTTCGTCGCAATAAACACCCACCCCCAGGTTGACTTTGTCGGTACGGGTATCGGCATTGAATGCTTCGTTGAGGCCCAGGATAGGATCGCGTGGTGCCATTTCAACAGCGGAGAACAGGCTCATTATTGCGTCAGCTCTGAATGGGGGTGGAGGGGGTGACAACGCTCCGGCCGATTGCACTAGAGCGGTGCACAAACGGGGAGCTAGTATAGAGCCCATAACCGGCAAGGGCGACCGACTAATGCCGGATTCCAGCAAGTTTTTTGATTTATTTTACGACCGCCAATCGAAATGCAACATTAACGTCCGACAGGCGTTTGCCTTGAAAGCCGTCGGACGCAACACCACATCTAGGCTTATCATGCTTTTTCCCTGCAACCTGCTGTTGCAGGCGATCTTTTTCGTTGCTGCGCGGCTTGCCGGGCAGGCGTGACCCAGAGGTACGTTATGTCCCAATTCCAGCTCGTCACCCGCTTCCAGCCCGCCGGCGACCAGCCCGAGGCAATCCGCCAGATGGTCGAAGGCATCGAGGCTGGCCTGGCCCATCAGACCCTGCTTGGGGTGACCGGCTCGGGCAAGACCTTCAGCATCGCCAATGTGATTGCCCAGGTACAACGCCCCACTTTGGTGCTGGCCCCGAACAAGACCCTGGCGGCGCAGTTGTATGGCGAATTCAAGGCGTTTTTTCCGAACAACGCTGTCGAGTACTTCGTGTCCTACTACGACTACTACCAGCCAGAAGCCTACGTGCCCTCATCCGATACCTTTATCGAGAAGGATGCCTCGATCAACGACCATATCGAACAGATGCGCCTGTCGGCGACCAAGGCTCTGCTGGAGCGCAAGGACGCGATCATCGTCACCACGGTATCCTGCATCTACGGCCTCGGCAGCCCCGAGACTTACCTGAAGATGGTCCTGCACGTGGACCGTGGCGACAAGCTCGACCAGCGCGCCCTGCTACGCCGCCTGGCCGACCTGCAATACACCCGCAACGACATGGACTTCGCCCGTGCCACTTTTCGCGTGCGCGGCGACGTGATCGACGTCTACCCGGCCGAATCGGACCTTGAGGCGATTCGCATCGAGCTGTTCGACGATGAAGTGGAAAGCCTCTCGGCCTTCGACCCGCTGACCGGCGAAGTCATCCGCAAACTGCCGCGTTTCACGTTCTACCCGAAGAGCCACTACGTGACGCCACGGGAAACCCTGCTCGGCGCCATCGATGAGATCAAGCTGGAATTGCAGGAACGCCTGGAATACCTACGCAACAACAACAAGCTAGTGGAAGCTCAGCGCCTTGAGCAACGCACCCGTTTCGACCTGGAGATGATCCTCGAACTGGGTTACTGCAACGGCATCGAAAACTACTCGCGCTACCTCTCTGGCCGTGAATCCGGCGCACCACCACCGACTCTCTACGATTACCTGCCCGCCGACGCGCTGCTGGTGATCGACGAATCCCACGTCAGCGTTCCGCAGGTCGGCGCCATGTACAAGGGCGACCGCTCGCGCAAGGAAACCCTGGTGGAGTACGGCTTCCGTCTGCCCTCGGCACTGGATAACCGACCGATGCGCTTCGACGAGTGGGAGGCCATCAGCCCGCAGACCATTTTCGTTTCCGCGACCCCTGGCAACTACGAGGCCGAACACGCTGGGCGAGTCGTCGAACAAGTGGTACGCCCCACTGGCCTGGTGGACCCGCAAGTGGAAATCCGTCCGGCGCTGACCCAGGTCGACGACCTGCTCTCGGAAATTGCCAAGCGCGTGGCCGTGGAAGAACGGGTACTGGTCACGACCCTGACCAAGCGCATGGCCGAGGACCTGACCGACTACCTCGCCGACCATGGCGTGCGCGTGCGTTACCTGCACTCGGACATCGACACCGTGGAGCGGGTGGAGATCATCCGCGACTTGCGCTTGGGTGCTTTCGATGTACTGGTGGGGATCAACCTGCTGCGCGAAGGCCTGGACATGCCGGAAGTCTCGCTGGTGGCCATCCTCGATGCGGACAAGGAAGGCTTCCTGCGTTCCGAACGTTCGCTGATCCAGACCATCGGTCGCGCCGCGCGCAACCTCAATGGCCGGGCGATCCTCTACGCTGACCGGATGACCGGCTCCATGGAACGCGCCATCGGTGAAACCGAGCGCCGTCGCGATAAGCAAATCGCGTTCAACCTGGCCAATGGCATCACCCCCAAAGGGGTGTTCAAGGATGTCGCCGATATCATGGAAGGCGCCACCGTGCCCGGCTCGCGCAGCAAGAAGCGCAAGGGCATGGCCAAGGCTGCCGAGGAAAACGCCCGCTACGAAAACGAACTGCGTTCGCCGAGCGAGATCACCAAGCGCATTCGCCAGTTGGAAGAAAAGATGTATCAACTGGCCCGCAACCTGGAGTTCGAAGCGGCTGCCCAGATGCGCGACGAAATCGGCAAGCTGCGTGAGCGTTTGCTGACGGTGTAGACCGGCACGAGCAGGCCCACACCCATGCCTATATCCGCATCGAGCGCAGCCTGTTCGGCGAATGCCATCAACCCCCGGCCCAGCCCGCACCCTCGATATTCCGGGCTGAGCGCCACGTTAGACTACAGGCTCGCGGATCTGCACCCGGATGCCGGCCACTCAATCGGTGGTGGAGGAAAGCGCGGCGGAAGCCCCGGCCCACTGGTAGGTCTTGTGGGCCGCGCAACGGGTATCGGCGGCCTTGGAGCGGTCGAAGACGAATTCGAACGTCACCGCCCCTTGATAATCCGTGCGCACAATCCGGTTGATGTCGAGCATGTGCCAACTACCATCCTGTTTCAATGAGTCCGGCGAGTGATAGACATCACTGCCCCTGACCACCCCCTGCCGGTTCAACGTATCCAGGTGAAAATTGATATTGGCCTTGTTGCCGCCGCCCTGGCCGTCGCTGCGGACAATCCGGTACCGCACGGCACTGACATCGAAGTACGCGGTGCTGCCGGCAGAGGCGAACACCACCCTGGCCTCCAGCTCGCCGCGGAAGCGGCCCACCGAGCAGGAAAAATAATCGGTGCGATTGCCCACCAACAGCTCCGCCGGGGTGGACTCGATGCCATCGGTGGCGGTGGAAGATGCGGCGATCCTTTCCCTGGACTCCAAACCGGGTCCCAACTGCGCGTGGGTGATACCAGCCGTGACAACCAGACCTGCGCACAGCAATGTACTGAATAAACCTCTGACAGCTCTCATCATGAATTCCCTTTGAACGATTCGAAAACTCGGGTCCGTCTCCACGGCCCGATTCGGGCGAGGCTGTTATTGGCCTTCACCCCATCGACTCATTCAAGCCAAAACCGCCCAGACCGGACAAGAGCACAACCGAGCCGTGGCAGGCGGGGGGAATCCGATCCCGGTGTCGGAGTCGGGTCGACCCTATGCCGGTCGTCAGCCCTCGCGCCGGGCAGCCCCAAACAGATGGACACTCTGCAGCTCACCCGCTTGCACCACCAGGCGAATCGGCGCGGTGCCACCGGGCATGCTGACCCGGACTTCGCCCGCCGTGACCCAGCCAACCCGCCAAGCCGCACAGGCCACGGCACTGGCGCTGGTTCCCGAGGACGCGGTCGGCCCTTCGCCACGCTCGAACACCCGGGCCTGCAGGTGCCCAGCTCCCTCGAGCGCCGCCCACTGCAAATTGACGCCGGCCGGGCAAGGTTCTCCAGCGCCCACGGGCGGCGCAAAGGCAATCGCGGTCAACCCCGGCTCCAGAGCCGGCCCAAGCATCTGCGCATTGCTCGGTAGCGCTGAAACCTGATCGACCAGCGTCACGCAATGGGGATTGCCGATCCGCACGAACTGGCTGTGCTGCCAGGCAGCGTGCAGATTCGCCAGGCCAGTGACATGGCTCAAGCGGCGGCCATTCAATTCGGTCTCCTTTTCACTTACCGCAGCGACCGCCACCGGACCGAAGGCCGGTTTGCCCAGCGCCAGCCAGAAGCCGTGGATCCCCTCGATCTGTGCCGGCTCGACCGCTGTCACTACGGGAGAGTGGCTGCCAGGTTGATCATGATGGACCCGCAAAAGGCAACTTTCCCGAGGCGACAGCAAGCCACTCTCGGCCATGGCCTGAGCGAAAATCGTCAAGCCGTTGCCGCTGCGCTCCGCCAGGGTGCCATCGGTATTGACGATCAACAGATCGAACGGTGCTTCGGACTGGAACGGCCCCACCAGCAAGCCATCGGAACGATGGTGCTTACCGCCTCGGCCGGACGCTTGAGCGTCCCAGCCGCACAGCGCCGCCACCGCCTCCGCGCTCCAAGCCGTGCGCAACGAGGCCGCCAATGCCGGATCCGCCGGCACAGCGAGGCCCAGACCGCGCACTTCAGCAGGACTGGCCACGGCATAGATATTCCCGCGTGCGTCGTAAAACCTCGGCATACACCCTCTCTCGAACCGTTCGCTCAAACCCGTCAATGTAGTGGTAAAACAGGGTTGCGAAAGCATTTTTCCGCGAGATTGACTAGGCTCCTATCCGTCGATGCTCCGCTGTCAACGACGCGAACCCTTATTTTTCGCAGAGGACCCACCATGAACGGCAAGGACCCCGTGACAGAACTTTACCGTGAAGGCCGTAAACAATTTATCGAGTGGGTGCCTGATGGCGGCGCCCGTTTGGATGCGCTGTTTCATAGCGCACCGGCACTGGCTGAGTTGGCGGTCGGCGTCGTCTACGGTCATCTGCACGAGCGCCCCGGCCTCGATCCCCGCTTGCGCGAAGCCGCAAGCTTCGCTGCCATCGTTGCGGCGGGCATGGTTGGCCCCCCGCTCAGCGTGCATTTCCAGACCGGTCTGGCATCGGGACTGGCGGCGGGCGAATACGCCGAGCTGCTGTTACAGACGGCAGCGTTCTGCGGTTTTCCCAGAGCCGTGGCAACCGCCGACCAGCTCAACCGCCTGTTCGCCGAAGCAGGTATGGTCTCGCCACCCGCCAGCCCCCCGAGAGCGGTGGTGTTGGCATTCTGTGAGGCGGTGCGGGAAAATCGCAGCCACTTGCCGATCTCACCCCAAGCGCGGGCCCTGCTGGGCAAACCTCATCAACTGCAAGTGAGCGCCACGGCGGCGGACCGGGTACTGGTGGAGTGCTACCAGAAAGGTCATCCCGCCCCGCGCGGCGTACTGCAAGTTCGCGTCGACGGCGAACAGGTAGTCGCCGTGGTGCTGTTCACTCCAGAGTAGGACTTGACGCACCGGCCACAGCAGTGCAGCACGCCGATAATCCCACTCACCGCAAAATGAGCAGCGGGTGTCACCAGGGTATCGGCTCAGAAGCCCACATCCAGAATCACGTTGTCAGTATAGACTCCGGCTGGCGGCGTATTCTGGTCGGCGTAGACCTTGGCGTTATAGTTGAACACCTGGCTGCCCAGGCCCAGACCATTGCCAGGGTTGACTTCAGCATCGTTGCTCGAACGCCGGGCCGAGCCGACATTGCCCCAAACTGTGGTTCCAGCGCTCTTGAAGATGTCGTAGGAAAGAAAGTTGCCTGCCGAGACCATCCGCCGCCGACCGCCGCTGGTGTTCTGGCCGGGGTCCAGACCGACTGTGTACGGGCTGCCCTTGGTACACGACACATTGATGGTCTGGTTGATCGTACCGAAGGCACTGATCACCGGCGCGCCACCGAAACTGATATTCGGTGCGCTGATCGTACAGTCGTTGTTGACGGTCATGTTCACCGTCAGGATGGCTGTCCCGGTGCCGGTGTCACGTCCCAGGCAGATACCCAGCGCACCGATACCGGAGCAGTAGTCCCAATCCCAGTAGATGCTCAGGGTCTCCGTGTAGATTCCCGCCGCAACGTTACCGCCGATGATCGTCCTCAGATAGATCGGCACGGTTTTTGGCGTCGATCCACCGAGCAGTCCCAGCAGATCAATGATCCCATTACGGGCAAAATCATAGCGCGTGTTCCGGGCAATCAGGTAGGCCGCACCCGTGTTATTGATAGCATAGAGGTTGTAGTTGATGACGTCGCCGGTGGGACCGACCATGCCAGCGGTACTGGAAGTGATGGTGGCATAGAAGTGATCGTTGAGGGACAGCAGGGTCAGCAGCGAACCGCTACACTTCAACCCGGCGTTGGTGCTCGAGGTCGATTGCGCCGTGGTGCGCACCAGAATCGAACTCACCGGGCCAAAGCCCGCCGGCGTTGTGTCGGTCACCGAGCACAGCGCCTGGGCCTGCGACACTAACCCGCTCAACAATAGACCCCACAGACAGCACACCTTCACTCGACACCTCCCGTGTCTATCGACAGACCAACGGACCGATCAGCGGCACCTGCTCGGCGGACTCCGGCATGCTGAACTGCACTCGGCAGCTGCCGCCGTCGACCAGGCTCACTTCCAGGCTATTGCGCAATGCCAGGTTCTCCAGATAAACCAGGCCATCCCAACCCACCACCGCCGACGCTCCGGTCTGCTCATGGAATACATGGGCACCCAGCGGCAGCGGTTGATTGCGGGCATCCACCAGAACGATGCTGGCGGCAATAATCCGCTTCAATGGGAAAGCCAGCAGGTAGCCGCCACCGCGCCGAACCGCCACGCGCTGCTCCACGGTCGAACTCTGGACGTTGGCCGGCAGGTTCAGCGGATCGATTTCGTATTTGCCGCGGTAGTAGCCGCTGCTCCAGGGCACCAGCAGGCGCCCGGACTTGTCGGTCTCGCCCACCAACTGGTTTTCATAACGAACCGGAACCTTGGAGTAACCGTCGGTGCTGACCACCACAAACGCGTCGTTGATACGATTGGCCGCGAACACCTGCTTGTCCATCCACACCAGCGAACCGCTGGCATCGGCCCAACGCGTCTGGGTATCGCTGCCGCCGTAGACGCCGGCTTGCAATTGCACCGACTGCAAGCGCCAGGTCAGGTCGGCCTGACGGTAATCGGCCCCCGAACCATGGGCGTAACCGAGGGTGTAGCCCACGCCGCCCTGAGTGGGGACGGAGCGACTGTAATGGATCCGCTCGCGACTCATCCCGTTCTTGTCACGCTCGACACTCATGCTCAGGCTGCCGTTGAGGTCGAAAGGGATCACCACCTGGGCCTGCGTCGCCCAGTGGCTGTCGCCAATTGCGCGGTTGGCCGATAGGTAGAAACTGCTGCCGCCCAACAGCGGCCGGGTCCAGGTCAGATTGAGTAACCGGGTACGGGATTCATCGGCCGCACGAATATCGAAATAACCGGTGCCCAAGCTCCCCCAACCGCCAAGATTGAGGCTGGCCGTGAGCTGCTCGCTACGTTTGCTCAGGCTGACATAGGAGGTGTCGATCACCGTCAGATCGGCATACTGGTCGTGACGTTCGATTCGCTGATAAGACAGGCTGTAGTGCTGGCTGCTGTATTGGTAGCCCAAGCTGACTTGCCGACCCTGGCGACCGTCGAAACGGCTCTGGCTGATGGCGCCGTTGAATACACCGAAATGACTCAGACGCAGATTGCCGCCGACACCGCCGAGGGTCAGTTCACTGGCTGCTTCAGCATGGCTTTCCAGGGTGAAGCTGTCGCTCAGGCCATAGCGTAAGCTAGCAGAGGTCACACCCGAGCCGTAACCGAAATCCCGCTGGGCATAGTCCCGGCGTAAGTTACCGGCGGCCACCGAAAAGTCCGACAACCCCTCTTGCAGCAGGGTACTGGTGACGTAGAACGGCACCGTGGTGGACACTTGCCGCCCAAGGGCATCGGTGGTCACCACTACCGCCTCCCCCGCACCGTTGATGAAAGGGATATTGGTCAACGTGTAGGGGCCGGGCTGAACATTGTCGCTGGACGACTTGAAGCCGTTGATAAACAAATCCACCGATGAAGGTACCGCCGCCTCCCCGGCGAACTGCGGCAACGGATAGGTCACCAAGTCTGGGCGCACGCCGAAGTCGCGCGACAGTTGCACCCCGCCCAGACGCACCGAGTTGCTCCAGGGCAAGGCGCCGCTGACCAGGTCGCCGGCTTCGTAGGTCAGAAGGCGTTCATCGTCGGAATAACGCCACGTGGTGTCGTAACGCAGATAACCGTTGTTCAACCCGTTGCCTGAGTTCGCGCCGAACCCCCGGCGGTACTGTCCGGTATTGGACAACGTCCCCCAAGTGTCGAACACCCGCACCTCGTTCCAGGCTGCCAGGTAAGTATCGGTATTATCGGTGTCATTGAGGTACAACTCATAGTTGAGCAGGGCACCGAAGCTGGTCATTGCCTCGGTGCGTGGATAGACCTGGCGATTACCGAGAAACTGTGCCGGCAGCCAGTGCGCCGGTACCGTCAGCAGCAGACGTTGGCCCTGGCTGTCGTACTCACTGTGCAGGCCCGGCAGATGGTCGAGGGCTACTTCGGCGGACACCGATGGCGGCAGCTTCATGCCGATCGCCTGGAGATCGGAGGCCGCCAGGAACAATTGGTCCTCCCGTTGGTTGACGACGACGACCTTGCCGGTGTCCATTTGGTTGACCAATAGTTCAAGGTATAGCTGCGCATCGCCCATGGCTTCCAGGCCGGCGGGCGGTGGCGGCAGCTCCCCGGCACCCACCCGAGGCATGAATACCAGCGAGCAGTAGCCCACCGCGATCCATGGCATAAAGGGGATAAGACGAGCCCACACTCAGCTCACTCCCTGCTCTTCATTGATCGGGCTTGATGCTCTGGACACTCGCCGCGCCGTTGACCCGCAACAGCAGCTCTTGGCCGCTGGCCAGGGACTCCGGCACCGGCCAGCGCATGATCGCACCCGGCAAGACATAGCCCATCAACCCCTCGACTACCGGTCGGGGCTGCCCTGCCTGCCTGACCGCCACATCGGTCAAGCGCGCATGCACCGCACCACGGTTACGGATCTCGATATAGGAGCGCCCGCCCTCGGCCACCTTGCGCCAGCTCAGATCCGGGATTCCGACACTCTTCGGATCACGCTGGCGCGTCAGGTCCTCTTTGCTCCAGAGCCCCGCGCCATAGGCGAACAACGGTATCGAGTAACGCATCTGAAACTGAATCGCCGCTGCCGTGTTGCCGTTCGAGACGGCGGCATCTGGAGATTTCGCCGAGGGGATTTCATCGATGATGATGCGATAGGCCTGTTCCCGCCCCAGCGGCATCTCTCGGGTCCGAGTCAGGCGCACCAATTGCTTCTGGCCCGGCTCGATGCGCGCCACCGGCGGGCTGCCAATCACCTCGCGTTGATTCTGGTACTGATCGTCGAACCCGCTCTGGCTCCAGGCGAAGACCCGGACCTGCAGGTTGGTGGTTTCATTGCCGCGATTCTCCAACCATAGGGCACTGGCCTGTTGATCGGCCTCCAACACCGGATCGATCGGCCAGATCAGCACCGAACTAGCCGCCCGGACCTGGCCCGCACCCAACAAGACCAAGACCATCAGTCCGTAATGCGCGGCCTGCAAGCACCGCCTGGGTGAACACATACGCAAACTCCTTGTCGCTTCCACTAAACCGCCCTTACCAGGACAACTGCACCTGCAGTACATCGCTGTAGGTCCCCGGCGGCTGATTCCCCGGTAAAACCACCCTGCCGTAGATCGGCAGACTGATGTTGTTCGCATTGCCGTAGACAATATTCACGCTCTGGCTGATCCCCAGCGCCTGGCTCAAGCCAGCGTCGCTGAACAACTGATAAGCCACCTGGGCCGTGCCACTGTTGAGCTTGAGGTGACGGCCGCTGCTGTTATTTTGTCCACCATCCACGCTCATACTCAGGCTCACCCCTGGCGTACACTGCAATTGCACGCCACCGGTCAGCGAGATAGACACCGCACCGGTCGACAACGCCGAATAGCTGCCGTAGTTCAGGTTGCCGTAGTGGGAGCCCCCGCCCACCACCAGGCAACCGGCGATAATGCTGGCGCTGACCTGCAAACTCGCACTGGTGACCGCTGCCAGCGGCAACGACAGGCTACTCGCGCAGGCCAGTAGTACGAGCGCGCATCCACGGCGAACCACCGCACTCAGAAGCTCAACTGCACGGAAATGGTGTCGGTGTAGGTTCCCGCCGGCAGCCCGGCTTTACCCACCGCCCTGCCCCAGATATTGATGGTCTGGGCATCGCCAGTACTGGACGCCAGGTTGATCACGCCATTGCTCGCCAGAAGGTCGTTGTATCCAGAATCGGTGTAAAGATCATAAGGCACGAAATTGGCGACCCCGTCGTACAGGGCTCGGGTTCCACCGCTGGACTGCCCGTCATGCAAACCGCTCTGGATAGTCACAGTGGGCGTGGTCCCGGACGAGCACTGGATCGACACCGCGCCACCGCCGTCGGCCACCAGTTGCGTGCCAATATTGGTGAACAGACTGGTCGTGGTACCGAAATTCAGCGTACCAAAATTCAGGTTGGCGGAACCGGCCCCACCATTGACCAAGCAACTGCTGGTCAGGATCAGGGTAGAACTGATCTGCCCCGTGACAGTGGTCGCGGCATGGGCAGCGCCTGCCACTGTCAGGCCAAACGCGGATAAAACGAAACGTGAAACAAGTTGCCGCATGATGCTCATCCTCTATTGAGTTACCAGTCCAACGTGACCGTCAGCGTGTCGCGGTAAGTGCCCGCCGACAATGTGTTGATATTCGCCACCATCGCGCCGTAGACCGGAATCGGCTTCCAGGCTCCACCGTCGACGGCGAAATTGCGTTGTTGTCCGATGCGGTAGCTGTCGATGCCGGCAGCATCGACCGTGAGTCGGTAAGGGATCGTCTGGCGTCCGTTGCTCAGGCGTCGGATGGTGCCGTCACCGTTGACCCCTCCGTCGATGGTCACGGTGAAACCGCTGACCGAGCTATTGCAGGCGACTTGCAGAGCCTCGTCGTCACTTCGGATATGGGCATTGAGTGGGCGAGCCCAGATTGGACCCGGACTACCGAAATCCAGTCGGCCGAGGTGGCTGGGCCTGTTCGTTCCGGCCACGTTCACCTCACAGGCAGGAGAAATGACCAGCCGAGCCTGGATAGTCCCAATCATCATCGCATCGGCGGCGTCCGCCAGAAAAAACAGGAGCCCTAGCACTAGCGCCGGGCGTTTGAGGTGTTTCATATGTCGATCCTACTTCCATGAGGATAAAGCCGATTGACCAGCCAATCGGCGGCGGCATTCCTTTTCCTACCTGGCTCCGCTCGACGGAGATTGCCTGCCAACGCCCAGGGTAGGCCGCATCTCTACTCGCAGTCGCAGGACCAAGGCAGGACGCCGTACAGTGTGCCCACAACGACCGAAACCAGAGATCGATTCTCAACGATGACTTGCGACAGGTTAGCAGTGAAGGACAAAGCTGTCAGTCAATTCAAAAATAAAATTGTCTTTTTTTGGTAATTTTCTTTGTAAAAGCCATAAATAGCACTATAAAAAACCTCAAAAAAACTATACAAGCATTATAACTACGTACACATTTGATGAGATTCATACAATCACCCCGAGCATTAAAAATAGCTTAAAAACAAGCATTGCCGGCCATATGCCTTCATTGTGTTTATATCCGAGCCCACACATGGCGACCGAAACCGCCTGACCACCTTCTTCGACGATTGCCGATTGCTACATCTTGTATGGTTAAATCAGCACGACCGTTGGCAAACTAACCTCGCGTCATCTGCGGCACATACTTGTGAGGACGTCATGTCCCAGACGTTCAGGACTTTCACCTAAGGGGATCTTCTCCGTTGGCCGCTCTCCCTCCTCATCGCCCTGGCGAGAAATCCCGCTGGCTGGCCCTGCGCCGTTTTTTCGGCAAGGCCCTCTCCGACGAGGCTGGCGCGGTAGCACCGCATCATGAGGTGCAGGCGTATTTCCAAAACAAGGCCAACCATCAGGGCTATACCCTGAGCCACAGCCAGCAGCAGGTCATCGAACGCATGGCGCAGCAGGCCACGTCGCTGTTGCGGGCCTCGCCTCGCCAGCGCAGTCTGTACCTGCATGGTGCCGTCGGCCGCGGCAAAAGCTGGCTGCTGGACGGCTTTTTCCAGGCCGTGCCGATTGCCGAGAAACAGCGCCTGCGTTTCCATGACTTCTTCGCCCACCTGCACCAGGGCATGTTCACCCATCGCCAGGCGCCGGATGCTCTCGGTGCCACCCTCGACGACCGACTCGAGGGCTGTCGGCTGCTGTGCTTCGACGAATTCCATGTCCATGACATCGGCGATGCCATGCTGCTTACCCGGTTGTTCAAGGCCTTGTTCCAGCGTGGTGTGTTGTTGGTGGTGACCTCCAACTACCCACCCCAGGGCCTGCTGCCCAATCCGCTCTATCATGCCCGATTCAAGCCGGTGATCGACCTGATCACCGCCCGAATGGACATCATGGAAGTCGGTGGCCCCCGCGACTATCGCAACCAATCGCCCAGTCATACCCAACAGCAATTCACCCATGGCCAGTACATCTGGCCTGGCAGCCTCGAACAACGTCACGCCCTGCAATTGCCGGAGCGCCGAGCCGCAGCCAGCGCCCTGACCGTGGGTACACGCCAGCTAACGGTGCGCCAGAACCATGATCGCCGCGTACGCTTCGAATTCGCCGATCTGTGCGAAGCACCCACGGCGGTGATGGACTACCTGGAGCTGTGCCGGCGTTTCGACACCTGGATCATCGACGAACTACCCTGCCTGGAAAATTGCTCGATCGCCGCCCAGCAGCGCTTTATCAACCTGATCGACGTCCTCTACGATCAGGACAAGCGCCTCTTGCTGATCGGCGCGCGCTCACTGTGCGACAGCCTCGGCGGCCATGCCATTGACCTGGCACGCACCCGTAGCCGCCTGAGTCAACTGGTCGAGATCGGGCCGGGCGCGTCTGGGTGATACGACAAGCCAGCGCGCAGCGCCGCAACCCGACAACATTGCTATCATGGCGATGCTTTTTTCGATGATCGTGACGAGTACTCAAGCCTGCTTATGCATACCCTCGCCCAACTGCGCGCCGGCCAACTGACCGGTATCAAGCGCCTCGACCTGTCCTGCGGGCTGACCGAGTTTCCCCGGGAAATCTTCCAGTTGGCCGACTCCCTGGAAATTCTCAACCTGAGCGGTAATCGGTTGAGCTGCCTGCCGGACGACCTCTATCGCCTGCCGCATCTGCGCATTCTGTTCTGTTCCGACAACCTGTTCAGCGAATTGCCCGTCTGTCTTGGCCAATGCGTCCAGCTAAGCATGGTCGCCTTCAAGGCCAATCGCATCGAACACGTGTCGGCGGCGGCATTACCGCCACTGTTGCGCTGGCTGATCCTGACCGACAACCGCATCGGCGAACTGCCCGATGAGCTGGGCCGCCGCCCGTTGCTGCAAAAACTCATGCTGGCGGGCAATCGCCTGCGGCAACTGCCGACGACCTTGGCCCATTGCCACAGGCTCGAACTGATCCGCATCGCCGCCAACCAGTTGAGCGAATTGCCGCAGTGGCTACTGACCTTGCCCAGCCTGGCCTGGATCGCCTATGCCGGTAATCCGCGACTCGATCACACCGGCGAGGTACTGGCCACTGATACCACGCCAAATATCGACTGGGCACGCTTGCAACTTGGGCAACGGCTGGGCGAAGGCGCTTCGGGGGTGATCAGCCAGGCCCTATGGGTCCAACCTTCGGCACCGGCCAAGGCGGTGGCGGTCAAGGTGTACAAGGGCAGCATGACCAGCGACGGCTCGCCACTCAATGAAATGAATGCTTGCATCGCAGCCGGGCCGCACCCGAACCTGATCCGGGTCGAGGGTCGTATCGTCGATCATCCAGACAACCTGTCGGGGCTGGTCATGGAACTGATCGATCCACGATTCACCAACCTCGCCGCGCTGCCCAGCCTCGACTCGTGCAGCCGCGATGTCTATTGCCACGATACCCGCTTTAGCGCCGGGCAGGTCCGACGCATGGCTCGCGGGATCGCCTCGGTCGGCGCGCACCTGCACCGCCTGGGCCTCTGTCATGGCGACCTATACGGGCACAATATCCTCTACAACGCCGACGGCGATTGCCTGTTGGGAGATTTTGGCGCGGCCTCGTTTCATTCGCCGACGGACAGCCCGCAAACCCACGCCCTGCAACGGATCGAGGTGCGGGCGTTCGGGATTTTGCTGGGGGAGTTATTGGAACGGATCGATGGCAATATCGATCCGCGCCTGCTGGAAGCGCTCCAGGCCTTGCAACTGCGCTGCATCCAGCCGCAGGTGCTGGCACGTCCGGGATTCGAGGCGATCTGCGCTGAACTGGCCTGAAACGATCAAGCCCCTCGCCACAGGATCAGCCCACCAGACCGACGAACATGTCCTGCACGTCGTCATGATTGTCCAGGCCTTCAAGGAAGGCTTCGACTTCCGCCATCTGCTCGTCGCTCAAGCCGCTGACCGGGTTCTTCGGTTGGTAGCCCAGCTTGGCGGACAAGACGGTGAAACCTTGTTCCGGCAAGGCTTTCTGTACGGCATCGAGGTCGGTCGGCTCGGTGATGAACAGGGTCGCGCCCTCTTCGCCTGGCTCGAAATCCTGCGCGCCGGCTTCGATGGCGGCCATTTCCGGGTCCGCGTCAGGGCGCTGCGGCGAGGCCTCGATCAGGCCGACATGGTTGAAGTCCCAGGCCACCGAACCCGAGGCTCCCAGTTGCCCCTTGCGGAAGGCCACGCGGATTTCCGCCACGGTACGGTTGACGTTGTCGGTGACACATTCGACGATCAGCGGCACTTGATGCGGAGCGAACCCTTCGTAGGTCACGCGGTGGTACTGCACGGTCTCACCCAGTTGACCCGAGCCTTTTTTGATCGCACGTTCCAGCGTATCACGGGGCATCGAGGCTTTTTTTGCCTGCTCGACCACCAGGCGCAGGTGCGCATTGGTGGTGAGGTCCGCACCATTGCGCGCAGCGATAGTGATTTCCTTGACCAGCTTGCCAAACAGCTTGCCCTTGGCGTTGGCTGCGGCCTCTTTGTGTTTAACCTTCCACTGTGCGCCCATTACTCACTCTCTCGATCAGTGGCGTCGTGACATTTATTGGCCGACGCTTTGCGCGCAGTTTATACGGCAAAAAGTGACTGATCGACCAAAACCTGATAATCGCTACGACTCTGCTCAGATCATCGTAGGCAATTTCCCAAAAGCTGTTTTGCTCTGTCCAGGCGCCCGCGCCGTTTCGTACCCTCTGCCGCAAAATCCCCTATAAGAAGAGATGCAATGGCTCAGGACAAGGAACGACTGTTCTCACTGGCGATCTTCCCCTTCGCAACGCCTTTTCAGGTCATTCACTTCAATGGGCGTGAGGCCCTGAACCGGCCCTATCGCTTTGAAATCGAACTGCTGGGCGAGGACCCAGAACTGGATCTGCACGCGCTGCAGCAGCAACCGGCTTTCCTCAGCTTCGGGCAGGCGCAAGAAGGCGCCCATGGGCTGATCCATCAAATCAGCAGCCGCTACCTCAACCCGGATTTGTGTCACTACCGGCTGGTGCTGGGCCCGCGCCTGCAGCTTCTGGAACGCAATACCAGGCGCCGGGTGTTCTATAACCTGAGCGTCCCCGACATTCTCCGGCAGTTGCTCGAGAGCCATGGCCTGAGCGCTGCCGACTATCGCTTCGAACTCGACCAGGGCACTTACCCACCGCGCCCACAGTGCCAGCAGCACGATCAGGACGACCTGCAGTGGTTGAACCGGCTCTGTGAGGAGGAAGGCATCCACTATCACTTCGAACACAGCCCCGGCCAGCACGTCGTGGTATTCGCCGAAGATCCCCAGGCCTTTCGCGAGCGCCCCGGCGCCGTCCCCTACTGTGAAACGCTGCCTGCCCATGGCAAGCCAGTGATCAGCCGACTCCACGAACGTCACGCGATGCTCGCCCATCCCGACAACCATCGCACGCCCGTGATCGCTTATCCGCCCTGGTCGGAGCAACCCTGGAGCACAGCGCCAGAGCATGACGGCGCCGCCAATCAGGCGGCGGCCTATGGTCTGTACTCGGCGATTGCCGATCCGCAGCAACGCCATGCGCAACAGCGCAGCCGACGCACCCTGGAGCGGCTGCGCTGTGAGGGCCGGCAGGTTCAGGGCAGCAGCAACCTGGGGCAATTGCACTGCGGTGATGTACGCCGTCTGAGCGGTCACCCGCGCCCGACACTCAACGACCAGTGGTTGATCATCGAAGTCCAGCACTGGGGCGAGCAACGATGGCGGGGCGAGGCACTTGGGCGACTCACCGACGAATACGGGCAAGTCCCCTTGTCCGATGAGCACTTCGAGACCCAGGGTTACGGCAATCACTTCACGGCGATGCCCTGGGCCACACCGTTTCGCCCGGCCTTGCGCCAGGTACGCGCGCGGTGGCAGGGCTATCAGGTCGGCACCGTGCTTGGTCCGCCGGGACAATCGATACAGGCGGATGCCCAAGGGCGACTGCCGATCCAATTGCAAGATGCCTTGCACTCGGCGACCCACCTTCCCGGCTGCTGGATTCCCGTGGGCATTGCCGAAGGAAAAGCGCTGCCCGTGGGTAGTCAGGTGCTGGTCGATTGTGTCGACCATGACCCGGACCAACTGGTGATCTGCGGCTTTCTGGCCGGCAGGGACAGCGATATCCCAGCCGATGCCATGCCTGCGGATCAGCAGCCAACGCTTCAACCCGGCTCATGCAATCCCGCGGCGCGGCACCCTGCCACGGCGTCGGACGACCCCGCTGCACCGGGAGAAATCTACCTCTACGAACAACCACAGAACCCTGGCCGCTGCCTATGCGACAGTCTCTGGTACATCGTGCGCATGCCACGACCGGACCTCAAGGCACTGACGCGCATGGGCCGCGATGACATCCTGCTCGAAGGCCGCAGCGATAGCCGAGGCGTCGCCGCGCTGAGTCCAGACCAGAAACATCGGCTGGCGCTGGAGCTCAGCCATACCCCGGAACAGCTCTGGTTGCTCTATCCCGGGCAGTGCGTGGCCCTGCACGACTACCTGAGGCAACACTGGAGTCTCGCTCAACACCTGGCCCTTCTCCAGGCAAGCTCGAACAACAGCCCCGATACCTGCCGTGATGAACTGAACAGCGTCTATGAATGGTTGATTAAGCCGATAGGGCCGCACTGAACGTCACGGTGCTGTCGGTAGCCGATCATGTGCCGGTCGCGCAAGTCATCGGCGATGATTGGCACGGCAGAGATCCGAGAAGCATGGCTGACCTCCAGGGACAGTGCGATCCCTGCCCCTGAGGCCAGCCGCCTGAAAGTCAGGCCTTCTTGTGCTGTTCGACCCACTGGGCATAGGCATCGATAAAGGTCTGCAGGAACGCGGCGCTCCGCTCCGCCAGCTTGCCTGACTCATCGAAGGCGCTGCCTGCCCCACCAAAGTAGGCTTCCGGCTGCTGCATACACGGCACATCGAGGAACACCAGAGACTGGCGCAGGTGATGGTTGGCGCCAAAGCCACCGATAGCGCCTGGCGATACGCTGATCACCGCCCCCGGCTTACCGCTCCAGACACTTTTGCCATAGGGGCGGGAACCGACGTCAATGGCGTTCTTCAATACGCCAGGCACTGAACGATTGTATTCCGGAGTCACGAACAGCACCGCGTCGGCACCGGCGATCTGCTGGCGGAACGTCGTATAAGCTGCCGGCGGCACATCCTCGATATCTTCGTTATAGAGCGGCAATTCACCGAGCTCGACAATCTTCAATTGGAGATTGGCCGGTGCCTGATCGATCAAAGCCTGCGCGACCTTGCGGTTGAACGATTGTTTTCTCAAGCTGCCGACTAGGACAGCGACGGTATGGACATTGCTCATGGACATTCCTGATAGTCGGGATAAAGACGCCCCAGTATAGATGATCGAACGCCGTTATTCGAGAATCTTTCTCATCTCCAGCTCGGCATCGCCCTACACGACATTCAGAACCCGTAGGATGAGTGGACTATTTTTTCCACGCCGCAAAACTTCCCTCACCAAACAGGGGTCTACTGGGCGGTAAATCGAGCGTTCACTTCCAGAGGTTCTAAACAGATGGCCGCAGTACTCGTCGGACAATTTCATGCCAGGGACGCGGAAGGCCGTGTCTATTCCGTGCATGAGTTCAAGGAATCGATGCCTTCCGTTGACGGTTTGGCTGGCACGGAACCGGTCATCACCTACAAGCTCGCCATTGGCGATCGTGTCAACAAACTCGACGATCAGGAATTCCTGCTGGTGCAGTCGGGGATCACCATCATCCGCGAACCCGCGAGGGCCGTAGTCGATTCATAACTCATGGCTATCAGCCATTGCGCGAACTGCAGTCTTGCGAGCCAACTTGAGTTAGGATCAGTCCACTGACCTCCTCTGTGCTGGACATGGACTTCAAGCATGCGTTTACGCCATATCGAAGTAATCCAGGCCATCGTGCAGACCGGCAATCTCGGCACCGCCGCTGAGTTGCTACAACTGCCGGCCCCCACGCTCAGTGCAACCTTGCAGGAAGCCGAGCAGCAACTGGGCTTTCTGTTGTTCGCCACCGTGCGCGGGAGAATGCAGGCAACGCACGAAACCCGCGAGTTGCAACCGCTAATCAGTCGCTTATACCGGGAACTGGAGCCATTGCGGCGCCTGGCCGGCGATCTGCGCCAGCATCAGGCCCCGCCCCTAAGGGTGATCTGTACCCCGCCGCTAGCCCAACAACTGCTCCCGCAAAGCGTCGCGGCGCTGCGTCGACGCTTTCGCGAAACGCCCTGCACACTCTCGAGCCAGCACACCCGCGACATCGCCCGTGGCCTGCTGCTACGCGAAATCGAGCTGGGCCTGAGCCTGCACGACCCCGAACATCCGCAGATTCAATGTGAGGCACTGACCCAGGGCAAGCTGCAATTGCTAGCCCCTCACGGCTGGCTGCAACCCCGACAAAAATACATTTCCCTACAAGACCTGGCGGGACAATCGATGGTCGGCCTGGAGGAACAGGACACCCTCAGTCTGCTGCTCGATAGCAAGCTGCAGGCCTTACGTCCGCAGCCGGTTGTGCAGACGCGGGTGCAAACCTACCAGATGATGCGCAGCATGGTCGAAGCCGGGGAAGGCCTGGCGATCGTCGACCCGTTCACAGCCGTAGGGGCCAGAGCCAGCGGTCTGGATGTCTGCCCGCTGTCACCGGCCATCCCCATCACCCTGTATGCCCTGGTCTTGAAGGAGCACGAGCCTTCAGCCGCGCAGAAGGCTTTGTTGGAGATCGTCGGCGAAAAAGCCGAAGCAATGTTGGCACCGACCTGATCCGTGGATTCATTGACTAATAGAACTCACCACACAGGTCACTAGAACAACAGATACCAGAACAGCGCCACCTCGCAAGTCTGGGCATCAATTGCGCGATAGCGTAGGTGATCCATTCCGCCCAGCACATAACCGCAACGCTCGTAGAGCCGGCACGCCCCCAGATTGTTGTTCTGGGTTTCCAGCATGACGCCCGGCAGGTTTTTCTTATGGCTCCAGAACCGCACCACATCCAGCAGCGATTTGGCCACGCCATGGCGGCGCGCCTGCGCATCGACCGCCAATTCGTCAACATGGGCGAAGCCGTTCCAGTTGGTACTGACCACCACATGCCCGACTGCCCGGCTATCCAGATAGGCCATGAAAATCGCACTGTCCGTCGCCCCTCGATAGCTGGCGAACTCCTCGGGATCGATCCCATAGCACTTGCGATACGGCGTCACCGCGACCAATGGCCATTGGTCGACCCTGCGGTTTATCTCGGCCCGGCCATAGGCCTTGACTTCGAAACTAAAATCGCTACCCCAGATGTACTCGGAGAAGCCCTCGTCGGCCACCCGGACCGAGACCTCAGGGTCTTTCGGGTTCATGACTAAATGCATAGGGCGAACTGTCCTTAATCCTTGATGCAATCGACGGTATAGCAACGGCCATGACCGTCGTCTTCATGTTGCAGGCCGTGCACGTCCGCGACGAAGCCGGGAAAGCCGCTGTTGAAGGTCCGGGCGAAGGCCAGGTAGTCAATAATCGAGCGGGTTGCTTCGGTGAAACGCTCACCGGGCATGATCAGCGGAATGCCCGGTGGGTAAGGTACCAGCATGACGGCTGCGATCCGACCTTGCAGTGCATCAATCGATACGGCCTCGACCTCGCCACGGACCAGACGGTCATAGGCATCGGCCGGTTTCATGACCACTTCCGGCAGCACCGTGTACATGCGCTTGAGATGTTTGGCCGTCGCATTACTGCGATAACAGCCGTGCAGTTGATCACACAGATCGCGCAACCCCATCCCCTGATAACGCTGCGGCCCCTGTTTCGCGACGGACGGTAAGCAACTGGTCAGGCTGATATTGGCGTCGTAGTTGCGCTTGAACTCCAGCAGCTCGGTCAACAGGGTGCTCCATTTGCCCTTGGTTATCCCCATGGAGAACAGCACGAGGAACGAGTAGAGGCCGGTTTTTTCCACCACCAAACCGCGCTCCCAGAGAAACTTGCTGACCACCGCCGCCGGAATCCCGCGTTCGCTCAACGCACCGCCCGCCGTCAGGCCCGGCATCACCAGGGTGACCTTGATCGGATCCAGCAGGACATAGTCCTCGGCGACGTCGCCAAAGCCATGCCAATCGGCCTGTGGCTCCAGCAGCCAGTCTGCCGTCTCGATCCGATCGATGCCCTCCGCCCGCGGGGCCTGCCAGATGGTGAACCACCAGTCATCGGCAGCAATATTCTGCCTCAGATTAGCCAAGGCACGGCGAAAGCTCAGGGCCTCATCGAACATTTCCTGCAGCAGCGAGCGTCCCGCCGGGCCTTCCATCATCGCCGAGGCGACGTCCAGGGAGGCGATGATGCTGTACTGCGGCGACGTGGAGATATGCATCATAAACGCTTCGTTGAAACGGTCGCGATCTAACTGTCGCGCACCGCCGTCCTGCACATGGATCATCGAGGCCTGGCTGAAGGCCGCCAGCAGTTTGTGGGTCGAATGGGTGGTAAAGACCAGTGGGCTGTCCGGGGCTCGCGAGGTGCCCATGCCATAGCGCCCGGCGAAGAACTCATGAAAGGCCGCATAGGCATACCAGGCCTCGTCGAAATGCAGCACCTCGACACTGTTGCCCAAGCGCTGCTTGATCAGTTCGGCGTTGTAGCACAGGCCGTCATAGGTCGAGTTGGTGATCACCGCCAGCTTGACCTTCGGCGTGCGTCCCTGAGTCAGCGGGCTGGCATCGATCTTCGCCTGGATCGACTCCCGGCTGAATTCGCTCAGGGGAATCGGGCCGATAATCCCCAGTTCGTTGCGCTCCGGGCACAGGTATAGCGGGATGGCGCCAGTCATGATGATCGCATGTAACACCGACTTGTGACAGTTGCGATCCACCAGCACCAGATCGTCACGACCGACCATCGAATGCCAGACGATCTTGTTCGCGGTCGAAGTACCGTTGATTACGAAGAACGTGTGGTCGGCACCGAAGTTACGTGCCGCTCGCGCCTCGGCTTCGGCCAGCGGGCCGGTGTGATCCAGCAACGACCCCAGCTCCGGTACGGACACCGACAGGTCGGAACGCAGGGTGTTTTCCCCGAAAAACTGATGGAACGCCTGCCCCACCGGACTCTTGCGATAGGCCACGCCACCGCCATGACCCGGTGTGTGCCAGGAGTAGTTCGAGTCGGCGGTATGCTGCACCAGGGCACGAAAAAAGGGCGGCAACAGGCCATCCAGGTAATTGCGTGCCGCCCTGGCCACCTGCCGCGCCAGGAACGGCACGGTGTCCTCAAACAGATAAAGGATGCCACGCAGTTGATTGAGTTCGCTCATGGCATCGGCGGGTGCGTTTTCCAGGGTGACCTGCTCGCCCAGGGCGAAGATCGGCAAATCCGGCGCCCGGACCCGCGCCAGGCGAATCAGCTCGACCATGTTCTGCAGCAAGTGGGTATTCTCCCCGGCCCCCTCGGCTGCAATCAACATACAGGCCAGGCCATGGTGAGTCGAAGCGACCAGGCGGCCCTCGGCATAGTCGACGGCACCAAAGACACTGAAGCCGTCCTGCTCCAGTTCTTTGGCGATTCCCCGTACCCGATCCCCGGCGACAGTGTCCGCCTTGATATCGCGGTGCACGATCAGGATCGGAAACTTCAAATCCTTGTACATGGGCATTTCAATCCTGAAGCGACAGAACCTTGTCCGCCAATTCCTTCAGGGTAGAAGCTGTTTGCCCTACATGTGAACTGAAGCGAGACCTCTTGTAACAAAAAACCGCTGAAAAAAACACTGGGTCTCTTGTCGTTTCACATGGGTAGCCAAGGGAAGGCGCATGCCATGGGAACCACGTTCTCATCGTTTCTCTTGAGCTTGTCGAATCGAGACGCCAAGGCCCGGTAGTGTTTCAACCAGGCGAAAGCGCTCTCGACCAAATACCGACTTCAATAAAGACCTCTGTCCAGGTCTCTATTTGGAAAGCTGTTTCGGAAGTGGTCCAAAAGTTTCACAACGAGTTAACGAGTATTCAATTCGGCTAAATCGAAGGTCCGGTAGATTGGGTAGTCAAAGTTTAATTGCATTGGTTGTATGTGTAAAAGTGAGTTCGGCGAGGGTGACTTTTTCAATGGACGGTAGATCCAGCCTCGGCACTTAGCGTGTTGCATCGTGTGGTATGCGCCCACTGTGGCCGTTAAAAATACGCATAAGGGGTAGTGTATTTTTGCCTTTATCTTAAAAGGTGATTTTTATCTTTCTTCGAGTAAGCGCCTGGCTAAAGGTCATTGCCGAACATTCCTAGCTATTTTTGG
>NZ_CP014135.1:2222022-2307389 GCF_001543125.1 Pseudomonas agarici | reverse complement strand
TAGTGTGTTTTCACACAGTCTGCTCAAGGCCGGTTTTTTGTTCGTAGAACAACAACTTACAACTTGCTGGCGTTCTCGGTCAGGTAAGCAGCCACGCCTGCTGGCGAAGCGTTCATGCCCTTGTCGCCTTTTTTCCAGTTGGCCGGGCAGACTTCACCGTGCTCTTCGTGGAATTGCAGCGCATCAACCAGACGAATCAGCTCTTCCATGTTACGGCCCAGCGGCAGGTCGTTGATGATCTGCGAACGGACCACGCCCTTGTCGTCGATCAGGAACGCGCCACGGAAAGCCACGCCGCCCTCGGACTCAACGTCGTAGGCCTTGGCGATTTCGTGCTTCATGTCGGCAGCCATGGTGTATTTGACCTTGCCGATGCCGCCATCATTGATGGCAGTGTTGCGCCAGGCGTTGTGGGTGAAGTGCGAGTCGATGGAAACGGCAACCACTTCAACGTTACGCGCTTTGAAATCCTCCATGCGATGGTCCAGGGCAATCAGCTCGGACGGGCAGACGAAGGTGAAGTCCAGCGGATAGAAGAACACCAGGCCGTATTTGCCTTTGATGGCCGAGGACAGGGTGAAGCTGTCGACGATTTCGCCATTGCCCAATACAGCCGGGACGGTGAAGTCCGGGGCTTGTTTGCCTACGAGTACGCTCATTGGATATCTCCTGGTGTAGTAACGTTCAGAACAAGATCGCGCCTAGCCTGCCAGCCTTAAGCGACAAGCCTGTGACGCGATCTCGTTTCCTTGGAATCGACCATCATACACCGCGTTTTTTGACGCTCCTAAACGGTTTTTACAAACTCGCCCCCGCTACCCATTGCCGGGCGCTACTTCCCGTTCGTCAGCCAACCATGCAACGGACAAAGATTTTACACAGACAGCTTTGACAATCATTCTCGTTAACATTAAGATCCATGGCAATTGAACCCTAACCAGCGACAGTTCTCATCTTATGTATGTCTGCCTTTGCGCCGGCGTCACCGACGGACAAATCCGCGAGGCGATCTTCGAGGGTTGCTGCAGCTACCGCGAAGTGCGCCAGGCGACCGGTGTTGCCGGTCAATGTGGCAAATGTGCGTGCCTGGCCAAGCAAGTGGTACGCGAAACCCTGACCGAGCTGCAAAGCAGCCAGGCTGCACTGCCCTACGCGGTAGAATTTTCAGCAGGGTAAAATACGACGATTGTAAGTAACCGGACTCAGTGTCCGGTTTTTTTATGCCTGTAATTCAATCGCTTAGCACCAAGACGCGGAACACAAACATTCTTATTCCGATTAATTTTCATATATTATTCAATAACTTAGGTTTGACTCTCGCAGTTGTCGGGATCAAACTCTGCCTTATACACAGCTATTACAGGGCAGGACCCCATCATGAAAGGCGACAAATCAGTCATCCAGCATCTCAACAAGATCCTCGCCAATGAGCTGGTCGCGATCAACCAATACTTCTTGCATGCCCGTATGTACGAGGATTGGGGTCTGAACAAGCTGGGCAAGCACGAGTACCACGAGTCCATCGACGAGATGAAACACGCGGACAAGCTGATCAAGCGCATCCTGTTCCTCGAAGGCCTGCCGAACGTGCAGGACCTGGGCAAGCTGCATATCGGCGAGAACACCAAGGAAATGCTCGAGTGCGACCTGAAAATTGAAAGAACAGGCCACAAGGATCTGAAAGAAGCGATTGCCCATTGCGAAAAGAGCGGAGACTTCGGCAGCCGCGAACTGCTGGAAGATATTCTCGAATCCGAAGAGGAACATATCGACTGGCTGGAAACCCAACTGGGCCTGATCGATAAAGTCGGTATTGAAAACTATTTGCAATCGCAGATGGGCGACGAATAACTCGTCCAAAATAAAAAGCCCCGCCCTTCGATGAAGAGGCGAGGCTTTTTTATCCCTGGGCAACGTTGAACGCCGTCCAGGGTCATCCGAAATCAGGCTTCGGTCTTGGCAGCGGCTTTTTCGGCAGCATTCTTGATCAGCGTCTGCAGCTCACCGTTGGCGTACATCTCAGTCATGATGTCGCTACCACCGACCAGCTCACCGCCGACCCACAGCTGTGGAAAGGTGGGCCAGTTGGCGTACTTGGGCAGGTTGGCGCGAATTTCCGGGTTCTGCAGAATGTCTACGTAGGCGAACTTCTCGCCACAGCCCATGACAGCTTGAGCGGCTTTCGAGGAGAAGCCACATTGTGGGGCATTCGGCGAGCCTTTCATGTAAAGCAGAATGGTGTTGTTGGCAATCTGCTCTTTAATCGTTTCGATGATATCCATGGAACACCTCGGCTAAACTTTCCGACTCAGTTGTCGGCACGGTCACGCATTGTATCGGAAAGCCGAGCGTGGTGCTCGGTCTCCCCGCAGACGGCCTGTCGCGGCGGACTCAGAGTGCCGTGCTCCGCGACACGGCCGCACTGTCTGGTGAGTCGATGGGCTTCAGGCCAGAGGGAGCCTGGGGGCAGGTTGTAGTTGGATTTCCTGGACGGTTTCGCTCCGCTCCTGGCCGACATGTACGCCGGTCAGCTCACCGATCAGGCGCCAATGCTCGTCGAGGCCAGAACTGATGGTGCCCATGCGGTGGATCATCCGCCGCCCGGCTGCACGGGTGGCTTCATCTTCGCTACGTAACAATTCGAAAGACATCGAGGTCACCGAAGCGGTCATATGCGTCAGCGCCTGGGCGGTCAATCTTAGCAACTCCATGAGTTGCTGTTCTTTCGATTCCATTCCAAAGCCTCTGCGTGTCTGCAATGATACCTTTATAACCTAGGCGCATAGTTTAGGAAATGTTTCTGCTTTTAGCTGAAGCATGATGCCGCAGACAACCGCCCGAGCCAGACGCAGAAAACCACCGCAAGCCGCTTGTAGCCGCCGTCTTCAATTGCCAAGCGCCGTCGCGCCAGTGTAAAAGTGCATCGATTGTGAGGATGGAAACGAGCTTGGACAGACGTGAAAACCGACGGGAACAACTTAATTCCCTCGCTTTGGCGTGCCAAAACAAAGTCTCCTATTGGTAACACGCGACATTTTCTTATACGATCGCGTCTTCCCCTATTTCGTCGCCCCGTGCGGCTTACGCCGCAGGTCTCGCCCGTTTTTCCGAAAAACCCGGCTTTGAGCATCTGCGGTCTGTTGCAAAAGGTACTTAATGATGAGCGCAAGGCACTTTCTCTCCCTGATGGATTGCACGCCCAAAGAGCTGGTCAGCGTGATTCGTCGAGGCGTCGAGCTGAAGGACCTGCGTGATCGCGGCGTATTGTTCGAGCCACTCAAGGGGCGGATTCTCGGCATGATTTTCGAGAAGTCCTCGACCCGTACCCGTGTATCGTTCGAATCCGGCATGATCCAGCTCGGCGGCCAGGCGATCTTCCTCTCGCCACGCGACACCCAACTGGGCCGTGGCGAGCCTATCGGCGACAGCGCCATCGTCCTGTCGAGCATGCTCGACGTCGTCATGCTACGCACCTTCAAGCACAGCACCCTGACCGAATTCGCCGCCAACTCTCGCGTACCGGTGATCAATGGCCTGTCCGACGACCTGCACCCCTGCCAGTTGCTGGCAGACATGCAGACCTTCTTCGAACATCGCGGCTCGATCCAGGGCAAGACCGTGACCTGGATCGGCGACGGCAACAACATGTGCAACAGCTATATCGAAGCAGCGATCCAGTTCGACTTCCAACTGCGCATCAGTTGCCCCGAGGGTTATGAGCCCAGCCCGGCACTGCTGGTCCTGGCCGGCGAGCGGGTGCGGCTAGTTCGCGATCCGCGCGAGGCGGTACGTGGTTCGCACCTGGTCAGCACCGACGTCTGGACCTCCATGGGCCAGGAGGAGGAAACCGCCAAGCGCCTGGCCCTGTTCGCGCCACTGCAAGTTACCCGTGAACTGCTCGACCTGGCCGCTCCCGAGGTACTGTTCCTGCATTGCCTGCCGGCTCACCGTGGTGAGGAAATCAGCCTCGACCTGCTCGACGACCCGCGTTCGGTCGCCTGGGACCAGGCCGAGAACCGCCTGCATGCGCAAAAGGCCCTGTTGGAGTTTCTGGTCCAGCCGGCGTACCGCCCGGCATGAGTCATCCGCTGCTGTTGAATCTGCACAACCTCGCCTGCGGTTACCAGGACCAGCGGGTGGTGCAGAACCTCAATCTGCACCTGAACGCTGGCGATATCGGCTGCCTACTGGGCGCTTCCGGTTGTGGCAAGACGACTACGCTGCGCGCCATCGCCGGTTTCGAACCGGTCCACCAAGGCGAGATTCAGTTGGCGGGCGAAGTCATCTCCAGCGCAGGGTTTACCCTGGCTCCAGAGAAACGCCGCATCGGCATGGTGTTTCAGGACTATGCGCTGTTCCCACACCTGAGCGTCGCGCAAAACATTGCCTTCGGCATTCGCAAGCACCCGCAACGGGCTCGTGTCACCGAAGAACTGCTGGAGCTGGTCAATCTCAAGGGCCTGGGAAAGCGTTATCCCCATGAACTCTCCGGCGGCCAGCAGCAACGCGTGGCTCTGGCCCGCGCACTGGCTCCGGAACCACAACTGCTGCTGCTCGACGAACCCTTCTCCAATCTCGATGGCGAACTGCGGCGCAAGCTCAGCCAAGAAGTCCGCGAAATTCTCAAGCTGCGCGGCACCAGCGCGATCCTGGTCACCCATGACCAGGAGGAAGCCTTTGCGGTCAGCGACCATGTTGGCGTGTTCAGGGAAGGTCGATTGGAGCAGTGGGACACCCCATACAATCTCTATCACGAACCAGCGACACCGTTTGTGGCCAGCTTTATCGGGCAGGGCTACTTTATTCGCGGGCAACTGATCAGCCCGGAGTCGGTGCAAACCGAACTGGGCGTGCTGCGTGGGAACCGGGCCTACGCCTTGCCGCTGGGCGGCGCGGTGGACGTACTGCTACGACCGGACGACATCGTCCACGCGCCCCACAGCCCGCTGAAAGCGCGGGTCATCGGCAAAACGTTCCTCGGCGCGGCGACCCTCTATCGCCTACAGTTAGCGACCGGCAGCCAGTTGGAGTCGATCTTTCCCAGCCATGCCGACCACTTGCCTGGAGACGATGTCGGGATTCGCGTTGCCGCCGAACACCTGGTGCTGTTTCAAGCCCCTGGCTGATGCTGCTCCATACGTGAATATTCTTTTAGCACCCCTAGATACACCTGGAGCAGCGCGGCATCGAACTCAGGCTCAACGATGCCAGTCCCTTCAAGGAACTGCCTTACATTCGAGCAATCCCACAGGTAAGTGTCCTGGTAGAGTTCAACGGTGGACTTGCCATCGAACATATTATCCTTGAACAGACTCAGCAAAGGATAAAGGGGGGCCTTCTGATCCCACTCCCAAAGAGCGAGCCAGTCCTTGAACGGTATGGTGTCGAAAACCAGATCGCTACTCTCTTGCAACCTTGAGAAAAAATCCTTGAAGGTGAGGTTTTCTCAGGTGAGGGAATAAGGTTGAATTTCTTCCCCAGGGCCTGTGGTTTTCGAGAAATACAGCCAATGGCTCTCACCATATAGTCAACCGTGGTCAAACCTTCGCGCAAATCCTTCAGATCGGGGACCATCTTGAGGTTCATGCACGTCTGGATCAAACGTCCCCACCACTGATAACCCGCGAAGGCCCCCGTCCGGCTATGGCAGGTTGCGTAACCCAGGCGGAAAGTCATCAATGGCAGGCCTTTCGATGCCGCAAGGTCGGCAATTTTCTCCATCACCCACTTGCTGCGCACATAACCAAGATCCGTAGCCACGGCCGGCAGGTTCTGGTCGATATCATCGGCCTCATACATCACCGTTTTTCCCGTATGCAAATGCCCCCAACTATAGACCGATATGGTCGATAGCAATATCAGTGCCTTGCTGCGCATGTTTGCGGCAAACTCTATAATTTGCTTCAAACCCTCCACATTATCCTTCTTCATATACGAGTAAGGCTGGATAAAATTAACCGAACTGGCAGAGTGATAAATCATGTCAACCTTCTCCGACAGCATTTTATAAGTGCTATCAGCAAGCCCCATCAGCTCATGGGATAACTCTCCGGTATAGACTCGGACACGCTCGATATTTTTACCCAGATGTATTTCATATCGCTCCGCCGTCATCTCGATCCGCTTGCGCGCCAGCACAGGATTACTCGCTCTGACGAGACAATGAACTTCAGCCTCGCTGCTGGACAACAGTTCATCGAGAAGATGAATACCGACAAAACCTGTTACGCCAGTCAACAGGATATGTCTCGGACACTCCATTTGCTCATGACTGAAGCCTTCAGGAATATCAAACTTGAGTGGCAGTCTTACATCGTACTGCAACTCATGGACAGGCTCTCCATCCAGAGGCGCGGAACGACTGCCTTTTCGCGCCTCAAGCACAGCCGCGAGCCCGTGAATGGTTCCATGCTCATAGAGGTCTCTGATGTAGGTTTTGACGCCAAGCTGTGCGGTAATCTCCGTGAGTAATGAGATCGCCAGCAGCGAGTGCCCTCCAACCTCAAAAAAATTATCATCCAGGCCAAAGTCAGAGTGCCCCAGGAATCGACTCCAAACCTCGGCGATCAGCAATTCTTCCTGGCTACCGGCCTGAAACTTTTTAACCTCGTCATCGCGCTGAACCGATGCCAGCTCATAAAGTGCTTTCCTGTCTGTCTTTCCATTGGCGTTATAAGGTATTGAATCGAGCAAAACATATCGTGCGGGAATCATATAATCAGGAACTTCATTTCTCAGCTGTGCTGTCAACTTTCTTGTAAAGTCGCCAGAGACCTCTTCTTTATCGCGAGGAACGACAAACGCAACAAGCCGCTTACCCTGAAGCTCACTGAATGCATCAAGCATAACGACAGCAGCAACCAGCCAAGGACTACGCAGCAAAGCTACTTCTATTTCGCCCAACTCGACACGATTGCCGCGGATTTTCACTTGATCGTCTGCACGCCCGAGAAACTGTATGCTGCCATCTGGAAGCCGACGGGCCAGGTCCCCGCTGCGATACGCCCGAAGATTCATTGACGGCACCGTAATGAAACGCTCTGCCGTCAAATCCGGACGTCCCAGATAACCCCGCGCCAAGCCATTTCCGGCTATGAAAAGCTCCCCCGTGTCGCCATCCGCCACGGGGTCGAGATTATCATCCAGCACAAACACTTCCATATCCGCGACAGGAAATCCTATTGAGGAGGCAAGCTGCGGATCTGCAGTATTGCGAACGATGCGACAGGTCGCATAAATAGTCGTCTCCGTCGGTCCATAGTAATCAACCAGCGTGAAAGCCAGGCGCTCAGTATCGACCGGGTGTAGTTTTTCCCCGGCGGAGAACAAAAACTGGAGCGCCTGCTTATCTGGCTGTGGCTGGCGAACGAACTCTCCGACCATGACTGCCGGAATATAAGCATGGGTTATACCATGCCGATTATAAAACCCTAGCAGGGCCTCGGTAGAAATACGTACAGCTTCATCCAACAGATAGATCGTTGCACCAGCACTGAGGGTAGACCATATCTCCCACTGCGAGACGTCAAATCCGACACCCGCCATCAGCGTTGTACGCGATTGCGGTGTCATCATGAAACGATCATTGTGCCATTTTATCAAGTTAACCAGGGAATGATGCTCGATCAAGACACCTTTCGGCTGTCCCGTGGTGCCGGAGGTGAATATGGTATAAATAATATCATTGGGAAAGACAGAAACATCATCCGTCAAATCGTGTTTTTCTTCGTTCAGAATATCAAAAACAGCGATAACATCTTTTTCCACGAGGCAATCTGTATCAACCGCCTCCGTCGCAAGAATAACAGGAGCGAGACACTGGCTGGCAATATTCAATTTCCGGGCTTTCGGGTATTTGTTATCTACTGGAACATAGCTTGCCGACGTCTTCATTACGCCCAACTCAGCAATGATCAAATCGATCGAGCGATGTCCGAATATGGGTATGAAATCGCCCTTACCAACTTTTCGTCGACGAAGATACGCGGCTATCGCATCGCTTTTTCTATCGAGTTCAAAATAAGTAATTGCGCGGTTATCACCCTGTATGGCGATGTGGTTTGGCCACTGTTCAACACTACGATAAAATAGGTCAAGAACTGTTTCAGTACGCATGACGACTCCCTTTGTCAAATCCCCTCCCGATTCCCCTTTCAACTTTATCTTGCGCTGAATGGTCAAAGAATCGTGGGGCACGCGGACTATAGTGAAAAAACGGCAAAGCGGCCAAAACATTATTGAAACTTAAACCTGCTCTTTTATTTCAAAGCAGAATAACCTTCCAAAGCTGCTCAACGACTATTCCAACGAGAGGAGAAACATTTCCCTGGCTCGCCGGTGCTGCCACCTGGCAGCACGGTGCAAGACAATATTACGTTTACCCCAGCAGCAATTGCCCTTTTGCCACCAGAGCCGCACGACCGCCGATCTTCACCCGATCGCCTTCAAGGCGGCAGAACAACTCACCGCCCCGCGGCGAGCATTGGTAAGCCGTCAAGCCGGTCTTGCCCAGGCGTTGTGCCCAGTAGGGAATCAGCGCGCAATGGGTCGACCCGGTGACTGGGTCCTCGTTGATGCCAATGGCAGGGGCAAAATAACGCGAGACAAAATCGTGCCGCTGGCCCGGCGCGGTGACAATCATCCCTGGCCAAGGCAGCTTCGCCACCATCGCCCAATCTGGCGTGCATCTACGCACCGCCTGCTCCGAGGCCAACACCACAAACAACTCATGAGCCCCGAGCACATCGACCACAGTCGTACCAAGCGCCCGTTCGATCTCCAGGGGTCTCTCAATCTCAGCAGGCATGATTACCGGAAAATCCAGCCATAACAGGTCCCGCCCGCGACTGACACTCAGAGGGCCGGACTGGCAGACAAAATCGATGGTTTCCAGCGTTTCGCCGTAGACCTCGAACAGCACCAAGGCACTGGCCAGTGTCGCGTGACCGCAGAGCGGAACTTCGGTTGTGGGAGTAAACCAGCGAATGTGCCATTGCGCCCCTTCCCGAACCACAAACGCGGTTTCCGCCAGATTGTGTTCGGCGGCAATCCTCTGCATCAGTTCGTCCGCCAGCCAGGCGTCGAGCCGATAGACCATCGCCGGGTTACCACCGAAGGGGCGCTCGCTGAAAGCGTCGACCTGGTGAAATTCAAGCTGCATGACGTCTTTTCCTTGTCTTTGCCAACACCATAAGGGCGATGTCACTAGAACAATGCCCACCGATCAGACCCGACCGATATCCGCGAACTTCGCCTGGGTATGTTCGGCCAGTATCGACGGCGCCAACTCCACCTCAAGGCCGCGACGTCCGGCGCTGACAAAAATGCTCGCGAAAGACCGTGCACTCTGGTCGATAAAGGTCCGCAGGCGCTTCTTCTGCCCCAACGGGCTGATACCACCCAGCAGATAGCCGGTGGTCCGCTGGGCTGCGGCGGGGTCCGCCATTTCGACTTTCTTGACCCCCGCCGCTTGAGCCAGCGCCTTCAAATCCAGACTTGTGACAACCGGCACCACCGCGACCAGCAATTCGGCCTTTTCGCTGCAGACCAGCAATGTCTTGAACACCCGGGCCGGCGCGAGCCCAAGCTTTTCCACCGCCTCCAAGCCATAGGACGCAGTTTTCGGATCATGTTTGTAACTATGCACGAGATGTTCGGCACGCACTTTTTTCAGCAAATCCAGTGCTGGCGTCATGGTCGTTCCTGACGATAGGAAGGCGAACCCGGATTTTAGGCCATCCTGAGAAAAAAAGTTCCTATGACAAACTCTCAAGCCTCTATTTCAAGCCGCTGGGCATACCCGAAACAGTGCCTGCCCGACAGACACAATCCCTCATTCATCCAATCAAGGGTCAGAATATGGACGACAGTTCATTTTCGACCTTTGACATAAGCGTTCCTTGTCTATATTTTTTCGAATGTGAAAATAACAACCCGGCACCCACAGTGCTCAGTAGCAAACAGCTTTCACGGATAGGCCCTCCCGCAAGTCGGTGAACGATCACACCGATCATCGGGATTGGCGCCGGACAACAACAAAAACCGAGGTATCCAATGACCACCGCTTTGAAACAACCGTCGCTGTCGGGACAATGCATCGCCGAATTCCTCGGTACCGCGTTATTGATTTTTTTTGGTACAGGTTGTGTTGCCGCGCTCAAAGTCGCGGGTGCCAGCTTTGGCCTGTGGGAAATCAGCATCATTTGGGGGATCGGCGTAAGCATGGCGATCTACCTGACCGCCGGCGTTTCCGGCGCCCACCTCAATCCAGCCGTCAGCATTGCACTGTGCCTGTTCGCCGACTTTGAAAAACGCAAACTAGGGTTCTATATCCTTGCCCAGATGGGCGGCGCCTTCTGTGCCGCCGCGTTGGTTTATACACTTTACAGCAATCTTTTCTTCGATTTCGAACAGACTCACCATATGATCCGTGGTTCGCAAGCCAGCCTGGAACTGGCGTCGGTGTTCACCACCTATCCGCATCCGGCGCTGACCACCGCCCAGGCCTTCTTGGTCGAAGTGATCATCACCGCCATCCTGATGGGGGTGATCATGTCCCTGACCGACGACGACAACGGCTTGCCCAATGGCCCTCTCGCGCCGTTGCTGATCGGCCTGCTGATCGCCGTGATCGGCAGTGCGATGGGCCCGCTGACCGGCTTCGCAATGAACCCGGCACGGGATTTCGCGCCAAAGCTGATGACCTTCTTCGCCGGCTGGGGTGAAATAGCGTTAACTGGCGGACGCGATATCCCCTATTTCCTGGTTCCGATTTTCGCACCCATTGTCGGTGCCTGCCTTGGCGCTGCGCTGTATCGCGGGATGATCGCCCGCCATCTGCCCCGTGCCGCTGCCGTAGAGGATGCACCGACCACCACCGCCAACAAAGTCCAGGCTTCCTGAAACCCCCTGATACGCCAGCGCCTACAGGCGCCGCACCAGCGAGCCGATTTCCCCTATTTCAGTCCAAGGCAATCGAAAATGACCGACCTTCAGAATAAGAACTACATCGTCGCCCTCGACCAGGGTACGACCAGCTCCCGGGCAATCATCTTCGACCGCGATGCCAACGTGGTCTGCACCGCCCAACGTGAATTCCAGCAGCATTACCCGCAGGCAGGTTGGGTCGAGCACGATCCGATGGAAATTTTCGCCACCCAGAGCGCGGTGCTGGTCGAAGCCCTG
Organism: Pseudomonas agarici; assembly: GCF_001543125.1. Classification (NCBI taxonomy): domain Bacteria; kingdom Pseudomonadati; phylum Pseudomonadota; class Gammaproteobacteria; order Pseudomonadales; family Pseudomonadaceae; genus Pseudomonas; species Pseudomonas agarici. The sequence continues at coordinate 2,296,205 of NZ_CP014135.1, read as the reverse complement.
GCACAAGCCGGCCTGCACCATGATCAGGTCGCCGCCATTGGCATCACCAACCAGCGTGAAACCACCGTGGTCTGGGATAAGACCAGCGGCCGTCCGATCTACAACGCAATCGTCTGGCAATGCCGGCGCAGCACCGAGATCTGTCAACAGCTCAAGCGCGACGGCCATGAAGGCTACATCCGCGAAACCACAGGCTTGGTCACCGACCCGTACTTTTCCGGGACCAAGCTGAAATGGATCCTCGACCACGTCGAAGGCAGCCGCGAACGCGCGCGCAATGGCGAGCTGCTGTTCGGCACCGTCGACAGCTGGCTGATCTGGAAATTCACCGGCGGCAAGACCCATGTCACCGACTACACCAACGCCTCGCGCACCCTACTCTTCAACATCCATTCGCTGGAATGGGATACGAAGATGCTGGAGCTGCTGGACATTCCCCGAGAAATGCTCCCGCAAGTGAAATCGTCCTCGCAAATCTACGGCCATACCAAGAGTGGCATCGCTATCGGCGGGATCGCCGGCGACCAGCAGGCCGCCCTGTTCGGCCAGATGTGCGTAGAGCCCGGCCAGGCCAAGAACACTTATGGCACCGGCTGCTTCCTGTTGATGAACACCGGCACCAAGGCGGTGAAATCCAACCATGGCATGCTCACCACCATCGCCTGCGGCCCGCGTGGCGAAGTGGCGTATGCCTTGGAAGGCGCGGTGTTCAACGGTGGCTCCACGGTGCAATGGCTGCGTGACGAGTTGAAGATCATCAACGATGCCCATGACACCGAGTACTTCGCCAATAAGGTCAAGGACAGCAACGGCGTGTACCTGGTCCCGGCTTTTACCGGTCTGGGCGCGCCCTACTGGGACCCCTATGCCCGTGGCGCTTTGTTCGGCCTGACCCGTGGCGTGCGTGTCGACCACATCATCCGCGCCGCACTGGAATCGATTGCCTATCAGACCCGCGACGTGCTGGATGCCATGCAACAGGATTCGGGCGAACGCCTAAAGGCGTTGCGCGTGGACGGAGGCGCGGTGGCGAACAACTTCCTGATGCAATTCCAGGCCGATATCCTCGGCACCCACGTCGAGCGCCCGCAAATGCGCGAAACCACCGCGCTCGGCGCCGCCTACCTGGCAGGCCTGGCGTGCGGCTTCTGGGGTAGCCTGGAGGAATTGCGCGATAAGGCGGTGATCGAGCGGGAATTCGAGCCGCAACTGGCCGACATCGAGAAGGAAAAACTCTACGACGGCTGGAAAAAAGCCGTGAGCCGTACCCGCGACTGGGAGCCGCACGAAGGCAGCCATTAAGCCAAACCTCCACGGGCGGAGCCGACTACCCGGCTCCCACCAATTCGCTGCCCGACCCTCAGGCACTCGCCCGCTTGACGACACCACCAGCGCACCTGCACGATTCATTGGCCGCGCAAGTAGCAGACAGGTTCTTCCTGCGGCATGATGGAAGAATTTATACGGCCGCCCAAAAGGACGCCCCATGAATCTGCCTCCCCGCCAGCAGCAAATCCTCGAACTGGTCCGCGAACGCGGCTATGTCAGCATCGAGGAACTGGCTCAGTTATTTGTCGTGACCCCACAAACCATCCGTCGCGATATCAACCAGTTGGCGGACGCCAATCTGTTGCGCCGCTACCACGGTGGCGCCGCCTACGATTCGAGCGTGGAGAACACCGCCTACGCCATGCGCGCCGACCAGATGCGCGATGAAAAACAGCGTATCGCCGAGTCCATCGCCGCGCAGATCCCCGATCACGCCTCGCTGTTCATCAATATCGGCACCACCACCGAATCCATCGCCCGTGCCCTGCTCAACCACAATCAGTTGAAGATCATCACCAACAACCTGCATGTGGCCTCGATCCTCAGCGCCAAGGACGATTTCGAAGTGCAATTGGCCGGCGGCAACGTCCGTCGCGACGGCGGTGTGGTGGGCCACGCTGCCGTCGACTTCATCAACCAATTCAAGGTCGACTTCGCCCTCGTCGGCATCAGCGGCATTGATGAGGACGGTAGCCTGCTGGATTTCGACTATCAGGAAGTGCGGGTTTCCCAGGCGATCATCGCCAATGCCCGCCAGGTCATATTGGCCGCCGACTCCAGCAAGTTTGGCCGCAACGCCATGGTCCGCCTGGGGCCGATCACCCTGATCGACTGCCTGGTGACCGACCAGTCTCCAGCCCCGGCGCTGGCGCAACTGCTCAGCCAACACAAAATCCGCCTGGAAGTGGTCTGAGCTTTAGCGGGTTCTCCTCCGTGGCGAAGGAGCTTGCCTGCTTGCCTGCACAGCAGCCATAAAATCAGCCAACGGGTTTCACTGATCACAGGGTTGTGGGACCGCATAGGGCTCCGGCGGGAGCAAGCTGCTTCATCACCGTCTCTGCTCTCACTGCCAATCGCTCCACAATGTTCGATAATTTTCCTTTCGTCCTATCCTGATCAATTTTTTCAATCGGACTTGAGTGGTCTCATGGGATTTTATCCGCTATTATTTTCGAAAATGAACATTCATGTTCAGATTCAAATATGAGATCAACACCGCGAGGCTTACCGATGACCCCCAGCACCTTGCCTGCCACCTCCCCCCCTCTTGCCGAGCGCTATGACATCGCCGTCATTGGCGGTGGCATCAACGGCGTGGGGATTGCCGCGGACGCAGCCGGTCGCGGTCTTTCGGTGTTCCTTTGCGAGAAGGACGACCTCGCCAGCCACACGTCGTCAGCCAGCAGCAAGCTGATCCACGGTGGCCTGCGCTATCTGGAGCACTATGAGTTCCGCCTGGTGCGCGAAGCACTGGCCGAACGCGAAGTGTTGCTCGCCAAAGCGCCGCATATCGTCAAACCGATGCGGTTTATCCTGCCGCACCGCCCGCACCTGCGTCCGGCCTGGATGATTCGTGCCGGCCTGTTTCTTTATGATCACCTGGGCAAGCGCGAAAAACTCGCCGGTTCCCGTAGTTTGAGATTCGGCGCCGACAGCCCGCTCAAGGCCGAAATCAGCAAGGGTTTCGAATATTCCGACTGTTGGGTCGATGACGCCCGCCTGGTTGTGCTCAACGCCATGGCTGCGCGGGAGCAAGGAGCCCATATCCATACCCGCACCCGTTGCGTCAGCGCCCGCCGCAGCAAGGGCCAGTGGCATCTGGAGATGGAACGCGCCGATGACACCCGCTTCTCGATCCAGGCCAAGGCCCTGGTGAATGCGGCCGGCCCGTGGGTCGCCAAATTCATCAAGGATGACCTGAAGCTGGACTCGCCCTACGGTATCCGCCTGATCCAGGGCAGCCACTTGATCGTGCCACGGTTATACGAAGGCGAACATGCGCACATCCTACAGAACGAAGACCAGCGCATCGTGTTCACCATTCCATACTTGGACCGTTTTACCCTGATCGGCACCACCGACCGTGAATACCAGGGCGATCCGGCCAAGGTCACGATCACCGAGGCGGAAACCGATTACCTGCTCAAGGTGGTCAACGCGCACTTCAAGAAACAACTGGTCCGCGACGATATTCTGCACAGCTACTCCGGTGTCCGGCCACTGTGCAATGACGAATCCGACAACCCTTCGGCGGTGACTCGCGACTACACCCTGGCCCTGTCCGGCAATGACGACGAAGCACCGCTGCTGTCGGTATTTGGCGGCAAGCTGACCACCTACCGTAAGCTGGCCGAGTCGGTGATGGCGCAACTATCGCCATTCTTCACACAGATGCGCCCGAGCTGGACCGCCACTTCGACGCTGCCCGGCGGTGAACAGATGAGCACCCCGCTGGCGCTGGCGCAAGAGATACGCCGCCGTTTCGATTGGCTGCCCAGCGACATCGCCCGCCGCTGGGCCACCAGCTACGGCAACCGGGCCTGGCGCCTGCTGGAAGGCGTGCAAAACCTGAGCGAGCTGGGCGAACACCTCGGTGGCGGCCTGTACACCCGTGAGGTGGATTATCTGTGCAGTGACGAATGGGCAACCACCGCCCAGGACATTCTCTGGCGCCGCAGCAAGCTAGGCCTGCTCACCAGTCCGGCGGAACAACAGCAGCTGCAGGACTACCTCGACAAGATTGGACACGATCGCAGCAAGATCGAAGCCGCGTGAACCTCTCAAGCCCCTCCCCCGAGGGGCTTTCCTCCCGTCACCGGGCAAGCGGTTGATGGCATCGACGTTCGGTTTTCCGAATGCCATCATTGGCCAGTATTCGGCTTACCGGACAAGCATTCTCGGCTCCCGGCCCAGGCTTTAAATTAAATTCCTTTAAAATCAATATCTAAAGTCATTTATCCTGGCCTGGCACGACTCATGCTCTACACTTCTGAGCGAATGTTCTGTCTGCCTTGAGCCGACCGAACCGTTCGAGGTTTCCAAGAGTCGGTTGAACGGCTCCATAAAAAAACAATTCCGAGGACATTATCTGATGCGCATCGTTCCCCATATCCTGGGCGCAGCAATCGCTGCTGCTCTGATCAGCACTCCAGTTTTCGCCGCCGAACTGACCGGCACTCTGAAGAAGATCAAAGAGTCCGGCACCATCACCCTCGGTCATCGTGACAGCTCCATTCCGTTCTCCTACTTCGCCGATGCTTCCGGCAAACCCGTGGGCTACTCCCATGACATTCAACTGGCCATCGTCAAGGGCGTTGAAAAGGACCTGGGCATGAAGGAGGGCGAACTTAAGATCAAGTACAACCTGATCACCTCCCAAACCCGTATTCCGCTGGTACAGAACGGCACCGTTGATGTTGAGTGCGGCTCCACCACCAACAACGCCGAACGCGCCCTACAAGTCGCCTTCTCGACTAACATCTTCGAAATCGGCACCCGTCTGCTGGTCAAGAAAGACAAAGATGGCAAGCCGTCCTATAACGACTTCGCCGACCTGAAAGGCAAGAACGTGGTAACCACTGCTGGCACCACCTCCGAGCGCATCATTAAAGCGATGAACGCCGACAAGCAGATGGGCATGAACATCATCTCCGCAAAAGACCACGGCGAATCCTTCCAGATGCTGGAAAGCGGCCGCGCCGTAGCCTTCATGATGGACGATGCGTTGCTGGCGGGCGAAGAAGCCAAGGCCAAGAAACCGGATGATTGGGTGATCACCGGCACCCCACAGTCTTATGAAGTCTACGGTTGCATGGTTCGCAAGGACGACCCTGCCTTCAAGAAAGCGGTCGATGACGCCATCATCGCCACCTACAAATCCGGCGAAATCAACAAGATCTACAGCAAATGGTTCGAAAGCCCGATCCCACCGAAAGGTCTGAACCTGAACTTCCCGATGAGCGACAAGGTCAAGGAATTGATCGCCAATCCGACCGATAAGCCGGCACCTGAAGTAAAAATCTAAGTCGCGACTAACCTTACCTTCAGGGCTGTCTCGGCAGCCCTGAAGGTCTGTTGACCACTTGCTGTACTGGCTTCTTATTGATTACATGGAACAACACTCGGACCGCGAGCGGTGCGCGTGTGCCTAACCAACGTCGTTAGGCGGGGCGGAGTCCCGGGAAGCACGTGCTCGTACACCGATCGAATCCGAGGGGAGACCCGAATGAATTACAACTGGGACTGGGGCGTGTTCTTCAAGTCCACCGGCGTGGGCAGCGAGACTTATCTCGACTGGTTCATCTCCGGACTAGGCTGGACCATCGCGATCGCCGTCGTGGCCTGGATCATTGCATTGATCCTGGGTTCGCTACTCGGCGTGATGCGGACCGTACCCAATCGCCTGATAGCTGGCATCGCGACCTGCTATGTGGAATTGTTTCGCAACGTGCCATTGCTGGTCCAGCTGTTCATCTGGTACTTCCTGGTACCCGACCTGCTGCCGCAAAACTTGCAGGATTGGTACAAGCAGGACCTGGACCCGACTACCTCGGCCTACCTCAGCGTCGTCGTCTGCCTCGGCCTGTTCACCGCCGCGCGGGTTTGCGAACAAGTGCGTACCGGGATCCAGGCATTGCCACGCGGCCAGGAGGCGGCTGCCCGCGCCATGGGCTTCAAGCTGCTGCCGATCTACTGGAACGTGCTACTGCCTCAAGCCTATCGCATCATCATTCCACCGCTCACCTCAGAATTCCTCAACGTTTTCAAGAACTCCTCGGTTGCCTCGCTGATCGGCCTGATGGAGCTGCTCGCACAAACCAAGCAGACCGCCGAATTCTCCGCCAACCTGTTCGAAGCCTTCACCCTGGCGACGCTGATCTACTTCACCCTGAACATGAGCCTGATGTTGCTCATGCGCCTCGTAGAGAAGAAAGTCTCGGTGCCCGGCCTGATCTCCGTGGGGGGTAAATAATGGAATTCGACTTCAGTGACATCGTTCCGGCCGTTCCCGGCCTGTGGAACGGCATGCTGATGACCTTGCAACTGATGATCCTCGGCGTCGTCGGCGGGATCATCATCGGCACCATCCTGGCATTGATGCGTCTGTCCCACAGCAAGCTGCTGTCGCGGATCGCCGGGGCCTATGTCAACTATTTCCGTTCAATCCCGCTGCTGCTGGTGATCACCTGGTTTTACCTGGCGGTCCCCTTCGTGTTGCGCTGGATCACGGGCGAAGACACGCCGATCGGTGCGTTCACCTCCTGTATCGTGGCCTTCATGATGTTTGAAGCGGCGTACTTCTGCGAAATCGTCCGGGCCGGCGTGCAGTCGATCCCCAAGGGCCAGATGGGTGCCGCCCAGGCGCTGGGCATGGGCTATGGCCAGACCATGCGCCTGATCATCCTGCCCCAGGCGTTCCGCAAGATGACCCCATTGCTGCTGCAGCAGAGCATTATCCTGTTCCAGGACACCTCGCTGGTCTATACCGTGGGCCTGGTGGATTTCCTCAACGCCTCGCGCTCGAGCGGCGATATTGTCGGTCGTTCCAATGAGTTCCTGATCTTCGCCGGTCTGGTCTACTTCACAATCAGCTTTGCCGCCTCGCTGCTGGTCAAGCGTCTGCAAAAAAGGTTTGCCGTATGATCTCTATCAAGAACATCAACAAGTGGTATGGCGACTTCCAAGTGCTGACCGACTGCAGCACCCAAGTCAAAAAAGGTGAAGTGGTGGTGGTTTGCGGCCCCTCGGGCTCCGGCAAGTCGACCCTGATCAAGTGCGTGAATGCCTTGGAACCCTTTCAGAAAGGTGACATCGTGGTCGACGGCATCTCCATCGCCGACCCTAAGACCAACTTGCCACAGTTGCGTTCGCGGGTCGGCATGGTGTTCCAGCACTTCGAGCTGTTCCCGCACCTGACCATCACCGAGAACCTGACCATCGCACAGATCAAGGTCCTGGGCCGCAGCAAGGCAGAAGCGACCCAGAAGGGCCTGCAACTGCTCGAGCGCGTCGGCCTGTCGGCTCATGCTCACAAGCACCCCGGCCAACTCTCCGGTGGCCAGCAGCAGCGCGTGGCAATTGCCCGTGCACTGGCGATGGACCCGATCGTCATGTTATTCGACGAACCGACTTCGGCGCTTGACCCAGAAATGGTCAACGAAGTGCTCGACGTGATGGTCCAACTAGCCCAAGAAGGCATGACCATGATGTGCGTGACCCATGAAATGGGTTTTGCCCGCAAGGTCGCCAGCCGCGTGATCTTCATGGACCAGGGCAAGATCATCGAAGACTGCAACAAGGACGAGTTCTTCGGCGATATCAGCGCCCGCTCCGACCGTGCGCAGCACTTCCTCGAAAAAATCCTGCAGCACTGAAACGACACCGCTCCCACCACAACGCCATAGCTGTATGAGAGCGGACATTGTGGCAGCGCCGATTACGTGGAGGCCTGACCTCCACGTAATCGGCGCGGCTACAGGTTATGCGTACATCCCGATCATTGTTTCCACAAGAAAGACGATCTGGTTGACCCAAGGCACCTGTGATGAAATGCGACCCTAATTCCTATCGCTCGACGCCGCCATCACTCGCCGTGAAACCTCGCCTGATTCGCCACCTATTCCTGCCGCCCCTGGTCATCCTGCTGATGATCGGCCTGGGTTATGCCGGCTATCGCATCAGCGAACACTACGGCATTCGCACCCTCAGCGAGAGCGGTGAACGGGCCTTGGAACTGCATGCGCGTACCGTCGAGAGCGAGATCAGCAAGTACACCTATTTGCCCAGCCTGCTGGAGCTCGAATCCAGCGTCTCGGCCCTGCTCAAGGACCCCGACGCCGAGCACCGCCAGACCGTCAACGAATACCTCGAAGGCCTGAATCGCCGCAGCCGCAGCCGCGCTATCTATGTTCTGGACACTACGGGCCGGGTCCTCGCCACCAGTAACTGGCGCGAGGCCGACAGCTACCTGGGCGAAGACCTGTCGTTCCGCGCCTACTTTCAGGACGCCGTGCGTGGCCAACCTGGACGCTTCTACGGCATCGGCAGTACCCTCGGCGAACCGGGCTACTACCTGGCCCACGGGCTTGAGGATCAAGGCAAGATCATCGGTGTGGCGGTGATCAAGGTCCGCCTCGAAGCCCTGGAAGAACGTTGGAAGCGGGCGCGACTGGAAGCCTTCGTCAGCGACGAGAACGGCATCATCATTCTCTCCAGCGACCCGACCCGGCGCCTCAAATCGGTGCGACCGCTGACCCCAGAGATCAAAGAACGCCTGGCCCGCAGCCTGCAATACTACTGGTGGCCGCTAAACGAACTGCAGCCACTGGCCCGCGAGCGCCTGGCCGAAGGGGTAGAGACTCTGACCTTCCCCGCCAACAGCGAGGTGGCCAAGGAAGGCGACAATGTCAGCTACCTGGCCCAGACCCGTGGCCTCGCCGATACCCCCTGGCATTTCACCCTGCTGACACCGTTGCAGGATCTGCGCCGGGAGGCAGCCAACCAAGGCAGCCTGGTGGCCGTGGCGTTCGCCCTGGTAGCGTTCCTACTGATCGCCTGGAATGAGCGACGCAAAGTGATCGCGACCCGGTGGGCCGCTCGCGAAGCCTTACAGGAAGCCAACAACCAACTGGAACGCAGAATCACCGAGCGTACCGTCGACCTACGAGCCAGCAACGAGCGCCTCAAGGATCAGATCCGCGAACGGCGCCAGGCCGAGGAAACCCTGCGCCGAGCCCAGGACGAACTGGTTCAGGCCGGCAAACTGGCCGCCATCGGCCAAATGTCCACCAGCATCGCTCATGAACTGAACCAGCCGTTGGCGGCATTGCGCACCCTGTCTGGCAATACCGTGCGCTTCCTCGAACGCGGTGAATTGGAGACAGCCAGTACCAACCTGCGAACCATCAACGAGCTGATCGATCGCATGGGTCGTATTACCGCCAGCCTGCGCTCCTTCGCCCGGCGTGGCGATGACAAGGGCGAAGCGAGCCTGGGCAAGGCCATCGAGGCGGCGCTGCAGGTCCTCAATAGTCGTATCGAAGCTTTGCACCTGGAAAGCCATCGCAACTATGACGATGTTCAGTTGGCGATCGACCAGACGCGCCTGGAACAGATCCTGGTCAACCTGATTGGCAATGCCCTGGATGCCATGCAGGCCCAGCCGCTGCCGAAGCTGTGGCTGGAGGGTGACTTCGTCGAAGACAAGTATCGCCTGCTAGTGCGCGACAACGGGCATGGCATTGAGCTTAAGGCACGCAAGCACCTGTTCGAACCCTTCTTCACCACCAAGCCCGGGGAACAGGGCCTAGGGCTGGGGCTGACCCTTTCCGCGAGCCTCGCCGCAGCCGCTGGCGGCCAACTGGGAGTGGAACACCCGGCCACCGGCGGTACCGCTTTCGTCCTCCATTTACCGCAGGTCAACCCTACCAAGGCCGAGCCGATATGAACAACGATCTGACCGTCCTGATCGTCGAAGACGATCCCCACGTACTGCTCGGCTGCCAGCAGGCGCTGTCTCTGGAGGATATTCCCAGCGAAGGTGTCGGCAGTGCCGAAGAGGCCTTGGCACGGATCGGCGACAATTTTCCCGGCATCGTCATCAGCGATATCCGTCTGCCGGGTATCGATGGCCTGGAGCTGCTGACCCGCCTCAAGGCCCGCGACCATAGCCTGCCGGTGGTGCTGATCACCGGCCATGGCGATATTTCTATGGCCGTCGGTGCGATGCGCAGTGGGGCCTACGACTTTATGGAGAAACCTTTTTCTCCCGAGCGCCTGGTCGATGTCGCCCGCCGGGCCCTGGAACAACGCGGCTTAGCGCGGGAAGTCTGGTCGTTGCGGCGACAACTGGCCGAACGCGACTCCCTTGAGGGGCGGATCATCGGCCGCTCGCCGGCCATGCAGAACCTGCGGGAGTTGATTGCCAACGTCGCCGACACGTCGGCTAATGTGCTGATCGAAGGTGAAACCGGAACTGGCAAGGAACTGGTCGCCCGCTGCCTGCACGACTTCAGCCGCCGCCAGTCGCAACAGTTCGTCGCTCTCAACTGCGGCGGCTTGCCGGAAAACCTCTTCGAAAGCGAAATTTTCGGCCACGAAGCCAATGCCTTCACCGGTGCCGGCAAACGCCGGATTGGCAAGATCGAACACGCCCACGGCGGCACGCTGTTTCTCGATGAAGTGGAAAGCATGCCGATTCCGTTACAGATCAAGCTGCTGCGGGTCCTGCAGGAACGTACCCTGGAGCGCCTGGGGTCGAACCAGAGCGTGGCAGTGGACTGCCGGGTGATCGCCGCTACCAAGTTTGACCTGGATGAACGAGGCAGGGCCGGCGAATTTCGCAGCGACCTCTATTACCGCCTGAACGTGGTCACTCTGGAGCTACCGCCGCTGCGCGAGCGGCGCGAGGATATCCTGCAACTGTTCGAGTACTTCCTGCAACAGTCCTCGTTGCGCTTTGACCGCACTGCGCCGGAGCTGGACAACCAGACCCTCTCGAGTCTGATGAGCCATGACTGGCCGGGGAACGTGCGCGAACTGCGCAATGTCGCCGAACGTTTCGCCCTCGGCCTGCCGGCCTTCAAGAAACCCGGCGCACAAAGCAGCGGCGGCCTGGGCTTCGCCGAAGCGGTCGAAGCCTTCGAACGCAACCTGCTCAACGATGCCTTGCTGCGCAGCGGCGGCAATCTGACCCAGGCCAGCCAGGAACTGGGCATGGCCAAGACCACCCTATTCGACAAGGTCAAGAAATACGGCCTGAGCCACTGATATGGATCTGTTCTTCAAGGCCGTGCTCGGCGCGCTGGTCGTGCTGTTGCTGGCCACCCTGGCGAAGACCCGCAACTACTACATCGCGGGCCTGGTTCCGTTGTTTCCCACCTTTGCCCTGATCGCTCACTATATCGTCGGCAAGAATCGCCCGATGGAGGACCTGAAGACCACCATCGTGTTTGGCATGTGGTCGATCATTCCGTACTTCATCTACCTCGCGACACTCTACGTGGCCCTCGACCGACTGCGCCTGGAACTGTCCCTGGCAGTGGCCCTGCTGGCGTGGCTGATTACCGCGACGCTGTTGGTGAGCCTCTGGTTGCGCTTGCACGGCTGATTCGACCACGCGTGCCGAGGCGCCACACGGAGTGATCGAACACCAGCAGATCGACAGCCTGGTGGGCGGATCCAGGTGGACAAGATCATTCACCCAAGGCACGCCGTTGAAGGCCTCAGGCCTTTGTGGACTCGGCAATGATCTGCCGGATCGCCCCGACAAAGGTTTCCACCGGCTGTCCGCCACTCACCGCATATTGATCGTTGAAGACGATGGTCGGCACTGAACTCACCCCACGCGATATCCACAATTGCTCTTGTTCACGGACCTCGGCGGCATATTCCTCAGAGGCGAGAATGGCCTCGGCGCGCTGGCGATCCAGGCCCACGCTCTCGGCGACCCGGCTCAACAGGGTGTGATCGGAAGGATCCCCCTGGTCGGTGAAGTACGCCTTGAACAAGGCTTCCTTGAGGTTGTACTGACGCCCTTCCAGGCCGGCCCAATGCAACAATCGATGGGCATCGAAAGTGTTATAGATACGGCTGTCGCCACGGGTCATGAAACTGAACCCGACTTGCGCTCCCCGCTCGCGAATCATCTCGCGGTTTTTTTGCGACTGCTCCGGCGTCGAGCCGTATTTTTGGGTGATGTGCTCGGTGATGTTCTGCCCTTCGGGCCCCATCTTCGGATTCAGTTCGAACGGCTGGAAATGAATCTCGGCCTGGACCTCACTGCCCAACAAATCCAACGCCTCGGACAGCCCACGCAGGCCGATCACGCACCAGGGGCAGGACACATCACTGACAAAATCGATTTTCAACGGGATACTCATGACAAACCTCACAGGCTCGAACGCGCCGGAAAGTTTGCACGATACACCTGCCTCAGAGCTGCGCCCAGTGGCTGATGTCCTGCTGGTGCTCGCGCAGATATGGCAGCACCGCCGCCAGCAATGGCGCCTTGAACGCCTCTTGGAAACGATGGGCCAGCCCCGGAATCAGTACCAGCCGGCTGCCCTGGATATGCGCCGCCAAGTGCACGCCGTGCATCACCGGCAACAACGGATCGGCAGTGCCATGCACCACCAGGGTCGGCACCCGTAACTGATTGAGCAAGGGCACACGACTCGGTTCGGCGAGAATCGCCATGATCTGGCGCTTGACCCCATCCGGATTGAAGGCTCGATCATAGGACGTCGCCGCCTGCTGCAACAGCATGTCCCGGTCATCGCGGACCTTCGGACTGCCCAGCGCCGCCAGCAGATCGGCCTGCTGTTCGATCGCCACCTGGCGACTCGGCGCGCTACGCCGCGACAGCAACTGCACCAGGGCCGCATTCGGCGCCGGCAGGCCTTCGGCACCGGAGCTGGTCATCACCAGAGTCAGGCTCTCGACCCGTTGTGCAGCCATGGCCGCCACACGCTGGGCGATCATGCCGCCCATGCTCGCGCCAAGCACATGAAACCGCTCAATCTGCAAGGCATCCATCAACCCCAGCGCGTCGCCGGCCATATCGGTCAAGCTGTACGGCGCCGCCACCGGTAGGCCAAGCTTATAGCGCAAGACCTCGAAGGTCAGGTTGGCACTCGCGGGCGCCTGTCGCCAGCTCGACAAGCCAACATCGCGATTGTCATAACGAATCACCCGGAAGCCTTGCCGGCACAGCGCGACCACCACCTCGTCAGGCCAGTGGATCAATTGTCCACCCAAGCCCATGACCAGCAACAAAGCCGGATCCGAGGCGCGACCGATACTCTGATACGCCAGACTGACCTGATCCAGGTCGACATACTCGGTTGGAACATTGACATCACATCGAGCAGCCGCAAAAGACGGCAGGCCGAACAACAGTGCGGCCAGGAAAATAACTACACGCATGAAAAAACACCGAAACGCAGAACCCCAATAGAGCGCGAATCTGATGAAATTTTTTCAAGCGCGCTGCCACACTTCAATGACAGTTTGATGAAGATTGCCCAGTGGTATTTTTCCGCATGACCGGCGACGCTCGCGCCAGCCGTAGCACCCTTATCGACAGTCGCCACCGTATGAGACAAACTCACCCCTAGCGCACTCACTACAAAGTTTATTCATGGAGTCCCTGGTGCTGGAAATCCGTCACTTGAAAACCCTTCACGCCCTGCGTGAATCCGACAGTCTGGTAGAGGCTGCCGAGCGCCTGCACTTGACACAATCGGCGTTGTCCCACCAGTTCAAGGAACTGGAAGAGCGCATGGGCATGCCGTTGTTCGTGCGCAAGACCAAGCCGGTACGCTTCACCAGCGCCGGTTTGCGCCTGCTGCAACTGGCTGATGCGACTTTGCCGCTGCTGCGCGGGGCGGAACGGGATATCGCGCGACTGGCCGGCGGCACCGCGGGACGCTTACATATGGCGATCGAGTGCCATAGTTGCTTCCAATGGCTGATGCCGACCATCGACCAATTTCGCGATGCCTGGCCGGAAGTCGAACTGGACCTGGCCTCCGGATTTTCCTTCGCGCCACTGCCGGCCCTGGCACGCGGCGACCTGGATCTGGTGGTAACCTCCGACCCGCTGGAATTGGTCGGTATCACCTACGTCCCGCTCTTCACCTATGAGGCGATGCTCGCGGTCGCCAACCAACATGCCCTGGCAAACAAAGCCTATATCGTGCCCAAGGACCTGCTCAAGGAAACCTTGATCACCTACCCGGTGGAACGTGATCGACTGGATATCTTCACCCGGTTCCTGGAGCCGGCCGATATCGAGCCGGCACAGGTACGTACCTCGGAGCTGACGGTGATGATGATGCAACTGGTGGCCAGCGGTCGGGGTGTCTGCGGCATGCCTCACTGGGCACTGCATGAATACAGCTCACGGGGTTATGTGAAGGCCAAGCGGCTAGGAGACAAAGGCCTGTTCGCTACACTGTACGCAGCCATCCGCGCGGACATGCTCGATGCCCCCTATATGCGCGACTTTCTGCTGACGGCCAAGGACACGTCGTTCTCGACCCTCGATGGCGTCAGCGCGGTCCGCTAGGGCCAACCCAGCAACACAGGGGGCTGGCGTCGCCGGCTCAACCGAGACGCCTGCACCCGGCGATAAACTCGCGGTTCAAGCGGTACGACGTTGTTCGAGCATCAGGCACACGGCCAGTTCAGCCCGCAAGAAGCCCATGAAGCAAGCTTCCTTTCGCTCAAGCCGTTCGAGCAAAGCTCAGGTCGCCTGCTCCAGCACCACCTCCTCCTCGGGCAGCTTGACGAAGACGCTGTACTTCGCCCTTTCCATAGCTTCGAAGCCGATCAGCTTCTCTACCAGTTGCGCGCTCAATACCTTGCCGGCATTGAGCAGTAGCATGCCGTTGTCGGCATTGAGGTTGCGCGCCAGGATCATTCCCGCCGACAACTCGCGGGTGCCCAGGACCTTGACGCTCGGATCAGCGGCGGTCACATCGCTCAGATGGTCGGCACAGACCTTGACGAACGCCTCGACCAGCTCCGGGTCGTATAGGCGCCCCGCATACTTGCGGATAAATACCAGCGCCTCATCGCTGTTCAAATGCCGTTCGAGAATCAGCCCGCGCTGCAACTCGACAAAGTCGACGACCAGTTTCAGCACCCGTGCGCCAAGGGGAATCGCTTCGCCCTTGAGGTGATCGGGGAAGCCGCTGCCATCCCAGCGCTCCTGATGATGAAGAATCAAGCGGGCCGCATCCTGCATGGGCTCCAGCGTCATCAGCAATGATTCGCTCTGCTTCGGATAGCCGCGATAACGCTCACGATCGGTATGGTGCAGCAGGTCCGCTGGCGCGCCCATCATGCCGTCGGTCCAGCTCATCTTGCCGATATTGTGCAAGGCAGCCGCCATGGCCAGGTTGCGACTATCGGTCTCGTCCAATTCATGGGCCTTGCACCAGGCCCGCACCAATTCAATGACCGCTCGATTGGTCTGCTTGTCTTGGGGCAGGCGCCACTCGACCATCCGCGAAAACACCTCGGCGGTCACGGCATAGCTGCGCTTGAGTTCTTCATAGGCCAGGTCGAGCATATCGGCGGTCTGCTGGATTTCGCTGGTGCGCGCCAGCACGCGTTTTTCCAGGGACGCGTTGAGCGATTGCAACTGCCTGTTCTGTTCTGCGGCCAACACCTGCAAGCGCTGGCGCTCATTTTCCGAGTGCTGGAACACCAACGCCTGGCGTATCGTCAGCAGCAGTTCTTCGTCGTTCCAGGGTTTGCTGATATAGCGATAGATCTGCCCCTCGTTGATTGCCTTGATCATCATGTCCATGTCGGCGTAACCGGTCAGCAGGATGCGTAGGGTCGATGGATACAATTGATGAACGCGCGCCAGTAGCGTCGCGCCATCCATATTCGGCATGCGGGCATCGCTGATGATCAGGTCGATAGGCTGCTGGGCCATGATTTCCAGAGCCTGGGCCCCGCCATCGGCCAGAAACAGTTCATAGGGCTGGCCGCGCAGCAGGCGCCGCAAGCTGTTCAGAATCGACGCCTCGTCGTCGACCAACAAAACACGGGGTTTGGTCACGGCACCGGCAGTGGATTCATCCATGGAACACCTCATGTCAATGTAGGGACTTCGTTTGCGAGACCTTTGGACGACGGACAATACCGGTCTTCGCCATAAGGGTAGATACTTTATCGCCACTACGACCGTCGCTGACACAAGTATTTCAGCATGTCAGCGCAAGCCGATCTATGCTTCAGGGAGTCGAGCGCGCAGTCGCCGTGTAGTCAACCGAGAAAGGATTTCTGCATGCATTCGGTATATTTCGACCTTCATATGCTCCAGGATTGGCAATGAGCAGCATGGTGCCCCGTATCAACCGCCGCATTTTGGTTATCGATGACACGGCATCCATCCACCAAGACTTCCGTAAGATTCTTTGCCCTTCTGTCGTCGAAGACGATCTGCAATCGGCTGAGTCAGCCTTGTTCGGCGCCGTCATCACCCGTTCGCAATACGTTTTCGAACTGGACTCGGCCTTCCAGGGCCAGGAGGGCCTGGTCAAGGTCGAACAAGCATTGGCCGGGAATCGCCCCTATGCCATGGCCTTTATCGACATGCGTATGCCTCCGGGTTGGGACGGCCTGGAAACCATCGAGCGGCTCTGGCAGGTCGACCCCAAGCTGCAGATTGCCCTGTGCACCGCCTACTCTGACTACTCGCTGGAGGACATGAGCGAGCGTGTCGACATGGGCGATCGCCTGTTGATTCTGAAAAAGCCGTTCGATGCGATCGAGATCCGCCAGCTAGCCAGCGCCCTGACCGCCAAATGGCAAATGACCGAAGAGGCGGCGCTGAAAATGGATTTGCTCGAACAGGCCGTCGAGGAACGCACCCGCGAACTGTCCGATGCCAACATCATCGTTCAGAACAGCCCGACCATTCTCTACCGCCTGCGGGGCGAGCCGTCGTTTCCGCTGATGTACATCTCCCACAACATCACCAAGTTCGGCCATGTGGCCAAGGATTTGGTGGGCTCAGACGATTGGCGCCAGGTGCTGATTCATGCCGAGGATCAGACCAAGGTCGACACGGCCATGGCCCGGGTACTGGACAAGGGCGCCCAGGGTGCGTCCATTGAATACCGCCTGCGCACCGGCGACGATCAGTGGCGCTGGGTCGAGAACCGCTACGTGCCGGTACGCGACAGCGAAGGTCGCCTGTTGGAAGTTGAAGGCATCATCATCGATATTACCGAGCGCAAGGTGGCCGAGGAAAAGATCGCGCTACTGGCCCGCACCGACGGGCTCACCGGACTGGCCAACCGCTCGACCCTGATCGAGCGCCTGCATCAGAGCTTCGCGGCCGCACAGCGCGGCGCCTCGCCGTTTGCGGTGTTCTACCTCGACCTGGACCACTTCAAGCGGATCAACGATACCCTGGGTCATCCAGTAGGTGACCTGCTGCTTCAGGAAGTGGCGCGACGGTTGAAGAGCTGTACCCGCGAAACAGACCTCGTGGCGCGGCTCGGCGGCGACGAGTTCGCCGTGCTACAAACCGAAATGCGCGAGCCGGCCGTTTCCGGGGCGCTGGCGGCGAAAATTCTCAGTGCCTTGGTCGAACCCTACCACCTCGATGGCAACGAGGTACGGATTTCCGCCAGTATCGGCATCAGCACCTATGTGCAGGACATTGACAACGCCGACACCTTGCTGGTTCAGGCCGATATGGCGCTCTATCGTTCCAAGGAAAACGGTCGCAACCAGTACCACTTCCACTCCGAGGAGATCGATCAGGAAGTCGCCGACCGCGTCGCCATCGCCAATGACCTGCGACAAGCCATCGCACACAACGAACTGGAACTGCACTATCTGCCCGAAGTCGACCTGGCCAGCGGCAAGATCCTTGGCATGGAGGCACTGGTACGCTGGAACCATCCCGAACGTGGCCTGCTCAGTCCCGATGCTTTTATTCCGGCTGCGGAAAAGACCGGCACTATCGTCGCCCTTGGCCACTGGGTGCTGGACCGGGCCTGCCAGCAGATGCGCAAATGGCGCGACGAAGGTATAGCGCCCCCAGTGATTGCGATCAATCTGTCGCTGGCACAACTCAAGAGCGGCGGCGAATTGGTTCACGACGTCATCGAAACCACCGCTCGATGGGGCCTGGTGCCCGCCGACCTGGAGTTCGATGTCACCGAAGCGACTCTGGCCCAGACCAAGTGGACGCAGAACGAGGTGCTGCCGCGCTTGCGCGAGCTCGGGGTGAAGATCGCGATTGACGATTTCGGTACCGACTACTCGTCGTTCGACTACCTCAAGACCTACCAGGTCAATCACCTGAAACTGGCGCAGTCGTTTATCCATCACGCCACCCAGGACCTGGAGAGCGCCGCCACCTTGCGCGCCATCATCAACTTCGCCCGGGAGGTAGGTATCGGCATCATCGCCGAAGGCGTGGAAACCCTGGAGCAACGCAGCTCGCTGATTTCCACCGGCTCACCGATGAACGCCCAGGGCTATTACTTCAGCAAGGCTGTCAACAGCCAGCACGCCTCGCAACTGTTGCACAAGGGCAATATCAATCCGCAAACACCACTCGACCGCGAGGTGCAGTGATGGATGCCCTAACCGGTGCCGCCAACCGGCGCATCCTGATCATCGACGATACGCCCTCGATTCATCAGGACTTTCGCAAGATCCTCTGCCCCACAGCAGAGCACGCGCCGGGCCTGGACACGACTGAAACCTTGCTGTTCGGTGTCTGCAAACACCAGCACCAGACGTTTGAACTCGACTCAGCGTACCAGGGACAGGAAGCCCTGGAGCGGGTGACACTCGCACAGGCCGCCCAACGCCCCTACGCCATGGCTTTTATTGACATGCGCATGCCGCCCGGCTGGGATGGATTGGAAACCATCGAGCGGCTCTGGAGGGTGGCTCCAGATTTGCAGATCGCCCTCTGCACCGCCTATTCGGACTACTCGTGGGAATCCATGGCCGAACGCCTGGAATTCGGCGATCGACTGCTGATCTTGAAGAAGCCGTTCGACAGTCTGGAAATCCGCCAGATGGCCAGTGCCCTGACCTGGAAATGGCAACTGACCAAGGACATGGCCATGCGCATGTGCGATCTGGAACGGACAATCGAGGAGCGGGTGCAGGAGTTGTTGCAGGTCTCGCGCCTGCTGCAATTCGATGTGCTGACCGGGCTGCCCAACAGCACGTTGCTCGGTGGCCGGCTGGGCCAGACGATTGCGCGTGCCCGGCGTCAAGACGAACAGGTCGCGGTGATGTTCCTCGGCCTGGACCGCTTCAAGCGCATCAACAATGCGCTCGGTCATCCGGCCGGCGATGAAATGCTCAAGCATGTGGCCCAGTGCCTGACCGGAGCATTTTCCCACCCGGACTCGGTGTTTCGCTACGGTTCTGATGAATTTGTCCTGGTACTGCCCGATATTGCTGCCTCCCAACAAGCCAAGGACATCGCCGAAAAAGTCCTCAGCGCCATCACCGCGCCCCTCGAAGTGGCCGGCCACGATCTGCGGGTCACCGCGAGCCTGGGGATCAGTCTCTACCCCGGCGATGGCCTGGATGCGCTGAACCTGATCAAGAAAGCCGAAACTGCCATGCGCAACGTCAAGGAACACGGTCCGAACAATTTCGGTTTTTTCATCGAAGACATGAGCCTGCGTGCCCGCGAGCAGCAGTCTATCGAATCGGGCATCCACCGAGCCCTCGAACGCGACGAATTCGTGCTGCATTATCAGCCCAAGCTGGACCTGGCCAGCGGCGTCGTGGTCGGGGCGGAGGCATTGATCCGCTGGCGGCACCCGCAGCGTGGCTGGGTCTATCCGGGCGAATTCATCCCCGTGGCCGAAGACTGCGGCCTGATTGTCCCACTCAGTCGCTGGGTCTTGCGCCAGGCCTGCACCCAGGCCAAAGCCTGGCAGGAGGCTGGTTTATCCCCGATCATCATGTCGGTCAATGTCTCGGCCATCGACTTGCGGCAGCGAGATTTTCTGGCTGGGGTCGAGCAGGCGCTGGGAGACACCGGCCTGGATCCGACGCTACTGGAGCTGGAAATCACCGAGAGCGTCCTGATGCAGAACGTCGATACCACCCTCGAGGTGTTGCATGCCATCAAAGCACTCGGCATCCGCCTAGCCATCGACGACTTCGGTACCGGCTACTCAAGCCTGAGCTACCTGCGACGCTTTCCCATCGATGTACTGAAAATCGATCAGTCGTTCGTGCGCAACGTCAGCAGCAACGGCAGCGACGCGGTGCTGGTCAAGGCAATCATCAACCTGGGCAAGAGCCTGGATCTGAATATCATCGCCGAAGGCGTGGAAACCCTGGAACAACTGGACTTTCTCAAGGCCAATCACTGTGGGGAAGCCCAGGGTTATTATTTCAGCAAGGCCATCGAAGCCGGCGAATTCAGCCGTTGGTTAAAGGACCCGCGACGCCAAGCGCCGGAACATGACTGATCGATCCCCAGCCGTAGGAAGCATGCGATGTCAGCCTCTGGAACGCTCCTGCTACTGCTCTGCGCAACGCTGTGCCTGCCTGTCCTGGCGGCCTCGCTGGACGAACCGCTGAAACCCGTGCCAGAGATTGCGCAACAAGATCCTCGTCGCGTGGAATTGGGTCGCCAGCTATTCAATGAAAAACGCCTATCGATCAACAACAAGCTGTCCTGTGCCACCTGCCATCAACTGGACAAAGGCGGCGCCGACGACAAGCCGCTGTCGCTCGGTTTGCATGACACCCGCGTCGCCGTCAACACGCCCACCGTGTTCAATGCCGCCTTGAACTTCCGGCAGTTCTGGAACGGTCGCGCCGAAAGCCTGGAAGCCCAGGCCGACGACGTGCTGCAAAACCCGATCGAGATGGGTAACACTTGGCCGAACATCATCGACACTCTGGTCAAGGACCCTGCCTACCTGGCGGCCTTTCGCGACGCTTACGCCGACGGCGTAACGGTCGACAATGTGCGAAATGCCCTGAGCACCTACGAACGCACCCTACTGACCCCCAACTCGCGCTTCGACCAGTACCTAAAGGGCAACACCGACACCCTCAGCCTCGACGAAAAATACGGCTACCAACGCTTCAAGGACTACGGCTGCATCGCTTGCCACCAAGGGGTGAATATCGGCGGCAACATGTACCAGAAATTCGGCGTAATGGGCGACTATTTCAAGGCCCGCGGTAATCCGACCCAGGCCGACTTGGGACGCTACCTGGCCACCGGTGCCGAGGAAGACCGCTATGTGTTCAAGGTCCCCAGCCTGCGCAACGTAGCCCTCACCGCGCCGTACTTTCATGATGCCTCGGCCAAAACCCTCGATGAAGCGGTCACGGTGATGTTCACCTATCAACTGGGGCGTATCCCTTCCGATGAGGACAAACGTCTGATCATCCTGTTTCTCAAGACCCTTACCGGCGAATTGGGAGGCAAGCCGCTATGAAGCTCAAACGTCGCCCGTGGAACCAGATGCTCTTGCCGTTGTTGACCCTGGTGCTGTCGTCGGCGCTGGTATTTCTCTACCTTATGTCCCGTGGCGAAGGCACTCAGGACTACTCCGGCGCCCGCGATCTGGTCGCCCAGGTCAAGCAACTGGACGCCCGCTGGGACACGGAGATCCTCAAGGCCAGAGTTGCACTGACACGCAACTACGATGCGCTGATCAAGCCCCGCAGCGACATGCAGGAACTGCTGCACGCGCTCCAAACGCAGGAACTGGTACACAAGCGCGATACCTCCGACGCCTGGAAGGATCGCTGGGGCACCCTGGAACAGGCCCTCGCCGAGAAAACCCGGCTGGTCGAACAGTTCAAGTCGCACAATGCGGTATTGCGCAACTCGCTGGCGTTCCTGCCAACGGCTGAAGACGACATCCAACGCCAGCTCAGCGGGCTCGAAGACTACGACAAGCTGATGCTCCAGACCACCTCCAACGATATCTACGACCTGCTGCTCAGCACCCTGGAGTTTGCCCAGACCGCCACCCAGGAACACTCCAACAGCATCCTACTGGGCATCAATCAGGTCGGCGTGGACCAGCGACGCCTGCCTGCGACGTTCAAGGCACCCATGGATATCCTGCTCAACCACGTCCAACTGATCCTGCGCGAGCAGCCTCTGGTCAACACCTTGCTTGACGATATCGCCGCCGTACCGGTTTCCGAGAGCCTGAATGCCATTACCGATCAACTGAACCAGGATCAGCAAATCACCGACCGCATCGACCGGCAATACCACCTGTACCTGCTGATCTTTTCGGCGCTGATGGTCGTCCTATTGCTGTACCTGGCCACCCGGCTGCTTCGCAGTTATGCACAGATCAACCAGATCAACCGGGATCTGCAAACCGCCAACGAGCACCTGGAGCAACGGGTGGAGGAGCGTACCCGCGAGTTGCGCGAGGCCCAGAGCGAACTGGTCGACGCTGCCCGCCAGGCCGGTATGGCCGAAATCTCCACCAACGTCTTGCACAACGTCGGCAACGTGCTCAACAGTGTGAACGTCTCCGCCGACCTGGTGATCCACAAGCTGCGTGCCAGCAAGGCACTGGGCCTGAGCAGGGCGGTCGCGCTGATGAACGAGCATCCCGACGACCTGGGCGAGTTCCTCACCCATGACGACAAGGGCAAGTTACTGCCGGGCTACTTTAACCAACTCGTCGAGGCCATTGCCGCGGAACAGCAAAGCATGGCCGAGGAACTCGGCCAGTTGGGCAAAAGCGTCAACCACATCAAGGACATCGTCTCGACCCAGCAATCCTACGCCGGTGCTTCGCGCCTCGAAGAAGCCGTGCACATAGGCGATCTGCTCGAGGATGCATTGCGCATGAACTCCGGCGCTCTGACCCGGCACAATGTCACCGTGATCCGCGACTATGAGGATGTGCCCCGGATCATGGCCGACAAGCACCGCATGCTACTGATCCTGATCAACCTGATCAGCAATGCCAAGCAAGCGATGTCCAAGTTATCCGACCGGGCTCGCAAGCTCACCCTGCAAGTGCGGGTGATCGAAGGTGCAACCCTGCATATCAGTGTCAAGGACGACGGCGAAGGTATCCTGGCGGAGAACATGACACGCATCTTCGCCCACGGCTTCACTACCCGCAAAGACGGCCACGGTTTTGGCTTGCATAGCTGCGCGCTGGCCGCGATCGAGATGAACGGGCACTTGAGCGTCCATAGCGACGGCCCTGGCAAAGGCGCGATCTTCACCCTTGAACTACCCTTGAAAATCGCCGTGGGGGGCTCATGACACCACACTCCAATCGTCGCATCCTGCTGGTGGACGACACACCGTCGATCCATGATGATTTTCGCAAGATACTGCTGCCGGTGCAGGGCGATAGCCCGGATCTCGACCTGATGGAGGCCGCGCTGTTCGGCCACGAGGTCAAGACCGGTACCAGCCAGCCGTTTGAACTCGACTCCGCATATGGCGGACAGGAAGGCCTGGCCAAGGTCGAGTATGCCCTGGCCCACGAACAGCCTTATGCTCTGGCGTTCGTCGATATGCGCATGCCCCAAGGTTGGGATGGCGCCGAAACCATCGAGCACTTGTGGAAAGTCGACCCGAACCTGCAAGTGGTGGTCTGTACCGCTTATACCGACTATTCCTGGGAGGACTTGCTGAAGCGCCTGCATGGCCACGAGCGCCTATTAATTCTGAAAAAGCCTTTCGATAATATCGAAGTCCAACAACTGGCCAATACCCTGATCAACAAATGGGAAATGACCCAGCGCGCCAACCTGCAAATGCACACCCTCGAAGACCTGGTGGAACAACGCACGCTGGCTCTCAAGCAGGCAAGCCAAGCCCTCCAGCACGAGATCGACGAACGCAAGCAGCTCGAAAGCCAACTGGTGCAGTCGGAAAAGCTCGCTTCCCTTGGTCAATTGGCCGCCGGTGTCGCCCATGAAATCAACAACCCTATCGGTTTTATCAGCTCCAACCTCGGCACCCTCGGCGGCTATTTCAATCAACTGCAAGCGATGCTCGACGCCTATCGCAGCGCCGAAGAAGGCATCGCTTCCAGCGAATTGCGCACGCACTTGCAAGCCTTGCGCGAAAAGGTCGAATTGGACTTTCTCCGGGAAGATATCCCGCTGCTGATCAAGGAGTCCCAGGAGGGCATCGGGCGGGTCGGGCAGATCGTCAAGGACCTGAAAAACTTCTCGCGGGTCGACTCCAGCCAGGAGTGGCAGTGGAGCAACCTGCAGCAAGGCATCGAGTCGACCTTGAACATCGTTGCCAACGAACTCAAGTACAAGGCCGATGTGATCAAGGACTACGCCGAACTGCCGGAAATCGAATGCCTGCCCTCGCAGATCAATCAGGTCATCATGAACTTGGTGGTCAATGCCGCCCAGGCGATGGGGCCGGAGCGCGGCACCATCAGCTTGCGCGGCGGATCGTTGGGAAATCGGGTCTGGCTGGAGGTGGCCGACAACGGTTCGGGCATGACGGCGCAAACCGTGCAGAAAATCTTCGATCCGTTCTTCACCACCAAGCCGGTCGGCCAGGGCACCGGGTTAGGACTGTCACTGTCCTATGGCATCGTACAGAAGCACGCCGGGCAGATTTCGGTACGTAGCGAGTTGGGGGCAGGCACCACCTTCAGGGTCGAGCTACCGATCCGCCAGAATAAAACCGGCACATGAAAAATCTGCCTGCCCCGGTCTTCGCAGGTCCTGGCGCGAAAACCGGCTCATGACTCAATTGGCTTCCTGAAAATCCATCTCCGGCGGTTGCTTGCGAAAGCCACCCGTCAGGCACGCCAGGTAGACCAGGCCGATCGCCAACCAACTGACGCCCAGGTAAATCGCCCGGTGATCGAGGCTGGCTATCAGCCACAGGTCCGCCAGCAGACCGATCAACGGGCAGATCAGGAACAGCAACAGCTCGCGCGGACCGCGTTTCTGTGCGCCGATCCAGGAGTGGAAGATCACCGACAGGTTCACCAAACTGAAAGCCAGGAAAGCGCCGAAGTTGATGAACGAGGTTGAGGTGGTCACGTCCAGCTTGAGCGCCAGCAAGGCCACCACGGCGCACAGCAGAATGCTGTTGATCGGGGTGCCGAAGCGCTCGCTCAAGGTACCGAAGAACGACTTGGGCAACACCCCGTCACGCCCCATGGCATACAGCAGGCGAGAACCGCTGGCCTGGGCCGACAGGCCCGAGGCAAACTGGCCGACGATCAGGCCGATCAGGAAGATCGTCACGAACAGGTCGCCACCGATATTGCGGGCGATCTCGTAAGCCGCCGAGTCGACGTTATCGAACACGAACGCGGGATGGGCCAACTGCACGAAGTACGACACACCGACGAAGATCAAGCCACCGATCAGGGTAATCAGCATGATCGCCCGTGGAATGGTGCGGCGCGGATCGCGGGTTTCCTCGGTCAAGGTGCTGACCGCGTCGAAGCCCAGGAAGGAGTAGCAGGCAATGGCCGCGCCACTCATCACCAACGGCATCTGCATCTCGCCATTGAAGAACGGCGCCAGAGTCCACAGCGGCTTGCTGGCGTCACCGCCCATATAATGGATCGCCAGGGCGACAAAGGCCACCAGTACCAGAAACTGCACCAACATCAGCAGCGCGTTGATGCCATTGGCCAGGCGCAGACCGACGATATTGATCAGGCTGGTGATGATGACAAAGGCCAGTATCCAGACCGCTTGCGGTACCGAGGGAAACGCCGAGTTGAGGTAGGCCGCGCCGATCAGCCAGATCGCCATCGGCAGAAACAGATAGTCGAGCAGTACCGCCCAGCCGGCGATAAAGCCAAGTTTCGCGCTGATAGCCTTACGGACATAGCTATAGGCCGAGCCGGCCACCGGAAAGGTCGCGGCCATGCGACTGTAGCTCATGGCCGTGAAAAACATTGCCACCAGCGCCGCGAGATAGGCGGCAGGCACCCTGCCCTCCGTGGATTGAGCGAGGATGCCGAAGGTGCCGAGGACAATGATCGGCGTCATGTAGGCGATGCCGAACAGCACCACCGAGCCCAACGAAAGGGTGCGTTGCAAACGAGCCATGAGGCGACTACTCCGAATGTTATTGGATTTATGACAGAGCCGAGTTCGGCGAAGGTGTAGCGGTATTACAAAATCCCTATCGGTCCGAAACAGTCCCTTGTGGCGAGGGGCTTGCCCCCGTGATGGGTTTCAGTCCTGCGCAATCAACAACTCGCGCACACCATTGGCATGCTCGATCACCTCGCCCGGCAAACGCAGGCGCTGGTCGTCCAGGTAACGATAGTCACGCCGTGCGGCGGCCAGTTGGCTCAGGTCCAGCTCCACACTGAACTGGCCCTCCTCGCGACCGGCCTCCATGAGCAGGACCCCGAAGGGGTCCACCAAGGCGCTGCCACCGGCGAACAACAGGTCGCCATCGCCTTCCCCGACCCGGTTGACCATCAGCGCGAAAGCCTGGTTTTCCTGGGCTCGAGCCATGATGGCGGTGCGGTGGGTCGGCCCATAGGGGTCCATGTTGCCGTTGGTGACGATCAGCAATTGAGCACCCAACTGCGCCAAGGCGCGGGCGGTTTCCGGGAATTCGATGTCGTAGCAGATCAGCAGGCCGACGCGCACACCGTTCCACTCGCAGGTCACATACCGATCACCGGGATTGAACACACCGCGATCCGAGGCCCACAGGTGGGTCTTGCGATAACGCAGGGCAATGCCTTGCGGGGTGATCATCAGCGTGGTGTTGTAGAATCGACCGTGGTCGTTCTCGGCCATACCAATGACCACCGCCAGGTTGCGCTCGCGAGCGGCCTGCTGAACCGCCCGCACGGTCGGGCCGTCCAGCGGCTCGGCGATCCCAGCCACGGCCTCGGCGGACGGAAAGCCCATCAGGTGGGTTTCCGGAAACACGATCAGTTGGGTATCGGCGGCACATGCAGCAATTGCGGCGAGCGCTCGTCCGAGGTTGTAAGCTGTATCGTTATCCCGGCCAGCAAGCTGGGCAAGTTCGACTTTCATGGGTATTCCTTGTTTTCCGGCGCGGACCAGGCTCAATGACGGCGCGGAGCTGGCAGAATAACTGCCCGGCCATTGTGTGTAAGTGTGGCCTCAGTATGCGCACCCACGCCAGGCCATGGGAATTACGCGGCCGAGGTAACTCGATAGGGGTAGACCAATGACACTCATCCTCGATGACATCGCCTGGCACCGCTCGGTGGGGCAAATGATCGAAGCCCTCGACCGCCCGAACTTCTGGACGCAGCTGGTGCGCCTGCTCAACCAGTACGTGGCGTTCGACAGTTGGGTGGTTCTGCTGTTCAGCAGCCAGCGGCACCCGGAAGTGTTCGCCGAATGTCCGGAAGAAGACGGCAGCCCCGACCCACTGTTCCAGGATTACCTCAAGGGCCTGTACCTGCTGGACCCGTTCTACATCGCCAGCCGCGAATACTCGCGCACCGGCCTGTATCGCCTGGCCGAAGTGGCGCCGGAGCACTTCGAACTGACCGAGTACTACCAGCGCTACTTTCGTCTGAACGTGGTGGCCGATGAAATCCAATTCAATTGCCAGCTCGATGATGACCGTACCCTGTGCCTGTCGCTGGGCTCCACCCGTCGTTTCAGCGCAGAACAGATTGCCCTCTTGTCACTGATTCAACCCTGGGTACTGGGCTTGTTGCGCCAGCGCCTGCCCCATGAAGTCCACGAAGAGACCGCCGTAACAGCGTCACCACAACAGGGTGACTGGCGCATCCAGCTGGAAGCCTCGGTGCAACAACTCAAGGGCGCGCAACTGACCGCCCGCGAGCTGGATGTCGGGCGCCTGATGCTCAGCGGCTGTTCGAGTAAGGAAATCGCCCGCAAACTGGAAATCTCCATCGAAACGGTGAAAGTCCACAAGAAACATATGTATAGCAAGCTGGGGATCAAATCCCAGTCCGAGTTATTCTCGATTTTTCTCCAGGCACAAAATACCTAAGCCTTGAACATCCTGCGCGGATTCACACCGCCTATCAGCCCCAGGTAAAACCTGTCAATTTTGACAGTAGACACCGGTATTTTCTTGAGGGAACAATCGACCTGAATCGAATTACCCTACGCCGACTGCTTGCCTGTACAAAAGGAAGTTGCATAAGGCCCCTCCACACGGAAAAGGCCCTTGTCATGGACAGACATTCCAGTGAATTCGAGCGTTAACGCCTACGTTTTCACGGATCGCTTTCGGCAGGCCACTATGTTTACGCGACGTTCCTTCCTGGCGTTTGCCTTACTTCCCCCTCTATTTGCCTCATTGGCCGCACCACCATCGGCATCGGTCGATACTCCCCTGAAGTTGGCTGCCCTCACGCCGTTTGCCCTCGACGGTATGATCAGGCTCGCCGAAGCAACCGCCCCGAAACCGCAGGTACTGACGCCTACAGTGCCAGAACCACTGCTCTCTGGAGTGGGCTACGAGTCCCACGGCAAGGTCGGACTCAAGGAGCATGCGCTGCTCGCCCAAGAAATCGAACAACTGCTCGCACGGATGACGCTCGAAGAAAAAGCCGGACAACTCACTCAACTGAGCGTGCAAAAGTCGCCCACCGGACCGATTGTGAGTAGCGGCAGCGATGACGACATACGCACTCCGGGTGTCGGCTCGCTGATCGGGGCCGAGAGTGTTCAGGACACGCGCCGCTTACAACGAATCGCCGTGGAGGAGTCTCGCCTGCACATTCCCCTGCTGTTCTCGCTCGATGTCCTGCATGGTTTTCGCACGATCTTTCCCGTTCCGTTGGCCGAGGCAGCGGCTTGGGACCCGGACCTGGCACAACGTACCGCCCGAGCCGCCGCCATCGAAGCCAGCGCCAGCGGCGTAAACTGGACCTATGCCCCAATGATCGATATTGCCCGCGATCCACGCTGGGGGCGCGTCGTGGAGGGCTCTGGCGAAGACCCCTTCCTGGGTTCGGCGCTCGCGGTGGCGCGCATACGCGGCTTTCATGGCCAGGGGCCACCCGCCACCTCCACGCTGCTGACCACCGCCAAGCATTTCGTCGGCTACGGTGCCGCCGAAGGAGGACGAGACTACAACACCAGCGATCTTTCGGAGCGCACCCTGCTCGAAACTTACCTCCCGCCGTTTCACGCCGCAGTACAAGCCGGAGTAGATGCTGTCATGCCTGGTTTCAACGAACTGAACGGTATCCCCATGCACGCCAATAGCCCACTGCTCAAGGACACACTGCGTGAACAGTGGGGCTTTCGCGGTATCGTCGTCAGCGATTTCGCCGGCGTGCTTGAACTGATGCCCCACGGCGTAGCCGCGACATCCACGGCGGCGGCCAAACTCGCCTTCGACGCCACGGTGGATATCGATATGGTCAGTGGCTTCTACGTACACCAGTTACCGGCAATGGTGCGCAATGGCCAGCTCACCGAGCATGCATTGGATACCGCCGTAAGGCGCGTATTGGAGGCCAAGCAACGACTTGGGTTGTTCGACGACCCCTATCGCTATATCAATGCAGCCCGTGAAAACGCCAGTCTATTGACCGCGGGCAGCCGGGCGCTGGCGAGGGAAGCGGCGCGCAAATCCATAGTCCTGTTAAAAAACCAGGGGGCACTGCTGCCCTTGCCCAAGGATCTGTCCAGGCTCCTGGTAGTGGGCGCGCTCGCCGACGACAAACTCTCGACCCTGGGCCCCTGGTCAGGCGTCGGGCGCGCCGAGGAATCGATCAGTGTTCTGCAAGGCATCAGACAGGCGGTTTCGCCCGCCACACAGGTGGTCTACCTGCCGGGGGCGTCGCCCGATAACGCCGACCTTCATGCAATCGAGGAGGCGCAGCAGGCTGCCGCCAGCGCCGATGTGATTATTGCCGTACTCGGCGAGCGTGCGAACATGAGCGGAGAAGCACACAGTCGCTCCACTCTCGATTTACCTGGAGCACAGGATGCCCTGCTGGCACGACTGATCGAAACCGGCAAGCCCTTGGTGGTTGTCCTCATGAACGGTCGCCCACTGGCCATCCCCAGGATGGACGCACAGGTCCCGGCGATCCTCGAATCCTGGTTCCTCGGCACGGAAATGGGCAATGGGGTGGCCGATGTCCTATTCGGCGACAGCAACCCCAGTGGCAAGCTACCCATCACCTTTCCCCGGTCGGTAGGGCAGATACCGATCTACTATGCCCACAAGAACACCGGACGACCTCCAAGTGCCGATCCGCCCTACACCTCGTCCTATATTGACCAGTCCTGGAAACCGCTCTATCCATTCGGTCATGGACTGAGCTACACGAGCTTCACCTACGACCCACCTCGGCTGAGTGCCACGCAACTGACAGCCGCGGACACCTTGCAGGTGGACGTCACCGTCCACAACAGCGGGCAACGCGAGGGCGAAGAAATCGCGCAGCTCTACCTGCGCGATAATATCGCCAGCGTGACTCGTCCCGTGCGGGCCCTACGCGGCTTCACCCGAGTGAAGCTGATGCCGGGCGAGGCTCGTAAACTGCGCTTCCTACTCGACAAAGACGACTTCGCCCTGCTGGACCGCTACTTTCTATGGCGGGTGGAGCCCGGCACCTTCACCGTTTTCGTGGGTGGCAGCTCCACTACCGACAATCAAGCAAGCTTCGAAGTGACCGGCCTGGCCAGGGTAGAAGGCCAGGGTTCGACGATTCCACGCACGCTACGTGCTCCCGTGAACAACGCGCAAGAGTGAAACGAACCGGGACGACACACTTTGTGTCGTCTTCCCGACAAGCGCAAAATGCCTGACCGACCTGATGAGTCCGACCCAAAGGAAACCGTATGAGCCTGTCCCTTCTGAGCCGCTATGCCTTCTTTGCCGGCTGCGTGATCTTCACCTTCGCCAGCCTGCCATTCCTCAAGCATGACTGGCTCTGGCCGTTCGCCCTGGTCACTGGCCTGCTTAGTTTGCTGGGCCTGTTCGACCTACTGCAATGCCGTCACGCGGTGCGTCGCAACTACCCGATCCTGGGCAATATCCGTTATCTGGTCGAAGGCATTCGTCCGGAGATCCGCCAGTACCTGCTGGAATCCGACAGCGACGCCCTGCCCTTCTCCCGCGCCCAACGCTCATTGGTGTACTCGCGGGCCAAGAATGAAAGCGCCGACAAGCCCTTCGGCACCCTGATCGACGTGTACCAGTCGGGTTTCGAATTCATCGGCCACTCGATGCGTCCGGCACCGTTGAGCGATCCTAGCGCCTTTCGGGTGATTGTCGGCGGGCCGCAGTGCAAGCAACCGTACTCGGCCTCGATATTCAATATCTCGGCGATGAGCTTCGGCTCCCTCAGTGCCAATGCCATCCGCGCCTTGAATCAGGGCGCCAAGCTCGGCAACTTCGCCCATGACACCGGCGAAGGCAGCATCAGCCCATATCATCGGGAAAACGGTGGCGACCTCACCTGGGAACTGGGCAGTGGCTATTTCGGTTGCCGTACCGCCGACGGCCGCTTCGACCCAGAGCGCTTCGCCGCCCAGGCGCAGAACCCGCAGGTGCGGATGATCGAAATCAAAATGAGCCAGGGCGCCAAACCCGGCCACGGCGGCATTCTGCCCAAGCACAAGGTGACCCAGGAAATCGCCGAAACGCGCGGGGTCATGATGGGCGAAGACTGCGTCTCGCCGTCACGTCACAGTGCCTTCTCGACACCCATCGAGATGATGCAGTTCATTGCCCAACTGCGTGAACTGTCCGGTGGCAAGCCGGTGGGTTTCAAATTCTGCCTGGGCCACCCGTGGGAATTCATGGGCATTGCCAAGGCGATGCTGGAGACCGGCATCTACCCGGACTTCATCGTAGTCGATGGCAAGGAAGGCGGCACCGGCGCGGCACCGGTTGAGTTTACCGACCATATCGGCGTGCCCATGCGCGAGGGCCTGCTGTTCGTACACAACACCCTGGTCGGTTTGAACCTGCGGGACAAGATCAAGCTCGGTGCCAGTGGCAAGATCGTCAGCGCTTTCGATATCGCCAGTGTCCTGGCCATCGGCGCCGACTGGGCTAACTCGGCGCGTGGCTTCATGTTTGCCATCGGTTGCATCCAGTCACAGAGCTGCCACACCAACAAGTGTCCAACCGGCGTCGCCACCCAGGACACCCTGCGCCAGCGTGCGCTGGTGGTACCGGACAAGGCCCAGCGGGTATTCAACTTCCATCGCAACACCCTCAAGGCCCTGGCGGAAATGCTCGCGGCGGCGGGGCTCGATCATCCGTCCCAACTGGAAGCCAAGCATCTGGTCCGCCGCATGTCGGCGACCGAGATCAAGCTGTTCTCGCAACTGCATGTGTTCCTCAAGCCGGGTGAATTGCTCACCGGTGAAGTGAACGGCGAGTTCTATTCGCGCATGTGGCAAATGGCCCGAGCCGACAGCTTCGAACCCCACCAAGTGATCGCGGCCTGAGGTCAGGCCGGCTGATGCCAGCCACGTCGCGTTTCTTCAGGCAGCGGCATACTTCAATGCCGCTGCCCTGCATTTACTTGAGGATAATAAAGAACCGGGCCTGCCCCACAGGCTAGTGGCCTGTGTGGTTAGTTCTATTAGTCAATTTCGGATGCCATAAATCCCTGGCTTGCGTTGCTGTTCCTCGCCATAGCCCGGCTATGACTCGTCACAGCGCCTTAGCCATGAACTTATGGCATCCGAACTTGAGCTAACGAACTCACCGTACAGGCCACTAGAGCAGAAAAATGTGACATTTGGTAATAGCCCACTTTTGCAATTACCCGAAAATCCCGCCACCCTGCGCGCCGCCGACCCGCAGTGCGCAAATTCCGACAGCCGCGCCGGTCATATTCAACATTCGCCCACAGAGCCCGCTGCCATGCTAAACGGACGCGACCCACGCATCGACTTTTTTCGGGGACTGGCGCTGATCTTCATTTTCTGGGATCACGTGCCCCACAACCCCCTCGGCCAGATCACTCTGCGTAATATCGGATTCAGTGATGCGGCAGAGGTCTTCGTGTTTCTCGCCGGCTATGCGGCGATTCTCGCCTACGGCAAGATCCTACAACGCGAGGGTTATTGGCTCGCCACCTTGAAAATCCTGCGCCGCGCCTGGGTGCTGTACGTGGTGCATATTTTCCTGCTGGCGATGCTGATGGGGATCGTGTTCTTCGCCAACAGCCATGTCGAGACTCGCGATCTGGTCCAGGAAATGGGTCTTACGCATTTCGTCACCCACCCGCAACAAGCCCTGGTGGATGAATTACTGCTGCGTTTCAAACCGAATCTGATGGACCCGCTACCGTTGTATATCGTGCTGCTAGCCGGTCTGCCGCTGGTGTTACCCTTGCTGCTGCACAAGACCTGGCTGGTGGTGCTGGTGTCGTTGACGGTGTACCTGCTGGCGCCAAGGCTGGGCTGGAATCTGGCGGCGATTGCCGACGGTGTGTGGTACTTCAACCCAGTCACCTGGCAGTTGCTGTTTGTACTCGGTGGCGCGGCGGCGATTCGCGCCCGGCAATCCAAGCCCGCGCCAGCACGGGCGCTGTCCCGCCAACCGCTGTTTGTCGTGGCGGCCCTCTATGTGCTGGTGTGCGCCGTGCTCACCATTTCCTGGAGATGGCCGCAGATCCACGACGCCTTGATGCCGGTGGCGCTGAGTGAGCTGATTTATCCCATCAGCAAGACCGATCTGTCACCGATGCGCCTGTTGCACTTCCTGGCGCTGGCCTATGTCACCGCAAAGTTGCTGCCCAAGGGTAGCTGGACACAAAACTGGCTGGCACAACAGACCTGCCGCATGGGCCGTTACTCGCTGGAAGTCTTTTGCCTGGGTGTGTTGTTGGCGCCCCTGGCGGACATGATCAATGCCATGGCCGACGACGCCTTCGCCATGCAAGTATTCACCGCCTTGTTCGGTGCCGCACTGATGGCCCTGCTGGGCGCCTGGCTGGATTTCAACCAACGGCTGGGACAACCGGCTCGGACAGTAACGGCGTAGAAGCGCGATACCGCCAACAACAAGCCCGCGGTCGATTGCTCGTCCACGGGCTTGTTCA
Organism: Pseudomonas agarici; assembly: GCF_001543125.1. Lineage (NCBI taxonomy): Bacteria > Pseudomonadati > Pseudomonadota > Gammaproteobacteria > Pseudomonadales > Pseudomonadaceae > Pseudomonas > Pseudomonas agarici. The sequence goes on along the minus strand of NZ_CP014135.1, from coordinate 2,262,360 downwards.
TTTCATACAGCGCTCAGGAAGTCGGACTCGTGACACCAGTCGATACGTTGTTCGGTTGCAGCTTGAACACATAGAACAGCAGCGTCAGCAGCACCAGAAAGGCCGGACCGATGTACAGGGCGACGCGGGTGTCGGGGAAGTAGGCCATCAACGCGACCACCAGCACCAGGAACGCCAACGCCAGATATGAACTGAGCGGATACAACCACATACGATACTGCAGGCCAGCACGCTGTGAAGCCGTCAGGCCCTGGCGGAATTTCAGTTGCGCCAGCAAAATCATCACCCAGGTCCAGATCGCGCCGAAGGTAGCGATGGATGTCACCCAGACAAAGACTTTCTCCGGCACCAGGTAGTTAAGTAGCACACCGAGCAGCAAGGCCCCGATGGACAACAGCAGCGCACGGCGGGGCACGCCATTGTTCGAAGTCCTGGCAAAGGTTGCCGGCGCCTGGCCGTTCTGCGCCAGGCTGTAGAGCATACGCCCGGTGCTGAAGATGCCACCGTTGCAGGAGGACAATGCAGCGGTGATCACCACGAAGTTGATGATACCGGCAGCGGTTTTGATCCCCAGACGCTCGAAGGTCATCACGAACGGGCTGCCCTGGGTGCCGATGGCGTTCCATGGGTAGATCGACAGGATCACGAACAGCGCGCCGACATAGAACAGCAGGATGCGCCAGAACACTGAGCCGATGGCATTCGGAATGGTCTTGTGCGGGTTACGCGCCTCGCCAGCGGTCAAGCCGATCATTTCCACGCCCAGGTAGGCGAACATCACCATCTGCAAGGACATCAGCACACCGCTGATGCCGTTGGGCATGAAGCCACCATTGCTCCACAAGTTGGAAATGCCCAGGGCCACACCGTCATTGCCAAAGCCGAAGGCGATCACGCCGACGCCGCCGATAACCATCGCGATGATGGTGACGATCTTGATCAGGGCAAACCAGAACTCGAATTCGCCAAAGGCCTTCACGGCGATCAGGTTGATCGTGCCCATGCTGACCAGCGCCGCCAGGGCCCAGATCCAGCGGGGCACATCGGGGAACCAGACGCCCATGTACACCGCGACCGCCGTGATTTCCGCCACGCAGGTCACCAGCCAAAGGAACCAGTAGTTCCAGCCGGTGAGAAACCCCGCCAGCGGGCCGAGATAGTCCTGGGCATAACGACTGAAGGAGCCGGCGACCGGATTGTGCACGGCCATTTCACCGAGGGCACGCATGATCACCAGGATCGCCAGGCCACCGATGATGTAGGACAGCATGATCGCCGGCCCCGCCATTTCGATAGCCTGGGCAGAACCGAGAAACAGGCCCACGCCGATGCAGGCGCCGAGCGCCATCAGGCGAATATGTCGTTCACCGAGTTCGCGTTTGAGCGGGCCGCCTTGAGCGGTCTCGCCAGGGGGCAGGTGAGTGCCAACAGGCATAGGGGACAACCTCGTCTTGTTATTGGATATGAACCACCGAGCCAAGGCGCGACGGACAGATAAGCCCGGACTCCCGGATACCGGGGCCGCTTCGTGAGCGATGCCGTCCCACAAGGCAAACCTGCAGGATCAGCGGGGTGCGCAGTATAAAAAGCGGGGAGCAGGATTTTTCACTCTATAAACTACAAGTTTCAGCGATAACTCTCGGCGAAAGCGCTGAAAACAGAGGTACGTTACCTGGGTTCTACCAGCCCTGTCGCACAAAAAACGCGGAGGAGTATTGCACGGCAATGAGGCAACGTCATACTCCAAGCCGAAGCCGACCTTAATCCGCTTAAGGCTCTGGCTCAAGCCTTTCAGCCCAGAATCCGACAATATGCGTGACGTCGTATTCCCGACGTATTCCCACTAACAAGCCGTTCACAGGCAGGAAATACCTGACCACCCTCACAAAATTTTCCTCGCCCTCTGGCAGCGTCTAAGCTTCAGGCAAGTGCGATCAATCTGCGTGAATGGATGAATCGACTATGGGTGCTCAATGGAACTCCGATTCGACCAAAAATGTGGTGCCAACCCACAGTTCGGATGAGGCGCCTTTACCGAAAAAAAAACGTAGACGCAGGCCCTGGTGGCCGTTGTTCTGGCTGGCGGTGTTGATCGCCCTGATTCTGCTCGGGGTCGCCGCCTCCCACGAAATGCATACCTCCAAACTCCAGGCACGGGAGTTCAGCCGTTTTGCCGCTGACCTGAGTTACTCCCTGGCTCATGGCCCCAGCGACTCACTGCTGTACCCCGGCGACGGCCCTTTCGACAAACGCATGGGCTATAGCGACATAGGGACTTTCCTCTCCCGGCTGGCCAAGCGCGGCTACCTGGTCGAAGCACAGGCACGCTTCTCCCCCGCCTTGCTCGACTACAGCGAGGCTGGCTTTTTTGTGCCCTACGTGGAGAAAATCCAGGCCGGCCTGTCGATCACCGACTGCCGGGGCGCCGACCTCTACCAGTACAACTATCCACAACAGCTCTATGCTAACTTCGCCGCCATCCCGCCGCTGGTGGTCAACAGCCTGTTGTTTATCGAAAACCGCGATTTGCTCGACCCTGCTCACCCCATGGCCAACCCCGCCGTGGATTGGCCGCGTTTCGGCAAAGCGGTGCTGTCGCAGATTGCCAAGATCTTGCATATCGGCGGCCAGACCGCTGGCGGCAGCACCCTGGCAACGCAACTGGAGAAGTACCGCCACTCTCCGGATGGCCTGACCTTGTCAGGAGGCGAGAAGATCCGGCAGATGATTTCCGCCAGTGTACGGGCTTACCAGGACGGGCCACAGACCCTGCAGGTGCGGCAGAACGTGGTGCGTGACTACCTCAACAGCGTGCCCCTGTCGGCGGTGCCCGGTCACGGTGAGGTCCATGGCATGGCCGAGGGCTTGCGGGTCTGGTACGGCGCGGACTTCGCCCAGGTCAACGCACAGTTGGACAGCGCCGCCAGCGATCCGACGAGCCTGGCCAAGCGTGGGCTGGCGCTGCGTGAGGTGCTGTCGCTGATGATCGCCCAGCGGCGTCCGTCACACTACCTCGCGCGAGGTCGCAATGAGCTGGCCGAACTGACCGACAGCCACTTGCGCCTGCTGGCCCAGAATGGCGTGATCGACGCACCGCTGGCCGCCGCCGCGCTGGCGAGCAAGGTCAGCTACCGGGACTGGCTGCAAGAGCCAACCATCCAGCCGGTGGAATCGAACAAGGGCATCAGCGTGGCCCGCAGTCGATTGGCGGCGATGCTCAACCGTTCGTTGTACGACCTCGATCGCCTTGACCTGTCGGCCACCAGCACCTTGCAATCACAGTTGCAAGGCCAGGTCAGTGACTACCTGCGCCGCCTGGCGAACCCGGAGTTCGCCGACTCTATCGGCCTGCTGGGCGAACGCCTGCTCACCGCCAGCAGCACCCAACAGGTGCGCTACAGCTTCACTCTGTTCGAACTAACTGCCGACAGCTACCGGGTCCGCGTACAGACCGACAGCACCGACCAGCCCTTCGACATCAACGAAGGCAGCAAACTGGAACTGGGCTCCACCGCCAAGCTGCGGGTCCTCACCACCTACCTGCAGATCATCGCCGAACTGCATGATCGCTACGGCGATCAATCCCCGACGGCACTGAAGAAAGTCGAGATCAACGAGCAGGACCGCATCACCCGCTGGGCCGTTGACTACCTGGCGCAAAACAGCGACCGCAACCTGCCGAAAATGCTCGATGCAGCGCTTAACCGCCAGTATTCGGCGAGTCCTGGCGAAAGCTTCTTTACCGGCGGCGGCCTGCATCGCTTCCACAACTTCCGCAACGAAGACAATGGCCGCCGCCCGACCTTGCTTGAGGCGCTGCGCGAGTCGATCAACCTGCCGTTTATCCGGCTAATGCGCGACCTGGTGCGCTACAGCACCTACCAGGGTCCGAACAACAGTGCCGAATTGCTCAAGGACGATGACAATCCGCGCCGCCAGGAATACCTGGCGCGCTTCGCCGACCGCGAAGGCACGGCCTTCATGTTGCGCTTCTGGAAAAAATACCAGAACAAGGATTCCCAGGAACGCCTGGAAACCTTCCTCGACAGCATGCGCCCGACGCCGATTCGCCTGGCGGCCGTCCATCGCTACCTGCTGCCGCAAGCACCGCAAGCGGCGTTCAACGCCTTTGTCCGGTCCCACCTGAAAACCGAGAAGGTCACTGACGAACGCCTTGCCAAGCTCTACAACAGCTACGGTCCCGGGACCTACGACCTGCCGGACCAGGGCTATATCGCCAAGGTTCATCCGCTGGACCTGTGGTTGCTCGGCTACCTGTTGAAAAACCCCCAGGCCAAGTTCAGCCAGGTGGTGAGCGCCAGCGAGTTCGAACGCCAGGAAGTCTATGGTTGGTTGTTCAAGAGCAAGCACAAGAGCGCCCGCGACAGCCGAATCCGGGTGATGGTGGAGATCGAAGCCTTTCTCGATATCCACCAGCGCTGGCAACAGGTCGGCTATCCCTTCGACCATCTGGTACCGTCCCTGGCGACGGCTATCGGCAGTTCCGGCGACCGCCCGACGGCATTGGCAGAACTGATGGGGATCATCCTCAACGACGGGATACGGATGCCGATACTGCGCATCGACAGCCTGCACTTCGCCGCCGACACGCCCTATGAAACACAATTGCTCAATGACCCAGGCAGGGGCCAGCGGGTCATGCCCTCGGAGGTGGCCACAGCGTTGCGCCTGGCGTTGTCACAAGTGGTGGATGCCGGGACCGCCCGGCGCGTTTCCGGCAGTTTCAAACAGCCGGACGGCACCTCGCTGGCCATGGGCGGCAAGACCGGGACGGGGGATAACCGGATCGAAGCCATCGGCGCGGGCGGGCGGGTCTTGAGCTCGAAGTCGATCAACCGCACCGCGACCTTTGTCTTCTACATCGGCGACCATCACTTTGGCACCTTGACCGCCTTCGTTCCGGGGCGCTCGGCTGAAACCTTCAAATTCACCTCGGCATTGCCGGTCCAGGTGCTTAAGGGCATGGCGCCGATCCTGACGCCCTATCTGCAACCAGGCAGCAACACCTTATGCACCGCTACGAGCGTCGCAACCGCCGCCGAGAAACAGCTCCATTCAGCCTTCGGCATGAAAACGCTTGGCCAGGGTGTAACTCTTTTTCCAGTAGGCGTTGCTCAGGGAATCAATGCGCACGGTTTTGCCACTGCGCGGTGAGTGAATGAACTTGCCCCCTCCCACATAGAGCCCGACATGGCTCACACTGCCCCGACCGTTGCGGTTGAAAAACACCGCATCGCCGGGCTTCAGGCTGCCGCGCTGGATAGTCTTGGCGCTGGAGCGGCGCATCCCCACCGTGGTTCGCGGCAGATGGATATCGGCCTCGTTCTGAAACAGGTAGACCAGTAGGCCACTGCAATCGAAGCCTTTGACCGACATGCCGCCCCAACGATAAGGCGTCCCGATCAATTGATGGGCACGGTCAATAACATTGTCGATGGATGGCTCCACCGCCCCATCGGTGGCCCGGACCTGGGTGGCCTTGACCGAAGAATTTTTCGCTGATTTGAGGGTGGCATGGGCTGGCCAGAAGCTTCCCAACACCAGTAAAAACAGCACAGCTAACACTGACCTGGACATGATAAACGTCGCCTTTGTTGACATCAGGCGGCATGGTACGGAGCTGTCCAGGGCTTGCTTAGAGTGCTTTTCTCGGCTTTATGTAGGAAATATCCCAAGAATAAACACGAAAATCTCCACCCTTGCGTCGGGTGATCAGTGTGAGTGCCTTCCACGCCAGCGGTCCACGCCGATCAACAGCAGCGCCACCAGCACAAACCCCAGCAGGATCTGCCCGGCATTGATGAACACCTGTGGATAACCCAAGCTATCGACATCGACAAAGGGATACGGATACGCCCCGATCACATGACCGCGCAACAGCACATAGGCGAAATACATCAGTGGGTAAACCATCCACGGCACCACCTGCCACCAACGCAAAGTGCCCTTCGGCACGCAGCGCCACCAGTAGGCCACGAACAGCAGCGGCATCAGGTCGTGCAGCAATTCATCCGCCAGCCACTGCAATCCCTGGGGATGCCACAGGGGACGCAATAACAGGTTGTACGCCAACCCCACCACCACAATATTCGCCACGATGGCGGTACGCACCGAAGGCCTGAGAAAAAATCGTCGGCCGGACGACTCCCTCGGTGTCACTTCATAGGTCAGCACCACCGCCACCAGGGTGTTGGTCAGCACCGTGAAGAAACTGAAGAATGTCAGCAGCCCACCCAACAGACTTGCCTCGACCTGCCAACGCGAAATCAGCATCAGTTGCAATTGGATGCCCAAGCCACTCCAGCCCAGCAGCGCCGCGACCAGCAACGCGAGACGCGAACAACCATCCGTGGCACCGTGATGGTCAGGCAGGCCTTTGAATTCCACGACGCGGCGTCAGCGCTTGGTGCGCATCAATTTCACATAAAGCTTCTCGACCTTCTCCCGCGCCCACGGGGTCTTGCGCAGGAAGGTCAGGCTTGACTTGATGCTCGGATCACTCTTGAAGCAACGGATATCGATGCGCTCGACCAGGCCTGCCCATTGGTAATGAGCCACCAGGACGTTGAGAATCTGCTCCAAGGTCACCCCATGCAGGGGGTTGTTGGGTGTATCGGTCATGCCAAACCTTCAATGACGAAATGGGACAAGTCGGGCACCTTAGCCGAGGCCTTCGCCAGGGGGAAGAGCCGCAGCGGACAATGAGGCTGTGTGCCCCTGCGATAACGCAGAAAGCGCTCAGAATTGAGTCTAACGTGTTTGCGAACCGATAAAATATGTTACGTTATAACAACTCAACATTATTCATCGATCAAACCCAGCCGTTTTCAATCTGTTCTTGCGACTCAAAAGTGCACGCCGCACCCCGCTTGCCAAGGAAACATTCATGCTTTTCTCCTCTCCTCTACGCACTCATCTGACTCCGCTGGCCGCCGCCTGGTTGATGGCAGGTCCGGCCCATGCCTTGGAGCTGCAACCTCAGGTCATCACCGCCAACCCGCTGGGCAGCGAACACACCGCCTCTCCCAGCACCGTGCTCGAAGGCGACGACCTGACCCTGCGCCAGCAAGGCAGCCTCGGCGAAACCCTGAACAAACAACCTGGGGTATCGTCGTCCTACTTCGGGCCGGGTGCCAGTCGACCAATCATTCGCGGCCAGGACGGCGACCGCATCCGTCTGTTGCGCAATGGCGTCGGTGCGCTGGATGCCTCGTCGCTGTCCTACGACCACGCAGTGCCACTGGACCCGGTCACTGTCGACCGAATCGAAATCGTCCGTGGCCCCGCCGCCCTGCTCTACGGCGGTAGTGCCATCGGCGGGGTGGTCAATACCTTCGACAACCGTATTCCAACCAATCCCATCGACGGCATCCACGGGGCCGGCGAGCTGCGTTACGGTGGTGCCGACACCACCCGCAGCAGCGCTGGCAAACTGGAAGCCGGCAACGGCAGCTTTGCCCTGCACCTGGATGCCAACGCCCGCGAATTCAATGACCTGCGCATTCCCGGCGACGCCCGCAACCGCAACGCCCCGGCCAGTGAAGACGGCGAAGGCCGCCATGGCCGCCTGGGCAACAGCGACGGTCGCCAGGACGGTGGCGCGGTGGGCGGCTCCTACACTTGGGAGGACGGTTACGCCGGCCTGTCCTACAGCAACTATGACAGCAACTACGGCTCCCCTGCCGAGCAGGATGTACGCATCCGCATGCAGCAGGATCACTACGCCTTCGCCTCGGAAGTCCGCAACCTGCAAGGGCCTTTCAGCTCGGTGAAACTCGATGCCGGTTACACCGACTACGAACACCGCGAAATCGAAGGCGGCGAAGTCGGTACGGTCTTCAAGAACAAGGGTTATGAAGCCAGAGTCGAAGCCCGTCACCTGCCGGTCGGTCCCTTTAACGGAGTGATCGGCGCACAAGTTACCCGCAACGAATTCTCCGCCCTGGGCGAGGAAGCCTTCGTCCCGCAGACCGACACCAACAGCGGGGCACTATTCCTGCTCGAAGAACTCAAGGCCAGCGACCGCCTGACCTTCAGCCTCGGCGGCCGCCTGGAACACACTACGGTCGACCCGGACAGCAAGGGCAACGAACGCTTTGCCAATGCCGAGCGCAGCAACAGCTTCACCGCTGCCAGCCTGTCCTCCGGCGCGGTCTACACCCTGACACCGATTTGGTCCCTGGCCGCGACGCTGGGCTACACCGAACGGGCGCCGACCTTCTACGAGCTGTATGCCAACGGCGCCCATGTGGCCACCGGCACTTATGAAGTCGGCGATGCCAACCTGTCGAAGGAAAAAGCGGTGTCCAGCGACCTGGCCCTGCGCTTCGACAACGGCACTCACAAAGGCAGCTTCGGCGTGTTCTACAGCCATTTCTCCAACTACATCGGCCTGTTGGGCAGCGGGCGCACCCTCAACGACGAAGGCCTGGAGGACGCTGACGGGATTGCCGAATACCGCTACTCGGGCGTGCGGGCACACTTCGCCGGCTTCGAGGCACAGGATCACTGGAAGCTCGGCGAAAGCGCTTATGGCAGCTTTGCCCTGGAACTGTCCGGGGACTACACCCGCGCCACCAATCTCGATACCGGCGAAGCCCTGCCGCGTATCGCGCCATTGCGCCTAAACAGTGGTTTACTGTGGGAACTGGATCGCTGGCAGGCCCGCTTCGATGTCGAACACGCGGCGGGACAAGGTCGGGTACCGGACAACGAATCAGGCACCTCCAGCTATACCACCTTCGGCGCCAGCGCCGGTTATCACTTCGATATCGGTAGCAGCCAGTGGCTGGCCTTCGTCAAGGGCGACAACCTGACCAACCAGACCGTGCGCTACGCCAGCTCGATCCTGCGCGATATCGCGCCGGCACCGGGACGCAGCGTCGAGTTCGGCTTGCGTACCACGTTCTAGGGACTGTGGGAGCGGAGCCTGGCTCTGTACGAAATGTATCCGCGCTCGCCCAGGCAGCGTTGAAAACAGGCTAGCTTTGCCCGGCCTCGTTCGAAGGCATTTCGTACAGACCTAGCCGGCGAAGGAGACAACGCGGTTATTGCAAACACAGACGGATGGATTGTCAAACACCTGACCGAACATAATAGTTGCAGTACCACTTCACGAAGCGCATCGCGCCTTCTTCGATCAGCGTATTCGGACGAAATCCTATATCGCGCGATAAATCACCGATGTCTGCGCACGTCACTGTCATGTCTTCCACTGGCCGCGTCATCCGGTTGAGCTTCGCCTTTCGCCCCAGCAACTTCTCCAGGATTTCGATCAGATGCATCAACTGCACCGCATGGTGAGTACCGATGTTATAGATCCGGTAAGGCGCATCGCTGCTGGCCGGGTCCGGGCGATCCCCATGCCACGTCGGATCGACCTCCGGTACGCGTCGCATCAAACGCATCACGACCTCCGTGATATCGTCGATAAACGTAAAGTCCCGCTGCATATCGCCGTTATTGAACAGGTCGATGGGGTGTCCTTCAAGAATGGCCTTCGTAAAGGCGAACAACGCCATATCCGGCCGCCCCCAAGGGCCATAGACCGTGAAAAAACGTAGCCCTGTCGTCGGCAGCCGATAGAGATGTGAATAGGTATGCGCCATCAATTCATTGGATTTTTTCGTTGCGGCATAAAGGCTGAGAGGGTGGTCCACATTATCGTGAGTTGAGAAAGGCAGCCGCGTGTTCGCACCATATACGGAGCTTGACGAGGCGTAGATCAGATGCCGTACAGAGGTATGTCGGCATATCTCCAGGATATTCATGAAACCGACGAGATTCGACTCCACATAACCGCTCACCGGGTTCTTGGGTGAACAACGAACGCCTGCCTGAGCGGCCATATGCACAACATATTCGAAACACTCGGAGCTGGCGAGAGCGTGCATATCCTCCTGGTTCGCAACATCCAGTAATTCGAAGCGAAAACCCGCCGACTTTTGGAGCATCGCCAGCCGTGCTCTTTTCAACGAAACGTCATAATAGTCATTCAGGTTGTCAAGACCGACCACTTGGTCACCGTCTTGCAGTAAGCGCCGAGCAATATGAAACCCAATAAAGCCTGCGACTCCGGTTACGAGAATCTTGCTCATGGTGTTACCTCGTACCGTCGATCAGTACACCGGACAGAGACGAAACAGGCCGGCGGATAGATTCGCCATGGCCGCGACTCTCGTTGCAAGCCTCCAATAGATAGAGCATGCATGAAGTCAATAGGACCCTAGAAGAACGCGGAACAAGACTCTACTGTCAGAAATGACAGTCCTGACCAATGGCCAGTCTTTGTTCGTCAACGATTCAGCGGGTCCAAAAAAGCTGGCCTGACGGGGTACTAAAAATTCGGCGAGCGCAGATTAGCGACCGTCGCACAAAAGATCGCACGACGAACGAAGCGATTGGCTACTATTTGGGTCAAATCGACGAACGAACGCTGCCTGGAAAAATTTCCACAAAAAAACAAGCATGTACAAACTACCTTCTACAGCTATCGGTCGGATTGAGCCTGGCTATCGCTCCAGCCCATTGAAACCAGCAGAAGCCCGCCCCATCTAACCTGCATACTCAACAGTGCAGGTGCCCCAATGAGCAACCAGCAAGAATTCCCCGATCATCCGACCCAACAGGCCGACGCCGAGCGTCTCGCGGACAACCCCGAGACCGCCGCCACCGCCGGTACCGGCCTGGCCCTGCCGGGACAGAATCTGCCGGACAAGGTCTACATCATCCCGATCCACAACCGTCCGTTCTTCCCAGCGCAGGTGCTGCCGGTTATCGTCAATGAAGAACCCTGGGCCGAAACCCTGGAGTTGGTGAGCAAGTCCGAACATCACTCGCTGGCGCTGTTCTTCGTCGACACGCCGACCGAGGACACCCGTCATTTTGACACCAAGAGCCTGCCGGAGTACGGCACCCTGGTGAAGGTCCACCACGCCAGCCGCGAAGGCGGCAAGCTGCAGTTCGTCGCCCAGGGCCTGACCCGCGTGCGCATCCGCACTTGGCTCAAACATCATCGTCCACCGTACCTGGTGGAAGTCGAATACCCGCACCAGCCCAGCGAGCCGACCGACGAGGTCAAGGCCTACGGCATGGCGCTGATCAATGCGATCAAGGAACTGCTGCCGCTCAACCCGCTGTACAGCGAAGAACTGAAGAACTACCTCAATCGTTTTAGCCCCAACGACCCGTCGCCGCTGACCGACTTCGCCGCCGCTCTCACCTCGGCGACCGGCAATGAGCTGCAGGAGGTTCTCGATTGTGTGCCGATGCTCAAGCGCATGGAAAAAGTCCTGCCGATGCTGCGCAAGGAAGTCGAGGTCGCGCGCCTGCAGAAGGAAATCTCCGCCGAAGTGAACCGCAAGATCGGCGAGCACCAGCGCGAGTTTTTCCTTAAGGAACAGCTCAAGGTCATCCAGCAGGAGCTGGGTCTGACCAAGGACGATCGTAGCGCCGATATCGAACAGTTCGAGCAACGCTTGCAGGGCAAGGTCCTGTCGACTCAGGCGCAGAAGCGCATCACCGAGGAGATGGGCAAACTGTCGATCCTCGAGACCGGCTCGCCGGAATATGCCGTCACCCGCAACTACCTGGAATGGGCAACCTCCGTGCCCTGGGGCGTGTACAGCGAGGACAAGCTCGACCTCAAGCATGCGCGTAAGGTATTGGACCAGCACCATGCCGGCCTGGATGACATCAAATCGAGAATCCTCGAGTTCCTCGCCGTCGGCGCCTACAAGGGCGAGATCAGCGGCTCCATCGTATTGCTGGTGGGTCCGCCGGGGGTGGGCAAGACCAGCATCGGTAAATCCATCGCCGAGTCCCTCGGGCGGCGCTTCTACCGGTTCAGCGTCGGCGGCATGCGCGACGAAGCCGAGATCAAGGGCCATCGGCGCACCTATATCGGCGCCCAGCCAGGCAAGCTGGTACAGGCGCTGAAGGACGTCGAGGTGATGAATCCGGTGATCATGCTCGACGAGATCGACAAGATGGGCCAGAGCTTCCAAGGCGACCCCGCCTCCGCGCTGCTGGAAACCCTCGACCCGGAACAGAACGTCGATTTCCTCGACCATTACCTGGACCTGCGTCTGGACCTGTCGAAAGTGCTGTTCGTCTGCACCGCCAACACCCTGGATTCGATTCCCGGCCCGCTGCTCGATCGTATGGAAATCATTCGCCTGTCCGGCTATATCACCGAGGAAAAACTGGCGATTGCCAAGCGCCACCTGTGGCCCAAGCAACTGGCCAAAGCCGGCGTGGCGAAAAGCCGCCTGTCGATCAGCGACGGTGCCCTGCGCACGCTGATCGACGGCTATGCCCGCGAAGCCGGCGTGCGCCAGTTGGAAAAACAGCTCGGCAAGCTGGTGCGCAAGTCGGTGGTCAAGCTGCTGGATGCGCCCGACAGCACGATCAAGATTGGCAACAAGGATCTCGAAGCGTCCCTGGGCATACCGGTGTTTCGCAACGAGCAGGTACTGAGCGGCACCGGGGTGATTACCGGCCTGGCCTGGACCAGCATGGGCGGCGCGACCCTGCCGATCGAGGCGACGCGGATTCATACGCTCAATCGCGGCTTCAAGCTCACCGGGCAGTTGGGCGAGGTGATGAAGGAGTCGGCGGAAATCGCCTACAGCTACGTCAGTTCCAACCTCAAGCAGTTCGGCGGTGACCCAGGGTTCTTCGATGAGGCCTTTGTTCACCTGCATGTGCCGGAGGGCGCCACGCCGAAGGACGGCCCGAGTGCAGGCGTCACCATGGCCAGCGCCCTGTTGTCCCTGGCCAGGAACCAGCCGCCGAAGAAAGGCGTGGCCATGACCGGCGAACTGACCCTGACCGGACATGTGCTGCCGATTGGCGGCGTGCGCGAGAAAGTGATCGCGGCACGGCGACAGAAGATTCACGAATTGATCCTGCCGGAACCGAATCGGGGCCATTTCGAGGAACTGCCGGACTACCTGAAGGAAGGCATCACTGTGCACTTCGCCAAGCGTTTCGCCGATGTCGCGAAGGTGTTGTTCTGATTGTCACTGCCCGTGGCACACGGCGAATCTTGGGTTATGCTCCGTTATCGCTGCAATGATTGGAGATACTATGACCCCGACTCACCTGTTGCTTGCGTTAAGCCTGGGGCTGCTGGCCGCCTGCGCACAGCAGCCCCGCCAAAACGTAACGGTGGAAAACCAGCGTGAGTGCCCGATGCAACTCACGCCTGGGCAGAACATGATCCTCACCCTGCCGAGCAACCCCACCAGCGGTTATCGCTGGGCCATCCAGGACTCCGCCGGCGGCGTGCTGAAGAGCCTCGGACCGGAGGTCTACCGTAACCCGCAGAACAGTGATGTGATCGGCGCCGCCGGCCAATCGAGCTGGCGCTTCCAGGCCTTCGCCGCCGGCACCGGGCGCTTGCGCCTGACCTATCAACAACCCTGGGAACCGGAAGTTGCGCCCGTACAAAGCTTCGATTGCCCAATCGTGGTGAAGTAACCTGCCCCGGTTGATTCTCGCCTCGAGGGATGCCGTTGCGCTCCTCGACGGGGTGAACATCGATTCGCGGCTGTTTGTCCAGAAGCCCCATGCTCCCGAGCCGGGGTGGGCCTGAGTTTCGCCGTGCCCGAACGCTTTATCCGACAAACCGCGCATCCCCGTGTCAACTTGGCTAAAATGCCGACCCTTTTTCTCGATCGTCGCCGGAACCGCCGTGAGCAAAGAACCCGACCGCCTTTTCGCCCAACCCCTGCCCCAGTTAACGGACTTCGCCTTCAATGAAGACGTGGTGCGGGTGTTCCCGGACATGATCAAGCGTTCGGTGCCCGGTTATCCGACCATTGTCGAAAACCTTGGCGTGCTCGCCGCGCAGTTCGCCCAGCCGGGCAGCGTGCTCTATGACCTGGGCAGTTCCCTCGGCGCGGTGACCCAGGCCCTGCGTCGGCATGTGCGCCTCGATGGCTGCCGGGTGATTGCCGTGGATAACTCCCGTGCCATGGTAGAACGCTGCCGTGAGTACCTCAACGGCCAGGACTCGATGTTCCAGGAGCTGTTGCCGGTCGAAGTAATCGAAGGCGATATCCTCGCCCTGGACTTCCAGCCCGCGTCGGTGGTGGCCCTGAATTTCACCCTGCAATTCATAGCCCCCGAGCAACGCCTTGCCCTGCTCGGACGCATCCGCCAGGCCGTGCTGCCCGGCGGCGCGCTGATCCTGTCGGAGAAACTGCGCTTCAATGATGTCGAGGAACATACGCTGCTCACCGATCTGCATATCGCCTTCAAGCGCGCCAACGGCTACAGCGAACTGGAAATCGCCCAGAAACGCAGTGCCATCGAAAACGTCATGAAGCCCGACAGCCTCGAAGAACACCGAGAGCGTCTGCTGGCGGCGGGTTTCTCAAAAGTCGTGCCGTGGTTCCAGTGTCTTAACTTTGCCTCGTTGATTGCCCTGCCATGATCGATCTGTCACCCCTCGCCCGCCGTCTGGCGGGCACCCCGCTGGCCGTTTGGGCCGACGGCCTGCAAGCCCGACTCGATAGCAGGATGGACAAAGGTCATGGCGACCTGCAACGCTGGCAGAGTGCACTCGACGCTCTGCCGAAGATCCAGCCGAGCGCGGTCGACCTGCTCAACGGGCTGATCCTCGACGGCGACTGTGACGACGCCACTCGTGTGCAGATGCGCAGTGCCCTGATGGGCCTGAGCCCCTGGCGCAAAGGACCGTTCGACCTGTTCGGTGTGCATGTCGACACCGAATGGCGCTCGGACTGGAAATGGTCGCGGGTCGCTCCACACCTAGATCTCAAGGGCAAGCGCATTCTCGATGTCGGCTGCGGCAATGGTTACTACCTGTGGCGTATGCTCGGTGCCGGTGCCGACACAGTGATCGGGGTCGATCCGAACTGGCTGTTCTTCTGCCAGTTCCAGGCGGTCCAACGCTACCTGTCGGAGCCTGCGGCGTGGCACCTGCCGTTTCCGTTCGAGGACTTGCCGGCCAATCTGGAAGGCTTCGACACGGTGTTTTCCATGGGCGTGTTCTACCATCGGCGCTCGCCCATCGAGCATTTGCTGGCGCTGAAGGACTGCCTGGTCAAAGGCGGTGAACTGGTGCTGGAAACCCTGGTGGTGGGAGGCGACGCGAACCAGGTGCTGGTGCCGGAGGATCGTTACGCGCAGATGCGCAACGTCTGGTTCCTGCCCTCTGTACCAGCGCTGGAGCGTTGGTTGCGGCGTGCCGGGTTCAGCGATGTGCGGTGCGTGGACGTGAGCGTGACCACCGTGCAGGAGCAACGTGGAACCGAATGGATGAAGTATCAATCACTGAGCGACTTTCTCGACCCCGAGGATCACAGCAAGACCATCGAAGGACTGCCGGCGCCGATGCGAGCGGTGATCGTCGCCCGCAAATAAACCTCGCCCCTGAGAGAGTTGGACTCCCTGCGGCGAGCGGGTCCAGCTTCGCACCTCAGGCAGATGTGAATCAGGACCTGGCCCGACGACGGGCCTTGAAGAACTCGCTGAGAATGCTTGCGCACTCCTCGACCAGCACGCCACCCTCGAACAGCACACGATGATTGAGAAAGTCCTGGCTGAAGAACTGTCCCTGACTCTGCACGACCCCTGCCTTGGGCTCCAGCGCGCCGTACACCACTCGGGCAATCCGCGCATGGACGATCAGCCCGGCGCACATGCTGCACGGTTCCAAGGTGACGTAGAGGGTACTGCCCGGCAGCCGGTAATTGCCCGCAGCCTGGGCCGCCGCACGAATGGCGACCATCTCGGCATGAGCGCTCGGATCGCTGGCGCTGATCGGGCAGTTGAAGCCGCGCCCGATAATCTCGCCGCCCTGGACCACCACCGCGCCTACCGGCACCTCACCCAGCGCCGCGCCCTGATTCGCCAACGACAAAGCCTCGCGCATGAAATCCTGGTCGCGGCTGCGATCGATGATCGCGGTGGGACGAATCTGGCGCATCACGCCACCTCGATGGCGGCCATCAGGCCGGTTTCCATATGGTCGACCACATGGCAATGGAACATCCACACCCCTGGATTATCCGCCACCAGGGCCACCCGCGCGCGCTCGTTCTTACCCAGCAGATAGGTATCGGTGAAGTACGGAATGATCGTCTTGCGATTCGAGGCAATGACCTTGAAGCTCATGCCGTGCAGGTGGATCGGATGTTGGTACTGGGTCATGTTCTTCAATTCGAAAATATAGCTCTTGCCCTTCTCCAATTTGGCGATGGGCCGGTCGGCGCAGGTTTTGTCGGTGATGTCCCAAGCTCTACCGTT
Source organism: Pseudomonas agarici (assembly GCF_001543125.1). Classification (NCBI taxonomy): domain Bacteria; kingdom Pseudomonadati; phylum Pseudomonadota; class Gammaproteobacteria; order Pseudomonadales; family Pseudomonadaceae; genus Pseudomonas; species Pseudomonas agarici. Next base: position 2,246,061 of record NZ_CP014135.1, on the reverse strand, counting down.
GATCTGCCAAAGGCTCGGCGGACGGCCAGTATCGAGGTTCACCGAGACCGAGCCCACCCATTCGAAATTGAAGTTGAGCTTCTCGGCATTCGCCAGGTCCGGCTCGGCAATCGGGTTGGCCGGCAAGGCGGGGGGCCACTCGGTCGGGGCGTCGGCGTTAGCGACCGAACGGAAGGTGCCGAGCCGCACCGGGCCGTTGCGCAAGGACAACTCCTCACCCACCGCTGGGGCCTTGATCGCCAGGCAGATGCGCATGCCTGGCCCGAGCCAGTACTCCTTGCCCAGGGGCCGTGGCACCACGGGGTTACCATCCAGAGCATAGATCCGCGCTTCGGCGCCTGGGATATTGATGCGATAAGTCAACGTGTTATCAAGATTGAGCAGACGTACCCGGGTGATCTGTCCGGCCGGTAGCTCGACCACCGCTTGCGGCCTACCGTTGATGGTCGCCAGCCGTCCCGCCGTCCCGCCCCGCGCAGCCTCCCGGGGAATGCTGAAGGGCACGAATGCGCCCTCTTCATCGACATGCCAGCTTTTCAGGCTAAGGGTACGCTCATAGCGAAAACCAGTGGGCTCGCGCTCTTCGATGATCAATGGACCGACCAGCCCGCGACCCAACTCTTCGCTGCTGTTGACGTGGGGATGGTACCAGTAGCTGCCCGCATCCGGGACGCGGAACTTGTAGTCGAAATACTCGCCCGGCAAGACCGGCAGTTGTGAAACATAGGGAACCCCGTCCATTTCCAACGGCAAGCGGATGCCGTGCCAGTGGATGGTGGTGGCAACGGGTAGATGGTTGATGAAACGCACTCGCAACCACTCCCCCTGGCGGACCCGCAGCTCGGTGCCCGGCACCGAAGGACCGAAGGCCCAGGCCGGAGTCCGGTGCCCGGCCACCAGCTCGACATCCAGCGGTGCGGCGATCAGTTGGTAATCATGTCCGATTTCGGCGTCAGCCATCTTCCTCAGCCAGTACCGCGATGCACCGCCGACGCCCACACCGATCACTGCCACACCGACCAGGCCACCGAGTATTTGCCGACGGGAAAAAGACATGAACTCAACCACCTCACCGAATCAACCGAGGGCCTAAGGCCCACAAAAGGCAAATACGATACACCCGCAGTTGAGAAACAGTAAGGCCAAGCTGGCGATAGGCCGCAGGCGCGTCCTGTCAGTCAGGCCCATTCGCGGCAATGCGGTGTCCCGACAAGCCTGGTCCCCCGGGTTTTCACTCGTAAACAAATGTCGAGTACAGCCCCAACATTGTGAGAGCAGGCTTGCCGGCGATGGCGTCAGTCCAGCCCTACCAATAAATGAACCACGCCACCGGGCAATGCCATCACCCCCGGTACACCGGCTGCCCGCAACCCCGACGAATCGATTCTGCTCGCATCATGCAACTCGACCCGTAGCCGCGTCAGCGCCACACGCCGCCAGGACTTGAGATTGGCCTCCCCGCCCAGGGCCGTCAGGATCGGCGCGGCCAGTGCTGGCGCCGGGGCGGCGCTGGCGAGCGTCGATTGATCCGGCACCAAGTCCGGAGTCAGGGCCTTCCAGAACGCCCGCTTTAATGTATCGAACATGATCAGTTCTCCAAGACCGGCGCGACCGCCGTTAATTGTTGATGCTGGCGCAGCAACTCACGGACCTGCTCCGCGCTTTCCTGGCCAAGAATCCGTTGCGCCAGCGTCCGACACTCCTCCAGGCTGACCTCGCGCACCGCCGCCTTGATCGATGGGATCAACGGTACGCCGACCGACAACTCATCCACCCCCAGCCCCAGTAGGGCCGGCACCGCCAGAACCTCGGAGGCCAGGGTGCCGCAGACCCCCACCCACTTGCCATGGGCATGGGCCGCCTGCACCGTGGTGGCGATCAGGCGCAACACCGCCGGATGCAAACTATCGGCCTGACTCGCCAACTGCGGGTGATCACGGTCCATCGCCAGGGTGTACTGCGTCAGGTCGTTGGTCCCGATGGAGAAGAAATCCACTTGCGGCGCAAACAGATCGGCCATCAGGGCCGCCGAGGGCACCTCGACCATGATCCCCAGTTTCGGCAGTTCGCTCAGCCCCAGCGCTCGGGCTTCCTCGACCAGAAACAGTCGGGCCTGATGCAACTCGGCCAACTGAGTGATCATCGGTAGCATGATATGCAGCCGGGTCCGTCCGGCGCAGGCGAGGATTGCCCGCAATTGCTGGCGCAGCAGTTCGGGACGTTGCAGGCACAGGCGAATGCCGCGCATGCCGAGAAACGGGTTGGCCTCGCTGTCCATTGGCACATAAGCCAACGGCTTGTCACCACCGACATCGAGGGTACGCACCACCAGGGCGCGTTCCGGACCCAGGGCCTGGGCGATCGCAGAATAAGTGGTGCCCTGCTCTTCGATACTCGGGGCGCTGCTGCGATCAAGATAAAGAAACTCCGAGCGCAGCAAGCCGACGCCTTCGCCGCCCAGCGTCAGCGACTGCTTCACTTCCGCCAGCGAAGCTACGTTGGCCATGACCTTGACGTGATGCCCATCGCGGGTGCGCGCAGCCTGATGGGACTGTGCGGTTTCGCGCTGGCGACGCTGGCGCTGCTGCTGGCGCTTGACCAGCAACTGCTGGACGTCCGCCTCTTCGGGCTGTAGATGCAACTGCCCCAGATCGGCATCCAGCAGCACTTGGGTACCGCAGGCAATGTGTAAAGCCTGCGCCGGCAGTCCGCATAACGCCGGTAGGCCAAAGGCCCGGGCGAGGATCGCGACATGGCTGGTGGCACCGCCGCCGACCGTGGCGAACCCCAGCACCTTGCGCGTATCCAGCCCGACGGTTTGCGACGGCGTCAGTTGCTCGGCGATCAGGATCGCATCGTCCGGCAACTCCGTCGCCGGTTCCTGGACACCTTGGATCAAACGGAGTACGCGCTGGCCGACGTCCACCAGGTCCAGGGCGCGCTCGGCGAGCCGGTCGCCGCCGAGACGCTTGAACAAGGCCGCGGTCTGCGCGGTGGCTGCACGCCAGGCAAAGGCCGCGCTCTTGCCTTGGGCCAGCAGCGACTGGGCCTGCTCCAGCAGACTCGGGTCTTCGAGAAGCTCCTGGTGGGCCCGGAAAATCTGCGCCTGGGTGCTGCCGAGCGCATTGTCCTGCAAGGCCTGCAGGGCCTGGGTCGCTTCCATCAAGGCACGTTCGAGGGCGGCACGTTCGTGATCTTCGCCAACACCCGACTCCTGGACACTCAGCACTTGCTCGCAGATCTGCACCACCTTGCCGAAGGCCGAGCCTGGCGAGGCGCAGACTCCGCGCAAGAGGGTCGCGGACGATGCCTGCGGGGCATCGAAGGTTGCCACGGTGCTCTCGCTCGTAATGGTTTCACCACATCCCTGGGCAATCAGGGTCGTCAGCGTATCGAGGGCAGCCTGGGCATCCTCGCCCGCGGCACTGACCTGCAGGACATCGCCCGGACCGGTCTGCAACGCCATGATCGCCACCAGCGACTTGGCGTTGGCGCTGTCCTGGTGCCTGTGCAGATGGATACTGGCGGCAAAATCTTTCGCCGCCCGGGCCAGCACCGCCGCCGGACGGGCGTGCAGGCCATTGGCATTGGGCAGGCTAAGGGGGCGGGAGAATAACACTTCGCCCTCGCCCTTCACTGGCGCGATGCCGGGCGTCGCGGCCAGGCTCAGGCTTAGCAACGTCTGGCCGCTTTCGACCCGCCCGTCAGCAGGCACGTGCAGGGTAAGGGGCTCACCGCTGACCAGCACCACCAGGGTCAACAAACTGCGGGCATGCAGGGCCAGATAGTCCGCATCGAACTCGATCAGCGCTTGCCCTGCCTGTACCTGTTCGCCTGCGCGGACCCGTGCGGTAAAGCCCTTGCCCGCCAGATTCACGGTGTCCAGGCCGATATGCAACAGAACCTGCACGCCATGTTCATCGGTAAGGCTGATGGCATGCCCGCTGTCCTGAACATTGCTAATCACTCCGGCCAACGGTGCGCAGAGCACGCTGGACGTCGGATCGATACACAGGCCATCACCGATCAGGCGACTGGAGAACACCGAATCGGGGACCCGGTCCAATGGCATCAGCACCCCTGATAACGGCGCGAGCAGTTCCAGGGAAGAGGTTGCGGTCATGACATCACCTTCTATCGTTATTCTTTGAAACGCCGGCAGGGCAAATGCCCCACCCGCATGAACTTATTGCCACCAGTACTCAATCTGCACACCCACGTTGGCGCCATTTCGCGCCCTACCGAAAGCCCCGGTATCGGACAACGCAGAGCCCGCCGCCCACTCGTTGGCCGCCCGCTGCGCTGCTTTGTTCCAACTAGCGTAGGTGTAGTAGAGACGGACTTCGGGACGCGCCCAAAAATCCGCGCCCTTGGGTGACCAGGTCGGGGCGAAGGTAAACTTGCTGAGCTTGCGGGTGCCGCCTGGCGCCTCGACCCGGTCATGGCCCAGCTCGGTAACCAGCTTGAATTGTTCGCTGATGGCGTAGGACGGGCGCACGCCAAGAGACATCCAGGTCTGGCCCTGGCCATCGGGACGAATGTCCTTCTGATAAACCGCCGCAACCTGCCCGCCAAAACGCCGGGTCACCTGCCAATCGAAGAACTCCACCGCGCGGTAGCTTTTGTTGCCGGTATCCAGATGCTTATCGCCGGTGTAGCCCAGGCCGGTGCCCGGCCCCTCGCCGTATTGCAGGGCAAACTTGTTCTTGCCACCCAGGAAGTCGTTGCGCACATGCTGCGCGGTGATCGCCCACCCTCGTTGGGTATCGCCATGCCGAGGGGCATCGATGTAACTGAAACCGAACTCCAGCTCACCCTCGGCGTGGGTCTTGAATCCTGCCACGTTGAAATCATGGCGATTGATAGAATCCTTCTGGTACAGGTTGTCCTTGCGCGAAAACGCATAGCTGTACTTCAGGTCGCCGATCCGCACATCCTCGACACCAGCGCCGGTAGCGCTCTGGTTCCAGTAGTAGAAATCGGAGATATGGATATCGTTTCGCTTGTAGTAACGACGCCCCGTCCACAGGGAACCGCCATTGAGCGACGGCATGTTCGACCAATGCGCGTACATTTGCGGCATACGCGCTGAACCGTGGTCATTGCCCTGGAATCTCAGGTCACGATCGTACTTGTTATAGAGCGAGGCCATGGCATCGACACTGAACACCGAGCCATCGTCGAGCGTCAGCAGATCCTGGCGCAGTTCCAGCTCCCCATAGTGCTCGCACTCATTGCCGAGGCGGTACTTGGATTGTGCGCCCGGTAACTGGAAACAACTTTGCGAACTGCTGTTGAGTGAACTTCCCAACCCGCTACGCAGGTATCCGGAGAACTCCAGGGAGTAAGCAGAGAATGGCAGCCCCAGGGATACACAGCCCACCACAAGGCTTCTATTTATTATTGTTTTCATGAACCACCTCATTATTTTTATTGTGATCAATGCTCAATTGTCAGGCGCAACCTCCCAGCGCACGATGTGGTGCGAACCGTATTTGACGAAGGATTTTTCCTACTTTTCTGACAGATACAGCACAAAAGACTCGTAGGGTCGCAGCAACAATTCGCGACCGTGTGCAGGACAATCCTGATAGTTGCTGATCACCACGCGCAGCTCTTGTCCCGGACTGAAGACTCCCTCAGGCAACAGGACCTCGCAGCTATCGGCGTAAAAGTTATTGATGACCAGCAGACGCTCGCCCTGCCCTTCGCGCACATAGGCCCAGACCCGTGGATGCTCGGGAAGCAACTGACGATAAACCCCTTCGACCATCAACCTTTCGGTACGGCGCAAGGCCACCAGACGACGATAGTGATGCAGCACTGAGTCAGGCGTTTGTCGCTGTTGCTCGACGTTGATCTGCGCCGCATTCGACGGCACACCGATCCACGGCTGCACCGAACTGAAGCCGGCGTTCGGCCCTGCGCTCCACTGCATCGGTGTACGACCGTTATCGCGGGACTTCTGCATGATCGCCGCCATGCTCTGTGCTTCGGACTCGCCGGCTTCACGCTTGATGCGGTAAATGTTCAGGGTCTCGACATCGCGGTACTGGGCGATATGGTCAAAGCCAGGATCGGTCATACCCAGTTCTTCACCCTGGTAGATGTAGGGCGTGCCCTGGAGAAAGTGCAGCGCGGTGGCGAGCATCTTGGCCGAAACCGTGCGGTACTCGCCGTCATTGCCAAATCGCGAGACCACCCGTGGCTGGTCGTGATTACACCAGAACAGGGCGTTCCAGCCGCCGCCAGCCTGCATGCCGAGCTGCCAGTCGGAAAGGATGCGCTTGAGTTCGAGGAAGTCGAAATCGGCGCGCACCCATTTCTCCATGTTCGGGTAATCGACCTTCAAGTGATGGAAGTTGAAGGTCATCGACAGCTCCCGCGACTCCGCACGCGAATAACGGATGCAGTGCTCCAGGCTGGTGGAAGACATTTCACCGACATTGATCAGATCATGACCGGCAAACACTTCCCGATGCATTTCCCGCAGGTACTCATGGACATTCGGACCGTCGGTGTAGAAACGCCGTCCGTCGCTGGCGTCCTCGGGGAAATCCGCCGGTTTGGAAATCAGGTTGATCACGTCGAGGCGAAAACCTCCGACGCCCTTGTCGCGCCAAAAGCGCATCATCTTGAAAACTTCCTGGCGCACCTTGGGGTTGTCCCAGTTCAGGTCGGCCTGGGTGTGATCGAACAAATGCAGGAAATACTGGCCGGTTTGCGCCTCGTACTCCCAGGCGCTACCGCCGAACTTGGACTGCCAGTTATTCGGCTGGTCGCGCCAGATGTAGAAGTCGCGGTACGGGTTGTCCAGGCTGCTGCGGGCCTGTTGGAACCAGGCGTGCTCGATGGACGTGTGATTGACCACAATATCGAGCATCAGCTTGATGCCGCGCCGTCCGGCTTCGGCGATCAACAACTCGCAGTCGGCCATGGTACCGTAGCTCGGGTCGATGGCGTAGTAGTCGCTGATGTCGTAACCGTTGTCACGTTGCGGCGACCCCAGGAACGGAGTGATCCACAGGTAATCGACGCCCAGCCACTTCAGGTAGTCGAGCTTGTCGACCACCCCCAGCAGATCGCCGGTGGCCTGGCCTGCATGGCTATGGAAGCTCTTCGGGTAGATCTGATAGATCACCGAATGTTGCCAGTCTTGCATGGGAATTCCCTTGTCGTCAGTGGCGTCGGTATCGGGCTTGCACCTCAAGCGACGCGGTAGCCGGGACGGACGATCTTCACGCTCAAGCCGCAGGTGAGGACAAAAGGCACGACAATCGCGATCAGCATGCCGACAATAAACATCGGGATGAACGACGGAATGATCGAAATGAACCCCGGCAAACCGCCAACGCCGATGGCCGAGGCCAGCACTTGGTTCAGCGAAAGCAACACGCTGGCGAGTGCCGAGCCGATCAGCGCGCAGTAGAACGGAAACTTGTAGCGCAGGTTGACGCCGAACATCGCCGGTTCCGTGATACCGAAGTAGGCGGAGATCGCCGAGGTCGAGGCCATGCCGCGGTCGCGGGCATTGCGGCTCATGTAGAACACGGCGAAGGCCGCGCTGCCCTGGGCCAGATTGGACATAACGATCATCGGCCAGATAAAAGTGCCGCCATGGCCCGAGATCAATTGCAGGTCCACCGCGAGGAACATGTGGTGCATGCCGGTGATCACCAGCGGCGCATAGAGCAAGCCGAAGATCACACCACCGAGCGCCGGCGCCACGTCGAACAGCCAGACCATCCCTTCGGTGATCAGGATCCCCAGGTGGCGGGTCACCGGACCGATGATCGCCAGCGCCAGGACACCGGTGACGACGATGGTGGTGATCGGCACCACAAGCAGTTGAATGGCATTGGGCACTCGCGCCCGCAGCCACTTCTCGATCACGCTCATGACATAGGCGGCCATCAGGATCGGCAGAATCTGTCCCTGGTAGCCGACTTTCTCGATACGAAACCAGCCGAAGATATCGAAGTACGGCAGGCTTTGGCCGTCCAGGCCGGCGACCGCCTTACCGTAGTTCCAGGCATTGAGCAGGTCCGGATGGACCAGCATCAGGCCCAGGACGATACCGAGGATTTCGCTGCCGCCAAAGCGCTTGGCCGCCGACCAGCCGACCAGCGCCGGGAGGAACACGAAGGCCGTGTTGGCCATCAGATTGATCAGGCTCCACAGGCCGTCCAGCGACGGATAGGCCTCGAGCAGCGTTTTGTCGTCGATGAACATGCCCTTGGCGCCCATGAGGTTGTTCACCCCCATCAGCAGCCCGGCAATGATCAGCGCCGGCAGGATAGGCATGAACACATCGGAAAACACCCGCACCAGCCGCTGTATGGCGTGGGTCTTGTCGGCCCCTTTCTGCTTGACGTCGGCAATGGTCGACACCGCCAGGCCCGTGAGCTCGCGCAACGCGGCGTAGACTTTTTCCACCTCACCGGGGCCGATGACGATCTGAAACAGGCCAGCGCTAAAGAATGAGCCCTTGACCAGCTCGATCGCGGACAGGGCGACCTTGTCGACCTTATTCGGGTCTTTGAGCGCCAGCCGCAGACGGGTGACACAATGAGCGGCCTGCTCGAGGTTTTCGGCGCCGCCGAGACTTTGCAGCAGCTCGCGAGCGATATTCGGATAGTCGTGGCTCATACTTTTCTTCCGCTGTTTCTTGTTATTGGAAAGGCTTGGCAGCACACAGAAACAAAAAATACTCGTCTATACGAGTTAAAGCAATAACTCGTATAGACGAGTTGAGCGTTTATTGGCAAACGACCCGACAAATGGACAAAGCTTCGGCCTGCCCTTAAGGTTTCATGCCTTGGGACACCGCGCCCGCTACGCTATCAGCCGGCGACGTCCAATCCAGAGCGAACACCATGAGCAAATACAACCAGATCTACAGCGATCTGCTTGCCAGCATCACCACGGAGCAATTGGAAAAAGGCGATCGGCTGCCCTCGGAAACCGAACTGATGAACCGCTATCAAGCCAGTCGCGGCACGGTGCGCAAGGCTATCGAGCAACTGCAGGAGCGCGGGTTCGCGCAAAAAATCCATGGCAAGGGCACCTTCGTGCTGTCACGCAGTCCCATCGAGTTCCAACTCGGCGGCATCGTCAGCTTCCAGGAAGCCCATGTGAGCATGGGCAGCCATATCGGTACCGAAGTCGTGGAGTTCAGCGAAATCCTGCTGACGGGCGCCCTGCGAGAACGCTTTCAGGCCGAACCCGACAGTCCGCTGATCCGCATCAAGCGGGTGCGGCGCATTGATGGCAAACGGATCATTCTCGATATCAACCATTTTCTCGCCGAGCTGATTCCCGGCCTGACGCGCGACATTGCCGAGCACTCGATTTATGCCTATATCGAGCAGACCCTGCGACTGAGCATCAGTTTCGCCGAGCGCACCATCGAAGCGGAGCGTTGTGGCAAGGACGATCAGCAACACCTGGACCTGGATGGAGCCAGCCATGTGATCGTAGTGAAGAACCAGACCTTCCTGCAGGATGGCCGGCAATTCGAGTACACCGAGTCGCGGCATACCCTGGACAAGTTCTACTTTTCGGACGTGGCCAGGCGCTAGAATCTGTAGGAAATGTTTTCGAGCGAAGGCCAGGCCAGGCGAAAGCAGGCGAGCCAGCGCCGTCGACGGATGCTCAATGAGCATGACGAGCCGACCTTCAACCCCGCATGGGCGAACGCAGATGCATTTCGTACAGAGCCTAAGGCATAAGCGGCGATGCCGAGGTATTGTTGGCGCTTGCCCACTGGGCCAGAAATTTCGCGATCCGGTCCTCAATGTGGCTCTCGACGGTTCGCAATCGGAGCAACGGTATACCGCTCTTCATCAGGATGCTGTTTTTCAACTGATCCCGCGCAGCCTGCAGCGTCGTGTCGTGATACCCACCATCGACTTCAATGACACCCAAAGGTGTTTTTCCTACCCGGAAATAGAGCACGAAATCGCAACTGGCGCGGTTTCGCATGAAGTTTCGCTCGGGCGGCGTCAATGCCTCGTTGTCTGCTGAAACCAACTGATTCAAGCGGATCTGGGCATGGAACGTCATCGCCTGATTGCCTTCGCGAGATAACGCCTCACGCAGCAGCTGTGCGACGATCTGCTCGGACTTGAATCGCGAGTCGCTCGGTCGCAATCGGGCATTGAGCCTTTCCAGGGATTGATCGTATGCCTTGTAGAGCAGATCAAAAGCGCAAATGAGCAGTGAACGATGAATCTGTTGCTCGCCAGCGTAATACTCCATGTAACGCACCAGGGCAGCGATATGACCGTTGTTCTCGGTAAAGACGTCGTCGCCGGTCACTAGCGTAAAGCGAGTCTTGGCTCTTGATACCGCCACATTGACCAGATGAGGATTATCCACAAACCCGAGGTTTCGCTGACTGTATTGTTTTTTATCCAGCACGGTGGAAAAAACAATTTCGTCGCACTCGCGCCCTTGGAATTTGTGCACGGTATTCTTGACGAAATGCTCTGGCAAATGCGTCTGCGAAAGAGCAACCTGCGCTCTGTACGGAGCAATGAATCCTCTGCTGTTGGCATTGTCCCAATCACTCTCGCCATCCCACTTCAGCATTTCGAGCACTGAATCCAACTCTCTAAGGTTGGCATTCTTTCGTGTGTGATTGCCCTGGGCGGTGACGAGCAGCTGCAATGGCTTTTCACCTGAATCGTATGTCATCGGGATAAGCTGGTTGTCGTAAAACTGCTGATTGCAGAACTGGATGATCCTGGGATGGCAACGATAATGCTCCTTGAGCAGCGTCATCGGAACCGAGTCATTGAAAACACTGACGCAGGAATCGAGCAGGCTGTATTTCTCGCAATCATAGGCGTCGGCGGCAGCGGCGATACCCAGTTTCGCCGGGATATGCGGCAATTGTTTGCGATCGCCAACGACAATAAGGTTTCTGGCGCAACCCAATGCCAGTATTCCCGGCACGATGTCCTGCTGCGAAGCCTCGTCGATGATGACATAGTCGAGAAGTGCACCACGGCTGATCGAGTTGATAATGGAATGCGTGCTGCTACCCAAGATCGGGTAGCGTTTCAGAAATTTATCAAAGTTATTCCGATAGCTGTCCGAATCGAATTCCTGGTGGACGCCGGCATGCTGATAAAGATGGTGTTTCAGATGGGCCATCGAAGCGCTGGTCAGCTCCTCCAACAATGTCTTGAAGTTACCTCGCTCCAATACTTCCCGACAGCTTGCCCATGCAGACTTTTTATCCTGTAGCGACCTCTCATAAAAATGTAGCTGCAAGGAATAGATCAGGGATTGACGCTTGCCCCAATCATCGAAAGGCTTCATGCGTAGGATTCTGAAATTCAACAGCAACTCGATCCTGTCCCTTAGCCTGATACGGTTCTGCGCAAGGTGGGTCATATAAGCCATCAGATCCACGCTGCTTTTTGCAGACAACTTGTACTTGCCCAAGGGAACAGGGGCTGTCGCCATGTTCTCGCGCTGCCATTGCAACAGATATTGTTGCTCTATCGTCAACTCATCGATCTCGCCCTGCAACCGCGCCAACTCGTTCTGGGCATGAAGAAACTGCTTCAAGCGCTGGAGAACGGCTTGAATGTGCTGCATATCGGGGGCGGATCCGCTGGCTGCCGAGGGTATGGCCGCCAGGTCGTTGAAAAAGCTTTTGCGATTCTCCGTACTACCCAGCTTGGCAAGCAGATAATCCAGCCCGACTTTGCCTAGCTTTTCATAGACGTTCTCCACCGCCGCATTGTTATTCGACAGAATCGCGACGGTTTTTCCGCGTAATACAATATTGGCGATGATGTTTAATATTGTCTGGGTTTTCCCGGTGCCTGGAGGACCTTCGATCAAGCTGATCTGAGAGCTGAAGGCCCGTTCTACTGCGTCGAGTTGGCTTTCGTTGACGCCGAAAGGGTAGATAAAACCGCCCTCAGACTGCCGCGACTGACTCTGCCCCGTGCAATAGGCGTGCAATGCCGTATCGCCATGGGGGAGCACCTTATCCAATTGGCGCAATACATTCTCGGCGATGGCTTTGTCCTGCGGCGTTGCCCGTTCTATCCGCGCATTTGCCACAGAAACGAAATAGCGAAAGACTGCTTCGTCCTTGAGCGTGGTCTGCGCAACGAACACAACATCATCCAGCTTGTTGACGTAGCTCTTCTGCCCTCCCGGGTATTTAACGACGGCATACTTCTGCCCATAGATATGCGCACTGTCCACGGGATTGAACTCCGCCTGCTTTTTCTGCATGAGAAGCTTTCCCTGTAGCACCTGGGTGGGGACGACTCGGCAAGCGCTCAATGGACGGCTCAACTCCCCGCCCGAACGGAAATAACAAGTCAGTATCGGTTCTGCACCTTGAGTATTCGGCCGTATCCTCCAGTCACGGAGCTTTCCGGTTTGATCTTCACCATCCATGTAGATAGAAATCATATGATTTTATGCAAAAATTGCTCGGAGGAAGGAAACGTCACAATGGTTTCAGAATATCCCTGGATAGCCTCATTACGCCATTATTCATCCACTCCTGACCTGCGGTGACTCGTCATGGCCGTCGTCGCCATAGGGGCTGGCTGAGTGTTCTTATGCTCCCGCAACAGCCGCAAACCATCCTAGGTAAAAACGGGTTTCGCCCAGCCAATAGCCGATGCGGTCACGCTCGGTCTTGCCGATACGCCGGTCCAGCGGACGCTAGGTCATGTTCACGAGCGTTTCCCGTTCGCCTGACGGGAGGTGATGAGCAAACACTGCTAGAGATGCGAGGGCCGAGCTGAGAAAAAACGGACATCCGAAGAAGGTTAAGTTAAGTGCCGTCCAAATCTGTCCGATTTTTTGACGCCCCGGTCGACCGGGCGACGTCAGCAAATCCCCCGAAATACAACATCAATCCGCGACCATAGACAGTATATGCGGGCCACAAAGGTCTGAAATTACAGCAACTTAATGAATCCATACCTATCGATCTCCACGCTTATAAAGTAGGGTATTTTATCCATTCAATCATTGTCTACACGCTATCCCACAGAGCCATGAGAAACATCATGCCATCATGTACGGAGAAACTTAATTGTCACATCTACATAGCACTATAGACATATGCCTGCTAGCCTGGAATTTCTGAAAGAAAGCACCTCAACCAGCTTTCCACATGATGTCGGAATGATACTTTTCGATCCGATCATAACGTCGGATCAGATGTGAGCTGTTCAAGCGCCAGTATCGTCAGAGGCGAGTTATCACGATTAATTTAATTTTGCGTGAGGACTCAGAAATATTCCATCGCCTATACTCGGGCCCAACGAATAACGAATGGAAGCCAGATATGTCGCAGTCATCTGCTTCACCCAGAGCCAACCATCCACGCTGGCTAAGGCTTACTCATTGGCTCAACGCGTTGGCGGTGCTGGTGATGGTCACCAGCGGTTGGCGTATTTACAACGCCTCGCCGATCTACGAATTCAGTTTTCCCAAGTCGATTACCCTCGGCGGTTGGCTCGGCGGCGCGTTGCAATGGCATTTCGCGGCAATGTGGTTTCTGGCGATCAACGGCCTGATTTACTTGATCTTCAATCTCTTCAGTGGGCGCCTGAAGCGGCGTTTCTTCCCGGTGTCACCCAAAGGAGTACTGCATGATTTGTGGGCGGCCGCGCGCGGAAAGCTCGGGCACGCCGACCTCAATCAATACAATCAAGTGCAACGACTGGCTTACCTGTTCGTGATGGTCGACATCGCATTGCTAGTGCTGTCCGGGCTGGTGTTGTGGAAGTCGGTGCAGTTTCCATTACTGCGTGAACTGCTGTGGGGTTACGAAGGGGCGCGCCGCGTGCATTTCTTCACCATGGCACTGTTGGTGGCCTTCGTGATGGTGCACTTGGTGATGGTCGCGCTGGTTCCGAAAACACTGTTGGCCATGATCGTCACCCGCAAGGAGCAGGTATGAAAAAACGTATCCAGATACCTGGGCTGGACGAGACTTCGATCCTGATCGACGCCCGCAAGATCCTTGCCCCGCAAATCGAAGACCGCTCGCGCCGCTCGTTTCTGCTGCGTGGCCTGACCCTTGGAAGTGTGGCGATGTTGTCCGGTTGCAACATCACCGACAACGAAAGCGTCGACACCGCGTTGTCGTCCATGTCGCGTTTTAATGACCGGGTGCAAGGCTGGCTGTTCAACCCAAACGCGATGGCCCCGACTTATCCCGAATCGATGATCACCCGACCATTTCCCTTCAATGCCTTTTACGGCATCGATGAAGCGCCGACGGTGGAAGAGGAAAGCTATCGCCTGGAAGTCACCGGCCTGGTCGCCGACAAGCGCAACTGGCGCCTTGAAGAGTTACGCGCCATGGCCCAGACCGAGCAGATCACCCGGCACATTTGCGTCGAAGGCTGGAGTGCGATCGGGCGTTGGGGGGGCGTGCGCTTCAGCGACTTTCTGAAACGGGTTGGAGCCGACACCGACGCCAAATATGTCGGGTTCAAATGCGCCGACGATTACTACACCAGCATCGACATGGCCACCGCGTTGCACGCGCAGACGTTGCTGACGCTGACCTATGACGGCGCGGTGCTGCCGCGCGAATACGGCTTCCCGATGAAGCTGCGCATGCCCACCAAACTCGGCTACAAGAATCCCAAACACATTCAGGCGATTTTCGTCAGCAACACCTACAGCGGTGGCTACTGGGAAGACCAGGGCTACAACTGGTTCGGTGGTAGTTGATCAGTGCCTAATCCTTTCACCCGTCCATAAACCCATGTTCCAAGGAGTATCATCATGAAGAAGTTGACTACCGTTGTTCTGTCCATGTGCCTGGCCGTTGGTGCCGCCAGTGTTTTTGCTGCTGACACTATGAGCCACGACAGCATGAGCAAAGACTCGATGTCCAAAGACGGCATGTCCAAGGATGCGATGAAGAAAGATGCAATGAAGAAAGATGGAATGTCCAAAGACGGTATGTCTAAAGACGGCATGTCCAAAGATGCGATGAAGAAAGATGAAATGTCCAAGGACGCCATGAAAAAAGGCGGAATGTCGCAGTAATTCCGATCACCGCGGTCCCTATGGGACCGAGCCTGAATTGATCACGTTGTAGAAGCTCTGAGCTGATCTGACAGTTACTGGATTTGCGGCCATGACTGTCAGGTCAGATTCACTTGATCATTGTGGCTTGCCAGTTTTCTTTCCCTTCGTAAGCGTCTCGACCGGTCGAAGGAGAGCAAGACGACACAACCTTGACCGCGTATTCGTTGGTTGCCCAGGCAGCAAGCAGAATGCGTCCTTCGCCGTAAATTCCAGTCACCGCAACTGCGCTTCGCGGGTGCGCTGCAGCCCCAGCACGCACAGTGCCGCACACGCCTTCCTCGCCTTCAAGGCATCAGCCAAGCCCGCCCTGGGCGGCCTGCCGCAAGCTCGATTTCAAAGATCGGATTGCACCATCCAAATCTCGGGATCAGGGCCGCCTGCCGTTTTGAGCGAGGGCGTTCCAGCAGGCGTCAGCACATAGCCTTCAGGGTCGCGGCAGACAGGCTACGACGCGCCAGTACCACGAAGATTCGGAGATCCAGCCAGTCGATGTCTGTGCGTTTTTTATCAGCCATTGATCGGAGATAGCTAATTTTCCAGCTCTCGATAGGGACGTACATTCTGGTCAACGCGCAAACATAAAGGAGTTCAACAATGTCAGAGATCAAGAAAGTAGCCATCATCACTGGCGCCTCGCAGGGCATGGGTGAGGGCATCGTGAATGGGTTTCGTGCCCGCGGTTACGGCGTCGTCGCCACGTCGCGCTCGATCCAGCCCTCGACCGATCCGGACCTGGTGACCGTCCGCGGCGACATCGGCGACCCGCAGACAGGCGCACGCCTGGTCGCGGCAGCGCTCGACAGGTTCGGCCGCATCGACACCCTGGTGAACAACGCCGGTATCTTCATCGGCAAGCCGTTCACCGAATATACGGAAGAGGACTATCGGCTCAAGCTGAAGACCAACCTCGATGGCTTTTTCTTTACCACCCAGCATGTCATCCCCGTGATGCTTGAGCAGGGCAGCGGCCATGTCGTCCAGATCACGGCGTCGGCGGCGGAATTCGCCGTTTCGAGCTCCCCCGCCTTTATCGCCATGCTGACGAAGGGCGGAATGAACTCTGCCACCAAGAGTCTAGCAATCGAGTACGCCAAGCGCGGTATCCGCGTGAACGCCGTTGCTCCCGGGATCATTCGCACGCCCATGCACAATCCGCAGATCATCGAACAATTGGCCGCGTTCCACCCTATGAACAAGCTGGGCGAGGTCGAGGACATCGTTCGGGCTGTGCTCTACCTTGAGGACGCCACTTTCTCGACCGGTGAAATCCTCCACGTCGATGGCGGCCTTATCGCCGGTCGCTAAACCACCCAAGGGAGCGCGCATTGGGCCCGCCCCCCACCTTCTTGGAGAATCATATGCCAATCGTGAACATACTTGTGACCCGTGAGGGTGCTAAACGCACCACCAGCGAACAAAAGGCCGCAATCTACAAAGGAGTCGCCGACTTGCTCTTCGACGTCATGGGCAAGCCGCGTGAGGAGACAACCGTTGTCTTTCACGAACATGAGATAGACGACCTCGGAAAGGGCGGCCTGCCGCTGGCTGAGTATTTCAGCCGTCGCGCTCGGGATCATCAGACAGACTCCTGACGTCGAGCGCAGAGCGTCTCGGGCAAGCGACACAGGCATGAGACGCCGAAATGACAACGCCCCCGAAACATCGGTGAAGACTGAGTGGTCTCCTACAGGCCGCCCACGTCAGCCCACGCGATCCGATGTTTCCACTACCGGCCCCATTCAGAGGAGTGTCTCAGATGACAACCACGCATGTAGACGCCTATTTCAAGGCACTGAGCAACAAAGATAATCTGCAGATCCTTCCGCATCTTGCGGAAAACATCGTTCTTCTCGGGCCTATCTTTCCTGAACCCACCGAAGGGAAGGACGCGGTCGCAGAGGTCCTTTCCGGGTTTCTCGAGACCATCGACACCCTGGAAGTCAACCTGAGGTTTACATCGGATCGGGACGTGGCCGTCTTTTTCACTTTCACGTGCAATGGAATCACGGTCAAGGGGAACGAGCATCTGCACCTGGACGAACACGGTCTCATCGACCAGATCGAGGTCGCGTGGCGGCCACTTCCCAGCGCAGTGCTCGTCCAGGAGGTGTTCGCCAACAAGCTAGGCTTCGAGCCGATGCGCCTCGTCCCCGCGTCGGCCACTTAATCCACCATTCTGCCGGGCGATCAGAGGGCCCTCAAGAAAGGGATTTTTTTCGCTAAGACTTCAAGTGCAGCCGATTGCGCCGAGAAAGGCGCAACTGATGAGAGACCTATATGCTTGAATCCGAGCTTGGAGTCGCGGCAAAACTACGCTCTCTCGGGACTTTCGAAGAGTACTTCTGGCTTGTGGAGCGAAAAACGCCGCGCACAATAGTGGTCGTCGCCGCGCTGGAGGGCCCGACAACGATCGACGGGTGGCGAACGGCACTGAATGCACTTCAAGCGCATCATCCAATACTTTCGGCGCGCGTTCGAAAGTCCCCTGGTTTTCGCCCTTGCTTTGTCACGGCTCCTGGCGTCGATCTGCCGCTGGAAGTATTGCCATTCGGCTCCGCCCAATCACTGCTCGACTACTGCGCGAAAGAACTCGAAACTGGTTTCGCCGAGAATGAGCTGCTTTTACGAGCTACCGTCCTGCACGAAAAGCATCGCTCCACGTTAGTGCTGGCTGCCGATCATGTGGCTTTCGATGGCAGATCGCTGGTCTACTTGATCCGCGACTTAATTAGCTCGCTCGCAGGAAAGGATCTGGGAAAGCAAAAGCCCTTTTTGCCTTCGCTAGACGAGTTGCTTGGCTTGCACGGTGCAGACATTTATTCAACGCCCTCACCAGCATACAGCGGGTTTTCCGAACCGATTGAACACCCTGTCACTCAATTGGCAGCTCAACATCAATTGGAGCAAATCTCGTTAGCGCCGCAGACCGTGGCCGCGATAACGGAACGCGCACGCCAAGAACAAACGACCGTTCATGGTGCGCTGACTGCCGGGATTTTAATTGCAGGGCGAGCAAAATCCCAGCGTTGGGCCGAAACAGCGATTCGCTGTGTAAGCCCCATTGACAACCGAAAAATGCTGGGCATCGGTGACATTCCGGGTGTTCTACTGACCCTCGCCCACACCGAACTCGAATCGGCAAAGCCATACGACTTTTGGGATCTGGCGCGGCAGGTGAGAAGTGATGTTTCAGCGTTGGGAAACATTCAGGCCGCTGCCCGCAGCTTTGCGCCTTTGCGAGAAACGCTCAGCGCCGAAATGGCCCCCAGCCATATATCAGAAGCGGCTGACCGGCGTGCGCAGGCGTTGATGGTAACCAATTACGGGCGACTTGCGATACCGTCTGAGTATGGGCCGCTGCGCTTGTTATTCATCCGCCCGATGATAACCAGTGGAGTTTCGCACACGCAGACCGTCTCGCTCGCAACACTCGATGGACTTCTCTGCATGACCAATGTCAGCGCCGAACCCATTTCCGATCTTCTAATAGGGGCAAGAGATCTCATCATTTCGCAGCTGCGCTGAATGCATCCGGAATGATGTGGCTCGGCAGCTTAAGTAACACCTCCTCTTAGCGCACGAAAAAGTCCGTTTATTGAGGGCAGCCTGAATCGCCCCGTACCATGCCGCACAAACACGGCGCTTGGCGATGCACAAAGCTGCCAGAATTTGCCAGACCCAAAAAGCCAAAAGCCCACAATTACGCGGGCTTCAGGGGTATTTTTGCCAATCGCTGCCGGTCTGCCGTTCTATGCGGGATGCCGGATGCCGGATGCCGGATCATTCTCACTCTATTATCAATAACAAATAAAAATAGATATAAATCATTGAATTATAAAATTTATAAGCTCAGACACCTTGAAATATACCATTCCGATCATGGCTGATGCTTGCAGGCATTCCGATCACACACGCCTGTCGATTGGCAAGGCTCATGGTCATCTCTCAACGTGCGACTAACCCAAGCACACGTCGGGCTGGTAATTTGAGCGCAAATTCAGTTAGTGTCTTTGCCTCAGATTTTGTGAATAGCAGGGAGCTACTATGTCCTTTGATGCATTTATGAAGGTTGATGGCGTTGAGGGCGAGTCGCTTGACGATGGGCACAAAGGTTGGATCGAGCTGCTTTCATACCACTACGACGCCATGCAGTCCATCAGTCAAACAGCCAGCTCCAGTGGTGGTGCCTCCGCTGGAGGTGTTTCCCTCGGAGACTTCCAAATCAGCAAGTACATTGACCGTGCGACTCCTAAGCTATTTGAGCTTTGCTGCAGAGGGTCGCATATCAAAACCGTGACCATTCGAGTCCATCGTGCCGGGACTGAAAAATTCAAGTACTTGGACATCGTGCTGGAAGAGGTGCTGATCGCGTTGGTCAGCGGACAGGGCGCAGAACAGTCCGGCTTCCCTGTTGAAGTCGTAACCCTAAATTACGGACGTATCAAATTCGAATACTCACAACAGCGTCGTGCCGATGGTGGAAGCGCAGGCATCGTTTCTGGTGGTTGGGACAGGACCGCTAACAAGCCATTTGCGTAAGGAAACGCATTATGTCTGATGATGGAAGTTTTCGCGTCATCCTCAATTTTGCTCAGATGGCTGCAATACTTACGCACGAGTCACTTACACCCGCTGAGATTATGTCCAATCGTATATTTGGAAGCCTTCGGCTTGTCGGCGGGATTATCGAGCTCGCAGGTTCAAGTGTGCTGTGTGCGTTACCTGAGCCAACGATGATTTCAAAAGTCGGGTGCGTTGCAATGGGGGTTCACGCTTCTGATCAACTTTCAGCTGCCTCTACGCAAATTGTGACAGGCCAGCAAACTGACTCATATGCATTCAAAGCTGGAGCGACGGCGGCTGAGGCTTTAGGTGCCTCTCGAGCAACAGGCCAGGTTATTGGGTTAGCTACCGAGTTCGTAGTGCCTTTAACTACTGCATCTATGTACAACGCTTTTCGAGTTTCCTCGGTACGTGCTGGCAGGATGAGCATTACTACAAGCGAGAAGCCACTCCACGCACCAAACAACAGTATCGGCGGACACACTAAGAAGCTCCACTTCCAAAAAGATATTGCAGCACTGCAGTTGCGCTTAAAAAAGGTAAAATCAGCGAGTGTTATGTCTACATTCGAAAAAATGGATATTGCGGAATGGGCAGTAAGCCAGTCACTGAAAGCAAATCGACTTAGAATCTTGATGCATTCTAAAATTCAATTTATTCGCAAGAGCAATCGGCTAATTTTGGATTTTGACGCGAAACAGGTTGTAGGATGGGGTATCCATCGCCCCGCCCAAAATACTCCAGTCAGCATGACAAAGTTGAGAGTTATCATAGAATTCGAAGAATACAACTATATGCCAAGATATATCCTTACTGCCTTTCCGATACTTTGAGGTTTTTGTAATGCGTGGATATATGGAATTGATAGACCTCATGAAGAGTCTGGGTGACGGAATACTCGACCATCTCCCTGAAGACCAAAGAACCGGACAGCTTACCGTCGAAGAAATAATCGACCAATGGATGGCGAAAAAGTCATATTTTTCCGCCCTTTCGCTAAGAAAGGATGTTACAAATTATATAAAGCTTCAACGGTCCGGAAATTTCGAAGTTGATGAGATATTGTCATGGTACGACCTTTGTTTCATCCCTGAGAGATTCGGTGTTGAAGAGCATATTTTTCTTACTAGCATCCTCGGCTTGATTGATTTTCATATTGAGAAAAAGAGAAAAGCCTTCTTTGTTAAGTGTTTTGGCTGGTTAGGCTACAAATAAAGATTCTACGTGTACGAATGATACTAACGGCTACATAAACCATGAGAATGGGCAGGAAAGAGTATTTAACACTGGCAACTCAGTTCCTGACTGACATCTCCAAGCTTAGCACTCTCGATACCATGCCGGCATTGCTAATGCCGATTATGGTATCGAGGCACTTGTGCTGATGCCAACCATCCGCGCCATGAAAAACGCCATTAATGACACAGTAAAAGTCACTATCTATCCTTATTTTCACAACAAAATCAGATAGTTGCGAATACCCCCTACACTCTGAGATCAATCGCTGAAGAAATTCCACACCCGTGAAGGCCGCGTAGACGCGGACGCTAGCCGGATCACTAAAGTCTTCTTTGAGCACCCTAAACTATCGAATTTCGGGCACGATCACCAAGAAAGTGCGATTAGGCGAGGCAAGAACTTATAAAAAATCGGTTGGAGAATGATATTCATAGGATAGTGAGTATTAAAAATCATATGACTTCGGAAGGTTTAGAATATGTACACCCTCCGTTTGGGCAAGAAACATCCTTCATTGAAGATTATTTCGAAGGAGACTTGTATGTATTTCTAACGAATGTTTTAAGCTTGCTTGATAACGAGTACAAAGCCCGCTCACGAAATTTCTTATCAGGATTTACAGGGCGTGGCTGAAAGCTTTATGTCATCCACAACCAAAGTTTTTCCGAGTTGGTAGCAATCTAAACAGTAGAAGCGAGTCGCCTCATAATCATGATATATTAGCACTCTCGATATCATGCTGACATTACTAAGCCGTACATTGTAGGCATTCTCTACTAATGCCTACAATGTACGCCATGAAAAACGCCATTGATGATGCAGTAAAATTCACCATCTATTCTCATGTTCACAATAAAATTAGATAGTTGAGGATACCCTCTACTCCCACTCGATTATAAATTTCGATAAAAATTATATATAAATCAGCATGTTATTTTCACGAAAATTCAAGATACCATGAAAAATACCATGCTCGATTCTGCGAACCGCAGGCCGACCGTGAATTAGGGTCTGTGGGGATTCATCTTGAGTTGACGACAGCACCAGCGAGGTAGACCATGGCTTCGAAACTCTGATCGGTTTTGCATGCCCGCATGGCGATGCGTTTGAACTCTTTGAGTTTGCAGAAGAAGTTCTCGATGAGGAGGCGCTAGGCGTAGATGTCAGCATCTATCCTGAGCTTCTGCGCACGTGCGGGGTGCTGCGAGCTGACGACCCGGGCGCCGCGGTCGTTCAATTCGGCAACCAGCGCGCTGCTGTCGAAGGTCTTGTCGGCGATCAGCCCGTCGAAGGCGATCCCATTGATCAGTGGTGGTACCTCGACGCTGTCATGGCGCTGACCCGGCATCAGACGGAAGCTCACGAGGTTGCCCAGGGTATCGGTGAGCGCCAGTATCTTTGTTGTCATGCAACCTTTGGAGCGGCCAATGGCCTGACTCGAACTTCCCCTTTTGCGCCTTGGCCATGGCCATGGACCTTGACGATTGTCGCATCGACCATGACATATTCCAGGTCGGGTTCGTCCGAGATCGCGTCGAATATGCGCCTGAAAACATCGGCTTCCCGCCAATCGCGAAAACGACGGAATGCCGTGTTCCAGTTGCCGAACCGATCCGGCAGATCACACCGCGAACTGCCTGTGCGCACGATCCACAGCACTGCCTCCAGAAACAGTCGATTGTCTTTCCCGCTGCGACCGGGGTCGCTTGGCTTACCAAGGCAGTGCGGCTCGATCTTCACCCATTGGGCATCCGTCAGAACATCTCGATCCATCCGAAGTATGAATCATATCCGCGTCAATTTATGAATCGCCACAGACCCTAGCGATTTATTCAGAAATCTCGTCTACGGTCCTGGTGTCCTGGAGCGTATTGAGGGTCTTGAACTGACGCTGCTCAATGCTGCTATCATTCATTTTTCAATCATGAGAAGGGGCCGACCGCGATGAAAACTGGACTACTTCTGATTGGCGCGCTTGTGACTGTGGGATTGGTTTGCCCCCCCTTCGCTGCCGAAGCGCAGACTCAACAGACGCTGGATAATGAAGATCCGGTGATCGGTGCAAAAAAGGCATGCGACGGTTTCGGCGCTTTGGCTGCAAAGAGCACTACGGACCAGTTGGTCAATGGCTTCTACACCGAAAACGCGATGTACATCGGCCCGACGCTACCTGGAGGCATACTGATCGGTCGGGAAGCTATTCGAAAAAGCTATGCGGAATCACCTGCAGACGTCACTTTCAAAGGCGTCTGCGAGCATGCCCAGAAGCTCAGCGACACAGTTGTTGCCATTAGCGGTCATTGGACCACAACCCCGAACGACCCACACAAGGGCGAGGGAAGCAAAGGCAGTTTCGCCCTTACCTTCGTAAAAGAAGATGGGAAATGGCTCACGGCGGTGGACAGCTGGAACATTGAACAGCCGGCTCCGCCGGCCAAGGCCCCGTAGCGGGCTGGCGAGAGACCTTGGGTTGCCGCGAGGTCGAGGGCGCGGTTGAGCACTGCGATGACGGGGTAGGCGATTTCTACAGCGTCTATCTCCATTTCGATCCGGAGTGGCAAGACGATCCGATCGGCTTGCACGGTGTCACGTGTATCGCCGACTGCCCTACATTTCGCGAAGCACTGGACTTCGCCGAAGAGCAGGCCGCGCGTTGGTTGTTTTCGATCAAACCCGGGAGCAGCGCGAATAGGCGCGTTAGCCGGGCCGCAGGCGCACCAGATTGATCTCTTCGAGCACAAACTGACCCGCAAATTTCATCGAGGAGCTGTGGCGAGTGATTTCCGAGGTTCAGCCGTCAATTTGTAGTGGTCTAATGATCCCGGACACTCATTTAGGCGAGAATGCTCGCCAGAACGAGGTGTCAGATGACCAAACAACGCCGTACCTTTTCCCCTGAATTCAAGCGCGAGGCTGCCGACCTCGTTCTCAAGCAGGATTACAGCCTCATTGAGGCCAGCCGCTCGCTTGGTATCGGCGAGTCGGCTTTGCGCCGATGGGTCGACCAGGTGCAGCAAGAACGCACGGGCGTCACCCCGCAGAGCAAAGCGCTGACCCCGGAGCAGCAGAAAATCCAAGAGCTGGAAGCCCGAATTGCTCGCCTTGAGCGGGAAAAATCGATCTTAAAAAACCGCCTCCCCG
>NZ_CP014135.1:2114356-2221922 GCF_001543125.1 Pseudomonas agarici | reverse complement strand
CTAGGTTTTCACACAGTCTGTTGAGGGCCGGTTTTTTATGGGCGGGATTGGCTGCGGCGAACGATCAGTCGTTGAAGTCTTCCCAACCGCCCATTTGCTTCCAGCGATTGACGATACCGCAGAACAATTCGGCGGTTTTCTCGGTGTCATAGCGCGCCGAGTGAGCTTCGCGACCGTCGAAGTCGATATCGGCGGCCTGACAGGCCTTTGCCAGCACGGTCTGGCCATAGGCCAGACCGGCAAGACTGGCAGTGTCGAAGCTGGAGAACGGATGAAACGGGTTGCGTTTCATGTCCAGGCGCGCGATAGCGGCGTTGAGGAAACCCAGATCGAAACTGCTGTTGTGCCCGACCAGGATCGCGCGCTTGCAGCCGTTGGCCTTCAGCGCCTTGCGCACGCCACGGAAGATGTCGGTCAGTGCGGTCTCTTCGCTGACGGCCATGCGCAGCGGATGATCGAGCTTGATTCCGGTAAATTCCAGGGCCGCCGCCTCGATGTTGGCGCCTTTGAATGGCTCGACCCGGAAGAAGTAGGTGTGCTCGGGGAACACGAAACCTTTTTCGTCCATGCCGATGGTGGTTGCGGCAATTTCCAGCAGCGCGTCGGTGGCGGCGTTGAAACCACCGGTTTCTACGTCGACGACGACCGGCAGGTAGCCACGAAAGCGTGCGGCCATCGGGTGGCGGGAGCCACCTGAATTGCCATTGCCTTCCTGTTCGTCATCGAAATGGTCTTCACTCACAGCGTTTCCTCCAGCAGGCGCCAGCGCAGTTTTTCACCGGCGCGCAGCGGGATGACGGACAGCTCGCCAAATGGCAGGCTGGCAGGGGCGGTCCACTCCTCGCGGACCAGGGTGATGCGCTCGCTGTTCGGTGCCAGGCCGTAGAAGCGTGGGCCGTGCAAGCTGGCGAAACCTTCGAGCTTGTCCAGGGCATTGCGTTGTTCGAATGCCTCGGCATACAGCTCGATAGCCGCATAAGCGGTGTAGCAGCCGGCGCAACCGCAGGCGGTTTCCTTGGCATGCTGGGCATGGGGCGCCGAGTCGGTGCCGAGAAAGAACTTTTCGCTGCCGCTGGTGGCGGCGTCGAGCAGGGCCTGTTGGTGGGTGTTGCGCTTGAGGATGGGCAGGCAGTAGAAGTGCGGCCGGATACCGCCCACCAGCATGTGGTTGCGGTTATAGAGCAGGTGGTGCGCGGTAATGGTCGCACCGACGTTGGCCGCAGCCTCGTTGACGAATTGCACCGCGTCGGCGGTGGTGATGTGTTCGAACACTACTTTCAGCGTTGGGAAGCGCTCGACCACACGGCGCATGTGTTCGTCGATGAATAGCTTCTCGCGGTCGAACACGTCGACATCGCCACGGGTCACTTCACCGTGGATCAGTAGTGGCATGCCAACCTCGGCCATGGCTTCCAGGACCGGAAAAATCTTGTCCACGCAGGTGACGCCGGAATCCGAGTGGGTGGTCGCACCGGCTGGATAGAGCTTGGCCGCGTGGACAAAACCGCAGGCCTTGGCGGCGCGGATATCCTCGGGCTGGGTCTGGTCGGTGAGGTAGAGCACCATCAGCGGTTCGAAACGGCTACCGGTCGGCCGTGCCGCGAGAATGCGCCGGCGATAGCCATCGGCCTCGGCGGCGTTGCGTATCGGAGGCACCAGGTTGGGCATGATGATGGCGCGACCAAAGGTGCGCGCAACATCCGCTACAGTGTGAGGTAACACAGCACCATCGCGAAGATGAATATGCCAGTCGTCGGGACGCAGCAGGGTCAGGCGGTCGGACATTGGGGATTCCAGGCGGGTCGAACTGATGGGAATGCTACCGGAAAAGACTCTCTCAGGCACTCGCTATCAAGTTTTGCTGCCAGTGACCGATATCCCGAACGTAGTGTGTAGAGCCGGTATGCCAGTCTCAAAGTCGTGAAACCATTGGAGCCTCCCGTGCGCCAGCGTTATTTAGCCTTGCTCAGTATGTTCGTCAGTCTGCCCACCGTGGCGCTGACCTTCCAGACCCGTCTGGAGAGCATCGAGTGGAAAGTGGAAGGTGACCCATTCGAGTGTCGACTGGCTCAGCCGATCACCGACTTCGGTTCGGGCGAGTTCGTGCGACGGGCGGGCGAGCAGGCGATTTTTCGTCTGAGGGCCTATAACCATGTGTTCGGCGGTGGTTCGGCAACCCTGCTGGCCGCGGCTGCGCCTTGGCAACCCGGGCGCGGTGATATCAACCTGGGATCGGTGCAGGTTGGCAACGGCGATATCCTGTTCAACAGTTCCCAAGGCCAGGCTGGTGGGCTGTTTCGTGGTCTGTTCGAGGGCCGCAGCCCGGTCATTCGTCATTACTCGCGAGACGGCGGGGTTGCCGAAGTGCGGCTGCTGCCGGTGAAGTTCAGCCAAGCCTACAGCGATTTCCAGGCTTGTACCGCCAAGCTGCTGGCGAAGAACTTCGAGCAGGTGAAGCAGGCCGAGATTGGCTTTCCCGGTGGTGGTATCGATCTGGATGCGCAGGCCAAAGCCCAGTTGCAGGTGATGCTGGACTTCATCAAGGCAGATCCCCGCGTCAATCACATCGAACTCGACGGTCACTCGGACAATAGCGGTAATCGCCTGACCAATCGCGACCTGTCGCGTCGGCGAGCACTGTCGGTGAAGGACTTTTTCACGGCCAACGGCATTCCGGAATCACAGATCATCGTGCGCTTCCACGGTGAGCGTTACCCGTTGGCGCCTAATACCAACTCCGCCAACCGGGCGAAGAACCGTCGGGTCAACATTCATCTCGAGCGCGTTCCGGCACTTGAAAAACCGGCCCCGACGGCGGCGGCGGGAAATTCGGCGACAACTTCCTGAATCGGCTGTCGTCGCTCGTTCGACATTAGCTGTCGCGCCTCTGTAAATTCGCGGTTTTGGTCGGTAGAATCGGTGCCTTTCCGTACAACCCGTGGAGTGATGGCATGGCCGACGTAAACAAGGTCGTTCTCGCGTATTCCGGCGGCCTGGACACTTCGGTGATCCTCAAGTGGCTGCAGGATACTTATAACTGTGAAGTGGTGACCTTCACTGCGGACCTGGGTCAAGGCGAAGAGGTCGAGCCTGCTCGTGCCAAGGCGCAAGCCATGGGCGTGAAAGAGATCTATATCGACGACCTG
The DNA here is from genome assembly GCF_001543125.1 of Pseudomonas agarici. Classification (NCBI taxonomy): domain Bacteria; kingdom Pseudomonadati; phylum Pseudomonadota; class Gammaproteobacteria; order Pseudomonadales; family Pseudomonadaceae; genus Pseudomonas; species Pseudomonas agarici. The sequence continues at coordinate 2,218,776 of NZ_CP014135.1, read as the reverse complement.
CGCGAAGAGTTCGTGCGTGATTTCGTCTTTCCGATGTTCCGTGCCAATACCGTCTACGAAGGCGAGTACCTGTTGGGTACTTCCATCGCGCGTCCGCTGATCGCCAAGCGCTTGATTGAAATCGCCAACGAAACCGGCGCCGACGCCATTTCCCACGGGGCTACCGGCAAGGGCAACGACCAGGTTCGTTTCGAGCTAGGGGCCTATGCCCTCAAGCCGGGCGTCAAGGTCATCGCTCCATGGCGTGAATGGGACCTGCTGTCCCGTGAAAAGCTGATGGATTATGCCGAAAAGCATGCGATCCCGATCGAGCGTCATGGCAAGAAGAAATCCCCGTACTCCATGGATGCCAACCTGCTGCACATCTCCTATGAGGGCGGTGTGCTGGAAGACACCTGGACCGAGCACGAAGAAGACATGTGGCGTTGGACCGTCTCCCCAGAGAACGCTCCCGACAAGCCGCGCTATCTGGAGCTGACCTACCGCAACGGTGACATCGTCGCGCTGGACGGCGTCGAAATGAGCCCGGCCACTGTGCTGGCGACCCTGAACCGCATCGGTGGCGAGCACGGTATCGGTCGTCTCGATATCGTCGAGAACCGCTATGTGGGCATGAAGTCCCGCGGCTGCTACGAAACCCCTGGTGGCACCATCATGCTACGCGCGCACCGGGCGATCGAGTCGATCACCCTGGACCGCGAAGTCGCTCACCTTAAAGATGAGCTGATGCCCAAGTACGCCAGCCTGATTTACACCGGCTATTGGTGGAGCCCCGAGCGTCTGATGCTGCAACAGATGATCGATGCTTCCCAGGCCCATGTGAACGGTGTGGTTCGCCTGAAGCTATACAAGGGCAATGTGATTGTGACCGGGCGCAAGTCCGAGGAGTCGCTGTTCGATGCCAATATCGCGACGTTCGAAGAAGACGGCGGCGCCTACAACCAGGCTGACGCAGCGGGCTTCATCAAGCTGAATGCGCTGCGCATGCGCATTGCCGCGAACAAAGGACGTAAGTTGTTCTGATCCGTCTGTTTGCCTGAAAAGCCCCGGCCCGTAGGTCGGGGCTTTTTTTCGGGAATTGATGTTCCGCCAGCGCCACGGGCACTGGTGCATGTGCTCGGGCGGAAGGAACTCCGGCGGGAGACTGGGTAGGAAGGAGTAAACCTGGTGTTCATTCCTTTGAGTCGTCTCGATGATGCTTGAGTTCGAATCGATAGTGCCTGCCCAGCTCCCATACCTGACGCACCGTCAGCTCCAACGCCTGTGCAATTTCCATGGCGGTATATCCCAATGCAGCGTAATGCATGGCGTGCCCGGCGATTACATCATCCGCGAGTGAGCCGGCAGGTGCCGAAAGACTCGTTCGGTATTTCCGGGGCGTGGATAATGGGCGGCGATGGGGGATCCTCAGGCCCTGTTCCTGGGCGATCCTTCTTATCTCGCCTTTATTCATTTTCAAGGAGTATTGCAAGGCGGATATTCCGGCGCCCTTTGTTATGAGGTTTTTCAGTAGCTCAACTTTTCTTGCATATTCTTCCGTTGTGTCGACTTCGTTTGTTGCAGGAGTGGGTATTTCATAATTGTCCCTGGCCGGTCCTTTTGTCGAGGCGGGCTCTATCGTTCCGCCATGTTTGATGAACTCGGTGATGGCGAGCTCAAGGTCATGGGATTTATAGTTGCTCTTCTCTTTGTTTATAGTGGTGTTTTTCATGAAGTATAGCCTGCTCGTAAAGGGGGATAGGCTGTCGTGAAGTTTTCGTCTGAAAAAGTCAGTTGTTATGGAGTTTCCTGTTTTTAAAAAGCTAACGGGAGAGCATATGGTTTGCAAGAAAAATATGCTGGTCAAATGTTTGGTTTTTTTCTGGAAAGATTAATTTTAAAAACCCGGTAAGCATTCCTTATGCTGCGTAGTACCTTTCCTTTAGTTGCGGTGGTGATGGACTTAAATGTTTTGGTGGTATTCACTGGAAGTCGAAAGAGCTATTGTTTGAGATATATCAGGGTTTTTTCAGGGCGAGCAGTTGGGTGTTAAAGCGCATATGAAATCTATTCGAAATTTTTTCCTCATGAGATTGTCAGGCCAGTACTTTAAAAAGGAGTCGGCAGAACGCTGAGTGTTTAATATTTTCTTCAGCTGGCTGTGTAGTAGAATGATGAAAGTGTTTAGTTGTCGTGCGTCCCGATATCGTTCTCTCCTCCGGCCTCAGCAGTTCGCTGCCGATGATCTTCGGCAGCGCGCTCGCGGGATAGGGTTATTTCTTGTTGCAGAAAACCATTAGACATCCGACGCCTGGCGTCTCTAATGTTTATGCGGGACGGATAGCGTTTGGTGTGCAGGTGTTTGCCTATCCTGTTTATCTGTATCGTCTCCGGCATCATGAAGCGACGTCGACGCAAGGTCGGTGCGGTGGATCAGATGGTTATGAGGTAACGTGCTTGACTGTTGGATAAATTGATTGTCACCTCATTCCTGAAAACAGCACTTTTCTTGTGGTGCTTTTTTTGTAGGGCAAATCCTTGTTGTTTGTAGGGAAGGTCTTTGGCTGGTACTGCTCGGGGTAGGCGCTATGCCCAGGAGGTTGTGACTAGGCTATTGTGCTGACTCTGAAAATTCGAACAGCGAAAATTGGACTTGCCCATGAATAAAGTGCTGATCGTGGATGATCATCCCGTCATTCGCCTTGCTGTACGCATGCTGATGGAACGGCATGGCTACGAAGTCATTGCGGAGACGGATAACGGCGTGGATGCCTTGCAGCTGGCGCGAGAGCATGCACCGGACATTGTTATACTCGATATTGGAATTCCCAAACTGGACGGGTTGGAGGTCATTGCTCGCTTAACTTCCATGGGACTCTCTTTCAAAGTACTGGTACTTACTTCACAGGCTCCCGGGCATTTCTCCATGCGTTGCATGCAGGCGGGCGCAGCCGGTTATGTGTGCAAGCAGCAGGACCTGACCGAAATGTTGAGTGCCATAAAGGCCGTTCTATCAGGCTACAGTTATTTCCCCAATCAGGCGTTGCACACCGTGCGTTCCAGCATGGGGAACGCCAGTGAGGCGGACATGGTCAACCGGCTTTCGGGTCGTGAAATGATGGTCCTGCAGCAACTGGCCAGGGGGAAAAGCAACAAGGAAATTGCCGATGGAATGTTCTTGAGCAACAAGACGGTCAGCACCTATAAGACACGTTTGTTGTTGAAACTGAACGCTCGTTCTCTGGTTGACCTGATTGAGCTCGCTCAACGCAACGGCTTGGTTTGAGGCGAGCAGGCGAACCATTCGGGCAGCGTGCGGGGAGAGTTGGCGACCCCAGGGTCATAAGGGCGGTGCTACAGGCGAGTCGTTATAGCCAAAAAAAAGCCTCCGATCAGGAGGCTTTTGATGGGAGGCTACATCACTTACAAGTCAAAATCGTAATCAGCCAGCTGCTTTTGTAGGCGGCGCTCGTCCAGCATATTGTCGATGGTGCGACGCTTGCTCAGATTGGTCTTCGCGACCTCTATCGGATGTTCCGCTTCATCCGAATCGACCTGCATCAGGTCGTCCTCTACATCCAGCGCTTCTTTATCGGTACTCATAAAGTCAACTCCGGGCTAAGACTGCCGTTGGCGCTCCTTATAACGATAATTACCTGCCGGGTAAAAAAGATTTTTTCAATTGGCTTGGCAGTAGGCGCAATAGTGACTCAATCGTCGGATGTCTTGTGCTTGTATTCGCACAGGTCTTCGATCCGACAACTGCCACAGCGCGGCTTTCGGGCCTGGCAGACATAGCGTCCGAGCAGGATCAGCCAGTGATGAGCATCGAGCAGGTATTGTTTTGGCACGAATTTCATCAACTGCTTTTCTACCTCCACCACATTCTTCCCTGGGGCCAGTCCCGTCCGGTTGCTGACTCGAAAAATATGCGTATCGACCGCCATGGTCAGTTGCCGAAAGGCTGTGTTGAGGACCACGTTGGCGGTCTTGCGGCCGACCCCTGGCAGGGCTTCCAGCTCTTCCCGTGCCTGCGGGACATGGCTGGCATGACGTTCGATCAATAGGCGACAGGTCTCGATGACGTTTTTCGCCTTGCTGTTGTAGAGACCGATAGTCTTGATGTACTCGGACAAGCCCTCAACCCCCAACGCATGGATTGCCTCGGGAGTATTGGCCACTGGGTACAGCCGGGCGGTGGCCTTGTTCACGCCGACATCGGTGGCCTGGGCGGAAAGAATCACGGCGATCAGTAGCTCGAACGGTGACGAGTAAGCCAGTTCGGTCTTGGGCTGCGGGTTATCCTCGTGGAGCCGACGGAAAATCTCCAGGCGTTTGGCGGCATTCATGGGGCGGTCATTTCCTTTTAAACACTAGGTTTGAGGTTGCGCGCAGAGCCCAGGCTTTTTTCCCGGCCAGCAGCAGCCCCAGTAGGAGAAAGGCCCCCGGCACTCGCCCGGCCAGATGGAGGCCGTTTTCGGCAGAGAACAGACTGATGGACCCGTGGCTGACGGCTCCAGTCCACCATTGCAGATGATCGAATACGGTGCCGTTTGCCAGTAGCTCGCGCAGCAGGCCGAGGCTGAACAGCAGAACGCCGAAACCAGCGAACAGGCGCACAGTGATGTTCAGCCTGTCTGGCTGGAAAAAGCCGAAGTGTTCAAGCGCCAGGCACTGCACACTGACCAGCGCCAGGTAAATCCCCAGGGCCTGGTAGAGCTCCCAGGACCAGGCTTGCAGCCCCAGGGAAACCAGGCTGACACTGCCGGCCGCCAGGAGAACCTGTGTCGGCCACGCCAGTTCCGGGTGGATCCAGGGCTTCAGCGCACGGCCCGCCGCCGCGTAGATCAAGGCCACCAGCAGACTCGCCAGCCACAACGACATTGCCTTGATCAGCGAGTCGCTGGTACCGAGCAGGGACGGGAGCATCAGTGAGCCTGGTAATAAGCTGCTGCTATTCATGCGCGCTTCCTTCCAGCAGTTGATCCCGGTGTTGGTCAAAATAACGCAAAGCGTCATGAATCGTGTCGATCACTGCTCGGGAGGTAATTGTTGCGCCAGCCATCTGATCGAAGTGTCCGCCGTCTTTTTTCAGTCCCCATGCGGCATCAGGCGTATCGGTCTGGGATTTTCCGAGAAACTCCCTCATCCAGGCACCACCTTCTTCGGCGATCCTGCCACCCAGCCCTGGTGTTTCCATGTGTGACAGGGTTTTCACCCCCAACAGCTTGCCGTTTGCGCCGATGCCTATCAGCAGTTCGACGGGACCGCCATAACCTTGGGTTCTGCTTTGGAATACCACCGCCACCGCCTGGCCCTGCTGGAGCACCCGATAGCCTTGTATCAGACTGCTGTGGGACAACGGCTCGGTCCTTAATACCAGTAGCTTTTGTTCATATTCGCCGGCCGGCAGCACCTGCGTCAGGGCCCGGGCCTGAATCGCCTGCTGCTGCGCCTGGATTCGCGGTATCGCCTGCTGTTGCAGCTCCCAGGTCAAACCTGTGATGAGCGCCGCCAGGGCGGTGAGGATCAGCAGTGAAGCCGGTTTGCTCATGGCGTCCGCCGTTCTGATCGTGGGACGGACCAACGCTCGAGCGTCGGTACCATCAAATTCATCAGCAGCACCGCGAAAGCCACGCCATCAGGGTAGCCGCCCCAGGTGCGGATGATGTAGGTGAGCAGCCCGACGCCAGCGCCAAACAGCCACTGAGCCCTTGCGTTTTTTGGGCCTGAAACCGGTTCGGTAACGATGAAGAACGCACCGATCATGGTGGCCCCGGTTAGCAGGTGAAACAGTGGCGAACCGTTGGAATCCGAGCCGGAACCCTGCCAGAAGGCCAGGCTGATCAGGAACAGGCTGGCGAGCATGCCGACCGGCGCATGCCAGCTGAATACCCGTTGTTTCAGCAGAAACAGGCCACCGGCTAGAAAGGCCAGGTTGATCCATTCCGCACCTTTGCCGCCCCAGTGCCCGAAGGCGCCTTGGGCGGTGAACAGCTCTTCCATGGTCAGGCTTTGGTTGATTCGCAGGGTATCCAGGGCGGTCGCTTGGGCCCAGGCATCCGGTTGCCCGGTGAGATGAACGCCCAGCACCTGTTGCAAACCACCCAGCAGGTCCATCCCATGGGAGACGGGCCAATGGGTCATGGCTTGCGGAAAGGCCACGAGCGCCAGGGCATAGCCCAGCATCGCCGGATTGAACGGATTCTTGCCGACTCCGCCATACAGGTGTTTACCCGCCAGCAAGGCGCCGGCGCTGGCAAACACCGGCAGCCACCAGGGACTGTAGGGAGGCAGCGCCAATGCCAGCAGCGTGGCGCTGACCAGGGCACTGCCGTCTAGCAACGCGGGCCGGATCGGGCGGGTACGCAACCGTAGCACGGCGGCTTCCACCACCAGGGCACTGAGTGCGCACAGCAGCAGGTTGATCAGCACGCCCCAGCCATACCACAGGAGTAGGGTCAGGGTCGCGGGCAGGGTGGCGAGCAGCACCCATTGCATGGCTTGCTGGAGGCGCTCATCCGGCTGTCCGCCGGTTTCATGGCGTGGCATGGGCATCGACCTGGCGCTGGGTTTCCTCGAGCCGACGCTGTGCGTCGTCCAGCGCCTGCTTCGAGGTTTCCGGCTGCCGCCGCAGCTTGCCAAGTTCGGCGCGGCGCATGGCCAACTGAATCTTCGCGCGCTTGAGTTCAGTGTCCTTGGGGATGTCGGGGGCGGCGAGCGGAGCGCTGCTTTCCAGGTGAGCGAGGGCCTGTTGCGCCGCCTCAAATTGCTGTTGAAGGATTGCCAACTGGGCAGCGTGTTCGGCAATGGGGGGATGACCGAAGGCCTTCAACGACTTGTTCAGTTGTGCACGGCGCATGGCCAGATCGATCTTGGCTTTTTTTAAGGCGGCATCGGAGTCGAGCGCCTTGTGTGCCTTGACCCGCTCCAGCGCGGCCTTGACCGGATCGCTCGTCTCGCTGTCCGATTGCACCGGGCGTGAGGCGCGGGCCTGGCGTTCGGCGTGGCGGCGCTCCTCTTCGGCGCGCAGTCGTGTATTGCGCTGGTCGAAGCGACGGCGGGCACGTTTGCGTTTTTCGTCGCGTGCCTGTTGCTGCTCGGCATTGAAAGCCAGCCCGCCGACAATCGGCACGACCTGGGCAAGCGGCAGCGGGTGCATATCAATGCAATCCACCGGGCATGGCGCGACACACAGGTCGCAGCCGGTACACTCATCGATGATCACCGTGTGCATCAACTTGGCCGCGCCGACGATGGCATCCACCGGGCACGCCTGAATGCACTTGGTGCAGCCGATGCACTCGGCCTCGCGGATAAAGGCGATCTGGGCGGGCGCCGCGCCGCGTGCGGGGTCCAGCTCCAGGACCGGCACCCGCAGCAGGTTGGCGAGAGCGGCGATGGTTTCACTGCCGCCCGGCGGGCACTTGTTGATGGGTTCGCCCTGGGCAATTCCTTCGGCGTAGGGTTTGCAGCCTGGATGACCGCATTTGCCGCACTGGGTCTGCGGCAGCAGTGCATCGATACGTTGAATCAGACTCATGGTTTGACCAGTCCGTTGAAACCGAGAAATGCCAATGCGATGAGGCCGGCGCTGATCAGTTCGATCACCAGCCCGCGAAACGGCAAGGGCACTTCTTCATGATGGATACGCTGGCGCAGATCGCTGAACAAGCCCAGAACCAGCCAGAAACCCAACCCCGTGCCCAGGCTCAGCAGCGCCGCGTGGCTCACTCCACGGTCGTTCTGGGTGCTGATCAGGGCCAGGCCGAGGATACCGCCGTTTACCAGCAGCAAAGGCCAGAGCCCCTCGAAAGGCAGGCCCGGCAGCCAGCGTGCGAGCAGCTTGAGGCTTGGATGGATCAGCGCGACGCTGAGCGGCAGGAAAACCAACAATTGTAATGCGCTCAAATCGAGCGGCAACAGCAACAGCTGATAGACGCTGTAGTTCAGCAGCGTGGCGACCAGCATCAGCCAGGTGGTGGCAATACCCAGCGCGTGCAGCTTGTGCCGTTCGATCCCCGGCGTGCGCGTCGCCTGTAACAGCGGATCGACGCCCAGCGGCCATTGCAACACGATGTTGTTGATCAGGGCAGCGCTGACAAAGGTGAGAAAGAGGTCGGTCATGATCGTGCCGGGTGAACGGATAGCCGTGATTATCCGGCAAGGACGCGAGCTGCACTAGCGGGCCACGATTGTTCGTGACCTGCTAGTGCGACGTAGGGACTATTTGATTCGCTGACCAGGCTTAGCACCACTATCCGGGCTCAGCAGGTAGATTTCCTCACCGCCGGGGCCGGCCGCCATCACCATGCCTTCGGAGACGCCGAAACGCATTTTGCGCGGCTTGAGGTTGGCGATCATCATGGTCAGGCGACCTTCCAGTTCAGCCGGGTTCGGGTAGGCGCTCTTGATGCCGGAGAACACGTTGCGTTGCTCGTCACCAATATCCAGGGTCAGGCGCAGCAGCTTATCCGCGCCTTCGACCGCTTCGGCCCTGACAATCAGCGCGACGCGCAGGTCGACGGCGGCGAAGGCATCGAAGTCGATTTGCGCCGACAGCGGGTCTTTGATCAATTCGCCGTTGCCTGACGGGGCGGCGCTGCCGGTGTCGGTCTGGCTGGCGGCGAGGTCTTCCTTCGAGGCATCGGTCATGGCCTGCACTTTTACCGGGTCGATACGGGTCATCAGCGGCTTGAACTCATGCAACTGATGGTTGCCGAGCCAGCGGTTGTGATCGTCCCAGGTCAGCGGCGCGACGTTGAGGAAAGCTTCGGCATCGGCGGCCAGCAGCGGCAGCACCGGTTTGAGGAAGATGATCAACTGACGGAACAGGTTGATGCCCACGGCACAGACGGCCTGGACTTCATCCTGCTTACCCTCCTGCTTGGCCAGGGACCAGGGCGCCTTGTCGGCGATCCAGGCGTTGGCACGGTCGGCCAGGGCCATGATTTCGCGCATCGCACGGGCGAAGTCGCGGCTCTCGTAGGCTTCGGCAATGCTCGGTGTCGCGGCGAGGAAGGCTTCGGTCAGTTCCGGCGCGGCGTTACCGGCCACCAATACCCCGGCGTTGCCCTTGTGGATAAAACCGGCGCAACGGCTGGCGATATTCACCACCTTGCCGACCAGGTCGGAATTGACCTTCTGCACGAAGTCTTCCAGGTTCAGGTCAAGGTCGTCGACACCCTTGCCCAGCTTGGCTGCGTAGTAATAACGCAGGTATTCCGGCGACAAGTGGTCGAGGTAGGTGCGGGCCTTGATAAAGGTGCCACGGGACTTGGACATCTTCTGGCCATTGACGGTCAGGTAGCCATGCACGTTGATCCCGGTCGGCTTGCGGTAGCCCGCGCCTTCGAGCATGGCCGGCCAGAACAGGGCGTGGAAGTTGACGATGTCCTTGCCGATGAAGTGGTACAGCTCGGCGGTGGAGTCCTTGCCCCAGAACGCGTCGAAATCCAGTTCCGAACGACGCGCGCAAAGGTTCTTGAAGCTGGCCATGTAGCCGATCGGTGCATCCAGCCAGACGTAGAAGTACTTGCCCGGCTCATCGGGGATCTCGAAGCCGAAATACGGCGCGTCGCGGGAGATATCCCACTGTTGCAGGCCAGCATCGAGCCACTCGGCGATCTTGTTCGCCACGGCGTCCTGCAGGGCACCGCCGCGAGTCCAGGTTTGCAGCATGGCCTGAAAGTCTGGCAGCTTGAAGAAGAAGTGCTGGGAATCCTTGAGCACGGGGGTCGCCCCGGAAATCGCCGATTTCGGCTCTTTCAGGTCGGTGGGGGCGTAAGTGGCGCCGCATTTTTCGCAGTTGTCGCCATACTGGTCTTCGGTGCCACATTTCGGGCAAGTGCCTTTGATGAAGCGGTCGGCCAGGAACATCTGCTTGTGCGGGTCGAAGTACTGGGTGATCGAACGTGTGGCGATATGCCCGGCTTCGCGCAGGCGCAAGTAGATCTGCGTCGACAGCTCGCGGTTTTCCTCGGCATGGGTCGAGTGGAAGTTGTCGAACTCCACCAGGAAGTCGGCAAAATCGCTGCTGTGCTCAAGCTGTACGTTGGCGATCAGTTGTTCCGGGGTGATGCCTTCCTTTTCCGCGCGCAGCATGATGGCCGAGCCGTGGGCGTCGTCAGCGCAGACATAGATGCATTGGTTGCCGCGGTGCTTCTGGAAGCGTACCCACATGTCGGTCTGGACATACTCGACCATGTGACCAAGGTGGATGGAACCATTGGCATAGGGCAGGGCACTGGTGACGAGGATCTGGCGTGGCTCGGACATGGGGCTCGGCTACTTGAAGTGAAACGGAGACCGAACACTATAAAGCGCCGACGCGCATAATTCATCCCTTGTGGCATGTCTGTGCTTCTCAGAACAGGTAGGATAGCCGTCTGTTTTACTCAGTCTTTTTCGGGAGTTGCCCATGAGCGCAGTCAATCGCGCAGCGGTGGAGGCCGTCCTTCGCCAGTACACCGACCCCTATCTGAATCAGGATCCGCTCAGTGCCGGGTGCGTGAAGGCCATCGATATCCAAGGTGAGCGTGTCAGCGTTCGGCTTGAGCTGGGGTATGCCGCCGGTTTGTTCAAGAGCGGTTGGGCGCAGATGCTGCAAATGGCGATCGAGGGCCTGGACGGCGTGGCCTCGGCCAGGGTCGAGATCGAGTGCGTGATCGCCGCGCATAAGGCCCAGGCGCAGATTCCCGGCTTGGCCAATGTGAAGAACGTGGTGGCGGTGGCGTCGGGCAAGGGCGGGGTAGGCAAGTCCACCACGGCGGCCAACCTGGCGCTGGCGCTGGCCCGTGAAGGGGCACGGGTGGGGATTCTCGATGCCGATATCTACGGTCCGAGCCAGGGCGTGATGTTCGGTATTGCCGAAGGCACCCGACCGAAAATCAAGGATCAGAAGTGGTTCGTGCCCATCCAGTCCCACGGTGTGGAAGTGATGTCGATGGCGTTCCTGACCGACGACAACACACCGATGGTCTGGCGCGGGCCGATGGTTTCCGGCGCGCTGTTGCAACTGGTGACCCAGACCGACTGGGGCAATCTGGATTACCTGGTGATCGATATGCCCCCAGGTACTGGCGATATCCAACTGACCCTGGCACAGAAAGTTCCGGTGGCTGGCTCGGTGATTGTCACCACCCCGCAGGACCTGGCCTTGCTCGATGCGCGCAAGGGCGTAGAGATGTTTCGCAAGGTGAATATTCCGGTGCTGGGCGTGGTGGAAAACATGGCGGTGCATATTTGCTCCCATTGCGGCCATGCCGAGCACCTGTTCGGCGAGGGCGGTGGCGAGAAGCTGGCGTCGCAGTATGGGGTCGAGTTGTTGGCATCGTTGCCGCTGTCGATGGTCATCCGCGAGCAAGCCGATGGTGGCAAGCCGACCGTGGCCGCCGATCCCGATGGTCAGATCGCCATGGTCTATCAGGAGCTGGCGCGGCACGTGGGCGCGCGGATTGTGTTGCAGGAAGCGACCAGCCAGGCGATGCCTGATATCACCATCAGCGAGGACTGATGCGGGGCGCGGGCCATATTGGCCTGCGCTTGACTTAAATCTACCCGAGCGATTCAGGCAAAACAGTCGCCCACAAAAAAGCCCTGCATCTCGTGAGAGAGCAGGGCTTTTTTTACTGGGTCAGGACAAGTTAGATAACTTGAACTTCTTCAGCTTGCATGCCTTTCTGACCGCGAGTAGCGATGAAAGAAACCTGTTGGCCTTCTTTCAGGCTCTTGAAGCCGTCGGATTGGATTGCTTTGAAGTGTACGAACAGATCGTCACCGGATTGTGGAGTGATGAAGCCGAAGCCTTTTTCATCGTTGAACCACTTAACGGTACCGGTTTGGCGATTAGACATTTGATGTCTCCTTGGACAAAGTTAACTGCGACTCAGGAAAAGCCCTGGCCGAGACTGAGTGCAAAGAGCAGGAAAAATTCTTGGAGATGGTTGGATCGAAATTCAACATCGTGTAGAGATTCTCAGTGACACAAGCAGCACAGTGACGTCACCTTAACCGTTTTTCCGGAACGTGCCAATGGTCTTTGCCAAGGTTTCGCCTATTTCATGACTGACGGTGGCCCACAGGGCCTGCGGGCGCCTGTGCTCCGGTGATTTGCGCTGCTTGGCGAGCAGCTCCGGCAAGGCTTTTTAGCGCAAATCGGTGCAGGACTTTGAACCCGGCGACGTGCCCCGGTAAGATGCCGGACAGAATTTCTCCACCTCGCTATTCAGGACACCCGCCATGAGCATCAAATCGGACAAGTGGATTCGCCGCATGGCGCAAGAGCACGGCATGATCGAACCCTTCGTCGAGCGCCAGATGCGTGGCGAAGGTGCTGATCGAGTGATTTCCTTCGGGGTGTCAAGTTATGGTTACGACGTGCGTTGCGCCGATGAATTCAAGGTGTTCACCAATATCAATTCGGCGACTGTCGATCCGAAAAACTTCGATGAGAAGAGTTTTGTCGACATCAAGAGCGATGTCTGCATTATTCCACCGAACTCCTTCGCCCTGGCCCGTACCGTCGAATACTTTCGGATTCCGCGCAATGTGCTGACCATCTGCCTGGGCAAGAGCACCTACGCCCGTTGCGGGATTATCGTCAACGTCACCCCGCTGGAGCCTGAGTGGGAGGGCCACGTGACACTGGAGTTCTCCAACACCACGACCCTGCCGGCGAAGATCTATGCCAACGAAGGCGTCGCACAGATGTTGTTCCTGGAGTCCGACGAGGAGTGTGAAGTCTCCTATAAGGATCGCGGCGGTAAGTATCAGGGCCAGCGTGGCGTGACGCTGCCGCGCACCTGACGAAGGGCGCTTCGCCCAAGGGAATTCCTGGACGCCGGGGCACTCTACCGGGTGTACCGCTTCGGTTGGCGCAAGGCCAGCCTGGCCACAACGTTCAGGAGTCGCCCATGAAGATCGATCCAAGTATCAGCGCCCAATTGGCGAAACTGGAACCCAATCAAGTGGGCTTGCTGGCGTGGTCGTTGCTGGCTCATCCGCACAACCTGGCAGGCGGCATTCCGGGCCAGCCCGAGCCCGATACGCCCGACGAGCAACCCATCAAGCCGGTTTTGCCGGATCGGCCCGATGAGCCTCCGCCCACTCCTGTCGCCTGAGGTGGTCAATCCATAGCTTGCGGAGGGCAGCGAGCTGTCCAAGGGTCGCTTGCCCAAGCCCTTGCAGGTAGTCTATTGCAGTGCCTGCGACGCACTCATGGATACCAGACAATAAAAAGGGCTGCCTATGATGTTTTTCATTCCCACGAGGTTTCTCCGAGCCCTGCTCGCGGCCGTGCTGCTGGCCAGTCCCGCCGTCGCAACCGCAGCGCCGACAACTCCCGCGCCACCGCAACAGGCCAGCAGCCGGCTCGACCAGATCCTTGGGCAGGGGGTGCTGCGGGTCGGCACTACGGGGGATTACAAGCCCTTCAGCTACAAGACCGCCGAGCGCTTTATCGGCCTGGATATCGAATTGGCCGAAGGCCTGGCGAGTTCTTTGGGCGTTCGCCTGGAACTGGTGCCGACCACTTGGCCGACGCTGATGAGCGATTTGCAGGCCGACCGCTTTGACCTAGGCATCAGTGGCATCTCAGTGAACATGGAGCGCCAGAGACTGGCGTTGTTCTCGCAGCCTTACCAGCGCGACGGCAAGACGCCGATCACGTTGTGTTCGCGACAGCAGGCATTCCAGACCCTGGAGCAGATCGATCGGCCACAGGTACGGGCCATCGTCAATCCCGGCGGAACCAATGAAAAGTTCGCCCGGGCCAATCTCAAGCAGGCGCAGATCGTGATGCACGAGGACAATGTCACCATTTTCCAGCAGATCGTCGACGGCAAGGCCGACCTGATGCTGACCGATGCCGTGGAGACGTTGCTGCAACAGAAACTGCATCCTGAACTGTGCGCGGTACACCCCCAGCAGCCTTTCGACTTTTCCGAGAAGGCCGTGCTGTTACCCAGGGACATTGTGCTCAAGCAGTACGTCGACCAGTGGTTGCACCAGGATATGGAGAGCGGACGGTTTGCCCAGCGCCTGCAGAAGTGGCTGGCCTACCCTTGGCAGGCCGCACACGGCTGACGCCGGTTACTTCAGGTTGCCGCTGAGGAACTGGCGCAGCCGCTCGCTTTGCGGATTGCCCAGCACATCGTCCGGCGCGCCCTGTTCTTCCACCAGACCTTGGTGCAGGAACAGCACCTGGCTTGAAACTTTTCGCGCAAAGCTCATTTCATGGGTCACCATGATCATGGTCCGGCCTTCTTCGGCCAGGCCTTGAATCACCTTGAGCACTTCGCCCACCAGTTCCGGGTCGAGGGCCGAAGTCGGTTCGTCGAACAACATCACCTCCGGTTCCATCGCCAAGGCCCGGGCAATCGCCACGCGCTGTTGCTGGCCACCGGAGAGAAACGCCGGGTACTGTTCGGCGACCCGGCTCGGCAAGCCAACCTTGTCCAGATAGCGACAGGCACGTTCCTCGGCATCCTTCCTGCTGATCCCCAGCACCCGGCGCGGGGCCATGGTGATGTTTTCCAGCACGCTCATATGGCTCCACAGGTTGAAGTGTTGGAACACCATCGCCAAGCGGGTGCGCAGGCGTTGCAGCTCGGCATCGTCGGCCACGCGCATGCCGTGCTTGTCGCTGATCATGCGGATCGCCTGGCCGTCGAGGCTCATGGCCCCGTTGTCGGGCGTTTCCAGGAAGTTGATACAGCGCAGGAAGGTGCTCTTTCCCGAGCCACTGGCGCCGATCAGGCTGATCACGTCACCGGTCTTGGCCTTCAGCGAAACACCCTTGAGCACTTGGTGTTCGCCATAGCACTTGTGTAGGCCTTCAATGGTCAGTTTGTACATGGGCACCTCAAGGAGAAAGTAGATAGCCGCTGCGATAGGCTTCGCGGCCAGCGACATGGGCGACGACCATACCGGCGGTTGCCATGCGGCGCAGCGAGCGGGCATAGAGCAGACCCGCCGTGCTGCAATAAATGGGGGTGACGCGGTCGGTGATCGGGTCGATGACTTCAGCGATCAGTTGCCCGGCCTTCAGGTATTGTCCCGCCAGGGCGCTGAACACCAGCAGCCCGCCTGTCGGCGTCGCCACCGGCTCCACGCCGGCCAGCGGGGTCGCCGGGTAGGGCAGCTCCGGTAGCGGCGCGACGTCGCCGTCGATGACACCGAAATGCGTCAGGTAGTCGAGTATCGCCTGGCAGTCGCGGCTCGCCAGTGGGTGATTGACATCCCCCTGGCCGCGCAATTCGACGGTCACCGAGATGCTGCCCTGGGGAATGGCGAAGCGCTCGCCGAAGCGTTGCCGCAAGTCCCACCAGAGCAGGGTGAAGCATTCGTCGAACGACTGGCCGCCCGAGTCGGTCGCCAACAGGCTGGCTTCGGACCCGATGTAGCGGGCCAGTGGCTCGACCTGCGGCCAGGCTTCGGGGGTGGTGTACAGATGAGTCACGGCTTCGAAGTCGCAATGCAGGTCGAGCACCCTATCGGCATCGCAGGCGATGCGTTGCAGGGCCAGGCGCTGGGATTGCAACTGAGTGGCCGGTACTTGCGCCGCTAGGGCGGCCTTGAGCAGCCGGCGAATCAGCTGCAGATTGTGCCGCGGATCATCGTTGAGCAGGGTGTCCAACTGATTGCCGATCTCGTTGCTGAGGTCGACGAACCAGCGGTTGAAGTTCTGCCCGCTTTCGAGCTCGTAGCGCCCCAGGGGCACGTCCATCAGTACCTGTTCCAGGCCGATGGGGTTGGCCACTGGCACCAGCACGATTTCGCCGCGCAGACGGCCGTCCCGTTCCAGTTCGCCCAGACGCCGCTTCAGATGCCAGGCCACCAGCATGCCAGGCAGTTCGTCGGCATGTAGGGAGGACTGGATATAGATCTTGCGTTCGGCTTGTTCCGGACCAAAGTGAAAGCTATGGATCTGGCGGGCGGTGCCCGGTACGGGCGCCAGCAGATCGTGAGTGACATGACGCATGCGCGGGAGTCCTAGTGAGTCGGGCCGAGGAAGGCCAACCAGCGGCGCTCGGCCAGCCGGAACAGGCCGACCAGGGTGAAGGTGATTGCCAGGTAGATCACCGCGGCGATACCGAACGACTGGAAGGTCATGTAGGTCGCCGAGTTAGCGTCCCGGGCGACTTTGAGGATATCCGGAAGGGTTGCGGTAAACGCCACGGTGGTGGAATGCAGCATCAGGATCACTTCGTTGCTGTAGTACGGCAGCGAGCGACGCAGCGCTGATGGCATGATCACATAGGCGTAGAGCTTCCAGCCGCTGAGGCCATAGGCCTTGGCCGCTTCGACCTCGCCATGGTTCATGCTGCGAATCGCCCCGGCGAAGATCTCCGTGGTGTAGGCACAGGTATTCAGGGCGAAGGCGAGAATGGTGCAGTTCATCGCATCGCGAAAGAACGAGTTGAGCAGCGGCTGGTTACGCACCGCTTCCAGGCTGTAGATCCCGGTGTAGCAGATCAGCAATTGAATATACAGCGGTGTGCCACGAAACAAATAAGTGTAGAACTCCACTGGCCAGCGGATACGGCGCTTGGGCGAGACGCGGGCGATGGATAGCGGAATCGATACCAGGAAACCCAAGAAGATCGAGGCGCTGAGCAGCCATAGGGTCATCGCCAGGCCGGTGATGTGCTGGCCGTCGCTGTAGAGGAATGGACGCCAGTATTGTTCGAGGAGCTCGATCATCGTAAGGCCTCCCGGGCACCGGCGGCATACCGCCGTTCAAGCCAGCGTAGGACATAGTTCGAGGCACTGGTGATAAGCAGATAGATCAAGGCGGCAAGTACCAGGAAATAAAACAGTTGATAGGTGCTCTTGCCGGCATCCTGGGCCGCCTTGACCAGATCGGCGAGGCCGATGATCGAGACCAGCGCGGTGGCCTTGAGGATCACCATCCAATTGTTGCCGATGCCCGGCAGGGCGAAGCGCATCATCTGCGGGAAGGTCACGAAGCGAAAGCGCTGGGCACGGCTCAGGCCATAGGCGGTGGCGGCCTCGAGTTGCCCACGCGGCACGGCGAGAATCGCACCGCGAAAAGTCTCGGTGAAATAGGCGCCGTAGATGAAACCCAGGGTGATGACTCCGGCGGCGAACGGGTCGATTTCGATGTATTCCCACTCCATGGCGTCCGTCAGGCTGGAGAGCCAGGTTTGCAGACTGTAGAAAATCAGCAGCATCAGCACCAGGTCGGGTACCCCACGAATCAGCGTGGTATAGAGCTGGGCCGGGATCCGTAACAGGGAGAAGCTGGAGAGTTTGGCACTGGCGCCGAGCAGGCCGAGCAGAACGCTCACCAGCAGCGATAATATCGATAATTTGATGGTCATCCAGGTGCCTTCCAGCAGGATCGGGCCAAAGCCCTTCAAGCTGAAGACGGAAAGTCCCAGAGTATGCAGGAGGTTGTCGAACATGAACGTGTGCCTTTGGCTATCAAGATAGCGCCCCCGTCGAGAGGGCGCCCAGGGGATTATTTCCCGCTATACAGATTCAGATCGCCAAAGTGTTTCTTCTGGATGGTGGCGTAGGTGCCGTCCTTGTGTAACGCTTCGATACCTTTATTGAGCAATGCCTTGAGGTCTTTGTTACCTTTTTTGATACCGACAGCGGTTTTCGCCGGCAGCAGCGGATCGTCAATCGCCTGGCTGACTTCGTAGTTGGCACCGGCTGGCGATTTCAGAAAGCCCAGTTCAGCCTGGAGCATGTCCTGTACCGAGGCATCGAGACGACCGGAGGTCAGGTCGGCATAAACCTGGTCTTGGTTGGCATAGGCTTTGGTCGTCACGCCGGCCTTGTCCAGCACCGCCTTGGCATAGGCTTCCTGGATGGTGCCTTGCTCGTAGCCCACGCTCTTGCCCTTGAGGGACTCAGGCGTGGAGTAGTTCGCACCTTTTTTGAACACCAGGGAAGTCGGGCCGGAAAACAGTTCGTTGGAGAAGTCGATGGCCTTCTCACGGGCTTCGGTCACGGTCATCGAGGAAATCACACCGTCGAACTTGTTGGCGTTGAGGCCAGGGATCATGCCGTCGAAGTCACTTTCTACCCATTTGCATTTGACCTTCAGTTCGGCACAGATGGCATTGCCCAGGTCAATGTCGAAGCCGACCAGGCTGCCGTCAGCGGCTTTGGATTCGAAGGGCGCGTAGGACGGATCCACGCCAAAGCGCAGCTCCTTGTATTCCTTGGCCGTGGCGACGCCGGCGGCCATGCAAAGAGCCAGTGCAGAAAGGGTCAGCAATGCTTTTTTCATTATTCAATCCCTAAAAACCAAGATGAGCGCTTGTGGCGCTGAGTGCTGTTACTGGAACGCGTATGACTCGGTAAAAGTAGCAATTTCCGAACCATAGTTCCGAACAAGCGTTTTAAAATGTAGGAAATGGCTACAGGCCAGCCGATGATGCCCGAAATCGGGCATCAAGAAACCGGTGCTCCCTATCAGTGCAAGAAACGCCCTGTGAGGACGCACCCGGCTGATGCGCAGACTGTGGCGAGTGGGCGAGCCCGCTCGCCACAGTCCAGATGTCGGGATTACTTGCCCGGTGTCAGCGTCAGGCGCGTAGTGCCATAGGCCTTGTCGAAGTTCTGTGGCTGCATGGGGAAACTGACGTACTGGGCCTTCAACCAGTTGTCGATGCCGTTGGCGTAGTGCGGACTGGCCGGATTGCCGGACTGGCCGGGGCTTTGCTGGCCGAGCATTGGCTCGGTCTGGCCGAAGTCGACGATCAGCCGTAGTGCCGGCGCCAGGGTGGTGTCGAAGTTCGCACCGCCCCACAGATAGGCCGCAGTGTTGAGGGTGGTGTGATCGCCGCCAGCCTGGATCGGCCCACGGATCACCTGGCCGCTGGCGTTCTTCCATTCGTATCGGTGCAACTTGCCCCATTGCCAGGCCTTGTGGTCGACCCCCAACTGGCTGTCGCCGGCAGTGATCGCCGCCGCCAGGCTGCGGGCCAGGATGGCCGGCTTGTCTTCCTTCTGCGGGGTGCGACTGTCGTCCCAGAACGGGCTGTCCTCACGCCCCAGCAAATGGTCGGCCTGGGCCGAGTAGGACAACCGGCCATTGGCGATAAACGCCTGCCAGACCGGTCCGTTTTCCGGGCCGAGTTTGTCGAGGAAGATCTGCTTCATGCTTTCTTGCAAGAACAGTTCGTATAGCGCGGCGTCGGCCGAGGTTGGGCTGAGCTTGCCGTCGAACGCCATCAGGCGGCTGAAGGCTTCTCGCGCCTTGCCGCGCTCGGCTTCGGGCAGTGCATCGATAGCCTGCTTGAGCGGCTGAGCCATGCCCGGCGCTGCGAACATCTTCTTCAGCTTGTTGGCGAAGGTGGTGCTCTGGTCGTACTGCATGGCAATGACGCTGCGAGTGTCCTGCTTGCCGGAGACGGCCAGTTCCGCCAGGCGTTCGCCGCGCTCCGGGTAATACCAGGAGTTGGACAGTTGCATGCCGTAACCCTTGGCCGCCGTGCGCTGGTTGGCGGTGCCCAGCCAACCCTGGCGCGGGTCCTGGTCGTAAGGATGGAGCATCGCATCGGCATAACCGTCCCAGTCGAAGCGGCCGTCCCAGCCCGGCGATGGGAACAGGCCCTCGCCTTCGCGGCGATTCGGATAGCGACCGGTGACCTGCCAGCCGATATGGCCGGCATCGGCGAAGATCATATTCAGGGCGATGGCGCGGATTTCCCGGCTGGCGTCCGAGGCCTTCTCAGTGGTCTGTGCTCGGGACAGATCGAAAAACGCATCGAGGCTCTTGTCGTCCTTGAGCGACGGGGTCTGTAATGCCAGGCCATAACCGTTGGCCAGCGGCGTATCGCCCAGGGCGCTGTTGAGCAATGGCCCATGACGGGTTTCGAAGACGCTCTCGCGGATCGAGCGCTGGCCTTTGATAAAGAAGGTTTCGTTGCGCACGCTGGCCGGCAGCCATTTGCCGTCGGCTTCGTAATAGAGCGCAGTGCCCTGGCGCTTGAGTTTTTCCAGGAACAGGTCCTGGTCGTCGCCGAGTACTGCGGCCATGCTCCAGGCCACCTTGCCGTTGAAGCCGGAGAGAATCGCCGGCAGGCCGGCGAGCGAGGCGCCGGCGGCCTGGTATTTCGGTGCACGGATCTGCACGTAGTTCCAGGCGCCGGGGGCACTGGTCGGTTGCTGCAAGTCGGCGGCCAGCAGGCTTTTGCCGCTGCGACTGTGCTGTGGGCCGATGGCCCAGTTGGTCGAGGTGGTGGCACCGAGGCCGTTGAGTGCCGCCACTTGCCTGACTGCCTGGTTGACGGCGCCGAGCCCGGCAATTTGGCTCAGGACCACGCCTTTGAGCTTGTCCGCATCTGCCTGGGGCAGTGGCTCGTCCGGCGCGGTCGGGGTCAGCCAGGGGAGTTTGTCGATTCCGACTTTCTGAGCGATGACCAGCGACGAGATCTCCTGCTGCAGGTTGGCCGACCACTGGAAGTTCAGTAGGCAGAAGATCAGCGCGGAGTCTTCCGGTTTCCAGTATTCGGGCGTGTAGCCGGTCTGGGCCAGGTCCGCCGGCAGCTTGTCGCGGTAGCGGAACAGGTAGGCGTTGACGCCCCGGGCATAGACTTCGAAGAAACGTTTGAGGCGCGGCGACGCGGCGTTGTACAGCTCGCCTGCGCTTTTTTTCAGATTGACCGCGCGCATGAACCGGTCGCTATCCAGGGCCTCGACCCCGTTCATTTCCGCCAGACGGCCTTGGGCCAGCAGGCGCAGGGTAACCATCTGGGTGATACGGTCGCTGGCGTGGACGTAACCGAAGGTGAACAGCGCATCATGGAAGGTGCTGCTTTCGATCAACGGCATGCCGCTAGCATTGCGGCGCACCGACACGTTCTGCGCGAGCCCCTTGAGAGGCTGTACGCCGGAGGTCGGCGGCAGGCTGTCCTGGGTGTTCCAGGCCTGGCAGCCGCTCAGGCCGAGCAGGCCCGCCACGGCGGCGGCAACGCCACACTTGTGAAGAAAAGGGGGAAAGGCTGGCGAGGCCATGGCAAGGCTCCTGCGGGGGGTAGCGTCAGTAAAGGCGCTACGTTAGTGAGCAGGAGGAAGCCGCGCAAGACGGGAGCTGCGCTTATTTTCGGTTTTGCGCAATCTCGCCCGTTTCTGTCGAGGCTTCAAGTCTTGGGCGGGTTGATTCTGTCCACCCAGGCATAGGCGCGCTCGGTGGCTGGCCGAGCCTGGATGACCTTGAACCAGCGATGCAGGTGGGGGAAGTCTTGCAGTTTCTGGCTCTGGCGCTGGTGGGAAGCGATCCATGGGTAAATCGCCATGTCGGCGATGCTGTATTCATGACCGGCGACGAACTCGCGGTCGGTCAGACGCTTATCCAGCACGCCGTACAAACGGGCGGTCTCGTCGATATAGCGCTTCATCGCGTAGGGGATTTTTTCTGGCGCGAACACATTGAAGTGATGATTCTGCCCGGCCATCGGCCCCAGGCCGCCCATCTGCCAGAACAGCCATTGCAGGGCCTCTTGGCGCCCACGCAGGTCCTGGGGCATAAAGCGATCGATCTTTTCCGCCAGATACAGCAGGATCGCCCCGGACTCGAATAACGACAGTGGTTCGCCACCGTCGGCTGGCGTGTGGTCGACGATTGCCGGAATTCGGTTATTGGGAGCGATCTTCAGGAATTCGGGCTTGAATTGCTCGCCGGTGCCGATATTTACCGGATGGACCTGATAGGGCAGGCCGGCCTCCTCCAGGAATATCGTGATTTTGTGGCCGTTGGGGGTGGTCCAATAATACAGGTCGATCATGGCGCTCTCCAGGTCGGTTCTCGTTGAACCGTTGCGAATCTTGCGCGGCGGTTCGCCGTGAGTCGACTGTTTTACTCCCAATGACTTGTCGGGTGGAAGCCGTTGATGCTCAACTGCAAGGCTTCACGGCAGATAACAGGGGCACAGGGGATGGTGGTACGAAGACACGGAGACGATATGAAGCCACGTTCCATTGCGATCATTGGCACCGGGATGATCGGCGCCGTGCATTGGCAGGCGGCGCGCCAGGTGGGAGCCCGCCTGCGCGGTGTGCTGGCCTCATCGCCCGAGCGTTCGCGGCAAGTGGCGGGCGAGTGGGGCGCGGAGTGCGCGTTCGAGTCCCTTGAAGCGGTGATGGCCGACCCTTCGGTCGAGGTCGTGCATATCTGCTCGCCCAATGCCTACCACCTCCCGGCTGCCGAGGCCGCGCTGAAGGCCGGTAAGCATGTGATCTGTGAGAAACCGTTGGCAACCACCTTGGCTGATGCGCAGGTGTTGGCGTCCCTGGCGACCGAGCGCGGCCTGGTCGCCACCGTTCCCTTTGTCTATCGCTATCACCCGATGGTGAGGGAAGCCCGTGCGCGCGTGCAAAGCGGCGACATCGGGGCGCTGCAACTGATTCATGGCAGCTACTTGCAGGACTGGTTGCTGGACAGCCGCCACAGCAACTGGCGGGTCGATGCCGGGAAGGGCGGTGCTTCACGGGCGTTCGCCGATATCGGCTCGCATTGGTGCGATCTGGTCGAGTGGATCAGCGGTGAGCGCTTCGAGGCGGTGGTGGCCAGCCTCTCGACCACCATCAAGACCCGCCCGACCCTGGCGAGCCAGACCTTCAGCGCCGTGGCCGAGTCGCCCATGGGCTCCACGGTCGCGGTCGCTACCGAAGATGTGGCGGTTGCCCTGTTGCGCACCACCACGGGCATCCTGGCCAACGTCACCATCAGCCAGGTATCGGCCGGGCGCAAGAATCGCCTGTGGTTCGAAATCGATGGGGCCCGGCGCAGCCTGGTATTCAACCAGGAAACCCCGGAACAGCTCTGGATCGGCGGTGTCGATGCAGTTGAACTGCGGGTCAAGGACCCTTCGCGCGGTGCATCCGAACAGCGTCGCCTGGCCACGGTGCCCGCCGGTCATGGTCAAGGTTATGTCGACTGCTTCGCAGCGTTTATCGGTGATACCTATCGTGCCATCGATGGCGAGTCCCCTGAGGGGTTGCCTACCTTTATGGATGGGCTGCGTTCGGCGGCGATTATCGATGCAGTGTTGAACTCCGTGGCACGGCAGGGCTGGGTGTCTATCCCCGCGCATCCGAAAATGCTGCGGGAACAGGCGCAATAGCCCGGTTCCAGATTGAAAGTCGTTCGTCGAGGGTCGATGGGCTATCGAAGCCCCGGTAACACGATCACCGAGCGGGCGGTGATTGAGCTTTCTGTTGGCGGCGTGCGGATAAAAAGAGACCTGCGCTAAGCAGGTCTTGTTGACACCGATGGGCGATCAGGCCCCGTGGCACTTCTTGAACTTCTTGCCGTTGCCGCAAGGGCAAGGGTCGTTGCGGCCCACGTCCTTGAGTGTGTTGCGTACCGGTTCCTGATGAGCGTGGCCGCAGTTTGGCCCGTGAACGTGGCCGTGGTCGTGGTGTGCGTGATCATGATCGTGATCGTGATTGCAATCAGGGCCATGGACGTGAGGTTGCTGAGTCATGCGGGAACTACTCCGAAATTAAATCGCTGGCAATTATCTCGCCTTTGCGTACCAGGTGCACGTCATAGCCGATGAATAATCCAGTTTTCAGCTCGCCCTCCAGGCGATAGGGAATCGGCTGGTCGGCTTGTCTTTTCAGGCGCTTGGCCAAAGGCTTCAGGTGCTGCCAGAGATTGGTCTGCACCGGCACAACAAAAAACGCCCGGCTGTTGGGCGCCACCGTCAGCCATTCGTCGGACTCGCCCTCGGCCAGCAACCATTGATCCAGGTAGATCCGATAGCGCAGTCCGCGCACGGTCAGGGTGTTGTCGTTGGGGTTGTCGACCCGCAAATGCAGCTTGAATGTCTGTTGCAGCATCTTGACCTTGACCGGCTCTACCCGCACCAGGTGGACCTCGGGGTCAAGGGGCCCGGCGTCGAGCCAGGACGCGCAGCCGGACAGCGCCAACAGCATCACCAAGCCAAGGGACCCGAGTGTCCGTGAATACATAGATTCCTCCCACCGAAGATGCAGTCTAGCAAGCCCGTCGCCCCGGCGTCGCCAGGTTGTGATGGTAAAACCACCTGGGCGATACTGCGGGTCAGTGGCGCGGCGCAACCGAGCCCGACGCACTAGGAGTGTGGTCATGAGTCTTTATGAGATTGTCTTCAGCGGCGAACTGGTCCCCGGCGCTCCGGTCGAGCAGGTCAGGAGCAACCTGGCGCGGCTGTTCCAGGCCGATGCGCAGCGTATCGAACTGCTGTTTTCCGGGCGCCGCCTGGTCCTGAAGAACAACCTCGAGGCGGCCGCCGCCGAGAAGTACCGGGCGAGCATCGAACGTGCCGGCGCCGTGGTCACGGTGCTTGAGATGCCGATGGAGGAGATCGAGATGAGCGCGGCTCCCGAGCCAGTCGCCCGTGCCCGAGCGGTGCCACGAGATGCCTATATGGCCGCTTTCAGCGAGGTCGATGCGCCGGATTATGTGATTGCCGAGGTCGGCAGCGATATGCAAGACCCCAGGCCAGCGCCTGTCGCACCGCTCTTCGACCTGTCAGCGTTCAGCGTGGCGCCGGTGGGCAGTGACATGGGCCAGATTCCGGCGCCGGCTGGCGCCGCAGTGCCCGATACGTCCCACCTGAAGCTCAGTTGAGCAGATAGCCTGAACAGCACTTCTTGAATTTCTGCCCGCTGCCACAGGGGCAGGCATCATTGCGTCCGGCCTTGAGCGGGACGGTTGGGTCGATGAAATACCAGCGCCCGCCGTTCTGGACAAAGGATGAGCGCTCGCGGTGGCTGTGTTCGCCGCCGTGGTCATGCCAGCGCACGGTAAAGGTCACAAAGGCGTGCTCGGGATGGCCGCCGAAGACCTCCGCGCTTTCCACCTGCAGGCCCAGCCAGGTGCTTTGCGCGCTCCAGTCGGCGATGGACTGGCGATCCAGGTCGTGCTGTTGGCTGGGCAGGGTGGTGGTCACCAGATAGTCGACCAGCCCCAGCACATAGGCGCTGTAGCGCGACCGCATCAGCGCCTCGGCACCGGGTGCGGGATGACCTGCATGATAGTGGCCGCAGCAGGCATCCAGCAGATTGCCGCTGCCGCAGGGACAAATGGATGTACTCATCGGATTACCACCAGTACTTGCCGAAGTTTTCCGGGTTGGCCCAGAACTTGGCGTTGAGCCAGTCCGGTACCTGTTTGTATTCGCGTAGATCGTAAGTGAACAGCGTCAGTACCTGCTGGTCACGCTGGAAACGCTCGCTGCTTTGCAGGGCCAGGGCAAAGAAGTCGCTGTCCTGCCAGCCGCTGGCCGGCATGTCCACCAGCACCGCGATGCGGCTGGCATTGAGGTTGCGGATGCCGCCGAGCAATTCCCGACCGGCGCGCTTGGGCAGGTGCTCCAGGCAATCGATCACCAGCGCCAGGTCGAAGCGTCGTACCGCCAGCTCGGCTGGCAGCGCTCCCGGTTCGGCGACGGCAACCTGGGTCTGTGGGTGCACGGCCTGAAAGGCCTCGAGTGCTGGAAAGCTGCCCGCGCCCACCAACAATAGGTTCTGCGGTGCATAGCGATCCAGCAACGCGGCCAGGGCTTGTTGGGGCGTGCGCGAAGAAATGCTCTCGGTCATCGACAATCCTCATTCAGAACGGCAAAGACTAGCTTGACTGAACGGCGTGGCCTAGTGGCCCGTGCGGTGAGTTCTGTTCGTCGATTTTGGCGCCACCAGCCCCTGGCCTGCGTAGCGGCTCGGTTAAGTTAACCAACTAATCGCATAGGCCATGAGAGAGCGGTGTTGGAAAACTTCAGTAGGGCCGGAAGCGACCACTGTACGGGGACGGCCCATGGCCAGACAGCCGCTCTGGATCGATGAGTTTCGCCGAATGGTCGAACCGGGCGGCTGTCGGTGAATAATTTTCCGGGCCCCCTGGCAAATTGCCTGGGCAAGCCGTTACTGTGCTCCCGAAGAATAACTATACAAGGGGGGCATATGAAGGTGCTGTGGGGGTTGGGCAAGGTCCTGACGCTGTTGTTCTGGCTGGTGGTACTGAGCAACCTGGTGCATCCGCTGGTCAGCCCGTTTGGTTTGGGGGTGAATCTGGCCGGGAGCCTGCTGTTGCTGACCCACCTGTTTGAGATATTGCTGTTCAACGGCGGTCTGCAAGGTCGTCGGCACCCTTGGCGTGATCGGGCGCAGATCCTGCTGTTCGGTATGTTCCACCTCCAGACTCTACCGTTGCCGGCATCCGGGGGCGTCAGTCATGCGTAGTCTGTGTCTGTTGGCGGCGCTGTGCAGCCCGCTGGCGTTTGCCCAAGTCTTGAGCGTAGCACCCAATTCGCTGTTGCGCCTGCCGGGTAATACCCATGTATTGCAGTTGGAACGCCTGGAGGTGGCCGACCATGGCACCTTGCTGGTGCCCGCAGGTATCACCCAGTTGAGCGTGGGCGAACTGCACCTCGGGCACGAGGCGCGCATCGCCATTGTGCCCGGCGAACAGAGTTTTGAGCTCAGGGCCAGTCGCGCCGAGTTAGGCAGTGGCAGTCAGATTACTGCGCGAGGTACGCCGGGCAACTACCAGAAAGCACCGTTGCCAGGGCGCAACCTGAACCTGCGGATCGATGCGCTGAGCGGGCCATTGTTGTCGGTGGATGCCCGTGGCGGTACCGGGACTCCCGGTTATGTCGGGCTCGACGGCGCCCATGGCGAGGAACCGGGTTGCACCTGGGGCCAGGCTGGCAGGGGGGCCGATGGCGATAATGGCGGCGATGGCCGTCCAGGTGCGCCAGGAGCGCAGGTTCGGGTGGAGTTGCCGAGGGATTATCCGGTCGAACAGATCAAGGTCCAAGTCGATGGCGGTCCGGCTGGTCCGGCGGGGCGTCCGGGCGCGGGCGGTAAATCCAAGGGTTGCTTTGTCTACAAGGCCGCTGGTGGCAAGTCCGGGCGTGCGGGCCTGGCGGGACAACCGGGCCCCAGGGGGCGCCGGGTAGCCTGACCATCCAGCGTCTCTGATTGTTGCCACTCACCTAGTGGCCTGTGTGGTGGGTCCGGTTAGTCAATTTTGGCTGCCACAAGCCCCTGGCCGGCGTTGCTGTTCCTCGCCAGCGCCGGCCATGACGTGTCTTCAGAAGCTCGGGCGCGCCGCGGCCACCGCCACCAGCGCCAGGCCGATCAGCAGATTGATGCCCACCAGGCGGCGAATTCGCCCCAGCATGGCAGCACCCTCACCCCATTGTTGCGCCTCCACCGCCTGGCGCAATGGCGGTAATTGCAACGACTGGATACGAAGAAACAGTGCCAGCATCACGATATATAGCCCCATCATGACCTGCACATAGCGTGGCGCTGTCTCGAACCCGCTGAAGCGCAGTTGAATCAGGCCCACGCCGCTGATCGGCAGGATCACCACCGCGACCCAGACCCAGACAAAAAAGCGTTGAAACACCTGGACCCACAATTTCAGGCGGGCCGGCCCTTCGAGGGCGGCCATGGCTGCCGGGCGCAGGATTATCCAGGCGAAGAACATGCCGCCGACCCAGATCAGGGCGGCCAGCAAATGCAAAGTATAGGCGAGTGCAAAAGCGGTCATTCGGGTACTCCGTTCGGCGCGGGATGAATTCGCGGGGTATGATAGCGGCCATTCGAACCACTGAAAATTTATCCAGCGTTTTTCGCGCCCGAAGACTCATGATCAGCACCGAACTCAAAACCACGATCCAGGGCGCCTATTCGCGTTTCCTCGAAGCCAAGAGCCTGAAACCACGCTACGGTCAGCGCCTGATGATTGCTGAGGTGGCGAAGGTCCTCGGCGATATCAGCACCGACGATGAAGGTCGCCGCGACGGCGAACCTGCCGTGGTTGCCGTCGAAGCCGGCACCGGCACCGGCAAGACCGTGGCCTACAGCCTGGCGGCGATTCCCACCGCCAAGGCCGCGGGCAAGCGCCTGGTGATCGCCACGGCCACC
Organism: Pseudomonas agarici; assembly: GCF_001543125.1. Lineage (NCBI taxonomy): Bacteria > Pseudomonadati > Pseudomonadota > Gammaproteobacteria > Pseudomonadales > Pseudomonadaceae > Pseudomonas > Pseudomonas agarici. The sequence continues at coordinate 2,190,894 of NZ_CP014135.1, read as the reverse complement.
GTCGCCCTGCAGGAGCAGATCGTCTACAAGGACTTGCCCGATCTGATGCGCAACAGCGGACTGAATTTCAGCTTCGCCCTGGCCAAGGGGCGCGGGCGCTATATGTGCCTGTCCAAGCTCGACATGCTGTTGCAGGAAGGCCATGCGCAGACCGCCACGGCCCAGTTGTTCGAGGAGGAAGGCTTCAAGATCGAGATCGATGAGGCCAGCCAGAAGCTGTTCACCAGCATGATCGAGAAACTGGCCGGCAATAAATGGGATGGCGATCGCGACAGTTGGCCCAATGCGCTGGAAGACGCCGACTGGGCGCGCCTGACCACCGATCACAGCCAGTGTACCAACCGCCATTGCCCGAACTTCGGCCAGTGCGCTTTCTACAAGGCACGCGAGGGGATGGGCAAGGTCGATGTGATCGTGACCAACCACGATATGGTCCTGGCCGACTTGGCCTTGGGCGGTGGCGCGGTGTTGCCGGACCCGCGTGACACGTTGTATGTGTTCGACGAAGGCCATCACCTGCCGGACAAAGCCATCGGCCACTTCGCCCATTACACGCGCCTGCGCTCCACCGCCGATTGGCTGGAGCAGACCGCCAAGAACCTGACCAAGCTGCTCGCCCAGCACCCGCTGCCGGGTGACCTGGGCAAGCTGATCGAGCAGGTCCCGGAACTGGCCAGGGAGATCAAGACCCACCAGCAGTTCATGTTCAGCGCGTGCGAGCAACTGGCCGACTTCAAGACCGGTGAAGACACGGAAGGCCGCGAGCGCCCACGCCATCGCTTTGTCGGCGGATTGATCCCCGATCACCTGCGGGAAATGGGCATCGAGCTGAAGAAGGGCTTTGCCCGTCTCAATGACTTATTTACTCGCTTGACCGAACTGCTGAAGGAGGGTATGGACGGTGAAGTCAATATCGGTATCACCAGCAACCAGGCCGAGGAGTGGTACCCGCTGTTCGGCAGCCTGCTGTCCCGGGCCCAGGGCAACTGGGAATTGTGGACCGCGTTCACCGTCGAGGACCCGCAGGACAACCCGCCCATGGCCCGCTGGTTGAGCCTGGCGGAAAGCGGGGCGCTGTTCGATATCGAGGTTAACGCCAGCCCGATCCTGGCGGCGGAAATGCTCCGGCGCAACCTGTGGAACGTTGCTTATGGTGCATTAGTGACCTCGGCGACACTGACCGCCCTTGGCACTTTCGACCGTTTCCGCATGCGCGCCGGTTTGCCGAAGACCGCCGTAACGGCGGTGGTGCCCAGTCCTTTCCATCACGCCGATGCCGGTGTGTTGCGGGTACCGGATCTCAAGGCCGATCCGCGGGATGCCATGGCCCACACGGCGGCGATCATCCGTGACCTGCCGGAGCTGGTCGAAGGCTCCAAGGGCACGCTGGTGCTGTTTTCCTCGCGCAAGCAGATGCAGGACGTGTTCGACGGTCTGGATCGCGACTGGCGCAAGCAGGTGTTTATCCAGGGCAACCTGTCCAAGCAGGAAACCCTCAACAAGCACAAGGCGCGGGTCGACGGTGGTGATTCCAGCGTGCTGTTCGGTCTGGCGAGCTTCGCCGAAGGCGTGGACTTGCCGGGCGCTTACTGCGAACACGTGGTGATTGCCAAGATTCCGTTTTCCGTGCCGGACGATCCGGTGGAAGCCGCGCTGGCCGAATGGATCGAAGCCCGTGGCGGCAACCCGTTCATGGAAATCTCCGTACCCGACGCCTCGCTCAAGCTGGTCCAGGCCTGTGGCCGGCTGCTGCGCACGGAAGCGGACCGGGGCATCATCACCTTGCTCGACCGGCGGCTGGTCACCCAGCGTTACGGTAAAGCCATCCTCAATGCCTTGCCGCCATTTCGCCGTGAAATTTCTTAGTGTGATGTAGGTTAAATCGCCTATTTTGTGGTCTATGGGAGGCGCGTTATCAGCGCCACGTAGGCTCTTGACTGGCCGTTAGGGAGAAAATGATTTATATGATTTGCCGTATGTTGCCCGCCGTTTTCGCGCTGTTGTTCGCTGCGCCGCTGTTGGCCGCGCCCGCTGGCCAGCAGACGCTGTTCAATTTCGTTCGTCCGACCGATGTGGTGCAGGTGGTGACCAACGGCACCGACTTGCCGCAATCCAACGCCGAACAGACCGCCGAAGGCGAAGTGTTACGGCGTGTCACCTTCACCCCGAGTGCCCAGCCGAGCCTGCGCCTGACGCCGCAGAGCGGTGTCTGGGACTGGTCGCAGGCGCGGATGATGAGCCTGCGAATACAGAGTGCGATGGATTGGGCCTTGACGCTCAACGTGACCATCCAGAGTAATGACGGCAAGACCCTCACCAGTCGCATCGACCTGCCAGCCGGTCCGGCGCAGACCCTGCTGGTGCCGCTGCAGGTCTTCTCGCCCCTGAGCCAGGGCATGCGCGCCGGCCCGCCGATGCCGATGAGCGTGGATGGCCAGCGGGTGTTGCTGGCCAGCAGCGTCGGAGAGCTGGATCTCGCGCAAGTGGTGTCGGTGACCTTGTCGATGGACAAGCCGAAAGTCGCACAGAACATCCTTTTGGAGCGTTTTGGCGTGCAAAACGGTGACGATGCGATCAAGGCCGCCTACAGCTCGCTGGTGGATCGCTATGGCCAGTCCAGTCGCGCCCGATGGCCGGAAAAGGTCGGTTCCGACGAGCAGCTTAAGGCCGCCTCGACCAAGGAGTCGCAACAGTTGCAGGGCTGGCTGGCCGAGCGTGAGCGCGGTGGCCTGGACCCGTTCGGCGGCTGGAGCCATGGCCCGAGCTTCGCCGCCACGGGCTTCTTTCGCACCGAAAAGCATGACGGTCGCTGGTACCTGGTGACGCCGCAAGGTCACCCGTTCTACTCGCTTGGGGTGAATACTGTGAGTGCCAGCGACCAGCAGACCTACGTCGAAGGTCGCGAATGGATGTTCGGCGAGTTGCCCGAGGAAGGCCAATCGCTCGCCCGCTATTACGGTCAGGGCGATAACAGTGTCGCCCTGGCTTCCAATGCCGGGCGCGGATTCAACCGTGGAAAGTGGTTCGACTTCTATGGCGCCAACCTGCAACGCACCTATGCGCAACCTTGCGCCCAAGCCAAGGAAGGCGAGCCGCAGACACCGTGTGCCGAAGGCTTGGACAGCCAGCGCTGGCAAACCCACACCCTTGACCGCTTGCTGGCATGGGGTTTCAACACCCTCGGCAACTGGAGCGATCCGGCCTTGGGCCAGAACGATCGCGTACCGTACACCTTGCCGCTGTCGATTGTCGGCGATTACGCGAGCATCAGCACCGGTAACGATTGGTGGGGCGGCATGCCCGACCCGTTCGATCCACGCTTTGCCATGGCCACCGAGCGTGCGGTCGCCATCGCCGCCCGGGATCACCGCGACGACCCATGGTTGATAGGCTATTTTGCTGACAACGAACTGGCCTGGGCTGGCCCCGGCGATGATCCGAAGTCCCGTTATGCGCTGGCCTATGGCACCCTGCGCATGACTACCGACGTTCCGGCCAAGCGCGCATTCCTCAAGCAGTTACGCGATAAGTACCGTAACCAGCAAGGCTTGTCGAAAGCCTGGGGTGTGGAGATCCCGACCTGGGAGCAGATGGAAGACCCAGGGTTCGAAGCACCCTTGCCGAACCCGGAACACCCGCAAATCGAGGCTGACCTCCGGTATTTTCAGAAAGTATTCGCCGACGCCTATTTCAAGACCATATCCGATTCGTTGAAATGGCACGCCCCGAACCACCTGTTGCTGGGTGGTCGGTTTGCCGTCAGCACGCCCGAAGCGGTGGCGTCCTGTGTACAGTATTGCGATGTGCTGAGTTTCAACTTCTACACCCTTGAGCCCCAGGACGGTTACGATTTCAGGCAATTGGACGCGCTGGACAAGCCGGTGCTGATCACTGAGTTCAATTTCGGTTCGCGGGACCGTGGTCCGTTCTGGGGGGGCGTGACCGAGCTGTCGAAAGAAGAAGACCGTGGCCCGGCCTACGCCAACTTCCTCAAACAGGCGGTCAGTGAACCTTCTATCGTTGGTGTGCACTGGTTCCAGTACCTCGACCAGCCCGTTACCGGTCGTCTGCTGGATGGCGAAAATGGCCACTTCGGTCTGGTTGGCATCACCGACGTGCCGTTCCAGGGATTTGTCGAGAGCGTGCGCAAAAGCAACCTGCAGGCCATTGAGCTGCTGGGCAAGGCCGCCGAGAAAGCCAAGATCGATGCCCAGCAGAAGGCGGCAAAGGGTTTCCACGACAGCGATGGCGGCAAGGGCCGTTCGGGCAGTGCCGGTGGGACGGGCGTGGGCCACGTCGGCGGGCACTCCGGCAACGGTCACTGAGCGCATTCACCGGGCTTGGGCACTCCGGTAGCGAGCATCATCCGACCTGTGTCTGTTCCCAAACCGGGCAATCGCTGGAACAATGCCTGCCATGTTGTCAGGTGATTGTCGGGAGAATTCAAGGGTGCAGATTCAGGGTCATTACGAGCTTCAATTCGAGGCGGTGCGCGAGGCGTTCGCGGCCCTCTTCGACGATCCCCAGGAGCGCGGCGCGGCGCTCTGCATTCAGGTTGGCGGCGAAACCGTGGTCGATCTCTGGGCCGGTACCGCCGACAAGGACGGCGCCGAGGCGTGGCACAGTGGCACTATCGCCAACCTGTTCTCCTGCACCAAGACATTTACCGCCGTCGCCGCCTTGCAACTGGTGGCCGAGGGCAAGTTGCAACTGGATGCTCCGGTTGCACGCTATTGGCCAGAGTTCGCCGCTGCCGGCAAGGCAACCATCACGTTGCGCCAGTTGCTCTGCCATCAGGCCGGGTTGCCGGCGTTGCGCGAGTTGTTGGCCCCTGAAGCCCTTTATGACTGGCAGGTGATGGTTGCTGCCCTGGCCGCCGAGGCGCCCTGGTGGACGCCCGGTGAGGGGCATGGTTACGCCGCCATCACCTATGGCTGGCTGGTCGGCGAATTGTTGCGCCGGGCCGACGGTCGGGGGCCGGGCGAGTCCATCGTCGCGCGCATTGCCCGGCCGTTGGGACTGGACTTTCATGTCGGTCTGGTGGACGAGGAGTTCTATCGGGTGGCGCATATTGCCCGTGGCAAAGGCAATGTCGGTGATGCGGCGGCCCAGCGCTTGTTGCAGGTGACCTTGCGCGAGCCCACGGCGATGTCCACCCGTGCGTTCACCAACCCGCCGTCTATCATGACCAGTACCAACAAACCGGAGTGGCGGCGCATGCAGCAACCGGCGGCCAACGGCCACGGTAATGCACGCAGCCTGGCGGGCTTCTACAGCGGGTTGCTCGATGGCAGCCTGCTGGAAGGTGAAATGCTTGACGAGTTGACCCGTGAACACAGCGTGGGCATGGACAAAACCCTGCTGACCCAAACCCGTTTCGGCCTGGGTTGCATGCTCGATCAGCCGGACGTCGCCAATGCCACGTTCGGCCTCGGTGCCAAAGCCTTCGGACATCCGGGGGCGGGAGGCTCGATCGGCTTTGCTGATCCCGAGCACGATGTCGCCTTCGGTTTCGTGACAAACACCCTTGGCCCCTACGTTCTTATGGACCCACGGGCTCAGAAGCTTGTACGGATTCTCGCTGGCTGTCTGTAGAATGCTCGCACCGTACCGTAGGTCGGAACCCTGTGGCTTTTTTGCTTTCAAAACGTCTGTTTATATGGCTTTAGTGCCTCTGTTTCTCTATCTCATTTTGCGGATTTCCAATGTCATCGAATAAGTCCCTCGCCCTGGCCATCTGCCTGACCGTCACCGGTTGTGCACAAACTCCACAGAATGCAGATGGAGGCCACTGGTGGTCGTTCGGTTCGCCCGACAAGGTCGCCGAGAAGGATCCAGCCCAGATCTCTACCGCTCCGGCCGCAGCCGCAGCTGACAAGGGCGCCAAGGACGCCAAGGCTGGCGCATCCGTAGTTGCCAAGGATGCCAAGGCCGCGCCGGCTGCGGCAGTTGTCGCCGCAGCCCCCGCCCCGGCGGCTGAGGCGAGCGGCGGCAGTAGTTGGTGGCCGTTCGGTTCTGCCAGCAAGAAGGACACGGCAAAGGACTCGGCCGTTGCCAAGCCTCAGGACAAGCCCGTGCCTCTGGCGACGGCGGTAGCTGCCGCGACTAACCCGGCCCCCCAGGCCGACCCGGCGACCCATTGGTGGTGGCCGTTCGGTAGCTCGGACAAGGCCAAGGAAACTGCCCAGCCGCCGGTCAAGGCGGTGCCGATGCCCGACCCGAAAATCACCCAGGCCTGGCTCGACAACTATGAGCCGCGTCTGCGCACGGCGATCCAGGATTCTTCGCTGAAGCTGGAGCGTCGCGAAAACGTCCTGGTGGTCATTGCGCCCGTGGACGGCTTTTACAATCCGAAACGTCCTGAAATGCTGCTGCCGGTGACCCTCGGACCTTTTGCGCGTATTGCCAAAGTCGTTGAAGGTGATCCCAAGACCGCAGTACTGGTCCTAGGCCACGGCGACAACAGCACCAGCGCCGATGCGGCCCAGGCCCTGAGCCAGCAACGAGCCCAGTCGGTCGCGGCAATTTTCCGCCTCAGTGGCTTGCAGCGCGATCGCTTGATCCTGCGCGGCATGGGTTCGGTGATGCCGCGTGCGGCCAATGACAGCAGCGAAGGTCGCGCCCTGAACCGTCGTATGGAAATTCTCCTGACTCCGCAGAACACCATGGTGGCGTTGCTGAGCAAGTACAGCATTCCACCTTCGGCGCCCGCGACCCTGGTGGCGGCGCAGAGTGTCAAGCCAGCGGTGGAAGCTCAGGCAGCGGTTGCGAAGAAAACTCCAACCACCTCCAAGTCAGCGGCCAGGAAAGCGCCAGCCAAGGCTCCGGTGAAGAAAGCACCGGTCAAGAAAGCGGCGCCAGCCAAGGCGGCTGTCGCGAAGAAAGATCCAGTGGCTGAAGGTACGGCGAAGAACTGATTGGCGATTGATTGATTCGGGATTAGAAGGGAAAACACCATGACCCAGTCCCTGGCCGATATGCGCCGCGACTACACCCGCGACGGCCTCACCGAGGCCCAGGCCCCGGCCGAGCCGTTCGCGCTGTTCCACCAGTGGTTTGCCGACGCAGTGAAGACCGAGCAACCGCCGGTGGAGGCCAACGCCATGACCTTGGCGACCGTCGATGAAGACGGTCGTCCCCACTGTCGTATCTTGTTGTTGAAGGGGTTGGACGAACAGGGCTTTACGTTCTTCACCAACTACGAAAGCGACAAGGGCCGGCAACTGGCGGCGTGGCCATTCGCGGCCATGACCTTCTTCTGGCCGAGCCTGGAACGTCAGGTGCGGATCGAGGGGCGGGTGGTCAAGGTCACGCCGCAGGAATCGGCTGCCTACTTCCAGGTCCGTCCACTGGGTAGCCGCTTGGGCGCCTGGGCGTCACCGCAGAGCCGGGTGATTGCCGATCGGGTCGAGCTGGAGGAGCTACTCAAGGCCACCCAGGCCCGGTTCAGCGATACCCAGCCGGATTGTCCGAAACACTGGGGTGGCTATCGCCTGCTGCCGGAACGCATCGAGTTCTGGCAAGGTCGCGCCAGTCGCCTGCATGACCGCCTCGACTATCGTTTGATCAATGACGGCTGGCACCGTTCGCGCCTGGCGCCCTGATCGGGACATTCTGCGGCGGTGGCCTTCAGCCAGCGTCGCGGGCTTTTGCGCTTGACCTTCGGCTTTCTAGCGGTGTCGAGACGCTGATGCATGAACTTTTACTGTACTTCACTGTCTCCCGCTGGCGACAATACTCAGTCGCGATCCATCCAGCATCTGATGCTCACATACAGTCAATCGTGGAAATACCAGCCAGCGGCGGTCGTGACGACAATGGTGATGTCAGCCTGACGGTTCTTGCGGCGCGCGGTGTGGGCGAGTTGAAAGCACGCTACCCTGTCCTCGGCTTTGTTGCGCCCCGGCTGTACCGGTGCTGAATGAAAAACACTTTATCCGCTGGCCGCCGTGACACAGATCAAGTTGCGGAGTTTAATTGAGTCATGTCCTTTTGGAGTTCCTCTTATGCGTAAGTCTGTTTTGTTGATTGCTTCATTCTCCACGATGGCGATGCTGCTCGCTGGCTGCACCAACAGCCTGACTGGCGATAGCTATTCTCGCGATGAAGCCCGTCGCGTGCAGACTATCCGTCTGGGCACCATCGAATCCCTGCGTCCGGTACAGATCGAGGGCAGCAACTCGCCCATCGGTGCCGGTGCCGGTGCGATCGTAGGTGGTGTCGGCGGCAGCGCCATCGGCGGCGGTCGTGGCAGTATCGTCACGGCGGTGATCGGCGCGGTGGCCGGTGGCGTGCTCGGCAATATGGCCGAGAAAGGCCTGACCAAGACTCAGGGTGTGGAAATCACCGTGCGTGAAGATGACGGTAGCCTGCGTGCCTATGTGCAGGAAGTGGCACCGAACGAAATCTTCCGGGTTGGCGAGCGTGTACGTATTTCCACTGTGGGTGGTACCAGCCGCGTTTCCCATTGATCTGACGATCAACCAGCAAAAGACCCCCCGGCCAGTACCCTGGCCGGGGGGTCTTTTGCTTTAGGCGATCAGGTGATCACGGTGCCGGCCTTGCGACTGGCCATCGCCGTCACGGCATAACCGATCAACGCGGCAAGGATCGAGCCGGTGAGGATACCCATGCGGTCCATGCCGGCGTAGTCGCCACTGCCCGGTACAAAGGCGAGGGAGCCGACAAACAGGCTCATGGTGAAGCCGATGCCGCAGAGGATCGCCACACCGAGCACCTGGCCCCAGTTGGCCCCGTTGGGCAGTGCGGCCATGCCTGCCTTGACCGCGAGCCAGGCCAGGCCGAACACCCCGACGGTCTTGCCGATCAGCAGGCCGGCGGCAATGCCCAGCGGCACATGGTGGGTGAAGCTGTCGAGATTGACGCCCGTCAGCGAGACGCCGGCGTTGGCAAAGGCGAACAACGGCAGGATACCGAAAGCCACCCAGGGATGCAGCGCATGTTCCAGGCTCAGCAGCGGCGAGGTTTCGGAGTTCTTGGTGCGCAAGGGGATGCAGAAGGCCAGGGTAACGCCGGCCAGCGTCGCATGCACGCCACTTTTGAGCACGCAGATCCAGAGGATCAGGCCGATGATCATATAGGGCCCGAGCTTGATCACTCCCAGGCGATTCATCACCATCAGGGCCACCAGGCTGGCACCGGCCAGCAGCAGTGACAGGGTCGAGAGCTCGCTGGAGTAGAACACCGCGATGACGATGATTGCGCCGAGGTCGTCGATGATCGCCAGGGTCATCAGGAACAGCTTCAGTGACACGGGGACGCGCTTGCCCAGCAAGGCCAGCACCCCGAGGGCGAAGGCGATATCGGTGGCCATGGGGATCGCCCAACCACCCAATGCGTCCGGATGGTCTTTGTTCAGGAACCAGTAGATCAGCGCCGGCACCACCATGCCGCCAATCGCCGCCGCCCCCGGCAGGACAATCTGCGAAGGCTTGGACAGATGACCTTCGAGGACTTCGCGCTTGACCTCCAGGCCGATCAGTAGGAAGAACAGCGCCATCAGGCCGTCGTTGATCCACAGCAACAGCGGCTTGGCGATTTTCAAGGCGCCCACCTGGGCCACTACCGGGACGTCCAGCAAGCCGTTGTACAGGTACGACAGCGGTGAGTTATTGATGATCAACGCCAGCGCTGCTGCGGCAATCAATAACAGACCGCTGGCAGCTTCCAAATGAAAGAAACGTGTGAAAGTGCTACGCAGAGGCAAGGCGGCTCTCCATTGATAAAGTCAAAAGGTGGGACACCCTAACCCGCACTGTTGGTTGTTAAAACAAAAACTATATTCTTTTTTGCTATAATCGGAAGATAGGGACATTGAGCAGAGGAGCTTAGCAGTTGTATGTCCAAATGCGTCTTCACTGTATCTGTGCGATATGTAGGAAACTTCCTATAGTTAATGTTGAGTCTTGGCGGAACCATCCGCCTTTTGTCCTTCAGCGGTTTGGCCTAGAGCCAATGGCGTAGCCATTCGTCAGCGCCTTCGAGGGTGGCCGTTCCAACGAGTAACCGATCATGAGCGACAATCGACAATGGGCCCGGGAAGCCATCCGGATCATCGAGGCCGACTTCCAGCGCAGTGCCGATACCCACTTGATTCCCTTGCCGCTGCCCGGCCTGCCGGGCGTCGAGTTGTACTTCAAGGATGAGTCCAGTCACCCCACGGGCAGCCTCAAGCATCGCCTGGCGCGCTCGCTGTTCCTCTATGCCCTGTGTAATGGCTGGTTGAAGCCGGGGGCGCCGGTGATCGAGGCGTCCAGCGGTTCGACGGCAATTTCCGAGGCCTACTTCGCGCGCTTGCTGGGGTTACCGTTCATTGCCGTGATGCCGGCCAGCACTTCCCGGGAAAAGATCGCGCAGATCGCCTTCTATGGCGGCCTGAGCCACCTGGTGCAAGACCCGACGCAGATCTATGCCGAGTCCGAGCGCCTGGCACGGGAAAGCGGCGGACACTTCATGGACCAGTTCACCTATGCCGAACGGGCCACCGACTGGCGAGCAAACAATAATATCGCCGAGTCTATTTTCCAGCAGTTGCGCTTCGAGCGGCATCCTGAGCCGAGCTGGCTGATTTCCAGTCCAGGCACCGGTGGCACCACCGCGACACTGGGGCGTTATGTGCGCTACCGCCAACAGTGCACCCAGGTGTTGTGCGCCGACGCCGAGCGTTCGGTGTTCTTCGAGTATTACCAGACGGGCGACGCCAGCCTGCGTCTGGAGTGCGGTTCGCGTATCGAGGGGATTGGCCGGCCACGGGTCGAGGCATCGTTCTTGCCCAAGGTTATCGATGCCATGATCAAGGTGCCGGATGCCTTGTCCCTGGCGGCCATGCATTACCTGGCACGACGCCTGGGGCGGCGAGTCGGCGGCTCCAGTGGGACCAACCTGATCGGCGCGCTGGTGGCGGCGCGGCATATGGTCGACGCGAGGGAGAGCGGCTCGATCGTGGCGATCCTCTGTGATGGTGGTGAACGTTATGCCACTACCTACTACGATGAGTCCTGGCTGCAGGCTCAGGGGTATCAGTTGGACGAGCTGATCGAGCGCGTCGCTGCTTGTGTCGAGCGTGGCGAGGCGTTGCCCGAGGACGTGCTGCGGGCTGGGATCTGATCCGAATATTGAGGTTTCTGGTGGCGAGTGGTCAGGCCTGCGGGGCTGTCCGACCGCCGCAGGCCTTGGGATCAGCCGCGAAGGCGCAGGGTCAAGCCCTTGAGGAAGTTGCGCAGTAACTGGTCGCCGCACGGACGATAGTTGGTGTGGCCAAACTTGCGAAATAGCGCACTCAGTTCCGGTTTGGACACCGGGAACTCGGCAGCCTTGAGGATTGCGTGCATGTCATCTTCCTTCAGCTCGAAGGCAACCCGCAGTTTCTTCAGGATGATGTTGTTGGTCACTGGCAGCTCCACCGGCAGTGGCGGACGGCTATCATCCTTGCCGCGCTTGAAAACCACCAGGCCGTCGAGGAAGTGCGCCATAACTTCGTCGGGGCAGTGCACAAAACCCTCCTCCTCGTCCTTTTTCAAGTAGGTGACGATATCGGCCTTGGCGGCTTCGAAGCCGGTCAGCTTGATGATCTCGACCACCTTGGCGTCGCTGATATCGAGCATGTAGCGCACGCTGCGCAGTACATCGTTATGAATCATGGGGGGAGTCCTGGCTGATCAACGCCGCGCATCTGGCGCGGTGTTGGAATATTGGGTTCAAAACTTTTCCTTGGCTGACAGATAGCGCCATTGGCCCACCGGCACCTTGCCGATGGAGACGCCGCCGATACGGATGCGGCGGATGGCCACGACGCTGAGACCGACGGCTTCGCAGAGTCGCGCGATCACGCCCGGTTGCGGGTTTTTCAGGGCAAAACGCAGGCGGTTTTCGTTTTGCCAACTCACTTTGACCGCCGGCAGCTCCTTGCCTTTGTAGGTCAGGCCGTGGTTCAGCCGGTTGAGGCCGTGGGCGAGCATATCGCCGGCGACCTCGACTACATATTCCTGCTCGATCTTGTCGGCATCGGCGGTCAGCTTGCGCAGGATCTTCCAGTCCTGGGTGAACACCAGCAGGCCGCTGGCATTGGCCTGCAGGTCGGCGGCGACCGTCAGGCGCAGGAAATGCCCTTTGAGCGGGCGCTTGCCATAGCGGTGCTCTTCGGACAGATTGGCGGCTTCGAGCAGTTGCAAGGCGCTACCGGCGCTGATGCCGACCGGCTGGTGCAGCAACAGTGTCACCGGCTCCGGCGCGGTGGCCTTGGCGTCGGGGTCCAGTTCGACCTTCTGGCTATCGACCTTGAACTGAGGCTCGTCGATGACCTCGCCGTCGACCGTGACCCAGCCGCCCTCGATAAACAGCTCGGCCTCCCGGCGGGAGCAGCCGACCAGCTCGATAAGGCGTTTGGAAAGGCGAATGGGTTCAGACATGACTGCGGCCGTGGCAAAGGAGGACTGCCATTGTACCCGCCTGGCGCCGGTTAAGCCCGGCAACATTTGTCGCAGTGACCTGCCGCCCACCTGCGCAAGGTGGGCGGCCATCGATGGTCAGCGTTTCAGGCGTAGATGCAGCAGTGGATACGGCTGCCCCATGCCGTCGCGCGCCGAACGGTCGATCACCTCGAAGCCTTGCTTGAAATAGAAACCGATGGCCTGTGGGTTCTGTTTGTTGACGTCCAGTTCGTCGGCATTCAGATGTTCGATCGCATACCCTAGCAACAGCTTGCCCAGGCCTTGACCGCGGTTCTGCGGCGCAATGAACAGCATCTCGACCCTGCCTGCCGCCACGCCGGCGAAACCGGTGATGCGCTGGTGGGAGTCGCGAGTACAGATCAGCATGACCGCATCCAGGTAGCGGGTCAGCACCAGGTTCTTCAGCAGTTCGATGTAGCTATCCGGCAGGAAGTCATGGGTGGCGCGAACGGAAGCCTCCCAGACAGCGGTCAGCTCGGGGTAGTCGCTGGTTTTTGGGGTATGGATGACGGAGGGCTGGTGCATGTCGCCGTTCCTCTTCTGGCGCAGGCTTTGTTATTGAGGCAAACAATAGCTGTAAAAAAGCCCCGCATCTCGTGGAAAGAGCAGGGCTTTTCGATTTTGTTACAACTTACAGGGTTTGCGCCCAGAGGTCGTACTCATCGGCGTCGGTCACCCGGCACCAGACCTTGTCGCCCGGCTTGAGATCACCGGCCCCGTCGATGAAAACGTTGCCATCGATTTCCGGCGCGTCGAAGAAGCAGCGACCGACGGCGCCGTTCTCGTCGACTTCGTCGATCAGTACTTCGATTTCCTTGCCGATGCGTAGTTGCAGGCGCGCCGAGCTAATGGCCTGCTGATGTGCCATGAAACGCTCCCAACGGTCCTGCTTGATGTCGTCCGGTACGACTGTCAGGCCCAGGTCATTGGCCGGGGCGCCTTCGACCGGCGAGTACTGGAAGCAGCCGACGCGGTCGAGCTGGGCTTCGGTCAGCCAGTCGAGCAGGTACTGGAAGTCTTCTTCGGTCTCGCCCGGAAAGCCAACGATAAAGGTCGAACGGATGATCAGCTCGGGGCAGATTTCGCGCCAGTTCTTGATCCGCGCCAGGGTCTTGTCTTCGAACGCCGGGCGTTTCATCGCCTTGAGAACTTTCGGGCTGGCATGCTGGAACGGGATGTCCAGGTACGGCAGGATTTTGCCGGCGGCCATCAACGGGATCAATTCGTCGACGTGCGGGTAGGGGTAGACATAGTGCAGGCGAACCCACACGCCCAGGCTGGCGAGGGCCGCGCAGAGCTCGGTCATGCGCGTCTTGACCGGGGCGCCGTTCCAGAAGCCAGTGCGGTACTTGACGTCCACGCCATAGGCGCTGGTGTCCTGGGAGATCACCAGCAGTTCCTTGACCCCGGACTTGACCAGACGCTGGGCCTCGTCGAGCACATCGCCGACCGGGCGGCTGACCAGCTTGCCGCGCATCGAGGGGATGATGCAGAAACTGCAGCTGTGGTTGCAGCCTTCGGAAATCTTCAGATAAGCGTAGTGACGTGGGGTCAGCTTGATGCCTTGTGGCGGCACCAGGTCGATCAGCGGATTGTGATCCTGGCGTGGCGGCACCACTTCGTGTACGGCGTTGACCACCTGCTCGTACTGCTGCGGTCCGGTCACGGACAATACGCTGGGATGCACGTTGCGGATATTGCCTTCTTCCACACCCATGCAGCCGGTGACGATGACCTTGCCGTTCTCCTTGATCGCTTCACCGATCACTTCCAGGGACTCGGCCTTGGCGCTGTCGATGAAACCGCAGGTGTTGACCACCACGACATCGGCGTCCTGGTAGGTGGAGACGACGTCATAGCCTTCCATGCGCAGTTGCGTGAGGATGCGCTCGGAGTCGACCAGGGCTTTGGGGCAACCCAGGGATACGAAACCGACCTTGGGGTTGGCCGGCGCGGTGGGGGTGGACATGTCTAACCTCGGTCTGGGGATCGCTGTGTTTGGCGGTTTGGATAAACTCGCTCACGACGGATGGGCGCTTGATGCGCCTCTGATCAAAAAGTGCGCAATTCTAGCGATGGGCGAGGCACTTGACCAGCTTTATGGAGGGAAATGCGACGAGTGCTGCGCTATGCTTCGCCGCGTCGCGCCTCGGTGTCATTTTTTGTTTCAGATTGCAGTAAAAGATTAATCGTCGGCAACTGTAAGAAAATCAGCGCATGCTGTACTCAAACAGCTGTACCGATAGAGCCGCACCAAAAAAGAGTAGTGCTTCTTAGACGAAGACCGGTCCACGTTGTAGTAGGGGAGTAATTGATGGGGCAGGCAGTGAGTCAGGCGCCGGTTGGGCATTCGGCGACAAAGCCGTTGGGCATGCTGGTGGCTGCGGTGGGGGTGGTGTACGGCGATATCGGCACCAGTCCGTTGTACACCCTCAAGGAGGTGTTCTCCGGTGGGTATGGGGTTCAGGTCAACCATGATGGCGTATTCGGGATTCTCGCACTGATTTTCTGGTCGTTGATCTGGGTGGTCTCGATCAAGTACGTGTTGTTCATCCTGCGGGCGGACAACCAGGGCGAGGGTGGAATCATGGCCTTGACCGCCCTGGCGCGGCGGGCGGCGTCGCCGTATCCGCGGTTGCGGGCGGTGTTGGTGATCCTCGGGTTGATCGGCGCGGCACTGTTCTATGGCGACAGCATGATCACTCCGGCCATCTCGGTATTGTCGGCGGTGGAAGGGCTGGAGTTGGCCTTTGACGGCCTGGAGCGCTGGGTGGTGCCGCTGTCGCTGGTGGTGCTGGTGGGGTTGTTCCTGATCCAGAAACACGGGACGGCGAGCATCGGCAAGTTGTTCGGGCCGGTGATGGTCGCCTGGTTCCTGGTACTCGGAGTTCTAGGCGTGCATGGCATTCTCCAGCATCCGCAAGTGCTCAGCGCGCTGAATCCGATGTGGGGCGTGCGTTTCTTCGTGGTGCATCCCGGCATGGGCGTGGCGATTCTCGGCGCGGTGGTGCTGGCATTGACCGGTGCCGAAGCGCTATATGCCGACATGGGCCACTTTGGCCGCAAGCCGATCGCCCGTGCCTGGTTCGCGCTGGTACTGCCGGGGCTGGTGCTGAATTACTTCGGCCAGGGTGCCCTGTTGCTGGAAAACCCGGAAGCGGCGCGCAACCCGTTCTACCTGCTGGCGCCGTCCTGGGCGCTGGTGCCGTTGGTGGGATTGTCGACCCTGGCAACCGTGATTGCTTCGCAGGCGGTGATTTCCGGAGCCTTCTCCCTGACCCGTCAGGCAATCCAGCTCGGCTACATTCCGCGCATGTATATCCAGCACACCTCCAGTGCCGAACAGGGGCAGATCTACATCGGGGCGGTGAACTGGAGCTTGATGGTCGGCGTGATTCTGCTGGTGCTGGGCTTCGAGTCCTCCAACGCGCTGGCCTCGGCCTACGGCGTGGCGGTGACCGGGACCATGCTGATCACCAGCATTCTGGTGTCGGCGGTGATGTTGCTGCTGTGGAAGTGGCCGCCGATTCTCACGGTACCCATCCTGGTCGGTTTCTTGGTGGTGGATGGATTGTTCTTCGCCGCCAACGTGCCGAAGATCGTCCAGGGCGGTGCTTTCCCGGTGCTGGCGGGGATTGCGTTATTTATCCTGATGACCACCTGGAAGCGCGGCAAGGAGCTGTTGGTGGATCGCCTGGATGAGGGTGGCCTGCCGCTGCCGATCTTTATCGGCAGTATCCGCGTGCAGCCTCCGCATCGCGTGCAGGGCACGGCGGTGTTCCTCACCGCCCGCGCGGACGCGGTGCCTCATGCCTTGTTGCATAATCTGCTGCACAATCAAGTGCTGCATGAACAGGTGGTGCTACTGACGGTGGTCTACGAAGACATTCCGCGGGTGCCGAGCCAGCGACGGTTCGAGGTCGATTCCTACGGCGAAGGTTTCTTCCGGGTGATCCTGCATTTTGGTTTCACCGACGAACCGGACGTGCCGGAGGCGCTGAAGCTGTGCCACCTCGACGAGTTGGATTTCAGCCCGATGGGCACTACCTACTTCCTCAGCCGTGAAACCGTGATCGCGTCGAAGATCGTCGGCATGGCGCGCTGGCGGGAGTCGCTGTTCGCCTTCATGCTCAAAAACGCCAACGGCAACCTGCGGTTCTTCAAGCTGCCGGTGAACCGGGTGATTGAGCTGGGCACCCAGGTCGAGATGTAATCCTGCGATCACAAAAAAGCCCCCGTTGCCTTGTGGCGGCGGGGGCTTTTTGCTGAGGCGTGGAACGATCAGCTATATTAGGTTACGTTTAATTTGATGTAGTATTTTGCGTTCTATTTTATGATTTTTCTGTTCTAACCTGTGCGGGAGAGAGTGATATGACTGCATTGCTGGAACGTGCCGATCAGGCTGTCTCGGTGACAGCCATGGTTCGTGGCTTCAGTGCCAAGCTCAAGGACATTGCCAGCCGGACTACCGAGCGTCTGGTGATTTTCAAGGATAACGAACCTGCGGCGGTGATTATCAATGTCGAAGCCTTTCAGGAAATGCTCGACGAGTTGGAGAATCTTCGTGTCGAAGCAACCGCGCGTGAACGGCTGATGGGCTTCGATGCGGGTAACGCCCTCTCTCATAAAGACCTGCGGGCACGCTACGCCGCAAAGGATTGATTGGGAGAAGGGGATGGCTTGGAGCGTTATCTATCATCCGCAGGTCATGGATGATCTGGATCAATTGGGCAGTGCCGCAGCGAATCGAATCCTCGATGTGATCGAGGAGCGCATTGTCCATGGCGAGCCGGACAAGAGCGGCAAGCCATTGCGCGGCAGTCTTGCGGGGTGTCGCAGGATCAGAACCGGCGATACGCGTATTGTCTATCGTGTCGACGGCAAGGCCATCGAGGTGTTGATCGTGGCAGTCGGAGCCAGGCGGGACAGGGAAGTCTATGATACTGCCGAACGCCGGATCTGAATGCAAGAAAGCCCCCGTTACCTTGTGGCTGTAGGGGCTTTTGCCGGTGTTTGTCGCGACTTATTCGGCCCTGCTCTGGCGCTTGTCGATGGCGTCGATCAGGCGCTTGGCCAGCGCCGGGTAGTTTTCGTCGAAGTGATGCCCGCCCGGTAATTCCATCGGCTCGCCGACAGCGGTCTTGGTGGTACAGCCACTTTCATCAATCTCTTCCTTGCCGTAGATGCACAGCACCTTGGCGGCCGGCAGCTTGGCCATGTCGGGGCCGGTGTCCAGCTCCATGCCGGCCTTGCCCAGCCAGCCATCGACATGAATCTCGAAGCTGCCGCTGCGGGCGAAGGCCAGTAGGATGATAGCGTCCACGCGCTGTTGTTCGGCTTCTGGCAGGCGGTTGTAGATCGCTGGCAGCACGTCGGCACCGAATGAGTAACCGGTCAGCACAAAGCGCTTGATCCCCCATTTCTGGCGATAGTGCTGCATCAGTTCGGTCAAGTCGACAGCGCTCTGTTCCGGGCTCTTGTGTTGCCAGTAGTAGCGCAGGGTGTCGATACCGATCACTGGGTAGCCGAGCTTGGCCATTTCACCGGCGACATCGCGGTCGAGGTCGCGCCAACCACCGTCGCCGGAAAGGAACAGGGTCACAGTGTCGGTGGTCTGGCCGGCCGGTACTTCCACCACTGGAATGGCCAAGCCACCGTTCTCGGAACCGACCAGCATCTTGCGCAGTTCGTTGTTCAGCACCTGTGGCAGGTGCACATCGTAGTCGCTGATGCTGGTCTCGGCATTGGCCTGGTCGCGCACGAACGCCGCGCTCGGATCATCCGGGCCGTCGTTCCAGGCGACGAGCCAGTGACCATGGGCCGCCGACTTGGCAACCGGTGTGCCGCAGCCTGGTTGCTCAAGGGTAAAACCGACCGAGATGGCCTGGGCCTTGTCATCGGTCTGTGTCGCCAGCCAGTTCCAGGCCAGGGTGGCGCCTGGGCCGATACCGCCGACCAGCGTCGCCGGCCCTTTCAAGTGTTGCAGGGCGTTGTCCAGGGCCTGTTGCTGCAGCTTGCAATCATCCTTGGGCAGGATCACTTGGACGATCTGCGCGGCGCCGCTACGACTCAGCGCTGATAGTTGTTTGTCGCTGAGGGCGTCTTCGGCGAGGGTTGCCACGATGACCTGGGCCTTGGGTGTGGTGCCGGGGATCAAACGGGTCAGGGTCGAGCCATCGGCCTGATCCAGGTGTTCAAGAGTGGGTTGCGGCGTGGGGCGATTCCAGAACCAGTAGCCGCCACCCGCGAGCGCGGCCAAGACCAACACGATTACCAGTAAAACCCGCCAGGAGCGTCGAATCATCAGCGTTTCACCAATCCAGTCAAGCCGCCCGCGATCAGGGCGGCAGTATCGGCCAGGGCAACCAGCGGATCGAGTCCGGCTGGCACGGCCATGTAACGAGGTTCCCAGTCAGGCTGGAACTTGTCTTTGAAGCGGCGCAGGCCCTGGAAGTTATAGAGTTGCTCACCGCGCTGAAACACCATCGACCCCAGGCGCTGGGTCAGGGGAGCGCCGCGCCGGGGTTGCAGACCAGAGAGCGGTACCATGCCGAGGCTGAAGCGTGCATATCCGTGATTTTTATAATGTTGAATCAAACCGACCATCAGGAACTCCATGGTCAGTTTCGGTGCGTCGGGGTGCGAGCGCATCAAGTCGAGGCTGGCCAGTTCATGGCTATGGGTCTCGAGCAGGTTGGCGAACGCCACCGGTCGACCTTCGAAATGAATGATCGCGACGCGGAAGTGGTTGATGTATTCCGAGCTGAAGCGGCCCAGGGAGAAGCCTTTCTCGCGGACGTTCTTGCCGGTCAGCCAGGCATCGGAAATCACCTTGAGTTCATCCAGAGGTGCTTGTCCCGGCTCGTAGATCTCCAGAGACAGGCCGTCGCGACTGCCACGATTCCAGGTGTAGCGCAGGTCCTTCATCTCCTTGCCTTTGGATTCAAGATCAAAGCGGTGCAAGTCGACCCGGGCCTCTTCGCCGAGTTTGATAGCGGTCAGGCCGATGTCCATGTAGTACGGTAAGTTCTCGGCACGGACCTGATAGAACACTGGACGCGCATGGTGGGTATCGCACAGGTCGCGGAACTGCCAGATCAGCTCGGCGCGCTGGCGTGCTGGGCCAATTGGGTCATACAGCGATACCAGGCTGCGGCCGCGACGGGCATACATGAGGAAGGCGGTATCGGTCGGATGGAACAGGAAGGCTTTGTCACCCGTCAGGGCCAGGCCGCCATCGGGCTGGTCGGAGGCCATCAGGATCTTGTGGGCACGTTCCAGTTCTTCGGCACTGGGCTGATGGATGACCGGGCGTTCGGTGCGCAGCAGCCAGGTCAGGGATACCGCCACCAGCAGTACCGCGGCACCCAGCAATGAGCGCAGTCCCCGTGGAGCATCGCCATCCAGTGCGAATTGCCACCAGAGTTCATGGCTGTAGGGCACGTCCTGGTAGGCGAACAGCAGTAACCAGACCGAAGCCCCCAGCACGCACAGGCTGGCTACCAGATACAGTGGCGAGAACGGTAGCTCGGTCAAGCGGCTGGGTCGGTAGAAGGAACGCCGGAAAGCTCCCAGCAGGCAGGCCGTGGCCGTCAGCATGCTGGCTTCTTCCCAGTCGAAGCCCTTGAGCAGCGAGAGCAGGGCGCCCACCAGCAGCAGGATCATGGTCAGCATCCAGGCCGCCGAGAGGCGCCGACGCAGGCCCTGGGCCAACAGCAGGCACAACACGCCTACCAGGCTGGCGCCGAAGTGCGAGGCGTCGATCAGGCGATCCGGCACGAGGAAGTCGATGCCTTCCAGGCGGGTATCGATTTCCGGGGTGGCACCGGAGAACAGCAGCACCACGCCGGAAAGGAATACCAGCACCGCGAGGACCGGAGCGGCCAGGCCGGACGCCACGCGCATGCTCTGGCGCGACGCGATCAGACGCTGGGCCTCGGTGCTCAGCAGTGCCAGGCAAGCCAGCAGCAACGGCAATAACACATAGATCAGCCGGTACAGCAGCAAAGCTGCCGCCAGTGGGGCTGCCCCCAGCTCATTGGCGAAAGCGGCCAGCAGGATCGCTTCGAACACCCCGACGCCACCGGGCACGTGGCTGAGTACGCCCGCGGCCAGGGCCAAGAGGTACACCAACAGAAAGGCACCGAACGGCGGCGCCTGCGGCAGCAGCAGATACAGCACTGTTGCGGCGGCGGCCACGTCCAGGGCGGTGATGACCAATTGCAGCAAGGTCAGGCGGGCGCCGGGCAAGCGCAGGGTACGGCGACCGACCTTGACCAGCAGGTTGTTCGGGATGGGTTGCTCTGGCAGGCGTCGACGATAAATACCCACTGCCAGCAGCGCGAACAGGGCAAGGAGGGTCACGGCAACCGCGCCCAGCAGATAGGCGGGCAGGTGCAAGGCTTCAGCGGCAGCCGGCAGGTTGCTCAGAGTAGCCAGAGCAGCGAGCGGTGGCAGCGCGCAACCCAGCGACAGGCTGGCGAACAACGTCATGCGTGCGACTTCAGCGGCACCGAGGCCGTTGCGGGCGTAGAGACGATAGCGTACCGAGCCGCCGGAAAGCAGCGACAGGCCGATGGCATTGCCGATGGCGAAGGCGGTAAAGCCGCCTAGAGCCAGGGTCTTGGCCGGCAGGTGGACATTGGTATAACGACTGGCGGACCACTCATACCCCAACAAGATGATAAAGCCGATGGCGGTTGCCGCGACGGCTCCCGCCAGGGCCGGCTTGGGCACGCCCAGAATCGAATCGTGAAGCGCATCCAGGTCGAGTTCGATCAACAGATGATGACAGGCGACCAGGGCAATGGCGAACAACAACAGGGTGACAATCAGCCCAACGGATTGACGGTACTTGCTCAGCAGATCCAGCCAGCGCAAGCGGGTGGCCGCAATCGGTTGTGTCGCTGTGACGGTGTCTTGTGGTTCAGACGAGTTGGCGCGCATCAATCACCTCTAGGATTGTGCGCGACAGGATGGGGGTATCCAGCCAAGTTACCAATCCCTACGGACAAAATAATTACAAATATAACGCGTCTCGCCGTCTTGCGGCGACCTACGTCCCGGGGCTGTTGTAGAGGGGTTTGTTGCTAATTGAGCATAGCCTGTACAGGCATTGGTTCTGGCTTCCGTCGGGGATGGATTGTGCTTGAGCACCATGCTTTTTCAGCGAATACAAAAAAGGCCACTCTTTCGAGCAGCCTTTTCCGATGTTTGGTTGCGGGAGCCGGATTTGAACCGACGACCTTCGGGTTATGAGCCCGACGAGCTACCAGACTGCTCCATCCCGCGTCTGTGTGGCGGCATTCTACAGTCGAACGCCGGGGTGTCAACTGTTAATAGCCCAGAGGGTCAAAATAATGCAAAAAACCCCAGCACGTCCTTTTGGATTGGATAAGTGTCAGACAATCAAGGTTTTTTTGATCGAGTGAGGAAGGGCTGGAAGAAACAAGCGAACACAAAAAAGGCCACTCTTTCGAGCAGCCTGTTCTGATGTTTGGTTGCGGGAGCCGGATTTGAACCGACGACCTTCGGGTTATGAGCCCGACGAGCTACCAGACTGCTCCATCCCGCGTCTGTGTGGCGGCATTCTACAGAGAAACACCGGCCTGTCAAACCTTAATTTCGGAAAACCTCTTTATTGTTCAATTGCTTAGCCTCTTAAACAGGGTGCTTGAGGCGTCTCGGGGCCATGCCCTGCAAGGCTTTTGGCTCTATCGTGGTTGGCTTTTCGATTGAAAAACTAAATTTATATCGGCTATTTCTCACTGCCTTGTCGGAATATTTAAACCACTGGTGCTATATACAGGTATCAGTGAGATACTGACGATCCGTGCCGTTTCTGTCTTTTGAATAAACACTGTCCGCCATGACGCAACGCAAAATCATCCATGTCGACTGTGATTGCTTCTACGCTGCCATCGAGATGCGCGACGACCCGAGCCTGGCCAGCAAGCCGCTGGCGGTGGGCGGAGCGGTAGATCGGCGGGGAGTGATCGCGACCTGCAATTACGAAGCGCGGGCATTTGGAGTGCGGTCAGCAATGTCATCGTGGCAGGCTTTGAACCTGTGCCCGGATCTGGTGATTGTCGAGCCGCGCATGCCTGTCTATAAGGAGGCGTCAAAGGAAATCCAGGCAATCTTTCGGGACTACACCGACCTGATCGAGCCGCTGTCGCTGGACGAGGCTTACCTGGATGTGTCTGACAGCCCCCACTTTGCCGGCAGTGCCACGCGGATCGCCCAAGATATCCGGCGTCGAGTGTCGCGCCAGTTGCATATTACCGTCTCGGCGGGTGTCGCGCCGAACAAGTTCCTGGCGAAGATTGCCAGTGACTGGAAAAAGCCCAATGGCTTGTTTGTGATCACTCCAGACCAGGTGGATGCTTTTGTCGCCGGGCTGGCGGTCAGCAAACTGCATGGTGTCGGCAAGGTCACGGCGGACAAGCTGGGGCGATTGGGTATCGTCGACTGCCTGCAGTTGCGCGAGTGGAGCAAGCTGGCCCTGGTGCGTGAGTTCGGTAGTTTCGGCGAACGCTTGTGGGGGCTGGCGCGGGGGATTGATGAGCGAGTGGTGCACAATGACAGTCGGCGGCAATCGGTCAGTGTCGAAAATACCTACGACGTCGATTTGCCCGATCTCGAAAGTTGCCTGCAAAAGCTTCCGCAGCTGATGGAAACCCTGGCCGGACGCATGGCGCGGCTGGACGATGGTTATCGACCGGGCAAGCCGTTCGTCAAGGTGAAGTTTCATGATTTTACCCAGACCACCCTGGAGCAGGCCGGGGCCGCCCGGGATCTGGAGAGTTATCGACAGTTACTCAGCCAAGCATTTGCCCGTGGAGATAAGCCCGTGCGCCTGTTGGGTATCGGGGTGCGCTTGCAGGATTTGCGCGGCGGCCATGAGCAGTTGGAGCTGTTCAGCCGGTAAGTCGTGTGAGCTGGCGGGCTCGCTCACACAGGGGAGGTGTTCAGCTTGCTCCGGGATCCGCCACCAGACGTCCGGCATTCTTGCTCAGCGACTTGAGAAACTCGTGTTGCAACTCGGGATCGTTGCGCGTCAGTTCGATCAGGCTCTGTTCCAGTTCGCTTGCTTCTTCTTCCAGGCCCAATTCGGACAGGCGCTTGACCCGATGAACCCATTGGTCGACATCGTCGCCCTCCAGGTCGTCATAGATCAAGGCGTGGGCCTCCAACAACTTGCCTTGGAGCTGGCTGCTGATGGACAGGTTCGAATCCGAGTGGACTTCATCCTTGGCATCCTCGACGCGAATCGTCAGGTTGCCAATGTGATTCAGGCCCCGCTCGGCAAACGGGCTGTCCAGCAGGTTCAGGCGTAACACACCGTGGCGATCGGTGGTCAGCTCATAGGTCTGTCGACCCGCCACCACCTCCACTGGCCGTTCGGCCCACGGTAGGCTCGAATATTCCATGCGCTTGTCGCGCTGGACTTCTTCGATGGCTGCCAGGTTTTGCTGCGCGCGTCCGTGGGATTGCATGTTCATGAACGGATTGAGCCCGTCGATGCCATAGCTGATCCAGTCGCGGGTCATGCTGGTAGGCAGGGAGCCGAGGGCGAACACGTTCACCACGTTAGCGCCGATGCCACCCACCAGCGCCACCGCGCCCAGCGGTATTTCATAGGCTTTGCGCCAGGGCTGATAAGGCGTGTAGCGATCGTAGCGACGGGTGACGTCGAACTCGGTGACCTCGAAGGTCTTCTGTTCGTTGATTCGCACACGACGTTGCGCTAGTTCGAGGATCTTGGGGTCGCCGACATCGATCTGCAGGCTGTGCTCAAGCAGTTTGCGTTCGACACGTTCCTCGTGCTCGCTGCGCTGCGACATCGGGTTGGCACAGCCGCCAAGCAGCAGGGCGCCGCACAAGGCGGCGCCCCCGAGGGCTAAGGTACTTCGATTGAACATGAGGTCTCTATCTGGGCTTAGCGACGGATACGGGCCTGCAGGAAAGCCAGTACATCGGCAACCGGCAGCGCTTGCGCCTCGGCTTCGGTACGGCTCTTGTATTCCAGGTTGCCTTCGGCCAGGCCGCGGTCGCTGACCACGATCCGGTGAGGAATACCGATCAGTTCCATGTCCGCGAACTTGATGCCCGGGCTGGTCTTCTTGTCGCGATCGTCCAGCAGCACTTCGAAGCCGGCGGCCGTCAGTTCGGCATAGAGCTTGTCGGTGGCTTCACGAACCTGTTCGGTTTCGTAGCGCAGCGGCACCAGGGCGATCTGGAACGGTGCGAGGCTGTCGCTCCAGATGATGCCGTTGTCATCGTTGTTCTGCTCGATGGCCGCGGCCACCACGCGAGAAACACCGATGCCGTAGCAACCCATGGTCAGGGTGACCGGCTTACCGTTTTCGCCCAGGACCTGGCACTTCATCGCTTCGCTGTACTTGGTGCCCAGCTGGAAGATGTGTCCGACTTCGATACCGCGCTTGATTTCCAAGGTGCCCTTGCCATCCGGACTTGGGTCGCCAGCAACGACGTTGCGCAGGTCGGCAACGGTCGGGACCGGCAGGTCGCGTTCCCAGTTCAGGCCGAAGTAATGCTTGTCGTCGATGTTCGCACCGGCCCCGAAATCGCTCATCAGCTCGACCGAGCGGTCGATGATGATCGGCAGTGGCAGGTTCAGCGGGCCGAGGGAACCTGCGCCGGCGCCGATGGCGTCACGCAGTTCGGCGTCGGAGGCCATGATCAGCGGGTTGGCGACGCCAGGCTGGTTGGCGGCCTTGATTTCGTTCAGCTCGTGATCACCACGGATGATCAGCGCAATCAGCTTGCCCTCTTCTTCGGCGTGGACGATCAGGGTCTTGACGGTCTTTTCGATCGGCAGGTGGTAGCCTTCGACCAGTTGTACGATGGTTTTTGCATCGGGCGTGTCGACCAGGCGCAGTGCTTCACTCGGCGCGGGGCGCGAGGTTTCCTGCGGCACGGCTTCGGCCTTCTCGATGTTCGCCGCGTAATCGGAGCCGTTGCTGAAGGCGATATCATCTTCGCCGGACTCGGCCAGCACATGGAATTCGTGGGAGCCGGCACCGCCGATGGAGCCGTTATCCGCTTCGACCGGACGGAAACGCAGCCCCAGGCGGGTGAAGATGTTGCAATAGGCCTGGTGCATACGGTCGTAGGTGGCCTGCAGCGACGCCTGGTCGGCGTGGAAGGAATAGGCGTCCTTCATGATAAATTCGCGACCGCGCATCAGACCGAAGCGTGGACGGATCTCGTCGCGGAATTTGGTCTGGATCTGGTACAGGTTGATCGGCAATTGCTTGTAGCTGCTCAACTCGTTACGGCACAGGTCGGTGATCACTTCTTCGTGGGTCGGGCCGGCGCAGAAGTCGCGGTCATGGCGGTCCTTCAGGCGCAGTAGCTCGGGGCCGTACTGTTCCCAGCGACCGGATTCCTGCCACAGCTCAGCTGGCTGGATACCCGGCATCAGCACTTCCAGCGCACCGGCTGCGTTCATTTCTTCGCGCACGATAGCCTCGACCTTGCGCATCACGCGCAGGCCCATGGGCAGCCAGGTGTACAGGCCAGAAGCAAGCTTGCGGATCATTCCGGCGCGCAGCATCAACTGATGGCTGATCACGACCGCATCGGAAGGTGTTTCTTTCTGTGTGGCGAGCAAATATTGACTGGTGCGCATGGTTGGCCGTTGTCGTTGCTAGTGGCTAGAAGTAACGGAGCATTGTACGGGCGGGATCCGGCGACGTACAGACGTGTGGCGGCTCTGAGGCGGGGAGAGCATAGCTCCCCTCGTGTTTATGGGGCTTGCTGCGTGTCTTCGGTGGTTGAAGGTGTTGCACCGCCGCGACGAACTTCCTGATACCAATGCAGGGCAATCAGCACCAGGGTGGGAACGCCCATTATCGCCGTGGCAATAAAGAACTGATGGTAACCGAACTTCTCGACCATCACCCCCGAATAGCCGCCGATCAGCCGTGGCAGTAGCAGCATGATCGAGCTGAGCAGGGCGTACTGAGTGGCGGAGAACTTCAGGTTGGTCAGGCTCGACAGGTAGGCGACGAATGCCGAAGTCGCCAGGCCCGAGCTGAAGTTGTCCAACGAAATGGTGGCGATCAGCATCTTCAGGTTCGGTCCCATGTCGGCCAGCAACATGAACAGCAGGTTAGTGCCAGCCGAGGTGACGCCGCCGATAAACAGGATCGGCAGGATGCCGAAGCGCACGATCAGCAAGCCGCCCATGCCAGCGCCCAGCAGGGTCATGATCAGACCGAAGATCTTGCTCACTCCGGCGATCTGGTCCTTGGTAAAGCCCTGGTCGATGTAGAAGACGTTGGCCATCACCCCCATCACCGTATCCGACATCCGGTAAGTGGCAATCAGCCCGAGCAGCAGCAGGGCTTGCCAGCGATAACGGAGGATAAAGTCGTTGACTGGCGTGAGCACCGGCGCCAACCCGCGTCGCCCCAGGTTCGATAGGCACAGCACCGTCAGGGTGGTGTAGAGGATAGCGCGCAGAAAGGCGCGATCTTCGAGGAGCAGGTCGAGCAAGCTGACGTCATGGAACAGCACACCGGCGAAGTCGGTGTTGTAGAGCTGGGTGAACATCGCCGGCACCGAGACCAACAGAATGATCAGCACGAATACCGAGGTCAGTTGATGCATGAAGCTGTAGCGCCCCGCGGACAGTTGGGTACGCAACGGCACCGGCGGTTCGCGCATGAAGAAAGTGGTGAGTAGCGCAGGGATCATCAAGACGCCAAACAGCACATAGGTGCCGGTCCAGGCCGAGTGCTTGTAACTGAAACCGGTGGAGCCGAAGCCTTCGGCGAAAAACAGGGCGCCGGCGGTGGCCAGCAGGGCGGCGACCCGGTAACCGGACATATAGCTGGCAGCCAGAGCGGCCTGCTGGGTGTCATGGGCGATTTCCAGGCGATAGGCGTCGACCGCGATGTCCTGGGTGGCGGAGGCAAAGGCGACGAGCACGGCGATTGCGATCAGCCAGGACAAGTGTTTCTGCGGATCGCAAAAGCCCATGCCGATCAGCCCTAGAACAATCAGGCTTTGTGCCAGAACCAGCCAGGAGCGACGCCGACCCAGCTTGCCGAGCAGTGGCAGGCGCCATTGATCGAGCAAGGGCGACCAGACCCATTTGAAAGCGTATGCCAGGCCGATCAGGCTGGCATAACCAATGGTTTCGCGGGCTACACCGGCCTCGCGCAACCAGACCGAAAGCGTTGAAAATACCAACATATAAGGCAGGCCGGCGGCGAAACCGAGCAGCAACAGCACTAATGTCGAGGGGCTGGCATAGGCGGCGAGCGCGGCGCGCCAGGTTTTACGGGGCATGGGCTGGAATCTGCCTCAGGGTTGACGGAAACAAAGCGCGCACTCTAACCGCTGTGCTCTATCGGACGCCAGCCATGACGCTTGATATCGACACGATTGTTCAGGACGCTGAGGCCTTCGGTGCGCAGCCGGGCCCGTTGTTCGTCGCCGGATGGGCTGCCGACCGGTAGACTGATCCGACCACCGGCACCCAGTACGCGGTGCCAGGGCAGGCGGGTGTCGGCCGGCAACTGACTCAAGGTCCGCCCCACCCAGCGGGCCGCCCGACCGAGTCCGGCGAGTTCGGCCAGCTGACCATAGGTGACCACCTTGCCTTCAGGCACTTGGGCCAGGGTCAGGTAGAGGGCCGTACGCCGCATCTGGGCGGGGCTTTCACTGACGGTTT
Source organism: Pseudomonas agarici (assembly GCF_001543125.1). NCBI lineage: Bacteria > Pseudomonadati > Pseudomonadota > Gammaproteobacteria > Pseudomonadales > Pseudomonadaceae > Pseudomonas > Pseudomonas agarici. Next base: position 2,162,715 of record NZ_CP014135.1, on the reverse strand, counting down.
CTTCGTTCACGGGGCCATTCCTTTGAGTGGTTTTTGCCTCTATCAAGTCAGAGATTTCCGCTTATTGAGAGTAATTGTTGAACTTGACTCCTGTTTGCTCGGTCGGTCCTTGCTCGGGCGTTATCCGCCGGGATAATGCCGGTTTTTTTTCGCCAACCTGAGTCTTGTGTTGTCTATGTTGTCCAGAATCCTATTGTGCCTCGCTGTTTTCAGCGCCTCTACGCCTTTGCTGGCCGATACTGTCTGGTTGAACAACGGTGATCGCCTGAGTGGCAAGATCAAGCTGTTCGACGGCGGCAAACTGTTGGTCCAGACCGATTATGCCGGAGTCGTTGCAGTTGACTGGGCTCAGATCAAGACCCTGGAGAGCGATCAGGAGCTGCTGGTCAAGCAGGACGCCTACAGCGGTGAGAGGGCCCGGTCGTTGCTGGCCGCCGACACCGGCAAGGTGATCCTGGCCAATGGCCGAGCCTCGAAAACAGTGGATCTGGACAGCATCCAGCAGATCGTCAAACCCAAGCCGGTGATCGCAGACCTGGTCTGGAAAGGCAATGTCGATGTGGCCTTGGATTACAAGCGTGCGGAAAAAGATACCGATGACTACGACATCGACTTCAAGACCACGGCCCGCCATGGTGCCTGGAGGCATCATGCGCAAGGAGAATACAACCGCGAGTTCCAAGACAATCTAGTCATCACGGATAACTGGGGTATCGAGTATGCCCTTGACCGTTTCATCACCGAGCAATGGTTCTGGCAGGGGCGCCTGAGCTACAAACGCGACCGGATCGAGGACTTGTCGCGCCAGCGCACTGTCGGTACCGGTCCGGGTTATCAATTCTGGGATAATGAGTTAGGCGCGTTCTCCCTGGGTTCGTTGGTCAACAACACCCATTATGAATATGACGATGGCGAGAGTAAGACCTTCTACTCGTTGGGCATGAAGTGGGACTATAACCGTTACTTGGTCGGCAAGACCGTAGAGTTCTTCACCAGCGGCGAGGTAGGCTGGCCGTTGAACGGGCCTTCTAAATACGCTCTGGATGCCGACATGGGCCTGCGCTACAGAGTCACCGAATGGGCGTCGTTGAACCTCAAGGCTGAACGCGACATTGTGAATGGCGACGACGACACCCGATTAAACCGAACCCGCTACACCGTCGGGTTCGGCGTGGCCTGGTAAGGGGCAGGAATGCTATAAGGCAAGCGGTGGATTTTGCATGAGGAGTCATAAGGTGAGTGTGGACGTTGCCAAAAATGCGCGAGCATTGTTGCTCAAGGAGTACCGGGGCGTGTTGTCAACGCATTCCAAGGCCATGCCTGGTTTTCCGTTCGGCTCCGTGGTGCCTTACTGCCTGGACGATCAGGGCCGCCCGCTGATCTTGATTAGCCGGATCGCCCAGCACACCCACAACCTGCGCAAAGACCCGAAATGCTCATTGCTGGTGAGTGATCGAGAAGCCGAGGATGTCCAGGCGGCCGGTCGCCTGACCTACCTGGCCGAGGCGGAGAAACTCGTTGAATCCGCGGCTATCGAAGCCGCCGCCGAGCGCTACTACCGCTACTTTCCGGACTCGGAGAACTACCACAAAGCCCACGATTTCGATTTTTGGGTGCTCAAGCCGGTACGTCACCGTTATATCGGTGGCTTCGGCGAGATCCACTGGCTTGACCAGGTGACCTTGGCTAATCCGTTTGCCGGCAAGGCGGAGGTGAGTATGGTCGAGCATATGAACAGCGATCATGCCAAAGCGATCGCTCACTATGTCGACTTGGCGGGATTGCCACGTATCGCGCCGGCCCAACTGGCGGGAATCGACACGGAAGGGATGCACTTAAGGGTCGGTCAGGGGGTGTATTGGCTGGCCTTTGAAACACCTTGCAACACGCCGATGGAGGTTCGCCAGGCCTTGGTTTCCTTGGCCCATGCGCAGTTTTGGCCGAAAAAGCAAGCGGCCGAGGCTTGAATTCACGGAGGGTTGACGTCATCTGATGTCTACTGGAAGGCATTCTTCCGTAGAGGAACCATTTGATGCGCGCTTTTCTATTGCTCTTTCTGCTGTTTCCGGTGCTAGAGCTGTATGTGTTTTTTCAGGTCAGCACGGCTATCGGTTTTTTCCCGGCGCTGGCCCTGATCATTCTTGGCTCGGCACTCGGTGTACTGGTCCTGCGGGTCGCTGGCCTGGCTACCGCGTTTCGGGCGCGCGAAAGCCTGAGTCGTGGTGAACTGCCGGCCCAGACCGTGCTTGAGGGCCTGATGCTGGCCCTGGGCGGTGGCCTGATGTTGCTGCCGGGCTTTATCAGCGATGTGTTCGGCCTGCTGTTGCTGTTGCCGATCACCCGTCGACTGGCGGTCGGCAAGATGCGGCGACGGGCCGAGGAGCAAGCGATGCGCCAGCGAGCCTTTGCCGATGACCTGCAGACTCGCGGCCAGCCTAGCGCGGCACCGGCCAATGGCCGCCTGCCGAACGTGATCGAAGGTGAGTTCGAACACCGCGACTCCTAACCGATCGCCACTTCGCCACGCGACACCTTCGGGTGTCGTGTTCGTTTCTACAGGGACCGTTACCTGCAAAAAAAACCTCTTCCTGCCCTTGTAATTATCTTTGGCGCCCCTATGTAACGGTCACCGCAAGGTTTTTGGCGTAAATCGCCAAACAGTCTTTTGCGGTTCGCTCGTCGAGCCGCAACCGGCAACGCCGGATGTGCTAGCAGGCCGGTATTGATACTGGCTGTGGAAAACCATAAATAACTAGGAGAGATCGACAATGAAGCTTCGTCCTCTGCATGACCGCGTCGTCATCCGTCGCAGCGAAGAAGAAAAGAAAACCGCTGGCGGCATCGTCCTGCCAGGTTCGGCTGCCGAGAAAGCCAACAGCGGTGAAGTTCTCGCTGTAGGCACTGGTCGCGTTCTGGACAACGGTGAAGTGCGTGCGCTGGCCGTGAAAGTGGGTGACAAGGTTGTGTTTGGCCCTTACTCCGGCAGCAACACTGTGAAAGTAGACGGCGAAGACCTGCTGGTAATGGCTGAGAGCGAAATTCTCGCTGTTATCGAAGGCTGATTCCCGCTCATTTTTCCCGTTACCACAAAGTATTCAAGGAATTACGATCATGGCTGCTAAAGAAGTTCTGTTTGGCGACTCCGCCCGTAAGAAAATGCTCAAAGGCGTCAACGTCCTGGCTGACGCCGTAAAAGCCACCCTGGGCCCGAAAGGCCGTAACGTGATCATCGAGAAGAGCTTCGGCGCTCCGACCATCACCAAGGACGGCGTTTCCGTTGCCAAGGAAATCGAGCTGGAAGACCGTTTCGAGAACATGGGCGCGCAGTTGGTCAAGGACGTTGCTTCCCGTGCCAACGATGACGCTGGCGACGGTACCACCACCGCCACTGTCTTGGCCCAGTCGATCGTCAACGAAGGCCTGAAGGCTGTTGCTGCCGGCATGAACCCGATGGACCTCAAGCGCGGCATCGACAAGGCAACCATCGCCATTGTCAAGGAGCTGAAGTCGCTGTCCAAGCCTTGCGCCGACACCAAGGCTATCGCTCAGGTAGGTACCATCTCCGCCAACTCCGACAGCTCCATCGGCGACATCATTGCCGAAGCCATGGAAAAAGTCGGTAAAGAAGGTGTGATCACCGTTGAAGAAGGCTCGGGCCTGGAAAACGAACTGTCGGTTGTGGAAGGCATGCAGTTCGACCGTGGCTACCTGTCCCCGTACTTCGTCAACAAGCCAGACACCATGGTTGCCGAGCTGGATAGCCCGCTGATCCTGCTGGTGGACAAGAAGATCTCCAACATCCGCGAAATGCTGCCAGTGCTGGAATCGGTTGCCAAGGCCGGTCGCCCATTGCTGATCGTAGCTGAAGACGTCGAAGGCGAGGCCCTGGCGACTCTGGTTGTGAACAACATGCGTGGTATCGTCAAGGTCGCTGCCGTCAAGGCACCGGGTTTCGGCGATCGTCGTAAAGCCATGCTGCAGGACATCGCTGTCCTGACTGGCGGCACCGTTATCTCCGAAGAGATCGGTCTGAGCCTGGAGAGCACCACTCTGGAGCACCTGGGTAGCGCCAAGCGCGTGACTCTGTCCAAGGAAAACACCATCATCGTCGACGGTGCTGGCGTACAGAGCGATATCGAAGCGCGTATCGCCCAGATCCGTGCCCAGGTTGCCGAGACTTCTTCGGACTACGACCGTGAAAAACTGCAAGAGCGCCTGGCCAAGCTGTCCGGCGGTGTTGCTGTGATCAAGGTCGGTGCCGGTTCCGAAGTTGAAATGAAAGAGAAGAAAGCCCGCGTTGAAGACGCTCTGCACGCAACCCGCGCAGCTGTCGAAGAAGGCGTGGTGCCTGGCGGTGGCGTGGCGCTGATCCGTGCTCTGGAGGCACTGACCGAGCTCAAGGGCGACAACGCTGATCAGAACGTCGGTATTGCTGTACTGCGTCGCGCTGTTGAAGCGCCACTGCGTCAGATCGTTGCCAACTCCGGCGACGAGCCAAGCGTGGTTGTGGATAAAGTCAAGAACGGTCGTGGCAGCTTCGGCTACAACGCTGCGACTGGCGAATACGGCGACATGATCGAAATGGGCATCCTGGACCCCACCAAGGTGACTCGTTCGGCCCTGCAGGCTGCGGCGTCGATCAGCGGTCTGATGCTGACCACCGAAGCGGCGGTAGCTGATGCGCCGAAGAAAGATGCTCCTGCTGGCGGCGGCATGCCAGACATGGGCGGTATGGGTGGTATGGGCGGCATGATGTAAGCCACCGCTCCCGTACACAAAACCCCGCCTGCAGTGATGCAGGCGGGGTTTTTTTCATGCGTTCTCGCTGCCCTGTAGGCGCGAGCCAACTACTGAAAAACCGAGGGTGCAGGCTTTATATTGGGATGCACGTGTAACGGTTAACCCTCCTCGCGAGCAAGATCGCTCGTGCGATGAGAGCGGTTTACGCCTGACTCAGCGCTCACTTAACTGTGGAGCCGTCTCTTTGGGAGTCTTCCAGCTCAGCAATTGCTGTTTGAAGTCATAGCTGGCGGTCTGATAGTAGGTGATTGCGCGCTGGATCAAACGGTCGTCGCTATCTACACGCAACTCCTGACTCTCACCCAGGGCTTGGTCGTGACGACGCAGGCCCAGGCGCGGGCTGAGAATTGCCAGGTCCTTGCCATCAAACAACCCCAGATGTTGATAGTTGCCGACCAAAACCCGAGCGGGCAACGGATTGTCTTGCAACAGGTTCCGGCCAAAAAACGTCGATTCGTAGCTCAGATTGATCAGCCCCAGCAAGGTTGGCGCAAGATCGATCTGGCTGGCTAATTGCGCTGTTTCCCGAGCCTCGACCAGCTTCGGCGCATAGATGAACAGGGGAATCTGATAGTTGCTGATGGGCAGGTCTTCCTTGCCCGCGCTGCCGGCGGTATGGTCGGCGACAAAGACAAAGATGGTGTTATCGAACCAGGGCTTCTGGCGTGCGGCCTCAAGGAACTCACCGATGGCATAGTCGGTGTATTTCACCGCTCCATCGCGACCGTGGCCGGACTTGATGTCGATACGATCATCAGGATAAGTATAGGGGCGATGGTTGGAGGTGGTCATCAGTTGTAACAAGAACGGCTGCTGCTTGGCGTAGTCAGCATCGGCCAGCTTCAGCGTCTGTTGGTAGAGATTTTCATCGGCCATGCCCCAGGCATTTTTGAAGGAAATCTCCGATTCAGGCACGCTGCTCTGATCCACGACCCGATAACCGTTACCGCTGAAGAACGCGTTCATGTTGTCGAAGTAGCCGCGCCCTCCGTAGACAAACACGCTGTCATAACCGATGGCACTGAGTTGCTGGCCCAGGCTGGCGAAGCCGCTTTCGCGGCCAATGCGCTTGACGATCGAGCGCCCCGGTGTCGGTGGGACGGCCAGGGTGATGGCTTCCAGGCCGCGGTCGGTGCGAGTACCGGTGGCGTAGAAATTATTGAAATATAGGCTTTGCTGGCGCAGTGCATCAAGATTGGGCGTGAGGTCGCGCCTATCGCCGTTGCTGCCCATATACTTGGCGCTGAGACTCTCGATGGTCACCAGTATGATATTGGGCGTGCGCAGCGTGCCGGGGTTGGTGATGGCGCGACGGATGTCCAGGGGATCGTTGCCGATAAAACGGGCATTGGCTTCGCTGAGCTCGGCGTGCAATTGCTTGGCTACCACGTCGGTCGGCAGGCTTTTGTAGAACTGCGAGTAATCCAGTTCGTTGTTACGAAACGCGGCAAAAAATTGATAAGGACCGTTGCTTGCCAGTTCATTCTTGTAGGCGTTACCGCCTTGGGCGCGCGGGCTGTCCTGGCTGATCAGTTGCAGGCAGAGGCCGGCGACCGCCAACAAGCTCAAGGCATTGAGCAAGCGACCACGTGTTGTCGGCAATGGCGAATCCATCGCGCGGTTAAAGGGTTGGCGCAGGGTCCAGCTCAAGACCACGGCCAGCACCGCCAACAGGCTCAGCAGTTTACCGATTGGGTAGGACTCCAGCAGGTTATTCAACACCTCATCGGAGTACACGAGGTAGTCGACGGCAATGAAGTTGAAGCGCACACCGAATTCATCCCAAAACAGCCATTCCGCCACCGAGGTGAACAGCATGGTGAACAGGCTGACGGTGAGTACCACCTGCAGGAACCAACGGTGGCCACGCCGACGCCAGAGCGCGGTTGGGCACAGCAGCAAGTACAGTCCCAAGGGGAGGGCGGCATAGACCAGGAAGGTCAGGTCATAGAGCAGACCCACCCCAAATACCGGCAGCAGGTTGCCGCCGACTTCGCCCAGATGGGTGATCAGCAATACACTACGAGTGAGCAGGAAAACGGATAACCAGGCACCGGTTATCAATAGCAAATAGCGCATTGGCGCTGTTTTGGAGAGACCCATGTCGATGTTTCTTATATCAAAGAAAGCGCGATATTGGCTCTGACGCTGTCGTTAGTTTGTGAAGCTATAGTGAAAAACTCGTTCAGCCTCGAAATCGGTTGAAAACCCTTATCGATGGGGCTCTCAGGCCTATCCCTGAGCCACACTTGGCCTTAAGCTGCGCGAGCCATCATGGCCGTTACCGCGTACGGAGACAGTGCCCATGCGAATTTTATTGGTTGAAGACAACCGCGATATCCTGGCCAACCTGGCGGATTACCTGGGTCTCAAAGGCTATACCGTGGACTGTGCGCAGGACGGCTTGTCGGGTCTGCACCTGGCCGCAACCGAGCATTACGATCTGATCGTGCTCGATATCATGCTGCCTGGGATCGACGGCTACACCCTGTGTAAACGTTTGCGCGAGGATGCCCGGCGCGACACGCCGGTAATCATGCTGACGGCCCGTGACCAGCTCGATGATCGCCTGCAGGGCTTTAAGTCCGGCGCCGATGACTACCTGCTCAAACCCTTCGCCCTGTCGGAGTTGGCGGCGCGTATCGAAGCGGTGTTGCGTCGTGCCCAAGGTGGCGGTCGGCGCGCCTTGCAGGTGGGTGACCTGAGCTACGACCTGGATACCCTGGAAGTCACCCGCCAGGGGCGTCTGCTCAAGCTCAATCCGGTCGGTTTGAAGCTGCTGGCGGTGCTGATGCAGAAAAGCCCGCACGTATTGCGTCGGGAGATTCTTGAAGAGGCGCTCTGGGGGGACGACTGCCCGGACAGCGACAGCCTGCGCAGCCATGTGCACCAGTTGCGCCAAGTGATCGACAAACCGTTCGACAAGCCATTGTTGCAGACCGTGCATGGTGTCGGCTACCGCCTGGCTGAGGGCCGTGATGGAGTTTAAGCAGAGTCTTGCCCAGCGCATCATCATTGCCTTTGCCTTGATGAGCGCGTTGGTGGCGGGTGCCTTTGCCCTGGGCATCGTGGCCACGGTTCACCTGGTCGAGGAAAAACTGATCTCCGCCGGCCTGGGCGGCGATCTACAGCGCCTGCTGCTGATGGACAGCGTGGGGGACTGGAGCCATCGACCCGAACCCGACCAGTTGTTCTACTACAGTGACGGCAAAGGCGATTTCGAGCTGCCCAAGGATTTGCGCCATCTCGATCCGGGGTTTCATGAGGTCTTTCGCGAGCAATCGTCCTATCACGCGATGGTTGAGGTGGTTGACGGTCGGCGCTATGTACTGCTGCAGGACCAGAGTGACTTCGAGGAACGCGAGCGGGTGCTGTTCGCGGTGGTGCTCGTGGGATTTATCCTGGCCCTGGTCCTGGCGGTGTTCCTCGGCTGGGTTCTGGCCCGACGAGTGATGGCCCCGGTAGTGCGGTTGGCCCGCCAGGTTCGGCATCGCGACCAATTGCTTGGACTTGCGCCGCCTCTTGCGCCTGACTACGCGGCGGACGAAGTGGGTGAGCTGGCGGTAGCATTCGATGCGACGCTGGGACGCCTGCGCCGGGCCTTGACCCGCGAGCGGCTGTTTACCAGCGACGTCAGCCATGAGCTGCGCACGCCGCTGATGGTGCTGGCCAGTTCCTGCGAGCTGTTGCTGGAAAACCCCGCGATCGATCAGCGCGGTCGTAATCAGGTCGAACGTATCGCTCGGGCCTGCGAGGAGATGCGCGAGTTGGTGCAGACCTTCCTGATGCTGGCTCGTGCCCAACGTGAGGACGCCAGCATGTCGCCACAGGTTTCGCTCAAGCTGGTGGCCGAGGACCTGGTCGGCCTGTGGCGTGCGCCTGTCGAGGAGAAAGGCCTGAAGCTGATCTTCAATCCAGGCGATCCCCTGGATGCACGTTACAACGCCACGTTCCTGCACGCGGTGATGGGCAATCTGTTGCGCAACGCCCTTCATTACACGGAGCAGGGCTTTATCCGCCTGACACTTGAGTCGACGGGATTTGTTGTCGAGGACAGCGGTGTCGGGATTCCGGAAGAAAAGCGCGAGGCGATGTTCCAGCCTTTTGTGCGTGGCGATGAGAGACGCGGTGAAGGCTTGGGGCTCGGGCTTTCGCTGGTGCAGCGGATCTGCGAGAACCAGGGCTGGTATGTCAGTCTGACGACCATGCAGCCTAATGGTTGTCGCTTCCATGTAGACCTGGCACGACCTACTGCTTGACTCTCGGAGCGCCCGGTTTCTTCAGGGCGGCGACCTCGTCGATGTTTACAGATATGGCCCTGAGCCATTATTTTCGGCTTGTAAAGTTTTGTAATGCTTTGTTCGAGACAGAACAAAATTTTCACGAGGGGACGACCTGTCACTGACACGCGCCTACCTACTGTGGCTATGTTGGCTACAGGAGATGGTGATGAATTCCCCGATAAAACTTGAATTTTCCGATAAATACGACGACAAACATGCGGAGCAGTATCTGCTCAAGCACAAGAACAGTTTGGCTCGTCGATTGTCCCATAAGCGTGATGAGCAACTGGTGCGTGCCGCGTTAGCCCTGGCTGGCGAGCCGGGCCTGGTGCTTGACTTGCCGTGTGGTGCCGGACGGTTCTGGCCACTGTTGGCGGAGAAACCCAACCGGGTGATTATTGGGGCCGATAACTCGGCGTCTATGCTGGAAACCGCGCTCAACGCGCAGCCGGTCGAAGTGGTCAAGAGGATACGACCGCTGCAAACGTCGGCATTTGATATCGAGCTGCCCGATAATGCCGTCGACAGCATTTTTTGCATGCGTCTGCTCCACCACGTCGGCGAGGCGGCGCACCGGATGGCGTTGTTGGAAGAGTTTCAGCGGGTCACCCGCGATAGCGTAATCGTTTCACTTTGGGTCGACGGCAACTTCAAGGCCTGGCGGCGTCGGCGATTGGAGCGTGAGCGCCAGGCCGACGAGGCGCGGGACGGTTATCAGAACCGTTATGTGCTGCCTACCGCTAAAGTAGAAGAAGAATTCAGGCAAGCGGGCTTTCGTATCCAGGAGCATCTGGATTTTTTCCCGCTCTACGCCATGTGGCGGGTTTATATATTGCGCAAGAGGTAGCAGGATGGCCGTTGAGTACGTATTGCACGCAAAAGATGTCACCGAGGATCGCTTCGAGTATTTCTGGCAACAGAAAGGCGAATGGGTGGAAGAGCCCAATCAGCGTCGAGGCGGGGAAAGTGGTGTCCAGCGGGTGGTAGGTGCGAGCGGTCGACTGTTGTATGTGAAACGCCAGGTGGGGCATACCTACCGAAGCCTGTTGCATCCCTTTGGTCGTCCAACGGTCCTGCGCGAACTGGCTGCGCTGAAGAGCTTGCGCATGCTGGATGTGGCGGTGCCTGAACTGGTGTTCTGTGGTGCCCGGCGCGAAGGTGAGGGGGCATGGCAGGCGCTGCTGGTCACGGCGGCGCTGGACGGTTTTCTCGAGATCGAGAACTGGTATGCCGAGGGCGGTCGTGAGCGCCATGGCGAAGTTTTGCATGATCGTGTGCTGCAGGAATTGGCCAGCACCTTGGCGCGGATGCATCGCGGTCGCTGGCAGCACGGCTGCCTGTATTTCAAGCACGTGTTTGTCCGGGTCAGTGGCGAAGGTGAGTCGGCAACCGTCGAGGTCGCCCTGTTGGATCTGGAGAAGGCTCGTCAGCGATTGAGTCGTCGGCTGGCGGCGGACCATGACATGAGACAACTGCGGCGCCATTCGTCGTGGAATGAAACGGACTGGAACAAGCTGAGCTACTTTTACGATATGGCGTTCGGCAGCACCATCAAAGGTTTACAGCGATGAAGTTAGAAATAGCTCGAGGTTTGTTTTTACTCAGTGCACTGGCCATTGCGTCATTGGCGCTGGTGGTTTGGGAGCAACCGGGAACCCAGATACTCAGCAAGGCTGATGGCACAGGGCATTGTCCCTTGCCGCGGGTGGCCAAAGCCGGCGTCGAGGTCAGGCCTGATCATGATTTGCTGTTGTTTATGTTTGGCCTTTCCCAGGGAGCGAAGCCGCAAAGTTGAAGAACCATTGCCGTCCTCGAAGGCCTCGTGATTCACGAGGCTTTTTCTTTATGTCCCGCTAGTGCCTTGCCGAAAGACACGCGTTGTGGCCTGCGGGCATCGCTCACGGCGATGATGGGCCACCCTGGCGAGGCGCTTACGCTCCGTCAGGGTATTACGGGTCAGACTGAGGCCTATCGTCGGTTGCTGCTCGATGCCCGCTGTCACTGCGCGCACTTACTCCGCGTTGCTTCCTATTTAGCGTTGCAAAGGGCCAGGCAGTTATCCAGCATGCGATTGGAGAAGCCCCACTCGTTGTCGTACCAGGCCAGGACCTTGAGCAGCTTGCCGCTGGCCTTGGTGTGATTGGCGTCGAAGATCGACGACAGTGGGTTGTGGTTGAAGTCGCCGGAAACCAGCGGCAGCGTGTTATAGCCGAGGATCTTCGAGTGCTGGCTGGCTTCCTTGAGCAGCGCGTTAACCTCGTCAGCGCTGGCTTCGCGCTTGAGCTGCACGGTCAGATCCACCAGCGACACGTTGATCACCGGCACGCGCACGGCCATGCCGGTGAGCTTGCCCGCCAGTTCCGGCAGCACCAGGCCCACGGCTTCGGCAGCGCCGGTCTTGCTGGGGATCATGTTCTGAGTCGCCGAGCGAGCGCGGTACGGGTCGGTGTGGTAAACGTCGGTCAGGTTCTGGTCGTTGGTATAGGCATGGATGGTGGTCATCAGGCCGCTTTCGATACCCAGCTCACGGTGCAGCACTTGAGCCACCGGGGCTAGGCAGTTGGTGGTGCACGACGCGTTGGAGATGATCTGGTGCGACTGGCGCAGGATGTCATGGTTGACCCCGTACACCACGGTGGCATCCGCGCCCTTGGCCGGTGCGGAAATAATCACTTTGCGAGCGCCGGCGCTAATATGCGCGGCAGCCTTGGCACGGTCGGTGAACAGACCGGTGCATTCGAACACCACGTCGATTTTCTCGGCGGCCCAGGGCAATTCGGCTGGATTGCGGATCGCGCTGACCGAGATGCGGTCGTCGTTGACGGTCAGGCTTTCATTGTCATGCTCCACGCTAGCATCGAAGGTGCCGTGGACAGTGTCGTACTTGAGCAGGTGGGCATTGATGGAGCTATCGCCCAGATCGTTGATGGCGACGACCTGCAAGTCCTGGCGGTAACCTTGGGTATAGAGTGCGCGCAGGACATTGCGGCCAATGCGGCCAAAACCGTTGATTGCGATTCGTAGCGTCATGAGGAAAGCGCCTGTCGTAGCTTTGTTGTTGGAATTACAAGATTATTCGCATAAAAATAGAAAACAAGCCTTTTTAGTGGCAATATTTTGTTTTATCTACAACGAGTGACCTGAATCAACAGGTCCAGATGATTGAGAAGCCCTTCCCTGCGAGGCTTTCGATCAGCTTGGAAGTACAGGTCGTCATATCCGTTAGCCTGGAGTTCTACACATGCATCCCCGCGTTCTTGAGGTCACCGAACGGCTTATCGCCCGCAGCCGCGCCACCCGCGAGGCGTACCTGGCACTGATTCGCAGCGCCGCCAGCGACGGTCCGATGCGCGGCAAGCTGCAATGCGCGAACTTCGCCCATGGGGTGGCTGGGTGCGGCAGCGAAGACAAGCAAAGCCTGCGCATGATGAATGCCGCCAATGTGGCAATTGTTTCGTCATATAACGACATGCTCTCCGCACACCAGCCTTATGAAACTTATCCGGAGCAGATCAAGCAGGCGTTGCGTGAGATTGGCTCGGTTGGCCAGTTCGCCGGTGGCGTGCCCGCCATGTGCGATGGCGTCACCCAGGGCGAACCGGGCATGGAACTGGGGATCGCCAGCCGCGAAGTGATCGCGCTGTCGACCGCCGTGGCGCTGTCCCATAACATGTTCGACGCGGCGCTGATGCTCGGCATCTGCGACAAAATCGTGCCGGGCCTGATGATGGGTGCGCTACGCTTCGGTCATCTGCCGACCATTTTCGTCCCAGGTGGACCGATGATCTCGGGCATTTCCAACAAGGAAAAAGCCGACGTCCGCCAGCGTTACGCCGAAGGCAAGGCCAGTCGCGAAGAGCTGTTGGAGTCGGAAATGAAGTCCTACCACAGCCCTGGCACCTGCACGTTCTACGGCACTGCCAACACCAATCAGTTGTTGATGGAAGTCATGGGCCTGCACTTGCCGGGCTCGTCCTTCGTCAACCCGAATACCCCGTTGCGCGATGCCCTGACCCGCGAGGCGGCGTTCCAGATCACGCGCATGACCAAGCAGAGCGGCAACTTCATGCCGATCGGGGAAATCGTCGACGAGCGGTCGCTGGTCAACTCCATCGTCGCGTTGCATGCCACCGGCGGTTCGACCAACCATACCCTGCACATGCCGGCTATTGCCCAGGCGGCGGGCATCCAATTGACCTGGCAGGACATGGCCGACCTCTCCGAGGTGGTGCCGACCCTGTCCCACGTGTACCCGAATGGCAAGGCCGATATCAACCACTTCCAGGCGGCGGGCGGGATGTCGTTCCTGATCCGCGAACTGCTGGAGGCCGGCCTGCTCCACGAAAACGTCAACACCGTGGCCGGCCATGGCCTGAGTCGCTATACCCAGGAACCGTTCTTGCAGGACGGCCAATTGGTCTGGCGCGAAGGCCCGATTGAAAGCCTCGACGAAAACATTCTGCGTCCGGTGGTTCGCGCGTTTTCCCCTGAAGGTGGCCTGCGGGTGATGGAAGGCAATCTTGGTCGTGGTGTGATGAAAGTCTCTGCGGTGGCCCTGGAGCACCAGGTCGTCGAAGCGCCGGCGGTGGTGTTCCAGGACCAGCAGGATCTGGCGGACGCGTTCAAGGCCGGCCTGCTGGAAAAGGACTTCGTGGCAGTGATGCGTTTTCAGGGCCCACGTTCCAACGGCATGCCGGAGTTGCACAAGATGACCCCGTTTCTCGGCGTGCTGCAAGATCGCGGCTTCAAGGTCGCGCTGGTGACCGACGGGCGTATGTCCGGCGCCTCGGGCAAGATTCCGGCGGCGATTCATGTTTGTCCCGAAGCCCATGTGGGCGGCGCGTTGGCGCGGGTACGGGACGGTGACGTGATCCGCGTCGACGGGGTCAACGGGACGCTGCAGGTGCTGATCGATGACGCCGAATTCGAAGCGCGCGAGCCGACAATCGGTCTACTGGGTAATAATACCGGTTGTGGCCGCGAACTGTTCGGCTTCATGCGCATGGCCTTCAGCTCGGCGGAGCAGGGCGCCAGTGCGTTCACTTCGGCCTTGGAGACCCTCAAATGAAATTGGCCTTGGTTGGCGATATCGGCGGTACCAACGCCCGCTTCGCCGTGTGGAAAGACAACGGCCTGGAGTCGGTCAAGGTGCTGGCGACCGCCGATCATGCTTGTCCGGAAGACGCCATCAAGGTCTACCTGAGCGAGCTGGGACTGGCATTGGGGGCAATCGGCGCGGTGTGCCTGTCGGTGGCCGGTCCCGTGGGCGGCGACGAGTTTCGCTTTACCAACAATCACTGGCGCCTGAGCCGCAAGGCCTTTTGCGCTACCTTGCAAGTCGATGAGTTGTTGCTGGTCAACGATTTCTCGGCGATGGCCCTGGGCATGACCCGTCTTGAGCCCGGTGACTTTCGCGTGGTTTGCGAAGGCACTCCGGAGCCGCTGCGGCCCGCCGTGGTGATCGGCCCGGGAACCGGCCTGGGAGTCGGGACTTTGCTGCACCTGGGCGACGAGCGCTTCATGGCGCTGCCCGGCGAGGGTGGGCATGTCGACCTGCCATTGAACAGCCCACGCGAAATCCAGCTCTGGCGGCACATTTATGATGAGATTGGGCATGTCAGCGCCGAGGCTGCGTTGAGTGGCGGTGGGCTGCCGCGAGTCTATCGGGCCATCTGCGCGGTGGATGGACACACGCCGCTGCTGGAGACGCCGGAAGCGATCACCGCTGCGGGACTGGCGGGCGACCCGATTGCCCTGGAAGTGCTGGAGCAGTTCAGCTGTTGGCTGGGGCGGGTCGCGGGTAACAATGTGCTGACCACGGGCGGCAGGGGAGGCGTGTATATCGTCGGTGGCGTGATTCCGCGATTTGCCGATTTTTTTGTCAAGAGTGGCTTTGCCAGAAGCTTTGCCGACAAGGGCTGCATGAGCGACTACTTCAAGGGCATCCCGGTGTGGCTGGTGACAGCGCCGTATTCCGGGCTGATCGGTGCGGGGGTGGCGCTACGGCAGGCTGTTGCGCACCGATCCGGTTCTCACAGCGTCCCGACAAGCCCGCTCTTGGCCTGACTTGAGATCGACCGACATCCAAGGCCGGTTTGCGAAAGCATCGGTTCACGCAACACAGCTTCACAGCTTAATCGATTAAGGCATAATCCGCGTTTCGGTCCTACTCACAACAACAAGGACGCCTACCGTGAGCGCAGTCAGTAAGTCCATTCTTCTGGTCGACGATGACCAGGAAATCCGTGAGCTGCTGGACACCTACCTCAGTCGTGCCGGTTTCCAGGTGCGCACAGTCGGTGATGGCGCCGGTTTTCGCCAGGCGCTTAACGAGGCCCACAGCGACTTGGTCATCCTTGATGTGATGCTCCCCGACGAAGACGGCTTCAGCCTCTGCCGTTGGGTTCGCCAGCACGCGCGCCAGGCCCAGGTGCCGATCATCATGCTGACCGCCAGTTCCGACGAAGCCGACCGCGTCATCGGCCTGGAGCTGGGTGCCGACGATTACCTGGGCAAACCCTTCAGTCCTCGTGAACTGCAGGCCCGGATCAAGGCACTGTTGCGCCGCGCCCAGTTCGCTCAGGACCGTAGCAGCAGTGAAGTGCTGGCCTTCGACGAGTGGCGTCTGGACACGGTCAGTCACCGGCTGTTTCATGTCGATGGCGAGGAAGTGATTCTCTCCGGTGCCGACTTCGCCCTGCTCAAGCTGTTTCTTGACCATCCTCAAGAGATCCTCGATCGCGATACCATCGGCAATGCCACCCGTGGGCGTGACCTGATGCCCTTGGACCGGATCGTCGACATGGCCGTCAGTCGGTTGCGCCAACGCTTGCGGGATACCGAGAAGCCCCCCCGACTGATTCGCACGGTGCGTGGCAGCGGTTACCAACTGGCCGCCTGCGTCACCACCGCCAATGCTCTCTGATCTGAGTCGGCGCTTGCCGGTCCCGCGCTCTCTGCTGGGGCGGATGCTGCTGCTGACGCTGTTCGCGGTGCTGCTGGCCCAGACTTTGTCCAGCCTCATCTGGCTCTCGCAATTGCGTGCGACCCAGCTCGAAGGTCTGGTGACCAGTGCCCGCAGCCTGGCGCGCTCGATGACCGCCAGCGTCAGCTACCTGCGCTCGTTGCCCCTGGCCTATCGGCCGCTGGTGCTCGACCAACTGCGTAGCATGGGCGGTACGCGCTTTGTCGTGACCCTCAACGACAAACCGCTGGACATGAAGTTGCTGGGGCCGACCCCGCGCAAGACCGCGGTGCTCGATGCGGTCCACGAGGTGCTACACCAATCGCTGGGCAACGATGTCGATATCTCGGTGA
The DNA here is from genome assembly GCF_001543125.1 of Pseudomonas agarici. Classification (NCBI taxonomy): domain Bacteria; kingdom Pseudomonadati; phylum Pseudomonadota; class Gammaproteobacteria; order Pseudomonadales; family Pseudomonadaceae; genus Pseudomonas; species Pseudomonas agarici. The sequence continues at coordinate 2,146,315 of NZ_CP014135.1, read as the reverse complement.
GTTTTGTCAGCCCCAGCGACCTGCGGATTTTCAACGGCGGTCTGAAGCTCGACGAGTTACCGCGCTCCTGGGCCCACTACGCACTGACCCTGGAGCCGGTCAATCCGCCGGTGCTGGTGACACAGATCCAGATGGCGCCGGGCGAGTGGCTGTATATTGCCTCGTTGCTTCCCGAGCCTTACACCAGCCTGGAGGAGGAGGGGCTGCCCTCCCAGCAGGTCTGGTTTATCCTGCTCACCAGCGGTTTCCTATTGCTGTTCATCGGTCTGCTGGTGCACTGGCAGAGTCGCCCGCTCAAGCGCCTGGCCCGCTCGGCCCGGGATATGTCGCTGGGCGCGGAGCAAGTGCCGCCGGTGCTGGAGGGTGGCGGCAGCGAGGTGATGGAAGTCGGCCGCGCCCTCAATACCATGCGCGAGCGCATCGGTCGCTATCTGACCGAGCGTAGCCAGTTGTTCAGCGCCATTTCCCATGACCTGCGCACGCCCATCACGCGCTTGCGGCTGCGGGTCGAATTGCTCGAAGACGAAAAGCTGCAGTTGAAGTTCGGCCGTGATCTCGACGAACTGGAGATGTTGGTCAAAGGGGCGTTGCAGTGTGTGAAGGACACCGATATCCACGAGAATATCGAACCGGTGGACCTCAACCATGTACTCGATTGCCTGATCGAGCCCTACCTGCCGCCCAACGGCAACGGTCGGGTCACGCTCGATGGTCGCGCACTGGCGGCCTTTCCCGGCAAACCGCTGGCCCTACGCCGGTGCATGGGCAATCTGATCGACAACGCCCTCAAGTACGGTGACAAGGCTCATCTGCACATCGAAGACGACGACGAGGCTTTTGTCCTGCACGTCGATGACGAAGGTCCTGGGGTCCCCGAGCAGCGCCTGGAACAAGTGTTCGAGCCGCATTTCCGGTTGTCCGGCCAACTGCAGGGTTATGGCCTGGGGTTGGGAATTGCGCGCAATATCGCCCACAGCCATGGCGGTGAAGTGAGCCTGCAGAACCTGCGTGAAGGTGGTCTGCGGGTCACTTTGTACTTGCCGCGAAATGCCGACTGATCGAGAGCAGCGCTTGCTCCGCGCTGATCGTCAGGGCTGCGTCCTGGGGTTTGGGCAGTTGGCTGGCGGCTGAGGCGGAAATCTGCTGGGCCTGGATGATGGCGGCCTGGATACGATGCTCGCGCAGACGCGAATTGGTCTGGCTGAAGTGTCGCTGCAAGGTTTCCATGGCTTGCTCATAGGGTTCGTCACACAACGCCAACTGTCGTTGGCGCTCGGCCAGGGCGAGGCGCTTGGCCTGCTGCTCGCCATAACGCTCGACACTGAAATTCCGGTTCAGGCTGTAGCCATGAATCCGCGTACAGGCCCGCCAATAAGCGGTGTTGTTGGACTCGATCCGGCGCACGCCCGGATGACCGCTGGTGTTGTGCGGCAACAGGCGTTGGCGGAATTCGGCGGTGAGCGTTTGCGACCGCTTCGGCAGCGGCGCATTGCGACACGACTCGGCGGCCAGGCGTGCGCCCTGTTCGCCACCGTATTGGTCGAACGTGAAGGTCTCGCTCAGGGACTGGCCGTGGCGCTGACCTTGCACTTTCCAGGCGTACTGTATCCCTCCCCGATACAAGGGCAAAATGCAGCATCGACGGGCCAGGTGCGAGTTATCGTTAACCATGGTGCATGCCTCCTTACGGGCGTGGGCTTCTATGGGTCATGTCATGGATGAAGTCTGGAAGATTCGCCCAGGCAACGTTGTCCTTCAATGTGGGAAAACTGCTTAGGGAGCACTCCTACACCGAAAACGGAATCGGCCTAATCGGCGTTTTTCCTACTTGATGGCAAAAGTGCCGATGCGGCGGATTATCAGGACAACAATTGTCACCGCAAGGTGACATTTTCATCGGCCTTCGTTACCTGTTGTCAGCAAGATGCTGGTTAGAATCCGCATGATGACAGGCGTTCGACCTGCCCCTGAATAACAAGAAAAGGCGACGCTCATGGCTGGCGACAGCGTTGAATCTCCATTCGGCAGTTGGCTGGATGCTCCTGCTCACCAAACCTGGTTGATCATGGAAGGACAGCGCCTGCTGTCCTTCGCTAAGGCTTCCAGGCTAGCTGAAGGTTTCGGCAATCTGGATGGGCGTGGTCGCCTGCCAGCCCAGGCCGTGGCCGAGACCATGAACACGGCCCGCATGACCCACGGTTTCGCCATGGCCCATATCCAGGGGATTCCCGGTTGCCGCGAGTTGGTCGACCATGGCGTCGCCGCGCTCTGGGGACCGCTGCGCGATGCGACCTTTGGTGGCTGGTATGCGGTGGCCGAACATCGCGATGGCAACAGCGCCAAGGCCGCTTATCTGCATGCCTTCGTGGCGCTCGCCGCCAGTTCGGCGGCGGTCGCCGGCAACCCGGAGGCCCCCGGCCTGCTCGCCGAGGCGATCCGGGTGCTCGATACGCATTTCTGGAGCGAGGAAGAAGGCACCTTGCGCGAGTCCTTCGCCCGTGACTGGGGCAACGAGGAAAGCTATCGCGGTGCCAACAGCAACATGCACGGCACCGAGGCCTTCCTTGCCCTGGCCGATGTCACCGGCGACAGTCGCTGGCTCGATCGTGCCCTGCGCATCGTCGAACGACTGATCCACCAGCGGGCGGCCACCAACGATTTCATGGTCATTGAGCATTTCGACCGTCAGTGGCAGCCTTTGCCGGACTACAACCAAGACAACCCGGCTGACGGTTTCCGCCCCTACGGCACGACGCCTGGTCACGGTTTTGAATGGTCGCGACTGTTGCTGCACCTTGAGGCAGCCCGCCGTGCGGCTGGGCTGCTGGCTCCAGATTGGCTACTGGAGGATGCCCGTGGGCTGTTCGCCAGTGCCTGGCGCCATGGCTGGGCGGCGGATGGCGCCCCCGGCGTGGTCTACACGCTGGATTGGGATCATCGTCCCGTAGTTCGCGAACGCCTGCACTGGGTGCATTGCGAGGCGAGCGCGGCAGCGGCGGCTTTGCTCCGGCGTACAGGAGAGGCGCAGTACGAAACCTGGTATCGGCGCTTCTGGGATTTCAACGAACTGTACTTTATCGATCGGCTGCACGGTAGTTGGCATCACGAACTGGATGAACACAACCGGCCGAGTGCGCGCATCTGGGCTGGCAAGCCCGATCTCTATCATGCCTATCAGGCGGTACTGTTACCTTGCCTGCCGCTGGCACCCAGTCTCGCGAGCGCTCTGGCACAGGCTTGCTGGCCGAAACGCGGGTTATAAATACGTGTAACCAGGCAGTGACATTCGCGCGTCCCTTCGTTACCTGCGAAGGCTTGCGCCTTGACTAGAATCCGATGCAGCGCAAGCACAAGACTTGTATGCATAACAACAAGAAAGGTACTCAGATGAATTCGATTTCTCGCCTCGCCGCAGTGATTTCTTTCGCTTCGTTGTTCCCCCTCGGCGCACAGGCCGCGGACTCGAAAGGGACCGTAGAAGTGGTTCACTGGTGGACCTCCGGTGGTGAAAAAGCGGCTGTCGATGTTCTCAAGGCTCAGATTGAAAAAGATGGCTTCACCTGGAAGGACGGCGCTGTCGCTGGCGGCGGCGGTGCCACGGCCATGACCGTGCTGAAAAGTCGCGCGGTTGCCGGCAACCCGCCAGGCGTTGCGCAGATCAAGGGGCCGGACATCCAGGAGTGGGCGTCTACCGGTCTGCTCGACACTGATGTCCTGAAGGGCGTTGCCAAAGACGAGAAGTGGGACAGCCTGCTCGACAAGAAAATCTCCGATACCGTGAAATACGACGGTGACTACGTGGCCGTGCCGGTGAACATTCACCGCGTCAACTGGCTCTGGATCAACCCTGAAGTCTTCAAGAAAGCCGGAATCGAAAAACCGCCGACCACCCTCCAGGAATTCTACGCTGCCGGTGACCAGCTCAAGGCTGCGGGCTTCATCCCGCTCGCCCACGGCGGTCAGCCTTGGCAGGACAGCACTGTTTTCGAGGCCGTGGTGCTCTCGGTCATGGGGGTCGATGGCTACAAAAAAGCCCTGGTCGATCTGGACAATGCCACCCTGACCGGTCCTGAAATGGTCAAGGCACTGACCGAGCTGAAGAAAGTCGCGACCTACATGGACGTCGACGGCAAAGGCCAGGACTGGAACCTGGAAGCGGCCAAGGTCATCAACGGCAAGGCCGGCATGCAGATCATGGGCGACTGGGCCAAGAGCGAGTGGACCGCGGCGAAGAAAATCGCTGGCAAGGACTACCAATGCGTAGCCTTTCCAGGCACCGACAAAGCCTTCACCTACAACATCGACTCCCTCGCGGTGTTCAAGCAGAAAGACAAGGGCACCGCAGCCGGTCAGCAAGACATTGCCAAGGTCGTCCTGGGTGAAAACTTCCAGAAAGTCTTCAGCATCAACAAGGGCTCGATTCCGGTGCGCAACGACATGCTAAGCGATATGGGCAAATACGGTTTCGACTCCTGTGCCCAGACCGCCGCCAAGGATTTCCTGGCGGATGCCAAGACCGGCGGCCTGCAACCGAGCATGGCGCACAACATGGCGACCACGCTGGCGGTACAAGGGGCGTTCTTTGACGTAGTGACCAACTACATCAACGACCCGAAAGCCGATCCTGCCGACGCCGCGAAGAAACTCGGCGCGGCGATCAAGTCTGCCAAGTAGCCTTCAGCACCGACCGCTCGGTAGGAGCTGGTCTGCCGGTGATAGCGAAATATCAGTAGCCGAGGCCCACTGACAGCGCAATCGCCAGCAAGCCAGCCCCTGCACAATATCTGCATGCGCTCCTTTTCCCTGTACTGGATTTTCCCATGAGTTCTGTTGCTGTGTTCAGCAAAGCCTCGCCGTTCGATGCACTGCAGCGCTGGCTACCCAAACTGGTGCTGGCGCCCAGCATGTTCATCGTCTTGGTAGGCTTCTACGGCTACATCCTGTGGACGTTCGTCCTGTCGTTCACTAACTCGACTTTCCTGCCGAGCTACAAATGGGTGGGCCTGGCGCAATACGCACGGTTGTTCGACAACGACCGCTGGTGGGTGGCGAGCAAGAACCTGGCGCTCTTCGGTGGCTTGTTCATTGGCATCACCTTGGCGATCGGGGTGTTGCTGGCCGTGTTCCTCGACCAGCGCATCCGCCGCGAAGGTTTTATCCGCACTATTTACCTATATCCGATGGCGCTCTCGATGATTGTCACCGGTACCGCCTGGAAATGGCTGCTCAACCCTGGCATGGGCCTGGACAAATTGCTGCGTGATTGGGGCTGGGAAGGCTTTCGCCTGGACTGGCTGATCGATCCCGATCGCGTGGTGTATTGCCTGGTGATTGCCGCGGTGTGGCAAGCCTCGGGTTTTATCATGGCGATGTTCCTCGCCGGCCTGCGCGGTGTCGACCAATCGATTATCCGTGCCGCCCAGATCGATGGCGCGAGCCTGCCCAGGATCTACTGGAAGGTGGTGCTGCCCAGCTTGCGTCCGGTGTTCTTCAGTGCGGTGATGATCCTGGCGCACATCGCGATCAAGAGCTTCGACCTGGTGGCGGCGATGACCGCCGGCGGTCCGGGTTACTCCTCCGACCTGCCGGCCATGTTCATGTACTCCTTCACCTTCAGTCGCGGCCAGATGGGCATGGGCTCGGCCAGTGCGATTCTGATGCTCGGCGCGATTCTCGCGATCATCGTGCCTTACCTGTACTCCGAGCTGAGGACCCAGCGTCATGACTAGTTTCGCCGCCAAACCTGTCATCAGCCTGAGTCGCATCGCGATCTACGCGGTGTTGATTCTCGCCGTGGTGCTGTACCTGGTGCCGCTGGTGGTCATGCTACTGACCAGCTTCAAGTCACCGGAAGACATCAGTACTGGCAACTTGCTGAGCTGGCCGACAGTGATCACCGACATCGGCTGGATCAAAGCCTGGGCCACGGTCAACGGTTACTTCTGGAATTCGATCAAGATCACCGTTCCGGCGGTGCTGATCTCCACCGCCATTGGTGCGTTGAACGGCTATGTGTTGTCGATGTGGCGTTTTCGCGGCTCACAGCTGTTCTTCGGACTGTTGCTGTTCGGTTGCTTCCTGCCGTTCCAGACCGTGCTGCTGCCGGCCTCCTTCACCCTCGGCAAGATGGGGCTGGCCAGCAGCACTAGCGGCCTGGTGTTGGTCCACGTGGTCTACGGCCTGGCGTTTACCACGCTGTTCTTCCGTAATTATTACGTGAGCATTCCCGATGCATTGGTGAAAGCGGCGCGCCTCGATGGTGCGGGTTTCTTCACCATCTTCCGGCGGATCATCCTGCCGATGTCGACCCCGATCATCATGGTCTGCCTGATCTGGCAGTTCACCCAGATCTGGAACGACTTCCTATTCGGTGTGGTGTTCTCCAGCGGCGATTCGCAGCCTATCACGGTGGCGCTGAACAACCTGGTCAACACCAGTACCGGGGTCAAGGAATACAACGTGGATATGGCCGCGGCGATGATCGCCGGGCTGCCGACCCTGCTGGTCTATGTGGTCGCAGGCAAGTATTTCGTGCGTGGGCTGACAGCCGGCGCGGTCAAGGGGTAATCATGGCAACGCTCGAACTTCGCAATGTAAACAAGACCTACGGCGTCGGCCTGCCGGACACCTTGAAGAACATCGAACTGTCGATCAAGGACGGTGAGTTCCTGATTCTGGTAGGGCCTTCGGGGTGTGGCAAGTCGACGCTGATGAACTGCATCGCGGGTCTGGAAAACATCACCGCCGGCGCGATCATGATCGACGACCAGGACGTCAGCGACATGAGCCCGAAGGATCGTGACATCGCCATGGTGTTCCAGTCCTATGCGCTGTACCCGACCATGAGCGTGCGCGAGAATATCGAGTTCGGTCTGAAAATTCGCAAGATGAGCCGGTCGGCCATCGACGAGGAAGTCGCCCGGGTCGCCAAGCTGTTGCAGATCGAGCACCTGCTCAATCGCAAGCCGGGCCAACTGTCCGGTGGTCAGCAACAGCGCGTGGCCATGGGCCGGGCGCTGGCTCGCCGACCGAAGATCTATCTGTTCGACGAGCCGCTGTCCAACCTCGACGCCAAGCTGCGGGTCGAGATGCGTACCGAAATAAAGCTGATGCACCAGCGTTTGAAGACCACCACCGTCTACGTCACCCATGACCAGATCGAGGCGATGACCTTGGGCGACAAAGTGGCAGTCATGAAGGATGGCATCATCCAGCAGTTCGGTACCCCGAAACAGATCTATAACGATCCGGCCAACCTGTTCGTCGCCAGCTTCATCGGCTCACCGCCGATGAACTTCATCCCGTTGCGCCTGCAACGCAAGGACGGTCGTCTGCACGCGCTGCTTGATAGCGGTCAGGCACGTTGCGCGTTGTCGATGAACATGAGCGACGCCAGCCTCGAAGGCCGCGAGGTGATTCTGGGCGTTCGCCCAGAGCAGATCTTGCTGGCGTCCGGCGAGGCTGCGGGCATGCCGAGCATCCGTGCCGAGGTGCAGGTCACCGAGCCGACCGGCCCTGACACGCTGGTCTTCGTTACCCTCAATAACAGTAAGGTCTGCTGCCGCCTGGCGCCGGATGTGGCGCCGCAGGTAGGTGAAACTCTGACACTGCAATTCGATCCGGCCAAGGTGTTGCTGTTCGATGCCAAGACCGGTGAACGCCTGGGCCGGGTGGGCAAGCCCGAAGCCCAGGCGCATAGCGACAACGTGGCGCAGTTCAAGGGCCGCTGAGTTAGCGGCGGGTGGTTCGCCACCCGTCGCGATTGATGTGAACCACGTTCAATAAAATCTGTTAATAAAAATAAGACGAGGATGCAGGGATGAAAAAGAAGAACACCAATACTCCATTGATCTGCCGGTTGTCTGCGGTGGCGGCGTTAACCCTGGCTGGGAGTGCGCATGCGGCCGATGCTTTCAGCTCAAGTTCGAAGTGGATGACCGGTGATTGGGGGGGTGAACGGACCCAATTGATCGAACGGGGTATCGATATTCAGTCTGACTACGTGGGTGAAGTCGCCGGCAATCTCGGCGGCGGCTACAACAACGACAAGACGGCGCGTTACAGCGACCAGTTCGGCCTGGGCGTCAAACTGGACCTGCAAAAGCTGTGGGGTTGGGATAACACTCAGGCCAAGATCCAGCTCACCAACCGCAACGGCGAGAGCATCTCCAATGACCGTGTCGGCGACCCGCGTGCCGGCACCCTGAGCTCCTCGCAGGAAGTCTACGGTCGTGGGCATATGGTCCGGCTGACTCAATTGTGGATCCAGCACCAGTTCCTCGACGGCAAACTGGACGTCAAAGCCGGTTACTTCGGTGAAGGTGAAGACTTCAACACGTTCCTTTGCGACTTCCAGAACCTGGCCTTCTGCGGCTCCCAAGTGGGTAACTGGGCGACTGGCATCTGGTACAACTGGCCGGTCAGCCAGGCGGCATTGCGTGTGAAGTACCACATCACCCCCGAACTCTATGCGCAGATCGGTGCGTACAACCAGAACCCATCGCAACTGGAGCACGGTAACGGCTTCAAGCTCAGCGGCAGTGGAACCAAGGGCACCGTCTTGCCAGTCGAACTGGTTTGGTCGCCGAAGGTCAACAGCCTGCCCGGCGAATACCGCGTGGGTTACTACAAAAGCACCTCCGACGCCGCCGACGTGCGCGAGGACGACAACGGCCAGGACGCCGCCACCAGCGGTAACGGTTTTCGCGTTCACAACAGCAAGCACGGCTACTGGTTCGTTGGCCAGCAGCAACTCACCACCCACAACGGCGATGCTTCCCGAGGTCTGAACGTTGCGGCCAACGCCACGTTCCACGACAAGGACACCAACGTCATCGACAACTACCAATCGCTGATGTTCGTGTACAAAGGCCCATTCGATGCGCGCCCGAAGGATGATATCGGTATCGGCGTCGCCCGCATCCATATCAACGATGACGTGAAGAAAAACGCTGAGCTGGCCAACGCCGCCATAGGTGTCAGCGATTACAACAACCCGTTGTACTCGCCACTGCGCGACACCGAGTACAACTATGAGCTGAACTACGGTATCCACGTTACCAATTGGCTGACGGTACGTCCCAACCTGCAATACATTACTCACCCAGGGGGCGTGAACAAAGTGGATGACGCCGTGGTCGCTGGCCTGAAAATTCAGTCGGTCTTCTAAGCCTCGACTGCTAAATTCTCTCTTTATGCGCGTCTTGCGGATGGCTCACTTGGTCATCCGCTTTTTTTTGCGGGTCAGGGGTCAGTCGAACTCGTCACCCACGGGGTAACGGCTGGCATTGAGGCTTTCCTTGATCTTGCGCAAGTGCGGCTGGAAGTCCACGCCTCGGCGCAAGGTCATGCCGGTGGCCAATACATCGAGCACCGTCAACTGAACAATCCGTGAGGTCATCGGCATGTAGATGTCGGTGTCTTCGGGCAACGGAATGTTCAGACTCAGGGTGCTGGCCTTGGCCAGTGGCGAACCGGCGGCCGTCAGGCCGAGGACCGAGGCGCCATTCGCTCGGGCGATGCGCGCCACCTCCACCAGTTCCCGCGTGCGTCCAGTGTAGGAAATGATCACGAACAGTTCGCCGGTATGGGCGACCGAGGCGATCATGCGCTGCATCAGCACGTCGACGTGGGCCGTGACCGCCATGTTGAAGCGGAAGAACTTGTGCAGGGCGTCCATGGCCACTGGCGCCGAGGCGCCCAGACCGAAGAAGTGGATCTGCCTGGCCTGGGTCAGCAGATCGACGGCGCGGTTGATCAGGGCTGGATCCAGTACCTGGCAGACGCTGTCCAACGAGGCAATCGCGCTGCCGAAAATCTTCCGGGTATAGGCTTCGGCGTCGTCGTCGGCTTCCACTGCCCGGCTGACATAGGCCGCACCGCTGGCCAGGCTTTGGGCCAGTTGCAGCTTGAGTTCCGGGTAGCCGCTGACATCGAACGAACGACAGAAGCGGTTGACCGTCGGTTCGCTCACCGAAGCCGCCTGGGCGAGGGCGGCGATACTGTAGCGGGTCGCCTGCTGTGGGTTGAGCAGGATGACTTCGGCGACTTTACGCTCGGCCTTGTTCAGGTCTTCGAGACGGTTCTGGATCTGTTCCAGCAGATTTCGCACGCGGTCCATGTTGATGTTCCTTGGTTCTGCAATGCCTATAAGAACACGCTTTGGCGGCTCTCGGCGGTGGCCTATCCTACTGATGGCGTCTGTGGACCACCACTCGCAATCGTCAGTTTGATAAAATGTTGTGATTATTACTACATTTTTCCTTGAATGATGCCTCAAAAAAAGGTATTTATCGTTTAACTTGATAAAAGAACAAACATCATGTCTTCGATAACGGTTGAACCTTGCACTTTCGCCTTGTTCGGCGCCCTGGGCGACCTGGCGCTTCGCAAGCTCTTTCCTGCCTTGTACCACCTCGATAGTGCTGACCTGCTGCACGCGGATACGCGGATCCTGGCCCTGGCCCGCGAGCCAGGCAGTGTCGAGGAGCACCTGTCGAGCATCGCCGCCGACTTGCGCGAATTCGTCCAGGCCAAGGAAATCGACGAGGTGGTCGTCGAGCGATTCCTCGCTCGCCTGAGCTACTTGCATGTGGATTTCCTCAAGGCCGACGACTACGTAGCCCTGATGGAAGCGGCCGGAACGGCCGAACCACTGATTGCCTATTTCGCCACGCCGGCCGCTGTGTATGGCGCGATCTGCGAGAACCTGGCGAAAGTCGGCCTGGCCGAGAACACGCGGGTGGTGCTGGAAAAACCCATCGGCTCGGATCTGGAATCGTCACGCAAGGTCAACGACGCGGTGGCGCGGTTTTTTCCGGAAAACCGTACTTACCGCATCGATCACTACCTGGGCAAGGAGACGGTGCAGAACCTGATTGCCCTGCGTTTCGCCAACAGTCTGTTCGAAACCCAATGGAACCAGAACTACATTTCCCATGTGGAAATCACTGTGGCCGAGAAGGTCGGTATCGAAGGTCGCTGGGGTTATTTCGACAAAGCCGGCCAACTGCGGGATATGATCCAGAATCACCTGCTGCAGTTGCTCTGCCTGATTGCCATGGACCCGCCGGCCGACCTTTCAGCCGACAGCATCCGTGACGAAAAGGTCAAGGTGCTCAAGGCCCTGGCGCCGATCAGCCCGGAAGGCCTGACGACCCAAGTGGTACGCGGTCAGTACATTGCCGGCCACAGCGAAGGCAAGTCCGTGCCCGGCTACCTGGAAGAAGAGAACTCCAACACCCAGAGCGACACCGAGACCTTCGTCGCCTTGCGTGCTGACATTCGCAACTGGCGCTGGGCCGGCGTGCCGTTCTATCTGCGTACCGGCAAGCGCATGCCGCAGAAGCTGTCGCAGATCGTCATCCACTTCAAGGAGCCGTCGCACTATATCTTCGCGCCCGAGCAGCGCCTGCAGATCAGTAACAAGCTGATCATCCGCCTGCAACCGGACGAAGGCATTTCCTTGCGGGTAATGACCAAAGAGCAGGGTCTGGACAAGGGCATGCAATTGCGTAGCGGGCCGCTGCAACTGAATTTCTCCGATACCTATCGCAGTGCGCGGATCCCGGATGCCTACGAACGGCTGTTGCTGGAAGTGATGCGCGGCAACCAGAACCTGTTTGTCCGTAAAGACGAAATCGAAGCCGCGTGGAAGTGGTGCGATCAGTTGATCGCCGGCTGGAAAAAGTCCGGTGATGCGCCCAAACCGTATGCAGCCGGGTCCTGGGGACCGATGAGTTCCATTGCTCTGATTACGCGGGATGGGAGGTCGTGGTATGGCGATATCTGAATTGAAACTACCTCAGGGTGTGACGGGACGCGAATTCAGTACCCCGGCGTTGTTGGCCGAAGGCCAGGCCAAGGAAGTGGCGCAACGGCTGCGTGCGGCGATTGCCGCCCGTGGCGTGGCGAGCCTGGTGGTTTCCGGCGGACGCAGCCCGGTGGCATTTTTCCAGAACCTGGCCAAGCAGGAGCTGGATTGGAGCAAGGTGGTGATCAGCCTCGCCGACGAGCGCTGGGTGCCGGTCGAGCACGCCGACAGCAATGCCGGTCTGCTCAAACGTTACCTGCTGCAAGGCCCGGTGGCCCAGGCCCGATTTATCGGTCTGTACAGCCTCGCGGCCAATTTGGATGAAGCCGCGCAGCAGGCCGATCAGTTCCTCGCCGAGCTGCCGGATATCGACGTGCTGGTACTGGGCATGGGCGATGACGGTCACACCGCTTCATTGTTCCCCAACAGCCCGAACCTGCAGGCCGCCTTGCAGGTGGATGGCAGCCGGCGGGTCTGGCCGATGTTGGCACCGACCGTGCCCCGCCAGCGTCTGACCATGAGTCGGTCCCTGTTGTCCTCGGCGATCTTTATCGTGCTGGCGATTTCCGGCCAGTCGAAATTGACCACCCTGAACGCCGCGTTAGCGGGCGATGAGCTGGCTGTGATGCCGATTCGCGCGTTTCTGAAACCTACATTAGAGATTTACTGGTGCCCATGAGCCAAGGATCAGCTGCTATGAAAAACAATGACTCGACCGTCTCCATGGCAGACAAGGTCGCTCTGATCGACGAACTGTGTACCCAGGCGCGAATCCTGCCGGTTATCACCATCGCTCGCGAGCAGGATGTCCTGCCGCTGGCCGATGCCCTGGCCGCCGGTGGCCTGACCGCCCTGGAAGTGACCTTGCGTTCGCAGTTCGGTCTCAAGGCCATCCGGATCCTGCGTGAACAGCGTCCGGAGCTGGTGACCGGTGCCGGTACCGTCCTCGATTGCCAGATGCTGGAGGCGGCGCAGGCGGCGGGCTCGCAGTTCATCGTCACCCCGGGAATTACCCGCGAGCTGCTGCAAGCCAGCGTCGAGAGCCCGATCCCCTTGTTGCCGGGCATCAGCAACGCCTCGGGGATCATGGAGGCCTATGGTCTGGGCTATCGCCGCTTCAAGCTGTTTCCGGCGGAAGTCTGCGGTGGCGTGGCGGCGATCAAGGCGCTCGGCGGCCCGTTCGGCGAAGTGAAGTTTTGCCCGACCGGCGGCGTCGGCCCAGCTAATATCAGGAGCTACATGGCGCTAAAAAACGTCATGTGCGTGGGCGGTAGTTGGATGCTGGATCCGCAATGGATCAAGAACGGCGACTGGGCCCGCATCCAGGAGTGCACCGCCGAGGCACTAGCCTTGCTGGATTGATCATTACTGAATTCGTTGTGTGTTCTACGGCTTTACGGTGCGCCTAATGGCTGCACCGTTTTTTTATGCCTGGCGAAAAGCCTGGATCAGCCGGTCAACTCGGCCAATGCCCGCACCAGCAAACCCATATCCTGCGCCGAGGTGGTAAATCCCGGGGTGATGCGGATGCACGGTCCGCAGGCCGAGCCGCTACGCACCACCGTGAACAGGTTGTAGTCCTTCAACAGTTGATCGACCATCACCTGCTGATCTGCCTGGCGAGTAAAGCGCATCGAGGTGATTGCGCTGTACAGGCGTGGGTCATCCGATGTCATCACCTCGACACCTGGCATCTTGCGCGCTTCGCCGACCCACAAATCGCGCAGGTAACTCAGGCGTGCGCCCTTGGCAGCCGCGCCGCCGATTTCCCGATGTTCGGCGAACACCGTGGGCAGGGTCATCAACGCCGGAACGTTCGGTGTACTGTTGGGGGTGCGCGAGCGGATATCCGTGACCGGGTAATGCATTTCGCCCATGTCCGGATCAATATCGGCCAAACGCTCGGGATCGATATAGATCACCCCTAGGCTCAACGGTGCGCCGATCCACTTCTGCAGGTTGAAGCCTGCAAAGGCCACGCCCATCTGCGCCAGGTCGAACTCGATCTGCCCCAGTGCATGGGCTCCATCAAGGATCACATCGATCCCGTACTCCTGGCTCGCCTCGGTAATCTCCCGCACCGGCATCACCAGGCCGGTACGGTGGGTGACATGGGTCAGCGCCATCAGTTTTAGGCGCGGATAGCGTGCGAACGCCTCGCGGTAGGTCGCCAGCAACGATTCGAAGCTCGCCGGGTGGACGTGTTCCAGGCGAATCAACTGCACGCCGCGATGGCGTTCGAGCCAGTTCAGCGCGCCCTTTACCGTGTCGTATTCCAAGTCGCTGTACAGCACCTGGTCGCCCGGTTGCAGGCGGTTATAGTTGCGGATCAGCGATTGTAAGGCGTCGGTGGCGCAGCGGGTGAAGGCGACCGCCTCGTCGCTGACACCTATCAGTTCGGCCAACTCGGTGCGAATCGCCACGCTGACGACTTTCTCGAAATGCTGGCGGACATACACTGAATTGCTGCGGTTGATGAACTCGATATTGTGCTGGTAGTCCTCGATCACCCGGCGGCTCATGCGACCGAAGTAACCGTTTTCCAGATTGAGCGGTCCGGGTTCGACGTCGTAGCGCTGGGCCACGGCTTGCCAGAAGTTGTCGTTGCGGGCGTTATCTTCGTTCCTTGGCATGGTGGGGCTCGTCGGGTCAGGGGCGGGGTTTGGGTTTGCCGTGCTGGGCGCGCAGGGGATCGAGCAGGTCGCTGAGGCCGTTGTGGTCGATCTCCTGCATCAACGCCAGCAGGCCGCCGAGTTCACCGTGGGGAAAGCCTTCGCGGGCGAACCAGTTCAGGTACGGGCCGGGCAGGTCGGCGATGATCAGCCCCTTGTACTTGCCAAAGGGCATTTCGCGGGTGATCAGTAGTTCGAGCTTTTCGAGATTCATTGGGGCCTCAGGTGTTCAAACCACTGGAAAAATACAGGCATTCTGCACGCAGGCCAATTGACAGATCATGCAAATAACAGGGGTACAGATTTTTCGATTATTTATAAGTGACTAAAAATACACATGAAAATCATGAGTTGAAGGCTGGCATGGTGACTGCAACGGTCTGATTAACTTCCACCACCAGAAGGAATTGAGTCATGACCAACTCGAACAAAGAAGCCATTTCGGTGCTCAATCATCTGATTGAAGTCAGCAAGGATGGCCAGGAAGGCTTCAAGACATGCGCCGAAGATATCAAGAGCCCCGAGCTCAAGGCGCTGTTCGTGCAGCTTTCGGGCGAGTGCGAGGCGGCGGCCGTGGAATTGCAGACCGAGGTGCGCAAGCTCGGCGGCGATCCGCAAACCTCCACCAGCGTCGCCGGTAGCCTGCACCGTCGTTGGGTGGACGTGAAGTCGTTGTTTACCGGCAAGGGCGAAGAAGCGGTGCTCAACGAGGCCGAACGCGGCGAGGACCATGCCAAGAAGGCTTATCAGGAGGCGCTGGAAAAGCTCGCCAAGCACAACCTGTTGGGCCTGCATGATCTGGTGAATCGTCAATACCAGAGCGTGCTGCGTAACCATGACCAGGTCAAGGTGCTGCGTAATATCGCTCGCGCCAGCTAAGACCTGAAGCTGTTGGAAAACGCCGGTTTATCCGGCGTTTTCTATGCGCGATCGACCATTCAGCCAATGGTGATGGGCGGCGGACTGGTCAGGGTCACGGTCTGCTGCTTACGCGGGGCGAGGATTTGCGCCTCGCCGTCGACCACCAGCTCATCGCGCTGGTTGAACACGCGGGTGGCGATACGCACACGAAACTTCGGTAGCTTCTCGAGGACCTCCAAGCGCACGGTCAGGGTGTCGCCAATCTTCACCGGCTTCTGGAAGTTCATTTGCTGGCCCAGGTAGATGGTGCCCGGTCCAGGCAGCTCGCAAGCCACCGCCGCGCTGATCAGCGCTCCGCTGAACATGCCATGGGCAATGCGTTCTTTGAACATGCTGGCGGCAGCGAATTCGGCATCCAAGTGCACCGGGTTGTGATCACCGGACATGGCGGCGAACAGCTGGATATCGCGTTCTTCCACGGTCTTGCTGTAGCTGGCGGTCTGGCCGACTTCGAGGGCCTCGTAAGGCGTATTGGTCACCTGGGTCATCTGATACTTGTCCTGTGAAGATTTAGTTAAAATCAACTCATTGATTTTAAACAAGAATAGCTATTCTGATCGTGCGGGTCGACGGTGTGCCAGGGTCTGCTGCAGCCATTGCAGCACATCGGCGGTCACTTCGTCGCGATTGGTTTCATTGAAAAGTTCATGCCGCGCCTGTGGGTAGACGCTCAATTGCAGGTTTTGGCTACCGGCTTGGCGCAAGGCATCGGCGAGATTCTGGAGGCGCTTGCCGTTACTGACGGGGTCGCGCTCACCGCCCATCACCAGTAGCGGCAGACCCGGGTCAATCTGCGTCAGATTCCGGGCCTTGCTGATCTGTTGCAGGCCGCCCAGCAGATCGATCCACAACTGATTGGTGCAACGGAAACCGCAGAGCGGGTCGTTGAGGTATTTGTCGACTTCCTCGGGGTCGCGGCTCAACCAGTCAAATGCCGTGCGGGTGGGTTTGAAGGCCTTATTGAACGAACCGAACGACAGCCAGTCGAGCAGCGCGCTACGGCCCCCGGCGCCCTGGCGCCAGCGTTCGCAGCGGGCAATCGTGGCGGCGGCGCGGTAGAGCGTCACGGGCTGGCAGTTCGAGCCGCTGAGGATTGCCCCTTGCAGGCTGGCGCTGTGATGCAGCAGATAGGCCTGGGCGATGTAGCTACCCATGCTGTGGCCGAGCAGGATGACCGGCAGGCCCGGATGCTGTTCGCCGATACGCTGATTGACGCTCGCCAGGTCGCTGACCACGGCGCACCAGCCATCCCGGTCGGCGAAATACCCGAGCACGCCGTGTTCGGCGGTCTTGCCGTGCCCGCGCTGATCATGGGCGTAGAGTCCGTAGCCCGCCTCGCACAGCGCCCCCGCCAGACGGGCATATCGCCCACTGTGCTCGGCCATGCCGTGGGACAGCAGGACCAGTGCTCTGGGCTCGCCCTCCGGCAACCAGCGATTGACGTAAAGGCGGCTCTGATCACTCACAGTCAGCCAGAAAGTGTCATGGATCATGGCGATTCCTTTGCTCAAGAAGAGACGGGCCCGGGAAGCATGCGCAGTCGATCCATTGTATAGCGCATCCTCATTGAGCATGCAGGTCATGCTGCGTATTGGCTGCAAGATTGATGATGTTGCTGACTGTGTCCGGCATATTTGCCTGACTCTACATTGCTGTTAACGTCCGCTAAGCGCCGCTTTTTTCGTTTTGCGCGAACGCAGCCCCGCAGAGGCTCAGGTAAGAGGATAAGAACAATGCAAGCTGATTTCTGGAATGACAAGCGCCCAGTCGGTGTGCCTCTGGATATCGACACAGGGGCTTACAAATCGGTGATCGAGGTCTTCGAGCGCTCATGCAAGAAATTCTCCGACCGTCCGGCCTTCAGCAACATGGGCGTGACCCTGACCTACGCCGAACTCGAACGCTACAGCGCGGCCTTTGCCGGTTACCTGCAAGCCAATACAGACCTGCAACCGGGCGACCGGATCGCCGTGCAGTTGCCTAATGTCCTGCATTATCCCATTGCGGTGTTCGGTGCCATGCGTGCCGGGCTGGTGGTGGTCAACACCAATCCGCTGTACACCGTGCGCGAGATGCGCCATCAGTTCGAGGACTCCGGCGCCCGGGCACTGGTGTACCTGAACCTCTTCGGTGCGCGGGTCGAGGAAGTATTGCCCGATACCCGGATCGAGTTCCTGATCGAAGCGAAGATGGGCGACCTGATGTCGCCGGCCAAGGGCTGGCTGACCAATCTGGTGGTCGACAAGGTGAAGAAGCTGGTAGCGCCTTACCAGTTGCCCCAGGCGATCTCCTTCAAGAGCGCCTTGCACCTGGGCCGTGGTCAGAGCATCCAGCCACTCAAGGTCAGCCTCGATGACATTGCGGTGTTGCAATACACCGGTGGCACCACCGGCTTGGCCAAGGGCGCTATGCTCAGCCACGGCAATCTGGTGGCGAACATGCAGCAGGCGCGGGCCTGCCTGTCCCAGCCGGGCCCCGACGGCCATCCGCTACTCAAGGAAGGCCAGGAAGTGATGATCGCGCCGTTGCCGCTTTATCACATCTATGCGTTCACCGCCAATTGCATGTGCATGATGGTCACCGGCAATCATAACGTGCTGATCAGCAACCCACGGGATATCGGCGGTTTTATCAAGGAACTGAAGAAGTGGCGCTTTTCCGCGTTGCTGGGACTCAATACCCTGTTTGTGGCCTTGATGGAGCACCCGGACTTCAAGACCCTGGACTTCTCCTGCCTGAAACTTACCAACTCCGGCGGCACCGCACTGGTCAAGGCCACCGCCGAGCGCTGGGAGAAAGTCACGGGCTGTCGCATCACCGAAGGTTACGGGCTGACCGAGACTTCACCGATTGTCTGCGCCAATCCCTATGGCAACGGGGGGCGGTTGGGCTCGGTCGGTATCCCGGTGCCGGGTACCGCCCTGCGGATCACCGATGAGCAGGGAATCGAACAGCCGTTGGGCCAGCCCGGTGAGTTGTGCATCAAGGGGCCCCAGGTGATGAAAGGCTACTGGCGGCAACCGCAAGCGACGGCCGAGGTGCTGGATGCCGAGGGCTGGTTTAAAAGTGGCGATATCGCCGTGATCGACCCGGATGGTTTTGTCCGTATTGTCGATCGCAAGAAGGACATGATCATCATCTCCGGCTTCAATGTATACCCGAATGAAATCGAAGACGTGATAATGGCTCACCCGAAAGTCGCCAACTGCGCGGTGATTGGCGTTGCGGACGAACGTTCGGGTGAGGCGGTGAAGTTGTTCGTGGTCGCGCGGGAAGCGGGGATCAGCGTTGAAGAACTGCGGGCTTACTGCAAGGAAAACTTCACGGGCTACAAAATACCCAAGCATATCGTGCTGCGTGATTCGCTGCCGATGACACCGGTGGGCAAGATTCTGCGGCGGGAGCTGCGCGATAGCGTCTGAGTAGGGGATAGACGGGATATCGAGGCTTCTTCGCGGGTCAACCCGGTTGCGACATTCGAAATAACGATACGGCTACGAACGACGGGGCGGGGCTTGCCCGCGAAGCTTTAAAAGGCCCGAAATACCTGGATAAGAGCGCAAATTAACGAAATTGAATTTTCGCTCTAAAAGTGACCGTTTTCTATCATTTGGTCGCGTTTATGACCGTAGGACCCTTCTTTGGCTCTAGGCGACCCTGGGCAAAGCTGCTACTCTCGGCGCGCTTTGTGACTTCTCGGCGTAAGTTAAAGCCAGATTCACTTCATAAAAAACACAGATAAATAACAATCGCATCAAATGCGGTGCTGAATTCGCGTTGCTGAGGGGTGGGTTTCCATGATCGAAGACTTTTGGAAGGACAAGTATCCAGCTGGGATTGCTGCCAATATCAATCCGGATGAGTACCCGAATGTTCAGACGGTACTGAAACAGTCTTGCCAACGATTCGCCAGCAAGCCAGCCTTTAGCAACCTCGGCAAGACCCTCACCTATGGTGAGTTGTATGAGTTGTCCGGTGCGTTCGCTGCCTACCTGCAACAGCATACGGACCTGCAGCCAGGTGATCGGATTGCCTTGCAGTTACCGAACCTGCTGCAATACCCGATCGCCGTATTCGGTGCCATTCGCGCTGGGCTGATTGTGGTCAACACCAACCCGTTGTATACCGCGCGGGAAATGGAGCACCAGTTCAACGACTCCGGCGCCAAGGCATTGGTGTGTCTGGCGAACATGGCGCACCTGGCCGAAGCGGTAGTGCCCAAGACATCGGTCAAGCACATCATTGTCACTGAAGTTGCCGACCTGTTGCCACCGCTCAAGCGTCTGCTGATCAACAGCGTGGTTAAATATGTGAAGAAACTGGTGCCAGCCTATCAGTTACCCAAGGCCGTCAAGTTCAACGACGTGCTGAGCAAGGGGCGGGGCCTGGCGGTTAACGAAGCCAATCCGGTCGGCAGCGATGTCGCGGTGCTGCAATACACCGGTGGTACCACAGGCGTGGCCAAGGGCGCGATGTTGACCCATCGTAACCTGGTGGCGAATATGTTGCAGTGCAAGGCGCTGATGGGCTCGAACCTCAACGAAGGTTGCGAGATCGTCATCACTCCGTTGCCGCTGTATCACATCTATGCCTTCACCTTTCATTGCATGGCAATGATGCTGATCGGCAATCACAACATTCTGATCAGTAACCCGCGCGACCTGTCGGCAATGGTCAAGGAACTGTCCAAGTGGAAGTTCAGCGCTTTCGTCGGCCTCAACACCTTGTTCGTCGCCCTGTGCAACAACGAGGCGTTCCGCAAGCTGGACTTTTCCGCGCTCAAGCTCACCCTGTCAGGTGGCATGGCGCTGCAACTGGCAGCGGGCGAGTGCTGGCGGGAAGCCACTGGCTGCGCGATCTGTGAAGGTTACGGCATGACCGAAACCAGCCCGGTAGCCACGGTGAACCCGAGCCAGAAGAACCAGGCCGGAACCATTGGCATCCCGGTGCCATCGACCCTGTGCAAGGTGATCAACGAGGAGGGCGTCGAGCAAGCCTTCGGTGAAATCGGCGAGCTGTGCATCAAGGGCCCGCAGGTGATGAAAGGCTACTGGCAGTGCCAGGGCGCCACCGATGAGGTTCTCGACAGCGAGGGCTGGCTGAAGACCGGCGATATCGCCGTTATTGCGCCGGACGGCTACATCCGCATTGTCGATCGCAAGAAGGACATGATCCTGGTGTCCGGTTTCAACGTTTATCCGAACGAGCTGGAAGACGTACTGGCGACCTTGCCGGGTGTGTTGCAATGCGCGGCTATCGGCGTGCCGGACGAGAAGTCGGGTGAGGTGATCAAGATTTTCGTCGTTGCCAAGCCAGGTGTGACTCTGACCAAAGAACAGGTGATGGCGCATATGCGGGCCAGTGTGACGGCCTACAAAATACCCAAATTCGTTGAGTTCCGCGATGCATTGCCGACCACCAACGTCGGCAAGATCTTGCGCCGCGAGTTGCGCGATGAAGTGCTGAAGAAACTGGCGATGAAGAAAACTGCCTGACGCTGCATAAACGACCAAGCCCCGCGACGCGGGGCTTGGTCGTTTATGGCCGGTTGACTGGCGCAGAACCTGTGGCGAGCGGGCTTGGCGGAACGCCGCACCGCCGCGCTCGGTTGCGAAGCGGTGGTAAAGTTCGATCATCGCGCTCTACCCGAGGCGCCGCGATTAATGGTGTCAGGAGCGCTCTACTCGTCCTCAGTGAGCCGTATCGCCTGCCAGCAGATCACTGCTGGAACTGTGCGAACCCCACGCCAGCACCGGCAGGTCGCACGTCCTTGAGGAACGAGTCCTTGTCGGCGCTCAGTTCCAGACTTAGCTGCGGCTTGCGCTTGCCGGCGTTGCGCACCACCAGGCCTTCCATTCGCTCACGCAAGAACGCTGTCGGCACCTTCAGGTGCAGCAGTTCGTCGGTGCTCGGGGTGTGTAACAGTAGGTGCACCCATTCGTATTGGCCGATCGCCAGGCGCGCCAGGGGAATATCGAACCACCAGATATTTCGGTTACGGCTCAACTCCGTGAAGTGGCAGTTGTTCACGCCAAGCACCGCACTGCCCAGCTCCTGGTTTCTACGAGCAATGGCCTGTTTTTTATCGAGTTTCATCACTTTCCTACCGTTATCGACCTTCAGCGCCCTAGTGGCCTGTGTGGTGAGTTCTATGAGTCAATTTCGGCGCCACCGGCCCCTGGCCGGCGTTGCTGTTTCTTGCCATAGCCCGGCTATGACTCGTCACAGCGCCTTGGCCATGGACGCGTGGCATCCGAACTTGAGCTAACGAACTCACCGTACAGGCCACTAGCCTGAATCTGGCGGGTATTCTCGTGGCTCTGCGGGCAAACATAAAGGCAAACCTGTTGTCTGTGATGAACAACCGGTCGAAAATAATTGAAACTCCACGCAAAACCCTCGGGTCAATCCTGATGTCGGGACACTGACGACCCGCATTTACTGATGGAGAACGACCATGAGCGATACTGGCGATAAGATCAAAGGCACAGCAAATCAAGCGATTGGTAAGGTCAAGCAAGCCGTCGGCAAAGCCGTCGACGACAACAGTTTGCGCGCCGAAGGCCAGGCCCAGGAAATAAAGGGCGACGCGCAGAAAGCGGTAGGCAAGACCAAGGAGGCGATCAAGAAGGCCGTCGATCAATAGGCCGCGTTCCGCGACACAAGAACGGCCATCCCAGGATGGTCGTTCTTGTGTCGCGGACACACGAGCAAAACAGAGAAATTGTTTAGCACTTGCCAACTACGTTACCGTGAGCGAAAAACTCACCTTTGAGTCGCCTGTCGACTGTCCCCGATGAATGCGGCGAAAGGAGACGCTATGATTTTTCCGGACCTGCGTGGTCTTCCCTTGCACCGTGTGTTGATACGCACGGTTCAGGAGTTCGTCGTCGACGAAATGTCGACCTATGCCTCGGCACTGGCCTACCAGATGCTGTTTTCGTTGTTCCCCTTCCTGTTGTTCCTGATTGCCCTGATCGGTTTCCTGCATCTGCCGGACTTCTTCACCTGGCTGCGGCTGCAGTCGGAGCTGGTACTGCCGCCCCAGGCGCTGGACCAGGTCAACCCGGTGATCGACCAGTTGCAGCAATCCAAGGGCGGCTTGCTTTCGGTGGGTATCGTCATCGCCCTGTGGACTGCCTCGGCTGGCGTGCGGCTGATGATGAGCGCGATGAACGCCGCCTACGACGTGGTTGAGGCTCGGCCGATCTGGAAGCGTTTTCCGTTGTCGATCTTCTACACTGTGGGCATCGCCGGCATGTTGCTGGCTGCGGCTGCGCTGATGGTCCTTGGACCGCAGGTGATGAGCTGGCTGGCCGGACAGATCGGCATGGAAGACTTCGTCGTCACCCTCTGGACCATCCTGCGCTGGCCGGTGATCGTGCTGTTGTTGATGTTTGCAGTGGCCCTGATGTACTACGTGATGCCGGACGTGAAGCAAAAATTCGTGTTTATTACCCCAGGCTCCGTACTGGCGGTGGTGGTGTGGATCGTGGCTTCGCTGGGCTTTGGTTATTACGTGAAAACCTTCGCCGATTACAACGCGATGTATGGCAGTATCGGTGCGATCATCGTGCTCCTGCTGTACTTCTATATTTCGGCGGCGGTGCTGCTGTTGGGCGCGGAAATGAATGCGGTGATCGAACACATGTCGTCCGAAGGCAAGAACCCCGGCGAGAAGGACTTCCACGCACACGATGACAAGCTGCCCGTCTGCGGACTGGGGCGCGACCACTCCCTGAAACCGACTACTGACGAAGCCCGATCATGATCCGTGAAATCCTGAAAATGGGCGATGAGCGCCTGCTGCGTGTTGCCCCGCCGGTTCCCTCGGAGATGTTCGACACCCCTGAGCTCTGGCAATTGATCGACGACATGTTTCAGACCATGGAGCATGTCGGCGGGGTCGGCCTGGCCGCGCCACAGATCGGTGTCGACCTGCAACTGGTGATCTTCGGTTTTGAACACAGCGAACGTTATCCGGACGCCGAAGCAGTGCCCCAGACGATCTTGATCAATCCGCTGATTACGCCTCTGGGGCCGGAGTTGGAGGAGGGCTGGGAAGGTTGCCTGTCGGTACCAGGGCTGCGCGGCGCGGTGGATCGTTACACGCACATCCGCTACGAAGGTTTCACGCCCAAGGGCCAGCCGCTGGTGCGGGTCGCCGAGGGTTTTCACGCACGTGTCGTGCAGCACGAATGCGACCACTTGATCGGTCGTTTGTACCCGTCGCGGATCAGCGATTTTCGCAAATTCGGTTTTACCGACGTGCTGTTCCCCGACCTCGATCCTGCCGCCGACTGAGAAAGACGCCGAAGAGGCTATCACGCGACGCCAAGCGGCCGATCAGATTATTTCTCGGTCGGTCCAATCGACGGTTCTACGCCCAGGGCAACCAACGGCTTGCTGCGCGAGTAGCGGGCCAGACGGTCCTCCAGGGCTTGCGGGAGTGCCTGCGCGGGGCTGAAGCCCAGGCGTGCATAGAAGCCTTGCAAGTGCGGATGACAGAGCAACCAGACCGGACCTTTAGCCTCGCGTCGCGCCCGGGCGATCAACGCGCTGGCGATGCCTTGACCTCTCCAGCGCGGATCGACCAACAGGCCGGTCAGCCAGCAACCTTCAGCGACTGGCGTGAGGCACAGCCCGGCGATGATCTCCTGGTGCCGCGCGACCCACAGTTGCCCGTTGCCGGCTGAACGCATCGACGAATTGTGGGCGCGATAGAACTTGTTCAGCAGCGGTCGCAGCGGCTCCGGGAGCAGGGCGTAGTCAGTGTTTGGCATGGGGCTCGGGCAACGGCGAGATGGAGGTCGATTATAAAAGAACCGACGCCTGCGGATAGGTGTATACCTGAATCTAAATCCCGACGGAGTGCGCATCATGAGCAAAGGTATGGATTCAAAGAAAGCCGCGAAGAAGAAACCGGCCAAGACCGCCGACGAGAAACGGGCGCAAAAGAAGGTCAAGAAGGCCAACGTGTTCGGCCATTGAGCGCCTCGTTCTAAGCTGATAACCCATCGATCTGCAAGATTTTGCCTCGGTAATGCACACCAGAGGATAAAGCCGAGGTTTGTCCCTCGGCCCGTCCTGTGCGAAGCCGATCGATGCCCCATTACTTCGACCCTGTTCACCGTGAAGAAATCCTTTCTCTGTCCCGCACCTTTACCGGTCGTACCGAGTGGCCGACCTGGTTGTTGCTGGTCGCTGTCTATGGCGGTTGGTTCGCCACTTTGCTCGGCAGTCACCACTTGGGGCTGTGGCCGAGCACGATGTTACTGATTGTGCTGGTCGCCTGGTGGCTGTCGGTGCAGCACGAACTGCTTCACGGTCACCCGACGCGATTTGTTGGGTTGAACAAGCTGTTGGGCTACGCGCCGTTTGCCGTCTGGTATCCCTACACCCTTTATCGTGACAGCCACCTGCTCCATCACCACGACGAAGACTTGACCTTGCCTGGCATCGATCCGGAGAGCCGTTATCTGCGACAGCAGGACTGGCAGCGCTGTTCGCTGTTCAAAAAGGGCCTGTACCGATTGAACAAGACGGTCTTCGGCCGTTTGTTGGTGGGCGCGCCGTTGGCCTTGCTCAGCTTGGTGCAAGAGCAAGGCCAGCGCTTGCGGCGCGGCGAGCGCAGGGTCTGGCTGATGTGGCTGAGCCATGGCGCGTTGACTGTGCTGATGCTGGTGTTTGTTGCCCGCCACAGCATTGTCCCGGTCTGGCACTACCTGCTGCTGGTTAGCATTCCCGCGCTGTCGGTGGCGATGTTGCGTTCCTACTACGAGCATCGCCCCCACGCCGAACCCGAGCAGCGCACGGTGATTAACGAGGCCGGCTGGCCCTTGAGCTGGCTGTTTCTCAACAATAACCTGCACCTGACCCACCACGACCTGCCGAAATTGCCCTGGTACTTCCTGCCCAGGGTCTACCGCGCACGTCGTGAACAGTGGCTGGCGCGCAGCGGCGGCTTTCTCGTAAAAGGCTATGGCGAACTGTGGCGCCGCCATGCCGTGAGCGCCATCGACAGTCCCCAACACCCATTTTCTTGAGGAGCCGCGATGACCGCGTGCTACGCCGAATTGCCCATGTACGTAGCCCCGCCACCTGTGCAGCGGGCTAACGAACAATGGCTTGGGCGGATTCTCGACACGCTTGCCGTCCACCGCCGCTCGGCCCAAGACCTGGACCTGATGCAGCTCTGGCTGTCCCCGCAGCTGTTACTGACTCAGACCTGTGGCTATCCGTTAATGACGTTACTGCGTGGTCGGGTGACGATTATCGGACGGCCGCGCTACGAACTACCCGACGCCAGCGGTGGCAATCATTGCAGCCTGCTGCTGACCTCGCAGGGTAACTCGCGCACGACCCTGGAGGACTTTCGCGGCAGTCGCGCAGTGCTCAACGACGAAGGCTCCAACAGCGGCATGAATCTGTTGCGTCAGCGCCTGGCACCGTTGCAGCGCGACGGTCGGTTCTTCGCCAGTGTCGATAGCAGTGGCAGTCACCGCGAAAGCTTGCGCTGGCTGCGCGAGAATCTGGCCGACCTGGCGGCGGTAGACAGCGTGACATTCGCCTACCTGGCGCGGTTCGCCCCGCAGGAGGTGGCGGGGCTGC
Organism: Pseudomonas agarici; assembly: GCF_001543125.1. NCBI lineage: Bacteria > Pseudomonadati > Pseudomonadota > Gammaproteobacteria > Pseudomonadales > Pseudomonadaceae > Pseudomonas > Pseudomonas agarici. Next base: position 2,120,299 of record NZ_CP014135.1, on the reverse strand, counting down.
GAGTGGTGGCACGCAGTGCGCCGAGCCCCTGTCTGCCTTATATCGGGCCGGCTGGCCTGGACGAAGAACAGCTCGAGCGGTTGCGTGAGGTGATGAACCAGGCCTTGTGCGAATTGGCCCACGTGGCCGACGTGCTGGGCTTGGAGGAAGTGCTGGCCGCTAGCGAAGCGGATTACCAGCTACTCCTCGATTACCGGGATGAAGCGGCTGCGCTTGGGTTTGCGCAACTGCGTTAAGACCTCCCGGGCTGCAGCCCAGGACAGCCGTATTGCTTATCGATTTCCACCGAGGGAGCAGGTCACTAAAAATTCAAAAATGGAATATAAAAATGCATTTTAAATATTATTAAAGAATAAGCCGTGTTGGTAGCATCCTGCCACCGGAACACCGGACATGCAGAGCAACTCTCTTGACCTGGAGCCATTATGTCCGGCGCCGACACACCTCACCGCGATTACGTGGGCGGTTTATTCCACGCTCATTACGATTGGCTTTGCGCCCGTTTGCGCCGCCATCTCGATTCCAGCGCCAGCGCCGAAGACATCGCTGCCGATACCTTCGCGCAACTGCTGATGGCTGCGGATAGCTTGCCGATTCGCCAACCCCGAGCGTTGCTGACCACCATCGCGCAACGACTGATGTATCAGCTCTGGCGCCGCCGTGACCGGGAGCGCGCCTACCTCGACGCCCGGCAACAGGAGGACGACGCGCAGGTGCCCTCGCCGGAAGACTTGGCTCAGTTGCTCGAAGCACTGGAGACCGTCGACCGCCTGCTCAACGGTCTGCCGGACAAGGTCAAGGCCACCTTCCTGTTGTCCCAGGCCAATGGCCTGACCTATCCCGAAATCGCGCTCGAGCTGGGCATATCTCAGCGCTCGGTCAGCGACTATATGACTCGGGCAACCAACCGTTGCCTGCGTGCGCCGCTCAACTCGGATGAGTCGCGACCAGGACCGGGAGCCGCTGATCGAAGAGGCTGCGTGCTGGATCGTCGAGTTACGTTCCGGCCAGGCCCTCGACGCCGACGGGCGCACTCAGACGTGGGGCGGACCTTGAGTCCGGCATAGCGGCTTGGTTCTAAGACCCTAACCAAAGGGTCTGCAAGTTTTTCGCCGGTTACGGCACATCACTCTTGTAGGCGCTGCCGAGAGAGCAGCGTTGTTCGATTCCATGGAGGAGTCATTTTGCTTTCGTTCAACATCACGACATGCCTGCGTCACTCACTTCAAGCGCTGGTCATCGCTCCACTGGCCAGTCTGCTGTGCGCCACCGGCGCCTACGCGGTGGAAGATACCGTGCAGAACGCCCAAGCCGATGCCACGGTACCTGCCAGCGAGGCGGCGGCGCCGACCCTCGACCGGATCGTCGCCCTCGGCACCCGCCGTAACGATGCCACGGCACTGACCAGCGCCGCGCCGGTGGATGTACTCACCAGCGAAGAGCTGAAACAGACCGGCGCCACCAGCCTCAACCAAGCGCTGTTCCAGTTGCTGCCGTCGTTCAACTATCCGCAGAACCAGAGCGCGACCCGTGGGCAAAACCCCAAGGGTGCCTCACTGCGCGGCCTGGCTCCGGACCAGACGCTGGTGCTGATCAACGGCAAGCGTCGGCATGCCTCGGCGGTGGTGAACATCTCCGGCGGCGTGCCGTTCGTTGGCGCCCAGCCGGTGGACCTGGACATGATTCCCCTGAGCGCCATCGACCATGTCGAGGTGCTGCGCGACGGTGCTTCGGCGCAGTACGGTTCCGACGCGGTAGCGGGCGTGGTGAATATCGTGCTCAAGGAGCGCGACAGTGGCGGCCAGCTCAACAGCCAGTTGGGCAAGTACGCCCAGGGCGATGGTTTCAGCAAGACCGCCGATGGCTGGTACGGCATCGGCTTGCCAGGGGACGGCTTCTTGACCTTGAGCTTCAACAGCCTGAACAACCGTCCCGATGATATCGGCGACAAGTACCTTGCCGATGGCCGCGAGCAGGACCCGCGTTGGGGCGCCGCCGGGCGCAACAAATACAACTTGGTGGCGAATGCCGAGGTGGGCTTGAGCGATCAGTGGCGCCTCTACAGCTTCGCCACCTTTGGTCAGGACACCTCGGTCAACAACACGCCACCGCTGCTGGCGGGTAGCTCGGACAATGTGGCGGCCATCTACCCCAACGGGACGATTCCCAAATACCGCTACCGCTATGAAGACGGCGCGCTGACTGTCGGCAGTCGTTACGAGGATGCGAGTCTGGGACGCTTCGATCTGAGCGCCACCTACGGTCGCGATACCCACGACGAACTGGCCTTCAACACGCTCAACCCGAGCTTCGGTGCGAACAGTCCCACCAAGTTCGACGTGGCGACGCTGGTCAACGAACAGACCAACCTCAGCCTGGATTACGCCAAGGACCTGGATGTCGACTGGTCGAAGCATCCGCTGACGGTCTCTGCTGGCGTCGCCTACCGCAATGAACGTTACCGGCTCGAAGCAGGGGATACCCAATCCTATTCGTTCGGCGGGATCAACGGGGTCCAGGTGGGCGCGGTACAGGCTTCGGGGTTGACCCCGGACGATGCCGGGACCTATACACGGAATGTCGGCGGGGTGTATTTCGGCCTGGAAAACCAGTTGACCGACAAGTTCCAGTTCGGTCTGGCCGGGCGTACCGAGCATTACTCGGACTTCGGTTCCGCGACCACCGGCAAGGTCTCGGCACGGTATGACTTCACGCCGCAGGTAGGCCTGCGCGCCACCGTCAACAACGCCTACCGTGCTCCGACCTTGGGGCAGATCGGCACCTCCTGGACCACCACGACCAACGTCGATATCAATGGCAGCCCAGTGCTGACCCGTATGCTACCGGCCGACAACCCGGCTGCCCGAGCCTTGGGCGCGCAGTCATTGAAACCGGAAAAATCCACTAACTTCTCCCTTGGCCTGGTGCTACGTCCGAGCGACCAGGCCTCGCTGACCGTCGATGCTTACCAGATCAGCATTCGCGATCGCCTGCTCTACAGCGGTGGCATTTCCGGTCCACGGGCCGAGCAGATTCTCCAGGCTGCCGGCTATGGCCAGTACACCTGGGCGCAGTTCATGACCAACGCCGCCGACACCCGCACCCGTGGCGTGGACATCGTCGGCAAATACAACCTCGATCTGCAACAGTACGGCGGCGTGACCCTGAGCGCGGGCTACACCAAGGCCAAGACTATCATCGAGCGTATCAACGCCAACCCTTACGGCTTCGACGTGCTGACCCGCGAGGCACGCGGCTTCCTCGAACACGGCTACCCGGAAGACAAGCTGGTGTTCGGTGCGATTCACCGTTACGGCCCATGGACCGTGGCCCTGAACGAGACCCGGTATGGCCAGTATCGCAAATACGCGGCCGCCGAAACCAATGCCCAATACGATCAGACCTTTTCCGCCCAGTGGACCACCGATCTGGATGTGAATTACGCGTTCAACAAGCAACTGCGCCTGTCGGTCGGGGCCAACAACCTGTTCAGCAGCACCCCGGACGACTTCAACAAGCAACTGCGTCAGACGCCGGGCCAGCGATACAGCTTCCTGTCGCCCACGGCACCGGAGGGGGCCTTCTATTACACCCGGTTGAGTTACGACTTCTGAACCTGGGCGCTACCTGGGATCGATCAATCAAGACGGTTTTTTGCTTCATTCAACATAACGCCAAACCATCATGAGGTAACTATGACATCCATCAAGACCCTGCTTGGCAGTGTTCTATTGGCCCTGGGGTTAGGGATCGGACTGGTGGCGGGCACGGCTCTGGCCGCCGAACCCGCGACCTTGCGTATCGGCTACCAGAAAAGCTCGGTGAGCATGGTGCTGGCCCGCGAGCACAAACTGCTCGATCAGGCCCTACCCGGGACCCAGGTGCAGTGGGTCGAGTTTCCCAGTGGTCCACAACTGATCGAAGCCCTGAACGGCGGGAGCCTGGATATCGGCAATATCGGCGATATCCCGCCGATCTTTGCCCAAGCCGCCGGTATCGATCTGGTGTATATCGGCGTCGAGCCCGCCGACGGCAGAGCCGAGGCCATTGTCGTGCCCAAGGCCAGCGACGTTCGGCGCGTGGCGGACCTCAAAGGCAAGCGCGTGGCCCTGGTCAAGGGCTCCAGCGCCCACAACCTGTTCCTCAAGAGCCTGATCAAGGCTGGTCTGCAGCTTAGCGATGTAAACCTGGCCTATCTATCACCGGCCGATGCCCGAGCTGCTTTTGAACAGGGCAAGCTGGATGCCTGGGTGATCTGGGACCCGTACTATTCGGCGGCCTTGCTGGACGGTAGCGCCCGCCTGCTCAGTGATGGCCAGGGGCTCAGCTTCGGCGGCTCGCTGTATGTTGCCGCGGGTGCCTTTGCCCGCCAGCATCCGCAGAGTATCGCCCCGCTGCTCAAGGCGTTCGGCCAGGCCCAGCAACAGTCCTTCGACCAGGCGCCGGCGAGCATCGACCTGATGACCCAGGCCCTTGGCCTGCAACGGGCGGTGATCGAGCGCTATTTCGAGCATCGCTCGCGGGCGCCGCTGCGGGCCATCGACCCGGACACCCTCGATACGCAACAACGCACCGCCGATCTGTTCTTTGCCAATGGCCTGATCCCCAAGGCCATCAACGTGCAGCAGATTGTCTTCAAGGCCGACTGAACCATGCACGAAAAGCAGCTTCCCTGATGGCTGACCTTGTCCTTAGCTATGGAGTGCCTGCACGGGTACGGGGATATTGAAGGTCTGGAAGCTGTCGTCCAGCGGTTGATATCCCAGCACCCGGATGGTCTCGCTCAAGTCCAGGCGTTTAAAGCGATTGTTGGAAATCCCATGGGCCACCAGGTGCTGGACGTCCTCTACTTCAATGGCCCGTTGCAGTAACTGCACGGCATCGCGCGGACTGAGCCAGGTGTTCAGATCGACGTGGTGCAGGTCCTGGCTGTCGGGAAACTCGAAGGCACCGATGCGCAGGGCAATAGTCGACAGACCACGGCGTGCGGCATAGAACGCGCACAAGGCCTCGCCATAACATTTGCTCACGCCATACAGGTTGGCGGGCATCACTGGCATACCCGAGGTCACCTGGCGATCCTGCGCATACCCTTCGATGGTCTGCGCGCTGCTGGCGAACACCACGCGCCTGCACTTGGCCCTGGCGGCGGCTTCCAGAAGGTAGGTGGTAGCCGTGATATTGTTCGGCAGCAGTTCTTCGAAGGACGAGTCCGGATAGGGAATTCCCGCCAGGTGTACCACCACATCGATGCCGTCGACGAGTGCATTCACCTCATCCTTGTGGTCCAGGTCCAGCCGGACAAAACGATGCGCGCCGATGGCAAAGTCCGGTTGGTGGCGGTCGGCGAGGACAAAGTCATAACGATGCTGCGCCGCTAGGAAGAAGGTCTTGCCAATGCGGCCACAGGCGCCTGTAAGCAGGACTCTGAGCGGATTCATACTGACTTCCTTGTAAAAAATCTGACAGGGAGATGACAGTTCAGTGAATACTCACGATAGACCATTGCTCGAACCCTGGCCGAAAATCGCCGGACTTGGAGGGTGTCAGATCAGCGATAAACTTCTTTTCGGTTGCGGGCTGCTTGTCGACTTTGCACAACGGATTCGTTGCGATATCGGTGTACTCAATCGTCCAAGATAAGGTTGTTCCTCATGTGCGCCGCCGAATGCACGGCTTCCTGCCCCTTGTGAGCGCGTTCAAGGACTTCGGCGCCGAGGTAATAGTCCTCCCTGTCGGCCAAGCCTTGATCGGTGCATCAGTCAGCCATTTCAATCTCTTATAGAGACCATTCCTACGCCGTGTAGTCAGGCCGTCCTCTTAATTCCCGGTCTTCGTTCATGTTCCGATGGGCGTCCCTGTTCGCACGGAACGCACCGGCATGACCGACACCTACTGGGCCGCCCGCGAAGGCGATGCCCTGCTGCACACCGCGCCGATGGC
>NZ_CP014135.1:2067875-2114256 GCF_001543125.1 Pseudomonas agarici | reverse complement strand
TGATAATCTAGTGACTATTCAGCCTGACTCCACAAGCACCCACACGAATTGCTTGATTCAGTTGTTAAAGAGCGGTGGGTTGAGCTGTTCGCTGAACCGAGGCGCGCATTCTACAGCAGCGCCAGTTGCTGTCAAGTGATTATTTGGAAATTTTCGGCTGTTTCTTTTCAAAAAACGCTTCAACTTCAACCACTTGCGCTGTCGATCTCTCATCAGCGGGAGGCGAATTCTACAGCGTTACACGCTGCTGTCAACACCTCTTTTACAGCGCTTCCGGGCTTCGATGAACTGAAGACCGCACCGATCTAAATCTACTTAACCCACTGAATGAAAAGGAGTTTTTCGTTTCGACCGCGTCGGAAGTGGGGCGAATTATAGGCCCATGGAAGCTACCGTCAACCCTTATTTTCATCTTTCTGTCGCAGGCTATTTTTGCCTTGCTTGATCGACACCATGAACAACTGCCAGAAGCGCCTGGCCATCACCCCACCATCAGTCACCGCATTGACCAGCATCTAGATCAAGCCTTGAACAGACGCAGATCTAAGGCGCTGCAACGGTGACTATTCAGTCGACCAAGACCTCCTCTGTCCCCTGCTCAACAACCGTTGCCGACAGGGCACCTACGACAGGACGGGCATCCACGGTCTTCAAGTCTTTGGCAAATGTCCCATCCTTCTCGCCCTTGAAGAAGTTCTTGCCGTAGATCAACAAACACAAGACCACGCCAACTCCAAATGCCCAGCTCGCTCCCTTGATCGCCAGCACCGCGCCGATCACCCCCGCGATGCCCAAGTCGCGCTGGCTGCGGGCTTCGAGGATGCCCAGACGGACACTCACATAACCCTGGATCAGCAATGTCAGCGACAGCGCGACGCCAAGAATCGGCTGTACCAGAGTCACCACCGGCAACAGCAGGAGGCCGGTGTTGGTCCCCCAACGGAACGAGCCGACGCCACCGATGATCGACGTCATCGCCTTCGGACCGCCCTTGAAACGCTCAATCACCACAACCAACATCGCTGCCCATTTCGGGCCACACATGGCGACGTCCGGGCCGAAGATGCTCATAAATGCATTACGCGCACCAAAAATCAGGTGCGCACGATCGGCGTTATAGTCGACCACATCATCGGTACGGACCGTCTCTGCCTCATCGAGCAGCGATTTCGCACTGAGCACGTCGCCAAAGACAATAATGTACGCCGCCAGCATCGTCGGCAGCGCGGAGAGGAACATCGACAACGGCGGCATACCCAGGCCAAACACTATGTAGTTGCTCCACAGCCCGGCGAAATCCGGTTTGCTGATGCCCCACCGAATGATTGGCCATGGCGCTTCACCGAACAACGGCGCAATCACCACCGCCAACAAAATGATCGGCAAGATGCCCAGTTTGGCAAAATTCCACCAGAAACGGTTGCGCTGCTTCAGTTGGTTAAAGTGCTGGGAGAAAATCAGGTAGAAGGCGATGCCGACCGCAATGGCGATAGTCCATGGCAGTACATCGAATTTGCCGCCGACCTTGAACACCGCGATCACCGCACTCAAGCCCGCGCCGACGATAATCCCAGACTTGATCGCCGAGGGCACATACTCCACGACTTTCTTCGCCATCCCGGTCGCTCCCAGCGCAATCGAGAAAACCCCCAGCATCAACTGGAAGGCAATCAAGGCATGGACACGCTCCGGGCCCACCGGAAATTGCGCGCAATAAGCCATCAACAACGGCACCGCCGGGGTGATCCAGCCGGGTACGGTCGGATCGCCAAGTAAATGATGCGTGAGATAAAGCAAGCCATTGAGCATTACAACGGCCAGCGCGATCTCAAAAGACATGCCCAGCAGTTCGGTCATCAATGGGATGGCGGCTAAGTCCACGGCACACATTAGCAAGCCTTGCAGATAGTCCGGCAGCTCGAATTTGTAGTGCATGAACGGCAACCGGACCTTGAAAGGGCCTAGCGGGATGTACGGACTTTCGCTGCGCTGCGCAGGGGTATTGGACATGAGTCTACCTGTATTATTGGTTTTGTAATGGCAGACGACCGAACCGGTGGGCCGGACGTCGTGGTTTTCGGGATCAGTAGGCCGCGCGATAGATTTTCTCGATATCGCTGGCGTTCAACGTGCGCGGGTTGTTGCGCATCAAGCGGTCGATCTTGCTGGCCTCTTCGGCCATAGCCGGGATGGCATCCTCAGGCACATTGAAGCTGCGCATCCCGGATGGGATTTCCACGGCAGCGCACAGATCCACCATGGCTTTGACTGCCTGATCCGCCGCATCCTTAGCGCTCAGGTCGATGACACGCACGCCCATGGCTTGCGCAATGTCACGGAAGCGCTCGACGCAGGCCATCTTGTTCCATTCCATCACATACGGCAGCAGCAGGGCATTGCTGACGCCGTGGGCAATGTTGAAGCGTCCGCCCAATGGATACGCCAGCGCATGCACCGCACCTACCCCCGCGTTGCCAAATGCCATGCCGGCCATCAGGCTGGCAGTGGCCATATCTTCCCGAGCTTGCAGGTTGGACGGATTGGCATAGGCCTTGGGCAGCGCCTTGGCGATCAGCTTGATCGCACCAAGCGCGATGGCATCAGTGATCGGCGAAGCGTTGAGCGAAATATAGGATTCGACCGCATGCACTAGCGCGTCGACACCACTGGCCGCCGTCACACTGCGTGGGCAGGTCAAAGTCATAATCGGGCTGACCAGCGCCACGTCGGGCAGCAGGTAATCGCTGACAATACCTCTCTTCAATTGCGCCTGCTTGTCAGAAAAGATCGCCACGTTGGTCACTTCCGAACCGGTGCCAGCGGTGGTCGGAATGGCGATCAGCACGGGGCCTTTGCGTTTCACCAGATCGACACCGAACAGTTCGGCCAGCGGACCTTCATGATGGGCAAACGCCGCGACGCCTTTGGCAATGTCGATAGCGCTACCGCCACCCAGAGCGATCAACCCATCGTGGTTGCCCTCGCGATAGACACGGGTGCAGTCCTCCACGATGGCAATTTCAGGCTCAGGCTTGACCTGGTCGAAGATGCCGTAACGGCGTTCACCCAGTTGCGCCAACGCCAGATCGACGGTGCCGGATTTGACCAGAATGGCGTCGGTGACGATCAGCGGGTTGTTGACGTTGAGGCGAGTCAGTTCCGCCGCAAGCTGCTCGATAGCGGCTTGGCCGGTTATCAATTTGTTGGCGATTTTAAAGGCAGAGATGCTGCTCATCGGACTCGTCCTGTGTGCGTTGTTTTTGGAAGACGTGCCAGAAGAGATAGCGAAAGCTGTGCCAATACGCGAAAAGCCTTGTGGCAGAGGCGCTTTCGCGATTCACAGGAAATTTGAAAGGGTTTTAACCGATCAGTGTCGATTAGATTTTTGATCGATTTCAGCGGTAGCGATTGAAATACTAATCAGAACGTTCCCAGCGTTTCATCTTCTGCACCACGGTTGCCTGACTCACGCCCAATGCTTTGGCCGCCAGGCGAGTGGTCTTGTGTACCTGCAACGCGGCACGAATCGCCTTGCGCTCGGCGCTCTCCAGTACCTTGCGCAGCGGCAGGCGGCTGTCGTTGGCGTTCTGCGGATTGAGGTTGAGAATCTCTTCGGGTAGATCCAATGCCTCGATGGTCCCGGCCTGATTGGTCACCACCATCCGCTCGACCAGGTTGATCAACTCGCGGATATTTCCCGGCCAGGCATACTCGTACAGCAGATCGAGAGCCTCCAGGCTCCATTGCACCTGGCGTGCATAACGGACGTTAAACTTATCAAGGTAATAATGTAACAGCGGCGGGATTTCCTCACTGCGCTCGCGCAGCGCCGGAATGTTGATCGGCACCACATTGAGCCGGTAATACAGGTCGGCGCGAAAGCGCTTTTGCGCCACCATCTGTTTGAGGTCATGGTGGGTAGCGCTGATGATGCGCACATCGACCTCTTTCAGTTCCAGTCCACCGACCGGAATGAAGCGATTTTCTTCGATGACCTTAAGCAACTTGACTTGCACCGGCAGTGGCAAATCACCGATTTCGTCGAGAAACAACGTGCCGTGATGTGCCAGCTCCAGCAGGCCGCGCTTACCCTTGGGGCCTGCACCGGTGAACGCGCCGGGCGCATAGCCAAACAGCTCGGCCTCAATAAGGTTCTCGGGCAGCGCGCCGCAGTTGAGCGCGAGAAACGGCTCGCTGGCACGCGGACTGGCGTTGTGAATGAATTGTGCAACGAGGGTCTTACCGACGCCGGTTTCACCCTGAAGCAAGACTTTCACCGAGCTACCGGCAACCTGTCGAGCCAGAGAGAAGACACGGCCGGAAACCTCCTGATCGGCCACCAGCGGCGAATGCAGGAGATTGTCTCGCTGGCCCGCATGAAGTTTGGCGGTGCTGTTGCGCAGTTGCTTGAACTGCTGCAGCTCATCGCGCTCGTGTTTCATGCGTAGCAGTTCAGTCATGTCGCGCACGGTGCTGACGACGTAGGAAATACGGTGTTCAGCGTCGAGAATCGGCGTAGCGCTGACCAGCAGCTTCTTGCCCTGACTCAGGCTCTGCATCACCGACACCGGTCGACCTTCCTGCAATACACGCAGTGACGCCGATTGCGAGATGACACCCTCCTTGACCAACTCCCGCATGGGTCGGCCGATAAGATCCGCACCATTGAGTCCGGACAGACGCTCATAGGCATGGTTGACCTTCAGCGTCTTGCCGTCGCCATCGGTGATATAGACGCCGTCATGCAAAGCGTTAAGCAATTCTTCGAAACCGGTGTCGTTGACGTTCACCGAGGGGCTCCGCGGGTGACTGGGAGGATTGAGAAGTCTAAGCGTTGTGGTGGCCTTGGTCTGCGATAGGTTGCCGGGCAGCCCATTAGGCGACATCCTCGGATAAGGTACAAGATGCGGGCATCCCGGCTGCTTGCCCTTGGGATAGAAGGGTTTCGGCCTTGCGATCAATATCTGTCACGGGATGACGGCGTCGATTTCGACCAGAAAACGGCTGCGGCTTATCAGCTTTTCTTGATAGTGCGCTCAAGGTCGAAAAGCTCGATTGCATGACAGGCTGGCTCGCTGCTGTCCAGGGCGGTTGATTATCCCAGGTCAAGCATGGTGGCGAAATTGTTCGAGTAAAGAACGAGAGTAAACCAGTGCTGCCTTAGTCCTGGACGAAGGCGATACCGGACTTGCGAATATCCCTATAGAAGAAGCTGCCGAACTCCTAATCCACTCGATGTGGATTATTTCAAGCATCGAGCACTTCACAAATACTCAACGATAACGAAAGATACAATCGCTCGAGGCTAGAATTAGAATTTCTTCGTGGGCACGCAAAGAGAATTTCATAAATTGTCATTCAGCGGCCATTTTATTTAAGCCGTTTACGGTCTTCATCGGCGCAGTTTCTTCACCCGTCTACCTTATAAAATCCGCATCTTTTTGAAAGCAAACCAGCGGGGTTGGTGCTAGCGTATGCGTACAAGCATTTTGTACTGGAATCACTACTAATGTCTTCTATTATTTACAAGGACAGCCTACTTCCATCAATAAAATTTGGATCTGAGGACGTTTCCATGAGCGTAACACCTAAAGTCGTGCTATGTGCTTCGGGGACCTATTCCAGTTGAGCTGCTTTCGCGGGTGATGAAAAAAAGCCTTTGCACATTAACGAATAACATCGTAAAAGAAGAAAATACGACCGCGCAAATATTGAGGGTTTAATATACTCCGGGCTCGTGACAAAAAATCAACCAAGTGCGTGTTTATGTGATGATCCGGGCTGTTTGTCAATTTAGGTGTAAAAGCATCCCATCGGCTTCTTTAGCTGAGCCAATATCAGTTTTTGTTAGCAACATATGATTTAACCAACACCGAAAAACCCAATAATTTAAAAGGAGTTATCCATGAATAAATACACGCTCATAGCTCAACTGCTTGCTCTTGCCATCGCCCCTGGTTTTGCTCACGCATATGAAGCGGGCGATATCATTGTTCGCGCTGGTGCGATCACCGTTGATCCGAACGAAGACAGCTCTGGCGTGAAGAGCCCACTGGGTAACCTGGGCGGCAGCGCGACAGTTGAAAGCGACACTCAACTGGGCCTCAACTTCGCTTACATGTTTACTGACCATTTGGGTATCGAGTTGCTGGCCGCCACATTCAACCACGATGTGGGTGTACATGGCCTGCAAGGCGGATTAGCTGGACTCAATGGCAACCTCGGCGAAGTCAAACATGCGCCACCAACTCTGAGCTTGATCTACTACCCGTTGGACAAGAACTACGCGTTCCAACCATACGCAGGCATTGGCGTCAACTACACGGCCTTCTATGACACCGACACTTCAAACAGCGCCGAAGCCAAAGGCTACAGCCACCTTGATCTGGATAATTCATGGGGCATGGCTGCGCAAATCGGCGCCGACTATATGATCGGCGACCATTGGATGATCAACGGCCAACTACGTTATATCGATATCGACACCAATGCCCACGTTGACCTAGCCGGTGCTGGCGACCTGAAGCTCAATGTGGATATCGACCCGTGGGTATATATGGTTGGTCTGGGCTATAAATTCTAAGCCCACCGTGACAGCAAGGGGTTGGACCTTCACAGGCCGCGACCCGCAGCGGGCGGTTCGAGAGGTTGAGGTTAGAAAAGACGTGCCGCCATCGCTTGAACTGGATGGCCTGCAACGGTGCTGTATCCACTCACCCAACCTGCGCCAGATTTGAGGAGCCAGTAACAGAGCGAAGTAGGCTTTCACACCCGCAATCATCATTCGGCTTAAGGGCCTTATCTACCCGACAACGACATTGGTTGATTTTTTGTGTCCGGCGTAGGAGCGTAGAACCTCATTCGGTACTTTTCAAAACATCGAGGCTCCGAATATTGGCCTGTCTTCGCCCCTACGCCAGCTCTAAAAGCGTTATCTGCTACCGCCGCCACCCATGGTGCTGTTTTCGGCGTTACTTAATACGCGTTGAGTCAAATTTATGCACTTATCAATGTCACCAGCTTTTTTTGCCGCCAGCGCCTCTTTCTTCGCTTGCTTAAGGTTATCCGTCGCCCCCCCTTCTAAATTTTGGCTGGCCGTAACGAGCACCTCATCAATTTTTTCTAGATTGAGGTCACACAAATTATCAGCAGCATGGGACTGGATTGAAAATACGGAAATGGCAATCGATGCAAGCAACGCAAATTTATATCTCATAATTTACTCCAGCAATGGCTGTGGGTTGCAGAAAAGAGTTTTTATCGTCCTAGCAAAAATCAGCGCTGTCCATTTTACCCCTATTACTTATAGCGCAACAAGACATTAAAGCAAGTGGTAAACATCAAATAAAAACCATCACCAAAAAGCACGTTTATAAAATACAAAATAAACGATTATTTCTAGCAGATGACACCCCCAGAGTTAGGGGGATAAAGTGAGGCCTTCTCAGCCATAAAGCTCTAAATCCGATGTCAATCACCTAGTGACCTGTACGGTGAGTTCGTTAGTTCAAGTTCGCAGGCCTGCCGCCCATGACCTAAGCGCTGTGACCCGTCTAGCCTGGCTATGGCGGGCAACAGCAACGCCGGTCAAGGGCAGGTGGCGCCGAAATTGACTCATAGAACTCACCACACGGGTTACTTAGGGAGACCCTGAAAAAAACCTGCAGATTTGATGAAATACCTACCTCGCGCAAACTGAACGATTGAGTCCTATGAAACAGGTGTCTTTCGCCGATGCCGAGCATACCGACAAAGCTGCGCCGAAGTTTATAGACAGCTTAAACTTCGGCGCTTATTAATGGCTCTTGGGATTTCAGAAATCAACAGCAACGACCCCTTGAGCCCTCGAGTTCGCCGGAAATCCGTCTTTTAAAAGGTCGACTGACGATGCGGCCTTGAGCAACCCATCCTTTTGCACGGAAAAACTGTGTATGGCGTTGCCAGCTCCCAATGTATTTTCCGCAGTCTGATTGATTCTTTGATTGATAATGTAGAGAAAATCTTCATCTGGTGAAAGCGCCATCTCGAATGAAGTGCTTCCAGGCTGCATCAGGTTTCGATTGTTGATAAACGACTCGCCAGGCATTGGAACATTAACGACTTGTATTTCCATGGGTGACAAAGCGTTGTCGCCAGAAATATCATAAACGGATATTGTGCTAGATGCCTGTTGAGTATTCAAGCGTGGTAAATTGTTCACCGTGTAAAGCCGCGTCGCTTGCTTGTTGACCAATACCCAACAAATATCCTGACCACTATTATTTACCGCATTTACAAACTTCAAACTACCCGAGTCATCGTATGAGAATACACCCAACTGATTTCTCGTTACGAACCCGGCGTACAATATATTTTGTGACGGATGGCTCCAAAGACCCAGAGGCATTGAAGGTACGCCCGGCGAACCAATGTAAAGGTAATTTTCAATTGTCTCAGGCAGTGTGGTTTTGTTGATAAGCGTTAATTCCCCTTTGTCATTGATTTTCATAGTCTTTATTTGACCTTGGACACTGCTCTTCGGGCCAGCTAAAAATGACCGAGAGCCGTCTCCGTCAAAATCAGCGTCAACTTGAAACTCATCGGCAAAAAATAGATTCTTCACTGTCCTGGATGCATGAATTTGCGCGGGCTTTTGGAAGTCAGGCACCTTTAAAGTGTCTGCATAGACCAGGGCTCCGTTATGCTGGATTTTAAAAGAAGTGTAACTGGCTCCCTCAGGATCAGATAAACTCGCTTTCTGATGGTAGTCTTCGTTCCGATTAGCAGCAATCAAGATGTTTCCTGAAATATTAATGCTGACCGGTGCGATGCCCTTGGATGAAAAGGGTGAACCCGGAATTTCACTAAGGTGCCCTTCTTTACCTATATTGAATCCAGATATACTATTGCTATTGGTGTTCACCGCATAAAGACGTTTTTTATCACCAGTGATGATGATCTGTGAATCGTTATCTTGCGGACCCAGTTTTCCGTGAGTATTGTTATTAATACCCGTGCCATTGGTTTTATAAAATCTCATAAATTTAATAGAACCATCGCTCAGTCGTCGATATTGAGCGACTGCATTTTGGTTTTCTGCAATGTTATTCGTCAATGTGTAGAGGAATTTTTTCTCGCTGCCGGCGAAAGCAACGCAGCTTATACAGATGGCCACCGCCGATAGCGTGATTTTTGGTATTACGTTCATAAAAACGCCCTTAGATACACTTTTTCGTGGGGAATTAGGCTGCTCTTGCAAAAATGGTTACTGCTGTAAGCACAGCCTAGATACTTGCACGAAGACGCTAGCACCGCTCCTGACAGTCTGCTTTCAAAAAAATGCGCATTTTCTAGAGAGGTTGAATCGTAGTGGCCAACTAATTCCGGACAGGACGTTAAGTTTTTCTTCGGCCCGAATTGGCGTCAGTCCATCGTTGAATTGATTCGGCCAAATCCGGTTTTCGGCCAGCTAGCGTTAAAGAAACCTCAATGGATCACCAATGGTAACGTCACCACAAACTCGCTTCCCTTACCATCTCCCTCGCTCATACCCGTCACGGTGCCGCCGTGGGCTTCGACCAACTCACGCACTACCGTCAGACCGATGCCTAAGCCGGCACCGTTGAAGCCAACGGCATGAACGTCCTGTACAAACGGATCGAAGATAAACGGCAGTGCCTGGGCAGAGATGCCGATGCCGTTATCACAGATACTCATCTCAAGTACATCGACCTCAGTCGAGACTGAAAGCGTGACAGTGCCGCCTGCTGGTGTGTATTTGGCCGCGTTGCCCAGCAGGTTGCCTAGAATTTGCGTGAGACGCACCGGATCGCCGTCCACCGCCAGCGCACATTCGGGCAACCGTGCCGTAAAGTGCAGATGGTGAGCACTCATCACTGGACTGCATACAGCGATGGCTTCATGGATGATCTGCATCATGTCTACCGTGCGGCAATCGAGGCGCAGCTTGCCAGTGCTGGCACGAGAGACGTCGAGCAAATCGTCCACCAGCCGCGACATGTGTCGCACCTGGCCTTCGATCAACGCCTGCATTCGCGGCAGTTCTTCACTGGAGACACGCGCCAGCCGTCCGGCGATCATGCTGATGGGCGTCAGCGGGTTGCGCAGCTCATGGGCCACCATGACGAGAATGTGTCGTTGTTGTTCCAGTGAGTGTTCGGCCGAGGCTTGCAAATGTTGCGCGCTGAGGGCGGCGATCACCAATTGTTCGTTGGCTTCGCGCATCTCCAGGTACAGCCTTTGTTCTTCTTGCGTGCGCTGGGGTTTTTCCGCCTCCGAATGCGCCAGGAGGATCGCCAGCACCAATTGCTGATTGGCTTCGAGCAGTTGTTCGACCTGCTGGCCATCGACGAGTTGGGCATTGGCGTCGCTCAACTCTTTTTGCAATGCCGCCAATACTGCCCGTGCCTTAACGGTTTTCTGGCCGAGCAGGAACAGTTCGCGAGCGGCATTGGCCACCGCTTCTTCGTTCTTGCCATCGACGTTGCTCATGACCTTGACTCACGCATTGCTGTCTCCGGGACGCTGGCGGGTTGGCCGCCCCCCGAGCAAACCTTCCTGATCCGGCAACATTTCGCCGATTTGCAGGCCGTTATCGTCAATGTGGTACAGGCGCAACTCATCGGAGTGGGCACTGGCCCGCACTTTGACCACAGCCATGATGCGCATCAAGCGGCTCTGCACTTCAATATAGCGCTGAACGATGATCGCGTCGGTGAGAAACGCGGTGCCATAAGGGCTAAATCGCAGATCGGTGTAGCGGTCTTCCAGCTCCGAGGTCATCAGTACGCTGACTCCGGCGCTAGTTAGGGCCGTGACCATGCGTGACAGCGACTCGCGAAAATCTTCACGAAAGGTCGGCGCCAGCGCCAGTTCGAAACCCGACAGCGAATCGATCACCACGCGAGCGGCTTTCAATCGGGCGATCTCGGCTAACAGCAACTGAACGATTTCGTCGATGGACAGATCCGGCGCGCGGCTGTCCACCAGGCCGACCTGGCCACTCTGGATCAGGCTGGCCAGAGTGGCGTTCTGTGAGTGATCGGGGCGCTGTTCGAACACCGCAATCACACCGGTTTCACCATTGCGTGCGCCTTCGGCGAGGAAAGTCGCCGCCAGAATGCTTTTACCCGACCCCGAGGGGCCGGCCACCAGCAATGAATAGCCTCGTGGCAGACCACCACCGAGCATCTCATCGAGCCGTGGCACGCCCATTTTCAGACGTTTGATAGGGAACCCCAGAGGAGCCTCAGCCGGACTGATTGCCGCCGGAGCAAAAACCTTGATCCCCGACGTAGCGATGCGAAAAGTGTGCAGTCCTGGCAGCGTCGGCTGGCCGCGCATCTTCATGATTTCCATCTTGCGCACCATGGAGTTGCGCTGAACGCTCTGACGCAACCAGATCAGACCATCGGCCACGGTAAAAATCGGGTTGGTGTCGGTTTCGGTAAAGTATTCGCCAATCAGGAAAGTCGTCGCCTGCCAGGTGGTCATCAACATGCCCAATTGCTGAACGAACTGCGGCAGGTTGTTGTTGGGGTTGTCCTGAGTCTGGCTGGCCAGCACCACCGAACGGAACGAGTCAACGAACACCAGTGATGGAGAGTGCGCCTCCACCTCGCTGACGATGCGTCGTAACACCTCGTCCAGATCTCCGGCCAGCGTGTCGTCGGCCAGGTTGATGTAGCGGATCGACCGGTTGATCGCTTCGCTGTCGAAAAAATCGAATTGCTGCTGATAGCGCAGCATCTTCAGCGGTGGCTCACCCAGTACGGTAAAGAACAGCGCCGGGCGTTCGGGCGTCGCCAGAGCAAACATCATCTGATGCGCTAGGGTGGTTTTGCCGCAACCCGGAGGGCCAGCGATCAGGTTGAACGAAAACTCCGGCAAACCTCCACCCAGCACCTCGTCCAGTCCTGGCACGCCGGTGGCCAAGCGGTTGATAGTCACTTTGGTGCTCATGGCGAATTTTCCTGCGAAGGGGTGTCGCTCAAAGATGGCTCCCACACGTCACGAAGCAATCGTGCAGTGAGCGAGGGCCCAATCAGCGTGGTCAGCAGCTCGTAGAAGGTGGTCAGCATCACTTCACCGAAAAACAACGCATCGGCTTCGCTTTGTTCGAGGAGCACGGACTTGAGGGCAGTCAGATCCAACGCGGCCTGCACGCGGTCATAGGTGCCGGCCAAGCGCGGATGAGCGCAAGCGCACAGCTGGAGGCTGCGGCGGTGAAGCGCGCCAACCCCTTGCTGACCAATGATGGGCATGAGGGCTGCGTTCATATCCTGCAAGGTCGAGACGATCGCCTGGGTGACCCTTGCAATGTCAACGTCGGGGCCAACACGGTGCGCCAGAGAAGCTACGATCTGGCGGTTCTCTTCGCTTAGCGTAAACATGACTGGCTAGATCTGATGGACAAAGTCTGATGGTACACCCTAAAACGCGATATCGAGATTCATTTGGACACAACACTTCAGTTGCGGCCATATCAGGTGGGCCCGGCTGTACCCGGTTTCGCCAGTCTCGAAACCGTTGATAGGCTGTCGTCCAGGCCTGAACCGTTCAGACATAGATACAGCTTTTCTGGAGACCTCAATACCTAGACGTGAGTGACACGTAAGCGTCAGGAAATGCAGACGGAAAACCGGCTGTTTTCTGGGCGGCGCGATCCATCTCCGGGAGATTGCGCGAGCGTCTCAATAATGTGGCCGGAGCCTCAGCTAATGTGCGTGCTCAGTTAAGGGATCTGAAGAGGGTCGCGAACTCCCGCGCAGCGGGGGTCACCCTTGATGAGTTGGAACCATGAGCATCGAAGAAATAGCCGCGCTCGCGGCGAAATGCAAGACCTGGACGATTAGCCGGCAGGTTATTCCTGGGCCTTGAACGCCTGGATCAAGGTTGCAGCGGAGAGTAAGAGAGTACCAGGCGCAGCGGATTATTCGTTGACGGCACAAACCCCGGCCTGCCCTGGTAGCAATCGGCAGCGTCCTGGTCTTTTGCGTCGACGACAACGAAAGCTATACCCGACTGCTTAGAAACCATATACACGCGTCGGAAGAAGTCAGACATCAGCCGTTGGCCGAGTTCCTTCCCCTGCAGACCCTTGTCAATCGCGAGACGACGGGACAGCGCAAACAAAAAAGCCCCGGCTGGGCTTTTGTTGGCCTGTTGTCACGGAAAAAGTGAGCTGGCAGCAGATCGGCGCGAGAGGCCCTATTTATATGGTGTCCCAGGGCAGGTTCGAACTGCCAACCTTCCCCTTAGGAGGGGGATGCTCTATCCAATTGAGCTACTGAGACAACGGCGACCACCAGGACAGGTGGGCGCAAAGGACGGCGAGCATGTTAACGGGCATGCCACCGTTTGTCATGTCGTCCATGGGCTTTTTGGCGCGTAGGCCGCAACAAAGTCATTTCCCCCGAGTGAATAGGCAAAAAACCAGCAATCCTGTCGCCGGTCGGAAAACTCGCCTTAACGCCATATTGCACCGTTCGTCCACTAGATAATCGCCCAGTTGCTACTATTCTCTAACAATAGAGGCAAAAGGCCAGATGACTGCCTGACCTATGCGACAGAACGATTTGATACTTCCAGACGGCCTCGATATAGCTGATTAGAGCGCTTCACCGGTAAAAATTTTCAAACCAGTGCGCATTTTTGACAATTGGTGCTGGCATATCGCCTTTATCCAGTTCAATATTTGTCACAGAATTGGCGCCAATGATCTGGCAATTTTGAGGCATGATGCGGGTCTCATATCAATTCAGGTTGAACATTTGGCGCAGAATGCTGTCCTACTGACATCCTGCGGCCAATTCCAATGAACCGCTCCCCTGAACTAACCGGTTTAAAACTATGCGCCCATTGAAACAGGCAATTTATTCCAGCCGTACCGCTGACAAATTCGTCGTGCGTCTGCCCGATGGAATGCGTGAACGCATCGCTGAGGTGTCTCGTAACCATCACCGAAGCATGAATTCCGAAATTATTGCACGCCTGGAGCAGAGTCTTATTCAGGAAGGCGCACTGGGTGACGAACTGAGCATGCGCCTGGACAGCCCTGAGCTATCCCTGCATGAACGCGAGTTGCTGCAGCGCTTTCGCCAACTGTCCCACCGCCAGCAGAATGCCCTGGTGTCACTGATTGCACACGACGCCGAAATGGCCGCAGACACCCACTGATTCCTCTCTGAAAGCTCGAGCCAGCCTCGCGCTGGCTTTTTTTTGCGCGAAATTTAAGGCGGGATGCGCAGGGACAGCAAGCCCGGACACAACAGAGAGGTGACGCAGCCAACCCACAGGAGAAGGCCGCGCCAGAGGACTCAGAGCAGGAACAGTGTCGCCAGTCCGAGGAAGATAAAAAAACCGCCGCTGTCGGTCATGGCGGTGATCATCACACTCGCCCCCATCGCCGGGTCACGCCCCAGCCGCGCCAGCGTCATTGGGATCAAGACCCCCATCAAGGCCGCCAACAGCAGGTTCAAGGTCATCGCGGCCGTCATGACCACACCCAGCGACCAACTGCCATACAGCAGATACGCCACGATACCAATCACTCCCCCCCACATGAGCCCATTGATCAGCGCAACAGCCAACTCCTTGCGCATCAGCCGCGAGGTATTGCCGGTACTAACCTGATCCAGCGCCATGGCCCGTACAATCATGGTGATTGTTTGGTTGCCGGAGTTGCCGCCAATACCCGCCACGATGGGCATCAACGCAGCCAGGGCGACCAGCTTCTCGATGGAGCCCTCGAACAGACCAATCACCCGCGAGGCAAAAAAAGCCGTGATCAAGTTGATCGCCAACCACGCCCAGCGGTTACGCAGGGATTTCCAGACCGAGGCAAAGATATCTTCTTCTTCACGCAGACCGGCCATGTTGAGGACTTCGCTTTCGCTTTCCTCACGGATCAAGTCGACCATTTCGTCAATGGTCAGACGGCCAATCAGCTTGCCGTTTTTGTCGACCACCGGCGCGGAGATCAAGTCATAACGTTCGAAAGCCTGGGCCGCATCATAAGCATCTTCATCCGGATGGAAACTCACCGGATCGTTGGCCATGACTTCGACCACCTGCTTATCGGGATCATTGACCAGCAATCGCTTGATCGGCAACACCCCCTTGAGTGCGCCATCGTAGTCGACCACAAAAAGCTTGTCGGTATGACCTGGCAGCTCCTTGAGCCGACGAAGATAACGCAACACCACTTCCAGGCTGACGTCTTCGCGGATGGTGACCATCTCGAAGTCCATCAGCGCGCCAACCTGCTCCTCGTCATAGGACAGCGCAGAACGAACGCGCTCACGTTGCTGACCGTCAAGGGCTTCCATCAGCTCATGGACGACGTCTCGCGGCAGCTCGGGGGCCAAGTCGGCGAGCTCGTCGGCATCCATCTCCTTGGCGGCGGCCAGGAGTTCGTGATCGTCCATGTCGGCGATCAGTGTTTCTCGTACAGAGTCGGAAACTTCAAGGAGGATGTCGCCGTCACGCTCGGCCTTGACCAATTGCCAGACGGTCAGGCGATCGTCCAGGGGCAAGGCTTCAAGGATATAGGCGACGTCGGCGGAGTGCAGATCGTCAAGCTTGCGCTGCAACTCGACAAGGTTTTGCCGATGAACCAGGTTTTCTACCCGATCCTGATGCAGGCCTTCCTGACGATGAGTCAGATCTTCGACCACTCGCTGGCGATGCAGCAACTCAACGACTTGAGCGAGGCGGTCCTGCAAGCTGTCTGGTGATTTCTTTACTTCAATTTCGGTCATAGGCGAACTCCACTCCCAGCAGCGGGGCGCGCCGGAAGGATCAATCAGTCAATTCATGATTGGTAAAGCGGGATGCTGAGTAACTACTGGGTAAGTCCATGGAGGTATTCCACAAGCCCCGGCGGGGCTGACAGGCGTAATCATACACTGCCTCAGACGCTTTAACGGCAAAAATCTTGGCAAGAACAAGCGCTTGCGAGACAAAACCAGGCATTCTTCGGCGGCTTTCCACTGCGACGACTCATCCTGAAAAGAAAACACACGCTCGATGAAAAAGTCAGCGGCTAGGCTCGATTGAAGACTGTCACGGAAGACTTCCAATGCCCACTAGAGCCTGGTATCTGTTGATCCCCCTCACGCTTCACCTATCCTCCTGCGCAAGCGCGGCCATCGTCCAGCGTTGCGAAGACGCCAGCGGCCATATCACTTTCACCACGCTGGGCTGCACACAAAACCAGAACCTGCAGATCCTGCGTGCCGACAACCCCCCACCTGGCGGCGAAACTCGTACCGCCACACCGAAGTCGCCACCAAAAGAACCAAGTACCGCCCCTCGGGGATTTACCGTAATCGGCGAACACGACAATGGATGCGGCAATCAACTCGATGCCAAGGTCAGGCGTCAGGCCATTATCCAGCAACAGGTGCGCCCCGGCATGAATCGCCTGGAAGTGGAAAGCGCCCTGGGCAGGCCGGACCGGATCAGTACGAGCAACAGTGTCATGCGCTATCACTACAACCTGAAAAAAGGCCGCAGCAGTCTGGTACTGTTCGATGAGAAGGGCTGCGTCAAACGCTAGCCAGCAAAAAGCCCGCAACCAGTGCGGGCTTTTTGGTGTATGGTGCACTCGACAGGATTCGAACCTGTGACCGCTCGGTTCGTAGCCGAGTACTCTATCCAGCTGAGCTACGAGTGCAAGTGTGTTTTTATACCAGATCACCACTGGTTGAAGCCACGTTGTTTGTATCGCTACCAACGACGCTTAAATGGTGCACTCGACAGGATTCGAACCTGTGACCGCTCGGTTCGTAGCCGAGTACTCTATCCAGCTGAGCTACGAGTGCATTTGTTGCCGCGCATTATAGGTCGCCAGATCTCTTTGTAAAGCACTTTTTCTAGTAATTTCAAAAACTTACAGAATAAGCCAGATCACAACGCACTAAACGAATAATGGCGGAGAACGGGGGATTCGAACCCCCGACACCCTTTTGAGGTGTACTCCCTTAGCAGGGGAGCGCCTTCGGCCACTCGGCCAGCTCTCCGCAACACGGGGCGTATATTAACCAGCTTTCCCCCCGTTTGCAAACAAAAAAAACGATAAAAATTAATGGCTTGGTTCTTCGTCCTTCTCTTTCTTGATCCGCAGGTAGATTTCCTCACGGTGCACAGCCACCTCCTTGGGAGCGTTGACGCCTATACGCACTTGATTTCCTTTGACGCCGAGCACGGTCACAGTGATTTCACCATCACCAATGATCAGGCTTTCTGCGCACCGACGAGTCAGAATCAGCATACCTATCTCCTCACGCATTTCAGTTCAGGGACAACACAGTCTGCAAAAAAAGTTTCGGCCTACATGCTAAATAGCCATAGCCCTACGCACCTAAGTATTGACGAGCACGAGCAAAAGAACAGCGTTTGATCGCGTCGAGCAAAAAAACACAAAGGGCGCGGTTCAGCCGCGCCCTTTGGGATAACGCATCACTCGCCTTGGCGAGCCGGGGCATCGAGTTCAAATGCCGTGTGCAACGCACGCACGGCCAACTCCAGGTATTTTTCTTCGATAACCACCGAAACCTTGATTTCGGACGTCGAAATCATCTGGATATTGATGCTTTCCTTCGCTAGGGCCTCGAACATGCGGCTGGCCACGCCCGCATGGGAGCGCATGCCGACACCGACGATCGATACTTTGGCGATCTTGGTATCGCCGATCACTTCCCGCGCACCGATTTCACGCGCGGTGTTTTCCAACACGGTTTGCGCCGCCTGGTAATCGTTGCGGTGAACGGTGAAGGTGAAGTCGGTGGTGTTATCGTGCGCGACGTTCTGCACAATCATGTCGACTTCGATGTTAGCGGCGCTGATTGGGCCGAGAATCTTGAAGGCCACCCCCGGAATATCAGGCACGCCACGGATGGTCAGCTTAGCTTCATCGCGGTTGAAGGCGATGCCGGAAATGATCGGCTGTTCCATGGATTCCTCTTCATCAATAGTAATGAGGGTACCCGGACCCTCCTTAAAGCTGTGCAGGACGCGCAGCGGAACGTTGTACTTGCCGGCAAACTCGACCGCGCGGATCTGCAGCACCTTGGAACCGAGGCTGGCCATTTCCAGCATCTCTTCAAAGGTGATCTTGTCCAGGCGTTGGGCCGAGGAAACGACGCGCGGGTCAGTGGTGTAGACGCCATCGACGTCGGTGTAGATCTGACACTCGTCGGCCTTCAGGGCCGCCGCCAGTGCCACGCCAGTGGTATCGGAACCACCACGACCGAGGGTGGTGATATTGCCGTTCTCGTCGACGCCCTGGAAACCGGCGACAACAACCACACGACCTTCCTTCAGGTCGGCGCGAATCTTCTGATCGTCGATCTGCAGAATACGTGCTTTATTGTGCGCGCTGTCTGTCAGGATCCGCACCTGGTTACCGGTGTAGGACACCGCCGGTACACCACGCTTGATCAGTGCCATGGTCAGCAACGCAATGGTCACTTGTTCACCGGTGGAAACGATCACATCCAGCTCACGGGGAACCGGCTGGTTTTCGCCACTGATTTGTTTGGCCAGATCGATCAGGCGGTTGGTTTCGCCGCTCATCGCAGACAGCACAACCACCAGGTCATCGCCGGCTTCGCGGAATTTCTTAACCTTGTCGGCAACCTGCTCGATTCTCTCGACAGTGCCGACCGAGGTGCCTCCAAACTTCTGTACGATCAAAGCCATTTTCTAAGCCGCCTCAGCCCGTAAAGGGGCGCCCATTAATCATTCAAACCACAGCCCCGTTGCCCACCACTAGACGATGGGCATTGGCGAGGCCTTAAACACCCTGCTCGACAAATGGCACGGTCAGGGCCAGTGCCGAGTCCAGTGCCGCGGCGTCGATACCACCGCCTTGCGCCATGTCTGGACGACCTCCCCCCTTCCCGCCCACCGCCGCAGCGGCTTGTTTCATCAGATCACCGGCTTTGAGTTGGCCGGTCAGGTCCTTGGTCACGCCTGCGACCAGAACGACCCGTTCCTCATGGACACTGCCGAGCAGGATCACCGCGCGGCCGAGTTTGTTTTTCAATTGATCGACCAGTGCCAGCAAGGCCTTACCATCCTGGCCATCCAGACGCGCGGCCAGGACTTTCACGCCCTTGACGTCCAGCGCCTGCGCCGACAGATCGTCACCCGCTGCGCTGGCCGCCTTGGCCTGCAATTGCTCGAGCTGTTTTTCCAGCAGGCGGTTGCGCTCCAGCACAGCCGACAGCTTGTCGATCAAGTTGTCGCGACTGCCCTTGATCAGGTTCGCCGCTTCCTTGAGTTGTTCTTCGGCGGCGTTCAGGTAGGCCAGCGCCACGGCACCGGTAACCGCCTCGATGCGCCGTACCCCCGATGCCACGCCTCCTTCGCTGACGATTTTCAGCAGGCCGATGTCACCGGTACGGTTGGCGTGAATACCGCCGCACAGCTCGACGGAGAAATCCCCGCCCATGCTCAGTACGCGAACACTGTCACCGTACTTCTCGCCGAACAGCGCCAGTGCACCCTTCTTCTTGGCCGTGTCGATATCGGTTTCTTCGGTTTCCACCGCCGAGTTCTTGCGGATTTCGGCGTTGACGATGTCTTCCAGGGCCTTGATCTGCTCAGGCTTGATCGCTTCGAAGTGGCTGAAATCGAAGCGCAGGCGCTGACTGTCGACCAGCGAACCCTTCTGCTGGACATGCTCGCCCAATACCTGGCGCAAGGCGGCGTGCAGCAGGTGAGTGGCAGAGTGGTTCAGCGAGGTGGCATGACGCACTTGGGCGGCGACCTCGGTGTCAACCTCGGCGCCGACCAACAAGTTCCCCAGGGCCAGCACACCATGGTGCAGGAACGCCCCGCCGGTCTTAGTGGTATCACGGACATCGAAGCGACCGGTAGCCGCCTGCAGATAACCGCAATCGCCGACCTGGCCGCCCGACTCGGCGTAGAACGGCGTCTGGTTCAGGATCACAACGCCCTCTTCACCTTCATTCAAGACGTCGACCGACTGCCCTTCTTTATAGAGCGCGATCACTTTCGCCGCCCCACGGGTGGCGCTGTAGCCGGTGAACGCGGTGGCCACATCGACCTTGACCAGGCTGTTGTAGTCCATGCCGAAGGAACTGGCGGAGCGCGCGCGCACCCGCTGGGCTTCCATCTCGCGCTCAAAACCGGCCTCGTCGAGGATGAGGTTGCGTTCGCGGGCGATGTCGCCGGTCAGGTCCATCGGGAAACCATAGGTGTCGTACAGCTTGAACACCACGTCCCCCGGAACCACGTTGCCCTTGAGCTCTGCCAGGTCCTGCTCGAGGATCTTCAGGCCCTGCTCCAGGGTCTTGGCGAATTGCTCTTCTTCAGCCTTCAGCACACGCTCGATATGCGCCTGTTGGGACTTCAGTTCGGGGAAAGCGGCGCCCATTTCGGCCACCAGCGCGGCAACAATCTGGTAGAAGAAGCTGCCCTTGGCTCCCAACTTGTTGCCGTGACGGCAGGCGCGACGAATGATCCGACGCAGCACGTAACCGCGACCTTCGTTGGACGGCAACACGCCGTCGGCAATCAGGAAACCGCAGGAGCGAATGTGATCGGCAACCACTTTCAGCGAAGCCTGGTTGTCATTGGCACAACCGATGGCCTGGGCCGAAGCGCTCAGCAGGCTCTGGAACAGGTCGATTTCATAGTTGGAGTGAACGTGTTGCAGTACCGCACTGATCCGCTCCAGGCCCATGCCGGTGTCCACCGAGGGTGCCGGCAATGGATGCAACACGCCATCGGCGGTGCGGTTGAACTGCATGAAGACGTTGTTCCAGATCTCGATGTAACGGTCACCGTCTTCTTCCGGCGAGCCGGGTGGGCCGCCCCAGATGTCGGCGCCGTGGTCGTAGAAAATCTCCGTGCAAGGGCCGCACGGACCGGTATCGCCCATGGTCCAGAAGTTGTCGGACGCGTAAGGCGCACCTTTGTTGTCGCCGATGCGGACCATCCGCTCGGCCGGCACGCCGACTTCCTGGGTCCAGATATCGTAGGCTTCGTCATCGCTGGCGTAGACGGTGACCCAGAGCTTTTCCTTCGGCAGATTCAGCCATTTGTCCGAGGTCAGGAAGGTCCAGGCGAAGGTGATCGCGTCACGCTTGAAGTAGTCGCCGAAACTGAAATTGCCCAGCATTTCGAAAAAGGTGTGGTGACGGGCGGTGTAACCGACGTTTTCCAAGTCATTGTGCTTGCCACCGGCACGCACGCACTTCTGGCTGCTGACAGCGCGGGTGTACGCGCGCTTTTCCTGACCCAGAAAACAATCCTTGAACTGGTTCATTCCCGCGTTAGTAAACAGCAGGGTGGGGTCGTTGCCCGGAATCAAAGAGCTGGAGGCGACACGGGTGTGGCCTTGCTGTTCGAAGAAACGAAGGAAGGCTTCACGGATTTCTGCGCTTTTCATAGGTTCTTCCACGGAGTCTGCGGCCGAAGGCAAGTGCATCACGTCAAATGGACTGGCGACTTGCAAAGGGCCGCATTATATCGGCCCTTTGCCTCGGGTACAGTGTGTTTATACGATAGAAGTCGTCAATTAGACGGCCTGCAGGTTGATTGACGGTTAAATTCGGCAAATACCGCAACCACCTGCTCGATTTGTGCCCGGTCGATGTCCATGTGGGTGACCATCCGCAAGCGCGGCGCGGCGCTCAACCGAACCCCGCGCTCGGCGGCAAACGCCTTGAGCGCATCTGCCCGCTCACCAAGATCGGCGTAGACCATGTTGGTCTGTACCGGCTCGATCCGATAACCTGCTTCACGCAACCCCTGCGCCAGATGCACTGAATTAGCATGATCGTCAGCCAGGCGCTGGACCTGATGATCCAGTGCATACAGTCCCGCCGCCGCCAGCAAACCGGCCTGACGCATGCCGCCACCGACCATCTTGCGCAGGCGCCGCGCCTTGCCGATCAGTTCCTCGCTGCCACACAGCACCGAACCGACCGGCGCTCCCAACCCTTTGGACAGACAGACCGAGACCGAATCGAAGTGGCGGGTGATGTCCCGTGCGTCAATCCCCAACTTGACCGCCGCGTTATACAGCCGCGCACCGTCCAGGTGCAGCGCCAATCCCTGCTCCTGGGTCAGACGGCGGGCCGCCGCCAGATACTCCAGCGGCAGGACTTTGCCTTGCATGGTGTTTTCCAGGGCCAGCAGGCGGGTGCGCGCAAAATGGAAGTCATCAGGCTTGATCGCTGCCATGACTTGCGCCAGGTCCAGCGAGCCGTCGGCCTGGACCTCAAGCGGTTGCGGCTGGATCGAGCCGAGCACCGCAGCGCCGCCGCCTTCATATTTATAGGTATGGCATTGCTGACCAACGATGTATTCCTCGCCGCGCGCGCAATGAGCCATCAATCCCAGCAGATTACTCATGGTTCCGGTGGGCACGAAGAGCGCTCTGGCGAAGCCCAGTCGATCGGCCAACTCGCTTTCCAGCCGATTGACCGACGGATCTTCGCCATACACATCATCCCCCAGGGGCGCATTCGCCATGGCCTCGCGCATACCGGCGCCGGGTTGGGTAACGGTGTCGCTACGAAGATCGATAACAGTCATGAAACAGGCCTCGGCTATGGAGCACTGGTGTCGGATACATCCCTTTCGAAAGTAATTACTGCGGTTTTGGCGAAGGATAATCAAGCTCCGCTACAAAACACGCGGGTGATTCACCACAAAAATTCGATGATTATTATCGTAAAAGGCCACATGCGTACCTGTGAAATATATGGTAAAAATCTGGCGCCGCCAGAAAATCTGCCGGCAACGTTCTCAGGGCGGGGTGTAATTCCCCACCGGCGGTAATGGCGCACGATGCGCATAGCCCGCGAGCGCTTGGCGTAGTGGACGGTCTCGACGGTCCCTCGACAAGGTCAGCAGACCCGGTGTGATTCCGGGGCCGACGGTCATAGTCCGGATGAAGAGAGAACGGGATTGACACCAAAGGGCCGTCCACAGAATCGCCGTGTGCATGCTTGCCAGCATCTACAGCCAAGCTGAACGTACCCTTAAATCCCCTTCGATTCATAACGCCCTGTTTTTCACATAAACAGGAGTCAGAACAGATGCAACCCACCACTCTTCATCACACTCAACGTATCGCGTTCATCCAAGCTTGCTGGCACAAAGACATCGTTGATCAGGCGCGCTTCGGCTTCGTCGCCCAAATCGCCAAGCTGGGTTACCAGGAAAGCGATATCGATTTCTTTGAAGTCGGCGGCGCCTTCGAAATTCCCCTGCATGCCAAGCTGCTGGCGCGCTCCGGCGGTTATGCCGGTATTGTCGCCGCCGGCCTGGTGGTCGATGGCGGAATCTACCGCCACGACTTCGTCGCCACGGCGGTGATCGATGGCTTGATGCAGGTCCAGCTGGATACCGAAGTGCCGGTGTTTTCAGTCGTGCTGACTCCACACCACTTCCACGCAGGTGAAGAGCACCAGAAGTTCTTCTTCGATCACTTTGCGCACAAGGGCCAGGAAGCTGCGAAAACCTGTGCCGACACTCTGAGCAAACTGCGCGCCCTGCCGCGCCCGGTGCCGCAGAAACTGGCGGTCTGATCCCCCCACCTGCCGGCCCCGGCCGGCAGGTCATAACTATCTACCCTCTCCCGACGGCGCCAATGCGCTTAAGTGGATTCGACAGTGCCCTCCCAGGGCTCTCGACATCCATCGACTGCGGAGACACCCAAGCATGAACGACTTTTCCCGACTCGGTCCGGAGATTCCCGTCCTACCCGGCAATGAACATTGGATCGACGGCAACCAAGAAGATGCCCAACCCTCCAGGAAGTCCCTGGATCAGTACCCCGACGACCAGCGAGTCACCTACGAGCACACGCTCCATAGAGACACCACGGCCACGGTGCACCGCCAGAAGCTCGAGGCGCCGCCCAACTATCGGGGTCCCACCGATCACCTGGTCTTCACCACCCGTGACAGCACCGACCAGGTGCACCTGTACCGAACCGATCATCCGGTCATTGACATCAATGACCAGCGCTACCACTTGAAAATGGCCTCCTCCGGACAAGTCATCGTGCTGCGCACGGCAGGCGGCGATGACAACATCCGAGTAGACGACCATGTGAAGATCACTGTCTTCATCGAATCGGGCAGCGGAGACGACCGAATACACTGCGGCGGCGGTTTCACCAAAGTCGACGCAGGCCTCGGCAACGATCGGGTCTTCACCCACTCCGGCGCCAGCTATATCGAGGCCGGAGAGGGCGATGACGTTGTTATTGCCCAAGGTAGCGGCCCCATGACGGCCTATGGTGGCAAGGGTCACGACATCCTGGTCGGCGCAGAAGGCGCCTGCTTTATGGATGGAGGCCAGGGCGACGATGTATTGCTGGGCGGCAAAGGCCATAACGTGCTCAGCGGCTCCGATGGTAATGATCAAATCACCCCCGGCCCCGACCGCAATACACTCTACACCGGCACCGGCGTGGACTTCATCGACCGGTTGGGCCCCGATACGCAGGTGTTCAACGCCTATGCAGCCGATGGGCCGGTGCCTTCAAGCATCCACCATGCCCCCGGCATTATCATTGCCGCCAAGGAGCTGGACACCTGCGGTGTGGTGGTCGAAGGCACGCCGCAATTTCAGGAGCGAGTCAAGGACGATCTTCGGCTGTTGCTGGGCTCCGGTAACGGCCAGCAACTGCTCGGCGCTCTGGGTGATGCCAAGGCAAAAAGTGGCGTGCCGGTAGTGATCAGGGAGTTGACCGAGGAGGAAAACGGCATGTGCTTCCCGAACCGCTCCTGGCCCGAGGATCCGTCCGAGGACGAGCATCCGTTTATCCGCGACAGCCATGCCGGCATTCCGGTCAAGGGCTGCACGGTGTACTACGACCCGTCGTTCCTCAAGGGGGAAGTCACCAGCGTCGTTCATCTTTACCATGAGTTGTGCCACGCCTATAACTTCGTCACCGGGACGATGTTCCTAGGCTATGGCCAAGATGGCGTGGACGGGGACAAGCCCCGTCAAAGTGTACCCAACGGCGAACTCCAGGCCGTCGGATTGAAGGCTGACGTGCCGCCATTCGACTTCGACAGGAACCCCGCGACGCCGCCGCTGGACAGCAACCCCGAGGCTTTCACCGAAAACGGCTTGCGTAGGGAGTTCGGCATTGCGCCGCGCAAGCAATACCGCGGCGACTAGTGGCCTATGTCGCTAATTCCGTTAGTCAATTTCGGCGCCACCAGCCCGGCCTGCGTGGCTGTGGTCACAGCGCCCTGGCCATGGGCGGGCGACATCCGAACTTGAGCTAACGAACTCACCGTATAAGCCGCTAAATCAAGCCCTCAGCGCCGGACGGCACCACCAGAATCCCCGCCCGTAGGCCGTTTTTCACCTTCGGGTTGGGGAAAATGATCCGCGCGCCCGGCTCTGTCACCACCCAGCGACTGCTTGCCAGGTCCTCGGCAAGCAGGTAGCCCTTGGGCAGCTCGGAGAAGTTCTCGATATCCGCCGGCAGGTGCAGCCGGAAGGAATCGCTGTGCTTGATGATTTCCCGTGCCACGCTGAACAGTTGCAGCCCATCGAGGTTTCCGTCCACAGCCACCTCGGTGCCCTCGATCAATTGCTTGAGGCAACGCTCGAGGCGGGAAACGTCAACGCCCTGGTTTTGGCCGAACGGCCGGGCCTTGCCCAGTTCCAGGGTAAAGGATTCGGCGCCCAGCTTGTCGTAGGTGTAGCTGCTGAACACGATGGAAGGTTTGTTCTGCAGCAGTACCGCTGACATGCCGGCGGCGCGCAGGCGGGCCAACTCGCCTCGCGAATGGGCACGCCCTTCCTTGTACGGGTAGAGTGCGAACTGTTCGATCTTCGAACCGCGAATAGCTGTATGCAGGTCGTAGTGCAGGCGGTTGCGATCGGCCAGGCTGAAAAAGCTCGCCGCCAACCGCTCCAGCTCGCAGGCCCGCAACGCTTCGCTGCCACTGCTTTGCTCATGACGACCGTTGAACAATCGATTGACGTCCTGCTCGATATAACGCTCGCCGCGACGCATCGCTTCGGGGTTGCCGAACAGGAACAGAATGCGCGCTCGAGGCTTCAGGTCGCCTCGGGCAATGTCGTGCAACAGGCGATCGAGCAATTCGATCGGCGCCGTTTCGTTACCGTGGATACCGGCGGACAACAGCAGGTCCAGCCCGTTGTCCCTGGCCTCGGGAGGCCGCACTTCCAGCGCGCCCTCACTCAGCCAGCGCATCCGCACGCCTTCGACCGTCAGTTGAGTCTTCTCCGCCGGTTCGCGACCGGCGAGGGTCAGTTCAAGCAGTTTGCCGAGGGCGAGCATAGGGTGCTGCTCCTTGATCAGTGAGCGTGGTTGCAATCGGGGCCGTGCACGTGATCGTCGTCACCGGCATCGGCCGGTTCCATCTCCAGTTGCAGACTTACAAGATTAGTCGCCAATGGACGAAGCAGCAGGTTGGCGTATTCGGCGTCGCCTTCCTCGACATCGACACCAATCAGCAATTGGCCGCGACCGTCATGCTGAATCCACAACTCCTTGCCCTGCCATATCACGGCAACGCGCGTGCAGGAGGTTTCCAGTTGAGTGCCATCGGTGTCTTCAAGGATCAACTGCAGGGTATCGCTCATGGTGGTGCTCTCATCTGGAGGAAAAGCCGGACCCCGACCTTCCGTCGGAGGCCGGGTGTGCGCTTTCAATTGATCTGGAATGGATAAACCGCGCCCAGTTTAAGGATCTGCGTCAGTTCATCCAGTGCCGTCCGGCACTCCAGCAGCAACCGAGGGTCCGCCAGGTCGCTTTCGCGCAGGGAGTCGCGGTAGTGCTTTTCGACCCATTGGGTCAGCGTGTCGTACAACGGCGCGGTCATGATAACCCCTGGATTGACCGCCGCCAGCTCAGTTTCATTCAACGCCACACGCAGACGCAGGCACGCCGGCCCGCCACCGTTTTGCATGCTCTGCTTGAGGTCGAAGACTTTCACCTCGCGGATCAACCCGGCGGAACCAGTGAGGCCCTGAAGGTACTGCCAGACGCGTTCGTTCTGACGGCACTCTTGCGGCACGATCAGCAGCATCGTGCCATCGGCACGGGTCAGCAGTTGGCTGTTGAACAGGTAGGAGCGTACCGCGTCATCCACCGTCACCAGGGCGCGCGGCACGCAGACCGCCTGGAAGTTGCCGCCACGTTTGGCCAACTTGTCGCGCAGCTCAGCGAGCACCCGCTCGGTGTCGAGGAACGCGTCCTCATGGTAGAACAGCACCTCGCCGTTACCCACCGCAATCACATCGTTGTGGAACACGCCCTGGTCAATCACCGACGGGTTCTGCTGGGCATAGACCACACCCTCATCGCTCAGGCCATGCAAGCGGGCGACTGCCTGGGAGGCTTCGAGTGTCTGGCGTGCCGGGTATTTCTGCGGTGCCGGGTAGCGGGTGTCGAAGGCGCTGCGACCGAATACGAAGAATTCGACACCGGCCTCACCGTATTCACGGCAAAAGCGCGTGTGGTTGGCCGCGCCTTCGTCGCCGAATTGGGCAACGGCAGGCAAGGCGACGTGATGAGCAAAGTGCTTGCTATCGGCGAACATCGCACCGAGCACACGGCTGGTGGTCGGGTGTTCGATACTGCGGTGGTACTTGCAGTTCAGGTTGGCCGCCGTGAAGTGCACGCGACCGTCGGCAGTGTCGGCGCTCGGGCTGACGGTGCCGGCGTTGGCCACCCACATGCTTGAGGCCGAGCAACTGGCAACCAACAACGGCATGGCCTGTCTGGCCGCCTGCTCGATCACTTGCGCGTCCGTGCCGGCAAAGCCGAGCCGGCGCAGGGCAGCGACGTCCGGGCGTTCCTGGGGAGCGAGTACGCCCTGGACAAAGCCCATCTCCATCAGCGCCTTCATCTTCGCCAGACCTTGCAAGGCCGCTTCCTTCGGATTGGAAGCCTGCTGGCTATTGCTCTGGGAAGCGACGTTGCCGTAGGACAGGCCGCCATAGTTATGGGTCGGGCCTACAAGACCGTCAAAATTGACTTCAAAGGATTTCATCGGCGAGGCTCCACGAATCTGTTTTTATAAGCATCAAATCATCTGCGCATGGCGACCGCTTTCGAGGTCAAAGCCGAACACCCGGCGTCAGGCTGGCCGGTGCCGTCAGGCTTGGCGTTTCCAGCGACGCCACTGGGTACGCGCAATAATCCGCTGCGTAATAGGCACTGGCGCGATGATTACCCGACGCCCCGACCCCACCGAATGGCGCACTGCTCGCGGCCCCGGTCAATTGCTTGTTCCAGTTGACGATCCCGGCCCGGCTTTCCAGCCAGAACTGCCGGTAGCGCGCCTCGGAATCCGACAGCAGGCCAGCCGCCAGACCGAACCGGGTATTGTTGGCCTCGGCAATCGCCGCGTCAAAATCGGCATAGCGGATCACCTGCAGCAACGGCCCGAAGAACTCTTCATCGAGACGCCCGGCTACCGCCGTCACATCGAGAATCCCTGGTGTCAGTAATGCCGCACCGGCCTGGGGCTGAGTCATTGCCAGCAGCGCCACGGCACCATTACCCAGCAGTTGCGCTTGCGCGTCCATCAGTGCCTGGGCGGCGCTCAGGGAAATCACCGAGCCCATGAACGGTGCCGGCTGCTGATCGAACGCACCCACTTCGATAGTCG
Source organism: Pseudomonas agarici (assembly GCF_001543125.1). Taxonomy (NCBI): domain Bacteria; kingdom Pseudomonadati; phylum Pseudomonadota; class Gammaproteobacteria; order Pseudomonadales; family Pseudomonadaceae; genus Pseudomonas; species Pseudomonas agarici. The sequence continues at coordinate 2,085,601 of NZ_CP014135.1, read as the reverse complement.
AGCTGACTTGCACCAGACGCTCCAACAAGCGGTCGCCCCAGGCACCTTGCGGCACCAGCAGGCGGCGAGCGCAGGTGCAGCGCTGACCGGCCGAGATAAAGGCCGATTGGATAATGGTGTAGACCGCTGCATCCAAGTCTTGGACTTGATCTACCACCAGCGGGTTGTTGCCCCCCATTTCCAAGGCCAGGATCTTGTCCGGGCGCCCGGTGAATTGCTGGTGCAGGTGATTGCCGGTACGGCTCGAACCGGTGAAGAACAGGCCGTCGATCCCCAGGTTCGCCGCCAGGGCAATACCGGTTTCGCGAGCGCCTTGCAGCAGGTTCAGCACGCCTGCCGGCAGGCCGGCCTCGATCCAGCATTTGACGGTCAGCTCGGCGACTTTCGGGGTCAGTTCACTCGGTTTGAACAGCACGCTGTTACCCGCCAGCAACGCCGGTACGATATGACCGTTGGGCAGGTGGCCTGGGAAGTTGTAAGGGCCGAACACCGCTACCACGCCGTGTGGCTTGTGGCGCAATACTGCAGTGGCGTCACCCAGCGGGCCGCTCTTTTCGCCGGTCCGCTCACGGTAACTCTGAATCGAAATGGCGATCTTGTTGACCATGCTGGTCACTTCGGTCGCCGACTCCCACAGAGGCTTGCCGGTTTCCTCGCCAATGCATCGGGCCAGTTCCTCGGCGTGACTTTTCAGGCTGGCGGCAAAGGCTTCGAGCACCACGATGCGTTCATCCAGGCTGCGCCGGGCCCAGCTCGGGAAAGCCTCGCGGGCGGCCAGTACCGCCAGCTCGACCTGTGCCGAGCTGGCGCCATTGCCCGACCACAGTACCTGCTGGGTCACCGGATTCAACGACTCGAAAGCTTCGCCCTGGCCGGCGAGCCATTGGCCGGCGATGTAAAGCGTGCTCATTATTTCGACTCCCGAGAAACAGACAACGGAACCGCGCGGACCTGATCACCCGCGCTCAATTGAAGACGTTTGGCGGTCAATGGGTCGACCACCAGCGTGCCTGCCGCAAATCGTGCGGGAGCGGCGGTGATGCGGCAGTCTTCGCGCTTGCGGTTGTGGATCAGGAACGGTATGGCGTCATCGCCTGGCGTACCGATGGCCAGCACCAGCGCCTGGCTGTCGCGTATCGCACGGATCTTGCCGGTTTCGCACGCCACCGCTGGGCCGGCGTCGAAGATGTCGACATAGCCTTGGTAGCTGAAGCCTTCGCTCCTGAGCATCGACAGGGCCGGCTCGGTGTCGGTGTGTACCTTGCCGATCACCGCTCGGGCATCCTCGGAGAGGAAGCAGGTATACAAAGGAAACTTCGGCATCAGTTCGGCGATGAAAGCCTTGTTGCCAACACCCGTCAGGTAGTCGGCCTGGCTGAACTCCATCTTGAAGAAGTGCCGGCCCAGGCTCTCCCAGAACGGCGAACGCCCGGCTGCGTCGGACATACCGCGCATCTCGGCGATGATCTTGTTGCCAAACAGTTGCGGGAACTCGGCGATAAACAGCATCCGCGCCTTGGCCAGCATCCGCCCGTTGAGGCCGTTGCGGTAGTCGGCATGCAGGAACAGCGAACACAATTCCGAGTTGCCCGTCAGGTCATTGGCCAGGAACAGCGTCGGGATCTCGCGGTAGATGTTCAGCTCCTGAGAGGCGCTGACCGTCAGACCGACCCGGAAGTTGTACCAAGGCTCACGCAAGCCGACGGCACCGGCAATCGCCGAAATACCGACGACCCGACCGTTGTCGTCTTCGAGCACGAATAGGTAATCCGCGTCGCCGCGCCCAGCGTCGCCCCGGAAGGTTTTTTCCGCCCAGCCGACGCGGTGAGCCAAGCGCTGCTCATCGGCCGGCAAGGTGGTCAGGCCGGTGCCGGTGCTGCGGGCCAGGTCGATCAGAGCGGGTAAATCGCTGCTGCGTACAGGACGAACGATCATGCTATCTCCTCAAACGGGTGCCGACAGACGGCGCCCGTGAAACTCGCTGTAAGGCTGCTTTCGATACCGACCTTAAACCGCCACCAGGCGCACGCTGGCGCCTTCGCCGACGCCCAAGGCTTCGGCGGCCTGCAGATCCAAGGTGACTGGCTTGCCGGGGGCATAATCGAGCGCCAACAACACCGCGCGGTAGTCCTGCAACAATGCATTGGACACCAGGTATTGGCGACCACCGCCCTGGCTCTCACCGATCTTCACCGGCACCACGCGGCTCTGGGCAATCGAACGGATCCCGCTGACCCGCGCGTGCAGGGTTGGGCCACCGTCGAAAATATCGATGTAATGATCGGTCTCGAAACCCTCGCGCATCAGGATGTCGAAAGTAATCTGCGCACGCGGGTGCACTTGTCCCATGGCTTCTTGGGCAGCGTCTGGCAGCAGCGGAACGTAGATCGGGTAATGCGGCATCAGTTCGGCGAGGAAGGTCCGACTCTTCACGCCGCACAAGCGCTCGGCCTCGGCGTAGTTCAGGTCGAAGAAGTTGCGGCCAATGGCGTCCCAGAACGGCGAGTCGCCATGCTCGTCGCTATAGCCGACGATCTCGGTCACCACCGAATCGGCGAATCGCTCCGGGTGACTGGCGACGAACAATAGACGACCACGGGAGTTCAACTCTGACCAGGCCGAGCCCACCAGTTCCGGCACCACATAGAAGCTGGTCAGCAAGCTGTTGCCAGTCAGGTCATGGCACTGGGAAAGCACGTGGATCTTGTTGTGGATCTTCAGCTCGCGCGATGCATGGACAAAAGTCTCATTGCGGAAACTGTAGAACGGCTCCGAATAACCGGCCGAGGCGACGATCGCCGAGCAGCCGACCAGCGTGCCGGTGGCAGTGTCCTCGAGCACGAAGAAATAGCTTTCTTCGCCGTTGAAGCTGACTTCAGCGGCAAACGAGGCTTCGCTCGCGGCGATCTTGTCGCGCAGGCGGCCTTCGTCGTCCGGCAGGGAAGTGACACCGATCGGGCTGTCGGCGGCCAGACGCCGTACCTCGTCCAGGTCAGCCATTTGCGCGGGGCGCATCACCAGCATGGTGTCACTCCTTACTAAAAACGGATCGGCTGAATCGGCCGACACAGAGGAAAAAATGCCGGGCTGGCCCGGCACGAAAAAATCGGCGCGTCGCCGACTCCATGAGCCGACGGCGGCGCTACTACCTTTCAATCAAGCTTGCGTTGATCAAGCAGGCTCGATCAACCCTGGGTCAGTCTGGCCACGGCACGCTCGAAACGGTCCAGGCCTTCCTTGATGTCCACATCCTCGACCACCAGGCTCGGAGCGAAACGAATCACATCCGGACCGGCTTGCAGAATCATCAAATTTTCTTTCTCGGCCGCATTGAACACGTCCTTGGCCTTGCCCTTCCAGGCATCGGCCAACACGCAGCCAAGCAACAGGCCCACGCCACGAACCTGGCTGAACAGGCCGTACTTGGCGCCGATCTGCTCCAGGCGGGTCTTGAATACCGCGTGCTTGGCATTGACGCCATTGAGCACTTCAGGGGTGTTGATCACATCGATCACCGCATTGCCGACCGCACATGCCAACGGGTTGCCGCCGTAGGTGGTGCCATGGGTGCCGACCACCAGGTGCTTGGCCAGCGCTTCGCGGGTGAGCATCGCGGCAATCGGGAAACCGCCCCCCAGGCTCTTGGCACTGGTGAGAATGTCCGGCGTCACGCCGTAGTGCATATAGGCGAACAGCTTGCCGCTGCGGCCCATGCCGGTTTGTACCTCGTCGAACACCAACAGTGCGTCGTGCTGGTCGCACAGCGCGCGGGCCCCTTGCAGGTAGGCCAGCTCGGCCGGCAGCACGCCGCCCTCACCCTGGATCGGCTCCAACACCACGGCACAGGTCTTATCCGAGATAGCGGCTTTCAGCGCGTCCAAGTCATTGAACGGTACATGGGTGATGCCGGTGATTTTCGGCCCGAAGCCGTCGGAGTACTTCGACTGGCCACCGACGTTCACGGTGAACAGCGTGCGACCGTGAAAACTGTTGAGCGCAGCGATGATTTCGTATTTTTCCGCACCGAAACGATCGAATGCCACGCGACGGGCCAGCTTGAACGCGGCTTCGTTGGCTTCGGCACCGGAGTTGCAAAAGAACACGCGCTCGGCGAAGGTCGCGTCCACCAGTTTTTTGGCCAGGCGTAAGGCCGGCTCGTTAGTGAAAACGTTGGATACGTGCCACAGATTGTTGGCCTGCTCGGTCAGCGCACCGACCAGCGCCGGATGCGCGTGGCCCAGGACATTGACCGCAATCCCGCCGGCAAAATCGACCAACTCCCGCCCCGCCTGGTCCCAGACTCGAGAGCCCGCCCCTCGCACGGGAATAAAAGCCGCGGGGGCGTAGTTGGGAACCATTACCTGGTCGAAATCGGCGCGTTGCACCGGAGCTTGCTCAACGGACATCGGAGTCTCCTGAAGAGGTACGCCTGCCTGAAACTGGCGAGCGATGGGGGGATTGTAAGGACAGATTTCAGTCCGGCATTGTCGCCAAGCGACAACTTCTTATAGCGCCAAACCGGGTTTTGCCGAGGTTGTCGGCAATGCGACAAATAGCATCGCAAAGGCGCAGTTTAAACGGTGGGGCCCTTTTGATGCAGAGCCTACGAAATGAGATTTTCGACTGACGATCTTCGCAGTGTGAATTTTTGTGAAATGTTGTGAATTCGAGTGGAAAATTCGAAAGGCATGAACCCAGAGACCGACCTTCGCACGGCCACTCTCTCGGGAGCCCCAGCCGAGCGCTCCCCCTCCCTCGGAGCCCGCGATAAATGGCCTTTTGCACCAAGGCCGCCAGCCATCCGCCAGCCACCCCGAAGCCCACATTGCCCCCTCCGGCTCCGCTGTTTAAAGCGCTTGTAGCCGGCAATTAGCCCGCAGAATTTGTAACCAAATATACACACGCCTAGGGCTTCATGAGCAGGCCCCCGCTCAAGCGGCGGGTTGCTCACAGCAGCCCGATAACCCCGACCACACACTCGCGCCCCCTCAGCCCGCGCCGCTCGCGGCAGGGCCGGAGCGAGGTCGTGTGCCCGGAAAGTGATCCTCAGGGAGGTTCTGCATGACTGCCATACGCAACGCCACCGCCCCCATCGACCGCAAGGTCGATTCTGCCCAGAAAAAGTTCGAGATTGCGCTGGCCCAGGCCGGCGACCGACCGATCTTCGACCCGTCAAAGATCCGTGGCGCCAGCCTTCCCGAGCCCTTCCAGAATATCCAGCCGCCCAAGGACGGTAGCATCACCTACACGCCGCGCGACGGCGACAAGCCGGTGACGGTCAAGGAAAAAGACGACCCGGACCTGTACAAGCAGGTGCTCAATCAATACCAGCGCGACCAGAAGAACGGCGCCCACGAAGCCGGTATCATCCAGAGCCAGAAGGACGGTTACGTGCCAGCCGAGAGCAGCACCGTCGCCCCCGGCCTGGGAAACTACAAGGGGATCGGCGCCGTCGACGAGGTCGGCCCAGGGCTGATTCGCTACGAGACGCTCAGCGGCGAAAAAGTCGTGGTCAGTCAGAAGGACAACCCGACGCTATTCACCCAGGTCAGTCAGGACCGCGAGAAGCAACTCGCGATCAACCAGAGCGAAGCCGAGGGTTATCGTCTGGCTGCTCCCAACGAAACCTTCGACGGCATGCGCCTGGTAGGGGCGCCTGAAGAAATCGGCCCCGGCCTGATCCGTTATGAAACCGACTCCGGGCAGAAAATCATCGCCGCCAAGGACATTGCTCCGGAGATCTACAACCAGGCCGTCAACGAATACAAAGGCCTCTCCGGCGCCCCCGGCACCAGTGACAATAGCTGGATCGACGGATCCAGCCACGCCGCCGGCGCCAAGGACTGGGACAAGATCACCGGCAATACCGGCGCCCAGCCGACCCAGGAAGAACTCGACCTGAACCGACCGATCGCCGCATCGGAAATGATCTCGGAAAACTGGGATGCCTGGGGTCTGCACGATACCCCGATCGACTTCGCCAACCCGCCGACCACCCTGCCGCCCGAGGCTCAGGCCGCGCTCAAATATGTCGCCAGCAGTCCGTCACTGATGGCCGCACTGGACAGCGGTGGCCGGGGCAAGGCCGATGGGGTGATCACTCATTCCGATGTCGATCACTTTATCCACAACGCCAAGGATGATCTCTCCGCCGCCACGAAATCCTATACGGCGTTCCTCGGCGGCAATCCTGACGAGTTGGCCAAGGCTAACGCCAAGCCAGCGGCGATCCTGATGGCCAACAACTCCCTGGTCGCCAGTGCCGGTCCGAACATGACCCCCGGCAGCAGCGACCAACGGGAGAACAAGGGCGAGATCCATATCGACAACCTGACGGGCCTGGCGAGCGACCCGGGCCTGAGCTCGGAATTGACCAGCGCCGCCGATCTTTGGTCGCACCCCGGGATGATGCGCTCCCTGGACCTGGGTGGCGACGATCCGGTGCTGTACCACGAAGACAAGATCATCGTGCGCGACAACATCGGTGCCTGGATGGAAAAACAAGCGCCCAAGACCGACTCCGACACCTTGATCTTCCTCGACGGCGCGGCCGTGCGCGACGCAGTGGCGGATGTCGACACCTCCAAGCTGAACGCCGATGTGCTGCAACACCCGGAAAACTACGACGGTAAGACCAAGGCCGCAGTACTCACCCAATTGACTGACGCCCAAACCCGGCTGACCATCAGCGATTACAAGGATAATCACACCGGCCTGCTCGACAAGTACACCTCGCCCAACAAGGGGCTCAACCCCAACGAGGACAAGATCAAGGGCCAGCTACAGGACGCGATCCATACCCTGATGGCCGACAATGACGTCCAGGCTTTCATGCAGAACAAGCGGGGCCCGGCGCTGCAGAATATCGTCAGCAGCGACCCGAACCTGAAGATTGCCCTGCAATCCTACAAGGCCACCCAACTGGACACCGGCAACGTCCTCAACACCAACCTCGACGCCAAGGATGCGGACGACAAGCCAGTGCCACCCGGTACCGCGCTGCAGAACGCGGCCAACGACATCACTATCGCCAACCTCGCGCTGGGCGGTGACGGCAAAGTGGACCTGCATGCCATCGCCGAAAAATCCGGGCAGATGGACAACCTCTACAACACCTACAAGAACGACTTCGTCTCTGGCCAAGCGTTCAAAGATATGCTCGCCAGCGGCACGGACCCGGTGGCGGCAGCCAGCAGCTTCACCGCCAGCGCCTCGGCCTTCAAGGCCTTCCTTGGGCCGAATGCCACCTCGGGCGACGCCCAGATCCTGCAGGTCAACTTCAACGAAGCGCTGTCCGAAGCCCTGGTCAACAGTGCCGACAGCAACAGCCTCAACATCACGCTCGGCGATGCCAATGGCAATTTCGATGAGGCCAAGGTCACTGCGGCGCTCAACTCTGCCGCCGAGGCCGACCCGCAACTGTTTACTGCGGCCGACGGCAGCAAGATCGATCCTTCGCAAGTGATCAGTATGATGCGCTCGGTATGGGACATCGGGCGCCAGAACGACAAGATCATCGACGTCCTACCTAAAGCCATCGACGGTTTGAAGTTGGGCAATGTGACTGACGCCTACAAGCAGGGCCTGATGCATATCGGCAGCGGTATCCTCGCCGGAGGCGTGCTGATCGCTCGCTCCGCCACCGGCAGCAACACTCCGATCGCTGATGCCAATCGCGTCTCGGCGGGCCTGCAGTTCGCCGGCCTGCTGATGGAAGGCGGCACCAAATACGCCAAGGAGTTCGGCTTTGGCACCAGTTGGGATATCAACAAGAACGTCGGCGAAGGCATTGGTGCCTTCCCGACCAGCGAACTGACCGGCAAGGGTCCGCTGAGCGCCGACGCCATCGCCAAACTGAGCAGCGTTAGCAAGATAGTCGGCGGTGCCGGCAGCTTTATCGGTGGCATCGTGGGCATCGTGGGCGGCGTCGACGGCCTCGCTCACGGGGAACCCCTCAGTGGCGCCTTCAACCTGGCCGGTGGCATCCTCGGCACCGGTGCCGCGACGGCCAGCCTGATCGAAGGCGGTGCCGGCTTGTTCGGCTTCAGCGATATCGCTGCCGTCGCCGGCTCCCTCAGCGGCGTGCTCGGCATCGGCGGTGCGATCGTCGGTGGTATCGCCAGTGCCTTCCTGCCCTTTGCCCTGGCCGACGCCCGTGGCAAAGAGCAGGAGAAGTTCTACGGCGAAATGGTGCCGATCCTCAAGCAATACGACCTGACCGGCGGACCTGAACAGCCCGGCGACTATCCGGAGGATCCCATCCCGGCGATCAATACCTGATACCCCGAAAGTAAGAGCGGTTGCCCGTGGCGACCGCTCCCCGTCCAACTGCTCACGTAAAAAGGTAACACCATGAATTCCAGCGATATCGTTAACATTCCGGCACAGGATGCCGTGTACACAACGGACAACCTGGAGCATGAAATCCATTTCGGGCCTTTCAAGCTGGTGCCTTGGCAACAGGCACTGTTCAAGGACGGCGAACGCATCACGCTCGGTAGCCGGGCCATGCTGCTGTTGATCTGCCTGGCGTCACGTGCCGGCGAGCTACTGGAAAAGAAACAACTGATTGCCCTGGTCTGGCCCAAGGCGATTGTCGAGGAATGTAACCTACGCACCCAGATCCGTATGTTGCGCCAGGCTCTGGATGAAGATGAACATGCCTCGCATATCGTCACCGTAGCGGGACGCGGCTATCGTTTCGTCACCCCGACCGCCCTGCACCCGGCCTCCCGGACCATCACCATCGAGCCCAAGTCCGACCATGCCGCCAGCTTCCTGCCACGGGCGCTCACCCAGTATCAGGTCAACGTCAACCTGAGCCTGGCGTATTCAAACCCCGGCACGCGATTACGGGACGACCTGTATCGGGAAAGGCCGACAATGTTCTAGTGGCCTGTACGGTGAGTTCGTTAGCTCAAGTTCGGATGCCATAAGTTCATGGCTAAGGCGCTGTGACGAGTCATAGCCGGGCTATGGCGAGGAACAGCAACGCAAGCCAGGGATTTAGGGCGCCGAAATTGACTCATAGAACTAACCACACAGGCCACTAGGCTCAACCGCGCTCGGAAGGCACCGAGGACAATTCGAACGGGCTGCTGCTGCGCCGCTGGTTGCGATCTTCCCGCGGTGTGGCACCGAAGAAGTTACGGTAGGCGCTGGAGAAATGCGGCCCCGAGGAGAAGCCACAAGACAAGCCGATTTGGATGATCGACTTGCTGGTTTGCATCAGCATCTGCCGGGCCTTGTTCAGGCGTAGCTCCAGATAGTACTGGCTAGGCACCCGGTTGAGATATTGTTTGAAGATCCGCTCCAACTGCCGACGGGAGACACAGACATGCTGGGCGATTTCGTCGGTGGTCAGCGGTTCTTCAATATTGGCTTCCATCAGCAGCACCGCCTGGGTGAGTTTGGGATGGCTGGAGCCCAGGCGATTCTGCAACGGAATGCGTTGCCGCTCGCCGCCCTCACGAATGCGCTCGACCACCAACTCCTCAGACACCGCGCCAGCCAGCTCAGCGCCATGGTCACGAGCCAGGACCGCCAACAACAGATCCAGCACCGACATCCCGCCGCACGCTGTCAGGCGATCGCGATCCCAATCGAACAGATGGCTGGTGGCGATCACCTTGGGAAAACGCTCGGTAAAATCATCCTGCCAGCGCCAATGCACCGCGGCGCGATAGCCATCGAGCAACCCCAACTGCGCCAATGGATAGACACCGGCAGACAAGCCACCGATCACACAACCGGCGCGCACCAGTTGCTTGAGCGCACTGCTCAGTGCCGGCGCCAACACCGTCGGCGGCTCATCGGCCAGCAGGAATAATTTCTGACAACCTTCGAGCTTACCGACCCAGGGCTCGCCCGGCAGTTGCCAGGCGCCAGCCGGTACGCCTTCGGTGGATACCTCTGCCCGCAGGAACGACAACTCGTAGACAACCTCCGGATGCACGCGCTGAGCGACGCGCAAGGCCTCCTCGGCCAGCGCCAGCGTCAACGCTTTAGTGCCGGGCCAAATCAGGAAACCAATTCGATGGGCAGTCATGGCATGCAATCCGAAAACAGAACAGAGTGAAAAGCCGAGGGCAGCCAATTCAAAGTAGACCACACCGCGCACGGTGCGCAGCATGACTTATTTGGGCGCACAACGGCAGCATACAAAGCAGCGACTATTTCAAGCTGCCTGACAGGAATTGCCGCAAACGCTCGGACTGTGGGTTGACCAACACCTCGCGAGGATTGCCCCGCTCTTGCACCACGCCTTTGTGCAGAAACACCAGTTGATTGGAGACTTCACGGGCAAAGCCCATCTCGTGGGTCACCACGACCATGGTCCGACCTTCCTGGGCCAGGGCCTGCATCACTTTTAATACATCACCGACCAGTTCCGGGTCGAGGGCCGAGGTCGGCTCATCGAACAGCATGACCTCCGGCTCCATCGCCAACGCCCGCGCAATCGCCACACGCTGCTGCTCGCCACCGGACATATGGCCCGGATAGGCGTCCTTGCGATGGGCCACGCCGACCTTGTTCAGGTAGTGCTCGGCCTTTTCCAGCGCTTCTTTCTTCGATACGCCCAGGACATGCACGGGGGCTTCGATGATATTTTCCAGGGCGGTCATATGCGACCATAGGTTGAAATGCTGGAACACCATCGACAGCCGCGAGCGCAGGCGCTGCAGTTGCTTCGGGTCAGCCGCTTTCATTGCGCCGTCCTTGCCCGCCACCAGCTTGAGCTCTTCATTGTTGAGCAGGATGCGCCCAGCGTGGGGCTGTTCCAGCAGGTTGATGCAGCGCAGGAAGGTACTTTTGCCGGAACCACTGGAACCGATGATGCTGATCACATCACCGGCCTGGGCGGCCAGAGACACACCCTTGAGCACTTCGTGACTGCCATAGCGTTTATGCAGGTCTTGGACTTCAAGCTTGTACATGCGGTCGGTTCTCACAAAAACAGTCAGGTCAGTCGCTAAGCAGGCGCCCGTGGCGAAGGGGCTCACACCCCGCCACCTTGGCCAGCCAGATCGAGGGTTGGGCGTAACGCAGCCGCTCCACGGCATATAACACACCGGCTATGCCGGCACACACGGTGCTGACCCGGTCGGACAAAGGATCGATCACCTCAAACAGCGGCTCGCCCGGCTCGACCCAACTGCCCACCGGACACAGGTAGGTGACTACCCCGGCATGGGGCGCATAGAGCAACTCGGTGCCTTCGAACGGCATGGCTGCACAGGCCTCATGCCGTGGCACTGGCCACTCGCCGCCGATCAGGCCCTGCTCGGCGAGAAATGCGAGGATGCCTTCGGCATGCGCCTGGGCCTCGGATCGACCGGTATCGGCCTGGCCGCCCAGTTCCAGGGTAGTGGACATGCCCGCCAGGGGAATCGCTGCTTGCGGGAACTGTCGCGACAACCGCAGCCAAGGTAGCGAACAGGCCTCATCGAAGGAGGTACCGCCCGACTCTTCCGCCAGCAGCGCCACTTTCACGTTCAGATGCGCCGCCAGGGAGCGCCACTGCGGCCAGTGTTGTGGCAGGGCATACATGTGCACCGCCGCCTCGCAATCGCAATGCAGATCCAGCACCACATCGGCGTCACAGGCATGACCGAGCAAGACCCGTTGCATCCCCTGCAACGGATTGGTGGCTGGCGGCAAGGCGGCCAGCACCTCGCGCATGGCCTGGCGGATCAGTTGGACGTTGGCATGGGGATCGTCCCCCAGCTTATCGCCCACCAGGGCCGCCACCGGCTCGGTCAGCTCAACGAAGTCACGATTGAAATTCTTGCCGCTGGCGTATTCGAAACGGCCCTGGTGATTGCCTTGCAGCAACTGCCCGAGACCAAGCGGATTGGCAACCGGCACCAGTTCGATAACGCCCTTCAGCACACCCCGGGCTTCCAGCGCGGCCAGGTGCTTCTTCAGCTCCCAGGCGGTGCGCATGCCCGGCAGTTCGTCGGCATGCAGGCTGGCCTGGATATAGGCCTTGCGCTCACCGCTGCCGAAACGAAACACCGAAAGCTGGCGCTCGGTGCCCAGGCTGCCCCAGGGCAAGACATGATCGATACGTTCCATACTCAATGCTTCCGTGGAGCCAGGTAGCCCAGCCAGCGGCGCTCGGCCAGCTTGAACAGGCGCACCAGGATAAAGGTCAGGCACAGGTAGAACACACCCGCGGTGATGTAGGCTTCGAATGGCAGGTAATACTGCGCGTTGACGGTACGAGCGGCGCCAGTGATATCGATCAAGGTCACGATGGAGGCCAGACTGGTGGTCTGCAGCATCATGATCACTTCGTTGCTGTACTGCGGCAGCGCCCGGCGCAAGGCCGATGGCAGCAGGATCCGCCGATACATCTTATAGCGCGACATGCCCATGGCCTTCGCCGCCTCGATCTCGCCGTTGGGCGTGGCCCTGAGGCTGCCGGCGATGATTTCGGCGGTGTAGGCACTGGTGTTGATGGCAAAGGCCAGGCACGCACAGAAGGTCGCGCTCGACAGCCAGGGCCAGAGGAAGCTCTCGCGTATCGCTTCGAACTGGGCCAGGCCGTAGTAGATCAGGAACAGTTGCACCAGCATCGGCGTGCCACGGATCACGTAGGTGTAAAGCCAGGCGCTCATGTTCACCAGCGGCTGTTTGGACACCCGCATCAAGCCCAGCGGCAATGCCGCCAGCAAGCCAAACAGCAACGACAAAGCCAGCAGCTTCAGGGTGGTCAGCAAACCGTCGAGGTAAAGCGGCATGGCCTCCCAGATGACGTTGTAGTCGAAAATCATAGATCAGCCGCCCTTACGCCTACCGAGTAGCGCCTCTCAAGGTGACGCAATGCCAGCAAAGAGACGCTGGTGATCACCAGGTACATCGCCGCCACTGCCAGGAAGAAAGTGAAAGGCTCACGGGTTGCATCGGCCGCCTGCTTGGCCTTGAACATCATATCTTGCAGGCCCACCACGGAAATCAGCGCGGTGGCCTTGGTCAATACCAGCCAGTTGTTGGTGAAGCCGGGAATTGCCAGACGAATCATCTGCGGCACCGACACCCGGAAAAACACCTGTAGGCTGCTCATGCCGTAGGCCATGCCGGCCTCGGCCTGGCCTTTGGGAATCGCCATGAAAGCGCCGCGAAAGGTTTCCGACAGGTAGGCCCCAAAAATAAAGCCCAAGGTCCCGATACCGGCCGCCAGGGGATTGAGATCGACATAGTCGTCATGACCGAGCAACGGCGCGACGCGATTGAGCAAGTCCTGGCCGCCGTAGAAAATCAGCAGGATCAACACCAGATCGGGAATCCCGCGAATCACCGTGGCGTACAAATCGCCGAGCCAGGCCAGCCAGCGCACCGGCGACAGGCGCAACGCCACCCCGATCAGTCCCAGGATAATGGCCAGGGCCATGGACGACAAGGTAAGCTCAAGCGTCAGCCAAGCGCCATCGAGGATAACCGCCCCGTAGCCTTTCAACATGATTGAGGTCCTCGAAACACGGATGAAAAAATGGCGCAAACCTCAGGGAGCCTGTGGCTTGCGCCATTTCGGACGAACTGCCGCGATGACTTACTTGCCGTAAATATCGAAGTCGAAGTATTTGTCTTGGATTTGCTTGTACTTGCCGTTGGCACGGATCGCGGCGATTGCGGCGTTGAGCTTGTCGAGATTGACCTTGTCCCCCTTGCGCACAGCAATGCCGATACCGTCACCGAAAAACTTTTCGTCGGTGAATTGCGGACCGACGAACGCGAAGCCCTTGCCGGCATCGGTTTTCAGGAAGCCGTCCTGCAGCAGGGTGGCGTCGGCCACGGTACCATCGAGCCGGCCAGCAGCCACGTCCAGGTAGATCTCGTTCTGCGAACTGTAAGGTTTGATCTGGGCACCCAGCGGCTTGAGGACCTCATCGGCGAAGCGATTGTGGATCGAGCCACGCTGCACGCCGATATTCTTACCCTTGAGTTCGACCAGGTTGTCACTGATTACGGTGCCTTGCTTCATCACCAGGCGCGCCGGGGTGTTGTAGTACTTGTTACTGAAGTCGACAGACTTCTTGCGATCATCGGTGATCGACATGGACGATAGGATCGCGTCGATCTTGCGCACCTTGAGTGCCGGGATCAGGCCATCGAACTCCTGCTCGACCCAGACACACTTGACCTTCATCTCTTCGCACAGGGCGTTGCCGATGTCGTAGTCGAAACCGACGATGCTGCCATCCGGCGCCTTGGAGGCGAACGGCGGGTAAGCCGCCTCGATACCCACCTTCAGAGGTTTTTCATCGGCAAACGTCGGCAGCGACAGCACGGACAGTACCAGGGCGCCAAGCAGCACGAGTTTCTTCATCTTAGGACTCCATCGGTAAAGGGCAAAAACAGCAGAGTGAGCGTGAGCCCAACATGCGGATGGGTTAAATCGGGATAGCGGTGCTGCGTCCTAATAGGGACTGATTCGAATTCGGTCCAAACAATGACGAGCGAATGATGGGCATTCTAACGACAGGCCCGAAGTCGATATTTCTTCAATGCGACAACTAATTACAGAAGCATCGAGAATGCCGATCCGGCACATTGACAGTTTTTGGATTTTATGCGAAGGGAAAACACAGAGAACCGATCTATGCAGCAAATATCGGGCCTATTATTCGCAAAGCCCTCTATTCCGGCAAGCACAGCGTGCAACGACATTTTTTCGACACGCCATGCAACCCACAATATGAACGTAAGCGTTTCCCTTTGTCCTGGTGATGGACGACAGGTGACATATTTGGTTACTTGACGATGCCAGGGTAACAACCTGAAACGTCTTACGGCAAAAACCGACACTTAGCTCTTTTTAATTCAATCGCTTCAGAAAACCACCTCAAACAGAAAAGGGCCTCGCCCGACTGACGCCGGACGAGGCCCGATCACTTCGAATCGCCTCAGGCGACGCTCATGGTCTTGTGCGTATCGATCAAGTGTTGCACTACGCCCGGATCGGCCAGGGTGGAGATATCACCCAGCCCATCATATTCCGCCGTGGCGATCTTGCGCAGGATACGGCGCATGATTTTCCCCGAACGGGTCTTCGGCAACCCCGGCGCCCACTGAATAACGTCTGGCGAGGCAATCGGCCCGATCTCCTTGCGTACCCAGTTTTTCAGCTCCAGGCGCAACGCCTCGCTCGGTTCCTCACCGTTGTTGAGAGTGACATACACATAGATACCCTGGCCCTTGATGTCATGGGGCACACCGACCACCGCCGCTTCGGCGACTTTCGGGTGGGCGACCATGGCACTTTCGATCTCGGCGGTGCCCATGCGGTGGCCGGAGACGTTCAGCACGTCATCGACACGACCGGTAATCCAGTAATAGCCATCCTCGTCACGCCGAGCACCATCCCCGGTGAAGTACATGCCGCGGAAGGTTTTGAAGTAGGTGTCGACGAAACGGTCGTGATCGCCGTACAAAGTGCGCGCCTGACCCGGCCACGAATCAAGGATCACCAGGTTACCCTCGGCCGCCCCTTCGATAATATTGCCCAGGTTGTCCACCAATGCCGGCACCACGCCGAAGAACGGCCGCGCCGCCGAACCCGGTTTGAGGGCATGGGCGCCCGGCAGTGGGCTCATCATGTTGCCGCCGGTCTCGGTCTGCCACCAGGTGTCGACGATCGGGCAACGGGACTTGCCGACCTGCTTGTAGTACCAGTCCCAGGCTTGCGGGTTGATCGGTTCACCCACCGACCCGAGCAGGCGCAGGCTGCTGCCATCGGCCCCTTCGACGGCAGCCGAGCCCTGAGCCATCATCGCGCGAATCGCCGTCGGTGCCGTGTAAAGGACATTGACCCGGTGCTTATCGACGACCCTCGCCACCCGGGTGATATCCGGGTAGTTCGGCACGCCTTCGAACAGTACGGTGGTCGCACCGTTGGCCAGCGGCCCGTAGACGATATAGGTGTGGCCAGTGACCCAGCCGACGTCGGCGGTACACCAGTAGACTTCGCCCGGACGGTAGTCGAATACCCGCTCGTGGGTCAGGGCGGCATACAGCAGGTACCCGCCCGTGGTGTGCTGAACGCCCTTGGGCTTGCCGGTGGAGCCAGAGGTGTAGAGGATGAACAGCGCTTCTTCAGCGCCCATCTCTTTTGGCGCGCAGACGCTGCCCGCCACTTTCATCAGGTCTTCGAACCAGATGTCGCGACGCGGGTTCCACTTGATGTCACCCCCAGTGCGCTTGCACACGATGACTTTTTGGATACTGCTGGTTTCCGGGTTGGTCAGGGCGTCGTCGACGTTGGCCTTGAGCGGGATCTTCTTGCCAGCGCGAACCCCTTCGTCAGCGGTGATCACTACTTTTGAACGACAGTCGATGATCCGACCGGCCAAGGCTTCCGGCGAGAAACCGCCGAACACCACCGAGTGAATCGCGCCGATGCGGGTACAGGCCAGCATGGCAACCACAGCTTCGGGAATCATTGGCATATAGATGGTCACCACGTCGCCGCGATGGACATCCTGGCCACGCAGGGCGTTGGCGAAT
This sequence comes from Pseudomonas agarici, assembly GCF_001543125.1. Taxonomy (NCBI): domain Bacteria; kingdom Pseudomonadati; phylum Pseudomonadota; class Gammaproteobacteria; order Pseudomonadales; family Pseudomonadaceae; genus Pseudomonas; species Pseudomonas agarici. Next base: position 2,069,092 of record NZ_CP014135.1, on the reverse strand, counting down.
TTGCAGACTTGTTCGTGCAGTTCACGATAGGTGATGTTGCGTGAGTGGGCTGGGTCGTCGCCCTCCCAGATAATCGCAACCTGATCACCGCGTTCGGCCAGATGGCGGTCCAGGCAGTTAGAGGAAACGTTCAGGGTGCCATCGGCGAACCATTTGATATCGACGTGGTGATCGTCGAAGGACGTCTGTTTGACCGTGGTGAAAGGCTTGATCCAGTCGAGACGCTTGGCTTGTTCGCGCCAGAAGCCGTCAGGGTTGACGACCGACTGCTGGTACATCGCCTTGTAGGTCGCCTCGTCGGTCAGCGTAGTCGCCAGGACTTCGGGACGAACGGGGTACAGGGAAGCCGTACTCATCTTTCTTACCTCGGTGGATAGTTGTTGTTTTATGACCCTGTTGTAGCCGGGCTGACTCGGGTGGGCCATTCGACGATGGTAGTAACACCCCTTACAAATCATTGTATTAACTGCTGGCAAAGCCCAAGCACGCCGCCTGCAACCTTTTCAGGCCTGATGAAAATAGCCTGGATTTGGGGGCAGGCGAGACGTTTTTTGAGGATTATGACAAACTTTGTCACTAACTTTTATCAAAAACCCTTCTATATGAACGGCTTGCACACTCTTCAAAGCAACTTTGCCAACTAAACCTGCGAACTAACTGGATGATAGTTCCACGCAGGTTATTCATTCGAATTCAAACTTGACATTGTCTCGCTCGCGGCCTCGTCGACGAGCCGACCGCTGGGCTTGCCGGGGGCCGAGCGTCGCAAAATCCTTCTCCCGACAAAAAACTCTTTTGCCGCCAAAGCCCTGCAAGCCTGAGCCGCATCCCGAAAAGCACTCAGGAGGTCAGAATCCGTCACACCATTGAGCGGAAAAAGCCCTTATAATGTCTCGGTAAACGGGCTCGCAACACCCCCTGCAAGGTAGCGCTCTCACGCTGGCACCATTGCAGGAACAGACGCCCTTCCCTGTGCCATTCGCCCCTTGAGGGCCTCGTACACATTTTCCGTTGTTTGCCTGCGTAGCTTTACTTGCATAGCCAGGGCGGCAAACAATTCCATCTATCCAACGCGGCCGTTGGGCCGTGTGAAAAACCCATCATCAGTGTTTTCACACGGACGACAGGCCCTCACGCAGGAGACGACACGTCATGCTGAGCTGGGACGAATTCGACAAAGAAGAAGGCGAAGTAACGGTCAAGGGCGCCAACGCCGG
>NZ_CP014135.1:1788955-2067775 GCF_001543125.1 Pseudomonas agarici | reverse complement strand
GTCTGATTCGGTTGTTGGAAAAGGCCCGGTTCACGGCCTTGGACGACGGCGACAGCCGCTATCGCATGGTCCTCAAGGCCCCCGATGGCCTGAACCTGACGTGGAACCTGCGCACTGAATTGGACGCGGGGCCTTTGGCCTTGCTCAAGTTGCGTCACTTCACGCTGCCCCGGCAGATTTTCCTCAGCGAGGGCGCCGCTCCCGTGCCCTATGCGCAGAGCGGGAGCTTTGAATGAGCTTGCACACCTTGATCACCCAGTGCCTGGGCGAGCGCGACCCGCTGATTCTGGCCCGCAGTCAGGCCGATTGCTGGCAACCGTGGCTGGAGCCTATCAGCGCCGGCTCGCCCGTGGGCGAAGACCCAGGCTATGACGATGATTTTCAGCGCATGCGCGAGGAGGTCAACAAGCTGTCCGGGGCGGATGCCGAGCGAGTGGTGCAACTGGCGGAGAAGTTGCTCATCCGCACCTGCAAGGACCTGCGAGTGGGGGCTTATTACCTGTGGGCGCGCGTGCAGCAGGACGGTGAGGCCGGTCTGGCTGATGGGCTGACCTTGCTGGCCGCGTTGGTGCAACGCTACGCCGACCAAGTGCTGCCAGCGCGGCCCAATAGCCGCAAGATGGCGCTGCAATGGCTGGCCGGCGCCAAGGTGCTGGACAGTTTGTCGCTGTACCCCGAGGTGGTGCGTAGCGAGGCGGAGCGAACGGTGGCGGCGCTGGCCTGGCTGGAGCGCGGGCTTGAAGCCTGGCCGCACGATCAGCGTCCTGCCCTTGACGCGCTGTATGGCGCGTTGTCCGCTCGGTTGACGCAGTCCGGCGGCGTGGATGCGCTGGTGCCGCAGTACAGCGCCAGTCACGAATCGAACTTGCAGACGACACCGGCTGCCACGGCCATCAAGTCTGGACGTGACCTGCTGGATAACGGTCGGGCGCTGGCGGGTTATTTGCGCGATCAACCCCAGGGCTGGCTGGCGGCTCATCGGTTGATGAAGAGTCTGCGCTGGGACATGGTGCACCAGGCGCCACCTCACGAAACCGATGGCAATACACGCCTGGCGTCCCCCCGTGGTGACTATCGGGCACAGCTCAAGCGGTTATACCTGCAACAGAGCTGGGCTGAATTGCTCGATCAGGTCGAACAGGTATACGCCGAGGGAGTGAACCATTTCTGGCTGGATCTGCAGTGGTATCTGTACCAGGCGCTGAGCAAACAAGCGGCCCCACAAGACAGTTGGGCAGACATCGTCAAACGTGATTTGGGGATGTTCCTCGAACGGCTGCCGGGCCTTGAGTTGTTGCATTGGAGTGACGGTATCCCGTTCGCCGACGAGACCACCCGCGACTGGATAACCCGGCACGTCAGTGGCAATCGCACGGAGCAATGGTTGCCGGCACCGAAGACGGTATTGACCACCGCAGACGCCGACATCCTGTCGTTGGAAGGCGAAGCCCTGGCCCAGGCCGACAGCGAGGGCGTGGACGTGGCGCTCGCCTGGCTGGCGGACCGGCCCGGCGTACACAGCGGGCGTCAGCGCTGGTTGCTGCGCCTGCTGATGGCGCGGGTGGCCGAGCAATACGGCAAGAGCGACCTGGCCATGCATCTGCTGGCGGAGTTGGATGCCAGCGCGCAGCAGCACGTTCTGGCGGAGTGGGAGCCGGAGTTGAATTTCGAGGCCAAGGCACGCCTGCTCAAGCTGTTGCGCTTGAAAGCGCAGCGCAACGACGCCGACAAACCCAGCCTGGCCCGGCGCATCGAGGTGCTACTGGCAGAGCTGGTGGCGATTGATCCGGTACGCGCCGCCGTGCTCTGCGGCTAACCCTCATTGATCAGGAGTCAATCTGTGAGTATGGACAATTTGACACTGCGCTACTTCGACGCCGAAATGCGTTACCTGCGCGAAGCCGGCAAAGAATTTGCCGAGGCGTTCCCGGACCGAGCTGCCCAACTCAACCTGGACAAGCCAGGCGCGCAAGACCCGTATGTGGAGCGCCTGTTCGAGGGTTTTGCCTTTTTGATGGGGCGCCTGCGCGAGAAGCTCGACGATGACTTGCCGGAGCTGACCGAAGGGTTGGTCAGCCTGTTGTGGCCTCACTATTTACGCACGATTCCCTCGCTGTCGATTATCGAGCTGGTCCCCGAACTGGCCCAGATGAAGCGCAGCGAGCCGATCGCCAAGGGCTTCGAGGTGTTGTCCCAGCCCATTGGCCCACAACGCACGCGTTGCCGTTACACCACCACCCAGGACTTGACGTTGCAACCGTTGGCCCTGGAGTCGGTGCGGCTGGCCTACGAGCCGGACGGTCGCTCACTGCTGCGCCTGCGTTTCGTCTGCGGCGCATTGAGCGACTGGAGCCAGATCGACCTGAGCCGCTTGCCGCTGTACCTGAATGCCGATGCGCCGCTGGCCAGTGCCTTGCATCAGGCGCTGACCCTGAATACCCAAGCGCTATACGTGCGGCTGTCGGGCCAGCCAGAGCGTCACCGGCTGGAGGGCCATTTTGCGCCTAAGGGGTTCGCCGATGAGGATCGGCTGTGGCCCAAGGGCGAGAGTGCCTTCAGCGGTTACCAGTTGCTGCTGGAGTATTTTTCGTTTCGTGAAAAATTCATGTTTGTCACTCTTTGTGGCCTTGAACAACTGAACTTCACCGCTGACACACCCTGGTTCGAACTGGACGTGGTGCTGCGCGAGTCATGGCCAGCCGAATTTAGCTTGAGCAGCGAACACCTTCGTTTGCACAGCGTGCCGGTGATCAACCTGTTCCCGCTGGAGTCGGACCCGCTGACCCTGGCGCCATTGCAAACCGACTATCTGCTGCGGCCCATGCGTTTGCAGGATGGTCACACTGAAATATATTCGGTCGACCAAGTCACTTCATCAAAGAACGCCGTGCGCCAGGACTACGTACCGTTCACCAGCTTTCGCCACCAGGGCGGCATGCTGCGCGACGATGCCCCCGAGCGTTATTTCCATACCCGTTTGAAGCGTTCCGCCAAGGGTTTACATGACACCTGGTTGATTCTGGGCGGTGACGGTTTCGACAAGGATCGACTGAGTCACAGTGAAAGCGTGTCGTTGCGCTTGACCGGCACCAATGGATTGCTACCGCGCAAGGCGCTGCAAAGCACGTTGCTCGACACCGTGGTGCAATCCACCCAGACCGGCTTGCGGGTACGCAACCTGTGTGCCCCCAACCTGCCGTGCTACCCGCCCAACCGTGATCGTTTTCATTGGCGCCTGCTCAGCCACCTGGGTTCGAATTTCTTGCCGATGCTCGATAGTGCCGAAGTGCTGCGTGGCACCCTGGCGTTGTATGACTGGAGCGGTAGCGAGATGAATCGCCGTCGTCTGGAGGCGATTGTCGAGGTTCGCCATCATCTGGTTCAGCGCTTCGAGAAAGGCTTCCTGCTACGCGGGGTGGATATCGAAGTCACCCTCGAGGCCAGTGGTTTTTCGGGGGAGGGTGACATCAGCCTGTTTGGCGAGATGCTCCATCGCTTCTTTGGCCTGTATGCCGATATTCATTTGTTCAACCAGCTCACGCTGATCCTGCAACCTACTGGAAAGTGCCTGCGATGGAACGAGAACCACAGTCAGCGTATTCCCGGCTGAAAGCCGTCGGACTCCTGGAGGCGTTGGACGGTTGGGTCGCCGGGGCCAATCTGTACCGCTTCTGTCAGTTGCTGGAACAAGCACTGCCCAATCATCCGCCGTTGGGCAGTACTGCGTGCCTGGCGAATGATCCGGTGCGCTTTCGGCCCGACCCCGGCATGGGTTTTCCGGCGGGAGAGCTGAAGGCGATCGAAACCTGCGAGGGCCATCCCCAACGTCCGGCGACGGTACGCACCCGTCTGTTGGGGCTGTACGGCGTCGACTCGCCGATGCCCACGATCTTTCTGGACGATATCGCCCAACGCCGTGAAGGCCATGAGGCGCTGGAGGCATTCCTCGATATTTTCAATCACCGGATATTCACCCAGTTTTATCGCATCTGGCGCAAATACTCCTACCCGGCGACGTTCGAGGCGGGCGGCGGCGATGCGACTTCGCAATGCCTGTTGGGGCTGATCGGCCTGGGGATTCCCGGCACCGCCGGGCAGGTCGCCACGCCGATATCGCGCTTCCTGGCGCTGCTCAGCACGATGCGCCTGCCCACCCGCAACGCCGAAGGTATCAGCGCGCTGGTCAAGTTACTTGCCGTCAACACCCAGGCCCGGGTGACGCCGCACTGGCCACAGACAGTGGCACTGGCGCAACCCGCCAGCCTGTCGAGGAGTCATCCGGTGAGCTTATGCCAGGGGACACCGTTGGGTCGCGTCGGCCACGACGTCAACAGCCAGTTGCACCTGGCGCTGTTCACCGAGGACCTGGGCGAAGCACGTGGCTGGTTGCCGGGCAACCCACTGCACAACGACTTGCTGGTGTTGTTGCGGGTGTATCTGGGCTGGCGTTGCACCACGAAATTGCAGTTGTCGCTGCCCTTACGCAGCCTACCCAAAGCGATGCTTGGCGGTGCGCCGGTGCTTCTGGGCCTGACCGGCGTGTTGGGCCTGGGTAGCGAGGCCTGTTGGGTCGCAGAGCACGACACCATCACCATCAACCTGGGCCGATACCAAGGTCTGCAGAGCAATCCTCAGTACAGAGAGACGCAGCATGTCACGTACCGTTTTTAATCTATTGAAGGTGTCGGTGCTCGGTGCACTGCTGGGCGGCTGCGGGTTGACCCAGACCGTGACCGACGCCACCACGTCCACGGCCAAGGCAATCTTCTACACGCAAGTGAAGACCCTGCACCTGGATTTTACCGGGCGGGCGGCGGTTAACAACGACGTGACGGACATGAGTGGCTTATCGGTGCCCACCGTCGTGCGGGTGTATCAGATGCGCGACAATAAAGTCGTGGCCAAGGCTACTTATGACAGCGTGTTGAGCGATGCCGATAACCTGCTACGCGCCGATTTGTTGGACCAGCAGGCAATGGTGGTTAAACCCGGAGAAGGCGCCAATCTGGACGTGCCCCTGAATAAGAACGCTCGGTTCGTCACCGTGGTGGCGTTGTTTCGCACCCCCGATACCCAGATGAACACTTGGCGCCTGACGCTGACTCGCGATGATCTGGACCCCGACCGGGCACGGGTAATCGAACTGGGCAACAACCGGCTGACCCTGCAACCGTTAGCCGAGGAGTAAGCCGTGAGTGAGCTGAATCCTTCGCTCTACGAAATGCTTTTGCAGAATTTTGCCGGCGAATTGGACCTGTGTCGCGTCCAGCAAGAGGACCAGTACACCCTGTCGGTGTTGGACAACCTGCAACGCATCCTCAACAGCCGGGCGGGAGCGCTCAGCCACTTGCCGGATTACGGCCTGCCAGACATGGGCATGATCCTGCAAGGGCTGCCTGCCTCTGCTCATGGGCTGATGGATACCCTGACTGTCACTTTGCTCAAGTACGAGCCGCGATTGGCGGCGGTGAACATCGAACTGTTGCCACAGACCCGGCCTGGCCACCTGGAGTACGCCCTGGACGCGCAGTTAAAAGGGGGCGAACGGATGACCTTTGGCGCGACCCTGGCGCCCGAAGGGAAAGTGTTGGTGCGTCACCTGAAGCGGCAGAACTATCTGGCGTAAAGCTGTAACGGAAGGGAAGCGGGATGACGGCTTTATTTGAAATGCCTATCCGGGTCGGCGGTGACCCGCGTGGCTTCAGAGAATTTACCGCGTTGCATGACGAGTTGGCCAAACTGAGTCATCCGGCATGCCCGGACGTCGACTGGGCTAAGGTCGAACGGTTGTGCTTGACGTTGTTCCACCATAACGGGGCAGAGCTGCACACTGTCGCGGCTTTTGCTCTGGCTTGTAGCCGACGCCACGGCCTGGAGGGTATGACGCAAGGGGTGACGCTGATCGAGGCGCTTTGCCGCGAATGGCCAAGCGTATGGCCACCGATGTCACCAGTGCGCCTGGACATCCTCGCTTGGCTGTTCGCGCAATTTCAGCCGTTGCTGCGCGGGTTGGAGATCGATACCCAAACATTGCCCAACTTGGCACGCCTGGACGGTGAGTTAGCCCGCTTAAACGCGCAATTGGAACATCAAGCGCAAGTCTCTCAGGTCATGTTGCAAGCACTGCGTCATCAGATCAGTGGCCTGATGCAGCGCCTGGCGCGAAATCTCCATGTTAGTGAGAGGGTACCGCAACTGAATAGGGTTGTGACACCGGCGTTGGTGATGCCGGTAGTGGTGTTAGCCAGCCAGCCGATACCTGAAATACCATCTGCGGTCTCGAAAGCCCGGAAGCGACGCATTGCTCTATGGTTATTTGCGGTGGCCGCCATTATCGCCCTGGTGTCTGGTTCTGGCTGGTGTATCGCTTTATCGACGTGAGCCCGGTCAATTACTTTTTTGCCATATTTGACCGTCCGTTGGATGGGGTGGAAAAGACAGCACTGAGTTTGTATTTTTTTGAAATGCTCGGTATTTCGTTTGACTGAAAATTTTTATTATTAAATCATTCGCGTGGTGTGCACTATTTTATTTTGCGATAGTTAATTTGTTGTTGGTGGGGTGTCGTTTTTTAAAGGTGAAAGCATTATGTTTAAAATAAATGTTATAAATTGTCAGGCGCATCTTTTATTTCGAGTGTTATAATTGAAAAGGCTCTAGCTTTTTTGTTTTTATGGCGGTTGCAAGGTGTGAGCTTTTTCCAGTTAAAATTTAGTCGTGTTTCTTGATAGGCGCAGAGAGTTTATAAGATGTTCTGGCGCCAAGATTGTGAAGGATGGAATGGCCGTCGATTTTAATCAAGGTAGATTGATAATGACTGAAGAAAGCTGTTTTGGAACACAGCCAATACAAGTTATCGCGATAACGAGCGGAAAAGGTGGAGTCGGAAGAACCAGCATTTCTGTGAACCTGGCCTTGGCCTTGGCCAATTCAGGCAAGCGAGTGGTGTTATTCGACGCGGATTTTGGGCTGGCAAACATTCATGTGCAACTCGGCTTCGATCCAAAACTCACTATTGTTGATATGATCAAGGGTAATTGCGAATTAAGGGATCTACTCCATCCTGGGCCTATGGGTATTAAAGTTGTTCCTGCTTCCTCGGGTCTGGATGATAGGGTAGAGTTTAACTCAGCGCTTTATGCAGGTTTAATTCAATCGTTCAGTGGTATTGAGAACAGCCTGGATGTATTGATAATTGATACCGCGGCCGGCATTAGTGAATCGGTTATCAGCATGGTTCGGGCTGCTCAGGAAGTCCTGGTAGTGCTAACCAGCGATCCAGCTTCTCTCTCCGATGCTTATGCGCTGATTAGCTTATTGCACCGTAGTTATGGATTGAGCCGATTTCGAGTGCTTGCCAATATGATGCGAAATGTCTATGAGGGCCTTCGCCTCTTTAAAAGGTTGACTGCCTTAACCGATAAATATTTAGATGTCTCACTACAGTTTGCAGGTTCAATACCCTATGACGATGCAATGCATAAGGTTGTACAGCAGCAACGTGGGATATACGAGGCGTTACCGCGTTCCGAGTTTTCGAAAGCAATGGATTCACTTGCATTGAAGTTCAATCGCTGGACTTTGCAGGCTGGACCTCGTGGCCATCAGGAATTTTTTGTCGAAAAACTAATAAGAATGCAAACTCGAAATGCAATATTTTAATCGAATTTGAAATATGAAGTGATGTTACTAATGTTGCTATGGTGTGCTCTATGGTCTTGTTTGTTCGTTAAGAACGAATTTTATAAATGACTTGATTTATATTTTTGAACATTTTATGGGTTTTTTCGGCTGATTGTTTGGTGCTCTACCTAGTCAGTGCCATTTGATGAGACTAATAAGGAAGCATTCTATTATCCCTTGGGGATTTGCAATTGCTGGTTGCCGAAACAGAATGCTTCCGATGTCAGTAAATATCTTTTGAGAGAAGTGTAAAAGGGGTCTTGATAAGGATTTTGATGTCAAGCCACAACGACCAGTTATTAATGTAATCAAGGTCCATCTCAACACGCCTTTGCATTTTGTCAAGGGTGTCGGTTTCCCCACGACACCCACTTATCTGAGCAAGCCCGGTAATCCCTGGTTTGATTCGATGGCGTGCCATATAAGCATGTATTTTTCCGGTGTAATAGTCATTATGAGCGATGGCGTGGGGGCGCGGTCCGACAAGTGCCATATGTCCTTGTAGTACATTGAATAATTGTGGTAGTTCATCGATTGAGGAACGCCGTAAAAAACGCCCCACCGCAGTCACTCGTGAGTCCTGGCGACTTGCCTGTTGCACATGTTTGTCGTCATGGACGCGCATCGAGCGAAACTTCCAGATATTAATGATCTTGCCATTCCAGCCATGGCGTTTCTGTTTGAAAATAACCGGACCGGGCGAGGATAATTTGACAGCTGCAGCTACTGTGATCAGTAGCGGGCTCAAACAGATCAACGCAACCAATGATACAAAACGGTCTACTAACGCTTTACTCAGGGCCGCGGTAGGGTAGCTGGTCAGGGGGCTTTCGTTGAGATGTATCGCAGGTAAACCACCTACTTCACTCACGGAGTGATTAAGCAACATCATACTGTCTAGATCAGGAACCCAGACAACATCGACATTCAGATCAAGAAGATCAATGTACAAGGCTTCAATATGTTGCGCTTCACTGAGTGAAAGAGCGATATAAAGGCGCCTGATGTCATGGGTGGTGATGAGGGTCCTGAGCTCTTTCAGCTCACCGACTATCAAGTTTGATCTCGCTACGCTATTGGCGGGAGTAGAGCTGACAAGGCCGATCAATGGGAAGTGGTTTTGCTGGGAAAAGGTATCAGCTAATTTCAACGCAATATTGTTCGTGCCGATAATCAGGCTGTTATATTGGTAGTTTAGTTTTTGATGATAATATTTGGAGAGATGATGCATTGTAAGGTAAGGCGGAATTTGTACGATATAACCCAATAGTGACCAGGTGATAATAGTTTCTCGAGAAAATAAATCGCTTGCCCTGCTAATAAGCATGATGGCAAGTAAACATGCCATGGTAGTGGTCCAGCCCAGCAGCAAGCGAGCCAAGCCGTTGAAGTAGTCATGTTTTTTGTAATATACCTGGAGTGCGGAATACACAGGTACAGATACCAGCAAAGTCAGAATTGCTAACATTCGATAATGGAAGTTGACGGCACCCGTTTCGTCATATGCCAGTATCAACAGAAGTGCGATGACGCAACTCATCGATGCTGACCACTGACTCCAAAAAGTGAGTCCCTTAGCGACAGCTTTTCGATCTATACGAGTATGTATCAAGATGCAGGCCCTTTGAAATGACTGTCCATATTGAAGTTTCTGCTGGTTCGGTATTGGGCGTGGCTATAGTCTTTACGCACACTTATTCATTCGCAAATTTCATGCGGGAAAGCTTTATGATTTTTTAATGATAATACTTCGAAGGAGAGAGGTGTCCGACGATTTATAACTTTGATCGGGAAGGTGTCGCGTATTATTTTTGTAAGCGGTTTTGTTCCGTGGGCGACACTTATTCGATGAGTTCTACGGCCGGGGGCGATCAGTCAGGATGCGGTGTATGATGCGTATAGAAGATAGTCATAATAAAGAATAAGTTAACTTTATGATATTCGTCAGGCGATGACCTTCACATCTTGAACGAGACAATAGCCTCGATTTCTCACCGATCGAAACAAGCGTTTTCCATATGCACTATTGAATTTATCTTGTAGCCTGCTCAGGCACATTTCAAGACCCGTATAGTTCGAGGGATCCCGGTTGATGGCTAGGATAAGCTCTTTCTTGCTGCACACCCGGCGGTGACTCAGTACCAATTGTTTGAGTAATAGTGACTCAATGGCCGTGAGCGAGATTTTAGTGTTTGCGTTGGATAGTTCACGTTTATTAAGTCTGAACGACCAGACGTCAGAAACTGTACACGCATTCTTTGAGCGGCTTTCCGATGTGAATACTCCATAGGTGGCCGGCTTTTGGCGCGCAACGATAGCCGTGTAGGTATAAAATACGTTGTTATTGAATGAATTTTTTACTTCAGTTGAAAAATCCATATACGGTGTCTTCCTATCTTCCTGGCGTTTTAATGATTTATCCGATGAGGAATGATTTCTTGTCAAAAAGTAGAATGTATCGCGGCTGTTTTTCTCTGTGTATGACATAAGTCGGGGATTTCCTATTCGCTCTGCGCAAACAATCCACTAGATCTTTGTTGAAAGCAGCTTTGGTGCTATCAAGTGTCACACTTATACTAAAGATCTCTAGCTTTTTTGCGCTTTCAGAAATTAACTAGGACTCCTAAATAATAAAGCAGCGAGCTTCTTACATATCGATTGGTAGCGCTGCGATGTAGGTTGAGCCAGGCAGTTCTAATTTTTCAAGTGCTCGTGGCTAATAAATTTAAAGCTACTGCATTGGATTTTAAGAAATAATGCCCCGGCGCATTCGATAGCCAAAGCTGCGAACGCTGTAAATCAGTTCGATGTTGTAGGCGGCTCTAATCTTAGTACGTAGGCGGCTGATGGTTTTTTCTAGAGCGCGTGGATCATAGAATACGACATCCGGATTCAGGGCTTTGGCAATGCTTTCTTGGCTCATAACGTGTTGCGGTGCCTTGAGCAGGGCGTCAAGTATTGTCATCTCTGTATAAGAAATTTCAATTTTGTTAGTGTCCGCATGCAGGAGAAGGCGCGTTCGGTCCAAAATTAGTTTGATTTTTTCTTTCCACATAGAATCGTGGAATATGGTTGAAAGTAGATTGGTTTTTTCTGCCTGATCGTTTGGCAGCTTTATGCAATGGTCGGCTCCGGCGAGATAGTATTTCACACCTGAAAACGATTTTGCGTGTGTGAATAACATAAAAATATTGGCTGCATGACTCACGCGACGGATTTTCTTTACAAGATCAAGGCTTTCATCGATAACCGTAGGGCCATTAATTTCGATAAAAACGGCCTCTACAGAATCAATAGCGCACATCTGGTTCGATGTTTCGAAGGGGGTTGATGCGTCAAGATGTAATGCTTCCGAGGCAGTCAGCTGCTTTAAACGTTCTGTCAACGCTTGAGTGCGTGTGAAAGTCAAAATAGCAGCGTCCTGCCTTCTGGAAGTGCGTCCTGCGGGAACCATATCGTCCGTCTCAAATGCTTAGCGGCACAAGAATGTTGCCATATCTACTTAGTATGCTATTCGACATTTTATAACATTTTGAGGAAAATTCCGATCTGGTTGTATTACTTTTATAAAATGGTTTTCATGGCCGCACTCTAAAAAAAACCAACGTCAAGTATTTATCCAAGAGTGTTGGGATTTTAGAGAGATCTATTAAAAAGTTATATTCATATACGAAATAGACATAACCAGTTTTCCTCATGCATCTTTGAGTGCGCTCGTGGTGTTTGGTTCAAATGCATGACGTATAGCCCGCACCCGAAAAGCTCGATTTTTTTGGGCAGGATAAGGTTGAGGGGAGGAGGGCAAAACGCTTCAAGGCTCATCACGTTGTTGCAAAAAATTTAAATATAGGGTTGACGGCTATGGGGGCCTGCAATGTGGCACAGACTCGGTGGCGGCCACTGACCTACGCGGGAATTTTATTGCCTTTAAGCTTGAGATCGCACCGTTGTCTTCGCGAATAGGCGCGCCTCAGGGGAAATCGCTTACGCCTAGGAATGAGAGAGCCAATCGCTACCCAGTTTCGTTAGTAAGCAGATGCATGCCCTGATTAGTCTCGCACCCAGTACCATGCAATCAGCAAACCGATCAATACCCCGAAGCCATTAGCCAAGGCATCGTAAGCTGATGCGGTACGCAGCGGCATCAGTGCTTGTGCACATTCGATGAGAATCCCGGTCAGCAGGCAACCCGAGGCAATCCATATCAGCCTTACCCGCCGAAATGCCAGTCGGCAACTAAAGGACAGCGCAAGAAAGCCAATAAAATGATGCAGTTTGTCTTCTTGCGCAAAGGCCTCTGGAATCGGCTGCGCGCGCAACCCGGCAATCAGCAGAACTCCGCTGACACCGATAAAAAACAGCAGGCGCAACCAGAAGGGCAACCGTGTGATGCGTTGAAAGAACAGTTTCATTCGGTGATTTTCTCGAAGTTTCTATAGAACGCATCGCTGTCGCGTCCATCGGTCATCGTGTGCAGCGAATACTGGCGATTAAGCCGTGCGCCACCGTCGCGGGTCAGCGGAGCCCAGACCAGATTGGCGCGACGCATTGTGGAGGTACTCATCAACTCGTCGAACGGGACGGAGATATAGATACCTTTATCAAAGCTGCCTTCGCCATACTCTTCCTTCGAGGCCGTGGTACGGGTGACCCAACCACCGAACTTCACTCCGTTACGGAACTCATGGGACAGATCGATCGTGGTCCCCCAATCCCGGGCCAGGTAGCGCCCGACGCTGATCGCTGCCTGCAAGTCGAAGGGCAGCTCGGTGTAGGTGGTGATATGGCCGGTCAGCGTCTTGTATCCGCGAAGACCGAAACCCTGATCAAAATCGCGTTGTCGCACATAATTCAAATCTGCGCCCACGGCCCAGCGTTCGCCCATGGGACGGTACAGTAATTCACCTCCGACCCCGGCAAACATCGATTCCAAATAGCCACCATAGACCATGCCATACAGGTCCTGGTCCAGCCGTTTGGCATGGTTGAGCTGCAACGCTGGCATGGTGACATCCGAAGTGGTGATGTACTTGCGCAAATCGCTGCGCACTCGACGCATGTTGCTCGGTGCGTCGTAGTTGAAGTTGTCGAAATTGTTCAGCAGATTGACGCTCAGGCCACCGCTGGCCCAGGTGCTGCGGGTGAAGCGGTATTCGGCGTCCGCGTCAGCCGTCACCTGATACAGCAGAAAGCCGTCAGGGCCACCGACGTTTTGCTTGTAACCCAAGCCGAAACCATAGGTAAAAGGCTGCAACTCTTGGCTATACAAGGTGTTTTCCCGGTGCGCCGTGGGTCGATTCAGCTCGGTGCTACGGTGTAGGTCGATGATGTCTTGCTGGTTATTGAGCACGGAACGGAAGGTTTCCCGTGGCACGCTGACCTCTTCCACCGGCATGTCATAACGCTTGTTGACCAGTGTGAACCAATCGATCTGCTTATTGGCGCTGTTGTCCAGAATCCGGCTGGCCCGGCCCACCCCCTTGGCTGAATAGAAATAGCGCGACTGTTCGCCATACACCATCAGCTCGGAATCACGCTGAGCAATGCGCTCAACTTTATAACCGGCGTTGTTTTCCAGGCGTTTGGCAACCCCGGCCCAGTCAACCTGTTCGAGCCGCATATTCGGCACCTGAGCCGCAAGCGTTTCGGCCGGCGCATCGTTGCGTTTGATCGGCGCCTTGCGACTGACGAAATTGGTATGCAGCGTGATGCCGAACAACGCGGTATTGCCGCGCTCCCAGCCCGCTGTCAAATCGATCGAGTCGTTGAGCTTGTAGACCGCACCGATATTGATCGGTGAGTCCTGCTTCTGGTTGTTGGCTTGGGGTTCACGCTTGTAATCGTTGCCGTCGAATTCGAGTTTCAGACTCAAGGGCGACCAGGGCGTTTGATAGGCGACGCCACCGAACAACCCGGGCGAGCCACGAAAATACGAGTCGGTGTTGACGTCGCCCGCGGTAGAGCTCACCGGGCGGGTGTCGAAACGACTATCGATGTGCCTCAGCGGATTATCGAAATCCCCGCGGTTACCGATGTAGCCCCAGGCGATGCCCAGGCTGAAATCCAGATTGTTGTAACGCTTGTTCGCGACAAAATACTCGCTGGAAAACAGGCCGGTACCACCGATGTCGCGGAAACCGATCGCGACCTCGGGTAGCCAATGGCTTTCTTTCCAAAGCCGGGCTTTAACATCGACCGCCTTGTCCTTATAGCTCTGGTCACCGCTGAGGGACTCTGGCCCGTATTTGCGGTTGGTGATGGCGGTATAACGAAACGACCCTTCCAGCCAGTCAAGCGGCTGCAATGATAGGCTATAGCGCGAGTAAGGATCCGTGCGATTGGCGTTGAGGCTGAATTCGCCGGCTGGGGCCATCCGCGCGGTGGGGGTCTGCAACAACCCCACACCACCGAAATCATTCTGGGTAAAACGTGGCTCGGCATGAGCCAGACTGTAGGGCAGCAACACTACGGCGGCAAAACGTAACTTCAAGGGGCCACCTCGGCCTGCGGTTGGGTGGCGAGAAACAGGGCCAGTTGCTCGTTCAAATCCGCAGTGGGCAGATCGGGATCATCGTTGCGTATTGGCACCAGAATCCTACTGCCCGCCACGGCATACACCCCCTCCTCGCGGTTCCAGCCTGCGATGCCGACGCGCTTGACCTGCCCATCGGGACCGATCAACCACAGGTAATCGGCTTCTGCCTCAAGTAGCGGCAAGCAGCTTTCAAGGTATTCGCGGGCCTGCAGCGGAGCGCGATAGGGCAGAGTGCAGGGCTGTGCCACCGCGCCCAGTACCGTGACCGAGTCCGGGCGGGTCGGGTAAATCAGTTGGTCGCCTTCGTTGACCAGGTAGTTGCGAGCGAACCCAACCTCCAGCGCAATAGGGTCGAGCACCGCAAGTCGGCGCCCGGTGACCGGCAAGCGATTGACGTCCTGGTGCAGCCGCGCGGCGAGGTCCGCGAGCTTGTCTTGTTGCCTGAGCAAGGCGCCCCGTTGCAGCATTTTCAGATCGAACAGCACACCTGCTTTCAGGCGCGTCTGTTGCTCCAACAGCGGTTGGTGCAGCCACGCGGCGGCCAGCCAGTAGCTTTCGGCGTTCGGGCGAGCCTGGTTGACCACATCCAGTAGGCGCGCACCCGGCACCCACGTAACGGGACCGGCATTCAACACATCCCCCGTCACCGTGACTGCTGCCTGAGTCAACGTAGCGCTGGCGAGCAACAGACAAGCGGACAGCGTTTTCGAATACCTCACCGGGTCGTCTCCCAGTCAGGACGCAAATGCACAATCTTCAAGAAAAGCTCCGGCGTAAGATATTGCTCGCTCTGCAGCACCAGGCCATCGTCGGGCCTGACCCAGAAACGGTTGGTGGCGTGAAACCCCAGCTCGGGAATGTCGATGCGTTCATCGACGCGCAGCAGCGCATAATCCTCGTCCAAGATACGGACAGTCTCGATTGACTGGCGACTGAAGCGACTGTGCACCGCCAGCCCCACCCGTCGACCCTGATAGAGATCGATCCAGCGAGTGCTGCGATAACCGTCGGGCAATTGCTGCAGGCCGCGCTTGAACGGCGATTCGCCGTCAAATCGGGTGCCATCCAGCTCGGGATTGAGACCTACGCTGCGTACCGCGAGGCCGTCGCGTATCAACAACACCTGCTTGCCGGAGGCGACCCAGAACCCCAGATCGCCCTGCTGGCGCAGCCGGGCCATCACCCCTTCGCTGGAGTCGGTGGTGACCTTGATTTGCGCATAGGGCACCGCTTGTACCTGGGTCGGGCTCAAATGCAGAGGTTCGGCGCTTACTGCAGTGGCTTTGAACGTCTCCAGGGAGGCTTGCATCAAGGGATTACAGCCGCCCAGCAGGAAAACCACCGCCAAGCATGAGCAGTTACGAAAACTTTTCAAAACGGCTCAAACCTTATTCACGAAGATTATTTTGCGCAGCTGCTCCGGTACCTAAAATGCTCGCTGAAGGCACCAACTGACTTATCACGCGGTTCCAGCGAGTTACCCCGGCAGGGCCGACGTAGACGATGTCCTGCGGTTGCAGGTTGAAGCGGCTGGCGAGGGCAAACGCGGTGGGCGATTTGGCATCCAACTGAAAGACTTTAGCCGGTTCGGTTTCAAGGTTGTCAGTGCCGCGAATCACATATAACGCGTTGCCATTGGAGGTGGTCTGGTTCAAGCCGCCAACCGAGCCGATTACATCCGCCAGATTCATCTGCCTGATTTTGAACGTGACGGCCCGTGGCTGGTTGACTTCGCCCATGACGTAGATCTTCTTACGGTCATTGTACGGCAGGTACAACTGGTCGCCGTCTTTCAAATAGACCTTGTGTAACTGGGAGCTGGTGCTGTTGAGTTCATCCAGGTCCAGTCGGTATTCACGTCCGTCGCGGGTGAGCGTCAGGCCGGACAGGTCGGCATTCAACGGGTCGGCACCGGCAACACCGATCGCTTCCGTCACGTTGAGGGGGGAGGTAGTGATGGGCAGTTGACCGGCTTTCGTCAGCGCGCCGGAGAGGACGACCTTCTGGCTGGCGAACCGCAGCACGTTCAGATCCACCTGCGGGCTATCGATGAATTTCGTCAGGCGCTCGGCGATAAATTCGCGCAACTCTTCGATGGTTTTTCCCGCGGCTTGAACATTGCCGACGTAGGGATAAAACAGTGTGCCATCCGGGCGAACCAGGCGACCGTTGGCGTCGATTTGTTGTTGCGCTCCTGACGGGGCCGTCAACTCCGGGTGATCCCACACGGTAATGTACAACACATCATTGGCCCCAATCCGATAGGCTCCCGGCTTGAACGCCAACAATTCGGCTGGTAACGAGCCGGACACATTTGCCGCCGCATTCTGGGCAATCAGTTTGGGGGTTATCGGAATCAACTCGACCCGACTGCTTTCCGGTGAGCCATCACGGCCGATTTCACTGGTGTCCAGGTAATGACCGGGTGCGAACATACAACCTTGCAGGGCAACGCCTGCGAGCAAAGCGAGCGACAAACTACGAATCATAAGGAAGACACTTGTGGAAGGAGCACAACAAACCCAACCTCCCGGATTGTTCCGGGAGGTTGAGGGCGACCTGACGTTAGGCTTAGCGGGTGGTGCCGGTGGTCCCGGTAGTGCCAGTGGTGCCGCTGGTGTTGTTTCCACCGCCGCCACCACCACCGCTGGCGGCCAGCGCTGCGACGCCCGCTGCAAAAGCGACGCCGACACCCACAGCGGTCGTCGTGGAGACCCCGCCCAGTACACCGGTGGAGGTCGCTAGAGGTGTGCCGGTTGCCGATCCGGCGGGGGCGGTTGCTGCAGAACCCGCCGCAGCAGGCGTGGAGGATTGTGCAGGAGCCTCAGCGGCCAGGGCAGTGGTACTCAAGGCAAGCATTAGCGCGGAAACAAATAATTTGCTCATGGAAAATTCCTTTTGATAGATCGTCTGTATTAGCGTTGATACTTGAGCGGTGTAAGTGCAGAAAGTACGGCTTCGAGCATTGTGTATGTTGGAAAAGTTGCGACGGCCCTGAGCACGACGAATATCACATTCGAGTGGCTTCTGTGCCGGCATTCCATTTTCGCAATATCGCCCTAAGAATACCCGTCTAGAGCGCTTTTGGTTGCTGACGTTTTCTAACATCCCGATCCGGTAGGCTGCTGATTATCGAGTTTAGGGAGCGAAGTGATGATTCTTTGATCATTCAAAATGTTAGCGGCCGATAAAATCATTGACCATAGCCCTGCGGATTACCTGTCTGCCAGCGCCAGGTATCGGTCATCATTTCCTGTAAGCCACGCTTGGCCTTCCAGTTCAGCTCATGGGCGGCTTTTTTCGGGTCGGCCCAGCACTCGGCAATATCCCCTGGGCGGCGCTCAACCACCTGATAAGATATGACTCGACCACTGGCCTGTTCGAACGCTTGAATCATTTCCAGCACGCTGTAGCCGACACCTGTGCCCAAGTTCCAGATGTTCACGCCGGTCTTTTGCACGATAGCCGCTAACGCACTCAAATGGCCCTCAGCCAGATCCTGCACATGGATGTAGTCACGCACCCCGGTGCCATCTTGCGTCGGATAGTCCGCGCCGAATACCGACAACTGCTTGAGCTTACCGATTGCTACCTGGCTGACATAAGGCAGGAGGTTATTCGGCAGGCCATTAGGCGCTTCGCCGATCATCCCGCTAGGGTGGGCGCCCACCGGATTAAAGTAGCGGAGCAGGGCGATACTCCAGCGCGGCTCCGATTTCGCCAGGTCCTGCAATAGTTCTTCGACCATCAGTTTGGAGCGGCCATAAGGATTGGTCGGTACCCCGGTGGGGAAGTCCTCGCTGATCGGCATTTGCGTCGGTTCGCCGTACACCGTAGCGGAAGAGCTGAATACGAGCCTGAAAACCCCAGCATGCGCCATCGCCTGACACAACGTGAGGCTGCCTGCGACATTGTTGTCATAATAATCGAGTGGTTCGCGGACACTTTCCCCTACAGATTTCAAACCGGCAAAATGTAATACTGCATTGATCTGATGTGAAGCGAACAGATTATCCAGTAATGCTTGGTCACGGACATCACCATGAATGAATTCGGGTGATTTTCCACAAAGAAGCTCTACTCGACGCAGTGACTCTTGTGAACTATTGCAGAGATTGTCTAACACAATTACGTCATATTCCGACTCGAGCAACGCGAGTGTCGTGTGCGAGCCAATGTAACCGGCACCACCAGTCACTAGTACTTTTTTGCTCACGTTAGTGTCCCATTAGAAGATAAATGTGTTAGAGGGTTTCAGTGTTGATAAGTGTTTAAGATGAAAATAATTAGAATATTTGCTCGTGGCTAGGTTTTCATATTTTATTTGGAGTTTTGGTGTGAGTGAGACGCTAGCTTCAAGTATTCAGTCGGGAGTTATAAACGTTCAAGATCTCATTGTGCATGCGATCTTGAGAGAAACGTTCGAGGGCCATGCTGCGTGCAGCTGCTCCCATTGTTTTTCTTAGTGCAACGTCATTTATCAATAATCTGGTTTTTTTCTGCATTTCAATTATGCTTTGGCAGATAAATCCAGTTTTACCATCTATCACAATGTCCTTACAGCCCTCGACATCAAGTACAATGGCAGGTAGTCCAGATGCTTGTGCTTCAATTAGCGCCAAGGGCATGCCTTCCCAAAGAGAAGTCATAATGAATATGTCCGAAAGACGAAGATGATTGGCTACCAACTCTCTTGATGTCCAACCAGTAACTCTTAGATTGGCGGGTAAATTGCCGTTAATTAAAAGCTGATGTTTTAGGTCGCCATCCCCGATCCACAAAAAGGATGCTGGCTCTTTTTGTAACTCAATGGCGAGCTCGCGGAAGGCAGATGGGTTTTTCTGATAGCATAAGCGGCCAGCCGAGGCGATTTGGCAGTTTTTGCCGCTTCCGATCGCTTCGGTCACAATTTCAAGAGGGATACTATTTTCAACCAATACTGCGGTTTTCTGCCCTGCGCGATGAATAGCATGTTCTAGCTCACTTTGTGAACATGCAATTGTTGTCCCTCCGAAATATGAACTCAATCGTTCGATAGCAACGAAGACTGAACGTACCTTAGAACTTAGATCTTTCCTTAAAAAAGAAAAGCCATGTGGTGTATAAATACATGAGCTCGAACGACCAATGATTTTGCAAGCAAGACGCCCCAAAACGCCAGCTTTGGATGAATGAAGGTGTACGATATCCGGTTTTGTTTTTTTTATAAGTTTTATAAGCTTAATTAACCCCAATAAATCACTTAGTGGGGAAATGCTCGTTTTCATTGGTAGTTCGATACGCACTATTGGGCGTGGGAATAGTACCGCGAGCTCATTAGAGTTAGGTGTGTCTGGTCGTATTGAGTGAGCAATTATTACCTCGTGATCATCGGCGGACTGCATCAAAACTAATTGATGGATGATGTTTAGAACGCCGCCGCCCAAAGCTTCGGTTACATGCATTATTCGCATTTCGGTCCTTGACTAAGAAAGGGTAATAATTATTTATTATTAAAATTTTTGCTTGGGGTTTTTGATCTGCTGTCTTTTAGTATCACAAAAAAAACCATTGGGTACAGTGGTGCTAAATGTCTCACATAGCTACCGTAGTCAGGTTCGAATACACTTTGGATTGCTGTGAATGAAATTATAAGCGACCCACATGCTGCTATCTCAGGACTTCTTCTTTCTTTGATTTCATTGATGATTTTTTTCCAGAATTTCAAGAACATCAACATAATGAAAAAAGAGATGATGAGATAGTAAGGGGAAAATAATATAATGAGTGGTATAGGGATAATTAGTGTAAACCACGTAATCACGGTGTTAATCCAGCTTATTATTGGTCCACTCCCAGCTATCCAGGGAAGTATGGCTGTTCGAGTGTCTTCATAGTTATTGTCGAGACGATAGTTGTTTATTGTCATCCGGAAATTGTCTAGGTCTGTCCCCAGCGCATAACTGAATATAAAACTGAGTATCAGCAATGCAGAGGGTATAGCAATCAAAAGTAGGGAGGGTTTTCGAGTAAAGCCTAGTAGCAAGTAGACCCCCCAAAACATAGCTATAAATAAAAACCAATACGCTCTAAAATAAACTGCGTAGAGAAGGGCAAGCAGACTCCATGTGAGAAGGCCTATTGTGCCTTTTTTAACAAAATATATGAATGGGGTTACTATTATCAGAACAATTAAATCTTTACTGATCATTGTCATGAAAGTGAGGCTTAGAAACATAAAAAAAATAACTGAAGAAAACTCTAGGGATGTAAGTCGACTTGCATTGGATTTGCTGGAATAGATATAGAATGATAAAAAAGTTAAAATGGCTGAGATTGTCGAAAGAAAAATTGAGTTGTCAGTCACCGAAAATATACTATAAAAAGCGGCAGTGCTTGCATAAGAATCGCCTATCGTAAAATCTGCTTTCCTTTGAATAAAATTTGAAATGGCTGAAGCGTCATAGAAAAAACGCTCCGGCAGCAGATTTTCTTTGATTAGTGAAAAAACAAAAAGAAAAGTCGTTGCTAAAACCCATAAGTAATTTGAGGAAGAATTACTCATTGGTTTTGAAAAGAAATTTATTCTTATGATCTTCATAAGGGCTCTAAGTGATCTTTGTGTTGGAGGTGGCTTAACTAAGTGAAAAGCGTAGTTTTAACTCGGTGGTGATAAGGGGCTGCATACAGTGGGATTTTATTTTTAATTTTTTGAAGCAGAGCTACCTGATATCCCGATGCTAATATAAATTTATATAGGTTTATAGTGATGATGCTGGTTGTATTTGGCTTTTGGTGGTAGGTATTGAGTAGGTAAGTATATTTTTTTATGTTGTGAGAACTGTATTTTGGGCTGTCAGATATGTGCATGATTTTATATTGAGTGGGAGGATAAGAAGGCTTGTGTATCTATAATGTACTATCTTGCACGACTTGGCTGTTATAAGCGATTTATATGTAATATGTTAATCGGTACTTTTGAAGGCTTCGGTGAATTTTACGGAAAGCTCAAATGGTATTTCATAAGGATGTTAGATTTGATGAAGGTTTTTTTCCAATTTGACTATGCGTGAATTGAATTTTTTTGAAGTTGTCGCTCTTATCGAATTCGTTGGCAGACCTATCTATACTTTCTTTGGTTAGCTTGTGAGAGGGATCAAAAAAACGCCTAAGATTATCACTGAATTTTATCGAAATAATACTTCTGATTAGTTCGAATTTGAGAAAGTGCGTCACGGCCAATTTGGCAGAATCGATAAAAAAGATATGTGGATAAACGAGGATTATAGATAGCAGCCCAAAAGTCTTTCTCATCCATAGATTATTTTTTTTAGTTTTATTTTTTATTTCAATTAATGCTGAAATTATTGCGTCGGAACATGTGTACGCGCCTGAGAAATTATCAAAGTAATAGTGCAGTTTTCTTTGGCTATCTTTTGTGTATGCGTCGTCGAATGAGCAGATTTTTTTTGTTATTTCTGATTCTGAACTGAACGATATTAGATCTTTATAGTAATCGCGTTGTAAACTTTTTGGAATTTCACCGAACTTTATACTATGTACGGGTATCCCCAGGGCGCATGTTTCAAAAAGTGTCGTGCTAGTGTGAACGATTGAGTGTTCTTTTGTTTTTATGAAGTCTGTAAAAGACTCATCCTCCGGCCAGGAAGCAATGACGCCAGATGCTACTGCCAGTTCATAAGGTAATTTACTTTCTCCGGGATGTGGTCTTATGTAAACACGTTTTCCACATGTCTTTGAGAGGCGGATTGAAAAATCAATGAAGTTTTTTCTTTCCTCAGCAATTGCATTTATGTCAGAAAGTGTGAGATTGCATTTATATAGGTTGTTGAATGATTCTAGTTGATTTGTATTAAAGTCTGCCAAACTAAAATCGGAAACAAACGCAATGCCTTCTTTTCTGTTTTCTGATTGTTTTTTGAATACTTTTGGAGAGCCAACTATCCAGGTTTTTTCTTTGTTTGAAATGCCGGCTGAAATAATTTTATTCGCGTAGTAATCGCTCCAGACAAAATTTTGGTAAATGTGTTTGCTGTATTGGCTTTTATAGTCTAGGTTTAATTTTTCTTTTTCAAATTCTTGAGAATAGAATTGTTCGGACGTAAATTCAATAAGTTTTGCCCCTGAAAGCAGAGCTCGAAGTCTAATAGATTTTGTTCTTGCTACATTGTAGGATGGAGTTATTACAAAATCAAAGCTTCCAAAAATGAATTTTCCATATGTGAATTTTCCATCTCCATCGATAGGGAATATTGGGAGTATTTGAACTTCTCCGAGTTGTTCATGCTCAAGTTTATGTTTGATTTCGGTTGCAAGCCCCAGGTCTCTTTTAACTGTGTCGATTAGTATCGCTACTTTCATGGTCTTCCTTTCTGAGCCGTAGAGTAATTGATGTGATGCGCTATTTTTTTGATGCCTTCGAGTTGTAGAGTTGTAGAGTTGTAGAGATCAGATTTGCTTATGTTCGGGGTGAATGCAATCTAGGCCGACGGCGGTATTTTTTTTGATGTTTTTTGAAGTTTTACAGCCGATTATTTGTTCTAGAAATTTTGGAGGTAAACCAAATCCAGGTCTAACGCTTCGTACTGAGTCTTTAGTAATTATTTCGCCAATATCCAGGTCTTTTACAAAATAAAGCGATCGTCTAAATTTGGCATTACTTTGTTCGCTGGATTTTTGACCATAATCAATTTTTCCCAATGCGCTCCAGGCAGTTTTACTGTCGCGGCACAGAGCTATCAGCTCTTTTGGTTCTAACGAAAAACTATCATCCGGACCACCACCACTGCGATCTAAAGTAAAATGCTTCTCAATTATTGAGGCGCCCATGACCACGCTGGCTATAGCTGTAGTGTTGTCCAAAGTGTGATCGGAAAGCCCTGTAACCACACCGAAGCGCTTTATCATATCGGGTATAGTACACAGGTTATAATCCGCCGCTGGTGCGGGATAGCCGCTGACACAATGCAGAATGGCCAGCTCCTTACAGCCACCTTCGTGAGCGGCATCGATGGCTTCCTGGATTTCTTCCGCATCAGCCATACCCGTGGAGATGATCATCGGCTTGCCAGTACTGGCAACATACTTGATCAAGGGCAGATCAACAGCCTCAAAAGAAGCAATTTTATAGGCCGGCGCGTTGAGGCTTTCCAGCAGGTCAACAGCCGTGGTGTCGAATGGCGAACTGAAGATGGTAATACCCAGCTTGCGAGCATATTCGAATAACGTCGCGTGCCAATCCCATGGCATATGGGCTTCCTGATAAAGCTGATAAAGTGTTTTGCCATCCCACAACCCACCGTGGATCTGAAAGTCTTCCGAGTCGCAATCAAGAGTGATGGTGTCGGCGGTATAGGTCTGGAGCTTGATCGCATCAGCACCCGCTTTTTTGGCTTCTTCGATGATCTTCAAAGCGGTTTCAAGCTTGCCGTTATGGTTGGCGGAAAGCTCGGCGATGATGTAAGGCGGTGCATCCGCCGCAATGCGGCGTCCGGCGATGCTAATGCTGGGAGTGTTTGACATGGTCTGATCTCTTAAATTTTCGCTTGTCTATCGGAGGCGAGAAGGCCGAAACACACGACATCGTGATAACGCTCACCGTCGAAGTGTTGTTCGCGCAAAATGCCTTCCTGTTGAAAACCCAGGTTGAGGTGAAACTTGATGGAGCGCTCGTTATGCGCAATAGCCTGGCCACAGATTTTGTGTAGCTCCGCCTGTCCGAAGGCATAGTGCAGTGCGGCCTGTCCCAGTTGACGACCGGTCCCTTGCGGCGCATCGGGTGCGGTGTAAAAGCCCCAATCAGCCACGCCACCGGCGGCGATTTGATGGATGTTGACGAAACCGAGTGGTACAACATCGTTCTCGAAAATCAGTAAATGGCGGCTGGCATCCAAGGAGACTCGTTCGAACCAGCGAGTGTGCTCGACAAGGCTGATTTCATGCTGCGTGTACATATAACGCCGCACCTCTTGATGATTGCGCCAGCTCAGTACTCGTTCGAGATCCTCACGAGTCATCGGCCGTACCCGTGATTGTTTCGGTACGTTTGCGGTCAATTTAGAACTCCAGATGCTGGATGACAGTGGTCGCCCCTTGGCCATCCGCAATATGCGAGGCTGCCTGGCTCATGCTTGCTCGTAGGGCAGCGGATGCAACAAGCCTGTTTAGCAGATGGGGAAGGCGATCAAGAATTTCCTGCGGGCCTTGAAGCAGGTAAACCGCACTTGCGTGTGCGAGGTTATGAGCAACCTGTCGTTGGTTGTCCGCCAGCACTAGCATTAGGGTTGGCAAGCCCAGGCAGCAGCGTTCCCAGGAGGTAGCTCCGGCAGCGCCAATTGCCAAGTCGCTATCGGCCATCAGTTGCGCCATATCGCTGATGCCCGCTTTGACCGTTGTGGGCCACGGCATCTGCATGGCCAGTTGGCGAACTTCGGCAAGCCAGGGCGCGGCAGCCCCCATAACCACGGTAATCCGGCAATTGGCTGGAAGCTCAGTGGATTTGAGCGCTTCGAGGACTTGCCCGGTGGCGTTGTCCTTATCCACGCCGCCCATGCTGATGAGCAGGTGCGCGAGTTGCGGTTTTTGCCGACGCTCCAGGCTGTAGGCGCGCAAGGCTGCGAACTCAGGCCGCAGCAAAGAATATTGCGAGCCGCAGAGCAGGGTGCAAGCGTCAGGGACCCAAGGTGCGTAGTCCTTGGCCGTGCGACCGAAGGTCTGATCCAGCAGAAGGTCGCACTGGTGAGGACGGTCGGCCAGATCGTCGATTACCATCAGTTTTCGGTAGTGCGCCTTCAGCGCAGCTTCCCAGCGAGCATCGAGCGCATAGTGGTCGACGATCAGCCAGTCAACTTTCAGTTCACTGAAAATGGCGCTGCATTGGTCAGCGTCTTTTTCCTGGGTGGCGCCCAGCCAGGCGGCATGTGCCAGTTGCGGCAACGCACTCGGCACGTGGACGGCGGTCAAGCCCGCTGCCGAGTCCATGGGAGGTAAGACATGGACCTGGAAGCCTTTGCTGCGGATGTGCTCGATTAAATTGCCGGGATGTTCGCGGCAAATAAACCGGCATTCGGCGCCTTGCACCTTAAGCGCGCTGGCTAGGGTCAGGCAACGCATGACGTGCCCCGTGCTTATTTGTAGTGAGGCATCGACGCGAAAGGCGATCTTCATCGACGGCATCTTCACGGGGTTTCTGCCTGCATGGCCTTGAACAACCATTCGGCTCGTACCCAATCTTCCGGAGTATCGATGTCTTGCACACGATGTCGCGGTAGTGTCACCGGTATCGAGCCTGGGCTGAAGAGCGTCCTGCCTTGCAGCCACGCATCGGCTCTGCCCCAGTAGAACTGGCCTGCGTCGTGATAGGCCTCCTCAAGGTCCTGAGAGCGGGTGTTGAAATGCTCAGGGTTGAACATCTCCACCCTCCCTTCGGCGTTGAGGCGAATAGCTCTCTGGATCGGAAAGGCGTAGCTGGTCACCGAAAAAGCGAAATCGCAGCCGACATCGGTGAGAATGTCGAAACCACGACGGAGATCTTCAGGGCCGACGAATGGGGCCGTGGCATACAGGCAGCAAGCGTGTGTGACAGGTTGATCTTGGGTATTGAACCATTCAATGGCGTGACGAATGACCGGGATGGTGCCGGTATGGTCGTCGGACAGTTGCGCAGGACGCATAAAGGGCACGGTAGCCCCGTAGTGTCGAGCCACCTCGGCAATCTGTTCATCGTCGGTGGAAACAATTACCTGATCAAAGCAGCCGCTTTGCAGTGCCGCTTCAATGGACCAAGCGATCATCGGCTTTGCGCAGAACAATTTGATGTTCTTGCGCGGGATGCGCTTGCTGCCTCCACGGGCAGGGATGATTGCTAGTTTCATTCCAGCACCGCTTTATGTAATGCGGTGATGACTTCGTCCTGCTGTTTATCGGTCATGGTCTGGAACATCGGAATGCTAATGGCTTCCCGATAATAGGTTTGCGCTTGCGGAAAATCTTCGGGCTTGAAACCCATGCGTTCATAGTGAGGCTGAGTGTGCACTGGGATGTAGTGGAGGTTGACGCCTATGCCCAGCTCACGCAGTGAGTCAAAAACTTGCCGGTGAGTCTTCTTGATTTGATCCAGTTGTAGGCGGATAACGTATAGGTGCAAACCGGAGTAACTCTCCGAGTGCTGCCAGGGTGTAGTGACGGGCAGGTTGGCCAACAGGTCGTCGTAGCGGCGGGCCAGTTGATGCCGACGTGCCACATAGAGATCCAGGCGCTCCATCTGGGTGACACCTAACGCGGCCTGCAGCTCAGTCATCCGATAGTTGAAGCCTAGATCAATCTGCTGGTAGTACCATGGGCCATCGGCCTCGTGAGTCATCTGAGACGGATCACGGGTAATGCCATGGCTACGCAACAAGGCCATCTTGTTCGCCAATTCGCCATCGTTAGTCAGTGCCATGCCACCTTCTGCGGTAGTAATGATCTTCACAGGATGGAAACTGAATACGGTGATATCGCTGTAGCGGCAGTTGCCGATGAACTCCCCTTGGTATTTGCCGCCGATAGCATGGGAAGCATCTTCGATAATCTTGAAGCCGTAGCGTTGGGACAACGCATGAATGGCTTGCATGTCGCAGGGTTGGCCGCATAAATGGACCGGCACCACCACTTTGGGTAACGTGCCCTCACGTTCGGCCTGTTCGAGTTTGTCCGCGAGCGCTTGCGGGCAAAGGTTATAGGTGCGCGGATCGATATCGACAAAGTCGACTTCGGCGCCGCAGTACAACGCACAGTTGGCCGATGCGACGAAAGTAATCGGTGTTGTCCACAACCGATCGCCCGGCCCCAGTCCGAGGGCCAGGCAGGCCATGTGCAAAGCCGAGGTGGCACTGTTCACTGCCAAGGCATGGCTGGCGCCGACGTGCTGCGCGACCCTTTGCTCGAAGCGCGGCACCATCGGTCCTTGGGTCAGGAAGTCAGATTGCAGTACACCCACGACCGCGTCGATATCGGTTTGGGTGATTTCTTGGCGGCCGTAGGGAATCATGTATCAGATGCTCCCAATCTTATCGCGGTTGATGTCGATCCAGGTTTCCAGATCGGCGTCGCTCATCCACTCGCTGTTGTTATCGCTGGAGTAGACGAAGCCTTCAGGCACTCGGGTGCCGTCCTTGATGCGCTTGGCACAGGTAGCCCAGCCATTGATCGTCGGCAGAATTTTGAAGTGGTGAGGGTATTCGTAGGTGTAGTAGGCATCTTCGGCGCTGATCATCTGCTCGTGCAGTTTCTCACCGGGGCGAATGCCGACAATTTGCTGTTCCGCTTCAGGAGCAACCACCCGGGCGAGATCCGTCACTTTCATGGAAGGGATTTTTTTGACGTAAATCTCGCCGCCTTCCATATCTTCGAAGGCGTGCCAGACCAGCTTTACTGCTTCCTCGAGAGAGATCATGAAACGGGTCATGCGCTCGTCGGTAATTGGCAACACGCCTTTGTTTTTTATCGACATGAAGAAGGGAATGACCGAACCACGCGATCCCATGACGTTGCCATATCGAACCACGGCGAAACGCGAGTCATGGCCGCCTGAATAAGAGTTACCGGCGACAAACATTTTGTCCGATGCCAGCTTGGTCGCACCATACAAATTGATTGGACTGCTGGCTTTGTCGGTGGACAGGGCAACAGTGCGATGGACCTGTTTATCAATGCAAGCGTCGATGAGGTTCATCGCCCCATTGATGTTGGTTTTCACGCATTCAAACGGATTGTATTCGGCGGTCGGGACAATCTTGGTGGCGGCGGCGTGTACAACGTAATCGACACCGTCCAGTGCTCGGTATAGACGTTCCTTATCACGCACATCACCAATGAAAAAGCGCACCCGCGAATCACCTTCGAATTTCTTTGCCATGTCCCATTGTTTCATTTCATCACGGGAAAAGATGATGATTTTTTTGGGGTTGTATTTTTCCAGGGTCATGGGCACGAAGGTGTTGCCGAACGAACCGGTACCGCCAGTGACAAGAATAGTTTTGTTGGTAAGCATTCAACGGGTTCCTTTGTAGAGCGTTTTAGGTGCAGATGAAAGTGATCGATACTGCGGAGGAGTCATGCGCACAAAAGCCAAGCTCTTCCACAGGAGGATCAAAAAGAAAGCAACACAGAGTCCCAGCGGTACAGCTTGTAGGGGCCAGAATTTGGAGAAGAGCCAAGTGCTTGGAATAAAGATCAACAGGCTTGCTATATGGCTATGAATAATGGGGCGGTCAAGTCCTTGTGCATATAATGCATAATGCGGCACCATCCCCACTGAGTAGAGGAGCGTGATTAATAAGGTCCAAGGAAATAAACTTTTGTTTTCAATATATAGCGGCTTATCCAACCAAGCCAAAAGTGGGTCAATAATCAATAGTGTAATTGCTATAAATGCTCCGGAAAGCAACAGTGTTTGGAGCAGTAATGCACGCAGCTTAAGACAAAAAGCGGCGGAGTCTTTATTGTGGTGCGCGCCGATCAGGCCAGGGTAAATGAAAGAAAATACACCAGCATCTAGAAATGACAGAAGCGCACTGCTAATCCCCATAAATAGAACATAAGCACCGAGTGTTTCCAGATTCATCAAATCAGCAAACCAGTAGCGATCCACTGTGAAGATACCTCGGATAGCTAGGGTGGCTATCAACAAGGGAATGGAAACTTTCAGGCCTTTGCCAATCCAGCGCCAATCAATTTTCTTATGCCAGCCAGAAGTATCCAACTGCTTAAGGTGATGGATGCCTAATAAGAGAGCTACAAGACTGCCAAGCGTCCAGCCGCCAAGCACAAAGTCTAAATCACGTGTATCGGTTCTGAAAAACATGACTGCTGTCACCATCACCGCCCAGATACCAGAGCGGAGAAACAACACAAGGCTAGCGAGCAACTGTTCCGAGATCGCTATTAGTAATCGACCCAGCTCCTGTGTCAGGTGCTCTAATACCAGCAATATAAAAAACCAACCTGCGACACGCCATGGCAACAATCCGTTTATAAAGACAAAGCTCAGCAGTGGCAATACAATTACATAAAGTAACAACGAAAGTGCACCTTGGTCCTTAATCAATCCGCCCCACTCGTGGCGCTCTCGTTTGATGATTTCTCGCGTAGTAAATGTGTAGAAGTCGAACCCTAGAAAATATAGTGCATAGCTAATGGTGGCGGTGAGCAATCCGTAAAGACCCAATTCCTTTGGTTCAAGAAATTTTGCGAGAAAAAATATCAATAGAAATTTGCTGGCAAGTGTAATGCCACGCAATGCGATATTGATAATTCGCGTAACGCTTTGTTTTGGCATTAATTGTGGTGTCTTTTGGTTGGCGTGCGAAGTTACACGGTCAGCCCTGTAGCAGAGCGTGGAAGTTTGGTTTAGGCGTTTTCATACCAGATTTACGAAGTGATGTTGTGATTCGTGCATGCTACCGCCCCAGGATTACATGCTGGTCCCTGAAAGCGGTATTATTTAATATATGTTGAAATGCAGAGAGCTCGGTACTAAACGCCCCTTGTAGATTCAGGGGGTGTTTATTTGGTGCTAAATCGGTATTGCAGATTAAACACTGTCAGATTTGTATTCGTAATTGTAATAACCATAAGCACCATAGCCATATTTGGCGGATGCACGTTTTTCAACGCCATTGAAAATAGCGCCTTTAAGCTCAATGCCATTTTGTGCAAAGCGGCGCATGGTCAATTCGATTTCACGGGCCGGGTTCAACTCGAAACGGGTCACGATCAAACTGGTGCCGGACTGGCGACCAACAATGGCCGCATCGGTCACGGCTAGAAACGGTGGTGTATCGAGAATGACCAGATCGTACAAAGCGCTGACCTGTTCCAGAAATGCAGTGAAATTGTTGTGCATTAGTAATTCTGAGGGATTGGGAGGGATCTGGCCGCGACCGACAATGTCGAGATTTTCAATGGATGTCTTGTGAATGGCGATGTTGAGATCGCAACGTTTGGCCAGAAGGTCAGACAGTCCGTTTTCAACCGGAATGCCTAGCACTTTATGCAGATAGCCTTTGCGCATATCGACATCGACCAGCAGCACGCGCTGGCCTGCTTGCGCCACGACCGCCGCGAGGTTGGCCGAGACAAAGGTTTTGCCAACTTTGGGGCTTGGCCCGGAAATCATCAGGCGATTGTTGTCTGCCTCAAGCATTGCGAAATGCAAGCTGGTACGCAGGCTGCGCAGTCCTTCAATGGCCAAGTCAGTCGGGTGGCTAGCAGACAGTAAGGGGGCTACTTTGTTTGCTCGACCGCGAACGCCTGTAATTTTGTCTTCTTCAACTTTCTGTAGCGAGCTGAATGGAATGGCCGCATATACCGGCAAACCGAGTTTTTCGATTTCATCCGGATTTTCCACGCCGCGGTTAAGGGTTTTGCGAAATAGCACCAATGCTATTGCCAGGAAAGCTCCGAGCAGGGTGGCGATCAGTACGACTAGAATCTTCTTGGGTTTAACCGGATATCGCAGGTCCACATCCGCAGTGTCGATCAAGCGCACATTACCCACGGTACCGGCGCGCATAACATCCAATTCCTGGGATTTGTTCAGAAGCTGGGTATAGATTTCGGTGCTGACTTTCACATCCCGGGTGAGGCTTAGCAGTTCTTGCTGGGTGGTGGGTAGCCCCTCAACTTTCTTGGCCAGGCCATTCTGTTTGCTGGTCAACTCGCCTAATTGGCTCAGCAAGGCACGATAGGCCGGATGCTGACGGGTAAATTTGCGATCCATTTCAGCTTGTTGCAGTTTGAGTTCTGAGATGTTGGTGTCGAGGGCCACGATCTGGTCGAGAATGGCCTTGGCTTCCAGGCTGATATCAATGGATTTGCTACGGATCTGAAACTGGTTCAGGGCGGTTTCAGCTTTTTCCAGGTCTTTACGGACCTGGGGCAGTTGATCCTTGAGAAACTCCAGGCTCTGCGCCGCTTCAGCCGAGGTCCGCTCAATGTTCTGTCGCACATAAAGCTTGGCGATTTCATTGAGGATTTGAATGGCTTTGGCGGGATCGGTGCTTTCCAGAGCCAGTCCAATCATGCCGGATTCTTTACCGCGCTCTGCCACATCCAGTGCCTGCTGATAATTTAAGATACTGGTGAGGCGGCGAATACGGACGATGCTGAATGTGGTGCCGGGATTGGCTTGCAGCGCTTCAACCAACAGTTTGATACCGTTTTGGTCATAGACTTGGCCCACTTGGCCTTTGACTAAAAGATGGTCGTCCTCGTCGAGCAGGGTGTAGCTACCTGTTTCACCGGCGACCAATGTCAGCTCCTTGTCCAGTAACTCCTGTGGCAGTTCAAGTTCTGCAACCTTTAAAATTTCGCCACCCCAAGCGAAACTGTTCATGCCAAGCCAGGGATTGGCGACAGGGTTCTGTGCATCTGCCTTGAATCGGCGGGCGATAAACTCACCAATCACCGGAAAGCGATTCGGCTTAACTTCAAGGTCCAGTTTCAGATTATCGACAGCCGTGCCGATATTGACGCGCGACTTGATCAGCTCGATTTCTGTAGCTGATGGCGATTCCTTCCCCAGCATGCCATTCACATCGGAGAAGCCCAGCATGTCGTTTTTCTTGGCTTCGACCTGGACCAACGCGGTCGCCTGGTACACCGGGGTGGCCAACACCGCATAAGCAGCCCCGGCGGCCATGAAGACACCGGTAATCCCGGCTATCAACCATTTATGGTCGATCAGCGTGCCGAGTAGCCCCATCAGGTCTATTTCATCAGCATCGTTATCTTGTGGCGTTAACACGGGTGCTTGCTGCATAAGTCGGTTCTTTTTTCTTTGCGGGTAGCTGGGAGTGGCTCAGCGTGCGAGACGCTTGGCCCACGCGTGTACGGCTGCTTCGATCAACGCATAAGCGTGCAAGAAAGCAGGTCGGCCTTGACGGTATGGATCTTTGATTTCGCGGTTGTCTTGCCATTTGCCCAGCAGGAAGATTTTCCCTCGGGCGGCGGGCGCCATGCTGAGGATTGCGTCGATGTGCTGGTGTTCCATCGCCAGGATCAGATCGGACTCGTTGATAGCTGCCGAGGTCAGTTGCGTGGCGCGATGCTCGTGTGGAGCGTGACCGTGTTCTTCAAGGACACTGAGGGCGGTCGCTTCGATGGGATTGTTCTTGAGCGCGTGAAGGCCTGCGGAGCGGACGAGGATGTCGGTCGGCTCCAGGGTTTGGCGCAATAAATTTTCGGCGGTAGGGCTTCTGCAAATATTGCCAATGCAGACGATCAGAATATTCTTAAACAAGACAACTTCCTTTATGCCGTCAATGCTCGTCACGCTGAAACACTTGGCCACTATCTGGCCTGAGGTTGTTCATCGATGAACAATAGTTTCCAAGGGTAATGGGCTAGTGGTTTATTTTTCATGACACGGCCGCACCGCAATGACTTCTCTGTAACAGAGACCCTGGTCAAACGTGATGCGACCTTTACGGTGGCATGTAAATTACGACGGGGAAAAATTCTAACTGCGAATTCCTCACAATATCAACCTCTAAATCGGTGCGCAGTTTGTTTTCATGTCTTTTAGAAAATATCAATAGCTGCATTCGGACAAAAAATAACATTATCGTTTTATGCCTGACTAAAAATAACATTGCCGATTGGTTTAGTGCTGCTAGATAGGGGTTGTGATAAATATTAGAAACACTTTGTTTAAGTTAAAGCTAGTGGCGTTTTAATTGCACTCAATTGCTTTAATTTGCTATTAAAAAAATATTTTTTAATAGCCTGATTACTGTTGAATTGTTTTTTGTCTGGACGAAATCGCGATGAGCAATTCGAAGTCTATAGGCAATGCGTTTCAGCGTCGGCTGGATGCTGAATTGACTAAAAGCGCAGTCTGCGCTCCAGCTCGCCCTAGTGCCGTCAGGCATACGCTCGGTTCGCCGAGCCAGGGGACTTTGTCTCGGGGTTCCGAGTCGGTTCGTAGTGGCTTGATGGCATGGTTGCGGGCCCGTGAAAGCGGGGATCAGCGCGAAAAAATGCAGCCATCTTTAATGGTCGAACGAATGGGATTGTTTCCGTCATCAGGTGAAATCTGTCGCCAGGTCACGGATCCGCTCGCGGTGCTTGAACGTATCAAGACACTGCATGCTGCCCTGGCGCTGGAGATCGATGAAGTAGAAGGCTTGAAGCTGGTTTTAAATGATTGGCGCTGCAAGTTACGGATTTCGCCTACGGAATCGGCGATTTCGTTGCACGTAGAAAGTCGTGGGGATGTGGCGCTGATGCAGGCGAAAACCAGCGAGCTGTTGGATCAGATAGATGGAAGACGAGGTGAACATGCAGGCCTCTGAGGAAATAGTCGCTGGAACGGACATGTCGCTGGGGCTTCCTGGCAGGGCTTGGTATTTGGTTCTGTGCAAGGCCTGTCAAGACGAGCGTGCCGAGGTAAACCTGGTGAACCAGGGATACACCTGCTTTCGCCCCATGCGTCGGCGCGAGCGTGTTTTACGTGGGCGCCGCCGAGTGGTCTGCGAGTCACTGTTTCCGAGTTATTTGTTTATCCAGCTGGGTGCGGATGACAGCTGGGCACCGCTTCGTTCTACCCGTGGCGTATCGCGGGTGGTCAGTTTCGGTGGAAAGCCATTGGCGGTGCACGATGAAGTAATCGCTCAACTTTATGAACACGACAGTGTTGCGCCATTGGAGAGCCACTTTAGCTTTGGTGAGAGGGTGCATATCAAGCAAGGCCCATTTGTCGAATTGGAAGCCATTTTTCTGGCAATGGAAGGGGAAGAGCGAGTTGTCCTTCTGATGCAACTCTTGCAACGAGAACAACGCATCAGCGTGCCGTTGGCGGATGTCAGAAAACATTGAGCCGCCAGTTGCAAGGTTTGGATAGGAGGGCATACGACCCTGCGCCGGTTATGCGGAAGAGGGCTGCACTTATGCAGCCTTCGCTCTTATTTATATGGACTCGCGAACATCGCTCTTAAATCGCCGCAATCGTCACCGCAAGTCGTTGTCGATACAGAACTATGGTTGCCGAAAACCCGCATATCGCGGCGAGCATCAGCTAATTTGAGGCGAGCAAACCGTCCGCCATCACTGTGTGCCGGATTGTTATCGGATTGAGCGGGGACCGGTAAGGCCTGAATCAGTCGCTGCCGGTGTTGATCGGGTTGGCTTGACGTTTTTCGATGGCGTATTTCAGTAACGCAGCGCTGCGAAAGATGCCGTGGGCGAACTTGCCTAACGCTCGCGGCCAGGCGTATTCGGCATAGGTGTCCAGGCGCACCTTGGCCATGGCCTTAGGTACAGTAGGCATTGATCAGGGCCTTGCCGCCACCCATGAAAAAAGCATTGGTGCGCGCCACATGCAAAGCGCCGGACAAAGGTAGCTGGAAATGCACGCCGTGGGAGCGCATCCAGTCACGGCAGCAAGAGGATGCGCGAATGGCGATGTGCGCCAGTTTTTCATTGGTCAGGCCACCCGCGTACTTTCGTAGCACCTCATCTGACAAAACCTGATTGGAGGCCCGAATATGCGCCCTGACGCCAGCTTATCGGTCAGTTCGATGAAGTCGCATTGCAGCCCCGAAGAGTGGCAAGCGCGGATTGATCTGACGGCCTATTACGCCTGGTGGACCTTTACGGCATGTCTGACATGATGGCCAGCCACCTCTCGGCCTGTATTCCTGGAGAGCAAGGCCCCTATCTGATCAACCCTTACGGGATGATGTACGAGGAAATCAGCGCCTCCAGCCTGCTCAAGGTCGATCATGCCGGAAGATCCTGAGCAGCGTCGATTTTGGTGAGCTGAATTACGGCCTGAACAAGGCCGGTGCGGTCATCCATAGCGCGATCCATCACACCCGTGATGATGTCGGCTGCGTCATTCATACCCATAGTTGGGCGGCCATGGCTGTCTCGAGCCAGGACTGTGGCTTGCTACCGATCAGCCAGACCGCCATGCGCTTTCTGAAGATGGGTTATCACGACTACCAGGGCGTGGTATTCGATATCGTCGAGCAGTCAGCGGTGATCGAAGAACTGGGGCAGGGCTATGAGGAGGTCGAGGTTGCCGGCCATCGGCTCTGACTGCACGGTCTGACACGCCCGGTGGCGGGTGTTCATCGTTGCTGCTGTTCGCCTATTTTGGCCGAGCTGAACGTCCTGAGTGGGACTATTCTTTTTTTTCGGCGGGTCTTTTCACTCATGCTGTTGCAGAGTGAATGCTCGGAAATCGCCCTTGGCGATATATACTGCGCGCCATTCTTCAAGGGAGAGCCGTGTGGCCATCGATATTCACTGGATTCGCGACAACGATAGCCTCGGTCAATATTGCATTGAATGGCAACGATTACCCTTCGTTGCCCTCGACACCGAATTCATGCGGGTCGACACCTTTTATCCCATCGCTGGTCTGATCCAGATCGGTGATGGCATGCGCGTCTACCTGATCGACCCCTTGACCATCGATAACTGGCTACCCCTGGCCGCATTGCTGGAAAACCCGGCGGTGGTCAAGGTGGTGCATGCCTGCAGTGAAGACCTCGAGGTCTTGTTGCGCCTGACCGGCAGCCTTCCGGTGCCGCTGTTCGACACCCAGCTGGCCGCCGCGTACCTGAACCTCGGTTTCTCCATGGGCTATTCGCGCCTGGTCCAGGAAGTGCTCGGCATCGAATTGCCCAAGGGCGAAACCCGTTCGGACTGGCTGCAACGCCCGCTGTCGGAAACCCAGGTCAGCTATGCCGCCGAGGATGCGCTGCACCTGGCCGAGGTCTACACCCGCCTGCGCCCGCAACTGCCGCACGACAAGTACGCCTGGGTACTGGAGGACGGCGCCGAACTGGTTGCCAACCTGCGCCGCGAGGTCGATCCTTACGAGGTCTATCGCGAGGCGAAGCTGGCCTGGAAGCTGTCCAGGGCGCAACTGGCGGTGCTGCGTGAACTTTGCGCCTGGCGCGAGCGCGAGGCCCGGGTCCGTGACCTGCCGCGCAACCGGATTATCCGCGAACATTCGCTGTGGCCCCTGGCAAAGAGCCAGCCGGACAACCTGGTGACTCTCGCCCGTATCGAAGACATGCACCCGCGTACCGTGCGCCAGGACGGCGAATTCCTGCTCGAATTGATCAAGCAGGCCAGCAGCGTGCCGATGGACCAATGGCCGCCAATGGTGCCCGAGCCGCTGCCGATCGAAGCCGGGGCACTGGTCAAGCGCCTGCGGGCGATCGGCCAGGCCGAAGCGGAGCGCTTGAACATCGCGCCGGAACTGATGCTGCGCAAGAAAACCCTGGAAGCGCTGATCAAGAGCGGCTTTCCTGATGGACCCTATCAATTGCCCGATTCGCTGCGTGGCTGGCGCCGCGAATTGATGGGCCAGGCCTTGCTCGATAGCCTGGCGATTGCCGGAGAACAGCCTTGAAACGTATTTGCTCCATCTACCGAAGCCCGCGCAAGAACGAAATGTACCTCTATGTGCTCAAAAGCGACGCCCTGGAGCGCGTGCCGGAAAACCTGTTGTTGGCATTCGGCAAGCCGGTGCATGCCTTCGACCTGGTGTTGACGCCCGAGCGCAAGCTGTCGCGCGAAGATATCCACAAGGTGCTGGAGAACCTCCAGACCCAGGGCTATCACTTGCAGATGCCGCCGGCGGAAGACGAGTACATCGAACACTTGCCCGAAGAATTGTTGTGCCGCAATGATCCGGTCTGACGGATATCCCTGAATGCCCTGTCCAGGGCCTTCGACACGAATGGAATGTATTTTCTGGCGGTGACCGAGCACGATGCTGAGCGCTTCGTCGGCCGCTGCCTGCACCGTTTTTGAAAGGTTTGAATCATGCGCGTTCTGATTGCCGAACACGACCACGCTCTTTATGCCCAGTTGCTACGCCAGGCAGCTCCCGACCTTGAAGTGATGACCAGCGGCGATTCGGCTACGTTGTCGAACCTGGCCGGCGATTGCCCGATCTGGCTGGGGCAGCCGGATTTGCTGGCGACCTTGTTGCGCCAGGGGCACCGGCCGTTATGGCTGCAATCGACTTGGGCGGGTATCACGCCGCTGCTGGCCGAAGGGTTGCCGCGTCACTACCGGCTGACTCGCGCGGTGGGGATATTTGGTCAGGTGATGGCTGAATATGTCCTGACCTATATGCTTGGCCACGAGCGCGAAGTGCTGGCGCGACTCGTCAGCCAGGTCGAGCGTAAATGGGACAATCGCCTGGGGCAGAGCCTGGCGGGACGTAAGGTGCTGATCGTTGGCGCTGGGGATATTGGCCATAGCGTGGCGCAGTTTCTGCGGCCCTTCGGGGTCGAGCTGTACGGCATCGCCAGCGAGGCCCGTGAGCGGTCGCCGTTTGTCCGGGTGGACGGCCTGGAGGCGCTGGGCGATCGGGTTGGCGAGGTGGATTACGTGGTCAACTTGTTGCCCGATACGCCCAATACCCATGACCTGTACGACGCGGCGTTGTTCAAGCGTTTCAAACCGACTGCGTTGTTCATCAATGCCGGACGCGGGGTGGCCGTGGTCGATGCGGATCTGGTGGAAGCCCTGAAGGAAGGGCATCTGGGAGGGGCGGTGATAGATGTCTGCCGCCAGGAGCCGTTGCCGCAGCGCCACCCGTTCTGGACGGCCTGGGGGCTGCTGCTGACCGGCCACAGCTCGGCGCCGACTTCACCGGCCATGATGGTGCAATTGTTCGTCGATAACCTGCGGGCCTATCAAGCTGAGCACGCGTTGCGCGGCGAAGTGGATTTTGCGCGCGGTTACTGAGTTGCGGTGAAGCGCTGTGGCGAGGGGCTTGTCCACGCTTGGCCGCGAGGCGGTCGTGGATCGGGTATCTCGTTCTTCCCGATGCGACGCTTTTTAGCGGCACCTGATACCCCAGCGAGGTCGGCCCCTCGCCACAAGTCTCTAAACGCTCTTACAGGCTGAAGTCACCTTCGGCCACCAGCGCGCTCAAGGGTTCGCGCGGGCTCGGTAGTTCACGCTCCTGCAGGTAATCAGGCAAGGTCGCTTTGTCGCCCAGTTTGCCCACCGCCACGGCTGCGTGCAGGGCATAACCTTGCGGAATCTTCAGCTCCTGGCGGGTCAAGTCTTGGTCGAAGCCGGCCATGCCGTGGGCGTGCCAACCACTTTTGCTGGCCTGCAGGGCCAGGTAACCCCAAGCCGAACCGGTGTCGAAGGTGTGCGTCAGGGCTGGGGTTTCCT
Organism: Pseudomonas agarici; assembly: GCF_001543125.1. Classification (NCBI taxonomy): domain Bacteria; kingdom Pseudomonadati; phylum Pseudomonadota; class Gammaproteobacteria; order Pseudomonadales; family Pseudomonadaceae; genus Pseudomonas; species Pseudomonas agarici. The sequence goes on along the minus strand of NZ_CP014135.1, from coordinate 2,029,359 downwards.
CGGCGGCGCCAGGCGCCTTGAAAGTGGTTTTCGAGATCACGATGACCAGCGCCGAAGCGTGTTGCGCCCAACCACGGTTGAACTCGTTCAGCAGACCGAGGAAGCGCTCCCAGTTCGGTGTGTCACGGCGTGCATAGAGGAAGCGCCACGGTTGCGAGTTGTAGGCCGAGGGAGCCCAGCGGGCCGCTTCGAAAAAGCTCAGCAGAGTTTCTTGCGCAATGGCTTCGCCGGTGAAGGCACGGGGCGACCAGCGTTGGGTGAACTGGGCATCGATAGGATAGTCGGCTACACGTGGATTAGCGCTCATGGAAAATTCCTGAACAAGAGTCTGGGATGAAGGAGGTGAGTCGACCGGGGCCGTTGTTGCGGTGTCCTGTCGTGGTGCCTGGCCCGTGTCTATCTACTTCGTGCGGCGCGGTAGAGCGCTAATGGCAGTTGGCAGGCGGGCTGTTGCGGCCGCCAAATTTACTGTGCGGCGTCCCGCCTGACAAGCATTCTTCAACCGACAGTCGCCGATGCTTGGCCCTTTTCGGCGGGGGCACTAGACTGGCGACCTTTTCACTACCCGATGCAGATGTTTGAGCCATGGCCGCAAGAGTCGAACCCTTCTGGATACGCAAGACCCTCGATCAACTCGATCAGCAGGAATGGGAGTCGCTGTGCGACGGGTGTGGCTTGTGCTGCCTGCAAAAGCTTGAAGATGAAGAGGACAACAGCGTCTATTACACGCGTATCGCCTGCAAACTCCTCGATTTGAAGACCTGCCGATGCACCGACTACGACAATCGTCGCGATTCGGTGCCCGACTGTATCCAGCTCACACCGGGTAAGGCCGACGCGTTCAAATGGCTGCCGCCTAGCTGCGGTTATCGGCTGGTCAGTGAAGGCAAGGACCTGCCACTCTGGCACCATCTGGTCTGTGGTGACCGCGATGCGGTTCATCAAGAGCGGATTTCCCAGTCCGGGCGCATGCTGGCCGAAGGCAGCGTGCCCGAGGACGATTGGGAAGATCACCTGATTTTCCGCGCTGGTTGAGCCAGATGGACCTGAGGGAGTGTGTATGCCGGTGCGTGGCCGACTGTTGCTGGGGGTTTTGCTGCTGATGCTGTCTGGCCCCGGTTGGGCTGGGAAAAAAATCGACCTGGATTATCATGTGCGCCTGCTGCCCCAGAGCGACCAGGCCGAAGTGCAGCTGACCCTGGCCCAGGGTTCGGCGGTGCGCAGTTTCGACTTCGACCTTGGCAGCCGGGGTGACTACACCGACTTCAAGGCCGATGGCCTGTGGTTGCTGACACCTGACCAGGCCGGCACCCACAGCCGCGGGATCTGGCGCCCGGCCCCCGGCAAGGCCAGCCTCAGCTATCGGGTGAACATCAACCATCCGCGCAAGAACGGTAGCTTCGATACCCGCCTGACCGCAAACTGGGCCTTACTACGGGGCGAGCAACTGGTCCCGCCCGCGCACCTGGACCAGCAGGACGGTACTGAGCTGGTGTCGCGCCTGGAGTTCGAGTTGCCCACCGGCTGGAAAAGCGTCGAGACCGCTTGGCCGAGAATCGGTAAGCACCGCTTTCGCATCGATAACGTCTCGCGCCTGTTCGACCGTCCGACCGGTTGGATGCTGGCCGGTAATCTCGGCAGCCGGCGCACGCGTCTGGGGGAAACCGAAGTGACGGTCGCCGGTCCCAGAGGTCAAGGCATGCGACGGGCAGATGTGTTGACGTTGCTGACGTTTGTCTGGCCCAAGGTGCAGGAAGTCTTCCCGCGCAATCCTGCGAAACTATTGGTGGTTGGAGCGAGTGAGTCGATGCTGCGCGGCAGCCAGGCGGCCCATGATTCGATCTACCTGCACTCCACCGAGCCGCTGATCAAGGAGTCGGGGGCCAGTCCGTTACTGCGCGAGCTGGTGCATGTTTTCGGCCGGATCAACGACAGCCATCACAGCGACTGGATCGGCGAAGGCCTGGCAGAGTATTACGCCATTGAGCTGGTGCGACGAGCGGGGGGCTGAGCGAGCAGCGTTATCTGGCCTTGCAGGCGAAGCTGGCCCGCGTCAGCCGCCAGGTCACTGGCTTGCGCGGCGATCAGGTAAGCGGACCGACTGTAGCCCGTGCGGTGCTGCTGCTGCAGGAACTGGATCGAGAAATTCGCCAGCGGACCGGCAACCAGCGCTCGCTGGACGATGTGAGCCGGGCGGCGATGCGTCTGGATACCGTGACGACCGAGGAATTCATCCAGCTCAGCGAGAGCCTGATGGGCGGGCCGTCGAAGGTATTGGCCAGTGATTTATTGAAGTAGCCTCGGCTCAGGCCTTAGTTTAGTTGTTCCAGGCCATTTCAGAACTTGGGGCCCGAACGGGTGTTATTGCCCTTGGCCAGCCGATCATAGAGCACCACGTTGACGGTGGCGGCGAGGTTCATGCAGCCGGTGGTGGGGATGTACACCACGTCCTCACACCAGTCGCGGATCGCCTTGTCCAACGAGCCATCTTCCGGGCCGAAGATATACAACGCACGGTCCGGGTGGGTGTACTCCGGCAGCGAGCGGGCGCCTTCCACCAACTCGACCGCAACCGGGATACAGCCCAGCGGCAAGATTTTTTTCAGGTCGTCGATACCGATCAGCGGAATATCCTGATGGACCTTCTTGGTGTCGGTAACAAAGTCCCTGGCCCGCTCATAACGCTTGCCGGTATAGAACACTGAGGCCACGCCGTAGCAGCCAGCTGCACGCATCACCGAACCGACGTTTTCCGGTGACTTGGGGTTATACAAACCAATGCAGCTGTACCTTTTGTTTGCCACGGGCCGGGTGCCTTTCAGGAAAAAGACGCGATTATACCGGCATCTTCCTCAGACCGTGGTGTCGGGATAGTTCGAGGGGAACAGCGCGCGACGTGTCTGCTCGTCGTTGACCTGTTTGAAGGCATGGCTCTTGCCTACTTGGCGCGCACGGGCCACGGCTGGCCGGGCGTCGATACGTTGGAACCAGGCCGACAGATGAGGGTAGGCGGCCAGCGGCGACTCTTCGCCCTTGAGTACCCGTGAAGCCCTGTCGATCCAGCCCCAGGCCGAAATATCGGCAATCGAATAGCTGTCCCCGACGATATAGTTACGCCCGGCCAGGTGCTGGTCAAGTATCCGGTAGTGCCGCTCGGCTTCACGGCGATAGCGATTGATGGCATAGGGCAGGCTTTCCGGGGCCGAGTGCTGGAAGTGCACCGCCTGCCCGGAGAATGGCCCGAGGCCAGTGCCGATAAACATCATCCACGACAGCAGTTCGCCGCGATCACCGGGTTGCCCGCCGAGTTGCCCGGTCTTTTCACTCAGGTACAGCAGGATGGCGTTCGAGTCGAACACGCGCACTTCGCGACCGTCCGGACCTTCGGTGTCAACGATTGCCGGGACCTTGCCATTGGGGTTGATCGCCAGGAACTCCGGGCTGTGCTGCTCGCCCTTGCTGGTATCGACGGGGATCACTTCGTAGGGCAGCGCCGTTTCTTCGAGAAACAGGGCGACTTTGGCGGGGTTGGGGGTCGGATGGAAAAAGAAATGGATCATGATGAAGGGTCCTGGCTGATGTTTTGGATCGATTGTTATAAAATAGGCTGAAAACCAGGTATATGACAATCGTCGTTCGACTTCAATTTGAATCAGTGTGTGAGTGATGGCGCGACCCAGAGAGTTTGATGAGACCGGGGCATTGGCGGCAGCGGTCCGCTGCTTCTGGTCTCGTGGCTATGAGGCGACCTCGGTACGAGACCTGACGCAGGCCATGGGGATCACCGCAGCCAGCCTGTACAATGCCTTTGGTGACAAGCGCGCGCTGTTCGGCCTGGCGCTCAAGCATTACATCAGGCACGGTTTCTGCGAGCGCTCCGCGCGTTTGGAGCAACAATTGCCACCCCGCGAGGCGGTGCTGGCGCTCTTCAATGAGATCATCGAGCGGTCGCTGGATGACCTTGAACATAAGGGCTGTTTTATCGTCAACACAGCCCTTGAGGTGGCGCCCCACGATCCCGAGTTCAGGGTGCTGTTGGCCCAGGTCCAGGAAGGGATGGAGGGCTTTTTCCGGCGTTGTATCCGTGCCGGTCAAGCCCAGGGCAGTATCAGTGCGTCGACACCGGCGGACGATCTGGCGCGCCTGTGTCTGGGCGTGCTGATGGGGCTTCAGGTACTGTCCCGCTCAAGACCCGAACGGGAATTGTTGGAGGGGCTGGTGCGCCCGCTTTTTGCTTTATTGAAATAGGCCGTCCTGATGAGTTCGGTCGCAGGCATGACCGATTCTGCTGCATTGCAGGGGCGAGTTTCTGCAGAATGAACCAGACCCTCGATCAGTTCGATGTTGACCTGTTCACGGTATAAAGGAAGTCGGTACAGCCAGCCTACTCGTCTTTCTTCATCAACCCGGCCAGCGCCGCGAACGGATTGTGGGTGGCCTTGGCGATCTTCGGGCTGTTCAGGGAGCTGTCGCCGAAGTACTGCTGGTCGGTGTAGCGCGAGTGCTCGTTGTCATGACAAAACAGGCAAAGCAGCTCCCAGTTGGAGCCGTCTTGCGGGTTGTTGTCATGGTTGTGGTCGCGGTGATGCACAGTCAGCTCGCTCAGACGCTTGCCGGAAAACTCGCGGGCGCAGCGACCGCAGACGTGCGGGTACATTTTCAGTGCCTTGTCGCGATAGCCCATCTCTTTATCGCGTTTCGCATCGGCGAGGATGCGATCCAGCTTGGCGGTAGGGGAAGGCGTGTTGGCCGAACTCATGGGGTTACCTTGTCAAATAGGTTAATGACGGTTATGCGGCAAAGTTTAGCTCAGTTCTTGAGCTTTTCGGCGATCCACACGGTGTGTTGCGTGCCCTTGTTGCCGTGGGCATAGACCTGGACCTCTTCGGCTTTGAAGCCGGCCTTGCGCAGTTTGCCGGAGAAATGGCTGTCGGCGCTGGCTGACCACACGGCCAGCACGCCCTTGGGCCGCAGGGCCTTGGCACAGGCGTTCAGACCGGCGGCGGAGTAAAGCCAACTGTTGGTCTTTTGAGTCAGCCCTTCGGGACCATTGTCGACATCGAGCATGATCGCATCGAAGCCATTGGGCTCGGCCTGCAGGACCTTGGCGACATCTTCCAGGCGTATCACCGTGCGTGGATCGGCCAGCGGGCGTCCGGCCTTTTCGCCGAGTGGTCCGCGGTTCCACTCGACCACGCCGGGTACCAGTTCGGCGACGACCACCTCGGCAGTCTTGCCCAGGTGTTTGAGGGCCGAGGCGAGGGTAAAGCCCATGCCCAGACCTCCGATCAACACCCGTGACTGCGGCCGACCGGCGACTTTGCGGCAAGGAATCTCGGCCAGGGCATCTTCGGAACCGTGCATGCGGGTGTTCATCAATTGCCCGCCGTTGCCTCCCTGGATCTTGATCACGAAGTCCTCGCCATACTCGAATAGGCACAGGGCACCGCCGTTTTCCGGAATCGGGGTGGTGTCGAGCAGAACGAAACGTTTCATGGCAGTCTCATTGAGAAGGGCAAAATGGTTGCGTTGCGAGTAGCCTGATAAAAGACTGATCGGTGTGGCTGCGCAGCGATTAGATGAAAGGTGCGATTCTATTCAAAGGCATTATTTTATGATCAAAGGCACTGTTTTATGAGCAAGGGCAGTATTCTAACGGCCATTGTGCTGTCTGCGTTGACGTTTACCTCGGTGCAAGCCGAGGAGTTATCGCCGGTGCCGGTGACACCGACCCCGGGCTCCCCCGGCACCGCGACTCCCACACCGTACCCTCAAGTCATGCCGAGCACGCCGGCCAAGCCCGGCGAACCCTTGCCGAGCATCGAACTGCCATCGCCACCCAAGGATCAGACATTGCCAGGTCTGGAGCAGAGTGACCCGAACGATAAGGCCAAGCCCAAGCCGATCTCCCACTAGTGGCCTGTACGGTGAGGATGCCGCAAGCCCATGGCCAAGGCGCTGTAACGGGTCATAGCCGGCGATGACGAGGAGCAGTCACATGGCTACTAAATCTGTTGTGAGAGCAACTGGCCGTCGGCCATGCGCAGGCGTTTCGACAGGGCGATGGCGATGGCGCGAATGATCTTGGCGGCGATTTTCGGCGCATCGTTGAGCATCTTTTCCAGGGAGTCCTTGCCCAGGTTCAATAGTTGGCAGTCGCTGGCGGCGACACAACTGGCCGAGCGCCGCTCGCCGTCGAGCACCGCCATCTCGCCGAAGGCGCGACCGGCGCGCAGGGTGGCGATCACCACGGGCTGGCCTGCCTCGTTGTTCTTCTGCACATTGACGCTGCCGTCATGGATGATGCACATGAAGGTGCCGGCATCGCCCTCGTGGAAGATCTTCTCGCCCTTGGCAATGGTGCTGATGCTGAAATAGCCGGCCGCCGCCTGGCAGTCGATGGGCAGCAGTTGGTTGAACAGACCGCAATCCATCAGCATGTCGCGAATTTCGTTATTCAGTAAGGTCGGTTCTGGCATGGTCCACGATCTGTCCTGATTACCTGTTCTGTTTGGGTTTCGAGGCCCGCTAGCCCCAATAAGACAACTCAGGCGATGCCGAGTACCTTGAAGACAAAACCATATTCGAGCGCGACGTCACGTAATCCCTGATAGCGCCCGCTCATGCCGCCGTGGCCGGCGCCCAGCTCGGTCTTGAGCAAGAGTAGATGCTCGTCGGTCTTGTTGGCACGCAATTTCGCCACCCACTTAGCCGCTTCCCAATACTGCACACGGCTGTCGTTGTAGCCGGCAATCACCAGCGTCGCCGGATACGCCTGGGCGCGGACGTTCTCGTAAGGCGCATAGGCCTTGATGCGCGCGTACACCTCGGGCGCTTGCGGGTTGCCCCACTCGTCGTACTCGGTGACGGTCAAGGGCAGTTCGGGGTCGAGCATGGTGTTCAACACATCGACGAACGGCACTTCGGCAATCGCCGCCTGGAACAGCTCCGGGCGCTGGTTGAGCACCGCACCGATCAGCAGACCGCCGGCGCTGCCACCGCTGATCACCAGTTGCTTGGAAGTGGTCAGGCCCGTGGCGATCAGATGTTCGGCGCAGGCGATAAAGTCGCTGAAGGTGTTCTGCTTGTGTTCCTGCTTGCCAGCGCGATACCAGGCCTCGCCCAGCTCGCCGCCGCCGCGCACGTGGGCGATGGCGAAGGCCACGCCGCGCTCCAGCAGGCTCAGGCGGGCATGGGAAAACCAAGGGTCGAGGCTTTCGCCGTAGGCACCATAACCATAGAGATAGAGCGGGGTGGCCTGGCCCAGCCGCTCGCGCTTGACCACCAGGCTGATCGGCACCTGTGTGCCATCTGGCGCGGTCGCCCATAGGCGCTGGCTGACGTAGGCATCGGGATCGAACGATCCGAGTACCGGGGTTTGCTTCAGGACTTGCTGCTCGCCGCTGGCCAGGCTCAATTGACGGACCTGGGCCGGGCGATTGAGGGCTTCATAGCGCAGGCGGACCTTATCGCTGTTGAACTCCAGGCTGTCCTGCACGTGGAGGCTGTAGGCGGCATCCGGTAATTCCACGCGGTAGGCGGGCAACCCGCTGGGGTGTACTTCGATGATCGGCAGGCCGCCTGCACGCAGGCTCAGGCACAGGGCCTGGGCATTGAGGGTCAGGCCTTCGAGCATGATCTGGTCATTGTGCGGGATCAGCCGTTGCCAGTCTTCGCGACGGGGAATGTCGCCGTCCACGGCCTGGAACAGGGCAAAGTTGATACCGTCCTGGTTGCTGCGGATAAACCAGCGCCATTGATCCTGGTACCGACCGTGGTCGACGAAATACTCATGGCCTTCGACCCGCGCCGCCAGGCAAGTGAAAGGCTTTTGCGGTGTATCGGCATCGAGCACCCAGGCTTCGCTGGTGGTCTTGCTGTTGAGCGACACAACGAGTTGCCGTTCGGAACTGCTGCGATAGCAATGCAGGAAAAACCGTCCGTCGGGCTCATGCAACACAGCTTCGGCGACGGTTTCGCCAAGGGTATGGCGATACAGCTTGTGCGGGCGGTGGGTGTCGTCCAGTTCGCCGAAGAACAGTGTGCGGCTGTCGTTGGCCCAGGTCATGCTGCCGTCGCAGTTCTCGAAGGGCAGCTCGATCAGGTTGCCGTTGGCCAATTCCTTGACGTATAGCTGGTAGACCTCCTCGCCACTGGTGTCGAGGCTGTAGGCCAAGCGCTGATGGTCCGGGCTGATGCTGAAGGCGCCGAGGGAAAAGAAGCCGCCATTGGCCAGCACATTGGGATCGAGCAGCAGTTGTTCGCGGCTTTCGTCGACAATCAGGCTGTCATCGGCTGGGCGCGGGCAGCGATAGTGGCGGGCGTATTCGTCACCCGCGGTGGTTCGGGTGTAATAGAGGAACGGCCCCCAGGGCGAGGGCAGCGATAGGTCGGTTTCGAGAATCCGCCCCTTGATCTCTTCGAACAAGCTTTCACGCAGCTCGGCCTGGTCGGCCAATTGCGCTTGCAGGTAGCTATTTTCGGCCTTGAGGTAATCGAGTACCGCCTCGCTGTCACGCTCCTGCAACCAGGCGTAAGGATCCGAACCTGGGCCGGTGGGGGCAATCGGGGCACTGCTGGCGGTGGCTTTGCGAGGCATGGGCAACTCTCTGTCTTGAGGATCGCTGACGGCGGTGCAGCCGGACCGGCGAAAAGCCGTTATCATAAGCCTCTCATTGCCAGCCTTGCCATGGACACCATGACCGAGAACGACTATTTGATCGCCTGGGGTTGCTACGCCTTTGCCGCCTTGGGCTGCCTGTTGGTGTGGTTTCGCCTGACGCGCTGGACCTGGCGCTGGTTGCGCGAGCCGCTGCGGTTGCTGGGGGCGGTGCTGCTGTTGAGCCCGACCATTCTCGACCCGGTGAAAGAGCGTTTTGCCCCGGCAGTGGCGATTACCGCCCTCGATCTGTTGTTCAAGGTCGGCAACAATGCGTGGCGCGCGGTTTCCGATCTGTTCATGTACTTGATCATCGCCCTTGGCGTGTATGGGGTCTTCGTGCTGATCCGTTGGCCGCTCGAGCGCTCCAGCAAGGCCCGCAAACTGCAGTTGCAGTCGGCGGCGGCTCGCGCTGAAGTCGAGGCGGATGACCAGCCTTTCACAGCCGTGGACAGTTCACAGCGCCCGCGCCGTCAGCCGCCTTCCGTCGGTGTCGGTCGTTCACGGGTCGAGCCGCGTTTGTAAGCACGTTCCTGCATTGAAGCGAGAGTCCGAACATGTGTGAGTTGTTGGGCATGAGCGCCAATGTGCCGACCGATATCGTTTTCAGCTTTACCGGGCTCATGCAGCGTGGCGGGCGGACCGGCCCTCATCGCGACGGTTGGGGCATCGGTTTCTACGAAGGTCGCGGGCTGCGCCTGTTCCAGGACCCGGCCGCGAGCAGTGAGTCGCAAGTGGCGCAACTGGTGCAGCGTTACCCGATCAAGAGCGAAGTGGTGATCGGCCATATCCGCCAGGCCAATGTCGGCAAAGTGTGCTTGTCCAATACCCATCCCTTTGTCCGTGAGCTGTGGGGGCGTAACTGGTGTTTCGCTCATAACGGCCAGTTGGCGGACTTGCGACCACCGAGTAGCTTTTATCGTCCGGTCGGCGATACCGACAGCGAAGCGGCCTTCTGCGATCTGCTCAATCGGGTGCGCCAGGCTTTTCCCGAACCGGTGGAGGTGGAAGAACTGCTGCCATCGTTGGTCCGGGCCTGTGCCGAGTATCGCACCAAGGGTGTATTCAACTGCTTGCTCAGCGATGGCGACTGGCTGTTCTGCTATTGCTCGACCAAGCTGGCCCAGATCACCCGCCGCGCGCCCTTCGGGCCGGCCCGGCTGAAGGATGTCGATATGATCGTCGATTTCCAGGCCGAAACCACCCCCAACGATGTGGTCACGGTGATCGCCACCGACCCCCTGACGGAAAACGAGACCTGGACCCGCTACGAGCCGGGACAATGGAGCCTGTGGCGGCGCGGTGAATGCGTCAGCCAGGGCCAGACTGAATAAGGGCAAGGGCATCGGTTATGTGGTTGAGTTATCTGCGGCTGATACTGTTTACCCTGGGGCTGTTGATCGGCATTCAGGTGCCGGGCTTGATCAACGATTATGCCAAGCGGATCGAGGCGCATCTGATCGAGGCGCAGACCGGCCTACAAGGTTTTCGCAAGACTGCCGAGCAATTCTTCAAGGGCGATCTGCAGGCGTTGGTGGCGCATTATCGCGCCAGTGACGACCCGGTATTTCGCAGCGATGCCGACAGCCTCGGCACCTTGCTCGACCGTCAGCGCCTGCTCGATGACCAGTTCCAGGCGATGCAGGGGCCCTGGTACAAGCGCGCGTTGCAGCTGGCGTATGCGGCGGACCCGGCCATCCGCGAAGAAACCCTGCGGGGCTACACCTACCAGGTGCTGCTGTCGCCCGAAGCGATTGGCTGGGCCATGGGCGCAGCGCTACTGTTCTCCTTCGTCATCGAAGGCTTCTTCCGGCTGGTGGACTGGGTCGTGCTGGGCGGCAAGCGCCAGCGTGAACGCCTGGCCCGGCGGGAGCGGAGCCGGTAACCGCTCTCGCAAGACCAGCCACGCAGGCCGCTAGGGTCTGTGTGCCATGTTTTCGAGCGAGGGCCGGGCGAAAGCAGGCGAGCCAGTGCGGTTGACGGATGGTCAATGAGCATGGCGAGCCGGCGCTCAACGCCGCATGAGCGGGCGCAGATACATTTCGTACCGAGCCTAGGCCCTGCTCAGCACCACATAGTGTTCCCCGACCTTGCTGGCATAACTGTGCAAGACCTTCTGACACAGCGCGACAATCTCTTCGACCAACTCCACACCGACTCGCCAGGACACCACCACTTCCAGGTTCGGTGGGCGTATTTCCAGCGCCAGCAGGGTCAACTCGCCCCGCGCCAGTTCCGCGCTGACCAGCGCTGGCGGGAAAGCACCGATACCGAAGCCGTCGCGAATCAGTCGGGTAATCGCCGACACCGAGTTCACGCAATTGAGGCGCGGCGCGGGAACGCCGTGGGTCTGCATCAAACCGAGGATTTCCTGATGCGGTCGGGAGTTCTTGGAGAAGGTCACGATGCGTTCCCGGGCAATCTCCGCTAGGCTTGTATACTCGCGGTTGTAGATCGAGTGGCTGGCCACCACCCAGCCCATCGGGTAGCTGGCCAGTTCCAGGCTGCGGATGGATTCCTGACGCAGCAGGTCGGTTTGCAGGACCAGGTCAAGAAAGCCTTTTTGCAACTGATCGCAGAGGTTCAGCGCCGTATCGGCCACCAGCTCGATTTCCACCAGGGGGAAACGGTCCATCATTTCCGCCACCAAGGGACTGAGCCAGGTGTGGATCACCGTATCCATGACACCGATGCGTATACGCCCGACCTTGGTCGAGCTGATCTCGATAGACTGCTTGAGGGCCTGCATGGTGTCGATCATCTGCTCGGCATAATCGAGCACCTTGAGTCCTTCGGGAGTCAGGCTGACACCCCGCGAATCGCGCAGGAACAGCTTGACCCCCAGCTCGCTTTCGAGCACGGCGATCCGGCTGGAGATGGACGCCTGAGTGGTGAAGAGCTTGTCCGCGGTCAGGCGAAAGCTCTTGAGCCGGGCAACCCATACAAAGGTTTCGAGAAATTTGAGGTTCATACAATCAACTTTTTCTTATGCCTGGGAACAGCTTTTATTAGTTGGACGCGCAGGGCAGGTGCAACAAAAATGGCGCCCGACTGGTGACCAACGATAAGCGTCGCCGGCTGTTAGAACAATACCAATAAGTTCGCTGTGGAGAATTTCCCCCATGAGTACGCCCGACTCGCTGGATGTTGCCAAGGCCGAAGGTCCGCCTGGACCGTTCGCCTGGTACCGCCGTATTAATCAACAGGAACGTCGGACGTTCTGGAGTTGCAAGATCGGCTATGGCCTCGACGGTATGGACACCCAGATGCTTAGCTTTGTTATCCCGACGCTGATCGCCATGTGGGGTATCACCACTGGTCAGGCCGGGCTGATTTCCACCAGCACGTTGATCTCCTCGGCCCTCGGTGGCTGGATCGCTGGGATCCTCTCCGACCGTATCGGTCGGGTGCGCACGCTGCAATTGACCGTGCTCTGGTTTGCCTTTTTCACTTTTCTCTGCGGCTTGGCCCAGAACTATAACCAGTTGTTGGTGGCACGAACACTGATGGGCTTCGGCTTCGGCGGTGAGTGGACTGCTGGCGCGGTGTTGATGGGCGAGGTGATCCGCGCCCAGGATCGTGGCAAGGCGGTGGGCATGGTGCAATCCGGCTGGGCGCTGGGTTGGGGTATGGCAGCGCTGCTGTATGCTTTGCTGTTTTCGCTGCTACCTCCTGAAGACGCCTGGCGAGCGCTGTTCCTGTTGGGCATCGTGCCGGCGATCTTCGTGATTTTCGTCCGCCGGCTGGTCAAGGACCCGGAAATCTATCGTCAGGCCAAGGCCGAAGAAGCGCCCAGCAACCCGGCGCGCTTTTACGAGATTTTCGCCCCCGGGATGCTCAGCACCACGATTCGTGCGTCGTTGTTGACCACCGGTGCCTTGGGTGGCTATTACGCCATCACGTCCTGGCTGCCGACCTTCCTGAAAAATGAGCGCGGCTTGAGCGTGCTGAGTACGGGCGGGTATCTGGCGATGGTGATCATCGGCTCCTACGCGGGCTATGTGATCAGTGCCTATCTGACCGACCTGTTGGGGCGCAAGAGGAACTTCATCCTGTTTGCCGTCGGCTCGTTCATCATCGTCCTGCTTTATACCCAATTGCGGGTCAGCAACGAGGTGATGTTGTGGCTGGGTTTCCCGTTGGGCTTCTTCGCCTCGGGGATCTTCAGCGGCATGGGCGCGTTTCTCACCGAACTGTTTCCGACCCGGATTCGCGGCTCGGGCCAGGGCTTCTGCTACAACATCGGTCGCGCACTGGCCGCGCTGTTCCCTCTGCTGATCGGTCTGCTCAGCCAGACAGTGCCGCTGAGCGTAGGGATTGGGGGCTTTGCCGCCGTATCCTATGGCGTGGTGATCCTCGCGGCCCTGAGCCTGCCGGAAACCCGTGGCAAGCAACTCCAAGCACAGTAATCCGTGGGCGCGGGTTCTGCGCCCCGAATCAAGTCGATAACCCCCCACAGGAGCATCTACCGTGAGCCGCCTGTTACTGAATTGCGATATCGGTGAAAGCTATGGCAACTGGACCATGGGTCTGGATGCTCAAGTCATGCCGTTCGTCGACTGCGCCAACATCGCCTGTGGTTATCACGCGGGAGATCCGAGCATCATGCGCAAGACCGTCACCCTGGCCCTGACCCATGATGTGCGCATTGGCGCTCATCCGGCGTATCCGGATCTGGTCGGTTTCGGTCGCCGCTCCATGGCCTGCACCCCCCAGGAAATCCAGGATCTGCTGCATTACCAGATCGGTGCGCTGGACGGTATCTGCCGGGCCCAGGGCGCACGGGTCAGCTATGTCAAACCCCATGGCGCGATGTACAACGACATGATGGCCAATCCCGAGCAGTTGCGTTCGGTGATCAAGGCGATTGCCGCCTATGACCGCGAGTTGCCGCTGATGCTGCTGGCGATGCGCGACAACAGCGCGGCCCAGGCGCTGGGCGACGAGTATGGCGTGACGCTGTGGTTCGAAGCCTTCGCCGACCGCGCCTATGACAGCGCCGGACGCCTGGTTTCCCGGCAATTGCCGGGGGCGGTACACCATGAGCCGGAGCGCATCATCGAGCAGGCCCTGACTATCGCCCGTGGCGATGATCTGACCGCCAGCGATGGCAGCGCCTTGCGTTTGCAGGCCAACACACTTTGCGTGCATGGCGACAACGCCAGTTCGGTTGAGGCCGTGCGGCGCATTCGCGAGGCCCTGGATCGGCAGTCGAACCCATGAAGCCACGGATTGAAGTGGTGGCCATCGACTGCCTGATGGTGCGTTTATTCGATGTGATTGCCGAAGAAAACATGCTGTGGATGCTCGCCGCCAGCGAACGCCTGCGTAACGGTTTTGCCGGACACCTGGTCGACCTGGTGCCGTCCTATACCACCTTGATGGTGCATTACGACCTGATGGCCTTGAGTCCGAGCCAGGCTCGGGAACTGATCGCCGAGGCCTTGAGCGACCTGGCGCCCAATGCTCGGACTGGCGGCCAATGTCATGTGCTGCCGGTGTGGTACGACCTGAGTGTCGGCCCGGAGTTGAGCCTGTTGGCTGCACGGACCGGTTGGTCGACCGGCGAAGTGATCCGTCGCCACAGCGAGCGCGAATATCAAGTGTTTGCCCTGGGCTTTGCCCCAGGCTTCGCCTTTATGGGGCTGGTGGAAGAGCCACTGGCGGCGCCGCGCCTGAGTACGCCGCGCAAGAAAGTCGCAGCGGGCAGTGTCGGTATTGCCGAGCGCCAGACGGCGGCCTACCCGGTGGTCTCGCCGGGCGGTTGGAACCTGATCGGGCGCACCCCGAGCAAACTGTTCGACCGCGAGCGCGACGGCTACAGCCTGATGCAGCCGGGCGATACCGTGCGGTTTGCCGCGATTGACCACGCCGAGTTCATCAAGTTGGGTGGCGACGATACGCCTTTGGAGGCCCTGGCATGAGCCATCTGTTGATCGAGGCCAGCACGCCGCTGTGCCTGTTGCAGGACCGTGGACGGTTCGGCGTGCGCCATCTCGGGGTTACCCAGGGGGGCGCGCTGGATTGGGTATCGATGTCCTGGGCCAACCACCTGCTGGGCAATCCATTAGACGCGTCGGTGGTGGAAATCGCTCTCGGTGGACTCACGTTGGTTGCCCAGGAGAATTGTTGCCTGGCGTTGGCCGGAGCCGACCTGGGCGCTCAGATAGATGGCCAGGCCCTGGTGCCCTGGCGTAGTTTCGTCCTGAACAAGGGACAGCGCCTGCAATTCACCCAGCCTTTGCTGGGCGCCCGTGCCTATCTGGCGGCCCCGGGTGGTTTTGATGCGCCCAAGGTACTGGGCAGTAGCGCCTGCGTGGTGCGTGAAGAGCTGGGGGGACTTGATGGGCTTGGCAAGCCTTTGCCCAAAGGCGCCAGCCTGAGTTATTCAGGCGCGGCGGTGCCCCCCAGAGAGCTATCGGCGGCGCAGGTTCCTGACTTCCACGCCAAAGCGCCGCTGCGGGTGGTCTTGGGCGCACAGATTGGCGCGTTCAGCGGGCAAAGTCTGTTCGACGCCTTCAACAGCACCTGGACCCTGGACAGTCGTGGTGATCGGATGGGTATTCGGCTGTTGGGACCGGCGCTGACGTATCAGGGCCAACCGATGATTTCCGAGGGCATTCCCCTGGGGGCGATCCAAGTACCGCCAGACGGACAACCGATCGTGTTGCTCAATGACCGACAGACCATTGGCGGTTATCCGCGGCTGGGGGCATTGACGCCACTATCGCTGGCGCGATTGGCGCAATGCCTGCCGGGGACAAAGGTAAGGCTGGCACCGACAGTGCAGGACAGCGCTCATCGGCAGCAAGTCGAATTCATGCGCAAGTTCGCCTGATGCCGGTCCCCTGTGGCGAGCGGGCAAGTCCGCTCGCCACAGGAGTTTCGTCGCTGTTTATTTGGACAGAAATCGCATCCCTTCTTCCAGACCGCGCAGGGTCAACGGATACATCTGGTCCTCGATCAGATCCCGGACAATATGGGTCGAGGCGGTATAATCCCAAGTGTCTCTCGGATACGGGTTGATCCAGATAAGTTTCTTGTACTTTTCCATGAAACGCTGCATCCACAGATAGCCCGGCTCTTCGTTCCAGTGCTCGACGCTGCCGCCGGCCTGAGTGATTTCATACGGGGCCATGGCCGCATCACCCACAAAGATTACCTTGTAGTCGGCGCCGTACTTGTGCAGCAGGTCCTGGGTCGAAGTTCGCTGCGAACCCCGGCGCAAGTTGTTCTTCCACACCGATTCATAAATGAAGTTGTGAAAGTAAAAGTACTCCAGGTGCTTGAACTCGGTCTTGCACGCCGAGAATAACTCCTCGCAGATCTTCACATGGGTATCCATCGAACCGCCGATATCGAATAGCAGCAACAGCTTGATGGTGTTGCGCCGCTCCGGGCGCATCTGGATATTCAGCAGGCCGGCGTCACGGGCGGTGTGGTCGATGGTGCTCTCGATGTCCAGCTCTTGCGCTGCGCCCTGACGGGCGAATTTACGCAGGCGGCGCAGGGCTACCTTGATAGTGCGTGTGCCCAGTTCGACCTGATCGTCGAGGTTCTTGTACTCGCGCTGGTCCCAGACCTTGACGGCCTTGCCCTGGCGCTTGCCGGCATCGCCGACGCGGATGCCTTCCGGGTTGAAACCGCCGGAACCGAAGGGGCTGGTGCCGCCGGTGCCGATCCACTTGCTGCCGCCGGCGTGACGTTCCTTCTGTTCTTCCAGGCGTTTCTTGAATTCTTCGATCAGCTTGTCAAGACCGCCGAGGGACTGGATCTGGGCGCGCTCTTCAGCACTTAGCGAACGTTCGAATTCCTTGCGCAGCCAGTCTTCGGGAATCAGCGCCTGAAGATGCTCGTCGAGTTTTTCCAGGCCATTGAAATAGGCACTGAACGCTCGGTCGAACTTGTCGAAATGGCGTTCGTCCTTGACCAGGATCGTCCGTGCCAGGTAGTAGAACTCGTCCATGTCGGCGAAGGTCACCCGCTGTTTCAGCGCGTTGATCAGATCGAGCAGTTCGCGTAACGATACCGGCACCCTGGCCACGCGCATTTCATTGAATAGGTCGAGCAGCATGGCAATCGCCTCGGATAAACGGGAGGGTCTGTGGGAGCGCTCGCCGAGCGACAATCAGGCAGGCCACTAGCGGCTGCCGCGACGGCTCATGAACGCCAGGCGCTCAAGCAGTTGCACATCCTGCTCGTTCTTCACCAGGGCGCCGGCCAGCGGCGGGATGGCCTTGGTCGGATCGCGTTCGCGCAATACCGCTTCGCCGATATTGTCGGCCATCAATAGCTTCAACCAGTCCACCAGTTCCGAGGTCGAAGGTTTCTTCTTCAGGCCCGGCACCTTGCGCACGTCGAAGAACACATCGAGGGCTTCGCTGACCAGGTCTTTCTTGATGTCCGGGTAGTGCACATCGACGATCTTCTGCAACGTGGGGCGATCCGGGAAGGCGATGTAGTGGAAGAAACAGCGGCGCAGAAAGGCATCCGGCAGCTCTTTTTCATTGTTGGAAGTAATGATGATGATCGGGCGCTTCTTGGCCTTGATGGTTTCATCGATCTCGTAGACATAGAACTCCATCTTGTCGAGCTCTTGCAGCAGGTCGTTGGGGAACTCGATATCGGCCTTGTCGATCTCGTCGATCAGCAGGATCACCCGCTCATCGGATTCGAAGGCTTCCCAGAGCTTGCCCTTTTTCAGGTAGTTGCGCACATCGTGGACCCTGTCCACGCCCAGTTGCGAGTCGCGCAGGCGGCTGACCGCGTCGTACTCGTACAGGCCCTGATGGGCCTTGGTGGTGGACTTGATATGCCAGGTGATCAGCTTGGCACCGAAGGACTCGGCCAACTGTTCGGCAAGCATGGTCTTGCCAGTACCGGGCTCGCCCTTGACCAGCAGCGGACGCTCCAGGGTAATGGCGGCGTTGACGGCCAACTTCAGATCATCGGTGGCGACGTAGGCTAGGGTGCCTTCGAACTTCATCTGTCATTCCTCGAACGGTAACACCGGCCTGGCAGACAGGACGGCGGGAAAATGCCATGCCCGACTATAACGCGGCGTCCGGTGGAGTGTGAACGCCGACGGTTTATTCAGTCTCTGAATGGTGCGTCACATCCTGACCCGGTCGGGATACTTCATGTCAGGTTTGCCACGACTGGACGATTCGAACCCCGAGGCATACCCTTGAGAGCTTACTTTCTGTTGCCCAAAGGACCCTGTCATGAGCCGTATTTTCGCCGACAACGCCCACTCCATCGGTAATACGCCCCTGGTTCAGATCAATCGCATCGCGCCGCGCGGTGTGACTATCCTGGCCAAGATCGAGGGGCGTAACCCAGGATATTCGGTGAAGTGCCGGATCGGCGCGAACATGATCTGGGATGCCGAAAGCAGTGGCCGGCTCAAGTCGGGGATGACCATCGTCGAGCCGACCTCGGGCAATACCGGGATTGGCCTGGCCTTTGTCGCTGCCGCCCGTGGCTACAAATTATTGCTGACCATGCCGTCGTCCATGAGCATCGAGCGGCGCAAGGTCCTCAAGGCACTGGGTGCCGAGCTGGTACTGACTGACCCGGCTCTGGGTATGAAGGGCGCGATCGAGAAGGCCGCCGAGATCGTCAACGGCGATCCGGCCCACTACTTCATGCCTGCGCAGTTCGACAACCCGGCCAACCCGGCGATCCATGAGAAAACCACCGGGCCGGAAATCTGGAATGACACCGATGGCGCGGTCGATGTGCTGGTGGTGGGGGTAGGCACTGGCGGCACCCTCAGCGGTGTTTCGCGGTATATCAAGCTGACCCGGGGCAAGCCGATCCTCTCGGTGGCAGTGGAGCCGGTGTCATCGCCGGTGATCACCCAGACCCTGGCCGGACAGGAGGTCAAGCCGTCGCCTCACAAGATCCAGGGCATCGGAGCGGGTTTTGTGCCGAAGAACCTCGATCTGTCGTTGGTGGATCGGGTTGAATTGGTCACTGACGAGGAGTCCAAGGTCATGGCCCTGCGGTTGATGCAGGAGGAAGGGATCCTCTGCGGCATTTCCTCTGGCGCCGCCATGGCCGTGGCCGTGCGCCTGGCGGAGACTCCGGAAATGCAGGGCAAGACCCTTGTCGTGGTGCTGCCCGACTCCGGCGAGCGCTACCTGTCGAGCATGCTGTTCAGCGATTTGTTCACCGACCAGGAGATCCAGCAATAAATCGGCACGGGCGGCGCCCGCGCAACTGATCTGTATCAGTCCCGGTTCAGCGGGGACGTGCTACATACATGCTGTGTAGCGCCACCGCCGCTGCTGAATGTGTGGGCCGATGGGTTTTTCCCGAGGCAGGGAATGTTTATCATGGCCGGCTGCCACGTCGGGCGAATATTGCCCTGTCCCGAGGTTGCCCATTTTCAAGGAGTGTTGAATGACCTTTTCCTTTGCCGCCAAGGCCACAGTGTTGCTGCTGTTCCTCGGCAGTACGCTTTACGTGCATTTGCGCGGCAAGGCGCGTTTGCCGGTGCTGCGCCAGTTCGTCAACCATTCCGCGCTGTTTGCCCCGTACAACGCCTTGATGTACCTGTTTTCCGCTGTACCGTCCAAGCCGTACCTGGACCGCAGCAAGTTTCCCGAGCTGGATGTACTCAAGGACAACTGGCAGGTGATTCGCGAAGAGGCCATGCACTTGTTCGACGAGGGCTATATCCGTGCCGCCGAGAAGAACAACGATGCCGGTTTCGGTTCGTTCTTCAAGAAGGGGTGGAAGCGCTTCTACCTCAAGTGGTACGACAAGCCGCTGCCGTCGGCCGAGCTGCTCTGCCCGAAAACCGTCGCCCTGGTCAGCAGCATTCCCAACATCAAGGGCGCGATGTTCGCCCTGTTGCCCGGTGGCAGCCATCTAAATCCACACCGCGACCCGTTCGCCGGTTCGTTGCGTTATCACCTGGGGTTGTCGACACCCAATTCCGACGATTGCCGGATTTTTGTCGACGGCCAGGTCTACGCCTGGCGCGACGGCCAGGACGTGATGTTCGACGAGACCTACGTGCACTGGGTCAAGAACGAAACCGAGCAGACCCGGGTCATCTTGTTCTGCGATATCGAGCGGCCATTGAGCAATCGCCCGATGACCCTGATCAACCGCTGGGTCAGTGGTTTGCTGGGGCGTGCCACCGCGCCGCAGAATCTCGATGACGAACGTGTGGGCGGTATCAACCAGGCCTACGCCTGGAGCAAAAACTTCAGTGACCGTTTCAGTGGCGTGGTCAAGCAGTGGAAACGTAAGCACCCCAAGGCCTACCGCATTATGCGCCCGGTGCTGGCGGTGATGGTGCTGACGCTGCTCGGCTACTGGTTGTTCGGCTGAGTTGTTGCGATCTGTGTCGAGCGCTGGTTAGGGTCAACGCTCGCTGCATTCGCCTTATCGGTCGGCCACGCCGACCGCTTTCACCATCGCGGCCGGTTTCAGCACCTGCCACAACGCCACCGCAATCAACACCCCGCCATACAAATGGGCCATCGACAGCGGCTCACCGAGAAACAGCGCGCCCCACAATACGCCGAACGCCGGGATCATAAAGGTCACCGTCATCGACTTGATCGGGCCGATACTGCTGATCAGCTTGAAATACATGATGTAGGCCAATGCCGTACACACCAGACCCAGACTCAGCAGCGAGCTCCAGACGCTGATTCCACCCCAGTTGGCTGGCGGATGGACGATGGCGCTGTAGGCGAAGAATGGCAGGATCACCAGGGTTGCGCCGAACATGCTGCCCATGGCCGACAGCCGTGGATCCAAGCCCCCTTGCTGGTCGAGCCAGCGGCGGGTGAGGAAACCGGCGAAGCCATAACTGGTGGTTGCCAGCAGGCACGCCGCGGCGCCCAATAGTAATTCCAGATTGAAGCTCACCGGCCCGGCACGGGTCAACACCGCGACCCCGAACAGACCGAGGAAGATGCCCAGCAGCTTGCTCAAGCCGAGTCTTTCATGGAAGAACAGGCCGCCGATCAGCACGCCCATCAGTGGCGTGGTGGCGTTGAAGATCGACGAATAGCCGGCCGGTAGCACCTGGGCGGCGACCGAATACAGTGTCGCCGGCAATCCGGAGTTGATCACACCGAGCATCAAGCAGACTTTGAACTTACCCTTGAAGTCCCAACGGACGCGCATCAACGACAGGATCACCAGCAGCCCCACGGCGGCGATGGAGACGCGAAAGAAGGCGGTGGGAAAGGCTCCCAGCTCCGGGGCAATGATGCGCATGAACAGGAAACTGGCACCCCAGACGGCGGCCAGACTAAACATGCGCACAATATCGACGGGTCTCACAGGGGCGTCCTTGACGGGGTAAGGCGGGCCAGTGTCCCCGGATGTGGGTGGCAAGGCAATGGTTGCGTCACGCGACCATTGACCTCTAAGCTCAAGTGTTCCGCGATCAGAATAATCTCCGAAAAGTCACGCAGGGGTTTGACCATGTCACGGCAACGGCTGGCCACCGATATCGCCCGTCTGATCCTTGATGGTTTCGATAATTACCGCGAGCACTTTCGCCAGATCACCGACGGCGCCCGTGCCCGTTTCGAAGGTGCACGCTGGCAGGAGGCCCAGGCGGCATCGGTGGCACGAATCAACCTCTACGAAGAGCAGGTCAGAGAGGTTAGCGCGCGGCTGCGGGGCGGATTCGAGGCCAATGCCTTACTCGATATCACCCTCTGGCCCCTGGTGAAAAGTGCCTATATCAGCCTGATTGACCTGCGTTTGGACGATGAACTGGGGGAGACCTGGTACAACTCGATCTTCTGTGGGTTGTTCAGTCATGAGCTGATCAGCGACGGCTGCATGTTCATCCATACCACCCGGCCATCCTTGCGGCGGGCATGGGCGGCGCAGACCCGGACTTATCGCCCCTTCGGCGAGCTCTTGGGTATGCTCGAGCAGATCTTTACCGATTACACGTTCAGCGAGGCCTACGCCGACCTGCCCGGCGATCTGCGGCGGTTGGCGGTGCAGTTGCGCAAAAGCCTGCCGGATTGGGTCTGTAAGGACCCCGAACTGAGTGTCGAACTGTTCTCCTCGGTGCTCTACCGCAACAAAGGAGCCTATCTGGTGGGGCAGATCTCTACCCATGAGGAGCAATGGCCACTGGTGATTGCGTTGTTGCACCGTGAAGGTCGCGGGATCCAGATCGATGCGCTGATCACCGATGAAGCCGATGTCTCCATCATCTTTTCCTTCACGCGCTCCTACTTCATGGTTGATGTGCCGGTGCCGGCGCAGTTCATCGGTTTTCTGCGGCGCATCCTGCCGGGTAAGCATATCGCCGAGCTGTACACCTCCATCGGTTTCTACAAGCACGGTAAGTCCGAGTTCTACCGGGCGCTGATCAATCACCTGGCCGATACCGACGACCGATTCATCATGGCGCCGGGCGTGCGCGGGATGGTCATGAGCGTGTTTACCCTGCCGGGGTTCAACACGGTGTTCAAGATCATCAAGGATCGTTTCTCGCCATCGAAGAACGTCGATCGAGCGACGGTGATCGAGAAGTATCGCCTGGTGAAAAGCGTCGATCGGGTGGGACGCATGGCCGATACCCAGGAGTTCGCCGACTTCCGTTTTCCCCTGGGCAAGTTCGATCCTGCCTGCCTGGAGGAGTTGCTGGAAGTGGCGCCATCCACCGTGCGGGTCGAAGGAGAGACGGTGCTGATCCGTCACTGCTGGACCGAACGACGCATGACACCGCTGAATCTCTACCTGGATAACGCCAATGCAGCCCAGGTCCGCGAGGCGCTGGAGGACTATGGCCTGGCGATCAAGCAACTGGCGGCGGCGAATATCTTCCCCGGCGACATGCTGCTGAAGAACTTCGGCGTGACCCGTCACGGTCGGGTGGTGTTCTACGACTACGACGAGATTTGCCTGCTGACCGAAGTCAACTTTCGTCATATCCCCGCGCCGCGCACCCCGGAGGACGAGATGGCCTGCGAGCCCTGGTACTCCATCGGGCCGCTGGACGTGTTTCCCGAGGAGTTCCCGCCATTCCTGTTTGCCGACCTGGCGCAGCGCCGCTTGTTCGAGCAGTTGCACGGCGAGTTGTACAACGCTGATTACTGGAAGGGGCTACAGGAGGCGATTCGCGCCGGCAAGGTCATCGATGTGTTCCCGTATCGGCGCAAGGGGCTGGAAAACGGATAATAGGGTGTTTACTGGATCGAGTAGCATGGGCTGATTTGTTTTTTGCCACTTTTTAAGTGTTTTTGGGCATCATAAACGGGTGGGTAACCTCGATGAAGCAAAGGCTAAGATTTATAGAAGATTTTTGAGATATCTGTGATAATTAGAAATACTTGAAAGTTGAGATAGATATGAAAATTGAATCGATTCGTCTTAAAAATTTTAAGGTTTTCCGAGATGTCCATTTGCAAGATATTCCTCCGTTTTTGATCGTTGTTGGAGCGAATGGTGCTGGTAAGACTTCGCTCTTTGATGTTTTTGGTTTTTTGCATGACTGCCTGAAAGGCAATGTACGCCAAGCTTTAGATAGTCGTGGTCGTTTTCGCGAAGTGCTCAGCAGGGAAAGTGATGGTGATACCATCTTAATTGAAGTTCAGTATCGAATGCCTATTGCAGGTGTTAATCGTCTTGTTACATATTCTCTGGAGATTGGTGAGCGAAATAACGTCCCTTATGTTAAACGAGAAATATTGCGCTATAAGCGTGGGCGTTATGGAAGTCCCTATAGGTTTTTAGATTTTGAGAATGGCCAGGGTTTTGCTATTACTAATGAAGAGGAGTTTAAGCGATCGGACGATGAATTGGATCGAGAATATCAGTCTGTGGCGCCTGATACCCTGGCGATTAAAGGGTTGGGGCAGTTTGAGAGATTTAAAGCAGCGAATGCGTTCCGTCAGTTAATCGAACAGTGGCATGTATCAGATTTTCATATAAGTTCTGCGCGAGGTAGAAAAGAGCCTTCAGGTGATTCTGAACATCTTTCAGAGTCGGGAGGTAATTTGCCTCTAGTCGCTCGTTATATGTATGAGCAGCATCCAGAACAGTTTAAGAAAATCCTTGAAACGATGGCGAGACGGGTTCCCGGTGTGAGGGGGATTGAGCCGAGGCTTATGGATGATGGCTATCTGACCTTGCGTTTTCAGGATGGCTCATTTAAAACGCCATTTTTGGACAGATATGTTTCGGATGGAACCATAAAGATGTTTGCATATATGGTTCTTCTACATGACCCCGCTCCGCATCCTCTCCTATGTGTTGAGGAACCGGAAAATCAGCTGTACCCCACTCTTATGGAGGAGCTGGCCGAGGAGTTTCGAGGTTATGCTCTGCGCGGGGGGCAGGTTTTAGTGTCTACACATTCTCCCGATTTTTTGAATGCGGCACAATTGGATGAGGTTTGTTGGTTAGTTAAACGTGATGGAGGAACAGAGATTCGGCGCGCTAAGGACGATCCTCAAATTTGTGCTTATATGGCTCAAGGTGATCAGCTGGGATATTTGTGGAAGCAAGGATTTTTCGAAGGGGCTGATCCGCAATGAGGAGGGAATTGGTTTTTCTGCTGGAGGAAAGGTCTGCGAAGGTAATGCTTGAGAGTTTTTTACCGCGAGTGCTTGATGAGCGAGTAGAGTTTAAGCTTATTGCTTTTGAAGGGAAGCAAGATCTTGAAAAAAGAATGACAATGCGTATGCAGGCTTACTTGAACCCTGAAGCTAGATTCATAGTCATGCGCGACCAGGATAGTGTTCCTGATTGCAAAGCTATTAAGTCGAAATTGGTCGAAAAATGCAATGCCTCAGGGAGAGGAAAGCATAGTTTGGTGCGTATTGCATGTCGTGAATTAGAGGCTTTTTATTTGGCTGACCTATTGGCTGTTGAAAATGCGCTTGATATAAAAGGGTTGAGTGCTAAACAACGAGGAGCAAAATTTCGGAGTCCAGATTACCTTGTCTCCCCCAGCCATGAACTGAAGGCTGTCACCGGACATCGGTATGAAAAAATTAGCGGCTCACGAGAAATAGGTCGCTACCTAAACGTAAAGGGGGAGCGTTCTGATAGCTTTCGTAACCTGGTTGAGGGTATCAAGCGGCTAGAACAGGAGCTGCTTTCGCTGTGAGTTTTACACAGAGGAACTGGTGATGCATTAGTCTTATCAGTCAGTTGCATGCGACAATGTAAGTTCACTTGCACTGCTAAAAAGCCCTCTGCGTACCTAATGACTGACGAATCGCCTGCTATCGAGCAACTGCTGAAAAACCTTGACCTCGCCATGATTGCCGACCGCCACCGGTTGCGGCGGCAATTGCATGAGCTGCGCAAGAAGCCCGATGAGACGAAGCTGGGGCAGTGGGCCGAGAGGGTTCAGGCCTCCTGCGCCCAAGTCACGGCGCGGCGCCAGAGCGTGCCGCTGATTCGTTATGACGACAGCTTGCCCATCGCCGCCAAGCGCGACGAGATCAAGCAGGCGTTGCTCAAGCACCAGGTGCTGATCATCGCCGGTGAAACCGGCTCGGGCAAAACCACCCAGTTGCCGAAAATCTGCCTGGAAATCGGTCGCGGCCAGCATGGCCTGATTGGCCATACCCAGCCACGGCGGATCGCCGCCCGTAGCGTGGCGAGCCGGGTGGCCGAGGAGTTGGCGACCCCACTGGGCGCGTTGGTGGGTTATCAGGTGCGCTTCGAGGACCAGAGCGACGCCAACACCCTGATCAAGCTGATGACCGATGGCATCCTGTTGGCGGAAACCCAGAATGATCGTTACCTCGAACGCTACGACACGATCATCGTCGACGAAGCCCACGAGCGCAGCCTGAACATCGATTTCCTGCTCGGTTATCTGAAGACCCTGCTGCCACGGCGTCCGGACCTGAAAGTCATCATCACCTCGGCGACCATCGACCTGGAGCGCTTTTCCCGGCACTTCAACGATGCGCCGATCGTCGAAGTCTCCGGTCGGACCTTCCCGGTGCAAACCTGGTATCGCCCGCTGACCTCCGAACAGGATGAAGAAGGCAACAGCGTCGAGGACGACCTGACAGTCGACCAGGCCATTCTCGCCACCCTCGACGAGATCGCCGCCTTCGAGCGCAGCGAGCGCAAGAGCCCCGGCGATGTGCTGGTGTTTCTACCCGGCGAGCGGGAAATTCGCGATGCCGCAGACATACTGCGCAAGGCCCAATTCAAGCACACCGAAATTCTTCCTTTATATGCGCGGCTGTCACCGGCCGAGCAACAGCGGATCTTCCAGTCCCATCCGGGACGTAGAGTGGTACTGGCGACCAACGTCGCGGAAACCTCGCTGACCGTGCCGGGCATCCGTTATGTGATCGACAGCGGCACCGCCCGCATCAGTCGTTACAGCTACCGCGCCAAGGTCCAGCGCCTGCCCATCGAGGCGGTCTCCCAGGCCAGCGCCAATCAGCGCAAGGGCCGTTGCGGTCGGGTCGAGCCGGGGATCTGCGTGCGCTTGTACAGCGAAGAGGATTTCAACGGCCGGCCGCCATTCACCGACCCGGAGATCCTGCGTACCAACCTGGCGGCGGTGATCTTGCAGATGCTCCACCTGCGCCTGGGCGAGATCACTGCGTTTCCGTTTATCGAGCCGCCGGATGGCAAGGCCATCAGTGACGGTTTCAACCTGCTGCAAGAATTGTCGGCGGTAACCCGCGAGAACCAGTTGACGCCATTAGGCCGGCAATTGGCGCGGCTGCCGGTAGACCCGCGCATGGGCCGCATGTTGCTGGAAGCGGCCACACTCGGCAGCCTGCAGGAAGTGTTGATCGTCGCCAGTGCCATGTCGGTGCAGGACCCGCGCGAGCGGCCGCCCGAACGCCAGCAGGCTGCTGATCAGGCCCATGCACAGTGGAAGGACGTGGATTCGGATTTCGCCGGCCTGATCAATGTCTGGCGGGGTTTCGAGGAACAGCGTCAGGCCCTCGGCGCCAGTGCCTTGCGCAATTGGTGCAGGAAGAACTTCCTCAATTATCTGCGGATGCGCGAGTGGCGTGATTCACATCGGCAGTTGGGGCTGATCTGCCGCGACTTGCAGTTGAGCGTCAACAAGGAGCCAGCGGATTATCCCAAGCTGCACAAGGCGGTGTTGTCCGGGTTGCTGAGCCAGATCGGCCAAAAGACCGAGGACGGCGACTATCTCGGCGCGCGCCAGCGGCGGTTCTGGGTCCATCCGTCTTCGGGTCTGGGGCGCAAGCGCCCGCAATGGTTGATGGCCGCCGAACTGGTGGAAACCAGCAAGCTCTATGCGCGCATGGTCGCCAAGATCGAGCCGGACTGGATCGAACCGCTGGCCGGGCACCTGATCAAGAAGAATCACTTCGAGCCCCATTGGGAGAAGAAGCGCGGTCAGGTGGTGGCTTTCGAGCAGATCACCTTGTTCGGCCTGATCGTGGTCGGACGCCGTCCGGTGCATTTCGGCCCCGTCGATCCCGTCGCTTCCCGCGAGTTGTTTGTCCGCGAGGCACTGGTACGCGGCGAGATCCAGTCGAAGGCCAGGTGCCTGAGTGCCAATACCCGCCTGCTCGAACAGCTCGACGAACTGGAGGCCAAGGCCCGGCGTCGGGACATTCTTGCCGATGAGGAAACTCTGTTTGCCTTCTACGATGCGCGTCTGCCGGCGCAGATCCATCAGACCGCAACCTTCGACAGTTGGTATCGGGTCCATAGCCAGAAAGATCCACAACTGCTGATCATGCGCGAGGAGGACGTGCTGGCTCGCGAAGCCAGTGAAGTCACCGCCGCGCATTATCCGGACACCCTGCATCTGGGCGACTTGGCCCTGGCCTTGAGTTATCACTTTGAACCCAACCATCCCCGTGACGGCGTGACCTTGCGCGTGCCGGCGCCGCTGTTGCCGGTACTGCCCGCCGAACGCCTGGAGTGGCTGGTGCCGGGAGTGATCGAGGCCAAGTGCATTGCCCTGGTGCGCAACCTGCCCAAGGCGCTGCGCAAGAACTTCGTACCGGTGCCGGACTTCGTCAAGGCGGCGCTGCAACGTATCGAGTTCGCCCAGGGCTCGCTGCCCCAGGCGCTGGGGCGCGAGCTGTTGCGCATGACCGGGGCACGGGTCAGCGACGAAGCCTGGGTCGAAGCGGCGCAGCAGGTGGAAAGCCATCTGCGGATGAACCTGGAGGTGGTCGATGCCCAGGGCAAGTTCCTCGGCGAAGGCCGCGACCTGGCGCAACTGACGGCGCGCTTCGCCCAGGCCAGCCAGGCCGCGTTGGCTGTAGCGCAAACCGCGACGAGCCAGCAGCCGGTGGAGGCCAAGGTCTTCGCTGCCGTTGCCGAAACTACCCAGCAGAAGATCGCCGGGCTATCGATGACGGTCTATCCGGCACTGGTGGAGGAGGGCGGCACGGTCAAGGAAGGGCGTTTTTCTACCCCAGCGCAGGCTGAGTACCAGCATCGCCGAGCCTTGCAGCGGCTGCTGATGCAGCAACTGGCCGAATCGGCGAAGTTCCTGCGTGGCAAGCTGCCGGGCCTGACCGAGCTGGGCCTGCTGTATCGCGAACTGGGACGCATCGAGGCGTTGGTGGAGGACATCCTGCTGGCCAGCCTCGACGGCTGTGTCCTTGACGGTGAAGACCCGCTGCCCCGTGATGGCGCCGGCCTGGCTTCCCTGGCCGAACGCAAGCGTGGCGGCTGGACCGAGCATGCCGAGCGCCTGGCACGCCTGACCCTGGAGATTCTCAAGCTCTGGCACGGCTTGCAGAAGCGTTTCAAGGGCAAGATCGATCTGGCCCAGGCCGTGGCGCTCAACGACATCAAACAGCAACTGAGCCAACTGGTCTACCCGGGGTTTGTCCGGGAAACCCCAGGTGCCTGGCTCAAGGAACTGCCGCGTTATCTCAAAGCCATTGAATTGCGCCTGGAGAAGTTGCCCAGCCAGGTGCAGAAGGACCGGGTCTGGAGCAGCGAACTGGGGGGATTGTGGAGCCAGTACCAGACCCGTGTGGCCAAGCATGCTCAGGAGGGCAAGCGTGATCCGCAACTGGCGCTGTACCGCTGGTGGCTGGAAGAGTACCGGGTGTCCTTGTTCGCCCAGCAATTGGGGACCAAGGTGCCGATCTCGGACAAGCGCCTGGGCAAGCAATGGAGCCAGGTTGATGGCTAGTGGCCTGTGTGGTGAGTGCTGTGAGGTAACTTCGGCGCCAGCGGTCTCTGACCGGCGTTGTCGTTCCTTGCCATAGCCGGCTATGACTCGTCACAGCGCCTTGGTCATGGACTTTTGGTACCCGAACTTGAGCTAACGAACTCACCGTAGCGGCCAGCAGTCGTTAATATTGGCGTTGCGGCGAAATCCCGGCGTTTATGGCACAATTGGCGGTTATAAATGCCAGGTTCAGCGACTGAACCGGAAAAAACGCGCCAGGGTCCTCCCTGCTGTCAGGGGTTGGCCCTTTTATGTATTGGTACGATGGTGCCAGTGCTTTCTGCCTGAACAGAATATAGAGGAACGACCGTGCATAACGTGGTCATCAGCGGCACCGGCCTATACACTCCGCCAAACAGCATTTCCAACGAAGAGCTGGTGCAGTCTTTCAATACCTATGTACAGCTGTTCAATGACAAAAATGCTGCAGCCATCGAGCGGGGCGAGGTTCAGGCCTTGAGCGAATCCAGCGCGGCATTCATCGAAAAGGCTTCCGGCATTAAGAGCCGCTTTGTCATGGACAAGGATGGCATTCTCGACCCCCGTCGCATGAAGCCGCGCCTGCCCGAGCGTGGTAATGACGAATGGTCGATCCTTTGCCAGATGGCCACCGGCGCCGCCGAGCAGGCCTTGCAGCGTGCCGGCAAGACCGCCGCCGATATCGATGGAGTGATCGTCGCCTGCTCCAACCTGCAACGGGCCTACCCGGCAGTGGCGATCGAAGTCCAGGAAGCGCTGGGCATTCGGGGTTTCGGTTTCGACATGAACGTGGCCTGTTCTTCGGCGACCTTCGGCATCCAGGCCGCCAGCAACAGCGTGCAGTTGGGCCAGGCCAGAGCGATCCTGATGGTCAACCCGGAAGTCTGCACCGGCCACCTGAATTTTCGCGACCGTGACAGTCACTTCATCTTCGGCGATGCGGCGACGGCGGTGATTGTCGAGCGTGCGGACCTGGCGACTTCTTCTTATCAGTTCGACATTGTCGGCACCAAGCTGTTGACCCAGTTCTCCAACAATATCCGCAACAACTTCGGTTTCCTCAACCGCGCGGCGGAAGAGGGCGTCGGCGCACCGGACAAGCTGTTTGTCCAGGAAGGCCGCAAGGTGTTCCGCGATGTCTGTCCGATGGTGGCCGAACTGATCGGTACTCACCTGCACGAGAACCAGTTGGATATCAGTCAGGTCAAGCGTTTCTGGCTGCACCAGGCCAACCTCAGCATGAACCACCTGATCGTCAAGAAGCTGCTGGGTCGCGAAGCCTCGGAAATGGAGGCGCCGGTGATTCTCGATACTTACGCCAATACCAGCTCGGCGGGTTCGGTGATTGCCTTGCACAAGAACCAGGACGATCTCGCGGCGGGGTCGCTGGCGGTGCTCAGCTCGTTCGGCGCGGGTTATTCGATCGGCAGCGTGATTCTACGCAAACGTTGATTGACACCTTCGCGTCAGGCATCGTGTGCGCGCAGGGTCGCCAGGGCCATGTCCATATTCCGCTGGGTTTCGGGCAGAGGACGCATTCTCGTGTTGAACATGGGCATGGAGCGGCGGCAAACACTGACGCTCCATAATGTCTCGGAAATCTGAGCGCGAGGTTGTAAATGGCAGCGATGGACGATACTCAATTGCTCGAACGCTTGTTGGCTGGTGAACAACAGGCGTACAAGGAGTTGGTCAGTACCTACCAGAGTGCGATGCTCGCGGTGGCCTATGCCATTGTCGGCAGCCGCCAGGCCGATGAAGCCGTGCAGGATGCCTGGTTGGCGGTGACGCGTAACCTTTCGGGGTTCCTGGGCCGTTCGAGTCTCAAGACCTGGTTGCTGACCATCACCGCGAACGCGGCGAAGAATCGCTACAAGCAGAATCGCCGGGAAGTCCTGCTCGAAGATTTAGCTTCTCCTCACGGCACTGTCGGCGACGAGCGTTTTTCCGCTGACGGGCATTGGGCGCTGGCACCCTTCTCCTGGCACGAGGACACGCCCGAGGCCTTGCTCAGCGAGGATCAGCTGCGTGAATGCCTGGAACAGACGCTGTCGAGTCTGCCCGAGTTACAGAGCAGTGTGCTGCTGCTGCGTGAACGCCAGGGCCTGGAGTTGAAGGAAATCTGTAATCTTCTCGATATCTCGCTCTCTAATGTCCGGGTGCTGCTTCACAGGGCACGATTGAAGGTCTTCGCGACCGTGGAACATTTTGAGGAAACCGGCGAATGCTGACCTGCAAGGAACAAGTGGCGCGCTCCAGCGACTACCTCGATGATCAATTGAGCTTTCGTGAGCGGCTGATGGTGCGTCACCACTTGATGGTCTGCCCCAACTGCCGGCGTTTCATTCGCCAGATGCGATTGATGCAGGGCGCCTTGAAGGAAATGCCTGAACCGCCGGTCGAAAACCTCGATGCATTGGCCCGTCGATTAGCGGCTGAACAGCAAAACGCTGAAAAAATCTGATTTGCAATAATCTCAAGAAGCCACTATCTTTTTACGCAAAGCCCCGGGACAGGGGCTTTGCTTTTTTATGTGTGTCAAAAAGTTCCGTTGTCATAAATCTTTCACTTTATGGCAACCGCCTTGAAATAACCCAAAGCCAAGATTCCATGCCAACAACAAGGCAGATTGGGCATGGGCGACGACCGCACAGGTGTTTCAGGGCAATGGATGCAACCCAAGAATAATAGAAGTTTTTGAACCTAGAGGAGCGAATCAATGAAGAAGTCTACCTTGGCCATGGCCGTGGCCGTAGGGGTGTTGGCGCAGCATGCAGGCGCCGCTGGTTTTATCGAAGATACCAAGGGGTCGCTCAGTTCGCGCACGTTCTACTACCGTGCAGACACCCGTGAAGGCACCGCGAATGATCAAGATGAAACCGCTGAGGGCCTGAAGCTCGACCTCAAGTCCGGTTTCACCCAGGG
The DNA here is from genome assembly GCF_001543125.1 of Pseudomonas agarici. Taxonomy (NCBI): domain Bacteria; kingdom Pseudomonadati; phylum Pseudomonadota; class Gammaproteobacteria; order Pseudomonadales; family Pseudomonadaceae; genus Pseudomonas; species Pseudomonas agarici. The sequence continues at coordinate 1,997,635 of NZ_CP014135.1, read as the reverse complement.
GACAGTGGGTTTCGGTGTCGACGTTCAGGGCTTGATGGGTATTCACCTGGACGGTGGCCGTGGCCATCACCCGGACAACAACTCGTTCTTCCCGAGCGACAGCGACGGTTCCGCGCCGTCCACCTGGAGCCGTCTGGGGGCGAACGCCAAGTTCCTCGTGTCCAAGACTGAAGCTCATGTCGGTAGCGCTCTGGCGCCGAACCTGCCGATCCTGGTCGCCAACGACAGCCGCCTGCTGCCACAGACCTTCGACGGTGGCATCGTGACTTCCAAGGAGATCGACAACCTCACGCTGACCGCGGGCCAGCTCGAACATTCCGCCGGTCGCGCCTCGAGCAATAGCTCCGGCCTGAGCGTTGCCGGTGGTACCGAGGACAGCAACCAGTTCCGGTTTGCCGGTGCCGACTGGAAAGTCACCAAAGATTTGCTCCTGCAGTACTACCACGCCAACCTGAAGGACTACTACAAGCAGGACTTCTTCGGCCTGGTACACGTATTGCCGATCGGTGAGGATCAGTCGTTCAAGACCGACCTGCGTTACTTCGACAGCAGTTCCGATGGCCATAACGGCGATGCCGGCTATCGATTCAACAACAACGGTGGCTATGCCAAGCACGCTGGCGAAGTCGACAACCGCACCTGGAGCGCCATGTTCACCTACACCCTGGGTGGTCATGCCTTCCTGCTCGGCCATCAGGACGTTGGCGACGACGGCGGTTTCGTCTACCTGAACCAAGGCAACGTGGTTGACGGTAACGGGCGCAACGAGGGTAACGGCGGCACCAGTTTCTACCTGTTCACCGACAGCATGGTTAACGGCTTCGTTCGGGCCGGCGAGAAGACTAACTTCGGTCAGTACTCCTACGATTTCGCCAAGCTCGGTGTCCCCGGCTTGAAGGCATCGATCGCTTATCTGCGCGGTACCGACATCAAGACCCCTACCGGTATCGGCAAGGATCAGAACGAGTGGGAGCGTGACATGCGCGTGGACTATGTTATCCAGAGCGGCGCGCTCAAGGGCTTCGGTACCACCCTGCGTACTGGTACCTATCGTGGTGAGACCAACATCGCCGCCCAGGATCAGACTCGCCTGATCTTCAACTACACCTATAACTTCCTGTAATCAGGCGGTTTTAGCGTAATAGTCGCCAGGCCCGAGGCCTGGCGATGTGGTGATTCAAAGCTTTTTCTTCATCCGTTAAAGCTTGCGCAGTTCTTTGGACCCTGTCTTTGGCAGGGTCTTTTTTTGCCTCGACTATCGCGCATCCGCCGAGACCTCCCTGGCGGCGAGCTCGACAGGATCCCAGTCAGCCCGGTCCAGGACTCTTTAACATCGGCGCTGCAAAGACTTCGGGTTCTCATGGCCGGGTACTTGCGCGATACTCCCACCGCGTTACGCACCTGCCTGGGGATATCGATGCCGCTACAACGTCTGCACAGCCTTTGCGAGATCGCTCCCGCGGATTGGGATGCGCTGGTCCCCACGGGACAACCGTTTCTGCGGCATGCTTTCCTCAGCGCCCTGGAGGACAGCGCCAGCCTGGGTGAACATTGCGGCTGGCAGCCGGAGCATCTACTGCATATCGAACAGGGCCGGCTGATCGCGGCGCTGCCCAGTTACCGCAAATGGCATTCCTACGGCGAGTACGTGTTCGACCATGGCTGGGCCGAGGCCTGCGAACGCGCCGGTATTGCCTACTATCCCAAACTGCTGACGGCGGTGCCTTTCAGCCCGGTCAGTGGCGCGCGATTGCTGGCGGCCCGTGCCGAAGACGGTTTCGAGCTGCTGGCGGCGCTGCCGGGGTATCTGCAGATCGAGGAACTGTCCAGCGCCCATATCAATTTCACCGACACCCTGGCCGATACCGCCCTGGCGGAGCAACCGGGCTGGTTGCAGCGCTTCGGTTGCCAATACCATTGGCCGAATCGCGAGTACCGCGACTTCCAGGACTTCCTCGACGCCCTGAGCTCGCGCAAGCGCAAGCAGATGCGCAAGGAACGCGAGCAGGTCGCGGCCCAGGGCTTTGAGTTCGAGTGGCTAGAAGGGCGTGAGCTGAGCGAAGCACAGTGGGATTTCGTCTATGCCTGCTACGCCAACACCTATGCGGTGCGCCGCCAGACGCCATACTTGACGCGGGCGTTCTTCAGCCTGCTGGCCGAGCGCATGCCCGAGGCGATCCGGGTGGTGTTGGCGCGCCAGGGGACTCGACCGGTGGCGATGGCCTTCAGTCTGATCGGTGGTGACAGCTTCTATGGGCGTTATTGGGGCTGTCTGGCCGAGTTCGATCGTCTGCATTTCGAGACCTGTTTCTATCAGGGCATGGATTACGCCATCGCCCATGGCTTGCAACGCTTCGATGCCGGGGCCCAGGGCGAGCACAAGCTGATTCGCGGTTTCGAACCGGTGATCACTCATTCCTGGCATTACCTGCGCCACCTTGGTCTGAAGGCGGCGGTGAGTGATTTCCTGGTCCGCGAGCGCGTCGGCATCCTGGCCTATGCCGAAGAAGCGAGGGCGGCGCTGCCTTACCGGCAAGCCTGATCCTCTATCAGTCTTGCTCTTTGCCCAGCCAGCGATAGACCAGGCCACCGAGTAGCGCGCCGAGCAGCGGTGCGAGCCAGAACAGCCACAATTGCTGGAGTGCCCAACCGCCGACGATCAGGGCCGGTCCGGTGCTGCGGGCCGGGTTGACCGAGGTATTAGTCACCGGGATCGAGATCAGGTGGATCAGCGTCAGGGCCAGGCCGATGGCGATGGGCGCTAATCCGCTGGGCGCGCGTTTATCGGTGGCCCCGAGAATGATCAGCAGAAACATCGCCGTCATCACCAGTTCGCAGACAAACCCCGCCGCTAGCGAATAACCGCCTGGAGAATGTTCGCCGTAACCGTTGGAGGCCAAGCCACTCGCCAGTTCGAAGCCGGGCTTGCCGCTGGCGATAAAGTAGAGCAGTGCCGCCGCGACGATGCCGCCGATTACCTGGGCGACCACGTAGGCCGGCAGCTCCCGCAGAGGAAAGCGCCCGCCGACCACCAGCCCGACGGAAACCGCCGGATTCAGGTGGCAGCCACTGATATGTCCGATGGCAAAGGCCATGGTCAGCACCGTCAGCCCGAACGCCAGGGACACACCGAGCAGACCGATGCCCACATTGGGGAAAGCCGCCGCCAATACCGCGCTGCCGCAACCTCCCAAGACCAGCCAGAACGTACCTAATCCTTCTGTTACTGAACGTTTGAACAGAGACATGCATCCTGCCTTGATAGGTCAGCCTATCGCTCCGATAACGCGGTGATGCTTCCATGCAACCTGACGACAGGCTCCCTGCCTGAGTCAGAAATCAGTACAGCAGGCTTTACCGACAATTCCAGTCCCGCCAGGCCGCCACGGCGCACTTTTTTGTGGGGGGCGTGGCACGATCAACGAGGGCGAGGTCAGTCGATACCGACAAAGCCGCCGGTCTGGTGTTGCCACAATCGCGCATACAGGCCGCCATGGGCCAGCAATTCGGCGTGGCTGCCGGTTTCGGCGATGCGGCCGTTTTCCAGCACCACCAGGCGATCCATGCGGGCGATGGTCGAGAGGCGGTGGGCGATGGCGATCACCGTCTTGCCCTCCATCAGAGTTTCCAGGCTCTCCTGGATCGCCGCCTCGACTTCCGAGTCCAGCGCCGAGGTGGCTTCGTCCATGATCAAGATCGGTGCGTTCTTGAGCAGCACGCGGGCAATGGCGATGCGCTGGCGCTGGCCACCGGAGAGCTTCACCCCGCGCTCGCCGACATGGGCGTCGAAGCCGGTACGGCCCTCGGCGTCCGACAGCCGGGGAATAAACTGGTCGGCCTTGGCCTTGCGTGCCGCTTCCCAGAGTTCGGCATCGCTGGCATCGGGCTTGCCGTATAGCAGGTTGTCGCGAATCGAGCGATGCAGCAGCGACGTGTCCTGGGTAATCATGCCGATGCGCGCGCGCAGGCTTTCCTGAGCGACCTCGGCAATGTTTTGACCATCCACCAGAATTCTTCCGCCCTGCAGGTCATAGAGCCGCAGCAGCAGGTTGACCAGGGTCGACTTGCCGGCGCCCGAGGGGCCTATCAGGCCGATTTTCTCGCCCGGACGAATCGTCAGGTTGAGGCCGTCGATCACCCCGCTGCGCTTGCCGTAGTGAAAGTCCACCTGCTCAAAGCATACTTCGCCACGGCTGACCGCCAGGTGTGGCGCTTGCTTGCGATCGGTCACACTCAGCGGCTGGGCGATGGTCTGCAAGCCGTCCTGGACCATGCCGATATTTTCGAAGATGCCGTTGACTACCCACATGATCCAACCCGACATGTTGACGATGCGGATCACCAGGCCAGTGGCCAGGGCGATGGCGCCGACCGAGATCAGCGACTGGCTCCAGAGCCATAGCGCCAGGCCGGTGGTGCCGACAATCAGCAGACCGTTCATGCTGGTGATGGCGACGTCCATGCTGGTCACTACGCGAGAGGCCAGTTGAGTTTTCTCAGTCTGCTCCAACAGCGCATCGCGGGCGTACTGCTGCTCGAAATGGGTGTGAGCGAACAGCTTGAGAGTGGTGATGTTGGTGTAGCCGTCGACAATCCTGCCCATCAGCTTGGAGCGGGCGTCGGAGGAGATCACCGAACGTTCCTTCACCCGTGGTACGAAGTAATACAGGGCGCCGATGTAGCAAGCGATCCAGACCAGCAGCGGGATCATCAGGCGCCAGTCTGCCTCGACGAACAGCACTAGCGAACTGATCACATAGATCAGCACGTGCCAGAGCGCATCAACGGCCTGGACAGCGGAGTCGCGTAGCGAGTTGCCGGTCTGCATGATGCGTTGGGCGATGCGTCCGGCGAAATCGTTCTGGAAAAAATTCAGGCTCTGCTTGAGCACATAACTGTGGTTTTGCCAGCGGATCAGGCTGGTCATGCCGGGGCTGATAGTCTGATGCACCAGCAGGTCGTGCAAGCCGAAGAAGATCGGTCGCAGCACCAGCGTAACCGCCGTCATCCACAGCAACTCAGTGCCATGGAGGGTGAAGAATTCGCTATTGGGTGTGCCCTGGGTCAGGTCGATAATTCGGCTCAGGTAGCTGAACAACGCCACTTCGATCAGGGAGGCGAACAGGCCGACGACCAGCAAGGCGGCAAAACTGGGCCAGACTTGGCGCAGGTAATACAGATAAAAGGGCAGGACGGCATTGGGGGGAGCGGCGGTGGGGGCGTCGCGGAAGATATCGATCAGTTGTTCGAAACGACGATATAGCATGGGTTCTGACGCCCGTCGGGCGGGCTCTCCTTGAAAGTGAAGCAGCGCCAGCCGCCGGCACCCGGCCTACGGTTGGCGCCTGCTTTTAGTCGATGCGCTTGACCGACTTGATGATCACGGGGTCGACCGGCACGTTCTGCATACCTTGTTTGGTGGTGGTTTGTGAGTTGACGATGATATCGACCACATCCATGCCTTTCACGACCTTGGCGAATACGGCATAACCGGCGTCGCGGCCTGGATCGAGAAAGGCATTGTCCGCGACGTTGATGAAGAATTGGCTGGTGGCCGAGTCGGGGTCCGAGGTCCGCGCCATCGACAGGGTGCCGCGCACGTTGTGCAGGCCGTTGCTGGCTTCGTTCTTGATTGGCGCTTTGGTGTCTTTTTGTTGCATTTGTTGGGTAAAACCGCCGCCCTGAGCCATGAAGCCTGGAATAACCCGATGGAAGATGGTGTTGGTGTAGAAGCCGCTGTCCACATAGGCAAGGAAATTCTTGGTACTGATCGGCGCCTTGACTGGGTCCAGCTCGATTTCGATCTGGCCGTTGGTGGTCTCCAGCAATACATGCTGGGCCTTGGTGGCGTCGGCGGCCATCAGGTTGGCGGCGAACAGTACGGAGCCGGTGAAGAGGGCAATTTTTTTCAGCATGGTTCAGTGATCCTGGGTGGTGGTTTCGACTGCAGTTAGAAACTCAAGCAGGGTACGGTTGAAGACCTTGGGTTGGTCCAGTGGTGTCGCGTGACGGGAGTCGGCGATGACGACCAGTCGCGCATCGGGAATCAGTTTGACATAGCTTTCCTTCAGTGCGACCGGGGTGTAGTCGCGATCGGCGCTGACAATCAGGGTTGGACAGGCAATACGTGACAGTCGTTCCTGAACCCCCCAGCCGACGATGGCGTCGAAGCTGGCGAGATAAGCATGTTTGTCGTTCTTTGCCCAGCGCTCGGTCATCGCGCGACGCAATGGTTCCTGTTCCGGCTTGGGAAACAGCATCGAGCCGAGGGCCTTGCCGATGCTGTTCAAGCTCAGCAGGCGCGCCAGGCTCCAGCGCTTGGCCCACTGCCAGTAATCGCCCAGCGTGCGCACCTTGACCTCGCAGGTGCTGTTGATCACGCACAGGCTTTTGAGCAATTGTGGTTGGTCCACCGCGATCTGAAAGCCGATCATTGCGCCCATGGACAGGCCCGCCAGATGCACGCGGCCCAGCTCCAGGTGTTCGATCAGCGCCACAATATCGGCACTGAAACCCTCGATGCTGTAGCGTTCGCGAGGCTTGTCGGAGCGGCCATGGCCGCGAATATCCATGACGATCACCCGATAGTGTTCAGCCAGCACCGGTACCTGCATTTCCCAGTCCAGGCCACTGGAGCCCAGGCCGTGTACCAACAGCACTGGCGTGCCCTGGCCATGGTCGTCATAGTGCAGCGTGCAACCGTTGTGTTCGAAATAGGCCATGGTCAACGTCCTTGTCAGGCTTGCTGGGGAGCGGCGAAGGGGGCGTCCAGTGGTGCGGTGTCGAAGGTACGCAACAGTTCAACGAGAATCTGCGTCGCCGGTCCCAGGGGTTTGTCTTTGTTTGAGTACAGATAGAACGTCGGGTGGCGGCTGCCGCCCTGGTCCAAGGGGAGTTGCTTGAGCAGGCCCTCACGGATTTCCCGCTCGATCATATGACGTGGCAGCCAGGCAAAGCCCAGTCCGTTACCGACAAAGGTGGCAGCGGTGGCCAGGCTGCCGACCGTCCAGCGTTGCTCGGCACCGAGCCAGCCGACATCCCGTGGTTGCTGACGACCGGAGTCGCGAATCACCACTTGCAGCTGGCTTTCCAGATCCTGAAAGGTCAGCTCCCGTTGCAGGCGATGCAGGGTGTGTTCCGGATGGGCGACGGCGACGAATTCGACGGCGCTCATTTCGGTGCCCAGGTAGCCGGGGATATTGAAGCCGCTGATGGCCAAGTCGGCGACACCTTCGAGCAGCACCTCCTCGACGCCGGACAACACTTCCTCGCGCAGGCGCACGCGGCAGCCGCGGCTCTGCGGCATGAAGGCGGTCAGGGCTCGGACCAACCGGGCATTGGGGTAGGCGGCATCGACCACCAGGCGCACCTCGGCCTCCCAACCCTGCTCCATGTGATGGGCCAGGTCTTCGAGCTGGCTGGCCTGTTTCACCAATTGTCGCGAGCGGCGCAGTAACACGCCGCCGGCTTCGGTCAGCACGGCCTTGCGCCCATCGATGCGCAGCAGCGGCACGCCGAGCTGGTCCTGCATGCGGGCCACGGTATAACTGACTGACGACTGTGAACGATGCAGGGCTTCTGCCGCCTGGGCGAAGCCACCATGATCGACCACGGCCTGCAGCGTTCGCCATTGATCGATCGTCACGCGGGGCGCTTTCAAGTTGAGCTCCTCTTGTCCTAAGCTGGCGGTCCACATTGGGGACCGTCGAATGAGAAAGATCTGTTGTGTGTTGCTGGCGCTATTGCCGCTGAGCGCGTTTGCCTATCCCATCGATGTGCGCAAGCAACTCAATGGTCTGAGTATCGACTACACCCCCCACGACACCGATGAAGACATCGGTTCGATCAATCTGAACAACTACGGTAAGACCGACGCCCTGTGCAAGGTGGTGTTCCACAACGGCCCCGAAGCGCCGCGCAGCCGCCGAGTGGAAGTGCTGGCCGGGAAGAACACCAACGTCACCGCCAAGTTCAATCGCAAGATCATTCGGTTGCGAATGGACCTGTCCTGCTCTGTGAAATGACACCGGCTGTGCATCGCTGACAAGCATGCTCCGTCTATAAACAAATTTATAGATAGGTTGTAGCAAATTTTTCCGCTTTTTTATCGATATCTTACTGTTTAGTCTTCACTCCATTGACTTACCGCACTCATCGATGGAGCACTTCCCATGCCCCGCGTACTGATCATCGAAAGCAGCGCTCGCCAGCAGGGCTCGGTTTCCCGCCAACTGACCCGGCAGTTCATCGGCCAGTGGCAAGCTGCACACCCGAGCGACCCGATCAGCGTGCGTGACCTGGCGGAAAGCCCGGTACCCCATCTGGATAGCAACCTGCTGGGGGGCTGGATGAAACCGCTCGAACAGCGCAACGAGGTCGAGCAGGCCTCCCTCGAGCGTTCTAAACTGCTGACCGACGAATTGCTGGCGGCGGACGTGCTGGTACTCGCTGCGCCTATGTACAATTTCGCGATTCCGAGCACCCTCAAAGCCTGGCTGGACCACGTGTTGCGAGCCGGTGTGACCTTCAAGTACACCGAAACTGGCACGCAGGGACTGTTGACCGGTAAGCAAGCGTATGTCCTGACCGCCCGCGGTGGGTTGTATGCCGGTGGCACCCACGATCACCAGGAACCGTATCTGCGCCAGGTGCTGGCGTTCATCGGTATCCACGACATCAACTTCATTCATGCCGAAGGCCTGAACATGGGTGACAATTTCCAGAAAAAAGGTCTGGGCCAGGCGAAAGCCCGAATCGCCCAAATCGCTTGAAACCTTAATCTTCAGCTAATCCTCGGGTGTTCTAGTGTCTCCAGCGAGATAGACCCTTCAAGTTGTTCGCGCATTGATCCTCCCTTTGCACTGGTTGCTCCCTAGGTGCACCTAGCCCGATCCGGCCCCCCGCCCGATCGGGTTTTTTTTCGCCCCGGATTCCTTGTGCGGCGCAAAGCCGTTAAGGTCGCTGGCGTATCGCAACATGGGTGAGGCATTCATGGGTTATCTGCTTTTCGTTACGCTGATCCAAGCGTTTTCCTTCAGTCTGATCGGCGAATACCTGGCCGGTCACGTCGACAGCTACTTCGCCGTGCTGGTGCGGGTATTGCTGGCTGGGCTGATCTTCATTCCCCTGACCCGCTGGCGTCTGGTGGAGCCGGCTTTCATGCGTGGCATGCTGCTGATCGGCGCCTTGCAGTTCGGTGTGACCTACGTCTGCCTGTACCTGAGTTTCCGTGTGCTGACGGTGCCGGAAGTGTTGTTGTTCACCATCCTTACCCCCTTGCACGTCACCCTGATTGAAGATGCCCTGAACCGGCGCTTCAACCCTTGGGCCCTGGTCGCGGCACTGGTGGCGGTGGTTGGCGCGGCGGTGATCCGCTACGACCGGATCAACCCGGACTTCTTCCTGGGTTTCTTGCTGCTGCAACTGGCCAACTTCACCTATGCCGCCGGCCAGGTGCTGTACAAACACCTGGTGGCACGTCATCCCAGCGATCTGCCGCACTACCGCCGTTTTGGCTATTTCTACCTGGGCGCACTGGCGGTGGCGCTGCCAGCCTTCCTGCTGTTCGGCAAGAACAACTACCTGCCGCAAGCACCGTTGCAGTGGGGCGTGCTGGTATTCCTCGGGCTGGTCAGCACGGCGCTGGGTCTGTACTGGTGGAACAAAGGCGCTTGCCTGGTCGACGGCGGCACCCTGGCGGTGATGAACAACCTGCACGTGCCGGTGGGACTGCTGATCAACCTGCTGATCTGGAATCAGCATGAAGACCTGGGGCGTTTGTTCCTGGGGGGCGGGGTGATTCTGGTGGCGGTGTGGGCCAGTCGTCTCGGTGTTCGTCGCGCCTGACAGCGGCAATGTCCTTCAGTATCGAGCATAAAGGACTCACCGCGCCGACAACCCCGCCCGCCAATCAGCCCCACTTGGCTGTTGATAAACACTCAACCCAAACTCCGGCAGTATCGCCAGCAGGTAATCAAAAATATCCCCCTGTATCCGTTCGTAATCGGCCCATGCCGTCGTGCGGGTAAAGCAGTAGATTTCCAGCGGCACGCCCTGTGCCGTGGTCTGCATCTGGCGGACCATGCAGGTCATGTCCGGCTGGATCTGCGGGTGGCTCTTGAGGTAAGCCTGCGCATAGGCGCGGAAGGTGCCGAGGTTGGTCATGCGCCGGCGATTGGCCGACATCGCCGCGACAGCGCCCTGGGCCTCGTTCCAGCTTTTCAGCTCGGCCTGTTTGCGGTCGATGTAACCGGTGAGCAGGTGCACCTGGCTCAGGCGCTGTTCTTCGTCTTCATGCAGGAAGCGCACACCGCTGGCGTCAATAAACAGGTTGCGCTTGATCCGCCGGCCACCGGATTGCTGCATGCCCCGCCAATTGCGGAACGACTCGGACATCAGTCTCCAGGTGGGAATCGAGACGATGGTCTTGTCGAAGTTCTGTACCTTGACCGTGTGCAGGGTGATGTCCACCACATCGCCGTCGGCGCCGACCTGAGGCATCTCGATCCAGTCGCCGACCCGCAGCATGTCGTTGCTGGTCAGTTGCACGCTAGCGACGAACGACAGCAAGGTGTCCTTGTAGACCAACAGGATCACCGCCGACATAGCACCCAGCCCGGACAGCAACAACAGTGGCGAGCGATCGATCAACGTGGCGACGATAACGATCGCGCCAAACACGAACAGCACCATCTTCGCCAGTTGCACGTAGCCCTTGATCGAGCGAGTGCGGGCATATTCGGTGCGCGCGTAGATGTCCAGCAGGGCGTTGAGCAGAGCGCTCAGGACCAGCACCAGGAACAGAACGGTGACGGCCAGCGCCGCGTTGCCAAGGAACAGCAGGGCGGTCTTGCTCAGTTCCGGCACCAGGTGCAGGCCGAACTGGATCACCAATGACGGCGTCATCTGCGCCAGGCGATGGAATACCTTGTTCTGGCGCAGATCGTTGAGCCAGTGCATCGCCGGCTGCCGACCGAGCAGCTTGGTCGCGTGCAGGATCAGGTAGCGTGCCACTCGTCCGAGCAGCAGCGCTACCAACAGCAGCAATACCAGGCCCAGGCCAGTGTGTAGCAGGGGATGTCGATCAAGGCTGCCCCAGAGGTCTTGGGCGTTGAGCCAGAGCTGTTTCATATCCATGGGAAAAGAGCGATCTTCTGCAGAAAGTAACGGTTCGATTAGAACATTTAAGTCAGCAGATGAGACGGTCCTGGACAAATCCGCTCACAAAAACGTCACTGTTTGCGGCGATAAGTGCAAAGAAACTCGGCCTCGGCGCTCGAAACCGTTACCCTATGCGGCTGAATATTTGCATTTCTTCGAGGTAGCACCCGTGTTTTCCCAATTCGCCCTGCACGAACGCCTGCTCAAAGCCGTGGCCGAGCTTAAATTTGTCGAGCCAACGCCCGTGCAGGCCGCGGCCATTCCGCTCGCGCTCGAAGGGCGTGATTTGCGGGTGACGGCGCAAACCGGCAGCGGCAAGACCGCTGCGTTCGTGCTGCCGATCCTCAACCGCCTCATTGGCCCGGCCAAGGTGCGGGTGAGCATCAAGACCCTGATCCTGCTGCCGACCCGCGAGCTGGCCCAGCAGACCCTCAAGGAAGTCGAGCGCTTCTCCCAGTTCACTTTCATCAAGTCCGGCCTGATCACCGGCGGCGAGGATTTCAAGGTCCAGGCGGCGTTGCTGCGCAAGGTCCCGGATATTCTGATCGGCACCCCAGGGCGGATGATCGAGCAACTGAATGCCGGCAATCTCGACCTCAAGGAAGTCGAGGTGCTGGTGCTCGACGAAGCCGACCGCATGCTCGACATGGGATTTGCCGAAGACGTGCAGCGCCTGGTGGACGAGTGTCCGAACCGCCAGCAGACCATGCTGTTCTCCGCCACCACCGGCGGTTCCGGCCTGCGCGAGATGATCGCCAAGGTTCTGAACAATCCCGAGCACTTGCAGCTCAATGCGGTCAGCCAACTGAACGACACCACTCGCCAGCAGATCATCACCGCTGACCACAACCAGCACAAAGAGCAGATCGTCAATTGGTTGCTGGCCAATGAAACTTACCAGAAGGCCATTGTCTTCACTAACACCCGGGCCATGGCCGACCGTATCTATGGCCGTTTGGTGGCCCAGGAATACAAGGCCTTCGTGCTGCACGGCGAAAAGGACCAGAAGGACCGCAAGCTGGCCATCGACCGCCTGAAGCAGGGTGGGGTGAAGATCCTCGTGGCCACCGATGTCGCTGCCCGTGGCCTGGATGTGGAAGGGCTGGATCTGGTGATCAACTTCGATATGCCGCGCAGTGGCGACGAGTACGTGCATCGTATTGGTCGGACCGGGCGTGCCGGCAACGACGGCCTGGCGATCTCGCTGATCTGCCACGGCGACTGGAATCTGATGTCGAGCATCGAGCGCTACCTCAAGCAGAGCTTCGAGCGCCGCACCATCAAGGAAGTCAAAGGCAGTTACGGCGGGCCGAAGAAGGTCAAGGCTTCGGGCAAGGCCGTGGGCGTGAAGAAGAAAAAGACCGACGCCAAGGGCGACAAGAAGAAGTCGGCGGCCAAGGCACCGACCAAGCGCAAGATCGCCAACCGGCCGAAGACCGACGCCCTGTCGCTGGTCAGCAAGGACGGCATGGCGCCGCTCAAGCGCCGCAAGCCGCAAGCGCCAGCGGACGAATAACCCGCTCGACGGGTGGACTGGTTGTCTTGCCCGGTGAGGTGCAGCGCAGGCTGCCCCTGTGTCGGGTCCGGCAATCGATGTTGGTCCGCCCAATGGTCACGCTGACCTGAAATCGGGCTGAACGTCGATCGCTGCTGTCTGTCACTACTGTAGAGGGGGGGATTTCTTCTATCAACGGTAGGAGGTCGCATCAGGATGACGACTTATAACTGGGAGCTGATCGAACGTCTGCTCCACGAAGTACAGAACAGTGCCGGCCACAGCTTCGCTCCGCGGGCCTATGCCGAACAACATGCCTGCGCGCAGGCTGCCGAAGGCGAGCCGACGGGTAACCTCGATGCACTGAAAACCCTGGCGACCGATTATGAGCGGTTATTGCTCAACAACGGCTTTATCGAGTCGCGGCCAGAAGAAGAGGGCGGCGATGGCGAGAACTTTGTCCTGACGCCCCGCGGTTCCAGCTTGTTGAGCATGATCGACAGCAGTATCCCCGGCAACGACCACCCGCGCCAGATGCTGGATGAACAGCGCGATGCGCTGGACCCACTGGTGTTCGATGCCCTGGTGTCCGAGGCCCGGATTGCCTGATTGCCCAGGGCCTCAAACTGCCTTCAGGCAGCTCAGTTGGCTGAAGTCGCGGCGCAGATCGGCGATTCTTTTCAGTAGCTGGCTGCGCTGGGCAGGCGTGCTGTCGGCCATCAAGTCCACCAGTAGGCGGCGGGTGGACTGCTCGGTACGCTCGTAGGCCTGGCGGTACTCAACGGTCCACAGGCTGTCCCGATGTTGCAGTAATTGCTCGATGCGCTGGGGAAAGTCGGCGTTCTGGCGTTCGGCGACTGCCGCGCTCAGTTGCGCCTGCCAGTGCGCGCGGTTGGCAATCCAAAAGCGGTTCTGCTCACCGAGTTCGGTTGACCAATCAATGACCCGTTGCTGCTGGTCCGGGCTGAGCGGTCCGAGCCAGACCTCCAGGCGTTTGCTCATCCGCTTCGCGCGTTGGCGAATCTGCTCATCCAGGGGCGGTGCGACATACTCGGTATAGCGTTCGCGTTGTTCCTTGGCGAATGCCTCGTTCATCTCGGCCACTTGTCGAGCATCCAGACCCTTGAGCAACTCGATGGCTGACGGCGTGATTTGCCGGGCGACTTGGGCTATAGCCGCCTTGGCCTCAACGGTCCGCGCCAACAACTGGGCATCGCTGACCTGAGTGTTTTCGACCATCTGCCGCAAGCGGTCGAGCCACTCCAGATAAGCAGGCAATTGCGTGGTGCAATGCCATTGTAGGTGCTCCTTCAGACGTTCTTTGAACCAGTCCTTCTGCTCGCGGCGCATGTCCACATAGTCGCTGAGGGTCCAGGGGATGATGACATCCAGGTGGCGATAGGCGACGCCGACCCGGTTGCAGCCAAACAGCGCCAAGCCCAGGATCAGGCAGCAAAACAGGAAGTGGGATCGGCGCGACATGAGCGAATCCTTGCGATGGCGTTTTCCCCATAGAGCGCCTTGTGGCCTGGCAGTTCAATGGCAAGATGCAATCGGAGTCAGGCTATATCGCCTCAGCCCTAGCGCCTTGAGGATCAAAGCGCATAGCGGCCAACGTGCTGCGAGGGCAGAGCAGTTTCGAGGGATAACTTATTTTTTGCCGAGGGTGATCTGTTTCGACGGGCCGAAAGTCTGGCCGCTGACGCCTTTGGCAATCTGTTGGATTTCGCCGCCGGATTTCAGGAAAGCAGCAATTTGCTCGTTGATCGAGTCGCTGGTTTCAACGGCTGGGGCTGGCTTTGCTTTGCTGTTGGATGCTTTTACGCGCATGGCGGCCATTAACCTGTAGATATTAACTGAATCAGCCAGCATACCAGAAGTTCTTGATAATAGCTCGGCAAATATGTTCTCGAAATAGGCGACGGTTTTATCCCTGTGATTGTCAAACTGAACGCATTATTGTTCGCTAAGCCGCTGTTTTAAATCGTAACTCCGCTCCATCGACTTTTTTTGGCGAAGGATTTCGCTCGACCAAAGAGTGTCTGGTCTGACGAACGGTGACATAGAGGATCGGGAAACCCTTGAAAGATTGGGGTTGGCGGGGATTTTTCAGTCGTGGGCAAGGGCCATGAAACAGCACTGGCAAACTCGGGTAGAATGGCACCCACGTAATAAGGGGACTGGAAATGGCTTTAGTCGGGCGTTACAACAGCTTGCAAGTGGTTAAGCACACTCACTTCGGTTTGTATCTGGACGGTGCGCAGGATGGCGAAATTCTTTTGCCCAATCGTTATATTCCCAAGGATATTCCCAGTGAAGATGAAGATTGGCTGAATGTTTTCATTTATCTGGACAGTGCTGATAAGTTGATTGCCACCACTGAAACACCGAAAGTGCAGGTCGGTGAATTCGCTAGTCTCAAAGTCAAGGAAGTCAACAGCATTGGTGTATTCCTCGACTGGGGGCTGCCCAAGGATCTGCTGCTGCCATATTCCGAGGAAAAACGCCAATTGACCGCTGGCGAGTACTGCGTGGTGCATGTCTATCTCGACAAGCACACCCGGCGCATCACCGCCACCACGCGCCTGGATCGCTATCTGGACAAGACTCCGGCCAATTACAAGGTAGGCCAGGGAGTCGACTTGCTGGTGGCTGAGGCCACCGATATGGGCTTCAAGGCCATTATCGACAACAAGCACTGGGGCTTGATTCACAAGAACGAAGTATTCAAGTTTCTGCGTGCTGGCAAACAGGAAAAAGGTTTTATCAAGGAGATTCGCGCCGACGGCAAGATCAGCCTGAGCCTGCAACCCGTGGGTGCAGAAGCCGCCAGCAGCCTGAATTCGCAGATTCTCGCCAAGTTGCGGGAAAACAACGGCGTTCTGGCGGTCAGCGACAAGAGCGATCCGACCGTGATCAGCGCTCTATTCGGTGTCAGCAAGGGCAACTTCAAGAAGGCCATCGGTGCGCTGTACAAACAGGGCCAGATCGTTATTCACGCCGATCGCATCGAGTTGAGCTGAATCTCGCACGGCAAGTCGCTACTTGAGGCGGCTTGCCAGGGAGCTGGTTTTTTTTGGAAACTGCCATGTCTTTGTTTTCTAGCCCGGCGCGCTCATGAGTACGTCACGGCGTAATGCTGATCGTTTTGCCATTCAGGTCATGCTCGGACTGTGCCTGATCTGGGGTGTCCAGCAAGTGGTGATCAAGTGGGCCGCGGCGGATATCGCGCCGGTCATGCAGGCGGTCGGGCGCTCCGGGATCTCGGCGCTGCTGGTCGGCCTGTTGATGTGCTGGACGGGCGGCTGGAGCCATATCGGCGCGACCTGGCGCGGCGGGCTGCTGGCGGGCGCGCTGTTCGGCCTGGAGTTCCTGTTCATCTCCGAGGGCCTGCAACTGACCTCGGCGGCGCATATGTCGGTGTTTCTCTACACCGCGCCGATCTTTACCGCCTTGGGGGTGAATTGGCTGTTGCCCAGCGAGTGCCTGAGGCCGTTGCAGTGGCTGGGGATCGGCCTGGCCTTTGTCGGCATTGCCTTCGCGTTTGCCGGTGGTGTGTCGTTCTCCGACATGGACAGCAACATGTTGCTGGGCGATGCCCTGGGGGTGCTGGCCGGAGCCGCCTGGGGTGCGACCACGGTGGTGGTGCGGGCTTCACGGTTGTCGGAAGCGCCGGTGACACTGACGCTGTTCTATCAGTTGATCGTCGGTTTCGTCGGCTTGCTGGCGATTGCCGCGGTTTCCGGCCAGATCAGTCAGGTCAGCCTGACGACCGTTGCCGTCGCCAGCGTGCTGTTCCAGGGTTTGGTAGTCTCGTTCTTCAGCTATCTGGTGTGGTTCTGGCTGCTGCAGCGCTACCTGGCGTCGAACCTGGCGGTGTTTTCCTTTATGACCCCGATGTTCGGCGTGACCTTCGGGGTTGTCCTGCTCGGCGACCCCTTGAGTCTTGACTTCGTCATTGGCGCGGCACTGGTGCTGCTGGGAATCACCCTGGTCAGTGCCGAGCAGTGGATACGCCGCCGTTTGCGTAAGGCACTGGGGCAGTAGGGGGTCGCAGCACGGCCAATCCGGCCAATACCAGGCCGCTGCCTGCTACGATCAACGCCGGTTGCAGGCCACCGCTGAAGTGGTTACTCACGGCGGCCAGCAATGGCCCGGCGAGCTGGCCAACGGCGAAGCAGGCGGTGAGCAGGCCGGCATTGCGCTGGGTGGAGTGAGGTGCCAGTTCCCGCGAGCGCTGCATCACCAACTGCATGCTGGCAAGAAACGGGGTACCGCAGAGGAGCACGCCCAGCACCAGGCCGATGCTGCTCGATGACAGGCAGGCGAACACCCCGGCCGCCTGCAGCCACAAGACCCCGGTCAACCAGTGGTGGGTTGCAGGGGAGGTGGGCCGACGTAGGCTGACCAATAATACCCCGAGGGCCGCCGCCAGGCCGAAGCTGGGCCAGAACAGATCGGCCTGCCATTCGCCGTGGAAGCGCACGTTGGCCATCTGCGAGAGAAAGGTTGCCGGGATGATATAGCCCAAACCAAACAGGCCGTAGGCCACGCACAGGATACCGATGCCCTGGCTGCCGGAGTTCGTCGCCAGCGCAGCGGGGGTGGCATCGGCGGTGTTCGCGGGGTGGGGCAGGAACGGCACGATCATCAGCAACATCAGCAGGCCGGCCGTGGCGTAGACCAGCCACAACACGGACGAGCTTTGCTCCAGCCGATTAGAACCCAGCGCCAGCAGCCCGGTGAGCAGGATGCCCAGGCCGGGACCGGCGAACACCAGAGCCCCCAGGCGATGTCGGCCACTGCTGGCGGCCAGTGGTTGACTCAGGCTGGTGATCATCACCACGACCCAGGCACTGCCGAGCCCGGTACCGAAACGCAACAATAGATGCGACCAGAATCCATGGGCCCAGAACGAAGCCAGGGTCAACAGCACGCACAACCATAAACCGACCAGCAGACGCTGGCGAACCTGGCGCGGGCGTCGAGCAAACATTGCGTCCAGCGCCCCCAGCATATAGCCCAGATAGTTGGCGGCCGCGATCAGGCCGCCAGCGGTCAGGTCGATCTGGCCTTCGCTGATCAGGTGCGGCAATTGTGGCGTCAGGGCAAAACGGCCGATGCCCATGGCGATCATCAACGCGATAAAACAGGCGATTAAACGAATCAGCGGCGACATGGCGGCCATTCCCGGAGAGAGGCAATTGATCGTCAGACTAGAGCTGATTGACTTTCTTTAAAAATGAATAATATTAAGTAACTTGTTCATTTTTGGAGAGGAACATGGAGTTCAGCCAGTTGCGAATCTTCCAGGCCGTGGCCGAGGAGGGGTCTATCACCCGTGCGGCCGAACGTTTGCATCGGGTACCGTCGAACCTGTCGACCCGGCTCAAGCAGCTCGAGGAACAACTCGGTGTCGAGTTGTTCCTGCGCGAGCGCCAGCGTTTGCAACTGTCGCCAGCGGGCAAGGTGCTGCTGGACTACTGCGCGAAACTGTTCGTGCTGCATGACGAAGCCCAAGCGGCGGTGCAGGGCGGCCAGCCGGGCGGCGACTTTGTGCTGGGGACCATGCACAGCACGGCGGCGATCCATCTGCCGCCGCTGCTGTCGCGTTACCACCGCGCCTATCCGGCGGTGAACCTGCAGGTGCAATCGAGCATCAGCTGCGAGCTGTTCGAGGGCGTGCTCAGTGGCCGTCTGGATGCCGCGCTGGTCGATGGTCCACTGCAACTCGCGGGGTTGGAAGGCATTCCGTTATTCCAGGAGTCGCTGATCATGATTGGCGCCGCCGACCATCCGCCGATACACAGTGCGCGGGATGTCGAGGGGCGTCCGGTGTTTACCTTCCGCCCAGGCTGTTCCTACCGTGGTCGCCTTGAAGCCTGGTATGCGCATTATCAGGCCACCATGGGGCGGGCCATCGAAATCGAGTCCTATCCCGGCATGCTGGCTTGCGTCACCGCCGGCTCCGGCGTGGCGATGATGTCCCGCTCGATGTTGGCCAGCCTGCCCGGACGCGAGAATGTCTCGGTGCATCCAATGGCCGCGCCGTTTGACACCGCCACCACTTGGCTGATGTGGCGCAAAGGCATGAAGGGCGCGAACTTGACGGCCTGGATCGAGATGGAGCAGGAGCGCAGGGCACAACGGAATGCCGATGTCGTGAGTGTCCGTGCGTCGGCCTGAAGCTTTTTGCCATGATTTAGCGCCACGAACGCTATGGAAAGGAAGCATTACGTAGGACTTAGAGCTATGATTTGTGTGAGGCGACTTACGAGAGCTCCGTCGCTCGCATTACCCTGAAGGGGGCTATATGAAAGACAAACTGCAAACTTGGCTCCACGACCTCGGTGTTGCCCTCGGCCTGATCGAGCCACCGCTGCAACCGGTGCCGATTCGCACGGACGACGAACGTCGTCGTCGGCAGCCACGTCGGTAACGCCTCCCAGTCGACAGCCCGCTCGGACTGTATGATCGCGCTCCCCGTGGTGTGCGGGAGCGTGGTTTTCCCGCAAAAAAGGGCTGCCTCCTTTGTCCTTGGCTCTATTGCGCCGGAGCCGTCAAGATGGGCGCCTTGTTATACGAAGGCACCTTGAGCTATCACCGGCAGCAGTGTCATTGGCAAATCAGGGCCGGAGCCACGGGCATTATTCGATGTCCGACACACGAGCAGTATTTTGCCTGTGAATCGTGTCGCGATCTTTTCGAAAACACCCACGACCCGCTTTGAACCGGCGTCGCGTCAAAGATCGGCGATTGATCACCTTCAATCAGCACCTCGGGCGGGCATTTTGGGCTGCGCCCAACAGGCAACCATTGAAAAAAAACGGGTGTGACAACCGACGTCGCACCCGCTGAAGTAGCTGCGTTTATCAGATGGCGTTGGCCACTGTCGACGGACGCGGGGGCAGCAGGCTGATCACCACGAAGCTGATCAGGCCGATGGCCAAGCTGTAGTAGATCGGCGTGTTCGAGTCCAACCCATCGACGACCATGAATACCAGTGCGGTGATGAAACCCAGGGCCATGCTGGTGATCGCGCCGGCGGTGGTGGCGCGTTTCCAGAAAATGGCACCGATCAGCGGGATCAGCATGCCGCCAACCAGCAGGTTATAAGCCAGGGTCAGCGCGCTGATCACATCGCTGACCAGCAGGGCGATGCCTAGTACGATGATCCCGGTCAGGCAGGTGAACAGGCGGTTGACCGCCAGGTTCGACGGCTTGCCTGCGCGCAGTTTCGGCAGCAGGTCTTCGGTCAGTACGGTGGACGCGGCCAGCAGCCCGGCGCTGGCGGTGGACATCATGGCAGCCAGGGCTGCGGCGATCACCAGGCCACGAATGCCATCGGGCAGCGACAGCTTGACGATGGCGGCGAAGGCGTTGTTGACGTTGTCCAGGTCCGGGATCAACACATGGGCGGCCATGCCGATCAGTGCGCAGGCCAGGCCGTAGGCGATGCAGTAGACCCCGGCGACGCTGCCGGCATACTTCGCGACGTTCTCGTCCCTGGCGGTGAACACCCGTTGCCAGATGTCCTGACCGATCAGGATGCCGAAGAAGTAGATCAGGAAGTAGGTGATGATGGTGTCCCAGCCGATGGCGGTGAAGCTGAAGCTCGCCGCCGGCAGCTTGCTCACCAACTCATCCCAGCCGCCGACTCGGTACAGGCAGATCGGTAGCAGGATGAACATCAGGCCGACGGTCTTGATGACGAACTGGACGATATCGGTCAAGGTGAGCGACCACATACCGCCGATGGTCGAGTAGACCACTACCACGCCGCCGCCGAGCAGTACCGAAAGCCAGAACGGCAGACCGAACAACACTTGCAGCACGGTGCCGATGGCGAGGGTCGAGGTCACGCCGATCATCAGCGCGTAGGCCAGCATGATCACCGCGCTGGCTTGGCGGGCCATGGGGTTGTAGCGCTTTTCCAGTACCTGGGTAACGGTGAAAATCTTCAGCTTGAGCAGCGGCTTGGCGAGGAACAGGTTCAGCGCGATGATGCCCAAGCCCAAGGCCGCGCAGAGCCAGAAACCGGAAATCCCATGGACATAGCCCAGGCGCACCGTACCGACGGTGGAGGCACCGCCTAGTACGGTCGCAGCCATGGTGCCCATGTACAGGGTCGGGCCCAGGTTGCGCCCGGCAACCAGATAGTCTTCGTGGGTCTTGGCCTTGCGCATGCCGTAGTAACCGAGTACGAGCATGCTTGCGGCGTAAATGAGTACAACCAATAAATCCAGGGCCATGACGGTGTGTCTCCGATTATCTTTTTTATGATGAAACAGTCAGTTGTGCGCTGCCGGTGGTTGACACCGAACCTGTGGGAGCGGTGCTTGTGTGGGAGCCGAGCTTGCCGGCAAAGGTGCCGGGCAGGAATAACAGGCTGGCGACCAACACGGTGATGCGGTTACCCATGGCTCACAGCGCAGCCATGGCAGGGTCGTTCATGAGATCGCCTCAGCGATGGGCCACGCCTGGAAGTACACAGAGCATTTCGTACAGCAGGTTGGCGCCCAGCAGTGAGGTGTTGCCGGTGGTGTCGTAGGGTGGCGAGACTTCTACCAGGTCGCAGCCGACCAGGTCGAGGCCCTGGCAGCCACGGACGATCTCGATGGCCTGGATAGTGGTCAGGCCGCCGATTTCCGGGGTGCCGGTGCCGGGTGCCCATGCCGGGTCGATGCCGTCGATATCGAAGCTCAGGTACACCGGGCCGCCGCCGACCTTTTCGCGGACTTCAGCCATTAACGGCACGAGGGATCGGTGCCAGCACTCTTCGGCCTGGACCACGCGAAAGCCCTGCTTGCGGCTCCAGTTGAAGTCTTCGGCAGTATAACCCTGGGCGCGCAGGCCGATCTGGACGACACGGTTGCAGTCCAGGAGGCCTTCTTCCACGGCGCGCCGGAAGGTGGTGCCGTGGGCGATCTTCTCGCCGAACATGTGATCGTTGACATCGGCGTGGGCGTCGATGTGCACCAGGCCGACCTTGCCGTATTTCTTATGGATCGCCCGCAGGATCGGCAGGGTGATGGTGTGATCGCCACCCAGGGTCAGCGGGATCACAGGGTGTTCGAGAATGTCGTCGTAGGCCTCTTCGATGATGCGCACGGCGTCGAGCAGGTTGAAGGTGTTGATCGCCACGTCACCGATATCGGCGACCGACAGCGAATCGAATGGCGCGGCGCCGGTGGCCATGTTGTATGGTCGGATCATCACCGATTCGGCGCGGATTTCCCTTGGGCCGAAACGGGTCCCGGCGCGTAGCGAGGTGCCGATGTCCAGAGGAATGCCGATAAAGGCGGCGTCGAGGCCGGCGGCCGTCGGCAAGTGAGGGAGGCGCATCATGGTCGCGATGCCGCCGAAGCGCGGCATTTCGTTACCGCCCAGTGGTTGGTGAAGAATCTTGTCCACGGGTAAGCCTTAGCATTTGTTTGGGTTATCGGGTGGCGATTCTGCGAAAGGAGGCGGGCGGGAAGAATCGCTGTCGGCAAATACTTAGTTCAGATTTTTCTAAACTAACTGCAGGCCGAGGGATAGACTTGTTTCTGCTCAATAGCGTTTCTGTTCAATACCTATGTGGCGAATATCTCTGTGGCGTTGCGCCAAGCCCCCTCTCCACAATGCCCGGCATTCAGGCCCTCTATAGGAATTCACATGGCCAGCGCTTTACCCGACCTGAAGCTATTGCGCGTCTTTGCCAGCGTGGTGCGCCACCAGGGATTTGCCAATGCCCAGCAGGAACTCAACCTGTCGACCTCGGCCATCAGCACCTACATGAGCCAGCTTGAGGCCACGTTGGGGCTGATATTGTGCCATCGTGGCCGGGGTGGGTTCAGTCTGACCAGCAAGGGTGAACTGTTCCATCAGGAAACCCTACGGTTGCTCGGCGAACTCGAAGGTTTCGAGCAATATGCCGCCGCCCTCAAAGGCGAGTTGCGCGGCACCCTGAACCTCGGGGTGATCGACTCCACCGTCAGCGAGCCGGCGTTGCCCTTGGCCGAAGCCATCGGTGCTTACAGCCAGGAACACCCGGCTGTGCATCTGCACCTGTCGGTGATGAGCCCCTACGAATTGCAGCTAGGTGTGCAGGACAACCGCCTGGACCTGGCCATCGGCGCATTTTCCACGCGCATGAGCGGGCTGGTCTACCAGCCGCTGTACCGCGAACAGCACTGGCTGTATTGCAGCAATCGCCATCCGCTGTACAACGAGCGCCGGATTCCTCAGCAGGTCATTACCCAGCAGCGCATGGTCGGTCGGGGCTACTGGAGCCAGGCCGAACTGGCCCGCCATGGCTTCAAGCACAGCGCGGCCACCGTGGAGAGTATGGAGGCGCAGTTGATCCTGGTGCTGTCCGGTGCCTATATCGGCTACTTGCCCGAGCACTATGCCCAGCCCTGGGTGGATAAGGGCGACTTGCGGGCGCTGCTACCGGCGACCTTTGGTTACCAGGCGCCGTTTTCGATGATCCTGCGCCGTGGCCGCAGCCGCGAGCCGCTGATCCAGACCTTCCGCGACCTGCTCAAAGCGCCACTCAACCCATCCTGATTGGAGCCTTCTTTAATGTCCAGAGCTCGCTGCGACCGCTGCCTGCGCCCTGAAACCCATTGCCTGTGCGCACTGATCCCGCAACTCGACAGCCGCACCCGAGTGCTGGTGTTGCAACATCCCAGCGAGGTCGGCCACGCCTTGAACACGGCGCGGCTGGCGACCCTGGGACTGACCAATGCCGAGCTGCGGGTGGGTGAAGTGTTCGAGGATCTGCCGGCGTTGCTCAATCAACCGGGTTATCAGGCGCGACTGCTGTTTCCGGCGGACGACGCGCAGTTGCTGCGAGCCTATCGGTTGGCCGCAGAGGAAGAACCGTTGCTGCTGGTGGTGCCCGACGGAACCTGGCGCAAGGCGCGCAAGTTGTTGTATCTGAATCCGTTGCTGGCGGCGTTGCCAAGAGTCACTCTGGGGCTAGGCAGGGTGTCCCGCTATCGCCTGCGCAAAGCCCCGGAGCCGGGGGCGTTATCGACAGTGGAAGCGCTAGTCCAGGCGCTGGAAACCCTGGAGCAACCGACCTCCTTCGACGTCTTGCTCAAGCCGTTCGAAGCGCTGATCGAGGGGCAGATCCAGGCCATGGGCAGTGACACCTATCAGCGCAACCACTAGTGGCCCGCCGCCACAGGCTACGGCTCAGTGGTGACGGGGCTTGAGGATCGCCGGCTTTTCGTCGGGCGCGTTGCACAGCAGGTACAGCGCGGTCAGCGCTTCCGGAATCTGCACGATCATATCGTCCATCAGGTTGGCGTCGGCGGCGATATCGGAGAACTCCGGTTGTTCGTCGAACAGCCCCGAACCGACCATGATCGGCAGGAGCATTTCGCTGACTTCTTCCTCGGCGGTTTCGAACCAGGCGGCTTCACGCAGGAACACGCCTTCCATGAAACCGATGCACCAGCCGCGCAGGTCGGAATCGTCCGGATCGTCGCCCAGGTCGAGGTCGCACGGCAGTTCGAATTCTTCGTCGGAAGCCAACTGGCGGGCGATATGGGCCTTGAGCTGAACCAGCGTGGTTTCGATTTCCTCGCGCTGGGCGGCATTGTTGTAGTGCGGTTCCTCGGCAAACAGGGCATCGATCCATTCGCGCTCAGGCACCACCTCGGCACAGATCGACAGCGCGGTCAGGTAGCCATGGGCGGCGACATAGTCCAACGCTTCTTCATGCAGCTCGTCGGCGTCGAGGAAGGCTTGCAGGCGGGTGAGTTGCTCAGCGAAGGACATGGGGGGCTACCTTGGGAATAAACGATGCTGAATTCTAGGCGTTCTTGAGCGTCCAGGCCAGCAAGCACATAGATTTGCGCGGTTTTAACGGTGAAATAAGTGCGAAGGTCGAGCGACCGGCATAGCCCTCTGTCGTGGAGTGCTCGGGTATACTGCCGCGCTTTGTAATGCCCTGCCGACGGTGGCTATGACGGGAGAAATTCCTGTTTACGGTTTTTTCCGTGAAAACGGTGAATTTTCGACCAGCCTTGAGGCAGGGGTGTTTCGGTGATTTTTGGAGTGGTTATGCTCGAACAGGCTCAGCGCGTGCTCAAGGACATCTTCGGTTACGACAGCTTTCGTGGTCGTCAAGGTGCCATTATTGAGCGCGTGGCCAACGGCGGCGATGCTCTGGTGCTGATGCCCACCGGTGGCGGCAAATCGCTGTGCTTCCAGGTTCCTGCGTTGTTGCGCGAGGGGCTCGCGGTGGTGGTTTCGCCTCTGATCGCGCTGATGGACGACCAGGTCGCGACGCTGGAAGAGCTGGGTGTGGCGGCGGCCTCCCTGAATTCCACCCTGAGCGCCGAGCAGCAGCGCGAGTTGGCCTCGCGAATCCGCCGTGGTGAAGTAAAAATGCTCTACCTTGCCCCCGAACGGCTGGTACAGCCGCGTATGCTGGCGTTCCTGCAGAACCTCGATATCGCCCTGTTCGCCATCGACGAGGCCCACTGTGTGTCGCAGTGGGGCCACGACTTCCGACCGGAATACCTGCAACTTGGGCAACTGGCCGAAATGTTTCCGAATGTGCCGCGTATCGCCCTGACCGCCACCGCCGACAAGCGTACCCGCGAGGAGATCGTCAATCGCCTGCACTTGCAGGAGGCCGAGCGTTTTCTCTCCAGTTTCGACCGACCGAATATCTTCTACCGGATCGTGCCCAAGGAGCAGCCGCGCAAGCAGTTGTTGGCGTTCCTCTCGCAGCGCCGTGGTGATGCCGGGATCGTTTATTGCCTGTCGCGCAAGAAAGTCGATGAAGTAGCCGCGCTCCTCTGCGAGCAGGGTTTTCCGGCATTGCCGTATCACGCCGGCTTGCCCAACGAAACCCGTGCGGCCAACCAGAAGCGCTTTCTCAACGAGGAAGGCTTGATCATGGTTGCGACCATCGCCTTCGGCATGGGCATCGACAAGTCCAACGTGCGGTTTGTGGCGCACCTCGATTTGCCCAAGTCCCTTGAGGCCTATTACCAGGAGACCGGTCGTGCTGGCCGCGACGGACTGCCGGCGGACGCCTGGATGGCCTACGGCCTGCAGGACGTGGTGATGCTCAAGCAGATGCTCCAGAACTCCGAGGGCGACGAGCGCCACAAGCGCCTGGAACATCACAAGCTCGATGCCATGCTGGCGTTGTGTGAGGAAATCCGATGCCGACGCCAGACCTTGCTGGCCTATTTCGACGAAGACCTGCCGCAACCCTGCGGGCATTGCGACAACTGCGTCGATGGTGTGCGCACCTGGGATGCCACCGAGCCGGCACGGCAGGCGCTGTCGGCGATTTACCGCACAGGGCAGCGCTATGGTGTCGGCCATCTGGTGGATGTGTTGCTGGGCAAGGAGAACGACAAGGTGCGCAGCTTCGGTCACCAGCACCTTTCGGTGTTCGGCGTGGGCAAGGCGCGTGGCGAGAGCGAGTGGCGCTCGTTGTTCCGGCAACTGGTGGCGCGCGGGCTGGCGGATATCGACCTGGAAGGCTACGGCGGCCTGCGTCTGACCGACACCTGCCGACCGTTGTTGCGGGGGGAAGTTAGCCTGGAGTTGCGCCACGAGCTCAAGCCGCAGACCTTGGCCAAGAGCGTCTCCGCCAGCCCGGCCAGCCAGTTGGTGCGCGGTGAAGAACGTGAGCGCTGGGAAGCCCTGCGTGCCCTGCGGCGCAAGCTGGCCCAAGAGCATGGCGTCCCGCCGTATGTCATTTTTCCCGATTCCACTCTGCTGGAGATGTTACGCAGCCAGCCGACCTCTCTGGCGGAAATGGCCCGGGTCAGTGGCGTCGGCGCACGCAAGCTGGAGCGTTACGGTGAAGCCTTCCTCGAAGTGCTGGGCGGCGAGGCCGAGGCGCCCAAGGTGGTTGCCGATATCCGCCATAAGTTGATCAGTCTGGCCCGTGCCGGGATGACGCCCCTGCAGATTGCCGGCCAGTTGCAATGCTCGGAAAAAAATGTCTATACCCTGCTGGCTGAAGCCATCAGCCGCCAGCAATTATCGCTGGAGCAGGCCCTGGACCTGCCCGAAGATCTGCTTGGCGAAGTGCAGGATGCATTTCTTGACGGTGAAGGCCAATTGCCCGCTGTGACGGAGATTGCCGCGCAGTTCGTCGGGCGCGTCCCGGAGGGTGTTCTGTACTGCGTGCGGGCGGCCCTGCAATCCGAATTCGAATCATAAGGAGCAGGAAATGGACTATTGCCGGGGTTTCGCTGTTTTAATCGCTACCCGTCATATTTGCATACAGCGTAGACCTTGCCTCCGGCCGAGCGTCATGCTTAGCTGACTAATAATTAGTTTTGTCCTGTTTTCAGTCTATCCATGAGTCTTTTATGTCGTTAACCGATGAACACCGTTTTGGCATGCAGTTGGCACACATGTCCCGAGGCTGGCGCGCCGAGCTGGATCGTCGCCTGGCCGGCCTGAGCCTGTCGCAAGCGCGTTGGTTGGTATTGCTGCACCTGGCACGTTTTGCCCAGGCGCCTACCCAGCGCGAGTTGGCGCAGAGCGTGGGTGTCGAAGGACCGACCTTGGCGCGGTTGCTCGACAGCCTGGAAACCCAGGGACTGGTACAGCGCCAGGCAGTACTCGAGGACCGCCGGGCGAAGAAGATCGTGCTCTGCCCCTCGGCCTGCCCCTTGATCGAACAGATCGAAACCATTGCCACTGCCTTGCGCCATGAGCTGTTTGTGGGGATCGACGAGGAAGAGCTGCGGATATGCATGCGGGTTCACAGCCGGATTCTGGCCAACTTGGAAAAATCCTGAGGCATTCTCATTCTGTCGGATTTGGAGAATCTTCGGTCGGCATACTATAAGAATGAGTGGTTCTGTGTAGTGTGTTGGCATTCCGAGCCTTTTCGGGGCCGATGAGGTTTAAGGGATACTCATGCTCGAGAGTTTGCAGTCCGTGTTGCGGTGTTCCACTGAAAAGTCCCCAGTGACCAAGATGCGCCTGTGCTGGATGGTGATCGCGCTGGTGTCACTGTTGCATTCGGCACTGACCTCGGCCATGGGACTGGGGGATATCACCCTGCATTCGGCGCTTAATCAGCCGCTCAATGCGCAAATCGCTCTGGTCGATCCCGGCGAGTTGGCCGAAGGCGAGCTCTCTGTCAGCCTGGCGACCCCTGAAGAGTTCTCCCAGGCGGGGGTCGAGCGGGTCTTTTTCCTCAACGACCTGCGTTTCACGACGATCCTGCGGGGTAACCGCAGTGTGATTCAGGTGCAGTCGAACAAGCCGGTCACCGAACCTTTCCTGAATTTCCTGGTGCAGGTTAACCGACCTAATGGCCGCTTGTTGCGTGAATATACGGTGTTGCTCGATCCACCGGGCAGTTCGAGCGTCTACAACCTGCCGGCGCGCGGCGCGGCGTTGGAACCACAGGCGCCGCTGGCCGATATCGCGCCTCCGGCAGCGGCCCAAGGCAAGCGTTATACAGTGGTCAAGGGCGACAGTGTCTGGATTATTGCCAAGCGTCTGCAGGCCGGCGGCCAAACCAGCGTCGACGAGATGTTCCAGGGTATCCGCGCCCTCAATCCCGGCAGCGAGCAATTGACAGTGGGCCAGAGTTTGTTGCTGCCGGACGTCGCTGTCGTGCCGGGGGCTCCTTCGCCGACGGCTGCTCCGAACCTTGCGGTCCCGGCGACCGACACTGCGGGCAACGCCGAGCAGTTGGCGGCGGCGAGCCTGGAAAACCAGCAACTGCAAAAAACAGCCGAGCAATTGCGGGTCAGGCTGGAGGCCCAGGATGAGCAGATCAGCCGCGACCAGAAGCAAATGGGCGACCTGCGAGCCCAGTTGGCGGAGCTCAAGGCCCGGGCCGCTGCCGTGCCCGTCACGGCACCCGCGCCAGTGGTGGCGCCTCCGGTGGTCGCCCAACAGTCCGGCGAATTCAGTCTGCCGCTGCTGGTTGCCCTGGCCTTGCTGGTTCTGCTGCTGGCTGGCGCCCTGATCGTGCGCCGACGGCGGCGGTTGGCACAAATGGCCGTCGAGCCCGCGCCTGTTGCACCGGTGGGTCAGGATACGCCGATGGTCAGCCAGATGGTTCCCGCCGCCGCGCCGGTGGTCGTCAGTGCTTCGGCGACGCGGATCGAGCCGGTGGCCGAAGCGCTGGCGACAGCACGGCGCGAGACCAATGAAGTCCCGGATGCCCTTGAGGGGGTGAGTATCTACATCGCCTATGGCCGCTTCAGCGAGGCCGCCGGTATTCTGCGTGAAGCGATGCTCAAGGAACCCCAGCGCACGGACCTGCGCTTGCGCTTGCTGGACATGTTAGCCCTGCAGGGCGACAGTACTGGCTATGCGCTCGAGGAGCAGAGCCTGTTGGCGTCCGGCTTCAGCGAGGCGACATTACGCGAGCTGCGCTCAAAGTACCCGAAACTGCAAGCCGCTTCGGTCTCCCCTGTGGTTGCGACCTCCGAGCCAGCCCCCACGCCGGCATCTTCAGGCGTACCGATGGTACCGGTCGCCGCGCCTGTACTGGCGGCCGAATGGATGGAAGCGGTGCCCAAGGCCGAGGCCAAGCCGCTGGAGGATGAGTTCCAACTCAATCTCGACGACTTGTCGATGGATGCCGACTGGGATCTTGCCGGTTCGTTCGAGGACGCACCGCGGCAGGGGAACAAAGCGGCCCTCGATTCGTCGGTACTTTCCGGTACCGATCCGGTGTCGACCAGTCACCTCGACGAACTCCCTGAAGTGTTCGAGATGCCTGAGGAGCAGTTCCTCTGCGATTTTGCCGAGCCAGAGCCCGAGTTGTTCGCCGAAACCGAGTTGAGCTTGCCGTTGACGGGCGATGCCTCGGACGACGAGTTTCTTGAGCATTTCATGGACGATGCCCAGCCGCTGGACATCGAGCCGCTGGAAGTGGACTTCGCCAGCCTGGAACGTGAGCAAGCCTGTGCGAGCAAGCTGGAGCAGGCGCAGGCCTGCATCACTATCGGTGAGCTGGACAACGCCAGCCAGTTGCTACACGAATTGCTCAGGGAAGCTGACGAGGCCCTCAAGCAGGTGGCCCGCACGCTGCTCGCCAGTATCCGTTGACTGCCCGGCGCCCGAGACGACAACGCCGCACCCCTGCGCGTGGCGTTGTCGTTTCGGGCTTCAGAAGGTTTGCCCGAGGTTGAGGTAGAGGGCTTGCTGGTTGTCGTCATTGATGCCATAGCTGAAGTTCAGCGGGCCCAGTGGTGTGTCGAAGCCAAGGAAGATACTGGCGGCGTTGATGTAACCGCTGTCGAATGGGTTGTCATTGTTCCAGGCCCGACCACGTTCCAGCGAGGCGCCCATATATAGCGGGAAGTCCAGCGGCAGGTAGGCGCGCGGAGTGAGACGCCGGTAATACACGGCGCGCATCAAACTGATGTTCTGCCCGCTGAGCGAATCCTGGCGAAAACCCGACAACTGTCGGGCACCGCCAAGCAGGAAGCTCGACGTCACCACTTCGGACTTGTCCAGGGTACGCCCGTAGCGACCGCCGAGGATCCAGGTGTCCGCCCCCCGGCTGAGGGCTTTGTCCAGTTTCATCTCCCACTGCCGGTAGCGTTGATCGGAACCGAGGTTGGGGTCGAACTGCCGCAAACTCAGACCGATGTCCTCGCCGCTGTGGGGGAAGTAAACGTTGTCGAGGGAGTCGAAGGAATACTTCAACTGGTAGAAGCCCTCGCTGAAGCTCACCCGCGGCAGGTCGCGATCGCCAATCTTGACATCGGCCTTGCCCCAGGCTTCGCCGATGCCGAAGCGGATTTCACCGTTATTGGCGATCTGCCGTCCGAGGTTTATGCCCAAACCATAACGTTCCAGCCGATACTCGGCGATGGGGTCACTGTCGAGTGTGGCCTCGACGTTTTGCGACAGGGCATTGACGTAAGGCGCGACAAAGTAGCGCGAGCCCTCGTCCAGAGGCTGGTAGAATTCGCTGTAGAGGTCCTGTGTGTCGCCGATCTGCAAGCGTGTCAGCCACTCGCCGCCGAGGCGGTTGATGCCGTTGACCCGATAGCTGGCACCAATATTGAAAGCGCTGTCGCCGCGCAGGTCGTCGGACAGGTTCAGTCCCAGGCGCAGGTAGTCGGTACCGCTGCGTTTGCCTCGTGCGTTGATGACCAGGGTGTTGTCCTGGCCCTTGTGTACCACCCGGTATTGCACCTGCTCGAAGTAGTCCAGGCCATAGAGCGTGCCCATATCCGTTTGCAGGCGGCCCAGGTCAAGCGGTTTACCCAGGGCCTGGCGGATGTAGTAGCGAATCACCGAGTCGCCGACTTTCGAGTCGTTCTCGATCTTGATGGCAGTGATGATCGGTGTGCGTTGTTGGGGGGTGCGAGCGGCATTCAATTCGGGATCGAGTGTTTGCGCCGGGCGCAGCGAGGCCAGGCGTGCGTCGAGAACACGTGTCGCCCGATAACCGGCATCGATGATCTCCTGAGCTCGGCCAAAGTCGGTCCCGGTGTAATTGGCCAGGCTCGGCTGGATCAGGATGTCGTCGCGTTGCAGGGTTGCCAGTTGCTCCTCCGAATTGCGCCGGGTCATCAGGGTGATTGACTGATTCAGCACGTCGACCACCGTGGTCAGTTGTTTACGCGAGCGTAGCGGGGTGCCAATGTCGACCACGATGACGAGATCGACGCCCATTTCCCGCGCCACATCCACGGGGATGTTATCGGTCATGCCGCCATCTACCAGCAGCCGGCCATCCAGCTCGACCGGGGCGAACACCGCCGGGATCGACATGCTGGCGCGGACCACTGTGGGCAGGTAGCCCTTGCGAAACACGACTTTTTCACCGCTGGCGATATCGGTGGCGACGGCACGGAACGGAATCGGCAGTTTGTCGAAATCAGCCGTGTCGCTGGCGTGGGCCAGCATGCTTTCGAGCAGCAGGGCCAGGTTCTGTCCCTGGATCACCCCCAGTGGCAGGCCGAGGCTGCCGTCATCGCGAAAGCTGAGTTTCTGTTTCACCAGGAAGTCGCGATCATCCTGTTTGCGCCGAAAGGGCATGTCCTCGCGTGGCGGATCGTCGGACAGCGTGCGTTTCCAGTCGATATCCAGGGCCAGCTTTTCCAGTTCGTCGATCTTGTAGCCGGAGGCATACAGGCCGCCGATCACCGCGCCCATGCTGGTGCCGGCGATAGCGTCGATGTGGATACCCTGTTCCTCGAGGGCCTTGAGTACGCCGATATGCGCCAGGCCTCGGGCCGCGCCACCGGACAGCACCAGGCCGACCTTCGGCCGGGGAGGTTCGGCGGTGTGCGACAGGACGGGAAGCAGGCAGAGCAATAGGCAACACAGCAGGCGGCGCATCACGGATCTCAAGGAACAAAGGGCGTTATTATAACGGCACCCAACCACCCAGGAGCCCAAGTCAATCATGTCCGCAGGTAAACCGGAAATCGTCATCACCTACTGTACTCAGTGCCAATGGCTGCTGCGCGCCGCTTGGCTGGCCCAGGAATTGTTGAGCACTTTCGCCAGGGATCTCGGCAAGGTCTCTCTGCAGCCAGGGACTGGCGGGGTGTTCCGCATCACCTGCGATACGGTGCAGATCTGGGAGCGCAAACTGGACGGTGGCTTTCCCGAGGCCAAGGTGCTCAAGCAGCGTGTGCGCGACCGGATCGACCCCGAGCGTGACCTGGGTCATAACGAATCGCGCTGAGGTCGACAACGTCATTGCCGCACGGCGCTGACGTTGTGGTGATCGACCGTTCAACCATGGGCTTACTCGGTGGTCTTGAGCTTGGCCTTGATAAAACCGACGATCAGGGTCAGGAGTGCGCCGCCGACACCACCGCTGGCGATGCTGCTGACAATGGCTGTCAGGTCCATGCCGGCGACACTGCCGCCCAGGGTGCCATTGGTAAGGGCTGAGAGCACCTGTGCCAGCAACGCTCCGCCAACCCCGCCCGCCACTGAGTTGAACCAGGGGCCGAGGCTGTATTTACCGCTGGCCGCGCCCGCGACATTGCCGCCCACGGCACCGCTGATCAGTTGAATCAGGAGACTGATGAATTCCATGGATAAACCCTCCACAGTTTGAGTAGGAGGGCAACTGGCATCGAGCTACTGCCTGGAACACTGCCGCTGTCGCCGAGCAGCCCTGGTTATCCGGATAACGACGGCTGGCTGTTGCGGATGCTCCAAGTATAGGACAGTCTCCGCAAATCAATGGGTCGAAGCCACTTCCGTGGTTTTGGGAGCGGATGCCTGGCCCAACACGCTCGACAACACGATCGCGACAATGATCAACGCGCCACCGAGCAGCATGCGCGGACTCGGATTTTCGTCGAACAATAACCAGGCGGCACTGATGCCGTACACCGGCTCCATGGCGAAGACCACGGCGGCAGTGCGGGCCTTGATTACCGCCAGGCTGGCGACGAACAAGCTGTGGGCAAGGCCGGTGCAGAAGATTCCGAGCAGACCGATCCACAGCCAGTCCAGTGCCCGGACTTCGCCCAGCCCAGACGCCGCCCAGGGTAGCAGGCAAGCGGCGACTACCAGGTTCTGGCACAGCGCCGCCTGCACTGGCGCAATCCGTTGGGAACCGGCCCGATTGGCCAGCGACAACAGGGCAAACAGCAGTCCCGACCACACCGCCCAGAGCAGGCCGCTAGTGGCTTGGCTGGCGAGGTCGAAATCAGGCGTGACCAGCACCAATCCGACGCTGACTAGCAGCACCAGGAGGATCTCGTTCAAACGGATACGCTCACGGAAAATCAACCCTTCGAGGAGCACGGTAAAGGCCGGAAAACTGGCAAAGCCCAGGGTGGCGATAGCGACACCGGCGACTTTCACCGCAATGAAGAAGCTCACCCAGTGTCCCGCCAACAGCAGGCCGCTGAGCAACAGTCGGCGCCAGTCCTGGGCCTGCAGGCGCTGCCAGCCGCCGTTGCCGGCCAGACCGGCGAACAGCGCAAGGGCGAGCACGGCAAAGGTGGCACGACCGAAGACGATGATGGCGGGAGAGGTGGCGGCGAGTTTGCCGAACACGCCGGTCAGGCCGAACATCAATGCGCCGATATGTAGGGCGCCGAGGGCGGAGCGGGGAGTCATTGCAGTCCTTGGACACGCGGGTCAGGGGCTTGTAGAGCCGAAATTGACTGACAGAATCAGCCATACAAGCCGCTAGAGTGCCAGTGATGTTACTGTCTGTCGTGTGCCTCGTGTCAATGGTCGTCAGGCTTGCGACGTGGCGATTGTCATCAGACCGTCGTGCGATTGTCATGGAGCATTAATGGCTCCGGTGCAAGCTCAGGAAAAATCCGGAGAATGCCCATGACCCGTGCGGAGCTCGCCAAACCCAGCCGTAAGCAGCGTGTGCGAACCCTGTGGATTTCCGATGTGCATCTCGGCACCCGTGATTGCCAGGCGGAGCACCTGTCACAGTTCCTCAAGGGCTATCACGCCGACCGGATCTACCTGGTCGGGGATATCATCGATGGCTGGAAGTTGCGCGGCGGCATGTATTGGCCGCAGGCCCACACCAACGTGATTCGTCGCCTGCTGACCATGAGCAAGCGTGGCACCGAAGTGATCTATGTCACGGGTAACCACGATGAATTCCTACGCCGCTATTCGAAGTTGATCCTCGGCAATATCCAACTGGTGGACGAGGTTGTACATGTCACTGCCGATGGTCGCAAGCTCCTGGTGATCCACGGCGACCAGTTCGACGTCATCACCCGTTACCACCGTTGGCTGGCCTTTCTCGGCGATTGGGCCTACGAGTTCACCCTGACCCTCAACCGCTGGCTGAATCATTGGCGGGCGCGTTACGGTTATGGCTACTGGTCGCTGTCGGCCTACCTTAAGCACAAGGTCAAGACCGCGGTCAGCTTTATCAGTGATTTCGAGGAGGCCATCGCTCACGAATGTGTGAAGCGCGGGCTCAATGGCGTGGTCTGCGGGCATATCCACCATGCCGAGATTCGCCAGGTCGGCGAAGTGGAATACCTCAACTGCGGCGACTGGGTCGAATCCTGCACGGCGCTGATCGAGCACTGGGATGGCACCATCGAACTGTATCGACTGGCCGATGCTCATGCCCGCGAGGCGCAGCTCAAGTTGGAACTGGAGAAGGTTGCGCGGGTGGGATAGTTTTTTCGACGTAGATCCGCGCTCGCCCATGCGGCGTTGCAAGCAGGTTCCTAAGGCTCATTGACGGCGGTCGACTGCACTTGCTGGTCGGTGTCTTGCCTATCCTTCGCTCGAAAGCAGTTCGTACAGACCCTAAAACGGCACCTTACCCAGCAGCATGTCGCGGTACATGGCGAAATCGCCCAGCACGCTGTAGAAAGGATACTGAAAAGTTGCCGGGCGATTCTTTTCGAAGAAAAAATGCCCAACCCAGGCAAAGCTGTAGCCGGCCACCGGCACGACCCACAGCAACCACCAGGCCGAGCGCCCGATGGCCAGGGCGAGAATGAAGATGACCAGGCTGGTTCCGACAAAATGCAGGCGCCGGCAGCTGCTGTTGCCGTGCTCGCTCAGATAATAAGGATAGAACTCGGTAAAGCTGTTGAATTTCCTTGGGTTTTCCACTGTGTAGGCTCCGTACTTCGACGACGGGTGGTGAGAGCTTCGCGGGGAGCTTATTTGAGTCTAGGGTCATTCGCTGTAACCACCAGTGACAATAGGCGCCACTTTAGTATCCTTAGGCCGTCAGTCGTAATATGCGGCTTATCATGTAAGAAAAGGCCATGAGCGAAAGAACGACTTCTGCAAGCTGGGCGATGGGGATTGTCAAAGCACTGGAGATGGACGGTCTGGATTGCCGTGCTCTTTTCAAGCAGGTAGGGCTCGATTACGCGGCGCTGGAGGACCCTGACGCACGTTTCCCTCAGGACGCCATGACACGCCTCTGGCAGCGCGCGGTAGAGCTTTCCGGCAACCCGGCGATTGGCTTGAACATGGGCAAGGTCGTGCGTCCGGCGTCCTTTCATGTGGCCGGGTACGCGTTGATGTCCAGTCGGACCCTGGCCGAAGGTTTCATGCGCCTGGTGCGTTACCAGCGAATCATCGCCGAAAGCGCGGACCTGAGCTTTCGCTTGCTGCCCGAGGGGTACGCGCTGATCCTGACTGTACACGGCGATCACCTGCCGCCGACCCGGCAGAGTGCCGAGGCGTCGTTGGCTTGTGCGCTGGCGTTGTGCGGCTGGCTGACCGGGCGCAGGCTGCAACCGCGCAAGGTCTTGGTCCAGGGGGCCCAGCCGGAAAACATCGAGCCCTACAAAGAAGCGTTTCACGCGCCGCTGGTGTTCAACTCACCCTACGACGCGCTGATTTTCGAAAAAGCCGATATGGAAATGCCGCTGCCGACGGCCAATGAAGCGATGGCCTTGCTGCATGATCGCTTCGCCGGGGAATACCTGGCGCGCTTCTCCGAGAGCCGAGTGACCCACAAGGCGCGCCAGGTGTTGTGCCGGTTGCTGCCCCAGGGAGAGCCCAAACGCGCGCGAGTCGCGCAGACCCTGCACCTGTCGCAGCGCACCCTACAGCGGCGCTTGCAGGAAGAAGGCACGAGTTTCCAGGCACTGCTTGACGACACGCGTCGCGAGCTGGCCGAGCAATACTTGGCGCTGCCACGCATGACCCTGCTGGAAATCGCCTATCTGCTGGGTTTTGCCGACCCGAGCAACTTCTTCCGCGCGTTTCGGCGTTGGTTCGAAGTGACGCCCGGCGAGTACCGGGCGCGGTTGCTGGGGACGATGGCGACGATCAGTGACGCCAGAAGGCTGGAATACACAACACGAACACTGTGATGATCTCCAGTCGACCCAGCAACATGCCCAGGGACAGGATCCACTTGGCTCCGTCCGGTAGGCTGGCGAAATTGCCCGAAGGGCCGATCACTTCACCCAGGCCCGGTCCGACTCCGGACACGGTGCTGGCTGCGCCGGTCAGGGCGGTCATCCAATCCAGGCCGAGCAACGACAGGGCCAGGGCAATCGCACAGATGGTGATGGCGAAGAAGAACGAGAAGGTCAGGATCGAACGGACGATTTCCTCGTCGAGCCGATGACCATTGTACTTCTGCTTGATCACCGCCCGTGGATGGATCAACTGGTTGAGGTTGGCCTTGAGCAGGATATAGGCCACCTGGAAACGAAAAATCTTGATCCCCCCCGCTGTCGACCCTGAGCAGCCGCCGATAAATCCCAGGTAGAAAAACAGCATCAGCGAGAAATTGCCCCACAGGCTGTAGTCGCCCAGGGCAAAGCCGGTGGTGGTGACCACCGAGGTCACGTTCAGCGCCACATGGCGCAAGGCATCGAGCCAATGCAGGTCGGTGGTCCACCAGTACCAGGTGCCGAGCACCAGCCAGGTGACCAGCAACAACCCGAGCAGGCCCTGCACCTGTTGGTCCTTGATCAACGCCTTGCGGTGCCCGCGCAGGGTCGCGACGTAGAGGGTGAACGGCAGGCTGCCCAGAATCATCACCGCCACCGCCACCCAGTGCACCGCTGGCTGCCGCCATTTGGCCAGGGACTGGTCGGAGGTGGAGAAACCGCCGGTGGAGATTGCCGACATC
Source organism: Pseudomonas agarici (assembly GCF_001543125.1). Classification (NCBI taxonomy): domain Bacteria; kingdom Pseudomonadati; phylum Pseudomonadota; class Gammaproteobacteria; order Pseudomonadales; family Pseudomonadaceae; genus Pseudomonas; species Pseudomonas agarici. Next base: position 1,960,451 of record NZ_CP014135.1, on the reverse strand, counting down.
GCATGGTTGATCGCATCGAACAGACTCATGCCGGCCCACCAGAAGGCCAGGCTACCGAGGACAGTGATGCCGATATAGGCGGTGACGATCAGGCGCGCCACCATATGCGAGCGCGGCATGACTTTTTGCGAGCGGTCCGAAGATTCGGTCTGGAACAACCGCATGCCGCCGATCCTCAGCAACGGCAGGATCGCCACCGCCATGCCGATAAAGCCGATCCCCCCCAGCCAGTGCAACAGCGAGCGCCAGATCAGGATGCCGGGGGACATGCCGTCCAGGCCGCTGAGCACCGTCGAGCCGGTGGCGGTGATGCCTGACATGCTTTCGAAGAAGGCGTCGGCGTAGCTGGTGTGCAGCGTCAGTAGAAAGGGCAGGGCGGCGAAGATGCACACCACCACCCAACTGCAGACGGTCAGCAGGTACATGTCCCGGGGGCGCAGGTGTACCTGCTCGGGGCGCCCTGGGATCACCAGCGCCAGGCCGGCGATAAAGGTCATGGTGCTGGCCCAGAGAAACGGCGGCAGGTCGCCGGTACGTTCGAAAATCACCAGGGTCAGCATGGGCACGACCATGCTGATAGCCAGGGTAATCAGGAAGATGCCGATAATGAAACCGATGATGCGCAGGGTCGGCAACGCCATGAAATAAGCTCGGGGCAGGGGAAGGCCGTCATTCTACCTGTGAGCCTGTCCATGTAAACCGCCAAGGCCGCTACGGATATGGCTAAAATAACCGCACATTTTCCCGAGGAGGTGGCCGATGGAGGCTCTCGATAATTTGCTTAACCGTGTTTCCGCCCCGCGTCTGTTGGACCCGGCGCCGACGCCGGCCCAGCGCGACATCCTGTTCGCCGCGGCCATGCGCGCGCCAGATCATGGGCAATTGCGGCCCTGGCGCTTCCTGACGGTGGAAGGTACTGCCCGCGAGCAGTTGGGGCAATTACTGGCCGAGGCGGTACGACAGCAAGGTGGCGAAGTGACCCAGGCGGCGCTCGACAAGGCCTTGGCAATGCCGTTGCGAGCACCGTTGGTGGTGGTCGTGGTTGCGCGTCTGCAGGCGCACTTCAAGGTGCCGAAGTCGGAGCAGGTGCTGGCGGCCGGCTGCGCGGCCCATGCGATTTTGCTGGCGGCGCATGCCCAGGGCATCGGTGCGGTGTGGCGCACTGGCGAGCTGTCCTACTCGCGCCATGTGGCCAAGGGTCTGGGCTTGAGCGACGATGAAGAGGTGATCGCCTTCCTCTACCTGGGCACACCACAGAACGAACTGCGTCCGGCGCCCAAGGTTGATCTGACGGAGTTCGTCAGCGCCTGGTCGGCCTGAAACGTTTTCTGATGATGAAGCGATGGACGAGATGCGTGCCTTGGTCGCGTCCAGCGCACCCTGAACAGCGGTCACGAGTGGCCTGTGTGGTGAGTTCTATGAGTCCATTTCGGCGCCCTAAATCCCTGGCCTGCGTTGCTGTTCCTCGCCATAGCCCGGCTACGGCTCGTCACAGCGCTTTGGCCATGGACTTATGGCATCCGACCTTGAGCTAACGAACTCACCGTACAGGCCACTAGACTACCGCTCCGGGCTCCAACGGTAGATCGAGTTTGGCAACGAACCCTCCCTCGGGATGATTCATCAGAACAAGGCCGCCGCCATGCCGTTCCGCTGCCCGGCGGGCAATTGCCAGGCCCAGGCCATGGCCCGGCGCAGTCTGGCCCGGCGCACGGAAGAACGGTTCGCCCAACTGCGCCAGGTGCTCGGCCTCGACGCCGGGGCCATGGTCGCGGACGCTGATTTCGATTCGTTCGCCCTGGCGCCGCGCTACGACTTCGATGACCCGACCTTCAGGGTTGAAGCGCTGGGCATTGCGCAGCAGGTTGTCCAAGGCTCGTTCGATCATGGTCGGCCAGCCCCTGAAGCGCAGAGCTTGCTCGACATCCAGTTGTACCGGCTGTTGCGGTGAGCCGAGCACGGCTTCCCTTTGCAGGTCTGTCAGCAACGAGTTGAGGTCGACTTCTTCGGCGCTGGCCTGGTCGGCATCGACCCGAGCCAAGGCCAGAATCTCACTGATCAGCGCTTCCAGACGGTCGCATTCGCGGGTCAGCCGCGGCCAAAGCCGCTCACGTTCTGCGGGACCTGAACGTTCGGCCAGGGCCAGGGCGATTCGCAAACGCGCCAGCGGCGAGCGCAGTTCGTGGGAGACATCGCGCAACAACTGGCGCTGGCTGCCGATCAGGCTCTGCAAGCGGGCGCCCATTAGGTTGAAGTCTCTGGCCAGCACGCCGAACTCATCGCGCCGCGCCGCCAGTTTCGCCAGGCTGTTCTGTTGATAGGTGGCCTGGCCCAGGTCGTGCACCGCGCCGCGCAGGCGGCTCAGTGGACGGGTGATCGATAGCGTCACCAGCAGGCTGAACAAGGTCAGCACCACCAGGGCGATACCTAGGGCGCTGAGAGGCCAGAGCAGGCTTTCGCGGTGCCAGGCATCCAATTCGGGATGAGGAATACGGTAGATCAACAGGTAGGTGTCGCCGCTTTTCGGGCTGGTGTATTCGGCGGTCAGGCGCCGCCATGGCAATCGACGGTCATCGTTGTTTTGCCGGGCCTCGAAGGCGGCTGCGCGTTGTGGAAAGGTGCCCCGCACGACCGGGTCGCCACTTTCGTTGAGGACCTGGACATTGATGTGATACTGCTGTTTGCGTTGTTCCAGGATCTCCTGGGCGGCTTCTTCGCCCTGGTTCTCGTAGGTCTGGGTCCATTCTTCGGCCAGGGTTGCCAGGCCGGGATGCCGGCTGAGGATCCAGGCGTCCTGGTTGAGTATGTGCCCGAGCAGAATCGACAACCCCGCGACAAGGGCAATGGCCAGCCAGAAGCTGGCCAGGACGCGCCAGAACAGTGATCGCACAGCAATTCCTCAAACCATCGGATGCAAAGAGGGAACGCCCGACGGGGTTGGCCGTCGGGCTCGGTGTGGCGTGGATTATTGCGCTTTTTGCGCTTGCTGTGCTTTCCAGGCCTTGAATTCTGCCCATTCGGCACGGCGTTCGGCGCGTTTTTTCTGGATTTCGTCGAAGGCCTTTTGCTGATCGGGCTTGAGCAGGGCGCGGATTTCGCTCTGGGTCTTCTGGCGAGCGGCGTCTTTCTCGTTCTTGAAGGCTGTTTGGTCGGCTGCCGGGAGCTTTGCCAGGTACTTCTCGGCCAAAGCCTTGCGGCTGTGCATCTGCTCGCCCATCAGCTTGCCAATCTGCTGGCGCTGTTCGCGGCTCAGGTCCAGTTGACTGTAAGGGCTTCTCCACTGATGCAGGTCGCTGTGAGGGCCACCCATGGCGCCAGTATCTCTGGGCATGGCCATGGCGACGGTCGGCAGGGCAGCAGCGAACATCAGGGCGATAAGGGTCTTGCGCATGGTGTCTCTCCTTGTCTGGGGTCCGGTCGGTCCGGATGGGTACAGCTTAAGGAGATCAAGGTCAGCGGCGGTCAGCGCAGGGTAAAGCTTGGGTAAAGAGGTTGGCACAGGGCGCTGACATTGGCCACGAAGTCGCAATTATCTGCAGGCGTCGGCGGGCTGACGCTGAGGACGCAAGTTGACGGCGTTCCGACCGTCGTGGCCGGCAATCGAGCGTCGATCGGCGTTCCTACCCGAAAGGGATGGCTTACGGCGCATAGTAATAACCCCGGCTGCGTAGCGCGACAATGCGCGGTCGGCCATCGGCGTGCGGACCGATTTTTTTGCGCAGGTTGCTGACGTGCATGTCCAGGCTGCGATCATAGAGGGTCAGCTTGCGGCCCAAGGCGATCTGCGCCAGTTCCTGCTTGTCCAGCGGCTCTCCCGGCTGTTGCAGCAGGGCCTCGAGCAGGCGGCTTTCGGAGACGGTCAGAATGAAATCCTGTTGGTCGATGGTGACCACGCCGCGCACCGGGCTGAAACATAAATCCCCCAGGGCCAGCTGGCTCGGCGTCGCAGTCGGGTGGCTACGGCGCAGCACCGCGCGCAAGCGGGCGGTCAGCTCCCGTGGATCACAGGGCTTGGCCAGGTAATCGTCGGCTCCCAGTTCCAGGCCGAGGATGCGATCCAGGGGTTCGCCCCTGGCCGAAAGCATCACCACCGGCAATTCCGGATGCTCACCGCGCAACTGTTTGAGCAGTTCAAGGCCGCTGCCGTCAGGCAGCATCACGTCCAGTACCACCGCTGCCGGGGTGCTGTCGACTAATGCCTGACGCGCACTGAGGCCGTCGTGGCAGGCACGTACCTGAAAGCCTTCCTGGCTCAACCAACTGCTCAGGAGCTCGCACAGCTCCTGGTCATCGTCTATCAGTAACAGGTCGCTCATGAAGTTCTCGATAACAGATCGCCCGATGGCGTTCTCAATTCAACCATTGCCGGCGCTTTCTGCGTCCGCCACCCGCGAAGATACCGCAGAGCAGGGCCAGGAGTGCAACTGCGCCACCGGTAACGAACCATTGCTGCTGGTCGGTCAGCAGACGGGACGCCGGGCTGGCCTGCGCCTCCCTGAGTTGTAGCTTGAGGCGTTGGTTTTCCTGACGCAACCGGCTCAGTTGAACGCTTTCGCGTTCGGCGTCGGTGTTGGCCAGTTGCTTGCCCAATTCTTCACGCAGTCGCTCGCTTTCTTTCAGGCGTTGGCGCAAATCGGTGATCTGGCCGCCGACACTCAGGGACAGGGGGGTGGTAGCCCCCGCGCCGCTTTCTTCAGCCTGAGCGATTGCCCCAATCGATAACATGACACACAGCAGACACAACGGACCTTTACGCATCGGAAACTCCTGATTCCAATCGGTATTCAGAACGTTGTCGGCTGTCGAAGGAGAATAATGAGCGATTGCAGGCGCGATGCTCCACGGCGAGTCATCGCACCAGCGGCGACTCAGGGCATGGTTTGGCGCAAGGGTTTGACCTGTACATGGTCGTAGACACCGGCGCTGACAAACGGATCGGCATCGGCCCAGGCCTGGGCGGCGGCCAGGCTCTCGAACTCGGCGACGATCAGGCTGCCGGTAAAACCGGCCGCGCCCGGATCGTTGCTGTCGATGGCTGGATGCGGGCCGGCCAGGATCACGCGGCCCTCGGCATTGAGCCGTTGCAGGCGCTCGATATGCGCGGGACGCGCCGCCAGGCGTTTTTCCAGGGAGTTCTCGACGTCGGTGGCAATGATTGCGTAGAGCATGTCAGTCCTCGGTTTTTGGCGTAGCGGGGTCGGCGTCGTGCAAGTGACGGGACAGATAGATGCCCTGGCCGACCAGGAACAGCAACGTCATGCCCAGACTGCCGAATACCTTGAAGTCGACCCAGTACTGTTGAAAGGTGAACGCGACGAACAGGTTGGCCGCGCCACAGAACAGGAAGAACACGATCCAGGCGACGTTCAGGCGTGTCCAGACCGGCTCCGGCAGGTTCAGGGCGTGACCCATGATGCGCTTGATCAACAGGCGGTCGCCAATGAAGTGGCTGCCGGCAAAGGCCAGGGCGAACAGCCAGTTGACCACCGGAGCCTTCCACTTGAGGAAGGTTTCGCTGTGGAAGGCCAAGGTCAGGCTGCCAAATACCAGGCAGGCGATCAACGTCAGCCACTGGCTCTTCTCCAGCTTGCGTTGCTTGACGAACAAGGCGCCATAGACCACCAGGGAACTGATGATCAGTACCGCCGTGGCGCTGTAGATACCGCCGAACGTCACACTCTCGCCAGCGATGTCGAGGATGCGGGGTTCGATTTTATAGACGATGAAAAACAGGAACAACGGGATGAAATCGATGAATTGTTTCACAGTGGCAGCCAGAAGCAGGATGTAGCGGCATAATAACAAACATACTTGCCAGCGAAAGCGCCACCTAGAGGTTATTCAGTTCCCGTGGAAATCGACCTGCATTGCCATAGCACGGCGTCCGACGGCGCCCTCGCGCCCGCGCTGCTAGTTGCCCGCGCGCACGAGAAAGGCGTGCGAGTCCTGGCGCTGACCGACCATGACACCCTCGAAGGCCTTGCAGAGGCCCGTGTCGCGGCCAATGTGCTGGGTATGCAACTGGTCAATGGCGTCGAATTGTCCTGCACCTGGGGTGGCGCGACCATCCATGTGCTGGGTTATGGCTTTGATGCGAATGCACCCGTTCTGGTCGAGGCTATCGCCAGGTTGCATGAGGGTCGTTGGCTGCGCTCCGAGGAAATCAGCCGCAAGCTGGCCCTCAAGGGCATGCCGGGCGCGTTGGAAGGTGCGCGGGCGATCCAGCGGGAACTGGGCGATAGCGGTAATGCGCCGGCGCGGCCGCATTTCGCCGACTTCCTGGTACGCGAAGGTTTCGTCAAGGACCGTGCCGAAGCTTTTCGCAAATGGCTGGGAGCCGGCAAGCTGGGGGATGTCAAACTGCACTGGCCGAGCCTGGACGACACCGTCGGCACCCTGCGCGCAGCCGGCGCCTGGGTCAGCCTGGCGCATCCCTGGCACTACGATTTCACCCGCAGCAAGCGCCGCAGGTTGATTGCCGACTATATTCAAGCAGGAGGCCAGGCGCTTGAAGTGGTCAACGGGCGCCAGCCGGCCGAGCAGGTCGGCAGCCTGGCGATCCTGGCCCGTGAGTTCGGGCTGTTGGTCAGTGCCGGCAGTGATTTTCATGGCCCCGGAGGTTGGTCCGAGATCGGCGAGTATCGCCCGCTTCCCGAAGATCTACCGCCGCTTTGGTGTCGGTTCAACTATGCCCAGCCAACAACCGAATGCGTCTGAACAGGTAGAAAATGTGAGTCAATTTTTCCAGATTCATCCGGAAAACCCGCAGGCGCGCCTGATCAAGCAGGCGGTGGAGATCATTCGCAAAGGTGGGGTGGTGATCTATCCGACCGACTCGTCCTATGCCATCGGCTGCCAGATCGGTGACAAGACTGCGGTCGAGCGCGTGCGGCGGTTGCGGCAACTGGACGAAAAACACAACTTTGCGCTGATCTGTGCCGACCTGTCGCAACTGGGCCTGTTCGCCAAGGTCGACACCGGCCTGTTCCGTCTGCTCAAGGCGCATACGCCGGGGCCCTATACCTTTATCCTGAACGCAACACGGGAAGTTCCGCGGCTGCTGCTGCACCCGAAAAAACGCACTATCGGCCTGCGTATCCCCAGCCACCCGATTGCCCTGGCGTTGCTGGCCGAGCTGGGCGAACCGCTGATGAGCGTGAGCCTGATCATGCCCGGCGACAGCGATCCGATGATTGATCCCTACGAGATCCGCCAGTTGCTCGAACATCAGGTCGAGCTGATCATCGATGGCGGTTTCGGCGGGATCAAGGCGTCCACCGTGATCAACCTGGCCGATGGCGAGCCGCAAGTGGTGCGCGTCGGTTGCGGCGATCCGGCACCCTTTGGGGGCGAGGCCTGAATGTCCGCCGTTGAAACCGTCGACAGCCAGGCTGGAGCGCAGCAGGAACTGCCCTTTGCCATGGTCTACGGCCAGGCAGTCATGGAAATGCCGCTGGATCTGTATATTCCGCCGGATGCCCTGGAGGTTTTCCTCGAAGCTTTCGAAGGCCCGTTGGACCTGCTGCTATACCTGATCCGCAAGCAGAACATCAATATTCTCGACATTCCGGTGGCGGAAATCACTCGCCAATACATGGGCTATGTCGAACTGATGCAGTCGGTGCGCCTGGAGCTGGCAGCCGAATACCTGGTAATGGCGGCCATGCTCGCCGAGATCAAGTCGCGGATGCTGCTGCCGCGTTCGGCTGACGTCGAGGAGGAGGAGGGCGATCCGCGTGCCGAACTGATCCGTCGCCTGCAAGAATATGAGCGGTTCAAGGCGGCTGCCGAAGGCATCGATGGCTTGAGCCGGGTGGGGCGCGATGTCGTCGTGCCTAAGCTCGACGCGCCGCAAGCGCGAGCGCGCAAATTACTGCCGGACGTCAGCCTGGAAGAAGTATTGCTGTCCATGGCCGAAGTGTTGCGCCGTGGCGACATGTTCGAAAGCCATCAGGTCAGCCGTGAACAACTGTCGACCCGCGAGCGCATGAGCGATGTACTCGACCGGCTCAAGGGCGGTGGTTTTGTGCCGTTTGTCGAGCTGTTCAGCGCCGAGGAAGGCAAGCTCGGTGTGGTTGTGACCTTCATGGCAATCCTCGAACTGGTCAAGGAATCCCTGGTCGAGCTGGTGCAGAATGAGCCCTTCGGGGCAATCCATGTGCGGGCCCGAGCCGAATAACGAGCGAATCAATGAATCTGACTGAACCCCGCGAGCTGGCTACGCTGCTTGAAGCTTTTCTGTTGGCCTCGGGAAAGCCGCAATCGCTGGAACGCCTGTACGAGCTGTTCGAGGAAGCCGAGCGCCCAGAGCCGGCAGTCTTCAAGAAAGCCCTGACGCTCCTCGCCAAGTCCTGCGATGGCCGTGCCTTTGAATTCAAGGAAGTGGCTTCCGGCTATCGCCTGCAGATTCGCGAAAAGTTCTCGCCCTGGGTCGGTCGGCTCTGGGAGGAGCGTCCACAGCGTTATTCCCGGGCGATGCTGGAAACCCTGGCACTCATTGCCTATCGCCAGCCGATTACCCGGGGCGAGATCGAGGATGTGCGCGGGGTGGCGGTCAACAGCCAGATCGTCAAGACCCTGCTGGAGCGTGAATGGATTCGGGTGGTCGGTTATCGCGAGGTGCCGGGCAAGCCTGCGATGTTTGCCACCACCAAGGCCTTTCTCGACCACTTCAACTTGAAGAACCTTGACGATTTGCCGCCGCTGGCGCAGCTGCGTGAGCTTGAGCCGGACCCGGTGCTCGATTTCGAGGATGCGCCGGTGCCCGAAAGCCTTCAAGCCCTGGCCGATGCCAGCGCCGATCCGGAGGCGGTGGAGGAGCAGAAGGAAGAAACCAGCTTTCATACCCTGCTGCTGGAGCTGGATTCGATGGAGGAAGGCATCAAGACCGATTTCGACGATTTGCTCAGAGATAGCGAAAGCCCGGTGCCGAGCGGGGAGTCGCGCAGGGAACCCGAGCTGGAGCTGCCCGCAGAGGTCGAGGAGCTGCGTGACGGGTTGGATCCGGATCTTCGCTCCGCCGAAGTGCCTGATGAACCGGAGGAAGATTCAGTCGGCGCCGCCGAGGCTCGCGAGCGGCTGCTGGCCGCGGTCGCCGCGCTGAACGTCGCCGCCCCGCCCGATTTGAGTGATGAAGAAGCAGAGGCCCAGGCCCTGGCCGAAGCCATCGAGAACGAACGGCGTCAGTGGGAGGATTGACTTTTGCCCTGGAAGGCGGATGGGCCGCAATGTGCCCCAAAAACCGACTACCTCTGATCAACGCCCTTTCGAGGTGTGGAAACGACGCGCAGGACATAAAAACCAGCCTGTTAGGTGGTAATTAGCCAAGCTGTTTTAATCGCCTATTATTCTTAGCTCTTTTCAGAAATCGTCTAATTTCCATCCGATGGATCGAACTTAAACCAAGGAAGGTGACGGGTGGCCAAGCAGGTTATTATTGTCGGTGGCGGTGTTGGCGGCACGATGCTTGCCAACCAGTTGGTCAACAAGCTCTATTCGGAGATTCAGCGCGGTGAGGTACGCATTACCTTGCTATCGAATTCGCCTGATCATTTTTATAAACCCGCGTTTATGTACGTGGCCTTCAATCAGTTCTTTGAAGAGGAGCTAAAGCGTCCGGAGCGTTCATTGTTGCGCCCGGAAATTGACTTTCAAGTCGACGAAGTCACGCGCTTCGACTTCTCCGGACAGTACGTGCAGACCCGCGGCGGCAAACGTCATGGTTACGATTTTCTAGTCATCGCAACAGGTTGCATTCCAGCTCCCGAGCGCATCGAGGGGCTTAAAGAGGCGGGCGACCACTTCTATCAATACCCAGCGGCACGGCAATTGGCCCAGCGCTTGAGCACCATAGAAAAGGGCCGAATCTTTATTACGGTGTCTTTCCCCAAGACGCCAAATGTTCCGCACCAATGCGGTATCGCTCCGGTGGAGACGACTTTGATGCTGGACGACTTCCTGCGTCGTCGCGGCGTGCGGGATAAGGTTGAAATCATTTACACCTATCCCACCACCGCCCAACTCCTGCGCAATTGTTTGTTCTTACAGCGACCGACTGGCGAGATTCTTCCAAGCATCTTCGAGCAGAAAAACATCCGCTTTCAGCGCGGTTTTACCTTGAGCAAGGTCGATCCAGGGCGGCGTATTGCCTACTCCGAAGAAGGTGACGAGCAACCCTTCGATATTCTGATGGCGACACCCCCCATTCGTGCGGTGGATGTGGTACTCGAGAGTGGTGCATCGCAGGCCGAGCATGACGAAGGTTGGTTGCCGACCCATCATGAAACGCTACAAGTCTATGGGTTGGAAGGCGTCTATGTAATAGGTGACACAGTGGATCTACCTATCAGCAAGGCGGGAGGAGCCTGCCACAACCAAGCTCCGGTCATCGCCAATAACATCGCTGCCGAAATCCGTCTGGGGGCGCCCTGCGCGGTGTATGACGGGCGCGTCCAAGCGGTGGCACAGATGGGGCTCAATGGCGGGATGCCGCTGTGGTACGACTACACACATGATGTTCTGCCGACTCCGCCGAGCAAGCTAGGCGGGCTGCTTCGCAACGGATTCAACCGCGGCCTGTATTGGGCCGTGGCTCGGGGAATGCTTTGAACCTGCATACGGATGAGTGAAAGTCATGGATGTCGCCAATGAGTTGCCGCAAATCAATACCACTGCCAACGTTCTATCGCCTGGCCACAATGCAGGGCTCGAGGCGCTGCTTGGCAAGCTACAACCTCTGCTGGACGGCGGTCGCATGGATAATATTGCCGATGCTCTAGCTTTGATTTCCGACCTGGTGGATCTGCTGGATTCTGCCTTGGTGGAAAAGCTTGCCGGGTTGTTCGAGAGCGCGACTGCTGTCTCTTGGAGCTTTGGCAATGCGTTGCGTATGGCCAAGGCTGAGACCACGGCGGAGGAAGGTCCCCCCAGTCTCTTTGGGCTACTGTCGTTGCTGCGTGAAACGGACACCCGCCGAGGGATAGCACTGATACTCAGAACACTGAATGTCATCGGAAAGCAACTTTGATCTAAAGGACTAGCTCATGCTTATCAAGCCTCAGCCGTCAACGGCAAGGACTGCCAGTACCCAATGGGATCCCCAGGCATACCTCAAATTCACCCGTCTACGAGAACGACCAGTGGTGGAATTGTTAAACCAGGTCAATCTAGAACATCCTAAACGAATCTATGACTTGGGGTGCGGCACCGGGATTGCAACTCAATTGTTAGCCACACGCTGGCCAGAGGCTGATCTGACCGGCGTTGACAACTCGACGGAGATGCTCGAAGAGGCCCGGAGCTTGCCAATCAAAGCGTTTTGGCAGGCATGCGACCTACAAGTCTGGAAGGCCGATCAGCGAGCAGACCTGTTGTTTGCAGCGGCGGTGCTGCACTTCATCAAGGATCACAAAGTGTTGCTGCCACATTTATTGGCACAACTCAATCCCGGTGGCTGCCTGGCGGCGCATATGCCCAACTGGCGTGATGCACCCTGGTATCAATTGATGCTGGAAACCCTTGAGCACGGCGGTATCAATAACGGACCACTGGGGGATTTGCAACTGCGACGGTCTATGGCCGAGCGTTCGGTGCTGTCACTAGACGATTACTATCGTTTGTTGGCTCCGCTGACCAAGGACGTGGATATCTGGGAAACAGAGCACTTACAGATAGTCGAGGGCAACTCACCGATCTTCGACTGGGTCAAGGTCTCGGCATTACGTCCAGTGCTGCTGGCACTGGACGAGCAAGAACGGCAAAGATTTCTCGATCACTATCTGCCACGTGTTCATCAGGATTACCCACCGGAAGGGAATGGATGCACCCTGTTTCCGTTCAAACGGATCTTCATTCTCGCGACTGTTTGAGCGCGAAGGCGGCGGTGCCCGACATAACGTGGATAACCGCCCGGACTTAACCATCGAAGCCAGGGGGCGGAAAAGTTGCTCTCCAAACCCCTGGAAACGGCGTTCCCACAAACTGCTGCTCGTTAGTGCATGAAACTGCGGATCGGCGTATGATTGGTGCCCCTTCGACGATCCTATCGTCCAGAACAGGCTTTTATCTCTTCAGGCCGAGCCTGAATCGACACACCGGGAGGTGCCCAGATGAGTGACAACGATCAGAAAGACAGCCAGGAAATCGGCCCCGCAGGCGAAAAACTGCAGAAGGTCCTCGCCCGTATCGGCGTTGGCTCGCGCCGCGACGTGGAAGGCTGGATCAGTAAAGGCCGGATCAAGGTCAATGGCAAAGATGCCACTCTTGGCCAGCGCGTCGACCTGCACGACGCCATCACCATTGATGGCAAGGTCATCAAGCGCGAAGAAGCCGCTGAATCGGTGCGCCGCGTGATCATGTACAACAAACCCGACGGCGAAATCTGCACCCGTGACGATCCGGAAGGGCGCCCGACTGTGTTCGATAAGCTGCCGCGTCCGAAAGAGGGCCGTTGGATCAATATCGGCCGCCTGGACATCAATACCACCGGTTTGTTGATGTTCACCACCGACGGTGAACTCGCCAATCGCCTGATGCACCCGTCCTACGAAATGGACCGTGAATACGCGGTCCGTGTGCGTGGCGAGGTTGACGACGAGATGATCGAGCGGCTCAAGGCTGGTGTGGTCCTCGAAGACGGTCCGGCGAAGTTTACCGACATCCAGCAGGCACCGGGTGGCGAAGGCTTCAACCATTGGTACCACTGCGTGGTGATGGAAGGTCGCAACCGTGAAGTTCGTCGCCTCTGGGAATCTCAGGGCCTGGTGGTCAGCCGTCTCAAACGCGTGCGTTTTGGCCCGGTATTCTTGAACTCCGACTTGCCGATGGGCCGCTGGCGCGAAATGACCCAGTACGAGGTCGATATCCTCAGTGCCGAGGTTGGCCTGACGCCGGTGGCGATGCCGCAGTTGAACGCCAAGAGTAAGGACAAGCTGGAGCGGATGCAGCGTAAATCCTCGCGTCCAATGGGCAAGACCGAGCGTGTACGGACCTTGCGTCCGGCCAGCGGCGCAGCCGCCCCTGAGCGTGTATCGCGCGAGCCGCACATCGACGGTGAGCGCCCGGCTCGCAAACCGGCCCCTCGTCAGGATGGTGAGCGCACCCCCCGCGCCCCGCGGCCAGCCGGTCGTGGCGAGTCGCGCGGAACACCGCTGGCGGATCGTCCGGTGGACAGCAAGCGTCCGGCCAAGCCAGCACCGAAGTCCAAGCGTCCAGGTATCAGCCTGGTGGACAAGGACGCGCCGTCGGGCAAGCGTCGTGGCGCCCCGGCCGGTTCTGGCCAGCGCCCTGGATTCGGGCGGCACAAGCCTGAATAAGCGCTGAGCGTCCTGTTGGAATAAACAACGCCAATCCTCGGATTGGCGTTTTTTTTGCCGATCAATTGTGTAATCAGAACGCGAATTGGCCGTCGAATACCGGTTTGCCATCCAGCGCCAGTTCACCACTGGCGAATATCAGGTCCAGGTGGTGACTGCCCTTGGCGCCGCCACCGAGGCCCAGGTGTAGGCCGCAATGCCGTTCCTCGAATCCCGAGTTGCGCGCATACAGCTCTGTTATGCCTTCATTGGTTCCGATGCCTAGCTCCTCGACCCGACGATTGGAGGGGTTGGCACTCAGGTATTTGTTGAAATCGGCTTCCAGGCCCGGCACTTGGCTGGAAACCCGGCTGATGATGGAGTTGTCGATCCACAGCTCCAGGGGGGACTCCAGCACGCCATACTTGCGGGCGAAGGGAATGGTCCCGAGAAAGGTCCCGATAAATTGCACGTGACCATTGATTGTATCGCTGTGGGTGGCGATTTCTCCGGGCGCCAGGTCGTAGTTGCCGACGCCGTTGATATTGGTCCACTTGTGGATGTTGTGCAGCGGCGCCTCCAGGTAGGAGCCATGGCGGTCCTTGAAGCTCAGTATGCTGGCTTGGGAGATCCGTCGGATCAAGGTTTCATTGAGGTCGGCAATGCGCTGGGGACTGACGCTGAAGGTGTCGTAGAAATAGTCGCCGTAATCCTTGAACAGCAGCGACTTACGCCAATGTTCAGCCATCACGCCATGCAGTGCGCGCATGAATTCGGGTCCTTCCGGACGCGGTGGCGAGAGTGTCGAGGAATCGTAGAAGAAGATATACAGGTCGCTGTCGGTAATGGCCTCCTGAAGGATCGGGCTGGGTTGGAGATCCAGGCGCATGGCGTCGAACGAAAAATGCCGGGTACCAGCAGCGTGCTCGATAATGGCGGCGCAGATGTCGGTGTAGTCCAAGGTGTGCCCCACCAGCACTTTCGGATGGGCAACGCCTTCAAGGGCCGGGTGGTGTCCCAGGTAGTAGAGAAAGTGTTCGAGGGCGTGGGTCTTGTCCATGACGTCGTTCCTGGTCCGCATCGAAAAGTGGCGGGTGCGTTGCACCGCCCCCGCCCTGGGATGCCTTTAGAAAGGCCACATCGCGGTGCCGAATGGCACGACCGCATCGGCTTGCATCATTTCAACGGCTGCCTCGTGTGTCGGGGCTTCAAACCAGTCGTCCAGTTGCAGGTCGGTTACCACGTCTTGATCCGATACTTGCATGATGAATCTCCTTATTAAGAATGTCTTGCACGGCTATCGGGCGGTGTTCAAAGAGGCGTACCGGTTTGCACCGCTCGTTGACTCGCCGAAGCGGTTTCGGCAAGTGGGTGAAAATTTAGTGCAGGAACTTCCTTGGTGCAAAAAATAATTCAAAATATTTTTAGATGGATTTTTTATTCTGTTTTTTGCTGAAAAGCTTGCTCAGTAAAAACAATGGTTCAGTCGAAAATATCGGATCGAAAAGCGCTATTCGTCAATTTACAGGCAGTCGAGTTGATTCGCATGATTGGAAGATTTTCGTTACGCAGTGTCAGACAATGCTTACGGATTACCGGTCAAGCCCTTTGAAATCACTCGTCTGGATGCCGTGCAAGGAATAGTTGCCGAGGTTGCGAGCAACCGGGTTTTTTCTGCCGACTGTCCTCCGGCATCGCGGTGGTGTGATGCGCCTACCTGCCGGTCGCAGCTTAGCGGTGTACAATACCGGGCGTTTTAACTGTGACCCAACTGCGTACCCGCATTTTGTCCTGCTCGGTGGCTGCCTCGCGATGCCCCGAAGGCCGTACACTCAAGGCTACCCGCCTTATTCACGCCATCGCGCCACAAGCGTGATGGGTTCGATTTCGTCACGGATAAAAACAAACAGGTGACGCATGACTCGTAATATTTCCTACAATTGCTGCCCTCTGAATGCCTGGCGTCCATGCGGTGGCCTGGTGTGTGTCTCTGCGGTTTCATCTAGCACCCATCGCTGATACCTCGACACCTCATCAAACCTTGCGTGAGACCCTTTGTAATGAGTGGATCCATTCCCCCTTCAGGTGAGCTGAAACGCGGCCTGAAAAATCGTCATATCCAATTGATCGCCCTTGGCGGCGCCATCGGCACAGGGCTGTTCCTCGGTTCCGCCGGGGTGCTGAAATCCGCCGGTCCGTCGATGATCCTCGGCTATGCGATCTGTGGCTTCATTGCCTTCATGATCATGCGTCAACTGGGCGAGATGATCGTCGAAGAGCCGGTGGCCGGCTCCTTCAGCCACTTCGCCCACAAGTATTGGGGCGGCTTCGCCGGTTTCCTGTCGGGTTGGAACTGTTGGCTCCTGTATATCCTGGTGGGCATGTCGGAGTTGACCGCAGTCGGCAAGTACATCCACTATTGGTGGCCGACTGTCCCCACCTGGGCTTCGGCGGCGGCTTTCTTCGTACTGATCAACCTGATCAACCTGGCCAACGTCAGGGTCTTCGGTGAGGCGGAGTTCTGGTTTGCCATCATCAAGGTGGTGGCTATTGTCGGCATGATCGCCCTCGGCAGCTACCTGTTGGTCAGCGGCCACGGCGGCCCTCAAGCCTCGGTGAGTAACCTGTGGGAGCACGGTGGTTTCTTCCCCAATGGCGTTAGTGGCCTGGTTCTGGCCATGGCGATCATCATGTTCTCCTTCGGTGGCCTGGAAATGCTCGGTTTCACGGCAGCTGAAGCCGACCAGCCGAAAACCGTGATTCCCAAGGCGATCAACCAGGTGATCTACCGGATTCTGATTTTCTACATCGGCGCCTTGATCGTGCTGCTGTCGCTGACACCCTGGGACAACCTGCTCAGTAGCCTGAACGGCTCTGGCGACGCCTACAGTGCCAGCCCGTTCGTCCAGGTGTTTTCGATGCTCGGCAGCAACACCGCCGCGCATATCCTCAACTTCGTGGTCCTGACTGCGGCGCTCTCGGTGTACAACAGCGGCACCTACTGCAACAGCCGTATGCTGCTGGGTATGGCCGAGCAGGGTGATGCGCCGCGGATGTTGGCGCGGATCGACAAGCGTGGCGTGCCGGTGCGTTCGATTCTCGCTTCGGCGCTGGTGACCTTCGTCGCCGTGGTCATGAACTACCTGATCCCGCAGCATGCCCTGGAGCTATTGATGTCACTGGTGGTTGCGACCCTGGTGATCAACTGGGCGATGATCAGCTACTCGCACTTCAAGTTCCGCCAGCACTTGAATAGCACGCAACAGGTGCCGTTGTTCAAGGCACTCTGGTACCCCTATGGCAACTATGTCTGCCTGGCGTTCGTGGTGTTCATCCTCGGCATCATGCTGATGACTCCGGGTATCCAGGTCTCGGTGTATGCCATTCCGCTGTGGTTGGCGTTCATGTGGTTCTGCTACGGCCTCAAGAACAAGCGCGATGCCAGACAGCCGGTGCCAGCGGTGAAGTAGGCAATGATGGTGCCAGACAAACCCGGTCCCGCAGCAAATGTACCCGCGTGTGCCTTGTCTGGCCCTCGCTCTCAAACATTTGGTACTGAGCCCATGAGTTAAACCTGGACGTGCGGCGTTCCGATACGCAGGCTCGCCACAAGGGGGGGGCGACTGCAAAGGTTTAAGTGAACAGCATGATGCGGCCCTGTATCGGGTTGGTTATTTCGGTATCCTGAATGCCCTGATGTCGGACGCTTTCACATGCTGGTGATTTCCAACAACGTGCACCTGCCGGATACCGAGATCGAGCTGACGGCCATCCGCTCCCAGGGCGCTGGCGGGCAGAACGTCAACAAGGTGTCCAGCGCGGTGCACCTGCGTTTCGATATTCCGGCCTCGTCCCTGCCGCCGTTCTACAAGGAGCGCCTGCTGGCCCTGCGGGACAGTCGCATCACTGCTGACGGAGTGATTGTGATCAAGGCCCAGCAATATCGAACCCAGGAGCAGAATCGCGCGGATGCCCTGGAGCGCCTGGTCGCGTTGATTCTGGCGGCGACTAAGGTCGTCAAGAAGCGCCGTCCGACCCAGCCCACACAGGGCTCGAAAAAGCGTCGACTGGAGACCAAGAACCAGCGCGGGGCGATCAAGGCAGGGCGCGGCAAGGTCGATTTCTAGGCGAATAACAACGATAGGCTGAGCGGCGGGTGGCTTGCAGGGCGTTAAATCGAACCCAGGCCGGGCGGGGCAGCGTTCAGGATTGGGTCGGTGCCAACAGTCGAGTAGCGACCAGGGCGGCCAGGGCATTTTCCTGATTGCCGAAACGGGCGAGCAAGACAGCCTGTTTTTCCGGGCTAAGACTGTTCCACAGCTCGATCATCTTTTCGGCGGTGCCGATCAGTAGGCTGGCTTGGGTTTCGTCGAAAGTGTCGGTCACGGCGTGGTCCGGGGAGTGATGGTTGTGTCTGGCTGTATGAAAAACACCAGAGGCGGTTTTTCACACGGCCAGCGTTTCAGGCGTTTCAGTCTTCGCTGTCGGCCTTGAGGCTTTCTGCGGCCTCGGTCTTTTCAGGCGGTTGGGCACTGGCTGGTTGCGGGGTTTTCTGCTCAGTTTCGTGCAGGCTTGGGAAGGGGAGGTTGGGTATCTCGTGCATCGTCGTCGCTCCTCGCAAGGTCTGTTTTTAAATCGCTGGGTAGATCCGCGCTTTTAAAAAAGCCTGGATAGGATACAGCAGTACAAATAACAGAAAGATTTTTATCTGTCCGGTGGTGGCTCATTACCGGTACTAGCAGACCGCCGCAATCGCCTCGGCCAGTGCGTTCAGGCGTGTCGCGTCGATCCCGGCGACGTTGGCCCGGCCAGAGCTGACCATATACACGCTGTACTCGTCGCGCAGGCGCTTGACCTGGGCGGGTGACAGGCCTGTGTAGGAAAACATCCCGCGCTGCTGGCCGATATGCGCAAAGCGTTGCGCCAACCCATGGGGCTGCAGGGCTTCGACCAGGCCGCTGCGCAACTGCGCGATTCGCAGACGCATGGCTTCCACTTCGTCGGCCCACAGGCTTTTCAATTGGGCATCGTCAAGGATGCTCATGACCACCGCTGCGCCATGGTCCGGCGGGTTGGACCAGAGATTACGGGCGATGGCGGCCAACTGGCTGCGCACATCCAGCAGCTTATCGGCATCGGCGGTGCTGACGATCAGCGCGCCGGTGCGCTCGCGATACAGGCCAAAGTTCTTCGAGCAGGAACTGGTGATCAGCACCTCCGGCAGTTCCTGGGCGAACAGGCGCACGGCCCAGGCATCCTGCTCTACACCGTCGCCAAAGCCCTGGTAGGCGAAGTCGATCAGTGGCAGCAGTTCGCGGCGACGGACGATATCCAGCACCTTGTACCAATCCGCGTGGGACAGATCGAAACCGGTCGGGTTGTGGCAGCAGGCGTGCAACAGCACGACGTCGCCCGGCGGAACCTGCTCCAGGGTGGCCAGCATGCCTGCGATGTCCAGGCGGTTGTGGGCGTCGACGTAAGGGTAGTGGCTGATCTTCAGGCCGGCGGCGGCGAAGATGGTTTCGTGGATCGGCCAGGTCGGATCGCTGAGCCAGATGCCCCGCCCCGGCAGGCAGTGGGCGATAAAGTCGGCGCTCAGGCGCAACGCCCCGGTGCCGCCGGGGGTCTGGGTGGCGCCGACACGCTGGCCGGCGATCAGCGGCGAATCGGCGCCCATGACCAGTTCGGTCAGCAGACTGGCGAAACGCGGATCACCATGGCCGCCGATATAGGACTTGGTCATCTGTCCTTCCACCAGTTTCTGCTCGGCCAGCTTGACCGAGCGCAGGATCGGCGTCAGGCCTTGGGCGTCTTTGTAGACCCCTACGCCGAGATCGAACTTGGCCGGGTTGGGGTCCTGGGCATAGGCCTCCAATAATCCGAGAATCGGATCGCCAGGTACGCGCGCAATGGCGGTGAAATGCATTATTTACAGCCCTCGGCGGATTTGCTGACCTCGTCGGTGCGTGCCGCCATGATGAAATCGTTACGGTGCAGACCCTTGATCGAGTGGCTCCACCAGGTCACGGTGACTTTGCCCCACTCGGTCAACAGGCCAGGATGATGGCCTTCGGCTTCGGAGAGGTCGCCGATGGCATTGGTGAAGGCCAGGGCGAACTTGAAGTTCTTGAACCGGTAGACCTTCTCCAACTGCATGATGCCGTCGCGGACTTCGATATTCCAGTCCGGAATCTGTTTGATCAGTACCGGCAGTTCTTCGTCGCTGACATGTGGGGCATCGGCGCGGCAGGCTTCGCAGTGGGCTTGGTGCAAGCTGTTCATGGGGTATTCCTGTGGTTCGTTTTTGTTCGGTAGACGCCATTCGCCCAGATGAACGTATGTGGGCGAGAATGGCTCGGGCAGTGGCAAAAAGCCGATCAGGCAGCCTTGGGCTTGGGCGCAAATTTCGCTGGGTGCAAGCCCAGCTTCATCCCTTGTTCGACCATACCCATGATGTCCTCGTGGGCCAGATCGAACAACCGCTTGAGGTTCGGCAGCGTAAAGTACACCGGTTGCAGGATATCGATGCGATACGGGGTGCGCATGGCTTCCAGCGGGTCGAACGGTTGATGCTCGGGCGTGTCTGACAAGCTGTACAGCGTCTCCTTGGGCGAGGAGAGAATGCCGCCGCCATAGATGCGCCGGCCTTGTGGCGTGTCCACCAGGCCGAATTCGATGGTCATCCAATACAGGCGCGCCAGGTACACCCGTTGTTCCTTACTGGCCTGCAGGCCGAGCTTGCCGTAGGTGTGGGTGAATTCGGCGAACCAAGGGTTGGTCAACAGTGGGCAGTGGCCAAAGATCTCGTGGAAGATGTCCGGCTCCTGCAGGTAGTCCAGCTCTTCTTCGGTACGAATGAAAGTGGCCACCGGAAACTGCTTGTTGGCCAGCAATTCAAAGAAGGTCTGGAACGGGATCAATGCCGGCACTCGAGCCACCTGCCAGCCAGTGGTGGCCGCCAGGACCGTGTTGATTTCGCCGAGTTGCGGAATTCGCTCATGGGGTAGCTTGAGCTTTTCGATGCCATCCAGGTATTCCTGGCACGCACGACCCTCGATCACTTGCAACTGACGAGTGATCAGAGTGTTCCAGACCGCATGCTCGGCGGGCGGGTAGTCGATAAACCCTTGTGCGTCGGGCTCGCGCGCCACGTATTGCGTCTGCTTCATACCGCTCTCCTGCTCGAGGGATCATTCTTGTTATGTCTACTAGTGTTGATCCGCGGACGCGGGAAATGCATCGGAGCGGGAGGTCGCGATGAAGCGCTTGAGGCGGTTGACCTGTAAAGTATTCGTGACGAGTGTCGGCCGTTGTCGAGAAGACGGGGCTTTTGTGCGATGGCGAAGTTGATATCTGTCACGTAATCTTTACGAAAAATTGCAAGGCAATGGAAAAAATTGCCCAGAGTCGGGCCGAAAAACGCCCACGACACCGTCCCCACCATCTTCCTGGATCTTTCCATGCGTATCAAAGTGCATTGCCAGAACCGCATCGGCATCCTGCGCGACATTCTCAACCTGCTGGTGGACTACGGCATCAACGTGGCCCGTGGCGAGGTCGGTGGCGACCAGGGCAATGCCATCTACTTGCATTGCCCGAACCTGATCAACCTGCAGTTTCAGGCCCTGCGTCCGAAGTTCGAGACCATCGCGGGGGTGTTTGGCGTGAAGCGGGTCGGGTTGATGCCCAGCGAGCGCCGGCACATGGAGCTCAATGCGCTGCTGGGGGCGCTGGAGTTTCCGGTGTTGTCCATCGACATGGGCGGCTCGATTGTCGCGGCGAACCGGGCGGCGGCGCAGTTGCTCGGTGTGCGGGTCGATGAGGTGCCGGGGATCGCTTTGTCCCGCTATGCGGCGGATTTCGACCTGCCGCAACTGGTGCGCACCAGCAAGTCGCGAATCAATGGCCTGCGGGTCAAGATCAAGGGTGACGTCTTTCTGGCGGATATCGCCCCCCTGCGGTCGGAGCATGACGACATCGAGGCGATGGCTGGCGCGGTGTTGACGCTGCACCGCGCCGATCAGCTCGGTGAACGGATCTATAACGTGCGCAAGCAGGAATTGCGTGGGTTCGACAGTATTTTCCAGAGTTCCCGGGTGATGGCCGCGGTGGTGCGCGAGGCTCGGCGTATGGCCCCGTTGGATGCGCCGCTGTTGATCGAAGGTGAGACCGGTACCGGCAAGGAGCTGTTGGCGCGCGCCTGTCACCTGGCCAGTCCACGTGGCCAGGCGCCGTTGATGGCGCTTAATTGCGCTGGGCTGTCGGAGTCGATGGCCGAAACCGAATTGTTCGGTTATGGCCCCGGCGCTTTTGACGGTGCGCGCGCGGAAGGCAAGCTCGGGTTGTTGGAGCTGACGGCCGGCGGCACGCTGTTTCTGGATGGGGTTGCGGAGATGAGCCCGCGCTTGCAGGCCAAGCTGCTGCGCTTTCTGCAGGATGGCGGTTTCCGTCGGGTGGGCAGTGACGAAGAGGTTTATCTCGATGTGCGGGTGATCTGCGCCACCCAGGTCGATCTGTCGGAGTCGTGTGCCCGTGGCGAGTTTCGCCAGGATCTGTATCACCGCCTCAATGTACTGTCGCTGCATATCCCGCCCTTGCGTGAATGCCTGGACGGCCTGGCGCCACTGGTGGAGCACTTCCTCGACCAGGCCAGCCGGCAGATCGGCTGCCCGTTGCCGCAACTGGCGCCGGCGGCCATGGAGCGCCTGAGTCACTACCACTGGCCGGGAAATATCCGGCAACTGGAAAACGTATTGTTTCAGGCGGTTTCGTTATGCGAAGGGGGATGGGTCAAGGGCGAACATATTCGCCTGCCGGATTACGGGGTGCGCCAGCCGCTGGGGGACTTTTCCCTGGAGGGTGGGTTGGACGAGATTGTCGGACGATTCGAGAAGGCGGTGCTGGAGCGCTTGTATTCGGAGCATCCGAGCAGTCGTTTGCTGGGCAAGCGGCTGGGCGTTTCCCATACCACCATTGCCAATAAACTGAAGGAACATAATCTCGGAAAGAGAGACAGCGTATCGGATTCCTAGGGTACATCGGAGCTGGGTCTGCCTGGGCGCCGGCTTTTCTCCCGCATCGCTACCGATACTTGCCGTCAGCGGCATAACTGCGCCGTTTTTTCGTCCCTGCTCACCCTCTTGAAACCCTCGAAATACCATCGAAGTCCCGGCTGGCTTGGGTTTGGCCGTAAAAAAAACAAGTTGGTGCAAAAATTGCTAGGCCTCTCGCTGTACAACGGTGGGCGGCAAACGTCC
This sequence comes from Pseudomonas agarici, assembly GCF_001543125.1. NCBI lineage: Bacteria > Pseudomonadati > Pseudomonadota > Gammaproteobacteria > Pseudomonadales > Pseudomonadaceae > Pseudomonas > Pseudomonas agarici. The sequence continues at coordinate 1,937,902 of NZ_CP014135.1, read as the reverse complement.
GTCAGTAAAGAGGAAAGACTGTGGACAAGTACCTTTACGTGGCAATGACCGGCGCCAGCCAGAATGCTCTGGCGCAAAAGGCACATGCCAACAATCTGGCGAACATCTCCACCAGCGGCTTTCAGCGTGACCTGGAGCAGGCCCGTTCGATGCCGGTGTTCGGTGATGTCTTTGCGGCGCGCGCGTTTGCCATGTCCGAGCGGCCGGCAACCGACTTCTCGCCAGGCCCGATGCAGCAAACCGGGCGTGATCTCGACGTAGCCGTGGGCGGCACCGGCTGGGTGGCGGTGCAGGCTCCCGACGGTAGCGAAGGCTATGTGCGTACCGCGAGCATGAATATCGATGCGCTGGGCATATTGCGTGCAGGCAACGGTATGCCGGTGATGGGCAATGCCGGGCCGATTGCCGTGCCGCCCGAGGCGAAGGTCGAAGTGGGCGAGGACGGCACCATCAGTATCCGTGCGATGGGTGAAGGCCCGCGTGTCGTGGCCGTGGTCGATCGCATCAAGCTGGTCAACCCGGACCTGAAGAACATGACCAAGGGCCTGGACGGGATGATCCACACCAAGGACGGCCAGCCAGCGGCGGCGGATGCCAACGTCAAGCTGGTGTCCGGTTTCCTTGAGGCAAGCAACGTCAATGCCGTCGAGGAAATGACCTCGGTGCTGGCCTTGGCCAAGCAGTTCGAGTTGCATATCAAAATGATGAACACCGCCAAAGACGATGACCAGGCAATGGCTCGGGTCTTGCAGATTAGCTAATCACCACAACGTAGCGCCGTAAAACAGGCGCGCGAAGGAGAGCAGAATGCTTCCGGCACTATGGGTTGCAAAAACAGGTTTGGCGGCGCAAGACACCAACCTGACCACCATTTCCAACAACCTGGCCAACGTCTCGACCACCGGCTTCAAACGTGATCGCGCCGAGTTCCAGGACCTGCTGTACCAGATCAAACGCCAACCTGGCGCCCAGTCCACTCAGGACAGCGAACTGCCGTCTGGCTTGCAACTGGGTACGGGTGTGCGCATTGTCGGCACGCAAAAGAACTTCGCCGCCGGCAGCCTGCAGACCACTGATCAACCGCTGGACATGGCGGTCAACGGTCGCGGCTTCTTCCAGATACTGCAACCGGACGGCACCACGGCCTACACCCGTGACGGCACTTTCCATCTGGACAACAACGGCCAGATCGTCACCGCCAGCGGCTTTGCCCTGGATCCCGCGATCGTGATTCCGAACAACGCCCAGACCTTCACCGTGGGCAAGGACGGCACCGTGTCGATCACCGTCGCCGGCAACCCGGCTTCGCAAGTGATCGGCAACCTGCAGACCGCCGACTTCATCAACCCGGCTGGCTTGCAAGCCGTGGGCGGCAACCTGTTCCTGGAAACCGCCGCCAGTGGCGCGCCACAGGTCGGTACGCCGGGGCTCAACGGTTTCGGTACCACCGAGCAGAGCACCCTGGAAACGTCGAACGTCAGCACGGTGGAAGAGATGGTCAACATGATCACCACCCAGCGTGCCTACGAAATGAACTCCAAGGTGATCTCCACCGCCGACCAGATGCTCTCGTTCGTCACGCAGAATCTGTAATCAAGTCTATGGGGCGGTCTGACGGTCGTCTGCAACACCGTGAGGTAGGGTCATGAATCGGTTGTTTTCAATTCTCGCGCTGAGTGGGGTCGTTGCACTGGCAGGTTGCGTGAATCCGCCACCCAAGCCGAACGACCCTTACTACGCGCCGGTGTTGCCGCGCACGCCGTTGCCCGCAGCGGCAAACAACGGTTCGATCTATCAGGCCGGTTTCGAACAGAACCTGTACAGTGATCGCAAGGCATTCCGGGTCGGCGACATCATCACCATCACCTTGAACGAGGCGACCCAGGCCAGCAAGAACGCCAGCTCCAACCTGTCGAAGAAAAGTGCCACGAACATCGGTCTGAGCTCGTTGTTTGGCAGTACGCCCAATACCAACAACCCACTGGGCGGCGGTGACCTGAGCCTGAGCGCCGGCTACAGCGGCAACCGTGCCACCGACGGCTCGGCCAAGGCCGGCCAGAGCAACAGCCTGACCGGTTCGATCACCGTCACCGTGGCGGATGTATTGCCCAACGGCATCATTGCGGTGCGTGGCGAGAAGTGGATGACCCTCAACACCGGCGATGAGCTGGTGCGGATTGCCGGCCTGGTTCGGGCCGACGATATCTCCACCGATAACACCGTTTCATCGACCCGAGTGGCCGATGCGCGCATCACCTATTCGGGGACCGGCTCCTTTGCCGATACGAGCCAGCCGGGTTGGTTCGACCGTTTCTTCCTCAGCCCGCTCTGGCCTTTCTAGGTGCCGATGACCATGTTCAACTTCAAGCATCTGATGGTGGTTGTGTTACTGATGTCCATCGCCTTCGATGTCCAGGCCGAGCGGTTGAAGGACATCGCCAGCATTTCCGGCGTGCGCTCCAACCAGTTGATCGGTTATGGCCTGGTGGTCGGCCTCAATGGCACCGGTGACCAGACCACCCAGACGCCGTTTACCCTACAGACGTTCAACAACATGCTGTCGCAGTTCGGTATCAAGGTGCCGCCCAGTTCCGCCAACGTGCAGTTGAAGAACGTCGCGGCGGTGTCGATCAGCGCCGATCTGCCGGCGTTCGCCAAGCCGGGTCAGGTGGTGGATATCACCGTTTCTTCCATCGGTAACTCCAAGAGCCTGCGTGGTGGCACTTTGCTGCTGACGCCGCTGAAGGGGATCGACGGTAACGTCTACGCCATCGCCCAGGGCAACCTGGTGGTGGGCGGTTTTGATGCCGAGGGGCGTGACGGTTCGAAGATCACCGTCAACGTGCCGTCGGCCGGTCGTATTCCCGGTGGTGCTTCGGTCGAGCGCGCGGTGCCCAGTGGTTTCAATCAGGGCAATAGCCTGACCCTGAATCTCAACCGTTCGGACTTCACCACGGCCAAGCGCATCGTCGATAAAATTAACAATATGCTCGGCCCCGGCGTGGCACAAGCCATCGACGGCGGCTCGATTCGGGTCACCGCGCCACTGGATCCGAGCCAACGTGTCGACTACCTGTCGATCCTGGAAAACCTTGAGGTCGATCCGGGGCAGGCGGTGGCTAAGGTCATCATCAACTCGCGTACCGGCACTATCGTGATCGGTCAGAACGTCAAGGTTTCGCCGGCGGCAGTGACCCACGGCAGCCTGACGGTGACCATCACCGAAGACCCGATCGTCAGCCAGCCAGGCCCGCTGTCGAACGGCACCACGGCGGTGGTCCCGCGTTCGCGGGTCAATGCCCAGCAGGAAGCCAAGCCGATGTTCAAGTTCGGTCCAGGCACGACCCTGGACGAGATCGTCCGGGCGGTGAATCAGGTGGGGGCGGCGCCAGGCGACCTGATGGCGATCCTCGAAGCGCTGAAACAGGCCGGCGCGCTGCAAGCCGACCTGATCGTGATTTGAGGCCGTTTCCATGGTGGATATTCACAAGAGTGGGATCGTCAGCGCCAGCGACTCGGGCGCCTATACCGACCTCAATCGCCTGAACAATCTGAAGGTCGGCGACCGCAACAGTGACGGCAACCTGCGCAAGGTCGCGCAGGAATTCGAGTCGCTGTTTCTCAGTCAAATGCTCAAGTCCATGCGTTCGGCCACCGAAGTGCTGGGCCAGGACAATCCGCTCAATACTCCGGCGGCCAAGCAATACCAGGAAATGTATGACCAGCAACTGGCCGTGACCATGTCCCGCCAGGGTGGAGGTATCGGTCTGGCTGACGTGTTGATGCGCCAGATGTCCAAGGAAAAATCCTCCAGGCCGTCGGAAAGTGGGCTCAAGGCCGGACCGCCAGCGGGAGCGCTCGAGAAGCCGGCCCAGACGCCGATTGCCGCAGGTACCGCGACGCCGACGCCGGGTTCGCCGTTCGTGCGCTCTAACGGCCAGCACGCCCTGTGGGCGTCGCGGGTCGCTACGCAGAACAACGCCGACGCCAGCCTGCGCAACGATGTGGCGAAACTCAACTCGCGGCGTCTGGCGTTGCCGAGCAAGCTGGCTGATCGCTTGCTGGCCGGGCTTGTCCCGTCGATTGACGGTGCCCAAGTCGCACCGGCCAGGCACGTCCTGGCGCAACGTGCCGCTGGCGATAGCGTGGTCAATGGCGACTGGCTGGCCGTACCGAATGGGGGCATGCAGATCTACGGTCGCGCCATGGCTCAGCCGCCCTTGGCGCCGGCCAGGCGGGCGTTCAGTTCTCAGGATGAATTTGTCGCCACCCTGCTACCCATGGCGCAACAGGCGGCCCAACGCATTGGTGTCGATCCGCGTTACCTGGTGGCTCAGGCAGCCCTGGAAACCGGTTGGGGCAAATCGGTCATGCGCCAGCAGGACGGCAGCAGCAGTCATAACCTGTTCGGCATCAAGACCGGCGGCAGTTGGCAGGGACCGCAGGCTCGGGCGATCACTAGCGAGTTTCGCAATGGGCAGATGGTCAAGGAAACGGCGGACTTTCGCTCTTACGCTTCCTACCAGGACAGCTTCCACGATTTGATCTCGATGCTGCAAAGCAACAATCGTTATCAAGATGTGCTGAAGTCAGCCGATAACCCAGAGCAGTTTGTCCGTGAGCTACAAAAGGCCGGGTATGCAACCGACCCGGACTACGCCAGCAAGATTTCGCAAATAGCAAAAACCATGAAGAGCTACCAGAACTACGCTGCGGCGGGCGCTTCCACGAATTTATAAGGTCTGAATCATGAGTCTGCTCAATATCGGGATGACGGGGTTGAACGCGGCCAGCTCGGCGCTATCGACCACCGGCAACAACATTGCCAACGTGGATACCGCCGGTTATTCGCGTCAGCAAACCGTGCAGAGCTCCGCAGCCTCGCAGAAGTACGGCAGCGTCTTCATCGGCACCGGTACCACCCTGGCAGATGTGCGCCGAGTCTACAGTTCGTACCTGGAATCGCAGCTGCATACCGCGACCTCGCTCAACAACGATACTGCCTCGTACCTGGCCCAAGTCACGCCGACCGATGCGATGCTGTCCGATACCAACACCGGCATGACGGCCTCCCTGCAGAAGTTTTTCAGTTCCCTGCAAGCGGTCTCGGCCTCGCCAACCGACGACCCCTCCCGGCAGAGCGCACTGAGCAGTGCCAAGGCCCTGAGTGATAAGTTCAACGCCATCGCCAAGCAGCTCAACGAGCAGAACACCGGTATCAACACCAATCTGGCGGATATGGCCGACCAGGTGAACAAACTGGCAACCAGCGTCGCTCAATACAACGACCAGATTTCCAGGATTTCCCCATCCGGTGGCGCGCCCAACGACCTGATGGACAAGCGTAACGAGGCTGTTCGTCAGTTGTCCGAACTGGTCGGCACTTCGGTGACCGAGCGCGGCGCCAACTATGATGTCTACCTCGCCAATGGCCAACCGCTGGTCATGGGCAACAGCACGAACACCCTGGCGGCGGTGCCGAGCAAGGACGATCCGAGTCGTTCGGCACTGCAACTGAACCGCGCCTCGAGTACCATCGATATCACCAACACGGTGAGCGGTGGCGAGATCGGCGGTCTGCTGCGTTATCGCAACGAAGTGCTGAACCCGGCGCTGAACGAGCTGGGTCGCGTGGCCTTGGTGGTTGCCGATCAGATGAACCGGCAGAACGCCCAAGGCATCGACAAGAACGGCAACTTCGGTTCGGCGATCTTCAACGATATCAACAGCGCCGCGTTGATCAGCCAGCGCAGTATCGCCAAGTCGACCAACAGTGCCGGTTCCGGCAACCTGAACGTGAATATCAGCGACACCGGCGCCTTGACCACCTACGACTACCAAGTGACCTTCACCAGCGGCACGAACTACTCGGTCAAGCGTTCCGACGGCACCGACATGGGCAGTTTCAGCACGGCTACCACGCCGCCGCCGGTTATCGATGGCTTCACCCTGAACCCCAATAGCGCCACGGCGATGACTGCCGGCGACAGCTTCAAGATCACCCCGACCCGCAGTGGCGCCAGCGATATCCAGACGGTGATGAGCGATTCGAAGAACATCGCCGCCGCTGCGCCGCTGACCGGTGTGACCAGTGCCAACAATGGCGGGACCTATACCCAGCCGACCCTGGTCGACCAATTGGGGGCCTCCACCCCGATCAACAACGCGCAGTTGCGGGACGCCATCAAGTATGGGACGCCGGCCAAGCTCGTCTTCGCTGCCCCCGGCACCGGGGCGGCGGCGGGCACCCAGAACTACACCCTGACCGACGCCAAGGGCAATGTCATGGGCACCGGCACCATCGTGCCAGGCCAGGCCAACACCCTGAACTTGAAGATCAACATGGTGGATGCCTCGGGTAACCCAGTGATGGACACCACCGTCACGCCTAACGTGCAGAAGACCTTCACGGTCCAGACCACGGTGGGCGGCAACCCGAAGGCCGGTGAAAGCTTCACCCTGTCGATGACCGGTGCCGGTTCCTCGGACAACCGCAACAGCACCGTCCTGGTCGGCTTGCAGACCAAGAAGACCGTCGACACCGGCACGCCAAGCCAGGGCATCAGCCTCTCGGATGCCTACGGCAAGCTGGTCTCCAATGTCGGTACCCGGGCATCCACGGCCAAGTCGGACAGCGACGCGACCACCATGGTGCTGACCAACGCCAAGGGCGCGCGCGATTCCCTGTCCGGGGTCAATCTCGACGAGGAAACCGGCAACCTGGTCAAGTACCAGCAGTACTACACCGCCTCGTCGCAGATTATCAAAGCGGCCCAGGAAACTTTCAGCATGCTGATCAACAGTCTTTAAGGAGTCGTAATTGATGCGCATTTCCACCGCTCAGTATTACGAAACGACCGCTGCCAATTATCAGCGTGGCTACAATGACACGCTCAAGAGCGCCGCCGAAGCCAGCAGCCTGGTCAAGGTCAATACCGCCGCCGACGACCCGGTTGGCGCGGCGCGGCTGCTGCAACTGGGTCAGCAAAGCGCGGCGCTGACTCAGTACGGCACCAATAGCTCGGCACTCAAGACACAATACACTCAAACCGAAACGGCGCTGGACTCGATCCAGACGGCGATGCAGCGGGCTCGTGAGCTGGCGTTGGCCGCCAACACCGGCAGCAAGACCGATGCCGACCGCAAGGCGGCGGCCCAGGAACTGGGGCAGATCCAGCAGACGATCCTTGGCCTGATGAACAGCCAGGATTCGAACGGCAACTACCTGTTTGGCGGCTCGAAGACCAATGCCGAGCCTTATACCGCCAACGCGGACGGTACCTACCGCTACAACGGCGACCAGTCCACCTTGAGCCTGCAAGTTGGCGAGAATCTGTCGCTGGGCAGTAATATCACCGGTTGGGAAGCCTTCCAGCAGTCCATCAATACCGCGCGAACCCAGGTCACCCTGACCGCGCCGGCGGTGGACGATGGTCGGGTGAGCCTGTCCAACGGCCTGGTCAGCGACAGTGCAACCTACAACGCCGCATTCACTGCCGGCCAACCGTATACCGTGACCTTCCTCAGTAGCACGCAGTTGAGGATTACCGACGGCGCCGGCAACGATGTCACCGCGCAAGCGAGTCAGAACGGCCTGATCAGCAACAGCAACGGTGCCAATCAGACCGTGAACTTCCGTGGCGTCGACCTGGCCCTTAACATCAATCTGAAGGCCGGCGATGTCCCTGACACCGTGATCGCCGGACATAGCTTCACGCTGGCGGCGCAACCGGACTCCTTCAATACCACGCGCAGTCCGGGCAACAGCTCGACAGCGGTGATTACCAGCGCCACCACCACCAACCCGGCGGCCTATACCAGCACCTTCCCTGGCGGTGGGGCAATCATCAAGTTTGGCGCCGGCGGCGCCTATGACCTCTATGCCGCGCCGATCTCGGCGGACAGTAAACCGGTGTCCTCGGGCACCCTGCCGGCGCTGCCGGCGGCGCAGACCATCACCGCCGCTGGCGTCACTTTCACCTTCAATGGCGCGGCCAATGCCGGTGACCAGTTCATCGTTCAGCCCAACGATCATCAGACCCAGAATATCCTCGACACCCTGAACTCGATGATTATTGGCCTGAACACTGCGGTCGACGGCAATCCGCCAGCCCAGCAGAAACTCCTCGCGACCATAAATGCCGGAATCAGCAATATCGACAGTGCGATGAATCAGGCGGGTAGCGCGATTACCACCGTCGGTACGCGGGGTGGGGCACTCGATACTCAGGCGGCCACCAACGAAAGCCTGACCCTGGCCAACGGCAGCAGCCAACAGGCCATCAGGGATTCCGATCCGGCCGAGGTGATGACTCGTCTGACGCTGCAGCAGACCATGTTGCAAGCAGCGCAGTTGGCTTTCAGCAAGATCAGCCAGCTCGGTCTGTTCAACAAGATTTGAAGGCGCTGGGCGCCAAAGCGTCCTCGGCTTCCAATGGTACTGTCGTCTATCAGCCGCTGTGCTCAGCGGCCCTGGGGGTCTCCCGGTCGGGAGAGTCCCTGTCGCTTGAGAGCTTCGTCGTGAACCCTATCCCGCTTGTCAGTGTTGTTATCCCAGCCTTCAATCCACGGTTTTTCGCCGCCGCGCTGAGTACCGCGTTGACTCAGAGTTACGCCAATCTGGAAGTTGTCGTCTGCGACGACAGCCAGGGCGATGAGATCGAGAAGCTGGTGTTGTCGCTCCGCGAGCAGACGGCCAAGCCGGTGCGTTACGTGCGCAATCCTCAGCGACTGGGTTTTGTCGCTAACCTGCTAGCGTGCCTGGAGCAGGCCCAGGGCGACTACATCAAGTTTCTCTGCGACGATGATCGACTGTTTTCCGGGTGTGTCGAGCAGCAGGCACAGGTCTTGATTGGACAGGCGGATGTCAACCTGGTGCTGGGCCAGCGGCTGCTGTGGGATGCGGACAATCTTCAGTTGCCCTCGCGCCTGGAGAACAGCGCGCTGTCGCCGGTCTCGGGATTGTTCAAGGGCGAGGATCTGTTGGGGATCTGTGAAAACTTCCCGGTCAATTTCTTCGGTGGTTTTAGCAGTACGTTGTTTCGTCGGGTGGACATGCTCGAGTTGTTGCCCGCGCTGACTCAGCCGGGGCATTGTTTTGCCGCGTCGCTGGACTTGGCCCTGTACATCTGCCTGATGCGCCGCGGCAATATCGTGGTATTGAACACCGTCTTGAGCGTCGAGCGTCTTTATCCTGAACGGCTGAGCAACCAGCAGTCGATGAAGGAGGCAAAAACCATCGAAATGGATTGGCTGATACAGATGCTCAAGGCGCGCAGTGGCGAGCCGGCGCCAGCGCCAGGCTGGGTGCGGTATGTGCCCCTGGTGCGCGCCGATGAAGTGCCACGCCCCTGGGAGGAACTGCCACTCAGTCGGACGCTGGGGACCAAGCAGACCACGCAATCCTGGCGGGTCGGGATTGCCAGCGAGAGCTTTGCACAGATGTATGCCCAGTGGCTGGGCTGCCGCACGCTGACCGACGCCCAGCGCCTGTTGCTGCCCGATACCGTCAGTGGCTGGGCGACGCAGCCGAAGATCGTAGCGGTCGTCATTGACGAGCAGGGCAGCCATGCGGGCCTGCAGGTGACGCTCGACAGTCTCGACGGGCAAAACTATGCGTCGGAGCTGACGCTGGTGCTGTCCAGTGCCTGTACCGAGTCGGTACTGGACGGGCGCGTGTTCCGCCTGCCCTTGCTGGACGACTGGAGGCAACAACTGAACGAGTTACTGCCGCAGTTGCAGGGTGCTCACTGGTTTTATCTGCTGCGCGCCGGTGACCGGCTGGTGGCGCCGGCCTTGCTGATTCTGGCCGAACGTATTGCGGTCTCGTCGCAGGCCCTGTGTGTCTATAGCGACGAAGGTGGCCTGCATGAAGGGGAGTCCATGGCGCCGGTGTTCAAGCCGGACTTCAACCTGGACCTGATGCGTAGTTATCCCTATGTCGGACGGGCATTGGCGTTCCAGCGCGAGGCCTTTCTGGCCTCGGGTGGCTTTGACGTGAGCCATGGTGAGTTGGCACCGCACGATATGCTGTGGCGCCTGGTCGAACTCGCGGGCACCCAGGCCGTGGAGCATATTGCCGAGATCCTGCTGGAGTCGGGGTTTTCCCTGGCCGACTGGCTTTCGTTGCCTGAACTGGTCGAGCTCAACCCTCTTGTCGTAGGTGCGCATTTGCGGCGTCTGGGTATCGCGCACGAGATCCGTCGCGGCTCCGCGCCGTTGCTCAACCACGTGGAGTACCGGCATGGCGAGCGACCGCTGGTGTCGATCATTATTATCAGCAAGGATCAATCGGCCGCCGTGCAGCGTTGCGTCGAGAGTCTGCTGGAGAAGACCGCTTATGCCGAATACGAGTTGCTGCTGGTCGACAATGGCAGTGAAGGCGTCGAGGCCAAGGCGTGGTTGGCCGGCATGGCGCAATTGGCCGGCAGCCTGGTGCGGGTGCTGGAATATCCTGGGCAAGGTAATGTCGCCGCAGTGCGTAATTTCGCGGCTCGACAGGCTCGTGGCCAGTACTTGTTGCTGCTTAATCCCTTTGCCGTGATCACCGACGGCCAATGGCTGGAGCAAATGCTCAATCAGGCCCAGCGGCCGGAAGTCGGGGTGGTGGGGGCGAAACTGTTCAGTCATGATGGCAGTATCCTACACGCGGGCTTGATCCTCGGGTTGCGCGGCCCGGCGGGCTTGCCGTTCTATGGCGAGACCCTGAATGCCTCCGGGTATATGTATCGGTTGCAGGTGACACAGGATCTGAGCGCGGTCGGTGCCGATTGCCTGTTGGTGCGCAAGTCGGTGTTTGATGACGTGGGAGGGCTTGACGAACAACACTTTGCCCACACCCTCAATGAGGTTGATCTTTGCCTGCGCATCGTTCAAAGCAATCACTTGGTGGTGTGGACACCCCACGCACAGTTGGCTATCGGCGTTCAGCCAGCGGTGGCCCAGAATGCAGCCGAGCAGGCGTTGCGAGCCAAGGAAGAAGAGCTGTTTTACCAGCGTTGGTTGCCGTCGATTGCCAGAGACCCGGCGTACAATCCCAACCTGACACTCGACGGCCTCAATGGCTCCAGCTTCAGCCTGGAACCGGGCTTGTGTGCAGGCTGGACACCTTTTTCCAGTCGACATCTGCCTAGGATCATGGCGCTGCCGGTCAATGCCTCGGCTATCGGCCACTATCGGGTGACCCAGCCGCTTATCGAGCTGGAAGCGGCGGGCAGGGCGGTTGGCCGAACCTACTACAACTTGCCGACGATCATTGAGGTAGAACGTCAGTCGCCTGATGTGATTGTCCTGCAAGGCCGTTATGCCGAACAGCCGATCAATGAAATCACGGGTTTGAAAACCTATAGCCATGCCCGGCGCATCTATGAACTGGATGACTATGTCATTAAGGTGCCCCACAAGAACGGGCACATCCGCAACTTGCCGGACCAGATGGAGATGGAGCGGCTGGTGCGTCGTGGCATCGGCATGTGTGACCGGGTCGTCGTGTCGACGCCGGAGCTGGGCAATGCCTTGTCGTCCATGCACAGCGATATCCGGGTGGTCCCGAACATGCTCGCGCCTCACCTCTGGACGGGCCTGCGCAGTCGACGGCGGACATCGAGCAAGCCACGGGTGGGCTGGGGTGGTGGCACCAGCCATGCGGGGGACCTGGCGATTATCGCCGATGTCGTCCGGGAGTTGGCGGACCGGGTCGATTGGGTGTTCTTTGGCATGTGCCCGGAAGAGTTGCGTCCGTATATGCATGAATTCCACGGCGTCATCGACCTGAGCATCTACCCGGCGAAACTGGCCAGCCTCAATCTGGACCTGGCCCTGGCACCGTTGGAGTTTCATATCTTCAACGACTGCAAGAGCAACTTGCGCCTGCTTGAATATGGCGCTTGCGGTTACCCGGTGGTCTGTACCGATACCGCCGCCTATCGAGGTTACTTGCCTTGTACGCGGGTGATGACCAACACCACCGAGGAATGGCTGGAGGCTATTGGCATGCATCTGGCCGATCCCGATGCCAGTTACCGCATGGGTGATCAGCTTCGCGAGGTGGTGCTGCGCGACTACCTGCTGCAGGGCGATAACCTGCGCTACTGGGAGCACGGCTGGTTGGCTGACTGATCGAGAGTGCCCGGTGGTTGTCTTCGACTGGTGCTCGATAAAGAGCGACTCGGCGTAAGGTCCTCTCGGCTGCCGGCACCACTGACCTATCCTCCTGTATTCGCGGCCTTTCCTGCCTGTCAGGCCAGTGAATTGGCGCGTTTCCTGCAACGACTGCATCACTTCAAGCCTAAGCCAATTATCTGGCACACCCTGGGCCCTTGGTGAGTCAAACAGCGCGTCATTAGTCTTGTGTCTAAAACAAAGACATCACTATTAAGTTCATCGGGCGATTAGCCGACTGTGGGGAAAAGTTATGCAAGGCAATTTCGGTTCTGAACACGCGTTACCACTGAACGAGCTGTTGACGGTGCTGTTGATCACCCACAACCGACCTGCTTTCCTACGCAGAGCATTGGAGTTCTACAGCCCGCTGCCTTGCCGGATCATTGTTCTCGACTCCTCTGTGCAGACCAGTGAAGGCGTGGCCGATGGCATGTCCAATGTCGATTACCGGCACCTGCCACAATTCGGTTATTGGGATGCCCAGGCCAAAGTCGTGTATGGCATCGATCAAGTCACCACGCCTTATACGGTGTTTGCCGCCGACGATGACTTCCTTATCCATGACTCGGTGGTCGAGTCGGTAAAATTCCTCGAAGCCAATCCCGATTATGGTATGTGCCATGGTTATTGCCTGATGTACCTGGCACTGGCCAACAGCGTGACTTACTACCGGCGCGACAAGAAAGTCTGTGAAGACTATGCGTCCGAGCGGGCACAGGATCGTGTCCTGGATTTCATGAATCAGTTCATTCCGCCGTTTTATGCCGTGCATCGGACCTCGCTGTTTCGCGACTGGTATGCAGCCATGCCGAACGACGCGAAGTTCGAATGGCAGGAGATTGGCCATACGTTCTACATGCTGGCCCAGGCCAAGGCGCGGATTCTTCCGATGGCGTATGTGGTCCGCGAGATCAACTACATACAGTCGGAGCACAAGACCGAGGTTTATCACTCGCTGACGTTCACCGACAGCAAGTCGGTAGCCGAGCGCGAAGCGTTTGCCGAGTTTCTGGCGGGTCTGACCGCCGGACAAACCGGCTTGGACCTGCGCGAAGGCAAGGCGTTTGCACTCCAGGCCTTCGAAGCGATGGCCGAAAGCCTGATTTGCGGGCGAGCCCTGGCAGCCGAAATCATTTTCGAGTCCTACTGGAAGAGCGCCACGCAAGCGCCTGAGCGACGTTTCGGCCCTCGCCAGTACGTCGAGATGCCGTTTTACAACCAGGTGTTTTTCGACGAGTTGACTCATATCGAGTTTCTGCTCCACGGCTTGCCGGCGGGGCGTCTGCAGCTCGAAAAACTGGAAGGTGTCTGGGCGCGGCAGCACGACCTGATACGGGCGCGTAATAACGATACGGCGCAAAGCGTGGTTGATCGTTTGTGGCAGGCGCACGATTGCAATATGTTTGATCGGGATCTGGTCAAGCGATTGGCCCGGCAACTGGATCTGCTCGGAGAGCAAGAAGATGCCGAGAAAATGAGCGCCTGGGCGACGCGCCTGGACACCTTGCCGGATCCTCACAATCAGCGGACCTTCGCCGCGACCCGCTCGGGACGTCTGCTGCAATGGCTGGAGGCCCGCCAACCCGATCACGAGCAAGCCGAGGCGGCGATCCAATACCTGGCGGCTCGCCAGGGCCCGCCTCAGTTCGGGATCATGGTGCTCGATCTGGAGGGTGATATCGATAAACTGCAGGTGACGCTCGATAGCCTGCTGGAGGGGCATTGCAAGTCCTTCCGGATCGTCGTCCTGACCACCGGTGAGCCGTTGGCGGCGACCACCCCACAGAACCTCCTGCACTTTGTCCGGGTGAGCCTGGGCAACTACGTCGACAAACTCAACCAGGTGGCGCGGCAGTCGCCTTGTGAGTGGCTGTTGCTGGTTGAAGCGGGCGACGAGTTTACTGCCAGCGGCCTGTTGCGCGCCGACCTGGAGCTGCTGGATGCAACCTCCTGCCGGGCGGTGATGACCGATGAGATCCAACGTGCGGCGGACGGTGCGCTGATGGATGTATTCCGTCCGGGATTCAACCTCGATCTGCTGCAAAGCGTGCCGGCCTTGATGGCGCGCCATTGGCTGATTCGCCGCGAGGTCCTGGTGGCGGTCGGTGGCTATAGCGCCGACTTCAGCAAGGCACTCGAATTCGACCTGTTGTTGCGGGTGATCGAGCAGGGCGGCATGGCCGGGCTGGCGCATCTGGATGAGCCCCTGCTGATCAGCCGGGCGGTGGAGGTGCAGGAAAACCCTCAAGAGCGCCAGTCTCTGCTTCGCCATCTGGGCACGCGCGGTTACAAGGCCCAGGTGAGTTCGCCGTTGCCGGGTACTTATCTGATCGATTATCGGCATACCGCACGTCCTCTGGTATCGATCATCTTGCAGAGCCAGGACAATCTGCCCGCGCTACAACGCTGCCTGGCCGCTGTCCTGCAGCGCACTCGCTATACCCACTACGAAGTGTTGATTGTCGATAACCATAGCCAATCCGCTGCCGTTGCGGCCTGGCTGGAGGAGCTGGCGCGCCAGGGCGGCAAGGTCAGTGTGATCAGGCTTGAGCAGCGTCTGGAGACATCGGCGTTGCACAACGTTGCCAGCCAACAGGCCCAGGGCGAATACCTGGTACTGTTATCGGCCGAGAGTGAGGTGGTCAACCCGAATTGGATTGAATCGCTGCTCAATCAAGCGCAGCGCCCGGAGGTCGGGATCGTGGGGGCGAAGCTGTTTGATCGGGACACCAAGGTTTTCCAGGCTGGGTTGCTGCTGGGGCTGAACGGCGCCGTGGGCTCGCCTTTCGTGGGTGAAGACAAGGATGCCAAGGGCTACTTGCAGCGTTTGGTGGTAGGACAGAACTACAGCGCGGTTTCCTCCGTGTGTCTGATGATTCGCCATGACCTCTACAATGCCGTCGGTGGTATGGATGAGGAAGTTTTCGTCGATGCCTTGGGGGATGTCGACCTGTGCCTGAAAGTCGGGCAGGCCGGTTACTTGATCGTCTGGACACCGCAAGTGCAGGTTCTTTACTCGGGAGAGGTGGCGCAAGCCGCGTCGGCGATCGAGGCACTCCGCGAGAAGTGGGCAGATGCGTTCGCGCATGATCCGGCCTACAATCTGAACCTGTCGTTGAGCGGAAAAGGCTTCGCTCTGGGCGCCGCCGCCGGTCCGGATTGGGCTCGGTTATTGGTTTGAACGGGTTGAAGCGTTCAGTGCCCACCAGCGCTGATACGCCTCTGGACGGCTTGCTGGTCGAATAAGTTCCTTCATCTGTGGATTCGGGCAAAATAAGCGTGACCTGTGAGTCATAACGCGCATCTTCACTGTATTGTATTTGCCGGGGATGCGGGCACCTGAGCCTTTTGGGTC
Source organism: Pseudomonas agarici (assembly GCF_001543125.1). NCBI lineage: Bacteria > Pseudomonadati > Pseudomonadota > Gammaproteobacteria > Pseudomonadales > Pseudomonadaceae > Pseudomonas > Pseudomonas agarici. Next base: position 1,922,385 of record NZ_CP014135.1, on the reverse strand, counting down.
AGTGATTGCCCCTCGACTCCGCCGTTTCTACTCCATTTTTTGGGAGGGCGGCAAATCCCTGTTGGTCGGCGCCCTCGATTCCTGCGAGCGGCGGTATTCAGCTGTTTATTATTGGGAAGCCATAATGATTGGCATAAAAAGCATTGCCAGTTACGTGCCGACAGCCGGCGTGGATAACTACGCTCAGGGTGCCAAATTCGCCAAGGATGAAGACTTTATCCTGGGTAAGATCGGTTCAGCCTTTCTGCCGCGCAAAGACCCCGGTCAGGAAACCTCGGACCTGTGTGTCGAAGCGGTGAATGCCTTGTTCGCCAGGCATCCCGAACTCCAACGCGAAAGCATTGATGCGCTGATCGTGGTCACCCAGAACGGTGACGAGGAAGGCCTGCCGCACACTGCGGCGATTGTCCAGGACAAACTCGGTCTGGCGACCAGCGTGGCGGCGTTCGATATTTCCCTGGGCTGTTCCGGTTACGTCTATGGCATCTATGCCATGAAAGGTTTCATGGAAGCCGCCGGTCTGAAGAACGGCCTGCTGGTGACCGCCGATCCGTATTCGAAGATCGTCGACCCCGAGGATCGCAATACCACCATGTTGTTCGGCGATGCCGCGACTGCGACCTGGATGGCCGAAGATGCGCCCTGGCAGTTGGGCAAGGCCAAGTTCGGTACCGACGGTGCTGGTGCGCCGCACCTGAAGGTCAGCGACGGGGTGTTCTTCATGAACGGTCGCCAGGTGTTTAACTTCGCCTTGCTGAAGGTGCCGGCGCACTTGCACGAACTGCTCGATGAGTCCGGCCTGCAACCGGCCGACATCGACGCATTCTGTATCCACCAGGGCAGTGCGGCGATTGTCGACGCCGTAGCGCGGCGTTTCGAGGGCGAGCCGGAGAAGTTCATCAAGGACATGGTCGAGACCGGCAATACCGTGTCTTCGAGTATTCCGTTGCTGCTGGAAAAGCATGCCCTGGATTCCACTTGGAAGCGCGTCGCCCTCAGTGGCTTCGGCGTCGGTCTGTCGTGGGGTTCGGCGATTATTCATCGACCTTGACCCCACAAGGTCGCAAAGTAGCGCTGCGGGTAGGTTGACCGTGAGCGCTATTTTTTTGCGCGGATATTGAGCGAAGTACCCGCAGCGCAAGCTTTGCGCTCAATGCACGGATCAGCGGGGCGCACCGGTCAGGTTTGTCGCCCCGGCGTCATACGCAATAGCCCCCGGCTTGCTTTGCGGTTCCTCGCCATAGTCGGGCCATGACTGTTCACAGCGCTTTGGCCATGGGCTTCTGGCCTTCGAACTTGCGCTAACGAACGCCCCGTACAAACCACTAGACCCTCGTTTTTTCAGGGATGGCAGCTTGATGGCAAAATTTTTGAAAAAACCCCTCAAGCAACCTGCTATCGCGACGATAACTATTACGAAGGTTCTCTAGGCCACACCCGGCGGTTGCCAGGGCCGGAAGCCGCAGTACCCAACCCACGAGGATTTCGTCATGGCTTTAACCGTAACCACCAACACCACGTCGTTGAGTGTTCAAAAGAACCTGAATCGTGCTTCCGATGCACTGTCTACCTCCATGCAGCGCCTGTCTTCTGGCCTGAAAATCAATAGCGCCAAAGACGACGCCGCCGGCCTGCAGATCGCCAGCCGCATGACCTCGCAGATCCGTGGCATGGTCCAGGCCACGCAAAACGCCAACGACGGTATCTCCATTGCACAGACCGCTGAAGGCGCGCTGCAAGCTTCGACCGACATCCTGCAACGTATGCGTGAATTGGCGATCAAGGCACGTAACGGCACCAACAGTTCCGCCGACCAGACCGCTACCAACGCTGAATTCGGTCAGATGTCCGACGAACTGACCCGTATCGCCGCTTCGACCAACCTGAACGGCAAAAACCTGCTGGATGGCACAGCTGGCACCATGCAACTGCAAGTCGGCGCCAACGTGGGTTCGGCCAACCGCATCGACCTGGTGTTGAGCTCCCAGTTCGACGCCGTCAGCCTGTCGGTAGGTAGCGGTACTGTTGTGCTGACCGGCGCCACTTCCGCCACTCTATCCGCGAACATCGACAACGCCCTTACCGCAATCGACGCCGCACTGGCAACCATCAACGCCACTCGTGCCAACCTCGGTGCTTCGCAGAACCGCCTGACCAGCACCATCGCCAACCTGCAGAACATCACCGAAAACACCACCGCGGCACAAGGTCGCGTACAAGATACCGACTTCGCCGCAGAAACCGCTAACCTGACCAAGCAGCAGACCCTGCAACAGGCTTCCACTGCTGTTCTGGCCCAGGCTAACCAACTGCCTTCCGCTGTACTGAAGCTGCTTCAGTAATTTCGGAATGAGTTTGAGCGAGAGAGTGTGCCGGTTGCGCTCTCTCGCTTTTTTTCGTTGAGAGGTGATGAAGATGGACATGAGTGTAAAGCTTAATCTGTCTTACCCTGCTGTGACGCCGGTCAGTTCAAGCCCGGTGGCCGATCAGCCGACCGTGGCACCTCAGGTGGATAGAGTGAAAGCCGCTCCTGCTCCGCACAAGGATGAGGGTTCCTCCGAAAGACTCAAGCAGGCTGTGCGGGACATCGAAAAGTTCGTGCAGTCGATCAAGCGAAACCTGGAGTTCTCCATTGATGAACACTCCGGGAAGGTCATCGTCAAGGTCATCGTCAGCGAGACCGGCGAAGTGGTACGGCAGATTCCGACCGCTGAAGCCTTGAGCCTGGCGGACAATTTAAGTTCGGCGAGCAGCGTGCTGTTCGACGGCGAAGTCTGACAACGGCATGAATAGTGCCTGTATGTTCTTTAGGCGCGGTTAAGGGTCAAAAGACTGGCGGCAAGCTGAAGGGAGAAGTCAATGGCAAGTCCAATTTTACCAGGCGCGGGCTTAGGTTCTGGCCTGGACATCGGTGCGATCGTCACCGCTCTGGTGGATGCCGACAAGTCGGCCAAGCAGACCCAGATCGATAAAGCCACCAAAACCAACACGCTGAAGATTTCCGGCATTGGTTCCCTGAAAAGTGCGTTGACCGCATTTCAGGCGACGCTGACCAATCTTGGCAATACGACGAGTCCGGCGTTTTCCGGGTATACCGCGACTTCGGGTACTCCGGCGATTTTGACCGCCAGTTCCGACAATACCGTGGTTGCCGGTACGTACGGTGTCGTGGTGCAGAGCCTGGCCACCGGTTCGAAAATAGCCAGTGCCGCTTTTGCCGGTGGCGCGAACAGTGCCATTGCCAGCGGTACCTTGAAAATCAACCAGAATGGCATTGATTACGATGTCGCGATCCCGGCCAACGCGACCTTGCAGAGCACTCGCGATGCGATCAACAGCTCGCAGGCGAGCAATGGCTTCTCGGCTAACATCGTCACCGATAGCAGTGGCTCGTCGCGCCTGGTGATCAGTTCGAGCAAGACCGGTGCGGGCTCGGACCTGAAAGTCAGCGGTATTGCGGGGCTTGTCATCGACGGTACGCAGGTTATGGCCAACCCCCCCCTGGCCTCGTCTTCGGGCGCGGTCAGCGGAGTCGCCACCGATGCAAAACTGACCGTCGATGGCCTGCAGGTGACCAGTAAGAGCAACACGGTGACCGGTGCGATCAGTGGTCTGACGTTGAATCTGGTGGCCGTCAGCGCGGGAACGCCGCCAGCGACTCCTGCGGCGATCACCGTTGCGACTAATACCACAGGTTTGCAGACCTCGATCAAGTCGTTCGTCGACGCCTATAACACCTTGCTGACCGCCATCAATGCACTGTCCGATGCGACGCCCGACGCCGATGGCAAGCCGGCCGTCGCGGCCGCTTTCACTGGCGACTCCATGCCGCGCTCGTTGATTGCCGATATTCGCAGCGTGCTGACGGCTCCTGGAACCGGCAGCCAGTTGGCGGTCCTGTCGCAGTTGGGAGTGATGACGGACAGGAGCGGCCAGTTGGGATTCGACAGCGTCACTTTCAACAAGGCGATGTCGACCAGTGGCATGAGCAGTCAAGTGCAACAACTGTTCACGGGGACCGATCCCAGCAACGGTCTATTGTCGCGCATGGGGCATGCGCTCGACGCCTATCTGGGGACGCCGCTCTCGACGGGGTTGCGAACAGGAGGACTGCTCGATCAGCGCAACACCAACCTGCAGGTCCAAAGCAAGCAACTCCAGGAGCAGCAGACGGCCTTGAACGTGCGAGTCACCAGCCTGACCGCGACCCTGACCGCCAAGTACAACGCAATGGACATATTGGTCGGGCAGATGAAAGCGACGGCCAGCAGTATCACCTCGTTTTTCAACTCTCTGAACGCACAGAAGTCCAGCTAGTGGCCTGTACGGTGAGTTCGTTAGCTCAAGTTCGGCTGCCACACGTCCATGACCAAGGTGCTGTGACGAGTCATAGTCGGGCTATGACGAGGAGCGGCAATGCAGGCCAGGGGCGGGTGGCAGCCGAAATTGACTGACAGAACTCACCACACCGGCCACTAGTTTCCAAACTGGCGCCAAAAACCCGGCTACACTTTAGTGCGCGCCGGGTTTTTGCCTTTCGAGCTAAAGTTTTTTGGCGCGAAGGCGATACATTGGGTATACGAACTCTTGAGTTGCGACGAGGTAGAACATGAACCCGATGCTAGCCCTTCGGCAATATCAGAAGGTGGGTGCTCAAGCACAGACTTCCGAGGCCAGCCCTCACCGTCTGGTACAAATGCTGATGGAGGGTGGCCTGGATCGTATCGCCCAGGCCAAGGGCGCCATAGAGCGCAAGGATATCGCCGCCAAAGGCGTGGCGATCGGCAAGGCCATTGGCATTGTCGGTGGCTTGCGCGAAGGCTTGGATCTGGAAAATCAGGCCGACACGCTCGCGGATCTGGACAACCTGTACGCTTACATGATGAAGCGACTGGTCGAGGCCAATATCCATTCCGATCCGCAGATCCTGGATGAAGTCTCAGGCCTGCTCGGCACCGTCAAAGAGGGCTGGGACACAATCGGCGCGCCGGGACCACAGTTTTAAGGAGTAGATCTTCATGAGCTCGGTACTGCAGCGTATCCAGGAGACCCGCGAAGCCCTTGTCGAGGCTTTAGCCGAGCGCGATTGGGCGAGTATTGCCCAGTTGGACCTGGCCTGTCGTGCCTGCATGGAGGAGGTGCTCAACGAGGCATCACTGAATGAGGATGCCTTGCGCAGTCATCTGGAAGAGCTATTACACGTCTACCGGCAGTTGTTGGAAACGGCGATGGCACAAAGACAAGCGATAGTCGACGAGATGCAACAGATCCAGCAAGCGCAGAACGCGACAAAGGTTTACCATCTGTTCGGTTAACGGCGGGTTAATCGAAGCGTATTGCGCCATAAATTTGACTGGGTACGATTTTTTGACTTAACTAGTGCTGTTTTTCAGGTTTAAGTCGTCTTTGAGGATGTTATCGCACCTCGGGCGTCTAACTTGCCCACCATCTTGGGCATCGAGTTGACTAGGGAAGTTGCTATTGCATGTGGCGTGAAACTAAAATTCTGCTGATCGATGACGATAGCGTTCGCCGCCGCGACCTGGCGGTGATTTTAAATTTTCTTGGCGAAGAAAATCTGTCCTGCGCGAGCCTTGACTGGCGCCAGGCGGTCGACGCTCTGGCTTCCAGTCGTGAGGTGCTTTGTGTCCTGATCGGCACGGTCAATATGCCGTCGGGGCTATCGGGCTTGTTAAAGACACTCGGAACCTGGGATGAGTTCCTTCCGGTTCTGCTTTTGGGTGAAAATACTTCCAGCGACCTATCCGAAGACTTGCGTCGTCGGGTTCTTTCCAGTCTGGAAATGCCGCCCAGCTACAGCAAATTGCTCGACTCCCTGCACCGTGCCCAGGTCTATCGCGAAATGTATGATCAGGCTCGCGAGCGTGGTCGCCAGCGCGAGCCGAACCTGTTTCGCAGTCTGGTCGGCACCAGTCGTGCCATCCAGCATGTGCGCCAGATGATGCAGCAAGTGGCCGATACCGATGCCAGTGTGCTGATCCTCGGCGAATCCGGCACCGGCAAGGAGGTGGTGGCGCGCAACCTGCACTATCACTCCAAGCGCCGTGATGCGCCGTTCGTCCCGGTCAACTGTGGGGCGATTCCTGCGGAGCTGCTGGAAAGCGAACTGTTCGGTCATGAGAAGGGCGCCTTTACGGGAGCCATCACCAGTCGCGCCGGACGTTTCGAACTGGCCAACGGTGGCACCCTGTTCCTTGACGAAATCGGCGACATGCCGCTACCGATGCAGGTCAAGCTGCTGCGCGTGCTGCAGGAGCGTACCTTCGAGCGCGTGGGCAGCAACAAGACCCAGAGCGTGGACGTGCGTATCATTGCCGCGACCCACAAGAACCTCGAAAGCATGATCGAGGTCGGCAGTTTTCGTGAAGACCTCTACTACCGCCTGAACGTTTTCCCGATCGAAATGGCGCCGCTGCGCGAGCGGGTCGAAGATATCCCTTTGCTGATGAACGAGCTGATTTCGCGCATGGAGCACGAAAAACGCGGTTCGATTCGTTTCAACTCGGCGGCGATCATGTCCCTGTGCCGCCACGGCTGGCCAGGCAATGTTCGCGAGCTGGCCAACCTAGTGGAGCGCATGGCGATCATGCATCCGTATGGGGTGATCGGCGTCATCGAGCTGCCAAAGAAATTTCGCTATGTCGACGATGAAGACGAGCAGATGGTCGACGGCCTACGTAGCGATCTGGAAGAACGCGTGGCGATCAATGGTCATACGCCGGACTTCGGTACTTCGGCGATGCTGCCGCCCGAAGGTCTGGACCTCAAGGATTACCTCGGTAGCCTGGAGCAGGGTCTGATCCAGCAAGCGCTGGACGATGCCAACGGCATTGTTGCGCGAGCAGCCGAGCGCCTGCGCATCCGCCGTACCACCCTGGTGGAGAAGATGCGCAAGTACGGCATGAGTCGTCGTGAGGGCGAGGAACAGGCGGATGATTGACGCCTGTTTTTCAAGTCACTGAAAACCAGTTGGTTTTTTTTAGGCACGGGTATTGCTAAGTCTCCTGCAACGTTCCGTTTAAATGACGGTCAGCCAAGCGAGAGAGCACGATGCCCCAAGCCGCCCAGATGTCTCCTGTCCCCGCAGTGCCGGGACAACCGTCGTCCGTAGAGCGAGCCAACCGGCTGGGTCTTGAGCAGACCTTCGACCTGTTCGATCAGATGTCGACGCAGCTCAGCGACTCCTACAGCTTGCTTGAGGCGCGAGTCACTGCGCTCAAGGGCGAACTGGCCGTGGTCAGCGCCCAGCGTATGAGCGAGCTGGCGGAAAAGGAGCGCCTGGCCAATCGCTTGCAGAACCTGCTGGATCTGTTGCCTGGCGGGGTGATCGTGATCGACTCCCATGGTTTTGTCAGCGAGGCCAATCCCGCGGCCCATGAGCTACTGGGCTTGCCGCTGGAAGGTGAGTTGTGGCGTCGGGTGATCGCCCGCAGCTTTGCGCCCCGTGAAGATGACGGTCATGAAGTCTCCCTCAAGGACGGTCGGCGTTTGTCGATTGCCACGCGTTCGCTGGAAGGCGAGCCGGGGCAACTGGTGCTGCTCAATGACCTGACTGAAACCCGTCGCCTGCAGGGCCAGTTGGCTCGCCATGAGCGGCTATCGTCCCTGGGGCGGATGGTGGCCTCGCTGGCCCATCAGATTCGCACCCCGTTGTCGGCGGCGCTGCTGTACGCCAGTCATCTCACCGAGCAGGCCTTGCCGGTGCAAACCCAGCAACGTTTCGCCGCACGCCTGAAAGAGCGCCTGCACGCACTGGAACATCAAGTGCGCGACATGTTGGTGTTTGCTCGTGGCGAGCTGACGCTGACCGATCGCCTGGCGCCCAAAGTGTTGTTGCAGGCTTTGCAGAGTGCCGCACAGGTCCACGTGCAAGGCGTGGCGATCCGTTGGCAGTGCGATAGCCATGAGGGCGAGCTGCTGTGCAATCGCGATATTCTGGTTGGAGCGCTGCTCAACTTGCTTGAAAATGCCTTACAGGCCGGCGGTCGCGATGTGCGCCTCAAGGTGCACTTGTACAGCCGTGGGAGCACCTTGCGCCTGAGCGTCAGCGATAACGGCAGCGGGATCGAGCCCGAAGTGCTGGCGCAACTTGGCGAACCTTTCTTCACCACCAAGGCTACCGGCACCGGTCTGGGCTTGACCGTGGTCAAGGCTGTTGCCAGGGCGCACCAGGGCGACATGCAACTGCGTTCACGACTGGGACGCGGCACCTGTGCAATGTTGTGCCTGCCGCTGATCCCTGGCGCCATGGAGATACACTAATGGTCGGGATGATCAAAGTCCTGTTGGTCGAGGACGATCGGGCGCTACGCGAAGCACTGGCGGACACCTTGTTGCTGGCGGGCTATGAATGCCTCGCGGTCGCCTGTGCCGAGGAGGCCCTGGAGGCCGTGACGCGAGAGTCGTTCAGCCTGGTGATCAGTGATGTGAATATGCCGGGCATGGACGGGCATCAGTTGCTCGGCTTGCTGCGCGTGCGCCAGCCACTGCTGCCTGTGCTACTGATAACCGCGCACGGTGCGGTCGAGCGCGCCGTGCAAGCGATGCGCCAAGGGGCCGCCGACTATCTGGTCAAACCGTTCGAACCCAAGGCTTTGCTGGATCTGGTGGCGCGCCATGCGCTTGGTCAGTTGGGCGCGGTGGAGAGCGAAGGGCCGATTGCCGCTGAGCCTGCCAGCGCCCAGTTGCTCGATTTGGCGGCACGGGTGGCACGCAGCGATTCGACTGTGCTGATTTCCGGCGAGTCGGGGACCGGCAAGGAAGTACTGGCGCGGTATATCCACCAGCAGTCCCATCGCGCCTGCCAACCGTTTGTCGCGATCAACTGTGCGGCAATCCCCGACAATATGCTTGAGGCGACCCTGTTCGGGCATGAAAAGGGCGCGTTTACCGGTGCCATCGCCGCCCAGGCGGGCAAGTTCGAGCAAGCTGATGGCGGGACGATTCTACTCGACGAGATTTCCGAAATGCCCCTCGGTCTGCAAGCCAAGCTGCTGCGAGTGCTGCAGGAACGCGAGGTCGAGCGGGTCGGGGGCCGTAAACCGATTACCCTGGATATCCGTGTGGTTGCCACCACCAACCGCGACCTGGCCGGCGAAGTCACGGCAGGGCGGTTTCGTGAAGATCTCTATTATCGGCTGTCGGTATTTCCGTTGGCCTGGCGTCCGTTGCGCGAGCGCACTGGCGATATCCTGCCGCTGGCCGAACGCCTGCTGACCAAGCACAGCGCAAAAATGAAGCATGCCGCCGTTAGATTGTCGCCCCAAGCCCAGGCTTGCCTGATCGGTTATGCCTGGCCGGGCAATGTCAGGGAACTCGATAATGCGATTCAGCGAGCGTTGATTTTGCAGCAGGGCGGACTGATCCAGGCCGAGGATTTTTGTCTGGCCGGGCCATTGGCTTGCGCACCCTTGCCAATCCTGTCGGCGCCGTTGATCGAGACGGTGGCCCGTGAAGGGGGGGCTGGCGAATCCGGGGCCTTGGGCGACGACCTGCGTCGACGCGAGTTCCAGATGATCATCGACACTTTGCGTGCCGAGCGCGGGCGGCGCAAGGAAGCGGCGCAACGCCTGGGTATCAGCCCACGGACGTTGCGCTACAAGTTGGCGCAGATGCGCGATGCCGGCATGGACGTCGAGGCTTATTTATTCGCCACTTGAGTCAATCTAATCCTAATGCAGTGCGGTAGCGGTTTTTGTTCAGGGGCGACAAGGAGCTGGCACCCTTGTTGCTAACACCTCATTAACCGCTGCACGAGTGTCAAAAAATTGCAGGTCGCCGGAGAGAGCAATCCATGAGCCAGGGTATTGAATTTAATCGATTGATGTTGGACATGCGGGCCATGCAAATGGACGCCATGGCTCAACCGAAATCGGCTGTGGCGGCGCCGCAAATAAGTGGTAGCAGCTTTGCCGATCTGCTCGGCAAAGCCGTCGGCAAGGTCAACGACACCCAGCAGGCCGCGGGCCAGTTGGCGAACGCCTTCGAGATCGGCAAAAGCGGTGTGGACTTGACGGACGTGATGATTTCCTCGCAGAAAGCCGGCGTTTCATTCCAGGCCTTGACCCAGGTGCGCAATAAGTTGGTCCAGGCCTACCAAGACATCATGCAGATGCCGGTTTAAGGACGAGATTGAGTCATGGCTGAAGCAGTCGCCGATAACGTACCGGTCAAGACCGGTTCGACAGACGGCAAACCACCGCTGTTTGGTTTGTCCTTTCTGGAAAACCTTTCCGAGATGACCATGCTGCGTCAGGTCGGCCTGATGGTCGGCCTGGCCGCGAGCGTGGCGATTGGCTTTGCCGTGGTGTTGTGGTCTCAGCAACCGGATTACCGGCCGCTGTATGGCAGCCTGGCCGGTATGGACGCCAAGCAGATCATGGAGACTCTGGCGGCCGCGGATATTCCCTACACCGTTGAACCCAATTCCGGCGCGTTGTTGGTCAAGGCTGACGACGTGTCCCGCGCCCGCATGAAGCTGGCGGCGGCGGGTGTGACGGCCAGCGATGGTAATATCGGTTTCGAGATCCTCGACAAGGATCAAGGCCTGGGCACTAGTCAGTTCATGGAGGCGACCCGTTATCGCCGTGGCCTGGAGGGTGAGTTGGCACGGACCATCTCCAGCCTGAACAATGTCAAGGGCGCGCGCGTGCACTTGGCGATTCCAAAGAGTTCGGTGTTCGTGCGCGACGAGCGCAAGCCGAGTGCCTCGGTATTGGTCGAGCTGTATTCCGGTCGTTCGTTGGAACCGGGCCAGGTGGTGGCGATCATCAATCTGGTGGCGACCAGTGTTCCCGAACTGAGCAAGGCGCAGATCACCGTGGTCGACCAGAAGGGCAACCTGCTCTCCGACCAGGCGCAGAACAACGAATTGACCATGGCCGGCAAGCAGTTCGACTACAGTCGCCGCATGGAAAGCATGCTGACCCAACGTGTACACAATATCCTGCAGCCAGTGCTGGGTAACGACCGTTATAAGGCCGAAGTGTCCGCCGATGTGGATTTCAGCGCCGTCGAATCGACGTCCGAGCAGTTCAACCCGGATCAGCCGGCGTTGCGCAGTGAGCAATCGACCACCGAGCAGCGCACTGCCAGCAACGGTCCGCAAGGTGTTCCCGGCGCGTTGAGCAACCAGCCGCCGGCACCGGCCTCGGCACCGCAGACCACCGCTGGCGCCACCGCCTCGACGGGCCCGGTGCAGCCCGGCCAGCCGCTGCTCGATGCCAACGGCCAGCAGATCATGGACCCCGCCACCGGCCAGCCGATGCTGGCGCCGTACCCGGCGGACAAGCGTCAACAATCCACGAAAAACTTCGAGCTGGATCGCTCTATCAGTCACACCAAGCAGCAACTGGGTCGCCTGACCCGTCTGTCAGTGGCGGTAGTGGTCGACGATCAGGTCAAGGTCAACGCCGCCAATGGCGAAACCAGCCGTGCGCCGTGGAGTGCCGAGGAATTGGCGCGCTTCACCCGCCTGGTCCAGGATGCCGTTGGCTTCGACGCCAGCCGTGGCGACAGCGTCAGTGTGATCAATGTGCCGTTCTCCGCTGAACGCGGGGAGGTAATCGCCGATATCCCGTTCTACTCGCAACCCTGGTTTTGGGATGTGGTCAAGCAGGTCGTGGGCGTGCTGTTTATCCTGATGCTGGTGTTCGGCGTGCTGCGTCCGGTGCTCAACAACATCACTGGCGGTGGCAAGAAGCAACTGGCGGGCATCGGCGGCGATGCCGAGCTGGGCGGTATGGGCGGTCTGGACGGCGAATTGGCCAATGATCGCGTGAGCCTTGGTGGTCCGCAAAGCATCCTCTTGCCCAGCCCGAGTGAAGGCTATGACGCTCAACTCAATGCCATCAAGAGTCTGGTAGCTGAAGATCCGGGCCGTGTGGCACAGGTCGTCAAAGAATGGATTAACGCCGATGAGTAATAACGCCGCCGTCACCCAGAAGCTGAGCCGGGTCGATAAAGCCGCGATCTTGCTGCTGTCGCTGGGTTCCACCGATGCCGCGCAGGTGTTGCGCCACATGGGACCCAAGGAGGTTCAACGGGTTGGCGTGGCCATGGCGCAGATGCGCAACGTGCATCGCGAGCAGGTCGAGCAGGTCATGAGCGAGTTTGTCGAGATTGTCGGCGACCAGACCAGCCTGGGCGTCGGTTCCGATGACTATGTGCGCAAGATGCTCACCCAGGCCCTCGGCGAAGACAAGGCCAATGGCCTGATCGACCGCATCCTGCTCGGTGGCAATACCAGCGGCCTGGATAGCCTCAAGTGGATGGAACCGCGCGCCGTGGCGGACGTGATCCGTTACGAGCACCCGCAGATCCAGGCAATCGTGGTGGCCTACCTGGACCCCGATCAGGCCGGCGAGGTGCTGAATAACTTCGACCACAAGGTGCGCCTGGACATCATCCTGCGTGTCTCCTCGCTGAACACGGTACAGCCGGCGGCCCTCAAGGAGCTCAACCAGATTTTGGAGCGCCAGTTCTCCGGCAATTCCAACGCCGCGCGTACCACCCTGGGCGGTATCAAGCGTGCCGCGGATATCATGAACTTCCTCGACAGCTCGATCGAAGGCCAGTTGATGGACTCGATCCGCGAAGTGGACGAGGACCTGTCGACTCAGATCGAAGACCTGATGTTCGTCTTCAACAACCTGTCCGACGTCGACGACCGGGGTATCCAGGCGCTGTTGCGCGAGGTCTCCTCCGATGTACTGGTGCTTGCCCTTAAAGGCTCGGATGAGGGCGTCAAGGAAAAGATCTTCAAGAACATGTCCAAGCGCGCCGCGGAGCTGCTGCGCGACGACCTCGAGGCCAAGGGGCCGGTGCGCGTCAGCGACGTCGAAGCCGCCCAAAAGGAAATTCTCACCATCGCCCGCCGTATGGCCGAAGCCGGAGAAATCGTGCTCGGTGGCAAGGGCGGCGAAGAGATGATCTAAGGATCAAGTCATGACTGATCCAACCGATCTGATCCGCGCACGGGACGTAACAGGCTTCGACCTATGGTCGTTGCCCAGCTTCGATCCGCCTGTCGAGGAGCCTGAACCTGCGCCGGTGCAAGAGCCACCGGTCGAGATCGAGGAGGTGCCGCTGGAGGAAGTGCAGCCACTGACCCTCGAAGAACTCGAGAGCATCCGCCAGGAAGCCTACAACGAAGGTTTCGCGGTGGGCGAGCGAGAAGGTTTCCACAGCACTCAAATCAAGGTACGCCAGGAGGCCGAGGTCGCCTTGAGCGCCAAGCTGGTCCACCTGGAAACCCTGATGAGCAACCTGTTCGCCCCCATCGCCGAGCAGGACCGGCAGATCGAGCAAAGCCTGGTAGGGTTGGTTGGACATATGACTCGCCAGGTCATCCAGCGCGAACTCAAGATGGACTCCAGCCAGATCGGGCATGTCCTGCGCGAAACCCTCAAGCTGCTGCCACTGGGCGCCGAGAATGTACGGTTGTACATCAATCCCCAGGACTTCGAGCAGATCAAGGCCTTGCGCGAACGCCATGAGGCGACCTGGCGCATCGTCGAGGATGAGGCTCTGCTGCCCGGTGGTTGTCGGGTCGAGACCGAGCACAGTCGGATCGATGCCAGCGTCGAAACCCGCATCGAGCAGGCGCTGGCGCAACTGTTCGATCAATTGCACGAGCAATCCCTGCATCCAGCCCAGCCCGACCTGGCATTGGCGCTGGGCGAACCTCATGTACCGACCAGTGCTGCGGACCTGTGCGATGCGCCTTGAGCGAACCAGCTTCGGCAGACGCCTGAGCACCTACGCCGATGCCATCGACTTGCCCGGCCAGCCGATTCTCGAAGGTCGCCTGGTGCGCATGGTTGGCCTGACCCTCGAAGCCGAAGGCCTGCGGGCCGCCATGGGCGCTCGCTGCCTGGTCATCAACGACGACAGCTATCACCCGGTGCAGGTCGAAGCCGAGGTCATGGGCTTCTCCGGCAACAAGGTGTTTCTGATGCCGGTGGGCAGTGTGGCCGGTATCGCCCCAGGTGCCAGGGTCGTACCACTGGCCGACACCGGGCGTCTGCCAATGGGCATGAGCATGCTCGGGCGGGTGCTGGACGGGGCAGGGCGAGCACTGGATGGTAAGGGGGCAATGAAGGCCGAGGATTGGGTGCCGATGGACGGCCCAACCATCAACCCGCTCAAGCGTGACCCCATCCATCAGCCACTGGATGTGGGCATCCGCAGTATCAACGGATTACTGACGGTGGGCCGCGGCCAGCGTCTCGGCCTGTTCGCCGGCACAGGGGTGGGCAAGAGTGTGCTGCTGGGTATGATGACCCGCTTTACCGAGGCCGACATCATCGTGGTCGGGCTGATCGGTGAGCGGGGCCGCGAAGTGAAGGAGTTCATCGAGCACATTCTTGGCGAGGAAGGACTCAAGCGTTCGGTGGTGGTCGCGTCGCCCGCCGACGATGCGCCATTGATGCGCCTGCGCGCCGCCATGTATTGCACGCGGATCGCCGAGTATTTCCGTGATAAGGGCAAGAATGTCCTGCTACTCATGGATTCGTTGACCCGTTTCGCCCAAGCCCAGCGAGAAATCGCCCTGGCCATCGGCGAGCCACCGGCGACCAAGGGCTATCCGCCGTCGGTCTTTGCCAAGCTGCCAAAACTGGTGGAACGTGCGGGTAACGCCGAGGCCGGCGGTGGTTCAATCACGGCGTTCTATACCGTGCTGTCCGAGGGCGACGACCAGCAGGACCCGATTGCCGACTCGGCGCGGGGGGTGCTCGATGGGCATATCGTGCTGTCCCGGCGCCTGGCCGAGGAAGGTCACTACCCGGCAATCGATATCGAGGCGTCCATCAGTCGGGTGATGCCGGCGGTGGTCAGTGCCGAACACATGAAGCGTGCGCAATATTTCAAGCAGCTCTGGTCGCGCTACCAGCAAAGCCGTGACCTGATCAGCGTCGGCGCTTATGTGGCTGGCGGCGACCGCGAGACCGACACGGCGATCTCCCTGCAGCCGGCGCTGGTCCAGTACCTGCGCCAGGGGCTGAACGACAATGTCAGCCTGGGCGAGAGTGACGCACACCTGGCGACGGTCTTCGCGCCCGCGGCGGGCGGTTGACCGGCCATGGCCCAGAGTCGTGTCGCGAGGTTGGCGCCGGTGGTCGAGATGGCCCAAAGCACTGAGCGGACCGCTGTCCAGCGTCTGGGGTATTTCCAGGGGCAGGTGCGGCTGGCGCAAAGCAAACTGGCCGACCTCGAAGGATTTCGTCTGCAATACCAGGAGCAATGGATCGAGCGTGGCCGCCAGGGCGTTTCCAGTCAATGGTTGCTGGGCTATCAGCAGTTCCTCAGTCAGCTGGATACCGCCGTTGCCCAGCAACGGCAGAGCCTGGCCTGGCACCAGAACAACCTCGACAAGGGCCGGGTCAGCTGGCAAGAGGCCTATACTCGTGTCGAAGGCTTGCGCAAGTTGGTGCGACGCTACATCGAAGAGGCTCGCCAGTTGGAAGACAAGCGTGAACAGAAACTCCTGGACGAGCTGTCTCAGCGGTTGCCGCGCCAGAGCCCGTATTGAGCAGGTATTTTGACGTTTTCGGTTGCTCTGCTGTCAGTGGGGTGCTACACCTTGTACACATCGCCATTGACAAGGAAGCTGGATCATGGCTGTAGAGTCGGCAGTAACAGGCAACGGCAGAAAGTTGACGATTTCCATCAAAGGGCGGTTTGACTTCGGCAAACATCAGGCATTTCGCAATTCCTACGAACAGCTCGACAGCCTGCCTGAGTCGGTTATCGTCGACTTGAACGAGACCACCTACCTCGACAGTTCGGCCCTGGGCATGCTGTTGTTGCTGCGCGACCATGTCGGTGGCGACGATGCCGATATCCGGGTGATCAACAGCAATTCCGACGTGCGCAAGATCCTCGCCATTTCCAATTTCGACAAACTCTTCGACATCGTTTGAGCACCATGCAGCCTGGAGAAGAGTCGCTGACGGTACTGATCGCCGAGGACGGCGCGGCGGATCGCTTGCTGCTGTCGAACATCGTGCGGCGCCAGGGGCATGCGGTGCTGACTGCAAGCAACGGTGCCGAGGCGGTCGAGGTCTTCAGGGCGCAACGACCGCAGTTGGTACTGATGGATGCCCTGATGCCGGTGATGGATGGCTTCGAAGCGGCGCGAGAGATCAAGGCGCTGGCCGGCGAATCGCTGGTGCCGATCATCTTTCTCACCTCCCTGAGTGAAAGTGACGCCCTGGTGCGCTGCCTGGACGCGGGCGGTGACGATTTTCTGGCAAAACCCTACAACCAAGTCATTCTCGGTGCCAAGATCAAGGCGATGGATCGTCTGCGACGCCTGCAGGCCACCGTGCTGCGCCAGCGCGACTTGATCGCCCGGCACCACGACCACCTGCTCAACGAGCAACGGGTGGCTAAGGCAGTGTTCGACAAGGTGGCGCATTCCGGATGCCTGCGAGCGCCGAATATCCGCTACCTGCAATCGCCCTATGCGTTATTCAACGGCGACCTGCTGCTGGCAGCCCATACCCCGGAGGGGGGCATGCATATCCTGCTCGGCGATTTTACCGGGCATGGCCTGCCCGCCGCCGTCGGCGCGATGCCCCTGGCGGAAGTCTTCTATGGCATGACCGCCAAGGGCTATGGCGTGCCGGAAACCCTGCGGGAGATGAACGCCAAGCTCAAGCGTATCCTGCCGGTGGATATGTTCTGTTGCGCCACTTTTCTGCGCCTGAGTCCGCAGCGCCAGGTGGTCGAGGTCTGGAACGGCGGCATGCCCGACGGCTATCTGCACGATGTCGCCTCGGGCGCGCGGCGTCCGCTGGTGGCGCGGCACCTGCCGTTGGGGGTGCTGGGGGCCGAGGCGTTCGACGATCACACCGATGTCTATCCCATGGCCCAGGGCGACCGGATTTTCCTGCTGTCCGACGGAGTAATCGATACCTGTAATCGCGATGAGCAGTTGTTCGGCGTCGAGCGCCTGCATCGGGTATTCGAGAGCAACCGGGACCCGGATTGCCTGTTCGAGGAAATCCAGTTGGCGTTGATGCGGTTCGGTGGCGAGGCGCGTGACGACATCAGCATGGTCCAGATCAGTCTCCCCGTGCCCGGACAGGCATTGCCTGCAACCATGGTTTACTCCGACAGTGGCGAGTCGTGCCCGCTGGATTGGTCGGTGAGCTTCGAATTCCGTGCGGCGACGCTGCGACGCTTCAATCCGTTGCCTTATCTGCTGCAACTGCTGATGGAGATACACGGCTTGCGTACTCACAGCGGAGCGCTATACAGCGTACTGGCCGAACTCTATTCCAATGCCCTGGAGCACGGCGTCCTGGGCCTGGATTCAAGCCTCAAGCGCGATGTCCGCGGATTTGCGCAATACTATGAGCAGCGCAATCGGCGTTTGCTCGACTTGCGGGAAGGTTTTGTCCGCGTGAGCCTGCGAGTGGTTCCTGAAGGAAAGGGTGGGCGGTTGTGCATCGAAGTCGAGGACAGCGGCGAGGGGTTTGACGTCGAGCAGGTCATGGCGCGTCCATTGGAGGTCGATCGGTTATCGGGAAGAGGTATCGACCTGATTCGGCAACTGAGTCACCGTGCCCGTTGGTCAAACGACGGGCGGCGTGCCCACGTGGAGTTTTCGTGGGGGACTCAGGCATAATTTGCAGGTGTTGATCAAGGAGTGAACCAGTGAATGGCAATCAGGAAAAGCACCTCGACTACGATGTGCTGGGCGCATTGCGGGAAGTCATGGAAGATGAGTATCCACTGTTGCTGGATACTTTTCTCAACGATTCGGAAAAACGCCTGGGGCAGTTACATCAGGCCAGCAACGCGCTGGAGCTTGGGCGGGCAGCCCACAGTTTCAAGGGCAGCAGCAGCAATATGGGGGCTTTGTACTTGGCCGATCTTTGCCGGCAACTGGAAGAGCGGGCCGCACGGTTGCCGCTGACGGGGATCGAAGATCTGGTCGGGCGGATCGATCGCGAGTACGAACAGGTACGCCATTTGTTCGCGCGCGAGCGTGAGCGTTTCCCGGTCAAGCATTAACCCGCGTGGCGATTCAGGAAAACTGGCCCGAACCTTGCTGTCACTCCCTGCATTGACTTTACAATCCCTGTGCAGCGGAGACTGTGTTATGCCCCTTGCTCCCCATTCTCTTCTTCAGGCCACCGCTGCGGTCAAACCCAAGGCGGACCTCGCGAGCAATCCGCTGGCAGCTGTTGCGCAGCCCAAGGACAATGCTTCCAGCTTTGCCCAGGTCTACCAGGAGAACCAGGGCAAGGCGGGAAAGGCAGTTGACAATCCGCTCAAGTCGACCCGGGATAATAGCCCTGCGGTGCCTGCAAAAAAGGAGGCGGTTGCCAGCAACAAAAGCGACGCGGCAAAGTCGGCGGTTGCCGATAGCGGCAATTCCTTGCCTGCCGATAAAACCACCGGCAGCGATACCGCGCAGACTGCCGGCGACCAGAGCGCCTCTGACGAAAGCGACAAGGACATCGGCGACGAAAGCCCGGTGGCCGATGCCACGCCGGTGGCTCCAACTCTTGATCTGGCGCTGATCCAGGCTGGCGTTACGCCGGCGACGCCAGTCGCCGAAGCGCCGCAGCCGGTCGTGCCTATGCAACTGCCGGTGGTCGAGGCGCCCCTGACGGCGGTGACCGCTGCGCAGGTGCCGGAAGTGGCGACCGCTGCGACCGCCGGTGGTGATTTCGATCCGAATTCCGATCCGCTGGATAACCTGCCCGCCGTGCGTCTGGCGATGGAGCAGGGTGGGCATGTGTCGACGACCAGTCAGTCGGCCACGAAGACCGCCAGCCATAACGAAGCGGACCCGAACCTGGCGCTCAATCAGACCGTTGGCGTGGCCATGCAAGGGGAGCCGGATACCGACGCCAGCGCCAGCGAGCAGGGTGGCGAAAAGTCCTTCAAGGGATTGATCGAGGATGGCCTGAAAGATTTGCAGAACGCCTCTGGTGACACTCGGGTCGACGACTTCGCCAATCGCCTGGCCGCACTGACCCAGGCCACGGTGCCGAAAACCGCGAACGCGCTGCCGGTTAACCAACCTCTGGCCATGCATCAGAGTGGCTGGACCGAAGAAGTGGTCAATCGGGTCATGTACCTGTCGAGCAGTAGCATTAAGTCCGCCGATATCCAACTGGAGCCGGCCGAACTAGGGCGACTGGATATCAAGGTCAATATGGCCGCCGATCAGGCGACGCAGATCAGTTTCATCAGTGGTCATGCCGGCGTGCGTGATGCCTTGGAAAGCAACCTGTTCCGCCTGCGCGACATGCTCCAACAGCAAGGCCTGGGGCAGGCCGATGTCAGCGTTTCGGATCAATCGCGCGGCTGGACCGGCCAGGGTCAGGATCCACAACAGCAGCAACAGCAGGCTCAGAAAGGCCGTAACAACGGTAGCGGTGGTCGTCTGGATAGTGGCGAGGACGATATTGCCATCGTCACCGCGACCGATACGGCAACCACCGGCGCCAGCGTGGTGGTGGGTTCCAGCGCGGTCGACTACTACGCCTGATGGCTTTGTTGTGGGAGCGGTGCTGGTGGGCTGGCGCTTCGCCGTGAAGCGGCTGTTGAGGATGCCAAAAGCCTCATGGGCAAGTCTGCGCCCACAATCAGCACGACTCTGACAGGTTCTCTCATACTGCCTTATTTGCAGCGCTTGCCCGCACACGCCTTTGCTTCCGATTTCCAGCAACTCTGGCATAACACTTGCTCCAGCCTTGCCCTGCGACTGTGAAAAACCGAATAGTGACGGATTATTGGCATGGCGAAGAGCGAAGCAGCAGCGGTAAAAGAACCTGTCGGGCAAGGCAAACTCAAGCTGATTATCGTGATCATATTGGCTTTGCTGCTGGCAATCGGTCTGTCCGTGGGGGCGACCTGGTACTTTATGCACAATGCCCAGAGCAAAGTCGCGGCGACGCCCGCCGAGGCCAGCACGACCCAGCAGCCGGCGATCTACGAGTCGATGGCGCCGCCCTTTGTCGCCAATTTCAAGGATGCCAATGGCCGCCAGCGCTACCTGCAAGTGAGCATTACCATGATGGCGCGCAACTCCGCTGACCTGGAGGCCCTGAAAGTCCATATGCCAGTAATCCGCAACAACCTGGTGATGTTGTTTTCCGGACAGACCTACGAAACCCTGGCGACCCCGGTCGGCCAGGAGTTGCTGCGCCAGAAAGCCACTGCCAGCGTGCAGGAAGTGGCACAGAAAGAGATCGGCAAGGTAGTGGTCGAACAGTTGCTCTTCACTAACTACGTACTGCAGTAGGATCACGAGATGGCCGTGCAAGACCTGCTGTCCCAGGATGAGATCGATGCCCTCTTGCATGGTGTCGATGATGGTCTGGTACAGACCGAAAACCCTGCCGAACCCGGCAGTGTCAAAAGCTACGACCTGACCAGCCAGGATCGCATCGTCCGTGGACGCATGCCGACCCTGGAGATGATCAACGAGCGTTTTGCCCGTTATACCCGTATCAGTATGTTCAACATGCTGCGCCGTTCCGCCGATGTGGCGGTGGGCGGCGTTCAGGTGATGAAGTTCGGCGAGTATGTGCATTCGTTGTATGTGCCGACCAGTCTCAATCTGGTCAAGATCAAGCCGTTGCGTGGCACGGCCCTGTTTATCCTCGATGCCAAGCTGGTGTTCAAACTGGTGGACAACTTCTTCGGCGGCGACGGTCGTCATGCCAAGATCGAGGGACGTGAATTCACTCCCACCGAACTGCGTGTGGTGCGCATGGTGCTGGAGCAGGCCTTCATCGATTTGAAGGAAGCCTGGCAAGCGATCATGGAAGTCAATTTCGAGTACATTAATTCGGAAGTGAATCCGGCCATGGCCAATATCGTCGGCCCGAGCGAAGCAGTGGTGGTCTCCACCTTCCACATCGAACTCGACGGTGGCGGTGGCGACCTGCACGTGACCATGCCGTACTCGATGATCGAGCCGGTGCGCGAGATGCTCGATGCCGGTTTCCAGTCGGACCTCGACGACCAGGACGAACGTTGGGTCAAGGCCTTGCGCGAAGACGTGCTGGACGTGGCGGTACCGCTCAGCGCCACGGTGGCGCGGCGTCAACTGCGCCTGCGGGACATCCTGCACATGCAGCCAGGGGATGTGATCCCCGTGGAGCTGCCCGAGGATATGGTCATGCGCGCCAACGGCGTGCCGTCGTTCAAGGTCAAGCTCGGTTCCCACAAGGGCAACCTGGCATTGCAAGTGATTGAGCCGATCGAGCGCCGTTGAGCGGGTCGATCAAGAATAGGCTGTGTTAACTGATTTTCTGCCCGCCGAGGACAACTGATGGCTGACGAACACAATTTGACTGACGACCAGGCCCTGGCCGACGAGTGGGCGGCTGCCTTGGAAGAGTCCGGCGAAACCGGCCAGGACGATATCGACGCCCTGCTGGCGGCCGATGCCGCTAGCGCGCCGAGCTCCCATCGGCTGCCGATGGAAGAGTTCGGCAGTGTACCCAAGAGCCATGAGCCGGTGACCCTCGACGGTCCGAACCTGGACGTGATCCTGGATATTCCGGTGTCGATTTCCATGGAAGTCGGCAGTACCGATATCAATATTCGCAACCTGCTGCAACTGAACCAGGGATCGGTGATTGAGCTCGACCGGCTGGCTGGCGAGCCGCTGGACGTGCTGGTCAACGGCACCCTGATTGCCCACGGCGAAGTCGTGGTAGTTAACGAAAAGTTCGGTATCCGGCTGACGGACGTGATCAGCCCGAGCGAACGCATCAAGAAGTTACGCTGAATGAACAGGTTCTTCGGAAGTCTCCTGTTTTTGCCGTTCAGTGTGCTGGCTGCCGAACCCGTGGCCAACGCGGTGGCTGCGCCAGCAGCCAGCGGCGGTATGGCCGGGCAACTGACACAATTGGTGTTGGGCTTGCTGCTGGTATTGGCGATCATCTTTGCCCTGGCCTGGCTGCTGCGTCGTGTGCAGCAGGCGGGACCGACGGGTAAGAAGAATCAGGTGATCGAGCTGATCGGCTCCCGTGCCCTCGGACCGCGTGACCGGCTGGTGCTGGTGCAAGTCGGCAACGAGCAGATCCTGCTTGGGTTGACGCCGGGCTCCATCACGCCGTTGCATGTGCTCAAGGAGCCGGTTGAGGTGCCGAGTGGCGAGCCGGCGAGCGCGGAGTTCGCTCAACGCCTGATGGAGCTGCTGGGTAAGGACAAGAAGTGATGGCGCCGTTGCGGCTTATCCTTGCTCTGACGCTGGTGCTGGTCGCGCCATTGGCGTTCGGCGCCGATCCGCTGTCGATCCCGGCAATCACGCTCGGCACCGGGGCCAACGGGCAGCCGGAGTACTCGGTCAGCCTGCAGATCCTGCTGATCATGACCGCGCTGAGTTTTATTCCGGCGTTCGTCATCCTGATGACCAGCTTTACCCGGATCATCATCGTCTTCTCGATCCTGCGTCAGGCCCTGGGCCTGGCGCAGACACCGTCGAACCAGATTCTGACCGGCATGGCGATGTTCCTGACCCTGTTCATCATGGCGCCGGTCTTCGACAAGGTGAACCAGGACGCCCTGCAGCCCTACCTGGCCGAGAAACTCACGGCCCAGGACGCGGTGCTCAAGGCCCAGGGGCCGATCAAGGACTTTATGCTGGCACAGACCCGCAGCAGCGACCTGGAGCTGTTCATGCGCCTGTCCAAGCGCACCGACATCGCCACACCCGACCAGGCGCCACTGACCATTATCGTGCCGGCCTTCGTCACTTCCGAACTCAAGACTGCGTTCCAGATCGGTTTTATGATCTTCATTCCGTTCCTGGTTATCGACCTGGTGGTCGCCAGTGTGTTGATGGCGATGGGGATGATGATGCTGTCGCCGCTGATCATTTCCCTGCCGTTCAAGATCATGCTGTTTGTATTAGTGGATGGCTGGGCGTTGATCATCGGTACTTTGGCGAGCAGTTTTGGTGGTGTCTAAAACCTTCACGAGTAGCGCGCCATGACGCCTGAAGTTGCCATTGACATCTTTCGCGACGCCCTTTGGCTGACCACCCTGATGGTCACGGTGCTGGTGATCCCGACCCTGCTGGTGGGCCTGCTGGTGGCGATGTTCCAGGCCGCCACGCAGATCAACGAACAGACCCTGGGTTTCCTGCCGCGCCTGCTGGTGATGCTGATCACCCTGATTGTCGCGGGTCCGTGGCTGGTGCAGAAATTCATGGAATACATCCTGTCGCTCTACGGCAGCATTCCGCAGGTCATCGGCTGATATGTCGCTGCTGGCCCTGACGGACACGCAGATCAGTACCTGGGTCGCCAGCTTCATGCTGCCGATGTTCCGGGTCGGCGCGGTGATCATGACCATGCCGATCTTTGGGACCACTCTGGTGCCACGGCGCATACGACTGTATTTCATCGTGGCCATCACCGTGGTGATCGCGCCAGGCCTGCCGCCGATGCCTGCGGTACATCCGCTGGATCTCAGCGGGTTGATGTTGATCGCCGAGCAGATCATCTTCGGTGCCTTGCTCGGCTTCTCCCTTCAGCTGTTTTTCCAGGCTTTCGTGGTCGCCGGACAGATTGTCGCGGTGCAGATGGGCATGGGTTTCGCCTCCATGGTCGACCCGATCAACGGTGTCTCCAGTGCGGTGATCGGGCAGTTCTTCACCATGCTGGTGACGCTGATGTTCCTGGCGATGAATGGTCATCTGGTGGTGTTCGAGGTCTTGATCGAGAGTTTCACCACCTTCCCGGTCGGCAGCGGGCTGTCGACCACGGATCTGTGGGTGATTGCCGGCAAGCTCGGTTGGGTCCTCGGTGCCGCGCTGATGCTGGTGCTGCCGGCGATCACCGCGTTGTTGGTGGTCAACGTGGCCTTCGGAATCATGACTCGCGCCGCGCCGCAGTTAAACATCTTCTCCATCGGTTTTCCGCTGACCCTGGTGCTGGGGATGTTCATCCTCTGGGTGAGCCTGGGCGATATTCTCAATCAGTATCAGCCGTTGGCCGTCGAGGCCTTGCAGTTTCTACGTCAACTGATACGGGCACCCTGAGCCATGGCGGAGAGCGAGAGCGGTCAGGACAAAACAGAAGACCCCACGGAAAAAAGAAAGAAGGAATCCCGCGAGAAGGGCGAGACTGCCCGTTCCAAGGAGCTCAACACCCTGGCGGTGATGCTGGCCGGGACGGGTGGCCTGCTGGTCTTTGGTGGGGCGCTGGCCCAGGAGATGGCCGAACTGATGCGCCTGAACTTCACGCTCTCGCGGGAAGTGATACTCGATCAGCGTTACATGGCGACCTTTCTCCTGCAGTCGGGCAAGATGGCGATCTGGGCGGTTCAGCCCATCCTCCTGACCTTGCTGTTGGCTGCCTTTATCGGCCCAATCTCCCTGGGTGGTTGGTTATTCGCGGCGAGCAGCATGGCGCCCAAGTTCAGCCGGATGAACCCCTTACCTGGGCTCAAACGAATGTTCTCGGTCAAGGCCCTGGCGGAACTGCTTAAGGCCCTGGCGAAATTCATCATCGTGCTGTTGGTAGCGCTGGTCGTGTTATCGTCGGATATCGACGATCTGGTGCGGATCGCCCATGAACCCCTGGAATCGTCGATTATCCACAGCCTGCAAGTGGTGGGCTGGAGCGCCTTGTGGATGTCTCTCGGACTGTTGCTGATTGCCGTGGTGGATGTGCCGATACAGCTCTGGGAAAGCCACAAGAAACTGCTGATGACCAAGCAGGAAGTGCGTGACGAATACAAGGACCAGGAAGGCCGGCCAGAGGTCAAGCAACGGATTCGCCAGTTGCAGCGCGAGATGTCCCAGCGGCGCATGATGGCGGCGATCCCCGAGGCGGACGTGGTGATCACCAACCCGACCCACTATGCGGTGGCGCTCAAGTACGACGCCGAGAAGGGCGGAGCGCCGGTGCTGCTGGCCAAGGGCAATGACTTTATCGCCCTGAAGATTCGTGAGATCGCTGTCGAACACCAGATCATGCTGCTCGAATCACCGGCCCTGGCGCGGTCGATCTACTACTCCACCGAACTGGACCAGGAGATTCCGGCGGGCCTCTACCTGGCGGTGGCGCAGGTACTCGCCTATGTCTTCCAGATCCGCCAGTTCCGCGCAGGCAAAGGCAAGCGCCCGGACCCGCTCAAGGACAACCTGCCGATTCCACCAGACCTGCGCCGCGATTCCTGAAGGTTTATTCGCTAGGTGTCACGGCCATCGCCGACCAGCCGGCGCCTCCGGATCTGTTGATCGTCCCTGTATTTTCAATTATTTCACCGGAGTTGGAAGGTTTCTTGCACAAGCAGATTTTGCGACGCTTTCAGCGTCAAAAGTTTGCTTCAAAGTGACGAGGAATACCGGTGGACCGCACTCAATTTATCAACACCGCGCGCAGCAACTTGAGCGACCTCGGCCGGGGCAACCTGGGCGTGCCGCTGTTGTTGTTGGTCATGCTGGCGATGATGATGTTGCCGGTGCCGGCGTTCCTGCTGGACGTTTTCTTTACGTTCAACATCGCCTTGTCGATCGTCGTCTTGCTGGTTTGCGTCTACGCCTTGCGGCCACTGGACTTCGCTGTCTTCCCGACCATCCTGCTGATTGCCACGTTGTTGCGCCTGGCCCTGAACGTGGCCTCTACTCGCGTGGTGATGCTCCACGGTCAGGACGGGCATGCCGCCGCGGGCAAGGTGATCCAGGCCTTCGGCGAAGTGGTGATCGGTGGTAACTACGTGGTCGGTATCGTGGTTTTCGCCATCTTGATGATTATCAACTTTGTCGTGGTGACCAAGGGGGCCGGGCGGATTTCCGAGGTGAGCGCGCGTTTCACCCTCGATGCGATGCCGGGCAAACAGATGGCGATTGACGCCGACCTCAACGCCGGCCTGATCGATCAGCCGCAAGCCAAGCTGCGCCGCTTGGAAGTGGCTCAGGAAGCCGAATTCTACGGTTCCATGGACGGTGCCAGCAAATTCGTGCGCGGTGACGCCATCGCCGGTTTGCTGATCCTGTTCATCAACCTGATCGGTGGCATGGCGGTCGGGATCTTCCAGCACAACATGTCATTTGCCGACGCCAGCAAGGTCTACGCGTTGCTGACTATCGGCGACGGTTTAGTGGCGCAATTGCCATCACTGTTATTATCCACGGCGGCAGCCATTATGGTGACCCGTGCTTCCGGCTCGGAAGACATGGGCAAGCAGATCAACCGGCAGATGTTCGCCTCGCCTAAGGCCCTCGGGGTGGCCGCCGGCCTGATGGCCGTGATGGGATTGGTACCGGGCATGCCGCACTTTTCCTTCCTCAGCCTGGCCCTGGTAGCGGGCGGTGTGGCCTATCTGGTCTGGAAGAAACAGAACGTGGTCAAGGTCCAGGCCCTGGCCGAAGTCCAGCGTCAGCAGGAGCTTCTGCCTTCGCCGGCGCGTGCCATGGAAACCAAGGAACTGGGCTGGGATGACGTCACGCCGATCGACATGATCGGTCTGGAAGTGGGCTATCGCTTGATTCCGTTGGTGGACCGCAACCAGGGCGGGCAATTGCTGGCGCGGATCAAGGGTGTGCGCAAGAAGCTCTCCCAAGACCTCGGCTTCCTGATGCCCACCGTGCATATTCGTGACAACCTCGATCTGGCGCCCAGTGCTTACCGCCTGACCCTGATGGGCGTGACCCTGGCCGAGGCCGAGATTTACCCGGATCGCGAGCTGGCGATCAACCCGGGTCAAGTCTACGGCACTCTCAACGGCATCACCGCCAAGGACCCGGCCTTTGGCCTGGAAGCGGTCTGGATCGAAATCAGTCAGCGTGCCCAGGCGCAGTCGCTGGGTTACACGGTGGTGGATGCCAGTACGGTCGTGGCGACTCACCTCAATCAGATTCTCTACAAGCACTCCAGCGAACTGATCGGCCACGAAGAAGTCCAGCAACTCATGCAACTACTGGCCAAAGGCTCGCCGAAGCTGGCCGAGGAACTGGTACCGGGCATCATTTCTCTGTCGCACCTGCTCAAAGTGTTGCAATGCCTGCTCGCTGAACACGTACCGGTACGCGATATTCGCAGCATTGCCGAGGCTATCGCCAACAATGCCGCCAAGAGTCAAGATACTGCCGCCTTGGTGGCCGCGGTGCGTGTTGGTTTGTCGCGCGCAATCGTCCAAAGCATTATAGGGCTTGACTCCGAGCTGCCTGTGATCACCTTGGAACCCAGGTTGGAACAAATATTGCTCAATAGTCTGCAGAAGGCCGGACAGGGCTCGGAAGAAGGGGTTCTGCTGGAACCGAGCATGGCTGAAAAGCTGCAGCGTTCACTGATCGATGCCACTCAGCGTCAAGAGATGCAAGGACAGCCGGTGATCCTGCTGGTAGCCGGCCCGGTTCGCGCGATGCTTTCGCGGTTCGGCCGCCTGGCGGTACCCAGCCTGCATGTCTTGGCCTATCAGGAAATTCCGGACAATAAGCAAGTTACCATCGTTGCCACAGTAGGGCCCAACGGCTGAGGTAGTGGGTTATGCAAGTTAAGCGTTTTTTCGCCGCCGATATGCGTCAGGCCATGAAGCTGGTTCGTGATGAGCTGGGCTCGGACGCCGCTATCATCGGCAACCGCCGGATTGCGGGCGGTGTCGAGCTGACGGCTGCCCTGGACTACAAGCTCTCGGCCCTGACGCCACGGGTGCCGAACATGGAGCTCGAAGATGAGCTGCGCAAGACCCAGTCGCGGATTGCCACCGCTCGAGCCGAACTGAGCCTGCGTAGCGAAGGCGACAGCGATGCAACCACCAATCGCCAGTTGTTCGCCGGTTTGCCGCTGACCGCCGCCGAGCCGCTGATTGAACCGACTTTCGACGAGCCACGACGCTCGGCCCCGGCGCCTGTTGCCTCGGCCCCGGCGGTGGACCCACGGGTCTTCGACTCGATGCGTTTCGAACTCAACGGCCTGCGCGAATTGCTGGAAGTCCAGCTCGGCTCCCTGGCGTGGAACCAATTGCAAGGTAGCCAGCCGGCACAGGCCAATCTCTGGCGCCGCCTGCAGCGTATCGGACTGTCCGGTCCGCTGTCGCGCGACCTGCTGGCGCTGATCAACGGCATCGAAGAACCGCGCCAGGCTTGGCGTATGCTGTTGGCGCACCTGGCCCGGATGATCCTCACCCCCGAGATCGAGCCGTTGGAGGAGGGTGGAATTATCGCGATGGTTGGCCCGGCTGGAATGGGCAAGACCACCACGCTGGCCAAGCTGGCGGCGCGCTACGTGCTCAAGTACGGCGCGCAGAACATCGCCCTGGTGAGCATGGACAGCTTCCGGATCGGTGCCCAGGAACAGCTCAAGACACTCGGGCGAATCCTCAATGTGCCGGTGACCCATGTCGATCCGGGCCAGTCTTTGGTGCAAGCCCTCGATCCGCTGCTGCGCAAACGCGTGGTGCTGATCGACACCGCTGGCCTGCAGGCCAGCGACCCGGCCTTGCGCATGCAACTGGAAAGCCTGGCCGGGCGCGGGATCAAGGCCAAGAATTACCTGGTCCTGGCCACGACCAGCCAGAAACAGGTGCTGACCGCTGCCTACCACAGCTACAAGCGTTGTGGGCTGGCCGGCTGCATCCTGACTAAACTGGATGAAACGGCCAGTCTCGGCGAAGTGCTGAGCCTGGCCATCAGCCATGAATTGCCAGTGGCCTATCTGACCGACGGTCCAAGGATTCCGGACGATCTGCATTTGCCGCGCCGCCACCAGTTGGTGAGTCGCGCAGTCAGTGTGCAAATGCAGGACAGACCCAGCGAAGAGGCGATGGCCGATATGTTCGCGGACATCTACCATCAGTCCTCGAAACGAGTGGGTTGAGGTCATTATGAAGACGTTGCCATGCACCTATATCGATAGTCTGCCAGGCAGTAGTTCCGTTCGAGAACGCGTGGCCAGTTATGTGGCCTTCCGTCTAAGCAAGACAAGGTAAGAAGAGAACATGGGCAGCATGCATCCCGTACAGGTGATTGCGGTGACCGGCGGCAAGGGCGGCGTCGGCAAGACTAACGTGTCAGTGAACTTGTCCCTGGCATTGGCTGAGCTTGGCCGGCGGGTCATGCTGCTGGACGCCGATCTGGGGTTGGCGAATGTCGACGTCCTGCTGGGGTTGACCCCCAAGCGGACCCTGGCCGATGTGGTCGAGGGGCGCTGTGAGCTGCGCGATGTGTTGCTGCAGGGACCGGGCGGGATCCGTATCGTCCCGGCCGCCTCCGGCACCCAGAGCATGGTTCATCTAAGCCCGGCTCAGCATGCCGGCCTGATCAACGCCTTCAGCGATATTGGCGACAACCTCGATGTGTTGGTGATCGATACTGCCGCGGGTATTGGAGACTCGGTCGTCAGTTTCGTCCGCGCGGCCCAGGAAGTACTGTTGGTGGTCTGCGACGAACCGACCTCGATCACCGATGCTTATGCGCTGATCAAGCTGCTCAATCGTGACTACGGTATGAACCGCTTCCGGGTGCTGGCCAACATGGCCCAGAGCCCGCAGGAAGGACGCAACCTGTTCGCCAAGTTGACTAAAGTCACCGATCGCTTCCTTGATGTCGCCCTGCAATACGTCGGTGCGGTTCCTTACGATGAATGCGTGCGCAAGGCTGTGCAGAAGCAGCGTGCCGTCTACGAAGCGTTCCCTCGTTCGAAATGTGCGCTGGCGTTCAAGGCCATCGCCCAGAAGGTCGACACCTGGCCGTTGCCCGCCAACCCACGGGGGCATTTGGAGTTTTTCGTCGAACGTCTGGTGCATCGGACGAGCGCGGGACCGGTGCTATGACCGCCAGTGGCTATCGCATGTATTCCAACTCGTCGCGTGACAGCCAGTATGAGTTGATCGAGCGTTATACGCCGTTGGTCAAGCGAATCGCCTATCACTTGTTGGCGCGGCTGCCGGCCAGTGTCCAGGTCGAGGATCTGATCCAGGCGGGCATGATCGGTCTGTTGGAAGTCTCAACCAAATATGACGCCAGCAAGGGTGCAAGTTTTGAAACCTATGCCGGTATCCGGATTCGCGGTGCAATGCTCGATGAGGTCCGCAAGGGCGACTGGGCACCCCGTTCGGTACACCACAATACCCGTATGGTCAGTGACGCAATCAGGGTAATTGAAGCGAAAACCGGTCGTGATGCTAAAGATCACGAAGTCGCAGCCGAACTCCAATTGAGCCTCGATGATTATTACGCAATTTTGAACGATACCTTGGGCAGCCGACTGTTCAGTTTCGACGACCTGTTGCAGGACGGCGAACATGAAGGGCTGCATGAGGATGGCGCGAGTGCTCATCTCGAACCGTCACGCGACCTGGAGGATGAACGCTTCCAGACCGCGTTGGCGGATGCGATTGCCAATTTGCCGGAGCGTGAGCGACTGGTGTTGGCGCTGTACTACGACGAGGAGCTGAACCTCAAGGAAATCGGTGAGGTGCTGGGGGTCAGCGAATCACGAGTCAGCCAGTTACACAGCCAGTGCGCGGCCCGTTTGCGGGGGCGTTTGGGGGAATGGCGAGCGCGTTGACAGGCGGTGTGGGGGACACTGCGAACGAGACCGATGCGGCGTTTGACGGTGCCTCGGCGCTCGGTCGGTAGTGATTTCCATGCAGTAGGGGCTGTCGAAAGCTGTGCCGAATTGATTGAACAGCGCGTTCAGGTGCTGAAACGCGTTTAAGACTGCTTGGAGGTCGAATTGAACAAGAACATGAAAATCCTCATTGTTGATGATTTCTCAACGATGCGGCGGATCATCAAAAACCTGTTGCGTGACCTCGGGTTCACCAACACGGTCGAGGCCGATGACGGTACCACCGCCATTCCGGTCCTCAATAGCGGTAGCATCGACTTTCTGGTCACCGATTGGAACATGCCCGGCATGACCGGCATCGACTTGCTGCGCCATGTGCGTGCCGATGAAAAACTCAAGCACCTGCCGGTGCTGATGGTCACGGCCGAAGCCAAGCGCGAGCAGATCATCGAAGCCGCCCAGGCCGGCGTCAACGGCTATGTGGTCAAACCATTCACGGCCCAGGCGCTGAAAGAGAAAATCGAGAAGATCTTCGAACGCATCGGTTGATGAAGTCCGCCACGGGGGCGCTATGGAGCACAACGAATCTTCACTGGGCGATTTTGAATCGACCCTGAAAAAACATGCCCGTGAACTGGTCGACAGCCTTGAAAAGGGCCGCTTCGGCGACGCGGTGCAAATGATCCATGAGCTTAACCAGACCCGTGACCGCGGCCTGTATCTGGAAGTCGGCAAGCTGACTCGCGAACTGCACAGCGCCATCGTCAATTTTCAGATTGATCCGACCATGCCGCAAGCCGAGGAGGTTTCGCAGATCACCGACGCGACCGAACGCTTGTCCTATGTGGTCCGGCTGACCGAGGCGGCGGCCAACCGCACCATGGATCTAGTGGAGAGTGCCACCCCTCGGGTCAACGGGCTGAATGACGAAGCCAAGGCGCTGAGGAACGACTGGGGGCGCTTTATGCGGCGTGAGGTCGGTGCCGAAGAGTTTCGCGTGTTGGCCCGGCGAGTCGATGATTTCCTCTCGCGTAGCGAGCAGGAGACCCGTGCGGTGTCGAACGATCTCAATGACATTCTGCTGGCCCAGGATTACCAGGACCTGACCGGCCAGGTGATCAAGCGCGTCACGCAGATGGTCACCGAAGTCGAAAGCAATCTGCTCAAACTGGTGTTGATGGCCAGCCAGGTCGATCGTTTTGCGGGTATCGAACACGACCGCGAAGCCATCCTCGCGGAAAAAGATCCACAAAAACAGATGGCCAAGGGTGAAGGTCCGCAAATTCATGCCGATAAACGTGAAGACGTCATGTCCGGTCAGGACGATGTCGACGATTTGCTTTCCAGCCTTGGATTCTAGGAGCACCCCTACACATGAGCTTCGGCGCCGATGAAGAGATCCTTCAGGATTTCCTGGTTGAGGCCGGCGAGATTCTTGAGCAACTGTCCGAGCAACTGGTCGAGCTGGAAAGCCGCCCGGATGACGCGGATCTGCTCAATGCTATTTTTCGCGGTTTTCACACTGTAAAAGGAGGCGCCGGCTTCCTCCAGCTCAACGAGTTGGTGGAGTGCTGTCACATCGCCGAGAACGTGTTCGACATCCTGCGCAAGGGTGAGCGACGCGTCGACTCGGAATTGATGGACGTGGTTCTGGAAGCGCTGGACGCGGTCAACGGCATGTTCGGCGAAGTGCGCGAACGCCGCCCGATCACCGCCGCCACCCCGCAACTGTTGGCAGCCCTGGCGCGCCTGGCGGAGCCGGCAGCCGCTGATGAAGCAGCGGCTGCCGTGGAAGCGGTCGTCGTCGAGCCGTCCGCCGATTCCGGCGACATCACCGACAATGAATTCGAGTTGCTCCTCGATTCACTCAATGCGGTCAAGGAACAAGCGCAAGTGCCCGTGGCGCCGACCCCGAGTGCTGCCCAAGCAGGTAGCGACGAGATCACCGATGCCGAGTTCGAGTCGTTGCTCGATCAGTTGCACGGCAAGGGGCAGTTCGCCCCAGCGGTTATTGCTGCCGAGGCCGCCGTCGCGGCGAGCGCCGCACCGGCACCGGACTCGGCGCCGGAAAGCGGCGATATTACCGATGACGAATTCGAAGCCTTGCTCGATCAGTTGCATGGCAAGGGTTCGTTCAAGGTTGATGCCCTCGACGCGGCTGTGGCCTCTGCACCAGTGGCGAACGCCTCCGACAGTGCTGCGGTCGCGAGCGGCGACCTGATCACCGATCACGAGTTCGAATCGCTGCTCGACGAGCTGCATGGCAAGGGCAAGTTTTCCGAAGTGGCGGGTGGCACCACCGCTGCCGTTGCCCCACCGACGGCAGCCAAGCCGGCTGCGGCGCCTGTCGCCAAAGCCGAAGCCAAGGTCGAGCCGGTCAGGCCTGCGGCGGCGCCCGCGCGTGCGCCGGCAGCGACGGCGGAAAAACCGGCCAGCGAAGCCGAAACCACCGTGCGGGTCGATACCGCGCGCCTGGACGAGATCATGAACATGGTCGGCGAGCTGGTGCTGGTGCGTAACCGTCTGGTGCGCCTGGGCCTCAACAGCGGCGACGAAGCCATGTCCAAGGCGGTGTCCAACCTCGACGTGGTGACCGCCGACCTGCAGACTGCGGTGATGAAGACCCGGATGCAGCCGATCAAGAAAGTTTTCGGGCGCTTCCCGCGCCTGGTTCGCGACCTGGCCCGGCAGTTGAAGAAAGAGATCAACCTGGAACTGGTGGGCGAGGAAACCGACCTCGACAAAAACCTCGTCGAGGCCCTGGCCGACCCGTTGGTTCACTTGGTGCGAAATTCGGTCGACCACGGCATCGAAGAGCCGACCGAGCGTGAAGCGATGGGCAAACCCCGCAACGGTCGGGTCGTACTGTCGGCGGAACAGGAAGGCGACCACATTCTGCTGTCGATCTCCGATGACGGCAAGGGTATGGATGCCGACGTGCTGCGCGGCATTGCAGTGAAGAAGGGCCTGATGGACAAGGATGCGGCGGACCGTCTCAGCGAGACCGAGTGCTTCAACCTGATCTTTGCCCCAGGCTTCTCGACCAAGACCGAGATTTCCGATGTGTCCGGTCGTGGCGTTGGCATGGACGTGGTGAAAACCAAGATTGCCCAGCTCAACGGCACCATCAATATCTACTCGACCAAGGGCAAGGGCTCGAAGATCGTCATCAAGGTGCCGTTGACCCTGGCGATCATGCCGACCCTGATGGTGATGCTCGGCAACCAGGCCTTTGCGTTCCCGCTGGTCAATGTCAACGAGATCTTCCACCTCGACCTGTCGCGCACCAACGTGGTCGACGGCCAGGAGGTGGTGATCGTGCGAGACAAGGCCCTGCCGCTGTTCTACCTCAAGCGCTGGCTGGTCAGCTCCGCCGCTCACGAAGAACAGCGCGAAGGCCATGTGGTGATCCTGTCGGTGGGCACCCAGCGGATCGGCTTTGTCGTTGATCAACTGGTGGGTCAGGAAGAAGTGGTCATCAAGCCGCTGGGCAAAATGCTCCAGGGCACACCGGGCATGTCAGGCGCCACCATCACCGGCGACGGTCGTATCGCGCTGATTCTCGATGTGCCGAGCATGCTCAAGCATTACGCCGCCCGGCGTATTTGATTATGGTTCGGCGGTGCATGAGTCTGCCGCCGTGCCTAACGGAGTGTTTATGGTAGTCAAGGTCCTGGTGGTGGATGATTCGGGTTTTTTCCGCCGCCGCGTCTCGGAAATCCTTTCGGCGGATCCGAGCATCCAGGTCGTCGGTACGGCGACCAATGGTAAAGAAGCCATCGATCAGGCCCTGGCGCTCAAGCCGGACGTGATCACCATGGACTACGAGATGCCGATGATGGACGGCATCACAGCGGTGCGGCATATCATGCAGCGCTGCCCGACGCCGGTTCTGATGTTCTCGTCGCTGACCCACGAAGGCGCCCGCGTCACTCTCGACGCGTTGGATGCCGGGGCCGTGGACTTCTTGCCGAAGAATTTCGAAGACATCTCGCGGCATCCCGAGAAGGTCAAGCAACTGCTGTGCGAGAAAGTTCACAGCATTTCGCGCAGCAACCGTCGTTTCAGCAGCTACAGTGCACCAACCCCGAGTGTCGCGCCCGCTCCGTCCAACAGTTTTGACCACGGTGCTCCGGCATCGCCCCCTGTGCGCACCGCGCCGCTGGCCAGCCGTGCCCCGGCACCCGCCGCCCCGACCTCGGCTGCCCCGAAACGCAAGGCCTACAAGCTGGTTGCCATTGGCACTTCCACCGGCGGTCCGGTCGCCTTGCAACGCGTCCTGACGCAACTGCCGGCGAACTTTCCGGCGCCGATCGTGTTGATCCAGCATATGCCCGCAGCTTTCACCAAGGCCTTTGCCGAGCGCCTGGACAAGTTGTGCCGGATTAGCGTGAAGGAAGCGGAAGATGGTGACCTCTTGCGCCCAGGTTTGGCATTGCTAGCCCCAGGTGGCAAGCAGATGATGGTCGACGGTCGTGGCGCGGTAAAAATCCTGCCGGGCGACGAGCGCCTGAACTACAAGCCGTGCGTAGACATCACCTTCGGTTCCGCCGCTAAGTCCTACGGCGACAAAGTTTTGGCGGTGGTACTGACCGGCATGGGCGCCGACGGTCGCGAAGGCGCGCGCCTGCTCAAACAGGGCGGCAGTGCGATTTGGGCCCAGGACGAGGCGAGCTGCGTGATCTACGGCATGCCGATGGCGATCGTCAAGGCCGAGCTGGCGGATGCCGTGTATTGCCTGGACGACATTGGCAAACACTTGGTCGAGGCCTGTCTCTGATGGATGTGTTGAGCCTTATTGGCATCATTACGGCGTTTGTCGCCATTATTGGCGGCAACTACCTCGAAGGCGGCCACCTCGGCGCCCTGGCCAACGGCCCGGCAGCCTTGATCGTAATCGGCGGGACCATCGGCGCGGCGCTGCTGCAATCGCCGCTGAGCGCGTTCAAGCGAGCCATGCAGACCCTCGTCTGGATCCTGTTGCCACCCCGCGTCGACCTGCCCGGTGGCATCGATCGTGTGGTGAACTGGAGCCTGACCGCGCGCAAGGAAGGCCTGCTGGGCTTGGAAGGCATAGCCGATGCCGAACCAGACACCTACTCGCGCAAGGGCTTGCAATTGTTGGTCGACGGTGCCGAGCCGGAGGCTATTCGCAGTATCCTTGAGGTGGATTTCTATACTCAGGAAAACCGCGATATCGAAGCCGCCAAGGTCTTCGAAAGCATGGGTGGCTACGCGCCGACCATTGGTATCATCGGTGCGGTCATGGGGTTGATCCACGTGATGGGCAACTTGGGCGATCCCTCACAACTGGGCAATGGCATTGCCGTGGCGTTCGTCGCGACCATCTATGGCGTGGCCAGTGCCAATCTGGTGCTGTTGCCGATTGCCAGCAAACTGAAATCGATTGCCCGGCGCCAGTCGCGTTATCGGGAAATGCTCCTCGAAGGCATTCTGTCGATTGCCGAAGGCGAAAACCCACGCTCCATTGAACTGAAGCTCCAGGGCTTCATGGACTGATGGAGTAGGACATGGCCAGACGTCGCCAACACGAAGAGCATGTGAACCACGAGCGCTGGTTGGTTTCCTACGCCGACTTCATCACGCTGCTGTTCGCCTTTTTTGTGGTCATGTACTCGATCTCGTCGATCAACGAAGGTAAGTACAAGATCATCTCCCAAGCCTTGGTTGGCGTCTTCACCGATACCGACCGCAGCCTCAAGCCGATCCCCATCGGCGACGAACGTCCAGTGACCGTCAAACCCGCCGACCCGCTGATCAAGGAGGCCGAACAGACCGACGCCGCCTTCGGCCAGGGTGCGGCGGACCCACTCAAGAGCATTGCCGACGACATCAGCGCGGCGTTCGGCGACCTGATCAGCACCCACCAAATGACCGTGCGCGGCAACGAACTGTGGGTCGAGATCGAACTCAATTCCGGCCTGTTGTTCGGCAGCGGTGACGCCTTGCCCAGCGACCAGGCCTTCGACATCATCGCCAAGGTGGCGAAGATCCTGGAGCCCTTCGACAACCCGATCCATGTCGAAGGGTTTACCGATGATCAGCCGATCCAGACGGCGCAGTACCCGACCAACTGGGAGCTGTCCTCGGCGCGTTCGTCGAGTATCGTGCGGATGATGGCCATGGAAGGGGTCAACCCGCAGCGGATGGCCTCGGTCGGTTATGGCGAATTCCAGCCGGTGGCCAACAACGCTACCGCGCAAGGCCGGGCGCGCAATCGCCGGGTGGTATTGGTGGTGTCGCGCAACCTGGATGTGCGCCGTAGCCTGACCGGCACGGGTACCGCCAACGCGACGCCGGATGCGGCACTCAAGCGCGCTGGCACACAAACTGCACCGCCAGCGGTAAAGCAAGCGGTACGCGAGAGCTCCGTCAAATCTCCGGCACCTACTCTATAACTTAGCGCCATTTCTCGGCGGGCTCGATGCTTTGCCCAGAGGAACACACCGAATGAGAGTCTGGGCAGTAGCTAATCAAAAAGGAGGGGTCGGTAAGACCACTTCTTCCATCGCTTTAGCCGGCTTGCTGGCCGAGGCGGGCAAACGCGTGGTCGTCGTCGATCTCGACCCGCACGGCTCGATGACCAGCTACTTCGGCTACGACCCAGACACCCTGGAGCACAGCAATTTCGACCTGTTTCAGCACCAAGGCCAGGTGCCTGAAGATTTGCCGGGCCAATTGCTGCTGTCCACCAGTGACGCACGTATTTCCCTGCTGCCTTCCAGTACCGCGCTGGCAACCCTCGAACGGCTGTCGCCGGGACAGAGCGGGCTGGGATTGGTGATTGCCAAGAGCCTGGCGCAGTTGTGGCAGGATTTCGACTATGCGGTGATCGACAGTCCGCCATTGCTGGGCGTACTGATGGTCAACGCCCTGGCGGCCAGCCAGCAGTTGGTGATTCCGGTGCAGACCGAACACCTGGCGGTAAAGGGCCTGGAACGCATGGTCAACACCCTGGCGATGATCAATCGCTCGCGCAAACAGGCCTTGCCTTACAGCATTGTGCCCACCCTGTTCGACCGGCGCACCCAGGCGTCCATGGGCACCCTGCGAGTGTTGCGCGACAAGTTCCCGGAGTCGATCTGGCAGGGCTACATTCCCATCGACACGCGCCTGCGCGACGCCAGCCGGTTGGGGGTTACGCCGTCGCAATTCGACGGCAAGAGCCGTGGCGTGCTGGCTTACCGGGCGCTGCTCAAGCATCTGCTGACCCAGCAGCTCGTGCCGCAGGTGGCCTGATATGATGTACGGCTCAAGTTGCCTGCCGGTCCCGCCGATAACCCCTACAGGTCACTGTAACGGTGCATCTCCATGAGCATTCCGATGAACCGTCCTGTCGACATCGCCACCCGTCCGCAACTGGCATTGCAGTCCTATCTGGATGCATTGCTGCAGGAGGCGACCGGCGAGTTGCCGGTGGCGCTTGCCGTAGAGCCGGCGCTTGTCGGCGAACTGGATGACTTTCAGGCGGCGGTACTCGAAGAGCAGGCTCGTGATGCCCTGGCCGCTGAGGTGACTGTCGCGGCCGTTGCGCGTGCGCCAGTGCCCACTCCGGTCCAAGTGATAGCTGAAGCGGCTGTTCGACCGGTCGCCCCGGTGTGGGTAGAACCGGTGGTTGAGGTGCATCTGCCTCCCGCCCGGAACATCCCACCGCCACCGGTCGAAGGCGACGCCCGCCCGCATTGGGCCGCCGAGCCGTTCGAATGTCTGTTGTTCGATGTCGCCGGGCTGACCCTGGCGGTGCCGCTGGTGTGCCTGGGATCGATTTATTCCCTGGCCGGCCATGAACTGACGCCGCTGTTCGGTCAGCCCGATTGGTTCCTTGGCATCCTGACGAGCCAGGCCGGTAATCTTAAGGTACTGGACACGGCCCGCTGGGTGATGCCTGATCGCTATCGCGACGACTTCCGCCAGGGGCTGCAATACGTTATTTCGGTGCAGGGCTACGAATGGGGGCTGGCGGTGCATCAGGTCAGTCGCTCGTTGCGCCTGGACCCCAGTGAAATAAAATGGCGCACCCGTCGTGGACAGCGACCGTGGCTAGCGGGCACGGTCATCGAACACATGTGTGCGTTGCTCGACGTCTCCGAACTGGCCGAGTTGATCGCCAGCGGCGCGGTCAAGCACCTGCAGTTGCACAAGCCAACCAATAATTGAGCCGGGGCGGTTACTGCGTCCGGCGTTAGACAGCACACACACCGTATCAACGGTAATCAAGGGGCAGGGGTATGAACAAGTCAGCGTCTTCACAGGGTTCCGATGATCCAATCCTGCAGTGGGTGACGTTCAAGCTGGACAACGAGTCCTATGGCATCAACGTGATGCGGGTCCAGGAAGTCCTGCGTTATACCGAGATTGCTCCGGTACCGGGCGCGCCGAGCTACGTGCTGGGGATCATCAACCTGCGCGGCAACGTCGTCACCGTGATCGACACCCGCCAGCGTTTCGGCCTGTTGCCGACCGAGGTCAACGACAACACTCGTATCGTCATCATCGAAGCCGACAAGCAAGTGGTCGGGATCATGGTCGACAGCGTGGCGGAAGTGGTGTACCTGCGCCAGTCGGAAGTCGAGACCGCGCCGAACGTCGGTAACGAAGAATCGGCCAAGTTCATCCAGGGCGTGTGCAACAAGAACGGCGAACTGTTGATCCTGGTCGAGCTGGACAAGATGATGAGTGAAGAAGAATGGTCCGAGCTGGAGAGCATCTGATTGATTCTTGAGGTCGCAGTCATCCTCCTGGCCCTGTTGTGGGTCGGGACGCTGGGCATGTGCCTGGCCTATACCCGCCGCCGGCGGCAGATTGCCGCGCAGCAGGCCGAGGGCGATGCGTTGCGTGACCAGCGCATCAAGGAGCTGGCTCGCCGTGTCGATAACTTCCAGAACGGCACGGTGCGCATGGGCGAGGACCTGCACGAGCTGCGCGCAGTGGTCGCGCCCTTGCCAGACAAACTGGCGCGGTTGGAACAGCGCGATCCCTCGACCCTGTCCTTCGCCCAGGCTGCCCGCCTGGTCGGCATGGGCGCCAGCGTCGACGAGCTGACCCAATCCTGCGGCCTGACCCAGGCCGAGGCGGAGCTGATGAGCAAGCTGCATCGGGGTTGAGGGGGGCTATCGTTCCCAGGCTCCATGATCGTGTCAGCGAACCTCGACGAGGAGTCGGACCGGCAGGCGTTGCGGGGCGGGACCGATGAAGGGGTGCCGCTGGGGTATTCGTTGCAGACCTTGATTGGGGAGATTCGAGCGACGACTTGAGTGGGAGGATGGTGGTGCCTGAGAGAAAAATGGCTATTCAATTGTTGCAACTAATTTCAAGTAAAGTATTTATGGACGATAGCAAGTCCTACAAAAAAGTCGCGATGTAGAGCTGTTGCTTTCAATGGTACGCTCTATATGTTGTGTGAACTATCTTACATACCAATTTTTTAGGGTGAATTAAATCGCTTTGGCGCCTTCTTGTCCTGTGTTGAAATGTTGACAAGATTGAGGGTGTCTATCTAAATTGGAATTGTCTAGCATGCTGTTTGGACAATGCGTAGTAGAGAAATACATAAAAAACCGAAGGTAAGTATTAGGCAGGTCGTGGTGTCTAAGGTGTGTGGTTTCCACATAAATAGGATTTCATAATGTTTGGTCAAGAACGCAAATCCTGGCTGGGCAATTTATATGGATTTTGAACACGCCTTAATTGTGTTAGGTGTTTTTGCTTTTTGCGGTGGCTTGATTGATGCTGCAGTGGGTGGAGGTGGGCTGATACAGTTGCCCGCACTTTTACACGCTTTGCCCCAATACAGTTTGGCTACGGTTTTTGGAACCAACAAGCTAGCTGTTTTGGCGGGTAATTTGTCTTCTGTATTCACCTATCTCAAAAGAATAAA
Source organism: Pseudomonas agarici (assembly GCF_001543125.1). Lineage (NCBI taxonomy): Bacteria > Pseudomonadati > Pseudomonadota > Gammaproteobacteria > Pseudomonadales > Pseudomonadaceae > Pseudomonas > Pseudomonas agarici. The sequence continues at coordinate 1,881,963 of NZ_CP014135.1, read as the reverse complement.
AATCATCTGGAGGCTTATGCTTCCAACTATGATCTCAGCTTTTGTATTTTCATTTTTTGGTGCGCTCTCTGTTTCTCTCGTTCCAAAGAGGTTTATGGAGTATGTTGCTTTCTTTATTTTGATAGTGATGGCTGTTTATATTTTTGTAAAAAAAGACTTAGGTCGAGTCAAATCCAATATTGAAATCGGAAAGAAAGAGGTTTTGCTAGGGGTTTTTTGGGGCGGATTAATTGGTTTTTATGACGGTGTTTTCGGGCCTGGTAGCGGTAGCCTTCTGCTTTTTGTTTTTGTAAGGTGTTTTGGGTTTGATTTTCTAAATGCATCAGCTTCAGCAAATTTGGTTAATTTAGGAACATTTAGTGCCGCGCTGATGTTTTTTATCCCGTCTGGTAATGTCTTGTGGGCAATAGGTGGTGTGGTTTCCATATGCAATATTGCAGGTTCTATCACTGGAGCTTTTTTATCGCTGCGTTATGGCAGTGGTTTTATTCGAATATTCTTTTTAATTTTACTTGTGTTTCTCATCGGAAGGATGGGGGTGTCCATTTTTTTATAAGTAAAGTCGTTTGTAAGTGATCAGCAAACAATCAGCTTGTGATCTTTATTCAATTCAATCCGGATGTGATTGTTGAGGTTTTTCGACGACTTTCGTGCATGCTCGCTGGGCTTCGACGATTCTTTGCGAACAATATATAATTACCATTAAACTAGCGGTCACGAAAATTTCACCCAAAATGTTGGATTTTATTTTTGCGAGCTGTGAATGATTTTCTGAATCAATAATCTTCCCCGCGCTCGGTAATATCTCTCTCCACTGTCGGTGTATTCGAGTCCTGTTCCTGGGGGAATTTGCCCTTTAGGCGCCAGGCGAAGGCAATGATTTCAGCGATGGTCCGGTACAGCTCCTCTGGAATGCTGTCGCCCAGTTCCAGGCGAGCCAGCAGTTTCACCAATTCGGCATTCTCATAGATCGGCACTTTATAGTCGCGGGCCAACTTCAAGATGGCTTCGGCCAGTTGTTCATCGCCCTTGGCGGTCAGGGTCGGGGCTTGCTGGCCATCGTACTTGAGGGCAATGGCCTGGCGTGGGGTATGCGGATTGTTCATGCGGTTTCGTCGACCCAGCGTTGTTCCAGTCGGGTTTGATTGCCCTGTGGCGGTAGGCCCTGATGGCAGTCGAGTTCGCCGACATTCAGGCCACTGGCGCGCAGTTGTTCACGCAACGCTCCCAGCTCGCTTTCGATCAGCGTGGCGGTGGCGGGCCGTTCGGCCCAGAGTCGGCCGGACAAGCTGCCTTGCAGCAGTTGTGCCTGGACGTGGAGCGGGCCTAGCGGCGCAAGATCGAAGGCCAGTTCCACGCGCCACAGCGGCGCCTTGTGCTCGCGTTGTTGAGGCTGCTCACTGGCTTCATTTTCCGAGGTCTCTTCGCGCTGGATCTTGACCTGCAAGGGCACGATGTCCTGCAGGTTACGCAGGGGGATTTCCAGTTGCCAGGTGGTTTGCAGGTTGCCGTCGGGCGTGCGACCGGTCTGTTCGAGGCTCGCCAGTTGATGACTCTGCAGGCGTGAAACGGCGGCGGCAGCCAGGTGCAGCAGGTTCTCCAGGCTACCTTCGCCGGCCAGGGTCCGCAGCAGCCGTGAGGGCAACGGAAAACCAAGGGGTTGGGCCTTGCCGCCGACCTGCCCGAGCGCCCCGAGGGCACTGCGGACAAAGCCTGGCAAGGCCTGGGCCAACACGGCGGCGCCGGCGCCGGGATTGGCGGTCGCGGTGTCCGGCAATTGCGGTATGACCTGGGCGATCAAGCGCAACAGGCTGCCCTTGAAGTCCGGCGTCAGGGTCGGGTTTTGCCCCAGCAGCAGTTTGGCTTCGAAGAACAGCCCACTGTTTTGCAAGGCTTGGGTCAGACCCCTGGGGTTGCTCAGTTGCGCCATATCGGGGAGATCGTCGAGCAGGCTGGCGATGGCTGTGCGCAGATCGGGCGCCTGGGCCAGCTCATCGTTTTGCGGCAGGTTGCGCAGGTGGCTGATCAGGCTATCCAGTGAGCCCTGGCGCGCTTGCTGAGTCAGCAGCTGCTGGGCGACCGCCAACTGCTCCTGGCGGTCGCCCAGCGGCACGAAGCTCAGGTTTTGCGAGTCCTGCACCAGGGCGCTGAGCAGGCTGCCGATCCGCAGTGGCTGCGGGCTGTCCAGGGCCAGGGTAGTGCCGCTCAGCACGGTATTGAGCAGGCTCACCAACGAGCGATAGACCAAGGGTTCGCCCGGCACCGCGGGTAGCACCTGGCGGCTTATGACCTTGCCTTGCAGCAGAGTGCCAGCCGGCAGTTGCGCGGTGTCCAGGCGGGTCAGGACGGCAACGTTGGCACTGCGGGCCTGCAGCACGGTAATGGCCAGGTTGCCAGCCGAGGGTTGGGTCACGGTCAGTTGGGTACCCTGGGGCAGCGGTTGGCTGCCGGTAGCTTGCACGGTGCTCTGGCGACCGTTGTCGGTGGTCAGCTTGAGCAACATCTGGAAAGTCTGACCGGCCTGCTTCAGCGACAGCACATCGGCCTTGACACTCTGTCCGGGAGCGATCAGCCCGTCCTGGGGCGGTGTCAGCCTGAGCAACTCGCTGGCGAGTACCGCCGGACGGCTACTGGCCGCAATCACCTGGGTCAGAGGAGAGATGTTGAGTTCGCCTGTCATCGGGTCGCAACCTGTCGAAATAGGCCTCTTTAGCATAGGGGCATGGCATGTATGATGCCGCGCTGCCCCCAAATAGAGTTTTCAAAATATTGCTAAATTGATACAGCTCGGTGAATAGAGCAGCAAAAGCATCTATCCTGCTTCACGTTAACGGCCGCGCCATGACCGACTTGAGAACCGCAAAAGGCCTCGATGATTTGACCAGCCCCTTTCTAGAAGCCTTAGCACTCGCCTGTGAGCGTGATTGGCGGATGCTCTTCGAGAACCTTGATGTGCGTCTGAGCCCTGGCGACATGTTACAGGTCAGTGGCCCTAACGGCAGTGGCAAGACCAGCTTGCTGCGCCTGCTGGCCGGATTGATGCGGCCAACCGCTGGCGAGATCCGCCTCAAGGACAAACCGCTACACAGTCATCGTGGCGAGCTGGCGCGCACCTTGCTGTGGATTGGCCATGCCGCCGGGATCAAGGACCTGCTCACCGCCGAGGAAAACCTCAGTTGGCTCTGCGCGCTGCACCAGCCGGCTGGCCGCGAGGCCATCTGGCAGGCGCTGGCGGCTGTTGGCCTGCGTGGTTTCGAGGATGTGCCCTGCCATACCCTGTCGGCTGGCCAGCAGCGACGCGTGGCTCTGGCCCGGTTGTACCTGGACAGCCCGTCGCTATGGATTCTCGACGAACCCTTCACCGCCCTGGACAAGCAGGGCGTGGCTCAGCTTGAAGAGCACCTCGCCGCTCACTGCGAACGCGGTGGAATGATCGTGCTGACCACTCACCACAGCCTGACGCGTGTACCTGCCGGCTACCGCGATCTCGATCTCGGACGGTGGCGCGTATGAGTGTCTTCGGGCTGCTGTTCGCCCGCGAAGCGCGGCTGCTGTTCCGGCGTCCGGCAGAACTGGCCAATCCGCTGGTGTTTTTTGCCATCGTGATCGCATTGTTTCCGCTGGCGGTGGGTCCCGAGACTAAACTGTTGCAAACCTTGTCTCCGGGACTGGTCTGGGTCGCGGCACTTTTGTCCGTCTTGCTCTCGCTGGACGGGCTTTTCCGCAGTGATTTCGAAGACGGCTCCCTCGAACAGTGGGTCCTTTCGTCGCACCCTCTGGCTCTTCTGGTTTTGGCCAAGGTGCTGGCACACTGGGTATTCTCCGGCCTGGCCCTGGTTCTGCTGGCGCCGCTGCTGGCGCTGATGCTCGGCCTGCCGAGCGCCTGCCTGCCGGTGTTGTTGTTGTCGCTGTTGTTGGGAACACCGATATTGAGTTTGCTCGGTGCCGTGGGGGCAGCGCTGACGGTGGGGCTCAAGCGCGGCGGCCTGTTGCTGGCGTTGCTGATTCTGCCGTTGTATATCCCGGTGTTGATTCTCGGCAGCGGTGCCTTGCAGGCAGCGTTGCAAGGCATGCCGGCAACGGGTTACCTGCTCTGGCTTGGCAGCCTGGCCGCCCTGGCGGTGACCCTGACACCTTTTGCAATAGCCGCCGGCCTGAAAATCAGCGTCGGCGAATAATGAGGTCTGGTCGGTTTACGGCCAGCAAAGACCCTTGGATGTACCGTGATGAACTGGACTTGGTTTCATAAGTTGGGCTCGCCCAAATGGTTCTATGGCATTAGCGGGCGCTTGTTGCCCTGGCTGAGCATCGCCGCCGTGCTGCTGATCGGTGTTGGCGTGGTCTGGGGACTGGCCTTCGCGCCGCCGGATTACCAGCAAGGCAACAGCTTTCGCATCATCTACATCCATGTGCCGGCCGCGATGCTGGCCCAGTCCTGCTATGTGATGCTGGCGGTCTGCGGCGTGGTGGGGCTGGTGTGGAAGATGAAGCTGGCCGATGTCGCCCTGCAATGCGCGGCACCCATCGGTGCCTGGATGACTGCGCTGGCGCTGATTACCGGGGCGATCTGGGGCAAACCGACCTGGGGCGCCTGGTGGGTCTGGGACGCGCGCCTGACCTCGATGCTGATCCTGCTGTTCCTGTATTTCGGCCTGATCGCTCTGGGCAATGCCATCAGCAACCGCGACAGTGCCGCCAAGGCCAGTGCGGTGCTGGCGATTGTCGGCGTGATCAATATCCCGATCATCAAATACTCCGTGGAGTGGTGGAACACCCTGCATCAGGGCGCGACTTTCAGCCTCTCCGAGAAACCGGCGATGCCCGTCGAGATGTGGATGCCGCTGCTGCTGACCGCGCTGGGCTTCTACTGCTTCTTCGGCGCCGTGCTACTGCTGCGCATGCGCCTTGAGGTGCTCAAGCGTGAGGCCCGGGCGAGCTGGGTCAAGACCGAAGTGCTGAACGAACTGGAGACGGCTCGATGAGTTTTGCTTCATTTGGCGAATTGATCGCTATGGGCCATCATGGTCTTTATGTCTGGTCGGCCTACGGTATCTGCCTCGCGGTACTGGTCCTGAACGTCGCGGCGCCACTGCTGGCCCGCCGGCGTTACCTGCAACAAGAGGCGCGACGTCTGCGCCGGGAGAATGCCAAGTGAACCCGTTGCGCAAGAAGCGTCTGATCATCATCCTGGCGATCCTGGTCGGGGTCGGTGCTGCCGTTGGCCTGGCCTTGAGCGCGCTGCAGGAGAACATCAATCTGTTCTACACCCCGACCCAAATCGCCAATGGCGAGGCGCCCCCGGACACACGGATCCGTGCCGGTGGCATGGTCGAGAAGGGCTCGCTGGTGCGTTCCAGCGACTCCCTGGACGTGAAATTCGTGGTCACCGACTTCAACAAATCCGTGACCATCACCTATCGCGGGATTCTTCCTGACTTGTTTCGTGAAGGGCAGGGCATCGTCGCCCTGGGTAAGCTGAACGCTGAAGGCGTGGTGGTGGCCGATGAAGTCCTGGCCAAGCACGACGAGAAGTACATGCCGCCAGAAGTGACCAAGGCACTCAAAGACAGCGGCCAGTCCGCATCCACTCCCACCAAAGAGGGTTGATCGATGAATTCGGAGCTGCTGATACCAGAGCTGGGCCACCTGGCCATGATCCTCGCGTTGTGCTTTGCCCTGGTGCAGGCCATCATCCCCCTGCTGGGTGCCTGGCGGGGGGATCGCCTATGGATGAGCCTCGCACAGCCCGCGGCCTGGGGACAGTTCGCCTTTCTCGTCTTTGCTTTCGGCATCTTGGTCTATGCATTCATGACCGATGACTTTTCCGTCAGCTATGTGGCCAACAATTCCAACAGCGCCTTGCCCTGGTACTTCAAGTTCAGTGCCGTGTGGGGCGCCCACGAAGGATCGCTGCTGCTCTGGGCGCTGATCCTCGGCGGCTGGACCTTCGCCGTGTCAGTGTTCTCCCGGCAATTGCCGCAAGTGATGCTGGCCCGCGTACTGGCGGTGATGGGCATGATCAGTACCGGTTTTCTGCTGTTTCTGATCCTTACTTCCAACCCGTTCTCGCGCATTCTGCCGCAGATTCCGGCGGACGGGCGTGATCTCAACCCGTTGCTGCAGGACATTGGTCTGATCGTCCATCCGCCGATGCTCTACATGGGTTATGTCGGTTTCTCGGTGGCCTTCGCTTTCGCCATCGCCGCGCTGCTCGGTGGTCGGCTCGACGCCGCCTGGGCGCGCTGGTCGCGGCCCTGGACCATCGTTGCCTGGGCATTCCTCGGCATCGGTATCACCCTTGGTTCCTGGTGGGCTTACTATGAGCTCGGCTGGGGTGGCTTTTGGTTTTGGGACCCGGTGGAGAACGCTTCGTTCATGCCCTGGCTGGTGGGCACGGCGCTGATCCATTCCCTGGCAGTCACGGAAAAGCGCGGAGTGTTCAAGAGCTGGACCGTGCTGCTCGCCATCGCTGCATTCTCCCTCAGCCTACTGGGTACCTTCCTGGTGCGTTCGGGTGTACTGACCTCGGTGCATGCATTCGCTTCCGACCCGGCGCGCGGCGTGTTCATCCTGATTTTCCTGCTGTTCGTGGTGGGTGGTTCGCTGACGCTGTTCGCCCTGCGGGCGCCAGTGGTAAAAAGCCATGTGGGCTTCAATCTGTGGTCCCGCGAAACCCTGCTGCTGGGTAACAATCTGGTGCTGGTGGTGGCAGCCTCGATGATCCTGCTGGGTACCTTGTATCCGTTGGTGCTCGATGCCTTGACTGGTGCCAAGCTGTCGGTCGGCCCGCCGTACTTCAATGCATTGTTTATTCCGCTGATGGCGCTGTTGATGGTGGTGATGGCGGTCGGCGTACTGGTGCGCTGGAAGGACACCCCGGTGAAATGGCTGCTGGGCATGCTGACCCCGGTGTTGCTGGGTAGCGTGGCCTTGGCCATCGTCGCGGGTGTGGTCTATGGCGACTTCAACTGGGCAGTGCTGGCGACCTTCCTACTGGCGGCTTGGGTGGTACTGGCCGGTGTCCGCGACATCCTCGACAAAACTCGCCACAAAGGCCTGATCAAGGGCTTGCCGGGCCTGACTCGCAGTTACTGGGGCATGCAGCTGGCGCACTTGGGAATCGCGGTCTGTGCCTTGGGCCTGGTGCTGGCGAGCCAGGAGAGCGCCGAACGCGATTTGCGCCTGGCGCCGGGTGAGTCCATGGAATTGGCCGGTTATCACTTCGTCTTCGAAGGGGCCAAGCACTTCGAAGGACCGAACTTCACTTCGGACAAAGGCACCATCCGGGTGATCGACAACGGCAAGGAAATTGCCGTGTTGCATCCGGAGAAACGTCTCTATACCGTCCAGCAATCGATGATGACCGAAGCCGGGATCGACGCTGGCTTCACCCGTGACCTCTATGTCGCTCTCGGCGAGCCGTTGGGCGATGGTGCCTGGGCGGTACGAGTGCATGTCAAACCGTTCGTTCGCTGGATCTGGTTCGGCGGCCTGCTGACCGGTTTTGGCGGTTTGCTGGCGGCGTTGGATCGGCGTTATCGGGTCAAGGTCAAGAGCCGTGTACGTGAAGCACTGGGCATGAGTGGAGTGACTGCATGAAGCGTTGGGTCATGATATTGCCGCTGGCGCTGTTTCTGGTGATGGCGGTGTTTCTGTATCGGGGGTTGTTCCTGGATCCGGCCGAGTTGCCCTCGGCCATGATTGGCAAGCCGTTCCCGGCGTTTTCCCTGCCCAATGTGCAGGGCGACAAGACCCTGACCCAGCTCGACCTGCACGGCAAGCCGGCGCTGGTCAACATCTGGGGAACTTGGTGCATTTCCTGCCGGGTCGAGCACCCGGTACTGAACCAGCTCGCCCAGCAGGGCGTACAGATCTATGGGGTGAACTACAAGGATGACAACGCCGAGGCGCTGAAGTGGCTGAAGGATTTCCACAACCCCTACCAACTGGATATCCGTGACGAACAAGGCAGTCTGGGTCTGGACCTGGGCGTGTATGGCGCGCCGGAAACCTTCTTTATCGATGCCAAGGGCGTGATTCGCTACAAGTATGTCGGGGTGATCGACGAAGTGGTCTGGCGCGAGCAACTGGCGGCGGTCTACCGGTCGCTGGCGGACGAGGCCCGGCCATGAAGCGTTGGTTAGCCGCCGTTGCCCTGGGCCTGACCCTGACCGGCATCGCCCATGCTGCTATTGATACCTATGAGTTCGCTAATGAGGCTGAACGTGAGCGTTTCCGTGATCTGACCAAGGAACTGCGCTGCCCCAAGTGCCAGAACCAGGACATCGCCGACTCCAACGCTCCGATTGCCGCCGACCTGCGCCGGGAGATTTTTCGCATGCTCGGCGAGGGCAAGGACAATCAACAGATCATCGACTTCATGGTCGATCGTTATGGCGATTTCGTTCGTTATAAGCCGGCCCTGACGGGCAAGACCGCGTTGCTCTGGTTCGGCCCCGCAGGGTTGTTGCTGGGTGGCCTGGTCGTGATTGCGGTGATCGTCCGCCGCCGCCGCGCCCGGCGCAACGAAGCCCCGGATACGCTTTCCGCCGAGGAGCGTGAGCGCCTCGACCACTTGCTGGATAAAAACCACGAATGATTGATTTCTGGCTTGCTACAGGTCTGTTGTTACTGATCGCCCTGAGTTTTCTGCTGATCCCGATACTGCGTGATCGCCGCGCCCAGCGGGAAGAGGATCGAACCGCGCTGAACGTGGCGCTTTACCAGGAGCGCGTGACTGAGCTGCAGGCTCAGCAGGCAGAAGGTGTGCTGACGGCGCAGCAGATGGACAGTGGCCATGCCGAAGCCGTTCGCGAATTGCTGGCCGATACCGAGGGCGTGGCTCCGGCGCGGGTATCGCGGCTGGGCAAGCCGCTTCCGTTGCTGGCGGCGGTGTTGGTGCCGGTGCTTGGGTTAGGGTTGTACCTGCATTATGGCGCCAGCGACAAGGTCGAATTGGCCCGTGAATTCGCCCAGGCACCGCAGTCCATGGCTGAGATGACTTCGCGCCTCGAACGGGCGGTGGCAGCTCAGCCGGATTCCGCCGAAAGCCTGTATTTCCTTGGGCGTGCCTATATGGCCCAGGAGCGTGCGGCAGAGGCGGCAAAGCTCTTCGAACGCACGGTCCAGTTGGCTGGCCGTCAGCCGGAACTGCTCGGGCAGTGGGCCCAGGCGCGGTACTTCGCCGAGGGTAAGCAGTGGTCGCCGTCCGTACAGGCACTGACCGATGAAGCCCTCAAGGCCGATCCGAACGAGGCCACCAGCCTGGGTCTGCTTGGCATCGCCGCCTTCGAAGGTCAGCGTTACCAGGAAGCCATCGACTACTGGACACGCCTGTTGGCCCAGTTGCCGGCGCAGGACCCATCCCGCGCCGCCATGCAGGGCGGTATCGACCGCGCCAGCGAGAAGTTGCTGCAATCTGGTGGCAAGGTCGACAAAGCGGCGGTTGCCCAAACCGCCGTGCTCAAGGTTCGGGTCGAGCTGGCCGCCGACCTGAAAGCCAAGGTGCGACCGAGCGACAGCGTCTTTATCTTTGCCCGTGCCACCCAGGGGCCACCGGCGCCGCTGGCGGCCAAACGGCTGACGGTAGCCGATCTGCCGGCCACGGTCGAGTTGGGGGATGTGGACGCGATGATGCCGCAATTGAAACTGTCCAACTTTCCTGAAGTCCAACTGGTTGCACGGGTTTCCCGCGCCGGCCAGCCGACGGCAGGCGAGTGGATCGGGCGCAGCCAGCCGTTGGCCAGCAGCACCGCCGCGCAACAGAACCTGACCATCGACAGCCCGGACAAATAGAGAATCCGCCATGACCGCCATCGCTCGCCTCTCCCTGTTAACGCTGGTCCTGGGGTTGAGCGCTTGTGCGGTTCATCAGCCGCCGCCCTCCGGCCCGACCATCCCGCCTTCCGGCCCGAGTACTCAACCCTACCCGCCGGCCACGCCGGGGAAACCGATCCCGCCGGCCAAGCCGCGTCCGAGCACCTCCGCGACCTTCGCCCCGCCACCGGGTGGTGGCAGTCATTGGGACGGGCAAATGGGCGTCTATGTGCTCGACAGCCAGCCCAACACCTTCTATCGCCAGCGCACCTACTATCGCTGGAACAACGGCTGGAGTCGCGCCATCAGCCCCAATGGGCCGTGGGAGGAGACCGATATTCACGGTGTGCCACCAGGGCTGAGCAAACAGTTTGGGCAGTAAGTGAAAACGGCGACCTCGATGGGTCGCCATTTTTTTTTGCGCTCGCTGAACATCTCGTCAATTGGCGTTTTAATGTCCCAGGCACTGGCACGGCCTGATATCGATCTACAATCGTGAGCGTCCGCGTCAGTCTTTGAGATACAAAATGCCAGATGTCGTGCATCGGACGTTGTCGTGAAGCAGGTGTAAATCTATTTCAGGACTAGCGAGATACTGATATTTCATCCTCGAGCCCGCTGATTAGCGCTATAACAGTCTTGGTGAGTTTGCATCCATCGATATCTCTACTCAAGGAACCTGAATTCCCATGAAATCGATTTTCGGTAAATCGGCCCGCCGTAGTGCGTGGGCTTCGGCGCTGAGCTGCGCGGTATTGATGTCTGTCGGTGTGGCGCGGGCCGCCGATGCCCCGGCCCAGAGGGTCGCGGTACGCGGTGAGATCACCGCGGTCGAGGCGGATGCACTGAAAGTGCATACCCTCGCCAACGAGGATGTCACGGTCGGCCTGACCGAGGACACTCAGGTGCGCGGCGTGACCCTGGCGAAAATCACGGATATCAAGCCCGGCAGTTATATCGGCACGGCAGCGATGCCCGGTCCGGATGGCACGCTGACATCGATGGAGGTGCATGTCTTCCCGCCGGAGATGGCCGGTACGGGAGATGGTCATCGACCGTTCGACCTGGCGCAGGGCAGCACCATGACCAATGGCCGCGTGGGTGAGTTGAAAGTCGCCGAGGGTCGGACCCTGACCGTAAACTACAAGGGCGGCGAGAAAAAGGTGGTGGTGCCCGAGGGCGTGCCGATCGTCAACCTGGTGCCGGGAGATCGCAGCCTGCTCAAGCCAGGCGTGAAGGTGGTGTTGTTCGCTCAGCAGGGCGCGGACGGCAAGCTGACAGCGGTGGGGATTTCGGCGGGGGAGAACGGGATCAAACCGCCGATGTAGATGGGATTGTCCGGGTTGGAATGCCGCCCCAGGCAAGCCTGCTCCCGCGTTGTTGAGCTGGGATTTCGTGACAGGCTTGCCCGCGAAGCTTGAGGGTTATCGGCCGGTGTAGATCTGGTCGAACACACCGCCGTCGTTGAAGTGGATCTTCTGCACCGCTCGCCAGTCGCCGAAGGTCTTCTCCACCGAGAGGAAGTCGACTTTCGGGAACCGATCGGTGAACTTGGCCTGCACCGCCGGATCACGCGGGCGCAGGTAGTTGTTGGCGGCGATTTCCTGGCCTTCTGGCGACCATAAGTACTTCAGGTATTCTTCTGCCGCTATGCGGCTGCCTTTCTTGTCGACCATCTTGTCGACCACGCTCACTGGTGGCTCGGCCTCGGCAGAGACGCTTGGGTAGATCACTTCGAACTGGTCGCGACCGAACTCTCGGGCAATCATTTCCGCTTCGTTCTCGAAGGTTACCAGCACGTCGCCGATCTGGTTGGTCATGAAGGTCGTGGTGGCGGCGCGGCCACCGGTATCGAGCACCGGTGCCTGTTTGAACAGCCTGGCGACAAAGTCCTTGGCCTGGTTTTCATCACCACCGTTCTTCAGCACATAACCCCAGGCCGACAAGTAGGTGTAGCGGCCATTACCCGAGGTCTTCGGGTTCGGCACGATAACTTGCACGCCGTCCTTGAGCAGATCCGGCCAGTCCTTCAGAGCCTTGGGGTTGCCCTTGCGCACGATAAACACGGTCGCCGAGGTGAAGGGCGCGCTGTTGTTCGGCAGGCGGCTGGCCCAGTTCTCCGGCACCAGCTTGCCATTGTCCACCAGCGCATTGATGTCAGTGGCCATGTTCATCGTAATCACGTCCGCCGGCAGGCCGTCGATAACCGAACGCGCTTGTTTGCTGGAGCCACCGAAGGACATCTGCACAGTGATGTTTTCGTGGTGCTCGGCCTGCCAGTGTTTCTGGAAGGCGGCGTTATAGTCCTTGTAAAAGTCGCGCATGACGTCATAAGACACGTTCAGCAGAGTCGGAGCGGCCTGGACCACGCTGGCGAATGCCAGGCCAACGGCCAGGAGTGAGGCGCCAAAAAGTGTTTTCACCGCGCATTCCTTGTTCGAGTAGAGAAAGGCAATTTGCCAGCGACTATAACGGCGGTGGCATAGTCGCTTAAAGATTAAAAAGTACTGTGCTTATTCCAATTTCCGAAAAAGTGCATTGCCACACCGGGAGCAGAAAGAGGCTTCGGGTTCGTGGCTGTTCTTCTTGCATACCGGGCAATCGTGTTGGAGTTGTTCACCGCGCAAGGTACTGGCCAGTTCGGCGGTGAAAATTCCGGTGGGTACGGCGATGATCGAGTAGCCAGTGATCATCACCAGGGCCGAGATCACCTGGCCGAGCGTGGTCTTGGGCACTATGTCGCCGTAGCCCACCGTGGTCAGGGTGACGATAGCCCAATAGATGCTTTTCGGAATGCTGGTGAAGCCATGCTCCGGGCCTTCGATCACGTACATCAGGGTGCCGAATACGGTCACCAGGGTGCAGACACCGAGCAGGAACACCAGGATCTTCTGTTTGCTGCCGCGCAGGGCCGCGAGCAGGTAATGGGCCTGTTTCAGGTACGGGCCGAGCTTAAGTACCCGGAAGATCCGTAGCATACGGATAATGCGGATGATCAGGAGGTACTGCGCATCGCTGTAGTAAATCGCCAGGATGCCGGGGACTATCGCCAGCAGGTCCACCAGTCCGTAGAAGCTGAAAGCGTAGCGCAAGGGGCGTGGCGAGCAATAGAGGCGCGCCAGGTATTCGATCGCGAAGATCAACGTGAAACCCCACTCGATGTACGCCAGGGCGTCGGCGAAGTTCTGATGGACGCTCTCGATACTGTCGAGGATCACCACCACCAGGCTGGCGAGGATGATCAGCAGGAGGATCTTGTCGAAACGTCTGCCGGCGACGGTATCGGTTTGGAAAACCATGACATAGAGCCGTTGGCGCCAGTCGTTGTTGCTGTTCATGAGGTGCTGCCCAAACGGTAAATGTGGGCAGCGTGGGGCAATAGCGATCAATGCGCAAGCCGGGCTGGGGCAACGTCCGCGCTGCAGTTCGAGCCAGGAGGCGGTGGCCCGTGGCGAATGCCGGGGAGGGGCGGTTTACCGGTCGGGCTCGCAGCCCTTGAGCACCAGTCGCACGATGGTCTGCGCCGCCGCTTCATAATCGCTGTCGTCGAGCTTGGCCTTGCCGGTGATCGCGGAGATCTGCCAATCGAAGTCGGCATAGGTCTGGGTCGCGGCCCAGATGGTGAACATCAGGTGATGAGGGTCGATGGCGGCGATCTGTCCCTGGTCGATCCAGCTCCGGATGCACTCGATATTGTGTCGGGCCTGGGCATTGAGCTGTTCCACTTGCTCGCCGCTCAGGTGCGGCGCGCCGTGCATGATTTCGCTGGCGAAAACCTTGGAGGCCGCCGGCAGGTCACGGGAGATGCGGATTTTCGAGCGGATATAACCGGCCAGCACTTCGTTGGGCACGCCTTCGGGGTTGAACGGCGTTGACGCCTGCAGGATCGGCTCGATAATGCTTTCCAGTACCTCTCGGTAGAGGTTGTTCTTGGACTTGAAGTAGTAATAGACATTGGGCTTGGGCAGGCCGGCCCTGGCCGCGATGTCGCTGGTTTTGGTGGCAGCGAAACCCTTGTCGGCGAACTCTTCACTGGCTGCGCGCAGAATCAGTTCTTTGTTGCGTTCGCGGATGGTGCTCATAAAGCGCGATGTTCCTTGCCTGTGCGGGCGGTCGGGCATGGTAGCACCGGGCTTGCGCGAGTCTCAAGATTGCCCTGCGGGACGCCCGGCGGCACACTGTGCAACGCAACTTTCCTGAGGAATGCACCATGGCAGGAAGCAGTTTACTGGTCTTGATCGACGATATCGCGGCGGTCCTGGATGACGTCGCACTGATGACCAAGCTGGCGGCCAAGAAAACCGCCGGTGTTCTGGGCGACGACCTGGCCCTCAACGCCCAGCAGGTCTCCGGGGTGCGCGCCGAGCGTGAGCTGCCGGTGGTCTGGGCGGTGGCCAAGGGGTCGTTTCGCAACAAGCTGATCCTGGTTCCGGCGGCACTGGCGATCAGCGCGCTGGTGCCCTGGCTGGTGACGCCGCTGTTGATGTTGGGCGGCGCCTACCTGTGTTTCGAAGGCTTTGAAAAGCTCGCGCATAAATTCCTCCACAGCCAGGCCGAGGACCAGGCCGGGCATGCCCAATGGGTACAGGCGATGAGCGATCCGGCGAGCGACCTGGTGGCATTCGAGCGGGACAAGATCAAGGGGGCGGTGCGTACCGACTTCATTCTCTCGGCGGAGATCATCGCCATTACCCTGGGCACGGTGGCCGATGCACCGTTGTTACAACAGGTGGTGGTTTTGTCGGGCATTGCCCTGGTGATGACGGTCGGGGTGTATGGCCTGGTGGGCGGTATCGTCAAGCTCGACGACGGCGGCCTGTACCTGAGTCGTCGGGCCGGTGACGGCGCTTGGGCCGGTTTGCAACGCCGTTTCGGGCGTGGCGTGCTGAGTGCCGCGCCGTACTTGATGAAGAGTTTGTCGGTGATCGGCACGGCGGCGATGTTCCTGGTCGGTGGGGGGATTCTCACCCATGGCGTGCCGGCGTTGCATCACTGGATCGAAGGTGTGGCCACGGCTACCGGCGGCTTTGCGGCGGTGGTGCCGACGCTGCTCAATGCGGTGGTGGGGATTGTCGCCGGAGCGCTGGTTATGGCGCTGGTTTCGCTGACCGGCAAGCTCTGGCGCATGGCTCGCGGCTGATTATCAGCTTGTCCGGGTAGCGCCGATGGGGGGGCGTCGGGCAGTCGAGCACAAAAAGCTCGCCACCTGCTCCGGCTCAGTGGGTACGCGCTCCCTGGTTGATCCAGGCGCCAATCAGCTCACGTTCCTGCTGGGTCATCTGGGTGATATTGCCCAGGGGCATGATCTGGCTCGTGACGGCCTGGGCTTGGATCCGAGGAGCCAATTGCTGGATCTGTTGTGCGGTGTCGAGCATCACGCCAGCCGGGGCGGTGCTGAACAACGGGCTGCTGGGCTTGGCCGAATGGCACACCGCGCAACGTTCTTGGATCACGCTGTGGACCTTGTCGAAAGCAATATCGCCGGAGGCGTTGTTCGCCGATGTCGGCACTGCGGGCGTGGCCGGCTCAATGGTTGGCGCCGGCTTGAGCCCACCGTCCAGGGCGGTTTCCGGCAACGGCTGGTAGTCGATCTTCGCCGCCGCCCTGGCCGCTGGCGGTGCGCTCGGGCTCGATGCGGGTGCGGTGACATAGGCCAGGCAGATCATGCCCAGCGCCGCGACCGGCAAGGTCCAGGCAAACTTATGGCTGTCGTGACGGCAGTTGAAGTGATGCCGCACCAACACCGCCAACAGCGCGATCCCGGCCAGAATCAGCCAGTTGTACTGGCTGCCGTAGGTGCTTGGGAAATGGTTGCTGATCATGATGAACAGCACCGGCAAGGTGAAATAGTTGTTGTGTCGTGAGCGCAACAGGCCTTTGGCCGGCAATGTCGGGTCGGGCGCACGGTTCTCGGCGATCGCCGCCACCAGGGCGCGTTGCGCCGGCATGATAATGGCAAAGACGTTGCCGACCATGAGGGTGCCGATGATTGCGCCAACGTGCAGGTAGGCCCCACGTCCGCTGAACACCTTGCTGAAACCGTAAGCCGAGGCGATCAGCAGGACAAACAGGATGAAGCCAAGCAGGGCCGGACGCTTGCCCAAGGCCGAGTCGCAGAGGCAGTCGTAGACGAACCAGCCGACGATCAGCGCGCCGATGCCGATGGCGACGCCGGCCGGACCACTCAGGCCGCTACCCGGGGCCACGAGATAGAGTAGGGGGTTGGAGTAGAACACCACACAGAGCAACGCGATCCCGGACATCCAGGTGAAATAGGCTTCCCATTTGAACCAGTGCAGGTTGTCCGGCATGGTCGGCGGGGCCAACCGGTATTTTTCCAGGTGGTAGATGCCGCCGCCGTGGATGGCCCAGAGGTCGCCGGCCAGACCGTCCCTGGGGTTGACCCGATTGAGGTGGTTCTCCAGCCAGACGAAATAGAATGACGCACCGATCCAGGCGACGCCGGTGATCATGTGAACCCAGCGCACGCTCAGATTCAGCCATTCCATCAAATGTGCTTCCACGGCTCGTACCTCTTGCTCGTCACTCTTTTTCGGGAGTGATCAAGCCTTCTCTTATGAGTGAAGGAAGGATCAGGTATTGATCCTCTTTGAAGAAATGCTCATCACAGTTGTTGCCACTGCCACTGCGATCAACCACCAGGAAGTCGTCGCGCTTTGCGATTGCCAATACCGGGTGGTGCCAGACCCCGCGATGGTAATTGATGCCCTGCCTGCCATTGCTGACGAAGGCGCGGACCAGACTTGATACTGGTGTATCGCCAAGGGGTGCGACCACGATCAAAAAGGCGTTGCCGAGCAGCGGAATAAACGCCTGGCTGCCCAGCGGATGGCGTTCAAGCATGCGTAGGGTCAGTGGCATGTCGAGTGCGTCTGCGCGGAAAATGCTGATGATCGCCTTGTCGCCAGGGATTGCCGTGTCGACCGTGGCCAGACGATGAAAGCGCTGGGTCGAACCGTTGTTGATCAGGAAGTGATCGCTGCCGTCGGTTTCGATCACGTCACCGAAAGGAGCGAAGGCTTCTTTGGTCAGGGATTCGATCGTCAGTGTGCGCATGGCTGTCTTCTTATTCGAATGCGGTGTGATTTGTTCTGCTGTGGTGGCGAGGAGCAAGCTCCCTCGCTGCAGGGCGCTGCGCTTATTTGGCGACTTTACCGAATACCCGCAGACGGCTCACGCCGCCATCGGGGAACACGTTCAGGCGGATATGGGTGATCGGTCCCAGGGCCTTGATCTGCTCGACAAAGCTGTGTTCGGCGTGCATTTCCAGCTTCTGGCTTGGCAGCAGTTCGCGCCAGAACAGGCTCTGGGTCTCGATCTGGCTGTCGGTGCCGCCCTTGACGAAGGCCGCCTGAATCGAGCAGCTGTCGGGGTAGTTGCCTTTGAAGTGTAAGGTGTCGACGATGATCTTCTCGATCTCGCCCGGATGACCCAGGGCGACGATTACCCAGTCATTGCCCGGGGTACGACGACGAGCGGTTTCCCAGCCGTCGCCCATGTTGATGCCACGGCCTGGATTGAGGATATTGTTCATGCGTCCGAAATGTTCGTCGGAGCAGGCCAGCGCGCGTCCCCCGTTGAGGGCGGCGGCCAGGTCGATCTGTTCGTGGTCGTCTGTGGCCGACCAGTCGCGATAGGGGATACCGTGGACTCGCAGGCGAGCCACGCCACCGTCCGGATAGATGTTGAAGCGCAGATGGCTGAAGGCCTGATCGTGGCTGATAGCGTGATAGTGGTGGCTGTTGCCTTGCAATTCGACGGCACCGAGCACTTCGACCCACTGGGTGTTTTCATCGGGTTCGCCGTGGCTCAGGAAGCAGGCTTCCAGCGAGGCCGATGGCGGGTAGTTGCCGGTGAAGAATGAGGTGTCGATATCCACGCCCTTGATCGAGCCGGGCACGCCCAGGCGGATCACCGCGCTGTCGTGGCCTTCGAAGCGCTTGCGACGCGATTCCCAGCCGTCCATCCACTTGCCGTTGTCATCGAACACACCCTCTTTCCATACCGCCGGGGTCGGCTGGAACAGGCGGTTGGCGTCGGCGAACCAGTCATCGGTGACGGAAACGATTTGGGTGCCCAGGCGGGCATCGGCCAGGTTGAGGAATTTCTCGAAAGGTACGGCATAAGTTTTCATTGTTCATGTCTGCCTTTGAAGAATAGGTGGCTGGGAATACCACAGGCCCCTGCGCACTTTCGGGCCAAGGTCCCTATAGAGCCAGTAACCGAAACAGGGCAATCTTGTTGATCTGCGCCAGCGCGCAGTTGAACTCCGTGTCCTGCGGGTTGTGGAGACGTGTTTCGAACGCGGCGAGAATCTGCTGCCGATTACTGCCTGTTACCGCCATGATGAAGGGGAACTTGAATTTGGCCTTATAGGCCTGGTTCAGCTCGGTGAAACGCTGGAATTCTTCGGCCGTGCAGTGCTGGATACCGGCACCGGCTTGCTCATGGGCGCTGGCCGCGCTGAGTTGGCCCTGGACGGCGGCTTTACCCGCCAGGTCCGGGTGGGCGTTGATCAATGCCAACTGGCTGGCATGATCGGCGTTTAACAGGATGTCGCTCATGCGCTGGTGCAGAGTGTCGATCTGGTCGATACCGCTGTCCTGGCCCAAGTCGAAGGCCTGTTCGGCGACCCATGGCGAATGTTCATAAATATCGGCAAAGGCTTCGACAAACGCCGTGCGGCTCAGGGTCGATGGCTTTAGGGTCCGGAAAGTACTCATTTCATTGGCGCCTGGTACGGGTGGGTGGCATGCCAGTGACGGGCGATATCGACCCGGCGACTGAACCAGACCCGATCGAAGCCCTTCACATATTCGATGAAACGCTGCAGCGCGGCCAGGCGCGCCGGGCGCCCGGTCAGCCGGCAGTGCAGGCCGATGGAAAGCATTTTCGGCGCCTCGGCGCCTTCGGCGTAGAGCACATCGAAAGCGTCCTTGAGGTACTGGTAGAAATCGTTGCCCTGGTTGAAACCCTGTACCTGGGTGAAGCGCATGTCGTTGGTGTCCAGTGTGTACGGGATCACCAGGTGCGGTTTACCGGTTGGGTTGTCCGGTTCCCAGTAGGGCAGGTCATCGTCGTAGGTGTCCGAGTCGTAGAGGAAGCCGCCTTCCTCCATCATCAGCCTGCGGGTGTTCGGCCCGGTACGACCGGTGTACCAGCCCAGCGGCCGCTCTCCGCTGACTTCGCTGAGGATGCGGATGGCGTCGAGCATATGCTCACGCTCTTGCACCTCGTCGATGTACTGGTAGTCGATCCAGCGGTAGCCGTGGCTGCAGATTTCGTGGCCGGCCTCGACCATGGCGCGAATAACGTCTGGGTGGCGCTGGGCGGCCATGGCCACGGCAAAGATGGTCAATGGGATGTCGAAGGATCTGAACAATTTGAGAATCCGCCAGACGCCGGCGCGACTGCCATACTCATAGAGCGATTCCATGCTCATGTTGCGTTCGCCTTGCAGCGGCTGCGCCGCGACCATCTCCGAGAGAAAACATTCGGATTCCTTGTCGCCGTGCAGGATATTGCGCTCGCCGCCCTCTTCGTAGTTGAGCACGAAAGATAAGGCGATACGGGCATTTCCCGGCCAATGGGGGTGAGGAGGCTTATCGCCGTAACCGATCAGGTCGCGTGGATAGTCAGGGCTCACTGCCGTCTTCCTTCTTGTCCGTGGTAACGGTTGCGTGGTGTCACAGTGAAAGCTTTATTGTATACAACTCTGTGATCACCTTGTCAGCCACGTTTTTTCATGTCTACCAAAAAAACCTGTTTGGTCGCTTGATAGAAATGGGCTTGATCGATCAACTAATAAACGAAAAACCCTTAGTCCACGGTCTTTCTGTCAATGTTAGCAACGTTCGGAACATGCGCCATAAAGTGCGAAATTTATTGTGTACAATTTTTATTGAAGGTGTCTTAATCATTTCGTCGCCGCCCTCTTAGAGCTTTCCCGGCCGTGCGGCACGCCTTTATCCACTGATTCCGGGAGGCGCGAAGCCCGGTCTGCCAGCAGGGCAGGCGGGCACGCAGAAGCAATGGGACGTTTGACTACGCATGTTTTGGATGCCGCACAGGGTTGCCCCGGCCGTTCGATCAAGGTCGAACTGTATCGGGTCGAAGGCACGCAACTGAAACGGGTGGCCAGTGCCCGAACCAACGACGACGGGCGCTGCGATGCGCCGTTGCTGCAGGGGAGCGACTACCGTTGCGGGGTCTATCAGTTGCAGTTTCATGCTGGCGACTACTATCGGGCCTGTGGCGTGACGCTACCGGAGCCGGCCTTTCTCGACGTGGTGGTGCTGCGCTTTGGCATCAGCGCAGAACAGGACCACTATCACGTCCCTCTGTTGATCTCGCCTTACAGTTATTCGACCTACAAAGGAAGCTAGTGGCCTGTGTGGCGAGTTCTGTTAGTCGGGTTGACCGGCAAATCTGGAAATACTTAAAGCGGCCTCAGGGGCGGTTTGTCTTTTCCGGCGCAGGCACCTTTGCGACCATCAAAGTCCTAGCGAAAGCTTGGTTTCCTATCCACTTGAAGGGGGTGTCGTCCATGAAATATCCAGTCGTAGCTTTTTTGGCTTTCGGTTTGTTGAGCCAGGTCGCCGGTGCGCAGACAGCCGAGGATTGCGCTGCCAACCAGGCGTCGATGAATGAGTGTGTGGGCAAGGAGTTCAAGAAAGTCGATGACGATTTGAACAAGTACTACAAGACGCAGATGGACTACCTGAAGACCCAGGCTTCCAAGGACGCACTCAGGGATGCCCAACGCAAATGGCTGGCTTTTCGCGATGCCGACTGCCTGTACCGGAATGGCCGGCCGGCGGATGGCGGCTCGCTGTGGCCAATGCTCAATCTGCAATGCAAGACTGAGCTGACCAACCAGCGCGCGGCGCAGTTGAAGAGCTACACCGAGTGCCGCGATGAAACCAACAACTGTCCGAATTGACTGGTGCCGACATCAGGCAGCGGCAAACCGCTGATTCAGGTAAGCGATGATCGTCTGGGATTCGTACATCCAGGTGGTCTGGCCATTTTCTTCGATACGCAGGCATGGCACTTTGATCTTGCCGCCTTGTTCGAGCAGCGTCTGTCGATGGTGTTCGTCGTTCTTCGCGTCACGCAGCGCCACCGGCAGGTTCAGGCGGCGCAGGGTACGGCGGGTCTTTACGCAGAACGGACAGGCGTGGAACTGATACAGGGTCAGGTCGCGGGCGGCGGCATCGACCTTGGCCTGGGCGGCGGCGGTGCGCTGCTGCTTGCGTGGTCGGGTGAGGAAGTCGATGAAGATGATGAGCTGGCCGAGGCCGACTCGGAGTGCTTTGACGAACACGGTATAGCCTCGCGGGCGGTGAAGAAGAGGGTACGCAGCTTACCTGATTTTTCCCGCTCGAAAAAAACCGGCGATGGGCGCCGGTTTTTTTCAGGTCGCCACATCTTATTTGATCAGCGCCAGGAACTCGCTACGGGTCGCGGCGTTTTCGCGGAATTCACCGAGCATCACCGAAGTGATCATCGACGAGTTCTGTTTTTCCACGCCACGCATCATCATGCACATGTGCTGGGCTTCGATCACCACGGCCACGCCCAGGGCGCCGGTCACCTGCTGGACCGCATCGGCGATCTGGCGGCTGAGGTTTTCCTGGATCTGCAGGCGCCGGGCATACATGTCGACGATCCGTGCGACCTTCGACAGGCCCAATACCTTGCCACTCGGGATATAGGCAACATGGGCCTTGCCGATGAACGGTAGCAAGTGGTGTTCGCACAGCGAGTAGAGCTCGATGTCCTTGACCAGCACCATTTCGCTGTTGTCGGAACTGAACAAGGCACCGTTGGTGACTTCTTCCAGGGTCTGTTCGTAACCGCGGCAAAGATACTGCATGGCTTTGGCCGCGCGCTTGGGCGTGTCCAGCAGGCCCTCGCGGGAGACGTCCTCGCCGAGTTGGCCGAGAATCGCCGTATAGTTTTGTTCCAGGGACATGAAGCTACCTGTGGGAGTCTGCGCAAAGGAATAAGGATACGGCGGCTGACAGCCGCCTGCAAACTCATGATAGTCCAATTATTCGTCGCGGCCTTCCATCATGGTGCGCTTGAGCATCACATACACCGCGCCCGCGCCGCCGTGTTTCGGCTGGCAGGAGGTGAAGCCGAGCACCTGGGCATGCTGGCGCAACCAGGTGTTGACGTGGCTCTTGATCATGGGGCGCTTGCCGTCCAGACGCACGGCCTTGCCATGGGTGACTCGCACGCAACGGATTTCGAACCGGGTCGCTTCGCCAAGAAATGCCCAGAGGGTTTCCCGGGCCTTTTCCACGCTCATGCCGTGCAGGTCGAGGCTGCCTTCGAAGGGAATCTGGGCGGCCTTGAGCTTGCGCATCTGGCTGTCCTGCACACCGTCGCGGGACCAGTGCAGCTCGTCTTCAGGGCCGACATCGATGACGAACTGATCGGACAGGCCATCCACCGTCGTGGATTCGCTGCGCACGGTCGCCGCCTGGCGTAGCTTGGCCAGTTGTGCGCGGTCGGACCTGGGTTTGCCGGTATCGGCACGATCGTGCTTGAGCGGCTTTACACCACGGATTTCGCTTTTGAACAGGGAAAAATCATCGTCTTGCATGTCAATCTCCGCAGGAGTCGCCAGTTTACCTAAGTCATAGGGCGCAAGTCACAGGCCGATTCCCGGGAGAGGATTTATCAATCGTGTTTCTTCATCAGGTGCGGGGCCAGGTTTAGCGCCTGGTTACGCTGTGTCCGGCGTCGGCTGCGCCGCCAGAGCCAGACACCGCCATACAGCACCAGTAACCCCACCACCAGGATCACCGCCGAGCCGCTGGTGGTGGCGTTCAGGTCGCCCATGGCCGGTGCATGTCCCAGCAGGCTGGCGGCACCGGCCATGGTCAGCAACACCCCGAAGGTTGCCAACAGCGCCGCGAAACCGGCGCCTAAACGCGAGCGCCAGGTGCTCTGGCATTTGGGGCGCAGGCGGCGAGCGTCAAAACCATCGGATATCTTCATTCCGATTTCCTCTATGAGTATCGGCCCTTCGACCGGGAGATGGTCGGCTTGTTCCTGATGCGGTTGGGAAATCGGAAAATGACGGGTGGTTAGGCGCCTGTAACAGATGGGCGGTCGTAACGACGGCCCATCCTGCCCGAACTCAGATCAAGTCCTTGGTCAGGGCCAGGGTGGCGAAGTTGTCGGCCATGATCGCCATTTCAGTGTGTTGGACCTGCTCGGCACTGATGATCTGGCCCTTGTAGGAGAGGTCGCGGGTGGCACAGGCGTCTTCCACCAGAGTGCAGCGAAAGCCAAGGTTCTTGGCGGCGCGCACGGTGGTGCTGACACTGGAGTGGCTCATGAAGCCGCAGACGATCAGGTCCAGCGACCCGAGGTCTTGCAGGTGTTTCTCCAGACCTGTGCCATGAAAGGCGCTGGGCAGCAGCTTGCCGATCAGGGTTTCGTCGCCCTGGGGTTCGAGGCCGGGGATGAACTCGCCACGTTCGCCCTGTGGGTCGAACAACCCACCGACTGTGCCCAGGTGGCGGATATGCACGATTGGCCGACCCGCCGCACGGGCGGCGGCGACCAACTGCTTGATGTTGCCGACGGCCGCCTGCATGCCGGACAGCGCGAGCGGGCCGCTGAGGTATTCTTTCTGGGCATCGATGATCAACAGGCTGGCATGGTTCAGATTAGCTGCGGCATAACCACGACCGCTGAGTTGAAACATCGTTTTTGGAACGGACATTCTGGGGCTCCTTTGAGTGGGGCTTTTGTCGCATTGTCCTCTGGCTGAGCGCTTATGTGAATCGCTACCGGCACAGGCGGTGTGATTATTGGCTTGTAGCCGTGTCGAGGGGCGACGGCGGAGGTCGCAAAGCCGCTCCATGATATCTTTTTGCCTTGTTTTTACCCGATGTCTATTTGGCTGTTAGAATTGCCCGTTGTTTTTTCAGGAGTCTACCCGTGATCACTTCCCGCCTGCGTACCCTGCGTGACCACATTCGTTGGGCTGTCAGCCGTTTTCATGGCGCGGATCTGTTTTTCGGTCACGGCACCGACAACGCGTGGGACGAGGCACGTCAATTGGTGCTGGGCGCGCTGCACTTGCCCTGGGAAATCGCCGACAGCTACCTCGACTGCCACCTGGAGGAGGACGAGCTGACCTATCTGCAGCATCTGCTCAAGCGTCGTATCGAAGATCGGGTGCCGACCGCTTACCTGCTGGGCGAGGCCTGGTTCTGCGGGTTGTCGTTCATCGTCGATGAGCGCGTGCTGATCCCGCGCTCGCCGATCGGCGAACTGATCGAAAGCCGCTTCGCTCCCTGGCTCGGCGCGGAGCCGGCGCGAATCCTCGACCTGTGTACAGGTTCTGGTTGCATCGGCATTGCCTGCGCCTACACGTTCGAGCAGGCGCAAGTGCTGTTGGCCGACGTGTCCTTCCCGGCGCTGGAAGTGGCGAACCAGAATATCGAGCGTCATGGTCTCGATGAGCGAGTGTTCACGGTCCAGGGCGATGGTTTCGACGGCTTGCCGGGACAGCGCTTCGACCTGATCGTATCCAACCCGCCCTATGTCGATGCCGAGGATTTCGCCGACATGCCGGACGAGTACCAGCATGAGCCGGAGTTGGGCCTGGCCTGCGGCGAAGATGGCTTGAACCTGGTGCGGCGGATGCTCGCCGAAGCGGCGGATCACTTGACCGAGAAAGGCTTGCTGATCGTCGAGGTGGGCAATAGTCAGGTCCACGTCGAGGCCCTGTACCCGGAAGTGGATTTTGCCTGGCTGGACTTCGAGCGTGGTGGGCACGGAGTGTTCATGCTGACGGCGCCACAGTGCCGTGAACATCAAGCGTTGTTCGCCTCCAGGGTCTGAGTCGACGCAGGAGCGCCACCTCTGTTAGCGGTGTGTGGCCATCCAGATCAATAGCCCGGCCTGGAACATCGCAAAGGCCACCAGGCAGGTGATGGTGAAGCGCAGCCCGCTGTCTTCGCGTTTGAACTTGCCGACGCGCTCTTCCTGTTGGCGCAGCTTGACCTCCTGTTCCATCAGGTTTTGTTCGGCATTTTGCAACATCTGCGCTGCCTCGAGAATTTCCACGAATTGCAGCTTCTCGGTGTTCCACTGGGCCAGCAGTTCGCCAACCTGCAGGTCCTTGTAACTGCCCTTGAGGTGCAGGGGGTCGGCGTAGACCACGTCGAAACCCTGGACTCGCAAGAAGTGATCGCGGCGCAGACGGGTGTCCTCGCTCAGCGCGTCCTTGTTCTGCAAGGCTGCGCCATCGACCCGGTAATGCGACCATTTTTTTTGCGCCCAGATGGCGCCCTGCGCCACCAGGAAACGACCGATCCCACGATTCCACGGTTCCACCTGTAAACCACTCTCGGGCCTGAAATGCACGCGTTTGGTGGTGTGATCGACCCACATGTCCAACTGATTCTGTTCCTTGCGCACCCGTTGCGCCGGTAACTGGATACTCATGCGCAGCAGGCTGCGTTCCTTGTGGTTGCGCTCGGCATAGCCGAATTGGACAAATCGCAGCGGTCGCCCGCCAGTAGCCCGGTCAGTAGCCAGCGGCGCCAGACGCAACATCTTGAAATGCTCGGGTTGCACATCTGCCCACGGCAGATCAACCGGCGCGGATTCCACGGCTTCGGCGTTGCTTTCGGGTGACGCTTGGGTATCAGTCATTCGGTGAGATCCTGTCCGTGTCCAGCTTGCCGGTCACACTATCGATACCGGCAAGGGCCTTATCGGCCGTTTCTGTCAGGACTGGAGTGAAAAATCGTCTCAATGGGGAGTGAGCCCGTCGATAAAGGTGCTGATCGGTCCTTCCAGTGCGGCCGTCAGAGGCTGTTGCGGGTCGTTATAGGAAGCCAATTGAGACGGGATGTCGTTGGACACAATGCGCAGGACATGATTCATGCCCTCAACCAGCACCAGCCGTGCATTGGGTTTGGCCTTCTTCAGGTTTTCTGCGTCGGCGACACTCACTTGGATGTCATGACGTCCTTGGATAATCAGTGCTGGCATTTTTAACCGACCGAAGGCCGCCGCCGGGTCCTGGCGGAACAGGCTGATCAGGTAGGGCTGGACGCTGGGACGGAAGATCGGCTCCAGTGGCGGTGGGATATCGTTGTCCAGCCGCCCGGCCTTGAGGCTGTCGAGCAGCTCGTTGCTACGCAGCAGCAACGCCGGCGGCAGTTGATGGGCCAGTTGCTGGCGGACCACCTGATCGACCGGACGACCGCTGCCGGATAGGGAAATGACCCCGACGGCATCCAGCTTCGGCGCGGCGAGGGTGGCGATCAACGCGCCTTCGCTGTGGCCCAGGAGGATGAGCGGCCCCAGGCTCGGGTCGGCCTTGAGTTTCTCGCCCCAGGCGACGGCATCGGCGACATAGCCTTCGACACTCAGATGGCGTTCATCGGGTTCGGCAGACAGGCTCGCCGCCACGCCGCGCTTATCATAGCGCAGGCTGGCGATATTGTGCCTGGCCAGCAGCCAGGCCAGGCGCTTGAGACTGTCGTTGCGTGCGCCGTCGGGGTTGTTGCCGTCCCGGTCGGTGGGGCCGGAGCCGGCTATGATCAGCACCACCGGTACCGGCGTGGCCGATTTTGGCAGCAACAGCGAGCCGAACAGCTCGCCGCTACCGATGTTCAGGCTGATCGGTCGTTGCAGCACCACGCCCGCTTGGGTGAAACCGCTGAACAAGGTCAAGGTAAGGAGCAAAATACGTAGCATCATCACGCCATTATGAACAAGGTGTCGGTTGGACTCGCGCCTGGCGCTAAGGTTCGAGGATGAACTACTTGGACAGCCTGCGTATACTGGGCCGCTCGGTTATCTCTAGATCTGATTCGCGGAGCCCCTGCATGTCCGGCAATACCTACGGCAAGCTGTTCACTGTCACCACCGCTGGCGAAAGCCATGGCCCGGCGTTGGTCGCCATTGTCGATGGCTGCCCGCCGGGCCTGGAGCTGTCGCCAGAGGACCTGCAACGCGACCTCGACCGCCGCAAGCCCGGCACTAGTCGGCACACCACCCAGCGTCAGGAAGCCGATGAAGTGGAGATTCTTTCGGGGGTCTTCGAAGGTCGCACCACCGGTTGCCCCATCGGCCTGTTGATCCGCAATACCGACCAGAAGTCCAAGGACTACTCGGCGATCAAGGACCTGTTCCGTCCCGCCCATGCCGACTATAGCTACCACCACAAATACGGTGAACGCGACTATCGGGGTGGTGGCCGCAGCTCGGCCCGGGAAACTGCAATACGCGTTGCCGCCGGTGCCATTGCGAAGAAATTTCTGGCGAGCCGGGGCATTGTCATTCGCGGCTATATGAGCCAGCTAGGCCCTATCGAAATCCCGTTCAAGAGCTGGGACTCGGTGGAGCGGAACGCCTTTTTCAGCGCGGATCCGGACAAGGTGCCTGAGTTGGAAGCTTATATGGACCAGTTGCGCCGCGACCAGGATTCGGTCGGCGCGAAAATCACCGTGGTCGCCGAAGGCGTGATGCCGGGCCTTGGCGAGCCGATCTTCGATCGCCTGGATGCCGAGCTTGCGCATGCGCTGATGAGCATCAACGCGGTCAAGGGCGTGGAAATCGGCGCCGGGTTCGCCTGTGTGGCCCAGCGTGGTACGGAACATCGCGACGAAATGACCCCGCAAGGTTTTCTCAGCAACAACGCCGGCGGCATTCTTGGCGGCATTTCCTCCGGCCAGCCGATTGTCGCGCACTTGGCGCTCAAGCCGACGTCGAGTATCACCACGTCGGGTCGCTCCATCGATATCCATGGCAATCCGGTGGATGTGATCACCAAGGGACGCCATGACCCGTGCGTCGGCATCCGTGCCACGCCGATTGCCGAGGCGATGATGGCCATTGTCCTGATGGATCACCTGTTGCGTCATCGCGGGCAAAATGCGGATGTGCGCGTGAGCACCCCGGTACTGGGCCAGTTGTAATGTCCGCAGCACCGCTCCCTTACTGGCGGCTGTCCGGTTTCTATCTGTTCTACTTTGCCCTGCTAGGGGCGACGGCACCGTTTCTGGCACTGTACTTTCACCACCTGGGCTTTGCTCCGGCGCGGATTGGCGAACTGGTAGCCGTTCCCATGCTGATGCGCTGCGTGGCGCCGAATATCTGGGGCTGGCTGGGTGACTTCACTGGCCAGCGCCTGGCGATCGTGCGTTTTGGCGCGGTCTGCACACTGCTGGCGTTTTCCCTGATTTTCTTTGACAAAAGCTACGCCTGGCTGGCGCTGGTGATGGCCCTTCACGCGTTCTTCTGGCATGCGGTGCTGCCGCAGTTCGAAGTCATCACCCTGGCGCACTTGCAGAGCCAGCCCGCGCGTTACAGCCAGATCCGCCTGTGGGGCTCGATCGGTTTCATCCTCACCGTGGTGGCGTTGGGGCGACTGTTCGAATGGCTGAGCCTGGATATCTATCCGGTGGTCATTGTGGTGATCATGAGCGGTATCGTCCTGAGCAGCGTCTGGGTGCCCAATGCCCAGCCGGTGAGCCAGGCCAACCGTCCTGCGGGCGAGGGATTTCTCAAGCAACTTCGCAGCTCTGGGGTGCTGGCCTTCTATGGCTGTGTCGCGCTGATGCAGATGAGCTACGGTCCTTATTACACCTTCCTGACCCTGCACCTTGAGGATCTCGGCTATGGCCGTGGCCTGATCGGTCTGCTCTGGGCTTTGGGCGTGGTCGCGGAAGTCCTGATGTTCCTGGCCATGAGCCGGATCCTCGTG
Source organism: Pseudomonas agarici (assembly GCF_001543125.1). Classification (NCBI taxonomy): domain Bacteria; kingdom Pseudomonadati; phylum Pseudomonadota; class Gammaproteobacteria; order Pseudomonadales; family Pseudomonadaceae; genus Pseudomonas; species Pseudomonas agarici. The sequence goes on along the minus strand of NZ_CP014135.1, from coordinate 1,853,375 downwards.
CATTTCTCCGTGCGCCAGGTGCTGTTGGCCAGTTTTCTCCTGGCAGCCTTGCGCTGGTTGTTGTTGGGCTCGTTCGCCGAGCATCTGTGGGTGCTGTTGTTCGCCCAACTGTTGCACGCCGCCACTTTCGGCAGCTTTCACGCTGCGGCCATCCATTTTGTGCAACGCAGCTTCGGTGCGCGCCAGCAAGGACAGGGTCAGGCTTTATATGCGGCCTTGTCCGGCATTGGCGGAGCCGTAGGTGCTTTGTACGCCGGCTACAGTTGGAAGGCCCTGGGGCCGACCCTGACATTCAGTATTGCCAGCCTGGCGGCCCTGGCGGCCGCGATGATTATTGCCACCCGCATGCAAGAGGAACGGCCCTGAGCCCGACCCAAGGAAAGAGAGCCTAATGAGCAGTCTGTCCGTTTACCCTGTTGCCACCCCGGAACTTGCCAACAAGGTCTTGACCCACGTCGACGACATTGCCTCGACCCTGGCGGAACACGGTGTTCGTTTCGAACGCCGATCCGCTGCGACGCCGATTCGCGCCGGAGCCAGTCGGGAGGAAGTGATTGGCGCTTATCAGTTGCAGATCGATCAACTGATGAGTGAGCACGGTGGCGCGACTGTCGAGGTCATCAGCCTCGACAACGGCCATCCTCGGCAAGCCGAGTGGTGCGCGGCAGGCTTCGCCGAACAACATCACGCGGCCAACGAAATACGTTTCTTCGTCGCCGGTCGCGGCCTGCTCAGCCTGCACATGGGTGACTATGTCTATGCCGTGCTGTGCGAGCGCAATGATCTGGTTTCGCTGCCGGCTGGCACGCGTCACTGGTTCGACATGGGGGAGCACCCGCGCTGCGTAGTTATTTGTCTGTTTGATCGGCCTGAGGGGCGAGTGGCCAGTTTCACCGGCGAAGATATCGCTAGCCACTTTCCGCGTCTTGACGAGTGAATCCAAGCGACATTAAACATGTGATGACCGGCAGGAGCGATTAAAGCTTGAGTCGGAGTCGCATGTTTTAAGTTGTAGGATGTTGCCTATTGAAATGTCGGGCATCCCTGTTTGTGTGTGCAGTTGGTTGTTAAATGCTGCTTCTGTGTAACTCTCTGTTTTTGATAGTTGCGCATTTGTTGCCAGAAAAACCTGGCGACGGTCGTGCGATTTATTGAAATTCACAGGGAGAAACAGACATGAGCATTCCCAAGAGGCTGGATGCCGTTATCGGGCATACGGTCAGGCTCCGAGCGGTCGACATGGTGGATTTGCGCGAGCCACTTAAACAGGATGTTGTCCAAGTGGTGTTGCTGCCGGGTTTGAGCAAGCCCAGGAGAAACCGTCTCGCCAAAGCCAAGGCCCTGAGCGAAAAGGAACTGGAAGTGCTCAGGTGGGCGAGGGCGGGAAAGACGGTATGGGAAATCAGCGTGATCCGCGAGGTGTCGCAAGCCACGGTGAAGCATCACTTACGCAACATTTATCACAAGCTCGGAGTGAGCAACCGCGCGCATGCGGTCGGCGAAGCCGTTAGCCGCGGCTTGGTGTAGGGGGTTATAGCGCGGGGTACAGGGATGTGGTGGGCCACGGGCGGCTAGGCGAAGCGGCGGCTTCCACCCCTGCTTGCAACCCGTGGCCGAAGGTCTGCCGTTGACTCAATAATAGGTCGGCAGGGCAAAGCGGTTCTGGCTCTGCAACAGCGAAATCGACGGCAACTCGCTGGCCTCGCCAGCCAGGTCACGACGAATTGCACTGATCACCCAGGTCAGTTGTTCGGCGGTATGTAACTGGGCGTAGGAAATTGAACGCCGGACCTGCTTGCCATCGCTGTCACGTAGGGTCAGCAACACACCGCCGTCAGGACGCGATTGGGTGGTCACTTCGTAGTTGGAGAACACAGAGGAGAATTTTTCCTGGATGAGGTTCATGTCGATCAGCTCCATCAGTTCATGAATGGCTAGGCATGGACTGATAGGTGCAGTGATTGTGCCAGTATGCTTTTTTAAAAAAATATATATAAATCAATTTGTTATATTTTTTTAACTTCGAGCAGTCGTGCAAATTGCAAGAATAGCCACCGTGCATCCTGCATTTTGCCCTTTGGCCGTCGAGACTGACGGTTGCCCAGAATGCAAAGCTTTTCAAAACCTTCATGGGCGGTATTGCGCGAGGCGAGGTTATTTTTCGCGGCGGGGCAGGTAGTGGATAGATGGGGCTATTCATGCTAACAAGCCCCGTTATTGATCGTGACTATGGAAACGCTTGAAAAATAAGGCATGACAAGGAAACTTCTGCTCGGGAAACTAACGACCTAGATTTTCTAGTTCTCGTTTAGCCACAGGGAGTCCAACATGTCCGATCAAGCCCGACAAATGACCGAAGAGGAAGCCGCCGAGTTTGCCGAACAGGTATTCGACGTGGCACGCAAAGGTGATGCGCCATTGCTGGCGGCGTTGCTGAGCAAAGGCCTACCGGCGAACTTGCGCAATCACAAAGGCGATACCCTGTTGATGCTTGCCAGTTATCACGGGCACATCGATGCCGTGCGGGTATTGCTCGAGCATCAGGCCGATCCGGAAATCCGCAACGACAACGGCCAGAGTCCGATTGCCGGAGCCGCCTTCAAGGGCGACCTGCCGATGGTCAAGCTGTTGATCGAAAGCGGCGCTCAGGTCGAGGGCGCTTCGGCGGACGGTCGCACGGCCTTGATGATGGCTGCGATGTTCAACCGCACCAGCATTGTCGAGTACCTGCTCAGCCAGGGTGCCGATCCTCAGGCCAGGGACGCCAACGGTGTCACTGCCCTGGCGGCGGCGCGGACCATGGGCGCGACCGACACCGTGAACCAGTTGCAACGACTCGACGCCTGAGGGGCGCGGCGCGGGTTTTGAACCCGCGCCGGCATTTGCGCTATCCTTCGCGGCCCCGAACAACCCAAGGTCGCAGGATCCCGTCATGAAAGCCGCCCTTATCGAACTCATCAGTCAAATCAGCTCCGGCTGCATGGGCGAGACCGAGATCCAGCAGATCGCCGACGAAGCGGCCCAGGCTTATGCCGATGCAACGGGATTTCTGGCGGCCAATCCGGATATCAATTACGACGAGAGCTTCCCGATTGCCCTGGGCGAATGGGTGGTGGTCGGCAGTCTGCCGGAAACCGTGTTGTTCCAGGCGGACACCTATATGGAGTTGTTCGCGCAGATCGTCGACTCCTTCGGCAAGGATGTTTCGTTCAATATCAAGCCCAGGCAACTGTCCAAGGTCGAGGCGCTGACGGCACTGAAGCGGATTCAGATTCAGCTCGGCAGCATGAATCCGGAAATGGGTGGCTATGTCCTGATGAATTTCAGCCAGCCGCTGGATGACGAATTGCAGGCGGTCCTGGTCTACGGCAACGACCTGCCACGGGTCCTGGCGTTGTGCGAGCGAGTCGGCATCGCCGCTGCACCGTCCCTGGAAGCCCTGCGGATCGCCTTGCACGTCTGAGCGGCAAAATAACGGAACCCTGTCCTCAGCCGGCTATCCTAAGGAAGGTAAATCCTCATTCAGGAGCAACACCATGGGTTCAACCTTCAATGGCCTCGTTGGCCTGATCATTCTGGTCCTGGATATCTGGGCGATCATCAATGTGCTGAAAAGCGGCGCTGAAAACGGAATGAAAATCCTCTGGATATTGCTGATCATCCTGTTGCCGGTGCTGGGCCTGATTATCTGGGCGATTGCCGGACCCAGGGGCAATGTGCGGCTCTAGATCGGGAGCGGCGGTTTGTGTGGCAAGTTCTGTGAGTCAAGTTCGGCGCCACCGGCCCCTGCTTGCGTGGCTGTTGCTCGCCATGGCGGGGCACGTGCCTCGGCCATGGATGCTGATGGCCGAACTTGAGTTAACCCGTTCGTACCGGCCACCAGACGACAGTAGATGACGACCTCCTGCCGGCGCCGGGAGCATTGCTTCGCCAGGTTGTTTTTTATGTGTCAAAACGTGCGCCAGACGAAATTTTCACATTCCGTCACAGACAATTCCTGCGCATGATTGACCTCTCGCTTCTTGCAATCCGCCGTTTTAGAGCGGTTTTCGGCTTGGGCGAGGAAATATTTCAACAGCGACCGACAATGCACGGGTGGTAAACCATCGATGATCGTGCAACATTTGCCGGCTTCGCGCCGCTCTCATGATCCATCGAGGGTTGGGCGCTGCTGAACCCGACTTTCCAACTTGAATCCTACGAGTCCCAAACCGACATGGCAAACCCGGACGCCCTGAGCAAGCAGCGCCCCTCAACGTGCCTGCTGCAACCGACAGTTAAGTCTCATCTGGCCTATACGCTGTTGTGCGCATTGATCATGATGGTGATGTTCACCCTGCTGCGGGTTGCATTGCTGGTCTATAACCGCGAGATGATTCTCGACACCCCGGCTTCGACCTTTATCGAGGCATTCGGCAACGGGCTGCGTTTTGATATCCGCATCGTGGTCTACTTCTGCATTCCGTTGACGCTGGCCTTGCTCAGTGCCCGGGCAATGGCCGCTCGCGGCCTGTTCCGCCTCTGGCTGACTGTGGCGTCGAGCCTCGCGCTGTTCTTTGGGCTGATGGAGATGGACTTCTACCGCGAGTTCCACCAGCGGCTCAACGGCCTGGTGTTCCAGTACGTGAAGGAAGACCCGAAAACCGTCATGAGCATGCTCTGGTATGGTTTTCCAGTGGCCCGCTACCTGCTGGCCTGGGCTGTGGGCACGGTGATATTGAGCCTGCTGTTCAAGGGGGCCGATCGTCTGACCCGCCCCCGTGCCACCTTCAGTGCAAGCGCTGGCGCCCGCGCCGTGGCGCCGTGGTACGCCCGGATCGTGCTGTTCGTGGTGCTGTTGCTGATCTGTGTCGTGGCGGCTCGCGGCACTCTGCGCCAGGGGCCGCCGCTGCGCTGGGGGGATGCCTATACCACCAATTCAAACTTCGCCAACCAGCTAGGCCTCAATGGTTCGTTGACGCTGATCTCGGCGGCCCATAGCCGCTTGTCCGATGATCGCGACAATATCTGGAAAGCCACTCTGCAACAGCCACTGGCCCAGCAGACCGTGCGCGACATGCTGCTGACCGGCGACGACAAACTGGTCGAGAGCGATATCGCCGCGATCCGCCGGGACACCACGCCACCGGCGCAGAATACCCTGGCAATCAAGAACGTGGTGGTGATCCTGATGGAAAGCTTCGCCGGGCACTCGGTGGGCGCTCTGGGTCGTCCCGGCAACATCACCCCATACTTTGACCAGCTGTCGAAGGAGGGCCTGTTGTTCGACCGCTTCTTCTCCAACGGCACCCATACCCACCAGGGCATGTTCGCGACCATGGCCTGTTTCCCGAACCTGCCGGGTTTCGAGTACTTGATGCAGACGCCAGAGGGCAGCCACAAGCTATCGGGCCTGCCGCAACTGCTTAGCGCTCGCCAGTATGACGATGTGTATGTCTACAACGGCGATTTCGCCTGGGACAACCAGTCGGGGTTTTTCGGCAGCCAGGGCATGACCACCTTTATTGGCCGTAACGACTTCGTCAACCCGGTGTTCTCCGATCCCACCTGGGGCGTCTCCGACCAGGACATGTTCGACCGCAGCCTGGAGGAGCTCAAGACCCGTGGTGAGTCGGGCAAACCGTTCTATGCGCTGCTGCAGACCCTGTCCAACCACACCCCGTATGCGCTGCCGACGCCGCTGCCGGTGGAACGGGTGACCAACCGTGGCTCCCTCAACGAGCACCTGACGGCGATGCGTTATGCCGACTGGGCGCTGGGGCAGTTCTTCGAGAAGGCCCGCAAGGAGCCTTACTTCAAGGAGACTCTGTTCGTGGTGGTCGGCGACCATGGTTTTGGCAACGACGAGCAGATCACCGAAATGGACCTGGGGCGCTTCAACGTACCGCTGCTGCTGATCGGTCCGGGGATTCAGGAAAAGTTCGGTGCGCGCCGCGACACCGTGGGCACCCAGATCGATATCGTCCCGACCATCATGGGACGCCTGGGTGGCGAGTTCCGCCAGCAGTGCTGGGGGCGTGACCTGCTCAACCTGCCGGAAGGCGATAAGGGCATCGGCATGATCAAGCCATCGGGTAACGAGCCGACCGTAGCGATCATCCACGGCGATCATATCCTGGTCCAGCCCAAGGATGTGCCGGCCAAGGTCTGGCGCTACCAGCTAGGCGCCAATCCTGTTGGCGAAGTGATCCCCGACTCACCGGACGAGGCTGAGCTGAAGCAGAAACTGGGTTCGTTCATCCAGACCGCGACCCAGAGCCTGCTGGATAACACGGCAGGTGTTGCTCCGACCAAATAATGCCGTCCGTGGATTATCCGTCGACATGAAAAGCGTCCCGAGCTGTCGGGGCGTTTAATCAGATGCTCAACCCCAACACCCTGCGAGAGTGGCGCTTTTGCAGGGTGTTTTTATGCGCGGACCATCACTCCGATTAACAGGCGCCATGATCGAGCTGCGCTTTTGCCTGAGGCATTGTGCAATCTGCAGGGCGGCCGACAAGTTGTGGGTCAAGGTCCGGCAGTCGGTGCGAGAGGTTATCGAATGGGGACTGTGTTCAGGTATTCCCGCAACGAAAGTTCTGATTGGCAAAGGTATGAAATCTTATTCTGTAGGGCGAATCGGCCATGTCGGTAAGGGCAGGCTGATTTGCTGCGCCTGCATTGAAGGCCGTGGTCGGGCCGGGCAGTCTTGGCCGCTCATAAACCCTGTGAGGATGAGTGCCATGCTTGTATTGAGCCGCGTCGTGGGCGAGATGATTTCCATCGGCGATAACATCACCGTGCGAGTTCTCGCCGTTAACGGCAACCATGTGCGTTTTGGTGTGGAAGCACCCAAACACGTCAATGTACATCGTGCCGAAATCTATCGGCGGATTCTGACAAAGGGAGAGCCTGGCGTCCCTGCCCGCGAGCCGGTGGCCTGAGGTCAGTCGAAGAACTCCCTGGGTACTGCGTGCTTGGGGAGCAATTGGCATTGTTGGCTTTCCAGGTCGAAGAAAATCACCGCCTGGCCTTTGCTCAGCGCTTTTCGTACCCGCAGCACACGGGTTTCCTGGGGGGTGTCATCGCCGTTGTCGGTGCCGTCGCGGCTGACGAAATCTTCGATCAGCCGGGTCAGGGTGTCGGGTTCGAGTTGGTCGTAGGGAATCAGCATGGCAAGTTATCTTCAGGAATCCGCGGCATGCTACTGCCACCAGCCCAGTCCGGCTACCGGTAATGCGGCGGGGCACCGGAGCATCTGGCGGCGAATACCTTCAGTCGAGTGGATTGCGCTGGCCGATCAAGCTGTCCACTGATGGCACTCGGGTGTCGCTTTCCATCTGGGTCTCGTGTTCCAGTTGATGGCTGAAACGGTCGAGGGAGCCGGTGGCCGGCTGTGCATCGCTGGCGAACACCGGCGGGCTGAGCATATAGGCACCGAGCAGGCGGCTCAACGCTGCCAGGCTGTCGATATGGGTTCTCTCATAACCGTGGGTGGCATCGCAGCCGAATGCCAGCAGCGCCATGCGACTGTCATGCCCGGCGGTGGCCGCCGAATGGGCATCGCTGAAATAGTAGCGAAACAGGTCGCGGCGCACCGGCAGTTCGTTCTCGGTCGCCAGCCTCAGCAGATGGCGCGACAGATGGTAGTCATACGGCCCCCCGGAGTCCTGCATCGCCACGCTCACCGCATGCTCGTTCGAATGTTGGCCCGGCGCGACCGGGGCAATATCGATGCCGACGAATTCGCTGACATCCCAGGGCAATGCCGCTGCCGCGCCGCTACCGGTTTCCTCGGTAATGGTGAACAGCGGATGGCAGTCGATCGGTGGTTGCGCATCGCTTTCGACAATCGCCTTGAGGGCGGTGAGCAGGGCGGCGACCCCGGCCTTGTCATCGAGGTGGCGGGCGCTGATATGACCACTGCCGGTGAATTCCGGTAACGGATCGAAGGCGACGAAATCACCCACGCTGATGCCCAGTGAGTCGCAATCGGCACGGGTTGAGCAGTAGGCGTCAAGACGCAGTTCGACATGATCCCAACTGACCGGCAGTTCATCCACCGCCGTGTTGAAGGCGTGTCCGGAGGCCAGTAGCGGCAATACGCTGCCGCGGATCACCCCTGTATCGGTGAACAGGCTGACCCGGCTGCCCTCGGCAAAGCGACTCGACCAGCAGCCAACCGGCGCCAGGCTCAGGCGCCCGTTGTCCTTGATCGCCCGCACAGCGGCGCCGATGGTGTCGAGGTGAGCCGATACGGCGCGGTCGGGACTTTTCTGGTGGCCCTTGAGGGTGGCGCGCAGGGTGCCGCGTCGGGTCAGTTCGAAGGGAATGCCCAACTCCTCCAGACGTTCGGCGACATAACGCACGATGGTGTCGGTGAACCCCGTCGGGCTGGGAATGGCGAGCATTTCCAGCAAGACTCGTTGCAGGTAGTCGAGATCGGGTTGTGCAATAGCGGTGTTCATGGTCGCTCCTTCTTGCATGAGAATTCTTGCGCGGAAAAGGCAACGATCCGCGCTACTTCATCACGTTGGCAGGCTATGGGGAAACAGCAGATCGATAAAACGCTCGGCTGTGGGCTGTGGTTCATGGTTGGCCAGCCCGCAGCGTTCATTGGCTTCAATGAAAACGTAGTCCGGCTGGTCCGCCGCGCAAACCATCAGGTCGAGCCCGACCACTGGGATATCCAAGGCCCGCGCCGCACGCACGGCGACCTCGGCCAGCGTCGGATGGAGGATGGTCGTGACGTCTTCCAGGCTGCCACCAGTGTGCAGATTGGCGGTGCGGCGCACCGCCAGCTGTTCGCCCGGAGCCAATACCGTGTCGTAGTCATGGCCGGCTGCCCGCAGGGTATGCTGGGTTTGCGCATCGAGAGGAATCCGGCTCTCACCGCCGGTGGCCGCTTGGCGGCGACGACTCTGTGCTTCGATCAGCGCGCCGATACTGTGGTGGCCATCGCCGACCACCTGGGCCGGATGCCGGATGGCGGCAGCCACCACTTCGAAACCGATCACCACGATGCGCAGGTCCAAGCCTTCGTGAAAGCTCTCCAGCAGCACCCGGCTGTCGAAGGCGCGGGCAGCCTCGATGGCTTGCGCCACTTCGTCGCCGGTGCGCAGGTCCACGGCCACCCCCTGTCCCTGTTCACCATCGAGGGGTTTGACGACGATGCGCCCATGGGCTTGGAGAAATGCCCGATTGTCGGTGACCGTGCCGGCGCGCTGCTGGTGAGGCACCTTCAGGCCGGCTTGCTGGAGCACCCGGTGGGTCAGGCTCTTGTCCTGGCACAGGCTCATGCTGATGGCGCTGGTCAGGTCGGTCAGCGACTCCCGGCAGCGTACTCGCCGCCCACCGTGACTGAGGGTGAACATACCGGCCGAAGCGTCGTCGACCTGCACGTCGATCCCGCGTCGGTGGGCTTCGTCTACCAGGATCCGTGCATAGGGGTTGAATTCGGCCTCGGGTCCTGGCCCGAGGAACAACGGTTGGTTGATGCCATTCTTGCGCTTGATGGTGAAGGTACTGAGGGTGCGGAACCCAAGCTTGGCGTACAGGCTCTTAGCCTGGCGATTGTCGTGCAGCACCGACAGGTCCAGGTGGCTCAGGCCACGACTCATGAAGTGCTCGATCAGGTGACGCGCCAGCACTTCGCCGACCCCCGGCCGGCTGCAATTGGGGTCCACCGCCAGGCACCAGAGGCTGCATCCGTGTTCCGGATCATGGAAGGCCTTCTGGTGGTTGAGGCCCATGACGCTGCCGATCAAGGCGCCGCTGTCCTCGTCTTCCGCCAGCCAGTACACCGGACCGCCCTGATGGCGCGGGGTCAGTAAGCGCGGGTCGATGGGTAGCATGTCGCGGGCGATGTAGAGTGGGTTGATCGCTTGCCAGTCTGCGAGGGTCTGCGCCCGGCGAATACGGAAACCGCGAAACACCCGGGTGGCCGGCCGGTAATCGCTGAACCACAGGCGCAGCGTGTCGGAGGGATCGAGAAATAGCTGTTGCGGCGCTTGGGCAAGCACCTGTTGGGGCGCGGCGACATACAGCGCTATGTCGCGCTCGCCAGGCTGTTCGTGCAACAGCGCTTCGGCCAGTCCGGCGGGATCGGCGAAGGTGTGCCCGATCAGCAGCCGGCCCCAGCCGCAATGCACCGCCACCGCTTGGGTGGCCGGTTCGTTGCCGTCTTCGGCGTGGCGTGCCTGCAGGCGTTCGTAGGACGGTGGCTGGCCGCGCAGCAGGCGTTGGCTGTAAGCCGTGGCATGAGCTTTCATCGGATCAGATTCCTTGTTCGCTGAGCCACAGATTCAGGGCCGCCAGTTGCCACAGCTTGGAGCCGCGCAACGGGGTCAGTTGGCCGTGGGGATCGGTGAGCAGGCGATCGAGTGTCGCCGGGTTGAACAGGCCCCGGTCCTGGCTAGGGTCGAGCAACAGCTCGCGTACCCAGTCCAAGGTATCGCCTTGCAGGTACTTGAGACCGGGGACCGGGAAGTAGCCTTTCTTGCGGTCGATAACCTCGCGGGGAATGACCAGGCGGGCGGCTTCCTTGAGGACCTGCTTGCCACCGTCCGGCAGTTTGAACCTGGCGGGCACGCGAGCCGACAGTTCCACCAGCCGATAGTCGAGAAACGGCATGCGGGCTTCCAGGCCCCAGGCCATGGTCATATTGTCGACGCGCTTGACTGGGTCGTCCACCAGCATCACCGTGCTGTCCAGGCGCAAGGCCTTGTCTACCGCGGCACTGGCGCCGGGGAGGGCGAAATGTTCGCGGACAAAATCGCCGGCGGCATCCTGCTCGACTCGCCAGCGTGGCTGCACAGTGTCGGCATAATCGGCGTAGCTGCGGTCGAAGAAGGCGGCACGGTAGGCGGCATGGGGATCGGCGGCACCGTCCACTTGTGGGTACCAGTGGTAGCCGGCGAACAGCTCGTCGGCACCCTGGCCGCTTTGCACCACTTTGCAGTGCTGGGCGACTTCCCGGGCCAGCAGGTAGAAGGCGATGCAGTCATGGCTGACCATCGGCTCGCTCATGGCGCGGAATGCCGCCGGCAACTGCGCGATGATCTGCCGTTCGTCGATGCGCAACTGATGGTGCTGTGTACCGTAATGGCGGGCGATCAGATCCGAGTAGTGGAACTCGTCGCCGCGTTCGCCGCCGGCATCCTGGAAGCCGATGGAAAAGGTCGACAACTGCTCGACCCCGACTTCGCGCAACAAGCCAACCAGCAGGCTCGAATCGACCCCGCCGGATAACAACACGCCGACATCGACCGCAGCTCGTTGGCGAATTGCCACGGCTTGGCGGGTACTGTCGAGCACGCGGTCACGCCAGTCTTCCAGGTTCAGCTGGGTCTCATCGGCATTCGGCCCGTAGGGCAGCGACCACCAAATGCGCTGTTCGGTGCGGCCGTCGGCCTCGATACGCATCCAGCTCGCTGGCGGCAGTTTCTCGACTCCGGCCAGCAAGGTGCGCGGTGCGGGGACCACGGCGTGAAAATTCAAGTAGTGATTGAGGGCCACCGGGTCCAGCAGCGGGTTGATGTCGCCGCCCTGGAGCAGCGCCGGCAGGCTTGAGGCCAAACGCAGGCGTTGGGGGGTGCGCGACAGGTACAGCGGCTTGACCCCGAGGCGGTCGCGGGCGATGAACAGGCGCTGGGCATCGCGTTCCCAGATGGCGAACGCGAACATGCCATTGAGCTTGGGCAGCAGCGCCTCACCCCAGGCGTGGTAGCCCTTGAGCAAGACTTCGGTATCGCCGTCGGAGTGGAACGCATAGCCCTGTTGTTCCAGTTCGCGGCGTAGTTCGGGGAAGTTGTAGATCGCGCCATTGAACGCCAGGGACAAGCCCAGGTCAGGGTCGATCATCGGCTGCGCCGAGGCATCCGACAGGTCCATGATTTTCAGTCGCCGATGACCGAGAGCGATGGGTCCCTGGCTGTAGAAACCCCAGGCATCGGGGCCGCGTGGAGCCATATGGTGGGTGATCCGCTCAAGCGCTGCGAGGTCCGCGGGGTGTCGATCGAAACGTAACTCTGCTGCTAATCCGCACATAAATTCCTTACCGGTTGTCCGTTGGGGAGGGGGCGTGACTCTGCAACAGACCCACTGAGAAGTGAGGAGTTTTATATCAATCCATTATAAACAGCGCCGTAACCGGCCAACCCGGCAGGTGGCCGGTGTGGTGCGAGGTTGTGAAAAGGGTATTAACCGGTTATTCGATTGATCGAAGTTATTGATTTAACTTGTTGATAATAAACATTTTTTTATATTTTTTTGGCCAAATGGACTGCTATCGTCACGGCAACGATCCAGAGCGCCTGGACCGAGTCCCGCGACCCAGCGCACGGCGTTGTGTAAGGAGCTTGGCGCCAGGCCGATAGGTCGCTGTGGCACCGAGACGCTGGAAGCGATAGTCGCCGCCCTGAAAAGCAGCGGGCGGCGGACTCTTAAAAAAAGGAAATTTGAAATGTCGGCCGTTACCCATTTTGTTCCGTCGGTTCTGAGTGAGCAGAGCTATAACGAAGAGGTGATCAATACCCATGCTCCGCCGTGGTTGCTGGCGGCTCGGCCCGGAGATATCGTGCGTTTGCGCGAAGATCTACGCCGCAGTCAGCTCCTCAAGGAGCAAGTGTCCTTATGGTTCAAGGATCTGAAAAGCATCGAGGATTTTTCTGCGCCTTTGCTGGAGAACGCACTGCACCAGCGATTCGGCCCAGGGTTGGATATTCACCACGGCAAACTGAATGTCGCCAATCGATGGCCCGCGCTGCCGTCGTCTGTCGGGACGGGTTACTTTTTTCCGATGACTTATACCCGTCGCAGCTTACTCGAGGCTGCGCTGCACAACTTCGAAGCGAACGAGCGTCTACCCCCTCTATCCCATGTCAGCCTGGATCGGAATTTGACAATTGCGCCAGAAGTCACCCCACAAGCTTTCATGGAAGTGGTGCGTCGGCTCGATCTGGGAAAACTCTACCAGCAACACCTGTGCGAATTTTTTCATCTCTCCGAGACCCAAGAGACGCTCGAAGAGGAGTCTGATAGCGATGCGTTGCGAATCCAATCGACGATCATGCAACAAAAGAAAGCCGATATGTTGGTGGACGCGCATATCGCCTACCTGAAAAAAGACATCGATGACGCGGCTCGTCAGCAGGTCGGCAGGTTGATCGAGTTGAATGTCACCCTTGTCGCAGAGGGTTCGAGCATGGTGGCCAACGAATTGCAGATGCTCGGTGTGACCTTGTCGGGCATTTGTCTGTTCACGTTGCAGAACACGCCACCGACCGAGCCCGTGAGCATGAAAGATCGGGTACTGGTGCATATTCCCAATGATCCGCTGACGCGCTTCAAGCTCTATGCTTCGCTGGACGCGTTCCAGATGGAGCTACGCCGTCGCCTTTGGCAGCCGGCGTATGAACGCTTTTTTAGCGCTTTTGTCAGCAAGCGGGACTTGCCGGGTTTCCTGTCGCGGTTGAGGAAACTGTTGACCGTTGAGACCCGAGGTGCCGACGGCGCGGTCACAAGGTCCTTGAATCCTGCGGCTGATCTACAGCTGAAGCTGATGCCGCTGGACGATGAATTGTTTTTCCATCTCTATCGACAACAGATCCTGCGGCTTCAGGCGGATGCGCGATATGTGGCCGTGCCGACCGAAGACGTCGACCAGGATGCTCGCGAAGCCTTATATCTGTCTTTGTCGGGGTTGGGCATGACGCTGTTGAACCTGGCCGCTTTCGTCAATCCCTGGCTCGGCTTGCTGATGATGGGGGTCGCGGTCGGACAACTGCTGAGTGAGGTCTATGAGGGGTATCAGGATTGGCAGCATGGTGACCGTGATGAGGCGATCACGCACATGATGTCGGTTGCCGAGGACATTGCGACCATGGTCGCAATGGGTGTGGCCATGCATTGGGGAAGTAAGGCGCTCAAGGGCTTTTTCCAGCGACCTTCGAGTTTTTTCGACGACCTGGTGCCGGTCAGATCGAACGATGGTCGCTATCGGTTGTGGCAGAGCGACCTGGGCAGTTATCGTCATGACGTTCCCGATCTTGCGGACACGGCGCTGGATCATGAGGGGTTTTATCTGGAAGCAGATGCGGGGGAAGGACATCGTTACCTGGATATCGCCGGCGAGCCTTACCGGGCCTATTGGGATCAGTCCATGGGAGCCTGGCGCCTGCGGCATCCGTTGCGTGAGGCGGCCTACGAACCCTTGCTCGAACACAATGGCTCTGGAGCCTGGAGGCTGGCCCATGAATGGCCCTTGCAATGGCACGATCCGGTTTATCTGTTTCGTCGCCTGGGGCCTGATGTGCGTTTGCTGAGCGATGAAAATATCGAGCATATCCTGTTGATTCATCGACTCGACGAATCGATGTTGCGTTGGATGCACGCGAACGATGCGAAGATCCCAGCTCCCTTGCTCGACTCGATACAGCGTTTCAGGTTGGACAACGAGTTGAGTTGGCTGCTCGCGCCTGCCGAGGCGCCCGCGGCGGCCACGGCGCGCTTGTTGGATTTGAAGTTGCAGATTTTGCCTGGCCTCAAGAATTGGCCCCGCGATCACACGATCATGCTCATTGATTCGGCGAACAAACCGCTGGGTGAATATGGGGCGGACCTGACAACGCAACCGCATCGGCTGATGGTGCGGGCCAGCGACCTCGAGGCGGACGGCCTGAGGGGCATTTGGAACAAACTGACGATACAGGATCAGCAGGCATTGCTCAGCCCAGGGGCGTCCACCGAGCAAGTATCGGCACTGCTGGAAGAAGTGCTGCGCCAGCAGGTACGCGAGCAGCGCTTCGCGGTGTTCCAGCGTCTTTACCGTTTGTACTGCGTAACGGATGTCGGGTTGCCGATGAACTTCAGGCAAAGCTTTGCCGATTTACCGAACGGGGTGCTGCGTGAACTCCTAGGACAAACGAGCGATGTGGTGAAAGAGCAATTGGATCGGCGTGATCGCGTGCCTTTGTCGTTGGTTGAAACGGCGAACGAGGGGCGACGTGAAATTCTGCTCAACCACGCGCTGGATACAGGTTTCCTCAAAAGCCAGGGCAGTCTGGATAACGCCAAGTTGCAGTTGCTTATGGCGAAAACAATGAATGGATGGCCATCGGACGTGCTCTGGGAGATTCGTCATGAGCATTTTGATGGTTCGCTGTTGTTCAAGATGGGCACTGACGATTTACCGAGGCGTCGGGTTCTGGTCAGGAGCGCGCGGGGATACCAGGTCTTTGATAACGAGGGCCTGAGCCTGGGGCGACCGCTCGCGCGCCCCGATGCTCTGAGTGGCGCGGTACTGAGTGCCTTGCGGTTGAGCGAGCGTAGTGTCATGGCGATCAAGCTGGATGGGGCCGACCTGCTGCACAAGCGGTTGATGTCCAATTTGGTGGCGCATCCACGTGTCTTGCTCGAAGAGGAGCTTGGCCTACCTGCGCGCAAGCCCGGTTATCGTTCGCCGGCCTGGCGCGATGGCGACACCCAGGGTTGCTTGCGCGTCAGGCGGGGCATCGTCTATGGATCGCGACGTGGCCTGCGGAGAGTGACCCGGCTGTATCCGGACTTGTGCGAGCCGGAGGCGCGCAACTTCCTTTTTTCCATGGGCGAGGATTCGGCGCTGGTCAAAAGCCAATTGGAGGACCTTGAGGATGAACTGCGCAAGTTGCGCTCGACGCTGCTCGACTGGCGAGGGGAACAGGCGACTACTCGCACGCACGCCTGGCTGGGAGGTATCGCCGAAAGCCGTGAGCAGGCTGCCTCGATCATCGAGCGGTGTTGGCGCCGGCAAACCCCCAAAACCTATGACGAGAGTGGTATGGTCATCGGTCGCAGCCTGAGCTTGGCCGGCTTGCGGGTCGGTAGTTTGCCGAGCCTACCCTCCGGGATCAATTTTGATCATGTCACCGAGCTTTCGCTCAATAGCATGGGGCTGGATCGGATTCCCGAAAGTTTTCTCGAGCACTTTCCCAATTTGCGCAAACTGGAATTGAACAATAATCGGCTGGAGTTTCCGCCGAGTGCGATTGCCGATATGAGCCAGCTCAGGGAGCTGTATCTACAGGATAACCGGATCACGCTGAGCCCCGGTTCGGTCAACGTATTGTCGAGCTTGCACAACCTTGAAGTGCTGAACCTGAATGGTAATTTCGATGTCCGTCTGCTGGATGTCAGCCAAATGCCGCACCTGCGTCGCTTGCTGTTGCGCTCAACCGGGATCGATGGTTTGCCCGCGGGGCTGTTGACACGGGTTCGCCTGTACGAAGCGGACCTGCGCGACAACCGCATCGAGAACGTGCCGCAGGGCCTCTACACGGCACCTTCATCGATCAATCGGCGGATCATCCTGCGTAACAATCCCTTTACCGTAGACAACCAGAATCTGTTGGCCGCCTATCGGGAACGCGTTGGAATCAGCTTCGGCATTCCAGATACGGAGCTGGCGCTGGATGACTACAGCGCGCGTCAGCGTTGGCTGACCGACATTGCGGACGGGGAGCGTCGGGACACCCTGCGGGACTTGTGGCACGACTTGAGGCATGAGGAAGGGTCCGAAGAGTTTTTCCTGCTATTGGCGCGTCTGAGCGGCAGTGCCGAGTATCAGAAGATTCGAGCGGATTTGACACGACGCGTCTGGGAGGTGCTGGAGGCCGCGACCAAGGACACGGCATTGCGCACTGAATTGTTCGACCTGGCGGCCAATCCGATGACCTGTGTCGACAGCGCGGCGCGAAATTTCAGTCACCTGGAAGTCCGTGTGTTGTTGGCCAGGGCCCGCGTCCTGGCGTCCCGCAGCGACGAGCCGACGGAGTTGCTGAAACTGGCACGCGGTCTGTTTCGCCTGGAGCGCATTGATGAGGTGGCCCGGGATCACATCAGGGATCTATCCGACAGGCCCGAAGCGACCTCATCGAGTCCTGTCGATGAGGTCGAAGTGAATCTGGCCTACAGGGTCGGTCTGGGGCGTTCCCTGTATTTGCCCGGGCAGCCGAAGGAAATGGTTTTCAGGTCCATTGCCAATGTCACCGAAGAACAGATTCTGGCAGCGCGCAATCGTATCCGGCAAACTGAACATATGCCTGCCCTGAAGACCTTCATTGCTTCGCGCGATTTCTGGATCGACTACCTGAAGAGGAAATATCAGCGCGATTTCATCCGTTTCAACAAACCGTTTCATGATCAGGAGGAACGGTTGCTGAACAATTCCCCGCTGATGCCCAGTGACCAGTACTCTCGACGATTGTCGATATTGATGGAGACCCGCATCGCCGAGGAGAAAATCTTTCTTGAGGCGCTCACCCAGCACGAATTGGATGAGCATCCAGCCTCGCGCTGATGCGCCATGGAAGCGACGGTTTAGGCGTTCGCCCCAGGTTTGCGTTTGCCTCGAACCAGCGCCCGCAGGGCGAAGCGGTTCGCATGACAGGCCTCGGCTACGCCGCGTGGCAGCGCCAGCGGTTCGTTCTCCAGCCAGGCGGCCAGCAGCTCGCCGCAGAGTGGCGCGCTGATCAGGCCGCGCGAGCCATGAGCGCTGTTGATGTAGAGACCCTCGAGCCAGGGGCAGGGCACCTGTGGTACCTGCCGGGCATCCCGGGCCAGGATGCCGTAAGCCTCGGCAAACGCTTTCGGATCGGCCAGCGGACCGACTATCGGAAGATAGTCGGAACTGGTGCAGCGAAAGGCGGCGCGTCCTTGCAACTGCGCCGGGTCCTGCCCGGCGACGTTCAGGCGCGTCGCCAGATCGGGCGAGATGTCCTGTAATAACGCCAGGTTGCCGATGTGTTCGGCAGCGGTCGGCGCCAGGTCGTCGTTCTTGAAGTCGAAGCTGGCCCCCACCGTATGTTCACCCAGGCGTGCCGGCGCGACATAACCTTCGGCGCAGACCACGGTGTTCAACACGGCGCTGTCAGCGGTTTGCGCCAGGCGGGTGATCTGCCCGCGAATGCGCTTGAGCGGCAACGCCGCACCAGCCGCGAAACGTCGCACCTCGGCCGCTCCGGCGAGAATCACCACCGGGGCGTCGCCCAGCAGGGTATTGGCGTCCCAGGCCTGCCATTGCCCCTCGACCTGGCGCAGCTCGACAGCATGACTGTAGGGACGCACGTCAATGTTCGGGTGGTCGGCCTGCCAATGACACAGGGCTGGCGGGTGAACCCAACCGCCTTCCGGGAAAAACAATCCACCGTGTTCAAGCGTCACGCCGGCACGGACTTGCGCTTGGGCCCGATCCAGCACCTGCAGCAACTCCGGGCTGAAGGCAGCAGCCAACTGCGCCTGACGCTCGACTTCCTTCTCGTCGAAGGCCAACTGCAGTACGCCGCAACTGTCCCAATCGAGACCTTTGTGCAACTGTTCGAGCAAACGTCGGGTATACCCGAAGCCGCTGAGAATCAGTTGCGACAGCGCCGTGCCATGGGCCGACAGTTTGAGGTACAGCACGCCCTGGGGGTTGCCAGAGGCTTCCTGAGCCAAGGCCTCGTGGCGTTCCAGCAGGCAGACTCGCCAGCCACGGGCGGCCAGGCTCGCGGCGCTGGCACAACCGGCCAGGCCGCCGCCGATCACCAGGGCGCGGCGTTCGCCGGAGTGGGGAGTTGGGCGAGCAAACCAGGGTTTGGGGGATAGCGGTGCCGGGGCATCCGCCGGCCAGCCGGCGAACTCGCCTCGCAGGATCTCCCACTTACGGCCGATGCCCGGCGTGCGTTTCATCTTGAAGCCGGCCGCGTTCAGCGAGCGCCGGACCCAACCCGTACTGGTAAAGGTGCTGATAGTCGAACCGGGAGCCGCCAGTCGCGCCAGTTCGGCGAACAGCTCGGGGGTCCACATCCCGGGGTTTTTCGCCGGAGCGAAGCCGTCGAGAAACCAAGCGTCGACCTGGGCGTCCAGTTGCGGCAATTGCTCCAGCACATCACCGATCAGCAAGGTCAGGGTGACCCGGCCATTGTCCAGTAGCAGGCGCTGGAAACCGGGATGGATCGCCACGTACTGCTTGAGCAGCGGTGCGGCAAACGCTGCCAGTTCGGGCCAGAGGGCCAGCGCCCGTTGCAGGTCGGCGTGGCTCAGCGGGTACTTTTCGACGCTGACGAAATGCAGCCGCGCACTCGACACCGCGCACTGCTCGAACAGTTGCCAGGCGCAGAGAAAATTCAGCCCGGTGCCGAAACCTGTTTCACCGATCACCAGCCGCCCGTTCGGCTCCAGGGTTTCAAAGCGTTCTTTCAGGCGATTCTGTTCGATAAACACATAACGGGTTTCCTCCAGACCCGAAGCATCGGAAAAATATACATCATCGAACATCCGAGAGTGAGGCAATCCTTGGTCATCCCAGTCGATCTGGGCGTGAGGCGGTACGCGGCTCATGGTGGAACTCGTGAACAAACAGTCGGCCATTCTAGCCGATTGGTCGGGAGTACATTGCAGGGCAAATGTCAGGGACTTACTGACCCTCGGGGCGGTCTGATCCGCTAACCTTGATCAATTCTGGAAGGAGCCCGCCATGTTCGAATCCGCTGAAATCGGTCACGCCATCGACAAAGACACCTTCGACGCCCAGGTGCCCGCCCTGCGCGAAGCCTTGCTCGAAGCTCAGTTCGAATTGCAGCAGCGTAAGCATTTCCCGGTGATTGTGCTGATCAACGGCATCGAGGGCGCCGGCAAGGGCGAGACCGTCAAATTGCTCAACGAATGGATGGACCCGCGGCTGATCGAAGTCCGCACCTTCGATCAGCAGACCGATGAAGAACTGGCCCACCCACCTGCCTGGCGCTACTGGCGGCAGCTCCCGGCCAAGGGGCGGATGGGGGTGTTTTTCGGTAACTGGTACAGCCAGATGCTGCAGGGACGGGTACACGAGCTGTTCAAGGACGCGGTGCTCGACCAGGCCATTGCCGGGGTCGAGCGCCTGGAGCAGATGCTCTGCGATGAAGGCGCGCTGATCTTCAAGTTCTGGTTCCATCTTTCCAAGAAGCAGATGAAAGCCCGGCTCAAGGCCTTGCAGGATGATCCTCTGCACAGCTGGCGCCTCAGCCCGCTGGATTGGCAACAGTCGCAGACCTACGACACCTTTGTGCATTTCGGTGAGCGGGTGCTGCGCCGGACCAGTCGCGATTATGCCCCTTGGCATGTGATCGAAGGCAACGATCCGCACTACCGCAGCCTGACGGTGGGGAAGATTCTCCTCGAAGGTTTGCAGGCGGCGTTGAAGTCCTCTCAGGTGGAACCGCGACCGACTCATACTGCGCCGCTGCCCACGGGTGTCGACTCGATGAGTCTGCTCGCCAGTCTGGACATGACCCTGAGCCTGGAGAAAGCGGATTATGAAGAGCAACTGATCACCGAGCAGGCGCGGCTGTCGGGGCTGATGCGCGACAAGCGCATGCGCAAACACGCCCTTGTCGCGGTGTTCGAGGGCAATGACGCGGCGGGTAAGGGCGGTGCGATCCGCCGTCTGGCCGCCGCTCTCGACCCCCGCCAGTACAGCATCGTGCCGATTGCCGCGCCCAGTGAGGACGAGCGGGCCCAGCCTTATCTGTGGCGCTTCTGGCGGCAGATCCCGGCGCGGGGCAAGTTCACCGTGTTTGACCGTTCCTGGTATGGTCGGGTGCTGGTGGAGCGGGTCGAAGGTTTTTGCCGCACCAGCGACTGGTTGCGCGCTTACGGCGAGATCAACGACTTCGAGGAGCAGTTGAGCAATGCTGGAGTGATCGTGGTGAAGTTCTGGCTGGCCATTGACAAGCAAACCCAACTGGAGCGTTTCCAACAACGCGAAGCGATTCCGTTCAAGCGCTTCAAAATCACCGAGGACGATTGGCGCAATCGTGAGAAGTGGGATCTTTACCGGGCGGCGGTGGATGATATGGTCGACCGTACCAGCACCGAGATCTCGCCGTGGACCCTGGTGGAGGCCAACGACAAGCGCTGGGCACGGGTCAAGGTACTGCGCACGATCAACCAGGCGATAGAGGACGTCTTCGAAAAACGCGACCGGCATGACAAGAAGAGTAAGAAGTCGAAATAGGAGCTAGTGGCCTGTGTGGTGAGTTCTATGAGTCAGTTTCGGTGCTGCAAGCCCCTGGCCGGCGTTGCTGCTCCTCGCCATCGCCCGGTTAGACGGGGCACAGCGCCTGGGCCATGGAATTGTGGTATCCGAACTTGAGCTAACAAACTCACCGTACAGGCCACTAGAATGGCGACCTTAATCTCTCGGCCCATAGGACTTTCCATGCATATTTCATCTGGACGTTGGGGTTATGGAATGTTTCTCGCCTTGTTGACCGCCGTGCTCTGGGGCATCCTGCCCATCAAGCTTAAGCAGGTCTTGCTGGTGATGGACCCGGTGACCGTCACCTGGTGCCGGTTGATCGTCTCCGGCGCTTTGCTGTTCGGCTACCTGACGGCCACGCGGCGCCTGCCGAGCTGGCGCGTGCTGGGCCCGCGAGGCGGCTGGCTGGTGGCGTTGGCGGTGTTCGGCTTGACTGGCAACTATGTGCTGTACTTGATGGGCCTGAACCTGCTCAGTCCCGGCACTACGCAACTGGTGGTGCAAGTGGGGCCGATCTTCCTGCTGATCGCCAGCCTGTTCGTGTTCAAGGAGCGCTTCAGCCTGGGTCAGGGCATTGGGCTGCTGGTGCTGCTGGTCGGTTTCGGGTTGTTCTTCAATCAACGTCTGAGTGAGTTACTGACCTCCCTGGGCGATTACACCGCTGGCGTACTCCTGATAGTGGTGGCTTCGACAGTCTGGACCTTTTACGCGCTGAGCCAGAAGCAGT
Organism: Pseudomonas agarici; assembly: GCF_001543125.1. Lineage (NCBI taxonomy): Bacteria > Pseudomonadati > Pseudomonadota > Gammaproteobacteria > Pseudomonadales > Pseudomonadaceae > Pseudomonas > Pseudomonas agarici. The sequence goes on along the minus strand of NZ_CP014135.1, from coordinate 1,831,632 downwards.
TGCTGACGGCCTGGAATTCGTTACAAGTGATGATGGTGATCTACCTGTTCTGCGCCTTGCTGCTGACGCCCTGGGCGCACCCTGGCGAAGTCTTGCGGTTGAATCCGCTGCAAAGCTGGCTGCTGCTGGCTTGCTGTCTGAATACGTTGGTCGCCTATGGCGCGTTCGCCGAGGCGCTGGCGCATTGGGAGGCCTCGCGGGTCAGCGCGACCCTGGCGATCACGCCCTTGGTGACCTTTGGCTCGGTGGCGCTGGCGTCCTGGCTCTGGCCGGAATTTGTGCAGGCCGAAGAGATCAACGGTCTGGGCTATGGCGGTGCGGTGTTGGTGGCGGTCGGCTCGGCGCTGGTGGCCCTGGGACCGTCGCTGGTTGCCGGGCTCAAGGCCCGGCACCGGCGAATGGCATAAGCCTGGTGACCCAAGGAGGGTCAGCCGTTCTTGCCCGATTCCAGCATGTTTTCCGGGCGTACCCAAGCGTCGAACTCTTCATCGCTGAGGTAGCCCAGCTCCAGCGCCGCTTCGCGCAGGGTGAGGTTCTCTCCGTAGGCTTTCTTGGCAATTTGTGCTGCCTTGTCGTAGCCGATGTGCGGGTTCAGGGCGGTGACCAGCATCAATCCACGTTCCAGGTGCGCGGCCATCTGCAGCGGGTCCGGCTCCAGCCCGGCGATGCAATGCGCCTGGAAGTTGCGGCAGCCATCTGCCAGCAGGCGGATCGATTGCAGCAGGTTGTGAATGATCACCGGTTTGTACACGTTCAACTGCAGGTGGCCCTGGCTGGCGGCAAAGCCGATGGTCACATCGTTGCCCATGACCTGGCAGGCCAGCATCGACAGTGCTTCACACTGGGTCGGATTGACCTTGCCGGGCATGATCGAACTGCCTGGCTCATTGGCCGGCAACCTGATTTCGGCGAGGCCGGCGCGAGGACCTGAACCCAGCAGGCGCAAGTCGTTGGCGATCTTCATCAGGGCCACGGCCAGGGTCTTCAGGGCGCCGGACAGGCTGGTCAAGGGTTCATGGCCGGCCAGGGCAGCGAACTTGTTCGGCGCGCTGACAAATGGCAAGCCGGCCAGGGCCGCCAACTCGGCGGCGATTGCCTCGGAAAACCCCTGGGGAGCGTTGAGCCCGGTCCCGACCGCCGTCCCGCCCTGGGCCAGCTCGCACACGGCGGGCAGGGTGGCGCGAATGGCCCGCTCGGCATAGTCGAGTTGCGCGATGTAAGCCGAGACCTCCTGGCCAAAAGTGATCGGCGTGGCATCCATCATGTGGGTGCGCCCGGTCTTGACCAGCTTCATATGACGGGCGGCCAGCTCGGCCAGGCCACCCGACAGCTCGGCAATGGCCGGCAGCAATTGCTGATGCACGGCCTGGATCGCAGCGATGTGCATGGCGGTGGGGAAGCAGTCGTTGGAGCTTTGCGAACGATTGACATGATCGTTCGGGTGTACGGGCGATTTGCCGCCGCGGGTGTTGCCGGCCAACTCGTTGGCGCGTCCGGCGATGACTTCGTTCGCGTTCATATTGCTTTGGGTACCGCTGCCGGTCTGCCAGACTGCGAGGGGGAACTGTGTGTCATGTTCGCCGGCCAGCACTTCGTCGGCGGCCTGTTCGATCAGCCGGGCGACGTCGGCGGGCAGGTCGCCGTTGCGGTCGTTGACCCGAGCCGCGGCTTTCTTGATCAGGGCCAAGGCATGCATCACCGCCAGCGGCATCTTTTCCTCGCCAATGGCGAAATTGATCAGTGAACGTTGGGTTTGGGCACCCCAGTAGGCATCTTCCGGGACATTCACCTGGCCAAGGCTGTCGGTTTCGATACGGCTCATTGGGTACACTCCTTAAGGTCTGATAGCGCAGTTTAGGCCCTGATGGGCCAGGTAGGTTCCTTTCACAGGTTTTACCATCATTGGCTCGATGGGTGGCTGTGACAATCGGTGTCGGGGTTGAGTGACACACTTTATTAGGTGCAGAATGTCGCTCTTGGGGTTTTGACCTCGCCTGTTACTTAAAGGAAACTCGATGACTCGCCTTCGTGCCCTCTGTACCGCGGTTGCTCTGGTATGCGCCAGCGGCCAGGTTTTCGCCGATACCGCCAGCCACAACGCCAGTGCCGAAGCTTTCCTGACGCTGGCCCATGCCGATAAGCTCGGCACCCCGGTCTACCAGCAAGTGCAGCAAATGTTCGCCCAACGCTTTGCCCAGACCCAGGCGCCGGACTCGAAAAAGCCGCTGCTCGATACCTACCAGGCCAAAGCCAACGCCGCCCTGGATCAGGCCATTGGTTGGAACAAGCTTAAGCCTGACATGGTCAAGCTCTACACCAGTAACTTCAGCGAGTCCGAACTCAAGGATCTGGTAGCGTTCTATCAGTCGCCGCTGGGCAAGAAGGTTCTGGAAAAAATGCCGCAACTGACCCAGCAATCGGCGCAAATGACCCAGGCCAAGCTGGAAAGCGCGGTGCCGGTGGTCAACAAGCTGCTGGAAGACATGACCAATGAGCTGGCTCCGGCCAAGGCACCGGCCCCAGCGAAGAAGAAGTAAGCGGAGTCTGTAATGACCATGCAACAACGTATCGAAACCGCCTTGGCCGCCTTGCACCCCGAGCACCTACAGGTGCTGGATGAAAGCCATATGCACAGCCGTGGGTTGCAGACCCATTTCAAGGCGGTGCTGGTCTGCGAGCAGTTTGCCGGGTTGAACAGCGTCAAGCGCCACCAGCAGGTCTACGCCACGCTGGGCGACTTGATGGGGCAGTTCCATGCGTTGGCCTTGCATACCTATACCCCTGAAGAATGGGTGAAAATCGGTGCGGCGCCGGCTTCGCCGACCTGTGCTGGCGGCCACTAGCGCGCAAGGCCGGATCAGGCCAAAGCAGGCAAGCAAGCGCGGTTGATGGGTTGTCAATGAGCATTGCGAGTCTGTTTTTTGCTAGAATTTGCCACGCGCCGCTTAGTCGGCGCGTTTTTTTGCGTCCGGTTCGCCCTTTGCGAGGGCAGCCACCTGGAGAGAAATACCCATGACCCAACCTATCGTCGTGGCGGCATTGTACAAGTTCGTCACCCTCGAAGATTACGTCGCGTTGCGCGAGCCATTGTTGCAGGCGATGGTCGATAACGGCATCAAGGGCACTTTGCTGATCGCCGAGGAAGGCATCAACGGCACCGTGTCCGGTAGCCGCGAAGGCATCGACGGGCTAATGGCCTGGCTGAAGAACGATCCGCGCATGGTGGATATCGACCACAAAGAATCCTATTGCGACGATCAGCCGTTCTATCGAACCAAGGTCAAGCTGAAGAAGGAAATCGTTACCCTGGGCGTCGAAGGCGTGGACCCCAACAAGCAGGTGGGCACCTATGTCGATCCTCGGGACTGGAACGCCTTGATTGCCGATCCACAAGTGCTGCTGATCGATACCCGCAACGATTACGAGGTTTCGATCGGCACCTTCGAAGGCGCCATCGACCCGAAAACCACCAGTTTTCGCGAGTTTCCCGACTACATCAGAGCCCACTTCGATCCGGCCAGACACAAGAAAGTCGCCATGTTCTGCACCGGCGGCATCCGTTGCGAGAAGGCTTCGAGCTATATGCTCGGCCAGGGCTTCGACGAGGTCTACCACCTCAAGGGCGGGATCCTGAAGTACCTCGAAGAAGTGCCTGAGGAAGAAAGTCGCTGGCGCGGCGACTGCTTTGTGTTCGATAACCGTGTGACCGTTCGTCATGACCTGAGCGAAGGCGACTATGATCAGTGCCACGCCTGTCGTACCCCGGTGAGCGTCGAAGACCGTGCGTCGGAACATTATGTGGCCGGCATCAGTTGTCCGCGTTGCTGGGACACACTGAGCGAGAAGACCCGCCGCAGTGCCATCGATCGGCAGAAGCAGATCGAGCTGGCAAAAGCGCGCAACCAACCTCACCCGATCGGTTACAACTATCGCCAACCTTCCGAGGTCTGAATCATGTCCGCGCGCCTGCTCTACGTGATGGATCCAATGTGCTCCTGGTGCTGGGGGTTTGCCCCGGTGGCCGAGGCCCTGGTCGAGCAGGCGCGAGCTGCCGGGGTTGAGCTGCACCTGGTGATGGGCGGCTTGCGCACCGGTAGTGGCGCGCCCCTGGAGCCGAGCACCCGGCGTTATATCCTTGAGCACTGGCAGACGGTCACCGAAGTCACCGGGCAGCCTTTTCGGTTCGAAGGCGCCTTGCCCGATGGTTTTGTCTATGACACTGAGCCTGCGTGTCGGGCGGTGATCACCGCGCGCAGCCTGGCGGCGGATCGCGCTTGGCGTCTGGTCGGATTGATCCAGCGGGCTTTCTACGTGGAAGGACGGGATGTCACCCAAGCCAGCGTGCTGGTGGAACTGGCCGAAGCGGCCGGCGTGCCGCGTATCGAGTTCGCCGAGGCCTTCGACAAGTCCGAGCAGCATGCGGCCACGGCGGCTGATTTTAGCTGGGTCCAGGATCTCGGCATTGCCGGTTTCCCGACGCTGCTGGCCGAGCGCAATGGCCAGCTGGCGCTGTTGACCAACGGCTACCAGCCCCTTTGCGAGTTGTCACCGCTGCTCGGCCGTTGGCTGGAGCGCGCGGCCTGTGCCTGATCCCGAACCTGCGCAACAACCTGCAGATCGCCTGAGCTGGGCGCAGATCCGGCGCCTGGCGCTACAGCATAAAAAATCCCTATGGGTTGCCAACGCCGTCGCGGTAATGGCGACCTTGTGTAGTGTACCGATCCCGCTGTTGCTCCCGTTGCTGGTGGATGAGGTGCTGCTCAAGCATGGCGACGCGGCGTTGCGGGTGATGAACCACGTGCTACCTGCTGGCCTGCAGAGTGCAGTCGGTTATATCGGTCTGATGCTGCTGATAACCCTGTGCCTACGTTGTGGCGCGTTGCTGTTCAATGTCCTCCAGGCCCGACTGTTTGCCGGGTTGGCCAAGGATATTGTCTATCGTATCCGTATCCGCCTGATCGAACGCCTGAAATGGATTTCCCTGGGCGAATATGAAAGCCTCGGCAGTGGCACGGTAACGACTCACCTGGTCACCGACCTGGATACCCTCGACAAGTTTGTCGGAGAGACCCTGAGCCGCTTCCTGGTGGCCACGCTGACGCTGGTTGGCACCTCCGGCATCCTGCTGTGGATGCACTGGAAGTTGGCGCTGCTGATTCTGCTGTTCAACCCGTTGGTCATCTACTTCACCGTGCAGTTGGGCAAGCGCGTCAAGCACTTGAAAAAACTGGAAAACGACAGTACCTCGCGGTTTACCCAGGCGCTGACGGAAACCCTCGATGCCATCCAGGAAGTGCGCGCGGGTAATCGCCAGGGCTTTTTCCTCGGGCGCCTCGGGCTGCGGGCTCGAGAAGTGCGTGACTATGCCGTGGCCTCTCAGTGGAAAAGCGATGCATCGGGGCGGGCCAGCGGCCTGCTGTTCCAGTTCGGCATCGATATCTTTCGCGCCGCGGCCATGCTCACCGTGTTGTTTTCGGACTTGTCGATTGGCCAGATGCTCGCCGTGTTCAGCTATCTATGGTTCATGATCGGTCCGGTGGAGCAACTGCTCAACCTGCAATACGCCTACTATGCGGCTGGAGGGGCGCTGACGCGGATCAACGAATTGCTGGCGCGTGACGACGAGCCGCGCTACCCCGGTAGCGCCGATCCGTTTGTCGGACGCGAAACGGTCGGGATAGAGGTGCGTGGGCTAAGTTTTGCGTATGGCCAGGAGCCGGTTCTCGATCAACTGGATCTGTCCATCGCTCCCGGTGAAAAGGTCGCAATCGTCGGTGCCAGCGGGGGCGGTAAGAGCACCCTGGTGCAATTGCTGCTCGGCCTCTATACGCCGCAGTCCGGGAGCATTCGTTTTGGCGGCTTGTCCCAGGCCGAGATCGGCCTGGAGACTGTGCGCGAGAACGTGGCCGTGGTATTGCAGCACCCGGCGCTGTTCAATGACACAGTCCGCGCCAATCTCACCATGGGCCGCGACCGCAGTGATCAAGCCTGCTGGCGAGCTCTGGAAATCGCCCAGCTCGAAAGTACGATCAGCGTTTTGCCCCAGGGCCTGGACAGCATTGTCGGGCGTTCCGGTGTGCGCTTGTCCGGTGGTCAGCGGCAGCGCCTGGCAATTGCCCGGATGGTATTGGCCGAACCCAAGGTGGTCATTCTCGACGAGGCGACCTCGGCGCTGGATGCTGCCACCGAGTACAATCTGCATCAGGCCCTGAGCCAGTTTCTCCGTGGCCGCACTACATTGATCATCGCCCATCGCCTGTCGGCGGTAAAACAGGCCGATCGAATACTGGTGTTCGATGGCGGACGAATCGCCGAAGATGGCGACCATCAGCAACTGATTGCCGAGGATGGTCTGTACGCTAAGCTTTACGGGCACTTGCAGAAAATTTGAGGGTCTTGAGCTTTTTCAATTTCATGCGCTTAGTGGTTGAATTGATTGAAAGAAATCATTTTCTTCCTCTCGCGTGGGAGCGGTGCGTCAGCTTTGGTGATTTCGAGTGGATCAACGATCCATTCGAGATGCCGAAAAGTAGCCTAGTCTGTGCTATCAGAAATGGATCTCTCTCGGCAGTCCATCTGGCTGTGCTGATGCAAGGGAACTCATGAAGCGCAAGCAAACTCTCGGAACGCCTCGGTTGTTGGGTATCGTCTGGCCCTTTATCGCCGTCGTGCTGTTTCAGGCATTGCTGGGGTGTCTCAGCCTCTATGTGCTTTCAGCCGTGCGTGGCTACGTGGCTGGCGAAAGCCTTTGGTCAAAGGGCCAGAAGGACGCGATCTATTATCTCAACCTGTATGCCGACAGCCGCGACGAGGCCATTTTCCTCAAGTACCAGCAGGCGATTGCCGTGCCTCAGGGCGGTCATGAGCTGCGTATTGCGCTAGATGCGCCGACACCGGATCTGAAGGCGGCGCGTCGGGGTATCCTGAAAGGCGGCAATCACCCGGATGACGTCTCCAGCCTGATCTGGCTGTACCTCAATTTCCGCCATTTCAGTTATCTCGAACAGGCCATCGAAAAGTGGACGATGGGTGATGGTTATCTGGTGCTGTTAGATGAAGTTGCCCAGCAGATGCACCAGGCGATTTCCAGCAAAATGGCCACTACCTCCGATATCCAGCACTGGAAAAGCCAGATATTCGCCATCAACGATGGTGTGACACCGGCTGCGAAGGCTTTCAGCGATGCCCTCGGCGAAGGCTCACGAGTCATCCTGCGACTGTTGTTGATCACCAACCTCACCACAGCTTTGGGGCTGATCATCCTGGCCCTGCTACGCACGCACAAGCTGCTGGCCCAGCGCCATGCCTTTGCCGACGCCTTGCAACTGGAAAAGGAGCGGGCGCAGATCACCTTGGAGTCCATCGGCGACGGAGTCATCACCACTGATGTCGAGGGCGCCATTGCCTATATGAACCCTGCGGCGGAGCAGTTGACCCACTGGAAGGCCGGCCATGCTTATGGGCTGCCTCTGTCGGCACTATTTACCCTGCTGGACGAAAATGCCCAGGAGGAAGGCTTTACGCTGATCGAGCATATTCTCGGCGGGCAATTGGGCGGTGGGAGCGAGCACTCTAAGCTGATCCAGCGACTGGATGGCAGCACCGTGTCGGTGACGTTGGTGGGCGCGCCGATCCGCAATGCCGGCAAAGTCAGTGGTGCGGTGCTGGTATTGCATGACATGACTCAGGAGCGGCAATACATTGCCAATCTGTCCTGGCAGGCCACCCATGATGCCTTGACCGGCTTGGCCAACCGTCGCGAGTTCGAATACCGGCTGGAACAGGCGCTGCATAACCTGGGGCGCCAGCCGGCCCGTCACGCCTTGATGTTCCTCGACCTGGATCAGTTCAAGTTGGTCAATGACACCTGTGGGCATGCCGCCGGTGATGAGTTGCTCCGGCATATCTGTGCATTGTTGCAATCCGGTTTGCGCGAAGGCGATACGCTGGCGCGTCTGGGCGGTGATGAGTTCGGAATTTTGCTGGAGAATTGCCCTTCAGACGCTTCTGAAAAAATCGCGGAAGGATTACGCCAGACTGTGCAGAACCTGCACTTTGTCTGGAAAGGGCGACCCTTTGTCACGACGGTCAGTATTGGTTTGGTGCATATCCATCAGACTCCCGCGACGCTCGAGTCCTCCCTGCGCGCAGCGGATATGGCGTGCTACATGGCCAAGGAAAAAGGTCGTAATCGGGTTCAGGTGTATCACGCGGACGATTCGGAGTTGTCCTTGCGCTTCGGTGAAATGGCCTGGGTCCAGCGTCTGCACATGGCCTTGGAAGAGGATCGTTTTTGCCTGTACTCGCAGGAAATTTCCGCGCTGGGTCAGACCGATCACGCAGGGGGGCACGTAGAAATCCTGCTGAGATTACATGATGAGGCGGGGCGGATGATCCTGCCCGACAGCTTTATTCCGGCGGCCGAGCGCTACGGATTGATGAGCCAACTGGACCGCTGGGTGGTGCGAAACGTATTCAAGGTGGTCGCCCAATGCATTGCTCTGGCGGGTGAGGAGCCCATGGCGATGTGTGCGATCAATCTGTCAGGCACCACCATCGGCGACGAGAACTTTTTGGGCTTTCTTTATGAGCAATTTGCCCTGCACGGCATTCCGCCGCAGTTGATCTGTTTTGAAATCACCGAAACCAGTGCTATTTCCAATCTCGGGAGCGCCATTCGTTTTATCAATGAGCTCAAAGGATTAGGCTGTCACTTCTCCCTGGATGACTTTTGCGCGGGTATGTCCTCATTCGCTTATCTTAAACATTTGCCTGTAGACTTCCTGAAGATCGATGGAAGTTTCGTAAAGGATATGCTGGACGACCCGATTAACCGCGCCATGGTCGAAGTGATCAACCACATCGGCCATGTCATGGGGAAGCGAACCATTGCAGAGTTTGTTGAAACACCGCAGATCGAGCAGGCATTGCTGGAGATCGGTGTCGATTATGCTCAGGGCTATGTGATCGAACGCCCGCAGTTGTTCACGTGCGACACGCTGTTGTGTCGTCCCGCGCGACCTCGACCGTTGTTGTTCAGGGCGCCTGGCACGTTCCGTTGAAACCTTCGCAGGTCTGCACAATCACCACTCAAAAGGAGCTCGACAGTGATCGACACATTCAGCAGAACCGGCCCGCTTATGGAGGCCTCCAGCTACCCCGCATGGGCACAGCAGCTTATTCGGGATTGTAGCGAGAGCAAGCGCCGGGTTGTCGAACATGAACTTTACCAACGGATGCGCGACAACAGGTTGAGCGCGAAAACCATGCGTCAATACCTGATTGGCGGCTGGCCGGTAGTAGAACAGTTTGCGCTGTACATGGCCCAGAATCTCACCAAGACACGCTTTGCTCGCCACCCTGGCGAGGATATGGCGCGCCGTTGGCTGATGCGCAATATTCGCGTGGAGTTGAACCATGCCGATTACTGGGTGCACTGGAGCCGCGCCCATGGTGTCACGCTTGAAGAGCTGCAGGCGCAACAGGTTGCCCCTGAGCTGCATGCGTTGAGCCATTGGTGCTGGCATACCAGCTCCGCGGATTCGCTGGTGGTAGCCATCGCCGCGACCAACTACGCGATCGAAGGGGCTACTGGCGAGTGGTCGGCGCTGGTCTGCTCCACCGGCGTCTATGCGGCGGCGTTCCCTGAAGAGGATCGCAAGCGGGCGATGAAATGGCTGAAGATGCATGCCCAGTATGACGATGCTCATCCGTGGGAGGCGTTGGAGATCGTCTGTACCCTGGCGGGCATGAACCCGAGCAAGGCACTCCAGGTCGAACTGCGCCAGGCTGTCTGTAAGAGCTACGACTACATGTACCTGTTCCTGGAGCGTTGCATGCAGTTGGAAAAGACCTCGCTTGTCCGTGAGCGCCAGCTAGAACTCGCTGAAGGTTAAGTAATGGGTTGCAACCTCTACGCTTGGCGACAGACAAGGCGCTTTGTGCGCGTCGTAGAAGGCATAATGTCGACTTCCTCGCCATAGCGAAACACCGGTCGATATTACGCAGACAGCTCTTGATCGAGACAGCGACGACCTTGAGCAGCTGGTCGCCAGCGATGCTCGCCGTGGCGGTATTGCGCCACGGCGCATTAAGGTGGGGGGTTACTGGGCGTTAAAGGCCTGGCCATTGATGCCGGTGCTGTCCGGGCCCATCAGGTACAGGTAGACCGGCATGATTTCTTCCGGCGTCGGGTTGTTCTCTGGATTTTCTCCCGGATAGGCCTGGGCGCGCATGCTGGTGCGGGTGGCGCCGGGGTTGATGCTGTTGGCGCGTACCGGCGCGACGGTTTCGAGTTCGTCGGCCAAGGTCTGCATCAGGCCCTCGGTGGCGAATTTGGACACTCCATAGGCGCCCCAGTAGGCACGGCCTTTGCGGCCGACACTGCTGGAGGTGAAAATCACCGAGGCGTCCTGGGACAGCTTGAGCAGTGGCACCAGCGTGCTGGTCAGCATGAACATAGCGTTGACGTTGACCTGCATGACCCGCATGAAATTTTCGCCCGAGAGCTGCTCGAGCGGCGTGCGTGGACCGATGATCGAGGCGTTGTGGAGCAGGCCGTCGAGGTGGCCGAACTCGGTTTCGATCATCGCCGCCAGCTCGTCGTATTGGTGCGGCAGGGCGGTTTCCAGATTGAACGGAATTACCACCGGTTGTGGATGGCCAGCAGCTTCGATTTGGTCATAGACCTGGGTCAGATTGGCTTCGGTCTTGCCCAGCAGCAGCACAGTGGCGCCGTGGGCGGCATAGGTCCTGGCAGCGGCTGCGCCGATGCCGCGACCGGCACCGGTGACCAGAATCAGCCGATCCTTGAGCAATTCGGGGCGAGCGGAATAATCAAACATGGCTAAACCTCAACAAATGTAAGACGGTACTGTGAATGAGCCGGGTGGCTCAGCAACTGCACAGTGCGTTATCCAGAAGGCGGCGTAGCTGCAACGGATGATCCACCACGATATCGGCGCCCCAGTGATCGGGGTTGTCGTGCGGGTGGATATAACCGTAGCGCACGGCGGCGGTCCGGGTTCCGGCGGCGCGCCCCGATTCGATATCGCGCAGATCATCGCCGACGAACAGGACGCTGGCAGGTTCCAGGTTGAGCATCTTGCAGGCCAGGATCAGCGGCTCCGGATCGGGTTTGCTATTTTTCACATGGTCCGGGCAGATCAGCAGGGCCGAGCGCTCAGCCAGACCGAGTTGGCGCATGATCGGCTCGGCGAAGCGCAAGGGCTTGTTGGTGACCACGCCCCAGAGCAGATTGGCTTTCTCGATGTCGGCGAGCAATTGATCCATGCCGTCGAATAACTTGCTGTGGACGGCACAGGCCTTCAGGTAACGCCCCAGGAACTCCTGGCGCAGCTCCTCGAAGCCCGGCGATTCGGGGTCCATCATAAAGGTCGCCGCGACCATCGCGCGGGCGCCACCGGAAATTTCGTCACGGATCAGCTTGTCGGCAATCGGCGCCAGCCCGCGATCAGCCAGCATGGTCTGGCAGATGGCGATAAAGTCCGGGGCGGTATCGAGCAGGGTACCGTCCATGTCGAAGAGAACCGCTCTCAAACGCATCGATCATTCCTCACGCAGGGTCTGGATCATGTAGTTCACCGCCACGTCGGAGGCCAGCTTGTAGTGCTTGGTCAATGGGTTGTAGGTCAGGCCGATGATGTCCTTGACCGACAGGCCGGCGTCGCGACTCCAGGCACCCAGCTCGGAAGGGCGGATGAATTTCTTGAAATCATGAGTGCCGCGTGGCAGCAGGCCCATGATGTATTCGGCGCCGACGATGGCGAATAGATAGGCCTTCGGATTGCGGTTGATGGTGGAGAAGAACACCTGGCCACCGGGCTTGACCATGCGATAGCAGGCACGAATCACCGACGAGGGGTCGGGCACGTGCTCAAGCATTTCCAGGCAGGTGACCACGTCGAACCGTTCGGGCATTTCTTCGGCCAAGGCCTCGGCGGTGATCTGCCGGTACTCGACGCTGACACCCGATTCCAGTTGATGCAACTGGGCCACGGCCAGGGGCGCTTCGCCCATGTCGATGCCCATGACCGTAGCGCCGCGCTGGGCCATGGCTTCGCTGAGAATGCCGCCGCCGCAACCGACATCGAGGACGTTCTTGCCGGCGAGCTTGACCCGCTCGTCGATCCAGTTGACCCGCAGCGGGTTGATGTCGTGGAGCGGTTTGAACTCGCTTTCACGGTCCCACCAGCGATGGGCGAGGGCTTCGAATTTGGCGATTTCGGCGTGGTCGACGTTGCTCATGGGACTATCCTCTAAAAACTTGAAAACCAGGGTGGTCCGGGGCTTTTCTGGCCCAGGATGATCAAATCAGTGCACATGCCCGCCGATACGCCGACCCCAGGCCTGGGCCGTGGCGCTCAGTCGGTGTTCATCCAGGTGGGTCAGGCGCCGATCGTCGAGCAGTTGCTTGCCGCCCACCCACAGGTGTTGCACGCAATCGCGACCGCTGGCGTAGATCAGGGTGGAAACCGGATCATAGACCGGTTGTTGGGTCAGGCCCGAAAGGTCGAAGGCGACAATATCCGCGGCCTTGCCCACTTCCAGTGTGCCGATTTCACTCTCCTGGCCCAACGCGCGCGCGCCGTTGAGGGTGGCCATGCGCAGGGCGCGATGGGCATCCAGGGCGCTGGCGGAGCCGGCAACGGCTTTGGCCAGCAGGGCCGCGGTACGGGTTTCTCCCAGCAGATCGAGGTCGTTGTTGCTGGCCGCGCCATCGGTGCCTATTGCCACATTGACGCCGGCCTGCCACAAGCGTTCCACCGGGCAGAAACCGCTGGCCAGTTTAAGGTTCGATTCCGGGCAGTGGATCACGCTGGTGTTGCTTTCTACCAACAAGGCCAGGTCTTCATCGCTTATCTGGGTCATGTGCACGGCCTGGAAGCGCGGCCCCAGCAAGCCCAGGCGAGCCAGGCGGGCCAGTGGCCGTTCGTCGTTCTGGTCCACCGCTTGCTGGACCTCAAAGGCCGTCTCATGCACATGCATATGGATCGCGACGTCGAGTTCTTCGGCAATGACGCGGATTTTTTCCAGATTATTGTCGCCAACGGTATAGGGTGCATGGGGGCCGAGGGCTATCTTGATACGGGGATGATGCTTGAGATCGCCGAACAGTTCGATGGCCTGGCGCAGGGACTCGTCGCTGCTGGTCGCGCCAGGGATCGGGAAGTCGAGGATCGGCACGGCGATCTGGGCGCGTATCCCGCTGCGATGCACACATTCACTGGCGACTTTCGGGAAGAAGTACATGTCCGAGAAACAACTGATACCGCCCTTGAGCTGTTCGGCAATGGCCAGGTCGGTGCCGTCGCGGACGAACGTTTCGTCGACCCATTTGCCCTCTGCGGGCCATATATGTTGTTCCAGCCAGGTCATCAACGGTAGGTCGTCGGCCAAGCCGCGAAACAGCGTCATGGCGGCGTGACCATGGGCATTCACCAAGCCTGGCGTGAGCAGCGCCCCCGGCAGCTCGCGAACTTCGCCAGCGGTGAGTTTCAAGGCCTCGGACCGGGGGCCGATAAAGACGATACGCCCATCGCGGATACCCAGGCCGTGCTCCTTGAGGACCACCCCGGCGGGTTCGACAGGCACCAACCAGGTGGGCAACAACAGCAAGTCGAGCGGCGCGGCGATGTTCGGCATCGAGGAGGGCTTCCAGGCTTTACATAAAAGGACAGCGAAGTATACCCGAGCGTCTTGGTGGGGGGCTCGCTATAATCGGTGGCTTTTGTTTTTCAATACGGAGTGAATTATGCGCGATCGGTTGTTGGCGGCGGAAAAGGTCAGGGCCATCGATTGGCGCCAGGGGGCCTTGTATCTGCTCGACCAGCGCATCCTGCCGTTCGAGCAACGCTGGCTGGCCTGTGACAGCGCGGCGGAGGTGGCCGAGGCGATTCGCTCGATGGTCGTGCGTGGTGCGCCGCTTATCGGTATCGCTGCCGCCTACGCACTGGTGCTGGCGGCGCGCGCGCGGTTTGCCGAGGGTCGGGGTTGGGCGGCGGCGCTGGAAGAGGATTTTGCCCTGCTGGTCGCTTCGCGACCCACCGCGATCAATCTTTCCTGGGCGCTCGGGCGGATGCGCGAAAGGCTGGCGCGTGCCCGCGACATCGCCGATCCGCTGGCGGCGCTGGAAGCCGAGGCCATTGCTATCCATGAAAGTGATCGTGAAGCCAACCTGACCATGGCGCAATTGGGAGTCGATCTGATTCGCAAGCACCAGGGCCATGCCCAGGCGATCCTCACTCACTGTAATACCGGAGCCCTGGCGACCGGCGGTTTCGGCACTGCGCTGGGCGTGATTCGCGGTGCGTTCCTCGAAGGCATGGTCGAGCGAGTCTATGTCGACGAAACCCGGCCCTGGCTGCAAGGTTCGCGCCTGACTGCCTGGGAGTTGGCCAATGAAAACATTCCGGTGACCGTGAACGCGGATTCCACCGCCGCTCACATCTTGAAGACCAAGGGAGTGACCTGGGTCATCGTCGGCGCCGACCGGATTAGCGCGAACGGTGACGTGGCGAGCAAGATCGGCACCTATCAACTGGCCGTTTGCGCCATGCACCACGGAGTGCGGTTCATGGTGGTGGCGGCGAGTTCGACCATCGACATGGGCCTGGCCAGCGGCGACGATATCGCGCTTGAAGAACGCGATGGCGACGAATTGTTGAGTCTCGGTGGGCGGCAGCTCGGTGCGTCGGTCGAAGCGTTCAATCCGGTATTCGATGTGACGCCGGCTGACCTGATCGATGTCATCGTGACCGAAAAGGGGGCCGTTCAAAGGCCGGATGCCGCGAAGATGGCTCAATTGATGTGTCGAAAACGCCTGCACTAAGCTTTTTCTAGGCTAAGTGTTTTTTAGGGGGGGGGTAAATGCGGGCATTTTGCTTTTAAGCCCCTTTCAATGCGCTCTCGAAGGGTTTCATTGGTCGCCTGTCTACTTCCTTATGTATCCGGGGATAGGTGCGTGGCGGCGATTGTGATAACATTCGGCGGTTTCCAGGGCTGTCCGAACCGACTGCCCTTACTGCGCAGATCCATGGCATAACTCGTTGATTTGTCGTAAGTCGTTGCCAGGCATCAGGTCGGCGACGGCAAGCTTCGTTCGTCCCCTATGTGATGTGACGAAGTTTCACCAGAAAAAGGAATCAGGCTTCTCATGGGCGAACTGGCCAAAGAAATCCTCCCGGTCAATATCGAAGACGAGCTGAAACAGTCCTACCTCGACTACGCGATGAGCGTGATTGTCGGGCGGGCATTGCCCGATGCGCGCGATGGCTTGAAGCCCGTGCACCGGCGTGTCCTGTTTGCGATGAGTGAGCTGGGTAACGACTGGAACAAGCCTTACAAGAAATCTGCCCGTGTGGTCGGTGACGTGATCGGTAAGTATCACCCTCACGGCGATACTGCGGTGTACGACACCATTGTTCGGATGGCGCAGCCATTCTCCCTGCGTTATCTACTGGTCGACGGTCAGGGCAACTTTGGTTCGGTCGACGGCGACAATGCCGCGGCCATGCGTTACACCGAAGTGCGCATGACCAAGCTGGCGCACGAGCTGCTGGCCGACCTGCACAAGGAAACCGTGGACTGGGTGCCCAACTATGACGGCACCGAGCAAATCCCGGCGGTCATGCCAACCCGTATCCCCAACCTGTTGGTCAACGGTTCCAGCGGCATCGCGGTGGGTATGGCGACCAACATTCCACCGCACAACCTCGGCGAAGTGATCGACGGTTGTCTGGCGCTGATCGACAACCCCGAACTGACCGTCGATGAACTGATGCAGTACATTCCGGGGCCGGACTTCCCGACCGCCGCGATCATCAACGGTCGTGCCGGGATCATCGAGGCCTATCGCACCGGTCGCGGACGTATCTACATGCGTGCCCGCTCGACCGTCGAGGATATCGACAAGGTCGGCGGTCGCCAGCAGATCGTCATCACCGAACTGCCCTACCAACTGAACAAGGCTCGTCTGATCGAGAAGATCGCCGAACTGGTCAAAGAGAAAAAACTCGAAGGCATCACCGAGCTGCGCGATGAGTCCGACAAGGACGGTATGCGCGTAGTGATCGAGTTGCGTCGTGGCGAGGTGCCTGAGGTCATCCTCAACAATCTCTACGCCCAGACCCAGTTGCAGAGCGTGTTCGGTATCAACATCGTTGCGCTGATCGACGGTCGCCCGCGGATCCTCAATCTCAAGGATCTGCTGGAAGCGTTCGTCCGTCACCGTCGCGAAGTGGTGACCCGACGCACCGTGTTCGAACTGCGCAAGGCCCGCGAGCGTGGGCATATTCTCGAAGGCCAAGCAGTTGCGCTGTCGAACATCGATCCGGTCATTGCCCTGATCAAGGCTTCGCCAACCCCATCGGAAGCCAAGGAAGCGCTGATCAGCACGCCTTGGGAGTCCAGTGCGGTGATGACCATGGTCGAGCGTGCGGGAGCAGATTCGTGCCGTCCGGAAAACCTCGATCCGCAATACGGTCTGCGTGACGGCAAGTACTTCTTGTCGCCGGAGCAGGCGCAAGCCATTCTGGAACTGCGCTTGCACCGCCTGACCGGCCTGGAGCACGAGAAGTTGCTGGCCGAGTACCAGGAAATCCTCAACCAGATCGGCGAACTGATCCGCATCCTCAACAGTGCCACGCGCCTGATGGAAGTGATCCGCGAAGAACTGGAGGTCATTCGCGCCGAGTACGGCGATGCGCGTCGCACCGAAATCCTCGATGCGCGCCTCGACCTGACCCTGGGCGATATGATTCCCGAAGAAGAGCGTGTGGTGACCATTTCCCACAGCGGCTACGCCAAGACCCAGCCGTTGTCGGCCTATCAAGCCCAGCGTCGCGGTGGCAAAGGCAAGTCGGCGACCGGCGTCAAGGATGAGGATTACATCGCCCACCTGCTGGTTGCCAACAGCCATGCCACGCTCCTGCTGTTCTCCAGCAAAGGCAAGGTGTATTGGCTCAAGACCTATGAGATTCCCGAGGCTTCTCGCGCCGCTCGTGGCCGACCGCTGGTCAATCTGCTGCCGCTTGACGAAGGTGAGTACATCACCACCATGCTGCAGATCGACCTGGAAGCCCTGCAGCAGAGCGCCGGTGCCGATGACGAGCTGGACGATGCCGACGATGCGGTGATCGAGGGTGAGGTGATCGAAGCCGATGAGGCGGGAGAGGTAGCCGAAGAGGTGGATGGCGACACGGCGGAGTTGGTGGCCGAGCCGACCGGTGCCTACATCTTCATGGCCACGGCCTTCGGTACGGTCAAGAAAACCCCCTTGGCACAGTTCAGTCGTCCACGCTCCAGTGGCTTGATCGCCTTGAAACTGAAGGAAGGCGACACCCTGATTGCTGCCGCGATCACTGACGGTGCCAAGGAAGTCATGCTGTTCTCCAATGCCGGTAAGGTGATTCGTTTCGCTGAGAGCGTGGTTCGCGAGATGGGTCGTGGTGCACGCGGTATTCGTGGCATGCGCATCGGTAAGGGGCAGCAGTTGATTTCCATGCTGATCCCGGAATCGGGGGCGCAGATCCTGACGGCTTCCGAACGCGGTTTTGGTAAGCGCACGCCGTTGAGCAAGTTCCCACGACGCGGACGTGGCGGCCAAGGTGTGATCGCCATGGTCACCAAGGATCGCAACGGCCAACTGATTGGGGCGATCCAGGTGCAGGAAGGTGAGGAGATCATGCTGATTTCCGACCAGGGCACCCTGGTGCGTACCCGTGTCGATGAAGTCTCCAGCCTGGGGCGTAACACCCAGGGCGTGACCTTGATCAAGCTGGCCAACGACGAGACACTGGTCGGGCTTGAGCGGGTACAGGAACCGTCGGAAGTCGAAGGCGAGGAGCCGGAAAATGAAGAAGGCGTCGAGTTCGAGGGCGAAGTGTTGATCGATGGCATGGCCGACGACTCGTCGCTGGACGCGGCGGTAGATGAAGTTGAACCGCAGGATTAATCAAGCGCTCGCGCCTGACGTTGTAGCTACTGTAGGGCAACCGATCTGGATGTGACGGTTGTGATCGAACGCGGAGCGGTCGTTGTCGGACCGCTTTGTCGTGTCAGAAGTATCGAGATTCATCGACCCTGTGGGTCGGCGACTCTTTCCCGCGGGGCGCCGGACAGGTCGGGCGGCGTGTATATCTCCAAGCAAAGCGAGAGTGGATGTGAGCAAACGAGCCTATAACTTCTGCGCGGGTCCTGCTGCGCTGCCTGAAGCTGTCCTATTGCGTGCCCAGTCGGAATTGCTGGACTGGCATGGCAAAGGACTATCGGTCATGGAAATGAGCCATCGCAGCGATGAATTCATCTCCATCGCCACCAAGGCCGAGCAAGACCTGCGTGACCTGCTGGATATCCCCTCGAACTACAAGGTGCTGTTCCTGCAAGGCGGCGCCAGCCAGCAGTTTTCTCAGGTGGCGTTGAACCTGCTGCCTGAAAACGGCAAGGCCGATTATATCGATACCGGTATCTGGTCGCAGAAAGCTATCGAAGAAGCCTCGCGTTATGGCGTTGTCAATGTGGCGGCTACGGCCAAGCCCTATGACTATTTCGCCATACCGGGACAGAACGAATGGAACCTGTCCAAGGATGCCGCCTACGTCCACTATGCATCGAACGAAACCATCGGTGGCCTGGAATTCAGCTGGATTCCGCAAACCGGCGACGTACCGCTGGTCGCCGACATGTCCTCGGACATTCTCTCGCGTCCTATGGATATCTCGCGTTTCGGCATGATCTACGCGGGCGCGCAGAAGAACATCGGCCCGAGCGGACTGGTGGTGAACATCATTCGCGAGGACCTCTTGGGGCGCGCGCGTTCGATCTGTCCGACCATGCTTAACTACAAGGTCGCAGCCGACAACGGTTCCATGTACAACACCCCGCCAGCCCTGGCCTGGTATCTCTCCGGGCTGGTATTCGAATGGCTGAAGGAGCAGGGTGGCGTGGCCGCCATTGGCAAGCTCAATGAAGTCAAGCAGCGCACCTTGTATGACTTCATCGATGCCAGCGGCCTGTACAGCAACCCGATCAACAAGGCCGACCGTTCGTGGATGAACGTGTCGTTCCGTCTGGCTGACGATCGCCTGGACAAAGCGTTCCTGGCCGGTGCCGAGGATCGCCGGCTGTTGAACCTCAAGGGGCACCGTGCGGTGGGCGGTATGCGTGCCTCCCTCTATAACGCCGTCGACATCAGTGCGGTCAACGCTTTGGTGGCGTACATGGCGGAGTTCGAGAAGGAACACGGCTAATGTCTGAACAAGAACTCAAGGCACTGCGCCTGCGCATCGACAGCCTCGACGAGAAGGTCCTGGAACTGATCAGCGAGCGCGCCCGCTGCGCCCAGGAAGTCGCGCGGGTAAAGATGGCTTCGCTGGCCGAAGGCGAAGTGCCGGTGTTCTATCGTCCAGAGCGTGAGGCCCAGGTGCTCAAGCGGGTCATGGAGCGCAACCAAGGACCGTTGGGCAACGAGGAAATGGCGCGGCTGTTCCGCGAGATCATGTCCTCCTGCCTCGCGCTGGAACAGCCGCTGAAAGTGGCTTATCTGGGGCCAGAGGGGACCTTTACCCAGGCGGCGGCGATGAAGCACTTCGGTCATGCGGTGATCAGCAAACCGATGGCGGCCATCGATGAAGTGTTCCGTGAAGTCGCCGCCGGTGCGGTGAACTTCGGTGTGGTACCGGTGGAAAACTCCACCGAGGGTGCGGTCAACCATACCCTCGACAGTTTTCTCGAGCACGACATGGTGATCTGTGGCGAGGTCGAGCTGCGTATCCACCATCATCTGCTGGTGGCTGAAAACACCAAGACCGACAGCATCAGCCGCATCTACTCCCATGCCCAGTCACTGGCCCAGTGCCGCAAGTGGTTGGACGCCCACTACCCGAATGTCGAGCGCGTGGCGGTGCCGAGCAACGCCGAGGCGGCCAAGCGGATCAAGGGTGAATGGAATTCGGCGGCGATTGCCGGCGATATGGCGGCCAGCCTGTATGGATTGACCCGTCTGGCCGAGAAAATCGAGGACCGCCCGGACAACGCTACGCGATTCCTGATGATTGGTAGCCAGGAAGTGCCGCCGACCGGCGACGACAAAACCTCGATCATTGTTTCTATGAGCAACAAACCGGGGGCGCTCCATGAGCTGCTGGTGCCGTTCCACGACAACGGAATTGACCTGACGCGAATCGAAACCCGACCGTCGCGCAGCGGTAAATGGACCTACGTGTTCTTTATCGACTTCGTCGGCCACCACCGTGATCCGCTGGTCAAGGGTGTGCTGGAGAAGATTAGTCAGGAAGCGGTGGCCCTCAAGGTGCTGGGTTCCTACCCGAAAGCAGTTCTATAAAGGCGTTGAACATGAGTGGCGACTTCCTCGCACTGGCGCAGCCGGGCGTGCAACAACTTTCGCCTTACGTTCCGGGTAAGCCCGTGGACGAATTGGCGCGCGAGCTGGATATCGATCCGGCACGCATCATCAAGCTGGCCAGCAATGAAAATCCGCTGGGCGCCAGTCCCCGGGCCTTGGCGGCGATTCGCGACGAGTTGGCCGAACTGACCCGCTACCCGGACGGCAACGGCTTCGAACTGAAGCAGCGCTTGTCCGAGTTGTGCGGCGTACAGGCCAACCAGGTGACCCTGGGCAACGGTTCCAACGATATTCTCGAACTGGTTGCCCGTGCCTACCTGGCACCGGGCCTGAATGCGGTCTTCAGCGAGCATGCCTTCGCGATCTATCCGATCGTGACCCAGGCCGTGGGGGCCGATGCCCGCGTGGCGCCCGCCAGGGATTTTGGTCATGACCCGCTGGCGATGCTGGCGGCGATAGACGAGAACACCCGTGTGGTGTTTATCGCCAACCCGAACAATCCAACCGGTACCTGGTTCGGCCCGCAGGCGTTGGAAGCTTTCCTCGCGGCGGTGCCCGGCAATGTGCTGGTGGTGCTGGACGAGGCGTATATCGAATATGCCCAGGGCGAAGGCCTGCCAAATGGCCTGAACTACCTGTCGACTTATCCGAACCTGCTGGTTTCCCGCACCTTCTCCAAGGCCTACGGTCTGGCGGCGCTGCGGGTCGGCTACGGGCTGTCGTCGCCAGCGGTGGCGGATATCCTCAATCGCGTGCGCCAACCCTTCAATGTGAACAGCCTCGCCCTGGTGGCGGCCCGTGCCGCGCTGGATGACGCCGAGTACGTGGCGCGCAGTCGCGAGCTGAACGAGGCAGGCATGCTGCAACTGGAGGACGGCTTCCGGCAGATGGGTTTGAGCTGGATTGCCTCCCGGGCCAACTTCATTGCCGTCGATGTCGGTCGCGATGCGGGGCCGGTGTATCAAGGATTGTTGCGCGAGGGCGTGATCGTGCGTCCGATTGCCGGCTATGGTCTGCCGCAGCACCTGCGGATCAGTATTGGCCTGGCCAGTGAAAACAGCCGCTTGCTTGAGGCTTTGGCCAAGGTTCTGGCTCGTGGTTGATGTCATGCCGATGCAATCGGTGACACCTATGATCGGTCGCCTGGTGGTGGTCGGCCTGGGGCTGATTGGCGGTTCCTTCGCCAAAGGGCTGCGGGAAAGCGGCCTTTGTCGAGAAGTGGTCGGTGTCGATCTCGATCCGCAATCACGCCAGCTGGCAGTGGAGTTGGGGGTGGTCGATCGCTGCGAGGAAGATCTGCTGAGCGCCTGCCGGGGCGCCGATGTGATTCAGCTCGCGGTGCCGATCCTGGCCATGGAGAAGCTGCTCGGCCTGTTAGCGGGCATGGACCTGGGTCAGGCGATCCTGACGGATGTCGGCAGCGCCAAAGGTAACGTAGTGCGTGCCGCCTGCTCAGCGTTCGGCGCCATGCCGCCACGGTTTGTGCCCGGGCATCCAATTGCCGGGTCTGAACAGAGTGGGGTGCAAGCCTCCAACGGCAGGCTATTTCGCCGGCATAAGGTGATCCTGACCCCGCTGGAGGAAACCGATCCGGCGGCGGTGGCCCTGGTCGACCGGCTGTGGCGTGCCCTGGGCGCGGATGTCGAACATATGCCGGTCGAGCGCCACGACGAAGTACTGGCGGCGACCAGTCATTTGCCGCACCTGTTGGCTTTCGGCCTGGTGGACTCCCTGGCCAAGCGCAATGAGAACCTGGAGATTTTTCGCTATGCCGCGGGCGGATTCCGTGATTTCACGCGAATTGCCGGCAGCGATCCGGTCATGTGGCATGACATCTTTCTGGCCAACCGCGAGGCGGTGTTGCGTGCACTGGATACCTTTCGTGGCGACCTGGATGTTTTGCGCGACGCCGTTGATGCGAGTGATGGACAGCAACTGCTGGCTGTGTTCGAGCGGGCCCAGGCCGCTCGCGAACATTTCGGCAGAATCTTGGCCCGAAGGGCCCGTAAGGACACAATGAACGCCAACGATGATCACAAAGAGGTTCAGTCGTGAATATTCAAGCTCCAGTCATCGCCATCGACGGACCCAGCGGATCGGGCAAGGGGACTATCGCCGGTTTGTTGGCCCAGCGTCTGGGTTGGTGCCTGCTGGATTCCGGTGCGCTCTATCGGTTGCTGGCCTTCGCCGCTCGCAATCACGGCGTCGACCTGACCAACGAAGAGTCCCTCAAGCTGCTAGCTGCTCACCTCGATGTGCAGTTCATCGGTGCGACCGACGGCCAGCCGCAGCGCATCATTCTTGAAGGCGACGATGTCACTCAGGACATCCGCAACGAATCGATCGGTGCGGGCGCCTCCCAAGTTGCGGCCCTGCCGGCGGTGCGCGACGCCCTGCTGCAACGCCAGCGCGCGTTCCAGGAGCCGCCGGGGTTGGTGGCCGATGGTCGCGATATGGGGACGGTGGTATTTCCTGATGCGCCGCTGAAGGTCTTCCTCACCGCCAGCGTCGAGGAACGAGCGCGCCGCCGGTACTTACAGTTGAAGGCCAAGGGTGATGATGTTAGTCTGTCGAGTCTGCTAGATGAGATACGTGTGCGTGATGAGCGCGACACCCAGCGAGCGGTAGCCCCGCTCAAGCCAGCGGTTGACGCCATACAGCTGGATTCCACGGAGTTGTCCATCGAGCAGGTGCTGGAACGCATCATGAGCGAAATCGCCATTCGCGATATTGCCGGGTGACCAAGAGGCGCGCAGGGGACCAGTCATAGTCCTGCACGGCTTCTTTCATATGAACGTAACCCTCACCGTCTGGGGTGTGGCAGATGGGCGTATTCTTCGCCCTTATCAACAGGAATTAAAATGAGCGAAAGCTTTGCGGAACTCTTTGAAGAGAGCTTGAAGACCCTCAATCTTCAGGCTGGTTCGATCATCACCGGTGTTATCGTTGATATCGATTACCAAGCTCGTTGGGTCACTGTCCACGCCGGTCTGAAGTCTGAAGCTCTGATCCCGCTGGAACAGTTCTACAACGATGCTGGCGAGCTGAACATCAACGTCGGTGATGAAGTTCACGTGGCGCTGGATTCGGTTGAAGACGGCTTCGGTGAAACCAAGCTGTCCCGTGAAAAAGCCAAGCGCGCTGAATGCTGGATCGTTCTGGAAGCAGCCTTCGCAGCCGAAGAAGTGGTCAAGGGCGTTATCAACGGTAAGGTTAAAGGCGGCTTCACTGTCGACGTTAACGGCATCCGTGCGTTCTTGCCAGGTTCTCTGGTTGACGTCCGTCCGGTGCGCGACACCACGCACCTGGAAGGCAAAGAGCTCGAGTTCAAAGTTATCAAGCTCGACCAGAAGCGCAACAACGTTGTTGTTTCCCGTCGTAGCGTCCTGGAAGCAGAGAACTCCGCCGAGCGCGAAGCTCTGTTGGAATCCCTGCAGGAAGGCCAGCAAGTCAAGGGTATCGTCAAGAACCTCACCGACTACGGCGCATTCGTCGATCTGGGTGGCGTCGATGGGCTGCTGCACATCACCGACATGGCCTGGAAGCGCATCAAGCATCCATCGGAAATCGTCAATGTTGGCGACGAGATCGATGTCAAGGTTCTGAAGTACGATCGCGAGCGCAATCGTGTTTCCCTGGGCCTGAAGCAACTGGGCGAAGATCCATGGGTTGCTATCAAAGCCCGTTACCCAGAAAGCACTCGTGTGACCGCGCGCGTCACCAACCTGACCGACTACGGCTGCTTCGCTGAGCTGGAAGAGGGCGTTGAAGGTCTGGTACACGTTTCGGAAATGGACTGGACCAACAAGAACATCCATCCTTCGAAAGTCGTACAAGTCGGCGACGAAGTGGAAGTCATGGTTCTGGACATCGACGAAGAGCGTCGTCGTATCTCCCTGGGCATCAAGCAGTGCAAGTCGAACCCATGGGAAGACTTCTCTGGCCAGTTCAACAAGGGCGACAAGATCTCCGGTACTATCAAGTCGATCACCGATTTCGGTATCTTCATTGGCCTGGACGGCGGCATCGACGGTCTGGTTCACCTGTCCGATATCTCCTGGAACGAAGTGGGCGAAGAAGCCGTGCGCCGTTTCAAGAAGGGCGACGAACTGGACACCGTTATCCTGTCGGTTGACCCGGAGCGCGAGCGCATCTCCCTGGGCATCAAGCAACTGGAAAGCGATCCGTTCTCCGAGTACGTCTCGGTTAACGACAAAGGCGCCATCGTTAAAGGCACTGTGAAGGAAGTTGACGCCAAAGGCGCCATCATCGTTCTGGCCGACGATATCGAAGCGACGCTGAAAGCCTCCGAAATCAGCCGTGACCGCGTTGAAGACGCGCGTAACGTCCTGAAAGAAGGCGAAGAAGTAGAAGCCAAGATCATCAGCGTTGACCGCAAGAGCCGCGTGATCCAACTGTCGATCAAGTCGAAAGACGTTGAAGACGAGAAAGAAGCCATCCAGAGCCTGAAAGCAGCTCCGGAAGGTGAAGCAGCCGACACCACCATGGCTGCCCTGCTGCGTCAAGCAATGGCCAAACAGAACTGAGTTCTGTCTAACTGTTGAAAAGGGCGACTTCGGTCGTCCTTTTTTATGGCCGGAATTTGGGTGTTTCAAAGGTGAAACCAAATCGGACTTGCTGCGGTCACATTGATAATGCGTAAAGATCTATATTCCGGATCAGCCATTGTCAGTTGTTGCAGCTTTTTCTTAAGGTATCGCTTTGATAAGGATGTGAATGAGCAAGTTCATAGCAGTAATCGCCCTGGTGCTGCTTGCCGGATGTACCACCCACGCCAGGACCCACGCCAGGCATGGTGTGAGCGGCATCGAAATCGACTGCTCGGGATTGGGTTCTGGCTGGGACAAGTGCTATAAGCGTGCAGCTCGCGAATGCAAGGTTCAGGGCTACAGGGTCGTCGCCAAGTCCAGTGATGCCAAGGATGAAGAAGGTGACTATCTCTTTGGCTGGAATCCGGCAGGCTATGTCACCCGAACGATGCTGGTGACCTGCAACTAGTCGATGTGCGCCTCTGGGTCTGGACGTATCTGATATGCAGATAAGTCAATCTATGGGCTGTTCAAAATCCTCCCGTCATGCTAAAACCTTCGAAGCGCTTTTCCTAGCTGCTTGAAAAAGAAGGGAAAAATATGACGAAGTCGGAGTTGATCGAACGAATTGTCACCCATCAGGGGCTGCTTTCATCCAAGGATGTCGAGCTGGCCATCAAGACCATGCTTGAGCAAATGTCCCAGTGCCTGGCGACTGGGGACCGGATCGAAATTCGTGGGTTCGGTAGCTTTTCGTTACATTATCGAGCGCCGCGGGTTGGGCGCAATCCCAAGACCGGGCAATCAGTGAGCCTGGATGGCAAGTTTGTGCCGCATTTCAAGCCGGGGAAGGAGTTAAGGGATCGGGTGAATGAGGAGGAAGAAATTTAGGTGGTGCGACTGTCTTTCTGATAGCTTATTGACTCAGTCGCGATTAGTAACTGGTATTCAAGCTGCTCTTGGACTAGTCCAAGGGAAGGTTTGTCGAAGGAGCCCCTCGCCTTTAGATTTTGCTGAGGGATACAAGGGAGCTTTTTGAAGGCTCGACTGCTTCTCCAGCTATTGGGCCTTGATGGCGTCTATTTCCTGAGATGCTGACGCTAGTACTCTTCCTTCCCTCGCCCTGATAGTGATCTCTTCTTTGAGCGAATGAGAGACCTCCACTAAGCCTCCAGTAGCGGCTCCTTAACAATCTTCTGACGATAAGTCGTATAATCAAAAGCTTAGATATTTTTATCTTAAATTTTTCACTCAGATTTCAAGCTATCAAAGAGTTGGGTTTTGAAATGTCATTTTTGGGAATGGGAATTGCTATTAAATTTACATATGGAAATGGAAAAATTTGGTGTTCGAGGCATCCAGAAACGACTAAATCTGACAGTTTGTGCTTCGCAGGATTTGTGGGGGAGGGGGACGAGAGCAGCTTCTCCTCCTCGAAAGAAGGGGGCTCCTTATCGAGAAGCAGCAGTATTTATGCGTTTCCGTTTGAGGTCACTTGAGCTCTACCCAGTGCGGCAGCGGATAATCAGGCGAAGCAGTAAGTGCACCATTTCACTATGTTGTTCTTGTGGTGGCGATAAAAATTTAGTGTAATAAGATAATTTTAATTTTTAACTTTCTCAAAATGATTGATTGGGCGCTGATTATGCAAAACTTGGAAGCTATCAAACTCGCCATTATAGGACTTGGATATGTGGGGCTGCCGCTGGCCGTCGAGTTCGGTAAGCAGCGCTCTGTGATCGGATTTGATATCAACCAGTCACGTATTGATGCCCTCAACACCGGATATGATTCGACGCTTGAGGTGAGTAGTGATGAGCTGAAACAGGCTATTTATCTATCTTATACCGCCGATCTAAAAAACATCGCAACATGCAATACTTTTGTTGTTACCGTACCAACGCCTATCGACGATTATAAACAACCTGACTTGACTCCCTTGATCAAGGCCTCGGAGTCCATTGGCCGACTGCTTAAAGAAGGAGATATAGTTATTTATGAGTCTACGGTTTACCCTGGAGCCACCGAGGAAATTTGTGTGCCTATACTGGAGAAGATTTCAGGGTTAAAATTCAATACTGATTTCTTTGCTGGGTATAGTCCTGAACGGATAAATCCAGGTGATAAGCTGCATCGTGTCACAACAATTAAAAAAGTAACTTCTGGTTCGACACCAGACATCGCAAATATCGTTGACGCTTTATATAACCAGATTGTTGTTGCAGGTACACACAAGGCTTCTAGTATCAAGGTTGCTGAGGCGGCGAAGGTCATTGAAAATACACAGCGTGATTTGAACATTGCATTGATCAATGAGTTGGCTATCATTTTTAATAAGATGGGTATCGATACTGAAGCTGTACTTAATGCCGCAGGTACCAAGTGGAACTTTCTTCCTTTTCGGCCCGGTTTGGTAGGTGGACATTGTATTGGCGTGGATCCTTATTATCTAACTCATAAGGCTCAGTCTATTGGTTATCATCCTGAAATAATCCTAGCGGGACGCCGTTTGAACGATAGTATGGGGGGGTATGTTGTATCTCAATTTGTCAAGGCAATGTTGAAAAGACGCATTCACGTCGAGGGTGCTCGGGTTCTATTAATGGGGTTTGCTTTTAAGGAAAACTGTCCAGACCTAAGAAATACACGAGTGATTGATATCGTTAGAGAGTTGGCCGAATATAATATTTCCGTTGATATTTACGACCCATGGGTAAGTAAATCTGAGTCTGAGGGTGAGTATGGGATTACTCCTATAACTAATCCAGATAGTAATACTTACGACGGTATCATTTTGGCTGTTGCCCATGATGAATTTAGAGAGCTCGGAGCTGCCAAGATTCGCCAATTTGGGAAGACTATCCATGTTTTGTATGATTTAAAGTATCTGTTGAGCGCTGATGAGTCTGATCTTCGTTTGTGAGACGTTAAATTGATAATTGATTTGACAAGTTAAGGTATTGTATGACTCGTTATAAGGAATTGCTTGAAAGTTTATCATTAAATCCCAAAACATGGTTAGTGACCGGAGTGGCAGGGTTTATCGGTTCTAATCTACTAGAAACATTATTACTAGCGGATCAATATGTAGTTGGTCTAGATAACTTTTCAACAGGATATCAGAGTAATCTGGACGAGGTTCAGAGTCTTGTTAGCCCTGAGCAATGGGCAAGATTACGTTTCTTTAAAGGCGATATTCGCGAGCAATCTGATTGTCACAAGGCATGCGTAGATATTGATTATGTCTTGCATCAAGCAGCACTAGGGTCTGTTCCTCGATCGCTTAATGATCCTGTGAGCACTAACGCTACCAATATTGATGGTTTTTTGAATTTGCTGATAGCTGCTAAAGATGCAAAAGTAAAAAGTTTTATCTATGCCGCCAGCAGCTCGACCTACGGTGACCATCCAGGATTACCTAAAATCGAAGATACTATCGGGAGACCTCTTTCCCCATATGCCGTTACCAAGTATGTTAATGAACTTTACGCTGAGGTTTTTGCTCGTTGTTATGGAGTTAATACGATTGGGCTTCGCTATTTTAATGTCTTTGGAAAGCGCCAGGACCCTGAAGGTGCCTATGCTGCGGTTATTCCAAAATGGACAGCAGCGATGATCAGCGAGGAAAGTATTTTTATTAACGGTGATGGGAAAACTAGCAGGGATTTTTGCTTTATCGAAAATACAGTACAAGCTAATTTGTTGGCCGCCACTGCGACGGACGATGGAGCACTAAATCAGGTTTATAATGTTGCTGTTAGTGGTCGAACGGATTTGAACCAACTGTTTTCTATATTGGTTAAAGAACTTTCTGAGAATGGCATTCTATATAAGAAAAGCCCTGTGTATAGGGATTTTCGAGCTGGTGATGTTAGGCATTCCCAAGCAGATATTAGTAAAGTAAAGTCGCTGCTGGGATATCACCCGACTTTTAATATTGAGCAAGGTATCGCTAAGGCAATGCCCTGGTACATAAATGTTTTGGGTAGGGGCATGTAATGAGTCTTCTAGAGTGGGCTGAGTTTCCTCCGTTAGGGGATGATCGTGGGTCGTTGGTTGCCCTTGAGGGAGGACGCACAGTCCCCTTTGATATCAAGAGGGTTTATTATATATTCGGTACACAGCTGGGTGTGTCTCGCGGTTTTCATGCACATCGGAAACTCAAGCAAGTTGCCGTCTGCGTAACTGGCAGATGTGAGATTGTTTTGGATAATGGTGTTTCTCGTGAAAAGGCAAATTTGGACTCTCCTACGAAAGGTCTAATTATCGGTGATTTGATCTGGAGGGAAATGCATAACTTTAGTGAGGATTGTGTATTGTTGGTTCTTGCTAGCGAACACTATAATGAAATGGATTATATTAGAAATTATTCTGAGTTTGTTAAAGAAGTGAGAAAAGTTATTGTCAGCTGATATATTTTAATTGGGTAAAATATATTGGTTAGGGATTTCTATAGATTTATAGGATTGAAGGTTGTTTCTCTGAGCTTTGAATATTAATAGTTTGAGTGATCATATAATGATTCCGTTTCTAGATCTAAAAAAAATAAATTCGTTGATTCGAGATGAACTTATTGAAGCTTGCACTCGAGTGATCGACTCCGGTTGGTATATTGGTGGTGGTGAACTGTCAAAGTTTGAGGCAGGTTTTGCCGAGTATTGTGGAGTTGAGCATTGCATTGGTGTAGC
Source organism: Pseudomonas agarici (assembly GCF_001543125.1). Lineage (NCBI taxonomy): Bacteria > Pseudomonadati > Pseudomonadota > Gammaproteobacteria > Pseudomonadales > Pseudomonadaceae > Pseudomonas > Pseudomonas agarici. The sequence continues at coordinate 1,802,011 of NZ_CP014135.1, read as the reverse complement.
TAATGGGCTTGATGCGTTGATTCTAACGTTGCGCGCATGGAAAGAACTAGGGAAACTCCAAGATGGTGATGAAGTCATTGTTCCTGCCAATACATACATCGCTAGTATTCTAGCTATTACCGAAAATAATCTGAAACCTGTATTGGTTGAACCAGATAGGGATACTTTTAATTTGTGTCCTGTGAGTACGAGAGCAGCGTTAACCGATAAAACAAAGGCAATACTTGTAGTGCATCTTTATGGCCAGCTAGCCTGTATGCCAGAGTTATGTGATATCGCAAGAGTTCATGGCCTACTTATTCTTGAGGACGCCGCGCAGGCTCATGGGGCAAGCCTTGATGGGCGAAAAGCGGGCAGTTGGGGCGATGCTGCGGGTTTCAGTTTTTATCCAGGAAAAAATCTCGGTGCCCTAGGTGATGCGGGAGCAATTGTTACGAGTGATGGAGAGTTGGCGAAGACGCTCCAAGCGCTTCGCAATTATGGTTCTCATGAGCGTTATCATAACCTTTATAGAGGTTTGAATAGTCGCTTGGATGAGATTCAGGCAGCAATGTTACATGTTAAATTAAAATATCTGGATGAGCAGACAAATCATCGCCGCGAGATTGCTCAAATATATCTGGACAACATTAGCAATCCAGAAATTATCATGCCATTTTTCCAAAAAATCAAAATGGAAAAGTTGAAATCGCATGTTTGGCATCTTTTTGTTATCCGGTGTGAACGTCGGGAAGCCCTTCGAGCTCATCTCTTGGAGCATGGAGTCCAATCGTTGATTCATTACCCGATTCCGCCTCACCAGCAGAAGGCTTATGGTGAGTGGAAAGATCTTTCTTTTCCAGTCACGGAATTTATTCATCAAACTGTAATTAGCTTGCCAATAGGACCAACTATTTCTAGTGAGGAAGCGCTTACTATTTCACACATATGTAACGAGTTCTTCGGTGATAGAAAATAATGACCTTGCTCAGGACAAGTCTGCTTAACTCCATCGCAGTTATTATAAAGATGCTTACTTTGTTAGGCATCAATAAGATTCTAGCCTTGTATATCGGTCCGGCAGGTTATGCTGCGCTAGGGCAATTTCAAAATTTAGTACAGATGATAACTACCTTTGCGGGTGGCTCAATGAATATAGGTGTTACTAAATATACTGCTGAATTTTATGATGATGAAGATAAACAAAAAAAAATATGGACTACTGCAGGAACCATCTCTTTTGTCGGTTCTTGTTTTGTCGCGCTGGGTATATCTTTTTTTGCAAAATTTTTGGCAAAAAATCTCCTGCACAATGAGACATATTATCAGATTTTTTATTGGCTTTCTGGGGGATTGATTTTTTTTGTATTGAACGCACTAATGCTAGCTATTCTTAATGGGAAAAAGGAGATTCAACTATATGTCCTAGCGAATATTTTTGGGAGTGTCTTAAGTTTTTTAATTACAGTTATTCTATCGGTGAAGTTTGGTCTATATGGTGCACTGGTTTCATTATCTATTTACCAATCAGTGGCGTTTATAGTAACTGCTTATATTTGTTATAGAACGAGCTGGTTTAAATTTAATCATTTATTTGGGGTGATTGACCCACCTTCCTTATTGAAACTTTCTAAGTATTCATTGATGGTTGCAGTTTCTGCGTCCTGCGTACCTTTATCGGCGATGCTGGTAAGATGGTTTCTAATAAAAAATTATGGATCAGAGTTTGCCGGATATTGGGAGGCACTTACCAGAATGAGTGGCGCCTATCTGATGTTGGTTACAACTACGCTGAGTTTGTATTTTTTACCTCGTTATTCCGAGATTAAAGCTTCTAGTGAACTCCAGCAAGAGGTTTTGAAAGCCCTTTTCTTTGTTGTTCCCATAGCAACAATAGGAGGAGGCTGCGTTTTTGCTCTTAAGGAATGGCTGATTGTTTTGCTATTTTCAAAAGGGTTTTCTCCTGTAGAAGACCTTGTGGCATGGCAGGTAGTAGGGGATACATTAAAAATTATAAGTTGGATTCTTGGCTTTCTTTTATGGGCCAGAGCATTAGTAATAACATTTATTTTTACTGAAATCGTTTTTTCCTTTGGATTCTATTTTTTGACTGTTGCTTTTTCTCTTCGATTTGGAGACAAAGGGGTTGTCATTGCATATGCGATAAATTATTTACTATATTTAATTACATTAATGGTGTATTTCTTTTTTTGGTTTAGGTCAAAAAATACCGCTACTCTGAATGGTGATTCTTTATGAAAGTTAGTGTGGTCGTCCCATCTTATAATCATTCTGAATTTGTTTGTAAAACAATAGAATCGATTTTTTTGCAAGATATAGCTAAGGAAAATTTTGAACTGATTGTAGTAGATGATTGTTCTTCCGATGATAGCGTCTCGAAAATTATAAAGCTAAAAGAAAAATATAATTTTATTTTTATAGAGAAAGAAACTAATGGCGGGCTAAATCATTCTATTGATTGTGCGTTAAAATATTGTTCTGGAGAGTATATATCGATTATTGCATCAGATGATATCATGTTGCCGAATAAGCTACGAGAGCAAGTAGAATATTTGTCGGATAACGATTTTGATTGTGTTTACTCGAAGGGCGAAATTATAAATATAAAAGGAGATGTGATTGGTCAACAGAATCTATGTGAATTTGAAGCTGAGTTGAATGCAGGAACGGCTTATGAGTTTTCTGCAGTGGATGATACCTCTGGGCCGCTGTTACAGTCGGCTATGCTTAAACTAAAGATAATGCGGGAGGTATCTAGCTTAAGAAAAAAATTTAAATCCGATGATTGGGTTGTTCTCTTGTATCTATTAAAAAAATGTAAAGTGGGCTTCATTGATCGGACTACATTTCAGTATCGAGTTCATGAGGATAATACACACTCAAAGTATTGGGATACATTACCCATGCGTTTGGAAATCCCCTTTATATTTTTGAAGGAAGAAAGCCCAAAACTTCGAAGAAAATCAATATCTAATACGTTATCCTCACACGCCGCGGCTTTGTTCAGGGACGGAAAGTATGTCGATGCAGTTCGCTTTTTTTTGGCTAGTGTTTGTTTTGGTGTACCAACAAAAAAAATTTTTAGATTTGTGCTGAAGAGAGTTGGTTTATGAGTAGTATTGAAGTTTCTGTAATTGTTCTGACCTATAATCATGAGGATTTTATAGTTTCTGCTCTTGAGTCAGTTGAAGAGCAAGATTTTTTAAATATACAAGTTGTAATTGGTGATGATGCTTCTGATGATTCAACGTGTGCGTTGATTGAATTTTTTGAAAAAAAATCGAGACTTAAATTTGATAAGATTTTTTCAAATGAAAATCGCGGAATAACAAAAAACTTCAATGCTTGTCTATCTCGGTGTACAGGTGAAATCATTTTTTTGTTAGGTGGCGATGACATTTTTTTGCCCGGAAAAATTTCTGCTCAAGTTAAACATATGTTAAATGATCCGAGTATTTCAATTTCATATCATGATGTAGAAGTTTTTGATTCTGAATCGGATCGTACACTTTATTATTATAATAATGTCCATGGAAGGCAAGAGGGAGGAGCATCTGTTTTAGTTGAGCGTGGGGCATTTAATTGCGGTTGTTCGGTTGCTGTAAGAAATCGTAATTTACCAATGTGTGATGAACGCATAAAATTTGCTTCCGATTGGTTATGGTATATTGAGATATTAATGAGTGGAGGGGGGGATATAAAATATCTTGATGGAGTATTTGCTCGATACCGTAGGCATGGAAATAACATAACGGGTAGCGCATATTTAAATCAACAATATCAAGAAGTTATGCTCAGTTTAAATATAATTAAAGAAAAATATCCGTCTTTGGCAACTGGTGTTACGCAAGCTGAGTCTGAAAGGATTTTTGCTTTTTTTATAAAATTTTTGGTACTGCATGATTATAAGAAAGCATTTTATTTGTTGAGACAGGCTCTTTCTGTTAATATTTTATCGCCTTTTGTATTTTTTAGAATAAGAGTTAGGCGTATCTTAAAAATTTTTCGTTGAGTTATAATGCGTGAGTAAACATAGCAGCCTAATAGGCAATAGATTAAAGTTGATCTGTTTTTGATTTGTAAGAATTAGTTTTTCCTAGAATCTATCCCGATTCTGTTTGGTTTCTTATTAAAGTGTATTGGCAGTTTTTTCATAAAAAATGGTGTTCGGATGAGTTTGGCTCTATTTTTCGAATGGTGTAGAAACCCTTATTATCGACAGATGTGCCAACGAGCGGTGCTGAGGGGGGATGTCAGAGGGACACAGGTGCTGACTGATAAGCTAAAGTGATAGAGTATGATTGGAGTAGTCTCTAGTAAAAAATTGGAAAAAGACCCAAAAGCACTCCACCAGAATCCAATTTCAGAAGCTGCTATGAGCGACTGTACAAAAGTAAGGATAATAGTTGATGTGTGGCCTAGTCGGTATTTTTTGTGCTCGCCCGGGGATGGAGCTGGGACCAATTATCACTCGTATGAACAACAAAATCGCTCATCGAGGTCCTGATGCAGCGGAAATATGGGTAGATACATCTGCCGGAGCAGCGCTTGGTCATCGGCGACTGGCAATCGTCGACCTTACACCCGCAGGTAAGCAGCCCATGCTTTCGGATTGCGAGCGGTTCGTTATCGTTTTTAATGGTGAAATTTATAACCATGAAGAACTTAGAAAAGAAATTGATGCCGATACATATCGAGTGGAATGGCGCGGTCATTCAGATACAGAGGTTTTGCTTGCTTGTTTAATACATTGGGGGGTTGAGCGAACGCTTAGAGCTGTTGTTGGTATGTTTGCTTTCGCTTTCTGGGATCGCCAGGAAAAATTGTTAACCCTGGCCCGTGATCGGATAGGCGAAAAACCACTATACTACGGTTGGCAAGATGAAACGCTACTATTTGCTTCCGAGCTCAAATCGATCAAAGCTTTTCCTGGGTTTAAGGCTGAAGTTAATAGAAATTCACTGGCTCTATTTTTACGACATAATTGCGTTCCTGCACCATATAGTATTTATAACGGTATTTATAAGCTATGCCCGGGGCACTACTTATCGTTGTCTCTAGAAAATGTTGTGACTGCTAAATCAGCCGAGCCAAGGGTCTATTGGTCGCTGAATGAAGCGGTCACTCGTGGTTTGGCTGAACCTTTCCACGGCACGCAACAGGAAGCGGTGGATATGCTTGAGGAACGATTATCGTCAAGCATAAAACAACAGATGGTCGCCGATGTTCCATTGGGGGCGTTTCTGAGTGGCGGAATTGATAGCAGTACAATTGTTGCTCTCATGCAAGCGCAGAGTAATGAACCTATACGGACATTTACAATTGGATTTAATGAAGCAGGTTATAACGAGGCCGAGCATGCTAAGGTAGTTGCTCAATATCTAGGTACTCATCACTCAGAATTATATGTTCGATCGGAAGATGCACTATCGATAGTTTCACTTCTTCCATCCATGTATTGTGAGCCTTTTGGTGATAGCTCGCAAATTCCTACGTACTTGGTTAGCCGCATGGCGGGGACCAAGGTAAAGGTCGCTCTCAGTGGTGACGGCGGAGATGAACTATTTGGCGGCTACAATCGCTATCTTGTCGCCAGAAAGGTGTGGAGTAAAATGCATGCAATGCCTAGGATTGTCCGCACTACATTCTCCAAACTACTTCTATGTTTGTCTCCAGCTCATTGGGATTCATTATTTGCTTTAGTAAAGCCGATATTACCTCGCCATCTGAAATTCTCCTCTGTAGGAGATAAAATGCATAAACTCGCTAATATATTAGAACTTTCATCTGAGTATGACTTTTTCCATCATCTTACTAGCCATTGGAAGAATCCTGCTCAAATTGTCATCGACGCTGTTGAGCCTGAGACATTGCTCACAAACTCAGATGCTTGGCCCAAAACCGATAGCTTCGAACAGTGGATGATGGCTATGGATGCGCAATCTTATATGGCTGACGATATTTTGGTGAAGGTTGATCGCGCAGCGATGTCAGTCGGCCTCGAGACACGGACACCGCTTATCGATCATCGCATTGTTGAGCTTGCTTGGCGGATGCCTCAGGATCTAAAAATACGCGATGGTCAAGGTAAGTGGTTACTTCGCCAAGTATTATATCGTCATGTTCCGAAAGAACTTATTGAGCGACCAAAGCAAGGGTTTTCTATCCCGTTAGACAGTTGGTTACGAGGCCCACTACGTGAATGGGCTGAAAGTCTATTAAATGAAACACGTCTGCGCGATGAGGGTTATTTTTATCCAGGGCCCATCCGCAGATTATGGAGTGAGCATCTCAGTGGGCAGCGAAACTGGCAGTACCATCTTTGGAGTATTCTGATGTTTCAGGCTTGGTTGGATGAACAAGCATAGGGTAGCTTATGCTTATAGGGGACAAGTAAGAGGCGGATATTTTAATGATTTTGGCGAGATAGCTTGAAATATGATTAAGGGATGAATATGAAAATCTTTAAAAAAAATAGACGTTATATTGTTTTTCTTATTTCATTGTTATTGATTGTTTGCTTGTTTGGCCATTTCGGTCCAGAAGAAATATATACTCAATTAAAGGAATTTCCTCTGCTGCTGAACGTAGGGGTGTTTTTAATGATTATGGCGAATGTGTTGGTAGTTATTTATCGCTATTGGCGTATTCTGTCGTGTGTCGGATTTCGCTTACCTTGGAGTCTCGTGTTTCGTGCAAGTACAGCCGCTAATATCGCGTCTTTATTGATAATCCCATTATTTGGCCAAGTAGCAGGTCGCCAAGCAGTTTTACAAAAAGCCGGAGTTAGTGCTGTCGAAAATGCTGTTATTGCTGCCTACGAACGTGTTTTGGTTGGTGGTATCAGCGCGGTGCTTGCGTTTATTGGAGGAGTTTATTTGCTGGGAAATATAGTCAGGGACTATGCTGTTCTAATTCCTTTCAGTGAAATACTTCCAATAATATTGATCGCTATTTTTTTTACATTATTTTTTTCAATTAGTCGTTTTGAGTTATCTCTTTATCAGGCTCTATTTTCACTGAAAAATCTTGTACGGTTTATAGAACTTATACTGATTACTCTTTTTAGTTCTCTATTAATGCTCAGTAGTTTTTCGGCGCTTTTCCATTTTATAGCACCCAACGCAGATTGGTTATCAATTTTTTCGGCGGCAGCTGTTGTTTCATTTGTTGCTGGGTTGCCAGTAAGTTTTGGTGGCTGGGGGTTGCGTGAAGCATCATCTATATACATTTTAGGCCATTTAGGTGTTAGCTCTGATAAGGCCTTAGCTGCATCTATCTTGTGTGGGATCCTATCTATCGGTGCGATTATTTTTGTCGCTCCATTTGCATTAATAGGTAGTCGAGTTGTTGCAGGTAGCAATGTGTGGTCAGAATCGATTAACTCCTATCGTACAACAGATAGCAATATCAACATTGAGTCCGCAGCCGCCTGGATTTTGTGCTTTTCAGTTTCGTTACTGATTCTTTTTCAAGTTCATGTAACCGTCGGTAGTTCAACAATAAACGTAAATCTCGCCGATCCTTTTGCGGTTTTGGCGTTATCAGTTGTGTTGTTAAATTCTTTTTTTAAACGAAGACTTCCTCTTTGGTATGTGCCTCATTTCAACGCTCTGTTATTGTTGATGTCGAGTATCTTGGTTGTGGCTTTTTTTCATGGATGGTTAAAGTTTTCAAGTAGTTCTTGGGCAGTCAGCAAGATTTTTGGTTGGCTGGTTTTACTCGGATTCTTAGCGTCGGGTTATCTTGCCGCTTCCTATCATGGTGCTCGAGGGAGCAGACGCATAATTGAAGTCATGGTGACAGTTCTTTGTCTTGTTTTGCTTTTTCAGATAATTTTTCGAGTTTTACATGTTATTAATATCATAGACTGGAAAGGTTTTACATACTCTTTCGAAGGTTATTCTGGGAATCGTAACGCACTCGCGTTTCAGATTTTAGCCGTTTTTGCCGCGTTCATTGGTTTGCTTCCGATGTACAAGAATAAAAATTTAAAGTTTTTTCCTCGTATTAGTTGTGAATTTCTCTTGACTTCGGTTCTGGGGTTGATGATCGTAGGTTTATACTATACATCATCGCGATCGGGTATCGCTGTTATGTTCCTGTTACTCGTATTTTCATGCCTTACTGGGATGGCAGATTTTAAAATTATTTTGAAGGCATTGATTATTAGTGTCTCGATATGGCTGATAGTTTTATGTTTTCCGAACTTGGCTGACTCAGATTATGCGGCTCTCCCTATTCAGGTTCAATCAGGATTTTCTGAGGCACCGAGTGATCTAGTTAGATGGTCGCTAATTAAGCAGTCTATCATGGAGTGGTTGGATTCCCCCATTTTTGGACAAGGATTGGGCTATTTTTTCATGAGGAGTCCTGAGCTGATTGGGTTTCCCATAATTATTCACAACACAATTTTTTGGTTGTTAACTGAAACGGGAATAGTTGGAGCCGTAGGTTTTTTACTTGCATTATTTTTGATCGTAAAACATTTAGTTGTCGATAGATCAAATAAACTTCGAAGTAACTCTGCAATTTTACTGATTTTTTGCTTTGTGTTGATGAGTCTATTTCATGAGGTGCTCTATCAACGGATTTTTTGGTTTGTCTTTGGAGCGTTAATATCTGTTCGGTATTCCGCTTATGTTCCGTTACAAAAAAATAAAAAAGCCAGTTTTTTGAATTTGTTATAATCGACTTTATCTTAGGTGTATAGATATGAGCAAAATTCTTTTGATTGTTGTAAATGATCCGAGATTTTTTCTATCTCATCGTCTTGAAATCGCACAGAGTGCGAGATCAAACGGTTACATAGTTAATATTGCCAGTATGGGAGGAGAGGGCGTTGATACTATTCGCGGCCTCGGTTTTTTACATCATGATCTCCCATTTTCGAGAAGTGGTAAAAGTCCAACGAGAGAACTTTTGACCTTGTATTTTGTCTGGCGGTTGTTGTGGAAGCTAAAGCCAGACTTGTTGCATCTTGTCACCATAAAACCTGTCCTATATGGTGGGATTGCTGCTCGTTTAGCCCCTGTAGGTGGTGTTGTTGCGGCAGTGTCTGGGCTTGGCTTTGTATTTTTATCTCGTGGTACTAAGTCCATGGTACTACGCAAGTTGGTAGTTTTTCTTTATAAAGTTGCATTCGGTAAACGGAATTTAAAAGTTATATTTCAGAACGCGGATGATCGCGATATGCTTATTTCACTAGGAGTGTTGAAGGAGGCTCGAACTGCTTTGATTCGAGGGTCGGGTGTCAATTTGTCTCATTATGAGAGCAGTTTTGAAAATCCCGGAACGCCGATCGTATGCATGGCCTCCAGGCTTTTGCACGATAAGGGTATCGTAGAGTACATTGATGCTGCTCGATTACTAAGAGCACGCGAGATCGATGCCACGTTCCAGTTGATTGGTGATGTTGATCCGGGCAATCCCGCAACAGTAAGTTTTGATGAACTGCAATTATGGAAAAAAGAAGGAGTCGTTCAAATTTTGGGTTTTCGTAAAGACATTGCAAATTTATTTGCTAACGCCCATATCGTGACGTTGCCATCGTATAGGGAGGGGCTGCCGAAGGTGCTCGTTGAGGCGGCAGCTTGTGGCCGAGCAGTTGTAACTACTGATGTGCCTGGTTGCAGAGATGCAATCGAACCGGGGGAGACAGGCTTATTGGTACCTGTCCGGGACGCCGAGGCTCTTGCCGAGGCTCTGGCGTTATTGATCACTGACTCTACTGTACGGCGGAAAATGGGTAACGCAGGGCGATTATTAGCCGAACGTGAATTTTCAATTGAAAAAATAGTTCAGCAGCACTTAGATATTTACCGTTACCTGGCGCTTAATGTATGACTGGGAAGGCAAAGGTACTGATTACTGGGGGATCTGGATTCGTCGGCAGCGCTTTGATAGACAGATTGTTGGCGTCTAATAAATTTGAGGTCCTAGCTCTAATTCGACGAAAGGATATTAGTTTTCCAAAAAAGGTTACGGTGATTTCATCATTGCCCGATACAGTTTTCGGTGTTGAGTTTTTTCCACGTGAATGCGATTGTGTGATTCATGCAGCTGCGCGCGTTCATGTTATGAGTGAGTCTTCGATCGATCCGCTTGCGGTGTTCCGGAAAATTAATGTCGACGGGACGTTAGAAATAGCCCGTCAGGCTGCCGCTGCTGGAGTTCGACGATTTATCTTTATCAGTTCGATCAAGGTAAATGGAGAAAGCACTTTTCCTGGTAGACCTTTTTTTGCGGATGATTTACCGAATCCAATTGACCCCTACGGAATTTCAAAAATGGAGGCTGAGACAGGTCTTCGAGATATAGCACTGAGAACGGGCATGGAGGTAGTAATTATTCGACCTGTATTAATATATGGGCCAGGTGTTAAGGCGAATTTTCATCGGATGATGAATTGGCTGAATAGGAGGCTGCCACTACCGTTGGGATGTATTAATAATAAGCGTAGTTTGGTGGCGCTAGATAATCTTGTTGATTTAATATTTACCTGTATTGTGCATCCTGCGGCTGCCAATGAGATATTTTTGGTTAGCGATGATGACGATATGTCTACGACGGAGCTGCTAAAGAGATTAGGTCTAGCGCTAGACTCCCCAGCACGATTATTGCCTATTCCTCAGTCGTTGTTTGTTTTAGGTGCAACATTGCTAGGACGGCGTGACGTTGCTCGTCGTCTTTGTTCATCTTTACAGGTTGATATTAAAAAAAATCTCGATATCCTTGGCTGGTCACCACCGAAGTCTGTAGATGAGTCTCTTGGAGAAGCCGCTTTGTCGTTCAAAAAAATTCGCTAGCAACACAATTGTTGTAGTCGTGGGATGAAATAAAAATTAATATTTTTTTATTTTTTAATTCACTTTTTTGATATCTTTTTTCTTACTGATTTTTCAGCACTATACGCAGAGAGGTGGTCTGATTGATATTCCCACTAATTGGAGTTCCCTCTATTAGCCGATTCGACGCGTTATTTTACTCTTGCTAAGCATTGCTGCCCTGGAGCTAGTCGCCAAAAAAGTGCCGTGCTCATGGAGTAAATGGGAACTACAACGCATATGCAAATCTCGTGCATCAACTCATACTTCTTCCGGATACTTGATTAGTCTCATTTAACTGTGCCTTTATCCGTTCGCTGTGATCAGTTCGCGGGAAGGTTTTATCCAAAAAATCGCGCCCGCATCGGGCGCAGAAAAAATATCTATCATTTTTTTAGCGTCTAACCAAAAAAAACAAATATTAATCTATATCTAATCTGTTTGAATCCGAAACTAATCGAATTTTCTTTGCAGGATTACCAAATACTAAGGTGTTATCAGGCACATTTTTAGTAACGACTGAGCCGGCGCCAACCATCGAATTTTTTCCGATGATAATTCCGGGCAAGATGGTGCAATTTGCACCAAGAGATGCCCCTTTTTTTACAGTTATGCGAAGAAATTTTTCGGGATAAATTTTGCTTCTTGGAAACATATCATTTGTAAAGGTTACATTGGGACCAATAAATACGTCATCCTCTATGGTTATACCGTCCCATATTTGAACGCCACACTTTATCGTAACTCTGTTTCCAATTAATACATCGTTTTCTATAAAAACATGGTCGCAAATGTTGCATTCGCTACCAATAACGGCATTTTTTAAAATATGCGAAAATGCCCATATGTTAGTGCCTCCTCCTATATTTTTTGACTCGCAAATTGCTCTCTCATGTACAAAATATTCTTTTTTAAACATAACTTAATCGTCTCCGCGATCAGCTTAAGGGGTTTATCAGCAATGTGACTGCATAGGGGTTAGATGAAATCTCCACCAATGTGGGGTACTACAAACCCGCTAACAACATGGGGAATTTTCGCTTACTATTGTATATCCGATAAACGGTTCTACGACAGTAGTACTTCGAAATCATTAAGCGCTGTCGTCGGCGACAGCTATTCCAGTACGTGACATTAGCACGTATCTGTCTTCTGAGCGTTGACACTCACAGTTTCGATCAGACCATAAATTTTTGCTCTGGTGATCGCCTTTTTGACGAACGAAGCTTTGCTCTAAACGGGTTCTGGGGGCGTATCTGATCAGTACCCTCCGTTAAACCTGTCTGTAGTGGTCAACTAATTCCGGACACCTCGATAGGTAATTTCGATGCAATCGCCCGCTCGTAAACGGTCGGTGGCAGATACCCCAGTTTCGAGTGCAGCCGTTCGTTGTTGTAAAATCCAACGATGTACTCGGTGATGTCACGTATGGCCTCGCCATGGTTGGCGTAGTCACGGCGCCATACACGTTCCATTTTCAGGCTCAGGAAGAAACGCTCCATCACGGAATTGTCCCAACAATTTCCTTTGCGACTCATGCTCTGCTGCATGCCATTTCGTTCCAGCAGCGCTCTGTAGCTCGTGCTTGCATACTGACTCCCCCTGTCCGAGTGGGCGATCAGTCCCGGTGCCGGCTGGCGCTGGGCAATAGCCAGTTGCATGGCGTTGCATACCAGCTCGGCAGGCATGTTTGGGGCCATGGACCAGCCCACGATCTTACGCGAGAACAAGTCCAGCACCACGGCCAGGTACAGCCAGCCACTGCGGGTCCGGATGTAGGTCACATCCGCCACCCACGCCTTGTTCGCCGCCTCGGGCTCGAACTGACGATTCAGTACATTCTCTGCAACCGGTAAATCATGATTGCTATGCGTGGTGTGCACAAATTTACGCTTCCAGGCCGAACGCAAGCCGTTGGCTCGCATCAAGCGGCGGATTTTATAAAGACCTATCTGCATCCCCTTGGCGTGCAGGGCTTTGCGCAACGGACGACTGCCGTAACAACCGCCACTTTCGCTAAACGAGGCCTTGAGCTGTACCGTGACGGGGCAAATCGATACGGGCGCCTCGGCACGTTTACGGGCTTCGTAAAAGCCAGATCGACTGACGCCCAGTACCCGACAGACGTGAGCCACCGAATAAGCCTTCTGTTGCAACTGCTGAACCAGGTGGTAGGTCACTTCAGCTCGCGGGCAAAGAAGGCTGTAGCTTCCTAAGAAACACCCTCCGT
>NZ_CP014135.1:1786962-1788855 GCF_001543125.1 Pseudomonas agarici | reverse complement strand
GTCTGGGGCAACACCCTGGAAGAAGTGCGCGAACCGTACTATATCGAAGAGCAGAACCTGCGCTTTCAGGGGCAGTACCTGGACCGCGAGACGGGGCTGCACTACAACACGTTTAGGTTCTATGATCCGGATGTGGGGCGGTTTACCACGCCGGACCCGATTGGGTTGATGGGTGGGGTCAATCTTTATCAGTATGCGCCGAATACGGCGGGATGGATTGATCCATGGGGATGGGCGTGCAAAAGTGCAATTAGCGGAAACAAAGGACGAAATAAGGCACTTCATGATTTGAAGCGAAACGGTTTCAAGGTTGTTGCAGAAGAGGTCACCATGAAAGTGAACGGCAAACGTATACGTGCTGACTTTGTTGCAAAGGATCGCTTCGGGAAAACACACGTTTTTGAAGTAAAACATGGAGCAGGGACACTAACAACTAATCAGGCAGGATCGAATGTCTTTGATATGAGGAAGCCTGCCAATACCACTCAATATCTGGGTGGAGGTACAATTAAAACCTCCGCAGGAGCAAAAGGAACGTTTAAGATCGATACAAACGGAAATCCCGGACTCCCCCTTGGCGGAAATGCAACTCAACATGATGCAATTTTCAATTTATTAATTTACAAGTAATCATCATGAATGTAGAAATCCGAAAAGAATTAGAAAAAAATTTATTACTAGAGTTGAAAAAAATCACATCTGTATGTTTTGATCTGAAAGTATACAAAAGCAAGCTGTGCCTGCTTTTTTCTAATGAAAAATATGGTGAAATTTACGTTCAACACCTGTCAAAAGCGGACGGCTACTACGCTGGCGTAGAGCTTTTCAAATGTGAAGCGATGGACTTTTGCATAAGTCAATCACCACCTTACTCAAGTCAATTGATGAACTCTTCATTTCTCTCCAAGAGTTCTTTATCAGAAGCCGATAAAAGATTTGGGGATGAAATCGGTGGAATCATTAGAACACCAACATCACATAATATAAAGTCTACGGCAGAAAAAATACAACAGCGCCTGATTGAATTTTATCTTCCAGATGTGGAACACTGCATAACAAGCTCTCTCTCGTTGATTGATGACATACTCGCAGCGCCAGACAATTATGCATATCCCTTTCTAGCGGCTCTTTTCTGTGCGCAAAAAAATGGATTGAGTGCAAATTCAAATTATTTCCAAAAAATACTTAATCATAGAAAAATATTTGGCAATAAACGATTTGATATTGCCCTAGCTCAAAAAATACTAGATTAAACAGAAAAAAATCTTACGCAGCAAAGGAGCACCCATTTCGCCTATGACGCCCTCGGCCAGTTGCTGGAAGAACAGAGCGCAGCCGGCAGCTTGCAGCATCACTACGACGAACTGGGCAACCTGAGCCAGACGCAGCTACCCGATGGTCGCTGGCTCAATCGGCTGTATTACGGCAGTGGCCACCTGCACCAGCTCAACCTCGACAGCGAGGTCATCAGCGACTTCGAACGCAACCGCCTGCACCGCGAACTTTCGCGCACCCAGGGACAACTCAACACCCGCAGCGAGTATGACCGGTGCGGACGCCTGCGCTCACGACAACGCCACCCGACCCATTATCCCGTGATACTGGCGCCCGCTCGACAGAAATACTTCGAATACGATGTCCTCGACAATCTGATCCTCCGTGACGAGCGCGACAAAGACCAAAAAATCCGCCGCGACCAACACCTGCACTACGACGCCACGGATCGAATCATCGCCACCCAGGAGAACCCACGGGGCCATAGCGAAACCTTCGCCTACGATGCCGCCGCCAACCTGCTCAACGGCCAGCAACAAAACGCGGGACGGGTGGCGCACAACAAACTGCTGACCTATCAGGACAAACGCTATCGTTACGATGGCTTTGGCCGCATGA
>NZ_CP014135.1:1764061-1786590 GCF_001543125.1 Pseudomonas agarici | reverse complement strand
GCCTCTACCTGTATGTCGACGAAGGTTATGAACCACTGGCGCGAGTCGATGGCCTCGGCGACGTACAGAAAATCCGCCACTACCACACCGACCCCAACGGCTTGCCCGAGCAACTGACGGAGGCCGATGGCACCCGGGTATGGCAGGCGCGCTACAAGGTCTGGGGCAATACCCTGGAAGAAGTGCGCGAACCGTACTATATCGAAGAGCAGAACCTGCGCTTTCAGGGGCAGCACCTGGACCGCGAGACGACGCTGCACTACAACACCTTTCGGTTCTATGATCCGAATGTGGGGCGGTTTACCACGCCGGATCCGATTGGACTCGCTGGTGGGGTCAATCTGTACCAATATGCGCCGAATACGGCGGGATAGATTGATCCACTAGGGCTAACCAATAATCCTATTAGCGGTACCCCATTAGGTGAAATACTGGAACACGTATCCTCAAGAACAGGAAAAACATATCAAGGCCAACAGATATTTAAGGTGGCGGGCAAAACGACAGTTGATAACATTAAATTTAAAACGGGGGACTACTACTATATGGATGGTATGCACAAAGATCACATAGAAACATTTTCATCGAAAAACTCATCAAAAGGGGTGTTTAATTTTTACGGAACGTACAACACAGCAAAATCTACCAAAGCAGCCAAAAGAACAGGGCCAGGTTGCTGACGAATCCAAGGGCTAAATTTTATGAATGCACTAGAGAGCGAAATCCTAAAAAATAAAAATGACCTCATTGAAGGGACATTTTGTTTTGAGCTATTCGAAGAGAAAAATTTTAATGAAATTTTGTTCAGCAAACTGATAATCGACATAGAGGAAGCTCTAAAAAAATCTGCTCCTAAACCGTCAATCGAACTCAAGGAGTTCCTAGTTTGGTTTGTCATGGGGATGATGCATTGTATTATATGTCACAACGACAGTAACGATTCATACAAAATACAAGATTTTTCTATGGAAAAATGGCATGAAACATATGAGATAAAACTAAATGGTATCCTTATGATGCTCATAAAAAACTGATAATAGAAAAGGACACCCATTAGTCGATCTCAAGTCAAGGATAAAAGTCACCCAGTCCTGCTGTTTTAACTGCAGGGTTTTTGTCTCTTTCAACCCGGCAAAAATGAGACAGATTTGAATCGCATTTACTTAACAGCTAACTAGCTAATATACCTGAGAAAAATTGGACAGATTTATTTTCATCTGTGGAACATCAGCGTAGCACATCCTTTTTTGATGAAAAATAGCCGCTTGGTTGCGGCTGTAAAAGATTTTCAGCATGAATCAATTTTTATCATTCCATTCGACAACTTTAACATCAACGCATGGGAAACTATATTTGAGGACAGAGCCATATCACTCCCTATAGACTCTACGCCTGTAGAAATTGGAAGAGCCATAAAAAATGGCATTTAATATTGCAATTTACCATCCTCGGAAAAAATAGGAAAAGACAAGAAAAAGCTACAATTTTTATACGCTAGAGAGAAAAATGGGACATGGCTAGATCCCCAAACCTTGCAGGCAATATTTGAACTCATCAGAAAAAACAGATTCACCTGACCCTCAGTCCATTATAAACTTCATAAATCACTACCGCGAATATGATGATTTCTTGGAGCTGTAAAAAACATATAAAAAAAGGAAGAAACGGCAAGAAACGGCAAAGAGGACAGTTTTTTAGATAGTGGGACATCTAATTGCCAAGATCACCACCGACGCGCTGATGGCGTCAGAGTGTGGCGGCCCGCTACACAGCGAACCGACACAGGTGGCCATTCACCATACTCGATGAATCAAACCTCGTTGCGCGCCACCAAGCGGGAGAAGCTGGCCACGCAGGCCGCGGCGGCAAAACCGGCGCCGATATACAGCGCCAGGATCGGCCCCTGTGTGCTCGACAGACCGAAGCTCAACGCCACCAACGCAGCTCCGGTCGACTGTCCGATCAGCCGGGCAGTGGCTATGATGCCACTGGCGCCGCTGCTGCGTTCACGCGGTGCGCTGGTCATCAAAGCCTTCTGATTCGGCGACTGGAAGAAACCAAAACCCAGGCCACAGATCATCATGCGAATACCGATATCCAGCGCACTCGGGTCCTTCGGCAGTAAAGCCAATGACAGCATGCCCAGGGACAACACTCCCAAACCGATACCGCCCAGTAGCCCCGGCGGGTAGCGGTCCGACAAACGTCCGGCCAACGGTGCGATCAGCGCCACCACTACCGACCACGGTGTCATCAGATAACCGGTCTGTATCGGGTCACGGCCCAGTATCGTTTCGAAAAAGAACGGCAACGAAACAAACGCCAGGCTCTGGGTAGCGAAGGAGCAGAAGGCCGTTACCGCCGAGAGCGCAAACATTGGCCGCCTGAGCAAGTCGATGGGGAACATTGGCGCCGGATGCCCAGCCTCGCGGCGGATCATCAGGAAACCGGCGCTGATACACACCAGCAACGCCAGGCAGATCGGCAGCGCACCGGCAAACTGCGCGCCCTCCCCCAGTGCATAGATCAACGAGCCGAAAGTGACGATGCTCAGACCCGCGGTGACCCAGGCAAAGCGCTGGCCGTTGGGCGGCGTATAGGGCAACGAAGGAATGGCCATGGCCAGGGCGAGCAGGCCGATGGGAATATTCACCCCGAACAACCACGGCCAATCGGCTACCGAGAGGATCAGCGAAGCCACGGTCGGCCCGGCGGCGAACGACATGCCCACCACCAAGGCATTGAGGCCCATGCCCTTACCAAGCTTTTCCGGCGGGAACAGGCTGAAGATTAGCGCGGCGTTGACGCTCATGACCGCACTCGCGCCCACCCCCTGGAGGACACGGGCCAAGGTCAATTGAGTCAAGGTGGTCGACATCGCGCACAGCGCCGAGGATACCGTGAACAATATCAGGCCGAACAGATAGACCTTGCGATGCCCAAGCACCCCGCCCAACGAAGCGAAAGCCAGGATGGTCGCGACTGCCGACAGTTGGTAGGCATTGATGATCCACACCGAGGCAGCCGGTGTGGCGTGCAGGCTGGTGGCGATGGCCGGTAATGCCGTGTTGGCGATGGCGGTATCCAGCGATGCCAGGGCAATGGAGATCAGAATCGCCAACATGCCACTGACCTGACGCGATAGGCGCGGCCTGAAAATCCCCAATAACCCGCTGATCGCACACCCCCCGAAACCCGTTGCACAGAACGGATCATAGCTTTTTGCCAATAACACTGAGGACGCATGGCTGACCTGTGCCAGTACAACAGTCAGCGCGGGTTCAGTTTATGTCGCTGCTCATGGTGATCCCATAACCTGGCTTGATAAACTAGCGCTTTCTTGGATCACTCCCAATCAAAGGTTGTCAATGGACGTCCTGGCAAGCATGAAAGTCTTCGTCAAAGTGGTGGATCACGGCAGCTTCAGCGCGGCGGCGCAGTCCATCGGCATCTCCTCGACCATGGTCGGCAACCATATCCAGGGCCTGGAGAAACATCTGGGCACCCGCCTCTTGCATCGCACCACCCGCCGGCAGAGCCTGACCGAGATCGGCCAGGGCTATTACACCCAGTGCCTAGTAATTCTCGGGCAGTTGGAACAGGCCGAATTGATCGCCCGCGAACAGCGTGCCCATCCTCGGGGCAGGCTACGGGTCAGCGCCTCGGCGACCCTGGCCTCGGACCGGCTGATGCCAGCGCTTGCCGCTTACCTCAAGACCTACCCGGAAGTGGATATCGAACTGCAATTCAATGATCGCGTGGTGGACCTGGTGGAAGACGGTTTCGATGTGGTATTTCGCTACGGTGAGTTGCCCAGCAGCGGATTGGTTGCACGCCTGCTCAACAGGAACCGTCGGATCGCCTGCGCCTCACCTGCGTATCTGGCGGCCCATGGCACGCCACAGGTACCGGCGGATCTGCAGCAACATAACTGCCTGGTGTTCCTGCGGGCCACTCCCCAGCGCGAGTGGTCATTTCGCGGAGTGAGCAGCGAGAATATCCGCGTCCACGGACAGCTCTCGGCCAATAACGGCATCGCCTTGATGAATGCGGCGCTGGAAGGTATCGGGATTGTCTTGCTACCACAGACGCTGGTGCAGGAGGCCTTGAAGGATGGGCGCCTGGTTCACCTGTTGCCGGACCATGAAACGCTGGACCGGCCGCTGCACCTGGTTTATCTGCCGGATAAACATATGACGCCGAAGTTGAGCAGTTTTATCGAATTTATGGTGGGACGGTTTGCCTGATTAAGGTGCCGTGGGAGCGATCAAACCAGACCAACGTGCTGATCGAGAATCGGGGTCTGCCTGCCAACCGTCGATTAAACAAAAGGCCTGGGATGATCACTCATTCCAGGCCTTCCATACAGGCTACTCGTGCCAGCCGATCAGACCTTGACGATCCAACCCTTCGGCGCCTCGATATCACCGGTCTGCACGCTCGTCAGTTCCTTGTACAGACGCTGGGTCACTGGCCCGACCTCGGTCTCGCTGTGGAACACATGCAGCTTGCCGTTGTACTCGATGCCACCGATTGGCGTGATCACCGCAGCAGTCCCGCAGGCCCCGGCTTCGATAAAGTCGGAGAGCCTGTCGATCTGCACATCACCTTCGACCACCTTCAAGCCCAGACGCGACTGCGCCAGTTCGATCAACGACAGGCGAGTAATACCTGGCAGCACCGAAGGCGATTTTGGCGTGACGAATTCATTGTGGGTCGTGATGCCGAAGAAGTTGGCGGAACCCACTTCCTCGATCTTCGAATGAGTCAACGGGTCCAGGTAGATGCTGTCGGCAAAGCCGCGCTTCTTGGCTTCGGCACCCGGCATCAGGCTGGCTGCGTAGTTGCCACCGACCTTGGCCGCGCCGGTACCTTCGGGTGCCGCGCGGTCATAGCTGGAAATCACGAAGTTGTGCGGCTTCATGCCGCCCTTGAAGTAAGCACCTACCGGGACACAAAACACCGAGAAAATGAACTCCGGAGCGGTACGCACGCCGATATTATCGCCCACGCCGATCACGAACGGACGCAGGTACAGGGCACCCCCGGTACCGTAGGGAGGAATGAAACGCTCGTTAGCCTTGATCACCTGCCTGCAGGCTTCGATAAAAGCTTCGGTCGATGGCGCCGGCATCAGTAGGCGGGCACAACTGCGCTGCATACGCGCGGCGTTCTGGTCAGGCCGGAACAGGTTGATCGAACCATCTTTGCAACGGTAGGCTTTCAGGCCTTCGAAACATTGCTGGCCGTAATGCAGCGCGGTCGAACCTTCGCTGATGTGCAGGACATTGTCTTCGCTCAGCGAACCGTTGTCCCACTCGCCGTCACGGAAGTACGACAGATAGCGCTTGTCGGTTTTGATGTAATCGAAACCCAACTTGTCCCAGTTAATGCTTTCCTGACCCATGGCACCCTCAATCGTCTGATAACCACCTGGATATCCCAGGCTTATGACATTTTTTTCGCAGGTAAACACAATACTCTATTCGGACAGGAAATCGCAGCCTGAACGACAGCCTGTCCTACGTGCGTTTATGCGCGCTCCGCACTGGCAGGGAGCTGGCCTCAAGCCCTGTCTTCAAGGTCCTATCCTACGTATCCCTGGGGCGACTACATGAGGATTTCCTGATGATCGAGCGCCGGGCCGCAAGCGGCGCCAGCGCGAAAGTCGAGGGAACAAGCGGATCAACCCGGAATGGTCAGGCCTTTCACCACCGCCGGCCGGGCGAGGAATTGCTCCAGCGCACGGGTAACATGAGTGAAGTCCTGAATACCCACCAGGTCGCCGGCCTCGTAGAAGCCAATCAGATTGCGGACCCATGGAAAGGTGGCGATATCGGCGATGCTGTAGTCGTCACCCATGATCCAGCGACGGCTCTCCAGACGTTGGTCGAGCACCGCCAGCAGGCGCTTGCTTTCAGCGACGTAACGGTCGCGTGGGCGTTTGTCCTCGTACTCCTTGCCGGCAAACTTGTTGAAGAAACCGACCTGACCGAACATCGGCCCGATCCCGGCCATCTGGAACATCAGCCATTGGATAGTTTCGTAGCGACTGGCCGGATCCTGGGACATGAACCGCCCGGTCTTCTCGGCGAGGTAGATCAGAATCGCGCCGGACTCGAACAATGCCAGCGGCTGGCCACCGGGACCGTTCGGATCGACGATCGCGGGGATCTTGTTGTTGGGATTCAACGACAGAAATGCCGCGCTCAACTGGTCATTGCTGGAAAAACTCACCAGATGCGGTTCGTAAGGCAGGCCCAGCTCTTCGAGCAGGATCGACACTTTGACACCGTTGGGCGTCGGCAACGAATACAACTGGAGACAGTCTGGACGTTGAGCAGGCCATTTTTGCGTGATGGCAAACGACGAAAGAGCGGTCATGGGAGGCTTCCAGTAAGCGACAGTGAATGCGGCAACGGGTCAGCACAAGCCACCCGTCCGGGGCCCTGATTATAGGCACAGCCAACGAGTGTGCTCACCTTGTTTGACGCGACACTCTTGCCCCATAAACAATAAACGCCTGTTTTTCGAGGGTATTTCCGGCAAGCCGTTGCGCATCAAAGCGTCCGACGAGGCAACGTGCAAACCCAAAGAGCGAGACTGTGCGTCAGGCCTCAGCGGAAGTCCCGGCTGCGCACGGTAATGTCCATCAGCATCGGACTCAGGTCGCTCAAGCGTCCGGCAATCACATTGCGCACTTCGCCTTCGGTTTCCAGGCGTCCGTCCACTTTCAATAGCTGTGAACCCACCAGCACCTGCCGTTGCCGCTCGGCCAGGTCACGCCAGACCACTACGTTGACATTGCCGAACTCATCTTCGAGAGTGACGAAGGTCACACCGCCAGCCGTGCTCGGGCGCTGGCGCCCGATGACCAGGCCAACGATGCTCACCGGGCGCCCATGCTCGACCGCCAGCAGCTCCCGTGAACTGCGACAGCGCATGGCTTGCAATTGCCCACGCAACAGCGCCAAGGGATGTGGACCGAGGGTGGTTCCAAGGCTGGCGTAATCCGCCTGCAGGTCTTCGCCGACACTCGGGCACGGCAAGGCCACCGGACTTTCGGCGCCCCTCGACAATCCAGCGAACAAGCCCAATTGCACCTCGACCCCAGCCACTTCCCAACGCGCCCGGTAACGGTTGCCCGCCAGGCCACGCAAGGCGCCAGCGTCCGCCAGCAATTCCTGGGCGCGGACATCGAGCCGGGCTCGCTCGCCAAGATCGGCGATATCTTTGAAGGCCCCCAGGCTGCGAGCCACTTCGATGCGCTGGGCATCCTCCTCGCGAAACCCGCGAATCATCCGCAAGCCCAGGCGTAGCGCCGGCTGCGCGCCTTCAGCGGGCTCCATGCTGCAATCCCAGCAACTGGTACGGACATCCACCGGACGGATCTGCAATTGGTGACGACGGGCATCCTGGAGGATCTGGTCCGGGCTGTAAAAACCCATCGGCCAACTGTTGATCAGCGCACAGGCGAAGGCCGCCGGCTCATGGCATTTCAGCCAACAACTGGCATAGGTCAGCAAGGCAAAGCTGGCAGCATGGGACTCGGGAAAACCGTAGCTGCCAAAGCCCTTGATCTGCTCGAAGATCTGCGCGGCGAATTCCGCCGGATAGCCGTTTTTTGCCATCCCCTCGGCCAGCCGCAGGCGATGCGGCTCAAGCCCGCCATGCCGCTTCCAGGCGGCCATGGAGCGGCGCAACTGATCGGCTTCGCCCGGGGTGTAGTTCGCCGCCACCACGGCGATCTGCATCACTTGCTCCTGGAACAGCGGCACCCCCAGGGTGCGCTTGAGGACTTCCTCAAGCTCCGGCGACGGGTAGGTCTCGGGCTCCTCCTTGTCGCGCCGACGCAGGTACGGATGGACCATGCCGCCCTGGATCGGCCCCGGTCGGACAATCGCCACTTCGATCACCAGGTCGTAGAAATTCTTCGGCTTGAGCCGTGGCAGCATCGACATTTGTGCCCGCGACTCGATCTGGAACACGCCGATGGTGTCGGCCCGACCGATCATTTCATAGGTCGGCCCGTCATCCGCGGGAATGCTCGCCAAGGTCCAGCGCGGACCACCACGGTACTGCTGCACCAGGTCAAAACAGCGACGCAATGCGCTGAGCATGCCCAGGGACAGGACATCGACCTTGAGCAAGCCGACCTTGTCCAGGTCGTCCTTGTCCCACTGGATAATCGTGCGTTCGGCCATGGTCGCGTTTTCCACCGGCACCAGGGTGTCCAGCGGTTGTTCGCAAATCACGAAACCGCCCGGATGCTGGGACAGATGCCGGGGGAAGCCGATCAGTTGCCGGGTCAACTCCAGCACCCGGCGCAACACCGGGCTGTCGGGATCAAAACCGTTTTCACGCAGACGCTCGGGCGGCGGCGGCTCATCGCTCCAATGGCCGCAGGCATCGGCCAGGGCATTGACCTGGTCTGGCGCCAATCCCAGCGCCTTGGCCACATCGCGCACCGCCCCCGCGCTATGATAGGTGCTGACCACCGCGGTCAAGGCCGCGCGGTCCCGGCCATAACGTCGGAACACGTATTGCAGCACCTCTTCACGGCGGTCGTGCTCGAAATCGACATCGATATCCGGCGGCTCGTTGCGCTCGCGAGACAGAAAGCGCTCGAACAGCAGGTTGGTGCGATCCGGGTTCAGTTCGGTGACGCCCAGGGCATAACACACCACCGAGTTCGCCGCCGATCCGCGCCCCTGGCAGAGAATGCCCTGGTCGCGGGCGAAGCGGACGATATCCTGCACCGTCAGGAAATAACTGTCGTAGTCCAGCTCGGCGATCAGCTTCAGCTCTTTTTCGATCAGCTCTCGGGCCTGCTCGCCAATCCCCTCGGGCCAACGGCGGCGGATGCCCTCTTCCGTCAGGTGACGCAGCCAGGTGGTCGGAGTCTGTCCTTGCGGCACCAGTTCACGGGGATACTGGTAGCGCAATTGACCGAGATCGAAGCTGCAACGTCGAGCAATGACCTGGGTTTCGGTCAGCAGAGTCGACGGATAAATGCCCCGCAAGACCTCAAGGCTGCGCAGATGGCGCTCGCCATTGGCATACAACTGCTGCCCGGCTTCGGCGACTCGGGTATGCAGACGAATGGCGGTCATGGTGTCTTGCAGGGCGCGGCGGGCCCGCACATGCATGTGCACATCGCCGCAGGCCACGGCGGGAATCGCCAGCTCGGCGGCCCTATCCAGCAGGCGCGTCAGATACCGGTCATCGTCCTGGCCACAATGCAGTTCCACGGCCAGCCACAGGCGCTCGGGAAAACGCTCGCGTAGCCAGCGACCATCGGTTTGGGCGATGTCCTGTCCGGGCAGCCACAATGCCAGCAATCCCGGCAACGCCTGTTCGAAATCTGTCGGTAGCACGCGATAACAGCCTTTTTCAGCGCGACGCCGCGCCTGGGTGATCAGTCGGCACAGGGCCTGGTAACCCAGCAGGTTTTCCACCAGCAGCACCACCCGAGGACCGTTGTCGATCTGCAGTTCACTGCCGATGATCAGCGGCAGGTCGCACGCCTGTGCGGCCTGCCAGGCCCGAACTATCCCGGCCAGGGTGCATTCGTCGGTGATCGCCAGGGCCTGATAACCTTGCTCCTTGGCTCGCTCGAACAGCTCCTGGGCACTGGAAGCACCACGCTGGAACGTGAAGTTCGACAAGCAATGCAATTCGGCGTATTCGCCACTCATGCGAACCAGCCCTGCAGCAGCAACGGGCCACTTTCCCCCACGGGGCGATAAGCCCAGGCGTGCCGACCGGCAGGAGTTTGGACTCGATAATAGTCACGGCGCACATCCGCGCCATCCCACCATCCCGACTCGATCCGCTCCGGCCCGAGCAGGACCTTTGCTGCCTGCTCGGGCAGTGGCAGCGGCTCCTTGAGCAGCCAGCCGGGGCGCAGCGGTCCGGCCACGGCCAACGGACCCGGCGTAGTCGCCGACAGCGGCTGCCAGGCGCACTCGGGACGGTGATCGGCCTGAAAGCGCAGGCCCTGCACCGCTTCGTCGCCGAGCCGGGCACGCAGGCGTTCGCGCAATTGCTCCCAGGGCAAGGATTGATGCGGGCGTTCGTCGAACAATTGGCGGTGCTGGGGAACAAACGCCGGCAAGTCCTCGGCCTCCAGGCGAAAGCCGCGTACCGGCGACTCGACCTGGACTTGTTCCAGCCGTCCGCGAGCCAGTTCGAACAGCATCGCCGGATCGCGTTCGGCACTCAGCAGGCCGACCTTGATCCGCGTGTCCGCCACCCCGGTATGTTCCAGGATCAGTTCGAAGCGCTGCACGCCGCTGTCACGACCACTGAGAAACGCCGCCAAATCGCTGGTCAGGCGACGCAAGGGAAACAGCAGTGCCTGGTGCGAGGTCACGTCGAAATTCAGCTCGATTCGCGCCGCAAAGCGATCTGGCGGTAGGTAGAACGTCAAGGCCAGTGGCCGCTCGCCTAGCAGGGTGTCGAGATGCTTGAGCAACGCCGCATCGAAACGCCGGGCCAAGCTGTGCCGAGGCAAGGCCAGAACCTGATCCAAGGTCCGCAGCCCCATGCGCGACAGGGCCGTGGCCGTCTCCTTCGCCAGCCCGATCCGCTCGATCGGCATCGCCCCCAGGGCTTGGCGCAAGGCGGCGGTGTCCGCCAGGGCGAGGCCATCGTAGGCATTGGCCAGGACTCGCGCCGCCGCCGGATGGGGCGCGACCACGATCCGGTGACGAAACCCCAGTTCAGTCAGTTCCTGGCGCAAGCGCACTTCCAACTGCGGCCAGGGTCCGAACAGGTCCAGGCTGGATTCGATTTCGAACAGCAAGGCACGCGGATAGCGCAGGCTGACCTGGGAGCTGAAGCGATAGGCCCAGGCGGCAAGAAACTGTTGCCACTGCTCGATTTCGACGGGGTCGTATTCAGCGCTGGCAAAGGCTTTAGTCAGGGCATGGGCGGCGGTCAGCGATTGTCCGGGACGCAGGCCCAAGGCTCGGGCCGAGGCGTTCACCGCCTGTACGATGCGCCGTTGCGGCGAGCCGGTCAGCAGCGCCAACGGCGCATCGGGCTCGGCGGTCCGGCGCAACACACTGTCCAAGGCCAATTGCGGAAATACGATGCAGACCCAACGCATATCAACCTCAATACCCGGCACTGAAGGCGATCGGTGCCGCATGAGCCAGGCCGCCACGGCACTTGAGCACCCGCAATTGTGCAGGCCGGCCATCAATGGCAATCCGCAGGGCCGCTGGCGACGGGTTGATCGCCGCCGCTAGCGAGCGGTAGGCAAACGCCAGGGTCTGACCGGTTTGCGCGGCCACCTGCAAGCGGCGCAAGGCGCGGTCATCGACCTGTTGCGGCCAACACAGGACCGCCCCACAACTGCCGGAACGCAGGCACTGCTCAGCCGCCCACAAGGCATCCCGTGGGGGTGCCTGGATCACCGACAACTGCCGCAGGTCCACGCCTGCGCTCAACCACGCTTGAGGATAGGGCACATGGGGCGGTGCCACCAGGACAATGCGCTCGCCTCGCGCCGACAGCCGCGCCAGGGTCGGCCAGACCAGTTGCAATTCACCCACGCCCTCGCCGGCGATCAGGATTTCCATCAATGCCGATTCCGGCCAGCCGCCACCGGGCAATACCGCGTCCAGCGCGGCATGCCCGGTCGTTTGCAGGCTCGGGACCTGCGCCGCCGGTCGGCCCTTCCAGACCCGACGCTCGTCCAGCAGCGTGTCCAGCGCAACCACGGCGCCCATCAGGCTTGCCTCACCAAGCCGCAGAACACGCCTTCGATGGCCAGTTCCTGGTGTTCTGGGTCGACAACGATGGGCGCATAAGCCGGGTTGCGGGCCAACAAGCGAATGCCAGTTGCCGTGCGCTCGAAACGCTTGATAGTGACTTCGCCATCAAGCCGGGCCACGACGATCTGGCCGTTGCGTACTTCGACATTGCGCCGCACCGCCACCAGGTCGCCATCGAGGATGCCGTCGCCGATCATCGAATCACCCTGTACCCGTAAGAGGAAATCCGGAGTCCGGGAAAACAGCCCCGGATCGAGCCACAAGCGGCTGTGGACCTCGGCGTCAACATCGATCGGCAGGCCGGCTGCCACCCGTCCCAGCACCGGGATTTCCAGCAAGGCCGGGCGCGCGGGCTGGTTCAGCAGGCGGATACCCCGTGCCTGGTGGGCGTTGACCTCGATAAAGCCGGCTTCGGCCAGCGCCACCACATGCTTGCGCGCCACGCTACGCGAGGCAAAGCCAAAGGCCTCGGCAATCTCGGCAAGGCTCGGAGGCTGGCCGTTTTCCGCGATACGCTCGCGGATAAAGGTCAGGATAGCGGAACGGCGAGGACTTAAAATGCTCATGGAGTACATTTGTACTCCTGTAGGACTCTCCTGACAAGAGCCACTAATCGATACCCTGTCGCGCCCCTTGACCAGTGTCCTTCGCCCTGTGATTCCCCAGGAGAAAAGTACTCTGTCACTTCGCCTGCCGAATAAACACAAACAACAATAACAGAATATGCCTACAGAACTATCTCGCAACCCAAAACATGCAAGTAATTTCTCGGACTTTAAAATAAAAATAACACTGAAAAAACAATCATGAATATTGAAAAACAAAACCTGATCGTTATAGCGTGAGCGTTTCAATCAATAATAAAATTCCTACACAATATACCATGAAACAGTGAACAAAGACCTGTAAATGGACTTTACCCACAGAACGGAAACTTGCATAAAAAGGTCCAGTATCATGCCCTCACTCCATACCGCCCAACTTGACGACCTGTTCGAGCACAATACATTCCTACCCGACTCGACACCGGACCGTTTCTATCGTCTGCTGGACCAGATAAGCCAGGATCGCTACACCACCCTCGCCGCCCTATATGCCAAGGCTTATCGTCTATTTCCGAGTACAGCCGAACTCGACGAGTTCTTTGCCAGTACCGCGAACCTGATCCTGCTGCCGGGTGCCCAACGGCGGGAGATCATCAATGAATCGGTGTTCCAGATCTGGGCTCGCCGGGTCCTGCACCTTACTCATGAGGTGCTCGGTGGTTTGCGTGATGATCTTTCGTCCTTGCAACGCAGCCTCCAGGAATTGCCGGATATCCTGCGACGGATCGCCCGTGCAGCCACCGAACATTCATATACCCATCGCCCACCTATTCGGCAGTTCGATATCGACCCACTGATCGCCGAGGTGCTCGCGCCCTGCTACGACTTTGCGCAAGACCTCGCCACCCGCCAGCGCCTCGAAGACTGCGGTTACTCCATTCATTTTTTCAGTGATGTGGTGAATGTAGCCCTGTCTCGTATCGCCATGACCTGGCCCGGCTGCCACGCGCAGTTTCGCCATCTGGTCAAGCTGATCTGTTACCTGCCGGACGGCACCTTCCGCAGGGGTTCGGCCGCCCGCTACAGCGGCACCATCCTACTGTCGGCCAAGGACCATTCGCTTCTCGATGTCGAAGAGTCGCTGATCCGTGAAACCGCCCATCAACTGCTTTATTACATCGAGGAAATCAGTCCGCTGATCGACCCACAGATCACCACGCCGCGCCTGTATTTCCTGCCCTGGTCAAACCGACCGTGTGGCCTGTCCGAGTATTTCCAGGCGTTCTTCGCCCAACTGATGCGGGCCAAGTACCTGGAACGCGTGCGCCAACGCCCGGCCAGTGAAATGCAACGGGCCCAAGAGCATCTGATGTTCAGTCTGCGCGGCCTCGGCGAAGCTTTGCCGGAACTGGCCAGCAGCCGCGACTTCACCCGTCACGGCCGCATCCTGTTGGATAACCTGGCCGAAGAGGTGCGGGCGATGGAGCGGCAGCACATTGGAGTGGAGGCCAGGATGGTTTCCATATGAGCCATGTCCATGACCTTCATCGGCCAGTCGTCCGGCGCCAGCCCTGCGCTGATCACGCCGTCGCGGCCATCGTCCCAGATGATCGCCATATCATTGTTTTACAAACAATTAATCCGTAGCAGGTGTCTCTCGACGAGGACCGTTAGCTCTTTGAATATCCTCGCCTGCAGCATTAATTACCGCTCATCGCCCTTGAGTTACGCGTTGAATGATAGCCATCACGCCACGACAAGGACCTGTAACATGAGCTCCCCGATCACCTCAAGCGATCCCCCGGCGGACGCCGTCGCGTCGGTATCGCTAGAACACGCCATCGAGCATTTTCTCAGCGATCTGCCCGACGAGACCGCCCGGCAAATTCGCTTGGTTAGCGGCATCGATACCCCCGCCTTGCGTACTGCCTACAGCGAGGCCCGGCAGGTGCCGGCGCCATTGCTCGACACTCGGCTGCGCTTCGAACTGGAGCAGGAGATTCAGCGCTTCATCGATGCGCTGAGTCATGCCTCTGCCCCTGTATCCGAGCTGACGACCCTGTCCTGGCAGTTGCAACTGCTCGGCCTGGAACTGATCTGGCCCGCGACAAGCGTGTTGCAAGTGTATGACCCGCCCGACGATTCGGTGGCAGCCGAGTACGGTCCCGACCTCTCGCCGAGTCTGCCGAGAGTGCGTGTCAAACGGGCCGCGGTGCTCGATGGCAGCTTGTGGAGCAGCGTCCTGCAACACATGAGCCCGGCCCAAAAGGTCTCACTGCTGGGCGGGCAGTATTCCACCCTCGATACCCAGTTAGCGGTGCTCAGGCACAAGGCCGCCGTGCAACTGTCCTCGCACCGCAAAGGCCTGTTCGACAACCTTCATGTTTTCAGGCAGCAATCGCATGATCCGCTGGTGAATCTGTTGCGTAGCCGAATGCCCCGGCTTTCCCGAGCGATGGCCAACGAATTGCTCGCTAATTCGAGCAAGCATGACCTTCAGTCGCTGAAACTCTCCGGGGGCGAAATGAGCGAGAGCCAAGCACGGGATGCCCACTGGTATCTTCAGGAAGAACGCTTGAACCAGGCTTACGAAGGTCTCTTCCTGGAAAGCCGACAGCATAACGACGACACCCACCGACTGGTGCTACACAGCCTCGCCACCCTGGCGAATTGGCCGCCAAGCGGGGTACGCCTGGAACTGCGCGAACACGTGCCGGACGGCGCGTTGCTGGCCAGCGTCGGCGACCCATGGGCAGAACAGCTCCATCTCATCCTTCGGCACAACGGCCGTTTCGCCCTGCATACCCCCGACAGTGCGGTGGCAGAGTCAGTGCCCGACCTGCTGGCAGCCCTGGCGACGCTACCCGACACCCTACGCAACCGACTCGGCCTGACGGATCGCCAGGCCATCCAACGCCTGCTACGCCAGCATCCTCCTCTTTCACGCGCTCATCTAGGCGCCTTGCTAGGACTCTCTCTCTTGGAACCCTCAAAACGTCTTTCCAATGGCAACGGCTACCAGCAGGACTCACCCAGCAACTTCACTGCCCCCGACCCCCTTGCCCAAAGCCAGCGGGAGACCTTCGATGCTCTGGCCGCCACCAATGAGCGCACCCTGTTGCTGGCGCAACAGCAACCCAATTTCCACTGGTTCGCGGCCCTGCTCCTGGGCCGGCAACTGGCGCATGACTTTCCCCTGGCCGCCTCGAAAGATCCCGATGCGATCTTCCTCAATACCTATGAGGAAAGCCTTTACTGGCCTCTGTCGGACACCGGCGAACGCGGCGAGCAGGTCCGTTATCGCGCAGTCAAGCAGTCGCGCACGTTGACGGAGGTCTTCAGCCACCACCTGGCCGGCAATCCCCAAACCTTCAACCCGGCCACGAGCGGCTTCTACGCCAGTGCAACCGCCGCCTACAACGAACAACAACTGGCCGGCCTGGACCTCGCACGCTTCGGTAAAACCTTGAATGATGCAGGCCTGGGCTTCGACACGCGCCTTACCGAGCAAGTGGACGGTTTCTGGGCCAGCGCCGCCCCGTTGCTGCGGGAAAACTTGCGGACCCAGATTCGCCTGGAAGCGCAGTTGCGCGAACTGGACCTGAGCGTGGATGAAAGCAACCGACTGGACCTGGAACAGGTGCTGGAACACCCCACCCATGACCTGCGTCGGAAAAAAAAACCCGTGGGCGGGCCGATCCACGTCTATCGGATTGCCGTGCAATCGCTCGACCTGTTGCTGGAAGGTTGTCTGGTTATCACCCGCAGCCCCGATGAGGACATCTACAAACTCCCGGCATTGCTCTACCAGATCGGCCGTGGTCTGGAGCAGTTCGCTTCGCTGCAGGCCCTGAAAAAGAGCCTGGCCCAGCGTCTGGATGACGAGGCCGAGCGCCAATCGCTGCTCGATCTGCTGCCCCGGCGGCAACGCGGCTGGAGCCCCAAGAACGCTGCCGAGCACGCGACTGTATTCAGCTACCGGAGCGAACAAGGCGATCCCTTCCAGATCCTGGTGGACGAATTGCTCGCCAGGCAGAAACAGGACTTCGCCGATACCTGGCGCTTCGCTAGAGGCGCTACGGGGCTGGAGAACGATGTCGGCGAGTTCGCCCGACAATTGAACGATGCCCTTAGCCTGGTCAAGCGGTTGGATATCTTTCCGGTTCTCCAGCGGCGTAATCGCGACCTGATGTTCAGCGACCTGTTGAAGCGAATCAACACCATCAGCCCAGACGAGCAAACCCGCCTCGCCGCCTTATGGCGACCCACCCTGAAAGTTGATCCGGTTCCCGCGTCGCTCGGCGACCTGCCGGCCCTCAAGACATACACCTCCGGTCTGCTCAAGACACACCTGCAACAGCACTATCCCCAAGTGCCGAGCGACCCTGACAATATCCTGGTACATGTCGCCCACCACACCATCCACCCGAGCCCCGCCTGGCAAAGCCAGTCACCGGTCAATAGGGTGCGCACCAGAAGCCTGTCGTTGACGGCCCTGGCGCTGGAGAACATCAAGGGGACGCGTTTGGGCGAAACGGTCCAGTTCAAGGCTGAAATCAGCGGCCCGACAGGGACCACGCTCAGTCTGTCGAACAGCGAAGTGCAGGCTATCGTGCGGAATGTCAACGCACTCGGACACTACAAGGCGCTGCTGGAGAACAAACTGCTGGGCTCGGACCGGGTGTCGCTGCGCACCGCCTGGGTCGAAGGGGAACGGGCGCGGATGAAGCTGCATGCCTATGTCGCCCGCCTGAGCGCAGACTTTCTCGACGCCAAGGACAGTGCTCTGGAACACGGCTACCGACGCATCGAACACGTGCTCGAACACCCTTCGCCAGAGCGTCGTCCACTGCTGGACGGCTACCGAGTCCAAGTCAACTACCTGATGCTTGGCGGCACGGACCAAGCGCGCAACGGTGTGAGCATCGATGAGGTGCTGGTCATCAGCACCAACAAGCCGAACGACACCCTGCTGCTCTACACACCACAAGCCTACGATGGCAAAGCCTGGCGCGAGCTGGCGAACGCATCGGCAATCGAATCGCTGCTACGCCAGCAAGATTGGAATAACTACTGCATTGCACGGGCCGCCCGGAACGAACAGTGGGATCCGGCCCAGTTGTTCGCACGTCAATTCCCCAAGGTTCGTTACTTTCCCATCGAAGGCGACCTGTTCACCACGCTGTACGAGGCCAGGACCCGTCATCTGATCAGCAGCGTGGAATACTTCGGAGCCAGCAACCAACGGGTAGATAGCGAAACACTCTGGTACTGGATCAACGTGGCCTTTCGCTTTGGCCTCGAGATCATTCTGGGTGTCGCCTCCTTGCCACTCAGCTTGCCCGTCTACCTGATGAGAGGCCTCTATGGCTTGGCCAACATCAGCCAGGCACTTGCCCTTGGGCACCACCAGGAAGCAGCGGATGCGCTAATCCAGACGCTGCTGGACGCTGCAGCGCCCTTGCCGCTGCAAGCGTTCAAGCCGCTGTTGCGGCAAATCCGACCATTGCCCCTGGCGCGGATTTCCCGCCTGGTCAGGACCAGTCGAGTCGGCCAGGACGGTAGCCGACAACTGCTTCTGGCCGCCGAGCCGTCGACGGCGACATCGCTCCGGTCCCTGGCCGCCGACCTCCGGGAATACGAAATCAGAACGCCGCCGGAACTGAACTATCTGCGCGACGGACTGTACGTGGACCGCACACCACGCATGGACCAGTATGTGAAACTGGAAGGCAAGTGGTACCGCACCGGCACCCGGGCCGGCAAACGCTACGTGCTTAGGGAGAACGCCTGGGCGGAAGACATCGAGCTCGTGCAAGTGGGCAACCGCTGGCAGCCCTTGCCCAGAGGGCGCCTGGCAGGCGGTGCGCCTGATTCGGTCGGTGCCATGCGCTATGAAATCGAAGCCATCCATCGCGGTACGCTCGAAGATCTGATTCGCACGTTCAGTCGGCGGCTTGATCGCAATTGGTGGGTCCCGAATGCCTCGGCGTCGGAGCGCCTGGCTGCGAGTCAACTTCATCAGGTTTCGCAACGCTTGCTTGAAGACGCTCAGTCTTTTTTCGCCGAGCGCCCGGCCTCTGTTCCCCGGACACTGGCGTCCGACCTACTGGAAGCAGGGACGGCGGCACAACTAATCGAACGTGGTTACCAGACCGGCAACGGCATCGTCCTCAGTGCAGCCTACCGGGCAAAGGCGGGTCGCAAGCTCCTGATCGACAACATGCGCTCGCTCGCCACGGAGCACCGGGTCAAGACCCTTTACCTGGAAAACCTCCTGAGGGACTTCGATCAAGTCCATCTCGATGACTTCCATCGCACCGGCGTCATGTCCCAACGCCTGACGAACACGCTGGAGATGCAGGATATCGCTCAAGGGATCGATCACCACGGCCCAAATACCCTGCAGGAGGTGATTCGCCAGGCACGGCGTTTTGGCATTCGCGTCCAGGCGCTCGACTGTGGCCCGAGCTACCGCCAAGGCATGGGCAGCTACACCCCGAATCGGGCCAGCACCCTGAAATACTATGCCCGACAGGTCATCAATACGGACCAATTGCAACAGGACCCGCATCGCTGGATCGCCCTGACCCAAGACTCACACGCCGCTGCCGTGCGCGGCGAGCCGGGCCTGGCCGAGCTACTGGGAGCAGTGAACCTGCGGGCCGTCGATATCGGCGGGCAACCCTTGCCGCTGCGCGTCCTGCGTGATCCAGGAGAGTTCACCAATGGCATATATGGGCCGGATATTCAGTGGGTGCGAGCTGATGCCAAGCTGGAAGTGAACGTCGCGCCCCAAGCGCTGCCACAGGTACCGAAGCCTCACAGAGGGTTACTGACTCAGGCTGGGGATTTTCTGATCGAACAACAAGGCGATCAGTACAATGTCGTCTTCCGACCGGTCGACCCTCAGAGCTCACGCTTGCTGGTCCCGAAGGAGATACCGGTGGTACGCAGCCAGCTTGCCGACACTGCAGGGAGCCCCTATGCGGTGTTTCATGTCCAGGACCCGCTGTTCGGCGACATTCGTGGAGTCAAGTACAGAAGCATCGAGGACCTGATATGGGGGCTCAAGCAGGCCAGGATGAGACAGGTGGTCGAACTCAGCGATGTCACCTACATGCGTCAGCCCAGGCTCGACACCCATCCGCAACTCAGCCGTGCCGGCATGTTCACCGTTGACACGGCTCCACAAGGACATGTGCTGATCAATCGTTCCAGGGATCGATCCCTGGCCACGACGATCATCCGCACCGACAGAGACACGGGCAAGTTCTATATTGTCCATCCGCGATGGGGGTTCAGCGCGACGCAACTGTTCGCCAGTATCGACGAACTGACCCAGGCGCTGATCAGAAAGGTTGGACTGGAGCGAGTCGCCGAATCCACCCATCTCTGATCCACACCCTCTGATCCACTGGCCTCTGACTCAAGCCGCCCGGGGGACCGGGCGGTGAACAGATAGCCTGTCTGATCGCCGATACGGAGATTGCGCCGCGCGCCCCGGACACCTTGCTATTCATTTCTTTCCCGATCCGCCGGCAGGCTCCTTATGCCGGCGCCTCCATCATTGTCATCGATGATGATCATCATCCCAATGAAGTTCTCTTAAAAATCCAACAGCGTAACCTTAGCTCCATACCAAACACATAACACCCGGAGCACACCACCATGAAACGCCAACTCTTCCTCGGCCTCGCTTTTTCGGTACTGGCAGTCAACGTTTTTGCTGCATCCTCGGCCCAACCCATGGTTAACCACACTCAGCAAGCCGTTGCTGAAGGCGGGTCGGATCGCCTGATCGAAAGCCGCATGGCCGAAGGTGGTTCCGACCGTTTGATCGAAAACCGCATGGCCGAAGGTGGTTCCGACCGCTTGATCGAAAACCGCATGGCTGAAGGTGGCTCCGATCGTTTGATCGAAAACCGCATGGCTGAAGGTGGCTCCGATCGTTTGATCGAAAATCGTCTGGCCGAGGGTGGCTCTGACCGTTTGATCGAAAGCCATGCATGAGTGACTTTACCGCAACATCCAACCCAAAGCCCGGCCTTGTCAGCCGGGCTTTTTTTCGTACTTTGTCCCGTCCTGAATAAGCTTTACACCTTCCGATCTGTTTTCAGGAGGGCGCAATGAGTTCTGGGAAAAGGCGCAACCGGCACGTACCTCCTGAAGAGCCAAGACCGCCTGGTCATATTTCGCCTATTTGGTCCCTTTTCAGTGTTACAAGAAGTGTTGGATCAGCAATATGTAGTACTAAAAAATATTCACTACAAAATGATTGACGCCTGCTTTCCGCACTTGCATGATGAGTTCGTCTCCCTGATCGGGAGCGTTGCAAAAGCGGTTGTTACAACAAGCTCGACAAGCCGTCGAGCTGTTCCGGATCTGTACTGCCCACAAGGCAGATTGATGAAGCTGACCTGTCGTGATCGTCCAAACGGGCGAGAAGCACCGGCCTAACGTCCTCAAAATGCTTGTGGCTGACCCCGTTGCTGTGGTCGGCGCCGTTCAAGGATTGCGCTGCCGCTTCGTCTCGTTGAAACGTTGTGTAGTGTTATTTTTCACTCACTACATGAATCACGCCCAGGGCCGGCGCCATGCTTCATGGACACGATTGTCCGTGCATGGCATCGCAGCAATTCGCCGTCTTGGCAATGATGCACACGTAAACCAGCCAGATTAACGAGTGGTCAAAGGGGCTTTAATATGAATCTGAACAATCAACCGACTATCGACGAACTGGCTCGACTATTCGCCTCGCGCAAAGACAGCCACGACGATCATATCCTCTGGATTAACCGGGCCGGGGATGTAAGACTCGACGCCCGCTCACCCTACACCGACGAGCACGCCTTTACCCAGGCCCGCTCCGAACTGTTCGCCTGCCTCAAGATGTACCGTCGCGGCCAGGGCTACGTTGGCAAGAAAGCGGCAGCGGACAAGGACTTCATAAGCGACGTCCTACAAGCGCTGAAGGCCAAATGGGCTTTCCACCAAACCTTGGCGAAGAGCGCCTAGCCGCTCACCCCGAATGTTGTGGCGAATGGGCTTACCCATGCTGGGGTCGAAGTGCCCTTGAAACCAGAAAATTCGCGGCATCAGTCAAACCGGGGCAATCGGGTTGATAGCTGCTTCGCCGCTCAACGCGGCGAGGCGGCGTTCCACCAAACGCCTTATCGCCATAACTCTTCAGTCAATATCGCCTTTACCGCCACACTTTGCGCCTCTCACAGAAGTATGACTGCCTGGGAAAGTCCAGAAGCTTGTTGGATTTGTCCAATTTACGCCGCTCCTGCTGCCCCACACTTGAGTCGTGGCCAATCTCCCACGGCCCGACTTCCACGAGGAAAACCCGCATGAGCGACTATGTATTCACCCCCCGTCCCATCCCTTCCATGGCCGTCGAAGGCGAGTCGACACGTTTTCCCATCCGGCGGGTGTTCTGTGTCGGTCGCAACTACTCCGAACATGCTCGGGAAATGGGCCATGACCCTGACCGCGAGCCGCCGTTCTTTTTCATGAAACCCGCCGATGCGGTGGTGCCGGCAACTGGCGTGATCACTTACCCGCCACTGACTCAGGACTTGCACCACGAAATCGAACTGGTGGTAGCCATCGGTGAAGGCGGTACCGGAATCGATCCGGCCGACGCTCTTCGCCATGTCTGGGGCTACGGCGTCGGCCTCGACCTGACCCGTAGGGACATCCAGACCCAGGCCAAGAAGCTTGGCCGGCCATGGGACTGGGCCAAGGGCTTCGACGAGTCGGCACCCTGCACCGCCTTGCGCCGGGCCGCGGCACTGGGGCACCCAGACAGCGGGGCCATCTGGCTAAAGGTCAACGATGTCGAGCGCCAACGCGGCGACCTGACGGACCAGATCTGGTCGGTCCGCGATGTGATCAGCCATGTGTCGCACTCGGCCGGACTGCAGCCTGGCGACCTGATCTTCACCGGCACACCGGCGGGCGTCGGCCCGTTGCTACCAGGCGACCGGGTCAACGCCGGAATCGAGGGCATCGCCAGCTTCGAGTTGACCATCGGCTAGTGACCTGTACGGTGAGTTCGTTAGCTCAAGTTCGGATGCCACCCGTTCATGGCCAAGGCGCGGTGACGAGTCATAACCTGGCTATGGCAAGAAACAGCAACGCCGGCCAGGGGCCGGTGGCGCCGAAATTGACTCATAGAACTCACCACACAGGC
>NZ_CP014135.1:1742498-1763958 GCF_001543125.1 Pseudomonas agarici | reverse complement strand
TCACCACACAGGCCACTAGCCCTGATCGAGGACTGGTAGCCTGTGTGATCTGCGCTCGCCCACGCTGCGATGCAAGCAGGTCCTCGCTCGAAAACATTTCGTACAAAGCCTAAAATGGCGACATCCCACTTCCGTCATCAAGGACCGTGTCGATGTCGATCCCTTCACGTGTGCGCACCTACGGCATGCAACAACGTAGCGACCGCACGGATTTCTATATTCGTGACAAACAGGCACGGCCAGCCATTGTCACCCCGCACCGGCATGACTACTTCCAGATCCAGATCAATCTCGGTGGCGATACCGTGCAACATATCGGCGGCGCCATCCGGCCTTATCCGCGCCAGGCATTGGCCTTTATCCTGCCCCATCGCCTACACCTGATTCCGCACCCGCAAGAGAGCAACTTTGTCCTGATCAATTTTTCCCAGGCGTTTTTCCTGCCTCACCTGGACTGCGATCCGTTGGACCTGGAGGACCTTTCCATCCATGACCTACCGCAATTGTCGCCGCTCCAGCATCAGGAGCACCTGGACTTTATCCTCGCCGATCACGACTTCGCCGAGGTCCAGGCGTTGTTGGAGAAAATGCGCGAACTGGATCGGGGTCGCGATCTCGGCACTCGCCAGGCACTCAAGGGCTGCCTGCTGCAACTGACCGGCAAGGTTTGTAGCCTGTATGCCGATGAACTGCTGAGCCTATCGACCAACAAGGCGGCGCGGCGTGGGCGACGGGATGCGTTGGCGCGGGTATCGAGCTACCTGCGCGAGCATATCGCCGACCCGACACTGAACCTCAAGGACACCGCCGAAGCGGCCTTTCTGTCGCCCAACTACCTGACGCACCTGTTGCGCAAGGAAACCGGTAACACCTTCTCGGAGCTGGTCCTGGAGCGTCGCATGCACCTGGCGCGCACTTACCTGCTCAACAGCGAGCGCTCGGTGAGCCAGATTGCCCAACTGTGCGGATTCGCCGACGACGCTTACTTCTCGCGTCGCTTCAAGGCCACCCAAGGCCTGCCTCCGGGACAGTTTCGGCGCAGCCGGCACAGCCTCTGAACGGCAGCGCCTGAAGTTTATTTCAGTCCGTCTGTAACGAAATGTGATATCACCCCCTCCACAGGCAAAACCCCGTGCAATCACGGGTGCCGGCACGCGCGCGTCGGTTCAAAAAAGAATTGGATGAGGTAGCGAGTTGATCAACACACGATTTTCCTGCGTGGGCTGCGGCAAGTGCTGTAACGATCATTACGTTCCATTGACCCTTGAGGAGTCCCGCCAATGGGCCGTGGATGGCGGTAAGGTCATCGTGCTGCTGGAGGCATTCCTGGAAAACGGTCATGGCATGGCCGAGGAGCAGTTCGAGCACGCCCACCGCCGTTCCGTGCTGATCACCAGTGGAACGACCCAAGCATGGTTGGCGGTGACGTTCGCGGCCTACAACAACGGGCCGTGTCGCCACCTCGATGTCGACAATCGCTGCGGTATCTACGAACGGCGACCGCTGGTCTGCCGCATTTATCCGGCGGAGATCAACCCGCATATCAGGTTGCGTACCGACCATAAGGATTGTCCGCCGCAATCGTGGGAACAAGGCTCGGTCCTGATTGCCGGCGGGAAATTGGTGGACCAGGAACTGGCCGAACTGATTGACCGCTCGCGCCAGGCCGACCGCGAGGATATCGCGGCCAAGGCGGCAATCTGTGTCCGCCTCGGTATCGCTACTACCGCCCTCAAGGGCAACGGCTTTGCCACTTATCTGCCCGATATGGACGCGTTCCTGGCCGCTATCGAGCAGACGGCAGCGGATCAGGCGGGCGAGCACCCACAACAGCAATGGGCTTTTCAACTGGCGGATATGCACAGCACCCAGGTACTGCTTGCCCACGGGGCTGAAATTACCTCATCGGGCACGGGTCACTACCGCTTTATCCCCTTGCAGGCTGTCGATTGAGGCTTGGCTCAATGAGCAGCGAAAAGATCGGGCCACGACTTTTTTCAGCGCCTATAGGCTGCTTTCTGCATCGTCCTCGCGGGATCCGTCTACGATTCTGTAAGAACGGTCGCGATGGAGTGTGGCCGTGTCATAGCCACCGCACGAGAGCCGCACGGGAGAGCCATCCATGAAAACCGTTGCAGAACTGCTGAAGCTCAAGGGTAGCCAGCATCAGGAAGTCTACACAATCCACAACGACCACACGGTGTTCGAGGCGCTGATCAAGATGGCCGAGAAAAACATCGGTGCCCTGCCGGTGATCGGCAAAAACGGCGAGGTGCTCGGCATCATCAGCGAGCGGGACTATGCGCGCAAGGTGATCCTCAAAGGACTCAGCTCGGTCTCCACTCAGGTCGGCGAGATCATGAACGCACCGGTCATCACCGTGGACTCCCACCAGAGTGTCGAGACCTGCATGGCCCTCATGACCGATAAACACCTGCGCCATCTGCCGGTGGTCGAAGAAGGCCAATTGATCGGCCTGCTGTCCATAGGCGACCTGGTCAAAGAGGCTATCACCGAACAGGCCGACCTGATTCGTCAGCTCGAGCAATATATCCGCGGCGAATAACCCTTCCCTCAGTGCGTCAACCGCCGCAATCCCCTGCCAAAATGTTTCCACACGCTGCAAAAGACAACGGAAATATGGGGATTGACGGACTTCCAAATTTTTCACAACGCTTTCACTTCGCTCCCACTTGCGCCTTCGTAAATTACTACCACGCAACATCCATTGGATATTGCGTGATGGTCATTGTCATTTTCCGGGCGGGTTTGCAAATACGCCTTTTCTGAATTGCCAGAGGGTGAGTTTGTGGTTATCCCTGATGTCATGCGACCGGTCATTCAATGCCGGTTCAAGCCTATGTTTCTGGCAGGTGCTATAGCACTTATGGCGTTGCTCATGACCGGCTTTGCCTTGTGGCCCAAATCGCACCTCGACCTGGCGCTCAACGACCCGATGAGCAGCGCCAGCGTTTATGCTCACTGGAAGGCTGGTGACATTATCGTATTGGTACGCCATGCCGAGCGCTGCGATCGTTCAAGCCATGCGTGCCTGGGTCCCGAGGATGGCATTACCCGACTGGGCAGCCGCTCCGCGGTCGACGTGGGCCAAGCCTTCCAGGCTGTCGGCATGGACAATACCGATGTGCTGAGCAGTCCGACCACCCGGACCACTCAAACCGCACAAGCAATGTTCGGCAAAACCGCGATCAGCGCTGACTGGCTGCTGAGCTGCGGGCCGGCCCTGGGCCGGGACGCAGTCGCGCACAAGGCAGCACATCGCAATCTGGTGCTGGTGACCCACAGCGGTTGTATTGATGACCTCGAAAAAGAGTTGGGTTATCGGCATGAGGTGAAAAGCGAATACACCAGTTCGATCCTTGTTTCCGTGGGCGCCGATGGTCAGTTGAAAATGCTCGGAGTCATCAATGCGGAGAATTGGCAAACCACTCTCGGCAACAAAAAAATGAACGGCATGCAATAAATGTTTTGCAACTTTAAACGCCTAAAAAATGCAACAAGCCGTAGTGTGAATGCACTTTTTTAACAACTTTTCTTAAAACAATTCTCATCGTCTGAAACCGATCCACTGCACTCGCCACGGCCACCTTATCCAGTGGGCAACCGGACTTGAGTGCCCGTGGGCGAGCGTTCGTCAAAGGCCTGTCACACTTCACTATTAAACAACTCGATTGCTGAGCAACTTGATCACCGAACATCAGAGTTGCCAAGTTCTCACCTTTGGTTAAAACCGCTTGAAGCGGTATATACCGCTAAGGTCGGCTCATGAACACACACTGCTTTCCTCTCTCTCTCGCAACACTCAAGCGCTGGTCGCTACCGGTATTGATACTGGCCTTCGGGTTGTTCTACCTGCTGCCCACGATGTTCACGGCCTGTGGATTCCCGACGAAACCCGTTATGCCCAGATCAGCCAAGAGTTTCGCCTCGGCGTTGCTGTTCATGAG
The DNA here is from genome assembly GCF_001543125.1 of Pseudomonas agarici. NCBI lineage: Bacteria > Pseudomonadati > Pseudomonadota > Gammaproteobacteria > Pseudomonadales > Pseudomonadaceae > Pseudomonas > Pseudomonas agarici. The sequence goes on along the minus strand of NZ_CP014135.1, from coordinate 1,759,990 downwards.
TTTCAGCCTGATCGCCGGTCAGGCCGGCTATGCCAACCTCGATCCGCGGTTCATGCTATACGGCCTGGATTATCCAGACGCCACGGGACGTCGCGTCACCTTCGAGGACATCGGCCAGTGGATGAATGAAGCACGCAGACAGAGCTCGGTCGGCGTGATCATGCGGGTCAGGAATGTTGAAGAAATACAGGAACTCGCGCTACTGCCAGTGGATGGAAAACGCTATAAGAATAGGGATGTCGAGATCATCATCTTCCCGCAAACCCGACCATGAACCGCCAACAACTCCGACTAAGCGGGACAGACTCGCAATGCACGCACCTGCCCCGCCACTTGCCAGAACTCAGTAACCCAGCGACAGCCCGGTATTGCGACGAGGGTCATTCGCCCCGTAGAAGCGGTTGTTACCCACCGGCTTGCCGTCGAGAGAAGGCGCGCCAACCAGGATGGCCGCCAGGTGATTCAACGGTTGGGGACCGGCAAACTTGTGGCCCCAACCTTCAAGAATCTTCTGCGTGTCCGGGCTTAGTGCGAAGGCCTCGATATTGGTTTCCTCCGGCAACCACTGCTGGTGGAAACGCGGCGCATCCACCGCTTCCTGAATATTCATCTTATAGTCAATGACATTGAGGATAGTCAACAAGGTCGCAGTGATTATCCGACTGCCACCCGGAGTACCGACCACCATGACGGTCTTGCCGTCCTTAGTGACGATGGTCGGGCTCATCGACGACAGTGGCGTCTTGCCCGGAGCGATAGCGTTCGCTTCGCCCTGGACCAGACCGTACATGTTCGGCGCACCGACCTTGGAGGTGAAGTCGTCCATCTCGTCATTGAGGAGGATCCCGGTCTTGCTCGCCATGACGCCAGCACCGAACCAGCCGTTGAGGGTATAAGTCACTGACACCGCGTTGCCCCATTTGTCGATGATCGAGTAATGGGTGGTGTTGTTACCTTCATGGGGCGCCACGCCTGGATTGATGTCCTTGGAGATCCCGGCTTTGTGCGGATCGATGGCGGCTCGTAGCTTCTCGGCGTAACCCTTGTCCAACAGGTGGGCTACCGGGTTCTTGACGAAATCGGGATCGCCCAGATAGCTGTTGCGGTCGACATAGGCGTGACGCATGGCCTCGATCTGATAGTGCAGGCCCTGGGCCGAATGATAGCCCAGCTTGTCCATCGGATAGCCTTCGAGGATATTCATAATCTGGCAGATCACCACCCCGCCCGAACTGGGTGGGGGAGCCGAGACGACATGATAGCCACGATAATCGCACTCGATGGGCGCCAGTTCGCGGGTCTTGTACTTGTCGAGGTCGACCTGGGTAATAATGCCCTTGCCGGCCTGGCTCGAATCGACAATAGCCTTGGCGACCCAGCCCTTGTAAAAACCATCGGTGCCCTTGGCCGAGATCTCGCGTAGCGTCTTGGCCAGGTCTTTCTGCACCAGTTTCTGACCCACCTGCATCGGCTCGCCCTTGTTCAGGAAGATCGAGCCCGAGTCGTGGATATCCTTCTTGAAGTCGGCGGTAGCGGTGTGCAGCAGGTCGATATCGCCCTGCTCCAGCACAAAACCTTGCTCGGCGAGCTTGATCGCCGGGGCGATAACTTCAGCACGTTTTTTTGTGCCGTATTTTTCCAGCGCCAGCTCCATGCCTGAAACGGTACCCGGCACGGCGACCGCCAGATGCCCTTTGGCACTCAGGTCCGGAATGACATTACCGTCCTTGTCCAGATACATGTTGGCGGTGGCGGCCAGGGGTGCTTTTTCGCGGAAATCGAGGAAGGTTTTGCGGCCATCGGCCAACTGCACGGTCATGAAACCGCCACCGCCGAGGTTGCCCGCCGCCGGGTAGACCACCGCCAGCGCATAACCCACCGCGACGGCGGCATCAACCGCGTTGCCGCCGGCCTTGAGTACGTCGACACCGACATGAGTCGCCAGATGCTGCGCCGTAACCACCATGCCGTTTTCCCCGGCGACGGGTGTCTGGGAAGCGGCGTGGACAGGGGAAACAGCCAAAATCAGCGCTATCGCCAGAAGCGAGCGCGAAAGGGGTTCAAACTTCATAAGCCGACTCTCTTGCTTTTATTTGCTGGAAACACAGGCTCCTGCCTGCGCGGGCTTGTACAAAGTAGCTGCTGTAGGACTATTCAACTAGTATCCATCCCCGATTTTTTTCGCCATACCGGCCAACAACGCAGTTGTACCGGACTGGCCGCATCGTCGGTATTTGCGTACCATTCCTTGCTCTTCGCCCTGCCCTCGCTTGCCCCCGCTGGCTTCCACTTCAGGTAAACCATGAAACCCGCCCGTCTACGCGCTGATGTCCTGGCCGGACTCACCACCTCCTTTGCCCTGGTGCCCGAATGCATCGCCTTTGCCCTCGTCGCCCACCTCAACCCACTGATGGGCCTGTACGGCGCTTTTATCATCTGTACCCTGACCGCCCTGTTCGGCGGACGCCCGGGGATGATCTCCGGAGCCGCCGGGTCCATGGCCGTGGTCATCGTCGCGCTGGTGGTACAGCACGGCGCGCAATACCTGTTGGCAACGGTGCTGCTGGGTGGTTTGATCATGGTTGCGTTCGGCCTGTTGCGCCTGGGCAAGCTGGTGCGCATGGTGCCGCACTCGGTGATGCTCGGCTTCGTCAACGGGCTGGCGATCATTATCGCCCTGGCCCAACTGGAGCAATTCAAGGTGGGGGATGGTTGGTTGAGCGGCGAGCCATTGGCATTGATGCTCGGGCTGGTAGCGCTGACCATGGCCATCGTCTACCTGCTGCCACGCCTGAGTCGTGCGGTACCGCCGGCGTTGGTGGCGATCCTCGGAGTCGGCCTGCTGGTCTACCTATTTGGCCTGCCGACTCGCACCCTGGGGGACATGGCTCATATCGCCGGTGGCCTACCCGCCCCCACGCTGCCGCAGATCCCGTGGAACCTGGAAACCCTGCATATCATCGCTCCCTACGCGCTGTTGATGGCGCTGGTGGGCCTACTGGAAACCCTGCTGACTCTCAACCTCACCGACGAAATCACCGAGACCCGCAGCTATCCGGATCGCGAATGCGTGGCGCTCGGCGCGGCCAATATGGTCTCCGGCCTGTTCGGCGGCATGGCCGGTTGCGCCATGATCGGCCAGACCGTGATCAACCTCAGTTCCGGTGGCCGTGGCCGCTTATCCGGCGTGGTAGCTGGGGTGATGATCCTGCTGTTCGTGTTGTTCCTCTCTCCGTTGATCGAGCGCATCCCGCTGGCCGCGCTGGTGGGGGTGATGTTCGTGGTGTCCCAACAGACTTTCGCCTGGGCCTCGTTGCGAGTGTTGAACAAGGTGCCGCTCAACGATGTACTGGTGATCATTGCCGTCACGCTGATCACCGTATTGACCGACCTGGCGACGGCGGTTTTGTGCGGGATCCTGATAGCCGCGCTCAACTTCGCCTGGCAGCACGCCCGCGAGTTGTATGCCGACACCCATGAAGAAGCCGACGGCAGCAAGCTGTACCGCTTGCATGGCACACTGTTCTTTGCCTCGACGACGCCGTTCCAGAACCTGTTCGATCCCAGCAACGATCCACAGAAGGTGGTACTCGATTGTCGCCACCTAAGCTTCGTCGACTACTCGGCGATTGCCGCGCTAAAGAGCCTGCGCGAGCGTTATGCCAAGGCAGGCAAGCATTTACGGGTGGAGCATCTGTCCGAACGCTGCAAGCAATTGCTGAAACGGGCTGGGGTGCAGCACGGGTAAAACGGTCCCGAGCCGCCCTTTCACCAAGGTGATCTATTGCTATCAACTGCCCTGAACCTATTGGGTTTCCGCCGCCGACAGCCTGTAGCCTGACAGCATAAAGATTGTTTATTCAATAGCGCTTTATACCCGACCCAACCGACAACAACTCAAAGAACAATTACAGATTATCGAGACAAAGCCTACACCCATCGAAACAACAGTCCTGCACAATATTCAATACAAAACACCCTATCCACCTAGCCGTTTCGGTCAGTAACCGCTGATGGAAAGCGCAACGTGTGATGAAACAAGGAATGTCAGGATGAAAGCCCTTTTATTGATAATCGCCGGCCTGCCCCTGGTCGCCTGTGGCAACGATGCCACGCCCACCGTCCAGACGGTACTCAATGCCCTGAAAGCCAACGGTGTCCCTTTCGGTGCCGTGAGCTATCCCAAGCGCAAGCCCCTGAGCCTGCTGCCCAACACCTACAAGGAACGGGTGGAAGTGGCCTTTCCGAGTATTGCGCCCAAGGGCGGACAGTTCTTTGTCTGCGAAACCCGTGAGTACTGTGACCATCTGCAAGAGCATTTCCAAGCCTTGGAGGCCCTGGCGGGGCCGCATGTCTATCGTTCGAAAAGCGGCCGGGTCCTGGCACAGCTCTACAGCACACTGGAACAACCGGTCGCCGATCAGATCCGTGCGGCCATCGAGGAGCTGTGATCCGCTCAGCTGGCCGGCCCTTGCGGCTGATTGCGCCAGACCAGTGTCGGAATGACGCGGATATAGATCAACTGTGCCACCAGCTCGAGCAATGTCTGGGTGATCACGGCGGTGGCGGCCAGACCGCGGATATCCTCGGGCAACGCCAGGGCCAATGGCAGCACCACCAGGGAATTGCGCGTCGAAGCACTGAAGGTGACAGCGCGCGCGGTGCTCGCCGGCAATCCACAGAGTCGCGAAGCCAGAGCCCCCATGACCGGCGCCAGCAGCATGAAGCCGATATACACCGGAATCACTGGCGCGAGCCGGTCGATATCGCGCACCACCGAGGTAACCTGGGAACCGACCACCACCAGCAAGACCGCCGCCATCGCCGGCACCGGCAACCAGGCCCAGGCCTCGTTCCAGACATTGACGATCCGTGAGCGCCGGGACAGCGCGCAAGTTGCCACGGCCAACAGCAGAGGCGCAACGATCAGTGCAAGAAATGTCTCGACAAACGGGTCGATGGAGATCACCACCCCGGCCTGGCTACCCAGCATAAAAGCCAAGTAAATCGGCAACAAAATCAACTGAAGCAACAAGAGGATCGGCGTGGCCGCCAGAATGCTCCGCGAGTCACCCTTGCCAATATGAGTGAACACCACCACATAGTCGATGCAGGGTGTCAGTAGCACCATCAGCGCCCCCGTCAGAATCGCTGGATGTGCCACCAGGCCTCGGCTCAGGGCCCAGACCAGCAGCGGAATCAAAACGAAATTGGCTAGCAGCAACGCCACCATGAAGTCCCGGTCTCCGAGGCCACGGCGTAGATCGAGAAAGGGGATTTGCAGGAACATTGCATACATCAATAACGCGATGCTCGGTGTTACCAGGGCGTTTAGTCCCTGGGCGATACCAGGCGCCTTCAGTCCGAGCAACGCCGCAATGACCACGGCGACGAAGTAGACCGGTATTTGGCTCCGCTCAAGTGTGTCGCGATTCAAGACACGTTCCCCTGCCGCAAAAAAGCCGTCAGCCTATGCAAACGTAAAATGCTCGTCTAGCACCAAATGACTCAATCACGAAGAACCGCCTCACCACGTTGTTCAGCACGCATCCCTGTCAATGAACACTCAGCTAGTGCCTTGGTGTGAGAAACGCCAGGCACCGCGCCCCTGTCACGCCATCGTGCGCCATTTGAGCGAGGTTCCAATACCCTCCTAAGAGAGATACCACCAGGCTCATTCAGGGTCAGATCAAGCGCTCGATTCGCTTGTGGCGCCATACCAACCGGTAGTAAGCCACCTGCAAAAGCAACATGCCGATATACGTCGCCGGAAATGCCATCCACACACCTTCCAGGCCAAGGTGGGCGTCGAGCAGGTAGGCCACCGGCAATTCGATCCCAAGGATGCAGAAGATGATGATCACAACTGGCACCATTACCGTGCCGCTGGCGCGCATGACGCCGCCGATCACAGCCTGGTAACCGAACACCAGCAGGCTCCAAAGCATGATATGCAGCAGATGCTCGGCAGTCGCCTGAGTGGAGGGCTCGGTGATGAACAGACCCAGCAACCAGTGGGAAAGCCCATAGCCGAAAACTATCAGGCCACCGGTCAGACAGGTGTTGATCAACAGGCCGCTACGTAGGATCGCACCGATCCGTTCCTGGCGCCCGGCACCGATCGCCTGAGCACCGAGAATCGAGGCAGTGATAGCAATCGACAGCGCCGGGAACTGCACATAGTTGACGATCTGCGTGACCGCACCATAGGCCGCCGTGGCTTGGGAACCGTGGCGGTTGACCAGCGAGAGAATCACCAGTTCGGACAACGACAACACGATCATCTGCAGTCCGGTGGGCAAGCCGATGCGCAGGACCTTGCCGAGGATCGCCCGATCCAGGCGCATTGCCGTCAACAGGGCGCGGTCCGGAGCCATGACGCTGTTCTTGTGCCGCAGGCGCAGCGCAAGGAACAGCATGGCGCAAGCCGTCCCCGCCAGGCCGGCCAATGCGGCGCTCCGGATACCCATCTGCGGCAACCCCAGCCAGCCGCGAATCAACGCCGGAGTCAGCAACAAACCGACCCCGGTAGACACCAGCAACGCCAGCAGCGGCGATACCGTATCACTGATCCCGCGCAGCAACTGCGTGAACAGCACAAAAACCAGCAGCAACGGCATGATCAGCATCATCATCTGCGCATAACCGACAGCATCGTCCAGCACATCGGCAGGTGTTCCAAGCCCCTGCAACGCCGGTCGGGCGAAGATACTCCCGAGCACCGCGGCCGTCAGCCCGATCAACGCACCCAGCGCCAGCGTCGTGCCAACAACTGACTTGACGGTTTGCGGCTCACGCGCCCCCCAGGCCTGGCCGATCAGTACCGAGGCACCGGCGCCCAGGCCGATGATCAAAGCAATGAAGAAGAACACCACCGGGAACATGCCGGACACCGCTGCCAGGGCTTGGGTGCCGAGCATCTGCCCGATATAGATACTGTTGAGGGTGCCGGAAAATGACTGCAGGAAGTTGGACAGCACCATGGGTGCCAGGAAAACCAGGTAGACCTGCCAGAGAGGGCGTTGTGGGCGTGAGGACATGAAAGACTCGAATCCCTGATGATGTGTATCGACGTAGGCGCCGAGTCTATCTTAATAGAAGACGTCGAGATGAGTTGGCGTCAGCTGTTCAGGGGCGAGAAGACTTCCAGGATACCGGCTCGGGTAACACCGGTTCCCTGGCGGGAATCGCCAGCTTGCCTTCGATCTGCGCCGAGAGATAATAGACGCCAGCCATGACCCCGGTGCCGGGGTTGTTCAGCGACTTGAGCCAGGCCTGGTCGAAGGCCGCTCCCAGGGTTTGGCGAATCTGCGCATCAGTATTGGGCCGGTTGTTCTGCAGGCTCATCGCTCGGACGCCTGCCATGCCGATGGAAATCATTGCCCCGGCCACGCGTCCCACCGCCGCCGCGACAGCACCGACGGTGCCTCGGCCTGCAAACTGAGCCTCAAGCTCCTCGTGCGTCTGCTTAGCCACCGCCGAAATGCCAACACCCGGCTGGTCTGACACGCTTCCGGCGGCGGCGTGCACCCTTTCGATCAATGCCCCATAGGCTGGCAGTGTGCTCAGGGGCTGGGCCTGCAGCAACTGATACAGGGAAGCATTGCGCGCTGAGGGCGGGCCCAGTGATAGGGCGGGAATGGCATGGAGGTGTCGACTCCATTGCTCTGGTGGCACACCATAACGCTGGGCGATGGCCTGCGCCTGATGCCCCAGCAGTTCCACATAGAATTGCGCCGATTGTTCAACAATCGCCTCGGGATCGATCTCTACCGCGACCGGCGCCAGCACGCGCCGTTGATATTGATCTTGCAGATACGCCGCCAGGCGCATGGCCGATGGGTCAGGTTCGCCGCGCTCGTTGAGCTTGTACCAACCGACCTTGATCGACAGCCACTCCTGGGTCCAGTAGTTGTTGTACCAGGGCAGGAATTTTTCCTCGGTTTGCTGGTAAACCCTTGTTCGCCAGTGGTTCATGGCGCCGTGCGCATAGACTTCAGCCTGGCGAGTAGCCTCCTGTGAAGCGAGCACCAGCTCGACGTCGATTTGCTGCCAGGTTTGTGGGGTGAGGCTGATCGCCGCTGGAACCTGTCGGGCACGCTCATGGGCGGTGCATCCGACCAGCACCACGATCAAGGCGACGATCCATCCACGCCGGCTCACGCTTGCCACTCCTTGAAACAGGCACGGCCACGGTCGGCCGCACGCCTTGGAATACCTTGAGTATAGGTCGCGAAAGCCCCGCGGCGGGCGTTAACGCGTGGCGGTTTTGTTGATCGATTCCAGCCACCGCAGATCCAGGCCCAGCTGTTCGGTGTCGAGTCCGAGCGCTTCCATAGCAGACTTGTGCTGTTCGATCTCGTGCAACATCTGGTCGTGGCTGCTGGAGTTGCCATCCAACTGATGCATCTGGGTCAACCCCAGGTGATAGAAGCGCAGCAGCTTCATTGCCAGTGGATCATGCGCCTGCACCTTGGCCGTCACCTGATGCATGACGTTGGTGATTCGCATCAGGCTGCGCTTGAGCTGCCAGCCGTAGACGGCCGCCGCCATCCACGGCTGCTTCCAGAACACCTGGCGCATCAGCGCCGCCATCAGCAGGACCGCCACGAACACGCCAGCGGCGTTGAGCCGCAAGTTATCGCCACCGGGGTGCCGAACAGCATCACTGCCAACCCAGACAACAGCATCGCCAGCAGGACGAAAATCACCGCGATGATCAGGGTAGCGCGACGGGCCTGCTGTCGATAGGTCTCGGGATTGAAGGGCTTGATTTCGAACATGAGGGAGACGCCTGAAGTGAGGGTAGTCCGGCATTATCGGGTCGAATGGGCGACGCGCCGACATTCAAGTCAATCAAAAGTGTTTCAGTACTGTCGATGAGCAGTGTCGATGATAGCCGCGCCGTAGCGCTACACCTCGTCGACCGGCACTTGCAGGCCGACCTTGACGCTGCTCATGGAGACCAGCGTCTTGAAGCGTTTGACGTTGTTGTTCTCGAAGAACAACCGCCGAGTCAGCTCGGTGTAGTGCTCCATGCTCCTGACCGCCAGGATCAACACGAAATCCCATTCTCCGGTCGTGTAGTAGCACTGTTGGACTTGAGGACAATCGGCAAAGCCGCGCTTCATCGCATCCAGCAGATCCAGGCGCTCGCTTTCCACCTCGACCTCGGCAATGATCGTCAGCGGATAGCCCAGCGCGACAGGATCGACCAGGGCAACGCTCTTGCGGATGGCACCGATCTGGCTCAGACGCTTGAGCCGACGATTGACTGCGGCGGAGGACAGATTGACCCGTTCGCCCAATTGGCTCTGGGACAGTCCCGCATCTTCCTGGACCGCGGCGATCAGTTGGCGGTCGAACTCATCCAGGCCCACGGTACACCTCGCATTAAGATTGATGAAAGCCTCTGCATGATGCAAAAAACCATCGCCTACACCCTCAATATCAAGAAAAGAGTGCGCAGAGGGCGAGATATTATTTCATTCATACCCAAAACCTCTACACAAGAGAGTTGCCAATGAGCTGTTCCACCTTCCCCGCCGCCCTGCGCTTGAACAGCGCCGAACTCCTGCGACAGATTGAGGCGCTTGGTGAGATCGGTCGCGATCATGAGGCCGGGGGACGCACACGCATCGCTTTTTCCGATACGGAAAAGGCTGGGCGCGACCAGTTGGTCGAATGGATGAACGAGCTGAAACTCATGGTGCAGATCGACCGCATCGGTAATATCTTCGGCACCCTGCAACCTCGACACGACACCCCGCTGGCACCGTTGATGGTCGGTTCGCATATTGACACCGTGACCAACGCCGGCGCGCTGGATGGTTGCTACGGCGTACTGGCAGGGCTAGCGGTGGCCCGTGCCTTTCGCGAGGCCGGCCAATACCCTGCCCGACCGCTGGTGATTGCCGCTTTCAGCAATGAAGAAGGTGTGCGCTACCAGCCGGACATGATGGGTTCACTGGTGCACGCCGGTGGCCTGACACTCGAAGCCGCGCTGTCGACCCAAGGCACCGACGGCACTCGCCTGGGTGATGAACTGGCCCGTATCGGCTATGCCGGCCAATTGTTGCCAGGCACCATCAGGCCCCAGGAGTACCTGGAACTGCACATCGAGCAAGGGCCGATCCTGGAGGCGGAAAATACCCTGATCGGCGTGGTTGAGAACCTGCAAGGCATTTCCTGGCAACGGGTCACGGTACAGGGCAACGCCAACCACGCCGGCACCACCCCGATCAGCCTGCGCCATGATGCCGGCTGGGCCGCCTGCACCCTTGTCAGCCAATTACGCGATCTCGCCCAGGCCTCGTCCGGCACCACCCTGGCGACTGTCGGTTGCATGCGTTTTGAACCGGATGTGATCAACGTGATCCCGCGCAAGGCGACCTTCACCATCGACCTGCGCGATCCGGACGAGGCTCGTCTGCGGGCCGCCGAGCAACGCTTGAACACGATCATTGGGCACGTCGCCGAGCAGGAAGGCGTACACATCCAGTGTGAACAACTGGTGCGCTTCCAACCGGTGGTCTTCGATGCTGGGCTAGCGGACGAAATCGAGACCTCGGCCCGGCGTCTGGGGTTCTCGTCGCGGCGCATGACTTCCGGTGCCGGGCATGACGCGCAGATGATCGCCCGCATCGCCCCAGCGGCGATGATCTTCGTTCCCAGCCGCGGCGGCATCAGCCACAACCCACGGGAACACACCGACGACGAGCAACTGCTCAAAGGCGCCGAGGTGTTACTCGATGTCGTGACTCGGCGCCTCGCCGTCAGCCGCTGATGGCCGGCAAACCCTGCCTCCGTTTCCCCCTCCTATGGAGTCTGCAATGCTGATCAGCAATGACAATGCCTGCCGCCAGCGCTACCCCGATGAGCTGAAGGCGATTCTCAGCATCGAGCAGGCCCACCAGAGCCGTGCCTGGCTAGCCAACTGGAGCCAGTTGAACCCAGGCCCTACGCCGTTGTTCGAATTGCCGGACCTGGCGGCCAGCCTGGGCATCGATCAACTGTACGTGAAGGATGAGTCGGCACGCTCCAAACTGGGCAGTTTCAAGGCCCTCGGCGCGCCGGTCGCCCTGCTGCGTCTGCTGCTTGGGCAGTTTAGCTCGAGGCACTTCGAAGTGCGCCGCTTACTCAATGGCGAATATCGCGACGCGCTGGCCGATTTCACAGTCATCAGCGCCACCGACGGCAATCACGGACGCGCCCTGGCTGCGGCGGCACAAAGTGTCGGTTGCCGTTGCGTCATCGTGTTGCATGCCAATGTCAGTCACGAACGGGAAACCGCCATCGCCGCTTATGGCGCGCGGATCGTGCGTATCAGCGGTCACTATGACGACTCCGTCGAAGAAGCCGCGAGGTTGGCGACCCTCAACGGCTGGTGGGTCGTTTCCGATACGTCCTATGAAGGGTACGAAGAGATCCCCCGCGACGTGATGCAGGGCTACGGCACCATTGCCGCCGAAGTGCTCGAACAGCGCCTCGAACAACCTGCCTTTACCCATGTACTGTTACAAGGCGGGGTCGGTGGTTTGGCCGCGGGTATTGCCAGCTACTTCTGGGAATACCATGGACAGGCTCGACCGCATATGACGGTGGTGGAGCCGCGACAAGCCGACTGCCTGTTGCAGAGCGCCCTGAGTGGTCATGCCAGCCGTACCCAAGGTTCGGTGGACTCGGTGATGGCCGGATTGGCCTGCGGCGAAACCTCACCCCTGGCGTGGAAATTCCTGCGTCCGGCCATCGATCATTTCCTGACCATCGAGGACCATGAAGCAATCAACGCAATGCGCATCCTGGCCCGTGGCAGCCGCCGCGACACACCGCTGATAGCCGGCGAGTCGGCGGTTGCCGGGTTGGCCGGATTGATTCACCTGATCAAAGTTCCGGCGCTCAAGGCCCAGGTTGGCCTCGATGAGCACTCACGGGTGTTGTTGATCAGCACCGAGGGCGCCACCGCTCCCTCTGTCTACCAGGCGCTGGTGGGAGAAACCGCCCAGGCAGTTGCCCGGCGTCAACGAGACTGGAAGCCCTGCCAGGCTCTATAGAGACGATCAACTGAACGTAAAAAGGCTCAGTAACTTACCTACAGCTTTGTCGCCGATTATCGAACCAGAATCGCTATCGTTTATGACGGGGCAACGGTGAGGCTCTCCTGATCGTGGGAAATACCTGGGCCGGAACTCTCCAGCAACGCCTGCACCCGATTGGGCCAAACCAAAAACCGCACGGTCCTAGCGCCCGCACCTGCCCTCCCTGGCTGCAATCTGCTTGCCGCCCTGCTGCCCCACTTCTTGCGCCTGCCCATCACGCTGCTTGCCTTGTCGTGCCAGGCCCACCAACCGTGGAATCAGCGGCCCTTCCGGCAGGTGCCGCCAGAAACGTCCGGGCAGGTGCTGGCGCATCGCATCAGGGTTGACCCGGGCCGGATTGAAGGTGTGTCGGTAGTAGGTTAGCCATAATTCGGCACCCGGATCGTCGGCATGGCGAGCCCACTGTCGCCACTCCTCGGGACAACAGCGTCGATAGTCCAACACCTGCCCATCGAAACGGATAGCGTCACGAGATGTCGCAATCAGCCAACGGTGCCGCCCCAATCGCTCGGCGAAATGGCCACTGGCGCTTTCGAGGATGTCGTGGGCCGGCTCGTGGAAAGCCACCAGATCCAGTTGCAGCCGTTCGGCGAGTGCTTCAGGCAATGGTACGAAACGCACAAAGGCATGCAGATGATGGGCTTCGCGGCGGACCTGCCGGATCCGTCGCTGCAGCTCGCTGCCCAGACGATCACCAGCGAGCATGGCGGTGCGATCGCCGTGGGCGACACGCCAGAGCACTTCGTAGAGCAGGTTCCAGCGCTGCTCACCGCGATAGCGCCCAGCCTGTTCGAGCTGGGCCAGCAAAGTCGCCGGGACTCGTGCGAAAAACAGCCCACAGCCTTCTGGCAACGGTGTCGGCACGGCCAGCAGATCGTCCATCGGACCTTGCGCCCAAGTCACATCGACCGGATCGATACCGTGGCCAAGCAGTACCCGCGCCTGATCGCGCCAGATGCCGAAGTCGTCATTACAGTCCAGCGCGATCATCCCCACAACCCCATCTGCAGCGGTGCCTGGGGCTCGCGCAAGCGCGCCCGCAACAGGCCGCTGCACATCTGCGCCTGAGGCGGTCGATAGTCGCTGGTGACGATGAAGGGCCGGGCCTTGTCCAACACGCAGCGCAGCTGGATCAGGTCGTCATAGCGGATACGTCGCTCACGGCGCAGCGCCACCAGGCGTTGCACGCTGCGCAGGCCAATCCCCGGAATACGTGCCAGCAACGCCGGCTCGGCGCGGTTCACATCCAGCGGAAAGATCTCGCGATTAGCCAGTGCCCAGGCGAGCTTAGGGTCAATGTCCAGCGCCAGGTGGGTGGATTGGGTCAACAGCTCGCTGGCCTTGTAGCCATAACCGCGCATGAGGAAGTCGGCCTGGTACAAACGATGTTCACGCAACAATGGCGGCGCAGCGAGAGGTACGCTGCTGGGGCTGTCGGGGATCGGACTGAATGCCGAGTAGTAAACGCGCCTCAAGCCATACCCCTGATAGAGCGATTCGGCGTTGCGCAGAATGGTACGGTCGTCGCTGGCATCGGCACCGACGATCATCTGGGTGCTCTGCCCCGCCGGGGTAAAGCGCGGCGCTTTGATCTCGCCGGCCACCGCCTGTTGGCCGTGGTGGATGGTGCCCATAGCCTGACGAATGGTGGTCAATTGCTTCTCCGGCGCCAACAGCTTGAGGCCCGCCGCCGTGGGCAACTCGATGTTCACGCTCAGGCGGTCCGCCAGGCGCCCGGCCTCCTCGATCAACAACGGGTCGGCGTCGGGAATGGTCTTGAGATGGATGTAGCCCCGAAACTGGTGCTCCTCGCGCAGCAACCGCGCCACCCGCACCAACTGTTCCATCGTGTAGTCGGCCGATCGGATAATGCCCGAGCTCAGGAACAGCCCGCTGATGCAGTTGCGCCGATAGAAGTCGAGGGTCAGACGCACCACCTCCTCCGGCGTGAAACGCGCCCTCGGCACGTTACTGGAACGGCGATTGACGCAGTACTGGCAGTCGTAGAGGCAGAAGTTGGTCAGTAGCACCTTGAGCAACGAAACACAGCGACCATCGGGGGTGTAGCTATGACAGATACCCATGCCATCGGTGGCACCGATCCCTTCACGACCTCGGGAGCTGCGCTTGGGGGCGCCGCTGCTGGCGCACGAAGCGTCGTACTTGGCGGCGTCGGCGAGGATGCCGAGCTTGGCGATAAGCTGCATGGGATCTATCTCTATACTGATTATTCATACAGTATTCCGAGATACGATTCCGTGCAAGCGTCTTCAAGAACCGGATAAAAAAGCGAATAGGTCGCTCATCATCAAAAACAGATAAACCTTATTCAGGACGGGACAACACCAACAAAAAAGGCCCACCTTTCGGTGAGCCTTTCTAGACCGCCCAGCAGAGCGGATTTTATCTGGTAGGCGCGATTGGACTCGAACCAACGACCCCCACCATGTCAAGAGCCACCATGCTAGGCGTAGAGCTACGAAGCTCAAGGCCCTGAGAGAACGCCCATTCACATTATGAGGCGTCAACAATGGCTAACATCCGCTCCCTTCCCTCTGGTAACTGGAACGCTCAGGTACGCCTGAAAGGGAAACCTGCCCAATCTAAAACCTTCCCCACTCAAGCGTTGGCCAAAGCATGGGCTGACCAGCTTGAAGCCGTCACCAAAGAACACCAGACCCATACACTTTACACCTTGGGCATGACCTACTGTGAAACCTTGCTCAAGGGCAAGGGTAGCTATGACCATGCAATCAAGATCGTTGACCAGCTCTTTGCTGCGTTCCCTCAGTCAATCCATGACATCACCCCTCAGCTAGTCAATGACTTCAAGCTGAAGCGTCTACAGACGGTCAAGCCTGCTACCTGTCGTATTCAGTTAGCGTTCATGTCCCGTTTCTTCAGGTTCGCTAAGCGTGGCCTGCTAATCGACATACACAACCCCGTAAGTGACATAGCCCTACCCAAGCCAGACAAATCTAGCGACAAGGTAATCAGTGCTGGCGAGCTTAGGCAGTTGCTGAACAAGCTATCCCCCACCATGGCCCTCATCGTTGAGCTTGCGTATGAAACCGCTATGCGACGCTCAGAAATACTTAAGCTCACGACTCAATGCCTTCACCTGGAGGAACGAATTGCGGATGTGATTGATGGGAAGAACGGCACTAGGTCTGTGCCCCTAACCATCAGAGCCGTAGAGTTGCTGAAAGAGGCTCCGCGTCTTGCGTTAGCAGACCGGACACACAGGGGTAGACTGTTTACTGTAACGCCTCATAGCGTCTCACAGGCTGTCAGATTGGCAAGGAACAAAGCCGGCTTAGACAATAGCGTTAGGCTTCATCAGCTCAGACATACACGTATCACCAACGTAGCCAAGAAAGGATTCAACAACGCCCAGATAATGATTGTGTCGGGACATAGGGATACTAGGTCCGTGGCTAGATACTCACATTTGAATGCGAAGGATGTACTTCACCTCATTGATTAAGCCGCCTGTAAGCACACAGGGGCGACGTTAGACAATCAACTGCCCATGTAGCCATGTAGGACTGTACCCCCCCACAGGGGCTTACAGTGGCAGCGAGTAAAGGGGTGTGTGTAACTGAGAGTTACGGACAGACATTAATTTTGAGAATTCGTGTAGAGTATTCTTTCAGAATTAAGTACATACGTATAGAAACTACAATTATTTTCACAATCGCTGTCCCCGTTTCTCTCAAAAAAGAGTATGAGATATAGGACATGAAAATATTTACGTCTCGCCTTGTAGACCTTTACCCCGAAAAACCAGTATAGCTTATACCAGTATAAAGATTGCTTCCTCACACTGCTTTCACAGAGTGAGTAGGTTGCGGTCTTTTTTATTGCCTAAATGGTGACCACCCATATGTTGGGCATTGGAGAGTAACAATAAAAAGAGAACGCAATGGACATAGATAGAATCATAGAAAGCAAGATCATGCGCCTAAACACTACTGAACGTAAGCTAATGTGGTTGATGATCAGGAACAAGAGTAACGACGGCTTACGCTGGTGTGAAATCCCAATTGATGAGTTCTGCTCAGCTACAGGCAAATCATCTAGCTCGTGTAGCAGAACCATTCAATACCTAGCAGAACACGAACTCATTGCTTTACGAAAGGTAAGACTTGGGTCCTCATATCGCAATCAGTTCAAATTAATTCCCTTGGAGCAAGATAAATGAAAACAATTACTATGACAGATGTTAACGAGCTTGCTCGACGTACAGGCAATACCCCTATGGGCGTGCTCACTGATTTAATCGAACAAGGTTACCAGCTTATAGAGGAAGCCCCCCAATCAAAAGGCAAACCTCTTAGCTCTGCGAAGGACGCTGTCTCACTATGGAAAGAGTCTAAACAGCGTGTAGCTGATGAAATGTACAAAGGTGATCCTCTAGTGCGGCAGTTAATGGACGCCGACAACGCATCTAAAAGCTTCGCTCCTCAAACTCTAAAGACCATCCTTCAGCGTGATGAACAAGGGAACGTGATAGGCACTTCTAAGAGCATGCTCACAGGCGCAACGATGAAAGAACAAGCTGAACTTATGGCGGCCATCCGTGCCACTTACAATCAAGGAGATAACTAATGGGCATCACCTATCTAACTGAAGCTGAACAACGAGCACTACAAGAGCGACGCTCTGAGTTAGGAGCGATGGACTGTAGCATTGAGCAGAAGAACCGACTCATCACAGGTATTCGTGATTACAAATTTGTAGAATATGGGATGAGTCAGTATGGCTACTATCAAGTTCTGAACATTAAGGGGAACAAAGTCCCTCACGAGCTTACAGGTAACTTCACTCATCCAAGCTACATTATTAAACTCGTAGACAGCCTACTTAAAGAAGGTAAATTGATTGAGCCCAAGTGAGTCAAGGGTTATATACGTAGCAGAAGCTACACCGGGCACAGGCAAGACAGAACAATTCATCAGAGAACTAGATTCCGATCCTTATAAACGTTACCTCTACGCTGTACCTACCAAGGTGCTGTCAAAGGATGTCGTAAGGCGTATCCAAGCAATCGGCATTAATCACATTTGCGTAATCAATAGTGACACTCACAAGCATGTGACTGACACCGTAGAATGTACGCTCCTAGAAGATGACCCTAAGGTTCTTATCATCACGCATAAGACATTGCTAGACCTAGATCCTTGCTACCTGCAAGATTGGGTTGTGGTCATTGATGAGGTTCCATCGGTCGCTAACAATCTCACCAGAGACATTGGAGAACACGCTTATACAAACTTCCTAGAGAAATTCATTGAGATTGATGGCGACTCGACCAAAGCATCTATTAAAAACGGGATGACTAAGGAAGCAAGAGCAATCTATTCAGATGTATGTATGCGTCCGGGCATCACG
>NZ_CP014135.1:1692910-1742398 GCF_001543125.1 Pseudomonas agarici | reverse complement strand
CGGCATCGGCGTCAGCATCCGCGTCGGCGTCGGCGTCGGCGTCGGCGTCGGCGTCGGCATCAGCATCGGCGTCGTTGTCATCTATATCAACCGCAACCACGGTAGTCGGAACAGACTCGTTCCCCGCCGCATCCGTCAGCGTGACGCTGAGGGTTTCGCCGTTGACTTGAGGCGGGTCCAGGGTGACCTGGAAGTTGCCATCAGCTCCTACCGTGCCGGTACCGATCACGTTGCCGTTGGCATCGGTGATGGTGACAGTGGTATTGGGTTCACCCTTACCGGTGAGAGCAGTGCCATCAGGGCTGACTTCCAGCCCGGTAGCGGCAGCAGGCGCGGTAGTGTCACCCGCCACAACCGTAGCTGGCGTCGACTCGTTGCCCGACGCATCCTTGAGGACCACCTGCAGGGTTTCGCCATTGGTTTGCGGCGTGCCCAGGTTGACCTGGAAATTACCGTCGGCACCGACAGTCCCGGTGCCGATCACATTGCCGGCAGCATCCTTGACCGTCACGGTGGTGCCGCCTTGGCCCTTACCGCTGAGGACCGTGCCCGCGCTGCTCACTGACAACTCGCTCGCCGGCCCTGGTGGGGTGACGGGCGGCGGCGCATCGTGATGACCGCCCCCACCACCGCCACCGTCGATGGCCGCTGCGGCACCGCCCACAGCAAGAATCCCCAGCCCCCACAACACCCAGCTCGGGATCGAACTGTCGGCGGCGATGGCGGCCACGCCCAAGTCGTCGAGAGTAGAAATCTGCGTAAAGTTGAAGCCCGAATACGGGGTGGAATAGTTGCCCAGCAACAGTGCTCCATCGGCGTTTTCCAGAACCAGTTGGTTCGTCGCACCGTCAACACCCACCACAAAAAAATTCTGAATAGTGACGGTTTTTCCGGACTTCAGAGTGACCACCAAATTCTGGCCGGACTGTTGAAAGGTTTGAACGCTTTCCAGTCCGAAGGGCAATTTTACAATGCTGGTTCCTTTAAGGCTGGTATTGCCAAAGGCATGTTCCGTCGCCGTCCCCGTCGCCTTGTCGACAATTATTATGTTTTTCATCTTTCACCCGTTTCTATCAATGAACACGCAGAGTTCAGCGCGAGCGAATGCCCACGGCGGTTATGACTGCCGAGCACTAAACATGTTATTGCGTTATTTAAGGGCTGTTCAGAATCCGCGCGGGTCAACCCACGCCGGTTTCTTCACGCGGTTGCACGTCGACCCACTCAGACGTGCAACGTGTTGGCGCCGATTCAGGAGAGGGGCTGGTATGCCCGCAAGCCCAGAGATCAAGCAATCGGGAGAGATGGCGTGCCGCGAGACGGACTTTTACAAGCTCTCGGGCAGCTTCGGTCGATGTGGTCGAGTGCCCGGGGATACCCGATGTACGATTCCTTTCGTTAGCCATCTCTGACGCACCTGCACAACTTTAAAAAGTACAACGCTTGGGCGGGAGCCGTCGATACATGGCGCCGCCGACAACGCCCGCGAGGCCGATACTAACGAGGCAAGAGTCAACATAAAAGGGAAAATTAAACACGCATTAAACATGAGCATTTAAACAGAACACTCACCGCACACCGATCGCACATCACTTATTAATCCATTATTACAGAATGATAACAAAGCACTCCTCCTCTACGAGCCGAGTGACGATACCGTTATAAAAAACAGGCTCCATTCATAAACATTATAAATTTGTAAAATCATATTTCAACGACGCACACACCTTCGAAAAGCTCAAGCCAAATAGTTAGCGGATTAGTAATAACTGAAGCTTATGTATTTATATAAGGCTCATTAATTTCGGGATGCAGAGATGCCTCCGCAATTTGCGGAAGAGGAAGGTATTCCTAAAAAGAGGGGTGCGAGCGGCAGGCGCAGCAAGGCCATAAACGAGGGAGGAGCGCTGTATCAACCAAAAACCCAGGGACCCGCCCGACGCGGCACCCCGTAAAATCGTCAGATTGCGCAGGGCCGTTTCTCAATCCGGTTTGGGCATATGAGCCACATAATCACGCTTGATCGTCTTCACGAAACTCTCCGCCATCCCATTGCTCTGCGGACTGCGCACAGGTGTTCTTCGCACCGTCGTCGCAGCGGAATTCGAAGCCGTCCGAGCACCAACGGGTATCACTGGTCATGACTGCGATTCGGCCTTCATGCCTGCGCTGGACGCCGGGCTGCTTTACGCGTCGTTGTAGCAGCAGATTGTGATCGCGCATCACGCGATAAACCCGCTTCACATTGATCGGTGGCAGCGACTGGGCTTCACGCTCACGGCGTAACAAACCCCAGACACGGCGGTAGCCATAGCTCGGTAAATCGCTGACTTGCTGCTCGATCTCGGCGACCAATTGCGTGTCGTTCACAAGCCGGCGTCGCCGTACTATGGGCGATACCGATTGCTGGATCCGAACCGTTAATTGCGAGCGCGACACACCGAGACATTTACTGACCAGTTTCACTGGTCGTCCCCCGGCAACAAGGGTGAGTGCGCAATCCATTTTCGCGACCGAGCGATCTCCACGGCCTCTTTGAGAACTTCCGCTTCCATCGTCTTCTTGCCTAGCATCCGCTGTAATTCGCGGATCTGTTTGAGCGCATCGCTTAGCTCGGACGCTGGTACCACGGCCTCGCCAGCACTGACCGCCGACAGACTTCCGTCCTGGTACAGCTTGCGCCACAGAAACAGCTGGTTGGCATTGATGCCGTTACGCCGGGCTACCACGGACACGCTTTGTCCGGGCTCAAGGCTCTCGCGAACCATGGCCAGCTTCTGGTCGGTGCTCCAGCGCCGCCGACGTTCCCGGCCGAGCAACTCGCCACCCTTATCATTGCTGTTAGTCATGAACATACCCGTTTGCCTATCCCCCTATCTTAAGGGGGGAACAGTGTCCTGTCTTTCATGGGGCTCGTTCAGTTAGGATCAAACGCGATACCGCTTTTGCTCCGAACTATCGATGGAAGTGAAGGACAGAAATCACTCCCATCCATTATGAAATCTTTCTCTGGTCTTTTACTCATCGGGATGAGCCTCCACACGCAATTGTTTTTGCATTTGCAAGGACACAGCGGTGGCTTTTTTCTTGATGTGACGCTGGTTATATACAGTCGCCATTCCGGGTGTTTGGGACCACCCCATCAACCTAGCATTGCGAGAAAAATTTCCCCGCACGCAAAGCCCCCAGCGACTGGGACATTCCACTGCCCATGGGCATGGGCGATGCCGACTACCTGCGGGTGGTGGATAACGCCCTGAATTACCTGCTACCGCTCTATCAGCCGGATCTGGTGCTCTACGACGCCGGTGTGGATGTCCATAAGGACGATGCCCTGGGTTATCTGAAACTGACGGACGCGGGGCTGGCGGCGCGAGACGAACAGGTCCCGCGCCATTGCCTGGGCCGGGACATTCCAGTGGTCGGGGTAATCGGTGGCGGCTACAGCAAGGACCGCCAGGCCCTGGCGCGGCGCCACGGCATCCTGCATCACAGCGCGCAGCGGGTCTGGACGTCATCAGGCTGTCACTGAATCGTGCTTGCTTACCCACAATGCCTGTGGAACCGCCTGTGGATAACCTGCGTGAAATGCGCTACAACACCTACGGAATAAGGGCTACAGACCGCTGTATGTTTTTTGTACAAGCCTCCTGAAAGCGCCGACAGTCCTGTGTTGGAGCGGGCTTGTCCACGAACGTCTCATCGCTGTTTTACCGACACCGCCTATTTTCGTTCTTCGTGGGCAAGCCCACTCCCCCAAAGAAAACGTAGAATGCCTGCCTACCATGCCACTTCGCAGCCTGCCATGACTCGCCCAACGCTCGACTCGCCTCCCCACGTCGCCATTATCGGCGGCGGCCCAGCCGGCCTGATGGCCGCCGAAGTCCTGAGTCAGGCGGATGTCCGGGTCGACCTCTACGACGGCATGCCTTCAGTCGGGCGCAAGTTTTTGCTGGCTGGCGTCGGCGGCATGAACATTACCCATTCCGAGCCCTACCCGGCATTTCTCTCGCGTTATGCCGAGCAGGCCTCACGGATCGCCCCGATGCTGCGGGCCTTCGGTGCCGATGATCTGCGCGACTGGATTCATGGCCTGGGGATAACTACCTTTGTCGGCAGTTCCGGACGAGTCTTTCCCAGCGATATGAAGGCCGCTCCGCTACTGCGCGCCTGGCTCAAGCGTCTGCGCGATGCCGGGGTCGTTATCCACACCCGCCATCGCTGGATGGGCTGGCAGGATGACCAGTTGGTTATCCACAGCCCGGACGGCAAAAAACACGTCCAGGCCGATGCCACGCTGCTTGCGCTGGGCGGCGGCAGTTGGGCACGCCTGGGTTCCGATGCGGCCTGGCTACCGCTACTGGAACAGCGCGGCGTGCGCGCTGCCCCATTGCAACCGAGCAATTGCGGATTTGAAGTCCAGGCCTGGAGCGAACTGCTGCGCGACAAGTTTGCCGGTGCCCCGCTGAAAAACGTCGCCATCGGCCTGCGACATACCGCTCCACGCCTGGGCGAGTGCGTGATTACCGCCAGCGGGATCGAGGGCAGTCTGATCTACGCCTTGTCCGCGCCGATCCGCGAGCAGATCAACCAAAACGGCTCGGCGATCATCGAAATCGACCTGCTCCCCGGCAAGACCCAGCAGCAGATCCAAGCCTCGCTCGCCAAACCACGCGGTTCACGCTCCATGGCCAAGCACTTGCACAACCAGCTCGGTATCGACGGGGTCAAGGCAGCGTTGCTGCGTGAACTGGCGGATGCCGCCTGCTTCAGCGACACCGCGCAACTGGCGAGCGCGATCAAATCCCTGCCACTGCAACTGGTCGCCTCCCGCCCGCTGGACGAAGCGATCAGCAGCGCCGGTGGCGTGCCTTTCGAAGCCATGGACGAACAGCTAATGCTCAAGGCGTTGCCGGGCGTATTCTGTGCCGGCGAGATGCTCGATTGGGAGGCGCCGACCGGCGGTTATCTGCTGACCGCCTGCTTCGCCAGCGGGCGGTTGGCGGGCAAAGGCATACTGGAGTGGTTACGGCGGGCCTAAGCCTTTTGCCCCTGCGCTCGGCCTGACGCCAGGGGAGCCGGTTGGCCTGCTCCCACAAGGTAACGCGCGCCTCAGGGCTTGCGCTTACGCGGCCCGGTGTTGAACACCGGCACCTTGCGCACCGGCTTGACCGATGGCGCCACGTCTTCCGGCTTTTCGCCGCTGTCCACCCATTTGCCCAGATTACGTTTACCACCACCGCCCGCGGCCTTCGGCTTTTTTGGTTTCTTCGGTTTTTTGATCACTTGCCCGGACACATCGGTTTGCGGCACTCGGTGTTCGGGCTCGAAATCTGCTTCTTCGCGACGGCTCAGCGCCTGGCGCGTCAGCACCTCGATGGCCGACAACAGATTGACTTCATCGGCACACACCAGGGAAATCGCCTCGCCGGTAGCGCCCGCACGACCGGTACGGCCGATACGATGAATGTAATCCTCGGCGACAATCGGCAGGTCGAAATTGACCACCAGCGGCAGGTCTTCGATATCCAGGCCACGGGCCGCGACATCGGTCGCCACGAGGATCTGGATCTCGCTGGCCTTGAAACGGTCCAGCGCCCGTTGGCGGGTCGCTTGAGGTTTGTCGCCATGGATGCCGTCGGCGTTCACACTCAGGCCCTGGAGTTTTTCCACCAACTGGTCGACGCCGTTGCGAGTCTTGGCAAACACCAGCACCTGCTTCCACTTGTGCTTGCGCAACAGATGCACGAAGAGCTCCGGCTTGCGCTTCTTGTCGACCGTCACCAGCCACTGTTTGACCGTGTTAGCCGCCACGTTGCGCGGGCTGACTTCAATGCTCAACGGATCGTTGAGCGTTTGCCCAGCCAACAGGCGGATGGCATCGGAGAACGTCGCAGAGAACAACAGGGTCTGGCGCTTTTTCGGCAAGGCTTTATAGATATTGCCCAGCTCTTCCTGGAAACCCAGGTCGAGCATGCGATCAGCCTCGTCGAGCACCAGGACTTGCAACTGGTTGAACTTGAGCGCGTTCTGGCGGAACAGATCAAGCAGGCGCCCCGGCGTGGCCACCAGCAGGTCGACGCCTTTGCGCAGCTTCATCATCTGCGGGTTGATACTGACGCCGCCATACACCGCATACGTGCTCAGCGGCAGGTGCTCGGCGTACTGGCGCACGCTTTCATGCACCTGCTCGGCGAGTTCGCGGGTCGGTACCAGGATCAGCGAACGGACCGAGTTAGCGGCGACCTTCGGTCCTTCCAGGGTCAGCAACTGCAACAGCGGCAGGGCGAAACCGGCGGTCTTGCCGGTGCCGGTCTGCGCGGCGGCCATCAGGTCGCGGCCAGCCAGCACGGCGGGAATGGCCTGGGCCTGGACCGGTGTCGGCGTCTTGTAGCCGAGAGTATCCAGGGCCCGGGTCAGGGGCTCGATCAGGCCGAGAGTCTCGAATGTCATGCAAGTACCATAGAAAGAAAAAGTGTCAACGCACAGGAGCGATGCGCGGCAGTTTACCTGCTCAAGCCTCTTTCGGCTTGCGCCACTGTGGTAAACCGATCAACACCACGGCGCTGATGATCACGCCCATGGCGATGCACTCGTGCCAGCCGATGTGTTCGTCGGCAAACAGGATGCCCAGCAACACCGCCACCGCCGGATTGACATAGGCATAACTGGTCGCCGCCGCTGGCCGCACATGCTTCAACAGGTACATGTAAGCGTTGAAGGCGATGATGGAACCAAAGACGATCAGGTAGAGCAGCGCCAGCCAGCCTTCGGTCGAGGGCATCTGGGTCAGGCGCTCGCCCCTGACAAAGCTGGCCAGCAACAGGACCGCGCCGCCCACCAACATTTGCGCCGCACTGGCCATGCCGCCCGGAGGCAGCGGCAGATGCTTGCTCCACACCGACCCGAACGCCCAGGTCGCCGCCGCCAGCAGCAGCAAGCCGGCACCCAATGGGCTGCCTTGCAGGTTGGACCCCATGTTCAGCAGGGCGATACCGATCAGGCCCAGCACGATCCCGGCCCATTCCAGAGCGGTATTACGAGCGCCCCAGAAATAGCCGCAGAGCAAGGTGAACAGTGGCACCGTGGCAATCGTCAGCGCCGCGACACCCGAGGCCACGCCCGTGTACTCGGCCAGGGTCACCGCACCATTGCCGAAACTGAGCAGTAGTACGCCGATGGCCCCCGCCGCTTTCCATTGTCGCCAGGTTGGCGCCGGTACACCGCGCCAGCGCTGATAGGCATACAGCAGGCTGCCGGCGATTACGAAACGGATACCCCCCATCATCAACGGCGGCCAGGACTCCACGCCGATACGAATACCCAGGTAGGTCGATCCCCAGATGAAGTACAAGGCAAAGAAGGCACCGATCAGCGGTAACGGAAAACGGCGTGGGGTTGGCATGGAAGGCTCTGGGCAGGACAAGGAAACGTTATTCTAGAAAGGTCATCGGCAAATAATAAGTTACAAAATCGCGTTATCACGCCAGTACACTTTATAAAGCATGGATATCTCGGGCGCAGAACCAGGCTTGGTCATGCAAGAGCATGGCCCGGAGTTTGAGGTGATGGCGAGTAAGGACTTGAGGTGCGAGGCTGATAACAGCCCGTATTGCATGCTCTATAGCTACGACACTATCAATGACACAGCCTTGATACTGAATCAGGTGCAAAACGTCGGGATTGGCCGGTGCATTACTGCCTGGTCAGAGACATCGACTGACGCTCGTCTCCGACCTTGCTTCAGGCGCGCTGATATCGCTTCAAATGCTCCCCCACCTTCGCCGCCGGCACTTTCTGCAATTTGCACAGCAGATCATGGGACAGCTCCCGCAGCCCATGCTTCTCGCGCAGTTCACTGGCCAGGTGCGCCAACAAGTTAGCGGCCATCTCGGCATCGGCCATGGCCCGGTGCGCCTGACCGGTGTGCGGCAGCCGCGCATGGGCCGTCAAAGTGCCCAGTTTGTGATTCGGTGCCGTCGGCATCAGACGTCGCGCCAGCAACAGTGAACAGGCAAAGTTTTGCAGGCGCGTGCGCTTGATCCGGCCCATCTCGAAGTCCCAGAACTTCTGGTCGAATGCAGCGTTATGCGCCAGCAGTGGCGTGATGCCAACGAATGCGTTGACCTCGTTCATCACCCGCTCCGCCGATGGTGCGGTGCGCAACATGGCGTTGCTGATGCCGGTCAGTTGTTCGATAAAGGCCGGCACTCGTACCCCGGCATTCATCAGGCTCTGGTAACGGTCGACAATGCGCCCTTGTTCCAGGATGACCACGGCGATTTCCGTTGCCCGACAGGCACTGCTCGGCGAGATCCCGGTGGTTTCAAAGTCGATGACCGCAATACGTTCCAAAAGCCCTGCCCTTTTCGATAATCGGTTTCAGTTTTTCAACAACAGCGTGCCTTCGATGGGCACGTAGCGGCTCGCTGCGCGGATCAGCGAATTGGCCGTCAGCCCCGGCACGCCATAGGCCACCGCCTCGACCCCGTGCTTGTCGATGATCCGCTCAAGCAGCAGGTCGAAATCACCGTCACCGGACGCCAGCACCACTTCGTCGACATTCGGCGCCACATCCATGATATCGATGGTGATGCCCACATCCCAGTCCCCCTTAGCGGAGCCGTCGCTGCGCTGGATATACGGTTTGAGTTTCACCGTGAAACCCAAGTTGCGCAGAATCTGCTGGAATTGCTGCTGCTTGCTGTCGCCACGGTCGATCGCATAGGCATAGGCCTCGACGATCTGTCCGCGCTGACTGATATCGGCCCACAGGGCGGTGTAATTGAAATGACAACCGTAAGCCTGGCGGACGGTGTAATAGAGGTTCTGGACATCGGCGAACACCGCGATTTTCTTCACCGTGAATCCTCATGGCGCAAGCGCGCACTGGCCGGGGTGACAGACACTCGAAAGCGAGTAGGCGCCCAGTATGCCAGCCCAAGGCAATTTTCAGCGAACAATCAGCCATGCCAGCGCAGTCCGGAGCGCAAAGGCGCTCCGGACCTTGGGAGGTCAGACGTAAGAATCGTCGTCGGCGAAAGAGGAAGAACTGTCGTCGCTATAGCCGCCGTCGAGGAAACCGCCCTGGTCGCTGTTGCCCCAGGCGTCGTTGTTGGCCATGCGCCGGTCATCTCCCCAACCATCGCTGTGGTTGCTCATCGGGCTGGGCTCAATGATTTCTTCGATGATCTGCGGCTGCTGGTGGTGATGGAACAGGCTGCTGATACCTTCGGCCAACATGACCCCGCCGGCGACGCCGGCTGCGGTTTTCAGCGCACCGCCAAGGAAACCGCTGCCAATAGGACTGGCCGCAGCCGGCTGCTGCGGCGCGTAATTGGGCTGAGGATTGTAATTCTGCTGTGGCGGGGCATTAAACGCCGGGCGTGTCGGTTCACGCCAGCCGCCACCGGAGTTGCTCGGCGCCGGAGCGGGTGCCGGATTGCGACTGCCACCGCCAAAGATGCTCGACAGGAAACCGCCGCTGCTCGGTACTGGCGCCGTACTTCGCGCGCGAGCCTCTTGCAAATCGGCCTGGGCTTGCTGCAATTGGGCCTGGAGCTGCTTGTTCTGCTCGTCGAGACTTTTGAGCGCATGCTCTTGCACCAGGATCGACTGAGTCATGTAGTACGTCGCAGCCGGTTGGCGCGTCAGATGCTCCTTGATCCGCGCCTCCGCCAGGGCGTCACGCGGGGCTGAATCCTTTTCGGCTTGTTGCAACCGTGAAAACAGTCCATCGATCAGGGTTTGCTCTTCGCTGTTCATGGCGACCTCATTAGATTGCCGGGTAGAAATCGGTCGCCCTGGCCGATCCGGTCAGGGCGTGCATCAGTTATGGGGCTGTTACAGGAAGTTTCAATGATCCTTACCTAACGTTTACATTTGAATGTCGGCCCACCTCATCGGTTAAAGTATCGCTTTGCTTTGACCTTCGATAGCGAGCCTATGAACCCGCTCACCATACTGCGCGACTCCCTGTACTTTTTTCGGCACAACCTGGGCCAGATCGCCCGCCTCTGCCTGCCGCTGGTGATCTTCGAAGCCGTGCTTCAGCGACTGCTGGACATCGCCATCGGCGCCCCTGTATCGCCTGCCTACGATCTGCTGGCCGGGCTGCTGGTGTACCCGCTGTACACCGCGGCACTGATCCTGTTTCTCGATGCCCGCAGCCGAGGCGAAACTCCGCGCAATCGCGATCTGCTGGCCATGTCCTTGCGCCTGTGGCCGCGCATGGCGCTGCTAGCGGCGATCAATACCGTGGCCATCGTGCTGGGGCTGTCGTTGTATTTCATCCCCGGTATCTGGCTGACCGTGGTGCTGGCGTTCGCCGAGTACTCATTGGTATTGCGGGGTCGCGAGCCGCTGCGGGCGATGAAGGAAAGCTTCAATCTCAGTCGCGGGCATTTCTGGCGGACCTTCAGTTGCATCCTCTGCGTCATGGGACCACTGTGGCTGCTCAAGGGCTTGAGTGCCAATGCTTACCCCGAGCCGCAAAATCCGCTTCTGACACTGATCATCGATAGCACTCACAGTTTCCTGCAACTGTTTACCAGCGTTGTACTCTTCCGGCTGTATATGCTGATCAGCCAAACAGCCGACAGGGACTGAGCGGGCCCCCTCCCGATAGAGGGTTAGGCGGCGACAAGGCTGTCGGCTATGCTCCCACACCTATTGCAACGTCATAAGCCGAGCCCATGACCCGTTTATTACGTTACACACTATTGAGCATGGCCCTTTTTGCCGGTCTGCTTGGACTGTTCATCTACAACCTGAGCTGGCATCCCGACAACAAGCAGGCGCTGCCGGTCAGTTGCACCGCCCAGGCCCCGGTGCTGGTCGCTGGCCAGGCCCTCAAGGCAATGACCTGGAATATCCAGTACCTGGCGGGCAAACGCTATGTGTTCTGGTACGACATGGCCGACGGCAGCGGCAAGGATGAACGCCCCACCCAGGAAGACATGGCCTTCAGCCTTGACGAAGTGTCGCGGATCATTCGCGACGAGCAACCGGATATCGTGCTGCTGCAAGAGGTCGATGAAAACGCCAAGGCCAGCGCCTATCAGGACCAGTTCAAGCTGCTCCAGGAGCGTGTGGCGGACCTCTATCCGTGCAGCTCGCAGGCCTTCGATTGGAAGGCCGACTTCGTCCCCGACTGGCATATCTTCGGCAGCGTCGGGCGCAAGCTGGCGACCTTGAGCCGCTATCGGATCGAGCATGCCGAGCGGCTGCAACTGCCCCTGGCTCCAGCCAACCTGATCCAACGCCAGTTCCAACCCCGCCAGGCGCTGCTGCTCAACTATCTGCCGCTCAGTGATGGCGGACAATTGGCGGTGATCAGTACCCAATTAGCTCCCTTTACCCAGAACGACACCCCGTTGCGCCAGGTACAGGCGATTGCTCGCCTGCTGGATAAGTTCGAAGGCCAGGGCACGCCATGGCTGATCGGTGGCGATTTCAACCTGCTGCCGCTAGGCCAATACCTGCGCCTGCCGCCGAGGTGGCGCGGCAGCTACTCGGCGGACAGCGAATTACATGTGCTGTAGGACAAGTACCCAATGATCCCGAGCAACAACGAAGCCAGCGGCATCGACCGCGAACACTGGCTGACCCATTACCCCAACGACCCCGACGTCAGCGGCCCGGACCGAACCCTGGATTACTTCTTCTACAGTGCCAAACTGAAGCGGGTCGAAGCGCGGGTACGGCAGGACGATACCTTGAAAATCTCCGATCACCTGCCGGTGATTGCGCGGTTCCTGTTGCCGGTGGCGCACTGACTGCCCCGGGTTACGCTCGCCGAGAAATAACGCCTGCATTTCCAGATTTATCGCCCCGCCCCTACTGAAACTTGCACGAACCGTTGTCGCAGCGTTACGTGTTTGAAAGGCACCATAAAGCTCAAACACCACCAAAGGCAGAAACTTGATCAGGAATTTTTTCTTCCACGCCCTGCTATTGCTCCATCAATAACCAAGAGGTTAATGATGCCTCATTTTATTTCAGTGTTACTCGCCCAATCTTCAAGCAAAACTCACTGTCGACCGACTGGTGATGAAGGTCGCCCGTCCCGCTTCTTTTCGAACTTCGATCGTCAGTTATTTTATAAAAGGCCTTCAATCAGGCTCCAACAATAAAGGAAAAAGCCATGTCTACTTTACCACTGCTACCTGCCGAACTCTGGAACGAGCGCCTGTTTACAGGAGACTGGCAGTTGGGGCCATTGCCTGCGACAGTTGTTGTCGAGCCAGCCAGCGGAGCACCACTTGGATCTATCGGCAACGCCGATGCTGCACTGGTTGCCCTCTCTTCGCAGACCGCTAGCCAGGCTCAGAAGCAGTGGTATGCACTGCCCCACTCCGAGCGGGCGCAGGTATTTCGTCGTGCTGCCCAGGCCTGCGAGACGCACCATGACGAGATTGTCGACTGGTTGATCCGTGAGAGCGGATCGACACGGCCTAAAGCGATGTTCGAAGTCAACCAGATGCTGCAGATTCTCAATGAGAGTGCGGCCCTGCCATCCCGCAGCCAAGGTGAAGTACTACCCTCGACTCCCGGGCGCTTGAGCTTGGCACGGCGTAAGCCTTTGGGGGTGATTGGGGTTATCTCTCCCTTTAACTACCCGTTATGTTTGGCAATTCGGGCGGTTGCCCCGGCACTTGCAGTGGGCAACGCCGTGATACTTAAACCTGATCCGAGAACTTCGATCAGCGGCGGTTTCGTGATCGCTCGGATCTTCGAATTAGCCGGGCTACCCAAGGGATTGTTACATGTACTGCCAGGGAGCGCAGAGGCAGGTGCCGCACTGACAACAGATCCACACATTGCAATGATCCAATTCACCGGTTCGACAGGTGCAGGGCGCAAGATTGCCGAAGCAGCCGGGCGCCATTTAAAGAAGGTTTCGTTGGAGCTGGGCGGTAAAAACTCGTTGATCATCCTCGACGACGCCGATCTTGATCTTGCGGTTTCCAACGCAACATGGGGCACCTACCTGCATCAGGGGCAAGTGTGCGTGGCGATCGGTCGTATTCTTGTTCACCGTAGCCTGTACCCGGCCTTTCTTGCACGATTGGTGGCAAAAGCTAAGAGTCTGACCGTGGGCGATCCCGCCAAAGGTGATTACGCCCTGGGCCCGCTCATCAACGCCCAACAACGCGATCACGTCGATCGCTTGGTTAAGGCGGCGGAACAGGCCGGTGCGCGCATCGAAGCTGGCGGCAACTACGAGGGGTTGTTTTACCAACCGACTGTCTTGAGTGGTGTCGATGAACGCAACCCGATCTTCAAGGAAGAAGTGTTCGGTCCCGTGGCGGTGGTAATGCCATTCGACAGTGATGAGGATGCGGTCAGACTCGCCAACAACACCGAGTTCGGCCTGGCCGGCGCAGTCATTTCAAACGATGTCGGCCGTGCGCTGAACCTCGGCGAGCAATTGCATGTCGGCTTGCTGCACATCAATGACCAGACGGTGGTAGACGAAGTTATCAACCCCTTCGGTGGCGTTGGAGCATCGGGTAACGGCAGCAGCATTGGTGGTCCGGCCAACTGGGAAGAGTTCACCCAATGGCAATGGATCACGTTGAAAAGTGAAGCGCCGCGCTATCCGATGTAAATCTCAAGCCTGATGAGAGCACTTTGGAGGGGAGAGCACTTCGCCCCTCCACGCCAAATAGCAAGAGTCATGAAGCTACAGGCTGTCATATCCCTGAGTTATCTCACGCAGCACTGCTATGCACCATTGCGCGGCCGGCGACAGCTCCAAGACGGGGTTGCGGCACACCCCGACCGATCCACCCGGCCCTCTGATACCCAGTTCCACCCATTCGCCTTTATTCAAATCCAGACGCACCGCATCCATTGGTGCCAGCCACAGGGCATGACTGCACTGCACGTACCGTCGACTCAGAGACACGGATAAGGTTTCCAAGACCCGACTTGGTAGATTGGCGTTATATTGAGCGAAAAGGCTATCGGCAAACTTACGAATAGTGGTGCCCGCCAAAGGCAGCACCAGTGGATAGTCCTCAAGTTTTTTGCATGCGCACGGGTCGGTAAACAGCGGGTGGTCACTACGAACTACAAGCGTCATCGATTCGTTATAAAGATGTTCGAACGCCAACCCCTGAATTTGAGGGCTGTCTGTCATACGTCCCACCACCAGGTCCAATTCTCCCTCTCCTAATCGGGACAGCAAGTACGCACTGGGGCCTGTGATGACCGTGACGATCAGCGACGGATGACGAGCATGCAGCCGACATACGACCTCGGGAATCAACACGCTCTCGACTGTCGAAAGCACTCCAAGCCGTATGGTGGTTGGCTCGTGAACACCAGAGCGCAGGCTGTTGACCCCCTCGCGTAAGGCCTGCACGCTCGGCCCGGCGAAGCGCAAAAAAGCCACGCCAGATGGGGTCAGTGCAGCCCCGGCCTTGCTCCGTACAAACAAGCTGACACTCAGTAGTGTTTCCAGCTCCTTTAGGGTCTTGGACAACGCCGGCTGGCTGACGGCTAATTTATCCGCAGCGCGCGCCAAACTCCCCTGCCGCGCCACTTCAAGGAAACACACCAAATGACGATATTTAATCCGTGTGTCGATGTTCACTAAGGCACTAACTCCTTTCATATAGCGGCCCGAAATGAACGTCGCGCTCTAGTGGCCTGTACGGTGAGTTCGTTATCCGAGCATCGCATAACAGCTATTTAGGAGGCAGTGAAAACTATGCAGGAAGATATTGCATAAAACGAATCCAAGAGCAGACAAGACCGAATTCGAGCATTTGCATCCATAACCGTCTGAGTAAGGGTAGGTTCTTTTTTTTCAATAGTTGAAACTATCTTTATCGAGAAATATAGGCGCTAGTGCGTAGCCGATACGTGCACCTAAAATAATAACAACGAGGCCGTATGAATAATTTATCCAAGCCGTTAAATTTCAATCGTTCCCCTTTGAAAAATACCTATACATTGAGCAGCATGGCAGTCAACACATTGTCACTTGGCATTGCGTTACTATGCTGTTGCGAGGTACAAGCCAACAATGGCATCCAACTTCCGGGATACGGTGCCAAAGCCATGGGTATGGGCGGCGCGTCCATCGCGCTGCCCCAGGACTCCGTGGAGTCCGCTAACAATCCTGCAGGCATGGCATTGGTGGGTGATCGAACGGACATGGACCTGACCGTCCTCCATGCCGACGTCAATTCCGAAGTGAATGGCCAGCATTACGGCACCGACCCCGTAGTTCCGGTGCCCGCAGGTGGCATCAACTTTACAATCAACCCAGATGTGACGGCTGGACTTTCCGTTTTTGGGCAAGGGGTTAAGCTCGATTACAAAGAGCCGATCTGGGGTACTAAGGACATGAAGTCTGAAATCAATCAGGTGATCATGGCGCCCACTATTACTTACCAATTCAAACCTGGGCATTATATCGGCTTCTCCCCCCGCCTTGCTTATCAGTATCTTGATATCGCCGGCTTCGAAGGATTCGGCTTCAACTCACCTGGCTCCGATCACGCGTTCGGTTATGGCTTCGCCGTTGGTTATATCGGTAAAATCCTCGACAATCTGCAGCTGGGCTTGACTTACTCCAGCAAAATCCGCTTTCAGCAACTTGATCGTTATAAGTCGCTGGTCCCCAATGGCCGGATCGATACGCCACAGCAAGCGGGTTTAGGTTTGAGTTACATGGCCACCCCCGACCTGACTCTGGCCTTCGATTATTTATGGATCAACTGGGCTGGTGAACGTGCTTATGGAAACAGCATGGTCGAAGGTGGGCCAATGGGTGCAAGCAATGGCCCAGGATACGGATGGCGTAACCAACGGATCTATCGCTTCGGTGTAGCCTATGAATTCAATCAAAAATGGACGGTACGCGCAGGCACTTCGCTGGCCAGTAAATTGATTCCGGACAGTGAAAGCACATTCGCGACTACCTCTCCACTTATGGATACCGACCACTATAGCGTGGGGGCAACATACAATTTGGATAAAAACATAGAAATAAATGGAAGCTACACCAGAGCCCTGAACGCCACCGTGCATGGAACTGGAGCCAGTAGTGGCGTTGACGCCAGTGTCTCGGTCGACTACTTGAATATTGGTATGGGTTACAAATTTTAGATTAGAAAACAAAGGCCCAATGATTTTAGTTAAACCATTGGGCCTTTGCCGATGTCGTTAGCCCTTGACGTATTCGCTCGCCTTGCTATGCGCCGAATGTTCTTGAACACGCCGTCCCCGAGTTCCCATCATATGATCGACGCCCTTGTCAGCAACGGCCATAGCAGTTGCGTTGGTATTGGCACTGATAATCACCGGCATCATCGAACAGTCGAAAACGCGTAGGTTTTGGACCCCTATTACTTTCAGGTCTGCATTCACCACCGACATCGGGTCGTCTTCCAGACCCATCTTGCATGTACCGACCGGATGGTAATTACTCTCGGTGGTTTGGTGGATGTAATCCATCAACTCTTCATCCGATTGCAGGTTCGCGCTTGGTGAAAACACCTCATCTATCGTTGAAGCAAAGGGTTCGGTCGCGGTAATTTTTCTGAGGTACTTGAGAGCCTGCAAGAGGCGACGACTGTCTTCCGGATTGCTGAGCCAGCCAAGATTCATTTCAGGATGATCCGCAGGATCTGCCGAGCGCAGCCGAACCTGACCGCGCGATAGAGGCTTGACCAAGTTCGCCAATAACGTGACCGCATCGGTCGGCTCGCGCTTGATCGATGGGTACATGACACCAACGCAGTAAATCTGTATATCGGGGTCAGCCTCGGGATCATCGAGGTTCACGAACGCCATGCTTTCCGAGCCGGTCGAGCCGATAGGACCACTGTTTTTAAAGGCGAAATATTGGATTGCATTTTTAAGCGCTTTCACCCCACGATCTTCACCGAAATAGCCAATCGGCCGTTTGGTCGTGGCGGATAGAATGGCGACATGGTGGTCCTGTAAGTTCTGACCGACTCCCGGTAAATCAACGAGCGGCTTGATTCCATGCTGCTCAAGATGTTCTCGTGGACCGATACCAGACAACATCAGCAACTGTGGTGTTACCAACGCACCTGCTGTGAGGATGACTTCTCCGGTGGTGGTACGCTCATGTGTCACTCCATTTACCACATATTGCACGCCCACTGCGCGCTTACCCTCAAAGAGAATGCGGTTTACACGCGCAGAAGTTACTAAGGTCAGTCGTGGATCATCTATGATCGGAAGCAGGAATGCGTCCGCCGCACTGCAACGCTTGCCTTTGTATATCGTGGATTGAGTGAGGCCAACACCGTGCAAATTGCCAGCGTTGAAGTCAGCAGTGAAGGGAACGCCTAGGTTTTGCATGGTGCGCAGAAATAAGGTATCGGCTTCGATCAGATAAGGAGCGTCCGATACTTTCAGCGGCCCATCACCACCATGAGCTTCGTTCTCGAAACGCTGGTTACTCTCTTGGCGTCGAAAATAGGGAACCATATCATCCCAGCCCCAACCGGCACCATCAGTGGCCTGATCCCATCTTTCGTAATCCAGGCGTGAGCCTCTTGCATACAGCATAATGTTGACTGAACTTCCACCACCCACAACGTTACCCTGAGGTATCTCGACAATCCGCCCTCCAAGCGAAGCCTGCGGCGTCGAAGCGATGCGTTTAACAAAGGGAGAGCTACCAGAAAGCATTTTAAAGCTGGCGGCAGGTATTTTAATAAGAGAATTGTTATCGCTAGGCCCCGCTTCCAGTAATAAAACTCGAGCATCATGTTCCAAAACAAGTCTGTTTGCAGTAACGCAACCGGAACTGCCAGCGCCAATAACAATATAATCGAAACGGTCTTTCATTATTATTTTATCCTAGCCATTAGTTGAACACAGCTCATTAATCCCAGGGCACAGCATTGTAACGAGTAGCTACCTGGAGATTTTTGCGACCCAAGTCAGCTAACAACATCCTTGCGCCATTTCGGCACAGAGATGCAAAAATTTTTAGCCGTTACAATTTCTCCATAACTGAAAAAATAGCATCGCACAGCGCTCCCCGGATCGGCAGTGAAAATTATGCAGAAAGACAATGCATAGAACAGGACGAATAATTCTCGTGACCCGCTCAATTTGAGAAAACTTTGAGTACCTGGAGCTCGCATCCGTTTTCATCTAAAGACACTTCCGACTTATCGCCTCCAACAATCTCCATCTTCGATCTTCCATAGAAATATAATTCTATGCAGTATCGAAATGCAGTAACCTCATTAGCTCTCAAACAGGGAAGCGGGCTTGCCAACGGCAGCTTTTTATAATCAAATCAATAGCTAATACGGCCTATCCGGAAATTTTCACCATGATTGCTTTCGACAAACTGGATCTCAATCTAATTAGAGTATTTGATGCGGTTATGGAAGAACACAGTGTGCTGCGTGCCAGCCAACGCCTGCATCTGAGTCAATCGGCTGTCAGTCATGCGTTGTCCCGTTTACGAGAAGGCTTGGGCCAGGAGATTTTTGTGCGCACGGGGAAGGGGATGACACCCACCAGCTATGCGATAGAGATCAGCGGCCCGCTTCGTGCGGCATTACTCAACATGAGTAAAACCCTAACCCAGGCGGCCTCTCCCTTCGAACCAGAGAAGGTGAGCCGCTCCTTTGTGATCGCGGCCAACGACTACATTTCGGCAACGCTTCTACCGCAACTCAATCATCAATTATCGACAGCGGCCCCGGGTATCGATCTGCAGATTACTCCGGCGACTCGCTTAGACCTCGCCGAGCAGATTGACTTGGGGCGAATTGACGTCGCGATAGGTACTTTCCGTAGCGTTCCCGAACGATTTCGCACAAAACCGGTACTGTTTCAGGACGAGGTCTTCATCTGTAGCGGTGAACATCCGATTGGTGCAAAAACGCTGCAATTACAGGACCTGACCAGATATCCGCTGGCGGTAGTATCCTTGGGCGGCGAAGGCGAAGGGGTGCTGAGCGGTTACATACTCGAAAGAGGGCTGGCCAGGCAGGCGCAAATGTATGATCGCAACGCCCTGGAACAGGCGATGGCAGAGGCGGGGTTATCGGTACGACGGCAAATCGTACTTCCACACTTTCTGGCATTGCCGATGCTTTTAGAGAAGAG
This sequence comes from Pseudomonas agarici, assembly GCF_001543125.1. Lineage (NCBI taxonomy): Bacteria > Pseudomonadati > Pseudomonadota > Gammaproteobacteria > Pseudomonadales > Pseudomonadaceae > Pseudomonas > Pseudomonas agarici. Next base: position 1,723,276 of record NZ_CP014135.1, on the reverse strand, counting down.
CGAGCTATTGGCAATCATGCCGCAGCCACTGGCCAGGACATTTGCAAGAACATTGGGCTTCATGATCAAACCAACGCCTTACGCTGCTACCCGCCAGCAACTGGATATGATCTGGCACAGCAGCAATGACAATGATCCCGCCCAACGTTGGCTACATAGTCAAATCAGTGCAGCAGCAGATGAAGTTTCTCGTTTACAGAACTGAGCAAGGCCGTTCGTGGCGACATCCTGCTCAGATTCTGATCAGGCTTCGCGAAGTGCGCCGGAGTATCTGACCAAGGTCGCACCGATCGCCTTCACCTCGCCGTCCACCTGCGCATCGGCCAACTGACCATTTTCCGCAAATGCCTGGTGTGCGACGCCTAACGTAAACGTCTGGGGAATGAGCACAGCACCGAGCCTTTCCAGTACACCACGCATGGCCAACATGGAACGAATGCCGCCCATCGGACCGGGCGATGCCGATATCACAGCAGTCGCCTTATTGGCAAACAACGCTAATCCAGAGACTTTTTCCAGAGTCGGCCGACTCATCCAGTCGATAGCATTTTTCAGCAGGGCTGTATATCCGCCATTATAATCCGGGGAAGCTACCAGCAACGCATCGTGCTCACTGAACAACTTCTGCAGACGCAACGCTTGAAGCGGAACGCCCTGCTCCTTTTCAAGGTCACTGTCGAAAAAAGGCAGCGGATAGTCGCTCAACGAAATTACTGTCACTTCAGCGCCTGCCGACAATGCGCCCTGCACAACAACATTCAGAAGCTTTTGATTCAATGAACCCTTTCGGGCACTGCCGGACACGGCCAAAACTCTTACTGCCATTTTTATGTAGACCTCGTGTTGCCATATGAAGGATGCCGACTACTCGATAGATAGCGGAATCCTGAAAAATGGACTACTGATCGAAACCCAAGAAATGAGTAAAGGCTTGCGTTGTCTCTCGGGGCATACGCAGTGAATTCACCGGTGCAGTTTCATCCGCATAACCCAGCGACATGCCACAGACAATTTCCTGATGATCATCCAGCCGTAAAAAATCCTTGATCAGGGCCTGGAAACGAGCGAAGGAAACCTGCGGACAAGTTGCCAAACCGCGCGCACGCGCGGTAAGCATCAAGGTTTGGAGGAAGAGCCCGTAGTCGAGCCAACTGTATTTTTTCAAGTTGGCATCGATTGTAAAAATCAGTCCTACTGGTGCTCCAAAAAACTCAAAATTCAGTCCGCTTACCCTGGCTCGCCCGGCAGCATCGCATTTTTCTATTTGATGAAGAGCATAGAACAACGCCCCGAAGTGCTCCTGCCGCTCACGGTATTTCGGCGCAAGGTCGTCTGGCAGATGCATCAGCGGCTCGGCAGTCGGATCGGTGTGGGCAGTAGCCAGCAGGGCGCTCAAGGTCTGCTTCGGCGCCCCGGTCAGCACATGGATCGACCAAGGCTGCGTGTTGGAATTGCTGGGAGCCAAACGAGCGACGTCGATGATTTCACTGATCAACTTCTTTGATACCGGCGTCGGTAGAAAAGCCCGCACAGCCCTGCGCGAAGCAACCACTGCATCAAAGCCATCAACGGGCACACTCATAATACACTCCACAGCCTGAACTATCTTGTAATTAGTGCGAGGAGTCTTGCATAGCAACTCATCGAATAGCAGTGAAGTGTATGCAGCATGGTAATGCAGGCGGTGCAACAGGCTTGGCCGTCAACCAGGTAGATTCCGGACACAGGCAGGTCACCACCCAGGAGGTGTTTGTTTTATAGGAAATGGGCCAATCTGACGAAAGGCTTAAACCCGCAGTACTTGAAAGCTGGCCGTCATCACAAAGCATTCGCCCGAGCAGGCGAAGCAAAACTGCACGAGCTTCGATAGCGTAGGATCAAGCTCAATGCGATGAGAAAAGAAGGACTCAATGAGAGTGCACCTATAAATTTTATTTGTAAAAATCTCGAGATCTTCTTGAGATGTCATTTTCTGCCCAATCAAAATCCAGTTGCGACTCAGTACCATTCAGCCAGTTCGCAAGCCTGTAGGCGCTCGACCAAGCGCTGACTCATATCAATACTGGCGGAAACGCCTATAGAAGTAACGGATGCGCCTTCATCGACCGATAGGGACATTTCCTTGAGCCCATCAATAGCTTCCCCGTGCGTGGTTACTTGCTTGTCCGCTAACACGCAAAGTAACTTCTTGAATCATCAAAGATGCGTCTGGTGGAAGTAGCCGGATTTGGCTGCGAAGAGTCATTTCGCCGCCATTTCAAAAAATTTGCTTGGCATCAGCCCAGGCAGTTATCGCCAGCAGTCCGGCCAGGATTTAGCAGACGCCTGTGTGGTTAGTTCGCTCTTAAGCAATTAGACAAGCCCCCGTTGCTACCGCTACAAATCAGGGCACAAAGCCCTGAGTTGGTGCGATCAAGCCGAAGGGCAATATGACTGGAAAGGCCCGGTTGGTCTCCGTCGAATGCTGCCGCCCCCCGCCCCCGCCGGCTATCAAAAAACATCAAGCCTCGTAAAGTGATTGGCACGGATCTCGCTTATTGGTGGATGTGCAGGAGCAGCCAATGCTGAGTGCACCACAATTTGAAAATGGTTGGCTAGGGTTCCGATTCACTGAAAAGTGAACGCCTGGACCGAGAGCTGACGACCTCTAGTTGAGGTTACACGGCGGGATAAAAGCCCGGGAGACAGACCACCTGTTTACACAGGTGTCGCGCTGCTCCTTGCCTGGCCACCCTCAACTGGAGTCCTAGTTATGAGAAACCCTCTTCTTTTCGCCTGCTTAGCCGCCGGTCTCGCCCTGCTGACCAGTCCGTCGTCCCACGCTGGCGCGAAGACGGGCTTCAACGTGTGCTGGACGATCTATGCAGGCTGGATGCCTTGGGAGTACGCACAGGCTCAAGGCGTAGTCGATAAGTGGGCCAAGAAGTACGGCATTCACGTCAAGGTCACTCAGCTTAACGACTACGTCGAGTCCATCAATCAATACACCGCGGGCCAGTTCGATGGCTGCACCATGACCAACATGGATGCCCTGACCATCCCTGCTGCTGGCGGTGTCGATAGCACGGCGCTCATCGTCAGCGATTTCTCCAACGGCAATGATGGCATCGTCGTCAAAGGCACGGGTAAAACGATTGCTGACCTCAGCGGCATGGACGTCAATCTCGTTGAGCTGTCGGTATCCCATTACCTGCTGGCCCGAGCCCTCGATACTGTCGGTCTGCGGGAAAAAGACCTGAAGGTGGTCAACACTTCAGATGCGGATATCTCTGCGGCATTCAACACCGACGAGGTGCAAGCCGTCACAACCTGGAACCCCATGCTTGCCGACATCAAGGCCACGCCGGATGTCACCGAAGTGTTCGACTCCAGCAAGATTCCGGGCGAAATCCTGGACATGATGGTCCTCAACACTCAAACGCTGGAGGACAACCCTGCCTTGGGCAAAGTGCTGGCCGGCGCCTGGTTTGAAGTCATGGAACTCATGAGCAGCACAAGCCCCGCAGGGGAAGCGGCGCTTGAGCATATGGCTCAGGCCTGCGGCACTGATCTGGCAGGTTTCAAATCGCAGTTGGCAACGACCCGGCTGTTCCACACCGCTCAAGAAACGCTGGATTTTGCGAGCAGCCCTGAGCTTCCCAAGACCATGGCCAAAGTCGCCCACTTTTCCTTCGAACACGGTCTGCTCGGGGAAGGTGCCAAGGACAGTAGTGCCGTGGGCATGAGCTTCGCTCAAGACGTCATCCATGGAGATAAGGGCAACATCAAATTGCGCTTCGACCCTAGCTACGTGCAGATGGCCGTTGACGGCAAGTTGTGATCAGGAGAGCGCACTATGCAGTTGATTAACCGTCACCCTGATCGCTCTACGCGCTGGCTACTGGTGATCCTTCCGTTCGTTCTATTGCTGGGCGCCTACTTCCTGGGATCGGCGCAACGGCTTGCGGACAACCCAAATGACAAACTTCTGCCGAGCGCGGTGCAAATGAGCGATGCGGTAAAACGCATGGCCTTTACTGAAGACAAACGCAACGGCGGATATCTTCTGTGGCAGGACACTGCGTCAAGTCTGCGACGCTTGGCTATTGGCTTAGGCGCAAGCGCTCTGCTGGGTCTGTGCCTCGGTATCGCAGCAGGCACGCTGGCGCTGTTCGGTGCGACGTTGTCCCCACTGCTAGTGGTACTGTCGATGGTGCCGCCACTGGCGATCCTGCCAATCCTGTTCATTGTGTTTGGCCTCGGCGAACTTTCCAAGATCATGCTGATCGTTATAGGTATAACGCCAATCCTGGCACGGGATCTTGAACAACGTGCACGGGAAATACCCGTCGAGCTGCTCATCAAGGCCCAAACATTGGGCTCGTCGACCTGGACGCTGATCCTGCGGGTCGTACTACCACCATTGCTTCCTCGTTTGCTTATCTCAATGCGTCTGGTGTTGGGTTCCGCATGGCTGTTTCTTATCGCAGCCGAGGCCATCGCTTCGCAAGACGGTTTGGGATACCGGATTTTTCTGGTGCGTCGTTATCTGGCCATGGACATCATCCTGCCCTACGTGGTGTGGATCACCCTCTTGGCCTGGCTTATGGATTGGGGCTCAAGACCCTCACCCGCCGAGCTTTCCCATGGTATGAGGGGGCTCGCCCGTGAGTTTCATTCAAATCAATAACGTGTGGCAGCAATACGGCGATCACGTGGTGCTGGAAGGCCTGAACCTGAGCATCGCCGAAGGCGAGTTTTGCACCATGGTCGGCACATCGGGCTGCGGTAAATCGACCTTCTTACGCCTACTGCTGGGTCAAGAAAGAGCCAGCAAAGGTGAGATCTTGCTGGACGGTCGGCCGCTGGCCGCTGAACCGGATCCTAGCCGAGGCGTTGTGTTCCAACGCTACTCCGTGTTCCCGCACTTAAGTGTGCTGGACAACGTTGTGTTGGGGCTGGAGCTCCCCAACGCACCTCTAGTAGGACGCCTGTTCGGACCGCGTAAACGGCTCGCTCAAGAGAAGGCAGCGCAACTGCTATCCAAAGTGGGGCTTGGACACGCTTTGGAGAAATACCCATCACAACTTTCGGGTGGCATGCAGCAGCGGCTTGCCATTGCTCAAGCGTTGATCATGAAGCCTCGGGTGCTGCTGCTGGATGAGCCGTTTGGCGCACTTGATCCCGGTATCCGCAAGGACATGCATGCGCTGCTATTGGAATTGTGGCGTGAGACTCGGCTCACCGTATTCATGGTCACTCATGACCTTAGTGAGGGGTTCAGCTTGGGCACCCGGCTGATGGTGTTCGACAAGGTACGCATCGACCCTCATGCCCCCTATGCCTATGGCGCTCGCATTACCTATGACCTGCCACTAAACGCCAAGCGTAGCGAGGCGCAACTGACTATTGCCTCGGCTCTGCCAGGCTCTCACCCACTAAACTTGAGGCATTCCCATGAATGACCGTACCGTTTTCTGCGAAGAGTTACTGCCAGGTGGCGGTCACCGTTCCTTCGTTCTCAAGCGCGGTCAATTGCTGCGCCTGACTGACCTTGAGGGCGGCGCCAACGCCAGCCTTATGCTGTTCAACGCGAACGAAAAAAGCGAGCGGCTGAATCTACCCGACAGCCTCAAGGGCCAGCACACGGCCAAGCTGACGGCAGGTCATTGCCTGTACTCGGACATGGGCCGTGTACTGGCAGCTATCACTCGCGATACCTGTGGGTGGAGCGACAGCATTGGGGGCGTCCTCTGCGCTGCCGAAGTCGAGGAAAAGTACGGTCAAGGGCGCTATCAGGAATTACGCAATGGCTTCTTCCGTAACGGCACAGACAACCTTCTGGTCGAAATGGGCAAATGGGCGCTGGGCCTGGCTGACCTGTCCATGGTCTTGAATTTGTTCAGCCGAGTCGATGTGGATGACCAAGGCGGGCTGAGTTTTGCCCTGGGGAACTCCAAGGCCGGCGATTGCATCGAGCTCTATGCGCCGATGGACACCCTGTTCATCATCACCGCCTTGCAGCATCCGATGGATCCGGCAAGCGAATATTCGCCGAAACCCGTTCAACTGACCTTCATGAATGCGGATGCCAGTGTCGCCGAGCATTGCCGCACTTCGCGCCCGGAAAATCAGCGCGGCTTTACTAATACCGACCGTTGGTTCGCCTGAGGACTATTTCATGACCGTTAATCTGCGTCCGGAAGCCGCCATTTATCGAGCCACGATTCCCGCTGGCGAACCTTGGCTGACCGAAGTCAAAGCCAGTCAAACACTCCGGATCCTGGATCTGGAAGGTAATCAGGCCATCGACACTTTGTTCTACAGTGCGACCAATCCGCGCGAGCGTTACGACGTGCAGCGCACCCTTCGTCGGCAGAACAATGTCTACCTCGGGGTGGGCAGCGTCCTCTACTCCAACTTGGGCCGGGCACTGCTGACCATTCTCGAAGACAACTGTGGCCGTCACGACACGCTGGGCGGTGCGTGCGCGCAGGAAAGCAATACCGTTCGTTATGCCCTCGACAAGCGCCATATGCACAGCTGCCGAGACAACTACTTGCGTGCCTGCTGCCACGATGGCCGCCTGGGCAAACGCGACATCGGCCCAAACATCAACTTTTTCATGAACGTGCCTGTCACCCCGGACGGCGGCCTTACCTTCGAGGATGGGGTTTCCGCGCCGGGTAAGTACGTTCAACTGCGCGCAGAGATGAACGTGATCGTTCTGATCTCTAACTGCCCTCAATTGAACAATCCCTGCAATGGCTATAATCCAACGCCGGCGGAGTTATTGATATGGGAATGAAGGCCTGGCTCCACGTCGGGAGGGCTTGGCTATTCTTGATCTGCCAAAGCCGCGCAGCCCAGGTTCGGCCTCGCAGCGATCATCGCATCAAACCCCGCAAACCTGACTGACCGTTGCCTGGGGACGGCCCCAAGACCTTTCGAAGAACTGCGGGACGACCCGCAACCCAGTCGAGGCGAACACCTGCCGCCTTTAGGGGAGATCTATGTTCAACACCCTGTTAATCGCTAACCGTGGCACTATCGCCTGCCGAATTTTTCGGACATTGCGCGAACTCGACGTTAAAGGCGTTGCGGTCTACTCAGAGGCAGATGTCGCCAGCCGTCATATCCTTGAGGCAGATCAGGCGCTAAGCCTCGGTGAAGGCGCTGCCGCCGGAACCTATCTCGCTGTCGACAAAATTCTGGCCGCCGCCAAAGCTAGCGGCGCTCAAGCTATTCATCCAGGTTACGGCTTCCTTTCTGAAAATGCGGCGTTTGCCGAAGCCTGTGAAGCGGCTGGCATCGTGTTCGTTGGGCCGACGCCTGAGCAACTTCGATTGTTCGGACTCAAGCACACGGCCCGTGCCCTGGCACGTGAGCAAGGCGTGCCCCTTCTGGAAGGCACTGACCTGCTGGACAGTGTCGAGGACGCCTTCCAGGCGGCAACCCAGGTCGGCTATCCGATCATGCTGAAAAGCACGGCTGGCGGTGGTGGCATCGGCATGCGTGTATGCCGCTCGGCGCAAGAGCTGAACGAGGCCTTTGAGACGGTCAAGCGGTTAGGCCAGAACAATTTCAGCGATGCTGGCGTGTTCATCGAGAAGTACATTCAACGGGCCCGTCACCTTGAAGTTCAGGTGTTCGGCGACGGTGCCGGCGAGGTGTTGGCCTTAGGGGTTCGGGATTGTTCGGTTCAACGACGCAACCAGAAGGTACTTGAAGAAACCCCAGCTCCAAACCTTCCAGACGGCATGGCTGGGGCACTCTGTGAGGCAGCGATCAAACTCGCGAAAGCCGTTAATTACCGGAGCGCGGGTACCGTCGAATTCGTGTTCGACAGCGATGATCGGCGCTTCTACTTCCTGGAGATGAACACACGTCTGCAGGTCGAGCACGGCGTCACTGAGCAAGTCTGGGGTGTCGACCTGGTACGCTGGATGATCCAACTGGCGGCAGGCGACTTGCCACCGCTGAGCGAGATAGGCGCGCAACTGGTCCCTCGCGGTCACGCTGTACAGGCACGGCTTTACGCCGAAGATCCGGGCAAAGACTTCCAGCCAAGCCCCGGCCTGTTGACCGCCGTCAGTTTCCCCGTGGCTGATGGCAAAGCGTTGCGCATCGACACCTGGGTGGAAGCGGGATGCGAAATTGCGCCCTACTTCGATCCGATGATTGCCAAAGTCATCACTTGGGCCCCTGATCGGGAAGAAGCTCGCCTGCAACTGCACAAGGTACTCGGCGAAAGTCAGCTCTATGGGGTGCAGACCAACCGCGATTACCTTCGTCAAATCCTGCTTGATCCCCCCTTCACCAGCGGTCAGCCTTGGACTCGGTGCCTTGAGGGGCTGGTTTATCGGGCCGAAACCTTTGAAGTGTTGAGCGGCGGTACCCAGACCAGCGTTCAGGACTATCCGGGACGTTTGGGCTACTGGGCTGTGGGAGTACCACCCTCGGGTCCAATGGATAGCCGAGCCCTGCGCTTGGGCAACCGGCTCCTGGGCAATCCTGAAGGTGCCGCCGGATTGGAGATCACCATGAGCGGGCCTACCCTGCGATTCAATAGCGATGCGGTAGTGGCTGTGACCGGTGCGGTCATGCCAGTCATTCTGGATGGCGCCGAGGTCGCCATGAATGCGGTGCTCCTGGTCAAATCGGGCTCGGTCCTGAGCCTGGGCGCGATAGCCGGTGCCGGCGCCCGGAGTTACCTCTGCGTTCGCGGCGGCATTCAAGTGCCGGACTATCTGGGTAGTAAAAGTACTTTTACCTTAGGTCAATTCGGCGGACACGGTGGCCGTGCGCTTCGTGCGGGTGATGTACTGCACTTAGCGCCGCTGACAGACAAAACGGTCGGAGCAATGCTTCCCGAGCAACGCCCCCTCGGGGCGCTTCGCCACATCAGGGTTATCTATGGTCCACATGGCGCACCGGAATATTTCACCGAGCACTACATCGCCACTTTCTTTTCCACCGATTGGGAAGTGCACTTCAACTCAAGCCGTACAGGTGTTCGCCTGATCGGACCGAAGCCTGAGTGGGCACGTGCCGACGGTGGAGAAGCTGGGCTTCATCCATCCAATATTCATGACAACCCATACGCCATCGGTGCCGTGGACTTCACTGGAGATATGCCCGTCATACTAGGCCCGGATGGGCCAAGTTTGGGTGGCTTTGTGTGCCCTGTGACCGTGATCGAGGCAGACCTGTATCAACTGGGTCAACTGAAAGCTGGCGACAAGATTCGCTTCGTTCCGACCGATCTTGCCCGCGCCCGCCGGCTTGCTAGCGCGCCGTTGTTAGCCAGGCAAACCGATGCCGAGTCAGTTGAAGACATCGCTCCACAATCTCCCATTGTTTTGGATATCGGTCACGACAACACTCGTCTGATGGCACGTGTAGCCGGCGATACGCACCTTCTTTTGGAGATCGGTGCTCCTGAGCTTGATCTGGTTCTGCGCTTTCGCGGGCATGCCTTGATGCAGGCACTGGCAGCCAAGCGGTTAGCCGGCGTGATTGATCTAACCCCCGGTGTCCGCTCGCTTCAGGTTCATTATCAGCCTGAAGAATTATCTCTGGAATCCCTGCTTGAGACTGTCGCAGTTGAGTGGGATGCAGTGTGTGCTGCAAGCGACCTGCAAGTACCTTCTCGCATCGTGCATTTGCCCCTGTGCTGGGACGATCCCGCGTGCCAACTGGCCATTGAAAAGTACAGGACCACCGTGCGCAAAGACGCGCCGTGGTGCCCGAGCAACCTTGAGTTCATCCGCCGCATCAACGACCTGCCGAATCTGCACGAAGTACAACGAACGGTTTTCGCTGCCAGCTATCTGGTCTTGGGGCTTGGGGATGTCTACCTGGGTGCTCCGGTAGCGACTCCGCTGGATCCCCGCCACCGGCTGGTGACCACAAAATACAACCCGGCACGCACCTGGACAGCGGAAAACTCCGTCGGGATCGGCGGTGCGTACCTGTGCGTTTATGGCATGGATGGCCCCGGTGGGTACCAGCTCGTAGGCCGCACGCTGCAAATGTGGAACCGCTACCGAAACGTGGCAGCATTTTCGGGTAATCCTTGGTTACTTCGCTTCTTTGACCAAATTCGATTCTACCCGGTCACCGCAGAGGAACTGATCCGCATCCGCCGCGACTTCCCTCTAGGTCGTTTTGACCTGCAGATCGAGCAGAGTCAATTACGACTGGCCGATTACCAAGATTTCCTGGCGAAAGAAGCAGAGAGCATTCAGTCATTCCGGGACCAACAACAGACTGCATTCGCAGCGGAAAGGCAGCGCTGGATTGACAGCGGCCAGGCGCATTTCGAGAGCCATGAAGCGTCGGCGGTGGCGGGCGAAGAAGCGCTTTTACCTCCTCACCAAACAGGTGTTGAAAGCTCCATTGCAGGCAATCTATGGCAAGTCCAGGTCGCCGTCGGTGATGAAGTCAGCGCGGGTGCAGCGCTGGTGGTACTCGAATCGATGAAGATGGAAATCCCAGTGCTTGCCCCAAGCGCCGGTATCGTTCGCCAAGTGCTAGTAGAACCCGGCTGCGCGATACATGCGGGACAACGCGTAATCGTTCTCGAACCGGTGATCGTTAACGGCGAAAAAGCATGAAAGACAATCTGAGACTTGATGTGCTGAGAGCGCGCTACCTGAGCGCAAGCGTCTCCCCGCGCAGCCTCATTCTGGCGCTTCGGGAGCGGGCACAGGCACTGAATCCCGATTTCAAGATGTTTATTCATCTCCTCAGTATCGAAGCGCTGGAGCCTTACCTGGCAGCGCTGGAAACCAACAGGATCGAAGATCTGCCGCTATACGGCATTCCATTCGCCATCAAGGACAACATCGATCTGGCCGGCATCCCAACTACCGCGGCTTGCCCAGCTTATGCGTATACACCAGAGCATTCGTCAACCATTGTTCAGAAGCTGATCGACCTTGGTGCGATACCATTAGGCAAAACCAACCTTGATCAATTCGCTACAGGTCTCAACGGCACTCGTTCGCCCTACGGCGCCTGTACCAATAGCGTGCTACGCGAGTACCCATCTGGCGGCTCAAGCGCCGGATCGCCGCTGACGGTCGCCTTAGGCTTAGCCAGCTTCGCGCTTGGCACCGATACCGCCGGATCCGGCCGCGTCCCGGCTGCACTGAACAATCTGGTAGGGCTAAAGGCGACAAAGGGGCTGATATCGACAGCCGGTGTTGTTCCCGCATGCCGCACACTGGATTGTGTCACTACCTTCACAGCTACCGCTGCGGAGGCTAGTCGCCTTCTGGCGCTCACGGCGGGGCTCGATCCCAAGGACCAATACAGTCGCGCCAATCCAAGCTGGAACGATGAATCTGCGTTCGGGCATATCAAGGCATTCCGATTTGGGGTGTCGCGCGTAGAAGACCTTCAATTCTTCGGATGCACCGAAGGCCCAAGCCTATTTACTGCCGCCGTAGAGCGGTTGAAAGCGCTGGGCGGCGAGCCAGTGGTGGTGGATCTCTCGCCATTTCTGGAAGCGGCACGTTGGCTATACGAAGGCCCTTGGATCGCTGAACGCTATAGCGTGGTGGGAGAGCTGGCACGCACTCAGCCAGAGGCCGTTCTGCCAGTGATTCGCGCCGTTCTCGCCAAGGGTGCGGATGTGACAGGCGTAGACACCTTTCGTGCTCAATATCGCATGCAAACCTTGAAGGCCGAGTGCGACCGCGTGATGGCTGGCCTCGACTGCGTTCTGACTCCAACCCTAGGGCGACCCGTTACTCTGGCAGAGCTCGCGGCAGAGCCCGTGCTCCGTAATTGCGAACTCGGCTACTACACGAACTTCATGAACCTGCTCGATTATGCCGCGGTGGCCGTCCCGAGCGGTTTCATGGCCAACGGCCTGCCTTGGGGGGTAACGCTGTTCGGTCGACCGTTCACCGATCAATACCTACTGAGCCTTGCCCATGCCTACCAGGATGGCAAAGCTGCGAGTAACGCGGCACGCAACGATCAGACTCGGCTGGTGGTGTGTGGTGCTCATCTCGACGGCCTCGCGCTCAACTGGCAGCTCAAGCAACATGGCGCCACCCTGCTTGAAGCTACCACGAGTTCGCCAAACTATCGACTTCACGCACTCGCTGGTGGGCCAGTGAAACGTCCAGGGATGGTACGTGTCGCCGAGGGAGGCGTTGGCATCGCCGTAGAGGTATGGCAACTGCCGAGCGCAGAACTAGGCTCATTCCTCAATGGTATTCCGGCCCCTCTGGGGTTGGGCAAGGTCGAGCTCAAAGATGGTCGCTGGGAAACCGGTTTCATTTGCGAAGGCTATGGACTAGCGGGCGCGACCGATATCAGCGAGTGGGGTGGCTGGCGAGCCTGGTTGTCGTCGTTGGGCTGATGCACGGTAATAGCGAATCAAGGCTTAATTTTCTGTAAATCCAGAGTAGCTTTACGCTGAGAAACGGGCGGAAGTTCGCCCAAGCTTTCGGGGCAGGTGTAGTAATGAATCACGATTTCGAAAAGCATGAGCCGTTGATAAGTGCCTTCACTGAGGCGATTGAGGAAGCCACAGAATCAACGCTTTCTGAATCGACCCGGTTTGCAGAGGTAAGCAGTCCGTCAGTTGCCTGGATATACCTGGTTGACTGCAGGCCGAATCGGGAACAGAGAGGGTGTCATGATCCCGCTATGTTCCTCTCGGCTTCGCACGGGCCGTCGCCTCGGCCACTAACGGATCTTCGGGCCAATAGTGTTTTGGGTATCTACCCTTAAGATCTCTCTTCACTTCCACGTAGGTACTACGCCAGAAATTGGCGAGATCCTGAGTGACCTGTACTGGCCTTCGAGCCGGCGACAAAAGATGCAAGGTGAGCAGTTGCTTCCCTTGAGCAATTCGAGGTGTTTCAGATAAGCCAAAAAGCTCCTGCAGCCTCACCGCCAGAATCGGAGGATGCTGCGAATAGTCGATGCGGATATTCGAGCCAGACGGCACCTGGATCGCCTGGGGTGCCTGGGCTTCCAACTCCTGAGGAAGAGGCCAAGGCAGCAGATTCCTGACTATCGACGACAGATCAAGCTGGCTGAAGTGGCTGAGTCTGGTGACCTTCCCCAAGTATGGCGTGAGCCATTCCTCAAGAGTCATCAGTAAGTTTGCATCGCTTAGATCAGGCCATTTGCTGCCGGCCTGGCCATTCCGGATATCCAGCTGACGCAGCAGCTCGACCCGCGCTTGCCACTGCCGAAGCTCAGGGTTCCAGGGCAGGAGTTCGATACCCTTGCGTCGAACCAGATTGACCAGCGCGAGCGAACGGGCATGCTCGTCTAGGCTTGGCAAGGGCGTTGTGGAAAGTACCAGTTGTCCCACTTTCAGTTGCCGCTCGGCCTTAAGCACACCTTCCCGTTCATCCCAATCGACTTCGTCGACCGACCTCACAAGATCGGATAATTCATCATCGAACAGGGTGGGCTCAAGGTCACTCGCCAGGAAGATGCGCTCCTCACGCTGCCCCAGCCGGCTCCCTAAATCCGCCACCACCAGCCATTCATGCTTGGTGAGTATGTCTGGCTCTGAGAAGACTGCTGCGCGCCCATTGGATAGCCGGTACTCAGATGCACTTGAGCGTCTCTGCAGGCCGATTCGATCGGGGTATGCGAACGCCAGTAGGCAACCTACCCACTGTGGGTGATCTGTCTCTGTAACGGGCTCAGAGGCCTCTCCTCGCAACAGGGATCGATACTGCCGAGCCGACTGCTTCACCCGTTGGAAAGAAGCGCCACCATGACGTGAATGCTGCTCGCCCGACAATGCACTCAGCCTGGTATGCAGATCAGCACCTGCCCCTCGTAGAATGTCCTTTTCACCCAATAGCGCTGCGATGTTACAGGCCAAGTCATCCAGGCCCATGGAGTTGCCTTTGATGAGCAGGTGAGCGATGCGTGGATGTGCAGGAAGCTCGCTCATGGCCGATCCGTGAGGCGTGAGCTGACCGGCATTGTCCAGCGCGCCAAGGCGCTTAAGCAGGTCTCTGGCTTGAGCAAAAGGCGCCGAGGGAGGTTGGTCGAGCCAGGTCATTTCGTCTGGCTTCATTCCCCATCGGGCCAACTGGAGCGCGAGGCTCGCCAGATCGGCCTGGAGGATTTCAGGGATGCTGTAACCGGCCATTTGCTCATGTTGCGACTCTGACCACAGGCGGTAGCAGACTCCCGGTTCAAGACGGCCTGCACGGCCCGCTCGCTGGGTAGCGCTGGCCTTCGAGATGCGTTGAGTGTCGAGCCGGGTCATGCCACTTCGCGGATCGAACTTGGGTACTCGCTCAAGGCCGCTATCGACCACCACCCTGACGCCCTCAATGGTCAAGCTGGTTTCCGCGATATTGGTGGCCAGTACGATCTTTCGCGTTCCAGGGGCAGCGGGCTCTATCGCCGAACGCTGTGCGTTGAGGTCAAGGTCACCATATAACGGACACACCACAACATTCGGACGATGACTCAGTTGCTCTCTAAGAGACTCGGCCACCCGGCGAATCTCTGCCTGTCCGGGAAGGAACACCAAGATGCTTCCCGCCTGCTCATTGAGGGCGGTCAAGCAGATGTCTGTGACTCGGACATCTGCTGGTTGGCCGGGTTGATAGGGGCTTCCCCAGATCGCCGAGACGGGATGCATCCGTCCCTCGCTGGTAATCACGGGGGCATCGTTGAGCACTCTCGAAAGTCGCGCTCCTTCGAGCGTCGCCGACATGAGCAGCAACTTCAGTGGGGGTTCATCGCGCAGAAGCTCACGAGCGCTCAGGCAGAGGGCGAGTGCAAGGTCAGAGTCCAGACTCCTGAGGTGGTACTCGTCAAAGATGACCACACCCACACCGTCCAGTGCGGGGTCAACTTGAAGTCGGCGAGACAGAATGCCCTCGGTGACGACTTCGATCCGAGTCCGAGGCCCCACTTTACTTTCGAGTCGGATTCGATAGCCGACTGTTTCTCCCACCTTCTCACCGAGCTCACTGGCCAAGCGCGCCGCCGCCGCTCGGGCGGCCAGCCGACGAGGCTCGAGCAGCAGGATCTTCTGCTCGCCGAGCCAGGCTTCGCTCAATAGCGCTAGCGGTACTCGCGTGGTTTTACCCGCACCAGGAGGAGCCTCAAGGATCACTTCGTTACGGTCGGCTAAAGCCTTTCGCAAGGCTGGCAATACGGCGTCAATCGGTAGAGAAATCATCGAGGCTCCCAAATCAGGTGGTGCAGTATACGCCTGGGTGGGGATGATCAAGCTTTCAAGCTGAAACCGCGTTGTCTGGAAGTTTTTGACAAGAAAAGACTGCAACCGCCACGGAAATCATAATGGCGCCAAAGCTAACCGCCGAGTATAACGGCGAACTACATGGCATTAATCAGGGTCTTAAGCGTTGATCCTTGTATAGTTTCGGCTTTCTTTCGGGAGCGCTTTGCATGCGTATTTCTTCACGTATTATCGGTGGTGCGCTGGTCGCCACTTTGCTGACTCAACTGACCGCCTGTGGCTCGATTTTCTTCCCGGACCGTCGTGGCCAGATCGAAGGCAAGATCGACCCGCTGATCGCCGGGCTCGACGCCATCGGCCTGCTGTTCTACGTGCTGCCCGGCCTGATCGCCTTCGGCGTCGACTTCGCCACCGGTGCCATCTACCTGCCCGGCGGCACCACCGCACAGATCGCCCCGCAGAAACTGCATGAAGCCATCGGTGCCGACGGCCAGGTCGACAACGACAAACTACAGGCGATCATCCAGACCGAGCTAGGCCAGACGCTACCGTTCAACGACCCTCGGCTGATCCAGCACAAGGGCAGCCTGCAACAACTGGCAATGTACGGCCTGCGTCCATCCGCCTGATCCCTGACCGAACTGATACCTGAGAAAAAGGACCGTCTCCCCCATGAGCAGCAGCCCTGAACATGCACGCCTGTTACGCCTGGCCACCCGGGCCTCGGTGTCGGTCGCGTGTATCCTGATCGTGACCAAGGCCATCGCCTGGTGGCTCAGCGGCTCGGTGAGCATGCTGGCCGGCCTGACCGACTCGGCGCTCGACGGTGTGACCTCGTTCCTCAATCTGCTGGCGGTGCATTACGCCTTGCGCCCGGCGGATGACGATCACCGTTATGGTCACGGCAAGGCCGAGTCGCTGTCCGGCATGGCTCAGGCGCTGTTTATCGCCGCCAGTGCGGTGCTGATCGCGGTGCAGGCGGTTGAGCGGATCAAATACCCGCAACCGGTGGGCGCGCCGTGGATCAGTATTGCAGTCATCGTGCTGTCGCTGGCGCTTACCGTTGCCCTGCTGGTGCTACAGCAGCGGGTCATTCGCCAGACCGGCTCGACCGCCGTGCGCGCCGACTCGCTGCATTACCGCTCGGACATGCTGCTCAATGGCAGCATTCTGTTAGCCCTGGTCCTTGCCAGCTTTGGCTTCGCTCAGGTCGACGCCTGGTTCGGCCTGGGGATCTCGGCCTACATCCTGTGGAGCGCGATCCAGATCGGTCGTGAAAGCTTTGCGGTGCTGATGGATAAGGAACTGTCGCCGCAGATCAGCCAGCATATGCTGGAGCTCGCCAAGAGCGTGCCGGGGGTAATGGGCGCGCATGACCTGCGCACGCGCGTGTCCGGCAACCATTGGTTCGTGCAGTTGCACCTGGAGTTACCGGGAGAATTGACCTTGTCGGTGGCCCATGGCCTCAGCGACCAGGCGGCCGAGGCGATACATGCCGCCTACCCAAAGGCCGAGGTGCTGGTACACGCCGACCCTCGGGAAGCGGTGAAACCCCATGATTAAGGGCCAGGCCACTAGTAGTTGACCTGATAACCGCGACTGCTCAAGCAGTTGCCCTGGGCCTGGCGATAGGCCTGCACCACCGCCGGATCCGGTGCGTAAGTGACATTGGCCGGGTTGAAATGGCTTTGCTGTACCGCCCAGCGATAACAGTCCTCACCGTCCTGCTGTACCTGTTGCGGGCTCTGGCCGTTGGCCGGATACGCCACCACGTCATAGCCATTGCCTGACGGTGCGGGGGCCACTTGTGGCGCGGCGGTGGGTGGATCGACGACCACATAATCCTGAGTGTCTTCCTGATAAAGGTAATAGGCTCCGGCGGCGAGGAAAAACAACGAACTGCCGACCCAGACTTCCCGTGCATAATCGGGCAGGTAGCTGACGCGAATCCCACGCGGCGGCGCGACCACTACATAGCGCGGCCCCTGCGGGCGGTACCAGTAGCCCCCGGAGAAGAAGTAGTCCTGGCCCCGATAAGGCACACGCCAGTTGCGCTCGGGAAAGCGCTCGATCACATAACCCGGACGATATTGCGGCCCCGGTCCCCAGCCACTGCCATGGCCAGACGGGCGCCCGGCCCAGCGATGGTCATTGGGGTGGTCAAAGCCTCCAACGGGGCGCCCGTTGTTTCCGCTCGCCTGCCAATTGGGGTTATGCCCATCGCGCCGGTGAATGTCCGAGTAGTTGCCGCGCTGCGGTTCTTGGGTCTGGCGCACGCTGTCGGGCCGACTCTGAATCGGCAAGTTGTTCGGTGCCGGGCGACTCTGTGGGCTCGGCTCATGCTGCGGCGAACGCCCTTGCCATTGGCCACCGGGGTTTTGCTCGTGGCGCTCGAAATGCGGATTGTTCTGCGCACGCCCCTCGTTAGCATCGGAGCGCCCTTCAGGGCCTCGCTGGCCGCCATCGGGATGTGAGTGTTGCGGATTATCGTCACCCCGGTCTCCAGCCAGCGCCTGCGCACCGACACTCATACAGAGCAAGCCAACACCTGCCCAACGCCAGATGTGCGATTTCATGCGGTTCCTCACTGCGGTTCAGGGCATACCTATAAGACGGGAAAAACGGACGCCGGTTCTGCAACACTTTATCAGTCGCGCGACTTATTTTACGCACTAAAAAAGGGAGGCCCGTCGGCCTCCCTTTGGAGAATTTCGTCCGTGCTCGGCGCTTTTGATGCCGGCTCACCTCACGCCGTCTTCTGGACAGTGTGCAGCCCGGGGGGCCGGGGCAACCCTGTGGGATTGTCGGCCGCGGCGCACCTGGTTCGGCGGGCCGCTGTGGACGCTATGTCCGGGCAGTGATTTTGTTGCAGTGATTCTGGTGATAAGCATAGGCCCGACGTGGTGACAGAGGATTGCTAATATTGCTCAATTAAACATGCCTTGCGCAATAATTACCTTAAGATAGATAATTAAGCGCAATAGTTATGAGAAAGGCCTGAGTAATGAGCAAACTCGATCGATACGACCTGAGCATTCTGGCGCAATTGCAGCGCGATGCCCGCCTTTCTAACCAGGAACTGGCCGAGCGCATTGGTCTGTCACCATCGCCGTGCTCGCGGCGGGTCAAGCAATTGGAAGACGACGGTTACATCTCGCGCCAGGTCGCCTTGCTCGACCGCAAGATGCTCGGCCTGAACCTGACTGCCTATGTACTGATCGGCATGGACCGCCACACGCCGGAACGTTTCGAGAACTTCGAGGCGGCGATCCGCACCCTGCCCCAAGTCCTGGAATGCAGCCTGGTGACGGGGATGGACGCCGACTATCAGTTGAAAGTCGCGGTGCCAGACATGGACCACTACCAGAAGCTGCTGCTGGGGCACCTGACCCGCATCGAGGGCGTGACCAGCGTGCGCTCCAGCTTTGTGCTGAACCAGGTGCTCAATAGCACTGAACTGCCCTTGACCCACCTGCGTAGCTGAGACACTGGGCCTGAGTCAAACCGACGCAGGTCCATGCTCGCCGCCCCCCTCTGGCGTATACTCGGCAGGCTTTTTTCCCCGCCGGTGCTGGAGAGATTCGATGGATCCTGCCGTTTTCGAAGAGTGGATGATGACCGGCCTGGTCAGTATCCTGATCATTTTCATGGGCTTCATCGTTTGGGACTTGGCGAAAAAATCCAAGGCCGGGCGTTTCGGCACCTTTATCCTGTTCTTCGTGCTGGGTCTGGGTATCGCCGCATTTGTGATCAAGAGTGTGGTGATCGGTCTGATCGAGTCCGGCTCTCTATAAGCGCGCGGGAACTTCCTTCCACTGGCCCTGATCGAGCCCTTCGAGCGTCCAGTCGCCAATACGCACCCGCACCAGGCGCAGGGTCGGCAAACCGACCGCTGCCGTCATCCGCCGCACCTGACGGTTGCGACCTTCGCGAATGATCAGTTCCAGCCAATGGGTGGGAATGCTCTGGCGAAAGCGCACGGGCGGGTGGCGCGGCCACAGTTCTGGAGCTTCCAGTGCCCGGACCTGGGCCGGCAGGGTCATGCCATCGTTCAACTCGACGCCCTTGCACAGGCGCTCGATCTGCTCCGCCGTCGGCACGCCTTCGACCTGCACCCAGTAGGTTTTTGCCAGCTTGTGCTTGGGATCGGCAATTCGCGCCTGGAGCTGGCCATCATTGGTCAGCAACAGCAGCCCTTCGCTGTCGCGGTCCAGGCGACCAGCCGGGTACACGCCCGCGATGTCGATAAAATCCTTGAGCGTCGCACGCCCTTGGCCGTCGCTGAACTGAGTCAACACATCGAACGGCTTGTTGAATAGGATCAGCTTAGGCTCGACAGGCGGAGCCTTGGCGATCCGACGCGGTGCAACGGGACTTTTCGCGGTCGAACGGGGTGCGACGGGACGGGGTGGTCGGGACATGGCAACGAAGGCATCTGCAGATCAGGAACCGCCATGCTAGGGCGTACCAGCCATTATTTCCAGATACCCGCCAACCATGTGCTCGCGCCCCCGCCGGAGCGAGGGAACGAGGGAACGAACCGCAGGCTTAACGGAACGGCGGCTCATCAAAGCTGCGCAGTTTGCGCGAATGCAGCGAATGCAGCTCGGTACGCAGCAGGTCCACCGCCGCGATACCGATCTTCAAATGCTGGCTGACGGCACGTTCATAGAACGCGTTCGCCGAGCCCGGCAGCTTGATTTCGCTGTGCAGCGGTTTGTCGGAGACACAGAGCAACGTGCCATACGGCACGCGCAGGCGATAACCCTGGGCGGCGATGGTGCCGCTTTCCATATCCACGGCCACGGCACGGGACAGGTTGATCAGCGGACGCTCCTGGGCCCAACGCAACTCCCAGTTGCGGTCGTCGTAGGTCAATACCGTGCCGGTGCGCAGGCGCTTCTTCAGGTCGTCGCCTTTTTCCCCGGTGACGTTGGCCGCCGCCTCTTGCAGGGCCATCTGCACTTCGGCCAACGCCGGGATCGGGATATTGGGCGGCACCACCCGGTCGAGAATTCCGTCGCGACGCATATAAGCGTGGGCCAGCACATAGTCACCGATGGTCTGTGATTGGCGCAGGCCGCCACAATGGCCGATCATCAACCAGCAATGGGGGCGCAACACCGCCAGGTGGTCAGTGATGTTCTTGGCGTTGGACGGGCCGACGCCGATATTCACCAAGGTCACACCATGACCATCGTCGGCCTGCAGGTGATAGGCCGGCATTTGGTAGCGGTGCCACACCACCGCCGCAGCGACCGCCTGGGCCTCGGCATAGTCCATGTTCTGGTCGATGATCACGTTGCCCGGCAGAACCATGCGCACGAAGCGCGGGTCGTCGCGCAGTTGTTCCAGACCATGGAGGATGAACTGGTCGACATAGCGGTGGTAGTTGGTCAGCAGAATCCATGGCTGCACATGGCGCCAGTCGCTGCCGGTGTAATGCACCAGACGGCGTAACGAGAAGTCGACACGGGCAGCATCGAACAGCGCCAGGGGCAACGGCGAGGTATTTTCCCAGTCCTGCAGGCCATCGGCGATGCCGTCGGTGGCGGCGGACAGGTCGGTACTGGGGAATACTCGCGCCAGGGCGGCGGCAGTCACGCCAGAGCCGGCCAGTTCATCGCCTTGCTCGACGACATAAGGGTAAGGAATGTTCTGTTGGCTGACGCCGACTTCCACCGTCACGGTGAAATCGCGCATCAACGGCACCAGTTGTTCCAGCAGGTATTTGCGAAACGCCGCCGGGTGGGTGACGGTGACGCTGTAGGTGCCCGGCAACTGGACCTTGGCGTAGGCGCGAGTGGTCGCCGGGACTTCGCCCTGGTAGGTGTAGGTCAGGCGCAGTTCGGGGTAGCGAAACTGCGCGCGTTGTTCGGCACTGGGCTCGATGCGGTCCTTGAGATAACGCTTGAGCGCCTGGCTCAGGGCCGTGGTAGCACGCTCATGGAGTTGCGCCAGGCGGTCTACCGCCTGTTCGGGAGATTGCACGACAATAAAAGCTTCGGTCACGGAGAGCATCCTGTCTTCTGATGTTGCAGACCTTCATCTTGCCTGCAACATCGTCGGACGGAAACAGCGGGTTGTCGTTCACTGCCACAATGTCCGTGTGCTCTCTGCTCAGAAACCCTGCGGCGTCGAGCGGGCGACGATGGCCTCGACATCCACTCCCCGCGGCAAGGTGCCGTAAACCCGGCCACCCGCGCCCAGACGACTGGCGATAAAACCATCGCTGACCGGCGCATTCCCCGCCTCCAGCAATAGCTTGGCCTGCAGCGCCAGGGCAATGTCCTCGGTCAACTGGCGGGCACGGTACTGAATGTCGTGGGTATCGGTAAACGCCAGCTTCAGGTGCTCGATATGCCGGGCCAACCGCTTGTCGCCGTGACCGTCGCCCAGCTCGCTAAACAACACCTCCAGCACGCCCGGCTCTTTCGATAGCGAACGCAGCACATCCAGACACTGCACATTGCCCGAACCTTCCCAGGTCGAATTGACCGGAGCTTCGCGATACAGGCGCGGGAGGATGCTGTCTTCCACATACCCGGCCCCGCCCATGCACTCGGCCGCTTCGTTGATCATTGCCGGCGCCCGCTTGCAGATCCAATATTTACCCACCGCAGTGACCAGCCGGGCGAACTTGCTTTCATGCTCGCTCCCCAGCCGATCAAGCGCCCGCCCCATGCGCAGGCTCAAGGCCAGTGCCGCTTCGCTCTCCAGCGCCAGATCCGCCAGCACGTTGTGCATCAACGGCTGTTCACTCAACACTCGCCCGCCCACCAAGCGATGAGCGCAGTGATGACTGGCTTGGGTCAGCGCCTGGCGCATCAAGGCGCTGGAACCGACCATGCAGTCGAAACGGGTCATTGCCACCATCTCGATAATGGTCGGCACGCCTCGCCCCTCCTCGCCGACCATCCACGCCAGGGCGCCGCGAAACTCCACTTCGCTCGACGCATTGGAGCAGTTGCCCAGTTTGTTTTTCAGGCGCTGGATATAGAACTGGTTGCGGCTGTCGTCGGGACGGTGGCGAGGCAGCAGGAAGCAGGTCAAGCCCTTGTCGGTCTGGGCCAGGGTCAGGAACGCGTCACACATCGGCGCCGAGCAGAACCATTTGTGGCCCACCAGTTCATAGGCTTGGCCTGGGCCGCCAGCCCCCACCGGATACGCTCGCGTGGTGTTGGCCCGGACATCGGTGCCGCCCTGTTTCTCGGTCATCGCCATGCCAATGGTGGCGCCGTTCTTGTGGGTGATACCGATATTGCGCGGATCGTATTCGCTGGAGAGGATGCGTGGCAGCCACTGTTCGGCAATATCCGGCTGCAACTTCAGCGCCGGCACGCAGGCGAAGGTCATGGTCAGCGGACAACCGGTACCGGCCTCGGCCTGGCTGTGCAAGTAGGTCATGGCGGCACGGGCAACATGGGCGCCGTCCTGGGGATCGGTCCAGGGCAATGACGGCAGGCCATGCTCAATCGCGGTACGCATCAACTCGTGGTAGGCCGGGTGAAAATCCACCAGGTCCTGGCGATGGCCATAACGATCGTGGCTGACAAACACCGGTTTATTCTGATTGGCCAGGAAACCCGCTGCCATCAGGGGGCCACCGGCCAGCGCTCCGTAGTGATCGATGTGTGCCCGCGCCCAGCCGGCACCGAAGCGTTCCGACCATTCCTGCAGCGGCAGGTCGATACGGTAGAGATTGGTCCCATCGAGCGACGGCGGCTGGTTGGTGACTTCGTGGGTTTCGGCGTATTGATGGAAGTTCATGCTGTCGGGCGCCTCTGGGAAGTTGCCAGGAAGTCCAGTGAATCACGCACGCGACGAGGAAAGAAGTGACATTTTTGCCTAAATATCGGCGCTTTCACCCTCCACCTGATTCAACAGGCGACGCGCCAGCAGGCTTTGCAACTCTTCGAAACGTATTGGCTTGTGCAGGTAGTCGCTAATCCCGGCAACCAGGCAGCGTTCGCGCTCCCCGCCATTGAGCAAATGGTTCAGGGCCAATATCAACAGCGGCGCACAGCCGGACAGGCTGCACAACTGGCCGCACAAAATCGTCCCGTCCGACTGATCGGCGGAACAATCGAGCAGCAAGGCATCCACCGCTTCGCCCCGTAGGATATCGATTGCCGCCCGCGGGTTATCGGTCGTCAGCACGCGATAGCCGAGCTTGAGCAGCATCCCGCGAACCACCAACTGGCTGACAGCGTTGCCGTCCACCAGCAACACCGTGCATTCTCGTGGGCGACGCGGTGTCGAGCAAGCGGCTCGGTTAACGCGGGGGCTCAACACTTCCAGAGCGACCTCGATCTGGAACCGGCTACCCTCTCCCGGTGCGGATTGATGGGTCAGGCGCCCGCCTAGCAACCCAATCAACTGTCGGCAGATTGCCAGGCCGATGCCCAGGCCACCGTACTCGCGAGTCGTCGACCCATCGAGCTGGAAGAAACGCTGGTACAGCGTGGCCTCGTCCAGATCGGTAAAGCCGATGCCGCTGTCGATCACGGCGAAGGACAGGGTCAATTGCGCTGGCTGCGCCGAATGACCGATCACCCGCAGCACGAGCCCACCTTCATGGGTGAATTTGATGGCGTTGTCCAGCAGGCACTCCAGGCAACGGGCAATTTTCGTCGCGTCGCCATGCAGGCTATCAGGCAGCTCGTCGTCCACCTCGACGGTAAAGTGCAGGCCTTTTTTTTGCACATTGGCGGCAAACTGCTCCCGCAGTTCCTCAAGCAACTCGCGCAGGCTGAACGTCTGCGGGTAGACCTTGAGACGCCCGGCCTGTAACTCGGTCAGGGTGAGGATACCGTTGACCATGCGCATCATGTCTCGCGCGGAGCCCGCGGCGGTCTGCTGGTATTGCTCCAGCTCCGGGTCCAGCTCCACGGTCTGCATCAGTTCCAGCGAGCCGATAATGCCATTCATCGGCGTGCGCAGTTCGTGGGTGACAGTGGCCAGGAATTCATCCTTCAGGCGATTGCTGTTGGCCAGCTCCTGGTTCAGCACCTCCAGTTTTTGTCCGGAGCCCAGCAACGTCTGGGCCTGTTGCTCGCGCATCGCATTGATCCGGTCGGCCAACGCCATGGACAGCAGACCGACCTCCAGGGCCGAGCCGATCTGGCTGGCGTACATCGTCAGGAACACGTTCGGCAAGTAACCGAGCACCATCAGCGTATTGACCAATCCACCCAGCAGGAACGCCGACCAGGCGATGATGAAATAGCGCGCCGCCCGCTGGCCGTAACGCCAGGCACTGATCCCAGCGTAAAAAATTGTCACGGTGAAGGCCAGGGCCAGGGCTGTCGCCAGGCGCAATGCCAACGCATAACCGGTCATCAGCGACAAGGCCATGACCAGCGCACCGAACGCCATCAGCAGCAACAGCAGGCGGTCCAGCCAGCGACTGTGGGCCGCCGTATGCAAGAAGCTGCGGGCGAACTGGCAACCGAAGATCCCCGCGCAACCGATCAGGAACGGTGTTGCGGCGTTGGCCCACCAGGGGTTGTTCGGCCAGAAGTACTGCACCGCTGCACCGTTGACCGATAGTTGGTAGAAGCCGAACGAGGCAATATAGAAGATGTAGTACAAATAACTGGTGTCACGCACGCTGAGGTAGATGAACAGGTTGTAGACCAACATCCCCAGCAACACGCCGTAAATCAGCCCGAGGGCGTACAACCGTACCGGCTGCTCTTCCAGGTAAGCCTGGCTCGACCACAAGCTCAGCGGTGCCTGGACCGATCCCTCGGTTTGCAAGCGCAGATAGACGGTTTTGCTTTCACCGGGAGCAAAGTTGAGCTCGAACAGGTAATTGTTCTGCTTGATCGACCGGCTGGCGAAGGGCAGCTCATCACCTGTGCGCTGGGCCAGGCGGTACTCGCCGTCGACGTCCGGCAGATAAAGGTCGATGTGGTCCATCGGCGGATAGGCCATTTCCAGCAACCAGGTGCGCTGCGCGTCGGTTTTTTTTGGTTTGTAGGTCAGGTCGACCTTGAGCCAGAACGCCGATCGCGAGTAGCCCCCGTTGAGGGTGTCCTTGTCATGGCGACGGAACTGGCCGGCCTTGGCAGGTGCGCTGATGTCCGCGATATCGGCCTGGCCGCTCGCGTCTTCGAACACTTGCATGACCCGACCCAGGGGCAGGTTCTGAGTGGACTCATCAAACTCGACCGCGCTCGCCATCAGCGGCAGCCAGCTCAATAACATCATCAGCAGATAACGCATAGGGCCCCAGCATGGCCAGTCTGGTCGCGTCAGGAGCCCCTTTTCCCTTTGAGACGACGTGAAACCGCAAGGCCTGTTATTCGTTTGGACTCACTCTAACATAGCCACTAATGGCCAAAGCGCACCATTGAAAACTTTTATTCAAAGGCTCTAGAACAGGCGCATCAGCGATCAAATGGTTTCGGCGAGTACGGGGATCGGTCGCAACGGACAACGTTTCGGGACTGAAATGCCAGGCTCTGCCGAAGATTCCGAAAAAGCCGTTTGGTGGTAAGCTCGCGCACCATGAATATCTACAGCTCTCGTCCCGTTGTCCTCTGTCTCTCCGGCCATGATCCCAGTGGTGGCGCTGGCCTCCAGGCAGATATCGAGGCCCTGCTCGCCCAGGGTTGCCATGGCGCTGGCGCCGTCACCGCGCTGACCGTGCAAAATACGGTCAATGTCAGCGATTTTCGTGTCCTTGATCGCCAGTGGGTACTGGCCCAGGCCAACGCCGTGCTCGAGGATTCGACGGTGGCGGCGGTCAAGCTGGGGATGCTCGGCTCCCTGGAAATGGTCGACACCGTGGTCGAACTGCTCAAGGCACACCCGCACCTGCCGGTGATCTGCGATCCGGTACTGCGCGCCGGCGGCGGTGGTCGCCTGGGCAAGGACGAGGTCGGTTACGCCATGCGCCAGTACCTGCTGCCACTGGCGACGATCGCCACCCCCAATCTTCCCGAGGCCCGCATCCTGGCCGGACTGCCCGAAGGCAGCGCCGATGAATGCGCGGAAACACTCCTGCCATTCTGCCGACACCTACTGATCACCGGCGGCCACGGCGATGAAGAAGACATCCACAATCGCCTGTACAGCCGTGACGGCACCCGCCAGACCTTCAAATGCCAGCGCCTGCCTGGCAGTTATCACGGCTCCGGCTGCACCCTGGCGAGTGCTCTGGCCGGCCGTCTGGCCCTCGGTGAAAGCCTGGTCAGCGCCGTGCAATCGGCATTGAATTACACATGGCGCACCTTGCGCGACGCCGAACGGTTGGGCCAGGGACAATTTGTGCCACGCCGTCTGCCGCTGGATTTCTGCTCATAACGGCTCATTACGCCAGGGCAGGCAAACCTGTGCTACAAACTCTGTGTTCGTAACGCTTCGAGGCCGAACCGATGAAACTACGTGGCCTGTACGCCATCACCGATAGCCAGTTGCTGGCCGGCAAGCTCCTGTCCTACGTGGAAGCTGCGCTGGAAGGCGGGGTGACGCTGTTGCAATACCGCGACAAAAGCACCAACGAGGCTCACCGCCTGCGTGAAGCCGAGGCGCTACGCCAACTCTGCGAACGCTACCAGACCCGGCTGATCATCAACGATGACGCCGAACTCGCCGCACGCCTCGAGGTGGGCGTACACCTGGGCCAGACCGATGGCCCGTTGACGCCCGCCCGGACCTTGCTCGGCAACAAGGCCATCATCGGCGCCACCTGCCACGCGCAGTTGGAACTGGCCGAACAGGCCGCCCAGGAAGGCGCCAGCTACGTGGCCTTCGGACGCTTTTTCCATTCCAACACCAAGCCCGGAGCCCCGGCGGCAGATATCGCGCTGCTGGAACGGGCTCGCCCGGCGTTGCACCTGCCGATCTGCGTCATCGGCGGCATCACGCTTGACAACGCCGCGCCGTTGGTAGCCCACGGTGCCGACCTGCTGGCGGTGATCCACGGCCTGTTCGGTGCCGAGAACGCCCAGCAAGTAACGCGTCGCGCCCGCGCCTTCAATGCCCTCTTCACTTCATGATTTTTGAGAGCCCGACCATGTCCCGTTCCGAAACACTGTTTGCCAACGCCCAGAAACATATTCCCGGTGGCGTGAATTCGCCCGTTCGCGCATTCAAGAGCGTCGGCGGCACCCCGCTGTTTTTCAAGCATGCCGAAGGGGCCTACGTCACCGACGAAGACGACAAGCGTTATGTCGACTATGTCGGCTCGTGGGGCCCGATGATTCTCGGCCACAGCCATCCGGATGTGCTGGACGCGGTGCGCCGCCAGCTTGAACACGGCTTGTCCTACGGGGCACCGACCGCCATGGAAACCGAGATGGCCGAGCTGGTCTGCTCGATTGTGCCCTCGATGGACATGGTGCGCATGGTCAGCTCCGGCACCGAGGCGACCATGAGCGCGATCCGCCTGGCCCGTGGCTTTACCGGCCGCGACAGCATCATCAAGTTCGAAGGCTGCTACCATGGCCACTCCGACAGCCTGCTGGTCAAGGCCGGCTCAGGCGCCCTGACCCAAGGCGTACCAAGCTCGGCCGGCGTACCGGCAGCCTTCGCCAGACACACCTTGACACTGCCATTCAACGACATCGACGCGGTGGCCAAGATGCTTGGCGAAGTCGGCCAGGACGTGGCCTGCATCATCGTCGAGCCGGTGGCCGGTAACATGAACTGCGTGCCACCGGCTCCGGGATTTCTCGAAGGCCTGCGCAGCCTGTGCGACCAGCATGGCGTGGTATTGATCTTCGACGAAGTGATGACCGGCTTTCGCGTCGCCCTCGGCGGTGCCCAGGCCCATTACGGCGTGACTCCGGACCTGAGCACCTTCGGCAAAATCATCGGCGGCGGCATGCCCGTCGGCTGCTTCGGCGGCAAGCGCGAAATCATGTCGCATATCGCCCCCTTGGGCCCGGTCTACCAGGCTGGCACTCTTTCCGGCAACCCACTGGCCATGGCCGCCGGCCTGACCACCCTGCGCCTGATCAGCCGTCCGGGCTTTCATGCAGAACTGAGTGACTACACCACACGCCTGCTTGACGGCCTGCAACAGCGCGCCGATGCCGCCGCAATCCCGTTCGTCACCACCCAGGCCGGTGGCATGTTCGGCCTGTATTTCAGCGAAGCCGAGGACATCATCACCTTCGACGACGTGATGAGCAGCGACGCGCAGCGCTTCAAGCGCTTTTTCCACCTGATGCTCGATGGCGGTGTCTACCTGGCTCCGAGCGCCTTCGAGGCCGGTTTCACTTCAATCGCCCACGGCGAAGCCGAGCTGAAATTGACCCTGGATGCCGCTGAACGCGCCTTCGCCGCACTGAAATAAACGCCCGATCCGACGCCGCTTGCAGCCGGCGTCGGTTTTCCCACCTAAACTTCCCTGGTTTCTTCTCGTCATCTAACCCATTACTTGCAAAACAAGGCGATATAACCGCCCACGCAGCAGAAAAACGAGTAAAGACTTTGTAAGGTGGCCCCCGCTTATTTCATAATGCGCACCATACACATCCCCTGGCCGGGTACGCCCGCCCTTCAGAGGTACGTCGATTCCCATGAACCGCACCGGCCGCGCCCTTTCACTGGGCTGCCTGTTGCTCCTTCAGCCGCTGCTGGCACATGCAGGCGGTAACTCGTTGTTGATCCCGGCGATGGGGCGCTGCGCCCTTAATACCCAGCCCCAGGATCTCGCCGAGGCCCTGGCAGCCTGTGAACAGGCTGCCCAGGGTGGTGATGCGAAGGCGCAATACGAGTTGGGTGAGTTCTATTACGACGGCAAGAATGCGCCGCGCGACCTTAACAAAGCCCTGAACCTCTTCGAACAGGCCTCGCTGCAAGGCCATGCCCAGGCGCAATTTCAGCTCGGCAGCATGTTCTACAAGGGCGAAGGCGTGCCGGCCAACAATATCCAGGCCTATATCGTGCTGAAGATGGCGGCGGTCAATGGCGCCGAAGACGCCCTGGACACCGCCGATGAAGTCGCCGCGCAGATGCCACGGGACGAGCTGGAAATGGCGACCCAGGTACTGGGACAGATTTTCCGCAAATACTTGCTGGAACTACAGACAGCCGACGGGCGCACGCCGTTCTCACCGCTGCCCTGAATATCCTGGCCGTAACGATCGGTTCGTCGCCATGCCGTGCAGACCACGCCCGCGCCACACCGAGTCTGAACCAAGCCCTGATAGTGGGCACAATCGACAGACCGAGAGAGCGGGCCTGTGCGCGAAGAAGAGGTGCGCCAGGCTTGGTTATTTTTCAGGCATCGGCATCGGAAACGGCATGACGTTGCTCACGCCCCGGGCCTCGCTGATCTTTGGCGTGCCCAGGCGCTCGACCTCATCGATCCGCACGATCGAGTGCATCGGCACGAAGCTGCGCACCACTCCTTCGAACTGGGCCTTGAGTTTTTCCTCGCCCGGATCGACCACCAGTTGCGTGCGCTCGCCAAAAACGAATTCTTCGACTTCCAGAAAGCCCCACAGATCGCTCTGATAGATCTGCTTGGCGTACATTTCGAACACCTGGCCCTGGTTGAGGAAAATCACCTTGTAGATCGGGGCTTCACGTTTGGTCATGGTGGGCGGACAACACATCGGGGATATAAAAGAGGGCGCAGACTATAGCATAGCCACCGGGCACACCGTGGGCGATCATGATGCCAACGGCACACATCGGCGTCGGTGACTTGGATTCGGTCGATTTTGTAAACCTTTCTCCTCAGAAGACCTGCTGAAAATCGCAACAGTGATGCATGGATCATGGTGGTTGGCTATCCCGGGATCTCGAAAACGCAGAACGTGACGATCGTCGGGAACACTGGCTACTGGCCAGTGTGGTGAGTTCTATCAGCCCATTTCGAATGCTCCTGGCCCTGGCATCGAACCGGAGGCAAGAAATCGCCAGGATGTATTTAACCGCGAACCATCTCGCCCTCCGCTCGCCGTTGTCCGGTGCAAGGGACAGTAAAAGGTAGTTGTCGAACGGGCGCAATCAAATAAATGTTGAAGGCAACGCGGTGTTGATCAAGCCGCTTATTTACGGGTCAGTATTTTTCGGAAGTGTCCTACTTACATTCAACAACCAACGTTGTAGGGTCGACTTGGGCTAAGCACATTCTCTCACTGATTATGAGTCAGGATTATAAAAATGCATATGTCGGCGTCCTTGTTGTATACCCACCGAGTCTCTTCTGA
>NZ_CP014135.1:1638409-1692810 GCF_001543125.1 Pseudomonas agarici | reverse complement strand
TTGCCAGTTTTGCCGGCCATGCCTCAATCTGGCTAGGCGTCAGCACGATGGTAATGGAAAGGCACCTGAGCGGCCTGCGCGACACCCTCCAAGCGATGGAGCGCTTGCATCAGCAAAGCTATCGTCAGCACGGCCACCTTAAGTCGCCGCAATTCTTCGCCGAGCGCCGGCATCTGCTCAGCCAGTTGGATGCCCACCTGCTGAACTCCACTCGCCTGCGTGGTCAGACCAGCCTGGGCGATCACCCCAAACTGAAGACAGCTCTGGGTATTTCCAACCGAAGTCTGGTACATCACTGGGACAAGGCCGGTGCACCGGGACAGATACCCGGTTATGCCACGCATGTGAATGCCACCAGCCGTGCTGTTCAGTATATGAAAACAGGCGGTTATATCGGTATTGGCATTGGCGGCGTGTCCTCGGTGCTGGCTATTCAGGAGGTGTGTAACAGTGGCTCCGTAGCGGCTTGCGAGAAGATCAGGTTTACTGAAGGAGGGGAATTCGGGTTGTCCACCGTTGGTGGTTTTATTGGTGGAAGGATAGCCCAATCTGCCAGCGCTCCGATCTGCGTGGCGCTTGGTGCCTCTACAGGTGTAGGGGGTGTCGCCTGTTTCGCGGTCTTAGTCGGAACTGGCTCGTGGGTAGGTACGACAGTCGGTGGTATGGGGGGCGAATACATGGGTGAGAAAATTTACGAAGCTACACAGCCATGACCAGCATCGATACATGGCCTTCGTGGATTGCAATCATTGTCACCGGAGGTCCAGGTTTGCTCGGACTTGCAAGTATTGCATTCAGCCTGTATTTGAGCCGCCGCCATCTGGACGCTATAAAGGAGGCGTTGAAGAACAGCCGTTATATTTATATATGGGGGCCGAGATTGGGGAATCGAGGGGTGATTTGGTCTCTCCTGGAGATTGCAAAAATCGCCGGGATGATCATGATGCCAAGGGCATCACTGCGCATCGGCGAGTTGGATCCAGTCGATCTTGAAAATTTTCCCTCTCACCTTAAACGTCTACTGAAAATCGACTTCGCGATAATGATGGGCAGTGGTATTTGGATGGTAATTGTATATGTACTGTTGAAATTTAAATAACCTGATGCACGACTATTCAAAATTGAAAACAGCCCTGGGTATTTCCAACCAAAGTCTGGTGCATCACTGGGACAAGGTTGGTGCGCCGGGGCAAATACCCGGTTATGCCACGCATGTAAATGCCACCAGCCGTGCTGTTCAGTATATGAAAACAGGCGGCTATATCGGTATTGGCATTGGCGGCGTGTCCTCGGTGCTGACTATTCAGGAGGTGTATAACAGTGGCTCCGTAGCGGCTGAGAAGGTCGGGTTTACTAAGGAAATGCTGATCTATTCTGTTTTCGCCCAGGGAACACCCTTCAAACCTTAATTTACCTGAGGTGCCCAAACACAGTTGATAGGTTGTCAATGAGCATGGCGAGCCTGTTTTCAACGCCACACGGGCCAGCGCAGATACATTTCATACAGAGCCTAGGAAGTGACCGCGATGCCCCTTATAATGCGCGGTTCTCTGAATCACTTGATGAAACCCCATGGCCAAGAAGCTTTATATCGAAACCCACGGTTGCCAGATGAACGAGTACGACAGCTCGCGCATGGTCGATCTGCTGGGCGAACATCAGGCCCTGGAAGTCACCGCTCGCGCTGAAGACGCGGACGTTATCCTGCTCAATACCTGCTCGATCCGCGAGCGCGCCCAGGACCGGGTCTACTCCCAGTTGGGCCGCTGGCGCGAACTGAAGCTGGCGAACCCGGAGATGGTGATCGCCGTCGGCGGCTGCGTTGCCAGCCAGGAAGGCGCGGCGATTCGCGACCGCGCCCCCTATGTCGACGTGGTCTTCGGCCCACAGACCTTGCACCGCCTGCCGGAAATGATCGATGCCGCGCGCCTGACCAAACTGCCGCAGGTTGATGTCTCGTTCCCGGAAATCGAAAAATTCGACCACCTGCCCGAGCCGCGCATCGAGGGGCCCAGCGCCTATGTGTCGGTGATGGAAGGTTGCAGCAAGTACTGCACCTTCTGCGTGGTGCCCTATACCCGCGGTGAAGAAGTCAGCCGACCGTTCGACGACGTGATCGCCGAAATCATCCACCTGGCCGAGCACGGCGTGCGCGAAGTGACCCTGCTGGGACAGAACGTCAATGGCTATCGCGGCACCACCCATGACGGGCGCCTGGCCGATCTGGCGGAACTGATCCGGGTGGTCGCCGCCGTCGACGGCATCGAGCGCATCCGCTACACCACCTCCCACCCGCTGGAGTTCTCCGACAGCCTGATCCAGGCTCACGCCGAGGTGCCCGAGCTGGTCAAGCACCTGCATCTGCCCGTGCAATCGGGCTCGGACCGGATTCTCGCGGCGATGAAACGCAACCACACCGCGCTGGAATACAAATCCAAGCTGCGCAAACTGCGCGCCGCCGTGCCGGGGATCTGCATCAGTTCGGACTTTATCGTCGGTTTCCCTGGCGAAACCGAGAAGGACTTCCAGCAGACGATGAAGCTGATCGAAGACGTGGGTTTTGACTTCTCCTACTCGTTCGTCTACAGCCAACGCCCCGGCACCCCCGCCGCGGACCTTGTGGACGACACGCCAGAGGCGCTGAAAAAACAGCGCCTCAATGTCCTGCAACAGCGCCTGAACCAGCAGGGTTTCGAGATCAGCCGACAAATGGTCGGCTCGACCCAGCGCATCCTGGTGACCGATTACTCGAAAAAGGACCCCGGTGAACTGCAAGGCCGGACCGAGAATAACCGTATCGTCAACTTCCGCTGCGACAATCCACAACTGATCGGCCAGTTCGTCGACGTCCATATCGACGCAGCCCAACCCCATTCACTGCGCGGCTCGATGCTTCAATGAGCGCGTGTGGCGAGGGGCGTTCAGCGCTCATAAGCGCTTTCGTACCCGAGCCGCTAGCGTTATCCTTGAATCCATATCCATTGCCATAGGGCGGCTAAAAAACAACCTTGAACGCACCCATAGAACCCCATCGTTTCATTCTCGAACCCTTCGAGGCCCGTCGCTTCGCCAATCTGTGCGGGCAATTCGACGAGCATTTGCGCTTGATCGAACAGCGCTTGACGATCGAGATCCGCAACCGCGGCAATCAGTTCGAACTGATCGGCGAACCCAAGCTCACCACTTCCGCGGAAAACCTGCTGCGCCGCCTGTACCGGGAAACCAAGGGTACAGAGCTGTCCGCAGACATGGTGCACCTGTTCCTGCAGGAATCGGCGATCGAAGACCTCGACAGCAATCCGGTCGCCGAAGCCGCCGTGGCGTTGCGCACCAAGAAAGGCATGATTCGCCCGCGTGGCATCAACCAGCAGCGCTACGTGAAGGAAGTCCTGGCCAACGATATCAACTTCGGCATCGGCCCTGCGGGCACCGGCAAAACCTACCTGGCCGTGGCCTGCGCCGTGGACGCCCTGGAGCGCGAGCAGGTGCGCCGCATCTTGTTGGTGCGCCCAGCGGTCGAGGCCGGTGAAAAACTCGGTTTCCTGCCCGGCGACCTGGCACAGAAGATCGACCCATACCTGCGCCCGCTCTACGATGCGCTGTACGAAATGCTCGGTTTCGAATACGTGGCCAAGCTGATCGAGCGCCAGGTGATCGAGATCGCCCCGCTCGCCTATATGCGCGGGCGCACACTGAACAACAGCTTCATCATCCTCGACGAAAGCCAGAACACCACCGTCGAGCAGATGAAGATGTTCTTGACCCGAATCGGTTTCGGCTCCACCGCCGTCATCACCGGTGACATCACTCAAGTCGACCTGCCCAAGGGCACCAAGTCCGGCCTGGCCCATGTCATCGACGTGCTGAAAGACGTGCCAGGTATCAGCTTCACCCACTTCCAGCCCAAGGACGTGGTCCGCCACCCCCTGGTGCAACGCATCGTCGAAGCCTACGAGCGCTTCGAGAATCGCCCGGTCCAATCGTCTTCCGTACAGGACAGCCGTCGCGATGCTTGAACTCGACCTGCAACTGGCCAGTGCTGCGCCGACCCCGAGCGAAAACGACTTGCGCACCTGGTGCGAACTGGCCCTGCGCCAGCGCAGCGCCGACTCGGAGTTGACCATCCGTCTGGTGGACGAAGCCGAAGGCCGCGAGCTCAACCATACCTGGCGACAGAAGGACTACGCGACCAACGTGTTGTCCTTCCCCGCCGACGTGCCGGACGAGTTGCTGGATATCCCCTTGCTGGGGGACCTGGTGATCTGCGTACCGGTGGTCGCCCGCGAGGCGGCCGAACAAGGCAAGGCACTGGACGCCCACTGGGCCCATCTGGTCATTCACGGCTGCCTGCATCTGTTAGGTTACGACCATATCGATGACGCGCAAGCCGAGGAAATGGAAGCACTGGAACGAGAGTTGCTTGCTGAACTGGGTCATCCCGACCCGTACATCGATGATGAAAACTGATCACTCAACAACCAAGGGAAACGAGTAAATCGCTATGAGCGAAGACCGATCGAGCAACGGGCAGAAGTCCTGGCTGGGTAAACTGACCCAGGCTTTTGCCCATGAGCCGAAAAACCGCCAGGAGCTGTTGGAGCTGCTGCGCGAAGCCCACCAGAACAAATTGCTGGACAGCGAGGCGCTGGCCATCGTCGAAGGCGCCATCCAAGTGGCTGACCTGCAGGTACGGGACATCATGGTCCCGCGCTCGCAGATGATCAGCATCAAGGCGACCCAGACCCCCCGCGAATTTCTCCCCGCGGTCATCGACGCGGCGCACTCGCGCTACCCGGTGATCGGTGAAAGCCACGACGACGTCATGGGCGTGCTGCTGGCCAAGGATCTGCTGCCTCTGATTCTTCAGGAGAATGGCGACAGCTTCAACATCAAGGACCTGCTGCGTCCGGCGACCTTCGTTCCCGAATCCAAGCGCCTGAACGTCCTGCTGCGCGAGTTCCGCGCCAACCACAACCACATGGCCATCGTGATCGACGAATACGGTGGCGTGGCGGGTCTGGTGACCATCGAGGACGTGTTGGAACAGATCGTCGGCGACATCGAGGACGAGCACGATGTCGAGGAAGACAGCTACATCAAGCCCTTGCCCAGCGGTGACTTCCTGATCAAGGCGCTGACGCCAATCGAAAACTTCAATGAGTTTTTCGACAGCGAATTCTCCGATGACGAGTTCGACACTGTCGGCGGACTGGTGATGAGTGCGTTCGGGCATTTGCCCAAGCGTAATGAAATCACCGAAATCGGCGCGTATCGTTTTCGCATCCTGAATGCCGACAGCCGTCGGATTCATTTGATTCGCCTGACCCCCATCAGCCGCTAAGGATCGACATGCTGCGCTTAACCCGTCCCGGCTGGCCCGGTAATTTGCAGGCCGCGATGGCTGGCGCACTGACCACCCTGGCCCTGGCGCCATTCGACATCTGGCCGCTGGCACTGCTCGCGGTCGGCCTGTTCTATGCCGGCCTGCGCGAGCTATCGCCACGCCAGGCGCTGGGGCGCGGCTGGTGCTTCGGTTTCGGTCTATTCGGCGCCGGCACCAGTTGGATCTACGTGAGCATCCATACCTACGGCGGCGCCTCGATCCTGCTGGCGGGGTTTCTGATGCTGGCGTTCGTGGCCGCCATCGCCTGGTTCTTCGCCCTGCCTGCCTGGCTCTGGGCACGCTGGATACGCCGCAATGAAGCGCCGCTGGCCGACGCCCTGGCCTTCGCCGCATTGTGGGTCGGCCAAGAAGCCTTCCGGGGCTGGTTCCTGACTGGTTTCCCATGGCTCTATTCCGGCTACAGCCAGCTGGACGGCCCGTTGTCCGGGCTCGCGCCACTGGGGGGAATCTGGCTGATTTCCTTTACCCTGGCCCTGACCGCCGCGTTGTTGTACAACACGCCACACCTGCTTAAAACTGGCCGTAAGGCCTTTGTCGTGTCGGGTGTAGTCTTGCTGGTCGGCCCCTGGGGCATTGGCCTGGCACTCAAGCATCACGCCTGGACCAGCCCTGCCGGCGAACCACTGAGCGTGGCGGCCATCCAAGGCAATATCGAACAAAGCATGAAGTGGGACCCGGCACAACTCAATGCGCAGCTGGCGCTGTACCGTGACATGAGCTTCAGCGCCAAGCAGGTCGACCTGCTGGTCTGGCCGGAAACCGCAGTCCCGGTGTTGAAGGAGTCAGCCGAAGGCTACCTGTCGATGATGGGTAACTTCGCTGCCGACCGTCATACAGCGCTGATCACCGGCGTACCGATCCGCCAGACCGTGCATCACGAAAAACGCTACTTCAACGGCATTACCGTGACGGGCGAAGGCGACGGCGTCTATCTCAAACAGAAGCTGGTGCCGTTTGGCGAGTACGTACCCTTGCAAGACCTGCTGCGCGGGCTGATCGATTTCTTCAACCTGCCGATGTCCGACTTTGCCCGTGGTCCGGCCGACCAACCCTTGCTACAAGCCAAGGGTTATCAGATTGCCCCGTTCATCTGCTATGAAGTGGTGTACCCAGAGTTCGCCGCCAGCCTGTCGGCGCGCAGCGATCTACTGCTGACCATCAGCAACGACACTTGGTTCGGCGCCTCGATTGGCCCACTGCAACACCTGCAAATGGCCCAGATGCGCGCCCTTGAGGCCGGACGCTGGATGATTCGCGCCACCAACAACGGCGTCACCGGGCTGATCAACCCATTTGGCCAGATCACCACGCAGATTCCCCAGTTTGAACGGGGCATCCTGTACGGTGAAGTGGTTCCGATGCACAACCTGACGCCTTACCTGCAATGGCGTTCGTGGCCGCTGATCATCTTCTGCGCATTGCTGCTCGGCTGGGCGCTGCTGGCCAGCCGGATTGCCAAGACCCTGTAGTTGAAGCAGGCAGGTCCATTTGTAGCGAGCTTAGCGATAGAACAGCCTATAACCCACCTGCCCCACCGCTTCGTTGATCAATTGCCCGCTGAGCCAGATCGCCTTGAACTCCGGCAGCCAGCCGCCCAGCGGGCGGGCATTGTCCCGCCCCCGGAAGCCGACCGGGGCTGGCACTACGCTGAAACCGGCCTTTTCAAAGCTCCACACCGCACGTGGCATATGGGCCGCATGAGTCACCACAACCACCCTCTTGATACCTAGCGGCGCCAGCAGATCATGACTGAACTGAGCATTTTCCCACGTGGTGGTGCTGCGCTCTTCTCGCCAACGCACAGTCACCCCGGAATCATCCTGCATAGACTGCGCCATCAGCGCTGCCTCGCTAGGCGGCGTACCGTAATGCAAACCACCACTGGCCAGTACCGGCAGCCCCGAAGCCTTGGCCAGGCGCGCCGCGTAACGCTGACGTTCCAGGCCGATACCCGTCGGCTGGTCGCTGTCCCAAGCCAAATCGCCCCGTTCACGCCCCGAGCCCAGCACCACGATCGCATCGGCCCGTCGTGCCAGATCGGCCCATTCCTCGCGTTTCAGGGGAGGCACGGTTTCCAGCGCCCGAGCGGACCATTCGACCACCACCGGCAGGCTGACCAGCCAGAACCCTCCCAGCCCCAGGGTGAAACACAGTCCCGCCAGGCGTGGCCGATGGCGACGCAACCACCAGGCAAGCGCCAGCAAGAGCAATAACAGGCCGGGCGGCAGAAGTAATTGTTTCAAAATGAAGCGAACAAGCATCGAGCACCTCCAGAAGATGCTCGAAGCCTAAGGGCATCCGGATCAATCAACAACATTCCAAATCCGTGACGTTCAGACACACGTCAGGCCAACGACAAACAACAAGATGTGGCCGGATGAACCCTTACTTGATCCGCAATGACTTGAAACGCGCCGAATACAACTTGGGCGCCCTGTCCTCCAACCAAATCACCTCGGCTGAACGCCCGCCTCTTTTCTGCTGCGTCACTGTCGCAGCCGGCCTGGGCACGCCACGACCACTCAGGTCCAGATAGGCCCTGATCAGTTCGAACTCAGCGCGGCTCAAGCCCCGTAACTCCAACTCGGCAGGCCGCTCGTCACGCAGGCGAACCGCCGTCCTGGCAACGTCCAGGGCAAGCCCAAGACGCATGATCAAACGCTCGTACAACTCGGGATTAGTTATATTTCTATGCGACTCCACCATCCGTTCACCTCGTTGAAGATAAGAATCACTCCCCCTCTATGAGCTTAGCGGTGCTCGGCCAACCGGTTGGCTGCCGCGACCAACGGCCTTTGTCACGTAATCAGGGTTTCCCTCGATAGAGCGGCGTCATGTATGCTACGGCGCTTCCTGTTATTCCACTTCCAGCAGCACCCAGACAGTGCGTTGAAGAGGATTAGGCCACCCTTTCCAGTACAAAGTAGCCATGCACGAACACTATCAGCCCCGTGAAATCGAAAACGCCGCCCAATCGTTCTGGGATGAGCAAAAGTCCTTTGAAGTCAGTGAGCAGCCAGGCAAGGAGACTTACTATTGCCTGTCGATGTTCCCTTACCCTAGCGGCAAGTTACACATGGGGCACGTGCGCAACTACACCATCGGTGACGTGATTGCGCGTTATCAGCGCATGCAAGGCAAGAACGTCCTGCAACCGATGGGTTGGGACGCCTTCGGCATGCCGGCGGAAAACGCCGCGATGAAGAACAACGTCGCGCCAGCCAAGTGGACCTACGAAAACATCGCCTACATGAAGACCCAGCTACGCAGCCTAGGCCTGGCGGTGGACTGGTCCCGCGAAGTGACCACCTGCAAGCCGGACTATTACCGCTGGGAACAATGGCTGTTCACCCGCCTGTTCGAAAAAGGCGTGATCTACCGTAAGAACGGCACTGTGAACTGGGACCCGGTAGACCAGACCGTACTGGCCAACGAGCAAGTGATCGACGGTCGCGGCTGGCGTTCCGGGGCGCTGATCGAAAAGCGCGAAATCCCCATGTATTACTTCAAGATCACCGCCTACGCCGACGAACTGTTGGAGAGCCTCGACGAACTGCCGGGTTGGCCCGAGCAAGTCAAGACCATGCAGCGCAACTGGATCGGCAAGTCTCGCGGCATGGAAGTGCAGTTCCCTTACGACATCGCCTCCATTGGCGAAGCCGGTGCGCTGAAAGTCTTCACCACCCGTCCGGACACCCTGATGGGCGCGACCTATGTCGCCGTCGCCGCCGAACATTCGCTGGCGACCCAGGCCGCTCGCAACAACCCCGAGCTACAAGCCTTCATTGCGCAATGCAAAGGCGGCAGCGTGGCTGAAGCCGATGTAGCCACCCAGGAAAAGAAAGGTCTGCCGACCGGCTTGTTCGTCGACCACCCGTTGACTGGCGAGAAACTCCCGGTGTGGGTCGCCAACTACGTATTGATGCATTATGGCGACGGCGCCGTAATGGCGGTGCCGGCTCACGACGAGCGCGATTTCGAGTTTGCCCACAAGTACAGCCTGCCGATCAAGTCAGTGGTGCGCACCCGCTCGGGCGATACCCACCCGTCACCCTGGCAGGACGCTTATGGCGAACACGGCACACTGATCAACTCCGGCGAATTCGACGGCCTGGACTTCGCTGGCGCGTTCGACGCCATCGAAGTCGCGCTGATCAAGAAAAACCTCGGGGCCTCGCGCACCCAGTTCCGCCTGCGCGACTGGGGCATCAGCCGTCAGCGCTACTGGGGCTGCCCGATCCCGATCATCCATTGCGACACCTGCGGTGACGTTCCGGTGCCGCAAGACCAACTGCCGGTGGT
The DNA here is from genome assembly GCF_001543125.1 of Pseudomonas agarici. Taxonomy (NCBI): domain Bacteria; kingdom Pseudomonadati; phylum Pseudomonadota; class Gammaproteobacteria; order Pseudomonadales; family Pseudomonadaceae; genus Pseudomonas; species Pseudomonas agarici. The sequence continues at coordinate 1,683,104 of NZ_CP014135.1, read as the reverse complement.
GTTGCCGGAAGATGTGGTACCGGACGGCGCCGGTTCGCCGCTGGCGCGCATGCCCGAGTTCTACCAGTGCAACTGCCCGAAATGCGGCGCGCCGGCCAAGCGAGAAACCGACACCATGGACACCTTCGTGGAGTCGTCCTGGTACTACGCCCGCTATGCTTCGCCTCACTATGAGGGTGGCCTGGTCGACCCGAAAGCGGCCAACCACTGGCTACCGGTGGACCAATACATCGGTGGTATCGAACACGCGATCCTGCACCTGCTCTACGCGCGCTTCTTCCATAAGCTGATGCGCGACGAAGGTCTGGTCAGCTCCAACGAGCCGTTCAAGAACCTGTTGACCCAGGGCATGGTGGTCGCCGAGACCTACTACCGCCGCGAAGCCAACGGTAGCTTCACCTGGTACAACCCGGCGGATGTCGAGCTCGAACGCGACAGCAAAGCCAAGATCATCGGCGCCAAGCTGATCAGCGACGGCCAGCCAGTGGAAATCGGCGGCACCGAGAAGATGGCCAAATCGAAGAACAACGGCGTCGATCCACAATCGATGATCGAGCAGTACGGAGCCGACACCTGTCGCCTGTTCATGATGTTCGCCTCGCCGCCCGATATGAGCCTGGAATGGTCTGATTCTGGCGTCGAAGGTGCACATCGCTTCCTCAAGCGCGTCTGGCGCCTGGCGCAAGCCCACGTCACCCAAGGCCTACCGGGCCCACTGGAGCTGGCGCTGCTGGACGACGAGCAAAAGGCCATTCGCCGCTCGATCCACCTGGCGATCAAGCAGGCCAGCCAGGACGTCGGCCAGAACCACAAATTCAACACGGCCATCGCCCAGGTGATGACGCTGATGAACGTCCTGGAAAAAGCCCCGCAAGGCACCGAGCAGGATCGCGCACTGATCCAGGAAGGCCTGGAAACCGTGGCCTTGCTGCTGGCACCGATCACCCCGCACATCAGCCACGCGCTGTGGAATCAGTTGGGTCATAACGGTGCCATTATCGACGCCGGCTGGCCGGTGCTGGATGACAACGCCTTGGTCCAGGACAGCCTGGTGCTGGTGATTCAGGTCAACGGCAAACTGCGTGGCCAGATCGAAATGCCGGCCAGCGCCAATCGCGAAGCAATCGAAGCGGCGGCGCGGATCAACGAAAACGTACTGCGCTTCACCGAAGGCCTGACGATTCGCAAAGTGATCGTGGTGCCCGGCAAGCTGGTCAATATCGTCGCTAGCTAATTGGACCAGGCGCCCCTTGTAACGGGCGCCTTACAGAACTTCCGGGGATCGCGGTGTCGATCCCCGGTTTCAGGGGAGCAACAAGATGATCAAACGCAATCTGCTGGTAATGGGCCTTGCGGTGCTGCTGAGCGCGTGCGGCTTCCAGCTGCGCGGCACCGGCGATACCGAACTGACGATCAAGGAACTGTCGCTCAGTGCCCGCAACGCCTACGGTGACACGATCAAGCAGCTGACTCAGGTGCTGGAGCACAGCGGCGTCAAGGTCTACAACGGCGCGCCCTACAAGCTGATCCTGACCAATGAGCAGGAAACCCAGCGTGCGGCCAGCTACGCCGGTTCGAGTCGTACCGCCGAGTACGAACTCAACACCGTACTGAGCTATGAGATCCATGGTGAAAAGGATCTCAAACTACTGGACGGCCAGCTGGAAGTGCAGAAGTACTACGTGCACGACGGCAACAACATCACCGGCGGCGACGCCGAAGCGACCGAACTGCGCAGGGAAATGCGGCGTGACCTGGTGCAGCAGATGGTCATCCGCCTGCAACTGCTGTCGCCGGAGCAGCTCGACAGCCTGCAACAAACCGCCAATGCCAAAGCCAAGGCGGATGCCGATGCCCTGGAAGCTGCGCGCCAGTACGAAGACTCGATACCCAAGCAATCACCTCTGGAACTGCCCAGGCAGTAAGCCGGACGGGGCGTTCCAAGACGCCCCGCCGCTCTCCCTCTATGAAACTAGCCCCTGCCCAACTCGCCAAACACCTGCAAGGCGGCCTTGCGCCCGTCTACATCATCAGCGGTGACGATCCGTTGCTGTGCCAGGAAGCCGCCGACGCCATTCGCGCCGCTGCGCGCCTGCAAGGCTTCGACGAACGACAGGTGTTCAGCGCCGACGCCAACTTCGACTGGGGCACACTATTGCAAGCCGGCGCCAGCATGTCGTTGTTCGCGCAAAAGCGCTTGCTGGAACTACGCCTGCCCTCTGGCAAGCCAGGCGACAAAGGCGCCGCCGCGCTGATGGAGTATTGCGGCCGACCGGCCGAAGACACCTTGCTGTTGATAAGCCTGCCCAAGCTCGACGCCAGCGCACAGAAAACCAAGTGGGGCAAGGCCCTGGTCGAAGGCCAACTGACCCAGTTCATCCAAATTTGGCCGGTCGATGCCAGTCAGCTACCGCAATGGATTCGCCAGCGCCTCTCGCAAGCCGGACTGTCCGCGCAGCAAGATGCGCTGGAACTGATTGCCGCACGGGTCGAAGGCAACTTGCTGGCGGCAGCCCAGGAAATCGAAAAGCTCAAGCTGATGGCCGAGAGCGGGCAGATTACCGTTGAAACCGTGCAGGCCGCAGTGGCCGACAGCGCCCGTTTCGATGTCTTCGGGCTGGTCGACGCCGTACTCAATGGTGAATCGGCCCACGCCCTGCGCATGCTCGAAGGGCTACGGGGTGAAGGGGTCGAACCACCGGTAATTCTCTGGGCCTTGGCTCGAGAGCTGCGACTGCTGGCCAACCTGTCCCAGCAATACAGCCAGGGCGTGCCGCTGGACAAGGCTTTCAGCCAGGCCCGGCCACCGGTCTGGGACAAACGCAGGCCGCTGATAAGCAAAGCCCTGCAACGGCATTCGGCACAACGCTGGAGTCAGTTGCTGATGGACGCGCAGCGGGTCGATGCACAAATCAAAGGGCAGGCCGCAGGCTCGCCCTGGAGCAGCCTGAGCCGCTTGAGCTTGCTGATGTGCGGCCAACGCCTGGCCTTGCCGCCAGAATAGTTTGTGCCAAGCGGGCTGGCCGCAGCGCCACTCCAGCCCTCACTGCCCAATAGCCAAATGCCCTCACTGGACAGCGGTGGGAATCTGCCCGATGATTCGCGCTCTTTCACCTCTTCAAGAGTGCATATCCATGAGCAAGCCGTCTCGGCACCGTCCCAACAAAGCCAAATCAATCATCAGCCAGCCACTGTTCCGAAGCCGCCAGGAACAGCCCGCCAAGGGCAAAGGCAGCTACCGCCGCGAAGCCTTCCAGCCTAAAAGCTGGGAGGCTTCTGACTTTCTAGCCGCGTAAAAGTGCCATCACGACCTGCGCCCTCAGGCATGATAAGGTCAACACCTGATTCGCATTCTCCGGACCCGCGCATGCCCTTTAGTCTCACCCTTCGTTGGCCATTGCGCCGACTGTTTGCCGCCACCAGTTTCATCCTCTTAGTCGCCTGTGCGCAAAAGCCCATCGCCGCCGATGCCGAGCCGCTCCAGACATTGCCCGCGGCGCCCGTATCCGCGCCACAGCTCGCAGGCGACGAATTGGCCCTTCAGCCCGCCCAAAGCTTCGATGACTGGCGAGATGCGTTTCGCGCCGAAGCCCTGCGCGCCGATATCACGGCGACCACCTTCGACACCGCCTTTGCCGGCATCACCCCCGATATGAGTGTGATCAAGGCCGATCGCAGCCAACCGGAATTCACCCGCCCCGTGTGGGAATACCTCGACGGCGCACTCTCGTCACTGCGCGTGCGCAGGGGCCAGGCGCTGCTGATCCAGAATGCCGCACTGCTGCAAAGCATCGAGCAACGTTATGGCGTCGACCGGGAAACCCTGGTTGCCGTATGGGGTATGGAAAGCAACTTCGGCCAGTTCCAGGGAGATAAGTCGGTGATTCGCTCGCTGGCGACGCTGGCTTACGAAGGTCGCCGTCCGGATTTCGCCCAGAGCCAGTTGCTCGCGGCGCTACAGATCATCCAGCACGGCGATATCCTCCCCGGACAGATGCTCGGCTCCTGGGCCGGGGCCATGGGCCAGACCCAATTTATCCCAACCACCTACAACACCTATGCGGTGGACTTCGATGGGGACGGTCGCCGCGACATCTGGAACGCGTCGGCAGACGCCCTGGCCTCGACCGCCAACTACCTGCAAAGCTCCGGCTGGCAGAAAGGTCAACCTTGGGGATTTGAAGTCACGCTACCCACCCGCTTTGACTATGCATTGGCGGACGGTGCCATCCGCAAGCCAGTGAGCGAGTGGTTACAGATGGGAATGCGACTTCCCGCCGGCGCGGCGCTGCCCTATGGAGCTGAGTCACTGTCGGCCTCGCTGCTGTTGCCAGCGGGTTACCGTGGGCCGGGGTTTCTGGTGCTGGACAACTTCCGCGCCATCCTCAAGTACAACAATTCGTCGTCCTACGGCCTGGCCGTCGGTCTACTGTCCCAGCGCTTCAACAGCGGCGGAGTGATTCGCGCAGGCTGGCCCAAAGATGACCTGCCGCTGAGTCGCGTCGAGCGGATAGAGTTGCAGACGCTACTCAACACCAACGGCTACGACGCCGGCAATCCGGATGGGATTATCGGTGCGAACACCCGCAAGGCGATTCGCGGTGCGCAGCAGGCACTGGGCTGGCCTGCGGATGGCTATGCGAATCACAAGCTGCTGGAAAGCTTGCGTAATCGCTGAAGTCGGCCACGAATGGGGATGCGCAAGGTTGTGTGGCGAATAAAGGGCTGGGCGGTAATCAGGCACAGCCCTTAACCCAGTGATCGCGCCGGATCAGTTAGCAGCGAGCGTAACATCCTGCTCCAGGACCAGTTGCAAGGCATCGGCATCCAATCGCACCTGCGCGCCCAACGGTAGCGTCAGGTTCGGGTCGCAATGCCCACTGCGCCAACCCGCCAGCACCGGAATAGCCAACGGCTCCAGCTCCTGCTTGAGCAGGCATAGCAGCGCATCGGAATCGATGCCGGCGAAATCCCCCACCAACACGCCTCTGAGCCCTTCCAGCTTGCCGGCCAGGCGCAGATGGGTCAGCAACCGATCAATCCGGTACAGCGGCTCGTTGACGTCCTCCATCAGCAGGATCACGCCATCGGTATCGATCTCGTAAGCGGTGCCCAGGCTCGCACAGATCAACGACAGGTTGCCACCCTGCAGGCGCCCGGAGGCGACCCCTGGGATTACGGCGGTTAGCGGATAAGCTTTGGGATGATGAAGCACCGTGCCAGCCCGTGCCCTTCCGGTCAGCAGGTCGAACAATGAAGACTCGGTGGGCGGTTGCTTGTCACCCAGCAGATCGATATTGAACATCGGCCCATGAAACGTCATAAACCCCGCGTGCCGTGCAATCGCCAGGTGCAACGCGGTGATATCGCTGTATCCGACCAGAATCTTTGGATGTTTCTCAAGCCGTTGGTAATCGATCTTATCCAGCAGCCGCGGACAACCGTAACCTCCGCGCAGACAGAAAATGGCATCGATTTCATCATCGGAAAAAGCATCGTGCAGATCCCGCAGGCGCACTTCGTCGCTACCGGCAAGATAGCCGTGCCGTTGCGAGACCCCCGGAAATATCCGCAGCTTGTAGCCACGGGCCTGTGCCCACTGTTGTGCCCTGATCGGCTCAAGGGCCACAGGGCCGGCCGGGGCGATCAGGCCGATCACCCCACCCTCGGGCAGCGCCGAAACCGCACTCCGGACCGGATAGCAAGCCCGCACGGGTCGACGACTGCTCATCACTTACGCCCCGATCAGCTCGGCCTTGACCAGCTTGGCCTGCTCGTCGGCGTGGTACGAGGAACGCACCAACGGCCCCGAAGCGACATTCTTGAAGCCCATCTTGTAGCCTTCCTCGGCGAACCAGGCGAAGGTGTCCGGGTGTACGAAGCGTTGAACCGGTAGGTGGCTGCGCGACGGCTGCAGGTACTGACCGAGGGTCAACATGTCGATGTCGTGTTCGCGCATGCGCTTCATGACCTCGATGACTTCATCGTCGGTCTCGCCCAGGCCGAGCATCAGGCCGGACTTGGTCGGAATATGCGGCATCATCTGCTTGAAGCGTTGCAGCAGGGTCAGCGACCACTGGTAGTCGGAACCCGGACGGGCGGCCTTGTACAGGCGCGGCACGGTTTCCAGGTTGTGGTTGAACACATCCGGCGGCTCGGCGGCGGTGATTTGCAGCGCGATGTCCATGCGTCCACGGTAGTCCGGGACCAGGGTTTCAAGCTGAACGTTCGGCGACAGCTTGCGGATCTCGCGAATGCAATCGGCGAAATGCTGGGCACCACCGTCACGCAGGTCGTCGCGGTCCACGGAGGTGATCACCACGTACTTCAGGCGCAGGTCGGCGATGGCGATGGCCAGGCTTTGCGGCTCATTGATGTCCAGGGGCTTGGGTCGGCCATGGCCGACGTCGCAGAACGGGCAACGACGGGTGCAGATATCTCCCATGATCATGAAGGTTGCGGTGCCGCCACTGAAACACTCGCCCAGGTTCGGGCAGGAGGCTTCTTCACAGACACTGTGCAGCTTGTGCTTGCGCAGCAATTGCTTGATGCGGTCGACTTCCGGCGATACCGGGATGCGGACCCGAATCCAGTCCGGCTTCTTCGGCAGCTCGGTGGTCGGGATGATTTTCACCGGGATCCGCGCCACCTTCTCGGCACCGCGTAGCTTGACACCGGTTTCGACTTTCGCACGGGCCGGCCGCTCGGAAACATCCAGTGTCGGGATCAGGGTTTGCACAGCATCTTGCGCAGTAGTCATATCAATCGATTCCGCCCGTTAGGGTCGTCTGCTCAGCATAGTCGAGGTGTTTGACGAGCTGCGCGCGCAGCCGGGCACTTACCTCGGCAAATTCAATCGGCCCTGTGTGGTCACGTAGCTGGGTCATCGCCAGCCCCGCATAACCGCAGGGATTAATCCGCCGAAACGGCTCAAGGTCCATGTCGACGTTCAACGCCAAGCCATGGAAGGAACAACCATTGCGAATCCGCAGGCCCAGGGAGGCGATTTTCGCACCATTGACATACACCCCAGGGGCGTCGGCCTTGGCTGCGGCGCTTACGCCATAACCGGCCAGCAATTCGATCAGGCAGCGCTCCATCCGGCTGACCAGTTCGCGCACGCCAAAACCGAGGCGGCGAACGTCCAGCAACAGATAAGCCACTAGCTGGCCAGGTCCATGATAGGTCACTTGGCCGCCGCGATCGACCTTGACCACCGCAATGTCGCCCGGCAGCAGCAAGTGTTCGGCCTTGCCGGCCTGCCCCTGGGTAAAGACCGGCGGGTGCTGCACCAGCCAGACCTCATCGGCAAACTCTGCACACTTGCGTGCGTCGGTAAATCGCTGCATGGCATGCCAGACCGGCTCGTAAGGCGTCTGGCCGAGCTCGCGAAAGCCCAACACGCCCGTCATCACAACACCATGTGTACGAAGCCGGTGGCTCGTAACTCGCTGTTGATGTTGTACAACTGGTCCTGGTCGGTGGCTACGATGTGCAACTGAATGGTGGTGTACTTGCCGTTGGTGCTCTGGCGTTCGTCTATCCGGTTGTCGTTGATCGTGGCGTGTTTCCTGACGATCTCGACAATCTTGTCCTTATTGCCCACACCCGTGTCACTGATCACCTTGACCGGATAGTCGGTGACTGGGAACTCGATTTTCGGAGCTTTTACTTCAGTGTCTGTCATGACTATAACGGCCTCGTAAGCCCAGGCAACGGACGCATCTCGCGCTCGGGTCAAGCGCGAGATGCGTAATTCGACACTATTTGCTCAAAATACTATTTGTTCAAAATGTCGCGGTTCAAGGTGCTTCAGTTGAACATGCCGTAGAAGAACATGCGGATGCTATCCCACAGGCGGCGGAAGATACCACCTTCCTCGACCGCTTCCAGTGCGATCAGATCGGCACTGTGAACGACCTTGTCATCCAGTTTGACTTCAACCTTGCCAATCACGTCACCCTTGGCGATCGGGGCAATCAGTTTCGGGTTGAGGGTCATGCTCGCCGCAAGCTTCTTCAGTTGGCCTTTAGGCAGGGTCATGGTCAGGTCGTCGGCCAAACCGGCCTTGACCTGATGAGTGGTGCCTTTCCAGACCGGCGCCTGGGCCAGTTCGGTGCCCTTCTGATAGAAGGTCTGGGTTTCGAAGAAACGGAAACCGTAGGTCAACAGCTTCTGGGTCTCGGCGGCGCGGGCCGATTCACTGCTGGTCCCGAACACCACCGCGATCAGGCGCTGACCATCACGCACCGCCGAGGACACCATGCAATAGCCGGCCTCTTCGGTGTGCCCGGTCTTCAGGCCGTCAACGGTCTTGTCACGCCACAGTAGCAAGTTGCGGTTGGGCTGTTTGATGCCGTTCCAGAAGAACTCTTTCTGCGAGTAGATCGCGTAGTGCACCGGGTCGACACGGATGATTGCGCGAGCCAGCAACGCCATGTCGTGAGCCGATGAGTAGTGCTCCGGATTTGGCAAGCCGGTCGGGTTCATGAAGTGGCTGTTGCTCATGCCCAGGTCGCCGGCAGTCTTGTTCATCATGTCGGCAAAGGCATCTTCGCTACCGGCGATATGCTCGGACAATGCCACGCTGGCATCGTTGCCGGATTGGATGATGATCCCGTGCAACAGGTCGCTGACGCTGACCTGCGAGCCGACCTTGATGAACATCCGCGAACCGCCGGTACGCCAAGCGTTTTCACTGACAGTCACCGGATCGCTCTCGCCAATCTGGCCGCGACGGATTTCCAGGGTCGCGATGTAGGCGGTCATCAGCTTGGTCAGACTGGCCGGTGGCAGGCGCTGGTCGCCATTGTTCTCGACCAGCACGTTGCCGCTGGCGGCATCCATGAGCACGTAGGATTTGGCGGCAAGTTGCGGCGAAGCCGGCAAAGCCATCTCATCGGCGGCCCAGGCAGTGGGCACAATGATCAACGGCACAAGCAGGCACAAACGTTTGGCAAAGGTGGTGATGTTCATCCGTCTCTCGAAATCGCTAATGGAAACTTGCCCTTGCGGACAAAACTAATCAGACAGCCCAATGCAGGCTCTGGGTTGCTCGCTACACCACCCTATAAGGCTTTTATTATTTTAGATGAACCGACAACCAAAACCCGGCCTTTGGGAGGCGGCCGAATCCTTAATTGTGCCTGTATTACTCCGACGTCACCAGACTCGGTGAGCCAAGATTCGCCAGGCGCACGCTATTCTGCACTTGCTGGACTTCATCCTGCGTGCCGATCGGCCCCATCCGGACCCGATGCAGCGTCTGCTGGTTGCGCACGATCGAACTGACGAACACCGGCGCCCTGACCATCGAGCTTAGCTTCGATCGCAGCAGTTCGGCAGCGTCCGGGTTCGCGAAGGCGCCCACCTGGAGATACTGGCCAGAGGCTGGTACCAAGCCGTTTTTCTTTGCATCGCTCAATACAGGGACAACGTCACTCGCGTGTTGTTGCGGCGGCGGTGTCCACTGCTCGATCGTCCCGGTGGACGCCGTCAACGCGGGTGCAGCAGCCTGCGCCACTTGCGGCTCGTTGAGCAGCAGCGGCGCCGGGCGGCCGCGCTGAGCCCACCACTGCTGGGGATCGATGCCTTCGACCTTGACCCGAGCCGTACCGATCTCGGCGTAGCCGAGCTTCTTGGCGGCAGCGTAGGACAGGTCGATAATCCGATCCGAATAGAACGGCCCGCGGTCGTTCACTCGCAGGATCACGCTACGGTTGTTGTCCAGGTTGGTCACTCGCACATAGCTGGGCAGCGGCAGGGTCTTGTGCGCGGCACTCATGCCGTACAGGTCATAGACCTCGCCGTTGGCGGTGTTCTGGCCATGGAACTTGGTGCCGTACCACGAGGCCGTGCCTTGGGCGACATAGTGCTTGGAGTCCGGCAGCGGGAAGTAGGTCTTACCCAGCACCGTATAGGGGTTGGCTTTGTAGGCACCGGTATGCAGGGTCGGCGTGGCGTCGGGAATTCGCGACACATCCACGTCCCACCACGGCGCGCCATCCTTGTGGGCCCGGTTGATATCCAGCCCCGGCTGAGCGCGGACGGCATTGGAAGACGATGACTGATAAGGCGAGCGACCGGTCGAACAACTGGCCACCAGCACCGCCAACGCCGCGTAAGCCAGCAGCTTCAGTGGTTTTTGAATCGGCAAAACCTGCATTACTTGACGCCCCGTGCTTGAACCAACAGGTCAGACAGCTGATGCACGGCCATGGCGTACATTACGCTGCGGTTATAGCGCGTGATCGCATAAAAATTCTTCAGGCCCATCCAGTATTCAGGGCCATTGTCGCCGTCCAGGCGAAATGCCGTAACCGGCATATCATCGCGTAGCGCATCATGACTCGACCAGCCCAACGCCCGCAACTCCCCAACGGTCTTCACCGGATCGATACCTGGACTCAATCCTTGCTCGATCAGATCGCCACGCACATCGGCGCGGCTGACCACCGGCTCGCCGGCCACCCAGCCATGACGCTTGAAGTAACTGGCAACACTGCCGATGGCATCGTCAGGGTTAGTCCAGATATTGATATGGCCCGTACCGTCGAAGTCCACCGCATAGGCGCGGAAACTGCTCGGCATGAACTGCGGCAGGCCCATCGCGCCGGCATAGGAGCCCTTGAGGCTAAGGGGATCGAGCTGCTCCTCGCGGGCCAGCAACAAGAACTCGCGCAGTTCCTTACGGAAAAACTCGGCGCGAGGCGGATAGTCGAAGCCCAGGGTCGACAAGGCGTCGATCACCCGGTAGTTGCCGGTATTGCGCCCAAAAAAAGTTTCCACGCCGATGATCGACACAATCACTTGGGCCGGCACGCCATATTCCTGCTCGGCACGAGCCAGGGCCGCTTCATGCTGGCGCCAGAAATCGATACCGCGGGCGACTCGGGCATCGGTGAGGAACATCGGACGGTATTCCTTCCACGGCTTGACCCGTTCGGCTGGGCGGGAAATCGCATCGAGAATGCTCTGTTTGCGCTCAGCCTGACGGAACACTTCCATCAGTTGCTCGCCAGCGAAACCGTAATCGCGGGTCATTTCACCGACGAACTCGGCCACTTGCGGCGATCCTTCGTAATCACCGGCCAACGCACTCTGCGTCGCCCCCAGGCAGCCGACAAGGCTCATCCATGGAGCGCATCGAGCCACCCAGTCGCGCATCACTTGCATTGAATTGTTCACCTTAATCAAACCTGTGCGATCCACTTGCGGTGGGTATGGATCGACATCAAAACCCCAAACGCCGACAGCAGCGTCACCAGCGAAGTTCCGCCATAGCTAATGAATGGCAACGGCACGCCCACTACCGGCAACAGGCCACTGACCATACCGATGTTGACGAAAACATAAACAAAAAAAGTCATGGTCAGACTCCCCGCCAGCAGTTTGCCAAACAGCGTCTGGGCCTGGGCGGTGATCACCAGTCCTCGTCCGATCAACAACAGGTAAATCAACAGCAGGGCACAGATGCCCACCAGGCCGAACTCCTCGCCCATGACCGCGATAATGAAGTCGGTGTGGCTCTCCGGCAGGAAGTCCAGGTGCGATTGAGTGCCCAGCAGCCAGCCTTTGCCGAACACACCGCCGGAACCGATGGCTGCCTTGGACTGGATAATGTTCCAGCCGGTGCCCAGCGGATCGCTTTCCGGGTCGAGGAAGGTCAGGATGCGTTGCTTCTGGTAGTCATGCATGATGAAGAACCACATGCCGACCGCCACGGGAACCGCCGCCGCCAGCACACTGAGAATCCAGCGCCAGCGCAGGCCCCCCATGAACAATACGAAGGCACCGCCGGCCAGGACCAGCAGCGAGGTGCCGAGGTCGGGCTGGCGCACGATCAGGATAAACGGCACCCCGATCAGCATCAGGCTGATGCCCACATGCTTGAGCTGCGGCGGCAACGTGCGCTTGGACAGATACCAGGCGATGGTCGCCGGCATCAGGATTTTCATGAACTCCGACGGCTGGAAGCGGATCACTCCGGGAATATTGATCCAGCGCGTGGCGCCCATGGCGTTGTGGCCCATGACATCCACCACCACCAGCAACATCACCCCCAGCACGTAGGTCAGCGGCACCCAGCGGGCCATGAAGCGCGGTTCGAGCTGGGCTATGACAAACATCGACACCAGGCCGATGCCGAAGGAAGTCGCCTGCTTGATCAGCAGATCCCAGCTTTTACCGCTGGCCGAATACAAGACAAACAGGCTGCCCGCAGCCAGGGTCAGCAGCAGGACCAGCAGCGGACCATCGATGTGCATGCGCTGCAACAGCGTGGCCCGGCGACGCATCACATCCTCACTGGAGAGGATGCGATCGAAATTGGCGATCAAGGCGTAGCCTCCGCAGTAGTGGTGCCAGCGTATTCGGGTTTGATCCGGCCATCCGGACCGAGTAGCCAGGCGTCCATCACCTGACGGACCACCGGCGCCGCAACGCCGGAGCCGGATTCGCCGTTCTCGACCATCACCGCCACGGCGATCTTCGGATTGTTGGCCGGCGCAAAGCCGACGAACAGGGCGTGGTCACGATGGCGCTCCTGGACTTTCGAACGATCGTACTTCTCGCCCTGCTTGATCGCCACGACCTGGGCCGTGCCGCTCTTGCCGGCGATCAGGTACTGCGCGCCGATTGCTGCCTTGCGCGCGGTGCCTCGGGCGCCGTGCATCACTTGTTGCATGCCATGGTTGACCTTGTCCCAGTCGGAGGGATTGCGCAGGACAATATCCGCCATCGGGTTTTCATCCAGCGGCTTCTGCCCTTCAATGGTTTTCGCCAGGTGCGGACGGTTCCACACCCCCTTGTTCGCCACTAACGCCGTGGCTTGGGCCAGTTGCAGCGGCGTCGCCTGCATATAACCCTGGCCGATGCCGAGGATCAGCGTCTCACCTGGAAACCACGCCTGCCGGCGTGTGGTGCGTTTCCATTCGCGCGACGGCATCAGCCCAGGCGACTCTTCGAACATGTCCAGGGAAACCTTCTGTCCCAGACCGAACTTGTTCATATAGAGCGCCAACCGGTCGATCCCCAGCTTGTGGGCCAGGTCATAGAAGTAGGTATCGTTGGAACGCATGATCGCCATGTCCAGGTCGACCCAGCCGTCACCGGTACGGTTCCAGTTGCGGTATTTGTGGTCGTAGTTCGGCAGTTCGTAGTAACCAGGGTCGAAGACCCGTGTCGAGGCATTGACCACCCCGCTGTCCAGACCGGCAATCGCCACCGCCGGCTTGATGGTCGAGCCCGGCGGATAGAGACCGCGCAATACCCGGTTGAACAGCGGGCGGTCGATGGAGTCGCGCAGTTCGGCGTAGGCCTTGAAGCTGATGCCGGTGACAAACAGGTTCGGGTCGAAGCTCGGCTGACTGACCATCGCCAGCACCTCGCCAGTATTCGGGTTCAGCGCCACCACGGCGCCACGTCGACCGCCAAGGGCTTCTTCGGCAGCTTCTTGCAGCTTGATGTCCAGGCTCAGGACAATGTCCTTGCCGGGCACCGGATCGGTGCGTTTGAGGACCCGCAGGATGCGCCCACGGGCGTTGGTCTCGACCTCTTCATAACCGACCTGACCGTGCAGTTGCGCCTCATAGAAGCGCTCGATACCGGTCTTGCCAATATGGTGGGTGCCGCTGTAGTTCACCGAGTCGAGGACTTTCGCTTCTTTCTCGTTGATGCGCCCCATATAGCCCACCGAATGCGCGAAGTGCGCGCCCTGCGGATAGTGGCGAACCAATTGTGCGACCACCTCGACGCCCGGCAGACGGAACTGGTTCACGGCCACGCGGGCGATCTGTTCTTCGCTCAGCTCGAACAGGATCGGCACCGGCTCGAACGGCCGACGCCCCTGACGCATGCGTTTCTCGAAGAGCACCCGGTCCTCGGGCGTCAACTGCAAGACTTCAACAATGACATCGAGCACCTGCTGCCAGTCGCCGGATCGCTCGCGGGTCATGCTCAGGCTGAAACTCGGCCGGTTATCGGCCACCACCACGCCATTGCGGTCATAGATAAGGCCACGGGGCGGCGGAATGGACTGCACATGGACGCGGTTGTTTTCCGACAGGGTCGAGTGGTACTCGTGCTGGACCACCTGCAGGAAATACAGGCGGGCGATAAGTACGCCAATGAGCAGCACGACCACAACCGCGCCGACCACAACACGCTTACGCACCAGACGGGCGTCTTTCTCGTGGTCCTTGAGGCGAATCGGCTGGGTCATTCGGCAGGCTTATTTGTGGTAAGGGTGCCCGGACAACACGGTCCAGGCGCGATACAGTTGTTCACCGATCAGGATTCGCACCAGCGGATGCGGCAGGGTCAGCGGCGACAGCGACCAGCGTTGATCGGCCCGCGCGCAGACTTCCGGCGCCAGCCCCTCCGGGCCGCCGATCATGAAGTTGACCGTGCGCGAATCCAGCCGCCAGCGATCCAGCTCAAGCGCCAACTGCTCGGTGCTCCATGGCTTGCCATGGACTTCCAGCGTGACGATACGCTCACCGGGGCCGACCTTGGCCAGCATGGCCTCGCCTTCCTGACGGATAAAGCGCGCCACATCGGCATTCTTGCCTCGGGTATTGAGCGGTATTTCCACCAGCTCCAGCGCCAGTTCGGATGGCAGGCGCTTGGCATATTCATGCCAGCCTTCTTCCACCCACTTGGGCATACGGGAACCGACAGCAATCAGACGCAGGCGCACAACCGCACCTTATTCCTGGTCTTTGTTGAGCTTGATGAAATGCTCATGAGTGTTTTCCGGGCTGTGATGTGCGGCGCTGGCCGAACGACTCTGCTCGGCACCCTGCCACAAACGCTCCAGGTCATAGAACTGACGGGCACTGGCGGTCATCATGTGGACGATCACATCGTCCATGTCCAACAATACCCAGTCGCTGTCGCCCTTGCCCTCTTCGCCCAGCGGCTTGACACCCAGTGCCTTGACCGCTTCGCGAACCTTGTCCAGCATCGCGCCGATCTGGCGGTTGGAAGTACCGGTGGCGATGATCATGAAATCGGTGATGCTCTGCTTTTCGCGCACGTCGATCACCAGGATGTCCTGGGCCTTGACGTCTTCCAGGGCCGCCACGGCAACCTTGACCAGTTCATCGCCCTTGAGGGGCTCGCCGCTGATCACTTTCTCCGGCAGCGGAGCGCTCTTGAACGTGCCTTTGCGCTTTGCTTTGTTTACGTCGTTGTTGGTCATATAAAACTCGTTTTGCTCGTATGTTCGGGCGCGTCAGTACACGACTGCGTGCTTTCAAGCGCGCCCTTTTCAGTTCGACGCACGGTACAGCCCGTGCGCATCGATGTAGGCCAGGACCGCGTCAGGCACCAGGTAACGTACCGACTTACCGCTGGCCAGCAGTTGACGGATCTGGGTGGCAGACACCGCGAGGGGCGTCTGCCAGACGAATGTAATGTGCCCGCCAGGCCCCGGCAGGGCCTTCGGGTCGCTGACCGACCGCGCGGCCAGCAGATTGCGCAAGGCATCCGGCGGTTCGCTGTCGGCATCCGGGCGTTGCAGCACCAGGATATGGCAATGCTGGAGCAACTCCTCCCAGCGATGCCACGTGGGCAGACCGCAAAATGCATCCCAACCCAGTAACAGAAACAATTGGTCCTCGGCAGCCAACTCGGCCCGCATGAGTTCCAGGGTGTCGATAGTGTAGGACGGTTTGTCTCGTTGCAGCTCGCGGTCGTCGACCACTAGCGGCGAGACGCCGGCCACCGCGCAATCGACCATCGCCAGCCGGTCGAGCGCCGAAACCTGCGGCGTATCCCGATGGGGCGGTCGGGCGCTGGGCGTCAGGCGCAACTCATCGAGCGCCATCAGTTCCACGACTTCCAGGGCACTGCGCAAATGGCCGATGTGCACCGGGTCAAAGGTTCCACCGAGCACTCCGATGCGCCGAGGTGAAACTTCGCGACCGCTCACCACGGCTGACTGGCGTTTATCGACCAAGTCAGACCGACTCCTGCCCACGCAACTGCCCGTCGCCGACCACGATGTACTTCTCGCAGGTCAGGCCTTCCAGACCAACCGGTCCACGGGCATGCAGCTTATCAGTAGAAATGCCGATCTCGGCACCCAATCCATATTCGAAGCCATCGGCGAAGCAGGTCGGGGTGTTGAGCATCACCGAGCTGGAGTCGACCTCGGCCAGGAAACACCGGGACTCGGCCAGGTTTTCGGTGACGATCGAGTCCGTGTGATGAGAACCGTAACCATTGATGTGCTCGACGGCCATCTCCAGCCCGTCGACGATACGAATCGACAGGATCGGCGCCAGGTATTCGGTACTCCAGTCTGCCTCCGTCGCCGCGACCGCCTCGATGATCGAACAGGTACGTTCACAACCGCGTAACTCGACGCTCTTGGCGCGGAACTGTTCGGCCATGGCCGGGAGGAATTCGCCGGCAACGGCCTGGTCTACCAGCAGCGTTTCCATGGCACCGCAGATGCCGTAGCGATAGGTCTTGGCGTTGAAGGCGATACGGCGGGCCTTCGCCAGGTCGGCATGGGCGCTGACATACACGTGACAAATACCGTCCAGGTGTTTGATCACCGGCACTCGGGCGTCACGACTGACTCGCTCGATCAGGCTCTTGCCGCCACGAGGAACGATCACATCGACGTACTCGGGCATGCCGATCAGCGCACCGACAGCGGCACGGTCGGTAACTTCCACCACCTGTACCACGGCGGCCGGCAAACCGGCCTCATACAGACCACGCTGGATACAGGTGGCAATGGCGCGATTGGAGTGAATCGCCTCGGAACCACCGCGCAGGATAGTGGCGTTGCCGGACTTGAGACACAAGCTGGCGGCATCGATGGTCACGTTCGGGCGCGACTCGTAGATGATCCCCACGACCCCCAGCGGCACACGCATTTTGCCGACCTGGATACCCGACGGCCGGTAGCTCATGTCCCGAATCGCCCCAATTGGGTCCGGCAGGCTTGCCACCTGGCGCAGGCCCTCAATCATGCTGTCAATTCGCCCCGGGGTCAGTGCCAGACGCTCGACCAGCGCCGGCTCCAGGCCGTTGGCGCGGGCAGCAGACAGGTCGAGTTCGTTGGCTGCGCCCAGCTCGTCACGAGCAACATCCAGCGCGGCGGCGGCAGCATGCAGCGCGTGGTTCTTCTGCGCGGTGCTGGCACGGCCAATCACGCGGGAAGCCTCGCGGGCGGCGCGACCCAGGCGGGTCATGTAGTCAAGAACGGACTCAGTCATGGTCTAAGGGGGTCTTGGCAAAGAGGAAAGCGCCCGATTATAGCTGTCGCGCCGCCTCACGCACAGCGGTGCCGAGCGGATGGTTGAAATCGGACACAAATAGCGGCCATTCAGCCTCGATTAAGGGCAAAGTCGGTATGATTGGCGTCCGACCCGCCTTGAATGCCGCTCAAGAACGATGCCCAAGATAACCTCCCTGCCCCTGCCGAACGCGCTGCCCGATGCCTTTTTTGACCGCGACGCGCAACTGCTCGCCCGCGAACTGCTGGGAAAAGTCATACGCCATCGCGTCGGCGACCTGTGGCTGGCGGCACGCATCATAGAGACCGAAGCCTATTACTTCGAAGAAAAAGGCAGTCACGCCTCACTCGGCTATACGCAAAAGCGTAGGGCTTTGTTTCTCGATGGCGGGCACATCTACATGTACTACTCCCGCGGCGGCGACTCGCTGAACTTCAGCGCCCAGGGGCCGGGCAATGCAGTGCTGATCAAATCGGCCCACCCTTGGGTGGATGAACTGTCGGGACCGACCAGCCTGGCACAGATGTTGCTCAACAACCCCGACGCCAGGGGCCTGGCCCGCTCGGAGCAGAAGCTATGTGCCGGGCAGACGCTGCTGTGCAAGGCGCTAGGCCTGAAGGTGCCGGCCTGGGACGCCAAGCGCTTCGACCCCCAGCGATTGTTTGTCGAGGATGTCGGCAACCGACCGGCGCAGATCATCCAGACCACCCGTCTGGGCATCCCCCTGGGCCGCGACGAGCACTTGATGTACCGCTTCGTCGACGCCGCCGATGCCACGTATTGCACACGCAACCCATTGCGACGCGGGCAGGTCGAAGGTCGCGACTACATTTTACACAAGTGCGCTCACCACCAAGCTTCGGCCTGACATAACCTCCCAGGAGCCCTCACCCCGGTTGCCTGCCCCAAATAAGGAAATCGCCCATGGGCCCGTGGCTCGATAACATCACCGGTTGGTTGACGGCTAATCCGCAGTGGCTCGGTCTCGCCGTATTTATCATTGCCTGTGTCGAATGCCTGGCCATTGCGGGCATCATCGTGCCCGGTACCGTTCTACTGTTCGCCATCGCCGTACTGGCCGGCAGCGGCGCCTTGCCCCTGGGCGAAACCCTGCTGCTGGGGTTCTTCGGCGGTTTGCTCGGTGATGGGCTGTCCTACGCTCTGGGCCGACGCTTTCATCAGAACATCCGGCGTCTGCCAGGGCTACGCCAGCATCCGGAGTGGATGAGCGCGGCCGAGTCCTACTTTCAACGCTACGGGATCGCCAGCCTGTTGGTCGGACGCTTTATCGGCCCGCTACGCCCGATGCTGCCGATGATCGCCGGCATGTGCGACATGCCACTGCCACGCTTTATCGGTGTCAGCCTGCTGGCCGCAGCCGGCTGGTCCGTGGTCTACCTGCTACCCGGCTGGGCCACCGGCGCGGCTTTTCGCCTGCCGTTGCCCGAAGGTTTCTGGCCACAGACCGCCGTGGTCGCGGCGGGCCTGGCAGCACTGATCGGGCTGTGCATTCATTGCAACCTCAAACGCCATCCGAAGTCCACAATCCTCATCTCGGCCCTGAGCCTGGCCCTGCTGGTCGGCCTGTTCTTCGGCTATCCGCACCTAAAGGCCTTCGACCAGGGCCTGATGACGCTGGTCCAGGAACACCGCGACAGCAGCTTTGATTTTATCGCCGTGATGGTCACCCGCCTGGGCGACTTCCAATCCCAGTTCACCGTCGCGGCGGTCCTCACGACCCTACTGCTGCTCGCTCGCCAATGGCGCCATGCGCTGTTTTTCGCTGGCACCCTGGCGATCACCGCCCTCGGCAACAGCGCCACCAAACAGCTGTTTGCGCGCATACGCCCGGAAGTGCTGACCGATCCGATCACCAGCTATAGCATGCCCAGCGGCCACAGCTCGGGATCGTTCGCCTTTTTCCTGATGCTTGCCGTGCTGGCCGCTCGCGATCAGCCGCCACGGATGCGCATGACCTGGCTGTTGCTCGGCTGCCTGCCAGCCTTTGCGGTGGCAATGTCGCGGGTATATCTGGGGGTGCATTGGCCGACCGATATCCTCGCCGGAGCATTGCTGGCAATTGGCGTTCTGGCGGCCAGCCTGACCCTTAGCCAGCGCTATATGCCACTCACTGCCATGTCGCCGCGCACCTGGTGGCTGATCTTGCCGGCTGCCGTTGCGTTGTATGGATTTCACGCGTTATGGCATGTGCAGCACCAGATGTTGCGCTATGCCTATTAGCACAGCGGGCTGTCACGAAGCGTTCGCAACAGCGTTATCCGCTCACGCGAAGAGTTCACCCCGTAACTCATCAAGCAGTACCTGGATCGCATCCAACCGTTGCCGCGGATCGTCCAGTTCCAGTAAATCGATCTTGTCGACATCGGAAAACGGCAGCAGATAAGCCAACTGATTCGCCAGCGACTGCTGCCCGGCGGCTTGCATGCCCATGCTCAACGCCGCCACCATCGGGTGCTCGGCCAGGGCCTTGAGCAGCGCCAGCAGATCCTCGTCCTCATCCTCCAATGGCTGCTCGGGAATTTCATCCAGCCACTCGACGTCAGCGACGGTCAACTGGTCCTTTTGCAACTCACTGCCGAGCACGCGGAAGCGTCGACCGCCCTCCACGCGGATGCCCAGCAGGCCGTTATCTTGCTGTTCGAAGTCGCGAATCAGCGCTTCACAGCCGACCTGGGCAAAATCCTCCGGCGCACGGCCGACTTCTCCTCCCTCCAGAATGCACACCACGCCAAAGCCACTGCCTTGCTTCATGCAGCGACTGATCATGTCCAGGTAGCGCGCCTCGAAAATCTGCAGATCGAGGGTGCAGCCGGGGAACAGCACCGTGTTCAGGGGAAACAGCGCCAGGGTCATAAAGGTTTCCTTAAACCAGCCATGTCACCGCCAACGGTAACAACACCGCCGTGGACACGCCCATCAAACTCATCGCCAGCGCCGCGAAGGCACCGCATTCGTCACTTTCCTGCATGGCCACCGAGGTACCCACCGCATGAGCCGTCATGCCCAGTGCCATGCCCCGCGCCTCGGGACGGTGAACACCTAGGCGCGTCAACATATTCGGCCCAACCACGGCCCCCACCACACCGGTGATCAGCACAAAGACCGCCGCCAAGGCCGCCACGCCACCGATCTGCTCGGCCACCAGCATGGCAATCGGCGAGGTCACCGACTTCGGTGCCATGGTCATCAGCATCCGGTGGTCGGCACCGAACAACCAGCCCAACAGCACACACAACCCGGTCGCGATCACTCCGCCAATCACCAGCGTAGTAAAAATCGGCCAGAACAACTGCCGGATCCGCCGCAAATTGAGGAACAATGGCACCGCCAGCGCGACCGTCGCCGGGCCGAGCAGGATACTGAGGATTTCGGTGCTCTTGCGGTATTCGGCATAGCTCAGATCACACAGCAGCAGAACACCGACTACCAATACCATCGACACCAACACCGGCTGCAGGAAGACCCAACGGGTTTTCTCGAACCCAGCCAGCACCAGTTGATAGGCGCCCAGGGTAATGCCGATACCGAACAACGGGTGGTGGATCATTGCGGCCCAAGCGCCGGACCAATCGAGCATCATGGCTGGCCCTCGCGCCGATCCTTGCGTTGCACCAGCCAGTTCATCAGCACCCCGGCCAGGGCCATGGAGATCAGTACCGAGAGCACCAGCGAACCGACTATCGCCCAGAAATTCGCGGCAATCTGCGTGGCATAAACCATCACGCCCACCGCCGGCGGCACCAGCAGCAAAGGCAGGTAGCGCAGCAGACTGGCGGCCGCTTCGTTCAACGGCGCGCCTACTTCGCCGCGCACCATCAGAAACACCAACAACAGCAGCAAGCCGATGATCGGCCCCGGCAACACCGCTACACACAAATGATTGATCGCCGTGCCAAGCAACTGAAACAGCACCAGCCAGGTCAGGCCGCGTAGCAACATCAGACACCCCTTTGGATTTCCCCCAATAACGCCGCCCATTATAAACACGCCGACACAGCGGCATTCGCCAAAGCTGGTGGCCTGCACGGTGAGTTCGTTCGCTCAAATTCGGATGACCAAGGGACTGTGACGAGTCATAGCCGGGCTATGGCGAGGAACAGCAACGCAAGCCAGGGATTTATGGCGCCGAAATTGACTCATAGAACTAACCACACAGGCCACTAGACCGGCCATAAATGCCGTGATGATCTACAGTGGATGCCAGGGGCCGCAAGGCTCCGTAGGAAACCTCGCCAAGCGGCGATCAGGAAGTTCTCGTCCAGCGCCTGCCCAAGGCCTGAAAGAACGCAATAAACCAAGGAGAGGCTCAATGCCCTATGTACCCGTAGCGCAACTCAACGACTATGTCGGCCAGGAACTGGGACGTTCCGAATGGCTCACCATCGACCAGGAGCGCATCAACCTGTTCGCGCAAGCCACTGGCGATTATCAGTTCATCCACGTCGATCCGGTCAAGGCCGCGCAAACGCCGTTCGGTACCACCATTGCCCACGGCCTCCTCTCGCTGTCGCTGATGCCCAAGCTGATGGAAGACATCCTTGTGCTTCCCGAAGGCTTGAAGATGGTGATCAATTACGGTCTCGACAGCGTGCGGTTCATTCAGCCGGTGAAGGTCGACTCCCGGGTGCGCCTCAAGGTCGAACTGAGCGATGCCATCCAGAAAAAGCCCGGCCAATGGCTGCTCAAAGCCATCGCCACCCTGGAAATTGAAGGCCAGGAAAAACCCGCCTACATCGCTGAACCGCTGTCGCTCTGTTTCGTCTGAGGCAGTCTGCGAGTACCGGCACGAAACAGTGACACCACTGTTTCGTGCTCTCCCCCCTAGACACCACATAATGCTACGGCATACTCGATCCTCTAATTGCCCGGATCCCGTTATGCGCCCACTTGTGCCCCTTGCTCTAACTCTGCTGCTCGCCGCCTGCGGTGACGGCGAATCACTACTACCGCCAGATGCCCGTCTGCCGGACGGTGGTCGCTATCGCGGGGAAGTGGTCAATGGCCTGCTGCAAGGCCAAGGGCGCATCGACTACCCCAGCGGCAGCTGGTACGCCGGCCAGTTCGATAATGGCCAATGGCATGGCGACGGCGAGTGGCACGGTAGCAACGGCGAGGTCTACAAGGGCCAGTTCCAGCAGGGCCTGTTCCATGGCCAAGGCACCCTGACCACCCATGACAGCAGCTACATCGGCGGTTTCAAGCTGGGGCGCCGCAACGGCGAAGGCACCCTCAAAGAAGCCGGCATGACCTACCGGGGCGAATTCAAGGACGATCAATATTCCGGCCTCGGCCACCTGGAGCTGGAAGACGGCAGCCAATACCAGGGGCAGTTCGCCCATGGCAAACCCAATGGCGAGGGCCAGCGCAGTGATTCGAGCGGCAACCTGTTCACCGGCCGTTTCGTCAACGGTCAGCTGGAAGGCATCGGGACCTTCAACAGTGCCGAAGGCGATCAGTACACCGGCGGTTTCAAGCACAATCAGTTGAACGGCAAGGGGCGCTATGAAAACGCCGACGGCGACGTCTGGATGGGTGAGTTCAAGGACGGCGTGCTCAATGGCAAGGGCGAGCTGATTGGCGTCGACGGCAGCCACTATCGCGGTGAGTTTCGCGAATGGCGCTTTGCCGGCTTCGGCCACCTGAGCCTGGACGACGGCAGTGCCTACAGCGGCGAGTTCGCCGGCGACACCTACCAGGGCCGTGGTGCCCTGACCCTGGCCGATGGCACCGTACAGAGCGGTGTTTGGGCTAATGGCCAACGAGTTCGCGATGCCGATGGCAAGCTGCTGCCGGATTCACTGGAGCTAGGCCTGTTGGCCCAAGGATCGTTGTTGGACAAAGCCCTGGCCGCCGTTCCCGCCTCCACCCCGGCCATCGAGCTGTACAGCCTCGCGTTGGCGGGTGACGGCAAACAGAGCGTATTCCTGCGCGAAGCCGATTACGTCAACAAAATGCTCGCCACGCGCTTTGGCGCCTACGGCCAGATCACCCTGGTGAATCATCGCGACCACCTGGTCGATCGTCCGATGGCTACCCGCGAGAATCTGCGTCGCGCCGCCCGGACCCTGGCTGAACGTAGCGGCCCGGAAGACCTGATCTTCATCTACCTGACCAGCCATGGCAGCCACGAACACGAGCTGGTGTTGGACCAACAACGCCTGGAACTGGCCGACCTGCCAGCCGATGAACTGGCCTCGGTCCTGGCCCCGCTGAAGAGTCGCGACAAAATCGTCGTTATCTCAGCCTGTTATTCCGGGGGATTCATACCCGCCCTCAAAGATGAAAGAACTTTAGTCATGACCGCCTCGCGAGCTGATAGGGTGTCCTTTGGCTGCTCCGAGGAGGCTGATTTCACCTACTTTGGCGACGCTCTGTTCGCCCAGGCACTGAACCAGACCGACGATTTGCAGCAAGCGTTCAACCTCGCCAAGGCCCATGTGGCCGACCGCGAACAAGCGGACAACTTCGAGGCTTCGGAACCTCAGATCTGGGCGCCCAAAGGCGTACTGGCCCATTGGCAGCAACTACGCAAACAACAAGCACGAAAAGCATTGCAAAGCGCTTCGCTGGACAGCAAGGAAGCCAAGAGCAACTAAGCTGACTCGTAAGGGAGATATTTTTATGTACTTGACGCCTCAGCACATCCTGCTCGCTGGAGCCACCGGCCTGACCGGTGAACATTTACTCGACCGCCTGCTCAATGAGCCTACGATCAGCCGTGTGCTCGCCCCATCGCGGCGGCCCCTGGCGAAACATCCACACCTGGAAAACCCGGTCGGCGAGCCGGAAGTGTTCCTGGCGCAACTGAGCGGGCGTGTCGACGTAGCCATTTGCTGCCTCGGCACCACCATCAAACTCGCCGGTTCCGAAGCAGCCTTTCGCGCCATCGACCATGACATGGTCGTCGCTTTTGGCAAGCGCGCCCGGGAGCTGGGCGCACGGCACCTGATCGTAGTCAGCGCGGTGGATGCCAACCCACAATCCAAGGTGTTCTACAGCCGGGTCAAGGGCGAGATGGAAGAGTCGTTGAAGGCGCAGAACTGGCCGCAACTGACGATTGCCCGGCCATCGCTGTTGCTGGGCGAACGCACGGAACCGCGCCTGGTCGAGCGGCTGGCGGGCGCCTTGTCGAAGTTGATTCCCGGCAAATATCGCGGGATCGAAGCCTGCCAACTGGCCCGGGCACTGTGGCGCCTGGCGCTGGAAGAGCAAGATGGGGTACGAATCGTCGAGTCGGATGAATTGCGCCGGCTGGGCAAATAACCCACCGATCTCATCGATCGCTCTTTTACGGCAAGCTTGTGGCGAGCAAGCTTGCCCGCTCCCACTCGTTAATACACGAGCCTACAAGCCACCCGTCGCCTGAAACCCAACGCCCAATACCGTCAACACCGACAGCGGCAACAGCAGCGTGTCGAGCAAGGCACTGGCCGGCAGGTCGACGCCTGGATAGCTCGGTGCCTCGGCGCCGAAGCGGTCGCTGGCACAGCATCCGCCTTGTATCGCATACAGGTCCAGCCGCGTCCCGGAATAGACGATGGGGGCACCGGTCTTGCCGGCGTCCAGCGTGCGCACCGTCGCACACCCCGCCAGTAGCAAGGCCAGCAACAGGTACAGCGGCGACTTACTCATCGCTGCTCAAATGATGTTCGCCCCAGCGCGGCAACATATCCTGAGGAATGTTCAGCACATTGAGAATCCGTGCCACGACAAAATCCACCAGGTCGTCGATGGTCTGCGGCTGGTGATAAAAGCCCGGCGACGCTGGCAGGATGGTCGCGCCCATGTTCGACAGCTTGAGCATGTTCTCCAGGTGAATACTCGAATACGGCGCTTCACGTGGCACCAGGATCAGCTGCCGACGCTCCTTCAAGGTAACGTCCGCCGCCCGCTCGATCAGGTTGTTGCACGCCCCCGTGGCGATAGCCGACAAGGTCCCGGTAGAACACGGCACCACCACCATCGCCGCTGGCGAGCCGGAACCCGAGGCAACCGGCGACATCCAGTCTTCCTTGCCATAAACGCGGATCTGCCCCACCTGTGCGCCAGTGTATTCGCTCAGGAACGCCTGCATCGTCTGGGGTTTGGGCGGCAAGCTGACATCCGTCTCCGTTGCCATTACCAATTGTGCAGCCTTGGAGATCAAGAAATGCACCTCACGGTCCTCGCGCACCAGGCAATCGAGCAGGCGCAAGCCGTACTGCGCACCGGACGCACCGGTCATCGCCAGGGTGATGCGTTCCGGGCCGCTCACTGCAAGGCCTCGGCCAGCTTGCCGTGCAGGCCGCCGAAGCCGCCGTTGCTCATGATCACCACGTGAGTACCCGGTTTAGCCTGGCTTTTCACGCGTTCGATAATACCGTCGAGGGAGTCACTGACAATCGACGGCACGGTGCACAAGGCGGCGGTCGCCCCCAGGTCCCAGCCGAGATTGGCCGGTGCATACCAGATCACCTGGTCGGCCTGGACCACGCTTTGCGGCAAACCGTCACGATGGGCACCGAGCTTCATGGAGTTGGAACGCGGTTCGATAATGGCAATTATCGGCGCATCGCCGACCTTCTTGCGCAAGCCGTCGAGGGTCGTGGCAATAGCCGTCGGGTGATGAGCGAAGTCGTCATAGAGACTCACGCCATGGACTTCGGCGACTTTCTCCATGCGCCGTTTCACGCTCTTGAAGGCACTCAGGGCCGCGATGCCCATGGAAGGCACTACGCCAACATGGCGGGCCGCCGCCAGGGTGGCCAGGGCGTTAGCGACGTTGTGCTGACCGGTCATGTCCCACTCGACCACACCTTGCGCGACGCCTTCGAACATCACCTCAAAACGCGAGCCGTCCTCACTGAGCAACTTGACCTGCCATTGCCCGCCGACACCGGTGGTCTGCACCGGCGTCCAGCAGCCCATCTCGATCACGCGCTGAAGGGCCGGCTCGGTGGTCGGATGAATCACCAGGCCGTCGCTGGGGATAGTGCGCACCAAATGGTGGAATTGTCGCTCGATGGCTGGCAGATCCGGGAAAATATCCGCGTGATCGAACTCCAGGTTGTTCAAGATCGTCGTGCGTGGGCGGTAGTGGACGAACTTGGAACGCTTGTCGAAGAATGCGCTGTCGTACTCATCGGCCTCGATCACGAAGAACGGCGTAGCGCCCAACCGGGCCGATACCGAGAAATTCTGCGGCACGCCACCGATCAGGAAACCTGGGCTCATGCCCGCGTGCTCCAGCACCCAGGCCAGCATACTGCTGGTGGTGGTCTTGCCATGGGTGCCGGCAACGGCCAGGACCCAGCGGCCTTGCAGCACATGATCGGCCAGCCACTGTGGGCCGCTGACATAGGGCAGGCCCTTGTTCAGTACGTATTCGACGGCGGGGTTGCCACGGGACATGGCATTGCCGATCACCACCAGGTCGGGTGCCGGATCAAGCTGGGCCGGGTCGTAGCCCTGGGTCAGCTCGATGCCCTGTGCCTGCAATTGCGTGCTCATTGGCGGATAGACGTTGGCATCGGAGCCCGTCACGTGATGGCCCAGCTCTTTGGCCAGAACCGCCATCGACCCCATGAAGGTGCCGCAGATACCCAGAATATGAATGTGCATAGTCGACCTCGTAAAACATGGCCGCAGGTTAGCCCAGGGCGGGCGAAATCGCACCTGGTGTTTCAGGTTCGAGGGCCTTGCCGGGCGATGCCGTGCTTGCGCAGCTTTCTATAGAGGGTATTGCGACTGATCCCCAGTTGCTCGGCGGTATGGGTCATGTGCCAGCGCTGCTGCTCTAGAGCGTTGAGCAAGGCCAGGCGCTCGGCATCTTCCAGCGCATGCTCCGGGATCCGGTCAAGCGCCATCGGCGTGTTGGGCGGTGGCGTCTGGCGAATCATCGCCGGCAGGTGCGCCATACCGATCAATCCATCATCAGACAACGCCGTTAGCGTGCGCAGCACCGTGCGCAACTGCCGCACGTTGCCCGGCCAGGCGAAATCCAGCAGAGCCTGGCGCGCTGGCGCATCGATCAACACACGCTGCCCGGCGGCTTCCTCCGCCAGCAGCAAATCCAGCAATTGGGACTTGTCGCTGCGTTCACGCAAGGGCGCCAAACCGATTTCCAACCCATTGAGCCGATAATACAAATCCTCGCGGAAGCTGCCGTCCCGCACCCGCTCCAACAGATTACGGTGGGTCGCACTGACAATCCGCACATTGACCGCTTCGGGTTCTCCACCGATCGGCACCACCTGCCGATCCTCCAGCACCCTCAGCAATCGGGTCTGCAATGCCAGCGGCATATCGCCGATCTCATCGAGAAACAGTGTGCCGCCATCGGCCTGCTGCAACTTGCCACGCATGCCTTCCTTGCGTGCGCCGGTAAAACTGCCCCCCCGATAACCAAACAACTCACTTTCGATCAGGCTTTCCGGAATCGCGGCGCAGTTGAGGGCGACAAAGGCCTTTTGCGCACGCCGACTGGACCGATGCACCGCCTTGGCGAACACTTCCTTGCCCGAGCCGGTTTCGCCGTTGATCAGCAACGGCACATCGCGCTCGAAGACCCGCAACGCCTTGCGAAAATCATTCTGCAAGCCCTCATCGCCCAGGCAAATGCCCGACAGGTTGCCCCGTTCGCGGCTGACCGGTGACGGCGCCAATGGCTTGGGCACACTGCGCGGCTGGCCGCGCAACACCGCGAACAACCCACGCCCATCCTGTGTGCGTAACGGCCAACTGGCGCTGGCCTGGGCACTCGCACGGCCAAACAATTCATCCAGTGGGCAATCGAAAAAAGCATCCACCGACTGCCCCAGCAACTCGCCGCGGGTATGTCCCAGCAGGTTCAAGGCGCTCTGGTTGACCGCGCTGATCCGCCCTGCGCCGTCGAACGCCAGCAGCCCCTCGCTGAACAGGCCCACGGACTCGGCCTGCAGGTGAAAGCGCAGTAACCAGTGTTTGTCGTAATAACGCAGGAAATAGCAGCTCTCGATCATCTTCGCCGAGAGGTTCACCAGGGCCATGGTGTGGAATTGGCTCTGCCGGGACACCTCGGGGCGCGCGGAGGACACATCCAGCACCGCCAACAATTCACCCTGGGGATCGAAGATCGGGCTGGCCGAGCAGGTCAGGCCGGTATGGCGACCGCGAAAGTGTTCGTCCTGGTGAATGGTCAGCGACTGCCGCTCCACCAGGCAGGTGCCAATGCCATTGGTGCCTTCACAGGCCTCGCTCCAGTCGGCGCCGAGCCAGAGCCCGGCGCGCTCGAATATCCGGCGCTCGGTGGCTGCGGTGACACAGTTGAGGATCACGCCCTGGGAATCGGTCAGCAACACCGCATGACCGGCGCCGGAGAGTTGCTGATGCAGACTGGTCATTTCGTTGCCGGCGATCTGCAGCACGTGTTTGAGGCGCTCGCGACTTTCCAGCAGGCGGTCGTGCTCAAGTACCGTGGGAGCGACGTTCAAGGAAGGGTCGAGGTGATAATCCTCAAGACAGCGCAGCCAGGAGCGGGCAATGGACGGATCGCTGCCTGGGCCATGCAACTGCTGCCTACCTTGGGTCACGGTCAGCACCTGCCGGGCGTGACGACTCAAATGGTTGTTGTGCATTTCTGGTGATTCTCCCGGGGGTGCGAGTCGCGGGGCCGAAGCGAATGTCCAGCATCCTCCAGCCACCCACGCATTGCAATCGCTCCACGACCGATGCGTCACAGGCTGTACCAATAACGTTACAAACTGTCACCCAGGCTGTACCCACCACGCCACAATGCATCGGCCACGACTTCGTACCTATGCCGCCAAGCTCTGTTGCAGTGGGGTTTGGGCGCACTGGCCCGACCTTTGCTCTACGCCTTACTCAGCGCGACTCCCTCATAAGCACAAAGCCAAGGAGACACTCACCATGCGTTACGCCCACCCTGGTACCGCCGACGCCATCGTTTCGTTCAAAGCCAAGTACGGCAACTACATCAATGGCCAATTCGTCGCCCCCGTGGACGGCCAATACTTCACCACCACCTCGCCGGTGAACGGTCAGCCGATTGCCGAGTTCCCGCGCTCCAATGCCAAGGACATCGACAAGGCCCTGGACGCCGCCCACGCCGCGGCGGATGCCTGGGGCAGCACCTCGGCCCAGGCGCGCTCGCTGATCCTGCTGAAGATCGCCGACCGTATCGAACAGAACCTCGAACTGCTGGCCATCACCGAAACCTGGGACAACGGCAAGGCCGTGCGTGAAACCCTCAACGCCGACATCCCGCTGGCCGCCGACCACTTCCGCTACTTCGCCGGTTGCCTGCGCGCCCAGGAAGGCAGCGCCGCCGAGATCGACGGCAACACCGTGGCCTATCACATCCACGAACCGCTGGGCGTGGTCGGGCAGATCATCCCGTGGAACTTCCCCCTGCTGATGGCCGCGTGGAAACTCGCCCCAGCCCTGGCCGCCGGTAATTGCGTTGTCCTCAAGCCCGCCGAGCAGACCCCGCTGGGCATCTGCGTGCTGATGGAGCTGATCGGCGATCTGCTGCCGCCAGGCGTGCTGAACGTGGTGCAGGGGTTCGGTAAAGAAGCCGGCGAAGCCCTGGCCACCAGCAAGCGCATCGCCAAGATTGCCTTCACCGGTTCGACTCCGGTCGGTTCGCACATTATGAAATGCGCAGCCGAAAACATCATTCCGTCCACCGTGGAGCTGGGTGGCAAATCGCCGAACATCTTCTTCGAAGACATTATGCAGGCCGAGCCAAGCTTTATCGAAAAAGCCGCCGAGGGCTTGGTACTGGCGTTCTTCAACCAGGGCGAAGTCTGCACCTGCCCATCCCGCGCCCTGGTGCAGGAATCGATCTATGACGAATTCATGCTGGCGGTGATGAAAAAGATCAGCCAGATCAAGCGTGGCGACCCACTGGACACCGATACCATGGTCGGCGCCCAGGCCTCCGAGCAGCAATTCGACAAGATTCTTTCCTACCTGGAAATCGCCAAGGGCGAAGGCGCGCAACT
This sequence comes from Pseudomonas agarici, assembly GCF_001543125.1. Taxonomy (NCBI): domain Bacteria; kingdom Pseudomonadati; phylum Pseudomonadota; class Gammaproteobacteria; order Pseudomonadales; family Pseudomonadaceae; genus Pseudomonas; species Pseudomonas agarici. The sequence continues at coordinate 1,652,845 of NZ_CP014135.1, read as the reverse complement.
GCTGACCGGCGGTAAGGTGGAGAAACTCGAAGGCAACCTCGCCAGCGGTTACTACATCCAGCCGACCCTGCTCAAGGGCACCAACAAAATGCGCGTATTCCAGGAAGAAATCTTCGGCCCGGTGGTCAGCATCACCACTTTCAAGGACGAAGCCGAAGCCCTGGCGATCGCTAACGACACCGAGTTCGGCCTCGGTGCCGGCTTATGGACCCGCGATATCAACCGCGCCTACCGCATGGGTCGGGCAATCAAGGCCGGTCGCGTATGGACCAACTGCTACCACCTGTACCCGGCGCATGCCGCGTTCGGTGGTTACAAAAAGTCCGGTGTTGGCCGTGAAACCCACAAAATGATGCTCGACCATTACCAGCAGACCAAGAACCTGCTGGTGAGCTACGACATCAACCCACTCGGGTTCTTCTAAGACCTGACACCGCTATCGTCAGCCAACTGGCTCCAGGTTTTTGGGTCGCTCAAATCGTCCCGATTCGACCCGGATACCGCCGCAGCCAGCTTGGCCGAGGATGAGGTCCCATAGGCACTCCATAACGCCCGGCCACCCAGGCTCGGGCAACCCGTGCCCGCCGTTCGGCGACGCAACATCGAAAGTCCGGTACATCCCACAATAAAAAAGACAAGCGAGGACTTATGACGACACCCACAGAACTCAAACCGACCCTCGGCACCCTGCACCTGTGGGGCATTGCGGTCGGGCTGGTGATCTCCGGCGAATACTTCGGCTGGAGCTATGGCTGGGGTACCGCCGGCACCCTGGGCTTCCTGGTCACCGCGCTGATGGTGGCAACCATGTACACCTGCTTTATCTTCAGTTTCACCGAACTCACCACCGCGATTCCCCATGCCGGTGGGCCATTTGCCTACAGTCGCCGCGCCTTTGGTGAAAAAGGCGGGTTGATTGCCGGCATTGCCACCCTGATCGAATTCGTCTTCGCTCCACCGGCGATTGCCATGGCGATCGGCGCCTACCTCAACGTCCAATATCCCGGGCTCGATCCGAAGATCGCCGCCGTTGGCGCCTACTTCGTCTTCATGACCCTTAATATCCTCGGCGTTAGCATTGCCGCCACCTTCGAACTGGCGGTCACCGTACTGGCCGTCGCCGAACTGCTGGTGTTCATGGGCGTGGTCGCGCCGGGCTTCAGCTTCAGCAATTTCGTCCTCAATGGCTGGTCGGGCTCGAACACCTTCAGCATCGACTCGATCCCCGGCATCTTCGCCGCCATCCCCTTCGCCATCTGGTTCTTCCTCGCCATCGAGGGTGCCGCCATGGCCGCCGAAGAAGCCAAGGATCCCAAGCACACCATTCCCAAGGCCTACGTCAGCGGCATCCTGACCCTGGTATTTCTGGCCATCGGCGTAATGGTCATGGCCGGCGGCGTCGGCGACTGGCGCCAGTTGTCGAACATCAACGACCCACTGCCCCAGGCGATGAAAGCCGTGGTCGGCAGCAACTCGGGCTGGATGCACATGCTGGTGTGGATTGGCCTGTTCGGCCTGGTGGCGAGCTTCCACGGGATCATCCTCGGCTACTCGCGGCAATTCTTCGCCCTGGCCCGGGCCGGCTATCTGCCCCCTTCATTGGCAAAGCTCTCGCGCTTCCAGACACCTCATCGCGCCATCCTGGCGGGCGGTGTAATCGGTATCGCGGCGATTTACAGCGATGGATTGATCAACCTGCAGGGTATGAGCCTGACGGCAGCGATGATCACCATGTCGGTATTCGGCGCTATCGTGATGTACATCATCAGTATGCTCAGCCTGTTCAAATTGCGCAGGACCGAGCCGAACCTGGAGCGGACCTTCCGCGCGCCAGGTTATCCGATCGTTCCCGGCATCGCCCTGGCGCTGGCAATGGTCTGCCTGGTGGCGATGGCCTGGTTCAATATGCTGATCGGCCTTGTTTTCCTCGGTTTCATGGCGGCGGGCTTCATCTACTTCCAGTTGACCGCGCACCAACGCTCGCGAGCCCCGGCGGACGCTATGCTCACGGGTAACTGAGTTGCACTCGTGCGGGGCGCCCGCCCTACAAAACGACAACGCCAACCCATCGTGGCGAGAGGCTTGCCACAATGGGTTGTTCGCCGCCACAGAAACAGTCCGGACTCAGGAGGACACAGTCCATGGCCACATTCGCCCACTCCGTCGGCGCCCAGACCTATCGTTTCGATAGCCTCAAGGAGCTCATGGCCAAGGCCAGCCCCGCACGCTCCGGGGACTTCCTTGCCGGCATCGCCGCACAGAACGACGGCGAGCGCGTCGCCGCCCAGATGACCCTGGCCAATGTTCCGCTCAAGCATTTCCTCGAGGAAACACTGATCCCCTATGAAACCGATGAAGTCACCCGGCTGATCATCGATACCCACGACAAACAGGCCTTCGTGGCCGTCAGCCACTTGACCGTCGGCGGCCTGCGCGACTGGTTGCTCAGCGACGCCGCCGACGAACAGAGCTTGAGTGCCCTGGCCCCCGGACTGACCCCGGAAATGGCCGCCGCCGTATCGAAGATCATGCGCGTGCAGGACTTGGTCCTGGTCGCCCAGAAAATCCGCGTCGTCACCCAGTTTCGCGGCACCCTCGGCCTGCGCGGTCGCCTGTCGACCCGCCTGCAGCCCAATCATCCGACCGACGACCCCGCTGGCATCGCCGCCAGTGTTCTCGACGGCCTGCTCTACGGCAATGGCGACGCCATGATCGGCATCAACCCGGCCACCGACAGCCTGAGTTCGATCTGCGACCTGCTGCACCTGCTCGATGCGGTCATCAGGCGTTACGAGATCCCGACCCAAGCCTGCGTGCTGACCCATGTCACCACCTCCATCGAGGCGATCAACCGTGGCGTGCCGCTGGACCTGGTGTTCCAGTCCATCGCGGGCACCGAGGCAGCCAATGCCAGCTTCGGCATCAACCTCAACGTCCTGCAGGAAGGCTACGACGCCGGCCTGAGCCTGAATCGCGGCACCCTCGGGCAGAACCTGATGTATTTCGAGACCGGCCAGGGCAGCGCCCTGTCGGCCAACGCGCATTTCGGCATCGACCAACAGACCTGCGAAACCCGCGCCTACGCCGTGGCCCGGCACTTCAAGCCGTTCCTGGTGAACACCGTGGTTGGCTTTATCGGCCCGGAATACCTCTACAACGGCAAGCAGATCATCCGCGCCGGCCTTGAGGACCATTTTTGCGGCAAGCTGCTGGGGGTGCCCATGGGCTGCGACATCTGCTACACCAACCACGCCGAAGCCGACCAGGACGATATGGACACCTTGCTAACCCTGCTGGGCGTGGCCGGGATCAACTTCATCATGGGCATCCCCGGCTCCGACGACATCATGCTCAATTACCAGACCACTTCGTTCCACGACGCCCTCTATGCCCGCCAGACCCTGGGCCTGAAGCCCGCGCCGGAATTCGAACAATGGTTAGCAAAGATGGGTATCTTTACCCAGGCCGACGGCAAGGTGCATTTTGGCAACCGCCTGCCCCCGGCGTTTCGCCAGGCACTGGCGCAGCTCGGATGAACGACATGGCCAAACAGATCGATAGCGACAACCCCTGGCTGCCACTGCGCCGCCTGACCTCGGCGCGGATCGCCTTAGGCCGCACGGGCACCAGCCTGCCCACCCGCGCACAACTGGATTTTCAGTTCGCCCATGCCCAGGCCCGCGATGCCGTGCATCTGCCATTCGATCACGCCGGCCTGAGCGCCCAACTGGTCGCGCGCGGGCGCGCCACCCTGCTGCTGCACAGTGCCGCCGCCGACCGTCATAGCTATCTGCAACGCCCGGACCTGGGGCGCAAGCTCGACAGCGCTTCGACCCAACAGCTACACGAACATACCTTGGCCAATCCCGGAGGGGTCGACCTGGCCATCGTCGTCGCCGACGGCCTCTCGGCCCTCGCCGTGCATCGCCATGCGGCACCGTTCCTGGCGCGCTTGGAAGAGCAGATCGCGGCGCAAGGCTGGTCGTTGTCACCGGTGATACTGGTCGAACAGGGTCGCGTGGCGGTGGCCGATGAGATAGGCGAACGGCTGGGCGCAAAGATGGTAGTGATCTTGATCGGCGAGCGGCCGGGCCTAAGCTCGCCGGACAGCCTGGGGTTGTATTTCACCTATAATCCAAGGGTCGGTTTGACCGACGCCTACCGCAACTGCATCTCCAACGTCCGGCTGGAGGGCATGAGTTACGGCATGGCTGCTCACAAACTGCTGTACCTGATGAAAGAAGCTTGCCGCCGACAACTGTCGGGGGTCAGTCTCAAGGACGAGGCCCAGGTGCAAACATTGGAAAGCCAATCGGATGCCCATTCAAACAGCAACTTCCTATTGGGTCCCAGCCAAGACTGATCGTCATCCGGATTGCGCTTTCGCGGCGCTTTGGCAAACATCCGCGTTACGACTGCCCGAGTGCACCGTTTGCCGTCATATCGAAGAAGTTGAGGCCTGATCTATGCGGATTACCCAAGCGCCCCTGGAACATCTGGACCTGTTGACGCCTCTGTTCGTCAAATACCGTGAACTCTATGGCGCGCCGCCTCTCCCTGATTCGTCCCGTGATTTCCTGGAAAAGCGTCTGCGCCGCAAAGAGTCGGTGATCTACCTGGCCCTGGCGGACGATGACGACAACAAACTGCTCGGTTTCTGCCAGCTCTACCCCAGCTTCTCCTCGCTGTCCCTCAAGCGCGTGTGGATCCTCAACGACATCTACGTGGCCGAACACGCCCGGCGCCAACTGGTGGCCGACAACCTGATGCGCACGGCGAAGAAAATGGCCCGCGAAACCCACGCGGTACGGCTGCGGGTGTCCACCAGCAGCGACAACGAGGTGGCGCAGAAGACCTACGAATCCATCGGCTTTCGCGAAGACAGCCAATTCAAGAACTACGTGTTACCGATCAGTGAAGACTGATCGTCCAGGACCACTCTCTGCGGGAGCTGGCTTGCCCGCGAAGCGGCTAGCGGCCTCCTCGGCCCCTGCACAAGCTCGCTGCCACGGTGTCAGGCGCCTACACCCGCCCCGCGACATCCTTGGCTACAAACTCTACAGGCAGAATCCTCTCTAGCTCTTATAATCCAGACTTCCCAAGAATGTACGAAAAAACTACATTCGACGTAGTTAACTACGCGTCTACTTTTCTTTGCACAGGTCTGCCGAGCCAGACCGTCAACACAGGTGCCACCCATGGATTTCAACCCGCTAGACCTGATCCTGCATCTCGATGTGTACCTCGACCTGCTGGTTAACAATTACGGGCCATGGATCTATGCCATTCTGTTTCTGGTGATCTTCTGCGAAACCGGCCTGGTGGTCATGCCGTTTCTGCCGGGCGATTCGTTGCTGTTCATCGCCGGCGCGGTGGCTGCCGGTGGCGGCATGGACCCGGTCTTGCTCGGTGGCCTGCTGATGGCAGCGGCGATCCTCGGCGACAGCACCAACTACATCATCGGCCGAACCGCCGGCGAAAAACTCTTCAGCAACTCGAACTCGAAGATCTTCCGTCGCGACTACCTGCAAAAGACCCACGATTTCTACGACCGCCACGGCGGCAAGACCGTGACCCTTGCGCGCTTCCTGCCGATCCTGCGGACCTTTGCCCCATTCGTCGCCGGCGTCGGCAAGATGCCTTATCCGCGCTTCGTCATGTTCAGCGTACTGGGTACCGTACTCTGGGTCGGCGGCCTGGTGACCCTGGGCTACTTCTTCGGCAATGTGCCTTTCATCAAGAAAAACCTGTCGCTGCTGGTCGTCTTCATCATCATGCTGTCACTGGTGCCCATGATTATCGGCGTGCTGCGCAGCCGCTTCGGCGCTACGTCCAAAGCCGAGACACACTGAAACCGTGTGGTCGCTGAGTGCCTGGCGTCGGCAGCGGGTCCTCGCCCGTCATCCCGTCGCCGCCGAAACCTGGCAGCAAGTGCGCGAACACCTGAGCCTTCTCGACGGTCTGAGCGACGCCGAGGAGCGCTGGCTGCTGGAGCACAGCGTGCTGTTCCTCAATGAAAAACATCTGAGCGCCCTGCCCGGTGTCGAACTGGACCCGCAAGGCCGCCTGCTGCTGGCGGCCCAGGCGCAACTGCCGTTGCTACACCTGGGCGACCTCGACTGGTACTCGGGTTTCCACGAGATCATCCTCTACCCGGACGACTTCCTCAGCCCGCAGCGCCATCGAGATGCCAGTGGCGTCGAGCACCAATGGGACGGCGAACACAGCGGCGAAGCCTGGCAGCGCGGACCGGTCATCCTCTCTTGGCCAGGCGTGCTCGCCGGCGGTGCCTGGGAAGGCTACAACCTGGTGATCCATGAACTGGCGCATAAACTCGACATGCTCAACGGCGACGCCAACGGCCTGCCGCCACTGCACCACGACATGCGGGTCAGTGAGTGGGCCAAGGTGATGCAACACGCCTACGACGACCTCAATCGCCAGTTGGACCGCCACCCCGACTCCGAGACCGCCATCGACCCCTATGCGGCGGAAAATCCGGCGGAATTCTTCGCGGTTACCAGCGAATATTTCTTCAGCGCTCCGGATTTGCTGGTCGCAGCCTACCCGCGAGTCTATGAGCAACTGCGCGCGTTCTACCGCCAGGACCCGCTGACCCGGTTGCGGCACCTGCAGGCCCATGACTTACGGTATAAGACTGAAGCCTAAAGCCCGCGCGTCCTGCGACACGTGGCATCCACCCTGGAATGTGCCTATAATCGCCGCCACTTTTTGGTCAATCCGACCAGTGTTTTTGGGTCAACTAACGGGGGTATCGCCCATGAGCTACAGCAAGATTCCGGCTGGCAAAGACCTGCCGAACGACATCTACGTCGCGATCGAAATTCCGGCCAACCATGCGCCGATCAAATACGAAATCGACAAAGACAGCGATTGCCTGTTCGTTGACCGTTTCATGGCCACCCCGATGTTCTACCCGGCCAACTACGGTTTCATCCCCAACACCCTGGCCGACGACGGCGACCCTCTCGACGTACTGGTTGTGACCCCTTACCCGGTCACTCCAGGTTCGGTGATCCGTGCGCGTCCGGTTGGCATCCTGCATATGACCGACGACGGCGGCGGCGACGCCAAGGTCATCGCGGTCCCGCACGACAAGCTGTCCCAACTGTACGTCGACGTGAAGGAATACACCGATCTGCCCCCCCTGCTGCTGGAACAGATCAAGCACTTCTTCGAGAACTACAAGGACCTCGAGAAAGGCAAGTGGGTGAAAATCGAAGGCTGGGGTGATGCCGCAGCCGCTCGCGCCGAGATTACCAAGTCGGTTGCCGCGTACAAGGGCTAAATCGCCTGCGTGCCCGCTACTGAAGAACCCCGGTCCGCCGGGGTTTTTTGTGCCTGTCCAGCCAAAAACAAACAAATTGTTTATTTAATAAACATCACCAGTCGCACATAGAAATACAGGCGTAGGAATGATCAACCTAATCCATCATCTTGTGTGATTTCGCTGGCTATTTTTGAACACCTGGTTTATTTAAACAAATGTGACACACCAGTAAACTCCGTGTTCATGAATACATCAGGTGATCGCTTAAGGGCCCTCCTGCGGGAGTGCCATCTTTCAGCTTCGGACTTCGCTGCCAACCGGCAGGTGACGCCGCAGCACGTCAATAACTGGTTCAAGCGTGGCATCCCCATGGCACGTATGGACGAGATAGCCGAGCTTTTGTGTGTCAACAGCCGCTGGCTGCGTGCGGGTGACGGTCCAAAACATCCCGGTACCTCGGTCGGCGAGACAGAGGGCGACCACTCGCACCTGCCAGTCAACGAAAAAGCCCCCTACTCGGCCCGCGAAGACCTGGCCGCCACCGAACGCAACGACGTGCAACTCCCGCTCTACAAGGAAACCCCCGTCAGCCCCGGCGCCAAGCAGACCCAGGTCGCCGCCATGCCCGGGCGCAAGGTGCGCCTACCGTATCGGATCCTGCAAGCCATGGGTGTCGACCCCGACAAGGCCATCTGCGCGCCAATGACTGGAAACAGCATGGCCGAGAAGATCCAGGACGGTTCCACCATTGCCATCGACCGCAGCTTGACCCAGGTCGTGGACGGTGAAATCTATGCGCTGGAACACGACGGCATGTTGCGGGTGAAATACGTCTACCGCCTGCCGGCAGGCGCCTTGCGGCTACGCAGCCACAACAGCGACGAATACCCGGACGAAATCTTCACGGAAGAACAGATCGAGCAGCAAAACATCCACATGCTGGGCTGGGTATTCTGGTGGTCGACCCTGAACAAGCGCCGCCCACCGGTGCCCTTTAAATAACCTCAAAGAGCCACTATCGATAAAGACAACAGCTCTGCGTAGCGCTTTTCGCTGGGAATCTGCCGTAAATATGGGTATCCTGCGCCGCACATTCGGGCAGCGTCGTGTGAAAGCAGCTCCGGCGCGCCCTGATGCAGTGCAAGACTGTTGCGCAGCATCCCACCACCAGACATCGCGATTCTGGATATATGTTTTGAAGGCGGACAAGGCTTACCAAAAATAAGCCAAACCCGTCCCCGAGAAGCCGGCCACAAGCCGGCTTTTTTAATGCCTAAAATTTCATATATTTCAAACACATCGGCCTGGTGAAATTTTCCGACCCACACTCTAACCCACACTTTTGGGCGATCCTTCCTTCACATTAGCTATTGCAGGATAAGCATGCGGGGAAGAGAATCGGGACGGCACTGATTGAGCAGCGGACGCTTGCTGGAGCGGAGGGGATCAGAACGGCCTACCACGCTATGAGACTGACGCCGCCCTTCAAGAATTTGAATGCTATCGCTCAGCGCCCGCATGGCGGTCGGTTTGTTCCGGCCATCATGTGATCCTCTGCAAACCCACCAAGCTGGTATATTACGCCCCTATTTTGAGGGCGGCTTTTGAATGAATGTAATTGACCTTTTCTCTGGGCCTGGCGGTCTCTCCCTCGGCTTGAGGCAGGCGGGCTTCAAAGTCATCGCCAATGTCGAGTTCAACAAAGATGCCATGGCCACCTACATCTCGCATGATGTCGACTCAGAACACTTCAACCAGGATATCCAGACAGTTTCCTTTGAGCGTTACCGGGGAAAGGTAGACCTGATTGCTGGTGGGCCGCCGTGTCAGCCCTTCTCGATTGGTGGACTCAGGAAGGCCGCTGGCGACTCTAGAGACATGATTCCAGAGTACATTCGGTGTCTTAGAGAAGTTCAACCTGAAGCTTTCATCATGGAAAACGTGCCCGGGCTAACACTGAAAAGAACACGGCCATATTTTGATCGTATTCTCTCCGAGCTTGCGGACTGCGGATACTTCATCAACTGGGCTATCGTTAGCGCTGCTGACTATGGCGTCCCGCAAAAGCGCAAAAGACTGTTCGTCCTAGGCTGCAAGCATAAGCAGCTTCTTTTCCCCGCACCCACCCATGGCCCAAATGCAAGTAAACCTCATCTAGGTACATTTGAAGTCCTGGGAACAGCGCCGATAGGTGAAGCACCAGATTGCCCTGTCGTTTATGCCAAATCACCAGATTTGCGGCCAAGCCCTTACGCCGGCCACGTATTTAACGGTGGGGGGCGCGCCATTGACCCCAGCGGCCCATGCCACACGATTCTCGCATCGTCAGGTGGCCACAAAACTCACTGGATAGATACACTAGGTATCGTCCCCGAGTATCACGCTCATCTAAAGGCCGGTGGCGCCCCACGCACAGGTCATCTACCCGGTGCCCGGAGGCTTAGCGTTCAAGAATGTGCGTTGATACAAACCTTCCCTGTAGATCTACAGTTTTCAGGCAAACGCTCAGCACAATATAAACAAGTGGGAGATGCAGTCCCACCAGTGTTGGCCTTTGCCATCGCCGATGCTGTGTATAAGCAACTACAAGACCGCCCGGTTCAGGGCCTGGTTACTCCCTATAATATTAATATATCGAGTCAAGGCGAGTTATTCATATGTCAAGGAATGTGAGTGTTGAGGGTGCAGTACAGTTGATTCTACAGCGACTGGACATCCTCACATCAGGAGGTACGCTAGGTGCGCCAGCCCCGAGCCAAATTCAAAGTATTTTTTCATCACAGATAGATAACAGCGGGGGAAGCGTTCGACTTGCCTCTATATTCTTGATTGCTTACTCGCTTCTAGAGCCAACCTGGGATTATCGAAGTATCCCGGTTGGAATCAGAGGACAGCATGGTGATAAGAGATTAGCTGGAGCCTTAACAGAGCGATATGTAACCCTTCATAAAAATATTACGGCATTTGGGGAAAACTTAGGTTGGAAGGGTAATGTACGCTCGTTCGATCTTTCAACCGACCCTAGATTTTCAACTTACATCGGCCACATTTCGAAACTTACTCAGAACCAGCGTGAGGTTCTATTGAATCATGCGATTTGGAAAATCAGTGGTTCGCGAGTAATCCCCAAAGCACTCCCCCCACTCCCTTCAAGCTATCTGTCTTACGCCAGATGCTTGGATCTGTGCGAGCGAATTCTGGCAGTACCATCTGAAGGACACATACAGCAGTTTTTAGTGGCGGCCTTCATAGAAGTACACAGGAAAAGGTATGGTCACACGGTGGCAACCCATCACCCCCACGCATCTGATACTTTTGATGGAACTGTGGGCGATATCGAAGAGTTCAGAGACGGTGCATTGGTTGCTGCCTATGAAGTCACGGTTCGAAATGACTGGAAAAACCGACTCGCTGACTTTGGCAAAAAAGCCAGAAAGGGTAATCTTGCCAAGTATATTATCATCGCCTCAAATGTCAGAAACGATGCCCATCTTTACCCTGCAGCAAGCTTAATGAGCTTCGTTGACAACTTAGACTTTGACCTGGCGATTATTGATATAAAAGATTTTTTCTGTGTATTTTGCGCAGAATTGAGACGAGACGAGCTTGCCGAGGCGTTCAACCGAGCATATGAACACCTGGTCGACAACAAGCTTTGTGGACGGCAAGACTTTCAGAATGCCTATAAAGCAATCACTGATAGCTGGTTAGAGTTCCCCTCAGGCCAATCAAATATTCTGAATTGCTAGTAAGACTCAGGTCTCCCGTTTCTTGCGAGTAAAACACCAGCATCATCTGCAACCACCTTTACTTTAAAGCTAAGAGGTCACTGATTTTCTGTGTAAAATCAGTGACCTTGTGGGTTTTTTATATCTTCACTACTCACCCCCCTGGGAACTTTTTCGTCGAGAAAAGAATGTTCCCTCACCACGTAACAATGGCCACTTAACCCGCAAGATAGCTCCAAATGGGATTGGTGCTCTCCTGCGATATCAAAATGACTTGACCTAGCAGACCTAGAGATGATGGAATCATGAAATGCCTTCAGGAGGCGAGCGGGTGCCCTGGTACTCTGGGACGCACTCAGAGAGATGGCCGGTGGTGAGATAAAGCTTATTGCCACCGAATCTAGCGACTTACTTTTACGTGGTTGCACCCGTGATAGCCCGACTAACGTCGGGCTTTTTTATGGAGAAAGATAATGAGCTTGGAAAATAAGCTAATCGATCTGATTGAAGTGGAAGCACTGAAACTCTCAGACAGACAACATGCCTACCACAATGCGCTTCACCTCGAACATGAGCGAAAAACAAAACGACTAACAGATCCAGGAGCAAAGGAGGTAAAAACTCCTAGCTACTGGATTAAGGACAAAAAATTTAATCCGTTTTACGTTCAAAAAAACAAAAAACAAATAGCTTATTCTATTGCAAAAAAAATCATGGCGGGGACTTACACCCCCAATGAACCAATCCTAAAACAAATACCAAAACCTTCCGGCGGCAATCGATCCGTAACAATATATCAAATACCCGATGCTGCCGTATCCAGGATGATCTACGAACAACTCATTAGAAAAAACAAACATCGCTTCAGCTCTTTTTCATATGCATATCGTAATGATCGAAACGTGCACTTTGCTATACAAGATATAGGCATCGAACCAACTCAAAACTCAAGAATATATGTAGCAGAGTTCGACTTCTCAAAGTTTTTCGACAGCATTGATCACGTATACTTGTTTAGCCAATTTGATAAAAATGGCTTTCTTATTAGTGCACATGAAAACCAGGTTATTCGATCATTCCTGGGCACAAGCGGCAAAGGTATTCCACAAGGAACATCAATATCTCTCTTCCTAGCTAACTTAGTTTGTTGGCGGCTCGACAGGGAGCTAGAGCAAGCTGGTCTACGGTTCGCACGATATGCAGACGATACGATTATATGGTCAAAAGACTACGACAAGATAAGCAAGGCATCGCAAATAATAAGTAATTTTTCTTTTGACGCTGGCATTGCCATAAACTCTGAAAAGTCGAAAGGAATTAGATTGCTATGCAAGCAGACCATGAAAATAGAGATGGAAAGCACACCTGCTATTGAGTTTCTCGGCTATTCAATTTCTACCGACAACATCTCTATCAAAGCAACCTCAGAAAACAAAATAAAAAGGCAGATCAATTACATACTCTACAAACACTTAATCCAGCCACTGCGAGGCGCGAAACTTGCCGCCCTTACAATCCCAGCCAACAACAAAGACGAGAACCTGGTAAGTACGGTTATGGAAATAAGACGATACCTTTACGGGGATCTAACAGACCAGATGATTGCAAACTATATAAGTGGCGTAAGCAACCGTATATTTTTCAAAGGAGTTATGAGCTTTTACCCACTGATAAACAATGAGACACAATTGAAAGACCTTGATGGCTGGCTCATAACTGCCATCTACAAAGCTATCAACCTCAGGGGGAAATTATTAAAAGCCTGGGGACACAATCGCGACCACAACTTCCCGTTCAACGTCACAAGAAACAACATATTAACTGAGTTCAGGCGACAAAAAATTCATGGTAAGAAGCTATTAAATCCACCTAGTTTCTACTTTGTATACCAGGCACTCAAAAAGGGACTATTGGACTTCGGGGTGGAGGGTGTAATGAACCCCGCCTCCAATACCTATAACTACTACGGCTAACGTTCCCAAGGCTGTCAAGGGGAGTGCGGAGGCCGCAGCCCGTAAGGGCGAGCAGGAACGGGCGAGCAGCTCAGCAACGCGGCCCTTGATAGCAGCTTCAAAAACAGCCTGTCAGCAGGGGACTGGGGAGTGTATTTCACCCCAGCCCCCTGCCCCGTCGGCGAGGCGCGGGGATAACAAGGGGCTGCGCCCCTTGGTCTACAGTCCAGCGGCACGCTGGCCCACCATTGACGAAGTCAATGTGTAGTGGGTTACACAAAGTGTTGCGTTGCCCTTTGCTCCATCGGCAGACTACAAATAGAACAACTAGACGGGTAAACCGCAGCCATGCAAAACGCTATTTTTTTGAACAATGGCCAGAGAATGATGTGGGCCGAAGCCGGCACCACTTTTTCAGGCGAACAACTTAATCAAGTTATCAAACGCGCTTTGACTGACTTACCTGTCGATCAACCGCTAAACGCTTTTTATGAAATCCGGCGATTCGATGTTCCACATGCCTTCGACGCACTTCTAAAGCTTCAAAACACAGGCTCAGCGAAGCGGCACATAGAAGTTGACAAAGAGAAACACGAATATCGTGAGGTTTTAAGAGTCGAAACAACGCTCCTTGACCTAATCATGGAGGCCATCGCGATGATCCTGGATGTACTCTTCCGTGTCCTCGGGGGAACCTTGAAGGGCACTTCACCTCTCTCGCCAGAGCCACCTGTGGTGGCCCCTATTTTTCCAAAATACTTACCATCCTGGAAAAAGAATCAACCTCGTATCGAGCACGACGATGACGGTTATACCCGGTGAACTTCTGGTCAACGGAGTAGCGGTATGGGTTATGCAATTTTGAGAGCTAAGAAACTGAAGAGCTTTGGAGCGGTGGCACGTTCCGCTAGGCATACTCACAGGGAGCAGCTAACACCGAACGCTGATCCCGCTATGACTAGCCGAAACAGGACAGTCGGAGCGAAGGGGACAAGCCAGGTACTCGCGGCCCTAAAACGCACCCTCCCGACAAAAAGGCGAAAGGATGCGGTACTGGCCATTGAATACCTGGTAACCGCGTCCCCAGAAGTTTTTAAGCGGCACGGAGGGCGGCTTGATGACACAGGGAATGGCTATTTTGCGGATGCTCTGAAATGGCTACTGAATCGCCCCGGGTTTCGTAGACACCTCTTTGCCTTAAACTGAGGCCAATTAGGAGGTGCCATGAGCAACCCGCGTTACCCCGAAGAATTCAAAATCCAAGCAGTCAATCAAGTGACCGAAAAGAAGCTGCCTGTCGCTGAGGTAGCGGCCCGTCTTGGCGTGTCGACGCATAGCCTCTATGCCTGGATAAAGCGCTACAGCAAACCTCAAGAAGAACGGCAGCAGGATGATGATCAGCACGCTGAACTGCGTCGTCTGCGAGCGGAGCTCAAGCGCGTTACTGAAGAGCGAGACATCTTAA
>NZ_CP014135.1:1602203-1638309 GCF_001543125.1 Pseudomonas agarici | reverse complement strand
GGCGTGATGCCCGGACGCATACCTTGGCCGGACGGTTACGCACTACCTGTGGCGTGCCATCGATGATGCACATCCATCCCCAACTCCTGAGTGCCGCCTAAAGCCCGCCTCCCCTGGCAGAGCATTCGCCATGGCTCTGAATAGAACTGATGCCGAGCAACTCTAGGCATTGATGCTGGGTCTTGCGAGGGGTGACGCAAAGGGGCAGTCAGTCTTCGAAAGGTCGTCTCCCCCTTTCCGATAATAGAGCGCGCGGCCGGCAGCAATCTTGACCTCTGCGGATATCATCAATGCCACTGTACTTTTTACGATTAAGTTCAGAAATAGGAAGCGCCACAGCAGATTGTGGTGTCGTCCAGCCTTCTTGGGGGTTGCATCATGAAATGGACTTCGTATTTGGCACTTGCGGCCTTTTGTACCACCATCGTTCAAGCTGCGGACGTGTACAAATGCACCACCCCGGATGGTCGGGTGGTTTTCTCGAACTCCGGGTGCGGAACCGCCAGCGGGAGCGCAGAACAAAAAGAGCTGAAAATCAACAACATGGGGGGAGCCCATCAAACCATCATCATCCGGGCAACGGAAAACCTAAAGCGATCCGGATTCGTCTCATAACTCGCCGACCGTAGTCCGTGATTCCGCCGATGAAGATACAAGGGATGGTCGTATCAAGCGACGCTTAAGGGCTCAGGAGGAGTACCTCGACAGCCTGAAACCGAAAATTCCGGGCGTGACGGTGATCAAGAATAAAGGTAGCGAAACCAATCACGAAAAATCGATGCGCCTGAGAGAGGAGGCTCGAGAACTTTACTACCAACACTAATGTTTTGAATGACGAGTTTAAATTGACAGTTTCGCGTGACCGGACTTTGCGTGCTGCTGGAGCGACCATCTAACCAACAAGTGATACCGCTATTTCGATCCATGGCCGAAGCAGCTCTTCGCCACAGGCAGCAATCGACCAGAAGCCCGATGGACACCGTGCTGGCGAAACGATATCATTCAGCACGAATGCTCGACAATGGATCTTGTCACCTTTGTCTCGTTTCGCTTTTGGCATGTCGTGTTTATCGCGAACGCCTTAATAATTAACAAGGTCGTTTATGCGACAGCCTGTCGCGTTCGAACGCGGCATGGCATGTCACCAATAATAGTTATTAGCCTTATATGAGATCGCGCACTTGAAAAAAATAATACTAACCGGATGTATTACCTTGGCCTTAACTGGCTGCACCTTTACGGGCGCCAATGAAATTGCTCCTGGTCAATACATGATCACAAGCCATGGCAGTATCTTCAACTCTAGAGAAGGCTTATTAGAAAACATAAACCAGAAAGCCGCAAAGGTTTGTAATGGAAAGCTTTACCATCTGGAAGGTGACTCAGGCGCCAATATGATCATCGCCACTCCAACTCAGATTGGCAGTACTCCAACCACAGTCCTCGGACTAAAAGCAATTTGCGAAGATGGCAGTTAATAGCCTAACTATGCGCTAAAATCGGTCACTTGCTAAATGTCTGCCAAACACGACCGGCCGTTAGGAGTCGCTCTCTGCCAGCCATGGAGGTTTTAGCTGAAACGTCGTGTCAGATTATCGGTGCGTTTTTCTTCGATCATTCGATCCG
Organism: Pseudomonas agarici; assembly: GCF_001543125.1. Classification (NCBI taxonomy): domain Bacteria; kingdom Pseudomonadati; phylum Pseudomonadota; class Gammaproteobacteria; order Pseudomonadales; family Pseudomonadaceae; genus Pseudomonas; species Pseudomonas agarici. Next base: position 1,636,683 of record NZ_CP014135.1, on the reverse strand, counting down.
AGGCGTCGTAGACAAATTGGTACGCGGCGGTGTTTTCATTGACCAGGGCGGTCAGGCGAATGGCTTGTCATACCCGTAGGCCCTTGGCGTCCCGTGGCTACTCGCCAAACCGCGTGCAGTGCGTAATAACCGAGTAGTCTGGTCTTTGCCATCAGTGTGCGTGAGGACCTGTGAGGCTGATATTGACAAATACGATTGGTCATTTATAACATGCTCACACACGCTATTTTTGTAGCTCTCCACCTAAAAACTGCCATCTTACTTAATCGTAAGTTATGACGCCCTTCATGATAGACATCGAAAGTCTGCCCGCCGATAAGGATCAACTAATAACGTAGTAAATTCGCTTTTCTTTATCTATTGCCCTTATCATTGCGTAAACCTTCATAATTTTTTTAAAGCTGGCCATATGCGCTTCTAACGCTTCCTTATTAACCTTAAACTCTTTGGATGACCAGTTAGCATTATTTATCTTCTCTTCTAGATCACGAAGTATTTGTTGTCTCTCTTCATTCTGAGCGATGAGTAATTTGGCGACTTTGGGAAAGTACTCCGCCAGCCTATCCAACCCTCCCATAAACCGAGATGCAGACTCGGTAATTTCTCTAGCGATAGCATAGACAGGTTCGATTTCTGCGAGCTTTTTCTTTTCTATCTCTATTTGCCTACCAAGATCCCTATACGCATCTATATCATCACTAATAATTTTCGTCGTATTTACGCAAAGAGCGATTATACCAATAACTAATATGCCAATTGCAACCTTCACTGCGAGGGTCACGACGGTTTCTTCAATCGGCGCTTCTCTCCCCGTAAACTCACCTTTCACATCTATGGGAGACGACTCATTTTCTTTTACAACCGTTTTTCCTTCGCGCAATTCTACATCAGCCCAAATCCTATGAACCATGCTGGAAAATCCCTTATAACGTTGAGATCGAAGGGTGGCGAGCTTGTCGCTTATTGCTTTTGCCTCGCTCTCTAGTTTTAAGGGAACCGTCGCCAAAAGCGAAGTCGAATTATTGAATTCTGTTTTCGCGGTTTCATATGAGTCTCTCAAGTCAACACAAATATCTTTAAACGTTTGATCAGTAAGCCTTTCCGTCAAAACATTAGACGCCTTGGACAAGAGCCTCATTTGATTTTTTAATTTAACAACATTAACCTCATCATACTTACTCTCACACAGATAGCACACATCCTTATAAACAAAATCAAGTCTCTCTGAGATATAAGTCTGATATCCAGTAATTAAGTTTTTTATATCTTTTACGTCTTGCTTATTACTCTTTACCGAAGAATTTGACCAGCTTTTAAGCTTCTCAATCTCTGCAATCATTTTTCTTATAAGAATAGGCTGCGCACCCTCAGTAATCTGCCTTAGAGAAGCCCCAAGTAAAGTCATGGAAGTTTCAACAACCTCATTGTACCCCTCTGCAAACATGCTCAGCGCCTCAATATCGATCTCTGAACCCAACATGTCATCACCCTCACTTAAAGACATTGCACTCACCTATTAAGCAAGCTAGCATCACTTACAGGCTCAGCACTATTATATTTAATAGAAGGCCTGAAATCGCAACGCTTGAAACAAGAGGCAGAAAGCCAGCCGCCGGTAGAGTCCAGGCTCTCACACCAAAGGATTCAAGCGCGGATGACCACACCCTACCGGCAGCTGACTGAATCGCCCCTAATTTTCTAGTGCCTTAAATGCTCGGGTCAGCAGCTTACCGACCTCGACTGACCCCAACTGCTCTGCCTCAAAACGCCGAACCAACCAGATGGACGTCTCGGCAGCCTCGTGAAACGACCAGTCCTTGCTCCGTGATCGTTTTCACAACTTGCAGCTTGAAGCTGTCGTCGAATGTCCTGTGTCGATCGGTCATGAAAAACTCCTCACTACGCCTGAAAAGCGCTCTTTGTCTTCGAAAAAGTCAGTACCTTTCCACATAAAGGAACGCCGGACCAAAAATAAAAAGAGTTACTTGTTCTTCATTGAGGAACGGTGTACCGTATTTTTGCGTAAGCGCTCCACCCAAACTGAGTGCATTGGACGCCTATAAGAGGAAACAAAAATGACTGAACCGATGACCGAAGAAAAAGAAATCTCCTGGGAACGCTGGACAAAAAAAAGGACGTTCGTGCGAGGCCTTGAAGGCACCTATGGCGAACTGGTGGCCGAGCTTTTTAGCCAGCCTCGTATCTATCCGACCCAAGATCTGAAGTGGAAAGGCGGACCTCAGAATTTCGGCAAGAAAGTCATCAACCCGCAAGCTACGAAAATTGCCCAATCGATCGAAACCCATGTTGATGCCTTTTCGCCAGGGGGTCATGGTCAGAAACACGGCCATATGAATAGTGCCGTATTTTTCGTGCTAAAAGGCAAAGGTCATGACATTCATGACGGGCGCCGTATCGACTGGGAAGCCGGCGATGCACTGATCGTCGAGAATGGATGTGTCCACCAACACTTTTCCGACGACGCCGAGAATGAATCGATTTGCCTGATCATGAAAGCAAAACCATTGTTCCTGTTTATGCACCTCATCTTTCAAGAAGTAGTTGAATATCCACCAAAGACGCCTGTTCCCGGGCAAGAAAATTATGCTCCGCCAAGCTCTTTGTAAGCAGCCTATAAATAAACGCCCAATAATAATTTCGTGAGGAATAGAATGAGCACCGACACCCCTTTTGTTTCTGACATCGAACGTCAGCGTGCACGCACAGACCTTAATGCCGACTTTTACGCCAAGGCTCTGGAAGCGTCAAAAGAATTTCGCCGCGAATACAAAGAACGAAAAAACGTAGTCAAACACAATGAAATGCCCATGGAGCGCAGCGCCGACGGTCTTATTAAGCATATTATCAATGAAGGCATGAATACCAAAGAATGCGCCCTTGATATCTACATGCAATTTCTGCCTGCCAACGGTTCGACAGGCACTAGCCGCCACCTGTCTGAAGAGGTAGCTTTTGTAATCGAGGGTACAGGTTACGATCTTCACTATGACGTCCGGTTCAAGTGTGAAGACGAATTCGTCTGGGAGTGGGAGACCGAACCGCAGAAATATGAATGGGGCCCAGGTGATTTTATCTATATCCCGCCTTATTGCGCGCACAAACGCTTTAACACGGACGCCAATACCGAAGCCCGAGTAGTGGTCATCAATAGTCGAATGATGAAAGCTATCGGCTTTGACTGGTTTGACCAATTGGAACCGGCAAAGGGCTTTGAAGATCTGTGGGTACCGCCGACAGAATAAACAAATAGCCATTCGGCTCCGCTGTCGAAGGCAATATGATGAAGCAGGCTCATATAAGTATAATAAGTGAGGAACGCCATCGTGTGGATGTTAACCAAAGTGCTGGCAAGCATGGTTTTGCTGGCAGGCATCATCGTATCAACAGGGTGCGGTCCCGGCGCCCGTCAACGCAGCGAAGCCGACTTCTCCAAAGGTAAGAACATTACTTATATCGTCACCACCGGCCCAGGTGGAGGCTACGATGTCTATGGTCGTATGACGGGCGGTTTCATGCAGAAGTATATTGGAGCCGACCATGTTGTGATCAGAAATGTGCCGGGTGCAGGGCACATCGTCGGCACAAATACCCTTTGGCAGTCCAAGCCGGACGGCCTGACGATAGGTACTTTCGATACCGGTCTCATCTACGGCCAGATCATCGGCCGCAAGGCCCAGGAGTTTGATCTTAAAAAGTTCGAGTGGATCGGAAAAGCCTCCAGTGACGCTCGGGCAATCGTCGTTTCTAAAACGTGCGACATCAAAACAGTAGATGATTTGCTGAACGCGAAAAAACCGGTGAAATTTGCCGTCGCGGGTATTGGCTCGGCCTCTTATGTGGATTTAAAACTCGCCGCTGAAGCGTTGAATCTGAATATCGAGCCCATCGCCGGCTACAACGGTACCGAAGGTGAGATGTCGATGATGCGTGGGGACACCTGTGCAACGCTCGGCTCCGCTAGCTCGATGGCAGACTTTGTCGGTGCCGGTAGTGCCTCTTATCTGCTGACGATCGGCGACAAGATGGAGGGAGTTGCCGATGCAATGGATTATGCCAAGACCGACGAGGCTAAGCACATCATTTCGATGATCAGTTCCATGGCACAGCTCGGACGCGTTACCGCCGCCCCTCCCGGGACGTCTCCCGAACGCGTCGCCGCGCTTCGTGCTGCCTATAAGAAGTCGCTGGAAGACCCAGGGCTTTTGGCTTACGCAAAGAAGATGAATCTGCCAATAAAACCTGCGTATGGAAATGATGTTAAAGCATTAGTGACCGCGGCACTGGATCAAACTCCCGAGACCGCGGCGATCATCGCCAGAGCCGTCGAGGCCAAGTAGCTATTACATTATCAACTTTGCGGCATCAGAAATTGCCATCCGACTTATCGGTCGGCGGCGCTGGCATCTTCCCAAGCAAGTCAAGGTGAGTTATGGATATTGGCGGCATACTCAACTCGTTATGGGCATTATTGGGATCACCCCATAACCTTCTCATGCTGATAATTGCAGTCCCTGTCGGTATGTTCTTTGGCGCAGTGCCGGGGCTCGGTGGCAAGCTCGGCATTGTCCTTGTGATCCCTTTTGTCTTCGGCATGGATCCAACGGCTGGAGCAATCTTCCTGCTAGCCATGCATTCCGTGGTACATACCGCCGGAGCGATTCCAAGCATTCTGTTTGGAGTGCCTGGCACCGGCGCGGACGCCGCTACGGCTGTCGATGGTTTTCCGATGACAAAAAAAGGTCAGGCAGGACGCGCTTTGGGGGCAAGCCTGGGAGCCTCCGGCCTGGGCGGTATTGTCGGGGGACTGTTTTTGTTGCTTGCCACTCCTATCGTTCGGCCACTGGTGCTGGCAATTGGTCCTGCCGAGTTTTTTCTATTGGCTCTATTTGGCATTACCTTTATCGCCATGCTCTCCGGTGAATCTCTGATAAAGGGGTTACTGGTAGGATTCATGGGCTTGATGTTCTCGTTCGTCGCACTTGATCCGCACACCGGTACGCAGCGTTATACATTCGATATGTTGTTTCTGTGGGACGGCGTCGACATCATCACCGTGGTACTGGCTATATTTGCAATTCCGGAAATGATAGCCCTGGGGGTGGCCGGTGGTTCCACCTCCATGATTGCGAAGAAAGGTCCCAGCTATGGCTTGGGCGAAGTTCTCCAAGGTGTTCTGGATGTGTTTCGCCATTGGGGCCTGGCGCTGCGCACGTCGCTGATTGGCGCCTTCATCGGCATGGTGCCAGGTTTGGGCGGCGACGCTGCTAGCTGGATCTGTTACGGGCACGCCGTTCACTCCTCAAAAACCCCGGAGCGATTCGGCAAAGGAGCCGTGGAAGGTGTTATCGCGCCTGAGGCGGCTAATCACTCGAAGGAAGGGGGCTCGTTGATTCCCACGTTGTTCTTTGCTATTCCTGGCTCGTCTGGCATGGCCATCATGCTCGGCGCCCTGGTCATGCTGGGCATTCAACCAGGGCCTGCGCTGGCACTCAATGGGATGGGGTTGGTCTGGACACTTTTCTGGGCAATGATATTTGCCAATGTCCTGGCGTGTGTCATCTTCCTGTTTCTGGCCCCTTCGTTTGGCTATTTAAGTTATATCAGAGGCGCACTGTTAATTCCGTTTATTCTAGTGTTGACCTTTTTGGGTTCGTATCTAAGCCACCGGGCATGGGAGAACCTGGCATTACTGCTAGTGTTAGGCGTATTTGGCTACTTCCTTAAAAAATACAAATGGTCACGTCCCCCATTCGTGATTGGTCTCATTCTCGGCCCCATTACCGAAGACTCCTTTCACAAATCAATGTCACTTTGGGGCCCCAGCTTCCTGTTGCATCCAGGCCCTATATTGCTGGTGGCGCTCATTGCTTTTAGTATTTGTTATTACATATGGCGTGCAGTGAAACAAAAACGTAAGGAAAAGGAAAAAATTTATGCGCCTCAGACGGACATATAATGGGCAAGTGTTGACAGCGTTGGCTATGGCAGGGTTCTTTCTGGCAACTACTGCCATTGCTTTCAGCTTCCCGCCCCAAGCTCGCTTGCTACCATTGATGGTCGGCGTGCCAGGTTCGATTCTCGGTCTGGCGCAGTTGTACCTCGAGCTCCATAAGGTGGTTGCGCCGACAGACAACAATGCCAAAAAAGACATGCAAAAAAAGGAAGCGGAGATGTTTCTGTGGATTTTCACTTTCTTTATCGGCATTCTTTTTTTCGGATTCGTTTATGCAGCACCTGTCCTGATTTTCGGCTTTCTCTATCTTTATAAGAAAGAGAAAGTCAAGGTAGCAATCGTGAGTGCTATTGGAATCTGGCTCTTACTATTTGGTTTATTTGAAAAGCTTTTCGAAATCCCGCTTTTCCCTGGACTCATTCTAGAATGGCTCATCGGTTAGCCGGATCAGGACAGGGGCAGGCGGCAGATATCTCCATCTCCTGCCCTGGGCTATATCGCTCAGGGCAGGTTTCGGCGGTATGACTACGATGAGTCCAGTCCTTTCTGGAAGCACATGACCCACCCAAGGCACCTTGCCGGTCATGGCACTGACGTGTTCGGAGTTTCCAATGTTCCAGACCTTTAAGAAATCGCCAGGTCATCAAGACGCTATCAATCAGATAAAAGAATGGGTACGCAACACGTTCAGTCTGTCAAACCAGGCGGTGATCGCCGTGGCGGAGATCAGTTGCCAGGTTCCGGGGTGCCCTCCCGTCGAGACCATCATCGCGTTTTGGAACGATGATAATACTCGCTACCGAATCAAGCTGTTCAAACCGCTAGAAGAGGTTTTAAAAGAGGATCTCCCCCTTAGCTGGTTGCTTCCTTCTCTACAGGACGACAGTGAGGACGGGTGTGATTGTTGTTAGGGTCTGTACGAAAAGGCCAGGCGAGCCGGCTTCAACGCCGCACGGGCGAGCGCCGATACATTTCGTACAGAACCTGGGACATCGACCGGGTATGAGACGCACATCGCGCGCGCCTACGCTGTAGGTTTCCCGAGAGGCCGACCGGGTTACCTATTTGGACTAATGTTGGTGATCGCCATGATGATGGTGATCATGCTTGTTTGCGCGCTCGACCGGCTCACTGTACCCCTCCATCAGGGCCTCGATCGTGGGCCTTAACGTGTCTGCGCCTGGAGGAAGTTGTCCCGCGAGAAAACCAGCCAGACGTGCAAAAACAATTGCCTGCCCAGCAATCACATCCATCCGCTCGCCTTCCGGCAAACTATTCGCATCATTGATCGCTCGGGTCAAACCGGCCTGGAATAACTGGGTCATGTAGCTATTCCTTGCTGCCCGCCCCGATAGCCGCTGAGGAGTATGGGTACCGGCTTCGCCAAGTTTGACGCCGTGCTGGCTCGCCAGTTGGAGCAAGCGTGCGAACAAATACTCATCGATTAAATCTTCGTCGTCAAACTCTCCACACATCTCAAGTTCCTTATAGTTGGTGATCAATCAACGCCGGTGAGCGCAAATTTCTCCATATGATAATTCCAGCATTTTTCGTACAACCCTCGCTTAGCAAGCCCCGCTCTACAGGCGTCCGCTTCTTGCGCTGAAAAGATATAGCCACCTCCCAACGGCATCGCCAGAACCTGTCGTTCGGCATTGAGCTCCATATAGATAGCCATAACCGTGGCCTCCAGTACATCTTTCGCCACCAGGACGGAGCCGTGTGCCTTGAGCAATACCGCTTCAGCGTTCCCCAGCGCCCTTGCCACCGCATCGCCAACGGCAGGCTTGTTCACCGATACAGGAGACGGGAATATTGGCACATCGCCAACAAGCGCGCCTTGCGCTAGCACCACACGATATGGGTGACCCGCACTGGTCAGAAGGGTCGACCATTTTGGGTGACCGTGAGCGATCACCTGGACATCCGGTCGAGCCTGGTAGATCGAGACATGTAGAGGCAGTTCTGCCGGCGGACGCGCCTGACCTGCGAGGAATTCGCCATTAGGACCCACAATAGTGAAATCGCTTTCAGAAATCGCGCTACGCACCGAGTCGCCGCTATTAATCAGAATACGACCATCACTTAGACGGGCACTGAAATGGCCGTTGAAGTCGATGATACCCAATCGCTCAAGTATCCTTATTCCATTGGCTAGCTGACGGCGCAGTTCAGGTTCGGTATAGACGAGATCGCTCATGATAAATCCTGTTTGACTGGAATAAAGCCATCCTGGCTGGCCGATAAGACCTATTACGCAATGAATGCGCTCAAGCTCGTATAGCGCCTAAAGTTTCAGCCAGGGACGTTTCGTCGAGGCCAATGACCAGGGAGAGCACAAAAGGACGAATTTGATTCACTGTCCGCCTGATGACTGCTGGGTCTGCCACTGTTTCAAGCACGACTCCCGCAGTCATCAGGTTTCTCTTGAAGCATCCATGCCCAATAACTTTAGCCACTTCGGCAAAAGCCCCACTTTGAGCAACCATGACTACAACATCAACATCATCAAGCTCATCGGGAAGATGGCTGCTATCGCCCTCGGGAGACATCAGCAGCAAGTCGCTTTCTACCAACCCACCCTCTTCCACTTCAAATTGGCGGACACTTCGGAATCGAGCTCCATTCCATTGCCGCCTGGAAAGTATCGCCAGAGACAACTCGCTGGGTTCATCCAATGCAATAACCAAACAAGAGCGCGGTCTGGAGTTGGGGCGGTTGATCCGAAACTGGCTTTCGACCGTTGTTGTCGCCTTGGAAGAAAGGCTAACCATAGTCACCTCGTCTCTTGATTCGTTAAAGACCGGGAGCGGCATGACTGACAGCGGCTAGTGGCCTGTGTGGTCAGTTCTATGAGTCAATTTCGGCGCCCTAAATTCCTGGCCTGCGTTGCTGTTGCGCGCCATAGCCCGGCTATGACTCGTCACAGCGCCTTGGCCATGGACTTATGGCATCCGAACTTGAGCTAACGAACTCACCGTACAGGCCACTAGACCGAGGTATGCGCAACCCCTGCCCTGGCTTGCAAATACTCTTTGCAGGCCTCGTCAAACGCCTCATCCGGAGGCAATACGACGGCCACAGAGCGAACCCGATGATGGACCGGATCCACTCCAGGCGGCTGAACACCTTTTTCCGTCAGGGCGGTGACCGCCTTGCGGAGCATTTGCCGCGCCATGATGATGCCGTTATCCGTCGAAACCAGATTCTCTTTGGTGCGGTCGACAAGCGGTCCCATACTTTCCTGCAATGAAGAGTCCTGAATAGCAATCCCTTCCACACCGCTATAAGTTCTACCCTCCTTTTGGGCCAGACGATCAATCAGGTAGTCATTATCTTTATTGGCCTTAGGCCGGAAGGTGCCTTCCTCATATTCACAATGAATACCCTTGCCGGCTTCCATCGCTCCACGTTCCTCCGGGGTCAATGCCCTGTTGGGGTGATAATCAAAACTCCAGGCCCAGCAGTTTTCATTGTCAATCGGGATCCAGAAGTGGCCATGTAGCGGATGATCACCACGTGGTGGAACCATCGTGAAGCAAGGCATCACCCATGGGGTGATGCGCCAATAGTATTTTCCCTCCTCAGCATTTCGGCGGGCGCCGATATAGAGCCCTCCGTCATGTTTGACCACTTCGAAGAAGGGCATTCTGTCGCTCAGGTTGTACTGGTTTCCGCGGGCGCCCTTGAAGAGGGGGTCTGTATTCAGATTTCCACTGTGAAGGAACGAGACATGACTTGAGTCGATACCGCCCTCCATGGCCTGCAGCCAATTCGACTCTTGGAGCCGCTTGGAGGTAAAGGTCTGGTCGGCAGGTACGTTGGCGAACTCGAATTGAGGAAGAGGCGGCTGATGCTCCTTGGGACCCATATAGGTCCAAAGAATGTCACCGACCTTCACCATGGGATAACTTTGCAACTTGATCTTTTGGCAAAATCCGCTCGATTCGGGCTCGGAAGGTACGTCTACACACTGGCCGGTGGTGTCATATTTCCAGCCGTGATAAGGACAGCGAAGGCCACCCTCCTCGTTGCGACCGAACCACAGCGAAACGCCGCGATGAGCGCAAAACTCATCCATCAGACCATACTTGCCTTGCGTATCGCGAAACGCGATTAGCCGTTCGGAGAGAAGCTTGACCCGCACGGGCGGGCAGTCATCCTCAGGCAACTCGTTTGCCAGCAACGCCGGAATCCAGTACCGACGAAACATATCTCCCATTGGTTTGCCAGGGTCGGTTTGGGCCAGCAGGTCGTTTACTTCCTTACGCAGCATGTCTTCGGTCTCCGAGTGAGCGCTTTTTCTATACCGACGATTGATGAGCCTCTCCATCAGTCCATCGGCCTCTCTTGTCTTGCTGACTTGGCATTACGGCGATGCAGTCGGGCGATTGGTTTTGTTTTGTCATGCGGAACGCCGTTCTTGATTTTTTAAAATTTACATGGCAAGAATAGCGCCGTCAACCAAAGGAGCAGCCGATGAGCGAAACCCCTACAAAACGCGTCCGGATCTGTCGCACCGATGAGGTCGAGCCAGGGAACGCGCTTTACGTCGAAGCCGGCGATCTAGAGCTGGCAGTGTTCAATATTGACGGAGAGTTCTACGTCACCGATGACCGCTGTACGCACGGACCGGGCTCTCTTTCAGAAGGATATTTGGATGAGTGTGTGATTGAGTGTGACTTCCATAACGGTAAGTTTGACGTGCGCACGGGCGAAGTGCTCGCCCCTCCCTGCATGGTGCCACTCAAGACTTATCAGGTGGTCGTCCAGGGCGACGTTGTGCTGATTGAACTCTAGATACCCTCAGGTCAGTGTTTCGATATTTTGGACGGTTCATGCGTGCTTGGTTTATGATTATCGTTTGTTTCCATAGTTTTACAGGATGTCCCTGTGGAACATTTTTTACGGTAATCACTCATGAACCCACTACACAACATCAAACCAACCACTGGGAAAAGCGAAGGCGAAAAAGAGGTTGAAGGTGAAAAAGAAGGCACGCGCTTGTCTTCCGTTACCGCGGCTATTCGCCTTCTAAAACAATTTTCCGAAGAGAATTCAGAGATGGGCATCAGCAGACTTTCCCGCAGTCTAGGAGTCTCGAAGAGTACAGTTCATCGTTTGGCCTCAACGCTTTTGGCTGAGAATCTTCTTGAACAAGATCCTGCTACTGAACGCTACAGACTGGGGCTTGGTTTGTTTTCTTTGGGGGCACTGGTTCGGCAACGGCTGACAGTTACTGGCGTATCAAAGGAGTTACTGACGGAACTGAGAGATGAAGTACGTGAAAATGTCGAGCTCGCCATACTCAATGGACGAGACATTACGTACCTCTATGATTTCGAAAGCCCGCAAGCCGTTCGGTTACGCTCGCGCCTTGGTGTTTCCGTACCCGCCATAGATGGCGCATTGGGAATGGCTATAACAGCTTTCCAAAGCGATGAGACAATCAATGAATTCATCAAGAACTCACAAAAACCACTCTCGGCTGCAGAAAAGAAAGCCATTAAGGATGAGATTCAGCTAATTCGCACGAAAGGGTTTGCCGCCGAGAAAACAAACAGCAAGATCGGAGCAGTCTGCGTTGCAGCACCTGTCCGTGACGCGATGGGCAGTGTCACAGCGTCGATTGGTGTAACCGTGCCACATCAGCGGACCGATGCGAAGACGATGAACATGCTCTCCCGTAGAGTGCTTGAAACAGCCGCGGAAATCTCGCTGCGCCTGGGTTACATCTCGGAGCAGGCCAGTTTATATACCTAACCTGGAGAAAATATAACGATGCCAACAATAATAATCGAAGGGCAGAACAAAGACTCATTCGCTTGCCAACCCGATGACAGCATTTTGCGGGCCGCATTGCGTGCAGGTATGGGTTTTCCCTACGCCTGCAATGTCGGGTCTTGTGGCAACTGCCGATTCGAGCTTTTGGAGGGAGAAGTAGAGCATGCGCGAAAGGACTCTCCCGCGTGGTCAGAGCGCGACCTTAAGCGCAACAGATATCTTGGATGCCAGGCCCAGCCCAAAAGTGACTGTCGCATCAAAGTCAGGTTGGATAAGGCTTATGCTGGCGCAATCAGGCCGGTAAAAACATCGGCGACCTTGATTGGTAAATTTGAAATTATCCACGATATCACCGAATTCGTATTTTCCCTGCGGTCTGCCAAGCAATTCCTGCCGGGACAATATGCTCTCATCAGCCTGCCGGGTGTCGCGGGTATCCGAGCTTACTCTATGTGCAACACTCCTCAAGAGGGAGGTGAATGGAGATTTCAGATTAAACGCGTTCCCAACGGCGTCGCCACCACCACCCTCTTCGACAAAATCAAGATCGGCGAAACAGTTGAAATCGATGGCCCATATGGCACCGCTTATTTGCGAGAGGATGCCCCCCGTGACATTCTTTGCATAGCGGGCGGTTCAGGACTCTCACCCATGATTTCAATTACCCGCACGGCAGCCATCAGCGAAAAGCTTCGTGACCGTCAGATCGATTTTGTATTTGGTGGGCGAGCGACACGCGATCTTTGTGGCCAGGAAATGCTGGCGGAGCTGCCAGGCTTTGGACAACGGTTGCACTTTCATCAGGCTATTTCCAGCCCAGGCCTTGATGATGCCAACTGGGATGGACATATCGGCTTTGCTCACGATGTTGCGCATAATATTTTCGGGCTTGGAATTAAGCAGCGCGAAATATACTTTGCTGGGCCGCCCTTAATGTCACAAGCCATGCAAAAATTACTATTTGAATTAAACGTTCCTCCAGAGCAAATCCACTTCGACGAATTTTACTAAGTCCGGCACCCTGCTCGAAACATATTAGATTATTGAGCTGGCGTCCATACGCCGACGCTTTCTTTCAATAAGCCTGACTTTCTGTTAGAGCCCGACAGCTAAATTAACCTATACACATAAACGTGGGCCAACCAATAATATCCTTAGTTAGCCCACGAGGTACATTTAAAAGCGGCAGCTATAGAGTTAAGCCGTCAGGCCAAGGGTCGATCGAGCAAAGACGTCCTCCAGCTTTATCGTTTTACGTAGAATTTGCTGACGAGTAGCGTGCGCGATCAACTCTTCAAGTACTGCCCTATTCGGCTCGACACCATAAGGCAGCGGGTCGCCGATGATCGCCATCGCGCTTGCATGAAGTCGGTCCACAGTGGTCATTTTTTCAATCTGCCCGGCTTTCAACTGCTCGAGATACTGTTGTTTGGCCCGAGCAAAAGCGTCGAATACCGAAACGGCGACATCAGGATGAGCCTCCAGCACATCATCTCGGACCACAATCAAGTGATTGATTGGATAATGATTCGATTTGCGCAACGCCTCCAGCCCTGCTTCCGTGGCATTGGCAATAAGCGGGGCCACATTGACATGGTCTGTCTGTACACCGATTGCCGCCGAAACAGCGCCGCTGGCCAGCATGTCCTCCATATTCTGCCCCGGTTCCAGATGAATGACATTTCGAGGCGGTTGCCAGCCTTCGACGTGCTCGTCACCGGAAAGCACCCAGGTGATCCGGTCGAGATCCACTCCGTATTGGTCCTGCAGGATAGATCTGGCCCAGACTCCCGTCGTCACCGTATAACCACGGTTGATTCCTACTCGCTTGCCTTCAAGGTCCTTAGGGTCATTGATCCCTGAGTTGATGTTGTACAGGATGGCACCATGATGAAAGCCGCGAACCAGAAAAATCGGCAGCGCAGTAAAGCGGACACCCTGCTCACGAGCACAAAGATAGGTAGTCAGCGCCATCTCACTGACATCGTACTCCAGCCCTCGTACCATGCGCCGGAACGCTTGAGGCAACACGGGCACCTCTTCAAACTCGAATATGAAACCTTCTGGGGTAACACGACCATCCTTGAGTGCGGCATTATTACCTTGTGTTCGCGTAACGGTTTTTAGAATACATGAATCCATACCCGTTTTCTCCCACGCCATTATTCCCAGAGGCTGGTCGTCAGTGTCCAGCCTCGTCTATAGGCGGCTAGATTACAAATGACTCGAACGTTTCCGGAACGAAGAGATCTTCCGGGGATAATAGGCATTTAGACAGACCCTGCTCATGGTGATATCGCAGGAAAGTAGCGATCGTATCCCTGTTTTCGCTGAGTCCATAAGACCAGAAATCATTGCCTAATTCACGCCGGGCTTGTTCAACGTGCACTGAAAGCCAGGGCAGCGTCATTTTATGTGCGGCTGTTTCGTGCATATCCTGATAGGTTTTTTCCTTGGCTTCCTTGAATGCCTTAAACAGCGATTGAGCTACCCAGCGATTCTGTTCGTATACCTCGCGTCGAATGACAACACAATGCATTATCGGGAAGATTCTAGTTTTACGATAATAATCAAGTTCAACCTTGGAGTAATCTTCGAACAGCCTGAGAACTCGTCCACTGCCATCATAAAACGAAGAAGGCGCACGGGCGGTGTAAAGAGCATCGATTTCTCCCTCCAGAAGCATCTTTGCCAAGGTCTGATCAGGCCTGATGCGCTCTGTCCTGATACTCTCCGGAAGGTCCAGTCTCAGTTTCTCCGGTCGATTTGGCGTCTCTTCTCCTCCGATAAGATAAAGTGCGCTGTCGATCGGCACCTGATACTCGTCGGCTAGCATACCGCGAATCCACAACGGCGCCGTCATCTGGTACTCCGGAGTACCTATTCGCTTCCCTATCAAATCCTTGGGGGTCTTGATACCGGACCTAGCGTTGATATAGATGGAAGAATGTCTGAAATAACGCGACGGAAAAACAGGAATGGCAACAAAAGGCCGTGTTTCAGAAAACAGCGACATCGTGTAGGAGGACAATGACATCTCCGCCACATCGAACTCATGGTGACGTAACATTCTAAAGAAGGTCTCTTCGACCGGCATGTTCAGATAATTAAGTTCGATGCCACCTGGCCGGACAGTACCGTCCATCAAGGCGCGAGTCCGGTCATAGTCCCAACATGCGAGCGAAAGATTGAGCTTGGACATATTTCATCTCCTTCAAACGCCAAGGTGCTAACCTTGGAGTCAGGCGGTCAAAATACGAATTGGAAACGGGTCATGACAGCATTGCCATCATCATCGCCGACAGCGTTTTCAAGTGCTTTGTCATTAACTTTGGCGTAATTATAATCTACCGATATTTTGACATTATTATTGGCATACCAATTGACGCCAAAGGTATGTACCTTCGCCGAGTTACTGCCGTTGGTATTCAGGCCTATGACACTTCCGGCGCCATCCTCCAGAAGATCGGTATTATCAGAGCTGACTCCAGCATAGCGATAGAAGATCTCCCAAGCGCCGAACTTGGCGTTTTCAGGTCTGACAGCACCAAAGGCCCCCGCATTAAGCTTGTAATCACGAGGTTCACCCGTCAGTGTATAAGCCACCTGACCATAATAGCCCTTGGATTTAACATCTGCATAACCACCGTCATCGGAGTTCAAGGTGGAATGTAGATATTCGCCTTGCAAGGAAAGTGCTCCAAAGGCCCAGGCAGCCTCAGCGCCCCAGATTGACTGGCCTTTATAGGGGCTACCGGAAATACCACTCAGTTGGCTCAGTACCGGATCATGATCGTTATCACCCGCATCGCCATGCACACCGAGACCATTATCTATATCGTAATTGGTGTTACTGAGATCAACCTTATTAAGGTCGCGATAAGCATAATCAAGAGCAAAATGCAGTACATTACCGCCTTTGTGGAAAGGTGCGAACACAACGCGCCCATTGAACTGACGGGAAGCATCCCCGTCCCTGTCATCATTTTTAGTATCACGATTGGTGACGCTGGCGGAACCAAAGAACATATCTCCAAACGTACCGTCGATATGGGCTCCCAAGTCATCCGAGGAACTGTTGATCCATGAGGCCAGATCATAACCGATATTACGCTCGGTTGCGGTCACCCAGTTGGAGCTGGTGGCCTTCTCCAAACCAAAATCGGGAGATGCCATTCCGACGGTCAAGTTAATCGGCTTAAAGCCTTCATAAGTGATTGTTGCAGAGTGAATAGTATTACCGGACGGTGCCAATTCAGGGGTGATTTCAAATGCCCAGTCGCGATAGTTACCGGACATTTTTGGCCTGAGACGGCGAAACTCAGCTTCGTCGCCGGCATTGCCATTATTGGTATAGACGCCATTAAATCGATCGTAGTCGATTTGCATGGCCCCATGGAACGCGAAAGAGAAGGTGCCGTCTTCAGACTCAAGACTTAACCCGCCTTTACTGGTATCCAGAATAATGTCCTGGTCACCGGCTGTTCGCACAACGCCCGCTAAAGTGCTAGTTGAAACGCCAACAAATACAGTAAAAGCCACTGCCTGGATAACAGGCATCTGTCGCATATGGTTCTTCATGGGTCTTTCCTTATTGTTATAAATTTACCCTGAAACGTTTCGACCCCACCGTACAACTACGCCCTATAACCTCTGGTAAGGGCGCTGGTATGTTTTCTCGAATGAAGCTCAGCTATTGATCGGTCAGAGAACTGACGGAAAACCACAGGCCTCGCTTGGCGTCCATGGGGTTTCATTTAAAGGAACAGCGTTCCTTCATGTGGAATATTTCACGATCCTTTACCCTCGTCAAGTCGGACGAAGCGATTATTTCGATGTGCTCTATTCAGATTTTGGCAACGCGAAATAAGATGGTTGTTCGATCTGTTCAGCGCCGTACAAGGGTTTCCTTCAACAACCGTCCAATCAGAACGGCAGTGAACAGACCGCCGAACCCCATAATGCTGAAACCCAATGCATAACCGTTCGGTAGCGCTACGGTAGAAACCGCCGCCGCGAATACCACAGGATTCGCTAGGGAACCGCACTCCCCTAGCAGTCGTCCGATACCGAAGAATTTGCCGCGCGCGCCGACAGGCGCAATGTCCGCGCCAATGGTCTGCAGGGAACCCGCCATAAAGGAAACGGCAAGGTTGATCAGTACGAACGCCGCAATAAATATGGCGACCGAAAGATGGAAGGCCGCAGTCGCCGCCAGCAACCCCAGTCCTACTCCCAGTACAGCGCTGGCCGGGACCACCGTTTGCTTACGACCGAAGCGGTCCATGATGTAGCCGGAGAGAAAGGTCACTGGAATGCCCACAGCCCCCGTGACCAGGCTGATCGTGCCTAACTGGATAGCGTCCAGCCCATACGCATAGGCAGCAAAGATAAAGGGCGGGCCGGTATTGCCGACGGCGCCACCACGGGAAAGGTTGGCGGTGAACTGGGCGATAAATAGAACGATGATGGAAGGTGTCAGCAGATTGCCCCAGGAGTTGTCGACCGCTTCCTGTGGCGGCTCCCCCCGACGCTTTGCCAGAATTCCCGGAGCGCTTTCCTTGACGAACATAAACATCGGAATGGCGGCGAGCAAGGCCAGGATGCCGCAAAAAACGAACGGCATTCGTAAGCCGAAAAAGCTCCCGACGATGCCGCCGAGAAATGGTCCCAACATCGTGCCGGTTCGCTGGACGCCAGCCATCCCGGTCATCATGCGCCCGGTCCGCCCCTTGTTATTCGTGTCGGCAATGGCGGCGAGCCGTCCCATCTGCCACATCTGCAAACCGACGCCATTAATGAATAGGTAGACCAACAACTGCGTATAGCTGCCGGCCACAAGCACAAGCAGTGAAGAAACTGCCGTGAGAAGAGGCCCGGCGATGAGCACCTTACGGCGCCCGATTTTGTCGACCAGATAGCCGCAAGGAACTGTAGAGCCGGCAGACCCCAACATGATGGCAATAAATGTCAGCGCGGCGCCGGCGGCGCCGACATGGAACTCATCGCGAGCGATGAGGGGTAATACCGGAATGGTAAATCCACGGCCCAAGCCTAATAAGAGCGCAGGCAATAGCAGGGAAAGCATGACACTATAACGTTCGCGGAAACTGGAAGTAGGCAGCGCCGCACTTTCTTTTAAGACTGGGTCGATTTCTCGCATGAGTCGCCTCGCGGGAAAGATAACCAACAGGTGACTGCGCCCCAGACCGAACGTTTAACGCAGGCCTGGAGTCCATCAGTCGCTGAGTCTGCGGATAAAAGAATCAACCTTAGAGCGGTGGCAAATGCTCTTTCTCGCCCTCATAAGCAGCATTCATCTGCGGCTTTAGTCCTCTCTGGGCTAAAGCGTCCGCAAACAATGTCCGTACAGTCTGGCTCTCATCGGCATAATCGATCTGATGTCCGCCAACGCGCCGGCTGATCCATGCCTTTGGAACACCTTGAGCGTTCCTGAAAGCCACGCCCTCATATTTGAAGGCCAGATAACGCGCAGGCGTGTCGCCCGTATTAAAGTGCTGGTGAAACCACATATTTGGCGGAACGATCATAGTGCCTGGCTTCCAGTCGTAGCGCTTGGGCTCTTCACCCTCAGGCCACATTAACGAATAACCTTCGCCAGCAAGAATAATCACATGAGCACCAGGGCCGTGAGCGTGCGCCTTTTTATAAGTACCCACCGGAAACTGCGAGATATGCGCATTCATGGAACTCTTTGCCAGATTGAAACGGATATGCCCGCCTCCGGCACCACGCTCCTTGGCTTCGACTAACGGTAGATTGACCGCATCGGCGACAAAATTGGTTTCCAATTTCAAACCATTTAGCTCGCTTTTCGGCGCAAAGTAGTCTGACTCTCCCGAGAAGCGGCTAAGAAAATCGCGATTCGTATGGAAAATAAAATCGGGATCCTCATAGAGATTCAGGATTGGCGGCATATTCGTGACCGATACAAATCGTGCTCTTTTCTGCCCCGAGCCATTGAAATGCTGGTAGCAGGCATTAAGCGGAATCGCGAATAAAGCACCGGCCTCCCACTCGAAGGTGACCTTTTGCCCCGCGTCATTCCACACCGTCGTAGAGCCACGACCGTCCAGAATCATGATCAGCTCTTCATAAAGTTGCCGCTGAGCAACGAGCTTTTGGCCCGGATCGATTTCACAGACATAGCAATCGTTCGTCGTTCTTGATGCGTCGTGGTTGATGAAAACGCCTCGCCCTCCCCGACTTGCCCATGGCTTCAACTCTACGGTATTCAGATCTTCGACATAAATGCCATCGATGATGTCCAGCCCTTCATTTGCAACCCAACGGGTATAGGGAGTCTCCTTTTCCGCTGCGAATTTGTTGGCTGTTTCGTTAGAAACAAGTGCATCTTTCCTCGCCATAGTTCGGCCTCGTGTCTTGTTGTGTTGTGATGAGTCGCTGAAGAGACCTATGGAGTAGACCGTTATGACGGGTCTGTTGGCCTCTAATAAAATGGAACGCCGGTCCTCCATACGGAATATCCCACGACATTCTCCCCCCCGTCAAGCTCAGAGACCCTACGCAAATCCAGACGTCGCAGCACACCTCCGGCCACCCTGACTTGACAATGCGATTAAGAAAAGGGAAGAATCTTTTTCACATAAAAGAACGTCGTTCCTCTATTCTGGATGATAAAACCGGCAACGGCCAGACAAACGAAGGACTCAGCGAGCGGGAGTTTTATTGATGCACAACCACCACGGGGCCAATGGCGACCATGCAGATTCCGAGCATCCAGACCAGCCGGATACTGATCCTCATCACCGCCACCACGGCGCTCACGCCCGGGAGCATGGGCACACTCACGAGCATGCCCATGCCCATGCCCATGCCCATCATCATGACCACGACCATGAACACTTTCCGCAGGACGAAGCGGGGCCAGCAGAAGACAACCCCCTGTGGCAGAGAGACAACGTAACGTTATGGAGCGTCGGGATCGACATCGGCTCAGCGGGTACTCAGATCTTGTTCTCCCGCGTTCAACTTCAGCGACAGGCCGTCGAACTGTCGAGCCGATACATCATTGTTTCGCGCGAAACCCTTTACGAATCCCCAGTGAGCCTCACCCCTTACGAGAGTGAGACGTTGATCGATGGCCGGGCGCTGGGACAGATTGTCGACGAGGCGTACCGCATCGCCAAAGTCCTGCCCTCCGATATCGATACTGGCGTCGTCATTCTTACCGGAGAGGCCTTGCGTCGTGAGAATGCCGCGCGCATAGCACGGATTCTTTCCGAGAAATGTGGTGATCTGGTTTGCGCGACCGCCGGCCACCATATGGAAGCTCGGCTTGCTGCATTTGGATCAGGCGCTGCTCGTGCTTCATTCGACCGCAAGGAGTGCATTCTTAATATCGATATCGGCGGCGGTACCACCAAGCTCAGTGTGCTGGAGGGAGGGAAGTTATTGTCGACTGCCGCTATCCATGTCGGCGGCCGCCTGCTGGCGACAGATAACGATCTGAAGCTGACCCGCCTCGATCCGGCAGGACAAACCCACGCTCTGCGGGCCGGATATTCCTGGCATGCGGGCGACCAAGTCCAATCGACAGAATTGGATAAGGTCGCCGACACTATGGCTGATACATTGATTGCTGCGCTGACTCAATCGCCCATTTCGGCTGAAGCGGCTGCCTTCTATTTGACTGAGCCGATTCCTGGCCACCTCCTTCGGCGGGCGACGAGCATGATGTTTTCCGGCGGCGTGGCTGAATTCGTTTATCAACGCGAGGAGCGCGACTTTGGCGATCTGGGCGGGCGGCTCGGTAAAACGTTACGTCAGCGAATCGATAGCGGCCTCCTGCCCTGGACGTTGCTGCGCGATAGCCAAGGTATTCGCTCAACAGCATTGGGGGCCTCGGAATATACTACCCAATTGAGTGGTAACACGTGCTATGTCACCGATCATGCACAATTGCTGCCGCAACGTAACATCCAGGTTCTACGACCTGAATTTATCTTCACTGACGAATTCGAGGCCGAAGAACTTGCCAGCAGTATTCGCCAGCACTTAACGGCTTTTGAAGTGAGCATGGACAGCGGCGAATTGGTTCTGGCATTTCATTGGCAAGGTACTCCTGAGTATTCCCGGATAAAGGCATTGGCAGAAGGCATTCAACGCGGGGCCAGCGAACGGCTCGCCCGGGGTAAAGCCTTGTTCGTGGTTCTGGATGACGATATAGCGCTTAACCTCGGGGCTACTCTTCGAGAAGACCTTCATATAGACAACCCATTATTAGTCATCGACGGTGTCAGCCTGTCAGACTTTGATTATATTGATATAGGCAAGGTCAGACATCCCTCTAACACCATGCCCGTCACTATCAAGTCCCTGATTTTCAACGATACGCTAATATCCAAAAGAGCACATACTCAGGCGATATAATTGCCCAGTAACATTGATAACCATTCTCTGAGCAGTTCAACCTCTCCGACCCAATAGGCAACCAAGGCGGACACGCCTGCAAAAAGCCACCCCTAGGCAACGAAACGGATACGCCATTAAGACTTTTTTGTCCTGCTTGAGACATACCTACCCAAGGACAAGGAAGGATTTTCCGCATTCCATTAATGGAGTGCAAAGCATGAGTGTGCACAAAAAATCCAAAAAACTCATTGATAAGGGTAAATAACATGATGAATAAAATAAGAAACAAGCCACTGCTATCTAGATCGATACTGGGCGCCGCCTCCGGCCTGCTACTGGCATTGAGTACGCCTTTAGTTCAGGCCCAGGATGTCAATAGTATCGCCAGTTACGCCGGGACTGATCGCCAAGATCGCTTAATTGAGGGGGCAAAGAAGGAAGGTTCGCTGACCCTGTATACGTCTGTCCCTATAGACGACATGATGGTAGTCACCAAGGCGTTTGAAAAAAAATACGGCATCAAGGTGCGATTGTGGCGTGCCGGATCGGAAAAAGTATTGCAGCGAACCGTGGTCGAAGCACAGGGTAATCGTTTTGATGTCGACGTCATAGAAACCAATGGCCCCGAACTCGAGTCGCTACACAGGGAAAAACTGCTGCAAGTCGTCCAGTCGCCGTACCTGGCCGATCTGATTCCCCAGGCAATCATGCCACACCGAGAATGGGTCAGTGATCGACTCAATATCTTCACCCAGGGATACAACACCGATCAGGTCAAGCAAGCCGACCTGCCGAAAACCTATCAAGAGCTGCTGGACCCGAAATGGAAAGGCAAGCTGGGGATTGAAGCAGAAGATATGGATTGGTTCGCGGCAGTGGTGACTGAATTAGGCGAAGAGAAGGGACTGCAGTTGTTCCGCGATCTGGTGGCGAAGAATGGTGTCTCGGTGCGCAAGGGCCATACATTGCTGGCGAATCTGGTTGCTTCCGGTGAGGTGCCACTGACACTGACTATCTATAACTATAAAGTCGCGCAACTTGCCCAAAAGGGTGCACCGATTCAATGGTATGCGATTCCCCCGGCGTTCGCGCGGCCAAACGGCGTTGCCATGGCCAACCATGCGCCGCATCCTAATGCTGCGGTTCTTTTCTTCGATTTCATGCTGAATGAAGCGCAGCCCCTGCTGTTGGGACGCCAGTTCGTGCCCACCAGTAAAAAGGTTGAAACACCGCTAAAAGATGTTCCATTGAAGTTTATTGACTCGAAAATCATCCTGGACGAACAACAGAAATGGAGAGCACTTTACAGCAAGATCTTTACCGAGCAGGCGCAGTAGCGGGGATACAGTAGTAGCTGGAGCATCGATCGAAATAAAAGCGCCGCGTTCCTTTGGAAGGCGGCGCTTTTATTTGCGACTTAAGCTGCGCTCTTCAGCACCGCATCGTGAATCGTAAGGCACTTCTCTGGATTCATGCGGACATAAATCTTCTGGCCCACCACGGTTTTCAGCGATGGATGCACGCGTGCGAGCAATTGCTGACTGCCGACCTTCACTTGGAAATCCATATACTCGCCAAGAAACACCTTGAAATCGACAATACCCTCCAACACATTGAGGCCTTCCGGTCGCTGTTCGAACAGTTCGACATCTTCCGGGCGTACCGAAATCAACACTTTGTTTGCGCGTTCCAGCGGGTCCAGCGAGGTAATGTTCAACCGCCCGACGGTCGAGCTCACTCGGTAGCCGCTATTAAGATTATCTGCCACTTCGACAGTCGCCTCAAGAAAGTTGGTGAGGCCGACAAAATCGGCAACGAACTTGTCGCGGGGTCGTTCATAAATATCACGCGGAGAGCCGATCTGTACGATCCGCCCTGCATTCATGACCGCAATCTCGTGCGACAGCGCCAATGCCTCGCTCTGATCATGCGTGACGTAAATTGTCGTCAGACCAAGTTCACGCTGCATCCGCTTCAACTCAAAGCGCATCCGCTCGCGCAACTTGGCATCCAGATTGGAGAGTGGCTCATCGAGTAGCAGCAACTTCGGCTCCATCACCAGGGCGCGGGCGAGCGCGAGGCGCTGCTGCTGGCCACCCGACATTTTGGTCGCCTCGCGGTCGGCGACATGATCAAGACCGACTGCGGTCAACACTCGCATGACCTTTTCCTCGATTTGCCTCTTGGTGAATTTGCGAGTACCGACTTCGAGCGGAAATGCCGTGTTCTGGAATACATTCATGTGCGGCCAAATGGCATATGACTGAAATACCATGCCGAAATTTCGTTTGTTCGGTGTGACGAAAATCTTCTTGGACGACGAATAGACGGCCACATCACCGACCAGGATTTCCCCGGAGTTCGGGCGTTCGAGGCCGGCAATCGAGCGTAGAGTGGTGGTCTTGCCGCAGCCGCTGGGGCCGAGCAAGGTAAACAGTTTGCCTTGGGGTACTTCGAAACTGATATCTTGCGCGGCCTTGACGATTTCGCCTTTCTCGTTTGGATACTCGGTACATAACGCTTTTACGTTGAGCATGGTCATCTCCTACTTGTTGTTATTGGAGTTGCTTATCAGGTTTCCTTGACGCCGAACTTTTTGCCGACGAACTGAGCCAACATCACCAGCATGAACAGGACGATGATAAACATCACACCCAATGCGGATAACTCGACATATTGCCCGTTTTCCCATAGCTCCCAGATTTGGATGGATACCACTTCAGTGCCGGGGCTATACAGAAGAATGGAAGTTGAAAGTTCGCGGATCGAGACGATCATGATATAGATCCAGCCCGCCATCAGTCCCGGCTTCAACAAGGGCAAGATAATGCGCCAGAACGTGGTACTCCAGGAGGCGCCACTCATCGCCGCCGACTCTTCCAACTCCTTATGGATCTGCAACATCGATGTAGTGTTGTAACGCAACCCATAGGGTAAAAAACGGGTCACATAGGCGAGAAACATGATCCACATAGTTCCGTAGATACCGATGTCCACGTTCAAATAGAACACCATGATCGCCAGGCCCAGAACCAGTCCGGGAAATACCATCGGTAGCGACGCGAGGTTATCCAACATCCAGCGGCCAGGCAGTTTGGTTTTGACTACGATCCAGCAAATCACCGAGGTCAACAACATGATCAGCGTTGCACTGCCTACCGCCAAAATCAGGCTGTTCCATACTGCATCGATCAGCGTCGGATAGTTGATGATAAACTTGTAAGCATCGAAGGTCAGGTTATGCAGCGCGGCTATCGACGGAACACTGTAATACTTCTGAAGCGATGACCAAAGGAGAACCAGAAACGGTAGTACGACAATCAGTGCAAAGTACAGGATAAAAAGGCCAGCCGTCACATAGCGCCATTTGCCCAGGTCCATCGTGCGTGGCCGAAATCCCTTGCCTGTCACCGTCGAGTACTTGTTACCCTGGCTGGAAAGACGGGACTGGAAATAGACACCCACAGTGGTGATCAGCAACAGCGTGACCGCATAGGACGATGCCAGGCCAATTTGGCTCGGATATTGGTGAATCGCGTCGTAGATCGATGACGTAAACACCTGAATACCCACCGGAAGTCCAATGAGCGCAGGCACCTCGAAGGACTCGATCGAACGCACGAACATGATAAGTAGTGTCGCAAAAATCGCCGGCCATGCGAGCTTCAAGGTAATCCGCCAAACAATCTGGAGAACGCTGGCGCCACTCATCATTGCTGACTCTTCGAGTGAAGGGTCCATTGAGCGGAAAGCGGCCGTCATGATCAGGAAGGTCATTGAGGAATAATGCAAGCCATCAACCCAAATCATTCCCCACATCGAGTAGATGTTGAAAAATATGTGTTTGGTTTGAAACAGATCCTGCAACATCAGATTGAGAATACCGATCTTCGGGCTAGCCAGCAGAATCCAGGACACTGTAAACAGAATGCCCGGGATAATCAGCGGGATGATCGACAACGAAAAGAACAGGGATTTGAGCGGTGTGTTGGTCCGTTCATTCATCCACGCGAGCGCAGTGCCGACGATAAACGCAAAAATCGATGTACCGGTTGCGAATTGGATCGAGTTGACGAACAGGGTAAATGTCTCGGAACTCGTGTATGCCTTGATATAGTTTTGCAGCGTAAACTGCGCCGCGCTGGCCGCGGTTTGCGGAGTAAAGAAACTTTGCCATAGCAAAAAAATGAGCGGCATAAGTGCCAGATAGGCCACAACCAATATGCTGACGCCGATAACGACCCATTTGAGATCAATACGCCATCGTCTAGATTCGCTTAATGATGAAACGGAGTTCCGCTCTACAATATCCATTGGGAATACCTCCTTTTCTGAATAGCATTGATGATTAACGGGTTTTGTGATGTTTTCATGATTTCCTCAGCTTCTGCGGCTGTCGCTTGTTATCTAATAAATCTGAAAATTTATTTTTCAAAAAAGCCTTTCCATCTTTTTCTTTCGTCGAGGCAGGGCTAGACCGTGATCCAGGAAAGCTGATCAAAGTGCTATCTACTTTGCAACTGTAAGGTGCCCGGCTCATCAAGATCGAACAACTGTTATCTTGCCGACAATACAAATTGGCAAATGGCAACGCGGCAGACAAATACAGTGCGCGCTTTCCGTTACCGACGAAGTACAAAGTGCTACGGTCTTTTTATTCGCCCGACGGCTAAACGAGCTCCGTCACGCTTTCCTATCGATCTTGTTCAGAAACTTCAGAATACGCGCCGGGGCCGTTTGCTCTGTCTGGCTTTCCGGCAAAACATCCCAATATTCGGCGCCGAGCGAACACTCTTCCAGGTAGCGTGCCGCCGACACCGAGTGAGAGGCATCTCGTCCCGGTATGATTAACGTAGGGATATCCAGGCACATCAGGTCTTCAGGCTCGGCACCGGGCACAGTGTCACGGTCAAATAAGGTCCTTGATAGACCAGCTATAACCAGCTTGTATTTCGCCACGTCCAGGGTCCTATAGTGCGCGGCGAACCCAGCGGAACGTCGTATCACCGGCCCCCACGGACCGGGGCGTGGGTCTTTGCCGAAACCCTGCGTTGTGCTTTTTGCCAGACTGACAACGCCCTCCAGTCCATGTTCTTCAACATAGGCAAGATGAATGGCGAACCGCCGATGCGCGTTGAGACGAAAGCCAGGCCCACCCACGGGCCAGTACTGAACCATGCTCAGCGTTTTTGCGGGATAGGCCGTGGCAAAGGCAGCTACCGGGCAACAACCCATGCACCCACCCAGCAGATGGGCCGCCTCATAACCCAGATGGTCGAGCAGGCCCTGACCTTGCGCGGCATAGTCAGCCCAGGTGATTCGCTCGACACGACCGCCGGAGTTGCCCGTTTCCCGCCGGTCAAAAAGGATGCAGGTATATTGGTCAGGCAAGTGATCCAGCAATTTAACTTTTGCATAGATGCCCAGTGTCGACCACTTATCCATCGTTGCGTCAAAGCCACCGGGGGCAAACATCAACAGTGCGGGGCCGCTGCCGATCACGTTATATTCGGTTTGAATTCCATCAAGGATAACTGAAGGCATGTCGCTCTCACTTATTAACAGGCGGCGCGCCCTTGATTTGGCGGGCGGCGCGCACGTCCTCGCTAAAGGCGGTAATGGCGTCGTAGGTGATCTGGGCTACGTTGGCGTAGGTTTCGATCTGTTCATCCAGATGCTTGGCGGCATAACCGATTGCCGCATGCCCCATACGCACCCGACCATCCAGCCAAGGCCCACCGCCGAACCCGCCGATGACCGGTATCTCGACGGCGGCAGCAGCGGCAGGGCCGACGATCGAACCGGAATTGGTGAAATCAAGCATGACGGCACCGGCTTTTTCCAGCATTTTCGCCTCGGCAACCAGTCGGTCGAGCATCGCAGCCGACACTTGAGCCCCCGCTTTGGACATGGCCGAATACTCCATGCCATATCGCAGTGCGGTCTGCGGTGTGATGCCAAATTGCGCCCAGACAGGAATGCCGGCCCGGGTCAAAGCGGTGACTGCCTCAGGAAAGTCCGCGGCCCCATCCAGCTTTATCATGTCAACGCCAGCTTCTTTTACCAGCCGGATCGCGGCACGCACCGCCGAGTCCACACCCTCCTGCAGAGGACCATAAGGGAAGTCGCAACTGACCAGCGCCCGCCGCGTACCGCGCCGTACAGCCTGGGCAACAGTCAACATCTGATCCATGGTTATCTCCAGCGGATTGGCCTGTCCCCAGAGATTGATGCCCACGGTATCGCCTACCGAGACAATATCGACCCCGGCCCGGTCGACAATCTGCGCCATCTGATAGTCCCAAGTCACCACGCCTACTATTTTCGTCCCTGACCTCTTCATCTGCTGCAATCGCGCGATAGTCATCTTCTCAGTCATCTGCCTGCCTCCTTATTCTCTTTGTTATTGACTTGTATTACTTTCCCCTGGCCTTCAACGCAGCATCCAGACGTGGATATACACGGCGAGCATTACCCTCGAAGACTTTATGGCGATCGATCTCGGACAGCTCCAACGCATCGATATAACGCTTGGTATCGTCAAAATTAAACCCGCTCAGGGGATCGATGCCCTTTACCGCACCGAACATTTCCGAAGCGAACAATATGTTCTCTATGTCGATGACCCGAAACAGCAGATCTATTCCAGCCTGATGATAAACGCAGGTATCAAAAGATACATTGCGCATAATATGTTCGGTTAATGGCGGTCGCTCCAACATATCGGCCAGTCCGCGATAACGTCCCCAGTGATAGGGTACGGCGCCACCACCGTGCGGAATGATCAGACGCAAATCAGGAAAGTCGTGAAACAGGTCACCTTGCAAAAGCTGCATGAAAGCGGTGGTGTCCGCGTTAATATAGTGGGCTCCGGTCGCATGAAAGTTCACGTTACAAGAGCCGGAAACATGAATCATCGCCGGAATATCAAGCTCTACCATCTTTTCAAAAAATGGGTACCAGACTCTGTCCGTCAATGGCGGACCTTGCCAGTGCCCACCAGAAGGGTCCGGGTTCAGGTTACAGCCAACGAAGCCTAACTCCAGCACACAGCGCTCCAACTCTTCTATCGAGTTTTTGATTGGTACATTGACCGATTGTGGTAGCTGGCATACACCAATGAAATTGTCAGGAAAGAGCCGGGTAACTCGGTGAATCAGGTCATTATTAATGCGTGTCCATTTTTTTGAGACCGCCTCATCGCCAATATGGTGCGCCATGGCCGAAGCCTTCGGAGAGAATATCGTCATATCAACCCCGCGCTCACGCAGCGCTTGAAGTTGATTATTCTCTATACTTTGACGCACTTCATCGTCCGAGACATTTCTCAGGTTCGGCAGCGGCCTGGAGGGGTCATTAAAGTGGTCAAGCTGGGCGTCGCGATAATCCTGCAACTGCGGAGGGGCGGTGGTGTAATGCCCATGACAGTCGATGATCATTCCGGTGGTCCTTTATATTATTAATAATAATCAGGCTTTTGGCGCCCGATCCAGATACCTCAGGCCTTTTGCCGCCAATGCGGGTCGCATATTATTCATGTCCAGCCCCAATTCGCCGGCGGCATAACGGCGACGAATATCCGCTTCTCTTTCTTCTCGGGCTTGAGACTTAATCAATATCTCGGCAGCTTCGGATCGGGCAACCACCACCACACCATCATCGTCTGCCACAATAATATCGCCGGGGTTGACCAACTGGCCGCCGCATACCACGGGAATATTGACGCTACCTAAAGTTTCCTTGACGGCGCCTTGGGCTGAAATGCATTTGGACCAGACAGGAAAACCCATTCGAGTCAGGTCAGCGACATCTCGGCAGCCCGCATCGATAATCAGTCCCTTGACACCACGCGTCTGCAATAACGTGCCTAGCAGATCGCCAAAATAGCCGGCATCGGAATAAGAGGTAGGCGCAACGACCAGGATATCTCCCGGCTGGCATTGTTCCGCAGCGACATGGATCATCCAGTTGTCGCAAGGCGGTACTGAAACCGTTACTGCAGTACCCGCAATATGCGCCCCGGCATAAATCGGCTTCATGTAGGGCGCCAGTAACCCTTTGCGCCCCTGCGCTTCATGTATCGTGGCAACACCATATTTGGCAAAGGCCTCGGCGTCCACGGCGCGATCGATATGTTGAATCACTACAGGGTTATTCATCGTGTATGCCTCCATAACCGTTCTTATCAAGCAGCTC
Source organism: Pseudomonas agarici (assembly GCF_001543125.1). Classification (NCBI taxonomy): domain Bacteria; kingdom Pseudomonadati; phylum Pseudomonadota; class Gammaproteobacteria; order Pseudomonadales; family Pseudomonadaceae; genus Pseudomonas; species Pseudomonas agarici. The sequence continues at coordinate 1,607,333 of NZ_CP014135.1, read as the reverse complement.
CATGACTGGGCTGGCGGCGCACGCCTCCATTCCGGCACGCAGTTGCGCGGGGTCAAGGTGACGGCCGATAAAAACCAACTGACTGTGGCGCTTTTCGCTAGGCGCCCAAGGGCGCTGAAAGTCGCCTTCAAGCATCATATGTACGGCCTGGAACACCAGCTTGCGACTCTCTCCGGCTGCGTCGATAATGCCCTTGGCGCGCAAAATATCCTGGCCGTTTTCCGTCAGATAAGTGGTTAGCCAATTAGAGAGCTTCTCTGCGTCCATTGGCCGCTCACTCTCCAGCACCAAACTTTGTATCGTCCGGTCGTGGCTATGGTCATGCGGGTGATGATCGCAGTGTTCATCGTGCGCATGGTTTGCTTGACCATGATGATGAGGGTCGAGGAAATCGGATTCGAGCGCGGTGATGCGTTCAAGATCGAAACTGCCTATCCCCAAGATGGCGTGCAAGGGAACATCCGCGCGATTTGCCCGATGTATCGGACTAAACGGATTGATTCTGCGTAATCTTGCTTCAATACAAGGCAGATCGGCCTCTGACACCAAAGCCACTTTATTCAGAATAATCTGGTCGGCAAACGCAATCTGCTCTTCTGCTTCAGGACTACTCTCCAGCGTCTGCAAGATATGCTTGGCATCCACCACGGTGGTAATACTGTCGAGCGAAAGTTTCGCCTGCAGAACAGGATCGATGAAAAATGTCTGGGCTACCGGACCGGGATCGGCAAGTCCTGTGGTCTCGATAATGATTGCGTCAAAATTCGACTGCCGCTCCAGTAGGCCATGTAGAGTACGGATCAAATCCCCTCGAACCGTGCAGCAAAGGCAACCGTTATTCATTTCGAACAACTCTTCGTCAGCCGAGACAATCAAGCTTGCATCAATACCGATTTCACCGAACTCATTAACGATCACCGCATATCGTCGTCCGTGGTCGCCGGTCAAGATACGGTTAAGCAATGTAGTTTTACCGGCACCCAGAAACCCGGTGAGTAATGTCACCGCAATACGCTCAGTCTTCATCGAGGAACTCCCGGCTAGACGCCTACTTCCACGGCATCAGAGAAACATGCACCACACCTTCTTCACCTTTACCCGCAACCGATTGAATAGCCAGATCAGTATCTTCAAGGCCAAATCGATGAGTAGTCAGCAACTCCAACGGAAAACGCTTGGATGCCAACTGCTCCAGCGCCAACTCGCAGGATTGGTAGTTATGACCACGAGCGGATTTGATCGTAATGTATTTGGTTGCCACTTTACCCAGGGGGAAATTCGGGAAGTCAGTCATTTCGCCTTGAATAAGTAATGTCCCACCCTTGCGCTTCATCGCTTCAATACCGAGAAGCACGGGGATGGTGCCCGCTCCCGCAGTGCAATCCAACGACACATCTACGCCTTCGCCATGGGTAATATCCCTGATACGCGCCAGTGGATCTTCCTCATCAACAATGATGGTGTAATCGGCGCCCAACTTCTTCGCGATTTCCAACCGCGCCCTGTCACGTGAAGTACCAGTGATGATAATCAGCGAAGCACCCGCCTGTTTACAGGCTACGACTTGCGACAGCCCCTGCTGTCCAGGCCCCTGGATCAACACGCGGGAGTTATAACCGACGTTGCAATCGAAGAGCGCCCACTGAATACCGTTGGCCATCGGTGTCACAATACCTGCCAACTCAGCCGAAACTCCTTCTGGAACTTTATGAATGACCGCATTCCAAGGCAGGTACATATATTGGGCAAAACCGCCCCATAAATGCGGCGCTCTCGCGGCAGAAGTATAGCCATAGCGAATCGCGTCAGGATTGCTACGCCAGTCGGTGGCCGGGCAAAGACGGTATTCGCCCGCGTGACACCACTCACATTTAAAGCAGGGCACATAGTGCTCGACGAATACCAGATCCCCTTCCTTGACCCCTTTGCGCTCCATGAACTGACGGCCCGCACCGCAAATGTAGCCGATGTTCTCATGGCCCATTATGACGGGCTCATCGGATGGAGGTTTGCCATACAGCTTGACGTCAGTCCCGCAAATCCCAGCCACCTCCACTCTCATCAAGGCACCGTCATCGGGTACGAGGGGCATGGGATATTCGACGATTTCGGTTTTGTTGGCACCTGTGCGGACGGCTGCTTTTACCTGCTCTGTCATAGCGTTCTCCATTCTCCGGCGGATTTTATTTTTGGCATCCTAGCAAGCCAATCGCCTTAAATCAAAACAATGTTCCACATAAAGAAACGATTTGACGCTAGCCTGTCCTGATCAAGGTGAGCGAAAACCACGCGTCCACACCTGCGAAACTCCAGCAAAATCACGTCTCGCAGCCGTATGGCAGGTGCTTGTCCAGATGCACGACGCCATCCCGTGAAGGCGTCAGAGCAGAAATTTCCAAGCCACCACCTACTGCTGTCGTGCGGTGGCTTGACTGAGTAGGAACGGCCTGCCACTATTCCGCATAACGGACATGCGTTCCACATAGAGGAAATTCTATGCGAGCAATCATCGGCCAGAAGGTCGGGCGCCGTCGGTCTGTACAACTACAAGAAATTTACTTCGTTTGGCTGCTACTGCCGCTTAGGGGATATACATGCCGATCACTGATCATTTAGCACTGTCGCGCAAAGGAACAGCTACCTCTACATCAAGTCAAACCCATCTTTCCTTCACACGTAGCGAGTGGAAACGTCTATCTGGTTTATATGGCGTTATCATCTTGCTGCATGTCCTGGGTTGGGGTCTGTATCTCTATTACTCGGTCCGCTATCCGGCGTTGGTCGGCCTTGGGTTTGTCGCCTATGTATTCGGGCTACGCCATGCCTTTGATGCGGACCATATTTCCGCAATTGACGACACCGTGCGCTATATGCTGCAAAAGCAAAAGAAGCCATTGGGCATCGGTTTTTTCTTTTCGCTTGGCCACTCGACGATTGTTGTCTCGCTTGCCATAGCTATAACGCTTGCGGCGGCTGCTATTAAGCAAGACTTGCCGCAAATGGAAAACCTGGGCGGCCTCATCGGCGCGGGTGTATCCGGTACATTCCTGTGGATTATCGGAATAATCAATCTTCTGGTGCTGCTGGATATTTTCAAAGTCTGGGGTCAGGCCAAAACCGGAAAACATAGCCACGCGCACCTTGAAGAACTGCTAATGCGGCGCGGCTTTATGAACCGGCTTTTTGGGGGCAAGTTAACCAAGGTCATCAACCATAGTTGGCAGATGTACCCCATCGGCTTGCTGTTCGGTTTAGGATTCGATACCGCCTCTGAAATTGGCCTGCTGGCATTGACTGCGGGAGCTTCCGCCGGCGATCTGCCCGCCCCCGCGGTACTGGCGCTGCCCATCTTGTTCACCGCCGGCATGACCATGATGGACACCACGGACGGAGTTCTTATGTCCAAAGCCTATAATTGGGCATTCCTTAATCCACTTAGGAAAATCTTCTACAACATCATCACTACCAGCCTGTCGATCACCGTGGCACTCATCATCGGCACCGTGGAACTGTTACAGGTTTTCACAAGCATGCTGGATCTGCATGGGCCTTTCTTCGACTTCATTGCCGATCTTGATTTCGGAAAACTCGGGTACGTGATTGTTTTTCTATTTCTCGGCGCATGGGGACTTTCAGTGGTGGTATGGAAGCTTGGCCGTATCGAAGAACGCTTCAAAACCGTTGCCCACTCACATGAGCATGCCCACGGAAGCGGAGAAGTTCATAAGCATGGACATAACCATGAGTAAGTTTTTTATCAGGTGATGCCAGGGCTCCAGGCACGAGATATTTTGAAGCGGGTTTATTGTGATAATAAGAAGCAGATGCGGCGCGCCATCAATTCATTGCGGCTCGGCTTGATCTACTAGGACAATTGCGAAGGAACCCGTATTGATTAGCATCGACCTGCTGTGCATCGATATGAACCAGGGTTAACTGCACATGAAGGTTGCCTTTTCTCCATCCTTTGGCGTCTGGGCATCGCGGAGCCGGTGTCGGGTCTTTATGTCCCAGGTGACTTCGGCATTACCACGAACCATAGGGAATTCCATATTTCTCGATGTATTCCTTGGCCGCTGGTTTCAAGGGCAATGCGTACCGGCCATCATTTTTCCCGCCCGAAGGCCCCACTTTCACCACCCAGCCCTGCACCCGTGCCACGTCGATGGGTTTCAGGCATGCTCCCCCAAGCCAGACCCTGGCGATGCCCCCAGGAGCCAGACCGACCGTCAGCATGTCGCGATAGTCTGTTATCCATTTGCCATCGGCGGCGCAATAGGTTTTCTCACCGACAAGCATGGCTTGCCGGGTGGCCTCGGGAATAACGATATAGGCCTCATAAGTCTGCGGTTCCACCAATGACTGCCAGCGCACATAAATCAGCCGTGGTAAATCAGCCCCCAGGACCAGCTTGCCCTTTCCGGCGCCTGGGAACTTCGGCCAGCCACGCGGATCGCCCTTGAGGTTTTTCGGTATGTTGACCGAGGCCACACCGCTCATGGCGCGGCGGTAGGCTCGGTCCTGGATATCCACCGCATCGGCGGTTTCGATCCACACCTCCATATAATCGGGGACAAACAACCCCAGGTACCACGCGTCATACGGCAAGCGCCCGGTACCATGGGCGCAACCGTTCAGCCACACCATCATGCCGCACAGCAGCAAGCCCTTAAGCGGACTCATGGGTGGTACTTCGCCCGTTGATAACCCTCGGCGGGACGGTTGATGAGCACCCCCTCCAGATCGCTGTTGTTCCATTCTTTGACGCCTGGGCATCGCGGAGCCGGTGTCGGGTCTTTATGTCCCTGGTGACTTCGGTATCACCACGAACCATAGGGAATTCCATATTTCTCGATATATTCCTTGGCCGCTGGTTTCAGGGGCAATGCGTACCGGCCATCATTTTTACCGCCCGAAGGCCCCACTTTCACCACCCAGCCCTGCACCCGCGCCACGTCGATGGGTTTCAGGCACGCCCCCCTAAGCCAGACCCTGGCGATGCCTCCCGGCGCCAGGCCGACCGTCAGCATGTCGCGATAGTCTGTTATCCATTTGCCATCGGCGGCGCAGTACGTTTTCTCACCGACAAGCATGGCTTGCCGGGTCGCCTCGGGAATAACGATATAGGCC
>NZ_CP014135.1:1597340-1602103 GCF_001543125.1 Pseudomonas agarici | reverse complement strand
GGTGGTTTTTTTATGCCTGGAAGAAAGCACAACCACCTGCTGAAGGAGCGAGCTATGGCGAGTATCAGACAGTACAACGTCTATAAACAAACCGAGCCTTTCAGAGAAGCTAAGCTACTACAGCTCATCCTTCACCGCCCGTTATCCCTATACTTGCCGTTAGGAGCATTCGATGTCGAGTCTATATCCTGAGTCACTCTATCATGCCACCTACATTTTCGACTTCCCACCTGTTCTAGGTTCGCAAGTCCCGCTAACCGGGACATCTCCCTTTGAATATACAACGCTCAACCGGCCAGCCCTGACCATGTTCAATAACCAACTGTGGTGCGTATACCGCAGCGGACGCGATAACAACAAACTATGTTATTGCTTCACACCGCCGCGGCAGATTGGCGTGGGAAGCCCATGGAACCGTGAGATTGAAATCCCCGGCCAGACCACCATCGAAGGGCCAGCCCTGGCCGTATTCAAGGATCGACTGTATTGCGTCTACGTCGGTGCAGGCGGTGACAACAGCCTGTACTCTACGCACTGGTCTAACGTAGACAGCAGTTGGAGCGATGCCAAAAAACTCCCCAATCACCACAGCGCTTACGACCCGGCCCTGGCCGTGTTTCAAGGCAAACTTTGGTGCGTCTATGTGCAGAACGCAAGGGATAACAAACTGCATTACTCAACACTCGACGATATCGATGCTCAATGGAGTAAGGGCAAACCGTTCTCCAAGCATGTGAGCGCGGCGGGTCCAGCCTTGGCCGCGTCGAACAACATGCTGCTTTGCGTGCATCGCGGCGGTGGCATTGACGAAGATCTATGGGAAACAAGCTACGACGGCACTCAGTGGAGCGAAGACAAAAAGCTTCTTACAGGCCTTTACCACACGGAGGCCAGCAGTGACGGCCCCGGCCTGATCTTTCGCGAGGACCAATCGTTATTTGTAGTGGCGTATAAAGGCGCCGGGAGTGACACGGATGTCTACACCGCCACTCGCCAAATTAAGGATAAGTTCTGGACCCACGTTACGATTCTATTTAAGTCTCGTGCCCAAGCCGGGCCGGCCATCGCGTCCTGTCTGTTCGAACTCGAGGGAGAATATGTAGTGCAATATCAATATGTCTACCGGGGCGTCGCCACGTGACCCGCATTGTCGAGGAAATAGGTACGGGAGCGAAACAACAATTTGCCAGCGCTCCAGTTTCTACCGGCGGGTGTTGTTGTCAACCGAAGTGTCTGGAGCGTTATGCCTGGGAGGTCTCGGCGCCGCGGTAAAAGCAAAAGGTCAAGCTTTTGGCCGTTAGTACCGCGAGTTCAGCCTGGCTGAACGATTCTGATTATTAATAGTGTGAGTATCACTCTCCCACAATCGATTTTCAATTCGATTTTAAAAGCGAGCAATAACTACCTATGAAATAAAGCCTGTATGCAATTATCATTTTTGATAGTTTTTTGACCTTATTACCCTCTCTAAGATCACAAATAGTATTATTAGAGAATGTCTGACTAACACGCCCCAACGGATCTCATCAAATCGAGGTGCCTGATTTTCAAAAAATGCTTCAAGATTGCGCAGAGACTCCCGTGTATCAGACGTTACGCTCGTATAGGGCTCCTCACATGGGGAAACCAGACAGTACGACTTCTATAAACCGGACCTTTCAGAGAAGCTAAGCTACTACCGCTCATCCGTCACCGTCCGTTATCCCTATACCTGCCGTTAGGAGCATTCGATGTCGAGTCTATATCCTGAGTCACTCTACCATGCCACCTACATTTTCGACTTCCCACCTGTTCTAGGTGCGCAAGTCCCGCTAACCGGGACGTCTCCCTCTGAATATACAACACCCAACCGACCAGCCCTGGCCATGTTCAATAAGCAGCTGTGGTGCGTATACCGCAGCGGACGTGATAACAACAAACTGTGTTACTGCTTCACCTCGCCGCAGCAGATTGGCTCATGGAGCGGTGAGTTTGAAATCCCTGGCCAGACGACCGCCGAAGGGCCGGCTCTGATCGTATTCAACGACAATCTGTATTGCGTCTACGTCGGTGCGGGCGGTGACAACAGTCTGTACTCTACGTACTGGTCTAACAAGAAAAGCAGTTGGAGCGATGCCAAAAAGCTACCCAATCACCACAGCGCTTACGACCCGGCCCTGGCCGTGTTTCAAGGCAAACTTTGGTGCGTCTATGTGCAGAACGCAAGGGACGACAAACTGCATTACTCAACACTCGACGATGTCGATGCTCAATGGAGTAAGGGCAAACCGTTCTCCGATCATCTGAGCGGGGCGGGTCCGGCGTTGGCCGCGTCGAACAACATGCTGCTCTGCGTGCATCGCGGCGGCGGCACTGACGAGGATCTCTGGGAAACAAGCTACGACGGCACCCAGTGGAGCGACGACAAAAGGCTACTTACAGGCCTTACCCACACAGAGGCCAGCAGTGACGGACCCGGCCTGATCTTTCGCGAGGACCAATCGTTATTTGTAGTGGCGTATAAGGGCGCTGGGAGTGACACGAATCTGTACACCGCCACTCGCAAAATCAGGGATAAGCTCTGGACCCACGTTACGAATCTATTTGGATCCCGTACCCAAGCCGGGCCAGCCTTGGAGTCATGTCTGTTCAAACTCGATGGAGAAAATGTAGTGCAATATCACTATGTCTACCGGGGCGTCGCCACGTGACCCGCATTGTCGAGGAAATAGGTGCTGGAGCGGGACAACAGTTTATCAGCGCTCCAGTTTTTGCCGTCGGATGTTGTTGCCAGCCGAAGTGGCTGGCTTGTTATTCGTCGGAGGTTTTGGCGCCGCGGTAAAAGCAAAAGGTCGAGTTTTGGGTTGTTAGTACAGATGGTCCAGCTTGGCTGAACGATTCGGATATTTTGTCTAAAACCCAATTCTCGCTCTCATCCTTGAGGACCCCATAGTACAGCTGCGTATCGCTGCCGCTGCCTTTGAGCACCATGATCAGCCGTCTATCATCGGCACAATAGACCACACCTGGTGCGTGACTGCTCTCTATGGAGAAGATGGAATTGTTCAACATCCTTCGGTCCGGGCGCCACGTGGTGCCATCCCAGGACGTATAATAGAGAATCTCGTCACCGGTGCCGCCGCGGTGCGCACAGAATAGATCCTCGCCTTTCACGAACAGTGACGGCGCGGAAGCGGTTTTTTGGTCGGGGAACTTTGTGTCATCGCTCCAGTTTTCGCCATCGCTGCTGGTCGTGTACCGCAAGCTCTGGTCCCGTCCGTTCCCCGTGTGCACGCACCACAGCTTATTGTCATGAACGGCCAGAGCGGGGCCCCAAGTGCTGTGGTGATGGGGGAGCTTTTTGGCATCGCTCCAGCTGCTGTCTAAGTTAGACCAGTACGTAGAGTACAGGCTGTTGTCACCGCCCGTACCGACGTAGACGCAATACAACCGGTCTTTGAATACGGCCAGAGCCGGCCCTTCGACGGTCGTATGGTCGGGGATTACTTGGCCCGTGGTCCACTGTCCGTCGACATCCTGGGGAGAGGAGAAGCGGTAGGCCAGCTTATTGCTGTCAGAGCCAAGGCGGTATACGCACCACAGCTGGTTATTGAAGATAGCGATGGCCGGTCGATCGGGGCTTGCGTACTGGAAGGGGAATTTTTCCCCGAAAATGGTTTCGCCCACCCATGTCAATCTCCTGTCGGCGAAGTTGAATCTGAGTAATTCAGGATAATGTTTCATCGAATACTCCTCAGTGGCAGTGACCTGTAAATGACTGTGGCCTGGATCAGGAAGAGGCGTACCGGAATCCGCCTTCATCTCGTCAATTGCGGCAAAGACGCAGGTTAATGAAAGAAGTTTTTATCATAACTGCTCATAGCACAAACTCCCGCAAGTCGTTTTTATTACCCTATTGCGCCAATTTTATCTTTAACGCGAACTTTTTAATTATTTATAGCGCAAAATCGACCGCTCAACTCGAATTTAAAAGCGAGTAATATCTATCTCTGAAATGCAGCCTGTATGCAACTATCATTTTTAATAGTTTTGTGACTTAGCCACTTTCAGACCACTTGCAGATATGGCCTCAACCTGACATTTCCGAATTCTGCTCCCCCTTTTATAGGGCATGTCATTCAAACGTAAGGTAGCCGAGTAACTCAACCACTGGTCAAGTTGAATGCAAATGGGTGGTCAAGTGCAATGCAATTGGGTGGTCAAGTCCGTGCAATTACGCAACTGCGTCATGCTGCCGTTGCTTGGCTGGCTGAAGGTCAACCAGTCCGAGCTGCTGGAAAACCTCGACAAGTCCGCCGACGGCATCAAGTTCGAAGCCGATCTGATCGACAAGAGCAAGGTCGACATGAGCCTGAGTCTACCGCTGACCGAGCGCGTGGTGGTGCGAACGGACGACGAAGGTAACGTCACCATCACCCACCCTGGCGAGCCGCAGCGCAACCCCGACTGGCCCGGTAGCGGCCCGGAATGGATAGTACCCAATGGCTGATCTGGAAGCGTCGGAAGATACGCCGCAGCCAGCAACAGCGAGTACTCGCCCAACAAAACGCCGATGGCACCCGCTATGCGCCGCGCAAGGCGCGCGATCTGCGCGGCAAAAAGGGTCGGATCAAGCGTAAAATCAAAATGTTCCAGAAGCTGCGCACCGCCAGCTATCTCAAAGCGCGAGGCGATGGCAATGGCATTTCAGTGGGCTTTACCGGGCGCGTGGCCCGAATCGCCAGGGTGCATCAGTTTAGTTTGTATGCGTCCGGGCATCACGC
>NZ_CP014135.1:1597023-1597240 GCF_001543125.1 Pseudomonas agarici | reverse complement strand
ATAAGAGATTGAAATGGCTGACATTAAGGCGCGTGGAGCGGTCCGTGAAGTGAGAGGCGATGAGCAAACACGGCTCGCAATCCTGCTCGGCATCTTGAGTCGAGGCACCATTGTGCCGGGCGGTACCCGCCGCTATGTTTATCAGAGGCATTGGTATGCCTCGTCGGGATAATCGCAGGCACCTTACCGAGGTGTTAGTGGCCTGTGTGGTGAGTTC
>NZ_CP014135.1:1334437-1596916 GCF_001543125.1 Pseudomonas agarici | reverse complement strand
GCCTGTGTGGTGAGTTCTATGAGTCAATTTCGGCGCCACCGGCCCCTGGCCGGCGTTGCTGTTTCTTGCCATAGCCAGGTTATGACTCGTCACCGCGCCTTGGCCATGAACGGGTGGCATCCGAACTTGAGCTAACGAACTCACCGTACAGGCCACTAAAGATGACCCCGCAATTACGCGGCTCTTGGAAAAACATCAACACAAACGTCATCAAACCGTGACTTTACGGTCATATCTCGTTCGCGGGATCGCAACACGCGCGCTTTAACGTCTGCTCATCTCAATGCAGCCATGGACGGCTTCTACCACCAGACAGAGAGCGACCATGACCGCAGCCATCCATGTCGATCGTTTGAACAAGACCTTTTCGCGCAAGACCGCCTTGGTCGATCTCGAACTGTCCATCCAGACCGGCGAGATGGTCGCGTTGATCGGCGCTTCCGGATCCGGCAAGTCGACTTTGTTGCGCCATCTCGCCGGCCTCGCTGTGTGCGATCGCGATAACGGAGGACGGGTTCAAGTGCTGGGTCGCGACGTTCAGTCCAGCGGCCGGCTCAATGGCGATGTGCGCCGCCTGCGGGCCGACATCGGCTATATTTTCCAACAGTTCAACCTTGTTAATCGGCTGAGTGTTCTAGACAACGTGCTGCTCGGTTGCCTAGGTCGCATGCCGCGTTTTCGCGGCAATTTCGCTCTATTCAACGCCGAGGAACGACATCGGGCCCACGAATCCCTGGAGCGTGTCGGCCTGCTCGACTTGGCCGGTCAGCGCGCCTCGACCCTGTCCGGCGGCCAGCAGCAACGTGTCGCCATCGCCCGCACCCTGACCCAGCGCGCGGACGTCATCCTGGCCGACGAGCCGATTGCCTCCCTCGATCCGGAATCGGCGCGCAAGGTCATGGAGATCCTCGCCGACATCAATCGCCGCGACGGCAAGACCGTGGTGGTGACCCTGCATCAAGTGGATTACGCCGTTCGTTATTGCCCTCGCGCCGTGGCGCTCAAGGGCGGTCGGATCCACTACGACGGTGCGGCTTCAGAGCTGAACGGGCCTCTGCTCAACGGCCTGTACGGCGCCGACCTGGACACCAGCCTGATGTTTTCCGATCAGGCTCGGCGCATGGATAACGCGCCCCGGCTGGTCCTGGCCTAAATCCAGACAATCTTTCGAACCCTTAACGCACCTGCAGGAATCCATTTCATGTTGAACCGTATCGGTCGCGTCCTTGCGTCTGCCGCTTTGCTGGCCAGCTTTACCCTGGGCACCGCCCAGGCGGAAGAAAACGTCATCAACTTCGGTCTCATGTCCACCGAGTCCTCGCAGAACCTCAAGAGTGTCTGGCAGCCGTTTCTTGACGACATGTCGAAAAAGACCGGCCTGAAAGTCAACGCCATCTTTGCTTCCGACTATGCCGGCCTGATTCAGGGCATGGGCTTCAACAAGGTCGATGTGGCCTGGCTCGGCAACAAGGGGGCGATGGAGGCGGTGGACCGCTCCAACGGTCAAATCTTCGCCCAGACCGCCGCCGCCAACGGCAATCCCGGCTACTGGAGCGTGCTGATCGTGCGTAAGGACAGTCCGATCAACTCAGTCGAAGACATGCTCAAGAAGGCCAAGGACCTGACCTTCGGCAATGGTGACCCTAACTCCACTTCCGGCTACCTCGTACCCGGCTACTACGTGTTTGCCAAGAATCATGTCGACGCCGCCACCGCTTTCAAACGCACCCTGAACTCCAGCCACGAAGTGAACGCCCTGAGCGTCGCCAAGGGCCAGCTCGATGTCGCGACCTTCAACACCGAAAGCTGGGACCGCCTGAAAGTGACCCAACCGGAAAAGTCGGCGATGCTCAAGGAAATCTGGCGTTCGCCGCTGATCCCGGCCGACCCGATGGTCTGGAACAAGAACCTTTCGGACGCCAACAAAGCCAAGATCAGTGCGTTCTTCGCCAGCTACGGCGACACCCCACAAGAGAAGGCCGTGCTGGATAACATGCAGTTGGGCAAGTTCCTCAAATCCAGCGATGACCAGTTGCTGACCATTCGCCAACTTGAGTTGTTCAAGCAGCGCACCGAAGTCAGCGCCAGCACCACCCTGAGTGAGCAAGAGAAAGCCAGCAAGCTCAAGGGCCTCGATGCCGACCTGGCGAAGCTGCAAGAACGCATCACCGAGCTGGACAAGAAAACCGCCACCAACGCGGGTTGACTCACAGGGTTAAGCCACCTGGCCCCGAGGGGCCGGGTACCGCCTCATCCGTTGTCGAAGAGAGCTGCTCATGACCACTCACGCTGTATACGCCGACGCTGTTGGCAAACGCTCCTGGACCCGCTACATCGGCTGGGGTCTGTTCCTGGCGATGCTCGCCTGGGCCTGGCACGGCGCGGAAATGAACCCCCTGCAGCTGTACCGCGATTCAGGAAACATGGCCACCTTCACCGCTGACTTCTTCCCACCTGACTTCCACGAATGGCGCTCTTACCTCACGGAAATGATCGTCACCGTGCATATCGCCCTCTGGGGCACGCTGTTGGCGATTATCTGCTCGGTACCGTTGGGGATTCTCTGCGCCGACAACATCACCCCCTGGTGGATTCATCAGCCACTGCGCCGGGTCATGGACTCGTGCCGTTCGATCAACGAAATGGTGTTCGCCATGTTGTTTGTGGTGGCGGTTGGCCTGGGTCCGTTCGCCGGTGTCCTGGCGCTGTGGATCAGCACCACCGGGGTTCTCGCCAAGCTGTTCGCCGAAGCGGTCGAAGCGATTGATCCAGGGCCGGTGGAAGGTGTGCGTGCCACTGGCGCCAGTGCCTTGCAGGAAGTGATCTACGGGGTGATCCCACAGGTCATGCCGCTATGGATCTCCTACGCGCTGTACCGCTTCGAGTCCAACGTGCGCTCGGCGACGGTAGTGGGGATGGTCGGGGCCGGCGGGATTGGCGTAATTCTCTGGGAAAACATTCGCGCCTTCCAGTTCACCCAGACGTGCGCGGTGCTGCTGCTGATCATCTTCGTGGTGAGTGTGATCGACATCCTGTCGCAACGCCTGCGCAAACAATTCATCTGATCGGAGAGGGTGCCTGACGGCGCTTTTTTTAGCCATGGTATTGTCTAGACAAGTAGAGCCGATCTACCGCGAGCTGGCTGACACCCTGCGTCGCGAGTTGTCCGGCTATCGTGCGGGCGACTACCTGCCACCCGAAGTGCAGTTGGCCTCGCGCTTCTCGGTGAACCGCCACACCATCCGTCGCGCCATCGACGAACTGGTGGCCGAGGGCTGCTTGTTACGCCTGCAGGGTAAGGGCACTCAAGTGCTGGATCGCCCGCTGATCTACCCGATGGCGGCGGACAGCGCCTACAGCCAGTCGCTGTCGGCCCAGGGCGTCGGCGTCCAGGCGCTGCTGTTACGCCGCCGGCACTGCCCGGCGAGTCGTGAGGACGCCCGCCACTTGGACCTGCAAGAGCAGGCACCGTTGATCGAACTGCAAACCCTGCGCCTGCTCGACGAGCAACCGGTGAGCCTGATTCGCCACCGCTACTGCGCCAGCCGCGCCCGCTGGCTGGCTCCCTACAACGGCGGTTCGCTGCGTCAGTTCTTCGCCGACCGCGATCTGCCCCTGACTCGCACCTTTAGCCTGATCGGCGCGCGCCTGCCCAGCCGCGACGAGGCTGGCCTATTGCTGATGCCCCGGCATATGCCGGTGCTGACGGTGCTGACCGTTTCCCGTGACCCCGCTGGACGACCGGTGGAGCTGGCGCTGTCTACCAGCCGTTCGGACCGCTTTCAGTACCAGGTCGTGACCTGATGGAGAACCTCAAGATGACTGCTCCCCAAACACATGCTGTACGGCAACGTTGGATTGGCGTGCTGGCCCGCGCCCAAGGCGTGGAGTTACACGCCCATGAAGCGGCCCTGCGCGACACCGATTACCAAGTGATTCGAGCCCCGGAAGTCGGCATGACCCTGGTGCGTGGCCGCATGGGCGGTACCGGTGCGCCATTCAATGTCGGCGAAATGACCGTCACCCGCTGCGTGGTACGCCTGGCCGATGGCCGAGTCGGTTACAGCTACCTGGCCGGACGCGACAAACAGCACGCCGAGCTGGCCGCGCTGGCCGATGCACACCTGCAAGGCAGCCAGCAGGCGCGCTGGCTCAGCGAACTGATCGAACCCCTGGCCCATGCCGAGGCCCTGCGTCGGGCCGCGAAAGAGGCCGACACCGCCGCGACCAAGGTCGAGTTTTTCACCCTGGTACGAGGAGAAAATTGATGAATGCAAGTCTTCTGCAAGGCGCCTTCGCCGACCCGGTGCTGGATGCCCAGCGCAGTTTCCGCGCGGCCCTCGATGCGTTGGCCAATCCTGGCGTGGCCCAGGCCCTGCCGATGCTGACGAGCCTGGACGGCCTGGCCCCGGCCACCTACGCCCTGTGCCTGGCGCTGCTCGACGGCGACACGCCGCTGTGGTTGGCGCCGTCCTTCGATACCCCGGCGATTCGCGCCAACCTGGCTTTTCACTGTGCCTGTCCGCTGACCACCCAGCGTGAAGGAGCACGCTTCGCGCTGCTCGCGGTCGAGGATCTGCATGACCTCGCCGGCTTCGACTTGGGCAACGAACGTTATCCGGATCAGTCTTGCACCTTGCTGGTTCAGTTGCCCCAGCTAGACAGCGGGCGCTCCGTGACTTGGCGCGGTCCGGGCATCCGCGACGACCAGCGGGTCAGCCTGCCGCTGGTCGAGGACTTCTGGCACCAGCGCGAGCGCCACGGTGCGTTTCCCCTTGGGTTGGATGTGTTTTTTCTGGCGGGCGGCAATGTGCTTGGCCTGCCGCGCAGTACCCGTGTCAGCCACCTGTCCGAGGAGCTTGCCTGATGTATGTAGCCGTCAAGGGTGGCGAGAAAGCCATCGACAATGCCCACCGCCTGCTGGCAAAAAAACGCCGTGGCGACACCGCCATCGCCGAGCTCGAGGTTGAACAGGTACGCCAGCAACTGCCGTTGGCGGTGGCGCGGGTGATGACCGAGGGTTCGCTCTACGATGAACAACTGGCCGCGCTGGCGATCAAGCAGGCGGCGGGGGACCTGGTGGAAGCGATCTTCCTGCTGCGGGCCTATCGCACGACGCTGCCGCGCTTCAACGACAGCCTGCCCATCGATACTTCGGACATGCAGCTCAACCGGCGGCTGTCGGCGACGTTCAAGGACGTGCCGGGCGGTCAGTTGCTGGGGCCGACCTTCGACTACACCCACCGTTTGTTGGACTTTACGCTGCTGGCCGAAGGCGAGCATCCGGGGCCGCAAGTGGAAGAGGGCGCCAGCGTGGCGCCGTGCCCACGGGTGCTGGAGCTGTTGGCGAAGGAAGGGTTGATCAAGTCCGAAAACGACCAGGGTGCCGCGGTCGACGATATCACCCGCGAACCTCTGGAGTACCCGGCCAGCCGGGCTCAGCGCCTACAGGCATTGGCCCGCGGCGACGAAGGTTTCCTGTTGGCTCTGGGCTATTCGACCCAACGCGGCTACGGGCGCAATCACCCCTTTGCCGGTGAGATCCGTATCGGTGAGGTCGAGGTTTGGATTGAACCGGAGGAGCTGGGCTTTGCCATCGCCATCGGCAGCATCGAAGTGACCGAGTGCGAAATGGTCAACCAGTTCGTCGGCTCGAAAACCGAGCCGGCACAGTTTACTCGCGGCTATGGCCTGGCCTTCGGCCACGCCGAACGCAAGGCGATGGGCATGGCCCTGGTGGACCGCTCGATGCGGGCCGAGGAATTCAACGAAGAAGTGCTTTCGCCGGCGCAGCAGGAGGAATTCGTGCTGGCCCACTGTGACAACGTCGAGGCCGCTGGTTTCGTCTCGCACCTCAAGCTACCGCACTACGTCGATTTCCAGTCCGAACTGGAACTGATCCGCAAATTGCGCCACCCCGAGGAGAACCGTTGATGAACGGCCAGACCCCGATCCGCGACGAAGCCTACAACTTCGCCTACCTTGACGAGCAGACCAAACGCATGATCCGTCGCGGCCTGCTCAAGGCCGTGGCAATTCCCGGTTACCAGGTGCCGTTCGGCGGCCGCGAAATGCCGCTGCCCTATGGCTGGGGCACCGGCGGCATGCAACTGACGGCGGCGATTCTCGGTGCCGAGGATGTGCTCAAGGTCATCGACCAGGGCGCCGACGACACCACCAATGCCGTCTCGATCCGCCGTTTCTTCGCCCGCACCGCCGGTGTCGCCACCACCGAACGCACGCCGCACGCCACGGTAATTCAGACCCGCCACCGGATTCCGGAAACACCGTTGCAGGCCGGCCAGATCATGGTCTACCAGGTGCCGATCCCCGAACCGCTGCGTTTTATCGAGCCCTCGGAAACCGAGACGCGGACCATGCACGCCCTCAACGACTACGGGGTCATGCACGTCAAGCTCTACGAGGACATCGCCACCTTTGGCCATATCGCCACCAGTTACGCTTACCCAGTGACGGTCGACGAGCGCTACGTGATGGACCCGTCGCCGATTCCCAAGTTCGACAACCCGAAACTCGACATGAGCCCAGCCCTGATGCTGTTCGGCGCCGGACGCGAGAAGCGCCTGTACGCGGTGCCGCCCTACACGCGGGTGAGCAGCCTCGATTTCGAAGATCACCCTTTCGAGATCCAGCGTTGGGAGCAGAGCTGCGCGATTTGTGCCAGCCACGATTCGTTTCTCGACGAGTTGATCGTCGACGATGCCGGCACCCAGCAGTTTGTCTGCTCAGACACCGATTACTGCGCCCAGCGCGTCAGCGAACAGGAGCAAGGTCAATGAATGCCGCTTTACTGAACCCGGCCCTCCAGACGCGTCAGGACGAACGCGCCAAGCCCTTGCTGCAGGTGCGTGGCCTGGGCAAATTATATGGTCCCGAGAAGGGCTGCCAGGACGTCAGCTTCGATCTCTATCCCGGCGAAGTGCTGGGTATCGTCGGCGAATCCGGTTCGGGCAAGTCGACCCTGCTGTCACTGCTCAGCGGACGTTGCCCGCCGGACAGCGGTGCAATTGCCTACCGTGATAAGTCTGACAACTGGCTGGATCTCTACAGTGCCAGTGAAGCCGAGCGCCGCACCCTGCTGCGCACCGAGTGGGGCTTTGTCGAACAGAACCCCCGCGATGGCCTGCGGATGGGCGTCTCCGCCGGGGCCAATATCGGCGAGCGGCTGATGGCCCAGGGCGTGCGCAACTATGGGCAACTGCGTGCCGCCGGGATCGATTGGCTGAGCCAGGTGGAGATCGACCCGCTGCGTATCGACGACCTGCCACGGACCTTCTCTGGCGGCATGCAACAGCGCCTGCAGATTGCCCGCAACCTGGTCTCGGGGCCGCGCCTGGTGTTTATGGACGAACCCACCGGCGGTCTCGACGTGTCGGTGCAGGCACGCCTGCTCGATCTGCTGCGCGGCCTGGTGCGCGAACTCGACCTGGCGGTGGTGATCGTCACCCATGACCTGGCCGTGGCGCGCCTGCTGGCGGACCGCTTGATGGTGATGCGCCGCTCGCGAGTGGTGGAGTCGGGGCTCACCGACCAAATCCTCGACGACCCCCAGGACGCCTACTCGCAACTGCTGGTGTCCTCCGTCCTGCAACCCTGATTCGCGCTTCGCTTGAGGTGTCTCCGATGACAACGCTGCTCGAGGTCCGCGACCTCTCGAAAACCTTCACCCTGCACCAGCAACACGGTGTGGTGCTCAATGTGCTGAACGGCCTGGCCTTCAGCGTCGACGCCGGCGAGTGCCTGGTGCTTCACGGCCAATCCGGTGCCGGCAAAAGTACCTTGCTGCGCACGCTGTATGGTAACTACCTGCCTGCGGGTGGCAGCATCCGCATTCGCCATGTCGGTAACTGGCTGGAGCTGGTCAGTGCCGAGCCTCGGCAACTGTTGGCCGTGCGCCAGCGCACCTTGGGTTATGTCAGCCAGTTCCTGCGGGTGATCCCCCGGGTCGCCTGCCTGGATGTGGTGATGGAGCCAGCCCTGAGTCGGGGCTGGGACCGCGCCACCGCCCAGGCCCGCGCCGAGGCATTGCTGAGCCGCCTGAATATCCCGCAACGGCTCTGGCGACTGGCGCCGGGCACTTTCTCCGGCGGTGAGCAACAGCGGGTGAACATCGCCCGTGGCTTTATGGTGGATTGGCCGCTGATGCTGCTCGACGAGCCTACGGCGTCCCTCGACGATGCCAACCGCCAGGTGGTGCTGGAACTGATCGGCGAGGCGAAAGCCGCCGGCACCGCGCTGATCGGCATTTTCCATGATCGCGCCGCCCGCGAAGCGGTTGCCGATCGCCATCTCGATATGACCCCGACTGCCTCGCTGTCCAAGGAAGCCACGCCATGCTGAACGAGCAGATTCTCAGCAACGCCCGACTGGTGCTTGCCGACCAAGAGATTACCGGCACCCTGGTGTTGCGCGACGGCCTCATCGCCGAGATCAGCGAGGGCCGCAGCCAACTGCCCCAGGCCTTGGACCTGCAAGGCGATTACTTGCTACCGGGGTTGATCGAACTGCACACCGACAACCTGGAAAAACACATGACCCCGCGTCCGGGGGTGGACTGGCCCTCGGTGTCGGCGGTGCTCAGCCATGACGCGCAGATCATCGCGGCAGGCATCACCACCGTGTTCGACGCCTTGTCCATCGGCGACGTCAACCCCAAGGGCAAGCGCATGCAGCAATTGCCGGGCATGCTCGATGCCATTGCCACCGCCAGCGCCGCCGGGCTGACCCGCGCCGAGCACCGCCTGCACCTGCGTTGCGAGGTTTGCCATCCAGAGACACTGAATGTATTTCGCGACCTGGTGGAAAATCCGTTGGTACAACTGGTCTCGGTCATGGATCACTCGCCGGGCCAACGCCAATTCGCCTTGGAGTCCAAGTACCGCGAGTACTACATGGGCAAGTACCACCTGAGCAACGAGCAGATGGATGAATTCATCGTCCTGCAGATTGCCAACTCGGCGCAATATAGCAATCGCTATCGCGCGGCGATTGTCGAGCACTGCCTGGCCCGTGGCCTGTCGGTGGCCAGCCATGACGATGCGACCCTGGCCCATGTCGAGGAATCGGCGGCCTTCGGTATGAACATCGCCGAGTTCCCCACGACGATGGAGGCAGCCACTGCCTGCCATCGCCTGGGTATGGCGGTGCTGATGGGCGCGCCGAACGTGGTGCGCGGCGGTTCTCATTCGGGCAACGTAGCGGCGGCGGCCCTGGCGAAGGACGGTTTATTGGACATTCTGTCCAGCGACTATTATCCGGCCAGCCTGTTGCAGGCGGCGTTTCTGCTGGCGGCCCAGGATAATGCTTGCGACCTGCCGCGGGCAGTGGCCATGGTCAGCCGGGCACCCGCCCGGGCCGCGGGGCTCGATGATCGTGGGGAAATCGGTGTGGGCCTGCGTGCCGACCTGATCCATGCGCGCGACCAGGGCGGTTTGCCGGTGATCCAACAAGTCTGGCGACAAGCGAAGAGGGTGTTCTGATGGCGGGCAGGTTGATCTATCTCATCGGGCCTTCTGGCTCCGGCAAGGACAGCCTGCTCGATGCCGCCCGCGAACCTCTGGCACAACGCAACTGCCGCATCGTGCGGCGGGTCATCACTCGTTCCGCCGAGGCAGTCGGCGAAGCGGCCCATGGCGTCAGTGCCGAACAGTTCGCGGTGATGCAGGTGCAGGGCGCCTTTGCCTTGAGCTGGAAGGCCAACGGGCTGTGCTACGGGATTCCCCGGGAAATCGACCAGTGGCTGGCGGCGGGGCAGGATGTGCTGGTTAACGGTTCTCGCGGCTATCTGGCGCAGGCTCGCGAGCGTTACCCCGACCTGCGGGCGATCCTGCTGACGGTGGACCCGGCGGTATTGCGCGAGCGGTTGCTGGCGCGAGGGCGCGAGTCGTTGCCGCAGATCGAGGCGCGCCTGGCGCGCAACGCTGACCTTGGGGCCGGCGTGCTGGCGGCGGATGATCCGGCATTGATGCTGCTCGACAACTCCGGGCCGATCCACCAGACCGTGACCCGGTTGTTTGCCCTGATCGGCGAGGAGCGAACATGCGCCTGACCTTGCTCGGCACCGGCGATGCGCGCCAGGTGCCGGTGTATGGCTGTGACTGCCGGGCCTGCGTTGCGGCCCGCCGGCAGTCCGCATTACGGCGTCTGCCATGCAGTGCCCTGGTGGAGTGTGGCGACCAGCGCTGGCTGATCGACAGCGGCCTGCCGGATCTCTGCGAGCGTTTTGCGCCGCACAGTTTCAGCGGTATCCTGCAAACCCATTATCATGCCGATCACGCCCAGGGCTTGCTGCACTTGCGCTGGGGCCAGGGATGGGTGATCCCGGTGCATGGTCCGGCCGATCCGCAAGGATTGGCGGATCTCTACAAACATCCGGGGATTCTCGACTTCAGCCAACCCTTCACGGCCTTCGAAACCCGCCGGCTGGGGGCGTTGAGCGTCACTGCCGTGCCGTTGCTACATTCCAAGCCGACCCTGGGGTATCTGCTGGAAGGCGAGGGCCGTTGTATCGCTTACCTGACCGATACCGTCGGGCTACCCGCCGACACCGAAACCTTCCTACGGGGGCGCTCGCTGGATCTGTTGGTGCTCGATTGCTCAATGCCGCCGCAACCCCAGGCGCCCCGCAATCACAACGACCTGAACCTGGCGCTGGCCATGATCGCCGCGCTGAAACCGACGCAGGCGGTACTCACCCATGTCGGTCACACGCTGGATGCCTGGCTGCTGGATCACGCCGGCTCCTTGCCAGCCTCGGTACAGGTCGCCAGGGATGGCATGACACTGTAGGTTTCAGCGGTAGCCACCATGGCGTGAGCGACCGGTATTGACGGGTCAAACCACCGGCATCACCGGCAAAGGTGCGAGAGATGCCGTGACCGCGTGCTCTTCTGGCGGAAAAACCGGATAATGTCGGCCAATTATTTAGCTCGTTATAGTGGTAATTCCCGCATGGAAATAAAGGTTAAGTTTCTCGACAACCTCCGTCTTGAAGCCAAGTTCGATGACTTCACGGTGGTGGCCGATCAACCTATCCGCTATAAGGGCGATGGCTCGGCGCCGGGGCCGTTCGACTATTTCCTGGCGTCGTCGGCGTTGTGCGCCGCCTATTTTGTGAAGTTGTACTGTCAGACACGCAATATCCCCACCGATAACATCCGTCTTTCGCAGAACAACATTGTCGATCCGCACAACCGCTACAAGCAGATCTTCAAGATCCAGGTCGAATTACCCAGCGATATTTCCACCAAGGATCGCCAGGGCATTCTGCGCTCCATCGACCGTTGCACGGTGAAAAAAGTGGTGCAAACGGGGCCGGACTTTGTGATCGAGGAGGTGGACAACCTCGATGCCGATGCCCAGGCGTTGTTGATGCTCAATTCGGATTGCGCAGCGCTCACTTACATCACCGGCAAGGACCTGCCGCTGGAGCAGACCATCGCCAATATGTCCGGCATTCTGGCGGACCTGGGCATGAAGATCGAAATCGCTTCGTGGCGCAATATCGTGCCTAACGTGTGGTCCCTGCATATCCGTGATGCCCACTCGCCGATGTGCTTTACCAATGGCAAGGGCTCGACCAAGGAAAGCGCACTGGCCTCGGCGCTGGGCGAGTTTATCGAGCGGCTCAACTGCAATTTTTTCTACAACGATCAGTTTTGGGGCGAAGACATCGCCAACGCGGCGTTTGTCCATTACCCCAACGAGCGCTGGTTCAAGCCAGGCCGTAAGGATGCGCTGCCGGTCGAGATCCTCGACGCGTACTGCCTGAAGCTCTACAACCCGGAGGGCGAGTTGCGTGGCTCGCATCTCTACGACACCAACTCCGGCAATGTCGAGCGTGGTATCTGTTCGCTGCCGTTTGTGCGCCAATCCGACGGCGAAGTGGTGTACTTCCCGTCCAACTTGATCGAAAACCTGTTCCTCAGCAATGGCATGAGTGCCGGTAACACGCTGGCCGAAGCGCAGGTGCAATGCCTGTCGGAAATCTTCGAGCGTGCGGTGAAACGCGAAATTATCGAAGGTGAAATGGCGCTGCCGGATGTGCCACCGAAAGTACTGGCGAAATACCCTGGTATCCTGGCCGGTATTCAGGGGCTCGAAGAGCAGGGCTTCCCAGTGCTGGTGAAGGATGCGTCGCTGGGCGGCGAATTCCCGGTGATGTGCGTGACCTTGATGAACCCGCGTACCGGCGGCGTGTTCGCCTCCTTCGGGGCGCACCCCAGCCTCGAGGTCGCGCTGGAGCGCAGCTTGACTGAACTGTTGCAGGGCCGCAGTTTCGAAGGCCTGAACGATCTGCCCCAGCCGACTTTCGAAGGCCATGCAGTGACCGAACCGAACAACTTCGTCGAGCACTTTATCGATTCCAGCGGCGTAGTGTCGTGGCGCTTTTTCAGTGCCAAGTCCGATTTCGAGTTTGTCGAGTGGGACTTTTCCGGCCAAGGTGAAAACGCCAATGCCGAGGAGGCCGCGACGCTATTCGGCATTCTCCAGGAACTGGGCAAGGAAGTGTACATGGCGGTGTACGACGACCTGGGTGCAACGGCCTGTCGCATCCTGGTGCCGGGCTACTCGGAAATCTATCCGGTGGATGATCTGATTTGGGACAATACCAATAAGGCACTGTTCTTTCGCGAAGATATCCTGAACCTGCACCGCCTGGACGATGCTGGCCTGAAAGCGCTGGTGGGGTTGCTGGAGGAGAGCGAGTTGGACGATTACACCGACATCACCACCCTGATCGGCATCGAGTTCGACGACAACACCGCATGGGGCCAGTTGACCCTCCTGGAACTGAAGCTGCTGATCCATCTCGCCTTGCGGCATTACGAGGAGGCGAAGGAGTTGGTGGAAACCTTCCTGCAGTACAACGACAACACCGTCGAGCGCGGGTTGTTTTACCAGGCTGTGAACGCGGTACTGGAAGTGCAACTGGACGACGATCTGGAGCTGGATGACTACGAAGTCAATTTCCGCCGGATGTTCGGCAACGAGCGGATGGATGCCGCGTTGGGCTCGGTGGACGCCAGCGTGCGCTTCCATGGCCTGACGCCGACGAGCATGCAACTCGAAGGGCTTGAGCGGCATCAGCGGCTGACCGACAGCTACAAGAAACTACACGCCGCGCGAGCCCGAGCAGCGGGCTTGGCGAGCTGATGGCGCTCAGATGGGAAACGTTGTGAATTGTTGTGAAGTCGGTGATAAGTGGCTATTGGCCCATGATACCGTCTGTGACGCGATATCGTCAGTGCGACGATATCAGTCATTCCATAGAGGGAGCAGCGCCGATGTCTACTACCGTATCACCCGCTGGTGGCGGGCCGAGCACTCAAAAACCCAACACTTCGTTTGACAGCACCCTGGACACGGCCAAGTCCAGCCAGGTCATTGCCGATTACATGCGCAAAAATGGCAAGTCGGCGATTACCAAGCAGGAGCTTTCTCAACTGGCCAGCGACACCTCGGGCAAAGTTCCAGCCGAGGTTGCCGATGCAGCCAAGTACATGGAGCGTCATCCTGATGTTTTCACCGCCATCGAAACTCACGATGTGGCTGGGGCCGATAACCTTTCCGGTGTCTGGAACTTCGATTGGGCAGCCGGCGGTGGACTGAAAGGTTCGGCGACCGACGACGCCATTGCCAAAATGCAGAACACCTTCGATATGGCAATCGCCAAGTCAGCGCAGATCACCGAACTCAGCACGATTAAAAAAGCCGAGTTGGATTCGACCAAACAACGACCCAGTAACTGAGTCCTGGTGCGTTTCTTACCAGGATAAACCATCAATATTGATCGGCACCGCCTGAGGCGACAGGGCTGGGTGGGGGCTCGCAGCGATGCGAACGATATTCCCGCCTTGCCCGCGACCGGCGCTTGCATCAGTCGCCCAGGCTTCCTTCAATGTGTCCGTGGCAATTGCTCGTGGCCCCGCGACGGATCCGCTTCAGAGTTGCGCTTGGATCTATCGGTCCGAATCCGCAACCCACTTGCCTTCAAGCAAATCGACTGATGCCTCATTGTATGCGTCTGGCGAAGTCATCTAGCAGGTAAATTTGTAGACGTCCGACGTGGGTATCCTGACTCTGCGTCGCACTGCCTGAACCACAGGGGAGCGGGAATCATCTAGCACAGGCCTTTCGACTGCCGCTGCATTCAAGGTTTGGATCTCTTGAGATCACTTTTGACAGAGCATGGCACAAAGCTTAACTTTCCCAATTCTCCCCCGAGCGCAGGAGCGATGAATGCCTCTATGGACAAGGATCCCCAGTTGGCTCGATATCGAGGCTTATGCCGAACGCCTATTTAGTAAGCGTGGCCTAGGGGCTACATTCGTGGGGTTTCCACCGCTTGGAACGGCCCTCGAGAGCGAACCGGTAATCCGTTGATTTCCTTTTCCGACGACAGCATGGCAGCACAACAAGGTGCGTGGGATATTGCACGCTCTCATGAGGCCGTAGTAATTCTCCTGCTAAGAGCAATCGTTGCTTATCTGACGCGAGGTCGTGGAAACGCAAGGGTGCTCGCAACCGAAATGCGAGGCAGCGAGCGAGGTGCAAAGCTTGGCCAGTGGATGCTCAAGCACGAAGAAGCATTGAAAAAACATCCTGACCTACAAGCGACAGAGCCTCGCAGAGGCGCACTTGGGCCGCAGGAACCACCACCACCGAACAGCCCATCTGGAAAAGACAAAGAGCCGCCCAAGGGAAAGCCAAATACTATGCCGCGCCATGACGTCGAATGCTTCAAGGCAGACAAGATGCCGGCCTCTAAAGTCGGAGAGTTCGAGCGGCAATTGAAGGGGCAGGAGGACGGGCTGAATCGACTGACGGTTGATGAGTATTTAGAGAACATCGTCAATCCGGTTAAGCGTAGCCAAACGGCTGCCAGACGAGCTCGAAAAGATTTACAAGCCAGCTTGCAAACACGACTTCAAAGGGAATATTCGAAAACTATGGGCCCCGTAGCTGCGAAAGCAGAAAGTGTGAAAAAAGCCCAGGAAACGATGTCAAACCTTGCAGGACTACACAACCCTGATCTGAGCGCTGGCGGGAAAGATATCATCGCTGATTTCGGTGACCGACAAGTCAATTCCGGTATAGGCCCTCAGTGGGGACCAAAAATAACAAATTTGAAAAAGGCCGTGGAGGCAGTGCCAGCAATTTTACGTGGTGACACCTATCTCAATGTCAAGCTTCATAAATGTTAAGGGGAAAAGCAATGGATGAAGTGTTTTCAATTTTTTTGCAAACCTTTGGCGGGCCTGTGGACCGGCAGGAAGTACCAACGTCAAGTATTGAAAACTATAGAGGCAAGTTACCTAATAAGTTGTTGGAATACTGGGCCGAACACGGCTGGTGCGGTTACGGTGAGGGGATTTTCTGGATAGTGAACCCGCAAGAATACGAAGGGGTGGTAGCGGCCTGGATTGAAGGGACGAGTTTTGAAGAGCACGATACCTACCACCTGATTGCCCGCAGCGCCTTTGGCGACTTGTATCTATGGGGCGAAAAAACAGGATTTTCACTTAAAATTACCAGCTGTATTTCTCGGTGTGTTATTCATGACTTTGAAATTACAAGTGATGAAATGGATAGAGAGCTACAAAATTTTCTTTTATCTACAGAAGTTGAGTATAACGATTTCGATGATTTGTTCAAGCCGGCGAAGAAAAAGCTCGGCACGCTGCGCCATGATGAAATGTATGGCTTTGTTCCAGCGTTAATGCTTGGCGGATCGGCATCTCTTGATCATGTTGAGAAACTAAAAACAGTGGAGCATCTAATCCTGCTGTCCCAGCTCGCAGAGCTTAAGCCATATAGCTTTTAAGGCATGCATGCGGGCATGCCGCCTGAAGTATTTAATCCAGTTGCCACTTATGCGGCAGCAACTGATCGATTTCACTCACCCGCTGCGTCGGCAGTCGCGTGAGGACATCCTTCAGATATGGACAAGGATCCCCAGTCGGCTCGATATCGAGGCTTATGCCGAACGCCTATTTAGTAAGCACGGCCTAGGGGAACGCGGAAAGCCCTTATGGCTGGGATCAGGTAGGTGACTTCACCGGTCGGTTACGCCTCATTGTGGTCGCGAAGGTGATCAACCTCAATCAGCCCGGAACGCTCCATGGATACAACGCACGTGACTCAGGGAGTCGGATTGAATATTTGAGTCTGGTATCATTTAAGCGTCTGCAAATCGAGTAGAAAAATATGAATCGCCGTAAAAAAATAAAGCAGCTATTAGAGGCGCACGCTAAAAAAGCCAGTGCCAAGTTGGCGCCGAAAAGCAATCCTAAATACATTAGTAAAGCTGACCGATTGAAGCTGGCTGCTGAGTTTGCTCAGGATTCGATCATGTCCTCTGAGAGCTGATCCATATCTCTTAAGCACCCTGGGAGTTTATAAGTCTGGTTGAGCTAGATATTTCGATGGCAGGTGCCGTGAGGGGCAGACCTCAGTCAGCCGCCATCAAGCTGTCCTTACACTCAAGAATCAACCGCGCCCCGGCTCCATCATGGGTGCCAATCTCCAAGCTGAAGCCGTGCAGCTTGATAATCGCCGCGACAATCGACAAGCCCAGACCGAAGCCGCGGTGCTGGCTGCCATCGTCGCAACGGTAGAAGCGCTGGAACACCGCGTCGCGCTCGGAGGGCGGGATGCCAGGGCCGGAGTCCAGCACTTCGATCCGGGTGCTACCGCCATTGTTGGCCGCCAACAGCACTACGTCGCCGCCCGCTGGAGTGAACTTGATCGAGTTGCTCAGCAGGTTCGCCAATGCCTCGAACAGCAGGGCACGGTCGCCGGTGATAAACGGCACTGCCTCTGGCAGTTCCAGGCGCATGTTGATTTGCGCTTCTTCGGCCAGTGGCAGGTAGAAATCATGCAGCTCATGCAGCAATGGCAGCGGGTCGAGCACGACAAAACCAGAGCGGCGTTGATGGTTTTCCAGCTCGGAAATCCGCAGCAGCCCCTTGAAACGGGCCATCAGGGTGTCGGTTTCGGCAATCACGCCATCCAGTTGCAGAGCCTCGGGCGAGTCTTGCGGGGCCTGTTGCTGCAGGCGGTAGAGCTGGGCGCGCAGGCGGGTGAGGGGGGTGCGCAAGTCATGGGCGATATTGTCACAGACGCCCTTGACCTCGTTCATCAGTCGTTCGATACGGTCGAGCATGGCGTTGACGATGGCCGCCAGCATGTCCAGTTCGTCCCGTCGGTTGGACAGCGCCAGGCGATGGCCGAGGTCGCCTGCAACGATCGCTTCGGCGCTGGCCTGGATCGCCCGAATCCGGCGGATCGGTTGCCGCCTGAGCAAATGCCAGCCGGCCACGCCGGGCAGGATGGTCAGCGATACCGCCCAGAACAGTGCGTGCAGGATGATCCGGGTCACGCCGAACAACGAGCCGTTGTCGCGCACCAGCAGCAACCAGTTGCCGTCATGGGTCCGGGTGGCGACGGCGTCGCAGCTATCCTGGGGCAGGTTGGGGTCGTCGGAATCGATGCAGTTGGCCAGTTCATGGATGTGGCCGTCCATGATCAGATCCGGCGGCAGTTCCTGGATCGGTCCGCTGAGGTGCATTTTCTGCGTATTGAACAAACCATAGGCGTCCATGCCACGCATGTCGAAGGTCATGCTGGTGGTCAGGGCATCCACCAGTTGCTGGCCGTGGAAGCGTGAGAACAGGTGCTGGCGCTGCATCAGCGAATGCCGCGCCAGGGTGTCGAGGTAGCTGGATACTTCGTAGTAGAGCACGCCCATCAGGCTGCAACTCCAGGCCACGAACAGGAAACTGTACAGTGCCAGCAAACGGCTGGTGGACGAGCGCCAACCCTTAGAGGGATTCGGTAATGACATAACCCGAACCTCGCACGGTGCGGATCAGTGGCGCCAGGCCAGGGCCCTCGATTTTCTTGCGCAGGCGACCGATATGCACGTCGATCAGGTTGGTGCCTGGGTCGAAGTGATAACCCCAGACTTCTTCAAAGATCATCATGCGCGAGAGGATCTGCCCGGTGTTGCGCATCAGGAATTCCAGCAACTTGTATTCGGTGGGCAGCAGGTTCAGCAGTTGTTTGGCCCGTGAAGCTTCGCGGCTGATGAGGTTCAGTTCCAAGTCGGCTACCCGCAGCGAAGTTTCGAATTCTCGCGCCGGGTTCTTGCGCCGCAGCAGCACTTCGACCCGTGCAGACATTTCGTCCGAGGCAAACGGCTTGGTCAGGTAGTCGTCACCGCCGGCCCGCAGCCCACGTACACGCTCGTCGACATCGGAGAGGGCGCTGATCATCAGAATCGGCGTGGCGACGCCGATTGTCCGCAGACTGGTGACGATAGCCAGGCCATCGAGCCCCGGCAGCATGCGATCGAGGGTGATCAAGTCATAGTCGCCGCTCAGGGCACGCGCCAGGCCTTCACGGCCATTGTCCACCCAATCCACTTCAAGCCCATGGCTGCTCAGTTCTGCCATGATTTCCTTGGCGGTTACAGCATCGTCTTCGATGGTCAGGATGCGAGTCATTGCAGTTGCCTCGTGCGAATCTTCACAACAGATATGGGATTTTGCCAAAAAAGAGATGAAAACTTTCTGAATAAATCTTCATGTCGGTTCTGGTCGGTGCTAAGGGGCACCACGAAATGGACTCACAAAATTAACCGCACAGGCCATTAGCCATACCTTTGCTGAATGGAGGCTATCGGCAAGTGTTGCAAAGTCATTGCGAACGTTCATCAGGATTTGGTATCTGTTTGTCGGTAGCCGCGTTCGTTCGCCGTCATGAGCGAATGCTTCTTTTAGTCCGGTGCCTTGTAGCCTTCCGGAATGTCCCCAGTACAGGTCTCTTTATGCATCGCCGCAATCTCCTGAAAGCTTCCATGGCCCTGGCGGCCTATACCGGCCTGTCGGCCAGTGGTTTGTTCGCGGCCCGAGTGCTCGCCGCCGCCGCAGATGGTGACATCGAACATTTTGATTTCGAGGCGCTGCAGGTCCACGCGAAAAAACTCGCGAGCGATCCTTATGTCAGCACCCGGCAGGTGCTGCCGCCGACCCTGGCGAACATGACCCCACAACAATTCAATGCCATCCAGTATGACGCCAAACATTCATTGTGGAATGACCTCAAGGGTCAACTGGACGTGCAGTTCTTTCACGTCGGTATGGGGTTCAAGCAGCCAGTGCGCATGTACAGCGTCGATGCCCAGACCCGCCAGGCGCGGGAAGTGCACTTTCGTCCACCGCTGTTCAATTACGCCAGCAGCGGCGTCGATCAATCCCAGCTCAAGGGCGACCTGGGTTTTTCCGGCTTCAAGCTGTTCAAGGCACCGCAGATCGACCAGCACGATATTCTCTCGTTTCTCGGTGCCAGCTATTTTCGTGCAGTGGATAAGACTGGCCAATACGGCCTTTCGGCCCGTGGGCTAACCATCGATACCTATGCGCACAAACGCGAGGAGTTCCCTGACTTCACCAAGTTCTGGTTCGAGACGCCCGGCAAGGAAAGCACCCGTTTTGTGGTCTATGCCTTGCTCGATTCGCCGAGCGCCACCGGGGCTTATCGCTTCGATATCGATTGCCAGGCCGAGCAAGTGGTGATGGCGATCGATGCCCATGTCAACGCCCGGGTCGCTATCGAGCAACTGGGTATCGCACCGATGACCAGCATGTTCAGCTGCGGTACCCACGAACGGCGCATGTGCGACACCATCCATCCGCAAATCCATGATTCCGACCGCTTGGCGATGTGGCGGGGCAATGGCGAATGGATCTGCCGGCCACTGAATAATCCGGCGAAAGTGCAGTTCAATGCATTCGCCGACCAGGATCCCAAGGGTTTCGGCCTGGTGCAGACCGACCATGAATTCGCCAACTATCAGGACACGGTCGACTGGTACAGCCGTCGGCCGAGCTTGTGGGTCGAACCGACCACCCCTTGGGGTGAAGGCTCGGTGGACCTGCTGGAGATCCCGACCACTGGCGAGACCCTGGACAATATCGTGGCCTTCTGGACGCCGAAGCAGCCGGTCAAGGCGGGTGATTCGCTGAACTATGGCTACAAGTTGTATTGGAGCGCCTTACCGCCGGTTGGCACGCCCCTGGCGCGAGTGCATGCGACCCGTTCGGGCATGGGCGGCTTTATCGAGGGCTGGGCGCCGGGCGAACATTATCCCGAGGTCTGGGCGCGGCGCTTTGCCGTGGACTTCACAGGCGGCGGTCTGGAGCGGTTGCCGGAGGGAAGCAGGATCGAGCCGGTGGTCACTACCTCCAATGGACGGGTGAAGGACTTCAACGTCCTTAAACTGGATGAGATTGATGGTTATCGCGTGACATTCGACTGGTATCCAACTAATGACGATGTCGATCCGGTTGAGCTGCGGCTGTTTATCCGTACTCAAGAGCGCACCTTGAGTGAGACTTGGTTGTATCAGTACTTTCCGCCGGCGCCGGAAAAGCGGCGTTATCCCTGAAGGGGGGGACACCGCCTGATTGAGGTGGTGTCCGGGTTGCTCCTTTCGTGGCATTGCGCCGAAGATGTGCCTGAGATCACTGCACGTCCGGCACCAGCACCGGGTCTGTCCTGTACAGGCTCGGCTCCATGCGCTTGAGGTTTTCTACCTTCGGCAGGTCATTGAAAACGATATACGGCGAATACGGGTGTAATGTCAGGTAGTTTTGGTGATAGTCCTCGGCTGGGTAGAAGTTCTTGTTTTCCTCAATCCTGGTAACAATCGCCGACGGAAATACTTTGGCCGCATTTAACTGCTCAATATAGGCTTGGGCAACTTTTTTCTGATCGGCATTCACCGCAAAGATCGCTGACCGGTATTGGGTGCCGCTGTCCGGGCCCTGACGGTTGAGTTCGGTGGGGTCATGAGCTACCAGGAAGAACACCTGCAGCAGCTTGCCGTAGCTGATCTGGCTCGGATCGTAGGTGATCTGCACCGACTCGGCATGACCGCTGGTGCCGTCGCCGACATCCTCGTAATGCGCGGTGTTTACCGCGCCGCCTGCGTAGCCGGCGACCACATTCTGTACCCCACGCACATGCTGAAACACCCCCTGCACGCCCCAGAAACAGCCGCCGGCAAATACCGCCGTGGCCTGGCTGGCCGCTACCGGTTCATCCAGCGCCGCTGGGGCGATCTGCGCCGCCGTCTCGGCGGCCCCGGCAAAACGCAGGACCATCGACACCGACAGCGCCACGCCGGCAAGCGCGCTAAGCATCAGCAGCGGCGACCTGACTTTCTTCTGTCGCATGGATTTGTTCATGTTGTTTATCCTCTTGAGTATCAACCGAAGGTGAAGACGTAGGCCTGGACACCGGGATCAAGAAACTCGATGGAGAACGTGTGATCGGTGATCTCCCCAACCTGCCGCACCAGTTGGTAGAGGCGTTGCTCGACCACGACGCCTTCGCCATTGGCGTCGGTGTCGGTACCGTGGTGGGCGCCTGGTATATCGCCGTCGATGCGCACCTTGAAGCGTACCGGCTTGCCATCGCTCCCTGGACCTAGTACCAGGTGCAAGTCTCGGGCGTGAAAGCGATAGACGACCTTGCCCGAGGCCCGGTTTAGCGCAGCCTGTTCCGAATGAACGGTCCAGTTGCCTTCCAGCCCCCACTCGTTCAGTGCCGGTTGTTGTGGCGCCACATAGTTCTTCGGCTGGTCGGCGACCTGTTCGGTAGGGGACGCGAAGTTTTCGGCGCGGTCATAACCAATATAGGTTTCCTCGGACTTCACTTGCGCCTCTCCGGCGGCCTGCGTCTCTCCCTCGGCCTGGGCAGTGACCAAGCCGCCAGAGACATGCTTGTTGCCGGCTTCGGCCAGCAGTTGCTGAATGACCTGCTCGGAGCCGGCATAGTCGCCTTCGCCGAAGTGGTGGTGGCGCACGCGACCCTGGGTATCGACAAAGTAATACGCTGGCCAGTATTGGTTGTCGAAGCTGCGCCAGATCTTGAACTGATTGTCGATCGCTACCGGGTACTGGATGCCCAGTCTGGCGACGGCCTGGCGCACATTGTCGACATCCCGCTCGAAGGCGAACTCCGGGGCGTGCACGCCGATCACCACCAGCCCCTGATCGTGATACTTCTGCGCCCAGGCGTTGACGTAGGGCAAGCTGCGCAGGCAATTGATGCAGGAGTAAGTCCAGAAGTTGATCAGTACTACCTTGCCCTTGAGATCGGCGGCGCTCAACGGTGCCGAGTTGAGCCATTGCACGGCTCCCGAGAGGTCGGGCAGGACACCTTCTATCGGTAAGGCGCCTTCGTCGCCGGTCTTGACGGCCGTCGCCACGATGTTGTCATCGGCCTGGTCGTCGTCGCCCGAGGTCCTCATCGCGTCACCTGGTGCTGCGGGGTCCCTTTGTACGACCGGGACCAGGGTGTCGAGTAGCTTCTGTTCGATATCGGAGGTGGCAACGCTGGAAACCCTGGTCAGCAGTCCGGTGTCCAGGCCCGAGGCAATCGCCGCCACACCGATCAGCATGATCGCGCCCAGGCCACGGCGCAGCCATTGGCCGGTGCCGAGGTGGCGTTTCAGCGCCGTGAACAGGCGCCCCCCCGCCAGCAGCACGACGGCCAGGGAGGTGGCGGCACCGGCGGCATAGGCCAATAGCAACAGGGTGCTGCCGATATTAGCGCCTTCCAGCGCGGCGCCGGTGAGGACCAGACCAAGGATCGGTCCGGCGCAAGGTGCCCACAGCAGGCCAGTGGCAATCCCCAGCAGCAAGGACGATTTGCCGCTCGGTTGGCCGCCGTCCTGGGCCGAACGCGCCAGGCGATCACCGGCTGACACCAATGGCCGAGCCAGGCGATCAGCCAGGCGCGGGAACAACAAGGTGATGGCGAAGAGCGCCATCAACGTCATCGCCAGCCAGCGACCGTATTGGTTGACCTGGACCACCCAGCCACCACCGACGGCGACCAGGCTGGCGACCAGGGCAAAGGTTAGCGCCATGCCGAACAGCAACGGCAGGCTGCTGCGGCGAAACGGTTCGTCGTAGCGAGCGAAGACAAACGGTAGCACCGGCAGGATACACGGGCTGAGGATGGTCAACAGACCGCCCAGGTACGCCAGGATAAGTAGAATCATGATTGAAGATCCTTGTGAGAAATCGTGAGAGAGCGATCTTGCGCAAATCTCCGAGAGCGGTTGCCAACGAATAGGCCTTTGAGGTCACCAACCCCTGCGTAGGCAAACCCGTTTCCACACACACCAATGTCCACAAGGATAGCGGCGGTCAGGCCGCTTCTGGGGCAAAGGTGATAGCCACGCCGTTCATGCAATAGCGCAACCCAGTTGGCCGCGGGCCATCGGGAAACACGTGCCCCAGGTGCCCACCGCAGCGCTGACAGTGCACTTCGATGCGAGAACCTCCCAGCGAAGTGTCGCGACGGGTGCTCACAGCGTTTTCCAGCGGCGCGGTGAAGCTGGGCCAACCAGTGCGACTGTCGAATTTGGCAGCCGAGGTGAACAGCGCCAGTTGGCAGCCGGCACAAGCAAACACACCGTCACGGTGCTCGTCATTGAGAGCGCTGCTGTAAGGCCGCTCGGTGCTTTCATTACGCAGCACCTGATATTGTTTGTCGTTCAGTAACGTGCGCCATTCGTCATCGCTGTGGGTGACTTCGAAGGTCTCATCCGGAACAGCCTGAGCAGGCTGGCCACTCAGGGTGGCGGCCGTGGCGCGCCAGTCGACAAAGCCGGCCGCGAGCAGGGCGCCAGCGCTGGAGAAAAGAAAGCCTCTTCTAGAGGACATAATGTCACTTCCACGGCAATTGATCAGGCTTGAAGTGTCAGGCGCTCACGGTCGCCAAATCCTCCCGTAAAGTTAAATTAATTGTGAATATTTCCGCGTAACGATCCGGCACAATGGATTTGACCTCGTTCTGTACGATGATCCGGATATTTCCTGCAGGAGTGCTGCCCATGGATTCACCCAAACGCATATTGATTGTCGAGGATGACTGCCATCTGGCCGGATTGCTGAGCCTGCACCTGGAGGATGAAGGCTATGAGGTCACTCATTGCGCCGATGGCACCCTGGGGCTGGCGCAACTGGAAAAGGGCTCATGGGATGCATTGATTCTCGACCTGATGCTGCCGGGCGTCGATGGCCTGGAAATCTGTCGCCAGGCGCGGGCTATGGCGCGCTACACGCCGATCATCATCACCAGTGCCCGTTCCAGTGAAATGCACCGGGTGCTGGGTCTCGAACTGGGCGCCGACGATTACCTGGCCAAACCGTTTTCCATGCTCGAGCTGGCGGCGCGGGTCAAGGCGCTGCTGCGCCGGGTCGATGCCCTGGCCAAGAGCCTGAAGGTCGATGCCGGCAGTCTTGAACTCAACGGCCTGAGGCTCGACCCGCTGACCCGCCAGGCCCAGGTCGACGGTCAATACCTGGAGCTGACACCGAGGGAATTCGACTTGCTGCACTTCTTCATGAAGAATCCCAGTACGGTGTACTCGCGCATGGACTTGCTGAACCAGGTCTGGGGTTACCAGCACGACGGCTACGAACACACGGTCAACACGCATATCAATCGCCTACGAGCGAAGATCGAGGTCGACCCGACGCAGCCCGAGCGAATCCTCACGGTCTGGGGCCGGGGTTATCGCTTCGCGCCTTCGGGACATGCCGAATGAACCTGACCCTGTCCCAGCGGTTGTCCGTGGTCTTTTCGATCTTGTTGCTGGCCTGCTGCAGTGCCTCGGTATGGTTGCAGGTGCGTGCCAGCGACATGCGCGAAAAGGAAGTGGTCCAGGGGCTGTCGCGCAACCTGGCCCGCGGGATCGCCCTGGAGAACCGCTTAATGGGCGCCGAAGGCCTGACCATGGAGAGCGTGCGGGTGCTGTTCGGCAAGTTGATGAACGTCAATCCGAGCGTGGAGGTCTACCTACTCGATCCAAGTGGGCGGATCACCGGTGACGCGGCGCCACAAGGCCACCTCAAGCGCGACCATGTCGACTTGCAACCGATCCAGCTCCTGCTCGACGACCAGCCCTTGCCGATCCTCGGTGACGACCCGCGCAGCACTGACAGGCGCAAAGTGTTCAGTGCCGCTGTGTTGCAGGGCGGCGGCAAGAATTTGGGTTATCTCTATGTCGTGTTGCAAGGCGAGGAGCATGATCGTCTGGCGGCACGGGTCTTGGCCAGTTCGGTCCTACGCACCACGTTGTGGGCCATGACCCTGGTGGCGTTACTCGGGCTGATCGCCGGGCTGATCGCTTTCCGGCTGATCACCCGACCGTTGCGCCGACTGACCGACACTATGCGCGATTTCGACACCGACGTACCGCCGGATCGCCTGCCGGTGCTGTCGAGGACGGGGTTCGGCAGTCGTGACGAAATCGAAGTGCTGGAGGCCAGTTTTGCGCAAATGGCGACCCGTATCGGCGAGCAATGGCAAACCTTGACCCAGCTCGACCAGGATCGCCGTGAACTGGTGGCGAATATCTCCCATGACCTGCGTACACCCCTGGCCTCGCTGCACGGCTACCTGGAAACCCTCTCGCTCAAGGACGCGGTGCTGGCTGCCGACGAGCGCCGGCGTTACCTTGGTATTGCCTTGGCCCAGAGCAACAAGGTTGGCAAACTGGCCCAGGCGCTGTTCGAGCTGGCGCGCCTGGAGCACGGCGCGGTGCGTTTGGAGTGCGAGGATTTTTCCCTCAGTGACCTGCTTCAGGACGTCTTCCAGAAGTTTGAGCTGATGGCCGAGACCCGCCGTTCGAAACTGCTGGCGATGGTGCCTAGGGGCGCCTCAATGGTGACTGCCGACCTGGGCATGATCGAGCGGGTGCTGACCAATCTGATCGACAATGCGTTACGTCATAGCCCCGCAGGCGGGACCATCGAAGTGGCGCTGGCGCGGGAGGCGGGAAAAGTGCAGGTGACCGTCAGCGATACCGGACCGGGGATTCCGGCCCAACTGTTGGAAAACCTCTTTCGCCGTCCCTTTAATCATGATGGCGACCGTCGCTCCGGCGGCCTCGGGTTATTGATCGTGCGGCGCATCCTGCAACTGCACGACAGCCAGATCCGTTTACTGTCGATCCCGAAGAAGGGCGCAGTGTTCTATTTCGAGCTGACGGCGGCGGGCGATTGACTCAGTCGTTAGCATCCGGCTGGCGGGAGGCTCGGTGCTTCTTCTCGGTGGGGGTGCTGCTGGAGCAGTGGCAGCGCGTTTTGTAGGATCCATCTGAATTGCCGGTCAGGACACCAGAGGGCATGAACTTGTCAGGGGCTGGGGGTCTTATGTCGAACACCGGACGATCTCGCTACTTATCCTCGTAGGATCCAAAGCAGACAAGTTGCCCGGAGTTTTGATGGCGATCATGATGCCTGAGCAGGCCCACGGTCCCGGCTTTGTTGCGATCCCTGGGCAACCGACCGAGGAAGTTGTCGGTGCTGGCGAAGGTGTCCGGTCAATCGTGAACCCTGACAACAGGAGATCTATCATGAAAATCATTCCCTACCTGACCTTCAACGGTCGTTGCAAGGAAGCTTTTGCGTTGTACCAGAAAGTGCTCGGCGGCGAGCTGTTTTCCATGTCTTTTGCCGAGGCACCGGCAGAAGTGGGTATGCCCAA
Source organism: Pseudomonas agarici (assembly GCF_001543125.1). Classification (NCBI taxonomy): domain Bacteria; kingdom Pseudomonadati; phylum Pseudomonadota; class Gammaproteobacteria; order Pseudomonadales; family Pseudomonadaceae; genus Pseudomonas; species Pseudomonas agarici. The sequence goes on along the minus strand of NZ_CP014135.1, from coordinate 1,570,321 downwards.
GGACGCAAACATGATCCTGCATGCCTGCCTGACTCTGGGCGATTTCAGCCTAATGGCCTCCGATTGCCCGCCCGGCCAGCCGTATCACAAGCCGCAAGGTGTATCGGTTTCCCTCAATGTCGACAGCGTGGCCGAGGCCAAGCGGTTGTTTGATGGCTTGAGCGCGGGTGGCAAGGTTTTCATGCCGCTGGAGAAAACTTTCTGGGCGCAACGCTTCGCCATGTTCGAAGATCGTTTCGGCATTGCCTGGATGGTCAACTACGAAGGGAAGCATAAGCAGCACTGATGAAGTGCCTTGTTCACTGGTCGCCGTGGCCGGTGAGCAAGGCGAAAAGCCGTTTTCTTGGAGGGATCCTGTGTTCCTTGACCATCATCGGGATCGGGTTGGCGCAGTCATCGATCGCGAATTTGCACCGATCACAGCAACCGGCGGCCAAGACTGGTAAAATCCTGCGGTTTTCTGGATATCAAACCGCCTATCTGTAATGAGACATCGACAATGAGTAATGAACTGAGCGAGGAGGAGATGCGCTTGGCGCTGTTTGGTACCTCCGGCCCAAGCGCCGACCCAATATCGGCGCTACTGCCTGAGGCAAAGCCTACACCTGCTCCGCCACCAGCCCCCAAGCGTCGAACGATGGCCAAGGCGCTCTCGCCGAAGCTGAGGGTCACGCTACACGCCACGCGGGAGTTCGAAGGTGAGATTGAGGTGCTCACTTATGACGCTAATACCCTGAGCACCTTCATCGCGGAACAGGAGGCCAGGAACGAGGCGAAAAAGAAGAAGTTCCGCTACTTCGAGGTGGTGTCGGTCAAACCCATCTAGTGGCCTGTGTGGTGAGTTCGTTAGCTCAAGTTCGGATGCTATAAGTCCCTGGCCAAGGCGCTATGACGAGGAACAGCAATGCAGGCCAGGGATTTATGGCGCTGAAATTGACTCATAGAACTCACCACACAGGCCACTAGCAGAGCGTTACAACGAGAAGCGCGCCAGCATGCCATCCAGTTCCACCGCCAGATGCCCCAGCTCCTGACTGGCGGTGCTGGTCTGGACGGCACCGCTGGCGGTCTGCATGGACAGGTCGCGAATCAGCACCAGGTTGCGGTCCACTTCACGCGCCACCTGGGCCTGTTGCTCAGCAGCGGTGGCGATTATCTGATTGCGTTCGTCAATGCCAACCACCGCCCGGGAAATGCTCCCTAATACGTCCTTGGTTACCTGCGCCCGTTGACGCGTGCGGCCAGCCTGGGCGGCACTTTCGGCCAGGGCCTGGACGGTCTGGCCGGTGCCCAGATGAATGCCATCCATCATCTGTTCGATTTCCCGTGTCGAGGCCTCGGTGCGATGGGCCAGGTTACGCACTTCGTCGGCTACTACGGCAAAGCCGCGCCCTGCATCGCCAGCTCGTGCCGCTTCGATGGCGGCATTAAGCGCCAGTAGATTGGTCTGGGCGGCCACGCTGCGGATCACTTCCAGCACCTTGCTGATACCCTGGGTCTCCGTCGCCAGGGCCTGGGCGCGCAGGCTGGCCTGCTCGACCTGATCGGCCAGAGCGCCGATGTCGGTCATGGTTTCGTCCAGTTGCTGTTGGCCCTCGCGCACGGAGGCGCTTGAGTCGCGCGATTCAGTGGAGGTTTCCAGGGCATTGCGAGCTACTTCCTCGACCACCTGACTCATCTGGGTGACGGCAGTGGCAGCCTGTTCGATCTCGGCGCATTGCTGCTGCAGGTCCTGGGCACTGTCGTGCATGATCGCGCCCATCTCTTGGGTCGCCGCGTTCAGGCGGCCAACGGCGCCGCCGATCCGCTGGATAACTCCGTGCAACTGGTCGCGCATATGCCCGAGCATCTGCAGTAGCTGCGCCACTTCGTCCAGGCCGTGGGCAACCACCACCTGGCTGAGATCACCGGCGGCGATAGTCTTGGCTACCTGCAAGGCCTGGCGCAGTGGTTGGGTGATGCTCACGCTCAGCCGCCAGGCCTGTAACAGCATCAAGGCCAGCGCCGCGCCAATGACAATGGGCAGCAATAGCTGGACCTTACGGAAGGTGTCGGCGGCGTTTTCCAGGGCTTGTGCAGTGCTTTGCTTGTTCAGTTCGCGAAGCAGTTGCACTTGCATGTCCATCAACGAGCCTTGATTGTTCAGGTTGTTGTTGGCCAGGTTGCCAGCCTCATTTACCCGCTGGTGCTCAACTAGATCAATGGCCTGCTTGAACAGTGCGACAAACTGCCGCGAAGCACCCTGGAGCAAGTTGATCGAGTCTCGCTCCGCCCCTTCAGGCACCTTGGCCAGGTATTGGGTGAACCCCTGGTCGATCTCGGTATTGAGCTGTTGCAGGTTGATCTTACGGTTAGCCAGTTCGGTCGGGTCGTTGGCATATACCAGTAACAACGCAGCCTCGGTGCGCAGCTTGGCCAGGTCGATGGCGATGGCATCTGCCTGGGCGATACTCGACAGCGGTCCTTGCTCGATCAATTCCCCCTGATGGCGAATGTGCTGCATCGCCACCAGGCATACCGCGCCCAAGGTGCTCAGCAGCAAGGCGCACAGGCCGAAACTGGCCAGCAGGCGCTTGCCGATACTCAGGCGACGTAGCGGGGAGGGACGGTGGGAGGGTTTGCGCAGGAAGGCGAAACGAAGGTTCACGGCGATGGACTCATATGAAGAACTACGCCAGCGGTTGTAGCAAAGTTGTGTGATGGCTTTATGTCATTATTGTTGATGTTGCAAATTGAGTGTGCCGAGCCTGGGATGTTCGCGTCAGTGCGGGTGCTTCTGCAGGCAGGTGCCAGGTGCTTTTCTCTCAGTGGATGGATCAGGAGACTACCTGAGTTTCTGAAAACCCATCTTGAGGAGGCAAGGCAGGGACAGGCTAGATGTGCCGATCCATCATCGGCACATTGGCGAGGCTGTCTTGCATAACATCTATCGGGCTGCGGCTTATCTACTTACGCTCTGGACGTTGGCCGGTTGCGGAACGGGAAGCACCCTCCTGCGTGGCGACGATGCCGTCAGCAAAAGCTTGGCGGGGTATCGTACTTATTGCCAGGCGATTCCACGCATGTACAGTGGGGTGGTCTACGATTTTTGCGTAATGCATGGAGAACCTACCGCACAATGGCAGCCAGATGGCTCGCCTGTTGGCAACTTTCCCCTGATAGTGCTGGATATTCTGGTTTCTGGCGTCGTGGACACCGTTGTACTGCCATACACGATTAATCAGCAAGTCCGAGAGGGAAGCATGGTGATTCGGCGTTAGCGCCCGAGTGTCCACTGATAGCCTGATGTAAACAGGTGCATTCGACCCTTTCAAGGGGCTTGATCCAATGCGCGCTCACACAACTCGTTGTCCCTATCGTCCTCAAGTGAACCGCGATCGAGGAACAGGAACACCACGGCGGCTGTCAGTACGGTGATAGCCGCCAATACCCGCAGCAAGGTGCTGAAGGCAGCACTGTATCCCTGGATCAGCGCAGCATGTCCGGCGGTGGGCAGCAGTTGCTCGGCACCGTTCAGGTCACCGGTCGCCAGGTGTTGTGCGGCGTCGATGATGTGGGGCAACGCAGTGCCAGGCAGGGCGGCCAGATTGTCGGCCGTAAAGGTCGATAGCAACGCCGTCGCGACGGCAAGGGCCACGCCCTCACCGGCCACTCGGGTGGTGCTGAAAATGCCCGTAGCCATACCGGCGCGCTCCTTGGGGACGACGCTGACCGCCATGCCATCCATCAAGCCCCAGGGCAGGCTGATGCCGGCGCCGATCACCAGCATCGGCCAGGCCAGTGGTGCCGCGCCACTGCCCACCGGCACATGGCTCAGCCAGTACAGCCCCACCGCGCACATCAGTAAGCCACTGCCGCACAAGGTTGACGGCGACAGCCAACGGGTCAGGTAGCCGGCGGCGATCGGCAACACCAGCAACGGGGCCGACAAGGCGATCAGCAATTGGCCGGCGGCGATTTCGCTCATTCCTTCGATACCCACGAAACGGATCGGCAGCAAGATCAACAGCACCACGAAGGAGTAGGCCGGCGCGGTCGCCAGCAGTTGCACGCCGACAAAGCGCGCAAAACGGAACAACGACAAGTCGAGCATCGGTTGCGCGACACGCTGCTCGATCCGCACAAAGGCGGCGAAGGACAACAGCGCGACGACGAACAGCCCCAGGGATAGCGGATCGGCCCAGCCGTTTTCCGGCACCTTGAGGATGGCGAATGTGAAGATGCCCAGCGCTCCAGTGAAGGTGATCGCCCCCGGCCAATCGATCCCCGTCGCCTCAGGGTTGCGCGACTCCTCCATGCAGCGTGCGGCCAATCCCAGCGAGATTGCCGCCGGCAGGGTAATCAACAGAAAGATCAGGTGCCAGTCGAAGGCCTCGATGATCGCACCGGCCAGCACGGGACCGAAGGCCAGGCCGATGCCGAAGCTGGCACCGACGAAGCTGAAGGCCCGCAGGCGCGCCGGACCGTCGAACACCTGCGCCAGAGCCGACATACCGCCGGAGAAAGCAGCTGCGGCGGCCAGGCCCTGGGCTGCCCGCAGCACATCGAACAACATCAGGTTGGGAGCAAACGGCAGTGCGGCAGCAAGCACGGCAAAGGTGCTGACGCCGCCGATAAAGATTTTCTTGCGGCCATAGCCATCGGCCAGGGCACCGGCCAACATCAGGCAACTGCCGAAGGTTAGCAAAAAGGCGTTGGTCACCCAGCTCATCTGCATCGGCGTACCACCCAGGGCATGACTGATGGCAGCTAGCGCAACGGCTGGTGCGGTGAAGTTGAAGGGCATGGTCAAGGCCGTGAGGCATACGGCCAGAAAGATCAGTCGCTGTTGTAACAATGAGTGAGGCACTGGTGGAGTCCTTGCGGTGGGGCGAGAAGCGGCGCTGCTTGAAAAAAGCCTGATGATGTTGCGCTGGTTTGCCGACGACGGTGAAGCGTGCAAGGATCTTAAAGAGCGAGTAATCGAGTTGAAAACGGTAAATATTCCGCCCATATCGGAATAAAAAGATCGAATAGGAGAGGTAGGTGGATCGACTCAGTGGCTTGATGCCCTTTATCCGCACGGCGGAACTGGGCAGTTTCGTCGCAGCGGGCAGGGCGTTGGGGTTGTCCGCATCAGCGGTCGGCAAGGGCGTGAGTCGCCTGGAACAGCAGTTGGGGGTACGATTGTTTCAACGCTCGACCCGCAGCCTTAGTTTGACTGATGAGGGACGGGTGTTTCAGGAGCGCTGCCGACGCATCCTGGATGATCTGGATGATGCCCAGGCCGCCTTGTCACAGTCCACGGAAGTGCCGCGTGGACGCTTGCGGCTGAGCCTGCCGATTGCCAGCTATCATCTGTTTCAGTCGGTGTTGATGGCGTTCATGGCGTTGTATCCCGATATCGAGCTGGACATCGATTTCAGCGACAAGTTGGTGGACCTGATCGAAGAGGGGTTTGACGTTGCCATTCGTAGTGGCGACCTGCCTGATTCGCGTCTGATCCGTCGATCCTTGCCCGGCGTGCAACTGGTGCTGTGCGCCGCGCCGGCTTATCTGGAGCGTCATGGCACGCCGCGCACGCCGGCAGAGCTGGATGATCATCTGACAGTGCGTTTTCGCTATTTCAAGAATGGCAAGCTGCAAGACTGGCCGTTGTTGCGAGAGGAGGGCGCTCGCGAGTCTCGGACTCGCACGGTGATGGTCAGCAATAATATGGAAATGGTCCGTGGCGCGCTGATCCATGGATTTGGTTTGGGCACCCTCCCTGACTTTCTTGCCCGTGAGGCATTGGCCGCCGGTTCGTTGCGCTGTTTGCTGCATGAACACCTCATTGCGCCAGACCCGATGAGCATCGTCTGGCCGTCGAGCCGCCAGCTATCGCGCAAGATTCGCGTGTTTGTCGATTTTGTCTGCGAGCGCCTCGAACAGGAGACCGCACAGCTTCGCGCGACCATCGCCTCGGAGTGCTCCTCGGCACAGGTAGCTCGATGATGACAACACGGTTATTCACTTGAGCCCGATCCCGCGCCTGGTGAAATTGTGGCGGGCGGGCTAGCCTGCTTGCCACGAGAATGTGCAAGGTTCCAAACGGGCCGGCGCTGCCGGTGCCACAATCATCCATTGCAACCAAGGAGCATGAGCATGACCCACTCAGCGGCCTACCAGCCACCCCAGGTCTGGACCTGGAGCAAGGAAAACGGCGGCAAATTTGCCAGTATCAACCGACCCATCGCCGGCGCGACCCATGACCGGGAATTGCCAATCGGACGTCATCCGTTACAGTTGTATTCCCTGGCGACACCCAATGGCCAAAAGGTCACCATCTTGTTGGAAGAGTTGCTGGCCCTGGGTCATCAAGGCGCGGAATACGACGCCTGGTTGATTCGTATTGAGGAAGGCGATCAGTTCGGCAGCGGTTTCGTGGAGGTGAATCCGAACTCCAAGATCCCCGCGTTGATGGACCACAGTGGGCCAAAACCGATTCGCCTTTTCGAGTCGGGGGCGATTTTGCAATACCTCGCCGAGAAATTCGGCGCGTTCCTGCCGACCACGCCGGCAGATCGTGCTGAGTGCCTGTCCTGGTTGTTTTGGCAGATGGGCAGCGCACCGTATCTAGGCGGCGGTTTTGGGCATTTCTATGCCTATGCGCCGACGAAGATCGAATACGCGATCGATCGGTTCGCCATGGAAACCAAACGCCAACTCGATGTGCTTGACAAGCAGTTGGCCGTCAGCGAATACATTGCCGGGGCCGAATACACCATCGCCGACATGGCGATATGGCCCTGGTACGGTGGTTTGGCGAAGGGGCGTCTCTATGACGCTGCACAGTTTCTTTCGGTGCAGGATTATCGACATGTCCAGCGTTGGGCCGATGCCATCGAGGCGCGTCCGGCGGTGCAGCGCGGGCGAATGGTCAACCGAGCGTTCGGTGAACTTTCCAGTCAGTTGCGCGAACGCCACGAGTCCACGGACTTCGACACGCGCACCGAAGACAAGCTGGCCACCTCGGGTCAGTGACTACGAGGCGCCGACGAAAGAAGATCCGTTACTCGCCCATGGCGTCGAGTAACAGACGACCCGTGTCAGTCAGATTGGGGTTCAGGGGCGGCGTTTACGTTGGGAGCCTGAAGCGGCTTTTCCCCGCTATTGGCATCTCTGTCTGTCGGGCTCGCGACCCTGGTCGAGGGCTCGCCCGGCATATTCGCGAGCGCTGTTTCGGCCTTGATTGCACGGATTTCCAAGGCTTTGTTCGCGGCGCGCTGTGTGTCGAGCTGTTGCTTGATCGCCGCACTTTTTTCCAGTGCCACCCGCAGGCGTTCCTGGAAGAGCGGGCGTTCGGTTTCCAGCAGGATCGTTCGTTGCGAGAGCGCTTTCTCTCGCTCGCTGCTTTGCTGAAGTTGCTCCTGCGCCTGTCGCATCTCCTTCATCAACCCCCGGCCTTCGGCCAGCAGGCGCTCGTTGTCGCGATGTAATTGAGTGATTTCATCCTGGCGTACCAAGGCACTTTGCTGGGCCTGACGCAATTCCATCTGTACCTGTTGTAGCTGGCCTTCATGGCGACGCTGTTCCTGCTCGCGTTGTTCCTTGGCTGCGCTGCGAAAGTGTTCCAGAGCGTCGCGGGCATGCTGGTGCTTGTCTTCCAGCGAGTGGATCTGCTTTTCCTTGTCCTTGAGGCGCAGTTCGCTGTCGCTGAGGGCCTGACGCAGGCCAGCATTGCGGGTCTGTTCGGTCTGCAGCATGGAGCGAGTGGTCTGCAAGTCCTGTGACTGCTGCGCTAAGGCTGCGGCCTGAACCTCAAGCTGCTGCTCAAGCTGCTCTTGCTTCTGTGTGGCCTGCGTCAGGTGTATCTGCCATTGGGCCTGTTGTTCCTGCCAGTGGGCCTGAGCCCGTTCCAGCGGCTCCTGAGCCTGTTCCTGCAGGCGCCAGGCGAGGCGGGCGACCAGCGCGGCGAGCTCTTCTTCGAGGTCTTCCTGAGGCACCGCCAGGCGCTGGTCACTTTCGGCCAGCTCCTTCAGGTACCGGTGAATGGTGGTTTTCGAGCCCGTATTACCCATTTCGATACGTACTGCATCAATGCTGGGGTGTTCGCCACGGGCGAGGATCGCCAATCGCGCGGTCTGCACCACTGCCTTGTTCACGCCGCCGCGAGCCATGTCTTCTCCTACGATTTCGTACTGTGGTATGTACCCTGTAATTACATAGCATAACAGTAAAACTTAATCGATTCATATTAGAATTTTATAACACGGGATATACTAGTATTATCCCGTGTTAGAGGCATTCTTTTGCATTTGCCCCTGTTCTTTGCGTACACCTGCCGGAATCTCTGCTCATGAGCGAGCTCGACCGTTATTTGCAAGCCGCCACGCGCGACAACACCCGGCGCAGCTATCGGGCCGCCATCGAGCACTTCGAAGTCAGTTGGGGTGGATTTCTGCCGGCCACTGGCGACAGTGTCGCGCGCTATCTGGTCGCCCATGCCGGGCTGCTCTCGATCAACACCCTAAAACTGCGTCTCTCGGCCCTGGCTCAGTGGCACAACAGCCAGGGATTTACCGACCCCACCCGGGCACCGGTGGTACGCCAGGTGTTCAAGGGCATCCGCGCCCTGCATCCGATGCAGGAAAAGCAGGCCGCGCCCTTGCAGTTGCAACACTTGGAGCAGGTGATCGCTTCGTTGGCGGGTGAGGCACAGGCCGCGTCAGCGCGGCAAGATCGGCCGCGACTGCTGCGCGCCCGGCGCGATACGGCACTGATTCTGCTGGGGTTCTGGCGCGGCTTTCGCAGCGATGAGTTGTGCCGGCTGGAGATCGAACACGTCCAGGCACAGCCGGGCGCCGGTATCACCCTGTACCTGCCGCGCAGCAAAAGTGACCGGGACAACCTCGGACGCACCTACCAGACCCCGGCGCTGCGACGGCTTTGTCCGGTACAAGCGTATATCGAGTGGATCAATTGCGCGGCGCTGGTGCGTGGCCCGGTGTTTCGTGCTGTCGACCGCTGGGGCAACGTGGGCAATGAGGGGTTGCACGCCAACAGCATTATCCCATTGTTGCGTCAGGCCCTGGAGCGTGCGGGCATCGCCGCCGAGCACTACACCAGCCACTCGTTGCGTCGAGGCTTTGCCACTTGGGCCCATGGTAGCGGCTGGGATCTGAAATCGCTGATGGGTTATGTCGGCTGGAAGGATTTCAAGTCTGCCATGCGTTATGTCCAGGCCAGTCCGTTTGCGGGCACGGGTCTGCTCGGCGAGAAGGCTGTCCAGCAAGGTTTATAGGATTTCTTCTATTAATACCCTGGTCTTATAGCGAAAACCAATCGCGAGTATCAGCTTTGCCAATGAGCCGGAATGCCAAAGAGTAGCTAGGATTCTCCCATCAACTTCTTAACCCCTGACGGAGAGTCACGATGCCTATCATCAACAGCCAAGTTAAACCGTTCAAAGCCACCGCTTACAAAAACGGCAATTTCATCGAAGTGTCGGACGCTGACCTGAAAGGCAAATGGTCGGTGGTGTTCTTCTACCCAGCCGACTTCACCTTCGTCTGCCCTACTGAACTGGAAGACCTGGCTGACAATTACGAGGCGTTCCAGAAGCTGGGCGTTGAAATCTACAGCGTGTCGACCGACACCCACTTTGCCCACGCCGCCTGGCATAACACCTCACCCGCCATCGGCAAGATTCAGTACACCATGATCGGTGACCCGACCCTGACCATCTCCCGCAACTTCGACGTATTGATCGAAGAAGCTGGCCTGGCCGACCGTGGCACCTTCGTGATCAACCCTGAAGGTCAGATCAAGATCGTTGAACTCAACGATGGCGGCGTAGGTCGTGACGCTTCCGAGCTGCTGCGCAAGATCAAGGCGGCTCAGTACGTCGCTGCCCACCCGGGCGAAGTCTGCCCAGCCAAGTGGCAGGAAGGCGAGGCTACTCTGGCTCCGTCCCTGGACCTGGTCGGCAAGATCTAAGCCAGTGAGTCAGCCAAGGGCGGTCATCCGCACTTCATAAGTCGACCGCACCGCCCAACGACGCCCGGGTGGTAATCACCTGGGCGTCGTTATTTCTACGGTACTGAAAAGGGAAATCGCCCGCATGTTGGACGCCAATCTTAAAGCCCAGTTGAAGTCGTACCTGGAACGGGTTACGCAACCGATCGAGATCGTCGCCTCCCTTGATGACGGCGCGAAATCTCAGGAAATGCTCGCGTTGCTCAAAGACGTCGCCAGTCTTTCCAGTCAGATCATCTTGTTGGACAACGGCACCGATGCGCGCAAGCCATCGTTCTCGTTGAATCGCCCGGGAGCCGATATCAATCTGCGTTTCGCCGGCATCCCCATGGGCCACGAATTCACTTCGCTGGTGCTGGCCTTGCTGCAAGTCGGCGGCCACCCATCGAAGGCCAGTGTCGAGGTGATCGAGCAGATCCGCTCGCTCAAGGGTGAGTTTAACTTCGAGACTTATTTCTCGCTGTCCTGCCAGAACTGCCCGGATGTGGTCCAGGCACTGAACCTGATGGCCGTGCTGAACCCGAGCATCCGTCACGTCGCCATCGATGGCGCGCTGTTCCAGGACGAAGTCAACGATCGCAAGATCATGGCCGTGCCGAGTGTCTACCTCAATGGTGTGAATTTCGGTCAGGGCCGCATGGGCCTTGAGGAAATCCTCGGCAAGCTCGACAGCGGTGCCATCGAGAAGCAGGCGGAAAAACTCAATGCCAAGGACGCTTTTGACGTCTTGGTGGTCGGCGGTGGCCCGGCCGGTGCCGCGGCAGCGATCTACGCCGCTCGTAAAGGCATCCGTACCGGTGTCGCGGCCGAGCGTTTCGGCGGCCAGGTATTGGACACCATGACCATCGAGAACTTTATCTCGGTCCAGGAAACCGACGGACCGAAACTGGCCCGCGCTCTGGAAGAACATGTACGCCAGTACGATGTCGACCTCATGAACCTGCAGCGCGCCAGCGCCTTGATACCGGCCAGGCATGTCGGTGAGCTGCACGAAATACGCTTCGAGAGCGGTGCCAGCCTCAAGGCCAAGACTGTGATCCTCGCCACCGGCGCCCGCTGGCGTGAAATGGGCGTGCCGGGTGAGCAGCAATACAAAGCCAAGGGCGTATGTTTCTGCCCGCACTGTGACGGTCCGCTGTTCAAGGGCAAGCGTGTCGCGGTGATCGGCGGCGGCAACTCGGGCGTCGAGGCGGCCATCGACCTGGCCGGTATCGTTAGCCATGTGACACTGCTGGAGTTCGACAGCAAGCTGCGCGCCGATGCTGTACTGCAACGCAAGTTGTACAGCCTGCCGAACGTGAATGTCATCACCCGTGCGCTGACTAGTGAAGTCAAGGGCGATGGGCAGAAGGTCACAGGCTTGACCTACAAAGACCTTGATTCGGGTGAGTTCAACAGCTTCGAACTGGAAGGTATCTTCGTGCAGATTGGCTTGCTGCCGAACACTGACTGGCTCAAAGGCAGCATCGAGCTGTCGCCGCGGGGCGAGATCATTGTCGATGCGCGCGGCGAGACGTCACTGCCGGGTATCTTCGCTGCCGGTGACGTTACCACGGTGCCACACAAACAGATCGTGATCGCCGTGGGCGAGGGTGCCAAGGCTTCGCTGAGTGCGTTTGATCATCTGATCCGTACCTCCGCTCCGGCTTGAAGCGGATAAGCAAAAGCCCCATGGATCGTCGATCCATGGGGCTTTTGTTTTTTTCGGCGCTGATCAGGCGTCTTGCAGCGGCGCCGGCTGGATGATTTCGACCCAATAGGCATCCGGATCCTTCACGAAGGCCAGGCTTTTCATGCGGCCATCGGTCAGGCGTTTCTGGAATTCCACGCCCAGGGCCTCGAAGCGCGCGCAAGCGGCACGGATATCCGGCACCGAGATGCAAATATGGCCGAAGCCGCGTGGATCGGTATTGCCGTTGTGGTAGGCAAATTCGGGGTCGTTCTCGGTGCCGTGGTTATGGGTTAGTTCCAAAATGCCAGGAATCGATTTCATCCATTGCATGCGCTCTGCCGCATCGACCGGGATCTGTGACTTGTCCACCAGAGCGAGGAAATACAGGCTGAATTCAGCCTCCGGGAAGTCACGTTTCTCAACCAGGGAGAAACCCAGTACGCGGGTGTAAAAATCCAGGGACTTGGTGGCGTCCTTGACGCGTAGCATGGTGTGGTTGAACACGAAGCCTTGAGTGGCGGTGTCGGGTTGAGCGGTAACGCCGGGGAATGTGTTGAGGTCATGCAGGCTCATAGGCCCTCCGCGAAAGTGATGAAGGCGGTCGATCAGTGCAGGGCCAGAACAGGCTGGCCGGTCTCGGACCTTGTGGGACACAGGATGATACGCAAGACGGAGTCTGACTCCAAATCCTGTAGATGAATTCTAGGGGCGCAGGGGATATATAGCGGGCGACTTCAGGAGGGTGGATAAGTTATATGAAGTGCGAACAGATAAACGTCGAAGCATAAAGAAGCCCGCCGAAGCGGGCATTGGGGCGCTAATCCTTCAGCAGCTTTCATCCTGTGAGAGTCGATGTGAAAAAAACGTGAAAGCTTCGGACGGATATCTTTTATCCGACCAACGTCTTCAAGAAGCAACGATCAGGAGTGCTCCATCATGGTAACCACCACGAAAACCCGGTCTGTCACAGCTCACGTCCCAGAGCAACTGGCCCAAAAAATCGATTTGATGGCAGAGCGTCTGGAACGCTCCAAAAATTGGATTGTCAAACAGGCTCTGTCCGCTTGGATAGACCAGGAAGAAGAACGTAGTCGCCTGACCCGCGAAGCCTTGGCTGATGTTGACGCTGGTCGGGTGATTGACCACCAGGCTGTCCAGGCTTGGGCCGATAGCCTCAGCACCGACACTCCGTTGCCGGTGCCGCGCTGATGGAGTTGAAGTGGACAAGCAAGGCCCTTTGCGACATTACCCGGTTGTACGCATTTTTAGCGTTGGTGAATCAAGCAGCTGCGGCACGAACTGTGCGGCAACTCACGGTTGCACCGCTCACGCTGTTGACCAACTCGCGCATTGGCGAACACTTGGAAGAGTTCGAGCCACGGGATGTGCGCCGAATTCAGATTGGCCATTGCGAGATGTGTGTCGAGATAGTGGACTCCACTAGCTAGCTGCTGCGCCTGTGGCATACCCACGAGGATAGGTAGCAGGGTGAAAACCGTGGCGATCGGCGCCAGTGCCAAGTTACCCGAGCTTCATCAATGATTAATCTGTTGCCGGAAAAGATAAGCGATTAGTACGCCTAAAAATTTTAGGCCATAACGGAATAAAATCGGTTGTCGGGTGTTCTGTTCTCGACATTTATGGAGTTTTTTATGCTCAAAAGTCATTTTTTCGCACCTTTTGCCGGCTGCCTCCTAACAATCGCCTGTGGTCAAGCGTTTGCGGCTTCCTCCCCTTACTCCACCCTGGTCGTTTTCGGCGACAGCCTGGCCGACGCCGGCCAGTTTCCCGATGGCTCGGCGGGTTCGACCTTGCGATTTACCAACCGAACCGGCCCGACGTTCCAAGGGGATTTTGGCCTGGTGTCATCGACCTTGCTGGGTTCAAGGCTGGGCGTCGCGCCAAATGACTTGAATGCCTCCACGTCTCCGGTTCGCGCCGCCCAAGGTTTGCCTGACGGCAATAACTGGGCGGTGGGCGGCTACCGTACCGACAATATCCTGGACTCCATTACTTCTGTCTCCAATACGGCGATTCCGCCTGGTAGTCCTGGTGCTGGCACCGTACTGCGCACGCGCCAAGGGTATCTACCGGCAAACGGTGGGCGGGCCGACCCCAATGCGCTGTATTTTCTGTCCGGTGGTGGTAATGATTTCCTACAGGGGCTGGTGCTCAATCCGGGTCAAGCGATTGCCGCTGGCGGACGTCTGGCCGAAAGCGCCCAGACCCTGCAACAAGCCGGTGCGCGTTACATCATGGTGTGGATGCTGCCGGATCTGGGGCTCACACCGGCCCTCAATGGTACCCCACTGCAGGCAGCGACCTCAGCGTTGAGCAACGTGTTCAACCAAGCGCTGGTGCAGCGATTATCGCAAATTGACGCCCAGATCATCCCATTGAATATCCCGCTACTGCTAAAAGAAACCTTTGCCGACCCGGCTCGCTTTGGCCTGGCCACCGGGCAAAACCTCACCGGGACCTGCTTCAGCGGTGACGAATGCACCGCCAATCCCATCTATGGCATCGGTGGTACTCATCCGGACCCGACCAAGCTGCTCTATAACGATTCGGTTCACCCCACCATCGCCGGGCAACAATTGATTGCCGACTATGCCTATTCGCTACTGGCTGCCCCGTGGGAAATAACCCTGCTACCGGAAATGGCCCAAGGCACCCTGCGCGCTCATCAGGATGAACTGCGCAACCAGTGGCAAGCCGACTGGGGTAATTGGCAGGCCGTAGGCCAATGGCGAGCAATCGTCGCCGCCGGTGGCCAACACCTGGACTTTGACGACCGGAGCAGCTCGGCCAGCGGTGACGGCAGCGGTTACAACCTGAATATCGGCGGCAGCTACCGGCTCAATGAAGCCTGGCGCGTCGGTGTGGCTGCCGGCTTCTACCGTCAGAAACTGGAGGCTGGCCCGAACGATTCGGACTACAAACTCAACAGCTACATGGGCACCGCGTTCGCCCAATACCAGCAAAACCACTGGTGGGCCGATGCCGCACTGACCGGCGGCAAGCTGGATTACGACAACCTCAAGCGCCGGTTCGCCCTGGGCGTCAGCGAAGGCAGCGAAAAAGGCGATACCGACGGCTGGCTGTGGGCCTTGAGCAGTCGTGTGGGTTATGACATTGCGCAACCGGGCAGCGAATGGCACCTGTCGCCGTTCATCAGCGCCGACTATTCACGGGTCGAAGTCGATGGTTACTCGGAAAAGGACGTGCGCTCCACCGCGTTGAACTACGACGACCAACAACGCGATTCCAAGCGCCTGGGCGTAGGCCTGCAAGGCAGCTACCGTATCACACCGCAAGCTCAGGTGTATGGCGAAGTGGCCCACGAGCATGAGTTTGAAAACGATGTCCAGCGGGTTAACATCGCGCTCAACAGCGTGCCAGGAATCGACTTCAAGCTTGATGGCTATACGCCGCGTACCCATTCGGATCGCCTGAGTCTTGGGGTTAGCCAGCGGCTGACGAAGGAGCTGGTGCTGAGTGCAGCGTATAATGTGAGAAAGGATGACGGGTTGACCCAGCAAGCGGTCAATATGGGAATGAGCCTGGACTTCTGACACGGTTATAAGACCCAGTGAGAAACCAATGCAGGAGGGTTCCATAGTGGAGGAGTTATCCTCAACTCATCTGCGCCTGACATTGGTTTTGCTCTCCAGCACCTCAGAAACTATCCCCGCCTGTTATTTCTGCTGAAACTCTCCCTATGCCGCTATTCAACTGGCAGCCATTGTGGCATTCCAGTTTTCTGACGTTATCGGCTATCTCTACGGCCTCAACCTAATAGGGCGAAGGCTTCGCGTAGGGTTTTTTCTGTGTTCTCTATGACGCCCGAATGGAAATGACCGACACCGATCAAGGAATTGCAGCGTTTACTGACCCGTTGTCATTAGTTGTACCAGAGATGAAAGGAGTGACACCGCGGGACGCTGTCGGGTGCGATCTGTCAACATGCATGTTTTCCTGGGGTGACCGGTTTGAATGCTTTTTGGAAGAACAGCGTGGTCCTGTGGTTTGTTAGTAAATGTTTCGTGTGCTTTTTTTCATAAAAAAACCCTGCATGTGCAGGGTTTTTATGGGGCATAGAACTTAGCCGCGGAGCCAGGAGTCCACGGTGGCGGCACCGTATTGTTCCTTCCAGGCTTTGAGTCCGCGGTGATTACCGCCTTTGGTTTCGATCAGTTCGCCCGTATGCGGGTTCTGATAGACCTTGATCACGCGAGCGCGGCGCTGCTTGGGTGTCTGAGCGGACTTGGCGCTGGAAGCCTGAGGGTCGAGAATGGCATTAACGTCCCGAAGGCTCTTGTTATAGCTCTTCATTAGGTCTTTAAGCTTTTTCTCGAACTCGATTTCCTTCTTGAGTCCGGCATCGTTTTTCAGGGCTTCCAGTTGAGCGAGTTGTTCTTGAAGGGCCTTTTCTGCGGCGCGAAATTCAGCGAGTCTGGACAAAATTTTTACTCCAATAGTTTATTCGGTTGCCATGAACCTATAACAAAGAGACAAGCCATCGCTTACACTCGATCCACCAGGCACCGCCCACAACGACCTGACTACGTTGAATCATTATGTATAAATCCGAGGCTTTCCCGTCAATTTATTGCTGGCAGGAAAAGTGTAGTAGTTATCGGTCCAAGAGTAAATCATGGGATTAAAGTGGCACGGCGAAAGTGCGGGAGTTACCTGGCGCGGTTTTTCCATTGCTGATCAACCGGCGTTTTGCTGCTTAAGACTGCCGATCAAGTCCGTGTTCGGCAACGCTTTTCCAAGCCGTTAACCCTGCAAGAAGTCGATGCCGTGGGAAGTCAGGTAATCACGCTGTTCGGCGGTTTGCGCGCCTGCGCCAGCGATGCCTAGTTCCAGCTTGGTGCCAAAGTCATCGATTGCGATCATCACCTGTCCGTGTAAATGTTCGAACAGTGGGTGAGTAATGGCGCTGGGGTCGATCAGCTCTCGCTCGACCCATTCCAGCACCAGCCTGAGCTGTCCCTGGACAAAGACTGCGTGTGCGGCCCTTGCTCAGGAATGGATGAAAAAGGAATACGGACAAAATTAGTTACGCCATGTAGAATCAATTTACGCTTATAAGAATAATGCCTTATGAAGATATTCGGATTCAAACTGATCTACGGCGACTTTCTTGCCCGCAGCGTGCGGGGAATTTCCTGTGCTCCACCCATTGGCCTGCGCATCGATAGCCACTCACTGATCGTTACTTGATTAATAGGATGAGGCACCACCATGGCAGATATCTTCGAAAACCCAATGGGCCTGATGGGCTTTGAATTCATCGAATTCGCATCGCCAACCCCGAACACCCTGGAGCCGATCTTCGAGATCATGGGCTTCACCCGGGTTGCGACCCACCGCTCCAAGAACGTGCACCTGTACCGTCAGGGCGCAATCAATCTGATCCTCAACAACGAACCCCACAGCGTGGCCTCGTACTTCGCCGCCGAACATGGTCCGTCGGTGTGCGGCATGGCTTTTCGCGTGCAGAACGCGCAGAAATCCTACGCTCGCGCCCTGGAACTAGGTGCCCAGCCGATCCATATCGCCACCGGCCCGATGGAGCTGAACCTACCGGCGATCAAGGGCATCGGTGGCGCGCCGTTGTACCTGATCGATCGTTATGGTGAAGGCAGCTCGATCTATGACATCGACTTCGTCTACCTCGACGGTGTCGACCGCCACCCAACAGGTGCGGGCCTGAAGATCATCGACCATCTGACCCACAACGTCTATCGTGGGCGCATGGCCTACTGGGCGAAGTTCTACGAGACGCTGTTCAATTTCCGCGAGCTCCGCTACTTCGATATCAAGGGCGAATACACCGGCCTGACGTCCAAGGCTATGACCGCTCCGGACGGCATGATCCGCATTCCGCTGAACGAGGAGTCGTCCAGAGGGGCCGGGCAGATCGAAGAGTTTCTGATGCAGTTCAACGGTGAGGGTATCCAGCATGTTGCGTTCCTCACTGACGACCTGGTCAAGACTTGGGATCAATTGAAGGTGTTGGGCATGCGCTTCATGACCGCACCACCAGAAACCTACTATGAAATGCTCGAAGGCCGTTTGCCGAACCATGGCGAGCCGGTCGAGGAGCTGCAATCACGCGGCATTCTATTGGACGGATCCTCGCAAGAGGGCGACAAGCGTCTGCTGTTGCAGATCTTTTCGCAAACCTTGATGGGACCTGTGTTCTTCGAATTCATCCAGCGCAAGGGCGACGAAGGGTTTGGCGAAGGCAATTTCAAGGCGCTGTTCGAATCGATCGAGCGTGATCAGATTCTTCGAGGTGTGCTGACCACAAAGTGATGTGGACTTGTGTAGAGCGGGGCAATTTACAGGATTGCCCGCTCTGCTCAGCCAAACAACCCCGCTGCAATATTGATCGAAAACCCCAAAATCGCTGCATTGAACACAAACCCGATCAGCGACTGCGCCAGCACCAGTCGGCGCAACGTCTTGGTCGCGACTCCGACATCCGAGGTTTGCACGGCCACGCTGATGGTGAATGAGAAGTACAAGAAGTCCCAGTAGTCCGGATGTTTCTCGCCATCGGCAAAACGCAAGGGCGGGTCCTGATCATTTGAAACGTAAAACTGCCGCGCGTAATGTACGCTGAAAATCACCCCGATCAACAGCCACGAGCCCATCACCGTCAACCCGGTAAATCCGTAGCGCAACAAGCGGGTGTGTACCTCCAGATCCTTGCTACCTGCCAGCTCGAACGTAATCGCGGCCAGGCTGGCAATGGCTGCGATCGATCCGATCAGCAGCACCGTCCCGGCATTTTCGTCCTCACGCTCGACAAAGCGCCGCACGTCCTCGGGGCGGGAACGCACGGTCAGCCACAGCATCAGGATCAGGTAAGACCAGACGGCGGTGTTCCAACCAACGAGGACCTTGGTCAATACGGGGCTGATCGGTACCAGTGCGCCGACGGCGAGGCCGAAGAGGGTGGAGAGGGTCAGGCGTGGATGGGTTCGGGCGAGGTGGCGCATAAAGGTACTCTGCTTGCTGGTATCAACGCACCTTAGCATGGCCCCCGCCCGGCGGAATTGTTACGCGCCTGCGCTGTAGGCGCGAAAGGCTCGGACTCCTGGTTCTGGTCACTCCCGCAGCCACTGGCCGGCGTCGCTGTTCCTCAGCATAACTGGCTATGACTTGTCACAGCGCCTCGGCCATGGATTTGAGGCATCCGAGCTTGAGCGAAGGAACGAGTTGTACAGACTACTAGTAGGCTTATTCGCATGGCCGTTTTGCGGACAAAAAGCCAAAATATTGGCATATTTGTAAATGACTTCTAAAATTTAAAAAAATGACATATTATTGACGTTAGCTCAGTGATATCACACTATGGCATCGCGGATTGCTTGATTTTATTCATTTTTTTTGACGCCAGCGTTCTGTAGGTTCCAGAGAAGGGCGATACGACCTTTGTAAAGAGGGCGGGCACTACAGGGAAGGTCAGTGATTGTGGCGTATAGCCATGAATTACTCCCCGAAAGTGCTAACTTGATGTTGGGATTGCGACGTTTTTTCTTTGGGATGATTTATGTCTGCCAAACGGATATTGGTAACAGGTGGGGCTGGCTTTATTGGTTCTCACCTTGTGGAAGCGCTGTTGGCCAAAGGTTATGTCGTTCAGGTTCTGGACGATCTCTCCACCGGCAAGGTGAGCAACCTGCCGATGGGCCATGCCTCCCTCAAGCTGGTGGTCGGCGATGTCGCCGATGCCGCCAACCTGGCTGAAGCCATGGAGGGTTGCGGCGCGGTGGTGCACCTGGCCGCGGTTGCGTCGGTGCAGGCCTCGGTCGAAGACCCGGTACATACCCACCAGAGCAATTTCATCGGCACTCTGCGAGTGTGCGAGGCCATGATCGCTGCTGGTATCCGTCGAGTGGTATTTGCCTCCAGTGCTGCGGTATACGGCAATAACGGGGAGGGCACCTCGATCAGCGAAGACACACCAAAATCCCCCCTCACACCCTATGCGACGGATAAGCTTGCCAGCGAGTACTACCTGGATTTTTATCGGCGTCAGCATGATCTGGAACCGGTCATCCTGCGCTTCTTCAATATATTCGGTCCTCGTCAGGATCCGTCCTCGCCGTACTCCGGGGTGATCAGCATTTTCAGCGAGCGGGCAAAAACCGCGCAGCCCATCACTGTTTTCGGCGATGGCGGGCAAACTCGCGATTTCGTCTATGTCGAAGACTTGGTGAAGATTCTCGTGCAGGGCCTCGAACGCCCGCAACCCACCCCGGATGCCACTAATGTCGGACTCAGTGGGGTGACCACGCTCAATGACCTGATTGTCGCGTTGGAGCAAATCAGTGGCCAGCCGCTGAAGGTGACTCATGCGCCTGCCCGTTCCGGGGACATCCGGCATTCCAAGGCTGACAATCGTCGTCTGTGCGAGCGTTTCGACCTTGGCACTCCCACCGTCATGGCGGATGGTTTAGCGCGACTTTATCGCAGTCTTTAGTGTCATAGCCTTGCAGGCACCCGGTCGCGGATGTCGGAAGTCTGATGTTGTGCGGATTGATCTACTGAAGAGTAAGTTATGGAAATCGAGTTTCGCGGAAAGGGTTTCTGCCGTGTCTGTATAGTGATACGGCGTTTGTTCACCGCGTTGGTGTTGTGTACGACTCATTCGGTCGTGCAAGCTGCGCCGATTGCTCCTGCCAGCGTCGGGTTCTGGTACGCCGAGCGGCCACCACTCGAAGAGTTGGCTCAGTTCGAATGGGCCGTGGTCGAACCCGGCCATATGACCAGCGCCGATGTTGCCACCTTGCGCCAACTCGGCAGCCAGCCCTTTGCCTATCTGTCGGTGGGCGAGTTCGATGGCGAGCGTATCGCCCTGGACAAGCAAGGCCTGAGTCAGGGGGCGAGCGCCACTCGTAACAAGGCGTGGGACAGCCAGGTCATGGATATCGCCACGCCGGCCTGGCGCGAACATCTGTTCCAACGCGCCAAGGCGTTGCAGGATCAAGGCTATGCCGGCCTGTTCCTCGATACCCTCGACAGCTTCCAACTGCTCCCCAAAGCCAAGCGCGAGCCGCAACGTGAAGCGTTGGCTGCGTTCCTGCGGGAGCTGCATAGCCGCCAGCCGAGCCTGAAGCTGTTCTTCAACCGTGGTTTCGAAGTGCTGGGCGAACTCGATGGCGTGGCTTCGGCCGTGGCCGTGGAATCGATCCATGCTGGTTGGGACGCCTCGAGCAAACGTTATCGACCAGTGTCCGAGGCAGACCGCAACTGGCTGGAAGGCGAACTCGAGCCGCTACGGGCGAAGAGCATCCCGTTGGTGGCGATCGACTACCTGCCGTCCAACCGCCGTGAAGAAGCCCGCAAACTGGTCCGCCAATTGAGCCAGGAAGGCTTTATCCCGGTGGTGACCACCGCGGACCTCAATACCCTGAGCATCAGCCGCGTGGAGGTGCAACCGCGTCGCATTGCCATGCTCTACGACCCGCGTGAAGGTGAGCTCTACGACCACGCCGGACACCGCATGTTGGGCGGCCTGCTCGAATACCTGGGTTATCGGGTGGATTACCTGCCGGTGGGCGACAGCCTGCCGGCGCATGGCTTCGCCGGCGTATACGCTGGGGGGGTGGTGTGGATGACCAGCGGCCCGCCCGAGGACAGTCGTGCCTTTTATAGCTGGATCGGTAAGCGCCTGGATGAGCAGGTGCCCCTGGCGATCATGGCGGGTCTGCCAATCGAGGATCGGGCGCTGCTCAAGCGTCTGGGTCTGAACCCGGTAGCGCCAGGTGCTCGCGAGAGTCTGCATGTGCTGAGCCAGGACAAGACGTTGATCGGTGCCTTCGAGGCACCGGTAGTAGCGCGTAGCCGTGAACTGACCCGAGTGACACTGCTGCCTGACGGACCTAAACCCGCGCTGCTGCTGGGTGATGACCAGGGCGGCAAGTTCGCCCCGGTGGTCACCGGCAACTGGGGTGGCATGGCCCTGGCGCCCTATGTGGTGGAAACCAACGTTGAGCGCAGCCGCTGGATTCTCGATCCGTTCGCCTTTATCCAAAAAGCCCTGCGCCTGCCTGTCCAACCGCGCCCGGACACCACCACCGAGAACGGTCGGCGGATCGCCACGGTCCATATCGACGGCGACGGTTTCCCCTCCCGTGCAGAAGTGCGGGGCACACCGTATTCGGGGCGCCAGGTGCTGGATGACTACATTCGCCCCAACCCATTCCTGACCTCGGTGTCGATCATCGAAGGCGAAGTCGGACCCAAGGGTATGTCGCCGTTCCTGGCCAAGGAGCTTGAGCCGATCGCCCAAGAGATCTTTGCCGACCCCAAGGTCGAGGTTGCCAGCCACACCTACAGCCACCCGTTCTACATGCAGCCGGACAAGGCCAAACAGGACGAGGATTTCCATGCCGAATACGGCCTGCGCCTGAATATCCCAGGTTACAAAACCCTGGATTACAAACGCGAAATCTTCGGTTCGCGAGACTATATCAACAGCCGCCTGACTACCGCGAAGAAGCCGGTGAAGATGATCTTCTGGCCGGGCGATGCGTTGCCGAGCGCCGAAACCATCAAGATGGCCTACGACGCGGGGCTGAAAAACGTCAACGGCGGGCAGACCATTCTGACCAAGGCCAATCCATCGTTGACCGGCCTCTATCCGTTGCTACGACCCACTGAAGGCGGCTTGCAGTACTACGCGCCGGTGATCAACGAGAACATGTACACCAATCTGTGGAAGGGTCCGTACTACGGTTTCCGCGATGTGATCGACACCTTTGAGCTGACCGATAGCCCACGCCGCCTGCGCGGCATCCACCTGTACTACCACTTCTATTCGGGCACCAAGCAGGCCTCGATCAAGACCATGACCCATATCTACCAATTCATGCGCGGCCAGCAGCCGCTGTCGTTGTGGATGAGCGACTACCTGGCTCGGGTCCACGGCTTGTACCAGGCCAGCCTGGCTCGCACCCTCGATGGTGACTGGCAGGTGCGCGGGATGGATGGCTTGCGCACCCTGCGTCTGGACCCGACGCTCGGCTGGCCGGATCTCACTCGCTCCGAGGGCGTGGCCGGCGTCCGCGATCTGCCCCAAGGCCGCTATGTGGCATTGAGCAGCGACCACGCGCTATTGGCCCTGCGACCGGAGCGTGACCCACGCCCGGCGCTTGAGCTGGCGAATATTCCCTTGCGGGACTGGCGTTATGTGAGCGACCGACAAGTGACGTTCTCCTTTGCGGGCGAATTCAATCTGCAATTCTCGGTACGCTCGGCCAGCGCCTGCCGGGTCAAGGTCCAGGGCCAACGTTACGCCGGCAAGGCTGAACAGGGCCTGTGGCATTTCCAACTTCCATTGAAGCAGGTGAGTGATGCCCAACTCCTCTGCAACTAAGACCCAACAAGCGCGGTTGCTCAACCCTTGGGCGCTGCTGCTGGTGGCGATCGCTGTCGGTGTGTTGCTGTGGGCCACCTTTCGCAACGAGGATGCATTCCGCCCCAAAGGCGGCCAGCCGGACGAGGTTTCGGCCAGCTATGCCGAGGTCCTGCTGGCGGCGCATCCGCAAAACAGCGAGTTGCGTGCCCAGTTGCTCGACCTTCTGATCCAACTGGGCGACTACCCGCGAGCGGAAAAACATCTGGTCGAATGGCCGCAAGCCGATCCGACGCTGATGGCCTATTACCGCTTGCAGCTCGATGCCCTGGCCTTGAACAACAGCACCGACAGCGTCGCACTGCAGGCCTTGGCCACGCGCTTCACGGTTTTTGACTATAAGCGGCTGCCGACACCACAGCTCGAACGCTTGCCCCAGTTCGCCCTGAGCGCCCAGGCCCCGGGCCTGGCAGCCGATGCCTATGTCGAACTGGCCCGCCGCGACCCCAAGCAACGTGAGCAGCGGTTGGCCGAGGCGGCGAAATGGTACCTGGCCAGCGAGCAGCCGGGCCAGGCCGCTGACCTGTATGTGCAACTGCTGGAAAACAGCCCGCAACCTGAAGAACGCCGACCGCTCCTCGAAGCCGCCTTCAACGGGCTGGTGGCGGCGGACCGTGGCGATCAGGCCGTCGAGTTGCTGGCAAGGGAACTGGCCACGCAGCCAGATAGTGAAGTCAATCCAGCCTTGCTTGATCAGGGTGTTGATGTGGCCGTGGCGCATCACCGTCTGGACCTGGCCGAACAGTTGTTTAGCGCCTGGCGCAAGTTACAGCCCGACAACCCGCAAGTCCTGGCCAAGGAGTTCAAGCAGCGCTTGGCTTTCGGTGACCTGGAGGGAGCCCACGAGGTGGGCCTGCAATTGCTCCAACAGCACCCTGAAGATCCTCTGCTGCTGGAGCAGATGGCGCATATCGCCGAATGGCGGGGTGATTCGGCATCGGCGCTAGGCTACTGGATCAGCCTCAATACGCTGCGCGACAACGCCGCTGAATTCGAACACACCTGGCGCCTGGCGATGCAGACCTACGACTTCGACCGGGGGATCCCGGTGCTGGCAGGGATCATGCGCAAGCGCGCGTTGACCGATGTCGAACTCGATGCCCTGGTGTACGCCCAAGAGTCGCGTGGAACACCCGAAGAGGCGGAGAAATGGCTACGCAGCTATCTGGTCCAACACCCCAGGCATCGCCTGGCCTGGGTCCGCCTGGTGCAAAACCTGGAAAACACTGAGCAGTATCAGGCGCGCCTGGAGGTCTGGAAGAGCTTCGCCAAAAGCTACCCCTTGAGCAGTACCGAGCGGGTGGACTGGGCCAACAACTATCTCAAGTTGTTTGACAGCCCCTCGGCCTGGAAAGTGCTCACGGCGGTCGATGGCAACAAGATCGACGACATCGATTACTGGCAGTCCCGTTCCGCGTTGGCCTGGGACCTGGAACTGGACGAGGAACTACGGGTTGCGCTGGAGAAGATGCAACTCATCAAGGGCTCGCTCAATTTCGGCGACGAGAGCGAATTAATCGCCCTTTATCGTGCCCGCGATCCGCGCCATGCCCTGCAGTTGAACGTCGACAGTTGGCGTCGCAGCCATAACCCACAGCGCCTGGTGGCTGCTTTGCAACTGGCCCAGGAGTTGCAGGACTGGCCCTTGGTCATCGACCTGCTCAAGGATGCCGACCAGTACCCGGATCTGTCCGACATTTCGCAGGTGTTGGCGGCCCGTGGCGCATTGGCGGTGCAGCAGGGACAGACTGACGAGGCACTGCGCCTGTATCGTCTGGGGCTGAGCCGTTTCCCGGATGACAACATCTTCCGCGAACGCCTGATGTGGCTGTATGTCGACCTGGGCCGTAGCCGTGAGATCAAGCCATTGCTTGAGCAATGGCGAGCCCTGGCGCGTAGCGACGATACCCTGTGGCTGCCGTTTGCCGCCGCCAGCCAGTTGGTGGGGCGCAACAGCGAGGCCCTGGCCTGGTACCGCCTGTACCTGCAAACCCATCCACGGGACTGGATGGTCCAGGCTGCCTACGCCGACGCCCTGGAAGGCGCCGGTTACGCCGACTCGGCCCAGCGCCTGCGGCTCAAGCTCAACCGCCAAGTGACGTCGGAGCAAATTCGCGCCACGCCACAGGGTTACTCAACCTGGCTACGGTTGCTGGCCAGCAGCTACTCCTCGCGTAAGGCGCAGAACCAGGCGATGCACTGGTTGGACGGCTCCAAGCCTATGTTACAACTGTGGTTCGATCAGCTATTGGCGCGTTTGGATGACATCAATCAGCCCGCGCAGAAAGATGATTGGCTAGCCTGGGCTCGCAGTCGCGGCTTGAAGATCAGCAGCTACGAACAGATCCAGCAGGCCTTGCGCGGCAGCAATCGTCAAGCTTTGGAACGCCTGGTGGCCAGTGGCGAGTTGGACCCGGCGCAGCAGGTCGAAGCCCTCAACAGCCTCGGGCGCGGTGGCGAAGCGCTGGCCGTCGGCCTGTCGGCGCTGGGTGACGAGCAACCGCCGGTGATCCGCGAGCAATTGCGCCGCCAGGCCATCGAGATGACCGAACGTACCCCGCAGGGCATGCTGTTCTCATGGGAGCGGCAAGACTATGGTGGCCTGGTGTTCACTGGTCCGCGCCTGACCACCGCCAGTTACCTGAATGACAACTGGTACGCCAAGCTGGTGCTGGAACAGGGCCAATACAGTGGCGATACCATCGATTCGTCGCGCCTGAGCCATGAAACCAACACCGAGTTGACCTTGCAACGACAACTGGAGAATGGCAACTACAAGCTGATTTTCGACAGTAGCCTGCGCCAGGACGACGACCGCAACGGCCTGGGGATCAGCCGGACCTGGCAGGTGGACGGCGGTAACGAACTGGATGTCGGCGCCGACTGGCACCGCAAGAACGAGGACACCGGACTAATGCGTGCTTTCGGTCGCCAGGACGATGCCTGGGTCGGCGGTCGACATCGCTACTCGGCCCGCGACCAATTGTCCTGGAACCTGGCCCAACGCTGGTTTTCGACCCGTGGCGGCGACGACCTGGGCAATGGCCATGCGGTAAAGATCGAGTTCGACCACACCTTGCAATTCGAAGGGCCGAACTGGGAAGTGCGCAGTGGTATCGACTATCAACATAACAGCCTGAACAATCGTTCGCTGGCCAAGCTGGCTAGTACTCAGCGCGGCGCAATCGACCTGGTAGGGGTCGAGCTCGACGATCCGAGTGAGATCACCAGCCAAACCTTGCTGCAGAAACGTTATGGCCAGTGGTTCTTTGGCAGCTCGTGGCGACGCGGTTTTCCGGGCGCCTTGAACCGCACACGCGGGCAGTACACCTGGTTGGTGGATGTCAGCTCGGGCTGGCAGTGGACCGACAACACGATCAACTATGCGATCAGTACAGGTGTCGGCACCGAAGTGCTGGGCGATGACGAATTAGCGGTGACCTTGGGCTACCAGTCGGCACCGGAAGGCGCCGCGGACAAGTCCGGCGGCATCATGGGTGTCAGTTACAGCGTGCGTTTCGGACGCTGATCATGGAATTCAAAGAGGAGTTAATCTTATGCAATCCATTCGTTGCGTGAGTCTGGCGATGGTCGCGGTATTGCTGGCAGGTTGCGGCAGCTTTACCGGTCAACGCAGCCCGGAACTGTCCAGCAAGGCCCGTTGGGGTGTGTTGCCGCTGGTCAATTACTCGCAGACACCTCAGGCCGGTGAGCGTAGTGAGCAGATCCTGCTCAGCGTGCTGAGCAGCCGTGGCCTGCAACCGCAGATCTATGCCGGAGCACCGGAGCAGGGCGAACAGGCGTTGCTGGACGATAACGAGCGTCTGGCTGGCGCTATGGACTGGGCGCGTGAGCAGAAGCTCGATTACGTGGTATCCGGCAGCGTCGAAGAGTGGCAGTACAAGAACGGCCTGGATGGCGAACCGGCGGTGGGCATCAGCCTGCGAGTGGTCGAGGCCAGCACCGGCAAGGTGCTCTGGAGCACCAGTGGCGCCCGTGCTGGTTGGTCCCGTGAGAGCCTGGCTGGCGCGGCCCAGAAGGTCCTCGACAAGCTAATCGGCGGTCTTCGGATCGAGTGACTGCGATGAACTCTCCACACATGGACTACGCGCTGGCGCCCCGTGCCAGCGGTCCGGCGTCATGGTTGGAAACCTTCCTGGTGACCGCGCTGGTCATCGGCTTGGGGCTCTGGCTGACGCCGCAAGACCCATTGCAGGTGCAAGGTGAGTTTCCCTGGTCGGTACTCGCGCCGCTGTTGCTGGGTGTGCGCTACGGTTTTGTCCGTGGCCTGATCAGCGCGAGCTTGCTGGTGGCAGCTTTTTTCGTCCTGCGCCAATCGGGGCTGGCAGGTTATGCGCAGATCGCACCGTCCTATGTTGTCGGCGTGCTGGTGTGCGGCATGCTCGTCGGCGAGGTGCGCGACCTGTGGGAGCGGCGGCTGCTGCGCCTGCAAATGGCCAACGAGTACCGCCAGTATCGGCTCGACGAATTCACCCGCGCACATCAGATCCTGCGGGTGTCCCATGATCGCCTGGAGCAGCGCCTGGCCGGCAGCGACCAAAGCCTGCGCAGTTCATTGCTGGGTCTACGCGAGCGCCTGCGTGCGGTGGCCGATGGTGACGACTCGCTGACCTTGTTGGCCGAACCGGTGCTGACCTTGCTTGGCCAATATGGCTCGTTGCGAGTGGCCGGGTTGTACCGTGTGGAACAGCCCCGCAGCCCGACGCCGACGTTGACCTTGTTGGCGGCCACCGGGACCATGGGACCGCTGGACAACAGGGACTTGTTGGTGCGTTTGTGCCTCGAACGCGAGGAGCTGGTGAGCGTGCGTGAAGAGCTGATCGATAGCGGCGGACAGGCCGCGGTGTCGTCGTTGCAGGCCTGTATTCCGCTGGTGGATATCCATGGCCGGATGTTGGCGATTCTGGCGGTGCGGCAGATGCCGTTCTTTGCCTTCCAGGAGCGCACCCTCAGTCTGCTGGCGTTGCTCGCCGGGCATATCGCCGATCTGCTGCATCACGATCCCGAGGTCCTGCAACTGGAGAATGTCGACGCCCAGCACTTCAGCCGTCAGCTCAAGCGGTCGCTGGTGAATGTCGAGCAGCATGGCTTATCCGGCTGCCTTTATGCGTTCGAGCTGACCCAGCCCAACGATGAGCTGGCGCCGCTGTTCGAACGCAGCCGGCGCGGTCTCGACCTGCACCTGACCTTGATCAACAATCGTGGGAATGCGCTATTGCTGGTGTTGTTGCCGTTGACCAGCGCCGAGGGCGCCGAGGGCTATCTGGCGCGTCTGGGTCGGCTGATTCACGAGTATTTCGGCATGACCTCGGATCTGGCGGGCCTCGGCGTCAAGGTGTTGCCATACGATCTGGAGTCCGCCCGGCAACGGGACGGTTTGCGTAACTTTCTGCAAAACGAGTGTGGCCTGAATGTTCAGCAAGTGGCTGTTTAGCGGGGCGGTACTTTTTGAGGCCGGGAGTTGGGCCAGTCTGACTGCACAGCTGTCGGATCTGCAGATCGCGCTCCTGTACGCAATGACTCACGGCATCGCCTGTGGCCTGCTGACGGCAGCGGTGTGGCTGTTGCTGCCGGCACGTTATCGCACGCCGTTGCCGTGGAGCCCGCTGTTCATTTTCAGCCTGGCATTTTTTGTGCCGCTGATTGGCGCCGTCGGAGTGATCACGGCGATCTTTCCGGCATTGTACCTGCCACGCAAACGCGAAACGCAAATGTGGCAGGCGGTGGGCATACCCGACCTGCCGTTCCGTGCCCAGCCCCAGTTGCACTCGCCAACCTTCGGCGACAGCGGCCTGCAGGATGTACTGCGGCACGCCCTGGAACCGGACCAGCGCCTGGCGGCGTTGCTCGCCACCCGACGGATGCCAGGCAAGGAGGCGGTGCCGATTCTCAAGCTCGCCCTGGGCGATCCGAGCGACGATGTGCGCCTGCTGGCGTACTCGATGCTCGACAAGCAGGAAAGCGATATCAACCAGCGGATCCAGTCCTCGCTGGAGCAATTGGCCGGTGCCGCGCCGCAGAAGGCCGGCGCCTTGCACGCCACGTTGGCACGCTGGTATTGGGAACTGGCTTACCTGGGCCTGGCCCAGGGCAGCGTCCAGCAGCATGTCCTCGGCCAGGCCGGAGAACATGCCGAGCTAGCATTGAAAGCCGGTGAGGGCGGGGAACTGCTATTGCTGGCCGGGCGTATCGCCTTGGAGCGCGGCGATATCGGCAAGGCAAGGCTACACATGCACCAGGCTCAAGAGGCAGGCATGGCCCCGGCCAAGGTTATCCCATTCAGAGCCGAAATTGCCTTTGAGACCGGGCATTACGCCGAGATTCCCAAGCTGCTGAAAAGCCTGCCGCCGGAAATGCAACAGCATCCGCCCTTTGCCGGGCTGTTAAGGACCTGGACATGAAAAAGCCCATCGACCCGACACCGATCGCCGATGTCTGCCTGTTGCTCGAAGGCACTTGGCCCTATGTGCGCGGCGGCGTGTCCGGTTGGATTCACCAGATGATCCTGGGGCTGCCGCAACTGACCTTTTCGGTGCTGTTCATCGGTGGTCAGCGAGCGGCCTATGGGCCGCGCCGCTACGAGATTCCATCCAACGTGGTGCACATCGAAGAGGTGTATCTGGAGGAAGCCTGGCGCAATTCCAAGCACAAGCGCGTCGTACACACGGCTTCTCTCATAGAACTGAGCAGCCTCTATCGTTACCTGCATAACCCGCAAAAACCCGCGGCTGAGCTGGGCTTTAGCGTGCTCGACGCCCTGGCTCAGGGGCGAATAACCCTGGACGACGTGCTCTACAGCCGTCCTAGTTGGGAGGCGCTGACCGAAGGCTACGAGCAGCATTGCGCCGACCCGTCCTTCGTCAACTATTTCTGGACCCTGCGCACCATGCAGTCGCCACTGCTGATGCTGGCCGACGCCGCCAGGCGGATGCCACGGGCGCGGGTCCTGCACTCGATTTCCACCGGTTATGCCGGGCTGGTGGGTTGTATCCTCAAACAGTTGTGGGGCTGCCAGTTCCTGCTCAGCGAGCATGGTATTTACACCAAGGAACGCAAGATCGATCTGGCCCAGGCCAGTTGGATCGCCGAAAGCAGTAACCAACCGCTCAACGACAGCCTGGATGCCGGTTCCGGTTATATCCGCATGCTCTGGGTGCGCTTCTTCGAGCGTATCGGTCATCTGGTGTACGAGAGTGCCGACCAGATCATCGCGCTGTACAACGGCAACCGTCAGCGGCAAATCCAGGACGGTGCGCCGGTCGAGCGAACCCAGGTGATTCCCAACGGTATCAACCTAGAACTCTGGACCCAGGCCCTCACTGCCCGAGCCGAAGGGATTGCGCCGGTGGTCGGCCTGATCGGTCGGGTGGTACCGATCAAGGACGTGAAAACGTTTCTGCGAGCCATGCGCGGCGTGGTCAGTGTCATGCCTCATGTCGAGGGTTGGATCGTCGGCCCGGAAGAGGAAGACCCCGAATACGTCGCCGAATGCCGCAGCCTGGTGGCCAGCCTGGGGCTGGAGAAACAGGTGCAATTCCTCGGCTTCCGGACAATCCAGGACATCCTGCCGCAACTGGGCTTGATGGTGTTGACCTCCATCAGCGAGGCACAGCCCTTGGTGATTCTCGAAGCCTGGGCCGCCGGTACGCCCGTGGTCAGCAGCGACGTCGGTTCTTGCCGCGAACTGATTGAGGGCGGCGAAGTGGCTGACCGCGATCTCGGCCTGGCCGGGGAGGTGGTGGCCATTGCCGACCCACAGGCGACGTCCCAGGCGATCATCGATCTGTTGCGCAGCCCGGAGCGCTGGAAGTCCGCCCAGGCGGCGGGCTTGCTGCGGGTTCATCGTTACTACAGCGAGACGTTGATGATCGACCGTTATCGCAGGCTTTATCACACGGCCATGGGCAGCGTAGACAGGGAGATCAGGTAAATGGCTGGCATCGGTTTCGAACTGCGCAAGATTCTCGCGCGCGACTCCTACATGGCGACGTTGCACGCCTATGTCTATGCGGGCCTGATCAGCTCCGGGCCCTGGGTCTTGTCGATTCTCAGTGTGATGCTGGTGGGGGTTATCAGCCTCGGACTGGTGGTCCCGGAAGTATTGATCCGCCAGTTTCTGATCACTGTGACCTATCTGATGGCGACGTCGCTGATCCTGACCGGCGGCTTGCAGCTATTTTTCACCCGCTTCGTCTCCGACCGCCTGTTCGAGCGCAAGTACGAACAGATTCTGCCGAACCTTGTGGGAGTGTTGTTGCTGGT
Organism: Pseudomonas agarici; assembly: GCF_001543125.1. NCBI lineage: Bacteria > Pseudomonadati > Pseudomonadota > Gammaproteobacteria > Pseudomonadales > Pseudomonadaceae > Pseudomonas > Pseudomonas agarici. Next base: position 1,538,927 of record NZ_CP014135.1, on the reverse strand, counting down.
GACCCTGGGTTCCGGGGTGCTGGGCATTATCTTGCTGACTACGCTGTTCGACCAGCCACTGATTTATCGGCTGCTGACCCTCGCCAACTTCGTGGTGCTCTGTAACCTGTGGCTGGTGATTATCTTCCTTTCTGGGATGAAGGCCTATAACCGCATCCTGTTGGTGATGTTGGTGGGGTATGCGTTGATGGTCGGCAGCGCATTCCTCTTGCGCCACACGGGCATGGAAGGATTACTGCTGGCGTTGTTGTTAGGTCACAGCACGCTGCTGTTCCTGTTCCTCTACGATATCTTGCGCGAATACCGAGCCGAGAAGCTGGTGGCCTTCGACTTCCTGGACCGAGGCCAGGTGTTTGTCAGCCTGCTGCTTACTGGGTTCTGCTACAACCTGGGGATCTGGATCGATAAGTTCATCTTCTGGTTCAACCCGAACACCTCGAGTCAGGTAATCGGGCCGATGCGTGCCTCGATTCTCTATGACTTGCCGATTTTCCTCGCCTACCTGGCGATCATCCCCGGCATGGCGGTGTTCCTGGTACGGATCGAAACCGACTTTGCCGAATGGTACGACCGCCTGTTCCGCGCCGTGCGCGATGGCGAAACCTTGCAGCATATCGGTTCGTTGAAGGCCGAGATGACCTTCTCGATTCGCCAGGGCTTGCTGGAAATCTGCAAGGTCCAGGGGCTGACGGTGGTCCTGCTGTTCCTCTTTGGCCCACGCCTGTTGGCGTGGCTGGGGATGTCCGCCTACTACCTGCCGTTGTTCTATATCGATCTGATCGGGGTGAGCATTCAGGTGCTATTCATGGCGATCCTCAACGTGTTTTTCTACCTCGACAAACGAAGGATCGTGCTGGAGTTGTGCCTGTTGTTCGTGGCGCTCAACGCCATGTTTACCTTGCTTAGCCTGTCCCTGGGGCCGAGTTTCTTCGGTTATGGCTTCACCTTTTCGTTGCTGGTCTGCGTGCTATTGGGGCTGGCGCGGCTGTCGAAGGCATTGGACGACCTGGAATACGAAACCTTCATGCTGTCGCGTTGACAGCCGTTGTCGGCTTGTCGCGATTCGCTTCACGCAGCCTGGCCGGCGATGGCGTCCGAGCTGGCGATATCAATTATTGACATCGTCGGTCCGCGCGGCGAAATCATTCACTCGCGCATCGCTCTGGGGTCCTGCCACCCACCATCACGTTGCTTTGCGTAGCACTCTAGCTTGTTGCTTCGAAGGCCAGTGGTTTTCAAAAAAATACTAGTTATTTGATTTGCATGGCTTTTTAAAGATAGCTCAGTGAGCTCAGGGGCTGTGGCACACTTTCTGCTCTTCATTCCGTTGTTACACACTAAATTCCGTTATAGCGGAGTTCACATCATCGGAGTGCCACGTCATGCATCGCGTACCTTCTTTGTTCAAAGCGTGTGCTTTTATTTTTGCCGCCACGGCGGTTGTGGCCGGAGTCGCCCAGGCCGCCGACAGCAAGCTCGACAATGTGCTCAAGCGTGGCCATTTGATTGTCGGCACTGGCAGCACCAACGCGCCATGGCACTTCCAGGGCGCGGATGGCAAGTTACAGGGCTTCGATATCGATATCGGTGCGATGATCGCCAAGGGCCTGTTCAATGATGCGAGCAAGGTCGAGTACGTGGTGCAGTCTTCCGATGCGCGGATTCCCAACCTGCTGACCGACAAGGTCGACATCAGTTGCCAATTCATCACCGTGACCGCCAGCCGCGCCCAGCAGGTGGCTTTCACCCTGCCGTACTATCGAGAAGGCGTCGGCCTGCTGCTGCCAGCCAACAGCAAGTACAAAGAAATCGATGACTTGAGGGCCGCCGGCGACAAGGTCACCGTAGCGGTGCTGCAGAACGTGTATGCCGAAGAGCTGGTGCACCAGGCGCTGCCAAAGGCCAAGGTCGACCAGTACGACAGTGTCGACCTGATGTACCAGGCCGTGAACTCGGGGCGTGCCGACACTGCGGCCACCGATCAGTCTTCGGTCAAGTACCTGATGGTGCAGAACCCTGGCCGCTACCGCAGCCCGGCCTACGCTTGAAGCCCGCAGACCTACGCTTGCGCGGTCAAGCGTGGCGATCAGGACTGGCTGAACTTCGTCAACGTCGCCTTGCATGAGTCGATGACCGGTGTCGAATTTCCGGCCTACGCGGCGTCCTTCAAGAAATGGTTTGGCGTCGACCTGCCGTCGCCGCAGATTGGTTTTCCCGTCGAATTCAAGTGATCCCTTAAGGGCCGGGTGCCGTGCGTGGCGCCCCGTCGAAGGTACTGTCGAGCATGAACTATCAGTTGAACTTTGCCTCCGTCTGGCGCGATTTCCCCAGCTTGCTGGCAGGACTCGGCCTGGGCCTGGAACTGGCCTTACTGTCGATCGCCATCGGCTGCGTGATCGGTCTGCTGATGGCGTTTGCCTTGCTTAGCAAGCATCGCGCATTACGGCTGCTGGCTTCGGTGTATGTCACGGTGATCCGCAACACGCCGATCCTGGTGCTGATCCTGCTGATCTACTTCGCTCTGCCGAGCCTGGGGATCCGGCTGGACAAGATTCCCTCGTTCATCCTCACCTTGTCGTTGTATGCCGGTGCCTACCTGAGCGAAGTATTCCGTTCCGGTCTGCTGAGCATTCCCAAGGGCTTGTCCGAGGCCGGGTTGGCAATCGGTCTCGGACAATGGCAGGTGCGCGCCTACGTGACGGTCCCGGTGATGTTGCGTAACGTGCTGCCGGCGCTGTCCAACAATTTCATCTCGTTGTTCAAGGACACCTCGTTAGCGGCAGCCATCGCTGTGCCGGAACTGACCTATTACGCCCGCAAGATCAATGTGGAGAGCTATCGGGTGATCGAAACCTGGATGGTCACCACCGCGCTCTACGTGGTTGCCTGTTATCTCATTGCCATGATGCTGCGCTACCTCGAACAGCGCCTGGCAATTCGCCGCTAGGAGCCCCTATGTACGAATCCCCAAGCTGGCTGCATGAATTGTGGGGTGCCCGAAACACCCTGGCGCAAGGCTTTTTGACCAGCGTACAGTGCTCGGCCCTGGCCATTGTCGGCGGTACGTTGATTGGCATCGTCGTCGGATTGGCGCTGACCTACGGCAAGTTCTGGATGCGCCTGCCGTTGCGCCTGTATGTCGATCTGATTCGCGGCACGCCGGTGTTTGTCCTGGTGCTGGCTTGCTTCTACATGGCCCCGGCACTGGGTTGGCAGATCAGTGCGTTCCAGGCTGGTGTCTTGGGCTTGACGCTGTTCTGTGGCACCCATGTCGCGGAAATCGTGCGGGGTGCGCTCCAGGCGATTCCCCATGGCCAGCTGGAAGCGGGCAAGGCCATCGGCCTGACCTTCTACCAATCCCTGGGTTATGTGCTGTTACCTCAGGCGCTACGACAGATCTTGCCGACCTGGGTCAATTCGTCGACTGAGATCGTCAAGGCCTCGACGCTGCTGTCGGTTATCGGCGTCGCCGAATTGTTGCTCAGCACCCAGCAGGTAATCGCCCGGACCTTCATGACCCTGGAGTTCTACCTGTTCGCGGGGTTGTTGTTCTTCATCATCAACTACGCCATCGAATTGCTCGGTCGGCACATCGAAAAGCGGGTGGCATTGCCATGATTGCGACCACCAATCAAAACGACAAGCAAGCGCTGCTGAGTATTCGCGGTCTGCACAAGCAATACGGCCAGGTCGAGGTGCTCAAGGGCGTCGACCTGGAAATGCAGCGTGGCAACGTGGTCACGCTGATCGGTTCCAGCGGTTCGGGCAAGACCACGTTGTTGCGTTGCGTGAACCTGCTCGAAGAGTTCCAGGGCGGGAAGATCATTCTCGAAGGCGAGTCCATCGGCTACAGCGAAGCCCACGGCAAGCGCGTTCGTCATGGGGAAAAAGTCATCGCCCTGCATCGGGCCATGACCGGCATGGCGTTCCAGCAATTCAACCTGTTTCCGCACCTGAGCGCGCTGCAGAACGTCACCCTGGGTTTGCTCAAGGTGAAAAAACTGCCCAAGGACCAGGCCGTGGCCCTGGCGGAAAAGTGGCTGGAACGAGTCGGCCTACTGGACCGGCGCAATCACTTTCCCGGACAGTTGTCCGGCGGCCAGCAGCAGCGGGTTGCGATTGCCCGGGCCATTGCGATGAACCCGAGCCTGATGCTGTTCGACGAAGTAACCTCGGCCCTCGACCCGGAACTGGTCGGCGAAGTGCTGGCGGTGATCAAGGACCTGGCCGAAGAGGGCATGACGATGTTGTTGGTGACCCACGAGATGCGCTTCGCCTTCGAAGTCTCGGACAAGATCGTATTTATGAACCAGGGGCGTATTGAAGAACAGGGGCCACCCAAAGAGCTGTTCGAGCGCCCGCAATCGTTGCGTCTCGCGGAATTTCTCAAGAACACGCGTTTCTAACTTTCATTCAAGGAGAACAGTATGAGCATTATTCGTTACGGCACCGGCAGCACCGCCGGTGGCGGTCAACCGCGTCCTTTCGCCCGTGCCGTCGAAGCCGATGGCTGGCTGCATGTGTCCGGCCAGGTGCCGGCACTCAATGGTGAAATCATTGTCGGCGGCATCGTCGAGCAGACGCACCAGACCATGAAGAACCTGATCGCGATTCTGGAGGAGGCCGGTTATGGCCTGGAAAACGTGGTGCGCGTTGGCGTCTGGCTAGAAGATCCGCGGGATTTCTGGAGCTTCAACAAGGTCTTCTCCGAGTACTTCAAGCCCGAACACGCTCCGGCGCGGGCCTGTGTGCAGGCGCACATGATGGTCGACTGCAAGGTCGAGATCGACTGCATCGCCTACAAGAAGAAGGGCTGACATGGCCGAAGACACCATCAAGCGTCGGGCAAAAGGATTGGACCGGGCGTTCGATATTCTCGATTACCTCAAGGAAATCGGCCAGCCCTTGCGCCCCAACGATATTGCCAGCGGCATCGGTAGTCCTAAGTCCACGGTCTACGAACTGGTGGCGTCGCTGCTGGAGCGACGGATTCTCGAAGCCGTCGGCAAGGACGGACATGTCTACCTGGGCCGTCAACTGTATTTCCTCGGGCAGGCCCACCTGCGTCATTTCGACCTGAGTCGCGAGGCCGATCAGGCCTTGCAGGAAATCGTCAGTCGGACCCGCGAAACCGCGCAGATGTGCCTGCTCAACGGTCGTAAGTACACCGTGGCGCTGATGAGGGAGGGTGAGCGCCATTTTCGTATTTCTTCGGATATCGGTGAAAACGCGCCGATTCCCTGGACCGCGTCCGGCCGCCTGCTGCTGGCGCATTTGAGCGACCAGGAAATCATCGACCTGATCGATCACGACGACTTTATCCTGCCGGACGGCCAGCGCCTGGCGCTGGAGGTGTTCCTCGGGGAAATTCGCCAGGCGGGTATCGACGGGTTCTTTTCCTTCGATAGCGTCGCCGATACCTTCACCCACTGCTTCGCCGCGCCGGTCAAGGACGAGCGGGGCGTCTGCATCGCGACCCTGTGTATCGTCGCCCCTCGCACCGATGCGCAGAAAAACTACAGCGACTATCGTCGGGTACTGATCGACAGCGCGAACAATCTGGCCCGTCGAATCAACGAATAGCAGCGGCTGTGGCCGTGCCTGTTAAGGAGTCTGAAATGCCTGTTGCCTTGAACATTCCCCGCGTGGAGAAAGGCGCCGCCGCTGTCGGTGCCCAACTGGTACGTGACGTTAGCCTGCCGGCCCTGGTGTTGCACCGTGAAGCGCTGGAACACAATATTCGCTGGATGCAGGATTTCGTCAGCCGCAGCGGTGCCGAACTGGCGCCCCACGGCAAGACCAGCATGGTCCCGGCGCTGTTTCAACGCCAGTTGGCCCAGGGCGCCTGGGGCCTGACGCTGGCCACGGCGGTGCAGACCCGAGCGGCCTATGCCGCCGGTGTGCGGCGGGTGCTGATGGCTAACCAACTGGTCGGCGCGGCGAACATGGCGTTGATCGCCGCGTTGCTGGCGGACTCGCGGTTCGAGTTCTACTGCCTGGTCGATCATGCGGACAATGTCGCGGCCCTCGGCGAGTTCTTTGCCGGGCGCGGCCTACGGCTCAATGTAATGATCGAATACGGCGTGGTCGGCGGGCGCTGCGGCTGTCGCAGCGAGCAGCAGGTGCTGGAGCTGGCCGAGGCTATCAAGGTTCAGCCGGGTCTGGCGCTGACCGGTATCGAAGGTTATGAAGGCGTGATCCACGGCGACCAGGCCGTCAGCGCTATCCGCGCCTTCGCCAGCTCATTGGTACGCCTGGCGGTGGGCTTGCGCAACAGCGGTGCATTCGCTATCGATAAGCCGATCATCACCGCTTCGGGCTCGGCCTGGTACGACCTGATCGCCGAAGAGTTCGAAGCCCAGGATGCCGACGGGTGCTTCCTCAGTGTGCTGCGTCCCGGCAGCTATGTGGCCCATGACCATGGCATCTACAAGCTAGCGCAATGTTGTGTGCTGCATCGTCGCAGCGACCTGAGCGAAGGCCTGCGCCCGGCGCTGGAAGTCTGGGCTCACGTCCAATCGATGCCGGAGCCGGGGTTCGCGGTGATCGCCCTGGGCAAGCGCGACGTGGCGTTCGACGCCGGCCTGCCGGTGCCGCTGCTGCGCTACAAGGCAGGCGTGCTGCCGGCGGTGGGTGAAGACGTCAGCACTTGTGAGATCACTGCGGTGATGGACCAGCATGCCTTTATGACCGTGGCACCGGGCTGCGAGCTGCGGGTCGGCGATATTGTCTCGTTCGGCACTTCCCATCCGTGCCTGACCTTCGACAAATGGCGCGTTGGCTGCATTGTCGATGAGCAACTGAGCGTGATCGAGACCTTCGACACCTGCTTCTAAGGGGATATTGCCTGAATGACCACCCACAGCCTGCCCCCACCGCGTATTGCCCTGATCGGCGAATGCATGATCGAACTGCAACAACAGGCCGATGGCAGCCTGCGCCAGAGCTTTGGCGGCGACACCTTGAACACTGCGGTCTATCTCTCCCGCGAATTGGCCGGGCGGGGATCGGTGGATTACGTCACGGCGCTGGGGGACGACAGCTTCAGCGACGCCATGTGCCGGACCTGGGCCGAGGAGGGCATCGGCCTGGACAAGGTCCAGCGCCTGCCCGGACGCTTGCCCGGCCTGTATTGCATCCAGACCGATGCGGGCGGCGAGCGCCGCTTTCTCTACTGGCGTAACGAGGCGGCGGTTCGCGATTGCTTCAGTACACCAGGCGCGGTGCCGATCCTCGCGGCCTTGCCGGATTACGATGTGCTGTACTTCAGCGGCATCACCCTGGCGGTGCTCGGCGAGCTTGGCCGGGAGAAGTTGATTGCCGTGTTGCAAGAGGCGCGTCGGGGCGATACCCGAGTGGTGTTCGACAACAACTACCGGCCACGCCTCTGGTCGGGTATCGAACAGGCCCGCACGGCTTATCGGCAGATCCTGCCGTATGTCGACCTGGCATTGTTGACGTTGGAGGACGAGCAGGCGTTGTTTGGTTATGCCGACGGCCCAACGGTATTCGCTGCCTACGACCAGATCGGCACGCCGGAGGTAGTGATCAAGCGGGGCGCCAAGAGTTGCCTGATCCACTGTGAAGGCGAAGCGTTCGAGGTGCCTGCGCAGGAGGTCGAGACCGTAGTGGACACCACGGCGGCGGGGGATTCGTTCAGTGCCGGGTATCTGGCGAGTCGCTTGACCGGTGGCAATCCGCAACAAGCCGCGCTAGCCGGGCATCGGCTGGCGAGCCAGGTGATCCAGGTCCACGGGGCGTTGATTGCACGTGGCTGAGAGTCTCAACCTGCTCGCCACCACTGATGCTCGTTTCAGTCGCGATAGAAGACCTGCACCAGGTGATAACCGAACTTGCTCTTGATCGGCCCGTGCACGGTACGCAGCGGCTTCTTGAAGATCACCTGGTCAATTGCCCCGACCATCTGCCCCGGACGCACTTCCCCCAAGTCGCCGCCGCGCTTGCCCGAAGGGCAGGTGGAGTGCTTCTTGGCCAGCACGTCGAAGGCTTCGCCCTTGGCAATGCGTTGCTTGAGTTGTTCGGCTTCCTCGGCGGTCTTGACCAGGATATGACGGGCTTGAGCTTTCATTGACAGATACCTTGAAACGGTGGAGCGGGCGACAGGGTGCGCGATTATGCCCGAAGATCAGTTGCCGTGGCCGATCATGTCGCGCACCCGGTTGGCCAGTAGATCAAGGGTAAAGGGTTTGGCGATGAGGTCCATGCCTTCTTCGAGAAAGCCCTGGCGCTCAGCGGCTTTCTCCGCATAGCCGGTCATGAACAACACTTTGAGCTCTGGACGATGCTGACGGGCAATCTCAGCCAGTTGCCGACCGTTCATGCCGGGCAAACCGACGTCGGTTACCAGCAGGTCAATGCGCAACGCAGACTCCAGCAACGGCAGGGCGGTTCGTGCATCAGCGGCCGGATGGACGGTGTAGCCCAGCTCGTCCAGCACGTTGAGCACCAGCATGCGTACCGCCGGGTCGTCCTCGACCACCATCACCGACTCATCGGCGGCTGCCGTGGGCGACTGTGGGGTGTTGGGCGTGGGCGCCGCCTCGTCGGCCTCGGCGTGAAAGCGCGGCAGGTAAAGACGCACGCAGGTGCCTTGGCCGGGTTCGCTTTGCAGCGTGACATGGCCGCCGGACTGCTGGGCAAAGCCATAGATCATCGACAGCCCCAGGCCGGTGCCCTGGCCAATGGGCTTGGTGGTGAAGAACGGGTCGAAGGCCTTGGCCAGGATCAGCGGACTCATGCCGGTGCCATTGTCGCTGACGCCAATCATGACGTAGTCGCCAGCCTTGACCGACTCCAGGGAGTTGATATCACTGCCGTCGAGGCAACTGTTAGCCGTTTCGATCAGCAGCGTACCGCCTTCGGGCATCGCATCGCGGGCATTGATCACCAGGTTGAGCAGGGCGCTTTCCAGTTGTCCGGTGTCCGTGTTCACCGGCCAGATATCCTGGCCGAGCCGGACTTGCAATTGGATATGGGCGCCTTTGGTGCGACTGAACAGCTCTTCCAGCGATTGCACCAATTGGTTCGGATCGATGCGCTTGCTGTCCAGCGATTGCCGACGGGAGAAAGCCAGCAGGCGATGGGTCAGGGCTGCCGCACGCTGGGCGGAGTTGATCGCAGCATCGGCAAAACGTCCGATCTCGGCACTGCGCCCTGCGGCGATATAGCGCTGCATCAGGTCGAGACTGCCGATGATACCGGTGAGCATATTGTTGAAATCGTGAGCGATACCGCCGGTCAACTGGCCGACCGCTTCCATTTTTTGAGCATGGCGCAGGGCATCTTCGGCGCGCTCGCGCTCGAACATTTCGTTCTGCAGGCGCTGGTTCGACTCGGCCAGCGCCTGGGTGCGCTGGGCCACGCGCTCTTCGAGGGTCTCGTTGAGATTGCGCAGCGCCTCTTCGGTTTGTTTACGCTCGGTTTCGTCGCTGACGAAGATATAGAAACCGTTGACCGCACCGTCCTGACCATAGCGTGGCAAGTAGCGCATCGCCGCGTGCCGCCTGCGTCCGTCGCGGTGCAGGTTGTCGATGCTGAAACTGCAGGCCTTGCCCGCCAGCGCGTTGGCGATGTACTCGGCGCGTTGGGCATAGGCGTCCTCACCGAACACTTCGAGCAGGGTCTTGCCATAGAGTTCTTGGGGGGTCTTGCCGAACCAGTCGAGGTAAGCGCTGTTGTTCAGGCGAAAGCGCTCCTCGTGGTCGACATAGCCGATCAGCGCCGGTACGGCATTGATCACCAGTTGCAGTTCGGTCTGGCTCTGGCGTAGCGCTTGTTCACTGTGTTTGCGTTCGGTAATGTCCAGGGCCGCCCCGACAAAGCGTTGGGCCCGGCCATGGGGCCCCCGATAGCAGCGGCCTCGGGCGAACACCCAGCGGACCTGGCCACGGGTCTGGACCCGGTATTCCTCGGCATGTTCGGTATTGTTCTCCAGGCAATACTTGATACCACGCGCTACCAGCCCACGATCTTCCGGGTGAACGCTCTGCATATAGGCATTAAGAGGCGTGTGCGCCGCCTGAGCCGGGTCGACGCCGTGCAGCCGGGCAAATCGCGCATCGGTGACGAAGCGGTCCTGATCGATATCCCAGTCCCAGGTGCCGAGGGTACCCGTGGCAGCCATCGCCAGTTGCAGGCGGTCTTCGCTGTCCTGCTGAGCCTTGATGCTCGCTTCGGAGCGCTGCCGCAGTTCAAGGGTCAGTCGGCGTTCATGGGTTTCGATCACGGTGATCAGGATGCCGGCAACGTCGCCCCGTTCATTGCGCACCGGGTTGTAGGTCAGGTCCACCCAGAGATCGATGTTCACGCCAGCGTGGCGCACCTTGAAACATTGCTCCGCCAGGCTGCGGGTCTGGCCTGCCAGCACGTCTTGAAAGATCGGCGTGCTGAAGTCCTGGTAATCCGACCAGGTTTCGTTGGCCGGCTGGCCGAATGCCTCGGGATGGCGGTCGCCGATAAGCCGGGCGAAGCTGTCGTTGTAGATCTGTACCTGTTGCGTGCCCCAGAGCAGCAGCATCGGTATGGGCGAATGGGTGACGATATCGACTGCGGTACGCAGGCTCTGTGGCCAGCGATTGATTGCGCCCACGGGATTGTGCGACCAGTCCTGGTGACTCATGAGGGTGGCGACGTCGTTGTCGGGGATCGATCCGTTCATAAACCTGCCTTGAAGGTAAAACTTTGAGTTGCGCGGCGGCTTATTATCCCCCCAAGCTGTAGACCATTACCAATTCGAAATGACACCGGATTAATGGTTTGAATCTCAATTGACTGTATTGCGGAAACCCTTGCCATGGAAATCCAAGCGCTATTGAAAATTCTGGCCGTCCAGGACGGTTCGGACTTGTACCTGTCGACCGGGGCGCCACCGTGTGCCAAGTTCAACGGCGTACTCAAGCCGTTGGGTACTGAAGCGCTCAAGGCCGGCGAGGTGGCGCTGATCGCCGACGCTATCATGGACGCCGAGCAGCGCCTGCAGTTCGAACGGGAGCTGGAGATGAATCTGGCGATGTCATTGCCGGGTGTCGGGCGCTTCCGCATCAATATCTTCAAGCAACGCAACGAAGTCTCGATTGTGGCTCGTAATATCAAGCTGGAGATTCCGCGTTTCGAAGACCTCAAGCTGCCGCCGATCCTGCTGCAAACCATCATGGAGAAGCGCGGCCTGGTGCTGTTCGTCGGTGCTACCGGCTCAGGCAAGTCCACCTCGCTGGCGGCCCTGATCGATTATCGCAATCGGCACAGCGGCGGCCATATCATTACCATCGAGGATCCGGTGGAGTATATCCACCGGCACAAGAAGTCGATCATCAACCAGCGCGAAGTAGGGGTCGACACCCGCAGCTTCCACGCGGCGCTGAAAAACACCCTGCGCCAGGCCCCGGATGTGATCCTGATCGGCGAAATCCGCGATCGCGAAACCATGGAGCATGCCCTGGCCTTTGCCGACACCGGGCACCTGGCGATCTCTACCCTGCATGCCAACAACGCCAACCAGGCGCTGGACCGGATCATCAACTTCTTTCCGGAAGACCGTCGTTCGCAACTGCTCAATGACCTGGGTAACAATCTGCAGGCCTTTGTTTCGCAACGGCTGGTGCGTACCACCGACGACAAGCGCCGGGCGGCGGTGGAAGTGATGCTGGGCACGCCGACTATTCGTGATTTCATCAAGCGCAACGAGTTTGCCGAGCTCAAGGGCATCATGGAGAAATCCGAGATCAGCGGCATGCAAACCTTCGATACGGCCTTGTTCCAACTGGTGGTGGAAGGGGCGATCGACGAAGAGGAAGCGCTGAAGAATGCCGACTCGGTCAACAACTTGCGCCTGCGCCTGAAGCTGCATCATGACAATGGCGCACTGGCCCAGCAGACCATGCCACCCGCGGCGCCGGTGGCGGCGCCGGAGCTGGATGTGAAGGATTGGGGCCTGGTGGACGATGGCGAACGCGGCCCGGATTGAACCTCCTCGACCGTGCGCACCAGCGGTGTCCTGTCGTAGCCCCAAACGTCCATTGTTTGATTACCGTCGCCTGTGGTTTTCCGGGATCACACCACCTGATGCCGATACGGCAGGTCCGGCCCGGTGCGGCTGCAGGTGATCGCGGCGGCACGGACGGCGAAGTCCAGCATCTCGTCGATCTGAGCCTTGTCCAGGCGTTCCAGGCCTTCCACCGAGTCCAGTTGATGTTCGGTCAACCAAGCGATCAAGGCTGCCTGGAAGGTATCGCCGGCGCCGACCGTATCGGCGGTGACGACTTCGCGCGCGGGCACTGACCAGTGGCCATGGCGGCGGCTGAATACGCTGGCACCCTGGTTGCCACGGGTCAGGAATACCACCTGGCAGCGCTGGGTAAGCCAGCCCTCGGCAACGCTCCGTGGGTCGCGATCAGGGTAGAGCAGGCTCAGGTCCTCGTCGCTGACCTTGATCATGTCGGCGTGTTCGGCCAGCTCCGCGATACGCTCGCGCCACAATTCAATATTCGGCTGTGGGTTGAGGCGCACGTTGGGGTCGAGGGTGATCAACCGGCGACCGCTTTCCCGCCGTACCAGGGTCAGCAGGGTATCGGCAATCGGCTGCACCACCAGCGAGAACGAGCCGATATGCAGGCCACGGACCTCGTCACCGAGTGACGGCAAGTGCTCCGCCAGCAACTGGCGGTCGGCACAGCCTTCGCCACGGAAGCTGTAATGAGGCGAACCGTCGGCACCCACGGCGACCATCGCCAGGGTGGTGGGGGCCGTGAAGTCCAGTAGGTAATCGGCGCGCACGCCTTCTTCGCACAGGACTTGTTGCAGGCGCCGTCCCAGGTAATCGGTAGACAGCCCGGCCAGCAACGCCGCGTCGACGCCCAGGCGGCGCAGGCCGACCGCGACGTTGAACGGCGAACCGCCGGCAATGGCCTTGAAGTTTACCTTGGAGGTTTGTCCGCTTGCGTCAGGCTCACTGAAAAAATCGAACAGCGCTTCACCACAGACCAGATACATGGATGCTCACTCTTGAATGGCCGCGACCTGTTGACGGTAGCGGTGATAAATCGGTTGATAGGTGCTGACATTGGCCGGAGTCGGCCAGGTTTCGCTGGCGGCGTCGAGGTTGACGCAACGCTCGCATAGTGCCTCCAGACTATGAATCTCCCCGGACTCACACCAGGCCGCCTGGATCGCCGCGCCGAGTGCGGCGGCCTCGCTCTGTTCGGTACAGATCACTGGTGTGTCCATGATATCGGCGACCATCTGTCGCCAGACCGCACTCTTCGCGCCACCGCCAATCAGGCGAATACCATGACTTTGCAGGCCGTTGTCGCGCAGCAAGTCGAGGCCGTAGCGCAAACCAAAGGTGGTGCCCTCGACCACGGCGCGGCACAGGTTGGCCTGGGTCAGGTTGGTCAGGGTCAGCCCCAGTAGGCTGCCGCTGGCCTGGGGCAGCGCGGGGACCCGCTCGCCGTTGAGAAACGGCAGCATGCTGACGCCGTTGGCGCCGATAGGGGCCTGCTCGACTTGGGCATTGAAGTCGTCGAGCCCGAGATCGAACAACTCGCGCACCGCGCCAGTGGCGTTGGTCAGGTTCATGGTGCAGATCAGCGGGAGCCAGCCGCCGCTGGAAGAACAGAACGTCGCTACCGCGGCATCGGCACTGATCTGCGGTTGTTCGGCGTAGGCATAGACGGTGCCGGAAGAGCCCAGACTCATGGTAATCACGCCGGGACGGATGTTGCCGGTGCCGATGGCGCCCATCATGTTGTCGCCACCACCGCTGGCGACCAGGGCTGCTGGGTTGATGCCCAGGTGCCGGGCGATTTCGGGCAGTACCCGGCCGACTGGCTGGTGGGCTTCCAGCAGTTCCGGGAGGGCGGCTTGTAGGCGTCCGCTGGGGTCGATGTCGCTCAGCAGTTGCAGGTCCCAGTTGCGCTTGCGCACATCGAAGTAACCAGTGCCCGAAGCGTCGCCGTACTCCGCGCAAGCACGACCGGTCAGCCAGTAGTTGAGGTAGTCGTGGGGCAGCAGGATATGGGCAATCCGGGCGAACAGTTCAGGGTGGTGTTCTTGGGTCCAGAGCAGCTTGGAGAGCGTATAGCCGGGGGCAATCACCAAACCCAGGCGTTCGAGTGAGCCTGCTGCGCCGCCCAAGTGTTCTAGCAGGCGCTGATTTTGCGGGGTGGTTTCGGTGTCGCACCAGAGCTTGGCCGGGCGCAGAACGTGGCCTTGCTGGTCAAGCAGCACCAGGCCGTGCTGTTGGCCGGAGACGCCGATGCCGAGAATCGACTGGCCGTCGATCCCCGCAACCTGCACTGCCTGGCGGGTGGCCAGGGTAAAGGCTTCCAGCCATTGGCTGACGTCCTGTTCGCGACGGCCATTGGCACCGCTGATCATACTATGAGGGGCCGAGCCCTGGCCGAGCACCCGGCCGCTGACGGTGTCGAGGACAATCGCCTTGGTGCCTTGGGTGCCGCAATCAATGCCGAGGTAGAGTTTCTGCTGCATGCTTGGCCTGCTTGAATAGGGCTATAGCTGTGTGGCGAGTGGACCTGTGGCGAGCGCCACCGTGGCGTTCCGACAAGACCGCTCGCCACAAGGGGCATCACAGATTCAGTTTGTTTTGGCCAATAAACGCTCCAGTGTCTGGCTCACGCCGACTTCCTGCAAGCTATTGAGGTTCTTTTCGAAGGCCGCGACAAACGCCGCCGATTTGGGAATCGCCGTACCGAAGATCTCTTCCACCGCCAGCAAGCGCTGCGCGATCAGTGCGTCGTCGGTCACCAGTGCCTGGCAGAACTCGGCCCGTGGGTCGGCAATGCGGTAGGTCGTGCCGTTTTCATCGACACCCTTGAGGTACAGCGCCCAGGCCGCCACCACCAACGCCGCGCGCTCGGTGTCGCGACCGTCGGCGATCAATCGGTTGATGGTGGGGACGGTGAACTTGGGGAGCTTCGAGGAACCGTCGGAGCAGACTCGCTCCAGCTGGTCGGCAATCGTCTGGTTGGAGAAACGCTTGACCAGGGTGTCCTTGTAGTCGCTCAGATCGATCCCGGGCACCGGCGCCAATTGCGGGGTCACGTCAAGGTCCATGTAGGCGTGCATATAGGCCACGAACAGCGGATCGTTCATGGTTTCGTGGACGAAACGGTAACCCTTGAGGAAGCCCAGGTAGGTGAGGGTCAGGTGACTGCCGTTGAGCAACTTGATCTTCATCTCTTCGTAGGGCGTGACGTCGTCGGTGAACTGCACGCCGACCTTTTCCCAGGCTGGCCGACCGTTGCTGAACTTGTCTTCCAGGACCCACTGCACAAAGGGTTCGCAGACTACTGGCCAAGCGTCGTCGACACCATGCTCATCATGCAGTTGCAGGCGATGGGTGGCGCTGGTCATCGGCGTAATACGGTCGACCATGGCGTTGGGGAAGCTGACGTGTTCGGCGATCCAGTCGCGCAGGTCGGCATCGCGCAAGGCGGCGAAGGCCAGCAGCGCCTTGCGGGTCATTGCGCCGTTGTGCGGCAGGTTATCGCAAGACATCAGGGTGAAGGCCGGGACGCCATGGGCACGACGCTGGGCCAGGGCCGCGCAGAGAAAACCGAAGACCGTCTGCGGCTCCTCTGGGTGACGCAGGTCGTGCTGGATCTGCGGCAAGTGGCTCATGAATTCGCCGTTGCTGTCGTCGATGCAGTAGCCGCCTTCGGTGATGGTCAGCGAAACGATACGAATCTGCGGCGAAGCCAATTTGTCGATCAGCACCTGGGCACCGTCCTGAGCCAGCAGCATGCCACTGATGGAAGCGATCACGCGGGTCTCGGTGTCGTCGCCTTCGCCCAGCTCATAGAGGGTGTAGAGATAGTCCTGGGATGACAGGGCGTCGCGTATGCCCTGGTCTTCTTTCCGCAGGCCGACGCCGCAGATGCTCCAGTCCAGGCCCTCGCCGAGGTTCATCAGGGCGTCGGTGTAGTAGGCCTGGTGAGCGCGGTGAAAGCCGCCGACGCCGATATGGGCAATACCTTGCCGGGTGTTGGTTGCCGCGTACTGGGGCACGGCGACTTCAGGGGCTAGGTTGTGCAGGTTCTGTTTGTTCAGGTTCATTGCAAGGATTCTCGTCAATCAGGCGGCAGCGCGTAGCGGGCGGGCGACCGCAACGCCGTCGGCATCGAATAGGTGGCAATGGGTGCTGTCCAGGTGCAGGTTGAGCGTTTCGCCGTACTGGCTGGCCATGTCCCCGCGGATACGCATGGTCAGTGGTTCCCCGGAGTGGGTCACGACGTGGCAGAAGGTGTCGCTGCCCAGGCGTTCGCCGACATCGGCGGTGACTTGCAGGGTGCAATCCCCGGCCTTGGCGATTTCCAGGTGTTCCGGGCGGATGCCCAGGGTCACCGGGCTACCGACACTGAGGCTGGCACCGCTGTGAGGCAGGCTGATACGGGTGCCGGCCTCAAGTTCGACCTCACAGCCCTGGCCGTCGATACGGCTGACCTTGCCCTTGAGGAAGCCCATCTTCGGCGTGCCGAGGAAACCGGCGACAAACAGGTTGGCCGGCGAGTGATAGAGCTCCAGAGGTGAGCCGACCTGTTCGATACGACCACTGTTGAGGACCACCACTTTGTCGGCCAGGGTCATCGCTTCGACCTGGTCGTGGGTCACGTAGATCATGGTCGCCTGCAGTTCCTTGTGCAGCCGAGCCAGTTCCAGGCGCATCTGCACCCGCAGGGCGGCGTCGAGGTTGGACAGCGGTTCGTCGAACAGGAAGATCTTCGGATTGCGCACGATCGCCCGGCCGATGGCCACCCGTTGGCGTTGACCACCGGAGAGTTGCTTGGGTTTACGTTCGAGCAATGGACCGAGTTCGAGGATCCGTGCGGCCTCGTTGACCTTGCGCTCGACGTCGGCCTTGGCTACGCCAGACAGGTCCAGGGCGAAGGACATGTTCTTGCGCACGCTCATGTGCGGATACAGGGCGTAGGTCTGGAACACCATCGCCAGGTCGCGTTTGGCCGGGCTGACCTCGGTAATATCGCGACCGTCCAGTTCGATGGTGCCAGAGGTGACTTCCTCCAGGCCCGCGATCAGGCGGAGCAGGGTCGATTTGCCGCAGCCGGACGGCCCGACGAAGACCACGAATTCACGGTCGCGGACTTCCAGGTCGATGCCTTTGATGATGGAAAAACCTTCGAAGCCTTTTTTCAGATTCTTGATTTTCAGGTTGGCCATGATGAGGCTCCTTTTGAGACTTGTTCTGGGGTCATGCGCTTGAGTGTGTTTGTTGCAACGTGGCCCTTGTAGGCGCCGGGTTTGTCGGGACGTCGCATCGAGCGAACAGGCACTGGAAATCGTCAAAAGCTTCGCGAGCAATCAAGCGTCGACGGGATGCCCCTACAGGTTGCGTAGTGTTCTCATCAGCGCACATGGGACTCGTTCATTTATTTCACGGCGCCGAAGGACAGGCCGCGTACCAGCTGTTTCTGACTGATCCAGCCGAAGATCAGGATCGGTGCGCAAGCCAGGGTCGAGACGGCGGACAGCTTGGCCCAGAACAAGCCTTCGGGGCTTGAGTAGGACGCGATCAAAGCGGTCAGCGGCGCGGCGGCGGAAGAGGTCAGATTCAGCGACCAGAAGGCCTCGTTCCAGCACAGGATCAATGACAGCAGCATGGTCGAGGCCAGTCCACCCTTGCTGATCGGCAGCAGCACCCGAATCATTTCCTGTTGCAACGTGGCCCCGTCGAGGCGGGCGGCTTCGAGGATGTCCTTGGGGATGTCCTTGAAGTAGGTGTACACCATCCAGACCACGATCGGCAGGTTGATCAGGGTGTAGATCACGATCAGCGAAATGCGGGTATCGAGTAGGCCGAGGGACTTGGCCAGCAGGTAGATCGGCATCAGCACGCCTACCGGCGGTAGCATCTTGGTGGAGAGCATCCAGAGTAAGGTGCGCTTGGTTCGATGGGTTTCGTAGAACGCCATGGAGTAAGCGGCCGGTACCGCGATCAGCATGCACAACAGCGTGGCGCTGATGGAGATCACCACCGAGTTCCAGGCGAAGTGAAAGTAATCACTGCGCTCCTGAATATGCAGATAATTCTCCAGCGTCGGGGTGAAGAAAAGCTGCGGCGGCGTGGCGAACGCGTCGATCTCGGTCTTGAAGCTGGTCAGCACCATCCAGAAGATCGGGAAGAAGATCAGGATGGCGATGGCCCAGGCCAGGACGCCGAGCAGAACGCTTTGCAGGCGCCGAAATTGTTTGAGTGTGAGGGTCATGGCACGGGCCTCAAGGCTTGTCTGTCAGGTTTTTGCCGATCATCCGCACGAGGATGATCGCGGCGATATTGGCGATAATCACGGCGATCAAGCCGCCGGCCGAAGCCATGCCAACATCGAACTGCACCAGGGCCTGGTTGTAGATCAGGTACGCCAGGTTGGTCGAGGCATAACCCGGACCACCGTTGGTAGTGGTGAAGATTTCCGCGAATACCGAGAGCAGGAAGATCGTTTCGATCATCATCACCACGGCAATCGGTCGGGCCAGATGGGGTAGGGTCAGGTGCCAGAAAATCGCCACCGCACCCGCGCCATCCAGGCGTGCGGCTTCTTTCTGTTCCTGATCCAGGGACTGCATGGCGGTCATCAGGATCAGGATGGCGAAGGGCAGCCATTGCCAGGAAACGATGATAATGATCGACAGCAGCGGGTAATGGGCCAACCAGTCCACCGGTTGCGCGCCGAACACTCGCCACAGAGCCGCGAGAACTCCCGACACCGGGTGGAAAATCAGGTTTTTCCAGATCAGCGCGCCGACGGTAGGCATGATAAAAAACGGCGAGATCAACAGGACCCGGACGATGCCGCGACCGAAGAATTCACTGGCTTCGAGCAGCGCCGAAATCAGTACACCGAACACGATGCTGATCAGCAACACGCTGCCCACCAGCAACAGGGTGTTGGTAGCACCGGGGAGAAATCCCGAGTCGGTCAGAAAGTAGCTGTAATTTTCCAGGCCGACAAATTGGTTTTCGCCCGGATAGAGCAGGTTGTAGCGGATCAGCGAAAAGTAAACGGTCATGCCCAGGGGCACGATCATCCACAGCAGCAACAGGCCAACCGAGGGCGAGACTAGGAACCAGCCAGGGTTGCGCAGACGGCTTTTGCGCAGCGGCTGGGGTATATCCATATGGGCTTTGGCAGCGGAGGTATTCATGGTGTTCAAAACCAATTAGGTACAAGGAGCGGGCAATCGTCAGTCCTGCCGGGACTCAATCCCATGGGAGCGGAGCTTGCCCGGCTCCCAAAGGGGCTGTTGTCAGGGGTTACTTCGGATAACCCGCGCGTTTCATTTCACGTTCGGTGAAGGTCTGGGCATCGGCCAAGGCTTTGTCGACCGTGCTCTGGCCGGTCAGTGCGGCAGAGAACTGCTTGCCGACCTGGGTGCCGATAGCCTGAAACTCAGGAATGGTCACCAGTTGGATCCCGATATAAGGCACGGGCTTGGCGCTCGGGTCTTTCGGGTTGGCGACCTTCAACGATTCCAGGGTGACCTTGGCGAACGGCGCCGCTTTCATGTAGGCCTCGGTGTAGGTCGAAGCCCGGGTGCCCGGTGGTACGTTGGCGATGCCGTCCTCCTTGGCCACCAGCGCTCCGTATTCCTTGGAGGTGGCCCAGGTACTGAAGGTTCTCGCCGCGTCCTTGGCCTTGGAACTGGTCGGGATCGCCAGGGCCCAGGAGTAGAGCCAGGACGAACCTTTCTCGGTGACCTGTTGCGGTGCATAGGTAAAGCCGACGTGATCGCTGACCTTGCTCTGAGTCTTGTCGGTGACGAACGAGCCGGCCACGCTGGCATCGACCCAGATGGCGCACTTGCCGCTGTTAAACAGCGCCAGGTTTTCGTTGAAACCGTTACTCGAAGCACCGGGTGGGCCGGAGCTTTTCATGGTCTCGACGTAGAAGTTCAGGGCGTTTTTCCATTCAGGGCCATTGAATTCCGGCTGCCATTTTTCATCGAACCAGCGCGCGCCATAGGCATTGGCGACGGTGGTAATCAGGGCCATATTCTCTCCCCAGCCGGCCTTGCCACGCAGGCAGATACCGTATTGCTCCTTCTCGGGATGGTTGAGCTTGGCGGCGAACTCACCGATCTGTTCCCAGGTCGGCCGCTCGGGCATGGTCAGACCTGCGTCCTCGAACAGGTCGGTGCGGTAGTAGGTCATGGAGCTTTCGGCGTAGAACGGCAGGGCGAACAGGGTACCCTTGACCGACAGGCCGTCACGTACCGAAGGGAATACGTCATCGATATCGTAGGCGGCGGGCAGGTTGGTCATCGGTTCCAGCCAACCCTTGGCGCTCCAGAGTGCGGCTTCGTACATGCCAATGGTCAGCACGTCGAACTGGCCGCCCTGGGTAGCGATATCGGTAGTCAGGCGCTGGCGTAGGACGTTTTCCTCCAGTACTACCCAGTTTAACTTGATGTCCGGGTGTTCAGCCTCGAAGGTCTTCGAGAGCTTTTGCATGCGAATCATGTCGCTATTGTTGACGGTGGCTATGGTCAGGGTCTGGGCACCGAAACTGACGCCACTGATGGTCATGCAGGTGGAGACGAGCAGAGCTTTTGCAACGGCTTTCATCGAACACTCCTCTTCTAGCGCACGGCGGCGGTCGAAGGTCGGTTTATTGTTTTTTGCCTCTTCCGGTGTCCAGGAAGAATCTGCCGATAATTACAGCTCTCAATCGTCGTGCTGACAAATCCTTGGGCACACTCTTATTAATACTTTTTTGCACTGTGGCGAAATGTCGCGGGTTGGCGAAACAGCTGTTCGGGAGGGGATGGGCGTAAGTCAAGCCTTGGAAGAGAGATAAATCAGTACAGGTTCCATCATAAAAGCAAGTCGAAAGTGAGCACCTTAGTGCGTCGCATGGAGAGGTCTGCGAGTCAAATTCGCGCCACGAGCCATTGGCCACCGACTTGTGGCATCCGAACTTGAGTTAACGAGCTAAGTGTAGTGGCTTGCAATCGAAAATGGCCATGCTCGCAATCAACGTAATTTTCGGCTCAAATTAATTGCGACTGACGGGCTCCTCGTACTCACATTAACTGCGACTGAGCTTGCGTTCAGCGGCGTCTGCTTGCATTCCATTTGCGCGTGCTCAAATTAACTGCAACTGACTGACGGACCACCAAACGTTCATTTTGCGGAAACCTAGCGGGACATCTCCTCAGCCGTCAGGCTGAGGCCATAGGCGGGTTGCGTTGGTTGGCTCCATTCTTCTATAGGGGGAGCACTAGAACCGAAAACCAGCGTAAGTCCTTCCAGCGTGTGTATTCCAGCTTTCCCAGTTGGTCATCAATCCCAGAGCCTTTGGGGTCAGCTCAGGCTTCTGAAATCGCCGCCCGACGCTTCTGGCGCTGCGACTCCAGCCAGATCACCAGGACCAGCAAACCACCGCCGGCGATCAGCAAGCTGAGCAGCCAACCCAGGGTTTCGGCCAGTTGGGTAAAAAACAGGGTGTACAACTGGATGATCAAAAACGTTAAGCCATACCCCACCAACATGCCGAACCGCTGGCGCAGTCCCACCGTTAATACGCCGAGGCTAACCAGCGCCCAAAGCAAGTTGAACATCAGCAGCTCACCATCCTCGGCAAAATGCCACGGCCCGTCGATCAAGTCGTAGCTGCCAAACAGAGACAACAGCCACAAGGACATTTCGCCGACAAACAGGCCACAGGAAATCCACACCTTGGCAAACCCACTGTAGCGGGCAAGCAACCTAGCCTCACAGCGCATATGCAACGCCCCCGCAGCCACCAGCACCGTCGCAGCACCGAGAAACCGCAGCGGATAGTTCATGCCAAACCAGTAGGCGCCCCAGCCGGACACATATCCGCTACGACCACCAAACCAGACAAAAAATAACACACTGCACAACGTCAGCAGTAACACGTTGCCCAAGGCATAGCTGAGCACCAGCAGGACTAGGAGATCGATCAGCAGCAGCGCCGGCCAGTTGCCGGAGCCGTCCGAATAGATCATCCCCACAACAAAACTCACGCTGATCAGGGCAAAGCCGCCGAGCAGTTCGGCGGTGCTGCCCAGCATCCTCAAGCCTTTCCCGGGCAACCAGCGCCCGACGACGAACAGGCCCAAGGTCAGCACTGACAAGCTGATCGCCAATTTGGGCGGGGTGAACGTCAGGTGCTCACGCAGAAACAACAGCAGACTGGCCGCCAGGCTGATGGCACCGAACGTCAGAAACCAACGCCCGAGTGAGCGCCAGTCCCATCGGGTCAAGGGATACAGTTCACCGATACGGTTGTGGGCGACGGGATCGATCTGCCCCTCGCGTAGCCATTGATCAAGGGCATCGTGGATCTGTCGATTGCGGCGATCCGGGCTCATGGACGATCCTCCCTGGCACGTAGCGCCGCGCGCTCAAACAACCAGCCCAGCAAAACACCCACAACACCGGCCACCGCGAAAAAAGCCGCGACACTCAGGTGGTCCCAGGCGTATTCATAAAAGCGCGTATATAAGTCGATGCCCAGAAACACTACACCAAACCCGGTGAAGCTGGGGTGTTTGAAACGAGCACCGATTACCAACTGGCTGATGGCCCCAACGGTGAATAGCAGTATCGAGAGCCCCGATTGGGACGAGCTGTAATTATCAAGGCTGAGAAACCACAGCGAGCAGTTGAAGTAGAGCAGTCCGAAAATCACATACAAACGCCCGAAACCGCTGAAGTGGCGGAGCGGCTCTTCTTCCGCCTGCTGGTGCCAAAGCCCCAGAAGCGCTGCCAACCCGGCAATCACTGCCATGGCTCGCGGGTCCTGGATGTTGAACACATATGACCCGCCACCAGCATAACTCGCCCAGGAGCCAAGGCCGTGAAAGGCACACAGCAGCCCCAGAAACAATGGCCAGCGTAGGTGATAACGATAGGCCGTGGCCACACTCAGCAAGGCGGTGACCAGCAGTGCCAGAGGGATGCGATCAAACCGGCCCTCGTCGGAGCCAATTCCACTGAGTAACAGGCTGCCACCGATCAGCATCAGGCCGATGGTCAAAATGGCAACACCAGCCACCGGCATACGCCCGGCCGGCTCACGCGCCAGGCGTACCCCGACCCACCACAATGTCCCCCCGGTGATAAAAAACAGCACAACGCCGAGGGCGGCCGACTCGCTGAGGTAGCTCACACCACCCAGGATTGCCAAACCAATCAGTAACACTGCACCGATGCCCAGCCATTGCAACACCGTGGATAACAGTTGGTTGGGACGCTGATAAGGCGCGCTCAGCCGCTCCTGGGTTTGCTGGTCGATCAAACCTTGGTGTTGCCAGGCAGCAATGTCGTGAATCATTAGCTGCTGTGTGGTTTTTCTCATGAGGTTCAGGCACCGCGCTATTGTTTGGATGATGGGGAGTGTTGGGGCATAGGCTGCTTATTTACCCTGATCATCCAGGGCCGGGCCAGGAACTACTATGGCTAAATTCAGACCACTCAAACAAATCAGCAGTCCCCTGTGAATTGTGGAGTTTGCGTCGTAGTTTAAATTGAGGTCACATTTACTGTTGAGGTCACATTAATTGCAATTAGCCGGCTGGACGTGCACATATTCCATAGCCCTCCCAGATTAAATCGGCAACCCCGCTGCCAGCATTTTGTCGCGCAACTCAGCGGCTCGTGCTGGATCGAGCATGTTGCTGAACAACGCTTTGATTTCGGTGGGCCTGGCGTCAAATTGCTCTACTAGATCTTTAGTACGGTATCCATGGCGCGTCAGGGTTGGTTTGAGGTCATCCAGTTGACGCGACAGAACCGACTCAATCAGCTCCGCCGAGACAGGTTTCTCGCCTATCAGGTGACGGGCCTCCAGGGACAGGCTCAGATGTGCAGGTTTCCAGTAGCCAGTGAATGTATTCGCGCTGACTACCGGCGATGCCGTCGAGTGAGAATATGTCGGTGCGGTAACCGATTTCCTCCATCGTCGGACGACGCAGGTCATTGCGCAGTTGGGGATGGCCAGCCAGCACCACTGACAATCGCCCGTCACCGTCTTCGACCAATTCCATTAGCCGTTTAAGCCCCGTCAGGGTATGACCATTGAGGTCATGGGCTTCATCCACGAACAGGGCCACCGGGCGCTTGTTCTTCTTCACCAGTTCGCGTAGGTCTCGTTTGACGCGGTGTCGATACTTTCTTGCAAACTGTGCAAGCCGACGCCGGCGGCGTCCAGTTGCTCGACCAAACGGATCAGATCCTTCCGCGAGCGTCCAAGACGATCCAGGCGCCAAATCACCACGATGTCTCCTTTGCGCAGCGTGCCCAGCAAGGCAGTCAAACCTATTCGCTCGGCTTTGGCTCCACTGGTGGTATCTTCAAACAGGCGCTCGCAACCTGCTTTCTCCAACGCATCGCGTTGCAGATCGAGGAGTTGGTCGTCGGTTGAGACTCGGGCATATCCAATCAGCATGGTTTCGTCCAGATATTAGACGAAAACTCAGTGTAGCCGGATATTGAAAATTGGAAACTGCTACTGGACACCGATAATGCCGTTTTCAGAGCAGGCAACCCGATCACAACCAGTTGTCCAACAAACCTACGTTTAATGGACGGCTACGATCAAGGTTTCATTCGCAGCTAATGTGAGCAAGCCAAAATGGAATGCAAACCGACGCGGCTGAATGCAAGCTTGCTCGCAACTAATGTGAGCGAAAGGGCTCCGCCAATCGCAGTTAATCTGAGCCGGAAATTGCGCTGATTGCGAGTGCGCCAGTTTTCAAACGCAAGCCGTTACAGCTAAGCGTACAGGCCACCAGGTGGGGCGCTAACTGGAGTCGTACCTGGATCAGCTAAGATTTTGCTCGGTCAGGCGCTGGACCACCAGGCGTCGATAATGAGACGGTGTCATGCCCTTGAGCTGCTGAAAACGTCGATTGAAGTTGGAAATATTGTTGAACCCGGACTCGAAACACACATCAGTCACCGGTTTGTCGCCATCGGCCAGTAACTCGCAGGATTTGCTGATCCGCAGGCGATTGACGAACTCCACGAAGCAACGTCCCGTGGCTTGCTTGAACACCCGGGAAAAGTAGGTGGGTTTCATTCCCAGATGCTCGGCAACCTCCTCCAACGGCAGCTCCCTGGCGTAGTGGGCAAAGATGTAGTCCACGGCGCGGTTGGTACGATCAATATTGTTCTCGTCGGCCAATTGTGGGGTGGTGGCTCCGGAGAGCAGCTGGTAGTCGGTGCAGACGCTGAGCAGCTCCAGCAGAATCAGAAAGTGTCCCAAGCGCGTCACACCCTGGGAGTCGGCGATACGCTGCATCAAGTGCATAGCCTGGCGGATGGTGTCCTTGCAACGGAACTCAATGCCGTATTGGGCGCGTTCGAGCAATGGCGCCAAGGTTTTCAGTTCCGCAAAAATCCGATGCCCTTCTTCAAACAGCTCGTCGGTGAAGTTCACCAGCATGTCACGCTTGGGTACCACTTCGCCTTCGGCCACCTGGCTGATCCAGTTGTGGGGGAGGTTGGGGCCAGTCAGGAACAGGCTCTGCGGGTAGAAATTGCCGATATAGTCACCAATGAAGACCTTGCCAGAGCTGGCGACGATCAGGTGCAGTTCGTATTCCTTATGGAAATGCCAACGCACCAGCGGGCAGGGAAAGCCATGCTGGCGATAGATGATGGACAGGCCATTATGGTCGTCCATCAGTTCATATGAAGGATCGGTGACGCGGGTTGTTCGGGTCATTGGAGGTGCTTTTATTGTTCTCGCCGTCAGATAATGCCTCCTTCGCCTGCCGTCCGCCAGCCTTGCGCCGACGTTCGGATCGGCGTAACCCCGTGGCCATGGCTTTGCAGGCCCTTCATTGAGGAGCAAAACAGTGAAGACCGTTCTATTGATTGGTATCGGTTCCGGTCATCCGGAACAGATCACCGTGCAGGCCATCAAGGCCCTGAACCGGGCCTCGGTATTTTTCCTGCTGGATAAGGGGCAGGCCAAGGATGAACTGTTGCGTGTGCGTCAGGAAATCTGCCGGCTTTATATCGAACAGCCCGATTACCGCCTGGTGCAGGTCAGTGATCCGCTCCGTGAAAACGCCGACGGGTCCTACCGGACGGGTGTTGAACGTTGGCATGAACAGCGTGCCGAATTGTTTGCCCGGTTGATCGACGAAGAGTTGGCCGAGAATGAGTGCGGCGCCTTTCTGGTCTGGGGCGATCCGGGGTTGTATGACAGTACCTTGCGCATCCTTGATCGGGTCGTGGCCCTGGGCGGCTCGGCGTTCGAGGTCGAGGTGATTCCCGGGATCAGCAGCGTGCAGGCGCTGGCGGCACGCCATCGCATTGCGCTGAATCGCATCGGCGAACCGATCCGCATCACCACAGGGCGGCGTTTGGAGACGGCTGACCTGGACAATGTGGTGGTGATGCTCGATGCGCATTGCGCTTTTGCTCAGTTCGCCGACCAGGCGCTGGAAATCTACTGGGGAGCATACCTGGGGACCGAGGATGAACTGTTGGTGAGCGGCAAGCTTCATGAGGTGCAGGGATTGATTCGCGAACAGCGCGAGGCCGCCAGGCTGCGCAAGGGTTGGATCATGGATACCTACCTGCTGCGTCGCCCTGTGAATTCGGACGAGTAAGTACTCTGGCCTTGATTCGGCGATGTTTCCTGCGTTGCTACAAGACCGTTCTTACAGAGAAGACGGGCGGTGTCGTTTAGTGTCCGCGGGATCCGACAATAGCCTGTGAGACTGTTAGAACGCCATGAGCTCCATACCAGCTATCGATCGACTTCAGTGGCGGCCCTTGGTGTTTGCCCTGCTGCTGACCAGCTTACCTGCGTTCGGGCAGGTACGAGTCGACCTGGCCTACAGTGGCGGGGTATTCAGCATCGACCCGGCTACCCTGGAGATGACCTTGTGCCGGGATAATGGCGAAGTCTCGGTACTGAGTGCGGCGGCATTCCCCGAGACCGCCAGGGCAAGTGATCTGGAGGGCTGGCGCTGGCGTATTCGCAACGGTACCGATCAGTTCCAGGTTGAGGTCGGTATCGAGCAGGACGCCTTGCGTCTCTCGGTGCGAGCCAATAAACCGGCTCGTCTGGAATGGCCCAAACCCGCGGAAGCAACTGCCATCGAGGCCCATGCCATACCGTTCGGCGAGGGCAGTTATATTCCTGGCGATGATCGCCAATGGCTGGACTGGCTGGTAAGGCGTTATGAGCCAGATGCGCTGAACGGGCTGCTGTCGATGCCGTTCTGGACCGAACTGCGCGCGGATCACTCAGTGACTTGGCTGGTGCAAACCCCTTTCGATACACGCTTTAGCATCATCGAGCAGGATCAACGGCCGCTGCCGCGAATCAGTCACGAATTCAACCGGCTGGCCGAGGGCGCGGCGTATACCGTCAGTGTGATGATCGGCCCACGGGATCCATTGTACGGTGCACGCTTTTATCGCGAGTGGCTGCTCAAGCATGACCGTTTCGTTTCATTGAAACAGAAAATCGAACTTCAGCCCCAGGTCGCCAGGCTGGGCGGCGCCCCGCATATCTACTTGTGGGGCGCCGGCCCCTTGAAAGCCGTGGATATTGCCGATTGGCCGGCGTTCCTGAAATTTTTTGCCGCGCACCGGGCTGATCCCCGGCATCTGGCCTCACGGTTGTGGGAAGCGTTTGATTCAGCCGCACGGGAAAGTTTCGTGGCGGCCCTGTTGGAGGCGCAGGTTCGGCCAACAGGTGTTTCGATCTTCGGCCAGACCGAAGTGACCCGTGCCCTCAATACGGCGTTGCCACATGCCTTGCCGCTGGTGCCGGTCGAACCCTTGCCGGGCAAGCATGATCCGGCGGCCAACGTGGTCTGGGGGCATAAAGTTCGCGAGCAATTGGTCGAGGCCTTCGGTCCGTGGCTGGTGGCGCCTCGACGCTGGGGGGGCGGACTGTCGCTCGATACCGTAGCCGCCTTGCAGCAAGCCGGCCTGATCAAGGCCTGGTTGGGCGCCGATGATTGGCGTGACGCCATGTGGCACCCCGAAGCGGTGGAGGCGGCCAAGGCTTCGGGCTATCTGGTTGCCGTCTACGACAGCTATGGTAGTGCACACCCCTCGAACCTGCGAGCGACTTGGGCCACGGCGCAAATGGGCGATGAGCTGGCCGCAGCCGGCTATCGGGACAGCAAAGGTGACAAGGTGCGTGGTTTCAGTGGCCGGGGTGTCTATGTCAACGCTCGGTTGGTCGAACCTTACGCGCAACGAAGGATCTCGGCAGTGGCGAAAGCGGCACGTCTCAACAGCTATTTCCTCGATGTCGATGCAGCCGGCCCCGAACTCAAGGACTACACCCCAGGGCGGGAAACCAGTGAACGTGAGGATGCCCAAGCCCGTACTCGCCGCCTGTTGTTTCCAACCCATGCCCTGGACTTGGTCACGGGCAGCGAAGGTGGATTGGCGCACTACGCACCGCATATTGCCTACAGTCATGGCATCGCTACCCAGCCGTTTGCCTGGATGGACCCGGATATCGGCAAGCACAAGCAGTCGGCCTATTACCGGGGGGGCTACTGGCCGCCGGAAACTCCGGCCCTGTACTTCAAGCCGGTGCCCCTTAAACCTTCGATTGCGCGGTTTGTGACCTCCGTGCAGTTCCGGCTGCCGTTGTATCAACTGGTGCTCCACGACAGCCTGGTCAGCACGCACCATTGGGAATACAGCTCGTTGAAATTTTCCAGCGAACGTGAGCATACGGCGCTGTTGCAGTTGCTGTACATGGTGCCGCCGCTGTACCACCTCAATGATCAAGTACTGGCTCGCGACTTGCCGTTCATCAGCGCCTATGATCGGGTGTTCCGGCCATTGCACGAGCGCCTGTTCGTCGAGCGTATGAGCGATTTCCAGGTGTTGTCGGCCAATCGTCTACTGCAACGCTCGGTGTTTGCCGACGGTACCCTGATCACCGTGAATTTCAGCCTGAAAACTATGCAATCACCGGAAGGGCGGCGGCTGCCACCGCGCTCGGCATTGGTCCTGGTACCGGATCAGGAGCCGCAGTTGATCGAAATCAGTCAACTCTTCGCTTCGGCTTCATGACGAGCATGACCCGCCGATTATGCGGTTTTTCGCTTCGATCCACTGGGCCATGTATTGGGTGCTCTTGTGATGGTGATGACGTAGCATCGCCCCGGTGAAATTATCGCGTCGATGCCGTACCAACTGCTGCCGGCAGCGCTCTATGCGTGCGACCAGGGCCGGGCCGTGAAGCCGTCGGTCATAACGGGCCGCCAGCAAGGCCTTGCCGTTTGCCTGGGCCTGCAGCCATGACGATTGATCCTGATACAATTGGACCGCCGCCTGTGCCAAGGCCTCGGCACTGGTCCCGATGACGCCGGGCCAGGGCAGTTCGCCGTGCATGGCCTCGGCACCGATCGGCGTGGTGATATTCGGCGTGCCACAGAGCATCGCATCGGCGAGCTTGCCCTTGATACCGGCGCCAAAGCGCAACGGCGCCAGGCAGATGCGCGCCGCACTCATCACCCGCAGCGCGTCCTCGGCCCAGTTCATCACATAAAAACCCTGGGCGGGGTTGTGCAACGCGGTCGCCTTGGGTGGCGTGTAGGCACCGTAGATATGGAGCTGCGCCCCCGGCAATTGCTGGCGAATCAACGGCCAGAGGGTGGTTTTCATCCAGAGCACCGCGTCCCAGTTCGGCGCGTGGCGGAAATTGCCGATGCTGATAAAGTGTGCGCGGTCTTCGAAGGCAGTGAAGGTGGTGGGTTGCTCAACCATCAGTGGGCACCAGTGCAGCAAGGCCGGCGCTAGCTGGAACTGTTCGGTCAAGAGGCGAATCTCGAGATCGGAAATCATCAGGCTCAGGTCCGAACGGTAGATCGCGGCGATTTCCCTTTTGGCCAGGTCAGTGTCGCTCATCTGCCGGAACACCTCACTCAGCTCGGGAGCGAACAGCGCCGTGAAGTCATTCAGGTCCGGGTCAGCCTTCAGGCGTGCCTTGAGCTGCTGCTGGCGGGCATCGCGCAAGGCTTGCAGGTCCGAGGTCTCCAGCACGCGCACGGCGTCTGGGCAGTGTTGCTCGACCCGCCAGCCGAACTGTTCCTCCATCATGAAGCGGTCGAACAGCACCACATCCGGCTTCAAGTCGCTGATGAAACGGTCGAAGCTGTTGTTGTTGAGCTCGATGATCTGCTCGTCGATGCCCAGGCTGTGTAGATCGGCCTTGTGTTCTCCGGCACTGGCGGGGCTGGCAAAAGTAATCCGCCAGCCGGCTTCGAGGAAGCTTTCGAGAATCTGCATCATGTGCCCGCCGGCAGCCGAGGACCGGGGTTCGGGCCAGACATAACCGATAACCAGGACGTGGGTGGTGTCGGTGGCACTCATGGGCAGCGTTTCCTTGAAGCTGGCAGGGCAAGAGAAGGGGTGCAATTAAACCACAGCGGCCGCCGAGATTGACCTGTTCCCATGCACTGCGTAGCCTTGCAGGTTCGAGGTTCTTCGGCATCTGGCCGAAGCTAAGAAGGGAACGCGGTAAGCCGCGGCTGCCCCCGCAACTGTAGACGGCTCGATAACCCTGCAAAGCCACTGCCTCTGGCGGGAAGGCGCGGGAATCGGCGGATCGGAGTCACTCCGCACGCCCGACCGTAAGCCAGGAGACCTGCCTCGTGACAGATTCTCACAGGGACTCTACGAAACTCGCCTGGGCGGTAGCGTAGGATCCCGTAACCGGGCGGGGTGATCCGGTGGCGAAGCTTTCCGCGCCCGTTGCCGGCAGCGGCTTTCGTCCCGTATGCCCGCTACTTTTGCCAAAGGGCATCCGATGAAAACACTGGCCAAACTTCCCGTCACTATCGTTACCGGCTTTCTCGGCTCGGGCAAGACCACCTTGCTGCGCCATATGTTGGACAACGCCCAAGGCCGCCGTATCGCGGTGATCGTCAACGAGTTCGGCGAACTCGGTATCGACGGCGAGATCCTCAAACAGTGCACCATTGGCTGCACCGAGGAAGAAGCCAATGGCCGCGTCTATGAGCTGGCCAACGGTTGCCTGTGCTGCACCGTACAGGAAGAGTTCTTCCCGGTGATGCGTGAGTTGGTGGCCCGTCGCGGCGACCTCGACCATATCCTCATCGAAACTTCCGGCCTGGCACTGCCCAAGCCGCTGGTCCAGGCGTTTCAGTGGCCGGAAATCCGCGGTGCCTGCACCGTCGATGCGGTGATCACCGTGGTCGACAGCCCAGCCGTCGCCGCTGGCACCTTTGCCGCGTTCCCGGACCAAGTGGATGCCCAGCGCAAGCTCGACCCGAACCTGGACCATGAGTCGCCACTGCATGAGCTGTTCGCCGACCAACTGTCGAGCGCCGACCTGGTGATCCTCAACAAGGCCGACCTGATCAGCCCCGCAGATCTGGCCAGGGTCCGCCTGGAAGTGGCCGAAGAGCTGCCGCCAGCGGTGAAGGTCATCGAAGCCAGCAGCGGGCGTCTGCCGCTGGACGTGTTGCTGGGGCTGGGCGCCGGTTCCGAGGCACATATCGACGGTCGCCACAGTCACCATGACCATCACCACGACGGCGATGATCACGACGACCACGACCACGATGCCTTCGACTCGATCTCCATCGAGCTGCCGCAAGCCGACGAAAGCCTGTTGCTCGATGCCCTGACCCAGTTGGTGGTGCAACACGGCATCCTGCGGATCAAAGGCTTCGCCGCGATTCCCAACAAACCGATGCGCCTGCTGATCCAGGGCGTGGGCACTCGTTTCGACAAGCACTTCGACCGCGCCTGGGGTGCTGACGAGTCGCGGGTCACTCGTTTGGTGCTGATTGGTCAGGAACTGGACGCCGCGTTGCTCGAATCGACGCTTCGTAACGCATTGACGGCCTGATCCCATGCATCTGCTCAGGACCCAGCCCGGCGGTTTCGTCTCGGACGACAATATCGCCGACCTTGGACAAACGCCCGCCGAGCTGGTGATCCTGTGCAGCGGCGATTCCAGCCTGGCGTTGCTCGCCGAGGCGGCGCGGCAATTGTCGCCGGATTATCCCAGCCTGCGTCTGGCCAATCCGATGCAGGTACAAAATCATGCATCGGTCGACCTCTATGTCGACCAGGTGCTGCAACATGCCAAGGTCATTCTGTTGTCGCTGCACGGTGGTATCGGCTATTGGCGTTATGGTATCGAGCGCCTGGTGCAACTGGCCGAGCGCGGTGTGACGTTGATCCTGGTACCGGGCGATGACCGGCCCGACCCGGCGCTGAGCGACCTGAGCAACGTCCCGGCGGCACAGGGCGAGCGGCTCTGGCACTTCCTGCGCCAGGGCGGTCTGGGCAATGCCTTGCAGTTGTACCGTTGCCTGGCCAGTACCTGGCTGGGGCGCGACTATCCGTGGCAGGAGCCGCGGACATTGCCGCGCACGGCGATCTACCATCCGCGCCTGGGTGACGCGCAACTGGCTGACTGGCGGGCCGATTGGCAGGTCGACCTGCCGGTGGCGGCAGTGCTGTTCTATCGCTCGCACCTGCAGGCGGCCAATACCGCCTTTATCGATGTGTTCTGTCAGCGTTTGCGCAACGCTGGGCTGAATCCCCTGCCGATCGCCGTGGCCAGTCTCAAGGAGCCCGGTTGCCTGTCCGTGGTCGAGGACTGGCTGGACGAGGGCGCGGCGGCGGTGATTCTCAACACCACCGGGTTCGCCCAGTCGAGCCTCGAAGCGCCGCATCTGCGTCCGTTCCGTCGCGATATCCCAGTGATCCAGGCCATCTGCGCCCAGGACAACGAGCCTGGCTGGCTGGCCAGCGAGCAAGGGCTGGGACCACGGGACCTGGCGATGCATATCGCCTTGCCGGAGTTGGACGGTCGGATCATCAGTCGGCCCATCAGCTTCAAGGACCTGGCATGGCGCAGCGAGCGCAGCCAGAGTGATGTGGTGTGCTATCGAGCGCAGCCCGAGCGCATGGACTTTGTCGCCGAACTGGCGCGGCGCTGGGTCGAACTGGCGCGAGTGGCCAATGGCGACAAACGCATCGCCTTGATCCTGGCCAACTATCCGACCCGCGACGGGCGCATTGGCAATGGCGTCGGCCTCGACACGCCAGCAGCGGCCCTGAATATCCTGCGGGCTTTGCAGGCCGAGGGCTACCCGTTGAGCGATGAGTTGCCCGCCAACGGCACCGGGCTGATCCAGGCCTTGCTCGGCGGGGTCAGCAACGACTTCGACAGTCTCGACATGCGGCCCTGCCATCAGAGTCTGGCGCTGGCGGACTATCAGGCGCTGTTCGACCGTCTGCCCGAGGCCAATCGCCAAGCCGTGCTCGCTCGTTGGGGCAGCCCACAAAACGATCCAATGTTTCGCAGCGGACGGATGATGGTGGCCGGCCTGCGGTTCGGCCTGACCTTTGTCGGCATCCAGCCGGCCCGGGGTTATCAGGTCGATGCCAGTGCGGTCTACCACGACCCGGACCTGGTGCCCCCCCACGGTTACCTGGCGTTCTATTTCTGGTTGCGCCACGTCTACGGCGCCCACGGCGTGATCCATGTCGGCAAGCACGGCAACCTGGAGTGGTTGCCCGGCAAGGGGGTTGGCCTGTCGGAAAACTGTTGGCCGGATGCACTGCTGGGGCCGTTGCCGAATATCTATCCGTTCATTGTCAATGATCCGGGCGAGGGCGCCCAGGCCAAGCGCCGGACCCAGGCGGTGATCATCGACCACCTGATGCCGCCGCTGACTCGAGCAGAAACCTACGGCCCGCTACGTGACCTGGAACTGCTGGCCGACGAATACTACGACGCGCAGTTGCTCGATCCACGGCGCGCCAGGGAACTGCAGCGCGATATTCTGCAACGGGTTCGCGAGACTCGGATCGACCGCGAGCTGCAACTGGATGCCGGGCTCAACAGTGATGCCGATGCAGCGATCTGGCTGCCGCGCCTGGACACCTATCTCTGCGACTTGAAGGAGTCGCAGATTCGCGATGGGCTGCACATCTTCGGTGAGTCGCCGGACGGGCGCCAGCGTATCGACACCCTGCTGGCGTTACTGCGCATTCCCCGAGGCGACGGTCGTGGTGCCCAGTCCAGCCTGCTGCGAGCCTTGGCCAAGGCCTTCGAGCTGGGCTTCGACCCGCTTGATTGCGCTCTGGCCGAACCCTGGACCGGGAGCCGTCCACACGCCTTGCAGATGATCAGCGACGAGACCTGGCGCACCGCCGGCGACAGCCGCGAGCGCCTGGAACTGTATGCCGCGCAACTGATCGAGCAGTCCCTGGCCGGATCGGCGGTGGTGGCTGACGGTGATCTGTGGGCCGAGGTGCGCAGCATTATCGACGGTTTGTTGAGCCACGTCGCACCCTGTCTGGATGCCTGCGGTCCGGCCGAGATGCAAGGCTTGCTCACGGCCCTGGAGGGACGCTTCGTACCGGCAGGCCCCAGCGGCGCGCCGAGTCGCGGACGCCTCGACGTGCTGCCCACCGGGCGCAATTTCTTCTCCCTGGATGTGCGCAACCTGCCGACCACCACGGCCTGGCGTATCGGTTTTCAATCCGCCAACCTGATTCTCGAACGCCACCTACAGGACCACGGCGACCACCTGCGCCAGCTCGGCCTGTCGGTTTGGGGTACGGCCACCATGCGCACCGGCGGCGACGATATCGCCCAAGCCATGGCGTTGATGGGCGTGCGACCAGTCTGGGCCACGGGTAGCCAACGGGTCGATGACTTCGAGATCCTGCCGCTGAGCCTGCTGGACCGCCCGCGGGTGGACGTCACCTTGCGGGTTTCGGGATTCTTCCGCGATGCCTTCGGCAACTTGATCCGCTTGTTCGACGCGGCGGTACAAGCGGTGGCGGCGTTGGATGAGCCCGAGGACATGAATCCGCTGGCCGCCAAGGTGCGTCACGAACGCGAGCAACTGCAAGTCCAAGGACTGAGTGCGGAGCAGGCTGCACGCCAGGCCGGCTGGCGGATCTTCGGCGCGAAGCCTGGAGCCTATGGCGCTGGCGTACAGAATGCGATTGACGCACGTCTCTGGCAAAGCCGCGACGACCTTGCCGAGGTCTACCTGAACTGGGGCGGCTACGCCTATGGCGGCTCCGACGAAGGCACAGCCGCCAGGACGGTGTTTGCCCAGCGCCTGAGTCAGGTCCAGGCCGTGCTGCACAACCAGGACAACCGCGAGCACGACCTGCTCGACTCCAACGATTACTACCAATTCCAAGGTGGTATGTTGGCCGCCGTGGAAAGCCTGCGTGGCGACAGGGCGGCCAGCTACCATGGCGACCATAGCCAGCCAGACCTGCCGAAGGTGCGTACCCTCAAGGAAGAGCTGAATCGGGTGATCCGCTCCCGGGCGGCCAACCCGAAGTGGATTGACGGGGTCAAGCGCCATGGTTACAAGGGCGCCTTCGAACTGGCGGCAACGGTCGACAATCTATTCGCCTTCGATGCCACCACCCAACTGATCGACGATCACCAGTACGCCTTACTGGCCGATGCCTACGTACTTGATGCCGATACCCGCGAGTTTGTCCGCGAGCATAATCCCCATGCCCTGCGGGATATGACCGAACGCTTGTTGGAGGCCCAACAGCGCGGCCTGTGGCGTGAACCTGGGGAGTATCGCCAGGCCCTGGAAAACCTGCTGCTGGATATAGAGGAAGATTCCTGAGGTGTATGCACAATGAGTGACTCCCTGCATTTCCCGCTGTCGGCGGTGGTGGGTGCCGATGCGCTGAAGCTGGCGCTGTGCCTGACCGCCATCGACCCGAAGATCGGCGGTGTGCTGATCGAAGGGCCGCGTGGCATGGCCAAGTCGACCCTGGCCCGAGGGCTGGCGGATCTGCTTGCCAGTGGTCAGTTCGTCACCTTGCCCCTCGGTGCCACCGAGGAGCGCCTGGTCGGCACCCTCGACCTGGATGCCGCCCTGGGCGAAGGCCGTGCGCAATTTTCCCCCGGC
Organism: Pseudomonas agarici; assembly: GCF_001543125.1. Classification (NCBI taxonomy): domain Bacteria; kingdom Pseudomonadati; phylum Pseudomonadota; class Gammaproteobacteria; order Pseudomonadales; family Pseudomonadaceae; genus Pseudomonas; species Pseudomonas agarici. The sequence continues at coordinate 1,502,969 of NZ_CP014135.1, read as the reverse complement.
GTACTGGCCAAGGCCGACGGCGGAGTGTTGTACGTCGACGAGGTGAACCTGCTGGCGGACCATCTGGTGGACCTGCTGCTCGATGTGGCGGCCAGCGGCACCAACCTGATCGAGCGCGACGGCATCTCCCACCGGCATGCGGCGCGTTTCGTGCTGATCGGTACCATGAACCCGGAGGAGGGCGAGTTGCGTCCGCAACTGCTCGACCGATTCGGCCTGAATGTGGCGTTGAGCGGCCAGCCACTACCGACCGAGCGTGGGCAGATCATTCGACGCCGATTGAATTTCGACAGCGATCCACAGGCGTTCTGTGAACAATGGGAACAGCCGCAACAGGCGCTGCGCCAGCGTTGTGAACAGGCGCGGGCGTTGTTGCCAGCCATTGCCCTGGATGATCAGACCCTGGCACAGATTACCGAGCGTTGTTTTGCCGCCGGGGTCGATGGCCTGCGGGCGGACCTGGTCTGGCTGCGGGCGGCGCGGGCCCATGCTGCCTGGCGTGGCGGACAGCAGATCACCGAAGAAGATATCGAGGCGGTCGCCGAGTTTGCCCTGCGCCATCGGCGACAGAAGAGTCCGCCGGCTGCACAGACATCGAGTGCTGCCGACAACGTACAACGGGAATCGAATTCGGCCCAGGGCCAGGGCCAATGGGGCGAGTTGCCTCCCCAGGGATTGCCGGTGGGGGCTCGTCGGGAAATCCCGCACTGGCCAAAAAAGCCTTAGGCATTCGCCCTCGACTGACGCCAGGGGCGAATGCCAAAGCCCAGGCGGGGCGAATTCCCAAGGGCCGGCGGGGTATAGGCCGAGCCGACGAAGGTAAGGCAATCGCTTGGTGCGAGACCCTGCTGGGCGGCCGGCCACGGCTGCGTCGCGACCTGCGTTTTCACCCCGGCGGCAGCGCGCCCCATGAATTGTGGCTGGTGATTGTCGATGCCTCGGCGTCCATCCGCCGGCACCAGGCCCTGAGTGACGCCAAGGGTCTCCTGGCCCAACTGTTCGACGACGCCTACCGCCAGCGCGCGCGCCTGGCGTTATTGACCGCCAGCGGTCATCGACCGCATTGGCAGATCCAGGGCCTTAAGGCCTCCAGCGGCTTGCGTGGCTGGCTGGAGGCGTTGGGGGCGGGTGGTGGCACGCCATTGCTGGCGGCCTTGCAGGAGGCGAGCGAGTGGTTGAGGGGGCGACAAAAACGCTTCGCCCTGGAGCAACACAGGGTGCTGCTGCTGACCGATGGACGCCTCAAAGCTTGGACAGCGCCGACGCCGTTTAACTGTCCCACGCTGTTGATCGACCTGGAAAAAACACCGATCCGCCTGGGCCGAGCGCGACAACTGGCAAGCGAGCTCAAGGCAGACTATTGGCATATCGAAGCCCTGGAGCTGCTATTGAGCCGTTGAAGCGCAACTTCAGGATGGCCCTCGGCTAAACACTGCCTTGTCGCTCGACGTGGAAGCTGTCTTGGACCCACCCAAGCTCAGGAAAAATTCAGCGCCGAGCGGAAAACACCTCACCGATGCTGCGGCGTTTGGCATGGGTTTCACAGAGGATGATCAACTGCTCCAGGTTCTCGGGGGTCACATCGATGAATTCCTCCATCTGCGTCAGGGCCTGTTCCAGGTCCAGGCGGGTGATGCTCTGCGGTTCACCTGGCGCATGGCTGGCGATAAAGGTACTTGGTGGCTCGATATGCACCTTGGGGTAACGTACTCGGGTCAAGTTGTTGTAGCCAATAGCTACCAGCAACAGGCACACCGCCGAGCACATCACCGGCCCCAGGACCTGCCAGCCCAACGCCTCGGTGTCCGGGTCGACGATTACCATCAGCAGGGCCAGGGCTCCACCCGGCGGATGCAGGCAACGCAGCAGGCACATCACCAGCAACGCCAGGCCAGCGGCCAGGCTGGCACTGACCAGATTACGGTCGAGAAAGTGCACCACCAGCAGCGCCACCAACGTGGCACACCCGTAACTGCCAAGGATCGACCAGGGTTGCGAGAGGGCACCCGAGGACACGGCGAACAGCAACACCGCCGAGGCACCCAGCGGACCGATCAGGTGCAGTGCCACCGGCAAGCCGAATAGCTGAGCACAGACCCAGACGCTGAATAGGGTGCCGAGGGAGACACCGATGGCGGCGCGGCTCCATTCGCTGGGACGGGTATTGAGGGGGGAGGGCAGCAGGCGGCGTGACCAGCGGGCAAACATGGTGAGAACGATCCACTTCAAGTTCGGCGGGAAAAAAGAAGGGCTTGTGCGCCTGGCGCAAAGCCCTTTCAAAGTTCCAACATTTGGGGGAGGAACGGGCACAGTGTGCTGGTCGATCGAACTCTTGACTAATGCATAATAATGCGGATTAAGTGCATTATTTTTGCAGTAAAGGAATGCCGCGCCCGGCGAGGAAACACAGGCAGCCGCCCAGCGCTGTCAGGCCGCTGAGGACATAGAACATGGTGGTGGCCGGTGTGTTGATCAACAGGTAGCCGCAGATCACCGGGCTCAGAGCGCCGCCCAGGGCCGCCAGGTTCTGCGCGCCGAGGTAACTACCGCGCAGGTTTTCCGGGGCGATGGTATCGATGAACAGATATTCCGCCGGGTAGATGATCATTTCGCCGAGGGTGAAGATGAACATCGCGATGCACCAGGATACCAGGTTGGTGGCGTAGCTGAAGCCGATCAGGCCGATGATGAAGAAGGTGGTGCCGACGCCGATCCAGTAGCGCAGTTGTTCGCGCTTGAGAAAACGGCCGATCTGGTACTGCAACAGGATCACGCTGATGGCGTTGCAAGCGAGGATCGCCGACATGGTGGTCAGGGCATCCTGGTTGCTGTGGGTGACCAACAGGAACTGTGACAGGTACAGGGTGTAGCGGCCATGGACGATGGTGTTGAGCAAGCTGCCGCAGGTGAACATGATCAGGGTCCGGTCGCCGCGCAAAGTCGACAGTGTACCGAGAAAGCTCGCTGGCTTGCCGATCAAGGCCTGGGCGTGGGGAGCGATGCCAAACATCAGGAACATGCTGAAAAAGGCGATCCCGGCGGCGATCAGGAACGGTGCCAGTGGTTGGACGCCAGCGATGACCACGCCGAGCATGGGACCGGTGGCGTAGCCGATATTGGTCAGGGTGTAGCGCAACGAGAACACTTTAGCGCGCTGCCCCATGGGCAGGTTTTCGCTGATGATCGCCTTGGAACCGATCAGGAACAGCGCCGAGGCGGTCTCGGTGATGATCAGGGTCAGGGTGGTCAGGTACAGATTCTGGGCAAAGGTCAATAGGGTGAAGCCGACGGCGCTGGAAAGCATGGCCAGGATCAGCAGCCGACGCTTTTCCAAGCGGTCGATCACATAGCCGCCGTAGAGCGACATCAGGGTCGCGATAAAGACTGCGATGCCCAGCAGCAGGCCGACATCCTGCTGGTTCAGGCCCAGCTTTCTGCTGAGGAACAGGGTCAACAGTGGACTGGTGATGGCACGGCTGACGACGATGGTCACGGAGCAGATCATCAACCGGCGAATAACAAGGGAATAGGTGGCCACGGTGATGCTTATGTCCTTATAGGTATTGATCGCAAACGGACGCACTCCGGCTCTTCCAGGCCTTGTGGGTGTTCGTTCATGGCTGGTAATTCCGATAGTGTTGCTCGTAGACCGCGCTCGGGTGATCATCGGTCATCGGCGCGGCGCTGCGGGCCCACCATTGGGCGACTTCTTCGGCGCGGGCGATCCACACATCCTCGTGCTGCTGGATCCCCTGGATCAATTCGCGCAGCACACCGATGCGGCCCGGCGTGGCGATGATTTCCGGGTGCAGGCGCAGTAGGTAGCACAGGCCGAAGCGGTGGAAACCGGCAAAGTCCATCTGCATATTGCCCAGAGTGTGCCGGTAGGAGGCGATCCGCGATTGCGCCGGCGGCACGGCAGGGCTGAGGTTGAAGGCGAAGTAGGGCTCGTCTTCTAACTCGTAGTGCAACGGCAGCTCGATCAGTGACGGGGCGCTCGGGTGGGCGAACGGCAGATCATCGCCGCGCCATGACGACGACCAGTGGATGCCCTGCTCCTGTAGGGCCTCGGTAAAACCCGGCAGCCAGTTGCCGGCTGGAATCCGAAAGCCTCGTGGCCGTTGCCCGGTCAATGCCGCCAAGGCCTCGCAACCGTGGACCAGTGCTGCCTTCTGCTCCGTAAGAGTGAGCAGGTCGTAGTTCTGGTGCCGATAACCGGCGCAGGCGATCTCATGGCCGCCCGCGAGGATCGCCTGGATATGTGCCGGGTTTTCCTCGGCAACGATGCCAGGAATGCACCAGCTACTGCGCACCTGCAACTCGTCGAACAGTCCGAGCAGGCGATTGACCCCACGCTGGCTGCCATAGCGCCAGACCGACAGTGTTTTGTCGCGCCCAGCCACTTGCGGGGCTTGGGTGAGGATGCCGTGGATGTCGTTGTAGTCCACGGTGATCACCACCGCGCTGCGATACGACGCCGGCCATGGGCTCTCGAAGGCAGGCTTTTGCACTATCGTGCGTTGGAACTCAGCCATGATGATGCTCCTTGAGCCACCAACGGGCGACCTCGCGGCAGGTGCCGAACCAGACGTCATCGCGCTGGCGCATATGCTCGAACAGCCGTTCGAGCAACAGCAGGCGCCCCGGTTTGCCGATGATTTTGGGATGGAACAGGGTGGTCAGGCACAGACCTTCGTTCGCCGCGCCGTCGAACTCGCGGCACCAGTTGTCCAGGGTCAGCTCGTAGCTGGCGGTGCGATCCAGCCCGGAGGGGAAGTCCGGCCCACGGGTATAGGCAATCGAGGCGTAGTCATCCATCTCCCAGCGCCCGGGAATTTCCACCAGCGGCTGGCGGTGGCCAGGCACATTCACCAAGTAAGGTCGGTCATCCCCGCGCATGCTGCTGGAATAAATCACGCCAGCTTCCACCAACATTGCCGGCGTCTCGGCATGCCAGTCACCGGAAGGTGTGCGAAAGCCCTCGGCGCGGATATTCAGGTGCTGCCAGAACACCTCGCGGCATTTCTTCATGACGTCCTTCTGCTGGTCCAGCGAAAGGGCGTAAAAGGATTCGTGTTTGTAGCCGTGGTAGGCCACCTCATGTCCGCGCTCGATGATTGCCTGGCATTGGCGCGGCCAGTTTTCCACGACCCAGGCTGGGACGAAGAAAGTGCTCGGCAGGCCAAACTCCTCCAGCAGGTCCAGTAGCCGCGGCAATGCCCGATACGGGCCGTAGCCACCAAAGCCGAAGTACTCGGGCTTATGCCAGATCGAATCGTCGAGCATGGCATCGCCGGTGGGCCCGTCGAGGTCGAAGGCCAGGGCCAGGCAGGCTTGATGCCCGCTTGGCCAGGTCGGTGTCGGGGACATGGGTGGTTATTCCTTCTCTACACCGACGGTTACTGGCCTTTGTTGATGGAGACGGTGTCGATCGCGCCCACCGCCAGTTCCCATTTCTTCAGGATGGCCTGGTAGCTGCCGTCGGCGATCATGTCTTGCAGGGCAGCCTGGATAGCGTCACGCAGTTGCTGGTTATCCTTGCTCACGCCAATTCCGGTGAACTGCACGGTCATCGGCGTACCGATGATCTTGAAGGTGTTCTTTTCCTGGGTGGCCAGGTACGGCAAGGTCTCGCTGCCTTGCACGGCGGCGTTGATGCGGCTCTGGCGCAGTTGCGCACGGGCGTCGGCGGAGCCTTCGGTGCCGATGACCTTGATCTGCTTGTCAGCCGGGCAGTGTGCGCTGCTCCAAGCGGCGATTTCCGCCGGAAAGGTGGTACGGCGACTGGTGCCGGCCGTCTTGCCGCAGATATCGGTCATCTGGTTGATGTCCTTGTTCTTCTCCAGGGTGTAGAACTGCGAACCGCTGGTGAAGTAATCGACAAAGTCAATGGCCTTCTGGCGTTCAGCGGTGTCGGTCATGCCCGAGAGCACGATGTCGACGCGCTTGGTGGTCAGGGCGTTGACCATCTGCTCAAAGGAAGTTTCCTGCCATTTCATCTTCACGCCCAGGCGTTCGGCCAGGGCGTTGCCCAGGTCATAGTCGACACCGGTGAGTTCGTTGGTGGCCGGGTCTTTGAAGTCCATCGGTGGATAGTTAGGCATGATGGCCGCGACGATTTCGCCCTTGGCCTTGATGCTGGCGGGCAATTCGGCGGCCCAGGTGAAGCTGGAAGCCATCAGGCCGGCGAGTACTGCTGGGATTATGGAGTTCTTCATGGTCGTTCTCTTATTATGAGTGTTGTGAGGTTCAGGTGAGCCTAGGTTCGAACGGCAGAAATGAAGCTTTGGGTACGGTGGTTCTGCGGGTTTATCAGGATTTCTTCGGGGCTTCCTTCCTCCACGATCTGCCCGCCGTCCATGAACACCATGCGGTTTGAGACTTCACGCGCGAAGCCCAGCTCATGGGTGACGACGATCATGGTCATGCCGGTGCGCGCCAGATCGCGCATCACCGACAGCACCTCACCGACCAGTTCCGGGTCGAGTGCCGAAGTGGGTTCATCGAACAACATCAGCTTGGGCCGCATCGCCAGGGCACGGGCGATGGCTACCCGTTGCTGCTGGCCGCCGGACAGCTCAATGGGATAGCTGTTGCGTTTGTCGGCCAGGCCGACCCGTGCCAACAGCTCCAGGGCTTCCTCGACGGACTCCTTGGGCGAGCGGCGCAGGACTTGGACAGGACCTTCGATGATGTTTTCCAGCACGGTCATGTGCGGGAACAGGTTAAAGCGCTGGAACACCATGCCGGTGGCCAGGCGCTGACGGGCGATCTGCGCTTCGTTGAGTTCGTGCAACTTGTTGCCGGCAATGCGATAGCCGACCAACTCGCCGTCAACCCAAAGGCCGCCCTTGTCGATTTTTTCCAGTTGGTTGACGCAACGCAGCAGAGTGCTTTTACCGGAACCGGACGGGCCGATGATGCACAGCACTTCGCCCTGTTCGACCTCGATGCCGACGTCCTTGAGGGCGTGGAACGAGTCGTAGTATTTGTTCAGGCCGACGGCCTTGACGATGCTTCTCATGTTCGAATTCTCCTGGGCGCTTACGAACGCTTGCCGGCGCCGCGAGCGAATCGGCGTTCCAGACGGCTTTGACCAAAGGACAGTACGGTAATGGCCAGTAAGTACCAGATACCGGCAACCATCAGCAGTTCCATCACGCGGGCGTTGGCGTAGTAGATGTTTTGCGCGTTGTAGAGCAGTTCCGAATACTGAATCACGCTCGCCAGGCTGGTCGCCTTGACCATGCTGATGAATTCGTTGCCCACCGGCGGAATGATGATGCGCATGGCCTGGGGCAGGATGATCCGACGCAGGGCCTGCAGGCGTGGCATGCCAATGGACTTGGCCGCTTCATACTGGCCGGTGTCCACGGACAGCAGGCCGGCACGCACCACTTCGGCTGTGTAGGCGCCCTGGTTGATGCTCAGGCCCAGGAGTGCCGCGACGAATGGGGTCATCAGGCTCACAGTGTCGAGCTGAAACAGGCCGGGAATCCCAACGGTGGGGAAGATCAGCGCCAGGTTGAACCACAGCAGCAACTGGAGGATCAGCGGCGTGCCGCGAAACAACCACGTGTAGGTAATTGCCACGTAGCGCAGGATCGGGTTGCTCGACATGCGCATGATCGCGGTGATTACGCCGAAGACAATGCCCAGGATCATCGCCAGGACAGCCATGATCAGGGTGTTCAGCAGGCCGGTGAGGATTGATTTGGCGGTGAAGAACTGGCCGATATAGCTCCATTCGATCTGGCCATTGGCAAAGGCGCGGAGCAGCCCCACCAAGGCGATGACGATCACCGTGGCAAAGAATATCCGCCCGTAGTAACGCCGGGGCACGTGCTCGTATTGGGTAATATCGAACTGGTTCTCGGCCTGCTTGCGCTCGGCGAGCAGGCGTTCTGCCTGGGTCAGGCTCATGGTCTTTCTCCTCAGGTGGTACCGCTTGGGCGCCGCCGTTATCGCTGTCATACAAAACCGTCCCTGTAGCAGACGGGCTTTCCCGCAAGCCCGTCTGCTACAGGATCGTCGGTGTTTTCGAGTTCTGGTTACAAACGAAAGCCGCGGTATTCGCGCACCCAGTGGGCTTGTTCCGCCAGGGCAGTTTTCAACCGGGCAATCTGCTCGCGAACCTGTTGCGGTGCGGTGCCGCCCCAACCGCTGCGCGCATTGATGGCGGCTTCGAGCGTCAGACTGTCGAGTACTTGTGGGGTCAGGCGGCTGTCGATCTCGGTCAGCAGGGCAGGGCTGGCATCTTCGAGTTCGATACCCTGGGCTTCGCAGGCTTTGACCAACGCCCCGGTGATTTCATGGGCTTCTTTGAACGGCACGCCCCGCACCGCCAGCCAGTCGGCAACCTCGGTGGCGAGGGTGAAACCCAGGGGCGCCTGGCGTCGCAGCTCCCCGACATTGACGGTCATGGTCGCGACCATCCCGGCCATGGCAGGCAACACCAATAGCAGGGTATCGACGCTGTCGAGTACGCCGTTCTTGTCCTCGCTCAGGTCGCGGTTATAGGACAGCGGCAGGGACTTTAGGGTCGACAGCAAGCCGGTCAGGTTACCAATCAGGCGCCCCGCCTTGCCCCGAGCCAGCTCGGCGATATCCGGGTTCTTTTTCTGCGGCATGATCGAACTGCCGGTGGCATAGGCATCGTCCAGCATGACCCAGCGGAACTGACGCGACGACCACAGGCAGAACTCCTCGGCCAGGCGCGAGATATTGATCCCTAGCATGCTGGCGACAAACAGGAATTCGGCGACGTGGTCACGGCTGGCGACGGCATCGATGGAGTTTTCGCAGACGCCGTTGTAACCCATTTCCCGCGCCGACTGCTGCGGCTGGCGAGCGATGGCCGAACCAGCCATCGCGGCTGCACCCAGGGGCGACAGTGCGGTGCGGGCATCCCAGTCCATCAGGCGCTGGACGTCGCGTAGCATGGATTGCGCATGGGCCAGCAAATGGTGGGCGAAAACGATCGGCTGGGCCTGCTGCAGGTGGGTGAAGCCGGGGCAGATGCTTTCTACATGCTGCTCGGCCTGTTCGACCAAAGCCTGTTGCAGCACCAGGACTTCCACCGCGAGAGTTCGCACATGATCGCGCAGAAACAGCCGCAGATCGTTGGCGGTCTGGTCGTTGCGCGAGCGACCGGCACGCAGCTTGCCGCCCAGGGCACCGAGGCGTTCGGTCAGCAATCGTTCGATAAAGGTATGCACGTCCTCATCGTCGAGGGTCGGCGCGATGCGTCCGGCGCGGAAATCCTCGCCGATAACATCGAGCGCTTCGACCATCCTCCGGGTTTCCTGCTCGTCGAGCAGGCCGGCGCGCTGCAATTCATGGGCGTGGGCCTTTCCGCCCGCGAGATCGTAGGGTGTCAAGCGGAAGTAGCGGTCCGGGCAACGCGACAAGGCAGCCAGAGCAGCGGACGGGCCGCTTTTGAAACGAGCGCCCCAAAGGCGATCGGTGGCTTGGTTCATTGTTGTTTTCCTCAAGCAGATTGAATGTTCAAGGCGGGACCGCGGTAAGCGTTCAGGCGGGGCGAGCCGGCCGAAGCAGGACGGGTCATGCCGTTTTCAGAAAGGCAGTTGTAAGTGATGAGGACTGACCGAAGTGTCGGTTTTTAAATGCGTAGAATCAACGAATTGTCGCGGATTGGCAGAAGTTGATTGTGGTTGCCAAGCCCTGTTTTCTGTGTTCATTATTATTGACCGGCTGCGTTCTTGTTGTGGGAAAAATTCTGGTGATTAGGCGGTTTGAGGTCAATAAGCATTATGGAAACTCAACTTTCCACTTCTGGAAACCCATCGGTAAAACCCGGCCAGAGAGCGCCGTTGGCCCTCAGTGGGTTGGATTTCAAATTGCTCAAGGTGTTCAAGGCCGTGGTCGAGGCGGGAGGCTTCAGTGCGGCCCAGAATGAGCTGAATGTAGGGCTCGCGGCTATCAGTAAGCAGATTTCCGACTTGGAAATCCGGATCGGCATGCGCCTCTGCACGCGTGGTCGGGAAGGTTTCTGCCTTACCGAAGAGGGTAGCCTGGTGTATCAGGCATCCATTGAGTTATTTGCATCGGTGGACAAATTCAGGGACCGGCTTAGTTCGGCACAGAATGAATTGGTCGGCGACCTTAGTATCGGCGTCGTAGATAACACTATTTCCGACCCTAACTCACCGTTAGTTGCTGCCTTGCGGATCATCAACGATGAATCACCGAAAGTAAGGTTTCGCCTGCATGCAGCGCAATTGGATGAGGTGGAACGCGGGGTAGTTGAAGGGCGATTTGTTGCCGGCATTGTGCCGGTGTATCAGAAAAGAGAAGAATTTGACTATTTTTCCCTCTATGAGGAACTGTCTGAGGCTTACTGTGGTGTCGGGCATTCGTTGTTCGATCTCGACGATTCTCTGATCGACCGGGATGTGCTGCGTAACCATGCGTTCGTCAATCATCGTTATGCGATTCACCGGGACAAGCTCGACTTTGTTGGCCACGACAGTTATTCGGCTTCCGCTTCCCAGGTCGAAGCGGTGGCGATGCTGATCCAGACCGGACGTTTTGTCGGCTTTCTGCCGCAGCACTATGCCGCTGCGCTGGTTGCTCAAGGACAGTTGCGGGCGTTGCGACCGGAGACCATCCGCTTCAACACCTCATTCAACCTGATCCTGCGCCACAATACGGTGCGTGGCCCCTTGATCAAGGCTTTCGCCCGGTCCCTGGGAGTGGATCTCAAGGCGCCGGTCTAGGCTGTACCATGGGCTGAACAGCAAGTGACCGGCGCTCTCGCGAACCTGTTTGCCGAGGATGCGCTCGTGGACTTCATTGTTGAACAGCAGCCCTTCGATGACACCGCGGTAGCCTGGGTCATCGGCCAGTGGCCCCTTGAATGCTACCAATACATCGCGCAATTTCATCAGGCCGTTCAACAGCGGCGGTGTAACGGCTCTCGCAGGCAAGAGCCCGGACGGTAGTTGCAGGTGCGACGTAGCACAGGCCGGTTTTCGTGGGCGGTTTTTTTGGCACATGGACGGTTCCTTGCCAACTGTGGCGGCATCAGATCAGAGAGGGCGTGGGTGTCGCGACAGAACTGCAAGTGGCGTGCGTCCAGCAGCGCAAACTCACCTTTGAAGTTCGAACAAGTCCACGGATTTATTGTAAGTCAGCAAATCGTGCGAGGTTGGCTGGGTGGGGCTTTTAGTACCCGTTATATTTACGGGTTTATCCGTAGGATCTTTCTAGTTTTTTGCAGGAGTGTAGGGTTAAGCCAAATCGAAAAATGCGAAACTGCGTATTCGAGATAAGGAATGCGCCGTCGCGTCAGCATGGCGAGTCGGTATCCAAAACATCAATTGTGGGAATAGTCCTTGATTAGCGTTACTGCTGCTGATATTCCGACCTAAAAACCTCGGGTAATATCTTGTTACCATAGGCTTTTTAGCACTGGCGAACCCTCAATCGTCAAACCCGGCCTGTTCATGAATTTCATCCATCTTCAGTTCCAATCGGTAGGCCACGGCAATGAACAGCGCCTGACACAGGCACAGCGTGGCGCTCAGGGAACGGAAAGCGAAAGAGCTGCCCTCATTGACCAGCAACACCGTATTGGCCCGCTTGGCCAGGGGTGACAGATTGCTGTCGGTAATGATCAGGGTGTTAGCCTGATGGTGCTGGGCAATGCGCAGGCAGTGCTGGGTTTCCTTGCCGTAGGGCGTGAAGCTGATGGCGATCACCAGGTCGTTGGCCCGCACGCTACGCATCTGCTCGCGATAGCTGCCGCCCAAGCCGGACACCAGGTGAATACGCTTGTTGGTGTGCTGCAGGTTATAGACCAGGTAGTCGGCCACGGCGAACGAACGGCGCACGCCGACCACATAGATATTATCGGCGTTGACCACCAGGTCCACGGCCTTTTCGAAGGCGGCATCGTCGAGTTCCAGGCCCAGTCGCTCGATCCCGCAGAGCGTCGCGTTGATACAATCGCGTGCCAGGTCTGCGCTACTGGCTTTCTGCGATTTGTTGGCGATCATGCTACGAATGCGCTGCTGGTAGTTCTGTACCGGTGTGGTCTTGTGGGTATAGGCCTCGCGGAACAAGGCCTGCATTTCGCTGAAACCGCTGAAGCCGAAACGCTGGGAGAAGCGCACGATCGCCGACGGATGCACTTCGCATTCGCGGGCGATATCGCTGATCCGATCGACCATGATTCGATCGCTCTGCTGGCTCATATAGCTGGCGATGCGCTTGAGCTGACGGGGCAGGTCTTCGTATTCCTCGGTGATCAGCTGCAACAGACGCTCGGCATTGATCGGGGCGCTGGGAAGGTCGTCGACAGGCGAGGTCGAAGCCGGCTGATCGGTACGGGACATAGTGAATCCTTCTGGTTTGTTCTTTTAGGGCGCGGGCACTTGTCCGGTCGGCCCCTGACAATAGGTTGGCCTGCGCAGTCTACAGGGTAGGCGCCAAAAATAGCGTCGCCATGGGAGCCGCTGGCGGAGCTGAATCGATGCACCTCGCTCGCCGCGATTTTGTGGAAGTTTATTGGAAAAAATATTCCACGTAAAAATATATAGAAAAAATATTGATTGGCTCCACCAGACGTTTTAGTCTGCATTCAGCAAGCACCTGCCTCGTCGCTCGGGCGAGGGGCGTCGACTGATAAAAATAACAGGAGCCAGCATGGGTCAAACTCGTTTTGCCAATGGGCGTCAATTTGATCTGATCTGCCTTGGACGTCTGGGCGTCGACCTTTATGCACAGCAGGTCGGCGCACGTTTGGAGGACGTCGGCAGCTTCGCCAAGTACCTGGGTGGCTCCTCGGCCAACATTGCCTTCGGCACCGCCCGACTGGGACTCAAGTCAGCTATGTTGAGTCGGGTCGGCGACGATCATATGGGGCGCTTCCTGCTGGAGTCTCTGGCCCGTGAAGGCTGCGATGTCAGCGGCGTCACCATCGACCCGCAACGCTTGACCGCCATGGTCCTGCTCGGTCTCAAAGACCGCGAAACTTTCCCCTTGGTGTTCTACCGGGAAAATTGCGCCGATATGGCGTTGTGCGCCGAAGACATTTCAGAAAACTTTATCGCTTCCAGCCGATCCCTGCTGATCACCGGCACGCACTTCTCCACCGAAGGGGTCTACAAAGCCAGCATCCAGGCCCTGGACTTTGCCGAGAAACATCAGGTCAAGCGCGTGCTCGACATCGACTATCGCCCGGTGCTCTGGGGCCTGGCCGGGAAGGCCGATGGGGAAACCCGCTTTGTCGCCGACCAGCAGGTCAGCACCCATGTGCAGGCAATCCTGGCGCGCTTCGACCTGATCGTCGGTACCGAAGAGGAGTTCCTCATCGCCGGTGGTTCGGACCAATTGTTGCCAGCCCTGCGCCGGGTGCGCGAACTGACCGCCGCAACCTTAGTGGTCAAGCTTGGCCCGCAGGGTTGTACGGTGATTCACGGGGCGATTCCGGCACGCCTGGAAGAGGGTGCGATCTATCCGGGTGTTCAGGTTCAAGTGCTGAATGTGCTGGGGGCTGGCGATGCTTTCATGGCCGGGTTTCTCAGTGGTTGGTTGGGTGGTGCCGATGACGAACAGTGCTGTCGCCTGGCCAACGCCTGCGGCGGCCTGGTGGTTTCCCGGCATGCCTGCGCCCCGGCGATGCCGACCCGCGCCGAGCTGGACTATCTGTTCAGTAGTCCGGTGCCGATTAGCCGTCCTGATCAGGACGCAGTGTTGCAACGCCTGCATCAGGTCAGCGTGCCGCGCAAAGCCTGGAAGCAGTTGTTTATCTTTGCTTTCGATCATCGCGGGCAATTGGTGGAACTGGCGCGCCAGGGTGGGCGCGACCCAGCCTGCATCTGCCACCTCAAACAACTGTTCATCAAGGCTGTGGAGCGGGTCGAGGTCGATCTGCACCGCCAGGGCATAGCGGCGGATATCGGTCTGCTCGCCGACCAGCGTTTTGGCCAGGACGCCCTGAATGCGGCGACTGGTCGCGGCTGGTGGGTTGCACGTCCGGTGGAAGTCCAGGGTTCGCGGCCACTGGCGTTCGAGCACGGACGCTCGGTGGGCAGCAACCTGATCAATTGGCCCCAAGAGCAGATCATCAAGTGCCTGGTGCACTACCACCCCGATGACGAGCCGCTGCTGCGACTGGAGCAGGAAGCACAGGTCCTCGGGTTGTACCAGGCGTCCCAGGTCAGTGGGCATGAGTTGCTGCTGGAGATCATTGTGCCCAAGGATCATCCTTCGCCCCATCCCGATGCGCTCTATCGCGCAATCAAACGCCTGTACAACCTGAGTATCTTCCCGGCCTGGTGGAAGATCGAGGCACAGAGCGCGCAGGACTGGCAGCGCCTCGACGCACTGATCCAGGAGCGCGACCCGTACTGCCGTGGCGTGGTCCTACTGGGTCTCAATGCGCCGGTCGACGCGCTGGCCGAAGGCTTTCGCCAGGCCGGGCGCAGCAGTATCTGTCGCGGTTTTGCGGTGGGGCGCACGATTCACTATGAACCCAGCCGGGCCTGGCTGGCGGGGGAACTCGACGATGAAGGGCTGATTCGCGCGGTACAGGCGATTTTCATGCAGTTGATCGATGCCTGGTGCGAAACCAGGGCCTGAGGTTTTGAACAACCAGAAAAGGTGCAGTCCATGCCCGCTATCCGTATTGGCATCAACCCGATTTCATGGAGCAATGACGACCTGCCTTCCCTCGGCGGCGAAACGCCCCTCAGCACTGCCTTGAGCGAAGGCCAGGCCATCGGCTACGAAGGCTTCGAACTCAACGGCAAGTTTCCCAAAGACGCCAAAGGCGTTGGCGATGTCTTGCGTCCCTACGGCCTGGCATTGGTCTCGGGCTGGTACTCTGGCCGTCTGGCGCATCGTGGCGCCGCCGAGGAAATCGATGCCATCGCCAGCCATGTCGAGTTGCTGGCATACAACGGCGCCAAGGTGCTGGTCTACGGTGAAGTCGCCGACTCTATCCAGGGCCAGCGCATCCGCCTGGTCGAGCGACCACGCTTGCACGGCGAACAGGCCTGGCAGGTCTATGCCGACAAACTCACCGAGCTGGCACGGTTCACTCTATCGCGAGGCATACGCCTGGCTTACCACCATCATATGGGCGCCTATGTCGAATCGCCGACGGACATCGACACCCTGATGCGCCTGACGGGGCCGGAAGTCGGTCTGCTGTTCGATTCCGGGCACTGTTACATGGGCGGCGGCGAGCCGCTGGAGGTTTTGCGCAAGCATATTCAACGAGTCTGCCATGTGCATTTCAAGGATGTGCGTCAACCCGTGGTGCAACTGGCACGCAACAACCTCTGGAGCTTCCCGGAGTGCATCATCAACGGTACCTTCACGGTACCGGGCGATGGCGATATCGATTTTGCCGCATTGCTCGATGTGTTGTTGGCCGCGGATTACCGGGGCTGGCTGGTGGTCGAAGCGGAACAGGACCCGGCCGTGGCTCCGAGTTACGCCTATGCGAAAAAAGGCTATGACACCCTGCGGGCACTGTTGAACGAGAGGAGCGTGCCATGAACCTGCTGGTCAAGAGTTTTCCCCGTGGCCAGCAGATGGTCGCATTGCCTGCCGGAACCCTGGAGTACGTGGGATTTGCGGCCTACCGCCTGCCCCCTGGGGAGAGCCTGTCGGTCGATGCCGATGACCGTGAACGGTGCGTGGTGGTGCTGTCCGGGCAGGTCGATATCAAGGGCGAGACGCCGGGGCAGGGGGGCTTTCACTGGGGCAATATCGGCGAGCGGCACTCGGTCTTCGAGGACCAGTCGCCCTATGCCGCGTACCTGCCGCCTCATAGTCAGGCCCGGATCAGTGCCCTGAGCAACGATGTGCAGATTGCCGTCTGCGCGGCACCGGGCTGCGCGTCCGCGCGGCTGCCAGCACGGTTGATCCGGCCCGAACAGATGAAGCGCTCCGTGCGCGGCAAAGGTGCCAACACTCGTTATGTCTGCGATATTCTGCCGGACAGCGAGCCGGCGCATTCGCTACTAGTGGTCGAGGTACGCACGCCGTCAGGGCATTCCTCCAGCTATCCACCGCACAAGCATGACACCGATGACCTGCCGCACCAGAGTTTCCTGGAAGAAACCTACTACCACCAGGTCAATCCGCCCCAAGGCTTTGTCTTCCAGCGGGTCTACACCGACGACCGCAGCCTCGACCAGGCCATGGCTGTGGAGAACAGCGACCTGGTGGTGGTGCCCAAGGGTTATCACCCGGTCAGCGTGCCCTACGGCTACGAGTCCTATTACCTGAACGTAATGGCCGGGCCCAAACGCATCTGGCAGTTCCACAACGACCCTCAACACGCCTGGCTGATGGACCTCTGACGAATTCCAGCCCCTGTTCACGGAGAACAACGATAATGCGCCAGCCCCTGCGTTTCGCCCTCAATCGTATGGTTGCCCCACGCTTAGCCCTGGCGGACTTCATCGCCCTGGCAGTCAGCCTCAAGGCAGATGCCATCGAGATTCGCAACGACATCGAGGGTATCGAGATCGAGGACGGCAGCTCGCCCGAGGACATTCGCCGCTTGTGTGCCGGCGAAGGACTTCGGGTGTTGTCCATCAATGCGCTGTACCCCTTCGATGTGTGGAACGATGAGCGCCGTGCCCACGCTATCCGGTTGGCGACCTATGCTCGCGACTGCGGGGCCGAGGCGCTGGTCATGTGTCCGTTGAACGATCGTACCGACCCGCGTAACGCCGCCGAACGCGCCGCGGGCTTGCGCACCGCATTGAATGAACTGGCGCCGATCCTGCGCGAATACGCCATCCTCGGTCTTATCGAACCATTGGGTTTCGAGGAGTGTTCGCTGCGGCGCAAACGCCAGGCGGTCGATGCCATTGAGGCCATTGGCGGGCTGGATGTGTTCCGCCTGGTACACGACACCTTTCATCACCATCTGGCGGGTGAAGAGGAGTTTTTCCCCGAACTGACCGGCCTGGTGCATATCTCCGGCGTGGAAGATACCGAGGCCCCGCTGGCGAGCATTCGCGATGGTCATCGGGTACTGGTGGGTGAGGCGGATATTCTCGGTAACGCGGCACAGATCCGCCACTTGCTCGCCACTGGCTACAGAGGGCATCTGTCCTTCGAGCCATTTGCCGAGAGCGTCCACGGCCTGACGGATATCCGCCAGGCCGTGGGGGCAAGCATGGATCACCTGACCCGCACGGTGGCGGCATGAGCACGACACGACTGACGATGGCCCAGGCCCTGGTGAAATTCCTCGATAACCAGTATGTCGAGGTGGACGGGGTGCAAAGCAAGTTCGTCGCCGGGGTTTTCAGCATTTTCGGCCACGGCAATGTCCTGGGCCTGGGCCAGGCGCTTGAGCAGGACAGCGGCGAACTGGTGGTGCATCAGGGCCGCAATGAGCAAGGCATGGGTCATGCCGCCATCGGTTTCGCCAAGCAGCACCTGCGGCGTCGGATCTATGCCTGCACATCGTCGGTCGGTCCGGGGGCGGCGAACATGTTGACGGCAGCGGCCACGGCCAGCGCCAATCGCATCCCGCTGTTGCTGTTGCCGGGGGATGTCTATGCCAGCCGCCAGCCCGACCCGGTGCTGCAGCAGATCGAGCAGTTCCACGACCTGAGTATCAGTACCAACGATGCGTTCAAGGCAGTGAGCAAATATTGGGACCGGATCAACCGTCCCGAACAACTGATGAGCGCGGCGATCCAGGCCATGCGCGTACTTACCGATCCGGCCGAAACCGGTGCGGTGACCCTGGCCTTGCCCCAGGATGTGCAGGCCGAGGCCTATGACTACCCAGACTATTTCCTGCAAAAACGCGTGCATCGTATTGACCGCCGGCCAGCCACCGACGCCATGCTCGGCGACGCCGTGGCGCTGCTCAAGGGCAAGCGCACACCGCTGATCATCTGCGGCGGCGGGGTGCGTTATTCGGGCGCCGGTGCGGCCTTGCAGGCGTTTGCCGAGCGTTTCGCCATTCCCTTTGCCGAGACCCAGGCCGGCAAGAGTGCGATTGTGTCGGCGCATCCGCTGAATGTCGGCGGTATCGGCGAGACCGGTTGCCTGGCGGCCAACCTGTTGGTCCGGGACGCTGACCTGATCATCGGCGTCGGTACCCGTTACAGCGACTTCACTACGTCCTCGAAATGGCTGTTCCAGCACCCACAGGTCGAGTTCCTCAACCTCAATATCAGCCCCTGCGACGCCCTCAAGCTCGACGGTGTACAACTGCTGGCCGATGCCCGTAGCGGTTTAGAGGCACTGTCCAAGGCTCTGGCCGATTCGGGCTATCGCAGCGATTGGGGGGATCGGCCACGGCAGGCCAAGGTCCTGCTCGAAGAGGAAATCGAGCGGGTTTATCAGATCGAGTACCAAGCAGCAGACTTCGCTCCAGAGGTCAACGACCACACCGACCCGGCGGTCCTGCGCGAATTTATCGAACTGACCGGCTCCTGCCTGACCCAGAGTCGGGTGCTGGGCGTACTGAACGAGACCCTGGCCGACGATGCGGTGATAGTCGCCGCGGCCGGCAGCCTGCCGGGCGATCTGCAACGGGCGTGGCGCAGCAAGGGTGTCAATACCTACCATGTCGAATACGGCTATTCGTGCATGGGCTACGAGATCAATGCGGCGCTGGGGGTGAAGCTGGCGGAGCCGGCACGTGAGGTCTACGCCCTGGTCGGCGACGGTTCCTACCTGATGCTGCACTCGGAGCTGGCAACCTCGATCCAGGAGCGGCGCAAGATCAATGTGATCCTGCTGGACAACATGAGCTTCGGCTGCATCAACAACCTGCAGATGGGGCATGGCATGGACAGCTTCGGCACCGAGTTTCGCTATCGCAACCCGCAGACCGGCCAGCTCGACGGCGGCTTGGTGCCGGTAGACTTTGCCATGAGCGCCGCCGCCTACGGTTGCAAGACCTACAAAGTCAGCACCCTGGAACAGTTGTACTCGGCTCTGGCCGATGCGCCATTGCAGACGGTGTCGACGCTGATCGATATCAAGGTCCTGCCCAAGACCATGATCCACTCCTACCTGTCCTGGTGGCGGGTCGGCGTGGCGCAGGTGTCCACCCGCGAGCGTACCGACGCGGCGGCAAAAAAACTCAATGCCCAATTGGCGAAAGCCCGGCAGTACTGATTGCTCACCCTTTAATAAGACTATCAACGGGAGTACTTCTATGTCGTCCTTGAAGCTAGGCGTGATCGGCACCGGTGCCATCGGCCGCGATCATATCCGTCGTTGCAGCCAGGCCTTGCTCAACAGCCAGGTGGTGGCGGTCACCGATATCAATCTGGAACAGGCGGCCAAGGTAGTGGCTGAGCTGGACCTGGTCGCTGAGATCTATTGCGATGGTCATGCGTTGATCAACGCGCCGGAAGTCGAGGCGGTGCTGGTGACGTCCTGGGGGCCGAGCCACGAGGAATTTGTCTTAGCGGCGATTGCCGCTGGCAAGCCGGTGTTCTGCGAAAAACCCCTGGCGGTGACCGCCGCCGGATGTCGCAAGATCGTCGAGGCCGAGATCGCCCATGGCAAGCGCCAGGTCCAGGTCGGTTTCATGCGTTCCTACGACCAGGGTTACCGAGCCCTCAAGGCGGTGATTGACAGCGGGCAGATCGGCGAACCGCTGATGCTGCATTGCGCCCACCGCAACCCCACCGTGGATGAGAACTACAAGACCGACATGGCGATCACCGACACCCTGATCCATGAACTGGATGTGCTGCGCTGGCTGCTGGCCGATGACTATGTCTCGGTGCAGGTGGTGTTTCCACGCAAGTCGCCTAAGGCCTTGCCTCATCTCAAGGACCCACAGATCGTTCTGCTGGAGACCGCGCGCGGTACCAGGATTGATGTTGAGGTCTTCGTCAACTGCCAGTACGGCTATGACATCCAGTGCGAAGTGGTCGGGGAAACCGGTATCGCCAGGTTGCCGGAGCCCTCCCAGGTGCAGTTGCGCAGCCAAGCCAAGCTGTCCAACGCGATTCTGATGGACTGGAAGGATCGCTTTATCGCGGCATACGACGTCGAGTTGCAAGGGTTTATCGATGGCGTGCGGGCCGGGCAGGTCGGTGGCCCATCAGCCTGGGACGGCTTCGCCGCAGCGGTGGCGGCCGATGCCTGCATCGAGGCGCAGAACAGCGGCGCGATTGTGCGGATCGGTTTGCCACCGCGTCCGGCGTTTTATAACTGATCCGGGTGGCTGGCACCGAGCTGCCTTGCATCGTGCAGGCGATGAGCCTCGACAGGCCAGGGAGCAATGTGCAGGTCATGGCCCAACTGAGCAGCCCGGTGTCTGCGCTGATTGATACGTCGCTGCAAGATCATCGGGCCGCTAGCGCATTGGGGCGGGCGTGGGGAACTCAGTATAAAATTCACCAGGGCTGTCGGCGCATGCAAAGTTGGTCAATAAATAAGCGGATTCTCGCAAATCGGACGATACTCCCGCAGTTTTGTTGGCTATGTCACAAAATTCGAATGGTCAAATTGACAAGCTGGTTACTTCCTGGAGTAAACTACCGAGCTTCAAGGCGCTGATAAAGCTTCAATAACTGTCGAGTGCCTTGGAAGTTAAATAGAGTGTCCACAGCTTTTCACAAGCTTTCACAATTTCACTGATGTGATTTCAGTATCACTGTTTTCATGCGATATATCGGCAAGCCATTGTTGGAGTTTAGCCTTGGTGTATGCATCAGCCCGATATCTTGCATGATGCCGATGCCTGTAGCGCCACAGGGTGAAATCACTCTCGAAGGCATTGCCTGAGCTGCCATCCTGCAGCCAGACCCCGTAGTACCGAGGCCCTAATACTGGCACCCATGCCACCGTCGGCTACTGGCCTGGGCCGCTCGCCCGTTCAGATCGTTGGTGGCAATCGCTTTTCGCCCCTGTCTTCGACGCCACCACACGCCGCCTGGCGGTTGACTCCCGTTGTAGCGGATCGACTGTCGATGAAGCCATTATTTCGATAATTAGTATCCTCCCCAGTTCTATATTCAGAAGCGCACTTCGGTTAACCACTAGTTATCGGATGAGCATTGGTTCTCCACAAGTTTTCACAAGCTTTCACAGCTTCTTTCAATTTCATCTGAGTACTATGCAACGCATGCAGACCAACGGGGTCAGGTTCAGGAGAAGGTTATCCTCGTTCGTGATTACCAGTAGTTTGCATAGCTTTCAGTTTGCAATAGTGCAACTGAAGGAACTTCTGACCGAGACTAGGAGATACAAAATGAGCGACGTCCCACCAGTAAGCTCCGGCAACGCAGACGCAGCCATCGCCAAGATGCAAGCAACTTTCGATATGGCAATCGAGAAGTCTGCAAAAATCACTGAATTGTCCACTGCCAAAAAAGCAGAGCTCGACGCTACCAAACAGCGTCCGTCCAACTGAGTTGGCTCGCGAGCGGCGCCTGGCGCCGCTCGCCTGTTCAGACTGATTGTCGCAATGGCACTTAACTTACACCTTATCTCATGTGAATGGTCTGCGGTGCCGGCTCAAGGCCTGCCGAAGACGGTTCACCGTTCCTGATCGGTGCATTTGCTACATGGCCCGCTGCGGTTAGCGGAGTAGATGGTGGTAAGTCCAGTCATGACAGCCCTGATATCCCGACCTTCGAGCGCCGCCAGCGGTTTGCCGCTTCTGAGTATCACCCAAGGGGTGCATCAGGGGGTATCGCTGGTTCTGGAGGCACCGACCTACCTGATCGGCGGCGCCGTAACGGCTGATCTGATGCTACGCGATTCAGGCATCGCTGCGGAGCATCTGCGCCTGCGTTTCGACGGTGCCTACGTTGCCATCGAGGCTCTGGGGGGTGACATAAGGGTCATCGGCGATAGCGCACGCAGCGTGACGGTCCCCTTGGGTAATGGCCATCGGGCGCGAATGCCGCTGCGGATCCTGCTGGACACCGTCGAGTTGCAACTCGCCTTTGATCGCGAGCCCTTGCCCCCGCTGAGTGTCCGCACGCCAATTGCCAGTGCACCGAACAGCGTCACCAGTAGTGGTTGGCGCTGGATTGCTCTGGGTTTACTGGCGGTCTGTGCTACCACCGCCTTTGCGTTACGCAGTGAGCCGCTACCTGTTGTCGATTCGATCAGCGTGGCTTCTCCCGCCGAGCTCGGCGTCGGCCAGCCTGCGCTAACCCTGGCCGAAGCCAAAGGGTATCTCGATAACGGTTTGCGTGCGGCTCGCCTGAGCGGCATCACGGTGCAGCTCAAGGAGGGTCAGCTACTGGCCCTTGGCTCGTTCGACGCTACCCAGAAACCGCAATGGATCGCCCTGCAGAAAGGCTTCGACAGCCGTTATGGTCGCACTTTCATCCTGCATCAGAACGTCAGTGTGCGCGAAGGCGTGGCCGCACCACGGGTACGTTTCCAGGCTGTTTGGTTCGGCGCCAATCCTTATGTGGTCAACGACTCCGGCATGCGCCTCTATCCCGGTGCCGCGTTGCCGGACAATTGGGTGATCGAGCGGATTGAAAATAACGAGGTTGTCCTCGCTCGTGGCGAAGAACGCTTCACCTTCACTTTATGACCCGCACCATCCGAAGGAAGCGTGAACGATGAGAATTGTCGATCGCCCGTCAGTGCAACTGACCGACAAAACCGCTGCGATCCAAAGCATCAATGCCGTTAGCCAGCGCCAGGCGGCGAGCTTCGAGGCGGTTCTGCGCAAGCGCGAGGTGCGAGCCCGTCAGGCCCTGCGCGGACACACCAGCGAAGCAGACGCGGCGTCGAGTGTCAGCCCCGAACTGTTCGGCAACGGTCGTTCCCTGGAAATTCTGCAACGGGTGCTGGAGCAGGTCTTGCCAGCCCTGGATTTCGAGCCACAAGTGCGTGAGATGGCCGAGGACTTTATTCGTGAGGAAATCGAAACCCGCCAGCAAGTCGAACAGCAGCGCGCCGAGGTACAGGTGTCATGAACCGTGAAGACGAGGACCTTGCCGCGTTGCTCAAGAGCATGGGCGAGTTGTATCGGCGCAACGGCCAGACCCCGCGCGCTCTGGTGATGCTGCTGATCGCCGTGCAGGTTTCACCACGCGACGGTGAACTGCTGCGCAGCCTGGCCATGGCCTTTACCGATGCTGGCGATGGGCTGCGCGCCCTGGCGGCACTGGATCGCCTGCGCGCTCTGGAGGGCGAGTCTCGCGGCGAGCTGCTGCTGCGCAGCCGGGCGCTCTGGGTGGTGGGCAACGAAGAGGATGCGCGGCTGTGTTTCAAACGTTACCTGGCGGCGCGGAGGGCCGAACAATGAACTTCAGCCAGCAACTCAATAACCTGGCCCGACGCGCTTCTCAGCGCAGCGACGTGATCATTGTCGCGTTCATGTTGATGGCCATTGTGATGATGATCATCCCGCTGCCCACCTATATGGTGGACATGCTGATCGCGCTGAACATCGCCCTGAGCATCCTGATCCTGATCGTCGCGTTCTACATTTCCCATTCGGTGGAGTTTTCCGCGCTGCCACCGCTGATCCTGCTCAGCACGCTGTTTCGCCTGTCACTGTCGATCACCACCACGCGCCTGATCCTGCTGGACGGCAATGCCGGACATATCGTCAAGGCCTTCGGCGACTTTGTGATCGCCGGGCAGGTGGTGGTGGGCTTGGTGGTGTTTCTGATCATCACCGTGGCGCAGTTTGTCGTCATCACCAAGGGCGCCGAACGGGTGGCCGAAGTGGCGGCGCGTTTCACCCTGGATGCGATGCCTGGCAAGCAGATGAGCATCGACAACGATTTGCGCAACGGCGATATCGACCAGGCCGAGGCGCGTCGGCGGCGTTCGCGGCTGGAGCGGGAAAGCCAGATGTTCGGCGCGATGGACGGTGCGATGAAGTTCGTCAAGGGCGATGCCATCGCTGGCCTGGTGATTCTGCTGGTCAACCTGCTGGGCGGGATGCTCATTGGGATGCTCGAACGCGGCATGAGCTTCGCCAATGCGGTGCACACCTATTCGTTGCTGACCGTGGGTGACGGCCTGATTGCGCAGATCCCCGCGCTGCTGATCTCGGTGGCCGCCGGCACCGTGGTGACCCGAGTCAATAGCGACGGCGTGCAGGGCGACCTCGGCACCGAGATTGTCCGACAACTGGGTGCCAGTCAGCGCGCGCTGATTCTGACCGCGCTGATTCTGGCCGGGGTTAGCCTGTTGCCGGGTTTTCCTTCGGCGATCTTTATCGGCTTGGCGCTGATCATCGGTGGTGCGGTGTTCGGCTTACATCGCCGTGATCGGCTGAATGCTTCGGCGGAGATCGAAGAGCAGGCTGAACTCATCAGCGAGCCGCAAGCCGAAGCGTTGGCGCAGCCCTTGCCCGAGTTGGTGCCTGATAGCCGGGTCCTGCTGGTGCTGGGACCCGCCCTGGCTGAAGTCTCGTCACTGCATTCGTTGCGCCAGAAGATCGAAGCTCTGTGCCATGAGATTCGTAACGACCTGGGGGTGGACATCCCGCTGCCCGGAGTCTATGTCGACAATGCCCTGGGCGCCGAGCATTTTCGGGTCGAATTCGAAGGTGTCCCCGTCAGCGAGGGTCAACTCCCCGCCGGTCGTTTGTTGCTGCAGGACGACTCGGTACACCTGAGCTTACTGGAAATCCCCGGACTGGAAGCCGACTCACCGTTGTCCCGGCGTCCGGCACAGTGGGTCGAGGCGAGCCACGAAGAAAACCTGCGTAGTTCCGGTACCGCCTTCCTGTTTCCCGACGAGGTCCTGCGCGCGGTGCTTGAACGCAGCCTGCGGCACTATGCGGGGGATTTTCTCGGTATCCAGGAAACCCGCCAACTACTTGCTCGCCTGGAGTCCGGCTACGGCGAGTTGGTCAAGGAGGCCTTGCGCGTGGTGCCGTTGCAGCGCATGGCCGAAACCCTGCGTCATGTGGTCGCCGAGGGCGTGTCGATCCGCAACCAGCGAGCGCTGTTGGAGGCCATGGTGGAGTGGGGCGCCCGTGAAAGCGATGCCGCTCGGTTGGGCGAGCATATGCGCGCGGCGTTGGCCCGGCAGATTTGCCATCAATACGCCGACCGTAACCGGGTCATCAGTGCCTTTGTGCTCTCGCCGCCGTTGGAGGAACAGTTGCGTGCGGCCCTGCGCCGGCCAGAGCCGACCCGGGAGCTGGTGCCGGAAGAGATCAACCGCTCGCTGATCAGCCAGCTACGCCAGGCCTGCGACAAGCTCCCGGCCCACAACCGCACCGTGTTGCTGGTCCATGCCGACTTGCGCCGAAGCATGCGTCGCCTGGTTCAGCGAGCGCAAGTCGAGCTGCCAGTGCTGTCGTTCCGCGAACTGACCACCGAATACAACCTGCAAGCTCTGGTTACTCTCGGCCTGCCCGATGCCGCTTATCGCCGGAACACCGCCGGTGCCTCGGTCACCTCTTTAGCGAGCGCTTCATGAGACGATTCCCTCCACTCTGGCTCCTCCTTTTGATCCTGCTGGCGCCTGGTCTGCAAGCGGCCCAGGACATTGCCAGCGGCAGCCATGGCAACCTCGACCTGGCGGCCGGGGAGGGGCGTATCCTGCATTTCAGCGTCCCTGTCGACTCGGTGATGGTTGCCGACCCGGCGGTGGCCGATGTGCAAGTGGTATCGCCCGGACAGATCTATGTGTTCGGCAAGAGCGTCGGCCAGACCAGTCTGATCACCCTGGATAGCGCCGGCAAAGAGCTGGCCTCGCTGATCCTGGCGATCAGCACCGGTAGCCAGGCCGTCGCGCAACCCTTGCGCGAGCTTCACCCCACCAGCACGGCACGGATCAGCGGCGCCGGCAACCGGATGCTGGCTCAAGGCAACGTCGGCAGCGTTGCCGAGGCCGCAGACTTGAATGCCTTGCTCGATCCCCGCGGGCAAAATTTCCAGGGCAGTGTCAACGGTGCGACCTATCCCGGTTCGGCCCAGGTCAATATTCGTGTGCGCTTTGCTGAAGTCTCGCGCTCCGAGTTGCTGAGCTACGGGGTCAACTGGAATTCGCTGTTCAATAACGGCACCTTCTCTTTCGGCCTGATCACTGGCAGTTCGCTTGCCACCAGTGCGATATCGGGCTCAAGCAACGTGATCAGCGGCGGGCTCAGCTCCGGTAACGTGAATATCGACGCAATGCTTGAGGCATTGCAAAGCAACGGTATCCTGGAAATCCTCGCCGAACCGAATATCACTGCCATGACCGGCCAGACCGCGAGCTTCCTCGCCGGCGGCGAAGTACCGGTCCCGGTGCCGGTCAGCCGTGACCTGGTGGGGATCGAATACAAGTCCTTCGGCGTGTCGCTGCAATTCAACCCGACGCTGCTACCCAACGGCCGGATTGCCCTGCAGGTACGGCCCGAGGTCAGCAGCTTGATGGACAGCAACCCCGTCACCATTTCCGGCATCCAGGTGCCATCGTTTCGGGTCCGCCGGGCCGACACGCGGGTCGAGGTCGGCAGCGGCCAGACCTTCGCGATCGCTGGCTTGTTCCAGCGCGAGACCAGCCAGGACGTCGACAAGCTGCCGATGCTCGGCGAGTTACCGGTACTAGGCAACCTGTTCCGCTCCAAGCGTTTCCAGCGCAATGAAACCGAGCTGGTGATCCTGATCACTCCCTATCTGGTGGAGCCGGTACGCGGTCGTACCTTGGCGACACCGCTGGACGGCATGCAGGGCACCACCACGGCCTCCGCCGGACCGCGCAGCGGCGGCGCGTTCGGCTTCTACATGAACTGATCCGGGAGTCGAGACTATGCAAAGCCTGTCGTTTATACCCGTCCTGGCCTCGCTAGTGTTGCTGGGCGCCTGCAAGACCCATCTCGAACCGGTGGCCTATTCGGCGGATTACCTCAGTGCCCGCGATGCAAACGGGCGCGCCGGGCTGATCCCGGTGGAGTGCCAGAAACCGCCGCGAACCAATCGGGAAGTGGTAGGGGATGAGCCGGATCTGAGCTCGACCTTGCCCTTGGGGTGCGCCAACAATCTGAATCTGTTGCAAATGGTCGAGCAGCGCCAGGACCTGGTTCAGGGCCGCAGCACCGGCCCGACCATGGCCGCGCCAGTGGGGCGAGCGGCGCAGATCTATATCGAAGGACAGGACCGGCAAAAGCAGGAGCGCCGCGAAGCGGTGCAGGAAGCCCAGACCAGCACCGGGGCCGCTCAATGAATGGGGGCGGATCAGTGACTGTCGATCAACCCCAGCTCGCGTGCCTGGGCGGCTGGATCGGCGATGGCCTTGATGCGTCGGGCTTCGACCAGCAGCCGTTGCTGCTCGGCCGGCGCAATATCGTCCAGCGCCAGCGTGCTCAACTGCGCTTCACGCCCGGCCAGTACCAGGATCAGCAGTTCGTTGCGCTGGTGCCGGGGCTGCGCCCGAGGCGATTGGCCGACCTGACGAATACTGCTCAGGGCCTGATCGGCCTTGCCGCCCAGGACATAGGCCAGGGCCAGGTTGCACTGAGTATCCAGGTCAGTAGGGGCCAGGGCCAGGCTCTTGCCGAAAGCCGCCTGGGCGTCTGCGGTCTGGCCGCGCAGTACCTGAGCGATACCCAGCCGATTGTAGGCCTGCGGCGTGTTCAACGTGCTCGCCGCCTGGGTCAGGGCAACCGCCGCGCGGTCGAGCTTGCCTTGGCGCAGTTGCGCCGTGCCCAGCCCCAGCAGCGCGACGGGGTCGTCACGCTTGAGCTCCAGGCCCTGCTGGAAAGCGCGTTCGGCAGCCCGCGCATCGCCACTGTCGAGCCGCGCCTGACCGAGCTTGCGCCAGGCCTCGATCTCGGCACCCGGTTGGGCCGCAGCTTTTTCATACAGCGCCGCCGCCGTGCCCGGATCGCCACGACCGTTGACGTCATTGGCCAGGCGCATGAACCGCTGGTAGCTGTCACCGCCGCCGGTCGCGTTGTCAGGGGTGTTGGCACAGGACACCAGCAGCAGGCTGCTCAACAGCAACAGGGCGGACGGGAAAGGCTTGGGCAAGACTGCAACTCCTCAGGCAAGGGGGAACACATGACAACTTGGACGGCGAGTGTGACACCCGAAAGTCATTTTATCGACCCTGAAATGCGGTCCGATTGTTTTATGTCCGAAGCCATGGAAAACGTCTTCGGGGATTGTAAGTGCTCTCAGTGGCAAGCGAGGTTTCAGGGCGGGTGTTCGATCCCTCTGCGGGGAAATGGCGTCCATGATTAATCTGCTGCGATTGCTGGTGGGGTTTGTAGCGCTGATCGGTGCGCTTGCCCAAGCGGCCGACGAGCCGGCCTGGTATGCCCAACCCTATGCCTATGTGCTGGTCGACCAGGACATACGCGGTGCGCTGGAGGAGTTCGGGCACAATCTTGAACTGGTGGTGGTGATGTCCGATAAGGTCCATGGCAAGGCTCGCAGCCATATCCAGGCCAAGACCGCCGGCGAATTTCTCGACCTGATCACCGACGCCAATGGTCTGACCTGGTTCTTCGACGGCAATGTGCTGTATGTCAGCACCGACGAAGAAACCGCCACCCGCCTGTTCAAGACCCATGGAGTGGGCCGTGAGCAACTGCAGGCCTACCTGGACGATCTCGATGTCTTCGGCGAGCACCTGTCGACACATGCGGGACCGCTTGACGACGAACTGTTCGTCTCCGGGCCGCCGGCCTATCTCATGCTGATCCAGCAACACCTTGACCTGCAGCGTCCTGCCGCCGTGCCCGTGGCGGCTCGCGAGCGAGGCGTGCGGGTCTTTCGTGGCAACACAGTCAGTACCGAGTGACCTTGCAATCCGTGACCCCCAAGCAATCCCACTTGAAGGAGATACATCATGGCAGTCAATCCAATCGAAGGCGGCGGTACCCCTGCCGTCGACGCACAAAGTAAGTTCGACGCGGCGGTCGACAAGGCCAGCGACACCAGCGGCGACGACCAGCAGCTCACCGACTTTATGGTCCAGGGCGCCATTCAGATCGGTGGGCAATTCATCATCATGCCGCGCCTCAATGAGCTGCTCAACGACGCCATGGCGGACGACGACGGCGACGAATGATCCCCGGCCCTAACCTACCAGAGGTAACACCATGACAGTGAGTCTAGCGGCGACAACAGCAACAGCGGCGGCGCCGCCTGCCGGAGGGCAGGGTGGCCTCGTGGCTTCGCAGAATCTCTTCGAGCACATGGCCAACAGTGCCAAGAGCTCGATGCCCGAAGGTGCAAGCCCGCACCAGATCGGCAGCAACCTGATGGAGCGCCTGAACGGTTTTATCGACCGTTCGCGGACCTTTGCCGAACGGGCCGATGCCCTGAGCAACGGCTCGCCGATGAGCAATCCACCAGTGGCGAGTCCGACTGCCGCCAGCGGCAGCACGGCGAGTGGCGCCGGCACCGAATCGACAAAGAAAGTCACCGACCAGCACCTTGACCAGGTCGTGCATTCCCTCAGCCGAATGTTCGACTACTCCATCGAAACCCAAATGGTGGTTCGTGGCGCCACGCAGATCTCCGGTGCCGCCAATACCTTGTTGCGAGGGCAATAAACCGATGTCCAGAGCCCAGCGCATATTGCGCTTCGTCATCGTCCTGGTCACCGCCTGTCTGCTCCAGGCCTGCGACATGGACCTCTACAGCAACCTCGACGAGCGTGAGGCCAACGCAATGGTCGCCGTGCTACTGCGCGACGGCGTCCCGGCCAGCCGCAAGGTCCAGGATGACGGCCGCATCACCGTGGTGGTGGACAAGGATCGCTTTGCCCAGGCCATGGCACTGCTCGACGCCGCCGGCTTACCGCTGCAGAACTTCTCCAATATGGGCGAGGTGTTCAAGGGCAACGGTCTGGTGTCGTCGCCGGTCCAGGAACGGGCGCAGATGGTCTATGCCCTGAGCGAGGAACTGTCGCACTCGGTGTCGCAGATCGACGGCATTCTTTCGGCTCGTGTGCATGTGGTACTGCCAGACAACGACCTGCTCAAACGGGTGATTTCACCGTCGTCGGCCTCGGTGTTGGTGCGTTATGACCCTGGCGTGGATATCGACCCGCTGATTCCCCAGATCAAGACCCTGGTGGCGAACGGTATTTCCGGGCTGAGTTATGACGGTGTCTCGGTGACGGCGATCAAGGCCGCCGCCGTGCCCGGCAAAGGCCAGGGCCAACCGCCGCTGGCGCGTTTCATGGGCCTGTGGATAGTCGCCGATAACCTGGCCTGGGCTTGGTTGTTATTCGGCGGCCTGCTGCTGGCGATTGTCGGGCTGGCCTCTGTCCTGTTGTGGCGCCTGCGCCGGCAACGCGACGCGATCGCCCTGTACCCGCTGAAGGAAAGCCCATGAATTCGTTGTCGGAACTGCTCGAACGCTGGCAGCAATTGACTGCTCACCCGCTGACCTTTATCGGCCTTGAAAGCCTGGCCGAATGTTTTGCCGGCGCGGTTTCGAGCGGACAACTGCACGCCTTGCGCAACCTGTCGCGCTTCGAGGCTCGGCTGCTGCGGCGGCTGCACGAGCGTTTCGCGTTGTTGCCCTGGACCGAAGTGCCGAAGCCCGATCCTGCTGACCTGCCGGTATTGCTCTTGAGCCCTCAGGCGTTTTCCCGCCTGGCCAGGCTCTGCGGTGCCATCTGGCATGGAGCGACCCTGCGCCGGGAGATTCGCAGCGAGGTGGTCGGCGAACTACACCAGCGCCTTGGCTCCGAGGTATTTACCCACGCCATGAGTTTGCCGACTCTGGCCGGTGCCGCCGATCTGCTGCGCGAGCCCGCCGAACTGGTGGAGGCTATTGATCGTGACGGTCAGACTTGTGTTGCCGCCTGGCTGCATCAGCAACCCGAATCTCTCAAAGGCTGGCTGAGCCTGCGCCTGGACTGCCCGCAGTTCGACCAGGCACGCCTGAGTCGAGATATCGATATCGTGCGCCGCGCCGCCGCGCTGCTGTCCGCCGAGGAAGGTCCCGATAAGGAGAGCCCAGATGAGTGAGCTGCCCAGTCGCCCGACCGGGCGAATCCTAAGGGCCGCCGAAGCGGATGCCTGGAGCAATGGTTTCGCCTTTCTCCAGGCCGCTCGCGATCAAGCCCTGGCGATTCGCAACGACAGCCAGCAGTGGCTGGCCGACGCCCGCGCCGAAGGCTTTGCCAGCGCCGAACGGCAAGGGGCCGAACAGGCGGCGCTGCTGCTGCAGGACACCGCCCGGCAAGTCGACGCCTACCTCCACGGCCTGGAAAGCGCATTTGCCGACCTGGCGCTGAACATTGCCCGCGAGGTGATGGGCGAGCTGGACGCAGGCGAGCGAATCCTGCGGTGCACCCGCCAGGCCATGACCGCTTTTCGCCAGGATCAGGCACTGACTCTGTACGTGGCGCGCGAGCATCTCGACAGCGTGCGTCAGGCGCTGGCGGTCGAACCGCTACCGACGCCCGGCGTCGCCGTGGAGGCCGATGACCAACTGACTGCTGACCAGACGCGCCTGAGCAGTCCGGTCGGCTCCGTGGAGCTGGGTCTTGACGCGCAACTGGCCGGATTGCGCCGAGGTCTGTTACCCCAGTCCGAAGAGACCCTGGCATGAGCGCGATCCTCGACAACCTGCTACCGCGTCTGCAATCACGTCTGTCCGGTGCGCGTCCACGGCCGGTCAAGGGCACCATTCGCAGTATTCGCGGGGTCCTGCTGCGAGCCAGTGTCGCCGGTGTGCGCATCGGTGAACTGTGCCGACTGCTCGACCCCAGCAGTGGCCGTAGCCTGGCGGCGGAAGTCATCGGTTTCGACGCTGACGAGGCGATCCTGTCGCCGATTGGCTCGATGGAAGGCCTGTCGACCCGCACCGAAATTACCGCCACCGGCGAAGCCCTCGGCGTGGTGGTCGGTGATGGGCAACTGGGTCGGGTCATCGGCCCTATGGGCGACTTTCTCGATGCCGATGGCGAACTGCCGGGCGGCCTGTTCGAAACCTACCCGTTGCATGCCGAGCCGCCACCGCCCTTTACTCGGCAACTAATCGTGCGGCCGATGTTCCTCGGCGTGCGTTCGATCGATGGCCTGCTGACTCTGGCCCAAGGCCAGCGCATCGGGATTTTCGGCGAGCCGGGGGTGGGCAAGTCCTCGCTGCTGGCTAGCATCATTCGCAACAGTGAGGCCGATGTGATTGTCATCGGCCTGATCGGCGAACGCGGGCGCGAGGTGCGCGAGCTGCTCGATGTACAACTCGACGCCACGGCTCGGGCGCGTACCGTGGCGGTGGTGGCGACTTCCGACCGACCGGCGGCTGAGCGGGTGCGCGCGGCGTTTGTTGCCACGGCCCTGGCTGAATATCATCGCGACCAGGGACGGAATGTGCTGTTGCTGATGGACAGCCTGACTCGCTTTGCCCGTGCTCAGCGCGAAATCGGCCTGGCGGTGGGCGAACCGCCGACCCGCCGGGGTTATCCGCCGTCGTTCTTTTCCGCCTTGCCACGCCTGCTCGAACGTGCCGGACCGGCGCCACGAGGCAGCATTACCGCGCTGTATACGGTGCTGACCGAAGGCGACGCGGCCACCGACCCGGTGGCCGAAGAGGCTCGCTCGATCCTCGACGGGCACATTGTCCTGAGTGCCGAACTGGCGCAACGCAACTATTTTCCGGCAGTGGATGTGCTGCGCAGCCGCAGCCGGCTGATGGAGCAGGTGGCGAGCAAAGAACACTTGCACCTGGCGATGCGGATCCGCGAGCTGATGGCCCGTCATGCCGAGGTCGAGATGCTGATTCGCATCGGCGAGTACGCCAGCGGCAGCGA
This sequence comes from Pseudomonas agarici, assembly GCF_001543125.1. Lineage (NCBI taxonomy): Bacteria > Pseudomonadati > Pseudomonadota > Gammaproteobacteria > Pseudomonadales > Pseudomonadaceae > Pseudomonas > Pseudomonas agarici. The sequence continues at coordinate 1,470,293 of NZ_CP014135.1, read as the reverse complement.
CCCTCTGACGGATGAAGCGATTGCCCGTCACGCCGACATCGAGGACTTCCTGCGCCAGGGCCCCCACGAATCCAGTAACCAGGCCGAAACCCTTCACCGCTTGCATCAGGTACTGTCATGAAAACCAAAACCTTGCAGAGTCTGCAGAGCCTTCGAGTCCTGCGTGAACAACGCGCCACCACCGCTTTGGTGGCCCAGCAGCAACGGGTCCGAGAAACCGGCAGCGAACGCGATCAGGCCAAGGAACGGCTGCGCCAGCACCGCGAATCCATCGCCCACGAAGCCGAGGCGATCTATGCGGCACTTGAGGGTGGTCTGTCGGTGGCCAACTGGCAGGCCGCCCAGGCACGCTTGCAAGATCTTGCCGAGGGCCAGGACGTGCTGGAAGAGCAGGTGGGTGAAGTGTCGCACAAGCTACAGGCCGAAGAACTGCTGCGCGATGCCTGTCAGCGCGAGCGGCTGATGCGCCAGCGTCAATCCGAAGCCTGGCAGACCCTGGTGGAACGGCGCGAACGGATGGAGCAGGGTATGCGCGAGACCCGTGAAGAATCGGATCTGGCGCGGTCTGCCGTGGGCTCCGGCTCATGACGTGCCAGGAACCCGGACCTCGGCTCGAGACTCGCCCGGTCAAGCCTCTGGTCGACAGCCTGAAATTGATCGACCCGGTACTGGTCAAGCTTATCAACCGTCTGCATCAACGGCGTCAACCCTGGGTCGGTGAATGGGCAGGACAGGCGCTGACGGTGGAATGGGCCAGCCCTGGTGGAGCTCTGCCGGGCAGCAAGGAAGTGCTGTTGACCTTGGAGCATGAGCCGCTGCGCCTGCTGGTGCCGGCCCAGGTCTTCGACGGCCTGCTCGGCGATTTGTCGGTCGATTCGCCAGCCACGGGGCTCGATCCGCTGGCCATGACGCTGTTGACGGAAATGGCGTTGCTCGCACTGATCGAGCCGATCGAGACACGGCTGCGCAAGCCAGTACAGGTCACCGTGCGCTCGCGTTTGCCACGGCCGCCGAATTTCGTCGTGAGCCTGACCGTCAGCATTCGCCTGGGCGATGCGCCGGCTTTTGCGGTGGTCGTGGAAATGACGCCGATCTCCGCGCATTGGGTCGCCTCGCTGTTAGAGGAAAACCTGGCGAAGCGGGCCGATCCGCTGCCACAACTGTGCCTGAGTGGGCGCATCGAAGCCGGCCATGCACCATTGCGCCTGAGTGACCTGCGCAGCCTGCAACCGGGCGATGTGGTGATGCTCGACTACCTGCCGGCCGACCAATTGCGCCTGACCCTGGCCGAGCGCCTGCAAGCCAGGGGCCGCAGCGACGGCAGCCGCTTCTGTTTGATCGAAGCACCGCAATCGATACCCCCTGACATGGAGAATGCAATGAGTGATCTCGACAGCAGTGCCAGCCTGGACAGCCAACTGGACGACCTGCCGCTGAAATTGGTGTGCCAGGCCGGCAGCGTCGAGGTATCGCTCGCGCAGTTGCGCGAGCTGGGCGCCGGTAGCCTGTTGCTGCTGACGCCGCCGGTGCTGGACGGTGTCGAACTGCTGGTCAATGGTCGCAAGCTGGGCCAGGGGCAATTGGTACGCATCGGCGACGGCCTGGGTGTACGGATCCTGAGTTTCGCCGCGCCATGACCGGCTACCAACCCAATCTGATCGAGATCATCCTGGTGGTGGCTACCATCGGGCTGATCCCGCTGGCAGTGGTGACCCTGACCGGCTTCATGAAGATCTCGGTGGTGCTGTTTCTGATCCGCAACGCCCTCGGTGTCCAGCAGACGCCGCCTAACCTGGTGTTGTACGGCATTGCGCTGATTCTCTCGGTGTATGTGACCACGCCGCTGATCGGCGATATGTACCGCCAGGTCGAGGGTCACAGCATCAACCTGGAGCACGTGGAGGACGTCAAGGCCCTCGGTGATGCCCTGCGGCCCCCCCTGCAGGCGCACCTCGCGCGCTTCGCCAATGTCCAGGAGCGCGGCTTCTTTGTCCAGGCCACCGAGACTATCTGGTCGCCAGAGGCTCGTGAACAGCTGCGCGACGATGACCTGGTGGTGCTGATTCCGGCCTTTGTCAGCTCGGAGCTGACCCGTGCCTTCGAAATCGGCTTCCTGCTGTACATCCCGTTTCTGGTGGTGGACCTGTTGGTGGCCAATGTGTTGATGGCCATGGGGATGTCGATGGTTTCGCCGACGCTGATCTCGATTCCGTTGAAAATTTTCCTGTTCGTCGCATTGAGTGGTTGGTCACGTCTGATGCACGGCCTGATCCTCAGTTACGGGAGTTGACCCATGGGCCAGGACGTATTTCTCGGGCTGATGAAACAGGCACTGATGACGGTGTTGCTGCTGTCGGCGCCAGCACTCGGAGTGGCAATTATCATCGGCCTGAGTGTCGGGCTGTTTCAGGCCTTGACCCAGATTCAGGACCAGACCTTGCCCCAGGTAGTCAAGCTGGTGGCGGTGTTGCTGGTGATTGTGTTTGTCGGGCCGTTGTTGGCCGGGCAGGTGATGGAACTGGGCAACCAGGTGCTGGACAACTTCCCGCTCTGGACCCGGTGAGCGGTATGGAAGCCAACCTCGCCAGTGCCTTTGTCGAAGTCGCTTACCCCGTCATCACTTCGGCGGCCCTGGCGGTCTGCCGAGCCACCGGTCTGGTGCTGATCACCCCGGCGTTCAATCGCCTGGGCCTGACCGGCATGATCCGCGGCTGTGTCGCCGTGGCGATCTCGATCCCGATGTTCCTGCCGGTGTTCGAAGCCCTGACCTCCATGGGCGAGCACGGCAGCCTGTTCCTCGTCGGGCTGATGCTCAAGGAACTGCTGATCGGATTGACCATCGGCCTGCTGTTCGGCATTCCGTTCTGGGCCGCCGAGGTCGCTGGCGAGCTGATCGACTTGCAGCGGGGTTCGACCATGGCCCAGTTGGTGGACCCGCTTTCGGTGGGCGAAGCCAGCGTGATGGCCACCTTGCTGACAGTGATGATGATCACTCTGTTCTTCATGTCCGGCGGGTTTATCTTGATGGTCGACGGTTATTATCACAGCTACCAGCTATGGTCGGTGACTGCCTTTACACCGTTGTTCGCCAGTCAGGCGCTGATGGCGGTGCTGTCAATTCTCGACCAGGTGATGCGGATCGGTGTGATGATGATCTCGCCGCTGGTGATTTCCCTGCTGGTGGCCGATATGATGCTGGCATTTCTTTCACGGATGGCGCCGAACCTGCATATATTCGATCTGGCATTGTCGGTGAAGAACCTGGTGTTCTCGGTGCTGATGGTCATCTATATCAGCTTCCTGATCCCGCTGATGCTCGATCAGTTGGCCGAATTTCGTGGTGCCTTCGAAGTGCTCAAAACCTTGAGCGGAGTGACGCCATGAGCGAGACCAGCGAGGAGAAGTCGCAACCGGCCTCGGACAAGAAACTCCAGGATGCGCGCAAGAAGGGCCAAGTCGCCAAGAGCCAGGACCTGGTTTCGGCAATGGTGATTCTGTGTGCCTCGCTGTATATCTCGGTCACCATTGCTCGGGTCCAGGGCCAGGTCAGCGCGTTGATCGACCTGACCACCCAGGTTTACATTGAGCCGTTCAATACTGTCTGGCCGCGTTTGCTCGATACCGCACAACAGCTCTGGCTGTCGGTGACTCTGCCATTGGTCGCGGTAACAGTCGGGGCGGTGGTGCTGACCAACGTCGTGACCATGCGCGGTTTTATCTTCTCGGTGGAGCCGCTCAAGCCCGAGTTCAAACGTATCAACCCAGCGGAGGGCTTCAAGCGGGTCTTCGCGGTGCGTAACCTGGTGGAGTTTCTCAAGGCACTGATCAAGGTCGGCCTGCTCGGACTGGCGTTCTACGTGGTCGGGCGGCATGCCCTGCAAGCGCTGATGGATTCCTCGCGCTGCGGCGCCGGCTGTATCGAGGCGACGTTCTACCTGATGCTCAAGCCGCTGGTGTTCACCGTGGTTGCCGCCTACCTGGTGATGGGCGCGGTGGACGTGATGATGCAGCGCTGGCTGTTCGGGCGCGACATGAAGATGACCAAGAGCGAAAGTAAGCGCGAGCGCAAGGACGTCGACGGCGATCCGCTGATTAAGGGCGAGCGTCGGCGCCAGCGCCAGGAAATGCAGGCCATGGCCAGCAAGCTGGGATTGGGGCAGGCATCGTTGATGATTGGCACCGGCGATGGCTGGCTGGTGGGCGTCCGTTATGTCCGTGGCGAGATGCCTGTGCCGGTGGTGGTGGCGCGAGCGGCGGCGCAAGAGGCGGCGCAGATGCTCGAAGAAGCGACAGCCTTGAACATTCCCCAAGCCGTGGATGCGGAACTGGCCGGGGCAATTGCCAAACGTTCGGTGGTCGGCGAGCCGATTCCAGAGAACACTTTCCAGGCGGTCGCGTTGTTGTTGGTAAATGCGCAGTTGATCTGATGCGACGGGTCAGCGAAGCGGCTCGCGACATCACTCTGGTGGCTCTCATCGCCAAGGTCATGCGAGGAGCCGCTTCCCTTCGGTTTTTACCGGACACGAGTGACGCGCAACGTGGGCACGATTGACCCTGTCGCTTCAGTCATTGGCCGGCGCCGACGCAGCTCCTCAAGCCGCGCCAGGTCGTTGTTGATTCGTCCGATCCAGAACCTCGCGCCTTGGTAGGTCGCTTCGGCTCGTGCCTGGTACAGCAGCGAATGAGCCAGCTCGCTGGCGGTGGCGGCGCCTTGTGCCAAGTGCAGCCGGGCCTTGAGCCGCAGCAGTTCCGGCAGGTACCAACGCTCGTGGCGGCTCAGGGTCAATTGCAAGGTGTGCTCCAGCACTTCGAGCCCGACATCGCCCAGACCGATGGCCGATAGGCCGAGGGCGTATTCACCCTGGAAAAAACTGAACAACGGGCCGTCCGCTTGCAGGCGCAGCAGCCGAAGTGCTTCACCGAGCTGGCGTACACCGCGTTCTTGCTGATTCTGGCGGATCAACAGAATACTTTCGAAACAGTCGCCGAACAGTCGCCAGATATGCAGGTCGTGCTGGGTCGTGCTGTCCTGTAGCAGGCTCAGGTAGCAGGCGGCGCTTGGCAGGTTGTCGGTCAGTAGCGCGATCGGTAAGGTGCTCATGCAGAGGGTGTACCAGAGCGTTGCCGGATGATTGAGCTTCAGAGCCTTTTCCACATTGCTGTCGAAGGTGAACATCGTTTCATCGACCCGACCTTCGAGCAGCGAGATGTTGGCCTTCAGGCAGTAAGCAGCGATGCGTTGGTCGAAATGCGCCTCGATGACGTCCGAGTGCGAGACACAGGGCGTATTGATCGCCTCGTCGATATTCTGCCGTGCGCCGGCCAGGTCGGCCATGTAGAACAGCGTCGTGGCGAGCATGCGCTTACCCAGCAAGGGGGAGTCGTCGATCCGTTCCTGTTCGGCCAGCAGGATGTAACGCTCCGCCAGCTCCAGTGCTTCGCGATACTGATTGGCGGCGCAGCGATCGGACCACAGTCCCCATAGCGCCTTGAGTTTGTGTTCGGTATCCCCAAGGATCTGAGCATCCTCGCGCACTTGCCGCCAGGCCCCGCGCACCGGCTCGCCGGCACCGTAGGTGAGCATCAGCACAGTGGCCAGCGCGGTCATCAGTTGCATGCGCCGACGAGTCGCCGGATGATCGAGATCGCGGTTTTCCTCCAGACCGCGCTCGACCTGGCTCCGGCATTCGTTGAGCAGGCCCAGGTGCAGCCACAAGGGCACCGCCACCAGGGTGATTTCCACCGCCAACAGATGCTCCGCGGCGCCGTAGGTCCAGTCGAGGGCACTGCGCACCGCGTTGATTTCCGGGCCGTAAAGGGCAATCCAGGCTGCGGGTGAAAGGCTGTTGAGCTTCTGTCCGGCTTCCGCGAGTAATTGCCGGGTAAAGAGTGCATGGCGCTCATGCGCCAGCCCCGCCTCGTCGTGCTCGGCCAGTTTCTCCAGTGCATAGACCCGGGTGGTTTCCAGCAAGCGGTAACGTTTGACGGCTTCGTCTTCGCGGGCGCTGAGTAGGGATTTTTCCATCAAGCTTTCCAGCAACGACAGGGCATTGTGATCCTGCGGCTCCTGGTGGTGGATCACCGCACGGACCGCGGCGAGGGTGAAGGGACCGGTAAACACCGCCAGTTGCCGCAACATGCCTTGTTCGGCTGGGCTGAGAATCGAATAGGTCCAGTCCAGCGCGGCCGCGAGGCTGCGGTGGCGGGGCATGGCAGTGCGGCGACCGGTCATCAGCAAGCGGAAACTGCCGTCAAGCAGATTCACCAGGTTGGGAATGCCGAAGGTTCGCACCCGTGCGGCGGCGATTTCAATCGCCAGCGGGCTGCTGTCCAGTTTGCGGCAGATGGCGCACACCGCCGCGACATCGGCCTCGCCGAGGGTGAAGCTGGGATCATGGGCCTGGACTCGCTCGACAAACAATTGAATTGCCGGATAAGCCAGGGCCTGCGCGGCGTTCAAGTCGCTGTCCGCCATCGGCGTGGGCAGGGAATCGAGAACTTGCACCGATTCTCCGGCAGCCCGCAAAGGCTCGCGACTCGAGGTCAACACGCAGCATTGAGGTGCTTGGCGCAACAGTTGTTCGATCAGCCCGGCAACGCTCTCCAGCACCGGCTCACAGTTATCGAAGACCAGCAGCAGACGGCTGCTGCTCAGCGCACTGATCACGCCGCGCAATGGGTCGTCGACCATGGCGTTGAGGCGCAGGGCCGAGGCCAGCATGCCGGGAATCAGATGCGGCGCGGTGACAGGCGCCAGATCGATAAAGCAACTGCCCTGAGGAAATTCATCGGCCAGGGCATTAGCCACCGCCAGAGCCACGGTGGTTTTGCCGATGCCACCAGGGCCGGTCAAAGTCACGAAACGGCGGCTGATCACCTGTTCGCAGAGCTCGCGAATCACCTCTTCACGGCCGATAATCGGCGTCATCAGTGCGGGTAGTTCGGATTTCACCGGCGATTTCACCTCCACAACCGCTGTATTGTCGCCTACGCTGTCGTACTGGGTGACAGGTGCGATAAACCGGTAGCCACGACCCGGCACAGTGGCGATGTAAGCGAAATGGCCGTCATCACTGAGCGCCCGCCGCAGGGCGACGATCTGGGCCCGCAGGTTGCATTCCTCGACCACCATCTTTGGCCAGGCAAAGGCAATCAGTTCGGTTTTCTCCAGCAACTCTCCAGCCCGTTCGACCATGGCAATCAGCAAAGCCAAGGCCCGGCTGCCTAGAGTGACCGGCTCGCCGTCTTTCAACAGCAGATGCTGTCGTGCCAGCAAGATGAAGGGACCGAAACAGATCGCTCCTTGCTGCTGCATGTGGCTGAGGAGGGGGACGTCCATATTGATAGGGCTGTTGCTCAACTTCATGTGGGCACCGTTTATTGAGTTTTTCGGCAATCAGGCGCTTGCTTTTTTATGGGTACGTTGCATGGTGTACAGGGCGCAGGGCACGGCCCAGAGCCAGCGCAGCAGGCTTTATTTAGATGAATGTATTCATGCTACGCGAGCGTATGGGCAGTTGAGGTGGATCGGTCAGCTCGACGGGGGACGGCCCGACGACGGCGAGGCGTTGCTGCGGGCAGCGCGCGGTAGGTTGGCTGGCGAAACCTGAAGCCTGCAGGAGGCCGGAGGCTGCAACAAGAAAACGGAAAAGTGGCGTGTTACCGGAATCAGCGTGCTCATCGTCTTACCCTCCATGGGCGGATCCAGTTCGTCGAGGCCAGTTTTCGAACGTTGCTCGCGCAATGCCAAGGCAGAGACAACAGGATCGCCGTGAGATGTTGGACCATCAAAAACCATGATCAACATCTTCGTACCTCACAATCAATCGGCTTTTCCGGTTCCACTGAAGCCGTCGGCCAAGGGCTTGCAAAGGCGTTTTTTGTTTGGGGTGGAAGCAAGCAGGTTGTGTGCCATTGCGTGAAAAGTTGTATCTGAAAAGTAACAATATGAAATTTAAAGTAATAATTACACGGCAATGAATTGTTGAATTTTTTTTTGTTCGGGAGTCCGAATCAAATAAATGCGGGGTGTTCGGAAAGCCGACTACTCACTGTACCTCGACAGCCGAAAAGTGTGGTCAAGCCGCCTGAAGCCGTGAGAAACAATATCTCCGGTTTGTGAGCCAGGTCTCATTCAAACCTGTGAGCGCAACCCGTTAACGACACGTGATCGAGCGGCTCAACCACTAAGAGGGCCACGAGATGAGCCCGGTGCCCGCTAACATCGATTCAAGGTTGCAGCAGAATCGCTTCGGCCAAATCCTGATCACTGGCGACCAGTCCCGGATGTTCCTGGCGGATCTGCTTTAGAGCCGCTTCCAGGTAGGCACCACGAATCGCGCCACCGCTGGCGATAAAGCTGGAGGCATCATCGTGGGAAGGCGCCACCAGCTTCTTGTCCTTCTTGAAGGTGGAATACAGCGAGGCGGAAACCCCGGCTGAGGTCGCCACATCGCCTGCATCGACGTCGGCCTGGGCATAGCTGACGGGGAGCAAGAGAGCAACGCAAAGAACCAGCACCGCATTACGCATGATTCTAGACTCCTGAAAAGAGGGAGGTGTTCCGTAGTAGAGCGTAGTTGCTGATTGCCGCTGGCGTTGCCCGCTTATCGGGCGCCGACCGCCATGAGCATCACCTGGGCCTGTCAGCGTGTTAGGGCGGACACGGTCGCTACTCGCTTTGCTGTGCCATTTTGTCGCACCAACCGACGCAAACAGGGCGACAGTGGTAAATTGCCTGCCATGATTTCCTTTCTTTCCCTTCGAACCTTCAGGCGCCACTCGGCAGCCTGTCTGAGCCTGTTCGCCATGCTGCTGGTGTTCGCCGGGCCGTTGATCGGACAGGCGAGCGGCGAGGTCCATGGCACGCCGGTGGATCCGGACGATATCTGCGGCGCTGTACCAGGCGGCTATATTGCCGGCGCCGACCTGACATCCGAACACGGTACCGATCCGGATTCCCAGCGCATCCGGCACTGGGAAAAGTGCGGCTACTGCTCGCTGCTATTCCAGCATCCGGCGCTGGCCGACTCTAATGCCGCCCTGGGTTACTTGGGCATCTGGCCGATTAGCCGGCCAACCTCGACCTCCGGCCCACAACGGATTGCCGCGCCCATCTTTCCCGGCTCCCGGTCACGGGCACCGCCGTCGCGCGCCTGATCATCGTTGCCAATCGTTGTCGGCTCCGACCTCGAAGGCTCCTTGTTGGAGCCATGGGGCACGACAGCCTGCGTTGCACAAAGGCTACCTAGAGGACCCTCTACATGAATGAATTACTGACTCGCCGCCAGGTCGTTGCCGGCCTCGGGCTCCTGAGTCTTGGATTGCTGGCCGGTTGCGACAGCTCTTCCAAACTGTCGTACAAGTACGGCAAGGACCTGAGCAACGAGATCCTTGGGCGCAAGTTCAAACTCAAAGACACCCAGGGTAATGTCACTCTGCTCGGCAGCTTCGGCGGAATGATGCCGATGATCTTCTTCGGCTTCACCCAATGTCCGGCCGTGTGCCCGACAACGCTGGCCCGAGCCGCTCGCGCCAAGAAGCTGATGGGTCCCGATGGCGACCGTTTGCAGGTGGTCTTTATCACTCTCGACCCGGAGCGCGACACGCCGCAGGTGCTCGACGCCTACGTCAAGGCTTTCGACCCAAGCTTCGTCGCCCTGTATGGCACCCTGGAGGAAACCGCACAAACGGCCAAGGAGTTCAAGGTGTTCTATGAAAAGATCCCCGCTGGCTCCACCTACACGCTGTCCCATACCGGCACCAGCTTTGTCTACGACTCCCGTGGCCAGCTGCGCCTGGGGCTGTCACCGTCGCTGTCGGCCCAGCAATGCGCAGAGGATTTGCTCACCGTCATGTCAGTCTGCTGATCTGCTCTAAAATTACTCGAGATATTTAAATGAACTCTTTGAAATATATTGCTTTTCCATTTTTTTTCATGCTGAGCCTGCAAGTTTCGGCCGAGACATTAGTGGAGGATGCGTGGGTCCGCGCCACGGTGCCGGGCCAGCCGTCTACCGGTGCGTTCATGCGTATTACCTCGACTGAGGGCGGCAAGCTGCTTGAGGCCAGTTCACCGGTGGCCAAGACTGTGCAGATCCATGAATCGAAGATGGAAAACGACATCATGAGCATGCAGCCTGTGCCGTTTGTCGTCCTGCCGGCCGGCAACGTCGTCAGCATCGCCCCCGAGAGTTATCACGTGATGCTGATTGACCTGATCGGACAGGTGAAGGAAGGCGATAGCGTGCCACTGACCCTGGTGGTGGAAAATGCCAAGGGTGTGAAGGAGTCGGTCGAGGTCAAGGCCACGGCACGGGCACTCAACGAAATGCCCATGCACGATCATGGTGATATGCAGTAGGCCATCTACTGTCCGACTGTTCCGCGTCTGTGACGCGGAACGTCACGATTGGTGTTTAACTTCCAGAGCGAAGTCGGCAAAAAACACCAAGGTGAAACGTTTCATCGGCGATGAAAACCTTCGCGCAAACGCTTGCGTAAACAATTTTATCTGATTACATTTTACTTCAATCAAGTCGGCCCAGGCATTTTCCCGGCATGGCTCAGGGATAAAAATAAAAAACCGGGTGTAAACATGGATTTCTTACTGGGTCAGGTCCTCCGCCTTTTTTGCTGTCCCGCTCGGCCGATGGCGCTGGCCGCAGTCGCGAGAGCCTGTTCATGACTCCCGCATCAGCCTCTGCTCCTCTTCTCGAAATGCACGGTATCTCCAAGACCTTCAATGGCCTGCGCGTATTGAAAAGCGTCGACCTCAAGGTCTATGCCGGGGAAGTCCATGCGCTGATGGGGGAGAACGGTGCCGGCAAATCGACGCTGATGAAGATCCTCTCCGGTGCTTATCAGGCCGATGCCGGCGGTGAAATCCGCGTGGGTGGCCAAACCATTGCCAGCTTCGATCCGCGTACAGCCAAGGCCCATGGCATCGCCGTGATCTACCAGGAATTGAGCCTGTGCCCGAACCTGAGCGTGGCCGAGAATATCTATCTCGGACGCGAGCTGCGTCGTGGTTGGACCGCCGATCGCAAGTCGATGCAAGCCGGTTGCCACCCGGTGCTGGCGCGCCTGGGCGCCGAGTTCAAGGCCGCTACCCTGGTCAGCACCTTGTCCATCGCCGAACGCCAGTTGGTGGAAATCGCCCGGGCGCTGCATGCCGACGCCAGGATTCTGGTGATGGATGAGCCGACCACGCCGTTGTCGTCCCGCGAGACCGACCGCCTGTTCGCGCTGATCAAGCAACTACGCGAACAGGGTCTGGCGATCATCTATATCAGCCATCGCATGGCCGAAATCTACGAACTGTCTGACCGGGTCTCGGTGCTCCGTGACGGCGAGTACGTGGGTATGCTGGAACGCGACGGACTGTCGGCGCAAAGCCTGTTGAAGATGATGGTCGGCCGTGATCTGTCCGGTTTCTACAAAAAGGAGCAGGCGGCTTACTCCCCTGGAGAGGTGGTCATGCGGGTGCGCGACATGGCGGACGGCAAGCGCGTGCAGCCGTGCAGCTTTGACCTGCATGCCGGCGAAGTGCTGGGTATTGCCGGACTGGTCGGCGCCGGTCGCACTGAGCTGGCCCGGCTGATTTTTGCTGCCGATCCGCGCCTTTGCGGCAGCCTGGAAGTCGCCGGGCGGGCGGTCGTGCCGTTGCGTCACCCGACGGATGCGATCCGTGCGGGGCTGATTTACCTCACCGAGGACCGCAAGGCCCAAGGCCTGTTCCTCGATATGAGTGTGAGCGACAACATCAATGTCTGCGCCTGTGTCGGCGATGCCCATGTCGGTGGCGTGCTCGACCGTCCCCGTGCGGCACGGCGCGCGCTTGCCGCGATCAAATCGCTGTCGATCCGGGTCGCCTCGGGCAAGGTCAGTGTCGGTGCCTTGTCCGGCGGCAACCAACAGAAGGTGCTGCTGGCGCGTCTGCTTGAGGTCAAGCCCCATGTGCTGATCCTCGACGAGCCCACCCGTGGCGTGGATATCGGGGCAAAATCGGAGATCTACCGGATCATTAACCAATTGGCCAAGTCCGGCGTGGGCATTGTGTTGATCTCCAGCGAACTACCGGAAATTATCGGCACCTGCGACCGCGTGATGATCATGCGTGAAGGCCGACTGGTAGCTGAACTGGGCGGCATGTCCGGACGGGAAATATCCCAGGAGGTCATTATCGAACTCGCCACCGGTGGTGAGCAGGTGACTGCCCATGGCTGACGCCAAGCGTCCACAACGGCCAACCCTTCAACCGCAACCCATGGAGACGAACACTATGGCGCTGACCCTAGGCAATCCGGCGTCGGCGATCGGCAAACGCCAACGCCTGCGTGAGCTGATGCGCACGGTGGGCATGTTACCGATACTGATCCTGCTGTTGGTGGGCTTCGCTTCGGTCAGCGAAAACTTCATGACGGTGCAGAACCTGTCGATCATCACCCAACAGGCCTCGGTCAATGTGGTACTGGCTGCTGGCATGACCTTCGTCATCCTTACCGCCGGCATCGATCTGTCGGTGGGTTCGATTCTCGCCGCTTCGGCAGTGGTGGCGTTGCTGACCTCGTTGTTGCCGCAGTTTGGCATGTTCGGCATCCTGGCCGGGGTCGGCTGCGGCCTGTTGCTGGGCCTGGTCAACGGCGGGTTGATCGCCTTCATGCGCATGCCGCCGTTTATTGTCACCCTCGGTGCCTTGACCGCCATCCGTGGCTTGGCCCGGTTGTTGGCCGACGACAAAACCGTGTTCAACCCCGACTTACCGTTTGCCTTTATCGGCAACGATGCAATCCTCGGCGTACCCTGGCTGGTGGTGATTGCGGTGTGTGTGGTTGGGTTGTCCTGGTTCATCCTGCGCCGGACCGTGATCGGCGTGCAGATCTATGCCGTGGGCGGTAACCCTGAAGCGGCGCGGCTGTCCGGGATCAAGGTGTGGAAGGTGCTGCTGTTCGTCTATGCGCTCTCCGGCGCCCTGGCGGGACTGGGCGCGGTGATGAGCGCCTCGCGGCTGTTCGCTGCCAACGGCCTGCAACTCGGGCAGTCCTACGAACTCGATGCGATTGCCGCGGTGATCCTCGGCGGCACCAGCTTTACCGGTGGCGTTGGCAGCATCGGCGGCACGCTGATCGGCGCGCTGATCATCGCAGTACTGACCAACGGCCTGGTGCTGCTGGGGGTGTCCGATATCTGGCAATACATCATCAAGGGCATCGTCATCATCGGCGCGGTAGCGCTGGACCGTTACCGCCAGTCCGGAGCCCGTACCTGATCGCCGCGCCGCGACCCACGACAACAGCCGAATGCCGATGTACAGACGCTTCAACAATAATCACAAGAGCGCAATCATGAACTGCAAACACCTGTTTCCCGCTGTCCTGTCCTTGAGCCTGGCCGTGTTGCTATCTCAGGCTGTCGAGGCCCGTGAGCTGAAATCTATGGGCATCAGCCTCGGCTCGCTCGGCAACCCGTATTTCGTCACCCTGGCCGACGGTGCCAAGGCCCGGGCGCAGGAATTAAACCCGAATGCAAAGGTCACCTCAATGTCCGCCGACTATGACCTGAGCAAGCAATTCACCCAGATCGACAACTTCATCTCCGCCGGCGTCGATCTGATCTTGTTGAACGCGGTCGATCCAGCGGCCATCGAGTCGGCCATCAAGAAAGCCCGCAAGGCAGGGATCGTCGTGGTGGCCGTGGACGTCAGCGCCAAAGGTGCGAATGCCACTGTGCAGACCGACAACGTCGAAGCCGGCAAGCTGGCTTGTCAGTTCATCGTCGACAAGCTGGCCGGCCAGGGCAATGTGATCATCCAGAACGGTCCGCAAGTGACGGCGGTCACCGACCGGGTCAGTGGTTGCAAATCCGCGCTGGAGGCCGCGCCGGGGATCAAGCTGCTGTCCGCTGACCAGGATGGCAAGGGCTCCCGCGAAGGCGGCCTGAACGCTATGCAGGGTTACCTGACGCGCTTCCCGAAAATCGACGGCCTGTTCGCCATCAACGATCCGCAGGCCATTGGCAGCGATCTGGCCGCCAGGCAGTTGAAGCGTGGCGGCATCGTCATTACCTCGGTGGACGGCGCGCCGGATATCGAGAACGCGCTGAAAACCGAAACCTCGATCCAAGCCTCGGCTAGCCAGGATCCCTGGTCCATGGCGCGCACCGCGGTGAATATCGGCAATGACCTGCTCAACGATAAGCCACCGGTTGAGGAAGTGACTCAACTGACGCCGAAGCTGATCACCCGGGACAATGTCGGTGCCTATACCGGCTGGTCGAGCGGGCATTGAATCGCTCGAAGCGCACAGACAGCGCATACAGCCGGCTCCGACGTTGCGGATTGGCAACTTATGTGGCTGTCCATGAGCAGCCTGCCGGATGGAAGTGCCTGTAGATGAACAATCCCGTTTCCCTGGGCATCGACCTTGGCACCTCTGAGCTCAAGGCCATCCTGCTGGATGAAGAGGGCGCCGTGCTGGGCCATGCCGCTGCGCACCTGACGGTGTCGCGCCGCCAGGGCGGCTGGTCCGAGCAGGACCCGCAAGACTGGTGGCAGGCCTGTTTGGCGGCCCTGGCGCAGCTACGCCAGGTGCAACCCGACGCTTACGGACGAGTCCGCTGTATCGGCCTGACAGGGCAGATGCATGGCGCGGTGCTGCTGGGCGACGACAACCGCGTGCTATACCCGGCGATCCTCTGGGACGACTCGCGGGCGATGGCCCAGGCCGAACGTCTGGGCCAAGACCATGGGGATTTTGCCGAAGTCACCGGTAGCCTGCCGATGGCCGGGCTGACGGCACCGAAACTGCTCTGGCTGCAACAGCATGAGCCACAGGTGTTCCGGGCGATTGATTGTGTGCTGTCGCCCAAGGACTACCTGCGCCTGTGTCTGAGTGGCGAACGTATTAGCGATGTCTCGGATGCCGCCGGCACCTTATGGCTGGAGGTGGCTCGACGCGACTGGTACGAACCGATGGTCCGCGCCACCGGACTTGAACCACGGCAGATGCCGCGACTGGTGGAGGGACCGGCGGCCTGCGCACAATTGAGTCCGTCAGCGGCGCGGCAGATTGGCCTGGCCGCCGGGCTGGTGATCGCTGGAGGGGGCGGGGACAACCCGGTGTCGGCGGTCGGCATTGGTGCGGTCGAGGCGGGCGACGCCTTCGTCACCCTCGGCACCAGCGCTGCTATTGTCGCGATCACCGACCATGCGGCGGGTAATCCAACCTGCGCGGTTCACAGTTTTTGCCATGCGTTGCCGCAGCGCTGGTACACCATGGGCGCAATGCTGGCCGGAGCCAGTTGCCTGCGCTGGGTGACACGTCTGCTGGGTTTTGCCGATGAGGCGACGCTGTTGCGGCAGATCCAGCTGACGTTGCCGGTCAGTCAGGCGGTGGGGCTTTCCACCCCCTTGTTCCTGCCGTACCTGGCCGGCGAGCGCACGCCGCATAACGACCCGTTGTTGCGTGGCGGCTTCATGGGCCTGGGGCACGACAGCGGGCCGGCGATGCTCGGCTACGCGGTACTGGAAGGTGTTGGCTTTGGCCTGCTGGATGCAATGAATGCTGTATGCTCGGCCGGTGCGACTGTGCAACGTTGCGCGCTGGTGGGAGGTGGGGCTCGCAGCGAGTACTGGGCGCAACTGCTGGCCAATATCCTCGAACGGGAAATAGTCACCCTGCAGGGCAGCGAACTGAGCGCCGGCATCGGTGCCGCCAAGCTAGGCTTCCTGGCCATGGGGCAGGGCACCGATCTGTTGCAGGCCGGCATGCCGGTCAAGGCACGCTACCTTCCGGACCCTGGGCTTCGAACCGCGCTCCAGGAGCGTTACGGGAAATTTCAAGGATTGCTGTCAGCGGCGAAAACCTTGCACGGATGAATATCCGTAGGTTGCAAGCCAGCCATTGGCAATCCTTGAAAACATGCCTGCTCCTGAACAGGATGACCCTCAGTGCGGTGCGCGAGCGATGGTCTTGAGCAAATCGGCCGGACTGATATGACCGACCACCGCGCTGCCTGGCTGCGGCAGGTCGAGGATATGACCCTTGATCTTACCGATCACGTGCATTTCGCAAGGCTTGCAGTCGAACTTCAGCGTCAGCACTTCGTCGCCGTGGATCAACTGCATCGGTGCCACCTTGGTGCGCACACCGGTGACACCCTTGGCCTGCTTGGGACACAAGTTGAAGGAGAAACGCAGGCAGTGCTTGGTGATCATCACTGGCACTTCGCCGGTTTCCTCATGGGCTTCGAAGGCCGCATCGATCAGCTTGACCCCGTGACGGTGATAAAAGTCGCGAGCCTTCTGGTTATAGACGTTGGCCAGGAATGACAGGTGCGACTCCGGGTACACCGGTGGCGGGTTGGTCTCGGCCTTGCGCCCACCACGTGGGTGAGCGGCGATACGGGCGCTGGTCAGCGCTTCGATCACTTCGCGGCGCAAGGTCTTGAGCTGCGAATTAGGGATGAAGAACGCCTGCGGCGCATCCAGTTCCACGGCGCTGGCGTGGTATTGGGTAGTGCCCAGTTGGCCGAGCAGATCGCGCAGCTGTTCCAGAGCCTGCTCCGGTTTGTTGGCGACACCGAACGGGCCGTTAAGGGCAACGCTGGCGCTGATACCTTCCTCGCTGATGGCTGTCAGTTCCAGACGTTCCTCGCGCAAACGGGCAACCCAGGCAACACCGACCCGGCGTTCGGCGGAAGTCTTGAGCAAAGCCTGCTGCCAGTTGTGGTCGAGGTTACGGCTCAACGGGTGGTTCGGCCGCAGGCGATGCAGGCCCTCCGGCATTTCATTGGGCTCGACGCGGTAGCGATAGCGTTTCTCGCCGTCTTCCTCGAATTCGCACCTGAGTTCGGCGATGTTGGCGCGAAAACCCACGACTTCGCGCTTGATCAGCACGTTGAGACCGTCGCCGTTAGACAGCGGGTCGAAGGTCACCACCTGCAAGTCGCGCTTGCAGGCTTTCTCCACCACGCCGACCGGCAGGCCGGTAAAGGTCGGCGTATCGAAGGCGCCGATATCGATCTTACGGTCGCTGACGAAGTAGTCGGTGCTGCCGCGATGAAAAGTCTTTTCCGGATCCGGCAGGAAGAAGTGCGCGGTACGCCCGCTGGAAGCGCGGGCCAGGTCCGAGCGGTCTTCGAGGATCTCATCGAGGCGTTGGCGGTAGTAGGCGGTGATGTTCTTCACATAACCCATATCCTTGTAGCGCCCCTCGATCTTGAATGAGCGCACGCCGGCATCGACCAGGGCGCGCAGGTTGGCGCTCTGGTTGTTGTCCTTCATCGACAGCAGGTGTTTTTCAAAGGCCACCACGCGCCCCTGGTCGTCTTTCAGGGTATAGGGCAGGCGACAGGCCTGGGAGCAGTCGCCACGGTTGGCGCTGCGACCGTTCTGCGCATGAGAGATATTGCACTGGCCGGAAAACGCCACGCACAACGCGCCATGAATGAAGAACTCAATGGCCGCGTCGGTCTCGCTGGCAATCGCGCGAATTTCCTGCAGGTTCAGCTCGCGGGCCAATACCAGTTGGGAAAAACCGGCCTGGTCAAGGAACTTGGCCCGAGCCAGGGTGCGGATATCGGTCTGGGTACTGGCATGCAGCTCGATCGGCGGAATATCCAGCTCCATCACCCCCAGGTCCTGGACGATCAGCGCATCGACGCCGGCATCGTGAAGCTGATGGATCAGCTTGCGGGCCGGCTCCAGCTCGTTGTCGTGCAGGATGGTGTTGATAGTGGTGAATACCCGTGCGTGATAACGCCGGGCGAACTCCACCAACTGAGCGATATCGCTCACTTCATTGCAGGCATTATGGCGGGCGCCGAAGCTCGGGCCACCGATATATACCGCATCGGCGCCATGCAGGATGGCCTCGCGGGCAATGGCAACATCGCGGGCCGGGCTGAGCAATTCCAGGTGATGCTTGGGTAGGGACATGTTTTTTAATCAGGCTTCACGGTCAAGGCGTGCAGTGTAGCGGCGAAACGCCTGGTCGGCATCCGTTGCTTGGTGATGGCGGACACGCCGCCGGATGCCGGTGACTT
This sequence comes from Pseudomonas agarici, assembly GCF_001543125.1. Classification (NCBI taxonomy): domain Bacteria; kingdom Pseudomonadati; phylum Pseudomonadota; class Gammaproteobacteria; order Pseudomonadales; family Pseudomonadaceae; genus Pseudomonas; species Pseudomonas agarici. Next base: position 1,452,248 of record NZ_CP014135.1, on the reverse strand, counting down.
CGACGGTCGTGAGGGGGCACCACATTGCGTTCGCGAGTTCACCGATCATCCCGAGTTTGCTATGAACACCTCCAGTCGCGCGAGGCATTTCAATTATCAGTTCATGTTAATACTATGTGCATAGATTAACAAAACCAGCACACGGACCCACTAGACATGATTGCGATAGGTGAAGCATGGAAGGCGGGGTTGTTGAAGCGGGAACACTGGCTTCGCAATATCGTGTCTGGCGTGATCGTCGGGGTCGTGGCACTCCCCCTGGCAATGGCTTTTGCCATCGCGTCCGGTGTCAAGCCTGAGCAAGGCCTCTACACCGCGATCATCGGCGGACTGCTGGTTTCGCTCTTTGGCGGAAGTCGCCTGCAGATTGCCGGGCCGACAGGTGCATTTATCGTGATCCTGGCTGGAGTCACTGCTAAACATGGTGTTGACGGTTTGCAACTCGCCACGCTGATGGCGGGAATCATCTTGTTATTGCTGGGGATGAGCCGGCTCGGCGCCATTATCAAGTTTATCCCCGACCCGGTGATTGTCGGATTCACCGCAGGCATCGGTGTGATTATCTGGGTCGGACAATGGAAAGACTTTTTCGGTTTACCAAAAATCAGTGGAGAGCATTTCCATGAAAGGCTTTGGCATCTGCTACAGGCGCTGCCAAGTCTTCATTTAGCCACCACTGTGCTGGCTGTGCTTAGTCTTTTCCTGATCATCAGCGCGCCCAGGATTCCCGGACTCAAACGGATACCGGGCCCGCTAATCGCCATGACGGTCGCCACAGCCATACAGTCATTCTTTGGCTTTGAGGGCGTCGCCACAATTGGTAGTGCATTTGGTGGCATCCCTCAAGGTCTTCCCGCGTTGAGCCTGCCTGAAATTACCCTGTCTCGTATTATCGATTTGATGGGTCCGGCGTTCACTATCGCGATGCTTGGAGCAATCGAATCGCTATTGTCGGCGATGGTGGCTGATGGCATGGCGGGCACCCGGCATGATTCCAATCAGGAGTTGATCGGTCAGGGAGTGGCTAACCTGGTCACCCCGTTGTTTGGCGGCTTCGCGGCAACCGGAGCCATTGCCCGCACCGCAACCAATATCCGTAACGGCGGCACGAGCCCCCTGGCCGGCATTACGCATGCGATCACCTTGGTATTAATTATTCTGTTTCTGGCGCCTCTAGCCTCAAACATCCCATTGTGTGCACTGGCCGCCATACTTTTCGTGGTCGCTTACAACATGAGCGAGCTCAAGCACTTCAAGCGCATGGTCCAGCGAGCCCCACGCGCCGATGTGTCCATCCTGCTCATCACTTTCAGCCTCACCGTGTTCAGTGACTTGGTGATCGCCGTGAATATCGGCGTCATTCTGGCGATGCTGCACTTTATGCGGCGTATGGCTTCATCCGTGGAAGTGCAACAGGTGGTCGAGCAGGACCTTGAGGAACAACTGAGGGCCAATGGCCAGGCTCATTTGCCGCCCGGAATATTGATTTATACGATTGAAGGACCATTGTTCTTTGCCGCGGCTGAGACCTTCGAGCGTGTCTTGGCCCAAACCCATACCGACCCACGCCTGCTGATTATCCGTCTCGGACGTGTGCCGTTTATGGACATCACTGGCTTGCAGGCGCTGGAGGAGGTCATTCAACAGCTACACAAGCGACATATCGTGGTGAAACTCTGCGAGGCGAATACGAAGGTGCTCAACAAGCTCGATAGGGTAGGTGTATTGGGTGAAATCGGCCCGGAGCACTACCACGCCGACTTCAACACCGCACTGGCCAACGCTGTCGGCCTGGTAGAAGGACGGCCATCCCTATAGGTAAGCGGATTGGCTCAAGTTCGGCTGTCACAAAGCCGTGGTCAAGGAGCTATGACGAGGCACAGCGAAGCGGGTCAGAGGCTGGTGGCGTCGACATTGACTAACAGCACTCGCGATACGGACCATTAGGGGCGCTTGGTACTGACAGCATGCTTGCTCTTGGTCGAATAGCTGGCGCCGTGGCTATCCAGATAGTCACGAATCAATTGGCGAACCACCTGTGAAGGCGTCAGATCTTGTGCGGCACAGAGTTCCTCGAAAGCCTTTTTCTTGACGGGATCAATGAGTACGGTGAGGCGCGCAGTCTTGCTTTCCATGGAGTATTCAATCACTCGAGTCGCTAGATGTTAATCAAATTGTAATGGTCTTGTCCGGTGCTGTCACTGTTGCGGCCTGTGGGCCTGGCGGTCGGGAGGTAACCGAACGTCCGGCGACGGAGGAGGATTTAAAAGGCCCGGCCAGGAGAGGATGTCAATGTTCCACCGGGCGAAAAGACAGGCAAGTAGTGATTTTAAAAGGAGCGACGAGGGCCTGTTTGAGACGCCCGCCGCTGCCGGTCACGCCCTGCGGGTAGAGGACTTCAAGGCGAACGGGCCATCACCCAGCAATGCGACAACCAACGCACTGACACACAGGTAGATGGGATATTCCCAACCGCCGTTGGCATTGGTGAAGCTCCAGCCATTGCCGAAGTGAACGGTGGATGCGACGAACAGTTGGACCACGGCCACAGCGGCAATCCAGCGGGAGTACACCCCCAGAACGAGCAGCAGACCACCGATGACTTCGAATGCCATGACCGGGTAGGCGAGGAAGCCCGGAAAGCCTATGGACTCGAAGAACCCCGCAGTGCCGGCAGGCGTGAAAACAAATACCTTGGTCAGGCCGTGGGCAAGGAACATGATGCCCAAGGCCAAGCGCATTACGAGCGCTGCATATGGAGCAGTGCGAGAATCGATCATGATGGAGACTCCTGATATTCAGTTGGACAAAGAAAGAGTTTTTGTTAGCCACGCCGAGAAATCAGCCAACTCCTCGGCAATGATCTCGTGTCCCATAGCGTAGTAGTGCGTCTGATGGGCAACACCTATGCGCTCAAGCCAAGCATCTGCTTCGCTGGCCCAGGAAACCGGTAGCACCGTATCGGAATGACCATGAGCGATGAATGCCGATACAGCTTTAAGTTTTTCCGGCTCCGCGATGAGAGGGCCGATTTCCCTCAACATCCGGCCACTGAGCAACGCAAAGCCTTTCACTAGCTCAGGCGCTGTCAAGCCCAGGCTCGAACTCATGATTGCACCTTGGCTGAAACCGGCGATGACCGTAGGCAGCTGGGGTTGTCCCTTGATAAAGCGCGCCAACAACTGGCGGCTCGCCTCAGCCTGTTCCTGATTGAACGAAGGGCCATCGTTGGTGAAGGTTACCTGATACCAGGCAAAGCCCTGTGGGCCGAGCTGCAGAGGTCCGCGAAGGAGTAACACCTCCAGATCGTCCGGCAGCGCAGCAGCCAGTGGTGCCAGATTGGCCTCGTTCGATCCAACCCCATGGAGCAACAACAGCCGCGCCTTAGGGGTAGAGCTAGAGCGTGCCTTCCTGAAGATAATGCCCGATTCAGGCTCGCGCTCCGGATCGGAAAAGAGGTACTGATTCACCATGCTATTCATTACCTGTGATCATTGGAACGGGCTCCAAAACGTTTTTTCCAGGCGAGGTAAAAAGGTAGCTGTCCATCGACAGCACCCCATAGGTAATGCCCCCTTCGAGTACCTGGGTATCGTACTGTTCGCCTGCTGCCCCTAGAGCAATGAATAACGGCAAGAAGTGCTCGTCCGTCGGGTGCGCCCGCTCGGCGGAGGGGGCGTACTGCCGGTAGTCCAACAACTGGTCGGTGTTGCCGCTCTTCAGGGCTCGCGCAGTCCAATCGGCGAAACGCTTCACATAGTCAGCTCCATGCGTGGAATTGCCGCGAAACTCATAGAGGTTGTGAGTGAGGCTGCCTGAAGCCACGATGAACACATTCATCTGTCGCAGGGGCTTTAGGGCTTGACCGAGTTTCCAAGCATCCCGGGTGTCCAAGGTTGCAGGCATTGACACTTGAACTACCGGAATGTCTGCGTTGGGAGCCAGGTACAGAAGCGGCACCCAGGCGCCATGATCCAGCCCTCTGACAGGATCGAGCTGGGACTTCCAGCCGGCTCCCTGCAGCAAGTTGACAATGTGCTCAGCCAGCTCTGGGGCACCGGGCGCAGGGTATTGCAACTCGTACAATGCGTCGGGAAACCCTCCAAAGTCATGGATGGTTTTCGGGGCGGTGCTCGCGGTCACGCTGACTTCATCGCGCGTCATCCAGTGTGGAGACAGGACCACGATGGCGTCGGGCTTCGGCAGTTCGCGGCTGAGCTCGGTCAGCCGTTTACCGGCGAGACCAGGCTCGATTGCGAACATCGGAGCACCGTGAGACACAAACAGCGGCGGGTAGAGTGTGCTCATGGAATGATCTCCAAAATGAGTGACTTGCTCAGCCAAGCGGGAGCAGGGGGGTCAGGATCCGCACTGAGATATTCAGGCTCAAGATAACGGGCGTTAATCAGGCCACCGATATCATAGCCAGCTCAATCGCTTAGGTTGCTTGGCGCTTCAATAGGTTCATTTTGATAGGTTGATCAGATGGGATAAATAAGCTCAAATGGGATGAATTGTTCCACCAGGAGAGACAGTTTGGACAGAGCTTTGGAGATGCAAGTTTTCTGCACTGTTGTCGAGAAGGGCAGCTTCATTGGTGCCGCAGAGCCGCTTGGGATGTCCAAGGCCGCCATTTCTCGGTATGTGAGCGGCCTGGAGGAGCGCCTTGGGGCACGGCTGCTTCACCGCACAACGCGGCGTTTATCCATGACAGAGGAGGGGCGGCAGTTTTTCCAGCGCGCCAAGGAAGTCTTGGTCATGATGGATGCCGCTGAGGAGGCGGTTTCCTCAGCAAGCCCCGAGCCCAGCGGTGTGCTAAGAATCAATGCGCCGCAGAGCTTTGGCGTGCTGCATCTCTCCTCTTTATGGGCCGACTTCATGAAGGCTCACCCCAAGGTCGAACTCGACATCAGCCTGAATGATCGTATCGTTGATCTCGTGGAAGAAGGATTCGACCTGGCTATCCGAATCGCTCGACTGGAGAATTCCTCGCTGGTGGGGCGACAGCTTGCCAGCACACGAATGTGCCTATGTGCCGCCCCCAGCTACTTGGCGACGCACCCTGCGATCAAAACGATTGCAGATATTTCCGAACACGGCGTGATCGCATACACGAACTTTTCCAGCGGCAACGAATGGTTCTTCGATGGAGTAGGAGGGCGTGAAAGCGTGCGCACCCGATCAATCGTTCGCTGCAACAACGGCGATACGTGTCGCAGCATCACGCTGGCAGGCGAGGGCATTTCGTTGCAGCCAAGCTTCATGGTGGCACAAGACATACGTAAAGGGGATCTCGTAGAAATTCTGCCCGAATACCAATCCGTGCAACTTGGGATCTATGCCGTCTACCCCACTCGCAAACACTTGCTGCCTAAGGTGAGGGCATTGGTTAATTTCCTCGCTGAGCGATTCTCCACGCCGCCCTGGGAAAACGCTGCTTCACCATCGTAGAGCGCCAGAGCGTCCGCACACACGAATGGCTGACGAGTCACCGAATTATCAAAAAAACTGATTGATCTACAGCAAAATTTACGCTTTTAGTTTTGTTTTTTTGAAAGGATGATAGCTAAAGGCTTCTGGGCAACCTGGAGAACCGACATGATCGAGCTACGTTGCTCCTGCATCTGCGTCGACACCAGGTAACAAATTTCGTTTAACGACAGAGGTTCCAGCATGGGGTGGCTCAGCGATTTACTAGCCAAGGTTGTTGGCAGTGACAATCAAACTCCACACAAAGAGGAAGTAAAGATGGCAAAGTTATTGGTACTTTATCACTCCATGTACGGTCATATTGAGACCATGGCTCATCAGGTCGCCGAGGGAGCCCGCAAGGTGCCGGGCGTAGAGGTCACCGTCAAGCGTGTACCGGAAACCATGGATGCCGAAGCATTCAAAGCTGCCCACGGCAAAATCGACCAGCAGGCAGCGATTGCCAGCCCGGACGAGCTGGGTAACTACGATGCAATTATCTTCGGTACCCCAACACGCTTCGGAAATATGTCGGGCCAGATGCGCAACTTCCTGGATCAGACCGGCGGACTGTGGGCAAAAGGCGCATTGGTTGGCAAGGTTGCCAGTGTGTTCACCTCGACCGGTACCGGTGGCGGCGAAGAAATGACCATCGCCTCGACTTGGACCACCTTGGCTCACCACGGCATGATCATCGTTCCTCTGGGCTACAGCACACCTGCATTGTTCGATATTTCACAGGTTGGCGGCGGCACCCCATATGGTGCTTCGACCATCGCTGGTGGTGACGGCTCGCGTCAACCGGATGCTCGTGAACTGGACATTGCTCGTCACCAGGGCGAGTACGTTGCCAAATTCGCTGCCAAACTGGCAAACGCGTAATTCCGAGGCGGCATCGGATCGTGTTCGATTAAGGTGACGCCTTCGAACTTCTGGCTGCACACTAACGCTACCGCCTTTATTGGGTAGCGTTAAATATTTCATGGTTAGTCGTTGCACTCGTTAATCCCGCTAATTCGACCCATTCAAGCAGGCAAGGGCGACACTCCCACAGGAATGCTTTCTGTCGGAGTGATTGGACGAGCTCCCTGAAAGTGAGCAGCAGGCAGTTACCCTCGTAGCACTTAATTTAACATAATATACATTATGCGTACTTAAATGCACGGATCTGAGGGCAGCCCTAACGCTAACGACACTGAGGGAAATGGAACTAATTTTCGGGAGCGACCACTCACGCATCTAAATTTGAGAGATTATCCATGATTAATCATGAATATTATAAACAAGCCGTGCACGATTTGTTCCGAGCGTTGAAAAGAGAACCTCCGCTTATAGCATCCGAAACGGAAGTAAAAATTTCTTTGCGGTGCGGTGTGGACGTCCATATCCAACAAATTAACGAACACATAGCGCTAAGCTCATCTATCGGTCTTCCTGAAAAATATACGGCAGAATTTCTTTTAGAACTTTTACAAGCAAACCTAGATATAGATAATAACCCTACAATTGTGGTAAGTGCGCTCGCCCAAGATAACGAAATCGTCGTTTGGGGGAAACAGCTGCTGCAACTCTCTTTGGGAGGAAATTTTACAAATTTTTTCGGTAGGTTTTCTTATTGCACAGATTTAATATATAGACGCTCTACGCATATTTCCCACAAAAATACAAAAGCGATGCCGCGAATTCATTCGCTCAACCAGATGGCAGGCGAAGGTAAATTTAATTAAATCAAAGGCTTTATATAATGCGCATTCAAAGCCAAATCTCACCTCATATTACTATCGAAGCTATAAGCCAATCTCATATCAATAAAGCTGAAACAGCCTTGCAACGGCTAGCAAGCAAACCCAACGGAGCCTGCTTGCTTGATGAGATTAAGCGATTCAGTAAAAATGGTAGATCGTTACGAATTAATGTAGTCGATGCTACGATTAATACATCGGTTCGGGCAGCACTTACTACAAAACAAGCTAAAGCTCACAATCTCCCCGTTGATGATTTAAACCCCAGAAGCTATTCTAAGGCGGTAGCTTTAGCGAATAAGAAAGGCTTTTTAAAAGGTGAAGGGACTTCAGCTATTATCGACTGGAACCCTGCTCAATATCCGGATATAGCTAACGATGGCAGGCCTCGTTTGGTAGAAAATGAAGAGCTAGCTTTTGTTTCTCTGGCGCATGAGATAGTGCACGGATATCGCATCATGAAGGGGACGTTTACTGGAGGTCAAACAAATCGTTATTCTCCAGGTACCCCCGCCGCCGCTGAGGAAGCCAGAGCTGTTGGAATTGGTAAGTATTCGGGAGAGTCGCTTAGTGAAAATGGCGTTCGCCAAGAGCATAATCTACCACTCCGTGCGTATTATCGTGCGGCCTCCCCCGTAATCGAAGATGATTTAAGTAACATGAGTGTTGGTTGATGTAGTCGTGCTGACTACAGCTTTTCCTATCTGCTGGCGCTTTGTCGACTGGAACATAGGAAAATTTATTCCTACTCTGTTTTTTTGTTTAGCTCAACTAAATAGTCATTTAGTTGAGCTAAAATTAGATATTCGGATTTTTACGGCGAAATTCGATTGGGCGCCGGAGACTGATCTGAAATTTAGCTGCTAAATCGACAACGTGTTGAGCCAAAACTACGGCGAATCGAGCCATGTTAGTATCCAATGATGTGCGACTGGAGGAAACTTTCTGCCAACACCCCCTCCTCCCCTTACTCCTATCAGTGTATCAATAGGAGTAGCCACGTCCTCGTGCTGACGTGCCGCAAGCGCCACCTCAACTCATTACATTAAGCCAGTTTCAAAATAAGCGGCATCCAGAAAATACGTCTTGCCCAACAGCTTACCTCCCCCATACCAAGAGGTACGATTGAAGCTCAGGTTTAGCCCGTCGTACCCATACTCAAAAAGATAGCCGTTGTTACTGCGGAACTTGAAGTTGCTATCGGAGTATTCAAGCAAAATAAATTCGATACCCTGACCGCTGCCGTAGAGTTCCTTAACGCGCCTCAAGTAATCCGGGGCGATTGCAGTAAATAGTTTCTTTACGTGCAGGTTGTATTGATCAAGTGTAAGTCCCGGAGTCTTTTCCAGCTCACTGGCAATGAGTGCGAATAGGTCTGTGTCAGCTCTGGCGACAGCAAGTTGTACACTGAGAAAAAGATTGAGTTTCTTTGGGTCAACAACCAGTGTTTTGGGTTTGGTAATCCCGGCAGCTTCGGGTTTCGCTTCGACCATGAATTCGCTGGTTTTCGGCAAGGTCATGGCTGATGTGGCTATATAGGCGGCACAAGCGGTCATTCTCGAAGGTAGGTCCGGATTCACCAGCAATGAAAGCGGGTGGCCTTGTGCTGGGATGTTGTTGAGCTCGATACCTTGTTGATGCAGTGTCTGGTTAACCTGTTCCTGCGAGCTTTCTCCACGGGCCAGTGCACAGACTTGGCGCATCACCAGGTCATTGCGCTGGCCTGCGACGGTCGGTACCAGGGCCATTACTGCGCCCTGAATGATAGGCAGTGCTGGCAACGCCACATTGTGTGAGGCGGTTTTTTCAGCCCGATGGAGGGACGAATCATCGCAACCAACCAGAAAGATCAGCGGCAAAACCCAGCCGGGCATCTTCAGTAATGACATGACACGGGTCTCGTGTGGGAACGTATAAAACCAGGCTGGCACGGGGCAGCCTGGCCGTCAGCTTTAAACAATGTTTGCAATGATGCGAACGCTCCGGCTACCTACCACTGGTAGCCCACGCCGATACCAACCCCTGCATCCCTCCGCGTGTTGGTCGTGGCCTGCAGTTTGGAGACCCAACGGCCATTGTCGGAGATTCTCGAAACGCCAAACGACAGCGCCGATTGCCCGCGATAGCTGGCCCCAGCGATTGATGTCATGCTGGCACCGGGCGAGTAAGGCTGGGGCAAGCTCGCCATGGCCATCGCACCGGCAATACCCGCACTCAAGATGTCGTCTTGTTTTTTCAGATCGCGCTTGAGCTCGAAGTAACGCTGGTCGGTATAAGCATTGGTGTTGTTGGTGATGTTGGACACGCTCTTGTTGAGCTGGTCTAAGTTCACCGCATCGGTCCCTTGGGTTGCAGCCGCCACGTTGGTGATCTGCCGCTCATTACCAGTAGCGCCTACTGAGACACTGTTGTCACGATCGGCCACCGAGTTGGCTCCCAGCGCAGTACTGTTTTTCCCACTGGCAGTAGCGCCGTTACCCAAGGCAACCGAGTTTTCACCGGTTGCCTTGGCATTGGTGCCCACTGCCGCGCTGTTGTTGCCGGATGCCACCGAGCCGGCACCGCCCGCTACCGCATTGACGCCGGTTGCGGACGGCTTGGCGGCAGCGGAGGTATTGTTCACTTGGAACATGCCATCGGTACCGTTCTGGACCTTGGATATATTGTCCTCTACCTGGGTGACCCTGTTGTCCACATTGGTGATGGCACTGCCGATGTTGCTGATGGAGTTGTTCACATTGCGCAGTGAGTCATCCGTGTACTGCTTGGACTGCGCCACTGCCCCATCGAGTTGCCTCACGTTGACTGCATCGGTGGGCTCCTGACCATCGGCGACGTTACTGATCGTGCGGGTTTCACCAGTGGCGGCATTGCCCACCGAAACAGTACCCACAACGTTGTTGTTGCTGGCATTAGAGTATTTACCGGTATAGGGCGCCTGTGCACCGCGTCCGTTGTCGCTGGCATTCTGGCCAAGTGCCACGCTACCATCCGCGCTGGCAATGGCGCCGCTACCCATCGCCACTGAACCTGTACCCGAAGCTACGGAAGCGTTGCCTGAGGCCACCGAAGAGGCGCCTGATGATTGGGCATTAGGCCCAATGGCTATCGAATCGGCACCGCTGGCCACCGAATCGGCCTGGGTGGAGTTGGCGTGGAAGTATTTCACGCCGCCGCCATTGGTGATGTTATTGATGTTGCCTTCAATGGTGGTGACGCGTCCGCCAAGGTTGGTGATGTTGGTGGTGTTCTGTGCCACCTGGTCACCGACTTCCGTCAATTGCGCGACGTTGACCGCATCGTTGGCGGCAGAGCCCGCTGCTACGCCGGTAACTTTGCGATTGCCGAGGGCGGTACCGACCCCCAGTTCTCCGACCGAGGTCTGTGGAGCCGTGAGGCCATAGGCGGCGTAGGCGTCCTGGGCGCCTACGGTGGTGATCGAGCTGGAACCCAGCGCAATGCTCATGGCGTGGCTGGCCATCGCCCCCGCGCCGAGGGCCAGGGACTGTTCACCCTGAGCCTGGGCTTCGGAACCAATGGCGATGCCGGAGGCCAACTGCACCTGCGTGTTTCGACCGATGGCAATGCCGCCAGGGGCGGCTTGAGCGACGGTGGCCTGGTTGCCGATACCAATGCCGTTGTCGCCATTGACCACAGTCGCCGGTCCTACGGCTATAGCTTCCTGGCCTACTGCCAGCGAATCTTGCGGATTGGCTGAGTTGGTGTGAAAGTACCGGGTACCCGTAGCACTAAGGGACCCAATAGCACCGCTCAGTTGGCGCAAGGTCACGGCATCATGAGCGTCCGTTGCGTCTGCTACGTTGGTGATTTGCCGGTATTCACCGCTTTTACCGACGGACACGGCACCCAAAAGCGTTGCGTCGGAGGTGTCATAGCGAATGATGCCGTTACCCACCGGAATCTGGCCAGTGCCAGGGGCGATGGCCCGATCCGACACCGAATCTTGGCCCAGTGCCACACCGCCCACCACTTGCACGCTGCTCCGGTTACCCAGTGCCACGCTGCCATCGGTTGTTGCTGCCGCACCAGCTCCAGCCGCCAGGGATTGGGCGCCGCCCGCTAACGATTGCGGACCTACCGCGACGCTGTCAAGGCCGCTGGCGGCGCTGTCTGCCAGGCTCGAATTGGCGTGAAAATACTTAATACCCGCGCCGTTGTTGACGATGTTGTTGAGCGTGGTGCCGACAGCCTCTACCGCGATGTTGGTGGCAAACAACTGGCTGCCATTGACCGCATCGGTGCTGGTACCTGTGACTTGGCCAGCCGCGACGTTGCTGATCTGTCGTTCGTTGCCCGAGCTGCCAACACTCAGAACGCCGCCTGCCACAGGAGCGCCGCCTGCAAAGGTGTAGGTGGTGCCGTTGATAGTCGCATCGGGCGTTGCTTTAGCAGCTGCAACGGTTGAGTTATTGCCCAACACAACAGCACCGTCCAGACCTGCCGCAACATTGATGTTGTTGCCTAGCGCAAATGCATTGTTGGCACTGATGATGTTGTTGTTACCCAGCGAGTATGAGCCTGCACCCGTGATCGTCGTCGGGTCGCCAATGGCTCCTGAGTTTGCCCCGCTGACGTTATTCCCGCTACCGATGCTGATGGCGTTGGCAGCAGAAGCCGTTGAACCATTGCCTATTGCGATGGTGCCCAGTTGGCTCGCGGACGCTCCATTGCCTATGGCTGTGCTACTGGCGCCCGACGCCGAAGTATGACTACCTATTGCGACAGCATTACTCTGTGCGGCATTAGCCAGCACACCTAACGCTGTCGCAGAAGCGGCGCCGGCGCCGCTCTGAGCGCCGATCGCTATGGCGTCGGTACCCGTTGCCTGGGCTCCCTTTATATTATTGCTGCCGATTGCAATAGAGCCTGTACCTGAAGCTGTTGTGGAGTTCGCGACAGATAGGGCTGTTGTGCCATTACCGCCTGCTCCGCCAATCGCAACAGAGTTCAGCGCTGTCGCGTTACTACCAAAGCCCAAGGCAGTAGAGCCAATACCCGTTGCAACGGTCTCAAGGCCGAAGGCGCTACCCCATTTCGCCACACTGCTATTGAAGCCAAAAGCCGAGCCGCCATCACCGCTTACCGTGGCAAATGAACCGTATGCAGAGGCGGCGCTAAGCGCATTACCGTTAGCGTTGCATCCTGCCACTGTCGAATAGGTTCCACTGCCATCGGTAGGCCCGGCCGTATTTACGCCAGTAGTAAGTCGACCCACCGTCACGGCAGGTGCTACTGCTCCGACACAGCTTCCGTTTGGAGTAATGGTGTTAGCCCAAACAGGCTGGACACTGCTCAACGCCATAGTAGTGCTCGTTGCAACCCAGAGCCCCACCTTTTTAATATTGCATGACTGTCCAGCAGAAGATGCTAATTCCGAGGCTACCATCTTCCAGCCATGACGGCTAATACACCAGACAACACGATAAAATCTATCCATTTCTCGCTTCCTTACCTAAGTCGGACACATTTCAACCGGCATAAATCCCATTACCCATCCGCTTTCAGAGATATCTAAATCCCCTTGAACCGCCCATACAGATCCGGGTGAGTCTGAACCTTCTGTTCGTACTCACGAACCACCGCAAGTTTTCCGGCCAACTGATTGCTGCTCATCCTGTCAAAGGATTCTGGATGTTGGTGACCGTCGGTGTATTTCATGCTCGGGTCGGCAGATAGTGTGCGCACATCGTAAAAAAACTGGCCTTCCTCCTTAAGACACTCAGCCAACTCCTGGACCAACGCAGGACCGATTGCCGGAAACCCCTGGGCCTGCATGCGTTGATTGACCTCCACGCTCGACATCGGCCGTATGCCACTGAGCACAGCCTGCGCATCGGGATTACCCGAGCGGCTATTAAACTGCTTCTTCACGACCAGATCGTTGGGATTGATAAGTGAATTGCTTAGCGTCGTCGCGACGGGGATACTCGGCCATGCGTCGACCAATGCCACGTTTTCACTGCTTTCGCGCGGATCGCCGAGCATCACCAGGATGTGGTCGTTCCTGTACGAAACATGGAACACTGGCGTATTGGCGCCGCGCGCGGCAAGCAGTGTATAAGCGATGTCAGCAAACTCCTGGCAGTTACCGCCTTGCAGGGTTGCTGCTGCTCTTGCGCTGTTGTAAGTCCTGTCTATCTGGGGATTTTGTTTACGAAACTCTGGCTTAAGTTCACGAGTCAGGTGCCCACGGGAATAACTTTCACCTTGAGAGCTAAGCACCGACAGCCACTGGTTGCCGGCGCCGTGGGGCAATAGGCGTTGTGTGTGTCTCTGCACCTTATCTGCCAGATGCAAGTTCTCTAAAGTTCTCGGTTTCACTACAACCACTGCATGACTGTACCGGCCCTGCATCCGCAAGCTCGTTTCGGGCATGGCGGCATGTACCGTGGAGGGCTGCGCAGGCGCCACCGGCGCTGGACTGTTGTATTGATTGTGATGAGCGTAGCCGCCGCTGTGAGACGGAATACCATTGTTGTTCATGATAATGAATACCTAGGATATTGGATGAGCAGGTTTTTACGCAGACACAGCCAGCCGCTTGTTCACGGTTTCGGTGTAGTGAGCAAAACGTTCATAAAGGCTGATCAGTTGATCGGGCGTCAATCCTTCCCACGCTACACGAGCCCACAGCACAATCTGATCACCTACGCTATTGGCAGCAATCACAACGGGTGGAGACAGCGGGTTCATGACATTGGCCTGGAGTAATTCCAGCAGTACTTTCCCCGCATCTTTTGGCGCGACTTCAAACGGCAGACTGCTGCTTAGCGTCAGCGTGCCGAGTGGGTAATTGTGCAATTCAATCGAACGCTGGGAGCGCAGCATCAGCTCAAAAGCCTCTTCATGCCCGCTCACCGAAGGCGCCATTCCCAGGTATTTGAACAGCGGCTTCAACACATCAGTAAAGGTCGGTTGCATCACTCGTTTCTCTTTGGCAAAGCGCTTGTAGCGGCTTAAAACGAGTGAGTGGCAATGGGCTTCAAGAGGTTCCATCGATTAGCTGCATAGGCGAATCAGCAGGTGCCCGCCTCCCTTTTTGCATGAGTAAACCCATATAGCATGAATATAAAACATGACTAAATGTAACAATTATTTAGTTGAGTTATGTCCTGGCGGGCCGGGGCGATTAGTTCGTTAGCCCAAGTTCGAGCACGAAAGCTGGGGCTGGAAAATAGCTATGGGACTGAACAAACAATGAGATGGCGCGATAGATGGGTATCGGCGTATGGGCGGCGCAGGCCATCCGTCCGAGCACTCGACGCAAATTCAACCTCGATAAGCCTTCGGCCTTGGCTCATCAAATGTGTCATCGATTATGGAGCCGGCGCCCCACGACCTCGCCGCTGCTGTTACAGGCAGTCCTGCGCGGCGCGTTTGAACTTCGAGGGCTCGAAGGTAGACGCCAGCAGCTGGCGCTCGTAGACGAACACTTTCCCTCCGCTCGGAGCCTTATAGGCCTCAAGCACATTGTCTGCCGCGAATTTGCTGGCGACGACGATCTTGTAGTGTCGCTGAGTCTGCGACACCATCGGGTTGAGGGCGTTTTTCTGCAACTTCGGTACAACGCATTCCTTATACTGCTCCGGTGTCTTGCTGGTCTGTAAGGTCAGGGTCGGATCGTTGGGTGCCGAGGCACACGCAGAAAGCAGCAACGAGGCCAGGGCCAGAACAGGGAGAAGTAGAAAGCGCATGGGCGGTTCCTGAAAAAAGACAGTGGGTCATTTCGATGACGGCGATTGTCCGGGTTTTCCAGGAAAACAGAATTTGCAATGTTTAATGGTCACTATCATCAGAACCGATACAAGCCCCTGTAACATCAGCGCATCGAAACCAGCAAAGAAACAGGCGGACCCGGCTTAATCGCTGGCAATGTGCCTCGCTTGTTTGCCAAAGCGCAGTCGAAAGTCTTGTCAGGGTTTCAACGAGGTACTGATCCAGTTTGCCAGGTCTGTGACTTCGGGACCGTTGATGGTATGCCCGACACCGGGATAGGAATGGAACCGTGGCTCGATGGACAGGCTCTTGAGGAACGCCTGGGCATCGCTTGCCCCTGTGTAGGGAACCTGCGGATCGGCGGTGCCATGAGCGATAAACACACTCAGGGACTGGTAGCTCGACGGTGTCTTGACCTGTGTCCTGACCACCGGTAGCAGCCGCCCGCTCAACGCCGCCATACCGCGCAGCACTTCTGGGTGTCGCAACGCGACCTCGTAGGTCATCATCGCCCCCTGACTGAAACCGACGAGGAACACCTTATCCGGCTGGGTATGGTACTTCTCGGTGACCCGCTGGATAAAATCGGTCAGCGCCTGGGCACTGAGCTTAAGGTCATCGCTGTTGCCGTCGTACTGAGCTATACCGGTACGCTTGTGAAACCACTGGTAACTGCCCGAGTCCAGCTCCAGGCGACCGCGTACCGATAGAACGGTGTAGTTGGCCGGCAGGTTGTCCTTGATGCCGAACAGGTCCCGTTCGTTGCTGCCATAGCCATGAAGGAAAATCACCAGCGGCTGGTCTTGGGTCTCGAGGCTGGTCTGCTCGAGGTAATTCAGCGGCATATCCGCGAGCAACTTGGATTGCGCCTGTGCCAGGGAGCAAGTCAGCAGCAAGGCAAGGACAAGGGGTCTGAACATCTTCGCTCCTTTTTGGAGTGGTCAGTCTGTGGGGTGACTGGAGCTTAACACCGCCCACCCCGTCGGACCTTCACAACAGGAGGCGGTCGGTGACATTGCGCCGCTCGTTGTCGTCACGCGTGTCGTAGCCTGCCGTGGTAGCGATATTGGCGTGGTGTGCCAGTTTCTGGGCAATCGACACGTCGTATTCCTCGATCACTCTGGTGATAAACGAACGCCGGAAATCATGGGGCATGATCTCGACGCCGACTTGCCGCCCACGTTGCTTGGCAATGTAGTAGATCGCGTGTTTGGTCAGACGCTCGCGAGTAATGTGGTGGCCGCGCCGAATGCGGTTGAACAGAAAGTCATCGTCGGCGACTCCTTCGGGCAATTGCTCGCGACGAAACTTCAACCAAATGTCGAGCTTGTCGAAGGCCCAGGCCGGGGCGAACTTGATCAGTTCGCGATTGCCCTTGCCCATGACCCGCAGGCTACGCTGGGCCATATCGACTTGACGCAGCTCGATGTTCACCGATTCGGACTTGCGCATGCCGCTGCCATAGAGGATCGCAATGATCGCTGCATCGCGCAGACCCTGAGGGCGTGGATCGGCGGCACACACGTCCATCAGTTCACGGATCAGCGTGCGCCGCAGGTTGCGCCCCGGGCTCAGGCGCGAACCGCCGGTTGCCTTGACCGCGCGGATCTTCATCAGTTGCTCGGGGGTGATCAGGTCCTGCTGCCAGGCCTGGTTCATCACCCCACGAATAGCGTTGACGTACAGCGAGGAGGTATTGGGAGCAAAGCCGTCTTCGCGCAAGGCCGCCACCAGCGCGGTGATATGCGCCGGTTGTAGCTGGTGCCAGGGAATCTCGTCGATTGGCGTGTCGTCCAGACCCAGGCGATCCGCCGCATCCTGCAGCACATAACGCATGGTCTGTCGGCTGGAAGGCGCCAGGCGCGCCAGGTAGAGTGTGACCGGTGGAAGGACTTCCGCCAGCGGGTTGACGGGCGCAATCAGAGATGGAGAAGACAAAACCTTCGCTCAGGCGGGACATGAATCCCGCAGTATAATCCACTGTGTGATTATACAGTACCGTTGAACTATAGGGAGACCGACGTTCCCGCGCCCGAGCGAGGGAACGATCAATGTCAGGTTTATTGAGTGCTAAGCTGCTGCACGATCTTGTCCTTCACCAGCAAGCGCTTCTCCTTGAGCCTTTTCAGTTCATCATCTGCCGCCAGGGCCGACTCGGCTGCCAACACACGTTTGTCAATATCTTCATAGTCGTTGAGCAACTGATTGAGTTTGTTGTCCTGAGCCCTACTCTCCTTGATCTGCTCCCGGGTCAAGTTCAGGTCTGCGAACAAATCGTGCTTAACCGGCATATCGTCACCTCTTGTGGCTGATGGCTGTTCAGGGCGTTGCCCTTAAGCAATAGCACGCCCTGAGCTCGATTGCTTCACCGTGTGGCTTTACGACGACGAACCCACCGCCACGCTACACCACCGAGCAATACCAGGGCGGCCACCGGGAGCAGCGCCTTGTAAGGTCGCAATGCCGAACGCACGCTATTCAATGGTTGGGTCAGGTAGCGTTTATTGGCCTCATCGAACTTTGGCTCCTGGCACTGCTGGCCGAAATTCGCCGCCCAACTGACATACGGCCCCTGCTCGACATAACGCTGGTAATAGCGGATTTCTTCGTCGCTACCCGCCACCCAGCCAGCGGCGTTGCAAAGCACCGCGGCGAAGGCCTGGCTGCTGCGAGGCAACTGATCGGCGGCGTGGTTCGCCAGGTCCGCCGCGATCCAGCGATAATGATAACGCTGGTTGGGCCTGGCTTCGCTGCCCTGTTGGCGCCGCACCTCCGCTGTTTCCAGGAATGGTCCCGGTTTCACCTCCAGTTTGCCCAGGCTATATCCGCCGCCCAGCCAGCGATAATCCGGCGACATCTCGTAACCGAGTATCTCCATCCCCGACTTGCGCGCCAGGGTCGCCGCCGCGAACAGCGACTCGGCCCGGCCAGTAGCGGTCCAGCGCGATGCGGCGTCCTGGCGGGCCTTGCCGTATGCGTGGGCAGCAGCTTGCAGTTCCGGGCTTTCGAAGTAGGCCGGTGCTTCATCGTAGCGACCTTCACGCAGCAAGCGTCGCCCCAATAGTTCGCGCAATTGCGCGGCTATCGGGCGCAGGACATAGTTGTCCCGATCTTGCGCCTTGGCCAGCGGCGGCGCAGCTACCTGGGTATCGACATAGATCTTTAGTTCATCAAGAGTCAGGACCCGCTCGGCCACAGTTGCCGCATCGGGCCAGTAGATGTCCTGGCTACGATAGAGCTGGTCGAAGGCTTGCAGGTAGTCGCCGCGATCCAGGGCCAGGATCGCGCTTTCACCCTCGACCCGGCAGCCGGGCTGGACATTTTCCCAGGCCCCGTCCGCGTTACGCCGTGGCCCCCACACCTCGTCCTTGGGAAACGCCTCGGCTGCCTTGGCATAGGCGGCAGCTGCCTGGAGCTTGTCGCCGTCGCGCAAGGCCAGCTTGGCCCTCACCCACCAGGCCAGGCCGCCGTCACCGGCGTGATCGAGATAGGCTCTGGCGGCGACGAAGTCACCCTTCTGATAACTCAGCGCCGCCAGGCGATCGGCGTTGTCGAAACTGGCGGTGACACTCGCTAGCAGCAACCGGGTCAGGCGTTGCTCCTGCGCCGGCTGCTCGTCGAAGAACCAGCCGACACGACTCAATAGGTAGGCGGTGAACAGCTTCTGCACCGTTGGGTACTTCAATTGCTCCAGCAACTGCTCGTCCGCCAGCGCCACCAGTTCTCGGGCCACCTGCTTGAGCGAGCTATAGCCTGTACCCGCGCCCAAGCGGCTCTGACTGGCGTACAATTGGACCGCGCTTTCCCAGTCGCCGTTGAGTTTGGCCAGCCGGGCTTCTTCCCCGAGGCTGGCAATTCCCAGCTCCAACGGGTCGCTGAAGTCCTCGGCACTCAGTTGCCGCGCCTGCTGGAAGGCCAATCGCGCCTGGGCCCGCAGCGCCGCCGAGGTCACTTGCGGATCGACACTGGCCTCGATGCTCAAGGCCACCAAGGCGCGTCCCAGGGAATAGGCTGCCCAGGTGCTGCGCAGTCCGCGCTGATCAGCCGGTAACGCGAGAACTTTGCGAAAATACTGCGCTGCCAGGGCTTGATTGCCAATGTCGAAGGCCACCGCCCCGGCGATATACAGGCGTAATTCGTCAGGCAGCTCCCGCCCTAGAGCCTCCACCTGTTGCGGGTCCTGCAACGCCCGCAGCTGCGCCACCTTAGCCCGTAGGTTTTCCGGCAGTTCAGTAGCCTCGACCTTGTCGCGCTGCTCACGGTAGGGCCGAGTGCTGTCGTCACTGTCCCAGGAGGGTTGCAGCGTGGCGTCGGTGGCAGTCTTGAGACCGGCCATAGCCTGGCCGAGACGGCTCACCTCAAAGGCGAAGTTGGTTTCCGGCAGCTCGGCCAGGGATTGTGCGCGATCGTCGAGCAAACGTAACGGGAAGTCCGGACCGCAGGCCAGAGCCGATCCGAGCGGCAGTCCGAGGGACAAGCACAGCAAGTGCCGGGGCCAGTTACGGGTAGACATTCCAAGCTCCTTGATCGATTCGGATACAGCGTGCCCAGCCGAGCACGCGCTGGCCCCCAGCGGCAATGCGCGCACTGGATCGGCGGGTAAAGATCAGATGTCGTGGCGTTTGCTGCAAGGTGTAGCCATTGAGTCCGTCGACGCCATCACATTGCTCAGCCGTGAGTTCAATGCGCTCGGGTAGCGCTCGATCGAGATTGCCGACGTTCTCCAGTCGTATGTCATAGAGGCCGTCCTGGGCCAACAGTTCAACCCGCCACTGACTCGCCAGGGCATCGCCGCGAGCCACCGCCTGTAAGGTGGATAGGCTCCAGGCACGACGGTCGCCGGGCAACGGCAGACGAAACCAGATCAGCCCGGCCAGGTGGGCGGGTGGTTGGGTTCGCAGCTGTTTGGCCAGGGTCACCAGTTGCTGCGGATCGGCCAACAGTTCGCGGCGCTCACCGCCACGGCTCAGCGGCGTTTCGCTTTCCACCACAGGTGCGCCTTCGGCGCCGGGCAGCAAGGCCACGCCATAAGCCGGCAGTGCCAGGTAGAAAGGTTTATCGCTGATCTGCCCCCAGCGCTCGGCCCATTCCCTGGCCAGCCCCGGATTAAACAAACCGAGCCTCGGATGACTGACCGCATGAACCTGCAACACACTGCTGTCGACCGCCTGCAACAAGGCAGGTAGTTGGGGGCTGTCGAGCCAAGCAGGCAAGGCGGTAATGCTCAGTTTCAACGAAGACGGTAAGTGCTGGCGCAATTTCCACAGAAAGTCAGTATAGCCCGATAGGCGTGCACTGGCGCTGTCATGGTCGATTTCCAGTCCTGTCGGTACCACGCCCGCCGCCCGCCAGTCCGCCAGCAGTTGTGAAATCTGCGCGCGCGCCCTGTCTGGATCGAGGGCCGGCAATTGGCCGTCAAGGCGCACCACCGCGATGACCGGACGGCCATCGGCTTTGAGCTGCGCCAGATTGACCAGTGCCCTGCTCCACCCGGCCTTGGGTTGGACCTGCAACGCCAGCACCCGCAGGGTGGAAAAGTCTGCCCGGCTCTGGGCCAGGGCCTGCTCGTGGGCTGGCCGCCACTGGCGTTGCCAGACATAAAGTTGCTGGTCGAAAGGTGTGGGCGGCTCCGGCTGACAGCCACCAAGCAGCAGGAGCAAACCCACCGGAATTAGCCCGCGAGCAAGAAAAGTGACGGACATACGAGCCTTTATCGAACGCAACGAAGCTATTTGTCGGCCGCCATAGTACCTGAAGAAACCACGCTCAGAGATGGGCCAGCGGCAGCCGCCGTGCCGCCCGTTCGAACAGCTGGCGTAACCCGGCATCATCAGCGCTCATCGACTGCAAGGTGATAAAGGTTGCCGTCGCTAATGTGCGTGACACCTTCACTTGTGATCCGGCCTGGAAATCTGGACGTCGATGCAAGTTGCGCAGCGTCAGTATCGCCAGGCCAATGGCATGCAGGCAGAAAAACCTCAGGCTGGAATGTCGTGGCGCGATCAACAACGCATAGTCCATGGCGCGACGTAGATGGGCATGGGCGAAGCCGATCAGTTCGATCATCGCCGGCCCATAACCCGGCTGCGTATTCGGGTGCAATGACAACAGGCTTACGCCGTGCCTCTCGAACAGGTCCCGTGGCAACCGGCATATTCCGACCTGACGGTCTTCCCATTGATCCTTGAGAATATTGGCCAATTGCAAGCCTTCGCCAAAAGACAACGCCAGTGACAACATCCGCTCCCGGTGAACCGCGTGTTCCTGATCGAAATCCACCAGCAGCTCGGTGAACATGACCCCGACCACGCCAGCGACGTAGTAGCAATAGCGCTCCAATTCACCCAAGGTCGCCAGCCCGACAGGACCGGTAAGCCGATAGAACTCGGCCATGCCCGAACACATGGTAGTCAGGCATCTCAAGATAGCCTCCCGTTGAACCGTGCTCAGGGTATGGAATACTTCCAAAATCAACGGAAATTGGCGTAGCAAATCTCTTTCCGCTGGCGAACTGGCCTCGGAAAGCCGTAGAGACAGCTCATCGCAGAACTGCCGGGCATCAATATCACCGGCCATCGTTTTCAGGTATTCGGCGCCATAGTGCAATTTATCGACAACAGGCAGCGCCGGTTCGTCTTCAATGGTATCGGCGATACGACAGAGCAAATAGGCGTTGGTCATGGCCTTGCGTAATGGGGGGGGCAACGCCGGAATGCTGAGGGCGAAGGATCGGGACACGCGGGGGAAAATCGCCTCTTGATAAGCAAGGGCGCTTTGCGGTGTCGATATTTCAGTAGCGCTAGTCAGCGTCATGGTCAGGCTCACGGGATAAGATTACGATAACGCGCCAGCGCCCACAGCGGAAAATATTCGCTGTAGCCGTGATAACGCAAGTACATCACCTTCTGCACTGCGGCCCCAGTAAAGCCTGACTCGGCCCAACCGCCCTGATCGCGCTGTGTCGCGATCAGGTAATCGGCCCCGCGCGACACCGCCGGGTGCCCGACGGCTCCGGCCGCCATCAGTCCGAGCATGGCCCAAGCCGTTTGTGAAGCCGTGCTCGCCGCGCGATAGTGCCCAACGTCGCTCACCTCATGGGCGCCGGCGCTCTCGCCCCAGCCTCCGTCCTGATTCTGAATCGACACTAACCACCGAGCGGCGCGTTGCATACGCGGGTCCTGATGGTCGACACCGGCGGTGTCGAGCGCACACAACGCCGACCAGGTACCGTAGATATAAGTGACGCCCCAGTGGCCCAACCAGCTACCATCGGATTCTTGCATCGCCCATAGACAATCGACTGCATCGCGCACCACCCTGGCCTCTTCCGCATCTTGCTGAAAAGGCGCCAGCAATGACAAGCAGCGACTCGTCACATCCGCTGTCGGCGCGTCGGTCATGGCGGCGTGATCGGCAAACGGCAGATCGTTCAGGTACTCGGCGGTATTGTCTCTATCGTATGCGCCCCAGCCACCATTGCGACTTTGCAAGCCGGCCACCCAGCGACAAGCCCGTCGGGTCGCTTCCAAGCCTGCCTTGTCGGCATTCAACCGGCTGGCGCGATGGAGGGCTGCCGCCACCACGGCGCTATCGTCGACGTCGGGATAACGCTCGTTACGGTACTGAAACGCCCAGCCGCCAGGAGGCAAATCAGGCGCTTGCTGCGCCCAATCGCCGTGCACTTCGAGAATCTGTAGCGTGCGCAGCCACTGCGCGCCTTGCAATGCGGCACTGCAACCACGAAGGGTCTGTGTCTCCAGCAACGCGTGTAGCGCCCACGCGGTATCCCACAAAGGCGACTCGCTGGGTTGGCAATAGGCCTGTTCCTCCTCGATCACCAGCAGCTTGTTGCTCGCCTGCCGGGCCATGACTCGCATAGGGTGTTCGAAGGGAAAACCCACCGTCTCGTACATCAGGCTCGCCAGCATCGTTGCGACATGCAGTCCGCCCAGGCCACTTTCGCCGTTCAAGCGCTCACCGACAAAGGTCAGCGCCGTATCGATGGCCCTTTGTTTCAGTCGTTTGGGCCATGCCTTATCGAACAGGCCCAGTAACCTGTCCACTGCCCACAAACAGGCAAACCGCGCCGGTTGTTGGTGGGGCGCTCGCGGCGGCAATCCCAGACGTGACGGCAAATGGATAAACAGTTCTTCCAGGCCGGTATTCTGGAGGTTTTTTGCAAGAGGGCGCTGATTGCTGATCACCAATAGCGGAACCAGAACAAGCCGTGCCCAGGAGGCCATTTTTGCTAGGTGAAACGGAAACCAGCGCGGTGCCAGCAAGAGGATGACGGGCATGGTCGGCAGTGCCCGCCAAGGCACCAGGCCAAACAGCGCGAGCATAAAGCGAGCAAAGACATTCGAGCTTTCGGCGCCGCCATGGGCGCGAATCGCCGTACAGGCCCGGCGCATATGCGGCGCGTCCGGAGCGTCTCCCAGCAGTTTCAAGGCAAAATAAGCCAGCACACTGCTACTGACATTGATCGGGCCATCGGCATCAAGCGGCCAGCCGCCCTCGGGCAGTTGGCGAGCGCGCAGATAACCGGCGATTTTTACCTCGACCTCACACTCTATGGCTTCGCCAAGGTAGCGTGCGGCCAGAAGATAGTGGGCCGTGGTTGCCACGTCGGACTCCAACGGATAATGCCAATGGCCCTCAGGGAGCTGGCGTGCCAGCAGTGCATCAGTGGCTCGATCGACAGCCTCCGTCAGGTCAGCGTTCGATGTTGCCCCGGACGATTGCCCGACAGCGATTGAAAGGTTGTCGCGAGGAAAGGGCTGGTTGTGCATTGACTGTCTACCCGCTCGCGGGACCGCGAGCCATCAAGCCGAAAAGACTCGTCCAATCTCGCGACAACCGTTTCCTTGGGAAAAGCCGGAAATACAACCAGAGGTACCGAACAAGCGCCAGGTCATGACGGGCGTAATGGCGAAAAAGAGCATCACACCCCAACGCTCGCAAGTGTTGAAGCTCAATCGGGTTTTGTCAAATGAGTGCATCGCCAGCCGGCCGACCTGCTCTTTCGATGAACGGACAAACCGAATGTCCGTCTCCCCTTGCGCTGGGACAACGCTGATCTAATGTCTATCAACACAGGTCAGGAACATCTGAGTTGCCTTCTCACCTACTCTGGTCCGCAGTTCCGTCCAGCGATACCGTTAGCCTGGAGTCTGAGTCATGGAAGAAACCCTCATCTTGGTCGATGAGGATGATTGCGAAACCGGCAGTGCGCATAAGTTGTTCATCCATCAACAAGGCCTGCGACATCGGGCTTTCTCGATCTTCATTTTCGACAAGCACGGCTGTTTGCTGCTGCAACAACGTGCCCTCGGCAAATATCATTCGCCAGGATTGTGGACCAACACCTGCTGTGGTCATCCACGCCTGGGCGAACAGACTCATGCCGCCGCGCAACGGCGACTGTTCGAAGAAATGGGGTTGGCCTGTCCACTGATGAAAGTGGCGTCCCTGCTCTATCGGGAACAGGTCTCGAACGATCTGATCGAGCATGAGTTCGATCATTTGTTCGTCGGCACCAGCGATATGCCACCCGTCGTCAATCCCGATGAAGCCCTGGCCTGGAAGTGGATGCTGCTGTCCGACATCCCAGGGTGCATCAGCGCCGAGCCGGAACGGTATACGGTCTGGTTCCGCAGAATCTTCGAGACCTACACCCTCGCGAGTTTGCGGGCCTGGCACCAACTGGCGATCGCGGCCCCTTCGACCAGCCATCTGGCGCTCTAGAGGTTCACCTCATGACACAGAACGCGCACGATGCGTTGGCGATCTCGTTGCCGACCGAGAACGCCCTGCCCGCTTTTGAAGACTGGTGGCCACTGATACTCAATGGAATCGAACAGCAGCTTGAAGATGAGTTGCCGTCGCCGGGAGTTCCACCGTCACGCTTGCATGAGGCCATGCGTTATGCAGTGTTGAATCCGGGAAAACGTCTGCGTCCCCTGTTGTGTCACGCCAGCGGCACGGCCTTTGATGCACCGGCCCAGGCCTTGGATATCGTCGGCGCCGCTTTGGAAATGGCGCACGTCGGTTCCCTGGTGTATGACGATCTGCCGGCGATGGACAACGATCACCTGCGCCACGGGCGCCCGACCCTGCACATCCAGTTCGACGAAGTCACCGCCATTCTGACCAGTACGGCCCTACTGGCGCAGGCATTCACCGCCCTGAACTATGTGCCGCTACCCGCCGCTCGTAAAGCGCTGTTGATGGCAGAGTTCGCGGTCGCAATAGGCTCGCAAGGCATGTGTGGCGGACAAATGCTCGACCTGAGCAGTCAGGGCGTAGCGCTCGACAGTACGGCCCTGGAGCACATGCACCAAATGAAGACCGGCGCGCTGATCCGCGCCTCCGTGCGCATGGGAGCACTCTGTGCCCAAGCGAGCGTTCCCAGCCTCAATGAACTAGATCGTTACGCGGCGGCCATCGGCCTGGCCTTCCAGGTCGTCGATGACATTCTCGACGTCACTCAGGACTCGGCGGCACTGGGGAAAACAGCCGGCAAGGATGCCCGGGATCACAAACCAACCTACGTCTCGCTTCTGGGCCTTGAACCCTCACGCAACCTGGTTCGGCAGTTAAATGAACAAGCCCATATTGCCTTGGTGAACTTCGATTTCCGGGCGATCTATCTGCACGACCTGGCTGACTTGATCGTCAACCGTCTGCGTTGAGACACATGGAGGAGTCCGAGATGTTCCAACTACTGAATACCATTGACAGCCCTCTCGACCTTCGAGCGTTGCATCCCAGGGCACTCTCGACCGTCGCCGACGAACTGCGGGCTTTTATCCTGCACAGCGTGTCACGAACCGGTGGGCACTTGTCGGCGAATCTGGGAACCGTAGAGCTAGCCATTGCGCTGCACTATGTGTTCGATACCCCCTATGATCGGATCGTCTGGGACGTTGGCCATCAATCCTACCCGCATAAGATCCTGACCGGACGCCGCGAGGCGATGGCCGGTATCCGCCAGTTAGGCGGGATATCCGGTTTCCCCCGACGCCAGGAGTCCGAGTACGACACCTTCGGCACGGCCCACTCCAGCACCTCGATTTCCGCAGCGCTGGGTATGGCTCTGGGAGCTAGGAACAAAGGTGAGCAGCGGCACGCCATCGCCGTCATCGGTGACGGCGCCCTGAGCGGTGGCATGGCCTACGAGGCAATGAACAACGCCGGCCTGCATCAGGACCTGCCATTCCTGGTGATCCTCAATGACAACGACATGTCGATCTCCCCGGCCGTCGGCGCGCTACGCCATTACTTGGGGAAATTGACGGCCCATCGCTGCACACCTCCGGCCAAGGCGGCGATCAAACGCATTCTGCGAGAACAAGCCGCAAAAAATGAAGGGACTGGGCACCCATTCGAAACACAGCTCACCGGGCTGAAACTGTCGGCGACCCTGTTTCAGGCGCTGGGTTTCAACTACATAGGCCCCGTCGACGGTCATGATCTCAATGAGCTGATTCCGGTGTTGCAGGCGCTGAAAAACCTGCGCGGCCCGCAGTTGTTGCATATCGTCACCGAAAAGGGCCATGGCTACAGCCCGGCGGCCAGCGATCCGGTGCTATACCACGGGCCTGGGAAGTTCAATCCGGAACAGGGCATTCAACCTACAATACCTGGCCGGCCGAGCTACACCCAGGTCTTCGGCAACTGGTTGTGCGATGAAGCAGAACTCGATCCGCGCGTCATGGCAATCACCCCGGCCATGCGCGAAGGTTCGGGTCTGACGGAGTTCGAGCGGCGTTTTCCCGACCGCTACTTCGATGTCGGAATTGCTGAGCAGCATGCCTTGACCTTTGCCGCGGGTCTTGCCAGCGAAGGCTTGAAGCCCGTGGTTGCCATTTACTCGACCTTCCTCCAGCGCGCCTATGACCAGTTGATTCACGATATCGCCATTCAGAACCTGCCAGTGGTGCTCGCCATCGACCGCGCCGGGATTGTCGGTGCGGACGGCGCCACCCACACCGGAGCGTTCGATATCGCCTATCTACGCTGTGTGCCCAACCTGATGATTATGGCCCCGACGGACGAAAACGAATGCCGACAGATGCTGCACACCGCTCTGCTGCAGAATGGCCCCGTGGCGGTGCGTTATCCACGCGGCGCCGGTAGTGGCGTCACCACGCAAGACGAGCTGAATGCCCTGCCCCTGGGCCGCGGTGAAATCCGTCGGCAATCGAGCCGCCCCTGGGGCTTGCGCATTGCTATCCTCGCCTTCGGCTCCATGCTGCTGCCCAGCCTCAAGGCCGCCGAGACCCTGGACGCGACAGTCGCCAACATGCGTTACGTCAAACCCCTGGATGTCGAGCTGATCGAAGCCCTGGCCTGTAGTCACGACCTGCTGGTGACGGTTGAAGAAGGCTGTGTGAAGGGCGGCGCCGGTGCCGCATGCCTCGAACATCTGGCCGTTTCAATGTTTTCCAACCCGGTTCTACAACTGGGGTTGGACGATCAATTCATCGAGCATGGCACACCGGAGCAACTGCTGAGCGCCTGCGGCCTGGACGCCGAAGGCATCGCCGCCGCAATCCAGATTTTCTCCGGGCAAGTGGCCATGGCACGCGGCGAATCCCGGCGGCAACTGACCATGGGAGGTTGCTCATGAACGTCATCCTGGCCCAACCTCGGGGCTTCTGCGCCGGTGTGGTGCGGGCGATCGATATCGTCGAACTGGCTCTGGAACAGTACGGTGCCCCGGTGTATGTCCGCCACGAAATCGTCCATAACCGTCATGTGGTCGACAGCCTCAAGGCCAAGGGCGCGATCTTCGTCGAGGAGCTCGATGAAGTTCCGGTGGATGCCGTCACCGTATTCAGCGCTCATGGCGTGGCCAGAGTCGTCGAGGACGCCGCGCGCCAACGCCAGTTGCGGGTGCTGGACGCCACCTGCCCGTTAGTCAGCAAGGTGCACAACCAGGGCCGCCAGTACGCCGCCAAGGGCCACCAGGTGATCCTGATCGGCGAGGCGGGGCATCCCGAGGTGATCGGCATACTCGGGCAAATTCCAGCTCCGGTGATGGTCGTGCGCAACGTGGAACAGGTGCAAACACTGCCCTTTGCGCCCGATACGCCGATAGCCTATATCACCCAGACCACTCTCAGCGTCGATGACACCAAGGCCGTGGTCCAGGCCCTGCGGCTGCGCTACCCGCAGATCGTCGGACCGGATACCCGGGACATCTGCTACGCCGTGCAGAATCGCCAGACTGCGTTGCGAGTCCTCAGCCAATGTGTCGACCTGGTGTTGGTGGTGGGCGCCGCAAACAGTGCCAATTCGCTGACTTTACGCGCAATCGCCGCCGAAACCGGCGTGCCTGCTTATCGGGTGGCCGATGGCGCCGAACTGGATCGGCAATGGTTTCAGGATATCGAGACCGTGGGTATCACCGCAGGAGCTTCCACCCCCGAAGCCTCGGTCGACAACGTGATCGCCGCCCTTGAAAAGCTGGCTCCTCTGACGATCAAAACACTGCCGGGTCGCGAAGAGCGAGTCCAGTTCAGTCTACCGGCAGGACTGATCGTCCGTAGTCGCTAAGCTGCCCAGCACAGGAACTAACGTTATGCCTACATTCGATCTTTCCCTGTTTTCCATCCCCTTTGAATCACGCATCAATCCTCACCACGAGGCCGTCACCGAGGCTTCTAGATCCTGGTTCCGGTCGATGGAATTCGAGAACCACGAGTACGTCATGCAGGAGTATGAAAACAATCGCCCCTGCGAGTTGGTAGCCAGAGGGTTTCCTGATATCGGGCCGGTTGAGTTGGAACGCGTGACGAATCTGACCTTTTGGTTCTTTCTGCTGGATGACGGCCTGGATCAAGGTGCTAAAAGTTTGCCGCCCGCCGCTGCCAGACAACGCCTCGAACGGATGCTTTCCCTGCTTAGGGGACCTGCCGACGCAATATCTCCAGACACCGCCCTTGAACGTTCAGGTGTGTCATTGATGACATCGATGCTCGATGAAATGACCCCGCGAGGCCGAACACGCTTTCTCGATGAGATAGCCGGTCTGTTCAGTTGGGTATCTCATGAAGTGGAGGCCCGCGCCAGCTCGGGCGTGCCGGATCTATTGAGTTTTGTGCGGCAGCGCAGATCCACTTGCGCCGCCATGGTCATCTTCAGGGCCGGTGAATATGCCAACCACGCGGAACTACCGGACGCCTTTCACCAAAGTCGGCTGTTTGAAACGCTACAGAACTGCGCCACCGATGTGATCGCCATGGTCAACGACCTATTTTCCTATGACAAAGAGATGCTGCACGCCGAGAGCAACAACTATGTACCAGTCTGTCGGCACCTGCTGGAGGCGCCCATTGATGAATCGGTGGCGTTTCTCCACCGATTGCTGGCTTCACGTGTTAACTGCTTTCAGAAGGCCCGAAAGCGATTGAAGGCATTGATCGAAACTCTGGCCTTCTCAGCCATCGAGCAACGCGCGATCCGTCTCTTCGCGGACATGCTGGAGCACTGGATGCGCGCCAATCTGGACTGGTCGCTACAGGTGCCCCGCTACAACGACTTTCATCAACGATAGAAATTGAGTCAATGAACACTCACATTTCTAGTGCACTCATTGCACTCGGTCGAACCCCCAATTATGAGGTCCGAGATTATGTCTTACGTCGATCTTCCATCGATCCACATTCCCTTTGTCTCACGCATCAACCCACATCAGGACGAGGCGGCCCGCGCCTCCAGTGACTGGCTGGAGTCGATGGGGTTGCTCAACCCCCAAGCGCACCGCTCGCTTGAAGCAGGCCGATTCTTCGAGCTGGCTTCCAGATCTTATCCTGAGGTGCAAGTGCGGGAGCTTGAGTGGATGATCAGTCTGATCAGCTGGATTTTCCTATTGGACGACGCGCTCGACCAAGGTGCCTTGAGAAACCGTGTCGGTGAGGCGGAGGCATTGTTGGCGCGCCTGTTCTCGCTATTATCCGCCGATCAGGACGTGGCCCCCGCCACGTCAGGGCTGGAGCAGGCAGGAGTGGCCTTGATGGGGTCGATCGGCAGTGCGTTGAGCCCCCACGGCCAACAGCGGTTACTCGCCGATATCCGCGCCTACTTCGACGCCGTATTGAAAGAGATTGAGGCCAGGGTCAGCGGCGAACCCCTCGATCTCCTGGCCTTCGCCGAGGTCCGTCGCTATACCGGCGCCACTCACCTGATGTTCTGCGCCGGTGAAGCCGCCCGGCATACCGAACTGCCTGACGCCTTCTGCCGTAGTTGGCCTTTCCAGGTCCTGCAGGACACTGCCAGTGATGTGGTGGTGTTGGTCAATGATATTTTTTCCTATGGCAAAGAAAGCCATTACGACGAAATCAACAACTACATGATGGTCTGCCAACACCATCTGGGTCTATCGCTGCAGGAAGCCATGACGTTCGTCAACGACTTGCTGAATGACCGTGTCCGGGCCTTCCAGCAGGCGCGAGCGAGGCTGCCGCTATTCATTGAGCGCCAGCGGTATCCACACGCGCAAAGAGTGGCGATTGAACGCTACGTCGACACGCTGAAAAACTGGATGAGCGGCAATCTTGTATGGTCATCGCAAGTGCCCCGTTACAATGATGTGCGTGTCCGACAAGGGGTGAACTGATGAATATCACTCTTCCACGGCGCAAAACCCGCGAGGTGGTTATCGGTCCCGTCACGATGGGCGGCGACAGTCCGATCGTGGTCCAGGCCATGACCAATACCGATACCGCCGACGCCCGAGCGACTGCCGCCCAGGTCGAGCAATTGGCCCTTGCTGGCGCCGAACTGGTACGGATCACGGTTAATGGGCATGAGGCGGCATCCCAGGTGGCGAAGATCCGCGAGTTGCTCGACGCACGGCAGATCAACGTGCCCCTGATCGGCGATTTCCACTTCAATGGCCATCGCTTGCTGGCAGCCTACCCCGATTGTGCCCAGGCGCTGGACAAGTATCGGATCAACCCCGGCAATGTCGGCAAGGGCGCCAGGCGCGACTCGCAGTTCTGCGAGATGATCGAAATTGCCTGTCGCTACCAGAAACCGGTGCGCATTGGCGTTAACTGGGGCAGCCTCGACCCAGACCTGTTGGCACGTATGATGGACACCAATGCAATGTTGGCCGAGCCGCAGGCCGCTGACGCGGTGATGCGCGAGACCTTGGTGGTCTCGGCGCTGGAGAATGCGCAACGGGCCATTGAGGTCGGTCTGCCGGCACAACGGATCGTGCTGTCGGCCAAGGTTAGCCACGTTCAGGACCTGATTGCCGTGTACCGCAACCTCGCCGCGCGTTGCGATTTCCCGCTGCACCTGGGCTTGACCGAAGCGGGCATGGGTTCCAGGGGGATTGTCGCGTCCACCGCCGCCTTGGCGGTTCTGCTGCAAGAAGGCATCGGTGACACGCTGCGCATCTCACTCACCCCGGAACCCGGCGGTGATCGCACTCGCGAGGTGCAGGTTGCCCAGCAGATCCTACAGTCCATGGGCCTGCGGGCGTTCACCCCTGCGGTGGTGGCTTGCCCCGGCTGTGGACGTACCAGCAGCAGCTTTTTCCAGGAATTGGCCCGGCAGATCGAGGATTACCTTCGCGAGCAGATGCCGATCTGGAAAGGTCTTTTCACCGGGGTCGAACAACTCCAGGTGGCGGTCATGGGGTGCGTGGTCAACGGGCCGGGGGAAAGTCGCCTGGCCGATATCGGCATTTCCCTGCCAGGGGCCGGGGAACATCCGTCGGCGCCGGTGTACATGGATGGCGAGCGGGTGCTGACCCTCAAGGGCAGCACCATCGGCGATGATTTCACCTGCTTGCTCCAGGCCTATGTCGCGGCCCGTTACGGCGGGCAAGCCGCTGCACGCGAACGGCTGGCGCAGATGGTCAGCCAATACACGGCCCATTCCCATGAGCTGATCGCCCGTGGCGATCAGTAACCACGGAGTTAGCATATGCACCAGCGCCTGACCCTGCTCGGGGCCACCGGCTCCATCGGCGACAGCACCCTTGACCTGGTAGCGCGGCATCCCGAGCACTTTTCCGTGTTCGCGCTGACCGCGCACCGCAATATCGACAAGCTTTACCGCCAGTGCCTGAGCTTCAAGCCCGCCGTGGCGGTGGTAGCCGGTGCCGAGGGCGCCCTGCAGTTATCGACCCGACTGAAAGCGTCGGGCTACAACACCGAGGTACTCCACGGTCCGCAGGCGTTGATGGCGGTGGCTGTGGCCAACGAATGCGACACCGTGGTCGCGGCCATTGTCGGGGCTGCCGGGCTGGCTTCGACACTAGCCGCCGCCAACGCCGGTAAACGCATCCTGCTGGCCAACAAGGAAGCGCTGGTAATGTCCGGCGCCCTGTTGATGGGGCGTGTCGCTGCGACGTCGGCGCGGTTGCTGCCGGTGGACAGCGAACACAACGCGATCTTCCAGTGCCTGTCGACTCACCCAGGCGTGTGCCCCGAACGCCTGATCCTGACGGCTTCCGGCGGGCCGTTCCTGACCCGTCCGTTGGACACCCTCGGCAGCGTCACCCCCGACCAGGCCTGTGCCCATCCGAAGTGGCGCATGGGCCGCAAGATCTCGGTCGACTGTGCGACCATGATGAACAAGGGCCTGGAGGTGATCGAGGCCCACTGGCTGTTCGATATGCCCGCTGAACGAATCGAGGTGCTGATTCACCCGCAAAGTATCGTGCACTCGATGGTGGTGTACGCCGACCAATCGGTACTGGCGCAATTGGGTAATCCCGATATGCGTACCCCCATCGCCCAGGCCCTCGCCCACCCACGGCGTATCGACTCCGGTGTCGAGCCGCTGGACCTGACACGCTGCGAGCCGCTTGCCTTCAGCAAGCCGGACCTGTTGCGCTTCCCCTGCCTGCATTTGGCCCTTGAAGTAGCGCGCGGCGGTTGTGAACTGAGTGTGGTGCTCAATGCGGCCAATGAAGTGGCGGTAGCGGCTTTTCTGGCCGGCGCGCTGGCCTTCAGCGATATCACCCGAGTCGTCTCGCAAACCCTGGAACAGACAGCCTCGGTGGCCATAGACAGTCTTGAGGCAATCGAGGAGACCGACCGCCGTGCACGCGCCAGGGCGCTGCAATTGTCAGACTTGCCACCAGCGCGGTAACAGTTGCCGGACCCTGGCCTCGGCAAAACGATCGTCGATCAGCATCACCACGCCACGATCCTGCTGGCTGCGAATCACCCGACCTGCGGCCTGCACGACTTTCTGCAACCCTGGGTACAGGTAGGTGTAGTCATACCCGGCACCGAACAGCGCTGCCATGCGTTGTTTGATCTGTTCATTGACCGGGTTCAGTTGGGCCAATCCCAAGGTCGCGATAAACGCGCCGATCAGGCGCTGGCCGGGCAAATCGATGCCCTCGCCAAATGCCCCACCCAACACTGCGAAGCCGATGCCTTGGCTGTGCTCGGTGAACTGTTCGAGAAAAGCTTGGCGTTGGCTTTCATCCATGTGTCGCGATTGCTCCCAGAGTGGAATCCGTGGATGCCGTTCAGCCAACAACCGCGCCACCTGCTGCAAGTAATCAAAGCTGCTGAAGAACGCCAGGTAGTTACCGGGGCGCTGCGCGAACTGCTCCGCCAGCAACTCGACAATGGGGAGCAACGACGCCTGACGATGGACGAAACGGGTGGAAATCTCGCTGACCACCCGCAGTTCAAGCTGCTCGCGTCGGAACGGCGACTCGACATCGATCCAGGCGGTATCGGCCGGCAGTCCCAGCAAGTCGGCGTAGTAATGCCTGGGGCTCAGGGTTGCGGAGAACAGTACGCTGCTGCGAGCGGCTGCCAGCCGTGGGCGGATAAAGGCTGCGGGTACCACATTGCGCAGGCACAACTGTGACAGACGTCGCCGGCCATGCTCGCGCAGGCTGATATCAAAGAGAAAGTGTTCGTCGAACAGCTCCCCGACCCGAGCGAATTGCAGGAGGTCGAAGTAGAACGTTTGGAGTTCGGCTCCCAGTCCTTGCGGATGCTCGTTGAGGTAATCGCCGAGGGTCGAGATGCTGCGCGACATGGCCTGAAGCAGCCGGGTCGGCGCTTGGGCATAGGCCTGATAGGCCACGACCGACTCCTTGTGCAAGGCATTCCACTCGCGGTTCAGCCGTTGCAGCGATTTTTTCAGGGGCTCTGGCGCGTTCTGGCGCAAGCGATTGAGGTTCTGCTGGTCCAGGCTGGCGCTGTACATCTGCCGACCGCGCTCCACCAGGTTGTGGGCCTCGTCCACCAGCGTTGCCACTCGCCACCGGTTGGCCTGGGCCAGGCCGAACAGCAGCGCGCTGGAGTCGAAGTAATAGTTGTAGTCGGCGATCACCCAATCCGCCCAGCGCGCCATTTCCTGGCTCAGGTAGTACGGACAGATGGCGTGGGTCAGGGCGATTTCCCGCAGCGCCCGGCGATCGAGCAGGGCGACACCGCTAGCCGCCTGGCGCGCAGCCGGCAAACGATCGTAGAAACCCCGCGCCAGCGGGCAGGCATCGCCATGGCAGGCCTTGTCCGGATGTTCGCAGGCCTTATCGCGGGCCACCAATTCCAGCACCCGCAAAGGCAGGCCGGGGCTGCTGTCGTACAGGACCTGTGCCGCATCGAGGGCGAGCTGGCGCCCTGGGGTCTTGGCCGTCAGGAAAAACACCTTGTCCAATTGCTGTGGCGCCAGGGCCTTGAGCAGCGGAAACAGGGTGCCGAGGGTCTTGCCGATACCGGTCGGCGCCTGAGCCAGCAGGCAGCGCCCGGTACTCACCGCCTTGTACACCGTTTCCGCCAAGGTGCGCTGGCCGGGGCGAAAGTCACCATGGGGGAACGCCAACGCCTGCGCCGCCAAGTTACGAGCAGTGCGATGACCTGCTTCCTGATCGGCCCAGTGCAGGAACAGCGAGCACTGCCGCTCAAAGAAAGCCTTGAGATCGGCGGCCTTCCAGGTTTCGCGCAGCAGGGTTTCCTTTTCGCTGAGAATGTCGAAGTACACCAGTGCCAGGTGGATTTCCGTCAACCGCAAGTGCTCGCAGGCCAGCCAGCCATAGATCCGCGCCTGGGCCCAGTGCAACTGGCGATGGTTGGCCGGCTGAGTGGCGAGATCGCCGCGATGGGCCTTGATTTCCTCCAACTGGTTTTGCATCGGATCATAGCCGTCCGCTCGCCCCCTGACCGACAGGCCCTGGTAATGCCCTTCCAGCGCCAGTTCGGCCCGATACCCCTCGTTACGCCGCGCCGTCACGGTGCGATGCCCGACAATACCCTCCAAGGCGCTCGGTGACGGAGTGAAGCGTAGGTCCAGGTCGCCGGTCTTGGCGGTGAATTCGCACAAAGCGCGTACAGCCACGCTGTAGTTCAAGTGAGCAGCTCCGCCCATTGAACATGGCACACGGCAACCGGCATCTGGTGCTGGTGACAGAACTCCAACCAGCGCAATTGGTTATCCTGCAAGCGATCACCCGGTCCCTTCACCTCAATCATCCGATAGGTCTTGCGTGCTGGCCAGAATTGGATCAGGTCGGGCATGCCGGATCGGTTGGCCTTGATATCCAGCAGCAGGCGTTCGAACCAGTGTTTCAGGTGGACCGCCGGCAGGCACTCCAGGGCCTGTTCCAGCAGCTCTTGGGTCAGCACGTTCCAGAAGACAAAGGGTGATTGCAGCCCCCATTTGCTGACAAAGGTGTGACGCATGGTCTGCTTGTAGCGCAGGTCCGCCAATTGCTCCAGGCACTGGGCGAACAGCTCGGCCCGGCGCGGATAAAAATCCTCGCTGTGCAGATCGGCCGGCCCGCTTTGGAAGGGATGGAAGAACGCTCCCGGCAACGGCGCGAAGATCGCCGGCCAGCACAGCAGGCCGAACAGTGAGTTGATCAGGGTATTTTCAACCACGTGTACCGGCGCATGATCCTCATGCAGGTGCCGGGCGACCCGTTGTTCGACCGATTCATTCGGCTCGTGGCTCAGACTCAAGTCCAGCCGCGTCACCGGCGTCGGGGCTTTGCGCTCCTGCACCGCCAGCCCAAGCCGACGTCGCAGCCGTGGCAAGATTCGCAGCAGATGCTGTTGCTCCTCGGCACTCTCTGGCCTCGCTTCGGCTTCGCTGGCGAGTGCCATGGCCCGCGTGGGCTCGCCCAGGCGTTCTAATACCCGGATGCTGCGCAGGCGGGCACCGGGATAGCGGCATCCGCCATAGATCGCCAAGGCACCAGGCAGGTCCTGCAGCCGCTCGCTGTATTGTCCCAGTTGAAACAGCAGCTTATGCCGTCGCCGCTCCAACCAGGGGTTGTCGGTCTGCAATCGCTGGATATGCTCCAGCACCTGAACGGTCTCCACCCCAGCTTCCAGGGCCTCACGGGCGCTATGCAGGTGCAGGTAGCCGTCCACGTCGGCGCGGCTGCGCAAGCTGCGCGACTCGACGCTGAACTCGACCTTTTCATAACTGAAGATGCCCAGGTCAGCCAGCACGAACTCGGACCAGTCCTGATAGAGATTGCCGAAGAACATCAGTCGCAGGCGCTCGCACAATGTCATGACTTGCAGGCTGTAGAGTCGATCAGTCAGTTGCGGACACCACTGGGCGAACGAACGTGTCTCGTCCTTGAAGTGTGCGCCAAGGACGGCCAGCAATTCGCTTTTTCTGGCCTTGGGTTGCCCGATAAAGGCCTGGAACGCTTGCACGATCTCGGCTTTTTGCAGTACCGCGAACAAAGCCTCCAACTCCAGCGAAGTGTCGTCCCGGACCCAGCCCAGGGCCAGCAAGGGCACCACCGCCACTTCGCTGTCGCCGATTTCGCCATAGTTCAGCTTGCTGGCGCGAAAGTGCTCGCCCTTGCGCATCACCAGGCGCACCAGCAGAGCCCGCGAAACTTTGGGCAAGGCTGAAAAATCTTCGATGAACGCCCATTCCTGCTCGTTCAATAGATCGGCATAACGCTGCGCCAGCCAGTCGAGTACGTGCTGGAAGTTATTCAGGTAGTAAAACGGATCGGCAAAGGGCTGGATCGTCACAGGCGGGTAGGACCACGGTTATCAAATGCTGGTTATACATACAGATAACAGCCCTCCCCCACGCCTGGCAAATACAATCGGACCAAAGGATTTCCAGGCGCCCGCTTTCAGGGAATCGATTCCAGGCGCAAGGCGTCGGCCAACGCCCCCAGGGCTTGCTCCAGATGGCGATGGCCGTTGGAGGTGGTGCTCAGGCGTAGGCAATCGCGGTGTAAGCCATGCAGGCTGAACAATTCACCGGGGGCCATGACGATCTTCTGCTCCAGCAGGCGTTCGAATACCTTACGCATGTCCGTCGGACGCGAAGCTCGTGCCCAGACGGTTGCGCCGCCCTGAGGTGTGACGAAGTCCAGGCTGTCGGCCAGGCGTGCGCGCAACAACTGGCTGACCTGCAACATCCGTTCGTTGAGCAGCCGCCGTAGCGTGCTCAGGTGCTGATCGATGCGTCCGCTGTTGTACAGGCGGGCAATCGCCTTCTGTCGCGTCGGCGACATGCGAAACGAGCGCAGCAGGAAATGCCGCTGCAACTCCATCCCCAGATGCCGTGACAACAGATAGCCGAACGGTGCCTCGCAGCCCATGAAACGCTCGAAACTGGCGAATACCAGCAGGCGATCCGGATCGACCAGATCGCGCATGCACACCCCTCCGGTTTGAAAGGCGAGTTCGCCATGACTGTCGTTCTCCAGCAGCCAGACCCCGAAGTGCTCCAGCAATCGGGCGATCTGCTGGCGCTGCTCCAGTGGCATCAGGCTACCGTGGGGCATATTGATTCTGGAAGACATCAGCAACAGTTTGACCGATTGGGTCTGCAACAGATGTTCAAGTCCCTCCAGATCAAAGGCACCGTGGCTGTCCAGCGGTAGTTCGACCACATTCACCCCGCCGGCCTGCAACAACCGCAGAATCACCCAATCGCCAGGCGACTCGACCAATACCGTTGCCTGTTTCAGGGACAGCGCGGCCATCAGCGTTTCCAGGACACTGCGCAGGTCGGCACCGATATAGACATCGTCGGCATGCCAATAGCGCTGCGCCGAGGTGGTGTAACGTACCGCCAGGGCGGTGCGCAGCTCCAGTTCGCCAAATGGTTGGAACTGCGGTTGCTGCTGTCTAGGATACTGACGCACCAACTCCCGCTCAAGCAGCAGCAGTGGATTGTCCAGCGACAACAGCAACGCAGGCTCATCGCTGCTTAGCACCAGAGTGCCGGGGCGGCGCGAATGCACGTACATCCGCTCCAACAGGTCGGCACCGCTGCTGATGAACGCATTGCCGGAGACCGGCAATGCGTAATAGCCCGATTTGGCCTGGGAGTAGACCCGACCCTCCTTCTCCAGCAAGGAGTAGGCGTACTGGATAGTCGAGATCGACACGTTCAGGCGTTCGGCCAGATGCCGCAACGAGGGCAGCTTGACCCGCGCATCGGTTTCCACCTCATTGATCAGGTTGAGCAGATAACGGTAGACCGACTGATAGGCGAAGTCCGAATGCTTGCGCCCTCTGGTCGTTCGTGGAACCGCATCGGGTTCGGGAGTTTCTGAAGCTATCAATACCAATCCTTTTAGCGTCCCGACAGGACTTCTTTGCAGATTTCACCGTTATCGGGATTGATGATGTCAATACGATGTTTATCTGGATCACCGGCCCGGATCCGGGCAATCAGCGAGACGGAGCTGTTGAAATCGACCTGGGTTTTCCGATACAACTCCTGCAATAGCTTAAGTGTCAGGCCGCTGACATTCGTCAACCACTGTTCCACCTGCTCGCCAGTCGGCTGGGCCGACAGGGCTCTGTGCAGGTCCGGCAATGCCACCAGCATGCCCGGATGGCAGTGGCGCAGAAAAGGCTCCAGGCCAAGGCCCTGATTGACGAACGGCGCGAACAGCAAGCAGATCAGTTGCTCTTCTCGCAGGCCGTAGGCCTCCTGGGCATACGCCCCGGCCAGGGCGCGACGGTTGAGAAGTTTTTCCGGCGTATCGTAGGCGACCATGGCCTGCTCGATCAGACGTGTCGACATGCGTTTCTTACGCATCATCACCGCGGCCAGTTGCAGGTATTCGGTAATGCCCGTCTGGTAGCTCAGCTCCCGGACATATTGCGCCTGCAAGCCACGCATATGAGCCATCAGCAAGGGGTTGGCGCAATCCGATTCGCTGAAGTGGAAGGCCAGGTCCTCAAAGCGGAAGCCGAGGAACTCCGTCAGCAACGGCCAGCGTTGCTCGATGTTGCTGCCCACCAGGTCATAGACACTCACTAGCATCGGTGCATTGGCGTGACCGATGGCCGGACCCTGGGGTTGCGCCGGGGTGTCGCCATAAAGCTCTCGATAGTACTCAAGACTCAGCTCATTGCAGTTGTGCACAACCTCTTCGAACTCCAGCGGCCCCCTGCTTTGCTTGTTCCGATCAGGGCCGGCGGTCGAGCGCAGCAGCCAGGTCAGGTACTCCTTCTGTTCCCGTGGGGAATCACCGATGATCAGGGCACTGCTACCCTTGTCCCAGGCACTGGCGCGCTGGTGAAAGTCCGCCATCGACAGGTAGCAACTGTTGCAGAACATTGCCCGGCCATCACCCGCTGTCAGATGGCCGTTCATAAGCAAGTTGCGTCGATTGAAATCGCGATTGAGATCGGACATCGGCGTCCGGTGCTGAAACGGGCGGACATGTCGGTTGTCCACCATCAACAACTCCACGCGGGGGTCGTCGTAGACGAACAGCGCGCAGTAACCGCGGTGAATATTATCCATGACCGTAGCGGTCACGCCGGCATGCCGCAAGGTGGCGATACGCAGCTTGAACGTGGCTGGCGAGCGCCCGGCGATGCTCAACTGAGCGGCCCGCAGGAAGGCCAAGGTGTAACTGCTGTCCTTGCCCCCGCCATGGGGCACCATGACCTTGAACTCGCCGATGCGCTCAATGCCGCCTGCGGCCACGATTAAACGCTGGATCAACAACTGCAATGCGATACGTTCGGCACGTGAGAAGTAACTCAACAACCGTTGTAGAACCTGTTGATAGACATAGTTCATTGCCTGCTCGTGAATAGAGCTCATAGCCTTTACACCTGGATTGGGTTCAGTGTCGGGCAACCGGCGCTCGTAATTATCAACGCATGTTATGTTCAGGAGTGTATTCACCGTCCACAGTTGGACAAGTCGAATTACAATTAAGAGTATGACTCCAAACCTGTAACATCCACAGCAAGGGTATGCGAGTGTGACCTAAGTCACGGATTGCCGGTCAATAATGGGGAAATCTTTGCGGCGATAAGAACATCCTAGGAATATTCTTACACTTACCTACAACTATTGATCACACGAATAAGTTCAATATAAAGAGAGCCCCTATTCGTACTCATCCTCTTCCCACCCGTTCCCCGTGAACACCCTGATTGAAAATTGTGCAATTGCATCGAACGGTACAACAACTGAAACTCGATCATGACTCGTTCCTTGAGCTGAAAGTTACCGGTTAATTATCAGTGTTTACAAGGCGATTAACAGATACAGAATTTGGAAAAAAACCGGTTCAGTTGCCCAAATAATCACTTTTTTCGGCAACTTTCTTACAAAAAAATCAATCATTTGTTGGACAAAACAAAAAGCCCCGTATCAGTTGACTGATACGGGGCTTGATAATTGCTTGCATGACCTCAGACGGGATCGACCTGCAGTGCCACCCGCCCACGGCATGGACAAGCGTCCATGAGCCGATGAGCCTCGACAAACTCATCGAAAGGGAACGCACGGATTTCCAGTGGCGACAGGACACGGTCCGCTGTCAGTTGGTTGATATCGCGCAGTGCCTGGCGTACCGCCGGCTGATCCTGAGCAATGCCCAGTTCTGGCTTGCCGGTGAAGTTGCCGATACAGTGTACGAAGAACTGGATGTTCTTCTGGAAAGCCGCACAGGCCGGGAATGGCGTCTGATTACCGCCCTGCAGGCCATAAAGCACCAAGCTGCCACGCGGTGCGAGGACATCGCCAAGCATCGACATTTGCGGGCCACCAAGGCCGTCGAAGACCATGTCGACGCCACGACCATCGGTGTACTTGGTGATCTGCATCAACAAATCCTGCTCTTCGGTGACGATAACTTTCTCGGCACCCAGGGCCAGCAGAAAATCACGCTCCTCGGCGGTCTTGGTCGCAGCAATCACTTTCACACCCAGGGCCTTGCCCAGTTGCACGAACGCCGGGCCGGCACAGTGGCTGGCGTCGGTGACCAGAGCAAACTGCCCCGGCTTGACCTGGGCCAGGTTGACATAGGCGAAATAGGCGATCAGCAACGGTGTGTAGTGGACGCTGGCCTCAACCGGAGTCAGCACATCCGGGTAATGGGCCAGGGCCGAACGCGGCAGCACAATTACCTCACCGTAGACGGGGTAGTCGTTGGGGCTCTGGGCCGGGAAGCTGGCGACTCTGTCGCCGATCGACAGATCGTCCACTCCATCACCGATAGCAGTGACCACACCGGCCATCTCGTGACCGATACCCGCCGGCAGCAGAGCACGGGAGGAGGCCAGATTCTGCCGCCAGAGAACATCATACCAGCTGATGCCAATCGCTTCGACACGTACCTGCACTTCACCCGGTGCAGGCACAGGGGCCACATGCTCTTCGCATTTGAGCACCTCGGCTGAACCAAATTTGTGAAAACGGATCGTGCGTGACATCGCAAACCTCGCCAAAATGAACCTCTGATGACACGAACTCTATCCGGGGTTTCCCTTGAAGACTATCTGTGCCCATTAATAGTCGACATGCCTGTCATTGATTGGCGAGCATTGTACACAATGTTGGCAATCTAGGCCGGGGACCGCAAGCAAGGTCGCTTTTTCCTGCCAATGAGCCCCTCGGCTCAGGGTTTCAGGCGCCGACGTGACCCCGCGCATCACTCTGGCATAAACCCTGACATAAATAGGAAAGTTTATTTTCCCAGTGCGAATCAGGTGTCTTTGCCCGTATTATTGACCTTATCCGTCATTGACCGACCAGTGAAGCGAGCCCGATGAACCGTAACGACCTGCGCCGCGTCGATCTGAACCTACTGATTGTATTCGAAACCCTGATGCACGAACGGAGCGTGACCCGAGCGGCGGAAAAGCTGTTCCTCGGTCAGCCGGCCATCAGTGCGGCACTGTCGCGCCTGCGCGGCCTGTTCGATGACCCATTGTTCGTGCGTACCGGGCGAAGCATGGAACCTTCGGCCCGTGCCGTGGAGATCTTCGCCCTACTCTCGCCAGCGCTGGACTCGATCTCCACTGCGGTGAGCCGCGCCTCCGATTTCGATCCGGCGACCAGTACCTCGGTGTTTCGCATCGGCCTGTCGGACGACGTCGAGTTCGCCCTACTGCCGCAGTTGCTCAAGCGGTTACGGGCGGAGGCTCCGGGTATCGCCCTGGTGGTCCGCCGCGTCAATTACCTGCTGATTCCAGCCAAGCTGGGTTCCGGTGAGATTTCCATCGGTGTCTGCTATACCACCGACCTGCCTGCCAACGCCAAACGCAAGGTCTTGCGTCGCAGCTCCTCAAAACTGCTGCGCGCCGATACCGTGCCCGGCCCGCTGTCGCTGGACGACTTCTGCGCGCGTCCGCAAGCGCTGGTGTCGTTTGCCGGCGACCTGAGTGGCTTTATCGATACCGAGCTGGAAAAGCTCGGGCGCAAGCGGCATGTCGTGCTTGCGGTTCCACAGTTCAACGGCTTGAGTACGCTGATCAGCGGTACCGATATTGTCGCCACCGTGCCCGACTACACCGCCGACGCCCTGACCGCCGCGGGTGGCGTGCGGGCCGAGGACCTGCCGTTGCCGGTGCAGACCTTCGAACTGCACATGGCCTGGCGCGGCTCCCAGGACAACGATCCGGGCGAACGCTGGTTGCGCTCGCGGATCCAGATGTTCTGCGGGGATCCGGATAGCCTCTGACCATACCGCACTCGCCCCAACAGGAGGATACGATGACGATTCGCGCGGTGGTTTTCGATTTCGGCGGCGTCTTGTTCGATTGGAGCCCGCAGTACCTGTACCGCCAATTGATCGCCGATGAGCACGAAAGGCAGTGGTTTCTTGACAACATCTGCACCCAGCAATGGAACACCGAGCAGGATGCCGGTCGCTCGCTGGCCGAAGCCACTCGCAGCTTGATTGCCCGACACCCGCGACATGAGCCCCTGATCCAGGCCTATTACGACCGCTGGCACGAAATGTTACGCGGTCCACTGCCAGGAGGCGTAGCCATCCTGGAAGCGTTGCATAGCGCCCAGATGCCGTTATTCGGGTTGACCAACTGGTCGGCCGAAACCTTTCCCTATGCCCGTGCCCATTACCCCTTCCTGCAGCGCTTTCGCGACATCGTGGTGTCGGGCGAGGTGAAGCAAATCAAGCCCGATGCCGGGATCTACCATATGAGTCTGGATCAGGTGCGGGCGCACCTGCCGGATATCCAACCCAATGAAGTCGTGTTTATCGATGACGTCGCAACCAACATAGACGCGGCCGTTGCTCTCGGTTGGCAGGGTATTCACCACGTGTCCGCCGAAGTGACGCAAGCGTGCCTGCATGAGCTAGGTGTGCGTTTTTAGGACCGCGCGATGCCGACAGTTGGCCCCAGCGGGGCCGACACCTCCCATCACCCGGCCCCGCTC
Source organism: Pseudomonas agarici (assembly GCF_001543125.1). Lineage (NCBI taxonomy): Bacteria > Pseudomonadati > Pseudomonadota > Gammaproteobacteria > Pseudomonadales > Pseudomonadaceae > Pseudomonas > Pseudomonas agarici. Next base: position 1,408,665 of record NZ_CP014135.1, on the reverse strand, counting down.
ATCAGCTAACGTTGCCTATGAATGGCAACGCCAGGTATAGCTTGATCACGATGGCATTGGCGATATCGATAAAAAACGCCCCGACCATAGGCACCACCAGGAACGCGATCCGCGACGGGCCGTAACGCTGGGTCACCGCCTGCATATTGGCAATCGCCGTGGGCGTCGCGCCCAAGCCAAAGCCGCAATGCCCGGCGGCCAGGGCTACGGCATCGTAGTTGCGGCCCATCACCCGGAAGGTGACGAAGATCGCGAATAGCGCCATCAGCACGGCTTGAGCCGTCAACAGGATAAAGATCGGCAAGGCCAGCGCCGCCAGATCCCAAAGCTTCAGTGACATCAGCGCAATGGCCAGGAACAGCGACAAGCTGACATTGCCCAGTACCGATACCTCGCGCTCGAACACCTCATGCCAGCCCAGCGCCGATAGGCCATTGCGCAGCACCACGCCAACAAACAGCACACAGACGAAGGTCGGTAGCTCAAGAGCCGTACCCTTGATTAATTCACTCAGAAAGGTACCGGCCAACAGACTGATGGCAATCAACGCCAGTGTCTCGATAAAGGAACCTGGGGTGATCATCCGCTCGCGCTCGGGCTGCTCGAAGCCCTTCGGCACACTCGGGACTTCATCGATCAGCTTTTGGGCCTTTACGCGCTTGATTAACAATCTGGCTACTGGCCCGCCGATCAGACCGCCGAGTACCAGGCCAAAGGTTGCCGAGGCCATGGCCAGCTCCGAGGCGGACGTCACCCGATACTGCTCGGTAAACACCGAACTCCATGCGGCACCCGTACCGTGGCCGCCCGACAAGGTGATTGAGCCTGCCAACAACCCCATCAGCGGATCCAAGCCCAAGGCGGCGGCCAATGACACGCCGAGGGCGTTTTGCACCACCAGCAACCCGACGACCACCAGCAGGAAAATACCCAGGACCCGCCCGCCTTTCCTCAGGCTGGCGAAATCGGCGCCCAGGCCGATAGAGGCGAAGAAGGCCAACATCAGTGGCATTTGCAGGGAGGTGTCGAAGCTCACCACAAAGTCGGCGAAGACCCGCAATAGCAACAGCATCAACGCTACCACCAGTCCGCCGGCGACAGGCTCGGGAATATTGTAGGTGCGCAGGAACCCGACACGGGAACACAGTCCACGGCCGAGCAGCAACACCAAGGAAGCGGCTACCAGCGTGCCGTAGAAGTCGAGTTGAACCATATGGATAATCCTCGGTAATTATTTTTGTCTGACGATGTTCTGGACAAAGTCGAGCCGCCCCGACAATACGAGTGTCGAGGTGTGAATCAGCGGGCTCCTGTATTTAATCAACGTAATCAATAATCGAAAGGAGACGTAATGAGCGGATGTCAGAAATGTGGTCGTAGTCTGAAATCGCACACCTGCAAGGGCTGACGATGTTTTTACCGGTCTTGTGGGTAATACTCTGCTGCTGTATTCGCCCGTCTGCCGCCCCGCCATTTTACTGAAGCCTATCGGCAGCGATGTAGGCTTTATTCCTTCACAATGTCGGATAATTCCGAATATTCAGACCGATAAGCATGCCATTACCAACTGTCGTCAGGCCTTTTCTGGAGGGGCGGCACATTTCCTACATCAGGCCAACGTCATGGCAGACTGCGCGACGCGAAAAAATAGCCTATATCGGTCTGTAGGGGCTGTGTCACCGCCCTTTCTCTTATTTACTGAAACAGTGATTTGCGATTTAAGCCATGGATAGACACCTAACGGAAGGCGCATGCTAGAGAGCTAAGTCTGCGTTGCTATCATTCCGAATGATAGTTACCTTCGCTTCATTCGATTCGTGTGTGATCAACGCTCACAGCATGATCCGCTCATCTCAATAGATTGGCGGCTTCTCCATGGAACATTCACTTAAGCTTTTGCGCTTTCCCCTGGCTACCCTGGCAGTCGTCGTGCTCAGTGCCTGCGGCAAGACACCCGTGGCGGGTGGCGCAATGCCGGCGAGCAAGGTCAGTGTGGCCAAAGTCATCGAACAGCCTGTCAACGAATGGGACGAGTTCACCGGACGCCTTGAGGCCCCGGAAACCGTGGAAATCCGCCCACGGGTTTCCGGGCAGATCGACCAAGTAGCCTTCACCGAAGGTGCGTTGGTGAAGAAGGGCGACCTGTTGTTCCAGATCGACCCGCGCCCCTATCAAGCTGAAGTCCATCGTCTCGAAGCCCAATTGCAACAAACCCGTGCCACTGCCAGCCGCACGGCCAACGAGTCCGAGCGCGGCAAACGGCTGTTGAGCAGTAACGCCATCTCCGCGGAGTTGGCCGACAATCGCACCAGCACCGCCCAGGAAGCCAAGGCGGCCGTCGATGCGATCCAGGCACAACTGGATTTGGCCCGCTTGAACCTGAGCTTCACCCGCGTCACCGCACCGATCAGCGGCCGTGTCAGCCGTGCCGAAATCACCGCCGGCAACATCGTCACTGCCGATGTCACACCGTTGACCAGTGTGGTCTCCACCGACAAGGTCTACGCCTATTTCGACGCCGACGAGCGGGTCTACCTCAAGTACGCCCAATTGGCGCGCCAGGGTAAGCGGGGCCAGACCACTCCGGTCTACCTGGGCCTGTCCAATGAAACCGGCAACCCGCACCTGGGCCAAATGAACTTTGTCGACAACCAGGTCAACCCCCGGACAGGCACCATCCGTGGTCGCGCCGTGTTCGACAACAGCGACGCCAGCTTCACGCCCGGCTTGTATGCCCGCGTAAAGCTGGTCGGCAGCGGCACCTACGCCGCCGTGCTGATCAATGACGAAGCGGTGGGCACCGACCTGGGTAAGAAGTTTGTGCTGGTGGTGGACGCCGACAAGAAGATCGCCTATCGCTCGGTCGAGTTGGGCCCAAAAATCGAAGGACTGCGAATCGTGCGCAACGGCCTGAACAAGGATGACGTCATTGTCGTCAAGGGCCTGCAACGTGTGCGTCCGGGCTCGCTGGTAGATCCTGAGGTGATCCCGATGGCCAGCCAGGAAACTCTCGCTGCCCTGGCAGAACAACGGCAAGTGCTGGAAGCCAGCAACCTGCCGCAGGTTACCCCGGCCAAAGATGCTTCGGCCCAGGCTAGCAAGCTGGCTGCAGCGACCCCACGCGGTTAAGGGATATACTCGATGAATTTTTCCCAGTTCTTCATATCAAGACCGATTTTCGCGGCAGTATTGTCGCTGTTGATCCTGATCGCCGGTGCGATCTCGCTCTTCCAGTTGCCGATAAGCGAATACCCGGAAGTGGTTCCGCCTACCGTGGTGGTACGTGCCAACTTCCCCGGCGCCAACCCCAAGGTCATCGGCGAGACCGTGGCCGCGCCCCTGGAGCAAGCCATCACTGGCGTCGAGAACATGCTTTACATGTCCTCGCAGTCCACTGCCGACGGCAAGCTGACCCTGACCATCACCTTCGCTCTGGGTACTGATCTGGATAACGCGCAGGTGCAGGTGCAGAACCGTGTGACCCGCACCGAGCCGAAGCTGCCGATTGAAGTGACTCGCATCGGTATCACCGTCGACAAAGCTTCGCCCGACCTGACGATGGTGGTGCACCTGACTTCGCCGGACAAGCGCTACGACATGCTCTATCTGTCCAACTATGCGTTGCTCAATATCAAGGATGAGCTGACGCGTCTGAACGGTGTCGGTGACGTGCAACTGTTCGGTATGGGCGACTACTCCCTGCGGGTATGGCTAGACCCGAACAAGACCGCGTCGCGCAACCTGACCGCCAGCGATGTAGTGAACGCGATTCGCGAGCAGAACCGTCAGGTCGCGGCCGGTCAACTGGGGGCGCCTCCGTCGCCCTCTGCTACCAGTTTCCAGATGTCGATCAACACTCAGGGTCGCCTGGTCTCGGAGGAAGAGTTCGAGAACATCGTGATTCGCGTAGGCGACAACGGCGAAATCACCCGTCTCAAGGACATCGCTCGAGTCGAGCTTGGCTCTAACCAGTACGCGCTACGCTCGCTGCTGAACAACCAGCCGGCGGTGGCACTGCCCATCTTTCAGCGTCCTGGCTCCAACGCCATTGAGGTGTCCAACCAAGTTCGCGCCAAGATGAACGAACTGAAGAAGGACTTCCCGCAAGGTATGGACTTCAGCATCGTCTACGACCCGACGGTTTTTGTGCGCGGCTCCATCGAAGCCGTGGTGCATACGCTGTTCGAAGCCCTGATCCTCGTGGTTCTGGTGGTCATCCTGTTCTTGCAGACCTGGCGTGCCTCGATCATTCCGTTAGTCGCGGTGCCAGTGTCGCTGATCGGCACGTTTGCGGTCATGCATATGTTCGGCTTCTCGCTCAACGCCTTGTCGCTGTTCGGCCTGGTACTGGCGATCGGTATCGTGGTGGACGACGCCATTGTGGTGGTGGAAAACGTCGAGCGTAATATCGGCCTGGGCCTCAACCCGGTCGAGGCTACGCAGCGCGCGATGCGTGAAGTGACCGGCCCCATTATCGCCACGGCGCTGGTGCTCTGTGCGGTGTTCATCCCGGCGGCGTTCATCTCCGGCTTGACCGGTCAGTTCTACAAGCAATTCGCCCTGACCATCGCCATTTCGACCGTGATCTCGGCGTTCAACTCCTTGACCTTGTCGCCGGCGCTGGCTGCCGTATTGCTCAAGGACCACCACGCGCCGAAAGACCGTTTCTCGAAAATCCTCGACGCGTTGTTGGGCGGCTGGTTGTTCCGTCCGTTCAACCGCTTCTTCGAACGAGCCAGCCATGGTTATGTCGGCGCCGTGACCCGGGTCATCCGAGTCAGCGGCGTCGCCCTGGTGCTCTACGCCGGACTGATGGTCCTGACCTGGCTGGGGTTTTCCACCACGCCGACCGGCTTCGTGCCCGGCCAGGACAAGCAGTACCTGGTAGCCTTTGCCCAACTGCCGGATGCGGCCAGCCTGGACCGTACCGAAGAGGTGATGAAGCGCATGTCCGACCTGGCGCTGAAGCAGCCTGGCGTGGAAAGCGCGGTGGCCTTCCCCGGCCTGTCGATCAATGGTTTTACCAACAGCCCGAACGCTGGCATCGTGTTCGTGACCCTCAAGCCCTTCGACGAGCGCAAGGACCCGAGTAAATCGGCCGGTGCCATCGCCAGCGCCCTGAACGGCAAGTTTGCCGGCATCCAGGAAGCCTATATGGCAATCTTCCCGCCACCGCCCGTTCAAGGCCTGGGCACCATCGGTGGCTTCCGCCTACAGATCGAGGACCGCGGCAACCTGGGCTACGACGAGCTGTACAAAGAAACGATGAACATCATCACCAAGAGCCGCAGCGTGCCGGAACTGGCCGGGTTGTTCACCAGCTATACCGTCAACGTACCGCAAGTGGATGCTGCCATCGACCGTGAGAAGGCCAAGACCCACGGTGTGGCTGTCAGCGATATCTTCGACACCCTGCAGGTCTACCTAGGTTCGCTGTACGCCAACGATTTCAACCGCTTCGGCCGCACCTATCAGGTCAACGTTCAAGCCGAACAGCAATTTCGTCTCGAATCCGACCAAATCGGCCAGCTGAAAGTACGCAACAACAGGGGCGAGATGATTCCGCTGGCTACCTTCATCAAGGTCAGCGACACCTCGGGGCCGGACCGTGTGATGCACTATAACGGTTTTATCACTGCGGAAATCAACGGCGCCGCGGCACCGGGCTACAGCTCTGGCCAGGCCCAGGCGGCCGTCGAGAAACTGCTCAAGGAGGAATTGCCCAACGGTATGATCTATGAGTGGACCGACCTGACCTATCAGCAGATCCTCTCGGGTAATACTGCTTTGCTGGTGTTCCCGCTCTGTGTACTGCTGGCATTCCTGGTACTGGCGGCACTGTATGAAAGCTGGAGCCTGCCGCTGGCGGTGATCCTGATCGTGCCGATGACCCTGCTGTCGGCCATTGCCGGGGTGATTGCGTCTGGTGGCGACAACAACATCTTTACCCAGATCGGCTTGATCGTATTGGTGGGCCTGGCGTGCAAGAACGCGATCCTGATCGTCGAATTCGCCAAGGATAAGCAAGAAGAAGGCCTCGACCCGTTGAGCGCGGTGCTGGAAGCCTGCCGTCTGCGTCTGCGGCCGATCCTGATGACCTCCGTCGCCTTCATCATGGGCGTGGTACCCCTGGTGGTTTCCAGCGGTGCCGGTGCCGAGATGCGTCATGCCATGGGTGTGGCGGTGTTCTCCGGGATGCTCGGAGTGACCTTCTTCGGCTTGCTGCTGACTCCGGTGTTCTATGTATTGATTCGCCGCTCTGTGGAGCGCAGTGAGAATCGTAAGGCGGCACGGGCCCTCAAGCTGGAGGCGCAACAATGAGCCGTGTAAAAGTCTTTCTACCCAGCCTGCTGGTATTGGCATTGAGCGCCTGTGCCGTCGGCCCGGACTACAAAACGCCTGACACGGCGCCGGCAAATATCACCTCCGCCACCGATGGCAGCGCCGGCCAGAAGAACTTCGATCGTGCCCACTTCGAAGGTCTCTGGTGGCAGCAGTTCGACGATCCGACCCTCAACCAGTTGGTGACTCAATCCCTGGCTGGCAACCGTGAGTTGCGTGTCGCCTTCGCCCGCCTGAAAGCGGCGCGGGCGATCCGCGATGACGTCAGCGACGACGCCATGCCGACCATCACCAGCCGTGCCAGTGCCGATTTGGGCAAGAGTCAGGTACCGTCGGGTCAGAGTGACAAGCGGGTCAATAACGACCGTTATGACCTCGGTCTGGACATGGCCTGGGAAATCGATTTGTTTGGCCGCATCCAGCGCAACCTGGAAGCCGCCGACGCCGATCAGCAGTCGGCGCAGGCCGACCTGTACCAGTTGCAGGTAACCATGATTGCCGAGCTGATGGATGCCTACGGGCAACTGCGCGGCGCGCAACTACGGGAAAAAATCGCCCTGGCCAACCAGAAGAACCAGCAGGAGTCCAAGGGCATCACCGAAAGCCTGCGCGATGCCGGTGTCGGCGAACAGCTCGATGTGGTCCGCGCCGATGCCCGCCTGGCGGCGGTCGAAGCCAGTGTGCCGCAACTGCAAGCCGAACAGGCGCGCGATCGCAATCGCATCGCGACGTTGCTCGGCGAGCGTCCGGATACCTTGTCGGTGGACTTAAGTCCCAGGGACCTGCCGGCGATCTCCAAAGCCCTGGCCATCGGTAATCCGGGCGAGTTGTTGCAACGTCGTCCGGATATTCTCAGCGCCGAACGCAAGCTGGCGGCCGCCACCGCACGGATTGGCGTGGCCAAGGCCGACCTGTTTCCACGGGTCAGCCTCAGCGGTTTCCTCGGGTTCACCGCCGGACGCGGTTCGCAGATCGGCTCCTCGGCGGCCAATGCCTGGGCCCTCAGTCCGAGTATCACCTGGCCGGCGTTCAATCTGGGGAGCGTGCGGGCTCGCCTGCGCGGCGCCAACGCCGAAGCCGAAGCTGCCCTGGCGACCTACGAACAGCAAGTATTGCTGGCCCTGGAAGAATCGCAGAATGCGTTCAGCGACTACGGCAAGCGCCAGCAACGCCTGATCTCGTTGATTCGCCAGAGCGAATCGAGCCGTACCGCGGCGGACCTGGCGGCGATCCGCTATCGCGAAGGCACCGTGGACTTCCTGGTGTTGCTCGATGCCCAACGCGAGCGCTTGGCTGCCGAAGACAGTCAGGCCCAGGCCGAGACCGACCTGTATCGCGGCATCGTGGCCATCTACAAGGCCCTGGGCGGCGGCTATGCGCCGCAGACGGTGGCCAGTAACTGATTCAAACTCTCCTGGTTGGATGCTCCCCCAACCTCTTCGACCCCGCGCCCATTCGGTCGTGGGGTTTTTTCGGCCGCGAAAACCTTGGGAACAGCAACAGGTACCTGCACGGTCGAACGGGAGATTTTGGCAAGCCTCGGGGAAATCGAGCTGATGTTGCCTCGAACCGATCGAGTGCGTGCCCGATTGATCACGAGTTTGACTCCGAAGCGCTCCTAGCCGAAGCTGTCAGTTTTACAAAAAGCTCGCCAGCTCACGGACACTGCATGACGAAGCCTCACCGCTACCTGATCATCAGCTTATTTGCACTTCTGATCCTGGCGCTCGCCGGGTACTGGTTGCGCAGCCCGTCGGCGACACCCACGAAACCCCCACATGTCAATTACAGTCAGGCCCTGGAACAGGCACACAACGGCCAGCCAGGCGCTGCGCGAGTGCTCTACCAACAACTGGGGCGCACCGATCTGTCGGATATCCGCCGCGCCGCGCTGCACGCCGAACTGCCCAACTACCCCAGTCCCCAGGCGTTGAAATTGGCCGATGCGGATTTGCTCAATCCCTCGGCGTTGGTACGTGAAGCCGCAATCCAGAGCATTGTCGGCCTGGTACCGAAAGCACAACGCAGCCTGTTGCTCGGACCGGTGCTGGAAGACAGCGAGCAGGAGGTGCGCTTTGCCGCCGCCAATGCCATGCTCGGTTTGTCACCGGACGATCAAGGGCTATATTTCGGCCCATTGCAACAGGTGATCGATAAGTATGAGCGAACGCTCAAGGCCCAACCGGAGAGTGCCGATGCCCAGTTCCAGCTCGCTCGGTTGTACCTGCACGAAGGGCAACTTGATAAGGCTCAGCAGTCGCTCGAACGGGTTTCACAGCTGGAGCCGAATAACCTCGAAGCGTTGGTCGCTCAGGTTGAACTGCTGGATAAGCGTGGCCAGTCGGATCAGGCCCGACAACTGCTGGCCAAGCAATTGGAACAGCAACCACAGTCGGCGTATCTGCAACATGCCCTTGGCATTTGGCTGCTGCATCATGACCAGGCCGAGTATGCTCTGCTGGGCCTGGCCAAAGCCGTGGAGCTGGAGCCGGACAATAGCGAATACCGCTACAAGCTCGCTACCACCTTGCATGAGCTGCACCAGCTCGAAGCTGCCCAGCGTCAGCTCGAAGAGCTGGTCCAGCGTCGTCCGGCAAACCGCAAAGCCCGGGTAATGCTGATCAACTACTGGAAAGAAAGCGGTCAGTTGCAGAACGTACAGATCCTACTGGCCCAACTGGAACAGCAGAATCCCGATGATCCGGCTTTGCAACAGGGACTTTGAAACGTCGATAAAAAGGCGGAACCGCTCAATCAGGTCCTGGACATTGATTGCCTCAGGCCAGTAAGCGCCGGATCTGATTTTGCAGTGAGTCCAGATCGAAGGGCTTGGCCAGGATCGGTGCGATCCGGGTGATGGGGCTATTGGTCTCGAGAATCTCGGCCGGATAACCGCTGATGAAAATCACCTTCAGGTCTGGACGCAGCTTGATCGCAGGCTCCGCGATGTCGACTCCGCAGACCCCACCGGGCAAGCGAAAATCCGTCACCATCAGGTCCAGGTTCGGCTTGGTCGCGAGGATCTTGAATGCTTCCTCGCCGTTTTCGGCCTGCAAGACCCGATAACCTTCACCAGACAGATAGTGCGATAACACCATCAGGATCGCGGGATCGTCTTCGACGATCAGGACGACGTCTTGTGCATCTTCACTCATGGAAAGCCTTCATTCTTAAGGTTGCTGCCAATATGACTATCCATTCAGCGAGAAATTGCCTGGTTTTCCTGCAGCGGTAGACAAACACAGAAAGTGGCGCCTGCACCAAGAGTACTTTGTAGCCTGATAGTGCCACCATGGGCGCTGACAATCTGTTCGGAAATAAACAGCCCCAAGCCGAGTCCGGCGGCCACATGGCTGGCCGAAACCCGCTCGAACTGCCGGAAGATCCGCTTCTGATTGTCCTCGCTGATCCCGATTCCATGGTCGCGGACTTCAATCCGCGCCTCACCGTCCTGAGCATAAACCCGCACATCGATAGGGCTTTTGGCGCCATAGCGCAAGGCGTTGGCCAACAGGTTGGAGATAACCTGCTCGATGCGAAATTCGTCCCAGTTGCCCACGACCGGTTCCGCGGCCTGGAAGTTGAGGGTCGACTCAGCGGCCTGCACCTGGGCGGCGAACCCTTCCAGCACCTTGGCTACCCGCTGCGAAAGATCGAAGCGGCTCGGGCGTATCGACAGTTTGCCGGTGCGAATGCGTGACACATCAAACATGTCGTCGATCAGCCTGATCAGACTCTTGATCTGCCGTTCATCGCGCTCGACCATGGCGTGCACCTTGTCCAGGGTGAACGCCGCCGCGTTATCCTTGGCCAGATGCATCTTGCGTAGCTGGGTCTCGAGGATCAGCCCATTGAGGGGTGTGCGCACCTCATGGGAAACGATTGACATGAAGTCATCGCGCGTGCGGATCGCGCACTGCAATTGCTCCTGAGTTGCCCGTAGCTCCTTGAGTAGCGCCTCCTGCTCGCGCCTGCTCTGCTCAAGGGCCTCGACCTGCTGCTTCATCGCCTTGCTCTGACGATACAAATCGACGAAAACATTGACCTTGCTTTTCACCGCATAGGTATCGAGGGGCTTGTAGAGGAAGTCCACCGCACCGCTTTCATAGCCCTTGAAGGCATAGTTGAGCTCACGCCCGGCGGCACTGACAAAGACGATGGGAATACTGCGGGTCTTCTCGGTGCTGCGCATCAGCTCCGCCAGTTCGAAACCGTTCATGCCCGGCATCTGCACATCGAGAATGGCTATTGCGAACTCGTGCCGCAACAGCAGGGACAAGGCCTCATCGGCCGACAAGGCCTTGTAGACGGCGCGATCTTCGCGCCTGATCAGTGCCTCCAGCGCCAGCAGATTTTCCGGCAGATCGTCGACGATCAGCAGTTTGGCCTGGATAGTATTTAGCATTCGATTCGTTCCGGCTCGACAGACAGACAGCTGATGCCGTGTAAAGGGAGAATATACTCCGGCTCGTGCCCGCCGACCGCAATGACACCCACACGCTGTTGCCGGGTTAACTCGAGGGTCTGTCTACTCATAGCTTGCGATAAATCCGCTCTTGCTTGATCAGAGGTTCGAACTGCTTGTCAAAGGGAGAGAAATCCAGGGTTTCCTTGCTGCCAAGCGCCAGGAAACCACGACGACAGAGCGATTCATGGAACAAATCAAAGGCACGGTTTTGAAGTTTTTTATTAAAATAAATCAATACATTGCGACATAAAATTAATTGAGTTTCTGAAAATACGCTGTCGGTTGCCAGGCTATGATCGGCAAAGGTCACGTTCTCGCGCAACGTCTTGTCGAAAATCGCATAGCCATAGGCTGCCGTGTAGTACTCGGAAAACTCTCGCTGGCCGCCAGCTTGCAGGTAATTGTGGGTATAGGCGCGCACGTTATCCAGGGAAAAGATCCCTTGCTTGGCCTTATCCAGGGAGCTGGGATTGATATCGGTGGCGTAGATGATCGTGCGCTCCAGCAAACCCTCCTCACGCAGCAGGATGGCCAGCGAATAGACCTCCTCGCCCGTGCTGCAACCGGCGATCCAAATCTTGATCGATGGGTAGGTCTTGAGCAGCGGCACCACTTCCTGACGAATCGCCAGGAAGTGGCTGGGATCGCGAAACATCTCGCTGACCGGTATGGTCAGAAACTGCAACAACTTCATGAATGCCGTCGGATCGTGCAGCACACGCTCCTGCAAGGCCGAAACCGTCGCACAGTCGAACTGGCGCAAAGCGTGGTTGACCCGACGCCTGATGGACGCGTCGGAGTAGTCGCGAAAATCATAGCTGTACTTAAGGTAAATCGCCTCGATCAAGAGACGCAGTTCGATGTCGAAATTTTGCTCCACTAGGTCCTTTCCATTTTCGGTAACCACACCCGAATCAGCGAGAACAAGCGATCCAGGTCGATGGGTTTAGCCAGGTAGTCGCTGGAGCCGGCTTGCAGGCAGCGCTCCTGATCGTCCTTCATGGCCTTGGCCGTGATCGCGATGATCGGCAACTTGCGCCAGCGTGGGTCCTTGCGAATTTCCACGGTGGCTTCATAGCCATCCATTTCCGGCATCATCACATCCATCAGCACCAGGTCGATGTCGTCGACTTCATTGAGTTTTTCAATCGCTTCGCGACCGTTACGACCGATCTCGACAATGGCGCCTTTGTGTTCCAGGGCGCTGGTCAGGGCGAAGATATTGCGCACGTCGTCGTCCACCAGCAGGATCTTGCGACCCTCGAAGACCTTGTCGCGGCTGCGGGCGGTCTTGAGCATGCGCTGACGTTCATGGGACAACTGCGATTCGATTTTGTGCAGAAACAATGTCACTTCATCGAGCAGGCGTTCGGGCGAGCGAGCGCCCTTGATGATGATCGAGCGCGAATATTTGCGCAGGTAGGCTTCTTCATCACGGGTCAGGTTGCGACCGGTATAGACGATCACTGGCGGGAAGGCGCGGATGTCTTCAGTGGACATGCGCTGGAGCAGTTCGTTACCGAGCATGTCGGGCAGCTTGAGATCGATAATCATGCAGTCATAGACATTCTCGCGTAGCAACTCAAGGGCATTCTGGGCAAAGCCGACCGCGGTGATTTCGATATCCTCGTCACCGATCAACCGCGCGATACTGTCCCGTTGCAGATCATCGTCTTCGACCAACAGTACACGCTTGACCTTCTGCGTCAGCTTGGCTTCGAGCCGGGAGAAGATCTCCTTGAGCTCATCGCGGCTCGTCGGCTTGACCGCATACCCCATGGCGCCCATATGCATGGCGGCTTCGATGCGATCCTCGACGGAAATCACATGCACCGGAATATGCCGGGTCGCCGCCAGTTCCTTGAGTCGTTGCAGCACCGTCAGACCGGAATGATCGGGCAGGCGCATGTCCAGTAGGATTGCATCTGGAACAAACTGCGCCGCCAACCCGAAGCCTTCATCGGCCCCACAGGCAACCAAGCACTGGTAACCCAGCTCATGGGCCAGGTCGTAGAGAATTTGGGCAAAACTCAGCTCGTCCTCGATCACCAGGATGCGGCGCGTGCCGAACGGCGCCTTGTCACGATCATCGGCAAACCGGGCAATCGGTGTTTCGCTCGCCACCGGCGGTTCGTCGCGCACCACCGGAGCCATAACCGATGGTACATGGGCCGGGGCCTGGACCGCGGGGGTTCCCTCAACGGCTTCGACATAGTGCTCCGGCAACGCCAGGGTGAATACGCTGCCCTGCCCTGGTTCGCTCGCCACACTGATCGAACCACCGAGCAAAGCGGCCAGGTCGCGGGAAATGGACAAGCCCAGGCCGCTTCCGCCGTAACGGCGATTGGTGGTGCCATCGGCCTGACGGAACGCCTCGAAGATGCTTTCATGCGCTTCGGGCGCAATCCCGATCCCCGAGTCGCGGACTGTAAAGGCAACCCCCACGCCTGGCTGACGAAAGACGCTCAGGCTGACCTGGCCTTTCTCGGTGAACTTCAGCGCGTTAGACAACAGGTTCTTCAGTACTTGCTCCAAGCGCTGGCGGTCGGTAAACAGCATGGCCGGCGCGCCCTCCTGAATCTCCACGGTGAATGCCAGTTGCTTGTCGCTCGCCAAGGGCAGGAACAAGTCGTGCAACCCCTCCACCAGCCGCACCACACTGGTGTTCTCCGGGCGCACCTCAAGCTTGCCGGCTTCGACCTTGGAAATGTCGAGGATGTCGTTGATCAGGTTCAACAGGTCATTGCCCGCAGAATAGATCGACTCAGCGAACTTGACTTGCTCGCCGGTGAGGTTGTCCTGAGGGTTTTCCGCCAACAACTTGGCCAGGATCAACGAGCTGTTGAGTGGTGTGCGTAGCTCATGGGACATGTTAGCAAGGAACTCGGACTTGTATTTGCTCGAACGCTGTAGTTCCTCCGCACGTTCTTCCAACTGCGCCTGAGCCTGATTCAGCTCGCCATTCTTGCGGTCCATGGCATCGCGCTGTTCGGCCAGTTGATCGTTGGTTTGTTCCAGCTCAGTTTGCTGGGTTTCCAGATGAGCCTGGGACTCCTTGAGCACCCGCGACTGTTCTTCCAGTTCTTCGTTGGCGGTTTTGAGCTCTTCCTGCTGGACCTGCAATTCTTCATTGAGCTGCTGGGTCTCGGCCAGAACCTCCTGCAAGCGCTGGCGGTAGCGAGCGGCTTCGATGGATGTGCCGATATTGTCTGCGATCAGTTCCAACAACTCGATGTCACGCTCGTTGAGCTCGCGCAAAAAACCCAGTTCGATCACTCCGTTGACCTGCTCGTCATTGGTGATCGGCACCACCAGCACGCTACGTGGCGAGCCATTACCAAGACCAGAGCTGACCTTGAAGTAGTCAATCGACACTTCGTCGAGGCGAATCAATCGCCCCTGGCTGGCGGCCTGACCGACAATGCCTTCGTCGGTATAGATCGATTGCTCCTGCTGCTCCTGCTCGCGGGAAAAGCCATAACACGCCACCCGCTTCAGGCTCCCATGATCTTGGCGCACATAGAGCGCGGCAACCGAGCTACCCAGATATCGGGCGCAGAATTGCAGGATATTGCGCCCCAGCAGGTGGAGGCTGAGTTGGCCGAGGATCTGCTCAGCCAATTCGGTCTGGCCGCTACGCAGCCACGCCTGCTTCTCCAGACGCTGGGAACTCTTGAGTTGCGACGCGATATTTTTGCTGTAACTACCTGAAAGATTTATTAAGTCTTTTCGCCCCACATAGGCGAGCAAAACGCTCAGCCCGAGTACAAAAAACAAGTAGAGAGCAGTGACCCAGATCGTGGTGTGACTGACATCCTCGTTCCGAGCAAGGCGCAGTTGCTGCTCGGTGTCGACGGCACTCTCATATTCACTGCGAATCTCGTCGCTCAGACGCTTGCCACGCCCGGCCTTCACCGCTCCACGATAGTCGCCGTCGGAACGTTGCAGCTCGATCATCGATTGCGCGTATTCGGTCCAGGCCTCTTGCAGGGCTTCGATACGCTTGAATCGCTCGACCTGCTGGGGGTTATCTGCCACCAACTGTTGCAACCCGCGCAGCTCGGCGATGAGCTTCGGCTTGGCGACTTCATAGGGATCGAGGAAATGCTCATCGCCTGTGATCAGGAACCCGCGCATGCCGGTTTCCAGGTCGACAGACAGCTTCATTGCCTCGTTGGTACCGCTGATTACCCGGTCGGTATGCTCGACCCATTGGATCACCGACAGCAGATAAGTGATCAATGAGACGAAAAACACCGCGCTGAGTACCCCAACACCCAGTGGCAAGCTAATGTTGCGACTCAAGATTGTGCGAAAACTGCGCTCATCAACCGAAGACGGTGAGTTCATGTCGGGCCTCGGACGGGGTGTTGAAGTAAAGAAGTTTGCCGTAATTGCAAAAAAAAAATCTATTTTTCTCACAACTATGAAGGCAATTTCAGACCTCGTACTGCCTTCCATCAAGGAGAAGCGCTATCCTGTCAGCTTTGTACAGGTCGCGTTTTTTTGTACAACGGCGCCAACGTGCCGATCGGCGGCTTACTGATGCAAGAGGCGAACGTTCTTCATCCTCCTGCTCGCCTTCATTTTTTGGGAAGCCCACTATGTGCACAGCAAACTCCACCATCCTCGTTGTAGAAGACGACAGAATTGTCCGTATGCTGATTGTCGATGTACTTGAGGAACTGGAGTTCAAGGTACTACAAGCCAGTAGAAGCGATTTGGCGCTGGAGCTGATCAATGACACCGGCATACCGATCGACCTGCTGATGACGGATCTCAGCCTGCCTGGAATGAATGGACGAGAACTGGCGGCAGCGGCGCGCCGGGTCCGGCCGGGGCTACCGATCCTGTTTGCCAGCGGTTATGCCGAAAGCATCGAGGTGCCAACAGGCATGCACTTGATCGGCAAACCTTTCTCTATTGATCAATTGAGGGACAAAATTAAGTTAATTATATAACTTACTGATTATATGTGAATTTGTATTGTTATAAATCACTTTAAGTTCCACAACCGGGTCATTCAAAGCACCCGTTACCCGCAGCGACACAACCCGTGCCCTACGACCGGCTTTATTGACTCGCCGGGTAACCGTATGCTTTCCTGTCCGTCTTGTTCTGGGTGCCCTTCACAGGGTGAAACGGGAAACCGGTGCGTCGGTCGATTGTTATCGAGCCTGGCAACTCCGGTGCTGCCCCCGCAACGGTAAGCGAGAGAAGCGTCAGATCCACTGTGCCGCCAGCGGCATGGGAAGGCGACGCTTGCAGGTTCAAGCCAGGCTCGAACCCCTTGCAAGCCCGGAGACCGGCCCGGAAATATCGAAAACAAACCTGCGGTGGGCGGGCGCTGTTGAAACCTGCGGGCACTTGCTCGCCGAGGTTTTTTCACGCCTGGCCGCCCGCTGACGTTTCAGAGGGAAAGGCCATGTCAATCACCACCACCAACCACTCGAACGCTGCCGCGGCAACCTCGATCCATCGTATCGCCGTCGCCATCGGCGCCAGCGTATTCGGCGCACTACTGGTCTATTTCGCTGGTTTCTCACCAATCGAAGCGGTTCACAACGCCGCCCATGATACCCGCCACAGCTCCGCCTTCCCGTGCCATTGAGCTACGACTTGACATAATGAGCATACCGACATGATCAAGCGTATCGCCCAAACAGCAGGTTTCACCGGTTTGCTGGCCGCGCTGCTGCTGACCCTGCTGCAGAGCTTCTGGGTCGCGCCGCTGATTCTCCAGGCCGAGACCTATGAGAAAGCCGCCGCCGCCCAGATGCATGAACACGCCGCTGCCGCCCGCCACAACCACAGCCATGATGAAGAAGCCTGGGAACCGCAAGACGGCTGGCAACGCCTGCTCTCCACGACCGGCAGCAACTTGGTGGTGGCGATCGGCTTTGCCCTGATGCTGGCGGGTCTCTACACCCTGCGCGCACCGAAGCGCACCTCCCAAGGACTGCTCTGGGGCCTGGCCGGCTATGCGACTTTCTGCCTGGCACCGACCCTCGGCCTGCCACCGGAACTGCCTGGCACCGCTGCCGCGGACCTGCTGGCGCGACAGATCTGGTGGGTGGGCGCCGCTGCGTCCACCGCCGTGGCCATTGCCCTGGTGGTCTTCGGCAAGCATTGGGTACTCAAAGGGGTGGGCGTGGCGATTATCGTGGTGCCCCATCTGATCGGCGCGCCACAGCCGCCAGTTCACTCCAGCCTCGCGCCGCAAGAACTGCAAGCGCAGTTCAAAATGGCCTCGCAGTTGACCAACGCGACGTTCTGGCTGGCCCTGGGCCTGATCAGCGCCTGGTGGTTTCGCCGTAACGCCGACGATCATTACCCGGCATGAATGAAACCTGGACGACGCCAACCCTCGCGGTTGGCTTCGGCTGTCGGCAAGGCTGCAGCGCATCGACCCTCCAGGCACTGCTTGAGCAGTCACTGCAGGTCTACCGGATCGATCTCAAGGCACTCAAAGGGTTGGCCAGCATTAATGACAAGCAGCATGAGCCAGGGCTACTTGAACTCGCGCAGCGCCTGAGCCTGCCATTGCTGTTCTTCAGTGCCGCTGAACTGGCACCTTACGAAGCCCGCCTGAGCCATCGCTCCGACCTGGCCTTCGAACGTACCGGTTGCCATGGCGTCGCGGAAAGTGCCGCGCTGGCCCTCGCCGAACGCTTGGGACCAGCCCCCGCGAGCCTGCTGATTTCACGCCAGAAACATCCGCTGGCAACCTTTGCACTGGCCTGGACGGGGCAAAACCCCCGATAATCCCCGTCTCCTGCATGAACGTTGTTCATGTGGCGCCTCGTGCAGACCTGTTCAGAGAGTGTTATGACCGTCTATTTCATCGGCGCCGGCCCTGGCGATCCGGAACTCATTACTGTCAAGGGTCAACGCCTGATCCATCGTTGCCCGGTGATCATCTATGCTGGCTCGCTGGTCCCTGAAGCTGTGCTGGAAGGTCATTGCGCTACACAAGTGATCAACAGTGCCGAACTGCACCTGGAACAGATCATCGAGCTGATCAAGGCGACCGACGCCCTGGGCCTGGATGTGGCGCGGGTGCACTCGGGGGACCCTTCGCTGTATGGCGCCATCGGCGAACAGATTCGCCATCTGCGCGAGCTGGGCATTGCCTACGAGATCATTCCAGGAGTAACCGCGACCGCCGCCTGCGCGGCCCTGCTGGGTGTCGAACTGACACTGCCGGATATTTCCCAGAGCGTGATCCTCACCCGTTATGCCGACAAGACCACGATGCCAGACGGCGAAGAGCTGGACAGCCTGGCCCGACACCAGGCCACCATGGCAATTCATCTGGGAATCAAGCACCTGGACAGGATCGTCGAGGTGTTGCGCCCTCATTACGGCGCGGACTGTCCCATTGCCGTGATCCATCGCGCCACCTGGCCCGATCAGGATTGGGTTCAAGGTACACTGGCGGACATCCTGGGCAAGGTCCAGGCCAAGGGCTTTCGCCGCACCGCATTGATCCTGGTGGGGCGCGTACTGGCCAGCGACCACTTCAGCGATTCGTCGCTGTACCGTGCCAGCCACGCCCATCTTTATCGGCCTTGATCTGGAGGACGCCGATGTCCGAGCCATTGTTTTCCGGTGCCAAGCTGGCGCTGATCTGCGGTGACGAGCTGTTGACCTATCTGCGCGACATGAAGGACAGTATCCCCTACCCTGGACATTGGGACTTTGCCGGTGGTGGCCGCGAGGGCAATGAAACCCCGAGCGAATGCGCGCTCCGAGAGCTGGACGAAGAGTTTTCCCTGCACCTCGACGCCGAACGCATCGAATGGATCCGGCGTTATCCCAGCGTCACCCAACCCAATACTCACTCGTGGTTTCTGGTGGGGCAACTGGAACGGGCGGAAATCGAGACGATCCGGTTTGGCGATGAAGGCCAGTACTGGCGGATGATGTCGATTTCCGAGTACCTGGAGCACCCGTTGGGCGTGCCCTATCTGCAGGAGCGCTTGCGCCACTATCTTGAAGAGCGAACCCGGCCTATCCGCCCCGCTTAAAAAAACGGTGCTCACGGACACCGTTTTTTATTCAACCGAACGCAGCGAATGCCCTGTCACCGAACTCAGTAGTAGGCATTTTCTTTCTGCGTATGATCGGTCACGTCACGCACGCCCTTGAGCTCGGGAATACGTTCGAGCAAGGTTCGCTCAATACCTTCCTTCAAGGTCACGTCGGCCTGACCACACCCCTGGCAACCCCCACCGAACTGCAGCACGGCGATACCGTCCTCAACCACCTCGATCAGGCTCACCTGACCACCGTGGCTGGCCAAGCCCGGGTTGATCTCGGTTTGTAGGTAATAGTTGATGCGCTCGTTGATCGGGCTATCGGCATTGACCATCGGCACCTTGGCATTAGGCGCCTTGATGGTCAGTTGGCCACCCATGCGGTCGGTGGCGTAGTCGACCACGGCATCGTCAAGAAAGGCCTCGCTGAAGGAGTCGATCCACGCGGTGAAGCTTTTCAGCCCCAGCGCCGTGTCTTCAGGTTTTTCCTCGCCCGGTTTGCAGTAGGCAATACAGGTTTCGGCGTACTGGGTACCCGGCTGGGTAATGAAAACGCGGATGCCGATCCCCGGTGTGTTCTGCTTCGACAGCAGATCAGCCAGATAATCGTGGGCGGCATCGGTAATGGTTATGGCGCTCATGGAATCTCCTCACAGACTTGCCAGCAGTTTACGCCAATCGGGCCGCTGGACAAAGTCCTAGTGTTTTTGTCGGAAAAGCAGTGACAACCAGCGAGTCAAGTCATGGGTAAGAGAGTGCGGCGAGCGCCGGAACACTCCCTTAGCCCTCACAGGTTCTCATAGCGGTTCATATCCAGCACCCCGGCATTGATCGGGTCGGTTTCCCGCAAATAGGTCGTCAAGTCGTGGAAATAGTGCCAGAACTGCGGATGACTGCGGCGAATCCC
This sequence comes from Pseudomonas agarici, assembly GCF_001543125.1. Classification (NCBI taxonomy): domain Bacteria; kingdom Pseudomonadati; phylum Pseudomonadota; class Gammaproteobacteria; order Pseudomonadales; family Pseudomonadaceae; genus Pseudomonas; species Pseudomonas agarici. The sequence goes on along the minus strand of NZ_CP014135.1, from coordinate 1,388,909 downwards.
CCAGCGCTGGACGATCTGCTCGAACCTGGTGGCATCCTTGGCTTGTTCCATGGCATCGACAAACGCCGGCACCTGGTCGGCCGGGATATTGAACATGAAGTTGGGATAGCTGGTGAGGATTCCTGGGTAAATGGTCAAGGTATCCAGGCCGGGCTGGTAGCGGTAGGCCTCTCCGAGCATAAAGGCTACGTTACTGTGAGCGCGATTGCGCAGCAAGCTGTAGACCTCGCGTTGGCCGCCGCGGGTCTCGATACGCAGCATCGTCGCTTCCGGAAGTTGCTCGATGACTTTGAGCCCGGCCGCCGGGCGCGAGGTCAGGCGACTCAGGGACTGTTCGGCCTCCTGCAATGCCGGGGCAATGTTGCGCCGCGAGCAGTAGGCACCTTCGCAGCGGTTGATCGGATCGGGATGAGCATTGAGTTCGCGGTAGCGGGTGAGCAACTGCCTGGCGAAATCGAGTTTCGGGTTCTTGTCATCGAGTTTCAGCGCACTTGGCTTATCGTTGTCGATGCTCTCGTAGTCCAGCCACATCTTGAACTTGCCGCTGTTCTGGTACCAGTCATCGAGATAAGCATTGCGGGAATCCGCCGGCATCAGGCGCAGGAAGTTCAGTTCGGCGCCGTTGCGGATCAGATCGAAGTAGAGCCGGGTCTGCGCCTGATGCGAGACATTGCCGAACACATCGAAATTGGCCGCCAACTGGTAATACGTGCGCTCCAGCAACGGATAGTCGAACAGCCACATCGTCTGTGGAACCTCGCCGATCAGGCCCTTTTTGACGGTGGCGCTGTCAAAATGCCGAAAAATGCTCAGCAAGGCGTTGTCGTTGCCGGTCCACAGACTCGACCAACCGGGCGCCGGCACCGCCGCATAGGCCTCGCCACGCAGGGCTTCATATTGGTTGCGCTTATCGCGATAGGCCAACCACAGGTTCAGCACGCTGCCGACATCGTCGTTCTGCCCCGGCATCGCCAACAATGGCGTGGCTGCACCGCGATAGCTTGGGTCGGTGATATACAGGTCGTGCTCCGGCGCCTGGAACAATGCCCAGAAATTGTCGCGAATCACATCAGTAGCAATCTGCCCGCGACAGACCGGCCCACGGATAAAGGTATCGACGAAGTACTCGGCGTTATCGAGCATGAACTGATAACGCGCAGCCGCCGGAATGGCCTCGAATGTCTCGAAGGGATTGGCCCGACGCTGCGGACCATATCCCGGCAAGGCACTGACCTGCCAGTCGCCGCTGTAGAACAGGGTCTTGACCCGGGCCATCTTGGCCGCACTCAAGGCATAGGTAATATGGGTCTTGTGGACGATCACCCCCTGTATCGGCCATAGCCGGTAGTACACCTGGGTCCCTGGATCATCGTTCGGGCGCCGGGTGTTAATCAGGTCGATCGGCTGTCCACTCGGCGTGCGTGACCGCACCCATTGGAAAAAATGGCCCGACTCGCCGCCTTCGAAATAGATATGTGCCAGGAACCAGTGTTCATAGAGCCAGCGTGCCACCAGGCTTTCCCGCGCGCCTGGTGCGTTGAGTAGGTTTTCCCATTGGGCAATCTGCAGCGACTCCTTGGCACTCGGTGCCAATACTTGGACATCCATCGGTGCACCGGCGGCCAGCCAGCGTTGCAGCGTTTGGTACTGCTGGTCTGTCAAACCGGTCACGGCCAGGGGCATGCCTTCTTTCGGATGAGCGCCCGCATACGCCTCGAATTCGCCGGGCATGGGGCACATGTTCTGGCGATTCAAACCCAGCACGATGTCTTCCGGCAGCTTGGCATTGGGCTGCAAGGGCGTGCGGTGGCCCAGTTCCAGCATGCGCGCCATCAGGGCCGCCTGGCTGCCCTGGGCATCCAGCACCGAATAGAACTTCTTCTGTTGCCATTGGAGCGGGGTCTGAGCGTCGAAGTACAGCCGGGTCGGATTCGACGCCTTGCCGCGGTTGCCGTTGTACACTGGGACCTTCGATGCGCCGCGCGCCGCGCCCTCGGCACTGCTGAGATTGAGTTGGCAAGCCGCGTCGTAACAGGCATGGCAGGCCACGCACTTCTCGGTAAAGATCGGCTGGATGTCGCGGGTATAGGAAATCGTCGAGGCCGGGCTCTGCGCCTGACTGACACCGCTGAGCAATAACAATAAGAAAGCGCTGACAAAGCGGTACGACATAGCTCTGATCCTGAATATAAAATGCCAGTATTCTACCGCGCCACCGCCGCTTAAACATGAACGATATTCATGCAAAACCCACGCATGCTCCAAAAGCGCACAGGTTTGTTATGATCGCACCTCCTCTGTGTCCGTCTTTCCAGGTAGCCCCATGTCCGATCGCAGTGCTCGCCTATACGCTCTTCAGCAAGCCCTCAAAGAACGTATCCTGATTCTTGATGGCGGCATGGGCACCATGATCCAGAGCTACAAACTCGAGGAGCAGGACTATCGCGGCAAACGCTTCGCCGACTGGCCCAGCGATCTCAAGGGTAACAACGATCTTCTGATCATCACGCGTCCAGACGTGATCGGCTCGATTGAGAAGGCATACCTGGATGCCGGCGCCGATATCCTGGAAACCAACACTTTCAACGCCACCCAGGTGTCCCAGGCCGACTACGGCATGGAGACGCTGGTCTATGAACTCAACGTGGAAGGCGCTCGCCTGGCGCGCCAAGTGGCCGACGCGAAAACCCTGGAAACACCGGACAAGCCACGCTTCGTCGCTGGAGTATTAGGCCCGACCAGCCGCACCTGCTCGCTGTCGCCGGATGTGAATAATCCCGGCTACCGCAACGTGACCTTCGACGAGCTGGTGGAGAACTACACCGAGGCCACCAAGGGCCTGATCGAAGGCGGTGCCGACCTGATTCTGATCGAAACCATCTTCGACACCCTCAACGCCAAGGCCGCGATCTTTGCCGTGCAAGGCGTTTTCGAGGCGTTGGGCTTCGAACTGCCGATCATGATTTCCGGAACCATCACCGATGCTTCCGGCCGGACCCTGTCGGGGCAGACCACCGAGGCTTTCTGGAACTCGGTGGCCCACGCCAAGCCCATCTCGGTCGGCTTGAACTGCGCCCTCGGCGCCAGCGAACTGAGGCCGTACCTGGAAGAGCTGTCGAACAAGGCCAACACCCACGTCTCGGCGCACCCCAACGCCGGCCTGCCAAACGAATTCGGCGAGTACGACGAGCTACCGGAAGAAACCGCCAAGGTCATCGAGGAGTTCGCCCAGAGCGGCTTCCTGAACATTGTCGGCGGCTGCTGCGGGACCACCCCCGGCCATATTGCGGCCATCGCCAAGGCCGTTGCCGGCTACGCGCCGCGATCCATTCCGGATATTCCCAAAGCCTGCCGCTTATCCGGCCTGGAACCGTTCACCATCGACCGTCAATCGTTGTTCGTCAACGTCGGCGAGCGGACCAACATTACCGGTTCCGCGCGCTTTGCCCGGCTGATTCGCGAGGACAACTACACCGAAGCCCTGGAAGTCGCCTTGCAGCAGGTGGAAGCCGGCGCCCAGGTGATCGACATCAACATGGATGAAGGGATGCTCGATTCGAAGAAGGCCATGGTGACCTTCCTCAACCTGATTGCCGGCGAGCCGGACATCTCCCGCGTACCGATCATGATCGACTCCTCCAAGTGGGAGGTGATCGAAGCGGGCCTCAAGTGCATCCAGGGTAAAGGCATCGTCAACTCCATCAGCATGAAGGAAGGCGTCGAACAGTTCATTCACCACGCCAAGTTGTGCAAGCGCTACGGCGCCGCCGTGGTGGTGATGGCCTTTGACGAAGCCGGCCAGGCCGACACCGAGGCGCGCAAGAAAGAAATCTGCAAACGTTCCTACGACATTCTGGTGAACGAAGTCGGCTTCCCGCCGGAAGACATCATCTTCGACCCGAACATCTTCGCCGTCGCCACCGGCATCGAAGAGCATAACAACTACGCCGTCGATTTCATCAACGCCTGCGCCTATATCCGCGACGAGCTGCCCTATGCGCTGACCAGCGGCGGCGTCTCTAACGTGTCCTTCTCGTTTCGCGGCAACAACCCGGTACGCGAGGCGATCCACTCGGTGTTTCTGCTGTACGCGATCCGCAACGGCCTGACCATGGGTATCGTCAACGCCGGTCAACTGGAGATCTACGACCAGATCCCATCAGAACTGCGCGATGCCGTCGAGAACGTGATTCTCAACCGCACCCCGCAAGGTACCGACGACCTCCTCGCCATCGCCGACAAGTACAAGGGCGATGGCAGCAGCAAGGAAGCCGAGACCGAGGAGTGGCGTGGCTGGGACGTCAATAAGCGCCTGGAGCATGCACTGGTCAAGGGCATCACTACGCATATCGTCGAAGATACCGAGCAATCACGCCAGTCGTTCGCCCGCCCGATCGAAGTGATCGAAGGTCCGTTGATGTCCGGCATGAATATCGTCGGCGACCTGTTCGGTGCCGGGAAAATGTTTCTGCCCCAGGTGGTGAAATCCGCCCGGGTGATGAAACAGGCGGTGGCCCACCTGATTCCGTTTATCGAACTGGAAAAAGGCGACAAGCCGCAAGCCAAGGGCAAAATCCTGATGGCCACGGTCAAGGGTGACGTGCACGATATCGGCAAAAATATTGTCGGCGTGGTCCTGGGTTGCAACGGCTACGATATCGTCGACCTCGGCGTGATGGTGCCAGCGGAGAAGATCCTGCAGGTGGCCAAGGAACAGAAATGCGACATTATCGGCCTGTCCGGTCTGATCACCCCGTCGCTGGATGAAATGATCCATGTCGCCCGGGAAATGCAACGCCAGGATTTCCACCTGCCGTTGATGATCGGCGGTGCGACTACTTCCAAGGCCCATACGGCGGTAAAGATCGAACCACGCTACAGCAACGATGCGGTGATCTATGTCACCGACGCCTCCCGCGCCGTCGGCGTGGCGACGCAGTTGCTGTCCAGGGAGCTCAAGGCCGGTTTTGTCCAGAAGACCCGCGAGGAGTACGTCGAGGTCCGTGAACGCACCGCCAACCGCAGTGCCCGTACCGAACGCCTGAGCTACGCCGCCGCCATCGCCAAGAAGCCACAGTTCGACTGGAGCGCTTACCAGCCGGTCAAGCCGAGCTTCATCGGTGCCAGGGTACTGGACAATATCGACCTTAAAGTCCTCGTCGAATACATCGACTGGACGCCGTTCTTCATTTCCTGGGACCTGGCCGGCAAGTTCCCGCGCATTCTCGAGGACGAAGTGGTCGGCGAAGCTGCCACCGCGCTCTATGCCGATGCCCGGGAAATGCTCGACAAGCTGATCAACGAAAAACTGATCGGCGCCCGCGCCGTGTTCGGCTTCTGGCCAGCCAACCAGATACAGGACGATGATCTGGAGGTTTATGGCGAAGACGGCCAACCATTGGCGAAACTGCATCACCTGCGCCAGCAGATCATCAAGACCGACGGCAAGCCGAACTTCTCCCTGGCCGACTTCGTCGCCCCCAAGAGCAGCGGTATCACCGACTACGTGGGAGGTTTCATCACCACGGCGGGGATCGGCGCCGAGGAAGTCGCCAAGGCTTACCAGGACAAGGGCGATGACTACAACTCGATCATGGTCAAGGCCCTTGCCGACCGTCTGGCCGAAGCGTGTGCCGAATGGCTACACCAGCAGGTCCGTAAAGATTACTGGGGTTATGCCAAGGAAGAACAACTGGACAACGAAGCCCTAATCAAGGAGCAATACACGGGTATCCGCCCCGCTCCCGGCTATCCGGCCTGTCCGGACCACACTGAAAAAAGCACGCTGTTCACTCTACTGGATCCTGATGCCAGCGAAGGCAAGGCCGGTAAGAGCGGTGTGTTCCTCACCGAGCACTATGCGATGTTCCCGGCGGCGGCAGTCAGTGGCTGGTACTTCGCCCATCCACAGGCGCAGTATTTCGCCGTGGGCAAGGTTGACAAGGACCAGGTGCAAAGCTACACCGCACGCAAGGGCCAGGATCTGAGCGTCAGTGAACGCTGGCTGTCACCTAACCTGGGCTACGACAATTGATCTCGCACGCGGATGATCGCTCACCGTCCGCGCAAATACCTCTCTGGAGGATCCGGGAAGCCGATCATTGTCTATGCTCTGCACACACAGACCTTGTGTGGAGGATTCTATGGACGACCCGCTCGACAACAAACCCCCAACCTTCTGGCAGATGCTGCACAGCGTGATGGCGGCAGCCTTCGGTGTACAAAGCGGGAGAAATCGCGCTCGCGATTTCACCCACGGCAAACCGAGCCATTTCGTGATACTGGGCATCCTGTTCACGGCGGTGTTCGCGCTGACGCTGTTCGGCATCGTGAAATTGGTGCTGCTGTTTGCCGGTGTCTGAGGCCGTCTTCTCCTGCGCGAGACGACGGGACGAGCTCACTGACGGTGGATGCCAACGATAGCGTCGCACAGCCTTGACGTTATCGTCGCCATGCCACCGGAGCCAGCTCGCCCTTATGGTAAGGCCAGGAAACCTGGCTTTATTTATGGCTGACCCAGAACACGGCCGTGGCCACCACCAGGATGATCAGGAACAGGATCGCCCAGGCATCGACCGTACTGTCGCTTTTCCTTGCTTTGGTTGGATTGCCCATCGCATCGCCTCTTGTCGGTTTTATCGGTGATTGCTCGAAGACTCACCGATAGTTAAGACGACAATTGCCCCTATCACAACCAAGGTCTTTGTCAGGTCGATCTGCTTATCGATTTCAATTATGTTCATATTCAAAAACATCACTTTTGCACATAAATGCAAACTGCTATCTTGCGCCAGTTCCTTGTGGGATCGTGCGGCCGTGCGCGCGGAAATTGTTCAGGTAACGTGACTGCGCTTGTGGGTTCACGGGACCTATAAAAGCCTGAAAACAGGATCAATATGTACGTATACGACGAGTACGATCAGCGGATCATCGAGGACCGCGTCAAGCAGTTCCGTGATCAGACCCGACGCTATCTGGAGGGTGATCTGAGCGAAGAAGAGTTCCGCCCTCTGCGCTTGCAAAATGGCCTTTATATCCAGCGTTTCGCCCCGATGCTGCGGGTTGCCGTGCCCTACGGCCAGTTGACATCACGGCAGACGCGGATGCTGGCCAAGATCGCTCGCGACTATGACAAGGGCTATGCCCATGTCAGCACCCGGCAGAACATCCAGTTCAACTGGCCGGCGCTGGAAGACATCCCCGATATTCTCGCCGAGCTGGCAACCGTGCAGATGCACGCAATCCAGACTAGCGGTAACTGCCTGCGCAACGTCACCACCGATCAGTTTGCCGGGGTGGCTGCCGATGAGCTGGTCGACCCGCGCCCGTGGTGCGAGATCGTTCGCCAGTGGACTACCTTTCACCCTGAATTCGCCTATCTGCCGCGCAAATTCAAGATTGCGATCAACGGGTCGAGCTCCGATCGCGCCGCCATCGAAGTCCATGACATCGGCCTGGAGCCACGGTACAACGCTGCCGGCGAGCTGGGTTTCCGCGTGCTGGTCGGCGGTGGCCTGGGGCGTACCCCGGTGGTCGGGGCCTTTATCAACGAATTCCTGCCGTGGCAGGACCTGTTGAGCTATCTTGACGCCATCCTGCGGGTCTACAACCGCTATGGCCGTCGCGACAACAAGTACAAGGCGCGGATCAAGATCCTGGTCAAGGCCTTGACTCCCGAGGTCTTCGCCGAGAAGGTCGAGGCCGAGATGGTCCACCTGCGCGGCGGCCAGACCACGCTGACCGAAGCTGAGGTGCAGCGCGTGGCCAAGCACTTCGTCGATCCCGACTATAAGGCATTGGGCAACCAGGCCACCGAACTCGCCGAACTGGACCAGCAGCACCCCGGTTTCGCCCGCTGGCGCGCTCGCAATACCCTGGCTCACAAGAAGCCCGGTTATATTGCCGTAACCCTGTCACTCAAGCCTACCGGCGTTGCTCCAGGCGATGTCACCGACAAGCAGCTTGAGGCCATTTCCGACCTCGCAGACCGCTACAGTTTCGGTCAGTTGCGCACCTCCCACGAGCAGAACATCATTTTGGCCGATGTCGAGCAGAGCCAATTGTTCAGCCTTTGGGGCGAACTGCGCGAACACGGTTTCGCCACACCGAACATTGGCCTGCTGACCGATATTATCTGCTGTCCGGGCGGTGATTTCTGCTCCCTGGCCAATGCCAAGTCGATTCCGATCGCCGAATCCATCCAGCGCCGTTTCGACGACCTGGACTACCTGTTCGACATCGGCGAACTGGACCTGAACATCTCCGGTTGCATGAACGCCTGCGGTCACCACCACGTGGGTCACATCGGTATCCTCGGAGTGGACAAGAAAGGCGAAGAGTTTTATCAGGTGTCCTTGGGAGGCAGCGCCAGCCGCGATGCCAGCCTGGGCAAGATCCTCGGCCCGTCCTTCGCCCAGGACGATATGCCCGAGGTGATCTCGAAGCTGATCGAGGTGTACGTGGAACAGCGTACCGAAGACGAACGCTTCATCGACACCTATCAACGTATCGGCATCGACCTCTTCAAGGAACGCGTCTATGCAGCGAATCATTAAGAACCACGAGGTTGTCGACGAAACCTGGCACCTGTTGCCCAAGGACGCGACCCTCGACGGTATCACCAACTGTGACGATCTGATCGTACCATTGGCCCTGTGGCGCGAGCACGCTCACGCCCTCAAGGTCCGCGACGGCGGCCTGGGTGTGTGGCTGGACGCCGACGAAGAAGCCGAGGAAATCGGCGTCGACGTGCACCACTTCCAGGTGATCGCGCTGAACTTCCCCTCCTTCACCGACGGGCGCAGCTACTCCAATGCCCGCCTGCTGCGCGACCGCTATGGCTACAAGGGCGAACTGCGGGCCATTGGCGATGTACTACGCGACCAGTTGTTCTACCTGCACCGTTGCGGCTTCGATGCCTACGCCTTGCGCGCGGACAAGGATCCGTATGAAGCCCTGGAAAGCCTCAAGGACTTCTCGGTGACCTACCAGGCTGCCACTGACGAACCCTTGCCACTGTTCCGTCGACGCTAAGCCTGTTCGGCCCGGGCGGATCCCGCGCTCGGGCCGGCGCTCATGAATCAAGCGTTTGCTCTGAAATCCTCGCCAGTATTTTGCGGGTCTGAGCCAGCGCCTCATTGGCCATCGCCTCTCGCCACGCCTTGAGCTGGTCGCCCATCTGCGCTTCAAGTTCGACATCAATGAACTCATGCCAATGGCGACTGCGGCTACTCATACGCAGGGCATCCAGTGCACGGACCGCCGTTTGGTGCTGCTCATCGATGTCGTTGAACCGCGAAGGGTAATGTTCTTTCAGGTAATCGACCCAAAACTCGCGATCTGCCAGAGCCCGTGCATACGCAGGGCTGTGCTCTCGGGCCAATACTTTGGCAGAAGCCACCGTCAGATCTTGCTCCGTTACTTGGGCCAACCCGGTCACTGTCATGTGCCCTGGCTGGCCCGGCAAACGCAGTCGCTCTCTCAGGCCAACGCGGTAAGCCAACCGCAGGTCCGACAGATCGCTCCGTGGCGAGTCGGAGTTCTTCAGCCGTGCCTCGACATCCGCCTGAGCCAGGGTGTCGACCTCATCCAGGCGCCACAAGCCCCGAGCCAGCTTCAGTAGATTCAGTTCGGTGTCGACTGAGGCGCTCGCGGCCATTGCACTCGCCCGATTCACCATGACTCTGACCTCCAGATCGCTGAAGACCAGCTCGACGCCATCGGAACAAGCCTGCGGGTGAGAAGCCAGGTCAAACAGTTCTTCGCGTAGTTGAGTGTATTGACTGGCCCCATCCATGACCTGCCAGACCCGCAGACTCAAACCCTGGCGTGCCTCGCGGTACTCGGCGGTGATAGTCAGATCCGCCAACAGTCTAAAAAAGTCTTTGCAGCCTTGCTGCCGATAAAGCAACTGCCACTGCTGTTGCTTCAAGACTTTCTGGTCGGCGGATACGGCATCCAGCCAATGATCGCACTCGTCTGACGGGGTTCCGCGCTGGGCGTGGGCCCGCTGTCGACCCTGGGTATCGATGCCGAAGGTGATGCCGGTTTCGCGCTCGTAACGTTGCAACCGTTGCATGCCTTCGGCCGAAAGCGCCGGGTTGTCATGCAGATAGGTAGCCCGGTTGGTGGAAACTAGCCCAGAGTAAACCGCCTCGGGGATCGTCGCGATCCGATTGTCGCGCAGGTCCAGGCACTGCAGGTTGCGCAATCCCGATAGCCCGACAGGCCAACGATCCAGCTCCGCATGACGCAGCAACAGGCTCTCCAATTCGCTCATCGGGCTGACATCAGGCGGCAGGCACAACGGATTGTCCGACAGATTGAGGAGTTTCAGCCGGGTCAGGCTGGCCAGCACGGTGGATGCCTGATCGTTCAGCACAATCTGATTGCCCGGCAGGTGTAGCTGCTCCAGTTCGGGCATCTGCGCAAGCTGCTCCGGCAGACTGCTTAGATGATTAAAACCCATGGACAACCAACGCAGTTGCCTGAAACACGACAAGAATGAAACTTCATTGCTGGCTATGGCCATGTCATTCATGAACAAAAAGCCTACATGACTGAAGTCGGCACTGATCGCCGGCAGATCCCCGACACGCATACCTAACAGGTCGAGTTCATAGAAATAGCGCCCATCCAACGCGTTGCGGTTGGACTGTTTTCTCCAGCAGGCGAGGATCGCATCAGCCACCCGCTGCTTGCTATCGAGGCTCACGGGAGTGACCTGCGAGGTTCCACCTACGGACCTCCAGGTCTGGCGGTGTACCCATTTATCCAGCTTGGCTAACAGCGTTTCATACTCTTCCCGCAAGCGTTCTAGTTTCACCAGGCAGGCGGATTCGGGCAAGCGTAGCGAGGTGAGAAAATGCCCCACTTCCTCCGATGAAAACCCCGGATACAGGTCACGCACACGACCGATCAGTCGCTGGGAATACCCGAGAACCCCACTGCCGTCGCTCATCGGGTAGCCGATGCGCCATGAGGCAAGGCGAATCGGAGGCCTGAACCAACGACTGAAGGGCGATAGGCCTAGCGTCTCCTGGGCGGCATGGGGATCTCGGATAATCTGGCCGACAATCCGCTCTTTCAGCCAGGCACCTTGCGCGGTACCGTTGAGTCCGAGGGCAATGCGGTCAGGCTCTGGCAGGATGTGAACCATGGCATCGAAAATGTTATCCGCTCTCCCCAGGAGCGCCCCTGAATGATCAAAGGCGTTGTACTGTCGAGCGACCTTGAGAATCACCCGCGGCGTGGTGATATCCAGATCCCCCACCGTTTCGGATGCTTGGCTGGTAAACCGCTGCTCGCGCACCTCGATCCGTAGACCCTTGGCCGGCCAGCCCGGCAGGCGCTTGAGCGTATGCAGCGCGAGGCGATCCGCCAGGGCGTATTGCGGTGCTTGCAAGTACCAACTCTCGCACACCCGATTAAGCTGCAACTGCTTGAGGTACCAGCCGATTTCCTCCGAGAGCCGCAGTGGCACGCGCTCGCTCAAAAGATCGAGTTCAGCACTGTTAGCATGGCCAATCAACTCCCGGGCGACACTGGTAGGCAAGCCAGGGAACGCTTCGAGCATCCGATTGATCCTGGGATCGTTGGTCCGCTCGCTCGCCGCGTACAACTGATCGAACAGCCATTGCCTGCGCTGTGCGGCCCAACTCTTGAGGCGTTGGCTCAAGACCTGGACGCGCGCGTCATTCTCGAGCAGATCCGCGCCGAGCAGGGTACGACGCTCGGACTCGCTTAGCATGTTCAACGTCGATTTGAGCAAGTCGCCATTCGCGAGCTGCGACTCGATAATTTGCAGCGAGGAGAACTGTTCTGAACGGCGCTGCCCATATTCCTCGATGATTTCACCCGAACCGTTGCATACCTGAACCACGCGGTTTTCCGGCCACTCGGGCAGCGATGTCAACAGCCGTAAGCGCAGATCGCCCTGTTCCGGTGTGTGCGAGAGGGCGCCGGGCGCCTTGCCGATAAACTCGCTGATGGCCTGGTCGATTCTGAAGCGCTTGATCGTATCGAGCAGCAGCGCGGGCGCCGGCTGATTGTCCGCCAGGGATTTACGCAAGGCATGCTCGTGGCCGGAACACAATTGACGGATCTGTAAGTTCAACTCGGCGCCGAGTCCGATCATGGGTTCGCCGAGGCGGCGGAACAATTGCTCCACAGGCCACTCAGCCACTCGTTCGTAAATCGTTTGCCAGACACCCGCGCGGTTGTACCTGAGCGGCACGGCATGAAACGCTTCGCCTAGCGGATGTTCAATCCGCCATTGCAGGCGGGCGCTGTCGTACTTCACGGCATACAGCTTGCCTTCCCGCGACAGATAGAGGTCGCCCTGAAACGGGTAAAGTCCCATTTCATTGGCCTGCAGATCCTTCGGCAAACGGATATCACACTCGTAGGGCGCAAGGTCACTTCGCCACAATCGGCGCTGGCCTCCCGGGCCTTCAATGGGCACCAAGGCGTCGACCGAAGCCGGAGCCCGGCTCCTGAACAGTATCTTACCGCCCTTCACCACCTCAGACCCGATCACCATCATGGCAATGTCTTCCGCAACACCCAGCAGGTAGGAAATGGCCTCGTGTTTCTCTCCGATTTGCCAGGACGCAAAGCCCTCATACACTTCCACAACCATCTTCACCACCGCTGCCGCCAAGACGATCTCGCCGATCACCGGCAAGAACGACAAAGCCAGCGACAATAGGCTCAGGCCGGCGTCGCGATAGGCGTCCAGGCGCGCCTGACGCGAGCGGGCGTCGACATCAGCCGTGGGTACCACCAGGTGCCGTGCGTGCGCCTTGATCTGGCTATGGCGCTGCTGCTGAAAGCTCTCGAATAAATCACCGTCGATGGGCACTTCACTTAACGGGAGATATTGCAAGACTGGCGGTACCGGTGGCCATTTTCGACTCAGCGGAGGCAACCTGGCATTCAGGGTCCGAAAGAATCGCAGCCGGTGTTTCTCGGGGACGAAGCGAGCAAAAAATTTCTGGTAAGACGGATCCCGAAGTTTCAGGGTCAGATCATGTTCCAAGTGGACAAAGTGCCTGTAGAGCTTCAGCGGGCCGTGCGGGTCATCCGGAATATAGGCAATGCAGGGTAAGGCCCAGCCCTCCACCAATTTCGCACCGATGACCACCCACCCACTCAACTCGATATCGAACATTTTCATCCAACTGCAATGAATCGGTTCGCCACCCAGCTTCAAACCGGCCTGCCCGTTGATCAGTCCCTTCAGCAAATCATAGGTCGTGGAAGAGATCTCTCCCTTCATGTAGGCGATATCCGCATTCACCGCCAGCGCCTGTTTGTCGTACTCGATAAAATGCTGCTTTACCGACAAGACGCCGTTAGCCGACGGGCCCGGAGGGTTGAACGCACTGTCGATATGCGCCTGATACAAGCCCCCCAAGTCCAATGTTCGACAGAGCCAGGCAAAGTCTTCTGGGTTGAGAGACCTGTCGCCGCTCGCGGAGGACCCTGGAAACTGAATAATAGCCTGGCCCGCAAGAGCACCCTCCACGGCCTCGTCGGCGTCGAAGTTCTGCAGGGCCGCCTCAAGCAGTGTCTGACTACGGGAGAAACTAAAGAGCCGGTCCTCGAAGATACTGGACAGGTAAGCCGTATCGAGCCTGACCAACCGGGCACTCTGCACGTTCTGGTTGGCACTGACCTGTCTTTCCAGTGCCTGAACCAGGCGTGGCATGCAGAATGCGTCGATCTTTTGGAGCTGCGCCATGATTTGCCGGACTTCATGCCTGGCGGCCTCCAGGGCCAGCAGGTTCTCACGAAATGACAGGCGTGTTTGCGCAGTGGCCAGATAGAGCCAATGGGGAATTTTTTCCTTGATCGTATCGAAATGAATGCCTGCTTCGGCAGGTGTTGGGATTTGCTCAATGACGCTTTTTTCTTCCATATCAATCAACCTGGACATCCTTAGGGATGTCCAGTGTATGAATCGCTTGATGGGAAGGAGCAGTACTTATCGCTGGCGGGTGGCCTCCAGCGGTGAAGACCGACAGCGGTCAACGAGCTGGGGGGGCTTACCAGAAACGCTGCTGGATCATGCGGTTCCAGCCGTTGAGTAGCATGCGCTCGATCGAACCGCTGGCGGCCAGGCCGATGCGCTCCTGCAGGCTCTTGCGTTCGGCATAATGCAGGTGAAACAGCTCGGCGGACTTGGCGCGCTCGGCCAGGTATTCGTCGCTGGTCCGGAGTTCGTCGACCAGTTGCTTGTCCAGCGCGGCCATACCCAGCCAGACCTCGCCGGTGGCCACGTCGTCGATGGCCAGTTGCGGGCGGTAACGGGAGACGAAGTTCTTGAACAACTGGTGAGTGATGTCCAGGTCTTCCTGGAACTTCTCACGCCCCTTGTCGGTGTTCTCGCCAAAAACTGTCAACGTGCGCTTGTATTCGCCGGCGGTCAGCACCTCGAAGTCGATATCGTGCTTCTTCAGTAGCTTGTTGACGTTGGGCAACTGCGCCACCACGCCGATGGAGCCTAGCACGGCGAACGGCGCACTTATGATCTTCTCGCCGATGCAGGCCATCATGTAGCCGCCGCTGGCTGCAACTTTGTCGATACAGATGGTCAAGGGCACCCCGGCCTGGCGGATGCGCACCAGTTGCGAGGAAGCCAGGCCATAGCTGTGGACCATACCGCCGCCGCTTTCCAAGCGCAGCACCACTTCGTCCTTGGGGGTGGCCAGGGTCAGCAGCGCGGTGATTTCGTGACGCAGGCTTTCGGTCGCCGACGCCTTGATATCACCGTCGAAGTCCAGCACGAACACCCGTGGTTTGTCCTGCGGCTGCTTCTGCTTCTTCTTATCGTCCTTGCCCTGCTGCTTGCCCCGCTCCTTACGTAGCACCTTGAGCTGCCCCTTGTCCAGCAAGCTCTGCTCCAGGCGCTCGCGCAGGCCTTTGTAGAAATCGTTAAGCTTGCTGACCTGCAATTGGCCGGCGGACTTGCGTCGCCCTTTGCCACGCAACGAGGCCGCGACGACCAGCACCACGACGATGGCAATGACCAGGGTGACGGTTTTAGCCAGAAAACTTGCGTACTCGGCAAGAAAATCCACAGTGACTCCTTAAAAACGAGGCTACCCCCGGCTTTGGGGGCGTGACACCTCAAGCATACCGTCGGGACAGCCCTGCGGCCAGCCGCCGTTGCGCCAGAAAACAAGTCCCTGACAAACATTTCAAACGAGCGTATGTTTTTTTATTGACAGGTTTCTGTCATCCCCATAACCTCGCCAGAACTTCAACGTACCGGGGCGACGCGGACGTGGGCAGTATCTACTTGATTCGATATGGCTAGGCCTTCTTCAAGGTGTCTGTACGGCAGGCATTCGAATTGGACTGCTAATTCGTCAATACCTCACTCCTCCACTCCAGTTCCCTGGGCGCGAAGTGACCTTGGTGTCCGGCAACAGTCAGACACACTTGCAACTGCTGAAGACACCCGACCTCCTCACCTGCCATTGAGAACCGGCTGACCGTGACCCTTGGAGTCGCTGTAATCACCCATAAAAGGATCAAATCATGACTGCTGTAGCCGATGCCGTACAAGCAATGCACGCCAAATTCAACCCAGCCGCCGCTGCCGGACTGGATCTGGTGTTCGGTTTCCGTATCGACGACACCAAGCACTTCTCGCTGGTGGTCAAGGACAGCACTTGCGAACTGCAGGAAGGCGAAAATCCGGACGCGCAAGTAACCTTGGTGATGGACAGCGAGACGCTGAAAGGCATCGTCAGTGGCGAAACCGACGGCATGCAGGCTTTCATGGTCGGCAAGCTGCGCGCTGAGGGCGACATGATGCTGGCCATGAAACTGAGCGAGCTGTTCCCGTCCCAAGACCTGTTGGAAACCGCTGGTCAGCTTCCATAGAGGTTGCCAAAAGCCAGGGATATCCCTGGCTTTTGTGTTTTACCCGCCTGGCGACTCAGTCGCTGATCAGTTGCTGGCTACCTTGTCATCTTTCTTCACGGTCTCTTCCAGCGAGAAACGACCCAGTGGATTCTGTTGGAAGTTCTCGATGTTGTTGCGCGAGATGTTGATGTACGGGCTGTAATACAAATCGATCCAGTTGACATCGGCTTTGGCCATCTTCTGCAGGTCGATGTACATCTGCTTGCGCTTGACCGGGTCGCTTTCGATGCGGGCCGCCGCCACCAGTTCCTTGACCTTCTCGTTCCGATAGCCCGTCATATAGTTGTTGTTGGTGTCGTGACCAAGGACGAAGGTGGTTTTCTGGTCGGCATCGAGAATATCGTTGGTCCAGTACATCACCGACAAGTCATAGGCCCCGTCGATCAGCATCTGCCAGCTCTGCGTCGGATCGACTTTCTGCAGGTTGGCTGTGATGCCGACCTTGGCCAGTTGCTGCTGGACCATCACCGCGATCTGCTCGTCCGCTTCGTTACCGGCATTGACCACATAGTTGAGCTTCAGGTTCGACACACCGGCTTCGCTGAGCAGCTTCTTGGCTTTCTCCGGATCGTAACGGCGTTGCAGATTGTCCGCGTAGTGGTACTGACCGCCCTTGGGAATATAGGAATAGGCCACGACTCCCTTGCCGAAGGTCACGGTGTCCACCAGCGATTTCTTATCGATCGCATAGTCCAGAGCCTCACGCACCTGCGGTTTGGCCAATTCGCCATGGGCATGGTTGATCAGCAGGTGGTCCTCGCGAGTCGAAGGGTCGAGATGGACCACCAGATTCTGGTCTTTCTGCAAGGCATCCACTCGCGAGAATGGCACGAAGATCGCCGAGTCCAACTCCCCCGCCTGGACCTTCAGCATGCGGGTATTGTCATCCGGGATGGAGATCCATTCCACGCCATCGAGGCTGACGCTGGCGGCCTGCCAGAAGTCCGGGTTCTTCTCCAGGACCACGCGATCGCCGCGAATCCATTCCTTGACGGTAAAGGCACCGGAGACCACCGGTGTCTCGGCGTAGGCATCCTCGCCCATCTTCTCGATGGCCTTTTGCGACAGCACCGAAGCGGTCGGTGAAGCCAGTTGCGAGACGAATGGCACCGAAGGAGTCTTGAGGGTGACTACCAAGGTTTGCGGGTCCTTGGCCTCGGCTTTGTCGATGAGTTTGTAGGAATCGCTCCACAGCGACGCCTTGTTATCACGGATGCGTAACAGGCTGAACGCTGCATCGCTGGCGGTGATCGCCGAGCCATCGGAGAACTTCGCCGGGCGCAGCTTGAAGGTGTAGGTCAAGCCATCGGGCGAGGTCGTCCAGCTTTGCGCCAGTCCGGGCTCCAGTTGGGTGCCGGCCTTGTCGACGCGCACCAGGGTGTCGTAGACGTTGGCGAACACCCAGGTATCGCGGTTCTGCGCACTCTTGATCGGGTCGAAGGTGGTGCTGTCTTCCCGGCAACCAATGGTCAGCACGCCTGCGGCTTGCGTCACACTTGCCGCCAACGAGCAGACCGCCAGGGCGGCGGCGCTCAACAATTTCAAATGCCTGGATCTCATGCGTATAACTCCCTGTTAGTCGATGGTAGGTTGAGTGTTTGCAACAGCGGTTCCTCGAGCACACAGCTATAGCGTTGATGCGCGAGGTAATGGGTCGGCGGTGGCGCTTCGGCGCAACCTGGCCGGGCGAGACGACAGCGCGGGTGAAAGGCGCAGCCGCTCGGAACGTTCAACGGACTCGGTGGCTCGCCGGGCAAGGGTTCGGTGGGCAGTTGACGATCCGGATCGATATTGGGGATCGAATTGATCAACGCCGCCGTATAGGGGTGGCGTGGCGCAGTGAAGACCGCCTCGACGCTGCCTTCCTCGACGATCTGCCCCAGGTACATCACCGCGACCCGGTCGCATAGGCGCCGGACGATGGCCAAGTCATGGGCGATGAACAGGATCGACAGGTTCAGGCGCTGCCGCAGCTCCAGCAACAGATTGATGATCTGACCTTGGATCGATACATCGAGCGCCGCCACGCACTCGTCGGCAACGATCAATCGTGGCTCCACCGCCAGGGCTCGGGCAATGCCCACTCGCTGGCATTGCCCACCACTGAGACTGCCCGGCTTGCGCCCGGCCAGTTCCGGCCTTAGTCCGACCAGGGTCAGCAGTTCCTCGACCCGTGCCGGAATCTTCTCAACGCTCACCTTGCGTTGCACCCGCAGCACCTCGGCAATGGTTTCGCCGATGCTCAGGCGTGGATTGAGCGCGGCATAGGGATCCTGGAAGATCATCGCGGTTTCGCGGCGCAGGAGCTCCAACTCAACCCCATGGCCCTGGGCGACATCCACCCCGTCAAACAACACCTGGCCGGCGGCGATATCGTTGAGTCGCAAGATGGCGCGGCCAAAGCTGCTTTTACCGCTGCCCGATTCGCCGACCAATCCCAGGGTTTGCCCCGCGCCCAGAGTCAGGGAAACCTCGTTGACTGCCCTCACCCACTGGCGGCTCATCCCCAGCAAACCGCCGCCTTGGGCGGCAAAGCGCACGTGCAAATCCTTGACTTCAAGCAGGTTCATGGCCGACCTCCCAACGCCAGGGGGTAATGACAGGCCACCCGCTGCCCATGTTCGATTATCCGCAGGTCCGGCAAGGTGTCACTGCAATGAGACCCCAGGTGCTGACAACGCGGATTAAAACGACAGCCTGTCGGCAGGTCACTGAGCAAGGGAGGCTGG
The DNA here is from genome assembly GCF_001543125.1 of Pseudomonas agarici. NCBI lineage: Bacteria > Pseudomonadati > Pseudomonadota > Gammaproteobacteria > Pseudomonadales > Pseudomonadaceae > Pseudomonas > Pseudomonas agarici. The sequence continues at coordinate 1,370,244 of NZ_CP014135.1, read as the reverse complement.
CCGCCGATAGTGAGCAACGGCTCCTGGCCCGCGCCATCGGCCGGCTGGCACGCCACCAGCCCGGCAGTGTAGGGATGGCCCGGTCGCGCCAGCAGATCGCGCTTGCTGCCGTGCTCGCACAGGCGACCGGCATACATCACGGCAATCGAGTCGCAGGTCTGGGCCACCACGCCCAGGTCATGGGTAATCATAATCAGCGACAGCCCGCGTTGATCCCGCAGATCGAGCAACAAGCGCAGAATCTGCGCCTGTACCGTCACGTCGAGGGCGGTAGTCGGCTCATCGGCGATCAACACCTTGGGCTCGCAGCCCAGGGCCACCGCAATCATCGCCCGCTGGCGCATGCCACCGGAAAACTCGTGGGGATAGTTGTCGATGCGGCGCTGGGGATCGGAAATTCCCACCTGACGCAGTACCTCGATAGCTTGCACGCGAGCCTCACGGCGTGTGCATTGCTGGTGCTGACGGATACCTTCAGCGATCTGCTCGCCGATGCGCATCAGCGGGTCGAGGTGACTGCTGGGATTCTGGAATATCATGCCGATCTGTCGTCCGCGCATCCTGCGCATGCCGGCCTCGTCCAGCGTCAGCAGGTTCTGCCCGGCCAGCCGCACGGCGGTACCCTCGACACTCAGTCCGGCAGACGGCAGCAAGCGCATCAGCGCTCGACAGGCCAGAGTCTTGCCCGAACCGCTTTCACCCACCAGGCCGAGGATCTCGCCCTGCGCCAGATCGAAGGACAGGCGATCGACCAGGGTCAGTGGGGTTGGGCCGTTGTGGGCCAATACACTCAGGTCCTGGACTTGCAGCACCGGCGAACTCATGTGCGCGCTCCCATGGCATCGGCGACACCGTCGGCCAGCAGGCTAAAACCCATGGCCAGGGTCACGATGGCGATACCAGGAAAGGTGCAGATCCACCAGGCACTGGTAATCAGGCTCTGCCCTTCGGCAACCATGGTGCCCCACTCCGCTGTCGGCGGCTGGACGCCTAGCCCGAGATAACTCACCGCCGCGCCATTGAGCAGCACCAGCACCGCATCGGACATGGCGAACACCACCGAACCGAACAGCGCATTGGGCAGCAGGTGACGGAACAGGATGCGTCCATGACCGAAGCCGAGGCTTTTCGCCGCCAGGGCGAAATCGCTTTCCTTGAGGATCAGGATCTGCGAGCGGATCAGCCGCGCATAGGACACCCAACCCACCAGAGCCATGGCGATATAGAAGCTGGTCAGCCCAGGGCCGAGAATGGCCATGATCGCCAACATCAGGACCAGGAACGGAAAGGCCAGGACGATATCGATCAGACGCATACACAGCGTGTCGAAACGACCGCCGATATAGCCGGACAAGGCCCCCACCACGGTGCCAATCAGGAACGGGAAAATCACGCCCAACACCGATAATTGCAGGTCGACCCGGGCGCCCCAAATAACCCGCGATAGCACGTCCCTGCCAAAGTGATCGGTGCCGAACGGATGAGCCGCGCTCGGCGCCAGCAAACGCACCTCGATGTTTTGCAGGATCGGGTCGTAGGGCGCGATCCACGGCGCCAAGAGTGCCAGCAGCAGCCAGCCGCCCAGAATCACCAAGCCAAGATACATCGCCAGTCGACCGTGGCGCAGACGCAGACTGAGAGCATTGCGTCGCGCCACCATCACCTCGGCACCACTCATCGGACCTTCACCCGTGGATCGATGGCCACCGTGGCGATATCGGCGAGAAAGTTCACCGCCACCGTCGCCAGCGCCAGGACCATCGCCACGCCCTGTACCACCATGTAATCACGACCGAAAATCCCGCGTACCAGCAACTGACCGATCCCTGGAATGGCAAACAGGCTTTCGATCACCACTGTGCTGCTGATCAGCCAGCCGATATTCACCGCCAGCAGGTTGACCGTGGGCACCAGTGAATTGGGTAACACATGCCGGCGCAGGATGGCTGCCTCGGACAAGCCCCGCGCCCGGGCGGCGCTGACATGATCGGCCTGCAATTCCACCAGCATGCTGGCTCGCAAGTTGCGAATCAGCACCGAGGACAGGGCCAGGGCAATGGTCAGGCATGGCAGTACCAAGTGATGCAGCTTGTCCAGCCAGGTGCGGCCATAGCCGGTCACCGGAAACCATCCCAACTGCACGCTAAACACCAGGATCAGCATGATTCCCAGCCAGAATGCCGGCACTCCGAGGCCGCTGGTGGTGAAGACCCGCACCAGGTTATCGACCCAGCCGCCCTGGTGCCGGGCCGCCAAGGTCGCTAACGGAATCGCGATCAGCAAGGCCAGCAAGACACTGCCCAGGACCAGGACCAGCGTTGGCTCGATACGCGTGGCAATCAGCTTCAAGGTATCGACCCGATACTGGATCGATTGCCCCAGGTCGCCTTGCAGCAGGTTCTTCAGGAAATAGACATACTGCATCGGTAGCGGCTGATCGAGACCGAACTGGGCGCGGATATTCGCCAGCGCCTCTGGCGTGGTTCGCGATCCTAGCAACGCTCGCGCCGGATCGCCGGGAATCGAACGGATCAGGACAAAGGTCACCAGGCTGATGCCGAACAGCACCGGCAGCAATTGCAACGGTCGGGTCAGGATAAAGCGGTAGCGCTGCAGGTTCATGCAGTGCCCCGATGACGCTGCAGGAAGTCGAGCAGGACCGGAAAGTAGGCTTGGGGCTCCTCGTAGAACGGCATATGGCTGCTGTTGGGGAACACATGCAGCTCGACATCCCTGAGCGCCCGCTTCATCCGATAGGCACAAGCCGGAGTCAGCTCATCATGCTGACCGGTGGTGATCAGCACCGGCATCTCGAAATCGGCCATCTGCTCGATGCGGTTCCAGTCCTTCAGATTGCCGACATAGAGGAATTCATTGGGGCCCTGCATGGCCTCGTAGGGTCCCATGTTCCAGTCATTCAGCGAACGCTTGACCGGTGCCGGCCATTCATCGAGGCGGCACACATGCCGGTAGTTGAGCAAAGTGATCGCCGCCTGATATTGCGGGTGATCCAGGGTGCCCATGGCCTCATGGCGCTGCATCATCGCCACGGTTTCGCTGCCTAGGGCCGCACGCAGGCGCTGCAACTCCTGGGTCAAGTGCGGGATATCGCCGACGGTATTTTCCAGTACCAGGGTCTTGAGGTGCGCCGAATGATGGATCGCATATTCGATCGCCAGCCAGCCGCCCCAGGAATGCCCAAGCAGATGCACCCGGCCCAGCTCCAGGGTCTGACGTACCTGCTCGACTTCGGCGACGTACCGGCTGATATCCCACAATGCCGGGTCGGTGGGGCGATCGGACGCGCCGGTGCCCAATTGGTCGAACGCCACTACCCGCAGGTTCTTTTCCTTCAGCCAGCCATGGGCATCGCGCAGGTAGTCGCATGGCAAGCCCGGACCGCCGTTGAGACACAACAGCACCTCATCGCCACTCCCGTAGCTATAAACCACGACACTGTGGCCATCGACTTCTAGGGTGTAACGCTGATCCGGTTCCAGTTCGTACCACATGACGCTCTCCCTGTTGCTGGCTTTATGTAGCCTGTCGGCTTCACCCTAGCGGGGAATTTCCTAGCCCATAAGCTAGCAATTCTTATAGGTTTGATCTGGCTGTCCCTCGTCCAGACGTGGCATTCTACTTGCCTGATTTCAGGATTGAAATTTATTCAGGAGAGGAAAGGATGCAGGTCAAATTCTCTGAGGTCGATACCCGTCGCTTATCCGGCAACAACATGGATGAACTGATGGATAACGCACTGGTCCTCGCAGGTCACCTGGGATTCGATGCCCTGGTATACGACTATACGCCGGTGCCGCTGGACCACGACGGCAGTATGATTACCCCGTCAGTGCTTCAGGTCCGTAACACCCCCTCGGACTGGCACTCGCTCTGGTGCGAACAGGGTTTCTACCAGATAGATCCCGTGCAGCAGCTGGCACTGAACACTGTTTCGCCCTTTGTCTGGTCCTATCAGCCCAAGGCTGAAACCGCCCTGCAAAAGGTCATTGAGCAGCGCCATTCGCCTGTGACCAGCTACCTGCAGGACCGGCAAATGACCTGCGGTGTCAGCGTGCCGATCCATCTGCCCAAGGGTGGCTTTGCCTCCTTGACGGGCTTGCGTACAGGCAACGGTAAATATGTCCTAAAGGATGCACGACAAACTCTTACAGACTTCAGCGTTATTTCCCATGCGTTACAGGAAGTCGCCTACCCTTTATTCAGCCCGGAAATGCGCGTATATCCACTTATTCGCCTGACCCGGCGTGAACGCGAGTGCCTGCAATGGGCTGCCGAGGGGTTGACCGCCAAGGAAATAGCCGAACACCTGCATCGGTCGTTGGCCACCGTGACCCTGCACTTGACGTCCGCCATGCACAAGCTAGGGGCAAAAAACCGCGTACAGGCGGTATTGCGAGCGGCGCATTATCGGTTGCTCGACAGCTGACCCGGCAAAAACCTATCAATTCACCTAGTTATGTCGCCGAACAAGTTTCGCTATCGTGCCCTGAATCATGCACTCAGGGAGTCTGAAGAAATGGAATTCAATGAAATACGCGAAGGTTTTGCGGACTTTGGTTCGCACCGAACCTGGTACCGTGTCACCGGCGACCTGGCCAACGGTCGTACCCCCTTGGTGATTCTCCATGGCGGCCCAGGCTGTACCCATGACTATGTCGACGCCTTCAAGGACATCGCCGCCAGCGGTCACGCAGTGGTGCATTACGACCAGCTAGGTAATGGCAAATCGACCCACTTGCCTCTTCAGGACTCGTCCTTCTGGACCGTCCAACTGTTTCTCGACGAACTGGACAATCTGCTCGATCACTTGGGCATTCGCCAGCACTACGTGCTGCTCGGCCAGTCCTGGGGTGGCATGCTCGCCAGCGAGCATGCGGTGCGCCAGCCGGCAGGGCTCAAGGCGATCATCCTCGCCAACTCGCCCTCGTGCATGCGCACCTGGGTCAGCGAGGCCAATCGCTTGCGCGAGCTGTTGCCGGAGAACGTCCAACAGACCCTGCTCAAGCACGAGCAAGCCGGCACCTATAACGATCCGGAATACGTCGAGGCCTCGCGGGTATTCTATGATCGCCATGTCTGCCGTATCACCCCATGGCCGAATGAAGTGGCCCGCACCTTCGCCCAGATCGATGCGGATCCCACCGTCTATCACGCCATGAGCGGCCCGACCGAATTCCACGTCATCGGTTCGTTGAAGGACTGGACCATCATCGACCGCCTGCATCGGATCAGGGTACCGACGCTGGTAATCTCCGGTCGCCACGATGAAGCCACCGAAGCGGTGGTCCGGCCCTATGTCGAGAACATCGCCGGCGCACGCTGGGCGCTATTCGAAGACTCCAGCCATATGCCCCATGTCGAAGAGCGCCAGGCTTGCATGGGCACGGTTGTACAATTCCTCGACGAAAGCCTCTGATACATTCCTCTGACACCACCATCACTACAAGATTTGCGGTAGCGCATCAGGCACGCTGATTACCTGGCAACACGCGCCCCTATAAGACCGGGTCCTGCTTGTACCTCTGCGGAGCGAGCATTAGATTAGCCAATAATCTCTGATCTCCAGAATAAGCAGAAGGGATAAGCATGGCGCTTACTGACCAGTCCACCAGCACCCGGGCTGGCGAAGAACTCGATGCCGAGTTGATCGATCCATACCTTAAGGCGCATATTCCAGGTCTCAGCGGCCTGCCGCGGATCAGTCAATTCCCCGGCGGTGCGTCGAACCTGACCTACCTGATCCAGTATCCCGAGCAGGAGTTGGTTCTTCGGCGCCCGCCGTTCGGCCACAAAGCCAAGTCGGCTCACGATATGGGGCGCGAATTCCGCATCCTCAATCGGCTCAAGGACGGCTTCCCGTATTGCCCGAAGGCTTATGCGCATTGCAGCGACGAAAGCCTGATCGGCGCGCAGTTCTATGTGATGGAGCGGGTCAAGGGCATTATCCTGCGCTCCGACCTGCCACCGGAGCTTGGCCTCGATGCCGCCCAAACCGAGACGCTGTGCAAGAGCTTCATCGAGCGCCTGGTCGAACTGCACCGCGTCGATTACAACGCTTGCGGCCTGGGCGAACTGGGCAAGCCCGAAGGCTATGTCGCGCGACAGATTCGCGGTTGGAGCGAGCGTTATGAACAAGCCCTGACCCCGGACGCCCCGAAGTGGGAAACGGTCAAGGCCTGGCTGAATGACAAGATGCCCGCCGACCATCCGACATCAAGCATCGTCCACAACGACTATCGTTTCGACAATGTCATCCTCGACCCGCAAAATCCGATGCAGATTATCGGCGTGCTTGATTGGGAACTGACCACCCTTGGCAACCCGCTAATGGACCTGGGCAACACCCTCGCCTACTGGGTCGAGGCTAGCGACCCGCCAGCGGTACAACTGATGCGGCGCCAGCCTAGCCATGCACCGGGCATGCTCAGCCGCCGTCAGGTCGTCGACTACTACGCCGAGCGTTCGGGCCAGTCGATCGACAACTTCGACTTTTACTACACTTATGGCCTGTTTCGCTTAGCCGGTATCGTGCAGCAGATCTACTACCGTTTCTTCCACGGTCAGACCCAGGACAAACGCTTTGAGCCGTTCATTCACATGAACAAGCTGCTGGAGCAGATGAGCCTGCAAGTCCTGCATAAATCCAATCTCTGACCGCGACCACAAACAAGGGAAAAACCATGTCCAAGACTCAGTTGTTCGATCTCGACGGCAAGATTGCCTTTGTCTCAGGCGCCAGCCGTGGCATTGGCGAAGCCATTGCCCGGCTGCTGGCTCAGCAAGGCGCCCAGGTGATTGTCTCGAGTCGCAAGCTCGACGGTTGTCAGCGCGTCGCCGACGCGATCGTCGCCGAAGGTGGCCAAGCCACCGCTATCGCCTGCCATATCGGCGATATGGAACAGATCACCCAGGTTTTCGCCACCCTGCGTGAACAATTCGGACGCCTGGACATCCTGGTCAACAACGCCGCCACCAACCCGCAGTTCTGCCATGTACTGGACACCGACCTCGGTGCGTTCCAGAAGACTGTCGAGGTGAATATCCGCGGTTATTTCTTTATGTCGGTGGAAGCCGGCAAACTAATGCGCGACAACGGTACTGGCAGCATCATCAACGTGGCTTCGATCAACGGTATTTCCCCTGGAGTGTTCCAGGGTGTCTATTCGCTGACCAAGGCCGCAGTGATTAACATGACCAAGGTCTTCGCCAAGGAATGCGCGCCGTTCGGTATTCGTTGCAACGCCCTGTTACCAGGCTTGACCGACACTCAATTCGCCTCGGCCCTGGTCAAGAACGAGGCGATCCTCCAGACCGCGCTGCAACAGATCCCGCTCAAGCGTGTAGCCGAGCCGAGCGAAATGGCCGGAGCCGTGCTGTACCTGGCTAGCGAAGCATCGAGCTACACCACTGGCGTGGCGTTGAATGTCGACGGTGGCTTCCTTTCCTAGACTTTGTACGAATTGCTCCAGGCACAAGCAGGCGAGCAGGCCAGAGTTAACGGCCTCCCAAAACCGATACCGTCCGCTTAAGAAGCCTCACCGTTGGAGCCCTGCCTGGCCGGGACACCGACAACCTGCGAGCGGTTGCATAAGGCGCGCTTTTTTAGCAACGCGGTGCCGGTCTGTTCCTACAGACTGGCGCTGAGCCGGTCCGCCACGTCTTTGGGCACCCAGGCCTGCCAGACCTGCGGATGTTCCTTGAGAAACGCGCGGGCCACCTGCGCAGGCGGTTGACGCTCGTCAGCCATCTTCGCCAGTGCCTGGTTCAACAGATCGATCGGCAGATCGACCTTGGCAAAGAATGCCACCACTTGCGGGTGCTGCGCCTTGAAAGGCGTGGACACACCGATACTCAGCTTCGAGGGCAGCGACCGGGTCGGCCGGGGATTGGGATTGTCGGCATCGGTCAGGGTCTTCCAGGCCTCGGCATCAAACGCTGGCTCCTCCAACTGCACCAGCTTGAACTTGCCCAGCAACGGCGTCGGCGACCAGTAATAAAACAGGATCGGCTTGCCACGACGAATTGACGAGGTGATCTCGGCATCCAGCGCCGCGCCGGAACCGCTGCGAAAGTTCACGTAGCTATCGCTCAAACCATAAGCCTTGAGCTTCTGCTTATTGACGATCTCGGAGGTCCAGCCGATCGGGCTGTTAAGGAAACGCCCTTTGTCAGGCGACTCGGGGTCCTTGAACACATCCTTGTACCGTTTGAGGTCCTCGACACTGCGCAGATCCGGCGCAAGGGGTTTGATATCCCGCTTTGGATCACCCTTGATCACATACTCCGGCACCCACCAGCCTTCGGTGGCGCCCTTGACGGTATCGCCCACCGCGACCACCTCGCCCGCCGCCTCGGCCTTGATCCAGACCGGGCTGCGGCCAGCCCACTCTTCGCCGATCACCTGGATATCGTTTTTGGCCAGGGCAGTTTCCAGGGTCACGGTAGTACCCGGCAACATATCCGTTGGCAACTCGTAGCCGTGCTCGACGATATAACGCAAAAGCTCGGTAATCAGGCTGCCGCTTTCCCAGTTCAAGTCGGCAAAATGAATCGGTGCGGGCGCAGGCGCTGCCTGAGCCGACAGTGACGCGATAGTGACGCAGAATACAGCCAAGGCGCTGGCCAGCCGCGCGCGAAATGCTTTCATGGATCTACCTCGGTCGCTGGATAGCTTTCGACGAAGGTCGAAAGTTTCTGGATAACTCAATCAACTGACTTTAGTAGAGATTTCGGGAGCGGTGTACGTCAACTTATTCCATGCTCTGTGTCTGAAACTGCGACAACTCTCCCCCGACCTTGCGCCTCCACCGGCACCGAGCATCGGTGTGTCTGGTAGAGATGTCGCGGCTGAAATTCGGCCGAGCCGACGCTCACTACTCACTGGCTTTGAAAATCAACTCGCCTTTGCGCCACCTGGCGGCCTTTTTGGTCACATCCTTGAGCGTCTTGGTCAGACCTTCGCGTAATTGTTCGTTGGCGGCGAAGACCATGATAATGGTGTGACCTTCCTTGAACAGGATCCCATGCCCCAGCTCCGTGGTCACATAGGCGTAGTCGCCCAAGCCATAGACCGTCTGCTTGATGTCGCGAAACTTGATATCGAACTTTCCGCCCTCGCGGCTGGGCAATACCGCCGCCCGGAAGTGATCGCCGACTTTCAGTTCAAGACGTGGCTTGTCATCGACGACCAACGCCGTTTCGGTGTCTATTTCGGCGATATAGATACCTTCAGCGGTTTGTTCGGTGATGTAGACAAAACGTGATTGAAACTGCTTGACCAGTTTGGCCCGCAGATCGCCCAGTACAAATAACGCGTGCATATCGAGATTGCTGACTGCCAACGAAAAACCCTCAAACTCAAAGAATGAAGCCGCCCCGCCAGAGGTCGGGCGGCACAGAACATTCGGCGACTGCCGACGGTGACTCACTGGAAACCCTGATGACTGCAAATCGGCCTTGCGCAGACCGCCGGGGAACACAGGAAGCCTAAAGGATCCAAAACCCTATTACTTCTGCGAACAATCACCAGAACGTGAAGGAAAACGCCGCGTATTGCTGACTCCAGAAAGTGAGACAGAGAAGTTACGGGAATCCCTTTCCTGAAAAAATAGTTTCCGACGTACAAGTAAAATAATGCCCCGAATGAACCAAACCTCAAAGCACCGGTTGATTCTAGAACACGTCGACCTGTTGCGGCTATTCAAACCACTGACAATGGATATCAAATAAGACAAAAAGCAGCGATTGGTATCGGCTTGACCTCTGGCCGGACAGTCGCCAGGAAGAAATTTTCTGCTGTCAGTCCCTGCACCGTCGTTATGCGCCATGACGGAAAAAACTTTCCGGCGATAGTCAGCATCAGCCCACGCTGCAAGCACCCCGAGCCCATTTCAGCACCGCTAATCATCTGCACGGATACCTTAGCTCAGGTTCGGAAGCCACAAGCCTACACCCAAGACGCCGTGACGAATCATAGCCCGCTATGGGGGGAGCAGCAACGCCGATCAGCGGTTGGTCGCCTCCTAAGTTGACTAACAGAACTAGTCACACAGGCCACTAGGCGGCGCTGAACACGCCCGGCGCTTCAAGCCCATGCAGTTGCGCCAACCACGCCTCCCGGCATTCTTGCGCTTCGAGTCGAGTGGAAAAGGCCGTGCCACGGCGCTCTCCATTCACCAACACAACCCAACATACCCGTTGTCCAGACGTCTGTAGCATGGCCGGAACGCCGCTGCCGATCATCGCCACCACATCGATCTTGCTGTGCATAAAGGATCTCCCGTCATAGCTGGTGGCTCATCATAGATGACCAATACCGACGGGAAAAAGCTATGGGCGCGATAGCCCTTTGCATCAATGATAACGATCAACGCTTGCGGGCGGCGTGGGGCGCATTTTCCGGTTTGTAGCCCAGGCGCAGGCCGCCCCAATGCTGGCCCTTGACCATGATCGGTACTGACAGATCGTGCATCAGTTCACCGGTATCGCGGGTATAGGTCTGCAAGAGCAGCGGTTGCCGGTGGCTGCCACAGCGAACGCCGGTGCGGTCATCGAACTTGCGCTTGGTCCGGTTCTGCAGGGTGTCTTTCGCTACATCGCCGGTCAAGGGCTGGGAAAATGCCTGGTTATGGGTTGGCACATACCCTTGGGGGGTACAGGCAATGGCAAACACCAGCCCCTCATGGCGGCTCAACAGCGGTTCCTGGATCGCCGGCAACACCTGGTCGGTGTAACGATCAAAGCGTGTCTGGAACTTCGCCGGCGAGGTGTTGGCGATCGCCAGGTAATTACGGTCGAACAGGTCGTCGAGGCTGATCCGACTCTGTTCAATATCCGCCTCGAAGCGTGCGGCGATCTGCTCGGCGCCTTCACGAGCCAGGTCGTAGATACGCTGGTGATAGTCGTCCAGACCAATCTCAGCCAGGCGCTCGCTGATGGTTTCCGCCTGCCCTTCCATTTGTACGGCGGCTTCGGCCAGGCCACGGGTCTGTTGGTCGCTCGCCGCCAGGTCGCTGCGCATCTGCTCTACCGCAACAAACAGGCTACCCAACTGTTCACGGTTATTGTGCGCGCCCCGAGCAATTTCACTGACCTGACTTTCGACTCCAGCAGCCAGGCGGGCAATATTTTCCAGATACGCACCGGTATGTTCGACCTGTTCGACACCGTTGTTGAGATCCATGGACAATTGCTGGATCTGCTCCACCACCTGGGCAGTGCGTTGCTGGATATCAGCGACCATCACCCCAACCTCATCGGTGGCGGTCGCTGTGCGACCGGCCAACCCACGGACTTCATCGGCGACTACGGCAAAACCGCGGCCATGCTCCCCGGCGCGCGCAGCCTCGATGGCGGCATTGAGTGCCAGCAGGTTGGTCTGGCTGGCAATCGCCTGGATCACCAAAGTCACCCGCTGGATCTCCTCGCTACGCAGGCTCAGGGCTTCGATCAGCTCCCGGCTGGCGCCGGCACGCTGGCTGAGTTGATGCATGCGCGTGATCGACTCCGACAGCAGCGCATGCCCTTCGGCACCGCTCCGGCGTGCTTCGCTGGCGCAAACGAGCGCTTGCTGGCTCAGTAGCGACGTGGCTTGTTCGGTGTCGAGCATCATTTCGGCGCTGCTGACGATCTGCGCCGCGGCGCCGAGTTGCGACTGCAGCTTGCCGGCCAATTGCTTGACCGAAAAGGCCACGCCGGCGGCGGACAACGCATTATGGCTGGTCACATAGGACAAATCACGAGTCAGCTCGCCCAAGGCGCTGTTGCCGGGGACAACGGCAACCGCTACCTGGCGCGACTTCAAGTGCGGCAGCCAGACCAGCAGCAGCGCTAGTGGCAGGCAGGCGACCAATGGCCAGTCGGCATAGGCCATGGCTGCTAACAGCAACGTCAGCCCGACACTTTGTATCAACACTCCCCACCAATGCGAGCTGGACTTCGACTGCACTGGCGATTGCGTCAGGGCCTCGGACAGAATTCCTTCTCCAGACATGTGCATTACCTACTTTCAGTTTCTAGTTATTTTCTTGCATTAAACGCCACTACAAGGCCATTAGCCATGCTCCATTAGTGGTAATCGCAAGCGCGGAATCTGAAAGCAGAAAAAGGATGTGGCGAGGTCTTGGGAGAGTGAGTTCAACAGGTGGCGAGCAGGCTGGCCTGATCGCCACGAAAGCTGAATCAGGCCTGACGCTGATGCTTATCGATCTGCTCGTGGCGCTCTTGAGCTTCGATGCAGTACTTGGTGGTCGGGCTGATCAACAGGCGCTTGAGGCCAATCGGATCGCCACTGTCGTCACACCAGCCGAAGGAATCTTCACGAATGCGATCCAGAGCCTGTTCCAGCTGTGGCAGCATGCGCTGGTCGCGGTCAATCGCATTCACCAGCCAGGTGCGCTCTTCTTCAACGGATGCGGCGTCGGCCGGGTCTGCCGGGGTATCGAGGCTTTCGATAGCAATACGGTTCTGCTCGATACGCGCGTGGGTTTCGACTTTCATTGCCTGCAGCAGCTCGGTGAAGAAAGCCAGTTGCTCGGCGTTCATGTAGTCGTCCGCCGGCATGGCCAGCAACTTTTCCTTTGTCATTGACTTCTCTATAGAAAATACGTGCATTAAGGCGAATTAGGGAGCGTCCTGAGCACCTGAGGGGATGCACAGAAAGGCGCCGTCCATTCCAAGCGCCACCCGGCACTCAATTTACGAGGGGCGGCAGTCTAAGGCCGAGTTATCGAGTCAGCAACTGAAATGACAGCAAAAATCCTCCGATAGCTTCGGACGAGCGTCCTGGAGCCCTTTCATGGATGCGCATCGGAGTGTGTTTATAACAAGAAATTTCGTTCAGTGCCCGCACTCAGGGGACAAACGGCACAACTGAGGGTTGGGCTAATCCGGAAAAAAGCCGCCGGGGCGCTCAAAAGCTTTATCGGAACGCCGCCCGACAAGCAACGCTCCCACCTCGGAAGCCTGAGCTCTAGCGCTTGAGCTTGCGCTTGTTGCGGTATTGGTCAATAACCACCGCGATCACGATGATCAGGCCCTTGATGATGTCCTGGATATAGGCGTCGACTCCGACAAACGTAAAACCGCTGGCCATGACCCCGAGAATCAGCGCACCGATCACCGTGCCGGTAATACGCCCCACGCCGCCGGCCAGGCTGGTGCCGCCGATGACCGCCGCGGCAATCGCGTCCAGCTCATAGGACATGCCCATTCCGGCCTGCCCGGTAGCTGCTCGGGCTGAAGCCACCACCCCGGCCAGCCCGGCGAGGAGCCCGGCAATACTATAGACGATCACCAGATGGCGCTTGACGTTGATCCCCGAGGTGCGGGCCGCCTGCATATTGCCGCCGATGGCATAGGTGTACTTACCGTACTTGGTGTAGCGCAGGGCGATATGGAAGATCACCGCCACCACCAGGAAAATGATCACCGGCATCGCCCCGTGACCGATGGCCGTGTAGGCGTCCGAGAGCATGCTCACCGGCTGCCCTTCGGTGTAGTAGCGAGCCAGGCCTCGGGCCGAGACCATCATGCCGAGGGTCGCAATAAAAGGCGGGATCCCGGTCACGGCGATGATGCTGCCGTTGATCGCCCCCGCCAGCAGCCCGACACCCAGCCCAGCCGCCAGCGGTATCCACACCGGCAGGTCGGTCAGCGACGGAAACACTGCCCGGGAAAAGTCCGAGGTCTGCGCCAGGCTGGCGGCAATCATCGCCGACAACGCCAGCACCGAGCCGGAGGACAGGTCGATCCCGGTGGTGATGATGACCTGGGTCACGCCGATGGCCAGCAGGCCGATCACCGATACCTGCAGGATCATCAGCACCAGACGCTGGGAGTTCATCAGAAAGCTTTGATCGCGGACGATCCAACCGAACAGCTCGAAGACCAGGCCAATCCCGATCAGCACCAAGAAGATGCTCAGTTCGCTCGGCAACCGTCGACGGTGCTTGATCGGTGCCAGGGCGGGCTTGTTGTCCGCCGGTTTGTTTTCCAGGACTGCACTCATGACCGCTTATTCTCCTTTGCCACCGACAGACCCCGGTATGCGGTGCCCACCTTGATAAAGTCAGTGAATCGCCGAAATACCCGACGCCAGTTGCATCACCCGCTCCGAAGTCGCTTCGCCGCGGTCCAGGACCCCCATCAGCTCGCCTTCATGCATGACCATCACTCGGTCGCTCATGCCCAGCACTTCCGGCAGTTCCGAAGAAATCATGATCACCGCCATGCCCTCGCCGGCGAGGTAAGCGATCAGCCGATAGATCTCGGCCTTGGCCCCGACATCGATGCCACGGGTCGGCTCATCGAGGATCAGCACCCGTGGGTTGGTCATCAGCCAACGCGCAAGCAAGGCTTTCTGCTGGTTGCCGCCAGACAGGGTATCGATACATTGCTCCAGAGACGGGGTCTTGACCCGCAGCTTCTTGCACATGTCCTCGCACAGGGCACGCAGGGCCTTTTGTTGGATAAAACCGTTGCCGACGTAGTGTGGCAATACCGCCATTTCCATGTTCTCCAGCACCGACAGGCAAGGGAACAGGCCGCTGAGCTTACGATCCTCGGTCAGCAGAGCAAAACCCCTCTCGATCGCCAGATGCGGATCGCTGATTCGCAGCAACTTGCCGTCCAGGCGGATCTCGCCACCGCTGGCGGGGGTAATGCCGAACAAGGTTTGCGCAATATTGGTCCGCCCGGAGCCCATGAGACCGGCAATCCCGAGGATTTCCCCGGCATGCAGATCGAACGACACGCCCTGGAATACCCCATCCAGGCACAGGTCCCGTACCGACAACAGCAACTCGCCAATGGGCTTCTCGCGCACCGGGAACAATTGATTCAGCTCACGCCCGACCATCATCGAAATCAGGCTGTCGCTGTCCATGTTGTCGGCCCGCTGCAAGCCGATGTACTGGCCGTCGCGAAACACCGCGACTTCATCGGCGATGCTGAAGACTTCGTTCATCTTGTGGGTGATATAGACGATGCCCTTACCCTGGGACTTGAGGTCGGCGATGATCGAGAACAGGTGAGCGACCTCCTTCTCGGTGATGGCCGAGGTGGGCTCGTCCATGATCAATACGTCCGAATCGTAAGACACCGCCTTGGCGATCTCGACCATCTGCCGTTCCGCGATGCTCAAGTTGCCCACCAGCTCTTGCGGGTCGAGGTCGATACGTAGACGATCGAGTAAGTGCGTGGTGCAACGATGCATTTCGCGATGATCGATCATGTGGAAGCGATTGAGTTGCTCGCGCCCGATCCAGATGTTCTCGGCGATGCTCATGTGCGGCATCAGGTTGAGTTCCTGGTGGATCATCGCGATCCCCGATTGCAACGCCATCAAGGGGGCATCGAAGGTCACTGGCTTGCCACGCAGGCGCAGTTCGCCAGCGTCCGGCGGATAGATGCCGGCGACGATTTTCATCAAGGTCGACTTGCCGGCCCCGTTTTCGCCCATCAGCGCCAGCACCGAACCAGGGCGAACCCGCAACTGTACATTGGACAGGGCAATCACACCGGGGAAGCTCTTGCTGACGTTGATCACTTCCAGCAGGTAGGGCGAACCGCCAGCGGTGGCGTTGACGGTGGACGCAGCAGTCACACTAGCGAGCATGGTTAGGGACTCCTCAGCTCGGGGTGGGCAAGGCGCCACGAACACCCTGCCGGTTTATTGTTGTTATTGAGACGAAGCTTGTTTGAAATCCTTGACGTTTTGTGGGGTGATCAACCTGTACGGCACCCATACCACGGCTTCGACCGGCTCCTTCTTGATCATTTTCATCGCTGTGTCGATAGAGCCGTCGGCCTGGCCCTTTGCATCCTGGAATACCGAGACGGTCATATCGCCTTTCTCCACGGCCCGCAAGCCGTCCGGCGTGCCATCGACCCCGGCGATCAGCACACTGCCTTTCTCCACCCCGGCCTGTTTCAGAGCCATGGACGCGCCGATGGCCATTTCATCGTTGTTGGAGACCACTGCATCGAACTTACGACCCTGGGTCAGCCAGTCATTGGTCAGGTCCATGCCTTTGTTGCGCAACCAGACTCCGGTCTGCTCCTGGTCGATCTTGATGTTCGGGTATTTGGCCAGGACTTCCTTGACACCCTTGGTGCGGTTGGCGGTGGAGTTGTTGGCCAGGTCACCCAGCAGGATCACGATCTCGCCTTTGCCGCCCAACTTGTCGGCCAGGTACTGCATCTGCATCTGGCCGGCTTCCAGGTCGTTGGAAGCGACGCTGACCACGCCCTTGGGCAGGTTCAGGTCGTCGGGACGGCGGTTGACGTAGACCAGTGGGATGCCGGCCTTGACCGCAGCTTCGGTGATTTTCCGGGTGGCAGCGGTGTCCACCGGGTTGACCACGATGGCATCCACCTTCTGACTGATGAAGCTTTCCACTTGGCTCAACTGCTTGACCACGTCACTGCGGGCGTCTTCGAACTGCAGCTTGACGCCCTCGGGTATCGATTGAGCTTTCTTGTCCATGTTCTCGCGCAGGTAGGTCAGCCAGGTGTCGTCGAACTGCGACATGCTGACGCCAATCCTCAGGTCGGCCATGGCCGCGCCGCTGGCGAACAGCAGAGACAAGGCCAGCGAAGCGAAACGAATCTTGGTGTCCATGAATATTCTGTCTCCACAATTGTTGTTGATTTTATGAGGGAAGCCTTTCAGAGCACTCCTTTATTTCAACGCACAGGCACGCTGCCCTTGCGTTCGACAGCACAGCGGCATGAGGTTCCAGAGCGCAAAACGAGGATGCGGGCGCGAGGCACTCGCATGGGCGGTGAGGTGAGGTACGTCGCAGACGCAGTGCGGCAGTGAAGGTTTTCATCGACGGCACCTGTTGTTTTTGTTGGTTCGCCCGCAGCAGACTCAATGAATCTGAATCGGCGAGACATGATAAGTCGGCAACCTGCAAATGACTTTATTGGAAAATAATTTCCATATCAACACTTTTTAGAATTATTTATTCTGCCGAAATGAGAAGTTATTTGCCAATGGTTAGGTAGCCCTTCGTCATGGCCGGGGCCGGCAGGGATTCGTACCGGCGTGCTGCGGGCAACCCCGAGGAACGTTAAGTCCAGCAGATTGAGGCACTCATGGAGGGTGGTCCGTGGCGTGGCGGGGCCAATGAATCATTTCCTGAATACAGGCTGTCTGGATGGCAAAAAGGACAGGTTGTTGATCCATCTTTCATAGGCTTTTCACATTTCAGCGTTTACCGTAGGCCCATGTCCGATCTTATGTCAGGGAGTCTATGAAAATCATGAAGATACCACTCTTGCACAGCAGTGCCTTTCCAGGTTTCAGGCGTTAGTCCCCGGATGCCGATTAATGTATTGGCATCCTTTCATGGGTTGTTCCGTGTCCGCCGCTATGACTGGTACAGGCCGATTGAGGCGTATACGAGTCCGATTTGCCACACGATGACACCGATCATCGTCTGCATTATTGAAACCATTCTGGAAAGAAACCTTTGAAACCTTATCCAATCCAGCGCGTATCGATCGTCATACCGGTCTACAACGAAGAACAGAGCCTGCCCGAGCTGTTGCGTCGTACCCAAGCGGCTTGTGCGCAACTGACCCAGGACGTGGAAATCATCCTGGTCGATGACGGCAGCCGTGATCGCTCCGCCGAGATTCTTCAGGAAGCCGCCGAACGCGAAGACAGCCCGGTCGTTGCGGTCATTCTCAATCGCAACTACGGCCAGCACGCCGCGATCATGGCTGGGTTCGAACAATCCATCGGCGATGTGGTGATTACTCTGGATGCCGACCTGCAAAATCCGCCGGAAGAAATTCCGCGCCTGGTGGAACAGGCCGCGCTGGGTTACGACGTCGTCGGTACCGTGCGCAACAATCGCCAGGACTCGGCCCTGCGTCGCTGGCCGTCGCGCCTGATCAACCTGGCCGTGCAGCGCTCCACCGGGGTAGCCATGAGCGACTACGGGTGCATGCTGCGCGCCTACCGTCGCAGTGTCGTCGATGCCATGCTCGCCTGCCGCGAGCGCAGCACCTTTATCCCCATCCTGGCCAATAGCTTCGCCCGCCACACCACCGAGCTGCTGGTGCAACACGCCGAGCGTGAGCACGGCGACTCGAAATACAGCCCGATGCGCCTGATCAACCTGATGTTCGACCTGGTCACCTGCATGACCACCACGCCCCTGCGGCTATTGAGCATCATTGGCTTCACCATGGCTGGCCTCGGTGTACTGTTCGCGCTGATGCTGATCGTCCTGCGCCTGATCTTCGGTGCCGCGTGGGCCGGTGACGGTATGTTCGTGCTGTTCGCCGTGCTGTTCGTGTTCACCGGCGGCCAGTTCATCGGTATGGGCCTGTTGGGCGAATACCTGGGGCGTATGTATAGCGATGTCCGCGCCCGCCCACGATTCTTTATCGAAAAAGTGTCGCGTAGCCAACCGCGTTCCAGCAGCGCCAGCACTGAATGTTCTTCTACCACTCCCGCCAATCAGGTCGCATCATGAGTCCCAAAGCCGTTGTCTTCGCCTATCACGATATCGGTTGCGCAGGCATCGAAGCCCTGCTGAACGCTGGCTATGAAATTGCCGCGGTGTTTACCCATGCCGACGACCCGAAGGAAAAAACCTTCTACGGTTCCGTTGCCCAACTGTGCGCACTCAAGGGCATCCCGGTGCATGCACCGGAAGACGCCAACCACCCGCTGTGGGTCGAGCGCATCGCCAAACTGAGTCCGGACTTCGTCTTCTCCTTCTACTATCGCAACCTACTCAGTGAAGAACTGCTGAGCATCGCCAAGAAGGGTGCATTCAACCTGCACGGTTCGTTGCTACCCCGTTATCGCGGTCGCGCGCCTGCCAACTGGGTGCTGGTCAACGGCGAAACCGAGACTGGCGTGACCCTGCACCGCATGGTCAAGCGTGCCGATGCCGGCGGCATCCTGGCGCAGAATCGGATCGCCATCGAACGTTGCGATACCGCCCTGAGCCTGCATTCCAAGCTGCGTGACAGCGCCGCCAGCCTCTTGCGCGACGTCCTGCCACAACTGGCTCAAGGCGAGCTGAGCGAAACCGTTCAGGACGAATCCCAAGCCAGCTACTTCGGTCGTCGTACCCCGGCTGACGGCAAACTGGTCTGGAGCAAGCCAGCCGAAGAACTGTTCAACCTCGTTCGCGCGGTCACCCAGCCTTACCCAGGGGCGTTCTGCGCCGTGGGCGAGCACAAGCTGATCGTCTGGGCCGCCGATGTCGTCAAAGGCAACGAAGGCCGGGCGCCGGGCGGGGTGATCAGCGTGGACCCGTTGCGTATCGCCTGTGGTGAAGATTCGCTGCGGATCAATGCCGGCCAGCGCAATGAAAACGGCCTGTTCCTCAGCGGCCCGCAACTGGCCAGTGAACTGGGCCTGGTTGAGGGGTCCGTGCTGCGGGGCGCCGAGTCGGGCCGTAAGCCACGGCGCACCCGTGTACTGATCCTGGGGGTCAACGGCTTTATCGGTAACCACCTGTCCGAGCGTCTGCTGCGTGACGACAAGTACGAAGTCTATGGCCTGGACATCGGTTCCGATGCCATCGAGCGTCTGCGCAGCCATCCGAACTTCCATTTCGTCGAAGGCGATATCAGCATCCACTCCGAGTGGATCGAGTATCACATCAAGAAGTGCGATGTAGTCCTGCCACTGGTAGCCATCGCCACTCCGATTGAATACACCCGCAACCCGTTGCGCGTCTTCGAACTGGACTTCGAAGAAAACCTGAAGCTGGTGCGTTATTGCGTCAAGTACAACAAGCGCGTGATCTTCCCGTCGACCTCCGAAGTCTACGGCATGTGCCAGGACAAGAACTTCGACGAAGACACCTCGAACCTGATCGTCGGCCCGATCAACAAGCAACGCTGGATCTACTCGGTCTCCAAGCAACTGCTGGACCGTGTGATCTGGGCCTATGGCGCCAAAGGCTTGAACTTCACCCTGTTTCGCCCGTTCAATTGGATGGGCCCGCGCCTGGACCGCCTGGACTCGGCTCGTATCGGCAGCTCCCGTGCCATCACCCAACTGATTCTGAACCTCGTGGAAGGCACGCCGATCCGCCTGTTCGACGGCGGCGAGCAGAAACGTTGTTTCACCGACATTGCCGATGGCATCGAGGCCCTGGCACGTATCGTCGACAACGAGAACGATAGCTGCAACGGCCAGGTGATCAACATCGGTAACCCGGACAACGAAGCCAGCATCCGCCAGCTGGGCGAAGAGCTGCTGCGTCAGTTCGAAGCCCACCCGCTGCGCGGCAACTTCCCCCCGTTCGCGGGTTTCCGCGAGGTGGAAAGCAAGGCGTTCTACGGCGCAGGCTACCAGGACGTGGAACATCGCAAGCCGAGCATCGAAAACGCCAAGCGCCTGCTGAACTGGGAACCTAGCGTCGAGATGAGCGAAACCATCGGCAACACGCTGGATTTCTTCCTGCGTGAAGCCATGCTCGAAATCGCGGACCAGCGCTGATGCAGGCTGGACTTCGCATCGATGTGGACACTTACCGTGGCACCCGTGAAGGTGTGCCGCGGTTGCTGGAATTGCTCGACGAGGCCCAGGTCAAGGCGACGTTCTTCTTCAGCGTCGGGCCGGACAATATGGGGCGCCACTTGTGGCGCCTCATCAAGCCGCGATTCTTCTGGAAGATGCTGCGCTCCAAGGCTGCCAGCCTGTACGGCTGGGATATCTTGCTGGCCGGCACGGCCTGGCCGGGCAAGCCGATCGGTCGCGACTTGGGGCATCTGATGCGCCGGACCCTGGCCGCCGGCCATGAAGTCGGCCTGCACGCCTGGGATCATCATGGCTGGCAGGCTAATGCAGGGCGTTGGAGCGCAGTCGAATTGATCGAACAGATCCGTCGCGGTGTCGACTGCCTGAGCGATATCACCGGGCAAGCCGTCGAATGCTCCGCCGTCGCCGGATGGCGTGCGGATGAGCGCGTCGTGCAAGCCAAGGAGCATTTCGGCTTTCGCTATAACAGCGATTGCCGGGGGCACGGCCTGTTTCTGCCAAGGTTGGCGGATGGCAGCCTGGGCACCCCGCAGATTCCCGTGGACCTGCCGACCTTCGACGAAGTCGTTGGCGCGGACCTGGCCGCAGAGAATTTCAACGCATTCATTCTCGACCGGTTCGGCCCGGCGCGACTGAATGTCTACACCATTCACGCAGAAGTAGAAGGGATTCTGATGGCAAGTGATTTTCGTCAACTACTGGCTCAAGCCAGCGCACGCGACATTGAGTTTCAACCCCTGGTCAATCTGCTACCGGCGCAACGTGACCGGTTGCCGGAAGGACGGCTGGTACGCGGCGTTCTTAACGGTCGCGAAGGCTGGCTGGGGGTACAGCAAGGATGACTAGACGCTGGGCTTTGCCATTACTGTTCCTCGCTTTCCTGCTGTTTTACCTGGCGCCGCTGGCAACCAAGGGCCTGTGGATCCCGGATGAGGCTCGCTACGCACAAATCGGCCAGGAGATCCTCCTGCGCGGCCACTGGGCCGCGCCGCATTTCATGGAACTGCGCTACTTCGAGAAACCTATCGCTGGCTATTGGATGATTGCCCTCGGCCAGGCGCTCTTCGGCCATAACCTGTTCGGCGTGCGTTTCGCCTCGGCCCTGAGCACCGGCCTGAGCGTGCTGCTGGTCTACCTGCTGGCCGCACGCCTGTGGAACGATCCACGCAAGAGCTTCGCCGCCGCCATCCTGTTCATGAGCTTTGGCCTGATTGCCGGACAGGCCGGTTACGCCAATCTCGATCCCCAGTTCACCTTCTGGGTCAACCTGAGCTTTATCGCGCTGTGGCTTGCCATCGACAGCACCACGAAAAAAGCCCGTTTGCTGTCCTGGGCCGCGCTGGGTTTCGCCTGCAGTTGGGGCTTTATGACCAAGGGTTTTCTCGCGCTACTGCTGCCGGTGCTGATCGCCCTGCCCTACATGATCTGGCGCAAACGTTTCGGCGAATTGCTCGGTTATGGCCTGGTGGCGGTGTTCGTGGCGGCGTTGGTCAGCCTGCCCTGGGTGATTGCCGTGCATCTCCAGGAGCCGGACTACTGGCGGTTCTTCTTCTGGCACGAACATATCCGTCGCTTTGCCGCCGAAGATGCCCAGCATGGTCGCCCATGGTGGTTCTATCTGCCACTGATGGTCATCTCCAGTCTGCCCTGGGCGGCTTATCTACCGGCCACCCTCAAGGACGCCTGGAAGAGCCGTGGCCAACAGATCAGCGTGTTCCTGTTGCTGTGGTTGCTGCTGCCGCTGGCGTTCTTTAGCCTGAGTCGGGGCAAGTTGCCAACCTACATCATGCCGTGCCTGATGCCGCTGGCCCTGCTCATGGGGCATTCGCTGATGGAGCGCATTGCTCGCGCCGAAGCTTCGGTGCCACGCCTCAATAGCCTGCTCAACCTGGTGCTGGGCCTGCTCGCGGCGGCTGCACTGGTGTTCTTCCAACTGAAGAAGCCCTTCTACCACGACGAGCCCGTTCACCTGACACTGTTGTGCCTGATGATTGCCGGCTGGATTCTGCTCAACGTCATATCGCTGTTCAGACCGCTGAAATACTGGGCCCTTCCTGCCTTGGGCATGGGCTTGTTGGTAGCGCTAGTGCCCACGGCCATGCCCAGCATTGTCGTGCATAACAAGATGCCTGACCAATTCATCGCCGAACATAGTCTGGAATTGAGCAAGAGCCACCGTCTGCTGAGCAACGACCTGGGCGCTGCCTCGGCCCTGGCCTGGCGCCTGAAACGTACCGACATCACGCTCTACAACACCAGGGGCGAACTAAAGTACGGCCTCGGCTACCCGGAAGCCACCGAGCGTACCCGCGACATGACGCAGATCCAGGCCTGGATGGACGATGCCCGGCGTGAAGGCCAGGTCGGCGTGGTGATGCGCCTCAAGGGCGCAGAAGAACAGCGCGAAATCGCCATGCTGCCCAAGGATTACACCCGCTACGAGGATGGCAATATAGTCATCCTGATTTTTCCGCAAAGCGCCTCATGACCCTGCTCCTTGTCCTCGGCGCCTGCCTGCTGACCTGCCTGGGCCAGGTGGCCCAGAAGCTCGCCGTGGAAAGCTGGCGCGAGAACGCCATCGGCCTGCTCGGCAAACTGCGTTCGCCCTGGTTGTGGCTGGCCTTGGCCTGCCTCGCGCTCGGCCTGCTGGCGTGGTTGCTGGTCCTGCAACGACTGGAGGTCGCGATTGCCTATCCGATGCTCAGCCTGAACTTTGTGCTGATCACCCTGGTGGCGCACTACCTGTTCAAGGAACCGATTGATCGCCATCACTGGTTCGGCGTGACGTTGATTATTGCCGGTGTGGTATTGCTGGGGTTGCATCTATGAACCTGTGTCGCGGTTTCACTTTCGCTGGCGCCAGCGTCCTGCTGGTCAGTGGTGCCCAATTGGGTATGCGCTGGGGCATGACCCACTTGCCCGAGCCCAGCCAGTGGTTGGACACACTGATGATCGGCGATATCTCCTGGCTGGCGCTGGGCGTGGTCGGCGCCTCGATCCTTGCCTACGCACTGTCGATGCTCTGCTGGCTGGCCACCCTGCGCGACCTACCGCTGGGGCGTGCCTATTCGTTGCTCAGCGTGAGCTACGCCCTGGTCTACTTGCTGGCCGCCAGCCTGCCGTTCTTCCACGAAAGTTTCAGCCTTTCCAAGACACTGGGGGTGGCGCTGGTCATCCTGGGTGTGCTCACGATCAACTCTCCACGTACACCCCGTCCTAGGGACTCCGTATGAAAATCAGCGTAATGGGTAGCGGTTATGTCGGCCTGGTACAGGCGACTGTTCTGGCCGAAGTGGGTCACGATGTCGTGTGCATGGACGTTGATCAGGACAAGATCGAATTGCTGCGCAAGGGCCATATCCCGATCTTCGAACCAGGGCTGGAGATCATGGTCAAGGCCCAACTGGAAAGTGGCCGCCTGCATTTCTCCAGCGACCAGAAACTGGCGATCGAGCACGGCCAAGTGTTGTTTATCGCCGTCGGCACACCGTCGGACGAGGATGGCTCGGCCGATCTCAGGTACGTTCTTTCGGTCGGCGATGCCGTTGCCCGTTATCGCTTCGAGCCGCTGATTCTGGTGGAAAAATCCACCGTACCAGTGGGCACGGGCGACGCCCTGCGCGCGCATATCGAAACCGCCTTGCGCAAAGCCGACCGCGAACTGGAGTTCGATATCGTCTCCAACCCGGAATTTCTCAAGGAAGGCTCGGCGGTGGAAGATTGCCGTCGTCCGGACCGTATCATCATCGGCTGCGAGCGTGAGGCAGTGCGTGAAGTGATGCGCGACCTCTACGCGCCGTTCAACCGCAACCACGACCGCATCATGTTCATGGATCTGCGTAGCGCGGAACTGACCAAGTACGCTGCTAACTGCATGCTGGCAACCAAGATCAGTTTTATCAACCAGATTGCCGAGCTGGCCGAACACCTGGGCGCGGACATCGAAGCTGTGCGCATGGGGATAGGCGCCGACCAGCGGATCGGTTATCACTTCATTTATCCGGGCTGCGGCTACGGCGGTTCATGCTTTCCCAAGGACATGCGCGCGCTGATCCGCAGTGCCGAGGTAGCCAACTGCTCAAGCGACCTGCTTCGGGCAGTGGACGCCATCAACGAACGGCAGAAACACAAGCTGTTCGACCGTATCAACGCATTCTACAAAGGCGACCTCAAGGGCAAGACCTTCGCGCTCTGGGGCCTGGCCTTTAAACCCAACACCGACGACATGCGCGACGCGCCAAGCCGTGTGTTGATGGAGGCTTTGTGGGCTGCCGGCGCCCAAGTACGGGCCTTCGACCCGCAAGCCATGCAGGAAACCCAACGCCTCTATCCGGACGAGCCGGGCCTGTCGCTGATGGGCACGCCGGAGGCGACCCTGGTCGGGGCCGACGCATTGATCGTCTGCACCGAATGGCAGCAATTCAAGGCGCCGGATTTCGATCGGCTCCAGCAGCGCCTCAAGGCCCCGGTAATCTTCGACGGGCGCAATCTGTATGACGCCAACCGCATGCAGCGCAAGGGCTTTAGCTACTTTGCCATTGGCCGCGGTGCGTCCCTCGATCTACCGGTGACCCGTCACGATCAGGGCTGATCGCTGAGTCGGGGTTACTGGAGATAGACACAGGGCACGGCCATTTCCGAATGGCCGCGGTTTAGTTCCTTGCGGGCCTACCCGCTTTTTTTCAGGTGCATGGCCGTGACATCGACGTGCTCTTCACGCACTACCCTGAATCGGCACTCCCTCGGCCTGGGCCTGATTGCCCTGTTGCTGTTTCTTGCCGGGGTCCATCAGCAAGCCGTCATCGGCTTCGACTCGCGCTTCGTGTTGTTCGCCCAGGAAATGCTCCGTCACGGTCCGGGATTCTTCCCCACCACCTACGGTGAACCCTATCCCGACTATTCGGCGTTCTCGACCTTCCTGGTCTGGCTGTGCGCCCTGCCCTTCGGTGCGGTCAACACTCTCGCGGCCTGGCTACCCAGCGCGCTGGCAGCGGCCTGGATCGTGGTGCTGATGTACCGACTGGTCGCGGGCTACTCGCCACGCTGGGCGTTACTGAGCATCGCCTTGCTGCTGCTGAGCAACACCTTTGTCAGCGAAACCCGTGCCATATCGCTAGACCTGATGTTGGCTGCGGTCGGACTCTCGGTGTTCTACCTGGGCTACGCCGCCGAACATTTCGCCGCACCGAAACGCACTGTGTGGATCTTCGCGCTGCTGGTGCTGGGCTTCGCCATTCGCGGCCCCATCGGCCTGGTGATCCCCACCGGCATGCTCTGTAGCTTCTATCTGTTGGGCGGTCAATGGCGGCGCTTGCTGATGTTCGGCTTTCAGGCCCTGGCTCTGTTGGTCGCCTGCATCGGCCTGCTGCTCTGGCTCGCCTGGCTCGACGGCGGCGACCTCTTCCTCGCGGAAGTGATCCGCATGCAGTTCATCGGGCGGATGGACGGCAGCGAAGGTTCCAGCGGCGTGCTGTATTACTTCACCAGTTCGTTGGGCAATTACGCACTGGCCTACCCGCTGGCGGTACTGGTGGTTGCCGCGCTGCTGGCAAACGCTCGCCGGCAGCGTGGGCCAGCCCTGCAACTGGTTCTGCATTGCTTGGCAGCCGGCCTGATCGTGATGCTCGGGCTGTCCGTGCCGCAGGCGAAGAAGGCTCGATACATCCTGCCGATGCTACCGATGCTGGCGATTGTCGCGGCCTTCCCGTTCCATGCGATCCAGGGGCGGCTGTTCACCTGGTTGCGTGGTTTGATCCAGGGGATCTGGCTGATCCTGCCGAGCTTGCTGATCGCTGGGATGATCATGCTGCACCGGCGCTTTCCCGAAGCGTTGCCGACGCTGGGATTGGTACCCTGGCTGGTGGGCGCCTTGCAAATACTCGCCATGGCCTTGTTGTTCAAGGCCCGTTGGCGGGCTCTGGGCCTGGCGGGTTGCGCGGTGCTGGCGCTATGGGCGAGCTACATTCTGGTGGTCGAGCCCGTCGAACGCGCGGCCTACGACACCCGGACCTTCACCCGTGCCGCCCTGCAACTGATCCGCCATGACCCGGCGCCCGTGATCCTGCACGCCATGGGCAAGGACGCGAAAGCAATCAAGTTCATGGTCAATCTGGACGAGGACCTGCAACCGCTGTTTACCGACACGGCGGACCAGCTCCGGGCCGTGACCGGCCCGGCATGGCTGGTAATGGATAAGCAGGATTACCAGAAGCTGCGAGGTTCGCCGATCGGCGCCCTGGTGCCAGTGCTGGGCGGGCGCTTCGACAAGAACGATTTTGTGCTGTTGAAACAGCATTAGATCGCTGATTGCTCACTCCGTTCGCGCCTTTCAGCGTCTCACCAAAAGAGAGAAGCACCTGAATGCCAATCTCTTTGTATCACCTCATACCACGATATCCGTCACCGCTGCCTGACCTACCGTGGTAACCAGGAAATCCGTCTTCCCGGTCCCAGCGAAGTCGATTTGCAAGGTAGCCAGACCCGTCTCCAAGTCATGGCTCAATATCGCCTCGCCGGCCTGACCGGTAAGTGCCTTGACGAACTTCAGATTCGCCCCTTGGGTGATCCCGGACAGGTCGATCTTGTCTTCGCCGCTGACAAAGTCCAGGATCCAGTCCGACTCTCCAGAGGCCGAATCCGCCACCGCACCGAACACAAAGGTGTCCTGGCCGGCGCCACCGCGCAGCAAGTCGGCGCCGCCAGCGCCGTAGAGAATGTCGTTGCCGGCTCCCCCGGTAATTTCGTTGGCCAGCGCATTACCGATCAACAGGTCATGGCCAGAACCGCCAATCGCATTCTCCACCGCAACACCTTTGGCAATAGACACATTGCCCACCAGGCCCGCGACATCGGAGAAAGAAAGCTCATTGAGGTTGATTTTCTGGTCCTGGAAAAAACCGGAAAAATCCAGCGTATCGTTGCCACCGGCATCCCAGACTGCAAATAGAGGCCTGTCCGCAGAGGACGTAGCACTCAGAAAGTCGCGACCGGTATTTGAATTGAAGCCATAAATCGTGTCATCGACACGGGTATTCATATTGGCGCCGTAGAGCTGCTGGATGGCGGCGATATCATCCATCAAGGGTGCGGAGGAATGTGTTCGCAGGTGATCAACGGGAAAGAAATAGTTCATGTAAGCCTCACGCACAACCGCAACCGGTGTTCCCAACAGCATGCCCAACGGTGAATAGTTCTCCATCAGGTAGGCACCATAGTCGTCACTGAAATCATGTCCCGCGTAGTTTTCCGACCAGTAGCTCATGACGCTATAAGCAACGGTATCCTGCGCATAAACCGCATCGTGCTGATAACCCAGCGGGGTCGAGTCGCTGGCATTGTAATCACCCGGATGCTCAAGTCCCAGGGCATGGCCTATTTCATGGCCCAAGATAAACCGCGCAAGATTATTAACAGCCGGCGCCTTGTTGATATCGTTCGCCTCATTGACCTTTGCCCAAACATAGGAAGTCTGATCAGTACGGCTAAAGAAATTCTGAGTGAACGCCGATTCGCCGGAAGCGTCGTGGTTAATCTGGTAGTTGCCAAAATACAGATGACCATCGCAGCCACCGGAATGACTTTCCTGAAAGCTCACATTCGCCAGGTCCGCCCAGGACTGCATCGATAACTTGGTTTGATTCTGTTGCTGCGGGTTGAATGGCGTAAATCCATCCAGATCGAAGATACTGGCAAGTCTTGGCCCGTAGGGAAGATCCAGGAACTCATAAGTAACATCGATTCTGCCATCGCCATCCAGATCCTGAAAACCCGCCGCATTACGAATCAATGCCGCTGCCGCCTGATCGTTCGAATAGGAAAGTTTTTGCTGATGGAACACATCCGCATTGCGATCGGACGCCACCTGAAAATGTTTGACCTGCAGGTAGGCAGGACTTGTTTGAGCAAAAATTTTGGCTGTCAGCATAATGAAGTCCTTTTTCACAAAGCAAACCAATAGAGCATGGGCACCACAAAAAAGCGGCGCACGTATTCAATGATTTATCTCATGAAAAATCCTGTCGAAATCGCTCACTAAGGCTCCCGCCCGGTGAAAGCTTCATCAACTCTGGCCAGATGGGTTTCACCCAAGGTGCCGGCGTAGTAATGCAACTTGGTCCAGGCCATCAGGTAGTCGTAGCGCGCCTGCGCCAGATCGCGGCGGGTGCTGTAGAGCTGCTGCTCGGCGTTCAGTGCATCAAGGTTGACCCGCTCGCCACCGAGGATGCTTTGCCGGGTGGAAACCACCAGGGCCTCGGCCGAGCTCAGCGCCTTCTGGTAGGCTCGCAGCCTGCTCACCCCCGACAGGCAAGCGCTGTACTGTCGACGCAGTTCGATCAGGGTTTCGCGGGTCTTGCCGTCGAGTTCGTACTCGGCCTGTTCCAGCTTAGCGCTGGCCTGGCGCACCGAGGCGGACACTGCGCCGCCGGCAAACAGCGGCACATTCACCTCGATGCCGATGGTGTGGGTGTCGTAGCGCTGGTTGTAGGTATTGCTGTTGTCGGACTCGCTCTTGCGCAGGCTGGCATAGGCATTGATCTTCGGCAGATGTCCGGCGCGATGGCGCTGGACCTCGTAGCGCGCTGCTTCCAACGCCTGACGCTGGGACGCCAGGGTTGGATTGTTGCTCAGCGCCAGTTGGTGCCAACTGTCGAAGTTCGCAGGCTCCAGCGCGAAGGCCTGAAAAGCCTGGCTCAGGGGCGCCAGGTCGGCCACGCCGACCGTCGGTACGCCGATCAACGCCCCAAGCTCGCGCAAGGCGGCATCCTGAACGTTGCGCGCTTCGATCTCTTCGGCAGTGGCCAACTCGTAACGTGACTCGGCCTCGAGGATATCGGTGCGGGTGCCCTCGCCGTGCCGAAACAGATGCTCGCTCTGCTGGAACTGCTGCTCGAAAGCTTTCTTCTTGGCCTGGGCGATTTCGATCTGCTCCTGGGCAAACAGCGCCTGGGTGTAATAGGTCAGCACCCGCACCAGCAATTCCTGGCTCTTGCCGCGAAAGATCTCGTCAGCGAACAGTGCTTGGGCCACGCCCTTGCGGTAGCTGGCATAGGCCTCGTAGTCGATCAAGGGTTGTTGCAGCATCAACGCCGAAGCGGAGCTGGTGTAGTGTCGGTCCTCATGGCTGTTGCCGCGCTCGTTGAAGTAGGTCGCCCGAGAGTCGTTGCGCCCCTGATTGTAGTTGTAGGACAGCCGTGGCAGCAGCCCCGCGCGGCCAATGGCACGGTTCTCCTGTCCGGCATCGCGCTCCTTCAGGGCGCCGAGAAATAGCGGATCGTTACGCAGCGCCTGTTCATAGACCCGGAACGGTCCCATGGCCTGGCAATCGAGGGAAATGAACAACAGCAGGACAGCGGCCAGGCACAGCGGTTTTTTTATCGAGCACAACATCCTATTCCTCAATCAAGGCAGAACTCGCACGGTCCAACAGGGGTTTGAACAGATAGTTGAGCAGCGAGCGTTCGCCGGTACGCACGAACATCTGGGCCGGCATGCCCGGCTTGATCACCAGCCCGTTGAGTTGCTCCAGGGCCAGGTCGCTGACCGAACTGCGCAGTACGTAATACGGCGCCCCGCTCTTCTCGTCGAGCAATTGGTCGGCGGAAACCAGGCTGACAATCCCGCTGACCCGGGGTGTGCGGTTCTGGTTGAAGGCGGTGAAAAGGATGTCCACCGGCAACGCGGTGCCGACCTTGTCCACCAGATTCACCGGCAAATGCCCCTCCACTTCCAGGCGCTCGCTTTGCGGCACAATTTCCAACAAGGTCTCGCCAGCACGGACCACTGCTCCCTCGGTATGCACGCTCAAGTTGACCGCGATGCCTTCGGCCGGCGCGCTGACCTCGCTGTGCCGCAGCTCGAAACGGGCGGAAGTCAGTTGCTGCTCCAGAGTTAGGGTTTTCAATTGGGCATCGGCCAACTGGCTGCGCACCTCCTTCTGATACTCCTCGGTGTGCTGCGCCAGCTTGAGCCGCGACTCGAGGATCGCCTGCTCGACCCGACCGCTTTCGCCGGTGTTCTGCGCCAGGTCCTGCTGCACCTGCGACAACTGGCGCTCGTACTCCATCAGCCGGTTGCCGGGGATATAGCCGTTGTCCGCCAGGGGGCGCAGGTTATCCAGTTGATGCCGCAGGGAGTCGGCGCGTGCCGTCATGTCGGCACGAGCCCGGCGCATGCCCGCCAGTTGCGCGGTAGCGCCTTCGATAGCCGCACCGATACCCGCCTGTTCACGGGAAAAAGCCTCGCGGCGGCTGCTGAATAACTGTCGCTGACCTTCGAGTACCAGGTTCAATTGAGGGTCGGCATCGCTGCTCAGTTCAACCGGGAAATGCACTTGCACCAGATTATCCCGCTCGCTCTGCCAGCGCGCTTGGCTGGCCCAGGCCATGCGGTACTGCGCCCGCAGGGACTGGACATCGGCCGAGCGCTGGGTCTGGTCGAGGCGAAACAGCGGTTGCCCCTGGCGCACCAGTTGTCCTTCGCGTACCAGAATCCGCTCGACCACCCCGCCGCCCAACGACTGCACCGCTTTGCGCTTGCCGGAAACCACCACGGTGCCCTGCACCGCGATACCCTGGTCCAGTGGCGCCAGGGCCGCCCAGGCAAAAAAGCCACCGGCGCCCAACAGCGCCAGCCACCAGCCAGTCCGGACGAAAAACCCTGCGTCACGCTCTGGGCGCTCCAGGGTATTGTCACACTGCATCAGGTTGTCTTGGATCATGCTCCGCTACTCCGTGTCGGTGCGCGGTATTGTCGACTCAAGGTCAACTCGTCCGGTGTGCAGAGCGGTTCATCAGGCGGAGATGGGACTGCCTGAGGAGAAGCGGCCTGGGCGGTGGCGGACAGCGCCTTGAGCACCTGCGCGCGAGGGCCGAAGGTCTGCATCCGACCGTCGTTGAGCACCAGCAACTTGTCCGTCTGGGCCAGCGAAGTGGAACGGTGAGTCACCAGGATCACGCTGCTGCCCTGGGCCTTCAGTTGTGCGATAGCAGCGCTCAGGGCGGCCTCGCCCATGGCATCGAGATTGGAGTTCGGCTCGTCGAGAACCACCAGGCGCGGGCCGCCATACAGTGCCCTGGCCAATGCCACCCGTTGTTTCTGCCCGCCGGACAGGCCGCCGCCAGCGTCGCCGAGCACCGTGTCATAACCCTGGGGCAGGCGCAGGATCAGTTCGTGCACTCCGGCCTGGATCGCCGCCGCGACCACCTTCTGCGGGTCGGTGTCGCTGAAACGGGCGATATTCTCGGCGACCGTGCCACTGAACAGTTCAATCGCCTGCGGCAGATAACCAATGTGCGGGCCTAGTTGGTTGCGGTCCCAACGATGGATATCCGCACCGTCCAGGCGCACCACACCACCCAAGGTCGGCCAGACGCCCACCAGCACCCGTACCAGGGTCGACTTACCAGAGCCGGAGGAGCCGAGCACTCCAAGCACTTCGCCCGCCTCCAGCTTAAAACTCACCTGATGCAAGGTCGCGCCGCGCCTGCCGGGCGGACCGGCACTGACCTGCTCGAACGTCACTTGCCCCTTGGGCTCGGGCAGGCTCATGGGTGATGCCGCTTCGGGATACTCGCGTAATAACTCGTCAAGCCGCTGATAAGCCAGCTTGGCGGTGCTCCACTGTTTCCACACGGCGATCAATTGATCAATCGGGCTCAACACCCGGCCCATCAAAATAGAACCGGCGATCATCATTCCGGCACTCATATCGCCCCTGATTACCAGCAATGCTCCCAGGCCCAACACCAGCGATTGCAGACACAGGCGCAGGGACTTGCTCAGCGAGGTGACGATTGCTCCGGTGTCGCTTGCCTGGTTCTGGCGAGCGAGAAAGCGCGAGTGAATCTGGAACCAGCGTGTGCGCAGGGCACCGAGCATGCCCATGGCCTGGATGGTCTCGGCGTTATGCAGGTGGCTGGTGGCCAACTGGCTGGATTTCTGCGAATAACCGCTGGCTTCGCGCAACGGCTTTTTGCTCAGCGACTCGTTGAGGCAAGCCAATGCGATCAACAGCAGCGCGCCGACGCTGGCGAAGACCCCGAGCCAGGGATTGAACAGGAAGATCACCAACAGGTAGATCGGAAACCATGGGGCATCGAAGAAGGCAA
Source organism: Pseudomonas agarici (assembly GCF_001543125.1). NCBI lineage: Bacteria > Pseudomonadati > Pseudomonadota > Gammaproteobacteria > Pseudomonadales > Pseudomonadaceae > Pseudomonas > Pseudomonas agarici. The sequence continues at coordinate 1,337,595 of NZ_CP014135.1, read as the reverse complement.
ATAACGCCGGTCCCGTGAGAAACTGGCGGATATGGGTCAGGTCGCCCAGCGCCTGGCCGGCGTGGCCTTCCCCACGAAACAGATTACGCTCGAACGCCGCCTGGTAGACCCGCAGGTTGCAGCGTCGCTCCAATGCACTGCCGATGCGGATCACGATAAAGCTGCGGATCGTTTCCAGCAGCCCGATAAAGGCAAAGAACCCGACCACCATCAGCGTCAGCATCACCAGCGTGGTTTCGTTCTGTGAGGTCAGCACCCGGTCATAGACCTGGAGCATGTAGATCGAAGGAGCCAGCATCAGCAGGTTGATCAGGGCGGTGAAACAACCGACGCTGATTAGAATATTTTTATAGTCGCCCAGCACACGGAACAAAGGGCTGTCGGCAATCGTTTGCAACGACTTCATTGATCTTCCCTGATAGACCTGATTTCAAGAGACAGCAGTGATACGGCCACCACACCGTCGATCCACGACGGCTGAATGGCTCGATCATGAGTCCTCGCTACACCCTCGGAAGCAGCGCCGGTGCGCTGCTCGTCACGGTCCCATCAGGCGACGATGTCTGTGACCGCCGCCTGGCCAACCGTATAGACGCGGAAATCGACCAGCCCGTCTCCAGAGAAGTCGACTTGCAGGTCGTAACCCAGCATGGCCTCACCTGCCCGCCCGCTGAATGTCTCGACAAAATGCAGGCCCGCGCCCCCGGTGATGCCCGTCAGGTCGATAGTGTCCTGACCGCTGACAAAGTCCACGATCCAGTCGGCCGCGTCCGGTGTCGAGTCCGCTACGGCCGAGAACAGGAACGTGTCGCGCCCTGGCCCGCCAGACAACCAGTCGAGGCCTGCTCCGCCATCGAGCAGATCATGGCCGTTTCCGCCATTGAGACTGTCTTCTCCGTCACCGCCGTGGAGCACGTCATGACCCGTGCCGCCTGCCAGGGTGTCATCGCCGGCACCGCCCTTGAGCAGGTCGTGACCAAGACCGCCATGGAGATGGTCATCACCGTCACCGCCATCGAGGACATCGTGGCCAGCACCACCCTCAAGGGTGTCATCGCCATTTTCACCGTAGAGCGTGTCATGGCCGGAGCCGCCTTTCAGGCGATCATTGCCGTCGCCGCCGTAGAGACTGTCGTGGCCGGCGCCGCCGATGATCCGGTCGTCACCACTGCTGCCCAAGGTGCGGTCTTGCAGTTCTGTCGTACCGGAGAGTGACCCGGCATCGGCTTTGTTCGGCGAGCCCTGAACGACCGTCGCTGTGTTGGAATAGGGTGTTGTCACTGGAAATCCTTAAATCTTGAAAAAACATACGGACCACGATTTTTCAGCAGGCGGCAAACGCTGCCTCCTGTGTCCCCAACTCAGGCCACTGTGTTGGGATGAAGAAGACTCATGCTAGATCCTTGAGGCATGAAAAAATCTATTCGAATAGACCGTGGTCCGATCACGAGAGCGCACATTGGACTGATTCTTGCCTCGAGGTACCTGTAAATAACGCTCACCCGGCGGTCAAATGCCCATTTATCAAAAAGGCCATCTGACTCGGGTTCAACTCTTAATAAGAAAAGTCGACACGACAGCTCCGCGATCAGGACCGCTAAGTCAGATGATTCGCAACGACGACCAAACGCCGCACCGTGACCGGCTGTCCTGGGAAGCCTGAGCTATCTCTATGACGACACCCTATCAGCCGCCAATGCCAACTGCCGTCGTGCCGGAACGACGGATCGCAGGCGCAGGTGGCAGCCAACACCATTCATGGCCGATACCGAGGCCTACAGCGATGGGCGGGGTCGGGCGGTTCCGTTTCCATGTCACGTCGGGTATCGCCGCCTTCGCGCTCAAACAGTCGCTAGAATGAAAATCCGCTTGAACGGAAACAGGGTGCATCCATTCCCTTCCGGTGGGTAATCCTGATGAATACGTGGCAGATAGTGATCGAGAAACCTTTGCCGTTCTTGCTCGTCCAGTGCCCGCAGCACTGGACGTAGTGCCGAGACCTTGACCCAGTCGAAGATCGGTGAGTTGCCCTCGACTATCTGTAAGTGCTCTGTTTCCCAGATATCCACGTCCTTGGTCAGCGGAGCCAACAAACGATAGTAATCGTCTAGTGACAGCACCGAACGCTCGGCCATAGACCGTCGCAGTTGCAAATCCCCCAGTGGTCCGTTATTGATGCCGCCGTGCTCAAGGGTTTCCAGCATCAATTGATACCAGGGTGCATCACGCCAGTTGGGCATATGCGCCGCCAGGCAGCCACCGGGATTGAGTTGTGTCAATAGATGTGGCAGCAACACCTTGTGATCTTTGATGAAGTGCAGCACCGCCGCTGCAAACAACAGGTCTGCTCGCTGATCGGCCTTCCAGACTTGTAGGTCGCATGCCTGCCAAAACGCTTTGATTGGCAAACTCTTGGCTTCTTTAAGCATCTCCGCCGAGCTGTCCACACCCGTCAGATCGGCCTGTGGCCAGCGCGTGGCCAACAATTGAGTTGCAATCCCGGTGCCGCACCCCAAGTCATAGATTCGTTTAGGATGTTCTAGACTGACCTGGTTCAACAACTCCACCACTGGCCGTTCTCGTAGACGGGCAAATTTGAGATATGCCTGGGGGTCCCATAGGGTATTGGCAGTCCTTGCCGTTGACGGCTGAGGCTTGATAATCATGAGCTAGTCCTTTAGGTGAAAGTTGCTTTCCAATGACATGCCGTGTTCCAAATATCAGTGCTACTCCACAATGGGTGCTCGTCATACCCTGCACAGGGCTGCGCCCCTAGGCGGATTTCGGTAGCGATGCGATGGGTCGCAACCGGCCTTTTCGAAGTAGGCGATACGCCGCTCCGGATCGACTTTACCCAGGGTAAAATCGCCCTGAAAGCGGATGTTTTTCTGCTCGAAGATACTTGGCACAATCTCGCCAGTTGGTCGCTGTAAGCACCAGAAATTATGCTGGAGCAGAGTGGTAGTAGCGTAGGTGTAAATAATTTCAAGTTTATTTCGGACACTACGACAACGCAGGAAATCGTCGAGCATCAAGATCGTCTCCAGCGGAGCGATACCGCATGTTTGCTGACCAAATGGTTGGAGAACATCGTGCCACCAACCCCTGCACCGACAATAATAATCTGCTTGCCCATTCTTCACCTTCCTTGGTCTAAG
>NZ_CP014135.1:1171124-1334279 GCF_001543125.1 Pseudomonas agarici | reverse complement strand
CTTAGACCAAGGAAGGTGAAGAGCTAGGAATAATAGGCGATTAAAACAGTTTCATTAATTGCCACCAAATAGCTTGGTCTTGGTGTCCTACTCGTCGTTTCCAAACCTCGAAAAGAGTTCTGATCAGAGGTAATAGGGCTTTGGAAGAGGCAGCGCGAACGCCTCCTCCTGTTTTACCGACTCAGGCGACGATATCCGTGACTGCCGCCTGCCCCACCGTGGTGACCAGGAAGTCCGCCACGCCATACCCTGAGAAATCGATCGCCAGGGTGCCCATGCCGGTACCCGCCACATAACTCAGCACCGCATCGCCAGCATGCCCGGTAAAGGCATTGACGAAGTTCAGCGCCGAACCCTGGGTGATCCCCGACAGATCGATTTTGTCCCGGCCGCTGACAAAATCCATGATCCGATCACCGGCATTCAGCGCCGAGTCGGAAACGGCGATAAATACGAAGGTATCGTTGCCCGCCCCGCCCCACAGTTTGTCCGCACCGCCCGCGCCATAGAGGATGTCGTTGCCGGCACCGCCGCGCAGCTCGTTGACTCCATCGTTGCCGAGCAACAGGTCATTACCCGCACCGCCGGTGGCATGCTCCACCATGACACCCTGGGCAATGGAGATATTGCCAACCATGCCCCCTACGTCGGAGAACGAGCCGGCATGCAGGTTGATCTTCTGGTTCTGGGTGAAGCCGGAGAAATCCAGAGTGTCCTCACCGCCGCCGTCCCAGACACAAAATACCAAGGCATCCGAGGATTGAGATGCACTCAGGAAGTCGCGCCCCGCATTGGAATTGAAGCCATAGGTGGTATCGTCGGCACGGGTGCTCCAATTGGCGCCATAGAGTTTCTGAATGGCCGCGATGTCGTCCATCAAGGGGGCAGACGCGTAGAAGGTGGCGGCATCGCGGGTGAAGTCCTGGCCGTTGGAGGCTTCGCTCCAGTAGCTCATCACGCTATAACCCAACGTGTCCTGCGCATAGCCGGCATTGCTCGTGTAGCTCACGCCTGCTCCGTTATAGTTGCCGGGATGTGGCAAACCCAGTACATGACCGATTTCATGGGTCAAGGTCTGTCGACCATTGTTGTTCAGTCCCGGATTGTTGTTGTCAGCATATCCTTCAGCAATGCTGTACCAGGTCTGCCCGCCCAATCCCGATGCATCCCCCGGGCGAATGGTCTGGGCGGCTCCGAGCCCGACCTTGTAATTGCCAAAGGTGATATGACCGTCGCCACCCTGTGGCGCTTCGGAAAACCGGAGATTGGCGGCGTCCGACCAGGATTGCATGGCCAACGCCGCCTGAGCCTTTTGCAAGGGGCTGAACTCCCTGAGTCCGGCGATATCCAACGCATAATAATCATCATTGGACAGCAGTTGCGACTCTCTCGGAAAGCTGTAGGTCAGCTCTATTTTCCCGTTCTTATCAATGTCCGCCCAAGGCGTTGAGCCCTTCAACAGATTTGTCGCGGCTTGATCCACTGAATAAGAGGGTTTCCCATTGATTGTCATTCCCCCAGGGCGCTCAGACTTGGCACTGAACTCACGAACGGTTGAAAGAAGATACTGCTGGCTGCCTTCAACATTGCCTGCTTGCAGATTGGCGACTTCAATGGTGCTCGACACGTTTATACCCTATCAATGTAAGACAACCCATTGAACAACCTCCTGGCTACGCGGACTTTTAAATATCGCCCGATACCACCTCCCTTCCCGGCATCTTGATAGGCGTTCCCACGCAAACGGTTCGACGTGGGAACGATCAGCCTCGATCCTTTAGATAACGAAGCGCGCCACCATCGCATTCAGGTCCACTGCCAGGCGCGATAGCTCATGACTGGCCACACTGGTCTGGTTAGCTCCCGCAGCCGACTGGGTCGCCAGATCGCGGATGTTCACCAGATTGCGATCGACCTCCCGGGAGACTTGCGCCTGTTCTTCCGAAGCGCTGGCAATCACCAGATTGCGCTCGTTGATCAGATTGATCGAATGAGTGATCTGCTCCAGGGCGGCACCGGCGGCACGGGCCATTTCCAGGGTGTTTTGGGTTCGTTGATTGCTCTGATGCATCGATTGCACCGCTTCGCCCGTGCCGTTCTGGATCCCGGCCACCATCTGTTCGATTTCCCGAGTCGACTGCTGGGTACGATGGGCCAGGGCCCGTACTTCGTCGGCCACTACGGCAAAACCACGACCGGCCTCACCGGCACGGGCCGCTTCGATGGCGGCGTTGAGTGCCAGCAGGTTGGTCTGCTCGGCTATCGCCCGGATCACGTCCAGTACCTGGCCGATGTCGCGGCCCTGGGTCGCCAACCCTTCGATCAGTATTGAGGTGCTTTGCACGTCCTGGCTCATGGCCTGGATCGCCTCGACGGTTTCGACCACTCGGTCGCGGCCTTCGCGCGCCGCCAGATTGGATTGCTGGGACGCTTCGGAGGTGGAGACGGCGTTGCGCGCCACTTCCTCTACGGCACTGGTCATCTCGTTGACGGCGGTGGCTGCCTGTTCGATTTCATTGTTCTGCTGTTGCAGCCCGCGCGAAGCTTCTTCGGTCGCCGTGTTGAGCTCTTGCGCCGCCGAGGCCAGTTGGGTGGCCGAGCCGGTAATCTGTTCGATGGTCTTGCGTAGGTTGCCCTGCATGGCCGACAACGCCGTGAGTAAACGTGCCGGTTCGTCTCTGCCAGCAACCTCGATCGGTTGGGCCAGATTACCACCGGCAATGGCCTCGGCCGCGATCAGCGCCTTGTTCAAAGGAGCGACAATACTGCGGGTCAGCAACCATGCGAGCAACACGGTCATCAGTGCGGCGACGACCGATACGGTGATAATGCCCAGGCTGGCGCTGTCATATTCCTGTCCCGCCAGCTCCGATGCCTGCGCCGCCCCAGCCTTATTGATCTCAACCAACTGATTGAGTTGCACACCCATCAAGTCGGTACCGGCCTTGATTTGGCTATTGATCAGCAAGCGCAGCTCATCGAGCTTGTTCTGCCGTGACAGCTCAAGCATTCGCGCCTGGTTCTCGAGATAGCTTTCCAGGGTCGCGGCAAACTCCTTGTACTTGGCCAACTCCTCTCCCGCTGAGGGGAGACCGGCATAGCTCTTCTGGTCCTTGCGGATCTTGTTCGTCAGGAACGTAATACGTGCATCGGCCTCCTGTAGTGCTGCTGGCTCGCGATTGACCAGCACGCGAAAGGACAGGATGCGCAGCCGCAGGACACCCTCGATGAGATTCCCCAGATAACCCACACCGGGCAGATGATGGCTCTGCATATTGACCGAAACCTGGCGGATCACCGTCATGCGCGTTTGTGCAAACACCCCCAACACCACCACTAACAGTGCGATAAAGGCAAAACCGAGAAAGGCTCGAGGGGCGATATTCATATTACGTAGGGACATGGGAAGCTCTCTCTGAACATTGGGGTTGCTAGCGTCCCTGCCATTTGTCTATCGGGATCTAGCGCCAGATAGTTTCAACACCGCATCTGTGAAAAGCTCACGGGCTTATTATCAATATCGGCAGGACTTCATGCTTTATTCAGGGTGAGAGGTAAAAATTTCATTAAATAATGATAAACAATCGAATGGCTATGCAGGTGACGCCAAAAAAATGGCTATTTGATATCAATAAAACGGTTCAGCCATGTAACTGCATCGCTTCGAGTCCATCAGATTGTTGGTCACTGAATTGTGGTTGAGGTACTTCACATAGTTGCTGATACCGCTTATGGGGCGCCCTCCACCATTGATTTTTGCTGGCGTGCTCAGGGGATGAGTCCTACGGGTGGATGACCTGGAGCAGCTATGCCGGCTTCATCGGGTCATCGAGCTGATCCAGCTCTCAACCGATATTTCGTCAAACCGGCATTCCAGACTCTACAAGCTGTAACAAATGATGGCGATCCTAGTACCGATGGGCAGGGAGCGTCGCCGATGACCTGGACTTGAGTCGTCGTCGGATACAGAGCACGCCAACGAAGGTGAGCTATGACAGTGATCGAATTGCACGAAAACAATCGCCGAATGACCTGAAAAAACTCCCCTGCCTGCTGCGAACGGATATTATTTTTAGCATGAGCCAGGTTGGACCATGAGGTCCTTCCGTTCCTACCCGCAGGCGAAAGGAAGCGTTCAATGAAACAGGTGGGCAGCATGAGCCAAGTTTTCAGCAAGGTCACCTTCCCCAATGCCTGCCAATTGATGCGCTGGCATTTTCACCCCTTGGGTTTCGAAGCCACCATGGACGCCCCCGTCAGCATGATCGCCCGACTGTTCGACCGGGCCAGTGGCGAAACCCTGATCGCCATTGCTGGAATACCCTGTGCCACAGTGATGAATGCTGCTGATGTCGAACGCATCATCGAGGCAATCGAGGCCGAACTCGAGGCCTTTGTGCCACCCCAGAACCTCAAAGCCCTGGCCTGACCCCCTAGACACGGTCCTCCCGATGAGGCGTGACCATCTCTATGCGGGTTTATGCCTTGACACGAAAATCGGCAAAAAACGCCTTGTCCCCAGCAATCCGATCGGATGCCTTGGGCGCGCTCGCCGCCTGGGCCTCCTGCCGATCCAGATACCAATAGCAATGTTTCACCGCCCTGGTGATCCCGACATAAGCCAGGCGCAGGATCTCATCTTTCTGCGCGGTGTCATAGGGTTCGGTATCGCCATCCTTGCCGAGTCCCGCCATCCGGTAGACCTGGTTCTTATAGGGTGAACGGGTCAGGTGCAGGCAATCACCCAACAGGAACACCACATCGGCCTGCAACCCCTTGGCGCTGTGATAGGTCAATTGCTTGAGCCGACGCTGTTCGCGGGGCAAACTAGAATCCACATTAACTATCGATTGAATATGCTCACTTATCAATGACTTATCACTATTTCTTCGAAACAACATCAAGATACTGTCGCCCTTTCGATAGTGTCCTGCCAAGCGCTGGCCCAGCTCGGCGTCATCCCGATCAAGGATATTCACGGGCAGCGCATCCTTCGCTTCTCCCGCAACCTTGGCTTTTTTCCCGGCGATGGTCGGAGCTGCCCGCACAATATGCTCGGCAGCATCAATGATATGTTGGTGGCTGCGATAATTGTCACTCAGCATCACCCGGGTTGTCATCGGCGAGGGGAACTGCTTGGCGAACTCCATGAAGTACTTGGGTGAACTGCCCCGCCAGCCATAGATCGACTGCCAGTCATCGCCCACGCATAACAACGACGAATGTTGGGCCTCACGTCCGACATGCAAGGCTGGAGTGCGCCGACGAATCTCCCGCAGGCTGGCCCGCAACCAGGAGACGATCTGCGGCGAAACATCCTGAAACTCGTCGATCATCAGGTGCGACAGCGGCCGCAACAGTTCGTCGCTGAGCAATGCCTGGTTTTCCGGGCTATTCTCGCCGAATAGCGAGAACATCCGGTTATAGGTCATGATCGGCGGCGATTGCGCAAGCAAGTGCGTTTCCAGGGCCTTCCAGAACAAACTCAGGGCTTCGAAGAAGAATCGGTCCGGGTCATCCTGGGCAAAACTCATCTGGCCCACCGCAACATGGACGTCCAAGCCAAGGTTCTCGATAAACCCGGCCGCCATGACAAAACAATCGAGCAACGGTGCCGAGGCGAGTTCGCCCTTGACCTTGTAATCAAAGCCGGGACCAGCCGTAGCCTCCCCATCCAAGGAGGATAGAAGGCGCTTTGCAGATTCATAACTATCAAGCCATATCAAAGGCTTACGGCAAAAAGCTTGAAACAAGGTGCGCTTGACCGCCCATTCCGCGCGCACCGTCAAGCGTGAGCCTGGGCGAGCGATCTGCGGACTTTCGCGCTGATCGAAACCCAGCACTACCCAAGCATCCAGCTGCGGGATATAGCCATGGCAATGAAACGGCGAGCCGTTGATATCGACCGTCTCGCGGTTCGGCTCGATACCCTCGATCGGCCAGGCGCCAGCGCGAAACCACAGGTCCTCGACGGTATCGCACAGCTCTTCGTCGCGCCTGGAAGCGAGTTCGGTGACCGCCATGCGTTTCTGCACATCCGGGTGATCCTGTTCCAGCTCCTTGAGTTGTAGCGCCTGCTTGTACAGCGGTACCAGAACGTCGCGAAAACGTGGCTCATCGCGGTACAGCCGGTGGTAGCAGGCATTGAGCTGCTGGCGCTGGGCATCATTGATGCGCAGATCGAAGGGATTGCTGTCGGCGCCTTCGTCCTCGAACAACGTGCGCGTACCGAGGTTCTCGAACGCCTGCAACTGGGCAAAATCCGGCAGACTGCGGACCATGGGCAGGATCTGCGAGTGGAAAGTGCGCACCACGTTCCTGGCGTCCCTGAGACTGAGGGAATGTCCCCATAACGCAAAAACCTCAATCAGCTTGGCGATGAAATCCTTGCGCGACTCGCGGGTAAAGGTCACGACGGTCAGCGAGTCAAGCTCGAAGCCCAGGTAGTGGGTCAGCAAGAGAATGCGCAGGACCAGGGATGTCGATTTACCGGCGCCAGCCCCGGCGATCACCGAGGTAGACGGCGTATCACTGAAGATCATTTTCCATTGCGCGGCGCTCGGTTGCGCATGGGCCGGCAACAGACGGGCGATGTCCGCCTTGATGAGCTTCTTCAGCTCAACACCCAGCGGCAGGCGCCAGTCGTCGAATAGATGACCGTCGACTCCAGGCGCCTGGTGCTGCGCGGGCCGGGTATCGCGAATCAATAATATTTGGCGTCCCTGCTCCAGGCCGTCGGCGCGCCCTTCCTGATAACCGTATTCCACTCCCGCGCTGTGGCCACTGCGAAAGCCATCCGCCTGGCCCTGCAACCAAGAGGCCATGTGCTGTGCCCGTAATCGGCTCAGGCCACTGCCCAACACGCGGGCTATCAGGCGCTTGAGCGGCGGCAATTGGGTCAGGGAGGTAAGTTTGGCAGGCGGTTCGGGGGGGTATGACGACACGCTGACTCCAGGTCTTGGGGCTGTCCGGGCGGGAGGCCTATGGTCGCTCCATTACGCCGGGACTTCTAGTCAATTGCCTATCTATCAGTTATTTAGGCGATGAATTGAAAGTAGAGAGACTCTTCGAAGCGTGCGAATACATCAATTTTTTCGATTATTTTTAAGCATTATTTACGCTTTTTATCGATATTGATTTGATCGAAGATAATCCCACTATCAATCGGTCACCGTCCTGTCCTGGCCCGCGCCAGCCCTCGACGAACCTGAACAGGAGAAGACTCATGCTGCAACTCAGACCCTTCAACACCCTGGGCGGCGCCCATCACGGCTGGCTGGACGCGCATCACCACTTTTCATTCGCCGAATATTACGACCCGCAGCGCATGAACTGGGGCAACCTGCGGGTTTGGAACGATGACGTGATCGCCCCCGGCACCGGTTTTCCGCAACACCCGCACCGGGACATGGAAATCATTACTTATGTCCGAGAAGGTGCGATCAGCCACGAGGACAACCTTGGCAACAAGGGCCGCACCGAAGCTGGCGATGTGCAGGTGATGAGCGCCGGTACCGGGATCGCCCACAGCGAGTACAACCTGGAGTCGACACCCACCAAGATCTTCCAGATCTGGATCATCCCCAACGAAGCCGGTTCAGCCCCTTCCTGGGGTGCCAAACCGTTTCCCAAGGGCGAGCGTGGCGAGGGTTTCGTGACCCTGGCAAGCGGCAAGGCCGGCGATGACCAGAGCTTGCGGATTCGCGCCGATGCCCGGTTGGCGGCAGCCAACCTGAAAGCCGGCGAAAGCGCCGAATACCACCTGGACAGCAATCGTCGGGCGTATCTGGTGCCGGCTACCGGGGTGATCGAGGTCAATGGCCTGCGCGCCGAAGCCCGCGATGGCGTGGCCGTAGCTCAGGAAGCAGTCTTGCGCATCACCGCCGTGCAAGACAGCGAGATCATCCTGGTCGACTTGGCCTGATTCACGGAACGACGCACAAAGGCAAGGTGAACAGCCATGGTGGCGAGCGGGTCAGCCCGTTCGCCACCATGTGTTTCTCTGCCTCAACGATCAGGCCAGCGAAATGGCCTTATCTACCAGTACCTGGGCTTCCGCCACCAGTTGCTTGAGATGATCGTCACCGACAAAACTCTCGGCATAGATCTTATAGATATCCTCAGTGCCCGATGGCCGTGCGGCGAACCAACCGTTCTCGGTCATAACCTTCAGGCCACCGATGGCCTGCTGATTGCCCGGTGCGTGGCTGAGTATCTGCTGGATGGCCTCGCCGGCCAATTGCGTCGAGGCGACCTGCTCCGGCGACAACTTACTCAGCATTACCTTCTGTGCCGGCGTCGCCTTGGCATCGACCCGCACGGAGAACGGCTCGCCCAGCTCCTCCGTCAGGCCATGGTAGATCTGGCTCGGGTCACGCCCGGTGCGCGAGGTCATCTCCGCCGCCAGCAAGGCCGGGATCAGGCCATCCTTGTCGGTGGACCAGACACTGCCATCCTTGCGCAGGAACGACGCCCCGGCACTCTCCTCGCCAGCAAAACCAAGGGAGCCGTCGAACAGGCCGTCGGCGAACCACTTGAAACCTACCGGCACCTCGTGCAGGCGCCGGCCCAAGCGTGCTGCTACGCGGTCGATCAGGCCGCTGCTGACCACCGTCTTGCCGACCGCAGCATCGACACGCCATTGTGGACGGTTTTGAAAGAGGTAGTCGATGGACACCGCCAGGTAATTGTTCGGCGCCAGCAGGCCTGCGGACGGTGTGACGATACCGTGACGGTCATGGTCGGGATCGCAAGCGAAAGCCACGTCGAAACGCTCCTTCAAGCCGATCAGGCCTTGCATCGCATGGCTTGAGGATGGGTCCATGCGAATCTTGCCGTCCCAGTCGACGCACATGAAGCGGAACGTCGGATCGACCTCGGTGTTCACCACGTCCAGGTTCAACCGGTAATGATCGGCAATCGCCGACCAGTAACGCACGCCGGCACCGCCCAGCGGATCGACACCCAAGCGTAGGTTGGCGCCACGGATGACGTCCATGTCGATGACATTGACTAGATCGGCGACATAGCTGTTGAGATAGTCATGCCGGTGAGTGGTGTCAGCCTTGAGCGCCCTCTCATAGCTGATACGTTCGACGCCGGCCAACTGATTGCCCAGCAACTCATTGGCCTTGGCTTCGATCCATCGGGTGATGTGGGTATCGGCCGGGCCGCCGTTGGGCGGGTTGTACTTGAAACCACCGCTTTGCGGCGGGTTGTGAGACGGAGTAATCACCACACCGTCCGCCAGGCCGCGGGTACGGCCGCGGTTGTAACAGATGATCGCGTGGGACACCGCCGGCGTCGGCGTGTATTCATCGTCAGGAGCAATCATGGTTTCCACGCCATTGGCGGCAAACACTTCCAGGGCGCTGACGCCAGCCGGAGTCGACAATGCATGGGTATCGATCCCGACGAACAACGGACCATCGATTCCCTGGGACTGGCGATACAGGCAAATGGCCTGGCTAATGGCCAGGACATGCCATTCATTGAAACTCAGTTCGAATGAACTGCCCCGATGCCCCGAGGTGCCGAAGGCAACGCGCTGGGTGGCGAGCGCGGCATCGGGTTGGCCGGTGTAATAGGCCGATACCAGTCGCGGGATATCAACCAGCAGCTGTGCCGGCGCCGGTTTGCCCGCAAAAGGACTGAGTGTCATGCAAAACCTCTGGAAATGAAGAATACGGAGGGGGAAAAGCGCGCAGTTTACTGGCAGTTCGGCGTTGACGTTAGGCTATCTAAGCCATGACGGGAAGATTTTCCGCAGTAGACATCCCCTGCGCCTCGGGGCGTCCGGGAGGCTCATACAATATTGTCGGGATGTTTCAGCGGACCCTCGCTCGCCCCTCACCGTGATGGCGCTCCCGACCATGCTCAAGGTCATAGCGCAATTCGGCGATCAGTTCGCAAATGGCGCGATTACTGTCTAGTTTCGAGGCACAGATCCCGGTCACCATGAGGTCGACCCGTGCGGATTTCCTGTTGAATACCTTGACGGTCAGGGACTCATCCGCGCTCAGGGTGCACTGGCAGCGCATGGGCAGGAAACTGCTTTCAATGATATTGCGTAACTCCAGTGTCGATAGCGATAGCATGGCGACGCTCTCCATTCTATGAGGCAGCCAGATTTTATTGTAGTAACGGCCACTGGCCGTCTCTCAATTCACGGGTGGCTCGTCTCGCCCTGTCCCGGACAACGAAACCACCTTCAAGATTAGGCCGCTTTTTGCCCGCTGTTAAGGTTATTCGCCCGACAATCCGGCCAGTGGTTGTCACCGGAAGACAGCAGGAAGCATGCCTGCCACGCTAAATAATGATTTGCTGGAAAAACAACGACTTTGACGCACCAATAGCAAAGTGACACCATGCAAAATGCAAGAAAATCGCTTTGGCATAGTGCAATTTGCCCTTATCTTGGCAACTTGCTTGGGTACCCGGACAAAAACCATCGCAGCCCATACGGCATAACGTCGGGACTGTGTGACTCAAACGAGGGATAGTTCCCTCCTGACAGGGCAAAAGAGCTCATGAATTCGACGACTATCGCCACCACATTTCTGTTGGCATTGACCACTACCGCCAACGCGGTCGCCGCCGACAAATCGGACCTGGCCCCCTTCCCCAAGGCAGAAGCTGGCTTTACCCGCACGGTGATCCGGGTACCGAAGATGACCAAGGACGCCGATCACCGGGTGGAAATCATCGCCGGCAAGATCCTGCCCGTCGATTGCAACCAGAAACGCCTGAGCAGCAACCTCGACGAGAAGAACCTCGAAGGCTGGGGTTACTCCTACTATCGCCTGGAAAGCGTCAGCGGCCCGATGTCCACGCTGATGGCCTGCCCACCTGGCACCAAGAGCAAGAAGGACTTTGTCCCGGTGATCGGCACCGGCTACATGCTGCGCTACAACAGCAAGCTGCCGCTGGTGATCTACGCCCCGGACGATGTGGAAATCCGCTACCGTATCTGGACACCGTCCAAGCTGACCAAAAAAGCCGTCAGCGAGTAATCACCGAGAAATGGCAGCGGGCGGTTATCCTCTATTCCAGGCTCACCTTGTAGAGTGCGCCGTTCTCGGCATCGGTCAGGACATACAGGTAGCCGTCCGGTCCCTGGCGCACATCGCGAACCCGTGACTTCAGTTCGCTCAGCAGGCGCTCTTCATGGACGATGCGGTCGCCTTCGAACTGCAGCCGGATCAACTCCTGGGCCGCCAGTGCGCCGACAAACAGGTTGTGCTGCCATTTCGGGAAGCGATCAGCATCGTAGAATGCCATGCCGCTGAGGCCAGGGGATTTATCCCAGACATGATGGGGTGGCACGGTGCCTTTTACCGTCTTGCCCTGAGCCTCGGGGATCGGTTGCAGCGAATAGTTGATGCCATGGGTGGCCAGCGGCCAACCGTAGTTCTTGCCCCGCACGATAATATTGATCTCGTCACCACCTCGCGGCCCGTGTTCGTGGGTCCACAAGGTACCTGTCCAGGGGTTGAGCGCCGCACCCTGCTGGTTGCGATGTCCGTAGGACCAGATTTGCCCACGCACGCCCGGTTGACCGACAAAGGGATTGTCGTCGGGAATCCCGCCGTCAGGGAAGATCCGCACCACCTTGCCTTGCAACTTGTCGAGGTCCTGGGCTGTCGGCCGTTCGTTGTTTTCACCCAGGGCGATAAACAGGTAGCCGTCGCGGTCGAACACCAGGCGCGAGCCGTAGTGATTGCCCACCGACAGCTTCGGCTCCTGGCGGAAGATCACCTTGAAGTCGCTCAATTGCTTCAGGTCGACCGACAGGTGCCCTCGCCCCACCACGGTGCCGGCCTTACCGCCCGCGCCGCCGCCCTCCGCGTAGGACAGGTAGACCAGGCGATCCTGCTTGAACGATGGCGACAGCACTACATCGAGCAAGCCGCCCTGGCCCTTGGCCCATACTTCGGGAACACCGCCCAGCGGAGCCGACAGCTCGCCGCCGGGACTCACCACCCGCAGGTTCCCAGGGCGCTCGGTCACTAGCATGCCCTGCTTGTCGGGCAGGAACGCCAGCGCCCAGGGATGCTTGAGCCCCTCGATGATTTCGCTGACGGTCACCGGCCCTAATTCGGACTGGAAGGTTCGGGAAGCGCTATCGGCCGCCCACACGGACAGGCTCATCAATGAGCCTGCGCACAAAGTCGCCAGAAGTGTTTTCAGCAACATAGGCATATCCTTATGGATGGAGGAAAAACACCCATCACACCGACCGTCAACCCCGTCTCAACGGCGTGGGTTCGGATCGGCGCGAGTTCCGGGTTGGATCGGCACCGCCGTCGGCGCCTGCTGTTCACGCGGATAACCATTGCGCACCGCTCCGTTCTCGAGCGTCGAAGGGCGTAGCGTCGGCAGGGTATTGAGACCGCGTACAGGCGGTGTGGCCGGTTTGGTCCCCTGCTGGCTATTGGGATTGGCGCGGCGAATCGGGTTGTTATAGGGGTTGTCGTTATTGGGCAGGTTCTGCGCCAGTTGCGGCGTAGCGGTCGCTCTCGGATCCAGGACGGCGCCGTCGGCAGGGAGCGCAACGACCAGCAGGCCGATGACCAACAACGGAGTCAGACCGAAGACAAGTCTGTTCATGATGCCTCTCTTGGGACGCATTAGTCGGCGTTGGATAGCTATTTATAAATTAGATAACACCCTACGCCGGAGGTTCGAGGGCGGGAGAAATTTCATATGACAGAATGCTTCAGCGAATCGAAGACTATAGCGCGAAAGGCTCATCGCCAAATCACTTTAGTGAAACAAAGTCGGATCAAACCCTTCACACTACGCCTATTTCGCCTCCAATATAACCTGTCAACTTTGACAGTTATGCGCTGATCTTTTTTACGTTATAACCCTCCACGAACACCCATGTTGAGCGCATAGGGCCCTCAACATGCGCCGTGGTGGCTACGCCCTATCCTTGAAAAAAGGATAAATGCGATGCCTTATTTTCTGCTTCGTTCCCTCTTTGTTTGCTTTTGCCTCCTGATAACACTGCAAGGCGCGCACGCCGCTTGCACTTTCGCCCCTCCTACTGCCGGCAACGATGACTACACCTGCGACAGTGACACCGCTCCGACACTCGTCGACAACGCCGGCAACAACAGCCTGACGATGCCCACCGCCGGCACCGGTAGCATTACCGGCCCGGTGAGCTTCGGCACCGGCAACGACCGCGTCGTCATCGGCGGCGGCACGATCCATGGTGATGTCGATGAAGGCAGCGGAACCGACAACTTCACCATGACCGGTGGACAGATCCAATCGCTGCACCAGGGCGACGGCCTCGACACTTTCGAGATGAGCGGCGGGGTCATCGCCGATGAGTTCGAGGATGGTGACAAGGCTCACATGACAGGCGGGACGATTGGACGCGTCGACATGAAGCTGGACGATAACTTGTTCGACATGGACGGCGGCACTATCGTCGGCAACCTGGTGACTGGCTTCGGCAAGGACACCATCCTCGTCAAGGGCGGGACCATCGGCGGCAACATCAGCGTCAGCGGTGGCGACGATCAGATCCTGGTCAGTGACGGGACCATACACGGTGAAATTCGCATGAGCGCGGGCGCGGACGTCTTCAACTGGCGCGACGCCGGCATCATCCACGGCGCAATCGTGATGGAGCTCGATGACGACCGGGCACTGCTCGACGGCCTCTCGGACGCGACCCTCTCCTCCACTCCAGCAGTGGATGGCGGAGAGGGCAATGACCAATTGACGTTCCAGGCCAGCACGCCGATCAATGGCGCGCGATACGTCAACTGGGAATCGGTGAGTCTTACCCAAGGCACTCAACTGACCCTCAATGACAATCTAGTCCTGGGAGACGCCGGCACCGGCACGGGCACCCTGGATATCGATGCCAGCAGCAGTCTGAGCGCTCACAGCGGCGTGGTCACGGCCTTCACCGCCGGGCAGAATGTCACTCTGACCAACGCCGGTACGATCAACCTCACCAGCGGCGGCGCGCAGGTGGACGACCGCTTCACCGTGGTCGGTAACTATATCGGCAATAACGGTCACTTGAAGTTGCACAGCATCCTCGCCGACGATGATTCACCCTCCGACCGGCTGGTGGTATCGCGAGGCACGCTCTCCGGTACGACCGCCATAGAGGTCAGCAACTTCGGCGGAGGCGGTGCCCAAACCTTGCAAAACGGTATCCAGGTCGTCGAGGCTAACCAGGGTGCCACCAGCAGCGCCAACGCCTTCAGCCTGGCAGGTTCGGTATCCGCTGGCGCCTTCGATTACTATCTGTTCAAGGGCGGCGTCACCGCCGGCACGGAAAACAACTGGTACCTGCGCTCCAGCGTGACCGCTCCAGTGGTACCGCTGCCTGAACCGGAAGGGCCGGTCACACCGCTGCCAGAACCTGGTGGACCCGATCTGCCGACACCCGAACCGGGAGAAACCATTCCCTTTTACCGTCCCGAAGTACCGATCGACGCGGTCGTCACGCCAGCCGCCGCGCAGTTGGCCCAGACCGCGCTGGGCACCTTTCATGAGCGTCAGGGCGAGCAAGGCCTATTGCGGGAAAACGGCGAGCTGCCCGCCGGTTGGGCCCGCACGTTCGCCAGCCATGGGCGGCGCAGCTGGTCGGGAGATGTGAATCCGAGCCTGGACAGTACGATCTGGGGATTCCAGGTCGGTCACGACCTGTTCGGCTCGACCAGCACACAAGGCTACCGGCAACACGCCGGACTGTTCCTCAGCCATGCGCGCCTGGACGGTGACGTGCGTGGTTTCATCGACGGCTTCCAGGATCGCGAAGCCGGCAATCTGCGCCTCAACGGCGATAGCCTGGGCGCTTACTGGACCTTGATCGGTCCCACCGACTGGTATATCGATACCGTCGCCATGGGCACGCGCTATACCGGCAGCGCCCGCTCCGACCGTGGTGTCAAACTCGACCTCAAGGGGCATGCGGTGACGCTGTCCGTGGAAAGCGGTTATCCGCTGCCGCTGTCCGAGCGTTGGGCCATCGAACCGCAAGTCCAATTGATCGGCCAGAAGGTATCGATGAACAATGACGAAGACGGTATCTCACAAGTCGGTTTCGACACCCAAGAGTATCTGAAAGGTCGCATTGGCGTGCGTGCCAAAGGCCCATACCACGCAGGCTCGGTGCCCCTCGAACTCTATGTGCGCGGCAACCTCTGGCATGACTTCAAGGCACGCGACACCGCGACCTTCGACGATTACCCGATCAAGACCGAGCATACCGGCACCACCCTGGACTTCGGCGCTGGCGTGGTGGCGACATTGAGCCGGGACGTCGACCTCTACAGCAGCATCGACTACGGCAGCAATATCGATACCCGGCAACAGGAAGCCGTTTCCGCGACCATCGGGCTGCGCATGCGCTGGTAACCGGTGATTTGCCGGGCACAGGCGCTATCGCCAACGCAAGGAACCCCGGCACTGCCGGGGTTCGACTCTCAGTCAACCAATCGGTTACTGGCTGTTTTTCGCTCGCATGACCTTGTGCATCGGCAGCGACACCACGTAGGCCATGGCCTCTTCCCGAGTACTGAATGAACTCAATCGATCAGCCTGAGTGCGCACCTTCCAAGGACCGCCGCAGGCGTGGATTACCTCATAGCCGTTGACATGCATCTTCCAGAGCAGTGAAACGCTCATAGCCACCTCCTTTCAGTAGAGATATCCAAGGGTTGCTCTCCCACCATACACCTGGCCGGGGCCACTGGACCGTCCATACGTCGCCGGACGACTCACCACCGGCCTCTCGCCACCCCCGAAGTCGCCAGCTTCAGCGGCGTCGTGGCGGGCAAAGCGGTGAATATCCGTTGTCGGCTGCCATACAACTGTCGTCACACCTATGCGACAATATGCAGTATGTCTGGCATGAACCCCGCCTTCATCTCCCAGCAGCTCGGCCATAGTGTGCAGATGCTGCTCTCGACTTATGCGCGTTGGATCAACTCAAGCTCGGATTGGAGCGAAATGAAACAGCTCCAGATGGGTCCCAAATGGGTCCCGGCTCAAATAAGCGCACCCTAAGCTATTGATAGGTAAAGTAATTGATCTCCACAGCTAACATCACCATGCAGTTCGGCGCCAAGCCGCTCTTCGAGAACGTCTCGGTCAAATTCGGCAGTGGTAACCGCTACGGCCTGATCGGCGCCAACGGGTGCGGCAAATCCACCTTCATGAAAATCCTCGGCGGCGACCTCGAGCCGTCCGGCGGCCAGGTCATGCTGGAGCCGAATGTGCGTCTGGGTAAACTGCGCCAGGATCAGTTCGCCTACGAAGAGTTCAGCGTGATCGACACCGTGATCATGGGTCACGAGGAACTGTGGAAGGTCAAGGCCGAGCGCGACCGCATTTACTCGCTGCCGGAAATGACCGAAGAAGACGGCATGGCAGTGGCTGAGCTGGAAACCGAGTTCGCCGAGATGGACGGTTACACCGCCGAATCCCGTGCCGGCGAGCTGCTACTGGGCCTGGGCATCGGCATCGAGCAGCACTTCGGCCCAATGAGCGAAGTGTCCCCTGGCTGGAAATTGCGCGTACTACTGGCCCAAGCGCTGTTTTCCGACCCCGAAGTGCTGCTGCTCGACGAGCCGACCAACCACCTGGACATCAACACCATCCGCTGGCTGGAAAACATCCTGACCCAGCGCTCCAGCCTGATGATCATCATCTCTCACGACCGTCACTTCCTGAATAGCGTGTGCACCCACATGGCTGACCTGGATTACGGCGAGCTGCGTCTGTTTCCTGGCAACTACGACGAGTACATGACCGTGGCGACCCAGTCGCGCGAGCAATTGCTATCGGACAACGCCAAGAAGAAGGCGCAGATTTCCGAGTTGCAATCGTTCGTCAGCCGTTTTTCGGCCAACGCCTCGAAAGCCAAACAGGCCACCTCCCGCGCCAAGCAGATCGACAAGATCCAACTGGCCGAGGTCAAGCCATCGAGCCGTGTCAGCCCGTTCATCCGCTTCGAACAGACCAAGAAACTGCATCGCCAGGCGGTCATCGTCGAGCATATGGCCAAGGGCTTTGATGGCGTCCCACTGTTCAAGGACTTCAGCTTTACCGTCGAAGCCGGCGAGCGCGTGGCCATCATCGGCCCGAACGGTATCGGCAAGACCACCCTACTGCGTACCCTGGTCAACGAACTGAGCCCGGATGCCGGCACCGTGAAGTGGACCGACGCCGCCGAGCTGGGCTATTACGCCCAGGATCACGCCCATGACTTCGAAGACGACGTCAACCTGTTCGACTGGATGGGCCAATGGACCCAAGGTGGTGAACAATTGGTACGCGGCACCCTGGGCCGCATGCTGTTCTCCAACGACGAAATCCTCAAGTCGGTCAAGGTGATTTCCGGCGGTGAGCAGGGTCGCATGCTGTTCGGCAAGCTGATCCTGCAAAAACCCAACGTACTGGTAATGGACGAACCGACCAACCACCTGGACATGGAATCCATCGAGGCGCTCAACCTTGCGTTGGAAAACTACCCCGGCACGCTGATCTTCGTCAGCCACGACCGCGAGTTCGTCTCGTCGCTGGCCACCCGTATCATCGAGCTGAGCCCGAGCGGTGTGACTGACTTCAGCGGCACCTATGACGACTACCTGCGCAGCCAGGGCGTGGTTTTCTAAACACAGCTTTGTCAGGACCGGCGATCGAGGCTTTCAAGCCTTGTATCGTCCGGTCGGCCGCCGTTATCGGCAACCGCTATTGACACAGGCTGTGCGGAGTTTTCAGGTTCGGCGCTTCAGAAAAATTAATTAGCCTGCTTTCTTTTATCCCTCCGGCCCGCCATGATGAAGCTCTCCAACCGCCCGCCCGCGAACGAGCCCTCATGTCCGCCCAGCAACCTCCCCGACTGCCTGGCAACCTGACCGTCACCCTGCAAATCGTTTCCATCGTCTTATACACCTTTGTCGCATTTCTGTGCATCGGCCTGCCGATTGCGGTCTTGCCCGGCTACGTGCATGAGCAACTGGGTTTCAGTGCCGTGATCGCCGGGCTGACCATCGGCTCACAGTATCTGGCTACTCTCCTTAGCCGGCCCCTGGCCGGGCGCATGGCCGACAGCGTCGGCACCAAGCGTTCGATCATCTATGGCCTGTCGGGCATTTTCCTCAGCGGTGGGCTGACCCTGCTGTCGACGCTGGTGCAACACTTGCCCCTGTTGAGCCTGGGCATTCTGATCGCCGGGCGGTTGCTGCTGGGAGTCGCCCAGGGACTGATCGGCGTGGGCACCAGCAGTTGGGGGATCAGCCAAGTCGGTGCCGACCAGACCGCTCGGGTAATTTCCTGGAACGGCATCGCCTCCTATGGCGCCATTGCCATCGGCGCGCCGCTGGGGGTGCTGATGGTCGCCGAGTATGGCTTCCCCAGCCTCGGCATTGCCTTGTCGACACTGGCTGCAGGAGCATTGCTGTTAATCCGCAACAGGCCGTCGGTACCGGTGGTTCGTGGCGAGCGCATGCCCTTCAGAGCGGTGTTCAGACGCATTGCGCCCTATGGTGCAAGCCTGACGTTAGCGTCTATCGGCTATGGCACGCTGACCACTTTTATCACCCTGTTCTACCTCAGCCGCGGCTGGACAGGCGCAGCCTATTGCCTGACGGTTTTCGGCAGTTGCTTTATCCTCGCGCGTTTATTCTTTATCAGCAGCATCAATCGCCACGGCGGTTTCAAGGTCGCGATCGCCTGCATGAGCATCGAAACCCTGGGCCTGGCCTTGCTCTGGCTGTCGCCCTCCCCCGAGATGGCGCTGACTGGAGCCGGGCTGGCCGGATTCGGCCTGTCGCTGGTGTACCCGGCCATCGGTGTGGAAGCCATTCGGCAGGTGCCAAACTCCAGTCGTGGCGCGGGGCTGAGTGCCTATGCGCTGTTTTTTGACCTGGCGCTGGCCATCGCCGGCCCCTTGATGGGCGCAGTGGCGCTGAACCTGGGCTATACATGGATTTTCTTCACGGCGGCATTGCTGTCGATCACCGGTCTGTCCGTCGCCGTGCTGCTGGCGTATCGCCCGACAGCACGCTGAGTCATTGATCGGCGGTCTGTAGACCGCCGCGATTCGGCACGCTGAGGACCTCGCTGAAGAAACGTGCGGCTTCGAAGATCAGATCGCGGTGAATATCCACACGATTGACTCCTTCAGGATCGGTGCATAACGCGGGCGTGGCCTTGAGCTGCTCTTCATTGCAGGGCGCCATGAACACAAAATGCCCGGCCCCGGCGATCATCCTGAACTGCGGTGCCACCGGCAGCTTGCGTGCCAGGGCCGCGACGTTCTTGTCGGGAAATACCAGCTTGTCGCCATCACCGCCGTACATCAGTACCGGCACATGCACGTCGGCCAAGGAGTGACGACCGAACATCAGGCTCAGCGGCGCCATCAGCATCAGTGCATGAACGCGCGGATCGGCGACCGGTCGCAAGTCATCGCGATCGACGATCAACTCGCCCTTTGTCCTGCAGGCATCTTTGTCTTCCGGACGCTCCTGACAGTAGTGGCGCAGGCGATCCAGATTCGGTTGTGCGCCAGAAAGAATCAGCGCGGTCTCGCCACCAGCGGAGTAACCAATCACTCCAACTTGCTCTGCCTCGACAAACGGCGACAGCATCGGGTCGCCAAGGGTAGCGGTGATGGCCGCGGAAATTTGCATCGGTCGACCGTAGAGGTTGCTCAAGGTCCCCAGGCGACTGTTGTCCTTATAGTTATCGCCCGGATGCAGCACAGCCACGACGATAAAGCCTTTGCGCGCCAACGAGGTCGCCAGGTCATGCAGGGCGAGCGGCGTACCGGTATTGCCATGGGATAACATCAGCAGTGGGTAGCGGCCGATAGCAATGGGCGAGTCTTCTCTGGCCTGGATGGTGTAACCGCCGATTTTGCTCGACTGCTCGCGACCGAAGGACGGATAGAAGGCAAGCGCTTTCATCGGTTGCAGGTCAAGCGGGTCAAGAAACGTCAGGCGATGGAAGCCCACGCTCCAATGAGCTGCTGGCGCCGCTCGAGCCGTCATCAGGCTGCTGGATAAACAGATCAGTAACACTGCACAAAGACGCATCATGGAGATGCCCACCTTTGCTGTGTATTTAGCATGCTAAGTTCTCTTTCATTCCCTGAAAATTGGAGCTGCGCTTAAGACTTCGACTGACTTTTTGAGGTGTTCGGAGCATCTGTGCCGAAGAGCAATCCTCAGTCAGCACAAGTCGCGTCAACCAAGGCCACCCGATGCAAAAAACTCCGTATTCGATCACTCGCATGATCAGAGCACAGAGTTTAGTGTTTGTTACCGGAAGTTTCTTGCTCGTTTACAAAAGCTTTACGCAGCGGCGAACAATCTGTTGTTGATCCGTGCCTGGGCGTCGCTCATCGCCTTGGCGCGAACCTCTTCACCGTAAGCCAGGCCGTGGGCACGAATAAACTGGATATCGGTGATGCCCAGGAAACCAAACAGCACTTTCAGGTAGTCTTCGTGGGCTACACCGGTCGGTTGGCCTTCGTGCAGGCCACCGGAAGTGGAGACGATCACCAGCTTTTTGCCGCCAGCCAGGCCTTCGGGACCGTTTTCGGTGTAGTGGAAGGTCTTGCCGGCGACGGCGATACGGTCGATCCAAGCCTTGAGCTGGCTCGGCACGGAAAAGTTATACATCGGCGCGGCGATCACGATGGCATCGGCAGCGAGGAACTCTTCCATGGTCGAAGCACTGAGCTCGGCTTCATGGCGCTGGGCCGCGTCACGCAGTTCGGCGGCGGTGCCACCGGCAACCAAGGTCAGGCTGGAAAAGTGGCTGATGGCATCGCTTGCCAGGTCGCGATAAGTCACCACGCTCGAAGGTTCGGCGGCTTGCCAGGCTTCAACCACGCGACGGCTCAGTTCGCGAGAGGCCGAGTTGTCGCCTAGGATGCTGGAATCGATGTGCAAGAGTTTCATGTGGTCTCTCCAAGTGAGAATCGCCTCTCAGCGATCAAGTTGGGACAATCCTACCTGTGAAACCAATAGCTGATTAGTCGCTTAAAATACGATAGCTTGTCCCACTGATAGAACAATTGAGCGATCACAATGCAGGATCTCAACGTTTTCCTAGACGAACCACTTACACCCCCTTTTCTGATCAATACTCCTCACTCCTCCTAAAGCAATAAACACCCAAATGATACTGATGGGGAGTGATCCTACCCCTACTCTATAGGTTGCAAAGCTACTTAATTGAACCAGCATGATCCGCGCACCCCAGCGTCATGATTATGTCAGAGCCTCGTGCGCCCCCGCCTTCACATGACTGTGGGCAACACGCTCTCCGAGCGCATGATTTTGAGTTGGTGATCAGGTCTCATGCCTGCCTTCAAAGCTATCCAGAAGCAGATAGACAGATGGGAGGACTGGTAAGCCGGCTCTCCATAGGCCAGGTGGCGCTACTCAGCCTAAGCACCGCGCAGCAGCCTGCGTGGGACTTGCTGCCACGCGGTAAGCCCTGAAAGGCCCAGAGAACCTTTGTGATAGCTGATAGTCGCGCCGACATAGCGGCGTCTGGGAAATCTAGCACCGTCAACAGGGCCGTAAGCCCTGCTGGTACTTATACCGGCACAAATTGAACCCCAGGCGGTACACGCATCAGAAGCATCATGCCCCGAGGGACTCGCCACACGGTACTGAGCCAACCAGAGTAGAGAGAGCAACAATGGCGGATGGATGACCCGCCACCATGGAGCGTTGCCTTGCATAAAGAGATGTCCGAGTTGGGCAAACCGCAGGCCGTATTGGCCTTTCCGTGGTTCGGAAGCAGGAATCAGGTACGGGTGCGCAGGTAGTTTCTAATCGTGCTTATGGAGCGATCTTCCTGGTCTTGAGCAGAAATGAGCCCGGCCCTATAGTCCGCCTCATAATCATCCAGAATCGCTGATAAAGCTTTCACAGAAGCATCCGCGAACACATCACTGACAACCGCTTCCATGCGGGCAAGTTCGTTGTACGCGAGGTGGATGTACCGATCCAAGCTCTCAGTTATTTTATGACCAGTCCATTCCTGCAACACCCGCTTGATCACATCAGCGTTCGCCAAAGCTCGCCGCATCACATCGGTGTTTTGCAAATCATAATGAACGATCAACTCCTTAAACTTTTCAGTAATGAAGCGATGCCTGAACATATGTGGATGTGAACGCTCAGAAATCCCTGCTGATTGTTTTAAATCTGAAATACCGTTCGTGATAGTATTAATCGCCAGCGCATTGCCGTTTACGGCGTTCACAAAAACAAATCCATGATCAACAAAACCAGAATACTGTGGTTTTTGGCTGATATCATAAATAATATCAGCACGATCACCTTCAATATAAGCAACCCAGGTATCAATCACCACATGCGGAACGGGAACGAACCGGTATTCATTCGAACCTTTAGCCGAAGGAATCTTCACCAAGGGGTGTGAGAGCGAAGACCTATAGGCGCGCATGATGTCAGGTACTCGGATCCGGGCAGCTTCACAACGCCTACTACCAGTATTTACTAGAATGGAGATGAGTAGTAATGAACGAGACGCTACATCCCGGGAACATTTTCTCGCAGCGGATTTTAGGGCAGTTATTGCACTGGGCGTGATAGGACTTCTGGTTCGTGCACCACTAGAAAGGGGAAATGAGTGGTGATACCAGACGACCTTTCTGAAATGGGAAGGATCATCACGTCGTTGCTTTTGGTTAACCTTAAACGCTTTGACAACTCCTGCTTCAGAAACAAAATCGGGGCGATTGAAAAGGCTCGATATGAAAGATAGGCAGTCAAGGCATTTTGTACCAATAGCCCTTACAGTATCTGGCACTTTTATAGGGTCATTATATTCATCAACCTCAGCACTAAGACCTTTAATGAACATTGTAAAATACGTATCAGTCAATTGTAAAAAACCTAGCCTATTCCTTTCTAAAAACCTGATAAGGTGAGTGATCTGCATGCAATACTGCCTCAACGACCCCCCATTGTTAAGGAGTGATGCTTTTTCGAATCTCCATACATTAAGAATATATGCGTTAACCTCAAAGCAATACTCACCACTAGACCAATAGAAGCATGGTAGATCGGCGCAACTCGTCTCCCCCTCATCATAGGTAAGGCCATCGTGCAGAGTAGCATGGGGGGGCAGAGGGCGGTGGAGCTGATTAGCTACCATTTTACAATCTCCTGGTACCAAGGATTTTCATGATCTTTTTGATCTCTAGATCATAGTATTCTTTAGGACTCACTAAATCCAAAGTCGCGAGATCAAGAGAAAGCCTCATCAGCTCGGTAATCACCAATGTCAAGCGTTGCAAATCTACGTCCTGCGCCGAAATGACTTTTTGCAGCTTCGCCTTGTCATCTTGCAGTGATCGGCGAGAACCAGGCTTGGTTTTTTTTGTCTTCAATTTTGAAAAAGCTCTGTTGACCAACAGCCTTAAATCCTCTACCCCCTCAAAGCCCTCACCTAAGCCAGAGCAAAGCTTTTTGAAAGTATTGAGACTACATCCAACGATACCTAACTCCGGGTTGTCATAAGCAGCCAACTTTACCTGGGACTTCACAGCCCCCCTAATCACTTGATCAGCCGCGTACTGCTGCGGTTCATCTAATATCCCATACAGCAATTTTACAAGCATCACAATTGTAGCTTCGCTTGTGCGATGAGGTTTTTTCATCACAATTTCAACTTTACAATCAAATGGACGTCCTGGCGGATGCCTTGATCGTCTTCAACACGCACAAAATCAGGCTGCAAATCAATTAGCTTAAGAGTTAAAAGATACTCTAAATTGTCATACACGTCGGTTTCTGAAAGGCTAGGTATATCACTCCTAAGTTGTTCACCACATGACGCACTAGCCCGACGCAAGATCGATTTTAGGGACGAGACATCCTTGAGAGTTAAGTCGTGAACATTATTAACTTCACAGAGAAACCTCTTGAGAACATTGATGTTTTCGATAGTAGGAGATTCAGCTAGAGCTGCTTCAGTAAGTGTTCTTGCCTTGACCTCCTGTAACATGGCCCCTGGGGTGACCTCAACAATGTAAGTGTACAGATGTTGAATATCGCTATGGCCCATGAATGCACGGAGTGCATCAAGATCTTTAAATCCTGCAGAAGCGAAGAAAACCATTGCGAAAAAACGACGAAACTGATGCTGACGCACATAAAACCGGTGTACCCGACCATTCAATTCAATAGTTGGTGTCTGAGTATAATCACAGATCGCTGTAAGACAACTATTGTAGGTAGATGGGCTCATCGGCCTAGCGGTGACATTTTTTGCCCCAACGTAAAAAAACAAAGGCATGTCCGCAGGCATCAGGCCCTCGCGAACAAATGCATGGTGAAATATTTTGAGATCCCAGAGTAACTTGGCAACCAGCGTAGGGATTGGAACTGTCAAAAATTCTTTGGCATGCCGATTACCGGTTTTGCCTGCCATGAAGCCCAGTTCGTATTCGACGGATAGGTTAGCGGGATCGTAAGGATTAACATCCGGATATAGACACGTTTCTGACGCAGCGGTGAGCAGTTCAGTCTGCCTACGGGCGGTCAAAGCGCCAATGATCACCAAATAACTGCCCATTAAAATTAGATATGAATTAAACAACGCTTGATTTTGGCGAAGAAAAGGGTGATATGCAGGGCTTTGAGTTGAATAAGGAATTAACCAATGCTTATAGTCCCCTCCGAGAACCTGGAGCTCAGAGTCAATAATTATTTTCGCCGCAGAGTCAAGCGAAATATATTGGAGCCGAATATCGCCATGGCTTGTACCGGCCAGCTTAGCAACAAGTGGCATAATTAGTGCTTTAAACCTAAATATGTAGTCATATGAATCACGAATTAAGTTAAATACTACCTCACCTGGTACTGACCGATAACGACCGAGGGGCTTCGGCCCCACTTTTTTAAGGATACTAGATAGACTCAAATTAACGCACACATTAGAATTGAATTTAAGTCCTGGAACCAACTCCTGCGCCAACCTTAGACTCCGGACAACTTTCAAATGGATTGATATGACACGCTTCGAGGGTGGCCGAGTGGTCTCATTGCGCACGGGCACTGCGGGAAACTCTGAATTGCACGCAATGCCTTCATTTAACTCATCAAAGGTAGGCGGAACCAAGCTCCTTCCTGCAAGTGTATTTCTGTAAAAGAAACACAAAAACTCAGAGGAATTGTATTTCACCATACGAAATTGACGAGAGAAAAAATTATTAATTACGATATACGTACGAGCCTTTATTAATTCATCATCTGTTAGCAACAACTTCCTGTCGGAGGTCGGAGGCAAATCGCGCAAATTTTCAAATATCAGCTCTGCTTCACTGATTTGGCTTTCAGAGATACCGGATGCAGCGCGCTTTAGAAAGCCTTCGAGCTTCGATGGATAATCGTATAAACATGAAGATGCCGGATTGCCGGTTTTATTAATCAGATAGTCCGTTAAATCAACAGATCGTATGAGGTTGAAGCCAGAGGTAATTAAACCAAGACGTTCACCATTCATCAGTAGGTGGTCTGTAAATTTCATGCCAAGCCTAAACCGATTAGCTTCAGCACCGCCCGACTTCCTTCTGTTTCTGTTATATTTCGGATGTATCTGTATGGCTAGAAATGTTTTTATCCCTCTAAGCAATGTCGAATTCTTAGCATCAGTTAGCAGAGATGAATCATATAGCTCTATACGGAAGTCCACTGTAATCCGAATATTGCTACTTGCTTGACCGAAACAACAATGCCAAACATTAGAATTGAAATTTGATCCACTCACCAGCCAGTCGGGAAAGTCTAGATCTTTGTCGCCAAAAGCACCATTCTCTTTGGTTTTCTTCAAAAGCATGCGCTGGTCATAAAAGCTTAGGTTTTCAAAGTCAGCATGATCAGGTGATAAGTTCCCCGGACTGTAATGTTTTGGGCGGCTTTTTTTTGTGTTTTTCATGCTGCCTCTTTGAAACCAATAAGCTGATGAATTTTTGCTACCAAAGGCTCTGATAGTTCAATCTTCGATAAGATAGATAGCACCTTATGGTCAACCAAATCGAGCTCGCCACTTTTGGTAAGCTCAACCGCGTGCCGGGTGAGCGCGGCAGTATTGCGCCAGTTTTGAAGCACTTCGGGCACCTCATGCCCGGAAGCAATTAACTGGCTGACAACATGATCGACACAAACCATGAAAGTAGATATTCCAATTTCAACCGGTATTATCCCTTTGTTTAAAATTTGGCTTGGATTCCTCTCATCTGCTGGCAACCAATTTTTTAGGTTCAGTTGACCTGGCAAAGATTTCAACCGATAGTGCTTAAGGAATTCGTCAAGCTCTTCGAGCGTATTTAGTCCTATTACATCCAGGAGGTGTTCTGAATCCTGGAAAGACTCGAAGATGATTCCATCTTGAAAAGTTCTAATCCACCTGCCAAGATAGTAACGCCTGATCACCTTAGGCAAATATCTATCCAGCAGTTTTGCCGAATAATGCTTGTGACCTAGAGCTTCAGACATCGCTTGGACGCTTGACGTTTTGAAATAGACAATCACACCGGCAGTGGCACGCATGGATTTAAGTGACAGTCGTCTCAGGAGTGTCTTCGAATGCTTACCGAAATAGAAGGAGATTTTCTCTGCCAATAAGCTCGTGCAATTTTTCTGAGCGCTCATTCCTGATATTTTACCGAGCCTGGTAGGTGAGGCCAAACCTGTAGAGGAACTCAATAACGTATAACGCGCTGCTGGATCATTATGCGCTTGTAACCAGGCCCTTGCCTCACCTGTCAGTTCGTAAATTTCGGATAACAGAACTCTGGCCTTCGCAGTGAGGCGTAAGGTTTGCTCAGCATCTGCAGCGCCTCTGCGTGGCTTCAATCCAGTAGCAGAGTTAAGCTCGTCATTGAATCCAAATTTTTGATTATACTTATCGGTGTACTTGTGCCCCAACAACCAAGATTTGGTTATAGCTGGAACTTCATTAATCAACAGATAAATAAATGGTAACAAAGTAACGCTATCTAGCAGTTTAAGCTCTCGACTTGCTTCAGCCTTTTTGACACCATAAAATTTTTCAAATTTGTAGTCATCAAGCGTGAAATATACGTTGTCAGTCCATTTTTTACATAGAAGCATGTACTGTTTTTCTTTTTCTGTCGCATTCGCGAACAGCTCTTCGTTTGAACAATTTACGGCCGCAGCCTGCTGCCTTCTAAATGCCTCTAGAGTTTCAAGGCGCGCTTCTTCACATGCCTGTACGATAGTATCAACATCGGTATTTATTTTGTCATACAGACGCTTTGCTGCAGACTCATCGCTGATATGAGAAGGCATGGCTGTAATGAGACTTACAAGGTTAATACTTCCGCCTTTCGCGAATGGATTACCATCCACAACGCCAACATATTCTTCAAACGCGAAATCATATAATTTTGCCGGAAACAGCTCGTGCGTTATGAAAACATCTTCAACTACTCGCATCATCGCAGACCAATCTCGCGAGAACGCTTTCATATCAAGCCCCTGATTCAATCTTCTTTTCTGTTCGAGCGCATGGGCGTGTTCAAAGAACGCGTGCATTTCGATGGGATCTTGAACAAGATCCAGTTCGAATTTATCCTTAAATGCTTTAGTTAAAGATTTTAATAGCATTGACACACTTCGGTTCACCGACATAGCGCTAATGTAAGGGTATTTAGTTACATGATCCCGGATACGGCGATAAAATTCGTCACATACACCCTTTCCGAACTGGTCATAAACAGCCGACAAATACACGAATATTGGTTTTTTATCTGGATAGGAAAGCCACCAGCCTTGATAGTAATTGATTCTTTCCCGACTCACACGAAGAGACCTGTAGTATTCCTTACACTTATTCTTCAGCTTACTGCCACAAACAATTTTAAAATCCTCAACATTTAAGCCTATTAAATGTCCCACCTTCCTAACCTTACTAACTAGTATCCAAGCGTAAACATCTGTCGCATTAGTTTCTACTAGAAGAAACCCCCAGAATGCGGCTATAAACATCGGGTCTTTCAAGGCGCTTATATCCAAGCGAGCTATATCTAAAAACTCATCCAACAACCCCAAGGCTTGCGCAGCGACACTGCGGTCAGTTTGATTAGCAAAGAAACCCACAACCTCAGATATAAAATCCCCGCTTAGAAAAACACGAGGATAGTAAGAAAATGAAATTGTCCTAATCACGAGACTCACACTCTAAATTTTAATATTATAAGCAATACCATGGTATCCCAATCAACGCAAACTTATTTAAAGCCAACTAAAAATATTTGCCTCAAGTACCAAAGTTATGTGACACGGCCAAACGCATTCCTAGATTTACACGTGCTCTTTAGGCAAATAACTTCGTCGTGCGTCACTATGCGCAGCACACAAGCGCGCCGAATCGGACAGACTCTCTTTAAACTAAATCCCTGCAAATAAGTTTGGCTGAGCTCGCCATCGCGACGTCGACAGGGGCTGCATGGGAGATATGTTTGCTTAGCGAGGCGTTACGTCAAGTTTTTTGCCCAATTTGGGTTAAATAGGTCACATGCTTGATGATGGCAGACTTCCGGTCAGCAGCATTGGAGGAATACTTATATATTTCAATAGGATAACAACTCATCATCCAGTGCTGATCGTTGTGCGCCTACCTTCAGGACGCTGTTGATCTGAAGCGTTGCTCGCCTGCCTAGCTCCCAGCCCACCAGGCACCTTCTTTCCCCTTGCTCCGCCTCGCTCTCCTTTCCGCTCCAATTTACTTACAACAACCAAGAGTTACTTATTTTGAGGGAGGAACCTCCACTGGCTCAGCCCACAAATAGTTAAACAACTTAATTAACTTTCAACTACCACACAAGCTAGATCATATTTATAGCAATTACTTCCTCCGCACCTGACCTTAGGCGACGTGAAGGCGAACTCTATGTAATCTCCTGTTATTTGCAACGCACGCTAACCGGAGCGTAAGC
Organism: Pseudomonas agarici; assembly: GCF_001543125.1. Taxonomy (NCBI): domain Bacteria; kingdom Pseudomonadati; phylum Pseudomonadota; class Gammaproteobacteria; order Pseudomonadales; family Pseudomonadaceae; genus Pseudomonas; species Pseudomonas agarici. The sequence goes on along the minus strand of NZ_CP014135.1, from coordinate 1,305,283 downwards.
TACATCGGCGCCTACTCCTTGGGTTAACGTTTCAACGGTTTTAGCTGGGACATGCCGGGCTCACCCAAGCATCTATCGTTACGGAGCTGTTTCTCAGTTGAACAAATTCAGCGCGAAATATATCTAGGAATTATAGATACCAGTCGTAAATACAAACGACTCCCTGCACTTGTCTAATCGAGCAAACACGAAGCAAATAGGATGCCGCAGACATCAATCAACCGCACGAACCTACCTAGCAAACCTTCCTTCAGGTAAAAGTCAGTGGCCCCATGCCAGCGCCGCGGCCTGTGTCGCTACAGCTGATCATAGGTGTAATTCAATCAGGCTCAGCCAACGACGAAAACAGGCTTTTGCCTATAAAGAATTTAGTGACGCCATTCAACAAAAGTGGGACGATTAAAAGAACCAAATCCTTCAAGTTGCAAGATGCCCGTTCACTCCTCACCAACCTATTCTCCAACGGCGCATATTTTATCAGAGACATTGGTATCAACAACGTAATATCCTGTTTCGCACAAGTCGCCGCTGAACGATGGAACATCGTCGAAAGATTGCGAGTTTAACACACTAAAATAACTGCTCCGAATACCGAAGTCTTTATACAACTCAAGCCCCAACTTCAGCGCTGCGTCTTGGCGCAACCGCAACTCTTTCAGATTCTCCAATTCATCCAACGAGGCCAAGTACCGGCCATGCTTATTGACCTTGACTCGACCAGCCATTACTAACGCCCTGACGTACTCGTGAGTGTTGCCTTCAAACCAGAGCCAGCATCCTCCCCTTTCTACGACTGGCTCTCTACGAACAGGCCCGTCATGTAGCAGTACCCGCGACCCGAAATCAAATGGCAAGATCAACTGAGACAAGATTCCGACATTCAAACATGATTTGAAGTCATAACACGCGCTGGCGAATGCAGAATTCACCTCATTCTCACTGAGGCCTTCAAGGCTATCCGGCAGCTTGTCGCATACAAGGATATGATCAAAGTGCGTAGTGGAAATGATTTGGCGATCAATCAGAGACAGAATGTCGTATTGAAGTGCCCGAGCGCTCGCCATATCAGGAACAACTACCCCTATTCCCGCCCATTTCTTCTGGGACAGTTTAAGTCCTGGGATAGTGTTACCTTCCCATCCGCTGCTCTCAATCCTCTCGATACGACGCTTATAGTTCCCCGTGTGCAACCACCTCCACTCCGGCTCGCTGCCGCCCGTAGGGGATCCACTATGTCCTGCATCCCTCCCAACCACTGGCTGGATTCCTCCCTTCTGCGCGACCTTCAACGGGAAGGTCAGGGCGTACTGGGTGGCTGACTCGCTACGCGGACTGAAACCATCACGCACGGCGATCAGGTCAGCCAGGTTGAAGTCAGAGAAGCACACCGCCGGCTGGGGGCTAATAATGGTTCTGTGGCCCTCTCGGACACCATAGGTCGCCCAGATGTGTTGGAAACGCACAGCGGCTCTCAAAAGAAAACCTGCAGACCATTGATCATCGGCATATTCGCAATTCAGCGGAAACGCTTCGGGAATGAACTCCGGACGCGACTTACTCGCTAGATCAACATTTCGAAAATAGTGCACGACGCGCGGGCCTATTTTCTGGTCAATTTTCTTACGCATCCTTAGCCTCCATCATCAAAGAAAATCATCCAACATCATCACTCTTAGAGCCTATAACTCACCACCAACGAAACAAACATAGATCCAACTAAACCACTCCGCAAGTATCTGCCCAATCTTTTCGGCCACACCCTTACTTAGGGATATTACTTATATTGAGCAAACTACAATATTAAGGACAAGCGCTACTAATTAGGTGAGACCGCAAAAACCAATCGCTTCATAAAAACCTGCGAAAAGACCTGTACCAAACCCCTTAAATACTCCCATGAAAACCCCAATAAACATGAAGTCTTTAAACAACAATTGAAGGTATTGGAGACTATTAGCGTTTAGGCACCGGAAGGCGGATGAGCGACTATGCAGGCCGACCCGAGGGCCAGATCACCGATTCACCCAGAACACCCTAATTCACATCCACCGATGCGGGCAGATCCATTGCGGCGCCCCATTGCCCCTAATACCGACCCGGCTGACAGCCCACCGAAGACGCGCTGCGCGGTGACTCCCCGCCCTTTGGAAATCGCGTTGGTACAAACCACGACCGTTTGTCGGGACAGGTCTAGGGCAGAGCCCACTTAGGCAGATTCAGAAGGGGAGCACTATGCAAGACAAAGGGCGCGAGGCCGCTAGTGGCGCCCCTGCGTACCCCGAACCACCTAGCATTTTCGTTCCGACGACCGCCAAATGGCCACCGCCTGGATGCACAGATATCCCGCCAGACCAGGCAATAGCAAAATGACACCATCCCAACGTCCTCTACTGGACAAAATGCCACCATTTCGATACCCTATTTTTCGGGAATAAAGAATGACATTCAGATGCTCATCAATAGGTTAGCGGCGCTACCTTAAACTTTATATTTGGAATGGAGTCCACGATGATGTTCGCTCAGACCTGTCTATCCTGTTAGCGCATTTCTGCTGAGATCAATTTTGATCAGGGATTAGTTTCATGAGCCAACGGCTCAGAAAATTCTCTACTGCAGGAGCCAAAAATGGCTAACGGAAAAATCCTCAGGCAACTCTTCAAAGCCGGCACCCTAGGTGATCCAGCGGCGTTTCGCCTCGCATCCGAAGCGATCATTGAAGAAGAGCGCCAGAAGCAGCATCACCTGCTTGCTAACGATCTGGAACAGATCCTCTACGGTGGAGACCTGCACAAGCAGTCTTCCCCGAGAAAACCGAAGTTTGAGTTCGACATTCCCACGGATAAAGAGCGTGGACTCCCCCTGCTCGACATTCGTCCTCCTAAGCGCTCACTGGAAGAAATCATCCTTCCAGAAACCAGCTCTGCAATGGTTGAAGAAATGTTGGAGGAGCATCGTCGCTCGGACATCCTGCGCAGCTACGGTATGAGGCCTTCGGGTAAGGTCATCTTCTTCGGCCCTCCTGGTTGCGGTAAAACGCTCGCAGCCGAAGTGGTGGCCTTTGAGCTGGATAGACCACTGGCGATTGTTCGCCTGGACGCGCTCGTTTCGTCGTTTCTGGGCGAGACCGCTGCCAACCTGCGCAAAGTCTTCGAATTCATTGCCGACCATTCGCTTGTCGTACTTTTCGATGAGTTTGATGCGATTGGTAAAGAACGTGGCGACAGCGCTGAGCACGGCGAGCTTCGCCGTGTAGTCAATGCGGTGCTGCAGATGATGGATGCCTACGACGGCAAAAGCTTGATCCTTGCTGCGACTAACCATGAGAGCATCCTGGACTCGGCCATCTGGCGTCGCTTTGATGAGGCGATCGAGTTCCCGCTCCCGAACCGCGCACAGTTGACGATGTTACTTAAGCTCAAACTGAGGGGCATCCGGCGGCAGTTTGAATTGGACGACGACGAGCTGCTCGCGGAGTTTGAAGGAAAAAGCGGGGCCGACCTAGAGCGTGTGGTTCGCAGGGCCGTTAAAAGAATGATTTTGAGGGGCCAAGAATTCCTTACTATCAAAGAACTGCGCAGCGCTCTTGTTCGCGAAGGACTTCGAAAACATTAACCACCTCAATCAGGGATGATGTAATTGGCTACCTACAAACACCTCACGATTAATCGTGAGCAGCTTAGTAACGATCGTCGTACGAGACAAGCGCCTCCCCCGCGAAAGATTGATGACCTCAGAGGCCATGGGCAGAAGCTCAATGGCTATTTCGCGACCGCCAAAGCTGAAGTCCAAAAGCAGAACGCCTCCCAAGACAGAGACAGCGCCACTTATATTCTGAAAATTCGCTATGAGGGGGCATTGAACTTTAAGCACCTCAACATTCATGGCCTGGAGTTTGTAAGCCATGAGGGCAAGGAATTATGCGTTGTCTTCGCTACCGAAGAAGGTCTCGCCAAATTCCAGGAGCATCTGAACAAGTTAGGGGTTTCAGGCGAAAGCCTCACCTACAAACAGGTGCTGACCGCGATTGAGGGCATTGACAGCTGGTCTGCCGAAGATCGGATGAGTTGGGCACTTCAGAACAAAGGAATGCCCCAAACGCAGACATTCAGTCTGGATGTGGAGCTCTGGCCGTATCATACGGCCAACCATCCCGTCCGTCTCAGAACCCACACCAATTTCGAAGCCTGGCTGGCTGGCATCGGCGCGAGGCAAATTGATCGCATCAACTTGGACAGCCTCCTCATGTATCGGGTGGAGGTTAACCAGGAACAGGCCGATCAGTTACTGGATCATCGCGATGTCCGCCTGGTAGACCTCATTCCTCAGACTGGTATCAGTTTTCCCCAACTGAACCGTGATATCGCAGAGCTTCCGCTCAACATTCACGCGCCGCACGCCGATGCTGCCCGAGTCTGCATCTTGGACAGCGGTATTAACACCAACCACCCGCTGCTGCGCTCCGCTATCGGTGAGAGCCACTCGTTTGTTCGTGGTCAGGATGAATTTGATGAGGCGGGCCACGGTACAGCGGTGGCAGGAATCGTGCTGTATGGCGACGTTGAAGCTTGCGATCAGAGCAACTACTGGCATCCCGCATTTTGGCTGTTCAACGCCAAGGTGATGCGCAAGTGTGAGCACTCAGACGAGGCGGTGTTTGATGAACACTCGGTCGAAACAACGCTCACCAATGCCATCGAACATTTCATTGACCTCGGCTGCAGGATTTTCAACCTGTCGCTAGGCAATTCGAACGCGCCCTACGACGGTATGCATGTCCGAGGACTGGCGTACATCCTCGATGTTCTTGCACGCAAACATAACGTCCTGTTTGTGGTGTCGACCGGAAACTTTCGCGGATCAATGGATCCGCCCGTTCCCGTGAACAGCTGGCGAGAAGAGTACCCGGAGTATCTCCTGAACTCCCAAAGCGTGATCATCGATCCAGCCCCGGCGTTGAACGTGTTGACGGTGGGAAGCATTGCTCGCCACAACGCCACCGTGGATAGCCAGAAATACCCTGACATCCATCAGCTTTCGCCGGCTAGCGAATCACAGCCATCCCCTTTCACACGGCACGGCCCATCTGTGAAAGGCGCTCTCAAACCTGAGCTGGTAGCACCTGGCGGCAATCTCGCTAGCCCGATGCGGCGCGATGGGGAGCAATGGGATCCCAGCACAAGAGGACTTGGCGTACTCACGCTCAATAATGCGTTTCAGGGCAACACCGTCTTCAAGGAAATCAGCGGAACGAGCTTTTCGGCCCCATACGTCACGCATTTGGCGGGGCGCTTGCTGAACGAATACCCAGAGGCGTCTGCGAATCTGCTTCGGGCCATGCTTGTCAATCACGCTTATTTCCCGGCGGAAGTTGAATCAACCTTCACTGACGAAATGAAGAAGGCTTACCACAAGGACAAGGCGACTTGGCAGCGCGAAATCGCCCGAGACGTCGGTGGATATGGCCAGATCAGCGACAACGATCTTTTCCGATCTTCCGACCATTGCGTCGTGCTGATGTGTGAAGAAGCCATTGAGCGCGATTCCAGCCAATTCTATGAACTCCCTCTTCCTCCCTCATTCCTTCGCGCTTCACGCGGGCAGCGAGAGCTCAGCATCACCTTGGCTTACACGCCGGCTGTTCGAACAACACGGATCGAGTACGTCGCCACTCAGATCAGCTATCGACTGGTAAAGGGCGATTCCCTAGAAGCGGTGCAGAAGTCCTTCAACCACGCCTACCAGAAGGACGAAGCGACTCGCAACGATGACATGACCGGAAATCGTGACATCTCGGCGCAGTTGCGTAGTAAAGGCACCGTTCAATCCTCACGGTGGACGTTCAAACAACGCAACCCCAAAGAAAAGTGGTTCGTCGTTGTCACCCGATCAGACAGAGACTGGAATCACCCCGATGTTCTGGACAAGGAACAGTACGCACTCGTGGTGACTGTCGCCGATCGGGACAATGAAGAAGCACAGCTTTACACACAAATTGAGACCGTCCTCGCTGCACAGGTTCAAGCACGCAATCAGGCACAACTGGAGGCCCGTCAACGCGCCACTAGCTGAGTCGAGATTTGAGGCCCGAGAACGCGCCATAAGCCAGGTGCTGTATACGTTTCACACTGGTACCTAGCCTGTCGCCCAGACCAAAGCCAAAGTCAAAGTCAAAGTCAAAGTCAAAGTCAAAGCCGGACACAGACACGGACAGGCTTCCGACTCTCGCAACGGTTAACGCATATATTGGCTGGATCGATTGCCGGTCAGGCAGTGTACAATTCGCCATCATGCCAATGCGCCAAGCTCAAACCCAGCTGTGCTGTCGAAGGCGAATAGAACAGGATTGTCAGGGAACGAAATGAGGACACCAGAGGATCTGAAACTCGCAGCCGCAATATTGTGGCTAAACATTCATTCCGCTAGAGCCACTGATAGGATTGTGAGCTCTATTGGGGTCTATCGTATCTGGCAAAGCGCACCTGCCGACGAGTTTCAGAACACGCTTGTTTTCAGCTTAAAAACATCCAGCATGGTGGTTCTAGAGCGTCTGTTAGCACATCTGCAGGATCTCAGACTGAGCCCTCAGTCTGACGAGCTGCTGCTCCGGCTGAACAGCATGTCAGAAGCTCAGTTTTCCAGCTACGCCAGAACCCACAGCTTCAAACAGGTGGTGAGAGCCTCCATCACATTGCCATCTGAGATGGTAGGCAGCCTGGGCATCGACGCCGCTGACAACTACCACTCCGAACCCAAAGCCGGTCGACCGACTGCAGGCCTAGAAACTCCAGACATCCGTGTGAAACCTTTGAGCCAGATCCACCCGGCTCCGTTCACATCCCAGGGGTTTGGAGTGACTGCGCCGAACGCTACGACACATAGCGTCTTTTTCGGGACGGACAGAAACCATATCTCCAGCCACCTCAAAGCCCAGTTTGGTGATGAGCGAACCGAAGAAGGCATTACCTATGGCGTGGCAGAGGTTTCGATCCCTCACGTCCATAAAGAAGGGAGCGTTGAGCGTCCGACCAAAAGATTCAGACTCTTCCCGACAGCTGAAAACCCCAACCTGCACATCGTCATCCATAAGGTGACCGCCCGCTCCTTACAGGACTGGATTGAGTCTGCAAAGGTAACTGATTCTGATGGCCTGCTCTTCATCCATGGGTTCAATGTGACCTTCGATGAGGCACTCTGGCGTACCAGCCAGCTCTGTCATGATCTGAAGTTTTCCGGGCGCAAATTTTGTTACTCGTGGGCGTCGTGCGGCAGGGTTCTGAGCTACCCAACAGACGAGGCAACGATAGACTGGTCGGTGGCACACCTTCGCGAGTTCCTGCATACCATCACCCAAAACCTCGGCCTGAGGCGGCTCCATATCATCGCGCACAGCATGGGGAATCGAGCTCTGCTTGCAGTGCTTGAGAACTGGAAGCACGCAGCGGGAGAAACGCCAATCAGCCAAATAGTCCTGGCTGCTCCTGATGTAGATACAGGGCGTTTCAAGCAAATCGCCAAGGTGTTTGGCCATTATGATCAGGTAACGCTGTACGCCTCGCGCGACGATAGGGCCATCAAAGTCTCCAGGGCTGTCAAATCACTGCCTAGGGCAGGAGATGCCAATCCCCCCATTGTCATGACAGGGCTGTCGACGGTCGATGTCACAGCCGTCGCCGGCGAGCTGTTTGGGCTTGGGCATAGCTACATCGCCGCCACCTCCCCCGTGTTCCGTGACCTGTATTACATCATCCAGGAGGGGCTGGCCCCGGAGAAGCGAGCTGGGGTTCGCAAATGCGATGACGGGTATTACATACTCAGCTAGAGAGGCCAGGCTAGAGGTTTGCTTTGTCGCCAAAAAAAAGCGTAGTGTCAGCCGCAACCCCAACGACCTGCCGCAGGAGAAATAGGATGGCGAAGACGTTCCGAGATCGAATCCAGTCGATGAATGAGATGTACAAGCTGCCTGTCCACGACGCGCCGCACCTTTTCGAGGGTACCGACGAGCGTCTGTTGAAGTTCAAGAAGACACTGCTGGATGAGGTTCACGAGATCGATGAGATTGTCGCGAGCATCAAGGAAGGAGCAAATCCTCTGGACATACAGGTCGCGCTGGCCGACCTCTTGGGGGATGTGATCGTGTACTGCCGCTCCGAGGCCATGAAATACGGACTTCCGCTGGAGGAGGTCTTGGACGTCATCATGGATAGCAACGAAAGCAAGCTGGGTGCTGACGGAAAGCCTATTTACGACGAGAATGGGAAATTCCTGAAAGGCCCTGCGTACTGGAAGCCGGAACCACGGATCAAAGACCTTCTGGCAGGCTACACGCCCAAAAAATGATTCCGTCACCGAGGTGATTCGTTGGCCAAAATTAATGTAGGTAAATGCCGCAGCCTGGCTGACATCGAACGCGCTATCAGCCAGATGGACAGCCAGCCCCAGGATGACAGGTTTGTTTTTCCTCTGGACTTTTTCAAAGGTCGCCATAGCCCAATTTACGACGCTTCGAGACTGCAGATGGTCGTTACGCTGGCTCGGCATCGGCTCAAAGATGGGTATCTAGACATTCATCAGAATGCATCCCCTGAGGACGCCAAAAACGCCGTCTGCAGTTACTCACCAGGCATCGCTGGTGCGCGCTTAACGCGAGGCATTCGCCTGGGCGAACAGGTGCTTGATCGGCGTGACGTGCTGACAGCTGCGGCGGAAAAAATGCAGAACACCGATGCTGGAAATTTCCGCGATGTCATTCGCGGCAGATCGTTGGATCTCATCTGTGTTGCAGCCTCCAAAGTCCAATATCTTCGGCCACTTTTCGCCTCCGCCCAGGTGGCCAAGAAACAGAAGGATATGCGGAACTCGATGGCCGAACTCGTTGCCTTCGTAAACCAGCAAAGCCGTGAAAGCGTGCCTGAATCCCTTATTGATGCCTTGGGATCGTTTTCGAGCGAGCTTCTTCAGAATACCCAAGACCACGCTGTCACCGATCATGAAGGCACTGAATATCTGTCGCACGTTGAAGGCCTGATCTTGGGATGGACACGTCTGAGTGAAGAGTTATTTGCCGAAGATTTTTCGGGAAACGACAAGCTGGAAGACTACTGGGCTACCGAAGCAGGCGAGACAGAATCGGGCCTCACAAGCCTGCGCGTTTTTGAAATCAGTTATTTCGACTCCGGCCCTGGGCTTGTCAGTCGGTACACCGGCAAATTGGTTACCGAAATGACAATTGAGGAGGAAAAGGACGCTCTGCTTCGATGTCTTCAACACAATGTTTCATCGAAACCCCAGGATGCTGCCGGCGAGGGTTTGCCACTGGTTCTTAACGAGTTGAGCAAGATCGGAGGGTTGATCAGGATAAGGTCAGGTCGCTTGTCGGTCTTCAACGTGTTCACCAAAGGTGATGACGAGCGCAATCATTTCGACTTTGAGGACTGGGTTCCCCAGCCTCTCGCCCCGGTAGAAGGCGCGGTTGTGTCTATCCTCGTGCCATTGAGGGCAGAGTAATGGAAAGATTCTACCCATGGCGTCATGTGAAACACTGCGCTGTTCAAGGCTCCGTTGAGGTTTTGAGCCTTTGCTACAACCGGTGCGACCTTAGCCCTAGCGATGTCTATGACGACGTTGATTTTGCGCTCAAGCGCGAAGCCAACCTCCCCGATTGCGTTTATATCTTCGGCAACAGCAACCAGCTTGGGGCATTCCAACAGGCATGGGCAACTGATAGCCCACAGCGCACCACAATGCTCAAGCGCGGTGAGAAGAGCCAGATAGATTTCGTGCGTCAATACGTGTTCAACGAGTGGCAAGGCGCCGGCTTCACAAGACACTCGTTAGGGGGCGGTACAGAGAATTTCCAGTTTTCGGCAAACGACCTGCTGGAGCGCGGTGTTTTTTCGCTGCTCCAGCGCAACAATGCCATTCACAGAGCACCGTCTGGCCACATTTTCAAGCACCCTTCAGGCACTAAAAACCGCGTATTTATCCAGGCTCGTGATATCGCCAGCGGTGAAGCCGAGCTGTTTGTGGTGGGTTACTGCATTGCCCTAAGGCACAGCTCACGCCTGCGCGTCGCCAAAAAGATCTACATCGATACCATGGGTATTTACGCGTTTGTGAAGAATGCTCTGAGCTTGTGTGGTGGCGATGCGGAGATCCACAGCTTTCACTCATACGATGAACTAGAGAAGCTCATCCCTCCAAGCTTTCCTTACTTCTGCGTCGTATCCGCTTCCACCACGGGACGGATGGCTGCAAAAATGCGGGAACGCTGGTTCTCCGAGGATTGCATCCTGACATTGGTGGACGTCACGAAGCAAAGCCGCGATGGTGATGTCTTGGTTTCGCTAAATGCGATGGGGCTCAGCCTGCCCGAGCTCGGTGAAAAAGAGGGAACGCTGATAGAAATTATTGGGGAAAATTTCTCTTCCAAGGCCAAACCGCCTAGAGCTGTCGTGATCGGCACGAAGCACGCTCCGGACACACTGGACATAATCCATAAGCATTTCGGGTTCACAATTCCGCCCCTGAATTCTCGTGTTGATGGTGGCCGCTCCAAACTGATCCAGCTCGACCCTCAGCAGGTTTTCGAAAACCCTGATTTCATTGAGTGGCTGGATGATGAGATCAGCTGGCGATTCCCTATCGCGACCAACCTCGTCATCCACGCTGCCGACGACAGTTCGTTGCGATTGGCGCAGGCAGTCGTCGAGAAGCTCAGAGAGAAGCGTGAAAGTGACAGGCCGATACGACTGATAGCGTCTGCCGATCTTCTCGCAACCGAGTGCAGCGATGTAACCGGGGTGGTAGTGGTGTCAGCAGTGTCGCGAGATGGGGGCGTGCTCAGGGAAATCAGCCGGGATCTGCGTACGCGCATCTTGAGCAATATACCCAGACAGTACCTAACGCCAATCGGGATCCCGCAGAGCGCCAGCGCGTGGAAGCAGCTGGAAATTTTCCTTGCACGAAATCCAACGGATCGCCTGTACGGCTTTTCCAACTGGATCAACATGCCGATTGGGGAGGACACGGAGCAAAGCTTTTGGTCTCAGCTCACCGCAATGGGCTCGCTGGCACAGACGCTTACCCTACTTGAGCTAGACCCTGGGGGTGGGATCAGCCCCACTGTCGTGACTCAATCAGTAGACCTGGCAACTGACGAAATCGAGGCGGCCCGCCAAGCGCTGATGCGCTCGCCGCGAGCAGCGCCTCTCAAGCTGTCAGAGGGTTTTCTGTTCTTCAAAAAGGATTCTGACATCGCCACAGGGTACGAGCGCGTAAGCCAGAGCACTGTGTACCTAACCCTCTCGGCGGTGCTTCAGTACGCTCGTGAGCATGAAAACCCCAATTTGCGACTTTGCCCCAACGGCTATGAATCGGTGGTGCTCGGCCCCGAATGCTTCTTGCGATTCAATGATTCGATCCTCCAGGCGTGCTTACTGAGGGCGAGTCTTCCTTCAGAACTGGACTATTCTGCCAGCCCTGAATTGAGCAGGCTCATGCGGGAATTCCTGTCGAAGGTGTTCATTCGCTGCAACGAAGAGTATGGCGATGCCGGCCTGGAATTCGCTGCGGCGCTGGCGATCGGCAGGTTGCGGTTGGTGAAGAAAGACATCGACGACCTGCTGGCTGAAAACTTTCAGAGAGCACATGGGGTGGGTCAGCCGTCCGCGCTGCTAGGGATGCTGATTCTCGCAAAGTACCAACTTGGATGATCCAGCCTACCGCTTGACCGCTCAGAGATACGGCGGTCGATTCGCCAGAGCGGTTTGCCACAGGGTGACTCATCTTTTCTACTTCGCGTGTACTCCGACAAACGCCAGAGGTTAGCTGACACAGCTGACCAATGGCGGATGAGCGCACGGATCTTATCCGTGACCTCACATATCCCTCCGCCACGGCTTAGCCTTTGGCAACCCGTCGCTTGCTCATTAACCATCGTGGCGACTCAGGAGTACCCAGGCGCACTCAGAGACGGTCAACGCACAGCCCAGCATTTCGTACATCAGATCGGCCACAGCGCTTGGCTTTGCGTGGAGCACCGCGTAGCCAAAAAACTCGTCGCCAATTTCGACCTAGAACCATCAGCCCTCGCTGGATAACCTGAATGCACTACTCACGGAGCCACTCCAGCCAGTCTGGAACTCCAAATTCAGGAGCATCACCATGAACCAGAAAAACCCCACCAACAAATCCTCAGGCACACAGCCATCGTCGTCTCAGCGGGCTCAGGCCAACCATCGTTCTGATACCTCAAACGCCAACAAAGGTACGAAAGGTTCGAACATCACGAACTCCCAGGTGCATGGCAACCGGGGCAAACAACTCAATCCCAACCAATACTAAGCACTAACGGCGATCGAGGCATTACCCATGGAACGACTGTACACCTCCCCTACCCTCGGCGACGTCGCGCAGTACGCCGTTGCAGCGTCCGGCGTGATGCCTCGCAAAGCCCATAATCGTGAAGACGAGACCGAGTTTGATCAAGGCATAGCAAAGACCTATCAGAAGCGTATGCAGAGGTTGGCCAAGGAGGACTGCAATTTGCAGGAGGCGTTTGAAGATATCGCTGATCTGCTGACCGCTTCACTTCGCAGGTACATCCGCTGCCCCTTTTGGGCCCAGCAGGCTCAAGAGGTACTGAACGAGCTTTATGGCTCATATGCGTCGATGGTCAAGACCATGGGTACGACCATGACCAAACGCGATACCGCGCGATTCTTCTTGACCAGCTACGCCGTCGAAGTCGCCGTACGGTCACTGGCTCGAAACTGGGTAGTCTTTCAGGGATACATCTACGCAGCCCCGCAACCGATGGAACCGTGCTGGTTTCTGCCATCGAGTGTCGAGGGAAATATTTCAACGCCGCTGGATAAAGTTCTGGCTTGGGCTTATGCCTCCTGCGGCCTCACCCTTGCGACATTCCACGATCCAATCGGTGTAGTCGGCGATACCACACACCTGAAACAAAATGAGCGAGCAGCACGAAGCTGGAAAAACGCCAAGCACCTGCCGTCACTTCCCGCACTTGTGAAAAACCTTGAGGACTCGTTTCAGGCGCAGGCCTCGGTTGGTAACGTCGTTGATCAAAGGCTCCAAGACGGCATCATCACTTGCGCCACCATCGCGCGAATCATCACATTCATTTTGATGGATATTCAGGAGCGGCTGGGAACCGAGTATCTTCAAGACATCACGCGCCAAACTCGCCTTTATTTCGGGTGGATCAAGGAAGAAATCACCGAGTACCTAACCCAACTAGATCGGGAAGTCGTGGCGGCTGTCTCAGTCAAACCTCGCGGGTACACCCCACAGGAACAAATTCAAATCGAAGCCACGGAACGAGTTGAGCTTGGGATCAGGATGGGCCCGCACTTCTGGGGACATTTTGAGGGCAAACTCCAGAACGCGAATGAGCTGTTGCTAAGCAATCAAGATAGTCGAGGTTACGTCCCAGACAAAGTCGTGCAGTGGATTGAAAAGAGATACGGATCCTACGCTGCAAGGATTCGCTCGGACGCGATTTCTCGCTGGAGGGTAGATAAGCCTGAACATTTTGATCACTACCTCCAGCGTGCCCTTGCCATGAGAAACAGCGAAGGTGTCACGCTGGAGGCTGTGGATGCGCTGTGCGAACAGATGAGACTGGCGGGGGTTGCCGAGCGCCTTCCATGGCTTATGCACTGGCTGAAGGGAATAGTGTGCTATCGGGCTGAAGACTTTGCCTCTGCGTCCCCTCACTACACTAAAGCCTTTCAGCTTGCTAAGTACTCCGCTGGAGACCTGCAGTATTTGTTGGTCAACCAATACCTGGAGGTCATGGCCAAAACCAAGCAATGGAGGCAATTCAAACAAGGTGCACGCTGGGCAGGTTATCTGGATATTCCCGTTCGTTGGCTGCGTGACAAGGAGCCCACAGAACAGAACATTCGCAATAGCTACGGCATTCTCGGACTTGAGAAAATCCAATACGCACGCCTGTAGTAGACGCGCTACCTCGATCATGGCTCAATCTTGTTATCTGAGTACCAGGGCATTGCTCACAACATCACGCGGGGCACTCGCCAATGCGGCGTGCGAATAACATCCACAGAGCCTGATATGAACCTCAGCCATGCGACACTGGTTCTGCTGTTAGCCGCAAAATCCACGGCACGGATGCGGGTGTGAGGGCGGCAGCGAAGAATGTGGTCAAAAAATTGCCCCGCAGTCAGCGCGACCTCATCTACCGGGTCATCGACAGCAAGCAGCCACTAGAAATTGTCAGGCAGATGGCGTTGAATCTTGACGCTTGATTATCTCGACTCGCTTTGAAGACAGAGTGATACAGGGCGAACGACCGCCCTGCATCCACACATCTTGATCAACCTGGCCATCGATTAGACGGATAGTCGCTCCAATAACGGTGCCACATGTTGCCATCGCACCCGGAGCCTCACGTAGACCCACTCACGTTAAGCTGTCCGCGCTCTTCCCAGTGTCTCTAACTCCTATAGACACTCTTGGCCTAAGCGCTTTTGGAGTGGTCAGCTAAGCTATTGAGCAATCTCGTTGGCTGAACTCGCCAAACTGCCGCTACCCAAAAATGGAGCCTCCCTATGAACAAGCTGACCCAGCCCAAAGACGTCACCGTGACTTTCGGTATACACCGCCTTCAGGCGGATGCCGATCTGAGCCAGGAGGAAACCTTGGCACTTGCCCAATTCTTTAAACGGCTCGATTGGAGCGAAGTACGTGGGTGCGCAATAGATGATAACGAAGCCTATACAATTCGAGCCGCTGTCGGAAAGCTGCAGGATGCCCTGGCCCATGGTGGTTATGCACCACGCTGATCCTTTCGGTATGACCCAAAAAGCTAGCCGCCTCCCCGCCCGATCACCACAACCACTTTGGCTAATGCGGTCTCAGCTATTGCTACAGGCGAGGCAATGGAGCTGCCATAGGACTCGCCTATAACGCCTCAAGCGACAACAACAGCTTTCTGATCTCTGCGAATTGATCTTCCGCCAAGATGTCGTATTCCCCGACGCTGCTGAGCCGGTAGACATCCCGAGCCTTCTTGACCCGATCAAGCAGCGGAAGAATCTGGCTCGATGCAAGCTCCAGAAAATCGTTTATGTCAGCGCGTGTTCGAGGGATCTTGTACCCCTTCGTAGCGGAGGCGATGATTACATCGCAGTCCCGCAGTTTTGCGATCCCACTTGATCTGATCTTCTGATCGCCCAGCCCAGGGAAGCCTCTGTCCGCCAGGTGCTTGGCGATGTCTTCAGTGGAGACGTACTCGTCGCTGACAAATTCGCTTCGAAAGCGCAGGTAATCCAGGATGCAGAGTGGTAGCCGCTCCTCTTCGCTTGGATGCTCGCCAATCTTGGCGAGAAACAAATCTGCCTGCTTCAACGCTTGCTGGTGTACTCGGTAGTCCGCATACGCAGACTCGCTCATTGGTGGAGGCAGGAAAGGCTGAAATTTGGGTGGCCACTCAAGCAGCCCCAGAGTGCTGTTACGCAGGATATTTTTGTAGACCTCAACCACCTCGTTCGAGGTTTTGCCTTCGTAGATATGGGCCACAGTGCCGGCGAAAAAATCAGCTACCTGGATCAGGACATCGCTCTTGCTGCTCTTGGTCTGGAATGCCGAGTCCCCGAAAAGATCATTGGCGTACCGCGCTGCGACGTAATCCCGCAAGCTCTCTTGGAATTCCGGCCCACCGTGCTCGTCGACGGTCATATGCAAATCTTGGCAATGATTGAACAGGCGTTCGTACAAGAGATTGTTCACGCTTTTGATGAAGGACTGCTTGAATTGGTGCCCTCCGTCCTTGTACACAAGCCTTTTGTCTACAACCGTGAAATAAAGCTTTAGGGGCAGCTCAGCAAGATCGACAAGGATCTTCCGGCGACGATCAAAATCCTTTGCTTTGAGCTTGCTGGATTTGATCTCGCCCGTTTGAAAGTGTTGTGCCCGTAGAGCCTCCGCAAGCTCGTAGGCTCGCGGCAGATCTTTTTCGGTGATAATGATCGAGCAGATCACGAAGAAGCTTGAGCTTCCCGATTTCGACGTGTCCAGGTCGTGATTGCCTGACTCGTCAACGAATGCGAACGTCCTTCCCACACACCTACTCCATCAGTCAAAGCGCTCAGCGCAGCTCTGAGCATACTACCTGAGTTCCAGACGCCAGCAGTCATACGCTCCGGGGCCCTGTAAGACCGAGACCCTCTATATAGAGCGTCATTCGCGCAGTCCTTGATCTGCCCTCGTAACAAAATGATACCCTTCGTACGACCGGAAATAGGGCAGAAGCGCTCGTTGGCCAGTGTCGCAAAAATCGACACCCACACCCGGCACTCGTCCTCGTCGAAAGAAAATGGAGATTTACCGCAAGTGGATGCTAAAGATTCCAGCTCGCCAGTTGATGAGCTACCAGAGCCATCCTTACCGAATGGCATCTTGTCCCGGATGACCAACCTGATTCTCGATGCGGCAGGTATATGCCAATTATCCGCCTGGAGAGCTGGCCGATCCGCCGGACGCCATGAAGGCTATCGGGAGGGGTGGAGCGCTGGGCAGATTTCGGGCGTTTCGACTGGGGACGAAGCAGGACACTCCCGGGGGCTTCACGAGGGGCATGAGTCTGGGCATGAGAAAGGTCGAGCAGTGGGGTATGACGAGGGCCGCGCGGAGGGTCTTGAAACTGGCTATAAAGCTGGATTCGATGAAGGAAAACTGATCATTGAACTGCAGCCCGGGCCAGCTCCGAAGATTGATGCTCCGGGTATCAGGGAGGACGTGCTTTTCAAAAATTGGCGCTTCCCGATAACAGATGAACTGGAACAGAAGATTCGATCAGACGTAGAAGCCAAGCTACCGAATCAGCCTCCCTCAGCGGATCAGTGGAAGATGATCCTCTCCAGGACGCCTACCACGTCAGTTGTTGCCGGCGCTGGCAGCGGCAAATCTACGACGATGGTATTGCGGCTCTTGGTCTTGCGGCACTACCTGGGCATTGATTTCTCCAACCTCACAGTAGTGACTTTTACGGTCGAGTCCAAGAAAGACTTTGCGAACAAGGTCAGAGAGGTTTTTAAGCTTTGGGGCTATGACATATCCCATGATGACTCACTGAAAATTGTCCGCACCTTCCACTCGCGGATCCTTTCGTTCGCTCGCTGCCTTCCTGGGATGGCGAGCGTGCAGCCGTTCGAGTTTTTAGAAAAGGATGGGAGCGCGAAGGAAAAAGGCTCGGTGTTCCAGGTGAAAATGGGTGAGCCCCAGCTTGAGCTGATGAATAAATGCTATATGCGGCTGTACGACAATAATCCCGAATTCAAGGCGTTGATCGGCAAACTGTATCGCCACGCATTAGCGATGGAGAAGGTCAATGCAGACAGCCCCGAAGCGTTGAAAGCCCAACGACAAGCTCGTGACCTCGCGAAAGCGGACGAAGACATCTGCGATACCTTGGAGAGGCTATGGCGTGGTGCCGGTAAATGGCCGATCGACGGGATTGAGCCTTCGCGCAAGGTAATTCAATTGCTCGGACACGATTTCCAAGTCAACGGATACATCCCGGAGCTTGATGCTTTCGTTATTCTTGGAGTGGACAAGTCAGAGTCCCAAGATTTGAAGGCGAAGGAAGGACGGTTTCCCTACCTGAATACGGATGTCAAAAACAAACGAATCCTCTTTCAGGCGCATTGTTCCCGCCCTGTAATCTATCTCAAAAGCTACGTCGACTCAGCCAGCTCCATCGAGGCGATCAAGAGCCTAGTGAACACCTGCCCTAAATTCACCTACAAGATCGAAGGTGACATTTTTCCTCAGTACATCACTGAAGCTTTCTACAGCGCTGCGTCGTACATGGAAAATCTGGGCTTGGACGTCTTCGAAGCCATCCGGGCGATGCGCTTGCCGAAGGGCGACGTGGATCGAGATTTCTTCCATGCGTTGGCGATCTACTGGAATGATTTTACCCGCATGCTGTTCAACATGACCCCGCCGGTAATGACGTTCAATACCATGTTCGCCATCTTCAGCGAGCGTAAGCCACACAATCTCAAAGCGCTCTCACCGGGCGTGCTAAAACCTCTGACGACTCTGCTTGTTGACGAGTTTCAGGATGTCGGTGCCAACACGATATCGTGGATTCGTGCGACGTTCGCCGAGATCGAAAGGCGCAATTTGACAGTTCCCACCAACGGTTCACCAGCCTACGCTTCGCTTATGGCAGTAGGTGATGACTGGCAAAGTATCTACGGCTGGCGAGGTAGCTCTCCTCACTACCTCATCGATTTCGACAAGGTGTTCGAGTCGCCTGAGCCAAATCAGGTGCTCATGCAAGAGAACCATCGATCCCATCAGATGGTGATTGATGCAGCAGAGGAAATTGTGAAACACACCCCTGGAGGCGTTCCCAACAAGCAAGGGGTTGCGAAAAACAATTCCGTAATAAAGCACCAAGTGCCAGTTGAAGTCCGGGAACTGAACTGGAAGCAAATCGCTGCTGACGTTGAAAGACATTACCTCGCCGGAGACTCCATACTCGTCTTGACGCGCTCAAACTCAGTGAAGGATGAGGCACGCGACGAACTTGAGGAGTTGCTTGATAGGGCAAGGATGGAGAAACGCTCCAGCCAGATAAAATTCCTTACCTACCATTCAGCCAAGGGTCTCCAAGCAAAGGCTGTATTTCTACTCGGTGACTGTGACCTGAAGACTTCCTCGCCCTCAAAGAACGACCTATACGCGCAGGCGGGTCTAAATCGGGTAGGAGACCCGTGTGGATATGACACCGCGCAGGGCGAGGAAGCACTCCGTACGGCATATGTAGCGATCACCCGCGCCATCACGTACTGCTACTGGTATCTGGATGATGAGTCGAGACCGGCAATTCAGAGGGCCAGCCGACATATCCAGTCGGCACAGCCGTATTGGAATGTAGTGAAGGCGCCCGTCCCTGCATCCAAGCCATGAAAGGTAGAGTGCCCCACCCAAGGTAGTCAGGAGATGTGTACCGGCAAGCTTTGAGTACGCGCCAGTTCATTCCGAATGGGCCTCCTGGCAGCGTGAGCCCCAACACAACGCAACAAGTCTGATTTCTTTCACCGATCAGACCCTTGCCCAGGCTCAAATCGAGCTGGACGCCTGCCACAATGCCCGGCGCCCATAGATTCCTCGTGACGCCATCTGCTCCACCGTAACAACGCATTAGACTGCCCGCAATGCACCTAGGATGAACGCTTTGCTCAGGATGCATTCGCCCGACTTATGAACTTAACCATGTCGTCAAGCTCGCGCGAAAACCCCCAGAGCATGTCTTCTGGCGTCAGGCCCTCCAACGTGAGAGCGGCCCTCATCATTGCCACCTTGTTGGCCTCTCCCCATAAGCTTTTGCCATGAACATGAATTTGCTCGACGCCGTCTTTGACTTTCAATGAGGTGACACCGGCGCTCTCAAAAAAAGCCTGCAGGGCCTGGTGAAAAGGCTGGTATTGCCCGCACATAAAATCATCAACTGGCAGAGTTGCTTCATGGTCTGCGTATCCCTGCCAGCACGAAGACGCTGCGTGGAGCAGCGCTTTAGGTGGGAGATAGTTTTCAATCTCGCGCCCTTTGGTAACGCAAAATAGGGCAGAGTCCGCCCGGCTGCCATTCAGTCGATCCACCTCAGCTTTTACCGCCCGTGCACCAGGCTTCAAATGCTCAGAGTCGTTACCCACCACTACCCCATCAAGATCTGAGTCGATGGCGATGATGATGTTGCGGCAGATACTGAGTGCATCAAAGGCCAACTCGCGGTGCTCATCATCCGCAACGCCAAGGTACGAAATCAGCCCCCCCCCATAATGCATGATTGTGTAATGAAACCCCTCCTCCAGATCTAGTCCCTGCAATGCATGCTTAAGCCAGTGCCGGTAGAACACGAGCTCCGTAGGGCCTTCAACCCAAAGCACGACATTTGCAGTAAAAAGGGTACGAGCAGGTTGCACGCCCAGTGCCTCTAGCAGAAGGAAGCCATCCTTGCGACTGGTCACCTCTCGAACTTGAAGAGTCGTATTCTCTGCGTCCTCCTCGTAGGAAGAATCGCACCTGTAAATCTTGCTATCGACCGCGAAAATAGGAGCAAACTCTAGCGCATGTGTAGCAATCAGAAATTGCCGTGGATCTTGTTGAATGAGATCCAGGATTCTGATCCGACGGGTCGGGTGCAGTCCATTCTCGGGCTCGTCCCAAATTACGAAGTCTGTATGGTTCAGAAAATGAGTCAGACCAAAGTATGCAAGTGAGACACGGGTGCCGGACGATGCCCTGCGGTAGTCCACTCCATCAATGGATAAGCATTTCTCGCCATCAACCTCATGAAAATCTACCTCATGCTGCAGAAGGTGGTTCAACGCAGCATGAGCGGCACGGAATTTTTTCTTCTCGGCTGGTTTACCAGACTGCTGCTCACACATCCGATTAATGAAGTCTGGAATGACGCCCTCTAGGTTCTTGGCCGAATCCACCCAAACCGCTGCTGGGAAACGGGTGTTGCTCAGGGCTTCATCCAGAAGCTTTCGGTTGACCTCCTCCGTCACAGTACCCGGCTTTATGATCTCGCATTGCATCGCCACCTCAAGATCAATTAGGTACTTCTCGTGCGCTTGCCGGATACGGTCGAGCTCCAGCCTGACACCTTGGTTACTTTGATTCTGATTGAGTTGAGCCTGTGCTTCGTCTATACGTTCCTCGGTCTGCTGTATAGCATTCTGCAAATTCTCGATTACCTCAATTTTCTTAGCAGATACAACATGGACTTCTGACTCGGATTTAATAGATTCAATAAAGAAATCAGTATCATCGCATTTAATTCTTAAATGCAAAGTATCTGAAACCATCTCAAGCAAGTCAGACATGGCATTGGCGAGAGTTCGATCTTGATCCTGAAACACCATGTCAACTGAAGTGAACGTCAGCCAGCTTGGAACATCACCAATCTCACCGCATATGGTCTTGCGAGACAAAATCTCAAGCGCCAGTTTCACTACTAACAATGCAGTTGTTTTCCCAGCCCCATTGGGCCCGACAAAAACATTCACCTTTTCAAAATCCAAGCACAGCGTTTCTACACCCGGCAACCCATGAAATACAGCACTCCGAAGCCTCATTTATACTCCACGAATATTTAGATTAAACTATCAAACACTGATTAAGAAACTCGCAAACAATTCGGACTGAGTCTTGATGTTCAATTTGCTATAGATATGCCGGCGATGCGTCTTCACGGTATCAACCGAGATCGCCAAGCGGTCGGCGATTCCCTTGCTCGAATGGCCACTGAGCATCAGTTGGCAGATATCGAACTCCCGAGCGGTCAGCGCTGCCCGCAATCCATCAAGGCCATCTGTCGCTGGTACCTCCACCCGCTCCTGAGCTTCATACGCAACGCGCTGACGCATCAAGGAGATGACCCATGGCTGGATCATGGCCAAAGCCCCCATTTCCTCGTCCGTGTAACTCCGATGCGAACCAAAGGACAGGCACACCAACCGCTTGCTATCCAGCTGACAGTTGAACTGGACTTCATCAGCAACGATGTTGAGGTGGAAGTAGCGCTGATAGTACTCCGTCTCTTCAAAACAGTCGGGGGCTACATCTCGCAGCTGTATCAGGCCGCTGCGGGGAGTCTCGCAGTTTACGCCGTAGAACGGGTCAATCAGATAAATGCCTTTCAGGTAATCCTGAAACAGCGGGTCAGGCCCGCCGCCTGGCGCAGAGGACTCGGCCAAAAGATGAGGCCTCCCCTCCTGGAAGAGCAACGCCACCCAGTTGTCGAAATGAAGTACGTCGGAGATCCGTCCAACAACCGCTTGCCAAAAGCCTGGGCGGTCAATGCTGTCTATCAGAAGACCGACTGAGCGATGCCATGCGATTTCTGGAAACGAGGGGGCCATTGTCACTCCTTGGGATTACCCACCACGTGTGATTACCGTCATGGTAAGGGCAGCCCATAATAGCCCAGCGTGAAGGCGTTTAGCCCGTTCAGAGTGCTTGGAGATTTGGAATGAAAGTCGAGTTGGCCCAGATAAAAGGTCGAGATGGCGACACCGCATACAACTTGACCAGAGCGTTGGAGGTGATCGCTACCTGCGCGGTCGATACCGAACTGCTGATCCTCCCGGAAACCTACATCACCGGGTTTCCGACCAAGGACAACATCGCCATCCTAGCTGAGCCTTTGAATGGCCCAAGCATTCAAAGCCTGCACGCTGCCGCCAAGGCTCGAAACATCTCTGTCGCCGTAGGGTTCGCTGAAGTGTGTGATGGCCGCTACTTCAATACCAGCCTTGGGAGGTAGCAGATGCAGCCTGCTACCTCACAGCCCCCGAAAGCGGGTTTATAACTGGCCAGGTGCTTGATGTGGCAGGCGGGTGGCTAATGCGATAGCGGTTATGTTGGGCACCGCGAGAAGGCGGTGCTCAACATGTCTATTCAAGTGATCGTACTGGTCAAAGCAAGATTATGCTCGATACTCTGCATGGCCCTGCTCGTATTTAAATACCTATTGGTTTGACACATCGGGCGCCTCTAGCTTCGCCAGCTTCATAGCGTCTTCGTCAACATCTAAAACACCGGCAAAAAACATAGAGCCTTCAGATGTATAGTGCGCATACTTATGATATGTAAAATGGCTTGCAATCAGTTTTAATTGAGGAGGAAACGCCAGATACTCCAGCAACTCTTCCACGGTTGGTTTCTCACCCACCCATAATTGATGTAAAACCTTATTGACTTTCTTTTTGCCATCGACGTAGCTGAATTCAGAAATATTACGCTCCTGAAAAAACTTACCAGTCAATGAGAAGTCAGAAATATATACACCATCGATAGGGGGACTGGAATAGGTGAACGAATTAAGAATTAATGGTATTAGTCGAAATTCTGACAGATCTCGCCCAAACAAAGACTTTACGATATCAGGCTTAAGTTTAAGCCCAGCCTCCAACCGTTTAATCTGACCGATAGTTTCCGATAGAAACTGAGCATATCTCAAAGCCTTAACGGCGTTATTCCCGGATACTGACGTATTTTTACATTCAATCAACAGCAATGCATCATCAACAACAAGGAGCGCATCATACTCGAATGGCGCGCCATCAATATTAAATTTAGCCGCCTCACAGTCATAACCCAACTTATTAAAAAAAGATATTACTTTCCGCTCAAACCCCTTCCCCTTTTTGGCGGAAATCTTTGACTTCTTAGACGAGTCTCGCTCACTCCGGGGCATTCCTTTCTCGCTTTTCTCAAGTTCGATATCGAGCGCGCTCAACTTGGATGGTATAACCACAACCAAATTGGCGGAAAGCAGCGCCTGAGGCAAGAACGAATACTTACCGTCTTCTGAAACAATTAGCGGGGAATCAAAAAGGTCTCGCCCATCCGGGCCAAATGTTAAATGATTGATCAGGATAGACGCGCTAGCTTCGGACAAATTATACGCCCGTAATGACGCCTTAAGAAAACCCTTATCCACTTGCACAAAGCTGGTGTCCGAAAATTCATTCTCTACGACGAGTTTTAATACAGAGTACCCTCGCACCCACTCACAGAGTGTCAGGCCATGATGCTTTTCTTGATCATCTTTGATGTCGAAGGCGAATAGCTCACTCAGGCTGGCAGCGACTATAGCTTCGTCCTTGGAAATGTATCTATGTATCGCCAAGCCAGGCGGCGTTTCGCCCGCGCCCATGACGACGGCATCTATGTGCGGTGAGTAAAACATCCGGGTCATATTCTGGAACGCCCAAGAATGAAGTCTTCGATTTGCTAGAAAATCTAATTTCTCGATATCACAAGGGCTACGATAAAAAACCTTCCTATCTTCAAAAGTCGCAAAAAAACTTTTGTCAAACAACTCCTCAGGCACTCCCCCATCTTCGAAGCTCGTGATTTCGCCTCCGAAAAATAGTGTTCTGTTAGCGGCATCTTCAAGAGCATCCCATGCCAAAGCGAACTGCTGAATGGCAGCCGCTTTAGACACATGATCTGCCGAAATTGTAGGCCTAGAAGGCGCGATAAGCTTCCCACCTTTAATCCAACCATTCTGATGAGCTAACATTTTCAACGTCAGGCCCAGAGTGCTTATTATCGAGGAAAATGCACCATCAATATTGACATCACCGCCTTCCTCATTTTTTACAATAAGCATCTCGGGCATAGCATAGTGGGCATTGCCGCCCACACTTTCTTGAATTGCTTGATCAATTTTATCATGAAAATGTTTCAAACCCTGAGAGGCGCCCTCGACTGCGCTCCACATCTGAATATCGACTGGATATTTGGAAATGTCACACTTCGGCAACGTCGCACGTATTTTATCAAACTCACTTTCAATGGCGAGTATCTTCGCATGTTGCCCCTTGACGTACTCTTGGGCTTTCGCGAACTGCTGGGAAAATAAGTCATCCCCTAATAACCGCGAATAGAAATTATTTCGCGCTTTTTGGCCACCACGAATACTATAAGATCCTGGCTGCGCAAACGACTCCTCAAAAAAGTCTAACATCTCATCTGAGGATAGCTTCGTCATGTTCTCAGTAAACATTGGAAAATCATATTTCTTTAAAGCAGTTCCTAACAGCTGACGAAACGATTCATTTTCAACGCCCATAATTCCCCACTTGGACTTTAATATTTCTAGATACTTTAGAAAACGGGTATGGTGCGGTGCTCCGCTTCAGCTTTCTGATTCGCGAAAAACCACTAACACGCGAGATAAAGCGTTATATCATTAGCCCTAAAGGCGGCGACGATTACTACTCACTTACAAGCCAATAGGCACGTGAAGCACCTCCCTGTCGAGCGTAACCAATACAAAATGCCATCAGATCACTCAATCTTTCATCAACCAATGAACTGCGGATGCCAGGTTGAACACCAATCACCGAAAAACTTAACTTAGTCGCTGGAGTAGCCTTCAGAACTTGCGAAATTTCCGGCAGACTGCCCGTTACGAAATAGGATGGACAAGTGTGCCTTCGATGCATACGATCCTCCATGTGTTCCAAGAGCGTAGCCACATCGCAGTAATAAACAGATTTGACGAGTTGGCCAGCGACTTCATACACATCACCCACTCGACCTCCATTGGCCGGGCCGCCTGCGCCTTTGCAGTGATAAAGACTGACATTTACCTCATTATCTGCGTTTTTTGTGACACATATATAGTCGGCTGCCTCACCCGTCCTGTGGTCGTAAAAAATCCCCTCAACGTCCGGCAAAGTGAGTAAATGCTGCTGGAGGTGCTCCTGCACTGTAGCCTTGCCTTGTAGTAACGCTCGCCTTCGCTGTGTCTCAGCTGAGTTGTCGTTCGGCAAGAATTCCACCCTAATACTGCAGTTATCCCAATTAATTGTGGCGGTGTCGCCGGGCACAAGTCTCAGCGTTTGCAGGAGCGGGGCCGCCATTAGGTTCATGCTCTCGAACGACGATTTATCCGCAGCATAGAAGACAGGGCTATGGTCACACAGCCAGTCTGCAAGCGGAGTCCAACTATCATGAGCAGGCTCAATCTCGATTGTGACAGCAGGTTCCTCGCACGTAATCATTCGCCCCTGCTCAAGATGGAAACACATGCCAACCGCGCGATCTACGTGGGCAACGGAGAACTGCATTCGGCCATTTTGCGGGTCGCTCCGGAAATCCTGCAGATCCCACTCAACCAACTTTGAGTAGCGAAATGCCTGCTCATGTGTACGGTATCGGACTCGTGGGTTGTTCTTGAATGCTTCCTTTGGCCAGTTTGCCGCAATCACGTTATCAGGAAGCCGGCGCAGCTTAGTGGTTGTACGCACGATATCTAGATGTGTAGCGCTGAAAGGAACATTACCGGCGATGCGTTCATTTAGCGTGCGTATCCAATCGACAAAATCAGGGATGGAAAGGCGTTGATTGCTCCACATTCTGGAGCTACTGCTCGCTCCTATGGTCTCCTTGATCTGCCCATTCATGCCACTACCAAAGAAATGCCCTTGGGCATACGCTCGGCTGTCTCCAGAGGTCACTGCTCGCTCTGCCTGAGGCCCGGTCAGCGTTCTGTAGGTTTCGCTCTGAGAGTTAAATGCCGTGTTCTTTAATCCAACGTTGAAGAACCTCACACTGTCCAAGCCTGCACGCGCCCTACTCGTCTCCTCATAGCTCAGTGCCCGACAACCTGCCGGACAAACGACATCCATAATTGCCAGGTAAAGCTTCTCCGTCCTGAGGGTTGAACCGATAAAACAGTAACCGGATACCGGAAAGTACATTAGAAGAAAGGCTTGATGGCTGATGTCAATCAGCGCATCCAGAGCTGTCCAGTTGGGCGGTGCCTCGTCGGCAGTCAGTACAAGGGAAAGGGTTCCATCCCCAGCTGCCCACTGCTTAACGATTCGTAGTTGTCGGCCAATCTTCGCCCCGAATAACGAAAAATCAGGAGCTTCATCACAATGGAAGCCGCGAACGTGGGCATATAGGTGAAAAGATAAAGGTGTCACAGAATCATAATCTGACTCCGTCACGCGTCTGACAGGCAAACCTTCCATAAACTGCTGATCGTCAAGCGTGCCCTGGATCTCGGCAAGAGCGGCGTCATCAATCATCTGAGCAAGGTTGACACCCTCTTTAAGCAGCGCCGCAGTC
Source organism: Pseudomonas agarici (assembly GCF_001543125.1). NCBI lineage: Bacteria > Pseudomonadati > Pseudomonadota > Gammaproteobacteria > Pseudomonadales > Pseudomonadaceae > Pseudomonas > Pseudomonas agarici. The sequence goes on along the minus strand of NZ_CP014135.1, from coordinate 1,278,622 downwards.
GCCTCTCTGATTCTAAAGCTGGGAGCGATCAACGTCGGCGTACCGGTGGAGTCATCAATCCTCGCGAATCGGCCTATGAACTGAATGGTCGGCACCAGTGATTTATGTGGAGCATGCAAAGCTGCGACTTTGAGCTTCGGAAAATCATAGCCCTCGCCAAACATGTCCACACAGATGATGGCTCCAAGCTCGCCCGAGATCAGCCTCGCTTCAACGTCATCTTGCTGACGTCTGGTTAGCTTGCTATTGATCGCTTCCACAGCAATGCCCAATCCTTGATACAGAGGGACGAGGTCGTGCGCAGCCTTAATCGTTGCCGCCCTGATGAACAAGCGATGGTCGAATCCATTGGCACGATCTTGATTGAAACGCTCTACGGCTGCCCTGGCGATAACCTGATCCACATGGGCATCATCAAGCTCGTTCTCGACTTGCACGGCGCAGAAGGTAACAGGGTCAAAAGCGCCCTCCTCTACCGCTCTCATGACCGGGTAGCGATAGATGAGCTTCCCCGGGATTACCAACCCATCTCGTCTAAACGGCGTAGCGGTAAGGAACACAAACCTCGCCTGCTGGTAATGCTCCAAGTAGGCCATCCAAGAGTTGGCTGGTGCGTGATGTGCCTCGTCGAAAATAATGAGATCGAAGAGATCGTCAGGTGAACCGGGAGCAATCGCTGGAGATGAGCTTCCTGGCGTCGACACGACAACGTCGTACTGTTCTAGCGAGCTCCAGTCTTCAACTGACTGAGGTCGTCCTGAATGCAGATGAACAGCGGGTAGCGGAGAAGCTTCAGCTAAGACGCCGATTCTCTTCAGCGTCGATAGCACTGAGAAGTGTGAATGGACTTGCTTTCGAAGTGCGCTCGACGGCTCAACTACCAAAATCCGCTTGGGGCACATCAACAGGGGCAGCGCCATCATCAACGAGGTTTTGCCATAACCGGTCGGCAGACAAATGATCGCTGGGTCGTCCTGCACAGAAAAATGAGCGAGTACTGCATGCAGCGCACCGAGCTGTCCAGGCCTAAAGCCCCGGTTAGGAAGCATTTGCTGCTGGAACAGGTTCAATGAGCCCGCTTGCGTGGCAAAGTAGTCGGGCACGACACCCCTCCATGGGAATTAAATCTCTGCCCTCATCCTAATAGGGTGCTGGCCATAAGCAAGCACCAAAATGGATTTTTCCCACTACACGGATTCAAGCAAAAATCGACACCTACTCTGGAATCGATCGAGCTTACCGCTTTCGCCTAGCCAAGCCCCGTGTTGTGACTGAGTGGATGTAAGGACGTAGGTCGAAGAAACGATCCATCAGTCGGCGGTAGGAATTAAGCCTAATGTCTTGCAGCAAGCGGCCTGATCCAGTGGAAAAACCAGCTGTACGTCAACTTCGCCTGCTACCCCTAAGCCGCCGAGCGGTAGCTAGCTAAACGTCTGCTCCTCTTGCCCTACCACCTTGGGTGGCAGGGCTTTTTCAGGTTGAAACCTTGCTGAATGCTACCCTTACGACGCCTGATTGAGATTTTATAGAAGCCCTAGCAGACGCCGTTGTCGGACTACCTCATACCGTTGCGACTGACCGTGCTGCTTGAAAGGTGCGAACCGGCGAGTAGGGAATGTCATCTACCGGGTAGAAAGGTCGAGCGACAGTGAACGCCTGATCCTTCGGATGGTAAGCAGTCATGCCCGGGGTATCGGCAGTAACGCACTCCCCAAGCGATGCGTAGTTGAGACTGAAGTGATACCCCGATCGAGCTACCAGGACGTCCTTGTCTTCAACCGACACCTGCATCGCACGGTAGAAATTGGGATCCATGTAGGTTTGAGGCAACTCAGTAACCACAATGTAGATATCGCCCTTCCTCACGACCGCATATTCGCCCGTATCGAGTTTGGCTCCGCCTTGTGAGGGCCCCTCGAACACAGTAGTTACATTTGCGCCGCAAGCATGCAGTACCCCCTCCACCGTTACCGGTGCCGTATCCTTGGAGTAAGTCCCGCCCAGGGTATCCCTGGCGAGTGCATCAAAGCGCACTATCACCCAGCCCAGATAAAAGACTTCCACCACTACGTGCCTACTTACGTTAACAAGACCGTGCGCTGCGAGCACTGCCCCCCAATCGACTTATAGGATGGGGTCTACAGCAGCACTTCTGTTAGCCGAGAAAGCTGAGCTGAACCTAGGCCAATTACCCGCCCAGCAGGTACTGGCTTTTCTGTTGCAGCTCTTGGATGGAGCCTGCGGCCCCATCCAGTGCTGGCTCTGCAGAGCCGTCATCGTTTAGTTGGGAGCTGAACCTTCCGGCAAGTGGTAGCGCGTGGCCAAAGCAGCAATCTCCTCAACGGTGATTATCTCGCCCGACCTGGGATTAGCAACGGTGTCAAAGATCGCATGGATCACGGCTTCCACATCAGGGATCTCCATTTGAATGTTGCGACAAAAGGCCAATCTGGCACGTTGCCCCTTCTTGATTTGCCGCACCAAGATTTCCCATCGGTGATCGTCTGGAATGATCGCCGCTTTCATTTGAGAGGGAACCGTTTCCCGCTCGCCTGGATGCATAGGCCGTAACCGGTGAGATCTATCTGGGTGGCTCTCAAACCAATTGGCGTCGTCCGTTTTCCAAGGCGTGTCGGTCAACGAGATCCCTTGGACAGGGCCCGAGAGCCCAGCGCGGCGCTTGGTGCTTTCGACGATTTCCTCTAACCCGCCAATGCCCGACTGTAGGCGCCTAGATGCTTCGAGTGCATCGGCGACTGGTTGCCCTCCCGAGTTACCTTTCATTTGGCCTAATACATCCCTGATGGCATCGGTGTTTTGATTGATATAGACCCCGGAGCCCATGACGACGTCGAGCTGGTCTTGACAACACTCACCCGCCAATGCCGCGCGTCCATCCGACAACACTCCACCAAAAGTACGGGAGTTGTGTTGAAGTGGCTTACGGCAGATCCCGCAATTGTCACCGGCCTTCTTCAAGACCTTTGGAAACTCTTTCTCGTACCTACGGCGCTCTGATCGGTTCATTCCTTGGAAACCTCGTGATTGGACGAAGGGGAAGCTTGCGCCGCATGCTCGCGGCGTTCTGAATGCTCTGCAATTGGGGCCACCGGGCGGTGGGTTTCAGGCTATCGGGGCTCTGATCATGGTACGCGGCGTATCTAACGACCTTGAATTCGTCAGAATATTAGTCATAGATCTCGCCTCATACCAACGCGAGAGTTTTGCAGTCACCAAGGAGCTTTGATGAAACGCAATTGAGTAAGCGACGCAGACTCACTGCGGCAATTCGAAGCCTTGGTTGTTGGTGGCAGCCCATCCATACCCGAAGGAGTTGAAGACCCACGCCCCTGCCGCCCGGCTCTTCTCCATGTACAGGCTCAGTTTCAGACGCTTCCTCAGGAAGCCCGCGACGCTGCTCATCGTCCGCTCGCCCGAGCGAGGATTTGGCACATAGATGTTCGCGTCGCCATATGCTTGAGGTACGAGACCCCGATTTCGAACTGCTGGATTTTTAGCGACTGGCCCGCCCTAAATGCTAAACGGCTCTTTGCTAAACTCAGAAAAGATAATACTGTATGCGCATACAGTATTATTTTGGAAATGTTTATGGACGCCAGCCAGATTGCTGACTCCCTGGCGCAATGGAAGACCAGCCTCGATGCTCGCGCGACTTGGCAAAACCCCGGAGCCCAATACCGCTACCTGGTGCGCTACGCCGACAAGCTGGCGGCATGCAAAGCCATCGACCCGCTGGAGCGATTCGACATGGTCGAAATGGCGCTCGCCGCGTTTTGCCATTTTGTTGAAGAGAAGCCAGAGGAATGGCGGCACCCGGCGTCCGAGTATGATGTTTACAACGATGCGGGCGCTCAGGTCGGAAGCCTGCAAGGGAGCAGATACTTCCTGCACGGTGCAACTGTACGACCCGACCCGAAGGGGTTTTTCGCACAGATCCAGGAGAAAGACGGCGAGAGTTTGCTAACGACCCGCACTTACGCGCCCTACGGCGTGCTACGCGATCGATACATTCACACCCATACCGGTCAACGCCTGACGCTGGTGGAAACAGCTCGAATGATCAACGGCAAGTGGCGAGTCCGTATTGATGACCCGGATACGTACCGAGGTGTCGTGGATGCCTCCCAAGTGGCGTTGGAGCAAGGCAACACGGCGGCCTACGTTGACCTGTGGGAGAAGGAGCATTTCTCGATATTCACTCAATGTTCGCGGTGCTGCGACCGCTTCGACCTGCGGGAAGATTGCACGGGGTGCGAAGGACGCGGCTTCATCGAAGATCTGCAATGTCCGAGTAGGCTTCCGTCATCGGCGATCGCCAGAAAGAGCCAAGCACCTGACCTTCAGGTGCCGAAAAACCATGAACCTGCTCCGTACTGACCGCTCTAAAATCTGTATCGATGGACACATCTCAGGAAAGCCTTTGGGCTGGCCAACAGGATGCATGAAACACAGGGGGTACCGATGGGCCTGACAATGATCTTATTCACCATGATCGCAGCCTGGGTGGTCGCGGCGATGGCAATGCTATGGGGAGTGCTGCGCGTCGCGCGTCGTCACCATGCCATTGCCCAGGCAGATATCGACATATCTAGGCCGAGCAAGACTTCCCACCTTTCAGCTGCAAGTTGACATCGAAATGGCTCACAGCAGCGTCCACCGCCTATGAACCCTACAACCCCTGACGGTCGTTATTTCGTCGTAAAAGGGCAACTGTGGCGCTGCTCCAATCCCTTGTTGAACAGCGATGAACGCCAGCGACTCGTGAGTGAGTTAATGAGCGCGCGGCGAGCCGTGAGGGCGGCGAAGGCGTCAGGTGATCCAGGAGAAATGGAGCTTGCGCGATCAGGCGTTCAGGCCGCGAAAGTGGCGCTTGGCGAGCGTGGCCCTGTCTGGTGGGACGATGGCAGCCCGGACTTCAATCGACACCGGGTGGAAAACTCACCCTATGCACACTGGTATCGCTCGCTGCCTCATTGATCAGTTTCCGACGGTACGTGAAGTTGCTCTTGAGCAACCCTACGCTGCTTCAACTGATCGAGCATCCAATCTTGAGCGTCATCCAGCTCGCGCATCATTGCGTCAAACTCATGGGCTGTGAGTGGCCCTGGCGTGTTGTCGTGCATCACATGTCTCCGATAATCACCCGCAGGAACGATATACCCCGGTAAGGCCCTACAAGCCCAGGTCACCCGCGAAGTAGCTGTCGCCGATCTCATCACTCCAACCTGCCGTCTGCATCAGCTGCCATTGCAGATGCCGCCTCAGATGAGTCCGTAGATGCGATCGGACGACAATGAAGCCTTGGCCACTCCAAGCGCTCTGTGCGATGCCCTGCGTCTCCAGAGCCCCCAGCAGCGCATCAAACCCCGGTACTCCGATGGTAGATGCATGCACTCGGGTTGGGTCATCTAAACCGGGCTGACGCTTGAAACTGGCGATCCCCTGTTCCACCAGGTTCTGCAATCGCACACCAAAGACCTGTGCGGCTGTTCCCCACACGCGGCCTTCGAAATCAATATCCACAAAACCTCATCTGCCAGAGCACCACACTGTTGTCCGACACCGGTACAAATACAGACGCACCTGTGGCGCTTTTCAAGAGCAATCTATTTGAATCCAAATGAAAAGCAGCTGCCTAACGACCAAGGAGCGATTCCCCTATGCCCCCTGCCCTGCCAACCGACCTTTTCCTGCTTCGATACCTCGGATTGAAAACCAACAGCTAAGAGCCAACAGCCCCAAAAACCGGGCAGATGGAGGAAGAGTCGGCGAGTTCGAGAGAGCTGCTTTTTCCTTGCCCTCAAATAATAATACTCCGTCTCGTTTAAAAATTTTCAAGTGGGGGGGGGGGTGAAAATAAACGAGCCCTGTCCGACAGACGGTAGCTGAATTGGCTATTTGGCAATTGTGTTGAGTAAGCCAAAGGCCCCGAATCTATTGGCTTAGAAGCAGACTACCGGCCAGAAAACGCCTTGACGACTCCCGTCGCTGAGATTCGAGTTTGGCCGGGCTCTTTCCTGCCCAATTGCGAGTTTAGGGTTACTACGGGCTGCCCAGCTCAAGCACCCTAATTCCTTCTTTTCATGCTTGGTTCCGGCGTTGTTTGATCCGATGATAAGCTTTGGCGCAGGCCTTCCTGCATGCTGCCAGCTATGTATACGGAGCGACTTCTTGAAATTCTCCCATCGCAACGGTTTTGATCCCAATCGCCAGCAAGGCCCGATCGTGGAGGACGCTCCGCCATGGTTACGAGATGAGTTCCAAATTTCAATTCTCTCGAAACTGACCTACGTGGACTTGGACAGTCGGCAAAAAAACAAGGAGATGTTGCCTCTGGGCATCAAAAGCCTGAACGAACGGCTATGCATAGAGACGCAACGTCAGATGGATGACAGTGACTGGGACACCTGGACGTGTGCCGACGGCCTTGCGTACACCCTTAAGCATTGTGAGTGGTACCAGTTCTACGATTGCGTGGAAGTGGTAGGAGAGCAGCTGAAATCCGTCGAACCGTTCTATAAGGGCGCTCCGGGCACCATTGATGTGGCAGCTTTTAGCTTCGCCGCGTACCGCAAAAAAGTGAATGACGTCTTCACCAGGCACAATGTGGGATGGCGCCTGAACAGCAAGAGCCAGCTGGAATCTGCGCTCCCCAAGGATCTGGCCGACCGAATGGATAGCGTCGAGGCGGGACTCGATAAATTTGAAGCCGCACGGGAACACTTTGGCAAGGCCAAGCGGTATGCGTTGGGCACACACCGGGATTGCGAAAACTCGATCAAGGAATCGGTGAGCGCTTTTGAGAGCGTGGGCAAGGTTCTGCATGATCGAACTGCAACGCTTGGGGACGTGCTCAGCCGCATGAAAAAAGAAGGTTCAGTGCCCCCAATGCTCGTGAGTGTCATGGAGAAGTTCTACGCGTATGCAAACGCAGAACCTGGCGTAAGGCATGGCGGAGTCCAGAAGCCCAAATCGGGAGACATGGACGCGGAATTAGCGTTGCACCTCAGCGGAGCTTTCATACGCTACATCATTGAAGTGCAAAGCCAGGAAATCAATGAGAATGGTGGCTCGGTTGAGGAGGCTCAGTAGGCAGTTAAACTGTGTTGAAGATTTGATCGCGGGGCTCTTCGGAAGGCCGTGGCGCTAACGGCTGCCCTGCCCCTGATCGGATCTGACATTTTGTGGAACAGCCTAGCTGGGCGTCCACACTCTAAGTCACGCCACCCTCAATCCTGATCGATGACCAGTCGGGCAAACCGCGTGAGATCTCGGATCTTCCCTGCACGTGTTCGACTCAACAGGATGCCCATAATGCCTACCATCCGGGGGCCATCCCTGTCACACCTCGGCGAGTCTCCGATCATGTACACGCGCCCCATTTCGACCCCGAAACCATCACCAGGCTCTACTCCCATCTGGTTGCAAGTAGACAGATAGATTTTAGGGTCGGGCTTCATGATCGCCTGCTCGTAGCTAAACGCGTATCCATCCATCATGGGAAACAGCTCTCTAACAACCCGGCCAAACGGAGCTGCGAGGTTTGAGCAGATACCCAGCTGGCACCCCGATTTCTGCAGCATCTCGATCGCCTCCAAAGCCTCGGGATACGGTCTGATCGACGACAGTTCGAGTTCCAGTGCACGGTTCAACTCCTGACGAACCGTGGAACGGAGAGTGATGCCGAGATGAGCGGCGAACTCATCCAGCGGTAAGTCCATCGTCATCGCGCAACCAATTGTGTTCGGCCCCAAAATGCGCCCTTGCCGGCGACCTTCGCGAAAGAGTTGGAGATACGGATTCGTCCGCTGGCCAATCTGCAGAATTGTCCCAAACGCATCAAAGATTACTCCACCGACCATTGCGCTCTCCTTCTCTGGCATCACTTACCTGGATCGTGCGATCCGCCATGCTCGCGCTACGGAATTCACATCAATTGCGCTCTCTACGAATACCCACTGAGGTGCCAACCTCGCGTTCGATATCGCAAAAGACACTTTCCAGAATGGCATGGTGACCCGAGTCTTTAAGGGCTTGAACCAGAGCCACAAGCGCATGCCCCTGGGCCACGGACATCTGAATATCGCAGTGAACTACATTTGAGCTGCGGCTCAATGCAGCGATGCCTGTACCCTGGTCGTGAAAGTCGACAGTCCAGGATTTGTCGATGATTCCTTCCGGAATGGTATTGATGGCTTCGAGAGCAGCAGGCCGTCGAAAGCCTTTCCCAAAGAGTATGTAGATCGTGTCTTCAGTCTCAAAAATACCGCGCCCGTCGTAAGAAATCGCGTAACCGCTTCTGACGGACGCGCCTTTGTCGACCCGCCCAAAGCTATCGAATCCGACGTCATGGGAGAAAAGCACCAGTGGCAACCTCGCTGGCCTAGAATCGCTCGGATCAACGTCAGCGGAGTCTTGAAGAGTGGCACTAGATTCGCTCTCAAGACCGCATTTGGCTGCTGCCACATCAAGTACGATCCACGAATACACTGCACAGTAGCGCTTCGAGGTGCGCGATCCGAGGGCTGACAAAATCGAAGAGTCGTTTATTGGAAGCCCTTCCAGTAATTCACCGCTGAGGTTCGACGGTGCCACACAATCTGGGATTGGCATAAAGCCCTCCTGCAGCATGGTTCGCGGTAGCAACGCCGCTCCACGGCGTATATCAATACATACATCACCAGGCTCATTGACCGGTGCTTCAGTGCAGGCTGCCTTGCGGCTCTGAGCTGGTTAGCCGCAGTTTGCTCAATCCAGCGAAGGCGTTGCCACCCGCCTGAACCAAGAGGTAGCGACTGCCCGAAAACGTATGCGCAATAATCCAGCCGTCCTCCTCTATCAGCCTCAAGATTTGGGACGTTCTGATCAAACGGCCATCTCCGAATCGATTACTCAGATCCATGTAAATGCGGCCTATGAGGCACGGGTAATCGATCTCGGGCTGCCAGAGCAAAGCACTGATCGGCGTTGCTAGCTTCACAGTAGCTGCCGCCAGCACCTGAGCTGGCCAATCAACCGTGATAGCCATCAGCAGCCTCCCCTGGCTTGGTCTCAGTCACAACGACGTAGTGGTCTGCGCCATCCAATGTTCTCAACAACTTGAAGCCTCCTATGGTCGAAACCAGGCGCACAGGTTGAGTTGCCACCGTCATGCCATCGGACGCTGCACCAGATCGGTCACAGAACACTGTCGCTGCGAAGCGATTGCCTACACAAGCTGCGTTGAACAGATAAGCGTCGACTAAAACGCCCCAGTTCTGGGCCATTGCCTGGACAACCTCGTCCGGCAGATTGTCTTTTTTCATCGCTTCAGCCCGCGTACGTGCGCACTCTGTTAAAGAGATAACGTTCGATTTCAAAGCCCCTGCACTCATCACATCTCGATCTCAAAAGCGGGGTTGAACCCTGTCGATTCGCCGGGATAACCACGCGGGTTTGAAACAATGCGACAACCGCCGTGTTCAACATCGACAAATTCGTGCGTATGACCAAAGACCCACAGATCTGCCTGTTCAATCAGTCGTGGCCAGTCGTTCGTGTACGCTGCGTTGAGGTGTCCATCATGCTTGCTCCCGACAACTAGTGACGACGGCGAATGGTGAGTAATGACGATCGTTTTACCTACGAACGGCCTTGCGAGCTCTTCGGTCAGCCAGCTTTTCGCTGCATGATTTCGGGCAATCAGATCTGCCGGCCTGAGCCGTCGGTAACCTTCATCGATGCGAATGTAGCCGAAGTCGTTCATGCGCTCCCAGGCGACCCTCGAAGCTGCAACTTGGTCGCCGGTAGAGCTGAAATCTGTCCAGCCCGTTGTACCTAGAACCCTCACACCGTTGAGCACGACGAGATCGTTTTCAAGCACATGGACATGCGGTTCTGCCGCATCCCGCATCTTTGTGAGCGTGCGATCGATATGCCCGTCATAGTATTCGTGGTTGCCGCACACATACGCGACTGGGCACGTGAAATTCTCATTTGCCCATTTCACGCCTCTGCACTTTTTGTCGATGTCACCGCCCAGGATCACAAGGTCGATGCTCGGATCTAGCGCCGGCATATCGTAGCTGGCGAATTCGAGGTGCAAATCTGAGTAGATTCTCAGCTTCATCTAGGCTTCCAAAATCGTGCGATGTGTCAGGGGGTAAGAGACGCTGCAGCGATGCAGTTGACGGCTTGCTCGCAACGCGTGCTTAAATTCGATTTACGCAATAATTGAATTTGGCTGAGCAGGAATGTGGTCTCAAGAGGCCTCTACCGCCCTTACTCATTCGAAGCCGCTGGTTGGCACCGCTTCTGATAGAGCAGAGGTGCTCGCTCCGTCATGCTCTTTTTTTTAAATATATAGATTTGAGTAAGCATTGGCAAACGCGGCATATCATTTCGTTTGCGCGAGAACACTGATGATGTCGCTACGCCAAGCGTTCGCTGCCGCCCTGAAATTCGTTAGGGCACACCACAAGCTTCTGCAGCAAGACGTGTCCAGCGGCGTAACACAGGCGCGCATCAGCCAGCTCGAATCCGGTAAGAACAGCGCAACATTGGAGACTACGCAGCAGGTCGCCCAGGCCATGCGTATGACGACCACGTCGTTCGTGGTAACGGTACTCGCCGCCAAGGACAGAACGACTCCCCGCCAGATTCTCAGCGAAGCGCTTGCCGAACTGGAATCTCTGGGACTGTTGGACGTGGACATCTCTGAGCACGTCCCAGATCCGAGCCATCCCGTTACTCAAAAGGCGGCAAATACCCGCGAGCAGGTTCAGAAGCTGAAGGCAGAGGGGCACAGGCATGTCGAGGTTGCCAGGATACTCGGGTTGAGTAAGTCGACCGTGACCCGCCATTGGCGAGAAGAATGATTGGCGCCGATGCCTGGCGATCCTCCTACTGCGTACTCAGCCAATGCCCTTGATCCGATTTTGAAAAGTGGCCCTCAAACTGCATGCGAAAGAGCTTAGGGAGACGAGTGCCTGGCCAATCATTCCAAGATCGACGCCTCTGACCCCTCCCGTGCAATTTCCATGGCCGGGCGCCCTGCCAGTTTCATCGCTGAATAGTCCTGAACTAAGATCACACGGCTAACGGTTTCGAAATCCGCTCGATAGAAACAGAGCCTTTCGAAGTTTGCATACATGGCTTTCGACATCGCCAACGCATGGCCGCAGGTCTCACCGGTCGTAAGGGCCGGTAGGTTCAACAGGATGGCGTCACGCAGAGCGATCGCAGCCCTGTCATCTTCACCAGTCGACGAGCGACCTGAATGGTATGGACGTGCTGCGCGAGCCTGCATCAACTCAGTGGCCTCGTCGTTGATCCGGGAGAGAGAAGCGTTTCCATTTTCTGAGAAAGGGAAGTTATCGTCGTGCCGCATGTCGGTGTATACGCACAGCGTGTCAAACATACCTTGCACATGGGCATTACTGATCACGCCACTGAAATCATTATCGAATTCGTACAGATGGTCGAGCTTCAACTGGGCAGCCTCAAGAAGCGCTCTCTCCCAAGGACTCGAAAACGCGGGTTGCTTATCCATGGCCTGACTCATCAAAAATACTGCGCGATGCTACTACATGATCGTGTGAAACGTTTCCTGATGCAGTTGGTCAGCAGCTAGCTAGACTGAGGTCTTTGACTTCAAAGAGAGCGCTGGAATGACCGAGTCCCCGTACGTTAAGCACCGCGAAGCCTTACTCGAAGGCAAGTACGGCACCGCGTACCTGCTCCAACAGTTCATTCTCCATCAGTACGACCCCTACAGGTACTCGTTCGAAATCGATAATCATCGCGGAGGGTTCGACAGCCGACATTTGCAGATGTACCAGGACATGAAGCAGTGGTTCTGGGAAAACGGTCAAGCGTCGGATGGCTTCAGGGAGCTCGCTGAGACTATCGAAGCTAGATGGATCCGCCAGGCGGAAGCCAACCGGGATGAGCTTTTTCGGCTCAGGGAGATGCGTCCGGAAGACTACCCGCACGACAATGGGAGTGATCAACTGGACTCGTACAAATTGGCTATAGCGCGTCATGAGATGTACCACGAAAGATATGTCGAGAAGGGTTTTCTCGATGAGTAATCTCACCGCTGAGACAGCGTGGACGCCGACATGGCACGGAGCTATCGTTCTGCATCGCGCGACGTAGGCATTGGGCTGTTCACTGGCTGGCGATAGCTGATCAGTACTGCCCTTCCCTTCGTTGTCATGTCGCATTCTGCTCAGAAGGGAATCCCATGATCTATCAATGCAACGGATGCAACAGAACCACGTTTGAAACCGCCTGCCCGTGGTGTAACAGCACCCAGGTGTCCCCCTCTGCAGAACTGCGCGCACAGAACCTGACGCCTCTTGACCCGTCCTTTTACCCCGACTTCCAGTACCAGTCCAAGGGACTCATCATGGATTTTCTGGGCAAAAAGAAGGAGCAGGCCCAGCTAAAACGATCTGCTCAATAACGTGTTGAGGAAACCCCTTACTGGAAACGAGTGTACGAATCACCTCACTGGTTTCTTACGCCTTTTCTACGCCGACGTGCGTCTCATCCCTCCCCTTCGTTACAATACCCACGCCTACGCCACCACAGCTCACTGGAAAAGAAGCACGTGTCTACCAGCGCCCCCAGAAACCTGAATGATCTTTTTTACTTTGCCAAGGTTGTTGAGGCAGGAGGATTCGCGGCGGCAGGCCGGATACTGGGGATTCCCAAATCACGGCTATCCCGTCGAATCTCTGAGCTTGAAGAACGCTTGAATGCCCGGCTTCTGCAGCGCACTACCCGCAAGCTCCAACTCACCACTTTAGGGGAGCGGTACTTACGGCATTGCCAAGCGATGCTGCTTGAAGCGGATCTGGCGGATGAGATGGTGGCAAGCGCTGCAAGTGTGCCGCGAGGGCCGCTACGAGTGAGCAGCCCGGTGGGTTTAGCAAATCAATTTCTGACGCCTATTGTTAGAGATTTTTTGTTGAAATTCCCGCAGGTTGAACTTGATCTGCTGCTAGTCAACCGTCGAGTAGACTTGATTAACGAAGGCATTGATGTCGCCTTAAGGGTTCGCGAAGCGGACGATGAGGAACCCAACTTGATCAGCCGGCGGCTGCGTGAAGCTCACACCGAAGTCGTTGCCTCGCCGGATTTCGCTAGTGATCGGAAATTGACTCACCCACATGAGTTGACGTCCCTGCCCTTCCTTGGGGCTCTCGACCCAGATCGTCTTTCGCGAACGCGCCTCTTTAATGAGAAAGGTGAACGGTACGAGCTAGCGATGCCTGCGCGCTTAGGCGTTGAGGACTTTTCGATGCGAAAGCAGGCAGCTTTGGCCGGCTTGGGCTTCACGGTGCTTCCAATGATGTACTGCGAAACAGAGCTGGCCGAAGGAACGTTGGTGCGACTACTTCCTGAGTGGCACTGCCCTCCCGCGTGGCTGCAAGCAGTGTATCCGCACAGACGTGGGGTCTTGCCCGCCGTAAGGGCGTGGCTAGAACATCTGGGGCATGCATTCGATCAGTGTGGCGATCGTCCGCTCTGATCCTCTCTCGAACTCACGACCTTGGGGTGCTGGATAAATGGAGTTTCTAGACTAGGCTCAGCCAGGATCGTAGCCGCTCAATTCTGATTTTTTTTGACGAGTCGTCAATTTCATTATCAACCTAATGCTCTGATACTTATCAATAAAAGGTTTTTTGATTGGTGGTGCCTCTAGGAAAACAGGCCATCTCTACTACTTCGCCAAGGTGGTGGAAGCCGGTGGCTTCGCCGCCGCCGGGCGTTTGCTGGGGGTTCCCAAGTCGCGCCTGTCGCGGCGTATCGCCGAACTGGAGGAGCGCCTCGGTACGAGGTTGTTGCAGCGCACCACGCGGCAATTGAAACTGACCGCTGTCGGCGAACGTTACCTGCGCCATTGCCAGGCAATGTTGTTGGAGGCGGAAATGGCCGATGAGGCCGTGGCCAGCATGTCCAGCGAACCGCGTGGGCGATTGCGGGTGTCGTGTCCGGTGGGACTGGCCCAGGAATTCATGCCCTGGGTGATTTCCAGCTTCCTGGCCGCGCATCCGCTGGTCCAGCTTGAGGTGCTGATGGTCAACCGTCGTGTCGACCTGGTCGCCGAGGGCATCGATGTCGCTCTGCGGGTTCGCGAGCACGGCGACGAAGATCCGTTGCTCGTCACCCGGCGGCTACGCCGGGCGCAGACCTTCATGCTAGCTACGCCGGCTTTCTTGCAAGAACACCCGATCAACAGCCTCGACGATCTCAAGGACGCACCGATCCTCGGCGCCCTGGAGGCGGATCGACTGGTCCACCTGAGCCTGCGGGACGAGCGTGACCAGAAACGCGAATTGATCCTCGAGGCCCGGCTGGGGGTGGACGATTTTGTCGTGCGCAAGGCCTGCGCGCTCGCAGGGCTGGGCTTTACCGTGCTGCCCATGTTGTACTGCGAACAGGAGCTGGCCAACGGTACCTTTGTGCGGATTCTGCCCGAATGGTCGTTACCCGGCGGCTGGCTGCAGACGGTCTATCCCCATCGACGCGGAGTATTACCGGCCGTGCGGGCCTGGATCGATCACCTGGCCGAAGTATTCAACGGATGTGGGGACAGGACACTGTGAAAGGATCCACGATGAACCCGGCAGCAATTGCGCGTTTCTGCCTTGATCTGCCAGGTGCCAGGGAGGACGACAAGTGGAACGGCGTGCAGGTATTTTCCATTGCCGAGACCAAGATGTTCGCCCTGCTCAACCTGAGCGGCGACACCCTGTCGTTCAAGGTCGACAAAGAGCTGTTCCTCGGTCATATCGATCGTCCGGGAATCCGCCCCGCCCCCTATCTGGCCCGGGCCTATTGGATCACCATGACGGCGCCCTACCCGCTGGGCGCCGGCGAACTGCAGATGCTGCTCAAGCGCTCTCATCAACTGGTGGTCGGCAGGCTGCCCAAGCGCATGCAGGTGGGCCTGCTGCTATAGAAAGGACAGGCGAGCCAAACCGGTGCCGAGAAACAACGGAGCGATCCAAAACACCTGGTGCGGTAGCGTGATAGCCCGCAAAGCAATACCCAAACTTGAGTTTGAGCCTGGGGGGCTGCAACTGGCCAACGGGCGTTGGCCAGTTGCGTCACGGGTTACCCGGCCCCGTCATCCTTCGCTCGACCAGTCGATCCAGCCGAACTGCCAAGTGGCCAGAATCACCAGGCCAAACACGATCCGATACCAAGCGAACGCCGCATAGCTGTGACTGGCGATGAATTTCAGCAGGCCACGGACGGCGATCATCGCGAACACAAAGGATGTCACGAAGCCCACGGCAAACACCGGCAGATCGGCCATTTGGAACTGATGGCGAAAGCCGTAGCCGGAGTACACCGCGGCGGCGACCATGGTCGGCATCGCCAGGAAGAACGAGAACTCGGTAGCGGTCTTGCGCGACAGGCCAAACAATAAGCCACCGATGATAGTCGCCCCGGAGCGCGAGGTACCGGGAATCATCGCCAGGCACTGGGCGAAGCCGACTTTCAAGGCATCTTTCCAGTTGATCTCATCGACGCTCTCGGCACGCACCACATGCTCCCGGCGCTCGGCCCAGAGGATGACCAGGCCACCGACCACCAGCGCTGTGGCAACGGTAATCGGGTTGAACAGGTAAGTGGCGATGAGATCCTTGAACAACACCCCGAGAATCACCGCCGGCATGAACGCCACCAACAGGTTGACGGTGAAGCGTTGTGCCGTGCGCTGGGTCGGCAGATCCCGTATCACAGTGAAAATTTTCTCGCGAAACTCCCAGACAACCGCCAGGATCGCCGCGAGCTGAATGATGATATTGAAAGCAATTGCCCTTTCACCACCAAAATTGAGTAGATCCGCCACGATGATCTGATGTCCAGTGCTGGAAATCGGCAGAAACTCGGTCAAACCCTCGACAATACCCAGTATCAACGCCTGCGCGGCGCTCCAAAGATCCATCATTCCCCCTCACGGCCCGCCCCTGCGGGCCCTTATAAAATTCAAAAGCCGCGGCTCGCCCCTGGCGTCATCTCGCATCGAAGCGGCCTCACCACCTGTCGCCAAACCATGAAAAATGCCTGAAAAATCAAACATCAATCAGGTTTGGCGATTTCGGGCCGAAATCCTATCAGACATATTTGTTTATCGCTGCCTCGATATAGTCATAAGCAAGCCACAAGGAGCAATCAACCCACTCCTCTCCCTGAGACAGTCTGGTTACAATCCGCCCCTTCTTTTTCGATTCAAAGGAAACTCCATGTCCGGGCTTGAACTGGTTGGCGCCGCGCTCGGCGTGATCGCTGTCTGGCTGACAGTCAAGCAAAACCCCTGGTGCTGGCCGATCGGCCTGGTCATGGTGCTGCTTTATAGCTGGATCTTCTTCGACGTCAAGCTCTATTCGGACATGCTGCTGCAAGTGGTTTACGCCGTACTGCAGCTCTATGGCTGGTGGCAATGGACTTACGGCGGCACCGTCCGCCATGGCCGAAAGGTCACGACCCTTGGCTTGCGACCCTTGCTCACGGGACTCGCCGCCGGTGCCTTGGGCAGCCTGCTGCTGGGCGCCGCCATGGCTCATTGGACCGACGCCGCCCAACCCTGGCTGGATGCCGCCCTGACCGCCTTCAGCCTGGTGGCGCAAGTTTGGATGGCGCAGAAGCGTATCCAGTGCTGGCCGCTGTGGGTCGCTGTCGATGTGATTTTTGTCGGCCTGTTTATCTATAAGGACCTGTACCTGACCGCGGCTCTCTATGCCTTGTTCACCCTGCTGGCTGTACAGGGCTGGCAGGCATGGCGAGCCGACTCGGCGCCGCAAACATGAAGGTAGTGGTGCTGACCGGCCCCGAGTCCAGCGGCAAAAGCTGGCTGTCGGGCGAGTTGCAGGCACGCTTTGGCGGCCTGTTGGTGGGTGAGTATGTACGTCACTTCATCGACCAACACGGGCGCGACACCTGCCTGGCCGATATCACCGAGATCGCTCGCGGTCAACTGGCTTGGGAGGACGAAGCCCGCGCCCGCCAGCCGTCACTACTGATTCTCGACACGCACCTGCTGAGCAATATCCTCTGGAGCCAGACCTTGTTCGGCGATTGCCCGGCGTGGCTCGAACCGGCACTGCTGGTCCGACAGTATGACCTGCATCTGTTGCTCAGCCCCGACGGGGTGGGCTGGACCGACGACGGCCAACGCTGCCAGCCGAACCTGAACGAGCGTCGTGCTTTTTTTGCCGCCAGCCTGGCGTGGCTGACAGCACATCGGCAGGCAGTCCAGGTAGTCGACGGTGATTGGCAACAACGACGCCAACAGCTCATGGCGGCTGTCGGGCAACTGCTGGAGACCTGAGGGAAAGCGAGGCAATCAGCCGACGATGGGCAAACCAGGGCGCAGGGACGCAACCGATAACCGTGGTCTGCAGAGTCGACGACCAGGAGACTTCTGGGAGGCGCAGTTTGCTGCAAGGTTACTCGCCACCACTTGAGCTAAAAAATACCATTAAAAACAGCAGCTTGTAAAACCAGATCGTCGCACCTGCAATAACTTGACGCCTACTTGCATCGTTTGATTATTAGCTTGTTCAGCCACGGCTGATGGTACACATGACCGAGGCCACAATTTTCTATTCCCAGTCGCACAATAGTGCGTTAACGAACTATATAAACAAAAATGAAAAAACTTTATTTACCATGTGACCTGATACCACTTAGCGGACATCAGTATATATAACCAGCCGCGACGGTACGCCCAACCGACGGCTTGCAGCATGATTATCGGGCCACTTTGAGAGAAGACCCCATGAACGCCCCGCTCCGTTTCAACGAAGCACTCCTGATGGCCGGCAACGCATTCAAACCCTTCCAATGCGTAGCCTGGACGGCACAAGACAAAGGCGACCTGAGCCTGACGGTGATCGATCGCACTAATAACAGCATTGGCCGCCAGCAGATATCCTGCAGCGACTACTCGGACCCGAAGCAACTGAAATTACTGTTGGAACAGGCCCGTGCCGAATTGAGTAAAAAAGGCTACGACTTACAGCCGTGGACCATGTCCGCCTGAGCTACCGGGCAGCACTCGGATCCGTATTGCCGTCCCAGCCGCCACCGAGCGCCGCAATCAACTGCACGCTGGCGATCAAGCGGCTTTGCAGCAGGCTCAGTACGCTGCGCTCATTGCTCAGGGCGGTGGTCTGCACCGTGACCACATCCAGGTAGGCAATCAGTCCGGCCTTGTACTGGTTATCGGTCAGCCGCAGTGACTCACGGGCTGCATCCAGTGCCTGCTGGCGGACTGCTGCTTCGTCCTCCATGACCTTGAGCTGCACCAGGTAGTTTTCCACCTCGCGGAAGCCGTCGAGCACGGTCTGGCGGTATTTCGCGACGGTCTGGTCATACACCGCCTCGGTACGGTCGACTTCCGCCGAGCGCTGCCCGCCGTCGAACAGAGTCATCGCCAGTTTAGGCCCCACCGACCAGAATCGGTTCGGCAGGCTGATCCAATTGGCATAGGTACTGCTGCTGTAACCGCCGGACAGGCTCAGGCTCAGGTCCGGGTAGTACGCCGATTTCGCCACACCGATCTTGGCATTGGCGGAAATCACCGAACGCTCCGCCGAGGCAATATCGGGACGCCGCTCCAGCAACTGCGATGGCAGACTCAGCGGAATCTGGGGCAACGCCGGAATATCCTGGGTGGTCACCAGGGTGAATTGCGCCGGTGGTTGACCGGTGAGTACGGCAATTGCGTTTTCGAATTGGGCACGCTGCCAGATCAGGTCAATCAGATCACCCTGGGTACTTTTCAGTTGCGTTTGCGCCTGGGCAATGGCCGCCCTGCCGGAAACCCCAAAACGGTATTGGTTCTCGGTGGTTTTCAAGGAGCGCTCGTAAGCCATGACCGTGGCTTCGAGCAGACGCTTCTGCTCATCGATCACTCGCAACTGCAGGTAATTCTGCACCAGCTCCGATTGCTGGCTTAAGCGCATGGCCGCCAGATCGGCAAAGCTCGCCTGGGCGCTGGCCTGATCGGCTTCCAGGCCACGGCGCAACTTGCCCCAAATATCGGCCTCCCAACTGACCCCAAGCTGAGTGTTGTAGGTATCACGTATCCCGCTCGACGAACTGCTCAGGCTTGAGGTGCTACTACCGCTGCCTTGGCTGGAGCGAGTCTTGCCGGCACTCAGGTCGACACTCGGAAAGAATGCGCCGCGCGAGCTGCGCACCAGGGCCTGGGCCTGGCGAAACTGCGCTTCGGACTGGGCCACCGTCTGGTTGCTGCTGTTGAGTTTCGCCACCAGGTCGTTGAGCGTGCGGTCGCCATACAGCTCCCACCAGGCGCCACGAGCCAGCGAATCGCTGGGTTGAGCCTGGCGCCAACCGGACGCCTCCTTGTATTGCTCCGGGGTCTGGGCATCCGGGCGCCGGTAGTCCGGGCCAACAGCACAAGCGCTGAGCAACAGCCCGGCCAAGGCCAGAGTCAGCAGGCGCGAGCCACGGGCCGTCTCAAGGCGTAGGGCTGCCGGTACGGGCGCGTTGCAGTGTGAACGGTCAGTCATAGCGGAGTTTCCAGAGCACCATCGGTACGTACACCGCGCCAGGCGTTAAAGCGGTGGCGCAGCCGGTCGAGATAAAGGTAAACCACCGGAGTGGTATAGAGCGTCAGGATCTGGCTGAAGATCAGCCCGCCAATAATGGTCAAGCCCAATGGCTGGCGCATTTCCGCACCTTCGGCGCTGCTGAGCAGCAACGGCAAGGCGCCGAGGATCGCCGCCAACGTGGTCATCAGGATCGGGCGCAGGCGCAGCAGGCAGGCTTCGCGGATCGAGGCCAGGGGCGCAAGTCCCGAATGCCGCTCCAGTTGCAGGGCCAGATCGATCATCAGAATCGCGTTTTTCTTTACGACACCGATCAGCAGGAACAACCCGAGCAGGGAAATCAAGCTGAACTCGCCCCCCAGCAGATAGATACTGAGCAAGGCGCCGACACCCGCCGACGGCAAGGTGGAGAGAATGGTCAACGGATGGATGTAGCTCTCGTAGAGAATCCCCAACACCAGGTAGACCGCCACCAGCGCTCCGAGAATCATGAACGGCTGGCTTTTCTGGGTTGCAGCGAAGGCGTTGCTGGTCCCGGCCATTTTGGCAATCACAGACTCCGGCAGGCCGACCTTGGCGACCGCCCGCTCAATCGCTGCGGTGCCCTGCTCCACCGTCACCCCAGGCGCCATGTCGAACGACAGGCTTTGCGAGGCAAACTGGCCCTCATGGTCGACCCGGTCGTCCTGCAGGCTGTTTTCGTAATGGGCGATGGCCGAAAGCGGTATGCGCTGCCCATCGCTGCCGATCACCTTGACCTGGTCCAGAGTTTGCGGGTCTTGGGCATATTTCGGGTTGACCTCCATCACCACCTGATACTGGTTCAGACTGTCATAGATGGTAGAGATCTGGCGCTGGCTATAGGCATTGTTCAGTACCGCCGTGACCATGTTCATGTCGACGCCCAGGCGCTTGGCGGTGTCGCGGTCGACCACCAGGGTGGTCTGTTGGGCGCCACGACCTTCGCGGGCGTCGATGGCGGTGAGTTCCGGCAAAGACCTGAAGGCGGCGACCACCTTCGGATACCACTCGCGCAAGGCCGCCAGGTCGTCGCTTTGCAAGATATAGGAGTACTGTGAGGTGGTCTGTTCACGACCACCACCGAACTGCAGGTCCTGGTCGGCCATCAGCATCAGGCGCGCACCGGGAACCTTGGGCATTTCGTTGCGCAGGCGCTCGATCACCTTCTGCGCCGAGACACCACGCGCCTTGATCGGCTTGAGTCGCACCAGCATGAGGGCGTTGTTAGTGCCGCTGTTGCCACCGATGAAGCCGGCCACGCTCTCCACCGCTGGATCGGCCAGGACTGCTTTGCGGAAGATTTCCATTTTCGGCTGCATAATGCCGAATGACAGGCCGTCATCGCCGCGCACAAAACCGATCAACTGCCCGGTGTCTTGCTGTGGCATAAAGGTTTTCGGTACCACCACGTACAGGGCTATATTGACCCCAATGGTGACGAACAGGCTGAGCAAGGTCAGGCGCCGATGGCGCAACACCCAGTCCAGGCTGACGGCATAACTGGCGATCATCCGCTCGTTGACGTTCTCGCTCCAGCGCTGCAAGCGCGTGCGCCGCCCCTGGGCATGGGGTTTGAGCCAGCGGGCACAGAGCATCGGGGTCAGGGTCAGGGAGACCAGCAGCGAAACAACAATGGAAGCCGCCAGGGTAATGGAAAACTCGCGGAACAGACTCTCGATGATCCCGCCCATGAACAGGATCGAGAGGAACACCGCCACCAGCGACACGTTCATCGACAGCAAGGTAAAGCCGACTTCCTTAGCCCCCAGGTACGCCGCCTTCAGCGGCGCGAGGCCAGCGTCGATGTGCCGGGAAATGTTCTCCAGCACCACGATTGCATCGTCCACCACCAGGCCGGTGGCGAGGATCAGCGCCATCAGCGACAGATTGTTCAGGGAGAATCCGTAGAGATACATGATGGCGAAAGTGCCCACCAACGACACCGGCACCGCCAGGGTCGGAATCAATGAGGCGCGCCAATTGCCGAGGAACAGATAGACCACCAGGACCACCAGGACCACGGCAATCAGCAAGGTCATCTCGGCTTCATGCAGAGTTGCCTTGATCACCGGCGAACGGTCCATGGCCAGGTTCAGCTTGACGCTGGCCGGTAGCACCGCCTGCAGAGCCGGCAGTTGGGTCTTGATCGCGTTGACCGTCTGGATGATGTTGGCCCCAGCCTGACGATTGATCACCAACAGCACGGCTGCGTCGTTGTTGAAAAAACCGCTGTTGTAACGGTCCTCGACGCTGTCGTTGATCTTCGCCACATCGCCCAGACGCAATGCCGCGCCATCCTGGTAATGGATAATCAGTGGCTCGTAGTCCTTGGCCTTCTCCAACTGGTCGTTGGCCTGTATCTGCCAGTTACGCTGGGCGTCCTCCAGCGAACCCTTGGGTCGGCGCACGTTGGCGTTGGCGATGGCGTTCCGCACTTCGTCCAGGGCCACGCCATACTGGTTCAGGGCCTGAGGTTCGAGCTCGATGCGCACCGCCGGCAGCGAGCTGCCGCCAATCTGCACCTCCCCCACCCCTGGCACCTGAGACAGGCTCTGGGACAGGATGGTCGAGGCCAGGTCGTAAAGCTGACCCTTCTGCAACACATCGGAGGTCAGCGATAGCACCATGATCGGCGCTTGGGATGGATTGACCTTCTTGTAGGTCGGCATGCTGCGCATACCGCTGGGCAGCAGGTTGCGCGAGGCGTTGATGGCCGCTTGGACCTCCCGCGCCGCGCCGTTGATATCACGGTCGAGATCGAATTGCAGGATCACCCGGGTCGAGCCCTGACTGGACCGGCTGCTCATGGTGTTGACGCCGGGGATCACGCCGAACGAGCGCTCCAGCGGCGTGGCGACGGTCGAAGCCATGACTTCCGGACTCGCTCCGGGCAGACTGGCCTGGACCACGATCACCGGGAAATCCATCTGCGGCAATGGCGACACGGGCAACAGACCGAAGCTGACGCCGCCGAGCAGGACAATGGCCAGGCTCAGCAGCAGGGTCGCCACCGGCCGGCGGATAAAGGGGCCGGAAAGGTTCATGTATCCGCCTGTTCCAGGCGACTCGGATGGCGGCCCCAACGCTGTCCGAGACGGTCGAAGAACAGGTAGATCACCGGCGTGGTGAACAGCGTCAGCACTTGGCTGACCAACAGCCCGCCGACCATCACCAGGCCCAAGGGTTGGCGCAGCTCAGCGCCGGAGCCGGTCGCCAGCATCAGTGGCACGGCACCGAACAACGCCGCCAGAGTGGTCATCAGGATAGGCCGGAAGCGCAACAGCGCCGCCTGGTAAATCGCCTGCTCGGGCAGCATGCCTTGGTTGCGCTCGGCGTCGAGGGCGAAGTCGATCATCATGATCGCGTTTTTCTTGACGATGCCGATCAGCAATATGATCCCGATGATGGCGATCATGCCCAGGTCATTGCCCGTCAGGATCAGCGCCAGCAAGGCGCCGACCGCCGCCGATGGCAAGGTCGAGAGGATGGTGATCGGATGGATGTAGCTCTCGTAGAGCACGCCGAGCACGATATACATAGTCACTACTGCTGCCAGGATCAGTAGCAAGGTGCTCGAAAGCGACGCCTGGAAAGCTTCGGCGGCGCCCTGAAACTGGGTCTGCACGCCCACCGGCATACCGATGTCCTGCTTCACCTGGTCGATGATTTCGACGCCCTTGCCCAGGGCGATGCCCGGTGCCAGGTTGAACGACATCATCACCGCCGGGAACTGGCCAATATGGGTAATCGCCAATTGCGCCTGGCGCTCCTCGACGCGAGCCAGGCTCGACAGACGTACCTGGCCGCCGTCGCTGGTCTTCACATGGATCTGATCCAGAGCCGCCGGACCGATCTTCTCTCCCGACTGCGCCTGGAGCACCACGCGATACTGACTGGCCTGGGTGTAGATGGTGGAAATCTGCCGTTGGCCAAAGCTGTCGTACAACGCATCGGTGATATTGGCGACCGACACCCCGAGCCGCGACGCGGCGTCCCGGTCGATCGTCAGGTACACTTGCAGGCCTTTGTCCTGCAAATCGCTGGCGACATCGGTCAGTTCCGGGCGCTGGGCCAGAGCCTCGACCAGCCTGTGGCTCCATTCGGCCAACAGGTCGGCATCCGGCGAGGACATGCTGAATTGGTACTGGGTGCGGCTGACCCGGTCCTCGATGGTCAGATCCTGCACCGGCTGCATGTACAGGCGAATCCCCACCTGCTTGTCCAACTCGGGCTGCAAGCGGGCGATCACCTGCGCGGCACTCAGGTCGCGCTCGCGATGGGGCTTGAGGTTGATCAGCAGGCGCCCGCTATTGAGGGTGGCGTTGTCGCCGTCGACGCCGATATAGGACGACAGGCTTTGTACCGCCGGATCGTTGAGGATCACCTTGGCTAACGCCTGCTGGCGTTGGCTCATGGCCGCGAACGACACCGACTGCGGCGCCTCGGAAATGCCCTGGATCACCCCAGTGTCCTGCACCGGGAAAAAGCCCTTGGGCACCGCCAGGTAGAGGAGTACCGTCAGGGCGAGTGTGCCGACGGCAACCAGCAGGGTCAGCGGTTGGTGCTTGAGTACCCATTGCAACTTGCGCCCGTAGGACGCGATCAACCAGTCGATCCAGGCCCCGCTCGCACGGTAGAAACGCCCCTGCTCTGCTTCCTTGGGCTCACGCTTGAGCAGGCGTGCGCACATCATCGGGGTCAGGGTCAGGGACACCACCAGGGAAATCAGGATCGCCACTGCCAAGGTGATGGCGAATTCGCGAAACAAGCGCCCCACCACATCGGCCATGAACAGCAGCGGAATCAGCACCGCGATCAGCGACAGCGTCAATGACACCAGGGTGAAACCGATCTGCCTGGCGCCTTTGAGTGCCGCCTGCATCGGGCTATCGCCCTCCTCGATAAAGCGCGAGATGTTCTCCAACATCACAATCGCATCGTCGACCACAAAGCCGGTGGCAATGGTCAGGGCCATCAGGGTCAGGTTGTTGACCGAAAAGCCCGCCAGGTACATCACGCCAAAAGTTCCGACCAACGACAGCGGCACGGCCACCGAGGGAATGATGGTGGCACTGGCCCGGCGTAGAAACAGGAACGTCACCATCACCACCAGAGCAATGGCGATCAGCAGCTCGTGCTGTACATCGGTGACCGAGGCGCGAATGGTCTGGGTGCGGTCGGTGAGTACAGTGACATCGATACCGGCCGGCAGGTTGTCGGTGATGCTCGGCAACAACGCCTTGATCCGGTCGACCACTTCGATCACGTTGGCTCCCGGCTGGCGCTGGATATTGACCAGCACCGCCTGGTTTTCGTTGGCCCAGGCCGCCAGGCGTTCGTTTTCGGCACCATCGACGATCTGCGCCACATCCTTCAGGCGCAACGGTGCGCCATCCTTGTAGGCGAGGATCAACTCGGCGTATTCCTTGGGCGAGCGCAACTGGTCGTTGGCATCGAGCATCGACACCCGGGTGGGGCCGTCGAAGTTGCCCTTGGGCTGGTTGACGTTGGAGGCGCCGATCAAGGTGCGCACATCGGACAGGTTCAGGCCGTTGGCCGCCAGAGCCTCGGGGTTGACCTTGATCCGTACCGCCTGGCGCTGGCCGCCGGCAATGCTGACCATGCCGACACCACTGATCTGGGCGATCTTCTGCGCCATGCGAGTGTCGACCAAGTCATTGAGCTTGGGCAGCAGCATGGTCTTGGAGGTGATCGCCAGGGTCAGCACCGGGGTGTCCGCCGGGTTGACCTTGTTGTACACCGGCGGTGCCGGCAGGTCCTTGGGCAGCAGGTTAGTCGCGGCATTGATCGCCGCCTGGACCTGCTGCTCGGCGACATCCATGTTGATGTCCAGGTTGAAGCGCAGGGTCAGCACGGACGCACCACCGGAACTGGTGGACGCCATCTGGATCAACCCCGGCATCTGCCCGAACTGACGTTCCAGCGGCGCGGTCACCGCACTGGTCATCACATCCGGGCTGGCGCCTGGGTACAGGGTCATAACGCGAATCGTCGGGTAGTCGACCTGCGGCAGCGCCGAGACCGGCAGCAGCCGGTAGGCGATCACTCCGGCCAGGACAATCGCCAACATGCTCAGGGTGGTCGCTACCGGGCGAAGGATAAACAGCCGCGAGAGATTCATGCGCCGACCTTTTTCGCCTTAATATCCGCCGAAGCGTCGTCGCTCTGCGATTTCGCGCCGTGCAGGTGTTCGGTCGGCGTGCTCGGCACGTCCTGGCTGTCGTTGACCACTTCCACCTCGCCGCCGTCCTTGAGACGGTCGGTACCTTCGAGCACGACGCGGTCGCCGGCGCCGAGCCCTTCGGTGATCACCGTGACGTTGCCGTCGCTGGCGCCGACTTTCAGTGGGCGGATCTTGACCTTCTTGTCACCGTCCATGGCGTAGACAAAGGTGCCGTCGTTGCCGAACTGGATCGCCGCGCTCGGTGCCAGCACTACGTTCTTCAGGGTATCGGCAAGCAGGCGCACATTGACGAACTGGTTGGGAAACAGGGTCTGTTCCTTGTTCTCGTAGAGCGCCTTGAACTTTAGGGTGCCAGTGGTGATATCGATCTGATTGTCCAGGCTCTGCAACACCCCGGTAGCTTGCAGCTTCACGTCACTGCGATCCCAGGCCTCGGCAGGCAGGTGCGCGCCGCTGCGAAAACGCGGCAAGACGACGGCCAGGTTATTTTCCGGCAAGGTGAACGCCACGCTGATCGGTTGGGTCTGGGTGATCACCGCCAGCGCTTGACTATCGTTCGCCGCCAGCAGGTTGCCGACATCCAGTTGGCGCAGGCCCAGGCGCCCGGCAATCGGTGCGCGGACCTTGGTGAACTCCAGGTTCAACTTGGCGGCATCGACCGCCCCCTGGTTGTTCTTGACCATGCCCTGGTACTGCAGCACCGTGGCTTCGGCGGTATCCAGGGTCTGCTTGGCGATACTGTCCTCGGCATACAACCCGCGATAGCGTTGCAGGTCGACCTGGGCATTTTTCAGTTGCGCCTGGCTCTGCAACAAGGTGCCCTGGGCCTGCAGCAAGGCACTTTGGTAGTTGCGCGGGTCGATCTCGGCCAGCACATCGCCGGCCTTGACCATTTGTCCTTCCTGGAAATAAATCTTGACCAGTTGCCCCGCTACCTGCGAGCGCACATTGACCGTGTTGAGCGCGGTCACCGTGCCCAGTGCCTTGTAGTAAAGTGGGAAATCGCCAACGGTGACCGGCGCTACGCGCACCGGTACCGGCCCCGCCGAAGCACCGAAACCGGGGCGCATCATGCCGCTCTTGCCGGTACGCCCAACAGGTTGGCGTTCGGCCTTATGGTCCCCGGCGGGCCAGAAATGCCAGCACAGCGCCGCGATGATCAGCAGGGTCAGCAGGCCGAATAGCCAGCGACGGGAATTGCGAGGAGCAGAGGATTGCATGGAGTGATCAACCATTGTGCGAGCGCTTCTTCCTTAGGAGGCTGAAAGATAAGCACTCGGAGGTTTCAAGCAAAGCGCCTTTACCGGCAATTTACCTTCGCCTGACGTTCTTCAGCCTTCGACTAAGGCACTGAAGCACAAATAAAAACGGCCTGGACAGAGGCAGGCCGTCAATAATTGTAAAAGCGCTTAACGCAGCACCTCGAGCGCCGCGGCATAATCGGGCTCTTGACCGATATCGGCGACCAGTTCGCTGTGCAGCACCTGGTCTTGCTCATTGAGGACCAGCACCGCACGGGCTGTCAGGCCGGCAAGCGGGCCATCGGCGATGGCCACGCCATAATTGATCATGAATTCGCCACCGCGCAGGGTCGACAAATTGAATACTTCGCCCAGCCCTTCCGCCCCGCAGAAGCGCGCCTGCGCGAACGGCAGGTCGGCGGAAATGCACAACACCACGGTATTGGTCAACTCATTGGCCCTGGCATTGAAAGTCCGGACCGACTTGGCACAGGTTGGCGTATCGATGCTCGGGAAGATATTCAGCACTTTGCGCTGACCGGCAAAATCCTCCAGGGAAATATCGTCCAGGTCCTGGTTCACCAGGGAAAACGCCGGTGCCCGGGTCCCTGGACGCGGCAACTCACCGTTGATCTGAACCACTACGCCCCTGCGCGTCACTTGTGCCATGACCTGAATCCTCCTGAATGAAGAGATGAAAAGATCGAAGTTAACCACGATACGATCTTACGACCTACCGGCAAACACAATTTGTCACACCAGAGCGCCACTGAAGCACGTTCAACGATTTTTCGCAGCACGCTTGGCCACGAAAAACGGCCTGGGCAGAGCCAGGCCGTCGGGCACCACCGCAACCTTTACTTAAGCACGGCAAGGGCCGCTTGGTAATTGGGCTCGTCGGCGATTTCCTTGACCAGCTCGCTGTGTAGGACATTGTCGTTTTCGTCCAGCACCACGACCGCACGGGCGGCCAGGCCGCTCAGTGGGCCGTCAGCGATGGCCACGCCATAGTTCTCGATAAACTCACGACCACGCAGGGTCGACAGGCTTTGGACATTTTCCAGGCCTTCGGCACCGCAGAAACGCGCCTGGGCGAACGGCAAGTCAGCCGAGATGCACAACACCACGGTGTTGGCCAGGTCGCTGGCCTGAGCGTTGAATTTGCGCACGGAGGTGGCGCAGGTCGGTGTATCGACGCTTGGGAAAATGTTCAGCACTTTGCGCTTGCCGGCAAAGCTGCTCAGGGTAACGTCGGCCAGACCGGCGTTTACCAGCGAAAAGGCAGGTGCCTTGGAGCCGGCTGATGGCAGTTGACCTGTGACTTGAACCGGATTGCCTTTGAGGGTGACTTGAGCCATGAACGAAATCCTTCCAGACGTTTTTTGAAGAGGCCGAAATTAAACACAACAGTGTTTGGCGACCTCAAGGGACGCACAAAGTGTCATACGATCCCTGGCGTGGCAAACCTGAAAAACAGCTTTTTAGTGTAGGAACGGGAGCAAAGCGCCGTTGCCCACTTCCGAGCTCGCTCAAGCGCGTTCGCGAGGAATCAGGCTCTGCAACTGCGCGGCAAGGAAATTGGCATCGAACGCGAAGATGTCCGGGTCTTTCAGACCATTGGTCTTGCGCCACTGCCAGTCCCCTGTACCCGGCACACCCACCAGTGAAACGCTGCCATAACGCGCCGCGGTCAAGCCCACCACCGCCAGGGAAATCGCGCCACCGGCCCCCATCACTTCGGGGACGAACTCCACCGCCTTGCCGACGATATGAATGCTCAGTTTCTGCGTCTTGAAGGTCGAGGTTTCCACCGCGACGCCAGCACCGAAGGCCACATACTCTTCGCGTCGTACTTCCAGCAGATGCGGCGCCTTGACCGGCTCCAGCCAGTGTTCGATATGATCGAACAACTCGCCAATCCGCGCGGTCCAGTGGGCCGACTGACTGTCGAACAGTTGTCGCTTATGTGCTTCGCTCTCGGCGTAGTGCCGAAGCATTTCCCCCAGTTGCCGTATGTCGTCCATTGAGCCGCTCCTCGGGTGAACCTGAATCGAAGTTACGATCATGGCAGATCGTATCCGCAAGCGTACAACTAACTCATGAACAGCACCCACAGTATCGACAGGAGCACCACATGCGTACCATCGGCCTTATCGGCGGCATGAGCTGGGAGTCCAGCGCCGAGTATTACCGGATCATCAACCAGCGGGTTCGCTCGCGGCTAGGCCCGTTGCGCTCGGCGTCGTTGCTCATGTACAGCGTCGACTTCGGACCTGTCGAACAAGCCCAGCACGCGGGACGCTGGGACGAAGCTGGGTTGATCCTGGAGAACGCCGCGCAGCGCCTGCAGGCGGGTGGCGCCGAATGCGTCGTACTCTGCACCAACACCATGCATCGGGTCGCAGAGCAAATCCAGGCAGCAGTGGACATACCCCTCCTGCATATCGCCGAGCCGGTCGGACAAGCTGCCCTCGACGCCGGAGCACGCACCGTGGGGCTGCTCGGCACCGCGTTCACGATGGAGCAGCACTTTTTCAAGCAGCGGCTGGCCGCCCTGGGCCTGGAGGTACTGGTGCCCGAGCCCGACGAGCGCCAGGCCGTGCACCGGATCATCTATGAGGAACTCTGCGTCGGTATCATCAGCGAGCACTCGCGCCAGGCTTACCGGCGACTGATTGACGGATTAGCCGCCCGCGGCGCCCAGGCAGTGATTCTCGGCTGCACGGAAATCAGCCTGCTGATCAAGCCCGAGCACAGCGACCTGCCGCTGTTCGACACGACCGAGTTACACGCCATGGCGGCCGTGGAGTTTGCACTCGGCTAGCTCGTGGTAACCATCAGCGCAGGCAGCATACCTTCCCCGACCGTTCAGCCAAGGTTCAGCTATTGTCAATGAAAGCGGTTTAGCAATGAGTATCATTATGTTACAAATTACCATTCATTTTGTAACGGACATGATAACCGCATGCTGGTTCCCTTTCTGATCATGTTGCGCGAAGGCATCGAAGCCGCGCTTATTGTTGGCATCATTGCCAGCTACCTCAAGCAGACCGGCCGGGGCCAGTGGATGCCCGCCGTGTGGGTCGGCGTTTTCCTCGCGGCTGCCCTCGCCCTCCTGGTCGGAGGCGGCCTGGAGCTGATGAGCGCCGAATTCCCGCAAAAGCAACAGGAACTCTTCGAAGGTATCGTCGGCCTGGTCGCCGTCGGCATCCTCAGCTCGATGGTGTTTTGGATGCGCAAAGTCGCACGCTCCATCAAACACTCCCTGCATATTTCCCTCGACCACGCCCTGGCTGGCTCCAAGCATCAGGTCTGGGCATTGATTGCCATGGTGTTTTTCGCCGTGGCCAGGGAAGGCCTGGAAACCGTGTTCTTCCTACTGGCGGTGTTCCAACAGAGCGAAGGCCCGAGCGCCCCAATCGGCGCCCTACTCGGCCTGAGCCTGGCGATTTTCATCGGCTTGGCCATCTACACCGGCAGCATGCGTCTGAACCTGGGCCTGTTCTTCCGCTGGACTGGCTTGTTCATTCTGGTGGTCGCCGCCGGTATCCTCGCCAATGCGGTACAGGCGCTGCATGAAGCCGGCTTGTGGAATCACCTGCAGGGCGTGGTTTTCGATATCAGTGCCACGCTACCGATGGATGGCCCGACCGGTTCGGTCCTGGCCGGCATGTTGGGTTACCAGGACGCCCCGACCGTCAGTGTCGTGAGCGCCTACTTGCTGTATCTGGTGATCGCGCTGGTGATGTTTTTCATCCCGGCTGCATCACCACCCCCCAAGCACTCTTCTTCCGTTCCCAATCAGTAAGGTTACCCATGTCCAACCCTGCAACTGGCAAGCTGCCCCGAGCCTTGCGCTGGGCAGTAGCCGGCTCGGTGATCGTGATGATCGCAGCCGGCGGACTGTTCTATTACGCCTCGCAACTGGCGGCGAGCAAACGCCAGGGCCAGCACCACGAAATCAGCGTCAGCATCCTGTCCCACGGTTGCGAGCCCAACGCACTGACTGTTCCGGCAGGGTTGAACCGCTTCCGGATTCTCAACAAGTCGGATCGCGCGGTGGAATGGGAAATCCTCGACGGCGTGCTGGTGGTCGAAGAGCGCGAGAACATCGCTCCCGGCCTGAGCCAGGTGATCAGGGCCAACCTCGCTCCAGGCGACTATATGATTACCTGCGGACTGCTGAGCAATCCACGTGGCACGCTGCACGTGACCTCGACCGCCGCCTCGACAGCAGCTGCCCAGGCGCGCCCGCCGATGACCGCCTTTATCGGCCCGCTGTCGGAATTTCGCGTCTATCTGAGCACCCAAGGCAGTGCCCTGATCCAGGCGGTCGACGCGCTACAGCAAGCTATCGCCGCCGGCGACCTGATCCAGGCCCAGGCACTCTATGCGCCGGCCCGCGCCGCCTATCAACGTCTGGCACCTGCCGCCCAACGTTTTTCCGAGCTGGACAACGCTATCAACGCCCGCGCCGACTACTACGAACAACGCGAACAGGATCCTGGCTTCGATGGCTTTCATCGCCTTGAATACGGGCTGTTTCAACAACGCCACCTCGCCGACCTGCTGCCGATTGCCCTGCGCCTGCAAGCCGATGTGACCCACCTCAAGCAACAGCTGCTGGGCCAGTCGCTGCCACCCGAGCAACTGATCAGTCTGGTAGCCCGGAACATACGCAGCATCGCCGACCGCCGTGGCATCAGCGGTGAGGAAGAACGCTACAGCCATGTCGACCTCGACGGTTTCGCCGCCAACCTGCAAACCACGCGCAAGGTCATCGACCTCCTGCGGCCATTACTGGTGAAATCGGCCGCCGATCTGCTACCCAAGCTCGACGAGGCCACCGTTGCCCTCGAAGCCGAATTCAACGGCCTGAAGATTGCCAGTGGCTACGTGACCTATGACACCGTCGGCGCCGAGCAGCGCCAGCAGATCGCCGACAAGGCCAAGGTCGTGGCCGATGCACTCGAAGGAATCGATCCCGCCCTTGGCCTCTCTGGCCTGTAATTGAGCAGACGACCCGAACATGAGCGATTTACCACCCCGCAACAACGAGTTTTCCGCCGACCGCCGTCGTGTCCTACTGGGCATGGGCGTAGCCGGCGCGGCAATCGCTGGCAGCGCCCTGAG
Organism: Pseudomonas agarici; assembly: GCF_001543125.1. NCBI lineage: Bacteria > Pseudomonadati > Pseudomonadota > Gammaproteobacteria > Pseudomonadales > Pseudomonadaceae > Pseudomonas > Pseudomonas agarici. The sequence continues at coordinate 1,246,421 of NZ_CP014135.1, read as the reverse complement.
CTGCCCGGCCCTGGCCGCTGCCGCACAGACCCGGTTGACACAAGCCCAAGTGACCCAGGCGCCGAGTAGCGATAAGACCCAGGACCGCCACGATTTCCACGGTCGGCACCAGACCGGCATCGTCACGCCGCGTCCGGCAGCCGGGATGATCGTCGCCTTCGACGTCCTCGCCAGCGACCGCGCAGACCTTGAGCGGCTGTTCCGCACCCTCAACCAACGCATCGCCTTCCTGATGAGCGGTGGCGCGGTAAAGCAGCTCGACCCGAAGCTGCCACCCGTGGACTCAGGGATTCTCGGCCCGGTCGTCACTCCGGACAACCTGACCATTACCGTCTCTGTCGGCGACTCGTTGTTCGATGAGCGTTTCGGCCTGGAGGCCGCCAAGCCCAAGCGCTTGAGCCGGATGATCGGTTTCCCCAACGATGCCCTGCAACCTGACCTGTGCCACGGTGATCTGAGTATCCAATTCTGCGCGAACACGCCGGACACCAACATCCACGCCCTGCGCGATATCGTCAAGAACACCCCGGACCTGTTGCTGGTGCGCTGGAAGCAGGAAGGTACGGTACCGCCCCAGGCCCCGACCCAGCCCGGCGAGCCGGCTCAGAGCGCGCGCAATTTTCTCGGTTTCCGTGACGGCTCGGCCAACCCGGACTCCAACGACAACACCGTCATGGACCGTGTCGTCTGGATCCAGCCCGGCAGCGACGAGCCCGCCTGGGCCAGCCATGGCAGCTACCAGGCAGTACGCATCATCCGCAACCTCGTGGAGCGCTGGGACCGCACTCCCCTGCAAGAGCAAGAGAGCATCATTGGCCGCATCAAGAGCTCGGGCGCACCGATGGACGGCCAGAAGGAAACCCAGGTACCGGACTACACCAAGGACCCTGAAGGCAAGCTGACCAAGCTCGATGCCCACATCCGCCTGGCCAACCCGCGTACCGCCGAGACCCAGCACAATCTGATCCTGCGCCGCCCGTTCAACTACTCCAACGGCGTGAGCAAGAACGGTCAACTGGAGATGGGCCTGCTGTTCATCTGCTATCAGGCCAACCTGGAGCAAGGTTTTATCGCGGTCCAGACACGGCTCAACGGCGAGCCCCTGGAGGAATATCTCAAGCCGATCGGTGGCGGTTATTTCTTCACCTTGCCGGGGGTCGCGAACGATCAGGACTTCATCGGTCGCTCGCTACTTTCGGCAACATCAGCAAAAAAACAGCTTAATCCTTAACTCACCCGGAAACGTCCCATGAAAAAGTCGCCTCTTGCTTGGTTGTTGGCTCTCGGCCTGGTTCACGCTCCGCTCTCGGCTTTCGCGGCCACTGCGCCCTTGGACCTGGTGGGGCCGCTCTCGGACTACAAGATCTACGTCACAGAACAGCTCGACGAGCTGGCCAACAAAACCCAGCAGTTCACCGATGCCGTGAAGAAAGGCGACCTGGCCACCGCGCAGAAACTCTACGCGCCGACCCGTGTTCACTACGAGTCGATCGAGCCGATCGCTGAGCTGTTCAGTGATCTCGACGCGGCTATCGACTCCCGTGTCGATGATCATGAGCAAGGCGTCAAGGCCAAGGACTTCACCGGTTTTCACCGCATCGAATACAGCCTGTTCTCCGAGAAGACCACCGATAGCCTGGGCGAACTGGCCGATGGCTTGAACGCCAACGTCAAAGAGCTACAGGCCCGTGTTGCCGACCTGACCTTCCCGCCCGAGAAAGTCGTGGGCGGCGCCGCCACCTTGCTCGAAGAAGTGGCCGCGACCAAGATTTCCGGTGAAGAAGACCGCTACAGTCACACCGACCTCTATGACTTTCAAGGCAACATCGACGGTGCGAAGAAAATCGTCGAACTGTTCCGCCCGCAGATCGAGCAGCAGGACAAGGCCTTCGCCGCCAAAGTCGACAAGAACTTTGCCGCAGTGAACAAGATCCTGGCCAAGTACAAAACCGAGGACGGTGGTTTCCAGACCTATGACAAGGTCAAGGACGCCGACCGCAAGGCGTTGGTCGGCCCGGTCAACACCCTGGCCGAAGACCTGTCGACCCTGCGCGGCAAGTTGGGTCTGAACTGAGTAAACAGGAACACGCCCAATCACCGATATCGGTGACTGGGCTTTCCAACAGTGCTCCAGGATCAGGGGTATACGCCAACAGGAGCGGTGATGGACTTAGCATAGGCAGACATCGCCGCAGCTCTTTCACCCCACAACCTAGTCATATCCGCGGTTTTTGCATTGCCTAGTGGACGACCGCTACCATCCAGAACAAAAGGCGTCGAATAATAATTAACATTATTTCCACATAGAAAAGTTGCCGATGTGCCATTACTGAATCCAAACTTATAATTATCAGTGCCACCCGTATTGCAGTGCCCGCCGCCGACATTATGCCCGATTTCATGCCGAAATGCGGCAGGCTGGGCAGTTCTCTGAATACTATAACGGCCAGGCGCATAAGCAATGCCCCCCGCCGCATCACCTGTAGGCATATTAAAATACCCGGCAACCATATCAGCCCCGGACTCAAGAATACCATTCTTGAAAATACTCGTGACCAAGCTAAGAGTTGTCTCAGTGACCGGATAATCCTCGTTGACAATCTGGGTGCCCACTAACCTGAGACGCACCGTATCGGCTCTTGAATTTCGCAGTCCCAAGTTTGCACTTTCGATTTGCGCAAGTGCAAAAGCGGTAGCGTCTCCCACCCGATCAGCGGCAGACTTCGAGAACCCGGCCAATACATCGACAATGATCCGGCCATTACAATCATGATCAACCAGCAGGCTGTTTACCGAGTTATCCGCGACAAAGGACAAATCCTCGAACTGCGCATCGGACTCAACGGTGTCCGGGGTAAGATAATCATATTTTTCTTCCTTGATCCAGGTTTGTGCTCCGTTGGCGCTACCAATGATAGTTCCACGGTTTTCCGGAGTATCGAGAAATGCAACAAAACTACCGTCGGCGCGAAGGGCAACAATCAGAGCCCCAAAATCGCCATTATCCTTTATCAAATTCGCGCTGCTTACCTGATAATCTTCATAGATGTTCCTGAGTTCCAACATGGAAGGGCGAACGCCCTTGAGTAACGACGAGAGCTGCCCGGTCGGCGATTTCGAGAGCAATGATTGAATGTCCGGAAAACGCCCCTCAGGCAGCTTGGCCTGTTGGCTGGTATCGGCCATTGCCAGGTCGCTCAGCGAGGTTACCGGACTCCTCCCTGTCCAACATCCGCTGGCGGCGGTATGCCACCAGGCATTCTCCCGCGTGTTGGTTGGGTAATAATGTGTGGCTTGTGCAGCACCATTGAATTTTGAAACAAAGCGCTTTGTATGACCGAGCCCATGTATTGCGCCGACATAAGAGAACTCGCTCCAGGATTTCGGATCATTAAAAGTCCCGGCATGTGCCCCACGAAAAAGCCACCAGGCATTATCGGCGCCAGCAGGTGGATAGTAACAGGTCGAGCATGCACTACCGTTGAACCTGGCCTCATAGAAACCGGTATTTCCCCGATGTATCGCTCCTACATAGGTAGTTTCACTCCAGGACTTCGGATTCGAATACAAACCCGAATTCACACCGCGAAAGAACCACCAGGCATTATCGGCTCCAGCGGGCGGGTAGTAACAGGTAGAACAGGCTCGACCGTTGAATCGAGCCTCATAAAAACCATCCCCGCTTCGATGTATAGCGCCCACATAGGTGATTTCGCTCCAGGACTTCGGGTTCGAATACAAGCCCGAATTCACACCGCGAAAGAACCACCAGGCATTATCGGCTCCAGCGGGCGGGTAGTAACAGGTCGGGCATGCGCCACCGTTGAATCTTGCCTCATAAAAACCATCATTGCCCTTATGTATCGCCCCTATAAAGGTGGCCTCGCTCCAGTGCTTCGGGTCTGCATAAGTGCCGGCTGCCCTGGCTGCGTCGGGATTATTTTCGGAAGCTGTCGTTGGCAGCTCATCCGTGGAGGAATCCGACAACGACCCCTCCCGAGAGAAAGAGCAGCCTTGGAATAATATCAATGTTACAAGTAGATAAAAAATACCGGCACGCATCGCAACTCTCCAAGGGCACTGAGCCTCTATCATTAGGCTCTCTCGGAATCGAAAAGTACTGGAGAGACAGCCATAGGACTGAAACTACATACATGCGCGACAATCATCTACTGTCAAAAATAACAGGTATTTATATTATTTAATAATAACACTTAGCCCTTTTGATACGAGTTGACAATGTGCCACCCATCAGGCAATCAGAGCATCCGATACAACAATCTTTCGATCTTCACCCGACTGACCCGCCGCAGGAACTTGCTCACCGCCTCCGGATATTGCGCCAGAGTATCCAGCTCCTTGAAGCTGTCGATGCGACGCGCGTTCTCGAAAATCAACGCCAGTTCCCGAGCCCGTGGCGCCAGTAATTCGCTGCGCGGGTCGTCGATCAGCAAGGCGTTTTCCAAGTCCAGGCGGAATGCCCGAGGATTGAGGTTGTTACCGGTCAGCAAGGTATAACGCTGGTCGATCCACATACCCTTGAGGTGGTAGGTATTCTCGCCATCGCACCACAGATGCAAGTTCAACAGACCGCTGTCGATGGCCGCCTGATGACGTTTGGCAAAGCGTCGCAGGCTGATCTCATACAGGTACGGCAATGCCGCGATGACCCTGAACGGCTGGCTCGGTGGAATGTAGAAATCGTTGGCGATCTTGTCGCCGACGATGATGTCGATCTTCACCCCGCGCTCCAGAGCCCGGTTGATTTCCCGTACCACCGCCAGCGGCAGGTTGAAGTACGGTGTACAGAGAGTCAGTTGCTGCTGACTGGTGGCGATCAGTTCGCAGATCACCCGGTTCAGCGGATTGTTTTTCCCCAGGCCCAGCAGTGGGCTGACCGAAAGACTGAAGCTCGGCGCGACACCGGCATGGGTATCGTATTGGGCCTTTTTCAGCCGGGCGCGCAAATCGCCGATATTGCCACGCAGGCTGCGGGTGCTCGGCAAGGTCGGCAAGTCCAAGCGGCAGACCGCATGGGAGGCCAGCAACTCTTCACGCACCAGACTCTGCATGGAGTCGGCCAAGACGCGATTGTGCAACAGGTGATAGCGATCGAAGCGGTACTTGTCGAACTTGTGCAAGTAGACGTTGTTCAGGCTGGCGCCGCTGTAGATCACGCAATCATCGATCACAAACCCCTTGAGGTGCAGCACGCCGAACAACTCACGAGTCTGCACCGGCACGCCGTAGATCGGCACTTCGGTGCTGTGGTTACGGGTTTGCGCCTGATACCAGGCGCTGTTGCCCGGCTGCTTGCCGGCACCGATCAGGCCCCGCTGGGCCCGCAGCCAGTCGACCACGACGACGATCTCCAGCGCCGGATGGGCTGCCTTGGCCGCATGCAGCGCATCGAGAATCTCCTGCCCCGCCTCGTCCTCCTGCAAGTACAACGCCACCAGGGTGATGCGTCGCCGTGCTCCGGCGATCTTCTCTAACAGGCAGCGCCGGAATTCGGCGGCGCCCGACAGGATGGTCAACGCATCGGCAGCCAGGGGAAAACCGCGCAGTTTGGGCAGCAAGGAGCGTTTGAAGAGCGACGGCATAAGGCTCGCTAAGGGTCGAATGCGAAGAACCCGAGAGCTTACACCATGCATCGCTTTTTGCGTGTGTCTTGCAACCGGGCACTGCTGTCACGCTTTCGGCTCCTTTCGCCATCGGTCCGATAGGCCAAAACAAATTCAGGCCCTCCCTTGTAACACAGCAAAACTTGGCCTATCTAATGGCCTACTGACATCAATTTTGTTTCTTTCGCTAAGGAAATCTGAATGCCCCGCTCGTTGACAATCGCCAAACGCCTTGGATTGGGATTTGGGCTGGTACTTTCGCTGTTGATTCTGGTGACTCTGATTGGGGTCAATCGCGTGGGCTTGATCGACTCGACCCTGACCAACGTCAGTGACGACAGTGCGGTCAAGCAACGTTACGCCATCAACTTCCGCGGCAGTGTGCATGACCGCGCCATTGCCATTCGCGATGCGGTGCTGGTCCGCGATGGCGCCGGCCTGGAAACCCATCTGCGCGCTATCGAACGGCTGAACGCCGATTACCAAGCCTCGGCCCAGCCGATGGACGCGATCTTTTCCCACATGGGTGCCTCCGACGCCGAACGGCGCCTGCTCGATGACATCAAGGACAGCGAGCGCACCACCCTGGCCCTGACCGCTCGCTTGCTCGACCTGCGCAAGCAGGGCGACATGGACAAGGCCCAGGCTTTTCTGCTGTCCGACATTTCCCCGGCCTATACGCAATGGCTGAAACGCATCAACGCGCTAATCGATTGGGAGGAGGCCTCGATCGGCACACTACTGGCGCAAGTGCGCACCACCGCCAGCCATTTCGCCACCCTGATGCTACTGACCACCAGCGTCGCCGTGCTGCTCAGCGTGTTGGTCTCGTTACTGATCATCCGCAACCTCAAGTCGACCCTCGGCGCGGAGCCGGAAGCGGTTGCCGACTCGATCCGCCAACTGGCCAACGGTCAACTCGACGGCGAGATCGAGACTCGCTATCCCAACAGTGTCATGGGAGCGCTGAAGACCAGTAACCAGCGTCTGGCTGAAACCATCCACCAAGTGCGCGCGGTGGCCCACGATCTGATGGGCTCCTCCAACCAATTACTGGCCAGCTCCGACAACAACAACGAGCAGATGCGCGTGCAGACCGGGGAAACCCAGCGCATGGCCAGCGCGATCAACCAAATGGCGGTCACGGTTCACGAAATCGCCGGCTACGCGCAGAAAGCCGCGCTGGCCAGCAATGCCGCCGATCAAGCGGTGGAAAGCGGCAAACAGGTGGTCGAAACCACCGCTGGCGATATGCAGCGCCTGGCTTTGGTGCTGGATCAGGCCGCTGACTCCGTGGGTCAAGTGTCCCATGACAGCCAGGCCATCGAGAATGTGGTGGCGGTGATCAACTCGATTGCCGAACGGACCAACCTGTTGGCCCTCAACGCCGCTATCGAAGCGGCACGAGCCGGTGAAGCCGGGCGCGGTTTTGCCGTGGTGGCCGATGAAGTCCGCTCCCTGGCGACCCGTACCCAGGATTCGACCCGGGAAATCCGCGAAATGGTTGCCCAGTTGCAGTCCGGTGCCGGCAAGACCGCCGAGATCATGCGCAATAGCCGCGAAATGGCCCAGCAAACCGTCGAACACACCCGTCTCGCCGAAGGCGCGCTGATCCGGATTCGGGAGGAAGTCGGCGCGATCAACGACATGAACGCGCAGATCGCCAGCGCCTCTACCCAGCAAGGCGTCGCGGCTCAGGAAGTGAACCAGAACATCAATCGCATTCACGACGCGGCCATGGAAACCTCAGTCGGCTCCAACCAGGTGGCCCGCTCCAGCCGTGAGTTGTCGCTACTGGCTGACAGCCTGACGCAGAAAGTCAGCTTCTTCAAAGTTTGAACCAATGCTTTCACGGTTGCCAGGGACGGCGATACTCTTCTTGCCAGTGTATGGCGACAACAAAGATTGATCAGGGAGAACGACCGTTCTACTCTGCATCCCCTAAACCAAAATCTACCTGATGTTTTCGCGCACAAGCCAGGCGAACGCGGGCCAGCACGTTGCTGGTGCTCTGAGGGTGTCATGCTCCGGGAATCATCGCTTGATCTGGATGGCGACTTGTGGAGCGCTACGCGTATCGCTTGAACGCAGTGCGACAACGAGTCTGAACTCAACCTCATTGGAAACATTGAAATGTCATCAAACGCAGACGTCCGCCCGCCACTTCCACCCTTCACTCGAGAATCGGCAATTGAGAAAGTTCGCCTCGCCGAAGACGGCTGGAACTCCCGTGACCCGGAACGAGTTTCCCTGGCCTATACCCTGGACACCCGCTGGCGTAACCGTACCGAATTCGCCAACAACCGCGAGGAAGCCAAGGCTTTCCTGACCCGCAAATGGGCCAAGGAACTCGATTATCGGCTGATCAAGGAACTCTGGGCCTTTACCGACAACCGTATTGCGGTGCGTTACGCTTATGAATGGCATGACGACTCGGGCAATTGGTTCCGCTCCTATGGCAACGAAAACTGGGAGTTCGCCGAGAATGGCCTGATGGCCCGTCGTTTCGCCTGCCTCAACGACTTGCCGATCAAGGCTGAGGAGCGCAAATTCCACTGGCCTTTGGGACGTCGCCCCGATGATCATCCGGGCCTGTCGGAGCTGGGTCTGTAACCACCCTCTCGCCGTTGTCGCCCGACTCATCGCTCCCAAGCTCAGGGCTGGAGCGATCAGGCTAACCCATCCGGCAACAAATGAATAAACTCCGAATATCGCGTGTTCAATCGATACCACCACCGAGGATTGCTCATGTACACCGTCTCCCTGCCCCTGGGCAACTCGCCCACCCGGCGCCATGACCGCCTGACCATCGGCCTGCACTGGCTGACCGCACTGCTGGTGATTTATCTCTTCGCCAGCTCGCAGATCTGGGCTCAACTGGAGCGCGGTACACCGTTACGCAAAGACCTACAGTCGCTGCATATCTCCTGCGGCATCTTGTTGGCGCTAATCGTCCTCACCCGGATCACCTGGCGCCTGTTCGCCGCGCGCCGCTTGCCCGCCCAGCAGCGCGGCGCCATGGATGGCCCGGCCAAACTCGCCCACTGGGCGCTTTATGGATTGTTGCTGACACAGATCTGCCTGGGTTTCGCCTTTCGCTGGGCCCAGGGTGAGCCTTTCCGTTTTTTTGGCCTGATGGATATCCCGACACTGGTCAGCCTCGACCGCTCGCTGCGCCCGCTACTGTCCGGCCTGCACGAACAAGTGGCATGGATTATCGTGATACTGGCGGGCTTGCACGCGATCATGGCCCTGGTGCATCACTATGTTCTGGGCGACGATACCTTACGACGAATGTTGCCGGGCACCCGCCTGAAATAACTTTCGAATTCTGGGAGTCAAATCCGACGCACGGACGCTCTCCAGGTTGCCGACAGCGGAGCAGTATCCATGAACCTTCGTAACCGCACATTCACCGCTCCCCTCCTCACGGCCGGTTGCCTGGTGGCTGCGCTGTCGGGCAGCCTGGCGCTCGCTTCCGACGACGCCCTGCAACCGCCCAAGCCCACATGCACCGATCAACAGGTGTGGAACCCGCAAACCAACCAGTGCGATCCACGGGTGACCAGCACCACCCCCGATCAGGGCCGCGCCGACCACGCCTACAACCTGGTCAAGGACAAGCCGTATCAGCAAGCGTTGAACGGACTCAACAGAGCAGTTGCAGACCATCAAATCACTCAGCGGCAGCCGGTGTGAAGAATATGAGGCGCAAAAAAGACAGTTATCTTTGTCTGCTTGACGGTACCCCATTGAACTCCCATCCGAGAACCCAGGAATGCTCTCCACCGCCAGCCTGCCAGCCTTGAACGACCCACGTTGCGCGTTGATCGTGATCGACGTGCAGAACGACTTTATCCCCGGTGGTCAACTGGCCGTTACCGGTGGCGACGAAATCGTGCCGCTGATCAATCGCCTGGCGAGCCGCTTTGGCAATGTAATCATCACCCAGGACTGGCACCCCGCCGGCCACGCCTCGTTCGCCAGCAGTCATCCGGGACGCGCGCCCTTCGATACCGTGCAACTGGCCTACGGCACCCAGGTGCTGTGGCCCGACCACTGTCTGCAAGGCAGCCATGGCGCCGAACTGCATGTCGAGCTGTACCTGCCCCACGCTCGACTGATAGTGCGCAAGGGCAGCAACCCTGGCATCGACAGCTACTCGGCGTTTGTCGAAGCCGATCGCAAGACCCCGACCGGCCTGGCGGGATATCTCAAGGAATGCGCTATCGACACGGTGTACCTCACCGGCCTGGCCCTGGACTACTGCGTGGCCTGGTCCGCCCTGGATGCCCGTGCGGCGGGATTCACCACGATCCTGATCCCCGACGCCTGCCGCGCCATCGACCTGAACGGCTCCTTGCAACGAGCCATGGCGCAGATGGAGGCGGCGGGCGTGCAGTGTATGGATTCATTGAGCCTGGTTGCGCTGAATCAGTAGGGCTGAGCAATCATCAACGAGACTTGCCGCGTATTCCCCAACGGCGGTCGCTTCGCAGGTCGAGCGGGTCCGGCTGCGCCCTGGACAACCGACAAACATGGCGTTGCGGTACTTATCGCCCAGCAGCCAGCTTCCACACCCGGGCGATGTCGCGAGCCCTTGCCGACAGCAACGGTGCGGCTTGCGCGCAGGCCTGTTCCAGGCTCATCGGGCCGGACGCCAGGGCAAATGCCGCATCGACACCGTGTTGGTACATCTGTTCATAACCCTCGCCCAGGGTTCCGGCGAGGACGATGACCGGCACTCCGTATTGGCGGGCAATCCGCGCCACGCCAAAGGGCGTCTTGCCTCGCAGCGTCTGCGCATCGAAACGCCCTTCGCCGGTGATCACCAGATCGGCACCCTGCATCGCTTGCGCCAGGCCCACCAGTTCCGCGACCACGTCCACGCCTGGCCGGAATCGTGCGCCAAGGAACGCCTTGGCCGCAAACCCCAGTCCCCCAGCCGCGCCGCTGCCGGGCTCAGCGCGCACATCCTTGGGCATTACCCCGGCGCACAGGTCGGCGAAATGGCCGAGCGCGGCATCCAGTTCCCGGACCTGAGCCGGTGTGGCGCCTTTCTGTGGGCCGAAGATCACCGAGGCACCCTGCTCGCCACACAGGGGGTTGTTCACATCGGCGGCGATTTCGAAACGCACCTCGGCCAGGCGCGGGTCCAGCCCGGCCAGTTCGATTCGCCGCAAGTCCGTCAAGGCTCGGCCACCGTGTGCCAGTTCTCGGCCCTGAGCGTCGAACAGGCCCAGGCCCAACGCTTGCAAGGCGCCAGCGCCAGCATCGTTGGTGGCGCTGCCGCCGATGGCGAGGATGATTCGTCGAGCTCCCGCATCAAGGGCCGCGCCAATCAACTGGCCCGTGCCAAAGGTGCTGCTGATGCAGGCATCCCGTTGGCCAGGCGGCAACAATTGCAAGCCACTGGCCTTGGCCATCTCGATAATCGCGGTCTGGCTTGCAGCCAGCCAGCCCCAATGAGCCTGTACCGACCTCCCCAATGGTCCTTGAACCGTGGCCTCGCGCCACTCGCCGTCGCAGGCCGCCAGCACCGACGCCACCGTGCCTTCGCCACCATCGGCCATCGGGCACTGTATCAACTGTGCTTCTGGCAACACCTCGACCAGCCCCTCGGCAATGGCCTTGGCCACCGCGTCGGCGCTCAGGCTGTCCTTGAAGGAATCAGGCGCGATGATGATTTTCATGGGGAGCACTCTCCGGTTCTTATGGCGCCCCTGCGGCCCACCGGAACAGGTGCGGCAACGCCAGGGTGGTCGGGACTCACTGGGCGATCCACCTTACTCTTGCAGCGCAAAAGATCATAATGGCGCGACCGTTTATGGCTTATGGGGCGAAGTCTTCCTTGAACCGATTCGGTCCATTGCCTCTTTCACCTCGATTGATTGGTTTTTTTGCCACCCGCCCCGCTCAGACGTCGATATCAGATTTAGTGAATACCTGGCTGCCATTTCTCCCGCTACCTTGTCAGATACTGGCAAATTATTTGAGGGATTGCTCAACATCGGGCTTCTGGTATCTGATTGAAGCCTCTGCGTCACCACAAAAGGACGTCAATCATGAATTATCGCACCCTCGGCCAATCCGGCCTCAAGGTTTCCACACTGACCCTCGGCAGTATGATGTTCGGCGAACAGACCGACACTGAAACTTCACTGCGTATCATCGACAAAGCCTGGGATCAGGGGGTCAATTTCATCGACACGGCGGATGTCTACAATGCCGGGCGTTCGGAGGAAATCGTCGGTGAAGGAGTGGCCCGCCACCGGCACGACTGGATCATTGCCTCCAAGGTCGGCATCGGCCCGACAGACGGAATACCGAACCGCGGTGGCCTGAGCCGCAAGCACATCTTCAATGCCATCGACGCCAGCCTCACCCGGCTTGGCACCGATTACCTGGATATCTACTACCTGCACCGCGAGGACCACGACACGGCGCTGGAGGTTACGGTAGCGGCCATCGGCGACCTGCTACGCCAGGGCAAGATCCGCCACTGGGGCCTGTCGAACTATCGTGGCTGGCGCATCGCCGAGGTGATTCGCGTCGCCGAACGGCTCGGGGTCGACTGGCCGGTGATCAGTCAGCCGCTGTACAACATTGTCAACCGCCAGGCCGAGACCGAGCAAATCACCGCCGCTGCGGCTTACGGCCTCGGCGTAGTGCCCTACAGCCCGCTGGCCCGTGGCGTGCTCAGCGGCCAGTACGCTCCCGATATCGCGCCGGATGGTAACAGCCGAGCTGGCCGCCGGGACAAGCGGATCCTGGAAACCGAGTGGCGGGTGGAGTCCCTGCGCATCGCCCAGCAGATCCAGCAATACACCCAAGACCGTGGCGTGGGCATTGTCGAGTTCGCCATCGCCTGGGTACTGAACAACGCGACAGTCAGCTCGGCGATTGTCGGCCCGCGCACCGAAGCGCAATGGGACCGTTACACCCAGGCGTTGGCGGTACGGATCAGCACCGAGGACGAAGCCTTTATCGATTCGCTGGTGACGCCGGGGCATGCCTCGACGCCAGGCTTCAACGATGTCAGCCACTTTGTGTCCGGGCGCCGGGCGCTGAGCCGCTGAGACAGACGATACAACCGGATCGCGTTTGCTCGACAGCATCGAAGCTCCCTTTTGGTAAAACGCCCACTGTCTACCCTTGGGCGTTTGCCAGGCCGAAATTGACTGACAGAACTCGCCACATGGGCCACCAGCGCCGCCGCATCCCCCATTAAACTGCAGAAAACCATCAGTCACCGGCATCGCCCGCCAGCGGCAAAGCGTCGACCAAGCAGGGCCTAGAGCCTTCCGTGATATCAAAACGACACGACTGCCCACAACCGGCATTACTAAATATTTTCCGATGTCATCAGACAGAAATAATTCAGGCATTAAATCGCTATCAGTCTGACTTATAAACCCTTTCACTCACCCCTGTACATCGAGGTATTGCCGTGATTTTGCTGACAAAAAAACGCCTGTCGGTCCTGCTGGCTTCTCTCTGCCTAAGCGGCGTTGCTCATGCCACCGATGTCACCGGTGCCGGCTCCAGTTTCGTCTTTCCGGTGTTGTCCAAGTGGTCCCAGGACTACGGCAAGACTTCCAGCAACCGCATCAACTACCAGTCCATCGGTTCCGGCGGCGGGATCGCCCAGATCAAGGCGGCAACCGTGGACTTCGGTGCTTCCGACGCGCCATTGTCGGCTGACGAACTCAAGGCCGGCGGTTTGGGCCAGTTCCCCAGCGTGATCGGCGGGATCGTGCCGGTAATGAACCTCGAAGGCGTCACCGCCGGCCAGTTGAAGCTCGATGGCGAAACTCTGGCGAAGATCTTCCTGGGCACCGTCAGCGCTTGGAACGATCCGGCTATCGCAGCCCTCAACCCCGACCTGAAGCTGCCTGATGCGAAGATCACCGTCGTCCACCGTTCCGACGGTTCGGGGACCTCGTACAACTTCACCAACTACCTGAACAAAGCCAGCGAGGACTGGAAGTCGAAGATCGGTTTCGGCACCACCGTGCCTTGGCCGGTCGGCGTGGGCGGCAAGGGTAACGAAGGTGTTTCGGCCTACGTGAAGCAGATCAAGAACTCGATCGGTTACGTCGAATACGCCTACGCCCTGCAGAACAAAATGACCCATGCGCAGTTGAAGAACGCCTCCGGTAAGTTCGTCCAGCCTAGCGCCAAGGCCTTCCAGGCCGCTGCCGATACGGCTGACTGGGCCGGTGCCAAGGACTTCAACCTGATCATGACCAACGCGCCGGGCGACGCCGCATGGCCGATCACCGCAACCACCTGGATCATCATGTACAAGCAACCGAAGAACGCCGAGCAGAGTTCGGCGGCCTTCAACTTCTTCAAGTGGTCCCTGGAAAACGGCCAGCAACAAGCCGCCTCGCTGGACTACGTTGCCTTGCCTGATTCGCTGGTCCAGCGCATCGAAGGTTACTGGAAGTCCGACTTCAGCCATTGATCCGGCCCGCCTGAAACACCCCGTCATCTGGCCGTCAGCGGCCCGGTGACGGGACTTGAGCAGAGTAATAATGAACGACACCACACAATCCTTGGCCCTGTCCACCTACAGCAGCGATTCGGCCAGCGATGGTCGGGCCGCCCGCGACCAGCGCCACGACCTGTGGTTCAAGCGAACCCTGTTCGGCGCCGCCATGCTGGTGTTGGTCCTCCTGGCAAGCATCGCGGCCTCTACCCTGTGGGGTGGCAGCCTCGCCTTCAAGACCTTTGGTCTCGACTTCCTGACCAGCACCGAATGGGATGCGGTCAATAACCATTTTGGCGCGCTGGTGCCGATCTACGGCACCCTCGTGACCTCCTTCCTGGCCTTGCTGATCGCGGTTCCCGTGAGTTTCGGCATCGCCATCTTCCTCACCGAAGTCGCGCCGCCCTGGCTGCGTGCGCCTGTCGCCTCCGCCGTCGAGCTGCTGGCCGGGATTCCCTCGATCATCTACGGCATGTGGGGCCTGTTCGTGTTCGGCCCGTTCATGGCCGACCACTTGTCGCCATGGATCAACGACTACCTCGGCGCCTTGCCGGGTATCGGGCCGCTGTTCCAGGGGCCGCCCCTGGGCATCGGTATGCTGACCGCCGGCATCGTCCTGGCCATCATGATCCTGCCCTTCATCACCTCGGTGATGCATGAGGTGTTTCGCAGCGTTCCCACCACTCTCAAGGAGTCCGCCTACGCATTGGGTAGCACCACCTGGGAGGTGGTCTGGGACATTGTCCTACCCTACACCCGCTCCGCGGTGGTCGGCGGCGTGTTCCTCGGCCTCGGTCGGGCCCTGGGCGAAACCATGGCGGTGACCTTCGTACTGGGCAATGCCCAGCAGTTCTCCGCCTCGTTGCTGATGCCGAGCAGCTCCATCGCTTCGATCATCGCCAACGAATTCAGCGAAGCCTATACCGACTTGCATCGGTCGGCGTTGATCGCCCTGGGCTTCTTGCTGTTTATCGTCACCTTTATCGTCCTGGCATTGGCACGACTGATGCTCATGCGACTCTCACGCAAGGAAGGTTTATGACGGGCAATGAACGTCTTTACCGGGCCCGCGCCTTCAAGAACCGCCTGGCGATGGTCCTGAGCTGTGCTGCCACGTTGTTTGGCCTGACCTGGCTGGTGTGGATTCTGCTGACCACCGTGATCAACGGCTTCCAGGCCCTCAACCTGCGACTCTTCACGGCGATGACACCACCACCTGGCAGCGAAGGCGGCCTGGCGAATGCCTTCTACGGCAGCGCCCTGATGTCGGCGATCGCCCTGCTGATCGGCACTCCGATCGGCTTGATGGCGGGGGTCTGGCTGGCTGAATTCGCCCGGCACTCGCGTCTGGGTAGCATTGTGCGGTTCATCAACGACATCCTGCTCTCGGCACCGTCGATTGTGCTCGGCCTGTTCGTCTACACCGCCGTGATCCTACCGCTCAATCTGCTGACCAATCATCAGGTTGGCTTCTCTGCCATTGCCGGAGCCCTGACCCTGGCGTTGCTGGTGATTCCGGTGGTCGTGCGGACCACCGACGAAATGCTCCAGTTGCAGCCCTCGACCATGCGCGAGGCGGCCCTGGCCCTGGGCGTACCGCAGTGGAAAATGACCTTGCAGATTGTCTTGCGCGCGGCCAAGGCCGGCGTCGTCACCGGGGTGCTGCTGGCTCTGGCACGCATCACCGGCGAAACCGCGCCACTGCTGTTTACCGCCTTCGGCAACCAATTCTGGAGCAGCAACCTGCTCAAGCCGATTGCCAGCGTGCCAGTAGTGATCTTCCAGTACGCCATGAGCCCATTCGAGGACTGGCATGCCCTGGCCTGGGCCGGCGCCCTGGTACTGACACTGTTTGTACTGCTGCTCAGTTTGCTGTCCCGATTGATCCTTTTGCGCAATAGGCTGACCTGATGAAGACTCGTGACCTTGCCAGCGAGAACACCAAGATCCGTGTTCGTGGCCTGGAATTTTTCTACAACAACCAGCGGTCGCTGAAGTCCATCGACATGGATATCCCGGAGAAACGCATCACGGCGATCATCGGACCTTCCGGCTGCGGCAAATCGACCCTGCTCCGGGTGTTCAATCGTATCTACGCGATGTACTTGAAGCAGGAAGCCCGCGGCGAAGTGCTACTCAACGGCGAGAACATCCTCGCCCCCGGCTATTCGATGAACCGCCTGCGCAGCCATGTCGGCATGGTGTTTCAAAAGCCCGTACCGTTTCCGATGTCGATCTACGAAAACATCGCCTACGCGGTGCGCCACCACGAAAAGCTGTCGCGCCAGGAGATGGATGAACGGGTCGAGCAGGCCTTGCACGGCGCGGCGCTGTGGAGCGAAGTCAAGGACAAACTCAAGCAGAGCGCACAAGGCCTCTCCGGTGGTCAGCAACAACGCCTGTGCATCGCCCGCACCATCGCTCTGCGCCCGCAGGTGCTGCTACTGGACGAACCGACCTCGGCCCTCGACCCGATTTCCACCGGGCGCATCGAGCAATTGATCACCGAACTGAAAGAGCAATACACCGTGATCATCGTCACCCATAACATGCAGCAGGCAGCCCGGGTATCGGACTACACCGCGTTCATGTTCATGGGAGAGCTGATCGAGCACGACGAAACCGATGCGATCTTCACCCACCCGAAAATGAAACAGACCGAAGACTACATCACCGGCCGGTTCGGCTGACCGAAGGACTAGGCGAGACAACGGCTACTAACGCTCAGGCCACGGACGGCAACGCTATTTCTTGGGCAGATTTTGCCAGTCGACACTGACACCAAAGGTCTTTCGTCGAATAAAGAGCCCTTTACCCGCGGCAACCTGTGTCGTGGCGTCACCATTTTTCAAGTTTAAAAAATCGCTATTATCCGGAACCTTTTTGAGAAAGTAATCTTCCACTGCTATGCGAGCAGGGTCGGTGCGTTTTTTATACCGATCAATCACACACCATGAAAGCAGCGGATAATCATTACAATTCAAATCCCTCAAGTGAGCGTTGAGATTGCTCGGCGCCCTGAAATCTTTTTTTTCTGCCTTGAACGCAATCGTCGTCGCATTGGGTGGATCCCCGTCCCGGTCAAACAGATATTCCCATAAGTAACGCCTGTAGGCCCCGGTCCCGAGATCGCTAAAAACACTTGTTGTCGTTTGCTCCAGATTTTCTTGTGCCGCGTGATTCAACAACCCACCCACGCTTATCCATCTCTTGACATCTCTATAGACATCTCCTGCATTACGTAATGGCAAGCCATTTCCGATTATGTACCACTGTATTCTATGGGAATACTCGCCATGGGCAGGCCCCGCGCCAAGGTCCTTGAAAGGACGACCGTCTGCCAGTTGCTGGTTGAAAAGCGATCCGGGAATACCGTGCATGATATCGGCGGGGCGGCGGTCGCCCAAACCAAAATAGTGGTCCACATCAAACCCGCTCTTTTCCTCCCACCGCCCCAAAGCCTCGGTCAGAAGTTTTGAAAAAAGCTCCTTGGCCACCGGTAGATATCCACTCATTTGAGGAGAGTTCAAATTGACGCCAAATCGATTATTGCGCGCCCCCGCCAAAGTCTTCAGCAAGTCATGCAGCGTATCCAGGCTTAATGAATTACCAATGCGCTGGAGTTTCCCCCGCATCTCCGCTATCCGGTGAATCAAGATGGCCGACATTTCAGCATCGAGCTTCTTTAATTGCTCCCTGCAGTTATCTACAGACGACAAGTGCGCACCTATTTGACAATAGGCATCGAAATATTTACTACCCACGCATGCCGGGGAAAAATAACGCCTCAAGTCTCGTTCGACGTCCGCTGCAGACTGACTCATGAGCAAACCTCCGATTCGCTTCGCTCAAAGCGTAGTACATCTTCGCCAAAAACAAGATGGCTGATAGTGCCGGTATTTTCGCAAGTGCCAAAAGGCTGCTTTAATGAGTGCCTCGATCCACTCGAAAGGTAGCGCACCGATGGAACGTCTCACGGCGAAAGACTTTGCCCCTGAACTGCTCGAACTCTATGACTACTACGTCCATGGCAAGATCAATCGCCGGGAATTTCTCGACCGAGCGGCAAAATTCACCCTCGGCAGCATGGCGGCCGCCAGCGTGCTGGCGGCGCTGAGCCCGAACTACGCGCTGGCCGAACAAGTGTCGTTTACCGATCCGGATATCGTCGCCGAATACATCACCTACCCGTCGCCCAAAGGCCATCAACAGGTCCGCGCCTATAGAGTCCGGCCGGCCAAAGCCACGAGCCAGGTACCGGCGGTAGTGGTGGTGCATGAGAATCGCGGACTCAACCCGTATATAGAAGACGTCGCCCGGCGTCTCGCCAAGGCCGGTTTCGTCACCTTGGCTCCCGATGGCCTGTCATCGGTCGGCGGCTATCCTGGCAACGATGAGCAAGGTGTAGCCCTGCAGAAAACCGTCGATCCGGAGAAACTCATGAACGACTTCTTCGCCGCCATCGAATGGTTGATGAGCCATGGCGCGACCACCGGAAAAGTCGGGATCACTGGGTTCTGCTACGGCGGCGGAGTGGTCAATGCGGCGGCCGTGGCCTACCCCGAACTGAGTGCGGCGGTGCCTTTCTACGGTCGCCAGCCCAAGGCCGAGGACGTGCCCCGGATCAAGGCGCCATTGCTGCTGCACTACGCCGAGCTGGACAAAGGCATCACCGATGGCTGGCCGGCCTACGAACAGGCGCTCAAGGCAGCCGACAAGACCTATGAGGCGCATATCTACCAGGGGGTCAATCATGGCTTTCACAACGACTCGACCCCCCGCTACGACGAGGCAGCGGCCAAGCTGGCGTGGGACCGTACAGTGGCATGGTTTCGCCGCTACCTGGTTTGACGTTTCGGCTGTTGAGTCCGCGTTCGCCTGATCAGGGAGCGGTTCAATATAAACGCCGGGGTTATTTCGCCTTGTCATCCTGAGGTTTGTAGAACAGGAACTTGTCGGTCTCGGCGGTCTTGATGTACTGCTTGACCCAGTTCGGGGTGACGCTCCGGTCATGGAAGTACAGCGCGCCGTGGGTGCGGTCCTTGAGTTGCTGGTTGAGGGCCTTGCGCGCGATTTCCTTGGCGATGGTGTAACGTCCCTCCTCCTGCACCTCATCCGAGCGTCCGTCGCACCACCAGGAAAACTGGCAGACGCGCTGCTCGGAACCTTGTTTGACCACCTCGCAGATCGTCCGGGGAAACCCTTCATGTGCCAGGCGGTTCAACACCACGCTGGTCACCGCTTCCATATCGGCCGGCCCGCCGCCCTTGGCTTCCCAGTAGATGGTCCGCGACAGGCAGGTAATGGTATCGGCTACCGCCGCGTCGCCCGCCGGATCCACCGCCTGTGCCTCGACCTTGGTCAGGGTAGGTGCCTGGGGTTGCGCCGCCGGGCCCTCCTTTTTAGCGGCTTTGTGCTCCAGGACCTGCGCCTTCTCGATGGCAACTTCCGGTTTCGGCTCAGGGTCGCCCGCGATGACCGTCCCCGTGGCAAGAGCGGTCACCAGACACAGACAACTGGCTATCCAGGCAAGGCGCATGGTCCGGTCCTGTTAAATGACCCCCGCCCAAAAGAGTGTCGCCGCGCCGCCTCCGGGCAGATGATCCGAGGTTCGCCACCCTATTTGACCTCGGCACGGGCAAATCATTCCTCCTATCCGCGTGGCTGGGCCTGATACTGAGCACCTCCGCCCTGGCCAGCGAAGAAATGCAGTTTGCCTTCGCCCTTAACAGCATATCTGTAAAGTATCGACTATTACTTTTCAGAATATTTTTATTATGGAAAACCACCTGCTAGCATCTACTCCACAACAACAAAGAAGCGCTGCATTGCGAAGGTTTGCCAGACTTATGCCCACTCGCCTCACTACCCTGCTACGTGTCCTGGTGCCTGCTGTCGCCATCGCTAGTGCCTTGATGGCCGGCGGGTGCGCCTCCTCGCAGACAACCCAGACTGATCGATCACAGCAAACCATCCAGATCGGCCCCCAGGGCGCCAGTTATCCGTTCGTGGTCTTTGCTAATCACGACCTGCAGGCCCCTGAAGCCGGGATCGAGCAGGCGGTGGTGATCCTCCATGGGGTCAAGCGCAACGCCGATACCTATTTTGCCACTGGCCGCAAATTGCTCAAGCTGGCGCAGTTGCAGAACCCGCAGACCTTACTGCTGGCGCCCAATTTCCTCACCGAAGCCGATCACCGCGCCAACAATAAGCTGCCGCTGTGGCGCAAGGACAACTGGATGCAGGGCGAGCCGTCGGGGTTTGGTCTCGGCGGCGTCAGCTCGTTCCAGGCACTGGACGATGTGGTGCGCTACCTGGCGGACCGTGAACGCTTCCCGGCCCTCAAGCGTATCACCCTGATCGGTCATTCCGCCGGTGCCCAGTTGATGCAGCGTTATGCCGTGCTCAACCCTCAGGACGAAAGCCTGCGCCAGTCGGGTATCGCCATCCGCTACGTGATCTCCAGCCCGTCGACCTATGTCTATTTCGACGCCAACCGGCCTCACTCCCAGGGATTCGCCCCAGTCGTCACGATCATGTGCCCCAGCTATAACCGCTACCGCTATGGGATCGATGCCGCACCTGCCTATCTACAGGTCCAGAACCTGAATGCCGAGCAGTTGTTCCGCCGCTACGCGGGGCGCGATGTCACCTACCTGGTGGGTTCGAAAGACAATGACCCGGCCAACCGGATCCTCGACAAATCGTGCGGCGCCCGCATGCAGGGTGCGAGCCGGGTCGAGCGCCAGATCAATTACCTGGCCTACGAACGCTTTCTCGGTCAGACCTGGAACATCGCCGTACACCATCCGCAGTTCCAAGTGCCCGGCATCGGTCACAGCGCCAACGGCCTGTACACCTCGCCCCTGACCGCCGAGCGATTATTTCCGGCGCGCTAGGGAACGGACGGCAGGCCCGCCCCGTTCCCCTGAACATCCCGTTAGCCCTCAAAACAATTAAAAAATCCGGGAACCACCCCATCATGAAATGGATACGTGCTTCTGCCGCTGCCCAGCCGATCGGTCGTGGTCGTCATTTGACGCTGCTGGCTGCCACCTTGTTCACGCTTCATGCCCAGGCCGAGACGTTGCCCTCCTCCGGCACCCTGTTCGATGCCAACCGCTCACAGCTAAGCCCTTCCGAGCGCGTCCCCGTCCCGGCCCGCCAGCGGGTACAGATCGATGCACCGGTCACGGAACAGAATCGCCCTGCGGCCGCAACCTCGACCCTGAAGGTCAAGGCCAGTCATTTCACCTTGAGCGGCAACCAGGCATTGAGCGACACGCAATTGCAGGCGCGATTGAAGCCCTTCCTGAACCGGGAACTGGACCTCGACGGCCTGCGCGATGCCGCTGCCAGCATCACGGCGTTGTATCGCGAAAACGGCTACCTGGTGGCCCGCGCCTATCTGCCGCCGCAGAATATCCAGGCCGGCAGCGTCGCCCTTGCCGTGCGCGAGGGGGTGATCGGCCGGGTCCGCGCCGAAGCGGCACCCGATGTACGCCTGAGCGCCGGCATGCAGCAGCGCTTTATCGATGACCTGGTGCCCGGCACGGTAATCCGCGAAGCCGACCTGGAACGGGTGCTGTTGCGCCTGTCCGATATCGCCGGGGTCTCGGTCCGCGCGGTCCTCGCTCCGTCCGCCCAACCGGGGGCCGCCGACATCGTGCTCAAGATCACCGAGATGACGGCCTGGACCAGCCGCGCCAGCATCGACAACTACGGCAACTACTACACCGGTTCCAAACGCATTTCGACCAATGTCAGCCTCAACGACGCCCTGGGCCTGGGCGAAAGCCTGTTCCTCAATACCCAGAACTCCCTGGAGGGCCTGAACATCCGCAGTATCGGCTACCTGCAACCACTGGGTGCCAGCGGTGTCTCCCTCGGGCTCAACCACGCCACGCTGGACTATGAGATCGGCAAGGAACTCAAGGACGCCCAGGCCAGCGGCTCGGCGGACATCGATACGGTCTACCTGACCAGTTCATTACTACGCAGCCGCAACAGCAATATCAACCTATCCCTGGCGCAAGAGTGGCGGCGTTTCGAAGACCGCACCGCAGCGACCAAGGTCAGAAAATCAGCCAACTTCCATAGCATCGGCCTCTACGGCGACTGGCGCGACGGCTGGCTGGGCAGCAACCTGTGGAGCCTGCGCTATGGGCGCGGCAGCTTGAACAAGGACACCGCCGCCGATGCCGCCCTCGACCGGGTCACCGCCCGCGCCGACGGCAGCTACACCAAGGCCAATGCGTCCTTCAGCCGCCTGCAGCAACTGGGCAACGGTTTCTCCCTGCTCGGCTCGATCACCGGCCAATATGCCGACAAGAACCTCGACGCTTCCGAGAAGCTCAGTCTCGGTGGCCCCGATGGCGTGCGCGCCTATCCGATGGGTGAAGCCGCCGGTGACGAAGGCGTACTCGGCAGGCTGGAACTGCGCAAATACCTGGGCCGCTTCGTCGACTCCCAGGTCGAAGCGGCGCTGTTCGCCGACGCCGGTCGGGTCACGGTGAACAAGCACCCTTGGGACAACAGCGAAAATCAGCTCAGCCGGTATGGCTATGGCGTGGGCCTGAATGTCTATCACAAGGATCTGGTGATGAACGCCAGTCTGGCGTTTTCTCCCGGCGCCACGCCGACCGCCGATCCCCACGAGGCACGGCGTTTCTGGTTGTCGATTTCCGGTTCGCCCCAGGCCTTCGTCGGCCTAGCCAGCGATATCGGCGGCAAGGGCGAGGATTTCGAAGAGCCTAGCACCGACTTTACCCTCTACGGTTCCATCGGCATCGTTCCCGAATACGTCGACCGCCATGGCGCCAGCCCGGCGGGCGTGGCCAACCAGAGCAAACTGGCCACCCCCAACGGCCGCAATATGGCCAGTTTTTGGCGGGTGCGCGACAACGTGTCCTATATCGGCGCACACAGCGGGATTCCCCTGGCCTACGACTGGAACTTTCTCTGGCAACTGGAATATGGCCTGTCGCTGAACTATGCCGATCACAGCGACCCGTCCGTGCCGGACGACACCTCGTCCAACGACGAATTGCGCAACACCGGGGTGGCCCTGGCTAACCCGGATCGCGGGACGTTCCTGTATGGCATCTGGGATATGCCGATGAAGGAAAGCATGACCGGCCTCGATCCCTTCCATGGTCGAACCAGCGCCGCCCACTACAACATCATCGGCTCGCCTGGCTTCAGCACCAGCATCACCCGCAATAAAGGCCCGGTGGGCACCGCCTCGGAGGCGAACAACGACGACGCGGCGTTCAATCGCCGCCAATCCGGGGTATTCGCCTACTGGACACCCCAATGGCATGGCCTGCAAATGAAGTTGGCGTACTCCAACAACGGTCTCAAAGCCGCGCCGGACGTCAACGAAGGCTATATCTACGGCGGCAGCCTGACTTATGAGAACGAAGGTTTCACCGCCATCGCCGCGTATGAAAAGCATGTCAACTACTTCGGCGTCGCCAATCTGGGACGCAACGCTCGCGGGGTGGGCAGCAACACCCACGTGACAGCGGGCACTTCGTCCGATGATTTCAGCCTGCGCTACGGCCTGGCCTACGATTTCGGGGCGACCAAGCTCTCGCTGATCGCCGATGACCTGTCCTATTCCGAAGACGGCGTGGTCAACACCAGCAACACCTCCACCGACCTGTCGCGCTATCGCCGCCGGGCCTGGATGGTCGGACTGAGCCACAATGTGAACAAGCAACTGCAGTTGCGCGCCACCTACTCCAAGGCTCTGCCTGGGGAGTGCACGATGATTTCCGGGAACAACCGCGAGTGCTCCACCGACGGTATGGGCGCGACTCAATACGCCTTTGGCGTCTCCTACAAGCTGAACAAGCAGACCGAGCTGTTCAGCCAGTACGTGCTGCTGCAGAACCGCTCGCTGGCCAACTATAACTTCGCGATCTCCGGAGTCTATGCGGCCACCGGTTATTCCCCAGGTGCCGGGACCACGATCAGTGCCTTGGGCACCGGCATCAACTATTCATTCTGAGGAGGCGACCATGAAGACGCACAAGACCCCAGGAATGGCCCGCCCAGCGCTCAGCCCGCTGAGTTGGGCGATATTCGCCGCTGTCTACAGCCTGGTGCCTCTATCAGCCTGGGCGCTGGACCCCAATGCGCTACCGAGCAACGGTCACATCACCGCTGGCAGTGGCAGCATCAACAGCAGCGGCAACGTACTTAACGTCAACCAGACCAGCGATCGCCTGTCCGCCACCTGGGACACCTTCAATATCGGCAGTGCCGCCCAGGTCAACTTCAATCAACCGGGGGCTTCCTCGGTGGCTTTGAACCGGGTGATGTCCAGCGACGCCTCGCAGATCTTCGGCAAACTCAACGCCAACGGCCAGGTATTCCTGATCAACCCGTCCGGCGTGTTGTTCGGCGCCGGCTCGGCAGTCAATGTCGGTGGGCTGGTGGCCAGTACCCTGAATCTGTCCGACGCCAACTTCATGGCCGGCAAGAACCTTTTCGAGGGTAACGGCAGCAGCGGCACGGTGATCAACCAGGGCCAGATCCAGGCCACCGACGGCGGCTACGTCGCCCTGCTCGGCGCCCAGGTACGCAACGAAGGCACGGTGGTCGCCCGGCTCGGCTCGGTGATGCTCGGTGCCGGGGAAACCGTCACCCTGGACCTCAACGGCGACGGCTTGATCAACATGGCGGTGGACAACCCGGCGCTCAATGCCAGCGTGGTCAACAGCGGCCTATTGCAGGCCAATGGTGGCCGCGTAATGCTCTCGGCTCGGGCCAGCGACTCGATGCTCAACGAGGTGGTGAACAACAGCGGCGTCATCGAAGCCACCAGCCTGCAACAGCGCAACGGCGTCATCCGCCTCGACGGCGGCGACAACGGGGCCGTGGTCAACAGCGGCCGCCTCGACGCATCCGGGCGCAACGCGGGGGAAAGCGGCGGCGACGTGACCTTGACCGGCCAATATGTCGGCCTGTTCGACGGCACCCGCATCGACGCATCGGGCGCCAGCGGCGGCGGCAAGGTGCTGGTCGGCGGTGACTTCCAGGGTACCGGGCCGTTGCACCAGGCCGACGCCACCTACATGGATAGCAATGCCAGTATTCATGCCGACGCCCTGAGCAGCGGTAACGGCGGCAAGGTGATCCTCTGGTCGAAGGACAGCACCCGCTTCTACGGCAATATCAGCGTCACCGGTGCCGGCCAGAGTGGCAAAGGCGGCCTGGCGGAAACCTCGGGGCATGCGCTGGATGCCTTTGGCGTAGTCAACCTCAGCGCCGCCTCGGGGATCGGCGGGACCTGGCTGATCGACCCGTACAATATCAATATCACCAGCAGCGCCAGCTCCGGTGCCACCAGCAGCAACCCTTTCACCTCCAGTGGCTCGTCCAGTTCCAACCTGAGTTCGGCGACCCTCAACGCGTCGCTCTCCGAAGGCGCCAACATTCTGGTCTACACCACGTCGGTGGGCGGTACCTCTGGCGATATCAACGTGTTGGACAACGTCAAGGCCGGCGGCAACGCGAGTCTGACGCTCCAGGCTCACCGCAATATCGTGATGAACAACACCAGCATCAGCAACGCCAGCGGCAAGACATTGAACGTCTCACTGCTGTCCAACTTCAACAACAGCGGCAACGGCTCGGTGCAACTGAGCAATGCCAGCATCCGCACCAACGGCGGCAACCTGACCATCAGCGGCGCCGCATCGCCCACCGGGTCCTTTGCCAGTACCAATGTCAGCACCGGCTTCGGCGTCTCGCTGAACAACAGCCAGTTGCTCACCAGCGGCGGCGACATCCTGATTCGCGCCGCCACCTCTTCCTCCCTGGCCAGCGGCTCCTCCGCCACAGCCATGCAGATTGGCGGCGCCAGCCTGCTGGACGCCGGCGGCGGCAGCATCGCCATCGTCGCCAACCAGGCCAGCAGCAGCGGCACCGGTGACGCCTTCGTACTCACCGGCGGCAGCCAGATCGTCACCAGCGGTACCGGTTCGATTCGTATCGACAGCAGCAACCTGGGTAGCGGCAACGGTACGCGGATCTTCAGCACCAGCAACACCATTGCCGCCACCGGCTCGGGCAACGTCACCCTTAACGGCAACGCGACTTCCGGTCAGGGCGTGCTGATCTGCTCGACGGCCGCCGGCTCCACCCAAAGTGTCCGCGTGGGCAGCGGCGCGTTGACAATCAATGGCCGCGGCACCAGCGGACGCGGGGTCAACCTGTCGGCTTCCGGCACGGGCGTGGTCAATCTCCAGGCCACGGCAGGCGGCAAGCTGCTGGTCAGCGGCGACAGCGGCGGCTCCTATGGCACGATCCTCAACGCCACGGGTGTCAGCTCCTCGATCAACCTGCTGAGCGACGGCGATATCAGCGTATCGGGCAACCTCTCGGGCGGCAGCACGCCCGCGTTGGGCCTGGTCAGCGCCGGCAGCGGCAGTGCGCTGGCGCCGGGCTCGCAGATCAACATTGCCAGCAGCGCAGGCAACGTCACGCTGACCGCCAACAACAGCCTGATCAACAACAGCAGCGGCTCGTTCCGGGCGATTTTCTTCGACGCCAGCGGCGCCTATGGGACGATCAACGTCAGCACCCAAAGCGGTCGGCTGACCGTGGACGGCACCAGCGCTTCGGGGCGCGGTATCGATATTGCGCCATCGGGCAACCATGCCAGCGTCAACCTCTCGACCACCACCGGCGACCTGCTGCTCAGCGGCAACAGTACCAACAGCTTCGGCGGCTACGGGATACTCTTCAACTCGACCGGCGGTTCCCAGGGTGTGAGCGTCTCGACCACCAGCGGCAACATCACCCTGCGCGGCGACTCGGTCGGCACCTCCGACGCCATTGCGCTAGGCGGCAGCGGGGTCGCCTCGACCAACAGCATCACCTCGCAGACCGGCAATATCAGCGTGCTCGGCAACTTCCATTCGCCCAACAGCGGCGAACTGGACCACGGTATCGCGATCCTCGGTGTGACCAACATCATCCAGACCCACGGCGACGGCGATATCACCCTCGAGGGCCGCGCCGCCGACGAGGGCAATGGCATCGACTTCTATGGCGGTGGCCGGGCGCTGGTCAGTGTCGACGACGGCCAACTGACCGTGCGCGGCAGCAGCGGCTACGCCGACGGCATCGGCATGGCCACGGGGATCAACCAGATTCAGGCGACCGGCAGCGGTTCGGTGGCGCTGATCGGGACCTCCACCTACGGTAACGGCATCAGCTTCTACCCCTCCGGCAGTGCCAGTTCGGCCACCTTGTCGACCGGCAGCGGCGACTTGACCCTGACCGGTACCAGCGGCGCGGGTGGCGGGTCCGGGATTTTGATTCGCGCCGCCTCGGCAGGGCCGGATAACGGTGTGAGCCTGTTGTCGGACAGCGGTAACGTGCGCCTCAACGGACGTAGCGAGGGCAGCGGCTCCGGTATCGCCTTCGTCGGCAACAGCGATACCGCCTACACCTCGATGCAGACCGGTGGTAGCGGTCAATTGAGCCTCGACGGCTACAGTGCCGGCGGTTACGCCTTGAGCTTCGACGGCGGCAATCACAACTTGCAGGGCGGCGGCGGCGGTGTGCTGGTCAATACCGACTCGCCCACCGAGCGCTTTATCAGCCATACCGACGATATCACCCACTTTGCCGCCAGCGGCCCCGTGGTGTTTCGCCAGGGCGGCACGATCAACCACCTGTTGACCGACCCGACGACCGCCCAGGCCAGCGACGCCGTACAAAGAAGCATGAGCGATGGCTCCTGGGTCAGACCACTCCAGGACCACAGTCGCCTGACGCTCCTCGATGGCCTGCGCGACCGGCCGCGTATCGACCTGGCTCGGTTCGAGCCGACTCCTGTTTCCAACCTATTCGATAACCGTGTAGAGAGACCTCGCGACCATGAATAACCTTAAGCCGACCCGCCCTGCGTTTCGCCTCAGCCGGCTGGCCCTCGGATCGTTGTTGCTGCTGGCAACGAGCGCGGCGAATGCCGCCGACCCCAAGGTAGCCCACGACTACTTCTATTTCCTGGGGGAAATGAACAAAGCCTCGACCGTGATGGTGATCGACAACAAGATTGTCCCTGCGGACCTGGGCAAGAAGATCGTCGCCGCCGTCGACCAGGTCATCAATGACGGCAATCGACCCGGCGCCGAGCGGCCAGCCGACTACCTGAAGTACGAACCGCTGATCCTGGCCATCGCCGGCCCCGACGGTTCGCGCATGCACTCCGGGCGCAGCCGCCAGGATATCCTGTCCACCACCCGCCGCCTGATGCAGCGCGAGCGTGTGCTGAGCCTGCTCGACGCGATGAACAAGTCCAAGGCAGTGCTGCTCAAGCTCGCCGAGCAGAACCGCGATACCCTGATTCCGGCTTATACCAATGGTGTTCAGGCCCAGCCGACCACCTACGCCCACTACCTGTTGGCCTTCAGCGCGGTGTTCGACCGCGATGCCGAGCGCTTGCGCCAGGCCTACGCCCGCCTCAACCTCAGCCCGCTGGGCGCAGGCGCTCTGGGCACCTCGAGTTTCCCCGTGGATCGTAAGCAACTGGCCGAGCTGTTGGGCTTCGACGGTCCCGTGGAAAACTCCTATGACGCCGCGCAACTGGGCGCCCTGGACACCGGCATGGAACTGACCGGTATCTGCAGCAACGCCGCGACCACCCTCGGCCTGCTGGTGCAGGACATGCACACCCAGTACCACCAGCCCTATCCGTGGATCATGATCACCGAGGGTCGCCTGACCGGCACCAGCAGTATCATGCCGCAGAAGCGCAACCCCTACGGCCTGAACCTGTTGCGTCTACAGGCCAGCGATGTGGTGGGCGGTGCCATGACCTATCAGTTCGAGGCGCACAACGTCACTCCAGGTATGCCGGACTACAAGCGCGACCAGGTGGAAAAGACCCTGGACCTGACAGCTAGCTCGTTCCAGATGCTTGCCGACCTGCTGAGCAACCTGCAAATCGACAAGGCACGGGCCCTCCAGGAGATCGATGCCGACTACTCCACCACCACGGAGCTGGCGGACGTGCTGCAACGCGACTCCAACGTACCGTTCCGCGTCGGCCACCACTTCGCCTCGGACCTGGTGACTTATGGGCGCTCCAACAAGATGAAACCGGCTGATATTCCCTTCGCCGAGGTACAGCAGATCTACGGCAAAGCGCTGAAAGCCTTCGATATGCAGAATGGGCAATTCCCACTGACCCAGGAGCAGTTCCGCAAATCCTTGACCGCGCAGAACATGATCGAGTCGAGCAAGGGCCTCGGCGGTCCGCAGCGTGCGGAAGTGGATCGGATGCTGGCGGCGCAACAGGCGAGCTTGAGCAGCAACGAAAACTGGGTCAAGGAGCAGAACCAGAAACTGGCCACGGCTTCGGCTAATCTTGACAAGGAGTTCCTGGCGCGCGGACGTTAAAAAGGTATCGAGGGCACGGTGGGGTCAAGGGATCACGCTTGAATCCATCGATGTCCTCGCCCAGGCTTTCCGATTCAGTGATGCGCGGACTGTGTGCATCTCTGAACCGTGAGGCGGGTTTAGCCACGAAAGGTCGGGGACAGAAACCACGCCCCCCCGAGACTGCATCATTCCCTACCACAGGCCTACCCAATGCCCGAAGACAACTACTCGCTGGAGCACTTCGAGTTCCTCTGCTACTCGCGCAACCACGAAGCCGCCGCGCGTGAACTGGTACGCCTGCTGCTGTTGATCGACCGCCATTACGGCAAGCTGTCCACTACCTTTTCCCTGGCGGTATCACCGGCCCTGCCCCCCGCAGAGCTGGAGGCCCATGCCCTGACCCGCCTGACCAGCGCCATTTCGGCGCTGTTCTCCGACCCCGGCTTTCGCATCAGCCCGGATGGCTTCGGACAACTGATCCATTTCCAGCGCTGGCTGTCGTCGCTGTTCGCCGCCAGCGCCTTCGTCAATGCCGATCACCTCCTGCAATCGTTGAATAACCTGGGGCCGCAGGCCGAAGGATTCCAGGTCAACGGCACCGACCTGGTGAAGTTCTGCGTGCTCTACTCGGCGGAATCGGAGGTGCCCCTGGATGTCGAACTGCTCTGGCGGCAAAACCGCGATATCGCCGCGGCACTGTTCATGGCGTTGTTGTCACCCCGGCTGATCGGCACCCAGGCCGCTCATTCCAAGCGCGAGGCGCTGCTGGCCTGGCTGCCCCGGCGACTGGAGGAAATCGACAGCCTGGACACCCTGCCGGTGGGTATCCTGCACGATGCCTACATGCATTGCAGCTACGCCGACCTGCCGCAACGCCATGACATCAAGGCCTCGATCAATCGCCTGGTGGAACGCAAGCTTGTCGCGGCCCATATCCTCGATCTGCCGACCGCTACCCCGCGTCCCGTCACTTCGGGCAAGCCGGTGATGCTGGTGCTACTCGAATGGTTTTCCGCCGGGCACTCGATCTACCGCACCCATTCCAGGACCCTGGAAGCGGCCCGCGCGGACTTCCAATTGGTCGCCATCGGCTACCAGGCCAATGTCGACGATCCGGGTCGCGAGATTTTCGACTCGTTTATCGCCTTCGATGAACCCGACGATCTCTATGCCTGCCTGCGCCAGCTCAGGAGCGTCGCTCAGGAATGGGCGCCACAGGTGTTCTACATGCCCAGCGTCGGCATGTTCCCGATCACCCTGTTCGCCAGCAATCTGCGCCTGGCGCCATTGCAAGTCGCCGCCCTCGGACATCCGGCCACCACCCGCTCGCGGCATATCGATTACATCAGCGTCGAAGAAGACTTTATCGGCGATCCGGCCTGCTTCAGCGAACGGCTGTTACGCTTGCCCGCCGACGGCCAGCCGTATCGCCCATCGGCCCACGCGGTGCCACTGCCCAAACGTCAACGCCAGGACTCGCCACTGGTGCACATCGCCATCGCGGCCACCACCATGAAACTCAATCCGCGCTTTCTCCTGGCCTGCCAAAAGATCGTCGAGCTCATGCCGCAACTGCATGGCCGCGAAGTGCGCCTGCACTTCCTGATCGGCCAGGCCCAGGGGTTGCTCTATCCACAGGTGGTCCGGTTGATTCAGCGCTATGTGCCGCAGGCAGTGGTGTATGCCCATCAACCGTACCAGGACTACCTGGCGATTTTTAACCAGTGCGATCTGTTCCTCAGTCCCCTGCCCTTCGGCAATACCAACGGCATCATCGATGCCCTGACCGTGGGCTTGCCCGGCGTTTGCAAGACCGGACCGGAAGTGTTCGAGCATATCGACGAAGGGCTGTTTCGCAGGGTCGGCCTACCGGACTGGACCATCACTCACACACTTGAGGAGTACGTCCGCGCAGCCTGCCGTCTGGCCGGCAACTTTGCCGAGCGCGAGGCGCTCTATCGCCAACTGGAGCGTCCCGAAGCGCTGCAGCGCCTGTTCAGCGGTCGCCCGCAGGCCCTCAGTCAGGCGCTATTGGCCCTGCTGAAAACGGCGCCTTGAGTTCACGCCGCATGACCTCGCGGTCGAGGGCGTTATCCCAGCGGGCAATGGCCACGCAAGCCACGCAGTTACCGATGGCATTGGTCAGCGAGCGGCACTTCATCAACCGCTCGACGCCCAACAGCAAAACCATCCCTTCGGTGGGCATGAACGGCAGCGCACTGAGGGTCGCGGCCAGGGCGACAAAGGCCGAGCCAGTCACACCAGTGGCCCCCTTAGACGTCAATGAGGCCACCAGTACCAGCATCACCAATTGCCCGAGGCTCAGCGGTATCTCCTGGACCTGGGCGAGAAAAATCACCGCCACCGCCAGGTACAGGTTGGTGCCGTTGAGGTTGAACGAATACCCCGCCGGCAACACCAGCCGCACCACTGCGGGCGAACACCCCAAGCGCTCCATCCTGGCGATCAGGCCCGGCAGCGCGGCAATCGAGGAAGTGGTGAACAGCACCAGTGCCAGTTCGTCCTTCACATACAGCAGCAGACGCCACAGACTGACGCCCGCGAGCTGGCTGACCAGCGCCAGGACCAGCAGGATAAAGGCCGCGCTGGCCAGGTACAGGGTTGCGACGAATTTGAGCAACGGTACCATCGAGCCAATCCCGTACTTGCCGATGGTGAAGGCGATGGCTCCGAACGCCGCCAGGGGCGCCAGCTTGAGCACAAGGTTCATCAAACTGAACAACAACTCAAGCAACAGCTCGATCATCTGCCGTATCGGCGCGCCGCGCTCGCCGCTCCAGGCCAGGGCGACGCCGAACAGCAGGGCGAGCAACAGCACCTGTTGGATATCACCCTCGACGAATGCGCCGAAAAAACTGCTCGGGATCGTCTCCAGCATGGCCTCGGAGAACTGCCACTGTTGCCATTGGGCGAAAAAATACTCGCTCGACGACGTCAAGCTCGACAGTTCCTCCAGAGCAAAACCCGGCTCCAGATCGTTGCCGGGATGCAGCAGCAGGGCCGCCACAACGCCCACCAACAACGACAATAACGTCATCAGCGCGAAATACAGCAAGGCCTTGCCGCCGATCTTGGCTGCCTGCGTCTGACTGCGCATGCCGGCGATACCCGAGACCACCAACGCGAACACCAGCAGGCTGATGGGCATGCCGATCAATCGGACAAAACCGTCACTGAGGGGTTTCATTTCCACCGCCAGCGCCGGATGCCAGCGTCCGAGGACGATGCCACAGGCGACCGCGATCAGAATCTGTACCACCCCTCGCTTGAAGAACCCCAACCTCATCCGCTGCACCGTCGCTTGTCGACCCTCGCCCATGGTACTGGCATCTTGGCTCACACTCACGCCTGATTTCTTACATGGCCGCGCAGCGTGGGCTGACGGTACAATCGAGACCGTCCGAAGGCGCTGGCAATCATGGCCACCCACAATAAAAGAAGCCCCATGGAACTCCGACACCTGCGTTATTTCCTGATGGTCGCCGAAGAACTGCATTTCACTCGGGCCGCCGCGCGCCTGAACATGCAGCAACCGCCCCTGAGCAACCAGATCCGCCTGCTGGAAAAAGAATTGGGCTTCGAGTTGTTCAAGCGCCATCCCAAGGGTGTCGATCTGACCACCGGTGGTCAGGTGTTCCTGCAAGAGGCCAGGGCCATTCTCAATCGGATCGAGGAGGGTTCGAAACGGGCGGCACGGGCGGCGCAGGGCCTGGAGGGCAAGCTGTCGATCGGTTTCACCAGTTCGACGGCCGCCCACCCATTGATTCCCGGCATGATCCGCGCCTATCGCGGGCTCTATCCCAACGTCGAGCTGTTGCTCAGCGAGGGCAACGCCGGGGAACTGACCGATGAAGTGAGTTTCGGGCGCATGGACCTGGGCATTCTGCGGGCACCGGTCAGCCAGCCCCGAGGCGTGACCCTGTACCGGCTGCTCGACGAGGAGATGCTGCTGGTGCTGCCGGTGGGCCATCGCCTGTTACCGGCGGGCATATTAGTCAACGGCCTGAGCCCGGAAGCGATCGATGCCATGCCGGTGATTGCCCTTGGCGACCTGGCCGACGAGTCATTTATCCTGGTGCGCCGCCATGGCGCGCCCGGTATGTACGCCAATTTGTTGGAAGCCTGTGAACACGCCGGTTTCACCCCGAAAATAGCCTTCGAAATCGAACGGATGCTGACCAACATCAACTTGGTGGCCGCCGGTGCCGGGATCTCGGTGGTACCGGCTTCGATGCGCAGCTTTCATCGCCACAGCGTCGTCTACTGTCGGATCGGCGAGGCGAGCCCACCGCTGGTGGCCCCCATCACCCTGATTGCGCGCACCGAGGACCAGGAGCCGACTCGGCAAAACTTCATCGAATTGGCCCAGGAGCTGGGGCGACAATTTCGCCGAGAACAGCCACCCTGTCCCTGAGTCACGGTCACTGCCCTGCCGCAGCGCGACTCACCTGCATGCGGATCTTGCATTGCGCCGATGCCAGCACGCTCTGGCTCGGCGGCGAAAGCCGTGATGCATTGCCACTATGTCCTTTAGGCGATATCCACAGGCTTATTGGCGTTAGCCGGCAACCATCAGACCGGTTAAAGTCCCTGTAACTTTTTTGCACCCGGATAATGCCATCGATGACCCGCCCTCGCTTTTTGCCCGACAATTTCACCCTGACCCTGATCAGCGTGGTGCTTCTGGCCAGCCTCCTGCCCGCCAGCGGCCAGGTCGCCGTCGGCTTCGGCTGGTTGACCAATATCGCCATTGCCCTGCTGTTCTTTCTGCACGGCGCCAAGCTGTCACGCGAATCGATCATCGCCGGTGCCGGTCATTGGCGCCTGCATCTGCTGGTATTCGGTCTGACCTTTGTCCTGTTCCCACTGCTGGGCCTGGCGCTCAAGCCGCTGCTATCGCCGCTGATCGGCGACCAGCTGTACATGGGCATGCTCTATCTCTGCGCTCTGCCGGCCACAGTGCAATCGGCGATTGCCTTTACTTCCCTGGCCCGCGGTAACGTACCGGCGGCAATCTGCAGTGCGGCGGCGTCCAGCCTATTCGGCATCTTCCTTACGCCATTGCTGGTGACCCTGCTGCTGAAGGTCCATGGCGACGGCGGTTCGATCCTCGATGCCATCCTGAAAATCAGCGTGCAGTTGCTGCTGCCGTTCATTGCCGGGCAGATCGCCCGGCGCTGGATCGGCGCCTGGGTGGGACGCAACAAAAGCTGGCTGAAATTCGTTGACCAGGGCTCGATCCTGCTGGTGATCTACAGTGCCTTCAGCGACGCGGTGAACGAAGGTATCTGGCATCAGATCCCGCTCCGAGACCTTGCCGGCCTGGTGGTAATCTGTAGCGTGCTATTGGCGCTGGTGCTACTGGCATCCACCCTGCTGGGCAAGGCGTTCGGCTTCGACCAGGAGGACCGCATCACCATCGTCTTCTGCGGCTCGAAGAAAAGCCTGGCGACCGGCGTACCGATGGCTCAGGTGTTGTTCGCCGGCAGCACCGTCGGCGTGCTGATCCTGCCGCTGATGCTGTTTCATCAGATCCAGTTGATGGTCTGTGCGGTGCTGGCACAACGTTATGCCCGGCGCCCCGAGTCGGTCAGCGAGTTGATGGGTCAGGTCGACCCCTGACCCCACGATCCCGATAAGGCCCGGCTGAGCGTCCGGGCCTTATCGGCAGGGGTGCGATCAAGCTGCCGCGACTTCCTGCTTGAGGCTGTTCATATCGATCACGAAGCGATATTTCACATCGCCTTTGAGCATGCGCTCGTAGGCTTGGTTGATGTCCTGGATAGCAATCATCTCGATATCCGAGACAATGCCATGCCTGGCGCAGAAATCCAGCATCTCCTGGGTTTCGCGGACCCCACCGATCAGCGAACCGGCCAGGCTACGGCGCTTGAAGATCAGGTTGAATACCGTCGGTGACGGATGCGGGTTGTCCGGAGCACCGAGCAGGGTCATGGTGCCATCGCGCTTGAGCAGCGCGAGAAAAGCATCCAGGTTGTGCGGCGCGGCCACGGTGTTGAGGATGAAGTCCAGGGAGTTGGCAACCTTGGCCATCTCCTCCGGGTTCTTCGACACTACCACCTCATCGGCCCCCAGGCGCAGGCCGTCCTCGCGCTTGTTCGACGAGGTGGTGAACAGCACCACATATGCGCCCATGGCATGGGCGATTTTCACCGCCATATGGCCCAGCCCACCCAAGCCCACTATCCCGACCCTCTTTCCGGGACCGACTTTCCAGTGGTGCAATGGCGAATAGGTGGTGATCCCGGCACACAGCAATGGCGCGACGGCAGCCAAATCGGCGTCGGCGTGAGAGATGCGCAGGACGAACTTTTCCTTCACCACAATGGTGTCCGAGTAGCCGCCAAAGGTATTTTCGCCACCGAACAGCGGACCGTTGTAGGTCCCGGTAAAGCCGTTCTCGCAGTATTGCTCTTCACCTTCCGCGCAGGAGGCACAGTGCTGGCAACTGTCGACCATGCAACCGACGCCCGCCAGCTCACCGACCTTGAACCTGCGTACATTGGCCCCCACGGCAGTCACCCGACCGACGATCTCATGCCCCGGTACCGAGGGATACAGGGTGTTGTTCCACTCATTGCGCACCGTGTGCAGGTCAGAATGGCAAACACCGCAATAGAGGATATCGATCTGCACATCATCGGCGCCTGGCGAGCGACGTTCGAAGGTGAATGGCTTGAGCGAATCTTTCGGGTCTTGAGCGGCATAGCTGTAAGTCTTGACCATCGCGATCACCTCTTGATTCTGCGGCTAAACAGGAGTTGACCAGCATAGACACTGAATCGTTCAGATGAATGTGCCGGACGCAAAGGCTATGACCGAT
Organism: Pseudomonas agarici; assembly: GCF_001543125.1. NCBI lineage: Bacteria > Pseudomonadati > Pseudomonadota > Gammaproteobacteria > Pseudomonadales > Pseudomonadaceae > Pseudomonas > Pseudomonas agarici. The sequence continues at coordinate 1,210,033 of NZ_CP014135.1, read as the reverse complement.
CGGACCGGCGGTCTCGATGACCGGATCATGAAAACAGGCGCTATGCTCCAAGCAACAGCGCGTGTGCAACCACCAGTCCACGCCCGCTGTCCATTCAGTACGCACTCCCCCTGAAACGAGGTGAAGACATGCCGAACAACTCCCGCCCTGCCGTTCTCGAACTGATCGGCAATACGCCGCTGGTGCGCGTAAGCCGTTTCGATACCGGCCCGTGCACGTTGTTCCTCAAGCTCGAATCCCAGAATCCCGGCGGTTCGATCAAAGATCGTATCGGTCTGGCGATGATCGATGCCGCGGAGCGCGATGGCCGCCTGCGCCCTGGCGCGACCATTGTCGAAGCCACGGCGGGCAACACTGGCCTGGGCCTCGCGCTAGTGGGGCGGGCCAAGGGCTACCGAGTGGTACTGGTGGTTCCGGACAAGATGTCCACCGAGAAGGTCTTGCATCTGAAGGCCATGGGCGCCGAAGTGCACATCACCCGCTCTGATGTCGGCAAGGGCCATCCCGAGTACTATCAGGATGTCGCCGCCCGTCTGGCCGAGGAGATTCCCGACGCGTTCTTCGCCGACCAGTTCAACAACCCGGCCAACCCACTGGCCCACGAAACCAGTACCGCACCGGAAATCTGGGCGCAGACCCAGCATGATGTCGACGCCATCGTCGTCGGTGTCGGCTCGGCCGGCACCCTGACCGGCTTGACCCGTTTCTTCCGGCGCGTGCAACCGAACCTGGCCATGGTGCTGGCCGACCCGCTCGGTTCGGTGGTCGCCGAATACAGTCGCAGCGGCATCGTCGGTACCGCAGGCTCTTGGGCAGTTGAGGGCATTGGTGAAGACTTCATTCCCTCGATTGCCGACCTGTCCAGCGTGCGCCACGCCTACTCGATCAGCGACGAGGAAAGTTTCGACCATGCCCGCCAGTTGCTACGCGCCGAAGGTATCCTCGGCGGCTCGTCCACTGGCACCCTGTTGGCTGCGGCGCTACGCTACTGCCGCGAGCAGAGCGAACCCAAGCGCGTCGTGACCTTTGTCTGCGACACCGGCACCCGTTACCTGTCCAAGGTCTACAACGACCAGTGGATGAACGACCAGGGCCTGCTGCAGTACAAGCGCTACGGCGACCTGCGCGACCTGATCGCCCGGCGCTTCGAGGATGGCCGGGTGATCAGCGTGGGACCGGACGACACCTTACTCACCGCCTTCCAGCGCATGCGCCTGGCGGATGTCTCGCAACTGCCGGTATTGGTGGACGGGCAGCGGTTGGCAGGCGTCATCGATGAATCCGATATCTTGTTGGGCATGCACGCCGACGCGGCACACTTTCGCCTGAGCGTGGCCAGTGTCATGACCGATAACGTGCGAACCTTGGCGCCTGCCGCCAGCTTGGCCGAACTGCAGGCGGAGCTGGATCGCGGGCTGGTGGCAATCATTGCCGACGCGTCGGGCTTCCATGGCCTGATTACCCGCGTCGACCTGCTCAATCACTTACGGAGATCCCTGGCATGAGCCCATACGACACACCTACCGCACGCCCCGCCTTCGCTACCCGGGTCATCCATGCCGGGCAGTCGCCGGACCCGAGCACCGGGGCGCTGATGCCGCCGATCTATGCCAACTCCACTTATCTGCAAGAGAGCCCCGGCGTACACAAGGGTTTCGACTACGGACGCTCCCACAACCCGACGCGGTTTGCCCTGGAACGCTGTGTGGCGGATCTCGAAGGCGGTAGCCAGGCCTTCGCCTTTGCCTCGGGTCTGGCGGCGATTGCCAGCGTGCTCGAATTGCTCGATGCCGGTGCCCATGTGGTTTCCGGCAACGACCTCTACGGCGGCACTTTCCGGCTGTTCGACAAGGTGCGCCAGCGTAGCGCCGGCCATCGGTTCAGCTTCGTCGACCTGACGGACCTGAGCGCCTTCGAAGCGGCGCTGCGCGAGGATACGCGGATGGTCTGGGTGGAGACGCCGAGCAACCCCCTGCTGAGCCTCACCGACCTGGCCGCCGTCGCCCGCCTCTGCCGCGACAGGGGGATCATCTGCGTCGCCGACAATACCTTTGCCAGTCCCTGGATCCAGCGCCCGCTGGAACTGGGTTTTGATATCGTGGTGCACTCGACGACCAAGTACTTGAACGGCCACTCGGACGTGATCGGCGGCATCGCGGTGGTCGGGCAAAATGCCGAACTCGCCGAACGCCTGGGATTTCTGCAGAACTCGGTGGGCGCTATTGCCGGGCCATTTGATGCCTTCCTCACCCTACGCGGTGTGAAGACCCTGTCGCTGCGCATGGAGCGCCATTGCAGCAACGCCCTGGAACTGGCGACCTGGCTGGAACAGCAGCCACAGGTGGCGCGTGTCTATTACCCAGGCCTGGCGTCGCACCCGCAACACGAACTGGCACGCCGGCAGATGCACGGTTTCGGCGGGATGATTTCTGTTGACCTGAAGAGCGACCTGGCTGGCGCCAGGCGCTTCCTCGAAAGCGTGCGGATCTTCGCCCTGGCCGAGAGCCTGGGTGGCGTGGAAAGCTTGATCGAACACCCGGCGATCATGACCCACGCCACCATTCCCGCACCGACGCGCGCGCAACTCGGTATCGGCGACGCTCTGGTCCGGCTGTCGGTGGGTGTCGAGGATGTCCAAGACCTGCGGGCGGACCTGGCGCAGGCGCTGGCGCGAATCTAAGTCCTGGGAGGCCGCCCTGCGGGCAGGGCGGCTGTGGCGAAACCACGCGGAAAACCCTCCTCGACTAGAATCCAGGTGTCAGCCCCTATCGTGGAGAACCCGGATGATCAGCAAAAACACTATTTGTCTGTGGTACGACGGCACCGCTCTGGAGGCCGCGACGTTCTACGCCAGGACCTTCCCGGACAGCGCGGTGAAAGCCGTCCACCGTGCCCCTGGCGACTATCCCGCCGGCAAACAGGGCGATGTCCTGACCGTCGAGTTTACGGTGCTGGGTATCCCGTGTCTCGGACTGAACGGCGGTCCGGCGTTCAGGCATACCGAAGCGTTCTCGTTCCAGGTGGCCACCGACGACCAGGCCGAAACGGACCGTTTGTGGAACGCGATTGTCGGCAACGGCGGCCAGGAAAGCGCCTGCGGCTGGTGCAAGGACAAGTGGGGCCTGTCGTGGCAGATCACCCCTCGCATGCTGACAGCGGCGGTTACCCATCCCGACCCGGCGACCGCCAAGCGTGCCTTCGATGCCATGATGGGCATGGGCAAGATCGATATCGCGACGATCGAAACAGCACTGAAGGCCTAAGCGATCCGGACAGGGGTCGGTGGACGCCGGTATCATCGAGGTAACCCAATAGCATGGCCATGCACACAGGAGTCACCCGATGCACAAGGCGTTCGCCCCAACGCTTGAAGAGCTGTCCAGACCCAGGCCGATCAGTTTGCGCGAGGCGTTCTGGTTCTGGCTCAAACTTGGCTTCATCAGCTTTGGCGGACCAGCAGGACAGATTTCGATCATGCACCAGGAACTGGTGGAGCGACGGCGCTGGATCTCCGAGCGGCGTTTTCTGCATGCCCTCAACTACTGCATGTTGTTGCCTGGTCCGGAAGCCCAGCAACTGGCCACCTACATCGGCTGGTTGATGCATCGGACATGGGGAGGCGTGATTGCCGGAGCACTGTTTGTGTTGCCCTCACTGTTCATCCTGATCACGTTGTCCTGGATGTACATCGCCTTTGGTGAAGTGCCCGTCGTGGCGGGGCTCTTCTACGGAATCAAGCCCGCCGTGACGGCTATCGTGGTGCAGGCGGCCCATCGGATCGGCTCTCGGGCGCTGAAGAATAATGGACTGTGGGCGATAGCAGCCGCTTCATTCACGGCGATCTTTGCGTTCAACCTGCCATTTCCTTTGATCGTCCTGGGCGCGGCCTTGATCGGCTATGTCGGAGGACGCCTGGCGCCCGAAAAGTTCAGGACGGGCGGCCATAGCAGCGACAGAAAATCATTTGGCCCCGCCTTGATCGATGACGACACGCCGTCCCCGGCGCATGCCCGGTTCAGTTGGTTAAAACTGGGTTGGCTGGTACTGATCGGCGCCGCGCTGTGGGCGTTGCCGATGGGCGTCTTGAGCGCACTCTATGGTTGGGAGGGCACCTTGACCCAGATGAGCTGGTTCTTCACCAAAGCCGCGTTACTGACCTTTGGCGGCGCCTACGCCGTGCTCCCCTATGTCTATCAAGGCGCGGTCGGTCACTACGGCTGGCTAACCGCGACCCAGATGATCGACGGACTGGCCTTGGGGGAAACCACGCCGGGGCCGCTGATCATGGTGGTCGCCTTCGCGGCTTTTGTCGGGGCCTATGTTTCGCAGGTATTCGGTGCCGACCAGGTATTTCTAGCGGGTGCGGTGGCCGCCACCCTCGTAACCTGGTTCACTTTCCTGCCCTCGTTCCTGTTCATCCTCGCCGGTGGGCCGCTGGTGGAGTCGACCCACGAGGAACTCAGGTTCACTGCCCCGCTCACTGCCATTACGGCAGCAGTTGTCGGTGTGATTCTCAACCTGGCGTGTTTCTTTGGTTACCACGTGCTCTGGCCACAGGGCTTCAGGGGCAATCTCGATTGGCCTTCGGCACTGATCGCCATCGCCGCGGCGATTGCCCTGTTGCGCTTCAAGCGGGGCGTCATCCAGGTGTTGCTGGTCTGTGCGCTCATCGGTCTGGCAGTACATCTGTTGCAGTAATGACGGATGTGATCGCCGGATCAGCGCCGTGTGACAACCTTGCGGTGCTACCCTGCCCGCAGCCATTCGTCACTCACCTTGAACTCCGCCGAAAACCTTCTGGTCGCACCTATATTGATGGGATAGCCGAATCGGAGGAGCCATGATCAGGAGCAGCACGCTGCCGGACCTCGCCGATATCACCCGGCAAGCCCCTCCGGTGCGGCGACTCACGGTGCTCACGCTCAATGTACACAAGGGTTTCACGCCGCTCAACCGGCGATTTATCCTGCCCGAGTTGCGCGATGCCGTGCGCACCACGGGGGCTGACCTGGTGTTTCTCCAGGAGGTGCATGGCAGCCAGATCCGCCATGCCCGCCGCCACCCTGCCTGGCCGTCGTTGCCACAGTACGAGTTTCTCGCCGACACCATGTGGCCGGATTTCGCCTACGGGCGCAACGTGGTCTACCCCGCTGGCGACCATGGCAATGCCCTACTCTCGAAATTTCCGATCCAGGCCTACGACAATCTAGATGTCTCGGTCCGGGGCAACGAGCAGCGTGGCTTGCTGCATTGTCGCCTGGAGGTGTCGGGCCATGCACAAGTGCATGCCATTTGTGTACATTTGGGATTACGCGAAGCCCAGCGCCAGCGCCAGGTCGATCTGTTGCTCGACTACCTGAAGAGCTTGCCAGCCACTACGCCCGTGATCATTGCCGGTGACTTCAACGATTGGCGCCGGCGTGCCGATACCCGCCTGGCCGCGCAATCGCTTGTCGAAGCCTTCTCCCACACCCAGGGCGCCCCGGCCCGCAGCTTTCCCGCGCGCCTGCCGCTGTTGCGCCTTGATCGCATCTACCTGCGCAACGCGCTGCCGGGCACGGCCAACGTGCTCTCCGCGTGGCCATGGTCACACTTGTCGGACCACGCTGCCCTGGCCGTGGAGGTGCTGCTGTGAACGGTTCATGGGAGGACGGCAACGACGTACAACTACTGGTCAACGGCGAGGACTACTACGAGCGGGTGTTCACGAGCATTCGCCTGGCCCAACAGGAGGTGTTGCTAGAAACCTTCATCATCGTCGACGACAAGGTCGGGCGAGCGTTACAACAGGTGCTGATCAAAGCCGCGCAGCGCGGCGTGCGGGTCGAAGTCGCGATGGATGGCTACGGCACGGCTGACCTGCCGAAGGCGTTTATCCATGCCATGACCGCCGAGGGTGTCAGGGTACACATCTTTGACCCCCAACCCCGTCTGATTGGTCTGCGCACCAATCTGTTCCGTCGCCTGCACCGCAAGATCGTGGTCATCGATGGGCGGCGCGCCTTTATTGGCGGACTCAATTACGGAGCCGATCATCTGATCGACTATGGTCCCATGGCCAAGCAGGACTATGCCGTGGAGGTCACAGGCCCTGTGGTCAGGCAGATCCGCGATTCGAGCCTGCGCCTGCTGGCCGCGGTGCTTGCCCCACCGAGCCAGCTACTGCCCACGCCAGTGCCCAGTGGTCCCGCTCGGGCCATGCTGCTCGAACGTGACAACTTGCACCATACCCATGACATCGAGGCCCATTACCTCGCCGCGTTTCAGGCTGCGCGCACACGGCTGGTGGTGGCCAATGCCTATTTCTTCCCCGGTTATCGGCTCCTGCGCGCATTGCGCAACGCCGCCAGACGGGGGGTCGACGTCACCCTGATTCTGCAGGGGCAACCGGATATGCGCTGGGTGCGGGCCTTTTCCCGGTTGCTGTACAACGACCTGCTGCGCGACGGGGTGAAAATTTTTGAATACTGCCAACGTCCATTACATGGAAAAGTGGCGTTGATAGATGACGAATGGGCCACGGTCGGCTCCAGCAATCTTGATCCGCTGAGTTTGGCGCTGAACCTGGAAGCCAATCTGTTCATCCGCGACGCGGTTTTCACCGGGAACCTGCACCGGCATCTGTCCGAACTGGTCAGCCAGCACTGCAAGCGCATCACCTTACAGCGGATGATCCGGGGTTACTGGTGGCGGGCGCCGCTGATCTTCCTATGCTTCCACTGCACGAGATATTTTCCGACTATCGCCGGCTGGTTGCCGGCGCACCGCCAGGACCTGCACCCATGGACGCCCGATGAGCCCGGCAGTTACCTTCACAAGGGCAATAACTGATGACCGCTCAAGCCTGGAAGACATGGAGCAAGCATCTGTTGACACTGTTCTTTCTGGTACTGGTGCTGGTCCTGCTCTACCTGTTGGTGCGTCATCTGGACTGGAGTGAAGTAGTGCGCTCGGCACGCAGCTATGCTCCCGCGACACTGCTAACCGCCCTGGTCATGGCGCTGATGAGCTATGGGGTGGTCAGCGGCTACGATCTGCTCGGACGCTCGTATACCGGCCACGCCCTGCCAACACGCCAGGTACTACCCGTGGCATTTGTCTGCTACGCCTTCAACCTGAATTTCACCACCTGGATCGGCGGCATAGCCCTGCGCTACCGTCTCTATACGCGCCTGGGCCTGGATACGCCGACCATCACTCGGATCATTACCCTGGGAATCGTCACGAACTGGATCGGCTATATAGCTCTGGCCGGAGTGGTCTTTTCCTTGCGCCTGGTCAAACTACCCGATAGCTGGGCCATTGGCGTTGCCAGCCTGCAACTGTTGGGGCTGTTGCTCCTCGTCCTGGCGGGTGGATACCTCTATGCCTGTGGCTTCGTCCAACGAAGAACCTGGGTCTGGCGCCAGCACGAGATTACCTTGCCTTCGCTGCGCCTGGCGCTACTCCAGGTCGGGCTCGGCGCCAGCAACTGGGCACTGATGGCGGGGCTGATCTTCATGCTGTTGCCCCATGAGCTGGTGTATCCCTCGATCTTGGGTGTCCTGTTGATCAGTTGCGTGGCTGGAGTCATCGCCCACATTCCCGCTGGCCTCGGTGTGCTGGAGACGGTATTTATTGCGCTGTTGCACGACCAGTTGGACCGGGCTCCCTTGATCGCCGCCTTGCTGGGCTATCGAACCTTCTACTATCTGGCACCCCTGTTACTGGCGGCGATAACCTATCTGGTCCTGGAAAAACGCGCCAGGACAATGCGTCGGCAATACAGGGAAGTGCCTCGCTAGTCTACTTCAAGCCAGCGCTGGGGGAAGATCGGCGCCTGGCGGTGTTTCCCTGGGCATGGCCCGCGCCAGGGCCTCCTTCAGTTGCAATTGGTTGTAAGGTTTGAGGATTCGCGGGAGCTGCACAGCCATGCCCTCCAGATGCTGGGCATATCCGGTGGCAAGAATGATCGGCAGCGCGGGATACAAGTTGCGCACAGCCTCGGCCAACTGCGCCCCGTCCATCTGCGGCATGGCCACGTCGGTGATCATCAGGTCGATATCCGGTTTGTGCCCAAAGCACTGCAGTGCCTGGACGCCGGAAACCGCGCAAATTACCCGATGCCCCAAATCTTCCAACAGCATCATGGTGCTGTTGAGGACCAGGCTGTCATCGTCAACCACCAGCACCGTCAAGGGCTTGAACAGTGGCCCAGGCGTTTTCTCCGGTAGCAACGGCAGCCGCGTGACGGCATCGGTAGCTACCGGCAACCAGAGTTGCGCGGTGGTGCCCTGATCCTTGCTACTTTTGAGCACCAACTGCCCGCCCAGTTGCTCCGCCAGGCCGTGGACCATCGACAGCCCCAGACCGGTGCCCTTGCCAACCCCCTTGGTAGTGAAGAACGGATCGGCCGCGTAAGCCAGGGTTTGCTCATCCATGCCTTCGCCATCATCGATCACCGACAGGCACACATAGTCATCGTGGGGCAGCGTGCCGGTCCTGCCGTGGATCTCGGCGTTGATCCGGATGGTGCCACCCGCCGGCATCGCATCGCGGGAATTGCTCACCAGGTTGAGCAATGCCAACTCCAACTGGTTGATGTCGACATGTACCGCCGGCAACTCCTCCGACAGTTGGACCTGAACCACCACCTGTGGCCCTGCCGAGCTGCATAACAGGTCGAGGAGATTGGTGATCAACCGCGGCAGGTGCACCACTTCGGTCTTGAGTTCCTGACGGCGGGCGAAAGCCAGCATGCGTTGGGTCAGCGAAACCCCGCGCTCGGTACCGAGCAAAGCGTTGTCCACCAGCCGCGAGAGTTTCGGATCGCCGTCGACGCGTTTGTGCAGCAGCTCAAGATTGCCTTGGATGACCGTTAGCAAGTTGTTGAAATCATGGGCGATACCGCCACTGAGTTGGCCGATGGCCTGGAGCTTTTGCGACTGAAACAGCGCCTCGCGCGCCAGCTCCAGCTTTTTTTGCGCCTCGACCGACTCACTGATATCGCGAGTGATTTTGGCAAAGCCGATAATCTTGCCGGTATCGGCGCGGATCGGGTCCAGTATCACATGGGCCAGGAACTGCGTGCCGTCCTTGCGTACCCGCCAGCCCTGCTTTTCGAATCGCCCCTCGCGCGCGGCGATATCCAGGGCCCGGAGGGGTTCGTCAGTGGCGCGATCCTGTTCGGTGTAGAACATCGAGAAATTCTTCCCGATGACTTCCTGCGGCAAATACCCCTTGATACGCTGTGCGCCCGGATTCCAACTGCTGACCCGCCCCTCGCGGTCAAGCATGTAGATGGCATAGTCGGTAACGCTTTGCACCAGCAGACGAAACTGCTGCTCACTCTGTTTCAGGTTTTGCTCGGCAAGCTTATGCTCGGTCAGGTCACGAGTGATTTTCGCGAACCCCAGCAGGCCCCCCAGTGGATCGCGAATCGGGTCGATGACTACATAGCACCAGAAACGTGTGCCGTCCTTGCGTACTCGCCAGCCCTGGCCTTCAAATCGCCCCTCGCTGATAGCGGTGTCCAGGGCCTGCTCGGGCACTCCGTCTCGGCGGTCTTCAGGGGTGTAGAAGCAGGAGAAGTGTGCACCGAGGATTTCTTCCTCTGGATACCCCTTACAGCGCTCGGCCCCTTTGTTCCAACTGACGACAACGCCCTGGGGATCGATCGTGTAAATGGCGCAGTCGATGCCCGCATCGACCAACAGACGGAACCGGTTATCGTCGAAGTCGTTTCGAAACGCAGGCTGATCGGACATAGAGGGCTCCGCCGTTATTTTCCAATACATTACACCGGCCTCGCTGGTGCAGCCTAAAAAACCACCGCGAGTGTTACATCAAAGGTTGCAGGTCAATTGCCGATCTTCATCCAATGCGAGTACTTTAAATTTAAATTCTGACGCAAAGATTTATCCCGAAGCCGTCAGACTGACGCGGTAATCTCGTGCCTGCCCCTCGATTTATTGCCTCGACTGAAGCAACGCTCTCGAGTTCTCCGCCGAGGCCAGCTTCGCTCGACGACCGGCAGGATTCGCACTGAAGCGATCTAACAGATGGAACCTGAAAGGAGTTATGGCGATTAATTAGGTGGCGATATCAGAACACCAGCTTATAGCCGATCATAAACAGCATCACTGCCAGGAACGGTCGCAACCACCCATCCGATACCCGCCCGGTCAGATGGCTGCCGATATAGATCCCCGGCAGCGAGCCCATCAGCAGGAAGCCCAGCAGTTCCCAGTTCATGTTGCCCATGCTCGCATGCCCGAGGCCCGCCACCAGCGTCAGCGGTACCGCGTGCGCGATTTCCGTGCCCACCAGGCGCCGGGTCGGTAGAAACGGATAGAGAATAAACAACGCCACCGTGCCCAAGGCTCCGGCGCCAATGGAGGTCAAGGCCACCATGGTACCGAGAACCAGCCCGGTCAGCAGGGTCAGCCCGTTCAACTTCGGCGCACTGATTTGCGAGTGGTCGACGCCTCGGCGGTGGGCAAAAGCCAGCAACTTGTTCTTGAACAACACGGCCAGCGCCGTCAGCAGCAGCACAACGCCCAGCGACCGCTTGATAACGCTGTTCAGGGATTCAGGCGCGGTGTGCAGGCTGCTCAGGAACCACAGGGTCAACACCACCGCCGGCACACTGCCAAGGGTTAGCCAGCCGGTGATCTTCCAGTCGATATTGTCGTTTTTCTTATGAACGAGAACGCCACCGGACTTGGTAATCGCAGCGTACAAGAGATCGGTGCCCACAGCCGTTACCGGGTTGATGCCAAACCACAGCAAGATCGGCGTCATCAGAGAGCCGCCACCGACACCTGTCAATCCGACAATAAAACCGACCACCAAGCCTGCCGTGACAAAACCGAAATTACCGACATCCATTAGCAAACCCCGGAGAATCTAGCGAGACGACAAAAACCGGTGGGCAGCATAGCGCTTAATGTTATGAATGCTTATAAAAATACAATCTAAGATTATAACCAGATACGGATAGGAGCCCCTCTTCCGTCTGTTGCCCAACGTCAGGCCGGGCGTCGAGCATCAGTCCAGGCGCAGGCAGCGATAAGCCTCGGTCCGGTAGGGAAAGGCGATGGTCTCTTGGCCACGCAAGGCTGGGTGGCTTGCGATCAGGGTTTGCAATTGCCCGGCAACCTTGGCTTTTTCAGCCGCGGGCAATGCCGCGATAAAGCTGATCGACAAAAAGCGGTCAGTAATCACCGGGCTCATATTACTCGGCTTAGTCGTCCAGCGCCTTGGGCACAGTAGGCGTTTTGCCGGTTTTCTCCGCCTTGCCAGGCTTAGCGCCTTTGACCGGCTTCGCCTCGGCGCCAGCCGTTGGTGGAGCGGGCGTCGGCGCCACGGTTTCCTTCTCGGAAGCCGGCAACGTATCGACCGCGCTGAACACTTCCTTCAGTGCCAATGGCCCGTCATGTTCGAGGGTCTGCTGCTGACCATCCTTGCCCACCAGGATCACCGTGGCCTTGCCCTCGGGCGTGACCCCAAGCCTGAGCCCGCGAATCAGGGCCATGGTGGTCGGCTGCTCCATGTATTTGTTGGCTCGCTTGCCCACGGTCTGCGCCACCTCATAGAGCACCAGTTGGCGCTCGTCGAAAGCCTTCTGGTTGGCAGGGTCATCAAGCGCCTTTTTCAGCCCGACCAACGTCGGGTCCGCCGTACTTGGCGCGATCACGATCAACGCACGGTTTCTTTGGTAGTCCTGGGCCAACGGAGAGTCGGTATCGGCCGCCAACAAGGGGTTGGACACGACAAGCGACAGAGCCGCGAGGGTCAAAGACCGGATGAACATACGCACCTCCTTTGAATATTCATGGGGTAATGATTGCGCATCGTAGGAAAAGATCCACGCAAGGCCGAGTTATTTCTCAAAAATTCAGGTAACGGGATTTTTCTTCCAACAAGATATCGAACAATGCCTGGGCGGCGGCGGACAGCTCATGACCGGGTTTGGTCAATACCCCGATGGCCCGCTCCACCACCGGATCATGCAGGGTGATGCAACGGGCACCCAACTCGCGCATCTGTCCCACGCACAATGCTGGCACCGCGCTCACGCCAAGGCCACTGGCGACCATCCGTCCCACCGTCGCCAACTGATGACTCTCGAACTCCACCGGCAGGGTCATGCCCCTGGCTCGCAGATGCTCCTCTAGCATCACCCGCACATTGGAGGGGCGCTGCAAGGTGATAAAGGGCTCCTTGAGCAACGACTCCCAGTCGATCTCCTGGCGCTCGGCCAAGGGCGAATCGGCCGGTACCACAGCGACAAAACGGTCGACATACAACGGCGTGAACGTCAGCGACGAGTTCTGCAACGGCGCAAACGCCACCCCAAGTTCCACCTGACGATCCCCGACCATCTCCAGCACCTGCTCATTGACCACGTCGTTTACCGCGACATTGACCTGGGGATAGCGAGCGCGAAAGGTCTTGAGGATAGGCGGCAGCAAGTTGCCAGCAAACGACGGCATCGCCGCCAAGGTCACCCGACCCCGTTGCAAGGTGAAACGCTGGCGCAGTTCATCCTCGGCATTATCCCAGTCGGCGATCAGTCGTCGGGCCAGGGGTAGCAAGGCTTCGCCTTCCGGGGTCAGCGCGACATTACGCGTGTTGCGACTGAACAGGCGACCGCCCAACCCCTCCTCCAGCGCCTTGATAGTCAGGCTCAGGGCCGATTGCGACAAATAAAGGCGTTCCCCCGCCACCGCAAAGCTTAAACTCTGGGCAACGGTGAGAAAGGCTCTAAGCTGTTTGACGGTCATCGATATTGTCTCGGCGTGAATGGCCATTATTGAGATTTATCAATCAATCAAACCTAAAAATCAACTTAACAAATATATTTCCTGGAGCAACACTCTACTCAAAGGCCGCTGGGGCCACGAACAACAAAGAGGATCATGCAGATGGCAGGTTTCGATAAACGCGTGGCGTCCTACGAGGAAGCCCTCGCCGGCCTGGAAGACGGTATGACCGTGCTTTGCGGCGGCTTCGGTCTGTGCGGTATTGCGGAAAACCTGATCGCCGAGATCAAGCGCAAGGGCACCCGCAACCTGACCGTGGTCTCCAACAACTGCGGTGTCGATGGCTTCGGCCTTGGCGTGCTGTTGGAAGACCGCCAGATCCGCAAGGTCGTGGCCTCCTATGTGGGCGAAAACGCCCTGTTCGAAAAGCAATTGCTCAGCGGTGAGATCGAGGTGATTTTGACCCCCCAAGGCACCCTGGCGGAGAAAATGCGCGCCGGCGGCGCCGGGATCCCGGCCTTCTTTACCGCCACCGGCTACGGCACCCCCGTCGCGGACGGCAAGGAAACCCGCGAATTCAATGGTCGTCCCTACCTGATGGAAGAGTCCATCACCGGCGACTTCGCCATTGTCAAAGGCTGGAAGGCCGACCATTTCGGCAACGTGATCTATCGCCACACGGCTCAAAACTTCAATCCGCTGGCCGCCACCGCCGGCAAGATCACTGTGGTCGAAGTCGAGGAAATCGTCGAACCGGGCGAACTGGACCCGGCGCAGATCCACACCCCCGGCATCTACGTCGATCGGATCATCTGTGGCACGTTCGAGAAACGCATCGAACAGCGCACCGTGCGCAAGTAAGCCTCGGCCTTATCGACTAACGGAGCACACTACAATGGCACTTTCCCGCGAACAAATGGCTCAGCGTGTCGCCCGCGAACTGCAGGACGGCTTCTACGTGAACCTCGGCATCGGCATTCCGACCCTGGTCGCCAACTACATTCCGGCTGGCATGGAAGTCATGTTGCAATCGGAAAACGGTTTGCTCGGCATGGGTTCCTTTCCCAGCGAAGATGAAGTCGATGCCGACATGATCAACGCCGGCAAGCAGACCGTGACCGCTCGTATCGGCGCCTCGATCTTCTCCTCCGCCGAATCCTTCGCGATGATTCGCGGCGGCCATATCGACCTGACCGTGCTCGGCGCCTTCGAAGTCGACGTGCAGGGCAACATCGCCTCGTGGATGATCCCCGGCAAGCTGGTCAAGGGCATGGGCGGCGCCATGGACCTGGTGGCCGGGGCCGAAAACATCATCGTCACCATGACTCACGCCTCGAAAGACGGCGAGTCGAAACTGTTGTCGCGCTGCAGCCTGCCACTGACCGGCGCCCAATGCATCAAGCGCGTGCTGACCGACCTGGCCTACCTGGAAATCGAAGATGGCGCCTTTGTCCTCAAGGAACGCGCACCTGGCGTCAGCGTCGAAGAAATTGTCAGCAAGACCGCCGGTAAACTGATCGTTCCCGAGCACGTGCCTGAAATGCAGTTTTCCTGATGAGGAATCAAGCGATGCAAGATGTAGTGATTGTCGCCGCCACCCGCACTGCCGTGGGCAGTTTCCAGGGCTCGCTGGCCACTATTTCCGCCGTGGACCTCGGTGCCGCGGTAATTCGCCAGTTGCTGAGCCAGACCGGCCTGGACGGTGCCCAGGTCGATGAAGTGATCATGGGCCAGGTGCTGACCGCCGGGGCCGGCCAAAACCCGGCGCGCCAAGCCGCAATCAAGGCCGGCCTGCCCCACGCGGTGCCGGCCATGACCTTGAACAAGGTCTGCGGCTCGGGCCTCAAGGCCCTGCACTTGGCAGCCCAAGCTATTCGCTGCGGCGATGCCGAAGTGATCGTCGCCGGCGGCCAGGAAAACATGAGCCTGTCCAACTACGTGATGCCCGGCGCCCGTACCGGCCTGCGCATGGGCCATGGCCAACTGGTCGACACCATGATCAGCGACGGCCTGTGGGACGCGTTCAACGACTACCACATGGGCATCACCGCCGAAAACCTGGCGGACAAATACGCCATCAGCCGCGAAGCCCAGGATGCCTTCGCCGCCGCTTCGCAGCACAAAGCCGTGGCCGCCATCCAGGCCGGGCGTTTTGTCGAAGAGATCACCCCCATCGTGATTCCCCAGCGCAAGGGCGATCCAGTGACCTTCGCCACCGATGAACAGCCCCGCGCCGGCACCACCAACGAATCGCTGGGCAAGCTTAAGCCGGCCTTCAAGAAGGACGGCACGGTCACCGCCGGTAACGCTTCATCGCTGAACGACGGCGCCGCGGCAGTGATCCTGATGAGCGCCGCCAAGGCCAAGTCCCTGGGCTTGCCGGTGCTGGCGAAAATCACCGCCTACGCCAATGCCGGCGTCGACCCGGCGATCATGGGCATCGGCCCGGTCAGCGCCACCCGTCGCTGCCTGGACAAGGCCGGCTGGTCCCTGGAGCAGCTTGATCTGATTGAGACCAACGAGGCTTTCGCGGCCCAGACGTTGTCGGTAAGCAAGGAGTTGGGTTGGGACGCGAGCAAGGTCAACGTCAATGGCGGTGCCATTGCCCTCGGCCACCCAATCGGCGCCTCGGGTTGCCGGGTGCTGGTGACCCTGCTGCACGAGATGATCAAGCGCGATGCAAAAAAAGGCCTGGCGACCCTGTGCATCGGCGGCGGGCAAGGCGTGGCGCTGGCTATCGAGCGCTAGGCGAGCCGAACACTCACCTGCACGCCATTGCCCCGGTTTGCCGCCAGGCCGTTGTCCTGATCGCCCGCCGCCAATACCGCTCGGTAGAAAGCAACCATGCCTGCAGGTCCCGCGCTCCTAACTGGATATGGCTAATCGCGATAGCCCCTAGTGGCCTGTGTGGTTAGTCTGCGTCAAGCTTGACCCATCATCCCGCGAGATACGGTAACAGTTGGCCAACTGTTACCACCTGAATCTCGTCGACCATTGGCGGCGGCATGAATCAATTGGTGACGTAATTGCCATTGTACTTGGGTCGGACGCCATTAAAATCAGTTTGCCCCTTCAAATTGATATCATTTTTTAATACCATGAATAACAAACAGCTCACTACGCTGAAAGCCATCTTTTCAAGGCCGGTTCCCAATACGCTTGAATGGGCCCGCATCGAAAGCCTGCTGCTGGCCGTTGGAGCCAGCGTTGTTGAAGGCAGGGGTTCACGAGTACGTTTCGAACTCAATGGCGTCGTCGTGACGTTTCACAGGCCGCATCCTGACAAGGAATCCAAGCCTTATCAGGTTCGCGATGCTCGCGCTTTTCTGGAACAAGCAGGAGTCACACCATGAATGTGATGAATCACAAAAACTACGCTGCCCGTATTGAGTACAGCGATGAAGATGGGTTGTTTGTCGGCCATATTGCGGGAATTCGCGATATCGTCGGATTCCATGGCGAGTCGGTCAAAGAGCTCAGAGCAGCGTTCGAAGAAGCAGTCGATGATTACCTCCAAACCTGTGCCAAGTTGAGCCGCTCGCCTCAAAAACCTTACTCGGGGAAACTCAGCCTACGCCTGGCTCCAGAGCTCCATGCCTCGATAGCCGCCAAAGCCGAGCTATCTCACAAGAGCATCAACCAATGGGTAACTGACATTCTGCACACCCAAGCGTCGGGTTGAGTCGGCTAATGGCCTGTACGGTTAATTGGTTAGCTCAAGTGCGGATATCACAGCTCCATGGTCAAGGCGCGGTAATGAGTCATCGCAAGATCACAAACAAGTCGCCACCGCCGCCAAGCGCCTGGCGCCAATCGGCTTGCTGGTGGTCGCATAATAATCGACCAGCGTGCCATTAACGTCGCGCCGAACATCGACGAAATACTCCGACCCCCTGGTATAGACAGTGGAGCCGCCCTTGTAGCCCAACTGCAGGTAAGCGGCGGCATCCACGCCAAACACCGCCTCGTCCTGCCAGGAGAACTGGACACACTGGGCGACGGCATTGTCGGCCTTGCTCGAGGTAAAGCTCTTGGTCGGCCCGGTGGTGCGGGTCTGATTCATGCCGGGACTCATGCACCCCGCCAACGCCACTGCCACCAACGCCCCGATTAACATCCGCATGACCGTTCCCTGCTCAAAAAAAGCGACTTTAGCATTGAGTCGGCACGATACGAACCGGATTCGCAACGCACTCCCGCCAGTGGAGCGGGCTGGATTGCACTTGCAACCCCGGCACGTTGGGCCAGACTGTTCAGACCACTCTTCCAACAGGCAAAAATGCAAACAAGACCTGCACTTATCAGGGTTGTATTGGGCAAATTTGCACTGTTACGATCCATCATCGTTCGTCCGCCGAACGCACTCAAAAAGACAATAAAAGCAGGGAGTTAGTAATGACTGCTCAGGTTTCATCCGCTGCTGTCACGCGCCTCGCAGACGCTCCGGCCGAGGTGCTGGCCGAGGTGCGCAACCATATCGGCCACCTGACCTTAAACCGTCCCGCCGGCCTCAATGCCCTGACCCTGAACATGATCCGCCTGCTGCAACGCCAGCTCGATGCCTGGGCCGAGGATCCGCACATCCACGCCGTCACCCTGCGCGGCGCGGGCGATCGTGCATTCTGCGCTGGCGGCGATATCCGTTCGCTGCATGACAGCTACCAGAGTGGCGGGCGCCTGCACGAAGATTTCTTCGTCGAGGAATACGCCCTTGATCTGAGCCTCCATCATTACCCCAAGCCGGTGCTGGCGTTGCTGGACGGTTTTGTCCTTGGCGGTGGCATGGGTTTAGCGCAAGGCGCCGACCTGCGGGTAGTCACCGAAAGCAGTCGGCTGGCCATGCCGGAAGTCGCTATCGGTTATTTCCCGGATGTCGGCGGCAGCTATTTCCTGCCGCGCATTCCCGGTGAGATCGGTCTCTACCTGGGGGTCAGCGGCAGCCAGATTCGCGCCGCCGATGCCCTGTATTGCGGCCTCGCCGACTGGTATCTGAGCAGTGACAAGCGCCACGAACTGGACGGGTGCCTCGACCGGTTGGAGTGGCACGACACGCCCCTCAAGGACTTGCAGAATCTGCTCGCCAGGCTCGGCGTACAGACGTTGCCCGACGCCCCACTGGACAAGCTGCGCCCGGCCATCGACTACTTCTTCGCCCTGCCCGACGTCCCCAGCATGGTCGAGCAACTGCGGCAGGCGACCGTCGCCGACAGCCATGAGTGGGCCATGACCACCGCCGACCTGCTGGAGACCCGTTCGCCGCTGGCCATGGGCGTGACCCTGGAAATGCTCCGGCGCGGTCGGCACCTGGGCCTGGAGGAATGCTTTGCCCTGGAACTGCACTTGGACCGCCAATGGTTCGAGCACGGCGACCTGATAGAAGGCGTGCGCGCCCTGCTGATCGACAAGGACAAGCAGCCCCGCTGGAACCCACCCACCCTGCAGGCGCTACGGCCCGAGCAGATCGCCCGTTTTTTCCACGGCCTCGACACGAGCGGGAACTGAACCATGCACGATATCGAACTGAGCGAAGAACAAGTGATGATCCGCGACATGGCCCGCGACTTCGCCCGTGGCGAGATCGCGCCCCATGCCCAGGCTTGGGAAAAGGCCGGCTGGATCGACGACGGCCTCGTCGACAAGATGGGTGAACTGGGCCTGCTGGGCATGGTGGTGCCCGAGGAATGGGGCGGCACCTACGTCGACTATGTCGCCTACGCCCTGGCCGTGGAGGAAATCGCCGCCGGTGACGGAGCCACTGGCGCGCTGATGAGCATCCACAACTCGGTCGGCTGCGGGCCGATCCTCAACTACGGCAGCCAGGCCCAGAAGCAAACCTGGCTGCCGGCGCTCGCCACCGGCAAGGCTATCGGCTGTTTTTGCCTGACCGAACCCCAGGCTGGCTCCGAAGCCCACAACCTGCGCACCCGCGCCGAACTCAAGGACGGCCAGTGGCTGATCAACGGCGCCAAGCAGTTCGTCAGTAATGGCAAAAGGGCCAAGCTGGCAATCGTCTTTGCCGTGACCGATCCGGCGCTGGGCAAGAAGGGTATTTCCGCCTTTCTGGTACCCACCGATACTCCCGGTTTTATCGTCGACCGTACCGAACACAAGATGGGCATTCGTGCCTCGGACACCTGCGCCGTTACGCTCAACCAGTGCAGCGTGCCTGAAGCCAACCTGCTGGGCGAGCGCGGTAAGGGCTTGGCGATTGCGCTGTCGAACCTGGAAGGCGGCCGCATCGGTATCGCCGCCCAAGCGCTGGGGATCGCCCGCGCCGCGTTCGAGGCGGCGCTGGTCTATGCCCGTGAGCGGGTACAGTTCGGCAAGCCGATCATCGAGCACCAAAGCATCGCCAATATGCTGGCCGACATGCACACCCGAATCAACGCCTCGCGCCTGCTGATCCTGCATGCGGCACGGCTGCGCAGCGCCGGCCTGCCATGCCTGTCGCAGGCTTCGCAAGCCAAGCTGTTCGCCTCGGAAATGGCCGAAAAAGTCTGCTCATCGGCGCTGCAGATCCATGGCGGCTACGGGTATCTGGAAGATTACCCGGTGGAGCGTTACTACCGCGATGCGCGGATCACGCAAATCTACGAAGGGTCGAGCGAGATTCAGCGAATGCTGATTGCGCGGGAACTCAAGCATTACCTTGTTTGACCGATGAGCCTGGTCTTGTGGCGAGCCCGCTCGCCACAATGCCCAATAGACTCAACTGTCCTTGAACTGCGCCTCGCGCTTGGCGATAAAGGCCGCCATCCCTTCTTTCTGATCCTCGGTGGCGAACGCCGCGTGGAACACCCGGCGCTCAAAGCGCACACCTTCGGACAGGCTGACCTCAAAAGCGCGGTTGACGCTTTCCTTGACCATCATACTGATGGGAATCGACTTGCCCGCGATCAGGGTCGCGACCTTCAACGCCTCGTCCAGCAACTCGTCGACCGGCACAATCCGCGCAACGATCCCACAACGCTCGGCCTCCACGGCGTCGATAAAGCGCCCGGTCAGGCACATTTCCATGGCCTTGGCCTTGCCCACCGCACGAGTCAGGCGCTGGGTGCCGCCCATGCCCGGCAGCACCCCGAGGTTGATTTCCGGCTGGCCGAACTTGGCGTTGTCGCCGGCCAGGATAAAGTCACACATCAATGCCAACTCACAGCCGCCACCCAGGGCAAAGCCAGCCACGGCGGCAATGATCGGCTTACGCCGATTGGCCACCCGGTCACTGTCGCTGAACAGGTCGTCGAGGTAGATCTTCGGGTAGGTCAGCTCGGCCATTTCCTTGATATCGGCGCCGGCGGCAAAGGCCTTCTTCGAACCGGTCAGGACGATACAACCGATCTGCGGATCGGCTTCCAATGCGTCCAACGCCTGGTTCACCTCGCTGACGATCCGGGCGTTCAGGGCATTGAGCGCCTGCGGACGGTTCAGGGTAATCAGGCCCACACGGCCCTTGATGTCCAGCAAAATGGTTTCATAGCTCATCGATAGAGTCCTTGATCACAGGTTGCGCGAAATGACCATGCGTTGAATGTCGCTGGTGCCTTCGTAGATCTGGCAGACCCGCACGTCACGGTAGATCCGCTCCAGCGGGAAGTCGCTTAGATAGCCATAGCCACCCAGGGTTTGCAACGCCGCGGAACAGACCTTCTCGGCCATTTCCGAGGCGAACAGCTTGGCCATCGAAGCTTCCACCAGCGCTGGCTTGCCGCTGTCGCGCAGGGCGGCGGCGTAGTGCGCCATCTGCCGCGCCACGGCAATCTGGGTCGCCATATCCGCCAGGCGGAAGGCCACGGCCTGATGCTCCACCAGGGCCTTGCCGAAGCTTTGTCGCTCGCGGGCATAATCACGCGCCGCCTCGAACGCCGCCCGAGCCATGCCCACCGACTGTGCGGCAATACCGACACGCCCACCTTCCAGGTTCGCCAGGGCGATGCGATAACCCTCGCCCTCCTCGCCCAGGCGATTGGTCACCGGCACCTGTACGTCTTCGAAGAGGATCTGGCAGGTATCCGAAGCATGCTGGCCGAGCTTGTGCTCAACCCGCGCCACCTTATAACCCGGCGAGTCGGTGGGCACGATAAAGGCGCTGATGCCACGCTTGCCTGCGCTCGGATCGGTCACCGCGAAAACGATCACCACCCCGGCGTTCTGCCCTGAGGTGATAAATTGCTTGCAGCCGTTGAGCACGTAGTGATCGCCGTCCAACCGTGCGCGGGTTGTCAGGCCACTGGCATCGGAGCCGGCCTGCGGTTCGGTCAGGGCAAAGGCCCCGAGCATCGCGCCACTGGCCAGGGGCGGCAGGAACCGGGCTTTCTGCTCCTCGCTGCCAAAGTTAAGGATCGGCACGCAGCCCACCGAGTTGTGTACGCTCATGATGGTCGAGCAGGCACCGTCGCCAGCGGCGATTTCCTCCAGGGCCATGGCATAGGCCAGATAGCCGGTGTCGCAACCGCCCCACGCCTCCGGCACCAGCATGCCGAAAAAGCCCAGCCCGGCCATCTCGTCGATGGCCTCTCGGGGAAAACGGTGTTCGCGATCCCATTCGGCGGCGAACGGTTTCAGCCGTTCCTGGGCAAAGGATCGGGCCGCGTCGCTGATCTGTTGTTGCTCTTGGCTCGGTAACATGGGCACTCCTAGAGGCACTCGACGGCCATGGCCGTGGCTTCGCCGCCGCCGATGCAGATGGCCGCGATCCCGCGCTTGAGGCCTTGCTGGCGCAGGGCCGACAGCAGGGTCACCAGAATCCGCGCACCGGACGCGCCAATCGGATGGCCCAGAGCACAGGCACCGCCATGAACATTGACCTTGCCATGGGGAATTTCCAGCTTGCCCATGGTCACCAGAGTGACCACGGCAAAAGCCTCGTTGATTTCAAAAAGGTCGACCTGATCCAGCGACCAGCCGGTCTTTTTCAGCAACTTGTGGATCGCCCCCACCGGCGCGATGGGGAACAAACCTGGGGTATCGGCAAACGCCGCGTGCCCGTGGATCACCGCCAGAGGCTTGAGACCATGCGCCTTGGCTACGGACTGGCGCATCAGCACCAGCGCCGCCGCGCCATCAGAAATCGAGCTGGAGTTCGCCGCCGTGACCGTACCGCCCGCGCGGAACGCCGGCTTCAGCGTGGCGATCTTGTCCAGCTTGGCTTTCGGTGGCTGTTCGTCATCGCTGATTAGCCGCTGTTCCTTGCCGACAGTCACCTGCAGCGGAACGATTTCATCCTTAAACCGGCCTGCGTTGATAGCCTGTTGCGCCCGGGTCAGCGACGCCACGGCAAAGGCATCCTGAGCCTCGCGGCTGAAACCGTGGGTCTGGGCGCAATCCTCGGCAAAGGTGCCCATCAAGCGACCCTTGTCGTAGGCATCCTCCAGCCCATCGAGGAACATATGGTCAAGCACCTGACCGTGACCCATGCGGTAGCCGCCACGGGCACGGTCCAGCAGATAAGGGGCGTTGGACATGCTTTCCATGCCGCCGGCCACCACCACTTCGGCACTGCCGGCCAACAGCATATCGTGGGCAAGGATCGTCGCCTGCATGCCGGAACCACACATCTTGTTCAGGGTGGTGCAGCAGGTGGATTTGTCCAGTCCGGCGCCCAACGCCGCCTGGCGGGCCGCTGCCTGGCCGAGTCCGGCCGAGAGTACGCAACCGAACAGCACCTGCTCCACGGCGTCGGCGACCACACCGGCACGCTCGACGGCTGCGCGAATGGCGGCGGCGCCCAGTTGCGGCGCGCTGAGGCTCTTCAGGTCGCCCTGAAAGCCGCCCATCGGGGTGCGCACGGCACTGACGATAACAATCGGGTCTTGAGTGGTCATGAGCGCTTCTCCTATTTCGCAGCCATGCGCAAGGCGCCGTCGAGACGGATCACCTCGCCGTTAAGCATGCCGTTTTCAATGATATGCCGCACCAGCGCGGCGTATTCGGAGGGTTTGCCCAGGCGCGGCGGAAACGGCACGCCGGCCGTCAGCGCGGCACGGACTTCAGGGGGCATGCCGGCCATCATCGGCGTCTCGAAGATGCCCGGCGCGATGGTCATCACACGGATGCCGAAACGGGCCAGCTCACGGGCGGCCGGCAGGGTCAGACTGACGATTGCGCCCTTGGAGGCGGCATAGGCGGCCTGGCCGATCTGGCCGTCATAGGCAGCGACCGAGGCGGTATTGATGATCACCCCACGCTCGCCGTCCGCGTCAGCCTCGGTTTCGGCCATTGCCGAAGCGGCCAGACGCAACAGGTTGAAGCTGCCGATCAGATTGACGCTGATCACCTGATTGAAGCTCTCCAGCAGGTGTGGGCCGTTCTTGCCGAGAATCTTCTCGCCACGCACGATACCGGCGCAGTTGACCAGACCGTGCAGACCGCCGAAGGCCATGACCGCTGCCTGTACCGCGACCTGGGCCTGAGCCTCCTGGGTGACATCCGCCACCACGCTGCGGGCCCGCGACCCGAGCTTTTGCGCCTGGGCGGCGACAGCTTCGGCATTGAGGTCCACCAGCATCACCTGGGCACCGGCGGCCACCAACATCTCGGCGGTGGCCGCCCCCAGACCGGAAGCCCCGCCGCTGACCAGGAAAGCCTTGTCTTGAATATGCATCACCAATGTCCTTCGTTAAAACCATAGATAAAGTGGCGGGCCCTTGCGGCCCGTTACCGAAACCGGCTCAGGTGTCGAGTCTCGCCTGGGCCTTGGCGATTTCCTGGTTACGCAGAATGAAGCGTTGCAATTTGCCGCTCGGAGTCTTCGGCAGTTCCTCGACGAATTCGATTTCCCGTGGATAGGCATGGGCCGCCAAGCGCTTGCGTACATGTTGGCGCAGCTCTTCGACCAAATGCGGCCCGGCGCGGTACTGCCGGCTGAGCACCACGAAGGCCTTCACCAGCTCGGTACGCTCGGGATCGGGCTTGCCGACTACCGCCGCCTCCACCACCGCCGGGTGTTCGACCAACGCGCTTTCCACATCGAACGGACCGACCCGGTAGCCCGAAGTGGTGATCACATCGTCGCTGCGCCCGACGAAGCTGATGCTGCCATCGGCGTTCAGCTCGACCGTGTCGCCGCTGAGGTAATAACGGCCGACAAAGGCCTTGGTATCAAAGCCCTTATAGCCGTTGAACCAGCACATCGGCGACTGGGAGCGGTCCAGGGCGAGAATCCCCGGCTGGCCGACACCCAGCTCCTGACAGTCGTCGTCCAACACCACGATGCGATGGCCGGGCGAAGCAAAGCCCGCCGAACCGACATGCACCGGGTGCTGTAGGCCGTGGTGGTTGCACAGCACCATGCCCAGCTCGGTCTGGCCATAGTGGTCAAGGATAGTCACCGCGAGGTTTTCCGCGAACCAGCGGATCACCTCCGGGTTCAACGGCTCGCCAGCGCTGCTAACGGCCCGCAGTTTGCCCTTGACCCTGCCAGAGAAAGCCTCTCCCGCCGCGATCAGCAAGCGATAGGCCGTCGGCGAACCGGTGAGATTGCTGATGCCGTATTTCTCGATCACCCGACAGGTGCTTTCCACGGTGAACGGGCCATCATAGAAGGTGATCGGATGGCCCAGACTCAGTGGCCCGGTGATACCGAAATACAGACCATAGGCCCAGCCCGGATCGGCGATGTTCCAGAACGCGTCTTCCGGGCGCAAGTCCACCGCATCGCGGGTGTAGCTCTGGAAGGCAATGATCGCCTTGAGCGGTACTTCCAGAGGCTTGGCCGGGCCGGTGGTGCCCGAGGTGAACATCAACAGGAACGGCTCTTCACCGCTCAACATCACCGGTTCGCAACGGGCCGGATAGTTGTCCAGCTCGGCCCAGAAGCTGAAGTCGCCGCGCACAATGCCCTGCCCGCGCGGCCCGCCAACGGTGACGATGGTTGGGCAATCGCCGACTTCGCTCAGCTTGGCGCGGTTGACCGCATCGGTCACCACCACCTTGGCTGCGGAACTGCCCAGGCGGTGCTCGATGGCCTTGGGACCGAAAGCGGTGAACAGCGGCTGATAGACGGCACCGATGCGCCAGGTGGCGAACAGGGTCACCAGCAACTCGACATTGCGCGGCAACAGCCCAGCGACCTTGTCGCCACGGCATACGCCCTGGGCCAGCAGAAAATTGGCGAAACGCCCGGCCCGCTCCTGCAACTCGCTGAAGGTATAGGTCGCACTGCTGCCGTCGCAGCCTTCCCAGAACAACGCGATCCGCCCCGGCAAGGCATGCCGCTCACAGCATTCGACGCTGGCGTTGAGCGCCGTCAAAGTCCCTTGCAAGGCCGCATCGACCGTGTGCTGATAGTTAAAGTTCTCGGTGGCAGCCAGGTAGTCGCGCATAACATCAATCTCTCGCTCTTAATCTTGTTATTAGAAGGAAGAGGGAACCGTAGAAAAACCCTGGAAATAGTCGCCCCGTCAGGGACTTGGGACAATGGTCAAAGCCTTCAACCTGCTTGACTGGTTTGGCCAATGACGCAATCGCCATGGCGAGGAACAGCTATGCGGGTCAGAGGCTTGGGCGCTGGAAATGATTAGCCGAACTCACCACACCGGCCACTAGCTATTGCGCTTCGTTGAGGATCAGGCTGCGGTAATGCCCCGGATTGGACCCGGACCATTTGCGAAAGGCCTTGTAGAACGAGCTGGCATCGGCGAAGCCCAAGCGCGTGGCGATTTCGGCGAAACTGATGAAGGGCTCGGCCAGCCAGACGATTGCCAGCTCCTTGCGCACGCTGTCCTTGAGGCCCTGATAGGTCTGTCCTTCCTCCGCCAGCCGGCGCCGCAGGGTCGAGGCCGACATGCACAATTGCAGCGCCAGGCCTTCGGTATCCGGCCAGCGCTCGGCGGGCAACTGCCGCAGGTCGTGCTTGATCCGACTGGCCAGGCTCTGGGCGTCGCGGTACTTGACCAGGATATTGGCCGGCGCGTGGCCGAGAAAGCGCTGCAACTCCTGGGCGCTGCGCTTGATCGGCAGCTCCAGGCAATCGGCGGCGAAGATCATCCGGGTGCGTGGTCGGGCAAAACGCAGGTTCTCGGAAAACATCACCCGATAGTCTTCGCAGTAGTCCGGTTCGGCGCAACGCAACTCGATGGCCAGGATCGGAATGCGCCGCCCGGCCAGCCAGCAAGCGACCCCATGGACGATCATCCAGTAGGCGAAGTAGGTGAATGGCCGACGCGCCTCGCCTTCGGCCTCCAACAGGACGATTTCCGCCAGGCTCTGCTGGATCAGCAATTGGGCCGACAAGCGCTCGAACATCAGCGACAGAAAGCCCAGCACCGCCTCCAGTGCCGTCGCTACCGTGGGTTGTGCCATGCCGACCCGGCACAGGTAGGCGAAGCTGCCGGAGCGCAGCTTGCGCGGGTCCATGCCGAAAAACTCATCGTCGTTGCGGTGCGCCAGCAGGCGCCACAGCCGGGCGTAGTCACTGGCCGGTACGCGGCTGTCGGGCTGCTCCAGCAACCGTGGGGCAATTCCGATCTTGTCCAGCACCTCCTCGGTAGCGGCTCCCGGGGCGCAACTTTGCAACAGCGCCTCACGCACCAGATGAATAGAGATGGTGTCTTTTTTCGACATTGGCCGTCATTAAGCCCTGTGCTGATCCTTATGACGGCCATCTTAGGCGGCGC
This sequence comes from Pseudomonas agarici, assembly GCF_001543125.1. NCBI lineage: Bacteria > Pseudomonadati > Pseudomonadota > Gammaproteobacteria > Pseudomonadales > Pseudomonadaceae > Pseudomonas > Pseudomonas agarici. The sequence continues at coordinate 1,183,674 of NZ_CP014135.1, read as the reverse complement.
CGATCAGAAAGAACAGACGACAGGCAGCGCGGCAACGGCTACGCCGTTCAGGACCATCAATCAGAACCGTACTTCGGCGAACGCGGCCCATAAAGCAGCCCCGTGTTTTGCCCCACGGACAACAGGCGCCGGCTGGCCAGACCGGCAATCGGATGCCCGGCGTCGGTGGAGCTGTTGATGATCTGCTTGACCGCCGCCGTGATCAGCATACCCACCAGACCGCCCTGGTTATTGTTATTGCCCTCCTCGCTCGACGCCGTCGCGCTGCCGGTCCACAAGGTGGTGCCGGACTTGAGGTCGACCAGCTTGGCATTGGCGGTCACGATGGTATTACTGCTGAGCACCATGTACTTGGTGCCGTACTGGGTCACGGTGATATACATCGCCGCGTCCGCGCCGAAGATCTCATGCAGCTTTGCCGGTGAGGTATTGTGGATATCGGCGGCGGCGCTCAAACCGTTCTGCTTGAAGGTTTCGTCCACCAGCGTCACGGGCATCACATAGTAACCGGCCTCGGCCAGCGGGAACGTTACCTGGGACAGCAGACTGTATGAGCCTTTGATATCCGGCGACTCGTTCAACGGCGGCAATACCAGGATTGTCCGTGGACGCGCTTGCTTGTAGGCGGAATAATCGAGGCTCTTGATCGGCTTGGCACAGCCAGTCAACAGGCTCACCATGAGCAACCCGGTCACGACAGCCAAAAGACGCAGGTTCATGGCTTGCTGCCCTTTTGCGCGTTACTCAACAGAAAATCCATATAGGCGGCCGATTCGGGGAACAGCGCCTTCTCGGTCTGTAACTGCTGCACCATCTGATCGTCCTGGCCCAGGCTGCCATACAGCATGCCCATATGAGCGTGATAACCTGGCGGCGCGGCGCGATTAGTGGCCTTCATTTTCTCCAGATCCGCTTCCAGCACCACGAGCTGCGCTTCCTTGGATTCGCCCTTGAAGTACTGGTAAACCTGAGGCTCATAGCCTTCCCACTGATACAGCGTCTTGGGTTGTTGAACACATCCGACCAACACCGCACCGCTTGCAACGACAACCGCGACGGATCGCAGCAACTTGAATAGATGACTCATTACGGCTGAAGCTCCCTGTTATCGAATGAATTAACGCTGGCCTGGTTTCCAGGCACCGCTGTCGATGGCGTCGACCATCTTGTTCACCGCTTCGCGCATGGCCAGGTCCAGAACCTTGCCATTGAGGGTGGAGTCATAACTGGCGGTGCCGCCGAAGCCGACGATCTCGCGATTCGACAGCGCATACTCACCGGCGCCTTGGGTGGAATACACCACTTCGGAGGTCACGATATTGACGATATTCAGCGCGACCTTGGCATAGGCCACCTGAGTCTTGGCGCGCCCGAGGATGCCAAACAACTGCTGGTCGCCGGTTTCCTTGCGACCGAACTCGGTGACATCGCCGGTGACCACATAGTCCGCGCCCTTGAGCTTTTGCGCCTGGGCCTTGATGTTCGCTTCCTGCTGGATTTCCGCCATGTTGTCGCGGTCCAGCACGCTAAAGCGATTGGTCTGCTGCAGGTGAGTGATCAGAATGGTCTTGGCCTGGCTACCGAGACGGTCGACCCCATCGGAAAAGATCCCGCGCATGTAGCTGGAGCGGTTATCGAACTTGCCGACGGCAATCGGGGTACGCACGCCGGCAAACGGCCGATTGACGCTTTCAACCTGCTGCACCGGTAACGCCCGGGAAGTTTCTTGGGTGGTACAACCGACGATGGATATCAGCAAGGCCGTGGCCATCCCTGACACCATTATCTGCGACATCTTTTTCACGCAGCACACTCCTGGAGGATCGAACTTAAAAAAATTGCGAAACGGCTTGATTGCTTGACCTATCGGCGACCGGACCTGCCCGCGCGGACACAGCCAGCTTCCCGGCGCGAATTCATTGCGGGGGTCGATGCGTTATTGCCCGAGCGGTTGCGAACGCTCCGGGTATTTAAAGGTGGTTTTTCGAAGGGGGGTAACACAGCGCGGCAACGCCGCGAGGAACCTCATCCCGAGGGTGACAACCCGCATGTACATTCCTAGATACAATTAATATTATTTTGATATCACCATCATAAAGTGCTGGCATTTAGGCGTCAAGAAAACGCGGAACTGTTTGTGATCGCCACATCGTTGTGTTTATCGGTTTGCTGACGGCGGTTGGGTGGGTCTTGAGCGAATGGCGGGAAGCTGCCTGTACGGCAGAGGACTGTGGGGTAGCTTCACCACCCCGCGCACCCGATTTCTGAGCTGCCTATACGGCAGTGAACGGTCAGCGCGGTCGTGCCGGCTCAACCATCACTTTCTGAGCTGCCTATACGGCAGTGAACAGGCTCATGCCAGACAAATCGCGCTTCGTTTCTTTCTGAGCTGCCTATACGGCAGTGAACGTGAAGGCGTGCGCTTCAATCTCGCGATCCCATTTCTGAGCTGCCTATACGGCAGTGAACGTCCTGAAGTTGTTTTGATCGCTGAGCCCGACTTTCTGAGCTGCCTATACGGCAGTGAACCGTCCACCCTTCTTGCCCTTCTTGCCTTTCTTTTTCTGAGCTGCCTATACGGCAGTGAACCTTGAGTTGAACGTTTTTCTTGTTCATGGCCTTTTCTGAGCTGCCTATACGGCAGTGAACCCTTCCAGGCGACGATGACGAGCCGTCGGCCATTTCTGAGCTGCCTATACGGCAATGAACTTGGTCAGAGCCTTGACCGACTGAGCGGTGAATTTCTGAGCTGCCTATACGGCAGTGAACTCGAGTCCGTAGGGATGTCCGGAGCCGACGGAATTTCTGAGCTGCCTATACGGCAGTGAACATGGATGAGATCCAGGGCGAGTTTGAGGTGAATTTCTGAGCTGCCTATACGGCAGTGAACTCAGTCGTGACCACAGCGTCCTGCGTGTACTCCTTTCTGAGCTGCCTATACGGCAGTGAACGGTTTGGCAGGAGTATCTCAAGCCAGTGCAAATTTCTGAGCTGCCTATACGGCAGTGAACATGCCACATGACTATCTCGCCTGCGGCCTTCGCTTTCTGAGCTGCCTATACGGCAGTGAACCATGAGCTTCATCGACTTGGCTGCGGCGTTCATTTCTGAGCTGCCTATACGGCAGTGAACCCCAGTGCTTCAATAATGTCGATGCTCTCGGCTTTCTGAGCTGCCTATACGGCAGTGAACGCAACCGGAATGGGCAGCGAAGTCCGCCGTATTTTCTGAGCTGCCTATACGGCAGTGAACGATCTGTGGGGGCAAATGTGGTTCGTCGACAATTTCTGAGCTGCCTATACGGCAGTGAACCGAGACGCCCTGCAACAGCTCTTGAACGTGGTTTTCTGAGCTGCCTATACGGCAGTGAACGTATTGACCGCCGTGCGCAAAGTAGGCGATGCTTTCTGAGCTGCCTATACGGCAGTGAACGTAGGGCGTCAGCGTTTGGCGCCCCGCCTGAATTTCTGAGCTGCCTATACGGCAGTGAACCAACAGTTGCGCATCCCACTGGACACCACCAATTTCTGAGCTGCCTATACGGCAGTGAACGTCGGCATTCATGAAGAAGCCGGCGACGTTGATTTCTGAGCTGCCTATACGGCAGTGAACTAGACACTTTTCTCGGTAAAGCTTTGTCTACAAAGCTAAATACACCCCAAATCCGTCCCACACCCTCTTTTCTGACCCCTTCGTAAGTTATTGATTTTACGAAGGGGCGTATCTCTCTCAAAAAAGAGGGTCAGAACCAGGGGATGGTCGCGGTGCTGCTCAGTCCGTAGCCGCTGAAGGTCCCTGCCTGCGAGGTTTCGAGTAGCGGTCCATGCCGGATAAACAGCGGAAACACCTGCCCGCTGCCTTTGCTACGCACGTTGGCGAAAGGCAACTGGCTGCGTTTGGCGGCACTGTCCGGGATTCGCTCGCGAGCTTGCGCTTCGCTGATACCGTGGCGCTTGATCAGACGGCGGCGGGTACGCTCTGGATTACTGTCCACCTGCACGCGGCTGACAAGTCGGTAACACACCTGCGTCGGCACGGCTGCCAATTCACTGAATTGCACATGATCGCGCATACCGGTCAACCAGTTCAGGGCCATTAACTGGGTCAGCGCCTGCCGATTACCGTGCAAGCGCAAGCAACTGCCCAAATGATGCCGCGCAGTCTCGATATCGGGAAAGCTGATCCCCACGTCGTCGCGCCGCAGGTCATGCAGGCCCCGGTGCAGTTTGGACATCAGCGCGCTCATCAACTGCGTGGCCGCGAACTCCGAATCGGGCAGCAGCTTCAGGTCGATGTAGTGGTCCATGGCTCAACCCGCCTCACCGAAGACACCACCGCGAATCAGTGTCGCAATCACAAAGTGCTGTTGCTCGGGCGATGGCGCGTTGTCCTTGAGCACCCAACCATCGAGCAGCGTGTAGAAATCGTCCTTGGTGCTGCGTGGCTGGCGATAGGCTTTGCCCTGTGTGGTCACCGAACCGTAGGGTTCCACGGCAATCGGGCCATTGATGTCCGCTTCGTGGTACCAGGTGTCGATGCTACGAATGGCATTGCCGATTTTCTGCGAGTGCAGACCCGCCACTTGGTTGACATGGTAGAGGGTCTTGCTCTTGTCGCCCCGATCCAGAATCAATTCCTGGGACGGAAAGACTTCCTGGCCGGCGCCCATGCGCACATAGGCCGTCACGCCCAGTAGCACATGTCGGTTGCCCGCCAGACCACTGGCGATCAGTTGGGTCAATTCAGCCAGGGGGCCGGCATTTTCAGCGTTGCTGTCGAAGTTGCGCAGGGACAGCGCCAGTCCATCGAAACGCCAACGGGTCGCCGCCTGACCGTCGACCAGATGCGCCACCTCCACCTGCACCTGTTCGGCGCCAATCCGATTGCGCCAGAGGAAGCGACCGTTGGCCAGGTTATGGGCGTAGCGCCGCGCCAACTCAGTGAAACCGTGGCTGTCGACGTAGCCCTTGACGGTGTCGAGCAGCTTCTGCCGATAGTCGGCGTCGTTGCATGCCGAAGGCTGCCCGGTGCCGGCAAGCACCCGCAGGGTGAAGCTGACGCGCAAGGTGTCGGCGTCGTGCGGCAAGGTGGCCACGTCAACGGTCTGGAGGTTGGGATTCTGCATCTGCGCGTCCAACTTCGAAGGGTCCAGGTCTTTGCTCTTCATGCGATTGGAAATGGTCCCGCGCACGGATTTCTCGCGGACCGTCACCGCCGTCCAATGGTCGCGCGACTGCCAGTCGCCGGCATGGAACAACGCATCGGAAGGATCGAGCTTGCGTTCGAACGCGAGCACCGAGGCGGTCTTGAGAGCATCTTTAGTGTCTTTTGCCATGATCAAATACCTTTTAGGACAATAGGCTAAGGGTTAGCTGAAGTCTTCGATGGGGGTCGAGCGGTAATCGTTGCGGCAGCGATAGCGCCCTTCAGCGGGCGCTGAGTCGGCGTACCACAGCAGTTGTTCAGCGCCGTGCAAACGATGCGGGCTGATCCATTCGCCGATGCTGTAGAGGCTTTCGACGAAACGGAAGGGTGTGTGCCTGTCACGAGAATGAAGCACCGAGCCCGGATCTTGCAGCTCACCCAATGCGCCATAGCCCACCGGGATAGGGACGATCCAGCCCAAGCCTTCGCGGTCGCTGGCCCACTGGGTCTTGTCTGGCGACTCCCCTGGCGTGCATGTCCAGTTGATCCGTGACAGCGACAGCCAGGCTTGCAGTTTCGACGACTCAGGATCGAGCACTCGCTGCTCCCGATGCCGCTGCTCCAACAAATCGGTGCGGTCCACCAGGACAAAGCCCGGTAGCAGACGAAGCTTGATCTGGTTGAACAGGCCCTCGCGCTCATCCTCATCGGTCATGGAGACGATGTAGGGGCGTTGTTTGTGCGGCGGTACGGGCGAGGGAATCACGCTGCCCCCGGCGATGCGCATCCGGGAGAGAATGTCGCGGACCTGATGGGCCATGCTTGCCGCCTCATCCTGGCTGGCGGCGTCCAAGGCGGCGCTCTGGAGGCCAAAGATCAGGCTGATACCGAGATGAATACGCCCCTCCTCGACAATCGCCGCCGTGCCGCCGTCGCGGTTGATTGGATTGCGGGTCAGGCGCAGGGCATGCACGAATCCGCCCGTGGTGATTTGCTCTTCATGGCGATGAGCGACCACGGCGGTGGCATTGAACTGTAGGTCCAGTCCGGCTTCGCGCACCTTGCGCTCCAGCGCCCACATCAATCCCAGAAAGGCCGTGATCGCCGGAAAGCCATGGGTCAGCGGGCTGGACAGCGCGTTGGCGTTCTGTACCTGGAGATGGGGAATGACCAGCAGGTGGTCAAAATGCGGGCATGCATCAGCCATGGGGAACCTCCTGCTGACGGTCCATGAGGGTCACGGTGGGTTTGAAGGGCATGGGGGATTGCGCTTCGATAATCGCTTGCTTGGCCCAATGGGTTTGCTCGACATCGCCGACCGGCAAATTGCGTTCCCGCAAAACGGCGTTGAGCCAGTTACCGAAACGTTTGGCCACCTCATCAGGCCAGTCATTCCGGGCGAATGCGGCGACAAAGGCCTGGTCTTCTTCGAGATGATCGTCGCGCCAAGGCAAGCCAATCCGCTCCGGGTCCAGCCACAATTGCTCGCATAGCGGCAGTTTGCAGTCGGGATCGCGGCTCCAACCCGGCTCGAACAGCTCGCGACTGAATAAGCCAAAGGCCGCCAGGGAGTGGGTGATGTCTTGTTCGATCTGCTTGCGTTGGTCGCGGGTTTCCTTGATTCGCTCCGGATCGCTTTCCAGTAATGTGCAGAGCGCCTGGAGCTGTTCTCTCACACCGGCAAAGTGGCGGAACCGCTCCAGTGCGGATTCGATTCGCAAAAACCTGCGCGGACGGTCCTGGTCCCAGATCGGCGGCAGCGATGCCAGGAGATAATTCACCCCGCCCCGGTCGCTGTTGAGCTGGCTGATATTTTGCGGTTTGGTGCCGCCCAGCTTGCGCAGCACCAGTAGGCGATAGTCCCGATACACCCCGTCGCAGGGTTCTCTCTTGCGCCAGGCTTGACGGGCGAGCTTGTTGGTTTCGCCGAAGCGCGCCGACTGAATATCCTGGTGCACGGCATGGGCCAGGCTGCTGGCGGACAAGGGTTGCAGTAGATGAAAGCCGCCGTCATCGGTCGGGTCGCCGTCCACGCTCCAATACACCTGTTTGGCCAGAGCATGGGAGGTCAGGTTGCCGGGTGGACGGATCAAACTTTTGAATGCTGTTGCCCACTCCAGGGCCGTGGCCTCATCGTTGTGCAGCGCCGCCAGGAGATCTGCGTCATTGAGCAGGAACCAATCGAGCAGGCGTTTACCGTCGACTTCTCGTTTGAGGAACTTATAGACGTCCAGCGCGGCGGCATTACCCACGATATCATCGGCATACAGTTCGCCCAGCACATGGCTGCCAATCTCGGGATGTTGCGGCAATGAATCAGGGGAAATATGCAGACTGCTGCCACGGGCGTCGGGATGAGTGGCCTTGAGCACATGAGTGACCGCCTGAATCTGCGTCACCCGGCGCGCCGCGTCGGCCAGCCAGGTGCCGTAATCATACTTGGCGGCTTGTGCGCCATCGCTATCGGCGTCCTTAAGCTTGGCTTCTTTGCGCTCGTCGATAAAGGTGGCAATAGCACTGCGAAAGCGTGTGATGCGGGATATCTGATCTGATGTTTCATCCATGTGCATACCTATTAATTGAATCGGCGTGGCGAATGCCAAGTCCTTGAGCTGCGCTTCATTCTTTGATCCAAAGACCCTCCTCTTTCAGGATGTTTTGTACCGGCCAAACCCCAGTACCGGGTGATACCGCCAACCATTTACATTCTCGTACACACTGACAACCGTGAATTTCTCGGCACAGACTCTCAGCGGCAGGTTTTGCGCTTCGACTTGCTCGTTCAGCAGCGCCAGCAAATCGTGCCGTCCCCAAGGCGTGATACGCGGGCCGAGTCGGCTGTCGAGGTCGATCAGCGTCAGTGAACCTTGAGCCGTGGTGTAGATGGCGGGTGTGTCCCGCCTGGCCGCTTCATGAATACGGTGCAGCCGCAATTCTTCCTCGTCGTCATCGGGCAGAAAAACCAGCTCGACTTCCTCGGCCGTGTTGGCGCGAAACGGTTGCTGCTGAGGCAAGACCCAGGTCAGTGCCGCTTGCGGAAATTGCCAGGCACAGGCCGCATCCAGTCGCTGCTCGGTGGGCTTGACGCCACGGGCTACGGGCTGACGATTGTCGCGAAGCTTGGGCAACATCTGCGCGGCGAGTCGCGCATGCTCCAGATCGACCAGGCTCTGCTTGGGTTGCCAGTCCGATGCTGGGCGCGGCTGTATGCGAGGTCGGGCCGTCACTGTCCGATACTCATCCTCTTTGAGCAACGCACCGAGACGATGGCAGCTCAAGCGAAAAGGGTCACTCGCTTTACCGCCAGTACTTTCAAATCCAGGTTTGATAAATGCCGCGGCCTTTTGACCCTGGTGGTCCAACGGGCTTTTCAGATGCCGCAGGTTGGTGTCGAAAATAAGGATATTCGGCGCCTCACAGACTCGCTGGCGATGCCGTTGCACCCGCCCCGCCAATTGGATCAGCGAACGCATCGACGACGGCTCGACAATTGCCCAATCGTAGTCGTGATCGCGGCCCACTTCGGTCACCGGCGAACCCAGCACCACGAATAAATGGTTGCGCTCCGGGTGTTCATCGATAGCCCGGCGAATGTCCGGCAGCTCGTACACAGCCTCCGCGACACGGCGATTCAGGGCACGGTCCAGTTGGGCTTCAATGGCCGAACGTATCAATAGCGGAAAACGCGAGTGATACACGCACAAGTGGATGCGTTGGTCGCTGTCGGCGCCCGCCTGAAACGACGCTTGGGCCACCTCGAACAACGGCTCGATATTGGCCATGCGCACCAGGCCAAAACTGATGCGTTTACCGCTCACCGGGCAAGTCTCGCTGTGCCGCTCGTGGGCCGTGCGCATTGCCTCGCGCACTTGCGTGGCAAACTCGCGGTGAATGGTCGTACTGTCCTGGCTCGTGATGTTCAACGGCAGCAGCTCGCCCCAACGGCGCACCGGCTGTTGATCGAGGGCCGTTACCCGTGCCCCGACGAACTGCTGGTGTTGCTCGATAAACTGCTGGGCCTCACGACAGGTCGCTACCTGAGTGGTGAACTCGTCAACCCACAGACAGGCAATATCGGGTTCAGCCTCCCGCGTACCGGGCACACCGCGATTACGCCGATAGTGCGCTCGCCCCGCCCGGTAGGCCTGGAACATACCTTCCAACAACGCGGGAGGCAGAGTGGCCGATGACAACAGCACTCGCGTGCCGAGCAAGCCGGCCCAATGCACCAAGCGCGTCAGCGCGGGTAGATCGTCCAAATCGAAATCGTCCAGCTCATCGAGTACCAGATCACTGCTGAGCAGACGCAGCATCGGCGCGATTTGCCGACCGGAGCGCTGCGCTTCGGTGGCCGGCATCAGGTGATCGATGGTGCAAACCAGCAGCGGCGCGGCCAGCAACGAACGGATGTCCGGGTTATCCATGGCCTTGGCGAGCAGGCCGTGATCGGCCATCTGGCCCTCATAGAGGACATGGCTGTCCTCATCGATCAAGGCCTGGCTGGAGGCCGAGCCAGTGGCTTCAGCCCGAGCCTGATGGAACTCGAAGAGCCTGCGGCTGGCCGCGCCGCCGACACGGATGGCCAGTTCATCGTCCTTGAGGTGCAAGTCCCGACGATAGCTGGCGCCAGTCTGCTGAGTCAGCGTGCGCAGGCCCAAGGCAAAGGTGCAACGCATGCCGTGCTGTGGGTCGGCCAGTGCGTACATGATGCGCGCATTGGCCAAGGTCTTGCCGCAGCCGGTCGAGGCCATGTTGACGATAAAAGCGCCCTGCTCCCACGCCTGCGCGCGCAATCCGGCAGCGGCGTCGGCAGCCTTGTCCTGCCAACGGAAATGCTCGACCTTGCCGCGCTTGCGCAGGCCGCGATGATTGGCCAAGCGCGGTAGATGTCGCGCAAAATCGGGCAAACCATGGACGATGGTGGCCGTGAAACGAGCGACACCCAGCAAGTGTTCGTCCAGTGTTTGCTTGAGCGTCCCATCCTTGTCGGTATTGGCGTAAATCCGATAATCGCGCTCGCCCTGGACACGCTCTTTCGATTTAGCCGGCAACGCCGAATAGTGGTGATCGGCCAACATCAGGCTCATACGCGCCAAGTGCATGACATAGGGGTTGGATAACCACTCACCCTTGCCCGCCTTGGCGCACAGAGCCAATAAATGTGTCGCGACCTTAGCGGCCTGGGCGCGCCATTTAGGCAGACTGACCGGTAAGGCGCCGGCGACGTGCCAATAAGGGCCGATCTCGGCTTCGCTAGCCGGGCACTTGATCTCGTTCCAATCGTGATTCACGCCATCCAACAGGTTGTCGAGCCGTTGTGGGTTGAAGCTTTTGGAGCGGCTACCCAACCGCAGTTGATGCCCCTCGACAGGGTCATGCACCGGCAACACCGGCAGGCGGTGGTGAGTGACTACCAACCAGGCAATCGCGGCGGCCAAGGGCGGTAACTGGCGAAACGGCGGTGACGCCTGCTCATCAAGGCCGTCACGTCGATAACGCTCAGCGGCCAGCCAACTCGCATCGTCCTGCTCACTGGGCTGAATCAGGCGGCGCAGCCATAGCGCGTCAGTGTCCTGACCGACAAAGGCGAGAAACAAACGCAAGGACACCCACTCATGGCGATAGAGGTTCTTCTCCCGCACGGGCTTTTTCAGGCGCGCCTGGAACGCCACGCTGGCCTTGCCCAGATCGTGCAGCAAAGCAGCCATTTGAGCGAGAAGCCGGATGTCTTCGGCGGTGTGCCAATCGTTTTCATCGTCTTTGCGCAGTACGTTGCGCCGAGTGGTATTGGTGGGGACCGCGCCTTGTTCGTTGAAGCGAGTGGCGTCACCGACGATCCACAACAACTCGCTATGGTCGAGCCCCCGAATCCAATGGCACGCCACGGCGGTGTTGCGCCGGGCCGTCTTCTTCAGCAACTGGCGCAGAGTGTCCAGGCCGGCTTGGGTAATAGGCGTTTGCCAGGTGCGCTCACCGCGCCGCTCGGCGAATTGATCCAGGATGCGTCGGCTTTCGACCAAGGCCCGTTTATCGCACTGGCAGATCAGCAGGATATTCAAACCAGCGCCGTCCCCAACTGTTCGGCAATCTCCTTGAGGCTGTCGATCATGAAATCCAGGGCTTCGCTACGGGTCAGGTTTTCGATGCAGGCCTGACGAAACGCCTGTTCATCGTCCCCACGCATGCCACTGATAAAGGCTTGCGGCAGGATCAGGCCATCCTTCACCAGATCCGCCACGTCGAACACCAGGCCGCCGCGCCGTGTCTTGCCATGCAACACTGCCAATCCATGGGGCAATCCCAGCACCCAAGTGGCCGTCGCGGCCAGACCATAGGCGAGGTAATTACCGTGGTCGAGAAAATTGTTGGCCGGGTCGCCACCGCTACCGCGCTTGGCCCGCGTGAAATCGCCGTAGTTGGTGGCGGTGGCCGCGAGCTTGAACAGGCGCTTGGTCAGGCGCGCTTCTTCGGTGAGCAGGAACGCGTGGTCGGGTGCAGCGTTCAAGGTCGCCAGCGATTGCGACAGGGCACCGGATAACTGCGACGGATCGACCTGAAAACCGGCCTTGCTGAATGCCGGGTGTTTGCACCATTGCTGCTGGATAAACGCTAGGCGCAGCCGCTGAAAAGCTTTCGCTGCCTCAAGACGCCGCTCCTCATCGAACCAGAACGAGACCCAGCGTTGCAGGTATTCAGTGGGGCGGTATTCACTTTGTGGCGAGAACCAAGCCACCTCGATATCGATCTCGTTGGCGCTGAATAGCGGCGTGCCCCCTCCTCCGCAAAAGCCAACCAGAACACCAGCCCTGGCCAGCTCACGCATCGCCGCCTGGGTCACCGAGGTTCCGGTGCCCAACAAGACGGTCGTGGTGTTGGCAATGGGGATGTTCCAGTAGAGCGACTGCTTGCCGGCGTCGGTCACATATTCGACCCGACCGCCGTTGACCAATACCCGACAGTGCTGCAGGTAGTAGATATTGGCGCGTTTAGAATGAAGGATCGTCTTGAGATCCGAAGAACGAATATCTTCCATGAGCCTACCACTGATTATATTTTTGTTCTTTGAGCAAGGTTATAACTGAAAAGATGGCAGAGTGCCAACTCATCGGTGTCGACCCGGGTTAACGGTGACTGTTCTGCACGCAGTGCGTTAGACAAACGAAGATTTGTGTAACGTCATCCCGCCTCAAAACACTGATTGACCGCTATAGGGCTGCCTATGCGGCAGTGAACAGTTATTACCAGTCATTATTTAATCTCCAGCATTTCTGAGCTGCCTATGCGGCAGTGAACGGCTGCGTATAGCTGCTTTCCTCGCGCAGATATTTCTGAGCTGCCTATGCGGCAGTGAACAGAGCCGGGCCTTCTGGTGTTGCTGGATTTATTTTCTGAGCTGCCTATGCGG
>NZ_CP014135.1:1028811-1170819 GCF_001543125.1 Pseudomonas agarici | reverse complement strand
GCTGCCTATGCGGCAGTGAACCGTGTGGTACTCCAACCCGCGATTCGCAAGGATTTCTGAGCTGCCTATGCGGCAGTGAACATACCAAGATCAAAAGGATCATCCTTTTAACCTTTCTGAGCTGCCTATGCGGCAGTGAACGGATACCATCGGTTACTGGGTCGCCGGTAGTATTTCTGAGCTGCCTATGCGGCAGTGAACCCGATGCACTACCGCTTAGCCGATTACTGGCATTTCTGAGCTGCCTATGCGGCAGTGAACCCTTCAAGCAACGCTGGTTCAGACCGCGGCATTTTCTGAGCTGCCTATGCGGCAGTGAACTTTTGTGGTGCACAATTTCGCCGGGCTCAAGTTTTCTGAGCTGCCTATGCGGCAGTGAACACGCGTTCTGAATGGTGTTAGCGCTGACGGCATTTCTGAGCTGCCTATGCGGCAGTGAACGGGCGTCTACCGCTAATCCATCCAATCCGCGATTTCTGAGCTGCCTATGCGGCAGTGAACCAGAGCGATTCAATGATAATACATTGCCCGCAAAGGGAAATATTCCCAGATTGTTAGTTTACCCCTCTTTTTTTGCCCCATCCTAAGTGCTTGATTTTACAAGGAGCTAGCGACCATCAAAAAAAGAGGGTCAAGCCATGAACTGCAATCGACTGATCAAGCCATACCAAACGCCTGCTGAAACCGACTCCATGACAGACAAGGCAATATTTCGAAGTCTGTTTCAGATGCTTCCTACTTACTTTTGGCGACCCGGACGCTAGCCTTTGAACGGCCAGCCGCTCTTCTTGCAGTCATTGCCCTGATATTCGTCCGATTACAGGCACACAACAACGTGACGCAGGAACAGCCGCCCAAAAAAGCCCAAAGGACTAGGAATAACAAAATGAATATACCTTTGCAGCAGCGCTACACCCACCCAACCTCCCTTGAAGTTTTCGAGACGCTGAATCCGTCGGCTTTTACCGAACCGCCACTGGCTGGCTGCGAGGAATTCGCTTGCCTGCCATCGATTGAGGGCTGAATCATGGGTCGAGGAAGTGTCGACGGCATGGGACAAGGCCTGGACGGTGATCGGACCACCACCGGCGCGGTGTGTATCAGCAGCCTGCCCAGTGCCACGCAAGGCGGTGGTCGAGGCGTCTTGCGGCTCGGCGATAAAACCACCCCTTGCCCGTTATGCGGCAAAGCCGGGGTGATTGTCGAAAGCCTGCCGGCCATGAAATGGATGGGGGTTGCCACCGCGCTGGACGGCGCACGAGTCCATTGCGGCTGTCCACCGGGTCGCAATCGGTTGATTGCACCGGTCGAGCAGGCATCGCACACCAGCGCTGCTGCCAGCCGCGCCCCGATTGTCGCGCCTGCGCCAACTCCTGCGCCGGCGACGGCCAAGCCTGAAATGCCAATCCGGGAGCTCATCCTGGAAGAGGAGGAAGAAGAAGAGGAGCTGGAGCAAAGCGGTATCGTGCTCCATCTGGGCTTGTTCTTCGACGGCACCGGCAACAATCAGGGCAACAGCGCGATCGGTGAAGGTTGCCGGGCCAGTGACCTGGGTATGGATAGGGAGACGGCGGTTATGATTCGCCAACTCTGTACCACCTATGGCTTCGATGCATCTGGAGTGCCTCCCGACAATAGCTATGGCAATGCCACCAGCAATGTCGCACTTCTGCATGACCTTTATCCGGATCAGGCCGACGTGCAATTACCAAACAGGGTGGAGCAAGCTCATATCAAGGTCTACGTCGAAGGCATCGGCACAAGCAGCGGCCAGAGTGACTCCCTCTACACCCAGAGCAGCGGCCAAGGGGATACCGGCGTGGTGGCCAGGGTCGAACAGGCACCTGCCTTGGTCCTGCAGCAGTTACGGCGGTTTCGAGAAAACAACCCCGGCCTCAAGATTCGGCGCCTTGAAGTCGATCTGTTTGGCTTCAGTCGCGGCGCGGCGGCAGCTCGGCACTGCGCCAATGACCTGCTCAAAGGGGCAGACAGCCTGCTGGCTCGGGCCATGCCGGTCGGTACACCGGGGTTTGCTGAAACCTTCGCCTGGCGTGCCGGCAGCGACGTCATCCTCAATTTTATCGGCCTGTTCGATACCGTGGCCGGCATCGTTGCTCCGCTGAGCAACGATTTCAGTCCGCACAACGCCCTTAATCCTGGCGTGAATCTACGCCTCGCTCCAGGCAGCGCTCGTCAGGTGGTGCAACTGGTGGCCAACGACGAGCATCGTCACAACTTCTCGCTCACCCGTACCGACACTGATTTGTTTGTACCGGGTTGCCACTCCGATGTTGGCGGCGGTTACCTGCCGCTGTCCACGGAAAACCTGTTGTTGAGCAAACCCGACAGCAGCTTCAGCCCGCCCCAGGAACCCAACGAACATAGCGAGGCCTATCGCCGTACCCAACAGCGCCTCGAACGTAGCCAAGACTACTGGCAGCATTACATCCCGCATGGGGGGTTGAGCATTGTCACCTGGGACACGGGAACCCAACACCAGCGCCGCGATACCCCAGCACAAAAGCGGGTTTATGCGGCCATCGCGGGGGAACGTCAGGTGCGTGGCGAACTCTCCTTGGTGTACCTGCGGATCATGCGTGCGCTGGGCGTGCGTGCTGGGGTGGCGTTTGATCCGATTGACCCCGATGACAACCGCATGGCGTTACCGGCCGAACTCCAGCCCATCGCCGCCAAGTTGCAGGCCTATGCCTTACATGAGCCCTTCACTCTCCTGAACGCCGAGGATCTCGCGTTGTTACGCCGCCATTACATTCATCTCTCGGCCCATTGGAATGCCGCCAAAGGATGGAACAACAGCGATCTGGAAGGGGTGTTCATCAACCGTCCCGCCGAGGGTTATCAACGGGCGAAGTACCACCCATGAGTCCGCTTAAAGGCTTGCTGCTGTGCGGCGTGCTGTTGTGGTTGAGCGGCTGCGTCCATGGTACCGGGCGCTTGCCGTATGACGCGTGGTACCTGGGATTGTTTGCCCCCAACTACATGGAGGTGTGGATCGAAACCGCCGATGCGGTGGATATCCGGGACCGAGCCTACCGTCGCGCCATGAGCGGCGTGGCCGGAAACTCGCCGAAGCACTTCAAGGGCAATCCACGTGGTTGGCCTCAGCATCCAGGGGCCGGTGCGACCAAGCGCGTCCTGGGGGCTGATTTACCACGGCTGATTTATGTGCGCTGGCAATCGCTGGTGGAGCCGCAGACCTATGAGGCTTATATCGTTATTCCCGAGACCACCCGGCAGGCCATGCTCAAGGGCGAGAAAACCTACTGCGCATTTGACGGTAAATGGATCACGGATTATCGGAGCATGCTGACGGTTGGCCTAGCTCCAGGCGGCATTGCCAGGGTCTGGCTTGGGGGCGCATGCCTGAAACCCATCGACGTGGCACGGGTGCAGGGCTGGGTGGTGAAAGTGGGGCCTTATGACGGTACGTCAAGCGGCAGGCATCGACCACTATCCGCAATCGCCAAGGAATACATCGAGAAATATGGAGTTCCCTATGGTTCGTGGTAATACCAAAGTCACCTGGGCCATGAAGATCCAGCACCGGCTTCGCGATGCCCAGGCGCAAAAAGATGGAACAACAGTGATCTGGAGGCGGTGTTCATCAACCGTCCCGCCGAGGGTTATCAACGGGCGAAGTACCACCCATGAACCCACTTAAAGGCTTGCTGCTGTGTGGCGTGCTGCTGTGGTTGAGCGGCTGCGTCCATGGTACCGGGCGCTTGCCGTATGACGCGTGGTACCTGGGATTGTTTGCCCCCAACTACATGGAGGTGTGGATCGAAACCGCCGATGCGGTGGATATCCGGGACCGAGCCTATCGTCGCGCCATGAGCGGCGTGGCCGGAAACTCGCCGAAGCACTTCAAGGGCAATCCACGTGGTTGGCCTCAGCATCCAGGGGCCGGTGCGACCAAGCGTGTCCTGGGGGCTGATTTACCACGGCTGATTTACGTGCGCTGGCAATCGCTGGTGGAGCCGCAGACCTACGAGGCCTATATCGTTATTCCCGAGGCAACCCGGCAAGCCATGCTTGTCGGTGAGAAAACGTACTGCGCCGCCGATGGCAAATGGATAACAGACTATCGCGACATGCTGACGGTCGGCCTGGCCCCTGGAGGCATCGCCAGGGTCTGGCTTAGAGGCGCATGCCTGAAACCCATCGACGTGGCACGGGTGCAGGGCTGGGTGGTGAAAGTGGGGCCTTCGGGCGGTAAAAATGATGGCCGGTACGCATTGCCCCTGAAGCCAGCCGCCAAGGAATATATCGAAAAATATGGAGTCCCTTATGGTTCGTGGTGATACCAACACACTCGCCCCGCTTCTTGACGTCACCCACCAACGGCAACGCCCATGCATGAACATTCAATACACACGACATTTTCATGCCCGCCCCTTACGGCACTCTAAAATGAAAGAGATGAATTTCCGATGTTGGAGACAGGCCGTCATCTCGCCCTTGGCAATACCGTTCGCGTTGCATCTTTGGCGACAAGTGCTCACACAACTCAAAGCCTAGCCCTTTCGCAACATTGCTAAAATACTCAGGATTTAATTGAGTAACCAATTGTTCTCCTCGCCTTGCGGTAAATTTTTCAATTTTTTCAAATCTCGAAAAATCACAGCTATCGCCACACTCCTTCGGTACTCTTATGTCAACCACCAGCTCGGTACCACTGCAAAAATCATTAGCAATAGTGGCCATCATCTCCAGAAAAACCCTCTCTTGAATATAGTAACTCAAACCAAGAATAGAAAAAAAAGCTGGAACATCCTTTGAAAATCCAGAGCTCACTAATGACGCCTGAAAATCTTGACGTTCGAAGTCTACCGGGACATAGTGCAGATTGGCGGGCATATCCGACAACAGCTTCATCACCAGTTTTTTCTTGTATTGTTGAGTCGTCGGGGCATCTAACTCCCAAACCCGTAGTGCCTCCATGGAGCCGACCCTTCTCAGGGCAAATGAATCAAGCCCCGCACCTAAAATAATATAATCCTGGATATTTTTTTCGAGCGATCGCTCAAGTGCATCTTCGGCAAAACGCGCTCGACACAGCACACTGGCCTGGGCCGGGCGCAAGTCAGCCAACAGCGTATCAAACACGCAAGCGGCGAGAAATCTGTTACCGCAAACAAAACGCCAAAACCCACTGGTAAGCTTGATCGCCCATGGATCATTGAAAATGATCGGACTATCGTAGAGTCTATGTTTCGCACGAACTGCCGCAACGATACTCGCCGTCTTGCTGATACGTTTGTCTTTCATACAGAATTAACACTGTAGACCGGAAAACAAGAGGGCAAACTGCCATTTGCATACGCCGACACCAGTTCCGGGATGCTGTCAAAATCGTATTCAACCGTCACCGTCGGCATCCAGTTATTGGCTTCGGCGAACACCATAGCCTCACGAACCTCCGAATAACAGGCAGAATGCGTGTGGACATGAATATGTCGCCGAATACACTCGCTAGCCCGTAAAAATGTAGTTTTCATTCCCAGCTTCCAACCGGCAGTGGTGATCACGCCTTGGCGGGCCAACCCGCGCAGAGAGGCCCGTTGAACGGGGCTTCCTATGTAGTCTACAAATATCGAAACGCCTGCATGTCGGGTCCGCTCTTGGACGATTTCAATAAATTTCTTTTCTGCCGCGTTATACGCCATTTTATAATCGGCATCGGTATAATATTTGTTTTCATCGTAGTTGAGATCCGCTAGCAGGCGTCGATCAACTATTTCGAGACCAAGAGCTTGCGCTTCATGTTGGCGAGCCTTATTGCCCGCCACCAGGGTGGGCTCGCATCCAAAGTGACGGGCCAGGTCAAGCTCGGCAACCGTTGTTCCGCCACCCCATCCCCACACCAGTGGAACCGGAAGAGCCGCTTCATTCATTTGCAATCTCAAACACCCGTAGGCAACTCTCCAATTCGACCATGCAGTGAGGTAGCGAATTGAAAAGGCGGCCCATTGCTGCAAAGTAAAACGAGAGTCATCGGGAATGGGGAATAAATTGTTCGCCGCAACCTTCGTGCGCTTGGCCAACAAGCCTATCGTATTGGGTGCATCGTAAGCATGGGCCAGTTCAACATAACCATATCGATCACACTTAGTCGCCCCAAAAAACAAACAGTTATCACCCTCTGAAAGGCCAGTAACGTCACGACCACATTTAAGTACACGAACCACTCCAGAATTACCCAGCACCACCTCCGGCTCTCCTCGCGCCACACAAATATCGATCGGTGAGCGTTCGATGGCATGCGTCATATTGCCTTCCCAGGAACCGAACAATGGTTCAACCAATACTTCCGAATCTTTGATTTCGCCAAACTCAATGGCTTTTCTGATTAAAGAGTCAGTTGCACCGCCCATAGAATCGCCAGAACGCAAAACCCAAGCATCCGCAGTATACATAAGTCACCCTTAATTTAGATTAAGATCATTTAAACCCCACAATCCTCATCTAACTGATTTAAGTTAACGAGGCAATCCATTCCTCTACAGCCGTTGCGGTTTCCTTCTCTTGCAGCATGGAGTTGTGATCTCCCGAAACTGTCACTGTTGCAGTTGAGCGATCCCAATCCGAACGCCATTCGTGCTCTTTAAGCCCGTTCATACGCTCAGACACTTGCACATGTAAGACAGGGGCGGACAGCTTTGGCGGTTGCCAGTGTTGATTGAGCTCGCTGCCATCTTTGTCAAGCGGGAAGAACATCCGGCTATACCAGGCCATCGCTGTCAGCGCCGTGTCCGGAATACTCCCTAATAAAGAGGTGGTCTCAATAGCCTGCGCGCTCAGTTCGGCTATTATCGACGCAGTGACTTGCTCCATCTTGTGCGAATCCAATAGCACTACCCCTACCGGCCCACGTCCGATGCGCTCCAGATACTCGGCTACCCTATACGCAACCCACCCTCCCGAAGAATGTCCCAGGAGGACAAAGGGTGCATTCCCGGCACTGGCGAGGACGAGTCGCGCTCGCGAGGCCACTAAATCATCGAGATTTTCTGGTAATGGCTGACCGCTGCGATAACCCGAATGTGGTACGACCAACAGGTCACGTCTGCCTCTGAACTCGGCAGCAAAACGCGCAAATACAATGGGCCCGGATGGCAGCAGGAAGGACGGGAAACACAACAAACAGATTGCCTGCGGACCACTGCTCAGTCGAACGGGCGACGCTTCAGCTTGCGCTACCGCCTTTGACTGCTCCGTACTGACGCGAGCTTGCATCGCTGTTTCTATGGCTTTCAGACTCTCTTCATAGGCCCCTGTCACCCGCGCCTGGCGAAGCAGTCCAATCAAGCGTCCATCCTGCTCCTCCGGTGAGGAGACGGCTGGCACCGATGAGCCCGTGGAGAGTTCGGCCTCAAGACGCTTTAGCAGAGTCACCACCAAGGCTTCAGGAGTGGGGTGATCGAGCACAACTTTGACTTGCAGTGACAGGCCCGTTGCCGCCGCCAGATTGTTTCGCAGTTCAACGGCCATAAGAGAATCAAGCCCTAGTTCCTGTAGCGAACGAGTGGGCTCGATCTCTGTCGCGGCAAGGCCAAGAACCGTGCTGGCTTTGCTGCGCACAAGCTCCAGCAGAGCTTGCCGGCGATCGGTACTCGGTAGCGCCGACAACTGTTGAGCAAACGAAGCACTCGCAGTGACGCCACTGGCGGTCGGCCGCTCGCGGCGGCGGCGTAACAGCCCACGGAACAACAGAGCGGGACCATCAGCGCGAGCAGCGAGTCTGTTCATATCAAAACGCGCTGCGACCAGCGTAGCCTCTGGCCTCGCCAGCGCCGCATCGAACAAAGCCAGGCCTTGAGCCGACGAGAGCCCAAGCACACCTTGCTGCTCCATTCGCGTGATATCGGCAGCGCTGAGTTTTGCCACGCCAGATACCTGCTCCCAATATCCCCAGGCTATCGAGGTGGCGACAAGCCCTTGAGCTCGGCGTTGCTGCGCCAGGGCATCGAGAAAGCTGTTGGCGGCAGCGTAATTGGCTTGACCGGGACTACCGACAAGGGCGGAAATCGAAGAAAAGAGCACGAAGGCCGAAAGGTGCAGGTGCAGCGTGAGCTGATGCAAGTGCCAGGCGGCATCGAGCTTGGGTAAGAAGACTCGATCAAGACGCTCGGGGCTCATGGCATCGAGCACGCCATCATCAAGAATACCGGCCGCATGCACGATCGCGGTCAGTGGATGGGCCGCCGGAACGCGGTTCAAAAGGTCTTGCAGCGCGGCGCGCTCGGCGACGTCGCAGGCCATAATGGTGACCTCGGCACCTGCGGCCTGCAACTCCGCAAGCAAGTGGGTCGCGCCGGTCGCGCCAAGCCCTTGGCGTGAGACCAACAGCAGGTGCTTGACCCTCCATCGACTGACCAGATGACGGGCTATCAACGCACCCAACGTGCCCGTTGCACCCGATATCAGAACGGTGCCCTCTGGATCGAATGCCGGAGCGTCGGAGCGAGTGACCAGCGCCCGGCCAGCAAGGGAGCCTGCGGTCACAGGGTGCGATCCCACGGGCGCCTTCGGGGTCGTTAACAGATCCTGCGCACCAACCCTGGCCAATTGAGGAAGCAGACACTGCCCGTTGCGCAAGGCGAATTGCCGATGCCCCATGGCTACGCCCTTGGACAGCACGCGGTATGAAGCTTCGCTATCGTCGGTATCGACGAGGAAAATCGGCAGATCGGGGTTCTCGCTTTGCGTGGTACGGGCAAGTCCCCAGAGCGGTGCGCAAGCGAGCTCAAGGAGAGCGTCATCACTCGAAGTGGCAACTGCGTGAGACGTCAGCAGAACCAGTCGCGTGGAAGCAAGGCGAGAGTCTTTGAGCCAACTTTGCAGAAACGACAGCTCCAGAGCGGCTGCCCCATGGGCGGCAGCCACCAGATCCTTTGACGCGGGTACTGGTAACGCCAGAATGACAATTTCAGGAGCCGCCGCACCGTCATCAAGCGACCGCTGCAAGGCCGGAAGATCGGGGTAACTTTCACCCTCAAGCCCGTCTGTCTGTCCCTCTTGCTTGTCGCCACAAACACCGAGAAATGCGCAATGCACAAAGGTGGCGGCGACCTTGGACCAAGGTGAAGGGGTCCAGCGAAGCTCAAGCAGCGTGTCTTGAGTGTTGAGTTGCCTGGTGGAGACGGGGCGCAGCGTCAACGCCTGAATCGAGGCCAACGCGTTGCCATCAGCGTCGGCGATATCCAGTTGGATATCGCCTGACTCTTTTTGCCGCTCCAAACGCACTCGTAACAAGCTAGCGCCCACCCGGAGCAAGGAAACACCCATCCAGGAAAAAGGCATCGCGAGGGGCGCCTGGCCAGCGTCGTCAACCATCAATGCATGCAGCGCCGCATCGAGCAATGCAGGATGAATGGCAAAGTTCGCGGCCTCCTCTACGAGAGTGTCAGGGAGCCGGACTTCACAGAAAATCGCCTCATCCAACTGCCAGATCGCGCGCAAGCCCTGGAAATCGGCGCCGTAGCTCAAACCGAGCGCAGCCAACCTTTCATAGAGTCCCTCGATAGATACAGATACGACTCCCTCGGGCGGCCATCGGCCCAGATCGAAAGAGGCCACCTCGATCTCGGCCGCCAGCGTCCCACTGGCATGTCGCACCCAAGGCGTATCCGCAAATCCGTCCTGGGCCTGGCTGTAGATCGTCAGTGGCCTTTGGCCCGTTGCGTTCTGGGCGCCGATAACCATCTGCAACAGCACCGCACCCTCGGCGGGAAGTGCCAGGGGCGCTTCCAGGGTGAGTTCTTCAACAAGATCAAGAGCAACATGATGCCCCCCCAGCAACGCGAGTTCGAGTAACGCCGTGCCCGGCAAAATCACTGAACCAGAAACGTTGTGACCGGCGAGCCAGAGCTGCTCGGCGAGAGATAAGCGACCACTGAAAATATAGCCCTCGCCGTCAGCCAGGGTAATGACGGAGGCCAATAGCGGATGGTCCACCGCTCCCTGCCCCAAGGTAGCGGCATTGGCTTCTTTATGTTTGCTGGCCTTCAGCCAGAAGCGCTCATGCTGGAAAGCATACGTAGGCAGCCCGACCGCCTGCGCCGGATAAGGTGCAAAGAAGCGCTTCCAGTCCACCGGCAAGCCTTGGACCTGTAGTTCGGCGACAGACAGCAGCAGGCGGGCAAGGTCGCCATTCTGGCGACGCAGCGTACCGGCAACAGCCGTGGCGAACGATCTCTTCTCCAGGGTTTGTTTTAGCGCGACGTTCAGTACAGGATGAGGACTGACTTCAATGAAGAAGCGGTGCCCGTTATCCAACAGCTTTTCAGTCACGTCGACAAAACGCACGGTCTGGCGCAGGTTACGGTACCAATGCCGAGCATCCAGCTCCGTGCCCTCGATCAGGTCGCCGGTCACCGTTGAATACAGCGCGAGCTCACTGGTGCGAGGTGCGATAGGAGCAAGGTGGCGCAAAAACTCCTGACCGACACTCTCCACCAAGGCACAGTGCGAGGCCCCCTCGACATTTAGCCTGCGAGCGAAGATTTGCGCCTGCGTCAGTTCGTTCAATAAAACTTCAATGGCCTGCGCCTCCCCCGCCACCAGTGTCGCATCCGGGCTGTTGACTGCCGCGATAGACAGCCGTTCGCCCCATGGCATCAGGTACGGCGCCAGGGCTTCGGCACCGAGTGCCACGGTCAACATCGCACCTTTGCCTGGCAGGCCCTTGAACGCCTGGCTTCGCCGAATAACAATTTGCGCCGCATCCTCGAGTGACAGCGCTCCGGCAACAAAGGCCGCGGCAATCTCCCCCTGGCTGTGACCCACCACGGCATCGGGCTCGATACCCATCGAGCGCCAGAGCGCCGCCAGCGATACCATTACAGCGAAAAGAACAGGCTGCACGACATCGACTTGATTGAGTTCACGATTGTCGATGCCGCTCAATACCTCACCTAAGGACCAGTCGAGATAGGGAGCGAAGGCACGCTCGCACGCCTCGATCTGCGCTTTGAACACCGGTGCGGTTGCCAGCAGCACGCTCGCCATACCCGCCCACTCCGAGCCTTGCCCGGGAAAGACGAAAACCACCTTCCCTCTAACGCTACGGCCGCTAGCGCTCCTTGGGACGGGCAAGCCCTGGGCCAAGGACTCAAGCGCGACGAGTAACTCGTTGCGTTCCGCCACGACGACGGCGGCACGATGCTCGAACTGCGTTCGGTGGGTCGCCAGCGAATAGGCCACATCGACCAGGGCAAGGCCCGCATCGGCCAACAGATGCTCGTGCAAACGCCGGGCCTGGGCACGCAGGGCCACCTCACTCTTTGCTGAAAGCAGAATCGGCCAGGCATCTACTGGTGGCAAGGAACTCTGGACCGATGGCCGCGTGGCATCGGGCGCGTCTTCAATAATCACATGGGCGTTGGTGCCGGACATTCCGAATGACGAGATACCCGCACGACGTGGGCGACTACCAGCCTTCCAGGGAACGGAATCGGTGAGCAAACGAACACTGCCAGAAGACCAGTCGACATGCGGTGACGGACGTTGCACATGCAGGGTTTTGGGCAACACCCTATTCTGCAGGGCCAGAACCATCTTGATGACCGCACCGACACCAGCCGCTGCCTGGCTGTGACCAAGATTGGACTTGAGGCTGCCGAGCCACAGCGGTTGTTCGCGGGAGTGGGCGCTACCATACGTCGCAAACACCGCCTTGGCCTCAATCGGATCACCAAGAGGGGTTCCCGTACCATGAGCTTCGACGGCATCCACGTCTTGAGGGGTAAGCCGGGCATTGACCAACGCCTGGCGGATGACACGCTCCTGCGCAAGACCGTTAGGTGCCGTCAAGCCTTGGCTTTTACCGTCCTGATTAATCGCGGAACCTTTGATCAGCGCCAGTACCGGGTGACCGTTGCGCTTGGCATCGGACACACGTTCCAGTAACAACATCCCCGCACCTTCGGCCCACCCCGCGCCGTCTGCCTCGGCAGAGAAAGCTTTGCAGCGCCCGTCCGCTGCCCCCGCGCTTTGCGGATCCAACAATATGAACGTATTCAGGGTCGCCATGACCGTCGCCCCACCGGCCAGTGCCAGCGTACACTCGCCGCGTTGCAGCGCTTGCGCAGCGAGATGGAGAGCGACCAGGGATGAACTACAGGCCGTATCGACACTGACCGCCGGGCCTTGGAAATCAAAGAAGTAGGCTAGACGACCAGCGGCAACGCTCGTCGCACAGCCAGTGACCACATGATCTTTCAAGTGCTCGATGCTTGAGGGCGGGTGTTGCGCGAGGTAGTCATTGGCGAAAATGCCGATAAAGACACCACTGTTGCCACCATCGTGCTGGACTGGATCAATGCCCGCACGTTCCAGCGCCTCCCAGGCGAGCTCGAGCAGTAACCGTTGCTGCGGATCGATAGCCAACGCTTCGCGCGGGCTCACGCCAAAAAAGGCCGGATCAAAACCATCGCAGTCATAAAGAAAACCACCTTCGCGTGCATAACGCTTGTCCGTTGCGCCCGAGGTGAGACGGTAAAAGCCATCGAGATCCCAGCCGCGATTCTCGGGAAACCCTGAAATAGCGTCTTCTCCATCGACTAGCAATTTCCACAGCTCTTCGGGTGTACCGGCGCCCGGGAACCGACAACTCATCGACACGATGGCAATAGGGTCCTCTTCTCCCTCCACTGAACACGGTGCTCCAGAACTCGCATCGGACTCCGGCAGACGCCCCAAAAGTTCAGCGGTCAAAAACGCAGAGAATGACAATGCAGTGGAGTGTTCAGACGCAACGCTTCCTTCAAGCCGCAATCCAGTAGTGGCGGCAAGCCTGTTGTGCAACTCGACAACCATCAGGTTATCCAGCCCCAATTCCTGGAAAGAACGGTGGGTGGCGATTGACGTTGCTGCGGGAGATTCGAGGAGCACAGCCGCTTCGGCACAAACGAGACCGAGCAGCCAACGACTGGTCAACAGACGGGTGAGCTGTTGAATGCTGGGATAGTCATAGAAAGCAGTGACGGGCACCTCCAGGCTGAATCGCTCCGTCAATTGGCTCATGAGTTGGGTCCCCTGGATCGAACTCAGCCCAAACTCGGCAAAGGGGCGGCTGATATCGACAGCCGATGGCGGCAACATCGTCAGTTCGCAGACACAGGCGATCATAAATGCTTCAAGATCAGCGGGTAACGAACACAACGCCGCTGGGGGGCGGTCCAGCGCAGAACTTTCTTTTGCCATGGCATCGCGACGATCCCATTGCGCGATCGTGTGCAACGAACCATCGAGGTAGGCCTGCCTGGAGGACGCTCGCTGAATCTTGCCGCTGGATGTCTTCAGTGTGCTGCCGGGGCTGATCAGCACGATTGCCTCAACGGGTAGCTCATAGATCGAGCCGACCGCCCGCCTGACCGCCGCGAACATCTCGTCAAACGACCAGCGAGCATAATTGCGAACCAATTCCTGCACGACGATAACTTTTTCCGCCTCCTCCCGTTCCACGGTAAATACCGCGCAGCCACTGGGTTTGAACGCCGGATGAGCCAGCACAATCTCTCCCTCGGCGTCCTGAGGGTAGTAATTGCTGCCACCGACAATGATCAAATCCTTAATCCTGCCGGTAATGAACAGCTCGCCTCCATTTAGAAAGCCAAGATCGCCCGTGCGCAAAAAGGACGGACCGGTGGCGTCGTTGGCCAACCTGGCGCCAAACGTCTGGGCGCTCTGCGTCGGACGCTGCCAATAACCACTGGCTACGCTGTCATTTCGTAGCCATATTTCCCCGATACATTCGGCCGAACACGTTTGCCCATCAGGATCGACAATTTTGAGCGTCGTACCCAGTGCCACCGGAGCACCGCAAGACACAATTTCGCTGACCGCCTCATCCGGCTTTGCCGGTTGGACAAGGTGATGTTTTAACGCCTCGGACGATAGTTTGAGACTGCGCGTCGGCGAGTTCCACTCCTTGGCGGTAACCAGACAGGTCGCTTCCGCCAGTCCGTATCCGCCGCTCACGGTGTATGGACTGAGGCCATAGGGAGAGAACTTTTCGTTGAAGCGCCGGATGGCATTGGCTCGTACCGGCTCCGCACCGTTAATTGTCAGACGCCAGGACGAGAGATCGAGCCCCTGGCATTCAGCTTCAGTCACTCGGTCGCAGCAGTGATCATAGATAAAGTTCGGCCCCATTGTATGGCTGCCGTTAAAATTTGAAATAGCCTGCAACCAACGAGCCGGCTTTTGCACGACCGAAAGTGGCGGCAACAAATAACTTGAGACACCTTTGTAGAGAGGAAAGAGTACGCCATAGAGCAAACCAAGATCATGAAAATGAGGCAGCCACGTTACAATTCGACTGTCTGTTTGATGACCGGCACGGTGATCGAAAAGAGCTAAATTATGCAACAGATTTTGATGTGAAAGCATAACCCCCTTGGGAATCGCCGTCGACCCTGAAGTGTATTGCAAACAGGCGAGTTGATGAGCGCCAAGAGGCTGCGGGGTAAATGCATAATGCCACCAGACCTCGGTATTATCGGTCGCAAACCATGCTATCTCGGCAAAGTCAGGATAATGACCAACAAAGTCCGGAGCCTGCTGAATTATCTGAGTCACGCCCAATATGATTGCCGGCTTAGAGTCTCGTATAATCGCCTGAACGCGCTTGCCCTTGGGTCCATTATCGGAGAGCCGCGCCGGGGCCACAGGCACAGCGATCACACCCGCAAACATACAGGCCATGAACGCTTCGATGAATTCGAGCCCAGGGGGATAGAGAAGCACGGCTCGCTGGCCGGAATAACCATTTGCAACAAGCCAACCAGCCAGGCGCTGAGCACGATCAGCCAGTTGCTCATGCGTGAGGGTGAAGCCAGGTACTTCACCCTCGTACAAATAAGTCAGTAATGTGGCAGGTTGATGTTCGACATTTGCGAGAAATAAATCGATGAGTGACTCAAATTTCATATCCCCTCCTTGGCCAGCTCCGGTCCATCTAACGGGTTAATGGCTCACATAACTTCGATTCAATCGATAGCCTGCTAATCGATGACTTTATCTATGCACACGACTTTAGACACATCCTCCCGTTTGTCCAGCAGATGGATTAATAAACCTGCCGCTAATTTATGCTTTTTTCGTATACCTTTAAAATCCATGAGTTCTATACAGTAATGCCATAAAGATGGTAGCGCACCGAATAGCCCCGTTAATAGGCAAGATTGGTTTGTGAACCGCCCTCACAAAAAATCTGCTTTGATTACTTGATCGACGTGGTTGGCGCTGCCGGTAATTGATCATCGATTGTGTGAAGCCGCAGCGGTCAACCTTCTCGTTTTTTATGAACACTTTGGCTTTGGAACAGATGATTATCTTCAATATATGAGAGAGTGCCCTTTACTTTATTAGTAGAGGGCATCTCTCTTATATTAATGCCGTCCAGTCCGAAACAACCGTGGGAAATTGCCGAGGGCGGATGGGCCATTCCGACAATCCTGACCTGGTACCGACTCCCACCCTGAACAGAAGGATTTCATTCAAGTGGCTGCGTGGCACCGGAACGATCCGCTCCGTGTAGACACGATCCGGGCCGTAGGCTAACCCTTGGCCAACGATCCCGACACCGGCAGGGTATCCAACAGGCGCAGCCCGGTGGTCTTGACGAAGGTCGGGTAGTCCATCGGTCGCTCGATGCGGGTTTGCGCATTCGGCAGCACATAAGCCCAGGCTCGCCCGGACGCACTGTCGTAGACCAGCTTGAACAGTCGCGTGGGCACCCAGACCTGGTTGTCGCCGATGGTCCCGTGGCCGTCGTCGAACAGCGGGCCGGTAAAGACATAGACGTTGCCCTCGGCACGCATCGCGAATTTGCGCACATCCGCCTCGACCTTGCTCCAGATTTTGCGGTTGTTGGTCGGATCTTGCGGCACCATGTTCGACAGCGCGAAGGATTGGGCCATGGCATTCGGGTTCGGCGCATCCGCCGCCGGCGACTGATGACCACGGTCCACTGCCGGATGCTGGCCACGGTAATCACTCAGTTCGGCCCGGCCGCCCTTGGGGATGCGCGGGTCCGGGTAGAACTGGTTGGTGCGCTCCTCACCCTTGGCGTCCTTCAACTGCGCGGAACTCAGACGCTCGACCACCACCAGCGGGGTCTTGCTGGTTTGCGAGTAGAGCACTGCGAAATGATCGGAACACAGCGCCAGGGGTTTCATGGTCGCCGGCACGCTGCCCAGGCTGATTGGCTTGGCGTTGGGGAACAACGTCGCACACCCCTCGAACGACGGCTGACGCTCCTGGCTGGAATAAAGATCGAGCGCCGCGCCCTGGCTGATGGAGCCGGAACCGTATCTCTGCTTTTCGTGGTGCGCCGGCGGGTCGAGAAAATCCAGCACACCACGCGCTTGCGCCGCGCCACTGGCGAACAACAAAAAGGCGGATAACCCTACTGCGATTTTACCTGGGTTCATGCATTGCTTCTTTGGATTGAGTGGTCGAAAAAAATCCTACAAAACCCTCTATATCGGGGCTCGGCGAGCCTTCTACCATCTGTCGAGAACAAATGACAGGAAAATGATCCGGCCCTCCCTTGAACGCATTTGCGTAGCGGCCCATTGACATCAATGAAGCCGATAAAGTCGCACGATTTTCCATCGGCATGGGGTTAAAATACGGGGCCTTTCAGATTGCCGATCCTGCCCGATGAATCCCCAAGCCCTGTCCCTCCTCCACACTCACCTGCTCGACGCCCTGGCGACCTGCCCGGAAGAAACCCGACGGCTGTTCCATGGGCGTGGCCGTTGCTGGCCAGGGCTGGAGCAAGTGACTGTCGACTGGTTACAGGGGGTGATCATGGCCTCCTTGTTCAAGGAGCCGGAGCCGGCACAACTCGCGGATCTCAAGCGGGTACTGCGCGAGTTGAGCCAGTCCGATGCCTGGAAAACCACGGGTGCCCATTCCCTGCTCTTGCAACACCGCTACCTGCCGTTGAGCCCCGCCGAATGGTTACTCGGCGAAGCCGTCGAAGAATGGACCCTGACCGAAAGCGGTCTGCGTTATCAGGTCGACCTGGACAAAAAGCAGAACAACGGCCTGTTCCTCGATATGCGCTATGGCCGCGACTGGGTCCGCGCCCATGCAGCCGGCAAACGTGTGCTCAATCTGTTCGCCTACACCTGCGGCTTCTCGGTGGCGGCCATTGCGGGTGGTGCGGAGCATGTGGTGAACCTGGACATGTCTCGTGCCGCCCTCGGCCGTGGCCGCGACAATCACCGCCTGAACGGCCACGATATGGGCAAGGTGAGCTTTCTTGGCCACGACCTGTTCAAGTCCTGGGGCAAGGTGATCAACAGCGGCCCCTATGACTTGGTGATCATCGACCCGCCCTCCTTCCAGAAAGGCAGCTTCCTGCTGACCAAGGATTACCAACGGGTACTGCGTCGCCTGCCGCAATTGCTGGCCGAAGAAGGGACGGTGCTGGCCTGCATGAACGATCCGTCAATCGGTTCGGATTTCCTGATTACCGGTATGACCCACGAAGCGCCAGGCCTGCGTTTCGAACAACGGCTGGAAAATCCGCCGGAGTTTCCCGATATCGATATCGAAAGCAGCCTGAAGGCGCTGGTGTTCCGCCGACAAAAGGCCGACGACATCCTTTCACACTGAAAACGACGCCATAGCGCAGCCACGCCCGAAAACCGCGCGACCGGTTTGCCTCGCCCGCCGTAAAGCATCAAGCTATCGGCCACCAAAAACCCGTATTCGCCCATCCGTGAGGCCGTTGTGTCCAGAGGTATTGTTTTATCGGTCTTGGCATCCTGCCTGTTCGCCATCCTGTATTTCTACACCGCCTCGCTCGAGCCGCTCAATGGCGAGGACATCTTCGGCTGGCGCATGCTGCTGACTGTGCCGTGCCTGACGGTGTTCATGTGGCTGTCCGGTGACTGGAAAGTGGTGCCCACGATCTTTATCCGCATTCGCCGACAACCGATATTGTTGGCCAAGCTACTGCTGTCCTCGGCGATGCTCGGCGTACAGCTCTGGATATTTCTCTGGGCACCGCTCAACGGCCACAGCCTCGACGTGTCCCTGGGTTATTTCCTGCTGCCGCTGACCATGGTGCTGACCGGACGCATCGTCTACGGCGAGCGTCTGTCGCGGCTGCAGACCATTGCCGCCCTGCTCGCCTGCAGCGGCGTGCTCAACGAGTTGTACCAGGCGGGCAGTTTCTCCTGGACCACCTTGCTGGTTGCCCTCGGCTATCCGGTGTACTTCGTGCTGCGCCGGCGCAATGGCACCGATAACCTGGGCGGCTTATGGTTCGACATGGCCTTGATGTTGCCGGTGGCCTGGTGGTTCGTGCAATACGGCGAACAAGGTTTTGCCGTGCTCGACCGGCGACCTGCGCTGTATGGGTTGATTCCACTGTTGGGGGTGATCAGCGCGGCGGCATTGATCTGTTACCTGTTGGCCAGCCGTATGCTGGCTTTTGGTTTGTTCGGCCTGCTGGGGTACGTCGAACCGATCCTGCTGGTGATCGTCGCCTTGCTGCTGGGCGAAAGCATCCGGTCATGGGAATGGCTGACCTATAGCCTGATCTGGCTGGCGGTACTGGTATTGGTGCTTGAAGGCGTGAAACGCGTGCTGGAACAGCGCCGGGCCTTATGACGGGCCCAGGACGTTTCACCGTGGAGGTAGGCCAGCCCGAGGGATCGTGACTTCCCTCGGGAGGCTAGTGGCCTGTACGGTGAGTTCGCCAGCTCGAGTTCGGATGCCACACGTCCATGGCCAAGACGCTATGACGAGTCATCGACGGGCTATGGCGAGCAATAGCAGCGCCGGCCAGGGGTGGGTGGCGCCGGCATTGACTCATAGAACGCGTCACGCAGGCCACTAGGCTCAGAGGGCGGCGAAGCCGCGTTGCAGATCCTCAATCAGCGAGGCGACCGCTTCCAGCCCGATATGCAGACGGATCACCGGGTGGCGCGACGGCACCGGGAACTGGCGATCGTCCAGATCCGCCAGCGTCACCAGGCTTTCATAACCCCCCCATGACGCCCCCAACCCGAACAGCTTCAAGGCGCCGATAAAGCGCTCGGCCTGCCGAGGGTCGGCCTCGGCGAACTCAAACGACAGCAACCCGTTGCTGCCGTTGAAATCGCGCCGCCAGAGCTGATGCCCAGGGTGCTCCGCCAACGCCGGATGGAACACCTGCCGGACCTGCGGTTGCGCCTGTAACCAGCGGGCAATCTCCAGGCCCTGGCGCTGGTGTACTTGCAGCCGCGCCGCCAGGGTTCGCGCACCGCGTAGCACCAGGAAGGCATCGTCGGGACTGACCGTGTTGCCAAAGCTGTCGCTCATCCGCGCCAACGGCTGCCAGGCGGCCTCGCTAGTGCAGACGCTGCCCATCACCACATCGCTGTGACCGGCCAGATACTTGGTCAGCGCCATGATCGAGATATCCGCACCCAGCGCCAACGGTCGATACTGGTACGCCGAACCCCAGGTGTTGTCGACTGCCACCAGGATATTGCGGGGTTTGCACAAAGCGACAATTGCCGGCAAATCGCTCAGTTCGTACAGCAACGAACCCGGCACCTCACAATAGACCATCCGCGTGGTGGCGCGCAGCCTGGATTGGAGATCGCGGCCATCCGCCGGAAAGTACTCGACATCGATACCGAAGGGACCGAGAAATTCCTTCGCCAGCCGGCGTACCGGCCCGTACACACCATCGGTAATCAATACATGATCACCCGGTCGCAGGTACGCCAGCAGCGTCTGCGCTACCGCCGCCAGGCCGGTGCTGAACAGCCGCGTGCGATAACCGCCTTCCAGCTCGGTCACCAGGTCTTCCAGGGCAAAGGCCGTCGGATTGCCACGGGCACCGTAGCTCAGCACCCGTTCGCTGTCGCGCCGGGTGCGGGCGTCGAGCATCTGTGCCAGATTGTCGAACAACACGGTGCTCAGGCGCGTCACCGGCACGTTTACCGCCCGAGCGCCGCTGCCATTGCAGGTCCGCGCGGCGTGCACCAGGCGAGTTCGCACATCGACCGGCGCGGTCGCCGGTGGCACTGGATTCAGACTGGCAATCTCGGCCTCGGTCATCTGCCCCAACAGACCGATTTCCCAAGCCAGGTACTGGCGTGCCGCGTCCTTGTTACCGGAGTGCCGGTCGTGGGTGAAGAACAGGTAGTCGATGCAATGCTCATCAGGCAAAGCCGAGGTGTCCTTCACCAGTTTCAGGCCGGCCTCTTCCCAGGACTTGATATCTCCTGCCAGCACTCGTGCCTGGGCGCGCTGGGCCGGCGGCAATTCCAGCAACGCCAACTGCGCGACCGCCCGGTCTGCAACGACAAGCACCAGTGGCCGCGTTTCATTCGCCACCTGAGCGGCCAGCAAAGGTCGGATCGACCATTGCGAGCCAGCCAGATGGCTCTCGCGGAAGGTCATGCTCGGACGCAGGTCGATCAGCGCCACGCGCTCTTGGGCCAAGGCCCGCGACAAGCTTGTCGCGTCGAGGGTGGGCAGTTCGGAGAATGGCGGCGAAGTCGGCACCGGCAAACTCAGGTCGCTGTGCAGGCCTTCCTCAAGGACCCGCGCATCGTGACCTAATTGACGCAACCAACTGGCAACAACCGGCGCGCGCACGCCATCGTCGTCGAACACCACGACCCGCGCCCCGCGCACACCGAGATACAGGTCGGTGTCCTGGATCAACTGGCCACCCGGTGTATGTTGCGCACCGGGCAGACTGCCCAGAGCAAACTCTTCGGCACTGCGCACATCGCAGAGAAACAGGCTGTCCTCGGTGCTTTCGGCCCAGGCACGAACCTGCACCGCTGTCACGCTCGGCACGCCGACGCGAAGCGCCAGTTGCCGGGCCGCTTCGCGCTGCTGCTCAAGCTTAGCCGGCGGCGCCTCGTCGCGATAACGCCGAGTGCTGCCATGTTCCAATTGCAAGTCGGCGAGAAACCAGCCCTGGGTGCCGTTTTCCAAGGCATAGACCGGGTTCTTCACGCCCAAGTTGATCAGCGTCTGCGCGCCGATAATGCTGCGGGTACGACCGGCACAGTTGATCACTATCGGCGTCGTCTCGTCCGGTACCAGGTCGTGCAGGCGATAACTCAGTTCGCCGTTCGGGCAGCAAATCGAACCGGGAATGGTCATCTGCAGGTATTCGCCGAATGGCCGACCGTCGAGCAGCACCACAGGCTTACCCTCGGCTTGCCAGGAAGCCAGTTCGCCTGCGCTGATATGCGGCGTATGGCAGACTTCCTCGACCCGTTCGCCAAACGCCTTGGACGGTACATGGACTCCCGCGAACAACTGCAAGCCGGCAGCCTGCCAGCCTTCGGCGCCACCTTCGAGGCGATGCACCTGACGGTAGCCAAGTTCAGCCAACCGCCGTGCCGCCCGTAACGACAGCTCACCGCCGTCCTGGTCATAGATCACCAGGCGTACCGCCAGGTTCGGCGCCAGGCGCCGGGCTTCCAGCTCCAACCGGCTATAGGGCAGATGAACACCATGAAACAGATGCGCCGAGCCGTACTGGCCGTACTCGCGAACGTCGAACAGGGCAATTTCCCGGCCATCGAACAACCACGTCTGTAACTGCACCGGAGTCACGGTTGTGCTCATAAAAGCTTCGCCTTGGGATAAAGAAGTCATTCCAACACCAATTCACGAGCACGAGCATAGGCATTGATCGAGGGCGTCATCTGCGACTTGTTGTAGTTGAGGACAGTACCATCGTCGCGCACGCCGTAACGGCCCTCCAGGGACTCCAACGGACGGCCATAGAGATGGAAGTGCAAGGTTGCCTGTTCGCCATCGACACGGATGCTGTGCAGGTCTTCGCCGAGGAAAGCAATCGACGTGCCGGGCTGCACCACCACTTCACGTTCCAGCTCCAGCACCGCGTGTTGCGGGTCGGCGCCGTCGTCGCGGCGGACATAGACGCGGTTCAGCTCCTGGCCTTCGACGGCGCTGATCACCGCCCACGTCTCATGGTTGTGGGCGATGGTGTTCTTGCCCGGTAGCAACGAGTTGAGGTACAGAGTGGGGGTGTCGCCATCGTCGTTCAGGCGGTAGCGGAACGCGCTATCGCCCTCGCCCACCACCGGCGCCGGAAAGTTTTCGAAATTGAACAGCTCACGGCGTTCGGCCAGCGCTTCCAGTAAAACGATGATTTCTTCCAGTGCCGCGCGATCGACGCCGCGCTGATGGATGGCGCGGATCTTCACCAGGAAAGATTCGATCACGTCGGTGCGTTCGGTGGTGCTCATGGGCAAGCTCCTTATCAGGTGAATCACGATCAGATGGACAGGCTCAATGGACTGATATTGCTCAGCCGGAACGGGTCGGCCTGCGTCGGGCGGCGGTGGACGTCGCCCAGGGCATGCCGGAGGAATTCGCGGGTGCGCTCGCTACGTGGTTGCTGGAAAATCTGGTAGGCACTGCCGGACTCGACGATCCGACCGTTCTCGGTGAAATACACCACGTCACTGATGTCCTCGGCGAAACGCATTTCATGGGTCACCAACACGCAGGTCATGCCTTCCTCGGTCAGCTCGCGAATCACTGTCAGCACTTCGCCAACGGTTTCCGGGTCGAGGGCCGAGGTCACTTCATCGAACAGGATCAGTTCCGGGCGCATCGCCAGCGCCCGAGCAATCGCTACCCGTTGCTGTTGGCCACCGGACAACTGGCCGGGAAAGGCCTCGGCCTTGTGCTCCATGCGTACTTTGGCCAGCAACCGGCGGGCTGGCGGCTCAGCTTCGGCGCGGCTACGCCCAAGCACCTTGCAGGGACCGACCAACAGGTTTTCCAGCACCGACAAGTGCGGGAACAGGTTGTATTGCTGGAACACGAAGCCGACCCGCTTACGCAGCTCGATCAACTCAGCTTCACGGCGCAATAGGTGGACCTCGGTGCCGCCGACACGGATGCTGCCGCGCAGCGGCTTGAGCAGCCCGGTGATACAGCGCAGGATAGTCGATTTACCCGAACCGGACGGGCCGATGATCGACACCGCCTGGCCGCGCTGGATATCCAGGTCGATACCCTTAAGCACCCGGTTGGTACCAAACGAGAGGTGCAGATCACGCAGACTGGCGAGCGTTTCAGTAGAAGGCATAACGTCGCTCCAGGCGTTGGGTCAGACGGGAAATCGGGTAGCAATAGGCGAAGAACAACGCCAGCACGCTGAAGTAGATCAACACGGTGAAGCCGCTGCGGTTGACGGTGTTGCTGGCGATCTGCGCAGTATCGATCAGGTCATGCACGCCCACCAGCGAAGCCAGGGCGGTGCCCATGGTGATCACCGCATAGAGGTTCATCCATGGCGGTAGCATGCGCTTGAAACACTGCGGCAGGATGATCGAACAAAATAGCTGGCGGCGACTGAGAGCCAGGGAGCGAGCAGCTTCCCATTGAGTGGCGGGAGTCGAGCTGATTGCCCCGCGAAAGATCTCCGCGACGTTGGCGCTGGTGGGTAAAGCCAGGCCAATGGTGACTTTCAGCCAGTCGGGAAATGGCAGATAGTGGCTGCCAGCATGGACTTCGAATGGGAACACATAAGTGGTGAAGTAGATCAGCACCAGCCACGGGGCATTGCGAAACAACTGCACCCACAACCGCGCCGGCCAGCGCAGCAGGCGCAATGACGACAACCCCAGGGCGCCAATCGGCAGGCCCACGGCAGAGCCGATGACAATTGCCAGCAAGCTGATCAGGATATTCTGGCCAAAGCCCACCGCCAGCGCCGGGGACCAACGCAGCAACGATTCGATCACCGACCATTCAATGGCCATAGCCAGGCATCCTCAGGCGCGCTTCAAGGTAGCGGCCGACACAATTGACGATAAAACTCAGCAGGCCGAAAAAGCTCAGGATCAGCAGCATCAGCTCCAGCACGTTGTCGCTCTGAGTCCAGATCATGATCGAGGCGTAGGTGATGTCACCGACGGCAATGGCCGAGGCCACGGCGGTCATCTTCACCAGATCGATCAGGTTGTTGACCAGCGACGGCAAGGCAAAACGCAGGGCCAGCGGCAGTTGCACATTCCACAGCAACTGCCAGCGGCTGAAGGCCAGGGAGCTGGCGGCCTCCAAGGTCACCGCCGGTACCGCCTCGATGCCGGCCCGCAGGGCTTCAGCGTGAAACGCGCCTTTGTGCAGGGAAATCACGATCACCACCCAGGCGAACGGCGTCAACGGGTTAGCGGCGCCGACGGCCTGGGTCAGCAGCATGTTCAGCACCAGGAACGCGCAGTACAGCTGTACCAGCGTCGGTGTGTTGCGGGTCACTTCGACAAAGACTCGTGCCGGCCACGCCAGCCAGCGATGGCCGCTGGTGAGCATCGCCGCCAAAGCCAGTCCCGCCAGCAGGCTGCCGATAATGGCCAACAGGCAGAGCAAAACGGTGGTCCAAGCGCCATTGACCAAACTGCCGCGCTGATAGGCATCCAGCAGGAAGCCATAATTGAGGCCCAGGTGCCCGGCCCATTGCACAAAGCGCTCCATCAGCCGTGGTCCTCGACTCGCCCGACACAGGCATCGACGATACCGGCCAACAGAGAGTCTGGCCGGCTGATCTCGGCGCGAGCCGGAGGTAGATATTTGAGCATTGGGAGTGTCCTTGAGAGTTCGCGGGGTGTGGCGACCGTCTTTGCTGGCGCGACCGTCCCCACACTGCCTGTGTCAAGCTCTCAACGTGGGGGAAGTGCTTGCCTGAAGAGGCTCGTGGAGCGACAACGGGTTCAGCCCTTGAACTGGTTATGCCATTCCACCAGCGCGGGCGACGCCGGGGTGAGGTGATTGCGCGTCTCGGCCTCGATCAGCCAGCCACTGCGATGCAGCTCCTGGACCACGCCATCCAGGCGTTTCTGGATATCGGTTTGCCCCAGGCGACTCCAAATCACCGACGGCGCCGGATTCAACTTCGGGGTCAGCGCTCGGTAGTCCTTCCACTCGGGATTGTCGGCCAGCAATGGGTTGATCAGCGTTGCGTCATGCACAGCCGCCACACAGTTGTTGCCACGCAGCGCCAGCAGCGACTCCGAGGAACTCTTGAACGCCTTGAGGTCTACACCCAGCTCGCTCAGCGGCTTGACGTAGCTGCTACCCTGGGAGGTGCACACCGGCTGGCCCCTGAGGTCTTCCCAACGGCTGATCTTGCTGTCTTTCGGCACCGCAGCGACACCTCCGACCCGGTAGAACGGCGTCGGCACATGCCCCAGCAGGGTATCGCGCTCGGCGGTCCACTCCATGTTGGCGATCAGCAGATCGACCTTGCCCTGTTGCAGGAACTGCACCCGGTTGGCTGGCAATACCGGGACCAGTTCCACCGGCACATTGAGATCCTTGCCCAGGGCATTGGCCAGGTCGACGTTGAGGCCCCTGGGGTCCTGTGTGAGCGGGTCGATGGAGCCGAACGGCCCGCCGGATAACAGCACACCGACCACCAGCCGGTGCCGTTGCTGGATCTTGTCGAGGGTTGCGTCGGCCTGCGCGGATCCGACTACGCCAAAAGCGAGCACCGCGCCCAGTACGGTGGGTAGAAAACGCTGGATCGATGTGCGCGTGAACTGCATGGATATCCCCTCGGTGGCGATCGGCGTCTCCCGACCTCGTTGCCCACATGCTAGGGAGCGCTCCATCGGAACGGAAATTCAAATATCTAATATTGTTATAACTTTCTAGTTATTAGGTTTTTAAAAAAAAGACATAAGCCGCATTTATTGGGTCATTTAAATTCAGCAGTAATTTTTTCTCGCCAGATACATAAGAATCCGTAATCTATTGAGCATCACCCTTGATATGAATTCGAACCGCCATGCCCTCTACGATCCTGGACCTGGAACTGCTGCGCACCTTCGTCGCGGTAGTCGATCATCACAACTTTGCCGAAGCAGGCCAGCACCTGGCCCGCACCCAATCGTCGGTCACCCAGCAAATGCAACGCCTGGAACATCAGGTCGGAATCAGCCTGTTCCAGAAACAGGGCCGGCAGAAACAACTCACCGAGCCTGGCCGGCAGTTGCTGCGCCACGCCCGGCAGATGCTCTCGCTGAACGATGAAGCACTCAACTCAGTGCGCGAGAGCCACCTGAGCGGCGTACTGCGTATTGGCTCACCCCACGATATCGCCGAGACCCTCCTGCCGCCGATCCTCAGCCACATTGCCCGCTCGGCGCCCCGAGTGCGCCTGGAGATCGATGTGGGACGCAGCCCCTACCTGATGGAGGATCTGCACCGGGGCAAGATCGACATGCTCATCTCCACCCGCGAGGACTCGCGCCTGCAAGGCTTCGCCCTACGCACCTCACCGGTCTGGTGGATCTGTTCGACGCAGTACCTTCATGTGCCCAGCGAGCCGCTGCCCTTGATCCTGATCGAGGAACCGAGCATCTATCGGCGTTATGCCCTGGAGGCGCTGGAGCGTGAGGGGATTGCCTGGCGCCAGGCGTATCTGGCGTCAAACCTGATCGGCATCAAGGCGGCGATTCGCGCCGGGCTCGGGGTGACACCCCGCAGCATGGAGCTGCTGGGACCCGATATGCGCGTACTGGGGGAAAACGACGGTTTGCCACGACTTCCGAACATTACCTATTACCTGTGGATCCGTTCCAACACGGTCAACCCGTTGGTACGCCGGGCCTATGATCTGATCCGCACCA
Source organism: Pseudomonas agarici (assembly GCF_001543125.1). Taxonomy (NCBI): domain Bacteria; kingdom Pseudomonadati; phylum Pseudomonadota; class Gammaproteobacteria; order Pseudomonadales; family Pseudomonadaceae; genus Pseudomonas; species Pseudomonas agarici. The sequence goes on along the minus strand of NZ_CP014135.1, from coordinate 1,144,147 downwards.
GCCAGGGCCTCTAGTGGCCTGTGTGGCTAGTTCTATGAGTCAATTTCGGCGCCCTAAATCCCTGGCTTGCGTTGCTGTTCCTCGCCATAGCCCGGCTATGACTCGTCACAGCGCCTTAGCCATGAACTTAGGGCATCCGAACTTGAGCTAACGAACTCACCGTACAGGCCACTAGCGGCTTGTGGCGCCGCAATTGATTAACAGAACTGGCCACACAGGTGACTAGAGCACCGGCAACCAGAGCCGCAAACGCGCCCCGCCCAGCGGCGACTGTTCGACCGTCAGGGTCCCGCCCTGGGCCTCGGCCGCCCGCCGACTGATCGCCAGACCCAGGCCAAAGCCTCCCGTGGACCGGTCGCGGCTGCGGTCCAGGCGGTAGAACGGCTCGAAGACCCGCTCGCGCTCCTGTTCGGGAATGCCAATGCCATCGTCATCGACCCACAGTTCACAACCTTCGGTGTTGGTGCGGATGCCGACCTGGATCCTGCGCTCACAATAACGGGTGGCATTGCGCAACAGGTTCTGTACGGCCCGCGCGGTCAGCCGTGGGTCGAGGGAAAACCGCTCCAGGGAGCCGTGCATCAGCACATCGATAACGATATCCGGAGCCTCCAACTCTTCGTCGAAACTGCCGAGGATACTGTCGACAAACTCATCGAGCGACACCATTACCCGCTCCGACACTCGCCCCGAGCTCTGCAGGCGACTGTAGGACAGCAACTCCAGCACCAACTCATCCAGCTCGCGGATATGCCCCACTAATCCTTGCAGACGCTCGCGCGAAGGCTGCGGTAAGTCATCCGAGAGGGCCAGGGCCATGCCGAAATCCAAGCGGGTCAAGGGTGTGCGCAGTTCATGGGACACAGCATTGAGCAGGTCGCGTTGCTGGTTGAGCAGGCATTCGATATCACCGGCCATGGTGTCGAAGACTGCCGCCAACTCGCCGATATTGGAGCGCGGCGAGATATGCGTGCGTTCGCTCAACCGACCCTGGCCGATGCGTCGGGCGGTCTGCTTGAGGCGCTCCAGGTCGCGCCAGTGCGGCCGTAGCCAAAACAGCAGGCAAGCCAGCAGCGCCGCGCCGATCAGTACATTCATACTCCAATACAACAGGTTGACGTCCAGCGGATCGGGCGGCACCACGCGCTCCACCGCCAGTTGCCCGTCCAGCGGCGAGGCCACCAGCTTGGCCGCGCCCCAGTCGCCCAAGCGGATCACATTCTCGCCACGGCGCAGGCGTTCCTGTTCAGGCTCGCTGAAACTGATGTCGTCAATACGGGCCAGCGCCACCCGCAACGGAGCGAAGCTCTTGTCCAGTTCGATCGCCAGCGCCGGCCATTGCTCGTTGGGCACCGCCTGAAACTGCCTGACCAACAGCTCCTGCATACCTCGGGACTGGTCAATGTTGTAGCCCATGAAACGGTCGCGAAAGAGCCCGATCACCAGCTCGGGCACCAGGTAGATCGCCGCGCTGTAGGTCACCATGGTCACCAGGTAGAGACGGATCAGAATCTTCAGCATCGATTCAGCATTCCCACTCGGAACGGCTGAACAGGTACCCCTTGCCCCACACGGTCTTGATCTTGCGGGCTTCGCCGGCATGGTCGTCGAACTTGCGCCGCAGCTTGGAAATCGCCACGTCCACCGAACGATCGGTGCCGTTGAACTCGATGCCGCGCAGACGTTGCAGGATCTGGTCGCGGCTGAGAACCTCACCGGCATGTCGGGCCAGCACCACCAGCAGGTTGTATTCGCCGCAAGACAGCTCCACGGGCTGCTCACGCCAGCTCACGGTGCGCTCGGACAGGTCGATGCACAGGCTACCCATCAGGATCTGGTCGCTAGCCACCTGCGGCTCGCTGAGGCTGCTACGGCGCAACAGCGTGCGAACCCGAGCCAGCAGCACCCGCGGCTCGCAGGGCTTGCTCACATAGTCATCGGCGCCCATTTCCAGGCCTAGCACTTGGTCATGGCTGTCGTCGCGGGCGGTGAGCATCAGGATCGGCAGCGTCGCCGAATCGGCCCGCAACAGCCGACAGACCTGCAGGCCATCGAGACCGGGCAGCATCAGATCGAGGATCACCAGGTCCGGCGGATTCTGCCGGGCCTGCTCGCGTACCTGGTCGCCACGGGCCAGCACATTGACCTGATAGCCGTTGCGCTCCAGATAACTGGCAATCAGTTCGCAAAGCGCGGCGTCGTCTTCGACCAGGAGAATCGTCGGCATAAATTAACCACAAGTAGGTGAACAACCGTAAAGGATATACGCCCTTTCGTGTGCGCGAGCACCAGCTTCACACTTTTTCACCAACCACCTACACAGCTTCACAGCACCTGTTGACAGCCACCCTTAGCATGCCTGGGGTCATTACTGGAACTTGATTATGTTGAAGAAGCTGTTGGCCCTGCCTTGCCTGTCGGCCCTGGCTCTGCTGTTGAGCGCCTGCGATCGGTCCGTGGGCGAGCCCGAAGCCCCGCCCGCGCCCAAGGTGCGGGTCGAGACCATTCACAGCCAACCGCTGTCGATCAGCAGCGAACTGAGCGGGCGCATTGCCGCGCCGCGCATCGCCCAAGTCCGTGCGCGGGTTGCCGGTGTGGTGCTCAAGCGTATGTTTGCCGAAGGCAGTGACGTCAAACAGGGCGATGTGCTGTTCCTGATCGACCCGGCACCGTTCAAGGCCGACCTCGACAGCGCCATGGCCAGCCTGCAGAAAGCCCAGGCTAATGCGTTCCAGGCGAAATTACAGCACCAGCGCTACCGCGAACTGGTGGACAGCAACGCCATCAGCCGCCAGGACTACGACAACGCCCAGGCCGCCGCGCGCCAGAGCGCCGCCGATGTCGCCGCCGGTCAGGCTGCGGTGCAGCGAGCGAAACTGAACCTGGACCATGCCACCGTCACCGCACCGATCTCCGGGCGTATCGGTCGGGCGCTGGTCACCGAAGGCGCGCTGGTCGGCCACAACGAAAGCACCGCACTGGCGTTGATCCAGCAGTTGAACCCGATCCATGCCGATCTGGCCCAGTCCACCCGAGAGCTGAACGATCTGCGTCGGGCCTTTCGCGCCGGTCAGTTGCAACAGGTCGGGCAGAACCAGGCCAAGGCGACGTTAATCCAGGACGACGGCAGCGCCTATCCGTTGCCCGGCAAGCTGCTGTTCACCGATATCAGCGTCGACCCAAGCACCGGGCAGATTATTCTGCGCAGCGAGTTCCCGAACCCGGATCTCGACCTGCTGCCGGGCAGCTTCGTGCGAGTCAAGGTCGAACAGGCGTTCAACCGCGAAGGCATCAGCGTGCCACAACGGGCGATCCTACGCGACAGCGCCGGGGTGCCTCTGGTGCTGCTGGTGGACGCCGACCAGCGCGTGAGTCAGCAGCCGGTCAGCCTCGGCGCGGCGCAGAACGACCGCTGGATCGTCAACGATGGCCTCAAGCCTGGCGACCGCATCATCATCGAAGGCCTGCAGCACGCCCGCCCCAACGAACGGGTGCAGGTCGATGACGGCCCTATTTCCCTGGCCCGGTCCGAAGGACAGTGAGCATGCCGCATTTCTTTATCGACCGCCCGATCTTCGCCTGGGTGGTCGCGTTGTTTATCCTGCTGGCCGGCGCGCTCGCCATCCCCAAGTTGCCGGTGGCGCAGTACCCTAACGTCGCGCCGCCCAAGGTGGAAATCTACGCGGTGTACCCCGGTGCCTCGGCGCAGACCCTCGACGAAAGCGTGGTCAGCCTGATCGAACAGGAACTCAACGGCGCCGATCATTTGCTCTACTTCGAATCCCAGAGCAGCCTGGGCAGTGCCACCATCACCGCGACCTTCCAGCCCGGGACTAGCCCAGAGATGGCCCAGGTGGATGTGCAGAACCGCCTCAAGGCGGTCGAGCCGCGCCTGCCCGCCGCCGTCACCCAGCAAGGCTTGCAGGTGGAGAAGGCTTCTTCCGGCTTCCTATTGCTGGCTACCCTCACCTCCCATGACGGCCAATACGACGATACCGCGCTCAGCGACTACCTGGCACGCAACGTGATGAACGAGATCAGGCGTCTGGACGGCGTCGGCAAAGCCCAACTCTACGGAGCCGAACGCGCCCTGCGAATCTGGATCGACCCGCAAAAGCTGGTGGGCTTCAACCTCACCGCCGCCGACATCAGCGCCGCCGTGGCAGCGCAGAACATCCAGGTTCCGGCCGGCAGCATCGGCGACCTGCCGGGGCCGTCGACCCAGGAAATCACGGCGGCGGTGCTGGTCAAGGGCCAGCTATCGCTCCCCCAGGAATTCGCCGATATTGTCCTGCGGGCCAACCCGGACGGGTCCAGCGTGCGCGTCGGCGATGTCGCCCGGGTCGAAGTGGGCAGCCAGGAATACCAATATTCGACACGCCTCAACGGTAAGCCCTCGACCGCCTTCAGCGTGCAACTGGCGCCCGGCGCCAACGCCCTGAAGACCGCGACGCTGGTGCGGGAGAAAATGGACGAACTGTCGCGCTACTTTCCGGCGAACGTGGAATACAAGATTCCCTACGACACCTCGCCGTTCATCAAGGTCTCGATCACCAAGGTGCTCTACACCCTCGGCGAAGCCATGCTGTTGGTGTTCGCCGTGATGTTCCTGTTCCTGCAGAATATCCGCTATACGCTGATCCCGACGCTGGTGGTGCCGGTGGCGCTGATGGGGACCTTTGCCACCATGCTGGCCCTGGGTTTCTCGATCAACGTGCTGACCATGTTCGGCATGGTGCTGGCCATCGGTATTCTGGTGGACGACGCCATCGTGGTGGTGGAGAACGTTGAGCGGATCATGGTCAATGAAGGCCTGGCGCCGAAAGCGGCGACTCGCAAGGCCATGGGCCAGATCAGCGGAGCAATCGTCGGCATCACCCTGGTGCTGGTGGCGGTGTTCATTCCCATGGCCTTTATGCAGGGCTCGGTCGGAGTGATCTACCAGCAGTTCTCGTTGTCCATGGCCACCTCGATCCTGTTCTCGGCGTTCCTTGCCCTGACCCTGACGCCGGCGCTCTGCGCGACCCTGCTCAAGCCAATCGCCAGGGACCGGCACGATGCCAAGGGGGGGTTCTTCGGCGGGTTCAATCGACGCTTCGAACAGATGAGCGCAGGCTACGAACGCTGGGTAATCCAAATCCTGAAACGCAGCGGTCGTTACCTGCTGCTCTACGGCTTGCTGCTGGTGGTTCTCGGCCTGCTGTTCAGCCGCCTGCCAGCCTCGTTCCTGCCGGTGGAAGACCAGGGCTACACCATCACTGATATCCAACTGCCGCCGGGTGCGAGCAAGAACCGCACGGTCAAGGTCGTGGAGCAAATCGAGGCCAATAACGCCACGGAGTCCGGTGTCGGAGACACCACCATGATCCTCGGTTTCAGCTTTTCCGGCAGCGGCCAGAACGCTGCGCTGGCCTTTACCACCCTCAAGGACTGGTCACAGCGCGGTGCCAGGGACACGGCGGCAGCCATCGCCGAACGGGCGAATATCGCCTTCGGCGACCTCAAGGATGCGCTGGCCTACGCCATCCTGCCGCCGCCGGTGAATGGCCTGGGCACCTCCAGCGGCTTCGAGCTGCGCCTGCAGGACCGTGGCGGCGTCGGTCATGCAACCTTGATGCTGGCCCGTACAGAGCTGCTGGCGGCGGCGGAAAAGAGCGAGGTACTGGCTAATGTCCGCGAAAGCGCCCTGGCCGAAGCACCGCAGGTGCAATTGGAAGTCGACCGCAAACAAGCCAATGCTTTGGGCGTGTCGTTCGCCGATATCGGCAATATCCTCGCCACCGCTGTCGGTTCGTCCTATGTCAACGACTTCCCGAACCAGGGACGCATGCAGCGGGTGGTCATCCAGGCTGAGGGCGACAAGCGTGCCCAGGTGGAGGACCTGCTGAAGATCCATGTGCGCAACAACAACGGCAAGATGGTACCGCTGTCGGCTTTTGTCGAAGCTCGCTGGATCCAGGGTCCGGCGCAACTGACCCGATACAACGGCTACCCGGCGATTGCTATCTCCGGCGAATCGGCGCCCGGCTACAGCACGGGCCAGGCCATGGAGGAAATGCAACGTCTGGTGACGCGGTTGCCAGCGGGCCTGGGCCTGGAATGGACCGGGCTGTCGTTGCAGGAGCGCTTGTCCGGCTCCCAGGCACCGATCCTGCTGGGCCTGTCGTTGCTGGTGGTATTCCTGTGCCTGGCGGCGTTGTACGAGAGCTGGTCGATTCCGACCTCGGTGCTGCTGGTGGTGCCGCTGGGGGTACTCGGCGCGGTGCTGGCGGTGACCTTGCGCGGAATGCCCAACGATGTGTTCTTCAAGGTGGGGCTGATCACCATCATCGGTCTGTCGGCGAAGAACGCGATCCTGATTATCGAGTTCGCCAAGAGCCTGTACGACGAAGGGCATGACCTGCCGAGCGCCACGGTGAAGGCCGCACGGCTGCGCTTGCGACCGATTATCATGACTTCGCTGGCGTTCATTCTCGGCGTGGTGCCGCTGGCAATCGCCACCGGGGCCAGTTCGGCGAGCCAACAGGCCATCGGTACCGGGGTGATCGGCGGGATGATCAGTGCAACCCTGGCGGTGGTGTTCGTACCCATGTTCTTTGTAGTAGTCATGAAACTGGTCACGCGCAAGGCTTGAGACTCTCAGGCCTTGCGCGTGACCACCAGCATGGGCATAGGCCGTACTTTCAACCCCTCGGTGAAAGCGCAAAGGCCGGTGTCCGGGTAGCAAACCCGGCGCGTTGATCAGGCGGCCTTCAGCGCCCACTGCCGAGCAACGACCGCCAGCTCGGCCTTGGCCCGTTCCAGGGCCTCAAGGCGCGCCTCGGCCTCGGCAAACTGCAACGGCTGGGCGTCGACGAACTGCGGGGCCTGCACGCCGATAAAGGCAAACGCCGCCTTCAGCGCCGGGGTCAACGCATCCATCGACGCTAACGGACTGCCGGGGCGCAGATCGGCGCCCCGGCTGGTCAGGAACAGCACCTTCTGCCGGCTCAACTGGCCGACAATGCCCTGCGGGGTATTCAGATAAGTCAGATCGGTACGGATGATGTTGTCGATAAAGGCCTTGAAGGTCGAAGGCATCGACCAGTTGTACATCGGCATGGCGAACAGGCAGGCATCGGCCTCTATCAATCGTTTGCACAGCGCATCCGAGGCAGCAAGTGTCTGCTTCATGGCCTCTGTGCGCGCCTGCGAGGGAGTATAAGTAGCGACCGCAAAGTCCTCGGTGACATGCGCGGGAGTTTCGACGCTCAGGTCCAGGTAATCGATTTCCAGCTCAACACCGAGTTCGTGCAACTGCTCGATAAAGTACCGGGACAACGCTCTGGAGTTGGACCGTTCGCCTTTGGCGCTGGCGTCAACATGCATCAGTTTCATTACGAATAACCTCTTGGTGCACCAGGGAAAATATTGACCTCAAACCGACAACTGTTGGCGGAACGCCACGGCCAGGCGGTTCCAGCAGTTGATCGAGGCAATCGCCACGCTCAGGTCGACCAGTTCGCATTCGCTGAACTGCAGGCGGACATGGGCGTATAATTCGTCACTGATTGGATTATTGGCGAGCAAGGTCAAGGCCTCGCTCCAGGCCAGCGCCGCCCGCTCGCGAGGGCTAAACAGAGGCGAGTCACGCCACGCCAAGATACCGTACAGGCGCCGTTCGGTTTCACCCTGACTGCGGGCCTCCTGGCTGTGCAGGTCGGCGTAGAACGAGCAATGGTTGAGTTGCGAGACCCGCAACCTCACCAATTCTAGCAGGGGCTTTTCAATGGACAGGCCGAAGCTGACCTCTTCCAACAGCAGCAGCCCCTTAAGAGCCTGGGGTGAAGCAGCATAGAAATCCAGGCGCGGTTCCAAGGTATGACTCCATCGTGATGACTCATAACGCTGTTCACATGCTGCCCAGCCTAAGGCTTCGACATTGAATGGCGGATAGCCAATCCGAGCTTTTTTGCAGAGGCCAACGCCACACCCTGATTGGCTGGCGGGACTTGCCGCAAATTGGCTGAGGGACGCATCGCCCAGCCACTGCCTGAACTCACCTACAGGCTGTCGCTGCTAGGACTGTCTCGCCAGGCAATGCCGTTTGAGTAAAGCGATGAAGTGCTCAAAGACCGCTACGAACCCATTCGCGGCGGCCTTTCAATGAAGTATCAGTAGTCTATGCCATCAATCCACTCACGGCATCCCCAGCCAGTGCGGCAAGGCCAGCGAGATAATTGGTACGTAGGTCACCAAAATCAGGAACGCCAGCAGAATCATCAACCACGGCAGCGCCGCACGAATGGTCTGGCCGAGGCTCAGACCGGTCACCGCCGAGGTCACGAACAGGTTCAGGCCCACTGGCGGATGCACCAGACCGATTTCCATGTTGACCACCATCACGATGCCCAGGTGAATCGGGTCGATACCCAGCTTCATGGCGATCGGGAAGAAGATCGGCGCGAGGATCAGTACGATGGCCGACGGTTCCATGAAGCTGCCCGCCACCAACAGCACGACGTTGACCACCAGCAGAAAACCAATAGGCGTCAGGCCTTCGGAGACCACCCAGTTGGTGATCTGTTGCGGGATCTGTTCGGTGGTCAACACATGGGCGAAGAGGATCGCGTTAGCAATGATGAACATCAGCATAATCGACAGACGACCGGACTCCATCAGCACTTTCGGGCAGTCGCGGATCTTCATGTCCTTGTAGATGAACAGTGCGACAAACGCCGAATACACCGCTGCCACCGCTGCTGCTTCGGTCGGGGTGAACAGACCGCTGTAGATGCCGCCGAGGATGATCACCAGCAACAGCAAGCCCCAGAACGCCCGGCGGGCCGCCGACAGCCACTCACGCAAAGTCGCTCGCGGTTGCGCCGGGAGCTTCTTGATCCGGGCGACGATATAGATCGCCACCATCAGCATCAGGCCCAGCAACAGCCCTGGAATCACCCCGGCCATAAACAGCTTGCCCACCGAGGTCTCGGTCGCCGCCGAATACACCACCATCACGATCGACGGCGGAATCAGGATACCCAAGGTACCGGCATTGCAGATGATCCCGGCACCGAATTCCTTCGGATAACCGGAGCGCACCATGCCCGCCACGGCAATCGAGCCGACTGCCGCCACGGTGGCCGGCGACGAGCCGGACAAGGCTGCGAACAGCATGCAGGCCAGCACGGCGGCAATCGCCAGGCCACCACGGATATGCCCGACGCAGGCGTTGGCGAAATCGATCAGGCGCCTGGCCACGCCGCCGGTGGTCATGAAGGCACCGGACAGCAGAAAGAACGGGATCGCCAGGAAGGTGTAGCCGTCGGAGGTCTCGAACAACTTGATCGCCAGGGAACTGAGGGAGTCCTGGCTGAAGATCAGGATCGACACCGCCCCGGACAACCCCAGGGAAATCGCAATGGGCACCCCGAGGAACATGAAAGTGAACAACAGCAGGAACAGACAGAGTACGGCCATCAGTGCTGCTCCTTGTGCTCGCCAGCGAGCTTGCTGGCTTCGCCGGCTTCATCGGCCAGACCGAGACCGCTCTGGCGCCGGGTAAAGATGCGATAGAAGATTTCCAGGTAGCGGATCAGTACCAGGGCAAAGCCGATGGGCACGATCACTACGATGTAGCCGACCTTGATGCCGAATTGGTCGAGGTCCTCGGCGCCGATGCTGGCGGTCAGCAAAGCGTTCAACCACTTGTAGCTGGCCACCATGAACAGTCCGGCGTAGGCCAGGCAGCAGGCACAAGCCAGCAGCGCCAGGTAGCGTTGCACCGGGCGCGGAGTCAACTTGACCACGGCATCGACACCCAGATGGCCGGCAGTGCGCACCCCGTAGGAAATGCCGAAGAAGATCAACCAGCCGAACATGGCCTTGGTCAACGCCACGCTCCAGGTCATTTCCTGGGCCACGGTCATGGTGGCGTCGCCGAGGGCGTTGAAGAAGTCGCTGCTCCAGACCCAGCGATCGGCCAGGTTGAAGAACAGCGTGTAGACGTTGTTGGCCATCACGTAGACAAAGGTCACCAACGTCATGGCGGCCAGGAGGAAGGCGATCAGGCCCTCCTCGAAATGCTCCCAGATGCGACGCAGCGATTGCGCTTGCATGGACAGGACTCCGCGAGAGAAAAAAGAGAGAGACTCTTCTCGACCTGATCGTTCGCCACGCTCGGCATGGCAACGATCAGTCACAGGTGTGGTTCACAAACCCGCTGTCGGTCAAGGCTGGTTGGACTTGTCCGCCGCATTGATCAGGTCGGCACCGATTTCACCCTCGAACTTCTTCCACACCGGCTTCATTGCCTCGCGCCATTGCGTGCGCTCTTGTGGGGTCAGCTCGATGAGCTCGCTGGTCTTGGCGTCGATGATTTTCTGCTTCGCGGTCTGGTTCAGCGCTTCGGCCTGTTTGTTCACTTCAATGCTGACTTCGGCCATGGTCTTTTCCAGCTCACTGCGGATGTCAGCTGGCAGGCCGCTCCAGAACTTGCTGTTGGTGATCACCATGTAGTCGATCAGGCCATGGTTGGACGCGGTGAAGTACTTCTGCACCTCGTTAACCTTCTGGCTTTCATAGTTCGACCAAGTGTTCTCGGTGCCGTTGACAGTGCCGGTCTGCAGGCCCTGGTAAACCTCGGCGAAACTCATCTTGCGCGGGTTGGCACGGATCGCCTTGAACTGCTCTTCAAGCACACTGGAGGCCTGGACGCGGAACTTCAGGCCACGGGCATCGCCCGGCACCCGCAGTGCCTTGTTCGCCGACAGTTGCTTGAGGCCGTTGTGCCAATAGGCCAGGCCGAGAATCCCCTTATCCGTCATCGAAGTCAGCAACGCCTTGCCCTGGGCGGCTTGGAAACGGTCGACGGCGGCCAGGTCGTTGAACAGGAACGGCAGGTCATAAATCTGTACCTGCTTGGTGTACTGCTCGAACTTGGCCAGAGACGGTGCCAGCATCTGCACGTCGCCCAGCAGTAACGCCTCCATTTCCTTACCGTCGCCGAACAGCGAGGAGTTTGGGTAGACCTCGACCTTGACCCGGCCAGGCAGGCGCTCTTCGACGAGCTTCTTGAATAGCAGCGCGCCCTGCCCCTTGGGCGTATTTTCCGCAACCACATGGGCGAACTTGATAACGATGGGATCGGCCGCCTGTACGAGGCCAGTGACAACCAGGGTAGCGGCGCAGAACAGCGCCCGTGTCAGCTTGAGCATGAAAATCACCTTCTTATTGTTGTGTTGTCAGGCAGGTTGCCTAAAGCGGTGCATGTAGTGAATTTCGAATTTTGAGTACCTGCGTTCGGCTCAGGCGAACACAAGCCAATGTGCCACCTCAACCACCACACGCACTGATCCTAGCGCATCGCAAAGCTCAATAGCTGCCCTGCATAGCGCTTTATCGAGTCTAGCCCAATGCCAGCAGGCGCCGCGCCCGCAGCAGCACCGGAGCATCGACCATTTGCCCATCGACCTGATAGGCCCCGGCGCCGTGAGTATCGGCAGCCACCACGCGCCGGGCCCATGCCAGGTCCTCGGCGCTAGGAACCAGTGCGGCGTGGATCACCGAGACTTGTCGGGGATGAATGCACAGCGCCCCGGCAAACCCCATGTCATAGGCATGGCGAATGGACCGGTGCAACCCTTCGGGGTCGTCGATAGCCGGATGCACACCATCCAGCGGCGCCACCAGGCCGGCGCTTCGAGAGTGGATGATCAACGCCAGGCGCGCCTGGTCAAGGGCCCATTGCGCGGCAGCCGAGCCATTGCTCAGGTTGAGGTCCAGGGCCAGGTCTAGGCCACCGAAGGACAAGCGCTCGACACCGGGCGCCACCGCGATCTGCGCCAGGGCCAGCAGCCCGCGGGCACTTTCGATGATCGGCCAGACGCGCTTGCCGGTGTTAGCCACCGCCTGGATCTGTGAGGTATTCTCAACCTTGGGCAACAACACGCCGACAACGCCGGGATGGTCCCTGCAGAATGCCAGGTCGGCGCTGTGTTCGGCATGATTCGGGGCATTGACCCGCACCAGGACCTGGGCCTGGGGATTGGCGGCGAAGAACTGCCCGAGATTGTCGCGGGCGATGCGCTTGAGCGGCTCCTCGACGGCATCTTCGAAGTCGACAATCACCGCATCGGCGCCGCTGGCCAGGGCCTTGGCGAAACGCTCGGGACGGCTGCCGGGCACGAAGAGCGCGCAACGGACAATAGGTGAAGACATGCTGTGTTCCTTGTTTTAATTCATATCAACCGGCTGGTAATGAAGCGCGGGCCACAAGGTATGCACGGCTCAGATCACGCCGTCCGCGCGCAACCGCGCCATCGCCTGCGCCGTGAAGCCTAACTCGCCCAGGATCACCTCGGTGTGCTGCCCCAGCCCCGGTACCGCGTCCATCCGGGGTTCGAACGCCGCATTACGCGCCGGCGGCAACAGTGACGGTAGTTTTCCCGAGGGGCTGTCGATCTCACGCCAGCCATCACGGGCCTTCAGTTGCGGGTGGTCCCAGACGCCCTGCATGTCGTTGACCCGGGCGTTGGCGATCTGCGCCTCTTCCAGCCGCGTAATCAGTTGCTCGACGCTAAGCCGGGCAAAGCTGTCGACTATGATCTGGCGTAGCGCTTCGCGATTGGCCGAACGCTTGAAGTTGGCCGAGAACCGCTCATCCACCGTCAACTCGGGCATCAGCAGCACCTTGTCGCAAAACGCCGCCCACTCGCGCTCGTTTTGCAGGCCCAGCATCACGGTGCCGCCATCGCCCGTGGGGAACGGACCATAAGGGTAGATCGTCGAATGCGCCGCGCCGGCACGGGGTGGTGGTGGGGCGCCATCGAAGGCGTAGTACATCGGGTAGCCCATCCACTCCACCAGGCTTTCCAGCATGCTCACCTCAACTCGGCTACCCTCCCCGGTCTTGCCCCTCAGTAGCAGCGCCGAGAGGATGCCGCTGTAGGCGTACATGCCGGCGGCGATATCGGCGATGGAACAGCCGGCCTTGGCCAACTGGTCGTCTCCCACGCCACCGGTCACCGACAGAAAACCGCCCTCGCTCTGGATCAGCAGGTCGTAGGCTTTTTTCTTTTCATAGGGGCCACCTTCGCCATAACCGGAGATATCACAGACGATCAACCGCGGAAAACGCTCGTGCAACGCCGCGAAGGACAAGCCCATGCGCGCGGCGGCTCCCGGCGCCAGGTTCTGGACCAGCACATCGGCCTGATCCAGCAGTTCTTCGAGGATATCCCCGGCCTGGTCCTGCTTGAGGTCCAGGGTCAGGCTTTGTTTCGAGCGGTTGGTCCAGACGAAGTGCGAGGCCAGACCGTGCACGCGCTGATCGTAGCCACGGGCGAAGTCGCCGCTGCCGGGGCGCTCGATCTTCACCACTCGCGCACCGAGATCCGCCAGTTGTCGGGTACAGAACGGCGCGGCGATGGCGTGCTCCAGGCTGATCACCGTGATGCCGTCCAGCGGACGTGGGGCCGAGGTGTTGTCTGCCGGCGTGTTCATCAGCACAGCTCCTGCAAATCAGTGGTATTACGCAGGTCCCAGACCTGACGGATCAACGCTTCACCCTGCTCGGGTGCACGAGCGCCGGAGAACCGCAACAGGCGGCGGAACTTGTCTTCCAGTTCGGCGCGCGAGAGGCTGTTGCCCGGATCGCCCTTCGGTTCGTCGATTGCCCCGTGCAGGGTCCGCCCGTCGACCGTGGTGACCGTCACCCGACCCAGCCAGCGTTGGGGATAAGCACCGTCGACCTCGGGGTCGAGAGTCATGCTGACCTTGTCGCGAAAGGCCGAGACGGCTGGGTCGGTCAGGGACAACTGATGAAATTCCGGCAACCCGGCGTTACCATGCACAGCAATCAGGCCCAGGACGGTGCCCATGGAGAACTTGGCCTGATGCACGGTCTGCGGCACCTTGACTCGCCCCAATACGTCGATGGCGCCCTGATGCACACAGGTTTCCACGTGCCGGATCTGCTCATGAGCCAAACCTTCCTGGCGCATCAGTTGCAGTAGCGCATCGGCGGCCGGATGGGTATGGCGGCAGGAGGCATGGAACTTGAACGAGGTTTCCACCAGCGCCCAGCGACTGCCCAGGCGGTCGGACAGCTTCGTCGGATCGGCATCGCTGGACATTCCGGCAGCCAGTCCCTGGTCGCCTTCGAGGATATTGCGCGCACCGGTCAAACCATCCGCTGTCAGGTACGCCGCCAACAGGCCATCGGCGGCAGCCTTGGCGGTGTGCAGTTGCTTGGAGTCGGCGGCATCGCGCAAGAACTCCCAGAGCCCGGCGGCCTGGGTGCCGGCGCTGCCGAGCAGGTTGAGGAACTGTTCCTGATTGAAGTTCATCAGCTTGCCCACGGCCACAGCGGCTGCCAGGGTGCCGACGGTAGCCGTGGTGTGAAAGATCCGATAGTGGGAGCGGCCAAGGAACTCGCCGATGCGAATCCCCGCCTCGTAGCCGGCAACCGACGCCAGCAGCAGCTCGCGGCCTGACTTGCCAAGATCCTGGGCCGCGGCCAGGGCTGCCGGGAAGACCACGGTGGCTGGGTGCAGCACGGAGCTGTTGTGCAGGTCGTCCTGCTCCACCAGATGGGACGAGGCGGCATTGACCAGAGCGGCGAAGTACGCCGAACTGCTCTGGCCATTGACCAGGATCCGCGCCGGACCAGAGACCGGCCCCATCTTGCGGGCATAAGCCTCAAACAGCGGAATCGGATGAGCGTGCTGGCTGGCCAGGGCCGAGGCCAGCCAGTCGAGGAACAGGTCTTCGGTGCGCTCGAACACGGCCTGAGGCACCTGCTCGTAACGCAGCTCGGCGAGGAAGGCGGCCAAGTCTTGGGTATGGCTCATGGGGTACTCCTCAGAAGCTGCGTGGCAGTTCGAGCAAGTGCTCGGCCACATAGGACAGGATCAGGTTGGTGGAGATCGGCGCGACCTGATACAGGCGGGTCTCGCGAAACTTGCGCTCAACGTCGTACTCGCAGGCGAAACCGAAACCGCCATGGGTCTGCAAGCAGGCATTGGCCGCCTCCCAGGAGGCCTTGGCCGCCAGGTACTTGGCCATGTTGGCGCTGGCTCCGGCGTTCTGGCCCGAGTCGTATTCCTCGCAGGCGCGCCAGCGCATCAGGTCGGCAGCCTCGATCTCGATATGTGCCTCGGCAATCGGGAACTGCACGCCCTGGTTCTGGCCGATGGGCCGGCCGAATACCACACGGTCACGGGCATAGGCGCTGGCCTTTTCGACAAACCAGCGACCGTCGCCGATGCATTCGGCGGCAATCAGCGTGCGCTCGGCGTTGAGGCCGTCGAGGATGTACTTGAAACCCTTGCCCTCTTCGCCGATCAGGCTGTCGGCCGGCAGTTCGAGGTTGTCGAAGAACAGCTCGTTGGTTTCGTGGTTGACCATATTGGCGATCGGCTGCACGGTCAGGCCGTTGCCGATGGCCTCGCGCAGATCGACGAGGAAGATCGACATGCCTTCGGATTTTTTCTTGACCTCGGCCAGGGGCGTGGTGCGGGCCAGCAGGATCATCAGGTCGGAGTGCTGGATCCGCGAGATCCATACCTTCTGCCCATTGATCACATACTTGTCACCGTGCCTGATGGCGGTGGTCTTGATTTTGGTGGTGTCGGTGCCCGTGGTCGGCTCGGTCACGCCCATCGATTGCAGGCGCAGTTCGCCGCTGGCCAGCTTCGGCAGGTAGAAGCTTTTCTGCGCGTCGCTGCCGTGGCGCAACAGGGTGAACATGTTGTACATCTGGCCGTGCACGGTGCCGGAGTTGCCACCGCAGCGGTTGACTTCTTCGAGGATCACCGAGGCCTCGGCCAGGCCGAGACCGGAGCCGCCGTATTCGCTCGGGATCATCGCCGCCAGCCAGCCGGCATCGGTCAGAGCCTTGACGAAGGCTTCGGGGAAGCCCTTTTCCTCATCGATCTTGCGCCAGTAGGCAGCATCGAATTCGGCGCATAGGGCGCGCACGCCTTCGCGGATGGCATTAAGTTCTTCGTTGTGATTCGGATTCATCGATGAATGGCCTTTTTCTTGTTAGTCGAAGTGCACTTCGGCGTGCTGGGCAATACCGCCCGCATTGCCTGCCCAGAGTTCGGCGATGCCGGGGCTGACGATCCGCCCGCCGACTTCAAAGGGTTGCGGAGCAATCAGGGGACGCAGGCCGCGATAGGAAAAGCGCCGCAGGGCTGCGCCGGGATGGGCCCGGCAGAAGGCCCGCAGGTTCAGGGTGGCAATCATCGGTCCGTGTACCACCAAACCCGGATAACCTTCGATTTCGGTGACGTAGGGGTAGTCGTAATGGATACGATGGCCATTGAAGGTCACGGCGCTGTAGCGAAACAGCAGGGTTGGCGTCGGCTCGACGACTTCGCGCCAATCGCCCGCGACCAGGGCCTGGCCGCTGTTCTGCTTGGGCGGCGTGGGTTCACGGTAGACGATGTCCTGTTCCTCGCGGATCGCCAGACGGCCATCCTGGGAATACTCATGTTGCACGGTGACGAACAGCAGCGAACCGGTGCGCCCCTGTTTTTCCTCGATCCGGGTGATGGTCGAGACCCGTGTGGCATCGTGACCGGCGCGCAGGCCGTGGAAGAACGTCAGGCGACCGCCCGCCCACATGCGATTGCGCTTGTCTGCCGGCGGCAGGAAACTGCCACGGGCCGGGTGGCCGTCGCTGCCCAATTGGCTCTCGACGAGTGGGTCCTGGAAAAAACACCATTGCCAGAGCGGCAGCAGGGCCTCGCCGTGGGAGGGCACGGTTTCTCCAAAGGTCGCGGCAATGCGCTTGAGCAGGTTGTGACTCAGTTGGTCGTGGGCCTCTTCGGTTCGTCCCAACCAGGCACTCAGATCCGTCACACTCATTGGAAGGTTTCCCCTTGCCGATTGTCGTTGTATGCCGATGATGCAAGTTGATCGCCGTTCCGAGAATTTACATTTCAATAAGCCGGCGTTCAGTTATGCTGAACGCTCAGCCGTTGATTAGGAAAGGTCCATGCATTTCGATCTGGCGGATTTGCGTCTCTTCATTCATATCGCCGAATCGCCGAGTCTGACCCAGGGCGCCAAGCGCGCCTTTCTCTCGCCGGCAGCCGCCAGTGCGCGGATCAAAGCGCTGGAGGCACAGCTCGACACACGCCTGCTGTACCGCGACAGCCGCGGCGTCGAAGTTACCCCGGCCGGCCAGCGTCTGCTGCAGCATGCGCGGTTGATCATGCGCCAGGTCGACTACCTGAAAAGCGAGTTCACCCGCTATGGCGGCGATTCTGCCGGGCATATCCGCATCTTCGCCAACACCACGGCGGTCACTGAGTTTCTTCCGGAAGTACTCGCCGGGTTCCTCTCGAAGCGTCCTGGTGTGACGGTGGACCTACAGGAACGCTTGTCTCGCGATATCGTTCGCGGTGTGCTCGACGGCACGAGTGACATGGGCATCATCGCCGGCCCGGTGGAGGCCAGCGGCTTGCAGGTGATGCACTTCAGCACCGACCGCCTGGTACTGATCGTGCCGGTGGATCATCCGCTGGCGAGCCGACAATCGGTAACACTGAAAAACACCCTGGCCTACCAGCATATTGGCCTACACGAAGGCAGCACCCTCCTGAGTTTCCTGCGCGAACAGGTCGAGCGACTGGGCAAGTCCCTGTCGCTGCGGATCCAGGTCTCCAGCTTCGAAGCTATCTGCCGGATGGTCGAGGCCGGCGTGGGCATCGGCATCATTCCCGAATCCGCCGCCCTGCGTCACAGCCGGACCATGCAACTGATAACAGTAGCCCTCGACGAACCCTGGGCGATTCGCGAACGCAGCATCCTGGTGCGAGAGCTGGAGGCCCTGCCCGGTACCATTCGCGCCCTGATCGCGACCTTGATGCCACCGCCCGAAGCCTGAATTGCCCTGCGTTTTTGGGTTGCACAACACTCGCGTTCGGCGGCATTCTTGGGTTATCCCTCCGACCGAACTTTTTACGCCACAGGCACTCAATCAGTGCATTGATCCACGCCCTTCCCGACAGAGACGCTCATGACTTCGAAGCTGGAACAACTCAAGCAGTTCACCACCGTGGTCGCGGACACCGGCGACCTCGAGGCTATCACTCGCCTCAAGCCGGTCGACGCCACCACCAACCCATCACTGCTGCTCAAGGCTGCCGCGCTGCCAGGCTACGCCGAGTTGCTGAAAAGCGCCGTGGCCCATGCCAAGGGCGATGTCGGCCTGGCCTGCGACCACTTTGCCGTAGCGGTCGGCGGTGGCATTCTCAAGGCGATTCCGGGACGTATCTCCACCGAGGTCGATGCCCGCCTGTCATTCGACGAAGCGGCGCTGTTGAGCAAGGCCAACCAGTTGATCGAGCTGTATGACAAGGCCGGCGTCGGACGTGACCGCGTGCTGATTAAGCTGGCTTCCACCTGGGAAGGCATCCGTGCCGCCGAGAAGCTGGAAAAGGCGGGTATCCAGACTAACCTGACCCTGCTGTTCTCCTTCGCCCAGGCGGCTGCCTGCGCCGACGCCGGGGTGTTTCTGATCTCGCCGTTCGTGGGGCGCATCTACGACTGGTACAAGAAGTCCACGGGCAACGAATACACCGGCGCCGACGATCCGGGCGTGCAGTCGGTGACCCGCATCTACAACTACTACAAGGCCAATGACTACCAGACGGTGGTCATGGGCGCCAGCTTCCGTAATATCAACCAGATCGAGCAGTTGGCCGGTTGCGACCGCCTGACCATCAGCCCGGACCTGCTGGAAAAGTTGGCCCAGGACTCAGGTACCTTGGCCCGCAAGTTGGCTCCGGGCCATGCTGGCGAAGCTCGGCTGAAGCTGACCGAGGCGCAATTTCGCTGGGCCTCCAATGAAGACGCCATGGCCACCGAGAAACTGGCCGAGGGCATTCGCCAATTCGCCCGTGACCAGGAGAAACTCGAAGCCCTGCTCTCCCGGTAATCCTGTTACTGATCGTTCTCGCGCTGGAGCGTGGGAACGATCAGATTGCCCGCAATGAGATGTCGCGGCGTGATCGCAAGACCAACCCCGTAACGCCCTTGGGCATTGCCTACAGACCTGCGCAACAATCCGTCACAACCTCACTACACTCTGTTCATTGAGCCCAACCGCCAGGCAAGCCTACACTCTCGCGCCTGCCCTGTGAGAGAACACCATGGCCACCCCCGACATCTCTCCCCACGATTGCCGACAACGCTGGCTCGCCCTGATGGTGTTGTGCCTCGGGGTCCTGATGATTGTGCTCGACACCACCATCGTCAACGTTGCCCTGCCATCGATCAAGACCGACCTGGGGTTCTCCGAAACCGCCCTGGCCTGGGTGGTGAACGCCTATATGCTGACCTTCGGCGGCTTCCTGTTGCTCGGCGGACGCCTGGGTGATCTGTACGGGCATCGCCGGCTGTTCCTGCTGGGTATCGCTTTCTTCACCCTGGCCTCCCTGGTCTGTGGCATTGCCCAAAGCCAGGCCGTGCTGGTCTGGGCCCGCGCCTTCCAGGGCCTGGCCGCCGCGGTAGTCACCGCCGTGGCGTTGTCATTGATCATGGACCTGTTCAGTGAGCCGGCCGAGCGTGCCAAGGCCATGGGCGTCTACGGTTTTGTCTGTGCCGGCGGCGGTAGCCTGGGCGCGCTGCTCGGCGGGGTGCTGACCAGCGCCCTGAGCTGGCACTGGATTTTCCTGGTCAATCTGCCGATCGGCATAGCGGTGATCCTGTTGTCCTTGCGCCTGTTGTCGAAAACCCTCAACGAGCACCCTTCGCGCCACCTGGATGTGGCCGGTGCCCTGACGGTGACGGCTTCGCTGATGCTGGCGGTGTACGCCATCGTCAATGGCAATGAAATGGGCTGGGGCTCCACCCGCACCATCTGGCAACTGGGCCTGGCCGGTGGCCTGTTGATTGCCTTCCTGGTGATCGAAACTCGGGTCAAGGTACCATTGATGCCGTTGCGCCTGTTTAGCCGGCGCAACCTGGCCATCGCCAATATCGTCAGCGTGCTCTGGGCCGCAGCGATGTTTGCCTGGTTCTTCCTGTCGGCGCTGTATATGCAACTGGTGCTGGGTTACACGCCGCTGCAAGTCGGCCTGGCCTTCCTCCCCGCGAACCTGATCATGGCGATTTTTTCCCTGGGTATTTCGGCCAGGCTGGTGATGCGCTTCGGCATCCGTAGCCCCCTGGCAGCCGGCCTGGCGCTGGCGACCCTCGGCCTGCTGCTGTTCGCCCAAGCCCCTGTGAATGGCGCTTTCATGCACGATATCCTGCCAGGCATGCTGCTGCTGGGACTGGGTGCTGGCATCGCGTTCAACCCACTGCTGCTGGCGGCGATGAACGATGTCGCACCGTCCGAGTCGGGCCTGGCGTCCGGGGTGGTCAATACCGCCTTCATGATGGGTGGCGCATTGGGGCTCGCCGCGCTTGCCAGTCTCGCTCAGGCGCGCAGCCAGCTGCACCTGAGCACTGGGTTATCGCCATTGGAGGCTCTCAACGAAGGCTATCAAGCCGCCTTCCTGGTGGGCGCCTTGTTTTCCGCGCTGGGCGCCGGTATCGCCGCGACGTTGATGCGCACGAAAACCGCCAGCAACATCGGCGGCGAGGCACCGTCGGCCAGTGATCACTGAGTGGACGAAGAGGTTTCGCCAGCCACTTTTTGTCGCTCGGCCCGGCTGCTCCGGCAGCCCCCCTTGCCGGGAATCGCCGCCCAGCCGGGTTAGGAGGCCAGCCCGAGGCCCGCGGCCAGCTCGGAAATCTCGATCAGGTTCAGGTCTGGATCGCGCACATACACCGAGCGGATCGGTGCACTGGCTCCGGTACGCATTACCGGCCCCTCGATGATCGGCCAGTCGGCCTGGCGCAACCGTTCGATCACCTGTTCCAGGGGAATGGCGGCGATAAAGCACAGGTCCAGCGCCCCTGGCACTGGCAGATGGGCCTTGGGCTCGAACTCATGGCCACGCACATGCAGGTTGATCTTCTGGTGGCCGAAGCGAAACGCCTTGCGCCCGCCGGCAAAGGTTTCCAGGCGCATGCCCAGCACCCGCACGTAGAAATCCTCGGCGGCCACGGCATCGATGGTGGTTAGCACCAAGTGGTCGAGATGGTCGATCATGGGTCAGCTCCTGAGGCCTATCGGACTCGTTGCGCTTGTGGCTTCTACTGCTACCGGACTCCAGACAATAGACCCCGTCCCAGGACCCGGTGCAATAACGTCAGGCGCCGGCAATCGCTTCGGACGCCGCCAGCATGGCTCGCAACAATACCGCGCAGCCCGCCGCCAGGTCCTTGGGATCGGCATTCTCGATTTCGTTGTGACTGATCCCGCCCTCGCACGGCACGAAAATCATCCCCGCCGGCCCCAGTTTCGCCAGGAAGATCGCATCATGCCCCGCGCCACTGACGATATTCATATGGGACAACCCCAACCCCTCGGCCGCATTACGCACTGCCTCGACACAACCCTTGTTGAAATACAGTGGCGGGAAATCCGCGGTCGGCGTCAGTTCGAAGCTCAACCCATGCTCGCTACACGTGTTATCGATGACCTCCCTGACCTCGGCAATCATCGAGTCCAGACGTGCCGGCTCCAGGTGCCGGAAGTCCAGGGTCATGCGCACTTCCCCTGGGATCACATTGCGCGAACCTGGATACGCCTGCAGGCAGCCGACAGTGCCGCAGGCATGAGGTTGGTGCCCGAGGGCCGCACGATTGACCGCCGCCACCACCGCCGCCGCGCCGACCAAGGCATCTTTGCGCAGGTGCATCGGGGTCGGCCCGGCATGGGCCTCGACGCCGTTGAGCCTGAGGTCGAACCACTTCTGGCCCAGCGCCCCCAGCACCACGCCAATGGTCTTGCGTTCATCCTCAAGGATCGGCCCCTGTTCGATATGCGCCTCGAAATAAGCCCCCACCGCGTGTCCGCTCGCCGCACGCGGGCCGGCGTAACCGATGGTGTTCAGGGCTTCGCCCACGGTGACGCCCTCGGCATCGGTCTTGGCCAGGGTTTCTTCAAGGCTGAACTCTTGCGCAAACACCCCTGAACCCATCATGCAAGGGGCGAACCGCGAGCCCTCCTCATTGGTCCACACCACCACTTCCAGCGGTGCCTCGGTTTCGATGCCAAGGTCATTGAGGGTACGCAACACCTCCACTCCGGCCAACACGCCGAAGCAGCCGTCGAACTTGCCGCCGGTGGGCTGGGTATCGATGTGGCTGCCGGTCATCACCGGTGGTAGCAATGGATTGCGCCCCGGTCGACGGGCAAAAATATTACCCACGGCATCAACGCTCACGGTGCAGCCGGCGTCCTTGCACCAGCCGACAAAAATATCCCGGGCCTGGCGATCGAGATCGGTCAGGGCCAGACGACAGACGCCGCCCTTGACCGTCGCGCCAAGCTGGGCAAGCTCCATGAGCGAATGCCACAAGCGCTCACTGTTGATGTGCTGATGGTCGGACTGCATAACGTGGGCCAACGCGTTCATGATGATCTCCTCAAACAGTTCCTGTTACACCGATCTTTCCCGCGCCAAGCAGGGCAATGTCGGCCTGGATGCTCCGTGCCGCCTTTTTTGGCAATATCAGACTAATGGCTTGGCGGCCACCACGGCCTTGTCGCTGCCCAACCGGCACAGCCCGTAATACAACACGCCACCCAGCGTCGAGCCGGTGAACCAGCCATAGTCGTAGAACCAGCTAAACGCGCTGCTGCCCAGGGATATCAGCGTCAGCACCACGGGCAGGCCGAAGGCCAGGAAACCGTTCCAATTCCACGCCGGGTAGACATCGTCACGGTACAGACCAGCCAGATCCAGGCGCTGCTGCTTGATGATGAAATAGTCCACCACCATGATCCCGGCAATCGGCCCAAGCAGGCTCGAATAGCCCAACAGCCAGTTGGAATACACCGTCTCCAGGCTTACATCGGAGACCAACAGGCCGAGCTTCTTCAGCAGCTCATGACTCATCAGCAACAACCCCACCAGACCGGTCAGCATGACCGCCGTGGTGCGATTGATCAGCTTGGGAGCAATGTTTTGGAAGTCATTGGTGGGCGAGACGATGTTCGCCGCTGTGTTGGTGGCCAAGGTGGCGATAATAATCAGGGCCATCGCCAGGGCCACCCAGACCGGACTCTGGATATGTCCGATCAGGCTGACCGGATCGGACACCGTCTGGCCCACCAGCGATGCCGAGGCTGCCGTCATTACCACACCCAAAGCGGCGAACAGGAACATCGTCAGCGGCAAACCGAGAATCTGCCCGACGATCTGGTCCTTCTGGCTTTTGGCATAGCGACTAAAATCGGGGATGTTCAGCGACAGGGTGGCCCAGAAGCCGACCATCGCCGTCAGCCCGGCAAAGAAGTAGCCGTAGACACTGGCACCTTCAGGCCGCTTGGGCGGCTGGGCGAGCAACTCGGTCAGGGAAATATGCGGCAAGGCCCACACCAACAAACCCAAGCCGACCAACACCAGCAGCGGTGCCGAGAGGACTTCCAGCCACTTGATCGACTCCGCTCCACGCAACACCACCCACAGATTCAGGCACCAGAAGATCATGAAGCCGATCGCCTCGCCGGTGCCGCCCAGGGACTTCCATCCCTCGAAGATAGAGCCGAGAAACAGGTGGATCGCCAGCCCGCCGAACAGGGTCTGGATGCCAAACCAGCCGCAAGCCACCAATGCGCGGATCAGGCACGGCACGTTGGAGCCGATCACCCCGAAGGACGAACGCAGCAGTACCGGAAACGGGATGCCGTATTTGGTGCCGGCGAAGGCATTGAGCGTCAGGGGAATCAGCACCACGATATTGGCCAGCAGGATTGCCAGCAGCGCTTCGCCCACTGTCAACCCGAAATACGCGGTGAGGACACCGCCCAAGGTATAGGTCGGTACGCAGATCGACATGCCGATCCACAAGGCGGTGATATGCCACTGGTTCCAGGTGCGTTCGTGAACCTTGGTCGGGGCGATGTCGTGGTTGTAACGGGGGCTGTCGAGGACGTCGTTGCCGGCTTCCAGTTCATACAAGCCATTACGCTCAGTCACTTGCGATCGGTTCTGTTGCATTGGCCGCTCCACTGTTGTTCTGATTATTCGCTCATCGGACTGGCTGCCGGAAAATACCGCGCGCCAGACGATGGCCGGAGATTCTGGGCAAAACACGCCTGCACACAGGCCTGCGGAAAACTCGCCATGCCTGCAAGTTTCCGCACGGAGCCTACGACACCTACGAACCGGTCAGCGTATTGTCGGCGGCAATCAGTAAACGTGCCGGGTTCTCCGAAAACTCGTCTGACCAATCCTAAAAACGGCTACAACTTGCTGATTTTTTTAGCTTTATAAAATATATCGGTGAGCCCCGGCAGACTTGTCTTCAAGCACTCAGGCTGAATGCAGACGCATGCTGCTAACTATCGGGACTCAACTTGCCATCAGTTGCCGGGTACCTGCTCAAGCAACTGATTTGCCCTATAAAATCTCGCCTAAATTTTAATCTTGTCAAGCATGTCAAAATGCAAAAAATCGTTTTTATTTTTAATAAGAATATTTAATTCTTTATTTTTCAATGAGTTATTTTAAATACAAACTTATAAAAAATAATCTTGCTCATTTCACAACAAACAACTAGATTTTAATCCTGACATCGCTGACAGGATTGGAACTCCCCTTCAGCACGCTTCCCGTACAAAACCTAGAACCGGCACCAGCCGGTCAAGCCTGCGAGGAATTCGGTATGTCCCTATTGATCCGTGGTGCCACCATCGTTACCCATGAAGAAAATTATCGCGCCGATGTGCTCTGCGCCGACGGTGTGATCAAAGCCATCGGCAACTCGCTTGAGGTTCCGTCAGGTTGTGAAGTTCTCGATGGCAGCGGGCAATACCTGATGCCAGGCGGCATCGATCCCCATACCCATATGCAATTGCCCTTCATGGGCACCGTCGCCAGCGAGGATTTCTTCAGCGGCACGGCGGCAGGTCTTGCCGGGGGTACCACCTCGATCATCGACTTTGTGATTCCCAACCCTCAACAATCCCTGCTGGAAGCCTTTCACCAATGGCGCGGCTGGGCTGAGAAATCTGCCGCCGACTACGGTTTTCATGTCGCTATCACCTGGTGGAGCGAACAGGTCCGCGAGGAGATGGCCGAACTGGTGAGTCACCACGGCATCAACAGCTTCAAGCATTTCATGGCCTACAAAAACGCGATCATGGCGGCCGACGATACGCTGGTGGCCAGTTTCGAACGCTGCCTGGAATTGGGCGCGATCCCCACGGTACATGCCGAGAACGGCGAGTTGGTCTACCACCTGCAGCGCAAACTGCTGGCGCAAGGCTTCAGCGGGCCTGAAGCCCACCCATTGTCACGTCCATCGCAGGTCGAAGGCGAAGCCGCCAGCCGCGCGATCCGCATCGCCGAAACGCTCGGTACGCCGCTGTACCTGGTGCATGTGTCAACCCGCGAAGCCCTCGATGAAATCACCTACGCTCGCGCTAAGGGTCAGCCGGTCTATGGCGAAGTACTGGCCGGGCACCTGTTGCTCGACGACAGTGTCTACCGCGATCCCGACTGGCAGACCGCCGCCGGGTATGTGATGAGCCCGCCGTTCCGCCCACGCGGCCATCAGGAAGCACTGTGGCGTGGCCTGCAATCGAACAACCTGCACACCACCGCGACTGACCATTGCTGCTTCTGCGCCGAACAGAAAGCCGTCGGGCGCGACGACTTCAGCAAGATCCCCAACGGCACCGCCGGAATAGAGGACCGTATGGCGGTGCTCTGGGATGAAGGGGTCAATACCGGGCGCCTGTCGATGCAGGACTTCGTGGCGCTGACCTCGACCAACACCGCGAAAATCTTCAACCTGTTTCCGCGCAAGGGGGCGATCCGCGTCGGCGCCGACGCCGATCTGGTGCTCTGGGACCCGCAAGGCAGCCGGACGATCTCCGCCAAGACGCACCATCAGCAGGTCGATTTCAATATCTTCGAAGGCAAGACCGTGCGCGGCATTCCCAGCCATACCATCAGCCAAGGCAAGTTGGTCTGGGCCGATGGCGAGCTGCGGGTCGAACGCGGTGCCGGACGCTATATCGAGCGCCCGGCCTACCCGGCGGTGTTTGACCTGTTGAGCAAGCGCGCCGAACTGCAACGTCCGACCGCCGTCAAGCGCTGAACGCCTGGCGGCCTGTGCGGTGCGTTCGCTAGCTCAAATTCGGATACCCGCAGGCCAGGGGCTTGTGGCATCCAAAATTGACTAACAGAGCTCGCCACGCAGGGGCTACTCGATCCGCCAGAGATAAAACCACTGCCCGCCTAGAGGCAATTCGCACAAAACCGTGAGGCCTTCACCGTGATCAAGACCCTGAGCCACCTTCCTCATCCCAGTGACAACCCGGCTGCCCTCGCCGCCCATTTCACCGACCTGGCGCCGCCGTTGAACGCTCGTCAGGCCCATCTGGAGGCATCGCGCTGCCTGTATTGCTACGACGCTCCGTGCGTTAACGCTTGTCCCAGCGACATCGATATCCCCTCGTTTATTCGCAATATTCATCAGGACAATGTCCAGGGCGCCGCGCAGAAGATTCTGGAGGCCAATATTCTCGGCGGCAGCTGTGCGCGGGTCTGCCCGACCGAAGTCCTCTGCCAGCAAGCCTGTGTGCGCAACAACAGCCAGGAATGTGCGCCGGTGCTGATCGGCCTGTTGCAACGCTTTGCCGTCGACAATGCGCACTTCAGCGAACACCCGTTCAAGCGCTCGGCCGCCAGCGGCAAGCGGATCGCCGTGGTCGGGGCCGGTCCCGCCGGCTTGTCCTGCGCCCATCGACTGGCCATGCACGGTCATGACGTAGTGATCTTCGAAGCGCGAGAAAAAGCCGGCGGCCTCAATGAATATGGGATCGCCAGATACAAACTGGTGGACGATTTCGCCCAGCACGAACTGGAGTTTCTATTGCAGATCGGCGGCATCGAGATCCGCCACGGACAGAAAATGGGTCGCAATCTGTCCCTAAGCGAACTGCACTCACAGTTCGACGCGGTGTTCCTCGGCCTCGGTCTGGCCGCCACCCGCCAACTGGGGCTGACCGACGAAGACGCACCGGGCCTGCTGCCCGCCACTGAGTACATCAGCGAACTGCGCCAGGCCAGCGACCTCAGCCAACTGCCGCTGGCCAACCGCTGCATCGTGCTCGGTGCCGGCAATACCGCCATCGACATGGCCGTGCAGATGGCCCGTCTTGGCGCCCAGGACGTCAACCTGGTGTATCGCCGTGGGCTGGAGGACATGGGCGCTACCGCCCATGAGCAGGCGATCGCCAAGGCCAATCAGGTGCGCCTGCTGACCTGGGCTCAACCGCAAGCGGTGCTGCTCAACGAGCGGGGTCAGGTGCGCGGCATGCGCTTTGCCCGTACCCGCCTGGAAAACGGTCGTTTGCAGAGCACCGGCGCAACCTTTGAACTGGCCGCCGACGCCATCTTCAAAGCCATCGGCCAGACCTTCGATGACACGGTCCTGGACGATCCGTTGGCCCGCGAACTGCGCCGCGTGGGTGATCGTATCGAAGTTGACGAGCACCTGCGCACCAGTGTGCCGGGCGTCTACGCTGGCGGCGACTGCATCAGCCTCGGCCAGGATCTCACTGTCCAGGCCGTCCAACACGGCAAGCTGGCCGCCGAGGCCATCCACGCCCAACTCTTGCTCAATGTGGAGGCTGCATAAATGGCCGATCTGTCGATTGTCTTCGCCGGCATCAAGGCACCCAATCCGTTCTGGCTGGCCTCCGCGCCGCCCACCGACAAGGCCTATAACGTGGTCCGTGCCTTCGAGGCCGGCTGGGGCGGCGCGGTCTGGAAAACCCTGGGGGAAGACCCCGCCGCGGTCAACGTGTCCTCGCGCTATTCGGCGCACTTCGGACCCAACCGCGAAGTGATGGGCATCAACAACATCGAACTGATCACCGACCGCTCCCTGGAGGTCAACCTGCGGGAGATTACCCAGGTCAAGAAGGACTGGCCGGACCGGGCGCTGATCGTGTCGTTGATGGTACCTTGCGAGGAAGACTCGTGGAAATTCATCCTGCCCCTGGTGGAAGCCACCGGAGCGGACGGCATCGAACTGAACTTCGGCTGTCCCCATGGCATGCCCGAGCGCGGCATGGGCGCCGCGGTCGGCCAGGTTCCCGAGTATGTGGAGATGGTCACGCGCTGGTGCAAGACCTACTGCTCGCTGCCGGTGATCGTCAAGTTGACCCCGAACATCACCGATATCCGCCTATCGGCCCGCGCAGCCCATCGCGGCGGGGCCGACGCGGTGTCGCTGATCAACACCATCAACTCCATCACCAGCGTCGATCTCGATCGCATGGTTGCCCTGCCCATGGTCGGCAGCCAGAGCACCCACGGCGGCTACTGCGGCTCGGCGGTCAAGCCCATCGCCCTGAACATGGTCGCGGAAATCGCCCGCGACTCGCAGACCCATGGCCTGCCGATCTGCGGCATCGGTGGCATCGGCAGTTGGCGCGATGCCGCTGAGTTCGTCGCCCTGGGTTGCGGCGCGGTGCAGGTGTGTACGGCGGCAATGCTCCACGGCTTCCGTATCGTCGATGAGATGAAGGACG
Source organism: Pseudomonas agarici (assembly GCF_001543125.1). Lineage (NCBI taxonomy): Bacteria > Pseudomonadati > Pseudomonadota > Gammaproteobacteria > Pseudomonadales > Pseudomonadaceae > Pseudomonas > Pseudomonas agarici. The sequence goes on along the minus strand of NZ_CP014135.1, from coordinate 1,115,541 downwards.
GTCTGTCGCGCTGGATGGACAGCCAGGGCTATACCCGCTTGCAGCAGTTTTCCGGCAAAGCGGTCGGCAATACCACCGACTGGAAGTACCTGGACATCAACTATCAGGTCATCGCGAAGATCGACCAGGACGCCTGTATCGGCTGCGGCCGTTGCCATATCGCCTGCGAAGACACCTCGCACCAGGCCATCGCCAGCCTGCGCCAGGCCGATGGCAGCCACAGCTATGAAGTGATCGACGCAGAATGTGTGGGCTGCAACCTGTGCCAAATCACCTGCCCGGTAGCGGACTGCATCGAGATGGTGCCCCAGGCAACCGGCAAACCGTTCCTCGACTGGAACCACGATCCGCGCAACCCCTATCGGATCCAGGAGGCCAGCTAACCAGAGCACCGGGGGATCAGGGCTCCAACCCGATCCCTCGCAGGATGACCTGGGTCACTGTCTGCACCGCCTTTTCGAACTGCAGGTCCGACAGCGGCTGGTGATCGTTGAGAATCGCCACCTGATGGCTGAAGTCGGCATAGTGCTGGGTCGAGGCCCAGATCATGTACAGCAGGCTCAACGGCTCCACCGGCAGAATCCGACCGTCCTCCACCCACTGGCGAATCTTCGCCTCCTTCATCTTGGCCCAGTCATACAGGCCGAGATCGAGAGTCTCACCCAAGGCCGGCGCACCATGGATGATTTCATTGGCCCAGACTTTCGAGCCGTGGGGCCGGGTTCGCGAATGATTCATCTTGGCGCGAATATAGCTGCTCAGTACCACCCGAGGATCGTCGAACATCTCGAAACACAGGGCATCCTGCTTCCACACCTCCAGCAGATCGAGGAGTACCGCGTTATAGAGCTCGCTCTTGGTGCTGAAGTAATAGTGCAAATTGGAGCGCGGCAACTGTACCTCTTCGGCAATATCCGCCATGGCGGTGCCACCGAAGCCCTTTTCGGCAAAGACCTTCTCGGCCGCCAGGAGAATCTTCTCGACGTTACTGCGACGAATCCGAATCTTGTGATTGCCCATAAGGGCTCCCTGCAAACGACAGGCTCTAAGACTAACCCGTGCCGGATACGCGGTATAGCGCAATCGCGGGCACGCCCGTGAACAACCTCAACGGACACGGACCATCCCACCTCATCGCCTTGCTGGCCGACCTGTACATCGCATGCAAACCGTTACCTGATCGATAAGGAAACCTATCAAGAACATAATAAGCAGACTTGTCGATAAAATTAGTGACAGTAAATGTATTACTCTCCGCTCAACGTCGCGGCCATTTATGTCTAAATTAATCTTCATCCAGGCCGGGCCATCACCCCTTCCAAACATTCTCTATGGATTCACCGCACACAAACGAAAAATAATCATATGACGTGTGTCCATCATTTCGCACAAACAAACCTTATACCCATGAAAAACAGTGTAAATATAGTAAAAATTTAGAGAAAATAGCACTGTGAATTGCAAGAAAATTCGCACAAAATAAAATCAAACTAGATAAAACAAAAAAATAACCAAGGTCGCATTCAGCTTAAAATCGCAGGCATCTAACATGATGAATTAACCCTACTCACCTTAATCCAAGGTTAATCGTAAACTACCAGTATCGGCCTACTTCTTCTGGAGATTCCCTATGTCGAATGCCCGCGCCCTTGTCCTCGGCAGCCTGTTCCTCGCTGCCTCATTGCCCGCGCTGTCCCATGCCACCGAAGGACCGGCCTACGGTCAGGAACTGCAAGGTTTCGACTATCCCTATCCGGTCGAACACTTTGCCTTCCAGTCTCAAGGCAAGGCTCTACGGATGGGCTATATGGACGTCAAGCCCAGCGGGCCGGCCAATGGTCAGAGCGTGGTGCTGATGCACGGCAAGAACTTCTGCGGTGCCACCTGGGAGGAGTCGATCAAGGCTCTGAGCGCGGCCGGCTACCGGGTCATCGCCCCGGACCAGATCGGTTTCTGCACCTCCAGCAAACCCGACAGTTACCAGTACACGTTCCAACAATTGGCGAGCAACACTCACGCCCTGCTGGAAAATCTCGGCATTCACAAGGCCGTGCTTCTCGGTCACTCCACCGGCGGCATGCTCGCCACTCGCTACGCATTGCTCTACCCCCGGCAGGTCGAGCGCCTGGCGCTGGTCAACCCCATCGGCCTGGAAGATTGGAAAGCCCTGGGCGTGCCCTACCGCACCGTCGACCAATGGAACGAGCGCGAGTTGAAGCTGACTGCCGATGGCATTCGCAACTACGAACGCAACACCTACTATGCCGGCCACTGGAAACCCGAGTTCGACCGCTGGGTCGATATGCTCGCCGGCCTGAACAAAGGCCCTGGGCAGGTCGCGGTGGCCTGGAACTCGGCGCTGATCTACGACATGATCTTCACCCAGCCGGTGTACTACGAGTTCAAGGACCTGAAGATGCCCACCCTGTTGCTGATCGGCACCGCCGACACCACGGCCATCGGCAGCGATATCGCGCCGCCGGAGGTCAAGGCTCGCCTCGGTCACTATGACGTGCTCGGCAAGCAGGTGACCAAGCTGATCCCGCACTCGACGCTGGTCGAATTCCCCGGCTTGGGCCATGCCCCTCAGATGGAAGAGCCGGCCCGTTTCCACAAGGCCCTGCTCGGCTGGCTGGCCGCCAAACAATAAAGAGGAAAGAGGCAATGACGTTGCAGATTGCGGTAATCGATGACTGGCAAGGCGTGGCGGGCGATGTCGTGGACTGGTCGGTACTGGAGGTCATCGGTCAGGTGAGCTTTCTCCACGACTACCCCGCCGCCACCGAAATCATGGCCGAACGCCTGGCAGGCTTCGATGTGATCTGCGTGATGCGTGAGCGCAGCACATTCGACGAGACCCTGCTGCGCCAGCTACCGCGCCTGAAACTGCTGGTGACCGGGGGCATGCGCAATGCCGCGCTGGATATCCAGGCCGCGACGGCCCTGGGTATCCCGGTCTGCGGCACGCAAAGCTACAAGCATGCCGCTCCGGAACTGACCTGGGCGCTGATCATGGCCCTGAGCCGCAACCTGTTGAAAGAAGCCAACGCCCTGCGCGCCGGTGACTGGCAGCAAGGGCTGGGCGGCGATCTCTACGGCAAGACCCTGGGCATTCTCGGTTTGGGCAGCATCGGCCAGAAAGTCGCTCGCTACGGCCAGGCATTCGGCATGCGGGTGATCGCCTGGAGCGAAAACCTCACGCCCGAACGCGCCGCCGAATCAGGTGTGGAATATGTCGGCAAACAGGCGCTGTTCGAACAGGCCGACCTGTTGTCCATTCACCTGGTGCTCAGTGATCGTTCCCGTGGCCTGGTGGACGTCCAGGCACTGGGCTGGATGAAACCGTCCGCCTTGCTGATCAACACCGCTCGCGGGCCGATCGTCGACGAACAGGCGCTGATCCATGCGTTGGAAAACGGCAAGCTGGCCGGTGCCGCGCTGGATGTCTACGAACAAGAACCACTGCCGAACAACCATCCATTGCGTACCCTGGAGAATGTCCTGGCGACTCCCCATATCGGTTATGTCAGCGAGAATAACTACCGGATGTTCTACAGCCAGATGATCGAGGACATCCAGGCCTGGGCGGCTGGACAGCCGATCCGGCGCTTGGGCTAAGCAGTTGCCTGCCCAGATCAGCCTATGGTGCAACTATTCCCCGACCCAGTAATCGAGGGATAGATCAGCGGGCTCTCTATCTGGGCGTATCACCCGCTGCTCCGCAATCATTAACGCACCATTATTGAGCGACTGGGCTTGGAACTGGCGTCAGTGAGGAGCAATCCTCCCAGGGTGTCCTTCAGCGGTGACGACGCTAGCGTCCGGACCTTAAGTCATACCGTCGGATATTTCCCACCTATTCGTCTAAGCGATGGCATCTCTTATACGCTGTTTGTTCAGGCCTATTGACCGCTCGGTCATTTCGTCGAGAAAAAGTCGAAACTTCTCAATAGTCGACCGGTCAGCTTAAAGGTAGGGCGTCTGTTTCGGTAGTCATGAGCACAGGCGTTCCCCCACTCTTTCATGTTCCGGTGCATTGGGCGGTTGTCGCCCAATCGCCCTGAATAGGTGTGGCCGACCAAAGGATGTGGTTTCGGCACGCTGTGTGAAAGGTTTGAGTCACATCAAATAAAATAGGAGAGGCACATGATCAGCGCTGCGTTGGAAGTTCAGGGGGAGGGTTTGAATCAAGCCAGCGAACCGGTCCACGTGTCAGTCCCCTTGGCGGGAGGGAAGACGTTGTCACCGCCAGTAGCCATCAACTCCAACAAGAAGAAAGTCCTGTTTGTCACCTCGGAATTCGCCGATCTGGTCAAAGCCGGTGGCCTGGGCGATGTCTCGGCGGCGTTGCCCAGGGCCATGCGTCATCTGCACGATGTGCGGGTACTGATTCCTGGTTACTCGCAGGTGCTGCACAGCGACAATCCGATCCACCTTGTCGGCGAACTGGGTGGCCATGCTGCCTTGCCACCGTGCAAGATCGGTCGTATGGACATGCCCGACGGCTTGGTAATCTACGTACTGATCTGCCCCGAGTTATTCGAGCGTGAAGGCACCCCCTATGGCGCCAACAACGGGCGCGATTGGCCGGACAACCATATCCGCTTCGCCCGCCTGGGCCTGGCCGCCGCCGATATCGCTGCCAACCTGGCACAGATCCACTGGACCCCCGACCTGGTCCATGCCCATGACTGGCCGGCTGGCCTGGCACCGGCCTATATGCACTGGCGCGGCCAGCACACGCCGACCCTGTTCACCATCCATAACCTCGCCTACCAGGGCGTGGTCAGCCTGGCCTGCTGCCCGGAGTTGGGGATCCCGCCCCACGCCCTGCAACAGGAGGGCATGGAGTTCTACGGCAAGCTGTCGTTTCTTAAGGCCGGTATGGCCTATTCGAGCCATATCACCACGGTCAGCGCCACTTACGCCGAGGAAATCACCACCCCGGAGTTTGGGTGCGGCCTCGACGGTTTCCTCGCCAGCAAGACCTACCAGGGCCTGCTCAGCGGCATTCCTAACGGTATCGATGAAAGCTGGGATGCGGCCACCGACAGCCACCTGGTCTGCCCGTTCAATATCGGCGACTGGGACAGCAAGGCCACCAACATCGCCCATGTGCGCCAGTTGTTCGGCCTGGAGCCCTCCAGCGGCCCGCTGTTCGCCGTGGTCTCGCGATTGGTCTACCAGAAGGGCCTGGACCTGACCGAAGCGGTCAGCGAATTTATCGTCCGCGCTGGCGGCCAGATCGCCATTATCGGCCGTGGCGAGCCGGAAGCAGAACAGGCGTTGCGCCAGCTGGCCCTGCGTTTCCCAGGCCAGATCGGTGTGCGCATCGGCTTCAATGAAACCGATGCGCGGCGGATGTTCGCCGGCAGTGATTTCCTGCTGATGCCTTCACGCTACGAACCCTGTGGATTGAGCCAGATGTATGCTCAGCGTTTCGGCTCGTTGCCGGTGGCGCGCAATACCGGCGGCCTGGCCGACACCATCGAGGACGGCGTAACCGGTTTCCTCTTCGACGAATCCACCGTACAAAGCTACGAAGCAGCCCTGCACCGGGCCTTCAAGGTCTTCGCCTATCCGCCGCTGTTCAATGCCATGCGCTGCCGGGCGATGGCCGCGCCGTTCAACTGGTGTAAGGCGGTGGAGCCCTATGCGCAACTGTATGAAACCTTGGTGGCCAATTCCCGGAGCAGTTCAGGCAAGCGCTGAGGAGGCCTTCAGAGATGCCGATAGGGACTTCGCAAACCTGGCCTCACGGTGCCATTATGCTGGACGCGGAACATACCCGCTTTGCGCTCTGGGCACCGGACAGCCGTTACGTCAGCGTCGAACTGGAGGATGGTCGCTCGCTGGCCATGTCACCGAAGCACGACGGCTGGTTCACCCTGCAAACCTGCTGCGCGGCCGGCACCCGCTACCGCTACAACATCGAGGGTGACCTGCTGGTCTGCGATCCGGCTTCCCGCGCCCAGGCCGGTGGCGTGCGGGCCGCGAGCGTGGTGGTCGATCCGCTCGCCTATCATTGGCAGCATAACGATTGGCAAGGGCGGCCCTGGCATACGGCGGTGATCTACGAGCTGCATGTCGGTGCCTTCGGCGGCTATCGTGCGCTGGAGCGACACCTGCCGCGCCTGGCCGCGCTGGGGATCACCGCCATCGAATTGATGCCCCTCGCCGAGTTTCCCGGCAAGCGCAACTGGGGTTATGACGGTGTGCTGCCCTATGCTCCGCACGCCGCCTATGGTTCGCCCGAAGAGCTCAAGCACCTGATCGATAGCGCCCATGGCCATGGCCTGATGGTGATTCTCGACGTGGTCTACAACCACTTCGGCCCAGACGGCAATTTGCTCGGGCACTATGCCAAGGACTTCTTCCTGGAAGATCGCCAGACACCCTGGGGCGCGGCCATCGACTTCCGCCGCCGGCAAGTGCGCGACTTCTTTATCGACAATGCCCTGATGTGGCTACAGGAATACCGTTTTGACGGCCTGCGACTGGATGCCGTGCATGCCATCAACGACAGCGCCTTTCTGCGCGAGCTGTCTGACAAAGTGCGCCAGCAGCTCGACCCGACACGGCAGGTCTGGTTGACCGTGGAGAACGAGTTCAACCAGGCCAGCCTGCTGGAAGAGGCCTACGACGGACAATGGAACGATGACGGTCACAACGCCCTGCATGTGTTGCTGACCGGCGAGATCGAGTCCTATTACGCCGATTATGCACGGCAAACCACCACCAAACTGGCACGCTGCCTGAGTCAGGGTTTTGTCTACCAGGGCCATCTCAACCGTCACGGCCAGAGTCGCGGCGAACCGAGTGCGCACCTGCCGCCCACGGCCTTTATTCTGTTCCTGCAGAACCACGACCAGATCGGAAACCGGGCCCTCGGCGAGCGCCTCAACCAACTGTGCCCCGCTCCAGCCCTGCGCGCGGCCACGGTGCTGTTGCTGTTGTCGCCGATGATCCCGCTGATGTTCATGGGCGACGAGATCGGTGCCGAGGAACCTTTCCTGTTCTTCACCGATTACCAGGGTGAGCTGGCCGATGCCGTGCGCGAAGGCCGACGTGCGGAGTTCGCCGAGTTCGAAGACTTCGCCGACCCGCAACGGCGTGCGCATATCCCCGACCCGAACGCTACGAGCACTTTCGAGGCTTCATGCCCGGACCTCGACTCTCCCGTCCATTTCACCCGCCAGGCCACGGCGCGACTCTACCGGCAGTTATTGGCGATTCGTCACCGCGAATTGATACCCAGGCTGCCCGGCACCCAGGCGCTAGGCGCCGACGTGCTGGCTGACGGCGCCCTCAGTGCGCGGTGGCGGTTGGGCGACGGTAGCCTGCTGCGCATCGACCTGAATCTCAGTGCCGCTCCCGTCGATCATCGCGCCGACAGCACCGCCCGCTGGTTGTTCGAAAGTAGTCAGGGCGCTACCCGACAACTGGACCACGGTTGCCTGGCGCCTTACTGCGCCCTGGTCAGCCTGAGCACCGATGAAGACTTATCGTCCCTTGATGGAGAATTCCCGTGAGCGATACGCAGTTGGAAATGCTTGCGAGCCAAGCGGGCCTGGCCGTTGACTGGATCGATGCCAATGGTCGTCCTCAAAAGGTCCGCTCCGAAGTCCTGCGCAAGGTCCTGGCCGGCCTCGGGCATCCGGCCGATGACGATGCCGCCATTGAAAGCAGCCTGTTAGAGCTGCTGCGAATCCAACAGGACAGGCGCTTGCCGCCGCTGCTGACAGCAGACGTCGGCCAGGGGCTGGACCTCGCCCACTACTTCGCCCCCGACACGCCTTGTGAGATTCACCTGGAAGACGGCACACTGTTCAACCTGCGGCTGGACAACAACGCGGTGTTGCCAGGACAGGTACCGGTCGGCTACCAAAGCGTGAGTATCGAAGGTCAGCATTTCACCCTGGCCGTCGCTCCCGAGACTTGCCACAGCACGGCCGCCGCCACTGGCGCCCGAACACCCCGGGCCTGGGGCCTGAGTGCCCAGCTCTACAGCTTGCGACGTCCCGGCGATGGCGGCTTCGGCGACACCCTGGCCCTGGAAAACCTGGTACGGGCAGCCGGCGAGCGAGGTGCCGATGCCCTGGCCATCAGTCCGTTGCATGCGATGTTCAGTTGTGACCCGCAGCGCTACAGCCCTTATTCGCCGTCCAGCCGCCTGTTCCTCAACAGTCTGTATGCCGCGCCGGGGGCTATCCTCGGGGAGCGTGCCCTGCGCATGGCCATCGACACCGCCGGGTTGACCGATGAACTGCAAGCTCTGGAACAGTTGCCGCTGATCGACTGGCCCCGTGCGGCCCGTGCCCGGCAACGACTGCTACGCGCCTTGTACGAGGGTTTCCGTCTCGGCGACCACCCCCTCGGCGCAGACTTCAATAGCTTTCGCCAGGCCGGTGGCGAAGCCCTGGAGAATCACTGTCGCTTCGAAGCGCTACAGGCCCTACGGGTTGCTCGCGGCGAAAGCAGCGACTGGCGTCACTGGCCCGAGGAATGGCGTCAGCCACGCGGCGCGGAACTGGCGCGCTTCGCTGAGGAACACGTTGAAGACATCGGTTTCTACGCTTTCAGCCAATGGCTGATCGCCCGCTGCCTGGAGCGCGCACAGGACGCGGCCTTGGGCAGCGGCATGCGCATCGGGCTGATCGCCGACCTCGCCGTTGGCGCAGACGGCGGCGGCAGCCAGGCCTGGAGCCGGCAGGATGAACTGCTGGCCGAACTCACCGTCGGTGCACCGCCCGATATCCTCAACCGCTCGGGACAGAGCTGGGGCATTTCCGCCTTCGCCCCCGAAGGCCTGAAGCGCCATGGTTTCCGCGCGTTCATCGAAATGCTGCGGGCCAACTTCGCCCACGCCGGCGGCCTGCGCATCGACCACGTGATGGGCCTGCAACGACTTTGGCTGATTCCCCTCGGCTCGCCGGCGAGCGACGGCGCCTATCTCTATTATCCTCTGGACGATCTGCTGCGTCTGCTGACCCTGGAGTCCTCGCGACACCAGGCCATCGTCCTCGGCGAAGACCTCGGCACGGTGCCCGAGGGCCTGCGGGAAAAACTCAGTGCCCGAGCGATCCTCGGCATGCGTGTGCTGCTGTTCGAGCAGGAGCACGACCATCGTTTCAAACCGATTCTCGACTGGCCGGACAATGCCCTGGCCACCACCAGTACCCACGACCTGCCCACCCTAAACGGCTGGTGGCATGCACGGGACATCGACTGGAATATCCGTCTCGGGCTGATCGACACCCCGACCGCCGATCACTGGCGCCAGACCCGCCAGCATGAACGCGAAGGCTTGCGCCGAGCCCTGAGCGCGGACCCGCAGAGCTTTCGCGACGAATCCCAAGAGACCGACCAGATGGTGGATGCCTGCATTCGTTTCCTCGGGCATACCCGTGCGCCACTGGTATTGTTGCCACTGGAAGACGCTTTCGCGGCACAAGAGCAACCGAACCTGCCGGGCACCCTCGACAGCCACCCCAACTGGCGCCGCCGCCTGCCGGGCTACAGCAACGAACTGCTGGACGATAGCGACGCGGCACGCCGCCTCGAACTGCTGGCCTGCGCCCGTCTTCAGGCCGCCGAGCGTGATCGATGAACAGGTTGGCGCAACCCGCCCTGCGTGCCACATTGCGACTGCAATTGCATAAGGACTTCACGCTCGATGCCGCCGTGCCCTGGGTGCCTTATTTCGCCCGGTTGGGCATCAGCCACCTGTACGCCTCGCCGCTGCTCAGTGCCCGGTCGGGTTCGATGCATGGCTACGACGTGGTCGATCCGACCCGGATCAATCCCGAGCTGGGCGGCGAACCGGCACTGCGACGGCTGGTGATGGCCCTGCGCGAACACGGCATGGGCCTGATCCTCGATATCGTCTCCAACCATATGGCGGTGGGCGGTGCCGACAATCCCTGGTGGCTCGACCTACTGGAATGGGGGCGATACAGCCCCTATGGCGAGTTCTTCGACATTCAGTGGCATTCGCCGGACCCATTGCTCGAAGGCCAGTTGCTGATGCCGTTTCTCGGCAGTGACTATGGCGTCGCCTTGCAGGAAGGCACCCTGCCCCTCTGTTTCGATGCCGCACGCGGCGGTTTTCGAGTGGAGCATTATCAGCACCACTTCCCGATCTGCCCCAGGGACTATGGGCAGATTCTCGCGGATCTGCCAGGCCTGGGAGACCTCGCCGCGCGCTTCAGGGCACTCAACACCCGCCCCGATGCTTACCATCAGGCCCGGCAATTACGCGCCGAACTGGCCAGCCGCACGGACAGCCACCCGGCGCTCCTGGCCAGCCTTGAACGCTACGACTCCCGTGACCCCGAAGGCTTTCAGCGCCTGCACCACTTGCTGGAACATCAACACTATCGTCTCGCCAGCTGGCGCACCGCAGGCGATGACATCAATTGGCGGCGCTTCTTCGATGTCAACGAACTGGCCGGCCTGCGCGTGGAGCGCCCGGCGGTGTTCGAGGCCACTCACCAGAAAATCTTTCAACTGATCGGCGACGGCCTGGTGGACGGCCTGCGGATCGACCATATCGATGGCCTCGCCGATCCACGGGGCTATTGTCGCCGGTTGCGGCGACGGGTCGATGCGCTGGCACCCGGACGGCACTTACCGATTTATGTCGAAAAGATCCTCGGCCCAGGCGAAAACCTGCACCGTGACTGGCGGGTCGATGGCACCACCGGCTATGAGTTCATGAATCAGTTATCACTGCTGCAACACGATCGCGCTGGAGCCGAACCCTTGGTGGAACTCTGGAGCCGTCTGAGCGAACGATCTGCCGAGTTTGCCCAGGAAACCCGCCTGGCGCGCCAACAGATGCTCAACGGCTCGCTGGCCGGCGACTTCGAAAGCGTCGCCCAGGCCCTGCTACAAGTAGCCCGCGATAACCTGATGACTCGCGACCTGACCCTGGGGGCGATCCGTCGCGCCTTGCAGGAACTGATCGTGCATTACCCGGTATACCGCACCTATATCAACGCCTGTGGCCGACCGGCCGAAGACGAGCGGTTTTTCCAGCAAGCCCTGGCTGGCGCTCGCACCACTCTCGGCGAAGCCGATTGGCCGGTCCTCGACTGCCTGCAACGCTGGCTGGGAGGCCAGCGCTGGCGCGACCGTGCGCCAGGTCGTCAGCGCAAACGGCTCAAGCACGCCTGCGTGCGCTTTCAACAACTGACCTCGCCAACCGCCGCCAAGGCCGTGGAGGACACAGCCTTCTATCGCTCGGCGGCGCTGCTCTCACGCAACGACGTGGGCTTTTGCACCGAACAGTTCAGTGCACCCGTGGAAGATTTCCATCAGGCCAATCAACAGCGCCTGCAAGCCTTTCCCGACAACCTGCTGACCACCGCCACCCATGACCACAAGCGCGGTGAGGACAGCCGCGCACGGCTGGCCGTATTGAGTGAATGCAGCACCACCTATATCGGCTGGATCGAGCAATGGCGCGAGCAGGCGGCAACCTTGCGCGATGATCCGGCGGCCCCCTCGGCAGGCGACGAACTGATACTTTACCAGGCCTTGCTCGGCAGTTGGCCGTTGGGCCTCGCAGCCGATGACCTGCCTGCCTTGCGCCAGTACGCCGAACGCCTGCGGCAATGGCAACGCAAGGCTTTGCGCGAGGCCAAGCTGCTGAGCAGTTGGGGCGCGCCGAACCAGGCCTATGAAAACGCCTGCCATGCATTTCTCGACACCTTGCTGCTCAAGCCCGAGGGGCAGGCATTGCGCAGTGCCATCGCGGCGGCGGCGCACTGCATCGCTCCCGCCGGTGCGCTCAACAGCCTGGCCCAATGCCTGCTACGAATGACCGTGCCGGGGCTACCGGACCTGTACCAGGGCAATGAGTTCTGGGACTTCAGCCTGGTGGATCCAGACAACCGACGGCCCGTGGACTTCGCCGCTCGACAGGCCGCGTTGCAGGCATCGACAGACCCTGCCGCGCTGATCAGCGACTGGCGCAGCGGCTGGATCAAACAAGCGCTGATTGCCCGCACCCTGGCGCTCCGGGCCCGTCACGCCAGCCTGTTCAGCGCCGGCGACTATCAAGCGCTGCCAGTGTCCGGCGAACAGGCTGGCAAGGTGCTGGCGTTCAGTCGTGCGACCGCGACGCAAACGGCCATTGTGATCGTGCCCAGGCTGGCCCAGCCCTTATTGGCTGCCGGCGAGTGGCCGTGGGTAGCGACAGCGGTTTGGGGCGATACGCGGATCAGACTGCCGTTCACCGCACCGGTCGACAAATTAAAGGGACTTTTCTCAACCTGCACAGTCACACCCCATGGAGAACTGAGGGTCGGTGACGCACTGGGAGACTTCCCGGTCAATCTCTTTATCCACCCTTGAGTTCATTTCAGGAGCATGGCGATGAGTACCGACGAAAAACGCATTCGTGAATTTGCTTATCAGATCTGGCAATCGGAGGGGCAGCCTGACGGCCAGGAAGCCCGCCACTGGGACATGGCTCGCAAGCTGGCCGAAGCCGAGGCACTGGCACCGAGCAAACCGGCAACCGCCAAAGCCAAACCGAAGACGGTTGTGACCCCCACCAAGAGCACCGCGAAACCGCCGGCCAATCCTATTGCCCCGCCTGTCGCCAAACACTTGGAGCCGGTGCCAAAGAAACCGCGAGCACCACGCAAACCGGCAGCCACTTGAGCTGAACGCGCTTCGGACAGCCCGCCGACCCCGTCACGCTCGTTGGCCCGCCCCCCCTTTTGACACTCTGAGCCAAGACACTGTGGGAGCAGGCTTGCCCGCGAATAGGACCTAACAATCGCCGAAAGCCTGGCTCTTGGCGAAGATTGCAGGAGCATCACATGACCCAACCCAAGAAAACACCGGACACCGAAGCCTCGCGCATCCGCGAAGGCCTGCCCTTCCCACTCGGCGCTACCTGGGATGGCCTGGGGGTCAATTTCGCCCTGTTCTCCGCCCACGCCACCAAGGTCGAACTCTGTCTGTTCGACGCCAACGGCGAGGTTGAACTGGAACGCATCGAACTGCCCGAATACACCGACGAGATCTATCACGGCTACCTGCCCGACGCCCACCCAGGGCTGATCTACGGTTATCGGGTGCATGGCCCTTACGACCCGCAGAACGGCCATCGCTTCAACCCCAACAAACTGCTGATCGACCCCTACGCCAAGCAACTGGTCGGAGAGCTCAAATGGTCTGAAGCGCTGTTCGGCTACACCATCGGCCATCCGGACGCCGACCTCAGTTTCGACGAGCGTGACAGCGCGCCCTTCGTGCCCAAGAGTAAGGTCATCGACCCCGCCTACACCTGGGGTCGGGATCAGCGGGTCAGCGTGCCCTGGGACCGCACGATCATCTACGAAACCCATGTGCGCGGCATCAGCATGCGTCATCCCGCCGTGCCCGAGGAGGTACGCGGCACCTTTGCCGGATTGATGGTCGATGACCTGCTGGAGCATATCCGCAAGCTGGGCGTCTCGTCGGTCGAGCTGCTGCCGATTCATGCCTTCGTCAATGACCAGCACTTGCTGCACAAGGGCATGACCAACTACTGGGGCTACAACAGCATCGCTTTCTTTGCGCCCGACCCGCGCTACCTGGCCAGCGGCAAAATCGCCGAGTTCAAGGAAATGGTCGCGCACCTGCACGAAGCCGGTCTGGAACTGATTCTCGACGTAGTTTACAACCACACCGCCGAAGGCAACGAGCAAGGCCCGACACTGTCCATGCGCGGTATCGACAACGCCTCCTACTACCGCTTGATGCCGGACGATAAGCGCTTCTACATCAACGATTCGGGCACCGGCAACACCTTGGATTTGAGCCATCCCTGCGTACTGCAGATGGTCACCGACTCGCTACGCTATTGGGCCACGGAAATGCACGTGGATGGCTTCCGCTTCGATCTGGCGACCATTCTCGGACGCTATCACCATGGCTTTGACGAGCGGCACAGTTTCCTCGTCGCCTGCCGTCAGGATCCGGTGTTGCGCCAGGTCAAAATGATCGCCGAACCCTGGGACTGCGGGCCGGGCGGTTATCAGGTCGGCGGTTTTCCGCCGGGCTGGGTGGAATGGAACGATCGCTTTCGCGACACTGTGCGTGCCTTCTGGAAAGGCGACGATGGCCAGCTCGCTGACTTCGCCGGACGCATGACCGCCTCCGGCGAATTGTTCAACCAGCGCGGTCGGCGCCCTTATGCCTCGGTCAACTTCATCACTGCCCACGATGGTTTCACCTTGCACGACCTGGTGTCCTATAACGACAAGCACAACGAGGCCAACGACGAAAACAACCAGGACGGCAGCAACAACAACCTGTCCTGGAACCATGGCGTCGAAGGCCCCACCGACGATCCGGCGATCAACACCCTGCGCCTGCGCCAGATGCGTAACTTCTTCGCCACCCTGTTGCTGGCCCAGGGCACGCCAATGATCGTCGCCGGCGACGAATTCGCCCGTACCCAGCACGGCAATAACAACGCCTATTGCCAGGACAGCGAAATCGGCTGGGTCAACTGGGACCTGGACGACGACGGCAAGTCCCTGCTGCGCTTCGTCAAGCGCCTGATCAAGCTGCGGCTGGCCTACCCGATTCTGCGTCGGGGGCGCTTCCTGGTGGGCGACTACAACGAGGCAATCGGCGTCAAGGACATCACCTGGCTGGCCCCGGACGGCAATGAAATGACCACCGAGCAATGGCACGACAACCATGGTCGCTGCCTGGGCATGCTGCTCGACGGACGAGCTCAGGTTTCCGGCATCCGCCGCGCCGGGGCTGATGCCACCTTGCTGATCGCGCTCAATGCCCACCATGACGGGGTCAACTTCCGCCTGCCCGAAGTCCCTCAAGGCATGTACTGGACTTGCATGATCGATACCAACGACGCGGCGATCAAGGGCCAGGAGCGTTTCGCATTCAACAGCGAATACACCTTGACCGGACGCTCGCTGGTGATGTTCGAATTGCAACGCGATGACGAAGACTGAGAAGCCTGTGAGTCGATAGCAACAGAAGTCGCATGGCGACCACCTTGGACGAGAGTCGGAACGCCGTGCTGGGACGCGGCGTTCCGACAAACTCGCTCGCCACCGCCCGCCGTACTCACTCAGTCGAGGCAGTGAATCGTCTCAGTCACGCGCCAGCGGCTGCAACATCAACACCGCCAGCGGTGGCAGGTTCAGCACCAGCGACGAGGCCTGTCCATGACTGGCGCGGTCTTCGGTGAAGGCCCCGCCACCATTGCCATAGTTGGAGCCGGCATAGATCGCCGCGTCGCTGTTGATCACCTCCTTCCACTGTCCGGCAAAGGGCACCCCAATCCGGTAGGCCTCGCGGGGTACGGGCGTGAAGTTGGCGACCACCAGCAGCGGTCGCCCTTCGCGGCTCCAGCGCAACCAGGCATAGACACTGTTGATGGCATCATCGCCGATCAACCACTGAAAGCCCTGGGGAGCATCGTCCTGGTCGTGCAGCGCCGGCTCCTCGCAATAGAGCCGGTTAAGGTCGCTCACCAGCTTCTGCACGCCCAGATGCTCAGGGTATTGCAGCAAGTACCAATCCAGTTGCTGGTCGTGATTCCACTCGCGCCACTGGCCGAACTCACAGCCCATGAACAGCAACTTCTTGCCTGGATGCGCCCACATGAAACTCAGGTAGGCTCGCAGGTTGGCAAACTTCTGCCAGCGATCGCCAGGCATTTTGTCGATCAGCGAATGCTTGCCATGGACCACTTCGTCATGGGAAATCGGCAGGATAAAACGCTCGGACCAGGCATATACCAGGCCGAAACTCAGCTCGTTATGGTGGTGTGCGCGGTACACCGGGTCTTGCTGGATGTAATGCAGCGAGTCGTGCATCCAACCCATGTTCCACTTATGAGTGAAACCCAAGCCGCCCTGCTGGGTACCCTGGCTAACCCCCGGCCAGGCCGTTGACTCCTCGGCAATCACCAGAGCACCCGGCGCCTCCAGCGCTACCACATCATTGAGATGACGGAGAAAGTCGATGGCTTCGAGGTTCTCCCGGCCACCATGGCGATTGGGCACCCATTCCCCGGCCTTGCGCGAGTAATCGCGGTAGAGCATCGACGCCACCGCGTCCACCCGCAACCCGTCGACATGGAAATGCTTGAGCCAGTGCAACGCCGACGCCAGCATGAAGCCATGTACCTCGGTACGCCCGAGGTTGTAGATCAGCGTATCCCAATCCTGGTGAAAGCCTTCCAGCGGGTTGCCGTACTCGTACAGCGCCGTACCGTCGAATTGCGCCAGGCCATGGCTGTCGGTGGGAAAATGCGCCGGCACCCAGTCGAGAATCACACCGATATTGGCCTGGTGACAGGCATTGACGAAGGCGGCGAACTCCTCCGGCGGGCCATAGCGGGCACTGGGCGCGAATTGCGACAGCGGTTGATAGCCCCAGGAGCCACCGAAGGGATGCTCCATGATCGGCATCAATTCGATATGGGTGAAGCCCAATTGCCGGACATAGGGGATCAGCCGTTCAGCCAGCTCGCCCCAACGGTACTGGCGAGACACCTCGCCCGCTTCATCGATCTCGCACTGCCAGGAGCCGGCGTGCAGTTCGTAGATTGACAGCGGTGCATTCGGCCGTTGCCGTTCGCCACGCGCTTGCATCCATTCCTGGTCCTGCCATTCGATGTGCAGCGGCGATGCCACCTGCGAGGCGGTATCCGGCGGCAACTGGGTAGCCAGTGCCACCGGGTCGGCCTTGAGCGGCAGGATCGCCTCGGCGCCGAGTATCTCGTACTTGTAGGCCTCCCCCGGCTGCAGGCGCGGGATAAAGATCTCCCAGACCCCGCTCGAATGACGCAGGCGCATCGGATGGCGACGACCATCCCAGATATTGAAATCGCCGACCACCGAGACCCGCCGGGCGTTCGGTGCCCAGACCGCGAAACGCACGCCGTCGATGCCTTCGACCGTCATCGGTTGGGCACCGAAACAGCCGCTCAGGTCACGATGATTGCCCTCGGCGAACAGATACAGGTCCATCTCCCCCAGCAGGGGTCCGAAACTGTAGGGATCTTCGCAGACCTGCTCGCCGCCGGCCCAGTGGATACGCAGCAAGTAGGGTTGGCGATCAGCGCACCGACCGACATACAGGCCAGGCACCGCACTGTTGTCCAGGCTAACCAGCACCCGCTCGCTGCCACGGGCCAGAACCTGGACACTCAGGGCACCCGGCAGGAACGCGCGGATGAACTGCCCGCCAGCACCGTCATCATGGGGACCGAGAATGGCAAACGGGTCCTGGTGTTCAGCACGCACCAGCGCTTCGATATCGTGGTCGGCAGGTAATAGACCGACTTTTATTTTACCTGGATCCTGACTTGAATTCATTGCTGCTCTCCACCGGACAAGGATTTCACCTCACTCAACAACCCGCTCAAACCGTGCAGGGGCACGGGGAGCCAGGTTGGACGGTTCTGCGCCTCATAGGCAATTTCGTAGGCAGCCTTCTCCAGACTGAACAGGACCAGGGCCGCTTCCGCGCCCGCCGGGTCCCGCCATGCATGAGCAAGATTAGTAGTTGCCTGCCGATAGGCCCGAATAAAAGCCTCGCGTGAATCCTTCAGGTAACACTCGGCAATACGCTGCAAGGCGGCCTGGGCCGATGCCGAGGCATGGGCGGCGTGTGAGCGGTCAAGGGCCATCGCCGCGGCATAGTCGAACGAGCGCAACACCCCGCTGACATCCTTGTACGGACTGTGCTTGCCCCGGCGCTCCGGCAACGAGCGTGCCGGTTCGCCTTCGAAGTCGATCAGGTAAGCGTCACCTTGCACCACCAGCACCTGCCCCAAATGCAGGTCGCCGTGCACGCGAATGCGCAAACCGCCCTGCACTTGCGCCGCAAGGGCCTGGACGTGAGCGACGATGGCTTTTTTTTGCGCCGCCAGGTGCGTGATCAAGGCCCGGTCCGGCGCTGCAAATTGCGCCTGATGCTGTTCGAGCAATCGCAGGGCCCGAGTTATCTGACCGCCGATCTGCTTGCCCCAAGCCTGGCTGTCCTTGGCCGTACTGACCTGAGCGCAAAAATTCGAGTTGGCGGTCGGCGCGGCCAGCACCTGGTGCATTTCGCCCAGGCGCTGGCCCAACAAACCGGCGAAATTCGCCAGCTCGCCGAGTGCATTGAACGGCTGCTCATGCTCGACAATCCCATCGGCCAGTTCATCGCGGATCGCCCGCTCCAGATTGTTCTGAGTCCAGACCCAGGCATCGCCCTGGTTGTTCAGCAAGCCCTGGGCAATCATCAACAGGCTTTCCCCGCCCGCCGGATCACGCCGCACCACCGAACCCAGTAGCGGTGAAATATGCTTGAAGCCGGCGGCGCTGAGGTAGGCGCTCATTTCCAGTTCAGGGTGAATGCCGGCGCTGACCTTGCGGATCAGCTTGAGCATCACCCGCTCGCCCACCACCACCGAACTGTTGGACTGTTCGGCGGACAGGTACCGCACCTCGGCATCTGCGGGCAGCGGCTGCGCCATCAATTCGGGGCTGGCTTGGAAATGCAGCTCGCCCGCGCTGCCGCTCAGCACGCTGCCTGCCTGCATGCCCTGGATCACCGCCCGCACAAAGCTCTCGAGGCTGAAGGCATCGGTGATCAAGCCGACCTGACGACCGCGACGAACCCTGGCCAACGCCAGTTGTTGTGGCAATGCGGCATGGATCTGCTCTTCGGCCAGCAAACCGAAAGGTATCTGGTAGCGGCTGACTTGGCCGCCAACGCTCACCTCGATTTCGCTGAGCAACACCGGCTGCTGGGCATCGCCGAAACGCAAGCCATAGACCAGATGCACCTGCTCGATGGCGGCATCTTTGTTGGCGAACCATCGCCGCTTGGGCAGCCACTCAGGCAACGACACCTGCTCCAGGGTGATGCGCGAAGGGGCCTCGAGCAATTCTTCAAGGCGCTTTTTTAAGACCAGGGTAGTGAAGTCCGGCAGGCTCTGGGGTGCTTCCACATGCCAGCTCGGCATCTGGGTCTCGGCAGCCAGGAGAAACCAGTAGAAACCGTAGGGCGCCAGGGTCAGCAGAAAATTCAACTGGCCGATGGGAGGAAAGGCGTTGCCGCCCAGCATTTCCACCGGCACCTTGCCGGCAAAGTGCGACAGGTCAAGCTCCGCCGCCTGGGCGGTGCGCGAGACATTGGCGACACACAGAATGATTTCGCTCTTGCCATCCGGCCCGGTGTATTCGCGGGTGTAGGCCAGAATCCGGCGGTTGGCCGGCGAAAGCATTTTCAGGCTGCCGCGACCGAACGCTTTCTGCTGCTTGCGCACCGCCAGCAGGCGACGGGTCCAGTTCAGCAACGAATGGGCATCGCCGGCCTGGGTCTCGACATTGACCGACGGATAACCATAGAGCGGGTCCATGATCGGCGGCAACACCAGGCTGGCCGGATCGGCACGGGAGAAACCGCCATTGCGGTCGATCGACCACTGCATCGGCGTGCGCACGCCATCGCGGTCGCCCAGGTAGATATTGTCGCCCATGCCGATTTCATCGCCGTAATACAGGGTCGGTGTGCCCGGCATCGACAGCAGCAGGCTGTTGAGCAGCTCGATCCGCCGACGGTCACGCTCCATCAACGGCGCCAGACGTCGGCGAATACCCAGATTGATCCGGGCGCGGCGGTCGGCGGCATAGTAATTCCATAGATAGTCGCGCTCGTGGTCGGTGACCATCTCCAGGGTCAGCTCGTCGTGGTTGCGCAAGAAAATCGCCCACTGGCAATTGGCGGGAATCTCCGGGGTCTGGCGCAGGATGTCGGTGACCGGAAAACGATCCTCCTGGGCCAGCGCCATGTACATGCGCGGCATCAACGGAAAGTGGAAGGCCATGTGGCATTCGTCGCCGTTGTCGCCCTTCTGTTCGCCAAAATACAACTGGGTATCTTCCGGCCACTGGTTGGCTTCGGCCAGCAACATGCGGTCGGGGTAATGGGCATCGATTTCGGCACGGATCTGCTTGAGCACCTGGTGGGTCTCGGGCAGGTTCTCGTTGTGGGTGCCGTCGCGTTCGATCAAGTAGGGAATGGCATCCAGGCGCAGGCCGTCGATGCCCATGTCGAGCCAGTAGCGCATCACCGACAGCACTGCCTTCATGACCTGTGGATTGTCGAAATTCAGGTCCGGTTGATGGGAGTAGAAGCGGTGCCAGAAGTATTGGCCGGCGACCGGATCCCAGGTCCAGTTGGATTTCTCGGTGTCGAGAAAGATGATCCGGGTCTCGGCATACTTGTCATCGGTGTCGGACCACACGTAGAAGTCTCGGGCACTGGAACCTGGCTTAGCCTTGCGGGCTCGCTGGAACCAGGGGTGCTGGTCGGAGGTGTGATTGATCACTAGCTCGGTGATCACCCGCAGGCCACGTTTGTGCGCCTCGGCGATAAACCGCCGGGCATCGGCGAGGGTCCCGTAATCGGGGTGAACCCCACGATATTCGGCGATATCGTAGCCATCGTCGCGGCGTGGCGAGGGGTAGAACGGCAATAGCCAGATGGTGTTGACGCCGAGGTCGGCGATATAGTCGAGCTTGGCGATCAACCCGGGAAAGTCGCCGATGCCATCGTTGTTCGAATCGAAAAAAGACTTTACATGTACTTGATAAATAACCGCGTCCTTGTACCAGAGCGGGTCATTGATAAAGGTTGCTGGGCGGGATTTCTTCGCCATGGGTAACTCCTTGAATAGTGGCGAGCGGGCTTGTCAAAACGCCGCACCGCCCGCTGGGCTGCGAAGCGGCCCTGAATCCAGGCAACGCGTTGCATCAGAAAGAACGCGTTCAATGGTTTTAGCGAGGACGGCGCCGCCGAGCGCGGCGGTGCGACGTTTTGACAAGCCCCCTCGCCACACTCACATCGTGGTGATCCGCCAGATTCCAAATGGCTGGTGCCAGGGCTCGATGCGCATCCACTGGGTCTTGCCATACCAGGTCCAGGTATGGCCATTCATCAGGTCCTCGCCCTGGGTCGCGGCATCGTCGGCCAGGCCGAACTCCCACAGCGGCAGCTCGAAATGCGCCTCCTGGGCGTTGTGCGGGTCGAGGCTGACCGCCACCAGAATGAAACTCTCGCGGTCGGCGGTGCGTTTGCCGAAGTACAGGATGTTGTCGTTCCAGGCGTTGTAGACCTGCAACCCCAAATGCGTCTGCAACGCCGGGTGCTGGCGGCGGATACGGTTGAGCTGGGCAATCTCGGCAATGATGTTGCCCGGCGTATTGAAGTCCCGTGGACGGATCTGGTACTTCTCCGAGTCCAGGTACTCTTCCTTGCCCGGCACCGACGCCGATTCGCAAATCTCGAATCCCGAATACATACCCCACAGGCCAGAGCCCATGGTTGCCAGGACCGCGCGGATAAGAAAGCCGGCGCGGCCCGACTCGTGCAAGAAGGCCGGGTTGATATCCGGGGTATTGACGAAAAAGTTCGGCCTGTAGCACTCGCGCCAGGGCGACTGGTTCAGTTCGGTGAAGTAACTCGCCAGTTCGGCCTTGGTATTGCGCCAAGTGAAGTAAGTGTAGCTCTGGGAGTAACCGATCTTGCCCAGGCGCGCCATCATCGCCGGCGTGGTGAAGGCCTCGGCGAGGAAGATCACTTCAGGGTGGCGAGCGCGAACATCGGCAATCAACCATTGCCAGAAAGGCAGCGGTTTGGTGTGCGGGTTATCGACCCGAAAGACCTTGACGCCCTCCTCGACCCACGCGAGGACGATGTCGCGCAGCTCGATCCATAGGCTGGGGATGGCCTCGGCGGTATAGAAGTCGACGTTGACGATATCCTGATATTTCTTCGGCGGGTTCTCGGCGTATTTGATCGTGCCGTCAGGCCGCCAGTTGAACCAGCCAGGATGTTGGCGCAGCCAGGGATGGTCCTGGGAACACTGAATGGCGAAATCCAGGGCGATCTCCAGGCCATGGTCGGCGGCGGCGGCCACCAGTCGCCGGAAGTCGTCGCGGCTGCCCAACTGCGGATGAATCGCCTCGTGCCCGCCCTCTTCGCTACCAATCGCATAGGGGCTGCCCGGATCGTCGGGACCGGCGTTCAAGGCGTTGTTCGGGCCTTTGCGGTGGCGCCGCCCGATGGGGTGGATCGGCGGAAAATACAGCACATCAAAGCCCATGTCGCGAATCGCCGGCAAGCGTGCGTGCACGTCATCGAAGGTGCCATGGCGCGAGGCGCGGTCGGTGACGGAGCGCGGGAACAATTCGTACCAACTGGCGAACTGTGCCAGGCTGCGTTCCACTTCCAAGGGAAAATCATAGCTGCGGCTGAGGTAGGCATGAGGATCGCCGAGGCGCACCAGCACCGCCGTGGCGGGTGTGAGCAGGCACTCGACTTGGCCATCCGTCGACAACCCGGACAATTGCTCATGCAACGCCATCAGCCGTTGAGCCAGATCACCTTGGCTACGTTCGCTGGCCTGGCGGATATGCTCGCGACCTTCCTGCAGTTCGAGGTCGATCGGTACCCCGGCCAAGAATTTTTTCTCCAGCTCGTAGCAAAAACTGCCGAATTGATCGATCCAGGCCTCGATCCGATACACATAATGGCCCTGGCCGCCGACCCGCAGCCGACCCTGCCAGGCGTTATTGCCCTGGTCGGTCATCACCGAACGCTGCCAGTCGGCCACACCGGAGGCCTTCCAAGCCAGCATCACGGCCAACTTGTCATGCCCGTCGGTAAACACCTTGGCACTCACGACCAGCTCTTGTCCGACCACCGCCTTGACCGCGAATTGCCCGCCATCCACGGACGGACTCACGTTCTCGATGGCAATGCGTGGCAACAATAGCGCCTGAGACAGAGGCAGGACTTCGCTGATTTCCTCGTCCAACGATTTATCAGTTGTCATCGAGCATCACTCCTTACGCCCTGTGGACGCTCTACCTTGCGTAATCAAGATTCGCGACGGGCTTCATCCTGAAAGGCCGCTCAAGTTCGGAGCCGGGACACCACCAAAAAGTTCAGACGGATTTGCCGGGAACGTCCATTCGTCAAAAAAGTGCAGTCAATCTTGAATGAACAAGGTCAACCGTTACACGAGGCACCCAGACCGTGCATAAAAGAGGTCACTTCATGAATATTCCGATTCCGGCGCAAACGCCCGATCCCAATATCGACCAACCGACCTTGCCGCCGACCGAGCCCCAGCCGGTACCGGAGCAAGAGCCGCCCGGCAGCCCCCCGCCACCCAAAATCGACCCGCCAACCACGCTACCGCCGGTGATCGCCAAGCCAGCATAGACTCGGTTCCAAGAGTGACGGGGCGCCAGAGCAAAAGGAGTACACCATGCCCATCAAGATCGATCGATCCAACCAGACCTGCACCCTGGAAGAACACGACACCTGTGTCCACGGTTTGGCCAAGAACGTCAGGATCACTACCGACGACGCCAAAAGCATGTCCCGCGCCGAACTCAACGGCAAGGCGATCTGGATTACCGAAGCAGAAGCCGACGCCTTGACCGGCGCCGGTGCCGTCGATGGCCGCCACCACGTCAAGGTCACGTCCAACCAGTCGGTGATTTGATTGGCGCGCCGCCGCGTGCCCGTCCTGTCGTCCAGCGACGGCGGTACCTCAAGCGTGGGACCGCACGCGCTAAGGCCATTTCCTCCGTGCCTGCGGCCCATTCGCGATCACCGCGAGACGGTGAACTGCGTCAGCGCCCGCCAGCCAGGTCGATAAAGGTGCCGGTGGCATAGGAAGCCTGGTCCGAGAGCAGCCAGATAATACCTTCGGCCACTTCTTCGGCGCGACCGCCACGCCCCATCGGAATCGCCGACGCCAGCTTGTCGACCCGCTTGGAATCGCCGCTCAGGGCATGAAATCCGGTGTAGATAAAACCGGGACGCACGGCGTTGACCCGAATCCCCTCGCCCGCCAGCTCCTTGGACAGGCCCAGGGTGAAGGTGTCGAGCGCGCCCTTGGAAGCGGCATAGTCGACGTACTCATTCGCCGAACCGATTCGCGCCGCCGCCGAGGACACGTTGACAATGTTTCCACCCTGCCCGCCATGGCACAGCGACATGCGCAGCACCGCATGCTTGGAGCAGAGAATCGGCCCCAGCACGTTGGTCTTGAGGGTTTGCAGAATGCGGAATTCGGACATTTCATCGACCCGCGACCGGTGTCCGACCGTTCCGGCATTGTTCACCAACGCAGTGACGGGGCCGAGTTCGGCATCCACTCGGCGGAACAGGTGGATCACGTCGTCCTCGCTGCTGACATCCGCCCGTACCGTGATGACCTGGGCGCCCAGTGCCCGGACCTGTTCCTGCACCTTATGGGCGGCGTCAGCGTCGGTCAGGTAGTTGATGCAGATCCGATACCCGTGCTGTGCGGCCAACAACGCTGTCGCCGCGCCGATACCACGGCTACCGCCGGTGATGACGATGACTTTTTCCATTGAGCCCTTCCCACACCGTGGTAACTCTGTGCGTTCCAGCATAACCGTGCCGGGCGCAGTTTGTGTAGCGGTCAAATACCCTAGTGACCTGTGTGGTGAGTCCTACTAGCCAATTTCGGTGCCACAAGCCCTGACCGGCGTTGCTGTTCACCTCCGGCATCCTAACTTGGGCGAACCAACTCACCGCACAGGCTACCAGGTCGATTGGGGCGCTCATGCAGCCGGCAATCGTGCCCAGTGTCGCTGGGCAGACGCCAGGAATCAGGCCTAACGCCGCGACACCGCGCAACCCACCGCACTCAAGGCAATCGCCAGGCCGGCCAGGGAGTAGACCCAACTGGCCGAGGCCACCGGCAGCAACACCCCTGCCAGCAAAGGCCCGACACCGGCACCGATATCGCGCCACACTGCATTGGACGCCAGCGCCTGGACCCTTGCAGGGCCGGGGTTGCGTCGGGCCACCAGGGTCACCACTAGCGGCAGTTGCAACGCGCGCAGGATCAGCACCGATCCGGCGCCGAGGATCAGCCAATGGCTGCCGAAGGCTGCCAGGGCAAGGCCACTGAGGATCGACAACAGCAGCAACATCCGCACCACGCCATAGCTGTCCGCCGCCCAGCCACCCAAGGGACTGAGGAGCATTTCCGAAATATAGCGCAGGGCCATCAATGCCCCGGCAATGATCACCGCATTGCCGCCCAGCACGGCGGAGGCCTGCAACGACAGGCCGAAGATAAACAGCCCATCCAACGCCACACCTTCGACAAACGACCAGATCGAGACACTGTCCGGCCATTTGAAGCGCCGTCCGGAAGGTGCCGACAACTCATGCCCCACCGTCGGCAAGCCGCGTGCCACCCACCAGCCGATCAGCGAGGCCGCACACAGCAGCAGGAAAATCAATCGCGGGCCGAACTGTAGGCTCAACCAGCCGCCCACGGACAACGCGATCATCGGACCGATGGCAATCACCGCCCGCGAATGCCCTGCCCGGCGCGCGGCCCCCGTCGGTTCCAGGGTTGCCAATACTTGCGTCGAGAGGTTCAACGCCGCATAAGACAAGCCCCAACCCAGGCGTAGCAACAACAGCCAGAAGAAGCCGCAGATCAACGAATTGCCCAGGGCACACACCGCACTGACACCCGCTGCCAGCATCAGCGTCGAGCGGTCTCCGTGGCGGGCGTAATAGCGCAGCACATAACCGTAACCGAAGATCCGCACCAGGCGGTTGGCCGCCAGCAGCACCCCGGCCTGGGCCAGGGTCACGCCAAAGGCCATGCTGTTCATCGGCAGCAACAAGTAAAGCAGGACATCGCCGGGCAGGCACAGGGCCAGAACGATGGCGGAACGGCGCGAGGCGGAATCAGTCGGGTGAGCAGCCACGGCAGGCATGTGAGACAGGTCTCTACGACGAAGAGGAGAAGCCGCCAAGCATGCCGGTTTGAAACAATCACTGACAATGCTTTTTGTAAAGCTGTTGCCGATGCGGCTGAGGCAACCGTGCTTCAACAGAGTGTTCGCAAGATCACGCCTGCCGGTCCCCCCCTGCCAATAGGCGAACTCCGTCTTTTGGCCGATTGCCCTCAATAAAGCCCCTAAATCCGCTACTTCTTGGTATCGTGTGCGCCCATTTAAGCACCTATCTATTTGTTTTTTCTATCAGTAACACTTTTATCATTGACTTCTTTTGTATAAGACAGGTTCCTCATGTCCGATCCCATTCATCTCAAGGATCACGAGACCGAAAAACACCTGGTCAACAAGCGCCTGATCGCCTGTGGCCTGCTGGTGCTGGGACTCGCTGCTGCCTTGGTGGGCCGCCTCTACTTTCTCCAAGTCACCGAGTTTTCCTATAACTCCACGGTCTCGGAAAATAACCGGGTCCATGTCTTGCCCATCCCGCCGGAACGCGGGCTGATCTATGATCGCAACGGCGAAGTGCTCGCCGACAACCAGCCCAGTTTCAATATGACCCTCACCCGCGAACGTGCCGGTGACGTCGGTCACGTGCTGGACACGGTAATGAGCATCCTCAATCTGCCGGAAGAAGACCGGGCCCTGTTCGGCAAGGCGCTCAAGCAGTCGCGCCATCCCTTCGAGCCGGTGACCCTGCTCTACGAACTGACCGAACAGCAGATCGCCCTGCTGGCCGTGAACGAATTCAAATTGCCGGGGATCGAGGTCGAACCGCAGTTCGTGCGACATTACCCACTGGGCGAGCATTTCGCCCATTCGGTGGGTTATGTCGGACGGATCAACGAGAAGGAAATCAAGCAACTCGATCCCGTGGAATACCGCGGCACCCAGTCCATCGGCAAGACCGGCATCGAGCGCTTCTACGAGAAAGAACTGCACGGTCACGTCGGCTACGAGGAAGTCGAGACCAACGCCCAGGGCCGGGTCATGCGGGTGCTCAAGCACACCGATCCGATTCCCGGCAAGAACATCGTCCTAAGCCTGGATATCAAACTCCAGGAAGTCGCTGAGAACGCCCTGGGCGACCGACGCGGCTCAGTGGTGGCGATCGATCCGAAGACCGGCGAAGTGCTAGCGATGGTCAGCAAGCCGAGTTTCGATCCGAACCTGTTCGTCACCGGTATCCGCGCCAAGGATTACTCGGCCCTGCGCGATTCCATCGACCGTCCGCTGTTCAATCGTGCCCTGCGCGGGCTCTATGCCCCCGGCTCGACAATCAAGCCGGAGGTGGCTATCGCCGGTCTCGACAGTGGAGTGATTTCACCCTCGACACGGGTGTTCGACCCCGGCTACTTCCAACTGCCCAACGTCGATCATAAGTACCGCAACTGGAACCACAGCGGCGACGGCTGGGTCGATTTGAACGCGGCGATCATGCGTTCCAACGACACCTATTTCTATGATCTGGCGAGCAAGCTGGGCATCGATCGGCTGCACGATTACCTGTACAAGTTCGGGATTGGGCAGAAAGTCTCCCTGGACATGTTCGAGGAGTCTTCGGGGCTGATGCCCTCTCGCGAATGGAAACGCGCCACCCGCCGCCAAACCTGGTTTCCGGGAGAAACGGTGATTCTCGGGATCGGCCAGGGCTACATGCAGGTCACTCCGTTGCAACTGGCCCAGGCCACCACATTGATTGCCAACAAGGGAGTGTGGAATCGCCCACACCTGGCCAAGTCGGTCGACCAGGTGGCACCGGTGGACGAGAACCCGATCCCGAATATCGTGTTGCGCGACGCCAAGCAATGGGAACAAGTCAACTACGCCATGCAACTGGTGATGCATGACCCACGCGGTATTGCCCGAGCGGCGGCCGTCGGCGCGCAGTACCGGATTGCCGGCAAGAGCGGTACCGCCCAGGTGGTGGCGATCAAGCAAGGGGAACGCTACGATCGCCTGAAGACCTCCGAGCGTAACCGCGACAACGCGCTCTTCGTCGGTTTCGCTCCGGCGGAAGATCCGCAGATCGTGATTTCGGTGATGATCGAGAACGGC
Organism: Pseudomonas agarici; assembly: GCF_001543125.1. Lineage (NCBI taxonomy): Bacteria > Pseudomonadati > Pseudomonadota > Gammaproteobacteria > Pseudomonadales > Pseudomonadaceae > Pseudomonas > Pseudomonas agarici. Next base: position 1,087,642 of record NZ_CP014135.1, on the reverse strand, counting down.
GAGGCCGGTGGCCGAGTAGCCGGCCCTGTGGTGCGCGAAATCCTCGATGCATGGCTGCTGGACAAAGACGGCAAGCTCAAGCCGCAGTACGCGCATCCACTCAAGCCCCATGAGGATCCCAAGGTCTGATTGGGGCGATAGCCCAAGAACACCGCTAACAGCCTACGATAGTGCGTTAGCTCAAGTTTGAATGATGGTGATGCGGGCTGGAACGAGCGGCTTTGGTGGGGAATGGTGCCTCGAACCGGAGTCGAACCGGTACACCTTGCGGCGGCGCATTTTAAGTGCGATGTGTCTACCAATTTCACCATCGAGGCGGTGTAGCAGGCGGCAAATTAGACATCAAAAGACAGCACAAATCAACAGCTTAAGAAGACTGTAAGACCCCGTGGCCACTCAGAAAAGCAAATTCGCCGAGAGGGTGTAGGCATGTCGATACGCAAGCAATTGCGCTTGCGTCAGCCACTGTGCCCACTTGCGGCCAGTCCCGTGTCATGCGCCGACTCCGTCTGCGCCCCTATGACACAACGCTTGAATCATCACTTCGATTGATCATTCAAATCGCAAAACAGAATTTTTTATTTCCTGCGATTCGCTACAAGATGGGCCACCTTCTACCCCGCCGGACCCTCAATCATGAATCTGAATTTGACCATTGCTTGTGCAATCGTAGTGTCTTTTGCCATTGCCCTGATTCACGTCTGAAGCTGCGCACGATCTTTGCTGGCGGTTATGCACATCGCCAAGCGGCTCAGGAAAGCTGCTCAACCAGCCAACGGCGAAAGGTAGCCATCGCCGGTGTCGGCGCACGTGACTGTAGCCTTGTCAGCCAGTAACTGCCCGTGGCGATGCTTATATCGAAGGGTTGGCGAATATCACCGGAGTCCAATTGCCGGGAGAACATCATCGACGGTGCCAGGGCCACGCCTACCCCTTGCAGCGCTGCCTCTATCATCGCCAACGAAGAATCGAAGACAATGCTGTTGCAGACCTGGCTGTTGCTCGGCAATCCGGCAGCCTGAAACCATTCGGACCACTCGTCCACGCAGTAGGAACGCAGCAATGTCTGTTTCAACACATCCGCCGGGGTGTGGAGTTGCCGTTCGATTTCCGGAATGCATAAGACCGACAGTGGCGCCTCCAACAAGCGCATGGCGTCGATTCCATGCCATGCCCCCGCGCCAAATCGGATGGCGAAGTCGAGCCCTTCGGTAGCCACATCCACCCGGTTGTTGTGGGTCGACAGACGCAGGTCGATAAACGGATGGCTGGCCTGAAAATCCCTTAGCCGTGGCAATAGCCAACCCACCGCGAAGGTGCCTACCGCTCCCACTGTCAGGACCTCGCGGTAATGCCCGCCCTCGAACCGGCCCAAGGTCTGCGCGATGCGATCAAAGGAGTCGCGTAGCACCGGCAACAGGCTTTCGCCTTCGGCGGTCAGCATCAGTCCGCGGGATAGACGCTTGAACAACGTAACCTTCAACTGACTTTCAAGCCCCTTGACTTGATGGCTGACCGCCGCTTGGGTTACGCACAACTCCACTGCAGCCCGGGTAAAACTCAGATGCCGTGCCGAGGCTTCGAATGCACGTAGCGCATTCAGGGGCAGGTGAGGTCGAAGCACGCTTTAACTCCTAGTTTTTCTAATGGCTAATCCGAAAATTTGTCGTTTGTCGCTAACCAGATCATCGCTTAGATTGAGCCTCGCAGTGCAATCAAGGTCCCTTGTTGTCCCGAATTTCACAGCCTTTACCAAAGTCCGATATATCGATCGTTACCCCATCAGCTATGTCGAACACGGACGTGTTTTGCGCTGAAGCCTGCTCGGCGAAAACGTAACAAAATAAGACAACATCCACGGAAAATAGCCGACTATGCCAAAAAATATCCCTTTCAGTAGCACATTATTCGCTACCACCCTTTGCCTACTCAGCTCCGTAAGCTGCCTGGCCACCGCCGCGACACCCATCGAACTCAAGGCAGTGGTGGACGCCACGATTCAGCCGCTTATGCAGGAACAGGGCATTCCCGGCATGGCCGTAGCCGTGCTCGCCCAGGGCAAGACACATTACTTTAACTACGGTGTCGCCTCCAAGACCGGCAAAGAGGCAGTGAGCGAAAACACCCTGTTCGAGATCGGCTCGGTCAGCAAGACCTTTGCCGCCACCCTGGCCGGCTACGCCGTCGCCCAGGGCAAGTTGTCGCTCGCGGAAAACGCCAGCCACTACCTGCCCGAGCTGCGTGGCAGTGCCTTCGACAAGATCAACGTGCTTGACCTTGGCACCTACACCGCCGGCGGCCTGCCCTTGCAATTTCCCAGTGAAGCGGACAGTTCCGACAAGATGATGAGCTATTTCCAACACTGGAAACCGCCTTATCCTGCCGCCGAACAACGGCAGTACTCGAACCCGAGCATCGGCCTGTTCGGCTATATGGCAGCCAGGAGCCTGGGCCAGCCGTTCGACGACCTGATGGAAAAGACACTGCTCCCAAAAATGGGACTGCAGAGCACTTACATCAGGGTTCCGAAGGCTCAGATGAGCCGTTATGCCCAGGGCTACAGGAAAGACAACTCCCCTTCCAGGGTTGGCCCTGGAGCGTTGGACTCCGAAGCCTATGGCATCAAGACCACCTCCAGCGATCTGCTGCATTACGTTCTGGTGAACATGAACCCACAACAGTTGGAAGCACCGTTGCAGCAGGCAATCGCCTTGACACACACCGGCTACTACCAGTTCGGGAACACCACACAGGGCCTGGGCTGGGAGCTCTACCCCTACCCTGTCAAGCTGGATACCTTGACCGAGGGTAATTCGAACAAGATGCTCGATCCGCAAAAAACCAACTGGTTCAAGGCACCCCAACCACCCCACGCCGATAGCTGGATCAACAAGACCGGCTCGACGGGTGGCTTTGGCGCCTATGTCGCCTACGTGCCGGCCAAGGAAATCGGCATTGTGATCCTGGCCAACAAGAACTACCCGAATCCGCTACGGGTCAAGGCCGCCTATGAAGTGCTCAGCGCGGTGCAACGCCAATGAGCAAAAACCATCCAGATTAACTATGATCGGAGTCCATGAGCCCCACGCCTGTGATCCGCCAGCCCTGTCCACCCGGCGCCTGCATTTGCGAGCGAGAGCGACTGCTGGACACACCCGGCACCGACCTGCGAATCCTGCGCCTGACCCGCCAGGAAGAAAAGGTGTTGCTCGACCGGCTCGCAGACCTCAAGAGCCTGGCTGACCTCGAACGCCTGCAACAGCGGATGTACGAACAACTGGGCATTCGCGTGACCATCGCCCCAGGGCATAACGAAGTGCGCACCATGCGCGGCATCGGCATTCATATCGATGAACTGCCCGGGATGTGCCGCAAGACGCGTCAGTCGATCCCGGCAGCGATTCGTCGTGGCCTGGAGAAGCACCCGCAAATCGCCTTCGAACTGCTCAACGCTCACGACTTGCTGGGCGGTCTCTGAGACTCGCCTAGGGTCTGTACGAACTGCTTTCGAGCGAAGGCTAGGCCAGCCGGCTTTCAACGCCGCATGCGCGAGCGCAGATGCATTTCGCTCAGAGCCTATCGAATCAGTTGCCGACGTTTCAGGGTCTCGCTCGGCAACTCCTTGAACAGCGCCCGGTAGCTGCCGGAAAATCGCCCCAAGTGCCAGAACGACCAATGCATCGCCACCTCGGCAACCGTGGTCTCCAGATTACGGCTGCGCAGCAACTCATTGCGTGCGCTGTTCAGCCGGCGCAGACGCAACCAGTGGCTCGGAGTCATCCCGGTGAACGCCTTGAAGGCATGCTGCAACTGGCGCAATGAAACCCCGGCGACCTGGGCAAGCTGCAGCAGGTTGAGAGTCTCCTCGGGAGTATCGACCGCCCATTCGCCGATACGCTTCATAATCCCCCGCTCCTTCGCTCGGCGCCGCAGCGAACCTGGGTCCAGGCGCACGCAGGCGTTGTCGAGGATATACAGGCAGTCTTCCAGCAGTTGCTCAGTCAAGGCTTCCCGACTCGGCGGATCAAAGGTCTGTGCCAGACGCGTCAGCGTCCCGCTCAGCCAACGGCTGAACAACGCGTTTTGCTGCGAATTGAGCGGCGCCAGGAACAGCCCCTCCAGCCGCGCGACATCCAGGCCGTGGCGCCGGACGAACTCCGGCCCGAATACCACCGCCACCTCCCGATAGTTCTCCGGGGTGATCCAAATATTGCGACTCTCGCCGTTGAGCATATACAAGGCGTTGTCACTGCGATCGAAACAGAACGCCAGCGATCCTGCCGGCGCGCTGAAACTCTGCTCGATGCGGGTGTTCATACACTCCTCGTAGATCTCCACGCCATGCAGGTCCAGATAACGAATCTGCCCGGCGAAATGCCCCGGCGACATTTGCTGGTAATGCTGGACCCAACCCGGCGTCGCCCGTATCTGCTCGGCCACATCGGCGGTGTTGAACGCTTGCACCCGCAAGGGGGTTGACTGTGTCATGGGCTGACCATCGCGCACTTTTTTGGTGCGTCTTAGGGATAAAAAAATGGATAGATGGAACCGCAACGCTCGCTCAAGATAGTCGTCAATGCGCTACAGGGGAAGCTTCCCGCTATTTTTTTGGCAGGCGGGAGGTCTAACCTGGCGTTGATAAAACCAACGACGAGGTCCTTATGAATGCCCCTTTCGATCAGCTGTCTTCCTGGCTGAAAGAACACAAGATTACCGAAGTAGAGTGTGTGGTCAGCGACCTGACCGGTATCGCTCGCGGCAAGATAGCACCCACCAACAAGTTCCTGCATGAACGAGGCATGCGCCTGCCGGAAAGTGTGCTGCTGCAAACGGTAACCGGGGACTTCGTCGACGACGATGTCTATTACGACCTGCTCGACCCCGCCGATATCGACATGATCTGCCGGCCCGACGCTTCGGCGATCTATGTGGTGCCATGGGCCATCGAGCCGACCGCTATCGTGATCCACGACACCTTCGACAAACAGGGCAATCCGGTCGAGCTGTCGCCGCGCAATGTCCTGAAGAAGGTCCTGCAGCTCTACACCGACAAGGGCTGGCAACCTATCGTGGCCCCCGAGATGGAGTTCTACCTGACCCAGCGTTGCGAAGATCCGGACCTGCCCCTCAAGCCACCCTTGGGCCGCTCGGGCCGCGCCGAAAGCGGTCGACAGTCGTTCTCCATCGATGCCGCCAACGAATTCGATCCGCTGTTCGAAGATGTCTATGACTGGTGCGAGTTGCAAGGTCTGGACCTCGACACGCTGATCCACGAGGATGGCCCGGCGCAGATGGAAATCAACTTCCGTCATGGCGACGCCCTCGACCTGGCCGACCAGATCACTGTGTTCAAGCGCACCCTGCGCGAAGCGGCACTCAAGCACAACGTCACCGCGACCTTCATGGCCAAGCCCATCGCCGACGAACCCGGCAGCGCCATGCACCTGCACCAAAGCGTGATCGACATCGCCACCGGCAAGCCAATCTTCGTCAATGACGACGGTTCCAAGAGCCAATTGTTCCTGCATCACATCGGCGGCTTGCAGAAATACATCCCCAAGGTCCTGCCGATGTTCGCCCCCAACGTCAACTCGTTCCGCCGCTTCCTGCCGGACACCTCGGCGCCGGTCAACGTCGAATGGGGCGAGGAAAATCGCACCGTCGGCCTGCGCGTACCGACTTCCAGCCCCGAGGCCATGCGCGTGGAAAACCGCCTGCCGGGCGCCGACGCCAACCCGTACCTGGCCATTGCCGCCAGCCTGCTGTGCGGTTACTTGGGCATGATCGAAGGCATCGAGCCCAACGCCCCCGTGGAAGGCCGAGCCTATGAACGCCGCAACCTGCGGCTGCCCATCACCATCGAAGACGCCCTGGCTCACATGGAAGACTGCCCGACCATTGATCGCTACCTAGGCACCCAGTTCGTGCGCGGCTATGTGGCGGTCAAGCGGGCCGAACATGAGAACTTCAAGCGTGTGATCAGCTCTTGGGAGCGCGAGTTCCTGTTGCTGAGTGTCTGACTCCTGGGATAAAAACAATTAAACGAGGTGCGCTATGCGTCTATTGAAATCCGCGATTCCGGTTGCCGTGGCGCTGCTGTTCAGCGCCACGGCTCATGCTGAACCGACCGTCAGTGTCTACAACTGGACCGACTACATCGGTGAAACCACCCTCGCCGACTTCCAGGCGAAGAACGGCATCAAGGTGATTTATGACGTGTTCGACTCCAACGAAACCCTGGAGGGCAAGTTGCTGGCCGGACGCACCGGCTACGACGTGGTCGTGCCTTCCAACCATTTCCTCGCTCGCCAGGTAAAAGCCGGGGCCTTCCTCAAGCTCGACCGTTCGCAACTGCCGAACTGGCAGAACCTCGATCCGAAACTGCTCAAGCTGCTGGAGAAAAACGATCCGGGCAACGAGCACTCGGTTCCTTATCTGTGGGGCACCAACGGCGTCGGCTACAACGTCGAGAAGGTCAAGCAGGCCCTGGGCATCGACCATATCGACTCCTGGGCCGTGCTGTTCGAACCCGAGAACCTGAAGAAACTCAGCCAGTGCGGCGTGTCCTTTATGGACTCACCGGACGAAGTGTTCCCGGCGATCCTCAACTACATGGGCATGGACCCGCTCAGCTCCAATCCCGAGGACTACAAGAAAGCCGAGGCCAAGCTGCTGACCCTGCGGCCATACATCACCTACTTCCACTCCTCCAAGTACATCTCGGACCTGGCCAACGGGGATATCTGCGTCGCCTTCGGCTACTCCGGCGACGTGTTCCAGGCCGCCAACCGGGCCAAGGAAGCCAACAATGGCATCAATATCGCCTACTCAATTCCCAAGGAAGGCGCCAACCTATGGTTCGACCTGATGGCGATCCCCGCCGATGCGAGCAATGTGAAAGAGGCCCATGCCTTCATCAACTACTTGCTCGATCCCCAGGTGATCGCTAAGGTCAGCGCGACCGTCGGTTACGCCAACCCCAACCCAGCCGCACAGCAATACATGGATACCGACCTGGTACACAATCCCGAGGTCTACCCACCGCAAGAAGTCCTCGACAAACTGTATATTTCAACCACCCCGAAACCGGAAATCATGCGCCTGATGACCCGCTCCTGGAGCAAAGTGAAGACCAACAAATGATCCATGACCGCACAATGGAACATACCCGCTCCTATTACGCCGCGTCCGCCCACTCGATACCGGATCGTCCCCGACTCGAATCGCATCTGAGCGCCGATGTCTGCGTGATCGGCGGCGGTTTCACCGGTGTCAACACGGCTATCGAGCTGGCCCAGCGCGGACTTTCGGTCATCCTGGTCGAGGGTCGGCGAATCGGTTGGGGCGCCAGCGGGCGCAATGGCGGTCAGTTGATCCGCGGCATCGGTCATGATGTCAGCGGTTTCGCCAAGTACGTCGGCACCGACGGGGTGCGTTACCTGGAACGTGCCGGTATCGAGTCGGTGGCGGTGGTCGGCGACCGTGTCCGCCAGCATGCCATCGACTGCGACCTGCGCTGGGGTTTCTGCGAACTGGCCAATACTGCAGCGCAGTTCGCTGCGTTGCGCACCGAGCAGGAGCATCTGGCGGAGCTGGGCTACAGCCATGAAACGCGGCTTGTCGAGCCACGGGACATGCGCCAGGTGGTGGCTTCGAGCATCTATGCCGGTGGCCTGATCGACATGGGCTCGGGCCATTTGCATCCGCTCAACCTGGTCCTCGGCGAAGCGCGCGTGGCCGAGTCGCTGGGGGTACGGATCTTCGAGCAGAGCCCGGTACTCGAACTGGTTCATGGTGACACCGTGCAGGTACGCTGTGCCGCCGGTTCGGTGCGCGCCGGCAGCCTGGTGCTGGCCTGCAATGCACACCTGGAAGACCTGGAGCCACGGCTGAACGGCAAGGTCCTGCCCGCCGGCAGCTATATCATCGCCACCGAACCGCTGACTCCGGCAATGGCTGCCGAACTGATCCCGCTGGACCTGGCGCTGTGCGACCAAAAGGTTGGCCTGGACTACTACCGCCTTTGCGCCGAGCGCCGCCTGTTGTTCGGCGGTGCCTGCCACTACTCCGGGCGGGACCCCGCGGACATCGGTGCCTATATGCGACCGAAGATGCTCAAGGTATTCCCGATGCTGGCCGATGTGCGCATCGACTACCAATGGGGCGGCAAGATCGGTATCACTGCCAACCGCTTCCCGCAAGTAGGACGTTTGCAGCAACACCCGAATGTATTTTATGCCCAGGGATACTCGGGTCACGGCGTCAACGTGACCCACTGGACCGCGCGCCTGCTGGCCGAAGCCATCCATGCCGGCCAGAGCCGGGGCATGGACATCTTCAGCGCGGTCCCGCATATGACCTTCCCCGGCGGCAAGGCCTTGCGCTCGCCGCTGTTGGCATTGGGGATGTTATGGCATCGGTTGCGCGAAGTGCTGGGTTGAGGGGGAGCGGCGTTACACAGGCGCGCTCCTCTACTCCCTCGGGGACATGGGTGGGGCAAGAATCAGCGGCGCTTTCAGCCGGTCGTGTGTTCGACCAGTCGAACCAGTCGCCGCGCACTGCCGAAGGCCAAGGTCATGCCCAGTGCGCCATGGCCGGTATTGAGGTACAGATTACCGCCCGCAGGGCATTCAAGCACAGGCCGACCGGTGGGCGTGGCCGGCCGCCAGCCACTCCAGGGCTGACAATCCGCGGTGTTCCAGCCGGTTCCGAACAGTGCCTCGGTCGACGCTCGCAGTTGCTCGATGCGCGCAGCCGGAATCGATGCATCCATCCCACACAACTCCACCATCCCCGCAACCCGCAGGCGCTCGCCGATACGGGCGAACACGGTCTTGCGGCGTATGTCGGTGATACTCACCAACGGTGCCCGGCTGTGCTCGGTAATCGGCAAAGTAATGCTGTAGCCCTTGAGTGGATACACCGGTAGGTGGCTGCCCAGTTGCGCCAGCAAGCCGGTGCTATGAGCCCCCGCCGCCAGCACCACGGCCTCGCAGTGCAGCACCTGAACCCCGTCACGGGCATGCCGCAGGTTCAATGCGTCGATCCGCTGGCCCTGGCGTTGGAAGCCCTCGACCTTGTGCCCGAACAAAAATCGCACGCCTTCATCGGCCATGATCCGAGCCATTTCGCGACACAGCTTGAGACCATCCACCACACACTCGTTGTCGGTATGAATCGCGCCGTGGAACGCCGACCGGTAGCCGGCCAGCGCGGGCTCTATCGCCACCGCTTCGCCGGCGCTGATGGATTGCTGATGCGATCCCAGGCCGGCCTGAAAGCGCAGTTGACGCTGCGCCTTGTCCAGGCTCTCAGCATCTGGGTACAGCACCAGTTTTCCGGTACGGGTAAAATCGCAATCGAGGTGCTGCTCCTGCATGAACGCCTCCAGAGCGTGTCGACTCTCGGCTGCCAGCGCCAGTAGCTCCACGGTGGTCTGGCGGGATACCGAGGTCCGGCAGGCCGCCAGGAACTCCATGCACCAGCGCCATTGCTGCGGGCTCCATTGCGGGGTGAAGCGCAAAGGGCCGCTACGGTCGAGCAGCAGTTTCGGGATACCCGCCAACAATGACGGGTCGGCCAGCGGCTGCACGTAGCTGTAGCTCAACTGCGCGCCGTTGCCGGCCACGGCGCCCATGCCGGGACCGGACGCCTGCTCGACAACCGTGATCCGATGCCCGGCCCGGTGCAGGAACCAGGCGCTGCTCAAACCGACAATACCCGCGCCCACCACGCAAATGTCCATTACACCTGCTCCTTGCCCGGCGCCCGGCCGCTCGGGGTCATCTTCAAACAGACCTGTGTCTGGCTCAACGAACCGGAGGCAATCGCACCTTGCCGGTCCGGCATTGGCTGTTCACGCCCTTGCCGCAGGATGCGTATTCCAAGTCCCGATGCAGGCACACCCTCACCTCCGACAGTTGCGGGCCGCTACAACTCACCGACACCCCATCGTTCGGCATGCCTGGATTGCTCTGCCGGAACAACTGGGCGATTTCCTCGGCGGAGAACTCCCGCACCTGCGTGGAGGGTTGCAATGCATCGGGAATCCGTACCTTGCCCAATGCCCGATCGGTGGTGTCCAGATAAGCGCTGGCGCCCAGGCCGCTGCAGGTGCCGTGTTTTTTCCACTCATGCTTCATCAGCTGGGCCGTCGGAAACAGCGTCAGGCCCTGTTGACGCTGCTCGACCGACAAGGGAGTCAACGGCGCGCAATTCTGCGGCCAACCGCCCTGTGCGTATTGCGGCCAAAGGCCGTGAAGCACAAAGCCGTAGCCCTTGCCGGTGCATTGTGCGCTGCCGGCATGGGTCAGGCAGAATGTCGGCGACCAGGACAATGCCAGCAGGTAATAGTCGAACTCACCGGCCTGCCCGCGTTGCTTGTCCTTTCTGGAAGATTGCTGGTCCGCCCAGACACCACCCCCCAGCGATACCAATAAAAAAGCCAGTACCACGCAGATCAATTTCATGCTGATGTCCTATACCTTGTAAGAATGGGTTCTCCTTCACCCCTGACTCTAATCACGACTCAGCACCCATTGTGTTAAATAAATTATTAATACCCCTTACAAAACAGTAACATTTGATAAAATTGTCAGTCGTCCAAGGTCTAATGGCAGTGGCCATATCGAGCGGCAACCGGGCCGTTCGCCGTCAGGTCGACAGCGAGTAAATCAACGCAGAAATCGCCACCAGGCCCACCAGTGTCACGAACACATTGGAGATCTGCCCGGAGTACTGACGCATGGCGGGCACCCGACGGATTGCATACATCGGCATAAGGAACAACAGCGCCGCGATAATCGGCCCACCGAGGGTCTCGATCATGCCAAGGATGCTCGGGTTCAGGGTTGCCACCAGCCAGCAGATCAGCAGCATGAACGCGGCCGTCATGCGGTCCAGGGCCTTGGCCCCCGGCTTGCGGCCACTCTTGGCCACCAGCCCCTTGAGGCCTTCGCTGGCGCCGATATAGTGCCCCAGGAATGATTTGGCGATGGCCACAAAGGCAATCAGCGGCGCGGCAAAGGTAATGGTCGGGTTGCTGAAGTGGTTGGCAAGATAGGACAGGATCGACAGGTTCTGCGCCTTGGCCTCAGCTAATTGCGCCGGCGACAGGGTCAGCACGCAGCTGAATACGAAGAACAGCACCATCACCACCATCAGGCCGTGAGCCCGGGCCAGGATCAGGCTGCTGCGCGCTTGGGCATGCACGCCATAACGACGCTTCTGGTCAACCGCAAAGGCGGAAATGATCGGCGAATGGTTGAACGAAAACACCATCACCGGAATCGCCAGCCACAGCGCGTGCAACAACGCCGAGGGTTGCGGCAAGCTGTCGGCAGTGGCGAGAATGCCGCCATTCCAGTGGGGAATCAGAAACACTGCGAGAAACAGCAAGGCAATTATGAACGGGTAAACCATCATACTCATGGCCTTGACGATCACCTGCTCGCCGCAACGCACCACCGCCAGCAGGCCGAGGATCAACACCAGGGACAGAATGGCTCGCGGCGGCGGCGTGATCTGCAACTGGTGTTCGAGGAAACTGCCCACGGTGTTGGTCAGGGCGACGCTGTAGATCAACAGGATCGGGAAGATCGCGAAGAAATACAGCAAGGTGATCAACGCCCCGGCCGTCAAGCCGAAATGCTCTTCCACCACTTCGGTGATGTCCGCGCCGTCGCGCCCGGAGAGCACGAAGCGGGTCAAGCCACGGTGGGCGTAGAAGGTCATGGGGAACGCCAGCAGCGCCAGGATCAACAGCGGCCAGAAGCCACCCAACCCCGCGTTGATCGGCAGAAACAGGGTCCCGGCACCGACCGCCGTGCCGAACAGGCCCAGCATCCAAGTGGTGTCGTGGCGGCTCCCGTTGCTCAGTGAAGCGGATGCCGATTCATAGCGTTCGTCGGCGTTGTTGGCCTGGTCATTCATCCGGTCGAATCTCCGTTAGCCGGTCATTACCACGCGACCGGAGCAGAAAAAACGCGTCACAGGCAGTGCCCCGGCCATAAGAGGGGCGCGATTGTCCGGGATTAAGCTTAAGAAGCAAAGGGTTAGCTGAGCAACGGTCGATTGTGCCAGTGTTTCTGGGGATTTCTCTACGCCACTGCACCATAGTGAGTCGTCGTTTTGGCTCAACATAACGATGTAGCTAAAAACAGCGAAGGTTGATAACGCCAATTTTTGTCAGAACCCAACATTCAGCGCCGCTGACCCTGCAACGACCTTGAGCAAAGATGCAAAGAAATCGGCCTCATCTATTGATAAACTGTAACGATTGATCTCAATCTTCCTTGTCAGTGCCTGTCCATGATTCCTGTGCAACGCCACGCCTGCTTCATCACCCTCCTCCTGCTGCTTGGCGGCTCGTCGGCCCTGGCTGACGAGTTGATGGTCAGTTGGCCCGGCGACTGGGAAGTACAGACGCTACCGCCGGTTCAAAATGCGGCGGGCGAGGTCATCGGCGGGCTGCGCCAGCGTGCGGTGAAGAACGCCCCCAACGGCGATCCGATGATGGTCATGGAACTGACTCAATCGGTTCTCAATCCCGGTCACGAGGTCAACCTTCCCGGTGTATTGCTGGAAATGCGCAAGGCCGTGCAGAAGAATTTCGTCGAGCGCGGTTTCATGAGCGTGTGTAATCGCATTCACGAGAGCAGCCTGGGCGGTTTGGCGGCGGTGGAAACCACCTGCACCATCACCCAGAACGGCGGTCACGTGATGACCCAGACCCTCGTGGCCGCTGCCCATGACGGCAAGGCCTATTCCCTGCTGTACGCCGGCTCGGCGGACGGCTACAAGGCGCTCGAACCAACCGTCAACGGTATCCGCGCCGGCCTGCGCCTACAGCCATGAGCCCTCTCGCTCACGGCGAGCGGGCGCCACCGCCAAGGACATGATCAGTTGGCGACGGGCGTGCGCAGGGTGACAAACTCTTCCGCCGTCGTCGGATGGACACCGATGGTTTCATCGAAGTGCTGCTTGGTGGCACCGGCCTTCAGGGCGACCGCCAGGCCTTGGATGATTTCACCCGCCTCGGGACCGACCATATGGCAACCCAAGACCTTGTCGGTGCGAGCATCCACCACCAGCTTCATCAAGGTGCGTTCCTGACTCTCGCCCAGGGTCAGTTTCATCGGCCGAAAGCGGCTTTCGAAGATCTGTACCTTATAGCCCTGCTCCCGCGCCTGCTCTTCGCTCAGGCCCACCGTACCGATATTCGGTTGGCTGAACACGGCGGTCGGAATCATGTTGTAGTCGACCGCACGATACTGTTCGGGCTTGAACAGGCGCCGGGCCACCGCCATGCCTTCGGCCAGGGCGACCGGCGTCAGTTGCACGCGACCGATCACATCGCCCAAGGCCAGGATCGACGGCTCGCTGGTCTGGTACAGGTCGTCGACCTGGATAAAGCCGTGTTTGTCCAGCTTCACCCCGGTGTTTTCCAGGCCCAGGTTGTCCAACATCGGACGTCGACCAGTCGCATAGAAGATGCAGTCCGCTTCCAGCTCGCGGCCATCCTTGAGGGTGGCTTTCAGGCTGGCGTCGGCCAACTTGTCGATACGTTCGATATCGGCGTTGAACTGTAGGCCCAGGCCGCGCTTGCCGAGTTCTTCGGCCAAGTGCTTGCGCACCGCACCATCGAAGCCGCGCAAGAACAGGTCGCCGCGATACAGCAGTTGGGTGTCGGCGCCCAGACCGTTGAAAATGCCGGCGAACTCGACGGCGATATAACCACCGCCGACCACCAGGATGCGCTTGGGCAGCTCCTTGAGGAAAAACGCCTCATTGGAACTGATGGCATGCTCATGCCCGGCAATTTCCGGAATCTGCGGCCAGCCGCCGGTGGCGATCAGGATATGCCTGGCACTGTAACGCTGGCCGTTGACCTCGACTTGATGCGGGTCCACCAGCTTGCCATGGCCTTCGAGCAAGGTAACGCCGCTGTTGACCAGTAGGTTGCGATAGATGCCGTTGAGGCGATTGATTTCCTTGTCCTTGTTGGCGATCAGGGTCGCCCAGTCGAAATTCGCCTCACCCGGCGACCAGCCGAAGCTTCGCGCTTGCTCGAAGTCCTCGGCAAAGTGCGAGCCGTACACCAGCAACTTTTTCGGCACGCAGCCAACGTTGACGCAAGTCCCTCCCAGGTAGCGGCTCTCGACCACCGCCACCTTGGCCCCGAAACCAGCGGCAAACCGCGCCGCACGTACACCGCCGGAACCGGCGCCAATTACAAACAGATCAAAATCGTAGGCCATTTCCATCTCCTCGGCAGACACACAGCATAACCGCTGTAGCCTTTTTTGGTCAGCCCCACTCACCGTACAGGCCATTAGGACGTCCCAAAAAAAAGCCACCCCGCGGATGGCTTTTGATTTCTACTGGAGGCTGCTCTGGCTTAATAAGCCTTGCCGGCCTTGTAGAAGTGCTCGAAGCAGAAGTTGGTTGCCTCGATATAGCCTTCGGCGCCACCACAGTCGAAACGCTTACCCTTGAACTTGTAGGCAATCACACAACCGTCCTGAGCCTGTTTCATCAGGGCGTCGGTGATCTGGATTTCGCCACCTTTGCCAGGCTCGGTCTGCTCGATCAGGTTGAAGATGTCCGGGGTCATGATATAGCGACCGATGATCGCCAGATTCGAGGGTGCATCTTCCGGCTTTGGCTTCTCGACCATATTGCGTACACGGTACAGGTCGTCACCGATCAAGTCGCCGGCGATCACCCCGTATTTGCTGGTTTCCTGCGGATCGACTTCCATGATCGCGACAATGGTGCAGCGGTACTGCTTGTACAGCTTGACCATCTGCTTGAGCACGCCGTCACCTTCGAGGTTGACGCACAGATCGTCCGCCAGGACCACGGCGAACGGCTCGTCGCCGATCAGCGGACGGCCAGTCAGGATCGCATGCCCCAGGCCCTTCATTTCGGTCTGGCGGGTGTAGGAGAACGAACATTCGTCCAACAAGCGACGGATACCGACCAGGTATTTTTCCTTGTCGGTGCCCTTGATCTGATTTTCCAACTCGTAGCTGATGTCGAAGTGATCTTCCAGTGCGCGCTTGCCACGACCCGTGACGATCGAAATCTCGTTCAAGCCCGCATTCAGCGCTTCCTCGACGCCGTACTGGATCAGTGGCTTGTTCACCACCGGCAGCATTTCTTTAGGCATGGCTTTAGTCGCTGGCAGGAAGCGAGTACCGTAACCGGCTGCTGGGAACAAGCATTTCTTGATCATATAAGTCCTTAAGAAGGGCGGTGTGTCCGAGTTTCGGCGCAGTCTAATCAGGCGGCGCTCACCTTACAATGCCTCGCCGACAGCAGACTGACGCCCACATAGAAAAAAACTGGCGCGGATAGTTCCAGAAGCCTGGCAAATAGTACGGCACCCAAGGAACACTTCCACGCGCGCCAAGGCAACAAGTGTAGCTGCCAATACCAGCTTGCGCCTAAGCTATGATTGCGGCCCCTCCATCCCTCCCAATGAGACAGATCAATGTCGACAGCAAAAAAAGTGAACGGTTACCTGATCAACCCAGCAAAAGACGGCCAATGGTGGGTTGCCAGTGTCGATGGCGAGAACATTGCCGGGCCGTTCTCGACCGAGGCACTGGCTATTGAAGTGGCGACGGTTTTCCAGGACACCCCAGCCCCCACCGCCACGCGTCGTGGCAACTGAAGGCTGAATCCTATGAAACGGCTTCTGGCATTGATTGCGGTACTGGCGCTGGGCGGATGCGCCACCGCATCCAAGACCTACCTGGACAACGGTCGGCAAGGCCTGGAGATCGACTGTTCGGGCCAGGCCATGTCCTGGGCCCAATGCTACGAGAAGGCCGACGCTTCGTGTGCAGGGACCGGCTACACCCTCGTCGGCACAGACGGAACACCGCAGCCCGCCGAAAGCGACAAGACTCTGGGCGTGGATGTCGGCAACTTCAAGAGCCGCACGGTGGTGGTGGTCTGCAAGTGACGAAGGCCGGCCTCAGGGTTGACCGGAAATGCAGCGGGTAGCCGCATCGAGCACCGCGCTGGAGCGCAACGGGAAGTTCGACATACTCTCGTAGAGCTTGATGCTGCTGCCGTTGGCGCGCTCATCGATATCCAGCAGCGCGGCCGGCGAGGTAGACAGCCGGTCACGCACGACCATCTTGATCCCGCTCTTGTGTGGCGTCAGCAACGAAGGGCCACGGCTCTTGGTCAGGATCGTGTCCACGCATTGGGCATATTCATCGGGCTTCTTGCCCGAAATCACGTTCAGCGTCGCAGGTGTCTGCTGGATCTCCTGCACACTCGCACAACCACTCAATGCCAAGAAAACGCCCCAAACGCCCCACTTCATGAAAAACCCTCCGATAAAGACGCTCCGACAGCACTCATGGAATTTTTCTCCCTCGCAACTGAATTAAATCCAACTTCTATGGCAACAAGACAGTGTAATCCGTCAAACTTGTCAGCCTGTCCGGAGAATACCTCCATCGTAGCCGCAAGCCCCGCTACACCACATGTTATCTTTTTGATTTTGTAGAAAAAAGCCTTCTGGAGGCGCCCATGAAATTCATCCACCAGCGCGAGCACCTCAACGAAGACGACATTGTCGTGATCGAATGCTCCCAGACCTGCAACATCCGCCTGATGAATGATGCCAACTTTCGCAGCTTCAAGAATGGTGGCCGTCACACTTACCACGGCGGGGCCTTCGACACCTTCCCGGCCAAGATCACCGTGCCGAGCACCGGGTTCTGGAACATCACCTTGGACACAGTCGTCACCAAGCGCGCCCTCAGCGTCACCCGCAAGCCGAACCTGACGCATTCGATCCGCATTATTCGCCGTTCCAGCTCGAAACTGCGTTAATTGAGCGTACACAGCCACCTTCTCTTGTTACTGGAATGACCGTGACCACCCAATATGTCATCAAATACACCCTCAACGGTGAACGCCGCTTCGATTTCGCCCAACTGGAAAACGGCACTGAAGCCGAAGCCCGCGCCGCGCTGGAAGCAATTTATGGCGAAGGTGACGATGTCATCGTCGTTATGAAAGTCAGTAAGGCCCTATAAGCAAGCACACGAAGGGCCTGACGAGACAGCCCATGACCCTTGATCTGTTTGCCGCCGACGATCTACAGCAACCCGAGCGCAACGAGCGGATCGGTGAGCAGTCGTGGGTGTTGCGCGGTTTTGCCCTGCCCTGGGTCGAGCGCCTGCTCCCGGCCTTGCAAAACGTGCTACGCCAGGCGCCGTTCCGGCAGATGGTCACTCCAGGTGGCTTCACCCTGTCCGTCGGCTTGAGCAGTTGCGGCGCCCTGGGCTGGACCACCGACCGCAGCGGCTACCGCTACAGCGCCGTCGACCCGCAAAGCGGGCGGCCCTGGCCGGCCATGCCCGAGGTGTTCCGGCATCTGGCGGTCGATGCCGCGCAGGCAGCGGGCTTTGAACATTTCACTCCCGATGCCTGCCTGATCAATCGCTATGTACCAGGGGCGAAGATGTCCCTGCACCAGGACCGCAACGAGCAGGACTTTAACGCTCCGGTGGTGTCCGTATCACTGGGTTTGCCGGCGATGTTCCTGTTCGGCGGCCATGAGCGCAACGACAAAACCTTGCGCGTTCCGCTGTTCCACGGCGATGTGGTGGTCTGGGGCGGTGTCGACCGGCTACGCTATCATGGCGTGCTGCCGATCAAGGACGGCCACCATCCACGGTTGGGAGCCGAGCGCATCAATTTCACCTTGCGGACAGCTGGTCCACCTCCTAGAGAAGTGCTGGTTTATCCGAAATAACCAGCTGAGCACCGCAACTAGATCGAGGTCTGTAGGGCGTTTCGTGGGCGAAAAACAGAATAAATCAGCGTTTCCCCAAGCTAGATTCCGCCCTGAGCGTCACCACAAATCACTCTTTTTGCCTACTCGAACAGATGATGACTGGCCAGGCCTGCATCATTGCTGATACAAACCAGCCCTGTCTCGTCGTTATCCTGTTATCTGCCTCGGAGCAAAGTCGCATGAGCACCTGGCCTGACACCCGCATTTTAGAGCTGTTCGGCATCCAGCTACCGATCATCCAGGCGCCAATGGCCGGTGCCACCACGGCGGCGCTGATGCAGGGCGTCGCCCAGGCCGGCGGCCTCGCGTCATTGCCTTGTGCGATGCTCACCCCGGAACAGATTCGCCAGGAAGTTCAGGCATTTCGCGCAGCGATCCAGACGCCGCTGAACATTAATTTCTTCTGTCATCAGCCGCCAGCCGTCGACCCGCAACGTGAAAAACGCTGGAAGGAGTGCCTGGCGCCCTACTACCGCGAACTGGACCTGGATTTCAACGCACCGACACCCATTTCCAGCCGTGCCCCCTTCGATGAAACCAGTTGCCAACTGGTGGAAGAACTGCGTCCGGAGATCGTCAGCTTCCACTTCGGTCTGCCTCCCGAAGCCCTGCTCGACCGGGTGAAAGCCAGCGGAGCGACAATTGTCGGTTGCGCCACTACCGTGGATGAGGCGCGCTGGCTGGAAGAGCACGGCTGTCACGCGATCATCGCCATGGGCAATGAAGCTGGCGGTCATCGCGGCCTCTTCCTGAGCCACGACCTCACTACCCAAGTCGGCACCATCGCCCTGGTGCCACAGATTGTCGATGCGGTGAAGGTGCCGGTGATTGCTGCTGGCGGCATCGGCGACGCCCGTGGTATCGCGGCGGCCTTCATGCTCGGGGCCTCGGCGGTCCAACTGGGTACGGCTTATCTGTTCACTCCGCAAGCCAGGGTTTCAGCCTTCCATCGCCAAGCCCTGCGCACCGCGAAGGACAGCGAGACAGCCCTGACCAACCTGTTCACTGGTCGGCCAGCGCGTGGAATCATGAACCGGCTGATGCGCGACCTGGGGCCGATCAGCGACATGGCCCCGGCGTTCCCCCTAGCCGGTGGGGCGCTGTTGCCGTTGCGAGCCAAGGGCGAAGCGGACTTCAGCAGCCTATGGTCGGGTCAGGCCTTGCGCCTCGGAGTGGAATTGCCGGCCGAGGCACTGACCAGGCAACTGGCGAAACAGGCATTGGCAAAACTGACCGGACGCTGACAACGGGAGACCAAACGCGGGTCTGTGGCGAGCCGGTTTGTCGGAACGCTCGCTCGCCACCGGGATAAAATCGCTATATATTTCGATATATAGCGATTCACTCCTCTGAGCGCCGCACACTTCCTATCACAAGCGGCGCCTGTGCCTGTCCCCGACGTTTGAACGGAGCCGCTTCATGCTCACTCGTGCCTCGCGTTTTGCTCCAACTTGCCTGTTCGGCCTATTCGTCTTTGCATCGGTCCAGGCCGCCGAAGTCCAGGTGGCTGTCGCCGCCAACTTCACCGCACCGATCCAGGCAATTGCCGCCGACTTCGAGAAAGACACCGGTCACACGCTGGTGGCGGCCTATGGCGCCACCGGCCAGTTCTACGCCCAGATCAAGAACGGCGCGCCGTTCGACGTATTCCTCGCCGCCGACGACAGCACCCCGGCCAAGCTGGAAAAAGAGGGCCAAATCGTAGCCGGCTCGCGCTTCACCTATGCCGTCGGCACCCTGGCCCTGTGGTCGGCCAAGGACGGCTACGTCGATGCCAAGGGCCAGGCGCTCCATGACAGCGCCTACCAGCACCTGTCCATCGCCGATCCGAAAACCGCGCCTTACGGCCTGGCCGCGATCCAAGTCCTGGCCAAGCTGGGCCTGATCGAGCAGGTCAAGGACAAGCTGGTCACCGGCCAGAACATCACCCAGGCCTATCAGTTCATTTCCACCGGCAACGCCGAGTTGGGCTTTGTCGCCCTGTCGCAGATCTACAAGGACGGCAAAATCACCCACGGTTCGGCGTGGATCGTCCCGGCCGATATGCATGAGGCCATCAAGCAGGACGCGGTGATCCTGACCAAGGGCAAGGACAACCCCGCCGCCAAGGCGCTGGTCGACTACCTGAAAGGTCCGAAAGCCGCAGCCATCATCAAGTCCTACGGTTACCAGCTCTAAATGCCGCTGACGAGTGCCGACTTCGCCGCGATCTGGCTGACCCTGAAACTGGCCTCGCTAACCACGGCGATCCTGCTAGTGATCGGTACGCCGATTGCGTTATGGCTGGCTCATACCCGTTCCTGGTTGCGCGGGCCAATCGGTGCGGTGGTGGCCCTGCCACTGGTGCTGCCACCGACGGTGATCGGCTTCTACCTGCTGCTGGCCTTTGGGCCACAGGGATTTATCGGCCAGCTCACCCAATCCCTGGGGCTGGGCACCCTGACCTTCAGTTTCACCGGACTGGTGATCGGCTCGGTGATCTACTCGATGCCCTTTGTGGTGCAGCCACTGCAAAACGCCTTCAGTGCCATCGGCACCCGCCCGCTGGAAGTCGCCGCGACCTTGCGCGCCAATCCCTGGGACACCTTCTTCAGCGTGGTCCTGCCCCTGGCCCGACCGGGCTTTATTACCGCCGCGATCCTCGGTTTCGCCCACACCGTCGGCGAGTTCGGCGTGGTGTTGATGATCGGTGGCAATATCCCACAGAAGACCCGTGTGGTCTCGGTGCAGATCTATGATCACGTCGAAGCCATGGAGTATGTCCAGGCCCATTGGCTGGCCGGCGCCATGCTGATGTTTTCCTTTATCGTGTTGCTGGCGTTGTATTCGAGCCGCAAGACCAAGCCTGGCTGGAGCTGAACCATGGCACCCTCGATACAGGTCAGTTTGCAACTGAACTACCCTGGCTTTGCTCTGGACCTCGACCTGGACCTGCCTGGCCGTGGCGTGACTGCGCTGTACGGTGACTCCGGCTCCGGCAAGACCACTTGTCTGCGCTGCATCGCCGGCCTGGAAAAAGCCGCCCAGGGGTTTATCCGGGTCAACGATGAAGTCTGGCAGGACAGCCGTCGCCAGCACTTCGTCTCGCCGCACAAGCGCGCGCTGGGTTACGTGTTCCAGGAAGCCAGCCTGTTCCCGCACCTTTCGGTGCGGGCAAATCTGGACTTCGGCCTGCGCCGCATTCCCCGCGCCCAACGGCAAGTAGACATGGTCCATGCCAGCGAATTGCTGGGCATCACCCACTTGCTGGAGCGCCATCCGCAGCACCTGTCCGGCGGCGAACGCCAACGTGTCGGCATCGCTCGGGCGCTGCTCACCAGTCCGCAACTGCTGCTGCTGGACGAACCCCTCGCAGCACTCGACAACAAACGCAAAGGCGAGATCCTGCCGTACCTCGAACGCCTGCATGCCGAACTGGATATTCCGGTGCTCTATGTCAGCCACTCCCAAGAGGAAGTGGCGCGCCTGGCCGACCATATCGTCCTGCTCGGCGACGGTAAGGCGCTGGCCAGCGGCCCCATCGGCGAAACCCTGGCGCGGCTCGACCTGCCCCTGGCCCTCGGCGATGACGCCGGTGTAGTGATCGAAGGCCAGGTCAGTGCCTATGACGCGCATTACCAACTGGTCACCCTGCAATTGCCCGGCAGCCTACTGACCGTGCGGGTCGCCCACCCCCCTTTGGCCGTCGGTAAGCACTTGCGCTTCAAGGTCCAGGCACGGGATGTCAGTCTCAGCCGACAGGCGGAAGAACCCAGTAGTATTCTCAATCGGCTGCCGGTGACGGTGACCGGCGAAATTCCTGCGGACAACAGCGCCCACGTGCTGCTCCGATTGGAGGCCGGCGGCACTGCGCTGCTGGCACGGATCACTGGTTTTTCGCGGGATCAACTGCAACTGGCGGTCGGCCAACAACTGTGGGCGCAGATCAAGGCTGTGGCGATACTGACCTGAATCGAAGGCCCCTTCGAGCCAGGCGAAAACTGATCGGCCGCTGGAAAAATCACCCCGCCCGCAACATTCATCTGGCTATAGACGCCTGCGGGTTGCCCATCGACGATTGAAGGAGCCTTCATGAGAAAGAATACTGCTCGCTGCGACACGCCGACTGGGCGGCCACTCTGCACTGGCTCATATACCTGCGCCTACCAGACCCCGCTGCGCGCCGTGCTGCTCGTCGGCGCTACCCTCGGCACCTTCGCGCTGCTGTCGATCGACTCCAGGGCGCAAGCAGCGGGCGGCTCCTATATCGTCGACGATGGAAGTCTCAACGACCCCGGCGAATGCAATATCGATACCTGGTATAAGAGCAGCCGCCATAATGCTTCGAGCGGGGAAACCGCGCTGTCCCAGGACTGCACTCCCAACAGCCTGCCCTCGCTGCAGTTTGGCGCCGATATCAATCGCAGTCGCGATGACGGCCAGCATCAGACGCTGCTCAGCCCACACCTCAAGGTCTCCCTACTCAGTCGAGCTGACCTTGGCCTGGAAGCCGCGCTGTCGACAGCGCTGCACTTCGCCACCGCCCGCCGGCACTCTTTGGACGGCGTCGAACTGAGCGTGCCACTGACATACCAGCCTATCGATCCGCTGCACTTGACCGTCAGCGGCGGCTGGGCCCAGGCCTACGACGATGGCCGACAGCATCGGGCCCTTACCTGGGGGACCGGAGTGGAATATGACGTGGCGCATGCACTGACACTGGTGGCCGAGCGTTTTGGCCGTCAGCATGGCGACCAGGGTTGGCAGACCGGCCCACGCCTGCATATCGGTGAAAAGCTCGATATCGATCTGGTGGTCGGCCACTACCTGAACGGTAATCGCGATCGCTGGCTCACTACCGGTGCCACCTTACGGTTCTGAAACCACGGGAAGGCATGGAGTCCTCCCCGCACTCAACCGTTACTGACCGGGGACCTCATCCATCAGCAAAACTTGCCGGCTCAACAGCAGATCGGCCGCCGCTGCGCTCATCACCTGGAAGTGCTCGGTATTGCGGTGCTTTTCGATTGCCGCCATGTTGATCCAACGCTCGACGAATACAAAGCGCTCGGGGTTGCTTTGGTCAACATGCAGAATGTATTCGCGACAGCCGGGTTCGGCCCGCGAGGGTACCACGGCAGCCTTCAGCACAGCCTCAAGCTCGACAGCCTTGCCCGGATGAGCTTGAAGAACTGCAACGACACGAATTTCATGATTCATGGAGTTTTTACCTGAAAAAGGGAGTTGAACGGCGACGGCGAGCATGATCCCTCTACCAACCATAGGCAAGGGCGAAAGCCTTCGGAGCACCCCTCGGAGGTGCCCGAAAACGCCGTTCCCGCAAGCAGGCGAACGGCAGCCAAGCCAGCAAAAATCAGGGTTTCAACGGTATTTCCCTGTCGCGCTCCGGCATCTCCTTGCCATCGTCGGGATGCTTCCAGGTTTGCGCGGAGGGTTCATCGTCGGTGGCGTCTTCGGCGACGTCATCCTCTCGCTGCACGGGCACTTCGCGCCACGGCATGGCACTGAAGGGTCGCCACGCAAACGGCTCGACCAGGGAAGCAGGCTGGGTATCCATACGCACCTCGCATCAGAACGCTCGGACCGTCCGGGCGTTGAATACCCAGTGTAGGCAAAACATGAAAGACTTGGTAATCAGCGCCGAAGACGTGCCCTATGCACCAGCTTGCTCTTGCGTTACGAAGCGTATTGCACACCCAGCGACGCCAGGGCTTTCCAGTAATCCGGGTAGGTCTTGGCGACACAGTCCGGGTCCTGGATACGGATACCGGCAACTTTCAGGCCTGCCAGGGCAAAGCACATGGCGATCCGATGATCGGAGTGGGTATCGATCAGCGCATCGCAGTGGCTGCCGGCCAGTGCCGGATCGGAGGCCACCAACAAATCGTCGCCCTCCACCGCCGCCAACCCGGAACGGATTTCGTTCAAGCCGGCGAACAGCGCCTGGACCCGATCGCACTCCTTGACCCGCAGGTTCGCCAGCTCGACAAAACGGACCGGTGTACGGTTGAACGCCGCCAGCACCGCCAGGGTCGGAATCGCGTCTTGCATCTGCGAGCCGTTGATCACCGCTGGCATGTTCGGGAACTGCCGGATCACCTCCAGTGCCCTGGCATCCGGTTGGGTGAAGTCCTCGCCCGCCACGCCCAGGTCGATACGCCCCGCAGTTAGCGCCTCGGCGGCCCACAGGTAGGTGGCCGCCGAGGCGTCCGGTTCGATCCGATAGTCACAGGCACGGTAGCCGCTGGCCGAAACACGCCACAGGGTCTCGTCGAGGACTTCCACCTGAGCGCCGAAAGCACGCATGCAGGCGATGGTCAGGTCGACATAACCGCGAGCGCCGATGTCCTTGCCGGTCAGTGCGACCTCCACCGGTTCCTCGCCACAGGCTGCCAGCATCAGCAAAGCCGAAACATACTGGCTCGACAGGCCACCGTCGATCTCGAACCGGCGCGCCGCGACCCGACCGCTGCCGCGCACAATCACCGGCGGGCAACCGGTGACGCTCTCGACATCCAGACCGCCACGACGCAGGGCGTCGAGCAACGGGCCAATCGGGCGTTTCTGCATATAGTGGTCGCCGTCCAGCACCACCGTACCTTTGACCGTGCTCACGGCAGCCGTGAGGAAACGCACCGCCGTGCCGGCGTTGCCGAGGAACAAGGGCTGCTCGGGCACCTGCAACTGGCCACTGCCGGTCACCACGAAGGTCGTATCGTCCGGCTCGCTGATGCTTACGCCCATTTGCCGCAGGGCATTGGACATATGACGCGTGTCATCGCTTTTCAAGGCGCCCGAGAGACGGCTGGTGCCCTGGGCCAGGGCCGCCAGCAACAGCGCACGGTTGGTGATGGACTTGGAGCCCGGCGGTGTCACCTTGCCGGTCAAGGACGCACGCACCGGGATCACGGTGACGGTTTGCTGCACACCCATTAATCAACTCTCCAGATTCGAAAAACAACCGCACATGGCCGTGCAGCCGGATAGTTGCCCATGATGCCATTAATGGAGCCTCGATGCCGCCTGGCTGTTACCGGGAAATGTCCAGACTGCCTCCGGGTCACAGCCTGGAGCATCCGAACTTGAGCTAACGTACTAACCGTACAGGCCACTGGCGTGTTATTGCTCGGTAGGCGCGGACATTCCCTCATGCGGCCCTGGAGACTCGAATGAACAGCTTGTTATCTGCGATTGCCCTGGCGGCGGGCTGCCTGAGCATCCCCGCCGTGGCGGCGTCCGAGGATTGGCAGTTGGCCCATGAGGAAGACGGGATCCAGGTTTTCCTCGGCAACGTGCCCGACTCGCACTATCAAAGTTTTCGCGGCGAGGTTGATATCAAGGCCGATGTCGCCACCCTCAGTGATTTGCAGGAAAATCTCAGGGTCGCCTGCAAGTGGCTGTATGCCTGCGCCGATATGCGCCTGCTGAAGAACGACGGCGACGATACCTGGGTTTACCTGACCACCGAACTGCCCTGGCCGGTCACACCTCGAGACATGGTGCTGCACGTGCGCACCGAGCGCAACGACGACGGCAGCCTGGTCCGCCATCTCGACGCAGCGCCCGACTACACCCCCACCGTGCCGGGGCTGATCCGCGTGCGCCAGTTGAGCGGCGTGTGGAAGATGCAGCCCAGCAGCGACGGTGAAACCCATGTGACCTACCAGTTGCAGGCCGAGCCGGCGGGGGACATTCCATCCTGGCTGGCTAACCAATTCGTGATCGATACGCCGATGGTCAGCCTCAAGACCCTACGGGCGGTAGCGGAACGACAAAGGGGCCGCCCGGCGACGACGGAGGCCGAAGCAACCGCGCCCTGATTGCGGGCCAACCAGGCGTTCAACTGCCCTGACACGGTTTGATGCCTTCGATCCAGACCTGAGACATGGCTTAGGCCAGTGCTTGCCAGAGACAGATTGCCGAGCATCGGGATTACATTTTATCGAGAGATAACTTTCACGCCACAGGGAAACTTCTGCGAAAAGCAGCGCTGGTTGATCCTGCCGTTACGGTGCGGGGATGTCCTATACACGGTAATCAGGAACTGGTTGGTTTCTGGGAATTTATCCGCCGCCACATGGAAAGTGGAACCTTTTTGTCGCCTATGCCTTCGTTCGCAATCAGCCACAACGCACCCCTGATTGGCCGCCCTATGTCACACTAGGCACCAGAGCGCGAATGCTATATTCCTGCCCTTTCCCAGCGGCTTGAGCACTCCTTCAAGTCCCTGATCGTTCTCTTGTGTATCCAGACGATGGTGACGTATTCAATGAGCAGTTCCCTTCCCCTCGCCCGCGATATCGATGGCAAGGCCATTGCCGCCCGAGTGCTAGAAGAAGTCCGGGCGGATGTCGTGGCCCTGGCACCGCAAGCCATTGTCCCGGCCCTGGCAGTGTTGCTGGTCGGTGACGATCCGGCCAGTCATGTCTACGTGCGCAACAAACTGATACGAGCCGAAGAAGCCGGGATCCGCTCGCTCGAACACCGCCTGCCAGCAACCACAACGCAAGCCGAAGTGCTGAAGCTGATTGGCCAACTGAATACCGACCCGCTGGTGAACGGTATCCTCGTGCAACTGCCGCTGCCGGCGCATATTGAGGAACAGGCGGTGATTCACGCCATCGACCCCATCAAGGACGTCGACGGCTTTCACCGTGAAAACGTCGGTGGGCTGGTCCAGGGCACCGAAGTGCTGACACCCTGCACGCCCCGTGGCTGCATGCGCCTGTTGCAGGAAACCTGCGGGGACCTGGCGGGCCTGCATGCGGTGGTCATCGGTCGTTCGAACATCGTCGGCAAGCCAATGGCGACCTTGTTGCTGCAAGCTCACTGCTCGGTCAGTGTGGTCCACTCGCGCAGCGTCGACGCCAAGGCACTGTGCCGTCTGGCGGATATCGTGGTCGCCGCTGTCGGTCGCCCGCATCTGATCGATGCCAGTTGGCTCAAGGCCGGCGCGGTGGTGATCGATGTCGGCATCAATCGGATTGAAACCGCATGCGGGCCGCGCCTGGTGGGCGATGTCGACTATGCCAGCGCCCGTACCGTGGCCAGCGCGATTACCCCGGTGCCGGGCGGTGTCGGGCCAATGACGATTGCCTATCTGCTGAAAAACACGGTGATTGCCACGCAGTTGCAATATGCCCGACAGCCTCTCGGCATGGCACCCACGCCGCCATGAACTACACCTACCTGCTCATGCCCTCGCCTGTCGGCCAGTTGAAACTGGTCGCCAGGGGCGAGCGGCTCGCCGCGATCCTCTGTCAAGACGACAAGCCGAATCGGGTACGCCTGGGCGACATGGCGCTCGATCCGGAAAAACCGGTCCTGGTCCATACCGCGCGCCAACTGGCCGAGTATTTCGCCGGAGCCCGCCAGCACTTCGAACTGGAGCTGGACTTCAGCGGGACCGAGTTCCAAAAAAAGGTCTGGTACGCCCTGCTGACCATTCCGTTCGGCGAGACCCGGACCTACAGCGAAATCGCCCGGCAGATCGGCAGTATCAAGGCCGTGCGGGCAGTGGGCGCGGCCAACGGCAAGAATCCAATCTCCATTGTGGCGCCCTGTCACAGGGTAATCGGCGCCTCGGGCGAACTGACCGGGTTTGCCGGCGGGCTGGGAGCCAAGGCACTGTTGTTGGAGTTGGAGGGTTGTCAGTGGGCGAACGCTCGGCCAAACCAGTCAGGCACGGCGAAAAAAAGCCGGACCAAGGCACAAAGCCTGAACCTGGAACTGCCTTTCTGACGCTATCGTCCTGACGGCCTGGTGGGCGCGGCGCCTTACTTGCGTCCACTTGCTAGAAGCTGAAGCCTGCCACCGCCCGCACCGACGCGTTTCCACCGCAGGTATGGCAACCTGTGGTTTGCGCTGGACGAGACTAAGCTGTTTCGTGATAAAACAAGGGGAATCGCTGAAGCGTTTCAGCCTCTTTTCCACCAGACAGGTGTTCGCCTCATGACTGATCAGAAGCTACTCGACTCACTATTTCCCACCGCTGCGGATATTCCGGAAAAATATCGACTCGAAGACCAACTGGAGCAACGCAAGTACCTGGTCGACGGTACCTTGCGCACTTGGGATGGGCCGTTGGCACAGGTGCGCAGCCCGGTTTACCTGGCCACCGCTCATGGCGATGAGCAGGTGATCCTCGGTAGCACACCGCTGCTGGACGCCGATACCGCCCTCACCGCCCTCGACGCGGCGGTCCGCGCCTATGACCGCGGTCAGGGCGCATGGCCGACGATGCGCGTGGCCGAGCG
The DNA here is from genome assembly GCF_001543125.1 of Pseudomonas agarici. Lineage (NCBI taxonomy): Bacteria > Pseudomonadati > Pseudomonadota > Gammaproteobacteria > Pseudomonadales > Pseudomonadaceae > Pseudomonas > Pseudomonas agarici. The sequence goes on along the minus strand of NZ_CP014135.1, from coordinate 1,059,559 downwards.
AATCCAGCATGTCGAGGCGTTCCTGCGACGCATGCGCGAACAGCGCGAGGCGGTGGTCAAGTTGCTGATGTGGGAAATCGGTAAAAACCTCAAGGACTCCGAAAAGGAATTCGACCGCACCTGTGACTATATCGTCGACACCATCAACGCCCTCAAGGAACTCGACCGACGCTCCAGCCGCTTCGAGCTGGAGCAGGATACTCTCGGCCAGATCCGCCGCGTGCCGATCGGCGTAGCCTTGTGCATGGGGCCTTACAACTACCCGCTGAACGAAACTTTTACCACCCTGATCCCCGCGTTGATCATGGGCAACACCGTGGTGTTCAAGCCGGCCAAGCTCGGTGTGCTACTGATTAGCCCGCTGTTGGAAGCGTTCCGCGACAGCTTTCCAGCCGGGGTGATCAACGTCATCTACGGCAGTGGCCGGGAAACCGTCAGCGCATTGATGGCCAGCGGCAAGATCGATATCTTCGCCTTTATCGGCACCAACAAAGCCGCCAGCGACCTGAAAAAGCTGCATCCCAAGCCTCACCGTCTACGCGCGGCCCTCGGCCTGGATGCGAAGAATCCCGGGATCGTGCTGCCGGAGGTGGACCTGGACAACGCGGTCAACGAATGTGTCACCGGTTCGCTGTCGTTCAACGGCCAGCGTTGCACCGCACTGAAGATTCTCTTCGTCCACGAGGCCGTGGTCGACAATTTTATCGAGAAGTTCAATCGCAAAGTGTCCAGCCTGATCCCCGGTATGCCCTGGGACAACGGCGTGGCACTGACGCCGTTGCCGGAAGCGAACAAGATCGACTACCTCAATCGCCTGGTCGCCGATGCCCTCGACAAAGGCGCGGCGGTGGTCAACGCCGGTGGCGGCCAGACCCGCGCCTCGTTCTTCTACCCGGCGGTGCTGTATCCGGTGAATGCACAGATGCGCGTGTACCAGGAAGAACAGTTCGGCCCCGTGGTACCCATCGTGCCCTACCGCGACCTGGAAACCGTCGTCGACTACGTACTGGAATCGGATTTCGGCCAGCAGTTGAGCCTCTTCGGCACCGACTCGACTCAGGTCGGCCGCCTGGTGGACACCTTCGCCAATCAGGTCGGTCGGATCAATATCAATGCCCAGTGCCAGCGTGGTCCGGACACCTACCCGTTCAACGGACGCAAGAACTCAGCCGAAGGCACCCTGTCGGTGCATGACGCCTTGCGCGTATTCTCGATCCGGACCCTGGTGGCGACCAAGTTCCAGGAGAGCAACAAGGCGCTGATCAGCGACATCATTCGTAATCGCGAGTCGAGCTTCCTGACCACCGATTACATTTTCTAAAAGCTGGTCGTCAGATACACAGGTAGACCGCCAGTAACATCAACGAAAGCGCCAGGATGGTTTCCCCGAACAGTTCGAGGGAGCCCTCGCGCTCAAGGGCGTAGTTCCAACTGACACTCGGCTGGCGCGTGGCCCAGCGCCGGTTCGGCTGCTTGTCGAAATGCCCCAGCGCCCAAATGGCGGTCCCTATGGCCCCGAACTCCAGGGCAATGATCAAGAAAAGTGTCATACCGCTGTCCTTCTTTAGGCCAGTTATCAGGACATTAGGGGGCGATTCAGGAAAAAGTTCGTAATGAAATCGTTTTTTTGTCAAAAAAAGTAATCATTTCTCTTACCAGACCCCGTGCAATTTCCTGACGCGACCACCCCTGGAGGCCCAGGGGGTATGCCGTCGGACGGCGCGAACGGATAGACTAGCGGCCTCTACCCTCCCAGACCCTGAATCCCCGACAATTTCGGGGAGTTCTTTCGAGATGTGCAAGCAGCATGACCTTCAATTTCGACACGCTACTCGACCGCCACAATACCGGCAGCACCAAGTGGAGCCGTTACCCGGCCGATATCCTGCCCATGTGGCTGGCGGACATGGACCTGCCAGTCGCGAACGAGATCACTCAGGCCCTGCACAGGCGTCTCGAACACCCGCAACTGGGCTACAGCATGGCCCAGGATGCCCTGCGCCAGGCCATCGTCGCCGACCTCTGGGCCAAGTACGCCTGGCGCGTGCAGCCCCAGGAGCTGATTTTCCTGCCCGGTGTCGAGCCGGGTTTCAACATGGCCCTGCGCGCTTTTGTGCAACCGGGCCAGAATGTCGTGGTGCAGACCCCCAACTACCGTCCACTACGCCTGGCACCGGGCCACTGGAATCTGCCGAAGGTTGAGCTGGCGTTCGAGCGCAATGCCCACGGCGACTACATCACGCCGTTCGCGGCCCTGCGTAACGCCTTGCAGGGCGGCGGCGCGCTGCTGCTGAGCAACCCGCACAACCCGCTGGGCAAGGTCTTCCCACGAGAAGAGCTGCGGCAGGTGGCCGATATCTGTCTGGAACAGGGCGCGCTGATTATCTCCGACGAAATCCACGGCGACCTCTGTTTCGACGGACGCCGACATATCCCGATCGCCTCGCTGCGCCCGGACATCGCCCGACACACCATCACCCTGATGTCGGCGAGCAAGGCCTACAATATCGCCGGACTGAAAACCGCCTACGCAATCGTCCAAGACGACACGATGCGCGAGCGCTTCAACGCCGCCCGCGCAGGTATGGTCGATAGCGTTAACACCCTTGGCCTGGAAGCCACGCGGGCTGCCTATGCCGAGTGCGGGCCGTGGCTCAAGGGCCTGGTCGAGTACCTGCAGGCCAACCGCGACTACCTGCGCCATGCCGTGGCAACCCGCCTGCCGGGCGTGGTCATGCAACCGGCTCAGGGCACCTACCTGGCGTGGCTGGATTGCACCGCGTTGGGCCTGGAAGATCCCTACGCCTTTTTCCTCGAACAGGCCAAGGTCGCCTTGAGCGCAGGAATCGAATTCGCCGACGATAGCCGGCAGTTCGTCCGCCTGAACTTCGGTTGCCCGAGGGCATTGTTGGAGGAAGGCATTCGCCGCATGGAAAACAGCCTGCGCCAGCGCTGAAGATGCTCCGAAGAGCGCCGGCCACACCTTCTGATCAGGCCCCTTTGGTGACCAGCCTGGCGAGCAACTCCGTCCGGCGCACGGCATCGGCGCTTTCCTTGGCCAGTAGTTGCGGCAGCAACTCCCGCACCTGCCGCGCCGCCAGGATGAATACGCCGTCGTCGTCACCGATGGCAATGTCTCCGGGATGGACCTGGACTTCGCCTACCCGGATCGGTTGGTTGAGTTCGCCCGTCTGCCCCAGGCTACGGGTCGTCAGCGCGCTGACACCGCGACTGAAGATCGGCAAACGATGCTCGCGCAATGCGCCAATATCCGTCACCGCGCCGGACACCACCACTCCGGCAAGCCCCTTGATCAACCCCGCCAGGGTCCGCAGTTCGCCCCAGCAGGCACAATCGGTGTCGCCGACGCATTCGATTACCAGCACATCGCCCGGCTCACTGCATAGCAAGGCATCGCGCAGGATGCTGCCGTCGGGGCTGAAGACCTTGACCGTCAGCACATTGCCGACCATCCGCAGCCCCTCGGACAATGGCCTGATACCGCGCAGGTAACCGCAGTCGACCAGGTGCCCAACGGTCGAGGAGGCAACGCCCCGCAATTGTTCGAGCAGCGCTGCGTCGACTTGTTGCTGGCGTGGGGCAATCCGCTGGTTCAGCGACATTTTTTCGGCCTCAACAAGGGACAGGTGGAACAATATTCGACCGGGTTGCTGGCCTCGTAATAGAAACAGCACGTGCGCCGGAAACGAATACTTTTGCCCTCGGCGGCCAGCACCGTAGGTGGCCGCCGAAAATGCCGCAGCGGATTGTAGTCCAGGCCAAACAGCGCCGGCTCGGCGTCATTCAGCAACCAATGGAAATCCGCTTCATGGCGTTGGCGAACCCGTGGGTCATCGACCTTGGTCATGCGTTTTTCGTACAGCGAATACACGCGCACGGCGGTGTTTTCCCAGAGGATACGTCGGGAAATCCCGCTGACCTGATAGAACGTCTGCCACAGCGGCTTGAGCAGCCCGGCGAACAGGCCGCCGACAATCGACTCGCGCCAAGCCTCGCGTTCCCCCGCAGGGCAGGTGATGGGCGAGATATCGTGCAGCGACATGGACGAGGTCCAGAGCCCGTCGTCGTGCCCGTACTCGACCAGGCAGTTGTCCAGTGATAGAAGCAAGCCTTTGTCGTACACCGACAGGGCGTACAGACAGGCGCCGGTGCTCAGGAAGGAGAAACGCTTGGCCAGCAGCGAAGCGGTGATCGCCAGCGTCGGCGAGCCGATTACCGGCCCCAGCGCCCGGAGCATTCGCTCGCAGACCTCGGGATCGAGCAACGCCCGCGCCGTCAGCGAACGCGGGTCCCGTTGCTCCGCCGGCCGCAGCCGTAGCGCTCCGGATAGCAGTGCCCATTGCGCCTCGGTAAAGACCGCCGGGTGGGTCATTGCGGCAGTTCCCGACCAAAAGGAATGCACAACGGCGTGCCGAAGAACGGATCGCTGATGATCCGGCAGTTGAGGTTGAACACCTGCTTGACCAGCGCCTCGCTGAGAATGTCCTGGGGCCGACCCTGGGCAAAGGCCGTGCGCTCATGCACCGCCACCATATGGTCGGCGTAACGGCAGGCCAGATTGAGGTCGTGCAACACCATGACAATGGTCTTGCCTTCCTGGCGGTTGAGGTCGCGCAACAGGTCCAGCACTTCGATCTGGTGCGCCAGATCGAGAAAGGTCGTCGGCTCATCCAGCAGCACGATCTCGGTGTCCTGAGCCAGAGTCATGGCGATCCACGCCCGCTGGCGCTGGCCGCCGGACAACGCGTCTACCGGCCGCTCGGCCAGCGCTTGCATGCCAGTCTGCAGCAGCGCACGCTCGACCATGGCTTCATCCTGCAGCGACCACTGCTGCATCCAGTTCTGGTAGGGATACCGTCCCAGCGCCACCAATTGCCGCACGCTGATGCCTTCGGGCGCGCTGGGCATTTGCGGCAAGATCGCCAGCTCGCGTGCTACCGCCGCCGTGGATTTGTGGTGGATGTCCGTGCCATTGAGGATCACCCTGCCCTGCTGCGGCTTGAGTAGCCGGGCGAAGGACTTGAGCAGGGTGCTCTTGCCGCAGCCGTTACTGCCGATCAATACCGAGACCTGTCCTTGGGGAAGTTGCAGGTCAAGGCCGTCGATAATCACCTGACGTTGGTAGCTCAGGGTCAGACCCTGGGCCGTAATGGATGCCATCTACAATTCCTTAGTGCCGCTGATTGATCAAAAGATACAAAAAAAACGGTGTACCCAGCACCGCGACAAATATCCCAGCGGGCAAGTCCAGCGGTAGGAACAACGTGCGCCCGACCAAGTCGGCGAGCATCACCAGGTTGGCGCCGATCAAGGCAGCCATCAGTGCCTGACCGGCGAATCCGGGAGCTACCAGGCGCTTGGCGATATGCGGCGCAATCAGCCCGACAAAGGCAATCGCCCCGCCCCAGGCCACGGCGGCACCGGCCAGCGCGACGCTGACCAGCAACAGGCCGGCGCGCAGCCACTGTACCTGCACACCGATCCCCAGCGCCAGGTCGTCATCCAGTTGCTGCACCCGCACTTGCCGGGCCAGCCACACCAGCAATGGCAGGATCGCCAGCAGCCACAGCGCCAATGCCCGGGGCTCCGGCCAACTGGCACCGTAAACGCTGCCCGTCAGCCAGACATAGGCCGACAAGGTAGTGGTCAACGGACTGAACACCAACAGGAAGGTGGTGACCGCCGCCAGCAGCGCGGAGATGCCGACGCCGATCAGCACCAGACGCAACGGCGAAGTGCCTTGCTTCCAGGCTAGCAAATAAATTGCCAATGCCGCGAGCCCGGCCCCGGCCATGGCGGCCAGCGGCAGGAACCGCGAGCCCAGGGCCATGGAAAAGAACGACAGATAGAGTACCGCCGCCGCGCTGGCGCCGCTGGTGATACCCAGCAGGTCGGGCGAGGCCAGCGGGTTGCGAATGATGCTTTGCAGGATCAGCCCGGACACCGCCAGCGCCGCGCCCACCAGCGCCGCCAGCACCAGACGCGGCATGCGCAATTGCTCGACGATAAAGGTCAAGCCGGCCTCCTCCGATCCGGCCAGCACACGCAACACCGTCTGCGGCGACAGGTTGATCTTGCCCACCGCCAGCGCCATCAGCATGACCAGCAGGGTCAGCAGCAGCGCCAAGGCCAGGCGTGCCAGGGTGGAAAGGTTGAACTGGCGGGAAAAACCCCCTCGGCGTAACGTCAAGTACTTATCCATATCGCGCACCTCGACGGGCCAGGGCAATGAAGAACGGCGCGCCGAACAGCGCGGTCATCACTCCCACCGGCACCTCCTGCGGCAGGATCACCACCCGTGCCAGGGTATCGGCCAGCAACAGTAACGTTGCCCCCAGCACCGCGCAGCCCGGCAGCAGCCAGCGATGGTCGATGGACAGGCCCTTGCGCACCATATGCGGGACCAGCAACCCGATAAAGCCGATGCTGCCCGCCAGTGCCACCGCGCTACCCGCCAGACCGATGATCAGTACGCTCATCAGCCAGCGGATCAACCCGGTACGCTGCCCCAGGCCCGTGGCGATCGTTTCGCCGGCATTCAGTACATTGACTTGCCCGGCCAACAACCACGCACCGAACAAGGCGCATGACACCCCGATCAGCAGCGGCGCGGCCATCGCCAAGTCGCGCTCGGAAAGCGACCCCGCCAGCCAGAACAACACCGTGTCCAGCCCCTCCTCGTTGACCACCAGCAACGCCTGGCTGAAGGCGGAAAACAGTGCAGTAATCGCCGCGCCCGCCAACACGATGCGCAGTGGATTGAGGCTGCCCTGCCCGCGATTGCCGATCAGCCAGACCAACGCTCCCGCCAGGGCCGCGCCGATAAAGGCACACCACAGCCATTGATGCATCGACGACAGGGCAAGCAGCGACGAACCCAGGATGATCGCAAAGGTGGCCCCGGCGTTCACCCCGAACAATCCCGGCGACGCCAGCGGGTTGCGCGTCAGGGCCTGCATCAGGGCCCCCGCCACCGCCAGGCTGGCGCCCACGGCGACGGCCATGAGGGTACGCGTCAGTCGGGTGGTGACGATCAGTTGCTGGCCGGCGCTCAACGTGTCCGCTTGCATCAGTCCCGCGAGCAACTGCGACGGCTCGATCCAGGTGGCTCCCGCCGCCAGGCTCAAGACCCCGGATAACACCATGACCAACAGCCCCAGTAGCAGTTTCGAGGTATGACTCATGAAGACGCCACCACGCGGGCAATGTCATCGAGCATCAGGTTGGCCCCCAGGATTCCTCCCGAAAAACTCCAGGCGATAGCATCGACCCGCCAGACTTGCTCTTGTCGGGCCGCACGCATCTGGCGCCAGAACGGGTAATGCACCAATCGTTCGTAGTTGCGTTGCACGGCTGGACTGTCGGCACGCTGGAAAACAAAAAACAGGTCGGCATCGACCACGGGCAGGCTCTCTTTGCTGGTGAGTTTGATATAGGTGCCCTGGGCCTGGCGGGCGACCGGGCTCCAGGCGAAACCCAGCTCCGTCAACACGGAGCCGGCGAAACTACCTGGCAGGTAACTGCGCACATGGTCTTCGCGCACATCCAGCACCGACACGCTGAGCGGCCAGCGCCCGGAAAATTTCACCTGCAACTGCTCGCGCAATCGCAGCACACGCTGTTGCCATTGCCCCAACAGGCTCATAGCCTGTTGCTGACGGTTCAAGGCCGCGCCCATCAGCGCCAGGGTGCGCTTGAATTCGAAAACCTCTTCAAGCAGCACCAACGTACCGATCTGTTCGAGCAGCGGCGCGATACGCTGGTGGCGAAAGCGCGAAGCGACAATCACATCCGGCTTGAGCAGCACGATGTCCTCCAGGCTCGGCTGGGTTTCCAGCCCGACATGGGACACCGCCGTCAACGCCGTGCGCAGGTAGCGGAACGTCGGCTTTTCGGTCGGCGAATCCACCACGCCCACCGGCGTCAACCCCAGCGCCACGGCGCTGTCGGTCGCGCCCTGAAACAGTGTGACCACCCGCCGCTCGCCCGCCTGGGCCATGGCAGGCAAGGCCAGCAGACCCAGGGACAGGCGCAACAGCGTGCGCCGGGAAGGATGCAGGGACGGCTCAGGCTTCACGGTGCAACCTATGGAACGGGTTGACCACTTCCCCCTTGCCGAACGGCATGCTGCCCGGCCCGCCCGCCCGCTCGATCATCGGCGTCAGCAGCAGTTTCTGCGGCCAGCGCGGTACTTCGAACAACTGGCGGCGGATCATGGCCCGAGCCTCGTCGTCGAAATCGATGGTGTCGAGCAGTGCTTCGAGAACATCGCGCAGGACGGTCCAAAGCGCCGTCACCGGCACCGCGTAGACCTGCGCCAAGGTGTCCATGATCGCACGCACGTTGACCTGGATACCCAGGGTTTGCAACCAGAACAGCAGGTCTTCCGGGCGTTCATGGTAGAGCGTGTTGGCATGGCCCTGCTTGATCCGGTAGACCGGATCGGCCATGCCGTTGCGCGCCAGCCACGGCACGAAGATGCGCAGCGAATCATGGTCGCGCAGCAACAGACCCTGAGCCCGACCGGCCTTCCATACCAAGACCGCGTTCTGCCCGTGCACCTCCCCGAGCATGCCGATACGCAGCATCCGCAGGTTGATATCGAAGAAGCTGTGGCTCAGCTCGCGAAACAGGCTCAGCACCGAGGCCTGGTTGCGCGGCAACTGGCGATAGTCCATCCACTCGTCGAAGAAGTGTCGATTGCTACCGGGCAACGCGGTCCCCAGCGCGGCCATCGGCAACAGGCGGCAATCGGGGTCGTCGAGCAACGCCGCAGGATAGCCGCGCACCATGGCCGACAGGTGCCGTGGCGCTTCATCGAACAGCGTCGCGTCGGGCGGCATGAACGCCCACCACCTGGTCTCGTCGCACAGGTGCAGGGTGCGCGCCAGGGTGGTGTCCTTGTCCAATGCCTGACGCAACAGGCGCTCGCTCAGACCGCCGTTGATCATCTTCACCGCCGGCAAGTAACGGGAGGCGCCGAGGGAATAGATCGCCATTGGCAACTTGAGGTAGTCGGCACTCGGGAAACACGGGGTCATGGAGCGCAACGACGAGGTGGCGAACACCGTCGCCGCCCGGAATGCCAACCGTCGGCAGTCGCCGCTGGCAAACGCCGCGCCCAACTGGGCCTCCAGTACATGCTCGAACTGCCAGGGATGAACCGGCAGGGCAACGTGGCTGGTGTCGATCCCCTGCGCCCGCAATTCCTGCTCCAGTTGCGCCTGCAACGGCTCCGGCAACAGATAGCGCGCGGGCGTGGACTGCTCGATATCCCCGACGCCCTCGCCGCATTGCAGCAAGTGCTTGGCCACCGCCACCCAGTTCAACACCACCGGCTGGGCGAACTCGGCCTGATAGCGGCGGTACTCGTCTTCATCAAGCCCCTGCTTGGCCTTTGCCAACGGGTGATACGGGCGGTCGCGCAGGGACGCCCATTGCTCCATGGTCCTAAAGAACGTCGCGCCGTCCTGTGCCATAAGCCCCCGGTCGTCGACGTTGTGATCCAGCGACAGAGCTGTCTGCCAGACACTGGTACGCAACACATCGAGGAACAGCGCCAGGCCCTTTTCATTGCCTTGGAAACGAGGCGCCATGCCAGCGAACACCTGGCTCATGAAGTCCTCGGGCGACAGATGGGTCCAGGCTTCGTCCTGGCGGGCCAGCACCGGCGTACCGGGAACCTTCTCCCATTGCTGGGTAATGCCGGGCCGCAGGGCAATGCTGATAAAGCGCTGCTCCGAGGCATCGCAGCACCACTCCCAGATACGCTGTTCGGGACTTGCGGCATTGAGCAGCGGCGCTTGCGGATGGGTCAGTTGCCAGTGGGCGGTGTCCAGCAGGTTCAGCGGCTGGTTGCCAAAGAAGTCTTCCGCCAGCAGGCAATCGACCAAGTCCTGCATCACGATATCGGCGGCGAGTGCGGTGAAGTTCATCGAGTTATTTTCCTTCTGAAGAAACAGTGGTCAGGCGCGCCTGCAAGGCACGAAAGGCAATGCCGCGTTCGTCGCCCAGAACAAAGGCGCTGACCCCGCGCGCGCGCCAGCGGGCCGCGTCGCCGGGTTGCCGTGGAATCGCGCAGTACGGCACCCCGGCGGCCTGGGCGGCCTGCCAGGTATCGAGCAATGCCTGCTGCACCACGGGCTGGTCGATCTGCCAGGGCATGCCCAACGATTGCGACAAATCGGCCGCGCCTTCGAGGACCATGTCCAGTCCCGGCACCGCGGCAATCTCTGCGGCACGCCGCACGCCCTCGCCACTTTCGATCATCGCCACCAACAGGATCTGTTCATTGGCGGCACTGACGTATTGCGCCAGACTGTGTTTGCCGAACGAGCCGGGACGACCGGCGTTGAGGCTGCGCCGCCCCAGCGGATGGTACTTGCACGCAGCGATAGCCTCGGCCAGTTGCACGGGGCATTCGATCATCGGCAGCACGATACCCTGTGCCCCACCGTCGAGCAGGCGCAGCAGGGTTTTCGGGTCGAGATCGGCAACCCGCACCAACGGCGTCAGGTCGTAGGCTTCCGCCGTGCGAATCATGTGCTCGACGGTTTCCGGATTGATCAGCACATGTTCCATGTCGATGATCACGAAGTCGAAACCGGCTTCGGCGATCAGTTCGATGACCGCCGGCGACGGAATCGAGCTGATCAACCCATGCACCACCTGACCGGCAACGAGTTTTTGCTTGAGCTGGTTAGTTCTCAGCATGGTCGCGGCCCGTAGGCATGCAACGGGTTGGGGACGGACCTGAAGCGGCGCTCGCCATCACCCAGCAGGCGGCGTTTGGTCAGTTCCTCGACCTCGTAGCTCGGGGCAAACACATCGAACAGGTCGAAGCGTTCCCGATGCTGGGGATGGGCGTCCTGGTAGGCCAGGATCACCTCGGCGGTCATCTGCCAGAACAGAGCTTCGTCCAGTTGATACTGCTGGCGCAGGAAGATCGCCATCTCCGTCAGGCAGATGAAAAAGAAACAGTCGCAGGAGAAATCGCGCACCGCATTGACATCGTCGGTGACTATGAACGAGTTGCGATTGAGCCGGGCGTGGCTGGCCGGCAGCGGCACCAGGATCGGGCACAGTTCGGGGCGCGCCAGGTGCGCCGGCGAGTAACGTACACCGTCGTGGAAGTCCTTCAAGGCAATGCGCTGTGGCCAACCCTGCTTGACGATCAGCACGATATTCTGACCATGGGACTCCATGCCGATACCTTCGGCGTAGAGCATATGAATGATCGGCGGCACCGTGACATCCAGCAGTTGACGCGTCCAGGCCTGCAGGCCGTACCGGCGGACCCAGGCGTCGATAAACGGTGACTGCTGGCCTTCACCATAGCGGTTTTCCACATGACTCAGCCCATTGAACGGTACGGCCTGTTCGTCGGCCTTGAGGTATTGATGCAGGCTCTCGCGCCAGATCGCGCCGAGGATACCGTAAGTCTGCGGTCCACGGGACTCGGGTAGGTGGTCGTAGTCGAAGCTGACGCCAGCGATTTCGCCGAGAATCACAAAATCCAGCTCGCGGGCGGTGCTGTCGCTGGCAATCAGGTGTTGCAGCCAATCAGTGATGATCGGCCCGTTCATCACTGTGTGTCGGGCCAGGATCCGCGTGCTGGAGGTGTTGGTCATGCTCATCGCCAGCTTGACGTAAGGTCGCTCCCTGGCGCTGGCATTGGCCAGTGTGCGGATCGACTGCTGGGCCTTGTAGAGATCGTCCGAGGTGCCCAGGTGGATCAGTTCGCCGCTGAGTAGCTCCGGGTAGAAGGCCGAGACGATGGTGTTATCCCACTGCCAGGGATGCACCGGCATCAGTTGATAATCGTCGATGCTGCGTCCCTGACTGGCCAGGGTCCGGGTCACCAAGTCCCAGCGCGCAACGCCGAGTTCCTGGCGGATAAAGGCCTGGAAGTCGAGGGTACGCGAATGATTGACCGCTGCCCGCGAGCGGGCAACCGCCAGCCACACCACCGCGATGGGCGTGGCGAACTCTGGCCCGTAGCGCAGATTGTCCGCCAGAGAAAAACCGATGCGCGACTTGTAGCAAGGGTGGTAGCTGTGGGCGTCCATGAAGTGCTGCTCCAGGGCATCCACGTCCAACTCATGGGCCGGTCGGTCGGCCTGGTAGCCCTGGCTGCGGGCCTGTAGATCCTTGAGCTGGGTCTGCTCCAGTTCCTGGATGAACCGCGTCAGGTGCGGGCTGTCCCGAAACTCGCCGAGCCACTCCGTCAGGGCCTGGTGCAAGGTCGGCGTGCTGCGCTCACCGTGGCTGTCCAGACGTTCCAGACTGGCATGATCGAGGCGGATCACCTCGAAACTGGCGCTAAGCAGGCCGTTGCAGCGGTACTCGACCGGCGCCTGTTGGGCATCGCGGCCAGTCACACTGAAGCGATGCTGGCCATCGCCCAGGGGCTGCTGCTGGTAAGGCAACACCGCTTCATACAACAGGGTCTGCAGCAATTGTCCCACCACTCGCCGCTGCACGTTTTCGCTGCAGCGGGCATCAACCGTGGCCAGCCACGCTCCGGTGGCGGAGGTTGTCACATGAGGTGGTGCCGGTTCGAAAGTCGTCATGTCCATACCTTGTCGAAAGAGAAATTATCGGTGTTCGACGGCGACCGATGGGGGCTCGACCGTCTCGTCATAAAGGGGGAAACGCCAGGCACAAGGCAGTGCCAGCAGGATCAGCAGGCCGGTGGCAACAAACACCTCGCTGATGGCAGAGCCTGTGACCGCCTGCCCTCCCGAACCCATGCGCCACTCCAGCCAGAGCGAGGCGATGACAATCGCCAGGGACGCCAGCAGACGCCGGGAGATGTTGTTCATCGCCGCGCCCTGAGTGACCATCGGTTCGGGCAGGGCATTGAGCCCGGCGGTGGTCACCGGCATATACGACAGTCCTAACCCAGCCCCGCGAACCATCATCAATACGAACACCACGGCGATGGCCGCATCGGCCTTGAGCATGCCCAAGGCCAGGGTCGAGACACCGGTCAGCAGCAGCCCGAGCGCCACCACCGTGCGTGGGCCATGACGATCCAACACCCTGCCGCCCCACTGGCCGAAGAGACTGGCGAACGCCGCCGTACACAGCAACGCCAGGCCGGTCCAGATGGCGCTGTAGCCGAGCACGACTTGCACCAGCAGCGGCAACAGCACCAGGCACTCGAACATGCCAACCGACTGCACCACGGCAATGATCACGCTCAACCGGTAGCCGCGCAGGGCGAAGATTCGTAGGTTGAGCAAGGGCGCCTGACGGCTCAGCTCTACCCGGACGAACGCCACCAGGCACCCCACGCCGACCAGCAACAGTCCCAGGTTGAGGGGATCGAAGACCGTCGCGGCATGGCGCAGGCGGCTGATGGAGATCATCAACAGGCCGATGCCCGAGGCGATCAGCAGATAGCCGACCAGGTCGAACGGCTGGCGCTCGCCTGGCTCCGAATCCGGCAGCACCACAACGCCCAGGACCAGCGCCAGCAAGCCGATCGGTACGTTCATCAGGAACAACGAACGCCAGCTGAACCACTCCAGCAACAGGCTGCCGCACAAGGGTCCGAGCGCAGGGGCGAGCATCACCGCCGCGCTCCACAGTCCGGTCACACGACCACGCTCCGGCTTGGCATAGACCGCAAAGATAATCGCCAGTGACAAGGGGATCATCAGTCCGCTGGCAATGCCCTGCACCACCCGCGCAGCGATCACCAGGGCAATCGAGTCGGCCAGCGCGCCGAGCAGCGAGGCGCCAATAAACAGGGCGACCCCCCACAAGTACAAGCGTTTGCGTCCCAGTCGCTGACTGAGAAAGCTGGTCAGCGGCATGGTCATGCCCATGCTGGTCATGAATCCGGCCACGATCCAGGTGGCCCACAACGGACCGATGCCGAAGACATTCATAAACGTAGGCAACGCCGGGTTGAGCGAGCTGTTGCTGAGGCTCACCGTCAGCGTCCCCAGCAACACGTTGATCACCACCCAACGCCGTGGCACCTCACGCCTCACACCCACTGGCCGGTTCCCCGCAGCAATTGGCCGTTGTCCACGAAATGCTGGGGCGGCCTGGGGTGGCAGAGGAAATCGGCGTGGGAGATGTTGTAACCGTAGGCGCCGGCCAGCGGCAGCACCAACAGATCACCGACCGCGACGCCCCTGAACGGCTGGCGACGACTGAGGACATCCTTGGGCGTGCACAACTGGCCGACCACGGTGCACAACTGCTCCGTCGACAAGGCGCTCGACGGCGTTTGCGGCAAGTGAATCACCGGGTGATCGTGACTCTGCGCGGCGGGCAGGCGGAACTGGTGCGTGCCGCCACGGCAGACCAGGAAATGCTCGCCATGGCTGGTCTTGATATCCAGCACCTCGATCACGTAATAGCCGCAGAAGGCACTGATAAAACGTCCCGGCTCGAAGCGCAATACCGGCGCATCAGGCTGTTGGGCCAAGCGTCGCTCCAGATAACGGCACAAGCGTTGCCAGTCGAACCGCCGCCCGCTGAGGTAGTCGACACCGATCCCGCCACCGACATTGAAATGGCTCAGTTGCTCAGGGTAGGCCGACAGCGCCTTCCACTGCTGCCAGCGTTGCAGATAGAAATCCAGCAATTGCTCGTGACGCTCCACCGACAACTGATGGGACATGGCATGCACATGGAAGCCTTTGAGGCTCAGATGGCTGGCGTTATCGACCGCTTGCACCGCACGGGCCAGTTCCGACTCGTCGATGCCGAACGGCGTGGCGGTTCCGGCCATGGCCAACTTGCTCGACAGGGTCGACGGCAACTGCGGGTTGACGCGGATAAACACCGGTTGCAGGCGCCCTGCCTCATGGGCCAGTCGTTGCAGACGGCCAATTTCATTGAGGCTTTCCAGATGAATGGCTTCGACCTGCTGCGCCAGTGCGGCCCGCAGGTCGGAGTCCAGCTTGCCGGGGCCGGAGAAGACATAGGGCTTGCGAGTCGGGCAGGTCGTAACCCGGTCGATCTCGCCCCCCGAGGAAATTTCGAAACCGTGTACCAGCGGTGCCAGTGCCGCGAGTAGTGGCGCCTCGCTGTTGGCCTTGATCGCGTAGTACAGCTCGACCCCAGCCGGCAAAGCCGCCATGACATCGCCGACATGCTCGCGCAGCGCATCCAGGTCGTGGACGAAGGCCACCAGCGGATCGCTGCTCAAGGCTCGGGCTTGGCCGATTGCCGCGAGCACGGTAGCGGGCAAATCAACCATGAGCCACCTCCTCGGCCCAAGGCGAACGCAAGGTGACGTAGCCGGCCTGGCGATCCGCCTTGGCCGCCAGCCGCACCTTCAGATTGGTCTTGCAGGCAATCGGTTGGCCGGCGATCAGCGCATCGAGCTCCGGCGCCGGGCGCACCAGCTCCTCACGAATGTCGCGCAATTGTCGCTCGACCCGTCGCCACATCAGCGGCGCCAGGTGCGCACGCTCCCAGCTCAGGGCCAACACGGCTTCGGACAGGTTGTTGATCAGCAGGCAGTAGGTGATTCGGTTCCAGCCCTGCTCGCGGGTATAAAGTAACGATTGGCGAACCCGTGGATGCAAGCCGACATCGATACCGTCCATACCCAGTTCGTCGGTCAGCTTGACCCCTTCGAAGTCGCGCAACAGCAACTGCCGAGGTTGGCCCTGGTCATGGATCAGCACCACGTTCTGCAAGTGCGGCTCCATCACTACACCGTGGTTGAAGAACAGCGCCATGACTGGCCGCAGTAGCAGCCGCTGGTATTGCTCGAACCAGTCCAGCAAACGGGCGTCATCGAGCGCTTCGCCATTGAAGTCATGGAGGAATTCGTGCACCAGCGGGCGCGAATAGATATCGCGGGCGAACAAGGTCCCCGCCATGACACTGCAATCGGCACCGACCCGACGACAGAAGTTCTCCCGCAGGATCGCCCCGGTCTGCTCGCGAAACCAGTGGGCGTCGGCTTCATCGGCCTGTGGCGGCGCCCAGCTCAGCGAGCCCGGCTCCGCCGCGATCGACAGGCCACCGAGAGTCTGCGGCTGAGTCTGTTGCAGGCGCTGGAACAGTTGATCGATGATCAGCGTACTTTCCAGTTCGTACCAGGCGTTTTTCCTGACGCAGTTGGTGATGCGCACATTGAGCGAGCCCTTGATGAAATAATCGTGGCCTTCGATGTACCAAGTACGCATCGATGCAGTTGGACTGGCCAGCGGGCCGCAGGTGCCGCGATCGACGATTTCGCCCAACTCCAGCAGCCGCTGTACGCGCCGGTCCTGGCGGAACAGTTGCGCCTGCACCGGGTGCATGCTGAGCAGCGCGTGCCCCGGTCGAGCCGGTGCCTGATCGGCGAAACCGGCCAGTACCTGTTCCTCGCTCAAACCGTTGGCCGCCACCCGCAGCCCGGCCCGCGGGACCTCGAACAGATGCAACGCGGTCTGTGCCTGGAACTCCGGGGCATAGGTCTCCTGGGCCAGGTGGGCGGGCCACAGGCGGGCCTTGGGCGCCGGATGGTTGGGGTGGCCGAACCACAATCCCTGCTCGCTGGCGAGGTAGCCGCTCAGGGGCGCAGGAAGTCCGGGCTGCATGTTGTGGGCGACGATGGCAGCCGTCAGTTGCTGGCTTTGTAGGACCTGGTCGAGCAATTCGTCGTTGCTGGCACCGGCCATATGTTCACAGGCGCCCAGTAGCTGCTCGACGAACTCGGCAAAGTCCGGGCAACGCCAGTTGCCATCGCCCTGGCGCGCATACACATCGGACAGGTAACGTTGGCTGCCCAGGCGATCCTGGCGGTCCACCATGACAAAAAACTGCTGCTGGTTGGGCAGGCTGATGGTCAGGGGAGTCCCCTTCCAGTCCAGTCCGTCCAGATAGCTACCTGGGGCAATACCTTGCATATGGGTCGGCCATTCATAACACACGCAGCCTTCAGGGAGCGCAAACTCCTTGATCAGGCAATTGAGCAAAGCGCGGGTGCTCGCCAACTCGCTTATCATGGTTGCTAGCACAGTGCGATCGGGATTTTTCATAATTGCTCCACAGTGGCCACAAGGTCACGGACGAGATGATTTCGCGACAAATATCAAGTGAGCATCGGCTATGAAAAACCAGCGCAAACAATCGCGAGACCATGACTGATCGTTCGACAACCCGACAAATAAAAAGCCAACAGAAAATTTTATCGTGCAAACACACAAGATTGACGGCCGATATATTTAAGCAAACACTTATCAGGCCGCTGACAACCCTATCCGAGCAAGATTCATGACCCTCAATCGCAACTTCAGGAACGCAGTTGCAACAACGCCGCGGACAACGCAGCTTCAAACCGTTGGATCACCAGGCGGCAGTGTTCTTGGTCAATGATCAAGGGCGCCAGCAAGCGAATCACATTGCCGTTTCGGCCACCGCGCTCCAGTAGCAGGCCTTGTCTGAAGCAATGCTGCTGGATCGCCGTGGCCAGCTCGGGTGCCATCGGGAAACTGCCCAGGCGATCGGCTGGCAGGCGCTCGTCGACCATCTCGATGCCCAGCATCAGACCGCGTCCGCGTACCTGCCCGATGGCCGGATAGCGCTGCTGCAAGCGTTGCAGTTGTTCCTTGAGCCACCCTCCCCGAACCTCGGCTTGGGCTGCGAGGTTCTGCTGCTGCAACACCTGCAATGTGGCCAGGCCAGTGGCCATGGCCATCTGATTGCCACGGAAGGTGCCTGCGTGATTGCCCGGTGCCCAGGCGTCGAACTCGCGCTTGATGCCCAGTACCGCCAGGGGCAGGCCACCACCGACCGCCTTGGACATGACGATGATATCGGGCTCGATCCCGGCGTGCTCGAAGGCGAACATTTTGCCGGTACGGGCAAAGCCGGACTGCACTTCGTCGAGGATCAGCAAGATGCCATGCTGGTGAGTCACTTCGCGCAATGTACGCAGCCAACTGGCGGGTGCGCTGTTGACCCCGCCCTCACCCTGCACGGCTTCGACGATCACCGCCGCTGGCAGGGACACGCCGCTTTCGACGTCCTCGATGAACTGGCTGAAGTAATAGCTCAACGCCTCGGTCCCGGCCTCGCCGCCGATGCCCAGCGGGCAGCGGTATTCGTGGGGATACGGGAGAAACTGCACGCCCGGCATCAGCGTGGCGATGGCGTTTTTCGGCGCGGTATTGCCGGTCAGCGCCAGCGCACCATGGGTCATGCCGTGATAGGCACCGGAGAAACTGATAATGTTATGGCGCCCGGTAAAGGTCTTGGCTAACTTCAACGCCGCCTCCACCGCATCCGCCCCGGATGGCCCACAGAACTGCAGACAGTAATCGCGCCCCTGCCCCGGCAACAGGCCCAGCAGAGTCTCGCTGAAAGCGTCCTTGACCGGCGTGGTCAGGTCGAGGGTATGCATCGGCAGCCCCGACGACAGAAAGCTGTCGAGCGCGCCCATGATCGCCTCATGGTTGTGCCCCAGGGCCAGCGTCCCAGCTCCCGCCAGGCAATCGAGGTAGGTATTGCCTTCGACATCCGTGACCCAGACACCATGAGCCTTGGCAATCGCCAGCGGCAACTTGCGCGGATAACTGCGCACATTGGATTCAAACTTGCTTTGCCGGGCCAGATAGTTTGCATTGCTTTCCTGCACAGATTCAGAATGCAACATGCCATTACTCAACATCTGTTCATCCTCCTTAAGTTCGAGGTGCACGCTATTATCATTGTTAGACAAGTGCAAGCCGTTGATTAAAGTTATTTCGAAACCTATTAAATTTACTAATTTTTTTCGGCACATTACAAAACGGACAAGCGCACAAAAAAGCAAGCTTTAAATCCCGATAAAT
Source organism: Pseudomonas agarici (assembly GCF_001543125.1). Lineage (NCBI taxonomy): Bacteria > Pseudomonadati > Pseudomonadota > Gammaproteobacteria > Pseudomonadales > Pseudomonadaceae > Pseudomonas > Pseudomonas agarici. The sequence continues at coordinate 1,040,744 of NZ_CP014135.1, read as the reverse complement.
GACCGTGCAGATGCCACGAATATTTCATGCGCCTGCAATATGAAAGCAACTTGTAAAGTTATGTCATAAAATCATAAGTCAGCTCGGAAGTTGTGAAGCGCTCCCCGTTGTAATAACCCGTCACTGTTCTTCCCTGGCCACCTCCAGGCAACCACCGATCGGGAATCTCAAGCCAACGATCCCCGACGCATGGTGACTGGTTCAGAAGCCGACCGTCGCCGAAAGCAGGTAGGTCCTGGGGGTCGCCAGGGTCAAGCCGGGTTCGCTGTCATCCGAGGCACCCGCCGAACTCCAGTAGCGCTTGTCCATCACGTTCTCAACACTGGCGCGCAGGGTAATGGCCTTGTCGTCGACCTTGAAGGCGTAGCGGGCACCCACGTCGAAACGCTCCCAGCTATCGATTTCCTTGCTGTTGGCTTGATCCAGGTATTGCGAACTGGAATAGATGCCGCGTCCGGTCAGAGTCAGGCCCTGGATACGCGGCACGTCCCATTCGGCGCCCAGATTGACGTTGTACTCCGGTGTCGCCGGAGCCCGATTGCCGTCGAAGGTGCCGTTGGTGGTGTTGCTCAAGTTGCTGTCGATGTACATGACCCCACCGAGCAGGCGAAACCCCTTGAGTGGCTCGCCGAACAGGCTCAACTCCACGCCACGGTTCCGGCGTTTGCCGTTCGGGCCGAAGACCTTCGATGTGGCATTGGTTTCGTAGGCCGGCTGCTTGATCTGGAAAGCGGCGGCCGTCAGGGCGAAGGAACCCAGGTCATACTTGGCTCCAACCTCGACCTGCCGGCTGATGAACGGCGGAAAAATATCGTTCTCGTTGACCGAGGTCGACGGTGCGATCTTGCCCTGGCTCAAGCCTTCCATGTAGTTGGCATACAGTGACAACTCATCGGTGGCCTTGAACAGGATGCCGCCCGAGGGTGAGATCTTCTCTTCGTCGTAGGAGGTTTTGCCCTTAGTGCCGTTGGTCCAGTCGTCGACCTTCACTCGTTGCCAGCGGGCTCCGAGCGTCAACAGCAGACGATCATCGAAGAAGCCGAGGGTATCGGACAGCGCCATGCCACTGAAGCGGTTCTCGGTATACACCTTGTTGTCGAACCGCGTCGGCGTGCCAGGCGTCGGTGTCGGCACCGGGTCGAACAAGTTGCTGTTAGCCGGAGCATAACGAGCGCCGCCGTTGGTGAAGTCCATGTAGAAGTCGCTGACGGCCAGGTTGACTTCATGGCTGACGGAACCTGTGTGGAACCAGCTACGCATACCCGCCGTGGCGGTCCGCACGTTTTCGTCACGGGTGAAATCACGCGGCTGGACGCTGAAGTTACCGGCGTTGTCGATGACCTGGACGGCATGACGCAGGAAGTCATGGTTGCTCTTGCGCACCCCTACACCGCCGTACAGCATGACCGAGTCGCTGAGATCGTATTCGCCGTTGAGCGTACCGAAGGTGTCCTTGGTATGCGCCCAACTCCAGGACTGCGCATAGTTATCACGCACGTCGTTGGGGTTCGGCACCTTGGCATCGGGGCCGATTTGCACCCGCTCCTGAGGGGCATCGGTATCGCGCTCGGTGTGGCCGACATCCGTCGACAAGCGCAGGCGTTCACCGCGAAAATCCAGGCCCAGCACGGCCATTTGCCGATCGACATTCTGGTGATCCCAGGTGGTGTCACCGGACTGCTTGACCCCGTTGAAACGGATGCCGAACTTGTTCTCGTCACCAAACCGACGGCCGATGTCCACGGCACCACCGGTCTGACTGTCGGAGGCATAACTGCCGGTGAACTCGGTGATGGGCGTGTCGGTGGCGCGCTTGGGCACCACGTTGATGCCGCCGCCGACGCTGCCCCGTGGCGAAATACCGTTGATGAGCTGGGTCGGTCCCTTGATGATGTCCACGCGCTCGGCCATTTCCAGGTCGATCGTATAGGTCGGCAAGACACCATAGAGACCGTTATAGGAGACATCGCTGTTGAACAGGCTGAAACCGCGGATGGTGAACTGCTCGTAGCGTCCACCCGCCGGGTTGGTGGCCCGCACCGAAGGGTCGCTGGCGACCAGGTCGCCGAGGGTGCGCGCCTGCAGGTTCTTGACCGCTTCGTGGGTGTAGGTGGTTATGCTGAACGGCGTTTCCATAAAGTCCCGTGAGCCCAGCAGGCCCTGCGAGCCACGACGCGCGATCTGGCCGCCGGCGTAAGCTGGGCCGCCTGTCGAATCGCCGGCACCGAGGATCGAGGTGACAGGCAGCTCAACGCTCCCCCCCTGCGGCGCGGGTACCAGGGTATAGGCTTGATCGCCCACAGCTTGCAGTTGCAGGCCGGAACCCTGTAGTAACCGTGCAAACCCCTCCTGTACCTCGTACTCGCCAGACAGGCCACTACTTTGGCGGCCACTCACCAGCGCCGGGGCCACCGACAGATTGACCCCGGCCAGACCGGCAAAACGGGTCAAGGCCGCGCCAAGTCCACCGGCCGAAACCTGATAGCTGCGACGCGTCCCGCTGTCCGCCCAGGCGGGCAAGATAAGCAGCGCACCGGTACTAAGGGTCAACACAAGGCCAAAACGCAACAGCGGGCGCAACCGGAAAGGCGATAGTGCGGACATGGAGGGAAAGCTCTCGTATTTTGTTCACTTACCTGGAATGACAGGTGAGGTGAAAAAAAGGGACAGGCTTCACACAGTATTTTTTTCCGGGGTGGTTTTTCGGGGAACCAGCGTGACCCAGTAACGGGTACGCCAATGCACGTCCAGCGGCAGGCTTGCCGCCAGCAGGGACAGAATCCGATCAGTGTTGTCCAGGCGAAAGCTACCGGTGACTCGCAATGCCTCAAGAGCCGGCGCCCAGCGCAGCAGGCCGGATCGATAGCGGCCCAGCTCACGCAGGAAATCCCCCAGCGGTTGGTTCTGAGCCATCAGCACACCCTCGCGCCAACCGGGCAGTTTGCCGTCGAACGTGTCCACCGACCCGGCCCCCGAGGCACGAAGACTGACTTCATGACCTTCATTGAGCAGCAACGCCGGCCCTTGCAACGGTTGCAAGCGCGCCGAGCCGCTGACCACCGACACTCGGCAATCCTTGGCATTGAGTCGCACACACACCTCACTGCGACTGACGATGATGTGCCCATAAGGCGCCTGGATAGTCAGAGCGGCGCTGCCGGGGATCTTCAGCGATATTTCACCGCGAACCAAAGCCAGCCGGCTGGCCAGCATATCGACATTGACGGCGCTGGCGGTATTGAGTTGCAGGGTACTGCCATCGGTCAGCGGCAGCCGTTTGCGCTCGCCCGTGGCAGTCTGCAAGTCGGCGCGCCAGACGTCCAACGGTAACTGTTGTCCCAGCAACCACGCAGCAGGCACCAGCGCGGCAACCCCCAGGGCACGCTTCATGAACACACGGCGTCCCTGATCCGGACGGTCGAGGGTGGCCATGGCCAACGCCGTGGGCAGGCCGCCAAAGCGCTCGCGCAGCAACTGCGCCTTTTGCCAGGCGGATTCGTGAGCGCTGCTGCTCTCGCGCCAGTGTTGCAACTTACGGTGGTCCTCATCATTGGCCGCACCCGACTCCAGCAGCGCCAGCCACCGCGCCGCGGCCCGCGCCACTTCACGGGTCTCGGAGGAAATACCGGGACGAATCAAAGCTCCACCAGCAGGCAATGCTCATAGGCCTGGGCCATATAGCGCTTTACCGTGCGTTCGGACACTTGCAGGCGCTCGGCGATGTCGCGATAGCCCAATCCTTCGAGCTGGCTCCAGAGAAAGGCCCGGCGTACCACCGAGGGCATACCGTCGAGCAGTTCGTCCAGAGCTTGCAGGGTTTCCAGCAACAACCAGCGCTGCTCGGGCGACGGCATGCACGCTTCGGGCATCTGTGCCAGCGCCTCCAGATAGGCCTGTTCGAGGCTACGCCGGGTGTAGAAATTGCTCAGCAGACGCTTGCCGACAGTCAGCAGATACGCCCGTGGCTCGCGCAAGTCCGCCAATTGCTGGGAACTGGAGAACACTCGCAGGAAGGTATCCTGACTCAGGTCAGCCGCATCCCAGGCATTGCCCATGCGCCGCCTCAACCAGCTTTCCAACCAGCCGCTGTGATCGCGGTACAGGGCATGTAAGGTGTGCTCCGTTGGCGTCGCTGCTTCAATCATGGGGCGAGGACCTGCGCGAAGGATGTCTTAAATGAGACTGATTCTAATTAGTACTCTATTCATAACCAAGTCTTTTTAAAAAAAACACCGGCAGCACGAGCACCAAAAGCCGCCGAGCACCCACAAAGTGACGCCCGACAGAGCCTTCAGGTTGACGAAAAACGGCTGAAACGCCTCGGCCGCGTCGGCGAATCATGTTGTACCGGGCGCATAGCAGGCAATCTGATGGCCCCCAGGCTGTCTTGAAACAGCCAGAATCACTTTATTTTCAGGTAGTTAGGTTGGGTTAAATGCGCACTGTATGGGCCACACTGATCTCGTTTTCCCTGGCGGGTGTAGCTCTTTGCGCTGATGGCAAGGAGCTGAGGTCCAATGACCGGTTTATGTGCAACTGGGGCGCCGGCACGGCAGCCAGAGCCCAGAAATTGAAATTGTCGGGGGTTTCGCGGTACGCCGCACGGCAAAAGATCCAGACCTATAAATTCAACAAGGACTGGATGCGCATGATGGCTCTGGGTATCACCGAACAGACCTACGACAGCCAATCGCGGCTGAAACCCGAGGCTATTCGGCGCAGTTTTTACCAGGATTGCGTCAAGTACAAGCTAGCGCGCCGATAGCAACCACTCAGTTAGTAGCAACCTGATCGGCATCACCGGAGCTCACCAACGCCCTCAGCGAAGCATCGAACTGCTTCAGGGCATCGACCTGCAGCTCACGCTGTTGGTTGATCTGTGCGGCAATCTCCGGAGCAGCCTTGCCACGCACCCAGATCGACGGCAGCTCCTTGCCGGTCGAGCCCTCGGCCTTGCCGATATATTGCAGATTCGAGTCATAGAACTTGGCGACAAAGCGGGCCTCGAATTGGTTGTTGCGCTGGGTGACCAGACGGCTATAGGTGTCGAGCATCACCACCACATCGGGCCGGGCCTGGACCACCGCATCGAGGTTGTCGTAGACGGTCACCGAGGCGAATTGTTTCTGCAACGAAGCCGTGAGCCACTCGATTGCCAGCTTCGGATCGGAACTGTTGATAAAAGCCGTGCTGATGCGCGAATCAAGCGCATCGTTCTTCGCTCCGTTCAGCGCAACGCCATGGTAACGCTCAAGGTATTGAAGCGTGTTGACGGTGTTTTCGCTGTAGAGCACGCCCACCGAGCGGGCCTGTTTCAGGTTGACGCCGCTATCGGCCACCGGCGGGAAATGACAGACCTGATCAGCAACTCCACCGCTGGCGGCATAAACAGGAAAAGTAGCGGTCATACCGGTGCCGAGGATGGCGATAAAGGCCAGCAGGGTGGAAATTCTCATCGCTCGGGTTCCTTCAGAAGCAGGTTCGGTATGACGCTATCTTCCCCTTTCGTCCGAAAAAACAGAACTTGCGTTTTTCGATGGTCACTATTAACCGAACGAATGGTGGAAGTCAGTGAACTGCAATGTTGACATGCACTCAGGCTGATATCCTTGAACGTTCCTCCCCGGCGATGAGCGGCCGCTTTGCTCACACAATGACTCCAAGCAAAAGCCTAGCAGAGACACAGCGCCGCACAGGCATTTTCTGATCTTTCGGACCAGTTGCACTCAACACTCGAAAGCCACCTAGGAACACGCTTCGATCACCCATTTCACCTTTTCCAGCGCCGCGCGCAACGCGCCCATCTCCACCGACCCCAGAGCCAGGCGCAGCGCATGGGGAACATGGGCTGAAATAGCAAACGGCTCGGCGGTCGAGACCGAGACGTTCTTGTCCAGCAACTCGCGGGTAATATGGTCCGCCCTCGCCTCCTCGGGCAACGGCAGCCAGAGAAAATAGGAGGCGGGATGGGTGATGCAGGGCAAACCGGCCAGCACCAGCGCCGCCAGCGTTTGCCGGGCGTGGGCGTCCTCGCGCTTTTCGGCCTCCAGGCGCATGACCGTGCCATCGTCGAGCCAGGCGCAGGCAAGGGCGGTCATCACGCCAGGGGTATTCCAGGTGGTTGCCCGAATCGTTCGCTGCAATGCCGCCACCCTGACCGGCGGCGCGACGACAAACCCTACCCGCAAGCCGGTAGCGATATTCTTGGAAAACCCCGAGACATAAACCGTCCGCTCCGGTGCCAGCTCGATCAAGGGAGCCGGGGAATTCTCGACCAGAAAAGCGTAGGCGGCATCCTCGATCACCAGCAGGTCGTACTGGCGGGCGATTGTCACCAGTTGCTCGCGCTGCCCGATGTCCAGCACCCAGCCTAGAGGATTGTGCAGCGTCGGCATGGTGTACAGCGCACGCACGCGTCGCCCTCGGCAGAGGCGATCCAGTGCCTCCAGGTCCGGCCCGTGGTCGAATAGCGGAATCGGCAGGATTTCCAGGTGCAGGGCCTCGGCCAGAACCTTGAAGCCGGAATAGGTCAGTGCATCGGCGGCAATCACATCGCCGGGCTGCAGCAACGCCATCATCGTCACCGCCAGCCCATGCTGGGCACCACTGACCAACAGCACTTGCTCGGCTGTCACCGTCAGCCCGCGCACCCGCAGATGTCGGGCCACCGAGGCGCGCTCATGCGAGCGCCCGGCAGGGGGCTGATAGCGCAACAGCGACTCCAGGTCGCCGGACAGCGCGAGTTGACGCAGGGCAGTGCGCAGCAGTTCCGACTGGCCCCGCAGCGCCGGGTAGTTGAAGTTGAGGTCCGCCACGCCCCTGGAGATTTCCGGCTGGTCGATCCCTTGCCCTGGCGGTAGCGACGTCTCCCTGACAAAGGTACCCCGCCCCGTCTCGCCACTGACCAGCCCCATGGCTTCAAGCTCGCCGTACACCCGACTGGCCGTCACCAGCGCCAGCCCGTGGGTCGCGGCCAACTGGCGGTGGGTCGGCAGGCGGGTACCCGGCGACAGTCGGCCAGAGCGGATATCCGCCGCCAGGCTGTCCACCAGCGATTTATAGCGTAAGCGCGGCATGTCGAGTGTATCCATGACAATTTTTTGATTGTCATGATACTCAGCCCTAGCATATCTGTTGTGCAACCCCTGATGCGGTGGCGCACCTCCTCCCAGGCCAACCGTAAGGAGCAAACCCTGAATGGAACAGCTAGCGAATCTACAAAATCCGCCAACCAGCAAGCCTGCCAGCGGATGGCTCAACGGTTTTATCGGCGTGCTTATCTTCAGTGGCTCGCTGCCCGCCACCCGACTGGCGGTGCTAGAGTTCAGCCCGGTGTTCCTGACGGTTGCCCGGGCCAGCATCGCTGGGCTGGTGGCGCTGTGCATGCTGTGGATCTTCAGGGAGCGGCGCCCCACTCGCCAGCAGTTGCCGGCGCTGGCAATCGTCGCTTTGGGGGTTGTCCTCGGATTCCCTCTGCTGACCGCCCTGGCTTTGCAGTATGTGACCTCGGCCCATTCCATCGTCTTCATCGGCCTGTTGCCCTTGGCCACCGCCGCCTTCGGCGTGTTGCGCGGTGGCGAGCGGCCACGACCGGTGTTTTGGTTGTTCTCGGTCTTGGGCAGCCTGCTGGTGGTGAGTTATGCGCTGTTCCAGGGGCTCAGCGCTTCGCCGGTCGGCGATCTGTTGATGTTACTGGCGATCCTGATCTGCGGCCTGGGTTATGCCGAGGGCGCCAGGCTCTCGCGGACACTCGGCGGCTGGCAGGTGATTTGCTGGGCGCTGGTGCTGTCGCTGCCGGTGGCGATGCCGTTGACGTGGCTGAGCGCCCCGCCGTCGCTCTCGGTCATCAGCCCGGCGGCATGGGCCAGCCTGACCTACGTTTCGCTGTTCAGCATGCTGATCGGCTTTGTCTTCTGGTATCGCGGCCTCGCCCAGGGCGGCATTGCCGCGGTCGGCCAATTGCAACTGCTGCAACCCTTCTTCGGCCTGGCACTGGCGGCCACGCTGCTGCATGAACAAGTCAGCCTCGGTATGTTGGCGATGACTGTAGCGGTGATTCTGTGTGTGGCGGGGGCGAGGAAGTTTTCGAGGTGATTCTCCAGTGGACTGGCGCTCGCCCGTGCGCGGCGGCGAAGCAGTCGGAACGCCTGCCGGTCAATAATATTGATAGAAGATCAGCCGATCGCCGGACGCTCCAGACTCACCCATTCCCGTACCGCCGGACGCTGCCATTGGCGCTGTGCATAGGCCACCAGGGCCGGTGGCAGGGGATCGCCATTGAGCGCCAGCCGATTGAGCATCAACGCCAGGTCGACATCGACGATTGACCATTGGCCGAACAGAGACTCGCGACCATCGGCCAACAGCGCCTGGGCAGTGCCGATCAGCTTGTCCGCGGCGATCCTGGCGGCGGTCGACAACGGACCTTGGGCTTGGCCGTAAAACACCACCAGGGTCGAGCGTTCCTCGCGCAGCGCCAACAGGTCACTGCGCAACCAAGCCTGAATCTGCCGGGCTCGCGCCCGCGACTGAGTATCCCGTGGGTAAAGCGCTGTCTGGGGGACCACCTCCTCCAGGTACTCGGTGATCGCCGAGGACTCGGACAAGGCAAAATCACCCTGCACCAGGGTCGGCACGCGCTGCGTCAGGGACAGCCCGGCATACCCCGTGGCTTGCTGCTCCAAGGCGTCCAGGTCCAGCGGGCTCAGATCGAATTCGATGCCCTTTTCGCGCAGTGCGACAAATACCGACAAGGCATAGGGACTGCTGAATCGACTATCAACGTACAGGCACGGACGGCTAGCACTCATGGCAAACGCTCCTTGGGGGGTGATACCACGTTACGAGATTAGTCCGGATAAATGAAATCATGGATTTTCATGGGCGTATTCCCCAGTGTAATACCTGTCGCTCGGCTAGTGGCCTGAGTCGAGTCAGCACCTTGAAACGATAAGGCACGGTCACAAAATCATTGCCTTGCTGTCACCCCATCGTCATGCCAGACAAGCACAATGGCTGCAGCCAAAAGGACTTGGCCCCATCTATCGAGAGCTCGCCATTGAGCGCAATGTTGTTCACCCACGCCTGATCCTCGGCTCCGCCCCACCGCGCTTGCTCGTCTACGTTCGCCTTGCCTGGTCATCTCCCGAAAACATTTCGTACTGAACCTGTGAAGCCCATGGCGTTCCGACCAGCCCGCTCGCCATAGTGCCCACTTCGCCTGGCGGTAACGACCGACCGGTAGGAAATACGCCCGCCAACCTTTCGATATAGGCCAAGTAAAGGCACAATGCGCGTCCTTTTTTTGGCCAGTGCCGGAGGCCTCGAAATGATCAAGACGCCGTACTACCTTATCGACAAGCAGAAGCTGCTGGTCAATCTGCAGAAGATTGCCTATGTGCGCGAGCAGTCCGGAGCCAAGGCACTGCTAGCGCTCAAGTGTTTTGCCACCTGGTCGGTGTTCGACCTGATGCAGCAATACATGGATGGCACGACTTCCTCGTCGCTCTACGAGCTCAAGCTGGGCCGCCAGAAGTTCGCCGGCGAGACCCACGCCTACAGCGTGGCCTGGGCCGACGACGAGATCGGCGAGATGCTCGAGAACTGCGACAAGATCATCTTCAATTCCATCGGCCAACTGCAACGCTTTGCCGAGGCCTCCACGAGCAAGGTCCGAGGCCTTCGGGTCAATCCGCAAGTCAGCAGTTCCGACTATCTGCTGGCCGACCCGGCGCGACCGTTCAGCCGCCTGGGCGAATGGGACCCGGTGAAGATCGAGCAGGTCATCGGGCAAATTTCCGGTTTCATGTTCCACAACAACTGCGAGAACGGCGACTTCGGACTGTTCGATCAGATGCTGGCGACCATCGAGGAACGCTTCGGCCACCTGTTGCACAAGGTCGAGTGGGTTAGCCTCGGCGGCGGCATCCATTTCACCGGCGAAGGTTATGCGCTAGACGCATTTTGCGCGCGCCTGAAGGCGTTCTCGCAGAAGTACGGCGTACAGGTCTACCTGGAACCGGGCGAAGCGGCGATCACCCAAAGTGCCTCACTGGAAGTCAGCGTGCTCGACACCCTCTACAACGGCAAGCACCTGGCAGTGGTAGACAGTTCCATCGAAGCCCATATGCTCGACCTGCTGATCTATCGCCTGGACGCCAAGATGGCACCGAGTGCCGGCGAACACACTTACATGGTGTGCGGCAAATCCTGCCTGGCCGGAGACATCTTCGGCGAGTACCTCTTCGACCGCCCGCTGTCCATCGGCGATCGGCTGTCGTTCATCGACGCGGCAGGCTACACCATGGTCAAGAAAAACTGGTTCAACGGCTTGAAGATGCCGTCCATTGTAGTGAAACAACTCGACGGTACTGTCGAGGTCGTTCGTGAGTTCGGTTACGAAGACTACCTGTCCAGCCTCTCGTAAGCTGGCGGATTGAGGAGAAATGAAAAAATTGAAGAAGAACGTACTTATCATTGGTGCAGGAGGTGTCGCCAAGGTGGTGGCCCACAAGTGCGCGCAGCACAACGACGAACTCGGTCGTATTGCTATCGCGTCGCGCAACATCTCCAAATGCCAGGCCATCATCGATAGCGTCAAGACCAAAGGCAGCCTCAAACAGCCCGCCGACATCAAGGCCTTCACGCTCAATGCACTGGATGTGGAAGCGACCAAGGCACTGATCCGCGAAACCGAATCGCAAATCGTGATCAATGTCGGCTCCGCGTTCCTCAACATGTCGGTACTGCGTGCCTGCATCGATACCGGCGTGGCTTATCTCGACACCGCCATTCACGAAGAACCGGGCAAAGTCTGTGAAACACCGCCCTGGTACGGCAACTACGAGTGGAAGCAGCTCGAAGAATGCCAACAGAAGAACATCACCGCCATCTTGGGCGTGGGCTTCGACCCTGGTGTGGTCAATGCCTATGCGGCACTGGCGCAACAACAGTATTTCGACCGCATTGACTCGATCGATATTCTCGACGTCAACGCCGGTTCCCATGGCAAATATTTCGCCACCAACTTCGATCCCGAGATCAATTTCCGCGAATTCACCGGACAGGTGTGGAGTTGGCAAGACAGCCAATGGACCAGCAACAACATGTTCGAAGTCAAGCGTACCGACGACCTGCCGGTGGTAGGTTCACAGAACCTGTACCTGACCGGCCACGATGAAGTGCACTCGCTGTCGAAGAACCTCCAGGTGCCCAACGTGCGTTTCTGGATGAGCTTCGGTGAGCACTACATTAACGTCTTCACGGTGCTGAAGAACCTCGGCCTGCTTTGCGAAAAACCGGTGCGGACCGCCGAAGGCCTGGAAGTCGTACCGCTGAAGGTGGTCAAGGCGGTGCTGCCCGACCCTGCCTCGCTGGCCCCGGGTTATGTCGGCAAAACCTGCATCGGCGACCTGGTCAAAGGCAGCAAGAATGGCCAGCCACGCGAACTGTTCATCTACAACGTGGCCGACCATGAGGACGCCTACGCCGAGACCGATAGCCAGGGTATCTCCTACACCGCGGGGGTGCCGCCAGTGGCCGCCGCCCTGCTGGTCGCTCGTGGCGAGTGGGACGTGCAGCGCATGGTCAACGTCGAGGAACTGCCCGCCGAGCCGTTTCTCAAAGCCCTGGATGCCATGGGTCTGCCGACCCGCATCAAGGACGAGCATGGCGACCGTGCCTGGGATGCTATCGCCTGATAGCCAGCCGTTGACAACGTGCGCCTGAACAGGCGCACGTTGCTTGCGAGCTACCAAAATCTGCAGCCGCAGAGCGAATTCAGCGGCTTGTGGCGCCGAAATGGGCTCACAGAACTCAACTCACCACACGGGCCACTAGTGGCCTGTACGGTGAGTTCGTTAGCTCAAGTTCGGATGCCAGAAGTTCATGGTCAAGGCGCTGCGACGAGTCATAGCCGGGCTATGGCGAGGAAC
>NZ_CP014135.1:989711-1028702 GCF_001543125.1 Pseudomonas agarici | reverse complement strand
TCATAGCCGGGCTATGGCGAGGAACAGCAACGCCGACCAAGGGCTTGTGGCGCCGAAATGGGCTCACAGAACTCACCACACAGGCCACTAGGCTCGGGCAAACGCCACGGCCTTCTGGAACTGCTCCTGCGTGGGCCGTATGCCGGTGTACAACACAAACTGCTCCAGGGCTTGGATGGCAATCACTTCCAACCCGGTGATCACCCGCTTGCCCTGCTCTCGACCACGGACGATCAACGGTGTTTGCGAAGGAATCGCCACCACATCGAACAGCGTCTCGGCGGCATCCACCGCGCTCGCCTCGAATGCCAACTGGCCGGCCTCCGGACCGCCATCCATGCCCACCGGCGTTACATTAACCAGCATCTGCGCACGCAACGTACCCAACTCGGCCTTCCATTCGTACCCACAGATCGCCGCCAATGCCTTGCCGGCAACTTCATTGCGCGCCACGATGGTGCCATTGCGATAGCCGCCGTCACGCAGGGCCGACGCCACGGCCTTCGCCATCCCGCCACTGCCGCGCAGCGCAAAGGTGATGTCCCTGGGCACCGCATGGGTCGCCAGCAGCTGGGCAATTGCCATGTAGTCGGTGTTGTAGGCTTTGAGATGACCAGCCGTGTTGACAATCGTATTGATCGACTGGATCGCCGCCGCCGAGGCGTCCAATTCGTCCACCAAGGCGATACTGGCTTCCTTGAACGGCATCGACACCCCGCAACCACGAATTCCCAGGGCGCGGATCCCGGCGATTGCACCAGGCAGGTCCTGACTGCTGAAGGCCTTGTAATAGAAGTTCAAGCCCAGTTGTTCATAGAGATGATTGTGGAAACGCAGGCCAAAATTTCCGGGGCGCCCAGACAATGACATACACAGTTGGGTATCTTTGTTGGGATTCATCTGCATGTTTCATCTCCTGATGGGAACTTTCGGATAGATGGGATTAGCCATCGCCCCTGTTTTCGTTGATCATCGAACTCTGGCGCGGGTATCGCAGGACTGTAAGGAAGCATCGCCCGCAACCTTACACAAAATTTACTCAGCGGCAGTGACGATTTTCAAGAAATCGCTGTCATAGAAGTATCCCCGCGACAGTCCTTGAGTCTATTGCAGACAACAAGCGTAGGGGTTTGAACCCGAGGAATAATCATGATTCGTACAATTCCCAAGGTAGCTTTACTCGTCGGTGCACTCGCTGTCGCAGGTCAGGCCTCTGCCCACGGTGGCGGCTGGGTGGGGCCTGCCTTGTTGGGTGGTGTAATCGGCGGAGCGATTGTCGGTTCGGTGGTGTCCAACAATCGGCCGGTCTATGTCCAGCAGCCGGTCTATGCACAGCCCGCACCGGTCTATATTCAGCAACCGGCTCCGGTCTACTACCAACCGGCCCCGGTCTACGTCCAGGCACCGCCTCCAGTGGTGGTGTACGGCGGCGGCGGATACTACCGCCCGGCGTACTACGGTCATCGGCATTACGGTTACGGCCCACGCTGGTAATCGTCAAGGCAAGCACCCCAGGCCCCGCTCGCAAGACGGGGCCTAACTCGTTCGGGGCTTACCAAAAGTGCCAGCACTTCGTAGGCCTGGTCTGAATTTCGGTGGTAAAGGTCGCAAGCGAGACAGCAACGCCGAGCCAATGGCGCATGATAAGCAGCGGCCGTCGCCTTGAGCAGCTCTTCACACAGCTGTCATATCGGTGCTATTACCGATCGGCAAGATCGCTCACATACCCTGAGAACCTCTACCTATAAGAACAAGGACAAGTCATGCCTACGCAAAATCCGCATCGCACCGCCGGCCTTTGCACTTCCAGCAAAGTCTACAGCGCGCTCACCGAACTCAAGCAACTGGAGAGCCATCGCACCGCCAAGTTTCTCTCGTTGCTGGCCGAGAACCTGGTCTGCAAGGGATTGTTGAGCGAGCAGGAAGTCATGAACATGCTGGATCAGGTCGTCGACTGATCCAGCCTCTATTCAAGTGCTTGCGGTCGATGCCCTGTCTGGGACAAGACTTGATTTCATCGATGTCTACTATCGAGCGCGATGATTTTCCTCCGATCCGCGGTCCTCGTAAAGTAACTCCATAGATTGATGGAGGTACTTATGCCCAAGGTTCAAATCATGTCCGTTATCGGCAGCGCCGTCCCCGCCTCGCTCAGGGAATTGGGATTGCTCGCTTGTTGGTATCTGGTCCGCGACGGCGTCGCCATTAGCGGTCCTTTTACATCCCTTTCAGTGGCCAAGGCGCTGTCCGAGCGCATGGACGTGCACACTTTCGGTGCCTGATCGCATCACCTGTTCCCAAATCGTGCGTTGCTCCGCACAAACCCTTGCCCGCACTGGTTGCGGGCTTTTTTATGGGCGCCGATCAAGCGTGCCCGGCTTGCGCAGTATTGACTCAATGGCTGTGTGGCCAGGGTCTGTACGAAGTACTGTCAGTCAATTTCGGCGCCACAATGCACTGACCTACGTTGCAGGCCCCGCTGCACCCTTGGCTGAAACCCTCGAAATAAAGGCCCGCGAACCATACAACGGCGGCCATACCTGAGCTACCATATGTCTTATGGCCAGTATGGACGTGGCACTGATAGGCAAGCGACCGAAACCCGCTGTCGAGGTTGCTCTGGCGACCGGCTCGCCTTGGCAGAACTCAATTACGGACGGGATCGGGAGCGGAAGCTCGAAGAGAAAAATGGGACGAAATCGGCGCAAAAGTAAATTTTGTGTCAGTTACGCCCAATACCTCCAGAGGTATGGCAACTTGCTGAACTATATTCATAAAATGTAACGCTTTTTCTATAAAAACCCGTTGCCAACGGCATATCCATTTTTTGCGAGTCCATCCGCGTGAACATTCGTCATTCCATCCTGAGCCTTTTTTTTGTCCTGGCCGGCACCGTCGCTGTAACCCCTGTCGAGGCACGTGAAACCACCCAAGCCCCTCGCGATACCGTCCACCTGCAAGTCGCTTCCGGCAGCGCCCTACTGATCGATCTGCAAACCAACGAGACCCTGTATTCGAGCAACCCGGACGTGGTTGTGCCGATTGCCTCGGTGACCAAACTGATGACCGCCATGGTCGTGCTGGATGCCAAGCTACCGATGGACCAGTACATTTCGGTGAACATCAGTGACACCCCGGAAATGAAAGGTGTGTTCTCCCGGGTCAAGCTCAATAGCGAGCTGTCGCGCAAGGAGATGCTGTTGATTGCCCTGATGTCATCTGAAAACCGCGCCGCCGCCAGCCTCGCCCACCATTACCCCGGCGGCTACGCTGCGTTCATCGCCGCGATGAACGCCAAGGCCAAATCGCTGGGCATGATCAACACCCACTATGTCGAACCGACCGGCTTATCGATCCACAACGTGTCAACCGCCCGCGACCTCAGCAAGCTGTTGATGGCCGCACGCCACTACCCGATGTTGAGCGAACTGAGCACCACCAAGGAAAAGACCGTGGCGTTCCGCAAACCCAATTACACCCTGGGTTTTCGCAACACTGACCATTTGATCAACAAAGACAGCTGGAAGATCCAGATCACCAAGACCGGCTTCACCAACCAGGCCGGCCATTGCCTGGTGCTGGTCACCGAAATGGGCAACCGCCCGGTAGCTCTGGTGATTCTCGATGCATTCGGCAAGTACACCCACTTCGCCGATGCCAGTCGAATCCGCAACTGGGTCGAAACCGGCAAGAGCGGTGGTGTGCCGGATGTGGCCTTGCGCTATAAGGCCGACAAGAACTTGAAGAGCCGCCAGATGGATGCCCAGGCCGCAAAGTAACCACGGATCGAGCGGCCCGCTTACCTGGGCTGCGTTCAACGACGTTTGAGTGCCCGGTTATACGCGTACCTCGCCTTGTCGGCGTGCGCCAGGAGATTTGCAACCGGATCATGGCACTGTGGGTCATATTCGATCTGCCCCACGCTGAAACGAGTGCCATAACCCCGTTGCCGCCCTGAGTTGCGCTCATTCGGGGTTTCGCGCCGGGGCGCCATGATCGCTTCGGTTCGACCGGGGCGCCGCCGCTCAACAGCCCCTCCATAACGCCCCGGTGCGTGCCTTGGTCACATCAGCGGTTGACCGCCTTCAAGAGCAGGTCCACGGAGTGCTTCCAGGAATACTCTTCAGCCAACCTCCTGGCGAGCTTGTCAGCCCGCTCGAAGGCCGTCTGCGGATCGCGCAGCACTCCCTCGATACGCTTGGCCCACTCATCGGTGTCAGAAGACAAATCGCCCTGGGTACGCACGACGTAATGCTGAGACTCGACCTCTCCCAGCAACTGCAGGAGAAACTCGCCGATACCGCTCTGATGGCTGACCAGAATGGGCACGCCAAGGGCCAGAGCTTCCTGAGCGACCAAGCCGAATCCTTCACGCCTGGAGGGCATCAACAATAATGTCGCACGCTTCAGGTCCCCCTCGACCGTACTTTCCTCGCTGGTATATTCGCGCACCCGGATCGACAACTTCTGCCCACCGACGATCTTCAACAATTGCCCACGCAAAGCGGCACCGGTTCCTGGTGGTGCGCCACGAACAATCAACTCGGGGTCCGACCGAAAACGCACGTTACTGTCCAGCAACTTGGCAAGCCCCAGCGCTCCGATATCCAGCCCCTTGAGTTCAAGATCCTCGGCACGCCCTAGAATCAGGCAATGCAATCCATCGGGTGGCGTCCTCGTCTTCGAGCATGAAAACCCAGGAATCATTTCGTAGGTACTGGGAGGATGATTCAGTGCCGCCAGCAGATTGCGCGTCTCGCGGAATAGACGCGGTCCGACCGCAACGACCCATGCCGCTTTTTCAGAGAGTCTGAGTTCAATCCTTTCCCGCTCCTCGCTCTTGGCCGCGGCATCGTCTTTACCCTTGAACCACTCGATCTCCCCGGCAGCCATATGGACAAAATGGATCCGCTTGGCCTCGCGGAAGAAATCCGTTGCCTGGACATCCGCCGCCGGGCCAGTGATACGCCCATGTCCCACCACCAGTTCCGGGCTGAACCCCTCCGGCAGCGCCAGACGACGAAGCAACCCGCTCATGACTTCGGCACCGGGGCCTCCAGGTGCGCGCAAAAGATGGACGGCGCAATCCCGAGCATGAATGACTTCTGCCTCGGTGGCATCCGGCACCGCACAGACGACCCTACATCCGGCCCTTGCCAAGGCTCGACAAAACTCGCGATTGAAGGTGGACAACCCACCATGGGCGGAATTCCATTCCGTGGCCATCACCAGAACCGAGGGGCCATGGCAGCGCTCTTGCTGCGCCGGCACCTGGGACGTCAATGATTGAATCGGCGCTTGGCCGCCAGTTTCTTTCATGTGCGTTATCCAATCCGTGAGTTCGCGGCAGGCGCTCATATTCAATGGCCGCCTGACAACATGATCCATCCCGGTCAAAGAGGGAGGCAGTAGGATGAGACAGTTGGCCGGATGGCTCATCGAATAAGACACGGGTCCATTCCAGAGCGCCAGCAGATCCATCTCCGTTAGCGTTTCGCCCCGCGCCAGCGCGGTACCCGTGTAGAAACCATAAAAGCGATACGCCCCAGCCACATCCCCTTGGCGAAAGGCAATGAAACACCGAAGCCAGGTTTCTGCGTTTTCAGGCAGATAGCTGGAGCGTTGCAATGAGTCTAAAATCGCCTGCGCCTCCTCTAGCTGGCCTGCGCATAACCGGCAGAACACCCCTTGAAGCACCAGATAGTGATTGGCTGGCCAACGTGCAACGCCCTCATGGGCAATGTGGGCAGCCTCCTCCCAGTGCCCCGCTATCTGAGCCAGGAAGCACCTGGCGAACAGCACGGTTGCCGAATGACCGCCCTCGCGCCCGATAACAGTGTGCAGGTAGCCAAGATCAAGTCCGATGGCGGCGTTGAAAACCAGTTTTTCCTCAATGGTTGCGCTCTCGGCAACGTGGCGCGGAAAATCCGGGCGGGTGAGCAATTGATGCGCCTCTTCAACCCGATTATCGAGTCTCATCAAATGCGCACATTGGATATATATCGGGATTTGATGAGCTTCACGGGGCAATACTTCTATGCCCTCGGTCAACAGTGCAATCGCCTCCGCCAGCCGCCCGTCCTCTTTCAAACACGCCGCGCACAATTGATACAATCCAATGAGATAAAACTTCGCTGAGACTTTGCCAATGCCGCTGACCAACAAGGTAATGGCTTCGCCGAGTTGCTTGGCCTCTCTCAACAGTTCGGCGCACTGAATGTACAGCACCACACTATTGAACTCGGCCGAGATCAGCCCCAGACCTTCACGCAAAAAAGCGATTGCCTGCGCGCGACGATTTTCGTCCACGAGCAACTGTGCATAGGCATGGTAAAGCGCGACGACATTTTTCTCGGGCGGGATTGCGCCAATACCCTGTTTCAACAATTCCAGCGCTTCATTTCCTCGGCCCTGGCCCTTGAGCAATCTTGCCCCTTGCAAGTAAAGAGACACCGGATTGCCACTCTGCGAATAGGCCTCGATCGCCACATGGAGAGTCGCCAACGCATCATCGATCCGCCCCAGGCGCTCTTCAAGACGCGCCACAAAGTCCGCGGCATCGGGCGGTCCCTCAGGGCCGACCGCTAGCTTGGCATGCACCAGCGCCAGCTCGATATCGCCCGGCCTGTTGCGTTCGTTCAAACAACGGGCCAGGTAATATTCAAGCGGCCTGACCAGGCAATCCTCCAACAGAATGGTCAATACCGAGATCAACTCATCCAGTTCGTCCCCTGTTGGAATCTTCGAGTGGGTCTTGAAGGTTCTCAGCAGGTGATCGGCCGTGCTCAACACCACGCGATTGAGGTCTTCCTGACGACCGCAATGGTGCAGGTGATAGCGAAGCTCGGCGAAGGTACTGGCGACTCTCTTGTGGTCGATCACCATCGCCTGGGCTTCATAGGGGCGTATGTGGTACTCGGCGGCTTTGGAGTGAGCCTGCTTGAAATCGGGCCGACAATCACGCAGATGAGCCAAGCCGATTTCCCGAATGATCGGATGAAGCGAATACCAGCCCTGACGCTGGCTCAGAAGAAAGCGGGTAATCAGCAAGTTGCGAAAATCATTGGCGTCCTTAGTCACACCCGCGCAAATAATGTCGAAGCACACACGTTCAAAACTTCTGCGATGAACCGAGAGCATCAGCAATCGACGCTGCTGGATCGGCTCCAAGTGGCTCATGGTACGCTCCAGCAGATCCCGCTCCAGCCTCTGCAGGAAATCACGGGACACTTCCCGATCCTGATAAGCCCAGAGACTGGGGTTGGCACCGATCACCGCGTCCAGGGATTCATAAGCCAGGGTTGCCACCAGGCTCTCGATAGCCCTCGGATTGCACCCCAGGGAACGGATCAGATCCTGCTTGCGCTCCGCGGGTACCGCATCGAGATTGCCGCTGCCCCGCAACCGATCCTCCAACAATGCCAGGGCATCTTCTTCGGTCAGTGCCGTCAGCGTCTTGATCGGAAAGCTCTCCGACCAGCGCGCACGCTCAACCAGGCGATCACTGATCAATAGCAATCGTCCGCGAAGATTAGGTCGACCTCGCAGCAACGACAGAATCCCCACCAATTCACCTTGCGGCTCCCCGGTATTGGCCTTGAACAGGCGCTGTGCTTCATCGAGAATAACCAGCACCGGTTTGCGCAGCGCCTGCTCCAGGGCGAAAGCGGGATTAGGTCGCTCGGAAAGCAATGTATTCAACATCGTTTCGACGCCCAGCCCCGTCAGCCTGTCGGCGATATCGGACAGCGTCGCCTGCAGGGCGAGCGGGCGTTCCACCACCTCTTCGATGATGACCTGCCAGCCCTCCAACTGCTCGACATGCGTGGCCAGTTCTACCGACAATTCACTCTTTCCGACGCCGGGAAATCCTTCGATAAAACACACAGCCGGCCCTTCAACAAGCCAACGATCTGTCAACCAGCTCAATACCTGACGACGATTCTCCCCAAAGTGGGCCTTGTGCATGCACATCATCCATAGTCTACAAATCGTGGGCCAGCACCTGCGCCCCTTCTGGATTCCCGAAGGAATGGGAGGCGAGTGTGTAGCGGTCTCATCGAAGCGCTCAGAGCGAACGGGCGAAAACGCCGAATCCGACAATGTTCAATTGCCATCATCATAAGTCAATATTCACCCCATCGACTATCCCGTGCGTGCGACAGCGCAGTGACCGCGCCACCGCTCTTGCTGCCCGTTCAATGCCTTGCTCCGTATTGAAGAAAACACCCCTGGCGGTGCACTATCCGGGGCAACCTGTTTCTCTGGAGAAACACCTCATGTCGGTTGCAACCCCTGTCTCCATCATTCAGACCCACCGCCTGCTACTGCGCCCGGTGCAAGCGGACGACTTCAAGGTTGCCCAGGCCATCCACGGCGACCCGCAAACCAATCACTACAACCCCCAAGGCGCGGCGTCCCTCGAAACCACCAGCAGCAACCTGTTCAACTGGGTCGAGCACTGGAAAACCAGGGGCTTCGGCTACTGGGCCGTCTGCGACAAGGAACATCCGGAGCAGGTATTGGGCTTCGGCGGCCTCCAGGACGGCGTCTTCGGTACGAGAACCGCGCTGAACCTATATTTTCGGTTCGCGCCGCACGCCTGGGGCAAGGGCTATGCCAGCGAAATGGTCGAAGCCGCCCTGCACCTGGCCTTCTTGACCCTGGAGCGCAACGAGGTTATCGGCCTGGTGCGGCCAGACAACCTCCCCTCGCGCCGCGCCCTGGAGCGCGCCCGGATGATCGTCGACGGCGAACTGGATGATGTGCCGGGCCAGCCCCGCAGCCTGCTCTACAGCCTCAGTGCCGAACGTTACTTGAGCCCCGAAAATTTCATCTAGCGCGCACTGGCAAAAGCGTAAGATGGATCAAGCATTTATTACAAAATATGTCGACCCTGGGGAAGCCACTATGAAACCAAGCCTCGTCAAAGCCGCGCTGGTCGTCGCCAGCCTGTTACTGAGCGCCTGCTCTGGCGTGACCACCAACAGCAACAACAGCAACAACAGCGCCTGCGAAACACTAAGCTGCCAACAGCATTACAACAGCAGCGCACGCTCCAGCCAGCCAAGCGGCTCGATGAGCAACAACCTGGGTCGCAGTTTCAGTGAATACGGTGCGAGCATGCTGCGCGACTAAGGCAGCTCGATGCCTGCGCGAGCAACCGCTTTGCCAGAAATGAACCAGGTCAGTATCTAGTAGCGTCGAACCGTTCACCTGCGCCACAAGTTTCAGATACAGATGAGGAAAGGCCTCGGCAGTCTGGCGTCGAGTTAATACTTGGTGTTACTGTCGGGCTTTGCTACCTCCCGATCCCAGAGCACGCCGCCATGGATCTGTGGACCCTGACCCTTTTGCACACCCACTGTTGTTGGGGGACGACCCTTGACGCTGGTCAGCGAATGTCTCGGTATGGCGCGCTCGCAATTAGCAATTCGAATCAAGCAATCTGTATCGCTCAAAGTACGGCGAAACAGACATGTGGACGATACCGCATTGGTGTTGCAAATCCAGCAACAAATCAACGAGTTCGCCGTGTCTGGAGATGGCTGCGTCGCGCCCGTGAGACCCAGTTGCTGCCATCGATCAACGTAAAACGAGTTTACCGGGTGATGCGTGATCACAACTAACTGATTGAGCACCGAATCAAACAGCTCAATGTGCGGCGTCGGCACGAAGATCGTATTGCGGTGAAAACCAGCGACACGCGATGGGTGCTCGTTTCATTGCGAGGACGGCACAAAACTGAGCGTGACATTTGCCCTGGACTGCTGTGATCGCGAGGCCACCGGCTGGGTCATGAGTCCCACCTGGTAATTAGTGCTTGAAATATCGCTCGCCGAGAGAGTTCGAGCGCTTGGCAGTAGCACCAATTTAACGGAAATTGGTGCTCGGATTTGTAGAGGCAAGCCAAGCTCTCCGGCCCCATCAAATTCTTCACTCCAAGACTTCAACATCCGCCCTCAGCAGTGTAGACCTGACCAGCGAACAAATATTTACGTGCATCTCGATGGAACCACTCAAAACTTTCAAACCACTCAATCCGTTACAGTCGCTAATGACTTGCCAATGCATAACAGCAGCGCGTGTCTTTGGGCGGATCAGTGTCTATAGAGAGGATAAAGCTATGTTGCCCGTATCCAAAATGCAAGCTGGTATTCATCGGCTTGAAGCTACATCGACACCCGCCTCCGGCCAGGCGCAAAAAGAGCAGACCACGACAATCTCCACCCCAGATAACGGCCAATCAACCTCACAAGCTCATTCATCTCTGGCATTACCAAAACACATTTCATTCAATGGAAAAAACTTCAAAGTTGGCGCGCTAAAAGGTTCGATTGACTCAAATAAAATGAGGCAACTCCTGGATGCCACTGATCTTGGAGCAGCCTCAGCTATCAAACAAAACGCTGACCTTGGTCTAACTTATGAGACCAGCCTGAAAAGCCCACAAGGTAAATATGAAAGCGTATCGGTGTCGCTGAGCGCAGATAAAAATGATAATCTCAACAAAATCACATTAAAAAATCACAATAATGATCAGAGCAGTTTCCATGTAGAGTTTGATCACACCTCCGCGATTAGAGGTTTTTCGCATAACGCCCACCAATATAGTTCCACCCCTCTAGTAATCCCCGCTGGAGCACTATCTGATGGTGGCCTCGCACCAAGGCATCCGGGAGGTGAACGCTATCAGGTCATGCAATACATGAAATCTGGCGAAGAGCCTTTGATGGTCATCGGCCTGAAGGGATCCGAGAGTAATAACTTCGTCGTTTATAATAGCAAAAATCATAAGCCTGTAGGGCAATTAAAGATTATAGACGGTCCAGCTAGTGGCCAAGTTCCTAGAAAAGTTTTGGTGGATCTCAGCGAAGCCAAACTCCGCGGTGGCATGCGCCACATCAAGCGAAGAGCAGACGGCGTCAAAACTAGCCGATCATCTCCGACAGGCTACAAACTACACAACGGCCAGCCCTGTGACCGCCATGGCAATCCCGTACCTGGCTCCAGTTCATCAATTGTAGCTCAAGTGGCGACTAACAACTCCGCCTCCATCTCGCTGCAGCACATTGGTCTGCCATTATCTCAACGCCCCTACAGCGCATATGCAACACAGGTCCGTCAAGCGCTGCATGGAAAAGGCGAAGCGAAGCTTGACGCACATGCTGCCACTTATTACAGCGCCACCTCTCAACCTGTTTCAGCTATTACGGCGATAGACGGTGTTATCGCATCACTTGATCGATATAACCCCGATGAAGTGCGACTTTCCGAATTCTTACAGCATTTACAATCACAAGCAGCCGCAGGTCATCCCGTTTCTTTACCCGATTATTATCACTGTACAAAGGAACAGGGATTTGACGAAATGTTGTCATCATCCAACCCTCGAGTGAATGTTCAGACACCTCGCACAGGTACAGGGGCTCAAGGTGCGTGGCTATCAACCAAACCTGACGTCAGCGCCTTTGGGCCTTTTGTATTTGGCTTCAATCACCACTTAGACTTATTGCATTCGACCACTCACCCTGCTCAAGGTAAATCAACTATCGCAAATGCTGGCGGCGAATATCACATAGGCATTCAAGAGCCGATTTCACTGACGGGCCGTAATGCTTATAGCAACGCCGAAAACCCACTCAGCATAGTGGGCGCTCCAGCAAACGCGATAGAAGAATATAAACGCATGGTTGCCAACCTTGGCCCACAGCTTTCATTTCCTCGAGCAGATGGCTCTACGGATGTCGCGGTTTTCAATACTGAAACAATACAAAAACTGGCTTTCCTGCTACGTGAGCAAGAACCGCTCAAATACCCGAAAAGTTGGTAGCTCTTTTGATCTATCAAGTGGTGGTGTTGAACTGCTCTTGATCCGAGAGTTCCTGCTGTTTATTTCCTGACCAGAGCAGCGCCTCCGCCCCTGCCACCGACTACAGCTGCTCAAGCAGCTTCGATATACGCAATAATCGCTCATCGCCAAACAATGCCAGAATGTGGCGCAGGTAGTTGTCGTGATCGGTGCCCTGGAGGTGAGCACAACACCTTCTGGCGAGCCATGCCGAAGACAAAAACGCCACTCGATTGAGTGGCGTTTCCATGGCGCTTGCTGCGTTGACGCAGGCGCGGCTTACAGCGCCATGTCAGCCTTCGGATTGTCTTCGGTCTTGGGCTTGTCGGCGGCGGCAGGAGCGGCCGGTACCAGCGCGCTCTGATCGATCACCGGAGGGGTGGTCAATTGCAGGACTTCAGCGGTGTAGTTCCACTCTTTCTGCACCGCTTCAGGGTTGCCGTTCAGCTTGGTGCCGTAGCTTGGCACGATCTGGTGCAGTTTTTCCTGCCAGGCTGGGGTTGCCACTTTGTCCTTGAAGACTTTTTCCAGCACACTCAACATGATCGGCGCCGCGGTGGAAGCACCTGGCGATGCGCCCAGCAAGCCGGCGATGCTGTTGTCCTTGGCAGTGACCACTTCGGTGCCGAGTTTCAGGACGCCGCCCTTCTCTTCGTCACGCTTGATGATCTGCACGCGTTGACCGGCTTGCCACAGGCGCCAGTCTTCCTTCTTCGCCTCGGGGAAGTACTCCTTCAGGGCGTTGAAGCGATCATCGTCGGACATCATCAGTTGACCGCCCAGGTACTGGACCAGATCGAACTGATCGATGCCCACGCGGGTCATCGGCCAGATGTTGTGGGTGGTGGTGCTGGTCAGCAGGTCAAAGTACGAGCCGTTCTTCAGGAACTTGGTGGAGAAGGTCGCGAATGGCCCGAACAGGATCACGCGCTTGCCGTCCAGCACGCGGGTGTCCAAGTGTGGAACCGACATGGGCGGCGCGCCGGTCGACGCAATACCATAGGCCTTGGCCATGTGCTTGAGGGCGATGTCCTGGTTATCGGTAACCAGGAACGACCCACCGACCGGGAAGGCCCCGTAGTCGTTGGCTTCAGGGATACCGGACTTCTGCAGCAGGTGCAGTGCGGCGCCACCGGCACCGATAAACACGAACTTGGCGTCGGTCTGGGTTTCAGTACCGTCTTTCAGGTTCTTGTAGACCACGCGCCAACTGCCGTCTTCGTTGCGCTTGATGTCCCGCACTTCGCTGGACAGATTGAGCTTGAAGGTTGGCTGCTGTTGCAAGTACGCGACGTATTGGCGAGTGATCTCGCCGAAGTTCACGTCGGTGCCGATCGGCGTCCAGGTGGCGGCGATCTTCTGCTTCGGATCACGCCCCTGCATCATCAGCGGAACCCACTTCTTGATCTGTTCCTGATCTTCGGTGTATTGCATACCGCTGAACAGTGGGCTGGTCTGCAAGGCCGCGTAGCGATCCTTGAGGAACTTGACGTTGTCATCGCCCCACATGAAGCTCATGTGGGGCGTCGAGTTAATGAACGAGTGCGGGTTCTTCAGCACCCCCTGACGCACCTGCCAGGACAGGAACTGGCGGGTGATCTGGAACGATTCGTTGATCTCGATCGCCTTGGAAATGTCGATCTTGCCGTCTTTGCCATACGGCGTGTAGTTCGACTCGGCCAAGGCCGAGTGACCGGTACCGGCGTTGTTCCAGCCATTGGAGCTTTCTTCGGCCACGCCATCCAGGCGCTCGACCATTTCCATCGACCAGTCAGGCTGCAGCTCATTGAGCCAGATGCCCAGAGTCGAACTCATGATCCCGCCGCCGATCAGCAGCACATCAACCTTCTTGGCCTCGGCCGCGAACGAGGACGTGACCCCTATCGACAAGGCCACGCCCAACAGCACCTTGTTCACTTTTTTCAACATATAGTCATACCTACGATAGATCGCCATCCGTTCCTCCAGCCTTGCTCGTGAGACATACCAAGCGCACGGACACCTGGATTCGCACACTCGAAAGAACTGGAGAATGGGCACACAAGGCCGCCATCACTGGCATCGGCCTCACTTTTTATGTCGCTCCTGCGCTGACTTCTTATCGTTGTTGGCTTCAGCTGACTTGAGTGACATGCATTCTGTTGGTGCGTGGTTGCGCACAGGGACGGCATTGCCGCCATCAGACTCGGCACCACCCAACGAACAGGCCAATGCGCGACCGCAGGGTCGCGAAATGCCTGGCCTGGGCTGCAATCTCGCGCGGGGAAAAGCGTAGAGACTGCTCAGCATCAATGGTGGCCGAAATGCCATTGTCCACAGGACACGCAAGTCCGTCAAAAAAAGCGTCTAATTCCTACTTTATTTTGACAAAAGAGTGACATCATTTTCTTTAAAATCATGGTAGACGAACCTGCTCCAGATGCCAGCCCCTCTCTCGCCACGCCGTTTTTCTCTATCGAGCAGGATCACCACCATTTGGCGGTGACCACAAAACCAACGCTACCGAATGGCTCACATCCACCGGATAGACTGCCGAGCCACTCTGCTGGATAATTAAGTAGCTGTTTTAAAACAAATTTGTTTTACAAAGAGCTTTCCAGGCGCGGCGAAAATTGATAAATTCCCGCCCACTCCCGCGCTGGCCCTTACGGGACTGACAATAGCGGGAGTCGAGTGCCAGGCACTCGTCGCAACAGCTACAGGGGCGTCGCCAAGCGGTAAGGCAGCAGGTTTTGATCCTGCCATGCGTTGGTTCGAATCCAGCCGCCCCTGCCATTCTCCCTATTGAATGTCTGCAGGATCACCCATCGCCCTGTACGGGAACGCCGCGCCTCACGGAGCACGCTGGTGGGTTCGGCTGGCGCGCTCGCACCTGACCCACTGAGCGAAAGTCGGCCGATTCGCCTGACTGCTATCGACAAAGGCAATACATATGTATATTCGAATATACAGATATTCAAATATACACAAAGGCATTGCCATGCACCTGTCCCCAGCCACCTTCTTCCGCTGTCTCGGCGACGAGACCCGTACCCGCATCATGCTCATGCTCTGTGCCCAGGGTGAACTGTGCGTCTGCGAGCTTATCTGGGCACTGGACGATAGCCAGCCGAAGGTCTCCCGTCATCTCGCACAATTGCGCGCCTGTGGGCTGCTTGAGGATCGTCGCCAAGGCCAGTGGATCTATTACCGCCTTCACCCGCAGCTACCGGAATGGGGCTATGAGGTGCTTCAGGTGACCCTCAAGGCCAATCAGGCCTGGATCAACAGCGGCACCGAGCGGCTCGTGTCAATGGCAGATCGCCCCATTCGCCAGTCCACCTGCTGCTGATCTTGACCGCACCGCCGAGCTGCTAGTGCTCTTGCCGCGCAGGTCGTGCCAGCGAGTATTCACTCCCAGGAGAAAACCATGAAAGTCCTGTTCATGTGCACTGCCAACAGTTGCCGAAGCGTGCTCTGCGAAGGCCTGTTCAATCACACGGCGCCCGAAAACATGAGGGCGGTTAGCTCCGGCAGCGCCCCCAGCGGGCGCCTCAACCCGCGTGCGATCAGCACCCTGCAAGCGCTCGGGGTGGACACCTCGGGGCTCTACAGCAAAGGCTCGGAAAGCTTCGCCGACACCCCACCGGACCTGGTCATCACCGTCTGCGACAAAGCTGGGAGCGAACCCTGCCCGGTGTATTTTGGCCCCGCCATCAAGAGCCACTGGGGACTGGTCGATCCGTCTGATGTACAGGGCACCGACGCAGAGATCCAGGCAGCCTTCGATGCCACAGTGGCAAAGATTCGCCTGCGCTTTGCCGCCTTGTTCCGCCTCGACCTGTCGACCCTCGACCCGACAGCACTCAAGCAAGCACTGGACCGTATCGGAGCACTCTGATGAGCGATTTGAACACTGATTTCCCTGTCGATCTGCCGGGCCTGGATCTGTCCTTATTCGACCTGCCGACGCCGGAGAAACTCGCGCAGCGCACGCATCCGGAACACCCACCGCGCATTCTGTTGTTATATGGCTCGACCCGCGAATGCTCTTTCAGTCGGTTGTTGACCGAAGAAGCGGCACGCCTGCTCGAACACATGGGCGCCGAAACGGCGATCTTCGACCCCCGTGGCCTACCCCCTGCCCGACTCCGTGCCCATCGATCATCCGAAAGTGCAGGAGCTACGCGACCTGGTGATGTGGTCCGAAGGACAGGTCTGGTGTTCCCCGGAACGCCACGGTGCCCTGTCGGCGGTGTTCAAGGCACAGATCGACTGGATTCCCCTGGCACTCGGTGCGGTCCGTCCCACCCAAGGCAAGACACTGGCGGTGATGCAGGTGTGCGGCGGATCGCAGTCGTTCAACACCGTGAACCAACTGCGGGTGCTCGGACGCTGGATGCGCATGGTCACCATCCCCAACCAATCGTCGGTACCCAAAGCCTTCCTCGAATTCGACGAGACCGGGCGAATGAAACCTTCCGCCTACTACGACCGCGTTATCGACGTGATGGAAGAACTGATGAAGTTCACTCTCCTGCTGCGCGGTCGGGAGCACTACCTGGTGGATCGCTATTCAGAACGCAAGGAAAGCGCCGAGGCACTCTCCCGCCGCGTTAATCAGCGCTCCCTATAAATGTCCACTCCACCTGATGTGAGCCGAAGGCCGGCTCTGCCACCAGCATCAGGACGAGCTTCCCAGAGCCTTCAGCAGCAGCGGATCACGCCCATAGATATCCGGTGCATAGAGCAACGTGCCATCGCTGTCGACCTGAACCGTCCAGTAACCGAGCAGAATCGGCACCGGTGCCGCCACGCGGAATTCGTGGGTGTCGCCACTGGCGAGCAACTCGTCGGTCCTGGCCTGCTCGGCCGAGGTCAGCAACAGGTCGCGCAACTGCAGCGGTTGCTCGACCCGCACGCAGCCTGAGCTGAAGGCCCGAGGCCCCTTGGCGAAGAGCGGCTGGCTGGGCGTGTCGTGCAGGTACACCGAGAACGGATTGGGAAAGCGCAGGACGATCTTGCCCAGCGGGTTACGCGCACCGGCCCCCTGGCGTAGGAGGATATTGCCCGGCCGCTCCCAATCGATGCTATCTGCCGCCAATGGATGCCCTTCGCGGTCGAGCACTTGCAGATTATGCTGGGCCAGGTACGCCGTCGGGTCCAGGCGGATGGCCGGCAGCATGTCTTCGCGCAAGATGGTCGGCGGCACGGTCCAGGTCGGATTCAAGGTCAGACGGGTGACTTGCGACTTCAGCAGCGGCGTCTGCCGCTCGGCACGGCCGACCTGAAGGCGGGTCTGCCAGATAGGGGCGCCGTCGTGGTAGACGCTCAACTGCGCCGCCGCGACATTCACCAGCACGCCCTCGGGCTCCAGATCCGGTGCCAACCAGCGAAAGCGTTCGAGGTTGATGCGCAACTGCTCGCGGCGCTGCGCCGCAGGGATATTCAGCTCGGTCAGAGTGCCCGACCCGATGACCCCGTCGGATTGCAGCGAATGTTGCAACTGGAAATGCTTGACCGCATCGGCCAGTTCTCTGCCGTAGCTCTTTTCAGGACCGCCGGGCCGGCCTTCCAGATAGCCCTCGGCCAGCAATCGCGCAGCCAATACCGGCACCCGTGCGTCCTCCATGCCTGGTCGCAGCAAGGGGCCGCCGGCCACCACCGGCCAATCCGCCAGCGGCAGCCGGCGTTGCAGGGCGTACAGGTGCCGAAGGCGACGGTACAACTCGACATTCGGCCGCGCCTGATCGAACCCCAGGGCCATATCCTGTAATCCGGTCGCGGCCAGCGTCAGCAATCGGGTGTCTGGATCCTGTGCCCCTGGCTGAGCGTGCCAGAGCGGCTCGAAACGGGCTTGAGACAGACGACCGAAATGCAAATCCTGCAAAGCTCGCAGGTACTGTCGGCTGATCTCGATATCGGTACACAGCGCATTGCCCGCACCGGGATCCAAGGGCAAGGAGTAGCTCGCCGGGTCCAGGCCATCATCGGCCAGTAATGGCAATTGGGCCTGCAAGGCCGCCAACCGATCATTGCCGGACCAAAGTGCAACGTTGTCGTGCTGCAAGTAGAACGCCTGCAGGCGCAAGCGCGTCGGTCCATCCAGTTGCACGGCCAGCGCCGGGCAGTCGCTCGGCAACTGCGCCAGCGCCGATTGCAAGGCGGTGGGCGGCTCGACCGGCAGATCCTGCGCCGTCGCGACCAGTGGTGCCACGAGCAGGCACATGCTCAAGTAATATGCGTGTTTTCTGAACAAAGGCTTGGCTCCCATCCACGGTCATCCCACGGGATGCGCAGGCCTGCACCCACGGCGGAGACGCTCCCTACATGCTGATACCTTGCCATCGACTCTGCCTGAGCATTTTGGGCCTGTTCATTATGACCCTGGCTGTGTCCGGCGGTTCTGTCCTGGCCGCCAGCAAGGCGAAATCGACGCTGTATGGCAGCCTCGCCCACGCCGCGCCAGAACTCAACCCCCTGGTACTGAAAAGCGCCCTGAGCGCCATGCAATGTGCGATCAATCAAGGTCATGGGCAATCCGAACGCCTGGCCGTGATCGACTACTCACAGCCTTCGACAGCGCGGCGCCTGTGGATCTTCGACCTGCGCCAGAAAACCCTGGTGCTGCGCGACCTGGTCGCCCATGGGCAGAAATCCGGAGAGAACTTCGCCACTCAATTTTCCAACCGCCTGGGCAGCTACCAATCCAGCCTGGGGCTGTTTCGCACCCAAGAAAGCTATGAGGGCAGCCATGGCTACTCGCTGCGCATGGACGGCCTGGAACCGGGCTTCAACGATCGCGCCCGCGACCGTGACATCGTCATTCACGCCGCTGACTACGTGAGCCCTTTGTGGAGCCAGCGCGAAGGCCGCATCGGTCGCAGCCAGGGCTGCCCAGCCGTGCGCCCGCAGGTGGCGCGACAAGTGGTCGACAAGCTCAAGGACGGCCAGTTCATGTTTTCCTGGTACCCCGACCGGCACTGGCTGAAGTCTTCGCCCTACCTCAATTGCAAGCCACAGCAGATGGCCGCTACCACTCTCCCCCAAGGCGGTTGAGCCACCACGGCTATGGGAATTGACTCACCTCAGGCGGCTGTTCGCCTCGCTGGCATCGTGCTGTCGCGCATAGGCAGCGCCGATCAGGTAGAAGCAACCGCCAGCGATAATGAAGCCGGCCAGCATGTAGAACATGAAATGCGGCGCCCACCAGGCCAGGGCAAAACCACAGAGCACGGGGCCCAGCGCACCGCCCAGGGTCGACAGGTTCTGCGCCCCGTAATACATGCCGCGCAGGTGCCGGGGAGCGATGCGATCGATAAACATATACTCGGCGGGAAACACGATGATCTCTCCCAAAGTGAACACCGCCATGGCCAATGCCCAATGCAACACCGTGCTCGATAATGCAAACCCCGCGACCCCAAGCAGGAACAGGCTGAAGCCCATCGTCAGCCACAGGTTCAGGTGCCGCTGGGTGATATGCCTGCCCACCAGGAACTGCAGGCCGATGACCACCAGCGCGTTCACCGCCACCACCGAACTGATGACCTGGTAGGTGAACTCCGGCGTAGCGGTGGTCACCAGGTACTGCGACAGATAAGCAGTGAACTGGCCGAACACTACGGCGCTGAGCAAGCCACCCAAGGTGAAGCAGACCAGGCGCTTATCCCGAAGCAGGATCCGGCTCACACCGATAAAGGACATCGTCGTCCTGGCCCGGTCGACCGGACGCAGGTGCCGGTCACCGAGGTTGTAGTAGGCCAGGAAAGACACCACCCCCAGCAAGGCAGACATCACAAAGGGCAAGCGCATATCGAGGTGGGCCAATCCCGCACCAACAAATGGTCCAACCGCATAGCCGATATTGATCAGCGTGTAGCGCACCGAGAACACACCGGCTTGCTCCTCTTCCGGCAGGATTCGGCCCAGGGTCGCCTTGACCACCACATCGATCACCGCATAGGCAAAGTTGAACAACACCAGGAACACGAAGAACAGCCAGAGCCGCTGGCTGATGCACATGCCGATAAAACCGAGCACGAACAGCCCGGTGAAAGCCAGTATCAGGCCAAAGCTGGAGCCCCTGTCCGTCAGGTAGCCGCCATAGACACTAAGTGTAGCGGCTCGCGTTTGAAAACACGTGGGCTCGCATTGACAATACCGCGTAAGTCGTCAAGGTTACGCGCCAAACGGTCCATGCTGTGCACGACTACGGTATCGCCTTCGCGGACAAATGCGAGCAATGCATCGAGTTGCAGCCGTTGAATATCCTTGCCCGATGCCCTGTCGATGAAAGTACGATCAACCTGGACATGCTCCAGCTGACGCTGAGTGTTTTGTTCCAACGTACTGACCCGAATGTAACCGACGCGTTGCCCTTGCATTTTTCTTGCGCCTCACACTTTGTCAGGTTGACATCTTAGACCCTGGTCTGAGATGTCAACTAATGCAAATAATGACCCTAATTTTACGCCTTTCCTCGGAATGTTTGACTGTCGATTAAGGGTATAGCCCAACCTGACAGCACGCTTGACGACACGTTGTTATTCACTATGATTATAGGTTATTCGAATTGAATCAGGATTGACCACAAATGGTAACTACCGCCAAAACCCGATCCGTCACAGCTCACGTTCCGGTGCAACTGGCGGAAAAAGTCGATTTGATGGCTGAGCGTCTGGAGCGCTCTAAGAACTGGATCGTCAAGCAAGCCCTGTCTGCTTGGATAGACCAGGAAGAAGAGCGTAGTCGCCTGACTCGTGAGGCCTTGGCTGATGTTGACGCTGGACGTGTTATTGACCACCAAGCCGTCCAGGCCTGGGCTGACAGCCTTAGCACCGACACTCCGTTGCCGGTGCCGCGCTGATGGAGTTGAAGTGGACAAGCAAGGCGCTTTCCGACATTACCCGGCTATACGAGTTTATGGCCTTGGCGAATCAACCTGCCGCAGCACCAGCAGTGCAGCAACTCACCACAGCACCTACCACGCTGCTGACTAACCCGCGCATTGGCGAACGTCTAGAGGAGTTCGAGCCAAAGGACGTGCGCCGAATTCAGATCGGCCAATACGAGATGCGTTACGAGATAGCGGATTTAACTATCCACCTGCTGCGCCTGTGGCACACCCGCGAAGACCGATAGAGGGACGGAACACATCAACTGGCGGGCCTACGACTGATCGGAAAACCTTAGCGTACAATTTTTTCCGAATTCTGTAGGCTCCCCTGACGCAGAACACCTGCGTCACTACTGCGACCGTTACCGAATACAGCCTGTGATCCCGCTACGGGCCATGTCACGTAAACCTCGACCTGGCTTGCCCCGACTCTTTGATCGTCCAAAGTATCGCCAGCGCAACATCGTTGAGCGGATGTTTGGCTGGCTAAAAGAGAACCGCAGAATAGGCACTCGTTACGACAAGCTGGCGAGAAGCTTTTCGGCCATAGTCACGCTGGCCTGCAGTCTGCGCTGTATGCGGCAATACTTTTCGTACAAAACCTAGCGAGTGTCGCCGAAACCGATCCGGGCAAAGCGATTGAACTTGTCAAAGGACTGTTCAATTACGGCATCGCCCGTCTACCCGGCGAGCAACACGCTGCAGGGCTGGAGCGGATAACCGACGCCATTCACGACATGGCCGCAACGATAGACCCGTTATGGGGTTATAAGCCGAAACCGCCGAAATTTCCGTCAGTCCGATCCGTGACATTGTGTATCGGGTTGATCAGCTTGCAGCCGGTTCGGTAGGTGTAAGTCCGTTCAGCAGGATGTGTCTTCAGGGTATCAATTGGATCTGCCCGCTTGCCTATCAGCGAGACTGGGAACCAGCGACAGGTGGCAGACTCATTCGGGCATAGATAAACAGATCTGCTTTAGCACCTTAGCGATCTCAGCGTTCGACTGGGGCAAATCCGGCAACATCGCCTTAAAATCGTGTTCGGGATGCTGGATTGCGTATGCCAGGGCCTGACGAATACCCTTCAGTTCTTCGACAGAATATTCCTGCGTCAGCAGCGCTACCTGCTTGGGGGTCAATCCCGTGAAACTTTCGACCTCATCAAGGTCATACAGCAGGTTCATCGGTATACGTAAAAAGTTGAGATTAACTAAGGTCTTCATCAATAAACACTCCTGCCACGCCTTGACTCTTCAGATGATTGACCGCTTGATTTAACTGCGCAGAACTAGGTCGGTAGTGGCCGCTTTTACGCGAAATGGCGGTCATTACCCCATTCTCGATGCGCACGTCGCCTGCGGCAGCGACCGACGCACCGCCAAAGAAACTGGAGTGGTGGAATTTGCCGCGAGTCTGTTCGTTGGAAATATACATCGAACCGTGTGCATCCATAACAAAGATCGCACGTCCTTTGTTTTGCGCGAACGCGGTTGATGCTTGGCGCGTGTCAAACAACTTGCCTGACGCATCATACACTTTCCCATCTTTGATCGTTACCTTGAATGCCGCTCGTTCTTGGGCATTCAGGTACTTGACCTTCGTCCCGAAAACCTGCCCAGCTTCCTCGCCTTTGTAGATTTGCTGCATGGGCTGCATGTTGGTGAACCGCACCGGTGCGCTGCTTGAAGCTTGCACTGCCATTGGCCGCTGCGCAGCCGACAATGCATTAGCCGCCGCGATACGGCTACGGGCCTCTATGGCGTTCGCCGGTTCGCTCTGGCGCCTACGATTCGCACCAGGGCGCAATGCATCCGGAATGTCCTGCAAGGCACTGAAGTTGTCAGCCACAGGATTGGATTGAACGCGTCGGCCCAAGCCCGGCCGTAATGAATCGGGTATCTCCATACCAGCCCCTGCGTTACCAGGCTGGATACTTGGCGTGACGGGCTTTGTGGGCTGCCCTCCGGGAAAGGAGAGGGCCCGCTGTGCTTGCTCCATGAGCTTGGGCGACAAGGATGGTATGGCCGGTTCGGATGCCCGGCGAAGTGCCTTGCGGCGTTGCAATGGTGCGCCGCCCAGTGCTCCAAACGACGGGCCGACCATGAACTTTTCGATATCATCCAATGGCATGTCGGGAGCCTCATCGAGATTTTCTTTGTCGACGGGCTGCTGAGAGGGCATGCTCGGAGGTGTGGAGGGCGGAGGAGGTGGCTTGACTGCTGAATGCCGTCCAGGCAAAGGCGGAGGTGTGCCATGAACCTGGCCGTTTATCTTCACGTGATGAGCGTTACCCAGCGCTACCCCCATGGAAGTAAGCGTAGCCTTGGCGCCGGGCCGTGGAGGCAATAGTGGTGAGGTGCTGTTACCTTGGGGACGATTAGGCGAAGCAGGTGGCGAGTCGGGAGATCCGACCCCAGGCGCCGAAGCCCACCGTTGCAGCTTTCCATCGGGGCTTTGCATGTCAACGCTAGCCAGGTTCAGATCCTGGTCTTGCCCAGGTTGGAAATTCAAGACCGGGCGGTGCGTCTCGCCACGCTCGCTGAAGGCGGGCATACCGAAGATATTCGCACCCAACGAGGCCAACTCGAACAGTGAACCATTTTGGATGCTGGCAGTAATCCGATTTCCAATCGAAGAACCCAGCTTGTCGAGCCATTTAAGCGAGTCCGCATTGATTTGGCGCGATGACTTAGGGATGGGCAGCTTGGCCAGAGCCTGAGTACTTGCAGTTAACAAGCCACTGACATTTAGCTTTGTAAGTTGTCCGATACTCATTGAAGTCTCCTACTCATCGCCAATGAGTGGTCATTTACGCTAGGTAGTTCCTCTCGACCAACGTTATGCAATCCTAGGCTCTGTACGAAAAGTCGGCGAGCGGAGATCAGGCAAGGCGAAAACAGATGAGAATGCGGAGTTTTTTGGGGTAAATGAGCATTCTAAGCCTGCTCTAACGCCGTCTGACAGGGCAAAGCGACTTTTCATACAGAGCCGAATCAGGGCTCGCCTTACCACGCGAGTGGCACGTCCATCCGCCCGGACCTCTGTGCCCAGGCGTCGTGTTCGCGTTGGAACATAGTCGAATCTGTAGCGCCTGTGGGCCGTATCTAAGCCCATAGTCGAAGTTGGGACAGGCTATCAACCACCACCGTGCGACCAAAGCAACATCCTTAAAAAATGCACGGAAAACCCTATCGTTATACACGTCTATGTTGGTTGGCTACATGCGCGTGTCGTCTGACGACGACCGCCAGAACACGGACTTGCAGCGCGACGCGCTGCTCGCCGCCAGCGTCGATCCGCGTCACCTGTTTGAGGATCGAGCCTCTGACGCGGGTCGGCTGGACGGGCTCACGTGGAGCATCGTCACGATGATCACCAAAAGCGAGCGGCTGGCCGTCCTTTCGGATGCCGAGCAAAAAGCCTTGTATGGTCTGCCGGACTTCGATGATGCTCAGCGGCTGGAGTACCTGGCGTTGACCGAATCTGAACTGACGTTCGCCAGCAGCCGGCCTAGCCTGCATGCTAAAGTCTCTTGCGTCTTGCAGATCGGCTACTTCAAGGCCAAGCATGCCTTCTTCCGCTTCGATTGGCACGAGGTCGAGGACGATTGCGCCTTCGTGCTGAGTCGCTATTTCCACGGCGAGGCGTTCGAGCACAAGGCGATCACCGAGCATGAGCACTACAACCAGCGGGGTCGGATCGCTAAGTCGTTCGGCTACCAATCGTGGGCGGCTAGTTTCCTGCCACAACTGGCGCAGCAGGCTGAACAGATCGTGCGGCGCGACGTGATGCGACCAGTGCTCAACGAGCCGGTTGTGTGTGGAAGGGCTGTCGATGCAATAGCCGGAAAATATCCGGCTAATTGGAAGCTTCTTTAAAAGTCATTATCGGAGTCAGACTCCACCTCATTGAGCAGTCTTTTAGCTTCAGACTTACCTACCTTAATACCCGCATCATCGATGCCTCTTCCTAAACACCTCGGCGTTGTCACCAGACGCTCTTCCTTTTCCGCCAAGAACATGTTTAGGCTTAATATCATATTTGGTTCTTAGCGTCGTTGGGTCCCTCATAAACGGATCACGCTCAAACTTCGCATGCTTATTAGTATGAGCCCCTAATGTCCTTATTAGAGCTGCTTGTAACCCGTGCGTAGAAGCAAAGCTACGGGCTACATTTTTGTCGCCAGTAATAAAATGATGGGGGGTGGCGTCTGCATCGGTGTAGGCCGTTTTCTTACCCGATTTAAAGCCATCGTTTTTTATGCTGCTGGCAGAGTGGGCGTCAGTGCCATGAAAGCGCCTTTCATTTTCATACACTGCTCTGGCCTTTGACTCAAGAGACTCACCCGCATGCGAACTGCTACCTTCCTGTGCGTCTGAATTTACCGGAGTATTGTAATAACCTGTTGAGGGAGGCACTCTCACCATTTTAATTCGCCTTTTAACTTTCAGGAATGAAAGTAGTGAGTGGTCAACGTCACAACAAAGGTTCCATCAGATCTAGATTTTAAAAAAACGGCGACAACGCGTCGATGCCGCCCGGAAAACGCTTCCATAAATTAACCTGTCTCGTGCTCTACGATTGTTATGGATATCGGCGCAACCGCTTCAACCGCTGGATGGACAGGTGGCTGGCAAGCAAAGTCCGTTACCTAGCTGGACCTGTGGGCAATGGGTGAACGCAACGAAGCCTTGCAGGCCGAACGTGAAACCCTCATCCGCACACTGAGCGAAACGGTCGACGCGCAATTGCTGCAAGCGCGGGAGCGTCTGGGCGTCAACGCGTGGATCGCCGATGCCCAAGCCCGGGCAGCCGACGTTGATACCGTCAAGCGCCAGGCCAACGGCCTGCAACAACAACTCGCGACCTATGCGTGCAACGAAGACCCGCACTTCCAGCGGGCTCGCAGCATCACCGATCAGTTGAAAAAACGCGGCATCGGGCAATTGATCGACATGGCCAACGACGCGCCCGACGCGGCCGACGACCTGATCGTCGATCAATTGCAGGTGCTGTATGCGAGCCTGAACGCCCTGCGCGGCCAGATCAGCGATATCCAGACGCAAATCCAGCAACACAAAAGCGATTACGGACGCGCCAAGGAACTACCACTCATCATTTGCAGATAACGTGAGCCCATCGCGGTGGAATGCGAGCCAGTGCCGTGGAATGCAAGCCCACTTGCAATTAATGTGAGCCCATGGGCTTCGTTAGTTGCAGATAATCTGAGCCGAAGAACGGGATAAATGCGAGTCCGAGTGTTTTCAAACGCGAGCCACTACAACTAAGCAGCGAACCCGCCACCAATGCACTGCCGACCATCAGGCCGATCTCGCTGATCGCAAGGGAAGGCGAACATGGCAAGCTCCCAAGCTTACGTATTATTTCCGACACAAATCTGCCACTACCCGTTTAGAGATATAAAGTTTCAGTTTCCCTGACCGATACCTCTGCTGTGACCTAATCCTTCTGGGGCCAGGCGCCCTCCTACCAGCAGCTCGTATCAGCGGAGATTGTTCAATGCTTGCGCCAATTAACAGAATGTTGGAGAACATAAGCGTCAGAGCCAAGCTCGCCCTGGGCTTCGGTATCGTCATGCTGCTGACTCTGTTGATTGCGACAACCGGTTGGCTAGGCATCAAGTCGCTGAGCGAGCGTGGCGACCGGGTCCTCGATATCGCCAGGCTCAACGAACTGGCCCGAGACATCCGCACGGCAAGCCTGGGCTACACCGCCAATCCCGACAAGGAGCACTCCGGAGCGGTGATCAAGCTGCTGGACAATCTCGACAACCACCTGGCCCACGACCAGAAGGTCTTCGACTCGGCGATCAACATCCCGGACCTTCAAGCCGCCAACGCTGCCGCCAAGAACTATCGCGCGCACTTCAACGAATTTATCCAGGCTATAGACGCGCGTGATACTACGCGATTGCTATTTGCCAGCAATTCCAACGCCGCCGTGACAGAACTGAAAAAGCTCATGGAGGTTGTCGTCTCTCCGACCGGCGACCCCGCCCAGATCGAGGCTCTGGTGCAGGCACAAACGGTGGTCCAAGAAGCGCGCTTCCAACTGCGGAGTTATAGCGGCAGCCTCAAGTCCGAACTGCAAAAGCCGGCCAAGGACGCAATCGACCAGGCCGTCACCTATCTCACGACACTCGACAAGCTGGTGCCCGCCTCCTTGCACGAAAACGTGCGGCGCCTGCAACTTGCAATGACCGGCTATCGCACGACCACCGACCAATTCAGCGAGGCTCAAGCCAAGGCCGATAGTGCGCGAGCGCAGCTTGACGGCGACATCAAGAATCTGCTCACGGCGAGCCAGCAACTCTCGCAAAACCAGATTGCGCAACGCCTCGAAGACGTTTTGGATGCTCGCAACCTGCTCGGCGGCGCCGTGCTGGCCGCGCTGCTGCTGAGCATCATTGCCGGTCGGGTAATCACCCGACTGATTGTCGGCCCGCTGATGGAAACCTTGAACGGCGCCGAACGCGTGGCGGCGGGCAACCTGACAGACAGTGCCGTGATTTCGCGCCGCGACGAGCTGGGTATGCTGCAATTGAGCATGCAGCGCATGACCCAGAACCTGCGCGAACTGATCGGTGGTTTGCGCGACGGCGTGGTGCAGATAGCCAGTGTCGCCGAGGAGCTGTCGGCGGTCACTCAACAAACCCGTAGCGGGGTCGGCAGCCAGAAACTGGAGACCGATCAAGTCGCCACCGCCATGAGCGAAATGGTCGCGACCGTCCAGGACGTGGCGCGCAATGCCGAGCAGGCCTCGAGTGCGGCGGTCAATGCCACCCAGGAGTCCCGTGAGGGCGACCAGGTGCTGGCCCAAGCCATGACGCAGATTGAAAAGCTCGCCAGCGAAGTGAACCATTCCACGGTAGCGATGAGCGACCTCAAGCAGGAAAGCGACAAGATCGGCAGCGTCCTCGACGTCATCAAGTCCGTGGCACAACAGACCAACCTGCTGGCGCTGAATGCCGCCATCGAAGCGGCGCGGGCTGGCGAAGCGGGTCGCGGCTTTGCCGTGGTGGCCGACGAAGTGCGCAGCCTGGCACAACGTACCCAGACCTCGACCGAGGAAATCGAGCAACTGATCACCGGCCTGCAAGGCGGCACCGAAAAGGTCGCCATCAGCCTGGAGAGCAGCCGCATACTGACCGACAGCAGCGTCGACCTGACCCGTCGCGCCGGCAACTCACTGAACGGCATCACTCAGTCGGTACTGGCGATCGAATCGATGAACCAGCAGATCGCCACGGCAGCCGAACAGCAAAGCGCGGTGGCTGAGGAAATCAACCGCAGCGTGATCAATGTCCGCGATATCGGCGAACAGACCTCGGCGGCCAGTGAAGAAACCGCCTCCTC
This sequence comes from Pseudomonas agarici, assembly GCF_001543125.1. Classification (NCBI taxonomy): domain Bacteria; kingdom Pseudomonadati; phylum Pseudomonadota; class Gammaproteobacteria; order Pseudomonadales; family Pseudomonadaceae; genus Pseudomonas; species Pseudomonas agarici. The sequence continues at coordinate 1,000,597 of NZ_CP014135.1, read as the reverse complement.
AAGCATCGAACTCGCGCGCCTGGGCAATCAATTGCAGATGCTGGTGGGCAAATTCACCCTGTAAGGACACGACGAGGGGGCATGCAATAGCGGCTGCGCTCGGGTGATCCCATCCACCCTCCCCCTCCAATACCGCCCCGTTAGAATATAAACTTGGCGGGCTCGCCGGACGATGGTCGAACCCGACCGGTCTCGGCTATTGGCGGGTCAGTGCCGGTGTACGGGGGGCAATCAAGCGCCGGTTACCGGTGGCCTCGAACGCCGAGGCCAGACGCAGCAGCGCCGAATCGTCATAGGCACGGCCAGCGAAGGTCAGGCCGACCGGCATGCCGATATCAGCCATGACGCCCATCGGCACCGTGACCGTGGGCACCCCCAGGTGGCGGATCGCCAGATTGCCGTTGGCCACCCAGACACCGTTGCTCCAGGCAATATCCGCCGCCGCCGGATCGACATCGGCATTGGCCGGGCCGACATCGGCCACCGTCGGGAACAGCACCGCATCGAGGCCCAGGCGCTGCATCCACTCTTCGAGGTCGATGCGCCGCGTCTCTTCAAGCCCGCGCAAGCCGTCCGGCACACTGCTGATCTGGTTCCACGCCGTAAGGCCGCGCTCCGCCATCCGTACATACTCGTCCATGCCGGCGGCCAGGTCGCCCTCACGGTTCGGCAGGGTGCCCGGATCATGGGGAAAAATCAGCGAACCCTCGACATCCACCAAACGGTTCAACTTGGGGTCGCCGTTGGCCTGGAGAAAATCGTCGAAGGCCCAGGCGGTCAGGTCCCACAGTTCATGGTGCAGGAATTCCTTGGACACCAGGCCACGGTTAAACACGGTTGGCGCGCCGGGACGATCCCCTTCGCAATTGGATACCAACGGGAAGTCGACCTCGACCACCTCGGCGCCAGCCGCTTCGAGAGCCTGGCGCGCCGCTTGCCAGAGATCGATCACCGAAGCACGGGTGTTGATCCGCTGCCCGGTCGGGCCACCGATACCGGGTTGCTCGCTGGTGCCCGCCGCGGGATCGGCGTTGATAAACATGCGCGGCACCCCCAGGCGCTTGCCGGCCAGGGCCTCGGCCCCCACGGCAAGCGAGCCATAGGATTGGGGCCGTACCGAAGCCACACTCGGGATCGGCACCCAGGGTTGCAGGCGCCACAGGTCGCCACGGCTGTCGCTGTCTTCCGCGACCACTACGTCGAGCACTTCGAGCAGATCGGCCATGGTCCGGGCATAGGGCACCACCACATCCATGGTCGGCGTCAGCGGCCAGTTGCCACGTACCGAAATCACCCCGCGCGACGGGGTGTAGGCACACAGGCCATTGTTCGAGGCCGGCCCGCGCCCGCTCGACCAGGTCTCTTCAGCCAGGCCGAAGGCTGCGAAGCTGGCGGCGGTCGCGGTCCCGGCGCCGTTCGATGAGCCCGAGGCAAAGGGCGCCGTGAGGTAGTCGGCGTTGTACGGGCTTTGCGCTCGACCATAGAGCCCGCGCTGCATGCCGCCATTGGCCATGGGCGGCATATTGGTCTTGCCCAGACAGATCGCTCCGGCGGCACGCAACCGTTCGACAGTGAAGGCATCGCGATAGGCGATCAGGTTGGCGAAGGCCGGGCTGCCGCAAGCGGCAGTCAGGCCCTTGACCAGATAACTGTCCTTGGCGGTATAGGGGATGCCATCGAGCGGCCCCAGAGACTCGCCTTTGGCTCGACGGGCATCGGACGCCCGAGCCTCTTCGAGCGCAGCGGGGTTGCGCACCACCAGCGCATTGAGGGCGGTAGGTGTCTGCGGGCCGTCATAGGCATCGATCCTGGCGAAATAGGCCTGAACCAGCTCAACCGCCGTTGTCTGGCCGGATTCGAGCGCCTCGCGCAATTGCGCAATGGAAACCTCGGTTACTTCGATCATGCTGTTATCGTCGACTGCTGATGGGGGACGCGGTGATTGGAATCACCGCTATCTTACCCTAGTCGTCTGTGTGATTAGTTCTATTAGTCAATTTCGGCTGCCACCAGCCCCTGGCCTGCGTTGCTGTTCCTCGCCATAGCCCGGCTATGACTCGTCACAGCGCCTTGGCCATGGACTGGTGGCATCCGAACTTGAGCTAACGAACTCACCGTACAGGCCACTAGCTCCACTACGCGATAAAAAGGCAGCAGGCCCAGTGAAATCCAGCCGGTCCTAAAACACCTAGTTGACCGATAACTTAGGCAAGCCATCTTCTTCCGGCCTGTAGGAACCATAGCCGCTGACGTAAGTGTGCTCTTTGCCTTCATCATCAATAAAGGTTTCATCGTACCCCGAGGCCCAGGCATAGCCTTTGTTTATCTCGTTCAAGCCATCGCCGATGTAGTCGTTATGGGTCTCGTCCTCGCCCTTGAGCTCCTTCTCGCGGAAGTCAAAGATACTTTTGTTCTCGGGAGCGTCGCGCTGGAGATAATTGGCCAGATAGGTTTGCAGCGATACATAGTTCTCCGCACCCTTGGGTTGCAGCAGGCCATCCTTCTCGAATTGCTTGAGTTGATCCCACTTCTGGCCGGATATCTTATGCAGCTTTTTGGATTTGATGGTGCTGAGAATCGCACCGACAAAACCTAGGACAGCACCCGCCACAAACCCAACAGGGCCGAGGGCGCCGATCACTCGACCGGCGGTGCCGCCGATCAAGCCCCACGCGCCGTTCACGCTAGCGACACCTGCGATCACACCGCCAGCGCCGCCGAAGACTCCCAGGAAACCGGACGCGGTCTGCAGCGGGTCATGATTCTTCAGCCCGTCACGAATGCCAAAGGCGCTCAGGACGATGCCGGTCACCCCACCCGCCAGGTCACCAGAAGAGCCGAAGAACTTAGAAACCGAGCCGGCGATCCGGTGCGCAGTGCTAGCACCGGCGATGCGGTATTTGGTGTTGTAGTTGCCATCCAAGTAACCAGCCTTGAACGCGTCGGCATCGTAGTGAGGGTAGTTGGCCGGATCGCCGGTCGGGGTATTGCGCACTGCCCCTCCGCCTTTCTCATCGGTAATCCAGGAGCCGCCGCTATTGACGCCGCCCTGCTCAACTCGAAACCCGCCCTTGCCATCTGGAATATAGGTGTCCGGCTTGTCGGGCAAGAAACCCTGGCCGGCAAGGTGCTTGGACAGGTCCGACTCGATCTCGATAGGCGGTACCGTGCCAGGCTTGCGCCACATGTCTGGAATGGTTTTGCTCAGGCCCAGGTTGTCGTAAATCTTGGTTTTCAAGATCAAGTCGGCGGTTTTTGCGCCCAGGGTCAGGAAACCGTTCGAGAAGCTGGCGAAGGTCAAGAAGTCGGCTGCGATGCCCAGGCGACCTTCCGATGTAGAGGCAATTTTTCCTGGATCGCCGTGCAACTGATAGATACCCCGTGCCAAGCCGAACAGCCCGGACATGGACCCCAGGGTGCCGGTCTCCCTCATCGTCGCAAACATCTTGGTGAGGTTGTCTTTCTCTGTCGACGATAGTGATTTGAAGGCATTTTTCTCGGCGGCAAGGGCATCTTTTATGTCGGCCTCGGTGAGGGTACCATTACGCATGTACTTGTCACCCAGCGCCGCATATACTTTACCGAATGAAACTGCGTCATCCTTGTTCTTGATGAACTTCTCGACGGTGGTTTCCCAGGCGCTGATCAAGTGCGAAGGAATATCGGTTATCCCCCGCGCAGCGCGTAACCAGTATTTGGTCGTGTCGATAGCCGCTAGCGCGCTGTTGTCTTCGCTGATCTTGCTCGGATCGCCGATGATCGCATCAAGGTCCATGATCATGGTGTCTCGACTGAGGTCGCCTTTGAACTGTTCGGCCATCTTCGGATCGATCTGCGCCAAGCCTAGGTAGGTCTGCTGGATTTCCTGCTGGGCCAGTTCTGTCTTGCCGCTGTCTTCCAGGGCCTTGATGTACTTACGAAAGCTTTCGGAGTTGGCGCTGGTCTTGAGCTTTTCTTCGACTTCGGCGATTTTCCCTTCTCCGCCGACTACCTTGCTTTTGGAGTCCTTATTAATACGCTCCATGTCCGCCATGATCTTCTCGTCACTGCTCAATTCGGCCAAGCGCTTATCAATAGCCTTTACGTCGAAAATATCTTCACGCACATCCCGACCGGTAACCTCGATCGGATCGGTGGCATCGGATTTGTAGCCACGGCCATGTTCAGGAATAACGGTCATACCGTTGTCTGTCATGCTTTTGGCTTCCAGCGCCCGCAGGAACTTGGCACGTGAGTCGTCCTCACCAATACTGCCATTCTCGACACCCTCGCGATATTCCTTGACCAGGTTTTGCAGCGTCAGGTCCTGGATGCCCAGCGGGTTGCCGTCTTCGTCCTTTTCGGTAGTCGGCAATTCATTGATATTCAACTCGCTGGAGGGTGGTAAACCATATTCCTTGCGCAGTTCATCGACATCGTTGACCTGCGTGGTAATCTCGTCACGGTGCCCCGCAACCTGAGCAAAAAGCTCCGGGTTGATTTCCTCACTAACCACGACCTTCTCTTGTTGGCCTCCGGGTTTTTGGTAGGTATACGTAATCAGACCGGGACCATATTCGTCCACAGCGCCCACGCCGGAAATGTCCTCGGTGGAAGGCAGGTATTCATCCTCGCCCGCCAGGCGATAGCCCTCGCCCTGGGCGCGAGCGATTCCATCCAGGGTCTTGCCGGTTTCGCCATAAGCCTGGAACGAGTCCGGTGCCAGCGCCTCGATAACAGTGATGGTCTTGCCGTTTTTCAGGGTGACGACCTCTACACCACCTTCGCTGTAGGCGTGAATATTGTCGATATCGGCCAAAGAGGCTGGCGTCTCGTTGTCCTCGGCCAGGTAGTCCTTATTCTTGATGGCATTGACCAAGGCATCATGGGCGACGGTGCCTTCGGTCTGCTTGAGTGCCGTCAGAAGCCCATAAAGGCGTGTACCTCGTAGTTCCAGGCTCGGCGATTTGTCATTGCTACCCGCCCGGCCAATGCGAATATCCGGGGGCAAAGTGGATTCGGTTTCGCTGGCATCACCCGGTGGCAGCAAGTACTTCTTGCCGTCGTATTGAAACTTAATGACGCCGCTTTTTTCGTCGATGGATTCGACGTTCAGTTTGCTGATGTCATAGTCACTGGGCAGCGACGACGCCCGTTCGTAGCCATCAGCTTTACCTTTATCGAGCACTTTCTGCACTTCGCCCTGATACCCCAATTGTTTAGATAGCTCGGGGTTGAGATCTTCGGATATCACGTAGCGTTTGCCGTCCTTGGTTTCCACCAGAGTCAGGCCATTGTCCTTGTGTTCGATGCTTTTGTACTCAGTGCTGCTGGCCGGCAGTTTCTGCGTGTCACCCACCAGCTCATAACCGTCCTGCTTGAACTTCAATGCATCCTTTGCATGCATCAGCCGATTGAAGGTGTCCGGGGTCAGCGTATTGTTGACCACCATCTGGTTAGCGCCGAACTTGTAAGTGATAACGCCTTCGTCGGCATGGCTGGTATCGATTTCGCTGATGTGGTCGGCATAGCCGAGACTGTCCTCATTATCCACTGACAAGGTGTAGCCATCCGCCCGGGCTTGCAGCGTGAGTTGGTCCTTGAGTACTTGTTCGTAAAGTTTTGGCGCAGTGGCGCGATTTACGACAACTTCTTTACCGTCGTTGGTGGTGTAGCGAATAGTGTCTTTGCCATGTTTTTCTGGAGGCTCAATGCTCTTGTAGTCGAACAGCTTCGGGGCAGACTCATCGGCTTTTGCTTCTTTAGGCGCAGGCGCGTTGGGATTACCCGAATTAGATATCCTGGCATTCTTTAGTATCTCCTCGAAACGCGAGCCTGCTTTGGGAGTTTCGGAAGAAGGGGGCATACCGTCTTGAATTTTCGCCATCGTCTGCGCCTCGAGGTCTTATTGGATCTGAGCAATGCGTAACCATCTGGGTACGTGCCAGCTGCTGCTAGCGTATGACAATACGCATCCGATGACGCCGCAGAACGACAACATTTCACAAAAATTCGCAACATGATTTTGTTGTGATGCTCGCTTGAATCGCTCCAGATTCTTTCTGGCAGCCTGCAAGCTCATTGCCTACCGCCTTCCCAACCGCCCGCTCTGAGCTGCGACCGAGTCGCTGATGTCTTTTCCAGTGTGCGGCGGCAGAGGCCCGCACCCTCTCATAGGTACCTCTGCGGATCAGTCACCACATAACCGGGCTCTGCACAGAGGCATCTCCCAATCGTCCCGACTGAGCGGCAATCGGTGACCTGGATAATCACAAGGAGATACGTCGGGTTTTAATGTCACGGAATTGATGAGGAGTATAATGTGTTGCCGCCTTGAACTGTCTGGAGAAGGCGCTGTGATCTGCGTACCCGCATTCGAAAGCAATGTCGGTAATCAGCTTTTGGCTTTTCTCAAGCAGCTCGCAAGCCTTATCAATACGTACCTGCAAAAGTATCTGCTTGGGAGTCAGATGAAACACCTCCCTTGTGAGCCGCTCCAGGGTATCTGCCGAAAGATTGACTTCAGCGGCAACTTCCGGAATCAATAACTTCTCACCAAAGCGAGTTTCTATAATGGATATAAAGTCCAAAAGACGCTTATAGCTGGTGTGCCGTTCATCAGGCTTTGGCAAAATTCGTGATACGCCAACAAGACCGATAAATCTACCCTGATCGTTTTGTATTCTCACTTTCGTGCTCAGGCACCACTGCCTGGAGCCGTCCGCCGTGAAGTAGAGACGAAGCATGTCCAGCATCTGCTTGCCATCATGAATCACACTCAGATCCTGAGCCAAAATGGACGGCCCACTCACTGAAAAAAGCTCAGCGGCAGTTCGGCCATAAACTTGATCTTTCCGGGTAAATCCGGCTTGGCTAATCAACGCCTGGTTGAACATCCGAAACCGTGCTTGCTCATCCTTAACGTAGAAAAGAACCCCCGGTAGGCGACCAAAAATAAACTCAAGGAGCGACATATTGTGCTCACTTCCGTCAAGAATTTCTTTGAAATCAACTTGGAGCATAAGTCGCCAATCGTTCAGGAGTATAAGGAATGATGGTGTGGCCGCACTTTAGCATATGGATGATACGGCACTAAGTAGTGCCCTCCTCTTGAATCTACAGCAGGGAACCCGGTGCAGCAAGCCTGCCGCCTTTAACGAGCCCGTCGAGTTCGAAAAACTCAATTGGATTGATCGGTTATGCAGATTTCCGCACAATTTTTTCATATCCAATCAAGCGTTTTGCAACTGCCTGGTCATAATTATGGCGTTACGAAATTCTGGGAGGATGACTATGAGCCGGTCGAATGAAAGGGTTGTGATCATCGGTGGCGCCGTCATGGGGAGTTTCACAGGGTACTTTCTGCGCCGGGAAGGTTTTACCGGCTCCATCCAAATAATCGAGCAAGACAGCACCTATAGCCTCTCGTCGACTGCGCTGTCGGCGGCTTCGATCAGGACACAGCTCACATATCCATTCAGCATTCATATGAGTTTGTTCGCGGCACAGATCTGCCGCGACCCCAAGGCATGGTTTGGCCCCGAGGCGGACATCGAGTTTAGGGAAAGGGGTTACCTGACTCTGGCGGCCCCTGAATATGCGGAAGTCATGTACCAGAACGCCAAAATGCAGGTTGCCAATGGAGCCGACGTGGTAAAACTTGATCAGGCGGCACTAGCAGAAAAATACCCGTGGATTCACCATGACGATGTTGCCTATGGATTCTTCGGCGCCTCGAATGAAGGCTGGTTCGATGCCTGGGCACTTCTTCAGCTAGTGAAGCGAAGTGCAAAATCCCTGGGTGTTCAGTACATCGACGGACGAGCCGTAGGCATTCGTACTAATGGTTCAAAGGTAACGGCAGTTGATCTGGCAGACGGCACTACACGCGCATGCGATTGGTGTGTTAATGCTGCGGGTGCCGCCGGTGGCCGAGTAGCAAAGTGGCTGGATATCGATTTGCCGGTTGAGGCGCGCAAAAGAACCGTATTCCATTTTAAATCGCCAATTGCCAGCGGTGACTTCCCCGTCATCCTGGATACCTCAGGATTCTGGCTGCGACCTGAAGGCGACGGTTTCATCGCCGGCATTGCTCCCGACGCAGACAGAGATCCTCGTGCCGATGATGACTTCGAGCCCGACCACTATCTGCTGGAGGAAAAACTCTGGCCGCTGCTCGCACACCGGATTCCCGCCATGGAAAGTTTAAAGTTGCAGCGAGCATGGGCAGGTCATTACGAAATGAACGTGTTTGACCATAACGGCGTGGTCGGGCCCCATGACGAGTTCAAAAACTTGATTTTCGCCACCGGATTCTCCGGTCATGGCGTGATGCACTCCCCGGCAACGGGCAGAGGCGTGGCCGAACTTATTACCCATGGTCAATTCCAGACCATTGATTTGTCCGAGCTCGGCTACGGACGCATCAGAAACAACACCCCCATTGTAGAAACAATGGTTTATTGATGGCCTTGACAGCAACAGCAGTGTCGGTAGTTCAGTCGAGTGAGCAGTTTGATTCCAGCCACGGCCTTGGGCATCGGCTAAAAAAATAAAACTTCGAGGAGACAAACAAATGCTAATCAATGAGCAGGACGTCCTCAAACGTGGCGCGGCGATAGGTGCCAGTACCTGGTCAGATGCACTCGACGAACTGGGCGTTGCGGGGACTGTTTTAGATATTCCGCGTCAAAGCGGTGCAGGCCTGGCAATTGGCTTTGCCGTAACAGCGCGAGCCTTGACCGGACAATTGGGAGATTTTAAAAAATCCGACTTCGCGGTGGGCCAACTGATAGCAGCCACCAGCCCAGGTAAGATGTTGATGGTTGACATGGGGGGAGCACGCATTTCAGCCATGGGTGGATTGGCAGCATTGGGGGCGAGCAACCAACACGCGACAGGTATCGTCATCGATGGTGGCTGCCGTGACATAGACGAGATTCGAGCCACGCAATTGTGGGTTTCAAGTCGTTGGGTAGTCCCCACGACGGGTAAGACTCGCGTCAAGGTATTGCCGCTAGGAGGCGACATCGTTGTCGGTGGAGTTTGCGTGTCACAAGGCGATCTGGTTGCCGGTGACGATACGGCCATCGTCGTCATACCTCGCGCCCATGTGCAAGCGGCGCTGGTTATCGCAGAACGCATTATGGCGATTGACGAGTGCGTGGAAGCGCGGATCCGCGCTGGCGAAAGCTTTGGTTTGGCAGCCGCGACCGCCGGCTACATCCCCGCTCGCGATAACCGGTAGCCCGGTCAGCCGTAGATTCGACTCGCTATTCCAAAGCTCAACCCGGACCCGCTGGACTTTGGCCCGGCGCTGATGTTTCAAATGCTGGTCGCATCGCGGATACAGCCTCCTCAAGGCAGTACCCGTAGCCGGCTTTGCGTTCCTCCAAACAGCACCATGCAGCCTGGCCACGGGTGATGATCAGGAGGTCATGGTTTGAATGGATACAAATGCTGACGCAGAATGCCGTCTGGCAAGGGTTTGCCAAACACTCCGTAGCGGCTTGGCCACTCCTTCGCGGGTAGTTTGAAGGTTCCAAACAACATATCCACCAGCGGCAGGTGAATCGCATAGTTCTTGTAGATGTAATCCGGGTGACGAGCATGGTGCCAGTGGTGATAGCGCGGAAGCACCAATACATAGTCCAACCAACCGCCATTGATGCGCACGTTGGCATGCGCCAGCACGGCTTGAATACCGACCAGAATCACATAGGCATTCAATGCCTGCGGGGCAAAGCCCAGTAGCATGAGCGGCACTAGCACGCCGGTACGGGTTAATAGCACCTCAACAAAGTGGACACGCGAACCTGCCAACCAATCCATGGCTGTACTCGAATGGTGAACAGCATGAAAACGCCATAGCCAAGGCACCACATGGTACAAGCGATGAAGCCAGTACTGCCCCAGATCCGCCACTAACACCGCAAGAAGAAACTGCACGGCTATTGGCAGGCTTTGCACCGTCTCTTGAAGGTCGGTAGAAACCGCCCAACCCGCCATAAAGGTTGAAGAGGCGGTAATGAAGATCAAGATGAATTGCACCAGCATATGACTGACAAAAAAATAGGTCAGATCAGTGCGCCAGTGTGGCCGTAGGATATTCTGTTTCGCATCCTTGGCATACAATTTCTCCAGCGGGATAAAGGCCGCGGCAGAAATAAGCAGCGCCAGCACAAACCAATCCAGGCCCAGGGAATACGGTGTTTCGCCGATGGCATCGACCTGTATGTCGGTGCCCCCCAGGAACACCGCCAAACCAGAGGCGATAATTCCGGTAATGCCCAAACGCTTATGGCCGTTGAGTAATATGTTTAGAGTGCCCAGGCTGAATGACAGGAGTAATCCGAAAAGTAGCAGGGTACGGGCGAACTGCTCATCGTAAACCTTGCGCAGTTCGCTGGTGGTCAGCCACTCAGGAAATAAGAAACAAAGTACCGCCAGCAGACTCAACAGCCCCAGCGCGGCGGAAATGTAACCACTGATACGCCCCTCGCCCAATATGAACGGTGCGTGACCATGGTGCCGGAGATAATTTTTAATCTTTTGCATTGCGTATCCTTTGTATCCAAAGCCAAGTAATAGTGTTCCCCAGTCGTTCGCCACGCTGAGGGGTGAATGCGACCCTTGAGAGTTCTGACTTACCGTCGATCAATATCCGCCGGGTCATTCAAAGCTCCCGCTCTGCGCATAGGGCACGGGAGCGGCGCCCTCGCTGAGGAAAATCTGCCGGGGCAGCGTGAAGTGACGCAACTTGAGCAAGGCCAAAGGCCCCGCGTCCAATTCAGTGCGCAGGTTCCACGTCAGGTTCAGGCCATCGGGGGCCTTGAGGACCATGCGGTAGCGGCTGTCGCCGTCGTCCAGGGCCGTGAACCGGGCTTTTTCCAACAACCGAATCAGAC
>NZ_CP014135.1:985546-989611 GCF_001543125.1 Pseudomonas agarici | reverse complement strand
GCTGATCACGGTAAAGCGGTATCCACCGGCGAACGACATTGGCATTAATCCCGTGACTCATCGCAATAGCTGCCACGGAAACACCGGGCTGCTCGCACTCTTGAACGACTTGGGTCTTGAAGGATTTCGGGTATGACTTACGTTGGCGCATGACGATCCTGGCATTAAGGGTAATTGCGTCCGCTTAAAAATACGCGGACACAATCGTCCTTATTGCTCGGGCTCGGAAGGTGTGTTCCCCGGCCCCTTACATTAGGGCGGACGCGCAATAGTTTTGTTAATTGCTCCTGGCCGTATATCACCTATCAGCGATGCTGTATCCGCTCCTCAATTTCACTCGCCCGCTTACCAGCAAGCCTGTCAGCACATTCTTGACAAGGACAAGTTATGGGTAGGCTGAATCAAATTCATAATCGCGGCTGCGCGCTCGCCTTTGCACAGCCGACTGCGGAGAACCAGCTCTCTAGCTCATATGCCCATGACTTTATTCGGTAGAGGTGGCGCTTTTGTATCAGGGAACATTTTGGTGACGCAACAGTCACAACCATTCGCCAGGTTTCAACCCAACTATTACCAAGGAGAGGTAAGCATGGCCTTCGACGCCTTCATCCAATTTGACGATATCGCTGGCGAAGCGCTGGATGACCAGTACACCAACTGGATCGAGACCACAAGCTACAACTTCGGCATCAATCAAAGCACCTCTGCCACCGCAAGCTCTTCTGGCGGCGCAGCTTCAGGGCGTACGACTCTGACCAATTTTACCTTCACCAAGTTTCTCGACATCGCCAGTTGCAAGCTGCTGGAAGCAAGCTGTGCGGGTCAACATTTTAAGGAAGTGACGCTCGTGCTTTGTCGGGCAGGCACGGACAAGCTTAAGTACTACGAAATTGTATTGGAGGAGGTGATCATTGCCGACTACTCACAGAACGCCAGTTCGGGCGTTCCCATCGAAGTCATTCAGTTGAATTACGGGCGTATCAAAACCACGTACACCCGGCAAAAACGTTCCGATGGTAGCGGTGGCGGGAATGTGACAGGGGGCTGGGATCGGATCAACAATAAGAAGTACGCGTGAGAAAAAGCAATGTCTGAAGCACGCAGCTTTATCAACCCAAGAACTCAGTCGTACCAGTCGTTGAAAGCTAGCACACCGGTGTCCGGGTATGCCCAAGGCAAATTTGATGTCTTGAATACGCATATTGCCACCAGTGTGGTCATGGCCGGGGAGCTTGTTATTGTGGGCGACGCCAGTACGCCATCTTGCACCAGCCAAGAAGCGTTCTTGATGGCCAATGCTGCTCAGGTGCATAGAGATCTGCTAACCAGCTGGGTGGAGGGGGATGATTTTTTCCTGGAACACTTCGACTTGCTGCAGAGCGTACTGGCCAATGCCTCAATCGGAGCGGGTGCAGCCAGTGATGGGTGGAGCAAGCACCTGGGAAATATCAAGGTCACACTTGAGGAGATCGAGAAACTACACCGCGATTACCTCGGCTCTGGCACCCTGAGTGCCCGCGACACGTTTTACGCCAAGCGCACCGCTTTGTTCATAAAGCTCGAAAAGCAGTTGGGGAACGTTGCCGCGTATGGCTCAGGGTTACGTAACCAGGGAAAGATCAAGCAGGCATTGGGTATCTCGACCCGCAGCTACCTCCATACAGGAGAGATCGCCGGCTATGCCGACAAAGTGTCTGGCGTTGCCAGAGCGTCGAATCTAATCAAGAAAGGCACTTATATTGGTACTGCGCTGGATGTGGCGTCCACAGGCTTGTCGATTCATAAAGCCTGCACGTTGGGCCGGGAGGAACAATGCCGCCGCGCCAAATATGTCGAAAGTTCGACATTGATGGGGAGCTTGGCGGGCGGCAGCGCCGGGGGGTATGTGGGCGGTATGGCTGGGACTGCTGTTTGTGCCGTAGTTCTGGGGGTCAGTACAAGCGGCCCCGGAGCACTAGCTTGTGCTGTCGTCGGCGGTGCAGTGGGCGGTAAGCTCTTCGGTGATTTCGGGAGCAAGACAGGCGAGATGCTGGGTGACTTTTTGTATGGTGAGGTATCGGAGTGAATGAAGTTGCCCCTGGATTGATCGCGTTGCTGATCATTGCACCCATGATGCTGGCTATGGTCGTACAGTGCTACATTGCACATAAATACACTGAGCGCTTTGAGTCGTTTCTTACGAATTGCATCTTCGTGACCGGCAATAAAAATACATTTCAACATGCAGGTTTGTTGGGCAAGGTCATGCGCACCGGGTTGATCTCAATGGTGCTGGCTGTACCGAAGATCTTTGTGCGCAGGAAGTTAATTGATTTCGATGAAGTTAAACGCTTCCCGCCGCGCATGAGACGGCTGCTGGTGAGTCTGTTAGGCATCCACATCCTTTTGCTCGCTGCGCTGGCCATATTCAATTATGTACAGCCCTGAATCTTATGAGTCAGGCTGGCATCCACTGATGCGGAAGCAACCGGTCAATCTCTCTCGCCTGCTGCGTAGGCAGCCGCGTCAGCACATCTTTGAGATAAGCATACGGATCATGCCCATTCAGCCGTGCACTGGATCAAACTCATGATCGCCGCCGCCCTTTTCCCGCTGCGCAACGACCCTGCGAAGAGCCAGTTCTTGCGTCCAAGCGCCCAAGGCCGGATCTGGTTCTCGGCCCAATTGTTGTCAATGGGCACGGCCCCGTCATCAAGGTAGCGCGACAGCGCTGCCCAGCGTTTCAGGCTGTAATCGAGCGCTCTGCTGATCGCTGAACCTTCGAGCACAAGATCACGTTGGGCGAGCATCCAGGCATGCAGCCTATCCATCACCGGCACGGCTTTTTCTTGCCGTATTCGGCGCCGTAAATCCGGCTCCAGGTCGCTGACTTCGCACTCGATTTCGTACAACCGCTGTATATAGCGCAGGGCTTGCTCGGCGAGCGTACTTTTATTGGTAGCGTGCAGTTCAAAGAACTTACGCCGCGCATGAGCCATGCACCCAATCTCGGTCACGCCTAGTTCGAAGCTGGCTTTGTAACCGCCAAAATCATCGCAGACCAGCTTGCCCTTCCAGTCATTCAGGAAGTTGCGAGCGTGCTCTCCAGCGCGGCTAGGGCTGAAGTCGTAAACCACCGCTGCCACGTCCGAGAACTGGCTGGTGGCATAGGCCCAAACATAAGAACGGTGGGTTTTCTTAGTTCCCGGCATGAGCATTTGCACAGGTGTCTCATCGGCGTGAATAACCTGCTGCCCGCGCACCACGTCGCGCAGCGCATCAGCCAGCGGCTGCAACTGAACCCCAGTCACGCCCACCCATTGAGCCAAGGTTGAGCGTGGAATCGCCAAGCCCGCTCGACCGAAGATCGATTCCTGACGGTAAAGTGGCAGGTGGTCGGCAAACTTGGCGATCATGACGTGGGCCAGCAGGCCCGCAGTCGGAATGCCCTTATCAATAACCTGCGCCTGAACGGGTGCCTGGGTCAGCGTTTCGCAGTCATCGCAGACCTATTTTCCGAAGCCGTCATGCACCAGCACTTTCATGCGATTGGCGCGGCGGTTGTCGAACAGATAAGCACAGTGCGGCTGCGCCGCACCGAACACCGCAATCACCCGGGCTAACGCCGTGTCGGTACCGGCGCGCATATCCATCGGCTCGGTGGCGAGCCAGATGGAGTCGATGCGAATCATCGCAGAAGGTCTCGAAGAAAGGTCGCGCAGGCAGCAGCATTTTCAGTGGGCCAGTTCACTGTGACGGTGCCGCGCGGGTGCTGTATTTCAACGCAGATATTCGATGATGCTGAGTGCAAGCTTGTCCCGGCCAGCGGCACGGGTAACGGAATAAATGCAGGTTGCAGCGTTGTGCTTTTCTGCGATTGCAGCCGAATCCATTTGTGGACGAGGTTTGCGTTGAGGTTATGGCTGAGTGGCCTAAGTCCTGTGGAATACAGGACTCAAGCACGGCGGGCATAGAAGGCGTCCAACTTTTCGGGGTCAGATCAATTTAAGTGGACACCATGTCTTGGCTTTGCGGGACTGGGTAGATGACTTGGCCGGACGCTTACGGTATGCATTGATGGCGCAC
>NZ_CP014135.1:982015-985446 GCF_001543125.1 Pseudomonas agarici | reverse complement strand
AGCGACGGCCATGCGGAGATATCGGTACCGGCCAGCTACCTGAGTGGATTGGGCCATGGAACTTCCCTGTCGGCGACGTTCAAGGCGACGTTTGATCGCAGCAGCGTCGAGGCCAATGCGCTGACGTTCCCATTGCGCACCCATACCGTCTATAACGCCGCGGAGATAGAGGCGCCGACCATCACCTCCGTCAAGAACGCCGCTGGCGGCGAGATCGCCAATGGCTCCACCGTGGTCACCGCGACCGTGACGCTCACAGGTACCGCCCCCAACGGCCAACAAGTGGAGATTCGCGACGGCACGACCGTGATGGACACCGCCACCGCCAACGCCAGCGGTGTCTGGACCTCGTCCGCATTGACCGTGACGGCCAAGGCCTACAGCATCACCGCTCGCGGCCTCTATGGCAGCAATCCGGTGTCCACGCCACCACGCACCTTTACCGTGGTCGCCTCGGCAACGCCGACTATCACCTCCATCAAGGACGCCACAGGCAAGGAAATCGCCAACGGTGCCAGCGTGGTCACCGCAACAGTCACCCTCACAGGCACGGCCTCCCGTGGGCAGCAGGTGGAGATTCGGGACGGTACAACCGTGATGCGCACGGTCGCCGCCAACAGCAGCGGTGCCTGGACCACACCCGCATTGCCGGTGACAGCCAAGGCCTACAGCATCACCGCACGCGGCCTCTATGGCAGCAATCCGGTGTCCACACCGCCACGCACCTTTACGGTAGTCGCCTCAGCGGTTCCGACCATCACCTCTATCAAGGACGCCACAGGCAAGGAAATCGCCAACGGTGCCAGCGTGGTCACCGCAACAGTCACCCTCACAGGCACGGCCTCCCGTGGGCAGCAGGTGGAGATTCGGGACGGTACGACCGTGATGCGCACGGTCGCCGCCAACAGCAGCGGTGCCTGGACCACACCCGCATTGCCGGTGACAGCCAAGGCCTACAGCATCACCGCTCGCGGCCTCTATGGCAGCAATCCGGTGTCCACACCGCCACGCACCTTTACGGTAGTCGCCTCGGCGGTTCCGACCATCACCTCCATCAAGGACGCCACAGGCAAGGAAATCGCCAACGGTGCTAGCGTGGTCACCACGACAGTCACCCTCACAGGCACGGCCTCCCATGGGCAGCAGGTGGAGATTCGGGACGGCACGACCGTGATGCGCACAGTCACCGCCAACAGCAGCGGTGCCTGGACCACACCCGCACTGCCGGTGACAACCAAGACCTACAGCATCACCGCACGCGGCGTCTATGGCAGTAATCCGGTCTCCACGCCGCCGCGCACCTTTACCGTCAGGCCTAATCTTGTGCAGCCGGAAATCACCGCCGTCTATGATAACAGAATGGTTTATTGCCCGAATGGCGGCTCCAGCGGGGCGTGGTTCTTTGGCGATATTCAGGGCACCGCAAGCACCGGCCAACGCATTTCCGTTTTCATCAACGGTAGTGGTTACGTGATACCTGTCGGGGAAAACAATCGTTGGTCCTTTGGCCGCTGGAACGACAGTGGTGGAGTAAATGCGACTTATACCGTAATAGTGCAATACGAACATTACCCTGACATGCAGTCACAACCCTATACCGTCCGTAACGCCTGATAGTACGCCCTGGTAGAACGTTACTCGCATAAACAGAAAGAGGAAGCCAAGGCGTCCTCTTTCTGTTTACACAGACCGCTTACCAGCTATAACGGATCCGATATTGGCACCCCAAGGCTGGTCGATCTTCTCGCCCTTGCTGAAGTCCAGGTCGGCATGCACTTGCCATTTCTCGGTCAACGACATCGCCACACCGGTACCGATCTCCACCCGCGAACCCGGCAGGTCGTTGCGGAAACGGTTGAGCTTGGCCACACCGTCAAAGTAGTACCCGCTCTGCTCATCCAACCAAGTGGTATATCCACCGATGTAGGTGCTGGTACCACGGCCCAGGCTCAAGTCAGATTGGCTGTAGCCTGCCATCACACCGGCCAGCCATTGCCCGTCACCCACCAGCAGATGCTCATCGTCCTCGACAATCAGGCTGTAGGAGTAGGTCCCCGCGTCCAGTTGATAGAACGCACCGGGGTCGCCGAACTTGACGTTACCGCCGACCATGTTCAGGTCACCGATGCTCTGGTGGTCGAGTGGCATCACTGTGGATTGGGCTTTTGATTACTTTTCCAGACGTTGCTGATCCGCTAGCGGAGCAGGTATGCCTGTGGAATTGATAATAGTTATTGAATTGGCTACTCTGACCGTAGGGGTAGCCGGAGGATAAAGCATGATTAGTGCAGAGTTGGGAAAACCGCTTGAGAACTATGTGACACAGCTCATCGAGTCTGGTCGCTACGGCTCGAAAAGCGAAGTGCTACGCGAAGGTGTACGGCTGGTTCAGGAGCGGGAAACCCGCCTGGCCGCGCTGGACGCCTCTATTGCTCGTGGTTTGGGCGATAGTGACGCGGGTCGCGTCAAGCCTGCGCAAAAGGTGTTCGATCGACTGGCTGCAAAATACGCGGAGATGGCTGATAAGAACCCATGATCGTTCAGCTAACAGACGAAGCGGAAAGTGATCTGGAACGCATTGGTGATTACATCGCCCAAGATAATCCGTTACGCGCATGGTCTTTCGTTAACGAGTTGCGCGATAAGTGCCTAAGCCTGACGGACATGCACCAGGCATTCCCGTTGGTGCCACGATACGGTATCCGGCGTCGGATTCACGATAACTATGTCATTTTCTATCGGGTAGAGGCCAGCCGTGTGGTGGTCGTCCACATCCTGCATGGTGCAATGGATTACGCGACGATCTTGTTAGACGCATAACCCCCTGAGAAAAATAACGTAATCCTCGGCTATGCCGGTTCAACGTTAGTCCGTTAGGGTATTGTCCCGCCTCGTTTTTTTGCATCAGCCTCATACCAACCGGCCTCAGCCACTCGTCGCCACTGTCATTTCTGACAGCTAGCCAGCCCTCCCCTCCAGGCGTTGAATGATCCTCACGACTCGCCATCCGGGTTTTCGGGTCGCCTCCCTGAATCCGCCAAAGGTGCCTCGTCATGAACGAAGATCCTTCCTTGTCCGTGTCGCCTACGTCCCAAGGTATCGACTCCCTCTCTCTCAACCCCTCGTCCGCTCCCAGGCAGCCGGATTTCAGCTTCGAACGCGACCCCACTCCCGAACGCCGTCCCTTCAGTGACCTGGTGATCGAGGTCTATGGCCAGCGCCCAGTGATCGGCGCCGATATCGGTGTCAACAAGGCCGCCCTCGACACCTACTATCTCGACGGCCTGCTGTGTTACCTGCACCCCTATCTGTCGCAGGCGGAGGGCGACTTTGTCGAATTGTTCTGCGGCAATGCCGACGATCCAGTGGCCGTGACCTCGGTGACCGAGTCCCAGGCGGACAAAGACGAGAAAATTCCCCTGTTCATCCCT
>NZ_CP014135.1:974988-981522 GCF_001543125.1 Pseudomonas agarici | reverse complement strand
CCCACTGGATGACTCCACGCCCCATAGCTGGCGAATGGCCGAGTACGACAAGATCCGCCTGTTTATCGGCGGCGTCTTGGTCACACCGGTGCACACTGTCACCTGGGACGAGGCCAACAACCGATTACCGCTGACCATCACCATCTACTACGAAACCTGGCTCAAGGTCGGCGACGGCCAGAAGGTGCTCGAATACGAGGTCATCGACCAGTGCGGCAACTACTCGGTGAAGTGGTCGCCACAGGTGGTGCTCAAGGTCAATATCGGCAATGACAGTCGCCCTCGCCTGCCCTATGCCTATATCGACGAATCAACCCTCGGTGAAGAATTCGATACCCTCGACTACGATGTACTCGGCGAAGATAACGACGCCACCCTCGTGATCACCCAGGTTCGCCAGGGCTACTTGATTGGCGATGCCTTGCACATCACCCTGGAAGGACGCACCGCCGATGGCACTAGCGTGCACGAAGTCATTGACTTTCCGATTCCCGATGACCAGATCGGTCGTAATACCCGCCTGCCTCTGCGCAACGAAATCGTTCGCGAGCTGGTCGGCGGCACGGCAGTTCTGAGCTATGAACGGATTCGTGCCGGCAGCGAGCCGCAGCCGTCGGAACTGACCCGCCTGGCAATCATTGGCAGCTTCCTCAGCCGACTGGCCCGTCCCTTGGTGCTCGAAGCCGTCGGCGATTTCCTCGATCCGACGTCCCTGCTGGCTACTGTGGAAATCAGCCCCTATACCGGTCAGCAATCCAGCGACCGCGTTGACCTGTATCTGCTGGGGACGCGGGCCAATGGGGAACGGGAGTTCTGGCATTTCTTCAAGATGGCCGGCAGCAGCAACGCTCCGGTGCTCTTCTATTTGCAGCATGACCTGGACCTGGATATTGCCGGACTCAACGGTGGCACGCTGGAAGTGCATTATGTGGTCGACGGTGATCGCGAATCCTTGCACACCCAGCTCAATGTCGGTGAAGCCGCCGCGACCCTGCCGGCCCCGAACGTCCCCGAGGCCCCTGGTGGCGTGCTGGACCCGGAGGCCTCGATTCGTGGCGCCACAGTGGTGGTACCCAGGGCCGCTGATCTGGAAGAAGGCGATCTGCTCAGCGTGTACTGGCAGGGCAGCAAACCCGGCGGTAGCTTCATCCACCGCAAGTTCGAGGTCACCAGCGCCTGGCTCAACAGCGATATTCCGTTCCCAATCGAACGTGAGTATGTCGATGCCAACAAAGGTGGTTCAGTCAAGGCGTTCTATATCGTCGAACGCGGGCGCGAGCCAGTGCGCTACTCCCATACGCTTAACCTGAGAGTCGGAGCCAATCTGGCCTTGAAACCGCCCGAGGTACTGGAAACCATCGAGCCAGGCGGTAATGTGCTCAACCCGATCAATGCCCAGACCGCCGTCACGATCCGGGTGCGTTATGACGACATGAAAAACTCCGACAATATCCAACCCTACTGGAAAGGCATAGCCGGTATCGGTAGCCCGGTGATTGAGCCAAAACCTGGGAATGCCGCGCAGGGATATGTCGACTTCACCCTATCGGGTGCCGCTGCCGTGGGGGCCAATATCGGCAAGGTAGTGGAAGTCAGTTATGAGGTAACCAACTCCGAAGCGACCCAGTCTTCGGACCCGCTGAACCTGACCATCCAAAGCATACCGGTCTCGGAACTGCCTCCCTTGCAGATATTGGAGGCCAACGCCGGCCAGGTGGATGTCAACGGCACCGTGACTTTCCGGGTCGATGCCTGGCCATTCTATCGCCAGGGAGATCGGGTCTGGCTGGCCCTGGAAAGCGACAACCCGGATGGAACGCCCAATCGGTTGCCGATCTGGACCGCCTCGCCAATCAGTGCCTCGGAGTTCAATCAGAAATTCCTGACCCGAGTCATTACCAGCAATCCCGATCACACCACCTGGCTGCGAGCCCTGGAGCATGGCAGCGAATTGCGCGTGATATTCAAAGTCGTATTCGGTGGCGGTAGCAATGAAGCCGATGCGCTGACTTTCCCGTTGCGCACCTATACCGTCCATAACATTGAGGAGATAGAGGCGCCGACCATCACATCCGTCAAGAACGCCGCTGGCGGCGAGATCGCCAACGGATCCACTGTGGTCACCGCGACCGTGACGCTTACAGGCACGGCTCCCAATGGGCAGCAAGTGGAGATTCGCGACGGCACCAATACCGTGATGCACACGGCCACCGCCAATGGCAGTGGTATCTGGGCCACACCCGCATTGCCTGTAACGGCCAAGGGTTACAGCATCACCGCACGTGGTCTCTATGCCAGCAACCCGGTGTCCACGCCACCGCGTACCTTTACCGTGGTCGCCTCGGCAACGCCGACCATCACCTCCGTCAAGAACGCCGCTGGCGGCGAGATCGCCAATGGCTCCACCGTGGTCACCGCGACCGTGACGCTCACAGGTACCGCCCCCAACGGGCAGCAAGTGGAGATTCGCGACGGCACTAACGTGATGGGCACCGCCACCGCCAACGCCAGCGGTGTCTGGACATCGTCCGCATTAACGGTGACGGCCAAGGCCTACAGCATCACCGCACGTGGTCTCTATGGCACCAACCCGGTGTCCACACCGGCACGCACTTTTACCGTTACCGCGCTGGTGACCCCCACCTTGACTTCCGTGAAAGATCCCAAGGGGGCTGAAGTCGCGCAAGGGACTACTACCAGGGAAAAGGTTTTCACCTTGACCGGGACTGCCAGCAAACTTCAACGCGTCCAGATCGAAGACGGCAACGGAGCCTCAGCCGCCGTCCTGGGCACCGCAACTGCCAACGCTTCTGGTATATGGACCTTCACAACGTCTACCCGCCCAACCGGCGAGAGAAGGCTCTATGCCCGGTCGCTCTATCACCCCAGCTCGGTTTTTTCGAACGTGCGCACTTTTACCATCGCCGACGAGGTGAAACCGGTTATTACTGGCGTGCATACCTCTACGGGGGCTTCGGTCCCTCACAACGGAACTACCAATCAAAGAAGCCTGACAATATCAGGAACCGCAACACCCAACTCCACCATCGAGGTAAGGGACGGTACGACAGTCCTACTAACTACCTCGGTTAACAACTCCAGGGCTTGGAGTGGCCATATCAATAATTTATCGGAAAGAAAATACAACCTCATCGCTAAAATCGTCGGAGGAACGCTTTCATCGGACACCAGAAGTTTTACCGTACAATTGCATCCTCCTTTGGCTATGAATACCTCGCCAATGGTATTGAATGGCAGAGCCATCAGAACCAGCCTAGGCTGGCCACAGACCGGCAACGACTTCGTCAATAATACAGCTACTCGTACACCTACAGCAGGTTCCGGCTCATACGCCTATAGTTCGAACAACATTAGCATCGCCCCCGTGTCAAATACCGGAAAAGTCACAGGACTGAGAAATGGGAGTGCGAGAATTACCGTTCGAGACGAACAGACCGGACAGAGTCTGGGGTATGACGTGACCGTCAGCAATGTGTGGGAGTTGAATATAAACAACTCACGATTGGCGAGCCACGAAGCGAATACCTGGAGAATCAACAGGAGAGGCATCAATTTAATTCAGAGCGATATGGATTTATTGAAACGTTATTACACCAGCCCATTCCCACGAAGTAATTTACTGCAGAATGCATACTGGTGCGATACCTCAAGCGCCTCGTGTAGCGTTGGCTATAATCTGGTTTACTCAGCGACTAATGGAAATGTTTCATGCGGCCCGGCAACGGGGACATGGGGAGCATTTTGTATCACATCAAATGATTAAAACTCCATTCATGGGATGGTCCTGAAATGTGTGTCAGAAAGGGGAGCTCCGCTCCCCTTTTGCTTTTCATCAACCCTACCACTCGTCGCCACTGTTATTTCTGACAGCTAGCCAGTCCTCCCCCCCAGGCGTTGAATGATCCTCACGACTCGCCATCCGGGTTTTCGGGTCGCCTCCCTGAATCCGCCAAAGGTGCCTCGTCATGAACGAAGATCCTTCCTTGTCCGTGTCGCCTACGTCCCAAGGTATCGACTCCCTCTCTCTCAACCCCTCGTCCGCTCCCAGGCAGCCGGATTTCAGCTTCGAACGCGACCCCACTCCCGAACGCCGTCCCTTCAGCGACCTGGTGATCGAGGTCTATGGCCAGCGCCCAGTGATCGGCGCCGATATCGGTGTCAACAAGGCCGCCCTCGACACCTACTATCTCGACGGCCTGCTGTGTTACCTGCACCCCTATCTGTCGCAGGCGGAGGGCGACTTTGTCGAATTGTTCTGCGGCAATGCCGACGATCCGGTGGCCTTCACTTCCGTGTCCCAGGACGAAGTGGACAAAGAGGCGAAAATTCCCCTGTTCATCCCTCGTGCCCGCCTGCCCGACGGCGTGATCCAGCCGGTGTTCTTTCGCCTCACCCGCTATACCGGCGGCAACAGCGAAGAAACCCTGCACAAAAGCCTGCTGGTCGATACCATCCCGCCCGCCGGGCCCTACGATCCCATCCCCAGCACGCCCTGGCACGAAGAACTGGCCCCACCGGAACCGCCGCCATTCGTCATCGACTTCGGGGTCGACAAAGACACCGCCGAACACGGCGTGCCGATCACCATCAAACCCTACCCACTGGATGACTCCACGCCCTATAGCTGGCGAATGGCCGAGTACGACAAGATCCGCCTGTTTATCGGCGGCGTCTTGGTCACACCGGTGCACACTGTCACCTGGGACGAGGCCAACAACCAATTACCGCTGACCATCACCATCTACTACGAAACCTGGCTCAAGGTCGGCGACGGCCAGAAGGTGCTCGAATACGAGGTCATCGACCAGTGCGGCAACTACTCGGTGAAGTGGTCGCCACAGGTGGTGCTCAAGGTCAATATCGGCAATGACAGCCGACCTCGTCTGGCTTACGCCTATATCGAGGAATCAGCGGAGTTCGGTGCAGAATTCGATACCGTGGATTACGACCTCATCGGCGAGGACGACGATGCCACCCTCGTCATCACCACCATCCACCAGGGCTATCTGAACGGAGATGCCGTGCATGTCGTTCTGGAGGGACGTACTGCGCAAGGCGCCATCATCCGTGAAACCATTGACTATTCGCTCAACGACGCCGACACCCGCAGAAATATCGAACTGCCCCTGCGCAACGAGATCCTGCGCGAATTGGTCGGCGGCACGGCGGTCCTCAGCTACGAACGGATTCGTGCTGGCAGCGAGCCGCAACCCTCGGAAGTGACTCGTCTCGTCATCATCGGCAGTACCCTCAGCCGCCTGGCCCGACCCCTGCTGCTCGAAGCAGTCGGCGACTTCCTCGATCCCGCGTCTCCAGTAGCCACCGTGGAAATCAGCCCCTATCTGGGCCAGCAATCCAGTGATCGCGTCGACCTGTACCTACTCGGCACGCGAGCTAACGGCGATCTGGAGTTCTGGCACTTCTTCAAGATGGCCGGCAGCAGCAACGCTCCGGTGCTCTTCTATTTGCAGCATGACCTGGACCTGGATATTGCCGGACTCAACGGCGGCAAGCTGGAACTGCACTATCTGATAACCAATGCCGAAGGCGAGCGCGAATCCTTTCATACCCTGCTCAGTGTCGGTGAAGCCGCCGCGACCCTGCCGGCCCCGAACGTCCCCGAGGCCCCTGGTGGCGTGCTGGACCCGGAGGCCTCGATTCGTGGCGCCACGGTGGTAGTACCCAGGGCCGCTAACCTGGAGGAAGGCGATCTGCTCAGCGTGTACTGGCAAGGCAGCAAACCCGGTGGCAGCTTCATTCACCACAAATTCGAGGTCACCAGCGCCTGGCTCAACAGCGATATTCCGTTTCCGATCGAACGCGAATATGTCGATGCCAACAAAGGCGGCTCGGTCAAGGCCTTTTATATCGTCGAACGCGGGCGCGAGCCGGTGCGTTACTCTCATGTCTACCCCATCAGGGTAGGAGCCAACCTGGTCCTGGAAAAACCCGAAGTACTGGAAACCACCGAACCGGGCGGCAATCAGCTCAACCCGATCAACGCGCAGACCGCCGTCACGGTCAGGGTGCGTTACGAGGGCATGAGCAATTCGGACAATATCCAACCTTATTGGAAAGGCGTCGCCGGTATCGGCAGCCCGGCCATCGGCTCCAAACCGGGAAATGCAACCCTCGGATACGTCGACTTCACTCTGTCGGGCGCCACCGCCGTAGGGACCAATATCGGTAAAATGGTGGAAGTCAGCTATGAGGTGACCCAAGCCGGGGCGACCCAACCTTCGGATGAACTGAACCTCTGGGTGCAGGAAATCCCGCAGACCAGTCTGCCAATGCCCAAATTCTACGCAGACAATGTCGAGGTGACCGGCGATACGCTTGATGTCAGCAAGACCATAAAAATGCGCCTGCTCTCCTGGCCGTTGATTGCCGCAGGACAAAAAGTCTGGCTGCGGCTGGAGGGACTGAACGCCAACAACGCGCCGCACAATCACACCCTGTGGGAAGCCGCCACGGTTTCATCGACGTGGGTCAGCGACGGCCATGCGGAGATAT
>NZ_CP014135.1:595789-974888 GCF_001543125.1 Pseudomonas agarici | reverse complement strand
AGCGACGGCCATGCGGAGATATTGGTACCGGCCAGCTACCTGAGTGGATTGGGCCATGGAACTTCCCTGTCGGCGACGTTCAAGGCGACGTTTGATCGCAGCAGCGTCGAGGCCAATGCGCTGACGTTCCCGGCGCACGGATTGAGGGTGGAAAACAACCCGCGCATCCTGACGGCGCCGGCCATGCGAGAGTCGGACTTACTTAATGACACTCTCAACCTGGTAAAACCCGTCACGAGCGTCACCATCGAAGTTGATTACCTGGGTATGCAACTACAGGACCAGATCACAATGGTCTGGGAAGGTACGGTTGGAGCAGGCTCCACAACACAAACCAAAACAGTCACGACACTGGGGCGCCAGACATTCTCGGTCAGCAGTACCGTCATTACGCCCAACCATAATCGAACGGTAAGGATCTACTACCGTGTGCTACCGAAGGGCGCAATCGAGGAAATGCCACCATCGCCGACGCGGAGCATTTCCATTGTTAATACCGCACTGACCGGTCGTGCTACCTATCTTGACGGTACATCCCCTCATAGCTATCGACTGACGGCTCCCTTAACGCTCATCATTACACTCCCCGCTACCCCAGACTATACGGTGCTGCTAACCACCCATGCGAATAGCACGGATAGAGTCACCAGAATACGTGAAGCCGACTCAAAAGCGATGCATCACTATTTTATCAATCGAATCGGAAGCGAACCTGCCCCCTCATCAAATTTAAATCCGACCAACGTACCTGGAATCTGGTATCGATACACTCTAAGTGATAGGCCCGCGCAGATCGTAGGCCCAAGACTTCTTGCCGCAGGCTCTACTTTTTACAACGTCATTGGCAACATGGCAACGTTGGAGTTTGTAAAAGTAGGAACTGTGACCACAGGTACAATTTCGGCTGGAACACTCCTCGAATCTTTTATGGGGACAAACAGACTTTTGTATAACAGCTTCGTATTAACCAACAGCATTACCTTTAGTGCGCCATAGTTCTTTGTCTTATTCAGGACGGGACACAGAAAACCAAAAGAGGAAGCCAAGGCTTCCTCTTTTGGTTTACACGGATCGCTTACCAGCTATAGCGGATCCCGACATTGGCACCCCAGGGCTGGTCAATCTTCTCGCCCTTGCTGAAGTCCAGGTCCGCATGCACTTGCCATTTCTCGCTCAACGACATCGCCACACCAGTACCGATCTCCACCCGCGAACCCGACAGGTCGTTGTGGAACGTGTTGTCGTTGACCTGCACCTTGTTGTTCTTGGCGAACTCCTGCACGAACGCCGTGCGCAGGTAAGGCTGAGCCACGCGACCTTCACCCATGTCGAAGTTGCGCCCGCCCGTCACCCCAACCTTACCGAGCAACGACAAGGTGCGACCGTTTTCCGCCTTCAGGCCGTTGTCCAGCTTGTAGTCCTTGGCTCCTATCGCCATCGCCGTGACCTGTACCGCCGGCTCGACGAAGTAGTCGTTGTCCAGCTTGATGTGCTTGCCGAACTCTCCGGAAACACTGGCACCCAGATCCTTGTAGTTGCCCTTGGCCTTCTGGCCGTCGCTGAGCGCCACCGAGGCCTTGTTGTGGAAGCTGTTGAGCTTGGCCACACCGTCGAAGTAGTAACCGCTCTGCTCATCCAGCCAAGTGGTATATCCACCGATGTAGGTACTGTGCACCGTGCCATGGGTACCACGGCCCAGGCTCAAGTCGGATTTGCTGTAGCCTGCCATTACACCGGCCAGCCATTGCCCGTCACCCACCGGCAGACGCCCGTCCGCACCGAGGGAAAGGCCCTGCTGAACCTGGTCATAGGCGCCGCCCTTGCCAGCATCGACCTTGTGCTTGTTGCCATAGGTGCGCATCCAGCCACCGCTCTGGCCGCCGTTGAAGCGCAGTTCACCCATGCGCGAACGCAGGGAGGTCAGCTCGCCGTACATCACGGTCGGCGCGACATTGGCCAGGGCCAGCACCGAACGGGTGCCGGGGCTGATGACTTTGGTGGACGGGTCCAGGTGCCAGTCCTTGCCATCGTCATCGGCGATCAGGCTGTAGGAGTAGGTCCCGACGTCCACGCGGTCGCCCAACAGGCTGAAGGTCGCGCCGCCATCGGCGGTGCGCACGACATGCAAGCGGTCCTCGGACAGCGGATCGGCACCGCTGCTGCTGATCAACAGTTTGTGCTCGCCCTCGGAGGTGCCGGTAACGTTGAGGAAATCACTCTGCAGGTGGGCGAAGTCGGCGGTCATGATAAAGGTACCGTTGCCCGCCAGGTTTTCCACGTCCAGTTGATAGAACGCACCGGGGTCGCCGAACTTGACGTTACCGCCGGCCATGTTCAGGTCACCGATGCTCTGGTGGTCGGTCATCACCCAGGTGGCATCACTGTTGAGCGCCAGGGTATCGACATTGTCCAGGCGACCGGTGAGGACCGAACCGTTGTTCAAGGCCACGTGGGCGGTGCCACCGGCATCCTTGACCACATCGCCGGTCATGGAAGCGCCGTCCAGGCTCAGGTCCAGGGTGCTGGCGTTGCCGACCTGGATATTGCCGGTCAGGGCGCTGTTGCTGACGCGCATATTGGCGTTGGCACCGTTGGCCAATTCCACCATGTTGCCGTTACTGCCCACCAGGGTCGAGCCGTTGCGCACGTCAATTTCGCCAGTGATCAGGGTGTCGAGCAGAATCGCCGGTCCGGCCTGGCCGATTACATGACTGTTATCCAGGGTCAGCTCAGGCTGCGTACCGCTCGGAGAATTACTGTCACGGGTCATGAGCACACCGTTGGTGGCACCGGTGATCAGGCTGCCAACAGCCGTGGCTTCACCGCCACGCAAGATCAGGCCTTCACGGCTCTCACCGGTCACGGCGGAGTTGTTCAGCAACAAGGTACTGAATTGTGTAACGTTCGCACCGTAGGTCGCACCGGTGATCGTACTGTTGTTGACCACGGCTTCGGAGCCAGTAGTGGTCGCAGGGTTACGTACCACGTCCAGGCCACCGGCCATGGTGCTGCTGATATTAGAGTTGGAAATCGTGCCATGGCTGTTGGCCAGACTTACGGCTACCGTTGCAGCAGTAGAGCGTACCCGGCCACCGTCCATGTTCAGGGTGGAGCCTGCCATTGCCCGAATATCATTGGTCCGGCCACCGGCATGAACATTCAAGGTCGCACCGTTCCTCAGGATATAGCTGTCCGACAGAGTGGAGGAGGTGACATTAAAGGTTTTGCCATCGATTTCAGTGGCAGCGAAAGCTTGTCCGCCAAGAAAGTACAAAGGTGCGATAGCCATCAATTTGATAGCTGTAAATAATCGTGTGTGATGAAAACGTGGTGTTTTGATATTACTCATGTCATGCGGCTCTCAGAAAAGTTCCAGTTAGAACCCGGATCCCCGTATCGAATAGGTCTCCGTTTTCAAGGCCGTTCAGACTACATACCGACTTAACTTACCTATGTAGGATTTTTCTCCATTATAAGTAGTAAAAGTATTATAAAAAATAATCAAAACACACATTCTCTGCGTAACCGCTACGTTGACTTACAGGTTCAATCGGAAGATGTCGACGTGCAATATAAAAAAACATCCAGGTAGCACGCTACCCGGATGCTGAGTCAACGTATTTCAAACCCGCTAGTGGCCTCGTGTGGCACCCGGCACACAAGTCCCAGACACGGCGCCGCTGCGCACATCCCACCTGGCACGCACCTCATCGGAAGTCCCCCGATCCTCGCTCGATGGCCTGAAAAGGCTCCAGGTAATACCGACATAACCCCGACCTCCCGTCTCGGTATACATGCCGAAATAGGGCAAATTCAGCTCACGAGTAAAACCATCCTGGACGTCATTGAGCCTCACCTCATATTCAGAAGAGTCCACTTGGCTTCCGGGTACCAATGCAATGGGGTTGAAGGTATATCTGACCGCATGAACAACGACAATATCACCAGGTTCCAACGTGCTGCTGTCGAAAATTCTGATGGGAACTCCCAGCCATGGTTCATGGGCACACAGAATAGTGTCGTTGGCATTTACTTTTTCGAAAACAGGATCCTGCAATCCTTCCAAAACAAAAACACGGACACTGACAGTTTCTGACGGAGAATGTTTGTAGTTGTTTGCATTACTAATCTTGTAATAGACAGGAATCTGGCCATTGCCATACAAGTCAATAGTGCTCCACGGAATAGTCAACCTCACTTCAAAGTCGGGATCCTCGTCTCCCTGTACCGTGTAGCTATCTGTCAATACGCCCGGCGCCGTACCGTAATACAGCTCAATGGTCTCGCCCGCCAGAGAGCCTGGATAGATGGTAAAAGTCGCGTGGGCATCGTCCCCCCGATCGCTCGGGATCAGGACGTTATCCATTTGCGAAGTGCCTTTTACCAGAGGGAGCTCAAGGATTGGGTCCTCTGGACCCGGTCCAGGGTTGACCACACCCGGCTCTGTCAAATTGACTTCCACTGAAGCTGGTGGAGCGCCGTAATCGTCACCACCACGCCTGACAATGTACGTCACGTTTGCGTCGTACTCATTACCCGGTGCCGCCACCACGTTGTAATCGGCGATGAATGACAAGGGAAATAAAGGTGCCAGTCCAAGTCGTTGATCACCGATGTATGTACCGTGCCAGTAGCAGTAGACCACATCATTTTGCAGGTAATCGGTGAAGGTCGGCACTTCCACCACCACGCCATTGCGTGCCATTTCCTTATTGATCAACGGTGCCCCTACGACAACCGGAGGCTGCAGCCCAGTAGGCGGGTTACTGAGTTGAACATTGACTGTCGTCGGAAACGAGGTCTGGGTAAAGTTGCCGGCCCGGTCCGCGATCTCATAGGTAATCGCCTTGTCACCTTCTCCACGGTTCGTGATGATCAGGGACGATACGAAGACGTTAATCGGTCCAATATCAGGGACGAGGCCATCCAGGGTCGCTGTAGGGCTTGTGCCCCAACGTATTTGCCAGGTGTCGCCGGGCCTGCTGTCTACAGGACGCGGGATAGTTAGCGTAATACCGTTGCCATGACTACTCAGGTACTCGGGCGTGAGGGTATTTCCTGGCAAATCCGCAGGCAGTTCGATCGCCCTCGGCTGATTGTTGAGATTGGGGTCCACAGTGTCTACAAAAATAGTAACAGGATCAGATTCCGCAGGGTTTTCACCGTTCAGCGTAACGATATACCTGATTTCTTTTTCTCCATGCTGCTGGAGCAAAGAAGATTGGACGGTGATTGACACAGGGTCGTCCGTGATAGGGCCTGGAAAGTCGAAAATACCAACCGGTCGAGTTCCGATGTAGGCGATGACCGTGTCCACCTCCCCAAGTTGGTCCGACGCATGCATCCACAACGGAATATCAAAATCAACCCCATTCACTTGGGCCTCAACGGGGACTACGTTAGTCTGACTGTCGCCGACGATGTCCTCCAGAGTATTGGTCGGAATCGGCGCCGCTGCGGGAGGATCGTTGTCTAACAGACCATTATTAATAGAAGTAATCTTTTGCGTTGACATGTTTGCAAGCTCCTTACAAAAGCGGACAAATCCCGGGCTGAACAAAACCATGGGCGAACGCCCAAAGGATGTCGTGATGAAAGAAAGGTACTTCCACCCAACAACGCGCCGTAGACGAATCGGGAAAGAAATCGGTCGGCTTGCGTTGAAGTCAAAACCATTAAACAAACATCCGGTTGTTGGCGAAACTGTCAGTGTTGACAGGTGCCAAAAAGCCGAAAATGTGCATCAGCCAAATGTTGTATATTTTTTTCAACCTGCTAGAAAAAACACCTTGTGTCATAACACTGGGTAGCAAACAACCACCGCCCTGCTCCAAATCACTCTAAAGAATTTGGAGGTATTCAGCAGTCTCAAGAAAGAGTTCAACCGAACGTCGGGTATGTTGAATTGAAGCTATCAGACCTATATGAAGGGGTTCATTTATTGAGTGCAACAAAAGGATCAGAAGGGCCATGGCCCTTCTGATAGACAGATCGCCACAAGCCGGACGATTCAGTCTTCGCCAAGGCACGGAGGCTGGTTGACGCGAATCAGACTGATAGGTAGCAATCTCTCCCCCGATTTGCCCACCCCACCCTGCGCCTTGATCAACCTGTAACCTACAACCGCACAGCCATTCCTCGGGCTGTCCGACCCTTCCGCAGGCTTGATCAACCCGGGAAGTTTGACGTAAGGATCGAACGGCACTACGAAAATATAACCATTGAGGGCCTCTTCCGCTGTCAATGTATGCGGGAACACCTCCACCGTTTCCGGGATGACCGGTGCGTTGTTGGTGGCACCGGCATGGCCGACCCAGGACAGTTCTATTTTATCGCCCATCGCCAACCGCACGGGGTCACCCGGTATTCTCACCCGAACCCCAAGCCAGGGCAGATGCGAACAGTTGATAAACCCCGAGCTAGGTCCCCCGTCATAAGTAACATCCGGAAACTCAGGGCGCGCCAATCCGATGATGGGGATCACATTGACGTTGATCGGTGTGTCAGGCGCGCGTTGCCGGTTCACCCCATTGAATGTCCAGTAGTAGGCCTGCACCACGGCGTTGCCGACAGGTTCGACGATAGCCCAGGGGATGAAAAACTCCACTTCATCTCCTTCTCTCTCGCCGGTCTGTACGGTGTGGGTATCCACCGGCGTAGGATGCGCGGCCCACATCAATTCGAGTTCCTGACCCGGACGGGGATCTGCATACAAGGGCACGACAGCTCGAACGGGCCTGCCGGCATCGGCGCCGGTAATGATGTTATCGCCGGTTACCCCCTTGATCGTCACCTGTTCGAGCCGATTATTGATCGGATCAGGGTTGCCCGGATTGACCGGACCAGCGACGGTCAGGTCAACCGGTACGAAGCGTGGATCGGAAGGCCTTGCGGTGCCGATACCCCGGCGCCAGGTATAACGGGCCAGAACGGTACCCGGCGTGACTTCGAAGCCTCCAGCGGACAAAATGCTCCAATCGATAGCGACCCTTTGCGGCCAGGTCAGGGAGGCGTCGAACACGATCACGGGCAGAGGAATCATATTCCAGAACGGGCTGATGACATCTCCATCCTCGAGATCGAGGACTCGGTCGATGAGCATATAAACGCCACCTGGGGAACGGGCGTCCTCCAAGTCAACCAGCCCGTCGTCTGCTTGTGGCACCCGGGGAGCGGGCAATGTTATGGGAGAAGCCGTCAGGTTGACCCGAACCAAGGCACGATCGGAGCGCAAGCCGGTATTTCCAGCCCTGTCGATCAGATGGTAGTAGGCTGTGAATTCACCGTTGCCGTTGCGACGAATATCCTCACCCTCGAAGATCAGCTCGACAGGCGCGCCGTCCTTGTGCATTTGCTCGATTTCAACGCTAGCCACCGGATCGAGATCTCGAAAGGGTAAACGCTCCCAATAGGCTTCGACCACATCCTCAAGACGTATGTCGGACCAGTGCTCCACGGTGGCGACCACGCGATCACCATTGACCGCCAGATAGGCATCGGTGACCCCATCTCTCTCCACCTCCGCCGGGAACTTCAGTTTCACCCACGGTTGCGCCTGATTGGGCCCTTCCTTATCGATATTCACACTGATCGGATGCGAAAGCTCCGTCGGGTTTCCCGATACCAGTTCGACCACATAGCGCACCTGATGTGGGCCTGAAACGCCCAGTTTGAGAGCGGGGATAAATCCGAAAAAGGGAATGATTTCGCTTCCATAAGGGGCCATCACGGTGCGCGTGTCAACCGGCTTGGCCTCATCGTCCCAATAAAACTCGACCGTTGTAATTTCTCCGGGGTCCAGCGTCCCCGATCCACCCCACAGCTCAACGACTTCTACCCGTAAGTCCTGGGATTGAGCTGAACGGGGGATCACGTAGGCGCTCTCGTCCGCTAGCAGCGGCAGTGCATCGGGGACATGAGGTTCCTTGAGCGCCTTCGGGGTTTCTTCGTTTCGAGAGGGAAACCCAGTGGCTGCTGACTTGGCTTCAGGCATGTCTGTTCTCCTTGCGAGGTTGACCAACGAAGCGGCCGCTGACCACCGGGTTGGGGCATGACCAACCGACAAGGCCGTGGAGAACATTTAATGCGCAAAGCCCTGGAGCGGATACTGTCAGAAATGACAGGTCGCGGGGCCTTACGTCTGAAAAGCGAAGCCGCCAGATGCCGTTGATCGGGGATTGCCTGGCAGTTTTTTGGCTTGATGTGCTGCATTACGACAAAAAAGCCCCTGTCACTAGGGCTCCATTCGCTGCGATTTGAGGAAAAAAGGCATTACCATTGGCGTGAATGACTTGCATATCGCCACGCACGCCAGAAGCGCCGGGCTGGTGGTGGCAGTGGTGACGAACAATGCAAACTAATTCCCGCGCGGCAATGGCTTGATTGTCGAAAACCGGGTCACAAGTTAACCGGAGCGGCGGGACAGGCCGAACTTCCCACTCCTTCTCGGTTGTTTATCGCAGATCGTGGCTACGCTCGGCGCTACTGTCATTTCTGACATGATCAACCGACAAGGCCGTGGCAAACATCTAATGCGTAAAGCCCTGGGGCGGATACTGTTAAGAATGATGGGTCAGTGCTTACCTCTGAAATACAGGCCTGCGGATCTACGGTTTGTCTGCGAAGGTTTTTGGCGTTTTTGAGGTTCTCATCGCTGGCAACCCCCTTGTACACAAGGATCGAGGCAGTTGTCAGAGCGGCGGCAACGCCCACTCGATCGGCGCCAGGCCATTCTGCTCGAGGAACTTGTTGGTCCGGCTGAAATGCCCGCAACCGATAAACCCACGATACGCCGACAGCGGCGAGGGATGCACCGACTTGAGCACCAGATGCTTGGTGGCGTCGATCAGCTTCTGCTTGCCCTGGGCATGGGCACCCCATAGCAGGAATACCAGTTTGTCCTGGCGCTCGCTGACCACTTCGATGATGCGATCGGTGAAGAATTGCCAGCCCCGGTTAGCATGCGAGGCGGCATTGCCGCGTTCCACGGTCATGGTGGTGTTGAGCAGCAGCACGCCCTGCTCGGCCCAGCTTTGCAGGTAGCCGTGGTTGGCGATATCGATGTTCAGGTCGCGTTGCAATTCCTTGTAGATATTGACCAGCGACGGCGGCGCCGGCACCCCGGGTTGCACCGAGAAGCACAGGCCATGAGCCTGACCGGGACCGTGATACGGGTCCTGGCCGAGGATCACCACTTTCACCTGGTCCAGCGGGGTGGTGTTCAGCGCATTGAAGATCAGCGGCCCCGGCGGATAGATCTGCTTGCCGGCAGCATGTTCCAGGCGCAGGAACTCACGCAACTCGGCCATGTAGGGCTTGTCGAACTCATCACGCAAGGCGCGTTTCCAGCTCGGTTCGAGTTTGATGCGGTCGTCGTCGGTCATGAGGTCCTGTCCTGAGTGAGCCATGGGGCGGACACTAGGAAAGCCGATCACGCTTGTCAATTGGTCCGACGCATTACCGGCAGTTTCCCACACAAGGATCATACTGAGCATTCAACCCGCAGTTTGAGGTCGCAATGAATCTGCACTTCGAAGAGCTCATCGGCACCGATGGCGCGCGGATCGGCGTCGCCAGCCTGAATGCCCCACACACGCTCAACGCCCTCTCGCTGCCGATGATCGCGGCCCTTGATGAACGGCTCGATGCCTGGGCCAAGGATCCACAGATCGCCGGCGTGCTGTTGCGCGGCAACGGCGCCAAGGCCTTTTGCGCCGGTGGTGAGGTCCGTAGCCTGGCGCAGGAATGCCGCGCCCGACCGGGCGAGGTGCCAGCGCTGGCGGCGGCGTTTTTTGCTGCGGAATACCGCCTTGACTATCGCCTGCACACCTATCCTAAGCCGCTGATCTGTTGGGGTCATGGCTATGTGCTCGGTGGTGGCCTGGGCTTGTTACAAGGTGCCAGTATCCGCATCGTGACACCCAGCAGCCAACTGGCGATGCCGGAAATCGGCATCGGCCTGTACCCGGATGTCGGCGGCAGTTGGTTCCTCTCTCGCCTTCCGGGCAAGTTGGGGTTGTTCCTCGGCCTGACCGGGGCGCGAATGAATGCACGCGATGCAGTGGACCTCGGGTTGGCCGACCGCCTGCTGCGCGACGATCAGCAAGAAGACTTGATCAATGGCCTGCTCCGGCTCAACTGGCAGGAACAGACGGCCAGGCAGCTCAACAGCCTGCTCAAGGCGCTGGAACATCAGGCTCGCGAGCAGAGCCCGGCGGCACAGTGGCTGCCACGCCGGGAGCGGATCGATGCGCTGCTGGATGTCAGCGATGTGGCCTGTGCCTGGCGAACGCTGGTCCAGCACAGCGAGGATGCCGACGAACTCATGGCCATGGCGGCGAAAAACCTGAAGGGCGGCTGCCCGTTGACGGCTCACCTGGTGTGGGAACAGATCGCTCGGGCACGGCACCTGTCATTGGCTCAGGTGTTCCAGATGGAATACACCCTGAGCCTGAACTGCTGCCGCCACCCGGAATTCAGTGAGGGCGTGCGGGCCCGCTTGATCGACAAGGATCAACGACCGCGTTGGCATTGGCCGGATGTGACGGCGGTGCCACGGACGGTGGTCGAGGCACATTTCCACAAGGTCTGGGAGGGGCGGCATCCGTTGGCGGACCTGTCGGATTACTGAAGGATGGTCGAGGTGATGGAGTGAAGTTGTATGCTGAAGTTCTGCCTCGCCACAATACTAGTGCCCACGGCCCGCGCCGTGCCTGTATCTGCCGTTGCCACCATGATCGCCCCCGCCGTATCGGTAAGGCTGGCCCCAGCCATGGTTCGAATAGCCCCGTGGCGCCGGTGTGTAATAACGCGGTGCGGCGTAATAGCGAGGCCGCGGCGAGTAATAGCGCGGTTGTGGCGCGTAGTAGTAGTCTCGACGGTAGTAGGAACCGCCGCCGTAGTAAACCGGGGCGGGCACTGTGTAGACCTCGGAACGGTAGTAGTTCGCACCGCCATCGTAATAAGGCACACACGCGCAAAGAGTCAAAGCCAAGCTTGCCGTGAGCAGAAGTCGAGGGTACATGGCGGCCTCCTGGACCGCGAAGAAGCTACACCAGCGACGCTGGTAAGCATGCGTCGACAAACCCATCCACGCACGTCATTTAAGACTTTGAAATCGGCATGAAGTGCCGTTTAAGCAATATTTTGAAACATGCTTTTTAAGAGAGAGCAGGGTTGACGGATCGCTCCCAGGCTGGCGCGTGGGAACGATCAGGGCCGGGACTCAGGGCCGTGCATTGAGTTGCTGTTGCAGGTTCTGGATCTGGCTTTGCAGGGTGTTGATATTGCGCGTGACCTGACCACGGAAGGCGTCGAACTCCGCGGTGCTGGCGCTCTGACCGCCCGCGCTCCGGCGGCTGTCCTGTTCGCTCTTGAGCACGATCATATCCTGCTCCAGACGCTCCAGGGCGACGCTCGGGTTGCCCTGTTTCTTCAACGCGGCAATATCGGCGGCATGGCCCTTGAGCTCGGCATCGAGCTTGCCGGCATCCGCCTGAGCGGCCTTCAGCGTCGCCAGGTCGCTCGTCAGGCTCTTGACCTGGGCCTGCAACTGGCCATTGGCACTCTGCAGCTCACTGGTTTGCGCGCTCATCTGTTGCAGGCGCTGCTCCAGTCCGGTCTGCTGACCGGCGACACCTTGCTGTTGCTTGCCCTGTTCCAGCAACTTGCCTTCCAGTTGTTTGACCTGCAGCTTCAACGCTTCGCTGTCGCTATTGACGTTGGATTCAGTGGCCACCACCTTGCCGGAAATTGCCTGCAGGCGCCCCGCCGCGTCCTCGCTGATCCGCGCAAAACTCTCCTGGGTGGCAACCAGCTGCTGCTCCATCAGCGAGATCTGCTGGAAGCTCCACCAGGCCAGCCCGGCAAAGGCGAAGAACAGCGCCCCCACCAGCGCCCACAACGGACCGGTGCCCGGTCCCTTGATCTTGGCCACCGGGGCGCTGCGCGAAGCGACTCTCGTGCGCTCACGGGCAGCCGGCGTCACCGGAAAATCATCCTCATCGCCCACGTCGGCGCGCAG
Organism: Pseudomonas agarici; assembly: GCF_001543125.1. Classification (NCBI taxonomy): domain Bacteria; kingdom Pseudomonadati; phylum Pseudomonadota; class Gammaproteobacteria; order Pseudomonadales; family Pseudomonadaceae; genus Pseudomonas; species Pseudomonas agarici. The sequence continues at coordinate 962,866 of NZ_CP014135.1, read as the reverse complement.
GCTCGGTACATCGTCGAAATCGTCGTTGGCATCGTTACGCATGAAAGAACCTTTGCGGACCACATTGATGGCGAAATATACCGAGTATAAACCCGTTACCCACCGCGCTGATCGACTCTGAACCCGGCGCAGGGTTCAACCCTGGTCACTGAATGTTTCACCGGGTCGCCGGTTCCTGGGCCTGCCACCAATGGCAGAACTCATCCAGCGCCGCCCACAGGCTGACCTTGGGCTCATACCCTAGATAATGCCGTGCGCGACTGATGTCCAAGGTGAAATCTTTGTTCATGACCTGCATCCCGAGTCGTGACAGGGTCGGCTCCGGGCGCCCGGGCCACAACCCGCAAACAGCCTCGTTCAACGCCGCGACGCTGTAGGCCAAGCCAAAGGAGCGGTAACGCATGACTTGCGGCACCTGCATCTGCCGCATCACGTAGTTCACCACGTCCCAAAACGGCACCGGCGCGCCGTTGCTGATGTTATAGACCTTGCCCAGGGCCGAGCCCCCTACTTGCAGGCAACTCAGCAATGCTTCGTTGAGGTTCTGCACACTGGTGAAATCGACCCTGTTCAAGCCATTGCCGACAATCGCCAGGCGCCCCTTGCGCTGTATCCTCAGCAGGCGCGGGAAGACGCTCATGTCGCCAGCCCCGGTGACCAGACGCGGACGCAGAGCAAGAACCTCCAAGCCGAACTCCTGAGCGCCGAAGACCTTCTGCTCGGCGAGAAACTTGGTGGCGGCGTAGGGGTGACTGAAGCGCTTGGGCACCTGTTCCTCGGTCAACTCCAAGTGCGAGCGACCATCGAAGTAGACCGAGGGCGAGGACAAGTGGACCAGGCGCCGCACCCGCTCCTTAAGGCAGGCTTCGACGACGTTTTCGGTAACCAGCACATTGCCCCGGTGAAAGTCCTGGTAGCGGCCCCACAGGCCGACGGCACCGGCGCAATGCACCACGGCTTCGACATCGCGGCACAGATTGCGCACAAGCTGCGGGTCCGTCAGGTCGCCCTGGACAAACTCGGCACCACGGCGTACCAGATGCTCGACGCTTTCGGCCCGACGGCCATTGACCCGCACGTCATAGCCCTGCTCCAGGGCGCAACGCGCAAAGCGCCCGCCAATAAAGCCGCTCGCGCCGGTGACCAAAATTTTCATGTCGTGCTCCAAATACCTTGATTCGTCTTGCCTGTTACTTAAACGCTGCCCGTCACGCCAGAGGCACCAGCCATTGCGCCGCCGAGCGCGCCAGATGCTCGGTCAACCGCGCCAGCAATTGACCGCCGTTGCGCCAATGATGCCAGTACAACGGCACGTCGACCGGCTTATCTGGAATCAACTCCACCAATTGGCGCCGCGCCGACTGCTCGCGCACCTGCAATTCGGGAACCAGGCCCCAGCCCAGCCCGGCTTCGTTCAGCCGCAGAAAACCTTCGGCGGAGGGACACAGATGGTGCTCGAAACCACCCTCCACGCCCAACGCGGCGAGGTAGCGATGTTGCAGCAGGTCGTCCGGACCGAACACCAGTGCCGGTGACTGCGCCAGCGAACGGGCATCGACTCCGTCAGGGAAATGCCGGGCGATAAATGCCGGCGTCGCCAGTGCCCGATAGCGCATGGCCCCGAGCAGCAGGCTGCGAGCGCCAGCAATCGGGCGCTCGCTGGCACAGACGCAAGCCGCTACTTCACCGGCACGCATGCGCTTGAGGCCGACGGTCTGGTCCTCAACTACCAGATCCAACAACACATGATGGCGAACACAGAAATCGCTCACCGCCTGGGCCCACCAGGTCGCCAGGCTGTCGGCATTCAGGGCAATGCGCAGGCGATCCGGCAGCCCTTCTTCGTCCAACGCCGGGACCTGGCCTTGCAGGTCGCGTTCGAGCAAGCGCACCTGTTGCACATGGTTGAGCAGGCGCCGGCCGATCTCGGTCGGCGTCGGCGGCGTGGCCCGCACCAAAACCGGCTGGCCAACCCGCGCCTCCAGCAACTTGATCCGCTGGGATATCGCCGACTGGGACAAGCCCAGCACCTGCGCCGCCCGCTCGAAACCGGCCTGTTCGACCACGGCGGCGAGGGCCGAGAGCAATTTATAGTCGAACATCAGTTTTCCTAATGAGCGATCACTAATATTGATTTCTCTTATACAGGATCCCTCTGGAGAATGCCCACCGGTACTCTTTGAATGAAGGACAGTGACATGGCTGGCGAAACCTCCCTGGCAATCCTGTTGCGCAGCATGAGCCCCCACCTCAATGATGGCGACTATGTGTTCTGCAGCATCGCCGATGCCGCCTTGCTCAAGGGCCGCGAAGCCATCGGCAGCTTTCGCGAGCGTGAGGGCCTGACGGTGATTCTCCAGCGTGAAGACGCAGCGGCGCTGGGCCTGCCCTTCGACTACCTCGCGGCCTGGATCACTCTGAACGTGCATTCGGCCCTGGAAGCCGTCGGCCTCACCGCCACCTTCGCTGGCGCATTAAGCCAGGCCGGTATCAGTTGCAACGTGATCGCCGGTTACTACCACGACCATCTGTTCGTCGCCCGCGACGACGCCGAACGCGCCATGTCCGTATTGCGGGACCTGGCCCACCAGAGCGAGCGGCAAATCCGTCAACAATCAGGAGCGTAAGCTTCATGTGGCAAAGTTATGTCAATGGCCTACTGGTTGCCGCCGGACTGATCATGGCCATCGGTACGCAGAACGCTTTTGTCCTGGCCCAGAGCCTGCGCCGTGAACACCACGTGCCGGTCGCGGCCTTGTGCGTGGTCTGCGACGCGATCCTGGTGGCGGCGGGCGTCTTCGGCCTCGCCACGATGCTGGCACACAACCCGACGTTGCTGGCGATTGCTCGCTGGGGCGGTGTCGCCTTCCTGCTCTGGTACGCCAGCCTGGCCCTGCGCCGCGCCTGCTCGCGGCAAAGCCTGCACCAGGGGCAGGCCCAGACGGTGCGCTCACTGCGTGCCGTGCTGCTCAGCGCCCTGGCGGTGACCTTGCTCAATCCCCACGTCTACCTCGACACCGTGCTGCTGATCGGTTCCCTCGGCGCTCAGCAGACCGAGCCTGGCGCCTACGTGGTCGGTGCCGCCAGTGCTTCGCTGCTGTGGTTTTTCACCCTGGCCCTGGGTGCGGCCAAGCTGGCGCCATGGCTGGCACGCCCGGCAACCTGGCGGGTTCTCGATCTGCTGGTGGCGGTCATGATGTTCAGTGTGGCGGTACAACTGATCGGTGCCGCGTGATATTCCAAAAAGCTCTGGAACCTCTATTCCACACAGTTGTTGCGTGGTTATGCCGCAACCCCGGTGCTATGATCGCGAACCTGCGCCGTAAAGAGTACAGACTCCCCGGCGCATAGTTCGGCCGCCCGTGATCGGCCTTGCGCTCACCGCAACTGACCTGATTAGGAGAATAACCATGGCTTTCGAATTGCCACCGCTGCCCTATGCACACGATGCCCTGCAGCCGCACATCTCCAAGGAAACCCTGGAGTTCCACCACGACAAGCACCACAACACCTATGTCGTGAACCTGAACAACCTGGTGCCAGGCACTGAGTTCGAAGGCAAGACCCTGGAAGAAATCGTCAAGTCTTCCTCGGGTGGCATCTTCAACAACGCCGCTCAAGTCTGGAACCACACGTTCTACTGGAACTGCCTGGCGCCAAACGCTGGCGGCCAACCTACTGGCGCATTGGCCGAAGCGATCAACGCTGCGTTCGGCTCGTTCGACAAGTTCAAGGAAGAGTTCACCAAGACTTCCGTCGGCACCTTCGGTTCCGGTTGGGGCTGGCTGGTGAAGAAGGCTGATGGCTCCCTGGCCCTGGCCAGCACCATTGGCGCCGGCAACCCGCTGACCAGCGGCGACACTCCGCTGCTGACCTGCGACGTCTGGGAACATGCCTACTACATCGACTACCGCAACGTGCGTCCAAAGTATGTCGAAGCGTTCTGGAACCTGGTGAACTGGAAATTCGTCGCCGAGCAGTTCGAAGGCAAAACCTTCACCGCTTGAGACTCAATCGTTTGAGAAAAAACCCGGCCAGGCCGGGTTTTTTTATGTCCGCACCGTGCCCCCCATGACCGATAGTCCCTTGCTCCCACTTCGTCCGGGGCTACGCTGAATAATCCGCTAAATTGAATGGCAGATCCTCAAGTTATGCAGCCTCCCTACGACACAGTACCTATGGTCTGAAAAGGTTCGACAGGCACATTTTACCCAGGCTCAGGCACGGATCGTCCCCGGTCGCATTGCCTCTTTGACTGCCGGGGCTGGATTGCCAATACTCATAGCGACTTGATGCTACCCGCATGGAACAAGGAATAACCCTTTGAAGCTGGAACTCAAGAACAGCTTGTCGGTGAAGTTGCTCCGGGTGGTGCTGGTGTCGGCACTGATTGTCGGCGTGGTACTGAGCTGTGCGCAGATCGTCTTCGACGCCTACAAGACCCGCCAGGCGGTTGCCGCCGACGCCCAGCGAATTCTCGATATGTTCCGCGACCCCTCGACCCAGGCCGTCTACAGCCTCGACCGGGAGATGGGCATGCAGGTGATCGAAGGTCTGTTCCAGGACAAGTCCGTGCGCATGGCCTCCATCGGCCACCCCAACGAACCCATGCTTGCCGAAAAGCTCCGCGACCTGCAGACCTCCTCCAGCCGCTGGCTCACCGACCTGATCCTCGGCCAGGAACGCACTTTTACCACGCAACTGGTCGGGCGCGGCCCTTACAGCGAGTATTACGGCGACCTGAGCATCACCCTCGACACCGCGACCTACGGCCAGGGCTTTATCGTCAGTTCAGTGATCATCTTCATTTCCGGCGTGCTGCGGGCCTTGCTCATGGGACTGGTGTTGTACCTGGTCTATCACTGGCTACTCACCAAGCCACTGTCGCGGATCATCGAGCACCTGACTAATATCAACCCGGATCGTCCGGCCGCGCATCAGTTGCCCTTACTCAAGGGCCATGAACAGAACGAGTTGGGGATCTGGATCAACACTGCCAACCAGTTGCTGGCCTCGATCGAGCGCAATACCCATTTGCGCCATGAGGCGGAAAACAGCCTGCTGCGCATGGCTCAATACGACTTTCTGACGGGCCTGCCGAACCGCCAGCAGTTGCAACAGCAACTGGACAAGATCCTGTCCGATTGCCTGCGCCCGCAACGCCGGGTCGCGGTGCTGGTGGTCGGCCTCGACGACTTCAAGGGTATCAACGAACAGTTCAGCTACCAGACCGGCGATCAATTGTTGCTGGCCCTCGCCGATCGCCTGCGTACCCACAGCGGCCGCCTCGGCGCCCTGGCGCGCTTGGGGGGCGATCAGTTCGCCCTGATCCAGGCAGATATCGAACAGCCCTATGAGGCCGCCGAATTGGCGCAAAGCATCCTCGATGACCTGGAAGCACCGTTCGCCCTCGATCATCAGGAAATCAGCTTGCGCGCCACCATCGGCATCACCCTGTTCCCGGAAGATGGCGCCAGCACCGAAAAGCTGCTGCAGAAAGCCGAACAGACCATGACCCTGGCCAAGACCCGCTCACGCAACCGTTACCAGTTCTATATCGCCAGCGTCGACAGCGAAATACGCCGCCGCCGCGAGCTGGAAAAGGACCTGCGCGACGCCCTTAACCGCAACCAGTTCCACCTGCTCTACCAGCCGCAAATCAGCTACCGCGATCATCGCGTGGTGGGTGTCGAAGCCTTGATCCGCTGGCAACATCCGGAGCATGGCCTGGTGCCACCCGATCAGTTCATTCCGTTGGCCGAGCAAAACGGCACCATCATCGCCATCGGCGAATGGGTGCTGGACCAGGCCTGCAGGCAATTGCGCGAGTGGCACGACCAAGGCTTCATTGACCTGCGCATGGCGGTCAACCTGTCCACCGTGCAACTGCACCACGCCGAGCTGCCGCGAGTGGTCAACAATCTACTGCAAATGTACCGCTTGCCGCTGCACAGCCTGGAGCTGGAAGTCACCGAGACCGGCCTGATGGAAGACATCAGCACGGCTGCCCAGCATCTGCTGAGCCTGCGCCGCTCCGGCGCGCTGATCGCCATCGACGACTTCGGCACCGGATACTCGTCCCTGAGCTATCTCAAGAGCCTGCCGCTGGACAAGATCAAGATCGACAAAAGCTTTGTCCAGGATCTGTTGGACGATGACGACGACGCCACCATCGTGCGAGCGATCATCCAACTGGGTAAAAGCCTGGGCATGCAGGTCATCGCCGAAGGCGTGGAAACCGTCGAGCAGGAGGCCTATATCATTGCCGAGGGCTGCCATGAAGGCCAGGGCTATCACTACAGCAAGCCGCTGCCAGCCCGCGAACTGGGCGCTTACCTCAAGCAAGCTCAGCGCACTAATGCGGCGATCCTGTGAGACGACAAATAGCCTCGCAGAGTGCGGTGGAACATTTTAAATAATTAATACCAAATATTTTAATAACTAAATCTTTACTCAAATGCAACTCTTTCGCATTATGTGCCGGTTCTGCGTGCCCCCGCGCTCCCGCCCAACCTCTCGAAGCAGGATATCCGTCATGATTCGTATGCCTCTGGCCACCGCCAGTCTGTTGGCCATCGCCATCGCTCTCGCCGGTTGTGGCGACAAGGACAAAGAAAAAAACGCGACCGTTTCACCAACACCCGCTGCCACAGTCATCGCCACGCCAGCCAGCGACAGTGCCGGCAAAGTTGACGAAGCAGCCGGCAAGGCCGTGGTCGCGCATTACGCCGAGATGGTGTTCGCCGTCTACAGCGATGCCCAATCCACCGCGAAAACCTTGCAGAGCGCTGTCGACGCCTTCCTCGCCAAGCCAGACGCCGATACCCTGAAGGCCGCCAAGGCAGCCTGGGTCGCTGCTCGCGTACCGTACCTGCAGAGCGAAGTGTTCCGCTTCGGTAACACCATCATCGACGACTGGGAGGGCCAGGTGAACTCCTGGCCCCTGGACGAAGGTCTGATCGACTACGTCGATGCTTCCTATGAGCACGCACTGGGTAATCCGGGAGCTAGCGCCAATATCATCGCCAACAAACAAATCCAGATCGGCGAAGACAAGGTCGATGTGACCGAGATCACTCCGGAAAAACTCGCTAGTCTGAACGAACTGGGCGGCTCCGAGGCCAACGTGGCGACCGGCTACCACGCCATCGAATTCCTGCTCTGGGGTCAGGACCTGAACGGTGCCGGCCCAGGCGCCGGCAACCGTCCGGCTTCGGACTACTTGCAAGGGCCCGGTGCCACGGGCGGCCATAACGATCGCCGCCGCGCCTACCTCAAGGCCGTGACCCAGTTGCTGGTCGACGATCTGGAAGAGATGGTCGGCAACTGGCAGCCGAACGTAGCCGACAACTACCGCGCCAGTTTGGAAGCGGAGCCTGCGCAAAGCGGTCTGCGCAAGATGCTGTTTGGCATGGGTAGCCTGTCCCTCGGTGAACTAGCGGGCGAACGGATGAAGGTCTCCCTGGAAGCCAACTCGCCGGAAGACGAGCAGGATTGCTTCAGTGACAACACTCACAACTCACACTTCTACGATGCCAAAGGCATTCGTAACGTCTACCTGGGCGAATACACTCGTCTGGACGGCACCAAGCTGACCGGCCCGAGCCTGTCGTCGCTGGTAGCGAAGGTGGATCCGGCTGCCGACAGCGCGCTCAAGGGCGACCTGGAAGCGACCGAGGCGAAGATCCAGATCATGGTCGACCACGCCAACCAAGGTGAGCATTACGATCAATTGATCGCTGCCGGCAACGACGCGGGCAACAAGATCGTGCGTGATGCCATCGCCGCGCTGGTCAAACAGACGGGTTCGATCGAACAGGCCGCCGGCAAGTTGGGCATCAGCGACCTGAACCCGGATAACGCCGATCACGAGTTCTGATCGACGCCCTGCCCGTGTGGGCGAGGGATGCTTGCTCCACAGGACCGCGAAGCGGTCCTGAAACCGCTGATCTGGGCTTGCCAGATCAAACGAGATAGTCGGTTTTGCGGCTGCTTCGCAGCCGAGCGCGGGCAAGTCCACTCGCCACAAGAGGTTCAGCACAGGCAACGGCAGAGCTTTTGCCGCAGATCAAGCAAACGTCGATTGCGCTGATTCCATACACCCCGGCCTGATAAACTTCGCGCCCTGTCTTGAAGCCTGTTCTGGATGCCGATGCCCTCGCTGCCCCTTCGCCTGTCGTCGCTACTCCTGGCCCTGGGCCTGAGCGCCTGTGATGACGCGCTACGCTTTACCAAGCCCGAACCCGGCGAGGAACGCTCCGCTGGCACCACCACCGTGCGCGCTACCGATCGCAATGCCTTTTCCCTGCCAGCAGCCAACCTGTCGCCCACCCGCCGCCTGGAATTCAGTGTCGGCAACAGTTTCTTTCGTAGCCCGTGGGTGATCGCTCCCTCGACCACCACCGCACGCGACGGCTTGGGCCCGTTGTTCAACACCAACGCCTGCCAAAATTGCCATATCCGGGACGGACGCGGGCACCCTCCAGGGCCTGATGCCGACAACGCCGTGTCGATGCTGATACGCCTGTCGATCCCCAACGCGCCTGCCTACGCACGCCTTATCGAGCAACAGGGCGTGGTCCCCGAACCGGTCTATGGCAGCCAGTTGCAGGATATGGCGATTCCGGGCGTTGCCCCGGAGGGCAAGGTACGGGTCGAATACGATACCGTACCGGTACATTTCCAGGATGGTACTGAAATCGAACTGCGCAAACCGCGACTGCTGATCAGCCAATTAGGCTACGGTCCGATGCACCCGGACACACGTTTTTCCGCTCGTATCGCCCCGCCGATGATCGGCCTCGGCTTGTTAGAAGCCATTCCCGAGGAAGCCATTCTCGCCAATGCGAAAGAGCAGCAACGCAATGGTATCGCCGGCCGGCCTAACCGGGTCTGGGACGATGCCCTGCAAAAGACCGTACTTGGCCGGTTTGGCTGGAAAGCCGGGCAGCCGAACCTCAATCAACAAAATGTTCACGCACTTTCTGGTGATATGGGCCTCACCACAACCCTGAGACCTGCCGATGACTGCACCTTGATCCAGACCGCCTGTCGCAATGCCCCCAATGGCAACGGCGCCAACGGCGAACCGGAAGTCAGCGATAACATTCTGCGCCTGATGCTGTTCTACACCCGCCACTTAGCGGTCCCGGCACGACGGGATGTCGACGCGCCGCAGGTACTGGCCGGCAAGAGCCTGTTCCATCAGGCCGGCTGCCAGAATTGCCACACGCCACGGTTCACCACGTCGACCACGGCTGCCGAGCCTGAGCTGGCGGGCCAGGTGATCCGTCCCTACAGCGATCTGCTGCTGCATGACATGGGTCCAGGGCTGGCGGACCAGCGCAGCGAATTCCAGGCCGGCGGCAGCGATTGGCGTACCCCGCCGCTATGGGGGATCGGTCTGACCGGGACCGTCAGCGGTCACACCCAGTTTCTGCACGATGGCCGTGCGCGTAATCTGCTCGAAGCCATACTCTGGCACGGCGGCGAAGCCTTGCCGGCACAGCAACAGGTGCTGTCGTTCAACGCCAAGCAGCGTGCCGCGCTACTGGCCTTCCTGAATTCCTTATAAGACTTCTCTAAAAAGAGGACACGGACATGTTCCGCCCCAAACTGTTGTTCACCAGCCTTGCCGCCCTTGCCCTCGGCGCCTGTTCGCCACAGGATCCACAGGCCCTGACCTCGGCCGCCATCGCCAAGCAGGTGATCCTGCCGACCTACAGCCGCTGGGTCGAGGCCGACCGCCAGTTGGCAATCAGCGCCCTGGCCTTCTGCCAAGACCAGGAGAGCCTGAGCACCGCCCGTGCCGATTTCCTCCATGCGCAGAAAGCCTGGGCCGAGCTGCAACCCTTGCTGATCGGCCCGCTGGCCGAGGGTAACCGTTCCTGGCAAGTGCAGTTCTGGCCTGACAAGAAAAACCTGGTGGGACGCCAGGTCGAGCAACTGGTCAGCACCCAGCCGCAGGTGGATGCTGCCACCCTGGCCAAATCCAGCGTGGTGGTCCAGGGCTTGTCGGCCTATGAATACATCCTGTTCGACAGCAAGATCGACATGGCCGACAGCACACAGAAAGCCCGCTACTGCCCACTGTTGACCGCCATTGGCGAACGCCAGAAAACCCTCGCCGAGGAAATCCTGTCGAGATGGAACAGCAACGACGGCATGCTCGCGCAGATGAGCAAGTTTCCGAACCAGCGCTATGCCGATTCCCGCGAAGCCATCGCCGATTTGCTGCGCGTGCAGGTGACCGCGCTGGATACCCTGAAGAAGAAGCTCGGCACACCGATGGGTCGCCAGACCAAAGGTATCCCACAGCCGTTCCAGGCCGACGCCTGGCGCAGCCAGTCTTCGCTACAGGGCCTGGAGGCCAGCCTGGCCGCCGCCCGCACTGTCTGGGTCGGGGTCGACAACAAAGGTCTGCGCGGCCTGCTGACCGCCGAGCAGAAGCCGCTCGCCGAGAAGATCGACGCCGCTTATGCCGCCTCTCTGAAACTGTTCGCCAGCAACCAGCGCTCGCTGACCGACATGCTCGACGACGATAGCGGTCGCCAGCAGCTCAATGATCTGTATGACAGCCTCAACGTTGTCCACCGCCTGCACGAAGGCGAGTTGGCCAAGGCGCTGGGCATCCAATTGGGCTTCAATGCCAACGACGGTGATTGATAATGTTACGACGCCAGGCCTTGACCTTCGGTAGCCTCCTGCTCAGCGCGATCACCCTGGGCGGTTGGACGCTGTTGCGGCAAAAAGGCCAAAGCCCACTGCTGCTTTCCGCCCGCGACGATAGCAATGGCAGGCACTATGCCGTGGGCTATCGGCTAGACGGCCAACAGGTCTTCGCAACCCAGGTTGGCCAGCGTTGCCACGACATCATCAATCACCCGACACTAGCGCAAGCGCTGTTCGTCGCACGTCGCCCCGGTACCGAGAGCTACTTGATCGATCTGCGTGACGGGCGCCTGCTGCAAACGATCGCCTCGCAACCGAACCGGCACTTCTACGGCCATGCGGTGATCCACAAGAGCGGCGATTGGGTATACGCCACTGAGAATGACACCCGCGATCCGGGTCGCGGCCTGCTCGGGGTCTACAAGTTCGAAGGTGAACGGCTGGTTCACAGCGGGGAAATTTCCACCCATGGCATCGGTCCGCACCAGGTGTCGTGGATGCCCGATGGCGAGACCCTGATCGTCGCCAACGGCGGCATTCGTACCGAGGCCGAAAGTCGGGTAGAGATGAACCTCGACGCTATGGAGCCAAGCCTGGTGCTGATGCGGCGCGACGGCACCCTGCTGAGCAAGGAAACCCTGGCTCAACAGATGAACAGCGTGCGCCACCTTGGCGTGGCCGACGACGGCACCATCGTCTCCGGCCAGCAGTTCATGGGGCCGGCTCACGAGTCGTCGGAACTGTTGGCGATCAAGCGCCCCGGCCAGCCCTTTGTCGCCTTTACGGTGGCCGAACAGCAATTGCAGGCCATGGGACACTATACCGCCAGCGTCGCAGTACACAGCGAGTTGCGCCTGGTGGCGTTGACCGCGCCGCGAGGCAATCGATTCTTCATCTGGGACCTGGACAGCGGCGCGTTACGGTTGGATGCACCGCTACCTGATTGTGCAGGGGTCGGCGCGGTTGCCGATGGTTTCGTCGTCACATCTGGACAGGGCCGCTGCCGTTTCTATGACTGCCGCCAGAAAGAACTGACCGCCCAACCACTGGATCTACCCGCCGGGCTCTGGGACAATCATCTGCATCTGGTGTAATGCCGTTGGAGCCGACGCCGCACGACTCAGGCGCACAGCAAGGCCTGCAGAACGCTTATCATGGGCCACAAGAGTGGCTTGCCAGCGATGAGGTCGTTTGATCGACCGTCATCACCGGCAAGCAGCTTTCTAGAAAAGCCTGTGTTGCGTCACTGGAACAACGACTCACTGGACAAGCCGTTCTTTTCGAGGATCTCACGCAGGCGCTTGAGGCCTTCGACCTGGATCTGCCGCACCCGCTCACGGGTCAGACCGATCTCCAGGCCAACGTCCTCCAGCGTGCTACTCTCGTGACCGCGCAGGCCGAAGCGGCGCACCACCACCTCGCGCTGCTTGTCGGTCAACTCGGACAGCCACTGGTCGATGCTCTGGGACAGGTCGTCGTCCTGCAATAGCTCGCAAGGATCGGTTGGCCGGTCATCCGTCAGCGTATCGAGCAGGGTCTTGTCCGAATCCGGGCCGAGCGAGACGTCCACCGAGGATACCCGTTCGTTCAGGCCAAGCATGCGCTTGACCTCTCCGACCGGTTTTTCCAGCAGGTTGGCGATCTCTTCGGGGGACGGCTCATGGTCGAGCTTCTGGGTCAGCTCGCGAGCCGCCCGCAGATAGACGTTGAGTTCCTTGACCACATGAATCGGCAGGCGAATGGTCCGGGTCTGATTCATGATCGCCCGTTCAATGGTCTGTCGGATCCACCAGGTAGCGTAGGTTGAAAAGCGAAAGCCGCGTTCCGGGTCGAACTTCTCGACCGCCCGGATCAATCCGAGGTTGCCCTCTTCGATCAAGTCCAACAGGGAAAGCCCACGATTGACATACCGCCGGGCGATTTTCACCACCAGACGCAGGTTGCTTTCGATCATGCGCTTGCGTCCCGCCGGATCGCCGCTTTGCGACAGACGCGCAAAATGGACTTCTTCTTCGGAGGACAACAAAGGGGAGAAACCGATTTCATTGAGGTACAACTGGGTCGCATCCAGAGCCCGGGTGTAGTCAATGTACTTGTGCTGCTTGAGCGCAGCAGCGTTTTTGGTCTTAGCACGAACTGGGGGTGAAGAACTGTCGTCCTCCGGCATCATGTCCATGACAATGTCGGAGTCCGCAAGGAGCACCTCATCGTCGATGTCAAACCCCCGCGCTTCTTTACTGAGAGCCATTGTTATAATCCTTTGGTGAGTTCGACCTCAAGCTCAAGCGGCACCTTTATCCTTGGCAACGCTAGAGCCTGTTCCCTCTACGTCATGAGAACAGGCTGGCAAACGGATCAACGACGAGGCAGGAATTGCAATGGGTCTACGGGCTTGCCCTGGCGGCGAATCTCAAAGTGCAGTTTCACCCGGTCTGTACCAGTTGATCCCATCTCGGCAATTGTCTGTCCGACTTTGACCAGCTGCCCCTCCCGAACCAACAGCCTACGGTTGTGGCCGTAAGCACTGACGTAGGTATCGCTGTGTTTGATGATGACCAGTTCACCGTAGCCCCGCAATCCACTCCCGGCGTAAACCACTGACCCATCAGATGCAGCTAAAACAGGCTGTCCCAAATCTCCGGCGATATCAATACCTTTATTCAAACTACCGTTTGAAGAGAACTTTCCAATCAGAATGCCGTTTGCAGGCCATGCCCAGCCTTTCGGGGCGGGTCCAGGTACAGGCGTCGGCGTCGCCATTGCAGTCGGTGCCGTTCCGGCAGCCGTCACTGGACGCCGGGTAATGGTGGTTTTGCTGGAGGATGAACTCGACGACGTGCTCGTCACCGTCGCCACTGCCGGTGTTGAATTTGCACGACCGTCGAAGCGAATCGCCTGACCGACCTGAATAGTGTAGGGCGCCGGAATATTGTTGCGTGCGGCCAGGGCTTTCCAGTCCCAACCATAGCGAAAGGCAATCGAGAACAATGTATCGCCTCGAACCACCACGTGCTGGCCCGTGGTGGTCATCGGTCGTTGCGGTGCGCCACCGACACTGCTCGCATTGCCATTGCGATCCACCACGCGCACGCCGTTCTTCGGGGCACTGGAACAACCAGCCAGTAAAGCACTGAGGGCAAGACCGATCATCAGACGTTGAACGCTTGTTTTACCCATACGCTGCCAAATGACTGTGAGACTCACCCGCCGCTCCCTTTGTGTTGGCTGAAATAACTATAGAGTGCCCGTATAGGCCTTAGTGTGCGCAAGTATAACTGGCCGTTGAAGTTTTACGGACAGCAAAGCTCGACAAGCGTCCCCCTGGCACGGTTGGACAGTGACACTGGACACACTTTTAAACACCTATTATCTGCAAGATCCGGCCCTATGACCGACAACGTTCAACAGAATTCAGCGCATCGCTTAAACAAATGCAACAAATGCTCAGGCCAGTGGCCCATTGAGCAGCGGAACGAAGCGCACCGCACCGAGTACATGCCGGGAAAATCCATGTTCCTCGCGCACAATCAGCATCAGTTGCTGGACTTCACCCGCCCCTACCGGGATGACCAGGCGCCCGCCAGGGGCCAACTGGTCGAGTAACGCCTGTGGCACATCGGCGGCCACCGCAGTGACGATAATGCCGTTATACGGTGCAAGCGCCGGCCAGCCTTCCCAGCCGTCGCCCCAGCGGAATACCACGTTGCGCAGGTTGAGCTCGACCAGGCGCTCCTTGGCGCGATCCTGCAGGACCTTGATCCGCTCGACCGAAAACACCCGCTCGACTAACTGTGACAGCACAGCGGTCTGGTAGCCGGAGCCGGTACCGATCTCCAACACTTTGTCCAGCGGGCCGGCTTCCAGCAGCAGCTCGCTCATGCGTGCCACCATATAGGGCTGGGAAATGGTCTGGTTGTGGCCGATCGGTAGCGCGGTGTCTTCATAGGCACGGTGAGCCAGTGCTTCGTCGACGAACAGATGGCGCGGGGTTCGACGGATCACTTCCAACACCCTGGCGTTGCACAGGCCCTCGTCATAAAGCCGCTGGATCAGGCGTTCACGGGTTCTCTGCGAAGTCATGCCGATTCCGCCGCGCAGCAAATCGTTTTCACGCGCCATCAAGCAAGCCCCTCCAGCCAACCGTCGAGGCTACTAAAGGCATCGTTAAAAGTGCGGTCCAGTTGCAGCGGTGTCACAGAAACGAAACCTTGCATCAGTGCATGGAAATCCGTCCCCGGACCACCGTCTTCCACATCGCCGGCCGCAGCGATCCAGTAACCGGCCTTGCCTCGCGGATTGACCTCGACGATCGGCTTCGCCGCCCGTGCCCGATGGCCCAGACGGGTCAGTCGGATACCA
The DNA here is from genome assembly GCF_001543125.1 of Pseudomonas agarici. NCBI lineage: Bacteria > Pseudomonadati > Pseudomonadota > Gammaproteobacteria > Pseudomonadales > Pseudomonadaceae > Pseudomonas > Pseudomonas agarici. The sequence goes on along the minus strand of NZ_CP014135.1, from coordinate 947,836 downwards.
CGGATATGCTCCAGCGGCAGGTTCGGCACATTGACGTTGAGGACCGTGCGCGGCGGCAAGCGGAGCCCTGCATGGGCCTCTACCAACAACCGCGCAAAGTGCCCGGCAGTCGCCAGGTTATCGAGCTGGCGCGAGGCCAACGAGAAGGCAAACGAGGTTCGCTCAAGGAAGCGCCCTTCGAGCGCGGCAGCGACCGTGCCGGAATAGAGCACGTCATCGCCCAGGTTGGCGCCCAGGTTGATACCCGATACCACCATGTCCGGCTCCTGCTCCAGTAAGCCGTTGAGCCCCAGGTGCACGCAGTCGGTAGGCGTCCCGTTAAGACTGATAAAGCCATTGGGCAAGGTATGTGGATGCAGCGGACGATCGAGCGTCAGCGAGCTGCTGGCACCACTTTTATCCTGGTCCGGGGCAATCACCCGGCACTCGGCATAATCCGCCAGCGCAGCATGAAGCGCGGCGAGACCGGGAGCAAAAACCCCATCGTCGTTGGAAATCAAAATACGCATGAGCTGTCCGTCTGCCCTACCGACACAAGATCAACCAGCTCGCGCACCAGAACAGTGGCGAAGCATCCGGCCGGCAGGACGAATTCCAATTGCAGAATGTCCAGCGAGGGATAATGCCACGTCAGCCCGCCAATGGGCAGCCGCAGGATGCGACGTTCGTGCTCCATTCCCGCCTTGACCAGCCATTGGCACAGCTCGGCTTCACGCTCGGCGACGGCTTGCTCCAGTTCGAAGGTCGCCCCTGTCGTCGGCGACGGCCCCGCGCCCCATTGCGGACCGGTCGGGTGCAGGTCGAGAATCGCCAGACGCGGATCGCTGCACTCGGCCTCACCCGCCGGGAAAAAACTGCGGCTGTCGGTAAAAGCCAGCAAGTCGCCGACCTGGGCGCGATTCCAACTGCCGTCGGCGACCCGCGCCGCCAGTACCTGGTTGAACAGGTAGCTGCGGGCGCTGGACAGCAGTCGCGAACGCAGGTTGCGCTGCTCGGGCAGGGCCTGGCGTGCGGCGTAGTCGCGCGCCTCGCCGAGGTTGCCGCCCAGATGGCCGAAGCGCTGGGCACCAAAATAGTTGGGAATCCCCTGCCGGCTGATCTGTTCGAGACGTTGCTGCAGGCCATCCTTGTCCGCTGCCAGTTGGCTCAGGCGCAAGGTGAAGCCGTTGGCCGCATGGGCCCCGCGCTGTAACTTGCGCTTGTGCCGGGTACGCTTGAGAATTCGCAAAGTGTCGTTCTGCGCCGCGCCCATGTCCGGGTCGGCCTTGCCCGGCAGTTGGATGCTGAACCATTGCCGGGTGAGGGCCTGGCGATCCTTCAGACCCGCATAGCTGACCGTGCGCAAAGGTACGCCGGCAGCCCTGGCCAGGCGCCGGGCGGCCTCTTCGGTGTTCAGGCCGCGTTTTTCGACCCACAGCCATAGATGCTCGCCGTCGCCGGACAAGGGGATGTCGAGCACTTCATCGACCTGGAAGTCTTCCGCGCTGGCCTTGAGCACCGCACGGCCCAAGGCGTCGCCATAGGCACGCGGGCCCAGCAGTTCGCGTTCCGTCATGCGCGCAACAACAAGGCAACGCAATGCACCGCGATGCCTTCTTCGCGCCCGGTAAAGCCGAGCTTTTCAGTGGTGGTGGCTTTTACATTCACTTGATCCAACTCAACTTCAAGATCCATGGCAATCAGCGCACGCATCGATTCGATATGCGGAGCCATTTTCGGCGCCTGGGCAACGATGGTGTTGTCGACATTACCGACCTTCCAACCCTCGGCCTTGATCAGAGACACCACATGGCGCAACAGCACGCGGCTGTCGGCGCCTTTATAGGTGGGATCGGTGTCCGGGAAATGTTTGCCGATGTCCCCAAGTGCCGCCGCCCCCAACAGCGCGTCACTCAGGGCGTGCAGCAACACGTCGCCATCGGAGTGAGCCAGCAATCCGTGATGGTGTGCAATGCGCACGCCGCCCAGAGTGATGAAGTCGCCTTCGGCGAAACGGTGCACATCATAGCCGTGGCCAATACGCATAAAAAAACGCCCCGAGTTAGTCAGGGCGTGATTCTACCTATTTTGTCCGACATTAGGTTCTAGTACGAGCACTAGTGGCCTGTGTGGTTAGTTCTATGAGTCAATTTCGGCGCCATAAATCCCTGGCTTGCGTTGCTGTTCCTCGCCATAGCCCGGCTATGACTCGTCACAGCGCCTTAGCCATGAACTTATGGCATCCGAACTTGAACTAACGAACTCACCGTACAGGCCACTAGCCTGCGCCAAGCGCTTCGCTGTGATGGATCAAGTGGTCCTCAATAAAGCTGGCGATGAAGAAATAGCTGTGGTCGTAGCCTGGCTGCATCCGCAGGATCAACGGATGCTGCGCCAGCCTGGCCGCCTGCCGCAGGGCTTCAGGCTTGAGCTGGTTGGTCAGGAAGTCGTCCCGGTCGCCCTGATCCACCAGGATCGGCAGCTTTTCCTTCGCTTCGCCGATTAGCGCGCAGGCATCCCATTCGCGCCAGCGTGAGCGCTCTTCTCCCAGATAACGCGAGAAGGCCTTCTGTCCCCACGGGCAATCCATTGGGTGGCTGATCGGAGCAAAAGCCGACAGCGATTGGTAACGCCCAGGATGGCGCAGGGCACAGATCAGCGCACCATGCCCGCCCATGGAGTGACCGCTGATGCCACGTTTGTCGGACGCGGGAAAATGCGCCTCGATCAGGGCCGGCAGCTCCTGCACCACATAATCGTGCATCCGGTAATGGTGTGCCCAGGGCTCCTGCGTGGCATTCAGGTAGAAGCCAGCCCCGTGACCGAAATCCCAGGCGTTCTCGGGATCGCCGGGGACGCCCGCGCCACGCGGACTGGTGTCCGGCGCGACGATGATCAGCCCCAGTTGCGCGGCCATACGCAGGGCGCCGGCCTTGTGCATGAAGTTTTCATCGGTGCAGGTCAACCCCGACAACCAATACAGCACCGGCAGCTTGACGCCCTGTTCCGCCTGCGGCGGCAGATAGACGGCAAACACCATGTCACAATTGAGTACGTCGGAATGATGTTTATAGCGTTTATGCCAGCCGCCGAAGCTTTTCTGGCAGGAAAGGTTTTCCAGGCTCATGACCGACCTCAGAAATGAATGACGCTGCGGATGCTCTTGCCTTCATGCATCAGGTCGAAGGCCTTGTTGATCTCTTCCAGGCCCATGGTGTGGGTGATAAAGGCGTCCAATGGGATTTCGCCCTTCTGCGCCATCTCCACATAGCTCGGCAGTTCACTGCGCCCGCGCACGCCGCCAAAGGCCGAACCGCGCCAAACGCGACCCGTCACCAGTTGGAACGGACGCGTGGCGATCTCCTGCCCCGCACCGGCCACGCCGATGATCACCGATTCGCCCCAGCCCTTGTGGCAACATTCCAGCGCTGCACGCATCAATTGCACATTGCCGATGCACTCGAAGGAGAAATCCACACCACCCTCGGTCATGTCGACGATAACTTCCTGAATCGGTCGATCAAAGTCCTTCGGGTTCACACAATCGGTGGCCCCCAGTTGCCTGGCAATCTCGAACTTGGCCGGGTTGATATCGATGGCAATGATCCGCGCCGCCTTGGCCTGGACCGCGCCGATCACCGCCGACAGGCCGATGCCGCCGAGACCGAAGATCGCCACGGTGTCACCCGGCTTGACCTTGGCGGTATTGATCACCGCGCCGATGCCGGTGGTGACGCCGCAGCCCAGCAAGCAGACCTTCTCCAACGGTGCGTCCTTGGCGATCTTGGCCACGGAGATTTCCGGCAATACGGTGTACTCGGAGAAGGTCGAGGTGCCCATGTAGTGGAAAATCGTCTCGCCCTTATAAGAGAAACGCGAAGTGCCGTCCGGCATCAGGCCCTTGCCCTGGGTAGCACGGATTGCCTGGCAGAGATTGGTCTTGCCCGACCGGCAGAATTTGCACTGGCCGCATTCCGGGGTGTACAGCGGGATCACGTGATCACCGACCGCCACCGATGTCACTCCTTCGCCGATGGCCTCGACAATCGCCCCGCCTTCATGACCCAGGATCGCCGGGAAAATGCCTTCCGGGTCAGCGCCGGACAAGGTGTAGGCGTCGGTGTGGCAGACGCCGGAGGCCACGACACGCAACAACACTTCACCAGCCTTGGGCAAAGTGACATCGACTTCGATGATTTCCAGAGGTTTGTTTGCCTCGAAGGCAACGGCGGCACGTGACTTGATCATCCAGCAACTCCTGAAAAGTGAACGCGAAAGATTGCAGTGTAAATCATCGTTTGTTGATGAATAATCCAGCCAAAAGCAAAACATTATTGCTGTACAGGGATAATCAGATGAACGAGAACCGCTGGGAAGGCATCGACGAATTTGTCGCCGTGGCCGAGTGCAGCCAGTTCACCGCCGCCGCGCAACGGCTGGGGGTATCTTCTTCGCATATCAGCCGGCAGATCGCCCGGCTGGAAGAGCGGCTGCAAACGCGCCTGCTGTATCGCAGTACCCGGCGCGTCACGCTGACCGAAGCCGGCCAGACCTTCCTGCAACATTGCCAGCGCTTGCAGGATGGCCGCGACGAAGCCCTGCGGGCGGTGGGTGACCTGCACAGCGAGCCCAAAGGCTTGTTACGCATGACCTGTGCCGTGGCCTACGGCGAGCGTTTTATCGTGCCACTGTTGACCCGCTTCATGGGCCTGTATCCACAACTGCGCGTGGATATCGAGCTGAGCAATCGCACCCTGGACCTGGTGCATGAAGGGTTGGACCTGGCGATCCGCTTAGGTCGCCTGCAGGACTCGCGACTGGTGGCGACGCGGCTGGCACCGCGACGGATGTATTTGTGCGCGTCGCCCTCCTATCTGGAACGTTATGGTCGTCCTCACAGTCTCTCGGAACTGAGCCGACACAATTGTTTGATCGGTAGTTCAGATATCTGGCAACTGGCCCAGGACGGGCGCGAATTTTCCCAGCGGGTGCAGGGTAACTGGCGCTGCAACAGTGGCCAGGCGGTACTCGATGCGGTGTTGCAAGGGGTGGGTTTGTGCCAGTTACCGGATTATTACGTGCTGGAACACCTGCACAGCGGCCAGTTGGTTTCGCTGCTGGAAACCCACCAGCCGCCGAATACGGCAGTGTGGGCGTTGTACCCGCAACAGCGACACCTGTCACCGAAGGTGCGCAAGCTGGTGGATTATCTCAAGGAGGAGTTGGCGAAACGCCCCGAGTACGCCGCTTGATCCATTACCCACATAATGACCACCTAATCCATAGTTATTATAAACCAGATACCACCCAGCATCAGTGTGGACATGGCGATTGCCGCATCGATCTGATAAGGAGAAAGCAGGGAATACCAAGGCACGCGAATGGCCAGGATACACAGGAGCAAACCGAAACAGGCTCTGTATCTGTGCCGCAGCTTGTAGCGCAATGACATATAGAGCAGGAGCTGGATAAAACCGAATATTAAAAGAGAAATCAGCAGGTCTACTAAATACATCGTCACACCCTCACAACATGGAGTTAAAAACCATTATAAATAGGATTGATCTGATATATCTGTAGGACATCAAAATTCTGATCTCAGGAAGGTGACAACAAATTGCTCAATGCTTTCTTAGGTATCCTTATCCATAGTTATTATAAACCAGATACCACCCAGCATCAGCGTAGGCATAGCGATTGCCGCATCGATCTCATAAGGAGAAAGCAGGAAATACCAAGGCACGCGAATGGCCAGGATACACAGAAGCAAACCGAAACAGGCTCTGTATCTGTGCCGCAATTTATAGCGCAGTGACATATAAAGTAGAAACTCGAGGAAGCCGAATATAGAAAGAGAAATCAGCAGCTCTACTAAATACATCGTCACACCCTTAGCATCTTGACTTAAAAATCGCTATAACAAAAAACGGCCAGGATGCACAGGACAAACCAGACGCAAACTTGTGAAGTAGTCTCCGAAAAATCAGCCCCAATAGCCAACAATATGAAAAGTGCAATCTAGTATTAAGCGAATTCATTTTTAATAACCGTATTCTCCGGACTTCAAAATCATGGAAGAAGACGACTGCTGCGGACCAATCCCGCCATCAACGACGGCGACAAGACTTACGATAACATCGCTCGCGTGATAGGTCGGCAATTTTCCACCTACAAACTTGCTCGTCGATGCCCAAATAACGCCTCTGGCAATGCGCTGCGCCAACCCACTGGGAATAGCCGCCCCCATGGCGCCAAAGGCTGATGATGTAAGATTTGAGACAAGAGTACGCTGATCATTCAAAAGATCCCCTTGCTCCCGGGTCAACGGTTGCGAAAATGCGACCATCATCAAACAGGGGCGCTCTTGAGCCAGCATCTTGTCATATAGCTGGACGATCAACTGCGTCACTTTGTACTGGGCGGCACGCGCTTCGCAAAAATATAAGGAATTGTACAAATTTCCGCGATCAGCAGGCTGAACGATAAAACGGTTGACATGAAAAACAATGCCCCAGTTTCCCTGATAGCGATATCGCTCAATATTCATATGGGTTTCCTCGACAGCCGATAAGTCCTACTGGATTTTTTGCAGCAGCAGGGACTAAACGCTACAAGAACCAGGGAACATTAAAAATAGGGCTGATCTGATATACCTGTAGGACATCAAGATTCAGAGCCAAGGAAATCACCCGCTTGCGCACCGCTTCGCAGCCGCCCCCGTGGTCCTGCGTGGCAGCGATCTGAAAAGTAGGTAACAGGTTTCAACGATAACGCCGCGAGCTTGCCACCTGCGCCGGAAAAATCGGTAATAACCGAAAAATCTCAAGGAGGGCCAAACGACTCGAGTAGGTGATGTGCTGACCACCTTGCCGACGATGGTGGTCGTGTAACCAAGGCCAGGCTCAAGAACCTCAGCGACGATTGGTCCAACGCAGGCGCAGCCACTCCAGGTCTTCGGGGCGGGTGACTTTGATATTGTCCGCACGCCCTTCCACCAGGCGCGGTGCCTGGCCCGCCCACTCCATTGCCGAGGCTTCGTCGGTGACGGTGACCTCCGCCACCAGGCTGTCGGCCAGCGCCCGATGCAAGGCGCCGAGACGGAACATCTGCGGTGTGTAGGCGTGCCAGATCAAGCTGCGATCAACGGTTTCAACCACCCTACCGTGCGGGTCGACACGCTTGAGGGTGTCCCGAGCCGGCACGGACAGCAAGCCGCCCACCGGATCGTCGGCGAGTTCGCCCAGCAATTTGTCGAGATCGTCACGGGACAGGTTCGGTCGGGCCGCATCATGGACCAGTACCCAGTCCTCATCCGCCGCGCCCTGGGCATGCAGATGCAGCAGGGCATTGAGTACCGAGTCGGCGCGCTCGGCGCCACCGTCGACGCGTTGGATACGCCGGTCACTGGCACAAGCCAGGCCAGGCCAATAGGGATCGGCCGGCGCCAGGCAGAGCAGCAGTCCCTTGAGCCCCGGATGATCGAGAAAACAGCCGAGGCTGTGTTCGAGAATGGTTCGTCCGCCCAGTTGCAGGTATTGCTTGGGACGGTCGGCCGCCATACGAGCCCCCACGCCCGCGGCAGGAATCACGGCCCAGAAGGCCGGTAGCGATAAGTCAGTCATTGTGCCAACTGATAAAGGGTTTCGCCGTCCTTGACCATGCCCAGTTCATGGCGAGCCCGCTCTTCAACGGTTTCCATGCCTTTCTTCAGTTCAAGAACTTCCGCATCGAGGACACGGTTACGCTCCAGCAAACGCGCGTTCTCGGCGTGCTGGTCGGCAATTTGCTGTGTCAGGTCGGCTACCTGCGCCAGACTCCCGTTACCCACCCAAAGGCGGTACTGCAGGCCAGCCAGCAGCAAGAGCAAGACAAGGAACAACCAATTGGGACTGCGCATCGAATTTCGTTTACCCAGTGAAAAAGACAGCCAAGCCGACTTCCGTATACCCAACAGCACGAAGCCTGGAAGGACCAGACTTGTGCTTGTCAGCCATCAGATTAGTTGCGAAAAGGTCGCTATAGCGACTTTTCCGACACAACCTGGTGCCTTTTTACCATCTAGCGCTTAACCGCGAAACTCGGAACGACCGTTGTACTTCGCCTTGGCGCCCAATTGCTCTTCGATACGCAGCAGTTGGTTGTACTTGGAAACACGGTCGGAACGGCACAGCGAACCCGTCTTGATCTGGCCGGCAGCAGTGCCCACGGCCAGGTCGGCAATGGTCGAGTCCTCGGTTTCACCGGAACGGTGCGAGATCACTGCCGTATAGCCGGCGGCCTTGGCCATCTGGATGGCTTCCAGGGTTTCGGTCAGGGTGCCGATCTGGTTGAACTTGATCAGGATGGAGTTAGCGATCCGCTTATCGATGCCTTCCTTGAGGATCTTGGTGTTGGTCACGAACAGGTCGTCGCCCACCAGTTGGGTCTTCTCGCCAATCTTGTCGGTAAGAATCTTCCAACCAGCCCAGTCGGACTCGTCCAGGCCGTCTTCGATGGAGATGATCGGATAGCGCTGGGTCAGGCCTTTGAGGTAGTCGGCGAAACCTTCGGCGGTGAACACCTGGCCTTCGCCGGACAGGTTGTACTTGCCGTCTTCGAAGAATTCGCTGGCGGCGCAGTCCAAGGCCAGGGTCACGTCGGTGCCCAGCTTGTAACCGGCGTTGGCAACAGCCTCGGAGATGACTTTCAGGGCGTCTTCGTTGGACGCCAGGTTCGGCGCGAAACCACCTTCGTCACCCACGGCAGTGCTCAGGCCACGAGCCTTCAGCACGGCCTTGAGGTGATGGAAAATCTCGGTACCCATGCGCAGCCCTTCGGAGAAGGTCTTGGCGCCCACCGGCTGAACCATGAATTCCTGGATGTCGACGTTGTTGTCGGCATGCTCGCCGCCGTTGATGATGTTCATCATCGGCACCGGCATGGAGTAGACACCCGGAGTACCGTTAAGGTTGGCAATATGCGCGTACAGCGGCAGGTCCTGGTCCTGGGCAGCGGCCTTGGCAGCGGCCAGGGACACGGCGAGGATGGCGTTGGCGCCCAGGGTCGCCTTGTTCTCGGTACCGTCCAACGCAATCATTGCGCGGTCCAGAGCCTTCTGATCGGAAGGGTCCTTGCCCAGCAACAGCTCGCGGATCGGACCGTTGATGTTACCGACAGCCTTCAGCACGCCTTTGCCCAGATAACGGCTCTTGTCGCCATCACGCAGCTCAAGCGCCTCACGCGAGCCGGTAGAGGCACCGGACGGAGCGCAGGCGCTGCCGATGATACCGTTGTCCAGAAGGACATCCGCTTCCACGGTGGGGTTGCCACGGGAGTCGAGAACCTCACGACCTTTGATGTCGACGATTTTTGCCATTGTTGTAAACACTCCAAAGTTGACGAAAACGACGCAGCTGAAGGAAATTTTTTATCGTCGGCAAGTCAATGAAAGCAGGCAGTCTTGCAGACGAAAAGGCTCTGGAGCTGGGGCCAGAGCCTTAAATCGTGCGGTACTTTACCGGAGATTTGAGGATTACGCGGTTTCTATCGTCGGAAAACTCTTCACTAGCTCATCCAGCGCCTTGAGTTGAGCCAGGAACGGCTCCAGCTTGTCCAGGCGCAGGGCGCAAGGACCGTCGCACTTGGCGTTGTCCGGGTCCGGATGCGCTTCGAGGAACAGCCCCGCCAGCCCCTGGCTCATGCCGGCCTTGGCCAGGTCGGTGACCTGGGCCCGACGACCGCCGGCGGAGTCCGCACGACCGCCCGGCATCTGCAGGGCGTGGGTCACGTCGAAGAACACCGGGTATTCAAACTGCTTCATGATGCCGAAGCCGAGCATGTCGACCACCAGGTTGTTGTAGCCGAAGCTGGAACCACGCTCGCAGAGGATCAACTGGTCGTTGCCGGCTTCCACGCACTTGCCCAGGATGTGTTTCATTTCCTGTGGCGCGAGGAACTGGGCCTTCTTGATGTTGATCACCGCGCCGGTCTTGGCCATGGCGACCACCAGGTCGGTCTGGCGCGACAGAAAGGCCGGCAACTGGATGATATCGCAGACCTCGGCAACCACGGCGGCCTGGGCCGGCTCGTGGACGTCGGTGATGATCGGCACGCCGAACGCTTGCTTGATGTCCTGGAAGATACGCATGCCCTCTTCCAGGCCGGGGCCACGGTAGGAGGTCACGGAGGAACGGTTGGCCTTGTCGAAGCTGGCCTTGAACACGTAGGGGATACCGAGCTTTTCGGTGACTTTGACGTACTCTTGGCAGACCTGCATCGCCATGTCACGGCTTTCCAGCACGTTCATGCCACCGAACAGCACCATCGGCTTGTCGTTGGCGATCTCGATGCCGCCAACGCGAATGATCTTCTGGGCCATCAGCGTTACGCCTTCTTCTGGTGTTGGGCCAAGGCCGCTTTGACGAAACCGCTGAACAACGGGTGGCCATCACGCGGGGTCGAAGTGAACTCTGGGTGAAACTGGCAGGCGACGAACCATGGATGATCCGGGGACTCAACCACTTCGACCAGCGCACCGTCACCGGAACGACCGGAAATCCTCAGGCCAGCTTCCATGATCTGCGGCAGCAAGTTGTTGTTCACTTCGTAGCGATGACGGTGACGCTCGACGATCACGTCCTTGGCGTAGCAACCGTGAACCAGCGAACCCGGCTCCAGCAGACAGTCTTGGGCACCCAGGCGCATGGTGCCACCCAAATCAGAGGCCTCGGTGCGGGTTTCGACCGCGCCGGTGGCATCTTCCCACTCGGTGATCAGGCCGACGACCGGGTGAGCGCTGGTGCGATCGAATTCGGTGGAGTTGGCATCTTTCCAGCCCAGCACGTTACGGGCGAATTCAATCACGGCCACCTGCATGCCCAGGCAGATACCCAGGTAGGGCACTTTGTTTTCACGGGCGTATTGCACAGCGGTGATCTTGCCTTCCACGCCACGCAGGCCGAAACCGCCCGGCACGAGGATCGCATCGACGCCTTCGAGCAAGCCGGTGCCCTGGTTCTCGATGTCTTCGGAATCGATATAGCGCAGGTTGACCTTGGTGCGGTTGGTGATGCCGGCGTGACTCATCGCCTCGATCAACGACTTGTAGGCGTCCAGCAGTTCCATGTACTTGCCGACCATGGCGATGGTGACTTCGTGCTCGGGGTTGAGCTTGGCGTCGACCACCTGCTCCCACTCGGACAGGTCGGCACCGTTGCATTGCAAGCCGAAACGCTCGACGACGAAATCATCCAGACCCTGGGCGTGCAGGACCGCCGGGATCTTGTAGATGGTGTCGACGTCTTCCAGGGAGATCACCGCACGCTCTTCGACGTTGGTGAACAACGCGATCTTGCGACGCGAGGACACATCCACCGGGTGGTCGGAGCGGCAGATCAGCACGTCAGGCTGCAAGCCGATGGAGCGCAGCTCCTTGACCGAGTGCTGGGTCGGTTTGGTCTTGGTCTCGCCAGCGGTGGCGATGTACGGGACCAGGGTCAGGTGCATCAGCATCGCGCGCTTGGAGCCGACTTCGACGCGCAACTGGCGGATGGCTTCGAGGAACGGTTGCGATTCGATGTCGCCCACGGTACCGCCGATTTCCACCAGGGCTACGTCGGCATCGCCGGCGCCCTTGATGATGCGCCGCTTGATTTCGTCGGTGATGTGCGGAATCACCTGGATGGTCGCGCCCAGGTAATCACCACGGCGCTCCTTGCGCAGCACGTGCTCGTAGACACGGCCAGTGGTGAAGTTGTTGTTCTGGGTCATCGTCGTGCGAATGAACCGCTCGTAGTGGCCCAGGTCCAGGTCGGTCTCGGCGCCGTCGTGGGTGACGAACACTTCACCGTGCTGGAACGGGCTCATGGTGCCCGGGTCGACGTTGATGTACGGGTCCAGTTTGAGCATGGTGACTTTCAGTCCCCGCGCCTCCAGGATGGCCGCCAATGAAGCCGAGGCAATGCCTTTCCCCAATGAAGAAACAACACCGCCCGTGACGAATATGTAGCGCGTCATGAAAAACCCTAGAAGTCTGCGTTAAAGCGGTCCGAGCCGCCGGGGAAAGCGAAGGAAGGCCAAAGCCCCCGATCACCTGCATTAATCACAGTGCATCTTTCAAAAAAACCGCCGCGTTGGGACGGACCGCAAGTGATAACACCGGTACGTTGCTCGCTACACATTTTTTGGAATCGCCCAGCAAAGACTGCTTGGTAATCGGCAACTCCTGCCATTCAGGCGAATCCACAGAAGTTGTATCAAGAAGGGAGCGTAGTCTACCGGAAAGCAGCTTTCAGCTCAAACCTTGATCGCTCGAAGGTGGGTGCCAGCGCAAATGCCAGTCTCCGAACGAACTACCATCGAGCCCCGCCAGGTTGGCCACAGCCAGCAATTGCTCGCCCCGATAGACCAGCGGCAATCGGCCGCGGACAAACCAGGGCACCCCGCTTTCGTTAAGCAGGCGCTTGAGATCACGATGCCCGCGGTCTGGCAGATGCAGCACCTCGCCGCCCTGACGATAGCGCACTCGCAACGGGCCGGGCGGCGCATCGCCGATGATCAGCAATTCGCCGTTGTCCGGTAACTCCAGGGAAGGCCCTGGGTGGGTCCACTCGATATCCGCCACCGGCTGGCGCAGCCAGGAACCGCTCAACCACCACAAGTGCTCGTCGGCGCGGTGCAATTCGCCTTCGGCCAGGCGCCACTTCGGTCTCGCATCGTGCCCGGCATCGCGCAAATCATCCCAACCAGCCCAGTGATCGCTGTCCGGCAGGCGGGTCAACGGCGCCAGCCAGTGACGCAACAAATTGCGCTGGCGCGCCGGCGACAGCTCGATCACCGCGTCCAGCGCCAGCGACGGCATGCCCAGCCAGTCGTAGCGGGAATGGGCCTGAGCGCCGTCAAGATCGACGTCAGCCAGCTCATCCAGCAACTCCTGGGCCTCGCGCAGGTGTGCGGCGCTGCGCACCATGCTGCTGACCGCCTGCGGCCAACGCTCGCTGAGGTCGGGGAAAACCCGGTGGCGCAGGTAATTGCGGGAAAACTGCTGATCGGCGTTGGACGGGTCCTCGATCCAATGCAAACCCTGATCGCGGGCGTACTGTTCCAGCTCCGCACGCGAAACATCAAGCAGCGGCCGGACCAGATACCCACCGCCCACTTCACGCTCGCTCGGCATGGCCGCCAGCCCCCTAACCCCGGCGCCGCGCAACAGTCGGAACAACAGCGTCTCGGCCTGGTCGTCGCGATGCTGGGCTGTCAGCAGGACTTCGTTCAACCGAGTCACCCCGGCGAATGCCAGGTAGCGCGCATCACGGGCGGCACGCTCAAGACTGGCACCGAGCTGGACGCTCACTCGTACCACCTGCAAGGGCACGCCCAGCGTGTCGCAGAACGCCTGGCAGTGTTCGGGCCAACTGTCGGCGGCGACCTGCAAGCCATGATGGATATGCAGGGCCGAAAGCTCAGGCAGGGATTGGCTCTTGCCCAGTCGGACCAGCAGATGCAGAAGGACGGTGGAGTCGAGGCCACCGGAGAAGGCCAGGCGCCAGGTCGAGGCAGTGCGCCAAGGGGCCAGGGCGTGGAGAAGCCTGGAAGGTAAATCGATATCTGACTGACGCATCACTTGACGCCCCCGATCCTGTAGGAGCCGAGCCTGCTCACAAAAGCGATTTCACCTAGGTGATGAAATTCACCGAATGGTCGCCTGTAGCGGTTCGCAAGCAAGCCCGGCGCCTACAGTCCATGCAGGGGCGAGCGTGCTCGCGAGGAACGCCAATGGGGGTTCTATCAGAGACCGTAGCTCATCAACCGCTCATAGCGACGGGCCAGCAACGCATCGTTGTCGAATTTCTGCAACATCGCTAGCTGCGCGCTCAGTTCAGCACGGATCAGCCCGGCTGCGGCCACCGGATCACGGTGAGCGCCGCCCAGCGGCTCGGCGATCACTTTGTCGACGATGCCCAGGCCTTTCAGACGCTCGGCGGTAATACCCATGGCTTCCGCAGCATCCGGGGCCTTCTCGGCGGTCTTCCAGAGGATCGAGGCACAGCCTTCCGGAGAAATCACCGCGTAGGTCGAGTACTGCAACATGTTCAGTTGGTCGCAGACACCGATCGCCAGCGCACCGCCGGAACCACCTTCACCGATAACCGTGGCGATGATGGGGGTTTTCAGGCGCGCCATGACCCGCAGGTTCCAGGCGATGGCTTCGCTCTGGTTGCGCTCCTCGGCATCGATGCCCGGGTAAGCGCCCGGCGTGTCGATAAAGGTCAGGATCGGCATTTTGAAGCGCTCGGCCATTTCCATCAGGCGGCAGGCCTTGCGATAACCTTCCGGGCGCGGCATGCCGAAGTTGCGACGCACCTTCTCGCGCACTTCACGGCCTTTCTGGTGACCGATGACCATCACTGGCTGGTCTTCCAGGCGGGCGATACCGCCGACGATCGCGGCATCGTCGGAGAAATGGCGGTCGCCGTGCAGTTCATCGAACTCGGTGAAGATGTGCTCGATGTAGTCCAAGGTGTAGGGACGACGTGGATGACGCGCCAGGCGCGCGATCTGCCAACTGGTCAGTTTGCCGAAAATGTCTTCGGTCAGCGTGCTGCTCTTGTCCTGCAGGCGAGCGATTTCATCGCCGATGTTCAGCGAATTGTCATTACCGACCAAGCGCAGTTCTTCGATCTTGGCTTGCAGGTCAGCGATCGGCTGTTCGAAATCAAGAAAATTCGGGTTCATAAGCATCCGTCTTGGGTCGAGCACAGTAGTTTTTACACAGCCTGGCCGGCCGATTGATCTATATCGCGCCCTACCTTAAGGGATATGGCGCGCTCAGGTCGAGATTAAAAGTAAGTTCCAGGTCGGGACGCATTGATAGCACCACCACCTCAACGGTATTGGAGAAAGACGTTGTCTCGCCCGAACTGGTCACGCAATGCCTGAATCAGACTGTCAGCGGGGTCGATCTTCCAACTGTCGCCGAGCTGCAACAGCGCCTTGGCATCCGGACCGGTGTACTCCATGGTGATGGGACAGGCGCCTCGGTGCTTCTTGAACAACTCGCCCAGCCAGCGCAGCTCATCGCCCTGGAGCCTGGCACTTTGCACCTTCAGGCGCAGGCTCTCGGCCAGTTGGGTACGGGCATCCTCCATGCTCATCACACGCTTGACCCGCAGGCGCAGACCACCGGAGAAATCATCGTTACTGACCTCGCCCTCGACCACCACCATTGCATCGGTCTGCAACAACGATTGGGCCGACATAAAAGCATCGGCGAACAATGACGCCTCGATTCGCGCCGAGCGGTCGTCGAGGGTGATAAAGCCCATCTTGTCGCCTTTTTTGTTTTTCATCACCCGCAGGTTGATGATCATCCCCGCCACGGTCTGGGTATCCCGGGCCGGCTTCAGGTCGATGATGCGCTGGCGGGCGAAACGACGAATCTCGCCCTCGTACTCATCGATCGGATGACCGGTCAGGTAAAGACCGAGAGTGTCCTTCTCGCCTTTCAGGCGCTCCTTGAGGGTCAGTTCCTTGGCCTTGCGGTGATTGCCATAGACATCCGCGTCTGCCTCGACGAACAATCCGCCAAACAGGTCGGCGTGGCCGCTGTCATGGGTGCGCGCGGTCTGTTCGGCGGCCTTGATCGCTTCTTCCATCGCCGCCAGCAGGACCCCGCGGTTACGGTCGATATTGGCCTGGTAAGGCTTGGGCTCGTCGTGGAAATACGGACCGAGCCGATCCAACGCGCCACTGCGGATCAGGCCGTCGAGGGTGCGTTTGTTGATGCGCTTGAGATCGACCCGTGCGCAGAAATCGAACAGGTCCTTGAAGGGACCGTCCTGGCGCGCTTCGGTAATCGCCTCCACCGGGCCTTCGCCGACGCCCTTGATGGCGCCGAGGCCGTAGATGATCCGGCCTTCGTCGTTCACCGTGAACTTGAACTCCGAAGCATTCACGTCCGGCGCGTCAAGACGCAGCTTCATGGTGCGCACTTCTTCGATCAAGGTCACGATCTTGTCGGTGTTGTGCATATCGGCCGAGAGCACTGCGGCCATGAACGGCGCCGGATAATGGGTCTTCAGCCAGGCAGTCTGGTACGACACCAGGCCGTAGGCGGCGGAGTGGGATTTGTTGAAACCGTAACCGGCGAACTTCTCTACCAGATCGAAGATGTTACCGGCCAGGTCCGGGTCGATGTTGTTGGTCTTGCAGCCCTCGATAAATCCACCGCGCTGCTTGGCCATTTCCTCGGGCTTTTTCTTACCCATGGCCCGACGCAGCATATCCGCGCCGCCAAGGGTGTAGCCGGCCATGACCTGGGCAATCTGCATCACCTGTTCCTGGTACAGGATGATGCCGTAGGTCGGCGCCAATACGGGTTTGAGGCCCTCGTACTGGTAATCGGAGTGCGGGTACGCCAGCTCGGCACGACCATGCTTGCGGTTGATGAAGTCATCCACCATGCCGGACTGCAGCGGGCCCGGACGGAACAGCGCCACCAGGGCGATGAGGTCTTCCAGGCAGTCGGGCTTGAGCTTCTTGATCAGCTCTTTCATGCCACGCGACTCCAACTGGAACACCGCCGTGGTCTCGGCCTTCTGCAACAGGCTGTAGGTCGGTTTGTCGTCCAGCGGGATAAAGGCAATATCCAGCGGCGGTTCGTTGACCTTGGCCCGGTCACGGTTGATGGTCTTCAGCGCCCAATCGATGATCGTCAGGGTCCGCAGGCCCAGGAAGTCGAACTTCACCAAGCCGGCCGCCTCAACGTCATCCTTGTCGAACTGGGTCACCAGGCCTTCGCCTTCTTCATCGCAATAGATCGGCGAGAAGTCAGTCAGCTTGGTCGGCGCGATCACCACCCCGCCGGCGTGCTTACCGACGTTGCGCACCACACCTTCAAGCTTGCGGGCCATCTCCCAGATTTCCGCCGCTTCTTCATCGACCTTGATGAAGTCACGCAGGATCTCTTCCTGCTCGTAGGCTTTTTCCAGGGTCATGCCGACTTCGAAAGGAATCATCTTCGACAGGCGATCCGCCAGGCCGTAGGACTTGCCCTGCACCCGCGCCACGTCGCGTACCACGGCCTTGGCGGCCATGGAGCCGAAGGTGATGATCTGGCTTACCGCGTTGCGGCCATATTTTTCGGCCACGTAGTCGATCACCCGATCACGACCGTCCATGCAGAAGTCGACGTCGAAGTCGGGCATGGAAACCCGTTCCGGGTTGAGGAAGCGTTCGAACAGCAGGTCATATTCCAGCGGGTCGAGGTCGGTGATCTTCTGTACATAGGCCACCAGCGAACCGGCACCCGACCCCCGGCCAGGGCCGACCGGCACGCCGTTGCTCTTGGCCCACTGGATAAAGTCCATGACGATCAGGAAGTAACCGGGGAAGCCCATCTGGATAATGATGTCCAGCTCGAAATTCAAGCGGTCGACATAGACCTGGCGTTTGGCCTCGTAGTCTTCAGTGGTGTCCCTGGGTAGCAGGACCGCCAGACGCTCTTCGAGACCATCGAACGACACCTTGCGGAAATACTCGTCGATGGTCATGCCATCGGGAATCGGAAAGTTAGGCAGGAAGTGCGTGCCCAGTTTCACCTCGATATTGCAGCGCTTGGCGATCTCGACGGTGTTTTCCAGGGCATCGGGCAGGTCGCTGAACAGCTCGGCCATTTCCTCGGCGCTTTTGAGGTACTGCTGGTCGCTGTAGTTCTTCGAGCGACGCGGGTCATCGAGCGCCCGGCCTTCACCGATGCAGACGCGGGTTTCGTGAGCCTCGAAATCTTCCTGCTTGATAAACCGCACATCGTTGGTCGCCACCAGCGGCGCCCCCAGCTTCTCGGCCAGGGCCACGGCGCCGTGTAGCTGTTCTTCGTCGTTCGGGCGATGGGTGCGCTGGATCTCCAGGTAGAAACGCTCCGGGAACACCGCCATCCACTCACGTGCCAGGGCTTCGGCTTCGGCGGCGTTATCGCCGAGCAGAGCCATGCCGATCTCGCCCTCCTTTGCCGCCGACAGCATGATCAGGCCCGCATTGGCCTCGGCGACCCACTCACGCTCGACGATGATCATGCCGTTGCGCTGACCCTCGATGAAGCCACGGGAAATCAGCTCGGTCAGATTGCGATAACCCAGGGGGTTCATCGCCAGCAGGCTGATCCGGCTCAACGGCGCATCGGAGTCTTTGTTCGACAGCCACAGGTCGGCACCGCAGATCGGCTTGATTCCGGCGCCCATGGCGGTCTTGTAGAACTTGACCAGGGAACACATGTTGTTCTGATCGGTCACCGCCACGGCGGGCATATTCAAGCCGGCCAGGGCCTTGACCAGCGGCTTGATCCGCACCAGACCGTCGACCAGGGAATATTCAGTGTGCAGGCGCAGGTGAACGAATGAAGCCGGCATAGTGATCCTGTAGAAGCATGAAAAACGACAAGGCCCGGATTGTACCGGGCCTGGGCTAAAACATCAGCAGACTAAAGCTCGACAAGGCTTTCACGGGCCTCCCAGGCCAGCCGCACGGGCGCGAACGAGCGCCGGTGAATCGGCGTCGGCCCCAGACGACTCAAGGCTTCCAGGTGTACCGGAGTCGGATAACCCTTGTGCCCGCCGATCCCATAACCGGGATAGATCAATTCAACAGCCGCCATTTCACGATCACGGCTGACTTTGGCCAGAATCGACGCCGCCGCAATCGCCGGTACCTTGCTATCGCCCTTGACCACAGCCTGCGCCGGCATCGGTAGTTGCGGGCAGCGGTTGCCGTCGATCATTGCCAACCTGGGCTGGATATGCAGGCCCGCGACCGCCCGCTGCATTGCAAGCAGGGTGGCATGGAGGATATTCAGCGCATCGATTTCCTCGACCTCGGCTCGGGCGACGCACCAACTCAGGGCTTTTTCGCAGATTTCGTCATACAGTTTTTCGCGCCGGGCCTCGGTCAGTTTCTTCGAGTCGTTCAACCCGAGAATCGGTCGCTTGGGATCAAGGATCACCGCTGCCGTGACCACCGCACCGCAGAGCGGACCGCGACCAACTTCATCGACGCCGGCGACCAGATCCTCGGCGTCGGCCACCAGGCTGAAGTCCAGTCCCATCTGCATCTTCACGTTACTCATACCGGCTTACCGATCAACGTCAGGACCGCATCGGCGGCCTGGTTCGAGGCATCCAGGCGCAGGGTCCGGTGGATCGCCTCGAAATCGCGGGTTTGTTCCCGACCATCCTCGATCAGCGGCGACAGGGCGTTGGCCAGCGCTTCAGGCGTGGCATCGTCCTGCAACAGTTCGGGCACCAGCAGACGCTGGGCCAGCAGATTGGGCAAGGAGACGTAGGGGCTTTTCACCAGGCGCTTGAGAATCCAGAAGGTCAGCGGCGCCAGGCGGTAGGCGACCACCATCGGGCGTTTGTAGAGCAATGCCTCGAGGGTAGCCGTGCCGGAAGCGATCAACACCGCATCGCAGGCCTCCAGTGCCTTATGGGACTGGCCATCCAGCAGCGTCAACGGCAGGTCGCGCTCCGCCAGCAACGCCTCGATCTGGCTACGACGCTGCGCACTGGCGCACGGCATGACAAAACGAATGCCCGGATGCATCGCTTGCAACCGTTGCGCCGTATCCAGGAACAACCCACCCAGGCGTGCCACTTCGCTGCCACGGCTGCCGGGCATCAACGCCACCAACGGGCCGTCCGGCAAACCGAGTTCGGCACGCGCTGCCGAGCGATCGGTCTGCAGCGCAATGGTGTCGGCCAGGGTGTGCCCGACAAATCGCACCGGCACACCCTGCTCTTCGTAGAAACGCGCTTCAAACGGCAACAGCGTCAACATCAGATCACAGCCTTCGCGGATCTTCAGCACCCGCTTCTGGCGCCAGGCCCAGACAGATGGACTGACGTAGTGCACGGTCTTGATCCCGGCTCGACGCAGCTTGAGTTCGATGTTGAGGGTGAAGTCAGGGGCGTCGATGCCGATAAAGGCATCCGGCTTTTCGGCAATCAGCGTCTGGATCAACGTCTTGCGCCGCTTGAGCAACTCAGGCAAACGCCCGAGCACCTCGACCAGGCCCATGACCGACAGGCGCTCCATGGGGAAATAGGAGACCAACCCTTGCGCCTCCATCAAGGGACCGCCCACACCGATAAACTCGACAGCGGGATGCCGCGCCTTGAGCGCCCGCATCAGACCGGCACCGAGAATATCGCCGGACGCTTCACCGGCAACCAGTGCAATACGCAGGCTGGCCATGATCAGCGGGTGATGCCGCGGGTCGAGGACTGGATGGATTCGAGAAACACCGCCACTTCCGGGTACTGCGCGGCAGGCTCGGCCAGTTCGACAATCGCCTGATCCACCGTCAGGCCCTGGCGATACACCACCTTGTAGGCCCGGCGCAGCGCATGGATCACTTCTTCGCTGAAGCCCCGACGGCGCATGCCTTCAAAGTTCATGCTGCGGGCTTCGGCCGGGTTGCCGAACACCGTGACATAGGCCGGGACGTCCTTGCCAATGGCGGTGCCCATGCCGGAAAAACTGTGGGCGCCAATATGGCAGAACTGATGCACCAGCGTGTAGCCGGAAAGGATCGCCCAGTCATCGACATGCACGTGACCGGCCAGCGCCGTGTTGTTGACCAGGATGCAATGGTTGCCGATCACGCTGTCATGGCCGATATGGGCATAAGCCATGATCAGGTTGTGATCACCCAGTGTGGTTTCCGAGCGATCCTGGACCGTGCCGCGATGAATCGTCACGCCTTCGCGGATGATATTGTGGTCACCGATCCACAGACGAGTGTCCTCGCCCTTGTACTTAAGATCAGGGGTATCCTCACCCACCGAGGAAAACTGGTAGATGCGGTTGTGTTTGCCAATCCGGGTCGAGCCCTTGAGGACCACATGCGGCCCGATCACTGTTCCCTCGCCGATTTCCACACCTGCGCCGATGATCGACCAAGGGCCGACCTCGACGCCGTCGGCCAGCACGGCCGCCGGATCGATGATTGCGCGAGGGTCAATCAAACTCATACCGCCTGTTCCGCGCAGATGATCTCGGCCGAACACACCGGTTTGCCGTCAACCGAGGCCTGGCACTCGAATTTCCAGATCTTGCGCTTGCAACTGATGAAGGTGGCTTCGAGGATCAATTGATCGCCCGGCTTGACCGGCTGGCGGAAGCGCAGCTTGTCGGAGCCGACGAAATAGTAAAGGGTGCCATCGGCAGGCTTCACGTCCAGGATCTTGAAACCAAGGATGCCGGCAGCCTGGGCCATGGCTTCAATGATCAATACGCCCGGCATGATCGGATGCGCCGGAAAATGGCCATTGAAGAAAGGCTCGTTGATGCTGACATTCTTGTAAGCACGAATGCGCTTGGCCTCGACATCCAGTTCCACCACCCGGTCAACCAGCAGGAACGGATAACGGTGAGGCAGGTATTCGCGAATCTCGTTGATGTCCATCATTTCGTGGGGAAGCCTGTAGTAAAGATGGGGAGCACGCCACGGGCATGCGCCTCTAGCAAATCAAGAAGTTAGCTTTCGTACAGACTCAGGCGACTACTTGATATGGAAATGGTATCAGCCTTCAGATGAAGCGTTCGCGTCCGGGGTCACGTCCCCGACACGTTTTTCCAGCTGTCGCAGTCGCCGCGCAATGTCATCGAGTTGGCGAATACGCGCCGCGCTCTTGCGCCACTCGGCGGCCGGCTGCATGGCCGTACCGGAAGAATAGGAGCCCGGCTCAGTGATCGAGTGGGTCACCATGGTCATCCCGGTCAGGAACACGTTATCGCAAATTTCGATGTGCCCTACGAGGCCGACGCCACCGGCGAGCATGCAATGCTTACCGATTTTGGTACTGCCGGAAATGCCGCAGCAGGCCGCCATTGCGGTGTGATCACCCACCTGGACGTTATGGGCGATCTGGATTTGGTTGTCGAGCTTGACGCCGTTACCGATGATCGTATCGGCCAATGCGCCGCGATCGATGGCGGTATTCACACCGATTTCCACGTCATCACCGATCACCACGCCGCCGATTTGGGCGATCTTGTGCCAAACGCCCTTTTTGTTGGCGAAACCGAAGCCTTCACCACCGAGCACCGCGCCGGACTGGATCACTACACGCTTGCCGATACGCACGTCGTGGTACAGGGTGACCCGTGGCGCCAGCCAGCCGCCATCGCCGATTTCACAACGAGCGCCGACAAAGCACTGGGCGCCAATGGTCACGCCCGCGCCAATGCGCGCACCGCTCTCAATCACCGCGAAAGCGCCGATACTCGCCGCCGGGTCGATCAGCGCATCCGCCGCCACGACAGCACTCGGGTGAATACCTGGCGCCGCCTTGGGTTTCGGGTCGAACAGGTGCGAAATACCTGCATAGGCTAGGTAGGGATCGGCCACTACCAAGGCATTCCCAGCATAAGCCTCGGCCTCGGCGGCCTTGAGCAACACAGCGCCGGCCTGGCAGTCCGCGAGGTATTTACGGTATTGGGGATTTGCCAGAAAACTCAATTGAGCTGGGCCAGCCTCCTGCAAGGTGGCCAGCCCGGTGATTTCCTTCTCCGGGTCACCACGCAGGGTGGCGCCGAGGATCTCGGCCAATTGGCCGAGCTTGATAGTTGCAGTCATGGATTACTTCAGCTGATTCATGCGCTCGATAACCTGGCGAGTGATGTCGTACTGAGGTTTGACATCGATCACTGCACCACGCTCGAACACCAGGTCAAAAGCACCTTTCTTGATGACTTCTTCTACCGCGCTGTCCAGTTTGGGCTTCAATTGCTTGAGCATTTCACGGTCGGCTACGGCCTTGGCTTCGTTCAATTCCTTGGACTGGAACTGGAAGTCACGGGCCTTTTGCTTGAATTCCAGCTCAAGGCGCTCACGTTCGCCCTGTTGCATCTTGTCGCCACCGCTGACAAGGCGGTCCTGGATGCCCTTGGCGCTGCTTTCCAGGGCTTTCAGCTTAGTCAGTTGCGGGCCGAACTTCTTCTCGGCATCCACGGCGTATTTCTTGGCCGCGTCGGATTCCAGCAACGCCATCTGGTAGTTCAGGACAGCGATCTTCATTTCGGCAAACGCCGGGGTAGCCACCAGGACGGTCGCCAGCAGCACCAGTTGAGTCAACTTACGCACGATAAACTCCTACAAATTCATTGTCGTTATCTTGGGTCAGACTATCAGAACGTCTGACCGAGGGAGAATTGGAATATCTGAGTTTCAGCGTTATCCGGTTTCTTGACTGGCATCGCCAGGGCAAAGCTCAACGGGCCCAGGGCAGTGACCCAGGTCACGCCCACACCGACGGAGCTGGCGAGGTTGCTCAAACTGATATCGTTGCACTGTGTATTGGAAGCTGAACCGTTGGTGTTCTTGACCTGATCGCACTTGGAGTCGAACACGTTACCCACATCCCAGAATACCGAGGTGCGCAGGGAGCGTTGATCCTTGACGAACGGCAGCGGGAACAGCACCTCCGCGCCGCCCTGGATCAGCACGTTACCACCGAACGGCAGCGGATCATTGTCTGAGTCGGCAATGGTACCGACGTTACCCGTCACGCCCACACCGCGGCTTGGCGTACCACGAGGACCCAAGGTGCTGTCCTTGAAGCCACGGACCGAGTTGAAACCACCGGCATAGTAGTTCTCGTAGAACGGCAAGCCCTCGGTCGAGCCATAGCCGTCGCCGTAACCCAGTTCGGTATGGAAACGCATGGTGTAGGTATCAGTCAGCGGCGCGAACACTTGGCCGCGGTAGTCGAGCTTGAAGAATGACAGGTCGCTGCCTGGCGTGGTGGCTTCCAGGGTCACGCTCTGGGAATGACCACGGGTGGCCAGGACGCCCTTGTTCAGGGTCGATTCCGACCAGCCGACCGAGGCCTTGAAGTTCAGGTAGCTGTCGCCCTCGCGGTTCACGAAGTCGAAGATCTCGTCCACGGTATACAGGCCGGTCTTGATCTTGTCCTGCTGCGCAGTCAGACCGAAGGTCAGACGCGAGGTCTCGCTGATCGGGTAACCCACGCTCACACCGGCACCCAGGCTATCTACCGCATAGCTGGCAACATCGACGTCGAGGTCTTTGTAGTCGGTGGTGCGATAGAACACGTTGTAACCCAGGCTGACACCGTCGGTGGTCCAATAGGGATCGACGTAGCCGAAGTTGTAACGGCTCTGGTATTCACTGCGGGTCAGGCCGATGCTGACTTTGTTACCCGTACCGAGGAAGTTGTTCTGGGTAATCGAACCACCGAGGATCAGACCGGCACTCTGGGCAAAACCGACGCTGGCGGTGATCGAACCCGAAGCCTGCTCTTCCACCGCGTAATTCACATCGACCTGGTCGTCGACACCTGGAACCGCCGGGGTCTCGACGTTGACTTCCTTAAAGAAGCCCAGGCGTTCGAGACGGGTCTTGGACTGGTCGATCAGGTAGGTGGAAGCCCAACCGCCTTCCATCTGGCGCATTTCACGACGCAACACTTCGTCGGCGGACTTGGTGTTGCCACGGAAGTTGATCCGGTTGACGTAGGCACGCTTGCCCGGATCGACCACAAAGGTGATATCGACGGTGTGATCCTCGTCGTTCGGCGTCGGTACGCCGTTGACGTTGGCAAAGGTATAACCATCGTTACCCAAGCGACGGGTGATCAGCTCCGAGGTAGTGGTCATCAGCTTACGCGAGAATACCTGGCCCTTCTCGACCAGCAGCAGGGACTTGACCTGGTCTTCAGGCACTTTCAGGTCACCGCTGAGCTTCACCTCGCGAACCTTGTATTTCTGACCTTCGGTGACGTTGACGGTGATATAGACGTTTTTCTTGTCCGGCGTGATCGAAACCTGGGTCGAGGCGATATCCATGTTGATATAGCCACGGTCCAGGTAATAGGAACGCAGGCGCTCCAGGTCACCGGAAAGTTTTTCACGAGCATACTTGTCGTCGTTCTTGAAGAACGACAACCAGTTGGTGGTCTTGAGTTCGAACAAATCGATCAGGTCTTCGTCGGGGAATACCGTGTTGCCCACCACGTTGATGTGCTGGATGGCGGCAACGGTGCCTTCGTTGATCTTGATTTTCAAGCCTACGCGATTGCGCGGCTGTGGCACCACTTCGGTCTCGACCTCGGCGGAGTAGCGGCCTTGGGCCACGTACTGACGCTGGAGTTCGTTACGAACACCTTCGAGGGTTGCGCGTTGGAAGATCTCACCTTCGGCCAGACCGGACTGCTTCAGACCCTTTATCAGGTCGTCAGTCGAAATGGCCTTGTTGCCTTCTATATCGATACTGGCCACCGAAGGCCGCTCGACCACCGTGATAACCAGAACGTTACCGTCGCGCCCCAGCTGGATATCCTGGAAAAACCCGGTTTTGAACAACGCGCGAGTGGATTCCACCAGGCGCCGATCATCCGCTTGCTCCCCAACGTTCAATGGTAACGCGCCAAACACACTACCAGCGGATACCCGCTGAAGGCCATTGACACGAATATCGGAGATAGTGAAGGACTCGGCGTGAACTTCGGCGATCATCAATACGGTGAGAACCGCAGTTAGCAGCAGACGTTTCATGAAGTCCTTTCTTATTCCAACTGGCAATAAACAAATTGCCGCAAAAAAATGCGGCGAACTCGCAATTTCTTCGGCGCGTTACAGTCGACCCAGATCGTTGACCAGGGCAAGTAGCATCACCCCAACCACCAAACTGATGCCGATTTGTATCCCCCAACCCTGTACTCGCTCCGACAACGGGCGACCACGGGCCCACTCGATCAGATAAAACAGCAAATGCCCCCCATCCAGTACCGGGATAGGCAACAAATTCAGAACGCCCAGGCTGATGCTCAAATAAGCCAGGAAATTCAGGAAATCAGCGACACCCGACTGGGCCGAAGCGCCCGCCACTTTAGCAATGGTTATCGGTCCACTCAAGTTTTTTACCGAGAGCTCGCCGAACAACATTTTCTTTAGCGAATCCAGGGTCAGAACGCTCATGTTCCAGGTACGCCTGGCCCCCTCGCCGATCGCCGCCAAAGGCCCGAAGCTGACCTCTCGGACCATCTCCGGCGGCCAATCCACGGCCTTGACGCCTGCCCCCAGGTAACCGCTGGCAGACTTACCCTCACCCCGGGAAGCCAAGGTCAGCGGGACATCGATTTGAGCACCATCGCGCTCCACATGCAGCACAATTTTGGTATCCGGCCGTACACGGACCCAATCCACCACTTGCTGCCAGTCATCGACGGCATCGCCATTCAACGACAGCAGGCGATCGCCGGTCTTCAGGCCAGCGGCCTGAGCCGGGCCTTTGGGGTCGAGTTCGGCTAACAATGGCGGTAGCGCCGGGCGCCACGGACGAATCCCCAAGGACTTGATCGGGTCGGGCTCGTCAGCGCCATGCAGCCAGTGGTCAAGGATCAGCTCACGGGGAGAGTCGCTGGTCGAACCCGGCTCACGCACCTGCAAGTGCAACGTGCCACTTTCTCCCAGCCGACGGACCAACTGCAGGTTGACGGCGGACCAACCGGTGGTCGGCTCGCCATCTATGGCGACAATTTCCTGACCGACGTTCAAACCCGCCTTGGCTGCGATACTGCCGCTCTCCACCCCGCCGATGATCGGACGTACCTGCTGGCTGCCGAGCATCGCCAGCACCCAAAAAAACACGATTGCCAACAGGAAGTTGGCGATTGGGCCGGCAGCGACAATAGCGATGCGCTGACGCACGGTCTTGCGATTGAAGGCCTGATCGAGCTCGCCCGGCGCAACCGCCGCTTCACGCTCGTCGAGCATCTTCACGTAGCCGCCGAGCGGAATCGCCGCCAACACGAACTCGGTGCCATGACGGTCATGCCAACGCAGCAGCGGCGTACCGAACCCCACGGAAAAGCGCAACACCTTGACGCCGCAGCGGCGCGCCACCCAGAAGTGACCGAATTCATGAAAAGTAACCAGCACACCCAATGCCACCAGGGTGCCGACAATCATATAGAGCGCGCTCATCTACTTTCTCCGCAATCCTATCAAGTGTCGCATCGCGCTTACGCTACACCGGGCTCAACGCCCGTTGCGACTCAGCCACTGTTCGGTCAATGCCCGTGCCTTGGCATCTGCTGCGAATACCGCGCCGAGTTCATCGACCGCAACAACAGGTTCCAGATTCAACACTGCCTCGATGATACTCGCGATCTCGGGATAACGGATACGCCGTTCGAGAAACGCGGCTACGGCCACCTCATTGGCCGCATTGAGCATCGCCGGTGCGCTGCCGCCGGCTTCGGCGGCGGCCCGCGCCAGGCGCAAACAAGGGAAACGCTGCTCATCCGGCGCCTGGAAGTCCAGCCGTGCCACAGAAAACAAATCCAATGGAGCGACACCGGAATCGATGCGCTCCGGCCACGCCAGCGCATTGGCAATCGGCGTGCGCATGTCCGGATTGCCCAATTGGGCGAGCACCGAGCCATCGACATAATCGACCAGCGAATGGATCACGCTCTGCGGGTGAATCACCACCTCGACCTGGCTCGGCAGAGCATCGAACAGCCAGCAGGCCTCGATCAACTCCAACCCCTTATTCATCATGCTCGCGGAGTCGACGGAAATCTTGCGCCCCATTGACCAGTTGGGGTGCGCACAGGCCTGATCAGGTGTCACATGCTCCAGCTCGGTTAACGGCGTTTGCCGGAATGGGCCACCGGAGGCGGTCAGCAGAATGCGTCGCACTCCCACTGCCCCCAGTCCACGGGCGAAATCGCCTGGCAGGCATTGGAAAATCGCATTGTGCTCACTGTCGATTGGCAGCAGCACCGAACCGCTCTTGCGCACTGCCTGCATGAACAGGGCGCCGGTCATCACCAACGCCTCCTTGTTGGCCAACAAGATTTTCTTGCCGGCCTCAACCGCCGCCAGGGTAGGACGCAAGCCTGCCGCACCTACGATCGCCGCCATCACGGTGTCGACTTCGGGGTCAGACGAAATCTGGCACAACGCCTCTTCGCCTACCACTACCTCGGTAGACAGGCCAGCGGTGCGCAAATCCTCCTGCAGACGACGAGCATCGGCTCGCTCAGGCACCACTGCAAAACGCGGCCTGTGACGCACGCACAAGGCGAACAGCTCAGCCAGGCGGCTGAAGCCGCTCAAGGCAAACACTTGATAACGCTCGGGGTGCCGAGCAATGACATCAAGGGTGCTCATGCCGATGGAACCGGTAGCGCCCAATACCGTGATCTGTTGTGGGCGGCTCACGATGCGGCGATCCACAGCAACACCGCGAACATCGGGATCGCCGCGGTCAAGCTGTCGATACGGTCGAGCACGCCACCATGACCGGGCAACAGGTTACTGCTGTCCTTGATCCCGGACTGACGCTTGAACATGCTTTCGGTCAAGTCGCCGACGACCGAAATGAACACGATGACCGCCGCACCCAACAGGCTCGCCAGGATCTGGCCAAAGCCCCAGCCGTACACCAGGCCAACCACTGCCGTAATCACCAGACTCAACAGCAGGCCGCCATAGACACCCTCCCAGCTCTTACCCGGACTGACCGCCGGCGCCAGCTTGCGTTTGCCAAAGGCCCTCCCGGAAAAATAGGCGCCGATATCGGCACCCCAGACCAGGATCATCACCGCCATGATCAACAGGTTGCCGTGGCCGGAAGCATGCTGCTTGATTTCGATCAGCCCCTGCCAGGCCGGCAACAGGATCAGGAAACCGATCACCAGCTTGCTCGCCGTGCTCGACCAGTGCGCACTGGACTGCGGATAGGTCAGCACCAGGTAGACCGCCAACCCCCACCACAACACCGACGCTCCCAGCACCCAGGGTGCCAGGTTCGGCAGCACGTACATGAAAAACAGCAAAACCGCGACCGACGCCGCATACGCCACACGCGCCGGCTGCCCCTCAAAGCCTGCCAGGCGGGCCCACTCCCAGGCACCAAGAGTGATGACTACGCCGATAAACAGCGCAAACCAGAACCCTGAGAGCAGAAAAAAACCGCACAAGGCAATGGGTAGAAGGATCAGTGCCGTGACGATGCGTTGCTTGAGCATTAAACTCGGGCCCCCGCTTCGACCTGCTCGCTCGTTTTACCGAAGCGACGCTGGCGGGAAGCAAAATCAGCCAGCGCGTTGCGCATGGCATCGTGTTTGAAGTCCGGCCAGAACAGGTCGGAGAAATGCAGCTCGGCATACGCCAACTGCCACAACAAAAAGTTACTGATGCGATGTTCGCCACCGGTACGAATGCACAAGTCCGGCAGCGGCTGATCGCCAGTTGCCAGACAGGTCTGCAGCAACTGCGGGGTGATGTCGTCCGGACGCAGATGCCCGGCCTGCACTTCGCAAGCCAGACGTTGCGCCGCTTGGGCGATATCCCACTGTCCACCGTAGTTGGCGGCGATTTGCAGAATGAAACGATTGTTGCCCGCCGTCACGGCTTCCGCCTCGCGCATCGCTGCCTGGAGTTCAGGATGGAATCGCGAGCGATCACCAATGATCCGCAAGCTGATGTTGTTATCGTTGAGGCGCTTGGCCTCGCGCCGCAACGCCTTGAAAAACAGATCCATCAAGGCGCTGACCTCGTCAGCGGGGCGCTGCCAGTTCTCACTGGAGAAGGCGAACAAGGTCAATACCTCGACCTTGGCCTCGGCACACACCTCGATCACCGCCCGCACTGCATCGACACCGGCCTTATGGCCGGCGACACTGGGCAAGAAACGCTTCTTCGCCCAGCGATTATTACCATCCATGATGATCGCGACGTGGCGCGGTACCGAGGACAGTCCTGCCTGCTTGGTCTTTTCCATGAAAACGTCCTGACCCTTATACAGCCATCAGGTCCGCTTCTTTTTGCTTCACGGCCACTTCGATTTTAGCCACGAAGCTGTCAGTCAGCTTCTGGATCTCGTCGGCAGCACGACGTTCTTCGTCTTCGCTGATTTCCTTTTCCTTGACCAGGTCCTTCAGGTCGCCCAGCACGTCACGGCGAATGTTGCGCACCGCAACTCGGGCGTTTTCTGCCTCTTCGCGGGCCTGCTTGGTGAAACCACGACGGGTTTCTTCGGTCAGGGCCGGCATGGAAATCAGCAGCAGCTCGCCCAGGTTGGTCGGGTTCAGGTTCAAGCCGGCGCTACCGATGGCCTTGTCCACCGCGCCGAGCATGTTGCGCTCGAATGCCACCACCTGCAGGGTCCGTGCATCCTTGACGGTGATGTTGGCCACCTGTTTGATCGGGGTATCGGCGCCATAGTAAGGCACCATCACGCCTTCCAGAATGCTCGGATGAGCCTGTCCGGTACGGATGCGACCGAAGTTGTGAGCCAGGGACTCCAGGGATTTCTGCATGCGCTCTTGAGCGTCTTTCTTGAGTTCGTTGATCATTGTTGGCCTTCCTCGATCAGGGTTCCTTCAGCGCCGCCATGCACGATGTTCAGCAGGGCGCCGGGCTTGTTCATGTTAAATACACGTAGCGGCATTTTGTGATCACGGCACAGGCAGATAGCGGTGAGGTCCATGACACCGAGCTTGCGATCCAGTACTTCATCGTAGGTCAGATGATCGAACTTCTCGGCATGCGGATCCTTGAACGGATCGGCGGTGTAGACACCATCGACCTTGGTCGCCTTAAGCACCACGTCGGCATCGATTTCGATTGCGCGCAGGCAAGCGGCCGAATCCGTGGTAAAGAACGGATTGCCGGTACCCGCTGCGAAAATCACCACTTCCTTGGAGTTGAGGTGACGCATTGCCTTGCGACGATCGTAATGATCGGTCACGCCGACCATGGAAATGGCCGACATCACGATGGCAGAGATATTCGCACGTTCCAGCGCGTCGCGCATCGCTAACGCGTTCATCACGGTAGCCAGCATACCCATATGGTCGCCGGTGACGCGATCCATCCCCGCAGCGCTCAGGGCGGCGCCACGGAACAGGTTACCCCCTCCGATCACCAGGCCGACCTGCACACCGATGCCGACCAACTGCCCCACTTCCAGCGCCATGCGATCCAGGACTTTCGGATCGATCCCGAACTCTTCCGAGCCCATCAGGGCCTCGCCACTCAGCTTGAGTAGAATGCGTTTATAGCGAGCTTGA
Source organism: Pseudomonas agarici (assembly GCF_001543125.1). Lineage (NCBI taxonomy): Bacteria > Pseudomonadati > Pseudomonadota > Gammaproteobacteria > Pseudomonadales > Pseudomonadaceae > Pseudomonas > Pseudomonas agarici. The sequence continues at coordinate 916,778 of NZ_CP014135.1, read as the reverse complement.
TAACCACTGCCCTGCTGAGCCATTGCGAATCTCTCCTGCGGCGTTTAAAAAACTTGCGAATTGTTTGCAACTCGCGCTAACACTAGCTGGACGCTGCTACAGCGCCATCGGAACACAGCCTTGTAAGCCGGCTCCGAAAGGAAAAAGAGAAACTCTCCTCCCATTTGAAAAGAGGCTGCGCGCGTAAGCGGGCAGCCTCTTGGGTCGACAGTTGAAAACCGTCTTATTGCTTGGCGGCAGCCAGCTGTGCAGCCACTTCCTCAGCGAAGTTGTCGGCTGGCTTCTCGATACCTTCGCCTACTTTGAAATAGGTGAAGGAAACGATTTCGGCGCCACCTTTCTTGGCCAGCTCGCCGACCTTGATTTCAGGGTTCTTGACGAACGCCTGCTCAACCAGGCTAGCTTCGGCCAGGAACTTGCTGATACGGCCCTTGACCATGTTCTCAACGATGTTTTCCGGCTTGCCTTTGATCTTCTCTTCGTTCAACTGCAGAAACACGGCTTTTTCGCGTTCGATAGCTTCAGCGGAAACTTGCGAAGGCAGCAGGAACTCAGGGTTGCTGGCCGCTACGTGCATCGCAATGTCCTTGGCCAGGTCGACGTTACCGCCGTTCAGAGCCACGACCACGCCGATCTTGTTGCCGTGCAGGTAGGAACCGATCACGTCACCCTCGATACGGGCCAGGCGACGGATATTGACGTTCTCGCCCACTTTGGCAACCAGGGCTTCGCGAGCGACTTCTTGAGCGGCGATCAGCGGAGCGGCATCGGTCAGTTTGTCAGCGAAAGCTTTTTCAATGCTGGCAGCAACGAAGTTCTTGAAGTCGTCTTGCAGAGCCAGGAAGTCGGTCTGCGAATTCACTTCCAGGATAACGGCAGACTTACCGTCGTCCTTGATCGCGATAGCCCCCTCGGCAGCAACGTTGCCTGCTTTCTTCGCGGCTTTGATGGCGCCCGATGCGCGCATGTCATCGATGGCTTTTTCGATGTCGCCACCGGCCTTGGTCAAGGCCTTCTTGCAGTCCATCATGCCTTCGCCGGTACGCTCGCGCAGTTCTTTGACCAACGCTGCAGTAATCTCTGCCATTTCAAAATTCCTCTTGGATAGGTTATCAACCATTCCACCCGATCGAACGGGCGTTCAATTCTTCTCGAACCACCCTTGTTAGCAGCTACACGTTACAGACATTGCAACGGCGCGCCAGACAAATGGTTTTCGAGGGGGCAAAAAGGGGGCCAGGCCCCCTTTTTGCTTACTGAGCCAACGCCAGGGCGTCGATTACTCAGCGGCGGCAACCGGCGCTTCTTCGGTGAACTCAACGGTACCGCCAGGAACGTTGGTGCGACCGCGGATCACCGCGTCAGCCATCGAACCCATGTACAGCTGGATGGCGCGAATGGCGTCATCGTTGCCTGGGATGATGTAGTCAACACCTTCCGGGCTGCTGTTGGTATCGACAACGCCGATGACCGGGATACCCAGCTTGTTGGCTTCGGTGATCGCGATGCGCTCGTGGTCAACGTCGATCACGAACAGTGCGTCTGGCAGACCGCCCATGTCCTTGATACCGCCCAGGCTACGATCCAGCTTTTCCAGATCGCGAGTGCGCATCAGCGCTTCTTTCTTGGTCAGCTTGGCGAAGGTGCCATCTTCGGCCTGCACTTCAAGGTCACGCAGACGCTTGATGGAAGCACGGATGGTCTTGAAGTTGGTCAGCATGCCGCCCAACCAACGGTGATCGACATACGGCGAACCGCAACGTGCTGCTTCTTCAGCGACGATCTTGCCAGCGGAACGCTTGGTACCGACGAACAGAATCTTGTTTTTACCCTGGGCCAGACGCTCTACGAAAGTCAGAGCTTCGTTGAACATTGGCAGGGTTTTTTCGAGGTTGATGATGTGGATCTTGTTACGCGCGCCGAAAATGTATTTGCCCATTTTCGGATTCCAGTAACGGGTCTGGTGACCGAAGTGCACACCGGCCTTCAGCATATCGCGCATGTTGACTTGGGACATGATAGTTCCTTAATTAAGTCGGGTTTGGCCTCCACGCATCCCAATGACCAACCCGGCAGCATCAAGCTGAAGGCACCCAGGTCATCGTGTCGACACGTGTGTGGATTTAAGCCTTTCGGGGCATCCCCGCAAAGCGGCGCATGTTATACCACAGGGAGGACAAAAACGAAACCTGGATTCGTATTTCCTATCAAGGACTTTGGTGCGCCCCTTGGTTTTGCACCTGAAGCCCCCATTCTTTATGGAGACAAGCGATATCCGGACCTCATGATTTGCCTCCTCAGTCTGTTAGAATCGCATTTTTCAGGGTTTTGAGAACGCAACACTCCATGACCGGATGTTGCCCTGCTCGACCTTTTCCCGTGTTTATCAGCGCCGACGAGCGCATAGAGAGCCTGTATGACCGTCACCCTCAAAACTCCCGAGGACATCGCAAAAATGCGCGTCGCCGGCAAGCTGGCCGCCGATGTACTGGAAATGATCGGTGAATACGTCAAGCCTGGCGTCACCACCGAGGAACTGGACCGCCTTTGCCACGACTATATCGTCAACGTACAACAGGCCATTCCCGCGCCCCTCAACTACAAGGGTTTCCCTAAGTCGATCTGCACCTCGGTCAACCACGTGGTCTGTCATGGCATCCCCGGCGACAAGCCGCTCAAGGATGGTGACACCGTGAACATCGACGTGACCGTGATCAAGGACGGCTACCACGGCGATACCAGCAAGATGTTCCATGTCGGCAACGTGCCGGTCTGGGCCGAGCGCCTGTCCCAGGTGACCCAGGAATGCATGTACAAAGCGATCGAGATCGTCAAGCCTGGCTGCCGCCTGGGCGATATCGGCGAAATCATCCAGAAACACGCTGAAAAGAATGGCTTCTCGGTGGTTCGCGAGTTCTGTGGCCACGGCATCGGCAAAATCTTCCACGAAGAGCCACAGATTCTGCACTATGGCCGCGCCGGTACCGGCATGGAACTGAAAGCCGGCATGACCTTCACCATCGAGCCGATGATCAACCAGGGCAAGGCCGACACCAAGGTGCTGGGCGACGGCTGGACCGCTATCACCAAGGACCGCAAGCTCTCGGCCCAGTGGGAACACACCTTGCTGGTCACCGAAACCGGCTACGAGATCTTCACCCTGCGCCGCGATGACACCATCCCCCGCGTCTCAGCCTGATCCACAAAGGTAAACCAATCGATGCCGCAGGTGGACCCCGAACTCTTCGACCGCGGTCAGTTCCAGGCGGAACTGGCCTTGAAGGCCAGCCCGATAGCGGCATTCAAGAAAGCCATCCGCCAGGCTCGTGAGGTCCTCGACGCACGCTTTCGCAGCGGACGCGATATCCGTCGGCTGATCGAGGATCGCGCCTGGTTCGTCGATAACATCCTGCAAAAAGCCTGGGAGCAGTTCGACTGGAACGAAGACGCCGATATCACCCTGGTGGCAGTCGGCGGCTATGGCCGGGGGGAATTGCACCCCTACTCGGACATCGATTTGCTAATCCTGCTGGACAGCGCCGACCACGAGATTTTTCGCGACTCCATCGAGCGCTTCCTGACCCTGCTCTGGGATATCGGCCTGGAAGTCGGCCAGAGCGTTCGCTCGATCGACGAGTGCGCCCAAGAGGCACGCGCCGACCTGACCATTATCACCAACCTGATGGAAAGTCGCACCATCGCTGGCCCCGAGCACCTGCGCCAGCACATGCTTGAGGTCACCAGCACCGCCCACATGTGGCCGAGCAAGAACTTTTTCCTGGCCAAACACGCCGAGCAGAAGGCCCGCCACCACAAATACAACGACACCGAATACAACCTGGAACCCAACGTCAAGGGCTCGCCCGGCGGTCTGCGGGATATCCAGACGATTCTCTGGGTTGCCCGTCGCCAGTACGGCACCCTGAACCTGCGCGCCCTGGCTGGCGAAGGCTTCCTGGTGGAAAGTGAAAACGCACTGCTGGCCTCCTCCCAGGAGTTTCTCTGGAAGGTCCGCTATGCCCTGCACATGCTCGCCGGGCGCTCCGAGGACCGCCTGCTGTTCGACCATCAACGCAGCATCGCCGGGCTGCTGGGGTTTCAGGGCGACGACGCCAAGCAGGCCGTTGAGAACTTCATGCAGCAGTATTACCGGGTGGTCATGAGCATTGCCCAGCTCAGCGACCTGATCATCCAGCACTTCGAAGAGGTCATCCTCGCCCCGGCAGACCAGGCTGCGCCGCAGCCGCTCAACTCGCGTTTCCAACTGCACGACGGTTATATCGAAGCAAGCAAGCCGAACGTCTTCAAACGCACGCCATTTGCCATGCTGGAAATTTTCGTACTGATGGCTCAGCAACCGGAAATCAAGGGCGTGCGTGCCGACACCATCCGCCTGCTGCGCGAACACCGTCACCTGATCGACGATGACTTTCGCAACGACATCCGCAACACCAGCCTGTTCATCGAGCTGTTCAAGTGCAAGATCGGTATCCACCGCAACCTGCGCCGGATGAACCGCTACGGCATCCTCGGGCGTTACCTGCCGGAGTTCGGCGACATCGTCGGGCAGATGCAGCACGACCTGTTCCACATCTATACGGTCGATGCACACACCCTGAACCTGATCAAGCATCTGCGAAAGCTGCAGTACACCCAGGTTTCCGAGAAATTCCCACTGGCCGCCAAGCTGATGGCCAAGCTGCCCAAGCCCGAACTGGTCTACATGGCCGGGCTCTACCACGACATCGGCAAGGGCCGCCACGGCGACCACTCGGAGCTCGGCGCAATCGACGCCGAAGCCTTCTGTAAGCGCCACCAGTTGCCCGCCTGGGACAGCCGCCTGATCGTCTGGCTGGTACAAAACCACCTGGTGATGTCCACCACTGCCCAGCGCAAGGACCTGTCCGATCCGCAGGTCATCCATGACTTCGCCCAGACCGTCGGCGACCAGGTGTACCTGGATTACCTGTACGTGCTCACCGTCGCCGATATCAACGCGACCAACCCGAGCCTGTGGAACTCCTGGCGCGCCAGCCTGTTGCGCCAGCTCTACACCGAGACCAAGCGCGCCCTGCGCCGCGGCCTGGAAAACCCGGTAGACCGCGAAGAGCAGATTCGCCAGACCCAAAGCGCCGCCCTGGATATCCTGGTGCGCGCGGGCACCGACCCCGACGATGTCGAGCAACTCTGGTCGCAACTGGGCGATGACTACTTTCTGCGTCACACCGCCGGCGATGTCGCCTGGCACAGCGATGCAATCCTCCAGCAGCCAGCCGATGGCGGACCGTTGGTGTTGATCAAGGAAACCACACAGCGCGAATTCGAAGGCGGCACGCAGATCTTCATCTACGCCCCGGACCAACATGACTTTTTCGCCGTGACCGTGGCCGCCATGGACCAGCTCAACCTGAACATCCATGATGCCCGGGTCATCACCTCCAGCAGCCAGTTCACCCTCGACACCTATATCGTGCTAGACAACGACGGCGGCGCCATCGGCGACAACCCGAAGCGGGTCCGGCAGATCCGCGATGGCCTGACCGAGGCCCTGCGCAATCCCGACGACTACCCCACCATCATCCAACGCCGAGTACCGCGCCAGCTCAAGCACTTCGCCTTCGCCCCGCAGGTAACCATCCATAATGACGCCCAGCGCCCGGTGACTGTACTTGAGCTCAGCGCTCCAGACCGGCCCGGCCTGCTGGCACGGATCGGCAAGATCTTCCTGGAGTTCGACCTGTCGCTGCAGAACGCCAAGATCGCCACCCTCGGCGAACGGGTGGAGGATGTGTTCTTCATTACCGACGCCGACAACCAACCGCTGTCCGACCCGCAACTGTGCAGCCGATTGCAAGACGCTATCGTCGAACAGTTGAGTGTCGACGCCGAACCGCCCCCTGAAACGACGCGCCTGAGTCTCTGACGCGCCGACACCTGAATGAAGCGAGCACCGTTACCGATGAACAACGCCCTGAACCAGTTGCAGCCCTACCCGTTCGAGAAGCTGCGCGCCCTGCTCGCCAGCGTGACGCCGAACGCGGATAAGCGGCCGATTGCTCTGTCCATCGGTGAACCGAAACACCGCTCGCCGGCGTTTGTCGCCGAGGCCCTGAGCGCCAACCTGGAGCAGATGGCCGTGTACCCGACGACCCTCGGCGTATCGACCCTGCGTGAAGCCATCGCCGGCTGGTGCGAGCGGCGTTTCGGCGTGCCGAGCGGCTGGATCGATCCGGCGCGCAATGTCCTGCCGGTCAATGGCACCCGCGAGGCGCTGTTCGCCTTCACCCAGACCGTGGTCAACCGTGACGACGATGCACTGGTGGTCAGCCCCAACCCGTTCTATCAGATCTACGAAGGCGCGGCCTTCCTCGCCGGAGCCAAGCCGCACTACCTGCCGTGCCTGGACGAGAACGGCTTCAACCCAGACTTCGACACCGTATCGAGCGAGACCTGGCAGCGTTGCCAGATTCTGTTTCTCTGCTCACCGGGCAACCCGACCGGCGCACTGATTCCAGTAGAGACCCTGAAAAAACTGATTGCCCTGGCTGACGAACACGACTTCGTGATCGCCGCCGACGAGTGCTACAGCGAACTGTACTTCGATGAGCAGACACCGCCGCCAGGCCTGCTCAGCGCCTGCGTGGCGCTGGGTCGCAAGGATTTCAAGCGTTGCGTGGTGTTCCACAGCCTGTCCAAACGTTCCAACCTGCCGGGGCTGCGTTCGGGTTTTGTTGCCGGTGACGCCGATATTCTCAAGGCTTTCCTGCTGTATCGCACCTATCACGGTTGCGCGATGCCAGTGCAGACCCAGTTGGCTAGCGTGGCTGCCTGGAACGACGAAGTCCATGTACGCTCTAACCGTGCGCTGTACCGGGAGAAATTCGATGCGGTGCTGGAGATCCTGGCACCCGTGCTGGATGTACAGCGGCCGGATGGCAGCTTCTATCTGTGGCCGAATGTGCAAGGCGACGATGCGGCGTTCTGCCGTGATCTGTTTGCCCAAGAGCATGTAACCGTGGTGCCCGGCTCCTACCTGTCCCGCGAAGTGGCCGGCGTCAATCCGGGGGCCGGGCGCGTGCGCATGGCACTGGTTGCGCCACTCGCCGAATGCGTTGAAGCCGCTGAGCGGATCCGCGCGTTTATCCAACGCCGCAAGTAGTTACAGCCAGGAACGCTCTCAAGTCGCCGGGTCATGGCATAATCTTCAACCTTTCATCCCTCACATCTCCAAAGGGGAGGCAATTGCTGTGACCGCTTCGAGCAAAACGTTGCACCTTTTCGGAATCAAGGCATGCGACACCATGAAAAAGGCCCGTACCTGGCTCCAAGAGCAGGCCGTGCCGTATGAGTTTCACGACTACAAGACCGCCGGCATCGACCGCGAACACCTGACCCGGTGGTGCGACGAGCACGGCTGGCAAGTAGTGCTGAACCGCGCCGGAACCACCTTTCGTAAACTCGACGACGAACATAAAGCCGATCTCGACCAGGCGAAAGCGATCGAGCTGATGCTCGCTCAGCCCTCGATGATCAAGCGCCCGGTGCTCGATCTCGGTAACCGAACGCTGATTGGCTTCAAGCCAGATAGCTACGCGGCGGCCCTCAACTGAGCCAGAGCGCTCAAGGCCCCCACTCATTTTTGCAAGAGGTAACTGCATGTCCACTACTCTGTTCAGCCTGGGCTTCGGCGTTGGTACCCAGAATCGTCAAGGTGTCTGGCTGGAAGTGTTCTACGCCCAACCGCTGATCCAACCGTCCGCCGAACTGGTCGCAGCCATCGCGCCAATATTGGGTTACACCGGCGGCAACCAGGCGATCGGTTTCACCACCGCTCAAGCCTCGCAATTGGCCGAAACGCTGAAAGGGATCGACGCCGCCCAGGCCGCGCTGCTGACCCGCCTGGCCGAAAGCCATAAGCCGCTAGTGGCCACCCTGTTGGCTGAAGACACCCAACTGAGCTCCACCCCCGAGGCCTACCTTAAGCTGCACCTGCTGTCCCACCGCCTGGTCAAGCCCCACGGCCTGAGCCTGGCCGGCGTATTTCCGTTGCTGCCGAACGTGGCCTGGACCAGCCAGGGTGCCATCGACCTCTCCGAGCTGGCCGCGCACCAACTGGAAGCCCGCCTGCGTGGCGAGCTGCTGGAGGTATTCTCGGTGGACAAGTTCCCGAAAATGACCGACTACGTGGTGCCGAGCGGCGTGCGTATCGCCGACAGCGCACGGGTTCGCCTGGGCGCCTATATCGGCGAAGGCACGACCGTGATGCACGAAGGCTTCGTCAACTTCAACGCCGGTACCGAAGGCCCAGGCATGATCGAAGGCCGTGTGTCGGCGGGAGTATTCGTTGGCAAGGGCTCGGACCTCGGCGGCGGCTGCTCGACCATGGGCACCCTGTCCGGAGGCGGTAATATCGTGATCAAGGTCGGCGAAGGCTGTCTGATCGGTGCCAACGCCGGTATCGGTATCCCGCTGGGCGACCGCAACACCGTGGAGTCCGGCCTGTACGTGACTGCCGGCACCAAGGTCGCGCTGCTCGACGAGAACAACCAGTTGGTCAAAGTGATCAAGGCCCGCGATCTGGCCGGCCAGCCGGACCTGCTGTTTCGGCGCAATTCGGAAACCGGCGCGGTGGAATGCAAGACCCACAAGTCGGCCATCGAGCTGAACGAAGCCCTGCACGCGCATAACTGAGCAGGATCGCTGTTGTAAGGCCGGCTTGCCGGCGAGGGTGCCCACGAGGCCACCTTCGCCAGCCAGCTCGGCGCCTCCGGGTTTGCGCATCCCCGTCCATGCAACCAGGGCCGAACACTATGTTGATTCCCTCTCCCTGGCGTGCCGACTTTCCGGCCATCGCCGCCCTGCAACGGCAGGACCAGATCTATCTGGACAGCGCCGCCACCACGCAAAAACCGCAAGCCCTGCTCGATGCCCTGGCGCATTATTACGCCAATGGCGCGGCCAACGTCCATCGCGCCCAGCACCTGCCCGGCGCCCATGCGACCCAGGCCTTCGAAGACAGCCGGATCAAGGTCGGCCAATGGCTGAACATCGCAGACAGCGGGCAAGTGATCTTCACCCATGGCGCCACCTCGGCGCTGAACCTGCTGGCTTATGGCCTGGAAGCGCTTTTTCAAGCGGGCGATGAGCTGGTTATCAGTGCCTTGGAACACCACGCCAATCTGTTGCCCTGGCAGCAACTGGCACAACGCCGAAGCCTCAAGCTGATCGTCTTGCCCATCGATGCGGCTGGCCTGATCGATGTTGAGGCTGCGTGTGGCCTGATCGGTAAACGCACCCGCCTCCTGGCCGTCAGCCAGCTATCCAATGTGCTCGGCGCCTGGCAACCCTTGCCGGAGCTGCTGGCATGGGCGAAGAACCAGGGCGCCCTGACGGTCGTCGACGGCGCACAGGGGGTGGTACACGGTCGCCACAACGTGCAGGCGCTGGGTAGCGACTTCTACGTGTTCTCCAGCCACAAGCTGTATGGTCCCGAAGGGCTCGGCGTGCTCTATGGTCGCGATGAGGCACTGCATCAGTTGCGTCATTGGCAATTCGGCGGCGAGATGGTCCAGGATGCCGATTACCAACACGCCAGCTTTCGCCCCGCTCCGCTGGGTTTCGAGGCCGGGACACCCGCCATTGCCAGCGTGATCGGGTTGGGGGCGACCCTCGACTACCTCACCGGCCTGGACCAATCCGCCGTCTTCGCCCACGAAGCAGCGCTGCACGCCCACCTGCTGCAAGGCCTGAAAGTGCGCAAGGGCATTCGGCTACTCGGCGAGCCGCAAACGGCATTGGCCAGTTTTGTCGTCGACGGCATGCATCATGCCGATCTTGCCCACCTGCTGACCGAACAGGGCATCGCGGTCCGGGCCGGCCATCACTGTGCGATGCCGTTGATGAAACGCCTCGGCCTGAACGGCGCGATCCGCGTATCGCTGGCGCTGTACAACGACTCCGATGATCTCGAGCGTTTTTTCGAAGCGCTGGATCAGGCAATGGATCTGTTGCGATGAGTTTGCCCAAACAAGCGCAGAGCGCTTTGGAGAGCTTCCAGATGGCAGCGAGCTGGGAGCAACGAGCACGGTTGCTGATGCAATGGGGCGAACGCCTGCCCCCCTTGGCCGATGTCGACAAGATCGAGGCTAACCGGGTACACGGCTGTGAGAGTCAAGTCTGGTTGACCGGCTTATTGCAGGACAACCGCTGGCAGTTTGTGGCCCACGGCGATGCACGGATAATCCGCGGACTGCTGGGGTTGCTGCTGGTACGGGTCAATGGCCTGACCGCTGAAGAGCTGCAAGGGATCGACCTGCCAGGCTGGTTCAACCAGTTGGGGCTAGCCCGGCAGTTGTCGCCCTCCCGTAGCAACGGCCTGCACGCGGTGCTGCAGCGGATGCATGAGCTGACCGGCACGCAGGGTTGAACGGACTCCCGTGGCGAGCGGGCCAGCTCACTCGCCACGGGAGTCCGTCCGCTACTCGGGTTTTATCCGCTCCGATGGCCGTCGCACACCCGCAACGATCTTGTCCACCGCCTTGGTGGCCGCCACCATGCCGAAGGTCGCGGTGACCATCATCACCGCGCCGAATCCTCCGGCACAGTCCAATTTCACGCCATCGCCGACAAAACTCTTCTGCAGGCAGATGCTGCCATCGGGCTTCGGATAACGCAGTTGCTCAGCGGAAAACACACAGGGCACGCTGTAATGGCGAGTCACCGTGCGGGAGAAGCCGTAATCGCGACGCAGGGTCGAGCGTACCTTGGACGCCAACGGATCGTTGAAGGTGCGATTCAGGTCGCAGACCTGGATCAGTGTTGGATCGATCTGCCCACCGGCGCCGCCCGTGGTGATGATCTGGATCTTGCGCCGCTTGCACCAGGCAATCAGCGCCGCCTTGGCATTGACGCTGTCGATGCAGTCGATCACGCAATCGATATCCGTCGTGATGTACTCAGCCATGGTGTCGCGGGTGACGAAATCCGTCACCGCCTGTACGCGACATTCCGGGTTGATCCCCTTGAGGCGCTCGGCCATGACCTCGACCTTGGCGCGGCCCACGGTGCTGTCAAGAGCGTGTAGCTGGCGATTGCTGTTGCTGACGCAGACATCGTCCAGGTCGAACAGGGAAATCGCCCCCACGCCACAGCGGGCAATCGCTTCCGCTGCCCAGGAGCCAACCCCGCCCACACCGACGATGGCCACGTGCGCAGCCTTCAACCGCGCCAACCCTTCAATGCCATACAACCGGGCAACGCCGGCAAACCGTGGATCTTCTGCGCTCATGACCAATAACCCGAAAAATCGGCGCGCATTATAGGGCCGTTCGAAGGCTGCAGGCACCTTCAGGCTACGAATGGCTGTCGCTTGAGTAAAAATGACACCATCTTCACCAGAAACAAGCTACAAAGATCCAGGAAAGAACTTAAGCAAACTGTCATTGCCAAAGCTCAACCATCCACCACTTTGTTGTGCGCTCAGCGAATTGCAGGTGTAGGATGCGCGCCGCGCCGTTCAACGTTCTAGCTTTCGGAATCCGAAATACCTATGTCATCGCGTAAATTTGGACTCAATCTGGTGGTGGTGCTGGCAATCGCCGCGCTGTTCACCGGCTTCTGGGCATTGATCAACCGTCCGGTATCGGCCCCCAACTGGCCTGAACACATTTCCGGCTTCTCCTACTCACCGTTCCAACAGGGCCAGTTCCCGCAGAAAGACCAGTTTCCAACCGACGATGATATGCGTCGCGACCTGGAAATCATCAGCAAGCTGACCGACAACATCCGTACCTACTCGGTCGACGGCACGCTGCAGGATATTCCCAAACTGGCTGAGGAGTTCGGCCTGCGAGTGACCCTGGGTATCTGGATCAGTCCGGACCAGGAGCGTAACGAACGGGAAATCAGCCGTGCCATCGAACTGGCCAATACCTCGCGCAGCGTGGTTCGCGTGGTGGTGGGTAACGAGGCGATTTTCCGCGAGGAAATTACCGCCAAGGAACTGGGTGTACTGCTCGACCGCGTGCGTGCAGCCGTCAAAGTGCCGGTCACCACCTCCGAGCAATGGCACATCTGGGAACACAACCCGGAACTGGTCAAGCATGTCGACCTGATCGCCGCGCACATCCTGCCGTACTGGGAGTTCATCCCGATGGAGAAGTCCGGCCAGTACGTGCTGGACCGCGCCCGCGAACTCAAGCGCCTGTTCCCGAAGAAGCCCTTGCTGCTGTCGGAAGTCGGCTGGCCGAGCAACGGCCGGATGCGTGGCGGCGCCGATGCCACCCAAGCCGACCAAGCGATCTACCTGCGCACGCTGGTGAACAAACTTAACCGCCAGGGCTTCAACTACTTCGTGATCGAGGCTTTCGACCAGCCCTGGAAAGCCAGCGACGAAGGCTCCGTGGGCGCTTATTGGGGCGTGTACAACGCGGCCCGCCAGCAGAAATTCAACTTCGAAGGCCCGGTAGTCGCCATCCCGCAATGGCGCCTACTGGCTATTGGCTCGGTGGTGCTGGCGATGCTGTCCCTGGCCACGCTGCTGATCGACGGCTCCGCCCTGCGCCAGCGTGGCCGGACTTTCCTGACCTTCATCGCGTTCCTCTGCGGTTCGGTGCTGGTATGGATCGGCTATGACTACAGCCAGCAATACAGTACCTGGTTCAGCCTGACGGTAGGTTTGCTGCTGGCTCTCGGCGCACTGGGGGTATTTATCGTGCTACTGACCGAGGCTCACGAACTGGCTGAGACGGTCTGGACCCGCAAGCGTCGGCGCGAATTCCCACCGGTGGAGGGTGACTCACACTACCGCCCGAAAGTCTCGATCCATGTGCCGTGTTACAACGAGCCGCCAGAGATGGTCAAGCAAACCCTCGACGCCCTGGCGGCCCTCGATTATCCGGACTACGAAGTCCTGATCATCGACAATAACACCAAGGATCCGGCGGTCTGGGAGCCGGTGCAGGCCTATTGCGAAACCCTGGGTCCACGCTTTCGCTTCTTCCACGTCGCACCGCTAGCCGGTTTCAAAGGGGGTGCGCTGAACTACCTGATCCCGCATACCGCCAAAGATGCCGAGGTGATCGCGGTGATCGATTCGGACTACTGCGTCGACCGCAACTGGCTCAAACACATGGTGCCGCACTTCGCCGATCCGAAGATCGCCATCGTGCAATCGCCACAGGACTACCGCGACCAGAGCGAAAGCACCTTCAAAAAGCTCTGCTACTCGGAGTACAAGGGTTTCTTCCATATCGGCATGGTCACGCGCAACGACCGGGACGCCATCATCCAACACGGCACCATGACCATGACCCGGCGCTCGGTGCTCGAAGAGCTGGGTTGGGCCGACTGGTGCATCTGCGAAGATGCCGAACTGGGCTTGCGGGTATTCGAGAAAGGCCTGTCGGCAGCCTATCATCACGAAAGCTATGGCAAGGGGCTGATGCCGGATACCTTTATCGACTTCAAGAAACAGCGTTTCCGCTGGGCCTACGGAGCGATCCAGATCATCAAGCGACACACCGCCAGCCTGCTGCGCGGCAAGGACACCGAGCTGACCCGTGGCCAGCGCTACCACTTCCTCGCGGGTTGGTTGCCGTGGGTCGCCGATGGTATGAACATCTTCTTCACCGTCGGTGCTCTGCTTTGGTCGGCGGCGATGATCATCGTGCCGCAGCGGGTCGATCCGCCACTACTGATTTTCGCAATCCCGCCGTTGGCGCTGTTCGTGTTCAAGGTCGCCAAAATCCTGTTCCTCTACCGCCGCGCGGTCGGGGTCAACATGAAGGATGCCTTTGCCGCCGCACTCGCCGGCCTGGCGTTGTCGCACACCATTGCCAAGGCCGTGCTGTACGGTTTCTTCACCAGCAGCATTCCATTCTTCCGCACGCCGAAGAACGCCGACAATCACGGCCTGTGGGTGGCGATCTCGGAAGCTCGGGAAGAGTTGTTTATCATGCTGCTGCTATGGGGGGCGGCACTGGGGATCTTCCTGGTACAAGGCCTGCCAAGCAACGACATACGTTTCTGGGTGACCATGTTGCTGGTGCAGTCGCTGCCGTACCTGGCCGCCCTGGTCATGGCCTTTGTTTCTTCGCGGCCCAAACCAATCGGGGCGCCGGAACAACTGCCTGTAGCGTAGCACGCTGGCGCGCAAAGGCGTCGCGGCGACGCCAGCGCCCCACAAATGCACTAAACGGCGGCCTCTGGTCGCCGTTTTGCTTTAAGATATCCGCCATTTTCCACGCCTTGGTCGAGCACGGTTCCACGGCCAAACCAACATACCGTGGACTGAGCCTGTCTTTCATGTTTTCGGAGTTTCCCATGACGGCCCACGCCGACCTTTCGCCCACCCTGCAACTTGCCTGTGATCTGATCCGTCGCCCGTCGGTGACCCCTGTCGACGCCGACTGCCAGAAGCTGATGATGCAGCGCCTGGGTGATGCCGGTTTCAAGCTGGAGCCGATGCGAATTGAAGATGTGGATAACTTCTGGGCCAGCCATGGCCGCCACGAAGGTCCAGTGCTGTGCTTCGCCGGTCATACCGACGTGGTCCCAACCGGCTCGCTCCAGGCTTGGCAAAACGATCCCTTCGATGCAGTGATCGACGAACACGGTATGCTCTGCGGACGCGGCGCCGCCGACATGAAGGGCAGCCTCGCGGCGATGCTGGTGGCGGCCGAGCGGTTTGTCGCCGACTACCCGGACCACAAGGGCTCGGTGGCCTTCCTGATCACCAGCGATGAAGAAGGTCCGGCCCATCACGGCACCAAGGCTGTGATCGAACGTCTGGCCGCCCGCCAGGAGCGCCTGGACTGGTGCATCGTCGGCGAGCCATCGAGCACCTCGCTGGTGGGCGACGTGGTCAAGAACGGTCGCCGTGGCTCTCTCGGCGCCAAGCTCAGTGTACGGGGCGTGCAAGGCCACGTGGCCTACCCGCACCTGGCGAAAAACCCAATCCATCTGGCCGCCGCGGCTCTGGCCGAATTGGCCGCCGAGCACTGGGACGAAGGCAATGCGTTTTTCCCGCCAACCAGCTTCCAGATTTCCAACCTCAACTCGGGCACCGGCGCGACCAACGTGATCCCCGGCGAGCTGACCGCGCTGTTCAACTTCCGCTTCTCCACCGAGTCGACCGTCGAGGGCCTGCAGCAGCGGGTCGCGGCGATCCTCGACAAGCACCAACTGGACTGGCATGTGGACTGGGCGCTGTCCGGCCTGCCGTTCCTCACCGAACCAGGCGCACTGCTCGATGCGGTGTCGGCCAGCATCAAGGCGATCACTGGCCGCGAGACCCAGGCCTCGACCAGCGGCGGCACCTCTGATGGACGCTTTATTGCCACCCTCGGCACCCAGGTGGTGGAACTGGGCCCGGTCAACGCGACCATTCATCAGGTCAACGAGCGGGTCCTGGCCAGCGATCTCGATGTACTGACCGAAATCTACTACCAGACTCTGATCAAGTTGCTCGCCTGATGCTCACCTGCCCTCTCTGCGGCGCACCGCTGAGTGCAGTCGACAACGGTGTCGCCTGTCCGGCTGGACACCGTTTCGACCGCGCCCGCCAGGGTTACCTGAACCTGCTGCCGGTGCAGCACAAGAACAGCCGCGAGCCAGGTGACAACCAAGCAATGGTCGAGGCCCGGCGAGACTTCCTCAATGCCGGGCATTACGCCCCGGTGGCCAGGCGCCTGGCCGAGCTGGCCGCCGAACGCAACCCAGGGCGCTGGGTCGATATCGGCTGTGGCGAGGGTTACTACACCGCGCAGCTCGCCGAGGCGCTGCCCGCCGCCGACGGTTATGCCCTGGACATCTCCCGTGAAGCGGTGAAGCGCGCCTGCCGGCGCAATCGGCAATTGACCTGGTTGATCGCCAGCATGGCGCGTATTCCGCTGGCCACCGCCAGTTGCCAGTTTCTTGCCAGCGTCTTCAGCCCCCTGGACTGGCAGGAAGCCAAGCGCCTGCTCAGCCCCGGCGGCGGCCTGATGAAGGTCGGACCGACCAGTGGTCACCTGATGGAGCTGCGCGAACGGCTCTACGAGGAGGTGCGTGAATACACCGACGACAAGCACCTGGCGCTGGTACCGGAAGGCATGACGCTGCAACACAGCGAAGTGTTGGAGTTCAAGCTGAGCCTGACCAGTGCCCAGGATCGCGCCAACTTGCTGGCGATGACTCCGCACGGCTGGCGCGCCAGCGCCGAGCGGCGCGCCCTGGTGATCGAACAGGCCGAGCCATTCGAAGTCAGTGTGTCGATGCGCTACGATTACTTCGTTGTGCCCTAACCCTACAACCTACTTCGCCAGCCCTGGTTGGCGATCGACCGAATCCGCGAATGGATTTTTTCAGTGGCCGCAACGAGGATATCCATGCGCCAGCCCGATATCGAGATTTATCTGAAAGACGCTGACGTCGACCACAAAGCCATTGCCATCTGGCTCGGCGAAGCCCTCGGTCCGTGTACCGAATGGAGCCAGAAGGGTCAGACCTGGAAGTGCCAGGCAGGAGGCGTGCCGGTAACCTGGTTGCCCAAGGCTGTGGGCAAATGGAACAGCCTGTACCTGGAAAGTGATCAGACGCCGTGGGACGATGACATTGCCTGCGCCCGCGCCGCCTTTGCCGCGCTGAACATCGAAGTGCGCTGCGCGCCGGGGAGCTGGGTCGAGGAAGAAGGCGAGGAAAGCGCCGATCGCTGGATCCGCGTCAGCGCCGATGGCGAAGAAGAGATCACCTGGCGTACCGTGTAACCGCCGCAAGCCGGGCTTGCATGGATCCTCTGTGGCGAGCGGCCAGCCCTCGCCACAATATCTCCTGTCAGCAACGTCACACGGTATTACAGCCCGACCACGTCCTCAGCCTGCCAGCCCTTCTGGCCTTCCACCAGTGCGTACTCGACCTGCTGCCCATCGGCGAGGGAACGATGGCCTTCACCACGAATCGCGCGGTAATGCACAAACACGTCCGTGCCGTCTTCGCGTTGGATGAAGCCGTAGCCCTTGGCATCGTTGAACCACTTCACACTGCCTGTCTCGCGAGTTGCCATGAATCCGTACTCCGTCTTTATTATTATCGAATGAACCCCGCTCGTAGGGTTCTCCAAGCCTGATCGCCAGAGCTTCACGTGACGCGCATGGGTCATACCGCTCATGGCGAACCTGGGAGTATAAGACAGCTCGAAAAACTCTCAATCAATATTACTTCGTCGCCTTTTTGCCGATTTTCGGCAGATACGGCACACTACCAACCCCGAGCGAACACTCGGTCTATTTCTCCTGAAGCAGCCACCTTAAGCAGAAGCCGTATGACCCGCTCCCCGTTCCGCCGTCTTGCGTTTGGCACCTTGCGCCGCCTGCTGTATCTGTGGGTGCGCTCGGAGACGATCAATCAGTCGGCCCTGACGCTCAACCTCGACCGTAGTCGCCCAGTGTTCTACGTTCTGCAATCGCCGTCGCTGACCGATCTGGCCGTGGTCGATCACGAATGCACCCGGGCCGGCCTGCCACGCCCGGTGCTGCCGGTATCGGTAGGGTCGTTGATGGAGCCGGCGGCATTTTTCTACCTGACCCCGGATCCGGACTGGCTGGGCCGCCAGGACAAGCGCGGCGCACCGCCGACCCTGACCCGCCTGGTCGATGCCTTGAGCCAACACGCCGCCGAAGATACCCTGATCATCCCAGTCAGCGTGTTCTGGGGACAGTCGCCAGACAGCGAATCGAGCCCCTGGAAACTGCTGTTCGCCGATAGCTGGGCAGTCACCGGGCGCCTGCGCCGGCTGCTGAGCATCCTGATTCTCGGGCGCAAGACCCGCGTGCAGTTCTCCGCGCCGATCCACCTGCGCGACCTGGTGGAACACAACAAGGGTTTGGAGCGCACGGTGCGCATGGCCCAGCGCATCCTGCGGGTGCACTTTCGCCACCTCAAGACCGCCGTCATCGGTCCCGACCTGTCCCACCGACGCAATCTGGTCAAAGGCCTGGTCAACGAGCCGTTGGTACGCCAGGCGATCCTCGAACAGGCCCAGCGTGAGAACATCTCCACGCAAAAGGCCAAGGCCCAGGCCCTGCGTTACGGCAACGAGATCGCCTCGGACTACACCTACACCGCGATCCGCTTCCTCGAAGTGGTACTGAGCTGGTTCTGGAACAAGATCTATGACGGCATCAAGGTCAACCACATCGAAGGCGTACAAGCCGTGGCCCCTGGTCACGAGGTGATCTATGTGCCCTGCCATCGCAGCCACATCGACTATCTGTTGCTGTCCTACCTGCTGTTTCGCAACGGCCTGACCCCGCCGCACATCGCTGCCGGGATCAATCTCAACATGCCGGTGATCGGCAGCCTGCTGCGTCGTGGCGGTGCGTTCTTCATGCGCCGCACGTTCAAGGGCAATCCGCTTTACACCTCGGTGTTCAATGAATACCTGCATACCCTGTTCACCAAGGGTTTTCCGGTGGAGTACTTCGTCGAGGGCGGGCGCTCGCGCACCGGGCGCATGCTACAACCGAAGACCGGGATGCTGGCCATCACCCTGCGCAGCTTCCTGCGCTCCTCGCGCACACCGATTGTCTTCGTTCCGGTCTACATCGGCTACGAGCGAGTACTGGAAGGTCGCACCTATCTCGGTGAACTGCGCGGAGCAAGCAAGAAAAAGGAATCGATCTTCGACATCTTCAAAGTCATCGGTGCCCTCAAGCAGCGCTTCGGCCAAGTGGCCGTCAACTTCGGCGAGCCGATCAAGCTCGCCGAATTCCTCGACCAGGAGCAGCCCGACTGGCGTACTCAGGCGCTGGGGCCGCAGTTCAAACCGGCGTGGCTGAATGCAACCACCCACCGCCTCGGCGAACGTGTGGCCCGGCACCTGAACGAAGCCGCCGCGATCAACCCGGTGAACCTGGTGGCCCTGGCCCTACTGTCCACCAGCCGCCTGGCCCTGGACGACCGCGCCATGGCCAGGGTCCTCGATCTTTACCTGGCCTTGCTGCGCCGTGTGCCCTACTCGCCGCACACCACCCTGCCGCAAGGCGACGGCCAGGCGCTGATCCGGCACGTCAAGGAAATGGACCTGCTCTCCGAGCAAAGCGATGCCCTGGGCAAAATCCTCTACCTGGACGAGCAGAACGCCGTCCTGATGACCTACTATCGCAACAACGTCCTGCATATCTTCGCCCTGCCGGCATTGCTGGCGAGTTTCTTCCAGAGCTCGTCACGCATGAGCCGTGAACTGATCCTGCGCTATACCCGGGCGTTGTACCCGTACCTGCAATCGGAACTGTTCATTCGCTGGTCCCTCGACGAACTCGACGCAGTGATCGATCAGTGGCTCGAAGCCTTTGTCGAACAGGGCCTGCTGCGCTTCGAAAACGAAGTTTACCTGCGCCCGGCACCCAGTTCGCGGCATTTCGTACTGCTGACCCTGCTGTCGAAAAGCATTGCCCAGACCCTGCAGCGTTTTTACATGGCCATCTCGCTGCTGCTCAACAGCGGCCAGAGCAGCATCAGCGCCGAGGAGCTGGAAGACCTGTGTACGGTCATGGCCCAGCGCCTGTCGATCCTGCATGGGCTCAACGCGCCGGAGTTCTTCGACAAGAGCCTGTTCCGCCACTTTATCCAGACCTTGCTCGACCTCGACGTCCTGCGCCGAAACGAAGCCGGCAAACTGAGTTATCACGAACTGCTCGGCGAGCTGGCGGAAGGCGCAGCCAAACGCGTGTTACCAGCGCAGATCCGCTTATCGATCCGCCAGGTGGCGCTGCACCGTAGCGAAGACGCCGCCGACCCACAGGCCAATCTCGGAGAATAAGCAGACCTCACGTCAGACAATTCAACAAAGATACACGGATGTTTCCTTATCGATTTTTACCCACGCACAGTCGTATAGACTGAACCCTGCGTTGCTTTTGACGCGTTCGATAAGGATATCGAGATGACTGCAAAAAATGCCGTGACCGCTATTTTCCACTTCCCGCCGGATTACTCGATCCCAACCATGGCCGAGACCCGGATCATCCTGCGTAACCGCTGTACCGGTACGGTCCTGGGTACTTGGACCGCTGCCCGACTTCCCGCCCAAGCGCCGTGGCGCTTCACTTTCGAACTCCCACAGGATCTCAGGTACAACTGCAAAATCGAGATCGAGTTCGACCTGAGCGTCGCCGGTGTCTCGCTGCTGGCCGACCTCAAGTACAGCTTCCGCTGGCGTAAAGACAATCAGCAAGAAAATTTTCACCTGAGCCCACCCGGCTATCTCTACCTGAGCGCCGCCCTGGTGCCGTTGATCGGTACGGAAGAAAACACCCTGGCCACCCTGAAACTCGTCGCCCTCACCGAGCCCGGCATTCCGCCGTATGTTCTCAGCGAGGAAATCACCTTGCTCAAGGGTTCGATTCCCCGCTACCTGCGTTATGATCCGCTCAAGGTCAAACCCGGCCAGGCCTACGAGACCCAAGGCACCTTCGGCAGCCGTCGCAAATTCACTATGAAACCTATCCCCAGGACCGTGGTGCTGCAGAAGGAAAAACCGCAAAACCTTACCCTGAGCGCCTGAGACTAGCGGCCTGTGTGGTGAGTTCTATGAGTCAATTTCGGCGCCACAAGTCCCTGAGCGGCGTTGTCGTTCCTCGTCATAGCCCGGCTAGACGAGTCACAGCGCCTTGACCATGAACTGCTGGCATCCGAACTTGAGCTAACGCACTCACCGTCCAGGCCAGTAGCCGTCGAGCGCTGACGTTCGGCGGCAAATCCGTTAGATTCTCGTGGGTACCAGGTTGCTTCTCCGCAACCCTGGCGGACCCGTGTCGTCTGCCCGGTCATTTCTCACCTCTCGAATAAGGAAGCTTTCCATGCGCCGCCCTTCCCTACATCTGCTTGGCCTCTGTGCCGGTTTGCTGATTTGCACCAACGCCCTGGCCCTGTCCCTGGACAGCCTTTCCCAAGGCGAAGCCTCGGGCGGCCTCAAGGATGCCTTGGCCCAGGGTGCCGTGGCGGCTGTGACGACGCTCGGCAAACCGGGCGGCTTCAGCAATAACCCTGAAGTGAAGATCGAACTGCCGGGCAAGCTAGGCAAAGTCGCCAGCAAGATGAAACAGTTCGGCATGGGTGAACAGGTCGAGCAGTTGGAAACCGGTATGAACAAGGCCGCGGAGGCAGCCATGCCACAGGCCCAGGCGCTGCTGGTGGACGCGGTGAAAAAGATGACCGTAACCGATGCCAAGGGCATTCTCAGCGGTGGCAAGGACTCGGCCACCCAGTACCTGGACAAGAGCAGCCGCGAGCAAATCCGCGCCAAGTTCCTGCCGATCGTCAAACAGGCCACCGACCAGGTCGGCCTGGCCAAGCAGTACAACTCGTTCGCCGGACAAGCCGCGACCCTCGGCGTGCTCGATGCCAAGAGTGCCAACATCGAAAACTACGTGACGGAAAAGGCTCTGGATGGCCTCTTCAAGATGATCGCGCAAAAGGAAGAAGGCATCCGCGCCAACCCGGCGCAAGCGGCGACCAGCTTGGCGAAAAAGGTGTTCGGCGCGCTGTAGGCACTTCCCTCTCACAGAGAGGGAACGACTGCTGCGCAAGGTGCGCCAGAGCTATGGCTGCGGCGAACCCCGGAATGCCGAGAAAGACCAGGCGTATGTGCTCGAGGTGGTGAGGCCAGACCCTGAATCATTCAGGGCCAGCCGCTGGCTTCAGGGCTTTAGCGCTTTCTTCGGATAGATATCGTAGCGGCTCGACTTGCCATCCAGGGCATGGCTGGGCTTGAGCCCGGCAACGCACGGCGCTTTGCGCGGGCGCTTGACCACCACTCGGTGAGTGGCCAGCGCCAACGCGGCCTCAAGCAATGCCGGGGCATCAGGATCATCGCCGACCAATGGCCGAAACAGGCGCATTTCCTTCTTCACCAAGGCGGTTTTCTCCCGGTGCGGGAACATCGGATCCAAGTAGATCACTTGTGGCGGCTCACCTTCCCAGTGGCGCATCATTTCGATCGAGTTGCCCTTGAGCAGGCGCATGCGCGCAACAATTGGCGCCACATCGAAATCATCCTGACCACGGAGCAGGCCATCTTCCAACAACGCGCCGATCAGCGGCTGACGCTCGATCAGGCTCATCTCACAACCCAGGCTGGCCAGCACAAACGCATCCTTGCCCAGCCCAGCCGTGGCATCGAGTACCCGCGGACGCACTCCTTGCTGGATCCCGACCGCCTTGGCGATCATCTGGCCGCTGCCACCACCGTACAGGCGACGATGCGCAGCGCCGCCTTCGACGAAATCCACCCGTACCGGGCCCGGCGCATCCGGCCCGAGCTGCTGCAGTTGCAATCCCCGCTCGCCGACCTGCAAGGCAAACTCAGCCCCCGGCTCCTGCAGGGGCAGCCCCAGCCGTGCAGCCCATTGCTCGGCCTGAGGCTGAAACTCTACGGCCAAAGCCTCGACACTGATTCGTATGGCCGCTTGCTGCTCACTCATGAAAAACACGCTCAAAAATTTAATGATCGGCAAAAACTGTCGATAACAGAAGTATCCACCATATTGCCAGAGCCGGGCGTCGATCGAGAGCTATGTCAGACTTTCAACGCACATCCATAGGTTATCTATCGCCGGTCGGCGATTACGGCTTGCGAAATTCCCAAGCACTGAGCGGCGTCAGCCATCTGTGGCAGGATTTCTTTGTCCGGGCCATGGCCGAGCAAGTGGGTGATGCGCCCGAACAAGCTGCTGTCGATCTGCCGGTCGATGGTCCGGTCGAGCCGACCGCAGGGGCGAAAATGCTCGCGCAGATCGTTGACCAGCGGCACTGCGATGTCACCGAAACGCCGATTCGTCCGCCGGAGCCGCTGTTCCTGCCCATCGCCGAGTTTGAACTGGACCTGCTGAAAAAACCCGCACCGCCCTATCCGGACGACGAAATCGTCGCGCAACAGCACCAACAGGATTTCGATAACGGCTGGGTTCGCCCGCTCGTACTCAGTGCCGGTCAGCCGCTGCCCAATCCCGGCGTAGCGCCACGACCGCGCCCGCTGCACTTGCCAATCGCCGAATTCGAACTCGAC
Source organism: Pseudomonas agarici (assembly GCF_001543125.1). Taxonomy (NCBI): domain Bacteria; kingdom Pseudomonadati; phylum Pseudomonadota; class Gammaproteobacteria; order Pseudomonadales; family Pseudomonadaceae; genus Pseudomonas; species Pseudomonas agarici. Next base: position 893,734 of record NZ_CP014135.1, on the reverse strand, counting down.
CTGCTGGAAAAACCACCTGTGCCATTCGACGAGCAGACACTGGCCCGGCAACAGCAAGCAATGGACTACGACCTGCTCTGGGCTCGCCCGCTGGTGGCCCACAACCTGCGCCTGGCGGCCTGAGCCGCCACTCCCTGTCTCAACCCTTTTCTCACGCGTTGAACATCGGCTTGATCCTGCCGAACCGTATCGCCCTCAGAGCAACCCGAGTTGCTCCACAGCGGGCTCTCTGTATAGCTCAGGCAGTGCCGGCAAGCCAGGCAAACGTGCCATCAGGCGCTGATGAAAACGTCGAGCCAGCTCCGGCGCCAGGCGGTTGTCCGAAGTGTGCAGGAAGATATACGGCGTGCGCCCCTCCTCGATCCAGACGGCGACTTTCTCGATCCAGGGCGTGAGAAAGATGTCATTGGCCGCCAGTTCCGGATGGCCGATAAAACGCACCTGAGGGCACTGGGTAAAGGCCGCCGGACGTGGCGGTACCTTGGGTTTTTTCGACTGGGCGTGCACCACCGAAGGTTCGGTCGAAGTACAGCTGAACAGTGCCCGGGGATCGAGGCAGATGCGCTCCACGCCACGGTCGAGCAGAAGGCGATTGAGCATCCGCTCGGCATCGCCTCTGGCGAAGAATTCCGGGTGGCGGACCTCAATGGCCAGCGGTCGCTGCAAATCGTCGATGAAACCGACCAGTTCACTCAGGCGATGGGGGGCGAAACTCGCCGGCAATTGCAACCATAGCGGCGACACGCGCTCCCCCAGCGGTGCAAGCAGTTGCAGGAAGCCCTCGGCTGCCGGCGCTTGCTCACGCAAATCGCCGCCATGACTGATATCGCGGGGGAACTTGGCGGTGAAGCGAAAATGTCCGGGCATGACCTGCGCCCAGCGTTCGACGGTAGCCGGCGCCGGCCGCGCATAGAAGGTGGTGTTGCCCTCAACCGCGTTGAAGACCTGAGAATAGAGATCGAGGAAATCGGTCGGACGGGCGTTTTCCGGGTACAGAAATTCGCGCCAGGCGTTTTCACTCCAGGAAGGGCAACCAAGGTAGTAAGGCAGAACGGGACCGGTCATGACACTGATTAGATCAGATATGCAGGTCGAGCCCCAGTACTTCCATATCCCATTCGACAAAACCGGCAGTGGTCAGGTAGCTGGCCAAGGCGGTCGCGACACTTTTGCTCATCGAGCGCGGGAAGATCATATCCTGCGGGCGGGCGGGCAAATTGGCCAGGCGACCGCCAGCGGCTTGAGCGCGAGCGGCGATGTCCGACAGATCGTCAGTTTCGCTGTCCAGCACTTCCTCATCGCCATCGAGCACCACGCCAACTTTGCGGGGTTTGCGCTTGATGGGGTAGGACTGTGATGAAGCACCGTCTATACGCATTGAGGCAGGCCCGGTGTAGATGATGGCAATTTAGCAGCACGCACCGCACATAGCTATTGCCCGAGTGATAACCAGACCACAGAACCTGGAAAAGGTTTTCACACCAGTACATCCATCGCTGCAAAACATGACGGACGGCACATTTTTGACTGACCCGGCTGGGTTTTCTATCCGTTGGGGTCAAGGTTCAGTTTAGCTTGGAATTTATCGAGCAGCGCAGATCCCTATGGGAGCCGGCTTGCCGGTGAGAAGCCAATGGGTCTTACGCGATGAGACGCCTCTCTATCAACCTGGCAATCTCAACGGGCCTTCGGGGTCGCGACCTTGTCGCGCAGATAAACCGGCTGCGCGTCGTCGGCAACCACGGCTTCGCCACGCGTCCAGGCGAATCGCGCCAGGGTCAGCAGGTCTTCGGCATGGGGCAGCATGCCAGCATCCTGACCGGCGAGGACGACGTTAATCCGTTCGCCATAACCCCAGCCGGTCCCCGCACCGAACCATGGGCCATTGGCCCCCTCCGGCAGGGCGGCGACTTCCGGCGGCAGCACCGCCTCGGCACCGACCAGGCGCATTTCCCCGGCTGCTTCGCGGTAGCAGCCCCAGTACACCTCATCCATCCGCGCATCGATAGCCGCCGCGACCTGGCTGACGCCATGCTCGCGAAACGCCCGCTGCGCCAGCACCGCCAGGTTGGACAGCGGCAACACCGGTCGCTCCAGGGCGAACGCCAGGCCCTGGACCACGCCGATGGCGATCCGCACGCCAGTGAAAGCGCCCGGTCCGCGACCAAAGGCAATGGCGTCCAGCGCCGACAGCGCGATGCCGGCGTCGGCCAGCAATTGCTGGATCATTGGCAGCAGCTTCTGCGCATGCAGGCGCGGGATCACCTCGTAGTGGCTCGTGACCTTGCCGTTATGCAGCAAGGCAACGGAGCAGGCTTCAGTCGCGGTGTCCAGGGCCAGCAAGGTGCTCATCGATGTTTCCGTCAGGTCAGAGTGAAAAAAGTGCGACAGTATAAACAACAACAGCCCGCAAGCGGGCTGTTGTAGAGGCTGGCAATCATCAGCTCAGGGCATCGAGCACCTTGTTGGTGATGACTTCGACCGAACCGACGCCAGCGATGTGGCTGTATTTGGGCTTGCCGTAGGCGGCCGCCAGCTTCTGGTAGAAATCCACCAGCGGCTTGGTCTGGGAATGATAGACCGACAGGCGATGGCGCACGGTTTCCTCGGTATCGTCCTTGCGCTGGATCAACTCGTCGCCAGTCAGGTCATCCCTGCCTCCGACCTTGGGTGGGTTGTAGACGATGTGATAGACGCGACCGGAAGCTTCGTGGACACGGCGACCGGCGATGCGCTGGACGATCTCTTCGTCGTCGACGGCGATCTCGACCACGTTGTCCAGTTCGACACCGGCGTGCACCAGCGCTTCAGCCTGGGGAATGGTGCGTGGGAAACCGTCGAACAGAAAGCCCTTGGCACAATCGGGCTGGGCAATACGGTCCTTGACCAGCGCGATGATCAGGTCATCGGAAACCAGGCCGCCGGCATCCATGATGCCCTTGGCCTTGATGCCTAGCTCGGTGCCGGCCTTGACCGCCGCACGCAGCATGTCACCCGTGGAGATTTGCGGGATGCCGAATTTTTCGGTGATGAACTTAGCCTGAGTACCTTTACCGGCACCGGGAGCTCCCAGCAGAATGACGCGCATCGATGTGCTCCTCAATTTTTTATTTAGAAACGCTCGGATTCGCCTCGTGGGGCCAATCTCAACAATAGGGTGATGGCCGCCCAAACGGCCAAAGGTTGATCAAGATACACAGCCGACCGACCCCACACAAGCCGCCGAAAGTCGCAATAATCAGTGCCACCATGGCAGCGCAAACGCGCTATCGCATCTCGCAACCCAACCACAAAGTGTCGCCACACAAAAAACCACCGCGCAGTCAGGAGCCGTGTCTTTTTGTGTGGCGACCTGCGTCCGCGATCTCCGGGCACGTTAGCCGGTATTGCGCAGTCCGGCGGCAATCCCCGCCACAGACACCAGTAAAGCCTGTTCCAGCGGGCTGTCCTGGGCAGCTTCCTGGCGACGCGAACGGGCGAGCAGCTCGGCCTGCAACAGGTGCAACGGGTCCAGATAGGTATTGCGCACGCGAATGAACTCAAGGGTCTCGGGGCTACGGGCAAGCAGTTGCGATTGGCCGGTCAAGCCCAGAACCACCGCACATGCCTGCGACAATAGGTCGCGTAAATGCACCCCCAGCGGCAGCAGTTCAGCTTGCACCAGACGCTCGTCGTAGGACCGTGCAATGTCGCCGTCGGCCTTGGCCAGGACCATTTCCAGCATGTCGATGCGTGTGCGGAAAAATGGCCACTGCTCGCGCATCTGCTCCAACAGTTCGCCGTCACCGCGCTCCAGCGCCTTGCGCAAGGCCGTTTCCCAGCCCAGCCAGGCCGGCAGCATCAGGCGCGTCTGGGTCCAGCCGAAGATCCACGGGATGGCCCGCAGGCTCTCGATGCCACCGGCCCGGCGCTTCGCCGGACGACTGCCCAGCGGCAAGCGCCCCAGTTCCTGCTCCGGGGTCGACTGGCGAAAATACTCGACGAACTGCGGATTGTCCCGCACCTCGGCGCGATAGGCACTGAGGCCGTCCGCCGCCAATTGGTCCATCAGGCTGCGCCAGGCCGGCTGTGGAGGTGGTGGCGGCAGCAAGGTGGCTTCGAGCACGGCAGCCAGATAAAGGTTGAGATTCTGCTCGGCGATGTCCGGCAGACCGAACTTGAAACGGATCATCTCGCCCTGTTCGGTGGTACGCAAACGCCCTGCCACCGAGCCTGGCGGCTGCGACAGGATCGCCGCATGGGCCGGACCGCCGCCACGCCCGACAGTACCGCCGCGACCGTGGAACAACAACAGTTCGACCTGTTGTTCCCGACAGATTTCCACCAGCCGCTCCTGAGCCCGATACTGCGCCCAGGCCGCCGCCGTGGTACCGGCGTCCTTGGCCGAGTCGGAGTAGCCGATCATCACCTCCTGCGGGCCTTGCAGACGCGCGCGATAACCGGGCAACAGCAACAAGCGCTCCATGACCGGGCCGGCGTTATCCAGGTCGGCCAGGGTCTCGAACAGCGGCACCACGCGCATCGACCGCAAGACCCCGGACTCCTTGAGCAACAGTTGCACCGCAAGCACATCGGAGGCCGCGCCCGCCATGGAGATCACATAGGAGCCCAGCGAGGCCGCCGGTGCCGCCGCGATCTCCTTGCAGGTCGCCAGCACTTCGGCGGTGTCCACCGAGGGCTCGAAGTACGCCGGCAGCAGCGGTCGACGGTTGGCCAACTCACTCGTGAGGAATGTCAGGCGCGCCTCTTCATTCCAGTCTTCATAGCGCCCCAGCCCTAAATAGTCAGTGATTTCACTCAGGGCGCCAGCATGTCGCGACGCGTCCTGGCGCACGTCCAGGCGGACCAGAAACAGCCCGAAGGTCACCGCCCGCCGCAGACAGTCGAGCAACGGTCCATCGGCGATCACGCCCATACCGCATTCGTGCAGGGACTGATAGCAGAGCTGCAACGGCTCCAGCAACTCGCTATTGTTCTGCAGCACCGCCTCCGAAGCCGACTGGGTCACCGCCAGCGAAGCATGAGCCCACTGGCGGGTGGTGCGCAGCCGTTCGCGCAATTGCTTGAGCACCGCGCGATAAGGTTCGGCGCTGTCACCCGCCTGGGCACGCAAGGCCTCGCTGGCTTGCTGCATCGACAGATCGGCGGCCAGGTGATCGACATCGCGCAGATACAGATCGGCGGCCATCCAGCGTGCCAACAGCAGCACTTCGCGGGTAACCTTGGCCGTGACATTCGGGTTGCCGTCGCGGTCGCCGCCCATCCAGGAGGCAAAGCGAATCGGCGCGGCCTCCAGCGGCAGGCGTAGGCCGGTGGCGGCATGCAGGGCCTGGTCGGCCTTGCGTAGATAATTCGGGATCGCCTGCCAGAGGGAATGCTCGATCACCGCAAAGCCCCACTTGGCCTCATCCACCGGGGTCGGTCGGGTACGACGGATTTCCTCGGTGTGCCAGGCCTCGGCGATCAGCCGCTGCAAACGTTGGCGGATCTGTTCGCGCTCGGCCCCGGTCAGGTCACGGTGATCCTGCAGCGCCAGTTGCGCGGCGATGGCGTCGTATTTCTGGATCAGCGTGCGACGCGCCACCTCGGTAGGATGCGCGGTGAGCACCAACTCGATGTCCAGGCGGCCCAGTTGTCGCGCCAGGAACTCAGCGCCATGGCCTTCCGCCCGCAGGCGGGCGAGCAGTTCCGGTAACACTCGCGACTCGAACGGCGCCGGCTGGGACTCGTCGCGCCGATGGATCAGTTGATATTGCTCGGCGATATTGGCCAGGTTGAGAAACTGGTTGAAGGCCCGAGCGACCGGCAGCAACTCGTCGTCACCCAGATCATCGAGGCTGGCGCTCAACTGCGCACTCGCGCAGTTGCTGCGATCCGCCTTGGCGCTTTTGCGAATCCGCTCGATCTTGTCGAGAAACTCATCGCCATGCTGGTCTCGGATGGTATTGCCCAACAGCTCACCCAACAGGTGAACGTCTTCACGCAAACGCACATCAATATCGGACATCGACAGGCTCTCCGGTGGACTCTGAGGCGGTTCCCGAACCCAAGAGTGCACCACAGCGACGAAAGCTTACAAGCCGACCGAGCAATTGCTGGCCGGCAAATATTCTCCGCTGAACCTCGTCTCCAGCAGCTAGTCTGATGATGAGGCCCTACAAGAGCGGGTCGCCAGCCCTGACTGGGCTCTGTGGGGTTGCGTTGGCTCACGTTCGAACGCCATACCGCCATGGCCAGGTGACACGTCATAGTTCGCCATGGTGAGCCACAGCGACACGGGCTTGGGGCCTGTGGCGCCGAAATTGACTAACGGAACTCGCCCCACCGGCTCTAAATGCCAGTCCGGCCACTCATCAATAGCCGCCATCGGCGGATGCGAATTGAGGTCGATATGAAAATCCGCGAGCTAGCCCAGCACTGGGAAGAACATGCCAAGGGTCGCCTGACCGATACCGGGTATACCATTCATCTGGACCTGGAAGCCGCTGCTCGTCTCGCCGCGATTACCGAAATGTACCCCAAACGCAGCCCACAGGAGCTGTTGGGCGAGTTGATCGGAGCGGCCCTGGAAGAACTCGAAGCGAGCTTTCCCTATGTCCAGGGACCGCATGTGGTCACCACCGACGAAGAGGGTGACCCGCTTTATGAGGACATTGGCGCAACGCCACGTTTTCTCATGCTGTCACGTCGTTACTTGCACGATTTGGCCTCCCAGGCCGATGAGCCAAAGCACTGAAACCTTAACGGACTCTCTCCTCAAAGCCCCGGTATCCCTGGCTCCACTCCGATTCCGGGATACCGCCGCGCGTCGCCAAAGTTCAGTTTTTTTGCATTGACCGATCGATCAATATTTTTTCGGGCAATTAGCCATCTTTTCCTGAACTATTCAAAAAAGCCGCAGGTCACAGCCAACAGCCATCATCGAAACAGGCGCCGTAAGACGCCCCCGACCGGCAGGGCGGGATCGATGCCGAAGGCCCTCGGGACGGTGATGGGTATTGATGTTTTTCAGGAGTTATCCAATGGAGTTGAAGACCATGAAGACCAGCACCGCCAAATCCTCGTTTAACCACCTGCATGGGCTGAAACTGGCCGCGCTGGCCCTCGGCACCAGCTTCATCCTGGCCGGTTGCGCCGGGAACCCGCCGAGCGAGCAGTACGCGGTGACACAATCTGCCGTCAACAGCGCGGTCAGCGCCGGAGGTACCGAATACGCCGCCGTCGAAATGAAGTCGGCCCAGGACAAGCTCAAACAAGCCGAGCTGGCCATGCATGACAAGAAATACGACGACGCCCGGCGCTTGGCCGAACAAGCCGAATGGGATGCCCGCGTCGCCGAGCGCAAGGCCCAGGCCACCAAGGCCGAACTGGCGTTGAAGGACTCCCAGAAAGGCGTTCAGGAACTGCGCCAGGAAAGCCAACGCTCCGTGCAGCCCGCGCAATAAGCCTGTGCATCGCCTCCCGCACCCTGAAGTTTCAATGGATAGATAAGGACGAACCACTATGCCTAAACAATTGATGATCCCTGCCCTTCTGGCTCTGAGCGTAGCGCTTGCAGCCTGCTCATCGAAGCCCAACGCCAGCCTGGAGCAGGCCCGGACCAACTTCTCCGGCCTACAGAGCAATCCACAGGCGAGCAAGGTCGCGGCCCTGGAAACCAAGGACGCCAGTGATTACTTGGACAAGGCCGACAAGGCCTACCAGAACGGTGAAAAAGAGCAGACCGTCGACCAACTGGCCTACCTGACCAACCAGCGGGTGGAAGTGGCCAAGCAGACCATCGCCCTGCGCACCGCCGAAGCCAACCTGAAAAATGCGGCGGCACAACGGGCACAAGCTCGCCTGGATGCCCGTGACGCGCAGATCAAGCAGTTGCAGAACAGCCTGAACGCCAGACAGACCGAGCGCGGCACACTGGTGACCTTCGGTGACGTGCTGTTCGCCACCAACAAGGCCGACTTGAAGTCTAGCGGCCTGGTCAACATCAACAAGCTGGCGCAATTCCTCCAGGAAAACCCGGACCGCAAGGTGATTGTCGAAGGCTATACCGATAGCACCGGCGCGGCGGCGTACAACCAAAGCCTGTCCGAGCGGCGCGCGACCTCGGTCCAGGTTGCCCTGATCAAGATGGGCGTGGACCCTGCCCGCATCGTCACCCAAGGTTATGGCAAGGAGTATCCGGTGGCGGATAACAGCAGTGTCTCGGGACGAGCCATGAACCGTCGCGTGGAGGTGACCATTTCCAACGACAACCAACCTGTGGCGCCACGTTCGTCGGTCACAAGCGCTTACTGATCGGTTGCCCCTTCCATGAAAAGTCCCCGTCTGATCCGATCAGACGGGGACTTTTCAATTGTTGATCCGTTGATCGTTGCCACACGAAGCAGAGGAGCAATCGGACGATCCGGTAACGTCACTGCACCAGTTTCGGCGTCTCTTGGCCCATGCAACGCACCGCCTGCTTCTGGTCGTTGATCAGTACACCGCTCAGGCCTTTCTGTTCGGTGTCGAACAATACCAGCACACCATCGATGCACTGCGCGACTTCGTTGGCCGGGGTCAGGGACACCTTGTAGTCCTCGCCCGGCACGGTCTTGAGCAGGGTGAACTGCTTGAGCAGCAGCGCATCCTCCGGCTTGGCGAAATGCAGGTAGCCGTAGTACCACAGGCACCCCACCGTACCGATGATGCTGACGATACCCGTGATAATCAGGGGAATGGCGTTGCGTTCTTCAGTCATTGCACACTCTCTGGTTCAACTTGCGAATTCGGCACGGCGGGGTAATTGGGGATCTCGCCCAATCGGCGCAGGCCGTTGAAGTGTTGCGGATCTTCCAGGTAGCGCAGCATCACCTGGCGCCAGGTCGGGTCGGCGAAGGTCTGCACATGACCGCCACGGGTCAGTTGCAGCACCCGTGGCGGTGGCGCCGACTGATACAGGACAATCCCGTTGGACATCGGCACCAGTGGGTCGTCGATACTCTGGAAGATCAGCTTTGGCACACCGGTCAAGCGCGGCATGGCGTCCAACGCACTATCGCGGTCCGGCACCAGCCAGGACAACGGCACCTGTATGGGCCAGGTCAGCCAGGAACCCGCCAGGGCGAAGCGTCCGACGGAGCGATAGCTGGCTGGCACACCATCCAATACCAGGGCCTTGAGGCGCGACTGATAGTCGGGGTGGCGTTCCACCAGGTAGTGAACCACCAAGGCTCCGCCCAGACTCTGGCCCAGCACCACCAGGGGCTTGTTTTGCACTTCGGGGGCTTGTTGCAGCCAGTCGAACGCCGCATCGATATCCTGGTAAACCGCCGGCAGGCTCGGCTCGCCTTCGGATACGCCGTAGCCACGATAGTCGAGCATCAGCACCTGATAGCCGTGCTCCGGCAACCACCCGCTACCGCCCAAGTGCGCGGACAGATTGCCGCCATTGCCATGCAGGTGCAGCACCGTGCCCTTGACCGGCACCCCGGCCCTGGCCGGCAGCCACCAGGCACGCAAGCGCTTACCGTCAGCGGTTGTCAGGGTGATATCGCGGTATTGGAGATGAGCGTTATCCGGAGTGAACGGCAGGCCCGGCTCGGGATAGAACAGTAGGGAACTGCAGCCGTTGAGGGTCAGCAGCAGGCACAGGATGCCGAGGATTCTCATCCGTTCGAAACCTCGCGATAGTTATTGGAAACAAGGACAACCCACTGTGGGAGCCTCTCACAGAATATTGGAGTAATCCGCCTCGATCCGATCCAGGCTCAAGTGATTCAGGAAGTTGCTGAAACACATCCAGGCCGACAGCGCATTCATATCGCGAAACTGTTCCGGCAGGTACTTGGGCGGGACCACCAAGCCTTCATCCACCAACTGGCGCAGGGTGCGCATGTCCTCCAATGTAGTCTTGCCACAGAACAACAACGGCACCTGCTCCAGCTTACCCTTACGCACGGCCAACTGAATGTAGTTGTACACCATGATAAAGCCCTTGAGGTAAGACAAGTCCTTGGTAAACGGCAGCCCCGTAGGCGTCGACCCACGAAAGATCCGGCTGGCATTACCGTAGCTTTGCGCCATCTCAAAACCCTGCTCGCGGAAGAACTCGAACACCTGCAGGAAGTCCGCGCCCTGCTCCACCATGTCGATGGCCCGGGTCCGGTTGGTCAGCTTGCGCAGGCGGCTCGGATAGGAGGCGAAGGTGATGATTTCCATCAGGATCGCCAGGCCTTCCTGGGTGACCGTCGAGGATGGCGGGCCCTTGGACAGGAAGGTGCAGATCGGTTGGTTCAAGCCATTAAGCGTGGTACCGACATGCACCAGGCCTTCGTGGACCTCCAGCGCGCGTACATCCCGCGAATTGAACAGCGCATCGGCGCGAATCTTGATGTAGTCGGCACCGGCCGCCGCATCAGCGACGATCCCATCGGACTCGAACACCCGGATGGTTTCCTCAGCCTCGCCGAACACCTTGTTCAAGCGGCTCTGCAGCAGTTCGACGGCATCCTTGGCGGTCAATGTCTTGGGTTCATCCTTGAGGTCGCCACGGCCGTCGATATTGTTCAAATAGTCGGAAAGCATCAGCCCCAGGTCCGCCAGGGTCGGATCCCCGGCATGGAACGCATCGGAGGCCGCACCGTAGAGTTCCTGGGAGATCAACCCAAAGTCCGCGGTGCCTCGCGCTTCGAGCATGCGCACGACCATGCGGTATTCCTTGCACATGCGTCGCATAATCTGCCCGACCGGGTTGAACTGCCCGAGCTGACGGGTGATGTCCCGCTCAATATTTTGGAACTCCAGCTTCACCGCGTTGGCGTCGAACGACAAAGGTCGCGAGGTGTAATATTCGCGGTCCACCGCCGGCATTTCTTTGCCCTTGGCCTTGAGAAAACCGTGGCGGATGTTCTCGTCCCACTTCACCGCATCGAGTACACGAATCGGTGTCTGTGCCAGCACAATGCGGTCGGACAGGCTGCGTATCGTCAGTTGGTAATCGTCCAAGGAAAACTCCTGATCGTTGCTTCGGTGACTGCCACTAGACGGACGCCAACACCAGATGCAGATAACGTGTGAGGATCCCGAGCCTGTCTTGTTCCGCCTCGGGCTGCGCTTCGCTGAGAAGGCCTTGATATTCCATCCGTCCGATAATCGCCGTCAACACCTTGGCATCCTGTTCTGGCTCCCTGGAGCCCAGGACCTGGAAAAACTGGCAAGTACCCTGCAGCAGAATCTGCTGATGGGAACGCACCAGCATCGCCAGGCGCGGATTGAGCAAGGCCTCCTGGCGAAACGCCTGCTCGGCCATCAGGTGTTCCCGACGGTTGTGCAATTGGCGCTGGATATAATCGGCGGTCATCTGGGCAATATCATCGGCCAATTGGCCCCGCGAAGCCAGACTGCCATCACCGTGGGCCAGCATCTGGCGCAGCACTCCTTCGGTGTTTTCCCACAGCTTGGCCATGAAAGCCGCGCTGCGTTCGACATATTGGGCGAAGGTATCGGTCAGCAGGTCATCGATATCCTTGAAGTAATAGGTGGTAGCGGACAACGGCACACACGCCTCGGCAGCCACCGCACGATGGCGCACACCCCGCACGCCCTCACGCACGACAATGCGCATGGCCGCATCGAGAATATCCTGTCGCCGTTGCTCACTGCCATGTCGGCTGGCCTTGCGCCCTTGGTATTGGACGCTTTCAGCTACCGCAGTGGCGATGCCAGCGGCGCCCTTTTGAGCTATTGCGCGGTTCACGACAGGTCTCCCTCAGCGATCAAAGAAAGATGAAATAAGAATCAGTAGCATCCTACCACTAATAAAAAGCCGCCTGGTCAAGGCGGCTTTCTGTTCGGCACAATCAGGCTTGAGGCCGCATATGCGGGAACAGGATAACGTCGCGGATCGACGGGGCGTTGGTGAGCAACATCACCAGACGGTCGATGCCGATCCCTTCGCCGGCCGTGGGCGGCATGCCATACTCCAGGGCGCGCACGAAGTCGGCGTCGTAGTGCATGGCTTCGTCGTCACCCGCATCTTTCTCAGCCACCTGGGCCTGGAAGCGCTCAGCCTGGTCTTGCGCGTCGTTCAACTCAGAATAGGCGTTGGCGATTTCACGACCACCGATAAACAGCTCGAAACGATCGGTGACATTCGGGTTTTGGTCGTTGCGCCGAGCCAGTGGCGAGACTTCGAACGGGTATTGGGTAATGAAGTGCGGCTGCTCCAGTTTGTGCTCGACCAATTCTTCGAAAATCATCACCTGCAGCTTGCCCAGGCCTTCGAAGCCGAGCACTTTGGCACCCGCTTGCTTGGCGATCGAGCGCGCCTTGTCGATGTCCAGCAGGTCTTCGGCGGTGAGTTGCGGGTTGTACTTGAGAATCGAGTCGAACACCGACAGACGCGCGAAGGGCTCGCCGAAGTGGAACACCTTATCGCCGTATGGCACATCGGTGCTGCCCAAGACAGCCTGGGCCAATTCACGGAACAGCTCTTCGGTCAGGTCCATGTTGTCTTCGTAGTCGGCGTAGGCCTGGTAGAACTCCAACATGGTGAATTCAGGGTTGTGCCGGGTCGACACGCCTTCGTTGCGGAAGTTGCGGTTGATCTCGAACACACGCTCGAAGCCTCCGACCACCAGACGCTTGAGGTACAGCTCCGGTGCGATGCGCAGGTACATGCCCATGTCCAGTGCGTTGTGGTGGGTTTCGAACGGCTTGGCCGCAGCGCCGCCAGGAATGGTCTGCAGCATCGGCGTTTCCACTTCCATGAAGTCGCGCTTGATCATGAAGTGACGGATATGGGCGATGACTTGCGAACGCACGCGGAAGGTCTGGCGGACCTCTTCGTTGACGATCAGGTCGACGTAGCGCTGGCGATAGCGGGTTTCGGTATCGGTCAGGCCATGGTGTTTGTCCGGCAGCGGGCGCAGCGATTTGGTCAACAGGCGCACATCGCTCATTTCAACGTACAGGTCGCCCTTGCCGGAACGAGCCAGGGTGCCAACGGCTGCAATGATGTCACCGAGGTCCCAGGTTTTCACCGCCGCCAGGGTTTCTTCCGACAAGGTCTTGCGGTTGACGTAGACCTGGATGCGCCCGGACATGTCCTGGATCACCATGAAGGAGCCACGGTTGAGCATGATGCGACCGGCAACCTTGACCGGGATCGCCGCCTCTGCCAGCTCTTCCTTGGTCTTGTCCGCGTACTGTTTCTGCAAGTCTTCACAGTAGGCGTCGCGGCGGAAGTCGTTCGGGAAGGCGTTGCCCTTGGCACGCTCGGCGACAAGCTTTTCCTTGCGCAGGGCGATCAGGGCGTTTTCTTCCTGTTGCAGGGCTTGCGGGTCGAGTTGTTGGTCGCTCATGTCTTCAGATTTTCCATCACAGGTTCGTTGCCCCGGGCATTCGCCGGGGTTCGCGGGCGGGTCACGCTGCACCAGCGCGACCTCCCGCCAGGCCGGTGGTCCGGCTTACAGCCCTTGCTTGAGGCTGGCCACCAGGTATTCGTCGATGTCGCCGTCCAGCACCTTGTCGCAATCGCTACGCTCGATGTTGGTCCGCAGATCCTTGATCCGCGAGGCATCGAGTACGTAGGAGCGGATCTGGTGACCCCAGCCGATGTCCGACTTGGTGTCTTCCAGGGCCTGGGAAGCGGCGTTGCGCTTCTGCACTTCTTGTTCATACAAGCGTGCCCGCAACATCTTCATCGCGGTGTCTTTGTTCGCGTGCTGGGAACGTTCGTTCTGGCAACTGACCACGGTGTTGGTCGGTACGTGGGTGATACGCACCGCCGAGTCAGTGGTGTTCACGTGCTGACCACCGGCACCGGAGGAACGATAGGTATCGATCCGCAGGTCGGCCGGATTGATGTCGATTTCGATGTTGTCATCGATTTCCGGCGACACGAATACCGCCGAGAACGAGGTGTGACGACGGTTGCCGGAGTCGAACGGACTCTTGCGCACCAGACGGTGTACGCCGATCTCGGTGCGCAGCCAACCAAAGGCATACTCGCCCTTGATATGCACGGTTGCGCCCTTGATTCCGGCCACTTCGCCGGCGGACAGTTCCATGATGGTCGCATCGAAACCTCGCTTGTCAGCCCAACGCAGGTACATGCGCAGCAGGATGTTGGCCCAGTCCTGGGCTTCGGTGCCGCCGGAACCGGCCTGGATATCCAGGTAGGCGTGATTCTGGTCCATTTCGCCGCTGAACATGCGACGAAACTCCAGCTTTTCCAAGGCTTCGCGCAGACGTTCCACTTCAGCGGCTACGTCATCGACGGCCCCCTGGTCTTCTTCCGCGGCAGCCATTTCCAGCAAGTCCCGGGCATCGGCCAGGCCAGCGGACATTTCATCCAGGGTTTCGACGATCTGGGCCAGCGCAGAGCGCTCGCGGCCCAGGTTCTGGGCGTATTCGGGGTTGTTCCAGACAGCCGGATCTTCAAGCTCGCGATTGACTTCGGTCAGGCGCTCATGCTTTTGATCGTAGTCAAAGATACCCCCGAATAGTTTCGGAGCGCTCGGACAGGTCCTTGATACTGTTAAGGATCGGGTTGATTTCCATGGCGGGCAGCACTCGTCGGTGAACTTTTGAAAGCCGGCGAGTATACCCCAACTGTCACCATCCCGGCAGCCCGCTTGGCGGGGTGGAGAGCAAAGTCTGCTTCGGCATCAGACCTGGCCGACAGCATTTTTACAAACGCCGCTTACAGCGACGCCTGCCGCACCTGCCGTTCCAGCTCCAGCTTCAATCCTGGTTCCAGTCGCAGTTGTCGCGACAACTCGTCCAGATACGCCTTCTCCATGAAGTTTTCTTGGTCCACCAGCAGCACGCTGGCGATATACATTTGCGCGGCTATCTCCGGCGTTGCCGCAGCCTGGGCCACATCGGCGGGGTCCAGGGGTTTGTTCAATTCGTCATGCAACCACTGTTGCAGCTCTCGGTCGCAGCCCAGCTTGCTGAACTCGGCTTCGATCAACTCCCGCTCGCGGGCATCGACATGCCCATCGGCCTTGGCCGCAGCCACCAGTGCCTGGAGAATCGCCTGGCTGTGCTGCTCGACCTGCGCCGGCGGCAGGCGGTCGAGAGTTTGCGGTTCGCCCTGAGGCGCACTCGCCTGTTGCGCCTGCCAGGTGCCATAGGCCTTGTAGGCCAACACCCCCAGCGCCGCCAGGCCACCGTAGGTCAGCGCCTTGCCACCGAACTTGCGGGCCTTCTTGTTGCCGAGCAGCACGCCCATGGCTCCCGCCGCCAACGCACCGCCACCCGCCCCGGAAAGCAGGCTGCCCAAACCACTTGAGCCGCCACCGAGTAGACCGCCAAGCGCGCCTTTATCAGCGGATTTGTCCTGTCTGTCGCCGGTCCGGTTCTGCAGCAGATCCTGGCCGGACTTGAGTAATTGATCGAGCAACCCACGGGTATTCATCGGTAGCCTGCGCAAACGGCGAATGGACCCACAGAGTAAAACGACCGGTCAGATGGTTGTCGGCAAGAGTGCTTCCAAATGTTGCGCGGCTTGTTGCCTGAATCCTGACTCGTCAATCAAGCCATCGATTAAAAAGATCTACACTGGCGTACATCCATAAAAACCGCGTGTCGGAAAAAACGGCAAGGTATTTCACCCATGAACCTGCCGAGCCTAAACAAGCAGCCACAACCGACATGTATCACCTGTTCGACTACTGTCCCGGCCCTAATTAAAAGAGAGGGAAACCCCATGTTCGCGCACAAGACCGCGCTACTCAGCGCACTCACCACCGCCGTGCTGGCCAGCGTCAGCCTCCAGGCCGCCGAACCGCTGAAAGCTGTCGGCGCCGCTGAAGGCCAACTCGATATCGTCGCCTGGCCGGGTTATATCGAACGTGGTGAAAGTGACAAGGCTTATGACTGGGTCACCGGTTTCGAGAAGGAAACCGGCTGCAAGGTCAG
The DNA here is from genome assembly GCF_001543125.1 of Pseudomonas agarici. Lineage (NCBI taxonomy): Bacteria > Pseudomonadati > Pseudomonadota > Gammaproteobacteria > Pseudomonadales > Pseudomonadaceae > Pseudomonas > Pseudomonas agarici. The sequence continues at coordinate 877,825 of NZ_CP014135.1, read as the reverse complement.
CGTGAAGACCGCCGCCACCTCCGATGAGATGGTCAGTCTGATGGCCAAAGGCGGCTATGACCTGGTCACCGCTTCAGGCGACGCCTCGTTGCGCTTGATCGCCGGCAAACGGGTGCAGCCGATCAACCCCGAGTTGATCCCGAACTGGAAGAACCTCGATTCGCGCCTCAAGAATGCCCCGTGGTACGTGGTCGACAAACAGACCTACGGCACCCCTTACCAGTGGGGCCCGAATGTGCTGATGTACAACACTCACGTGTTCAAGCAGGCGCCAACCAGTTGGGCGGTGATCTTCGACGCGCAGAACCTGCCGGACGGCAAGCCGAACAAGGGGCGCGTGCAAGCCTATGACGGCCCGATCTATATCGCCGACGCGGCGCTGTATCTCAAGTCCGCCAAGCCGGAGCTGGGAATCCAGAGCCCCTATGAATTAACCGAGACCCAATACCAGGCGGTCCTCGAATTGTTGCGCGCCCAACAACCGCTGGTGCACCGCTATTGGCACGATGCGACCGTGCAAATGAGTGACTTCAAGAACGAAGGCCTCGCCGCCTCCAGCTCCTGGGGCTACATGGTCAATGGCCTGCAAGCCGACAAACAACCCGTGGCCTCGACCATTCCAAAGGAGGGCGTCACCGGTTGGGCCGACACCACCATGTTGCACGCCGATGCCAAACACCCCAACTGCGCCTACAAATGGATGGACTGGTCGCTGCAGCCCAAGGTCCAGGGTGACGTAGCGGCATGGTTCGGTTCGCTGCCGGCCGTTCCGGCGGCGTGCAAGGGAAGCGAACTACTCGGCGCCGAAGGCTGCAAGACCAACGGTTTCGACTCCTTCGACAAGATTGCCTTCTGGAAAACCCCGCAGGCCCAGGGTGGCCAGTTTGTCCCCTACAGCCGCTGGACCCAGGACTATATTGCGATCATGGGCGGTCGCTAAGGCCGGTGACGCCGCTCGCGCCCGTGGCGAGCAGGCGGGTTCGCGCCGGGCTGCGCGGCGGCGCTGAAATCAGAGATTGCGCTGTGCCGGACAGGGCGCGGGGCGCCCCCGCCACATAGGCCCTATCGTTATTCAATTCAGACTTTCCAGAAGTCCAGGACAGGTCCCCTCGCCACACAGACTTTTTTGGAGCACCGCATGATGACGCCAGCAGTCCAATTCACTGATGTTTCCCGTCAATTCGGCGAAGTAAAAGCCGTTGACCGGGTTTCCATCGACATTCAGGACGGCGAATTCTTTTCCATGCTCGGCCCCTCCGGCTCGGGCAAGACCACCTGCCTGCGCCTGATTGCCGGCTTCGAACAACCCAGCGCCGGCTCGATTCGCCTCCACGGCGAAGAAGCCGCCGGGCAGCCTCCGTACCAGCGTGACGTGAACACCGTGTTCCAGGATTATGCGCTGTTCCCTCACATGAACGTGCGCGACAACGTCGCCTACGGCCTGAAAGTCAAAGGCGTCGGCAAGCGCGAACGCCTGAAGCGCGCCGAGGAATCCCTGGACATGGTCGCCCTCGCAGGCTACGGCGATCGCAAACCGGTGCAACTGTCCGGCGGCCAGCGCCAACGCGTGGCTCTGGCCCGAGCCCTGGTCAATCGCCCACGGGTGCTGCTGCTCGATGAACCCCTGGGCGCGCTGGATCTCAAGCTGCGCGAGCAGATGCAGGGCGAACTGAAAAAACTGCAACGACAGTTGGGCATCACGTTTATCTTCGTTACCCACGACCAGACCGAAGCGCTGTCGATGTCCGACCGCGTAGCGGTGTTCAATAAGGGTCGCATCGAACAGGTCGACACACCGCGCGATCTCTACATGAAACCGGCCACCGCCTTCGTCGCCGAATTCGTCGGCACCTCCAACGTGATTCGCGGCGAGTTGGCCAGGCAGTTGAGCGGCAGCGACCTGCCCTTCTCGATCCGCCCGGAACACGTGCGCTTCGCCGAAGGCCCGGCACAGGCTCATGAAGTCGAGGTCAGCGGCCTACTCCACGATATCCAGTACCAGGGCAGCGCCACCCGCTATGAGCTGAAACTGGAAAACGGCCAGACCCTGAATATCAGCCAGGCCAACACCCAGTGGCCGGATACCCGCTTCCAACACCAGACTGGCCAGCGCATCACCGCGCGCTGGGCGCAGGAGGCCATGACCGTGCTGGCAAGTGAGGTGTGACATGAGCACTCTGGCTCTGACACCCACGACGGCCAGCCCATCGCTGATGCGGCGGCTCTGCAACCTGCTCTACCGCCGCCCCAACTTCTACCTGACGCTGCTGCTGGTGCCGCCACTGATCTGGTTTGGCGCGATCTATCTCGGCTCGCTGCTGACCCTGCTCTGGCAAGGGTTCTACACCTTCGACGATTTCACCATGGCGGTCACTGCGGACCCGACCCTGGCAAACTTCGCCGCGCTGTTCAATCCGGCTAACTTCGACATCATCCTGCGGACCCTGACTATGGCGGTGACGGTCTCGATCGCCGCCGCGATCATCGCCTTTCCCATCGCCTACTACATGGCGCGCCACACCAGCGGCAAGACCAAAGCGTTCTTCTACATCGCGGTGATGCTGCCGATGTGGGCCAGCTACATCGTCAAGGCCTATGCCTGGACCCTGTTGCTGGCCAAGGGCGGCGTGGTCCAGTGGTTTGTCCAGCACCTTGGGCTGGAACCGCTGCTGCAAGGGGTTCTGGGCATCCCCGGGATCGGCGGCAGCACGCTGTCGACCTCGCACCTGGGCCGGTTCATGGTGTTCGTCTATATCTGGCTACCGTTTATGATCCTGCCAATCCAGGCGGCCTTGGAACGCCTGCCGCCCTCTCTGCTGCAAGCCTCCGCCGACCTCGGGGCGAAGCCACGCCAGACCTTTATGCAGGTGATCCTGCCGCTCTCGATCCCAGGCATTGCCGCCGGCTCCATCTTCACCTTCTCGCTGACCCTGGGCGACTTTATCGTGCCGCGACTGATCGGCCCACCCGGCTACTTCGTGGGCGGCATGGTCTACGCCCAGCAGGGGGCTATCGGCAATATGCCGATGGCGGCCGCCTTCACCCTGGCGCCGATCGTGCTGATTGCCGTGTACCTGTCCATCGTCAAACGCCTGGGGGCCTTCGATGCACTCTAAGTCGCAAGAGCACGGGGAGAGCGCTTCCCTGGGGCTGCGTATCGCCGCGTGGGGCGGGTTGCTGTTCCTGCACATCCCGATCATGATCATCTTCATATACGCCTTCAACACCGAGGACGCAGCGTTCAGCTTTCCGCCCCAGGGCTTCACCTTGAAATGGTTCAGCGTGGCCTTCGCACGTCCAGACGTGCTGGAAGCGATCAAGCTGTCGCTGAAGATCGCCGCCATCGCCACTCTGATCGCCATGCTGCTCGGCACCCTCGCCTCGGCCGCGTGGTATCGCCGGGAGTTCTTCGGCAAGCAGGGTATCTCGCTGATGCTGATCCTGCCGATTGCCTTGCCGGGGATCATCACCGGGATCGCCCTGCTGGCGACCTTCAAGACGCTGGGGATCGAGCCAGGGATGTTCACCATCATCGTCGGCCACGCAACCTTCTGCGTAGTGATTGTCTACAACAACGTCATTGCCCGGCTGCGGCGTATCTCCCACAGCCTGATCGAAGCCTCAATGGATCTCGGTGCCGATGGCTGGCAAACCTTGCGCTACATCGTCCTGCCCAATCTGGTCTCGGCGCTGCTGGCCGGTGGCATGCTGGCGTTCGCCCTATCGTTCGACGAGATCATTGTCACCACCTTTACCGCGGGGCATGAACGCACCTTGCCGATCTGGCTGCTCAACCAGCTCGGTCGACCACGAGATGTACCCGTCACCAACGTGATCGCCTTGCTGGTGATGATGATTACCATGTTGCCGATTCTCGGCGCCTACTACTTGACCCGTGGCGGTGAAAGTGTGGCCGGCAGCGGCGGCCCATAACCGACTACCTGAGGTAAATGGCGAATCCCGGCCTATGCTCCGACAACGCTTTTAACGCTCTTGAGGGCCTCTTCGGGGCAAGCTTCGCTGCCATAAGAAGGTTTCCTCAAACACCTGAAAACTCGCTGCCCACAGAATCACCTGATCGCTCCATGAGGACATAACCATGCAAACCAAACTGCTGATCAATGGTCAACTCGTTGCTGGCGAAGGCCCTGCCCAAGCCGTCTTCAATCCCGCGCTGGGCCGTGTGCTGGTGGAAATCAACGAAGCCAGCGAAGCCCAGGTGGACGCCGCCGTGCGCGCCGCCGATGCTGCCTTCGACAGTTGGTCGCAGACCGCGCCGAAAGACCGCTCGTTGTTGCTACTCAAGCTCGCCGATGCCATCGAGGCCCACGGCGCGGAACTGGCCAAGCTGGAGTCGGACAACTGCGGCAAACCCCTGAGCGCCGCGCTCAACGACGAAATCCCGGCCATTGCCGATGTGTTCCGTTTCTTCGCCGGCGCCAGCCGCTGCATGAACGGCTTGGCCGGCGGCGAATACCTGCCGGGCCATACCTCGATGATCCGCCGCGACCCGGTGGGCGTAATTGCCTCCATCGCCCCGTGGAACTACCCGCTGATGATGGCCGCCTGGAAAATTGCACCGGCTCTGGCCGCCGGCAACACCGTGGTGCTCAAACCTTCGGAGCAGACCCCGCTGACCGCGTTGCGCCTGGCCGAACTAGCGGCGCAAATCTTCCCGGCGGGCGTGCTCAACCTGGTGTTCGGTCGCGGCCCGACCGTCGGCAGCCCGCTGGTGAGCCATCCAAAAGTGCGCATGGTGTCACTGACCGGCGCCATTGCCACCGGCTCGATCATCATTTCCAGTACTGCCGACAGCGTCAAGCGCATGCATATGGAATTAGGCGGCAAGGCCCCGGTGATCATCTTCGACGACGCCGATATCGACGCCGCCGTGGCAGGTATCCGCACCTTCGGGTTCTACAACGCAGGCCAGGACTGCACCGCCGCCTGCCGCGTGTACGCACAGGCCGGTATCTACGAGCAGTTCGTCGAGCAACTGGGCGCCGCGGTGAGTACCATCAAGTACGGCCTGCAGGACGATCAGACCACCGAACTCGGCCCGCTAATCACCGCCAAGCACCGTGATCGTGTCGCCGGTTTTGTCGAGCGTGCCGTGGCACAGTCGCATATCCGCCTGGTGACCGGTGGCAAGGCCGTGGACGGCAACGGTTTCTTCTTCGAACCCACGGTGCTGGCGGACGCCCAACAGGACGACGAGATCGTGCGGCGCGAAGTGTTCGGCCCGGTGGTCTCGGTCACCCGCTTCAACGACGAAGCCCAGGTACTGGGCTGGGCCAATGACTCGGACTATGGCCTGGCATCCTCGGTGTGGACCGCCGATGTCGGTCGCGCCCACCGCCTGGCGGCTCGCTTGCAGTACGGCTGCACCTGGGTCAACACTCACTTTATGCTGGTCAACGAGATGCCCCATGGCGGTCAGAAGCTGTCCGGCTATGGCAAGGACATGTCCATGTACGGCCTGGAGGACTACACCACCGTGCGCCATGTGATGTTCAAGCACTGATGACGGATCCCTCACAAAACTACCGGACCGGGCCGTCATGGCCCGGTCCGGCCGATGGAAGAACAAGCGCCACTGATTCGTCAATCAAGATCAAACGGCTCAAAACCGCGAAACACTCTCCATCGCATTCAAGAGGCAGCGCAGGGCATTACGATCTTCCGCCGACAAACTCCGGTAATGCTCCACCAATTGCCGCTCTTCATCGCTGAGCTTGCACACCCGATGCGGGGGTGGCGCCCTGAATGTCCAGAGAAACAGCATGAACCCAAGAATGCCTCGTTCCTTTGACATGGGTGACTTCCTTCTGTGACTGCACAGGAACGCCTGGACAGGTCGTCTCAGACTTAGCATAAGGGTAGGAAGAATCTGCATTAAGCTAAGATCATTTCGGAATTTACAGAAGGAAATCACTCAACATACAGAAAACCCGCCTGGTCGACGGGTCTCGGTGTTTTCACACAAGTCAGGTCAATCGCTCACTCGCGCAGATCCGCCTCATGGATCGGTTGGTCGCGATGGGTAGCGCGCTGGTACTGCGCCGGCCAGGTGGCCTTGTGCCCACCCAAGTCATCGTCGGCATGCAGCGGCCAATACGGATCGCGTAGCAACTCACGGGCGAGCAGGATGATGTCGGCCTGGCAGGTGCGCAGGATATGCTCGGCCTGGGCCGGCTCGGTGATCAGCCCGACGGTGCCGGTGGCAATCCCGGACTCCTTACGCACGCGCTCGGCGAAACGAGTCTGGTAACCGGGCCCCGTGGGGATTTCCGCGTTGGCGGCGGTACCGCCCGAAGACACGTCGATCAGGTCGACGCCAAGGTCTTTCAGACGCCGTGCCAGCTCCACGGTTTCGTCCGGGTTCCAGCCGTCTTCCACCCAGTCGGTGGCCGAGACACGCACGAACAACGGCAACTCCTCGGGCCAGACCGCCCGCACCGCTTCTGTGACCTGCAGGACCAGGCGAATACGGTTATCGAACGAGCCGCCGTACTGGTCACGGCGCTGATTGCTCAAGGGTGAGAGAAACTGGTGCAGCAGATAACCGTGGGCGGCATGCACCTCGACCACCTTGAAACCGGCGACCAGGGCGCGTCGGGCGGCCGCGACAAACGCCTCGATCACCTCGGCGATCTGCCCTTCATCCAGCTGTGCCGGGGCCGTGTGCTGCGGGTCGAAGGCAATGGGCGAGGGCCCGACCGGGATCCAGCCGCCCTCCTCCGGCTTGACGCTGCCAGGCTTGCCCAGCCAGGGTCGATGGGTGCTGGCTTTGCGTCCGGCATGGGCCAGTTGGATCCCGGCGACGGCACCCTGGGCCGCGATAAACCGGGTGATGCGTTGCAGGGGTTCGATCTGTTCGTCATTCCACAGGCCCAGATCCTGGGCGGTGATACGGCCATCGGCGGTCACTGCCGTGGCTTCGGTAAAAATCAGTCCGGCACCGCCTACCGCACGGCTACCAAGGTGGACCAGATGCCAGTCATTGGCCAGGCCATCGACGCTGGAGTACTGGCACATTGGCGAGACCGCGATGCGATTGAGCAGGGTCAATTGACGAAGGGTATAGGGTTCAAGCAGCAGACTCATGGGGCACCTCTCAAATCAAGTGGGCTGGCTCCAGGGTTCTGTGAGAACGTCGACGCGTGACAGGAAAAATAGGCCGTCCGCCCCCCGGCGGATGAATAAGGAAGATAACGTCACAAGACCATTCAGACAGTGCTTAGAGCCTAGTCGACAATGAAGGACGCCGAAGGGTTCAGCCGATATAAAGCTCAGCGCGGTTCGATGTGGGCAATCATCAGTTGCACGCTTTCTTTGCCGCGGAACTCGTTGAGATCGAGCTTGTAGGCCAGCTCGACCCAATCGACCCGTGCGTTTGCCCAGATTTGCGGGTCGATGCCAAAGGCAATGCCATCGAGCTTCACCGAGCCACACTCGCTTTTGAGCACCACTTTCAGATGCCGCTCGCCGACGATGCGCTTTTCCACCAGTTGAAACACCCCGTGGAACAACGGCTCGGGGAAGTGCTGGCCCCAGGGGCCGGCGTTGCGTAGTGCCCGGGCCAATTCCAGGTTGAACTCTTCCAGGGCCAGGGTGCCGTCGGTCTGCAAGCGTCCGGTCAGGTCATCTTCATTGAGCTGACGGCGTACTTCGGCATCGAAGGCTTGGGCAAACAACGGAAAATTTTCCTGGGGCAGACTCAGGCCGGCGGCCATGGCATGGCCACCGTACTTGCCCATCAAGTCCGGGTGCCGCGCCGCGACCACGCTCAAGGCATCGCGAATATGGAACCCGGCGACCGAACGACCGGAGCCCTTGAGCATGCCGTCGCCAGCATCGGCGAAGGCGATGGTCGGGCGGTGATAACGCTCTTTCATCCGTGAGGCAAGAATACCGATCACCCCTTGGTGCCAGTCCGGATCGAACAGACACAGGCCGAACGGCATTGACTCCACCGGCAAATCCTTGAGCTGGGCCAGGGCTTCGCGTTGCATGCCCTGCTCGATGGACTTACGGTCCTTGTTCATTTCATCCAGCTGGGTGGCCATTTCCTGGGCCAATGCCGGGTCTTCGCAGAGCAGGCATTCAATGCCCAGGCTCATGTCGTCCAGGCGACCCGCCGCGTTCAGGCGCGGCCCGAGGATAAACCCCAGGTCGCTTGAGGTCAGCCGCGAGTGATCGCGTTTGGCCACTTCGAGAATTGCCTTCAGCCCCGGTCGGGCGCGCCCGGCGCGGATGCGCTCCAGGCCCTGATGTACCAGAATTCGATTGTTGGCATCCAGCGGCACCACATCGGCCACGCTGCCCAACGCCACCAGGTCGAGCAGTTCGCCGATATTCGGTTGCGGCTGATGTTCATACCGGCCCAGGCCGCGCAAGCGCGCACGCAGGGCCATCAACACATAAAAGATCACGCCGACCCCGGCCAGCGCCTTGCTCGGAAACTCGCAGCCCGGCTGATTCGGGTTGACGATGGCATCGGCCACCGGCAGTTCGTTACCCGGCAAGTGGTGATCGGTAACCAACACCTTCAGGCCAGCCGCCTTGGCCGCCAGTACACCTTCGATACTGGAGATGCCGTTGTCGACGGTGATCAGCAATTGCGGCTCACGCTGCAACGCCACAGCAACGATTTCCGGGGTCAGGCCGTAGCCGTACTCGAAACGATTCGGCACCAGGTAATCGACATGCGCCGCCCCCAGCAGGCGCAGACCCAACAGCCCCACGGTACTGGCGGTCGCACCATCGGCGTCGAAGTCGCCGACAATCAGGATCCGCTGGCGCTGCTCCAGCGCCACCACCAACAGGTCCACCGCAGCGTCGATCCCCTTGAGTTGCTGGAAGGGAATCAAGCGCGCCAGGCTTTTATCCAGCTCTGCAGCCGATTCGACCCCCCGCGCCGCGTACAAGCGGGTCAGCAGCGGCGGCAGGTCGCCGAGAAAAGGCAAGGTGGCGGGCAGTGGACGGGGTTCGATACGCATGGCGTTGGTGGGTTTTCTCTTCAATACACAGGAGTTGAAACGGCGGAACCGTGGTTAACCGCGCTCGCCCATCAGCCATTCGAGCTGGACTTCATGCTGACCACGATCGTCGGTGACGAAGATCGTGCCTTCGCTGATCATCACGTCCCACTTGATAACGCGTGGCATGTCCTTGGCGAGGGTCTCCAGGACTTCCTGCGGAACCGCGGCGATATTGACGTTTTTCAGGTTCTTGACCGCCGGGATCACCTTGGTTTCCCAGACCCGCAGGCTGCCGTAGGCCAGCAGGCTAGTGCGCTCGGTACGACGCGAGCACCAGGTCAGGCGGTCGGCATCTGGCTGACCCACTTCGATCCAGTGCAGGACGCGATCATCCAGGCTTTTTTCCCATAGCGCCGGTTCGTCTACTTCCGACAGGCCACGACCAAAAGCCAGCAGTTCGTTGTACCAGAGTGCATAAGCCAGCAAACGCACGGTCATTCGCTCTTCGGTTTCCGAAGGATGGCGGGCAATGGTCTGCTTGACGCTTTCGTAGACGCTGCGATCCAGGTCGGTGAGGTTGAGTTCGAACTTGTAGGTCGTGGACGGCTGGGCCATGAACGGGACTTCTAGAGACGAGGAAAGGCGCCAAGTCTAACCGATACGCAGGCCAATCCACGACTGCCGATGGTTATGAAGATGGTTCGCGTCATGTTAAAAAGCTCTACCGCCCTCGCCTTGTCCTACAGGATCGCCCATGCCGCTCACCGCCAAACCCCTCTCCGGCCTGAAAGTCATCGAACTCGGAACCCTGATCGCCGGCCCTTTCGCCTCGCGGATCTGCGCCGAATTCGGGGCCGAGGTGATCAAGGTCGAATCGCCGGACGGCGGCGACCCGCTGCGCAAATGGCGCAAGCTGTACGAAGGCACATCGCTGTGGTGGTTTGTCCAAGCCCGTAACAAGAAATCCCTGACGCTGAACCTGAAAAACCCGGACGGCCTGGCGATTCTCAAGCAGTTGCTCGGCGACGCCGACATCCTCATCGAGAACTTTCGCCCCGGCGTCCTGGAAAAACTCGGACTGGGCTGGGAAACCCTGCAGGCGCTGAACCCAAAGCTGGTCATGGTGCGCCTGTCCGGATTCGGCCAGAGCGGACCGATGAAGGACCAGCCGGGGTTTGGCGCGGTGGGCGAGTCCATGGGCGGGTTGCGCTATATCACCGGTTTCGAAGACCGTCCGCCAGTGCGTACCGGGATTTCCATCGGCGATTCGATTGCCGCACTGTGGGGCGTGATTGGCGCCCTGATGGCACTGCGTCATCGCGAGGTCAATGGCGGTCAGGGGCAGGTGGTGGATGTCGCGCTATATGAAGCCATCTTCGCGATGATGGAAAGCATGGTGCCGGAGTTCGATGTGTTCGGTTTCATCCGCGAACGCACCGGCAATATCATGCCCGGCATCACCCCTTCGTCGATCCACACCACAGCCGATGGTCGACACGTGCAGATCGGCGCCAATGGCGATGCGATCTTCAAGCGCTTGATGCGGGCCATCGGCCATGAGGACCTGGCGAACGACCCGCTGTTGGCCAGTAACGACGGACGCGACAGCCGGCGTGACGAGATCTATGGAGTGATCGAGCGCTGGGTCAACTCATTGCCCCTGGATACGGTGATCGCCACCCTGAATGAAGCCGAGGTTCCCGCCAGTCGCATCTACAGCGCCGAAGACATGTTCAGCGATCCGCAATTCCTCGCTCGCGAGATGTTCTTGCAAGCCAAGCTGCCTGACGGCAAGGACTTCAAAATGCCCGGCATCGTGCCAAAACTCTCAGAAACACCGGGCTCCAGCGAATGGGTCGGCCCACAGTTGGGCGAACACAACGGCGAGGTGCTTGGCAGCCTCGGTTATGACAAGGCACAAATTGCCCGACTACGCGAAAGTGGTGCCATTTAACCCCCCGGGCCTAAGCAGGACAAATACCGGGAAAACGCCAAGGAATTTTTCCTCGCCCCCGATGAACAGTGACAAATTCCAGGCAAAAAGAAACCCCGAGAAGTGGGGAGACGACTCGGGGTTAAACGTGGCCTACAAAGACCAGTACGGCAAGCCACAAGTATCGGAGCACAATGCCTGCTCTTGCCGTTCTGGATATGACACGCCCCTGGAAGGGAAGGTTCAAAAAAATCTCTATCGGCTGGCGGCTCGGAACATTCGGTGTTCGGTGGCGTTGCGCCAGGCGGCAAGCATACAGGGCTCCAGGCGCCCCTCGACGATTCGCAGATCACGATGCAAACCATCGACCACGTCCGTCAGCAGACGCTTGTCCGTCAGTTGCGCCTGATTGACCCTACGCTCCAGCAGAATCAGGCCAGTGACGCCTTTCACACTCACCACGCACTCCCCATGTCCACCTGATGGCGTTAGGGTAACGGCATACGGACTCAATGCCTCATTGAGCAACAAGCTGATACTTTCCATCTCGATCATCACTCAGTAGTCAAAAACCGCAAAGTCGAAAACAAAGGTGCCTGGAGTCAATGACCGCCAGTCAGAGAGGAAAGTTCGTTGGCCCCGGCAGGGCCTTACGAGCTAATCGACGTCTATCGAGGATGAACGAGAAAGATGACAGAAAAAAAACGGCCAGGGCCGCCACTGGCTAGAATCAGCTCACAAGTGGCCTGTACGGTTAGTTGGTTAGCTCAAGCTCTCAGGCCACTAACCTTTCAGTCTTTTACTACAGGTTGCGTCGACTTCGCTCACAGACATGAGCCCAGGCATCTGGTTTGTTGCTCTGCTTTCGTGCGCATCATCATCGCGCTTACTGGAGACCCATCTTGAATTCATCCGCACGCACGCCGCTACGGATTGTCCTGGCGGATGATCACCCGATTTTCCTGATTGGCATGCGGGCCGTACTGGAGCGCGATCCAGGCTTGAGCGTGGTCGGTGAAGCCAGCACCCCGCAGGCACTCTTCGACCTGCTGGACCAGTGCCCGTGCGACATGCTGATCACCGACTTCATGATGCCGACGGCGGATCAGAACGACGGTCTGCGAATGATCGAGACTCTGGTCCGGCACTACCCGGCCCCACTGATCCTGGTAGTCACCATGCTCAACAATGCCGGTCTGTTCCGCTACATCCTGGACCTGGGGGTCCTGGGGTTGTTGAGCAAGGCCAGCCTGGCGGCCGAGTTGCCTTTGGCGATCGGTCATGTGCGACAACGCAAGACGTTCCTCGCCCAATCGGTACGTCAGACCCTGGCGCAGGCTGGGGAAACCGCCACGCTTCGACTGGGCGATCAGGAGCAGCTTTCACCGCGGGAACTGGAAGTCACCCGCCTGCTGGCGGCAGGTCGAACGGTGGGCGAGATTGCGGCCCGGCTGTGTCGCAGCAAACAGACCGTCAGCGCCCAAAAAGTCAGTGCCATGCGCAAGCTCGGCCTGTCCAATGATGCCGCCTTGTTTCTCTACCTGCAGGAACACGGGCTGTCCTGATCATCGTCAGCCAGGTTGTTGTTCATGCTCCGCGACACTCACGCGACCGGCGATGCTCAACCACGGCAGCAGCTCGACACGGCTCATGGGCGCGGCAATGAATCGCCCTTGGACAAGCAGATCGCCCAATTCTTGAATCAATCGATACTCTTGATCGGTTTCGATCCCAGTGATCACCACCCGCAGGTTCATGCCCTTGGCCATGCTCAGGATTCCCGCGACAATCGAGCGCTTGCGCGAATCCTCGGCCATGCCGGTGACTAACTGCGGGGCGATCTTCAACTCCGAAAAAGGCAGTTCGAGCAGTCTCTGCAAGCCGGCGCCGGCAACGCCAAAATTGCCGATCGACAGTTGGCAACCTAGCATCCGTAGGCGCAACATGCCTTCAAGCTGGGCCGCTTCGGTGTGGCGTTCCCCGTTGTCGACCACCTCCAGCGTCAGCCATTGAGCGGGCAGGTGAAAACCTCCCAATAGTTCGTTCAAGCGCTCGGCGAAGTCCGCTTGTTGGACCATCAGCCCTGGAATATTCACCGCCACCGGCAAATACTCGCCCGTGCCCAGGTGCACTTCGACCGATAACCGGACGGCCTGTTCGAGCATCTGCCAAACCAAGGTCTGCCAGAGCCCCGCATACTCGAGCACTGGCATAAAGGCAGCAGGCAACAATATGCCCTGTTCTGGATGCTGCCAGCGAGCCAGCGCCTCGACGCCGTGCACCAGGCCGTCACACGTCACCTTGGGTTGAAAGTAGGCGCGGCAGTAATGCCGGATGGCCTGGGACCCGGCTCCCGCTTGAAGGTCATGCAACGAGAGTAATTCATGGACCTGAGCCAACGGCAACTCAGGGCGCCGTCGGCCGAAGCGTTGCTGGTAGGTCGCCAGCAACTCACCCAGGATCGCTGCCGATGCCGGCTTCAGCAGGCAACCCAGTACATGCAACCCCTGCTGCCGAGCAACGCATGCCGCACCCTCGCGCACCTCCTGGTCGAGACTGCTGAGGATAATCAGAGCCTGGGCCTCGCGCGCTTGCGCCAGGTGCCGGATCAGTTGCAGGCCGTCACCGTCCTCCAGGGAGAGATCGCAGAGGGCAATATCGACCGGTCCGCGATTGGCCAGGGACTGACGGGCACTCTCGACGTTTTCAGCCGTCAGCACATCGAAGACACCGTTGGCATTGAGCATCTGGTGCAACGCCATCAGTTGAAAGGGGTTGTCTTCAAGAACCAGGATCTTGAGCGCGCGCATCGATGATCTCCGCAGGTTGAAGCGATCGTTATCCGCATGGGGCTGTCCACCTTAACCAGGGAAGACAGCGTTACCCATAGGACAAGTCCTAAAATATCGCTCCTTGCTGCAGACTCGGTTCAATGTCGCCGATGACTTGATCGATCGCCGCCTTGAGTACCCGCCAATCAGGTTGCAGTCGCTCGGTCGCCTGCAGGCGCAGGCAACTTTCCATATCGACACAGGCCCGTGCCAGGGCAATTGCATCGACAAGGGAGGCAATACCCTTGAGGCGATGCACGGACATCGCCACGCCTTCCCAATCAGTGCGACTTACCGTGGTTTCCAGCTCGCTACGCTCCTCCCGCAGGTTCTTCCAGAGCTCCAGCAGCATGCGCTGAAGCACTTCGGTATCGGCAAGCGTCATGTTGCGCAGCGTCTGGATATTGAAGGATTTTTCCCTCGGCGCAATATCCGCCAGCAGGCGAGCCAGGTCCGCGAGGACAACGGGCTTGACCAACAGGTCGTTCATGCCGGCCTGCAGGCAGCGTCGACGTTCATCGCTCATGGCGTTGGCCGTGCACCCGACAATCAGGCACGCCGGGCGCTGCTCCTCGGTCTCCATCCGGCGCAGCGCCTCAGCCAATTCATAGCCTGTCATGCCGGGCATATTGCAGTCGCTGATCACCAGGTCGAAGTGCCCACTCTGCCACGCCTGCAGCGCTGCTTGCGCCGTCTGGAACGATTCGACACGCTGACCGAGTACGCCGAGCTGCTGATGCAACACTAGGCGATTGGCGGAAAGGTCATCGACGATCATGACGTTCAAGGACGGCAGCTCGGCTCCGCCATTGTTCAGCGGTATCGATACCGGTGCCGAGCAGCGGGCCTCGCGCCTGAGCGGCAGCTCCAGGCGCACCTGGGTACCTTGTCCCACATGACTTTGCAGCTCGATGCTACCGCCCATCAGCTCCACCAGTTGCTTGCAGATACTCAAGCCCAGGCCCGTTCCGCGATATTGCTCAGCGGTTTCGTCGCGGACCTGCGCGAAGGGTGTGAACAGCCTCTCCTGTTGCTCCGGGCCGATACCCTTGCCACTGTCTTCGATAGCGATACAGAGACGGTCGATTTCCGCCAACTGCGAAAGCTGGACAACTCGAACGCGAACGAACCCCTCGTGCGTAAACTTCAGGGCATTACCGATCAGGTTGTGCAGTACTTGGCGCAAGCGCAGCGGGTCGAGCCGATGGTCGTCCACGAACAAGGCGTCGATCTCCAGGCTCAGCTCGATCCCCTTTTCTCTCGCCTGGGCCTCGAACAAGCGCACGACGCCTTCGAGGAAATGCTTCAAATCGGTGGGTTGCAGGTCCAGACACATGCGTCCGGCCTCTATTTTTGCCAGGTCGAGGCTGTCTCCGATCAGCACCGTCAGATCCCGCGCCGATTGATAGGCTACCTGTAAACCCGGCGAGAATGCCTCTCCCCTGGCCCGCGCCTGCTCACGCTCCACTTCGAGCAAGCCGATGATTGCGCCCATGGGCGTGCGAATTTCATGACTCATGGTTGCCAGGAAGGCACTCTTGGCCTGGCTGGCCTGCTCGGCCTGCCGACGGGCCTCCGTCAGTTGTGCCTCGAGTCGTTTTCTTTCGGTAATATCGATCCATCCGCCCAACAGCCCCTGCAACTGTGCTCCGGCCGAGTAGAAGGGCACCATCCATTGATAGACATCGATACTGCCATTGAGAAACTCAAGCCGCAGATCCTTGAAGACGGGTTGCTGCTCCTCCAGCAACTGCATGAACTCATCATGCAGTTGCCGGGCGATCTCCTGCGACAGCAGGCCGGTTTCGGTAACGCGCCGCCCTTGCACCTGCTCCAGTGTTGTCGACAGGCTCTGCTCGTAACTGCGATTGCAGGTGATCAGCCGTCCCTGCAGGTCACGCACGAAAATGGGATTGGGGATGCCGTCCAGCAGCGCCCGCTGGAAGGCCAATCGATCATTGAGTTCCCGCTCGGCCTGGCGTCGCTGGCGAATTTGGATATTCAGGCGACGGTTCCAGGCGAGGGAGACGCCCCCTAGCAGCAACAGGGCTCCGGTCAGTCCGTAGACCCAGCGTGGCACCCGCTTCCACACCGACGGCGGCGGCGCCACGGGCACCGCGCCGAGCCATTTGATCCGCAACGCCCGCAGCTCCGCGACGGGAAATGCCTCCAACGACTTGTTAAGAATGCTGAGCAACTCGGGAGAAGTCTTGACCACCGAGAAACTGTCGGCCGACCAAAGCCCTTCCACGCTACGTCCGACCTTCAGCCTACCAGGTGGATACAAGTAAGCCCGGGCGTCACTCTGGATGGTCGCGGCGGCCTCGCCATTCTCCACCATGGCCCTGGCTTCCTCGGGAGTCCCGACGCTGCGCACCACGATATCCGGGTGCTCACGGCGAATCATCGCTTGCAGCGCATGCCCTTCGGGTAACGCTAGAACACGCCCGGACAGTTGCTTGAACGAGCCGAGCGGGGAGTCGTGGACCGGTACGACAAACACCCAGGAACTGCCGCCGAAGGCATAGGTAAAATTCAGAAACGTCTTGCGCTCGGGACTCTCCGCCAGCGAGCCGTTCATCAAGGCCTTGCCTGCCTTGAGCATGCCAATGGTCTGCATCGTGGAGAAACTTTCCTCGAAGGCGAACTGCAGTCCGGTCATGCGCGAGATACGCGCCAGCAGGTCGACATTGAGACCCACCCAGCGGTTATGGCCATCCTTGTAGATATGTGGCGGATACTGCTGAGAGGCGACCACCACCCGTGGATGCTTGTCGATCCAGGCAAGCTCCGTGGGGGTCAGGTTCACCCGTGGCTGGGTGATATCCGAGCCAAAGCCGGTGGTCCAGCGCGCCAGGATCTCCCGCCGGGTAGCTTCGTCGATACTGTCCAGCGCGCGCTGGATCAAGCCGCTGAGCAGCGGCTGCGACTTGCGCGAGGCGAAGGCGAATCCGATGGGAGGCAGCGCACTCTGTCCACGGATCTGCAAACCCATGTAAGGCCGTATGGTCTTGTGGGCCCGGACAATCACTTCATTGCCGATAAAGGCGTCGACCTCCCCCTGGGCCAATGCCTCCAATGCACTGTAGAGGGTGGGCGCGAGGATGATCTTGCTCTCGGGATAGGTGGCATGCACCACCTGCGCGTCGGCATAACCTTCCAGCAAGACCACCTTACGGTCCTTGAGGTCATCCAGGTCGAGGGTTTCATCGCGACTGACGATCACCGACCGGTCGGGCATGTAGTCGCTGGAGAACACCAGTTCGGGCACTCCTCGCTCGAATCCGTTGGCACTGGTGAGGAAATCGATCTGCCCGTCACGCAGCGCTTCCACCGCCTGGTCGCGCTCGGCAAAGCCGATGACCTCCACCGCCACCCCGAGCCGATCCCGGATCAGTCCCACATAGTCGGCGCTGATACCCTGGTAGCGATTGCGATCGTTGGTAATATCCACCGGCTCGTAGTCGGCCACAGAAATACCCACCCGCAACGTGCGATCGGCTCCCAGCCAACGTTGTTCGTCCGCACTCAGGGGCAACTGGTCGAGTTCGACAAACGATGCAGGCAGGCTAAATAGCAGGCCCTGGGCCGCCATCGACCGGCCCGGCAGGCTTGCAAACAGCGCCAATAGCAGCCACACCAGAGTGGAATGTAGCGATCTCCCCTGAAACACCATGACGAAGTACCTGCTCCCTTTTTTGGAACATGAAAAAACCAGGCGCAAGTTTGGCACGCAAAAACGATAAAGCCCGCCAAGGGGCGGGCTCTAAAGTGTGACCTTTCTAGTCGGTCAGAGCGGCTTGCCGCGGTTGCCATGCTGGCTGACAAAGGCCTGGACAGCTTTCAGGTCGTTGGCCAGGACCGTGCAACGCTCATCTCTTTCAAACAAATCGGAAAGATGTGCCGGCAGCTCAAGATCTTTTCCTACACCAGCTTTCTCCACTGCTTCAGGGAATTTGACCGGATGCGCCGTGCCCAGGATCACCATCGGAATATCCAGGCTACGGCGGCACTCACGGGCGGCCTTGACACCGATGGCGGTATGCGGATCGAGCACCTCGCCGGTCTGGGCGAAGACTTGGGCGATGGTCTCGCAAGTCTGCGTGTCATCCACGGCCAGGGAGTCGAACAGCTTGCGCGCCTCGCTCCAGCGATCCTGGTCGACGCTGAAACCGCTGCCTTGCTTGAAGGTCTCCATCAGGCCTGCGATAGCCGCGCCATTGCGACCGTGCAGGTCAAACAGCAGGCGTTCGAAGTTCGACGAGACCATGATGTCCATGGACGGCGACAAGGTAGCGTGCAGGGTTTCCTTGACGTACTGATTGCCGCTCATGAAACGGTGCAAGATATCGTTGCGGTTGGTAGCGACAATCAGTTGGCTGATCGGCAGCCCCATGTTGCGCGCCAGGTAGCCGGCGAAAATGTCGCCAAAGTTACCGGTCGGCACCGAGAACGCCACCGAACGGGCTGGGCCACCCAATTGCAGGGACGCGTGGAAGTAGTAGACGATCTGGGCCATGATCCGCGCCCAGTTGATCGAATTCACCGCGACCAGGCGCGTGCCCTTGAGGAAGCTCTGGTCGGCGAAGCTGTTCTTGACCATTTCCTGGCAGTCATCGAAGTTGCCTTCGATAGCGATGTTGTGAATGTTGTCGCCGAACAGGGTGGTCATCTGCCGCCGCTGCACCTCGGACACCCGGTTGTGCGGATGAAGGATGAAGATGTCGACATTCTCGCAGTGCTTGCAGCCTTCGATGGCAGCCGAGCCGGTATCGCCGGAGGTGGCGCCGACGATCACCACGCGCTCGCCGCGCTTTTTCAGCACATAGTCGAGCAGGCGACCGAGCAGTTGCAGAGCGAAGTCCTTGAAGGCCAGGGTCGGGCCGTGGAACAGCTCGAGCACCCATTCGTTGCCATTGAGCTGGCGCAGCGGCGCGACCGCGTTATGGGCAAAGACGCTGTAGGTTTCCTCAAGGATTTTCTTGAAGTCGGCGTCCGGGATGCTCCCGGTGACGAACGGGCGCATGACTCGAAACGCCAGCTCGTGGTACGGCAGGCCAGCCCAGGAAGCGATTTCTTCTTGGGTGAAACGGGGCAGGTTTTCCGGCACGTACAGGCCACCGTCACTGGCTAGGCCAGCCAGCAGCACGTCTTCGAAATTCAGGGCCGGTGCCTGGCCACGGGTACTGATGTAACGCATGAACAATTCCTCTCCAATCGGCAGCGCCGGCTTAGTTCAAGTGCTCGACGCGGATCCGCACGACAGGGCCAACCACACCTTGCAGGGCCTCCAGCGCGGCGATAGCGTCGTTAATATGCTGTTCCAGCACGCGGTGGGTCAGTAGGATCATCGGCACCAGGCCATCATGCTCTTCGACCTCCTTCTGCATGATCGATTCGATGTTGATCCCACGCTCCGACAGAATGCTTGCCACTTGGGCCAGGACGCCTGGATGGTCCTTGGCCTGGATACGCAGATAATAGGAACTTTCGCAGGCTTCGATGGGCAAAATCGGATGGGCCGACAGCGAGTCTGGCTGGAAAGCCAGGTGCGGTACCCGATTCTCCGGGTCGGAGGTCATCGCCCGCACCACGTCCACCAGATCGGCGATGACCGACGACGCGGTGGGTTCCATGCCGGCACCGGCCCCGTAGAACAGAGTCGAACCGGCTGCGTCGCCATTGACCATGACGGCGTTCATCACGCCGTTGACGTTGGCGATCAGGCGATCAGCCGGGATCAGGGTCGGGTGGACCCGCAACTCGATACCGGCGGCGGTGCTGCGCGCCACACCCAGGTGCTTGATGCGATAGCCCAGGGCCTCGGCATAGTTGACGTCGGCGGTGGTCAGCTTAGTGATGCCTTCGGTGTAGGCCTTGTCGAACTGCAGCGGAATACCGAACGCGATGGACGCCAGGATGGTCAGCTTGTGCGCGGCATCGATGCCTTCAACGTCGAAGGTCGGATCGGCTTCGGCATAACCCAAAGCCTGGGCCTCGACCAGCACGTCCTCGAAGGTACGACCCTTCTCGCGCATTTCGGTGAGGATAAAGTTGCCGGTGCCGTTGATGATGCCGGCAACCCAGTTGATGCGATTGGCCGACAGGCCTTCGCGGATTGCCTTGATCACCGGGATACCGCCGGCCACCGCCGCTTCGAACGCCACGATCACGCCTTTCTCGCGGGCCTTGGCGAAGATTTCATTGCCGTACACCGCGATCAACGCTTTGTTTGCGGTGACCACGTGCTTGCCGTTCTCGATCGCTTTGAGTACCAGCTCACGGGCCACGGTATAGCCGCCCATCAGCTCTATGACGATGTCGATCTCAGGGTTCGTGACCACTTCGAAGACATCGTTGGTAATCGCAATACCGGTCGTTTGGAACTGAGGCTTTGGCGTGCGAGTGGCGATTTGTGCCACTTCGATTCCACGCCCGGCACGACGAGCAATTTCCTCGGCGTTACGCTGAAGTACGTTGAAGGTGCCACCACCGACGGTACCTAACCCACAGATGCCTACTTTGACCGGTTTCACTCTGAACTCCCCATGAAACGGCCGACGCGAGGTCGGCCGTGGAAAACAGCCGCTGGACCACCAGCGGCTGGCTATTTAGGACCCACGGGACGGATGCCCGGGATCATGCTCGTCAAAGACGACCGCGACGAGCCTGGATTACTTGGCAGCCAGCGCCAGCTTGGCAACTTGTGCCGCCGGCTGGTAGCCTGGTATCACCTTGCCATCAGCCAGGACGATGGCCGGTGTACCGTTGACCCCGATCGACTGACCGAGGGCGAATTGTTTGGAAACCGGGTTGACGCACTGGGCGGCCTTGATTTCCTTGCCATCGACCATTTGGTCCATGGCGGTTTTCTTGTCGCTCGAACACCACACCGCCTGCAACTGCTCGTCACCCGGCGAACCCAGGCCCTGACGCGGGAAGGCGACATAACGCACCTCAATCCCCATCTTGTTCAACGCAGGCACTTCAGCGTGCAGCTTGTGGCAGTACGGGCAGGTGGTGTCGGTGAACACGGTGATATGCGACTTGGTCTCGCCGATGGCCGGATAGACCACGGTCTCGGCCACCGGAATACCGTTGATCAGCTTGGAGATGCCCAGGCGCTCGGTCTTTTCGGTGAGGTTGACCGGCTTGCCGTCCTGGAGCTGGAACAGGTAGCCCTGCATGACGAACTGACCGTCGGCGCTAGCATACAGCACGCGGCTGCCCTTGAGCTTGACTTCGTAAAGGCCGGCCAGGGGACTGGCGGTAATGCTCTCTACGGGAGTGTCCATCTGCAGGCTGTCGAGGCTCTTGCGAATCGCCTGTTCGGCGGCGCCATCGGCCAGGGCGAAGTTGCTGACCAACGCCAGGGCGGCGGCGGCGAAAATATGAGTCAAGCGCATGGGTACTCCTGAAGGCGGGCAACTAATGGGAGGGGGGAAACACTGAGTGTAGTTTCGAGTTCCGGGCGCCCATCGTGCAAACGCGTCAAGCCTATCACATAAGGCCGGCATGACCGACTCCCAGCGATGCGAGGCGTGGTGAAGTTTGATGTTTTTTGTGGGCACCCTGACTCGCGAAGCAAGCGACTCGATTCAAATGAACATGACCGTCGTTTCCCGGCTAATGCCTTGAGAAACATCAGCCCAATCACCGATTTCATCGCCAGACCTGTCGAGCCGCGCGTCAATCTCGCGGATAGGGCGTTAGTGGCGGCGGTGGCTGCTGGCTGCTGGCTGCTGGCTGCTTCCTCGCGACAATGAGCGATCTCATGTGCTTATTTCCAGCCCCTGAATCGCCTTGAAGAAGATTCCGACTCACTTACAGACATTGCCTACAAGCGATTGGCGCTACAGGGATTTAGATTGTGAGCGAGCCAACCGCAGCATATCCACTACAAGGCCGAGTCGATGGCATTGAGCTTTTCACCCATCAGGTAACACTAGAAACCACCCCAACCGGAGGGGGAAGCGCACGCTAGAGCCTGGCCTGGTTGTCTTCGACCGGATCAGACCCGGCCTGTGCGCCTACGAGGCAAGGCATGGAAAATAGACTGAATCGAGATAAAATCACCGAAAAGGTTATCCAACTGTTTGTCGACACCATCGGTTTTCTCGAACGAGAGCAGGTGACGGAGCAAACCGACTTCATTCGCGACTTCAAGATCATTGACGATGACCTTACCTGCTTCGTGATGCAGGTGGAATGGCAGTTCAAATTGCATTCATCCCAGGAAGACCGGAACGCCATTACCACAATCAGGCAAATCGTCGACCTCATCACCCACCCATCCGACTGAGAGCATATGATCGCTCCCATTCACGCAATGCTTGTGCAACCGCTTCAGCCACGCGGGTGATGTTTAGCGTGCATGTCCTGCAGGCGGGCACGGGCGACATGAGTATAGATCTGCGTGGTCGACAGGTCGCTATGCCCCAGCAGCATCTGCACCACCCGCAGGTCCGCGCCGTGGTTGAGCAGATGGGTCGCAAAGGCATGGCGCAGGGTGTGCGGGGACAGCGACTTGCCGATCCCGGCGACCTTGGCCTGGTGCTTGATCCGGTGCCAGAAGGTCTGGCGGGTCATCTGCTCGCCACGCAGACTGGGAAACAGCACGTCGCTCGGCCGCCCGCCGAGCAGTTCGCCACGGGCATCGCGCATGTAGCGTTCAACCCAGACAATCGCTTCCTCGCCCATTGGCACCAGGCGCTCCTTGCTGCCCTTGCCCATGACCCGCAACACGCCCTGGCGCAGGTTGACCTGCTCCAGGGTGAGGCTGATCAACTCCGTCACCCGCAGCCCACAGGCGTAGAGCACTTCCAGCATCGCACGGTCGCGCTGGCCGATGGCTTCGCTCAGGTCCGGCGCTTTCAGCAAGGCCTCGACGTCGGCTTCCGACAACGACTTGGGCAATGGTCGACCCAACTGCGGCATTTCCACCTGCAGGGTCGGATCGACAGCAATCAGCCTCTCGCGCAACAGGTAACGGTAAAATCCACGTAAGCCGGAAAGAAAGCGGGCCGTGGAGCGTGGTTTGTAGGCCTGCTCCAGACGCCAGGCCAGGTGGTCGAGAATCAGCTCGCGACCGGCATGCGCCAGTTCCAGGCCTTTTTCCTGTAACCAGCCGTTGAACAGCGCCAGGTCGCTGCGATAAGCGTTCCGGGTATTGTCGGACAGACCCTTTTCCAGCCACAGGGCGTCGAGAAACTGGTCGATAAGCGGGTGATCGATGGCGGGCATAAGCGCTCGAAAAGCAAAAGGCGATAAGCAGGTCAACTGTGACAGCGCGTCACGATCTTTTCAAAACCCGGAATGCAAAAAAGCAGCCCGTAGGCTGCTTTTTTCTGCATCGGAAGCTGGACTTAAGCCAGTTTTTCCTTGATGCGAGCGGCTTTACCCGACAGATCGCGCAGGTAGTACAGCTTGGCCTTACGTACATCACCGCGACGCTTGACAGCCATGCTGTCGATTTGCGGGCTGTAGGTCTGGAAAGTACGTTCTACGCCAACACCGTTGGAGATTTTACGCACGGTGAACGCGCTGTTTACACCACGGTTACGCTTGGCAATTACCACGCCTTCGAACGCTTGCAGACGCGAACGGTCACCTTCCTTCACTTTCACCTGAACGACGATGGTGTCGCCCGGGGCAAAGGTAGGGATCTCTTTGGTCATCTGCTCTGCTTCGAGTGCAAGGATGATTTTGTTGGTCATGTTGTGCTCCTAAGGCAAATCGTCTGATCTACCATCGATACGTTGTTAACTATCGTCCCGCTCGCGGATGTATTCCTCGAGCAGCTTCTTCTCTTCTCCAGAAAGCGAGCGGCTTTCCAGAAGATCGGCGCGTCGTTCCGAGGTCCTGCCAAGGGACTGCTTCAGACGCCAACGCCGGATATGTGCGTGGTTGCCACTGAGCAACACGTCGGGAACACGCTGATCCGCATACACCTCCGGACGGGTGTAGTGCGGGCAATCCAGCAAACCATCCGTGAAGGAATCTTCCTCCGCGGAGTCCGCATGCCCTAAAGCTCCAGGCAGCAGTCGTGTAACCGCATCTATCAGAACCATCGCCGGCAGCTCGCCACCGGAAAGAACATAGTCCCCAATCGACCACTCTTCATCGACATAAGCCTCTATAAAGCGCTCGTCAATGCCTTCGTAACGACCCGCAATGAGGATCAAGGCCTCCTCGTTCGCCAGATCGCGCACCGCCAACTGATTCAGTTGCCGGCCCTGAGGCGACAGGTAAATCACCTTCGCCGCCTCCCCTGCCGCCGCCTTAGCCTGAACCAGGGCGTCTTCAAGGGGTTTGATCTTCATCACCATGCCCGGACCACCGCCAAATGGGCGATCATCCACAGTGTGATGTCGATCGGTCGTATAGTCCCGCGGATTCCAACAGGTCAACTGCAAGAGCCCCTGTTTCACCGCACGACTGGTGATACCGTAGTCGCTGATGGCGGAAAACATTTCGGGAAACAAACTGATCACTTCTACGCGCAGGCCAGCCATCGCTTAGAAGTCCGCATCCCAATCCACCTTCATCTCGCCAGCGCCAAGGTCGACAGCCAACACGCATTGCTCCGTATAGGGCAACAGGCGTTCGCGATCATCCAGGCTGCCCGGACAAGGCTTGACCACCATGACATCGTTCGAGCCAGTCTCGAGCAGATGATCGATCTTCCCGAACAGTTGTCCGAGGGTGTCGATGACCTTGAGACCTTCCAGTTGGTACCAGTAGTACTCGCCGTCGGTCAGTTCAGGGAATAGGTTGCGCGGCACGCAAATCTCATAACCGGCCAGAAGACGCGCTTCTTCACGATCATCAAGACCCTTGAGCTTCGCGACCAAGAACTTGTCGTTCCCACGCCCACTCACCAGCTCTACCTGTTTCACGCTACCTTCGCGCTTGAGCGTCCAGGTTTTGTAGTCCAACAGGTTTTTGATCGGATCCGTGAAGGAATAAACCTTCACTTCGCCGCGAACGCCATGAACAGAATAGATCTTGCCGATAACGATCAAATCATCGGTAGAAGCAGGCGCCGCGTTCATATTGCTCAGGCCGCAGCCTTAGCAGATTCCTTCAGCAACTGAGCAACGCGCTCAGAAGGTTGTGCACCAACGCTCAGCCAGTAGGCTACGCGCTCTTGGTTCACGGACAGACGAACTTCCTGACCACGAGCAACCGGGTTGAAGAAACCCACTTGTTCTTTGTGCGAACCGTCACGAGCGTTGCGGCTGTCGGTTACGGTCAGGTGGTAAAACGGGCGCTTTTTGGAGCCGCCAAGGGCAAGACGGATTGTTAGCATGTGAACATCGTTCCTGTAGTCGGTGCTGCAAATCTAAATGCACAGCGGGCATAGGTGCCCGAAAGGCCGCATATTCTAAGGAATATCCGGACTTTTGCAAATGACTTTTTCCGGCGCCTGGCGCCATGCAATCAAGATTTGCCATAGAGCCGCAGTAAAAACGGCAGATCAGCTCCTGCATAGCGCAGGTTTGCTGGAGATCCCCGCGTCCGTGCGAGGCAACGCCGACATGACAGCCGGCGCAGATTATTTACATTTTCGGCATGCCGCCGCCGGGCAGCATACCGCCCATGCCGCGCATCATCTTGGCCATACCGCCCTTGGCCGAGAATTTCTTCATCATCTTTTGCATCTGCTTATGCTGCTTGATCAAGCGACCGATGTCCTGTACCTGGGTGCCGGAACCCATGGCAATCCGCCGCTTGCGCGAACCGCTGATCAACTCGGGGTCGCGACGTTCGGCCGGGGTCATGGAGTTGATGATCGCTTCCATCTGCTTGAACTGCTTCTCCGCCGCCCCCTGGGCATTGCCCATCTGCGCGAGATTGACGCCGCCGATGCTCGGCAGCTTGTCCATCAGGCCACCGAGACCGCCCATGTTCTTCATCTGCTGTAGCTGGTCGCGAAAGTCTTCAAGGTCGAAGCCCTTGCCCTTCTTCAGCTTCTTGGCCAGTTTGTCGGCCTTGTCCTTGTCGAGGGTCTGCTCGGCCTGTTCGATCAGGCTGAGCACGTCGCCCATGCCGAGGATGCGCGAGGCGATCCGGTCCGGGTGGAAGGGGTCGAGCGCTTCGCTCTTTTCTCCCATGCCGAGGAACTTGATCGGTTTGCCGGTGATGGCGCGGACCGACAACGCAGCGCCGCCACGGGCATCGCCATCGACCTTGGTCAGGATCACGCCGGTCAGCGGCAGTGCATCGCCAAAGGCCTTGGCGGTGTTGGCGGCGTCCTGGCCGGTCATGGCGTCGACCACGAACAGGGTTTCCACCGGTTTGATCGCCGCGTGCAGTTGCTGGATCTCGCCCATCATTTCGGCGTCGATATGCAGACGACCGGCGGTGTCGACGATAACCACGTCAATGAACTTGAGACGAGCTTCCTTGATAGCCGCTTCGGCAATATCCACCGGTTTCTGGCTGATATCGGACGGGAAGAACGTCACGCCGATGTCGTTGGCCAGGGTTTCCAACTGCTTGATCGCCGCCGGGCGGTATACGTCCGCCGACACCACCATCACGCTTTTCTTCTTGCGCTCCTTAAGGAAGCGCGCCAGCTTGCCCGCCGTGGTGGTCTTGCCCGCGCCCTGCAGGCCGGCCATCAGGATGACCGCCGGCGGCACGGCGCTGAGGTTCAGGTCTTCGTTGGCGGCGCCCATCAGGCTTTCGAGCTCGGCCTGGACGATCTTCACGAACGCCTGACCCGGCGTCAGGCTGCGCGACACTTCAGTGCCGACAGCGCGTTCCCTGACCGAATTGACGAAGTCCTTCACCACCGGCAAGGCGACATCGGCTTCGAGCAACGCCATGCGTACTTCACGCAGGGTGTCTTTGATATTGTCTTCGGTCAGCTTGGCCTTGCCAGTGACATGGCGCAGCGTCTGCGAGAGACGGTCGGTCAGGTTTTCAAACATGCGCGATCCTTTGAGGCCCCTAATAATAGAACCGAGGTAATAGGCAGCCGGCGTGTTCAAAAGCGTGCCTGGCGAGCCTACGGCGTGGGCCGGTCGCGGATTATAGCGAGACTGTGGGCGCGGCACTAGCGCCACGGTCTTTCGTGGACTGGCGGTTGTGTGCCAAACTCAGCGCCTTTCGGGCTTGCTTCACAGGACTTATGCTTTCTTTGTCACCCAGTTTGCTGACCAGCCTCGCCGCCGCCTGTTTATATGCCGCTGCGACTCTCTATCAAGGCACTCGCCTGCGCCAGTCTGCCAAGGCCGACAAGCGCCTGCTGGTCGGGCTCGGCGTCTTCGCCGTGCTGGCCCATGCGATTGCCCTGTTCACCCACTTGGCGACTCCGGTCGGACTGGGCCTGGACTTCTTCAATGCCGCCAGCCTGATCGCCGTCGCCGTGATCGGCCTGACGCTGATCGCCTGCTCGCGGATCCCCGTGGAGAACCTGCTGATCCTGCTGTTCCCGCTGGGCGGGCTGACGGTGCTGCTGGCACAGTTCGCGCCGTCGGGCACGGTGCAGGTCATTGATGAAGAACTGGGCATTCTTGCGCATATCCTGCTGTCGATCCTTGCCTATGGCATGTTTACCATCGCAGTGTTTCAAGCCCTGCTGCTGCTGTTGCAGGACCACCAGCTCAAGCACAAACATCCTTCCGGCCTGATCAGGAACTTCCCGCCGCTGCAAACCATGGAAAGCCTGCTGTTCGGTTTCCTTTGGGGCGGCTGGACACTGCTTTCGCTGTCGCTGATCTCCGGCTGGCTATTCGTCGAAAACCTGTTCGCCCAGCACCTGGTGCACAAGACCCTGCTGGCCTGTCTGGCCTGGGTCGTGTTCAGCGTGTTGCTATGGGGCCGCAACCACCTCGGCTGGCGCGGACACAAGGCAATCCGTTGGACCCTGGCCGGCTTCTGCCTGCTGATGCTGGCCTATTTCGGCAGCAAGCTGGTCCGCGAATACATCCTCCACATCTGACGGGCCGAGATTATGGACAATCTACCCGCCGGGCCGCTGCTCGCCCTATGGGGCCTGCTGATCCTCTGGTCGGCGCTGTTCACCGCTATCGAAGTCGCCCAGCAGTTGCTCACGGCACGGCGTCCGGCCTCGCGCTCGGGCGACAGGTCCGCCGCGCACCTGAGCTTCCCGCACAACAGCCTGATCCTCTGCAACACCCTGTGCCGTATCGTCGCGGTGATCATCGCCACCCTGCTCTCGCTGTTGCTCTGGGGCGAACACGGCCCTTGGCTGGCCTGCCTCGCCAGCACGGTAGCGTTGCTGGTATTGGCCGATTACCTGCCGCGCCTCCTCGCCGCTCGCTACCCCGAAGCCATCCTGGCCATCGGTAATGCCCTGCTCGGTGTCCCGCTGAAAATTCTCTATCCCGTGGCCTGGCTGCTCAACGGCGCCGCCCGTCTTCTGTTGCGACCCTTTATCAGCAAGACCGGCGCGGTCAGGCAGAGCGACGAGGACCTGCCGCCGGTCGACCTCGACACCGAGCCAGGGCAGGATCATTCGAAGCGGTCGACGTCGCTGTCCGGGATTCACGCGCTGGACAACATCACCGTCAACGACATCCTGGTACCACGCAGTGAAGTCGATGGGATCAACCTCGACGACTCGATCGACGAGATCATCACCCAACTGCGAAACAACAAGCGCACGCGCCTGCCGGTGTTCCACAGCGATATCAACCAAGTCGAGGCGGTGCTCAACACCCGCCAGCTAGGCCATTTGCTGGCGGATGCCAGCCTGACCCTGGAAGCCCTGCTCGGCGCCTGTCACGAACCGTATTTCGTCCCCGAGAGCACACCGCTGCAGTTGCAATTGCTGAACTTCCACAAACAGCAACGGCGCCTGGCCATGGTCGTCGACGAGTACGGCGAAGTCCTTGGCATTGTCACCCTGGAAGATATCCTCGAAGAGATCGTCGGCGAATTCAAAAGCGAGCACAGCCTGGCTAACCCGCATATTCACCCACAAGCCGACGGCCGCCTGGTGATCGAAGGCGCCGCATCGATCCGTGAACTGAACAAGAGCCTGGGCTGGCACCTGCCCTGCGATGGCCCAAAGACCCTCAACGGCCTGGTGACCGAAGCCCTGGAGACCATTCCGGAAAGCTCGGTCTGCCTGAAGATCGGTCGTTATCGCCTGGAAATCCTCGAAACCGAGGACAACCGCGTCAGCCGCGTCCTGGTCTGGCATACCAGTTCCCTACCTATCACGCCATAAGCAGCGCACTCGCCGCCATCCACCGGGTTGGCGCGAGACAGCAACAGGCTCAAGTGGCTTGTGGGGTGAGTTCCGTTAGTCAATTTCGGCGCCCTTTCCGTAACCTCTCCGACATAATCTTGTAATCGCCTTTTGCTATATAGGTCGGCCCGCTTATTAATATAAGGTCGCCCAGCATGCCCTCTTCACCTCGTCGCCTGACGCTCACCCTCGCCCTGCTCGCCAGCAGTGGGATGGTTGAACTGGCTCAAGCCCAGACGGTGCAAATCGATACATCGACCGCCACCGCACAAACCTTGAGCAGCAGCGACTCACTGACGGTTTCGGCGCCAGGCAGTCTGAGCACGACGAAAGTCGCGGTGACGTTGAAAGATGGCACCAGTACCAAGGGTGTGGTGATCGATAACGCCGGCACCATCGCCTCCACGGGCGGACGGGCTATCGACAGTTCGGGTGACCTCAATGCTGCGCGCAATTATTCGATCTACAACCGTGTCGGCGGCGTGATCCAGGGCGCCAACGATGCCTTGCGCATCGACAGCAATTTCGCCAGCGGCAGTCTGTTGATCGACAATAGCGGCACCATTCGCTCGGCTACCGGTCAGGCGCTGGACCTGGATGCGATACGCAGCGCCAACGTCACCACCACCCTCATCAACCGTGCGGGCGGGCTGATTCGCGGTGATGCCAGCGACGGCATGAAAACCGGCGGCAACGCGACCATCACCAACTATGGCGAGATTTCCACCGGCGACACTCACTCCTCCGACGAAAAGTACGACGGTGTGGATATCGACTCGGCCACTGGTGTGACGGTGACCAACTACGGCCTGATTTCCGGCGGCCGCCACGGCATCACCACTGACTTGGGCGCGACCCTGACCAACTACGGCACAGTGATCGGTCGCAATGGCTCAGGCTTCGGCTCCGACGGCGACGGCACGGTGATCAACCATGGCACCATCACCGGCGCCTTCTCGGGGCTGCAACCGGATGGTGATGGTGACGGCGTGGACATCGACAAGATCGCCCATATCGAAAACTACGGAATCATTCAGGGCGTAGGCGCTGGCGGCGTCGACAAAAACGGGTTTGCCAACGGCAGTGAAGGTATTGCCCTCGGCGGCGGCTATGTATTCAATGGCATTGGCGCGCTGGTCAGCGGTGCCAACAACGCGGTCCTGGTAGACGATGGTAGCGACGGTCCCGGTGTGGCGGCCACGACCCTGGAAAACCACGGCACCATCCAGGGCCTGGGCGGCTTTGGGGTGAAGTTCGTCGGTGAGTTTGCCGACACGGTGATCAACGCCGGCACCATCAGCGGCAGCAATGGCCTGGCCTTGGACCTGGGTGGCGGCGATGACAAGCTGATCCTGCGCAACGCCAGCCGCTTTATCGGCCTGGTCGACGGCGGCAGCGGCAACGACCGCCTGAGCATGGACGACTCGGCCGGCGGCAGTTTTGGCGAAAGCCGCAACTTCGAATGGCTGGACGTCAAACAAGGCGCCTGGACCCTCACAGGTAGCGGTGATTTCAGCGACGGCGGCGAGATTTTCAGCGGCGCCAAGTTGATCAACCAAGGCGGCATTGCCGGCAACCTGAGCGTCGATGAAGGCGGGACTTATGCTGGCGGTGGCAGCGTCGGCAGCCTGTTGGTCAAAGGCACCTTGCAAACCAATACCGCGCTGGGCACCGCCAGCATTACCCGCGACTTGACCATGACCAGCGGCTCGACCCTGGCCTATGGCGTGAATGCCAACGGCGGCAGCGCGCCCGTGCAGGTCGGTGGCACCGCCTACCTGAATGGCGCGACCCTGGCGCTCACCTCCGATACCTACCCTGGGCAGAATCATTACACCGTGCTGCAGGCCGCCAGCATCAACGGCACCTTTGGCAGGGTCACCAGTGACTACGCCTTCCTCGCGCCTACCCTCGATTACAGTGCCAACCAGGTCGGCCTGACCTACACCCGCAACGATATCGCCTTCAACCAGTTCGCCAGTACCGGCAACGCCGCCAGTGCCGCCAATAGTCTGGCCACCCTGGGCAACAACAATGCGCTGTATAACGCCCTGCTCAGCACCACCACCGGCACCGCTGGCGCGGCCATCGAACAATTGGCCGGCAGCAGCACCGCCAACCTCACCAGCGCCACCCTCGGCGCCAGCGCCCAGGTGGGCAGCAGCATGCTCGCGGCCATGCATCAATTGGGCGGCGGCGCGGGGCTGCTGGTCGGGCTGGATCAAACCGACACGCCGGTACTTGCCGCCACTGGCGTGCCTGCCCAAGCACGCAACCTGAATGACCCCAACGCCCGTGGGCGCCTGTGGCTGCAAGGCATCGGCAGCTACGGCAAGCTCGACGGCGAACACGGCAGCAACGGCTTGACCCAACGCACCAAGGGCACGGTGATCGGTGTCGATTGGGCGCTGGATTCCGACTGGCGCGTGGGTGTACTGGGCGGCTACTCGAAGACCGACCTGGACACCACCGGCGTCGACGGCGACGTCGATAGCTGGCACGCCGGCCTCTATGCCATGCACCAGAGCGGCGCCCTTGCGTTGCGCCTGGGCGCCGCCTACAGCGGGCATCAGGGCGACAGCAAACGTACCGTGTCCTTCAATGGCTTTAGCGACCGCCCCAAGGGTGACTATGATGCCAACAGCCAGCAGGCTTTCGCCGAACTGGGTTACGCCATGGGCAGCGGGCGCCTGAGTGCCGAGCCGTTCGCCACCCTCGGTTACCAGCGCTACCAGCGCGACAGCTACAACGAAAAAGGCGGTGCCGCGGCGCTGCACGTCGACGGACAAACCCAGGACAACTTCACCAGCACCTTCGGTCTGCGCCTGGCGCACCTGAGCCAATTGGAGAACGGTATCAGCCTGACGCCACGGCTCAGCGCCGGCTGGAAACACACCTACGGCGATGTCGACAGCAACACTCGCCAGGCCTTCTTGATGGGCGGTAGCGCATTCAACGTCGAAGGCAGCGCGCTGGACCGCGACAGCCTGCTGCTGGAGGCCGGGCTGGATGTGGGCCTGTCGGCGCGGCACAGCCTGGGCATCGGCTATACCGGCGAAATCGGCAGCAACAGCCGCAATCACGGGCTGATCGGCCAATGGCAGATGAGTTTCTAATCGCAGCAAGCTAGTTTGATAGCCATCTGGCGTTGGATTGCCCAGCGAGCTTGCGATCACGGGGAGCGGACTGCACCGCTACCCCGCAACCTCCGCATGGGCGCGAAAGGCGGCCTGCTGTATCCCGAGAACACGCCAGTGCGTGAACGGTGAGGCCGACCTGGTATAGAGTCTTGTACCCATACTAATAATGCCTACGTGCAAGACTTTCAGGGAAGCTCGCAATGACCTCCAGCAGCACCTTTGACGATGCCACGCCGAACAAACCGCTGAACTCCACCTCGCGAGTGGCAACCGCCAGCTTTATCGGCACCGCCATCGAATTCTACGATTTCTATGTGTATGCCACCGCTGCAGCGCTGGTGATCGGCCCGGTGTTTTTTCCACAGACCGATAGCACCGCGCAGATGCTCTCGGCATTCCTCACCTTCGGCATCGCGTTCCTCGCCCGCCCGCTGGGCTCGATCCTGTTCGGCCACTTCGGCGATCGCATCGGGCGCAAATCGACGCTGGTCGCCTCGTTGCTGCTGATGGGCATCTGCACCACGCTGATCGGCGTGCTGCCCGGTTACGCGACCCTCGGTGCCTGGGCACCGATTCTGCTGTGCCTGCTGCGCTTCGGCCAGGGCCTGGGACTGGGCGGTGAATGGGGTGGGGCCGCGCTACTGGCAACCGAGAACGCCCCCGAAGGCAAGCGCGCCTGGTTCGGCATGTTTCCGCAACTGGGGCCTTCGATCGGCTTTCTCGCCGCCAACGGCCTGTTCCTGATCCTCGCCATGACCTTGAGCGACGAGCAGTTCCGCTCCTGGGGCTGGCGCATTCCGTTCCTGCTCAGTGCCGCGCTGGTGATCGTCGGCCTGTACGTTCGTCTCAAGCTTGAGGAAAGTCCGGTCTTCGCCCATGCCGTGGCACGCCAGGAGCGGGTGAAGATACCGCTGGTCGAGCTGTTCAGCCGCTACTGGGTGCCAGTGTTGCTGGGCTCGGCGGCCATGGTGGTGTGTTACGCGCTGTTCTATATTTCGGCGGTATTTTCCCTGAGCTATGGCGTGGCCAACCTTGGCTATAGCCGCGAGACCTTCCTCGGGCTGCTGTGTTTTGCCGTGCTGTTCATGGCCGCGGCCACACCACTGGCGGCCTGGGCCAGCGACCGCTTCGGACGCAAGCCAGTGCTGATTCTTGGCGGTGTGCTGGCACTGCTGTCCGGTTTCACCATGGAACCACTGCTGGGGCATGGCTCGACCACCGGTGTCGCACTGTTCCTGTGCCTGGAACTGTTCCTGATGGGGATTACCTTCGCGCCGATGGGCGCGTTGCTGCCGGAGCTGTTTCCTACCCACGTGCGTTACACCGGCGCCTCGGCGGCCTATAACCTGGGTGGTATCGTCGGGGCCTCGGCTGCGCCGTTCTTTGCCCAGAAACTGGTGACAATGGGCGGTCTGAGCTGGGTCGGCGGGTATGTATCGGGAGCGGCGGCGTTGAGCCTGATAGCGATTTTCTGCTTGAAGGAAACGCGCTACAGCGATCTGAACAAAGTAGCCTGATCGGACGGTGAGGTCTTGACGGCCTCTTCGCGGGCAAGCCCGCGAAGAGCGCTACGGCTACAGCTCTACCACAACAGCCTGCGCCGCACGGGTCGCCTTGGCCCGCGCGGCTTCGATCGACTCATCACGCGCCAGCGCTACACCCATGCGACGCTGGCCGTTGACTTCTGGCTTGCCGAACAGGCGCAGGGCGGTATCTGGCTCGCTCAACGCCGCGCCAAGGTTGGCGAAAGCAGTCCGGCTCGACTGCCCTTGCACCAGGATCACCGCCGAGGCCGATGGGCCGAACTGACGGATCAACGGGATCGGCAAGCCGAGAATGGCCCGAGCATGCAACGCGAACTGCGACAGATCCTGGGAAATCATGGTGACCATCCCGGTGTCATGAGGACGCGGCGACACTTCGCTGAACCAGACCTGGTCGCCCTTGATGAACAACTCGACGCCAAACATGCCACGCCCGCCCAAGGCTTCGGTCACCGCCTTGGCGACTCGCTCCGACTCGGCCAGGGCCACCGGGCTCATCGCCTGTGGCTGCCAGGACTCCTGGTAGTCGCCCTGCTCCTGACGGTGGCCGACCGGCGCACAGAACGTGGTGCCGCCGACGTGGCGCACAGTCAACAAGGTGATTTCGTAGTCAAAGTCGATAAAGCCCTCGACGATCACCCGGCCTTTACCGGCGCGCCCGCCTTCCTGGGCATAATCCCAGGCCTTGCGCACATCATCGACGCCACGTAGCAGGCTCTGGCCCTTGCCCGAGGAGCTCATCACCGGCTTGACCACGCACGGAAAGCCCAGATCCTCAACGGCCTGGCTGTAGGCCTCGAAGGTGTCGGCGAAGTGGTAAGGCGAGGTCGGCAGTTTCAGTTCTTCAGCGGCCAGGCGCCGGATACCTTCACGGTTCATGGTCAACTGCGCGGCGCGGGCGGTCGGCACCACGGTGAAGCCCTCGGCCTCCAGCTCCACCAGGGTGGCAGTGGCAATGGCCTCAATTTCAGGGACGATAAAGTGCGGCTGCTCGGCTTCGATCACCGCCCGCAGAGCCGCTCCGTCAAGCATGTTGATCACATGGCTGCGATGCGCCACCTGCATGGCCGGCGCATCGGCATAACGGTCAACCGCGATCACTTCGACGCCCAGGCGTTGCAACTCGATGACGACTTCCTTGCCCAACTCACCACAGCCACAGAGCAATACGCGCGTCGCGGTCGGCGACAGTGGAGTTCCGATACGGGTCATTTCAGGTCCTCAAGGAAGCAGATCATCGAAGGTGCCCCATCACCGGCCACCTATTGGGAATTAAAGGCGGGCATTTTACATGAACTGGAGCCAATCGTTTCAGGCCGGATTCCATGGGCGCCGGAGCAGCGGGCGTCGAGTGCCGCTGAAGAGCCGTCGGTCGCTGCATTCGGGCAAGTCCGCTCGCTGCAAGGGGCCACTTTCACACCGTGCCGATAGTCAGGCCCTGGCGTTCGCCATCCACAGCAAGCCGCTAGACTTGGCCCGCTCGTGGCAACGCCCGAGCACTTCGCGACGCTCGACGTTATCCATCCGACTCCAACCGGTGATTTCCTCGACCGTGCGTTGGCAGCCGGTGCAGACATCCTGCTCATCCAACGCACAGATACTGACGCAGGGCGAGGGCACAGGGCGCTCCAGCGGCGTCATTCGAGGTCTTCCCGCAGCTCGCGAGCGTATCGCTGCGAATTATGCACATAGTGCGCGGCACTGGCTTCGAGCATCTTCTTCTGCGGCTCGGTCAGCTCACGCACCACCTTGCCCGGCGATCCCATCACCAGCGAACCATCGGGAATTTCCTTGCCTTCGCCGATCAACGAATTGGCGCCGATAATGCAGTTCTTGCCGATCTTCGCACCATTGAGAATCACCGCGTTGATGCCGATCAGGCTGTAGTCGCCCACGGTACAGCCATGCAGCATGGCGTTATGACCGATGGTCACGCCAGTGCCGATGGTCAGCGGATACCCCATGTCGGTGTGCATCACCGTACCGTCCTGGACGTTACTGTTACGACCGATCAGGATCAACTCGTTATCACCGCGCAACACCGCGTTGAACCAGACGTTGGCACCCTCTTGCAGCTTGACCTTGCCCACCAGCACGGCATTGGGGGCCACCCAGCTCCGCGGGTGGGCTTCGACGCGAAAGTCGCCCAAACGGTATTTCATACGGTAGTCCTCACGGATCGGCTACGACGCCATGCAGATGATGGCCTGTACGCTTCGCTATAGATTGATAAACCGCTCGGGCGGCTTGTGCAGGCTGATCTTGGCGTCATACAGCAGATTGATCAACTCGACGATCATGATCGCCGTGAGCCCCCAAATCTTGTATTCACCATAGCGATAGCTGGGGACGTACCAGCTCTGGCCCTGATAGTCGATGCGGTGGGTGTGTTCACGTGGGTCCTGGCGAAAGAACGCCAGCGGCACATTGAACACGGCGGCGATCTCGGCATCGTTGGCCCGGTATTCGACAAAATCCGGAACCACCCCGACATACGGCGTTACTCTGATCCCATGCAGCGAGATCAGCGGACTGAGCGGACTAACGATTTCCACCAAGCCCGGCGCCAGACCGATCTCCTCCTCGGCTTCACGCAGCGCGGTGAAGACCAGATCGGGATCTTCGGGATCGCGGCGACCACCGGGAAACGCGACTTCGCCACCATGGGTCGAAAGACCGCTGGCCCGCAGGGTCAGCACCAGTTCGGGCTCTTCGCTGCGCGTGATCGGCACCAATACCGCCGCTTCGGGAAAACGTCGATCCGTTTCCAGGGTGCGCGGAGTATGCTCGCTTATACGTCGAAGTAGCTCATCCAGCATGGCTAATCTCAATTTCTGACTTACCCTGCATCATGCACCAAACCGACAGGTCGCCCAACCCCTCAACCGATGCATATCGCGAAAGCACAACTTGCCGACAGGCGACCGACCACGCGAAGATAGACGGGCCATCCAGAGAGTCCAGCATGAAGTTTTGCAGCCAGTGCGGTAAACCGGTCAGTCAACGCATCCCCGAGGGCGACACGCGCCTGCGTTTTGTCTGCGATCATTGTCAGACCATTCATTATCAGAACCCCAATATCGTCGCCGGCTGCCTGCCGGTGTGGGGCAGCCAGGTGCTGCTCTGCAAACGCGCCATCGAGCCGCGCCTGGGCTATTGGACCCTGCCGGCCGGTTTCATGGAGAACGGCGAGACCGTCGAGGACGCCGCGCGTCGGGAAACCTTCGAGGAAGCTTATGCGCGGGTACGTAACTTGAACATCTACACGCTCATCGATGTGCCGCATATCAATCAGGTCCATGTGTTCTACCGCGCTGAATTGGCCGACCTGGATTTCCGTGCCGGCACCGAAAGCCTGGAAGTACGACTGTTCGAAGAACACCAGATCCCCTGGTCCGAACTGGCGTTCAAGACTGTCAGGCGTACCTTGGAATGTTTTTTCGCCGACCGCCCCACGCAACGGTTTCCGGTGCGCAACGAAGCCGTGTCGCCCATGATGCCCAAAGCAGCCGACCCCCAATAATCCACTCCACCATTTTTCAGGGATACCGTTTCAATGCGTTGGTTGCTTGCCGTTTTCTGCCTGTCCTTCGCCGCGCTGACCCAGGCTTCCGCCGACCCGCTGCAAGGTCGGATGATTGAAAAGGTCCTGGTCCTCAAGTCCGCCCACCAGTTGCAACTGGTCAGCGACGGTAAGCCACTGAAAACCTACCGGATTTCTCTGGGCAGGAACCCCAAGGGACAGAAACAGGTTGAAGGCGATCGCCGTACACCGGAGGGGTTCTACTGGATCGACTGGCGTAAGACCAGCGACAAATTCAATCTATCGATGCACATTTCCTATCCCAATATCAGCGATGCCGCACGCGCCCGCCGCGAAGGCGTCAACCCCGGCAGCATGATCATGATCCACGGCACACCGGACTCCGAGGACTACCCGGAGCAGTGGCTGCATACCCTTGACTGGACCGACGGTTGCGTCGGCATGCGCAACGTCGACATGCGCGAAGTGTGGAGCCTGGTCAAGGACGGCACCTTGGTGGAAATTCGCCCCTGAAGCGCCCTCCACCCTGATACCAGCAAAACCCAGAATGCCCGGCATGCTCGTCATACCGGGCATTTTATTGCGCTCGAAGATCACCAGTGGCATTGACATGGTACTCAAGTGGTATTAGTTTGGTGCCACTACCCGAGCGAAAAACCTCCAACAACCGCATCGGAAATCCTACATGAACAATATGCTCGCCCTGCGTCCCGACGAGTCCCAGCCTACGCCGTTGTACCTGCAACTGGCGCGCAACCTGGAAGCCGCCATTCATGCCGGCCAATGGAAAGCCGAGCAGGCATTGCCCTCGGAACGTAACTTGAGCGAACAGTTGGGGATCTCCCGAGTAACGGCCCGCAAGGCCCTGGAGATCCTCTTCGAACAAGGCCTGGTGCGCCGTAACCAGGGTTCGGGAACCTTTATCACCCCGCGCCTGGAGCAACCGCTGTCACGCCTGTCGAGCTTCAGCGAAATGCTCCGCTCCAAGGGTTTTGCGCCCAGCTCGCAATGGCTGGAGCGCCATATCGCCCTGCCCAGCCACGAAGAACTGATCCGCCTGGGCCTGTCCCCCAGTGACAAGGTCGCGCGCCTCAAACGGCTGCGCAAGGCCGACGACACGGTCATGGCCATCGAGATGAGCACCTTGCCCGCCGCGCTGATCCCCGAGCCGGAACAGGTCGGCGACTCGCTCTATGAATACCTGGACAGCATCGGTCGACCCGTGGTCCGCGCCCTGCAACATATCCGCGCGATCAATGCCTCACCGGACTTCGCCGCCCTGGTGAGCATCGAGCCCGGCACCGCGATGCTATTGATGACCCGTATCGGCTACCTCGAGGACAACACCCCCATCGAACTGACCGACACCTATTGCCGTAACGATTATTACGATTTCGTCGCCGAGCTGCGACGTTAGCCTGCCCAGGGGAACCTGCCATGTCCGAAGACAATATCCTTACCCCGCAAGGCTGGATTCGCGGCCGCCTGGTCCATCAGGCGGGCAAAGTGCAACGTATAGAAGGCACCCTCTGCGATCCGGCCGACAACGACCTGCCCTACCTGCTGCCCGGTTTTATCGACTTACATGTCCACGGCGGTGGCGGCAAGGACGTCATGCAGGGTGACGAGGCTTTCGAAACCATCGCCCGCACCCACCTACGCTTCGGCACCACCTCGTTGCTGGCCACGACCATGACCGCACCGCCCGAGGAAATCGGCGAAATCCTCACCCAGCTCGGCCATTACTGCGAACAGCGCCTGCCCGGCACCGCCCGTGTCCTCGGCGTCCACCTCGAAGGCCCGTTCATCAACCCCGGCAAACTGGGCGCCCAACCGAATTTCGCCCACACGGCAATCGCCGCCGAGATCGATGAATACCTGCGCCGCGCACCGATCAGGGTGATCACCATCGCTCCGGAAATTGCCGGTCACGCCCAGTTGATCCGTGCCCTCAGCCAGCGTGGCATACGCATGCAGATCGGGCACACCCTGGGTAGCTACGAAGAAGGCGTCGCCGCCCTCGACGCCGGAGCCACCAGTTTCACCCACTTGTACAACGCCATGAGCCCGCTGCATCACCGCGAGCCGGGCATCGTCGGTGCCGCCCTGGCCCATGCCCGCTACGCCGAACTGATCCCCGATCTGCTGCATGTGCATCCAGGCGCCATGCGCGTGGCCCTGCGCTCGATCCCCTGCCTCTACTGCGTGACCGATTCGACCGCTGCCGCCGGCATGCCGGATGGCGAGTACCGGTTGGGCAGCCATACCGTAACCAAATGCCTGGGCGGCGTGCGCTTAGCCGATGGCACCCTGGCCGGCAGCACCCTGACCATGGATCAGGCCTTGCGCAACTTGGTGAAGATCGGCCTGTCCATCGCCGAAGCCTCGCAACGCCTCTCGCAGTTCCCCGCCGACTACCTCGGCCTGGCACAACGCGGACGCCTGGAGCCTGGAGCCTGGGCCGACTGTGTACGCCTGGATCGCTCACTGACACTGACCTCGGTAAGGGTCGAAGGAGAAGCCGTTGACTTCCAGAATGCTTGAAGAGGCGTTGTCCTCCCATGAAGCGGTCAGCCGCCAGCTGCGCCAACTCGACGACGGTCTGAGCGAGATCGCCGCCCGCCTGCGCCAGCAGCCGCCGCATGTGGCAATGACCGTCGCCCGTGGTAGCTCCGACCACGCCGCCAGTTATTTCGCCTACCTGACCATGCAGAAGACTGGCGTGCCGGTGGCGTCGCTGCCGATGTCGGTGGTCACCCTGCGACATTCGCCCCTGCGGGTCAGCGGGCAGGCCGTATGGGCCTTTTCCCAATCAGGCCAAAGCCCCGACCTGGTCGACAGCCTGCACCTACTGCGCGAGCGCGGCGCCCTGAGCGTGGCCATGGTCAACGCGCTCGACTCGCCGCTGGAGGCCGCCTGTGAATACACCGTACCGCTGCTGGCCGGGGCCGAGCAAAGCGTCGCCGCCACCAAGAGCTTTATTGCCACCCTCAGCGCCAGCGCCCGGCTGCTCGGTCATTGGCAACAGGATCGCGCCCTGCTCGACGCCGGCCAGGCCTTGCCCGCCGGCCTGCGACAGGCTGCTGCCCTGGACTGGAGCAAGGCCATCGAGGTGCTGCGCGGCAGCGAGCGGCTGATGGTGATCGGTCGCGGCGCCGGCTTTGCCATTGCCCAGGAAGCCGCATTGAAGTTGAAGGAAACCTCGGCGATCCAGGCCGAGGCCTTCAGTAGCGCAGAAGTTCGCCACGGCCCGATGGCCCTGATCGGCACCGGTTACCCATTGCTGGTCTTCGCCCCACGGGGCGCGGAACAGGCCGGACTGCTCAAGCTGGCCACCGACATGCGCGAACTCGGTGCCCGCGTGCTGCTCGCCGCGCCGTCCGATATCGCCGAACGCGACCTGGACCTGGACCGCGCCGAACATCCGGCCCTCGACCCGATCCTGGCGATCCAGAGCTTCTATGTGATGGCCGCTCAACTGGCCGAGGCCCGCGGCATGGATCCTGATCAACCGCGTCACCTGAGCAAAGTCACCCGTACCCACTGACGAGTACAGCGCCATGCATAACAATAATGAGATCACCCTCGGCGCTCCGCTGAGCGGCCCCGTACTTCCCCTCACCCGCGTCGAGGATGCGG
Source organism: Pseudomonas agarici (assembly GCF_001543125.1). Classification (NCBI taxonomy): domain Bacteria; kingdom Pseudomonadati; phylum Pseudomonadota; class Gammaproteobacteria; order Pseudomonadales; family Pseudomonadaceae; genus Pseudomonas; species Pseudomonas agarici. The sequence goes on along the minus strand of NZ_CP014135.1, from coordinate 836,984 downwards.
TCTTCGCCAGCGGGGCCATGGGCGAAGGCATCGCCATCGATCCGCTCAACGACACGCTGCATGCGCCCTGTGCCGGAGTGATCGTGCATATCGCGCGAACGCTGCACGCCTTGACCCTGCGTGCCGACAACGGCGCCGAACTGCTGCTGCACCTGGGCCTGGATACGGTCGAACTGCAAGGCGAAGGTTTTACTCTGTTGATCGAGGAAGGCGCCCAGGTCACTGCCGGCCAGGCCCTGCTGCGCTTCGATCTCGACCGGGTCGCCCGACGCTGCACAAGCCTGGTGAGCCCGCTGGTGCTGACTAACGGCGAACACTATCAACTACGGCTCCTGCCCCTCGACTCGGTAAAGGTCGGTGAGCCGTTACTGCAGATCCTGTCGCGCCAGACTGCCCCTCCACCGGCAACGGTTACCGACACGATGCCCGAAGAAGTCCGTGGCAGTGCCCGGGTCGCCCATCGCGGCGGCCTCTACGCGCGTCCGGCGGCCTTGCTGCGCCAGACCGCACAAGGTTTCAACTGTGAAGCGCGGCTGTGCCTGGGAGACAAATCTGCCTCCCTCACCAGCCTGATCGGCATCATGGGCTTGGGCGTCACCGAACAGGCCCAGGTGGAAATCACCTGCCGTGGCACCGATCGCGAAGCGGCCCTGCGGGCACTGCTGCAGGTCTTGCAAACACCGCTGGCCGAAGGCAAACATCACGCAGCCCCGTCCCACCCAACCACCTCCAGCCAACCGGCCGAGTCCGGCGTGCTGCATGGCGTGTGCGCCGCTCCCGGACTGGTCAGCGGCCCGCTCGCACACCTGCAAGCCATCGAGCTGGCGCCCGATACCCGTGGGCATATCGCCGACGAACAACTGCAGGCCCTGGATATCGCCCTGGAGAAGGTCCGCGCCGAGATCTACGATACCTTGCAACAGGCCCACGGGCGCCAGGATCACGAAGAACAAGCGATCTTCAACGCTCACCTGGCCCTGCTCGAAGACCCGGCCCTGCTTGATGCCGCCAGCCAGGCCATCGAACAGGGCAGCGCGGCGACCCATGCCTGGAGCCAGGCCATCGAAACCCAATGCCAGGTGCTGTTGAACTTGGGCAACCCGTTGCTCGCCGAACGCGCCAACGATTTGCGCGACCTGCGCCAACGGGTATTGCGTGCCCTGCTCGGCAAGGCCTGGCACCCTGAAGTGGCGCAAGGCTCGATTGTCGTCGCCCAAGAGCTGACCCCTTCCGACCTCCTGCTGATCAGCCAGCAGAAAATCGCCGGGCTGTGCATGGCCGAAGGCGGCGCCACTTCCCATGTGGCGATCCTCGCTCGGGGCAAGGGTTTGCCCTGCCTGGTAGCCCTCGGCCCGCGACTGCTGGAAATCGCTCCCGGTCAGCAGCTGGTACTCGATGCCGATCACGGACGCCTCGAACTGACCCCCGATACCACACGCCTCGAAGAAGTCGCCCTGGCCCACTGGCAACATCAGTTGCGGCGCCAGCAGCAACAGGTGCACAGCCACTCACCGGCACGGACCCGTGACGGCCTGTCCATCGAGGTGCTGGTCAATGTCGCCTCGGCCCATGAAGCCAGGGAGGCCAATCAAGGCGGCGCCGACGGTGTCGGCCTGCTGCGCACCGAGTTTCTGTTTGTCGACCGCCAGCACGCGCCCGATGAACAAGAACAGCGCAACGCCTACCAGGGCGTGATCGATGCCATGGGCAACAAGCCCGTCATCATCCGCACCATCGATGTCGGTGGCGATAAGCATCTCGACTACCTGCCACTCCCCGCCGAAGCCAACCCTGTGCTCGGCCTACGTGGCATCCGCCTGGCCCAGGCCCGGCCAGAACTGCTGGATCAGCAACTGCGTGCCCTACTGCAAGTCAGCCCGCTGCAACGCTGTCGGATCCTACTGCCGATGATCAGCGAGGTCGATGAACTGTTGCAAATCCGCCAGCGCCTCGACGAACTGGCCGCCGAGCTGGGCATCAGCCAGCGTCCCGAGCTGGGGGTGATGATCGAGGTCCCATCCGCCGCCCTGCTGGCCGAACAGTTGGCAGAGCACGCCGACTTCCTCTCCATCGGCACCAACGACCTGTCGCAATACACCCTGGCCATGGACCGCGACCATGCGGGCCTGGCCGCCAGGGTGGACGCCCTGCACCCGGCGGTGCTGCGCCTGATTGCCCAGACCTGCGCGGGCGCCGCTCGCCATCAACGCTGCGTCGGCGTCTGTGGTGCCCTGGCCTCGGACCCGTTGGCGACGCCACTGCTGATCGGTCTGGGCGTCAGTGAACTGTCCGTGAGCCCGCCGCAGATCGGCGAGATCAAGGAACGGGTACGCAGTCTCGACGCCGCCGAATGTCGCCGGATCAGCCAGTCGCTGCTCCAGCTCGGCAGTGCCGCCAGCGTCCGCGAGAGCTGCCGCCGACACTGGCCGCTGAGCTGATAACAACAATAAGGAGACACGCCATGTACCAGTTGTTTATCGAGGGTCTGCAACGCCTGGGCCGCGCACTGATGCTGCCCATCGCCATCCTGCCGATTGCCGGCCTGTTGCTGCGCCTGGGTGATACCGACCTGCTAAATATTGCGATCATCCACGATGCCGGCAACACCATTTTCACCCATCTGGCGCTGATCTTCGCCATCGGCATCGCCGTGGGTTTTGCCCGCGACAACAGCGGCACCGCCGGGCTGGCGGGCGCCATCGGCTACCTGGTGATGAGCTCCACGCTCCAGGTGCTCGACAGTAGCATCAACATGGGCATGCTCGCGGGGATCATCAGTGGCCTGCTCGGCGGCGCACTGTATAACCGCTTCAAGGATATCAAGCTGCCGGAATACCTGGCCTTCTTCGGCGGACGGCGATTCGTGCCGATCGTCACCGGCTTTTCGGCGGTGGGCCTGGGGGTGATCTTCGGGCTGATCTGGCCGCCGATCCAAAGCGCCATCAACAGCCTGGGCTTGTTGCTGGTCGAAAGCGGCAGCATTGGCGCGTTTATTTTCGGCGTTTTCAACCGCCTGCTGATCGTCACCGGATTGCACCATATCCTCAACAACATGATGTGGTTTGTCTTCGGCAGCTTCACCGATCTGGAGACCGGTCGCATAATCACTGGCGACCTGGCGCGCTACTTCGCCGGCGACCCGAAAGCCGGCCAGTTCATGACCGGCATGTTCCCGGTGATGATCTTCGGCCTGCCCGCCGCCTGCCTGGCGATGTATCGCAACGCCTTACCCGAGCGCCGCAAGCTGATGGGCGGAATCCTGCTGTCGATGGCCTTGACCTCGTTCCTGACCGGGGTGACCGAACCCATCGAGTTCGCCTTCATGTTCCTCGCGCCGCTGCTCTATGTGCTGCATGCGCTGCTCACCGGACTCTCGATGGCCATCACCAACCTGCTCAACATCCACCTGGGGTTCACCTTTTCCGGTGGCGCCATTGACATGGCACTGGGTTGGGGCAAGTCCACCAACGGCTGGCGGGTGCTGCCGGTAGGGCTGGCCTATGCGCTGGTCTACTATTTCGTGTTCGATTTCTGCATCCGTCGTTTCGACCTGAAGACCCCAGGGCGCGAACCCATCGGCAACACGGTAACGGCCAAGGCACTCAGCGAAAACCAGCGCGCCTTAGCTTACATCCAGGCGCTGGGCGGGGCCGATAACCTGGTGACGGTGGGCGCCTGCACCACACGGTTGCGGGTAGAGCTGCTGGATCGCAATAAGGCTGTGGATGTCGATCTCAAGGCACTCGGCGCTATGGCTGTGGTGCGCCCCGGCCATGCTGGCAGCTTGCAGGTGGTGGTCGGACCGTTGGCGGACAGTATCGCCGATGAGATTCGCCTGGCACTGCCCACCGCGGCGTCGCCAGTACGCGCCGTTGCCGACCAGGCGAGCGCCCAGGAACCGCTGACCGCGCAGCAGGTACGACAATGGCTCGCCGCACTGGGCGGCAAGGCCAATGTGCTGCAATTGGAATGCGTGGCGATGACCCGCCTACGGGTCAGGCTGGAGGAAGATCAGCGCTTGTCGGAAAAGGCGTTGAAGACATTAGGCTGCCAGGGTGTCAGCCAACTGGACAAAGGCGTCTGGCATCTGTTGGTGGGCAATCGCGCTGGCGGGATGAGCGAAGCGCTGGCCCCCGCACTGAATCTCAAGAGACCTTCGGCACTATCGTCCTGATGTCGTACAGCCGTCCCGATTTCCCGAAGACTTTTGCGTGAGTGAGCGCTGGTCCGGCCAACGCTCCCCGCCTCCATTCCGAGGCGGGGGTGCAGCAGCCGTTAAGGCGTAGCCCTGATCGAAGGAACGATCCGGCTATCAAAAATCGGCGAGACGACAGACCTCATAGGCCGGCGTCTCGTAAGGGTGACTGTGCTTGAGGGCCGTGACCACGGTTTCGATCAGCGCATCCTCCACGACCAGCTCAACCTTCCATTCCGCCACCTGCTCGACCACCCCGGTTTGCCCGAGAAACGGCTGGCTGGCGTCCAACGGGCGAAATTGGCCCTGACCCAACACCTGCCAGGCGCAGTGGTCATAGGCGCCGATCCGTCCGCCACCGGCGGCGAATACGGCGCTCTTGACCTGCTCCACATGGCTTGGCGGAACAAAAAAGCTGAGCTTGTACATGACGCGACTCAGTCGACCCAGACGCGAGCGCTACGGAACATACGCAACCAGGGTGCGTCTTCGCTCCAGTCTTGCGAACGCCAGGAGTTCTGCACAGCGCGGAACACCCGCTCAGGGTGCGGCATCATGATCATGACGCGACCGTCACGGCTGGTCAGTCCGGTGATCCCACGCGGCGAACCGTTCGGGTTGGCCGGGTAAGTTTCGGTGACCTTGCCATAGTTGTCGACAAAGCGCATGGCCACGCAACCCGACAAGTCGGCTTGCAGCAGGGCTTCTTCGCTGTCGAATTCGGCATAACCCTCGCCATGGGCGATGGCAATCGGCATGCGCGAACCGGCCATACCCTGCAGAAAGATCGAGTTCGACTCCTGGATCTGCACCATCGCCACCCGCGCCTCGAATTGCTCGGAACGGTTGCGCACGAAGTGCGGCCAGAACTCGCTGCCCGGAATCAATTCGTGCAGGTTGGACAGCATCTGGCAACCGTTGCACACGCCAAGGGTGAAGCTGTCGCTGCGCTCGAAGAAGCCCTGGAAGGCATCACGGGCACGGGCGTTGAACAGCGCCGACTTAGCCCAGCCTTCACCGGCACCCAGGACGTCGCCGTAGGAGAAGCCGCCACAGGCGACCAGGCCCTTGAAGGCGTTCAGGTCGACACGACCGGCGAGGATATCGCTCATGTGCACGTCAATGGCATTGAAGCCGGCACGATCGAACGCCGCCGCCATTTCCACCTGGCCGTTGACACCCTGCTCGCGCAGTATCGCCACCTGCGGGCGAAGGCCCTTCTTGATGTAGGGCGCGGCGATGTCCTGGTTGACGTCGAAGCGCGTCTTGTAGCTCAGCCCAGGGTTGCTCTCGTCGAGCAGCAGGTCGAATTCCTGGTCGGCGCAGTGGGCGTTGTCACGCAGGCGCTGGATCCGGTAACTGGTTTGCGCCCACTGGCGTTGCAGCAGACGACGCTCGCCGGCGAACACCGTGTCGCCGTTGAAGGTGATGCTGACTTCGCCGTTGTTCAATGGCTGGCCGATCACCGCCACGCAATCGCCCAGGCCAGCGGCGCTGAACTGCGCCAGCACGTCCGCAGTCGCATCCTGGCGAACCTGGATCACCGCACCCAGCTCCTCGTTGAACAGGATGGCCGCGATCTCGGCGGCACTTTCCGCCACGCCATCGAGGTTCAGGTTCAGGCCGCAGTGGCCGGCGAAGGCCATTTCCACTGCACTAACCAGCAGGCCACCGTCGGAACGGTCATGGTAGGCCAACAAGTGACCGTCGGCGTTGAGCCCCTGGATCACAGCGAAGAAAGCCTTGAGGTCTTCCGCATCATCGACGTCCGGCGCCTGTTTGCCGAGCTGGCCATGCACTTGGGCGAGAATCGATGCCCCCATGCGGTTCTGGCCGCGCCCCAAGTCGATCAGGATCAGGTCGGTAACGCCCTTATCCATGCGCAGTTCAGGCGTCAGGGTCTGGCGGATATCGAGCACCGGCGCAAAGCCGGTCACGATCAGCGACAACGGCGAGGTGACGCTCTTGTCGACCCCTTCGTCGTTCCAGCGAGTGGCCATGGACATCGAGTCCTTGCCCACTGGAATGGTGATGCCCAGCTCAGGGCACAGTTCCATCCCCACCGCTTTTACCGTGTCATACAGGCGAGCATCTTCACCCGGATGACCGGCCGCCGACATCCAGTTGGCCGAGAGCTTGATATCGGAAATCTTGCCGATGCGCGAGGCCGATAGGTTGGTCAGGGTCTCGCCGATCGCCATGCGACCGGACGCCGGGGCATTGAGCAAGGCCAGCGGGGTACGCTCGCCCATGGCCATGGCTTCACCGGTGTAGACGTCGAAACTGGTGGCGGTGACGGCGACGTCAGCCACCGGGACCTGCCATGGCCCAACCATCTGGTCGCGGGCAACCAGGCCGGTGATGGTGCGGTCGCCGATGGTGATCAGGAAGCTCTTGCTCGCCACGGCTGGATGGTGCAGGACGCGCTCGATGCAGTCGGCAATCGCCAGGCTGCTCGGATCGAAATCGTCGCCCAGCTCGGTTTCGCGAACCGCCGAACGGTGCATGCGCGGAGCCTTGCCCAGCAGCACTTCGAGGGGCATGTCCACCGGGCTGTTGCCGAAGTGGCTATCGGTGACTGTCAGTTGCGGTTCGGCGGTGGCCTCACCGACGACCGCGAACGGGCAGCGCTCGCGTTCGCAGATCGCCTTGAAGCGCTCGAAATCGGCGGCATCGACCGCCAGGACGTAACGCTCCTGGGATTCGTTGCTCCAGATTTCGTGCGGGGCCATGCCAGGCTCGTCGTTGGGAATATTGCGCAGTTCAAAACGGCCACCACGGTTGCCGTCATTGACCAGCTCCGGGAAGGCATTGGACAGGCCGCCCGCGCCGACGTCATGGATAAAGCTGATGGGGTTCTTGTCGCCCAACTGCCAGCAACGGTCGATCACTTCCTGGCAACGGCGCTCCATTTCCGGGTTTTCCCGTTGTACCGAAGCAAAGTCCAGGTCCGCCGAGCTGGTGCCGGTGGCCATTGAGGACGCCGCGCCGCCGCCCAGGCCGATCAGCATCGCCGGGCCACCGAGTACGATCAGTTTGGAGCCGACGCTGATTTCGCTTTTCTGCACGTGCTCGGCGCGGATGTTACCCATGCCGCCAGCGAGCATGATCGGCTTGTGATAGCCGCGCACTTCCTCGCCACGCGGGGTGGTGATGGATTGTTCGAAGGTACGGAAGTAACCGGTCAGGGCCGGACGACCGAACTCGTTGTTGAACGCCGCGCCACCCAGCGGGCCTTCGATCATGATGTCCAGCGCGGTGACGATACGCTCGGGCTTGCCATAAGACACTTCCCAAGGTTGCTCAAAGCCGGGAATGCGCAGGTTGGATACGCTGAAACCGGTGAGGCCGGCTTTCGGCTTGGCGCCGCGTCCGGTGGCACCTTCGTCGCGAATCTCGCCACCGGAGCCGGTGGAGGCGCCCGGAAACGGGGCAATCGCAGTCGGGTGGTTGTGGGTCTCGACTTTCATCAGGATGTGCACCGGCTCCTGCACCGCGCCGTACTGGCGGGTCTCGGGGTCCGGGAAGAAGCGACCGGCGACATGGCCAACGATCACCGAGGCGTTGTCCTTGTAGGCCGACAGAACACCTTCGCTGTGCATCACGTAGGTGTTCTTGATCATGCCAAACAGGCTTTTTTCCTGGCTTTGGCCATCAATATCCCAACTGGCGTTGAAAATTTTATGACGACAGTGCTCGGAGTTAGCCTGGGCGAACATCATCAGTTCGATATCATGCGGATTGCGCTTGAGACCAATGAACGCATTCACCAGGTAATCGATTTCGTCTTCGGCCAAGGCCAGGCCCAACTCGAGGTTGGCCTTTTCCAGCGCGGCACGCCCCCCACCGAGGACATCCACGGCCGTCAGCGGCTTGGGCTCGGCATGGCTGAACAGGCCGGCGGCCTGCTCCAGATTGGTCAGCACCAGTTGGGTCATGCGGTCATGCAGGTTGGCGCTGATCAGCTCGGCTTCGGCGTCGCTGAACTGGCCGGCGACGTAGAAGGCAATACCGCGCTCCAGACGCTGAATTTTCCCCAGGCCGCAGTTGCGAGCAATGTCGCTGGCCTTGCTTGACCATGGCGAAATAGTGCCAAAACGCGGCAACACCAGGAACAAACGGCCGTCAGGCTCCTGAACCGGCACGCTCGGGCCGTATTTCAGAAGACGGGCCAGCACTTGCTGTTCGTCGTCCGTCAGAACACCGGTGACTTCGGCGAAATGGGCGAACTCGGCATACAAGCCACTGACAGCCGGAACGCATCGGCTAAGTTGCTCAAGAAGTTTGCCGTGGCGAAAGGCGGAAAGGGCAGGAGCACCGCGCAGGATCAACATCTTCGGGACAGCCTCGGGAAGGGGGTGTGCTTTGAGGCCGTGCATTCTAGCCTAAACCGCCCGCCACGACACCCGAAACGGCACGTTTGCCGTGCGCCAGACGTCGGTCCGGGTGGGCCTGCTTATTATTAATAGGCATCAAGGACATCCGGAGCGGTTATTTTTGCTCCGTTTCCCCCGGCGCCACGCCCCATTTCCGAGGTCTTCAGCACTATCCGGGTTGCGCTAGCAGACCGACACCCATCTGTCGAGATATGGCGGCCGGGGTCCTTTGCGTATACTGCGCACATGTTTTCCCAAACGACTTTCCGCCCGCGTTGCGCCAAGTGGCTCATCGCAACCGGACTCTTCCTGATGCTCGGTGCCTGTGTTGAAAAACCCAGCACGCTTGAGCGCATAAAGGAGGATGGCGTACTGCGCGTGATCACCCGCAACAGCCCGGCGACCTACTTCCAGGATCGCAACGGCGAAACCGGCTTCGAATACGAGCTGGTCAAGCGCTTCGCCGATGACCTGGGGGTCAAGCTCCAGATCGAAACCGCCGACAATTTTGACGATCTGTTCAAGCAACTGGGCCAACCCAACGGCCCGGTCCTGGCAGCCGCCGGCCTGGTAGGCAGCGATCAACGCAAGCAACAGGCGCGCTTTTCCCACCCTTATCTGGAAGTCACCCCGCAAGTCATCTACCGTAACGGCCAATCCCGCCCCACCACCCCCGCGAATCTGGTGGGCAAACGCATCACAGTATTGAAAGGCAGCCCCCACGCGGAACAGTTGGCCGAACTGAAGAAGCAAAATCCCGCAATAGAATACGAAGAATCCGACGCCGTCGAAGTGATCGACCTATTGCGCATGGTTGATGAGGGCCAGATCGACCTGACCCTGGTGGACTCCAACGAAGTGGCGATGAACCAGGTCTACTTCCCCAACGTGCGGGTCGCCTTCGACCTCGGCGACGTCCGCAACCAACGCTGGGCGGTCGCCCCGGGAGAAGACAATAGCCTGCTCAACGAGATCAACGCCTACCTCGACAAGGTACAGAAGAACGATACTCTGCAACGCTTGAAAGACCGTTATTACGGGCACGTCGACGTCCTCGGCTATGTCGGCGCCTATACCTTCGCTCAGCACCTGCAGCAACGGCTGCCCAAATACGAGAAATACTTCCAGGCCTCGGCCAAGGAAGAAAAGATCGACTGGCGCCTGCTCGCAGCCATCGGCTATCAGGAGTCGCTATGGCAACCGGGCGTCACTTCCAAGACCGGCGTGCGCGGCCTGATGATGCTGACCCAGAGCACCGCCCAGGCCATGGGTGTATCTAACCGCCTGGACGCCAAACAAAGCATCAGTGGCGGCGCCAAGTACCTGGCCTACGTGAAGGACCTGCTCGATGAGAAAATCGAGGAGCCGGATCGCACCTGGTTTGCCTTGGCCGCCTACAACGTCGGCGGCGGTCATCTGGACGATGCCCGCAAACTGGCCGAAAACGAAGGTCTGAACCCGAACAAATGGCTGGATGTGAAGAAAATGCTGCCACGCCTGGCGCAAAAGCAGTGGTACAGCAAGACTCGCTACGGCTACGCCCGCGGCGGCGAGCCGGTGCATTTCGTCGCCAACATCCGTCGCTATTACGACATCCTGACCTGGGTGACCCAACCGCAGTTGGAAGGCAGCCAGGTGACGGAAAGTGCCCTGCATGTGCCAGGCGTCGACAAGACCAAACCAACCGAGCAATCGCCGCAGCTATAAGCTCGCCATGATCATGCGGCAAGAAGCCAGGAATGATCTCAGGCCTTGGCCGCAGCCGCCAGGATCAGCGCCTTCATTTCCGATACCGCGCCCTTGAAACCGACAAACAACGCATGGGCCACCAGCGCGTGGCCGATGTTCAATTCATTGATTCCAGGGATCGCCGCCACTGCCTCGACGTTGTGATAATGCAGGCCGTGCCCGGCGTTCACGATCAACCCCTGGGACACGCCAAAGGCCACTCCATCGGCGATTCGCTTCAGCTCCTCGGCCACCTCGCTTGGGGTTTGGGCATCGGCATAACGCCCGGTGTGCAATTCGATCGCCGGAGCCCCGACCCGCTTGGACGCGGCAATCTGCTGCTCGTCGGCATCGATGAACAAGGAGACTTCACTGCCAATCCTGCTCAAGCGCTCCACCGCCGCCTTGATCCGCGCCTCCTGCCCGGCCACATCCAGGCCGCCTTCGGTCGTCAGTTCCTGACGGGTTTCCGGGACCAGACAGATATGCGCCGGACGAATACGTTCGGCAAACACCATCATTTCTTCGGTCACGCCCATTTCAAAGTTCATGCGGGTTTGCAGCACATCCTTGAGCAGCAGCACATCACGCTCCTGGATATGCCGGCGATCTTCACGCAGGTGTACGGTGATCCCATCGGCCCCCGCCTCTTCGGCATCCAGCGCGGCCTTGACCGGATCGGGGTAACGCGTGCCCCGGGCCTGACGCAAAGTCGCTACGTGGTCGATATTAACGCCAAGAAGAATGCGGGTGCGGGTGGTCACTGGAAGGCTCCTGAACAGTTGAGGATTCGCCCCACAGCATACACGGGGATCTCAGGGCTTTCGAAACAACTCGCGACTAATCAGCGGCTTGCCCCCCAAATGCACCGCCAGCGCCTGGCGCATCAGGCGCTTGGCCGCCGGCAGAGCTCCGACCGCGCTCCAGTCGGCTTCGGCCATCGCCAACAGCTCGGTGCCCTGGAACAATCCGGGTTGCAGCAGGTAGACCCGCTCAAGACCGGCATCGACTTGCAGGCGATACAAACCGTCCGCCGCCAGTGGTTCGCCATGGATATCCACGTCCAGGGCAAAGCCGTAGCCGAGATCGTCCAGCAGTCGCCATTCAAACGAGCGCAACAGCGGTTCCAGCGCACGCCCTTCGGCAAGGGCGAGTAAGGTCGCGGCATAATGGTCGAAGACCGCCGGGTGCGGATCTTCGGCGGGCAGCAGGCGGATCAGCAGTTCATTGAGGTAGAGGCCGCTGAACAGTGCTTCGCCGTTGAGCCAGGTGGAGACGCCTGCGCTTTCCATGCGACCAACGTTCTTCAATTCGCCGCGACCGCGAAACTCGACTTCAAGGGGCACGAAGGGTCGCGCCAGAGTCCCGGCTTTGCCCCGCGCACCGCGTAGTACCGCACGAAGCCGGCCTTGTGGGGTGATGAAATCCACCAGCGCACTGCTTTCGCGGTAAGCACGGGAGTGCAGGACGTAGGCCGGTTGGCCGGGAGGGGGCTGGGTGGACATCGGCGTATGAATGTCTCTGAAAGGATACTACGTGTGGCGGGCAAACTGATGGTGGCGAGCAGGCTTGCCCGCTCGCCACCAGAGCGCGTGCTTAGCCACAGGGTGCCGTGTTACAGATCGCCATAACCCAACGAGCGCAGCGCTCGCTCGTCGTCGGACCAGCCGCCCTTCACCTTGACCCACAGGTTAAGCATGATCTTGGCGTCGAACAGCAGTTCCATGTCCTTGCGTGCCTCGGTGCCGATGCGCTTGATGCGCTCGCCCTTGTCACCAATGATGATCTTCTTCTGACCGTCACGTTCCACGAGGATCAGCGCATGGATATGCAAGGTCTTGCCTTGCTGCTTGAACTCTTCGATTTCCACGGTGATCTGGTAAGGCAGTTCCGCGCCTAGCTGGCGCATGATTTTCTCGCGCACCAACTCAGCGGCGAGGAAACGGCTGCTACGGTCGGTGATCTGGTCTTCCGGGAAGAAATGCTGATTTTCCGGCAGATGCTGGGCAATCAGGCCTTCCAGGGCATCGAGGTTATGCCCTTGCTGGGCGGAGATCGGCACGATCTGCGCGTTCGGCAACTGCTCCTGCAACCAGGTCAGATGCGGCATCAACTCGGCTTTGTCTTCGATTCGGTCCGTCTTGTTCAACGCGACAATCACCGGACCTTCGACGTACTGGATCCGCTCCAGGACCATCTGGTCCTCTTCGGTCCAGCGGGTGCGGTCGACGACAAAGATCACCACATCGACGTCTTTCAACGCCGCCGAGGCTGTCTTGTTCATGTAACGGTTCAGCGCCTTCTCGCCACCTTTGTGCATGCCTGGTGTGTCGACGTAGACCGCCTGGATGGTGCCCTCGGTCTTGATCCCGAGCATGTTGTGGCGGGTGGTTTGAGGCTTGCGCGAAGTGATCGCCAGCTTTTGTCCAAGAATATGGTTCAGCAGCGTGGATTTGCCCACGTTCGGCCGGCCAACGATGGCGACGTAGCCGCAGCGTGTTGCAGTTGAATCAGTCATTACCATTCTCCACGCCCAGGGCGATCAATGCAGCAGCGGCCGCTACCTGTTCGGCAATACGACGGCTCACGCCTTGTCCTCGGCTTTTTTCATTCAATAGAGTGATTTCGCATTCGACGAAGAACATCCGGCAATGCGGTTCACCCTGGATATCCACCACTTCGTAGCGCGGCAGTTCACAGGCACGCGACTGCAGGAATTCCTGCAAACGGGTCTTGGGGTCTTTGTTGGTGTCCACCAGCGTCAGGCTGTCGAACTCCGAGGTCAACCAGGCGAGCACACGCTCGCGGGCCATGTCCATGCCCGCGTCGAGATAGATCGCACCGATCAGCGCTTCCAGGGCATCGGCCAGGATCGACTCACGGCGAAAACCACCACTCTTCAACTCACCGGAGCCCAGACGCAGGTAATCGCCCAATTCGAAACCACGGGCCAGTACCGCCAGTGTTTCACCTTTTACCAGGCGTGCGCGCAAACGCGATAACTGGCCTTCACGGGCCTGTGGAAAGCGATCGAACAGCGCCTCACCGGCCACGAAGTTGAGAATTGCGTCACCGAGAAACTCCAGGCGCTCGTTGTTGCGCCCGGCAAAACTGCGATGAGTCAGGGCCAGGACCATCAGCTCCTGATCCTTGAAGGTATAGCCGAGCTGACGCTCGAGACGGCTCAAGGACACGGTCACGGTTTACCCACGCTGAATTCGTGGTCGAACTTGACCACCAGATCGATGTTTTGGATCAGTGGATCACGCTGCTCGTATTTCAAATGGGCGAGGAACCGATTGTTCTCCACCGTCACGCTTAACGCTTTGTTCAAATCCACATCCTGAATACTGTTGACCTGCATACCGCGGGCAACATGAGTGTAAAAGTCGCTGACGGTGATGACGCCCGCTACCTTGTCGGTTTCCACCGACATGATGATTTTCTTCATCGACAGGTAGTCGAGGTAATGTGGGACCAACTTGAATGCCGTGCTGGCGACAAAGGCAACCAGCGCCAGCGCCAACAACCAGCCAAAAAACGACAGACCTTTCTGGGAAGCGGCGGATTTCATCGTTGCTCTCATATTGTTCAAGCACCTGAAAAGCATTCGGCGCCGTATTCACAGCGCCGCTTGGGTTACTTGATCAGGCCGACCCGCGAGAAATTCGGCAGGTGGCTGAACTTCGGATCAGGCCAGCTCATCCAGACCGCGAAGGCCTTGCCGACGATATTCTCGTCGGGAACCATGCCCTGTTCCTCCTTGGGAATATTGGGATCATCCCAATAGCGACTGTCGTTGGAGTTGTCGCGGTTGTCGCCCATCATGAAATAGTGCCCGGCAGGCACTTTCCACTCATGGTCAGGCGGCGCGCGATAACGGCCCATCTCTTGACGGATCAGGTGTTCGGCGGCGCCCAGCTTCTCTTTGTAGATTTCGGCACTGCCGAGCATGCCGGGCTCGCTGCCCACCAGTTGCTGGGCCACGGACTCGCCGTTGACGAACAACTTCTTGTCGCTGGTGTAACGCACCACGTCACCCGGCAGCCCGACTACACGCTTGATGTAATTGACATTCGGATCGCTGGGGTAGCGAAACACCATCACATCGCCGCGCTTGGGATCACCCATCTGGATCACTTTCTTGTCGATCACCGGCAAGCGGATCCCATAGGAGAACTTGTTCACCAGGATGAAGTCACCGACATCCAGGGTCGGTTTCATCGAGCCGGATGGAATCTGGAACGGTTCGACCAGAAACGAGCGCAACACCAGCACGATGAATAGCACCGGGAAGAAGGATTTGCCGTACTCAACCAGCAAAGGCTCCTTGTTCAGCTTCTCGACCACCTCGGCCTCGGGCTGCGAGACGCTGCCCTGGTAGGTGGAGATCGCAGCACGCCGACGTGGCGCCAGAAAGACCAGATCGAGCAACGCCAACAAACCGCAGACGGCGACGGCGATAACCAGCAACAGCGGGAAATTGAGTGACATAGGACCTAACTATCCAACTTGAGCACCGCAAGGAAGGCTTCCTGTGGAATTTCCACGTTGCCTACTTGCTTCATGCGTTTTTTACCGGCCTTCTGCTTTTCCAACAGCTTGCGCTTGCGGCTAACGTCACCACCATAGCATTTGGCCAGTACGTTCTTTCTGAGCGCCTTGACAGTTGTGCGCGCCACGATCTGCCCGCCAATGGCGGCCTGGATGGCAACATCGAACATCTGACGAGGAATCAGTTCTTTCATCTTTTCGGTCAACGCACGCCCTTTGTAGTGCGCGTTGTCACGATGCACGATCAACGCCAAGGCGTCGACCCTCTCACCGTTGATCAGCACATCCAGCTTGACCAGATTAGCTGATTGGTAGCGATCGAAGTGATAATCCAGCGAGGCATAGCCGCGACTGGTGGATTTGAGGCGATCGAAAAAGTCCAGGACCACTTCGTTCATCGGCAGATCATAGGTGACTTGCACCTGCGAGCCGAGGAACAGCATGTCATGCTGGAGCCCGCGTTTTTCGACACACAGTGTAATGACGTTGCCCAGATGTTCCTGCGGTACCAGGATATTGGCCCGCACGATCGGTTCGCGCATGTCTTCGATGGCGGACAGGTCCGGCAGCTTGGACGGGTTGTCAACGTAGATAGTTTCGCCGTTCTTGAGCTTGAGCTCGAAGATGACCGTCGGCGCGGTGGTGATCAGGTCCAGGTCGTACTCGCGCTCCAGGCGCTCCTGGATGATCTCCATGTGCAGCATGCCGAGGAACCCGCAACGAAAGCCGAAGCCCAGGGCGTCGGAGCTTTCCGGCGTGTACTGCAGCGAGGAATCGTTCAACGTGAGCTTTTGCAGGGCTTCGCGAAAGTCTTCGAAATCGTCGGAGCTGACCGGGAACAGGCCGGCGTAAACCTGTGGCTGGATGCGTTTGAAGCCCGGCAGCACGTCGACATCGGGAGTGGTGCTCAGGGTCAGGGTATCCCCCACCGGCGCACCATGAATGTCCTTGATACCGGCGATGATAAAGCCCACTTCGCCAGCCTTCAGGTCGACGGTGGCGGTGTGCTTGGGATTGAACACGCCAACGCTGTCGACCAAGTGCATCTTGCCGGTGGACTTGACCAGGATCTTGTCGCCCTTCTTCACGCGACCGTGGCGCACGCGCACCAGGGATACCACGCCCAGGTAGTTGTCGAACCAGGAGTCGATGATCAACGCTTGCAGCGGATCTTCGATATTGCCGGTCGGTGCGGGGATCGTGGCGACCAGGCGCTCAAGTACCTCATCGACACCCAGGCCGGTCTTGGCGCTGCAGGTGACGGCGTCGGTGGCATCGATGCCGATGATTTTTTCGATTTCTTCCTTCACCCGCTCGGGCTCGGCCTGTGGCAGGTCGATCTTGTTCAGCACCGGCATGACTTCCAGGCCTTGCTCGATCGCCGTATAGCAGTTGGCGACGGATTGGGCCTCGACGCCCTGACCGGCGTCGACCACCAGCAATGCACCTTCACAGGCAGCCAAGGAACGGCTGACTTCGTAGGTGAAGTCGACGTGGCCTGGGGTATCGATGAAGTTCAACTGGTAGGTGATGCCGTCTTTGGCTTTGTAGTACAGGGTAACGCTGTGGGCCTTGATGGTGATCCCGCGCTCGCGCTCAAGGTCCATGGAGTCCAGCACCTGCGCTTCCATTTCGCGCTCGGCAAGGCCGCCGCACATCTGGATGAAGCGATCGGCCAGAGTCGACTTGCCATGGTCAATGTGGGCGATGATGGAGAAATTGCGGATATGACTCAAATCACTCACGGGTCAACACTCAAAAAGGTTGCAGGCAGACTGCCCGCCGAAAAATAGCCGGGAATTGTACCTGATGCGCGACCTAGGCGTCACGCTCACAGGCAAGGCGACTGGCACAAAAAAACCCTGCTAACCGGCAGAGGCTTTTTTTCGGCCAGCCTGACGTGGTTGGCAGCCTTATCCGGCACGACGCAACAGCCAGAGCCCGGCGACGGCACAGATTCCCGCCGGAACCAGCACCGCCAACAGCGGCGAAAAGCCGAATACCAGGCTCGACGGCCCCAGCAGATCCTGGGCGATACGGAAGGTGAAGCCCACCAGCACGCCGGTAAACACCCGCTGGCCCAAGGTCACCGAACGCAAAGGACCGAAGATGAACGAGATCGCCATCAGCACCAGCGCGCCCGTGACCAGTGGCTGCAGGATCTTGACCCAGAACGCCAACCAGTAACGGCCGTTGGCCAGCCCCTGCTCCGACAGGTAATGGATGTAACCCCACAGGCCGCTGATCGACAGTGCTTCGGGCACCATCACCACGGTACTCAGCAGATTCGGGCTAAGGGATACACCCCAGACCTCCTCCGCTGTATTGATGACCTCGGTGTGGTCACCCCGGAAATAGGTGGTGGTGACATCCGTCAGGTTCCAGTGATCTTTGTCGAAGCGGGCCTGCCTGGCGAAGCTCGACGACAGCAGATGCCGCTGCTCGTCAAAATGATAGCGAGTCACCCCATAGAGCAGCCCTTGGGGTTGCACGGCGTTGATATGGATGAACTCATCGCCCTGGCGATGCCACAGGCCATGCTTGGAGCTCTGGGCATCACCCGAACCCTGGGCCAGTGCACGATTGGCCTGGGCCTTGCTCTCGGTGACCGGTGCCACATACTCGCCCACCAACACGCCAACGATCATCAGCACCAACATCGGCTTCATCACCGCCCAGACGATACGCCCGACGGACACACCCGCTGCACGCATGATGGTCAGCTCGCTGTTGCTTGCCAGGCTGCCCAGGCCAATCAGGCAACCGATCAGGCCGGCCATCGGCAACATGTCGTAGACCCGACGAGGCGCCGTCAACGCGACAAAACCGAGGATATCGCCCCATGTGTAGGTGTCGCTGACATTGCCCATCTCGTCGATAAAGGCAAACAACGAGGCCAGGCCCAGAATAATCCCGAGCACCGCCAGGATCGCCAGGAATACCGTGCTGCCAATGTAGCGGTCGAGCTTAACCACGAGCCATCTCCTTCAGGTGGCGGCGACTCGCCAGCTTCAAACGCAACGGTTCCCAATACAGCAGCCCCAGGCCGATCACCAAGAACAACCCATGCACCCACCACAAGCCGAGCAGTGGCGACAGGTGGCCTTTCTCCAGCGAACCACGGGCGGAAATCAGCATGGTCAGGTACGCCATGTACAGCAAGATCGCCGGCAACAGCTTGAGAAAGCGACCCTGGCGCGGATTGACCCGCGACAGCGGCACCGCCATGAGGGTCACGATAAACACCAGCAGCGGCAACGACAGACGCCATTGCAGCTCGGCAATCGCCTTACGTTCGCTGCTACCCCACAGGTCGCGGGTCGCGAGGGCGTCGCGGTCGGTCACCTCGTTGCTGATTTCCGGTTTTTCCATCTGCACGCCATAGGTGTCATATTTGATCGAGCGATAATCTGCCTGCCCCGGACTGCCGTCATAGCGGTAGCCGTTCTCGAGAATCAGGTAACGATTACCGTCAGGCTTGACCTCCAGGCGCCCGTGATCGGCGACCAGCACCGAGATGCCACGGTCTTTCTTGTCCTGGCCGAGACGCTTTTCCGAAATGAACACGCCGCCCAGGCGGGTGCGGTCATCCGACAGCTTCTCCGTGTAGGTGATCCGCGAACCATCGTTCAGTGCCTGGAAGCGCCCTGGCTCCAAGGTGTCGAATTCGGTCAGGGCATCCTGCTTGTTGAGCACCAGTTGGAACTGGTACGCCCCTTGGGGCGCCAGGCTCAGGCTCAACCAGGCCACCAACAGAGCCACCAGCAGGGCCGGCGCCATGGTCATGCCGAGCAGCCGCCGCTGGCTCATGCCGGTGGCGGACAACACGGTCATTTCGCTTTCCAGGTACAACCGGCCATAGGCCAGCAAAATCCCGAGAAACAACCCCAACGGCAGAATCAGTTGTAGGAAACCAGGCAGGCGAAAGCCCATGATCAGGAACAATGCTCCCGGATCTAGCGCGCCCGAAGCGGCCTGGGCGAGGAACTTGACGAAGCGCCCGCTCATGGTGATCACCAGCAGCACGGCGCTGACGGCAGTCAATGTAACCAGGACTTCGCGAGACAGATAACGAAAGACGATCAAACCAGACACTCCAGGGTTGTCAGGCTAAGGCGGCCGAACAAGCAGGCAATCAACATCGGCCCACACGGTGGACCGCCTAAAAAGATGGCACATTATCCTGTGATTGACCGCCCCTGTCACTGCGCACGCTCAACCGCGCACGCAAAGCTGTAATGCAGGGTTGTCAGCGGCGGGCGGCGAGGTTCAAACTGCGGCCTTTGTCGCTTGCACGCTACCGCGCTGCCAAGCCACCCAACGCGGAGCGCACGCTCGGCGCCCACTGAACCTTTATTCAGGGACCCAGACATGGAACTGGTTGTAAAGAGCGTTAGCCCGGAAACGTTGAAAACCGCCACCCTGGTACTCGCTGTCGGCGAAGGCCGCAAACTGGGTACTGTCGCGCAGAAAGTCGATGAACTGACTGGCGGCGCCATCAGTGCGATCCTCAAGCGCGGCGACCTGGCCGGCAAGGTCGGCCAAAGCCTGCTATTACAGAGCCTGCCGAATCTGAAAGCCGAGCGTGTGTTGCTGGTGGGCGTGGGCAAAGACGCCGAGCTGGGCGACCGGCCATTTCGCAAGACCGTCGCCGGCATCCTCGGCACCCTCAAGGGCCTGGGTGGCAGCGATGCCGTGCTGGCCTTCGACGAACTGGTGGTCAAGGGCCGCGACAGCTACGGCAAAACCCGTCTCCTGGCACAAAGCCTACTGGATGGCGAATACAGTTTCGATGCCTATAAGAGCCAGAAAACCGATCCGCAGGCCCTGAAGAAAATCACCCTGGTCACCATCAAGGCCGCCCAAGCCGAAGTCGAGCGCGCCGTGACCCATGCCAAGGCAATCGCCAACGGCATGGCTTTTACTCGCGACCTGGGCAATACCCCGCCGAACATCTGCCACCCCATCTACCTCGCCGAGCAGGCCAAGCATCTGGGCAAGACCTACAAGGACCTGAAGGTCGAGATCTTCGACGAGAAGAAGATCAAGGAACTGGGCATGGGCTCGTTCTACGCGGTAGGCCAGGGCAGCGACCAACCACCACGCCTGATCGTCATGCAGTACCACGGCGGCAAGAAATCCGAGAAGCCGTTCGCCCTGGTCGGTAAAGGTATTACCTTCGACACCGGCGGCATCAGCCTCAAGCCAGGCGCCGCAATGGATGAAATGAAGTACGACATGGGCGGTGCCGCCAGCGTCTTCGGTACCCTGCAAGCCGTGCTGGAACTGAAGCTGGCGATCAACCTGGTGTGCATCCTGGCCTGCGCCGAAAACATGCCAAGCGGTGGTGCGAGCCGTCCGGGTGACATCGTCACCACCCTCAGCGGCCAAACCGTGGAAATTCTCAACACCGACGCCGAAGGCCGCCTGGTG
The DNA here is from genome assembly GCF_001543125.1 of Pseudomonas agarici. Taxonomy (NCBI): domain Bacteria; kingdom Pseudomonadati; phylum Pseudomonadota; class Gammaproteobacteria; order Pseudomonadales; family Pseudomonadaceae; genus Pseudomonas; species Pseudomonas agarici. The sequence goes on along the minus strand of NZ_CP014135.1, from coordinate 816,698 downwards.
TTGTGTGATGCCTTGACCTACGTCGAGCGTTTCAAGCCCCAGGCAGTGATCGATATCGCCACCCTGACCGGCGCCTGCATCGTTGCCCTCGGCGCCCACACTTCGGGCCTGCTGGGCAACAACGACGAACTGATCGAACAATTGCTGAACGCCGGTCGCCAGGCCGACGACCGCGCCTGGCAACTACCACTGTTCGATGAGTATCAGGAGCAACTGGACAGCCCGTTCGCCGACATCGCCAACATCGGCGGTCCGAAAGCCGGCACCATCACCGCCGCCTGCTTCCTTTCGCGCTTTACCAAGAACCTGAACTGGGCTCACCTGGACATCGCCGGCACGGCCTGGACCAGCGGCGGCAAGGACAAGGGCGCCACCGGTCGTCCGGTTCCCCTGCTGACCCAGTACCTGCTGGATCGCGCCAAGGCCTGACATTGCCGACCACGGCGTCCTCCTCGGCGGAGGATGGCGCCATGGCTCAGGAGCCTCTATGACCCAAGTCGACTTCTATATCCTGCCCAGCCCCGATCCTTCAGCGCGGCTGGACTTTGCCTGCAAACTGACCGAAAAAGCCTGGCGCCTGGGACACAAGGTTTACCTGCACTGCAGCGATGCCAGCCAGCGCGATGAGCTGGATGCCCGTCTGTGGCGTTTCAAAGGCGAGTGTTTTATCCCCCACGGCCCGGCGGAAAGCGAGCCCGAGGGCAGCGTGGTCCTGGGATTGGGCGAAGACCCCGGCACTCATCAGGACCTGCTGGTGAACCTCGACATGAAAGTACCGACCTTTGCCTCGCGCTTTGCCCGCGTGGCGGAAGTGGTGGTGGAGGACCCAGCGATCCGCCAGGCGGCGCGAGAGAGTTTCCGCTTCTACCGCGGACAGGGATATCCTCTGCAAGATCACCGTCTACAGCGATTTTGAGCACCCCGATGGACACGCCAAAACAACCACAAAAAGCTGCACCGCTACTTGATGAGCTCGAATCGATCCGCAAGTTGCTGGGCGATGACACCCTGCAGCCACCGCTGCTGACCGAAGCGGTGACCAACGAAGGGCAGATTCCGCTGTTATTCGACAGGGTGAGCAAAAAAGCCGAAGCCGACGCGCTCCCTGAGATCGCCCCCACCGTAGAAGCGCAACCGGCGCCCGTCGGCGTCGTGGCAGCGCAACCGCTGAAAACCAGTGGCCAAGACGCCCTGTTGCACCTGGACAGCGAATTGCGCGCCGCCGCGCAACTGATCATGCAGGATGTGATCGACGACTTCGCCCCGCACATCGAAACCGAGATCAAACGCCGCCTGGAAGCCCGGATGGAGCGCCTGCTGAGCCAGTATCCTTCCTGACGCATCTCGCCCACCTTGTGGAAGCAGGGCCTGTTCCAATACCCGTTGGCAAAAAAATCGACGCCGAGCGCGACCTCGTGGTGAGCGCGCTCGATTGCAAACTCTCTGAGCTGACCGAGACTGAAAAGCCAGCGCGCATATTTGTACCGCCAGCCCTCGCCTCACTCTACGCCCCGCGCAATATCCCCGTTATACTTGTCGGCTTTCCTGAATTAATGCCTAAGGGTCCCGCCGCGCATGGATAAGACCTACCAACCGCACGCCATTGAAACTTCCTGGTACCAGACTTGGGAGTCCGAGAATTACTTCGCCCCGCAAGGCGCGGGCGACTCCTACACCATCATGATCCCGCCGCCGAACGTCACCGGCAGCCTGCATATGGGTCACGGCTTCAACAACGCGATCATGGACGCCCTGATCCGTTTCCGCCGCATGCAGGGGCGCAACACCTTGTGGCAGCCAGGCACCGACCACGCGGGGATCGCCACACAGATGCTGGTGGAGCGCCAGCTCGAAGCCCAGGGCCAGAGCCGTCACGACCTGGGACGCGAGAAGTTTCTCGAGAAGGTATGGCAATGGAAGGATCAATCCGGCGGCAATATCAGCCGGCAGATCCGTCGCCTGGGCTCTTCGGTGGACTGGAGCCGCGAGCGCTTCACCATGGACGACGGTCTTTCGGAAGCCGTCAAGGAAGCGTTCGTGCGCCTGCACGAAGACGGTCTGATCTATCGCGGCAAGCGCCTGGTCAACTGGGACACCCAACTGCACACGGCGATTTCCGACCTTGAAGTGGAAAACCACGACGAGAAGGGTTTCCTGTGGAACCTGCGCTACCCGCTGGCCGATGGCGCCAAGACCGCTGAAGGCCTGGATTACCTGATCGTGGCAACCACTCGTCCGGAAACCATGCTTGGCGACGCCGCCGTCGCGGTCAACCCACAGGACGGACGCTACAAGGCGCTGATCGGTAAGTTCGTCGAACTGCCGCTGGTCGGCCGCCGTATCCCGATCATTGCCGACGATTACTGCGACCCTGAATTCGGCACCGGCTGCGTGAAGATCACCCCCGCCCACGACTTCAACGACTATGAAGTCGGCAAGCGCCACGCGCTGCCATTGCTGAACATCTTCGACAAGAACGCCCGCGTCCTGTCCGCCTGCCAGGTGTTCAACCTCGACGGCACGCTCAATGACAGCATCGACGGCAAGATCCCGGCGCAATACGCCGGCCTCGATCGGTTCGAAGCGCGTCGGCAGATCGTCGCCGCTTTCGACGCCGCCGGCCTGCTGGTCAGCGTTGACGACCACAATTTGAAAGTGCCGAAGGGCGATCGCTCCGGCACCATCATCGAACCATGGCTGACCGACCAATGGTATGTGTCGACCAAACCTTTGGCCGAACCGGCCATCGCCGCCGTGGAAGACGGCCGCATCGCCTTCGTGCCCAAACAGTATGAGAACATGTACTTCTCCTGGATGCGCGATATCCAGGATTGGTGCATCAGCCGCCAACTGTGGTGGGGCCACCGGATTCCGGCCTGGTACGACGAGTCGGGCAAGGTCTATGTCGGTCGCGATGAGGCCGAAGTCCGTGCCAAGCACAACCTCGGTCCGGATGTTGTCCTGCAACAGGACAACGACGTTCTCGACACCTGGTTCAGTTCGGGCCTGTGGACCTTCTCCACCCTGGGCTGGCCGCAGCAGACCGACGCCCTCAAAACCTTCCACTCCACCGATGTGCTGGTGACCGGCTTCGACATCATTTTCTTCTGGGTCGCCCGGATGATCATGCTGACCATGCATCTGGTGAAGAACGCGGACGGCACGCCGCAGGTTCCGTTCAAGACCGTGTACGTCCATGGCCTGGTGCGTGATGGCCAGGGCCAGAAGATGTCCAAGTCCAAGGGTAATGTCCTCGACCCGCTGGACATCATCGACGGTATCGAACTCGAAGCGCTGGTGCACAAACGCACCACCGGCCTGATGCAGCCTAAGTTGCAGAAGACCATCGAGAAGCAGACCCGCGCCGAGTTCGCCGAAGGTATCGCCAGCTATGGCACCGATGCCCTGCGCTTCACCTTCTGCTCACTGGCTTCCACCGGTCGCGACATCAAGTTCGACATGGGCCGCGTCGAAGGCTATCGCAACTTCTGTAACAAGATCTGGAACGCCGCTCGCTATGTGTTGGACAAAGGCGAAGACTGCGGCCAGAACGGTGAAGCCTACGAGCTGTCCCTGGCGGATCGCTGGATCATCTCGCAGTTGCAGCGCACCGAAGCCGAAGTGACCCGCCAGCTCGACCAGTTCCGCTTCGACCTCGCGGCTCAGGCCCTCTACGAGTTCATCTGGAACCAGTACTGCGACTGGTATCTGGAGCTGTCCAAGCCGGTCCTGTGGGACGAGAACGCACCGATCGAGCGCCATCGCGGCACCCGTCGCACGCTGGTGCGCGTGCTGGAAGTGGCCCTGCGCCTGGCACATCCGTTCATGCCGTTCATCACCGAGGAAATCTGGCAGCGCCTGGCGCCGCTGGTCGGCGCTGTCGGCCCGACCATCATGCTGCAACCGTGGCCGGTGGCCAGCGAAGCGCGTATCGACCCGGTTGCCGAAGACGATATCGAATGGCTCAAGGGCTTGATGCTCGGCGTGCGCAACATCCGCGCCGAGATGAATATCGGCCCGGGCAAACCATTGGCGTTGTTCCTGAAGAACCTCAACGAGCAAGACCTGCGTCGCCTGAACGAGAACGAGCAACTGCTGAAAAAGCTCGCCAAGCTCGAATCGATCACCGTGCTGGCTGCTGGCGACGAGGCCCCGCTGTCCGCTACCGCCCTGGTGGGCGAGATGGAAGTGCTGGTGCCGATGGCCGGGTTGATCGACAAGAGCGCCGAATTGGCCCGCCTGGACAAGGAAATCCTGCGCCTGCAAGGTGAAGTGCAACGGGTGGGCGGCAAGCTGTCGAATGCCGCGTTCGTCGACAAGGCGCCCGCCGAAGTCATCGACAAAGAGCGCGCCAAACTGGCCGAGGCCGAACAGGCCCTGGGCAAGCTGGCCGAGCAACATGCGCGGATTGCCAGCCTGTAAGGCTGATGTTTGACTGAAAAAGGACTCTGCGGAGTCCTTTTTCATGGGCACTACCGGTGAATATGGGACAATGCCTGCCCTTCAAGTCCTACCCGAATCGATCCTGCCCATGAACGCCCCGAGCCACCCCAAAGCCCCGCGCAAGAAGCCCAAGCCCGTCGCCTCGGTCAAGGCCGTCGAGCCACGCGAGAAAGCCAGCCTGCACCCACGCAACCGTCACCAGGGCCGCTATGACTTCCCGCAACTGATCAAGGGTTGCCCCGAACTGGGCAAGTTCGTCATCCTCAACCCCCATGGCAAGCAAAGCATCGACTTTGCCGACCCGGCCGCCGTGCGCGTGTTCAACCGGGCGCTGCTCAAGGCCTTCTACGGTATCCAGCACTGGGATATTCCCACCGACTTCCTCTGCCCACCGGTGCCGGGACGTGCCGATTATGTGCACTTTCTCGCCGACCTGCTGGCCGAAAGCAATGAAGGCAACATTCCTCGTGGCGCCGCCGTGCGCGTGTTGGATATCGGGGTCGGCGCCAACTGCATCTACCCATTGATCGGCCACAGCGACTATCGCTGGCAGTTCCTCGGCTCGGACATCGATACCACCGCGCTGGCGGCCGCCAAGGCAGTCGTCCAGTCCAACGGCTTGAACAAGGCCATCAGCCTGCGCCAGCAAGGCAATCCAAAGCACATCCTCAGTGGCCTGCTGGAAAGCACCGAGCGTTTTGAGCTGACAATGTGTAACCCGCCATTTCACGCCTCCCTGGACGAGGCCCGGAGCGGCAGCCGGCGCAAATGGCGCGCCCTGGGCAAGGCTGATCCCAAGCGCAAGCTGCCGGTGCTGAATTTTGGCGGCCAATCGGCGGAATTATGGTGTGAAGGTGGCGAAGCCCGCTTCGTCACCCAACTGATCAGCGAAAGCCCGCCGTTGGCGAACCAGGTGCTGTGGTTCAGCACCTTGGTATCCAAGGCCTCAAACCTGCCGGCCATCGACGTGGCACTGAAGAAGGTCGGCGCCGTGGAGAGCAAGGTGGTGGAAATGTCTCAGGGCCAGAAGCAGAGCCGTTTCATTGCCTGGACCTTCCACAACAAGGCCCAGCAACAAGCCTGGGCACGGCAGCACTGGAGCGCGGCTCGCGCCTGAGTCTTTCACCAGGCGAAAAAAAACCGCGCCCGGATCGCTCCGAAGCACGGTTGCGCTGCGTCTTACTTGTTAACCGCGTCAGTCAGAGCCTTAGCCACGACGAGCTTGATAACTTTCTTGGCAGCGATTTCGATGGCGGCGCCAGTCGAAGGGTTACGGCCAGTACGGGCAGGACGCTCGGTCACTTTCAGCTTGCCAACGCCTGGCAGAGTGATTTCGCCACCATTTTCCAATTGATCAGCAACGATATCGGTCAGTTGCTCGAGAACCTTACGCACTTCAGTCTTCTGCAGAGCGGTAGCTTCGGCGATATCAGCGATCAGTTGGTCTTTAGTAATAGCCATTGAGATGTTCCTTCCCTATCAAATTCATTTGGATTGCAGAGTGCAGTGTCAGCCGTCGAGCCAAGTCTTGTGGACCTGACACCCCGCTGATAAACCACCACGGATCGCGGATGTAGATAACAAAAGCGGGGTTTGGTTCGACCTGATAGCTGCTGAATGCGCGCTTTGCGCCCTTACTGGGCGCAAGACGGGGCAAAACTAGCACAGAGACGGGGAAATATCCGCTTCTACCTAGCCATTTGGCCAGCTTTTGCTCCGGTTTTCGAAAAAAACTGCCAGAAACCGCCGCTCGACCCCGTTTGGCCTCGCGAACGCTGATTCCGTCCGCGTCTACGGTACACTGATAGCTTTTCCGGGGAGCTGCTGCTCCCCCTGACAATCAGCCGAGAAGCCCATGCCGATCCGTCATTGTATCGTCCACCTGATCGACAAGAAACCCGATGGCACACCTGCCGTACTCCACGCCCGCGACTCCGAATTGAGCGAGTCCCAGGCCATCGAACACATGCTGGCCGACCTCAACGAAAGCTATAACGCCAAGCAGGGCAAGGCCTGGGGTTTTTTTCACGCCGAGTCCGGCGCCCACCCTTTCAGCGGCTGGCTGAAAGAGTACCTGGATGGCGGCAGGGACTTTACCGCGTTCAGTCGGGTCGCCGTGGAGCACCTGCAGAAGCTGATGGAAGAGTCCAACCTCTCGGTCGGCGGCCATGTCCTGTTCGCCCACTATCAGCAAGGCATGACTGATTACCTGGCGATTGCCCTGTTGCACCACAGTGAAGGCGTGGCAGTGAATGCCGAGTTGGACGTCACCCCTTCCCGTCACCTGGACCTGGCCCAGTTGCACCTGGCTGCACGCATCAACATTTCCGAGTGGCAGAACAACCAGCAATCCAAGCAATACATTTCCTTTATCAAGGGCAAGAACGGCAAGAAGGTCTCGGAGTACTTCCGCGACTTCATCGGCTGTCAGGAAGGTGTCGACGGTCCGGGTGAGACTCGGACACTGCTCAAGGCCTTCAGTGACTTCGTCGAAAGCGAAGACCTGCCCGAAGACGATGCCCGCGAGAAAACCAAGACTCTGGTGGACTACGCCAGCAGCCAGGCCAAGATGGGCGAACCCATGGGCCTGGAAGAGCTCTCGGGGCTGATCGACGAAGACCGCCCGCGGGCGTTCTACGAACATATCCGTAACAAGGATTATGGCTTGTCGCCGGAAATCCCAGCCGACAAACGCACCCTGAACCAGTTCCGTCGTTTCACCGGTCGCGCCGAAGGTCTGTCCATCAGTTTTGAAGCGCATCTGCTGGGCTCGAAGATCGAATATGACGAGGAAGCCGGGACCCTGATCATCAAGGGCCTGCCGACCCAGCTCACCGATCAGCTCAAGCGCCGCAAGGACTGAATCGTGCTCCATGGCATGTTGAAGAAATTCCTGCTAATCCTGCTGGTGGTCGTGGTCCATCAGAACTGGGGCAAGATCGAGCGGCTGCTCAATCTCGGTTCGGCGGTCCCCGAACAAACCCTGGCCAAGGCCCGAGTGACCCTCTATGCCACCGACTGGTGCGGCTACTGCAAGCCGACCCGACGTTTTCTCGACCAACAAGGGATTCCCTATAAGGAATTCGATATCGAGAAAAACGCCGAGGCGCGCAAGGCCTATACTGCCCTGGGCGGCGCGGGCATTCCCATGCTGGATGTCAACGGCACCTTGATCCGCGGTTATCAGCCGGAGGCGATCATCGCCGCCCTGAAATACCCCCCCTAACGAGCCTCGATCTTGAACCCAAGGCGTGGAAAATGCACATGCACAACACCCGCGCGTTCATCTTCACGTCGCAGGATCAGTTCCTCGCACCCCGCAAACAGCAACTCGCCGACCACCGGATCAACACCGTAATCGGTCGCGGCAATTACCACCTCCTGACCGGCCTTGAAGCCGTTCGGGTCATTGAAGACTTCATCGGGGAGATCGGTTGGCGTGGCCTCCCGAGCGACCTGCAACGCTTCGTCCGCGCTCATGACATTCGAAGCGCCATGCCCGAACCTCATCACCCGAGCGAACCAGGCAGAGACAGCCGGATACTCGTCAACCAGCGGCGACGTGACAGGCGTGGCCTTGAGGAACCACAGCGAATGGGCCACTGCAATATCGGCAATGGATGGTTCGCCAAACAGGAAGTCACCCCCTTCACGCTGCAACTGCTGTTCCAGGCGCGCCATAAAGGTCGGCCACTGATGTTTGGCCTCTTCCAGGCGCACCCGCGTGGCCGAACCACCACTGAAAAGGCCGGCGCGATCAGCCTTGAAGACCTCGAGCTGCTCCGCGGACAATCGGGCAAAACGCACCGCCGCCGACTCCGGCTGGAAGACCAGGCTCGCCGCGTGCCTGAACAGTACCGAGTCGGCCCAAGCGGCGAAAGTCGCCACGACCATTTCCCGCCCTTCGGGGAACAGCGTCGGCGAAGCCTTTTGTTGTTCGAGACGCCGAGCGATCAGCTCGGTATCGCAATAGATATCCGCGCCCACCTGTAACACCGGCGTCTTGCGATAGCCACCGGTCAATGCCGTCAGATCCGGCTTGGGCATCACCGGCGAAATAGTCACCGAACGCCAGGACAGACCCTTGAACCCCAGCAGCAGCCGGGCCTTTTCGGCGAAAGGAGAAGTGGCATAGTGGTGAAGAATCAACTCAGACATGCTGGCGTCCCTCGGACAGATAGGAACTCGCAGCTTAGCCCGCAAATCGCAGGCAGCCTACCTGGGTGGCCTGATGTCGCCTTAGCACTGGTATCAATGACAGGCCAGCCTGTTTGTGATGGGCGCCGAAAGACGCCCTTTGTCATTTTTGGCTAGCCGAAAAGTCCTTCAGGCTGAAGCTCGCCGCCAAGTGTTCCTTGGCACTTTTTCGCAATTTCTTGATCAGGCGTTCCTGGCGCAAGGCCTCGCCCTTGTCCCGGCATGCCTCGACATACACCAGCGCCACTGCTGGGCTCGAATGAAAGAAGCGCGCGCCCTTACCGCTCTGGTGCGAAGCAAAGCGCCTTTGGGGATCATCGCTGATGCCGCAATACAGCGAGCCGTTGGCTGCCCGGACCAGATAGACAAACCAGGGCTTGGCAACTTCAGTGACGGCAATCGGCGCTTGGCAGGTGTTCACGTGACAACAGAACTCGGTGGCAGCGGGGCCGGCATTTTAGCAGACCTTAGCGGCTCGCCTGGAATCCCTTCAAACCGTATAGCGCGAGGTACTTCAGAGTTTTTCGCTGCTAACCTGCACATAGCGCGCCCGACCGGCGCCAAGGCCGGCAATGATGGCACCTAGACCGATCACGCCGAAGATCCAGCCCAGTGCCTGCCAGCTACCCGTGAAATCATGCACCAACCCCACCGCGAACGGCCCCATGGAAGCCAGGGTGTAACCGACACCCTGGGCCATGCTCGACAGGTTTGCCGCCACATGGGCATCCCGTGAGCGCAGCACGATCAGGGTCAGCGCCAGGCTGAAAGTGCCACCCTGCCCCAGTCCCAGCAGGATCGCCCAGCCCCACAGCCCATCGAGCGGCGCATACAGGCAACCGAACAGACCGCCCAGGGTCAGCAGCATGACCACCAGGATCGCCAGACGCTGGTCTTTGCCACGGGTCGCCAGCCAGGGCGCGACCAATGAGCTGGCCAATTGCAGGAGGATCGAACCGGACAGCACGATCCCCGCCTGGGTCGCCGTCAGGCCGCGACCGATCAGCACCGAAGGCAGCCAACCAAAGACAATATAGGCCAAGGACGATTGCAGTCCCATGTATAACGTCACCTGCCAGGCCAGGGGATCGCGCAACAGACCGCGCACGCGATACCCCGCCCGATGGGCGCCGTGCTTGCTGCCGACCTGTGGCAACCACAGTAGCGCCGCCACCAACGCGGGGATCACCCAGAAGCCCAGGCCCAGCGACCAACTGTTACCCAGGTGCTGGCTCAGTGGTACCGTCGCCCCCGCCGCCATCGCGGCGCCCAAGCACAGGGCCATGGTGTAGACCCCGGTCATGGTCCCGGCCTGTTTGGCAAAGTCGCGCTTGACGATTCCCGGCAACAGGACACCGATCACCCCGATACTCGCGCCCGCCATGATGCTGCCAGCAAACAAACCGAACTCGCCGAAAGAACTGCGCACGATCAGGCCCGCCGCCAGGGTCAACAGAATCCCCAGCACGACCCGCTCACTGCCAAAGCGTCGTGCCAACACTGGCGCCAAGGGTGCAAACAGCCCCAGGCAAAGCACCGGCAAGGTAGTCAGCAAGCCGGCTCTGGCCGACGACAGACCCAGGCTGCGGGACACCTCGCTGAGCATCGGTGCCATGCTCGACAGCGCGGGACGCAGATTAAGGGCCACCAGGATCAGCCCCAACAATAACAACCAGGGACGGCGCAGCAACGGTTGCCCCTGCTGGACGCTGGCGTCATCGGCTTCGGCATCGATCAGCAGCTTGTCGAGCTCCGACGACTGGACGGGCGTGGGTGTATCGGTAGCTGAAAAAGAACGGGGCATAGTGCTCTCGGATTCAAGGTTCATTGATCAAAGTCCGGCACAGGGCCTTGGCACGTTCCGGGTCGCGCTGCTCGACCGCCTCGAGCAAGGCGACATGCAGATCGAACACCGATTGGCGACGGGGCGTGATATCCAGCGTCTGGTGCAGCGCACCGGCAATCACACTGGAAAAATAACGATACAGCTCGCTGAGCATCGGGTTGTGTGCAGCGTCGATGAGGCGTTGGTGAAACACCAGGTCGCAGGCGATATAGTTGTCGAGGTCGCCGTGATAGTGATCACCACTGATCGCCAGGGCCTCGCGCAGGCCTCTGAGGTCCTCGTCGGTGCGGCGCAGGGCCGCCAGGCCAACAGCCTCGACTTCAAAACTGTGCCGCGTCTCACGGGCCTGATCCAAGGAACAGCGCGACAGCGCTTGCATGGTGGCTAACGGATCGGTGCTAGCGCGCAGGTAGCTGCCGTCACCCTGACGGATCTCGATCAACCCGGAAAACGCCAGCACGCGCATCGCCTCGCGCACGGTATTGCGGCTGATACCCAGCTCGGCAGCCAGCTCCGGCTCGGTCGGCAAACGCTCGCCCACGACCCAGCTGCCAAGGGTAATACGTTCACGCAATTGCTCCAGAGCCTGGTCAACCAGGGAACGCTTGATCAGGGGAATGCTGGAAGACATGGAATTGGCCTTAACATCCAATCATCGGATGAATTTACAAATAGCCTATCCCAGATCCCGTAATGAGCTCAAGGGTTAACGATTCCTACAACCCACGCAGAGGATGCCATCTATCTAAAAATTACCCTTCAATGCTCATTGGCCACCCGTCAATTGCGTCTGCTCGCCTGCTTTCGCCTTGCCTGCGCTCGAAAACATTTCGTGCAGACCCATCGGCCTGTGTGGTTAGTTCCGTTAGCCAATTTCGGCACCATAAGCCCCTGACCTCGCTGTTGTTCTTCGCCATAACTGGTCACATAGCGCGAACCCCAATGCAAAAAAACCCGGAACAAGTCCGGGTTTTTCATACAGCGCCTATCGATTAATGCAAGATCTGGCTCAGGAACAACCGGGTCCGCTCGTTCTGCGGATTGTCGAAGAACTCGTTCGGCACCGCCTGCTCGACGATCTCGCCTTTGTCCATGAAGATCACACGGTTCGCCACGGTACGGGCAAAACCCATTTCATGGGTGACGCAGAGCATGGTCATACCGTCTTCGGCCAGGCCGATCATGGTATCGAGTACCTCCTTGACCATTTCCGGGTCGAGAGCCGAGGTCGGTTCATCGAACAGCATGATCTTCGGTTTCATACACAGCGCACGAGCAATCGCCACGCGCTGCTGCTGACCGCCGGACAACTGCCCCGGAAACTTGTGGGCCTGCTCCGGGATACGCACCCGCTCCAAGTAGTGCATGGCGATCTCTTCCGCCTTGCGCTTGGGCAGCTTGCGTACCCACATCGGCGCCAGGGTGCAGTTTTGTAGGATGGTCAGGTGCGGGAACAGGTTGAAGTGCTGGAACACCATGCCGACTTCGCGGCGAATCGCTTCGATCTGCTTGAGATCGTTGGTCAGTTCCACGCCATCGACCACAATGCGGCCCTGCTGGTGTTCTTCCAGACGGTTGAGGCAGCGGATGGTAGTGGACTTGCCCGAGCCCGATGGGCCACACAGAACGATACGCTCACCCGGCTTGACGTTCAGGTTGATGTCCTTGAGCACATGGAACTGGCCGTACCATTTGTTCACGCCCTGCATCTGGATAATGCCTTCAGGGCTCACAGGCTGTTTGATCGCTTCACTCATGAAAAAACTCCTAACGCTTGTGGCCTGTGTCCAGCTTACGTTCCAAATGCATGGAATAGCGGGACATACCAAAACAGAAAATCCAGAACACCAAGGCGGCAAACACGTAGCCTTCAGTGGCCATGCCCAGCCATTTCGGGTCGGCGGCAGCTTGCTTGACGCTGTTGAGCAGGTCGAACAGACCGATGATGATCACCAGGCTGGTGTCCTTGAACAGCGCAATCAGCGTGTTGACGATGCCGGGAATCACCAGCTTCAGGGCTTGCGGCAGCACCACCAGGCCCATGCTGCGCCAATAGCCCAGCCCCATCGCGGCGGCGGCCTCGTACTGGCCTTTGGGGATCGCTTGCAGCCCACCACGGACCACCTCGGCGACATAGGCCGACTGGAACAGGATCACCCCAATCAACGCCCGCAGCAGCTTGTCGAAGTTCATGCCTTCAGGCAGGAACAACGGCAACATTACCGAGGACATGAACAGCACGGTGATCAACGGTACGCCGCGCCAGAACTCGATGAAGGTCACGCAGACCACCCGGATCGCCGGCAGGTTCGAACGACGCCCCAGCGCTAGCAGAATCCCCAGCGGCAAGGCACCGGCGATACCGACGGTGGCGATCACCAGGGTCAGCATCAATCCACCCCATTGGCTGGTGGCTACGTTTTCCAGGCCGAAACCGCCGTGCAGCAAAAAGTAGGCAGCAATCGGGAACGCCACCAGGAAGCCCAGGCCGTAGAGTGCCTTGTGCGGGAAGCGCGAGATAAACAACGGCGCCGCACCGATGATCGCCAGCCACACGGTCGAATCCACGCGCCAGCGCAGTTGCTGCGGGTAGTAGCCGTACATGAACTGGCCGAAACGCTGCTGGATGAACACCCAGCAGGCGCCTTCCTTGGTGCAGTCGGCACGGCTGGTACCGAACCAGTTGGCGTCCAAAATCGCCCAATGCAGGATCGGCGGCACCACCAGGTAGATCAGGTAGAAAGCAAACAGGGTCAACAACGTGTTGATCCAGCTAGAGAACATATTGGCCCGTATCCAGGCCATCGGGCCAAAGACTTTGGCTGGCGGCGGCATGTCGGGTTTGAAAGTATGGGAACTCATGGGCGTTTCCTCACCGCTCGATCAGCGCAATGCGCTTGTTGTACCAGTTCATCAGCAGGGAAATGCTGATACTGATCGCCAGGTACACACTCATGGTGATGGCAATGACTTCGATGGCCTGCCCAGTCTGGTTCAGCACCGTACCGGCGAATAGCGAGACCATTTCCGGGTAGCCGATACCGGCGGCCAGTGACGAGTTCTTCGCCAGGTTCAGGTATTGGCTGGTCAGCGGTGGAATGATCACGCGCAGGGCTTGCGGGATGATCACTTTGCGCAGCGTCGGACCATTGCGCAGGCCCAGGGAGCGCGCAGCTTCGGTCTGGCCATGGCTGACCGACCTGATCCCGGAGCGCACGATCTCGGCGATGAACGCGGCGGTGTACACCGTCAGAGCCAGGGTCAGGGCCAGCAGTTCAGGGATCAATACCCAGCCGCCGACGAAATTGAAGCCTTGAAGCTTAGGCATTTCCCAGTGCAGCGGAGCACCGAAAATCAGCGCACAGAGCGATGGGATCACGATGAACAGCGCCAGCCCGGCCCAGAACTTATGAAAGGGTACGCCGGTTTCTTCGAAGCGTCGGGTGGCCCAACGCGACATGAACACGATCGCGATGATGGCCAGCACCACACTGGCCACGAACGGCCAGAAACCTTCGGAGGCCAGTGCCGCCGGCATGTTCAGGCCACGGCTACTGACGAAGAAGGTATCGCCGAAGTTATGGCTATTGCGCGGCCCCGGCATGGTCAGAAATACCGCGAAGTACCAGAACAGGATCTGCAGCAAAGGTGGGATATTACGGAACACCTCGACATAGATTGTCGCCAGCTTGTTGATGATCCAGTTCGAAGACAGTCGCGCGATACCGATGATAAAGCCCAGCAGCGTCGCCAGGATCACACCGATAAAGGTCACAAGGAGGGTATTGAGCAGGCCGATGACAAAGACCCGCGAATAACTGTCCGCCTCGGTGTAGTCGATCAGGTGTTGAGCGATACCGAAACCGGCACTGCGCTCGAGAAAACCGAAACCCGAAGTGATGCCTCGGTGTTGCAAGTTGGTCTGGGTGTTGTAGAACAGGTACCAGCCCAAGGCGATCACCGCGACAACCGTGATGATCTGAAATAACCACGCACGCACTCGCGGATCGCTGAGGGTAAACCTCTGCTTTGGTGCGCCGATTTGATTTTGCATGTAGTGCCCCAGAAAAAACGGAACAGAAACATCGCCCGACGGTTAGTCCGCCGGGCGATAGATCAATCAGCGCACCGGTGGTGCGTATTGAATGCCGCCGTTGTTCCACAGGGCGTTCAAGCCACGGTCGATTTCCAGCGGGGTGCTCTTGCCGAGGTTCTTCTCGAAGATTTCGCCGTAGTTACCGACTTGCTTGACGATCTGCACGACCCAATCCTTGCGCAGCTTCAGGTCTTTGCCGTATTCACCGTCGGCCCCCAGCAGCCGGGCAACATCCGGGTTCTTGGTGGACTTGGCTTCAGCCTCGACGTTTTTCGACGTGATACCGGCTTCTTCGGTATTGAGCAGCGCATAGCCAACCCAACGAACGATGGCCAGCCACTCGTCGTCGCCGTTACGCACGACCGGCCCCAGAGGCTCCTTGGAAATGGTTTCCGGCAGAACCACGTAGTCCTTCGGCGAAGCCAGCTTACTGCGCTGGGCGAACAACTGGGATTTGTCGGAGGTCAGGACGTCGCAACGACCGGACTCGAGCGACTTGGCGCTTTCGTCGGAGGTGTCGAAGGTAATCGGGGTGTACTTCAGGCCATTGGCGCGGAAGTAGTCGGAAACGTTCAGCTCGGTAGTAGTACCGGCCTGAATACAGATGGTCGCGCCATCCAGTTCCTTGGCACTTTTCACGCCCAGTTTGTTGTTGGCCAAAAAGCCCACGCCATCGTAGTAAGTGACAAAGCCAGGAAACTTCAGGCCCATGCCCGCGTCACGGGAGCTGGTCATCGTGGTGTTACGCGACAGGATGTCGATTTCGCCGGACTGTAGCGCGGTGAAACGCTCCTTGGCGTTCAACTGGCTGAATTTGACCTTGGTCGCGTCACCGAATACCGCAGCAGCAACCGCACGGCAGACGTCAGCATCGATACCGAGGATTTTACCGGTGCCATCAGGCACCGAGAAACCTGGCAATCCGTCACTCACGCCGCACTGTACGAACCCCTTCTTTTGTACGGCATCGAGGGTGGCGCCCGCTTGGGCAAAACCGCTGGCACCGAGAACGACTGCTGCGGTCACGATTGCCAGGGTGGATTTCAACATCTTCATTCAAACCTCCAGTTTGCTCTTGTTGTGTCGGAGCTAGAGTCTTACCGCACCCTTATGAGGCGCTGTTGACCCGCGTTGGCTTATTTTTTGGGTCAAGTGGCAAAGAACTTGAGCTATGAGTCTAGAGGGGGAAAATCCCCCGGGGCACTCATTGCCCACCAATCGGTCGAGCGGGCTTGCGCCCTGCGTGTTCGCGAAGCCTTCCCGGCCATTGGCGAACGTCAATCTGAATCCGTTACCCGGATTTGTGCTATCCCACAGCGGGCGTTAGCCTGATAGTGTTACCGCCAGGCGAGAAAGCACACACTCGTGCCTGCCGTAGCAAAGCCCGTACCACAGTGGCGCTTATCGCGACTCTGCCATTGGTCAACCGAAAAACTTTCAAAGTTACGACATATTGTTAATAGATCAGCCATCGCGCACCACAATAACGCACCCAATCGGAGCGCACGCACACCCATGGAGCAGACATGACCGAGCCCTTGATCATCCACCCCGCCAAGCCCGCCGACGCCTGTGTTATCTGGCTTCACGGCCTGGGCGCGGACCGTTATGACTTCATGCCGGTGGCCGAGGCCCTGCAAGAGCGCCTGCTGAGTACCCGTTTCGTGCTACCCCAGGCGCCGACGCGTGCGGTGACGATCAACGGCGGCTACGCGATGCCCAGTTGGTACGACATCCGGGCTATGAGCCCAGCCCGCGCCATCAGCCACGAAGAGCTCGAAGCTTCCGCCGACACGGTCATCAAATTGATCGAAGACCAGCAAAAGGCGGGGATCGACCCGACGCGGATTTTCCTGGCCGGCTTTTCCCAGGGGGGCGCCGTGGTCCTGCATACCGCGTTTCTGAGGTGGAAAGGTGCCTTGGGTGGCGTACTCGCCCTGTCGACCTACGCCCCGACCTTCAGCGACACCCTGCAGCTTTCGGCCAGCCAGCAGCGGATTGCGGTGTACTGCCTGCACGGTTGTTATGACGAGGTGGTGCAGAACGCCATGGGTCGCACGGCGTATGAACACCTGAAACGCCTCGATGTCACCGTGAGATGGCAGGAGTACCCAATGGGGCACGAAGTGTTACCTGAGGAAATCAACGACATCGGCACCTGGCTGGCCGATCGTTTGCACTGATCGTTGTAACGCACTACGCCGCGCCCGATTCTTGCATTACACTGGCCGGCGTACATTCCTTAACCCATTGATGAGATGACCGTGCTCAAAGCACTCAAAAAAATATTCGGTAAAAGCGAGGCTGAGCAGCTCGCACCAGGTCCTAGCGCTCCCACCCCCAGCCCAGACAGCCGTACCGCCGGCCAACCGTCGAGGCGCTCCGAACCTGCCACCCAGCCGAAAGCCCAACCGGCAACCCCTCGCGTTGCACCCGAGCAAGCTGAAAAGCCACGTAACGAAAAGCCCAAAGCCGAGCAACCGCGCCGTGAGCGAGCGCCGAAACCGAAGCCTTTGCCATGGAAACTCGAAGACTTCGTCGTCGAGCCCCAGGAAGGCAAGACCCGCTTCCACGACTTCAAGCTGTCGCCGGAACTGATGCACGCTATCCAGGACTTGGGCTTTCCTTATTGCACGCCGATCCAGGCACAAGTGCTGGGCTACACCCTGGCTGGCAAGGACGCTATCGGGCGTGCCCAGACCGGTACCGGCAAGACCGCTGCCTTCCTGATCTCGATCATCACCCAACTGTTGCAGACTCCTCCGCCGAAAGAGCGCTACATGGGCGAGCCGCGAGCGCTGATCATCGCGCCCACCCGTGAGCTGGTGGTACAGATCGCCAAGGACGCCGCCGACCTGACCAAGTACACCGGCCTCAACGTCATGCAGTTCGTCGGCGGCATGGACTTCGACAAGCAGCTCAAACACCTCGAAGCCCGCCATTGCGACATCCTCGTTGCCACCCCAGGCCGGCTGCTGGATTTCAACCAGCGTGGCGAAGTGCACCTGGACATGGTCGAGGTGATGGTGTTGGATGAAGCCGATCGGATGCTCGACATGGGTTTCATCCCGCAGGTCCGGCAGATCATTCGCCAGACCCCACCGAAAAGCGAACGCCAGACCCTGCTGTTCTCCGCGACCTTCACCGAAGACGTGATGAACCTCGCCAAGCAGTGGACTACCGATCCGGCGATCGTCGAGATCGAATCGCAGAACGTCGCCAGCCAGAATGTCGAACAGCACATCTATGCCGTCGCCGGCGCCGACAAGTACAAGCTGCTGTACAACCTGGTCACCGACAACGGTTGGGAACGGGTCATGGTCTTCGCCAATCGCAAGGACGAAGTACGCCGTATCGAAGAACGCCTGGTACGTGATGGCGTCAATGCTGCGCAACTGTCCGGCGATGTGCCGCAGCACAAGCGCATCAAGACCCTGGAAGGTTTCCGTGAAGGCAAGATCCGCGTCCTGGTTGCCACCGATGTTGCCGGGCGCGGAATCCATATCGATGGTATCAGCCACGTGATCAACTTCACGCTGCCGGAGGTGCCGGATGATTATGTGCACCGCATCGGTCGGACCGGTCGTGCCGGAGCCGACGGGGTGTCCATCAGCTTCGCCGGGGAAGATGATTCCTACCAGTTGCCCTCGATCGAGGCCTTACTGGGGCGCAAGATCAGTTGCGAAACCCCACCGGCCGAACTGTTGCGCCCGGTGATTCGCCAACGCCCTTGAAACGACGCGCTCGGCGGTCCGTTTATTTCCAACGACCCGCCGCCGTCTGGTCGCTGGCGCGACCTTCGACCCAGCGCGGGCCATCGGCGGTGGTTTCCTTTTTCCAGAACGGTGCCTGGGTTTTCAGGTAGTCCATGACGAAATTGCAGGCATCGAACGCGGCCTGGCGATGGGCACTGGTCACCCCGACGAACACGATGGGTTCACCTGGCTCCAGGCTGCCGACCCGGTGCACCACTTCCAATCCAAGCAACGGCCAACGCTCCTGGGCCTGCACGACAATCTTGTTCAGGGCCCTTTCGGTCATCCCCGGATAATGCTCCAGAAACATCTGCGCCACTTCACGCCCGTCGTTGAAATCGCGGACATAGCCGACAAAGCTCACCACCGCACCGATCCCCAGATTGGCGGCGTGCAAGGCATTGACCTCCAACCCCGGATCGAACGCCTCTGTCTGCACTCGAATCGCCATCTCAGCCTCCGGTCACGGTAGGGAAAAACGCCACTTCATCGCCATCGAACAGCGCTTCATCGAGCTGGCAAAGGTCCTCATTGCGCGCGCACATCAGGTTCTGTTCGCCCAAAACCTGTGCGCCCTCGCGTGCGAGCAGCAGCCTGCGAACATCATCGACGGTGGCGAACTCTCCCTCCAGCGACAGCTCCTCTACTCCGAGCGCTTCGCGGTAGCGGGCAAAGAACTTCACGACAATCTTCATGCCTTATCCGCCAGGTAGTGTCCGCTCTTGCCGCCGAGCTTTTCCAAGAGCCGCACACTGTCGATGGTCATGCCACGATCCACCGCCTTGCACATATCGTAAATCGTCAACGCCGCCACACTCGCTGCCGTCAGCGCCTCCATTTCCACCCCGGTCTGCCCGGACAACTTGCAGCGCGCGACGATACGCACGGCATCCGCACCGTCGGCGCTCAGCTCGACCTTGACACTGGTGAGCATCAGCGGATGACACAAGGGAATTAGCTCGGAGGTTTTCTTCGCCGCCTGGATACCGGCAATTCGCGCCACCGCGAACACATCGCCCTTGGGGTGGCCGCCGTTGACGATCATTTGCAGGGTCTCGGGCAACATCCGCACGCGGGCCTGAGCCACCGCCTCGCGGAAGGTCACGGCCTTGTCGGTGACGTCGACCATGTTGGCGCGACCTTGGGAATCGAGATGAGTCAGCACAGCGATACTCCTGATCAGGAGCGTCGATTGTAAACCTGCGGGTCAGCTTTGCCCACGCCTGATCAAGTGGCCTGTCGGCCGCCCCTCAAGGTAGTTCCTGACGGACAAAAAACCGGGCGGTATCAGCCGCCCGGATCAGGATTACAGGTGGGATTCGGCGTATTCGGCCAGGATCGAGCGCGGCACGCCCTGCAGGGTGATGTGCACACCGTTCGGGAAATCCTTGAAACGTTCGGTCAGGTAGGTCAGCCCGGAACTGGTCGCGGACAGATAAGGGGTGTCGATCTGTGCCAGGTTGCCCAGGCACACCACTTTGGAACCGGCGCCGGCACGGGTGATGATGGTCTTCATCTGGTGCGGCGTGAGGTTCTGGCATTCATCGATCAGGATCAGGCTTTGCTGGAAGCTGCGGCCTCGAATGTAGTTGAGGGATTTGAACTGCAAAGGCACCTTGCTGAGGATGTAGTCGACGCTGCCATGGGTGTTTTCGTCATCCATGTGCAAGGCTTCGAGGTTATCGGTAATGGCCCCCAGCCACGGCTCCATCTTCTCCGCCTCGGTGCCGGGCAGGAAGCCGATTTCCTGATCCAGGCCCTGCACGCTACGGGTTGCGATGATTCGCCGGTAGCGCTTGCTGACCATGGTCTGCTCGATGGCCGCCGCCAGGGCCAGGATGGTTTTCCCGGAACCGGCGGCGCCGGTCAGGTTGACCAGGTGGATATCCGGATCGAGCAACGCGAACAGCGCCAGGCTCTGGTAGATGTCACGCGGTTTCAGGCCCCAGGCCTCCTGGTGCAACAAGGGTTCCTGATGTAAATCGAGGATCAACAGCACATCGGCCCGAATCTCCTTGACCCAACCGACAAATCCTTGCTCATCGATGATGAACTCATTGACATGCACGGCCGGCAGGTTGTCAGTCATCTGCACCTGGTGCCAGGTTCGACCATGGTCCTGGCGCGTCTCGACCTTGCTGACACGGTCCCAGAAGGAGCCAACCACATTGTGGAAGCCCTTGGGCAACAGATCCACGTCATCGACCAACTGGTCAGTGCTGTAGTCCTCGGAAGCGATACCGCAGGCGCGCGCCTTGAGGCGCATGTTGATGTCTTTGGTCACCAGCACCAGGCGCAGGCCCTTGTCGCGCGCGTGCATGTCGACCAGTTGGTTGATGATGATGTTGTCGTTGAGGTTTTCCGGCAGCAGCACATTGGGTTCGCTGCGCTTGCTCATCAAAATCGACAGCAACCCCTTGGGCCCACTCTTGCCGCGCTGGATCGGCACACCCAGTTCGACATCCTCGGGGCTGGCGTCACCCAGGGTCTTGTCGATCAGGCGAATCGCCTGGCGACATTCGGAGGCCACGCTGTGATGGCCGCTCTTGAGTTTGTCGAGTTCCTCCAGGACGGTCATTGGGATGGCGACGTGGTGTTCTTCGAAATTGAGCAGCGCGTTTGGATCGTGGATCAGTACGTTGGTATCGAGCACGTAAAGGATTGGCTGGTTGGAAGAAGGAATGCGTCCGTGATCATCCATACTCGGTCACCTTTGTGGGAGCCAGTCGACGCGAGACCTTGACG
This sequence comes from Pseudomonas agarici, assembly GCF_001543125.1. Classification (NCBI taxonomy): domain Bacteria; kingdom Pseudomonadati; phylum Pseudomonadota; class Gammaproteobacteria; order Pseudomonadales; family Pseudomonadaceae; genus Pseudomonas; species Pseudomonas agarici. The sequence goes on along the minus strand of NZ_CP014135.1, from coordinate 795,616 downwards.
GTATCGCGCCTCGAAGTGACCGCCGAATTCGCCTGGAGGGGACAGGCGCTCTGTGCACAAGGTAGGACCTTGGGAGACGCCACCTGTGTCGCAGGTTTCGGCGGTCTGACTCCGTAATACCGCAAAACCCGTGACAGGAAAAAGCACTTTGACGCTTTTTTGAAGTTTATTTTTCAGAGTGACGAATAGCCCTTGGCGAGCCGGCCCGACACCGTTAAAGTCATAAGTCCGCCTGCATCGAATTTTACAAGAAATTTCCTACAAGCCCCGCAAATACGGGCCTCTTGGGTTCCCTATCGAAACGCCTCATTACAGCCTTTCCAGCCCAGTCCGCTTTGTGCGGTCTGTTGGAGTAGCCAGGATAATGCGCCGAGAGCTTTGTCCTGAGTGTCATGGAAGACGATTACGCCACGGCGCCACAACAGCATCAGGGTCATCACCCGTTGGGCCGATTGTTCGGCGGTGAGCTTGCCGGTGGCGTCGAGCGAGTCGATATCCCACAACACCACCTGCAAGCCCAGGGATGTGAAGAACGCCCCGCTGTCCGCCTGACGCTGTCCGTAGGGCGGGCGGAACAGTGGCAGGTAGTTCTCCGGCAACACGCTTTGCGCCAGCACAGCGCTACGCTTGACCGAGTCCTGCCAATCCTGCCAATGGCCGTGGGAACGATACTGCCAACCCAGGATGCCCACGCATTGCCCGTTATAGAGATCGCGCGCGGCCATGATCGACGCCTTGTCCACCCGCGCCTGCAAGGCGCTACCCAGGACAAAGAACAGGCCATGCATTTTCTGCCGACGCAGGTAGCCGGTCAGTTGCTCGGTATGGCCTGCCAAAGCCCCCGGACCACCGTCGAAGGTCAGCAGGAACAGCCGGTCATTGAACGCCTCGCCGTTGCGCTCCGGCTCACCGAACAGGGCGATCTCGCTGCTGCTTTGGGGAAACAGCGCAGCCAGGCGCAGCAACTCGTCCAGGTAACGTTGGTGAAACGCCCGGCTCGGTTCGGCCCAGCGCGCATAAAAGGAATCCTCGGCCACCCGGAACTTGCCGGCCTGTTCCTTCAGACTGTCCATGTCCTCGACGTAATAACAGAACGAGGCATCCTGATCGCAGCTTTGCCGGGCGAAGTTGTAGTTTTCCAGCAAGCGCCGCCAGAGGCGTTCTCGTACACGATTGATCGACGTCAGATTGATCTGCTTAAGGCCCAGGCGCTGCTTGAGTGCCGACTCGTCGGTCATTTCGCTGATCAGCAGAGCGTGGGCGAAAGAGAGAATTTCCGCCCGCGAGGCGACATCGAACAACGCTGGGCTACTCAACGATTCGGGCCAGGTGCTGCGATCCAGGGTCACTGCGTCGTTCGGCGCGGCGACGGCACCGAAACAGGCCAGCAGGGCCCAGAGGAAAAGAGCGATACGCACAGAGGTGACTCCATTTCAGAACCCGCCGCACTATAGCCGATCTGCCGACCTGAGCCCCTTCGATGCTCGCTCGCCACGAAGGGGATAGCAACGCCGAGGCTATCGCCCTCATAGGTGGAGTAAAACCGCTCAAGCCCCTAGAATCCCCAAACGATTACAGGAGACGACTTCATGCTGATGGTGATTTCCCCCGCCAAGACCCTCGATTTCGAAACACCGCCGGTGACCAAACAGTTCACTCAGCCGCGGTACCTTGATCACTCCCAGGAGTTGATCGAACAACTGCGCACCCTCAGTCCGGCACAGATCAGCGAGCTGATGCACGTTTCCGACAAGATCGGCGGCCTCAACGCCGCGCGCTTCGGTAGCTGGAATCCGCTCTTTACCCCAGACAACGCCAAGCAGGCGCTGCTGGCCTTCAAGGGCGACGTCTACACCGGCCTGCATGCCGAAGACTTCAGTGCCGCCGACTTTGACTTCGCTCAGACTCACTTGCGCATGCTTTCCGGTCTCTACGGTCTGCTGCGCCCGCTGGATCTGATGCAGCCCTATCGCCTGGAAATGGGCACCCAGCTGGCCAATGCCCGGGGCAAGGATCTCTATGCCTTCTGGGGCACGCGCATCAGCGAATGGCTCAATGAAGCCCTGGCCGAACAAGGCGACGATGTGCTACTGAACCTGGCCTCGAACGAGTACTTCTCGGCGGTGAAGCGCTCGGCCCTCAATGCGCGGATCATCAACAGCGAATTTCGCGATCAAAAGAACGGCCAATACAAGATCATCAGTTTTTATGCGAAAAAAGCCCGCGGCATGATGGCCCGCTTCGTGATCCAAGAACGCATCAAGAACCCCGACCAACTGAAGACATTCGACGAAGGAGGCTACCGATTTAGCACGGAGCTCTCCAGGCCCGACAACCTGGTGTTCCTGCGCGATCACGCGTCCGAATAACACCACCCAGGGGCTTGGGTGGCGAACTCTGCCAGTCTATTTCGGCAACACGGGCCCCTGGCCTGCGTTCTGCTCGCCATAGCGGGCGATGACTGCTTACGGCGCCTCGGCCATGAACCTGCGGCAGCCGAATTTGAGCCAACCAACTAACCGTACCGGCCACTCGTGGCGAGCGGCTTGCCCGCTCACCACTCAACATGTTTGTTACTGCGCACCTATTCGGGGCACTATACGCGATGTGTAATCACCGATAATCCCACCGGATCATTTCTCCCGCCGCACCAAAAAAACAATTACTTGACGCCAACAAATCGACTGCAACAGCCATGAAAATTCTTTCATTCGACATTCCGATTTTTTTTGCGTAGTGGCACCTAAAAATTTTTCCCATAATGGCATACAACCATCCAGGTACTTTTCATCCCCGTAACTAAAGGGCGAAACGGAAAGTGCTATCAATATGAAAGCAGTGCCATCTTTCACAATATTTCAAAAAATTTCGAAAATAAGATGAGCGGACAGGAACTTATGTTCCAAAGTATTGCTCATACCACCCGTAACGATTCTTGGCGATTTTGTAAGAGATGACTTACGCGGAGCAGGATTGGACGTTTAAGCCGCAATCACCGGCTTACAATTGCACTCCATCGTTTGAACTCAATCAAAAGGACAGGAGATACACAGCAACAATATCCCCTGTGCAGGCCAAGGTCGGCCCTCAGACAAAGCACGTGCAAGTGACTTATAACTTGTTGATTAACAAGGCCCCAGCGCAGGCGCAACAAGATTGCAAGCACACTGGCAGGGGGCTTTTTCAATGAAGGCCGGCGACATTAAAGGGCATGTCCCCATAACAAGACCGAGTTACGCACAATTTGAGTGCAATTATTTAGCCACTCGATATTTATATGCACAAACTTGGAGACTGACTTCACTTTGTCACACTTCGAGCGCAGTACGATCATTGGCGAAATTAACTCCGGCCATTTAATGGCATGATTAAGATAGAGGTAAATGCGATGCGCATTAGCATATTTGGTTTGGGCTACGTCGGTGCAGTGTGTGCCGGTTGCCTGTCTGCACGAGGCCATGATGTCGTTGGCGTTGATATTTCCAAAGACAAGATCGACCTGATCAACAACGGCAAATCGCCGATTGTCGAGCCGGGACTTGAAGCCTTGTTGGCGCAAGGTATTTCCAGCGGTCGGCTGCGGGGCACCACTGACTTTGCCGAGGCAATTCGCGCCACCGACTTGTCAATGCTGTGCGTGGGCACTCCCAGCAAGAAGAACGGTGACTTGGAACTTAACTACATCGAATCGGTATGCCGCGAAATCGGTTTTGTCCTGCGTGACAAGACCACCCGCCACACCATCGTTGTGCGCAGCACCGTACTGCCGGGCACGGTGAAGAACGTGGTGATCCCGATCCTCGAAGACTGCTCGGGCAAAAAGGCCGGCGTCGACTTCGGGGTCGCGGTCAACCCTGAGTTCCTGCGCGAAAGCACCGCGATCAAGGACTACGACTTCCCGCCGATGACCGTCATAGGCGAATTCGACAGCGCTTCGGGCGACGTCCTCCAGGCCCTCTACGAAGAACTCGACGCGCCGATCATCCGCAAGGACATCGAAGTGGCCGAGATGATCAAATACACCTGCAACGTCTGGCACGCCACCAAGGTCACCTTCGCCAACGAAATCGGCAACATTGCCAAAGCCGTCGGCGTCGACGGGCGCGTGGTGATGGATGTGGTCTGCCAGGACAAAACCCTCAATCTGTCTCAGTACTACATGCGTCCGGGCTTCGCCTTCGGCGGTTCCTGCCTGCCCAAGGATGTCCGCGCCCTGACCTACCGCGCCGGCGCCCTGGACGTCGAATCGCCCCTGCTCAACTCGCTGATGCGCAGCAACGAGAGCCAGGTGCAGAACGCCTTCGACATCGTCGCCAGCCATGACAAGCGCAAGGTCGCGCTGCTCGGCCTGAGCTTCAAGGCCGGCACCGACGACTTGCGCGAAAGCCCACTGGTGGAATTGGCGGAAATGCTCATCGGCAAGGGCTTCGACTTGAGCATCTACGACAAGAACGTCGAGTACGCCCGTGTCCACGGCGCGAACAAGGACTACATCGAATCGAAGATTCCCCACGTGTCGTCCCTGCTCAACGCCGACTTCGACTCGGTAATCGATAACAGTGACGTGATCATTCTCGGCAACCGTGATGAGAAGTTCCGCGCCCTGGCGGAGAACGCCCCGCACGGCAAACAGGTCATCGACTTGGTCGGCTTCATGTCTCAGGCCACCAGTGCCAGTGGCCGGACCGAAGGTATCTGCTGGTAAATCAGCCGTTCGCCCCTGGATCGCTCCGGGGGCGGACCTTACGCCTGCCTTAACCCCACCGGGCTGCCTGCCAGGCTCGCCCGAGATAGAGACGGACGCAGATTATGCACAGGCTAAAGCACGGCCTCCTTCAGGCCGCCGGTTGGCTGTTCTACTTGAGTTTGCTGTTGGGCCTGGCTACGTTGCTGCCCCCCTCGACCTTCGACGCCGAATCCAAGGACTTCATCTTCCTGATCGGCGCAGTGGGCATTTGGCGCTACTCCATGGGCGCGACCCACTTCGTGCGCGGGATGATCTTCCTCTACATCGTTTACCCGCACCTGCGGCGCAAACTGCGCAAGTTGGGCAAGGCCACGGACCCGTCCCAGGTGTTCCTGATGGTCACCAGCTTTCGCATCGACGCTCTGACCACCGCCCAGGTCTACAGCTCAGTAATTCGCGAGGCCATCGACTGCGGCTTCCCGACCACCGTGGTCTGTTCCCTGGTGGAAATGTCCGATGAATTGCTGGTCAAGAGTCTCTGGAAAAAAATGAACCCCCCTGGACGAGTCAAGCTCGACTTCGTCCGTATCGCCGGCACCGGTAAGCGCGATGGCCTGGCCTTCGGGTTTCGGGCGATCTCCCGACACCTGCCGGACCAGCGAGCGGTGGTCGCGGTTATCGACGGCGACACCGTACTCAGCGAAGGCGTTGTGCGCAAAACCGTGCCCTGGTTCCAGTTGTTCGGCAATGTCGGCGGCTTGACCACCAACGAATTCTGCGAAGTACGTGGCGGTTACATCATGAGCGAATGGCACAAGCTGCGCTTCGCCCAGCGCCATATCAACATGTGCTCCATGGCCCTATCCCAGCGCGTACTGACCATGACCGGGCGCATGTCGGTATTTCGTGCCAGCGTAGTCACCGATCCGGGCTTTATCGCCGACGTCGAAAGCGACTCGCTGCAACACTGGCGCCTGGGCCGCTTCAAGTTCCTCACCGGCGACGACAAGTCCAGTTGGTTCAGCCTGATGCGTCTGGGCTACGACACCTTCTACGTGCCCGACGCCGCGATCCACACCGTGGAACACCCGCCGGAAAAGAGCTTTATCAAATCCAGTCGCAAGTTGATGTACCGTTGGTACGGCAACAACCTGCGACAGAACTCTCGGGCGCTGGGCCTGGGGATCCGCCGCCTCGGCCTGTTCACCAGCGTCGTGCTGTTCGACCAGCGCGTCTCGATGTGGACCTCCTTGTTGGGACTGACCGTGGCACTGATCGCCAGCTTTAAGTACGGCATCGCCTTCATCCTCGCCTACCTCCTATGGATCGGCATCACCCGCCTGATCCTGACGATCCTCCTGGTCTGTTCGGGACACAGCATCGGTCCGGCCTACCCGGCGATTCTTTATTACAACCAAATCGTCGGAGCGCTGATGAAGATCTACGTGTTCTTCCGCCTCGACCGTCAATCCTGGACTCGCCAGGACACCAAATTGAGCCGCGACCTCGCCAGCTTTCAAGGTTGGTTCAACACCTGGTCGTCTCGGACCATGACCTTCTCCGCCGGCAGCATCTTCGTTGCCGTGCTGATGACAATGGTCTGACCCGACTCGCCTGAATTAGCTAACGGAGCTTTACCCATGAACTCGAAAGTCAACGCCAATGTCGTCCACGAATCCGAAGCCCAGCGCCAGCATGCCCGGGTGAAAATTCCCGCCAAGCTGCGATTCTTCGGCACCGAGGGCAAGCCGCTGGAAGCCCGGGTCCACGACCTGTCCGCCGGCGGCCTGAGTTTCAACTTGCCGCAGCAACAGACTCTGGCTCTCGGCGAGGTGTGCAAAGGGCGCCTGCAATTTGTCATCGACAACCTCGGCCTGGCCATGGACGTGGAGTTGCAGGTTCGCTCCTATGATCGCCAGAACGGTCGTGTCGGTTGCCAGTTCCAGAACCTGGAACAACAGGATATCGCCACCCTACGTCACCTGATCACCTCACATCTGGCCGGCGACATCGTCAGCATGGGCGACGTGCTCGCCACGCTGCAGCGCGACAACTTCACCAAGGCGCGCAAGAAAAAGGATGACGGCAGCGGCATGAGCGCGCTCGGCCGACTGCGCGCCGTGACCTTCAGCCTCGGCGTCTTCGTCGTCGGCCTCGCGGCCTTCGGCTTTGTCCTGAAGTCGGTCTATGGCATGTACTTCGTCAGCCACGCCCAGGCCGGCCTGGTCAGCGTACAAGGGATGAACGTCACCATGCCCCGCGACGGCACCGTGCAGAGCCTGATCAAAAATGATGGCATTGCCGCCAAGGGTGCCCCGCTGGCGACCTTCAGCACCAGCATGCTCGATGTGCTCAAGGGGCACCTGGACGAAGATCAATTACAGCCTGCGAAGGTCGAGGAGCTGTTCGGCAAGCAGATGACCGGCACCCTGACGTCGCCTTGCGACTGCACCGTTGCCCAGCAACTGGTCGCTAACGGTCAATACGCTAACAAGGGCGACGTGATCTTCCAACTGGTGCCCCGCAACAGCGTCGCTAACGTCGAGGCGCGGTTCTCCTATCGCCAGTTCGGCGAGGTGCGTCCGGGCACCCGCGTGAGCTTCCAGGTCGCCGGCGAAGATCAGGTCCGCCAGGGCAAGATCGTCAGCAGCACCAGCCTGAAAAGCGACGACCTGTCCTCGGATATCCGCGTCTTGATCAAGCCTGACGAACACCTCGACAGTACCCTTGCCGGCCGCCCGGTGGAAGTCAACAGCGACCGTGGACCGAACATGAACTGGTTGATCGACAAAGCCATGGCGGCTGGTCTGTAAGTAGAGGACATGCCCGTGACGACCTTACGAACCTTGCCGCTGACATTGGCCATGGCGATCAGCCTGGCCGGTTGCGCCGGCCTGCCCGACCAGCGCCTGGCCAATGAAGCGCTCAAGCGCGGCGATACCGCCCTGGCCGAACAGAATTATCGCAAGTTGGCGGACCTGGGCTACAGCGACGCACAGGTCGGCCTGGCCGATATTCAGGTAGAAAGCCGCGATCCGGCCCAGATCAAACAGGCAGAGGCAACCTACCGCGCCGTCGCCGACACCTCGCCCCGTGCCCAGGCGCGCCTGGGTCGACTGTTGGTGGCCAAGCCCGGCGCGAGCGAAGCCGAACACCACGAAGCCGAAGGCCTGCTGGAAAAGGCCTTCGCCAACGGTGAAGGCAACACCCTGATCCCGCTGGCAATGCTCTACCTGCAATTCCCGCAGAGCTTTCCCAACGTCGATGCTCAGCGCCAGATCAACCAATGGCACAGCGCCGGCTATCCGGAAGCGGGCCTGGCCCAAGTCCTGCTCTACCGTACCCAGAACACCTACGACCAGCACCTCGATGAAGTGGAAAGGATCTGCAAGGCCGCGCTCAACAGCACGGATATCTGCTACGTCGAACTGGCGACCGTGTATCAGAAACGCGCCCAGCCAGACCAGCAGGCCGAATTGCTCAAGCAACTGCAGGCGGCGTACAGCCGAGGTACTGTCGGCGCCCAGCGGATGGACAGCGTAGCCCGCGTACTCAGCGACTCGAGTCTCGGCCAACCGGATACGAAAACCGCGCAGGCGATGCTCGAACAGATCGCCCCCGGCTACCCGGCATCCTGGGTCAGCCTGGCGCAACTGCTCTACGACTTCCCCGACCTGGGCGATGTCGACCGGATGATGGAGTATCTGAACAACGGCCGTGCGGCCGACCAGCCCCGCGCCGAACTGCTGCTGGGCAAACTCTACTACGAAGGCAAGTGGGTACCGGCGGATGCCAGGCAGGCCGAGGCGCACTTTCAGAAAGCCCTCGGCAAGGAAGTCGCCGCCGATTACTACCTGGGGCAGATCTATCGTCGAGGCTACCTCGACCAGGTCTATCCGAAAAAGGCCCTGGACCACCTGCTCAAGGCGGCCCGCAACGGCCAGAACAGCGCCGACTTCGCCCTCGCCCAGATGTTTTCCCAGGGCCGTGGGACCAAGCCCGATCCGCTCAACGCCTACGTTTTCAGCCAACTGGCCAAGCTCCAGGACACACCGCAAGCCAATGAGTTGGCCCAACAACTCGACGAACAACTGCCGCCCGCACAGCGCGCCGATGCCCAGCGCCTGCTGCAACAGGAACAGCGCCTGCGCGGGACCCTGAGCCCCCGCACGCTGGACCTGCAACAAGCCCTGCAAGAAGGCGACAGCGAGGAAAAGACCCTATGACATTCAACCCTTTCGTGAAGGCCGGTATCGGCCAGCGCTTTGCCCTGGTCGGCTTCACCCTGATCTGGTCTACCGCGAGCCTGGCCGCGATCACCGATACCCAGAACTTCGGCCTCGAAGTGAAAATCACCGGTCAATCGGAAAACGACCGCGACCTCGGGACCCTCAAGGGCGGTGATGCCAATGGCGTCGGCCTCGACCTGCGCCCATGGGCCTACGGTGAACGCGGCAACTGGAGCGCCTACGTCATGGGCCAGGCCGTGACCGCCACCGATATCATTGAGACCGACACCCTGCAGCAGTCCGATGGCAGCCAGGAAACCTCGAGCAACGATGCGCGCAAGCCGGACAAGAGCTACCTGGCCCTGCGTGAATTCTGGGTCGGCTACAAAGGTCTGACGCCCTATCCGGGCGAGATTCTCAAGTTCGGTCGTCAACGCCTGCGTAACGATGACGGGCAATGGCGCGACACCAATATCGAAGCGCTGAACTGGACCTTCGACACCACCCTGCTGCGCGCCAACCTGGGCACCGCCGAGCGCTTCAGCGACTACCGCACCGACCTCACGGAACTGGCGCCCAAGGACAAGGACCGCCTGCATGTCTATGGCGACGTCGCCTACCAGTGGACCCCAGGACAATGGGTCGGCGTGCGCGCTCACCACACCCACGACGACGGCAAGCTCGACTACCCGACCCCAGGTGAGGCCGCCGATCCGCTGGACAAGAAGGAAAACGGCGACCTGACCTGGCTCGGCCTGGAGGCCAACAGCGACGCCTATAACTGGCGCAATACCAATACCGTCAACTACTGGGCCAGCCTGACCGGCATGAGCGGCAATCGCGACAGCGTTAATGCGCTCAACGCCGACAACACGCGCCCGGTCGACGCCAAGCACAGCGACAACATCAACGGCTGGGCCACCGACCTCGGTGTGCGCCTGCGCCTCGATCCCAACTGGCAGGTCGGCGCCGCCTATGCCCGTGCCAGTGAGGACTACGAGCAGAATGGCCTGGAAAGCAACCGTTCGAATTTCACCGGCACCCGCTCGCGCACCCACCGCTTCGGAGAAGCCTTCCGTGGCGAACTGAACAACCTGCAGACCGCCACCCTGTTCGGTTCCTGGCAGTTACGCGAGGACTACGACGCCAGCCTGGTCTACCACAAGTTCTGGCGCGTCGACGGTAACAAGGACGTCGGCAGCAACGGTATCAACGCCGTACAGAACAACTACGACGACGCCACCGGTGCCCTGCTTTCCAGTGCCTCGCTGCCACTGCGCGACGGCGAGAAGGACATGGGCCAGGAGATTGATCTGGTGGTCACCAAATACTTCAAGCAGGGCCTGCTGCCGGCAGCGCTCAGCCAATCCATCGATGAACCCTCGGCGCTGGTGCGCTTTCGCGGCGGCGTGTTCAAGCCGGGCGATGCCTACGGCAACAATGTCGATTCCTATATGCACCGCGCGTTCATTGACGTGATCTGGCGCTTCTGATGCAGCTCGCGAAGGGAGTGTCCGAGATGAACCATATCGCCACGCAAGGGCCGCTCAGTGTCTTGGCCGTAGCCCTGCTGCTGGCCAGCAGCGCTGCCTTCGGCAATGTCGAGCCGCCGCTCGCCAAGACGGAGCGCCCGCCGATCCTTGCCAAGGAACTGCAACAGGCCAAGACCTATACCGTCAGCAGCGCGCCGACCGCACCGCTGCACCTGGAGAAACCGAAACTGCCGGACCTCAGTGGCTACACCGCCGAGGCAGCGGCGGCGAAGATCGTGCGCAGCAAGCCGGGCAAGATCAGTGTGCGTCGGATGATGCAGGAAGACGCCCTGAAAGACTTTATCGGCGGCGACAACAAGATGGCCGAATGGGTGGTCCGTCAACACGGCATTCCCCAGGCGATCTTCGTCGACGACGGTTATATCAACCTCAAGGACCTGAGCAAGAAGCTGCCGAAGAACTACATCAGCGAAACCTCGCCAGGGGTGTTCCTCGCCAGGCTGCCGATCGTCGTCGGGCGCAAGGGTATTCTCGAAATCGACCGGCAAACCAAAGAACTGCGGCTGTCCCAGGAACGCGGCTCGTTTCTGGTCAACGACGGGCAATTGTTCATTCGCGATACCAAGATCACAGGCTGGCGCGAAGCGGACAACGCTCCCGCCACCTTCCGCTCGCCCAACGAGTTCCGTCCGTTTCTGCTCGCCTGGGGCGGCACCGAGACCTATATCGTCGACAGCCAGATGGCCAGCTTCGGCTACGCCAACAGTAAATCCTACGGCGTGAGTATTTCCCAATACACGCCAAACATGGCCAAGGTCCTCAAGCGGCCCGAACCGACCGGTTGGATCATCGGCTCACAGTTTTCGGACATGTGGTACGGCTTCTACTGTTACGAGACCCGCGACTTCGTGATCAAGGGCAATACCTACCGCGACAACATCGTCTACGGCATCGACCCCCACGACCGTTCGCACCGGCTGATCATCGCCGACAACACCGTCCACGGGACTAAGAAGAAGCACGGCATCATCATTTCCCGAGAAGTGAACGACAGCTTCATCTTCAACAACCGCAGCTATGACAACCACCTCTCGGGCCTGGTGATCGACCGTAACAGCATCAACAACCTGATCGCCTACAACGAGATCTATAAGAATCACACCGACGGCATCACCCTCTACGAGAGTGCCGACAACCTGATCTACGGCAACAAAGTGATCAGCAACAAACGCCACGGTATCCGTATCCGCAACAGCGTGAACATCCGCCTGTACGAGAACCTCGCCCTGGCCAACGGCCTGACCGGCGTCTACGGCCACATCAAGGACCTGAGCGACACCGACCGCGACATCAAGCTCGATCCGTTCGACGCCGAGGTGTCGCTGATCGTGGTCGGTGGCGAACTGGCCGGCAACGGCAGCGGCCCGCTGTCCATCGACTCGCCCTTGAGTGTCGAGCTGTACCGGGTGTCCATGCTCGCCCCGGCGAAGAACAGCGGTATCAGTTTCAATGGGATTCTCGGCGATCACCAGGACCAGATTCTCGACCTGCTGGTGCGCCAGCAGAAAGCCGTGCTGATCGACCCGGTCGAACGCCAGACCCAATTGCGTGATTGAGGATGACCTTTATGAACCCACACCTGATCAAACTACTCGGCCTGTCCGGCTTCGCCGTGGCGATCTACGCGGCCAGCGCCAGCCTGCGCGCCGAGGAAATCCAGGCGCCGAACTTTACCGCTGAGCCTTGCTGCAGCCTGTGCCCGGCGGCCCATGACGCAAAGAACTACGTCACCCGCTACCAGCAGAACTTCACGACGCTGGTGCAGGCCCAGGGCGACTGGCTGTTTCGTACCCAGGAAGACCTGCGCACCGAATTCGATACCACCCCCGCCGGCTACAGGCGCATGCAACAGCTGCATGACGCCTTCAAGAGCAAAGGCGTGGAGCTGGTGGTGGTCTATCAGCCGACCCGCGGCCTGGTGGACCGCAATAAGCTATTCCCAGCCGAACGCGCCAAATTCGACTACGAGAAGGCCCTGTACAACTACCAGGCCATGCTCACGCGCTTCGCAAAAATGGGTTATCACGTCCCGGACCTGTCGCCCCTGACTAACGAACAGCAAGCCCACGATTTCTACTTCCGTGGCGACCAGCACTGGACCCCATACGGCGCCGAGCGCACCGCCAAGATCGTCGCCGAGACGGTGAAACAGATCCCCGGCTTCGCCGACATCCCCCATCGCGAATACGAAACCAAAGTCTCCGGGCGTATGGGCAAAACCGGCACCCTGCACAACATGGCCGGCCAGCTATGTGGCACCAGCTACTCGATCCAGTACATGGAGCAGTTCAGCACCGAGCCCAAGGGCGAGGCGGCGGATGGCGACCTGTTCGGTGACGCCGGCAACCCGCAGATCACCCTGGTGGGCACCAGTCACAGTGGCAAGAACTACAATTTTGCCGGTTTCCTGCAACAGTACATCGGCGCCGACATCCTCAACGTCGCCTTCCCCGGCGGTGGCCTGGAAGGTTCGATGCTGCAGTACCTGGGCAGTGACGAATTCCAGAAGACCCCGCCGAAGATCCTCATCTGGGAATTCTCGCCGCTGTACCGTCTCGACCAGGAAACTATCTACCGGCAGATGATGGCGCTGCTCGACAACGGTTGCGAAGGCAAGAGTGCCGACATGAGCGCCAGCACCACAGTCAAGCCGGGCAAGAACGAACTGCTGGTCAACAGCAGCAACCGCGACCTGCGCAACAGCGGGCACCAGGTCGACATCCGCTTCGCCGATACCTCGGTGAAAATCCTGCACGCCACCCTCTGGTACATGAACGGACGCCATGAGGACATCAAGATCGAGAAGCCAGAAACCTCCGACACCGACGGACGCTTCGCCTTCGAACTGCGCACTGACGAAGACTGGGCCAACCAGAACCTGCTGGCCGTCGAAGTCGAGGGTCCGGAAGCGGGCGCCGCAGCGCAGAAAGTCGAAGCGAAGATTTGCAAACGCAATGTATTCCCCAGCGCCGAGCCCCATGCGGCTCAAGCCGGGTTATGAGGTATGCGCCAATGAAACTCCGGACACTGCTTGCTCCTTCACTGCTTGGCCTGGCAATCCTGGCCAATTCGGCCCAGGCCGCCGCGCCGTTGCGCCCGCCCCAGGGATACTTTGCTGCCGTCGACAAGTTCAAAGCCAGCGACAGCAGCGAAGGCTGTGAAGCCATGCCCACACCCTATACCGGCCAGTTGCAGTTTCGCAGTAAATACGAGGGCTCCGACAAGGCCCGCGCAACCCTCAACGAGCAGTCGGAAAAAGCCTTTCGCGACACCACTGCCGACATCACCAAGATGGAGCGCGGTACCAGCAAGCGCGTGATGCAGTTCATGCGCGACGGTCGTGCAGAGCAATTGAGCTGCACCCTGAGCTGGCTCACCGCCTGGGCCCAAGCCGATGCACTGATGTCCAAGGATTTCAACCACACCGGCAAGTCCATGCGTAAATGGGCCTTGGGTAGCATGGCCTCGGCCTACCTGCGGCTGAAGTTCTCCGACTCTCGTCCGTTGGCGACCCACCTGCAAGAAGCGCAACAGATCGAGGCCTGGTTCAGCAAAATGGCCGACCAGGTGGTCAGCGACTGGGACAACCTGCCGTTGGAGAAAACCAATAACCACTCGTACTGGGCCGCCTGGTCGGTGATGGCGACCGCCGTCGCCACCGACCGTCGCGACCTGTTCGACTGGGCCGTGAAGGAATACAAGGTCGGTGCCAGTCAGGTCGACCCACAGGGTTTCCTACCCAACGAACTCAAGCGCCAGCAACGCGCCCTGGCCTACCACAACTACGCGCTGCCGCCGTTGGCGATGATCGCCAGCTTCGCCTTGGTCAACGGCGTCGACCTGCGCCAGGAAAACAACAATGCGCTCAAGCGCCTGGGCGACCGGGTGCTGGCCGGGATCAAAGACCCCGAGGAATTCCAGGCGAAAAACGGCAAGGAACAGGACATGACCGACCTCAAGATCGACTCGAAATTCGCCTGGCTGGAACCGTACTGCACGCTCTACACCTGCCCGACGGATGTACTCGAACACAAGCATAAGTTGCAACCGTTCAAGACCTTCCGCCTCGGTGGCGACCTGACCAAGGTCTACGACCCGACCCATGACAAGGGCACCCAGAAAGGCGATTAAAACGCGCTGGTACGGCTGTTGTGGCGAGAGGCCAAGCCCCTCGCCACGGATGTAGGTAATGACTCTCCGGTTGCACGGGGGGTTTGGGGGGGCTGCGGCTCCCGAACATTGATAAAACAAGGAGAGATCGGAATGGTATTTTCATCCAATGTGTTCCTGTTTCTGTTTCTGCCGATCTTTCTCGGCTTGTATTACTTGAGCGGGCAACGCTATCGCAACCTGTTGCTGCTGATCGCCAGCTACGTGTTCTATGCGTGGTGGCGGGTGGACTTCCTGGCGCTGTTCGTCGGCGTCACCCTGTGGAACTACTGGATCGGCCTCAAGGTCGGCGCCGCCGGTGTGCGCACCCAGTCAGCCCAGCGCTGGCTGCTGATGGGCGTGGCCGTCGACCTGAGCATTCTTGGCTACTTCAAGTACGCCAACTTCGGGGTCGACAACCTCAATGCGATCATGACCTCGTTGGGTCTCGAACCGTTTATCTTGACTCATGTGCTGCTGCCGATCGGTATCTCGTTCTACATCTTCGAGTCCATCAGCTACATCATCGACGTCTACCGCGGCGATACTCCGGCGACCCGCAACCTGATCGACTTCGCCGCCTTCGTGGCGATCTTCCCGCACCTGATCGCCGGTCCCGTGCTGCGCTTTCGCGACCTCGCCGACCAATTCAACAACCGCACCCACACCTTGGACAAATTCTCCGAAGGCGCCACGCGGTTCATGCAGGGATTCATCAAGAAGGTCTTTATCGCCGACACCCTGGCGGTGGTCGCCGATCATTGCTTCGCCCTGCAGGCCCCCACCACCGGCGATGCCTGGCTCGGCGCGCTGGCCTACACCGCGCAGTTGTACTTCGACTTCTCCGGCTACAGCGACATGGCCATCGGCCTGGGCCTGATGATGGGCTTTCGCTTCATGGAGAACTTCAAGCAGCCCTACATCAGTCAATCGATCACCGAGTTCTGGCGACGCTGGCACATCAGCCTGTCGACCTGGCTGCGCGACTACCTGTACATCACCCTGGGCGGCAACCGCAAAGGCACGCTGACCACCTACCGCAACCTGTTCCTGACCATGTTGCTCGGCGGCCTGTGGCACGGCGCGAACATCACCTACATCGTCTGGGGCGCTTGGCACGGCATCTGGCTGGCGATTGAAAAAGCCTTGGGCATCAACACCACCCCGCGCAGCTTCAACCCGATCCGCTGGGTCCTGACCTTCCTGCTGGTGATCATGGGTTGGGTCATCTTCCGGGCCGAAAACCTGCACGTGGCCGGTCGCATGTACGGCGCCATGTTCGGTTTCAATGGCTGGTCGCTGTCGGAACTCAACCGCGCCAGCCTCACCGGCCTGCAAATAGCGACTCTGGTGGTGGCCTACGCGACCCTGGCGTTCTTTGGCCTGCGCGACTTCTACAGCAACCCGCCCGCGCCAAAAGCCAAGCCCGCCGACGGCCCGGCCACGGCGCAACCCGGCCTGATCAAGGCCGCCCCCGGCGAGGCAGCTGGCAGCATCCACGAGCCCGGCTACAGCGTCGGGATCGAAGCCCAGGTGCAACCGGCTTACTGGGTGGCAGACTGGCCGCGCTACCTGATGCGTGCCCTGGTGTTGCTGCTGTTTATCGCCTCGATTCTCAAACTTTCGGCGCAAAGCTTCTCGCCGTTCCTTTACTTCCAATTCTGAGGGAGCCGACCATGACCCGCTCATTACGCATCCTCTACGCTGGCCTGTTTCTCTTCATTTTGCTGGCGCTGGGACTATGGTCTCTGCGCAGCTTCATCGGTTTCAGCACCAACGCCGACGCGACCGTGCTCAACGGGCGCTGGACCAAGGCTATCGAGACTCGTTACGACGGCGAGTTCCCAATCAAGCGCCTGGGCACCAACCTTTGGGCCGCGCTGGACTTCAAGCTGTTCAACGAAGGCCGTCCGGGCGTGGTACTGGGCCGTGACCATTGGCTCTACAGCGACGAGGAATTCAACCCCATCGCCAACGGGCAACAGAACCTGCAAGGCAACTATGCGTTGGTCGAAGGCGTGCGCCAGACCCTCAAGGCCAAAGGTGTAAACCTGGTGATGGCAATCCTTCCAGCCAAGGCCCGCCTGTACCCTGAACACCTCGGCACAGCCCGCCCGTCGGGCATCCATAGCCACCTCTATCAGGACTTCCATGCCCGCGTCGCCGCCGACCGGATCCTCGCTCCCGACCTGCTCGGTCCGCTGCAACAGGCCAAGCAGCAAGGCCGGCAAGTGTTCCTACGTACCGACACCCACTGGACCCCAGACGGCGCGCAGGTCGCCGCGACCCAATTGGCCAGTGCCATCGCCGCACAGACGCCGCTCAGCGGTACGCCACAGCGCTTTGTCACTGAAACCGAGAAGACTGAGCCGCACAAGGGCGACCTGACCCTGTTCCTGCCCTTGGACCCGCTATTCGACAATCTGATGCCTGCGCAAGAGCCGTTGGAAAAACGCATCACCCGTGCCGCTGAAGACCCGTCGGCCGGCGGCGACGCATTGTTCGCCGACAACGAAGTCCCGGTGGCGCTGATCGGCACCAGCTACAGCGCCAACCCGAACTGGAACTTCGTCGGCGCCCTCAAGCAGGCCCTGCACAGCGACGTGATCAATTACGCCGAGGCGGGTCACGGCCCGATCTCGCCGATGCTCGCCTACCTGAAAAGCGATGCCTTCAAGAACAACCCGCCGCAGGTGCTGATCTGGGAGTTCCCGGAACGCTACCTGCCGGCCAACAACGACATCGGCGATGCTGATCCGCAGTGGGTCGCGCAATTGAAAGCCGCTGGGATCCGCCAACAAAACCTGGTCCGGAACACAACCCAATCCGAGTCGCCTGTACAGGCGCAAAACTGAAAGAGAGGTAGACACCATGACCTTCGACACTACTCGTAAAAATACCGTCAGGACCGTGGCCATTGCCGCCGGCCTGAGCCTACTCTCACTGCAGGTCTGGGCGGGTGGCGACGCCGCGCTATACGGCCCGACCGCGCCGAAGGGATCGAGCTTCGTGCGCCTGTACAACGCCAGCAACCAGGAAATCAGCGCCACCGTCGGCGCCACCGCCCTCAATGATGTCGCGCCCCTGGCCAGCAGTGATTTCAGCTTTATGCCCGGTGGCGACTACAGCGCCAAGGTCGGCAGCCAAAGCCTGTCGGTGAAACTCGCCGCCGACCACTATTACACCCTGGTCAACAATGCCAGCGGCCAGCCACAACTGATCGAGGAACCGCCGTTCAAGAACAAGCAAAAATCCCTGGTGCGGGTGCAGAACCTGAGTGACAAGGCCCTGACCCTGAAGACTGCCGATGGCAAGACCGATGTCGTCCAAGCGGTGGCCGCCAAGGGTCGCGGCGAACGCGAGATAAATCCGGTGAAGGTCAGCTTCGCCCTGTACGACGGCAACCAGAAGCTCAGCGACCTCAAGCCGGTGGCTCTGGAGCGCGGTGAGGCGGCGGTGCTCTACGTCACCGGCAACGGCAGCAGCTTGTCGCCGGTCTGGGTCAAGCGTCCGGTGTCGACCCGTTGATTCGAGGTTTCTGGTTTTCCGGCTGCTACGCAGTCGAACGGGGGCAAGCCCCCTCGCCACACAGCTCTACCCCATAGCCCATAGATAAATTGCTCAAAGGAGAAACACCATGATTCCGATTATTCTGTCAGGTGGTAGCGGCTCACGCCTTTGGCCACTTTCGCGCAAACAGTTTCCCAAGCAGTTCCTCGCCCTCACCGGCGAACAGACGTTATTCCAGCAGACTCTCGAACGCCTGGTGTTCGAAGGCATGGATGCGCCTATCGTGGTCTGCAATAAGGACCATCGGTTCATCGTCAATGAGCAACTCAATAGCCGCCGCCTCGAAGCCCAGCGCATCCTGATGGAGCCGTTCGGCCGCAACACTGCACCGGCCGTGGCCCTGACCGCGATGCTGCTGCTCAACGAGGGTCGCGACGAGTTGATGTTGGTGCTGCCCGCCGACCACGTACTGGAAGACCAGAAAGCCCTGCAACGCGCCCTGGCCCTGGCCACCGTGGCCGCCGAGCGCGGCGAGATGGTGTTGTTCGGCGTGCCGGCGACCAAACCGGAAACCGGTTATGGCTACATCAAGTCGAGCAACGATGCACTGCTGCCCGAAGGCGTCAGCCGGGTCTCGCACTTCGTCGAAAAGCCCGATGAAAAACGCGCCATCGAGTTCGTCGAAGCCGGCGGTTATTTCTGGAACAGCGGCATGTTCCTGTTCCGCGCCAGCCGTTTCCTCGAAGAATTGAAGAAGCACGATCCGGATATCTATGACACTTGTCTGCTGACCCTGGAGCGCAGCCACCACGAGGCTGACACCGTGACCCTGGACGAAGCCACCTTCGCCCAGTGCCCGGATAACTCCATCGATTACGCGGTGATGGAAAAGACCCAGCGCGCCTGCGTGGTGCCGCTGATCGCTGGCTGGAGCGATGTAGGTTGCTGGTCGTCGCTGTGGAACGTGCATGAAAAAGACGAGAACGGCAACGTCAGCAAAGGCGACGTGGTGATTCAGGACAGCCGCAACTGCATGATCCATGGCAACGGCAAGCTGGTGTCGGTGATCGGCCTGGAAAACATCGTGGTCGTCGAAACCAAGGATGCCATGATGATCGCTCACAAGGACAAGGTTCAGGGCGTGAAACAGATGGTCAACACCCTCAACGAGCGGGGCCGTAGCGAAACCCAGAACCACTGCGAAGTCTATCGTCCGTGGGGTTCCTATGACTCGGTGGACATGGGCGGACGCTTCCAAGTCAAGCATATCTCGGTCAAACCCGGAGCCTGCCTGTCGTTGCAGATGCACCATCACCGCGCCGAACACTGGATCGTGGTCAGCGGCACCGCCGAAGTGACCTGCGACGAGAACGTGTTCCTGCTCTGCGAAAACCAATCCACCTACATCCCGATTGCCTCGGTACACCGCTTGCGCAACCCCGGCAAGATTCCGCTGGAAATCATCGAGGTGCAATCGGGCAGCTACCTGGGCGAAGACGATATCGAGCGGTTCGAAGATATCTACGGGCGTTCGACGCCGGTCGAGCGTGGTATCTCGGTGAAAACCATCGCCCAGTAACTCCCAGCGTTCCACCCACCCCCGCCCCGCTGGCTGCGCCCCCTATCCGCAGCGAGTGGGACCGGGGGTGTTCTTTTTGGCGAATCAAAGCGTAGTGGCCCAACCCAGGTTTCCCGACCGTGTCGTTCTCCTGGAGGTGGGCTTCTCAGAACTCAGGCGCGCAGGCCTACAGCGCGCTATAGGGACTAACCCCCAAGCCAACTTCTGATGCGGCCGAACAACGTTGGCGGCGGAGCGTTCACACGCTCATACTCATGGTTTAGTGCGTAAACCAGGAGGGCGATATTGTCGGCATTATCGGTCATAGCCAGTTGCCGCACCACGGGATCACGATTGAAGGCATTCACAAACGTTTGTTTGTTCGAAAATCCGACCGGGAGATTTTTTACCTGCCCCTCAGAGGGGCCGTTTTTAACGATGTCATAGGCTTGCATCTTAAGATCTAAATAGGTCCATATGTCTTCATGCCTGGATATATTCCCCTTATTCATATACCAATAATCCTTCGTTTTAAGATATTGATGTGACCACTCATGAATAAGAGTCACAGCCAATCTTTCGGAGTCTTCCAGCACAGAGGAGGACATATTAATATATAGTGTTTTATCCGCATCACCCTTATAAACATATGCATTATCCCTACGCCCGCTCGCCTCAAAGCCGACTATTCGAGCAGGATTAACGGTGTACGCCTGATCTCTCAAATGTTCAAGCAAGCCACCGCCAAAACCGGCTGTCGGTCGCTGCTCGCTCCCTGTGAAGTTGTGCAATATCTCGCTGCCAGGGTATTCGTAAAACTCTTGATTTTCTGCCGAAAGCGCAGCGACCGCATTATCCAACATCGTATGGGCGCGCATGATTGCCGCGGCAATGGTCTTACCCGCCTGAGGGCTGGATCTATTGATAGAGAGCAGGCCTCGATGGGTGATTATTTGACTCGTCGGAAAAGAATAGCGCGGCGACTTGTTTTCATCGAAGCCGTTGAAGTTGGCATCATTAGCAAGATTAAGTCGCGCACCTTCCATCGCCTTGTTCCAGCGTTTCCCGACCAACCCGGCAGCATCGCTGAGCATAACAGGGTTATTTTGTACGAATTGATAGCGATTAAATCCGTCGATATTACCGGCCGGATCAGGATTGAGCCAACGTTGTCGCCATGGCATGTAATACCTGAACCCATAATAATAAAGCCCCGTCGCGTCGCGCTCCTTACCCGAATAACGCACAGTCTTGTAACTCGCCTCAACGTCACCGCGCCCGGCAAACCAGGCGGTGCCACCGTAAGGGTGATAGGTCTCCTGGCTGATCACCTCGGCTTCGCCATCCAACTCCAGGTTGCTGGAACCCAGATGGTCGGCCAGGTTGTAGCGGTATTGGTCATTGGTGATTGCACAGGGCGGCGCTGTTTCCCAGTGCAGTACCCGCACGCTGTTGCGTCCGGCTTGCAGGCTGATCACCTGCAACACTTCGCCAGTACCTGTATGGCTTCGAACTTCCAGGCCCGGCAGGTAGCGAACCTCGGAAATCAACGAACGTGCATGAGCCTGAGCCGAGCGGATCTTTCGCCGACGCATCCCATCACCACCGTACAGATAGAGTTCCCGATCAGCCTCGGCGCCGTCCCGTTGCACCGGTCGCACCTCACGCAACTGATTGCGCAGGTCCCAAGTCATCGTCTGTCCCGGTTGCAGCTCCTGCAAATTGCCGCTGTCATCAAAAGCAGCGCCAATCTCGTCTTCGGTGGGCGGGCGGCCATTGCGTTCGGGCAGGCAGCGGTTGCTATAGCGGGCCGCCGTCAGTTTGCGACTGTGACTTTGTGGACCGACATGGATCAGTTCCAACAAGTTGCCAGCAGCATCATAGCGATAGGTCTGCTGATAATTAGCTATCGCGCGCGGATCCTCGAAACGATCGAGTCCCGGCCCTCGGCTGGCGCCGCCGGCTTCCCAACCGGTGGCCCTGATCAACCGATAAAGGCTGTCATAGCCGTATCGCTGGACCGGTTCCACTCGCTGATTAGCAAAATAGCGGATCGGCAGGGCCGCATCTTCAATGCTCAGCACGTTGCCTACCGCATCGTAGGCATACTGCAGGTCCTGGTGGGTGACTTCATTTCCATATCGGGCCTGAAGCCGTATCAGGCGGCCATCTTCAGGACGATAGGTCAGCGTACTGACCACATCGTTGCCGGCCGTTTCCTGTTCGACCTGGCCGCCAGCACTGTAGCGAATGGCACTGACCAGCGTTCGAGGTGTGGCCTGACCGCTGAGTTGCAGATGGCTCGCCAACAACTGGCCAGCAACCGTGTAATCGAACAGTTGTCGGTTGCCCTTGGCATCAACCTGCTCCAACACATCGCCCAGCGGGTTGCAGCCCGACCGAGTGGTGGCCGCCTGCTCCAAAGGCTCCAGCAGCGCGTCTCGCGCCAACAGCTCCGGGGGCCAATCCGGTGTGTCCAGCACACTCAAAAAGCGCTGAGTCTGTTCAAGTACCTGGCCTGTCAGGGCGTACTCGTCCAATGTCCGCGTACCCGCCGGATCATCGTGCCGGATCAATTGCCCGCATTGATTGTGAGCGGCGAAATCGGTGCCGGCATCGGCGTATTCATAACGTTCGGTGCAGCGCGCCGCCTGGCCCGCGCCCTGCTCGGAGATGGCCAGCGGTCGCCGTAGATCGTCATACTCGATCCGCCGTTCAGTACCCCGACCGTCCCAGGTTCGCATCAACTGATCGCCCTCGCCGAACAGGTTGATCCGCTCGCCGGCATCGACGCTGGAGGAGCCTAACACCTTGCCGGAAAGTGACTGGCAATTGATCAGGTTGGCCGGTGTCGCCGCATCATCGGCACTAAGCGCCCACAGCCTGGGGTCCCATTGCCTGACCAAACGCCCCATCGCGTCGTAGGCATTACGGTTGACCCGCTCCTCGGCCTGCGTCATCTCGACGGAACGACAATAGGCGACCGAACGCACCGCCAGCCCGCGCGGATCAATGACCGTCAGGGTCGGTGTGTGAGTGTGAATATCCACCATCAGTCCCGACATGGCTCAGCTTCTTCATGGGAGGCGCCAGCCTAGTAACCACCTAAATCCAGGCCGCGACTACTGTCAAAAATGACAGGGCCGACAAATGGTATCGAGCTGTTTACGACTATTCCCTTTCGTTTGACCGAATTTGAGATCAAACGACCAGCGTATGCGGGTAGGCCTGCAGGGTGCCGTGGTGGGTCACCAGGCTGATACCCTCGACCAGCGCTTGGGCCACCATGATGCGACCGAAGGGGTCACGATGAGGTGACGCCGGTCAGCATTCCGCGCCGCTTGGGAGCGGTGATGGGAACCAGCTTGGCAACAGGGATGTTGTGAATCTGCATGGTATTGCCTCAATGGATGGCTTGAGGAGCCAACTTAGTCCACGACATGGACTAAAGATCCCGTCAACCTGTAGCCTTACCTGCCAGACGACGTCATGGAGATTGTGCAACGCCACAGTGTCATCGTTCATCCCCGCCCGGCTGATGAACCTTGGCCGCCATCGCCTCCTCATGCAGATCGTTCTCATCCTCACTGATGCCGTACCAGCCGAGGTAGCGTTGGCGGCGCCACTGCTGCCTGGCGGTAACGGTCAGGGTCGGGCGCCCCAAGGGGTCATAGTATTGTTGGTCGCAATAACCGAATTGGCGGAACGAGGCATCATTGATGTAGCGCTGCCGGTCGACGAAATAGGGACGATAGGTGCGGATCGCCAACCCTTTGTTGTTGTATTCGACCCGCTCGCTGACACGCCAGCGCTCGGCAGCCTCGACGATCACCGGGCGCCCGTCCTCCAGCACCAGGGCGCCCTGCTCGTCGACCTGGTAGGCATCGCCCGGTTCGACCTTTTGCCGGGTTTGCAGCACTCGCCCGAAACCATCCCAGCTGGTGCCGGACACGCGGATCTGCCGTTGCAGATCACCGGGATAACGGTCCGCTTGCAAGGTCAGGGCATGCACCGGTTCCCGCCGCGCTTCGCGCACGGCGCTCGCCCAGGTCGAATCCACGACCTCGTTCGAGGGCGCTGCGGCCAGACGCCAGCGGGCCGAACAACGGATATGGCCACTGGGCAACAAGTCGCCCTGGCTGACACGCCGAGCGAACGCCTCATGCGTGTGCGGGTCCAGACGGCCCATCCAACTGCAAGGGTCCTGGAACAAGGCACTGGCAGCATCCTGGAGTGCCGACTGCGGATCATTCAGCGCCTGTTCGGGACTCTCGAAGGGCCGGCGGTAATCGTCAAGAGGGGCAAAGCCCACCGGTTCGCCGCGCTCGGTGCCCTGAAAGCTGGTGGCCTGGAGCTCGCCATAGGGACCGTAGACTGCTTCCTGGACATTGAGATTGGGATCGATAACCCGAACCGGCCGCAGGAATCGGTAATCGTTGACCGCCTCGGTGGTGCAGCCATCCGCCGACCGCGTGACACTGATCGGCAGGCAATAGTAGGGGTCATAAATCACCTGGGTGGCGCTCTGCCCTGCCGTTGCCTTGACCGACAGCACTTTGTAAAAGCCTTCTGCTCCGGCGTAGGCAACAAATCCCTTACGCACCGACCAGAGCACCGGTACCGGATCGTCCGGCAGGAACACCGGCATGCGGCGGTAGCCAAGGTGCGTTAATTCAGCTTCCAGAGCCGGCCGCTCCAGCACCCGCTCGTAAGCCTGCAAGGCCGTCTCATCGAGCTCGGCGACTTCCAGTTCGCCAGGTAGCGCCAGGAAATTCGCCTGACCATCCGGCTCCAGTCCCGCACTCAAAGGTTTTTGATAACGCTGTAAGGACAGGCTGCCCAGTGCCCAGTCCGGCGCCGAATCGATGAGGCCTTCCGGGTCCAGGCAGCGTTCGTAACCGAGATCGGCGGGCGTCAGTCGCCGGGATTCGAGCACCAACACATTGTGCCGCGACTGATAGGGCAAGCCCAGCCGCCAGCCTTGTCGGTCGCTCAGGTGGATAGCGCGGCGGCGGATTTCATCGAGGTAATAATAGGCTTGCTGGGCATCGTGGGCCGCGCGCCACCAGTCGCCCTCGTGAGGATCGGCACAGGGCGGCGGATCAGTCGCACGCTTGCGCCGCGCATAATGAACGGTCAGTTCGCGGGTCGATCCACCGTAGGCATCTCGGGCCAGATGAATCCGGTGCTGACAGACTGGGTCGTCGGGCTGGCGTTCGTATTGATAACTGATCGATTCCAACTCCAGAGGGAGCATCACCGCCATGGGCTGCTGCTCACAAGCCGGCCGCAGTTGCCGGACCAGATAACGCCACTGCTGCACGCAATAAGGCAAACTGACCAGGCGACTGTCATCCAAGCCGAATATCTCGATCCGCAGCGGCATCCCGACCAAGGCATTGGCCATTTCCGACAAGGTATCAGGACTATCGGGTTCGACGATCACGTCACGTCCGATGGGCTCATCGAAATGACTGAGCAAGGTCTTGCCCAACGGATGGGCCTCGGTGTCCGAGCGGTCATAGCCCTCTTGCGGCATGTCGGGGAAGCGCCCGGTGTGAAACCAGGTTTTACTCAGGACCGGCGCCGTATAACCCTCGGTCAAGGCTTCGGCGTCAGTGCTTTCGGCATCGGTTTGCAGCAGGAGGCCAAAGCCACGGAACTTGCGCGCCCGGCCATCGTAAAAACCCTGGCGGTAGCTGAAGTGTTGCGTCAGGCGATTGCCGCTGATTTCATCCCGTTGTTCCTGCCGGCTGACCAGGTGCATGGACAACGGCAGCAGGCACTCGACCGCCCGCGCCTCGGCTTGCAGCGCCTGTTTTTCATCCAGCCACTCTTGCGCCGAGGCCCGATAGCTCACCGTGCCGGCAGCGCCCATATTGTTATTCGTGGTCGTCAACAAATAAGGCTTGGCGTGAACAAAATCACAACGCCAATGCCGTGGCGACATATGCGGCACAGTCAGGACCAGGCTGGAGCAACCCAGCCCCTGTAGGTCGGCGACACTCACTTGGCACAGCCGATCGTAGCGCACCCCCGGCGGCCAAGGCAGCTTGTACGCTGTGGTTTCGAACGCATTGCCGCCACGGTTCATGAAGATTTCGATATGCTCGGACGTGAGGTACAAAATGTCCGTCGCTCCCGAGCCGTCGAGATCGGCCAAGCGGATACGCGCCGCCTCGAACGCCTCATAGGTATAGGGCAACGTCGCCAGGCGACGACCGTTACCGAAGCGCCCATGACCAAGGTTCGGCCAGCATTTGACTTCGTCGTGGCGGATGCGCACCAGGTGCTGCTGGCCGCTGCCCAGCACATCGCTGAAAGCCACCAGCTCCGTGTCACTCTCGCCTGGCAGGGGCAAGGCGTCGTCCGGCGCCAGGCGTTCGACTTCGCAGGCGCCGGCGAATCCCTGTTCGCGTCGGTTGGCATACAGACGCACGCTGCGTGGGCCGATCAGTGCCAGGTCGGACAGGCCGGCACCGATCAAGTCGGCCATTTGCCCCTGCGGATGAAAGAACTCCTGGGGAAACGCCGCGAAACTGGCGAATGACGACCAACTGCGGTCCGGGTTCAAGGTAAAAAACCCACTCATTGCGGGCGCGCAGACGAGCCAGTCGAGACGCCCGTCTCCCGTGAGGTCGGTGAGTGACTGGCGCACCGAGGCAGCGCTGTCGGCCAGCGGCAGTTGCGGCACTTCGCACCACTCGCCGTAAGCCACGTCATCGGCATGCGCCGCCGGTTGCGCACGCAGCGGTTCGCGGTAGTACCAGGCCTTGTCACTGCGATACAACATACCCGGCAGGCCCTCGCCGTACAGATCCACCAATTGATAGCCTTGGTCGTCGTTCAGGCCAGGCAGGGCGTCAAACGGGCGATATCGGCTCTCGCCAAGGTCGAAACCCGCGTAGTCGAACTCCAGTGGCGGCCAGTCCCGCAGGCTCCCGGCGGCGTCGTAGGCCTGGTCATGGGCGGCCACCAGTTGGCTGTAACCCAAAGCGGTGGGGCGATGCTCCAACAGCAGGCGCCGGACCAGGCAAGGGGCATCGCCCAAGGTCGCGGGAAAGTGATGAAACATCAGCACCTGCCGGCACAAACGCAAGGTGCTCAACTCAAAGCCGAAGGCAAAACTCGCACAAGGATCTTCGCGCAACGGCCACGGCTGTACCGCCTCGTAACCCGGCTTGTCGGTCAAGCCGTAGGGGCGTTCGCCATAATCGAACAGCAGATCGAAATGCCAGTCGGTCGGCAGCGTGCTTTCCTCCCAGAGATACAAGCCGGAATACGCGCTCGGATTGCCATAACGGACCCGGCTCAAGTAACGCCAAGCAGTGGGGTCAGGCGGTATCCCAGACATCAGGCCACTGGCGTCTTCCGCTCGGTACTCATAGAGGATGTGTTCGCCATGGGCGCTCACGGACTCCTCCAGCAGCCACTGCGCCACACCCCCCGGCGGTGCGCCGACCTGCGCCTGTGTGCGCTTGCCGTACAGATGCAGGCTGCCGTCGGCACCGTGCACCAGCCAGAAGCCCGGGTCCGTGACACCCACGCGCCAATGCTCGATCAGGTCGAAGGCGCCTTCGACTCGTGGAAAATGGCGAGTCACCTCATAGGTCCGTGCCAAATCCCGGTCCTGGTAGTGGCTTACGCGGTCGCGCCTAACTGTACCGTCAGCGTGGCGTTCAGGTAGCCATTCGACCTCGCCGGGACCGACAATGGCATCCTCTTCGTCGTAGCGCGGCACACCCTTGCTGGTTCGCCGGGCTACGTGCCCCAAGGGCACGGACCAACCCAGGCCGAACTCACTGTTGCCAGCCAGGCTGCTGTAGACCAGTGCCAGCGAGGGGGCGAAACCGCGTCCGGCGGAGATTGGCAGAGCGATATCGAACGACGCGCCCCCCAAGGCGCCGACGCTGCCCCAGCCCTTGCCGATGCTGTGAATCGCCCCGCCGCCCTTGGGCAAGCTGGGCGGGGTGATCGTAAGGGGCTGCTGATGGTCCATGTCGATGCCCTCTCATGCTCTAGTGGCCTGTGTGGTGGGTTCTATGAGTCCATTTCGGCGCCCTAAATCCCTGGCCTGCGTTGCTGTTCCTCGCCATAGCCCGGCTATGACTCGTCACAGCGTCTTGGCCATGGACTTATGGCATCCGAACTTGAGCTAACGAACTCACCGTACAGGCCACTAGCGCTGTATTGCACATGCACAATGATGTCGGTCAGGGATTCGAGCGCCGCCATTTGCGTGGCGTGATTGGCAAATCGCAGGCTCCAGCGTGAAACCGCGCCCGTGAGCTCGAACGGCAGGTAGCGAGCATCGTCGAAGTTGAGCCTGAACATACCGTCGTCGTCGATTCCGGAGGACACCGCTATCCGCTGGCTGGCCCGCAGGTTTTCCCTGGGCGGCACGCCGGGCATCAGCACCACGGCGTTGTAGGTCTGGGTGAGGATCGCCCGGACATCCTCGTAAGGCCCCACCACCATAGGCAGCGACAGGCCGATACGTTTGATCCGCCGGCGATAATGGCCGGGGTAATCGGCCTCGAACATCTTCTGTGTCAGTTCGAACTCGATACTGCCCTCCAGGCAGAGTTTTTCATGGAGGGTGTCCCAGTGCAGATTGATCGGCGACTCCGGGTCCAGGGCCTTCAGGTGGCGCAGTGAGACCGTCTTGGTGATTTCCAACCCGCGTTCGTTGCGATCCATATAGGCCACTTCCATTTTCTGCAGGTTCATCCGAAGCGAATCACCGGCGGTGAGACCACGACGAACGTCGCTCCAGGCATCGGGCTGGATGAAGTTGATGGCGTAGTCACCCTTTTCATAGCGCCAGCACTCTTGGGCGGCCAGGCACAGGGACAGGGTGCTGTCGTACAACTGATAATAAAAACGCGCGTATTGGCCATTGAGCCATTGATAGAGTTGCGCGTTGGTGAAGCGTTTCGACAGGAAGTCTTGGGTCACGATGGCCTGGTCCAGCGTGAGCTGAGCCTGATTCAGTTGAATGGTGGTCAATGCCTCCTGCTCGCTCAGGCCCATGAACTGGACATCGATCTGGGCGATTTCCAGTTCGGCTTGCTCGCGCGCCTGCATCCATTCCTGGTGGCGGCGACGCAAGGACGCAGTACGGTCTATCCCATCCGCCACCGACTTGGCGAGCAACGAGGCGCCCTGGGAAATTTTTGCCATGGCCCCAGCAACACCTTCGGCTTCGATGCCCGTGACTCCCGCCCCCGCGCTGGCGCCGGCACCATTGGCCACGCCACCCACCGCCCCGCCACCGCCCTCCGCCTCGAAGCCTGACGGAACGGGCTTCAAGGCATTTGCCGTGACCTCCGCGATGAACTGGGCAACCGTGAAGGCACGCGCAGTGTTGTTGAGGGAACTGACGCCCTCCTCCTCGGCGCTGACATATTCGTCACTGCGCCGACTGAAGAACTCCCGGCGTTGCTCGACACTGGCTTTGCCGGCCTCCAACGCATGCCGCCGCTCCAAATCGATTTTTTGCTGCTGTTCGACCATCTGTTTCGCAAACGGCGCCATGTCCCAGAGTTGCCGTTGCTGCAATTCAAAGCCTTCAGACTGCTCCTTACGCTCGATGATCGACAGTAGGGTGTTGCCGAACACTACCAGATTGGCCACCGCGTCCTTGGCCATGCCGACCATGGCGGTAAACCGGTAAGGCGGCACGTCCGGGGCCAGCAGGCGCGCCGCACCACCGCCCGTCGCACCTTGTCCGAAAGCGGCGAGCAGGTCGCTGGGGTTCAGCGGCGCGGCAAACAGCGGCAGGCTCAATACCTTGCCATCCAGGCTGAGATTGTTGCGCAGATTGTGCAATCGGGATTCACAGGTATTCCAATGCTCGATCAGGTGAGCGTTCATCGGTATGCGCAGATGGGGCGAGTCCAGGGTGAACAGCGTCGGGTCCGGAGCATGGCTGCGCAACAGCAATGGCGACTCGGCGAATTGCCAGGTAGCGACGCCGTGGGCGGCTCGCGCACTGTCCTCGCGCAGGCGCTCCTGCCGGGCCAACCGCCGCTCGTAGTCGCGCAGCGCCGCGCTGGTGTCGTTGGCCAATTGATGCAGGGTGATCGGTGTCCAGTGGTCGATCAGCCGGACATCCGGGCGTGGCCCCAACAGATCGAGCACCCGCACATACCAGAGCTTGGCTTCACCCAGGCTGTCAGGTGTGAGCTGACGGTAGGCACGATCCCCCCGGTCGATCAGGTTTTTCAGGTAGAAGTCATAGACCGCCTTGCGGTAATGCACCGGTTTACTGCTGGCGATCGCGTCGGGATCCACCGGTGCGCGCGCCGCGAAACCGGGGTCGCCGGGGTCGAGCAACGCACGCACGTTCCAGTAAAGCGGGCGTCCGCTGCTGTCGGGTTTATGGCTGGGATCGAAAATGAAACTCAACCAGAACTCTGCCTCGTTGAAATTCATTTCCAGGTTCAGTCGATGGGCCACGGCAAAGGGCAAGTGCAGAAATAGCTCCCAGAAATACAGGCCGTTGGCGCCGTTGAAATCCATGAAGTCGTTGGCGGCGGGCGGCTGTAGCGGCGGCTCCAATTGATGCTGGGTTTCCCAAGACAGAAGACTCTCCAGCGCGACATTGGCTTTTTCCACCAGGGTGCGGGCGAACAGGGTGTTCATTCGGATCGGCTGCCGCGGCGCCGTGGCAGAACCGTCCGACAGGTAGATATCGGAATCGGCAAAGTCAATGAATTCAGCGATGCCCAGGGTCGGACTCCCCCGCTTGCCAATGCCGGGGGCTCTCAAGGGGCGGGTGACGGGCAGCGAGGGTTCCAATTGAAGCTCTATGCACGTGTACTTGAGAGCACTGCCCACGTAACGGGAAGCCGTCGGCGTCACTTGCTCAAAGATGTACATGCCATGAGCGATGGGAATAACTTTCGAGTCTTGTGGCCAGGCTGTGTTCCAGTCCGGAAGCAAGGTTTCCTGGTTGATCGCAATGGTGGCCGTCAGGGCATCCGGTGGCTGGACAATCGGGCGAAAACCCGGAGTAGTCGCCAAGTTTGTGTTCAAGCCGTACCAGCTTTCTGGAGGCGTAAGCGGGGTGTTTTTAAGCCATGCCATGAAGTGGTGAAATAGGTAGTTGCTCTTAAGCGCTACATTCAATATATTCGAAACATTGGTTTCACTCGCATTGTCTTTACCTACGTGAGACACGGGACTTCTCGCAAGGCGGTCAAAAACTTCAGTTTTTATATACTTTCCAGCAAGACTGACCTCTTCGCCCCATTGCAAACCCTTAAGTGAAAGCGTCTGTAAATCCTGGTTATCCCTCAAATAAAAATCACAATTAGGCTCCCCTTGATCCGACTGCCTAACATGAAATCTGTAGTTTGAACCCCTGAAATAGAACACATCATAGCAAATCATATAAGAACCTTCCAAAAGCCTGAAAAAACCTTCGGATGAGGTACTCAACGATATAACAAAACAAAAGCTTGCACTCAGTCCGCCTTGAGCGTGGGCAACATCAAAGTTCGCCATATTACGAGTGCTCGACGAGGGAAAGGCATTGCTCGTCTTAACCGTCACCTCCAGCGCTTTGCTAGTCTGATTATAGACAACATCACTTGCGCTACTCGGATCTGCAATGTTTTTTTGCCCACCGGAGAAATTCCATTCGCTGGATTGCCCATGAGGAGAACTCGTCACTACCTCTTTCATTGCGATACGGAGACCAGGCATGGCAAATTGAAAGTTCTGCCTATTGGTCAAAGCAAATAACCGGCCGATTTTCAACACGAACGGCATTTTCACCTCAGGAAGATTACTGCGCGTGCCTTTCACATACCCCAGCTTCGGAAACAACGGGGTCACATTGAAACTCTTGTCGACCTGCGCGGTTTTCATAAAGGCGTATTTATCCAGCACGCCGTCCTCAGCCGGGCCGGGGACATAACCGGCATACAGAGCGATGAACAACGAGCCCGAGTCATCCACCGTCGCGATAGTCTGCAATACCCCCTCCAATGCCTCGGCATTGGGAAATACGTCAGCCTCGCTGATATGTTCGATATAAGTCAGCGGCACACTCCAGGTCTCATCGTACTTCTTGTAGGAAAGATTGCAGCGCATGGCCGTCTGCGGCGTTAGGGTGACCGTCGTATCGTTCGTGGTTCGACTGACTTGCGGGTCGCCGTTGAGTTCCACCACGTCGACCCAGATCACGAACAACCGATTGTTGAAAAACACCGGACGGATCGAGCCTTCCACCGTGGCCTCGGAAATACCCAGGTCCGCGTGTACCCAGTCCGACCAGGCACCTGGTGCCGGGTAGTCGACTTTCGGCCTGCCAGGTCCGGCGTCGCCCTTGAAGGGGCGCTCGGACATATCCACCGAGCGCCAGTAGTACTTGCGCTCGGCTCGCGACTTACCGATGAAGTAATAATGAGCGTTGGCAAAATCGGTGCTGGTGATATAGCCATTGACAATGGTCAGGTTGGCTACCTCTTCGAAACGGGCAAGATAGCTCTTGACCGCCTCCTGCGTGGTGTCCAAGTGGATCTTGTTCTGATTAATGTCGTCTTCCAGTTGCCGGAAATAACTGGATTTTTTCAGACGCAGGCTAGGGTCGATATAGATCGAGGGGTGATAGGCCAATTGTTGATTGGCAGCCCATAAAGGGTACTGGCATTGCCGGTCGCGCCACTCGACGATCTCGTGGGGCTCCAGGGTCTTGTCCTCATAACCCGGCTCCATGGCCATGAGCACGCCATTGACGTATTGCTGCAGGCTGGCGATGGCCGACGCCACCCAACTGCTGCGCACATCCTGGCTGACCTGGACATCGAGCAGCAGGAATTCATAGAGGTCGTTGAGGGTCTTGAGCTTGTCGGACACTCCCAACGCCTGCAACTGCGGGTCATTGGGCACTACTTCATCGAGGTAGTAGGCACAGAGTGCATCGCGCAGGGCCTCGTTGAGTTGACTGTCGATGGATGCAGACATGACTCGTCCTCCGTGGGATGGGCTCGATAGATGATCAGCGCCAGGCGGCCATGGCCGCTTGGCCGACGGCCTGCCAGTCGGCGGCGGGACTGGCGATATTCAAGGCCGTGGCCTGGAGCACGGTGTCGGCGGTCAGCCCGCTGTCCTTGCACGCCTGTTGACAACGCCGCAGCCAATCGACCTCGGCCAGGGAGGTGGCACGCTGTTCGGGCAAGGTCATGCTTAAGATGCGGATTTCGTGCTTGTTCCAGTCCAACAGTTGCGCCAGGGTGCCCGCCGCTTGATCGGCCCAATCGGCTTTACGGGCCTTACCGATCCGACCTTTGCTATCCGGATGGGTCAGCATGAAATAATCCAGCAGCTCGGCTTCCGGTTTGCCCAAGGTCTTGATCATCTGGCTGTAGCGCTCCAGCAAGTAGAAGCTGGCCAGAGACAGGTGGGAGCGACCGTCAGGGGCTCCGAGCCATTTGGGCTTGATCAGGAAAAGCCGCAACGCGCGGGCACTGACACCCAACTGGCGTAGCGCATCAGCGTGGCGCAACAGGTGCTGCAAGCGGCTGGCCAGCTCCACCGGAAGTTCGCTGAGCGGCCAGCGATACGCCGGGTCGCCGTGCATCAGGTTGAACAGCCCCTGGACCGAATCCCCGGCCCATCGGGTCACACCTTTGGCCTGGGCCATCGGCAGGTCGCTGCTCTCCTGCACAAACCCTTCGATTACCCGCGACTGCCGGTCATGGGCCACCAGCAGAAGCTCGCCCAGCCGCTGACGCGCCTGCGCCTTGTCCTCCGCCGAGAGCTTGATGACCTTGAAGATTTCGTCCAGGCGCCTGGCGATCAGCGCCGCCGTTTCGTCACCCAGAGATAACTCCGGCAGGTCGAATACCACCCCGTCCAGGTCGAGCAATTGGATTTGCAGATGCTCCCGCCAGAAAATCGGTTGCTGCGCCGTATCGATCGCGGGCAGGTTCAGGCGCTCCACTTCCTCCGGACTCACCAGCGCCGACTTCACCTCCTCGGCCAACCGATTCAAACGTTCCAGTAACGCTTGGGGCGAAAGGAACTCATGGGGATCGAGCGCCAGCAGGCGGCGCACTTCGCCGATGCTTCGCTGACTGTCCTTGAGCCAGTTCAATGCCCAATCCATCTGCATCAACACATCGAGGATATCCGGCGCCTCGCCCGAGGTGCGCAGCGCGCCGGTCGCCATGGCGCGGTGATAATCGTTGCCGCCGAGCAGGTCGGCCAGGGCCCAACTGTCTTCGACCGCCAAGCCCTGCATCCTAGCGATACGCGCCTGGCGGTACAGGGAGGACACGGTGTCCAGCGAGCGCCGCAAGGGGCCTACGCAATCCCGCGTGTTCTGCAACAAGCGCAGCAGGGAGGCTTCGGTCGCTTGCAGGCCGAGGCCGGCGCAGAGCTGGTAAAGCGTTTTCAAGTTATCGGGGGTCGCGCCGGTCGCAGAAAAGGCTTTCTGATCCAGGACGAAGGGTGTGTCGAACAAAGCGGGACTGTTGAAGACACGGTCGAACAACGGCAGCTCGTCCCCGCTGGTATAGGGGCAAATATGATGTAAAAACGCGGCGAACTCTTCGGCGCCGATCGCACTTTTTCGGTTGAAATAGCGAAACACGCCCAGGGTCCGTAGGGTGTTGGCATTGAGCTCCAGGGTCAGGTTGGCTTCGCCTTCGGCTCGCACGGCGGCAACGATCAGGGTATCGAGCTCGGCGAAGGGAATGTCCGTCCAGCGTTGCAGGCGGATCATGCGTTGCAAGCGGTCGAAGCGATTCAATGAGGTCTTGGTAAGCCACCAGGTGCTGACCGCCCCCTCCTTCACCTCCTCCAAGTCCATGGCGTTGTCGAAGATGTCCTGCTCGGTCGCGAAAGCACTGGAACTATCCAGTTGATCGCTACCCAATCCGTTGACGTAGCAGGCGCCATAGTGGGAGGGATGGGGAAAAGGCAGGCCATAGACGGAACCTGCGCTGGGCAGGTTGCTGTTGGGGCAATTAACCGACGCACGAGGCTGGCGGGTGCGCCGTGCGAGCAGCGCTTCAACCTGCCCGGCATCGAGTTCGGTCTGTTGCATGAACGTCTTCATGACAGCCAGCGAGCGGTCTCCGACGCTTAACACCTGAGCGCCATAACACCTGTGGAAAAATTCCCGCTCCTCCGTGGACAGCTGGTAGTCGTCAGCCATCACCACCGTCAGGCTCTGGCACGCCAGCTTTAGCGCAGTGGCGGCTGTTGCATCGACGGTGACGAAATCAAAGGTGGCGCTCAGACCGGAATTGAACGGCGGCGGGTCGATGACCGTTTGACCGTTGTACTGGAGGTAGGGAAAAACCGGTGCGGCTCCCGAGGGATGTTTTTGATTGATGGCGTATCTGCCCGAATGGCGCAGACGGCTGGAGATCATGTCCAGGCTGATGTAATAGCTCGAGGGACCGCTGATCAGCTTGAGGGTCGCGCGGGTCACTGGCCCCCCCAATCCCACAACGGCTGCCGATGGTACCGTTTCCACAACGTTCGCTTGCCCATCCGGCACCAGGAAGCTGGTATAGACCCCGGCAATGTAGGGTCTCAGGTAACAGATGCTCGGGCCTGTCCATCGGCTGTTCAGTTCTTCGTTACACGGGTAATAGAACGTCGTGAACAGACTGGGCTCCGTGAGTAGCCGCTGTTGCTCCGGCCCCAGACCGGACAATAGGCATTGCGCAACACAGGCATCGGTCTGCCGCTGGCCGAAGGCGTTATCCGCGTCTTGGCTGATCGGCAGGGCCGGACTGATCCGATAGTTCAGTTCCCCGAGCGTCGGCTTTTTCCCCGACAACCCCAACTGGCACTGGTGGTAGGCGAAGTTGTAGGGAAACAGAAAAGGGTGGCGTCGCTCGGCCAACAACTGGTGAATCGGCTTGTCTTTGTCGGCCTTGTCCGCCCGATATCGCTCGATGCCTTTGCTCACCACCTCATTGACGATCATCAGCATCGGGATGGGCGTAAACGTCGATTGGGCATCGATCAACAGGTCCTTCAGGTCCGGTCGCCGGATGTCGAGGCGGATCTTGCGTGTCGGATCCGGGCCAGTGACGTTGTCTTCCAACTGCGTCGTAACCAGATGATAAAGATCACGCAGGTAAGCCACCGGCGAATCGACGGCGGCCATGGCGCCGATCTTGCAGAATTCGTCCCAGTTTTCCTTGAACAGGTTGCTGTAGCTCGGTCCGATATCGACCAGCGAGCGTATGCCGGTACGTCGACTCAGGTGCTGCGCCCGCCCATCGCTAAGCTGCTGTTCGCGGTATTCACGACCGATCTGTACCGCGTAGGACAAGGCATTGTCATAGACCAATTCGCCATCGACATCGCTGAGACTGGCCAACTTCCGGCTGAACAGCGCCTTGGGTTGGCGGACGATATCGAATACCGACTGAATATCGAGTCGCTCCATGGCGGTTGCAAAGTCGACTCTGCCTTCACGCAGGCCCCGCGCAGGCATATCCTCGACGAGGTTGAGCAATAAGAGGTCGAGCTTATCCATCCGAGTTCTCCCTATCGCTTGTCTCGGGAGCCGCGCGGATGAGTTCCGCACGCCGGGAAAAACAATAAGGTCAGAGCCGATAGCGTGCCCACTGTCAGAAATGACAGTCTTCTAGACCCATTGGAAATAAAAAAAGGTCCATGGGCAGCGCATTATTGCCGGTAGCGGGGGGTGATTGGCCGGATTGGGACGGAGGCATTTGCAAAGGCGCATCGGCTATGCTCCCGAACACTGTCCCGTCGACCGACTGCTGCACTTTGTAACCGAAGATGAAAAACGACAACAACATACCCCTGACCGACCTGTCCAGATGCCTCACCGCCTACGCTTCGGCAGATATCGTCAACCCGGTCGAAAACAGCTATACCGCGCCACGCTACGCAGCCCTGGCGAACTGCATGCCGCGGGCGCTCTGGGAAGACTGTCTGCCGATACCACCGTTACGCCCCAGCTAGCGCCCGCACACCACGGAGTTTCGGGCCGAGCACCCGCACAGCAGTTTTTCGGGCCGATAGCGACAGCAGTATCAAATCGCCACCTGTCATTTCTGACAGGTTACAAGCTTTTGTATTTAACGTTGAATAGCCCCCTTGGAGGTGAAGCTACCGCACCGGGAGTTAGGATGAAGAGCAAGACCACCGTCACCGAGATCAAGACCCGGAGGGCATTCCGTGCCGCGCTGGGCAGCCTGGAGATTCCTCTGATTCGTCCGAAGCCATCGGTGGTGTTGGTCTACAGCCGTAGCTGTCCACCTTGCGATCGTCTCAAGCAGCTACTTGAAGCCTTGGCGTCAGGTCCTTATCGAGAGCACGTGGCATTTTTTCAGCTCAGCTTCCCGATCTTCAAATTGCTGCAGCCCGGTATCGAAATCCAGTACGTACCCACTTTGTTCTTTCTCGACGGCCATGGTGCCCAGACCCGTATGCATGGCACCGACCGGGTAAAGATCAAACAAGGACTCGATTCGCTCTTTTTTGTCACGGACAAGGTATTCTCGGCAGTCTTCGACTTTCAGGCCCAATAAGGATGTGCCATGCCCGTAGCCTTGATCACCGGATGTTCCAGCGGCATCGGTCGCGCCCTGGCGGACACTTTCAGACACGCGGGGTATGAGGTCTGGGCCACGGCACGCCGACCTGAAGACGTGGCGACCTTGGCCGCCACCGGATTCACCGCCATGCAACTGGATGTCAACGACGGTCAGGCACTGCAACAACTGGCACAACGTATCGAGCAGCAGCACGCCGGTCTCGATGTACTGATCAACAATGCCGGTTACGGCGCTATGGGACCGCTGCTCGACGGTGGCGTCGAAGCCATGCGGCGCCAGTTCGAAACCAACGTCTTCGCCATCGTCGGTGTCACCCGTGCGCTGCTACCGGGGTTGCGCCGAAACCGGGGCCTGGTGGTGAACATCGGCAGTGTCTCGGGTGTCTTGGTTACGCCTTTCGCCGGCGCCTATTGCGCTTCCAAGGCAGCGGTACATGCCTTGAGCGATGCCCTACGCATGGAATTGGCACCCTTGGGCATCCGCGTGATGGAGGTCCAGCCTGGCGCCATCGATACCCAGTTCGCCAGGAATGCCAGCCATGAAGCCGAGCAACTGATGGCCGAGACATCGCCTTGGTGGCCGTTGCGCGAGGGTATACGTGCCAGGGCCAATGCCTCACAGAACAATCCGACTTCGGCGACCCGCTTTGCCGCCGACCTGCTCAAGGCTGCCCGTAAAGCACGACCTCCACGCTTGCTGCGCCTGGGCAACGGTTGCCGAGCGTTGCCGTTGCTGGCGAACCTGCTGCCCAAAGGCCTGCTGGAAAAGGTGCTGATGAAGCGCTTTGGCTTGGCTACGCGCCTGTAGCTATTGACCTGCCTGGTGAGTTCGTTAGGGCTGCTTGAAAAACCACCGAGTGGACAGGCGTCGTGGCGGTATTTGGCAGGACCTTGGTTCAGGCCTGAAAAACCAACAGATGTTTTTTGGAGCCCTCGCACTGCCGCCGATAGCCCTGTTGGTCTATGAGGTATAAGATTTGAATCTACAGATTCATTTTATTTACTTTTGAATCTACAGATCAATCCTCAAGAAGGTGAACATGACCATCACTTCAGCAGCCCAACGGCTGACCAAAGCCCATGGCGTGACAGGCCTGAGAGCGGCCGTAGGGATACTCGAAAAGTGGCTGGCATCGAGTGATCAAGCCTGCCGTATCTTGCGTATTTCCCGCAGCACTTACACCCGTGCCAAACAGCATGACCCCGATTGGTCCGTTGCCCTGGATGCCGACCAGATGCAACGGATCAGCTTTGTCCTGAACATCCACGCAACCTTGCGGGTTATTTTCGATAATCCCGAGAACGTCTATGGTTTTGCGGCGATGGCGAACGATAACGCGTTTTTCAACGGGCGCACCCCGTTAGACATCATGGCGCAGGGCGACATGATCTCGCTGTACGAGACGTTCCGCCGGATTGACGCTCTGCGGGGCGCGCAGTGGTGATCACCGGCCATTTGCCCGTGTTGTGCGGTGATCGCTTGCACGCCTATCGTTTGGTCAACTCCAAGTTCCCGCCAATTGCCTTGTTCGATGACGTGGCGGACGCTGACGAGTTCGAAGTGCTTTACCAGATTCAGGCCCTCACCAATCCGCGGCTACAGAACGAACTGGGTCGACTGGAACTGATCCCGCGTGACGAGATCCCCTTCGGTATTCCTGGTTGCGCCTATGCGACCGCGCCCTTCACTCACGTCAATCCGGCAGGTTCACGGTTCAGTGCTGGCCGCTTTGGCGTGCTGTACCTGGCCCAGACCATGGAAACGGCGCTGGCCGAAGTGCGGTATCACCAGAACAACTACTGGTCGAACGTGCGCGGCCTCAACTACGAACGGTTTGTTTTTCGTGGTCTTTCCTGCCACTTCACGGAGGCGGCTATGAAGGATGCCGCATGCCTGCCACTGACAGATCCCATTTACGATCCCGATGATTACACCCACTCCCGCGTGTTGGGCAGCGCGATCAAAGCGGACAGGTGCCCTGGGCTACGTTACCGGTCCGTGCGCCACCCCGGTCACCACTGCTGGGCGCTGATGACCCCACGCCTGGTTTTATCGATCGTTCAAACCGCTCATTACGAAATGATCTGGCACGACAAAATCACCAGCGTCAACCAGATCACTGACGCCTGATAGCAATGCCGTGGGAGTCGGTTTTTGTGGGAGCGGTCTGGTTATCTGTGTGTTCATAGGCCATGGCCATTAGTCCCTGTTCCAACAGCCGTCACAGCCAGCGGCGGCTCGGCGGCGGCATGAGCGCAATGTGATATTGGTCGGCGACGCGGCCATGCGAGGCTTCGTCCTACACCGACCTGACACCAGCCTGACAACAAAAACATAAGGCAGAGGCACCCGATGAACCTGTCTCTAGAACTGCAGAAACGCCGCAATCGCTTCAACAATCCCCTCGTACACGTCCCCCTGCCGCCCCTGAACGCCCTGCGGGAATGTCTGGTGAAAAGCCTCGGGATCGCCGTCGAGCAACGGGACGACCGCTTGCACTTTCGAACCCTCGATGGCGACCCCTGCACGCTTGAGTATGTCGGCGCCTATCTGGTGCGTCGGACCCTGCACGGCGTCGAGGACGTCAGCGTGCAACAGTGGTTGAGCTTGAACCTGAGCCTGTGTCGGCACTACATGAGTATCGAGTGCCAGGGCCAGACCCCGGTTATCAACGGCCTGATCGTCGAGGAAGCGTCCCAGGAGCTGACCCTGAAAAGCCTGGCCGCCTTTTTCAACCTCTCCAACGCCGCCAAACACACCGCCCACTGAACAGGACCTGCAATCATGTCCGAAGCCAGCCGCAACGACCTGATTCGCCAGTTACACACCCTGATGCCCGACAGCCAGGCCGATTACTTCCAGATAGCGCTTGATCACGATAATCGCAGGCTATGGCTGGAGTACGGCCAGCAAGGGCTGCTGATCATGCTTACGCCGCCGATGGACGGCTCCCCAACCGCTGATTTTGTTATCCAGGGTCCCGGTGGCTCTCTGGCCCTGCTGTTCGACACCTGGTTTCAGGACCAGGCCGCCCAGGCCCTTTTTCTCAAGCTGGCGTTTCCCGACAGGAAGGTCATCCTCGATACCTGTGATTTATTCCTGCAACGCTGCCATGCACCGCTGATGCAGGAGTGATCGCCCATGAGCACCCTTCATGCCGTCCATGCCCGCCCCACCTCATTGTTTCATCAGCCGGCCTCAGAACCGTGCTTGATCAGCTACAGGGAAAAAAACTCGATCTTCCATCAAGCGCCCGACTTGAGACCGGACGACACCTGCCTCGGCGATAACTTGCAAGGTCTCGACGCAGCGATCGCGCAGCGACCGGAAGATAGCGCTCAGCCCTTTGGGGCCGCGGTCGAGCGCATCATGCAGCATCTGCAGGACAGCCTCCCGCCCGAGCAACAACGGGCGCTCGAACCGTTGCACACGCTTCGCTCAGAGGCATTGCCCGCCCTGGGCGCCAAAGACCTCGGCAGCTTGGGCAAACAAGAATTGCAGGCACTTTATCGCTACTTCAAAGCGGCCGAGCGGACCTTTGCCAAGCTGCCGCCCTCAGCCAACCACCAGCAACAGCAACGTTTGTGCCGAGTGATCAAGTGGCAATTTCGCGCGAGCCTGAGCGTGCATTTGAAGAGGTCGCTGGACCAAGCCTTGGCCAAAAGCCGGTCAACGGTCGGCGAAGGCGGATCGCAAGGCTGGGATGCGCGGGTCGGAGTGCAAATCGGTACAGGGACACTGGGCGGCGCCAGTATCGGGCCAAATGTCGGGCTGTCGTCAAAACTGGAGACCACACAGACCCGTATTATCAAGGACACCACTAGCGTCGACGCACGGTTGAAGGGTCAACTGTCGTTGGTCAATGCCGTCTCGCTGGAACTGGGTCTGGGCTACGAAACGATCCGCACCGAAAAATACAGCAACCTGGACACCTACACCCAGGCCAAAGGCCTGTCGAAGTGGGCCTGGTGGAACGGCTCCAAGCGTGATCTGTTGAAACAAGGAAAATCCTTGTTTTCCACCTGCAACAACTTTCAGAGGAACATCCGTCTCGCCTCCTTCAGCCAGGCGTGGCTTGGGAATGAACTGAGAAAAACCGGCAACCCCTGTCCGTTATTCGAAACCCACCAACCCCTGCCCCAACCCTTTCAGATCGAATCTGGCCGGCGGATCGCCGCTACGGCGGCGGCAACCTTCGATGGACTGGGCCTCCTCAGGGTCCAGGCAGAGGCGAAGGCCGATGAGCTGAAAACCGAGAAAAGCCAGGCCCTGGATATCATCGGACTCTATGAGCTGAACCCGGCCACCGCCGAGCAGCGATTGGGTGGCGTAGCCGAGTACCGACCGGATGCACAGCAACTGATCCGCGCGATGCAGGCCCATGTCATCGCCAGCAGCCATCAATTGACCACCGCCGTGCTGGACGGCAAGAACTCCCTACAGATCCGCCAGATCAATGAAGACCTCGACCAGAGATCGCGACAACTGACCGAGCAATACGTCCATCACAAGATTGCCCAGACAATCGGCACCGACGCGGACACCACCATCGGTCAACTGTTGGAGCAGCATCCGGCATTGTTCCGTCCGGACACCTTGAAGCTCTATACGGCCAAGACCGACACCCTGACTCGAACCGTTTCGGTCGAACCGAAGGCGAAGCTGACATGGGGCGTGAGCCTCGAGGCCGGAATGAAAATCAGCCTATCATCCGTTCAGGAAGATGACCCTCACCTGTGCGGTACATACCTGGACATCGTCGTGTCCGGCCAGTTCAATACCCTGGAAAGCGTGCAGAAACTGCTCGCCGGCGGACTCTCCAGCGCCGGTGTCAACCACTTCGATACCGCCCCCCTTGTCGCGCTGATCGGTGGGACGGTGCTCTATCAATCCCATGGAGCCTCGGTAAAGTTCTCGCTGAAGCTCAAGGACGGTGAACTGGCACTGCTGATGACCCAGCACTTCTTCACGCAAAAGGATGCCTTCAACCAAGCCTTGTCAACGCCCACGCCGATCACCATGGAGGTGGCTTCCGGCAGCCATGTAGATACCCTGCTCGAAGAGCACCTGGGTAGCCAGTCTCTGGACCTGATCTTGCCGATAGCCCTGAGCAAACTGGCCCCGGATCAGGATACTGCCTGGTGGGACAGCTACGTCGACAAGCATGTAAAGGCCTTCGACGCCCTGCTGAACAACATGGCCGATGCGGGCAAAGGCACGCTGATCCAGCGCGAACTGGCGGCGATCCAAGAAAGAATCACGCCCTCAGACGCAGTGGACAAATTGCTCCTCGCAGCACAAGCCGCCCGTGAACGGCCGGATGCAACGACCCTGCAGGCGGCTCGGGATGCCTTGAAAAACATGTTGGTTGCCTACATCAAGGGCGACTATGAGGCCAAAGTAAAGCAAGCCTGGCGCGTCATCTGAGCCCTCTGCCGTAACAGCGCCGCTCGCGGCCCACGACAAACTGACATCACCCACTTACTTCATGTCACAATTTGCCATCGCCCCAGAGAACACCCCATGGACACTCTGCAAAATATGCGCGCCTTCAGTTGCGTGGCCGAGGCCGGGAGTTTCACCGCCGCCGCCGTTCAACTGGATACCACAACTGCCAATGTCTCGCGCGCGGTCTCCAGCCTGGAAGCTCACCTGCAAACCCGTCTACTCAACCGCACCACCCGCCGTATCGCCCTGACCGAGGCCGGCAAACGTTATCTGCTGCGCTGCGAGCAAATCCTCGCCTATGTCGAGGAAGCGGAAGCCGAAGCCAGTGATGCCCACGCACGGCCCGCCGGCTTGTTGAAAGTACACACCATGACCGGGCTCGGTCAGCATTTCGTGATCGACGCCATCGCCCGTTATCGCAAGACCCACCCCGACGTAACCTTTGACCTGACCCTGGCCAACCGTGTGCCGGACCTGCTGGACGAAGGCTACGATGTGTCCATCGTGCTCGCCAAGGACTTGCCGAATTCGGGCTTTGTCTCCCAGCGGTTGGGCATCACCTACAGCATCGTCTGTGCTTCGCCCGACTATGTGAAGGCCAATGGCTGCGCGCGCAAGCCCAGCGAGCTGCTCAACCACGCCTGCCTGCGCCTGGTCAGTCCGGTGACTGCCCTGGACAACTGGATCTTCAACGGCCCCGATGGTCAGGAAGCGGTGACTCTGTCCAGTTCGCCGTTCCTGGTCAACTCGGCCGACGCAATGAAAACCGCGATCACCAGCGGCATGGGGGTAGGTGTGCTGCCGGTGTACGCCGCCATCGAGGGCCTGCGCAACGGCAGCCTGGTGCGCATGATGCCCAGCTACCGCTCCCAGGAACTGAACCTGTACGCGATCTACCCGTCGCGCCAGTATCTGGATGCCAAGATCAAGACCTGGGTCGAACACTTACATAGCTCTCTGCCGGAGATCCTCGCAGCCCACCAGGCCGAGTTGACGGCCTATGAAATGGGACAAGTCCCCCTCGCGACCTGACTGTGGCGAGCGAGCTTGAGATCGCTCTCGACGCAGAGTCCACCGCACAAATTCGGCAAAAAATGATAGCGTGCTAGCTATTCCCGTCGTTCGATGAGCTTTACGATGAAAAAAACCGTACTCGCCTTCAGCCGCGTCACCCCAGCCATGGTTGAGCAACTGCGCCAGGACTTCGAGGTGATCGTTCCCAATCCCAAGCTCGGTGATCTCAATGCCCAGTTCGCCGAAGCCCTGC
Organism: Pseudomonas agarici; assembly: GCF_001543125.1. Classification (NCBI taxonomy): domain Bacteria; kingdom Pseudomonadati; phylum Pseudomonadota; class Gammaproteobacteria; order Pseudomonadales; family Pseudomonadaceae; genus Pseudomonas; species Pseudomonas agarici. Next base: position 751,651 of record NZ_CP014135.1, on the reverse strand, counting down.
CTCACAGCCACGGGCTGATCGGTGTGGGCCGTAAACTGGGGCGGGCCCAGTTGGAAAACGCCGGCAAGCTGGAAGTGGTCTCCAGTGTGTCGGTCGGCTACGACAACTATGATGTGGCCTACCTCAGCGAGCGCCGGATCATGCTCACCAATACCCCTGACGTGCTGACCGAAAGTACCGCCGACCTGGCCTTCACCCTGATCATGAGCTGCGCTCGTCGGGCTGCCGAACTGGATGCCTGGACCAAGGCCGGCCAATGGAAAGCCACGGTCGGCCCGGAGCTGTTTGGCACCGATGTGCATGGCAAGATCCTGGGCATCGTCGGCCTGGGCAATATCGGCGCCGCCATCGCCCGCCGCGGTCGCCTCGGCTTCGACATGCCGGTTCTCTACAGCGGCAACAGCCGCAAGCCGCAGCTCGAACAGCAGTTGGGCGCGCAGTTTCGCAGCCTTGAGGCCCTGCTGGCCGAAGCCGACTTCGTGGTGCTGGTGGTGCCCTTGAGCGATAAGACCCACCACCTGATCGGCCAGCGCGAACTGGGCCTGATGAAGCCCGGCGCAATTCTAGTGAACATTTCCCGTGGCCCGGTGGTGGACGAGCCGGCGCTGACTCAGGCACTGCAAGCGGGCACCCTTCGCGGTGCCGGGCTCGACGTCTACGAGAAGGAACCACTGGCTGAATCGCCGTTGTTCCATCTGAAGAACGTCGTGACCCTGCCGCATATCGGTTCGGCCACCCATGAGACCCGTGAGGCCATGGCCAATCGGGCCTTGTCCAATTTGCGCAGTGCCCTGCTCGGCGAGCGGCCACGCGATCTGGTCAATCCACAGGTGTGGCAGGATCGGCTATCCGAAGGTCGGTCCTGATCCGCCGCCAGCCGTAGCTGGGTGCTTCGGTCCGCTCCGGACCTCGATGTCCGTCCGACTCAGGTCTCGGGGCGCTGCTTGGCGTCCTTCGACTCAGTTGAAGAAGCGTCGACCTTTTGCGCCTGCGCCGTCAGGGTCTTCTGCTGAGCCTCTTCCCGAGCGGCCTGCTGGCTCAATTGGAAGTTTTGCCAACGCTCGATGACGCGGTCGGAACCGCCTTCGGCCAGTGCGGCGAATGAACTAACGGATAATAAACCGGCAATAATCAATGTAGACAGTTTCATGGACTTGTTCTCCAAGTATGCAAAAAAGAGAGCCGTCTCAGCGGGCTGATAATTTAGAAGTACTATCGAACACTTGTATTAAGTCGCGATTAACAACATGCAGTGCTGATGAGGTGTTTTCAGAGCGGCAGGCTGGAGCCCGCTCCTGGCGCCATTAGTGGCTGAAAGCAGGCGACAGGCGGTGTGATTTTCTTGGAGGGAGGAAGAAATGATGCAACGAAAACAATCAGAAGATTTAAATTAAACTATTTTCCTTCAACACATAATGCTGCGTTAATAATAACGACAATTTTAATGTCAGGATTGCTTTCCATACAGTTCTCGCGGGCCGGCTCTCATGGTGGACATGAGAACCGGCCCAGGGATTACTTCTTGGCGATCTCGGCAGGTGCCGAGGCGGTCTTGGGCTTGATCAGGCTGAAATCGATCAGGGCCTTCTGTGGGCGGGCATAGGGATCACCGATCAGCAATGGGCGGACCTTGAACTGATCGCTGACCACGCTCCTGCTCAGATCCTGCTCATCGAAACTCAGTCCGGCCAGGTCGGTCCAGGTGTGAATCAGGTTGGAACTGCTGTAGGGCCGATTCACGTCCGAAGCGAAGTTCCAGTCATGGGTTTCGCGCCATTTCGGCGATGCCCAGGCGATAAACGGAATAGTGTACATCGGCGCGGTCGGCTTGCCCTCGTTACGCCCGAGGGTGGCATGGCCGGCGGAGTCAAACACGTCTTCGCCGTGATCCGACAGGTACAGCAAAAAGCCGTTGGGGTCGGTCTTAGCGTAATCCTTGATCAGGCTGGACACCACGAAGTCGTTGTACAGCACGGCGTTATCGTAACTGTTGTAGGTGGGTACCTGATCATCGCTCAGGCCCGCGGGAACACCGGTGCGGTCGGTGAACTTGTCGAAGCTCGATGGATAACGGTACTGGTAGCTCATGTGCGTGCCCAACAGGTGAATCACAATCAGCTTACGTGGCGCGCTGTCCGCCAGGGCCTGGTTGAACGGCTCCAGCACATCGCCGTCGTATTGCCGGGCATTCTGATTGCGATTGTTGTTGAGGTACACCCGTTCGTCGGCCTGCTCGGAGAAGGTCGTGAGCATGGTGTTGCGTTTGGTCAAGGTCTGTTGGTTGGTAATCCACCAGGTCTTGTAGCCCGCCTGCTTCATCACGCTGACCAGCGATGGCGTCTTGAGGTACAGATCGGGATTTTCTTCGTCGGCGAACGTCAAGACCTGTTGCAAGGCTTCGATGGTGTAGGGTCGGGGCGTGACGACATTGTCGAAGATCGCCAGTTGCTCCTTGAGCTTGTCCAAGTTCGGCGTGGTTTCCCGAGGATAGCCATAGAGACTCATGCGCTGGCGATTGGTCGACTCGCCGATGACCAGCACCAGGGTGGCTGGCAGCCCGGCCTGGCTGTCCTTGAGATTATGCAGCGGCGGGATCTTGCTGACGTCGTCGAGCATGCCCTGCATATTGTCCAGTTGTTCGCGATAGCGGCGGTAGGCCACTAGCATTTGCCAGGGCACCGCCGGCTCGACGCGAGCTTCGAAACGCTCCAGGCCATCGGCCAGGGTCGCACTGCGGTTGATCTGGGTGAACAGCGGATAACCGAGCACTGCGACCAGAATCGCCGTCGCCGCGACCATGGCCTGCCGGCGTGGCAGATGGACCGGGCGCAAACGGGTCCACAGGAAGATCGCCACGGCGGTATGAGCGATAAACGCCAGCACGATCCACCACCGGAAATACTGGGTCATGTACTCGCCGGCTTCAGAGATGTTCGACTCGAACATGATGAAGATGACGCTTTGCGAAAACTCCTGCTGGTAGATGAAGAAGTAGCCCAGGCTCGCCATGGAACAGGCCCATAGCACCAGGCCGATCACGGCACTGAGCAGACGGGTCTTTTTTGGAAACAGCAGCATCGGCGCCAACCAGATGGCGCTCATGAAGAACGCTTGGCGAAACCCTGCAAAACCGGAAGTGCCGGTCAACTGGATGAGCAGTTGGGTGATACCCGAGAAGTACCAGAAGAACAGGAACAGCCAGCCGAATCCAGCCCAATCAAAACCTTGCGCAGACTTTGGGCTGCGTTTGAACATCACCATAGAACACCCCAACCACTCGCTATCTGAATCGTGACGCCGATAAAAAAGCGCTCGCGAAAACCGGTCGTGCGACTGACGCACGACTAAACGGGTTGAAGTATCGATAGATGCATGTGAAAAGTTCGTGAGTCGGAAGCATTCACCCCCGACCCCGATACAGAATACGCAGCGCCAGACACGCTGCCGACGGGCGTCAGTCGATCACTGGCTCAGCTGTGGCACCGGGACTTGAGCCGCCAGCGATTGCGTGCGAAGCGCTTCACGCAACTGAGCCACCTGTTGTTGCAGGGCTTCGCGTTCGTCTTTCAATTGCCGCAGCTCATCACGACGGATCGTGACATACAGGGTTTGGGGAGGACGTACTGCCGATACCATACCCATTGCTCACCTCGCGAAGGGTCTGTTGCGCGGGAGTCCGCGTCGCTGGAGCGCAGCGCACGGCTCATTCAGAGTAATTTTGGGTTCTTTTTCCGTGCTTGGGAACTTTTTTATTTTTTGTTGTCGATGTGTCCCCCACGCTCCGCCGAGCGTAAGGCTCCTCGATGACCGGACTCAATCGCCCTTGTTGGCCAGGGACTCGACGATTGAGTTCTCCAGCGCCTTGATCTGCCGCCCCGCCACCTCATAGTTGTTCGTCAGCAGGGCGAACACCAGTAACCGCCCGTCGCGGTCGGTAACGTAGCCAGCCAGCGACGACACGCCACGCAGGCTGCCGGTCTTGGCGTGCACGTTGTTGGCCGCCGCCGTCCCGCGCAGACGCTTGCGCAGGGTGCCACCGATCATCCGCTCCGGATTGCCAGCCACCGGCAACGCGGCGTACCAGGCCTGGAACCAGGGTTGGGTTCGCACCGCTAGTAGCAGATCGCCGAGAGTCTGTGCGGAAATCTGGTTACTGCGCGACAAACCGGAGCCGTCGACCTGTTGCAAACCCGTTGGCGATATACCGTGGCGTCGTAGGAAGCCGTTCACCGCCGCCGCACCTGCCGTCGCGGTGCCGGCATTGGCGGTCTTGCGTCCCATCGACTTGAGCAAGATTTCCGCCATATTATTGTTCGACAACTTCAGCAACGGCGCCATCAAGTCCGCCAACACTGGCGACTGATGTTCGATCAGCGACCGAGCCATGGCCGGCGTGGCCACCCCCAGCACGCTGGCGCCTTCGACCACAATACCTTCGCGAACGAGAGCGCTACGGAACAGATCGGCGACCAGTCCGGTCGGTTCCCAGACACTGACCTGGGCGACGCGCCGGGCGCCCTTGGGCAGCGCCCCATCAATGCGCAATAGGTTGCCACCATAACCGCGGCTGACCAGCAGTGGACCGGCACGCCCGGTGGTAGCGCGGTTGATCAGCGTCATGTAGCGATTATCGGGCGTGAAGCTGACACGCGGCGGTTGGCGCACACCAGCGGAGCTCACGTTGACCAGGATCGAACCGGCATCGAAGTCGTCATTAGGCGATACGCTCAGCGCGGAAATCTGCGCGGAAAAATACTGCTGCTCATCGGCACGCTCCCAATCGAGCCCGAGCCGTTCACGGTCGAAAGCCGTGTCATCGAGGATCAGCCGACCACGAACCCGCGTAATGCCCTGGCGTGCCAACTCGGCTGCGAGGGCCTGGTAGTCTTCCTGACGCATCGTCGGATCGCCCGTACCGCGCAGATACAGATCACCGACCAACAGACCACCCTGGCGCGTTCCGGTGGTCAGCACGCTGGTGGCGAAGCGGTAGTTGGCGCCGAGCACCTCCATTGCCGCCGCAGTAGTCACCAGCTTCAGGCTGGAGGCCGGAACCAACCGGGTTTGCGCGTTGTATTCACAGACCAGTTTGCCGCCGTCCGCCTCGCGTACTACCAGCGAGGTCAGCGCTCCCTGCATGACCGGGCTACGCAACCTGCTGTCGAGACTGGCGCAAAAGTTCGAGCGGGGCAGCGGCAAAGGCAACTGCGCCGCTTGCAGGATCACCGTGCGTTTCGGCTCCGGCGCTTTCGGGGGGTGACTGGAGCAGGCACTCAGCAGCACCAGCACAGCCGTCGCTCCCCTCTTGCCGATGCAGCCTTGGAGCCACTTCATCGTCTGCCTCAACTTCAATCGACACACAGAAGAGCCGCACCGAAAGCGCGGCCCACCACTCAGGAGGCACGTAAGGACAAGGCACTTATCGAGTCAACGTGCTGAATTATGCGGTAACACTATCCAGGGAATCCACGGGGGATTGACCCGCTTTTCTGAGACGGGACCGTGGGTGTTCAGGTTGTTCGTGGATGGGCGCAAAAGAAACGGGCCTGCAATGCAGACCCGTGGTTCCTTCAGCGTCGACGATCAGCCATTGGCGGCCAGGCGCACGCGCTCCTTTTCTTCAAATTCCTCTTCCAGCAGAGCGTCTTCCAGATCGCGACGCTCGCCGTTGACTAGCGTCGCGCGTTTAGCTTGCAGCTTGCCAAACAGATGTTCCAGCGCACGTTCCAGCTTGATGGCCGCCCCATCGATCGCTTGCTCCAGCGTATCGGCTTTATGGGTGACCGAAATCGGTTGATGGTTTTTTGGCCGCGCCTCTATCTGGCAGCGCATATCATGCGGACCCGGCTTGTCGCCGTTCTCGTCCTTCAGGTGAATTTCGACCCGTGTCAGATCTTGCTCATAACGTTCGAGTGCGCTCTCAATCGTTGTGCGGACCCACTCCTTCAGTCGAAGGCTGCCTTGAATATGGTTATCACTATTGACTTGGATTTGCATAGTTATTCCCTTATTTCAGCTAGCTCGCAAGAGGCTCACTACACCGCTGGAAAGCGGTGCAAAAACGTAACCTCTCACTGACAGAGTTGGGCAGCTGAAAAAACAATTCAAGCCTTTTTGAAAGATAATTTTTTCCGACGAAAAAAGCCGGACAAGCCGCAAAAGCACTGGTAAGGTCGGGAGTTGGGTCGGGGTGCTTTGTTGTCATTTTTTGATACAAGCTCACTGAAAAAGCGAGTGGAAGGACTCTTTCCGAGCAGAATCGATCGACGCCAACCTCGACATTGTCGAGGTCCTGTCCTGCATGCGGACAGGGCAGTCAACCTGCCGGTGGTCCGCAATGACGAACTAATCCGGGTGCCGAGCAGTCAATGACTGCGTGTTTCGATCAGAGCGGTGAAGACCATGGACAATCCCTTTCAGTTGATCAACGACGCCTTCCAGCCCGAATACCGGGTCAATCTGAGCCTGCAACGCCTGGATGGCAGCATCATGCTCACCCTGTCAAACGCAGACGGGGTCGTTGCCAAACGGATGATCAGCGCCGAGCAACGCAACGACCGGCGGCGCCTGCAGCGTCTGATCCAGAGCGTGCAGTTCGGCATCGCCATCGAGCAGGGTCACAGCGCACGGGATATCCTCACCGCGATGACCGACAGCAACAACCTCAAGGTGCTGGCCCGGCCAACCAACGTCGCTGGACCGCGCAGCGGCTACCTGAGCAATGGTCTCTAAGGCAGCAACCCTCTATTGTCGGGCGCCGGGACAGCCTAGAGCATGTTCTTCTCCACGGTATTTGCCGGGCAATATAAACACGGTGGCTGGTTGCGGGAGCGTTCTGCTCTTACTCTGTTTTTTCTTTGACAGAAGGATATTTTGAGGAAGAGTACCTTACGACGAGAATCGAGAATGCCAACAACAGTACTCCGCCACACACATAGACGATCCCCATATCAGGCGCCTTATGATGTGACACATCACTAATCAACAAACGAATCAATGCCGTAACGCCGATGTACAGCAAAAAACGCAGAGGCATATGATTAGTTTTAAAATAGATCCCGACCATCGCGCCTAATTCAAGGTAAATGAACAACAGCAAAATATCGTCCACGGCAATGTATTCTTGCCCGAGCATTGCGATGAATGCTCTTATAGCTGCAAAGGCGGTGATAGCCCCAATGCCAAACAAAGCCAGGTAGTGAAACCCTTCTACGGCAAGGTTGCCCAAGCTGTTAGCTTCGCCGTGAAGCCTTACTCGCATACGATCTACCCATTTCATAGCATTCTCCCCTACTCCGTCGAATCGACTGAAAATTGTTCATAACCGGCTACGACACCCACACACCGCCCCCATGATGACGCGACAACAGGTCGCCCTGGGATTCGACCAACGGCTGCACGTTTTGCCGCAGACTCTCGGTCCGCTTGGTTTTCACGGTACAGGTCCTCAGCTCGATCGGATGATGCGGGTAGAAGGTGACTGTTTCAATGTCTATGGCCGCATCCAAATATGAGCAAAAAAGAGACCAGGAACCAGGATGAGAGGGGCAGCCTGTGTTTCAAGGCACGTCGATGTGCCACGGGAGCGGAGCTCGCCCACGAAGCAGCCAATCCAGCGCTGCCCCTGACAAACCCTGAAACCCTGCTACGTTAAAAAGCCACTACCCAAACCCTGGGGATTCGCTTATCCTTTATGCTGTATATAAATACAGTAATCGCAAAGACAATTTATCGTGAAGGCATATGAGGTGGTAAATGGCCGTCGAAGTGGTATACCGCAGCAGCCGAGATCTGGAGCGCTTGTTCATGGATAAAGCCGAAGCTGATCGTCATGACAAGATGCTCGAACTGGCCGAGTTGCTGGCTGAAGTCCTGCAAAAAGCCGTGCCCTCGCTGAGCGAGCAACAGGTGGAAGAAGTCGGTATCTACATGGCGAAGAACCGCGATGTGTTTGCCAAGGCCTTCAAGAGCCAGCCAGATGCCCTCGCCGAGCTGCTTTCGGCTCCGGTCGAAAGCCAAGCGTGAAGCCTTGTGCAAGAAGGCCCCCGGCTTCAAATCCAGGGCCTTTGCCATGAATACCTCAGCGGTACAGCAGTCGCTCCGCGAGCGCGTCCGCTACCCGCGCCGGCGAGCGCTTTTCCGCCTGTGCATGGGCAAAGACTTCGGTCAGGCGCATGCCGATCCGCGATAGGTGCGCCGTGATATTCGCCAGCTCCTCGCCCCGATGCTTGAGCGCCACGTAGATCAGGCCGCCGGAGTTGATCACATAGTCCGGCGCATAGAGGATCCCACGCTTTTCCAGTTGATCGGCGACGCTCAAGCTGGTCAGCTGGGTGTTGGCGGAACCCGCGACCGCCGCGCAACGCAGTTGCATCACGCTCTGGCTAGTCAGGACATTGCCCAGGCCGCAAGGGGCAAAGATGTCGCAAGGCGTACTGATCAACGCCTCGCTGATCACCGGGTGTGCGCCGAACTGCGCCATCGCCAGTTGCACTTTGCCCTGGTCATTGTCACTGACCAGCAGTTCCGCCCCCGCCGCGTGCAACTGCTCGGCCAGGGCATAACCTACATTGCCCAGTCCCTGGACCGCCACCCGCAGACCTTCGAGATTGTCGCTGCCCAGACGCGCCATGGCAGTGGCGCGAATGCCGGCGAACACGCCCATGGCCGCATGGGGTGACGGATCGCCGGCGCTGGTGGTGCTGGTGACATGCTGGGTGCACTGGGCGATGCAATCCATGTCCGCCGTCGAGGTGCCGCTATCGACCGCTGTGATATAGCGACCGTCGAGCTGTTCGATACAGCGCCCGAACGCCTCGAACAAGGCCGCCCGGCTTTCGACATGGGGTGGCCGGATGATCACCGCCTTGCCGCCGCCCACCGGCAGCCCGGCGAGAGCGGCCTTGTAGCTCATGCCCTGAGCCAGACGAATGGCATCGATCATGGCCGTTTCATCATCAGGATAGGCAAGGTAACGACAACCGCCCAGGGCAGGTCCCAGGCGACGGTTATGGATGGCAATCACCGCCTTCAACCCAGTCACCGGGTCGACGCTGAGGTGCAGCGATTCAAGGCGAGTGCTTTGCATAAGAGCAAACATCGAATAGCCCCCTGATCACTTCTTGTACAGCAAGTCTCGTACAGCGATTATAGGCTTCATCGCAGAGAATGCCCAAGTACTGAGGAATAAGCCGATGCCCGCTGCAAGCTTTATGACATAACTCATCCGGGCTCCGAAGGCACTGGACGAAACCTCGCCACAGGACTAAAACAGAGCATCTGCCGGAGATTTCGATGACCCCCCGTCAAGCCTTCTTTGCCTGCCTGGACCGCACTCCGCCCGCCATGTTCGAAGCCGCGCTGTGGCTGGCCGCCGAGCATGATCCGGATGCACGACCCGACAGCCTGTTGCGAGACTTCAAGGACTTGCAGCAGCGGGTCAGCGCAGGCTTACCGATGCTGCCGGTCAGCGAACTGGCGCAGCCGCTGCTGTGCCACCTCAACGACCTGGGTTTCCAGCAGGATGAGTTCACCCCGTTGCGCCCTCATGCGGCGCTGCTCGATAAGGTCTTGCAACGCAAGCGTGGGCAGCCGCTGGTACTGGCGCTGATTGCCCTGGAGTTGGCCCGTGGCCTGGAAATCCCGCTGGAAGGGGTGAACTTCCCCGGACACTTCCTGCTGCGAGTGCCGGGAGCCGACCACTTGCTCGACCCGTGTGGCGGTCGCCGCCTCTACCCCAACGATTGCCGCGAACTGCTTAGCCGCCAATACGGCCCAGGCATGCTTTTGCACGCCGAGCATATGCAAACCGCCACGCCGATACAGATGCTCCAGCGCCTGTCGCGTAACCTGCGGCAATTGCATCTGGCCAACGATGATTTCCTCGCCGGGCTGAGGGATGCCGAACGGGTCCTGGAACTGGGCCAGGGCAACGCCGGCGACTACTTGGCTCGCGCCAGCCTGTACCAGAAGCTGGAATGCCCGAGGGCCGAACGTTACGACCTGGAGCGGGCCCTGCTACTTAGCGACGACCCCCTCCAGCAGCTACGCCTGACGGAGCGGCTGGGGCAGTTGCCACCCAATACGGTGGTGCATTAGCTCAGATGAAACCTTACGCCAGCCCCTTCTGCTTGAAGCAACCATGATCTCAGTAGCACCTGGACGTTCATTTTTCTCGTAGGTCCTTTATCGCTCATCGACTCGTCAGTTTCCCGCGACACCCGGCGATAATGTTCTCTGATGACTCCCCCGTCACATTCGTGCCCGCCGTTGGCATAGTCATGCACTATTTGAGTCTTTATTTCCGGGGGCAAATCCTTATAACTTTTTTCCAAAAATCAATCCAGAAAAAACTGGCACAACAACACTCGCTTCGGTCTTTATAAAAAAGCAAACAGCAGGCTTGCGGCGCTATTGATACGAACTACAAAAATTCATTCGCTGGCTGGCCGCCAAGACTCGCCTATAAACCTCTCCTGATTCACCATGCAATCAGCCGCCCAGGTCCAGGTAATGAGAACAATTGTGCCTCGCCGTCAGGCAGTTGATTTTCGCAACTGTTGGTACCGCGCTCTAATCAGATGTTGCTGCAAATGCCGTAGAAAGCCGATTTCGAAGGCATCGCGTTGATCACCTTCCGGGTAGTCGTCGAGCCTGGGCCAACTGCCACCATAAAGGATGGGTGGTTCGCCGATCCAGCCAGAGGTTGGCGCAGCGTGCGCCACTGGCAATTTCCTGAGCAAATTGTTCGTCCCTGAGGGGAAGCGGTGAATCATTGATACTCCCGTTAGCACTGGTGGAGGGCGCACAGGCACACGACAAGATATGCTGTTGTCGCAGGATCGCCATGTCGTATAGAGCGATGGCATCCTTGATCAGCTTATTGGCCAGCGCCTGTTGTTGATCGCCCTGAAAAGTGAGCGTGTGGACACCGTCGAGAAAGAGACAGGCGATATTGCGCAAATGATCGACCGCTTCGCTGGAGTTCAGGAGGTGCGCGGGCAGGCAGCAGAGCAATGAGCGCTCAATCATGAAAAGGGTGTCCATCATTGATGTGCGCTAAATGGGTTTGAAACAGATCGTGATGTGCCTTTGGACTACCGGCCTCGAATATGAGCAGCAGGTGATCGGTAAAATTTCTGTCATTTGGATTAACGTTGTTGCTCACTCCATTAGCTCCTATGCAAAAGCATATCAGCAAGCTCCTTGAGCCGCTCCGCCGCAGATGTTCCTTCCGAAAGACTCCTTCGGTTCTCAGTCGAAACGACATGGTGATTAGTGCCTAAAAATTGCCCCTCAAAAAAATGTGACACTCACTCATAGATAGCTCGCATGTAATACAATCGCCCGTTCGACAGTAGGGAATGCGGTGTGCGAGGCGGCCCTCAAATAGACCATAGAATTTTCGGGGACAGTATCCATAAAACCAATCAAAAAATTAAGCACTTTTGTAATTAAATGCTTATTTTTTAAAGTATCGGAATTTAACACACTGTGCATGCAGTGCGTGCACACGAATTTCTGTAGGAAATTTACATGACAAAAAAAAGAAATCATCGACAACAATTTATGATTGTGCTGGGAATAGTAAAAAGTACTAATTTGATATACTCAAAGAGACTCAGAACAAAGACGAGCCATTCCAAACGCATACAAAAATCTTGACGGCCAGCAGAGTAAGGCGCGTTACAAAATAAATTAAAAACTCTCACTTCGATGAAGCCATCAGCATGGACAACAAAGTACATTTTATATTATTTTTATATAAATTTTTATGCTGGACTGCTAGCTATTTCCATCCGGCACTTCGACAAGCGCACATGATTGACTGCAGATGCGTAGCTAAAATATTGAACATACACGCTCTCCTGAATAGTTAACCAGCCTGATTATTTTCGTCGTATTGCTGAAGCTTATTCATGGAGCACATAGAAATATAGTCTCTGTTATAGGCAGGTGGTAAGTATTGTATGCACAAGAAGGAAAAAACCGAACATTTGAGAAGCAACATCAAGTATTTGATAAAAAGCCGTGGGGAAACGCAGCTATCTCTATGCAATGCCAGCGGCTTGACCAGGACTACCATATATAACATCCTGGAAGGCAGAGTGATCAATGTACAGCATTCAACAATTCGCAAAATCTCCGATTTTTTTGGTGTTTTTTATCAGGAAATAGAGACTATTGACTTCGAAGTGAAAGAAACCATAGAAAACAGCGTTTCCCTGGACGGAAACATGAATCCAGCAGCTGTCCCTATCATTCGGGAAGCCTTTATTTTGCAGAGCCTGAATAAAAGAGTTGGAGAGTTGGTAACGAATCATCCCTTGACTTATTATTTTGGCGTGTCATGCAACTTGATCGGTGTATTGCTGGAAAATGAAATCACGGGATTTAATGAGCCGGGAGATTTGTTGATTGTAAAAAGGGGGATTTCCAATGTCCATACTGAAAAATTGGTGTACGACAAAATAATTAAAAAATTATTTGTGACAAACAAGAAAAATATTGATCTGGAGCGGTTCTGTGTTATAGGCGATCTAATAGACGAGAGACTCAATGGTCACTGATGTGGAAAGTATCAAAAGCGTCAAATACAAACTATTAGGATTTGAGAGTGGTAGGCGCTTTGCAGTCATCATGATTATTTCCACGGGAAAGGTCATTAAAATAAAACTGAGCGAGTTACTTAAAAGTGAAATAATAGACAACCTAAGTAAATCGGAGATAAAAAACATATATAGGAGATTTTATTCCAGCGAAAAAATATCGACAGTATATGAGGTGAATGACCGCCATGAAACCTCATGGATGATCTATACCGCGCTGAATCTACTGCTATTCACGCTTTATATTTTTACCAATCTTGCCGCGACCAAGCCCATTTATGTGGAGCGGCTCGACATCATTGTCACTCCGGGTATTTTTCTCTATCCCCTGACTTTTTTAATTGTTGATTTATTGAATGAGTCATACGGGCTTAAGCTCGCAAGAAGAGCTATATTACTTGCTTTTGCAGGTAATGCCCTTATCATACTTTTGCTGAGTGCCTCTACCTATCTTCCGGGATTACCCGGCTGGAAACTTGACTCTCCATATAACGAAATCATTACTCATGTGTCCTCTGTGCTTTTGGCATCTTCTGTCTCGTTTCTATTTTCTGAATATGTCAATTCGTATCTGCTATGTAAAATTAAGGAGCTGACAAATTCAAGATTCTTGTTTTTGCGAGTATTTTTAAGCACTTTGTTTGCCGTGATAATAGATAGCATTCTTTTTTCCTATATCGCTTTTTACGGCAGTATGCAAAACAGCGACATAGTCAGCATGATTTACGTACAGGTAATCATAAAAATATTTTTCGCTTTTTTTAATATATTACCTGCCTATGGCGCAAGGTCACTATTTAAAAAATACGCACCCAAAAATCAAGTGTGACGATTAAAAATTTATTGCTGAAAAAAATGCTCTTCCAACAATGCGGTCAGAGACTGGGGGCGCCGCAATTGACTAGGTTCTGTACGAAATGTTTTCGAGCGAAGGGGCCAGGCAAGGCGAAAGCAAACGAACAAGCGCAGTTGACGGGTGGTCAATGAGCATTGCGAATCGGCTTTCAACGCCATATGGGCGAGCACAGATACATTTCCTACAGAGCCTAACAGAACTACCTAGAGCAAGCCTGCTCCAGCAAAGGCCCAGAGTGTCGCTTATCAGGCCGGAGTATCCGGCTGGTTGGCCGGGTGGGCTTGGATAAATGCAGCGTGCTGGTGCGCCAACGCGGCAACCCGACAAATGCGCGGATACACCTCCAGGGAAATCTTGAAGCGTTCGGCGGCATATAATTGAGGAAGCAGATAGACGTCGGCCAAGCCCGGCTCGTCGCCAAAACAATAACCGACGTCGCCGATCAGTTGCTCGACGACGGCCAACCCCTGACTGATCCAATGCCCGATCCACGCCTGCACCCGCTCCTCATCGTGCCCCCATTGGCGTAGCAGGTTGAGGACACTGACATTGTGCAACGGATGGATATCGCAGCCGATCAAGGCCGCCACGGCCCGTTCACGGGCTCGGGTCGACAGGTCGCGGGACAGCAGCGGCACCTGGGGATAACACTCCTCCAGGAATTCGATGATCGCCGAGGATTGAGTCAACACGTGACCGTCATCGATGCGTAGCGCCGGCACCCGTCCTTGCGGGTTGATCGTCAGGTACGCCGCCTGCCGGTGCTCGCCGCCGCCGGCGGCAATCAAGTTGACTGCCAGCGCCTGGTAATCCAGCCCCTTGAGGGCCAGCGCGATCCGCACGCGATAGGAGGAGGTCGAACGGTAATAGGTGTAAAGCTCCATGGTTCGCTCCTCTCAACGTGCCGGCAGAATCTTCCCGCGACATTCGCCAAAGCCAATGGAGGCGAAGCCTTCACGGTGGCAACGGGCCCGCAGGATGATTTCGTCACCCTCTTCGAGGAATCTGCGCATTTCGCCCGACGCCAGTTCCAGCGGTTTCTTACCGCCCTCGGTGATCTCCAGCAAGCTGCCGAACTGCCCGGCCTCGGGCCCCGACAAGGTACCCGAGCCGAACAGATCGCCAGCCTGCAACTGGCAACCGTTGACGCTGTGGTGCGCGATCATCTGGGCCACGGTCCAGTACATATGGCGAGTGTTGCTCAGGGTCAGGCGCTGGGGCGGCAGCTGCTGCTCGCGCATCGATTCGGTCAGTAGCAGCGCTTCCAGTTCGATATCGAAGGCGCCGGTTGCCTGGTCAAGTGGATCGGACAGGTACGACAGCAACGGTGGATCGCCCACCGGGCGTGGTGGTTGGGCCTGGCGAAAAGGTGCCAGGGCCTCGGCGGTGACCACCCAGGGCGAAATACTGGTGATAAAGCTCTTCGACAGGAATGGCCCCAGCGGCTGATATTCCCAAGCTTGCACGTCTCGCGCCGACCAGTCGTTGAGCAAGCAGAAACCGGCGACGTGATCCGCCGCGTCAGCAATGGCGATCGAGTCGCCCATGGCATTGCCCTGGCCGATCCAGATCCCCAGTTCCAATTCATAATCCAGGCGCGCACAGGGACCGAATACCGGCTCACTCTGTCCGGCCGGCAAAGTTTGACCCCATGGCCGCCGCACGTCGGTGCCGGATGGGCGAATGGTCGAGGCCCGGCCGTGATAACCGATCGGCAGGTACTTGTAGTTAGGCAATAGTGGGTTGTCGGGGCGAAACAGCTTGCCGACGTTCCGCGCGTGTTCAATGCCCACGTAGAAGTCGGTGTAGTCGTTGATCTTTGCCGGCAGGTGCATCACGCAGTCCGCTGCCAGCGCCAGCACATTCTTGCCCAGGGTTTCGACCTGGCCGCGCAGGCTGCTGCCTTCGCCCAGCAGGTCCATCAGACGCTCACGCAGGGCCACACGGGCAGCGCGACCGAGTGCAAAGAAGGCGTTCAACTGGCCACCCTGGCAGGCCTCGACCGCTGCCTTGGCGGCCCCGTCGAACAGGCCGGCTTCCAGGGCGGCCTGCAAGTCGAAGATATGCTCGCCGATCGCCACGCCGCTGCGCGGTGCCGATCCTGGGCGGCTGAAAACGCCCAGCGGCAGGTTCTGCAATGGGAAGTCGGTGTGCCCGTTGGCGGACGCAACCCAACTGCGTGTGAAGGTCGGTTGAGTCATGGGTTATCTCCGATCCGGATTGAAGGTGACGGGCAAGGTTGCCCAGCAAGCGTCGTAATGGTCCTGCAACTGCGGGCAGCCAAGGGCGAAGCGGCTTGGGCGCAACACTTGGCTGGTCTCGAACATGAAGGCCATGGTGTGGTCGATCTTGCTCGGCGCCAGGTAGGCGGCAATCGCCCGGGTGCAGGTTTCGCCATCCGGGCCATGAGCACTCATGCAGCTGTGCAGCGAGGCGCCACCTGGTAGAAAGCCTTCGGCCTTGGCGTCGTAGGTGCCCTGGATCAGGCCCATGAACTCGTTCATCAGGTTACGGTGGAACCAGGGCGGTCGGAAAGTGTTCTCCGCTACCATCCAGCGCGGCGGGAAGATCACGAAGTCGAGGTTGGCCTGGCCGTGGACACTGGAAGGTGAGGTCAGGACGGTGAAGATCGACGGATCCGGATGATCGAAGCTGACCGTACCCAGGGTATTGAAGCGCCTTAGATCGTATTTGTACGGCACGTTGTTGCCGTGCCAGGCGACTACGTTCAGCGGCGAATGATCGAGCTGGCAACCCCACAGCTCTCCAAGGAATTTCTGTACCAGGGTGGTCGCTTGCCTGAGGTCTTCGTAATGGGCCACCGGCGTGAGGAAGTCACGGGAATTGGCCAGGCCATTGCTGCCGATGGGCCCGAGCTCCGGCAGGCGCAGCGGCGCGCCGTGGTTTTCGGCGATATAGCCGCGGGCCTGCGGGTCGAGCAGTTCGACGCGAAATTTCAGCCCCCGTGGCAGCACGGCAATTTCCAGCGGTTCCAGTTCCAGAACGCCGAGCTCCGTGGTGATACGCAGGCGACCCAGTTCGGGCACCAGCAACAGTTCGCCGTCGGCATTGAAGAATACCCGCTGCATCGAACAGTTGACACGGTAGCTGTAGAGGCTGACCCCGGTGGGCCTGTCCGCGTCTGAGTTGGCCGCCATGCTCACCAGCCCATCGATGAAATCAGTCGGCTCGGCGGGGATCTCCAGCGGGCTCCAGCGCAGGCGGTTGGGCGTCACGGCGCCTAGCGGACCACCGGCCAGTTGCCGGTCGAGCCGGGCGAACGCCGGGTGCTTGGCCGACGGCTGGATACGATACATCCAGGTCCGTCGAGTTTCGCCGCGGGCCATCGTGAAGGCCGTGCCGGAAAACAGTTCGGTGTAGAGCCCGTAGGGCGCTTTTTGCGGCGAGTTTTGGCCGACCGGCAAAGCACCGGACAACGTCTCGCTGCTAAATTCGTTGCCGAAGCCGGACTGATAGGCCAGCGTCGTGGCGTCGAGATTCATGGAACCTCCTGATGGAGTAAAGCGTTGCCTGCCTCGGTCATCGACAGACAGCAAGCTCGGCTTGTTTTTATTAGATCGAAATTATGTATTACGTAATTTGATTATGAAAAACGTAATTTGATTGACGATGCTCGTCAAGCTATAAAGACGCCCATTCGTCTTGAGATCACATTGCCTCCATGGAAAAGCCGCGCAGTACCCGCGACAGCAACGCTAAACAGAAAGTCCGCTCGGCCGAGGTCGGTACCGACATCCTCAAGGCCCTGGCCGAGCTGTCGCCCAGCACCTCGCTGTCGCGCCTGGCCGAGCGTGTGCAGATGCCGGCGAGCAAGGTCCATCGTTACCTGCAGGCGCTGATTGCCAGCGGCTTTGCCGAACAGAACGGGGCCACCAACCACTACGGTCTCGGCCGCGAGGCACTGCGGGTCGGCTTGGCGGCGCTGAATGGCATGGATGTGCTGCAGGTGGCCGCGCTCCCCCTGGCGGAGTTGCGCGACGACCTCAATGAAAGCTGTTTCCTCGCGGTCTGGGGCAACCACGGCGCGACCGTGGTGCATATCGAACCGGCCGTGCGTGCGGTGACAGTAGTGACGCAGTTAGGCTCGGTACTACCGTTGCTCAGCTCATCCACCGGACTGGTGTTCAACGCCTTTCTCCCGGATCGGGAGACCAGCGATTTGCGCGAGGCCGAGCTCAAGGCCGGCCACCCTCACCCCTTGGCCGATGCGCCGACCTACGCCATGACCTGCGAACAGATCCGCCGGCGCGGCCTGCATTTTGTCCACGGATTGTTGATGCCGGGGGTCGACGCATTGTCAGCACCGATATTCGATGCCGTGGGCAAGGTGGCGGCAGTATTGACTGTGGTCGGCCCGACCTCACTGTTCCAAGCCGATGAAGATGGCCCGGCGGCCAAGCGCCTGCTGGCGGCGAGCGAAGCCATCAGTTGGCGGATGGGGTATCAGAAGACCTGAATCGCCGGTCGCGTTCGGCCGGGCGATCAATCCGAGAGGGTCATCCGGCTTTCCCGATGGTTCTCGTCCAGGGCGGTGACGGCATAGACGCACGCAGGCTCGCTTTGCGGCGGACTGTTCCAGATATGCAGGCAACCGGCGCGACGCAGGGTTGCCACCAGGCAATCGGCCCGGGCGATGTCCACAGCCACTCCTGAGGGGAAGCGGTAAATCGCGTAGTACCGGGTCTTGTCCACGGCATTGGCGCTGCTCTCATGCCATTTGACCTGTGTTCCCCAGTTATGCTGCTGTTGCTGCACACAAGACGGCGCCGCTGGCGGCTGCCCGGCTTTCCAGAGCATGGAGGGGATCAGCGCCGGATAACGCCAGATATCCGCGCGTATGGCCGCGATGGCGGCCTGAGTCTGGGGCGCTCGTAGGAAGCGCTGGCGAAACAGGATGCTGCCGCGAATCTCGGGAATATCGAGATTCCATCGCAATTGCCGATCGAGTTCGGCTCCCCCTTCGCCTTCGCTCCATTCCGGCTCCCGCTGGCTGGGCACCCCCACTTTGTAGAGTGCCTGACCGATATAGAGGTGAACATTTTTTCCGCGCACGGTATCCGCCCACCAGCGCGTCACGATATCGAACTGCGCCGCCTTCAGACCGAAAGTCCAATACACTTGCGGCGCAATGTAATCGATCAGTTCCTCCGTGACCCAAAGTCGGGTATCGGCATAACCGGCGTCATAATTCGGGATACCCGCCGAAGTATCGGACCCTCGGGGGTCGTCCTTGCGGTTACGCCAGACACCCGCGGGGCTGACACCGAACTTCAAGGCAGGCTTGAGTTCACGCAACTTGCGAGACAGCTGTGAAATCAACCGGTAGGTATTATCACGACGCCAATCGCCTTTATTATCAAACGCCTGCCCATAGCGGGAAAATGTCGCCGCGTCGTCAAGTCTTGAGCTGGCGGATTCGTAATAGAAGTAGTCGTCGAAATGAATACCGTCGACATCATAGTTGAGCGCCACTTCCAAGACGCCTTGAATGACCCAGTCAACGGCCTCGGGGATGCCCGGATCCAGCACGAAGCGATCATAGGCCACTGCGACCCATTCCGGGTGCGCGACATACACGCTGGAGGGGGCCCCCGGTAACGTGTTGCGCAATGAGTCGACGGTGCTTTGCCGGGTATCCATCGATACACGGTAGGGGTTGAACCAGGCATGCAACTCCAGGTTTCTCGCATGGGCCTGTTCGATGACGAATGCCAGCGGATCGAAGCCGGGGTCCTGGCCCAGCGTACCGGTGAGCCAGGCCGACCAGGGCAGGATGGCCGACCGGAAAAATGCATCCGAACAGGGCTTTACCTGAAAGAACACGGCATTCATGTTCAGCTTGACCAGTTCGTCCAACTGCTCGATCAGCTCGCTTTTCTGTACTCTGACCCGTTCGGCCTCATCGCCGATCGTTGATGACGCCCGTGACGGCCAATCCAGGTTGGCTACCGTCGCCATCCAACTGGCGCGCAAATGATGTTTATCCGCATGAATAATATCGGTGTTCATTTGAATGTTCCTGTTTTATCGATAGACAGGCCCAAACCGCCATTTCATGCCTCGAAACAAGCGATGTATCATTGAGCACTCAGGCTTTAAAAAAACAAAATAGACAAACACCGTCAAGCCGTGGATCTGAGTCAATATATTTCCTGAAAATTCAGAAAACAAACTTCAAAACCTCCTACTGCTTTTTAAGAAAACTCTTAAAAAAATATTTCCCCGCAGCAACTATTGTATGCATTCACACCTAAAAGAGTTCACCTCATGAACATAATAAAATACAACGCTTACCGTGCTGATAAAAGTTTTGACAGCCGAGTCCGTTTTCTGGTGATGCATTATACGGCGACCAACTTCCAGTCTTCGATCAACAGCTTGACCGGCCCCCATGTCAGTGCCCACTATTTGGTGCCGGATCCAGACGATGCGTCCTACATTGCTGCCGGCTACAGTGCACAGAATATCTTCAACCTGGTCAACGAGAACGACCGCGCCTGGCACGCGGGAGCCAGCGCCTGGGGTAACCGGATCAATCTCAACGACAGTTCCATCGGCATCGAAATCGTCAACCTGGCGACCGACGACAATGGGCAGTTCACTTTCCCCCCCTATCCCCCCACCCAGATCGAGGCGATCAAGGAGCTGGCGCTGAATATCCTGGCGCGTTACCCCACCATCAGCCCGGTCAACGTGGTCGGCCACAGTGATATTTCAATAGGACGAAAAAGTGATCCGGGCGCGGCCTTCCCATGGCAGCAGTTGCATCAAGCCGGCATCGGCGCCTGGTACGACGAGACGACAAAAGATCATTACGTCAATCGTTTCACTGAGCGGGGCCTGCCCCAGCAAGCCAGCTTGCTGACGCTGTTCAAGACCTACGGCTACGAGACGTCGAAAGCGACCTCGGAGCAGGGTTTGTGGCAATTGATCCGCGCCTTTCAATTGCATTTCAGGGCCAGCAACTATGACGGTCGCCTGGATATCGAGACGGCCGCTCGCCTCGCGGCGCTGGTGAAAAAATACTTCCCTGCCTCCGCGATCTGAGAAAAGGCTGGAGCACAGACAGATCCGAGGCCAACGCAGTTGGCGATGTCGACCAGACGCCTAAGGGCATCTCGACCCGCGGCATTACACTCTGAACCCAGGGTCTTGCTGGTCGAGCTTGCGCAACAAGGCCGGCCAGGCCAGTGCCCCACCCATGCCCTGGGCACTGCGGGTCACTCCGGCAATCATCGCCTTGGCGCCGGCGAGAACCTGCGGTTCGATGGCAATCAGCTGTGCACCGCCATTTTGCGCAAGGACCTGGATATCGCAGGCGCGCTGGAAGACGAACATCATCAGGAAGGTATCGGCGATACTGGCACCACAGGTCAACAGACCATGGTTATGCAGCATCAAGAAATTGTTCGACCCCAGATCGGCCTGCAGGCGGGCCTTTTCCTCATGGTTGAGGGCTACACCTTCATAAGCGTGATAGGCCAGGCTCGACAGGACGAACAGCGACTGCTGGCTGATGGGCAATACCCCTTGGCGCTGCGCCGAAACCGCCACGCCTGCGGCGGTGTGAGTATGCAACACGCAGCTCACATCATGGCGGACTTCGTGGACGGCGCTGTGGATGGTGTAGCCGGCGGGGTTGATCTCATAGGGGCTGTCCATCAGCTTGTGCCCGGCCAGGTCGACTTTCACCAAGCTCGAGGCGCTGATTTCATGGAACATCAACCCATAAGGGTTGATCAGAAAATCTTCGGTACCCGGCACCTTGGCCGAGATATGCGTGAAGATCAGGTCATCCCAGCCATGCATCGCCACCAGACGGTAACAGGCTGCCAGATCGACGCGAGTCTGCCATTCGGCGGCGCTGACTTGATCCTTTATGCTCGCTGGGGTTGCAACAGGGGCTACGCTCACAGTACTGACCTCGGCATTGTTCTGTTTTGATCTTACTCGATTGTCCAACAGTCTAGTCAGCCCGTCGCCACCATGGGGTTGCATTGCCAGCCAGCTTGATGACTCAGCGGGTCAGCTTCGATGACGTAAGAAATAGTCCACTGCGCATCAGATCAGCGCCCGCAACAACGGCGCAGCAAACAACTTCAGCAGGCTCATCAACGCCGCAATAGAACAGCGGCATCTGCGCCATCAGCCAGCCGCTGCCCGGTTGCAACGCGGTCGGCTTGATCTTGTTCGAGGTGAACGCCCAATCAGCCCCGCAATACACTGATAAACGAAGCCAGCCAAGGCTCGGCATCGGTTTCGGGGGTGACACTTTCGCTGGCATCCAAGCGCAGCATCTCCTGCACTTCAGCCACACCGAGTTCGGCAAACAGCTCGCGAAACTGCTCACCAGCGCCACAGAAGGTATCGCCGTAACACGCATCGCCCAAGGCGATCACCGCACCGGGCAGGCCACGCCAGGCTGCCGGTAACTGGTCACGAATGGCCGAATAGAGCGGCTGTACATTATCCGGCAATTCACCCAGGCCGGTGGTGGCGGTCACCACCAGAAAGGCCTGTGGGGCGAAGGCCAGAATATCGGCCAGGCTGGCGCGAGGGTTGTGCCAGGCTTCGAATCCGGCGTTATCGAGAATCCGCTGGGCGTGACGGGCGACTTCTTCGGCTGTGCCGTAGACCGAGCCGGAAAGGATGGCGACCTTCATCAATCTGATCCTGGAGCAGAGTAAAAAGCGTAGGATATTAACAGGTGAGAAACATTCCCACTGAAAATTCATTTGTATCTACTGACTTGGCATTGACCATCCAGGACATTCTTTTACACTCCTGAGATTGCCAATGGACTGCGGATTATTTCAACGATGATCAACCCAAAACTGCTGCAACTGGTAATCGATGCCTCCAACGACGGTATCGTCGTCGCCGAACAGGAAGGCGAAGACAACATCCTGATCTACGCCAATCCGGCGTTCGAACGCCTGACCGGCTACAGCAACGAAGAAATTCTCTACCAGGATTGTCGCTTCCTGCAGTCCGGCGACCGCGACCAGCCGAACCTGGAGCTGATCCGCGAAGCGTTACGCAGCCGCAAGCCCTGTCGCCAGATCCTGCGCAACTATCGCAAGGACGGCACGCACTTCTGGAACGAGCTGTCGATTTCTCCAGTATTCAACGAGAGCGACCAACTGACCTATTTTGTCGGAGTCCAAAAAGATGTGACGGTCCAGGTCAAGGCTCAGCAGCGGGTGGCCCAATTGGAAGAGCAACTGGCCAAGGTCAAGGCAGAACTCGAAGCGCTCAAGGCGACCGGCGGTGCCAACCAATAGTGGAATCCGTTGTCTGAAGGTACATTCAGCGCTTTTTGCAGGCGCGTTTCCCACTTTTTGAGCTTGATCATGCACCGCGACGCCCTTCTGACTCCGGACGAGCTGGATTTCATACGGACCCTGCAACACAACCCGCAGCTCAACAAGCGCGATACTTCTTCAAGCTTGCTGGTCAATGGGGTGTCGCAAATCCGCGATCTGCTGACGCGCCTGGCGGCCCATGAGCAAGTGACGATCCAGGCGCGCTTCGAAAACCAGAAAATGACCTTCCCCCTGCACCTGGTGGAAGACGAATTCCACGCCCAACATTTGCACGTGGGAGTGCCGAGTATCTACGAGGACGGGCCGATAGCCCGTCCCTGGCGGCTGACTCTGGACGAGCCAGTGGCCTTGGAAAACTCCCGAGGCCAATCCAGCGCCCTGGCGGTACGTGCGGTATCGTTCCAGGGTGTGCTGGTGGAAAGTCGCAACGGCATCAAGCCCCCCAGGCAGTTCGCCCAGTGGTTCAGCCCTCCGGGGTATGAGCGCATTGCCTTGCGTGGGCGGTTCGAGCGGGAAGCCGAGCAAGGCCTATATGCCTATCGGCTCAGCCAGAGCGATGAGAGCGAAACCGAACGGCTGCGCCAGTACATTCTGCAACAGCATCGCCTGGCCCATCCGCAATTTCACAGCGAGCCCCATTAGGTATCCAGCTTGCCCGCCAGCAGTTGCTGCAGGCGTTGGCGCATCTGCTGCCCGTCATGCCCCAGGCAACCAATACTGGTGCCTTCAAGGGAGTCTTGCAGCAGATCCGCCACATCGCCGGCAAGCATCACCGGGCACTCCACCGCCAGCGCCAGCCGATTCAGCCGGCGCGACAAATCCGAGGCCGGCGAACGGTTGGAGTACAGCACCAACACCCGCGGCCGGACCTTTTCACAAATCAGCGGCAACTCATCGAAAGGTTGCCCGATGGCCAGCACACTGACCGGGCGCTCGCCGTTGCCGAGCAACAAGCCGGCCACCAATAATTCCAGCTCGCGACAGTCCCCTGGCAATGCAGCGAGGACAATCCGCTCCAGGGGGGGCCCTCTGGCCGATTGCAGTCGCTGCAACACCCGACCACGCAGGAAACTGTCGAGGAACAGCCATTCGCTGGCCTGCCCGAATGCACCGCGCTGGGCGCGCAGATCCTGCCAGAGCGGCATCAGGATATTTTGGAAGACCACCGTCAGCGGGTAGCTGGAAAAAATCTGCCCGTACACACGTTCCAGCGCCAGCTCATCAAAGGCACTGATCGCGCCGCCCAACTGAATCTGGCATTGGCGCCAATCATCCACAGGCAGCGGCACCAGGGGGTCAGTCGACGGCGCACGGGCCGCCGCCGTCTTTGCCAGGATCTTGCCCACTTTGCTGACCGCCACCCCACGCTCGATCCAACCGAGAATGCTGCGTACAGTCTCGATATCGCTCATGGCGTAGAGCCGATGACCGCTTTCGGTACGTGTCGGCTGAATCAGGCCGTAGCGGCGCTCCCAGGCGCGCAGGGTGACCGGATTCACACCCGTCAGGCGCGAAACCTCCCGAATGGGAAACAACTCGTCCTGCTTCAACGCCGGCAAAGACAGCGATAATGGTGCAAGTTCGGTAATGACGGCCATATTTTCCACATCAATGTGTAAAATTTTGTAGATATTCTAGCTTACATCGACTGACTTTCTTCAAACATGGAACAATGTATTCGATATCTCGGACAGTTTTTCCAAAAAACAGGGAATAACTCTTGCCTGTTTTTCGGACACAGCCCACTACTGAGCGTAGCGTTTTAAGTGAGCCCTACTCGGTTTTGCGCCAAGACCTAACGTCCTCACTCATCACCACGATGATCGGACATCGCGTCGCCACCGACCGTCATCAGGATATGTTGGCCCTGTTTCAGGAAGGTGAAACAACCGGCTACCGACTGCAGGGCTACTTGGCTTTCGGTGTGCTGGCCTCGCCTCTCGCCGACAGCCACTTCCAGAGGCTCGTGAGTTTCAGCGACGCCACCTTGCATGCCCCGGAGCGCTCGACCTTGTACCTGAACGTGGCAGCGAGCTGTTCGCAGGCCTTGCGCGGACTCGCCACAGGGTTGTAGAAGGCGTGTCGCTGGTATAGTTTGACTTCAACGTCAATCCACACCTCCTCACTGCTTGTCGCGAGCCCTCGATGCCATCGTTCCCCGCCCCGATCCTGATCACCGGCGCCAGCCAGCGCGTCGGCCTGTACTGTGCAGAGCGGCTGCTGGCGGACGGTTGTCCAGTGATTGTCAGTTACCGCAGTGAGCGGCCTGGCCTGCAGGCCTTGCGCAAACGGGGGGCGATCACGCTATTCGCCGACTTTGCCAGCGAAGTCGGCATCCTAACCTTTATCGACAGCCTTAAGCAGCACACCGACAGCCTGCGGGCGATCGTTCACAACGCCTCGGCCTGGCTCGCCGAAACACCGGGAGACGAAACCGAAGCGTTTACCCGGATGTTCAGCATCCATATGTTGGCGCCGTACCTGATCAACCTGCATTGCGCCGACCTGCTGCGGCAATCGCCACTCGCCGATATCGTGCATATCGGCGACGACGTGACGCGCAAGGGCAGCAGCAAGCACGTCGCTTATTGCGCCAGCAAGGCTGGACTGGACAACCTGACATTGTCCTTCGCTGCTAAATACGCGCCAAAAATCAAGGTCAACGGCATCGCCCCAGCGCTGCTAATGTTCAACCCTGACGACGAGGCAGCGTACCGCGCCAAGGCTCTGGCCAAATCGGCCTTGGGTATCGAGCCTGGCGCCGAGGTGCTATACCAGAGCCTGCGCTACCTGCTGGACAACCCCTACGTCACTGGCACAACCTTGACCGTCAATGGCGGTCGGCACCTTAAATAAGCCGCACCGCGAGGAAACATTGCAATGAGCGCTACGTTGCCTGAGCATTATCGCGAGATTCTCCTGGGTCTGGGCGAAGACCCCGACCGCGAGGGGCTTCTGGACACCCCGAAACGGGCAGCCAAAGCCATGCAGTACCTGTGTCACGGCTATTCCGTGAACCTCGATGAAGTGGTCAACGGCGCGCTGTTCGCTTCCGACAACGACGAAATGGTGATCGTCAAGGACATCGAGTTGTACTCGCTGTGCGAACACCATCTGTTGCCCTTCATCGGTAGGGCTCATGTGGCCTATATCCCGACCGGCAAGGTACTGGGGCTGTCGAAGATCGTGCGGATCGTCGACATGTTCGCCCGGCGCCTGCAGATCCAGGAGAACCTGACACGGGAAATCGCCGACGCCATCCAGCAAGTGACCAGCGCCCCCGGTGTCGCGGTGGTCATCGAAGCGCAGCACATGTGCATGATGATGCGCGGCGTGGAAAAACAGAATTCGACCATGAACACCTCGGTGATGCTCGGCGCCTTGCGCGACTCGAACACCACCCGCATGGAGTTCCTGCAACTGATCGGACGGAGCAAGTAACGATGCCACAACTTCAACCGGGAATGGCCCGGATCCGGGTCAAGGACCTGAACCTGCGCACGTTTATCGGCATCAACGAGGAGGAGATCCTCAACAAGCAAGATGTGCTGATCAACCTCACCATCCTGTATGCCGCCCAGGAAGCCGTGCGCGACAACGATATCGACCACGCGCTGAACTACCGCACCATCACCAAAGCGATCATCCAGCATGTGGAAGGCAACCGCTTTGCGCTGCTCGAACGCTTGACCCAGGAGTTGCTGGACTTGGTCATGAGCAACGAGCCGGTGCTCTACGCCGAAGTCGAAGTCGACAAGCCCCATGCCCTGCGATTCGCCGAGTCGGTGTCGATCACCCTGGCGGCAAGCCGCTGAGCCACTGCTCCCTTGAGTGACCTGGCATTCGACGCGCCAGGCTCTTATCATCGCGGCCTAGGTTTAACTCCCCCTTCAAGCACAGAGCCCACCATGACCGAGCAAGAACGCCTCGAAGTCGAAGCCGCCGCCTTTCGTCGGTTGGTCGCCCACTTGGACAGCCGCAAGGACGTCCAGAACATCGACCTGATGAACCTCGCCGGCTTCTGCCGTAACTGCCTGTCCAAGTGGTACAAGGCCGAAGCCGATGAACGCCAGATCGCGCTGAGCCTCAACGAGGCTCATGAAGTGGTCTACGGCATGCCTTATGCTGCGTGGAAAGCCCAATACCAGCGAGAAGCCAGTGCCGAACAACAGGCGACATTCGCCAAAAAGGAAAATTCATGACTGATATAAATACCCTGCGCGCAAGCCTCGACAGTGGCGAGCATCTCTTTGCCGACACCTTGGCGTTTATCGCCGCGGGCTACGACTACCAGCCACAGGCTTTCAACAATGGCGGCCTGGAAAATGCCGCCGGGCAGAACGAAGGTTCGTGCAAGACCCTGGGCCTCGCATTGCTCGAAGGCCTGAGCGATCAGCAAGCGCTGCTGGCATTCGGCGAGCACTACCGCTCGGTACTGGCCACTCCCGAGGGCAGTGACCACGGCAATATCCGCGCGCTGATCAAGCACGGCCTGGCGGGCGTGGAATTCACCGCGCAGCCGCTCAAGCGCCGCTGATTCTAGAACGCTGGTCGAGGTTCGACGACCAGCGCTAAGTTCTGCCAGCCTGAGTGCGATAGGCTGGCAGAACTTAGCGATCTACAGACCGTCCAGATAACGCTCGGTATCCAACGCGGCCATGCAACCGGCACCGGCCGAGGTAATTGCCTGACGATACACGTGGTCAGCCACGTCGCCCGCAGCGAACACCCCCTCAACGCTGGTCGCGGTCGCATTGCCATCACGACCGCTCTGCACCACCAGATAGCCGTCTTTGAGAGCCAGTTGGCCTTCGAACAACGAAGTGTTCGGCGTGTGGCCGATAGCGATGAACACACCATCGACTTTCAGCTCGTCGAAGCTGCCGTCATTGTTTTTCAGACGAGCACCGGTCACGCCCATATTGTCGCCCAGGACTTCATCCAGAGTCGCGTTGAGCTTGAGCACAATCTTGCCTTCGGCGACGCGGGCGTGCAGCTTGTCGATCAGGATTTTTTCGGCGCGGAAAGTCTCGCGGCGGTGAATCAGGGTCACAGTGCTGGCGATATTGGCCAGATACAGCGCCTCTTCCACCGCCGTGTTGCCGCCACCGACTACGGCGACCGGCTTGTTGCGATAGAAGAAACCGTCGCAGGTAGCACAGGCGGAAACGCCCTTGCCCATGAAGGCTTCTTCCGAAGGCAAGCCCAAATAACGGGCGCTGGCGCCGGTGGCGATGATCAGCGCATCGCAGGTGAAAGTGCCGCTGTCGCCCACCAGGGTATAGGGCTTCTTCGCCAGGTCCACGGCATTGATGTGGTCGAAGATGACTTCCGTTTCGAAGCGCTCGGCGTGTTCACGCATACGCTCCATCAACACCGGGCCGGTCAGGCCATGTACGTCACCGGGCCAGTTGTCGACTTCGGTGGTGGTGGTCAACTGACCGCCAGCCTGCATGCCAGTGATCAGTAGCGGCTTGAGGTTGGCGCGAGCCGCATAGACCGCAGCACTGTAACCGGCAGGGCCGGAACCGAGAATAATCACTCGCGAATGGCGTACTTCAGACATGACTCACTCCTATCGATCGCCCATAAGGCACCGGGTCGAAACCCCGGTAAACCGGCTGGAATAAAAAAGAACCGCGAAAGCGCTTGGGGAAGGCTTTGTAGCACACAGTCCCGAAAAATAATGATGCGTAGCGTATCGAGGGAGCGAAGATTAAGGAAGTACGCAATAACAATCCAGCTCATAGCAGGTCTCTATTCTGAACCAGGTCCTGCGCGACACCTTTATTAGTGAAAACGTTACCGCAAATATCAGCCCTTTCACCGCCCGTGCAAAGCCGGTAAGGTCTGCGCGTTTTCCCCTGCTTCGGAGCCCGCTATGCCCGCACCTGTCATGTCCGGCCCACAATACCTGCGCGAGGGCCTCAAGCTGGTCCTAAGCCCTGGGCTACGACTGTTTGTCCTGCTGCCGTTGCTGATCAACCTGGTGCTGTTCGTCGGACTGATCTATTTCGCCGGGCATCAGTTCAGCCTCTGGGTCGATCACCTGATGCCGACCCTGCCCCATTGGCTGAGCTTTCTCAACTACATTCTCTGGCCGCTATTCGTGGCGCTGGTGATACTGATGGTGTTCTTCAGCTTCACCCTGCTGGCAAACATCATTGCCTCCCCTTTCAATGGATTTCTCGCGGAAAAGGTCGAAGTGGTGGTACGCGGAACCGATGATTTCCCGGCCTTCAGTTGGACCGAACTGCTGGCGATGGTGCCACGGACGCTGGCGCGGGAAATGCGCAAGCTGGGCTACTTCCTGCCACGGGCCCTCGGTTTGTTCGTGCTGTCTTTCATCCCCGTGGTGAATATCATTGCCGCGCCGCTGTGGCTGCTGTTCGGGGTGTGGATGATGGCGATCCAGTACATCGACTATCCGGCGGATAACCACAAACTGGGCTGGAACGAAATGCTCGCCTGGCTGCGCCAGAAGCGCTGGCAGAGCATGAGCTTCGGCGGCATCGTTTACCTGGTGCTGCTGATTCCGGTGGTGAACATTTTGATGATGCCGGCGGCTGTGGCTGGCGCCACCCTGTTCTGGGTGCGTGAGCGCGGCAACGAGGCCTTGGCGCAACCTTAGCACCAGGCAGATGGCGCCGGAGCCGATCAAGCCTCCGGCGTTCAATTCGGCGCAAGAGAGCAAAAACAGCCCCGTCATAAATTCATCACCCAACTGCCACGGTGTCGCAACGGCATGGCACGATACTTCATGCATGATGACACCTCTGCATATCGCCCTGATCACCGAAACCTACCCGCCCGAGATCAACGGGGTGGCCAATACCCTTGGCCGCCTATGTGACGGTCTACGCGCTCGTGGTCACCGCATCGAGCTGGTGCGTCCGCGCCAAAGCGCCGACCAGACCCGCCCCAGCGACACCGAACTGCTGCTCTGCCGCGGCTGGCCACTGCCCGGTTATCCGGGCCTGCAATGGGGACAGTGGTCGATGCACAAGTTGTTGCGCCGCTGGAAGCACCAGCGTCCGAATGTGCTGTATATCGCTACGGAGGGGCCGCTGGGCCTTTCTGCGTTGTGTGCTGCCCGGCGCCTGGGGATTTCGGTGGTGAGCGGTTTCCATACTAATTTCCAGCAGTACTCCAACCAGTACGGACTGGGGATGCTCACGCGGCCCCTGACCCATTACCTGCGCTGGTTTCACAATCGTTCCAAGTTGACCCTGGTGCCCAGTGTCAGTCAACGTCTGGAGCTGGAGCGCAGACACTTCGAACGACTGGAGCTGCTATCCAGGGGTGTCGATAGCCAGTTGTTCCACCCGGCCAAACGGCTGAACGACTTGCGCGAAAGCTGGGGACTGACACAGGACGATATTGCAGTGATGTATGTCGGGCGCCTGGCGACCGAGAAAAACCTTGGCCTGCTAGTCCGCGCATTCCGGGCTTTGCAGACGACTTATCCGCAGCGAGTGATGAAGCTGATCGTAGTCGGTGACGGCCCGCAGCGGACCTCCCTGGCAGCAAACCTGCCTGAGACACTCTTCTGTGGGACCCAGCGCGGCGAAGCGCTGGCGGCCCACTACGCCTCAGGGGATCTGTTCCTGTTTCCGAGCCTCACCGAAACCTTTGGCAACGTGGTGCTTGAGGCATTGGCTTCGGGGTTAGCGGTGGTCGCCTACGACGAGGCTGCCGCCGCCCAGCATATTCGGCATGGCTACAACGGCGTGCTGGCAATGCCTGGGGACGAAGAAGCTTTTTGTGAGGCAGCTTGCTGGTTGCTCGAGGGCCGGGAAACCTTACGCAATGTGCGCCTGAATGCCCGCCAGCATGCCAGCCGGCAGGGCTGGCGGGCGATCGTCGAACAGTTCGAGAAGCAACTTCGGGGAGCCTGTGAAGCGGAGCATGGGCAACCCCATGCAACACCCGCCGCCAGGTAAATCAGTGGTGAGCAAGCCTGCTCCGACGGGAAGCGGGTATCAGGCCAGGGCCTTCTCGATAGCCTGGACCACCGATGGATCGTCCGGCGCGGTACGCGGCGAGAAACGCGCAAGCACACGCCCATCCTTGCCCAACAGGAATTTTTCAAAATTCCAAGTGATGTCTCCGGGAAACTCGGCGCCTTCACCCGCCAGCAACTGATACAGATGGTGGCGGGCGGGACCGTTGACCTCCAGCTTGCTGCTCAACGGAAAGCTCACGCCATAGTTGAGGCTGCAGAACTCGCGAATTTCCTCTTTGGTCCCAGGCTCCTGCCCGGCAAACTGATTGCACGGCAGGCCCAGCACCATCAAGCCTTGATCCTTGTATTGCTGGTAGAGGTTTTCCAGCGCGGCGTACTGCGGCGTCAAACCACACTTGGAGGCAACATTGACCACCAGCACGACATTCCCCTTGAAGGGTGCCAGAGGTAGGTCCTGGCCATCCAGCGCTTCTAGCGTAAGGTCGTGAAAAACACTCATGACGAACTCCCGATATTCCCGTGTGACGTCGCGACATTGTGGCCTGACACCCCGAGCGGTTTCCAGATAAAAACCGCGTCGGACTAAAAAAAGCGCCCGTGGGCGCCTTCAGCTAGCAGAGCCTGGCAACACCAATCAGTGGTGATGACCACCTTCGCCATGGACATGGCCATGAGCAATTTCTTCCTGGCTGGCGTCACGGATATCGACGATCTTGACCTGGAAATTCAAACGCTGGCCAGCCAGCGGGTGGTTGCCGTCAACGGTAACGTCGTCGCCGTCCAGATCACGAATGGTCACGATCTGCATCTGGCCGTCCGGCGCGGACGCGTGGAACTGCATGCCCACCTCCAGTTCGTCGACGCCTTCGAACATGCTGCGGCTGAGGGTGCTGACCAGCTCGGCGGCGTATTCGCCGTAGGCATCTTCAGGCTCAACGGCTACGCTCAGCTCGTCGCCGACCGCCTTGCCTTCCAGGGCCTTTTCCAGGCCCGGAATGATGTTTCCCGCACCTTGCAGGTAGACCAGCGGCGCGCCGCCGGCAGAGCTGTCGATGACCTCACCAGCGTCG
Source organism: Pseudomonas agarici (assembly GCF_001543125.1). Lineage (NCBI taxonomy): Bacteria > Pseudomonadati > Pseudomonadota > Gammaproteobacteria > Pseudomonadales > Pseudomonadaceae > Pseudomonas > Pseudomonas agarici. The sequence continues at coordinate 719,804 of NZ_CP014135.1, read as the reverse complement.
TTGGTCAGGGTATAGTCAATGGAGACAGCCTTATTGGCGGCGATCAGCATGGGGCGAGACCTTTTGCATAAGAATGAAGAGTGTACAAGTTTAAACAAGGATTCATCCGAAAGCGAACGGAACCCGGATGGGCGGGTCATGACGAACCAGTCGATCATCAGCGGCTTCCATCAGGATGAGGACGGACACTGGGTGGTCGAGCTGTCCTGCGGTCATACTCAGCATCTGCGCCATCAGCCGCCGTGGCAGTCCCGTGACTGGGTGCTGGATCCCGCCCGGCGTGCGGCAAAAATCGGCCAGCCCTTTGCATGTGGTTGGTGCGCACAAGGCAAGGTTAGCGCTAACCTTGCCGTCTGAATCCTGCGATGGGCCAGTGATAGATCCTCGCACTCGCTCCTTTAGAGACTAGGCATGCAAACTTTTTTTATCGCGCCCACCGATTTTGGCGTGGGTCTGACCTCGATCAGCCTCGGGCTGGTACGGACACTGGAACGCGCCGGCCTGAAAGTCGGCTTTTTCAAACCCATTGCCCAGCCGCATCCGGGTGATACCGGACCTGAGCGCTCGACCGAACTGGTGGCCCGCACCCATGGCCTCAAGCCCCCACAGCCACTGGGTCTGGCTCATGTCGAACGGATGCTTGGCGACGGCCAGCTCGACGAACTGCTGGAAGAAATCATTACGCTCTACCAGAGGGCCGCCGTCGACAAGGATGTGCTGGTGGTCGAAGGCATGGTCCCGACCCGCAGCGCCAGCTATGCCGCGCGGGTCAACCTGCATCTGGCCAAAAGCCTGGATGCCGAGGTGATCCTGGTCTCGACGCCGGAAAACGAAGTGCTGACCGAACTGTCCGGCCGAGTGGAGTTACAAGCGCAGTTGTTTGGCGGTCCCAAGGACCCGAAGGTCCTCGGCGTGATCCTCAACAAGGTGCGTACCGAGGAAAGCATGCAAGACTTTGCCGCTCGCCTCAAGGAGCACTCGCCGTTGCTGCGCAGCGGGGACTTCCGCCTACTGGGCTGCATTCCGTACCAGCCGGAGCTCAACGCCCCGCGTACCCGCGATGTCGCCGACCTGCTGGGAGCCCAGGTGCTCAACGCCGGCGACTATGAAACCCGACGCATGTCGAACATCATCATCTGCGCCCGCACCGTGCTCAATACCCTGCAATTGCTCAAGCCGGGCGTGCTGGTAGTAACGCCAGGCGACCGCGACGACATCATCCTCGCCGTCAGCCTGGCGGCGCTCAATGGCGTGCCCCTGGCCGGCCTGCTGCTGACCAGCGACACCAAGCCCGACCCGCGCCTCATGGAGCTGTGTCGCGGCGCCTTGCAGGCCGGCCTGCCGGTGTTGTCGGTCAGTACCGGCTCCTACGACACCGCCAATCGACTCAACAGCCTGAACAAGGAAATTCCCATCGATGACCGTGAGCGGGCGGAAATCATCACCGACTTCGTCGCCGGCCACCTCGATGCTCAATGGCTGCACCAACGCTGCGGCACTCCACGGGAAATGCGCCTGACACCGGCGGTATTCCGTTATCAGTTGATCCAGCGAGCCCAGCAAGCCAACAAGCGTATCGTCCTGCCCGAGGGCAGCGAACCGTTGACGGTCCAGGCTGCGGCGATCTGTCAGGCGCGGGGCATCGCCCGTTGCGTCCTGTTGGCCAAACCGGCGGATGTCGCGGCGGTTGCCCAGGCTCACGGTTTCGAACTACCACCGGGCCTGGAGATTCTCGACCCGGACGAGATTCGCGGACGTTATGCCGAGCCCATGGTCGCCCTACGCAAGAGCAAGAGCCTCAATACGCCCATGGCCGAGCAGCAGTTGGAGGACACCGTGGTGATCGGCACCATGATGCTCGCCCTGGACGAGGTCGATGGCCTGGTGTCCGGGGTGATCCACTCGACCGCGAACACCATCCGCCCGGCCCTGCAACTGATCAAGACCGCGCCGGGCCGCTCCCTGGTCTCGTCGGTGTTCTTCATGCTGTTCCCCGAGCAGGTGCTGGTCTACGGCGACTGCGTGATGAACCCGCACCCCTCCGCTGCCGAGCTGGCGGAAATCGCCCTGCAGAGTGCCGACTCGGCACAGGCGTTCGGCATCACCCCACGGGTGGCGATGATCAGTTATTCAAGTGGTGAATCGGCCAGCGGCGAGGAAGTCGAGAAGGTTCGCGAAGCCACCTTGTTGGCGCACGAATCTCAGCGCGACTTGTTGATCGACGGCCCGTTGCAGTACGACGCCGCCGCCAACGAAAATGTCGCCCGGCAACTGGCTCCCAACAGTCAGGTCGCCGGTCGCGCCACGGTGTTCGTGTTCCCCGATCTGAACACCGGCAACACCACCCACAAAGCCGTGCAACGTAGCGCCGACTGCGTCAGCCTGGGACCGATGCTGCAAGGCCTGCGCAAGCCGGTCAACGATCTGCCACGGGGCGCCCAGGTGGACGATATCGTCTACACCATCGCCCTGACCGCGATCCAAGCCGCCAACCGACCTGTGGATATCTAAATGATCAGCTTCCTCCCGGCCCCGTTGCGAGGCGTGATTGCCTCCCTACTGTTGGCGTTCAATACCCTCCTGCTGTGCTCGTTCTTGTTCTGCGTGGCGCTGTTCAAGGCCCTGCCTTTTGTCTTGACGCGGCGTTTCAGCGACTGGTTGATGAACCATATCCATGAGGTCTGGATCAGCCACAACAAGGTCTGGATGCGCTGGGTCCGGCACACTCGCTGGCATGTCAGCGGCCTGGAAGGCCTGGACTACCAGCACTCCTATCTGGTGACCAGTAACCACCAGAGCTGGGTCGATATCATGGTCCTGCAGTACGTTCTCAACCGGAAGATCCGTCCATTGAAGTTCTTTCTCAAGCAGGAACTGATCTGGGTACCGGTGATCGGCCTGGCCTGGTGGGCCCTCGGTTTTCCTTTCATGAAGCGCTACTCCAAAGCGTATCTGCACAAGCACCCGGAAAAAAAGGGTAAGGACCTGGAAACCACCCGCAAGACCTGCGCGAAGTTTCGCAACCACCCGGTGGCTATCTTCAACTTTGCCGAAGGCACACGCTTTACCCCAGGCAAACACGCGCAGCAGCAATCACCATTCCGTTACCTGCTCAAACCCAAGGCCGGTGGGATCGCCTTTGTGCTGGATGCCATGGGCGAGCAGTTGGAGTCCATCATCAATGTGACCCTACATTATCCAGGGGGAACACCTGGCTATTGGGACCTGTTATGCGGCAACGTGCGGGACGTGGTGGTGCATTTCGAAGAGCTGCAGATCCCGCCGCAGTTCATCGGAGGGAACTATGACCAGGACGGCGAGTACCGCCTGGCGTTCCAAGGCTGGATCAACCAACTATGGGAAAACAAAGATGCACTGCTGGCACAGATGCACCGTGAATATCCAGCCAGTTCTTGAGCCATAAAGGCGGTTATGGCGCCAGCAAAAAGCCCGCTGTCGATTACTCGACAGCGGGCTTTTTCAATGCCGGCAATGCTTAGATCGCGCCGTGCTGGCGCAGCAACTCCAGCACCTTCTTCACGCTGTCTTCCAGCGACAACGATTGCGTATCAATCACCAGCTCGGCATTGAGCGGCACGTCGTAGGGGAAAGATAGCCCCGGAATGTTGTCGCCACCCGCTGCGTACAGGCCCTGGGGGTCACGCTCCTGGCAGGCCTGCGGCGATGCCTGGACATAGACCGTGAGCAGGCGCCCACCGCCGATCAGCGCCTTGGCCTGTTCACGGCCTTCGGCATCCGGCGCAACAAACGCCGCCAGGGTCAGCAGACCCGCTTCGTTGAACTGGCGCGCCACGTGGGCGGCACGTCGCCAGTTCTCGGTGCGTCCGACACGATCTTGCGGTAGGCCCTTGTTCAGGTCGTGGCGCAGGTTCTGGCCGTCCAGGACGAACACCGCTCGACCCATATCGAACAGCTTGCGCTCCACGGCATAAGCCAGAGTGCTCTTGCCCGAGCCCGACAGCCCGGTGAACAGCACAGTTGCCGGCTGCTGGCCAAAGCGCTGGGCGCGCTCCTCGGTCGCCACATGGGCCAGCTTGCCATGGTGCGTGGCGCTGCCATGGGCCAGCGGCTGAGCGACGATCATACCGGCGCCCACGGTGCCATTGGTCAAGCGATCAATGACAATGAACGCGCCCGTGGTGCGGTTGCTGTCGTAACCGTCCAGGGCAATCGGGGCATCCAGGGCAACCCTGACCTTGCCGATCTCGTTCAGTTGCAAGGCACTGGCCGGGCCTTCTTCGAGGGTGTTCACATCGACCTTGTTGACGATGCTCGCAATCGAACCCGGCACGTAGCTGGTGGCGCGCTTGATGTCGTACTTCTTGCCCGGCAGCATCGGCTCCTCGGCCATCCAGACCAACATGGCCTCAAAGCTGTCGGTCACCGGTGGCACGTTGTCGGCATGCACCAACAAGTCGCCACGGGAGATATCGATCTCGTCTTCCATGGTCAGCGTCACGGCCTGGCCGGGACCGGCGTGTTCCAACTCTCCGTCGAAAGTGACGATCGACTTGACCCGGCTGGTCTTGCCCGACGGCAGCACAACCACCTCGTCGCCTTTCTTGACGATGCCGCTGGCCAGGGTGCCGGCAAAACCGCGGAAATTCAGGTTCGGTCGATTGACATACTGCACCGGGAAACGCAGGTCGGTGAAGTTGCGGTCGCCTGCCACTTCCACGGTTTCGAGGATTTCCATCAGCGACTGGCCGGTGTACCACGGCGAACGCTCGCTCTTGTTCACCACATTGTCGCCTTTCAAGGCCGACATCGGCACGAAGTGCATGCTCGACGGCTTCATCTTCAGGCCATCAGCGAATTTCAGGTAGTCGGCCTTGATCGACTCGAACACACCCTGATCGAAATCCTTGAGGTCCATCTTGTTGATGGCGACAACGATGTGCTTGATTCCCAGCAGGGAGGCGATAAAGCTATGGCGACGGGTCTGGGTCTGCACGCCGTAGCGGGCGTCCACCAGGATGATCGCCAGGTCGCAGGTGGAAGCACCGGTGGCCATGTTGCGCGTGTACTGCTCATGACCGGGAGTGTCGGCAATGATGAACTTGCGCTTGGCGGTGGAGAAGTAGCGGTAGGCAACGTCGATGGTGATGCCCTGCTCGCGCTCGGCCTGCAGGCCGTCGACCAGCAACGCCAGGTCGATATCGTCACCGGTGGTGCCGACCTTCTTCGAATCGCGGGTGACGGCCTCCAAATGATCTTCGTAGATCATCTTGGAGTCGTGCAACAGGCGCCCGATCAGGGTGCTCTTGCCGTCGTCGACGTTACCGCACGTCAGGAAACGCAGCAGTTCTTTACGCTCGTGCTGGCCCAGGTAGGCGAGGATGTCCTCGCTGATCAAATCAGATTGATGCGACATGCTTAAACCCTGTTTAGAAATAGCCCTGACGTTTCTTGTCTTCCATGGAACCGGCGCCATCGTGATCGATGACCCGGCCCTGGCGCTCGGAAGTTCGCGTCAGGAGCATTTCCTGAATGATGTCCGTGAGGGTTTCAGCCTCGGACTCCACCGCGCCCGTCAACGGGTAGCAGCCAAGGGTACGGAAACGCACCTTCTTCTTGACGATGCGGGCCTTGTCCTCATCGGAAAGATGCTCAAGGATCCGCTCATCGTCGATCATGATCAGGGTGCCGTTCTTCTCGATGACTTCACGCTCGGCGGCGAAATACAGCGGCACGATCGGGATACCTTCGAGATAGATGTACTGCCAGATGTCTAGCTCGGTCCAGTTCGACAGCGGGAAGACGCGGATCGACTCGCCCTTGTTGACCCTGCCGTTGTAGACGTTCCACAGCTCCGGGCGCTGGTTCTTCGGGTCCCAGCGGTGCTTGCCATCGCGAAAGGAGTACACGCGCTCCTTGGCACGGGATTTCTCCTCGTCACGCCGGGCGCCGCCGAAGGCCGCGTCGAAGCCGTACTTGTCCAGGGCCTGCTTGAGGCCCTCGGTCTTCATGATATCGGTGTGCTTGGCGCTGCCGTGAGTGAAGGGGTTGATGCCTTGCGCCACGCCGTCAGGATTTACATGGGTGATCAGGTCCAGGCCAAGCTCGGCGACCATCTTGTCGCGAAAGCTGTACATTTCCCGAAATTTCCAGCGGGTGTCCACATGCATCACCGAAAACGGCAGCTTGCCCGGAAAAAACGCCTTGCGCGCCAAGTGCAGCATCACGGCGGAGTCTTTACCGATGGAATACAGCATCACCGGGTTATCGAACTCGGCGGCCACCTCGCGGATGATATGGATGCTTTCCGCCTCCAGCTGTTTCAGATGCGTCAGTTTGTCGACCATGGCTACTCACGAAAAGCGTTCTTATGGACGGCCAGCGGGCCGTGTTCGAGCGAGGCATGCTAGCACAGCGACCTATTCTATTGAGGGGACCCACTAGATCGAAACGGTATAATAATATACCGCCGCGGTTGGGCGCATTGTCCTGGAAGAGGCAGGGCTTGTGGGGCGATGCCCACCAAAGCGCGTACTTGCACTACGCAAGCCATCCGGCCATGGCGCCCACTTCGTCGGATGCCACCCAGACCAAACCCGCTCTAGATTGGATTCGGACAATCGATAAACAGGTGTTCCAGGGCAAACCGCCGGGTCAGGTAGTCGCCCAGAGCCTGTACACCATAGCGCTCGGTGGCATGATGACCGGCGGCGATAAAGCTGATGTGGTTTTCCCGGGCGCTGTGGAACGTCTGCTCGGAGGCCTCGCCGCTCAGGTACAGATCGACCCCGGCCCGCACCGCCTGATCGATATAACCCTGGCCACCACCGGTACACCAGCCGACCCGTCGGATCATCTCGCTGCCTTCGATCAGCAGCGGTTCGCGCCCCAGGGCATCCTGGACCTTGCGGGCAAAGTCGCGCGGTGTCATCGGCTCGCTCAGAGAGCCCACCAGACCGACGACTTTCGGGTTGTCGGGATCCAACGGACCTTCAACGGTGATGTCCAGTTGGCGGGCCAGTTGCACGTTGTTGCCCACCTCTGGATGCAGGTCCAACGGCAGATGATAGGCCAGGAGACTGATATCGTGCTTGAGCAGGGTCTTGAGTCGACGCTGTTTCATGCCCACCACACAAGGGTCTTCGCCCTTCCAGAAATAACCGTGATGCACCAGTATCAGGTCAGCTCCGGTCTCGACCGCCGCATCGAGCAGCGCCTGGCTGGCGGTGACTCCGCTGACGATCCGCGTGACCTGTGGCCGGCCTTCGACCTGCAAACCATTGGGGCAATAATCACTGATTCGCGAACTGCCAAGGAAGCGGTCCGCCTCTTCCACCAGGGTACTGAGTGCAACAGCCATAAAAACTCCTGAATATCCCGTTCAGAGGCGCTCGCAGCCTCGTATAATGCGCGACATTATGGGCCGTCCGACATGGCCTGCAACCTCCCAGGACTTGCTCAATGCTCAAGGCTCTGCGTTTTTTTGGCTGGCCGCTGCTGGTCGGCGTGCTGATTGCTTTGTTGATTATTCAGCGTTACCCACAGTGGGTCGGGCTGCCGGATAAGGATGTGAACCTGCAACAAGCCCCGCAGACCGCGACGGTCCAGCAGGGCCCAGTGTCCTATGCCGATGCAGTGGACCTCGCGGCCCCGGCGGTCGCCAATCTGTACACCACGAAAATGGTCAACAAGAACAGCCATCCATTGTTCGATGACCCGCAGTTCCGGCGTTTTTTTGGCGATAACCTGCCCAAGCAGAAACGCATGGAGTCAAGCCTGGGCTCGGCGGTGATCATGAGTTCGACGGGCTATCTGTTGACCAACAACCACGTGACCGCCGGCGCCGATCAGATCGTTGTGGCGCTCAAGGACGGTCGCGAGACGCTGGCCCGGGTGATTGGTAGCGACCCGGAGACCGATCTGGCGGTACTCAAGATCGATCTGCCGAACCTGCCGTCGATCACCATCGGCCGCTCGGACAAGATCCGCATCGGCGATATCGCCCTGGCCATTGGCAACCCATTCGGGGTCGGCCAGACCACCACCATGGGCATCATCAGCGCTACCGGGCGCAACCAACTGGGCCTGAATAACTACGAAGACTTCATCCAGACCGACGCCGCCATCAACCCCGGTAACTCCGGCGGCGCGCTGGTGGACGCCAATGGCAACCTGACCGGGATCAACACTGCGATCTTCTCCAAGTCCGGCGGTTCCCAAGGTATCGGTTTTGCGATTCCGATCAATCTAGCCGTCGAGGTAATGAAGGCAATCATCGAACATGGCCAGGTGATTCGTGGCTGGCTGGGTATCGAAGTTCAGCCATTGACCCAGGAACTCGCCGAGTCGTTCGGCTTGAGCGGGCGTCCGGGAATCGTGGTGGCGGGGATTTTCCGTGACGGTCCGGCACAGAAGGCCGGCCTGCAACTGGGTGATGTGATCCTGAGCATCAACGGCGAGCCCGCCAATGACGGTCGTCGCTCGATGAACCAGATGGCGCGGATCAAACCGACCGACAAAGTGGCGATTAAGGTGCTGCGCAATGGCAAGGAACTGAAGCTGACCGCGGAAATCGGCTTGCGTCCGCCGCAGCAGATGCCCCCGCAGGAAGAGGAATAACACAGCATCGCAAGAACAGCGTTTGGCTCACTGAGTCAGTTCAGAGCCGATCTCAAGCCGGGTCGAGAGTTGTGGCGAGTGGGCTCGCCACAAGATCGCGTTGGGCTTCAGGCGGATAGCGTCCCGATCCGTCAGAGATCGCCCAGCGCGTCGATCAACGCCTGGTTCTGCTCCGGCGCACCAATGGTGATCCGCAGGAACTGGGCAATGCGCTCCTGCTTGAAGTGACGGACAATCACTCCCTGCTCACGCACCTTGGCCGCCAACGCCGCCGCATCGTGCCGCGGGTGCCGGGCGAAGATGAAGTTAGCCGCCGACGGTAATACCTCGAAGCCTTTGGTCTGCAACTGTGCCACCAGCCACTCGCGGCTTTCGATGACTTTGTTGCAAGTCTGCCGGAAATATTCCCGGTCCTCGAACGCCGCCGCCGCGCCGGCAATCGCCATACGGTCCAGCGGGTAGGAGTTGAAGCTGTTCTTGATCCGCTCCAGGGCTTCCACCAAATCGGGATGCCCGACCGCCAGCCCGACCCGCAGGCCCGCCAGCGAACGTGACTTGGACAAGGTCTGCGTCACCAACAAGTTCGGAAAACGGTCGACCAGGCTGATGGCCGTTTCACCGCCAAAGTCAATATAGGCCTCGTCCACCACCACGACCGAATCGGGGCTGGCCTTGAGGATCTGTTCGACCGCTTCCAACGCCAGCAGGCAGCCGGTCGGCGCATTCGGGTTAGGGAAGATGATCCCGCCATTAGGCCGGGCGTAGTCGGCGACACGGATCTGGAACTGCTCATCCAACGCCAGCGCGGCGTAGTCGATACCGTACAGGCCGCAATAGACCGGATAGAAGCTGTAGCTGATATCCGGGAACAGCAGCGGCTTATCCTGCTGGAACAGACCGTGGAAAATGTGCGCCAGGACTTCGTCGGAACCGTTGCCGAGAAACACCTGGTTGGTCTGCACCCCGTAGTACTCGGCTACGGCGTGCTTGAGCAGGTCGCCGTTGGGGTCCGGATACAAGCGCAGATTGTCGTTGACCTCGGCCTGCATCGCCGCCAGGGCCTTGGGTGAAGGGCCGTAGGGATTTTCATTGGTGTTGAGCTTGACCAGCTTGCTCAGCTTCGGTTGCTCACCTGGCACATAGGGCACCAGGTCCTTGACGAACTTGCTCCAGAACTTGCTCATGCTGGTTTCCCCTGTACGTTGTCATCGGCGACGATCCGGTATTCCGCGCTACGGGCATGGGCGGTCAAGGATTCGCCACGGGCCAGCACCGAAGCGGTCTTGCCCAGTTCCGAGGCGCCCTGTTCAGAGCAGAAGATGATCGATGAACGTTTCTGGAAGTCATACACGCCCAAAGGCGACGAGAAGCGTGCGGTACCCGACGTCGGCAGGACGTGATTGGGACCGGCGCAATAATCACCCAGGGCCTCGCTGGTGTGACGTCCCATGAAGATCGCCCCGGCGTGGCGGATCTGCGGCAACCAGGCCTGTGGGTCGGCGACCGACAGTTCCAGGTGTTCCGGCGCGATGCGATTGGCCACTTCGATCGCCTGCTGCATGTCGCGTACCTGGATCAGCGCACCGCGACCGTTGATCGAGGTTTCGATGATAGCGGCCCGCTCCATGGTCGGCAGCAGCTTGGCGATACTCACCGCCACCCGATCGAGGAACGCGGCGTCCGGGCTGACCAGGATCGCCTGGGCGTCTTCGTCGTGTTCGGCCTGGGAGAACAGGTCCATGGCAATCCAGTCCGGGTCGGTCTGGCCGTCGCAGACCACCAGGATCTCCGACGGGCCGGCGATCATGTCGATGCCGACCTGGCCGAACACATGGCGCTTGGCGGTCGCCACATAGATATTGCCCGGGCCGACGACCTTGTCGACTTTCGGCACACTTTCAGTGCCATAGGCCAATGCGGCGACCGCTTGCGCGCCACCGATGGTGAATACGCGGTCGACGCCGGCGACACAAGCCGCCGCCAGTACCAGCTCGTTGATCTCGCCGCGTGGGGTCGGGACCACCATCACCACCTCAGTGACACCGGCCACTTTGGCCGGGATCGCGTTCATCAGTACCGATGACGGGTAAGACGCCTTGCCGCCAGGGACATAGAGGCCGGCGCGATCCAGTGGCGTGACCTTCTGGCCCAACACGGTGCCATCGGCTTCGGTGTAGCTCCAGGACTCTTGCTTTTGCTTCTCGTGGTAGCTGCGCACACGCTCGGCGGCTTTTTCCAGCGCCTCGCGCTGAGGCGCACTGATCCGGGTCAAGGCCAGTTCCAGGCGCGCGCGTGGCAGGATCAGGTCGGCCATCGAGGCAACCTGCAGGCCGTCGAAACGCTGGGTGAATTCGACCACGGCGGCATCGCCGCGCTCGCGTACCGCCTTGATGATATCCAGCACCCGCTGGTTGACCGAGTCATCGGACACACTTTCCCAGCTCAGCAGATGATCCAGATGATGGGCGAAATCCGGGTCGGCAGCGTTGAGTCGGCGAATAGCGGTGGACGTGGTCATAGCGAGGGCCTCAATAATTGGCGAATGCTTGGGAACAGCAAATCTCAGGCGCCCCAGCCTACCAAGCCATCCGCGCGGGCACCTGAGAATTCTGGCTATGACACGGATAGATGGGCGCGACTCAAGGCCGCGCATGTGAATCAACTGCGGTGTCGCGACTCCACTGCCTTGCGCAGGGTGTCGATCAGGGACTGAATGCGGGCATGTTGTATTTTCATCGAGGCCTTGTTCACCACCAGGCGCGAGCTGATGGTCGCGATCAGTTGCTGGGGCTCCAAGCCGTTGGCCCGCAGGGTGTTGCCGGTGTCGACGACGTCGATGATTTTGTCGGCCAGACCGATCAGCGGCGCCAGCTCCATCGAACCATACAGCTTGATGATATCGACCTGACGCCCCTGCTCCGCGTAGTAACGCTTGGCGACATTGACGAACTTAGTCGCCACCCGCAGGCGGCCCTTGGGCTCTACCGCGCCGACGGCCCCGGCGGTCATCAGTCTGCATTGGGCGATCTGTAGGTCCAGTGGCTCGTACAAGCCCTGGCCACCGTACTCCATCAACACATCCTTACCGGCAACGCCGAGGTCGGCGGCACCGTGCTCGACATAGGTCGGCACATCAGTGGCGCGAACGATCAGCAGGCGCACGTCGGCCTGGGTCGTGGGAATGATCAGCTTGCGACTCTTGTCCGGATTCTCGGTCGGCACAATACCCGCTTCGGCGAGCAACGGCAGGGTATCGTCGAGGATGCGGCCCTTCGACAGTGCAATGGTCAGCATGGGGGAAACCTAGGTCCTTAAATCAGGATACTCATGCCCGGCGACAACGGGCGCCGGACATAGATCGAGCCTGCAATGATACAGGCTCGACGCGTAAAACCAATGGTTGGCGTATCCCTACGCCGCTCCACTGCAGGAGCCAAGCTCGCGCCTTCAGTGGAACGTGGGACTAGCCCGGAACGCGGCGGATCTTGGCACCGAGCATCTGTAGCTTCTCTTCAATGCACTCGTAGCCACGGTCGATATGGTAGATACGATCGATCAGCGTATCGCCTTCGGCGGCCAGCGCCGAAATCACCAGGCTGGCCGAAGCCCGCAGGTCGGTAGCCATGACCGGAGCGCCCTTGAGGATCTCGGTGCCGGTGACGATCGCGGTATTGCCTTCGACCTGGATCTTGGCGCCCATGCGATGCAGTTCATACACGTGCATGAAACGGTTTTCGAAGATGGTCTCAATCACCGCACCAGTGCCTTCGGCAATGGCGTTGAGGGAGATGAACTGGGCCTGCATGTCGGTCGGGAACGCCGGGTACGGCGCGGTACGCACGTTGACCGCTTTGGGCCGCTTGCCATGCATGTTCAGCTCGATCCAATCTTCGCCGGTGGTGATCACCGCGCCGGACTCCTTGAGCTTTTCCAGGACGGCTTCGAGGATGGTCGGATCGGTATCCTTGACCTTCACCCGCCCGCCAGTGACAGCAGCGGCCACCAGGTAGGTGCCGGTTTCGATACGGTCCGGCATGACCTTGTAGGTCGCCGAATGCAGGCGCTCCACACCATCGATGGTGATCGTGTCGGAACCGGCGCCAGAGATCTTCGCGCCCATGGCGATCAGGAAGTTCGCCAGATCGACCACCTCCGGCTCGCGCGCGGCGTTCTGCAGCACACTGCGACCACGGGCCAGGGACGCAGCCATCATGATGTTCTCGGTACCGGTCACGGAGACGGTATCGAAGAAAAAGTTCGCTCCGCGCAGACCGCCTTCCGGCGCCTTGGCCTTGATGTAGCCGCCTTCCACATCGATCATCGCGCCCATGGCTTCAAGGCCACGGATGTGCAAGTCAACCGGACGCGAACCGATGGCGCAACCGCCAGGCAAGGCGACTTCGGCTTCGCCGAAACGGGCAACCATCGGGCCTAGCACCAGGATCGAGGCACGCATGGTTTTCACCAGCTCGTAAGGTGCCACCAGCGTCTTGATGGTGCGCGGATCGATTTCCACGGAGAGTTTTTCGTCGATCACCGGCTCAATGCCCATGCGCCCGAACAGCTCGATCATGGTGGTGATGTCGTGCAGGTGCGGCAGATTGGCGACAGTGACCGGGCCATCGCACAACAGGGTGGCGGCCAGGATAGGCAGGGCAGAGTTTTTCGCCCCGGAAATGCGGATTTCGCCATCAAGACGAACACCGCCGGTAATAATCAGTTTATCCATAGGAATCTCGACGCCAATTCAGGCTCAGGTGCGCTCGACCCAGGCCGCGCTGCTGAAAAATTTCATAGTGATCGCGTGGATGCTGCCATCGGTGATCCACGGGTTCAAATGGGCATAGACCTGCTGTTGACGCTTGACCGGGCTCAATGCCGCCAGTTCGTCGCTGATCACATTCAGCTGAAAATTACAGCCCTCGCCCTCAACTTCAACCTGAGTTCCTGGCAGCTTTGCTTCAAGGAAACTCTTTACTTCGGTGGCCTGCATGCTCAACCTCAATCGGCGCCCAACGCGCGCGGGTCGGCCATCATACAAAAAAGCCCCGCGCCTGCGAACCCCGCATTGCAGGACTCCGATGGGGGGCTTGTCTGCTTGTGGCAATTAATGGACAGCCAACAGTTCCGTCAGCTCGGAAACTTCGGCGATTTCACGCATGTCCAGAGGCATCGCGCGAATGCTCAACGACTTGCCATCCTGCGCCGCGTCCCGCATGAACGCCAGTAGCAGGGCCAGGCCGACGCTGCTGGACTTCTCCACGGCCGAGCAGTCGACCACCAGGGCCGGCGCTTCGCTAGCCTTGATCAGCGCCTGGCCCTGCTTGCGCAAAGCCGGGCCGGTGGTGTAATCGAGCACACCCGCCAGGTGTACTTCACCCGGTTCGCCGAGGCGAATGCTGGCCTCACTCACCGCCGCTACTCTTCTGTGGGTTTTTCTCGGATTCGACCTTGGCCTTCTCCACTTCACTGGCCCAGCCGTCGATGGTCTTGTCCAGGTTGTTGCCGTTGCGCTGCATGGCATCGGCGAACTGGTCGCGGAACAGCTTACCGATATTGATACCGTTGATGATCACGTTACGCAGCTTCCATTCACCGTTGATCTTCTCAAGGGTGTAGGACACCGGGTAGACCGTACCGTGGTTGTCTTTGACGGTCATGCCGACGCTGGTCCGGTCACCCGACTCATCCTTCGGCGGATCGACGGTGATGCCCTGGTTGTTGTACTCCAACAAGGCATTGCCGTAGAACTGGAACAGCCCGCGCTTGAAGTTTTCCTGGAAGCGACGCATCTGCTCGGGTGTCGCCTTGCGCGAATATTTGACCGTCATGATGCTCTTGGAAATGCCTTCGGCATCCACCACCGGGCCGACGATGGTGTTCAACGAGTTGTAGAAGTCCGACGGGTTCTGCTTGTACTTTTCCTTGTTCGCCGACAGGTCGGCCAACATCCGATTGGTGGTGTCTTGTATCAGGTCGTGGGCAGAAACTGCCGCCGAGGCATTGCCCATCAGCGGCAGCGACGCAAGCAGCACCAAAAGACTACGGCGCAAGGTAGAGATCATGGAAGAATTCCTCATTTGGCGTCTTTGTTAACGGTATTGAGCAGGAATTTACCGATCAGGTCTTCCAATACCAACGACGACTGGGTGTCATGAATAGTTCCACTATCCTTGAGCAAGGTGTCTTCCCCGCCCACGCTGATACCGATGTACTTCTCACCGAGCAAGCCCGCGGTGAGGATAGACGCGGTGGAGTCAGTCGGCAGGTTGTTCACGCGTTTTTCGACTTGCATGGTCACTCTGCCGGTGAAACTGTCGCGGTCCAGATCGATTGCCGTGACCTTGCCGATGGTGACACCGGCCATGGTCACCTTAGCCCTGACAGTCAATCCGGCGATATTGTCAAAATAGGCATAAAGTTTGTAGGTTTCGGTATTTGCCGTCGGGGACAGCCCACTGACCCGCAACGCCAGCAATAGCAAAGCCAGGATGCCAGCCAGCAGGAAAAGGCCGACACCGATTTCCAGGGTGCGGTTTTGCATCAGAAATCTCCAAACATCAAGGCAGTCAGAATAAAGTCCAGGCCGAGGACTGCCAGGGAGGCATAGACCACGGTCTTGGTCGTGGCACGACTGATCCCTTCTGAAGTGGGTTCACAGTCGTAGCCTTGAAACACGGCAATCCAGGTCACCACGAAGGCGAACACGATACTTTTTATAATCCCGTTCAGCACGTCACCGTTGAAGGTCACGCTGTTCTGCATATTGGCCCAGTACGAGCCATCGTAGACACCCAACCAGTCCACCGCCACCCACGAACCACCCCAAATCCCGACCACACTGAAAATCATCGTCAGCAACGGTAGGGAGATGAAGCCGGCCCATAGCCGTGGCGCGACAATATACTTGAGTGGATCGACGCCGATCATCTCCAGGCTGGAAAGCTGCTCGGTGGATTTCATGTTGCCGATTTCCGCGGTCAACGCCGAACCAGCGCGGCCGGCGAATAGCAAAGCGGTGACTACCGGCCCCAGCTCGCGCAGCAACGTCAGGGCGACCATCTGCCCCACCGCCTGCTCGGAACCGTAGCTGGAAAGGATATTGAACCCCTGTAGCGCCAGCACCATACCGATGAACACCCCGGACACGACGATGATTACCAGGGACATCACCCCTACCGAGTACAGTTGTCTGATCAGCAGGCCGAAGCCACCGCCGATTCCGCCACGACCGAACAGCACATGAAACAGAAACAACGTCGAACGCCCAAGCACCGCGAGCACATCGATGCCCGAACGGCCGAACAGACGAACTCTCTCGATTAATGATTTCTTGCGCATCAGCGCTTCCCCAACAAATCTGCGCGGTAGTCCGGCGCCGGGTAATGGAACGGCACGAGACCGTCTGGATCGCCGGTCATGAACTGGCGAATACGCGGGTTATCGGCGTTCATCAATTCTTCGGGCGTGCCTTGCCCCAGCACCTGTCCGTCGCCCATCACATACAAGTAGTCGGCAATGCTCGCGGTTTCCGTCAGGTCATGGGAGACGACGATACTGGTAATCCCCAACGCGTCGTTGAGCAGGCGAATCAGGCGCACCAGCACGCCCATGGCGATCGGGTCCTGGCCGACGAAAGGCTCGTCATACATGAGAATTCCCGGATCGAGGGCAATCGCCCGTGCCAGCGCCACACGACGCTTCATGCCGCCGGACAGCTCATCGGGCATCAGGTCGACCGCGCCGCGCAGACCGACCGCCTGCAACTTGAGCAGGACGATATCGCGAATCATCTCCTCCGGCAGTTCGGTGTGTACCCGCAGCGGAAAGGCAACGTTTTCGAAGACATCGAGATCGGTGAACAGCGCGCCGCTCTGGAACAGAACACCCATGTGCTTGCGGGCATCGAACAAGTCCCCGCGAGATAACGCCGGAAGATTCTGACCGTTGACCCACACCTCGCCGCGGCTGGGGCGCAACTGGGCACCCATCAACCGCAACAGAGTGGTTTTGCCGCACCCGGAAGGTCCCATGATGCCGGTAACCTTGCCTCGCGGAATACGAATATCGACATTATTGAAGATGCTGCGCGCGCCGCGCTTGAAGGTGACACCCTTCAGCTCGACAGCGTAGGCGTTATCGGCGCTCATCTAAACTCCTTGCGATGCAGCCTCTGACTCGGACACCAGGCCTCCATTATAGAGACGCGCACTTCCTGAGCGGGCCGAACTGGTCGCGAACTATATCACTGCTGATACGAGCCGCCCAAGACCGAAGCTTTGCTTGTTCGTGCTAAATACAGCCGGGTTTGACAGACTGCAAAGCAAAAACCCATGGCAACGTCCTACACTGATTGAGCAAAGCACAACGATCAAGCGTGAGGGAATTGTTAGTTACCGTTATAATCGCGCCCTTTCATCAGGCTATACGATTTCTGACATGAGCCCATCCAGCGACCTGATTCAATCAGCACAACGCACCATCCGCCTCGAAGTAGAGGCCGTAGAAGGCTTGTTGGCCCATATCGACGCAGATTTTGTACGCGCTTGCGAGATGATTCTGGCCAGCAAGGGCCGCGTGGTCGTGGTCGGCATGGGCAAGTCCGGGCACGTCGGCAACAAAATTGCCGCGACCCTGGCCAGCACTGGCACCACGGCTTTTTTTGTCCACCCGGCGGAAGCCAGCCATGGCGACATGGGCATGATCACTCGGGATGACATTATCCTGGCCCTGTCGAACTCCGGCTCGACCGTGGAAATCATTACCCTGCTGCCGCTGATCAAGCGTCTGGGTATCCAGTTGATCAGCTTGACCGGCAACCCGGACTCGCCGTTGGCCAAGGCCGCCGAGGTCAACCTGAACGTGCGTGTCGAGCATGAAGCCTGCCCACTGAACCTGGCGCCCACCTCATCGACCACCGCCGCGCTGGTGATGGGCGATGCCCTGGCCGTGGCGTTGCTGGAAGCCCGTGGTTTCACTGCTGAAGATTTCGCCTTTTCCCATCCGGGAGGAGCCCTGGGCCGCCGCCTGTTGCTCAAAGTGGAAAATGTCATGCATTGCGGCGACGAACTGCCGCAGGTGTTGCGCGGCACATTGTTGAAACACGCACTCATGGAAATGACTCGCAAGGGCCTGGGTATGACCGTGGTGGTCGAGGCCGATGGCCGCCTCGCGGGGATCTTTACCGATGGCGACCTGCGCCGCACGCTGGATCGCAGCATCGATATCCACAGCGCCTTGATCGAAGAAGTGATGACCCCGCACGGCAAGACCGCGCAGGCCGAAATGCTCGCCGCTGAAGCCCTAAAGATCATGGAAGACCATAAAATCAGCGCGCTGGTGGTAGTCGATGACGAGGAGCGCCCGGTGGGCGCCTTGAACATGCATGATTTGCTGCGCGCAGGAGTGATGTAAATGAACACCGATCTGCTGCAACGCGCCAAACCCATCAAGCTGGCGGTCTTCGACGTCGATGGCGTGTTGACCGACGGTCGCCTGTATTTTCTCGAGGACGGCACCGAGTTCAAGTCCTTCAGCACCCTCGACGGCCAGGGTATCAAGATGCTGATGGCCGCAGGCGTACAGACCGCTATCATCAGCGGTCGCAAGACCTCGCTGGTCGAGCGTCGGGCGAAAAACCTGGGCATCCCCCATGTGTTCCAGGGCCGTGAAGACAAACTTGTGGTTCTGGACGCCCTGCTGGCTGAACTCAATCTAAGCTATGAACAAGTCGCTTATCTGGGCGACGATCTGCCGGACTTGCCAGTGATCCGTCGCGTCGGACTGGGCATGGCCGTGGCCAATGCCGCAGGCTTCGTTCGCCAACACGCTCACGGCGTTACCCAGGCCCGCGGTGGAGAAGGTGCCGCCCGCGAATTTTGCGAGCTGATCCTGTGCGCCCAAGACAGCCTTGAAGCGGCCCACGCCGCCTACCTGTAGAGCTATTTATGCTGAGCAAGAAAATTCGCAATATTTTGCTGTTCGCCGGTATTGCCGCCCTCTTCGCGGCCGTGGGCTACTGGAACATCAACCCGGAACGTTTCCTGGAGCAAACGGCTGCGCCTGTGGATAACACGCTGATCGACTACTATGCGATCAACGCCCACAGTGTCCAGTACCTGCCAGACGGCAAGGTGCAGTACGACATGACCGGCGACAAGGTCGAGCACTTCAAGGTCTCCGACACAACCCTGGTCACCAAGCCCAACCTGCAGCTCTATCGCGGCACCGCCTTCCCCTGGCACGTCCAGAGCGAACGTGCCGAGGTCAACCCGGACGGCACCCAGGTCGAACTGATCGACTCGGTCCGCATCGCGCGCACCGACGAAAAACAGCGCAATATACTCATCACCAGTAGCCGAATGACAGTATTCCCACAGAAGCAATATGCGCAGACCGAGCAAGCCGTTAGAATCGACGGTCCCAATGGCGTCACCACGGGTACGGGCATGAAAGCCTATCTGGAAGAAAGCAGGATGCACCTGCTATCGAACGTAAGAGGACAGTATGAGTCTCGTTAAAACCCTCCCGATTTTGCTCAGCCTGGGCGCAGTACTGGGAAGCGTGAATGCCTGGGCTCTGCCGAACGACAGAGATCAGCCCATCCGCATTCAAGCCGACGATGCTCAACTGGATGACAAACAAGGCATTGCCACCTACAAGGGCGACGTTGTCATCACTCAAGGTTCGATGGTCGTCAGGGGCAATACCGTGACGCTCACCCGTACTGCCTCGGGAGACATCGACGTGGTGACCTCCGTGGGCAACCTGGCGTACTTCGAACAGCGACAGAAGGTCACCGACACACAACCGGTCAAGGGTTATGGCAAAACCATCCAATATCTCGCCCAGCAGAACCGTATCGTCCTGATCGACCAGGCCAAAGTGGTCAACGAAGGCAACACCACCGAAGGCGAGAAGATCGTCTACGACACGGTGAAGCAGGTGGCCACCGCCGGTCGCGCCAATGGCACGCCGATTGCCACGCCACGGCCGCGTATCGACATGGTTATCCAACCGAAAAAGAAAACCGACGAGCAAAAGGCCCAGTAATGGCAATTTTGAAAGCCCAGCATCTGGCCAAAGCCTACAAAACTCGCCAGGTGGTGCGTGACGTCAGCCTGTCGATCGAAAGCGGACAGATCGTCGGCCTGCTCGGCCCCAACGGTGCCGGCAAGACCACCTGTTTCTACATGATCGTCGGCTTGGTTCAGGCCGACCAGGGACGCGTGCTGATCGACGACCATGACGTCAGTCACCAGCCGATGCATGGCCGCGCCCGTGCGGGCATCGGTTACTTGCCCCAGGAAGCCTCGATTTTTCGCAAGCTGTCGGTGGCCGACAACATCATGGCAATCCTCGAGACCCGCAAGGAACTCGACAAGGCCGCCCGGCGCAAGGAACTGGAAAGCCTGCTACAGGAATTCCATATCAGTCACATTCGCGACAACCTCGGCATGAGCCTGTCCGGTGGCGAGCGCCGCCGAGTGGAAATCGCCCGCGCCCTGGCCACCGCACCGAAATTCATCCTGCTGGATGAACCCTTCGCCGGTGTCGACCCGATTTCCGTCGGCGATATCAAGCAGATCATTTACCACCTCAAGGCCAAGGGCATCGGTGTACTGATCACCGACCACAACGTTCGCGAGACCCTGGACATCTGCGAAACCGCCTATATCGTCAATGATGGACAACTGATCGCCGAAGGCGATTCGGCCACCATCCTGGCCAACGAGCTGGTCAAGGAAGTCTATCTGGGCCATGAGTTCCGCCTGTAAGCCCGACGGTGTTTGGCTACCCGCCTGAGTGCCGGAATGTTCGATAAAGCATCCTATGCTTTTATTGTTACGGCACTCTAGGCAAACGCTTGGATTTCAGGCATATAATTTGCTTATGTTTGGCGCTCCGGCGCCCTGTAGTGGATGGCGCATGTGCGCCGGCAAATAAGGTGTTAAGCCCCTGCCATGAAACCATCGCTAGTCCTAAGAATGGGCCAGCAGCTGACGATGACACCGCAGCTGCAACAGGCCATCCGCCTGCTCCAATTGTCAACCCTGGACCTTCAGCAGGAAATCCAGGAGGCCCTGGAATCCAACCCGATGCTCGAACGCCAGGAAGAAGGCGACGACTTCGATAATGCCGATCCACTGGCCGACAGCACCGAGCAAAAGCCCACTACCGACGTCCAGGAAACCTCCTACCAGGAAACCGCGCCCACGGTCGACAACCTCGAGGAAGGCGACTGGAACGAACGCATTCCCAACGAACTCCCGGTCGACACCGCCTGGGAAGACGTTTACCAGACCAGCGCCAGCAGCCTGCCTAGCAGCGATGACGACGAGTGGGACTTCACCACCCGCACCTCCGCCGGCGAAAGCCTGCAAAGCCACCTGCTGTGGCAGTTGAACCTGGCACCGATGTCCGACACCGACCGGCTGATCGCGGTGACCCTGATCGACTGCATCAACAGTCAGGGCTACTTGGACGAGACCCTCGAGGAAATTCTCGACGCCTTCGATCCGGAGCTGGACATCGAGCTCGACGAAATCGAAGCTGTCCTGCACCGCATCCAACAGTTCGAACCGGCCGGCATCGGCGCCCGCAACCTCGGCGAGTGCCTGCTGCTGCAACTGCGCCAACTGCCGAGCGAGACCCCATGGCTGAGCGAAGCGCAACGTCTGGTCAACGACTATATCGACCTGCTGGGCAGCCGCGACTACAGCCAGTTGATGCGCCGTATGAAGCTCAAGGAAGACGAACTGCGCCAGGTCATCGAGCTGGTGCAAAGCCTCAACCCGCGCCCTGGCTCGCAGATCGAATCCAGCGAAGCCGAATATGTAGTGCCCGACGTCATCGTGCGTAAGGACAGCGAGCGCTGGCTGGTAGAACTGAACCAGGAGTCGGTGCCACGCCTGCGGGTCAATCCGCAATACGCCGGGTTTGTCCGCCGCGCCGATACCAGCGCCGACAACACCTTCATGCGTAATCAGTTGCAGGAAGCCCGCTGGTTCATCAAGAGCCTGCAGAGCCGTAACGAAACCCTAATGAAGGTCGCCACCCAGATCGTCGAACACCAGCGCGGCTTCCTGGAGTACGGTGATGAAGCGATGAAACCGCTGGTCCTGCATGACATCGCCGAAGCCGTGGGTATGCACGAATCGACGATTTCCCGGGTCACCACCCAAAAATTCATGCATACCCCTCGCGGTATTTATGAGTTGAAATACTTTTTCTCCAGCCATGTCAGCACCTCCGAAGGCGGTGAATGCTCGTCCACGGCGATCCGCGCGATCATCAAGAAACTGGTTGCGGCGGAAAATCAGAAAAAGCCGTTGAGTGACAGCAAGATCGCTGGTTTACTGGAGGCACAAGGCATTCAGGTCGCCCGTCGCACCGTCGCCAAGTACCGTGAATCCCTCGGGATCGCACCTTCCAGCGAACGGAAGCGGTTGATGTAACCGCCGGGCGTGCCACAGCGTTCCAGTGGCAGGCATACGCCTGCCGCTTCATGCACTGGCAACGAAGGAGAAGCTGTATGCAAGTCAACATCAGTGGACACCAACTGGAAGTGACCGAACCCCTGCGTACCTACATCGGCGAGAAACTTGACCGGTTAGAGCGCCACTTCGACAAGATCACCAACGTGCAGGTGACAATGGCCGTCGAAAAACTGAAGCAGAAAATCGAAGCCACGCTGCACATTCACGGTGGCGAGGTGGTCGCCAACGCCGAACATGACGACATGTATGCCGCGATCGACCTGCTTACCGACAAGCTGGACCGCCAACTGAAAAAGCATAAGGAAAAGAACCTGCATCTGCTCCAAGGTACAGGTCGCTAACGCCCACCCATGATTCGACTTGAAAACATCCTGACCCCCGGCCGTTCCCTGGTGAACGTGCCGGGCGGCAGTAAAAAACGCGCCCTCGAACAAATTGCCAACCTGATCGCCCGCGAAGTGCCCGATCTGGCAATGCAGGATGTCTACGAGAGCCTGATTGCCCGTGAAAAACTTGGCTCAACCGGTTTTGGCAACGGCATCGCTATTCCCCACTGTCGCCTCAAAGGCTGTCAGTTGCCCATCAGTGCCCTGATGCACCTGGATGCTCCCATCGATTTCGACGCCATCGACGGCGCTCCAGTCGATCTGCTGTTCGTGTTGTTGGTCCCGGAGGCCGCCACCGATGCGCACCTGGAACTGCTCCGGCAGATCGCCAGCATGCTGGACCGCAAAGAGGTGCGCGACCGCCTGCGCGGCGCACCGAGCAACGAAGCCCTGTATAAGGTTGTCCTGGACATACAGAACGGTTAGTCACCATGCGCTTGATCATCGTCAGCGGCCGCTCCGGCTCAGGTAAAAGCACTGCCCTCGATGTCCTCGAGGACCACGGTTATTACTGCATCGATAACCTGCCAGCCGGCCTGCTGCCGGAACTGGCCGAACGGGCGCTGATCCATACCGAATTGGCGCAACCGCTGGTCGCCGTCTCCATTGATGCGCGCAACCTGCCCAGCCACCTGTCGCGCTTTCCCGAGCTGCTGGACGAAGTTCGCGGTCGGCATATCCAGTGTGACGTGCTGTATCTGGACGCCGACGAGGAAACCCTGCTCAAGCGCTTCTCCGAGACCCGCCGGCGCCACCCCCTGAGCAGCGCCAACCGTTCGCTGGCCGAAGCTATCCGCGACGAGAGCAGTCTGCTGGGGCCGATTGCCGACCTGGCCGATCTCAAGGTCAACACCACCCACCTCAATCTGTACCAGCTACGCGACACCATCAAGCTGCGCCTGCTGAACCAGCCGGAGCCGGGCACCGCGTTCCTAGTGGAGTCGTTCGGCTTCAAGCGCGGCATGCCGGTAGACGCCGACCTGGTGTTTGACGTGCGGTGCCTGCCCAATCCGTATTGGAAACCTGAACTGCGCGAGCAGTCCGGGCTCGACGGACCGGTGGCCGAATACCTCGCCGCGCAACCGGATGTCGAGGAAATGTTCCAGGACATTTCCAGCTACCTGCTCAAATGGTTGCCACGCTTCGCTGCCAGCAACCGGGCTTATGTCACCATTGCCATAGGCTGCACCGGCGGGCATCACCGCTCCGTCTACCTGACCGAACGCCTTGGCCAGGTTCTGCAACAATCCCTGAAGAACGTCCAGGTCCGCCACCGCGACCTTAGCTGAAAGGATCACCATCGCGATGCCCGCTCTGGAAATTGAAATTATCAACAAACTGGGTTTGCATGCCCGCGCATCCGCCAAGTTCGTCGGCGTGGCCGGCAAGTACCCCTGTCAGATCCGGGTAGGTCGCACGCCCAAGCCCGAGAGCATGGTCGATGGCAAGAGCATCATGGCCATGATGATGTTGGCTGCCGGCAAGGGCAGCAAGATCCATATCAGTACCGAAGGTGAACAAGAGCAGGCAGCATTGGATGCGCTGGTAGTGCTGATCAACAACTACTTCGACGAAGGCGGATAACCTCGCCACGGCGATGGCATCCGGCTAAGACCATCACCGTGGCGAGCGTCCTGACTACCTAGGCAATCCCACCCAACCAACCCAGCAGCCGGGCGGCGAGCAGCACCATCCCTGCCAACAGCAGCAGCCAGCCGACTCCGAAGCGAAATAGTCGCCCTCTGCTCATTGCCACGGTTTCAGCCTCCCTTATCGGCTTTGGATCTTGTTAGCTAGGTGGTTTACGCCAATGCCGCAAGATAACGCCGTTCGACCTCAGGCCAATTGATCACGTTGTAGAACGCGTTGATGTATTCCGGACGACGGTTCTGGTACAGCAGATAATAGGCATGCTCCCAGACATCCAGGCCGAGAATTGGGGTATTGCCGTTCATCAACGGACTGTCCTGGTTACCACTGCTTTCAACCACCAGATTTTTCTGCGGGGTCACGCTCAACCAGGCCCAGCCGCTGCCAAAGCGCGTCAGTGCCGCTTTGGTAAACGCCTCCTTGAACGCCTCGAAGCCGCCCAGTTGCTCATTGATCGCCTGCCCTAGAGCCGCCTCCGGCTCACCACCACCCAACGGGCTCATGACCGCCCAGAACAGCGAATGGTTAGCATGGCCACCACCGTGATTGATCACTGCTGGGCGGATTTTCTCTGGCAGTTGCTGGACCGCAGCCACCAGTTTTTCCACCGGCCAGTCGGCCCACTCCGAGCCCTCTACGGCCGCATTGAGGTTGGTGATGTAGGTCTGATGGTGCTTGGTATGATGGATTTCCATGGTCTTGGCATCGATATGCGGCTCCAGGGCATCGTAGTTGTAAGGCAGCGCAGGCAAGGTGTAGGTCATTTCAATGAACTCCATGTGGGTAACGCGACGCGGTCGATCCCAAGGAAGCCGCCTGGCTGTAGAGCAGGCGGCTGGTGCGAGGGTATTCACCGTGCTCACTGATAAAGGCAAGCAATTGGACGTAGGTCTTGCTGCTCTGACGCAGCGCCGCTTCGCGCAGTGGCGGCGCCAGGCGACTGTCCTGCATCGTCTGCAACAGGCGCTGATGGATCGCACACAAGTACTCGACACTTTCTTCGGGCTGATTGAGCCGCAGGTGCAGGTCCGCCAGGTTGTGGTGGGAAATCACGCAGGCGACCACCGCCTCCTCCGCGTCCGGCCAGCGCTCGAACAGCACCTGTGCCAGGGCCAGAGCCTGCAAGTAGTGTTCGCGGGCATCGACCAGCTCGCCTAGGTTGAAATAACGGTTGGCCCTTTCGATCATGCGTTTCCAGTGTTCCATGACGAACCTCCAGGCAATGCGTTAGGTTACACGCCGCCAACCGTGAGCCTTTCAGGATCCGGCAGAGTTTCCAGTTGGCTGCGAGGCAGATCGGTGTGTTCAAGCGCAACCTCGATAATCGGGTTGAGCGCAGTGAGCAGGATCGGATGACGCGACAACGCCTGCTTGATGTTGATCTTGAAACTGGCGATGGCCTGGTCGGCCAACAGGCGGCTGACCTTCGCCAACAACTCGATGCTGCTCAGCAGGTTCTGGGCGATGGTCGGCAGCGACAAGCTGTCCTGGCGGGGTTGTTCATGTAAGGCAGAACTCATGATCCAAGCTCGTCAGATAATGAGATTTATTATTATATGATATTGAGAATCAAAACAAGGAAATAAATGCACACAATTATGGTGCGTGGGCTTATCGGAACGCCACGCCGTCTCGCTGAAGGGCAAGGTCCCTCCTAAAGCCGAAGAACGCGCTGTATCAGACAGGCGAACTCGCCACAGCGGTTGGCACAACCACGGGCTGGGCGTTCAGCTAAAAAAAAGCGCGCCATCCACTGGATGACACGCTTTTTGTGCGGTCGAACAAGCGCAATCAGCTACCCGCTACGGTCATCCGCTCGATCAGCACCGAGCCTGTGCGAATATTGCTGCGCAGTTCAAGGTCGCTGCCAACGGCGATGATCTGCTTGAACATGTCGCGCATATTGCCAGCGATGGTCACCTCCTGGACCGGGAATTGGATTTCGCCGTTCTCGACCCAGAAACCCGCCGCGCCCCGGGAATAATCGCCGGTGACCATATTCAGACCATGGCCCATCAGTTCGGTGACCAGCAGGCCACGTCCCATGCGCCGAATCAGGGCATCCTGATCCTCGATGCCGTGGGTAACGAACAGGTTATGTACACCACCGGCGTTGGCGGTACTCGGCATGCCCAGCTTGCGCCCCGAATACGTGCCCAGGACATAGGACACCAGGGTGCCATTCTCGACGAACGGCTTGGCGTAAGTCGCCAGGCCATCGCCGTCAAATGCCGAACTGCCCATAGCCCGCATCAGGTGTGGGCGCTCGTCGAGGGTCAGCCACTGCGGGAATAACCGCTGCCCCAGCGCACCGTCGAGGAACGAGGACTTGCGGTACAGGTTGCCGCCGGAAATCGCCGAGAGAAAACTACCGAACAGGCCACCGGCCAACTCGGCTGAAAACAGCACCGGCACTTCGCAAGTCGATACCGGCCGCGCGCCCAGGCGGCTCGCCGCCCGTTGTGCGGCTTTGTGGCCGATGATCGCGGCGTCGGTCAGCAACTCGCCCTGGCGATGCACGTCATACCAGTAATCGCGCTGCATCTGCCCATCGCCTTCGGCGATCATCACGCAGCTCAGGCTGTGGCGGGTGGACGCCGAGCCACCGATAAAACCATGGCTGTTGCCATAGACACGACAGCCCTGGCCCGTCGTCAGCGTGGTGCCATCGGCATTCTTGATCCGTGGGTCGGCATCGAACGCCGCTGCCTCACAGATCAGTGCCCGCTCGATAGCCTGTTCCGGAGTGATCTCCCACGGGTGAAACAGGTCGAAATCCTTCAGCTCCTTTGCCATCAGGGCAGCATCCGCGAGCCCCGAGCTCTCGTCTTCGGAGGTATGCCTGGCAATCGCCAGCGCCGCCGCGACGGTTTCGCGAATCGCCTCCGCGCCGCTGGCCGAGGTGCTGGCCGAGCCCTTGCGCTGCCCCACATACAGGGTGATGCCAAAGCCCTGGTCGCGGTTGAACTCGACCGTCTCCACTTCTCGCTGGCGTACCGAGGTCGACAAGCCCTGCTCCAGGGACACCGCCACTTCACAAGCACTGGCGCCTTGACGCTTGGCTTCGGCGAGAATCTGCTCGACCTGCTCTTGCAGTGCCGGCAAAGCCTGCGGGCCGACGCTTTGTGCCGCATTCATGGTTTTTTCCACTCAGCTTTTCTCCACTCAAATGCAGCTTTCGGTTAAGGCCTTCGAGCGACCGGGCCGGACAAGCGGCCCCCGACTGGTTATCATGGCGGCGTTTCTTTACGGACTGCCACCATGGTTGATTCTTACGACGACTCCCTCAATGGGGAGAAAAGCAAAACCCAGGTCAAGCGCGAGCTGCACGCTCTGGTTGATCTCGGCGAGCGCCTGACCACACTCAAGCCTGACCTGGTGGCAAAATTGCCACTGACCGACGGTTTGCGCCGTGCCCTGGCCGAAGCGCCGAAGCACACCGCCAATATCGCCCGTAAACGGCATATCCAGTTT
This sequence comes from Pseudomonas agarici, assembly GCF_001543125.1. NCBI lineage: Bacteria > Pseudomonadati > Pseudomonadota > Gammaproteobacteria > Pseudomonadales > Pseudomonadaceae > Pseudomonas > Pseudomonas agarici. The sequence goes on along the minus strand of NZ_CP014135.1, from coordinate 692,197 downwards.
ATCGGTCGGCTGATGCGCGACCAGGACACTGACGCCATCCTGGTGTTGCTGGACCAGCTCGACGCCTCTACCCGCCAATACAACGAACGCTTCCATAATCTCGAACGCTGGCGTGATCGATTGATCGCCGGCACCGACGACGTCCTGGAAAAGTTCGTCGCCGACTATCCCGATGCGGACCGCCAGCAACTGCGCTCCCTGATTCGCCAGGCCCAGCACGAACTTGCCCAGAGCAAGCCACCGTCTGCCAGCCGTAAAATTTTCAAGTACATCCGGGAGCTGGACGACACTCAACGCGGCTTGCGCTGATCTTCGTTACGGGTGAGTGCCGCCGGCGCTTACCCAAGCTCCTTGCCTCTACGACCCCGTGCCGCCCACGGTAATCGCATCGATTTTCAGGGTCGGCTGGCCGACGCCCACCGGCACTGATTGCCCATCCTTGCCACACGTGCCCACGCCGCTGTCCAGCGACAGGTCGTTTCCGACCATCGACACTTTGCTCATGGCCTCCGGACCGTTACCGATCAGCGTCGCGCCTTTGACCGGCGCAGTGATCTTGCCGTCCTCGATCAGATAGGCCTCGCTGGTGGAGAACACGAACTTGCCGCTGGTGATATCGACCTGGCCACCGCCGAGGTTGGCGCAGTAGATACCCTTCTTCACCGAAGCGATGATTTCCGCCGGATCACTTTCGCCTCCCAGCATGTAAGTGTTCGTCATACGGGGCATCGGCAGATGTGCGTAAGACTCGCGACGACCGTTGCCGGTCCGCGCCACCCCCATCAATCGGGCATTCAGCTTGTCCTGCATATAACCTTTGAGCACGCCGTTTTCGATCAGTGTGGTGCACTCGGTCGGCGTGCCTTCGTCATCGACGCTGAGGGAGCCGCGACGCCCGGCCAGGGTGCCGTCATCGACGATGGTACAGAGTTTGGAGGCAACCCTCTCACCCATGCGCCCACTGTAGGCCGAACTGCCCTTGCGGTTGAAGTCGCCTTCCAGGCCATGGCCGACCGCTTCGTGCAGCAGTACCCCGGACCAGCCGGAGCCCAGCACGACCGGCAAGGTGCCAGCCGGAGCGGGAATCGCCTCCAGATTGACCAGCGCCTGGCGCAAGGCTTCACGGGCATAACCCATGGCGCGGTCTTCGCTGAGGAAATAACGGTAGTCAGTACGACCGCCGCCGCCGTGCCCGCCACGCTCGCGCCGACCGTTCTGCTCGACGATCACGCTGACATTGAAACGCACCAGTGGTCGGACGTCCGCCGCCAGACCGCCGTCGGTGGAGGCCACGAGAATTCGCTCCCAGACCCCCGCCATGCTCACCGAGACCTGCTGGATGCGCGGGTCCAAGGCCCGGGTAGCGATATCCACACGCTTGAGCAGCTCAACCTTTTCGGCGCGGCTCATGACATCCAATGGATTGTCCGGTGCGTAGAGCTGCGCCACATCCCGGGAGGTAAACGCCTGCACGGTGCCGTTCTGTCCGGCACGGGAAATCGAGCGGGCCGCGCGCGCGGCGGAGCCCAGGGCTTCGAGGGTAATCGCATTACTATAGGCGAAACCGGTTTTCTCGCCCGATTGAGCCCGGACCCCCACGCCCTGATCCAGGTTGAAACTGCCTTCCTTGACGATGCCGTCCTCAAGGGCCCAGGACTCGGAAATCTGCCCCTGGAAATACAGGTCGGCGGCATCGATACCCGGTCCGGCCAGATCACCGAGGACCGACTGAAGGTTTTCGATTGTCACGCCACCCGGTGCCAACAGATGTTCACTGACTGAGGACAACAACTCGCTCATGGGTTTTTGCGCCTTAATTTCGTCATTCCGATGCAGGTCGCTGAGCGCCCTGCGAGAAAAAAAGCCGATGGCTCGCCACCGGCATTCGCGCCCGGATGGACGCCTGTTCAGTATTGTCGCGCTGGCCCAGCAACATCGCCTCGCCCTGATCCTGTTCAGCGACGATACGCCCCCACGGGTCGACGATGGCCGTATGACCGAAGGTTTCCCGTGGTCCTGGGTGTATACCGCCCTGGGCGGCGGCCAGCACATAACATTGCGTTTCGATGGCTCGCGCACGGATCAAGATGTGCCAATGTGCCGCCCCGGTCACTGCGGTAAATGCCGAAGGCGCGGTAATCAGTTCGGCTCCGGCCAGGCGCAGTTCGCTATACAACTCGGGAAAACGCAGGTCATAGCACACGCTCAAGCCCAACCGTCCCACTGGCGTATCGGCCACCACCACCCGACTACCCTGAGCATAGTCATCGGATTCACGATAACGCCCGCGATTATCCGCCACATCCACATCGAACAGATGCAGCTTGTCGTAGCGAGCCACCGTCTCGCCCTGTTCGTCCACCAGCAACGAGCAGGCATTGACCTTCGCCTGTGGCTGATCGACCGGTGGTAGCGGTAAAGTGCCTGCTACTATCCATAACCTGAGGTCACGTGCGGTCTGTTTCAACCAAGGCAGGATCGGTCCTTCGCCGAGCGCTTCGGCACGGCCAATGGCCGCGACATCCCGACGGCCCATGGCCGCAAAGTTTTCCGGTAGCACTGCCAGACGTGCGCCACCTTCGACCGCGCGCTCCAGCAACGCACGTGCCTGGGCCAGGTTGGCCAGGACATCGTTCTGGCTGACCATTTGAATGACGGAAAAAGTCATGGCGCACTCCTTCAAAGACATGGCGCCATGCTACTCCATCTTCAGAGAGGGGTAAAAAACATACGCAAGTTATGGTGCAGAGCAAAACACTTAGAAATACTCTAGCTTTCCTGAAACCCTGCTGCGGTAACAAGCGAGGTGTTGACTTATTCAATATTCAATGACGAAAGTCAAGCCAATGGGCGACTCCATGGTTGGTTAAGCCCCTACTATTCAGGGCAGCGCTATGCCCCGACCGGTTCAGCATGCTTTGGACTCAGTTCAAGGTACAAAGCCGGCGAACAGTGGATATGACTCAATGGGTCGGCCCAAGTGACTGATCAACAATGCAACCGAATCAGCATTGGCTAATATCACGCTGGCCCTTTTCACAGGGTCGGACAAAAAGTGGCTCCTTGCCTGATAGAGTTCCTTGGCCCCCGTCAACGTTAGAACGCGCTCAAACTCCTTTCCTTTCACATCAGTCCAACCTCCGCTGAACGTATCCTCTGTCCTGAACAGCTTTAGAACGGGTGTGCGGTGGGACAGTGATTCCTCTTGAATCTCCCTCACCCACCGTTGCCGCTCCTCGCCGGCTGGTGTCGAGGTATCGATCAGATCGTGGAAGGGGTAAAACGCATTCAAGTAAGAAATATCCAGAGCATCGAGAGCGATATGACTAAATTCATGGAGCAGCGTACTAGCCATGCTATGGAGTAACATGTTGAATGTTCTGGGTCTGATCGGTTGATAGGCGTGGAGATTTGGCTCGAAAAACTTCTCGCTCAAATAGATCCTTTTCTTTGCCTCGCAAGTCAGCACGAACGCGACGCAAGGCTCATCAAGTTTCTTTCCGGCACCGACGACGTATAGGTCCGAGGTGGCGGGAGAGCGTGCTGGATCAAGCACCGCTTGCAGGAGCGTATTGATCATGGCCTCTATTTCTTGACGCAGAGCACGACTGAGGCTCGAAACGCCAAAAAAGTCTTTGACGTATGCATACCGTTGACGATCCAGCCGTGAGTCATTCGTGAGTGACTGCAAGCGCACTTCGGCATTTTTCAAATAAGTGACGACCAACTCATGAGCCTGTCCGATTTTTCGGGCTTTATCTGGATAGAGTCGTTTAATGGCGGGCATCCCAACAGCCTGTACTTCCAATTCTTGGCGTAGCGTGCGCTGATTCTCCAGGCGATCACGCCATTGGCTTACCAAACCTCCCCCCAGTAATCGGCCAGGCAGGTCAAGGGCCCATTGGCCTTGCGTATCTTTCTTGATCCAGGGGCCCTGTTCGACCTCCGTGAGGATTCGCCAGCGTTCATTTTCCTGGCCCACCTGGAAAATGCGGCCACCCACCGCGGCGTACTGTCGGTTAGAGGCTGCATGGGTATAGATATTCAGCGAAGCCTCATGGCTGAGGTCGTTCAAAGCGACATCTGTGACTTCATAGCTGTGCAATCGCGCAATTTGCTCCTTGGTCAGTATGGGGTGTGCCCAACCGAGTCGCGGGTAGGGTGCATGGACCGCAGTTTCGGCTTCCGCGGAGGAGGTGTCGGCGATGGTTGTCGATGATAGCGCAGAGGCCTGCCCTTTTTGCGCCAATGCCAACTGCGCCAAGACACTCACAAATTCTTCCATGGCCGTTTTCCAATGGCCTTTCCAGGCGTTATCGTAGGCGTCCTTGAGCTGCGAAAAGGTCTGCCAGATGACCAGTGGTAATCGCAATCGACCGAGCATGAATTGTGCCCCCTGATACAGACCAGTCTTGAGCAGTGAGACGACCCAATCCCATGCATGACTTTCTCCCGTCATATGCTGAAAGTTCAGTTTCTTTTTGAGCCATAGAAGGTGGTCGTTGTACAAACGAGCGAACAGATTGCCTTGGATTGCATTGTTGGTAATGCGTACAGCGGGCTGCGACGAGGTAAAGACTGTGTTGGCGTAATATTGGCGAGCCGCTTGCGGCAGCTTGTTCAGTACATCTTTTTGTAGTTCGCCGATATGACTGAGTGCCCTGAGCAGTGCAGCTTCGTTTGAATACTCTCTGAACACCGCCCCTTCTCCATGGGTAGAGAGAAGAACCTGCGGTCCTTGTTCGATCAAGGATGGCCCTATGAGATAGAGACCTCGCGCAAGATCCGGAGCGACTCGACCGGCGGTCACCAACTCGAGCGGTCGCAAAATAATCGAGAGACCATTAAGGGCGGTTCGAGCCAAGCCATCAGGCATGCCTAGCACTTGCTTGATCAGGTGGTAGGCCGAGTTCGAAAGGCGCTTCTGGAGGACTTGCGTAAGGCCCCGCTCCAGGCATTGCCAAAGCAGATGTGTACTAAATACAGTCTGACGCTCGCGCGAGCCTTCACTGGGGGAAAGAAATGAATCGAGCAGAGAGGCGTATTGCGAACCGATAGCTGTCTCCTTGATCAAGGATTTCAGGTATCCGCCTGTGAGCGCATCAGGGAGAGAATCGGAGCCGTTAGCACGGGCAACGGTCGCATGAGCCTTTAGGTTATCGGCATGCTGTAGTACATAAGTCACTAAATTCAGGGATGAGACGGCTTTCGTATCAGGCAGCAGCGTTGAAACAGTCAGTTGATCCGGATCCAGCCCCTCTCCCGGAAAGTCTCTGTGCAGCAATGCGCTGAGTTTAGTCTGGGTGAAACTGTGGAGATCGGGAATATCATAGTGGATGTCCTTGGCGGCACCTGCCTGTTGTCGGTATTGGTCAAGCAATGCCGCCAAGGCCAATTGCCCGTCATGCTCAGCCGTTGCCAACCATGCAGGCAAGCTCAGACGTAAGGCGTTGTTCCGTGTGGCGTCGATGGACTTGTCCAAGTGCTCGACATTGGCGTGTTCGGCGAGGCAGGATTGAACGCGATTGTGCAGGTTGTTGGCCGACAGTCTCATTGAAGCGATGTAGGCGATCTCATCCAGAGCCTTGTCGGTCAATGATTGGAAGCAACTGCTCAGAAAACCCTGTTCAATCAGTTCAAAGCCTATCCGTGGCTCACTCTGATGGTTATTCGGCTGAGCCTCGGAGGCTCGACGAATTTGCGCGCTATTTTTCAGAAGGGGGAGACGCTCGACGGGGTCGATCAACCGGCGATTGAGTTCAATCTCGACGCTGTAGGGCGAGTCGAAGATCTCCAAACCATACTCTGGCGTCCACAGCAGTGCATTCCCTGAATTGTGAGGATCCAAGCCGCCCCGTTCGGTAATAAGGAAACAGTTGAACAGCAGCTCCGGTAGCGACAATTGACTGCGTTTCAGGGTCAGGCGAAATGCGTCGGGAATGAAGCCGTTCAGGCTTCGGCGACGTTGGCTGTCGGGGCTGTCGAGGACAATGTCGAGCAATTCCCGGGCGTTTTGCTTCAGGGAGCTGTCAAACATTCGCTGGCTGACCTCGTTTCGCAACCCCTGGCTCACGGCCTCGATCAGTCTTTCGCGGATCGAGGCGTAGACTGAGCGGTGTTGGCGCAGGAAGTTTGGAAGAAAGTGCTTCAAGGCCAGGGTGACGATTTCGTTGGTGGTGGCGATGTCCAGATTGTTGATGGGCAACCAGCTACCTTCCGGGGATTGGCTGAACAGCCCAAGGCCGATTGTACTGGAGAGTGGCCCGACCCGGCCCACGGAACGTTCAAGCAGGTGTTCGATCAGCGTGGTCGACGACAGTGCCTGACGTGATTCTTGTTGGGCATGAGTGCTGGTGTCACGGTTGATGTAGATGTTCGTCGGCGTCAGGTCTGCCCTGTGTGCGGCCATCAGCTCACCGGACAGGACTTTTTCCGCGTAGGTCATTAGCTGAGGACGGTTTGCCAAGCCATTGAGTACCTCGGTCTTGAGGGTTTCGAGTGCGAGCAACTGCTGCTTGGCCTCTCCCAGCGTTGTGGCGGGTGCTGCTTGAAGGGGGGCGGAGTGAGAGTATTCAGTGTTTAACAGGTCAAGCCGAGTGCTCCAGCGTCCTCGGGCATCGGGTAAAAGCAGGCGCCTGTCGAACATTGCGCGAATATCCAAGGCAATATCGAAGGCGGCGTCGAGATTCAGATCTCCCCCACTCTGCCGATAACGCTCAATGATGTAACGGATATTGCTCAACTGGCTGGCGAGGATCGTTTCTATGATGTTCTGGAACAGCGGGAGGGAGACTGCTCTTTCTCCTTCGGGCACGACGTGAAACTGCATCAGATCGGCGCGGGCCTGCAAAGGCAGAGCCGACAGGATTTCCTGGTGCGGATTCACCCATTGCCGCTGGACACTTTCATCCAGGGACTCCGAGCTGTCGAATACCTTGAGTCGCTCACTTATATAGAGAAAGAACTTATCTGGCGCCACGGCGCGATTGCTGCCTTGGAACGCATGGGTGACTTCTATATACGAAGCCTTTTGAGTTTTGCCACTGACTGAGCGAACCCTAATCTGCTTCAGTCGCGAAGGTGCGTGAGGATAAAGCCCGCTCAACCAGTAGTGATCATGGGGGCTGAGGTTTTCCGATAGTTGTTGTTTCAACAGCTCTGAGCGAAAGGTTGTGCCCATGGCCTCGGCGAAAAAATTCCGACGGCTTCGCCCGTTGTCCATAGGAGCATTCCAAAAGTTCGAAAGCTCACGTCGAAAATGGTGGATCAAGCGAGTTGAAACTTTCTCTATGATCGCTTCCCAGTGGTGCGTATCCCCAGTGCCCGGACTGTATCCCGGGGCGATAAATTCTCGAGTCTGGTTCTGGGGCCAGGCGCTTTCCTTGTAGTGTTTGAGCAACACATCGGTCAATGAACAGATCGATAATTGGCATCGCTTCAGTCGGCACTCATCATCTACTCCGCTGGCATAACTGATCACGGTGACGGACTCTAGACTGACCTGCGCAAAACATTGTCCTGCCTCAACAGCCAGGGCTCTGATGAGCAGCGATCTCAACGTGGGGAGTTTGAGTAGTTCTGTCTGCAGACAGTCCTGATTTTCTTCCAAACTATCGTCAATTGATCGGCGCCGATCAGGGAATACTCTTCCTCTGATCACCTCGGTCAACACGGTTGCCGAATGTGTGAAATCGAGTGATGCCTTGACCCTCAGAGCAACGAAACGGAGCAGCTCGTCGCGCAGCTCCGGGTCGTTCAGGCGCTCAGTCAGGCGGTCAACGGCCTGTGAGCGAGAGTCAAAGTGCTCGATACCAAAGCCCGGCGTATAGAGAAAGGCACTGTCGCGGGCTCGCGCAGTCATCAGAAAACTTCCCGCCAAGTCCACGACCTTGGAGTTGCGCATAGTGAAAGAGAGCTTCTCTACGAGCATGGGCTTCTCGAGAGCCTGACGGGCTTGATGATCAGGAAGCAATACCGCTCTGAGCCATTCGCGATCGGCTTGGGTGATCTTCAGTAAGCGCTCCCTCTCACTCGGAGCCTGGCGCGGCTCCATAACTTCGGAGAAGCAGTAAGGAAATTCAATGGACATTGTTCTTGCCTTCGTTCGTATTGACGAGTCGCGGAGCCCTGGTAGTCAAGGCATCGCGGGTCATAGGCAAAAAAATCTAGCGCAAGGGACTGAACCGTGGCGGTATCCTGCTATACGCTACTGACTCAGCAACGGGTCGAGCGGTTTCAACCTTAATGCCAAAGCCCGTCGGGATTTGATTGATCCCAACTTTTACTTCGATTTATCAAACGGCTTTTCGAAGGTGATTTTCGGTTCTTTCCACTGGCCAGTGACGCTGTACTTGACGCTGGCAAAGCGGGCCACCCGGTCGCCGATCAGCTTGTCGATCAGGAACAGGGCACCACCGATGGCCGGAGCACCGACGATCAAGGCGGCGATCGGCAGGTTGTTGGTCACCGGTAATGTCACCAGCAGCTTCGCATCAACCCGGTCAGCCACCATATCCAGTGTGCCATTGAGCTCAAGGTTACTCGACGGTCCGGTCAGGGTGATCGGGTCACGGGTGACATAGACGCCGTCGCTGGCGACCAGCAGCCCCTTGACCCGATCATAGCTCAAGCCTTTGCCGAGCAGGTCGGAGAAGTCCATGCGCAGGCGGCGACCGATGGAGTTGAAGTTCAGCAGGCCAAACACTCGCAGCGCACGAGCGCCCCCCTCGACTTCGACAAACTGGCCCTTGCGCAGGGTGGCCCCCAGGTTGCCAGAGAAACGCTTGAGCCCGACCCAGGCCGGCGAACCGGGCCAGCGACCGTCGACATCGAGGTGGAAATTCTCACTGGTCACGGTCGGCGCAAAGCTCCAGGCCTTCAGCACGTCCGCCAGGTTTTTGCCTTCCACCCGACCGTTGATCCAACTGTTGCCGCTGCCCGGCAGCCCCTCCCAACCACCGTCACCCTGGAGTTGCATGCCCTTAAGGCCCAAGTTGAGGTCATTGAGCCGGACCCCATTAGAGTTCGGTCGGGCTTTGAGTGACCAGGCCCCCAGCAGATCCTGGCCCTGGAACAGTTGATCGATGGTGATATCCAGCGCCGGAATCTGCCGAGGGTCCACCGAGGCCAACGGGTCGGGGGCATTTTCATCGGTCACCACGCTCGGATCCGGCGCGGGCAGCCGCACATACGCCAGATTGACGCCGATCGGCGCGCCCTGGGCATCCGGCAAGGTCACGCTGCCTTTGGCCTGCTGGCTGTCAATCATCAAGCCCCAGGCAGCGGCGCTGCGCACCATCTGCAGGCTCAGTTGATCGAACCGGGTGCCAAAGCCAGTGAGCTTGTCGACCCTGAGGTCGACGCTGCTGAGTAACTGTTTGGCATTGCCGCCGGGATCCTGGCCAGCATATTTATCAATTACCGCTTTCCATGGCTCCAGGTCCAGTTCCGAGAGGACACCAGCGACGCGCACCCCCTTGATCGTCGGCAACAGGGCATCGCCCTCACCCAGGAACAGCTCGCCACGCCCCTCGCCGAGCTTGCCGCTCGGCGCGGCAAAGGTAAAGTTCGCCAACCCACCATAACCGAACCAATAGCGTCGCTCAGGACCTTGCAGGGTCATACGGAACACGCTGTCACGACCCTGGCTGGCTGGTATGCCGAAGGGCGCCGGCAACTCGACGGCAACTCCCTTGAGGTTGGAGTTGATCATCAACTGACTGTCGGCACCGTCGAGGTTCAGTTGCAACTGATACGGCAAGTCACCGGAGACCGGCAGCGGCTGATTGAGACCCAGCCAGTCAGTGAGCTTTTTGACCGCCACCTGGCCTTCGGCGGTCACTCGGGTGCCAAGATTACCCGGCTGGCCGGAGGCGGCGATCTGCGCGGTGATCGGCCGGTCGAAAGCCTGGGCAGTGATCCCATCGCCGCTCAGCCCTTTGGCACTGTCAAAACGAAAATTGCCCTTGAGTTGGCTCAGCTCCAGGGATGGATCGGCCAGTTTCAGACGCGCCTTGTCAGTCGCGAAATCCACCTGGATCGCAGGCTCCTCACCTTTCGCCAACGGGATATCCAGCTTGACCTTACCCTGCAGATCACCATCCCCCTGCCAGCCGGCAAAAGTCGAAGCGGTGCCGATCGGAGCTTGCTGGAGAATCTTCAGGCCATCGCCAAGGCCACCGACAAAACCACCGTCGAGAAACAGGTGAGGCGCCTTGCCATCCGAGGAATGAGGGATGTTGACCACGACATCCTTGACCTGGGTGTCGAGCAACTGACCTTTGTTGGCCTTGATCCGCACACCGCTGTCCTCGATGAAGACATCGCCGCTGACCTTGCTGACATGCGGCCAGCCCGGCTGGAAGGCCAGCTCGGCGTCATGAACCTTGAAGAACAGGCTGATATTGCGCGCGGCCTCGCCGGCATCGTGATCCAGCGAGCCCTGATACTGGAAGAAGCCCTGCTCCACCGCTCCGTGGAGGATGGAGGTGCGCAACCATTCGTCGAGGGAGGGACTCAGCACCGCCGGCAGGTATTTCGGGGTGAAACGTCCGTCACCGTCAACCAGGCCGACCCGCAAGTCCATGTAGTCTTCCTGATCATGGGAAAAATGCAGGCGAATCAGGAAATCGGCAGCAATCTTGCCTTCCTCTCCCAGCACCTTGATATAAGGGGCGATCAGAGTGAAACCCTGCTGGTCGAGTTTCCAGGTCAAGCGGGCATTGGCTTGGAGGTACTGCCAGGGCTTGTTGAAGATCGGATACAGGAATAGCGAGAAGTCCTTGCTGTCCATCCGCAGCTCGCCTTGCCCCAGGTCGCCGCTGATGCTGCCACTGACATTGCGCGCCGCTGGCGCACCATGATAGGCATCGAAGCCGACTTGCTCCAGGTTGGCCTCAAAGCTCAGACGTCGGTCGCCAGTTTCCTGCGGGCGGTAATCGAGCAACACATTGCGCAAGGCACCGGTGACCTTCAGGTGATCGACCACGGTCGCCAAACCTTCCGGTAGAGGCGCCAGGCTATCAAGCAGCGGGGTAATCGGCGTCAGATCAAGGCGGTCGGCCTGCACGTGCCACAACTCTGCGGTCTTGTCGGTTGCCGCCGTTTGTTGCAATTGCAGATGGGATTGCCAACGGGTCTTCCCCAGGTTCATCGCCAGCGAGTCGAGCAGCAGGCTGAAACCCTGATGATTGCGTTGTAGATAAGCGTTGAGGGCCAGGTTTTCAATCTTCACTGGCTTGCGCTCGGCATAGGCGCCGCGAAACTGTGGAGCGTTGAGTCGCGCCACGGCGCTTTGCACCGTGCCATCGGCCCATTTCAACCAGAACTCGCCACCGGCCTTGAGCTCGGCGATGTTCCATTGCTGCTTCAAGCTAGCCGGCAACCAGCGGGCCCAGTCGCTCTGCGGCAGGCTCAGGTAGACATCCGCCGAACCCTGGCGCCAGGCGCTGGCCCGTAATCGACTACTCAGGTTGAGGGCCAGGGGCTGGCCGTCGGGTAAGGTCAGGCGTACATCCAGGCGCTGGCGAGACTGGCCGCTACGTAGGTTCAAACCGACATAAGTCAAGGTCAGCGGCGATTCGCCGAACGGTTCCAGGGTGACCTGGCTGTCCAGCACCGACAGTTGCGCAACCCTCTGCAGGTGGTTCAGCAGTTCCTCGGGATCCAGCGGCTGATCGTCCGCATGCGGCCAACCTTCAAGCGCCCACTGCCCCTCCTTGTCCTGTTGGAGGTTGAGTTGCAGGCCGTTGAGTTCCAGCCGGGCAACGCGGACTTCGCGGGCTAGCAGGCTGGCCCAGAGATCCGGGATCAGTTGGACATGATCCAAGCGCAACACCGAAACACCGGCACCGACCGTCACATCGTGGGCCAACAACACTGGCGCCAGACCGCTCCAACGTCCTTCCAGGCTGCCGATGGACAGCGGCATGCCCAGCGCGGCCTGCGCCTCGCTTTCGATCTCGGCCCGATACTCGGCCACCAGCGGCACGAACTGTCGCCCCAGGCTGGCATACAGGGCCACCAATACCAGCGACAGCGCACAGATCCCCACAGCCCAGCGGGTCAACGCGGCAACAAAGCGTGTCAGACGCTCCATGTCAGTGGCCCCTAAGGCAAGGTTCGATGAACAGGCCAACGCCAGCCAGCATGGACAGTGTATATACAGAGCAAGAAATCAGAGCAGCACCACGTCGTATTGTTCCTGGGAATACATGGTTTCGACCTGGAAACGAATGGTACGTCCGATAAACCCCTCCAATTCAGCGACATTGCCCGATTCTTCATCCAGCAGACGGTCGACGACTTTCTGGTTAGCCAACACTCTATAACCTTCGGCCTGATAGGCACGGGCCTCCCGGAGGATTTCACGGAAAATCTCGTAACAAACCGTCTCCGGGGTTTTTTGCTTGCCGCGTCCCTGGCAACTGCCGCATGGCTCGCAGAGCACCTGTTCGAGGCTTTCACGGGTGCGTTTGCGAGTCATCTGCACCAAGCCCAGCTCGGTGATACCGATGATGTTGGTCTTGGCGTGATCGCGCTCCAGCTGCTTTTCCAGGGTTCGCAGTACCTGGCGCCGATGCTCTTCGTCTTCCATGTCGATGAAGTCGATGATGATGATTCCGCCCAGGTTACGCAGGCGCAGTTGGCGGGCGATTGCGGTGGCGGCCTCGAGATTGGTCTTGAAGATGGTTTCTTCGAGGTTGCGATGACCGACGAAGGCCCCGGTGTTAACGTCGATGGTACTCATGGCTTCAGCCGGGTCGACCACCAGGTAGCCACCCGACTTGAGCGGCACCTTGCGTTCCAGGGCTTTCTGGATCTCGTCCTCGACACCGTAGAGGTCGAAGATCGGTCGCTCACCGGGATAATGTTCGAGACGGTCGGCAATTTCCGGCATCAGCTCGGCGACAAACTGCGTGGTTTTCTGGAAGGTTTCCCGGGAGTCGATGCGGATCTTCTCGATCTTCGGGCTGACCAGATCGCGCAAGGTCCGCAGCGCCAGGCCAAGGTCTTCGTAGATGACATTGGGAGCACCGATGGTCTTGATCTGCACGCCGATCTGATCCCAGAGTCGGCGCAGATAACGGATATCCATCATGATTTCGTCGGCCCCCGCCCCTTCGGCGGCGGTGCGCAAGATAAACCCGCCAGCTTCCTGGATGCCTTCCTCGGCCACACAGTCACTGACGACTTTCTTCAGCCGGTCACGCTCAGCTTCGTCTTCGATCTTCAGCGAGATGCCCAAATGGGCGGTACGCGGCATATACACCAGGTAACGCGAGGGAATCGACAGTTGCGTGGTCAGGCGAGCGCCCTTGGTACCGATGGGGTCCTTGGTGACTTGCACCACCAGGCTCTGCCCTTCGTGAACCAGCGCGCTGATACTTTCCAGTGCGGGACCTTCGCGCATGGAAATTTCCGAGGCATGGATAAATGCAGCCCGATCCAGGCCGATATCGACGAACGCCGCTTGCATACCCGGCAGGACCCGCACCACCTTGCCCTTGTAGATATTGCCGACGATACCGCGCTTTTGTGTACGCTCGACATGCACTTCTTGTAACACACCGTTTTCCACCACCGCCACGCGCGATTCCATCGGCGTGATGTTGATCAGGATCTCTTCACTCATGGCTGGCTCTCGTTCAGGCGTGTTCACAATAATTGCCGTTCACAGGCGTGCGGTAATCAGCGCACGATAAGGTTTTGCCAACAGGGTATGTCGAAATGGCCGAGCAGTTCCGCAGTTTCGCACACCGGCAAGCCTACTACGCCCGAATAGCTGCCGTGCAGATTCTCCACGAAAACTGCGGCGAGGCCTTGTATGGCATAGCTTCCGGCCTTATCACAAGGCTCACTACTGGCCCAGTAAGCGGAGGCTTCTTCTATTTTGATCGTGCGAAATTTCACTAGACTACGGACCACCCGCGACTCGCAACGATCGCCATCCAACAGCGCGATGGCGGTGAGCACTTCGTGTTCGCGGTCGGATAATGCCAGCAGTGTGGCCACCGCGGCTGCCTCATCCAGCGGCTTGCCGAGGATCTTCCCGTCCAGCACCACGGCGGTATCGGCACCCAGCACACAGAACGGCACCGGCGCCTGAGCACTCACCAGCAGGCTACCACCGGCTGCCGCCTTGCCACGCGCCAGGCGCTCGACATAGGCCGCCGCAGATTCATCCGCCAGGGGAGTTTCATCGATATCCGCGCTGATCACGGTGAAGGGCACGCCGATCTGGGTAAGCAGTTCACGCCGACGCGGTGAGCCGGAAGCCAGGTAGAGCGGTTTCATCAGGACATCTCCGTGTCGGGGTGCTTTATCGGAACCGCTCGTCAACATCATCCAGCTCACGGAAAATCGGCGCGATTCAGTCAGCTGACTTTGTAGCGTCGACACAGCCCGCGCAGCCCGAAACTGACCCACGGCCACAGCAGGGCGCTGACCAGGGCCGGCAACACCAGCGCCAGGGTCGGCTGACGGTTGCCGGTCAGGGTGCTGAGCCAGAGTTGTACCAGTTGCGCCAGCCCGAAGATCACCAGGATCACCAAGCTCTGCTGCCACATCGGAAACATACGTAGACGCTGTTGCAGCGACAATACCAGGAAGGTGATCAATGTCAGGATCAGGGCGTTCTGTCCGAGCAGGGTGCCGTAGAGCACATCTTCGGCCAGCCCCAGCAGGAAGGCAGTCACCATGCCGATCTTGTGCGGCAGGTAGAGCGACCAGAAGGCCAGCAACAGTGCTAACCACAGCGGACGCAGGATTTCCATGAACTGCGGCAACGGCGAGACACTGAGCAACAGACCGACAGCAAATGTCAGCCAGACGATCCAGCCATTACGCGAAAGAGTAGCGCCCGCCATTATTCCTCCTGCCGTTGGGTGGCCGGTGCAACCGCGGAGGGCTGGCTGGCCGGTGGCTGGGTAGCCGCGGGTTTGACGATGACGGGCTTGGAGGCCGGTGTCGCATGAGTCGGTGCATGGGGGTTGGTGCTGGCGCCATGAGCGGGCGGCTTGCCCGCCACAGCCGGCGCTGCTGGTGGCGCGATCGCTGCTGGGGTTGCCGGGGCTGCCACCGGTTTGGGCACGGTAGCCGGTATGATCGGGGCGCCGTCACCCTGCTTGTCGGCTTCCTGGGCCTGGGCCGCTTCGTTGGCACGCTCCTCCGGGGTGCGACTGTCGCTGAACACCAGCAACAGATAACGGCTGCGGTTCAAGGCCGCAGTCGGCACTGCACGAACAATGGCGAAAGGCTGCCCAGAGTCGTGAATCACCTCCTTGACCGTCGCCACCGGATAACCGGCCGGGAATCGCTGGCCCAGGCCGGAGCTCACCAGCAGGTCGCCTTCCTTGATGTCGGCGGTGTCGGCGACATGGCGCAGTTCCAGACGTTCGGGGTTGCCAGTCCCGCTGGCAATCGCGCGCAGGCCGTTGCGATTGACCTGCACCGGGATGCTGTGGGTGGTATCGGTCAGCAACAAGACCCGGGAAGTGTACGGCATCAACTCGACCACCTGGCCCATCAGGCCACGGGCATCGAGTACCGGTTGCCCGAGCACCACACCGTCGCGTTCACCCTTGTTGATGATAATGCGATGGGTGAAGGGGTTGGGGTCCATGCCGATCAGCTCGGCCACTTCGACCTTCTCGTTGACCAGCGCAGAGGAGTTGAGCAATTCGCGCAGGCGCACATTCTGCTCGGTCAAGGCCGCGAGTTTCTGCAAGCGCCCTTGTAACAGCAGGTTCTCGGTCTGGAGTTTTTCATTCTCGGCGACCAATTCGGTACGACTGCCGAACTGGCTGGCCACACCTTGCCACAACCGTTGCGGAAGATCGGTGATCCAGTATGACTGCATCAACACCAGCGACATCTGGCTGCGCACCGGCTTGAGCAGCGTGAAACGGGCATCGACCACCATCAGCGCGACCGACAGCACGACCAGCACCAACAAGC
The DNA here is from genome assembly GCF_001543125.1 of Pseudomonas agarici. Taxonomy (NCBI): domain Bacteria; kingdom Pseudomonadati; phylum Pseudomonadota; class Gammaproteobacteria; order Pseudomonadales; family Pseudomonadaceae; genus Pseudomonas; species Pseudomonas agarici. The sequence continues at coordinate 676,240 of NZ_CP014135.1, read as the reverse complement.
GCACGCCCAATGAGGGGCCTTTGGCGAAAAGCGGTTTAATAAGCCGCTCCTCCCAGGCAATGAGTCATTTTATTCATGCGGCATCAAACCGGCCTGGATGAAGATTGACAGAAGATAAACGCAACAGGCAGCACTGCAAAGTGCTGCCCGTGAACGGAACATCATAGATGCCTGCCAGCGAACTCACTCGCTGGAAAGCAGATCCATGGTGTGCTTATCCATCATTTCCAGGGCACGGCCTCCGCCACGGGCAACACAGGTCAGCGGATCTTCGGCAACGATCACCGGCAGACCGGTTTCCTGGGCCAGCAGTTTGTCGAGGTCACGCAGCAGGGCGCCACCACCGGTGAGCACCAGGCCGCGCTCGGCGATGTCCGAAGCCAGCTCCGGAGGCGACTGCTCCAGGGCGCTCTTCACCGCCTGGACGATGGTTGCCAGAGACTCCTGCAGGGCTTCCAGCACTTCGTTGGAGTTCAAGGTAAAGGCACGCGGTACGCCTTCGGCCAGGTTACGGCCACGCACATCGACTTCACGGACTTCGCCGCCTGGGTAGGCCGTACCAATTTCCTGTTTGATGCGCTCGGCAGTCGATTCACCGATCAGGCTGCCGTAGTTGCGGCGCACATAAGTGATGATCGCTTCGTCGAAGCGGTCGCCGCCAACCCGTACCGATTCGGCGTAGACCACGCCGTTCAGCGAAATCAGCGCGATTTCGGTGGTACCGCCACCGATATCGACGACCATCGAGCCACGCGCTTCTTCAACCGGCAGGCCGGCACCGATCGCGGCGGCCATCGGCTCTTCGATCAGGAACACTTCGCGGGCGCCAGCCCCCAGGGCCGACTCACGAATGGCGCGACGTTCGACCTGGGTCGACTTGCACGGCACACAGATCAGTACACGAGGACTGGGCTGTAGAAAGCTGTTTTCGTGAACCTTGTTGATAAAGTATTGCAGCATCTTTTCGCAAACGCTGAAGTCGGCGATCACACCGTCCTTCATCGGACGAATGGCAGCAATGTTGCCCGGTGTACGACCGAGCATACGTTTAGCTTCAGTACCGACGGCAACGACACTTTTCTGGTTACCATGGGTGCGAATCGCAACAACCGATGGCTCATTCAGAACGATACCGCGCTCGCGCACGTAAATAAGAGTGTTGGCTGTGCCCAGGTCGATGGAGAGATCGCTGGAAAACATGCCACGCAGTTTCTTGAACATTGGAAAGGGACTCTGGGCAACGCGTGGGTAAAAAAGTGCGGCAAACTCTAACAACGACGGGGATTTTGGGCAAGGCGCCAATATGCTAAATTAGGCGTTTTTCTGAGCACCATTCCATACAATCGCGGCCATGTGACCGCAAAAATGCGGTAGTGTTCCGCTAATCTAACACAGACAGCTTCCATTTTATTTTCCACTGGAGATTCCCATGGCGCTTGACCGCTCCGATGTGGAAAAAATCGCTCATCTGGCCCGCCTGGGCCTGGTTGAAGCCGATCTTCCACAGACTACCGAAGCCCTGAACAGCATTCTGGGTCTGGTCGACCAGATGCAGGCTGTCGATACCGATGGTATCGAACCCCTTGCCCACCCCTTGGAAGCGAGCCAACGCCTGCGCGCAGACGCCGTCACCGAGCGAAATAATCGCGAGGCCTATCAGTCCATCGCACCAGCGGTCGAAAACGGCCTGTACCTGGTTCCGAAAGTCATCGACTAAAGGGAAAGAGCCTGCAATGCATCAATTGACTCTGGCCGAGATCGCCCGCGGACTCGCCGACAAGAAGTTTTCCGCCGAAGAGCTGACCCGGACCCTGCTGACGCGCATCGCCCAGCTCGATCCGAAGATCAACAGTTTTATCAGCCTCACCGAAGAGCTGGCGCTACAACAGGCCAAGGCCGCCGACGCACGGCGGGCCACTGGCGAGAACGGTGCCCTGCTCGGCGCGCCGATCGCCCACAAGGACCTGTTCTGCACCCAGGGCGTGCGTACCAGCTGCGGCTCGAAGATGCTCGACAACTTCAAGGCGCCCTACGACGCCACCGTGGTGACCAGACTGGCGGCTGCCGGCGCCGTGACGCTGGGCAAGACCAACATGGACGAATTCGCCATGGGTTCGGCCAACGAGTCGAGCTACTACGGCAAGGTCAAGAACCCGTGGAACCTGGAACACGTGCCGGGCGGTTCATCCGGCGGTTCGGCAGCCGCCGTGGCGGCACGCCTGTTACCGGCCGCCACCGCGACCGACACCGGGGGCTCGATCCGCCAGCCGGCGGCGTTCACCAACCTCACCGGACTGAAACCGACCTACGGGCGCGTTTCGCGCTGGGGCATGATCGCCTACGCCTCCAGCCTCGATCAGGGTGGCCCCCTGGCCCGCACCGCCGAAGACTGCGCGATGCTGCTGCAAGGCATGGCGGGGTTCGACCCACAGGACTCCACCAGCATCGATGAACCGGTGCCGGACTACAGCGCAGGCCTGAATGACTCGATCCAGGGACTGCGCATCGGGGTACCGAAGGAATACTTCAGCGCCGGTCTCGACCCGCGCATCGCCGAACGGGTACACAACAGCATCAAGGCGTTGGAGAAGCTTGGCGCACTGATCAAGGAAATCAGCCTGCCAAACAACCAGCACGCCATTGCGGCCTACTACGTGATCGCTCCAGCCGAGGCCTCGTCCAACCTGTCGCGTTTCGACGGCGTGCGCTTCGGTCATCGCTGCGCAAACCCGATAGACCTCCAAGACCTGTACAAACGCTCCCGTGGCGAAGGTTTCGGCAGCGAAGTGCAGCGCCGGATCATGGTCGGTGCCTACGCGCTATCAGCCGGCTACTACGACGCTTACTACCTCAAGGCGCAGAAGATCCGTCGCCTGATCAAGAACGACTTCATGAGCGCCTTCAACGACGTCGACATCATTCTCGGCCCGACCACGCCCAATCCGGCCTGGAAGATCGGTGCCAAGAACAACGATCCGGTCGCCGAATATCTGGAAGACTTCTACACCATCACCGCCAACCTCGCGGGCCTGCCGGGCTTGTCCATGCCTGCGGGCTTCGTCGACGGCTTGCCGGTCGGCGTGCAATTGCTGGCCCCCTATTTCCAGGAGAGCCGTCTGCTCAACGTGGCGCACCAGTATCAGCTCAATACTGATTGGCACACCCGCACACCCGAAGGCTTCTGAGGAGAAACACATGCAATGGGAAGTCGTGATCGGGCTGGAGATTCATACCCAGCTCGCCACCCAATCGAAGATTTTCTCCGGCAGTTCGACCACCTTCGGCTCCGAGCCCAATACCCAGGCCAGCCTGGTTGACCTGGGCATGCCGGGGGTGCTGCCGGTACTGAACGAAGAAGCCGTGCGCATGGCCGTGAAATTCGGCCTGGCGATCGACGCCGAGATCGGCCAGCACAACGTGTTCGCCCGCAAGAACTACTTCTACCCGGACCTGCCCAAGGGTTACCAGATCAGCCAGATGGAGCTGCCGATCGTCGGCAAGGGCCACCTCGATATCACCCTGGAAGACGGTACGGTCAAGCGTGTCGGGATCACCCGCGCGCATCTGGAAGAAGATGCCGGAAAGAGCCTGCACGACGCCTTCAACGGTTTCACCGGTGTGGATCTGAACCGTGCAGGCACGCCGCTGCTGGAAATCGTCTCCGAGCCGGATATGCGCAGCGCCAAGGAAGCCGTGGCCTACGTCAAGGCGATCCATGCGCTGGTGCGCTACCTGGGCATCTGCGACGGCAACATGGCCGAAGGTTCGCTGCGTTGCGACTGCAACGTGTCGGTACGGCCCAAGGGTCAGGTCGAGTTCGGCACCCGCTGCGAAATCAAGAACGTCAACTCGTTCCGCTTCATCGAGAAAGCGATCAACACCGAAGTCCAACGGCAAATCGAGCTGATCGAAGACGGCGGCAAAATCATCCAGCAAACCCGCCTGTACGATCCGAACAAGGACGAGACCCGCGCCATGCGCAGCAAGGAGGAAGCCAACGACTACCGTTACTTCCCCGATCCCGACCTGTTGCCTGTGGTCATCGAAGATTCGTTCCTTGATGAAGTCCGTGCCAGCCTGCCGGAGCTGCCGCCACAGAAACGCGAGCGCTTCCAGTCCCAGTACGGTCTGTCGCTGTATGACGCTAGCGTACTGGCCTCAAGTCGCGAACAGGCGCAGTACTTCGAGCAGGTCGCGAGCATTGGCGGCGACGCCAAGCTGGCGGCCAACTGGGTCATGGTCGAGCTGGGCAGCCTGCTAAATAAGCTGGGCGTAGAAATCGACCAGGCGCCGGTAACTGCCGAGCAACTGGGCGGGATGTTGTTGCGGATCAGGGACAACACCATCTCCGGCAAGATCGCCAAGACCGTTTTCGAAGCCATGGCTAATGGCGAAGGCAACGCGGATCAGGTGATCGAGGCTCGTGGCCTGAAGCAGGTGACCGACAGCGGTGCCATCGAGAAGGTCCTGGACGAAGTCCTCGCGGCCAATGCCGAGCAGGTCGAGCAATACCGTGCGGCGGATGAAGCCAAGCGCGGCAAAATGTTCGGCTTCTTTGTCGGCCAGGCGATGAAAGCCTCCAAGGGCAAGGCCAACCCGCAACAGGTCAACGAGCTGCTGAAAAGCAAACTCGAAGGCTGATAGCGCTCAGGTGGGCTGGCACCACCTTTGTGGACAGTGCGCCACCGGGACGCGAAGCGGCCCTAAAACCAATAATCTCGGTGCCTCAGACAGAACGAGGCACCTGGTTTTACGACGGCTTCGCAGCCGAACGGGGCAAACCCCTCGCCACCCTTGTTCTATCGCCGTACCACCGAGGATATCCAATGAAACGCCTGCTCGGCGCCTGCACCCTCCTCACCCTGCTGGCCGGTTGTGCCACCCACGACATCGACCCGCGTGGCTACGACGAAACCGGCGTGGCGTCCTACTATGGTGCCCGCCACCACGGTAAGCGCACCGCCAGCGGCGAGCCGTTCGATCAGCACAGCCTGACTGCCGCCCACCGCCAACTGCCCTTCGGTACCCAGGTAAAAGTCACTAACCTCGCCAATGACCGCAGCGTCGTGGTGCGTATCAACGACCGCGGGCCTCATACCCGCGGGCGCCTGATCGATCTTTCACAGGAAGCGGCCAAACAGTTGGGTATGCTGCAAAGCGGCACCGCGCGTGTACGCGTGCAAAGCCTCAACGACTGACTTTGGGAGTTGCATCATTTTCGGATTGACCGCCCTGCCGCTATTGAGCCTGATCCAACTGCTCGGCGGCTTGTTGCTGCTAATTGTCGGCGCCGAACTGTTGGTGCGCGCCGCCGTGCGCCTGGCGGCCAGTCTGCGGGTACGTCCGTTGCTGATCGGCCTGACCATCGTCGCCTTCGGCAGCAGCGCGCCGCAGATGGCCGTCAGCCTGCAGGCGGCCCTGTATGAAAACGCCGATATCGCGGTCGGCAGCGTGATCGGTGGCAATATCTTCAACACCCTGGTGACCCTCGGCCTCTCGGCGTTGATCATTCCTTTGCGGGTCTCGCGCCAGTTAATACGCCTGGATATTCCGCTGATGATCGTCGCCAGCCTACTGGTCTTCGGCCTGGCCTTCAACGAGGAGCTAAGCCGTTTGGACGGCGCGCTGATGCTGCTGATTTTCGTCCTTTACCTGGGACTACTGCTGCGCACTTCGCCATCCCGCCAACATGCCCATCATCCGCCCGAGCACGGCCATCAACGCCAGCACGCACCGTGGATCAGCTGTGTGATCCGGATACTGCTGGGCTTGGGACTGCTGGCGCTGGCCGGTCACTTGCTCCTGGATGCGGCGGTGGAAGTCGCCACCGAGCTGGGCTTGTCCGAGCGCATCATCGGCCTGACCGTGGTCGCTGTCGGCACTTCGCTGCCGCAATTGGCGACCTCGTTGATCGCCGCGTTCCGTGGCCAGCAGGGTATCGCCGTGGGCAATGTCATCGGCGCCAACCTGTTCAACCTGCTGGGGGTACTGGGCGTCACCGCGCTGATCGCCCCGGCGCCGCTATCGGTATCGCCCAACGCATTGTCGTTCGACCTACCGATTATGCTCGGTGTTGCGGCGTTGTGCTGGCCGGTGTTCTACTCCGGCTATCGCATCACTCGCGCCGAGGGCCTACTGTTTCTCGGCCTGTACCTGGCTTATGGGCTGCACGTGATATGGTTTACCACCGGTATGCCAATGGCCCAGCGACTGGAGCACCTGATGCTGTTTTTCATTCTGCCGGTGTTGTTGGCGTATCTGCTGTTCAGCACATTGAGAGCCTGGCGTCGCCAACACGCCTAGGAGCCAAGGCGCTGGCAGATCATAGCGCTAGATCCAACCCCCCCACTGCAACACGAAGATGCCGATATTGGTCGTGATCGCCGCCATCAGGGTGGTGATCACAATAATCGCCGCCGCCAGCTCGTGATTGCCATTGGCCGCCCTGGCCATGACAAAACTGGCCGCCGCTGTCGGGCTGCCGAAGTAGAGAAACAGAATCCCCAGTTCCGCGCCGCGAAACCCATAGAGCCAGGCACCCAAGGTCGCAATGATCGGCAGGCTGACCATTTTCAGCAGGCTCGCACTCAGCGCCATATCACCGCTTTTACGCAATGCCGCCAGGGACAGGGTACCGCCGATGCAGATCAATGCCAGCGGCAGAGTCATCTGCGCCAGGTAATTGCCGGAAGTCTCCAACCATCTGGGCAGGCCGATCTGAAAATAAGCAAAGGGCACCGCGGCAATCACACTGATGATCAGCGGATTGCTGAATACGCTTTTGCAGATGCTCCAGGGGTCGGATTTGATCACCGGGCTGTAGACCGCCAGGACAATGGTCGACAGGGTGTTGTAGAACAGGATCACTAGCGCCGCGAGGATCGCTCCGAGGGAAATGCCGTAGTTGCCATACAGGCTGGCCGCCAGGGCCAGACCGATCACCCCGTTGTTGCCGCGAAAGGCGCCCTGAGTGTAGATCCCGCGATCTTCCTTTGGGCAACGCCAGATCGCCCAGCCCCAGGCAGCGGCGAACCCTGCCAGCGTGGCAACCGCGAAATACCCCAGTACCGCAGGTTGCCAGGCTGAATGCAGGTCGGCGTGGAGGATTCCGAGAAACAGCAACGCTGGCATGTTGACGTTGAACACCAGTGCCGAAGCCATATGGATGAAGCTGTCGTTGATCCAGCCGATGCGCTTGAGCGCCACGCCCAGGAACAACATGGCGAAGACGGGCGCGGTGATGCTCAATGTAGCGAGAAAGATGGCCAGCATGCCTTGGGAACCCGTTGCCTGTCGTCAGGTAAACAATGATGCGAATGATACGGCAAGCGTCCTTCTGGCGCTCAATCGAACTGCGCGCGCATCCAGGCTTGGTAGGCGCCGACACCCGCCTCGCCTTCACGCGGCGCCCAGGCCGCCCGCTCGCCATCGGCTACCGGGCGATAAGGGCCTGCCTTGCACTCGAACATCACGCTGTCGATTTCCAGGACCACCAGGCCATGGAACATCCCCGCAGGGAGATCCACGCCAGGGCAATCGCCACCGGCCCGCAACACCCGCTTGTCCAGCAGCGCGCCGGCCTCATCGAACACCAACAGACCCAGAGCTCCCTTGAGCACCAACAGGGTTTCTGCCTTGTCCGCACTGAGGTGCCGATGAGGTGGAATATAAGTGTTCGGTTGCAAGCCGACCGCCAGACGATGGCACGGTTCATCCATCTGATGAAAGTTGTGGTGCGCTCGCCCGCGCGCACTGGTCGCGGCCCTGCCGGCCAGGTCGGCAAACAACGCTTGGTCGAGAAAGCTCGGCGCGGTCATGGTTTACATGCCCTTGACAGCAAAGATGCCGGCGGCGTTACGCCAGTAGCCCTTGTAGTCCATGCCGTAGCCGAAGATATAACGGTCGATGCACAGTAGGCCGACATAATCAGCCTTCAGGTCCGCGCGGGCCTTGCGGTCATGATCCTTGTCGATCAACACGGCCGTATGCACCTGACGGGCACCGGCGTGCTTGCAGAAGTCGATAATCGCCCCAAGGGTGTGACCTTCGTCGAGGATGTCATCGATGATCAGCACGTCGCGGTCAATGAACGAGATTTCCGGCTTGGCTTTCCAGAATAGCTCGCCGCCGCTGGTTTCGTTGCGATAGCGGGTCGCGTGCAGGTAAGACGCTTCCAGCGGGAAATCGAGGTAGGTGAGCAATTTGCCGGAGAAGATCAGGCCGCCGTTCATCACGCAAAACACCACCGGGTTGCGCTCGGCCAGTTCGGCATTGATCTGTGCGCCGACCCGGGCGATGGCCGCTTCGACTTCATCATTGGTGTACAGGCAGTCGGCTTCGCGCATGACTTGACGGATATGTTCGAGATCGGCGGACATGGCGCTCTCCATAAGGGGGTGCGGGAAAAGTCGGCAAAGGTACGCACCCCGAAAGGCCAGATCAAGCGTTTCTGAACTAGCGCAAACTTGACGAGCCGCTACCGTTGAGCTGAGTGGCCTGCGAACTTGAACTCACGAACTCACCGTACAGACCACCCACGTACTACGCGTCTATAGGACATCTACCTCGGATAGATTAATCTAGGCCGTTTTTTTTGCCCGCCGCCGGAGCCTTTCCCCATGCCCACCCGTGAGATCCGCCATCCGCTGATCCGTCACAAGCTCGGCCTTATGCGCCGCGCTGACATTAGCACGAAGAACTTCCGTGAGCTCGCCCAGGAAGTCGGCGCATTGCTGACCTATGAGGCGACCAAGGACCTGCCCCTCGAAACTTATGATATCGAAGGCTGGTGTGGCACCGTGCAAGTCGAGAAAATCGCCGGCAAGAAAATTACCGTGGTACCGATCCTACGCGCCGGCATCGGCATGCTCGAAGGTGTGCTCAGCCTGATTCCAGGCGCCAAGGTCAGCGCCGTGGGCGTGGCCCGCAACGAGCAAACCCTCGAAGCCCACACCTACCTGGAAAAACTGGTCCCGGAAATCGACGAGCGCCTGGCGATGATCATCGATCCGATGCTCGCCACCGGTGGGTCGATGGTTGCCACCATCGACCTACTGAAGAAAGCCGGTTGCAAGGACATCCGTGCGATGGTCCTGGTGGCGGCCCCCGAAGGCATCGCGGTGGTCGAGAAAGCCCACCCGGACGTGACCATCTACACTGCCTCCATTGATCGGCAACTCAACGAGCACGGCTACATCATCCCCGGCCTGGGCGATGCCGGTGACAAGATCTTCGGCACTAAGCAGAAGGACGCCTGACATGCAGGAGGAGTTCAACGACCCGCTGTGGCGCACGGTACTGTCCGGCGCACAAATGCTCTTCGTCGCTTTTGGCGCCCTGGTGTTGATGCCACTGATCACCGGCCTCGACCCGAACGTCGCGCTGTTCACGGCGGGCCTGGGGACCCTGCTGTTCCAACTGGTTACCGGGCGTCAGGTACCGGTATTCCTCGCTTCGAGCTTCGCCTTTATCACCCCGATCATCCTCGCCAAGGGCCAATTCGGCCTCGCGGCGACCATGGGCGGGGTGATGGCGGCCGGTTTCGTCTACACCTTCCTCGGCCTGGCGGTGAAGATCAAGGGCAGCGGTTTTATCGACCGACTGCTGCCACCGGTGGTGATCGGCCCGGTGATCATTTCCATCGGCCTGGCCATGGCGCCGATTGCCGCGAACATGGCGATGGGCAAGGCCGGCGACGGCGCCGAGCTGATCCATTACCAGACCGCGATGATGATCTCGATGCCGGCGCTGCTGACCACGCTGATCGTGGCGGTGTTCGGCAAAGGCATCTTCCGTCTGGTGCCGATCATTTCCGGGGTCCTGGTGGGGTTTGCCATGTCGTTCTACTTCGGCGTGGTCGATACCGCGAAAATCGCCACCGCGCCTTGGTTCGCCCTGCCGCACTTCACCGCACCGGAATTCAACTGGCAGGCGATCCTGTTCATTGTACCGGTAGCGCTGGCCCCGGCCATCGAGCATATCGGCGGGGTGATCGCGGTGGGCAGCGTGACCGGTCGCGACTACCTGAAGAAACCGGGACTACATCGCACCCTGTTAGGTGATGGGATCGCCACTACGGCAGCCGGCCTGTTCGGCGGCCCTCCTAACACCACCTATGCCGAAGTGACCGGCGCGGTGATGCTGACCAAAAACTACAACCCGAAAATCATGACTTGGGCAGCGATTTTCGCCATCAGCCTGGCATTTATCGGCAAGTTCGGCGCACTGCTGCAAAGCATTCCGGTGCCGGTGATGGGTGGAATTCTTTGCCTGCTGTTCGGCTCGATTGCCGCAGTGGGAATGAACACCCTGATCCGCCACCAGATCGATCTGGGCGAAGCACGCAATCTGGTCATTGTTTCGGTAACCCTGGTGTTTGGCATCGGCGGCGTGCTGGTGGGCACCGGCACCGGACCGGACGACTTCGGCCTCAAGGGCATCGCGCTGTGTGCCGTGGTGGCGATTGCGCTGAATCTGTTGCTGCCAGGCAATGACAACTGGAGGCAGAAGAAGGCGCACGAGCCGTTGTAGTCAGACCCACGCGGGCCATGGGAGCAGACCCCATCCCCTATAATGCCAACGGCGCCCGCTGGCACAGGGCGTTCAGCGCCGCCGCCCACTGTGGTTCATCGTTCAGGCACGGAACCAGCACCAACGCCTCGCCCCCCGCCGCGATAAATTGCTCGCGCCCGCGATCGCCGATCTCTTCCAGCGTCTCGATGCAATCGGCGACAAACGCCGGGCACATCACCAGCAGCTTCTTCACGCCGGCCTTGGCCAATTCATCCAATTGCGCTTCAGTATAGGGTTCGATCCACTTCGCCCGGCCCAGCCGGGACTGGAACGACACCGACCACTGCCCGTCCGCCAAACCCATGCGCTCGGCAAACGCCGCCGCCGTGCGTAGGCATTGGCCGCGATAACAGCTGGCCACAACCTGCGGTGGCGCACCCGCGCAGCAATCACCGCCGCCTGCAAAGCTATGGCCGGGATTGAGCTTCTTCAGATGGCTTTCCGGCAAACCGTGAAAGCTCAGCAGCAAATGATCGAAACCCTGCTCCAGATGCGGTCGGGCACTGGTCACCAGGGCGTCGAGATATTCCGGCTGATCATAGAACGGCCGCAGAATGGAAAACCGCACCTCCAACCGTTTGTCCCTGACCACCCGCCGAGCCTCCTCGATGACCGTGGTCACAGTGCTGTCGGCAAATTGCGGATACAGCGGTGCCAATGTCACCTGGTGGATGCCCTGAGCCGCCAGCCGGGTCAGTACCGTCTCAATCGACGGCTCGCCGTAACGCATTGCCAACTCCACCGGGCCCTGAGTCCACCTCGAAATCATCTGCTGCTGTAGGCGACGGCTGAGCACTATCAGTGGCGAACCCTCCTCCCACCAGATCGAGGCATAGGCATGGGCCGACTGCTCGGGGCGCTTGATCAGGATCAGCGACACCAGCAAGCGCCGAAGCGGCCACGGTAGGTCAATCACATAGGGATCCATCAGGAATTGATTGAGGTAGCCGCGCACGTCCGCGACCGAAGTAGAAGCTGGCGAACCCAGGTTGACCAGAAGCAAGGCGTGATCAGTCATGCAACGTCCTATTTCAGAGGCGGTTCGACAGGTCGTCGAGGGCCGCAGGCAAATCGTTGAACCGAAAAACAAATCCCGCCGCCAGCAACCGGGTCGGCAGCGCGCGTTGGCCACCGAGCAGCAGCAGCGATAACTCACCCAAGCCCAGACGCAACACGAAAGCCGGCAGAGGTATCAGCGCCGGGCGATGCAAGACCTTGCCCAAGGCCTGCGCGAACGCTTGGTTGCGCACCGGTTTAGGCGCGCAGGCATTATAAGGACCCTCGGCGTCGCTGCGATGCAGAAGAAAATCAATCAGGGCAATTTGATCCTGTAGGTGAATCCATGACATCCACTGCCGACCGTTACCGATCGGACCGCCCAGGCAAAGCTTGAACGGTAGCAACAGCCGCGACAAAAAACCGCCCTCAGCCGCGAGCACCAGACCGGTTCGTATCCACACCACACGAATACCCAAGGTCTGCGCGCGCTGTGCGGTTTCTTCCCAGGCGATACATAATTGGCTGGCAAAATCTTCGCTGACCGGTGGCGAATCTTCCGTCAGCTCACGCTCACCACCATCGCCATACCAGCCCACCGCCGACCCAGAGATCAGCACGCTCGGGCGTTGCTCACGCCCTTCGAGCCAGACGAGTAGCGTTTCGGTCAACTGGATCCGGCTGCTCCACAGCAATGACTTGCGTTTGCGAGTCCAAGGCCGGTCGCCAATCGGCGCACCGGCGAGGTTGATCACCGCATCCAGCGGCTCACCGGCCAGATCCTCCAGATGTTGCACGCCACGCACCTGCGCCCCGCACAAACGGGCCACTTCCCCGGGTCGGCGGCTCCAGACCGTCAAGCGGTGCCCCTGTGCCGACCAGTGCTTGCACAACTGGCGCCCGATCAAACCAGTACCGCCTGTCAGCAATATGTGCATGAAAGTGTCCTCGCGTAGCGTTTTGCCGTGAGCGTTAGTCTATTTTTATAAACAGGGCTCTTTTCTTCTCGACTGTTTAACAATAGGACAGCTTCAGACAATGAGAAGATCGCGACTTATACCTAAAAACAATATTGTACAGGTTTTACCGACGGCGTAGTCTGTGCAGACAGGTAACGAGGCCCCTATGACTTTACCTATCGCAATAATTGGTGCCGGTATCGCCGGACTCTCAGCCGCCCGCGCATTGCAGGATGCCGGACACGCTATCGAACTGTTCGATAAGAGCCGCGGTAGCGGCGGGCGCATGTCGAGCAAACGCAGCGATGCCGGGGCACTGGACCTGGGTGCACAGTATTTCACCGCCCGCGATCGGCGTTTCGTCAACGAAGTACAACGCTGGCAGAGCCAGGGCTGGGTCGCCGAATGGGACCCGACGCTCTACACCTGGCAGAACGGCCAGTTGAACGTGTCGCCGGACGAGCAGATCCGCTGGGTGGGTACCCCGCGTATGAGCGCCATCACCCGTGGCCTGCTGGGGGACCTGCAGACCCACTTCAACTGTCGCATCACCGAAGTATTCCGCGGCGAGCAGCACTGGCACTTACAGGATGCCGAAGGCCTCACCCACGGCCCATTCAGCCACGCCATCATTGCCACGCCGGCCCCCCAAGCGACCACCTTGCTGGCGGCTGCGCCGAAACTCGCCAGTGCCGCCGCCGGGGTGCAGATGGAGCCGACCTGGGCCATTGCCCTGGCGTTCGCGACCCCGCTGGATACGCCGATGGAAGGTTGCTTCGTGCAAGACAGCCCGCTCGCCTGGCTGGCCCGCAACCGCAGCAAGCCGGGACGCAACGACCAGCTCGACACCTGGATCCTGCATGCCACCAGCCACTGGAGCAAACAACACCTGGACCTGTCCAAGGAAGCCGTGATCGAACACTTGCACGGAGCGTTCGCCGAGCTGCTGCATATCACCATGCCACCACCGACCTTCACCCTCGCTCACCGCTGGCTCTATGCCCGGCCAGCCGGCGCCCACGAATGGGGTGCCTTGGCCGATGCCGACCTGGGTCTGTATGTATGCGGTGACTGGTGCCTGTCCGGTCGCGTCGAAGGGGCCTGGCTCAGCGGCCAGGAAGCCGCCCGCCGGCTACTGGAACATCTGGCGTGAACCGGATCCCCTCCTGCATGCTGCAGCCGAACGGGACAGTAGTTCGTTCGCAAATCGTGAAAAACTTCCTGGGCACCCGCCTGCTCGGCGACGAAATCGGCACCGTGCCGGAACCCGAGCTGCAAGCGGACAGATGGGCGCAAAATAGCCGACCACAACCGCTCTATACAAAATATTTGACTTGCGCACGATAGAACCTATGATGAAATTTACTTGTACAAAATCAAAATCTTGTACAATTAAATTTACGAGGTTCGCCAATGCCCGTGACTACCGCCGCCGCCCACCCACCGAAGATCGCCATCAGCGCCTGCGCGACGGGCGTCGAGGTGCGCAACTCCAGTGGACACAAGGAGTGGCGACAGTGGGAAGAGGGCTGCCTGACCGATCCGGTGTTGCGGGACAACTTCCTGACCCGGGTCTTCGCCTACGCCGCCTGGCAGGAGTTGCGTGCCAGCGGCTTGAGCCGCCGCGGCCTGACTGACTTTCACTCGCGCTACAAGTACCTGTTGATGGCCCATAACCCGCTGCAGTACAAGGTGCTGGGCCGCCTGCTAGGCAGCATGGGCAAGTCAGACCCGAACGAGATCGGTCCGCGCTACTTCAGCCAGCTGATGGCCGCCTTGAAACAATGCGCGACCCGCCGCACCCATACCAATGTCCTGCAACACCTCAGCGGCTACTTGAGGCATTCCCTCAACACCGAAGACAAACAACACATGCAGCAACTCATCGGCCAGTACCGCCTCGGTATCGTACCGTTGAGGGTGCCGCTGACCCTGCTCAAACAGCACTTTGGCCAACACCCTGATCCCTATGTAGCCTTGCAGGTCTACCTGCAACCCTACCCGGAAAACCTCAGCCTGCGGGACGTGATCTGACCATGCTCACCGCCGAAGACGACAAATCCAACCCCGACTACGCCAGCGCTCTGGTCGCCGGCTGGTTGCCGATCCGCGAAGTAGCCCGGCAGACCGGCGTCAACGCCGTCACCCTGCGGGCCTGGGAACGGCGTTACGGACTGATCGTGCCGCACCGCACGCCCAAGGGCCACAGGCTGTTTTGCGCCGAACATATACAACGCATCCAGACGATTCTCACCTGGTTGAATCGTGGAGTAGCCATTCGCCAGCTCAAACAGTTGCTCGATGCCCCGCAGCCATTCGCCGTCGACCCGGAAAACCACTGGCATCGGTTGCACCACAACTTGATCCAAGCCATTACCCGGCTGCAAGAGCGTCAGCTCGATGAAAGCTTCAACCAGGCGATGTCGCTATACCCGCCCCGCACGGTATGCGAACAGCTACTGATCCCTCTGCTGGCAGAGCTCGAACAACGCTGGCAGGGCCAGTTCGGCGAGCAGATGGAGCGAAGCTTTTTCTACTCCTGGCTACGCAGCAAGCTCGGCGCACGGATCTATCACAACAATCGCCAGCTCAAGGGCGCGCCGCTGTTGCTGGTCAACCAGTCAGACCTGCCGCTGGAACCGCGCTTGTGGCTGACCGCCTGGCTGGCCAGCAGCGCCGACTGCCCGGTAGAAGTTTTCGATTGGCCCCTGCCGCCCGGCGAACTGGCGCTAGCCGTCGAGCACCTGAAGGCGCGGGCCGTGGTCCTTTACTCCAGCAAGGCGATGAATTTGACCCATTTGCCCAGGCTGCTGAGCCGTATTGTTCCCCCCAAACTGATCGTCGGCGCCACGGTGCGTATCCACTTTGCCGAGCTGTCGGTATATATCGACGAGAACCCTGACGTCAGCCTGGCCGAAGACCCGTTGGCGGCCCACCAGAGCCTGGCTCGGCTCGGATTGCTCTAGCGGCCTGTGGAATGACTATGCAATTGCTTTGGCTGCGCACCGACTTGCGCCTACATGACAACACAGCCCTGACCGCCGCCGCCCGGCGCGGCCCCATGGTCGCGGTGTATCTGCTGACGCCCGCACAATGGCAAGCCCACGACGACGCCCCGTGCAAGGTCGACTTCTGGTTGCGCAACCTGCAGGAGCTGAGCCAAGTGCTGGCCACACTAAATATTCCCCTGCTGATTCGCCATGCCGACACGTGGGACCAGGTTCCCTCGGTCCTGCTCAAGCTGTGCCAGGACCTGAGAGTCGAAGCCCTGCATCTCAACGAAGAATACGGCGTGCACGAAAGTCGCCGCGACCGGGCCGTGGCCAAGGCCGTCGAAGCCCAAGGCATTAGCTGCCACCGTTATCTCGATCAATTACTCTTCAAACCCGGTAGCGTGCTGACCCTCACCGGCAGCTATTTCCAAATCTTCAGCCAGTTCCGCAAGGTTTGTTACAGCCGCCTTCACGGTGCATTGCCGGCAATGGTCGAGGCCCCCGGAGCACAGTTGCCGCTGAGCGTGGGCAGCGACCCGATTCCTGTCGAAGTCGAGGGTTTCCCCACACCGACCCAAGCCCTGCGTGACCTCTGGCCTGCGGGAGAAGCCGAGGCCAGGCGGCGCCTGGACAGCTTTGCCGACCAGCAGATCGAGCATTACCAGAGTGAGCGGGATTTTCCGGCCAAACCGGCCACCAGCCAGCTATCCGCCTACCTCGCCGCTGGCGTGATTTCCCCTCGCCAGTGCCTACACGTCGCGCTACGCAATAATCAGGGCGAATTCGACAGTGGCAATGTCGGCGTCGTCACTTGGATCAACGAGCTACTCTGGCGCGAATTCTACAAACATATTCTGGTCGGCTATCCGCGGGTCTCGCGTCACCGCGCTTTTCGCCCGGAAACCGAAGCCGTGGCCTGGCGCGATGCGCCGCAGGATCTGGCGGCCTGGCAACAGGCGCGTACCGGCCTGCCGATCATCGACGCAGCCATGCGCCAACTGCTCGAGACCGGCTGGATGCACAACCGCCTGCGCATGGTGGTGGCGATGTTCCTGACCAAGAACCTGTTGATCGACTGGCGCGAAGGCGAGCGTTTTTTTATGCGCCACCTGATCGATGGGGACCTGGCGGCCAACAACGGCGGCTGGCAGTGGAGCTCGTCCACCGGCACCGATTCGGCGCCCTATTTTCGGATCTTCAATCCGGTCAGCCAGTCGGAGAAATTCGACAGCGAAGGCTTATTTATCAAGCACTGGCTGCCGGAACTGGCGGGGCTGAACAAAAAGCAAGTGCACAGCCCGCCGGCCCTCGACGGCCTTTTCGGTGTCGCTGACTATCCACGGCCGATCGTCGACCTGGCAAAAAGTCGCGCACGTGCCCTGGCTGCCTTCAAGAACCTGTCATCGCGGCTGGATGCCGGAGGTATAAATGAGTGACTTCCCGCACCCTTTCGCCGCACGCTGCACTGCCCAGGACTCGCCAACCCACGTCGAATGTGGCCCCCAGCCGCCAGCACGCCGGATCTGGCTAGCAGGTGCCAGCGCTGGGATTGGCGCCGCCATGACCGAAGTGCTGCTCAAGAGCGGCGTCCAACTGGCCGTCAGCGCCCGTGATGCCCAAGCGCTGAAAGCCCTTGACGAGCGTTATCCTGGCCAAGTGTTTGTGGTGCCCGGTGACCTGACAGACAGCCAACAGGTACGCGAGATCGGCGAGTGTATCAAGCAGGTTTGGGGCAGTCTCGACACGGTGATTATCAACGCCGGCACTTGTGAATATGTCGAGGCCCAAGCGTTCGATGCCTCGGTCGTCGAACAGGTGGTGCGCACCAACCTGCTTGCCAGTAGCTACTGCATCGAGATCGCGCTGCCACTGCTCAGAGGCGGGATCAAACCACACCTGGTGGGGATCGCCAGCGCCGTGACCTTCCTGCCGCTACCCTGCGCCGAAGCCCAAGGCGCCTCGAAAGCCGGTATGCGCCACCTGTTCGAATCCCTGCGTATCGACCCGGCCTGCCAAGGTATCGACGTCACCCTTGTCGGCCCTGGCTTCGTCGACACGCCGCTGACACGCAAGAATGATTTCCCCATGCCTCTGAACTGGCCGGCCGATCAGGCCGCCAGCTATATTTGCGAGAAGCTCCCTAAACACCCGCCGGAAATCAGCCTCCCGGCCCTGTCCATGGCCGGGCTTTGGCCGCCGCCGCTCCTGTCCAAGCGCCGGCAACCGGCGATCGACAGGCGCATGGTGCGCAATAGCGGCAAGGACAAGGACCTCTCATGAGGGTATCGACAGCGTGGGCCGGCAAGACCGGCACAGCGCCGAGTAGGCAACCCGCGTCCCGGCCCGGATGATCTAAAGCCGGCGCAGTTGTTCGAGTACCACGCCGTCGCGTTCCGGGGCATTGAAAAACAGCTGGCGTGCCATGTTCAGGCTGATCTCGCTACGCCAGATCCGAAACATCTCCAAGGCTCGCCCCGGTTGACCTTGGCGGATGCGTTCAAAGCGCTCCTGCTCGGCCCGGGCCTGCGCCTTGATCCCGAGAAAACGCTCGGCCCAGCGCTTCAGATGGGCGCCATGAGATTGCGGCTTGCCGTCCTTGTCCAAGGCGCCGCGCATCACGAACAACTCCTCCGGGGTGGCTTTATCGGGATAATGGAAATGCGCCACCCAAAGATTCTTGCCGGCCGCCTTGTCACGCACCACATACTCCTGAAGGAAATCCTCTTTGCCGAGTTTTGTACGCGGCCCGTTGCGAAAGATCTCGACCTCGTTGCGCTCCTTGAGAAACAACAGCCGTTCGGTGTCCGGCGCACTCGACTTGGTCACGGCAATTCGTGCCAGCAATCCCTCATGTCTGACCGTGCCTGCCTGGAGACGTAGCTGCGCGGCCTGAACCTTACCGGCGGAGACTTCGCTTTGCGTCGCGGAACTGCTCGATTCGGCCAGCGCACGGTCGATTTGCCCAGCCAGCGCCTCCAGCCCCCGTGCCCGTGCTTCGAGCACATCCTGTAGATAGACCGGGTCCTTGGCGGCGGGGATCTGTCGCTTGGCTGTCTCGACTTCCCGACCGGCCTGGCGGATCTGGCTCTCAGCCATCTGCACCAGACGCTTGAGGCCCGGCTGTGGCCTGGCCACGGGGGGGGTTGCCGGCTTGGGCAACGGCTGCCAATAACCGTCCTCTTCTTCGACAAAGGAATCGATCGGTCTACCGGTCTGGGGATCCATCAACTCAACGACCTCATGGCCATCCTGGGGCGTGTCTCGAACATAGCCGAGATAGTTTTTCCTGCGACGGGTGCGGATGACTTTCCGGATCTTGGCGGGTTGTTCCGGCGGCACCTCAGGCTCGTCCTGCGCCGGGGCCTGCGCCTCGATACGTCCGATCAGGCTGCGCTCGGCCTCCTGTTGCAACTCGACCAGGCGCCGGACAAACAGATCGCCCCAGACCAGACTGCCCCCTTGCGGCAACAACCCGATCTTGTACTCGAGCATGGCCAGCGCTTCGTTATATTGACTCACACAGGTGTTGAGTACGTCTATATCTGCCTCGGCGGACAAGGGTGAAGCGGGTCGCTCCTCCAGAATGGATTGGGAGGCCAAGGCACTGCGCAGATCGTCGAACTTCATCCAGATATCGCTCTCGAGCTGCCGCGGATCCAGCTCCCTAAAGCAATACAGCCCGAGCCGACAGGCCCTGATGGCTTTCAATCCACGCACCATGCTCCCCTTACTCCGGCCCCTGTCCCCCCGGTTCCTGATATCGCGAATGGCCTGGTAATCCGTCAGATTCTGGTTGCGATGACGGCTCAGTTCGGTAAACGCCTGTTCCTCTCGTTCCGCCCAGTCGATATACAAGTCCGCAACGCGGTTCTCCCGTTGTTCCACCTGTTGCCTTTCCGGCAAGACCCGGCCTGCCTCATCCTCATAGGGCAAGCGCTCAATCATCCGCTGGTAACGAAGTTCGACGATCCTTATCCCGTCCAGGGTAATCTGCATCCCTATGACGAACTGATGCAAGGTGCTAAAGAGTATCCCCTTGTATCCCCGCATGAATAACGTCTCGTTCATCCGCAGCATGTTGATCTGTTGCTCGTAGCCGTCAAGAAAGACTTTCACCCGATCGCCAAGCTGATTCATCCGGGCGAACCACTGCTGATCGGTATAACGATCGGGATTGCCCTCCATCGTCCTCAAGGCATCCACTTCGGGAAACAGCGCTTGTGCACGCTGCCCCTGCTCCGTCACGCGTAGATTCCACCCATCCATGAAGCGCGTACTGACCAGCTCCCGTTGTTCCTGCTCCCGGCGTTTCTCCTCAAGCAGGGCCGCTCTTCTTTTCCCGATGTTCGATCCCGGACGCCCCGATCCGCCGCGCAGACGCAGCTTCAAGTCCGGCGTCCATTTCCCTGCGCCATCGCTTTTCAGATAAAACCCTTCGCTGCGACCATCCGGCGTAACCACACGAACATTGCCCTCGCTATCTGTCTTCACCGCAAACAGCCATCCGCCGAAGTAGGCCGCCAGCCGGTTCGAGTCCTTCAACCGGATCAGCCCCTTCAGATCGCCGGACGCGATGACTTCCCCCAGAGTCTGCGGCTCTGGCAAGGGATGTGGATAAATCTTCAAGGTGAACGAACTGACACTCGGACGCGAGGAGACGGTGCCGGGCGCCACGGGGTTATCCAGCTTCATCGGCAGCGGCCTGTCCGGCCCTTCGCTGATCGTCGCCCGGTGCGCCGGGCGATACCCTTCATCTATCGGGATCTGCAGCGGTGTCTTGGCGTGTGCCTGCTGTCGAGTCAAGCGATGCCCGAGAATAAAGGCAATATTCACCAGAACATCGGCCCAGGCACTGGCCTTGGCCCCAGCGTCTTTTTCCTCCATTCGCCGAAAGTCGGCATCGACACTGGCGACCACCGCGAAAATCCAGCCGGCCACCGCCGCCGGGCCGCGAATAAACATCAACACCACGTTGAACAGTTGCCAACCGCCCTCCTTCAGGGTATTCCAGCGCAACTCGGCATTGGACACCGATTGCCGGTCCGCCAGGGCGATCAACGTCCTGGCCATCGAGCCGAACAGGTGATGCAGGTAGTCGCCCTGGACCACTGCGTCATCGAGCGTGGCCGGCGCCACCGGCAATAGCACGGCAAAATCATCCTCGAAAGAACGCCGCAGATGGGGCTCGATAAAGCCGCCGTTGGCATAAGTGCGCCGGGCCTGATCGCTTAACCAGGTCAGAACGCTGTCCTGTAATGCACCGGGTTGGCGAAGCGCCTCAAGCAGCGCCGCCCACGTCGGGTATTGCAGGAGCGGTTCGACGGGAGGCGTGGGGCGGGCGTCGTTGTCGTGAGGACAGAAACTTTTGTCCGGTGCCGACTGGA
Source organism: Pseudomonas agarici (assembly GCF_001543125.1). Lineage (NCBI taxonomy): Bacteria > Pseudomonadati > Pseudomonadota > Gammaproteobacteria > Pseudomonadales > Pseudomonadaceae > Pseudomonas > Pseudomonas agarici. Next base: position 655,336 of record NZ_CP014135.1, on the reverse strand, counting down.
ATTGCTGAAAGACCGAAGCCTGTGGGCCAGCCTTGGCGAGCAGGGGACGATAGAGAATGAACGGGCCATGGCGAGTGTCTCGCGGGCCGATAATGAACATGGACGCCACGACATCCGCCGTCGCATCGGTTTCGGCCTTGAAGGCCAGGGCGCGCAGGACAATCTCCTGGCCGTTCACTTGGCGCCGCGCCGCTTCGGGCTGCACCATCGCTTCGACATAGCGGTATCCCGTTTCGTCGAAGTTCGCTTCACCACGAATCTTCAGCTCTAGCGCCGCCATCGGCAATTGCACCCGCAGTTGCTCACTGAACAGGCTCTCCCGACGCCGCGCCTCGCCGACATTATCGATAAGCTGCGCCTTGAGCGCGTCCAGGTAGGTTCGGCCGATATCGACAAAAGTAACCAGACCCTTGACGTAGTCTGGGGTCAGCCATTCGGGCAGCGGTTTTTCCACACCACAGTGGCGGATAACGATCTTCATCTTCGCATGCCGAAAGCCCCCAAGATTCTCCAGGGCAAACTCCGTCAGGCTCATCCGGACCTTTTCCACCGTGCCCAACGCCCCTCCCGCGCCCCCGGCAGCGGCCACCGCAATGATTTTGTCGAGTTCCAAACGAATATCATCGGGGTTGGCGATATCGACGGTTTGCGGATGGTCCTCCCCCATCTTCTTGAGCAACGCCTTGACGGCGAAGCCCGGCAGATCACCCACGTCATCAAGAAATGCCTTGCCGCCCGACGCACGCTGCACATCGGCCAGTTTTTCCAGCAGGGCGCGGTAGGCGCCGATGTCTTCACTGGCGCCTCCCAGCAACCAATGCGGCAAACTGTCGCTGAGCGCCGCCAGCTCTTCGGGCAACTCAACCAGCGCATGCGGCGTTGCCGGCACCGGGGTGAAAAACCAGGTATCGGGGCGGGTAATTGCATCAAGCCGGCACTGGTAGTCCTCGAGCGTCCACTCGGTGTCGACCCCGATCAGGGAAATCTCCTGGAGCTGGTTTTCCAGCAAGGTTTCGGCAAGGCTGGCGAAGGCCTGCTCCAGTTGTATATCCGGATCGCCCTGCTGCCACAACAGATGCTCGCGGTACTCGATATCCCGGCCATTGGCCAGGACACTCATGAACAAGGGCACCAGTTGTCCAAGATCGGCGGTGTCGGCCCTGAAGAGGCCTTTGGACAGACTGAGCACCAGCGGGTTCTGCTCGACTCCCCGCTCCCTGCGACGGGCCACCAGCACCGGCAGGGCTTCAGGATAGGCGCCGCCCCACGTATCCTTGCTCACCGCCTGTACGCCATAAAGGGCGAGTTGCTGCTCGGGCCTTTCCAGATTGATCGACAGAAAGGCCCTATGCCGTTCACGATCAGTTGACAAGATGCGCACCAGTAGGCCGCCAAGACGAGCAAAGCGGCTGCCACCTTGCGCATCCTCCGCGTTCCAGTAGTCGACCAATGCCTGTTGATAGAGTTTCAGCAGGATATCTCCCCACGACCCGAGCGTAGCCTGGGTGGTCGCGGCATCAACCAGCAGCCGTTCGCCGGGCAAACCGTCGAGCTTGATCTCCAGCACATGCTCGGCGGTAAAGACTGGCGCAGCCCCCGTAGTAAAATGCTCCAGCACAAGGTCGATCACCGCACGGTATCGATAGCCACCAGAGAACCTTTTTCCATCGCGCTCCAGCCACTGCAGTTTGCCGACATACAGGTGCGAAGCATTGCGCCGCGGATTCCAACGGCCAAAAAAATGCTCCTGGATGACCGACAAGGCCACCTCCCGCAATGTCGGCGGCTGGACAAAAAGCGCCTTGGCCACCTCGATCTCCTGCTCAAGCGACCGGCTCGCTAGTGTGATTGTGTCATTCATACAGATTATTCCCTTCAAACAGATCCGACGGGCCTGGGTTCAAACACCCTGCCCGGCACCGAACACTGGTACAGGGCCAGTAGACGCCTGACACGCCAAGCCCATGCGGTATTGGCTTAGCGGCCACTTCAGTCTTCACGATCGAATCCTCAGTTGCTCCACCAGTGCCGCCGCCGCTTCGGCGGCATCGAAGAAGAACTGGCGGGCCATAGGCAGCGTGATTGCACTGCGCCAGATATCCACAGCCGCCTGGGCGCGGCCCGGCTGGCCCCGGCGAATGCGCTCAAAACGCACGCCTTCGGCACGGGCCTGCGCCTTGGGGCCGAGAAAACGCTCTTCGCGGGTTTTCAGGTGGGCGGCCCCGGGGATGAAAAGATCATCGTTCGGCGCCAGGTCGCGGTAGTGAAAATGGGCAACCCAGAGCAATGCGCTCTTCTTGTCCGGGGCCGCCTTGTCGAGTATCAGGTACTCCTGCAGGTAGTCCTGGGACTTGAGCAGGCTGCGCGGTCCGTTTTTCCTGATTTCGATGGCACCCTGGCGATGCAGGAAGTCGACACGCGCCATGTCCGGCATGCTCGCTTTGGTTGCCTTGACCCTGATCAACAGCCCTTCATTGGTCAATTCGAGGGACAACGCGCGCAAGTTGGCCGATTGCGTCTGTGCGTTCACCCGCTCGGGTGACGCTTGCGCCGCCGCCAGGCTGCTGTCGAGCTGATCGGCGAGCCGGGCCAGTGCCCTCGCTTCACCCTCCAGCACATCCTGCAGATAAACCGGGTCCCGGACCGGTTGTTTCAGCCTGACGGCCCGGTCGAGCATCCTCGCCAGTTCCTGGCGGGCATTGAGCAACTCACTGCGGGCCTTCTGCACCTGCGTACCAGCCTCCTTGACCAGCCGCTTGAGCCCGACTTGTGGCCGCGCGACAGTAGACGCCGGGGCAGGTTCGGGAGCCTCGATCTCCTCCCAGTAACTACCGGTGTCGCTTTGCTGAAACACCCGGACTTCATCTTCGACGGCTATTTCGACGGTCTCCCTGGTCTGGCCGGCGGCCGGTGGCCTGACCTTGCCCAGATAGACACTGCCCCTGGACCCGCGGGTCTGAATGAGCCCTGGGACTTTCTCCAGTTCCTCTTGGGCGGCGACATCACTGGCCTGTTCGTCGAGCAACTCGCTCAATGACTCCAGCGCTTCGTCACGCAGTTGCCCGATCAGCTCAAGCAGACGTTCGGTATAGGGCAGCGCCGTGCCCTCCGGCTGCTGACGCCGCCAGAACTCGACGGTCTGCAGACCCGTTACATAGTTTTCGATGCAGGTATTGAGCACGCGCCGACGGCGTCTTGCCGGGATGTCCGGATCCTGCTCCAGATTGACCCGGGATCGACTCGCCAGGGCCATCTCCTGGGTCTTGTCCCTCAGCGAAGGATTGATCTGTTCGCCGCCCTCCAGCTCATGAAGGCTCAGCCAGCGCAAGGCATGGAGCTGCGACAATCGCGTCTCCAGCTCCAGCGGTGCCTCCTGGGTTTGGCTCAAAGCCTGGTCGCGGGTCTTGCGCCCCAGTCCCGCATAATTGTCCAACTGCTCGTTGACGCGCCGTTCCTTGCGATGCCAGTCGAACATGCGGTCATTGGCCTCAACCTTGCTTTTCTGGTAAGCCAGGATACTGTCATAGAGCCTGGAACCCGCGCCGGCATGGGTGGCTTGGGCCCGTTCGAATTCAGCAGGGGAGAGGCGCTGCTCCTCCCGGACCCTGCGTAGCACTTCCACCGCCTCACGACAGCCAACCAACTGGATACCGAGGAATGCGCACACGGCCTCCTTCCATTTGGGTACGTTGGCAACCCGCGATTGTTCTTCACGCAGGACGATGCTCTGCCCCATCAGTTCGAAAGCCTTTTCTGCTTCCTGGAGATAACGTTGCCGGGCCCTGCTGGTGGCCTCGGCGTTAGTCCCTTGCTCCTTGAGTTTCAAATCGGCCCGTGCGGCGGAGGCCGCCATTGCCGCGAGTTTACCGGGGACTTCCAGGTCCCGGTGTCGATCGGCCAACGCCTGGGCTGCGGCTTTTTTTTCATCCTGTATCTGCTTGATGGTCTTACGCCCGCCACGCCCCGAGCCGCCACGCAACCGCAACTTGACATCCAGGCGCCACTCGCCGGCCTCGGTGCTGCGCAGGTAGAAGCCTTCACGACTGCCGTCCGGCGTGATCATCCGCACGCCGCCCTCGGCCTCCTGGACCCGATATAGGCGCCCACCGATATAGGTGGCCAGATAGCCCGTGTCTTTCAAGCGGATCAACCCCTTGAACTCGCCCTCGGCGATCACCGTGCCGAGCGACTCGGCGCTCGGCCAGGGCTGCTCGTAGCGACGCAGCAAAAGATCGTCGATCCGGATGCGGCGCGGCCCGGAGGGCGCCAGGGCAGGCTCCTCCAGATGCATGGGCAAGGGCAGGTCCGCGCCTTGCGCGACATAAGGATCAGCCCCCGGACGGCTCACCTCGGCTGGCGGCGTGCTGAGTGGTATCCCCTCGCGAGCGGATGAAGTAGCCCTGGCCTCGACGAGACGATGACTGAGGATGAAGGAAAGATTGACCAACACATCGGCCCAGGCACTGGCCTGTCCCGTACCGTCCTTGGTTTGCAGTTGGCGGATGTCTCGATCGACGCTCGCCACTACCGCATAGATCCAACCCGCCACGGCCGCCGGGCCACGGATGAACGTCAGCAGCACATTGAACAACTGCCACGCCCCTTCCTTGAGCTGGGCCCAGCGTTGCTCGGCGTTGGACACCGATTGCCGGTCGGCCAGTTCAATCAATGTGCGCGCCGTCGAGGTGAACAGGTGGTGCAGATAATCGCCGTTAACCACGGCGTCACTCAGGCGGGCCGGGCCCGGGGTCAAGAAAGCGGTAAAGTCGTCTTCGAAGGATCGCGGCACGTGCGGCTCCTGGAAACCGCCATGGCCGTACAGCCGTCGGGCCTGGGGGCTCATCCAGGTCAGCACGCTATCCTGTAGCGCACCCTCCTGCCGGATAGCCTCGAACACGGCCTCGAAGGTCTCGTACTGATGCAAGGATTCGAGCGCCGGCGTGGGCCGAGCGTCGTTGTCGTGAGGACACAAGGCCCCCCCAGAGGTGGCCTGGAATCCCAGGAGCGTGGACTCATGGGCCGCAGTCTTGGCGAGCAACGGGCGATACAGCACGTGCGGCCCCTGACGGATGTCCTTCGGTCCGATGATAAACATCGAAGCCACTGCATCGACGGCGGCATCCGCTTCGGCACGAAAGCCCAGGGGCCTGAGCACAACTTTCTGGCCGTCGACCTGCCGCTGCGCGGGGGACGGTTTCACGATTGCCTCGATAAGCCGCCAGCCCGCTTCGCTGAAACCGGCCTGCGCCCTGATCTTGAGCTCCAGCGCCGCCATGGGCAATTGCACTCGCAGTTGTTCGGTGAAAAGTTTTTCCCGACGTCGAGCCTCGTCGGCGTCATCGATCAGCTTGGCACGCAGCTCATCCAGGTAGGTCTTGCCGATGTCCACGGCGCTGACCAGGTGTCTGATGTAATCCGGGGTTAGCCAGGCCGGTACGACAGCCTCGGCAGCACAGTGCCTGACCGATAGGCGCATCTTCGAATGGTGAAAACCGCCCAGGTTTTCGAGGGCGAACTCGGTCAGGGTCATCCTGACCTTTTCAATACTGCCCAAGGCACCGCCGCCGCCGCCGGCCGTCGACACCGCGATGACCTTGTCGAGCTCCAGGTGGATATCGTCGGGGTCGCTGATCCCCAAAGGTTCGAGATGTTCCTCATGGATTTTTTCCAGCAGAACCCGACGGGTGAAACTCATCAGGTCGCCGATGCCCTCGAGAAATGCCTGGCCACGCGAAGCGCGCTGCACACTCGCCAACTGGTCGAGCAGATCACGGTAGCGTTCAATGTCCCGTGGGTCGGCACCGAGCAACCAGTAAGGCATTTCATCGCGCAGCGCCGTCAGTTCCTCGGACAGCTCGCGAACGCCATGGGGCCGCGCCGGCACCGGCGTGAAAAACCAGTCATCGGGACGAGTGATGGCATCGAGCCGCTGCTGGTAATCCTCGACCGTCCATTCGAGATCACGGGCGATCAGCGCAATATCCTGGAGCTGGTTCTCCAATAAGGCCTGGCCAACGCAGGCAAAGGCCTGCTCAAGCGACTCGTCAGGGTCACCCTGCTGCCAGAGCCGGTGCTCGTGATACTCGATATCGCGCCCCTCGGCCCGGCGGCTCATGAACAACGGCACCAGATACCCCACTTGTGTGGTGTCGGCCCTGAACAGCCCATGGGCGAGACTGAGCAATAGCGGAGCCTGCTCGACCTCGTGCTCCCACCGACGGGCAACCAGCACCGGCAACGCTTCAGGGTAGCTGGCGCCCCATGAGTCCCTGCTCACGGCCTGCAGGCCATAGAGCGCCAGACGCTGCTCGGGTTTCTGCAAATCGATCGTCAGGAAGGCGCGATAGTGTTCACGGTCGCTGGCCAGCATCCGCACCAGCAGCGCACTGAAACGCTGAAGGCGACTGGCGCCTTGTACATCCTCCTCATTCCAGTAGTCGACCAGCGCCTGTTGATAGAGCTCCAGCAGAATGTTGCCCCATTGGCCAAGCGCCTCGGCGGCCGGCGGCGCCAGCAGATGGCGATCACCGGGCCGGTCAGCGAAGCGGACCTCCAGCACATAGCCTTCGCTAAAAACCGGTGCCACACCCTGGGTGAACTGCTTGAGCACAAGGTCGCTCAAAGCCGTGTATTGATATCCGCCAAAAACTCTTTTGCCCTCGATCTGTGACCATTGCGGTTCGCCGATATACAGATATGCGGCGTTGTACTGCGGATCCCAATGGGGAAAAAAATGCTCCTGGATGGCCGACAAGACCACGCCTGACAAAGTCGGCGGATGGGCGAAAAGCGCCTTGGCCGCAGCCATCTCGCATTGCAGCGACGGGCGGGGCGATGTGGTGTTATCCGTCATGTCTGACTCCCTTTAAATAGGCGAAGTAGACAAACAACAGAACCGCACGCGGCGGTATCCGGCTATCGCCGGCCGGTTTATTCAGGCATACGGGCCGGCGACACTGACATACACTGGCGCCCATGACCACGATTACCCTGACCGACCTCACTGCACCGGCCATCACTTGCTCCTCCTGCGCGGCCTGTTGCTGTCGACTGGAAGTCCTGTTGATCAGCGAGACCGGTGTGCCCGAACGCTTTATCGATATCGACGAGTGGGGTGGCGAGGTGATGCTGCGGCTGGACGACGGCTGGTGCGCGGCCCTGGATCGCGACAGCATGCGCTGCACGATCTACGAGAAGCGCCCATTGATCTGCCGCGAGTTCGAAACCGGCTCGGCGGACTGCCTGGAAGAGCGCCGTGGAATCAGCACAGTGTATCGATGATTTGAAGGAGCAGATCAGAGCGCTTTCATCCTCAAGTCAAAGACACTTCCCATATATCCAGTGCCCCCCTCGATCCACACTTGGAACCAACGCGTCACAAGTAGCGGGCAACTCGACAGTTGCCCCGGAACCTGAGATCACTGGCCCATGAAAACCCTCGAACCTCCCTGTATTTCGCTCCCCTGCGCAACCGATAACCTCCCGACTTCGACCGATCCCGCGCCAACCCAATCGCAGCAGTTGCTCTTACTCAACACGTCCAATGCACAAATCATCGCCCTGTTGGAAGGTCTCAAGCTGCCGACACTGCCCGAAGTGAGTCCGGGGACGGCCAAAAGTGAGCAGATACGTCAACTGCACCAGGGTTATCTGGCGCAACTGCAACAGTTTTGGACACAACCCAATGACGCCAGCGACGGCCTGCCCGCCGAGCAACGACTCGCACTGAGCCTGGAGACCCAACTGCGGGCCGAAGCACAGCTACGCAGCATCGATGGAACGCTGGAGGCCGACGATCGACAACTGATTGATCAAGTACTGCGCCTGCCCACAAGAGCGCAACGCGAAGAGGCACTGCCGGTAGCGCCCGCCTCCTATCGGCCTGCGGTGTACGGCATTACCCTCCTGGGAGAAAGTGCTGTCGATACGGCGCCATGGCCCGGCGCTTTCGTCATCACCAGCCGCGACGGTGCGGTTGTGCAGGGCAGCAATCCCGACCCGAAGCAATTCAAGGGTAAGAAAGCGGTCGAGATTCACAGCGATCTCGGACGGGTCGTGCTCTACACCCTGGAATATGGTCTCGAATCCTTTATCTCGCTCAAAGTCCTGCATACGAAGCTGCAAGTGCAAATCGGGCGAAAGATCGCAGACCGTTTCACCACCAGCGATGACAAGCACGAAAACCTTTTCACCGCGCAGGTCCAGTCACTGCGCAATGCCCAGCTAAGACGGGTGAACGATGTGTTTGCCGCGTCTCCCGCGGACACGTCGCCAGCCATGCTGGAACGCATTGCCGCTGCCGCGGACCTGCGTGGCGTCCTGGATATCGGCGGGCGAATGAATCAGCGCTTGCAAGCGTTGCAATACACAACCTGGCGGCAAGTTTTCCAGAAGGCCGACAGGCAAGCCTGGCAACGTTATAGGGAGGCCGCCAGACAGGTGCAGACTGGCCGACTCGCGCTGGCCCTGGCCTTGATCGATGTGGTGCCGTCGAGCCCGCCCGACGACCACTCCGGCACACCGATCATCCGCGACAAGGACGCACTGGAAGCCATTGTCCAGGCACTCAAAGAAAAACCTGCAAGCTCGACAACCCCAGGACGGGCACAGGCGATACGCGACGCCTGGCAATACGCCAATGCCGCCTGCCTGCAATTGGCGCTGCTCGATGCCACGCTCCAGGGACAAGTCGGCACACCCCAACGCCAGTGGATTCGACGGGTGCTCGACTACCCGGACCCGACCACCCGCCCGAAGTTCGGCACATACCCCCTTATCGCCAACGCAGTGGGCGTGTGGACGCATCCCGAGAATAAAAGTAGCCAGAGCACGCTTCAGGTCATTGGCGGCGGCGTACTCGCGATCACCAGCGCGGACCCGAACGCTCCGGCAGTGATGCTATATACCCCGGATTCACCCACTGACAATGACTTCAAGGTACTGAACCAAGCCGGTGACCTCGACTCGTATTTCCAGGATCCAGCATGGAAAAACTATCTAGCCGAGCGGCAGAGAAAATCGACTACGCCAATCCTACAGTCGCCGCCCTCCGGAAACGGCACTCGCGTGCAACTGATTCCGATGCGGGGCAACATGCAGCAGTGCCTCTATGATATCCAGCGTGATGCGCTGCTCGAACAGGCCAGCCACGGCGCCCCTGGCAACGCGGCAAGTGACTGGCAATCGCTGATCGATCAATGGGCGCTCGGCAATATGGCGGGCCAGAAGAACGCCGGTTTGATCAGCACCTTCCTGCCCGGAAAAAACTCTCTGGCTCGGATAAGGGCGACCGGGCAATCAGACATTGCGGCGCTGCCGGGCAGCCGCGCGACAGGTCTTCCAGACGCAGCCGGCCCCAAGCCGCCCGGCACGGCGCGCCTACGCCTGCTGGGCGGTGCACCGATGGACCCACCTGCCGGCGAACAAGCGCCACAGAACATACCACGGCGTCTTTCGGCAATGGCCGGTCTAATTCGCCTGGGCTCTTGGAGCCCACAGGTCATGGAGATCACGTTTCCCCTCATCACCAACCTGGCAGACTGGCCACGGGGCAGCAGCCTGGTAATTATCGACATCCACGATCCGGGATTTGGCTGGTCGGTACGCTACCGTGGCGGGTTGCGCGAGGACACCTATGGATACCGGGTGAACCCAAGTATCTTCAGTGCCCACCATGACGTGGTGCTGTACCGATCCGCGCCCAATCATTATCACGTTTGGCTCACCGGCAACGTGGAAGAGGTCCCCGCCGGTGAAGACAGCTTCTTTCATGCCGTGGCTCTGTCACTGAACCAGAGCCGGGCCGCCGACACGTTCACGGTCGAGAGACTGCGCAATGCCGTCGCCGACCATATCGAGCACAATCCGGATATCGTGCCCTTCGTGACCACCGATCATCTGCCTCTCTATGCCCAAGCACTTGAGCATTGCCTGGAGCTGAATATCTGGCTGGGCGATGACGCCTATCGAGAGTTGACCACCATCCTCAAAGGATTCCCCAATCCGTATGGTCTCTTTCAGCCGGCCATCCGTTACCTGGAAACGACCTTGCCGTCCCGTTCACCCAGGATCAGCGCCGCCGTCGATGATGCCTTCAACGCCGTCCATGAGCGCTATGGGCAGCCCTCGCTGCCCACGGAGATACGCTGGATCATCGACCATTATATCGACGCCCCCCCTCGCCCGACACTCTCCCTATTCCCCAACGAGCCGACGCTCAGGACACTGCTGGAAACGCTGTTCATCGGGACCTCGCAGGCGGCGGACATCGACTTCCTGGTACACCGCGCCTTCCTTTTTGATGAAAATATCCGCCATATTCTGCTGGAGTACGGTGCCACGGCCAACCAGTTGCACCAGTATGTGCTTCGCCACATGGACAACCCGATCAGCGCACGACGCGAGTTGCTCAGGGCCGTAACAGGACGCGCTCCAGCGCTGCTTGAGCGGCTCGATATCATTTTCAGCTCGCCGACCCTGACGCCCCCCATAGGCGAGGGACTCAACATCGCTCAGATCGCCCATCTGCTACGCGATCAGCAAATCTCGACGGACAGACTGAGGTTGATCACCCGCTGCGCGGATGCCGGCATCATCCATATAAACCTGCTCGACAACGCCGACGGAATCAGGTCGTGGAGTGACGAAGTGATATCCCGACTCCTCGACTTTCAACAGGAATTGCAGGCGCTGGCCAGGCAAATGGGGCTCCACGACATCGCCCCTCTACTTTTACCCTTCAAGGCAGCCCCTCGTTTATGGAGCCCTCATCAATTCCTCTCGCCCCCCCAAGCCAATACCAGGCTGCAGCTCCTGCTCGATACGCCTGGGCTGTTCACCTTGCTCAGACTACGACCGGGCCGCATCGCTGACAGGATGTGGACCCAACTAACCAGCGCCACCTATGACAATGCCAGGGTTCGCCAGGTGCTCGCCAATCCGCTCAAGACGCTGAGCAGCCTGACCCAACTGAACATCGCTCTGAACGCGGTGATTGCAAATACGCAAGAACCCGGCCTCTCGACACAATCGCAGCCAGCTTACCTGAGAGGGTATGAGGTGCGCGGCAGATCGACACTGGAACTGTTGGGGCCGGACGTGCGAGGCCTGTATCACGCGACGAACGGCAGGACGTACATCATCCACGAAGGCCGGCGCTATGAAGTCCGGACCTTCGGCAACCGAATCCGGATCATCCATTCCATTGAGGGTTTCAGGCGCTCGACCTATGAGGTGCAACGCCGTGGCGATGGTTCTTGGCAGTTCATGGATGCTCCCGGCCTGGGTGGCGATGTGCGCAGGCCCTATCCTTCCACTGCCGAACAATCCCAGACACAACGCGACGAGTTCGCCGCACTGGGCCAGGCCGCAGAACAGGAGTGGCAAAGGCTCGGCACCGACGCGCCAGTGTCCGGCCAGATCCCCGACCTGCGCACCCTTGAGTCCCGCGGCACCGGCTATACGATGGAGCTGACCGGGCCAGGCGGCGCGGCGCGCCAACCGCTGGCTCTGGAGAAAGCCAGCGCACTGGCCGCGCTAGCAACCCGCATCCGCAACACTGTGGACACCCTCCATCGGCACTTCGAATTCCAGGGCGGTCAGCTTCAGCCGCGACCGGGTGTCAGCCACCACGAGGTGATTCATGGGCTGGCGCAACTCGATGGCCTGAACAGCCTGAATACCGGCTTTGCGCTGTTGTTGCTCAACAGCGGCAAACGCTATGCCTTGTCGACGGAATTGGCCAATGCGGTCCAGGTGCAGTTCTACACGCAACTGGCCCAGGTGGTTATGGGCGTAGCCAACGATGGAAAAATACTCGCCCAGGCGATTTATATTGGTCTGAAGGATGCCGGGCACCTGAGCGCGGATAGCTTCAGCCTACTGGACCGGAGCGGTCTAGCGATCAGCCTGGGCGGCAAGACACTCACCCTCGGCGCACTGTTGGCCGCCGGCAACGCCTTGCTGGTCCTGGCTAGCCTGGGGGTGGACGGCTACCTGCTCACCCATGCCAGGAACGCCGAGGAAAGAGCCGCCTACGGCACCAACGTCGGACTCGACACTCTCGCGCTGGGCACGGTACTGGCAGGGTTTACCGAAGGTGGCGAATTTCTCGGACCGCTGTCGATACCGCTGGCCGGTCTGGGCGTGGGCGCCAGCAGCCTGGTGGCGGTGTTCTTTGCCAAAGTCCATAAGGTCCTGGCCACGGGTGAGCAATTCACCCAGGAGATCCAGGCCTATCGCAGCGGCTATGTCGAGGAGCCCGAAACCCATGGGCTGCGCATGGGCGGTCCGGTGGTGGTGAGTCATCTGGATCAACGCAACGGCCAGCTCTACCTAGGTAGCCCGAAGATCTACGCCGTCGACAATTCGCGTTCGGGCGATCCGCGCGTGATAGAGGATGAACGCCAGGCGCTCGATGTCGGCCTGCTCCTGGACCTCCCACGGCAGATGGCGCTGCCCGTTTCGCCGGGCATCCGCAGCCTGGCTCTGCCGGGCACCCCCGAACATACCTACCTGCCGCAATACACCTGGCTGGTGGGCGCGACCCAGCGCAACGATGCCCAATTGCAGCTGTTCAAGGCGCTGGAGCAAAAGAGCGGGGGCAAATTTATCGAAGCCGAATGGGTCGCCCTGTTCCAGAAGGTCGTGGAAAAGCTGGAACCGCGCTACCACGCCACGCGCATCCGGATCAGTCTGGGGCAAGCGGCGCCGCTACTGATCATGGAGGATTCGGGCGAGAGCGCTCAGTACCTGAGCTATGACATCGAAGGCCAGGGTAGCCAATATGACCTCTATTTGAGCGAGGGTCCGATGATCAATCTGTCCAGTAGTGCCACCTCCCGGCCTTCAGTCTGGGTACTGCATACCGATCACCTGAGTCGCCCGGACGATATCCAGCTCGAACCCGGACGGCTGACACTAGGTGGCGTTGTGGTACAGGTACAAAACAACGAGGTTCTGTATGCAGTCAACAAGTTCGCCGAGGCCTACCGGCTGGATCTAGCCGGAGGCCACTGTACGCTGGTGACATTGAGCGCACGGGACTACGAACACGTCGCCGCGCTGGTGCAACGCCTGCAAGCGCTGCAAAACCAGCAGCGATTGGCCAGCGCGGTACACATCGAAGACCTCTCGGCGCCCGACTGTCCTGGCCGCGGCATTTACTATCGCCCCACCGATGGCAGCTTCGCGGCCATTCCCGTGGACGGGCAGGATCACGGCGAAGAGCCGTACCAGATCCCGGTGTCGACCGAATCGCTGGTGATCGACCCCAGCCCGCAGCGCAAAAAGATCCAGGATGCCGCCGCGACACTGGCCGCGCTGACGGCCTATCTGAACGCCGAATACCGCCAGTTCGGCGGACGCTCGGCGGGATTCTGGAGCGCGCCTCGCGCCGATGGTCAGCCCGACAACGAGAAGTGCTATGGCGATTATCTGCGTGCGCAATATCGGTTGCAGGTGCAACGCGCACGTCTGCAAGACGGATACTCGGACACCGCCTACTCGATGCTGTTGCAATTACTGCCCCGCCACGAACGCGACGACTCGACCCAAGGGCCGCGACAAGTGCCGGTGCATCGCTTGAGTATCAACGGCTACCCGTCCGATGACATCCTGGTGCTCGGCGATTCCCAACAGGGAACGCTGCTGTTGTATCTACCGACATCAACATCGGCTTTGTGCGAGTTTAATGGCGTCAGCGGCCTCAAGGCCTATGTGCAACAGTTGGCCGCCGCCGACGCGACGTGCCAGGCCCTGCAAGAACATTTCCCTCTAAATCGTCGCGCCAGCAACCACAGTGCCCTCTGGGGTTACACTGGAACGGACGAGGCACTGGAAAAGCTCGGGGAGAACGGTGACTGGACCTTGATCCAAATCGACCGTTACCCCATCGATGACGACGATGTATTTGCCGCGTTGGCCAAGCTCAAGCGCCGCAGCGAAGGAGATTGACCTCCCTCGCCGGGCAATCCGTTACAACGGCATGGTGTAGTGCAAGGCGTAACTCTCGACGCCATCGTTCGGCATACGGATACCGGCATTGGAATAGTGAGTGGCACGAACGCCCAGTTCGTGCCCGCCGGCAAAGCGCAGACCGAAACCGAGGCGATCCTCGAACTGGAAGGACGAGCCTAGCTGATTGTCTTCGAGCTCGGTGTGGGCAAACAACGCGACACCGATCCCGGCCTCCAGATAAGGTTTGATCGATGTGCCGGAAAATTCATACACAAACACTGGCGAGAACGACAGGCTGTGGTTGCTGGACTTGGTGTCTCCATCCCAATAGCTGTAGGCGCCGCTCCAATAGCCGGTCAAGCGACCGACATTGCTTTGCAGCCAGCTTTTATCCCAATCCGATTGCAGGCCCAGGCGATAGACCTCGGTCGAATCACCGGTCTGACCGACCGAAAATTCGAGACCTGCCGCTTGCGCGGTAACACCATACCCCAATGTGGCGGCCGCAAGAACAGCCAGGCAGAACAGTCGCTTCATGAGAAACATCCTATTTTTATGCATATCAGATATGGCTCAACAGTCCCCGCCGCAGAAACCTGACGCTAGGTGCCTGTTGACGAGGTGCAGCGCTCCACGCCGGAGCACCACCTCGTGAAGCTTTGCACAACTCCCGACTTATTCCAGAGCAAGGGAAGGATTTTTTCAAGATGATTCACATCGGCACTGGTCCACAAGTGTGCCTCGCGAGCCGGCCCCGTGGACAACAGGTCGCGGGCCGCCAGCAGGCGCTGGAGTTGCCGGGCCACGGCGGCACCGGTATCGATCAGGCTAATGGAGGCCGGAATCAACTCTAAAAGCAGTGGCTTGAGAAAGGGATAGTGGGTGCAGCCGAGGATGATCGTGTCGCAGCCCGCCGCCAGCAGCGGCTCGACATAGCTGGCGAGCAACTGGCGTAGGGCCGGGCTGCGCAGGTTGCCGCTCTCGATCATCTCCACCAAGCCAGGACAGGGTTGGGTAACCACCCGCACATCAGCGGCGAAGCGGTCGAGCAAGGCGGCGAACTTGGCGCTTTGCAGGGTGCCGGTGGTGGCGAGCACGCCGACCACACCGCTGCGGGTAGCCGCCGCGGCAGGCTTGACCGCCGGTTCCATCCCCACCAGCGGCCAGTCCGGGTAACGCTGGCGCAGATCGGCGACGCCCGCTACCGTCGCGGTATTGCAAGCAATTACCAGGGCCTTGGCGCCTTGCTCGCGAAGAAATCCAGAAATTACTTCGCAGCGCCGACGAATGTATTCCGGACTTTTTTCACCGTAGGGAATATGCCCGCAATCAGCGACATACAGCAGCGATTCATGGGGCAACAGCGTAGCAATTTCATTGAGCACCGACAGCCCGCCGATGCCGGAGTCGAATACCCCGATCGGCGCATCACGCATCGCGGCTGGCACACACGCCGCAGTGCGGATCGCGCTTGACCCGCAGCTCACGGAACTTGGTGCCCAAGGCATCGATCAGCAGCAGCCGGCCCACCAGCGGCTCACCGAAACCGGCCAACAGCTTCAGCGCCTCCAACGCTTGCAGGCTGCCCACCAAACCGACCAGCGGGCCGATCACACCGGCTTCGCTGCAGGTCAGTTCCGCTTCGCTACCGTGTCCGTAGAGGCAGTGATAGCACGGGCTTTCGGCACGCCGTGGGTCGAACACCGACAACTGCCCTTCGAAGCGAATCGCCGCGCCGCTGACCAGCGGCTTGCCAGCGGCCACGCAAGCGGCGTTGACTGCCTCGCGAGTAGCAAAGTTGTCACAGCAGTCGAGCACCAGATCGACAGCGACCACCGCCGCCCGCATGGAATCTTCATCCAGGGCCTGGCGATGGCTGATCAGGCTGATCTCGGGATTGATCGCCGTCAGCCGGCGCAGCGCCGAATCGACCTTGCTCGAACCGACACTGTCAGTGTCGTGGATGATCTGGCGTTGCAGGTTGGTCAGGTCGACGCTGTCGAAATCCGCCAGGTGCAATTCGCCGACCCCGGCGGCGGCCAGGTACAAGGCCACCGGTGCTCCGAGACCGCCGAGGCCGACAATCAGTACCCGGCTGTTTTTCAGACGCCATTGGCCATCGATATCGACCTGGCGCAACAGGATCTGCCGGCTATAGCGCAACAGCTCCTGGTCGCTCAACACGATAGGCGCCCCAGGCTGATGCGTGGGTGACCACCCAGGTCAGTGCGGCTGTGAACCTGGCTGAAGCCCTGTGCCGAGAGCAGTTCGCCGACAGCTTCGGCCTGATCGTAACCGTGTTCGAGCATCAACCAACCATCGTACTCCAGATGCGCAGGTGCCTGAGCGATGATCAACCGCAGGTCGTCCAGGCCATCGGCACCGGCCACCAGCGCACTGGTGGGTTCAAAGCGCACATCGCCCTGGATCAAGTGGGGGTCGGCTGAAGCAATGTACGGCGGGTTGCTGATAATCAGTTGAAAGCGTCGGCCTTCCAGGGCACTGAACCAATGGCTGCTCAACACCGTGACGTTGTCCAGGCCCAGCCGCTGGCGGTTGCGCTCGGCCAGGGCTACCGCTGCCACCACCCGGTCCACCGCCGTGACCCGCCAGGCCGGACGCTCGTTGGCCAGGGCCAGGGCAATCGCGCCGCTGCCGGTACCGAGGTCGAGTACTTTGGTCGGAGTCGCCGGCAGCAGCTCAAGGGCGGCCTCCACCAGCAACTCGGTATCGGGACGCGGAATCAGGGTATCCGGCGCGACTTCCAGGTCGAGCTTCCAGAATCCCTGCTGGCCGAGAATATAGGCCACTGGCTCGCCAACCCGACGGCGTTGCAGGAAACCGGAAAAAGCCAGCGCGGCTTCGCTGCTGACAATTTTTTCCGGCCAGGTGTGCAGGTAACTGCGGGATTTGCCCAAGGCTGCCGCTAATAGCAGCTCGGCGTCCAGTCGCGCGGTGGGTGAGTCGGGTAATTCGGCGGCGCGCAGCAAGCTGGCGATAATGGTCATTCAATCACCCAAGGCCGCCAGTTGATCGGCCTGGTATTCGGCCAGCAACGGTTCGATCACCGCCTCGACGCCGCCCGCCAGGACTTCGTCCAAGGAATACAGGGTCAGGTTGACACGGTGGTCGGTGACCCGGCCCTGTGGAAAGTTGTAGGTGCGGATGCGTTCGGAACGGTCGCCCGAACCCACCAGCAGCTTGCGTTCACTGGCAATGGCGTTGGCAGCCGCGCTGGTCTGCTGGTCGTTGAGCTTGGCCGACAGCCAGGACATGGCCCGAGCCCGGTTCTTGTGCTGGGAACGCTCTTCCTGGCATTCAACCACGATCCCCGATGGGATGTGGGTAATCCGGATCGCCGAGTCGGTCTTGTTCACATGCTGACCACCCGCGCCCGAGGAGCGATAGGTATCGATGCGCAAGTCCGCCGGGTTGATCTCGATGGCCTCCTGTTCATCCGGCTCAGGCAACACCGCCACGGTACAGGCCGAGGTGTGGATGCGCCCCTGGGATTCGGTGGCCGGCACTCGCTGCACACGATGGGCTCCGGACTCGAACTTCAGCTTGGCGTAGACATTGTCGCCCTCGACCCGGGCGATGACTTCCTTGTAACCACCATGCTCGCCCTCGTTCTCCGAAAGGATCTCCACCCGCCAGCCACGCTTCTCGGCATAGCGTGCATACATACGAAACAGATCGCCGGAGAAGATCGCCGCCTCGTCGCCGCCGGTGCCGGCGCGGATTTCGAGGAAGACATTACGCCCGTCGTTGGGGTCCTTGGGCAACAGCATACGTTGCAGGGCAGACTCCAATTCGACCAGTTGTTCCTTGGCCTGGCGCGCTTCCTCGAGCGCCATCTCGCGCATGTCCGGATCGCTGTCCTTGAGCAGCGCCTGAGCGCCCTCAAGGTCGGCCTGCACTTTGATCACCTGGTTATAGGCCGCGACAATCGGTTCAACCTCGGCGTACTCCTTGGAATAGGCGCGAAACTTGTTCTGGTCGCAAATGACCTCGCCATCGCCAAGCAAGGCGGTCAGTTCCTCGAAACGGTCCTGGAGGATGTCCAGCTTATTGAGCAGTGACGCTTTCATTGCGGTTTCTTATCCGAAAAGCTATCCGATGAGCCCTCACCGAGGGCAAAGAGTTCCTGGGCCATGGCCAGCGCATCGAGGCGGCCTTCGGCGGACAACTTTTTCAGTTGCACGCTGGGCGCATGCATCAACTTGTTGGTCAGGCCACGGGCCAGTTGCATCAGCACGTCTTCAGCGCTGCTGCCATTGGCCAGCAGACGCTGGGCCTTTTGCAATTCCTCATCACGCAAGCGCTCGCTCTGCTGGCGATAAGCCTTGAGCACATCCACCGCCGCCAGTTCGCGCAGGCGGACCATGAACTCGTCGACCCCGCTGCTTACCAGTTCCTCGGCGGCCCGAGCCGCGCCCTGGCGGCTCTTGAGGTTCTCGGCGACCACTTCGTGGAGATCGTCGACGCTATAGAGGTAAACGTCATCCAACTCGCCGACTTCCGGCTCGATATCCCGAGGAACGGCAATGTCCACCATAAAGATGGGCTTGTGCTTGCGCAGCTTCAATGCACTCTCCACCGCGCCCTTGCCGAGGATCGGGAGCTGGCTGGCGGTGGAACTGATGACGATATCGCTGTGTACCAGTTCCTGGGGGATATCGGCCAGCAGCACCGCATGGGCACCGAACTCTTCGGCGAGGATCTTGGCCCGCTCCAGGGTCCGGTTGGCGACCACGATACGCTTCACGCCCTGCTCGTGCAGATGACGGGCGACCAGGGTAATGGTCTCGCCGGCGCCGATCAATAACGCGCTACTGCGTTGCAGATCGCTGAAAATCTGTTTCGCCAGACTGACGGCGGCAAAGGCCACCGACACCGGGTTTTCGCCGATGGCCGTGTCAGTGCGTACCTGCTTGGCCGCGCTGAATGTGGCCTGGAACAAGCGCCCGAGCAACGGTCCGATGGTCCCGGCTTCGCGCGCCACGGCGTAGGCGGATTTCATCTGGCCGAGAATCTGCGGCTCGCCGAGCACCAGCGAATCCAGGCCGGACGCGACACGCATCATGTGCCGAACAGCCGCATCGTCTTCGTGCACATAAGCACTGGCGCGCAACTCTTCGAGGCTCAGATGGTGATAATCGGCCAGCCAGCGCAGCACAGTATCGGCAGCCAGGTGATCCTGCTCGATATACAGTTCACTGCGGTTACACGTGGAGAGGATCGCGGCTTCCCGGCTTTCGGTCAGGCGACAGAGCTGCTGCAGCGCCTCCACCAACTGTTCGGGAGTAAATGCCACGCGCTCGCGCACGTCTACGGAGGCCGTCTTGTGGTTGATGCCGAGTGCGAGGAAGGCCATTCAAGATCGCTGATGATGTCCAGAGGCCGGCAATTGTCCTACTTCACCCGGTTCAGAACAACCATTGCCGACTATTGTTCTAACGGAACCTTGCTATAAGTGCATCGGTGAGCGGTCACGGGTATGGTTCTGCCCACCGCTTGTGTCATGATGCCCCGACCGCAGGTAAGTTGCCCTTCTCCTATATGAATAGATCCTCCGCGTTGCTTCTCGCTTTTGTCTTCCTCAGCGGCTGCCAGGCCCTGGCTCCCGTATCGCCGGGCAATATGCCACGAGCCGAGGACGCCGCCGCGGCTGCGCAAAAGCCCAAGGTCTACAGTTCCTTCAGCGAAGACACGGTCTTCAGCCTGCTAAGCGCGGAACTGGCCGGGCAGCGAAATCGCTTCGATATCGCGCTCGATAATTATGTCACTCAGGCGATCAATACCCAGGACCCCGGTATTTCCGAGCGGGCCTTTCGTATTGCCGAATACCTGGGCGCTGACCAGGCAGCCCTCGACACTTCGCTGATCTGGGCAAAAAACGCTCCGGACGATCTTGAAGCACAACGCGCGGCGGCGATCCAACTGGCGCGTAGCGGGCGTTATGACGACTCCATGGTCTATATGGAGAAAGTCCTGCAGGGCCAGGGCGACACCCATTTCGATTTCCTCGCGTTGTCGGCGGCCGACACCGATCAGGACACCCGCAATGGCCTGATGAAGAGTTTCGACCGGCTACTGGTCAAGCACCCGAAGAACGGCCAACTGATCTTCGGCAAGGCCCTGCTGCTGCTGCAGGACGGCGACAACCAAGGCGCCGAGACGCTGCTGGAGAATAATCCACCGGAAGACGGCGAAGTCGCCCCGCTGTTGCTGCGCGCACGCCTGCTGCTGACCCTCAATCGCGGCAAGGAAGCGATTGCGCTGCTGGAAAAAAGTATCAAGAAGTACCCGGACGACAAGCGCCTGCGCCTGACCTATGCGCGCATGCTGGTCGAACAGGACCGCATGGCCGATGCCAAGGTACAGTTCTCCAGCCTGGTCCAGCAGTATCCAGAAGATGACGAACTGCGCTTCTCCCTGGCGCTGGTCTGCCTCGAAGCCAAGGCCTGGAACGAGGCCAAGGGCTATCTGAAACAACTGATCGCCCGCGACAGCCACGTCGACTCCGCGCACCTGAACCTGGGCCGCATCGCCGAAGAGCAAAACGACCCGCAGCGCGCCCTGGAAGAATATGAACAGGTCGGTCCGGGCAATGACTACCTGCCGGCCCAACTGCGCCAGACCGATATCCTGGTGACCAGCGGCCGTGGCGCCGAAGCCTCGAAGCGTCTCGCCGCCGCCCGTGCCGAACAGCCGGACTACGTGATCCAGTTATACCTGATCGAGGCCGAGATCCTTTCCGCCAACAATCACGGCGACCCGGCCTGGAAAGTCTTGCAACAGGCACTGCTGCAATACCCGGACGACCTGAATCTGCTGTATACCCGCGCCATGCAAGCGGAGAAACGCAACGATCTGGCCCAGATGGAAAACGACCTGCGCACGATCCTCAAGCACGACCCGGACAATGCCATGGCGCTGAACGCCCTGGGCTATACCCTGTCGGACCGCACCACACGCTACGCCGAAGCCAAGGAATTGATCGAAAAGGCCCACCAGTTGACCCCGGAAGATCCGGCGGTGCTCGACAGCCTCGGTTGGGTGAACTTCCGCCTGGGCCACCTCGATGAGGCCGAGCGCTTGCTGCGCCAGGCCCTGGAACGCTTCCCCGACCAGGAAGTCGCCGCTCACCTGGGTGAAGTCCTGTGGGCCAACGGCAAACAAAGCGAAGCCAAGAAAATGTGGGGCAAGTTCCTCAAGGACCAACCCGATAGCCCACTTCTGCGCGGCACCATCAAGCGCCTGACCGGTTCCGAGACTCTTTAAGCTTATGTTTTTGCGCCACCTCGTTGTTTTCAGCCTGATCACTCTGCTCGCCGGCTGCGCGGGCTTTGGTGCCCGTGAGTCCGTCGAGGGCCACGGCGACCCGACCCAGTGGGCCCGGCACAAGCAGCAGTTGACCAACCTTGATGGCTGGCAGATCAATGGTAAGGTCGGGATTCGCGCGCCGAAAGACTCCGGCAGCGGTACCCTGTACTGGCTGCAACGCCAGAACTACTACGATATCCGCCTGTCCGGCCCGCTGGGTCGCGGCGCTGCCCGCTTGACCGGCCGCCCCGGCCAGGTGTCGTTGGAAGTCGCCAACCAGGGCCGCTATGAAGCCGCTACGCCCGAAGCCCTGCTCGAACAACAGATGGGCTGGAGCCTGCCGGTGTCCCATCTGGTCTGGTGGATTCGCGGCCTGCCCGCGCCCGACGACAAGAGCCGCCTGAGCCTGGACAACAACAGCCGCCTCGCCACCCTGGATCAGGATGACTGGCAGATCGAATACCTCAGCTACACCGAGCAGAACGGCTACTGGCTGCCCGAGCGCCTCAA
The DNA here is from genome assembly GCF_001543125.1 of Pseudomonas agarici. Classification (NCBI taxonomy): domain Bacteria; kingdom Pseudomonadati; phylum Pseudomonadota; class Gammaproteobacteria; order Pseudomonadales; family Pseudomonadaceae; genus Pseudomonas; species Pseudomonas agarici. The sequence goes on along the minus strand of NZ_CP014135.1, from coordinate 633,541 downwards.
ACTGCACGGTCGCGACCTCGACGTGACGCTGGTGATCAAGGACTGGCAGCCCCGCCAGCTAGGACAGTGACATGCCGCCCCTACGCCTGACTCTGCCCGCGCCGGCAAAACTGAACCTGATGCTGCACATCATCGGTCGCCGTGCCGACGGCTATCATGAGTTGCAAACGCTGTTTCAGTTTCTCGATTACGGCGACGAACTGAGTTTCGCCGTGCGTGACGATGGTGTGATCCACCTGCACACCGAATTCGACGGCGTCCCTCACGACAGCAATCTGATCGTGCGCGCGGCAAAAAAACTCCAGGAACAATCCGGTTGCGCCCTCGGCATGGATATCTGGATCGAAAAGATCCTACCCATGGGCGGCGGTATCGGTGGCGGTAGTTCGAATGCCGCGACCACCCTGCTCGCCCTGAACCACCTTTGGCGGCTGGCCTGGGATCAAGATCGCCTGGCAGCCCTGGGCCTGACGCTGGGTGCCGACGTTCCGGTGTTCGTCCACGGCCATGCGGCTTTTGCCGAAGGTGTTGGGGAAAAACTCACCCCGGTGGACCCCGAAGAACCCTGGTATGTCGTGCTTGTTCCGCAAGTCTCTGTAAGTACAGCAGAAATTTTTTCAGATCCGCTGTTGACACGTGACTCCGCGCCCATTAAAGTGCGCCCCGTTCCCAAGGGAAACAGTCGAAATGACTGCTTGCCGGTTGTCGCGAGACGTTATCCAGAAGTACGTAACGCCTTGAATTTGCTAGGTAAATTTACCGAGGCAAAATTAACCGGAACTGGAAGTTGTGTGTTTGGGGCCTTCCCAAGCAAAGCTGAAGCTGATAAAGTCTCGGCCCTTCTTGCAGAGACCCACACAGAGTTTGTAGCAAAGGGAAGCAATATTTCGATGTTGCATCGCAAGTTACAGAGTCTGCTCTAGGAATTCGGGTACTAAGTACTCGTTGCAACAGATACAGGGGCGTCGCCAAGCGGTAAGGCAGCAGGTTTTGATCCTGCCATGCGTTGGTTCGAATCCAGCCGCCCCTGCCATTTTCTAATACTCATCCAGGTTACCCTCAGCCTTCAGGTACTGCGCGTGTCCAAGATGATGGTCTTTACGGGGAATGCTAACCCCGATCTGGCTCGGCGTGTTGTACGTCAGCTGCATATCCCGCTCGGTGACATCTCTGTCGGTAAATTTTCCGACGGCGAAATTACCGCCGAGATCAATGAAAATGTCCGTGGTAAGGACGTCTTCATCATTCAGCCGACCTGCGCACCGACCAACGACAACCTGATGGAACTCGTCGTGATGGCAGATGCCTTCCGTCGCTCCTCAGCCACTCGAATCACTGCGGTGATCCCCTACTTTGGTTATGCCCGTCAGGACCGCCGTCCGCGTTCCGCACGTGTGGCTATCAGCGCGAAAGTCGTGGCTGACATGCTTACCGTGGTGGGCATCGACCGTGTTCTCACGGTTGACCTGCACGCCGACCAGATTCAGGGCTTCTTCGATATTCCGGTAGATAACATCTACGGCTCCCCCGTGCTGGTGGATGATATCGAAGACCAACGCTTCGAAAACCTGATGATCGTCTCTCCAGACATTGGCGGCGTCGTGCGTGCACGGGCCGTCGCCAAGTCGCTGGGCGTGGATCTGGGCATCATCGACAAACGTCGCGAGAAGGCCAACCACTCCGAAGTGATGCACATCATCGGTGATGTCGAAGGCCGCACCTGTATTCTCGTCGACGACATGGTCGACACCGCCGGCACCTTGTGCCACGCGGCCAAAGCCCTCAAGGAACATGGCGCCGCCAAGGTTTTTGCCTACTGCACACACCCTGTGCTGTCGGGTCGGGCAATTGAAAACATTGAAAACTCCGTGCTGGACGAGCTGGTAGTGACTAACACCATCCCGCTGTCCGCCGCGGCACAAGCCTGTGCGCGTATCCGTCAACTGGATATCGCACCGGTAGTCGCCGAAGCGGTTCGCCGCATCAGCAACGAAGAATCGATCAGCGCGATGTTCCGCTAGGTTCTGTACGAAAACTCGCCGAGCGGCGATCATGCCAACGTGTTTTCAACGCAGCATGATAGTCGCACAGGCAGTTGTCGCGCCCAGCAGACATCTCGTTGACGTAAAGCGCCCCGCCCCAATACTCATATTGGGGCGGGGCTTTTTTGCCCATGCCGCTTTGACGTCGGTCGCAGGCGTCACCCGGACATGGCTATTTTGGAGATACAAAATGACTGATTTCATCCTGAACGCCGAAGTGCGTACCGACCTGGGGAAAGGTGCGAGCCGCCGCCTGCGTCGTCTCGCCAGCCAGGTTCCCGCCGTTGTCTACGGTGGTGACAAGGCTCCCGAATCCATCATGATGCTGGCCAAGGAAGTCGCCAAGCTGTTCGAAGACGAGGCGGCTTTCAGCCACGTCATCCAACTGAACATTGGCGGCGTCAAGCAAGACGTGATCGTTAAGGCAATGCAGCGTCACCCGGCCAAGCAGTTCATCATGCACGCCGACTTCGTTCGCGTTGTGGCTGGCAAGAAACTGACTGCTGTTGTTCCTGTGCACTTCATCAACGAAGCGGCTCCAGTGAAGAAAGGCGGCGAGATCTCCCACGTTGTCAATGAGATCGAAGTTTCCTGCGAAGCCAAGGACCTGCCTGAGTTCATCGAAGTCGACCTGGCCGATGCCGAAGTCGGTTCGATCATTCACCTGTCCGACCTCAAGGCACCTAAAGGCGTTGAGTTTGTTGCTCTGGCACACGGTGACGACAAGGCTGTTGCCAACGTTCACGCTCCACGTGTTGCTCCAGAAGCAGAAGGCACCGCAGAGTAATTTTACTCCGGCGCCGGAGTGACTGAAAACATCGCGGACTGGAACGTAGCGAGAAAGCGGGCGAGAATGCGACGTTTACATCCTGGTAAATAAGCGTTTTTCGTCCACTTTTTTGCCGCCCCCAAACATCGCGGCGATGTTATCCACCACTCCACAGAAGGGCCCCTGTCGTGACTGCCATCAAACTGATCGTTGGCCTGGGAAATCCAGGCACCGAATACGAACAGACCCGGCATAACGCGGGGGCCCTTTTTGTTGACCGCATCGCTCGCGCACAAGGCATCCATCTTGTCGCCGAGCGCAAATATTTCGGCCTGACCGGGCGCTTCAGTCACCAGGGTCAGGATGTTCGCCTGCTGATTCCCACCACCTACATGAACCGCAGCGGCCAGGCCGTCTCGGCATTGGCTGGATTCTTCCGGATCACGCCCGAAGAAATCCTGGTGGCGCATGACGAACTCGACCTGCCACCTGGCGTTGCCAAGCTCAAGCAAGGCGGCGGCCATGGCGGTCACAACGGCCTGCGGGACATCATCGCGCAGCTCGGCAACCAGAATAGCTTTCACCGCCTGCGACTTGGCATTGGCCACCCAGGCGTTGCGAGTATGGTTTCAAATTTCGTCCTGGGTCGTGCGCCACGCGCCGAACAGGAAAAACTCGATGCCAGCATCGATTTTGCCCTCGGCGTGCTGCCGGATATTCTCGCCGGTGAATGGAACCGCGCGATGAAACACCTGCACACCCAGAAGGCCTGACTCTTACCCGAGGGGAAACACCATGGGATTCAACTGCGGCATCGTCGGCCTGCCCAACGTCGGCAAATCCACCCTGTTCAACGCCCTGACCAAATCCGGCATTGCGGCGGAGAACTTCCCCTTTTGCACCATCGAGCCTAACAGCGGCATCGTGCCGATGCCCGATCCACGCCTGCAAGCCCTGGCCGAGATCGTCAACCCCAAGCGCATCCTGCCGACCACCATGGAATTCGTCGACATCGCCGGCCTGGTGGCGGGCGCCTCAAAAGGCGAAGGCCTGGGCAACAAGTTCCTGGCCAACATTCGTGAAACCGATGCCATCGCCCACGTGGTCCGCTGCTTCGAAGACGAGAACGTGATTCACGTCGCCAACAGCGTCGACCCCAAACGCGACATCGAGATCATCGACCTGGAACTGATCTTCGCCGACCTCGACAGTTGCGAGAAGCAACTGCAAAAAGTCACGCGCAACGCCAAGGGCGGCGACAAGGATGCAGTCGTCCAGAAGGGCCTGCTGGAGCAGCTGATCGCCCACTTCAGCGAAGGTAAGCCGGCGCGCAGCCTGATGAAGAACATGAGCGCGGACGAAAAGGCAGTGATTCGCGGCTTCCATCTGCTGACCACCAAGCCGGTGATGTATATCGCCAACGTTGCCGAGGACGGTTTCGAGAACAACCCGCTGCTGGACGTGGTCAAGGCTATCGCCGACGAAGAAGGCGCGGTCGTGGTACCGGTGTGCAACAAGATCGAAGCGGAAATCGCCGAGCTCGACGACGGTGAAGAAAAAGACATGTTCCTCGAAGCCCTGGGCCTTGAAGAACCTGGCTTGAATCGGGTGATCCGCGCCGGCTACGAAATGCTCCACCTGCAGACCTACTTCACCGCCGGCGTCGAGGAAGTCCGTGCCTGGACCGTCAAGGTCGGCGCCACCGCCCCACAAGCAGCCGGCGTGATCCACACCGACTTCGAGAAAGGCTTTATCCGCGCCGAAGTGATCGCCTACAACGACTTCATCCAGTACAAGGGCGAAGCCGGAACCAAGGAAGCCGGCAAATGGCGCTTGGAAGGCAAGGAATACATCGTCAAGGACGGTGATGTGATGCATTTCCGCTTCAATGTGTAAATCGTAGAGAGCATTCAGGAGATTACCTCAGACTCCTAGCAGCACGTGCAAGCCCCGAATTTCGGGGCTTTTTCGTTTTTGCTATAGCCTGTAGCGAGTGAAGCGCTGGTGGCCTGTACGGTGAGTTCGTTAGCTCAAGTTCGGATACCACAGGCCCATGACCAAGGCGCCATGACCAGCCTGGCCCCACTATGGCGAAGAGCAACACAGGCCAAAGGCTTCGAAATTGACCAACAGCGCTAACTACAGGCTTAAACCATCTTTGGGCATGCCTGCCTTGGCCATTCAAAGCCGTACCTCACAGTAGATCCGGCGAGCGCTTGAGCACTTGCGCAAGCGACAATGCGCGGCAGGCAAACCAGCGAAACGAGCCTGTCCATGAGGCTGCTCCCCCCCCCCCACAATAACGATCAATCCCTGCAGTTTTCCACTCGCTACGAACCATGCCGGCATCGCGCCACCTCGGTAACAGCTCTGAACCTCACCCGAGCTAAAAACACCTTCTTGCACTCCACGATGTTGCATTCGGTAACGAATCGCGCCGCCTCAGTGCTCCCGCACGCTCATAAAACATGCTTCACCAACAAACAGTGTTCAAATAGACCGAAATTCAAAAGATGGTATGAAAAACGCTGAACAATTAGCAACTGATTGTTGAACAATCAATCTTGCTCACTGCAGTCAAAAACCGAGGATACGAACATGCAAAAAGGTCTGACGGGTAAGAAAACCATGCCCAACCTGGCGTTGACGATCTCCCTGGCTTGCATGGTGCCGCTGCTGTCTGCGGCGGAGATCAAAGGCACGCTCAAACAGGGAGAGCTGTCGGTCGGCTCCGACCTGACCTATCCGCCCTACACCTATCTGGACCAAAAGCAGCCAAGCGGCTTCGACCCCGAGTTCATGCAATTGATAGGCAAACAATTGCGATTGGAGCCGCGTTTCCTCGACACCCGCTTTGCCAACTTGATCTTGGGCGTCAATGCCCAGCGTTTCGACGTGGTCGCCTCGGCACTTTATGTCACCCCGGAACGCGCCAAACAGGTGGATTTCATCAGCTATCTGAAGACCGGCTCCTCTTTGATGGTGCTCAGTGCCAGCGATTTCAGACCACAACGGCCCGAAGACCTTTGCGGCAAGCGCGTGGGCTCGATCAAGGGCGCATCCTGGGTTCCCAAACTCAACAAGGTTTCGACCGAGTATTGCCTGGCCTCCGGCAAACCGGCGATCCAGTCTCGTGAATTTCCCACCTCGCCCGAAGCGGCTCAGGCCCTACTGGCCCAGGCAGTCGACGTGCAGATGGAAGATCCCGCGGTAGCCAAGATCACCGTCGAAAAATTGCAGGGCAAAACCGTTATCAGCTCCAGCGAACTGATCTATCCGGTAGTCATCGGGCTGGCCGTGCGCAAAGGCAATCTGGCGCTATTGGGAGAACTGACCACTGCTCTGGGCCAAATCAAACAGAACGGCAGTTACGGCGAACTGCTCACCCGCTACAACCTGGCCGAACCGAATGCCGAGGAAATCAAGGCGGCGTTGGGCACCACCACTCCCTGAAACCCTGCGCCGAGCGCACCCAGTAGCGGATTCATTGATTCTTTCCGGTCTGCGGAAGAATCACAGCAACGCGGAGTAAGTACATGCAATTCGATTGGTATTACACCTTGGGCCTGTTGTGGAACGGCGATTTCTGGCGAGCCGTGGCAACCGTGGTCGAACTGAGCCTGGAAACCTGGCTACTGGGTATCGTATTCGGCTTTCTCCTGGCTTTGGCGCGACAGTCGCAGCGACGTTTTCTGCGAGGTGCGGCCGGTCTCTATATCTGGTTTTTTCGCAGCCTGCCGCTATTGGTTCTACTGATCTTCATCTATAACCTGCCCCAGGTGTTTGCGTCTACCAGTGCGCTGCTGTCCAATCCCTACTCGGCAGGCCTGATCGCCTTGGTGCTCAGTGAAGCGGCGTATATCGCCGAGATTCATCGCGGCGGCCTACTGGCGGTGGTCAAAGGCCAACTGGAAGCGGGCAAGGCCCTGGGCATCGGCTATCGTGGCGTTCAGCGACTGATCGTGGTGCCCCAGGCGCTACGCATAGCCCTGCCGACCCTGGTCAATGAATACATCACCATTGTCAAACTGACCTCTTTGGTGTCGGTGATTTCGCTGTCGGAAATCCTTCTGGTGGGCCAACAGCTCTATACCCAGAACTTCCTGGTCATGGAGACCATGCTCGCGGTGGCCTTCTACTACGTGCTTATCGTTACCGTGTTCAGCCGCCTGTTGCGCCTGCTGGAGAACCACCTGGACGTAACCCGGCGTAAACCGAAACACATCGCCTCCGCCGAACTCGGGCAAGTGGCGACCCGGCGTGCCGCCAGCCAGTCCGAGCCAGGTGAGTTTGCTCTGCAAGCGCGGGGCGTGCGCAAGTCTTATGGCGAACTGGAAGTACTCAAGGGCGTCGAGCTGAATGTGCGTTGGGGCGAGGTGGTGTCGATCATCGGCCCATCGGGCTCGGGAAAGACCACGCTGATCCGCACCATGAATGGCCTGGAAAGCCTGGACCACGGCGAAATCATCCTGCAAGGCCAGCCGTTCCTGCGCGGTACCAAAGCGCCGGAGGGCGCTCTGGGTAACAAAGTGCATATGCAGGGCATCGTGCATGTCGGAATGGTTTTCCAGGGCTTCAATTTGTTCCCGCACAAGACTGCCCTGGAAAACGTCATGCTCGCACCGCTCTATCATACTCATGGCGGTGGCGAAGAGCTGCGTTTGTTGAGCCTGGCGCTGCTGCGCAAGGTTGGGATGCTCGAACACGCCGGTAAATACCCGCACCAGCTTTCCGGTGGCCAGCAGCAGCGCGTGGCGATTGCCCGGGCATTGGCGATGCGACCTTCGGTCATGCTGTTCGACGAGCCGACCTCGGCCCTCGACCCGGAGCTGGTCGGCGATGTACTGGCGGTGATCGAGGAACTGGCCCGCGAAGGCATGACCATGGTGATCGTCACTCACGAAATGAACTTCGCCTTCAAGCTCTCCGATCGGGTGGTGTTTATGGAAGGCGGCGAAATTATCCAGAACGCCGCGCCGCAAGAGATGCTGGAGCAGCGCAGCGAGCGCATGATCAAGTTCCTCAAAGACGTACAACTGGCATGAGCCGGGGGGGCATAACGGTGAGTCAACCCAAGGAAAAAAGTCTGTCGCTGGCCGATCAGGTTGCCATCGAGCTGCGCGAAGACATCATCGGCGGGCGTCTGTTGCCAGGCATGCCGCTGGTAGAAAGCGAACTGGTCAATGCTTACAACGCCTCGCGCAACACAGTGCGCGAAGCGTTGCACCAGTTGGGTCGTGAAGGCCTGACCAGCTACGTGCGTAACAAAGGCGTGATGGTGCGCCGGCTGGGCATCGACGACGTGCGCGATATCTTCAAGGTCCGCCGCACCCTCGAATTGCAGGCGATCGCCGCGAGCAAGCCGCTGCGCGAATACCAATCCGACCTGATGCTCGAAGCCATCGAGGCCGCGCAACTGGCCCAAGACCGCGAGAACTGGCAAGCCTTCGGCACCCACAGTCTGCGCTTTCACCAGCACATCGTCGGCCTGCTGCGCAGCCCCCTGTTCGACGAATTCTTCACCCACGTTGCGGCCCAGATGCGTCTGGTGTTTTCCAACGCTCCCAGCGAGGAAACCTTCCAGAAACCCTGGCTCGAACGCGACCGGCATATCCACGACCTACTGGGTGATGGCCGCAAGAAAGAAGCCGAGGAAGCCATGAGCAGCTACCTCAACGACTCCGAGTTGGTGCTGCTGGACATTCTGAGCAGCATCCCACAACACTAAAAAGAGGATCCCCCATGTACAAGGACTATCCAGCGGCCTACCAAGTCAGCAAAGGCGCCGCATTGCACGTTGACAAAGCCTTCTATGACCGCGTGCGCGAGTCCAAGGATGGCCGCACTCTGATCGAGCAATTCGAAGTACCGATCCGTACCGGCCGCGCCTGGAAAGTACCGGCGGGCCATGTGTTTCGCGTGACCACACCGGTCGGCCCACAGGTCGGGGACTTCAACGTGTGGAGCGCCGACGACCCCCGCGAACGCATGTGGGCAGCCCGAACTCGCCAGCTACAAGGCGCCCACGTCAGCACGTATGACCGCCTGTGGTCGAACCTGCCCTTCCTGAGGCCAATGGTCACCATCACCGACGACAGCCTGGCCGACTACGGCATCGACGAACACGGCGGTCGTCTGCACGACTTGCTGGGCACCCGTTGCGACCCTTACGTGAACAAGATGCTCACCGGCGAGGACTTCCACCACCACTGCCATTCAAACCTGACTCGTGCGGTGTTGCCCCATGGCCTGACCGAGTTCGACGTGCACGACGTGCTGAACATCTTCCAATGTACCGGCCTCAATCACGACGACATGTACTTCATGAAAGCCTGCCCGGCGAAACAGGGTGACTACCTGGAGCTCTTCGCCGAAATCGATCTGCTGTGCGCCCTCTCCACCTGCCCGGGCGGTGACCTGTCGCTGCCGATGTGGGGCCCCGATGCCGAGGATCCGCTGAAGGTCTGCCGCCCATTGGGCGTGGAAATCTACCGCCTCGACGAGTCGCTGTTGGACGGTTGGAAACAACCCGAGCGTGCCACATACAACGGCAACCATGGCCTGCTGATCCCTAAAGCCGAGTGGGAAAAGTAACTACAGGCTAAATCGACATCGGGGCGCCCACTCGCCCCGAATCCATTGAGTCCTCCTGAGAAAAGGTCAGAAGGTGTAACCCTTATTCAGAACGGGACAATTCAGACCTGCCTGGTTTTCGGCAACAACACCGCCAACACGCCGAACAACGGCAGGAACGAGCACATCGTGTACACATACTCGATGCCGTGAATGTCCGCCAGGTGCCCCAACAGCGCCGCGCCAATCCCGCCGAAGCCGAACATCAGGCCGAAGAACACTCCGGCGATCATACCGACATTACCCGGTACCAGTTCCTGGGCAAATACCACGATGGCGGAGAAGGCCGAGGCCAGGATAAAGCCGATCACCACACTGAGCAGCGTGGTCCAGAACAGATCCACATACGGCAATATCAACGTGAACGGTGCCACCCCCAGGATCGAGAACCAGATCACCGCCTTGCGCCCGATCTTGTCGCCGATCGGCCCACCGGCAAACGTCCCCGCCGCGACCGCGCCCAGAAATAGAAACAGGTGAAGCTGCGAACTGGCCACCGACAGCTGGAACTTCTCGATCAGGTAGAAGGTGAAGTAGCTGGTGAAGCTGGCCATGTAGAAGTACTTGGAGAATACCAGCAGGCCGAGCACCACCAACGCCGCCAATACCCGATTCTTCGACAATCCGTGAGTGGCCTTCTGACCCTGCTTGAGCTTGAACAGGTTCAGGTGCGCGCGATACCAGCGGCTGATGCCGTAGAGCACACCCAGGGCGAACAAAGCGAACAGCCCGAACCAGGCGACGTTGCCCTGGCCGAACGGAATGATGATCGCCGCCGCCAGTAGTGGGCCAAAAGCCGAACCGGCGTTACCACCGACCTGAAAACTCGACTGCGCCAGGCCGTAACGACCGCCCGAAGCCAGGCGTGCAACACGGGAGGCCTCCGGGTGGAACGTCGAAGAACCCACGCCGATCAGCGCCGATGCCAGGAGGATCAACGCGAAGCTGCCCACTTGGGACAACATCAGAATGCCGATCAGCGTACAAATCATTCCCGCCGGTAACAGCAGCGGTTTCGGATGGCGGTCGGTATAAAAGCCGACCCACGGCTGCAACAGCGATGCCGTGACCTGGAAAGTCAGGGTAATCAGCCCGACTTGGGTAAAGGTCAGCCCGTAATTGGCCTTGAGCATCGGATAGATCGACGGCAGGACCGACTGGATCAGATCGTTGATCAAGTGCGCCAGCGCCACCGCGCCGATAATACGCATCACCAGGGGACTGGATTGCGGCGCCGTCGATGCGACAGTCGCGCCAGCGGGAGTTTCAGTGAGAGCCATGAGGGAATTCCGTCACAGGGATGGATGCACGATTGCAAGTGCGTCAATGTGCCATTTTTGGGTGCGGCAACACCAGATGCTTGTTGAGCTAACGATCTATTCAATCGCAAAAAAATAGCTGATAGCTTTTTGCCACTGGTGTGAATCTTGCGTACTTTAGCGCCTACAGCGTGGCCCCTTACAAAGAGGCTCGAGAATGGGAAGTTTCGCCACAGCGGCTGGCCAACAACGCCCTCACTGACGAATCTTCCGAGGTCTTTAACGACGGTATCCGTCATGACCAACCCGTCATGAGCGCACTCAAACAGTGCTGGATGCCTTGAGGAGTGATCGGGCATGCAGGCTTTTTTATCACCAGGGATGCGACTGTTGGGGCGATTCGGTTTCGCCCGTAAATTTCAGGTGCTGTTCCTGCTGTTCATCGTACCGCTGATGGGTAGTCTGTACATGATCGGCCAGGACTACCGTGGCAAACTGGCGCTGATTGCCGGAGAGCGTGCCGGTGTCCGCCAACTGCTGGCCCAGGACTCCCTGGACAGCCTGCTGACCGCCCAACGCGACCGCGCCGCCCGCTGGCGGGCCACGGAAACCAATCGTCAACCGACACCCACCACCCTCGCGGCCATGGCCGTACTCGACAAGGCCCAGCCCGAAGTCAACCAGGCCATCGAGCAACTGGGCCAGGCCCTGAAAAACGAAGGTGCCACCGACGAGACCCTGAAGCGTTATCAGGTCCTGCAAGCTAGCCTCTCCGGCCTCGACTCGGCCAGCCTGAGCAAGGTCGGCTGGTGGCCGGACGGCTACGACCGCTTCACCTCCGCCCTGAGCGCCCTGCAAGGCCTGCGGGAACAGATCGCCCTGGACAGCCGGCTGATCCTCGCGCCCTGGATGGAAACCTACCTGCTGACGCAAATCTCCACCCAATACGCACCTGATCTGATCGAGCGTGTTGGCCGTCTCGCCAGCGTCGGCCAGGCATCGGTGGTGTCGGGCCAGTTCAGCCTGCAAAGCCGCCTGCAACTCAAAGACCTGCGCAGCCGCATCGGTGATGCCCGCGACCGGCTGACCAAGACCGGTGCGCAACTGGAAGCCCGCTTGCCGGCCGAACTGCAAAACTGGGCGGGACGTTACCAGACAAGCCTGAATCACCTGGATGAGGGCCTCAAAGCACTGGACGAAGGCATGTTTGGCGGCAGTATCACCCTCAAGCCCGAAGGCTTCGAGAAGACCCTCGACAGCTTGCTGGGTCAGTTGTCCGGCTTACGTCAAGACTCCCTGACCACCCTCGACAGCCGCCTGGACTACTACCATGGGCAGGGCATCCGCCAGTTCACTCTGGTGGCGGTGATCTTCTGCTGCCTGCTACTGGCGGCGCTGTACCTGTTCATCTGCCTGCAGGCCTCGATCCGCCGCAGCGCGAGCGGCATCACCCTGTTGGCCGAATCACTGCGTGACGGCAACCTGTGCTTGCAAGTACCGGTGGAAGGCCGCGACGAACTGGCGGCCATCAGCACCGCCCTCAACGTCGCCGTGGTGCAACTGCGCACCAGCCTGCAGGGCGTGGATCACGAAACCCTGCAGTTGAGCGACGCCGTGCGCACCCTCAACAGCCACTCCAGCGGTGCCCTCAACGAAGTCGAAGCGCAGCAGCAACAAATCAGCCAGATCGCTGCGGCGGCGACACAACTGGCGGCCACTTCACTGGGGGTCGCCCAGAGCTGTGAGCAGGCCTCCGGCAGCGCTCAGAATACCCAGCGCATTGCCTCGGACAGCAGCCGCGACAGCCTGCGCACCACCGCCAGCATCCAACAGCTCAACCAACGCCTGAACGAAACCGCCGCCGCCTTGGGCCGGGTCAGCGAGCAGGGCCAGCAGATTCAATTGGTGGTCGACACCATTCGCGGTGTCGCCGAACAGACCAACCTCCTCGCCCTCAACGCTGCCATCGAAGCGGCACGGGCCGGTGAACAAGGTCGCGGCTTTGCCGTAGTGGCGGACGAAGTGCGCAGCCTGTCGCAGCGTACCCAGAGCTCCACCGCACAGATTGCCAGCACCGTCGACAGCCTGCGAGCCACCGTAAGCCAGGCGGTAGCCCTGATGGAAACGGCCTGCGGCCAGGCGCAAACCGATGCCCAATCGGTAACTGGGCTGGGCGAGCGCCTGGGGGAAATCGCCAGTGCAGTGCAGAGCGTGACCGATACCCTGGCGCAAATCGCCACGGCAGTGGACGAACAGGCGAGCACCGCCGACGAAGTCAGTGGCAATATCCAGCAGGTCGACCAAGCGGCGCTCCGCCTACTCGAAGGGGCTCGTGCGGTGAACCGTGCAGCGGACACCCTGAGCGAAGGCAGCAAGGCCCTGAGTAACAACACCGGGCGATTCCGCCTGAGTTGAAACGACGAAGGTCCGGGACTTCACCGGCGAGCCTTAAGCTTTTGATAGCGTAGAGAAAGTTTTCAGATATTTGCTTGACACAACATCGATCCAAGCGAATAATGCGCGCCACTTGGCTACATAGCTCAGTTGGTTAGAGCATAGCATTCATAATGCTGGGGTCCGGGGTTCAAGTCCCTGTGTAGCCACCAAGTACCTGTTTCGTGATATCTGCGGATGTCTACGAAGCTAACAAGAAAGCCCGCCTAGTGCGGGTTTTCTTGTTTCTGGCTGTATCTCCTTATCTATCCCTATACCTTCCCGCCCTGTATCCCCTGTGTATCCTCGCTGAAAGATTGAGCCGAGGGAGCTTGGCTCATCTTAAGTCGCGGTAAAGCCGGGGGGCTTCTTCATTACCGATACCGTAGATTAAGTAGCACTACCCGTATTTCAGTCGAAAAGACGACCTTTCTGGCGCAGTCCGTCTAAGATCTATTGAACGAAAGCTCGCTCATCCCCAAAATGGATTTTTTGGTTAACCCACGAACAAGAGGGCAAATGAAAACAGCAAAAGCAGCAAGCCCTCTCATTGGAGTGGGGATCTACACACCAGCGGAGGCCGCCCTATACACGGGCATACCGGCTAAAGACATCCGTAGGTGGATGTTTGGTTACAAATCGGAGGGCATCGAGCATTCTGGGCTTTGGAGGCCGGAGCTGGCTTTTTCTGAGGAGAAGCTACTTGGCTTCCATGATCTGCTAGAGATCAGGTTTGTACATGCCTTTCGGAAACATGGCGTGAGCCTTCAAGCCATTCGCTCTGCATCAAGGCAAGCCAGAGAGATTTTCGTTCAACGTTACCCATTCACCTGCAAGCGATTCCAAACCGATGGCAGGAGCATCTTCGCGACAGTTTTCGATGAAACTGGCGACGAGGCGATTCTCGACCTGGCGAAGCGGCAGGATGCCTTTAGGCAGGTAATCGGTCCTTCGCTTTATGAGGGGATTGATTATACCGGGGAAGGGACAGCACAACGTTGGTATCCAATCAAGCGAAGCAAGGCTATTGTTCTTGATCCCAACCGCAATTTTGGTAAGCCAGTCCTATCCTCCACCGGAGTCGACACCGCTTCGATTTATCACGCATATCTGGTCGAAGGGCAAAACACCAAGCGCGTCTCGATGATTTTTGAAATCTCAACTGCGGCAGTGGATGCGGCAGTGAACTTTGAGCATAGGATCGCTGCTTGAATTTTCTGATTGATAACAATCTTCCACCAGCTATTGCCAGGGCCTTGCACCAGCTTTGCAAGGCCGAAGGCCATGCAGTAGTTCCGCTGAGAGACAAATTCCAAGCAAGCGCCAGTGACATTCACTGGATAACAGCGCTGAGCACCGAAGGGGGATGGGCTGTGGTGTCTCAGGACAAATTTTCTAAAGGAAATGCTGAGAGAGAAGCCTTTAGAGAATGCGGCCTACCAATCTTCTGCCTTGCAAAGCAGTGGGGGCAAACGACCTACTGGAGCAAGGCTGAAAATTTAGTGCGTTGGTGGCCGGCCATAATACGACAGGCGGAACTGATATCGGGCGGCGCGGCGTTTAAGGTCGTCTGGAGTTTTTCAGCGCCTGGAAAGTTCGAGCAGTTGAGGATCTAGCCCGGCTTAGCGCCGGACTTTTTCGTTCTACTCTGCCCTGCTCCACCGATACACTCTGCAGTGTCGGCAAAAGACGCTCAAGCCTGCGGCACAAGCTTTCGCCATTCCTGGCTGATAATTAGGTCCGTACTCCATGTCGTCGACCCTCTTCAACAACCTGAAATACTTGTCCTCCGCGTTTATTTCGTTTCCAGCCAAACACACATCGAGGGAGTAAGCCAACGTGCCGAGTGCAGGTGGAGCACCTGGTGTTTCGGCCTGGCAGCGACTCGGGCGTCAGCGGATAACGGGACGCTCAGCGACAGTGCTTCAATCCGCGTCGTGTCTCATGGCGTTCCAGCGCCAACTCGATCAACCGGCTTACCAGCTCGCTATAGCTCAGTCCGGCCGCCTGCCACAGTTTGGGGTACATGCTGATGCGGGTGAACCCCGGTAGCGAATTGACCTCGTTGATCAACACTTCGCCGCTGTCGGTCAGGAACACATCGACACGCGCCAATCCAGAACACCCCAACACTTGGAATGCCTCGATTGCCTGGGCCCGGATACGCTCGCAGGCCTCCTCGCTGATAGCCGCTGGCACCACCACTTCGGCGGCATCGGCGTCGATGTATTTGCTGTCGTAAGAGTAGAAGCCGTTGCGCACAACGATCTCGCCGCAGCCACTGGCCAGCGGTCGCTCATTGCCAAGGATTGCGCACTCGATTTCCCGGCCGCTGACCGCCGACTCGATCAACACCTTTTCATCGAACCCCAAGGCCAGTGCCAGCGCCTCTCGGTACTCCACAGCGGTTTCTACCCGGCTCACGCCCACCGAGGAGCCCTGGTTCGCCGGCTTGACGAACATCGGCAGACCGAGCGTCGCCCGCGCCGTGTCGAAGTCTACGCGCGCGGCTGTTACCCGGTTCACCGTGATAAAAGGGGTCACCGCCAGTCCGGCATCGCGCAGTAGGCGCTTGCTGACATCCTTGTCCATGCACACCGCCGAACCCAGCACGTCAGAGCCGACAAAGGGCAGGTCCGCCATGCGCAGCAGGCCTTGCAGGCAGCCGTCTTCACCGAGGGTGCCGTGGACAATCGGGAAGATCACATCGACCTGTTCCAGCAGGGCCTGGCTGTTAGTCTCGACCAATTGCCCGCCGGCCTTGCCCGGCACCACCGCCAGCTCCCGATTGGATCGATTAAGGGCAATCAACGCGGGGTTCTGTGCATTGATCAGGTAGTTGGAGCTGTCGTTGAGATGCCAACCGCCTTGTTTGTCGATGCCGATCAGGATCGGTTCGAAGCGCTCGCGATCCAGCGCATCGACCACGTTCTTTGCCGATTGCAGCGACACCTCATGCTCAGCACCCAGCCCACCGAAAATAATCCCGACTCGCAACTTGCCCATCATCCAGCCTCGTTTCCAAAGTGTGTTTGCGGGAGCCACCTCCCTCTGTGTGCAGCCTATGCGCAGGGCGCCGATTGCGCACCCCCAAAATGATCAATCCGGGTATGCTGCAAGCGATTCGGACGACGTATGGAGCAGCCAGCGTGAGTGAGTACGCCAACAATCTCAGTCAAATCCGGGGTATTGGCCACGGTTTCCTGACACTGGGCAATGAGGGCCTACCCGCCCAGGTGTTCACCTGCCAACAGACTCACGGTGCGAGATTGATCGAGGCGCCGGACAATCTGCCGGCGGGATCACTGCAAGGCGATGCCGTGTACACCGATGGCAAACGACCGATTGCAGTGATCACCGCCGATTGCCTGCCATTGTTGGTGGCAGCGGCGGACGGCTCGCGGGTGGCGGCCATTCATGGTGGCTGGAAGGGCCTGCAAGGCGGCATCATCGGTCACGCCATCACGCGCTTCGAGGCGTTGCAGACTCCCCGGCAGGCGCTGCGCATCGCCATCGGTCCATCGATCAAAGCGTGCTGCTATGAAGTCAGCGAGCGGTTCGTCGGCGAGTTGCAGGCTGCCCAGGGGCATCTCTGGCAAACAACGGTTGCGCCCTGGAGACGAGAGCAGCCGGCACCCGTTTCATCTCCCGCCATCGCCCCTCCCGCAGCGAGACAATCAGGCAGCTACTGGTTCGACTTGCAGGCCTATGCGTTGCTGCTCTTGCAGGCAGCAGGGATAGAAGAATCACAGGTCGAGGTCAGTTCGCACTGTACCTATTGCTCGTCACCGAGGTTTGACAGCTACCGGCGCCGAACCCATGAGGCCGGCGAGAGAAAAGCCTTCCAGTATTCCTGGATCCGGCGGACATAAGATCTCGCGCCGCCTGACTGACCTCCCCTCAAGCCATGGCCCCTCGATCATCAGGAAGATAATGATGCCGCACTCCAGAAATGCGCAATTTCTCCAAGTCGCCGAGCAGCTCGGTTACAACTTTGACGGTGAAATGAAGATCGGCGGCAACTATGTGCCGGCGCTACAGAACGATCTCGAGATCTATGTCAGTGGGCAGATCCCGCGTGTCGACAATACGATAATGGTGACAGGCCGTGTGGGCACGCAAACCACCCTGGAACAAGCCAGGCATGGAGCACGGATCAGCACCATGCGTGCGCTGGCGATTCTGCGGCAAATGCTCGAAGGCGATCTGGGGCGGATTAAGAAAGTCCTACGCATCAACGTGTATGTGCAAAGCGCCTCGGACTTCACGCAACAGAGCGAAGTGGCCGATGGTGCCTCGCAGGT
Source organism: Pseudomonas agarici (assembly GCF_001543125.1). NCBI lineage: Bacteria > Pseudomonadati > Pseudomonadota > Gammaproteobacteria > Pseudomonadales > Pseudomonadaceae > Pseudomonas > Pseudomonas agarici. The sequence continues at coordinate 616,101 of NZ_CP014135.1, read as the reverse complement.
ACTCTATGACGTGTTCGGCGAGGCCAGAGTACACACCCGAACCTCGGTTGGGGTATTCCAACTGCCGAAGAATGCCTCGGTGGAAGTCGATGTCATCGTGGCACTCAACCCGTAACGCAGGGCTGACTAAGGCCGGCGCATGATTCACCTGCTCAATCATTTGTTACAACCCACCATCTAGCTGTTCGACGGAATTTTTCCTACGCTCAAGGATCATTTCTAGAACACCAGGGAGGAATTTTAGATCCATGAATACAGCGAAACTTTTTATTATCGATTACACCCTTCACGGCAATCCTAAGTCCTTCATCATTCGTTCCGAACATATGGATAATGCCGAAGCCTGGCATTGGGCAAGCTGCGATGCCGGTGTAGGCCGCATCGGCAGGTTCGGGCGCGAACGAGTGAAGAAGACCAGCAAGCCCATGGCCGAAAAGTTCGGCATCGAGGCAGTGAGCTGGCGTCAGGCCTGAGGGCGCGCCAGGCTCAAGGTGCCCAACTCTACCAAGGTGAAATGACCGCTGCCCCAGCCAGCCGTATCGATATGATAGACATTGCCCAATACGGTGGGCTGGCGCTGCGGGGTATGCCCGACCATCACAGCCCGCACCTTGCGGATGCCGCTGACGTCATGGTTTTTCAGCCGCGTGCGTGACCATTGGCAAACCTCTTCGACGGTTATCCGCACCTGGGAGCCGCCCAGCAGATAGTCACGCAAGGCACTCCAGGAGGCGAAAGGACAATCGGCATGCACCACCCCTACCAGGCCGAGCCGGGTCTCGACTTCCAGGGCAATTGGCATTTGCGCAAAGCGCGCGGCGAACAATCGCTGTCGCTGCGCGCCGCTATCGAGAAACCAACCACCACCACTGGCGCGATACATGTCGTAGTCCAGGAACCCGCCCTCGACATGCCGGATCGCCAACGCCTCGTGATTGCCCTGCACCGCCGCGAACCAGGAACGCCCCAACCATTCCAGGGCCAGCTCGCTCTGAGGCCCCCGGTCGACCAGGTCACCGACGCTGAACAGGCGGTCATCCTCCGGATTGAACCCGAGCCGATCCAGCGCTGCCTGCAAGCGATTGAAATGACCATGAATATCGCCAACGGCGAAATCCCGCCCCCGGCTATTGATGGGGTAGTGAGCAAACCGAGGCATGACCGTTACTCCAGCACCCTGCGACAACCGTTGCCGGAGGGCAGACACACGCTCAATCGTGCGCGGCCTTTGAGCACTGGCAGCCGTCAGCCGTCGAGGCGCACGGCTCGCCGTTACGATGGTGATCAGCACAGGCCTGGCAGCAATAGGACTTTCCAGCACTGACGATGGGATTGTTGCCCACTTTGCAGTTGCAATGCGGGCAGTCGCAGGTTTTCTCGTTCATGAGGCGGACTCCATTTCGTCTGGTCGTCGACAGGCAGCGAAGCCGCTGCCCGTTAACCCATGATTATAGTCCCATCGAAAGCGCCCAGCCGTTTATGCTCTTGCCCTGCATAACCCGGCGCGTCTCAACTTCTCTATCCGCACCGAACGGCGGGCATTGCGCATGACTTTAGAGACTTGCCCTATAGGGGCCATGCCGGCGCGCATGCACCAGTAGAGACGACCTGTTGTTTTCATCAGCAGCTGCTTTTCCTTACGCTCCTCGAGTTCAAGGAGTTCCTTGATAAATCCATAGAAACGAGTATCGCTCAAGTAATCATCATCAAGCGCTTCCAATAAATTGTTAGCGGCGACCTTGGCCCCACCTAAAATTGCTGCCAATGGATAAACACTGGCGGCAATAGGCAAGACAATCGCAGTAGTTAGCAGGACAAATATGTTCAGAAAATTCTCTCCCATCTCCGGGAGTGCCTGATAAAACTCAACCTTGTCGATCAAGGTCACTACCACTGCGGCCAAAACGGCAATCAGCCCAGCCAGGTAGGTCGCAAAGTTGCCCGCGGAAGGCAGGCCGAAAAAATTCCTGGCCCTGCGTTCCGCCGGTTGCCCCGCTCGTATTTGAATGCTTCGACGCCACTCCCATTCATCAATCAGCTCCCTGGCAAGATCACGAAGGTCGAGGCGAGGACCAAATAGCATCTCGATGCGCCGAACTTTCTCTCGCTCCAAAAGTGAATAGGCTTTCCTGAAAGCGACCCGGCAAAGCTCAGGATTGAGTCGTTCAAGGCGTTTACGATCGAGATCGAAACGCAGCTGTATAAATCCGAACATGAGAAAAACCTCTAACAGCAATACCCACAACGGGAGTAAGTGATAAAGGTCGGAATGCTGATAAATACTGAAGAACAGATACAAAAGCACCGCACCCAACGTTAGTATCAGTTGGGTCAACACCAGATAAAAAATGGTGCTTCTCAACATACTCGCGGGAAACCCAGAAAAACTCTTTCGATAGCGTTTGACTTTGTGTGCGATGGTTCTCATTCACGATCACTCCAAGCCAAATGTAGCAATGCCTCTTGCGAGAAAATGCCTGAGTCGACGCCGCTATTCCCTGCGTTGTCCTGTTCAGAATGGCAGAACGGTCATCGTTTCAAAAAATCGGACTCTCGTGGATGACGCTCAGTGCCCGATGCAGGCCTGCGAATCGGCACTTATGACAATTCGCCCGCCAAAAAACAGCGCCGTCAGCCCCCCAACCGTGCCCATCACCAGGCTATATCCCACGCAGACCCAGAGGCTCCAGGGCATCAGGCCGATCAACAGCAACGGTGTGGTGCTTGCCCAGAGCGCGTAGGCAATATTGTAGGTAAACGAAATGCCAGACACGCGGATCCGGCTGGGAAACAACCCGACCATCACCGACGGTACCGCGCCCACCACGCCACAAGCGAGCCCAGCCAGGGCATAGGCCAGCTTGATCCAAGTGCCGCCGCTGATCAGGCAGGCATACAACAGCGCTACCCCCGCCGGCAGCAACAGGCTGTAGAACAGCACCGCGCGCCAGGCGCCAATGCGGTCCACCAACAGGCCGGCGAGCACACACCCGATATTCAGGAACACAATGCCCAGACTGCTCAGGGCAAAGGTCTCTCCGGCGCTCATACCAAAGCTCTTCTGCATGACGGTCGGAGTAATCACCACCAGTACCACCACCGCCGAAGTCAGCACGCAAGTCAGTAGCATCGCTGGAAAAATCGAACGGCGATGATCGCGCAACACCGCCCGCAAAGGCAGTTCGTCGCCTGCTTCGCGCCGGGCCTGCAAGGCCATGAATACCGGGGTCTCGCTGAGCCAGCGTCGTAACCACACCCCGATCACCCCGAACACACCGCCGAGCAGAAAGGGAAAGCGCCAGGCAAAATCGAGAATTTGCTCCGGACTGTAGACTCGCGCCAGCCAGGTGGCCGTCAGCGCGCCCAACAGATACCCGAACGTCAGCCCTGCTTGCAATACACCCAGGGCATAACCGCGATGTCCCGGCGGCGCGTGCTCGGCCACGAAGACCCAGGCGCTGGGCACCTCGCCGCCCACAGCGGCGCCTTGCAGCACGCGCAGGCACAGGAGCAGCAGCGGCGCCCAGTAACCGATCTGGGCGTAGGTCGGCATCACCCCGATCAACAGGCAGGGCAACGCCATCATCAGGATACTCAGGCTGAACACCTGCTTGCGCCCCAGACGGTCGGCAAAGTGCGCCATCAGGATTCCGCCCAGCGGTCGGGCCAGGTAACCGGTGACAAAGATCCCGAAGCTTTGCAGCAGCCGCAGCCACTCGGGCATTTGCGGCGGGAAGAACAACTGGCTGAGGATCAGGGCGAAAAACACGAAGACGATGAAATCGTAGATTTCCAGCGCCCCGCCCAGCGCCGCCAGGCCCAAGATCCGGTAATCGGACCGGGAAAAGCGGCGATTCGGCGGGTAACAATCAACGGTCATAAAAGGACTCTGGATACCGTATTCGCGAGCTGCGTCATCGGCGGCTCAACACTGTACAAAAAACACTCAAGCGAACCAGGTCTTCCCTGGTTCGCGGCCAGCACAGATGAGTGCGATTGCTGGCGATCAACACCTCACAGCCATCGGCGGGTCACTTTTTAGCAGAAATTCGCGTACTGGGTTCCATTTTTTGACAATTCAAACCAACCGATACTGAAACGTATATGGCTTTGCAGCGAGCGCTAATTACCGCATTCTGACGCAGTTTTCGGTCGCTTCTGCCTGGAGCGACCGACCTCCTCACAATCATAAAAACGAGGTGTTTCCGTGGCCGCAGTCATTGATGAAAGCCGCTATGCCCGCTTTGCCCTGCGCTGCTCGAACTGGGCCGAGCGCTGGTTTCCCGACTCCTGGGTGTTCGCCGCGCTGGCGGTGATCATCGTTGCCCTCGGCACCCTGGCCATGGGCGCCAAGCCGACCGATGCTGCCATGGCTTTCGGCGACGGTTTCTGGAGCCTGATCCCGTTCACCATGCAGATGGCCTTTGTGGTCATCGGCGGCTATGTGGTCGCCAGTTCGCCACCAGCGGTGAAACTGATCGACCGCTTGGCCCGCCTGCCAAAAAACGGTCGCTCCGCCGTGGCCTGGGTGGCCTTGATTTCCATGGTCGCCTCGCTGCTGAACTGGGGTTTGTCGCTGGTGTTCGGCGGTCTGCTGGTGCGTGCCCTCGCCCGCCGTACTGATCTGCGCATGGACTACCGCGCCGCTGGCGCCGCCGCCTATCTCGGCCTGGGAGCGGTGTGGGCCCTGGGCCTGTCGTCGTCCGCCGCGCAGTTGCAGGCCAACCCTGCTAGTCTGCCGCCGTCGATCCTGTCGATCACCGGAGTGATTCCGTTTACCCAGACCATTTTTCTCTGGCAGTCCGGGGCTCTATTGCTGGCCTTGATCGCGGTCTCGCTGGCCGTCGCCTATGCCACCGCGCCTGGTCCGAATTCGGCCCGTGATGCCAAGGCTTGCGGTGTCGATCCGAGCTTCAACCTGCCGCCACTGAGCCCGCGCACACGTCCCGGCGAATGGTTGGAACACAGTCCGCTGTTGACCCTCCTGCTGGCCCTGCTGGCCGCTGGCTGGTTGTTCCATGAGTTCTCGACCAAACCGGCGATCAGCGCCATCTCGGGCCTGAACACCTACAACTTCCTGTTCCTGATGGTCGGCGCCCTGCTGCACTGGCGGCCGCGCAGTTTCCTCGACGCGGTCTCACGGGCGGTGCCGACCACCACCGGGGTACTGATCCAGTTCCCGCTGTACGGCTCGATTGCCGCGCTGATGACCACGGTCAAGGGGGTCGACGCCCAGACCCTGGCCCATCACATCTCGACCTTCTTCACCCAGATCGCCTCCCACGATACCTACGCCCTGCTGATGGGCGTGTACTCGGCGGTACTCGGTTTCTTCATCCCGTCCGGCGGCGGTAAATGGATCATCGAGGCGCCATATGTGATGCAGGTCGCCAACGAACTGAAGTACCACCTGGGCTGGGCGGTGCAAATCTACAACGCCGCCGAAGCCCTGCCGAACCTGATCAACCCCTTCTACATGCTGCCGCTGCTGGGTGTGCTGGGGCTGAAGGCGCGGGACCTGATCGGCTTCTCGTTCGTGCAGTTGCTGGTGCATGCGCCGCTGGTGCTGTTGCTACTCTGGGCACTGGGGACGACTCTGACCTATAGCGGACCGGTGATGCCTTAACTGAAACGTCCTGAAGGGCTGATCATTGCTGCCCCGAACGGCAATGATCAACCTGGACCTTCAGACTCATTCGCCAGGCACTTCAACAATGGCGGTATGCGCGTTGAACCGCCTCCCAGACGATCTCAAGATTGATATCGAAATAACCATGGGCAATGCGATTACGCATACCGTGCATCCTCCGCCAGGGTACTTGGGAGTGATGGGCGGCAAACTCGGCATATCGAATCATTAACGTTGGTCGAGGCTTCCCCATGATCACCAGGCGCATGACGACCGCTTGTTGAGTGCGCTTATCCTCAAAGACAAGCGTCCAACAATGCCAGGACTGCCCTCTCCCCTCGATAATCGGCATACTGACCGGCTGTGGACAGGACGGCCATCGCCGTTCTGTCACATTGCGTTGCTAGCGTGCGATGCGAAATATTTTGTTACGTCCAACCCAGCCAACAGGAACCCAGGATGAGTGACGAGAAAGACCTCGAGCCGTCGCAGACCGTAGACACCGATACCCCCACCGATACCAGCCGCCGGCGTTTCCTCGGTGGTGTCGCCGTGTTGGGCGTTGGTGCGACCCTAAGCGCCTGCGGCTCGCCGAGCGAACCGGGCCAGCAGCCTCCGACCGAGGAACTGTCAGGCGCGGCGCTGGACAAGGCCCTACGGGACCAGGTGAAGACTGTCGTGGTGATCTACGCCGAGAATCGCAGCTTCAACAATCTGTTCGGTGACTTTCCGGGTGTCCAGAAACCTCTTTCGTCCCTCAAGCCTGCGGACTATCAACAATACGACCGCGACGCCAGCCTCTTGCAAACCTTACCGCCCGCCTGGGGCGGCGTAGTCCAGGTCGGTCCGCAAAGCCTCGACGGCGTGACCTACCCGGTGGGAACCCAGTACCAGGAAAACCTACCTAACGCGCCTTACGCCCTCAAGGGACCCAGCGGCGAAGACCTGCCCCTGGGTGTGGTGACACGCGATCTGTGGCACGTGTTCTACCAGAACCAGATGCAGATCAACGGCGGCAAGAACGACCGTTTCGTCGCCTGGGCCGACTCCGGTGGCCTGACCATGGGCCACTACGCCCAGACCCGTTATTCGTTGCGACTGTGGGACGTGGCCAAGGAGTTCGTGCTCTGTGACAACTTCTTCCAGGGCGCTTTTGGCGGTTCGTTCCTCAACCACCAGTACCTGATCAGCGCCAAGGTGCCGTTCTACCCCGACGCCGCCAACTCGGTAGCCAAACCACAGATCGCCAAGCTGCAGAGCGACGATCCGACCGATACGCGCCTGATGCCGCTGGATAACTCCCCGGCCAGCGCCATGAGCGGCCCACCGCAATTTGGTCCCAGCGCTCTGACGCCCGATGGTTATGCGGTGAACACCATGGCGCCGCCGTACTGGCCAACCTGGATCCGCGACCTCGAGCGCCCGGACTACGCCAAGCCCGACCTGCCGACCGTGCTAGTACCGCAGGTCCACGAGCATATCGGCGACAAGTTGTCGAAGAAGAACATCGACTGGGCCTGGTATGCCGGCGCCTGGCAGGTGACCCTGGAACAGTTCAAGGATTCGGGCGGCATTCCGAAGATCCCGAACTTCCAGTATCACCACCAACCGTTCAACTACTTCCGCCGCCAAGGCCCGGAAAACCCGCAGGAGCGTGCCAAGCGCCTGCGTGATGCTGGCCTGGGCGACGAGACCACTACCAACAAGTTCCTCGCCGATGCGGTGGCGGGCAAACTGCCAGCGGTGACCTTCTACAAGCCCCAGGGCAACCTGAACATGCACGCCGGTTATGCCGACGTGGCAGCCGGTGACCGGCATATCGTGCGAACACTGAAAGTGCTGCGCGAAAGCCCGCAATGGGACAACATGGTGGTGGTCGTCACGGTCGACGAGAACGGCGGCTGGTGGGACCACGTGGCACCGCCCAAAGGTGATCGCTGGGGCCCAGGGACACGGATTCCAGCCTTGGTCGTGTCACCGTTCGCCCGTAAAGGCACGGTGGATCATACGGTGTATGACACCGCCTCGATCCTGCGTCTGATTACCCGGGTCTTCCAACTGGAGAAACTCGATGGCATCAAGGAGCGGGACGCCGCAATGACCGCCCGAGGCCAAACACCGATGGGCGACCTGACCAACGCCCTGCGCTTCAGCGCCTGATCATCTGACTGCCGGGCAGCGGTTATCCACGAGGCTGCTCAAGGACCTCTTCGCGGATAAATCCCGCTGCCAGGGCTCGGTTGTCGGAGAAAATCGAATAGGTGCCCACCACTTGAGTTCGCCACAAGATTTATCCGCCAAAGCCGGGACACCGACACCACGGCGACCGTCAAAGGGTGTTATTTACCGGGGAAAAGTAGCCTTTAGCTATCATTTTCTTTACCCCTTCCCCATCCAGTAATATCCTGCCCTGGCCCCCTTCTGCTTAAGCTTTTTTGCAGTTAAAAAAAGACTTCGCCGCAATGATCGTAGCGTTGACCTGGAAACCAGCTACGGCTTCGCCGCCGTCCGGCGTGGGTAACCCCATGAATGGATGGATGCCCAATGCCCTCGGCCAGTTCCTGACGCCGAGCGCCGTCGGTCTCGCCGATGAAGGCCAATGCCGGTCGGCCAGGGAGCAGCGGCACACTCACCCCAATCATGGGGGGCTCACGCTGAAAAGGATCTGAGCATGTCGAAACTCGCCGTACTGTCGTCCACCCTCGCTGCCCTGACCCTGGGCATGGCCAGCGCCCACGCCGATGTCGACTTGAAGCTGGGCAGCACCGAACGGGTCACCCAACTGTTCGCCTACCCCAACAATTGCAACGTGATCTGCTACCGCAACTGGACGCTGGAGCAGACCGCCGAGCACTACTTGAACCAGAGCGTACAACGCGACGGCTACAACAACGCCAAAGTGACAGTCAAGAGTGACAACGGTCAGTTGTACGCTCACTTCAGTGGCGTGCCGAACGGCTACGACAAGCCGCTGGCGGCGCTGCTGGATGCCGGCGACCTGGCCTATCAGGGCGCCTCGAAATTGAATGCCGATGGCAAATGGGAATACAACTGGTACCTGTTCCTGCCGCTGGGCATGGCCCTGGATAACCGCAAGAGTGTCGAGCTGCTGCACTTCCCGCCGGATTACTCGCTGACCCAGGCCCAGGACTACCTGGAATCGAAAACCACCGACCGCTGGGCCGAACTGCTGACCGACAACGGCATTCCCGCGGAGCAGACGCCGGCTTACCAAACTATCGTCGACATCGCGCCGATTGCCGCGCCGTCCAACGCCGGCAGTGCTCTGGAAGGGGTCTACGGCTATTTCACCGATTACCAGACCACCATGGTCAAGGCAGTCAGTGTGACCGCCAAGGGTAGCGCGCTACCGATGGTGGCCTTCGGAGCACCGGTACGTAACTGGATCAAGCAGCAGTATGGCGTCACGGTCGCAGTCCTCGGTCTGGCCGAGATCAATCCGGGCGGAGGGGTAAAGGTACCGGTACTGGGCTCCAATCACCCGAGCTACATCTGGTACGCAGCGGATCCGGCGAGCTATGGTGGCGATCAGGCCAAGGCCGATGCGGCGGGCCTGAAGGTCATGGGACAGGACCTGAGTGCCGCCTGCTGGCAGGCCGGAATGGGCCAGAAGCCGAGCAGCGATCCAGCGACCCTGCTCAAAAGCTGCACCGAGAACTGGCAGGTGACCCACAAGGAAAAGACCTGTGAGCTGTTTTATGTCTCGGTGCGCAACCTGAGCGAAACCGACGCGCAGAAGAAATGCTCGAGCGCCTCGATCAAGACCGAGCTCAAGCAACTGCGAGCACCGGCTCCGGCGCCGCTGACCACACTGCCACCCATCTAGTGGCCGATCCGACCCCTGTGGCGAGCAGGCTTGCCACAGGGTTGATTCAGGCTCAGGGCGCGTCGACAGGCCGCAGGCGATACTGGGGCGGTAACTGCTCAATCCCACTGATGGTGGTATCCAGGCTCTTCCAGCGTCCATCCTTGATGCCGTAGATGCAACCATGGATCGACAGGCTCTGGCCACGATGCCAGGCGTTCTGGACAATGGTGGTATGGCCGACGTTGGCCACCTGCTGGATAACGTTCAACTCGCACAGGCGGTCAACCCGTTCCTCCTCGCTCGGCAACTGCGCAAGCACTTCGCGGTTCTCGTAGTACAGGTCGCGAATCGAACGCAACCAGCCGTCGATCAGCCCCAGTTGCCGGTCCTGCATCGACGCGCGCACGCCGCCACAACCATAGTGGCCGGTGACCAAGATATGCTTGACCTTGAGCACATCCACTGCGTACTGGATTACCGACAGGCAATTGAGGTCGGTATGCAGTACCACATTGGCTACGTTGCGGTGGACAAACAGGTCGCCCGGCAACATGCCGACGATTTCGTTGGCCGGTACTCGTGCGTCGGAACAGCCGATCCAGAGATACTCGGGGGTCTGTTGGCGAGCCAGCTTGGCGAAGAACTCCGGGTCCTCTTCCTTGATCGCAGCGGCCCAGCGCTCGTTGTTATCAATCAGGTCTTGTAGTTCGTTCATGCTGTAAGGCCTCGAAAATGATGCACCGCTGTGACAACCGACCAACGGTCGAGGTCACGTCCACAATCGCGACAAATACCCTTCGACCGGGCTCAATCGACCAGGGTAGCAGCCATGACCAGCGCATCCTCACGGCCACCGGCTGCCGGGTAGTAGTCGCGACGACGCCCGACTTCATTGAAACCGTAGCGCTCATACAGACGATACGCCGTCTGGTTGCTGTCGCGAACTTCCAGAAAACACTCCCGCGCGCCCAGTTCATAGGCCTGCTTCATCAGCTCTTCGAGCAATCGCAACCCCAGGCCACGGCCCTGGCTTTGCGGCTTGACGGTAATATTGAGCAGATGCGCTTCATCGATGATGACCTGGATCACCCCGTGCCCCACCTGCTGACCGCCCTCGAACATCAGCCAGACCTTATAAGACTTCAGCGCATCGAGAAAAATCCCACGGGTCCAAGGATGACTGAACGCCGCATATTCGACCTTCAGGATCGCCTCCAGATCCGCCTCGGTGGCCAGGCGAAAGCTTATTGCATCACTCATCAACGCGGTTCCAACGCACCATCAGCCGGCGCATGGCTTGCCAGACATCAGCCTTACGCTGTGGCTCTTCCATTAATAACTCCAGGCCGGGCAGCGCCAAGGCCGAACCCAGCCCTTCGATCTGAAGCTCTCGGTTGTACGATTCGGCGTCGGCTTCCCCGGCAAAGCGTATGGCCGGCAGGCCGATCAGCCACAGGCAAGCGCACTCGCCTTCCTCCAGGCGCGCCTGGACAAAGCCCTGGACAAATTCACGGGCACGGTCGGGGCCCTGGTCGAGGTTGCCGCGGGCCAGCAATGGCCAATGCACCGGCTCGCCAATGATCTGCGGGGCATCCGGCAGACCGGCGGCGCGCAACATGTCCTTGAGCAACAGATAGGACGGATCGCGACTCTGGAACGCCTGGCCGGTCACCAGCTCCACCAGCAGCAGGCAACGTCCGGCCCGCAGCAATTGCAGGGAGAAGCGCGGCGGCGGCAACTGAGTCACCTTGGCCGGTGCCGGCGCCTCTGGCGTGTCGACCTCCGGCTGGCCTGGCGCACGGTTGATCGGCGCAGGACGTGGCATTTCGATTTTCGGTCGCTCGAGCGACTTGGCCACAGGCTCAGCGACGCTGTGCGCCTGAGGCGCTGTCGGCGGCGTCTCGACCAACGGCGGCGGCTCGACGAACAGCTCAGGACGCGACGGCGCGGCGAACGGCAGTTCGGTGCGCGGCAGCCAATGGACCACCTGCATGGCAGTCAGATAAGCGCGGCGGCGGGACTCGATTAGCAAAGGTCAGCCATCTGTGGATAAGTTGAGGACAGGGATTCTACCGTTCTTCGGCGAAGATCGCCCGTGGTTGATCGCAACACCACCCACCCTCTGATCACTTGGGGATAAATCAGGCGCGTCATGCAGTACAATCGCTCCTTTTAATTTGCCAACCAGCCGGCCTCTCCCATGATCGAACCCAAGCGCGTCTTGCGCGCCCTCGCCGAGCACTGGGCCCTTCTGGAGCCTCTGTGCGAACACTTCGACCAAGGCACCCTGAGCCTCGGCGAGCTGCGTCAACAATTGGCCGCCCAGCAACTGGACAGCACGCCCCAGGACATCACCAGTCTGCTGGACGTGTGGATTCGCCTCGACATCCTGGTACCGGTCGCGAAAAGCCCGAACCGTTTCGAGCTGAACGCACAGATCCATGACTTCCTGGCCTATCTGCGGCGCGAGCATCGCCTGGGCCTGTGCCTGGAAATCGAAGCCTACCTGCGCCATCTCGAACGCCTGGCCGGGTATATCCAGGATGCCTTCGATATCCGCGACGGCAACGACCTGGCCCGCCAACTGCGTTTGCTCGACATGCGCGTGCGTGACGTCTTGAAGAAGCTCGCCAACGACGAACAGGCTCTAGTGGCCGTCGCCGAGCGGGCCAAGACCAGCGACCGGCAGATCCCGCTGCGCCAGCGCTATGCCGAGGTCCTGGCGACCTGGGACGAATACGTCGAGCCGATGATCCAATTGGTGAACGCCGACGGCGCCTTCGAACAAGGGGTGCGCAAGGTCGAGCATGTGCTACTACGCATGCTCAGCGAACAACAGCGTCTCGGCCACCTGGTGGACGATGATAGGCTGCTGCGCACCCACGCGCGGATCCTGGAGATGCAGACCAGCGCCCAGTTGACCCTGCGTCACGCTCGCGAACTGTTGCTGCCGTTACGCGAAGAAGCGCGCCGACACAATGCCGTGACCCGTGGCGCGGCCCTGGCGCTGTCGGTGATCCGCCGCAAGGGCCTGGACGCCGTGCCGCAAGCGGCCATGCCGATGTTCACCCGCCCACAGAGTACCTTTCTCGGTAGCTCCGGGCAGGTCGAGGCCTATGTCTACGCCCTGGCGCGCTTCGAAGCCAAGCCGTCGCGCTTTCCCAAGGCGCACAAGTCCACCAAGGGTGGCGAGTCGTCACGGGCACCGCGCACGGTCAAGGAGATGCTCGAACGCTGCACCGACGCCCTGCCGATGCCGGACCTGATGAGCTGGCTGCTGGAACAGGAACCGGACGGCGCCACCGACGAATTGCTGTACTGGTTCTCGCGCCTGTCGCGAGAAAAGCGTTTCCAGCGCCAACGCCTCGAACGCCGTGACTACCACACACAGGAGCATCAGGTCAGCCTACGCTCCTTCGCCCTGCTCGCGCGCGTTGAAGAAACCGCCGAGAATTTCGCGAGCACACCTCATGCATCTTGATCTTTCCGAGCTGTCCCAACTGGCACCGATCTTTCGCGAGCTGTTCAAGGGTTATCACGTCAGCCGCCGCGACCCGGAGCTGTACGCCCAGTTATCGAACTTCCAGGACCAGTACCGCACGCTGTTCAAGGCCCTGGGCTTCGAGCTGGTTTGCGATACCCGCGGTTTCTATTACTTCGTCCCGGACAACGCCGCCGCGCAGGTGAACAAGACCGCGCAGCGCCTGGCGTTGTTCACCTTTATCCTGGTGGAGCACCTGGCCGACCAGGGCCGCGACCCGATCGCCGTGCTCGACGGCGGCAGCCTGGGCCGTGACGAGCTGCCGTCGCTCCTGGATAAATACCGCGACCTGTTCGTCCAGGCCGAAGTCACCACCCAGGACGAGTTGGAGGAAAAGATCATGCGCCGCATGACCCAGCTCGGTTTCGCCCTCGAAGAACCCGGCCTGTACCGCTTCCTGCCACCGATGCACCGTTTTCTCGATGTCTGCCTGTCGGTCCAACAAGACCGCGACATGGCCGCCAGCTTGCACAGCGTGCTACCGCTGCCGACGCCAGCATTGGTGGATGACGACAGCGACGAGAAGTTACTCGAAACCGATGATCCGCTGGACCTCAGTGAATTCGTCGAACCGCAAGAAGAAAGTGAAGAGGCGGCGCTGGCCCGCGCCATCGCCGCCGAACAACAGGAGATGGACGCATGAGCCAGGAACGCTACGGTATTCGCCGCTTCGCCCTGTTGAACACCGCCGGCTACAGCCTTGGGCTGTTCCCGCTGGAACATCCGCTGTCGGTCTACGGAGCGAACAACCTGGGCAAATCGGCCTCGATCAACGCCTTGCAGTTCCCGATCCTGGCGCGCATGTCGGACATGAGCTTCGGCAAGTACAGTCTGGAACAATCGCGCCGCTTCTATTTCGCCAGCGACACCAGCTATATCCTCGTCGAAGTCGCCCTGCCCCATGGCCCACACGTGATCGGCGTGGTCGGACGCGGTCCGGGCGGCGGTTTCGGTCACCAGTTCTTCGCCTACGCCGGACAACTGGATCTGGCCCACTACCAGAAAGACGAGACTTGCCTGCGCCAGAAAGAGCTGTTCAACAATCTTGAGCGCAACGGCCTGAAAGCCTACGAACTCAAGCCCGACGAACTGCGCCGCCTGCTGGTCGGCGGACACACGTCAATCCCGCTGGACCTGACCCTGATCCCGCTGCGCTCCACCAGCGAACAAAGTCTGAAGACCTTCCGCGCGTTGTTCATCAACCTGCTGCACATGCGTGAAATCACCGCCGCTAAGCTCAAGCAACTGTTCCTCGACGCCTTCGAGCACAGCCTGCGCTCCGGCAGCGTCGACTATATCGCCGCCTGCGAAGAAGCTTTTCGCGATGTACGGCGCATGGAACAAGACTACAACGCGCTGGTGGCCGCCGGCCCGCTGGTCGAGGCCCTCGCTGCCGGCGTGCGCTCGCGTGATGTCTTGCGTGGCAAGCTGCACCGGATCTCGCCATTGCTCGACTCGTTGCTGGGCACCTGGTCGGACTACGCCAGCGCCCGCAAGGAAGAACTGCTGATCCAGTCCGAGCATTACCGCAACGAGCAGGACGCGCTGCAGAACGACCAGCGCGGCAGCACCCAGGAACTGATGCGCCTGGAGCGGGAAATCAGCGGCATCCAGCGCTGGCTCGGCGAGTTGTCGGTGCTCAAACATCGCTTTGCCCTGGTCGACGACGTAAAGGTTCTGGAACAGCAACTGTTGGCCGCCAAGGATGCCCACGACGAGCTGGCCGGCGCCTTGGCCCAGTCCCGACAGTTCAGCGCCGAAGACCTGGAAGAGCGCCTGCGCGACCTGGAAAAGCGTCTGAAATCGGTCAAGCAGCAGCTCGACCATGCGGACAACAACAGCTACGCACGCCTGCGCGAAGAGTTCTCGCAGCAGGACGTCGAGCGCCTGATGCGTTTGTTCAATAGCGCGCTGTTCAGCCTACCGCTGGGTGAGCATGGCATTGCGTTGGATGACGACGGCGAGTGGGTCAAGTCGATGGAGCTGATCCTCGACGGTTTCAAGGGCGAGCGCTTCGAAGTGCCAGGCCTGTCCATCGATGTGTCCCATATCGAGCCGCCAGCACTCCAGGCCCTGGCCGATCGCGCCGCCCTGCGCGACCAGAAGGAGCGTCTGGACAAAGAACTCAAGCAACTGAAGACCCAACAGGCCGTGGCGGCCGACCGGGCTGCGAGCAAGACCCAGACCGAAGCGCTGTATCAGCAGGTACTGGATGCACAAAAGGCCCTGGAAGACTTCCGGCGCGCCCAAACCCTAGGCGCCGAGGAAGGCGACAAACTGGAACAACTGGCCCAGATGGAAGCCGCCCAGGACGAACTGAAGCGCTCCAGCGACGCCTTTACCGAGCGCGTCCAGCAACTCTCGGCAAAACTGCAACTGGTCGGTCGGCAGATCGGCGACATGGAAGCCAAGCAACGTACTCTCGACGACGCCCTGCGGCGGCGCCAGTTACTGCCAGCGGACCTGCCCTTCGGTACGCCGTTCATGGACCCGGTCGACGACTCCATGGACAACCTGTTGCCATTGCTCAACGACTATCAGGACAGTTGGCAGGGCTTGCAGCGGGTCGACGGGCAGATTGAAGCGTTGTATGCCCAGGTCCGTCTCAAGGGTGTGGCGAAGTTCGACAGCGAGGACGATGTCGAACGGCGCCTGCAATTGTTGATCAACGCTTATGACCATCGCACCGACGAGGCGCTGACCCTGGGCAAGGCACGCCGTGCGGCGGTGACCGATATCGCCCGGACCCTGCGCAACATCCGCAGTGACTACGACAGCCTCGAACACCAGTTGGCGTTGTTCAACCGCGAGATCAACAAGCGCCAGGTCTCCAACCTGCAAAGTTTCCGCATCGTCCTGGCACCGAACAAGGAAGCGCTCAAGCATATCGACCAGATCATCCACAGCGCCGGCCAGTACGAAGAGGGCGAGACGCTGTCGGTGTTCGACCTGAGTCAGAGCGCCGAGCAGGACAACAAGAACGAAGAGGCCAAGGAGTATCTGGCACGGCTGGTGGCGGCCAACCACAACCAGTTGGGTTTGAAGGATCTGTTCGAGTTGGCGTTCGAGATCACCAAAGTGCATGGCCAGCCGGTGATTCACACCGATATCGACGGGGCCGCGTCCAACGGCACCACCATGACCATCAAGGCGCTGACCAACATGTACCTGTTGCTGCACCTGATGGACCGCGACCAAGCCGGACGCGTGCGTTTGCCGTACTACCTCGACGAGGCAGCGGACATCGACGAGAAGAACCAGGCGGCGCTGCTGGAAACCAGCCTGCAATTGGGCTTCGTGCCGATCCTGGCGAGCGTGAAGCCGCAGGTCTCGGCCCATGTCGCCATCGACCTGGAAGGCGGCAGCGGACCGAACGGGATCTATATCGACGAGGCGGACTGGAAGTACATCCGTCGCCACGACTCCGTGCAGGCAACGCAGCACCGCGAAGCGGCGGAACCGGAACTGGACGAGGTCTGATTCCCAAGGCGGTAAACAAGAAGGCCGCGATCATTGCTCGCGGCCTTCTTGTTTAGTCTCAGTTATTTGCCCAAGGGGATCTTCGGCGCCCAGGTCAGCCACTCGTCCTCGAACTTGTCGAACAATGCGAAGGTTTGCTGCGGCCGCGCCGCGCTCCCCATCCGCTCGCCATCCGGCGTCGCAAAGGCAACCCCGCCCTGGATCAGCGTCTCCAGCGACTCGGTACGTATCGTTACACCCTTGAACAAGCCGAAGTCGGCACCAAACCCACTGGTGCTCCAGAACCGGCTGCCCGTGCGTACCAGCGGCGCATAACGCGGTTCGATCAGGATATGGATCAACACCCGATCGGCGGTGGCGCCTAGCTCGTACCCCGTGACCTTACCCACGACCACTTCGCGGTAGGTCACCGGCACGCCCTCCTTCAATGAGCCACGACGGGCGGCACTCAACGTCAGGCTCAGGCCGGCTTGCGCGGTCACGGTATCCGGAGCCTGCTTAAGCGCGACGAAATCCTTGCGCGGGCCCTGCTTGCCGAGCGCCGGCTGCACTTCAATGTATTGCCCGCTCACCAGGGTTTCGAGATTGGCGGTCTTGATCAGTCCCAGTTCCGGCTTGACCACCCAGAACTGGCTACCGGCCCGGGCGATCTTATCTGGCACTTCGGTAATTCTGGCCGACAGCAACACCGACTGCAAATCTTCGCTCAGCTCGACGTTTTCGACCTTACCCACCTCCAGCCCCTTGAAGCGGATCGGCGTGCCACTACGCAGGCCGTCGGCACGATCGACCCGGATCGTAATCGGAGTGCCTTGCTGCTGGGCATCGTCGTGGTTGGCGAACAGCCGGAAACGTGGAATGCGCCTCTTCAGCGGCGCCTTCTCCTGCGGCGTCTCGAAAGCAATACCACCGGCGATCAGGGTTTGCAGCGACTCGCTTTTCACCTGAATACCGCCGGTCAGTCCACCGCTCAGGGTGATGCCGCTGACGTTCCAGAACCGGCTCGAGGCGTTGACCAGGCCCTCGTACTCTTTCTCGATATGCACGCCGATGACCACCCGCTTACGATCACGGGAGAACTGGTAGCTCTGCACCGAACCCACCTTGACCTGCTTGTAGAGGATCGGGCTGCCCACCGCCAGGGAGCTGAGACTGTCGGTGAACAACACCAGGTGCAGGCCGGGGGAGCGCAGGTCCAGCGGCGGCGCCTTGCTCCGGGCCTCGAACTCCCGCTGTGGATGGTTGCCCTTGTCCCCAGGGCGAATAGCAATGTAGTTGCCTTTGACCAGGGCCTCCAGACCGGTGATGCCCGCCAGGGAGATCGACGGCTTGACCACCCAGAACTGGGTACCTTCCACCAGATAGTCCTCGGCCAGGGGATCGAGGGTCAGCTCGGCATTGGCGCTGGTCAGGTCGGGGTCGATCTTCAAGGCTTTCAGGCTACCTACCTCGATCCCTTTGTACATGACCGGGGTACGCCCAGCCTGCAGGCCTTCGAAGTCGCTGAGTTTGACTTTCACGCGGATCCCGGCTTGGGCGGCATCGAAGTCCTCATAGAGACGGAACGGCAGGCTCGGGTCGGTGGGTGGGCTGTCCTTGCGGTTCTCCGGCGTGGCGAAGGCGATACCACCGGCAACGATACTGGCCAGCGATTCGCTACGCACCTTTACACCGGACAGGTTGGCATCGATGCTGATGCCACTGGCATTCCAGAAGCGCGTGTGTTTGCGCACCAGGTTGGCATAAGTCGGCTCGATGAAGACCTTGAGCTCGACCATGTTCTGATCGGGAGACAGTGCAAAGCTCTTGATCTGGCCGACCTGGATCTGCTTGTAGAACACCGGGCTGCCACGATTCAGGGAGCCCAGTCGGTCAGCCTTGATGGTGATGTGCAATCCAGGCTTGAGGTCCGACAGCGGCGGTTCCTGGGACAGCGCCTTGAACTTGCGCGAGGGCTCGCCATCACCGGGGTTGATCGCGATATAGTTGCCGGAAACCAGGGTTTCCAGGCCCGTGATACCGGCCAGCGTGACACTCGGCTTGACCAGCCAGAAGCGGGTATTGGTACGCAGGGACGATTCGACGTCCTTGTTCATCTCGACGGTAGCGATTACCCCTTGGGTGCTGCCTTCGGTGTCCAGGGTCAGCGCCTTGACCTTACCGATCGACATGCCCTTGTAGACGATTTCGGTCTTGTTGGCCTGGATACCCTCGCCGCTCTCGAAACGTACCTGGATTTCGATACCGGTCTGGTTATAGGCCCGCCAGCCCAGCCAGCCGCCAATGATCAGGGCAATCAGCGGCAGGACCCAGATGGCCGACCAGTTCGAGGCCGGGCGGGTTTTGGCTTTTGGCAAATCACTCATGGTCGTCGTCCGACTCCGTGTTGTCCCAAATCAGTCGGGGATCAAAAGTTACTGCGGCAAGCATCGTCAACACCACCACACTGGCAAAAGCCACTGCGCCGAGATTGGCCTCGACGCTGGCTATTCTTCCAAAGTTCACGACCGCCACCAGGATAGCGATCACAAAGATATCCAACATTGACCAACGGCCAATGAATTCGATGAAACGGTACATAATGATCCGCTGCCGGGCCGACAGCGGCTGATGGCGCTGTACCGAAAACAATAGCAGGGCAATGCCCACCAGTTTGAACGTCGGCACCAGAATACTGGCGACAAACACCACGGCGGCAATCGGGAACATACCGTGCTGCACCAGGGTGACGACACCGGACATGATCGTATCGGCGCCGCCCTTGCCCAGGGAATTGACGGTCATGATCGGCAGGACGTTGGCCGGAATGTAGAGAATGGCCGAGGTCAACAGCAGTGCCCAGGTGCGTATCAGGCTGTTCGGCCGACGCGGGTGTATCCGTGCGCCACAACGGCTGCAGACCTGCTCGTTGGCGTCGGGCTCCTGCCGGTTCAGTTCATGGCACTCCGTGCAGATCAGGATGCCCGCATCAATCGCCCGCATGTTCATCCTCTCCCGACAACGCTTGCCAGATCTGGTGGGGTGACATCATCACCTCCAGCAGCACCTGGACCAACAACAGGCTGACAAAACAGGCCAGACCGACGCCGAGGCTCAACTCTGCGAGGTCCGCCAGCTTGACGATGGCGACCAGAACGCCCATGAGATAGACCTCAAGCATCCCCCAATCACGCAGGTGGTGATAAACGCGATACAGCAGCAGGCCGTAGCTGCGTCCGATATCCCAGCGGATGCTCAACAGCACCGCCAGTTGGCACAGCAATTTGAGCAACGGAATGCCCATGCTGCACAGGAACACCACGACGGCGATGCCGGTCATGCCGGTGTCATGCAGGCCTAACACACCGCTCCATACCGTATCTTCGGAAGAACGTCCCAGAAGATTGAGTTGCATGATCGGCAAAAAGTTCGCGGGAACATACAGCAACAGGGCCGCGATCACCAAGGCCAGGCTGCGCTCGACGACATTGTGGCGGTGGGCGTACAGCTCATAACCACAGCGCGGGCATTGGGCTTTTTCACCCAAGCCGAGCTGGGGCTTGCGCATCAGCAGATCACACTCATGACAAGCCACCAGCTCGTTCAGAGGCAACTTCGACACTTGGGTAGTGTCAACCGGATCCAGCATAAATAGAGGCTCAGGCTCTGTAAAAGATAGCGCCTATTCTAGTGGTCTAGCCCGAAAATAACTGCGCAAATTTATCGGGGCACGACAGGTGCATTTCGCGCAAAAAAACAAAACCCCTACCTGCTGAGCAGATAGGGGTTTCGGAATTCAATCTTGACGATGACCTACTCTCACATGGGGAAGCCCCACACTACCATCGGCGATG
>NZ_CP014135.1:481132-595689 GCF_001543125.1 Pseudomonas agarici | reverse complement strand
TTGCCGTTGATAAAGGTGTCGGGCGAGCCGGTGGTGATATAAGCCTGGACCGTGGGCGGAAACAGCGCATTGCTTAGCCAGTCGCAGAACTGCTTCACCTCCTCGTCGGTGCCGGTCTGGTTCATGCCGACGCCGACCGCAATGCCCACCGCACTCCCGAGTACGAGGCAGCCCAGCCCACCGGTGGCGACGGTAAGGCCCGTTGCCGCGACAACCGCCGTGGTGGCCAGTGTGCCGAACGCGACAGAGGCGGCGATTTCCAGCACGCCGCCCAGAACGTCGGCCATCGGCGCGGTGTGCAGCAGGGCATCGCCTTCGCGGGCGGCCGAATAGGTATCAGACTCAGACATAGAAGTGCTTCAAGGCTGGTGGTTGAGGATCAGCGAGTCTTTCAAGTTCGCCCAATAAGCGTTGTCGCTATCGCCCATGGGTTGCGTCTTGACATAACTCAGGGCGAGCAATTGGCGGCTGCCTGGCAGCAGCAGCCCCAGTTGATATTGATAAATACATTCGGCGCCCTTGTTGAACTGGCTCCGCACCTCCAGGGCCGTCACGTCCCGGTCCGCGCCGACCCGTACAGGCCGAGGCGCCTGGTAGCACAGTTCCCCGACCTGCTCTTGGAGCTTCTTCAACTGCGCTTCAAAGTTGCTCTGCAAGGTTTCCCCTTCGCCAAGCAGTGCACGGCTAACGATCAGCGAAGTGCCCAGGTCGGCGAACTTCAATATGTTGATCGATGCGTCCTGCACCTCTTGGCCAGGCAGGGCCAATTGCACTTCGTTGAGTCGATAAGTCATGGAACGCGGTACTCCCTATTGCTCAGGGTTTGGTTGGGGAAACATGAAATCGACGTTGGCGTCGATGGTGCTTTTGAGCCCTTGGCCCATCGGGGTCGTACCCGCTTTGCCGCCGATATTCATTTTCAGCTTGCCTCCGGTATTGATTTGCGAATCGGCTTCGGAATAGACATTGATCTTTACCCCCGTCAGGTTGATTTCCCCGGTGACATTGAGCTCCAGCACGCTTTTGCCGCAGACCAGGCGCAGGTTTTCACCGACTTCGATCAAGTAGCTTTTGCTGATGGCGTCGGTCTTGCTGCAACCGACCAGGAGTCTGTCGTCATGCTTGATTGCGAAGTGGCGATCATTACCAACGGTCGCCACCTCGTCATTGCCGATGTTCTTATTGCGGTCATGGCCCACCGAATGGCTTTCATCGACCTCGACCACGATGTCCTGGTTGCGCTCGGCATGGATATACAACTGCTCGGCGCCCTTCTTGTCTTCCATGCGGATTTCGTTGAAATTGGCCGGCGTGCCACCCTTGCTCGAACGGCTTTTCATGCCGCTCTGGGTGGCATTGGCGGGCAGGTTGTAGGGCACCGTCTGTTCGGCGTTGTAGACCCGGCCAGTGATGATGGGCCGGTCGGGGTCGCCTTCGAGGAAGCTGACGATGACTTCCTGGCCGATTCGCGGTATCTGCATCGAGCCCCAGTTCTTGCCAGCCCAGGCCTGTGACACACGAATCCAACAGGAGCTGTTTTCGTTAGACTGGTCGTGACGGTCCCAGTGGAAGTGCACCTTGACCCGGCCGAACTGGTCGGTCCAGATCTCCTCGCTGGCGGGACCGACCACCACGGCGGTCTGCGGGCCGTTGACGATGGGCCGCGTGGTGTTCGCCAGCGGCCGGAAGCTCTGCTGCGCGTCGATGCAGGTCAGGTTGCTTTCGAACTGTGCGCCAGTCGCGGCGGCGCCGGACTCCAGGCTTTCCTGGGTCATCTGGTAGCGGGCGGCGACGATCAGGTATTCGCGGTTCTGGTCCTGGCGACCGAAGCCGGTCAGGCTGAACAGGTGCCCGGCACCGACGCCACGGGCATTGCCGTCGAGCTGGACGCGCTCATGCAGGCTCTGGAAGGCTTCGATGCGGGTACGGGCATAATGCTCGCCGTCCTGGCTTTGCACATAGCTGCCGGGGTAGTCGTAGAGCGGGTAGTCGGCGGCGGTGTGCGGGCGCGGCGTGGCCGAGCGCACGCCGATCCGCGCGCTGGGGCGCTGGAAGTCATAGTCGTTGAGTTCCAGGGAGCCAGGTTGGACTTCCTGGGCCAGATGCCAATCGTTGAGGTGGTCGCGCTCGCGGTGCTGGCCGTCCGGCGGGTAGTAGGGCAGCGACTCGTAGCCCGGCGCCGGATGATGCGCGCCATAGGCGTCGGCCAGGACCAGCACGTGCCGATCCTTTTCATGGCGGAAGTAATAGTAGATGCCTTCCTGTTCCATCAGCCGGCTGACGAAATCGAAGCTGTTCTCGCGGTACTGCACGCAGTATTCCCACTCGCGGTAGGGCTGGCTGAGGAGGTCTTCGAAGTCGGAAAAGCCGAGGTCGCGGAACACCTGTTTGATGATCTGCGGGATGCTCTGGTGCTGGAAGATCCGGCAGTCGGAGGTCCGGGTCAGTAGCCAGAGCCAGGGTCGCAGGGTCACCGAATAGCTGGCGAACTGGCCCTGGCTGACGTTCTGGCTGCACCGTGCGACGATGCCGTGAAAGTAGCGCAGGCCACCCTGGATCTGCAGCGACAAGCTCATGGACTTGCCCAGTAGCCGGTTCAGGTCAATAGCGCCGTCGTTGGAGGTCAGGTGCAGTTGGTAGTCGAACAGTTGCCCGAGTTCATCGCCGCCGCCGAATTCCTTGAGCAACAGCACGTCCGGTCCGAGCGGGCTGTGGACTTGGGCCAGGCGGGTGGCTTGGGTGAATGGCATCGGCTATCTCTGGATTCTGTGGGGTTCGGTCTGGCTTGCTCGCCACAAAGGGGTTCGGTTCAGGCAACGGTCTCGCTGAACTGGTAATGCAGTTCGTTGTTGCGCTCGCTGATCCGCACTCCCGCCAAGGCCTTGCCTTCGAGCATGCGCGTGAGGAATTCGCGGCTCATGTCCGGCAACAGGCTGTTGGTCAGGAGGGTGTCGATCATCCGGCCACCACTTTCGGTCTCGGTGCAACGCGAGACGATCAGGTCGATCACCGCGTCGTCGAAATCGAAGGCGACCTTGTGGGTGTTCTCCACACGCTGCTTGATGCGGCCCAGTTGCAGGCCGGTGATTGCCTTGAGCATGCTGTCGCTGAGCGGGTAGTAGGGAATGGTCACCAGGCGCCCAAGCAGTGCCGGCGGGAAGATTTCCAGCAACGGTTGGCGCAGTGCCTTGGCGATCTCCTGCGGATCGGGCACGTGGCCGGGGTTTTTGCACAGGTGCGCGATCAGGTCGGTGCCGGCGTTGGTGGTGAGCAGGATCAGGGTGTTCTTGAAGTCGATCACCCGGCCTTCGCCGTCTTCCATCACGCCCTTGTCGAAGACCTGGAAGAAGATTTCATGCACGTCCGGGTGGGCTTTTTCCACCTCGTCCAGCAGCACCACGCTGTAGGGTTTGCGCCGCACCGCTTCGGTCAGCACGCCGCCTTCGCCATAGCCGATATAGCCGGGCGGGGCGCCTTTCAAGGTGGAGACGGTGTGGGCTTCCTGGAACTCGCTCATGTTGATGGTGATGAGGTTCTGTTCGCCGCCATACATGGCTTCGGCCAGGGCCAGGGCGGTTTCGGTCTTGCCCACGCCGGAGGTACCGGCGAGCATGAACACGCCGATTGGCTTGCTCGGGTTGTCGAGGCCGGCACGGGAGGTCTGGATGCGCCTGGCGATCATCCGCAGTGCATGGTCCTGGCCGATGATGCGTTTTTGCAGGTGCCGGTCGAGGCTGAGCACGGTTTCCAGTTCGTTGCGGGCCATGCGGCCCAGCGGAATGCCGGTCCAGTCGGCCACCACGCAAGCCACCGACTGATAGTCCACGGTCGGCAGGATCAGCGGGGTTTCGCCTTGCAGGGTATTGAGGCGCTGTTGCAGGTCGACGAGCTTTTCTCGCAAGGCGTGTGCCTGTTCGGTGCCGGTCTCGCGGTCGACCACGCCGACGCTTTCGCGTAGTTCGACGCGAGTGGCGAGCAGTTCGTCCACCAAGTCTTTTTCTTCGGCCCAGCGCCTTTCCAGTTCGGCTAGGCGCTCGCGTTCATTGCTCAGCAAGGTTTCGCTGTTGCCCTGGCGGGCGCCGGTATCGATGCCGATGGCGTGTTCGCGGGCAATGATTTGCAACTCGGTTTCCAGCGCTTCGATGCGCCGGCGGCTGTCATCGACGTGCGCCGGTACCGCATGCAGGCTGATGGCAACGCGCGCGCAGGCGGTGTCCAGCAGGCTGACGGATTTGTCCGGCAACTGCCGCGCCGGGATATAGCGATGGGATAATTTGACCGAGGCTTCCAGCGCTTCATCGAGGATGTGCACCTGGTGATGTTTTTCCATGGTCGAGGCGACGCCGCGCATCATCAGCAGGGCCTTGGCTTGCGAGGGCTCGGCGACCTGCACCACCTGGAAACGGCGGGTCAGCGCCGGGTCTTTCTCTATGTGTTGCTTGTACTCGGCCCAGGTGGTGGCGGCCACGGTGCGCAGGGTGCCGCGAGCCAGCGCGGGCTTGAGCAGGTTGGCCGCGTCACCGGTGCCGGCGGCGCCACCGGCACCGACCAGGGTGTGGGCTTCATCGATAAATAGGATGATCGGCTTGGGCGCGGCTTGGACGTCTTCGATGACCTGGCGCAGGCGTTGTTCGAACTCGCCCTTCATGCTCGCGCCGGCCTGCAACAGGCCGACATCGAGACTGCGCAGCTCGACATCTTTCAAGGCCGGCGGCACGTCGCCCGCGACGATGCGTAGGGCGAAACCCTCGACCACGGCGGTCTTGCCGACTCCGGCTTCACCAGTGAGGATCGGGTTGTTCTGGCGCCGACGCATGAGGATATCCACCAGTTGGCGGATCTCCTCGTCCCGGCCAACGATGGGGTCGAGCTTGCCACTTCGGGCCTGTTCGGTCAGGTCGACGGTGAAGCGCTTGAGGGCTTGCTGCTTGCCCATGGCGCTCGGGGCCATGGCGGCGCTGGCTTCGCCCGGCACGGCGCCGACATTGAAGCCGTCGCTGGCGGCCAGGTGGTTTTCCGGCGAGTCGCCGACGTATTCGTCGAAACGTTCGCTTAGGGCCTCTGCCTTGATCTTGTCGAACTGCGCCGACAGTCCCAGCAGCGCATGGCGCAGGCTCGGCGTCTTGAGAATACCGAGTACCAAGTAGCCGGTGCGCACCTGGCTTTCGCCGAACATCAAGCTGCCATAGACCCAGCCGCGCTCCACGGCTTCCTCGACATGGGACGACAGGTCGGTGATCGAGGTGGAGCCACGGGGCAGGCGATCCAGCGCTTCGGTCAGGTCGCGGGCCAGGTGCGCCGGTTCGAGGTTGAACTGGCGCACCAGCCTGTGCAGGTCCGAGTCGTGCAATTGCAGCAACTGGTGCACCCAGTGGGCGAGCTCCACATAGGGATTGCCCCGCAGTTTGCAAAATACCGTGGCGGCCTCGATCGCCTTGTAGGCGACGCTGTTGAGTTTGCCGAACAGCGCGGCGCGACTGATTTCACCCATGCTCTGTGCTCCTTGAGTGGTGGGCTGGTGTGGCGTGTTCGGCGTAATGCCGGGCCAGGATCAGATCGCTGGCATCCTCTGGGGGGGAGCCGATCCAGGTGTTGAAACCCAGGCGAAACCGGCGGTTGAGTTGCAGCCTGGGGATTTCGGGCTGTTCGAGGATCAGGTTGAGATCCCAATCCAGCTCGTGTCCCAGGTATTCGGCGACCCAGGCCACCAGATGGCGGAAGGGCTCGCCATCGGGCAGCAGGCTCATGTATTCATCGAGCTTCAGCGGGCCGAAGCGGATCCGGAACTTGTGCTGGCGGTCCCAGACGTGGCGCCCGAGGCACAAGTCCACCCCCAGTTGGTGGGCGCTGACACCGACCCGGCTGCGCTCCGGCAACTCCAGCCACTGGCCGACGTATTCCTCGATGGCCACCGGCAGGCCGAAATACTCGCCGAGGATCGCCTTCAGGCCGTCCGGGTAGCGGGTCTGCGCAGCCAGGTGGCCGCTGAAGTGCAGCTTGGCGATGTCCGCGATCAAGCTCTGCTTGAGCAGGCTGGGCATGCCTCGGCCACTCAGGGCGGCGAGGCGCGCGGCCCAGTAGTCGTCGTCGGGGCGGTCATGGCTGACGGTCGGTCGCGCTTCGGCCCAGGCCCGATAGAACAGGCTCAGCAGGCGATGATGGAACACATCGAGAAAGCGCTTGCTGGTGCTGTCGGCATGGTTGCGCTGGCGCTCGCGGATGTATTCGGTGAGGTGCAGCGGCAACGGGCCGTTGGGGCCGCCGAGGCCGAAGAAGAATTGCTCCAGGCGCGCCGCGCTGGTCTCGGTGGCCGGCGACAGCGCCGCCAGTGTCGCCGGGGCGAAGGCACAGTCGAGCTGCTGGCCGAGGCGCAACGGGTCGTCCGCCAGGCGCAATGAATGACCGAGGCGCGGCAGGTGCGACGATTCGCACTCGATACGCCGCAGCGCCTGGAAGAAGTCGTATTCCCAGGGTTTGGATTGCATCGCCGTGAGCGTGCTCAGAGGGTCGGACGGCGTCCGGGTTTGGCTTTCCATCGCATGATCTCGCCGCGTTCGGTGGTACGGATCACCGTCTCGGTAAAACTGTTGATCGACACGTAGCGTGCCAGGAAACGTTCGAACACCGCGCCGAGGAGAAACACCCCGGTGCCGCGAAACGCGTTCTCGTCAAATTCCAAGGTGATCTCCAGCCCACGACCGAAGACGATCGGTCCCGGCATGGGCAGACGTCGTGTGCAGGCCTTGCTGCTGACCTCGCGCAGACCTTCGATCTGCAAGTGCAGAGCGGCGTCGTTGCTGTCGCCGTACAGGCGCAGCAGTTCGCGCAGGGCGGCGGCGCCATGGCCCTGTTCGCTGAGCGACAGGTAGTTCAGCGACAATTGGCTGATCAGGCGCCAGGCCTTGTTGTCGTGGGCATGGCTGGCGCGTGGTCGGCTCGGTCCCGCCAGGCAGCGCACCGCCGACACCGGGGCGCTGTCGGCCAGGGTGAAGTCGCTCTGGTCGGTGCCGACGCTCATGAACAGCGGCAGGTCGCGGTTGGTGCACAAGGCGCTGAAGCCCAGTTGATGCAGGTCGTGGCGGTACGGTGCCTGCTGGCTGTCCACCAGGCTGATGAAAGTCTCGCTGCCGATATAGGTCGAGCGGGTGCCCTTGCGCCGTTGTTTGCTGGACAGCACCCGCGGTTCGCGGCGCAGGGTGTAGTAGGCCTGGTCACGGCCATAGCGGGAAGGATCGCGCACGGCATAGAACGGCAGGAATGGCTGGTCAGGCCCGTGGCCATAGCCGGTGACGGCGGTCAGCGAGTGGATCTCTAAGTCCATGGGCCGGGTCCGGTCGGCGATCAGATGGTGTTCGTTGACCTGCTCGGACAGGTGGCTGCGATCGGCGCGCAGGGGGAACAGGTTGATTGCCGGCGTGCAGAAAGGCACGAACTGCGCGCTGCCGACGCTGGCTTCCAGGTTCGGATCGAAGCGTTCGAACAGCACCATCAGTTCCAGCTCCCGGCCCGCGCAGCGTTTAACCGCACGGCCCAGCCCGGCGAACTCGACGAACAGATAGCGTTGGGGCAAGGCGAAGTATTCCTGCAGCAACCGATAGCCCTGGAAGGCCTGGGCCACCACCGGCATCGCCGCCTCGCGGTCGTCGAAGCCGCAGGCGCGCAGAGCGTCGGCTGGCAGGCGTTCAACCCAGTCGCCGCCTGGGGCTCGGGCGAAGACCGCGCAGGCATTGCCCAGCAGTTGCTCGTAGAGCCGGAACGGCTGTTCGTCGGCGCCATTGAGATACAGCGGCAGGCTGTCCAGCTCAAGCTGGTTGAAGGCCAGCCCGGCCCCGGTACGCAGGGTCAGGCGCAGGCCGGCCTTGGCTTTCGGTTCGCTGGCGGCCAGGCGCCCGAGTACCGCCGAGGGGTTGCCGAAGTATTCGGCGTGGCTGACCTGTAGCGGCCATAAGGTCACAGCATGGGCGCTGCGGTATTCGCAGACGGTATGGGTGTCCTTGCCCAGGGGCGTGCGTAGCGCGCTGTCGCGGGGCAGGGTGAAACCGCTGGCTAACGAACCCTCGTCGGGATTGGTCTGCAGTTGCACCACGGTCATCGATGGGGTCGGGGCCAGGTAGTGTGGGTAGGCGATTTCCAGCAGGTTGTGGGTGAACGTCGGGTATTCGGCATCCAGCTTGAGCTGCACCCGTGCGGTGAGGTAGGCGAAACCTTCCAGCAGGCGCTCGACATAGGGATCGGCGCAGTCGATCCCGGACAGCGTCAGGCGCCCGGCGATCTTCGGGTATTCCTTGGCGAACTCGGCGGCGCTTTCGCGCACGTGCCGCAGTTCCTGGTTGTAGAGGTCGAGCAGGCGTGGGTTCATGGGCGTCTCCGTTGCTCGACCGGAACCACGCGCACCTGGCCGGACTCCAGGTCGAGGTCAGTGCGCAGCAACAATGGCAGGGAGACGGGCAGCGTCCAGAGATCCCCCTCGATCTCGAAGCTGAGGGCGTTGTGGTTCATCTCGCCCTGGGCGACCTGGGCGCGGACCTGCAAGGTACTGGCCATGATGCGCGGTTCGAAGGTGACGATAACGTTGTGGATCAGCTCTTTCAGGGCTGGGATATTGATGCTAGAGGCGCTGTAGCCGGCCAGCGCCGGCAGGCCGTAGTTGATCACCGAGGTCCCCGCCGGGGTGTGTGCGGTGGCGTCGGCGTCGAGCAGCGAGGTGGTATTGAGCAGCCAGGTCAGGTCACGCAGCACCGACGCCTGGAGCTGGCTCAGGGACACTACCCGCTTGTCGGTGCCTTCCCGTAGGTGGCCGGGCTCGTCGTCGGTCAACCGGTCCAGCAGGGACAGGTGGACGCGGCGGGCGATTTCGGTCACCATACAAAAGGAGTTATATACATTTTTTGGTCTGTGCCGGGTCCGCAGGACGCGAACGTGCTTACCACTCCCGCTTCCAGGATTCCCTTGATCTGGCGGACAGCCTGCATTTTACTCAGGCAGTGGTGACTGGGCGCCGGCATGTGCTCGCTACGCCAGACCGAAAAAATCGGAATGTTGTCGAACGTTTCTATGCGCAGTTTCTGCTGGTTATTCAAGCTGAAGCTGCAAGGCCATTCCATATCCAGTTTCATGCGACTCTGGTCGGGTCTGACCAGCGTGCATTGGCCTTGATCGTCAACCAGCTGGAGCGGCTGGCCCACGAATATGGCCTGGGTCGTTGGCGTTGTGGCATGTTCGGCGAAGGCGCTCAGGCTGATCAGACCTGTCGCCAGGCCTATGGCAAGCAATGGCTTTTTCATTACGCGAGCTCCCAGAACCAGACAGCTTTGGATCTGTAGAAGAGGTCCTCAGTTAGAGTCAGGCCGCGATTCCATAGATCAATATGATCGCCGGTACGGTTTTCCTCGAACTCCCCTGACTGCTGGAAGCAATCCTTGAAGAAGATCAGCCCCGTCTTGCCCATCAACTTGCGGCGATCTTCGGCGCTGTTACTCAGGATGGTCGGGCGCCCGAGATGATGCTTCCACAACCAGTTCGCCAGCGATTCGGCACCCCTTGCATGCTCGTGCGCACACTTGGGTTCGGTGTAGGTGGACTTGTTGACCTTGATGGTCAGTTCCCTATTGAGCGCAATGCTCATGCGAATAGCACACTGGTTCTTCCAGGGACCATCACAAGCTGGAGGATGCGGCGGGGAGTAGAGTGGATAACTATTCCACAAATTGATAAACGAAGGCTTGGCCATAAATCCGACTCTCTGATTCGAAAGGACATGAAACGCCCCATCGATGACGACGGGGCGCAGGCAATCAAAGCTTGGTGTTCGAGCGGATATTCCAGCCGTATTTGATCGGACCGCCTTCGCGGGCGCCATCGGCTTTCTGTGGTTGGTAGTCGACCCGTACCTGAGCGAAATTCAGGGTGATGGTTTCGGTGGAGCGATCATCGCTGCCAGAGACGCCGGTGCTCAGAGAGGTGATGATGACTTCTTCCAGATTGATCACCAGGTACTCGACCTGGCTGTCGCCACCGGCCTTGCGCACCGTCAGCCTGACCTTGTCGATGTGCTTGCCGCTGCTGCAATACATCATCAGGTTTGGCGTGGACTTGTCGATGTACTTGTTGATCGCCAGGTCGCGGATTTCGACCTTGCCGGCACCGCCTCCGCTGCCGGCATGCATGTTGCCGGACTGGGACATGCCCCAGCTCCAGTTGAGGACGTCGATCTCGTCCTTGTGGGCTTCGTCCTGGGACTCGCCCTTGATGTCGCCGATCTTGATGAAGATATCAACAGCCATGCTTTCTCCTCCGTGGTCTTTACCACGATGTTGTTAGCCGCAACCCGCCTTCGGTGGGGGTTCGCTGTGGTTGCGGGTGCGGGTTACGCCCCTTTCGCCGACGGCAATTTCGAGACCAGGCGCAACGAAACCGTCAGGCCTTCGAGCTGGTAGTGCGGGCGCAGGTAGAACTTGGAGGTGTAGTAACCCGGGTTGCCTTCGATGTCCTCGACCACCACTTCCGCCGCCGCCAGCGGGTGCTGGGCCTTGCTGGTTTCGCTGGAGTGGGCCGGGTCGCCGTCGACGTATTGGAGGATCCAGTCCTGCAACCAGCGCTGCATCTCGTCCTTCTCTTTGAACGAACCGATCTTGTCGCGCACGATGCACTTGAGGTAATGCGCGAAGCGGCAGGTGGCGAACAAGTAGGGCAGGCGGGCGGCCAGGTTGGCGTTGGCGGTAGCGTCCGGATCGTCGTATTCAGCCGGTTTCTGCAGCGACTGGGCACCGATGAACGCTGCGAAATCGGTGTTCTTCTTGTGCAGCAGCGGCATGAAGCCGTTCTTCGCCAGTTCGGCTTCGCGACGGTCGGAGATGGCAATTTCGGTTGGGCACTTCAGGTCCACGCCGCCATCGTCGGTTGGGAAGCTGTGGGCCGGCAGGTCGTGGACCTCGCCACCGGACTCGACGCCGCGAATCCGCGAGCACCAGCCATAGTGCTTGAACGAGCGGTTGATGTTCACCGCCATGGCGTAGGCCGCATTGGCCCAGGTGTATTTGCTGCTGTCGGCGCCGTGGGTGTCTTCTTCGAAGGCGAAAGCTTCCACCGGGTCGGTCTTGGCGCCATAGGGCTGGCGTGCGAGGAAGCGCGGCATGGCCAGGCCGATGTAGCGCGAGTCTTCCGATTCGCGCAGCGAACGCCAGCCGGCGTATTCCGGGGTGGTGAAGATCTTGCTCAGGTCACGCGGATTCGACAACTCCTGCCAGGAGCCCATGCCCATCACCGTCGGCGAAGCGGCGGCAATGAACGGCGCATGCATGGCCGCGCAGACCTTGGACAGTTCGCCGAGCAATTCGACATCCGGTGGCGACTGGTCGAAGTAGTAGTCGCCCACCAGACAGCCGTAGGGTTCGCCACCGAACTGACCGTATTCCTCTTCGTACATCTTCTTGAAGATCGGGCTCTGGTCCCAGGCCGTGCCCTTGAACTTCTTCAGGGTCTTGTGCAATTGCGGCTTGGCGATGTTCAGCACGCGGATCTTCAGTTGCTCATCGCTTTCGGTGTTGCTGACCAGGTAGTGCAGGCCGCGCCAGGCGCTTTCCAACTGCTGGAAATCAGGGTGATGGATCACCTGGTTGATCTGCGCGGTGAGCTTGGCGTCGATGGCGGCGATGATCGATTCAATTGACTTGATGGCATCGTTGGACACCAGACTGGTCTGTGCCAGGGCCTGCTCGGCGAGGGTGCGCACGGCACCTTCGACGGCTTCGCGGGCGCGCTCGGTCTTGGGCTTGAACTCCTGCATC
This sequence comes from Pseudomonas agarici, assembly GCF_001543125.1. Classification (NCBI taxonomy): domain Bacteria; kingdom Pseudomonadati; phylum Pseudomonadota; class Gammaproteobacteria; order Pseudomonadales; family Pseudomonadaceae; genus Pseudomonas; species Pseudomonas agarici. The sequence goes on along the minus strand of NZ_CP014135.1, from coordinate 583,903 downwards.
AGCAGGCTGGCGTACTCACTGGGTTCGCTGGTGGTGCTTTGCAGAGGCTGATTGTGTTGCTGCAACTGGGTCATGATCGTTCGTCCTGATTAAGCGCTGGGCTCGGAATCCTGGGGCTTTGGCGCACTCGCCAGGGCCTGGAGCAACGCCGGATCGTTGATGGCTTTCATGATGATTTCCTCGGCGCCGGTCTTGCCGTCCATGTAGGTCAGCAGGTTGGCCAATTGGGTCCGCGCTTCGAGCAGCTTGTTCAGCGAGTCGACCTTGCGCGCCACGGCGGCGGGGCTGAAGTCGTCCAGGCTCTCGAAGGTGATGTCCAGGCTTAGGTGGCCGTCGCCGGTCAGTTCGTTCGGCACGTTGAACGCGACCCGTGGCTGCATGGCCTTGAGGCGCGAGTCGAAGTTGTCGACGTCGATTTCCAGGAACTTGCGGTCGGCCACGGCGGCCAGGGGTTCGGCGGGCTTGCCGGTGAGGTCGGCCATCACGCCCATGACGAAAGGCAACTGGACCTTTTTTTCGGCGCCGTAGAGTTCCACGTCGTACTCGATCTGGACCCGCGGCGCACGGTTGCGCGCGATGAATTTCTGAGAACTTTGCTTCGCCACGTTGCTGCTCCTGGTCGCTGCTGCGACGGTGTAGGCGTCATCGGTATGGGCCGTTAACGTAACTGCGTGGTCCGTGCGGGCTTATTCGCCTTCGGGGCCACGCAGGGTTTCAAACTGGGATATGCCATCGGGAATCAGGTTGCGCACGATGGCTGCAAAGTCGGCGTGGACCAGGTTTTTCGCCCGATTCAACAACACCGGTAGCGGGCTCGAGGGCTCGTGGCGGGTGTAGTAAGCGAGGATGCAGTCAAGGTTGCGCAGCACATCATCGCGGTTGCCGATCTCGCCCGTGGCGCGTGGAACCGCTGCCGCATGGGCGCCGACAGGGTGATGGTCGGGGGGGGCGGCGCCACGCCCGGTGTTGTCGGGTTCCGGCTCGTCGGCGCTGCCCGGGGCATACTCTCCAAGTACTTGCAGTGCGAGCTTGAGCGGCTGGCGCAAGGCGCTCAGGTCGACACCCTGGGCCGAGCCGACCTGCTCGCAGACGAAGCGTTCGATGGCCTCGAGGTTGCCGCAGGCTTCGCTCAAGGTGCGGCGCACGGCTTGCAGTTGCCGTGCATCGGTGTCGCGCAGGGCGCCGCCCAGCTCGTCGGCGCTCAGGCTCTCGTCGGAAAAACCCTGCAGGCCGCTGGCGTTCAGTGCCGCCCGCAGGGTAACGGTGCCGAAGGCCCTGGAGCGGGTCAGCACGCTTTCGCGCAGCAGGCGTATATTGGTTTCGCAGGCCAGGCCCGAGAGCGCATTGACCCGCACAGTGGGGTCATTGTCGTCATCGGCATCGAGCAATGGGTAGAGCTCGGCCCAGTGCCGCTGGAGCAGTTGGTTGATCAGGCTCAGGGCCTGGTTGAGGCCGGCGAAGCCGTGGAGGGCCAGAGCACTTTGCGCCAGGAAATGGGTGATGCGCAGGTCTTTGCTGCGCTGTAGCAGGGCCACGCTTGACTGCTCGATGGCACGCCAGGCGGGAGGCTCGGCCAGGTGCACCGAATCGCCCATGCTACGCTCGGGTTTACCTTGGGCATCGCGCTCCAATTGCAAGAATTGCGCGTCATATTCCAAGTCCTCGCCGCAGGGCGAGTTCGCGGCAACAGCGGCGAGCAACAGTGGCACATCCACCAACTTCGATCTCCTTATCGGGCTGTCGGGCAGCCAGGAATTTGTTTCGAAAGTTTACTTAGAGAACTTCCATGTCTTACAGGTATATACGCTGCAATGCTGTTGAGTCATTACTTCAAAACAAGAAGTTTCACATTTTTGGTGTAGTAGTTATGGCTTGTCAAGTGTAAGCTCTCGGTTCTTTGTTACTGATATGACACACCCGTAGGAATTTTCTGTTATTGGGTCAGAAAGTTTTCGTTTTTTAATATCTCGTAGGAAAAATCCTACTTTCTTTGTTCGGTAAGTTAGTAAGGATTTGACATATTTTTTCCAGGATTCTCGTGACCCGAAACAAGGCCCGCCGCAAGGTCATTGCGGCAGGCTGATCATGTGTGGAAGTACGGCAAGGAGGCGCAATGTCGCTGTGTTTGACTATTACTAGTTATCACAAGATCACCCCAGGTCAATGTTCAGAGAAATCCATGGACAAGGGAGTTATGGCAATTGGCCGTGGCTGCGAAAACGACTGGGTACTTCCCGATCCAGAGCGATTGGTTTCCTCACGACATTGCGTTATTCAATATAAAGAGGGTCGTTACTATCTGACCGATAACAGTACAAATGGAGTGGAGCTGGTTAATGCAGGCATTCGTTTGCGTAGAGGTAACAGCGAGCCATTGCAGGATGGCGAAGTTATCCGTATCGGTGAATACGAGATCCGCGCACGGATCGATTTCAATCTGCAACTGGCCGATGTCGCTCTTTGCGCAGCGGACACTTCCAATAGTTTCGAGGCGCTGATGGGGCGTGCGGCTCCAGCGCCGATACCAGCGTCGGTCAATACCTCCGCGATGCATTTCCAGGGCAGCTCGGCGACGGATACCCTGCCCGACCTGTTCGACTTCCTGGCACCGTCGAGCGTACCGCCGGCTACCCTGCCGGATCATGTGCCGGCGCAGCAGCATGATTTCCGTCCGCCGACACCGTTGAGCCCACCGTCTGCCGTGGCTGCACCTGCGATTGCTAGCGTGGCGGGGGTGATTCCGCAAGACTGGGATCTGGTCGGCGATACGCCGGAGGTCGCGAGCACGCCGCCAGTCGCCGTAGCGGTGATGACGCCCGAGGTTGTCGAGCCGACTTGCGCGCCACCCGTGACAGCAATGACCGAGCCATCCGTTGCGCCTGTGGTTCCGCTACTCGGCTCTCCGGCGCCGACTGAATCGCAGGCGTTGCTGCTGCAAGCGTTCCTGCGCGGTGCGGGTCTGGACCGGTTGCGGATCGACGGCGCCGAAGTGGAGGCACAGATGGAGGCCATCGGGCGCAGTTACCGGCTGATGGTCGAGGGTCTGATCGACGTCCTGCGTGCTCGCAGCAGTCTCAAGGGCGAGTTCCGCATGCAGCAGACGATGATTCGCCCAATGGAAAACAATCCGCTGAAGTTTGCGCCGAATGCCGATGAAGCGCTGCTGTTGCTGCTGCGTCATGGCAACCAGGCCTTCATGGCGCCGGACCAGGCGGTGCAAGACAGTTTCGATGATCTGCGGGCCCACCAGATGGCAGTCATGGCCGGGGTGGAAGCGGCAATCAAACACTTGCTCAAGCGCTTCGAGCCGACCGAGCTGGAGGCCCGTATGAGCCGGCCCGGTGGTTTGTCGAAGCTGTTCAGCGGTTCGCGCCAGGCGCAGTACTGGCAGCAGTTTACCGAGCTGTATACGAACATTTCCCGCGAGGCCGAAGAGGACTTTCAGGACTTGTTCGGACGGGAGTTCAGCCGGGCCTATGAAGAACACAGTGCGCGGTTGCGCGGCGGATAGCGCCAGGGGCTGGCATGGCGGCCGCCGTTCTGCGGGCCGAATGCACAACAGGATTTAACGGAAAGTTCAGCACGTCATTGAGGACGCAGGATGATTCACCGAGTTTTACTCGCCGTAGCCGCGACGCTGCTGCTGAGCGCATGTACCAGGAACGCGGCGGCTCCCGCGCCCGCCGTTGCCCCGGTTGCCGATAGCGCCAGCATTGTCTTGAATTTCCAGGCCAGCGCCGGCCTCAACCCTGGCGCCAACGGCGCGCCGGCTCCGGTGCGCGTGCGTATCTTCGAGCTGAAGAACACCGCCAACTTCAGCCGTGCCGATTATTTCGCCCTGGCGGAGAGGGCCCGGACCACCCTCGGTGCCGATCTGGTCGACCAGGATGAAGTGCTGGTCCGGCCCGGCGAGCAATTGAGCGTCGAGCGCCTGCTCGACCCCGCGACCCGCCAAGTCGGGCTGGTGGTGGGTTATCGCGAAATCGACCAAGCGCTCTGGCGCAGCGTGTTCAACGTCCCGCCCAGACAAGTTACCGACTATCAGATCAGCCTCGATGCGCATGCTGTACGTAGCGCCGTCGAACGCACCGCCCCTTAGGCAAACGGAGAAGCCATGTCCTGGAACAATCGAGTGGTCTGGTCGGAAGGCATGTTCATCGCAACGCAGCACTTCCAGCAGCATGACCGTTATCTGGAAAACCTGATCGATGCCCGCAGTCGCCCGTTGGCGGTCGGCGCCTGGGGTTTTTCCGAGCTGTTGATCGACCAGGGTCTGTTGGCCCAGGGCAAGCTGGCCATCGTTTCCGCTCGGGGCCTGCTGCCGGATGGCACGCCGTTCAATATTCCCCATGACGACGTGGCACCCAGTCCGCTGAACATCGAGGACGGCCTGCGTGACGGGGTGGTCTATCTCGCCTTGGCGCTCAAGCGTGCCGGTGCCCGCGACACCGTTGACGAAAGCGAGGAACTCGGCAGTGCGCGCTACCTGAGCCAAGTGCGCGAAGTGCGTGACGATAACGCACCGTTCGAGAATCGTGCGGCGGTAGCCGTCGGCTCCCGTGCCTTGCGCCTGCTGACCGCTGGCGATGGCCTGAGCGACTACGCGGCCATCGGCCTGGTGCGGATCAAGGAAAAACGTGCCGACCGCGTCCTGGTGCTGGATGAGCGCTATATCCCGCCGGTACTGGACGTGGCCGCCAGTCAGCCGTTGACGGCTTTTCGCAGCGAGCTGGTGGGGCTCTTGCACCAGCGTGGCGAAGCCCTGGCTGGCCGGGTCGTCGCCTCGGGCGCGGGCGGCGCTTCGGAGATCGCTGACTTCATGCTGCTGCAACTGGTCAACCGCGCCGAACCGTTGGTCAATCACCTGAGCCAGTTGAGCCCGTTGCACCCCGAGCGTTTCTACAGCGAGCTGGTGAGCCTGGCCGGCGAGTTTTCCACCTTTTCCCAGAGTGGCCGACGCTCGGCCAAATACCCGCAGTACCAGCACGATGCCCTGGCTTTGAGCTTCACCCCGGTCATGCAGGCGCTACGCGAAGCGCTGTCGATGCTGATCGACAGCAAGGCGACGCCGATTCCGATTGCCGAGAAAGCCTACGGCGTCCACGTGGCGATGCTCACCGACAAGACCTTGATCGACAACGCCAGCTTCATTCTCGTGGTGCGCGCCGATATCCCCAGCGAAACCTTGCGCGGGCGTTTTGCCCAACAAAGCAAGATCGGCTCGGTGGAGCACATCCGCGACATGGTCAACTTGCAGTTGCCGGGTATCGGCTTGTTGCCGTTGCCGGTGGCGCCCCGACAGATCCCGTTCCACGCCGGTTCCACCTACTACGAACTGGATCGTGGCAGCGAGCAGTGGAAGCAACTGACGCACTCCGGTGGCTTCGCGTTCCATGTCGCTGGCGAGTTCCCGGGGTTGGACCTGGCCTTCTGGGCCATTCGAGGATAAGCCGCGATGCACGCCAATGAAGATCCGTTGGGCCAGCCCGCGCCGGTCCCCAACGAACGTACCCAGTTCATGCCGCGCCCCGGTGGCCGGTTGCCGCAAGCCGCGGCCCGAGCCGAGCCGGTGGCGCCCTTGTCGATACCGGCCGCGCCCTTGCCGACTGGCCAGTCGCAGGGCCTGAATCCGTTGGAAAGCGCCGCCGGTGTGTTGCTGGCGTTGCTGACGCGGTTGCGCAACACCATCGCCCATTCGGCGCCGGCGAGCTTGCGCGCGCAACTGCTGGCCTATCTACGTCAGTTCGAAGAGCGCGCCGAAGCCGCCGGGGTTGCCCGCAACGAAGTGCTACTGGCGCGCTACGCGCTGTGCACCGCTCTTGATGAAGCGGTGCTCAGTACGCCGTGGGGCAGTGCCAGTGAATGGGGTAAGCAGAGCCTGCTGATCACCGTGCACAACGAGGCCTGGGGCGGCGAGAAGGTGTTTCAGTTGCTCGAGCATTGCCTGCAGAGCCCACGCGAGCGCCTGTACCTGCTGGAGCTGCTGTACCTGTGCATCTGCCTGGGGTTCGAAGGCCGTTACCGGGTAATGAACGACGGTCGCCGCCAGCTCGATGCCCTGCGCGAACGCGCCAGCGCGACGATTCGCAGCGCCCGTGGCGAGTACGAGCGCGAGCTGTCGCCGCATTGGCGCGGCCTTAGTGTGGCGCGTGATCGCCTGACCCAGTTCGTGCCGCCCTGGGTCGGCGTGGCCCTGGGCCTGGGGTTGCTGCTGGCGCTATTGATCGGTCTGCGACTGCAGCTGGCCGCCGATGCCGAGCCGGTGTTCAAGAGTATCCATGCCCTGGGCGAGATCCCGGTGCAGACCATCGACCGTCCCGTGGCGCAGCCCAAGCGGGTGGAACGGCCACGCCTGGCGGGGTTTCTCGCCGATGAGATCAAGGCTGGCAAGGTCGCCGTCGAGGATCAGGTTGATCGCTCGGTGGTGACCCTTCGCGGCGACGAACTCTTTGCCTCGGCCAGTTCGAGCATCGTCGATGACTTCCAGCCGCTGATGTTGCGCATCGCCGATGCCATCCACCAAGTCAAAGGGCAGGTAAGGATCAGCGGCCACAGCGATAACCGCCCGATCGCCACCCTGCGGTTTCCGTCGAACTGGGCTTTGTCCCACGCGCGAGCCGAACAGGTGCTGCAGATCCTCGCGGCGAAGACCGGCACGCCTGCGCGTTTCAGCGCCGAAGGGCGCAGCGACACCGAGCCATTGGCCTCGAATGCCACGGCCGAGGGCCGGGCGAAGAATCGTCGGGTGCAAATCACCGTTTTGGCGGAGGGAGTCGAGTGAAGGGTTTTTCCGGTTTTGTCATTCGCTGGGTGATCCCCCTGGTGGGGCTGATGTTCCTGAGCGGGATCATCTGGTTTGCCGGCCCGGTGCTGGAAGTGCTCGTGGCGCAAGGTCGGCGCTGGGCGTTGATCATCCTGATTTTCGCGGTGTGGTTCGGCTATCGCCTGTTCCGCTTGATCCAGGCTCACCGCCAGACGGCGAAGGTCATGCAGAGCCTGGCCGCGGAAACCGTGGCGGACCCCGCCAACGTGGCCACCGCCGAGGAACTGGCGATCCTGCGCCAGCGCATGGACGAAGCGCTGGCCTTGCTTAAGAAGGCCAAGCTCGGCGGTGGCGAGCGGCGTAACCTGTACCAATTGCCGTGGTACGTGATCATCGGCCCGCCGGGCTCGGGCAAGACCACGGCGCTGGTCAATTGCGGCCTGCACTTTCCCCTGGCCGCGCAGCTCGGCGCCGGGGCGATCCGCGGTGTCGGTGGCACGCGCAACTGCGACTGGTGGTTCACCGACGAAGCGGTGCTGCTGGACACCGCCGGGCGTTACACCACCCAGGACAGCCATGCCCAGGTGGATAAGGCGGCCTGGCTGGGCTTTCTCGACCTGCTCAAGACCCAGCGTTCGCGCCGGCCCATCGACGGTGCTTTCATCGCCATCAGTCTGTCCGACCTGCTGCTGAGCACCGATGCCGAGCGGGCGGCTCATGCCAGCGCGATCCGTGCGCGAATCCAGGAGTTGTACACCCAGCTCGGGGTGAGTTTCCCGATCTACCTGATGCTGACCAAGCTGGACCTGGTGCCGGGGTTCATGGAGTTCTTCGATGCCCTGAGCAAGGAAGAACGGGCGCAGGTCTGGGGCATGACCTTTGCCTTGGACGACGGCAAGAGCAGCGAAGGTCCGTTGCCGCACTTCAAACGCGAATTCGCGGCGTTGGAGCAGCGGCTCAATGCCCGCCTGGTCGAGCGCCTGCAGCAGGAGCGCGACCCGGCGCGACGCGACCTGATCTACGGTTTCCCACAGCAGTTCGGCGCGCTGAAGGAATGCCTGCAAAGCTTCCTCGACGGCGTATTCAAACCCAACGCCTATGAGAACCGGGCACTGCTGCGCGGCGTGTACTTCACCAGCGGCACCCAGGAAGGCAGCCCGATCGACCGCCTGATCGGTGCCATGGCCCAGAGCATGAACCTGGATCGCCAGCAACTGGCCCGCCAGGATGGCACCGGGCGCAGTTATTTCATCGAGAAACTGTTCACCGCCGTGGCCTTCGCCGAACGCGGGCTGGTCGGGGTCAATCCCACGGTCGAGCGGCGGCGCCGATGGCTGGCCCGTGGCGTGCTGGCAGCAACGGTCGCGGTGGTGGTGTTGGTGGGTACGTTGTGGCTAGTGAGCTACCGCGCCAACCAGGTCTATATTGCCCAGGTCGACCAGAAGGTCGCGCCGCTGGGCCAGAGCGTGCAGAACCTCAGCTCGGCACAGCGCGATGTCCTGGCGGTGCTGGCGTTGCTCAATGCGGTCAAGCACCTGGCCGGCGATGCGCCGGGCTGGTCCGAAGGCCTGGGGTTGTATCAGGGCGACATGCTTGAGGCCGAGTCCGCCAGTGTCTATCGCAAGCTGTTGATCGCGGTGTTCGCGCCGCGCCTGCTGACCCGTGTCGAGGAGCAACTGCACGGTGGTGGCAACTCGGACTTCCTCTATGAGGGGCTGAAGGCCTACCTGATGCTCGCCGACAACGAGCATTACGATGCGCAGTTCATCAAGGCCTGGATCGCCCTCGACTGGGATCGCAGCCTGCCCCGTGATTTGCCTGCGCAGCAGCGGCTGGCCCTGGGCGAGCACCTCAAGGCGTTATTCGAGCGTCGCCCGCCGAATGCCCGACTGGATGAGCGACTGATAGACGACCTGCGCCGACAATTGCAGCAGTTGCCGGTGGCGCAGCGGGTCTACGACCGGGTCAAGCGCCAGAAGCTGCCGGAAGGGGTGCCCGAGTTTCGCTTGAACGAAGCCGTGGGCCGCGATGCCGCGCTGGTGTTCAGCCGCAAGAGCGGCAAGCCGCTGGGCGATCCGCTGAGCGGCTTTTTTACCGCCAAGGGCTATCGCGAGGCGTTCCTGCTGAGCAGCCTGAGCCAGGCCAGAACCCTGGCCGAAGAACAATGGGTGCTGGGCCGTGACCAGGCCGAGCAACAGAATGTCGCCAGCCTGGCGGCGGATGTGCGGCGCCTGTATTTCCAGGACTACCTGCGCCAATGGGAGGCCCTGCTGGCGGATATCGACTTTGTGCCGATCACCAGCGTGGCCCAGGCGGCCGATGTCCTGCGGGTGATTTCCGGTCCGACCTCGCCGCTGAAAAAACTGCTGGTGGCGGTGGCAAAGGAAACCGATCTGCAACAGGAACAACGCTTGCTGGAGGCTCAGGGCCAGAAAGTCGACAGCGGTGTCGATCAGATCAAGCAGCGCCTGGGCTCGATGCTCGGCCTGGAGCAGGCGACCGGCACGGCGCCTGCGGTGGTGAGCGAGGACCCGGTCAGCGCGCACTTCGCCGAACTCAATGCCCTGGTCAACAAGGGCGAGGGCGAGCCGGCGGCCATCGATGGCCTGCTGGCGGACATCAATGCGTTGTACGTGCAGGTCAGCGCCATGGTCGGTGCCAGTGGCGATGCCTTGCTCGGTGAAGCGAAGCACCAGGCCAGCGCCGCCGCCGCGCGGGTCAGCCTGAGCGCCGAGCGCCAGCCGCCGTTGGTCCAGGGGTTGGTCAAATCGGTGGTCAGCGCCACCACCAACAACATGATGGGCGGGGTGCGCAACCAGTTGAACGCGGCTTGGACCCGTGAAGTGGTGAATGTCTACCGGCAATCTCTCGGCGGCCGTTATCCGCTGGCCCCTGGCAGCGCCCGGGATGCGACCTTGGATGACTTCGGCCAGTTCTTCGGGGTGGGCGGGGTGATGGACAACTACTTCCGTAAATACCTGCAACCCTACGTCGATACCTCGGCGGCGACCTGGCGCTGGCAGCCGGGCGCGGCGCAGAAGCTGGGGATTGCACCGAGTGCGCTGCAGACCTTCCAGCGGGCCGCGTCGATTCGCGATGCCTTCTTCCGTTCCGGTGGCACTCAGCCGATCGTGCGGTTCGAGTTGAAACCGCTGGCGATGGATGCCTCGATCAGCCAGTTCCAGCTCGATCTCGATGGCCAGCAGATCAGCTATGACCACGGTCCGAGCCGGCCAGTGGCGATGCAATGGCCCAATCCGGGGAGTATCGGCGTGGTCCGCTTGTCGATCTCGCCGGCTTCGGTGACGGGTCGCTCCGCCATCACCCTGGATGGCCCGTGGGCCTGGTTTCGCCTGCTGGAGCAGTCGGACCTGGTAGCTGGCCAGTCCCCGGACCGTTTCAACCTGCGTTTGCGCGTGGACGGTGCGAGCATCTCCTATGAGCTGCGCGCCAATAGCGCGTTCAACCCGTTCAAGAGTCGTGTGCTCAGTGGCTTCAGCCTGCCGGAGCGCCTATGACGACGGCGGGTTTCTACGGCAAGCTGGCCAGCCGCGGCGACTTTATCAGTCGCGGCCTGCCTCAGGGTTTCGTGGAACCATGGGACGCCTGGCTGGCCCGCGGCCTGCTCGCCAGCCAGCAGCAGCTAGGCAGCGACTGGTTGAATGTGTATCTGGTCAGTCCGCTTTGGCGCTTTGTGCTGGCGCCGGGTGTCTGCGGGCTCGAGGCGATTGCCGGCGTGCTGATGCCGAGTATCGACCGGGTGGGTCGTTATTTTCCGCTGACCATCGCCCAACCGCTGGAGGCCGGACAGGCATTGGCGATGGTGGTCGGTGGCGCCGATGACTGGTTCGAACAGGCCGAGGCCCTGTTGCTGGCAACCCTGCAAGACGAGGCCAGCTTCGAGGTCTTCGACCAGGGTGTGCGCAACCTCGGTGGGTTGCCGTTTGCCAATAAGGCCTCGACCTGTGATTTCGCCGGCTTGCAGCGCTTTACCGCGCTGGATGCGCGAAGCCGTGGCCTGGCCTTGGCCGAGCAGGCCTGTGTCGGTGCGAGTCTGTGGTGGGGCCTGGGTTCGCAGCGGATCGCCGCCGGTCTGATGCGCTGTACAGGGCTGCCGGCGACCGCCCATTTCGGCAGTTTTCTGTTGGGCAGCGGGGTGCCGAGCTAAATGTCCGGCGCTCCTGCAATCAGCTACCGGTCCGCCAGCTACAGCCATGTCGGCATGGTTCGCCAGATCAACGAAGACGCTTGCCTGGAATTGCCCGCCGCTGGCCTGTGGGCTATCGCCGATGGCATGGGCGGGCACACGGCGGGCGATTACGTCGCCAGCCTGATCGTCGACACTTTGCGTCGTATTCCGCCATCGGAGTCCTTAGCGATCTACAGCAACGCCCTGCGCACGCGTCTGGCCGAGGTCAACGCAGCGGTCCGCGAGGAAACCGCCCACCGTGGCGTGTCGATGATGGGCAGCACCGTGGTCCTGCTGGCGGTGCGCGGTGATGCCGCCGTCTGTCTGTGGGCTGGCGACAGCCGCCTGTATCGCCTGCGCGACGGCCAGTTGGAGGGTATTTCCCGCGATCACAGCTACGTCCAGGAGCTGCAGGACAGCGGCCTGCTCAGCGCGGCTGAGGCGCGGGTGCATCCACGGGCCAATATCGTCACTCGGGCGATTGGCGTCGAGGCGCGGTTGGAGCTGTCGATGAGCAACTTCCAGGTGCTCTCCGGTGACAGCTACCTGCTGTGCAGCGACGGCCTGAACAAGACCGCCGAGGATGCGGAAATCCGCGATGTGCTCGGCCACCCGCAGCCCTATGAAGTGGTGCGCAGCCTGGTGCACCTGGGCCTGACCCGGGGCGCTCCCGACAACATTACGGCAATCGTCGTCAAAGCCAGTTGAAGACCCAGCCCATGAACATACTGATTCCCGGATTCGACATAGACGGCCAGATTGGCGAAGGCGCCATGGCCACCGTCTACCTGGCGACCCAACGCTCGCTGGAGCGCAAGGTGGCGCTGAAAGTCATGGTGGCCGCGCTGGCCGCCGACCCGAGCTTCTGCGAGCGCTTCCTGCGTGAAGGCCGGACCCTGGCGCGGCTGTCGCACCCGCATACCGTGACCATCCACGATATCGGCAATGTCGACAAGCTGTACTACATGGCCATGGAGTATCTGCCCAACGGCACGCTCAAGGAGCGCATCGCCGCCGGCCTGAGCCCGGAGCAGGGCCTGGGCTATATCCGCCAGATCGCCTCGGCGCTGGGTTACGCCCATGCTCAGGGACTGGTGCACCGCGATGTGAAACCGGCCAATATCCTGTTCCACGCCGATGGTACGGCGGTACTCTCGGACTTCGGCATCGCCAAGTCACTGGATGATCGCACTCAGTTCACCCAGGCTGGATTCGCGGTCGGCACACCGAGCTATATGAGCCCGGAGCAAGCGCGGGGTCAGGATATCGATGGTCGCGCCGATCTCTATGCGCTGGGCGTGGTGTTCTACGAGATCCTCGTGGGTAAGCTGCCGTATACCGGCACCGACGCGCTGTCCACGGCGCTGGCGCACCTCACCGAGCCGTTGCCGGAGCTGCCGCTTCAGCACGGTCGTTACCAGGACATCCTGCGCCGACTGCTGGCCAAGGACCCGGCGGAGCGTTTCCCGGATGCGGCGACCTTGCTGGCCGCGCTGGACAACCTGCCGTCCGAGACGCTGGAGTCGACCCTGATCCAGCCGCTGGCGGTGCCGACGCCGGTTCCGCAGCCGATGTCGCCGCTGGGAACCGATCTGGGTGGGCTGATCCCGGTGTCGATCGAGATCCCCACCAGCGCACCGGCGCAACCCGTGCCGCGACCGGCTCCACCACCGCAGCTCACCTCGGCTTGCGACTCGCAGCCACCTCGTGGCCCGCTGTTCGCGTTGCTGGCAGTAGCGGCGCTGAGCATGGGGGGCGTCGGTTACTGGTGGCTGGGCACGGATACGCCAGCGACCGCCCTCGCCCCCTCGGGCAGCCAGTCGAGTGCATTCCCGACCTCCGGCGAACCGATCCCGGATGAACAGGACGGCGGCAAGCGGCCCTTGCTGATGGCGGGCAAGAAGACCTTGTTCCAGCGCGTGTTGAGCCAGCCCGGCGCGCAACTCTACAGCTCGCCGGGTGGGCAGAAGGACGCAGTCCTGCCGACGTTTTCGGTGCTTTATGTCTATCAGCGCAAGAGCGTCGATGGCACCGATTGGTTGCGCGTTGGCGCGGCCAGTGACGGGCGCAGCGCGGGCTGGTTGCCGGGCTCGCAGGTCAGCGAATGGAAACAGAGCCTGGTACTGAAGTTCACCGAGCGTTCCGGGCGGGCGCCAGTGATGTTCCTGCGCGAGTCCAGTGACCTCGACCGTCTGTTGGCCGATCCGTCGGCGGCGAAGAACCTGCTGCTCAATGCTCGGAAGAATCCAGCGGACGACCGGCGGGTGCTGGCCCTGGAGCCGGCGGCCAGCGCCGTGCCGCAGAATCAGTTCTACCTGTTGCCGATTTTCGCCTCGCGGGAAAGCTTCGATGAAAACGGCCAGCCGGTGCAGTTGCTCAATGTCGCCTCGATCGACCCCGGTACCGCAGGGCAAAGCGCTGGCAGCAGTACGGCGCCGATAGTGGCGGCGACCGACAACTTCCGTACTGCCATTGTGCTGGTGGTGGATACCACGGTGTCGATGCAGCCCCATATCGACCAGATCCGCGATGTGGTCCATGAACTGCAAAAGCAGATCGCCCAGCGCGGCGAGCTGGACAGCGTCAGTTTCGGCCTGGTGGGTTTTCGCAACAATATCCGCAAGACACCGGGCCTGGAGTACCTGGCCAAGACCCTGGTGACCCTCGACCAGGGCCGCGATCCCGTGCGTTTCCTTGAGCTGGCGCGGCAAGTCAAGGCGTCGACGGTGTCGAGCCACTCGTTCAACGAGGATGCCTTCGCCGGGGTCATGCAGGCGGTCAACGGCATGGACTGGTCTGGCTACGATGGTCGGTTGATCCTGCTGATCAGCGACGCCGGTTCGCTGCGCAAGAACGACCCCTACAGCAGCACCCAAATGAACGAGGCGCAGATTCGCCAGGCCGCGCTGGGCAAGCAGATCAAGATCTATGCGCTGCACCTGCGCAGCGATGCCGGGAAGCAAAATCACACCTTCGCCGAGCAGCAGTACCGGACCCTCACCGCCGACGCCAACCCGAAGATCGGCGATCTCTATATCCCGGTCCAGGGTGGCGACGTGCGCAAGCTCGGCGAGCGGGTCGGCGAGATCGGCGCGGTGTTCGCCAATCTGGTGCATCAGGTTCGTAGCAACCAGCCGCAGGCCGTGCCGCTGCTGGCGGCGGCGAGTCTGGCGGACAAATCGGCGGCCATCGGTTATGCGATGCACATGGATTTCCTCGGGCGCCAGAGCGCCAGCCAGGCGCCGCAACTGGTCAGTGCCTGGACCGCCGACCGCGATCTGACCAACCCGGCCCTGCCGGCGTTCCAGGTCTGTGTGATGCTGACCAAGCTGCAGCTCAACGACTTGCAGCAGTCGCTGAAACTGATTGTCGATGCCGCCCGCAAGACCCAGACCTCGGCCAAGGATTTCTTCCAGGAAATCGCCAGCGCCAGTGCCTATATGAGCCGCGATCCGGCGGCCCTGCGCAAAGGCGGCAACCTTGCCGATGGCGGTGTCCTCGGCGAATACCTGGAAGGCCTGCCGTATCGCAGCAAGTCGCTGAGCATGACCCAGGACCTGTGGTTGTCCCTGAGCGTCGCCGAGCAAGAGGGCTTTATTGACGAACTGGACTCGAAGATCCGTCTCTACCAGACCTTCCACAACGATGTGACCAACTGGGTCCGGTTCGGCGACGCCGAGCCGGGTGACGCGTTGTACCGCGTGCCGTTGTCGACGCTGCCGTGATGATCAGCCTGCGCGAGGTGCGTAAGACGCGGGGCGAGGGCGCCCAGCGCTACAGTTTGGTGATTCCGCGCCTGACCCTGGCGCCCGGCCAGCAGTGGGCGGTGGTTGGCCCCAGCGGCTGCGGCAAGAGCACGCTGCTCGACCTGCTGGCGCTGATCTTGGCGCCGGACCGCGCGAGCCTGTTCACCTTCGATGACCACAGCAGTGCCCTGGACATCGCCGCGCTCTGGCGCCAGGGTCGCCATGCGCAGTTGGCGCAGGTGCGCAGCCGCTACCTCGGCTATGTGTTGCAGACCGGTGGCCTGCTCGGGTTTCTCGATGTGCGCACCAATATCGGCTTGTCGCGCAAGCTGTTGGGGATGGGCGATGACGGCACGGTGCGGCGGCTCGCCGAGCAGTTGGAAATCGCCGATCAACTGGACAAGCCGCCCTGCGCTCTGTCGGTGGGGCAGCGCCAGCGGGTCGCTTGTGCCCGGGCCCTGGCCCATGGGCCGCAACTGTTGCTGGCCGATGAGCCGACCGCGGCGCTCGACCCGCTGAACGCCGGGCGGGTCATGCAGTTGCTGCTGAGCCAGGCCCGTGAGCAGGGTGCGTGCTGCGTGATCGCCAGCCATGACGAAGCGCTGATGCGCGAACTGGGGTTGGCGGTGCTGCGGATCAGTTGCCAACGAGATGCCGATGGCGGTGTCACCGCGACCCTGGGAGCGGCCTCGTGATGCGCGCTGCGCTGGTGGCGGCGCTGGCCTGGCGGGATTATCGCGCCGATGCGCGCCTGTCGGCCTGTTCGGTGCTGGCGCTGGTGGCGGTGATCGCGCCGTTGCTGGTGCTGTTCGGCCTGAAATTCGGGTTGATCAGTAGTCTGACCGAGCGGCTTGAGCAGGACCCCACGGTGCGCGAGATCATTCCCCTGGGAGGCGGCCGTTTCAGTGCGGCCTATATCGCCGAGCTGGGACGCCGCGAAGAGGTGGCGTTCGCCTTGCCGCGTACCCGGCAGATCGCCGCGACCGCCGATCTGTCCACCGGCAAACAGGGCCTGGCACTGACCGTCGAGATGCTGCCGACCGCCGAGGGCGATCCGTTGCTGGGTGGCTTGCCGGCGCCGATTGGGCTGGCGGCGATGTTGTTGAGCCAGACGGTGGCCGAGAAGCTCGGGGTGAGGGCGGGTGATTGGCTGGAGGTGTCCGTCAGCCGACAGGTGGCGGGCCGGGTGGAAAGTCAGCACACACAGATCCAGGTGCAGGCGGTGTTGCCGCTGGAAGCCTTCGGTCGCGATGCGCTGTTTGCGCCGCTGGGCCTGCTGGAGGCCGCCGAAGATTATCGCGACGGTCGTGGCGTGCCGTTGCTGGGCTGGAGGGGCGAATCCACGGGCTCCTCCGCACAACGGGTGTATCCGGCCTTCCGCCTGTATGCCCGCGAGTTGAGCGATGTCGAATCGGTGCGCCGCTATTTCGCCGAGCGCGGCCTGCTGGTCTCGACCCAGGCCCAGACCATTGCTCAGGTGCAGTCCCTGAGCAGCAACCTATCCATCGTGTTCTGGATCATCGCCGCGTTGGCCCTGGCGGGCGCTTTCGCGGCAATTTTCGCCGGGGCGCTGGCGGCGGTCGAACGCAAGCGTCGAGAGCTGTCGGTGCTGCGCCTGCTTGGCCTGGGGACCGCTGCCTTGCTGCTGTTCGTGGTGTTGCAAGCGCTCTACAGCGGACTGTTCGCCGTAGCGTTGAGCGTTGCGTTGTATGCCGTGGCGGAGCAGGGCCTGAATTATCTGTTGGTGCAGGTGGCCGGCGAATACGCCAGCCAGTTGCTGTGGCGTCATTACCTGCTGGCGCTTTTTTCGGTGTTGGTGGCCTGCACCCTGGCTGCCGCCCTCGGTGGCTGGCGTGTGGCGCGGATAGAAGCTTCGCAAGGAATCCGAAATGTTTAAGCTGCACGCGGCCCTGGCGGTTCTTGTCGGTTCCCTGGTCGTGGATGGTACGGTCCGGGCCGACGACGACGGCAACAAGCTGGACAACCCCAAACCCTTGAGTGGCGATATCAGCCTGCCGCTGCCGTGCGACGGCGAGATGGTGTTCCGCTACGTCTATATCCTCGCCCAAGGCCTCCTGGATGATCGTGAAATCAGCCTGGGCTACCCCTTCAGCGAAGATGAGCCCGGCTATAAGCAGTCGTTCATTTCCGGCTACCGCCGCGACTTTATCAACGGCCAGTTCACCTTCGAGGATCTGCCCATCGATTGGCAGAAAGCCATTTCTCCGACCCTGCCGAAAATCGATAGCGGCTCGCCATTGAAGCCGATGTTCTATTTCATGGGCAAGTACCCGGTGACGGCGCGCCAGTACGCGCTGGTTATGGCCCAGGCGCCATCGCTGGCCGGCGATGAGCCGGTCCCGGTCTGCGAAGCGCCGCCGGGCATCGCCGGGCGCCTGCCCAAGGTCAAAGTCTCGCGGTTCGATGCCGAGCGTTTTTCCGCCGTCTACAGCGCCTGGCTGATGAAATATCACCGTGATCGCCTGCCGGTCAGCGGTCGGGGCTCATCGGCCGACGACGGTGGCCTGGGGTTCGTGCGCCTGCCGACCGAAGTCGAATGGGAGTTCGCTGCCCGTGGTGGCCAGGCGGTCAGCCGCCAGGACCTGGAAGGCCGGCTGTTTCCCCGGCGCCAACCGGGCAGCGATAGCGACGGCCCGCTGGCCGATTACGCGGTGTTCAACCAGGTCGCCGGCGGTACCGGCCAGGCGGCGCGCCTGATGCCGGTGGGAACCAAGCTGCCCAACCCCATCGGGTTGTTCGATGTGCTCGGCAATGCCGCGCAGATGGTCCAGGAATCCTTCCAGTTGGTGCACGCCGGGCGGCGCCAGGGCGCCTATGGCGGTTTTGTGGTCAAGGGCGGTAACTACCTTGAGGGCGAAGGGACGCTGTTTACCGGCATGCGCCGCGAGTATCCGCTGTTCGCCGCCGACGGTACCGAGCAACGCAACGAGACTACCGGTTTGCGGGTGGCCGTCGGCGCGCTGTCGGCGCCGCGCTCGCGCTACAAGGAATTGTTCAGCCAATGGGAGAAGGAAGGCCGCCTGGCGGCCCTGACCGATGCCATCGACGATGCCCGGGACCCGACCAAGCGCCTGGACGGGATCATTTCCGCCAGCAGCGACCCGCGTCTGCAAGCCGAACTGGGACTGGTCAACGAAGAGCTCAAGCGCAACGTCTCGCTGATCGCCCGCCAACGCGAGGAAGCCGCCGGCAACCTGATCCAGTCGGCGGCCCTGGTGGCCGAAACCGTCAACAACTACAACATCCGCCTGACCAACCTGAAGAAGAGCCGCCAGCAGGTCCTCGACGCCAAGGACGAGGCCAGCGCCGTGCTGTTCGCCACCGCCATCGATAACGGCAGCAGCGCGCTGGACGGCGCCGTGACGATTTATATCGACAACCTGGCAACGGCCACGCGCTACACCGATGCGGTGATCCAGGGGCAGCTCCAGCGGGTCAAGGAAGAACTCAATCGCAAGCCCGTGCTCGGCAACAGCCTGGTGGCACGGGCGACCTTGTTCGTTCGTCATGTCGAGGACTACCGCAAGCAACAGCGGGCCGATCCGGCGGCGATCTTGAACGCGTTACTCGCATCGACCGCCCAGACGCCTTGAGCGGTCGAGATCCGGCGAGTGTGGGTCTGTACGAAAACTAGCCGGGCGGCAGGGTGCCGTCCGGGCAAGTCAAACCAAGATAGGGAACATGAACATGACTTTCTCCAGCCAACCCCTTGCCTTAACCTCCAAGTGCCGTGCCGCGCTGTGGGTTGTCGCCGGATTCAGCACCGTGCTGATCGGCGGTTGCGCCACATCCGCGACCTCCAAGGTCGGCGCGATCACTAAGGTCGAGTACTACCCGGCCTGCTACGAGCCGGTGCAACACCTGCGTGCCACGGACTCGGACATGACCAAGTCCGTTGCCACCGGCGCGGTCTTCGGTGCCTTGGGCGGCGCGGCCCTCGGCGCGCTGACCGGCGACTCCGACAAGCGGGGTCGCAACGCCGCCATCGGTGCCGCCGGCGGTGCCCTCGCGGGCGGCGCGGTGGGCTACTACACCGAGAAGCAGAAGCAGATCACCGATGACAACCAGCGTATCGGTTCCTATGCCACCGATATCAACAAGAGCTCCGCCGATATCGATCGCAGCACCGCCTATGCCAGGGCGTCCCAGAGTTGCTACCAGGGCGAGTTCACCAACCTGGTCAATGCGCGCAAGGCCAAGACCCTCAACGACACCGAGGGCCGCAAGCGTCTGGCGGAAATCGTTGCCGGCCTGAAAGAGTCCAATGACCTGATCGTCGCGGTGCATGGCAAGGCTAGCGAAGACCTGAGCAACTACACCCAGGCCTACGAAAAAGACCTGCAGACCGTCGGTGTCCAGCGCAAGGACGTGGTCACCGTGGCGCGCGCCGATACCGCTCCGGTGGTTGCGCCGGGCGCTGGTAAGGGCAAGAAACCAGTCAAGGTCGCGAAGCGGCCAGCGCTGCCGACCGTGCCGAAAGAAGCGGTCGCGACCGAGAAGACCCTCCAGGACGCCAACGCCAAGAAAGCCGCCAGCCAGGAAGTAGCGACCATCGGGCAGTCTCAGGTCAACAGCATGTGCAGGAACCCGGATCTGGGCGACTGGGCACCGGTGCCTTGCCCGAACGTCTGAGTGACCAATGGGTTATTAACATGCTGAGATAAGCAGCAAACGCCCACCGATCTTCTTGTAATGAAGCAGATCGGTGGCGTTCCCCGAACAAATCGCTACACTGCGCCGGCTATTCAATTTTTTCGCCGAGGCGCTGTGCATGAAATTCCGTTTTCTTCTCTGGGCACTGGGTCTGCTGATGGCCCGGGCCAGTCGCAATAATCCAGCGTTCCAGCAGCAACTGGCTGATAAGACGCTGGTCTTCCAATTGCAAACCCTGGACGGCAAAGTGGCGCGTCACTTCACGGTCAAAGACCAGCGCATTACCAGCAAGTCCGGGACTTATCCAGAGCCGACGTTTGCCATTGCGTTCAAGGATGCCGCCTACGGCTTCGCCACGATGCAGGCGAAGAACAAGCAACTGGCGTTCATGTCAGGGATTCAAGACAAATCGATCCAGATCAAGGGCAACCCAGCGTTAGTGATCTGGTTCCAGGGCCTGACCCAGTACCTCAAACCGAAGAAAAACAAGGCCTGAGGTCTGACTATCAGGGCTGCCACAGTGTCAGGGCTGGCTGAACTGCGAAGCCAGTTCGCGCAGCAACACTTCTGCTTCCAGTACCTTATTCACCACGTCCTCGGCCTTGTCGCGGCTCAGGCCGAGGCGGGCGAGCAGGGTATCGGGAATCTCTTCTTCCTGCCCGGAACCGATGTTGTGGCTGCGCAGTAGACGTACCGCCAGGCACACCAGGTTGGGGTACTCGGCATAGTCGCCATCGTAGCTTGGGTCGTGCTGGAAGCGCAGCGCGGTGGCCAGTTCCTCCGGCATATCCCAGTAACGCATCAGCCAGGAACCGATCTGCTCGCGGCTGATCCCCAACAGGTGCTGCTCGACATAGCTGTGACACAGGTGCGGGTTGACCTCCAGGTGGCGGCAGATCAGCGAGAAGTGCGGTGGGAATACGTGGGCCAGCAGCAGGTAGCCGAAGTTGTGCAGCAGCCCCGCCAGATAGGTCAGGCCGGCTTCCGGACGCTGTGTGCGAGGCATGGCGCGGGTCAAGCCTTCGATCACCGCAGCGGTGTAGATCGACTGCTGCCAGTAGGGTGTGCTGTGTTGTGGGCGGTCTTTGGGCAGGCTCAGGGTCTTGCCCAGAGCCAGGCCGAGGGCCAGGTTGATCACCAGATCGAAACCCAGCACCCGCACAATGGCATCTTCCACCGAGCGAATCTTGCCCGGCGAAGCGTAATACGGTGATGCCGCCCAGCTCACCACCTGCGCGGCCAGTGCCGGATCGGTCTCGACCACTCCGGTGATGTCGTCGATTGTCGCATCGGGATCGACCCGCAGCTTGATGATCTTCTGCGCGGTTTCCGCCAGGGGCGGGATCTCGATGATCGCTTCCAGGCGTTGCTGGATACGCCGGGCGGTAAAGGCTTGGACCGCTTGAGTGATTTCCTCGCGGTCATCGTCCGGGCGGTCGAGGTTCAGGCGGATGCTGCTCAGCGCTTCGCCGAAGCTGGCGGCGCTGGCCTTGGTGAGCAGGCTCTTGAAGTCGTCGCTGGAGATTTCCAGCAGCAGGCCGAGCTCACCGGAGCTGATCAGCACACTGGGTTCACGCAGCAGTTGTTCTTCGTACAGGCAAGGCGAGTTGATCAGCGCCGGCAGGCCCGGTAGCCGGTGCAGATTGTGTTTGCCGAGCAGGTGCTGCAGGCGCTCGGTTGGCACGGCTGTCAGGCGCCGACCGGTGAGTTCGGTCAGGCGGTTGAGGTCGAGCAGTTGGCTCTGTGGGAACAGGACCATAAGCGCGCCGATTGCGTCGTCGAGCAGCACCGCTTGTACCTTGCGAGCCACCGGTAGGCCAGGCAAGTCTGTGACTTCACGGTAGTTGATGGCTAACTTGTCGAGCAGCAGTCGGACCACAGACGGGGTGTGCGGGGTTGCATCGATGAGGGCAACTTCTGTCATGGTCTGTATCCGGTTTCCTACAATTTTACCAGTATAACCAGCTTATCCTGGTGACCGGGCCCTGAATTGTGAGGTCTATCACACTTGGCCGTATTGTTGCCCATGGCGCAGCCAGCGCTCCAACAGCGGACTGACATGTTGTGGCCAGCGGGCGAGCAAAGCTTGGGCCGCGTCACGCACGGCAGGGAGCAGATCGGCGTCGCGCATCAGGTCGGCCACCTTGAATTGCAGCAGGCCGGTCTGGCGGGTGCCGAGCATCTCGCCGGGGCCGCGTAGCTCCAGGTCTCTTTCGGCAATGATAAAGCCGTCGTTGGTTTCACGCATGATGCCCAGGCGCTGGCGTCCGATCTGCGACAGCGGTGGATGGTAGAGCAGCACGCAATGACTGACGGCGCTGCCCCGGCCAACCCGACCGCGTAACTGATGCAGTTGCGCCAGGCCCAGGCGCTCGGGGTTTTCGATGATCATCAAGCTGGCGTTGGGCACATCGACACCCACTTCGATCACGGTGGTGGCCACCAGCAGTTGCAGGTTACCGGCCTTGAACTCGGCCATCACTGCGGCTTTTTCCGCTGGTTTCATGCGTCCGTGGATCAGCCCGACGCGCAGTTCGCCGAGGGCGGCGGTCAATTCTTCGAAGGTGGTTTCGGCGGCCTGACAGGTCAGCTCTTCGGATTCTTCGATCAGCGTGCAGACCCAGTAGGCCTGGCGCCCTTCGGCACAGGCGGCGCGTACCCGCTCGACCACTTCGAAGCGTCGGCTGTCGGCCACCAGCACGGTGTTCACCGGTGTGCGTCCGGGCGGCAACTCGTCGAGGATCGAGGTGTCGAGATCGGCGTAGGCGCTCATCGCCAACGTGCGGGGGATCGGGGTGGCGGTCATGATCAACTGATGCGGGCACATGCGTGCGCCCACGCCTTTCTGGCGCAGGGCCAGGCGTTGCTGAACACCGAAGCGGTGCTGTTCGTCGATGATCACCAAGGCCAGGTTGTGGAACCGCACTTCGTCCTGGAACAGTGCATGGGTGCCGACCACCATCGGTGTGCCGCCGGCGATTTGTTCCAGGGCGGCGGCGCGGGCCTTGCCCTTGAGTTTGCCGGCCAGCCACGCGGTTTCGATACCCAGTGGGGTCAGCCAGCGCTGAAAGTTGATGAAGTGCTGCTCGGCGAGGATCTCAGTCGGCGCCATCAGCGCCACCTGGTAGCCGGCCTCCAGGGCCTGCAAGGCGGCCAGGGCGGCGACCACGGTCTTGCCGGCGCCGACATCGCCCTGGATCAGTCGTAGCATCGGCTCGGGTTGGCTGAGGTCGTAGGCGACTTCGTTGGCGACCCGTTGCTGGGCACCGGTGGGCGGGAATCCCAGGTTGGCGAGAAACCGCTCCGGCAATTGGCGGGCCTTGGGCAAGGCCGGCGCGCGCAAGGCCCGCAGGCTTTCGCGCAGGCGTTGCTGAGACAGTTGGTGAGTGAGCAGTTCCTCGAAGGCCAGGCGATGCTGGGCCCAGTGATGACCGAGGGCGAGTTCCTCGACGTCGGCATCGGCCGGCGGCTGGTGCAGGTAGCGAATAGCATCGTCCAACGGCGCCAATTGGTAGTCGCGTGCCAGCTCCTGGGGCAGCCAGTCCGGCAGGCTGCGTGGACCGAGCATCGCCAGGCTTTGCTGGCTCAGCAGGCGCAGGCGCTGCTGGGTCAAGCCTTCGGTCAGCGGATAGATCGGAGTGAGGGTCTGGTCCACCGGCGGTGGTTCGTCGCCGGTCAAGGCGCGGTATTCCGGGTGATAGATCTCCAAGCCCGAGGCGCCGGGGCGGGCCTCTCCGTAGCAGCGCACCTGAGTGCCGCGCTTGAAACCTTCTTTCTGCGCATTGCTGAAGTGGTAGAAGCGCAGGCTCAGGCTACCGGTGCCATCGTTCAGACGCACCAGCAGGCTGCGACGCTTGCCCATGACCACGTCGGCGCCGCTGACCATGCCCTCGATCACCGCGTCCTGGCCGGGTCGCAGAGCGCCGATGGGCACGATACGGGTGCGGTCCTGGTAACGCAGGGGCAAGTGAAACAGTACGTCCTGGATGTTCTCCAGACCGACCTTGGCCAGTTTCTCGGCCATGGCTGCGCCGACCCCCTTGAGTGCCGTGACCGACACTTGCGACAGCTCAGTCACGGCATTCAGCTCGCGACGGGCGGCTTGGCCACCGAGCACAGGCGGATCGAGTCGGCGAGGATTTCAATCGCCTTGGGGCGTGGGAAGCTGGCACGCCAGGCGATGACCACGGTGCGGAACGGCACGGGCGGCGCGAGTGGCCGCACCTCGATGACGCCGGGCGCGTAGTGATGGCTGTCCACCGCCGAGAATGGCAGCACGGAAACACCGAGCCCGGAGGCGACCATGTGGCGGATGGTTTCCAGGGAGCTGGATTCAACTGTGGTGTGCTTGGCCGCTTCGCTGCCCTTGACCAGGGTCGGACACGCTTCGAGGACCTGGTCGCGGAAGCAGTGGCCTTCGCCCAGCAGCAGCAGGCTCTTGTCGTTGAGCAGGGCGCTGTCGATAGTTTCCTTCTGGGCCCAGGGGTGCGAGGCTGGCATCAGCACGTAGAATGGCTCGTCATACAGCGGCAAGGTCAGCACATCGGCTTCGCTGAACGGCAGGGCGATGATCACCGCGTCCAGTTCGCCGTTGCGCAGCTTGTCGCGCAGGATATGGGTGAAGTTTTCCTCGATATACAAGGGCATCTGCGGGGCGACCCGATGCAGTTGCGGAATCAGGTGTGGGAACAGGTAGGGACCGACCGTATAGATCGCACCGACTTTCAGCGGCGCGACCAGTTGGTTTTTCCCGGCCTGGGCCAGTTCACGGATGCCCTGGGCCTGTTCCAGGACCTTTTGTGCCTGGGCAACAATGCCTTCGCCGACTGGCGTCAGGCGCACGGCGCTCTTGCTGCGCTCGAAAATCAGCACACCGAGTTCGTCTTCCAGCTTTTTCACGCCCACCGATAGCGTCGGCTGGCTGACATGGCAGCGTTCGGCCGCGTGACCGAAATGCTGCTCTTGGGCAAGGGTAACGATGTAGCGTAATTCTGTCAGAGTCATAGCAAGCGTCCATAAGGTTGCAGGCCAAGCATAACGGCTGCAATCGATAGACGCACGTTATCAGACGCAGGATAAGTGACGATTGTCGTTAATTTAATTAAACGACCGATTTGTGGGAGTGGACCGCAAGCTCCGGGGAATACCGCACCTGCGGGAGTGGGCTGGCTGGCGACGTTTTCAGCGGCCATCGAGGGTTTTCTCGCGACGGTTCGGCGTCGCTCCTCTAGCGGCCACGTTTGTCGATGGAGTAGACGAAGGGCGCGACAATCTCAATGCTGCCGTTGGTGAGCATGTCTGCCGGTGGCTTGGGCAGCGGCTCGGCACGGCGGATCATTTCCAGAGTAGCACGGTCCAGGTCGGCATTGCCCGAGCGGCCCACCAACTCGTAAGAGAGGACCTTGCCTTCGGCATCGACGACGAAGCGCAGACGGTTCAGGCCTTCCTTGCCACGCGATTGAGCAGCCGGCGGGTACTTCTTGTATTTGCTCAGGTGTGCCAGCAAAGTGCCCTCCCAGCTTGCCTTGGCGGCGAGCTGCTGTGGCGAAGGCCCCGGTGCCGGTGCGGCGGATTTTTCCGGAGGGCGGTTGGTCGGCGGCTCTTCGGCAGGCTTCTCTTCCTTGGGCTTTTCCTTTTCCGGTTCCTTCTTCACTTCCGGTTTCGGTGGCTGCGGTTTGGGCTTGGGTTTGACTGGCTTTGGTACCGTGATCGTCGGCTTCGGTGCTTCGGCGAGCTTGGGCAACGGCGGTTCTTCCACGGGGGCCGGTGGCTGCGGTGGCGTCACCACCTTGGGCGGTGCCGGAGGCGGCGGAGCTGGCGCAAGAGGGGCCAGCTCGACCATCATGGCCTGCGGCGGCAGTTCGATCGGTTTGGACACCGACCAGTTCAAGGTGGCGAGAATCGCCGCCGCGTGAATGCCCAGCACCAGGGCCAGGCTGGCGCCGTAACGCGTCAGCTTATGGCGCGTCGTGATCATTTCTTGGTTGCCGTCTCGAGTCCGACCAGGCCGACCTTCAGGTAACCGGCTGTGCGCAGGGAATCCATGACGCGCATCAGGTCGCCGTAGTCCACGCCCTTGTCGGCCTGGAAGAAGATGGTGGTGTCTTTTTTGCCGTGGGTCTTGGCGTCCAGGGCTGCCCCCAGGGACTCGGCCTTGACCTCGTCTTCACCGAGGAACAGGCGTTGATCGGTCTTGACGCTGAGGAACAGCGGCTTCTCCGGACGTGGAACCGGCTTGGCCGTGGAAGCAGGCAGGTCGACCTTGATGTCCACGGTGGCCAGAGGGGCCGCGACCATGAAGATGATCAGCAGCACCAACATTACGTCGATAAACGGCGTGACGTTGATTTCATGGTTCTCGGCCAGATCGTCGTCCGCGCCTTCTTTCAAATGCAGACCCATGGCCGATTACCCTACTTTGACCATGTGCGGTTGGCTGGTGCGTTCCGGCAGCAGGTGATCGAGATCGCGGCTGACCAGCAGCAGGACTTCAGCCGAAGCGTCGGACACCTGGGCCTTGTAGCCGGCGATGGAGCGGGCGAAGACGTTGTAGATCACCACCGCCGGGATCGCGGCGACCAGGCCCAGGGCAGTGGCCAGCAGGGCTTCGGCGATGCCGGGGGCAACCACGGCGAGGTTGGTGGTCTGGGTCTTGGCGATGCCGATGAAGCTGTTCATGATGCCCCATACGGTACCGAACAGGCCAACGAACGGCGCGGTAGAACCGATGGTGGCGAGCACGCCAGTGCCGCTGCTCATGTTGCGACCACAGGCGGCGACCAGGCGTTCCAGGCGGAAGCTGACGCGTTCCTTGATCCCTTCTTTCTCGCGGCTGTTGGCCGACAGGCGCATTTCTTCGAGCGCGTCGTGTACCAGCAGGTTGGCCAGGGTGCCCGCCTTGGCTGCGCTGGCGCTGGCTTCCTTGAGGGTGGTGGCGGTCTTCAGGTTGGCGATTTCACCACGCAGACGACGTTTGGCGCCCAGCAACTCGAAGCCTTTGGCGATCCAGATGGTCCAGGTGATGATCGAGGCGATGGCCAGGCCGATCATGACTATCTTCACGATGATATCGGCATTCTTGTACATACCCCACGGCGACAGGTCATGGCCCAGGCCCAGGCTGGTGTCCTCGGCTGGCAGCACGTCGATGTCGGTCGGCGTGGCGCTTTCAGCCTGGACCGAGTCGGCAGCGACGCTAGGGGTGGCCTGTTCGGTCGTAGCCGGTGCGGTGGCCGCAGGCGCGCTGTGGTGGGTCGGCTCGTCGGCGAATACGGCGGTCGGGGCCAGCAGCAGGCTGAACAGCAACGCAGCAATCGAACGCCAGGCGCGTGAAGGGGTGTGGAGCTGGTTTGGCGAGGCGGTGGATTGATTGCGTATCATGCTGGCCGGACCTGAGCGAATTAAAATGGATCTTGTCCTTCCAGGCCTCGTTGGGCCGAGAACAAATGGTCGGGCATTATTGCAAGTAATTCTTGTTAACAGAAGTGATAGTGTCTGTTTTTTCTTTCATTGCTAGCGGTTCGTCCATTCTCGACGCTAGTCCTTGGCTCTTTTGTGGAGATTTCCGATGTCTGCTCCTTCTGTTCTGATCGCCGGTTGTGGTGATGTCGGTGGTCGTCTGGCAACTCAATTGCTGGTCCGGGGTTGGCAGGTGTATGGCCTGCGCCGCTCGATTTTGCGCCTACCGGAAGGTGTTCTGGGGGTGGCGGGCGACCTGTTCGCCGAGCAGCGTCCGGCGGACTGGCCGAGCGGTCCACTGGATTACCTGGTGTATTGCGCGGCGGCCACCGATCACGATGAAGCCGGTTATCGGGCTGCTTATGTCGAAGGCTTGCGACATGTCCTGAACTGGCTCAAGCAGTCGCAGCAGCAGCCCAGGCGCTTGCTGTTCGTCTCCAGCAGCAGTGTGTATGTGCAACGCCAGGGCGAATGGGTCGATGAAACTTCGCCAACCGAGGCCGAGGGTTATTCCGGGCGCTTGATGCTCGAGGCCGAGCAACTGGCGCTCGACAGCGATTTTCCGGCGAGTCGGGTGCGTCTGACGGGGATCTACGGGCCAGGCCGCGAGTGGTTGTTGACGCAGGTGCGTCGCGGATATCAGGTGGCTGTCGAGCCGCCGTTATATAGCAACCGCATTCATGTCGATGACGCTGCCGGGTTGCTGGCGTTCCTGCTGGAGGCGGATCGGGCGGGCAAGGCGTTGGAGGATTGTTATATCGGCGTCGATGACACGCCAGCGCCCCTGGCCGAGGTGGTGGGCTGGTTACGCGAGTACCTGGGGGTGACCGGGTGGGACACCGAGTCCAGTGTTCGTCGCACTGGCAGCAAACGTTGCAGCAATGCCCGGGCGCGGGCGCTGGGTTGGGTGCCTGGGTACGCAAGCTATCGCGCGGGGTATGCGGCGATTCTTGGCGGGCGTTGAGAGGCGTTCATGGAGCCCGCTCACTGCAAGGGGGCTGCGCAGATGAGGGCTTGCCCTACTTCTCCAGCAGCCACTGGCGATTGCCGGGGTAAAGCTGTGGTTGTTCATCGGCTTGAGCCGAGTTCAACGCCTGGAAAATTTCCAGTTGCTTGTCCTTGCGCACAAAGATCCAGGCACTGCCCTGGTCACCCTGTTGCAGCCAGATACTGTCGTTACCGCTGCTCATGGACGCACAGTCGCCCGCCAGGCACAGCGCATAGCGGTCGTTGCCCGGCAAGCCTTCGAGGCGTCCGTCCGCAAAGAATTTCACCCGAGCACCTTCACCTGGGCCGCTGACGATTTTCCAGTCGCCACCCATATAGCTCGAATAGAGGGCTTGTTCGAAGCTGGCGCCGACCGGGGCACCGACCGGCAGCTCTGCCTGGGCGCGGACAAACGGTTGTTCGGGCTCGGAATCGCTGGCGCCCTGAATCAGCTCTTTGCCGTCCCGGATCAGTGAGGTGCCGGTGCTGCCATAGAAATCAACATGCCACTTCTGCTTGCCGTCTTCTCGCACATGCCCTTCAGGGCGTTCGAAGCCGTTGCTGTATTTAGCCTGGCCGTTGCGGGTGTCGACATTCCATTCCAGGTTCGGCCCGTAGGTTTCCAGGGCTTCACGCAAGCTGCCCTTTTTTACGGCCGCGTCGATGGCCTTTTGGTTGATCCAGGTGCCGCTGATGTCATATTTGGCGGGGTCGCTGGCACAACCGCCGAGCAGGAGGGCAAGCGCCGAGAAGGCAAGCACTTTGTGCATGGTGGAATCCTTGCAGACGAGGCTGGCGCAGTGTGGAAGGCTGCACCAGGCCGTGCGGGGTTGTTCCGCGGGAACGTGACCGCAGTGGTTATTCGATGACCAGGATCGCGTCCATTTCGACCTGCGAGCCACGGGGCAGGGCTGCGACACC
Source organism: Pseudomonas agarici (assembly GCF_001543125.1). Lineage (NCBI taxonomy): Bacteria > Pseudomonadati > Pseudomonadota > Gammaproteobacteria > Pseudomonadales > Pseudomonadaceae > Pseudomonas > Pseudomonas agarici. Next base: position 555,165 of record NZ_CP014135.1, on the reverse strand, counting down.
GATGGCGGCGCGAGCCGGGTACGGTTGTTCGAAGTACGTGCCCATGATCTCGTTGACCTTGGCGAAATGGCTCAGGTCGGTCAGGAAGATGTTCAGCTTGACGATGTCCTTGAACGAGCCGCCGGCTGCTTCGGCCACTGCCTTGAGGTTCTCGAAGACCTGGACGGTCTGAGCTTCGAAGCCTTCGACCAGTTCCATGGTTTTCGGGTCCAGGGGAATCTGCCCGGACATGTATACGGTGTTGCCGGCCTTGATCGCCTGGGAGTAGGTACCAATGGCGGCCGGGGCCTTGTCGCTGCTGATAACGCTTTTGGTCATGCTTGACTCCTTGTAATGTTTGGGCTGGGCGGTTACGCGCGCATGCGGGTAATGCGGATCACCCCGGTCAGGGCGCGCAATTTCTTGATCACGCGGGCCAGGTGTACGCGGTCGTGCACGCTGACCACCAGTTGGACCACACTAATGCGACCATCGCGTTCGTCCATGCTGATTTTCTCGATATTGCCATCGGCCGCGTTGACACTGCTGGCCAACAGGGCGATCAGGCCGCGCTGGTGTTCCAACTCCACACGCAGCTCGACGTTGAATTCGCCGGTGACATCCTTGGCCCAGGAGAGCTGGATGCATTTTTCCGGATTGTGGCGGATTTCGCTGATATTACGGCAGTTGTCCAGGTGTACGACCATGCCCTTGCCTGCGGACAGATGGCCGACAATCGGGTCGCCGGGGATCGGCGTGCAGCACTTGGCATAGCTGAGTACCAGGCCTTCGGTGCCGCGAATCGCCAGCGGACCTTCAGGGCTGGGCAGTTGTTCGCCTTCGCCGAGCAGGCGGCGGGCGACCACGTAGGCCATGCGGTTGCCCAGGCCGATATCTTCCAACAGGTCCTCGATCAGCTCCAGGCGGTACTCGTTGAGCATCAGTTGGATACGTTCGGCCGGGATTTTGTCCAGGGCACTGTCGAAACCGTTGAGGACTTTGTTCAGCAGGCGTTCGCCAAGGCTGATGGATTCGGAGCGGCGCTGTAGCTTCAAGGCATGACGGATATGTGTGCGAGCCTTGCCGGTGACCACAAAGTTGAGCCATGCCGGGTTCGGTCGGGCGCCAGGGGCGCTGACGATTTCGACGGTGGAACCGCTTTGCAACGGCTCGGACAGTGGCGCGAGACGACGATTGATCCGACAAGCAATGCAGCTATTGCCGACATCGGTGTGTACCGCATAGGCGAAGTCGACCGCCGTGGAGCCTTTCGGCAACTCCATGATCCGGCCTTTGGGCGTGAAGACGTAGACCTCGTCGGGGAACAGATCGATCTTCACGCTCTCGATGAATTCCAGGGAGTTGCCAGCGCGCTGCTGCATCTCCAGCACGCCCTTGACCCACTGGCGGGCGCGGGCATGGGTGCCCTTGGGCTGCTCGTCGCCGCTGGACTTGTACAGCCAGTGGGCGGCGATGCCGTTGTTGGCCATCTCTTCCATTTCGCGGGTACGGATCTGGATCTCGATCGGCACGCCGTGCATGCCGAACAGTGTCGTATGCAGCGACTGGTAGCCGTTGGCCTTGGGAATCGCGATGTAGTCTTTGAAGCGACCGGGCAGGGGCTTGTACAAATTATGTACAGCGCCGAGCACGCGATAGCAGGTATCGACCTTGTCGACGATGATCCGGAACGCGTAGACGTCCATGATCTCGTTGAAGGCCCGGCGTTTGCCGCGCATCTTGGTATAGATGCCGTAGAGGTGCTTCTGTCGGCCGCTGACCTCGCCCTGGATGCCATCGATGGCCAGGCAGTGGCTGAGGGATTGCTCGATCTTGTTGACGATTTCCTTGCGATTGCCCCGGGCGCGCTTGACTGCCTGGTAAATCCGCGCCGAACGCATCGGGTGCATGGCCTTGAAGCCAAGATCTTCGAACTCGACGCGGATCGCATGCATGCCCAGCCGGTTGGCGATGGGTGCGTAGATTTCCAGGGTTTCCTTGGCAATGCGTCGACGCTTCTCGCCGGACAGCACCTCCAGGGTCCGCATGTTGTGCAGGCGGTCGGCGAGCTTGACCAGGATGACGCGGATATCGCGGGCCATGGCCATGGCCATCTTCTGAAAGTTTTCCGCCTGGGCCTCGGCCTTGGTCTCGAAGTTCATCTGGGTCAGCTTGCTGACCCCGTCGACCAGTTCGGCCACGGTCTCGCCGAACTGCGCCTGCAGCGCTTCCTTGGCGATTCCGGTGTCTTCGATCACGTCATGCAGCATCGCGGCCATCAGGCTCTGATGGTCCATGTGCATGTCGGCAAGGATATTGGCCACCGCCAGCGGGTGCGTGACGTAGGCTTCGCCACTGCGACGACGTTGGCCATCGTGGGCTTGTTCGGCGTAGAAATACGCCCGGCGGACCAGATTGACCTGGTCGGCGCCGAGGTAGGTCGATAAGCGATCGGCGAGGGCGTCTATGCTCGGCATGAGGTTTCCCTCGACCGAAGCCTTGTACCTTGCGCCGTGCTGTCTCGACCCGGCATAGGTTTAGACGGCCTCGTTGGACTCGTCCTCGAACGCCGCGAACAGAGGTTCGTCTTCGACGATCTCCTCGTTGGCGATCATTTCGTAGCTCACCAGGCCTTCGGCAATTTCACGCAGGGCCACAACGGTAGGCTTGTCGTTTTCCCAGGCGACTTTCGGCTCTTTGCCACCGGTCGCCAGTTGACGAGCACGCTTGGTGGAGAGCATGACCAGCTCAAAACGGTTATCCACGTGTTCTAGGCAGTCTTCAACGGTTACGCGGGCCATGGTGTTCCTCGTAGCAAATGCGGTAGGCGCGCTGCCCGGATGGGCGAGCGGACTGAACAGTTTAAAAAATCACCAGCGATTAGGGAAGCGCTGTTTTTTTGCAGACGCCTAAGCGTGCTACTGATAAGTAGCAATGTAAGGCCCCCGTAGCGGCTTTGGGAAGCCTTGGTTACGCCAGCAATTCACTCAGCAGGACGCTGAAACGCTGCTGCTGGGATTGCTGTTGCAACTGGTTGGCGCGGAAAATCGCCTTGAGGTCGTCCAGCGCATGGGCAAAATCGTCGTTGATGATCAGGAAATCGTATTCGACGTAGTGACTCATTTCACTGACCGCTTCGCGCATCCGGCCTTCGATGATCTCGTCGCTGTCCTGGCCTCGGTTGGTCAGGCGCTGGCGCAGGGCGTGCTGGGTCGGCGGCAGAATAAAGATCGATTTGGCTTGGGGCATTTGCCGGCGTACCTGTTCGGCGCCCTGCCAGTCGATTTCGAGGATCAGGTCGTGGCCTTCGTCGAGGCTCTGCTGCAGGTGACTCTGCGAGGTGCCATAGAGATTGCCGAAGACTTGCGCCTGCTCAAGGAAGTCGCCCTGCTCGATCATCCGCACGAACTCCGTGCGGTCGACGAAGTGGTAGTTCACTCCGTCGACTTCGCCCGGACGCATGGCGCGGGTGGTATGCGAGACCGAGACGCGGATCTGCGGTTGAGCATCGATCAGCGCCTTGACCAGGCTGGTCTTGCCCGCGCCCGACGGTGCGGAAATGATATAGAGGGTGCCAGTGCTATGGGTCATGTCGGGGTAGCCTTACTCGATATTCTGTACTTGTTCGCGCATCTGCTCGATCAACACCTTGAGGTTGACCGCTGCGGTGGTGCTGCGCGGGTCGAAGGCCTTGGAGCCTAGGGTATTGGCTTCGCGGTTGAGCTCTTGCATCAGGAAGTCCAGGCGCCGGCCAGCGACCCCGGCGGATTTGAGCACCCGGCGTACTTCGATAATGTGGGTGCTCAGGCGGTCGAGTTCTTCGGCCACATCGCTTTTCTGTGCCAGCAAGACCATTTCCTGTTCCAGGCGTAGCGGGTCCAGCTCGGCCTGCATGTCGGTGAAGCGGTCGAGGATTTTCTGGCGTTGGGTGGCAAGCATTTGTGGCACCAGCTCGCGCAGGATCAGGACATCTTCCTCGATAGAGGTCAGGCGTTCGTTGATCAAACGGGCCAGCTCCGCACCTTCGCGCTCGCGGCCATTCTTCAGCTCCTTGAGGCCTTTATTGAACAAGGCCAGCGCTTCCTTGTTGAGGGCTTGCGGGTCGCTGGCATCGGCCACCAGCACGCCAGGCCAGGCCAGCACTTCCAGCGGATTCAGCGCGGCCGGCTGCTTGATCAGGCCGGCGACGGTCTCGGCGGCGGCAATCAGTTGCGTAGCGCGTTCGCGGTCGACCTGCAGTGGCTTGCCGGTGGTTTCCTCGCTGAAGCGCAGAGTGCATTCCAGCTTGCCCCGTGACAGTCCCTGGCGCAGGGCCTCGCGCACTGCGCCTTCGAGGTCGCGAAACGCTTCCGGCAGGCGCAGGTGCGGCTCCAGGTAACGGCTGTTCACCGAGCGCAACTCCCAGCTCAGGGTGCCTTGGATTGCGGCGCTTTCGACGCGGGCGAAGGCGGTCATGCTGTGGACCATGGAAGTACCTCGCTGTTCGGGCCTGCCGGCGTTGCCGGGCTTGACCTGATAAATAAATGAACGCCGAGCGGCAGCAAAGGCACGGGATTGTAGCGCAGTGCGGTGAATGCCCCAAAACTTGTGGGAGCGTTTCATGGGTTTGGCGCGACGGTAACTTTTAAGCAGTGCCCAGCACAGGCTATGACCTCTATAATGCCGGGTAGATTTCCGTCCCTGTGCAGGTATTCCCAGATGAAACGTCCAAGTGGTCGTGCCGCCGATCAGCTCCGCTCGATCCGCATCACCCGCAACTACACCAAACACGCCGAGGGATCTGTACTGGTCGAGTTCGGTGACACTAAAGTGATTTGTACGGTCAGCATCGAGAATGGGGTGCCACGCTTCCTCAAGGGGCAAGGTCAGGGCTGGCTGACCGCCGAGTACGGCATGTTGCCGCGGGCCACCGGCGAGCGTAACCAGCGCGAAGCGAGCCGTGGCAAGCAGGGCGGCCGGACCCTGGAAATCCAGCGCTTGATCGGTCGGTCGTTGCGCGCTTCGCTGGATATGTCCAAGCTGGGCGACGTGACCCTGTATGTCGATTGCGATGTTATCCAGGCCGATGGCGGTACCCGCACCGCCTCCATCACCGGTTCCATGGTGGCGCTGGTCGATGCCCTGGCGGTGATCAAGAAGCGTGGTGGCCTCAAGGGCGGTAGTCCGCTCAAGCAGATGATCGCCGCCGTCTCGGTGGGCATGTACCAGGGTGAGCCGGTGCTCGACCTGGACTACCTGGAGGACTCCGCCGCCGAGACCGACCTTAATGTGGTGATGACCAGCACTGGCGGTTTCATTGAAGTTCAGGGCACTGCCGAGGGCGCGCCGTTCCAGCCGGAAGAGCTGAATGCGATGCTGGCACTGGCACAAAAAGGCATGAACGAGATCTTCGAATTGCAGAACGCTGCGCTGGCTGACTGATTATTCGGATTTTCCCGCCAGCCACAAAAAAGCCGACGCGATGTCGGCTTTTTTGTGGCTGTGGATAACTGCTCAGATAGTCAGCATCCAGTCGTAGTCGACGATCAGCGGCGCGTGCTGCGAGAAGCGCGGCTGGCGCGGCAGGCGTGCGCTGCGCACGAAGCGGCGCAAGCCCGGCGTTAGGATCTGATAATCGAAGCGCCAGCCGAGATTGAGCATCTCGGCCTGCTCGTTATCCGGCCACCAACTGTACTGGTCGCCTTCGCGGCTGACTTCGCGCAGGGCATCGACATAGCCCATGTTGCCGACAATCTCGTCCATCCAGGCCCGTTCAGGCGCCAGGAAACCCGGAGATTGCTGGCTGTCGCGCCAGTTCTTGATGTCGAGCTTCTGCTGCGCCACGTAGAGTGAGCCACAGTAGATGTACTCGCGTCGCTTGCGCCGCTGTTTATCCAGGTAGCGGGCGAAATCGTCCATAAGCTTGAACTTCTGGTTCAAGTCTTCATCGCCGTTGCGCCCTGATGGAAGCAGCAAGGTCGCAATGCTGACCTTGTCGAAATCGGCTTGCAGGAAGCGCCCATAGCGGTCTGCCGTCTCGAAACCGAGACCGCTGATGACAGCCTTCGGTTGCAACCGCGAATACAGAGCCACGCCACCTTGGGCGGGGACTTCGGCATCGCAGGCATAAAGGAAGTAGCCATCCAGTTGGAAGGCTGGGTCGTCCAGTTCAAAGGCGGAGGCGCGGGTGTCCTGCAGGCAGATAACGTCGGCATTCTGGGCTTGCAGCCAACTGAGCAAACCTCGCTCGACTGCGGCCTGAATACCATTGACGTTCACACTAATGATCCGCATAAATGGCCCCAAAAATCACGTGCGTGTATGATACCCGAGGTCTACCTAATTAGCTAAATCCGTGGTACTTGGGACTTTCTTCATGCAGGCGTATCAGCGCGATTTCATTCGTTTTGCCATCGATCGCGGGGTTTTGCGCTTCGGTGAGTTCACTCTGAAGTCCGGACGCACCAGTCCTTACTTCTTCAATGCCGGCCTGTTCAACTCGGGCTCCGCCCTGGCTCAGTTGGGGCGTTTCTATGCCGCGGCGATCATCGACAGCGGTATGGCTTTCGACGTCCTGTTCGGTCCGGCCTACAAGGGCATTCCCCTGGCGGCCGCGACCGCCGTGGCGTTGGCCGAGCATCACCGGCTCGATCTGCCATGGTGCTTCAACCGCAAGGAGGCCAAGGCCCATGGTGAGGGCGGCAGCCTGGTTGGCGCGCCCTTGGCGGGCAATGTGCTGATCGTCGACGACGTGATCACTGCCGGCACCGCGATTCGTGAAGTGATGCAGATCATCGCCTCCCAGGACGGTGCCCAGGCTGCGGGCGTGTTGATTGCGCTGAACCGCCAGGAGCGCGGCAACGGTGAGTTGTCGGCGATCCAGGAAGTGGAGCGTGACTTCGGGATTGCGGTAGTCAGTATTGTGTCGCTGAACCAGGTCCTTGAATTCCTCGCCGACGACCAGCAGCTCAAGCAGCATCTGCCGGCGGTCGAGGCTTATCGCGCACAATACGGGGTCTGACCCTTCTTGAGGCTCGGATACCCGTGGCTGGCCCTGGTTCTTGGGGCTTCTGTCGCCGTGCAGGCGGACGATGTGCTGCTGTACCGTTATGTCGATGACAAGGGCGTGACGGTATTGAGCCGTCAGGGCGTACCGCCGGAGTACATCGGCCAGGGTTATCAGGTGCTCAACCCACGTGGCCGGGTGATCCAAACCGTGGCCCCGGCGCTCAGCGTCGAACAGATCCAGCGGCAGCAGGTCGAGAAAGTCCAGGCCGATGCCAATGCCCGGTTGCTGCGGCGTTACTCCAGCGTCGATGAGGTCGACAAGGCGCTGGCGCGCAAGCTGGTCGAGCTGGATGGATTGATTGCCAATGCGCAGACCAATCTCCAGGCGTCGCTGGCCCGCCAGGCCAGTTTGCATGGTCAGGCAGCGGAGCAGGAGCGCGCTGGCAAGGAGGTTTCTCCACAGCTGCTGGCCCTGCTCGCCGGTTTGCGCGATGAGCAGGCCCGAATGAAAGCCGATATTGATAAGTATCAGGCGGCGCGGGTCCAGTCCCAGCGGGATTTCGCGGCGGACCGGGCGCGGGTCGAGCAGTTGTTGCGCTGATTGGCAAAAAAGCCCTACCCGGTTTCCCGGAGCAGGGCTTTTTATTGCTAGTGGCGCTTGCGATTGCTGATCAGGGTGCCCATGCCGGTATCGGTGAAGATCTCCAGCAGGACGGCATTCGGCACCCGGCCGTCGATGATCAGCGAGCTGCCAACGCCGCCCTGGACCGCCTCCAGCGCGCACTGGATCTTTGGCAGCATGCCGCCGTAGATGGTGCCGTCGGCGATCAGGCCGTTGACCTGGTCAGTGCTCAGGCCGGTCAGAACGTTGCCTTGCTTGTCCATCAGGCCCGCAATATTGGTCAGCAGCATCAGCTTTTCGGCCTTCAGTGCTTCGGCAATCTTGCCCGCGACCAGGTCGGCGTTGATATTGTAGGACTCGCCATTAGCGCCCACGCCAATCGGCGCGATCACCGGAATGAAATCGCCCTTGACCAGCAGGTTCAGCAGATCGGTGTTGATACCGACCACTTCGCCGACCTGTCCGTAATCGATGATTTCCGGTGCGGTCATTTCCGGGGTCTGGCGGGTCACGGTGAGCTTTTTCGCACGAATCAGTTCCGCGTCCTTGCCGGTCAGACCGATGGCGCTGCCGCCATGGCGGTTGATCAGGTTGACGATGCTCTTGTTCACCAGGCCACCGAGGACCATCTCCACCACGTCCATGGTCTGTGCGTCGGTGACGCGCATGCCGTCGACGAAGTGGCTCTCGATGGACAGGCGCTTGAGCAGGTCGCCGATTTGCGGGCCGCCACCATGCACCACCACAGGGTTGATACCCACGGCCTTCATCAACACGATATCGCGGGCAAAGCCGGTCTTCAGCTCTTCGCTTTCCATAGCGTTGCCGCCGTACTTGATTACCAGCGTCTTGCCGACGTATCGGCGAATGTAAGGCAACGCTTCGGAAAGAACCTTGGCGGTATTGGCGGCGGCATCGCGTTCGAGGGTCATTCAGGGCTCCGGTGGAACAGGTGGTCAGACGGTGTTTTACACCGTCTGGAGGTCAGAACGGTAGTAGCAGGTCGGGTGCAACGCGTTTGAGCTGCGCGTGGAACACATCCTTGATGCGCTGCAGCTCGGCTTCGGTATCGGCTTCGAAGCGCAGCACCAGCACCGGTGTGGTGTTGGAGGCGCGAACCAGGCCCCAGCCTTTGGGGTAGTCGACCCGCACACCGTCGATGGTGGTCAGGTTGGCGTCGCCCCATTGTGCGTCGTGCAAGGCTTCAATGATGCTGAATTTGCTCTCGTCAGTCACATTGATATTGATTTCCGGCGTGGAAATATCATTGGGGAAAGTCGCGAACAGTTCCTCGGCGCTGGCTTTCTCCTGGCTGAGGATCTCCAGCAGGCGCGCGGCGCTGTAGATGCCGTCGTCGAAACCGAACCAGCGCTCCTTGAAGAAGATATGGCCGCTCATCTCGCCTGCCAGCAGGGCACCGCTCTGCTTCATTTTCTTCTTGATCAACGAGTGACCGGTCTTCCACATGACTGGGCGGCCGCCATATTCCTGAATCAAGGGAATCAAGCGCCGAGTGCATTTGACATCGAAGATGATATCCGCGCCCGGATTGCGCGACACCACGTCCTTGGCGAACAGCATCAGCAGGCGGTCGGGGAACACGATGCTGCCGGTGTTGGTCACCACGCCGACACGGTCGCCGTCGCCGTCGAAGGCCAGGCCCAGGTCGGCGTTGGTTTCCTTGACTTTGGCGATCAGATCCTCGAGGTTTTCCGGCTTGCCAGGGTCCGGGTGATGGTTCGGGAAGTTGCCGTCGACGTCGCAGAACAGCGCAATCACTTCGCAGCCCAGGGCTTCGATCAGTTGCGGGGCGATCACGCCGGCGGCGCCGTTGCCGCAATCGACCACCACCTTGAGTTTTTTCGCCAGTACGATGTCTTCGCGGATCTGCTTGAAGTAGCGGTCGAGGATATCGACTTTCTCGATGCTGCCCTTGCTACTGCTCAAATCGTTGGTTTTCAGGCGGGTATGCAGGGCCTGGATCTGTTCGTTGGCCAGGGTGTCGCCGGCGATGACGATCTTGAAGCCGTTGTAGTTCGACGGGTTGTGGCTGCCGGTGAGCATGACCCCGGACTTGCCGGCCAGCACGTTGGCGGCGTAGTACAGCGCCGGTGTCGGCACCAGACCGACATCGCTGACATGGCAGCCGCTGTCGTACAGGCCCTGGATCAATTGTTGGACCAGCTCCGGGCCGGACAGGCGTCCGTCACGGCCAACCGATACATTCGGTTCGCCCTGGGCCAGGCTCTGGGAGCCGATGGCGCGACCGATCCAGTAAGCAGTTTCGGCGGTCAGGGTTTCCGGAATCGTGCCGCGAATGTCGTAGGCGCGAAAGATGCTGTCGGGGAAAGTCGGGACAGTGCGTGTGGTGCTGTTCATGGCGAGAGGATGCTCCGTTCTCAGGAAATCTTGGTTTTCGTCGAGAATGTCGATATCAGGGATATCGGTATCTTGGAACAGCGGGTCGATCCATTCGGCAACTTGGGTGGCAGTCTGGATTGGCGCTGGGGCACTGCTGGTCGTCGGGCCTGGATCGATGCCGGGATTATTCGCGGTGGCGACAGGCTGACCGTTGCGCTGAGAGAAGCGTGCCAGATCCTGCGCCAGTCCGTTGAGGGCCGGCAGGCTCAAACCGAAGGCTTTGACGGTTTTTCCGCCAGAGAGTTCGTGAAACAACTGTTCCAGCTGTCGGACATCGCCGTCGAGGCGGTTTTGCAGGCGTTTGTGGGTCAGATAGATGCCCAGCAAGGCGCCGCCCAGGGCGAACAGGGCGGCAAGTGCCGTCAAGACGTAGGCGCTCAAGGGGTAAGGCAACTTGAGCAAGGGGCCGGGGCTGAATTTCAGCACCCAGTTGGGATTGCCGGTGCCCAAGGGATAGCTTGCGTCCGTGGTGGCCGTTCCGCGCTGATCCAGCACTTGTTCCGGGCTACCGAAGACACTTTGCGTCAAGCGCAACTCACCCGTCTGCGGGTGCGATGTGGCGAGGGGTTGGAGCAGTCGTTGCAGATCGAAGACCAACAGCAGGGTGCCGCCACTTTGGGTTTCGGCGGGCGCCGTGAGCGAGGCGACGCTATAGACCAGCCAACGTTGGCCAAATTTGTAGGCTTGTGGCGCCGGACGGGTCCCTCGCTCGGCACGGGTGATCATATCCAGCACCGAGAAATTCAGCGGCGCGGCGCGGTCATTGCCCGGTTGGGCCTGGCCGGGTAGGTAGAGTTGCGCGTCCACCAGGCCGTTGGCGAAGCGCAGGCCTGCTTCCGCGGCCTTGACCTGATCGGCATTCTGGCTTTGCAGGGCCTTGAGCAGCGAGGGGTCAAGGGCCGTCGCCTCGGTCTGGGCGATCAGATCGTGGGTCGCCTGGCTCAGACCCGCGGACGCCACAAGGCCGGGGAGCAGCGCATAGTTGCTGCGCAGCGTGTGGCTCCACGGCTCGACCACGCCAAACCACAGCAGCGCGGCAGCCAGGACCAGCCCGCTCAAGGCAATCCCCAACCCTGGTAACAAAGTCGTGGTGACATCGCCTGGAGGCTCATGGCCGTTGCGTTCATGACCGTTGGCGTTTTTTGCGCTGCGTTTGATGCCTTTCAAATACCGCCTCCGCGAAACTCATCCTCAAATGCAGCGCGAATTATTCAGGCCGGGTGCGGGACCCGACATGAATCAGCGTAGGTCAATGGCTGCCGGAATGCCCGAACCCCCCGGCACCGCGTTGGCTTTCGTCGAACGCCTCGACCAGCTCGAAGTGCGCCTGTACCACCGGCACCAATACCAATTGGGCAATGCGCTCGCCGACGGCGATATTGAAGGCGGTCTGGCCGCGGTTCCAGCACGAGACCATCAGCTCGCCCTGATAGTCCGAGTCGATCAGGCCGACCAGGTTGCCCAGCACGATACCGTGTTTGTGGCCCAGGCCGGAGCGCGGCAAGATCAGCGCGGCCAGGCCCGGATCGCCGATATAGATCGCCAGGCCGGTAGGGATCAGCAGGGTCTGGCCCGGTTCCAGCACGCTGTCATGTTGGAGCATGGCACGCAGGTCGAGGCCGGCCGAGCCAGGTGTGGCGTACTGCGGTAGCGGGAACTGGTTGCCGATGCGTGGGTCGAGAATCTTGGCTTGCAAAGCATGCATGTGGATTAAACCTGGTTCAGTCGTGTGGCGATAAAAGAGATCAGTTGGCGGGCAATCTTGCCTTTGCTGGTCTGGGCGAAAAGTGTCTCGTGTAGCTCCCGATCGATCACGCTGCAGGCGTTTTCCTCGCTGTTGAAGCCGATACTGGGATTGGCCACGTCATTGGCGACGATCAGGTCGAGGTTCTTGTCTTTCAGCTTGCGCGCGGCGTAGTCGAGCAGATGCTCGGTCTCGGCGGCAAAACCGACGCTGAATGGGCGATCGGGGCGGGAGGCAATGGTGGCCAGAATGTCCGGGTTGCGCACCATCTGTAGCAGCAGGCCGTCGCCGTTCGTAGGGTCTTTCTTGAGTTTTTGCCGGGCGACGACTTCCGGGCGATAGTCCGCGACTGCCGCCGAGGCGATGAACAGGTCGCACGGGATCGCGGCTTCGCAGGCGGCGAGCATGTCTCGGGCGCTGACCACATCGATGCGGGTGACCCGATCCGGAGTCGGCAGGTGTACCGGACCGGTGATCAGGGTGACACGGGCACCGGCTTCGACGGCGGCCTCGGCCAGGGCAAAACCCATTTTCCCGGAGCTGTGGTTGGTGATGTAGCGTACTGGGTCGATGTTTTCCTGGGTTGGGCCGGCAGTGATCAAGACCTGCTTGCCGGTCAGCGCCAGGTGCTGGAAGCAGTCGGCGGCGCGCTGGGCCAGGTCGCTGGCTTCGAGCATGCGCCCCAGGCCGACATCGCCGCAGGCCTGGCTGCCGGAGGCCGGGCCGAAGACTTTCAGGCCCCGGCTCTGCAACAACTGGGTGTTGGCCTGGGTCGCTGGGTCGCGCCACATGGCCTGATTCATCGCCGGGGCGATGGCCACGGTGGCGTCGGTGGCGAGCACCAGGGTGGTCAGCAGGTCATCGGCGATGCCTTGGGACAGCCGTGCAATCAGGTCGGCGGTCGCGGGCGCGATCAGCACCAGATCGGCCCATTTGGCCAGTTCGATATGGCCCATCGCGGCTTCGGCTGCCGGGTCGAGCAGATCCAGGTGCACCGGGTGCCCGGACAGTGCCTGCAGGGTCAAGGGGGTGATGAACTCGCTACCGCCACGGGTCATGACCACGCGCACTTCGGCGCCCTGATCGATAAGTCGGCGAACCAGCTCGGCGCTCTTGTAGGCGGCAATGCCGCCGCCGACGCCGAGAACGATGCGTTTCCGATACAGCCGCTGCATAGGCTTGCCTTTTAGTCCAATGATTGCCACCCCTGACGACGCCTCCCCAGGCCGGATCAGGGGTAAAAAAGATGGGCTACGATAACACAGCGCCCGTTATGGAACAGCGGGCCCCAAAGGACAGGGAGGTGTGATGAGTATCCGTAATTGGCCGGCCGCGGAGCGGCCACGGGAGAAGCTTCTGCAACTGGGATCGGCGAATCTGTCCGATGCCGAGCTACTGGCGATCTTCTTGCGCACTGGCGTTTCCGGCAAAAGTGCGGTGGATTTGGCGCGACATCTTTTGGGAAAATTCGGTAGTTTGCGTAGCCTGCTGGAGGCGGATCAGCGCGAATTCAGCCGTGAGCTGGGCTTGGGGCCAGCGAAGTTCGCGCAGTTGCAGGCGGTGCTGGAGATGGCCCGCCGTCATCTGGCCGAGCGCCTGCGCCGTGATTCTGCCCTGGAAAGCCCAGGGGCGGTGCGCGATTACCTCAAGGCGATGCTGCGCCATGAACCTCATGAGGTGTTCGGTTGCCTGTTTCTGGACGCCAAGCACCGGGTGCTGGCCTTCGAAGCGCTATTTCGCGGTTCCATCGACAACGCCAGCGTCTATCCACGGCAAGTGGTCAAGCGGGCGCTGGCGCACAACGCGGCGGCGTTGATTTTGTGCCACAACCATCCTTCGGGCGTTGCCGAGCCCAGCCAGGCGGATCGGCTGTTGACCCGGCGTCTGCAGGACGCGCTGGAGTTGGTCGATGTGCGGGTGCTCGATCATTTCATTATCGGCGAGGGCGAGCCGTTTTCGATGATGGAGCATGGGTTGATGTAATGCGCCCTCGATGAATGTTCGATCAATGCTTGAGAGTGATCCTGGAGAAGTCCTGGCGCCCGAATGGGCTCACCTGATAACCCTGGACATCCTGGCGTACCAGGGCGAAGGCGGTCGGATGGGCCAGTGGCAGCCAGAGCGCCTGTTGCTGGATCTGGGCCTGGGCCTGCTGGTAGAGCTTGCTGCGCACGCCCTGTTCGCTGGTGGTTTTCCCGGCGCTGATCAGCTTGTCCAGGCCGGCATCGCAATAACGCGCGAAGTTGGTGCCGGACTTTACGGCGGCGCAGGAAAATTGTGGGGTCAGGAAGTTGTCCGGGTCGCCGTTGTCGCCAGCCCAGCCCATGAACAGCAAGTCATGCTCGCCTGCCTTGGCGCGACGAATCAGCTCGCCCCATTCGATCACGCGAATTTGCGCCTGGATACCTATTTGCGCCAGGTCAGCCTGCAGCAGCTGCGCGCCAAGGCTCGGGTTGGGGTTGAGCAAACTGCCTGAGGGACGGGTCCAGAGGGTGGTCTTGAAACCGTCCTTGAAGCCGGCCTTGGCCAGCAACGCCTTGGCCTTCGCCGGGTCGTAGGCGTAGCCGGGCAGATCCCCGGCATAGCTCCAGGTATTGGACGGGTAAGGGCCATGGGCGGCTTCGGCGGTGTCTTCGAAGACGGCCTTGAGGTAGCTGGTCTTGTCGAAAGCCAGGTTGATCGCCTGGCGGACTTCCGGCTTGTCCAGCGGTGGATGCTGGCTGTTGATGGCCAGGAAGGCAGTCATGAAGGCCGCGTTCTTCTCCACTTTGAGCGCAGGGTCCTTGCTCGCCGAAGCGACGTCCAAAGGCTTGGGCGACAGGGCGATCTGGCATTCGTTGCGTCGCAACTTCTGCAGCCGCACGTTGGCGTCCGGGGTGATCGCGAATATCAGGTTGTCGACCGCCGGTTTGCCGGCGAAGTAGTCCGGATTGGCGGTATAGCGGATCGACGCATCCCTCTGGAACTGCCTGAAAACGAAGGGGCCGGTGCCGATCGGTTGACTGTTGAGTTTCTCCGGCGTATGGGCGGCCAGCAACTTGTCGGCGTATTCCGACGAATAGATGGAGGCAAAGCCCATACTCAGCGCCGCCAGAAAGGTCGAGTCCGGGTGATCCAAGGTAAAGCGCACGGTCAGCGGATCGATGGCTTCGATGCGTTTGATCAGAGCTGGCAGTTGCAGCGATTGGGCATGGGGGAAACCGCTTTGGGCGATCTTGTGCCAGGGATTGGCTGGGTCCAGCATGCGTTCAAAGCTGAAGCGGACATCGGCCGCAGTCAGGTCGCGAGTCGGCTTGAAGTAGTCGGTGTGGTGGAATTTTACCCCCGAGTGCAGCTTGAAGTCGTAGGTCAGGCCGTCATCGGAGACGTTCCAGCTATCGGCCAGGCTCGGCACCAGCTTGCCGCCGGCGGCGTCGAAGTCCACCAGGCGGTTCATCAGCACATCCGCCGAGGCGTTGGTGGTGGTCAACGAATTGTATTGCACGACGTCGAAGCCCTCCGGGCTGGCTTCGGTGCAGACGCTCAGCGAGGTCGCGGCCAAGGCCTGTGGGCTGAGAAACGGGACGAGCAATAGCGGTAGGGCAGCGAAACGCATATTCAGTTTCCTTTGCAGGTCGTTGTCCCATCTGCGAGTGCAGTCTGGAAAAGACCCTACCCTAGTGCTCCGGGCGACAATTGACTATCCCATTTTTACTCGACTTGACCAAGGTGCCGTACAATTGGACGGTCTTTTCCACACGGGACTTGCGGTCTTTCTCTGGCGAGCGAAGCTTTGTGCGACGAGCGGCATTTGTTGCGCAAGCCCTCGGCGCTAGCGTCTTGTATCCGATTTTCGGGCGTTCGACACGGTTTTAATCGCACTGAATGTTGTTGCGCCGTGGTCTTTCTGGTATAAAGCAGCGCTCTTTTCTAGGGGCCCGGTTCCTTCGCTTGTAGGTGTAGCCGGTAAGACCCTTAAAGAAACGCGGCGCCTGGCGCCAAATGACTGAGAGATTAAGCGGCCAACCCATGCCGGGTTGGGCATGTGGTTTAGAGGGCTGAGGCATGTCTAGAGTCTGTCAAGTTACCGGTAAGGGTCCGGTGACTGGGAATAATATTTCCCACGCAAACAACAAAACCCGTCGTCGTTTCCTGCCAAACCTGCAGCATCACCGCTTCTGGGTTGAGTCGGAGAAGCGTTTCGTGCGTTTGCGCGTTTCCGCCAAGGGCATGCGTATCATCGACAAGCGCGGCATTGATGTCGTGCTGGCCGAACTCCGTCGCGATGGCAAGGTATAAGGGAGCTAAATCATGCGTGAATTGATTCGTTTGATCTCGAGCGCCGGTACTGGTCATTTCTACACGACTGACAAGAACAAGCGCACTACTCCGGACAAGATCGAGATCAAGAAATATGATCCGGTTGTTCGCAAGCACGTGATCTACAAGGAAGGCAAAATCAAGTAATTGATTTTGTTTTTTAAAAAACCCCGATTGACTCGGGGTTTTTTTTGTCTGTTTTTCAGACATTTCCTTCATGTCGCATGGCCTTTTCCTGCGTCTCTCCCGTTGTGCCTTTTCTAGACTGGCTGAACAACGGGACAACGTAGTCATGGAGGGCATGGATGATCATTGCAAGGATGTTTGCATTGCTGTTGCTGGTAGTCTTGGCGGCCGCCAGTGTCGCGGTATCGGCGGCACCGTCGACCGATGACGAAACCGGCGCCGAGGCTTATGTGCGCCGGGTGATCGCGGCGACGCGAACCGCCTGGCCGGCGCTAAGCGGGTTCAACCCGGCCACTCGGGTGTTTGCCGATATCCAGTTGCTGACCAGCGATGGCCAACGCGCCTGGGTGATAAGTGCGCGGGGTGGGCACGAGGTGGATATGGCGCCAGTCAGGAAGCTGGGACTGTCCCATGAGTACCTGCGCTACCAGAAGATCCTCTGGCAAGGTCGTCCAGCCATTTTTGTCGGCTTGGGCGAAACATTGCCGGAGGACGAACGGCGGCGATTGAAGGATCCCCAGGCGGTTCCCGAGCTGTTCAATCTGGCGACCCATGAAGCCTTTCATTTTTATGTGGAAGCAGGTTGGGCGCACCTGCCGGGGGCTGAGCGCGGCATCCTGTATCCGGCGCTCGCCGAGCCGAGGCTGTATCGCAACCTGATCATTCGTCACTTGCTGGCGGCGGCCCAGGGACAACCCGAGGGGTTGGCGCGGGCCAGCCACTGGTATCGTCGCTGGCTGAGTGAGCATGCCGACGAGGCCAGGCGTATCGGTAATACCGACCGCGCCGAAGGCAGTGCGCGTTATGTGGAGTCGGTGGGGCGACTACTGGCCCAAGGGGTTCGGCCAAACTCCGCCGAGTGGTCGGCGTTGATGCTGGAGGCACTGGCGCGGCAAGGGCAGGAGGACTATCTGGTCGCCGACCATGAAAGTTACGTGCTGGGGGACCTGGCTGGGTATTTGCTAGATCGCCAGGGATTGGACTGGCTGGCGCGTGTTGCACGGGGGGAGACACCGCTGGCGATTTTGCTGGAGTCGTTGCCTCCTCTCGCCACGCCCGCCGACGCGGTGTTGAGCCAACGCATCGGTGCGGCCGTTGCCGAGGCCAATCGCCAGGCGGCGCTAGCCTTCGAGCCGTTTGTGCAGCGTTTCAACGATCCTTCGGGCGGACGCCTGCTGGTGTCGAATCGGGCCATGCAGGGCAGTTTCGAGATCGACCACTCCTACCTGTTGGCCACGCAGCCGGAGAAAGTCGAGGTCGGGGTACGTGCCGGCTTCGCCTTCGGCGACGGTCGAATCGAGCTCAGGAACACAACCGTCGCGACCCAGGTGCAGAAAGCCTGTGGCCGCGAGGATCTCTACTGGATCCTGGCTCTGACGGCGGACGAGTTGGCGAAGGACGTCGACGGTCGCCTGCGTGTCGAGCGCGACGACCTTAAGGTCGACCTTCCTTATCCGGTCCGGTCCCTCGATGACCCGCGCATTTGGTGCGTCGAGGTCTGATCAGACGCTCTGTTCGAACACCACGTAGATCTTGCGGCAGTGCTCCAGCACTTCCCAGGTGCCCTTGAAGCCCGCGGGAATGACGAACCGATCACCGGCGCGCAAGGTCTTGGCGTTGCCCTCAGTGTCACGCAGGACCGAGACGCCTTGTACGATCTCGCAGTATTCGTGCTCGGTATAGTTCACCGTCCAGTGGCCGGCCTCGGCCTCCCAGACGCCGGCATTCATCTGTCCGCACGGGCTGGCATAGTGATTGAAGATCGTCTGTTGCGGATCACCCTTGAGCACCTTTTCCGGTACTGGACGAAAGCGTTCGGGCGTGGTGCTGGCTTCGCTGAAGTCGACGATGTCCTGGATGCTCATGCTGCTTTTCCTCGGCAGTGATAAGGCGGATGGCTGGAAGCGCCGAGTCTATGTTTATTAAATCGAACATGGCAACGGCGTTTAGCGATCTTGTGTCAAATATATTGAAACTTCGGGCGCCACTGGTTTAGGGTGGTGACTGCCATGGGCCGAAAAACAGGGCTCGTCGGGCAAAATTCTGGACGGTGCTGGCGCAAGTAGGCGTGGCGCTTCTATTTCAATAAAAGGAGGACACTCGCATGACTACCCTGACCCGTGCTGACTGGGAACAACGCGCCCGTGAGCTGAAGATTGAAGGCCGCGCCTACATCAATGGTGAATACACCGCCGCTGTTTCTAACCAGACGTTCGAGTGCATCAGCCCGGTCGATGGTCGCCTGCTGACGCATGTTGTGAGCTGCGATGCCGCCGACGCCCAGCGTGCCGTGGAAAATGCCCGTGCCACTTTCAATTCTGGCGTCTGGTCGCGCCTGGCGCCGGCCAAGCGCAAGGCGGCGATGATCCGTTTCGCCGCACTGCTGAAAACCCATGCCGAAGAGCTGGCCTTGCTGGAAACCCTCGACATGGGCAAGCCGATCACCGACTCGCTGTCCATCGACGTCGCGGGTGCGGCTCAGGCATTGAGCTGGAGCGGTGAAGCCATCGACAAGATCTATGATGAAGTCGCCGCGACGCCCCATGACCAATTGGGCCTGGTGACCCGTGAGCCGGTTGGAGTGGTCGGCGCTATCGTGCCATGGAACTTCCCGCTGATGATGGCCTGCTGGAAACTCGGTCCGGCGTTATCCACCGGAAACTCGGTGATTCTCAAGCCGTCGGAAAAATCCCCGCTGACCGCCATCCGCATTGCCGCCCTGGCCGTCGAAGCCGGCATTCCGGCGGGTGTGCTAAACGTGCTGCCGGGTTACGGCCACACTGTTGGCAAGGCGCTGGCCCTGCATATGGATGTCGATACCCTGGTGTTTACCGGTTCGACCAAGATCGCCAAGCAACTGCTGATTTACGCTGGCGAGTCGAACATGAAGCGTGTCTGGCTCGAAGCCGGCGGCAAGAGTCCGAACATCGTCTTTGCTGACGCACCGGACCTGCTGGCCGCCGCCGAAGCTGCGGCCAGTGCTATCGCCTTCAACCAGGGCGAAGTCTGTACTGCCGGGTCGCGTCTGCTGGTCGAGCGTTCGATCAAGGACTCCTTCCTGCCGCTGGTGATTGAAGCGCTAAAAGCCTGGAAGCCCGGCAACCCGCTGGACCCGGCAACCAATGTCGGTGCTCTGGTGGACACCCAGCAGATGAACACGGTGCTGTCCTACATCGATTCCGGCCATGCCGATGGCGCCCAACTGGTGGCCGGCGGCAAGCGTACCCTCCAGGAGACCGGCGGGACCTACGTCGAGCCGACGATTTTCGATGGGGTGAGCAATGCGATGAAAATCGCCCAGGAAGAAATCTTCGGCCCGGTGCTGTCGGTGATCGCTTTCGATAGCGTCGAAGAGGCTATTGAGATTGCCAACGACACGCCCTACGGCTTGGCCGCCGCTGTCTGGACCGCGAACATCTCTAAGGCTCACCTGACCGCCAAGGCCCTGCGGGCCGGCAGCGTGTGGGTCAACCAGTATGACGGCGGTGACATGACCGCGCCGTTCGGTGGTTTCAAGCAGTCGGGTAACGGTCGCGACAAGTCGTTGCATGCGTTCGACAAGTACACCGAACTGAAGGCGACATGGATCAAGCTGTAAATTAGAGCATGCGCTCCAGGCCGATTCGGGTGGCGAGCCAGGCATTGAGCCGACGCCACCAACTCCCGGGTTCGCGATGCAGCACATGAATCTGTCCGTTGTCTTCGGTGATCCACACCAATTGCCCGGCCTCCTGTCGTGGTTCGTAGCTCAAGGCCGGGGCCATACCCTGCAGGGCCAGGGCACGCAGGTGTTCGGCCAGTTGCGGGCTGTCCACCAGCACGCCGACCTCCGTGTTCCACAGCACCGAGCGCGGGTCGAAATTGAACGAACCGATAAAGGATTTCTGCCGGTCGAAGATCATTGCTTTGCTGTGCAGGCTGGAGTTCGAGCCCTTGGAGAAGCCACTGTGGAATAGGTGCGGGCCGCTGCCGCCACGGTCACCCGGTTGGCGGCGCAGTTCAAAGAGTTTTACCCCGTGTTCCAGTAGCGCCCGGCGATAGGGCGCATAACCGCCGTGCACGGCTGGCACGTCGGTGGACTCCAGCGAATTGGTCAGCAGGCTGACGGTCACCCCGGCGTCCGCGCGTCCCGTCAGGTACACCAGCCCCGGCTGGCCGGGAACGAAGTACGCGGAAATCATCATCAGCTCGGTATGGACATTGCGCAGCTCGGGCGCCAGTTGGGTGGTCAGCAGCAGGTGCGGGTCGGGTTCGTTCCTGGCCAGCACCTTGCTCGGCGCATCCCACAAGGCCTGGTTCCAGGCCCAGATCAGCTCGCGGCGCCAGGTATCCAACTGGGGGCGGCGCTGGTAATCGGCCAGGCGCTGATACAGCGCGGGGTTCTGCTGGCGCCAGGCATCGAGGGATTGTTCCAGCCGGTTGCGGGTGTTGGCCAGGTCTCGGACGGTGGGTAGGCGCGAGAGCAATTCACCGATGGGCTTGCTCAGGGCGCTGTTCCAGTATTGATCGAAGCTCTGGCCGAGTTGTCCGGCCACCGGTCCCACGCCGAGCATGTCGATATCGGTGAAGTTCAGGTCCGGTAGCGCGCCGAAGTACTCGTCGCCCAGGTTGCGCCCACCGACGATGGCGGCGCTGTTGTCGGCCAGCCATAGCTTGTTGTGCATCCTTCGGTGTTGCTGGGACAGATTGAACAGCCGGCCCAGGGTTCGCGTGGCCACAGTGCTGCGCCCCAGGTCCAGCGGATTGAACAGGCGGATCTGGATATTCGGGTGAGCCGCCAGGGTGGCGATGATGTCGTCCAAACCGTCGCTGCTGGTGTCGTCCAGCAGGATCCGCACGCGCACGCCGCGATCAGCGGCCTTGAGCAGTTCGTCCACCAGCATTCGCGTGCTCAAGCCGTCGTGGACGATGTAGTACTGCAAGTCGAGGCTGCTCTGGGCGTTGCGGATCAGTTCAGCTCGCGCCCTGAAGGCCTCGCCGCCATTGGGCAGCAAGCGAAAGCCCGAGCGCCCCTGGTAGGCGGCGGCCTGGGCCTGGAGTGCGCGACCGAAGGCCGAATCCGTTGCCGGCAAGGCCTGGCTGGGCAGCCGGGGAGTGTCCAGTGAGGCGCATCCGCTCAAGAGCAGGGCGATCAACAGAAAATAGAATTTCAAGCGTAGTCGCCCTAAATCATGGCAGGTGTCGGTATATAGATGCTGCCCGGTGACCAAAGGTCAATCGCTGCCGTAGGCATTTTCGGTCGACAGCTTGATCGTCGCTGCGCCAACCTTGCGAACGGGCAATCGTGGCGCGATTTCCGCTGTCTGGACTAGGGCTTTTCAGGCAAAATCCTCTCTTACTCTCGTCTCCGGTAGCCGCATCGAATGAGCTGCAACAGTCAGAAAATCCGCTTTCTCCGGCAGCAGATACCGTCTTTCGAGTGCGTTCCGGGCTGCCACGATTGTTGTGGGCCGGTGACTACCTCGTCGGCGGAAATGGCTCGTTTGCCGCGCAAGACCGTGGCCGAACAGGAAGCGGCGCTGAACGAACTGAACTGTGTACACTTGGGGCCGAACGGCTGCACAGTGTACGACGAGCGCCCGTTGATCTGCCGCTTGTTCGGCACCACGGCGAGCCTGCCGTGCCCCAATGGTCGGCGCCCGACGGAGATGATCCATCCACGGGCTGAAAAGCAGGTATACGACTATATCGCCAGCACCCGCCAGGTTTTGGTCTGATCCCCTTCGATCTATGGGGAGGAGCTCAATCGAGGAAGCAGTGTCAATCCGGAATCGGCAGGCTCAG
Organism: Pseudomonas agarici; assembly: GCF_001543125.1. Lineage (NCBI taxonomy): Bacteria > Pseudomonadati > Pseudomonadota > Gammaproteobacteria > Pseudomonadales > Pseudomonadaceae > Pseudomonas > Pseudomonas agarici. The sequence goes on along the minus strand of NZ_CP014135.1, from coordinate 533,143 downwards.
GCTTTCCTTCACCTCTTCCATCACGATATAGCTCTTGGATTCGCGTACATGGGGCAGCTTGAGCAAGATATCGCCCAGTAGTTTGCGATAGGACGCCATCTCGGAAATCCGCGCCTTGATCAGATAGTCGAAGTCGCCCGAGACCAGGTGGCACTCCAGCACATGCGGTAGTTTCAGCACAGCGCGGCGGAACTCCTCGAAGGTGTCGCCGGACTTGTAGTCCAGGCTGATTTCGACGAACACCAGCAGGCTGCCCTTGAGGTGCTGTGGATTGAGCCGGGCGTTGTAGCCCATGATGATCCCTTCGCGTTCCAACCGTCGAACCCGCTCGGTACAGGGCGTGGTGGACAAGCCGATTTTTTCGCCCAGCTCGGTGAACGAGATGCGCCCGTCGGCCTGGAGAATTCGCAGGATATTACGGTCGATCTTGTCCAGCTCACGCTTGGTCTGGTGATTAGTGCGCATAGGGAATTCCCCTCCGTGGCAGATAATGTGAAAGCTACCGCGCTCGGCCATCCAGCGTTAAAAAAGCTCGGGATGCCCCATTGACAGCCAGTAAAGTCGCCCGCGACCCCGACCGGCCTCGCCTGTTTTGCCTTCGCTCGCGACGCTTTCACATCATCTGCCGAAAAGCCACATAGCCGAGAATTCTCGCCAAATATAGGCGCTTATATAGTGAAAAGCACTGGCTATTGTTTCTTACACTGCGCGCAGTATCACGTTGAACAACAAACATCGGCGGCAGGCTGCGATTGGGAGACATACACATGCGAGTTCTGGTATTGGGCAGTGGCGTCATCGGTGTCGCCAGTGCTTATTATCTGGCCCGGGCTGGCTTTGAAGTGGTGGTGGTCGACCGTCAGCCCGCGGCTGCCATGGAAACCAGCTTCGCGAATGCCGGCCAGGTTTCCCCGGGTTATGCCTCGCCATGGGCTGCGCCAGGGGTGCCGCTCAAGGCCATCAAATGGCTGCTGCAACGCCATGCGCCGCTGACGATCAAGGCCACCGCCGATGTTGACCAGTATCTGTGGATGGCGCAGATGCTGCGCAACTGCAGCGCCAACCGGTACGCGGTGAACAAGGAGCGCATGGTCCGTCTGTCCGAGTATAGCCGTGACTGTCTCGACGAATTGCGCGCCGAAACCGGCATTGCCTACGAGGACCGCCGTCTGGGCACCACCCAGCTGTTTCGTACCCAGGCGCAACTGGATGGCGCGGCGAAAGACATCGCGGTGCTGAAAGAGTCCGGCGTGCCCTACGAATTGCTCGATCGTGCGGGCATCGCCCGGGTCGAACCGGCCTTGGCGAATGTCACCGATATCCTCGCCGGCGCTCTGCGTCTGCCGAACGACCAGACCGGCGACTGCCAAATCTTCACCACTCGCCTGGCCGACATGGCCATCAAGCTGGGCGTGGAGTTCCGCTTCGGCCAGGACATCCAGCGTCTCGAGGCTGTGGGTGATCGGATCAACGGCGTGTGGATCGACGGCAAGTTGGAAACCGCCGACCGCTATGTGCTGGCCCTGGGCAGCTATTCGCCGCAGTTGCTCAAGCCGCTGGGCATCAAGGCACCGGTCTATCCGCTCAAGGGTTACTCGCTAACCGTGCCGATCACTCAGCCGGAGATGGCCCCGACTTCGACCATTCTCGATGAGACCTACAAGGTCGCGATCACCCGCTTCGACAATCGTATCCGGGTGGGCGGCATGGCGGAAATCGCCGGTTTTGACCTGTCGCTTGACCCGCGTCGACGCGAAACACTGGAGATGGTCGTCAACGACCTTTATCCTCTGGGCGGCGACCTTCAGGCAGCCAGCTTCTGGACCGGCCTGCGCCCGGCCACCCCAGACGGTACGCCGATTGTAGGTGCCACGCCGTTGCGCAATCTGTTCCTGAACACCGGTCACGGTACGCTCGGCTGGACCATGGCCTGTGGCTCCGGTCGCCTGCTGGCCGACTTGATGGCGAAGAAAACGCCACAAATCAGCGCCGAAGGGCTCGATATTTCACGTTATGGTAATCATCAGGAGACTGCAAAACATGGCAATCCAGCGCCAGCTCACCAATGAGCGCATGAGCCAGATCGTCGTTCACGGCGGGACTGTGTATCTGGCCGGGCAAGTCGGCGACGACATGAGCGCCGGGATTGAGACACAGACCCGTGAAGCTTTGGCCAATATCGAACGTTTGCTGGACCTGGCAGGCACCGACAAGACCCAACTGTTGTCGGTAACCATCTACCTGAAAGATGTCGATGCCGATTTTGCCGGCATGAATTCCGTTTGGGACAAGTGGTTGCCCAAAGAGACGGCCCCGGCACGCGCAACGGTCCAGGCCAAGCTCTGCGAACCGGAAATCCTCGTCGAGCTGTCCGTCGTGGCCGCCCTGCCTTAACGCAAGGTCCCTCTCCCGGCATGGCGTGTGGCAACACCGCGTGTCATGCCGGTTTTTTATTCCCAACCGACCGTCCAGAAGTCTGCCGCCATGCGTCCTGCCCGTGCCCTTATCGACCTCCAAGCCCTGCGCCATAATTACCAACTGGCCCGTGAAGTATCGGGGGCCAAGGCGCTCGCCGTGATCAAGGCCGATGCCTATGGTCATGGCGCCGTGCGTTGCGCCCAGGCGCTGGAAGCCCAGGCCGACGGTTTTGCCGTGGCCTGTATCGAGGAAGCGCTGGAGTTGCGCGCCGCGGGTATTCGCGCACCGATTCTGCTGCTGGAAGGCTTTTTCGAGGCCGACGAGCTGGCGCTGATCGTCGAGCATGATTTCTGGTGCGTGGTGCATTCGCTGTGGCAACTGGAGGCCATCGAGCAGACTGCGATCGATATGCCGATCACCGTCTGGCTGAAGTTGGATTCAGGCATGCACCGTGTCGGCCTGCACCCGGCGGATTACCAAACGGCTTACCGGCGCCTACTGGCCAGCGGCAAGGTGGCGCAGGTCGTGCTGATGAGTCATTTTGCCCGCGCCGATGAATTGGGGTGCCAGCGTAGCGACGAACAGGTCGCGGTGTTCGAAGCGGCGCGTCAGGGCCTGGTGGCCGAGGTCAGCCTACGTAACTCTCCGGCGGTGCTGGGCTGGCCGAAGATTTCCAGCGACTGGGTGCGTCCGGGAATTCTACTGTTTGGCTCCACGCCTTTCGGTGACGAACATCCGGTCGCGTCGCGCTTGCAGCCGGTCATGACCCTCGAATCGAAAATCATCAGCGTGCGCGAGCTGCCGACCGGGGAGCCGGTGGGCTACGGCGCCAGGTTCATCACGCCCAAGCCAATGCGCGTCGGTGTGGTCGCCATGGGCTATGCCGACGGTTACCCGCGTCATGCGCCGACCGGCACGCCGGTGCTGGTGGCCGGCCAGCGCAGCCAGTTGCTGGGGCGGGTGTCGATGGACATGCTGTGTGTCGACCTGACGGACGTACCGCAGGCCGGGCTCGGTTCGACCGTGGAATTGTGGGGCAAAAATATCCTCGCCAGCGAGGTGGCGGCTTGCGCTGAGACCATCCCTTACCAGATTTTCTGCAACCTGCGGCGGGTTCCGAGGCTCTACCTCGGGAGCTAGTGGCCTGTACGGTGTTGGCGAAATGTGGACGGGGCAAAGTGTTGTAAATACTGAACGCTATGCCATGATATCGTTCAATGACAACAATTGCCTGAATCCCTGGGAGACTGCCGCATTGGACGTCGGTGAACGACTGCAATCCATCCGCAAACTGAAAGGTCTGTCTCAACGTGAACTCGCCAAGCGTGCGGGCGTCACCAATAGCACCATTTCAATGATCGAGAAAAATAGTGTCAGCCCCTCGATCAGTTCGTTGAGAAAAGTGCTGGGCGGCATTCCCATGTCGATGGTCGAGTTCTTTTCCGAAGAGATACTCCAAGAAATACCGACGCAGATTGTCTACAAAGCCAATGAACTGATCGACATCTCCGATGGCGCCGTGACCATGAAACTGGTTGGACGAGCCCACCCGAGCCGTGCCATCGCGTTTCTCAACGAAATTTATCCGCCCGGCGCCGATACCGGCGAAGAAATGCTGACTCACGAAGGTGAGGAAACCGGCATTCTGGTTGAAGGTCGGTTGGAACTGGTGGTCGGCGCGGAAACCTTCGTACTCGAAGCGGGCGATAGCTACTATTTCGAAAGCACTAAGCCGCACCGCTTTCGTAATCCGTTCGACACACCGGCGCGACTCATCAGCGCAGCGACCCCCGCCAACTTCTGATAACCCGAGGCGCCCGCTAAGGCGTTTCGGGAGGCCCGGCGGTACGGATACGTGATTGGGATAATACCCCTGTAACTCCAAGGGTTGTTTCGCAGTGCCGGTCTTATCGCTATACTCACGCCTGCCTGCGAAACCGTGGTTCGGGGTGTGATTAGCCACCATTGAGGGTGTACGCGTGAATCCAATTATGAAAATGCTGGCCGTACCAGCAACCTTAGTCGTCCTATGGACAATCAGTGCTCAAGCTTCGACAACCAACGACGATATTGCCAAACGCCTGGAGCCGGTCGGCCAGGTCTGTGTACAGGGCAAGGAGTGCAAGGGAATGGAAGTCGCCACCCCGGTCGGTGGCGGTGGCGGCGCCAAGACGCCCGACGAGGTGATTGCCAAACACTGCAATGCCTGCCACGGTTCCGGCGTGTTGGGCGCGCCAAAAATCGGCGCGGAAGGTGCTGCAGATTGGGCTAAGCGTGCGAAGGAGCAGGGTGGCCTGGATGGCTTGCTGGCCAAGGCCATCACCGGTATCAACTCGATGCCGCCAAAGGGCACTTGCGCCGACTGCTCCGATGCCGAACTCAAAGGAGCCATCGAGAAGATGTCCGGCCTGAAATAATTTTGAGTGGGGTGATGGCACCATGATCTATGGAAGGCGAGCTTATTACTCGCCTTTTATTTTTCAGCAAAAAGGCGCTTAAGGTATTTGCCAGATGAGTTGATCACTGCTTTGTAAATACTATGACCATCGTGCATCCGAAGCAGTTTGCAGTTTGGCATAGACATGATGAGCGGGGAGTGGGTCGCGATAATGAATGGTGATCCATTTTCAGCAAGCTCACATACTTTCAGAATGAAGTTCAACTGCTTTTATGGGGAAAGAGAGACTTCCGGCTCATCGAGAATATACAGTCCATTGGCCTTGAGCCGGTATTGAAACAGGGCCTCCATTGCTTCTGAAATTCGCATGGACTTTTATTCGGTATTTTTAGGGGGTTTATTTTTTATAAGTGTTAAAAGTAGTCTATGGACTAACTTGTTGGTCAGACTTTTAATTCAATGGAGTCTGTTTCTTCGTTATGAAAGGTGGTTTTGAGTTTTTAATTGGATGAGCGCTACCTCCAGAATGTATCCCTCCCTGCAATCTTCGAGGTATGGTTGCTGATCCTTGTTGGAAAGTGGTCTAGGAGGATCGCATGGTGCAGGCGTGTTCTATCGAGCGGGCAGTCGACGAGGTGTTGGCGCGGTTGCCGGCGCATATCCACATGGGTGTGCCACTGGGGTTGGGCAAACCCAATCGTTTCGTCAATGCCCTGTACCGGCGTATCTGCCAGTTGTCGGAGCGGCGGTTGACGATCTACACGGCGCTGACCCTGGGGCGCCCCGCCCTGGGCGACGGCTTGCAACGGCGCTTGCTCGAACCCTTTGTCGAGCGGGTGTTCGGTGATTACCCGGAGCTGGATTTCCTCGCCGACCTGCGTCGCGGCCAACTACCGCCGAATATCCATGTCGAGCAGTTCTTCCTTCAACCGGGCAGCCTGCTCGACAGCGCTCCCGCCCAGCAGGATTATGTCAGCAGCAATTACAGCCACGCGGCGCGGGATATCAATGCCTGTGGCCTGAACCTGGTGGCCCAGTTGGTCGCCGCCGATGCGCGGCAACCGAACCGGTTGAGCCTGAGCTGTAATCCGGACATCACCCTTGACCTGCTGCCGATGATCGCCAAGCGCCGTGCAGCCGGTGAAACCATCTTATTGCTGGCCCAGGTCCATGGCGACCTGCCCTATATGGAGGGCGATGCGCAAATCGACCGTGAGGCCTTCGACCTGCTGATCGACGAGCAGGAGCAAAGTACGTTGTTCTCCACTCCGAACATGCCGGTGGGCTGCCAGGATCATTTTATCGGCCTGCATGCCAGTACGTTGGTGCGCGATGGCGGGACCTTGCAGATCGGCATCGGCTCCATGGGCGATGCGCTGACGGCGGCGCTGCTGGCCCGTCATGCCGATAACGACAGGTATCGGGCGCTGCTGGCTGATATCGACGTGTTGCCCTGGAAGTCGCTGATCGAGCGCGAGGGCGGTGTGGACCCCTTTGCCAAGGGGCTTTACGGTTGCAGCGAGATGTTTGTCAACGGCCTGCTGGTGCTGGCCGATGCAGGGATCGTGCGGCGCAAGGTGTATACCGATATCGCCACGCAGCGCCAGGCCAATGCCGGGTTGCTCGATGAGACGGCGGCGGTCGGCGGCGTCGTGGTGCATGGTGGCTTCTTTCTCGGGCCTGACAGCTTTTACCAGCGTCTGCGGCAGTTGCCGAAGGAGCGGCTCGCCGAGTTCAATATGACCGCCATCAGCTACATCAACGAGCTGTATGGCCAGGAGGAACTCAAGCGCCTGCAACGCCTGGAGGCGCGCTTCATCAACAGTGCCTTCACCATGACGCTGCTCGGGGCCGGCGTCGCCGACCAGTTGGAAGACGGTCGGGTCGTCAGTGGGGTGGGCGGGCAGTACAACTTCGTGGCCCAGGGACACGCGCTGGAAGGGGCACGCTCGGTGTTGATCCTGCGCAGTTGGCGTGAATCGGCGGGCGAGGTCAGTTCGAATATCGTCTGGGAGTATGGTCATTGCACTATTCCCCGGCATCTGCGCGATATCGTTGTGACCGAGTACGGGGTTGCCGACCTGCGTGGCAAGAACGATGCGGCGGTGATCGAGGCGTTGCTCAATATCAGCGATTCGCGGTTCCAAGCCGGGCTGATTGAACAGGCGCAGAAGGTCGGCAAGCTGCCGAAGCATTTCCGCCTCGATCCGCGTTTTGCCGATAACAGCCCGGAGCGCCTGCAGGCAATTCAAACACGGCATCCGCGGTTGTTCGCGGAGTATCCGCTGGGCAGCGATTTCAGCGCCGAGGAGCGCGATCTGCTGCGGGCGCTGAATTGGCTCAAGAGCAAATTCAAGCTGAGCGAGGTATTGGAGTTGGGCAAGGCGACGCTGGACGCCCCCGAGCCCTCGGTATTCGCGGAGCACTTGCAACGTATGGAGCTGGTGCAACCGCAAGGCCTGCGCGAGGAGTTGTACCAGCGTCTACTGCTGGCCGGGCTGCAGGCCACTAGAGGGCTAGAGGGCCATCAGTTGTAGCTGATGTTGACGGTCACGGTACTGATCAGCGTGCCTTTGGTGAGCGTACCTGTGGTCTTGTGATATGCCGCGCCCAGCGGCAGCACAGCCCGATTGCTTGACACCGGCACGGTGCGCGAGCCGTTGTTGCTGAGAGTCGTTTCGACGCCGCCGATTCGCGAGTAAAGCCACAGGCCAACACCGGCGGCTGTACCTGTGCTCCTGAACAGCGCCGCGTTGCCGGTGGCCGGTGTGCCGCTGAACCTGAAGGTCACGTTGGAGGCATTGCGACAGTTGGCGCTGATGTCGAAGGTTTTCTTGGCCAACCAAGTACCGGTGAAGTTCGAGAGCCGGACGGTGTCCAGCGGCACCGTGCGATTGACATCGCCCACGGCAAGATCGCAAGTAGGTGTTGGAACAATAATGGTGCCTCTGCCCAGGGTGATGTTGAATTCATACGGATTGGCACTCACGGGCCTTGGCTCCCACCACGTGCGGGCAATAGTGCGCGGAACAATATTCCCGGAAGACAGTGTTCCGGTCTTTATCAGTCTGTAAGTGATGTCATAGCCATAGTTGTCACCATGCACCGCAAGGTTGGTCTGACTGTACGTGCGCTGTGTATTGTTACTCTGGATCCCGGTCAGAGTGTTGTGCGCGCCGACACGAGTGCCGCCGTTGGTTCTGAATACAATCCCGATTCCGGGCATCCCTGTTGGGTAGACGCTATAGGATCGGGATCCATCGTTGTAGCTCGATACCGCGCCGGCAGCTCCCTGTGCGCTGAATTTCACATCGGTGTTGCTCGTGCAAAACCAGCGAACCCGCATGCTTGCATGACTGACACTCAAAAAATTGTTCCACCCTGTCAGTGGGCTACCGACAGAAACGTTGTCTGTGACGGTGACAACGCCAAGATCACCGGCAAATCCACCTGGGTGGTAGACAGAAGACGTGCACGCGGCGAACGCATGTCCAGACATGGACAATAACAGTGCCGTTGCGGATGTTACCTTGTAAGGCCCGTTCATTTGCCTCCCCTGTTTTTCAATATTTGGGCTCCTGGAAACGACACATGCCGTCTGCCTGAAGCTGTTGCCGATCCAGCCATGTCTCAGTTGTAGGTGACGTCCACTGTCGCCTGGCTTTCCAGCGTCCCTTCGCGTACCGCGCCAATCTTCCAGTAGGCGGCCCCCAGTGGCAGGACTGCCAGGCCGCCGCTCGGGGTCAGGGTGCGGGTATTGTCGTTGCCGTCTGCGCGGATAGTCTGTTGTACGCCGCCCTGGTGCGAGTACAGCCACAGTCCCAGGCCGCTGGCATCACCCGTGTTGGCGAACCGGGCGGCATCCGCAGGGGCCGGCGTGCCGTGAAACGTGAAGGTCACGCTGTTGATATCCGAATCGCAGCGGGCACTCAGTTCGAAGGGCTTGTGACCTGCCGAGTCGGTGTGGGCGAAATCGCTGACCTTGACCGGCGGCAGGCGAATGGGGCGCTCGATATCGTCGGCAATCAGGTTGCAGGTGCCCCCCTCGACGGTGCCTTCGATCTGCAGGTTTCCCGGGGTCAGGACCTCGGTGGCCGAGGCCTGGGCGATGGCCGCAACCGTCAGCGCCAGAAGTATCAGATACGTTTTCATGGGGTGTTGTCCGTTCTAGAGGCCGACTGGAGGTCGCGGCCAATCAGGGCCTCGCATGTCAGTTGTAGGTAATGGTTACGGAGGCCGTGGTCAGCAGTGAGCCTTTGGCGACGGTGCCGATTTTTATGTAGTGGGCGCCCATGGGCAGTACCGCGCGGCCGGAGCTTGCTGCAATGGTTCGCGAGCGAGCGGTTGCGGTGCCGTTGGCCGGGAAGTTGTAGGTACTTCCGCCGATGCGCGATTGAATCACGGTCGCGAGGCCGCCCGCCGTGCCGGTGTTGGCGAAACGTGTGGGGGAGGTGGCGGATGGCGTTCCGCTGAAGGTAAAGGTGACATTCCTGACGTCCGAATCGCAGTTGGCGGTCAGATTGAACTCTCGGAGACCGGTCCATTCGGTGCTATCGAAATCACTGACCTTGACCGTGGGTAGAGTGATCTGGCGGTTGACGTCGCCGGTGTCCAGATTGCAGGTGCCACCCTGAATATCACCGCGAAAGGTCAGAGTGCCTTGCGTGGCGGCTTGGGTGGTGGCGGAAATCGTTGTGGCGGTGATCCATAAGGAGAGTACAAAAAGCGGTGTTTTCATGGCCGGGATCCTTCGAAAATGTCGTCGATCATTGATGTGTTTAGTTGTAGGAAATATTCACGGTGACGGTGCTCGCCAGCGTGCCCTTGGTCAGAGCAGCGTTGGTCTTGTGATACTCCGCGCCCAATCGCAGCACGGCGCGGTTGGCGGATACCGCCACGGCGCGGGCGCTGTTGTGGCTGACCGTCTGGTTAGGTGTATGCAGCCATAGCGCAACACCGCCCGCCGTGCCGGTATTGGCAAAGAGTGCGGAGTTTCCGGGCGCTGGAGTGCCGGTGAATCTGAAGGTGACGGTCGAGGTGTTGGTGCAGTTGGCGGTCAGGTCGAAGTGTTTAAGGCCGGCCGAGACACCGGTGAAATTCGAGATCCGGACGGGATCCAGGGTGATCGTGCGGTTGACATCGCCAGCGGCGAGGTCGCAGGTGGGAGAGGCTGCAACAATCACTTTCGTGGCAGTATAGTAATTGCCCACAATGAAGTTATAACCGTAACCGCTACTACCGAATATGTGCTGATAGGCCTGTTGCGCCTGTATTGTGCCTGGAGAAACATTGTCATGTGTCTTGATGATTTCCACTTCGACATAGTCCACGGCGGAAATCCCCAGATCGGTGGTGCGGCTGTAGTTGCGATTTTGAGTGAAGTTAGGGGAGCCATCCAAAAACCTGAAACGAATGCCAATGCCTGGCACACCAGTCGTAAATACATTGGAAAAACCGGCAACGGGGGCGGCGGCATAGGTCAAACCGCGTTGATAAGTATAAGTGCCTGCCGTACAGCGGATATGGGTACGTGCGCCACTCGTCATCAAACGTTGTTGAAATAGAACTTTTCCGACCGGATCATGACGATTTACGGTAATGCTGGCAGGTCCGCCGAATGATCGGAAGTCTCCTCCTCCCGCCCCTTGGATGTATTGACAGTCCGCCAATACCCAGAGCGGGAAGAGCATCGAGGTTATCAGCATAAACAGGCTGAGAGATCGCGTATTTAGTAGAGCCATGGGATTGCTCCAGCATCAAAATTCAAAATGGAAAAAGAAGGTTCGACAGGGCATCACTGTCTCATTTGGTTTCCCCGTATCGGGTGGTTCCACCGGTCTCATCGAGACTGGCATCGGCCCGGCAATCTCCCCTCATCTGCCGCAAACCTTCGGAGTCGGCGACACTATTCAGGTCATATGCGATCCAGCAGGTGTCCGCTGGGGTCGGGCCCCACTTGACCGTCAACCGACCGCTCTCTTGCGGCAAGCGGACGAACGCCTTGCTGTTCTGCCCGACCACGCCCACGCTGGCCTCGCTTTCATCGAACACATCGGCGCCGAACGGTAACGGACTGTTATCCTCGCGGCGGGCATCGATGATCACGGCCCGTCCGCTGCTGGTCTCGTACTTCATCACCACCACGGAACCGGATCGGGGGGCGATGTTCTGCGAAGCGGCCTTGAGCTCCACATCGTGGGACATGTCCCTGGGATCAAGTTCGACCACGTTCTGACGGTACGGTGTGAGGTGGGGCACTACCGCGTAGCCGTTGTCGTCCACCTGGGCCTCATTATTGCTGCCGACCCATGCGCCACTGGCGCCGGGGGCGTGGACCAGCCCGATGGTGTCGCCCAGTTCCGGCGTCAAGGTCAGGCCGCCGGCGTGGGCCACCAGGCCACCGGACAAGCTCGCCGATTGCGAGTGATAGCCGTTACCCTGACTGAAGCCGGTAGAGGCCACGGCATAGCGGCTGCGGTATTGCAGGTCGGCGTTGAAACTATTGCCGATGCCGTTGTTGGTATGGCTGGCCGAGACTCCGTAGTTGAGTTCGCTACGCTCACCCCAAGTGCCGCTCAGGCCCGATCTGACACTGCTTTGCCGGTCGCCGTGGGTGAGAGTACTCGACAGGTTCGGTGCGCGGTTCGAGTAGCCCAGTGGCAGGCTGACGGTGAGGTCGATCTGGTTGCTGCTGCGCTCGGTGAGCAGGTCGCGGCTGCGCTGGGCGCTGATGGTGTAGTTCATGCGTTGCCAGGAACTGCTATAGCCGGTGCTGAAGCTCAGTGTGCCGCCCTTGCGGTTCCAGTAGTTCTGCGACGAACCGGTGAGGAATACCGATCCTTGGTCCAAGCTCTGATTGAGGCTGATATCCAGGCGCTCGCGCACCCGGCCCACACCTTCCAGGTCACCGCCCTGGCGGGCGATTTCACGCAGTTGTGCGGTGTCGCGGGCGTTGAGGAAACCGTCGGTGGAGTAGCGGAAGGCCCCCAGGGCGAAGTTGGTCCCGGTGTCGGCGAAGTTCTTGTTGTAGCGAGCCTGCAGGCTCTGGCCCTGGCGCTTGGCAAGCCCCGGCAGTTCGGCCTGGGAGGCGGTCAAGTCGAGGGAAATCGCCCCCACTGGGGTGTTGAACGCCGCCCCCAGCAGTTGCGACTGGTAGCCTTGCGAGGCCAATACGCCGGCATAACCGGTGACCAGGTTATTGAGACCGTATTGGAAGGTGCCTTGGGCCAGCCACGGCTTGCTGTCGAGGCCGAGCTCGTTCATCTCGCCGACGCTCAGCGAGTAACGGCTATAGCCCGGACGGATCAGGTTCACGTTGGAGGCGAACGGCACGATGAACTGCCGTTGCCGACCGTCGGACTCGGTGACGGTGACCTCCAGGTCGCCGCCGTAACCGGTGGGGAACAGGTCGTTGAGTACGAACGGACCTGGTGGCACGGTGACTTCGTCGAGCAAGATGCCGCGCTGGCGCACGCTGACCCGGGCGTTGGTCTCGGCCACCCCACGGACGATGGGGGCGTAGCCCGTCAGTGAGTCGGGTAACATGCGATCATCGGTGGACAAGGTTATGCCGCGCAGGCGGATGCTGTCGAACAACTCGCCGGAGGTATAGATCTCGCCGGTCATGAGTTGCGATTGCAGCCCAGGCAATTCCCGTTGCACATAGGTGGCGCTGCTCTGGTAGCCACTGGTGGCTGAGTTGCTGCTGTAGGCGCCGTTGTGCCGCAGGTGCCAGCCGTTCAGGTTGAGGCCGGTGTGCAGCCCCAGGTAGTTGGAAAACGATGAACGGCCCTGATTGTTGTTCATGAAACCGTTGGCATTGTAGCGGATGAATGCCGCGTTCACGCCCGCATCCCAGTGTTCCGGACTGACGTAGCCGCGGGCGGTGCGTGACAGGTAGAGCTGTGGTACTTGCAGGTCCAGGCGTCCGTCGCCGGTATCGAAGCTGGCGGTGGCGCCGGGTATGTAGGTGCCGATATCGCCACAGGTCGGTAGGGCCGGTAATGCCGGCGGAACGGTTACGCCGGCTTCGGTGGCCTTTTGTGCGAGCCCGTCGAGATCGATTCCGAGCCTGATCAACAGAGGGCGTTCGAGGCAGAGCTGAGCGTTGTTCTGCCCCTCGACGGTAGCGAAGGTCAGTTCTTCCTGGCCGATCCAGTTGCCGTTGATGGAGACATCTGCACGGTACAGGCCCGGCAGGACCACATTGCCTTCGTTGAAGCGCGAGATGTCAATCTGCCCGCCGCCGCCGGGAAAGAACGCCGGATTGAACTCCACCCGCTCGACCTCGTTCGCCGCCCAGGCATTGCCGGCGGCCAGCAGTAGGAGGCTGTGAATGACGTGAGCCAGACGGTTGCGTGGGGCACGTAATCCACCGGGTACAGATTGTGTCTTCGATCTCATCGCTAACGTTCCAAACCTTGTGTGTTGCCGGATTCGGGCAAGCCGGACCCGACCGTCGCGCGTTGTTGATCGCGGACGGGGCGGGAATCTCTTTATGGACTGGCGTTCCAGGCGCGCCAGGCGCCGATGTCAGTCGGTCATGGTGTGACCTGGGCCTTGTGCGAGTGTCGGGCGCCGTAGTCGTCGATGGTCTGGAACTCGACCCATGCATCGGCCTTCGGTGTCGACTTGAGGCTCGGCAGGGGGAAGCGGTTATTCACTTTGGGGTTGACCATGTTTTCCGGTCCGGTTTGGCCGACCGGCTTGGCATGGTGTTGGCCCGCCGCAACCAGTTCCACCGAATCGAAGTTCAGGTGGTAGGGCGTCGGGTTGTGCACTTCCAAGCTTTGCCCCTGATCACCGTTAACCAGCCTCCAACTTAGTTTTTCCACCGCCTGCATAGGGTCGTAGGGCAGGTTCCGCGGTCGGAAAAACACCTTGATGCGCGTGCGGAATGCGAGCTGTAATTGGTTGCTCTCCGCCGAGTCCTGGGCCTTGGGCGGTACTTCCAGCATGTTGAGCCAGAACAGGCTTTCCTTGTCCGTGGGCAGCGGTTCGCCGGTATAAGCCAGCCGGACGACCTGCTGCTTGCCCGGCTCCATGCGAAAGATCGGGGGAGTCGCCAGGAAGGGCACGCGGGCCTGTTCCGGCGCCACACCTTCGTCGCCGGTGTCTAGCCAGACCTGCACCAGGGCTGGCCGCTGGTTTTTGTTTTCGAAGCGTATCGTCACCTCCTTCTGGTTGGCCGGATACACCACCCGGGTGCCGGTGATGATGACGCTGGCCTGCGCCGTGACACTGCTGCCCAGCGCCAGGGCCATCAGCATGGACAGGCCGCAGAGGCGGCTGAGCGTGGTGATGCGTGACAATCTGCGGGTGTTCATGAGCTATGGTCGGTCCGGTTCAAGAGGTGATGTCGGCGCTGTGGCTGACGCGCGCGCCGAAGTCGCTGATTGCGGTGAACTCGACCTTCAGGGCGCCGGTGGGCGGCGTTCGCAGGGCAGGCAGCGGGAAGCGCTTGATATCGCCGGACGGCAGTAACAGGCTGTCGTTGACCTCTTTGCTCGGGGCTTTTGGATAGCGTTCATTGCGGCCTTTGCCCACCAGCTCCACCGAGCCTAGCGAGACGTGATAGGGCGTCGGGTTGACGACTTCCAGAGCGTGGCCACCCTCGTGGGGCACCAGCTTCCAGCTCAGTCTTGGTGCCGCGGCACCCTTCGGATAGGGCAATCCCTGCGGTCGGAAGAACACGCGCAGGCGGGAGCGGAATGACAGTTCCAACAGATTTCTGTCGGCGGCATCGGCCGAGGTTGGCTGCACTTCCAGTACATTCAACCAAAACAGGCTTTCGCGGTCCGTGGGCAACGGCTCGCCGGTATAGCGTAGGCGCGGGGCTTGCTGCTTTTTCGGTTCAATGCGCAAGATCGGCGGTATCGCGGTAAAGGGGGCTTGCGCGGTGGCGGGCGTCGCCCGTTTGTCGCCGTCATCGAGCCAGAGCTGAACCAGGGCGGGACGTTCGCCTTTGTTCTCCAACCGGACCACGACCTCCTGTTGTTCGGCGGGATAGATCACGCGCGCGCCATGGATGACCACGGCGGCCAGTGAGGAAGTAGCGTGCAGCGATGCCGTCAGAAAAGCACAGATGACCATGCCCGAACGAGCCAGGTTGTTCATTGGCGAAGCTCTCGTGTGGAAGGCTGGACCCGCGACAGGGCGCGGGTCCGTTGGATGATGCTTAGTCGGCGTACTCGATCATGAAGCCGACCCGAGTGGCGACCTGGCCTTCACCCGCCGCGCCGGTGGCGTAGTACTGAGCAGCCAGGGGAATGACCGCCTGGTTGTCGGCGATGACCACGCCTTCGGATTTTTCGGTGTAGACGTGGATCGGCGTGCCATCGCGCTGGGTCACCTCGACCTGGACGTTGCTCGCGGCGTCGCCGCTGCTGTCGATGTTCAGGCGGCCTGTGGCAACGTCGATTGCTGGGCTGGTCGGGTCGAATGCGACCAGTGCGGTACGACCGTTGGTGCAGGCGGTTTCGCCCGGCGCGCCCACGCGAATCGAGAAACCGGTGAGGTTGGCGCGATCGCCGGCGTGGGTCAGACGCGCCGCGGACACACCTCCCAGGTCGACGTTCTTGACCACGGTGCCACCACCGGGCGCTTCGCCTTCGATGGTGCAGGTCACGTCGGTCACCAGGCCGTTGAAGTTGATGACGCCGTCGTTGGCGGCGGAAGCCGGCAGGGCGATGAGTGCTGCCAGGGCCAGGGACACGGCGGCAGAGACTTGCGAGATTTTCATGGAATTACCTTGAATGGTTTCAGTTGATTTCCCCTCCGGCAGCCCGCCGAGTGGAGAGTGGTAGCCTGTCGGATGAGGGGGCTACTCTCGCGCAGCCAGAGTCGATGGAACATCGAGATAACTCGAAACGCTGAAGTTTCGTGATTTCTCGAAGGGCTTTCCGTTTGTGCTCTCGGCGCTGGGTGCTATAAGCCTGAAAGTTCTGTAGGTATTCGCCGCGCCCGTCGCTGGCGGCTCGGTTTTTTCTCAGGAGGTCTAAAAAAAGATGACTAGCGCAGTCCCTGGTTCCTACACGGTAATGTTGTTGGACGATCATGAACTGATAAGGGTGGGGACGGCCTTGTGGCTGTCGAAGGAGCCTGACTTTGAGGTTGTCGGGTCCTTTTCCACGGGCAGGGAGTTGCTCGATGCCCTGGCCGTGCGCCAACCCGATATTGTCGTCATCGACTTCATGCTTGGTCCGACTGAGATCGACGGCATCAACCTGATTCGTGCCTTGAGGGTGCGTTATCCCGATTGCCGGCCGCTGGTGCTCTCGGCCCACTACACCCCGGCGACTGTGTCGCTGGCACTACGGGCTGGAAGCTGGGGCTTCTTTGGCAAGACCCAGCGCCTGGACGGTTTGGCGGCGGCGATCCGCACCGTGGCCCGTGGGAAGATCTATCTGCATCCGGTGATGGCCAGGGAAGTGGCGACGGTGTCGGAGACGGAGGTGTATGAGGCGGCGAGCGCCACTGAGCAGGTATCGGCCTGTGCCCATGACATTCTCTCGCCCAGGGAGAGGGAAGTGCTGCGCTGTTTTCTCGATGGTATGTCGGTGAACGGGATCGCCGAGAAATTTTCGCGCAGCGCCAATACCATCAGCACACAGAAACAGTCGGCTTATCGCAAGCTCGGGATCAAGACCGACAGCGAACTGTTCAAGTTGTCCAGTTCGTTGCGAGACCCCAATGCGATGGGCTTCTGACGTCGAGCGGCCAGCAGGGCTGTGCCTGCGTTGGCGCTCGTGTCAGATAAAGGTCACCACGCCATCGGCCAGGGATTTCACTCGGGCCAGCGATTCTACGCGATAGCCTTGAGCGTCCAGTTCGGCACGGCCGCCCTGGAACGACTTCTCGATCACGATGCCCAGGCCCGCCACCGTCGCGCCGGCCTGCTTGATGATCGAGATCAGGGCTTGGGACGCCTTGCCGTTGGCCAGGAAGTCATCAATGATCAGCACCCGATCGCTGCTGGTCAGGTGACGCGGGGAGACCGCCACGGTGCTTTCCACTTGCTTGGTGAAGGAATAGACGGTTGCCGACAGCAGGTGCTCCGTCAAGGTCAGGGACTGGTGCTTGCGGGCGAAAATCACTGGTACGCCGAGGTTCAGCCCGGTCATGATCGCCGGAGCAATGCCTGAGGCCTCGATGGTGACGATCTTGGTGATGCCCGAATCGGCGAACAGCGTGGCGAATTGGTCACCGATCAGTTTCATCAACTGCGGGTCGATCTGGTGGTTCAGGAAGGCGTCGACCTTCAGGACCTGATCGGAAAGCACGATGCCTTCTTCGCGAATTTTCTTATGCAGTGCTTCCACGGAACGTCCTCAAGTAGCGCGTGTTGCGCTGAAGATTAGATAAAAATAGTTAATTCTAGCGCTTTAACATGGCGCGGATATCCGCCAACGCGGAGTTGCCGCGAACGGCCTTCACTTCGGTCGGGGTGTCATCGTTGCCTTCCCAGGCCAGATCGTCAGGCGGCAGCTCATCGAGGAAGCGGCTGGGCGCGCAATCGATGACCTCGCCGTATTGCTTGCGTTTGGCGGCGAAAGTGAAGGCCAGAGTCTGGCGCGCGCGGGTAATCCCGACGTAGGCCAGGCGCCGCTCTTCCTCGATGGTGTCGGCTTCGATGCTGGAGCGGTGAGGGAGAATCTCCTCCTCCATGCCCATGATGAACACATAGGGGAACTCCAGTCCCTTGGATGCATGCAGCGTCATCATCTGCACGCCTTCGGCACCGTCTTCCTCTTCCTGCTGGCGTTCGAGCATGTCACGCAGGACCAGCTTGCCGATGGCGTCCTCGACGGTCATGTCGCCGTCTTCGTCTTTTTCCAGGGTGTTCTTCAGCGCCTCGATCAGGAACCAGACGTTGCCCATCCGGTAATCGGCGGCCTTGTCGCTTGAGCTGTTAGTGCGCAGCCAGTTTTCGTAGTCGATGTCCATGACCATGCTGCGCAGGGCCGAAATCGGATCCTCGCCAGCGCATTGCTCGCGCACGCGGTCCATGAAGCGCTTGAAGCGTGCCAGGCGGTCGGTGAAGCGATTGTCCAGATGTTCCCCCAGGCCGACTTCGTCGATGGCGCTGTACATCGAGATCTTGCGCTCGGTGGCGTAGTTGCCGAGCTTTTCCAGGGTGGTCGAGCCGATTTCCCGGCGTGGTACGTTGATGACCCGCAGGAACGCGTTGTCGTCATCCGGGTTCACAATCAGGCGGAAGTAGGCCATCAGGTCCTTCACTTCCTGGCGTCCGAAAAAGCTGTTGCCGCCGGACAGGCGATAGGGGATCTGGTGGTGCTGCAGCTTCAATTCGATCAGCTTGGCCTGGTAGTTGCCGCGATAGAGAATGGCGAAATCGCTGTAGGGACGATCGGTGCGCAGGTGCAGGCTGAGGATTTCCATGGCCACGCGCTCGGCTTCGGCGTCCTCGTTGCGGCAGCGGATCACGCGGATCTCATCGCCGTGCCCCATCTCGCTCCACAGTTGTTTTTCGAACGCGTGGGGGTTGTTCGAGATCAATACGTTGGCGCAACGCAGGATGCGGCTGGTGGAGCGGTAGTTCTGCTCGAGCATCACCACTTTCAGGGAGGGATAGTCGTCCTTGAGCAGCATCAGGTTTTCCGGGCGCGCGCCTCGCCAGGCATAGATCGATTGGTCGTCGTCGCCCACCACAGTGAACTGGTTGCGTGTGCCAATCAGCATTTTCACCAACAGGTATTGGCTAGCGTTGGTGTCCTGGTATTCGTCCACCAGCAGGTAGCGGACCTTGTTCTGCCACTTTTCGAGAATGTCGGCATGTTCCTCGAACAGTTTCACTGGCAGCAGGATCAGGTCGTCGAAGTCCACCGCGTTGAACGCCTTGAGCGTGCGCTGGTAATGGGTGTAGACGATGGCGGCGGTTTGCTCCTTGGGATTGCGTGCGTTTTCCAGGGCCTGGGGCGGCAGGATCAGGTCGTTCTTCCACGCGCCGATCATGTTCTTGATTTCGTCGACGCCGTCGTCGCCCGAGTATTCCTTTTGCATGATGTCGGTCATCAGGGCCTTGACGTCGGCTTCGTCGAAAATCGAGAAACCCGGTTTGTAGCCCAGCCGCGTATGTTCCTTGCGGATGATGTTCAACCCCAAGTTGTGAAAGGTCGAGACCGTCAGGCCGCGGCCTTCGCCGCCCTTGAGCAGCGTGCCGACGCGTTCCTTCATTTCCCGCGCTGCCTTGTTGGTAAAGGTCATGGCGACGATGTACTGAGCGCGGATGCCGCAATTTTGGATCAGGTGGGCGATCTTGCGGGTGATCACGCTGGTCTTGCCGGAACCGGCACCGGCGAGCACCAAAAGAGGGCCGCCGACGTAGTTCACGGCTTCTTGCTGCCGGGGGTTGAGTCGGGACATGGCGAAGTCAGTAGTCTGTTACGAGAAAGGGCAGGCATTTTAGCAGGCTGGACAGATTCTGCCGCGACTCTCCGACACGGCGACCTACCACGCGATCTAAATTTGCCGGTTTTGTTAGTTTCCCGCAGGATGCACGAAGAATTTAAGGCTATTGTGCAAGTTTGCACGGTACAAAGAAGCAGTTGAGAATCAACTGTGTTTGTAGTCACTGCGCGGCGCGTCATAATGCCTTTCGCCACTATTTTTTGCAGAGTCTAGGGAGCTAGCTTGTCCGAGCCTGTCGAACCCTTGCGTTTGCTGCTTCTGACCGAAGATCCGATGTGGGCGGCGTTGTTGCGCGAGTGTCTCGCTCCGATGGGCGATGCATTCGTATTGGTCACTGCGACATCCTGGGAGCGGGTCAGCGGCCTCTTCGAAGACCAATGCCCGACGATATTGCTGAGTGTACCCGGTCTGCAGCCGGCGCCTGGGCGCTGCAGCCTGCCGACGGTGCTGTTGCTCGACAGTGAGCCGGACGTAGCGCCGCTGGGTGTCAGTGACTGGCTGGTCCGTGCGGACCTGGACGCCTCGACCCTGCGTCGCTGCCTGCGTTATGTGCATGAGCGTGGGGTGCTGGAAAACACCCTGCAACGTCTCGCCGAACAAGACCCGCTGACCGGCATCGCCAATCGCCAGGGATTCCAGACCCTGCTGACGGCACGCCTGGCCGAGAATGAAGGGCGCGGCCTGGCCCTTGGGCACCTCGACCTGGACAACTTCCGCCATGCCAACGATGCGCTGGGCCACCAGGCCGGTGATCGGCTGATCCTGCAAGTGGTCGCACGCCTCAAGAGTCAGCTCGAAGCCGGCGATCAGTTGGCTCGCCTGGGCAGTGACGAGTTCGCTTTGTTGATCGATACCCGCCGGGCGCCGCAGCGGGCCGAGTGGATGGCTGAGCGGATCATCGAAGTGATGGCCGAACCCTACTGGGTCGATGGCGAAAGCCTGCTGATCGGTTGCAGCCTGGGCATCGCCCATGCCCGTGCCAGAGCCGGTGCCGACCCACTGATGTGGCACGCGCACATTGCCATGCAACAGGCTAAAAGTACCCAGGGCTGCACCTTCCATATCTTCAACGAGCTCATCAATCGCAATGCCCGCAGCCTCGCCGACCTTGAAAGCGAGCTGCGCCGGGCATTGCGCCGTGACGAACTGGAGTTGCACTACCAGCCCCGCCTGGATTTGAGTAGCGGGCAGATCGTTGGCCTCGAAGCCCTGGTGCGCTGGCGACACGGCGAGCGCGGGCTGTTGGCGCCCAGCGAGTTCGTGCCGCTGGCCGAGCAGAGTGGGCTGATCGTGCCACTGGGCTACTGGGTGATTTCCCGGGCCCTGCGAGATATGCAGGACTTGCGCGAGCGTGGGTCGAGGCCGTTGCACATGGCGGTCAACCTGTCTTTCCGGCAGTTCCAGGATAGTCAATTGCTGTCGACCTTGAGTCGGCTGATTGCCGAGCGCGGCGTCGAGGCGCAATGGCTGGAATTCGAACTCACCGAAACCGCAGTCATGCGTCGCAGCGATTTGGTCAAGCAGACCATGGATGCCCTGGGACGGCTGGGGGTGCGTTTTTCTCTGGATGACTTCGGCACCGGTTTCTCCTCTTTTGTGCACCTCAACAGCTTGCCGATTGCTTTGCTCAAGGTTGACAAGAGTTTCGTCGGTGGCATGGAGTTGCGCGAAGAGAACCGCAAGCTGGTCCACGCCATGATCAACCTGGCCCACAATCTCAAGCTGGAAGTCGTGGCCGAAGGTGTCGAAACGCCGGAGCAACTGGCGCTGTTGCGCGGTTTTGGCTGCGATCAGGCCCAGGGTTACCTGATCAGCAGACCGCTGCCGCTGGTGGAACTGGTCGAGTACCTGGCGCTCGGTGCCAGCCGGCAGGGTGCGCGGGAGATCTGTTGAGCCCTCAGGAGCCGGCATTCCTACGACGGTCGTGGTGTTTTCAGATCGAACTCACGGCGCTGATCACTACGCTCAAGCATCCGCTGCATGCGCCATTCAAACGCCAGGGTCAGGCTCACTGCCGCGAACGCCAGCCCCAGGGCCAGGCCCCACCAGACCCCGGTGGGTCCCCAGCCGATATTGAACGCCAGCAACCACGCTGCCGGTGCGCCAATCAGCCAGTAGCAGCCGAGCCCGACGAGGAAGGTCGTCTTGGCATCCTTGAGCCCACGAATCGCGCCCATGGCGATGGTCTGGGTGCCGTCGAACAGCTCGAACCAGGCAGCTACGGCCAGCAGGCTGACGGCTAGCTCGATCACCGGGCGGAACGCCGGGTCATTGTGGTCCAGGAACAATCCGATCAGTTGATGCGGTACGAGCCAGAAGAGCATGGCGAAGGCCAGCATGGTTACCGCGCCGAAGGTGATACCGACCCGCCCCGCGCGCCGCGCATCCAATAGTTGCCCAGCCCCGTAGTGCTGGCCGATGCGCAGGGTGATGGCATAGGAAATCCCTGCCGGAATCATGAACGCCACCGAGACGATCTGCAGGGCAATCTGGTGGGCCGCCAACTGGGTGCTGCCCATAGTGCCCATGCACAGTGCGGCGAAGGCGAACAGGCCGACCTCCACCGCGTAGGTACCGCCGATGGGCAAGCCCAGTCGCCAGAGCTCGCGCAGGTAGTGCCGGTTCGGCCGTAACAGACCGCGGCGCAGGGGATAGTCGCGATACGCGGCATGCCGCTTGATATGCCAGGCCAGGGCCAGGGCCATGCAGTTGGCGACGATGGCGGTGACCAGACCGATACCGGTCAACCCTAGCCGGGGCAGGCCGAACATCCCGGTGATGAATGCATAGTTGAGCGCAAAATTGGCCACGGTACCGCACAGGCTGATCACCATTACCGGAGTGGCGCGTCCCAGGGCGCTGGTAAAGCCGCGCAGGGCCATGAAGCTCAGGTAGCCAGGCAGGGCAAACGGCAGTGCGAGCAGGAATTGGCCGGCTGCCTGCACGTTGCTCGGCGTCTGGCCGAACAGCAGCAGGACCGGCTTGAGGTTCCACAGCAGTAGGCCGGCGCCCAGCGCCATGATCCAGGCCAACCAGAGCCCGGCCTGGGTCAACCGGGTGGCGCCCTCGACATCGCCGGCACCGTGACGAATGGCCACCAGGGTGCCGACCGCAGCAATCACGCCGAGGCAGAAAATCGACACGAACGAATAACTCGCCGCGCCCAGGCCGCCTCCGGCCAGAGCCTCGGGGCTTAGGCGGGCCATCATCAGGGTGTCGGTCAGCACCATCAACATGTGCGCCAACTGCGAAGCGATCAACGGCCCCGACAGCCGCAGGATGGCCCGGAGTTCGGTACGTGCTGGATGCCGCATAATCATCAGACTCAAAAAGTGGCAGGCTAGTGGCCTGTACGATCAGTTCGTTAGCTCAAGTTCTAGTGCCAGAAGTCCATGGTCAAGGCGCTGTGACGAGTCATAGCCGGCCATGGCGAGGAACAGCTACGTTGGCCAGGGACTTGTGGCGCCGAAATTGACTCACAGAGCTCACCACACAGACCACTAGGGAAAGGATTGATTCTCGGCGCCTGCGAGGATTTGCACAAAGGAGTAAAACTCATGTGAGTGCCTTTTTTGTAAGTTTTTCGCTGTTTTGCCATCGCCAGCCTCACCAGCTTTCGAGGCCCAGGCGCGACGCCGTTCGTTCGCGCTGCAAAAAAAGCCGATCAGCCGGAGCGCGGCCAACGGGCATCTCCCGTCGCAGTGAGGGATCGGCTGGCTGTTTTCCGAGCGGATTTTCCTCATCGAAATGGCTCGTCAGTCCGGGATTTGTGCGATATCCATCGAGTTTACTCAAGTATCGCTGCGGGCCGCCGAATCTACCCATATGGAGCTTTTGTTCAGAAAGTCTCATTTAGGATTCTTTTTAGAATTATTACCGGGTAGCGCCATGGGATCAGGGTGATCCGACCGCTCGGCTAGGAGCTGTTCATGTCTCAACCCCGTGCTCGAATCGCCACGCAACTGGGTCTGGCGCTTGCTGCTATCCTGGCAGTGGTCATCAGTGGCAGTACTGTTTTCGCTCTGCGCTCGCTGGACTCCGCTAACCTCGACACCCGTGAAGAGCACCTAGCCAGCGAGGCGCGCCTGCTGGCCGAGCAGTTGACCACCTTCCACGACACCTTGCGCGAAAGCACTCAGCGTTTGAGCGGATTGTTCGAAAAACGCTTCAGTAGTGGTCTGAAGGTGCGACCCGAAGCTTCAGTGGCTGTTGCCGGTACCCTGGCTCCCGGGTTGTACCTGGGCGATCATCTGCTCAACAACGATTTCAGTGAAGTCGACGAGTTCAAGCAGATGTCCGCCGGCGTCGCGACCTTGTTCGTGCGCAGTGGCGACGATTTTATTCGGGTCAGCACCTCCCTGACCAAACAAGACGGCAGCCGCGCTATCGGCACCTTGCTCGATCACCAGCACCCAGCCTACGCCAAACTCATGGCCGGTCAGAGTTATGTGGGGCGCGCCTTGTTGTTCGATCGGTCCTACATGACCCAATACACCCCGGTGCGTGACAGTGCTGGCAAGGTGTTTGCAGTATTGTTTGTTGGCTTCGACTACACCGATGCGCAGAATGCCCAGTTCGACAACCTCAAGCGTTTTCGGATCGGCACCACCGGCTCCCTGTCGTTGCTCGACGAGCAGAAACACTGGCTGGTGCCGCCGGCGGGGGTAAAGGATCTCGACCAGGCGGTACCGGTGATCATCGACCTGGCCAAACAGCCGGGCCACGGTCGTTTCTGGAGCGACAAAGGCAATGATCTCTATAGTGTGACAGTATCATTCGAAGGTGGACCTTGGACGGTGGTGGCAAGCATGCCCAAGGCCGAGATTCGCCAAGTGACCTGGAGTGTCGGTATTCGTCTGGTGCTGAGCAGCGTACTCGCGATGTTGTTGGCGGTCGGTGCGACGGTGTGGCTATTGCGTGGCAAGCTGCAACCGCTGAGGGACCTGGTGCGCCAGGTACAGGCCTTGGGTGCGGGTGACCTGAACGTAAGGTCGAATGTCTCGAGTCATGACGAAATCGGCCAATTGGCCGGCAGCTTCAACCAGATGGGGCAGGCGCTTTCGACCATGGTCGAGCACATCCGCAAGGCGGCCGGCGAGGTCAACAGTCGCGCCAAGACGTTGTCCGGCCTATCCGGCGAGGCCTATGAGGGAATGGAGCAGCAGTCCGGTGAAATCACCAGCATGGCGGGTGCGGTTGAGGAGTTCAGCGCGACTTCGCTGAACATCGCCGACAATATGGGCAATACCGAGCGCCTGGCTCTTGAAAATGCCCAGCAGACACGGATCGGTCGGACCTCTATGGAGCAAGCGTCATCCTCCCTGGAGCAGATCGCGGCGGCGCTCAACGGCACCGCGACAGTGATCAATACGCTGGGGCAGCGCTCCCAGGAAATCGGCGGCATTGTCGGGGTGATCACCTCGATTGCCGATCAGACCAACCTGTTGGCGTTGAACGCCGCCATCGAAGCGGCCCGTGCCGGCGAGCAGGGGCGCGGTTTTGCCGTGGTAGCAGATGAAGTGCGCAGTCTGGCGGGCCGTACCCGCGAGGCGACTGCCGAGATTTCCGGGATGATCCACAGCATCCAGCAGGAGACCAGCCACGCTATCCTGACTATGGAGCAGGGCAATGCGCTGATGCAGGAAGGTCTGTCGCGTAATGCCAACGTTGCCTCGGCGCTGGCGCGGATCGACGAACAGAGCCGCTCGGCAGGCCAGCAGTTCGCCGCCGTCACCAGCGCCACGCAGGAGCAGAGCAGCACTGCGACCCTACTCAGCAGCAACCTGCAAAGCATCGCGCGGGCCAACATCGAACAGCGCGAAGCGGTCTCCAACCTTGCGTTGACCGCTAAGGAACTGGAACGCCTGGCGGCCGACTTGCACCGGGAGGTTGATCGGTTTTGCTGACTGGGCGAACGCGGCCTATCGGACAGCGCGACATCAATTAGTGACCTGTACGGTGAGTTCGTTGGCGCAAGTTTGGAGGCCAGGGGCGGTGGCGCCGACATTGACTGATAGAACTAACCACACAGGCCACTAGCACTGGGCCGATATTGCAACGCCTCGGCCAGATGATCACGGCTGATGGTTTCCAACTGTTCCAGATCCGCCAGGGTCCGGGCGACTTTCAGCAATCGATGCGCCGCCCGCAGCGACAGGGTCAATCGCTCGCAGGCGGTTTCTAGCCAGTTTTCATCGGCGGTGGATAACGTGCAGTGCTCTCGCAGACTCTGCAAATTAAGAAAGGCATTGGCGCAGCCCTGGCGCTGTTGCTGGCGCTGACGGGCTTGTGCCACCCGTATCGCAGCTTTGGCGGTATTGTTTCCCGGCTCCCTGGCAGGGCTCAATGCCGTGGCTTCGCGGGCCACGGTCAGGTGCAGATCGATGCGATCCAACAGAGGCCCGGACAGCTTGTTGCGATAGCGCTGGATCTGTTCCGGTGTGCAGCGACAGCGGTTGGCGGGATCGCCAAGATAGCCACAGGGACAGGGATTCATCGCCGCCACCAGTTGGAAGCGGGCCGGGAACCGCACGCGGTCGCGGGCTCGGGAAATAACGATCTGGCCCGACTCCAACGGCTCGCGCAAAACCTCCAGCACTTTGCGGTCGAACTCCGGCAGTTCGTCGAGAAACAGCACGCCGTGATGGGCGAGGGTGATCTCACCGGGCTGTGGCCTGGAACCGCCGCCCACCAGCGCCGGGCCGGAGGCCGAATGATGGGGCTGGCGAAACGGTCGCTGCGGCCAACTGCTTAATGGCACATGGCTGGCCACCGACTGGATCGCCGCCACTTCCAGCGCTTCCTGTTCATCCAGTGGCGGTAACAGGCCGGGCAGACGGCTTGCCAGCAGCGTCTTGCCGGTGCCGGGCGGACCGCTGAATAACAAATTGTGAGCGCCGGCTGCGGCGATCAGCAGGGCACGTTTGGCGGCGAGTTGGCCCTGCACTTCGCTCAGGTCCGGATAGGGTTTGCCCAGGTGCAACAGACCATCGGATTCGAAGGGCTGGATCGGTGCATGTCCGTTGAGGTGGGCAACCAGTTGCAGCAGGTGATCGACGGCAATCACCGTTAAGCCCGAGGCCAGCGAAGCCTCTTCGGCATTGGCCTGCGGTACCACCAGCGTGCGTCCGGCGGCGCGGGCGGCCAATGCAGCCGGTAGCACGCCGCGCACCGGGCGGATGGCACCGGACAAGGCCAGCTCGCCCAGGCACTCCAGATGGTCCAGCGTCAGGGCCGGCACCTGCGCACTGGCGGCGAGGATGCCGAGGGCAATTGCCAGATCAAAGCGCCCTCCGTCCTTGGGCAAGTCCGCGGGGGCAAGGTTGAGGGTGATGCGTCGGGCTGGAAAGTCGAGGGCCGAATTGAGGATCGCGCTGCGAACCCGGTCCTTGCTTTCCTTCACGGCGGTTTCGGGTAAACCGACCAGGGTGAGTGTCGGTAGGCCGTTGGCCATGTGGGTTTCCACGGTAACGGCGGGGGCTTCGACGCCCACCTGGGCGCGAGTGTGGACGATAGCCAGGGACATGCTCTTTCCTTGAGCGCAAAGGGGCGCTTGCTGCGGTTCTGAAAGGCTAGTCGAGGGGGGAAAGGGGTTGCGGGATTTTATGTGTCCAGACGATTCGTTGTTTAGCTTGTTAGCGATAGCGTTAAGCTTGCTGGGATCGTTGGCGATGTGTGAGGTGAGCAATGATCAAGACAGACGCACATGTCCCGCCAGTGGACTAAATCAGTACCACGGGCCGGGGCTTCTGTCTGTTGACGCGTCGAACCATCACGCCCCCGGCGGATTCAGCCTGGCCTCCAACTCCGCCACTTTCGCTTCCAAACTCTCCAATCGTGCGCGGGTGCGGGCCAGGACCACCATCTGGCTGTCGAATTCTTCTCGGCTGACCAGATCCAGCTTGCTGAAGCCGCTTTGCAACAAGGCTTTGAACTGGTTTTCTATTTCATCGCTCGGCAATGGGGTTTCGCCACTGAACAGGCGAGAGGCGTGGCCGCTCAGGGCGTCGAGAAAGGCTTTGGGCGCGAGCATGGTGCGGGTTCCAGATACGAGGGCGTCCCAGTGTACCACGCCGTGTCTATAGTGATTTACCAGGGCGGTGGCGCACGCTTTTTGCGCAACACACCGATCGGTCGTGCGCCGTGGTGGTGCGTGTTACCTGCCAGTGGGTGGAATTTTTGCTCTCCACGGCGATCAAGGAATTGAAATCAGTAGGTTTTGTAGAGATGGCAAGGTTTCTGCTTAGTCGTTGGTAACCCATGCACTGATGCCGTCACTGTGACCAAGTGGTGCGGTAAGCGGAGCAGGGAAGCTTCGCCGACAGCGGTTAGCCAGCATCGACAGGCTGATCGGGGCCAACGATGCGTTACAAAGCCAGGCACTGCGCTTAGACTTGAGTCGGGTTTGTTTTCCTGGGGCAAGTCCACCCATTCGGAGAGAGTTTCATGAAGCTAGTCACTGCCATCATCAAGCCGTTCAAGTTGGACGACGTGCGCGAGTCGTTGTCCGAAATCGGCGTGCAGGGCATTACCGTTACCGAGGTCAAAGGCTTCGGGCGGCAGAAGGGTCACACCGAGCTGTATCGCGGCGCGGAATACGTGGTCGATTTCCTGCCCAAGGTGAAGATCGATGTCGCCATCGACGACAAGGACCTTGATCGGGTTATCGAGGCGATAACCAAGGCCGCTAACACCGGCAAGATCGGTGACGGCAAGATCTTCGTGGTCAATCTGGAACAGGCTATTCGCATCCGTACCGGCGAAACCGATACCGACGCCATCTAAGCTGCGTTAAACCCAACGCCCCAGGAGAAAACCATATGACTCTGCGTAAATTCGCAGGGCTAGGAGCGCTGTTGTCCCTCGTAATGCCGGCCTTGGCCATGGCGGCGGACTCGGTACCGGCTCCGGTCCTCAATTCCGGCGATACCAGCTGGATGTTGATCTCTACAGCCCTTGTGCTGTTCATGACCCTTCCAGGCCTCGCGTTGTTCTACGGCGGCATGGTGCGCTCGAAAAACATTCTTTCGGTGATGATGCAGTGTTTCGCCATTACCGGTCTGATCACCCTCCTGTGGTTTGGCTATGGCTACAGTATGGCGTTCGATACCACCGGGATGGAGGCTGGCGTCGTCAACTACAATTCCTTTGTCGGCGGGCTGGCCAAGGCTTTCCTCGCCGGTATCACGCCCGCGAGTATGACCGGCCCGACGGCGTTGTTTCCTGAAGCGGTGTTCGTCACCTTCCAGATGACCTTTGCGATCATCACCCCGGCGCTGATCGTCGGTGCCTTCGCCGAGCGGATGAAGTTCTCGGCGATGCTGATCTTCATGGGCATCTGGTTCACCCTGGTCTATGCGCCGATTGCGCACATGGTCTGGAGCGGTCCGGGTTCGTTGCTGGGAGACTGGGGCGTACTCGATTTCGCGGGCGGCACCGTGGTGCACATCAATGCCGGTATTGCCGGGCTGGTGACTTGCCTGGTACTGGGCAAGCGCAAAGGCTTTCCGGTCACTCCGATGGCACCACACAACCTTGGCTACACCTTGATCGGCGCGGCCATGCTGTGGGTCGGCTGGTTCGGCTTCAACGCTGGCTCCGCCGCCGCCGCCAACGGTACCGCCGGCATGGCGATGCTGGTGACTCAGATCGCGACCGCCGCCGCCGCGCTGGGCTGGATGTTCGCTGAGTGGCTGAGCCACGGCAAGCCAAGTGCTCTGGGGATCGCCTCGGGTGTGGTCGCCGGCTTGGTTGCCATTACTCCGGCTGCCGGTACTGTTGGCCCGATGGGCTCGCTGATCATTGGCCTGGCGGCCGGTGTGGTGTGCTTCTTCTGCGCCACCACGTTGAAACGCCGGCTGGGTTACGATGACTCCCTGGACGCCTTCGGCGTGCACGGTATCGGCGGTATCCTCGGCGCAATCCTGACTGGCGTGTTCGCCGCACCGTCGATGGGCGGATTCAATGCCGCGACCACCGATATCGCTGCCCAAGTCTGGATCCAGTGCAAAGGTGTCGGTTTCACCGTTATCTACACGGCGCTGGTGACTTACATCATTCTCAAGGTGCTGGATGTGGTCATGGGCCTGCGTGTGAGCGAAGAAGAAGAATCGATCGGCCTCGACCTGGCGCAACACAACGAGCGCGGCTATAACCTGTAGGCCAAAAAAAAATGCCCGGCTTGCCGGGCTTTTTTTTGCCTGGGTTTTGTCAGTGCCAAGAGGACTCAAAGGACTTACCAGAGGCATTTCGGCGAAAACACCGGGCCTATTTCCCGTGGGCCGATGGCTTACAGCATGGCAGGCGTATTAGGCGCTTTGCTTTTTTCCTGAGCGCGCTAGAATGCGCGCCGATGGGCGCAGAACTGTATGTGGCAACAGACACTGATTACTTTGCGGGCCAGGCCCCAGGGTTCTCATTTGGTGACCCAGGAGTTGCTCGATGGCTTGCCTGAACTGAGGGCATGTCGAGTCGGACTGTTGCATTTTTGGCTGCAACATACCTCGGCCTCGTTGATCGTCAACGAGAATGCCGATCCGGCGGTTTGCCGTGACTTCGAAGTTTTTTTCAACCCCCTGGTGCCGCAAGGCGAGCTCGGGTATGAACATAACGACGAAGGCACGGATGACTGGCCGGCGCACTTCAAGGCCAGTTTGCTAGGCTGTCAGCTGACTTTGCCGGCAACGGCGGGATGGTTGGCGCTGGTGGCCTGTACGGTGAGTTCGTTAGCTCAAGTTCGGATGCCGGAAGTCCATGACCAAGGCGCTGTGAGGAGTCATAGCTCGGCTATGGCGAGGAACAGCAACGCCGGTCAGGGGCGGGTGGCGCCGAAATTGACTCACAGAACTGGCCACACAGGCCACTAAGTAGCTGGCAAGGTGTCTATTTGGGCGAACACCGTGATCATGGCGGTGCTCGTAAAGTCCTTGTCACCCTGCAGGGTGATGGGGCATAAGCCGCTGAGATTCAGCGGATGTTGATTTTTTCCGGCGGCCTTCGACAGGCGGCGCAGCTGGGCTATAACTAATCTGCTTTTTCGCAAGTCATGAGGTAGAACATGAGCGACGATGATCTGGAAAACGATGACCTCGAAGTAGGCGACGAAGACGAAACCGAAAAGGGTCTGGAAGCGGTAGGTGAAGACGTAGATGTTGCCGATGACGACGACGACAGTGGCGATGTCCCCGCATCGGCTGCCAAGGGTAAGGCCAAGGCCGCCGTGTCGGTTGATGAGCTACCCAGCGTTGAAGCCAAGAATAAGGAGCGTGATGCTCTGGCTCGGGCGATGGAGGAGTTCCTCGCACGCGGTGGTAAGGTGCAGGAAGTCGAGGCCAATGTGGTGGCCGATCCACCCAAGAAGCCGGATAACAAGTACGGTAGCCGACCTATCTGAGTGTCAGTTTTCTCGCTCCTCGAAAAAGCCTGCCGTCGCTGCGGGCTTTTTCATGTCTGTAAAATAGAGGGGAAAGCAGGCTTTGTGGCGTTCCGACGAGCCCTCTCGCCACAAGGGGGTCAGGCTCCGGTGTTCCAGCGGGTCAGCAGCTCCGGCAGTTCGGTCAGGCTGCGGATCTGCGCATCCGGCTGCTTGTTCGTTTCCCAGGCCTTGCCCATGGGGTTGTACCAGATCGCCCGCAGGCCAGCCTGTTGCGCCCCGGCGATATCGTCGCCAGGATGGTCACCGATATGCACCGCCGCCTCGGCCGGGACATTTCCGCCGCATACCAGCGCCTCGTGGAACAGCCGTGAATCGGGCTTGGCAATGCCGATGTCTTCGGCGCAGAGGGCAAAGCGGAAGTAATCGGCCAGGCCCAAGCGACGCACATCGGCATTGCCATTGGTGATGACGCCCAGGGCAAAAGAGCGGCTGAGCGTCTCGAGGGTCGGCTCGACCTCGGGAAACACCTCGATCTGATGCCGGGCATGAATGAACACCTCGAATGCGTCCTCCGCCAGCGTTGTTGCCTGCCCAGGGGCGTAACCGGCCTCTTCCAACGCGTGGAACAGCACTCGGCGGCGCAGGGCGCTGATGCGGTGCTTGAGGGCCGGCTCCTTGAGCAGCACTCGTTCGCGAATCGCCCACAGGTGTTCGATCGGTATGCTCCCCAGGTCCGGTGCGTGCCCGGCGAGCCATTCGCGTAACACGTTCTCGGCGCTGTGGATCACGGGGGCGGTATCCCACAGGGTGTCGTCGAGATCGAAGGTGATCAGCTGAATCCTCATGACTCACTATCCTTGCTGCGTTTGGCCCTGGGATGGGCGCTGTCATAGACGGTTGCCAGGTGCTGGAAGTCCAGGTGGGTGTAGATTTGCGTGGTCTTGATGTCCGAGTGGCCGAGCAGTTCCTGAACCGCGCGCAAGTCCTGGGAGGATTCCAGCAGATGGCTGGCAAAGGAGTGTCTGAGCATGTGCGGGTGCAGGTTCTGTCCCAGCTCGCGCTCGCCGGCAGCCTTGACCCGCAGTTGGATAGCTCGGGGCCCGAGGCGCCGGCCTTGCTGGCTGACGAATACCGCATCGTCCATGGGATTGCTCAAAGCGCGCAGCGGCAGCCAGGTCAGCAGGGCTTCGCGGGCCTTGCGGCCGATTGGCAGCAGGCGGGTCTTGCTGCCCTTGCCGTGGACTTGCACCAGACCATCGGCCAGGTCCAACTGGTCCAGGTTGAGTCCAGTCAGCTCCGAGAGGCGCAGGCCCGAGGAGTAGAACAGTTCAAGAATGGCTTGGTCGCGCTGGGCAAGAAAGTCATCCTCGACGGCGCCGTCGAGCAGTTGCAGGGCACGATCGGTGTCGAGGGTCTTGGGCAGCCGGCGTTCGCCCTTGGGCGGCGCCAGGCCGGTGGCCGGGTCGTGGTTGCACAGGCCTTCGCGGTTCAGGTACTGGTACAACCCACGGACTGCCGACAGCAACCGTGCCAGGCTGCGTGAGGATTGTCCCTGCTGGTGCAGGCGCGCAACCAGTCGTCGCAGCCGCTGGATATCCAGGGTAGCCCAGCTGCCGATCTGTTCCTTTGCGCAGAAGGCCAGGACCTTGTTCAGGTCGCGCCGATAGGCTTCGAGGGTATGGGGGGACACCTGGCGCTCACTGCGCAGGTGCTCGCAGTAGGCGTCCAGTTGCCGTTCCACGACTAGCGCACCGAGCGCAGGGCGTGGGTGAAGCGCGGGGCGACACGTCCCAGGACTTCGGCGATATAGCTGAGGAACAGTGTGCCGACCGAGCTTTTGTAGTGATGTGGGTCGCGACTGGCGATGGCGAGCACACCGTGCAGGCCCAGATGGCTGATGGCGACCACGGCGGTGGAGCCGATCTGCTTGCGTTGTTCTTCGCCGAACAGGAAATCCAGCTCATGCTCGCGCAGGCTGCCGCTGATGCTCTTGCCTTCCGAGAGCAGCCCGCCGATCGCCTGCTGTGCGTCGGCGCCGCTGACCCAGCGACCCACCGGCATGGCATTGTCGCTGAACAAGATCAGGCTGACGAAGGGTACCTGGAAATCTTGGCGCAGGCTGTCTTCGACGGCCATCACCAGGTCCTCCAGGCTGGCCGCGTCCATCAGCGCGAGAATCAGCCGGCGGGTCTTGTCGAACAGCCGATCGTTGTCCCGGGCAACGTCCATCAGTTGCGAAAGCCGGTGGCGCATCTCGATATTGCGGTCGCGCAGGATCTTCATCTGCCGTTCGACCAGCGACACGCTATCACCGCGTTGGTGGGGAATGCGCAGCGCCGGCAGTAGTGCTTCGTGCTCGACGAAGAAGTCCGGGTGAGCCTCCAGATAGGCGGCGACGGTCGCCGCCTCCAAGCTTTGCACAGGCAGTTCGTTGGGCTCTTCGGTTGGAGCCTGAGGCTGATCGGTCATGACGTTCGCTCGCTTATAGACGCACTTGTCCTTCATACACCCGTACCGCCGGCCCGGTCATCATGACCGGTTCGCCGTCACCGGCCCACTCGATGAACAGACGTCCGCCGGGCAGATCGATGGTCACTGGCGAATCCATCCAGCCCTGGCTGATGGCCGCAACCGCTGCCGCGCAAGCGCCAGTACCGCAGGCCTGGGTTTCCCCGACCCCACGCTCCCAGACGCGCAGTTGTGCGCGCTGGCGATCAATCACCTGCAGGAAGCCGACGTTGACCCGCGCCGGGAAGCGCGGATGGTGTTCGATCTTCGGTCCCAGCTCGTGCACCGCAGCACGGTTGATATCCGTGACCCGCAGCACCGCATGGGGGTTGCCCATGGATAGGGCCGCCAGCTCGACGGTCTGGCTGTCGACTTCCACCTGATAGCTCAGCGCCTGTGCCTGTGCCTGGAACGGAATGTCTGCCGGCACCCGGCGCGGGGCGCCCATGTTCACGCTGATCTGACCGTCCTGGCGCACGTCCAGCTCGATGATACCGCTCTTGGTCTCCACACGGATCTGCCGCTTGGCAGTCAGACGCTTGTCCAACACGAAGCGCGCGAAGCAGCGGGCGCCGTTGCCGCATTGTTCCACTTCCGAGCCGTCGGAATTGAAGATCCGGTAACGAAAATCAACCTCGGGATTACTCGGCGCTTCGACGATCAGCAACTGGTCGAAGCCGATGCCGGTGTGCCGATCACCCCAAAGCTTGGCGTGCTTGGGCAGGATGTGCGCGTGCTGGCTGACCAGGTCGAGGACCATGAAGTCGTTGCCCAGGCCGTGCATCTTGGTAAAACGCAGCAACATGGTCTTACTCCGGCAGCAGGCTTTCGCCGGCGTGCAACTCGGTCAAGGTCTCGCGACGGCGGACTTCGATCATCTGTTCGCCATCCACCAGCACTTCAGCGGCGCGGCCGCGAGTGTTGTAGTTGGAGCTCATGACAAAACCATAGGCACCGGCCGAGTGCACGGCCAGCAGATCGCCTTCCTCCAGCGCGAGCTGGCGATCCTTGGCCAGGAAGTCGCCGGTTTCGCAGATCGGCCCGACGATGTCGTAGGTCCGTGGCTCGCTGTCACGCGGGTGTACGGCGGTGACGTTCATCCAGGCCTGGTACAGCGCCGGGCGGATCAGGTCGTTCATCGCCGCGTCGACGATGGCGAAATCCTTGTGTTCGGTGTGCTTGAGGTACTCGACCCGGGTCAGCAGTACGCCGGCGTTGGCGACGATAAAGCGACCCGGTTCGAACATCAGCGTCAGGTCGCGGCCGGCGGTGCGCTCGCGCACGGCCTTGATATAGTCGGCCACCTGTGGTGGTTCTTCATCGCGATAACGCACGCCTACGCCACCGCCGAGGTCGATATGGTGCAGGTAGATGCCGCATTCGCCGAGGCGATCGATCAACACCAGCAGGCGGTCGAGGGCATCGAGGAACGGTGGCAGGCTGGTCAGTTGCGAGCCGATATGGCAATCGACGCCCAGTACTTCCAGGTTCGGCAGTTGTGCGGCGCGGACATAGACTTCTTCCGCGTCGGCAATGGCGATGCCGAACTTGTTTTCCTTCAGGCCGGTGGAGATGTACGGGTGAGTGCCGGCATCCACGTCCGGGTTGACCCGTAGCGAGATCGGCGCACGCACGCCCATCTGCGCCGCTACCACTTGCAGGCGCTCCAGCTCGTCGGTGGACTCGACGTTGAAGCAGTGTACGCCGACTTCCAGAGCGCGACGCATGTCGTCACGGCTCTTGCCGACGCCGGAGAAGACAATTTTGTCCGCCGAGCCGCCAGCCGCCAGGACACGCTCCAGCTCGCCACGGGAAACGATGTCGAAACCGGCGCCCAGGCGCGCCAGGACATTTAGCACGCCGAGGTTGGAGTTGGCCTTGACCGCGTAGCAAACCAGGTGCGGCGCACCTTGCAGGGCATCGGCATAAGCGTGGTACTGCGCCTCGATATGGGCGCGGGAGTAGACGTAAGTCGGCGTGCCGAAGTGCTCGGCGATGGCAGACAAAGCTACACCTTCCGCGAACAGCTCACCGTCGCGGTAGTTAAATGCGTCCATGGTGATCCCTTAGTAGGTGTCGTGCTTGTGCGCTTTGGCCTGCGAGGACTTGGCCTGGTCGTCCGGGTTCTGGCTGTCATCGGGAAGATACAGTGGGCCTTTTTGACCACAGGCTGAGACCAGGCAAGCGATCGCGAGGAGCGCGGCTAGGGACGAGATCAGGCGCTTCATGGCGAAATCCTTTGTAAAAGCATTAATTGCGCCCGAGTATACCGGCCACCCGGCAGCTTGCCTATGCGGGCCGCCGGCCGGATTTTGCCGGGTCGATCAGGCCGGCACGATTATTGATGTCGTTGTCGCTCCAGGGTGGTTATGCTTTGCAATCATCCGCGAGCGCCCGTATCTTCGGGCACCTGGAGTGGCCAGTATTTTTTGAGGTTCGCGCAATGAGTTTGACTGAAGCCCGTTTTCACGATCTGGTCGATAGTACCCTGGAAAACCTGGAAGAGGTGTTCGACGAGAGTGGCCTGGATGTAGACCTGGAAAGCTCCGCTGGTTTGCTCACTGTGAAGTTCGAAGGCGGTAGCCAGTTGATCTTCAGTCGCCAGGAACCTCTGCGTCAGCTTTGGCTGGCGACCTCCCGGCCCTCCGGCGGCTATCATTTCGAGTACAAGGAAAGCAGCAGCGAAGATGAAGACGGCAGCTATTGGTTCTGCGTGAAGAGCGAAGAGAAGCTTAATGAAATCCTGGCGCGGTTTACTCTGCCCTTTAGTCGGGACCGAGACGATATCAACCTGGATTTTGAAGAGATCTGATTGTGACGCAGCAAGCCACACCGGCAAGACCCGCCAAACCGTTGTATAGCAACGTCAGTCCCGCCGTGCCTTCGCCTTGCGTGAGCCTGTGCCGGCTCGATGAGCAAAAAGTGTGTATCGGCTGTTTTCGGCATGTCGAGGACATTCGCCAGTGGCGCTCGGCGGACGACCAGCGCCGCCGGGTGATCTGCGAGCAGGCGCGCCAGCGCCGGTTACAGGCCTGACGGCAGGGCCGACCCGCTTCTGCGACTTGTGTATTTATGCTGCTGTGATAGTGTCCGATTACGCCTCGCGATGACGAGGCAGTGAAAACCCCGCCTTTCGTGGCGGGGTTTTGCTTTTATCGCGCAGAAAAAAAAGGAGTCTGCCTGGATCATGAGCACCGCACCTTCCATCATCCTCACCCGTCTCGATGTGCAGCGTCTCGAGCGCCTGATCGATAGCCTGGACGACTCGCTTGCGGGCGTTGTCGCGTTGCAGGCCGAACTGGATCGCGCTGACAGCGTCGTGGGCCACGAAGAAGTGCCCGCCGGTGTCGTGACCATGAACTCGCGAGTCCATTGTCGCGAAGAAGGGAGTGGCAAGGACTATCACCTGACCCTGGTCTATCCCCAGGATGCCGATGCCGATGCCGGCAAGATCTCGATTCTCGCGCCGGTCGGCAGCGCCTTGCTCGGCTTGCAGGTCGGCCAGCACATCGACTGGCCGGCGCCGGGCGGCAAGACCCTGAAACTGGCCTTGTTGGAGGTGGAGTACCAGCCGGAAGCGGCCGGTGACTTTCACCTCTGATCGACCTCAAGTCTGTTTCAGGGCGATATTCAGCGAGCTTTCCAGGTCTGCCTTGTAGCGCAGGTACAGGTTGGTCGAGCCCATGCCTTCGCCAACCAAGGCGCTGAGGTCCAGGTCGGTTATATAGCAGCGATAGCGCTCTGCCTCGCGACGCTGGCCGATAATCTCCTGGGCGACCGCAATAAACAGCTGGTTGCCGTATTCCAGTTCGCAAAACTCTCGCTGATTGCAGTACAGGGTGACTTGGACCTCGTTCGGCCCGACTTTGCCGAGGATCGCCTGAACATCGTAGAACGGCTTGTTGACCGGCGTCTGCGGCACGGGGCGGGCCTCGACCCGGCGCGCTCGGCCCGGTGCCGAGGGCAATAGCTGGTAATACAGGGTTTCCAGTGCGCCGGCGGGCGATGTCGAGTCCATCGGCATCAAGGCTTCGCGGCGCTGTAGGATCGACTGTAGGAAGCGTTGCAGTGGCACCAACAAGCTTTGCTCGTCATGGAACGGCAGGCGCTGTTGCCACAGAGCATTGAACTCATCCAACACATACAAGTCGGCATGGCTCTCGTTGATCCGAAAGAACACCTGTATGCAGCCGGGTTGCCCCATCGGCAGCACCAGGGCCAGGTCGTTTTCCTCCATCGCCCGCAGATCCAGGTGCAGCGGGCTGTAGCTCGACAGGTCGGCACTCAGGTAGTCAAGCAGTGTCGACAGGCTGTCCAGGGCAATATGGCGAACTTGGCCGGGCACCAGCTCCAGTACGTGGTAGCGCTGTTGGACCTTCAGCAGGTAGCGGTGATTGAGGTCGCCGATCAATAGTTCCTGGGCAGTGTTGAGTACTTCCTCGACGCGCTGGGCGATGAATGGCGCGCGGTTGTGGCAGAAACAACGTACTTGCAGCCTGGGCAGCTCGCGCCCCAGCGGTAGGTTGTTGAGGTAGTCGCACAGGCAGTCGAGCAGGGCGTGGGGCCCGTCGTAACGACTGACCTGCACCTCGTTCCAACTGTTGAGGGTGACTTGGTCGAGGGTCAGTACCAGATTTTCGCGGACACCGGCGTAACTCAGGGAGTCAGTACGTTCGGTGGTCATCAAGATATTCAGATCCCGGTGGTGCTTGAGCGGGTCGACGCCGATATTGACCAGCAACAGCACCTCGCTCGGGATGCTGGGGCGCAGCAGCGGTTCTTCGCCGACGGTGCTCAGCGGCAGAGCGATCGCCTGCTGCAGGCTGCCCAGCAGATTGAACAGCTCGAACTCAGTCAGGTCGCTGCCGCCGGGGTGTAGGGCCAGGCGAGTGCTGCTGTCGATTACGCCGTTGCGGTGGCACCAAGTCAGCAGTTCGAGTAGTTGGCGGCTGCGCTTGATTGGCGCGAAGTGTTCCCACTCCTGGGCGCCCAGGCTGCCGTTGTAGAGGCCCCAATGGGTCTGCCCCGGTTCCTTGCGGTTAGGCGATTGCACCAGGGTCAGGGTGTCTTCGGCCAGGTCCGGGGCGATGCCGGGGTTGATGAACTCGATCTTGCCGGCCTTGCGCTCGAACGCTGCATACAACCGACGACCGAGCACGTTGAGGTCATGCTTGTTGATCAGGCTGACCGCCTGCTCGGTACGGGCGAACTGGGTCAGGAAGCGATAGCTGTAGTTGAGCTCGTTGACCAGCGCACGGCGTTCGGCGCTGACCTGGCGAACTTTCCACTGGCTGCGACTGTCGAGTAGTGTCAGTTGCCGCCGGTCCCAGCCCCATTCGCCGGTCAGGCGCTCCAGCAGTTGGCGTTGCCAGCTAGTGTTGCGCGAGTGGTTGCCGGTGAGCTTGCGGTTGACCTTCAGGTACAGGCTGCGCCGTACCAGTTCCAGGCGTTCCGGTTCGTTGCGGGCCTTGAGGTATTCTTCGATTCGTCGATAGACCACGATATAAGGGTCCAACTCGTCGAGGTCCAACTGGTTGGCGAACACCGCCTGCTTGAAGCGCAGGCTCAAGCACTGGACCTGCGGATGTTCGCTGGCATAGACCTCGATCAGCAGCAGTTTGAGCACCGACTTGTAGGGCGACTCGATACCCTTGAACAACTGCCAGAGCCCGGCACCGATGAACTCACCTGGCGGGATTTGTGCCAGATGGCCGAGGTCCAGGCCCTCGTCTGCGCGGATAAAGCGCTTGGACAGCAGGGCATGCGTGTATTGGTCGTAGCGCGGCTCTTCATACACCGGCACCAGCCACCACAGCGGGGTGCGCCCGGCGAGCCAGATGGCGGTGCGATAGAACTCGTCCAGCAACAGGTAGTGCTGGGCGCTGCCGCAGTCCTCTGAACTCAGCGCAGCGTCTCGCTCGCCACGAACGAAACGCGCTGGGTTGATCAGGAAGAAATGCGCTTCGGCGCCCTGGCTGGCCGCCCAGGTTTCCAGCAACTGGCATTTCCTGCGCAGTTCCGTCAGCTCGCCCTGGTTGAGGTCGCTGGCATGGCAGACCCAGAAGTCCATATCGCTCTGGTCGGCCTGGGCCAGGGTACCCAGACTGCCCATTAGGAATAACCCGTGAATCGGTCGTGGCGGATTGCCGTGACGAGCCTTGTAGGAGAAGGAGCGGGTCAGGCGCTGGGCTTCGGCCAGGGCCGAGTCATTCGGCTCATAGTTCGACAGCCCAGCCGGCGTACTGCCCGAGACATAGCCGGGCAGCAGGGGGTGATTGACATGAAAAAACAGCGGCAACACGTTCAGTACCGCCTGCTGTCGCGACGACAGGCCTTCCATGGCGCGGCCAAGTCGACCCTGGTTGAGCTTGAGAAAGCGTGAGCGCAGTTGGCTGAGCACTTTGCGGTCGATGCCCTCGTCCAGGTTCGGGCGAATTTCGTGGGTGTGCGTCATTTCAAACCCAAACCGGCTCCTTGGCACTCGACAGTAGGAAATCTCTGAAGATCGGCAGTTTACAGGCTAAGCGAGCGGTGCTTTAAGCTGAATTTGGCGAAAGATGTCAACTTGCCAGATGAGCGGCCACGGTTTGCCCGCGCAATCCGTAAAAAAGCGGGGATTGCGTGGGCTTCGGGCGAATTCAGGCGGGCTCTTTGACGCTCAGGATAGTCAGCAGGCCTTGGGCATGTTCGGCGGCGTCACGGCCCAGGCTGGTCAGGTAACCCCCGTCGACTTGGGTGATCAGCTCCTTATCGAACAGGCGTTTGGCGGCGGCGATGGCTTTCGGGGCAGCGGTCTGGTGAATTTTCAGACCTTCCTGGGAACTCCCCAGGTTGAACAGTGCGAGGATTTCCAGTTCGGCAACCAACTCAGGGGTATACGACATAAGGACTCCAGACTTTCTAGGAATTATTGGACAGAGTTCCTAAGGTGATCCCACTTGCACGGACTGTCCAGTGCCGGGTGAGCGCTTGGCCGGAAGCAGGCGTGGAATCAGTTGTTACGGGGTTTTACCAGTGTAGACAGTCCTTGCTCAAGCGCTCATTGATTTTCGGGCGGCAGCTTTGGCAAGGCTCGCAAGGCGTCTTCGTACCACTGGGTATCGAACGCGCGATCATCGTCGAGCATCGCGTCGATTTCCACCGCCAGTACATGGGCCATGAGGTTGAGGATCTCGTCGCGTTCGTAGCCGACCAGGGTCAACTTGTTGAACATGGCCTTGGCGGCTGGAGGAGTATCGCTTTCGATCTGGTTTTCGATGGCCTGGATCAGGGTGCTCTCGGCAAACGCTTCGTCGTCGTTATCGAGATCGATGGGTTCGCTCATGGCGGGCTCCTCAAGGAAAGGTTGGCAGTTTACCCTTATTCGGCAAGGTAATGCTGCTGGTCGATTGTCGTGCAGTGCTCTATAACTGCCTGCGCCAACCACCCTACACGCCCTGGAGGTTTTGTGATGCTCAAGCTTTATGGATTTGCTGTCAGCAACTACTACAACATGGTCAAGCTGGCATTGCTCGAAAAGGGTTTGTCCTTCGAGGAAATCCCGTTCTACCCCGCACAGACGCCCGAGGTCCTGGCAATCAGCCCGCGCGCGAAAGTCCCGGTACTGGGCGTGGAGCAGGGCTACATCAGCGAAACCAGCGTGATCCTCGAATTCCTCGACGACACCCAGGGCGGCAAGGCGTTGCTGCCCAAGGATCCATTCCAGCGGGCCCAGGTGTTGGCACTGGCCAAGGAGATCGAGCTGTATATCGAACTGCCGGCGCGAGCTTCGTTTGCCGAAGTGTTCTTTGGCATGCCCGTGCCGGAGGCAATCAAGGAAAAGACTCGGACCGAACTTTTGCTGGGTTTTGCCTCGCTCAAGCGCCATGGCAAGTTCGCCCCCTATGTGGCGGGCAGCGAATTGAGCGTGGCGGATCTGTATTTTCTTTACAGCGTCGACCTGGCCTGTGCGGTCGGTCAGAAGCTGTTCGGGATTGATCTGTTGGCCGAGATGCCGCAGGCGAAGGCCTTGCTGGAGCGGCTGCAGCAGACTGCATATGCGCAGCGGATCGCGGCGGACAAGGACGCCGCGATGCCGGAGTTCCTGGCGATGATTGCCGCCAGGAAATAACAAAAACCTGGCGAGCCGCAATGCCATGGAGGCCTAATGCGGTCTTGAGGTCAGTTGGCGTCGCTAACCGGCAAGGACTGGCGGCTGGCGAGCAGTGCCTGGCCGCGGGCGACCGCCGCCTTCACCTGCTCTGGCGCTGTGCCGCCGATATGGTTACGGGCGTTGACCGAGCCTTCCAGGGTCAACACCGTAAACACGTCTTGGTCGATCTGGTCGCTGAACCGACGCAATTCTTCCAGGCTCATTTGTGCCAGGTCCTTGCCGCTTTCCACACCGTACTTCACCGCATGGCCGACGATCTCATGACAATCGCGGAACGGCAGGCCACGGCGTACCAAGTAGTCCGCCAGATCGGTCGCGGTGGAGAAACCGCGCACTGCCGCTTCGCGCATCGTCGCGTGTTTGGGTTTGATCGCCGGGATCATGTCGGCGAAAGCCCGTAGCGAATCGCGCAGGGTGTCGGCGGCGTCGAACAGCGGCTCTTTGTCTTCCTGGTTGTCCTTGTTGTAGGCCAGCGGTTGGCCTTTCATCAGGGTCAGCAGGCCCATCAACGCACCGAATACCCGGCCGGTCTTGCCGCGTACCAGTTCCGGCACGTCCGGATTTTTCTTCTGCGGCATGATGGAACTGCCGGTGCAGAAGCGGTCCGGCAGCTCGATGAACTGGAATTGCGCGCTGGTCCAGAGCACCAGCTCTTCGGAGAAGCGCGACAAGTGCATCATCGCGATGCTGGCCGCCGAGCAGAATTCGATAGCGAAGTCGCGATCCGAAACGTTGTCCAGGGAGTTGCCGCCGACCGCTTCGAAACCCAATAGTTGGGCCGTGTATTCGCGGTCGATGGGGTAGGTGGTGCCGGCCAGTGCGGCGCTGCCCAGGGGCATACGATTGGTGCGCTTGCGGCAGTCCACCAGGCGTTCGTAGTCACGGCTGAGCATCTCGAACCAGGCCAACATATGGTGGCCGAAGGTCACCGGCTGCGCGGTCTGCAGGTGGGTGAAGCCGGGCATGATACTGTCGGCTTCACGCTCGGCCTGTTCCAGCAGGCCTTTTTGCAGGCGGGAGATTTGCGCCAGGATCAGGTCGATTTCGTCCCGCAGCCACAGGCGGATATCGGTGGCAACCTGGTCGTTGCGGCTGCGCCCGGTGTGCAGCTTCTTGCCGGTGACGCCGATACGGTCGGTCAGACGCGCCTCGATGTTCATGTGTACATCTTCCAGGTCCACGCGCCAGTCAAAGTTGCCGGCCTCGATTTCCCCCTGGAGGGTGGTCAGTCCGTCGATGATGCTGTCGCGCTCGGTATCGCTCAGGACGCCGACCTTGGCCAGCATCCTGGCGTGGGCGATGGAGCCCATGATGTCGTGACGATAGAGGCGCTGGTCGAACGTGACGGAGGCGGTGAAGCGTGCGACGAAGGCGTCGACGGGTTCACTGAAGCGGCCGCCCCAGGACTGATTGGTCTTGTCGGTGCTCATGGATTCGCTCGTGATCTACTGAAAGTGGGTTGCCGGAAAAGTCGTTGCTGATCATAACAGGGTTGTCCCGACTGGCGCTGACGCGGGGCGCGCGGTTTTTATTGCGAGCGCACCGGTCAGATGGCTTGTCGGCGACGGCGCAGGCGCGGAGACTGGGTGTCTCGTTTTGGGAATACGCCCCGTATGCCAATCTCACGAACGAAAATGGCGCCTGGTGCGCCGGCGACAGCGGAATTCTTTCTACCGCAGCTCTGCCTGCCAGAGGCGCTGCTGGTGCTGGTGGTATTGGCCGAGCTGCTGGTGATGGTATTGGTCTTGTCTGAGTCGATGCCTGGCGGTTTCGACTGGGTACGCTTGGCACTGACCTCGCTGTACGTGCAGTGGATCGTGCTGCTGTCGGCGGCGGCGCTCTGTGGCGCCCGGTCCTGGCTGGTGCGCCTGCGTCCCGCAGTGGCGGGCGCCTTGTGCTGCGCCCTGGTGATCGGCTTGACGCTGACTTGCACGGCCCTGACCGAGTACTTTGCCCTCGCCGAGCGGCAGGTCGATGCCGGCAGTTTCAGTCGTTATCTGCGCCATGGCTTGATCAGCCTCATCATCTCGGCGCTGATGCTGCGCTACTTTTATCTGCAGAGTCAGTGGCGACGCCAGCAGCAGGCGGAACTGCGAGCGCGGCTCGAAGCACTACAGGCACGGATCCGACCGCATTTCCTGTTCAACAGCCTGAACAGCATTGCCTGCCTGGTGAGGAGCGATCCACGGCAGGCCGAGCAGGCGGTGTTGGATCTGTCCGACCTGTTCCGGGCCAACCTCGCCCAGTCAGGGAGCCTGGTGTCCTGGCGCGACGAGCTGGAATTAGCGCAACGATATTTGTCGATCGAACACTATCGTCTTGGCAACCGTCTACAGTTGGACTGGAGGGTGGGGACAATTCCGGATGATTTGCCGATCCCGCCACTAACCTTGCAACCATTGCTGGAAAACGCTCTGATCCATGGAATCGCGCCGCGGGTCGAAGGCGGGGTGGTCAGAGTCGAAGCCAGCTACAAAGAGGGAGAGTTCATATTGTGTATCAGCAATCCCTACGACGATGCTGCCCGGCAGCAGGTGTCGAGCGGTACTCAACTGGCGCTAGTGAACATTGGTGCCCGACTTACGGCACTTTTTGGGCCTCGCGCTAGTCTTACCATGGATCGCCGTGACGGACGTCACTTCACTTGTCTACGCTATCCTTGTACGAGACTCACGCAGGAATCCAGCGCAATATGAATGTCCTGATCGTTGATGACGAACCACTGGCCCGCGAGCGCCTGAGCCGTTTGGTTGGCGAACTCGAGGGTTACAGTGTCCTGGAGCCCAGCGCCACCAATGGCGAAGAGGCCTTGGCCCTGATCGACAGCCTCAAGCCGGATGTCGTCTTACTCGATATCCGCATGCCCGGCGTGGATGGGTTGCAGGTGGCCGCGCGTTTGTGCGAGCGCGAAACGCCGCCGGCGGTGGTGTTCTGCACCGCCCATGACGAGTTTGCCCTGGAGGCGTTCCAGGTCAGCGCCGTGGGGTATCTGGTCAAGCCGGTGCGTGCCGAGCACCTGCTTGAAGCCTTGAAGAAGGCCGAGCGGCCCAACC
The DNA here is from genome assembly GCF_001543125.1 of Pseudomonas agarici. Classification (NCBI taxonomy): domain Bacteria; kingdom Pseudomonadati; phylum Pseudomonadota; class Gammaproteobacteria; order Pseudomonadales; family Pseudomonadaceae; genus Pseudomonas; species Pseudomonas agarici. The sequence goes on along the minus strand of NZ_CP014135.1, from coordinate 488,810 downwards.
GCGTGCAACTGGCCGCCCTGACCCGGCCGGCCGCGCAGAGCGGCGCCGGCCCGCGCACCCATATCAGTGCGCGGACCCGCAAGGGGATCGAGCTGATTCCGCTCGACCAGGTGATCTATTTTATCGCCGACCACAAGTATGTGACCTTGCGCCACGAAGGCGGCGAGGTGTTGCTCGATGAGCCGTTGAAGGCCCTGGAGGACGAGTTCGGCGATCGCTTCGCGCGTATCCATCGCAACGCCCTGGTGGCCCGCGAACGCATCGAGCGTCTGCAACGCACGCCTCTGGGGCACTTCCAGTTATTCCTCAAGGGTCTCAACGGCGATGCGCTGATCGTCAGTCGGCGCCATGTCGCCGGTGTGCGCAAGATGATGCAACAGCTTTAATCCGGGGCTTGTCGCAGGCCCCGTGATTCGTTCATTGGCTGTTCCGAGCCGGAGAGGCAGCAGAGTTTCTGATACAAGACAAAGCTAGCCGGGCCGAACTGTTATTATCTGCCGTATCTATTCAGTACGGATCGATCTATGTCCTCTCGCGAAATCCGCATCGCTACCCGTAAGAGCGCGCTGGCCTTATGGCAGGCCGAATACGTCAAGGCTCGCCTGGAACAGGCTCATCCGGGGTTGAACGTGACCCTGGTGCCGATGGTCAGTCGCGGCGACAAGCTGCTGGACTCGCCGCTGTCGAAGATCGGCGGCAAGGGATTGTTCGTCAAGGAACTGGAAACCGCGCTGCTCGAGCATGAGGCGGACATCGCCGTACACTCGATGAAGGACGTGCCGATGGATTTTCCCGAGGGACTCGGTCTGTTCTGCATCTGCGAGCGCGAGGATCCTCGCGATGCCTTCGTTTCCAATACCCACGCCAGTCTGGATGCGTTGCCGTCGGGCGCTGTGGTCGGTACTTCGAGCCTGCGTCGCCAGGCGCAATTGTTGAGTCACCGTCCAGACCTGCAGATCCGCTTCCTGCGTGGCAACGTCAACACTCGTCTGGCCAAGCTCGACGCTGGCGAGTACGACGCCATTATCCTGGCGGCGGCGGGGCTGATCCGGCTGGGCTTCGAAGATCGTATCACCTCGACCATCAGCGTCGAAGACAGTCTGCCGGCGGGTGGTCAGGGCGCGGTCGGTATCGAGTGCCGTAGCGCCGACAGCGAGATTCATGCACTGCTCGCGCCGCTCCATCACGCCGACACCGCCGTCAGGGTCAGCGCCGAGCGGGCTCTGAACAAGCACCTCAACGGTGGCTGCCAGGTGCCGATTGCCTGTTATGCCGTGCTCGAAGGCGAGCAGATTTGGTTGCGTGGCCTGGTCGGCCAGCCTAACGGGGGCTTACTGCTGAGCGCTCAAGCACGTGCTCCGCAAGCGGATGCTCAGGCGTTGGGCGTGCGGGTTGCCGAGGATTTGCTGGGGCAGGGCGCGGACGTCATCCTCAAGGCTGTCTATGGCGAGGCCAGCGAGGAATGAGCGGTTGGCGTCTGCTGCTGACGCGGCCGGCGGATGACTCGACCGCGCTTTCGGCGGTACTGGCCGAGGCCGGGATCTTCAGCAGTGCCTTGCCGCTGCTGGAAATCGAGCCGCTGGCTATCGATGGCGCCGGGCTGACGAAGATTCTCAAGTTGCCTTTCTATTCGGCGGCAATTGTCGTCAGCAAACCGGCTGCGCGCCTAGGGTTGGAGCTGGTGGATCAGTACTGGCCGCAACCGCCGTTGCTGCCCTGGTTCACCGTGGGTATCGCGACGGCCAAGCTGCTGGACGACTATGGCTTGCGGGTGGGCTACCCGGCCGATGGCGATGATAGCGAGGCCTTGCTCGATTTGCCGGCCTTGCGCGAGGTCCTGGCGCAGCCCGATCCCCGTGTGCTGATCTTGCGCGGCGAGGGTGGCCGCGAGCTCCTGGCTGAGCGTTTACGCAGTCAAGGTGCTAGTGTCGACTATCTGGAACTCTATCGCCGCCGCTTGCCGGCGTATGCCGAGGGCACCCTGATCCGACAGATTCACGGGGAACGCCTGAACGGGCTGATGGTCAGCAGTGGGCAGGGTTTTGAACACCTGCAGCAATTGGCGGGGGCGGATTGGCCGCAAGTGGCCCGGCTGCCATTGTTTGTTCCAAGTCCTCGGGTGGCGCAGATGGCCCGTGCCGCCGGGGCACAATATGTAGTGGATTGTCGTGGTGCCAGCGCCACGGCTTTGCTGGCGGCGCTACGGGAGTTCCCCGTACCCGCTTTCTGAATGCGAAGGATGGATACGTGAGCGAAGCAGCCTTGCCAAAAGAACAAGCTCAACCGGTGCCCGAGGCGCCGGTCAAACCGCCGGTGGCGCCTGTCGAGCGCCGTGGCAATGGTCTGGCGATCCTGGCGTTGCTGCTGGGTGCCGCTGGCGTGGCCGCGGGCGGCTGGGGTGTCTGGCAGGTGCGCAACCTGCAGGCCCATCACCTGCAGCAGAGTGGGCAACTGCAGGACCTGGGCAACCAGGCGCAGTCGCTCAATTTGAGCGAGCAGCAATTAGCCCTGCGTCTGGATCAGTTGCCGGGCGCCACCGAACTGGAGGATCGTCGGCGTCTGGTGGCGCAATTGCAGGGCGATCAGCAGCGCCTGAGTCAGCGCCTGGACAGCGTCCTGGGAGCCAGTCGCAAGGACTGGCGCCTCGCCGAGGCCGAGCATTTGTTGCGCTTGGCCACGTTGCGCCTATCAGCGTTGCAGGATATCCCCAGTGCCCTGGCCCTGGTCCGGGGGGCCGACGATATCCTACGGGAACAAAACGACCCAGGCTCCTTTGCTGCCCGCGAACAATTGGCCAAGAGCCTGGCGGCGCTGCGCAATACCGAGCAGCCGGATCGTACTGGACTGTTCCTGCAACTGGGTGCGTTGCGTGACCAGGTCGCACAGCTCAACGAGCTGGCGCCGGAGTACCAGGACCGCGGTGATTCCCTGCTGGGCCTGACCTCCGATGGCGACGGCGCCAGTCGCTGGGCGCAGTGGTGGGACGAGATTTCTCGCTATATCCGTATCGACTTCAACGCCAACAAGAACATTCGGCCGCTGCTCGCCGGGCAGAGCCTGACTCAGGTTCGCCTGGCCTTGAGGCTGGCACTGGAGCAGGCGCAGTGGGCGGCCCTGAATGGCCAGGCAGGGGTTTACACCCAGGCGCTGACAGAGGCCCGTGATGTGTTGACCGGCAGTTTCAACCCAGACAGTCCGCAGAGCAAGGGCATGGTCGAACAACTTAGCGAGCTGAGCGAAAAACCGGTGACGGTGCTGACTCCGGATCTCGCCGCGACCCTCGGTGCCGTCCAGGCTTATCTCGAGCGCCGGCAGGTGGAAGTCGATAGGCCTGTGAGCGGCAACGCCAACCCGACGCAGGAGGCCCGTCCATGAAACGGTTTATCGCGATTGCACTGCTGGTCATTGTCGCGGCAGGCCTGTTGGGTTTCGCGATTTCCAGGCATGCCGGTTACGTTCTGATTGCCTATGACAGCTTTCGTTACGAATCCAGCCTGTGGGCATTCCTGGCCGTGCTGCTGGTGTTGTGGCTGGTCTATCGGCTGGTCAGATTCCTCGTGGGCTTGGTTACGGCGTCGAGTTCGGCTGCCAATCCCTGGTCCCGCCGCAACCGCAGCCGGCGGGTTTGGCTGGCTATCGAGCAAGGCCAGATGGATCTTGCCGAAGGCCGTTGGGCCAGCGCGCAGAAGCACTTGCAGCGGGCTGCCGAGGCAGAGCGCCAGCCACTGCTTTATTACCTCGGCGCGGCGCGTGCGGCCAATGAGCAAGGCAAATATGAAGAGTGCGACAGCTTGTTGGAGCGCGCACTGACGCGTCAGCCGCAGGCCCAACTGGCGATCGCGCTGAGTCACGCGCAGTTGCAAGTGGACCGTAGCGATACCGAGGGTGCTTTGGGTACGCTGCAAGCCATGCACGAGCTGCATCCTCACAGTATCCAGGTGCTGCGCCAGTTACAGCGGCTGCATCAGCAGCGTGGCGACTGGTCGGCGGTGGTCCGGCTGTTACCGGAGTTGCGCAAGAACAAGGCGCTGGCACAAGGTGAGCTGATTGAGCTGGAGCGACGCGCCTGGGGTGAAAACCTCAGTCTGGCGGCGCGCCGTGAAGAGGACGCTACAGCGGCTCTGCAATCGCTGGAGCGGGCCTGGCAGCAATTGTCCTCGTCCCAACGGCAGGAACCGCCACTGGTGTTGGCTTATGCCGAGCAACTGCGTCGGTTGGGGGCCGAGGTCCAAGCCGAGGAAGCGTTGTACGCGGCGCTCAAGCGTCAGTACGATAGCCATCTTGCGCGTTTGTATGGGTTGCTGCGCGGGCGCGATCCGGCTCGCCAGCTACAGACCGCCGAGGGCTGGCTCAAGGAGCATCCGGCCGATGCCAGCCTGTTGCTAACACTGGGGCGCTTGTGCCTGCAAAACAGCTTGTGGGGCAAGGCTCGCGATTACCTGGAAGGTAGTCTGCGGGTGCAGCGCAACCCGGAAGCCTGTGCCGAGCTGGCCAGGCTGCTGGCCCGGTTGGGAGACACTGAGCGTAGCAATCTGTTGTTTCAGGAGGGCCTTGGCCTGTTGGACGAACGCTTGCTCGCGATGCCTCTACCGGTGTCGGTGAGCGCCTAGAAGAGACTGGGACGGATGGTTCGCGATGAGCGCCCGTCTCAGGCTCCTGGCCTATTTCCCTGTAATACTCTGATACCGAAATCCTACTCGCTACTTAATGGTTTCATAGGATGTCTGTCGGTAATTCCCTACAGGCTTGAGGAATTATCTGCAGTGACCCTGCTTGAAAGGGCCAAGGCCTTTCCTCTACCGTAACTGCCTGTCTCTCCTGTTACGGAAAAGCCATGTTCTTGGCCCGCTCACGCTCTCTGTTCTCTCTCGCTTTTCTGGCGGCGACCCTGGTCATGGGGGCATCGTTGTACCTGGAGTATGGAGTCGGGCTGAAACCGTGCTCGCTGTGCGTGATGCAACGCCTATTTCTCGGCGGCTTCTGCCTGGTCAGCCTGGTGGGCGCATTGCACGGACCCGCGCGCATCGGCCGCTGGGTCTATGGTGCGCTGGGGCTGGTGTTCGTGCTGGCGGGTGCGGCGACGGCGGTCCGGCAAGTGCTGCTGCAGCGGGTGCCATTGGAGGAACTGATGATCTGCCAGCCCGGACTGCATTGTCTGATGCAGCAGGTATCTCCCTTCAAGGCACTGATCTTGATGTTCCGGGCGACCGCCGAGTGTGCTCAGATCCACTGGACCCTGTTCGATCTGAGTCTCCCCGAGTGGAGTTTGCTGGCATTTGTCGGCATGGGTATTCTGGCGATCTATCAGATAGTTGGCCCGGCCACAGGCTCTAAGCACCGCACCTGAAGCAGCCTATCGCCGTCCTCGGGATTAAACACTTGTATGAACTTTATCTCCTGCGTACCTTGAAGCGGGTGTCGTGCGGGCATAATCTGGCCCGCACGTGTTATTGCAAATAGGTTGTTTTGTTTGGCCAAGTCAGAATCCTCGGTTTATACGAGGTCGGGCGGCACGACCCAGAAGGGAAGAGATCACCATGCTCGAAAGTTGTCAGAATGCTCAGGAACGTTGGGGTGGAGTGCATCTGCTGATCGACCGCTGGTTGCAGGCGCGTCACGAACTTGTACGAGCCTATGATGCTCTTGGAGCCGAGCCCGGAGCTCTGGCGGACAATCGCCAATCGCTCCAAGAGTTTTGCGGGGGCTTAGTGGATTATGTGTCGGCCGGCCACTTCGAAATCTACGAACAGCTCACCGGTGAGGCTAAGGTCTTCGGTGATGAGCGCGGGCTGGAGCTGGCCGAGACGATCTATCCACGTATCGAGGTGATCACCGAGAAGTTGCTGGCTTTCAACGACCTGTGCGACGCCGGAAAATGCGTGGCGCAGAAGTTCCAGGAGCTGGGTGGGTTGCTGCACGAACGCTTCGAACTCGAAGACTGCCTGATCGAGGTACTGCACACCTCGCACAAGCAAGAGTTGGTCGATCCGGCTTGAGGTGTAGCGATTTCTCGATGAAAACGGTGCGTGGGGCGCACCGTTTTTCGTTTGTGGGACGAGCTCAGTTGGCGACGCCCAACAATTCGATATCGAATACCAGCGGCGTATAGGGGGCGATCAGGTCACCCGCGCCATCCGCGCCATAGGCTTGTGCCGAAGGCAGCACCAGGCGCCACTTGGCGCCGACCGGCATCTGCGGCAACGCGCTGCGCCAGCCATTGATCACACTGTCCAGGCGAAACCATTGTGGTTGGCGGTTCTGGTCGAACACCGTGCCATTGGGCAAGTGTCCTACATAACGTACTTGCACCCGGCCATTGGCAGCTACTTTTTCGCCGGTGCCTGGGGTCAGTTCGGTCATCAGGATTCCATTGGACAGCTCCCGGACACCCGGCTGGGCTTTTTCTCGGGCGAGGAATTCTTTCTCGGCTTCGAGGGCTATTTCGCTTTGCGGCTTCGTCGATTCCGCGACGATTCGGGCTTCGTGAGCGGCCAGGATCTGCTCGATTCGCTCCTGCTTCAAGGCCAGCGGCTTGCCCTGGTAAGCCTGCTGCAAACCTTCGATCAGGGCTTTGAGCTGCAGGCCCGGAACCTCCTGGCGCAAGCGTTCGCCGAGGCTAGCGCCCAGGCTATAGGCAAGGCCCTGGGCATCGTCGGTTGTTTCTTTTGGCGCGCCCTGGGCCAGCGGCAAAACCAGGCACAACGACAGCAGTAGATAACGCGACATGGAGATTCTCCGGCCTGTGATCCGAAGGATTATGCCAGTGCTGCGCGATGGTTGTTGGAGCACCCGCGACACCATGAAAAACTGCCGCGGGCGGTGTGATCGAAACTGGCGGTGGAGCGCGACAAAGAGTGCGCGCCCGGTCTGCAAAAATACGATGAAATATCGCCTGGGCGAGAAGAATTTTATCGGCAATTGTTTGGCTCGCCCAATGATCCCGAAGAACTTTTTTTGCCGCATGCAACGCCCGGCATTCGATACTGTCAACATGCCCTAGCGGCGTTAGTCACAGAGGGCTAGTATGAGCCGCACTCACGTCAGCCAGGAGGTAAACCATGTCGGCCACCAAGAAGCCTGTAAATACTCCGTTGCACTTACTCCAACAGTTGTCGGGCAGCTTGCTCGAACATTTGGAAAACGCTTGTTCCCAAGCCCTGGCTGATGCTGAAAAATTGCTCGCCAAACTGGAAAAACAACGCGGTAAAGCACAAGAAAAATTGCATAAATCCCGGACCAAATTGCAGGATGCCGCAGCCGCTGGAAAAGCCAAGGCGCAAACCAAAGCCAAGACGGCCGTCAGTGAGTTGGAAGACCTGCTCGACAAGCTGAAAACCAGCCAGTCCGAAACCCGCTCCTACATTTTGCAACTCAAGCGCGATGCGCAAGAGAGCCTGAAGCTGGCGCAAGGTATTGGGCGTGTGAAAGAAGCTGTTACCAAGGCTCTGTCTACTCGAACTGCCCAAACTGCTGCGCCGGTCAAGGTTGCTGCCAAACCAGTTGCTGCTAAAGCTGCTGTTACCAAGCCGGCGACCAAACGGGTTGCTGCTAAAACGGCTGCCGCCAAACCGGCTATTGCTAAAACCGCTGCCGCTAAGCCTGCCGCCAAACCGGCTGCTGCTAAAACCGCTGCCGCTAAGCCTGCCGCCAAACCGGCTGCTGCTAAAACCGCTGCCGC
>NZ_CP014135.1:311719-480905 GCF_001543125.1 Pseudomonas agarici | reverse complement strand
ACCGCTGCCGCCAAGCCTGCCGTAAAACCGGCTGCTGCTAAAACCGCTGCTGCCAAACCGGCTGTAAAACCCCCCGCAGCTAAGCCCGTAGTTTCGACGCCAACCTCAGCAGCATCGGCATCGACTGCAACCTCTGCTCCGGCTGCTGCTCCAGCGCCGGCCTCGGTCGCCGCGCCAACCAGCGCTTCCTAAGCCTGGCTCACCGCGAGGCGCAGCTTGTGCAGCGCCTCGCGATTGAGGTGGGTCACCTGGACGGTGCTGCCGTCCAGCCACTGTGCCAGGTCGACGGCAACTCCCTGCGGCCAACCCTGGCTCAACCCTTCCAGACGCAACAGCAACTGGCGCTCCGCTTCCAGCTCAAGTGTCTTGAGCTGATCTCTCAGCACTTTCAACTCGTTGTCTAGCAGCGCCATGGATCGCCATTGCCCACGCAATTGCCTGAGCGGTTGTATCACCTGCGCCTGCCAGTCTTGTGCAATCAGGCGCAACCGCGCCAGGCGTTCGGACTCGCAACCGACGCCGCGCACGCCCAGCCAGGCCGCGCAGAGCATCAGGCAGACATCCGCCCCCTGGGCTTGTAAGGCCAGGCAGGCCTCCTCCACGCCGGGCTTGGCATAAGTCTCAAGAGAAAACGTCCACAGGTCAGCATGCATGGTTCGATCCGCGCCAGTTGCGAGGGAAGCTGGTAGACTCCGCCGCCATTATGATTCGACTTCAGAACCTGACTTTACAGCGTGGCCCGCAACGTCTGCTAGAAGACGCCGAGCTGACCCTGCACGCCGGCCATAAAGCCGGCCTTATCGGTGCCAACGGCGCCGGCAAATCCAGCTTGTTCGCCCTACTGCGGGGCGAGCTGCACCCGGACTCGGGTGATTGCTTTCTGCCGGCCGATTGGCGTATCGCCCACATGCGCCAGGAGGTCGATACCCTCGAACGCCTGGCGGTCGACTATGTACTCGATGGCGACATACGCCTGCGCCAGGTGCAGCACGACCTGGCAGTGGCCGAGGCAGCCCACGATGGCGCTGCCCAGGCACGCCTGCACGCGGAACTCGACAGCGCCGACGGCTACACCGCCGATGCCCGCGCGCGCAAGTTGCTGGCCGGCCTGGGCTTCACTAACGAACAAATGGATCGTCAGGTCGGGGATTTCTCCGGCGGCTGGCGGATGCGCCTGAACCTGGCGCAGGCGCTGATGTGCCCCTCGGACCTATTGCTGCTCGACGAACCGACGAACCACCTCGACCTCGACGCAATCATCTGGCTGGAAGAGTGGCTCAAGAGCTACCCCGGCACCTTGCTGCTGATTTCCCACGACCGCGACTTTCTCGACGAAGTGGTCGATCACGTGGCTCATGTCGACCAGCGCAAAATTACTCTCTATCGTGGTGGCTACACGGCTTTCGAGCGCGCCCGTGCCGAACGTCTGGCCCAGCAGCAGCAGGCTTACGAGAAGCAGCAGGCGCAACGTGCGCATATGGAAAGCTATATTGCCCGCTTCAAGGCCCAGGCCACCAAGGCCCGCCAGGCACAGAGCCGGATCAAGGCACTGGAGCGAATGGAGGAGCTGTCGGCGGCCCACGTCGATTCACCGTTCGACTTCACTTTTCGCGAGTCGCATAAGATCTCCAGCCCCTTGTTGGACCTGTCCGATGCTCGGCTGGGTTATGGCGAGAAAACCATCCTGGAGAAGGTCAAGCTGCAACTGACCCCCGGTGCCCGAATCGGTCTGCTCGGTCCCAACGGCGCGGGCAAGTCGACGCTGATCAAGAACCTCGCCGGCGAGCTGTCGCCGTTGGCAGGGCGCATGACCCGTGGTGAAAACACCGTGGTCGGCTACTTTGCCCAGCACCAGCTCGACTCGCTGGACGCCAAGGCCAGCCCGTTGCTGCACCTGCAACGGTTGGCACCGACCGAGCGCGAGCAAACCCTGCGCGACTTCCTCGGTGGTTTCGATTTTCGTGGCGCACGCATCGACGAGCCGGTGTTGAACTTCTCTGGCGGCGAGAAAGCCCGGCTGGCGTTGGCCCTGATCGCCTGGGAACGGCCTAATCTGCTGCTGCTCGACGAACCGACCAACCACCTGGATCTGGAAATGCGCCTGGCGCTGACCATGGCCTTGCAGGAGTTCAGCGGTGCGGTACTGGTGGTTTCCCACGACCGTCATCTACTCAAGAGCACCACCGACCATTTCTACCTGGTGGCCGACGGTAAGGTCGAAGAGTTCGACGGTGACTTGGAAGACTATGCCCGCTGGTTGGTCGAATATCGCCAGCGGAACGCGCCGGTCAGCAGCACCCCAGTGAATGCCGATAAGACCGACAAGAAGGCTCAGCGTCAGGCCGCGGCTGCGTTGCGTCAACAACTGGCCCCGCACAAGCGTGAGGCCGACAAGCTCGAGGCCGAGCTGGGCAAGCTGCATGAGCAGCTGGCAAAGATTGAGGCGAGTCTCGGCGACAGCGCGGTCTACGAAGCGGATCGCAAGGACGAACTGCGTGACCTGTTGGCCAACCAGGCCAAGCTCAAGGTGCGTGAGGCGGAACTCGAAGAGGCTTGGATGCACGCCCTGGAACTGCTGGAAAGCATGCAGGCGGAACTGGAAGCGCTGTCTTGATGTGCCTTGGTGTTCCTACACAAGATGTCTGCTCGTCGATGATCCTGTCCGACAAAAAACAATAGTCAATTTCAGGCCCACGGATTAGCTTAAAGGCGGGTTGGAGTTCTTATCCGAGGTGCATGATGCAGATTGAGACATGGCTGGCATTTTTCGCGGCGTGCTGGGTGATCAGCCTGTCCCCGGGCGCCGGTGCGATTGCCTCGATGTCCAGCGGCCTGCAATACGGTTTCCTTCGTGGCTACTGGAATGCCCTGGGCCTGCAACTGGGCCTGGCGGCACAGATCGCGGTGATCGCCGCCGGTGTCGGTGCGGTCCTCACGGCCTCGGCCACGGCTTTCTACGCCATCAAGTGGTTCGGTGTGGCGTACTTGGTGTACCTGGCTGTCAAGCAGTGGGGCGCGATGCCCAACGACATGACCGAAGAGTCCACGATCCGGCCGATCGGCAAACCGCTGACCTTGATGTTTCGCGGTTTCCTGGTCAACGTCAGCAATCCCAAGGCCTTGGTGTTCATGCTCGCGGTGCTGCCGCAGTTCATCGATCCCCAGGCGCCGCTCGTGCATCAGTACCTGATCTTGGGCGCGACCATGATCGGCGTCGACATGATCGTCATGGCCGGCTACACCGGCCTGGCGGCCAAGGTCCTGCGCCTGTTGCGCACACCCAAGCAACAACGCCGCCTGAATCGGACTTTTGCCGGGTTGTTCGTGGGCGCGGCGGGATTCCTGGCGACTTTGCACAAGGCTACCCACTGAGTCCCGGTCGGCAAATACCCACAACCGACCCTTCCCAAAGATGCCGACCGCTTATTGAAAGGCACTATTTGCGCCTCAAGGGCGCGCGGCGCTTGAGTGAAGTGCAGTGAGAGGGAACAATGTGTTACTTCGCATTTCCATTTAGGTTGTTTCGATGATTGTTCCCACGCGTTTCCTGGCCTGGCTGATGCTGCCGATGTTCGCCCTATGCAGCTCCAATCTGCTGGCGAAGACGGTGGAAGGCGCCGCCCAGGCCCTGCACCTGATCGATTACATCGGCGCGGACTATCCAGCCACGGTGGCGGACGGCAAGGTCATCGACGAGACCGAATACCACGAACAGCTGGAATTCCTGACAGCTCTGCACAAGCTGATTGTCGCGCTACCGGCCCGTGCCGAGCGGGCGGAGCTGGAGCAGGGCGTGGTCGATCTGCGCAAGGCCATCAGCCAGCGCCAGGATGGCGCGCTGGTGGCGCGGCAGGCCCGGCAACTGGGCGCAAGGCTGGCGGTGAGCTACGAGGTCAGTCAAGCGCCGGCCATCACCCCGGATCCGAGTCGTGGTGCGCCGCTTTACGCCCAGCACTGCTCGGTCTGCCATGGTGACACGGGAGCCGGCGATGGCCCGGCGGGTGTTGGTCTGACGCCCCCGCCGGCCAATCTGCGGGACGCCGCGCGCCTGGATCGCCTGAGCCTCTATGGTCTCTACAACACCCTGACCCTCGGTGTCGAAGGCACGGACATGCCCTCGTTCGCCGATCAGCTCGATGAACGTCAGCGTTGGGATCTGGCTACTTATATCGCCGGTTTCAGCGCCGCGTCGGTGGCCACGAACGACAAGGCCTACAATCTGGCCGACCTGGCCCGCCAGACCCCTGATGAAGTGCGGACAGCCGAAGGCGACGCCGCTGCCGCGCTGTTTCGCGCCCAGCGCGCCCAACCGCCGCAGGTCAAGCGCGGCCCTGCGCAGTTGCTCGACTACACGGGCGCGACCCTGGACAAGAGCCTGGCGGCTTACCGTGTCGGCGACCGTGAACAGGCCTACGATCTGTCCGTGGCCGCCTACCTGGAAGGTTTCGAGTTAGTCGAAAGCTCCCTGGACAACGTTGACGCCAGCGTGCGCAAGGGCACCGAAAAATCCCTGATGGCCTATCGGCAATCCTTGCAGGATGGCTTGCCGGTCGAGCAGGTCGAGCAGCGCCTGGCGTTCGCCAAGGATAAGCTCAAGGAGTCCGCCGGGTTGCTCGGCAATGATGGACTGAGTCAATCCCTGAGCTTTATTTCGGGATTGCTGATCTTGCTGCGCGAGGGCGTAGAAGCGATCCTGGTGCTGGCGGCGATTCTCGCCTTCCTGCGCAACACCGGCCAGCAATCGGCGGTGCGTAGTGTCAATATCGGCTGGGGTCTGGCGTTGCTGGCGGGGCTTGGCACCTGGGCGCTGGCGGCCTATGTGATCGATGTCAGTGGCGCCCAGCGCGAGTTGCTGGAAGGGTGTACGGCGCTGTTCGCCAGTGTGATGGTGCTCTGGCTTGGCGTCTGGATGCACGATCGCCGCCATGCCGCGGCGTGGCAGGACTACATCAAGAGCAGTCTGGTCGGTGGTGGTGGTCGTTTCGGTTTCGCGATCCTGGCGTTCTTCTCGGTGTACCGCGAGTTGTTCGAAGTGATCCTGTTCTATGAAACCCTCTGGTTGCAGGCCGGTCCTGCCGGGCACAACGCGGTGCTGGCAGGCGGCGCGACGGCGCTGGTGCTGCTGATCGGCCTGGCCTGGGTCATCCTGCGCGGCTCGGCGAAGCTGCCGCTGGCGCTGTTCTTCGGGATCAATGCCGGGTTGTTGTGCGCGCTGTCGGTGGTGTTTGCCGGGCATGGCGTCAAGGCCTTGCAGGAAGCCGGGATCTTCGGCACGCGGCCAGTGGCGTTCTTCGACTTCGACTGGCTGGGGATCCATGCCGATGCTTATTCGCTGAGCGCTCAAGCCGTGGCCCTGCTGGCGATCATCGTGCTCTACAGCCGTAGCCGGTTGGCCGAAAAGCGCCGATTGCAGGCTTCCTGAGCATGCGCGTGTGGATCGATGCCGACGCCTGCCCCAAGGCGGCCAAGGAGCTGGTGGTGAAGTTCGCCCTCAAGCGCCGCTTCGAAGTGGTGCTGGTGGCGGGCCAGCCGCAGATCAAGCCGGCCTTCGCCTGCGTCAAGTTGATCGTGGTGCCCAGCGGGCCGGACGCCGCCGACGATTACCTGGTGGAGCATGCGGTGCCGGGGGAACTGGTGATTTGCAGCGATGTGCCCCTGGCCGATCGATTGGTGAAAAAGGCGGTGGCGGCACTCGATCCTCGTGGCAAGGAGTTCGATCCGCAGAACATGGGTGAGCGGCTGGCGGTGCGCAACCTGTTCACCGACCTGCGTGAGCAAGGGCAGATGGGCGGCGGTCAGCCGCCTTATGGCGAGCGGGACAAGCAGGCCTTCGCCAATGCCTTCGACCGTATCCTCACCCGGCTTTCACGGTCTTGCTGAACACAGGGCAGATGATCGTTGCCACCTGTAATGATCAAGCCTGCTGAGTCAGCTCCAGCACCCGGTCCACCAGTTTGTTGATCCCCGACGCCGCCTCGCCGATGGACTGTGCCAGCATATAGGCCGGGGTTGTCACCAGCTTGCGCGCCTTGTCCTCGACAATATCGCCTGCCGAGCACTCCTTGTGGGCGGCGCCCATGGTGTTGAGCGCCGCAGTGGTATCGGCATCGTTGCCGATGGTACAGGTCACGCCCGGGCCGTAGATCTTCGCCGCCAGCGCCGCGGTGATGCAGATCAGGCCCACCGGTTTGCCGGCTTCGGCAAAGGCTTCGATCAGCGCCAGGACTTCTGCCTGCACGCGGCAATTGGCCCCTTCGACGGCAAAGTCGGAAAAGTTCTTCGCCGCGCCGAAACCACCGGGCAGGATCAGTGCGTCGAACTCCCGTACATCGGCTTCGCGCAGGTCCTTGACTTCGCCTCGGGCGATGCGCGCCGATTCCACCAGAACATTGCGCGACTCGAGCATTTCTTCGCCGGTCAGGTGGTTGATCACCTGCAACTGGGCGATGTTCGGCGCAAAACACTGGACCTTCGCGCCGCGCTGATCCAGGCGCAACAGGGTGAGCACGCTTTCGTGGATTTCCGCGCCATCGTACACACCGCAGCCGGAAAGGATTACCGCGATCTTCTTGGTCATGTTCGATCTCCCAATAGTCGGTGTTAAATGTCTACCTATTTGGCATTCATTGTCAGCGGAATTTTTCCAGACTGCAGCTGATCTTGGATCCATCATTTGTTTCGGGGCGCCGTGGGCCTGATTGCTCTGGCGATTGCGTTTTTTTGTCGTACCGAGCGTGATCGGGCTTTAGGCTTTACTGCTACCGGACTCGGTTCATTCGCCGGGCGGGTCCTTAGGTCCGGACAAGGCGGTTTCTGCCGCAGCCTTGCGGGCGAGGCGGGCGCTCTTGATGCGACGCCAACTCCAGAGGAGCAGGCCGATCACCAGCAGGCCGCCCAACACCCATAGCTCGTATTTCTTTACGCTGCCCAGCAAACCTTCGAGCATTGCGCCGAAGTGATAGGCGGCGGCGGCGAGGGCTGCCGCCCAGATCGCCGCGCCGATGCCGTTGAGCAGCAGGTAGCGTCCGGGTGGATAACCCGACAGGCCAATCGCCACTGGCATGACTGTGCGCAGGCCGTAGACGAAGCGAAAGCTCAGCACCCAGATGTCCGGATGACGGCGAATATGCTCCAGCGCCCGGTCGCCCATCATTTGCCAGCGCGGTTTACGCGCCAATAACTTGCGGCCGTGCCGGCGCCCCAGGAAATACCACAGCTGGTCACCGGCATAGCTGCCGAAGAAAGCCACGATAACCACCAGGTTGATGTCCATGTATCCGCGGAACGCGAGGAAGCCGGCGAGTACCAAAATGGTCTCACCTTCGAAAAACGTGCCGAGAAACAGGGCGAAGTAACCGAAGTCCTGCAAAAATTGTTGGAGCATTGTCTGGATGCTGGCGAAATGAACGCGCAGCCTAACCCTTCGACGACACAGAGGAAAGTGTCCAAATGTGTCTCGACGTTAACATTTCCTACAAGGGCGGCGCGTGCGATGCTCGGTCGCAAGAGCAGCACAACCGTCATTCCTTCGTCATAATGGCCACCTATAACTGCCATGCTCGCCCGCCCGCGCGGGCTCAAGGAGTCTGCCATGAGCTTTACCCTCGCCCATCGCCTGTTTCCCGCCACTCGCCTGCGCCGCAATCGTCGCGATGATTTTTCTCGGCGCCTGGTACGTGAGAATATTCTGACTGTCGACGATCTGATCCTGCCGGTGTTCGTGCTGGATGGCGAAAATCGTCGTGAAACGGTGGCCTCGATGCCGGGCGTTGAACGCCTGAGCATTGATCTGTTGCTCGAAGAAGCGGCTAAATGGGTCGAACTGGGGATCCCCGCGCTGGCATTGTTCCCGGTCACGCCGCCAACGTTGAAGTCGCTGGATGGCGCCGAGGCCTGGAACCCGCAAGGCATTGCCCAGCGCGCCACCCGCGCTTTGCGTGCACGGTTCCCGGAACTTGGGGTGATCACCGACGTGGCCCTGGACCCGTTCACCACCCACGGCCAGGACGGTATCCTCGACGAGCAAGGCTATGTCCAGAACGATATTACCGTCGATGCGCTGGTCAAACAGGCGCTGTCCCATGCCGAAGCCGGCGCCCAGGTGGTCGCCCCCTCGGATATGATGGACGGACGTATCCAGGCCATTCGCGAGGCCCTGGAATTGGCTGGCCACGTCAATGTGCGGATCATGGCCTACTCGGCAAAATACGCCAGCGCCTACTATGGGCCGTTCCGTGATGCGGTCGGTTCGGCGCTGAACCTGGGCAAGGCGAACAAGGCCTCGTACCAGATGGACCCGGCCAACAGCGATGAAGCCTTGCACGAAGTGGCCGCCGATCTGGCTGAAGGTGCCGATATGGTCATGGTCAAGCCGGGCATGCCGTACCTGGATATCCTTTACCGGGTCAAAGATGAATTCAAGGTGCCGACCTTTGTCTATCAGGTCAGCGGCGAATATGCCATGCACATGGCGGCGATCCAGAATGGTTGGTTGAATGAAGGGGTGATTCTCGAATCCCTGACCGCCTTTAAACGTGCTGGCGCCGATGGCATCCTGACGTATTTTGCCGTTCGTGCCGCTCAATTGCTACGAGAGCAAAAATAGCCCTCACAGGAACACTCGATGAATACCGAAGGACTCAGAGAAGTTGAAGTAAAAGACGCTCAGTCGGTGGTGGGGCAGATTGCCGAAACCCCACCGGAGCTGGAGCCCGTGCAAGTGGTGGCCGAGGCGCCACATGTGGCGGTGCCGTCGGCGGTGGCGACTCCCAGCCTGGATGACAGCAGCCTGTACATCCACCGCGAGCTGTCGCAACTGCAGTTCAACATCCGCGTGCTGGAGCAGGCGCTGGACGAGTCCTATCCGTTGCTGGAGCGGCTCAAGTTCCTGCTGATCTTCTCCAGTAACCTGGACGAGTTTTTCGAGATTCGCGTCGCCGGGTTGAAGAAGCAGATCACGTTCGCCCGCGAGCAGGCCGGCGCCGATGGCCTGCAGCCGCATCAGGCCCTGGCGCGCATCAGCGAGCTGGTGCACGGCCACGTCGACCGCCAGTACGCGATCCTCAACGATATCCTGTTGCCGGAACTGGAAAAACACCAGGTACGCTTTATCCGTCGCCGTTATTGGACCATCAAGCTCAAGACCTGGGTGCGCCGCTATTTCCGCGACGAGATCGCACCGATCATCACGCCCATCGGCCTCGACCCGACGCACCCGTTTCCATTGCTGGTGAACAAGAGCCTGAACTTTATCGTCGAGCTTGAGGGTATCGACGCCTTCGGTCGCGATTCCGGCCTGGCGATCATTCCGGCCCCGCGCTTGCTACCGAGGATCATCAAGGTACCTGAGGAGGTAGGAGGGGCGGGCGATAATTATGTATTTCTCTCGTCGATGATCCACGCCCACGCCGACGACCTATTTCAGGGCATGAAGGTCAAGGGTTGCTACCAGTTCCGTCTGACCCGCAACGCCGATCTGGCGCTGGACTCCGAGGATGTCGAAGACCTGGCCCGGGCCTTGCGCGGCGAGTTGTTCTCCCGTCGTTACGGCGATGCGGTGCGCCTGGAAGTCGCCGACACCTGCCCAAAACATCTGTCGGACTACCTGCTCAAGCAGTTCAACCTGTCCGAGACCGAGCTGTACCAGGTCAACGGTCCGGTGAACCTGACCCGGCTGTTCAGTATTACCGGCCTGGACAGTCATCCGGAGCTGCAATACACGCCGTTCACTCCGCAGATTCCCAAGTTGCTGCAGAACAGCGAGAATATCTTCAGCGTGATCAGCAAGCAGGACATCTTGTTGCTGCACCCGTTCGAGTCTTTTACACCGGTGGTCGACCTGCTGCGCCAGGCCGCCAAGGACCCGCATGTCCTGGCTGTGCGCCAGACCCTGTACCGCAGCGGCGCCAACTCGGAAATCGTCGATGCCCTGGTGGATGCCGCGCGTAACGGCAAGGAAGTCACGGTGGTGATCGAATTGCGCGCACGCTTCGACGAAGAGTCCAACCTGCAACTGGCCAGTCGTCTGCAAGCGGCCGGAGCGGTGGTGATCTACGGTGTGGTCGGTTTCAAGACCCACGCCAAGATGATGCTGATCCTACGTCGCGAAGCCGGTGAGATTGTCCGCTATGCGCATCTGGGTACCGGTAACTATCACGCCGGCAACGCCCGCCTGTACACCGACTACAGCCTGCTGACCTCCGACGATGCGCTGTGCGAGGACGTCGGCAAGCTGTTCAGTCAGTTGATCGGCATGGGCAAGACCCTGCGCATGAAGAAGTTGCTGCATGCGCCGTTCACGCTCAGGAAGGGCATGCTCGACATGATTGCCCGGGAAACCCAGTTCGCCGTCGACGGCAAGTCGGCGCACATCATCGCCAAGTTCAATTCGCTGACCGATCCGAAGATTATTCGTGCGCTGTACAAGGCCAGCCAGTGCGGCGTGCGTATCGATCTGGTGGTGCGTGGCATGTGCTGCCTGCGGCCGGGCATTGCCGGGGTCTCGCACAATATCCAGGTGCGCTCGATCATCGGCCGCTTCCTGGAACACACCCGGGTATTCTACTTCCTCAACGGCGGCGAGGAGCAGATGTTCCTGTCCAGCGCGGACTGGATGGAGCGCAACCTCGATAAGCGCGTCGAGACCTGCTTCCCGGTAGAGGGCAAGAAATTGATCCTGCGGGTCAAGAAGGAACTGGAAAGTTATCTCACTGATAACACGCATAGCTGGAGCTTGCAGTCGGACGGGCGCTACATCCGTAACACGCCGACCGGCAACCAGAACGCTCGCAGCGCCCAGGCGTTCTTGCTCGATCGCCTGAGCAACCCGATCCTCAGTGTACGTTGAGGACGATACTGACTCGGGTCAGCCACTCCGCTTCCAGCGCGAAGTCGGCCTGAGTCAGTTGGTTCTGCTCCAGCCAGCCCTTGGGAAACACTACATCCAGGCTATCGCCGTGGGCACGCAAGACGACCTGCGGCATTTCCTGGGTGCCACGGATGTGGTGGAACAGGATCGCGAAGCGCAACAAGACGCACAAGCGAATCAGCTTGGTGCCGTCATTGCCGAACTCGGCAAACTTGTCCTTGGGAATATTACGTCGGTGGCCGCGTACCAGTAGTGCCAGCATTTGCTGGTCTTCCCGTGAGAAACCGGCCAGGTCGGAGTGCTCGATCAGGTAGGCGCCGTGCTTGTGGTACTGGTAGTGGGCGATATCCAAGCCCACCTCGTGAACCTTGGCGGCCCAGCCCAGCAGCTCGCGCCAGACTCCGGCATCCAGCTCCCAGGCTTCGGCCACCTGGTCGAAGGCGTGCAGCGCCTTGTGCTCGACCCGTGCCGCCTGTTCCACATCGACGTGATAACGCTCCATCAGCGAGGTGAGGGTGCGTTCGCGCACGTCTTCGTGGTGATGACGGCCCAGCAGGTCATAGAGCACGCCTTCGCGCAAGGCGCCGTCGCAGTGATCCATGCGCCGCAGGTCGAGGGCGTCGAAGATCGCCTCGAGAATCGCCAAGCCGGCGGGGAAGATAGTCCGGCGGTCAGGCTTGATGCCCTCAAAGTCGATTTTCTCGGCATCGCCGAGCTTGAACAGCTTGCGCTTGAGCCAGGCCAGGCCTTCGACATTGACCTCGCCGCTGCCGTGGCCGCCGGCCTTCAGTGCCAGGCCAATGGCGCGGATGGTCCCGGAAGAGCCGATAGCCTCGTCCCAGGTTAGGCGATGCAGAGCATGTTCGATGCTCATGATTTCCAGGCGCGCTGCCGTGTAAGCCTGGGCATAGCGCGCCGCAGTGATCTTGCCGTCGCGAAAATAACGCTGGGTATAGCTGACGCAGCCCATCTGCAGGCTTTCGCGCAACAGTGGCTCGAAGCGCTGACCGATGATGAATTCGGTACTGCCGCCGCCGATATCGGCGACCAGGCGCTTGCCTGGGGTGTCGGCGAGGGTGTGGGAGACACCGAGGTAAATCAACCGGGCCTCTTCGCGGCCGGAAATGACTTCCACCGGGTGGCCAAGGATATCTTCGGCGCGATGAATGAACTCCGCCCGGTTGCGCGCCTCGCGCAGGGCGTTGGTGCCGACGATCCGCACGGCACCCAGGGGCATGCCGTTGATCAGTTGGGCAAAGCGTTTCAGGCAATCAAGCCCGCGTTGCATCGATTCTTCGCTGAGCTTGCGCTCTTCATCGATACCGGCGGCCAGTTGAACCTTTTCGCCGAGCCGCTCCAGAATGCGGATTTCACCGTTCTGGGCCTTGGCCACGACCATATGGAAGCTGTTCGAACCCAGGTCGATAGCGGCGATCAGAGAAAGATTCTTGGCTTGAGAATGCGGCATGGTTGAAGGATCTCGGTCGATAACCCGGCCATCGTGCCACGATCGACCGTCGCCGCCAACGGATGGTGTTTGAGGTTTGTTGGATCCGCTTTTTTTACGCAGGTGGGCAGGAAGAATCGGTTTCACTTTTATTTTATCCCGAGATGCCGCATTGCGCATGGGGATTGCTTTTGTCATGCCCGGACGACATTTGCACGATGGGCGTGCAACCTGGCGGTGTTCGGCCATACTCAGACTCTTGGAGTACCATAGTTAGACTCAATCATCTGCGGCTTCCTGTACGTAGGAAGGGCGGCTATGATGGGCTACGTTTTTTTTTGGCTCACAACCCCGGAGACATCCATGAGCAGCGATCTTATCAAGCACGTCACCGACGCGAGCTTTGAAGCAGAAGTCCTGAAGTCTGAAGACTCTGTTTTGGTTGACTACTGGGCTGAGTGGTGCGGCCCCTGCAAAATGATCGCTCCGGTCCTGGACGAGATCGCCAGGGACTACAAAGGCAAGCTGATCGTCGCCAAACTGAATATCGACGACAACCAGGAAACTCCGGCCAAGTACGGCGTGCGTGGCATCCCGACGCTGATGCTGTTCAAGAAGGGCAACCCCGAGGCGACCAAGGTTGGCGCCCTGTCGAAGTCGCAGTTACAAGCTTTTCTCGACTCCAACATCTAAGCATCGTTCGGCTGTCATCAGAAAGCCTCGCAAATTGCGGGGCTTTTTCGTTAAAAGGGGCTAGACGCTCCGAAAGCCAGGTGTTACATTCGGCCCCGCACTGGTTTCTCCATTGCCCCCTGCAAGCCGTCGCCGACGCTCTCCTTTTCGAACAAGTACGCGATCCTGTCGCCTTCTCCGCGGCGCGGCCTCATTAAGCCAAAAGCTTAGTTTCCCCCCTCCATAAATGATTACGTCATTCCTATATGAATCTGACTGAACTCAAGCAAAAGCCGATTACCGAACTGCTCGAATTGGCCGAACAGATGGGCATAGAAAATATGGCCCGTTCGCGCAAGCAGGATGTGATTTTCTCCCTGCTGAAAAAGCACGCAAAAAGCGGCGAGGAAATCTCCGGTGATGGTGTGCTGGAGATCCTCCAGGACGGCTTCGGCTTTCTCCGCTCTTCCGATGCGTCCTACCTGGCCGGCCCGGACGACATCTACGTCTCGCCCAGCCAGATCCGCCGCTTCAACTTGCGCACCGGTGACACTATCGTCGGCAAGATCCGCCCTCCGAAGGAAGGCGAGCGTTATTTCGCCCTGCTCAAGGTCGACACGATCAACTACGATCGTCCGGAAAATGCCAAGAACAAGATTCTCTTCGAGAACCTGACGCCACTGTTCCCGACTGTACGTATGAAGATGGAAGCCGGTAACGGTTCCACCGAGGACTTGACCGGTCGCGTGATCGACCTTTGCGCTCCAATCGGCAAGGGTCAGCGTGGCCTGATCGTGGCACCGCCGAAAGCGGGTAAGACGATCATGCTGCAGAACATCGCGGCGAACATCACCCGCAACAACCCGGAAGTGCACCTGATCGTGCTGCTGATCGATGAGCGTCCGGAAGAAGTGACCGAAATGCAGCGCACCGTGCGCGGCGAAGTGGTTGCCTCGACGTTCGACGAGCCACCGACCCGTCACGTGCAGGTGGCTGAAATGGTGATCGAGAAGGCTAAGCGCCTGGTCGAGCACAAGAAGGACGTGGTGATCCTGCTCGACTCCATCACCCGTCTGGCCCGTGCCTACAACACCGTGATCCCGAGCTCCGGCAAGGTCCTGACCGGTGGTGTCGATGCCCATGCTCTGGAGAAACCGAAGCGTTTCTTCGGTGCCGCGCGCAATATCGAAGAAGGCGGCTCGCTGACCATTATCGCCACCGCGCTGGTTGAAACCGGCTCGAAGATGGACGAAGTGATCTACGAAGAGTTCAAGGGTACCGGCAACATGGAACTGCCGCTGGACCGCAAGATCGCTGAAAAGCGCGTCTTCCCGGCAATCAACATCAACCGTTCCGGCACCCGTCGCGAGGAGTTGCTGACTGCCGACGACGAGCTGCAGCGCATGTGGATCCTGCGCAAGCTGCTGCATCCGATGGATGAAGTGGCGGCCATCGAGTTCCTGGTCGATAAGTTGAAACAGACCAAGACCAACGATGAGTTCTTCCTGTCGATGAAGCGCAAGTAAGACGGCGCTTCAGGTCAAGGAGAACAGCGCTCCCGGCGTCACAATTTCGCCAGGGCTGAGCCTGCACGCCAGACCCTTTATCAGGTCGAGGTCAGGCTCAGGTCAATAGCATGGCCCCGAAGAAGCGCTTTTCGAGAGATGCGCCTGGCCATAGACGCATCTGGAGGGTGGGGTCGTCAAGGAAGAAAAGAGTGGGTGATCGGTGGATGCACGATTAAAAACTCGACTACGCTGCTTCTCGTCGTATTTCCTATTTGAACTGGGTGGCTTGGGCGGATGAGCACTCTTGCCTACCGGCGGGACATTGACGGCTTGCGTGCGGTAGCGGTCATCGCAGTTGTGCTGTTTCATTTTGATGTTCCAGGGTTCACTGGAGGTTTCGTCGGTGTCGACGTATTTTTCGTGATCTCCGGCTACCTCATCACCTCGCTCATTTGGCGCGATCGCCAGGGCGGACGTTTCAGTCTTGTCGAGTTCTGGGCTCGGCGCGCCCGGCGTATCCTGCCGGCGTTGTTCGCCATGATGCTGGCGAGCTTGGTGGCGGGGTGGTTTTTGCTGGCCCCCAAGGACTATGACGAGTTGGGGCATTCAATTCGTTACCAGGTGATCTTCACGTCCAACCTGCTGTTCGCGCGCCAAGATGGCTATTTCGATGTGGCCTCCGATCTCAAACCGCTGTTGCATACGTGGTCGTTATCGATTGAGGAGCAGTTCTACGTCATTTTCCCGCCCCTGCTGATATTGCTGTCGAGTCGGTTGAAATATTGGCGCACGGCGTTGTTCCTGTTGCTGCTGATGTCCTTTGCCATGAATCAGTGGGCACTGAGCGACTCTCCGCAAAAAGCTTTTTTTCTTTTGCACATGCGAGCTTGGGAGTTGCTGGCGGGCGCGTTGCTGGCGGTGTCGCCTTGTGGGCGGCGTGTGAACCCTCTGCAAGCACAGGCTGTCAGCTTGCTCGGTCTGGGGCTGATTCTGGTGGCGGTGTTGGGTTATCAGTCAAGCACGCCCTTTCCTGGGGCTGCGGCCTTATTGCCTGTAGTGGGCGCGATTTGCCTGATCTGGGCCAACGGCCAGCAGACGACTCTGGTAGGACAGCTACTGGGCAGTCGTTTGCCGGTGGGCATCGGATTGATTTCCTACTCGTGGTACCTGTGGCATTGGCCGGTGCTGGTCTTCGGCAAGTATGCCAGCGTTTACGGCCTTGGCTCTTGGGGGCTTGGCGTCTTGTTCATTTTGAGTCTGGTGCTGAGCTATGGGGCCTGGCGGTTTGTCGAGGTGCCGTTTCGTGAGCGACGGTGGCTGGCGGACAATCGGCGCATCCTGGTGGCGTCGGGCATGGCAATCCTCGGCTTGGGGCTGGTGGGGAGAAGCCTGGGCTGGACCGAGGGCATCCCTTGGCGACTGTCGCCCCAGGCACTGCAATATGCCGAGGCACGCATCTGGAGTCCCGAGCTGATGAAGTGTCTGTGGGATGACAAGAAAAACGACCGCCAGTTCTGCCATTTCGGCCTGCAATCTCAAGCGGCGCGTGCGCTGGTCTGGGGTGACAGCCATTCTGCGGCCTTGATTCCTGCTTTGGAAAATGAGGCGCGCGAGCACAACGTCAATATTACCCAGGCAAGCTATGCCGGGTGCTTGCCGTTCCACAGGCGCGAAAGCAGCGCCGGTTGTACGCGTTTCAATCAGCGTGTCAGTCAGGCACTGAATGAGGAGAAGTACAGCGACGTGGTGTTGGCCGCGCGCTGGAGCCTGTACGTCTACGGGCTGCCTTCGGGTGACACCAGGCCGGCGCTGATAAACCCGATGACCGGAAAGTACCAGCGTGCCGTCGCCGAGCGGCGTTTCGCCGAAGGCATGGGCACTCTGGTGCGGCAGTTGCGCGCCGCTGGCCATCGGGTCTGGTTGGTCAAGGAAGTGCCCCTGCAAGACTTCAGCGTGCCTTATCGTCTCAGTCGCCTGGCGATGATGGGATTGCCCACCCACACTGAGCGCCTGCCTCTGGCGGAGCATCAGCGACGCTTGGCCTATATCGATGCACTGTTCCTACAACTGGCGGCTGCCGATCCCGAGGTGAAGTTGTTGGATCCCGCGCTGAAGTTGTGTAGTGCTATCGATGGTTGCCGTGTCGAACTCGATGGCCGCTCGTTGTACACCGACGATAATCATCTCTCCGACGTGGGATCACGATATGTCGAGGAGTTCCTTGAGCCGTTGTTCATCACCCTGCGCGATCAAACCGTGGCGGGGCGTCTTTAGTGGGCGGTGCTTGTCCATGGCATGCAATAAGCTGCCAGCGGCCGTAAGAGCAGGTAGGATGTACGCCTATTTTACGGGTGGCAGGGCTAATGAAATTCAAGGATCTTCGGGATTTCGTGCGGCAACTTGAGCAGCACGGAGAGTTGAAACGTATCCAGGTGCCGGTTTCGCCAATCCTGGAAATGACTGAGATTTGCGACCGTACCTTGCGAAAAAAAGGCCCGGCGCTGTTGTTCGAGAAACCCACGGGTTTTGATATCCCGGTACTCGGCAACCTGTTCGGCACGCCGGAGCGCGTGGCCCGGGGCATGGGGGCCGATAGCGTCGGCGAGCTGCGGGAAATCGGCAAGCTGCTGGCGTTTCTCAAGGAGCCCGAGCCGCCCAAGGGGCTGAAGGACGCCTGGTCCAAGCTGCCCATCTTCCGCAAGATCATCGCCATGGCGCCCAAGGTGGTCAAGGACGCGGTCTGCCAGGAAGTGGTCATCGAAGGCGATGATGTCGACTTGGGCATGCTGCCTGTGCAGCATTGCTGGCCGGGTGATGTCGCGCCGCTGATCACCTGGGGCCTGACGGTCACCAAGGGGCCGAACAAGGAGCGTCAGAACCTCGGCATCTATCGCCAGCAGGTGATCGCCCGCAACAAGGTGATCATGCGCTGGCTCAGTCACCGTGGCGGCGCGCTGGACTATCGTGAGTGGTGCGAAAAGCATCCGGGTCAGCCGTTTCCGGTATCTGTGGCCCTGGGCGCGGATCCGGCGACCATTCTCGGCGCGGTCACGCCGGTGCCGGACAGCCTGTCCGAGTACGCTTTTGCCGGTCTGCTGCGGGGCAATCGCACCGAATTGGTGAAATGCCGCGGCAACGACCTGCAGGTCCCGGCCACTGCGGAAATCGTCCTGGAGGGTGTGATTCATCCGGGCGAAATGGCCCCGGAAGGACCCTATGGCGACCACACCGGCTACTACAACGAAGTCGACAGCTTCCCGGTGTTCACCGTCGAACGCATCACTCACCGGATCAAGCCGATCTACCACAGCACCTACACTGGGCGGCCCCCGGATGAGCCGGCCATCCTCGGCGTGGCGCTGAACGAAGTGTTTGTGCCGATCCTGCAGAAGCAGTTCCCGGAAATCACCGACTTCTACTTGCCGCCTGAAGGCTGTTCGTACCGCATGGCCGTGGTGACCATGAAAAAGTCATATCCGGGTCACGCCAAGCGCGTGATGCTGGGTGTCTGGTCGTTTTTGCGACAGTTCATGTATACCAAGTTCGTTATTGTCACCGACGACGATATCAATGCCCGTGACTGGAATGACGTGATCTGGGCCATTACCACGCGCATGGACCCCAAGCGCGACACGGTGCTGATCGACAACACGCCGATCGACTACCTCGACTTCGCTTCGCCGGTTTCTGGGCTGGGTTCGAAGATGGGGCTGGATGCCACTCACAAGTGGCCTGGCGAAACCACGCGCGAGTGGGGCCGGGTGATCGTCAAGGATGAGGCCGTGACTCGGCGGATCGATGCCATTTGGAATCAGTTGGGAATAGATTGATGCGTGTGACCTTGCAGCCCTGCGGAGCGGTGCTTGAGATACGGCCCGGCGAACGAATTCTCGATGGCGCCCGGCGATTGGGCTACGACTGTCCGCAAAGCTGTCGCAATGGCAACTGCCATGTCTGCGCCGCGTTGCTGGTGGAAGGGCGGATCGAGCAGGCGGGCAATGTGCTTGACCATGGCGAGTTCTACACCTGTATTGCCGAACCTCTTGAGGATTGCAGGGTGCTCTGGGATGGTGTTCTCGCCCAGGGCGAGCTGCCGGTGCGTCGCTTGGCGTGTCAGTTGATCGAGTGTGCTCACGTTGGCGGCGATGTCTGGCGGGTTCGCCTGCGGGCACCGGCGGGCAAGCCGCCGCGTTATCACGCTGGGCAGTACCTGATGATCGAGCGCGACAACGGTGAGAAATCGGCGTTTTCCCTGGCCTCGGCGCCCCATGCCGGGCGCGATCTGGAGCTGCATGTGTTGGTGCGCGAAACCAGTGCGCGAAGCCTGATCGAGCAATTGCAGCGCAACGGGATGGCACGGGTCGAGTTGCCGTTCGGCGATGCCCACCTGGCGGAGTTGCCGGACGGCCCGCTGGTGCTGATCGCTGCGAGCACGGGCATGGCGCAGATGCACGGCTTGATCGAGCACTGCCGCTCCACGGGCTTCCAGCATCCGGTGCATCTGTACTGGGGCGTGCGCCGGCCCGAAGACTTCTACGAACTGGAGCGCTGGGAAGAGTGGAAGACGCTGCCCAACCTGTTCCTGCACAAGGTGGTCAGTGATCCGTGCGGCTGGGACGGTCGGTGCGGGATGTTGCACGAGGCCGTCTGTGAGGATATCGCCGACCTGTCGGGCGTGCACGTCTATGCCGGTGGTTCACCGGCGATGATCTATGCGACGCTGGACGCTCTGGTCGAGGCGGGAATGGATGCGCACCAGATGCGCGCCGACGTGTTTGCTTACGCTCCCAGGCCCTGAATACGCCGGGCAGTCAGGCAGAGCATCTGCCGAGCGGCTTGTCGGAGCGGCGCCTCGCCCCTCGTCACGGTCATCCTCAGGCGCGCCGCAGATTCTTCAGAACCGCACACCCGTGGTGATCATCGCCGCATTCAAGCCCAGGAACACCAGTTCAGTGGCCAGCGGCCCGTAATGGGCACCGACCGAGGGAATGATCACCGGCGCCACGCCCAAGCGATTCAACGGAATCTTGTCGCGATACTCGCCACGATATCCTTGCAGCAGCCCTCCCGTCACCTTCGCATACAGCGGAAAACGCGAGCTGTCGTAACGCTGGCCGATATAGCCATAGTACGACCGCTGGCTGAACGAGTTACGAAAGGTCGCCGCGCCATACATCCGACCGGAGGTTTCATGACGCTCCAGGCCGATCAGGTCCTGGCGATTGTTGTGCTCGGGATCTGGCGAGTAGTGCCGGGTGTACAGGCTGGTCTGGGCGTACCAGAAGCCTTTTTCCTGGGGTGCCTGCTGTGCGGCGTGCGCTATACCGGTCGATCCCAGTAGTAGGGCGAGAGCCGTAATGATAGTCGATGTGTTCATGAGGGTTAGCCTTTCGTGCACGGCAATTAAAGAGGTGGCCGTTATACGAAGCTAGACACTGGGTTGTCAGGCTCTGGAATCTGAAAGGGACGTAGGGATTTTTACCAATTCTGCGTTTAGCGTATATATATGCTATTCAGATATTTATTTTATTTGTTTCATGTCATTAAACTATATATCGTTGGGCTATCGGCTATTGATCTGCCAATCAGCATCACAATGATCGATGCCGTTCCCTATATGGATCCATTGTGCCGGGCTACAGCCACAACCACCGTTCTGGCGGACCAGCTACCAGGCCGATGCAATCGACAACCAGTAGCCGGAACTCAGTGCCTACGCCAACCGGCTGGCGATATGAGCTATGGCACTTATTCGCCGTACAGTTACAGCGATGTGTTCTATTACAGGTAAAGTGACTTACAACTGGTAACTATTCAGGAGCCCCTCCGATTCGTTATGGCTGCCCTAGATCCTGCGTTGTTGAGTTTGACCTATCCGCCGCGCCTTGAGCTGGGGGCGCAGCTGACCCACGAACAATTGCTCAGCTCGATGCAAGCCACCATGGCCCGACACAAGGGCGGACCGGTCTGGCTGTTCGCCTATGGTTCGCTGATCTGGCGCCCGGAGTGTTCGGCGACGGAGCGAGTGCGCGCACGGATACACGGTTATCACCGTGGCCTGTACCTGTGGTCGCACGAGCATCGCGGTACGCCGGAGTTGCCGGGGCTGGTGTTCGGGCTGGATCGCGGCGGCTCCTGTAGTGGCTTTGCCTATCGGCTGTCGGAGGAGCAATTGGAGGCATCGCTCTATGCCTTGTGGCAGCGGGAGATGCCCGTGCCTTCCTATCGTCCGCACTGGCTCAATTGCCGGTTGGAAAATGGCCAGGTGGTCCAGGCGTTGGGCTTTGTGTTGGAACGGCACCTGCCCAGCTATGCCGGCAACCTCCCCGACAGTGTGCTGACCCAGGTGCTACAGAGTGCCTGCGGGCGCTACGGCAGCACTCGTGACTATGTCGAGCAGACCGCTAGCGCCTTGCGCAGCCACGCCATGCCGGATCGTAATCTGGAAGCGCGGCTCAAGCGCTGCCGGTCAGGCGCGCTTTAGGCACGACGTTACCGCCGTTCCAGCCGAAATGGTCAGCGGTATGGCCAGCGGTGGCTTAGCGAGCTCCCGTCCCGGCGTTTCGGCAGCGCCGAAGGCGTTGCACAGTACGGCTTTCATTGGACTATTTCTTTGGCAGTGATGGCCGATAAGTGTAGGTGTGTGACTCAATGGGTCAACGAGCATGCCCTGGCCTGATAGTCGGTTATAAGCGTTGTGCCTGGGTTCGACGGCAGGGATCTCAGGTATCCGACTTGAGCTAACCAGCTAACCGTATAGGCCACTAGGCCGCAAACCAGTTAAGGAGCGAATTGTGAACAGGTGGATTATGTTGATGTTGGCCTTGTCGCTACCGATGGCGGCAATGGCGCAAGAGGCCAAGGAGGGTGAGGCGGCTGTCCCCAAGGTCAGCTATATCAGCCTGACGCCACCGTTTGTCGGCAACTATGGCTTGGACGGTAGCCCCAAGCTCAAGGTCTATAAGGCCGATGTTGCCTTGCGTGTGACCGGTGACGCCGCGGCTCAGGCGGTCAAGGCCAATGAGCCGTTGATCCGTAACCAGTTGGTGGCGCTGTTTGCCCAGCAGAGCGTGGAGTCGATGATCAATGTCGACGCCAAGGAAAAGATGCGTCAGGAGGCCCTAAAGCAGGTCCAGCAGGTGCTGAGCGACGAGACCGGTAAACCGCAGGTGGAAGATCTGTTGTTCAATAACCTGATCGTGCAGTAATCCGAAACCGGTAGTGCCTGGTCCTGCCCCGTCGCGGGCTTGCCGGAATGCCGCAAAGCCGCGAAAAGGCCAGCCGATTCAACGCAAGGCCAGGATGGCTGCCCATTGCTCCGGTGTGACCGGCATCACCGACAGCCGACTGCCTTTGTGGACCAACGGCATCTGCTCAAGTGCCGCCTGCTGTTTCAGATAGCTGAGACTGAGCACTTTGGCGAAGGTCTCCACATGGCCGACCTGTAGCGCGCTCCAAGGATTTTTCTCGGCGGTGGCTTTCGGGTCGTGATAATGGCTTTGCCGATCCAGCGCTGTCGGGTCCGGGTAGGCCGCCTCGACGATTGTGCCGATGCCGGCGATCCCCGGTTCCGGACAACTGGAGTGATAGAAGAAGAATGGGTCGCCGACCGCCATCGCCCGCATGAAATTGCGCGCCTGATAGTTGCGCACGCCGTCCCAGCGGGTCTCGCCGAGTTTGGCCAATCCTTCGATGGAGAGTTCGTCCGGCTCGGATTTCATCAGCCAATAGGCCATGATTTTACTCCTTGGGTAGTTTGTCGGGCAGTTTCTTGCACAAACCGACAGTCGGTTGACGTCAGTGTTTGCGTAGTGGTTCACGTTATCGCAAAATAGCGGGATTTTAAGCTTGACGCTGCTGCACGGCCTATAACAAGAAACCGCTGCTGTCATCGTATGTCATTTGCCTAGGGGGGCAATCGATGAAACGCAAACCGGATTTACTATGGATTTTGGTTATTTTGTTCGGTTTGGGCGTGGTAACTACGGGTTACGCACAAGGCCTGTGGTCCAGTAAGAAAGACGCTCCGGTTGAAATCCTCCAGCACCAGCCTCAGCAGTCGACCCTGTTCAAGCGCTGATCCCGCCCAAGGCCGTTGCCCTCTTCAGTGATGCCTGTACAGTGCCTCGCTTATTGCGCGATGTACCAGGCACTGTCGCTGACCGTTCCCTGCAATGGCACGTCCCAGGTGGCTTGGTGCAGCTTCTCGACTTTCTGGCATTCATGGGCCAGCCCTAGCAGTATCGGCTTGCGCCAGCTCCGGCGGCGGGACTGGTAGGCCAGGCTGCGGTCGTAAAAACCGCCGCCCATGCCCAACCGTCCACCCAACGCATCGAAACCTACCAGTGGCAACAATACCAGGTCGAGCGCCCAGACCTTGCGCTGCGCTGCCGGATTGATCCGTGGCTCAAGGATGCGGAAGCGATTGGGGTGGAGCTTTTCGCCTGGGCGAATCCGCTGGAACACCATCTTGGTCCGTGGCCAGGCACTCAGCACCGGCAGATAGGTGTGCTTGCCGCGCCGCTGAGCTTCACGCAGCAGCAGGCGCGGATCGATTTCACCGTCGCAGGGCAGGTACAGGGAGAGATGGCGGGCGCGGCGAAACAGCGGGTGTTGCGCCAGTTGTCGATACAGGCCGCGCGCGGCCTGGTGTTGTTCGCCGGGCGTGAGGGCGCGGCGGGCCTTGCGTAGCAGCCGTCGAAGTTGCGGTCGGGAAAGCGGCGCAGGTTCGCTCATGGGATCGGGCTGTCGGCAATCCAGGACGGCGGCTCATGAAAGACCAATGCCGGTGCGATGTCCGGCATTGGGCGATAATTCAGGCTCCCCGACGTAGCGCTGTCGGCTTAGCCCTTGAACCCGAAAGTTCAAGGTGGAAGTTACAGTAGACCTTAAGGCTTTCCGTCTAGCGGACATGCACACCGGCCCAACGTGTAACACCCAGGGTAGTGCGAATCGGCTCAGGGACATCACCAACTGGCAAGTACTCCAGGGAGTGACGCTAGTATACCTGAAAGTGACCGTGGGAATCAGCCTTTGCTGGCATCCGAATCGGAAGACAGCACCAGATCCACCCGATCCAGCAGGTCGCGCACCTGTTCGCGCGTCGAGCCAGTGGCCTGCACGTCAGGGCGTTCCTGCTTGTGCAGCAGGTCATGGGTAATGTTCAGCGCGGCCATCACGGCAATGCGATCGGCCCCGATGACTTTGCCGCTGCCGCGGATTTCGCGCATCTTGCCGTCCAGGTAATGGGCGGCGCTGACCAGGTTGCTGCGTTCTTCCTGGGGGCAGATGATCGAATACTCTTTGTCGAGGATCTGCACGGTAACGTTATTGCTTGAACTCATGAGTCTTGCTCCAGGGCCTTGAGGCGCGAAATCATCGATTCGACCTTACGCCGGGCGATTTCGTTCTTTTCAATAAGGTGTGCGCGCTCCTCGCGCCAGGTTTTTTCCTGAGCTAGTAGGAGTCCGTTTTGGCTTTTAAGTTGCTCGACCCGGTTAATCAGCAGTTCGAGTCTGGCCATCAGCGCGTGCAGGTCGGTGTCTTCCATTCGTTAATCTACTTTGGTGTGCACTGAATATGACTGATGAGCAGCAGGTTTTGTACGAAAACCGCTTGCGCAACGATCATGCCGCGTTAAAAACAGGCTCGCCTGATCGCTGCTCGGCGAGTTTTCGTACAACCCCTGGCGCCTGGCAAGAGCGGCGCTTGGCAAACGAGTTGTGCGCCTTGATGGTCTTGGCGTGTCCCCGAATGCTAGGATACAAGGCCTTCATTCTAGACATTGCGCCGTTCGGCGCCTAGCCGCCCATGCCTACTCAGAATTCCCCGTACAACGCCTTTGCCACCCTGTTGAACACCAGCGGTCATCCGGTCTCGCCTGCCGAACTGCACGGGCTATTGCTCGGTCGCAGCTGTGCCGGTGCTGGCTTTGAAGCCGACAGTTGGCTGGTGGATGCCGCCGAACTGCTCGAAGGCGAACCGCAGGACAACGTGCGCAATGCCCTGATCGGCTTGCAGGAGATGGTCAAGGGCGAGCTTACCAGTGACGACATGACCGTTGTCCTGCTGCTGCCGAGCGATGATGCGCCGTTGACCGAGCGGGCGATTGCCCTGGGTCAATGGTGTCAGGGTTTCCTCGCCGGTTTCGGCCTGACCTACCGCGCCAATGCCCTGAGCATCGAGGCCACTGAGGTGCTGCAGGACCTCGCTGCCATTGCGCAGGTCCAGGACGCGCTGGAAGAGTCCGACGACGGCGAGAACGATTACATGGAGGTCATGGAATACCTGCGTGTCGCACCGTTGCTGCTGTTCACTGAGGTCAACAAATCGATTGAACCGGCTGCCAAGCCTTCGTTGCACTAAGCCAGGACAGGGAGCTCCTTCTGCCCATGATTCATATTCCTAAAGCAGAATACGCCCGGCGCCGCAAGGCGTTGATGGTGCAGATGGAACCCAACAGCATCGCGATCCTGCCGGCCGCCGCAGTAGCGATCCGCAACCGCGATGTCGAGCATGTCTACCGCCAAGACAGCGATTTCCAATACCTCAGCGGTTTCTCCGAGCCTCAGGCAGTGATTGTGCTGATTCCCGGGCGCGCCCACGGTGAATATGTACTGTTCTGCCGTGAGCGCAATGTCGAACGCGAACTTTGGGATGGCTTGCGCGCTGGACAGGAAGGTGCGATCCGCGATTTCGGCGCGGACGATGCCTTCCCTATCAGCGATATCGACGACATCCTGCCGGGCCTTATCGAAGGGCGCGACCGGGTCTATTCGGCCATGGGCAGCCACCCGGAGTTCGACCGGCACCTGATGGACTGGATCAATGTGATCCGCTCCAAGGCGCATCTCGGTGCGCAACCGCCGAAAGAATTCGTTGCCTTGGATCATCTGCTGCACGACATGCGCCTGTATAAATCGGCGGCGGAAGTGAAAGTGATGCGCGAGGCTGCGACGATTTCCGCCCGTGCCCATGTGCGGGCTATGCAGGCCTGCCGGGCCGGGTTGCACGAGTTCAGCCTGGAGGCCGAGCTGGATTACGAGTTCCGCAAGGGCGGGGCGAAAATGCCAGCCTACGGCTCCATCGTCGCCGCTGGGCGCAACAGTTGCATCCTGCACTACCAGCAGAATGACGCGTTGCTCAAGGACGGTGACCTGGTGCTGATCGACGCCGGCTGTGAGATCGACTGTTATGCCAGCGATATAACCCGTACCTGGCCGATCAACGGCAAGTTCTCGCCCGAGCAAAAAGCGATCTATGAGTTGGTGCTGGCGGCCCAGGAAGCGGCGTTCGCGCAGATCGCCCCGAACAAGCATTGGAATCAGGCGCACGAAGCCACGGTGCGGGTGATTACCGGCGGGCTGGTGGCGTTGGGGCTGTTGCACGGCGATGTCGAGGAGTTGATCGACAGCGAGGCCTACAAGGCTTTCTACATGCACCGCGCCGGCCACTGGCTGGGGATGGATGTGCATGATGTCGGCGAGTACAGGGTCGGCGGCGAATGGCGCGTGCTGGAGGTCGGTATGGCGCTGACGGTGGAGCCGGGCATCTACATTTCTCCGGACAACCAGGACGTAGCGAAGAAATGGCGCGGCATAGGCGTGCGCATCGAGGACGATGTCGTGGTGACTAAGCAGGGGTGTGAAATCCTGACCGGCGGTGTACCCAAGACCGTCGCCGAAATCGAGGCGCTGATGGCTGCGGCTCGGGCCGACGCAGCATGAGCCGGATCAATCTGGCGATCATCGGCGGCGGCCTGGTCGGCGCCAGCCTGGCGCTGGCGTTGCAGGCCGGAGCCAAAGCCCGTGGCTGGAAGATTGTGTTGATCGAGCCCTTCGCCCCTGGCGACAGTTATCAGCCAAGCTATGATGCCCGCTCCTCGGCGTTGTCCTTCGGTGCCCGGCAGATCTACGAGCGCCTTGGCTTGTGGCAATCGATTACCCAGCGGGCCGAGCCGATCAAGCAGATTCATGTGTCCGATCGCGGGCGATTTTCCACGGCACGGCTGTCGGCCAGTGAAGAAGGGGTGCCGGCCCTGGGCTACGTGGTCGAGAACGCCTGGCTCGGCCAATGCCTCTGGCAGGGGTTGGACCAGGCAGTGGTCAGTTGGCGTTGCCCGGCCGAGGTCACCCGCCTGCAGCCGCTGGAAGACAGCTACCGCCTGACCCTCAACGATGAAACCCTGCTCGATTGCGATCTGGTGGTGCTGGCCGATGGTGGTCGCTCCGGCCTGCGCGAGCAACTGGGCATCGGTGTGCGCAGGCGACCGTACAACCAGAGTGCGTTGATTGCCAATATTTCGCCGAGCGAACCCCATCACGGCATGGCTTTCGAGCGGTTTACCGATGAAGGGCCGATGGCGTTGCTGCCGTTGCCGGACAATCGCTGTGCGCTGATCTGGACCCGTCTCGGGATGGACGCCCGGCGACTCGCGGAACTGGACGAGCGCAGCTTCCTCAGTGAATTGCAGGGCGTGTTCGGTTATCGTCTCGGTACCTTGAAACAGGTGGGCGCCCGGCATCTGTACCCACTGACACTGGTGGAAGCCGAAGAGCAGGTCCGTCCACACCTGGTTGTGCTGGGTAATGCAGCCCACAGCCTGCACCCGATTGCCGGGCAGGGCTTCAACCTGTCCCTGCGCGATGCCCAGGCGCTGGCGGATACCCTGCTGACCAGTGAAGCGGTACCAGGCGACTTCGCCACCCTGCGCGGCTATCAGGAGCGCCAGCGCCTGGACCAGACGCTGACCGTCGGCTTCTCGGACCAGGTCACCCGGCTGTTCGGCAGTGCCCGGCCATGGGTTGCCCTGGGGCGCAATCTCGGTCTGCTCGGCCTCGACCTGCTGCCCCCGGCCAAGCGCTGGTTTGCCCGGCAGGCCATGGGCCTGGGGACCCGTTCCGATGGCTAGGACCCACACCTCGAACCCTGCAGGAGTCGTCAAGCTGGCTCCCACAAGGGGCGTGCTCACTCTTTACTACAGGCTTAAAGCATGGAAACGCGCGCAGATGTGCTGATTGTCGGGGCCGGGATGGTCGGCAGTGCCTTGGCCCTGGCCTTGAAAGACAGCGGGCTGGAAGTGCTGTTGCTCGACGGCGGCCCGCTGAGCGTTAAGCCGTTCGATCCACAGGCCGCGTTCGAACCACGGGTGAGCGCCTTATCGGCCGCCAGCCAGCGCATTCTCGAACGCTTGGGTGTGTGGGCGGGCATTGCCGGTCGGCGTGCCTGCCCCTACCGTGACATGCAGGTCTGGGACGGCAGCGGTACCGGACAGATCCACTTCTCGGCGGCCAGTGTGCATGCCGATGTGCTCGGACATATCGTCGAGAACCGGGTGATCCAGGACGCCTTGCTTGAGCGCCTGCACGACTGTGATATGGGCTTGCTGGCCAATGCCCGGCTGGAACAGATGCGCCGCTCCGGCGATGATTGGCTGCTGACCCTGGCCGACGGTCGCACATTGCGGTCGCCGCTGGTAATCGCCGCCGATGGGGCGAACTCGGCGGTACGTCGCTTGACCGGTTGCGCGACCCGCGAGTGGGATTACCTGCACCACGCCATCGTCACCAGCGTGCGCAGCTCGAAGCCGCACCAGATGACCGCCTGGCAGCGCTTTACCGATGACGGTCCGCTGGCCTTTTTGCCGTTGGAACGCGATGGCGGCCAGGATTGGTGTTCGATTGTCTGGTCGACCACGCCGGGCGAAGCCGAGCGTCTGATGGCCTTGGACCCAGCCACCTTCTGCGGCGAGCTGGAGCGGGCTTTCGAGGGGCGGCTCGGCACGGTGATTTCAGCCGATCCACGGCTGTGCGTGCCGCTGCGTCAGCGCCACGCCAAGCGCTATATCGCCGAAGGGCTGGCGCTGATCGGCGATGCGGCCCACACCATTCATCCACTGGCTGGGCAGGGCGTGAATCTCGGTTTCCTCGATGCCGCGGTGCTGGCTGAGGTGCTCCTGCATGCGGTCGAGCGCGGCGAGCGGTTGGCGGATGTGCGGGTGCTCAGCCGTTTCGAGCGTCGGCGCATGCCCCATAACCTCGGCCTGATGGCGGCAATGGAAGGTTTTGAGCGACTGTTCCAGGCCGACCGCTTGCCGTTGCGCTGGTTGCGTAACAGCGGCCTGAAGAGGGTCAATCAGATGCCCGAGGCTAAGGCACTGTTTGTTCGCCAGGCGCTGGGTTTGAGCGGCGACCTGCCGAAACTGGCCAAAATCTGAAAACGTTCGGCAACATCTGGTAACGCCTCCGTGCCGACTTCGGTTGAGGTGCCAAATGTGAGTCACTATCATTTCGCGTTCATTTCGAACTCGAGAGACCGCTCCCATGTCGGCACCCAAGCGTCTACTGACAGCTCTGGCCTTAACCTTCGTGGCGGGCGCCGCTCAGGCCGCCGACGAAGTGGTGGTGTACTCATCGCGTATCGACGAGCTGATCAAGCCGGTGTTCGATGCCTATACCCAGAAGACCGGGGTGAAGGTGAAGTTCATCACTGACAAGGAAGCACCGCTGATGCAGCGGATCAAGGCCGAGGGTGAGAACGCCACTGCCGACCTGTTGCTGACCGTCGATGCTGGCAACCTCTGGCAGGCCGAGCAGATGGGTATCCTACAGCCGTTCACCTCCCAGGTAATCGACAGCAATATCCCATTGCAATATCGCTCGTCGGCCCATCAGTGGACCGGCCTGAGCCTGCGGGCGCGGACTCTGGCGTATTCCACCGAGCGGGTGAAACCCGCCGACCTGACCACCTATGAGGCCTTGGCCGACAAACAGTGGGAAGGCCGCCTGTGCCTGCGCACGGCGAAGAAGGTCTATAACCAGTCGCTGACCGCCACCCTGATCGAAACCCATGGCGCGGCGAAGACCGAGCAGATCCTCAAAGGCTGGGTGAACAATCTGTCCACCGACGTGTTTTCCGATGACATCGCGGTGCTCGAGGCGATCAACGCCGGACAGTGCGATGTCGGTATCGTTAACACCTATTACTACGGTCGCCTGCACAAGCAGAAGCCGAACCTGGCGGTGAAGCTGTTTTGGCCGAATCAGGGCGACCGTGGCGTGCATGTGAACCTATCGGGGATTGGTCTGACCCAGCACGCACCTCACCCGCAGGCGGCCAAAGCGCTGGTAGAATGGATGACCACGCCTGAAGCCCAGCGCATCTTTGCCGACGTGAACCAGGAGTTCCCGGCCAACCCGGCGGTGCCGCCATCGGCGGAAGTGGCGAGCTGGGGCAAGTTCGTGCCTGATGCTTTGCCGGTGGAAATCGCCGGCAAGCGCCAGGCCGAGGCGATCCGCCTGATGGATCGCGTCGGCTGGAACTGAGCCAACGCACAAAGCCCGAGGAGGGTCCTCCCTTGTGGTGAGTGGTTGTGCCCACTCACCACAAATGATCGCTGTATCCCTTTGCTTCGAGAATCTCCTTGGCCCACCCCGTCCAACGCCGCTGGTATCCCCTGGTTTTCGCCGTCGCCACTCTGGTGTTGTTGCCGTTGAGCGTGCTGCTGCTGTCGTGGCAGTCGATTGACCTGCAGATTTGGTCCCATCTCTGGGAGACCCAGATGCCCCGCCTGCTGGGCAACACTTTGACCCTGGTGATTGGTGTCGGCATCGGCGTAACGCTGTTCGGCGTCAGTCTTGCCTGGCTCACCAGTCTCTGCGAGTTCCCCGGCCGTCGCTGGCTCGATTGGGCATTGATGCTGCCCTTTGCCATTCCGGCCTATGTCCTGGCGTTTGTCTTCGTTGGCCTGCTGGACTTTTCCGGCCCGGTGCAGAGCCTCTTGCGCGAAGTCTTCGGCGGTGGCCTGCGGCTGCCACGGGTGCGTTCCACCGGCGGGGTGATCCTGGTGCTGGTGCTGGTCTTCTATCCCTATGTCTATCTGTTGGCGCGCAGTGCGTTCCTGGCCCAGGGCAAGGGCTTGATGGAAGCCGCCCGGGCCCTCGGCCAATCGCCCTGGCAGGCATTCTGGCGCGTGGCCTTGCCCATGGCGCGTCCGGCCATCGGTGCGGGCGTGGCGTTGGCGCTGATGGAGACTCTGGCGGATTTCGGCGCAGTCGCGGTATTCAACTTCGATACCTTCACCACCGCGATCTATAAGACGTGGTACGGCTTCTTCAGTCTTTCCAGCGCGGCCCAGCTTGCCAGTCTGTTGTTGCTCGCGGTGATGCTGGTGCTCTACGGCGAGCGACGGGCCCGAGGCGCTGCTCGCGTCGGCAACGAGCGGCCTCGGGGCCAGGCGCTGTATCACCTGCATGGCCTGAAGGCCTGGGCCGCCAGCGGCTGGTGCCTGCTGGTGTTCGCTTGCGCTTTTGTCATTCCAGTGCTGCAACTGGTGGTGTGGTTCTGGCAACGTGGGCGCTTGGACCTTGATGAGCGTTACGCCGGACTGATCCTGCACACGCTGTACCTTGGGGGCATGGCCGCGCTGATTACCGTCGCCGTGGCGTTGCTGTTGGCGTTCGCGCGGCGTCTGGCACCGACTCGGAGCATCCGCGCCGGTGTCAGTCTGGCCAATCTCGGCTATGCGTTGCCCGGCTCGGTGCTGGCGGTGTCGATCATGCTCGCGTTCAGTTACCTGGACCGGGAGCTGGTGGTGGTGCTGTCGAGCTGGCTTGGCGGCGCTGGCAAGCCGCTGCTGCTGGGCAGCCTGTCGGCGTTGTTGCTGGCGTACCTGGTGCGTTTTATCGCCGTGGCCTATGGGCCGCTGGAAAACAGCTTGGCGCGGATTCGTCCGTCGTTGCCGGAAGCGGCCCGCAGCTTGGGTGTCGGTGGGCCACGGCTGTTTTTCAAGGTGTATCTACCGTTGCTGCTACCCGGCACCTTGAGCGCGGTGTTGCTGGTGTTTGTCGATGTGCTCAAGGAAATGCCCGCCACCTTGCTGATGCGCCCTTTTGGTTGGGACACGCTGGCGGTAAGAGTCTTCGAGATGACCAGCGAAGGCGAGTGGGCGCGGGCATCGTTGCCGGCGTTGACACTGGTGCTGGTCGGCCTGTTGCCGGTGATTGGCCTGATCCGTCGCTCGGCTCGGCATATCGGTTAGGTGCCAGATCGGTCCCTTGCGGCTACAATGCGCGGCATTCGGTGCGGTCCGTCTGACAGACCGGGTGCTGGAACATAGCTCAAGGCCCCATCCATAAAGGGCTCAAGCCAGTCCATTGCCTGTCCGCACCTTCGCCACGCCCGGAAGGAGAAACCCATGGGACAGCGTACGCCTTTGTATGACCTGCACCTCGCTCTTGGTGCGAAGATGGTCGATTTTGGCGGTTGGGATATGCCTCTGCATTACGGCTCGCAAGTCGAGGAACACCATCAGGTGCGCCGCGACTGTGGGGTCTTCGATGTTTCGCACATGACCGTGATCGATATCGCCGGCAGTCAGGCCAAGGCCTGGCTACAGTACCTGCTGGCCAATGATGTCGGACGTCTCGACAGTCCCGGTCGCGCCTTGTACAGCGCCATGCTCGACGAGCAGGGCGGGGTGATCGACGACATGATTGTCTACCGCACCGACGACGGTTATCGCTTGGTGGTCAACGCCGCCACCCGCGACCAGGACCTGGCGTGGATGAACACTCGGATCGGTTCGTTCGATGTGCAATTGCTGGAGCGCCCCGAACTGGCGATGCTGGCGATCCAAGGGCCGCAGGCCCGGCACAAGATCAGCGAGCTGGTGAGCCAGTCCCGTGGCCAGTTGATCCAGCAACTCAAACCCTTCGAAGGTCGCGG
Organism: Pseudomonas agarici; assembly: GCF_001543125.1. Lineage (NCBI taxonomy): Bacteria > Pseudomonadati > Pseudomonadota > Gammaproteobacteria > Pseudomonadales > Pseudomonadaceae > Pseudomonas > Pseudomonas agarici. The sequence continues at coordinate 448,687 of NZ_CP014135.1, read as the reverse complement.
CGACGGCGACTGGTTTATCGCCCGCACCGGCTATACCGGTGAGGATGGCCTGGAGATCGTGCTGCCAGCGGATCAGGCGCCCGCTTTCTTCAACGATCTGGTCGGCGCCGGGATTTCCCCGATCGGGCTCGGTGCCCGCGATACCTTGCGGCTCGAAGCCGGAATGAACCTCTACGGTCAGGATATCCACCTGAATGTCTCGCCCCTGGCGGCCAACATGGCTTGGACCATTGCCTGGGAGCCAGCGTCCCGTGACTTCATCGGACGGGCCGCCCTCGAAGCGGAAAAGGCCAGTGGGCCGAAGCTCAAGCTGGTCGGCCTGGTGCTGGAAGAGCGCGGTGTTTTGCGTGCCCACCAGGTGGTTCGTATCGCTGACATTGGCGAAGGAGAGATCACCAGTGGTAGTTTCTCACCTACGCTAAGCAAGTCGATTGCGCTAGCGCGTGTTCCGTCGGAGACTGCTGATCGTGCCGAAGTGGAAATTCGCGGCAAATGGTACCCGGTTCGTGTGGTAAGGCCGACGTTCGTGCGTCATGGTAAAACCTTGATCTGATCTTATCTGGTGAGCCCGAGTGGCGGGCCGCTGACACTTTTTCTTGAGGACACTGAATATGAGCCAAATCCCTGCCGATCTGCGTTTTGCCGAAAGCCACGAATGGGCCCGCCTGGAAGCCGATGATACGGTGACCGTGGGCATCAGCGACTACGCTCAGGAGGCCTTGGGGGACGTAGTGTTCATTGAGCTGCCGGACGTCGGCAATGTATTCGCTGCCGGGGATCAGGCCGGTGTGGTGGAGTCGGTGAAGGCCGCTTCGGATATCTACTCACCGGTTTCCGGTGAAGTGATCGCGATCAACGACAAGTTGTCCGAGAAGCCAGAGGCACTCAACAGCGAACCTTACAGCGCATGGATCTTCAAGCTCAGGCCGAGCGATCAGGGTGAATTGGACAAGCTGCTGGACGCGGCGGGTTACCAGGTCACCATCGGCGAATAAGTAAGGTAACCAACGGTGGCGTGCCGACCAGCCCGCTCGCCACAGACCCGAGCCAGGCCCTCTCTCCTGCGCGGGAGAGAGGGCTCTGCCGGGGTTACGGTTGCAGTATCGCCTTGACTGCCGCCACCGAGCGCTCGACATCGGCCTGGGTGATCGTGTTGAACATCGGCAACGAGACGATCAGGCGTCCGACGCGTTCGGCGACCGGGAACATGCCCTCCTTGAAGCCGCGCTCGCGGTACAGGCTGAGCAGGTGGATCGCCGGGTAGTGGTAGCCGATACCGATGCCCCGCTGCTTCATGTCTTCCATAAAGGTCGCTCGTGCCGGCTGGCCATCGGCCCGCTCCGGCAGGACCAACTGGAACATGTGCCAATTGCTGTGGGTGAAATTCCTCACCGGTAGCTGGACGCCGGACCGCTCTTCGAAATCGCTGCCAAACAGTTCGAAATAGTACCGGGCCATCTCCCGGCGATGGGCGGTGATCGCGTCGATATGGGCGAACTGGCCCAGGCCGATGGCTGCGGCGACGTCGGTCATGTTGAATTTGCCGCCCAGTACATCCACGTCCAACCCGTCGTGGCCGGTGCGGGTCACGCCTTGCAGGCGATACTTCTCCGCCAGGCGCGCCTCCTCGGCGTTGTTCAGCACCAGGCAGCCGCCTTCGGAACAGGTGATGTTTTTGTTCGCCTGGAAGCTGAACGACACGAAGTCACCGAAAGCGCCAATCTTCTGCCCCTGCCACTGTGAACCCAGGGCCTGGGCGGCGTCTTCGACGATGCGCAGGTTGTGTTTCTTGGCGATGGCGTAGAGGCGGTCCATGTCCACCGGCAGGCCGGACAGGTACACCGGAATGATCGCTCGGGTGCGCGGGGTGATCGCGAGTTCGACCTGATCCAGGTCGATATTGCGGGTCACCGGGTCGATATCCGCGAACACCGGCGTAGCGCCGACCGCGATGATCACATTGGCGGTGGCGACCCAGGAAATCGGCGTGGTGATGACTTCGTCACCTGGGCCAATGCCCGCAATGCGCAGAGCGATTTCCATGGTGCAGGTGCCGGAGTTGAAGGTGCGCACGGGACGCCCACCGAAGTATTCCGACAACTGGGCTTCAAAGGCCGCCACCTTGGGACCGCTGGTGATCCAGCCGGAACGCAGGACGTCGGCGACCGAGGAGATGGTCGCTTCGTCGATGGTGGGTTTGGAGAAAGGCAGGAAAGGCAGTTGGCTCATGGGGGTCGTGACGTCCGAGGTGAAGGCCGGGAAATGATCCTCAAGCGATAAAGGATCGACAGCTATGCCGCGATGCTGCCGATGATACTGATTCGATGTGAAATTTCGGTTCTTTTTGCTGTCTTGACGCTGAACAGACGCTCGGTGATTGGCGCATGGCCTCAAGGGGGGCGCACCAAGAGAGATCCCTTCAGTCCCCGATCACCCATTTACCCCTCGCCAACGGGCCCAGGGTTATCCGGCAATGATCAAGGCGTTGGAACGCTGGCTTTGTGAGGTTAAAAGCCCTGACAGAGTCGAAAGTGGTATCGGCATGATAACGGCGCTGCGAAAACAAAAACGCCGACAGGCTGTCGGCGTTTCATCGTTCAGTTCGACGGGCTGTCGATCATTGGTCCGACAGTGCGTTCTTCGCCAGGATCGCGTTGGCCAGGTCCATGTCGCTGGCTTTCAGGTCTGGATGATCGGCGCGCACTTTCTGCATGGCCGCTTCCAGATAGGGGCCGCGAATATTGCCGTCGCTGGCAACAAAGCTGCCGGCATCATCCTGGGCGGCGACGATCAGCTTGTGGTCCTTGAAGGTCAGGTAGGTCGAGCCGGTGGTTGCACCGGATGAAATGACGTTGCGCCAGAAACCATCAGCCATGGCCGAACCAACGGGAAGGGACAGCAACGCGAGGGTGGCAACAGCATATTTGAGACGCATGGTGGTGATTCCACTTGGGGATATATGAACGTTGGATTGCGATTATCGAGGTAGAGTTCCATTGGCCCTATTCAACGGGTTCAACCTGCAGGATCGTGCCATTCTGCCCGATCACCCGAACCCGCGCACCGACTGCGGCGTCCGGGCCGGTCACCATCCATACGCTATCGCCAACCTTGATCTTGCCGCGTCTGTTGCTGATCGCCGCATGTACCACGAAGGTCTTGCCGATCAGATCATGCCCACGTTCGTTGAGACCCGGCTGGTCGCTGATGCTGGCGGCGCTACGCTGGCGTTTCCACCAGTACACCGCCGTCAGCACCGAAAGCAGGCCAAACAGCAGGAATTGCAGCGTCCACACCAGGCCAGGAATCACGAAGGTCAGCACGCCGACCGCCGCTGCGGCAATGCCCACCCACAGCAGGTAACCGCCGGCGCCGAACACTTCGAGTATCAACAAGATCGTGCCAAGGGCCAGCCAGTCCCAAAAGGACAGGTGTTGCAGGAAATCCCACATGGCAGTGCCTCAGGCCTTTTTGCCGTCGAAAGTGGCCTTGACGATTTCGCCGATGCCACCCACTGCGCCGATGACCTGGCTGGCTTCGAGCGGCATCAGGATCACTTTACTGTTGTTGGCCGAAGCCAGCTTGCCGAGGGCATCGATGTATTTCTGCGCGACGAAATAGTTCACCGCTTGCACATTGCCGTTGGCAATTGCCTCGGACACCACTTGAGTGGCGCGGGCCTCGGCCTCGGCTTCCCGTTCGCGCGCCTCGGATTCGAGGAAGGCGGCCTGTCGATTACCTTCGGCTTCGAGGATCTGCGCCTGCTTCTTGCCTTCGGCGGTCAGGATCGCCGAAGCCCGCAGGCCTTCGGCCTCAAGAATCTGCGCACGCTTGACCCGCTCGGCCTTCATCTGGCCGGACATCGCCGCCATCAGGTCAGCGGGCGGGCTGATGTCCTTGATTTCGATCCGGGTGATCTTGATACCCCACGGCGCGGTGGCTTCATCGACGGTGCGCAGCAGTTTCTCGTTGATGGTGTCGCGCTGGCCGAGCATGGCATCGAGTTCCATGGAGCCGAGCACGGTGCGGATGTTGGTCTGTAGCAGGTTACGGATGGCGTGTTCGAGATTGTTCACTTCGTAGGCCGCCTGGGCCGTATTGACCACCTGGAAGAAACACACCGCGTCGATCTGTACCGTCGCGTTGTCGGCGGTGATGACTTCCTGAGGCGGGATATCGAGCACGCTTTCCATCACGTTGATCTTGCGCCCGATGCGGTCCATGACCGGGACGATGATGTTCAGGCCGGGCTTGAGGGTAGTGGTGTAGCGCCCGAAGCGCTCCACCGTCCACTGATAGCCCTGAGGCACGACCTTGAAGCCCATGAAGACGACGGCGATGGCCAAGCCGACGAAAAGTAGAAGTACGCTACCGATTTGCATGACGGTTCCCTGTACAAGTGTTTGTCGAGAAGATGTGCTTCCTATAAGTGTAACGGGCTGCTGCGAGATAAGAAGTGTTTACTTTGTGATCAGGCATGTCCTGGTGGCGTCCGCCTGGAAACGGACGCACCCGGTTATTTCTGTTCGCTCTGCGGCGTCACTCGCAATACTTCCTCGATGGTAGTCAGCCCCGCCGCGACCTTCTGCGCACCGGACAGGCGCAAGCTGCGCATGCCTTCCATGAACGCCTGGCGGCGCACCGCCAGCAGGTCGGTATCGGCGTGGATCAGCGCTTTCACGCTGTCGCTGAGCAGCATGATCTCGTAGACCCCGGCCCGCCCGCGATAGCCGGTATCGCGACATTCCGGGCAGCCAATCGCCCGCTGCGCGCCGGTGGGCATCGGTGCTTGCCAAGGCTTGGTCAAGGTCTGCCAGTCTTCTTCGGACAGGCTCTGTGGGGCCTTACAGTGCGAGCAAAGGGTACGCACCAGGCGTTGGGCCATTACCCCGAGTACCGTGGCCTTGATCAGGTAATGCGGCACGCCCAGCTCCAACAGACGACTGATGGCGCTCGGCGCGTCGTTGGTGTGCAGGGTCGAGAGCACCAGGTGCCCGGTCAGCGCCGCTTGGATCGCCATCTCGGCGGTTTCCAGGTCGCGGATCTCGCCGATCATGATGATGTCCGGATCCTGGCGCATCAGGGCGCGCACGCCGCTGGCGAAAGTCAGGTCGATATTGTGCTGGACCTGCATCTGGTTGAAGGAAGGTTCGACCATCTCGATCGGGTCTTCGATGGTGCACAGATTGACCTCCGGGGTCGCCAGCTTTTTCAGTGTGGTGTACAGCGTGGTGGTCTTGCCCGAACCGGTGGGCCCGGTCACCAGGACGATACCGTTGGGTTGGCGCGTCATGTCCTGCCAGCGGCGCAAGTCTTCGGCGGCAAACCCGAGCTGGTCGAAATCCTTGAGCAGCACTTCCGGATCGAAGATGCGCATGACCATCTTTTCGCCGAACGCAGTCGGCAGGGTCGACAGACGCAATTCCACTTCGCCGCCGTCCGGGGTCTTGGTCTTCACCCGCCCGTCCTGGGGTTTGCGTTTTTCCGCGACATTCATCCGGCCCAGACTCTTGAGGCGGCTGACAATCGCCATGGTCACCTGGGGCGGGAACTGATAGACGTTGTGCAGCACACCGTCGATGCGAAAGCGCACTGTGCCCTGTTCGCGTCGCGGTTCGATATGGATATCGCTGGCCCGTTGCTGGAAAGCGTACTGGAACAGCCAGTCGACGATATTGACGATATGCGCGTCGTTGGCGTCCGGCTCCTGGTCGCTGGCGCCGAGGTTCAGCAGTTGCTCGAAATTGCCCAGGTTATGGCCTTTCTGGTCGACCGTGTTGGCACCGCTGACCGATTTCGCCAGACGGAAGAACTCCACCGTGTAGCGCTGGATATCCACCGGGTTGGCTACCACCCGTTTGATCGGCAGCTTGAGCACATGGCTCAGGTCCGCTTCCCAGCTCTTGACATGGGGCTGGGCGCTGGCGATGGTCACGCCGTCGCGATCCACCGAGACGGCGAGGATCTTGTGGCGTTGGGCAAAGGCATAGGACATCAGCGGCATGATTGCGGCGACATTGATCTTCAGTGGATCGATGCGCAGGTAGGGCTGGTCGACCTGTTGCGCCAGCCACAAGGTCAGGCTCTCGAGGTCCAGCGGCTTGCCGGGTCGGCTCAGGTCGGGAAGGCGCTGGCGGGCAATGAACTCCAACGGGTGCAGTTGGCTGTTGCGCGAATTGCGCCGGGTGGTCAGGGCACGCTCGGCTGAGTCCTGGCTGATAAAGCCCTGGGCGAGCAATTCGCGCAGCAACTCGTTGAGATCCAGCCAGCGGTCCTGGGAAAGTGGGGCGACGGGCATGCGGGCTTCCTATTCAGGCGGTCTTGCAACCATTGATTCAGACGTAACCCCTGTCTGACCCTGGATTGCAAAGAATAGTCGCGAGGCAGCCTGACGTTTGGTCCGATAACCAGGCAAAGATTGCAATTTCTTTCCGTGTGCAGCTAGTAGCCGGTTAGTTCGTTAGCTCAAGTTTGACTGCCAGAAGTCCATGGTCTGGGCGCTGTGACGAGCTTTAGCCCACTATGGCGAGAAACGGCGGGGCTGGCGGTGCCGAAATCGACTCGCAGAGCTAGCCATACAGGCCGCCCGCGACCCGCCATCTGCGGCGTCTGTCGTGGGCGCTTGCGGTCGGCTGCGATTGCGATCAGGTTGCGCACTGTTTCGCTGAGCATCACTCGCAAAGTTACAGGCGCAACAAGGTCTTCCAGGCCCGGCTCTGGAAGACCGTCAGTGCCTGTTGGACCCGCGCCTCCAGCACTTCTTCGCTGATATCCCATTGCGCCAGTTGCGCCAGCTTGTTCAGTTCGCCGAACAGGCGGTCCAGGTCCGGCAGCTCCAGCACGCCACGGGCCAGGTGCAGCCAGACCTGGATTCGCTCGATACGCGGCAGTTGCTCGGCGAGGTCTTCCGGTTGCTGCTGGTAGCGTGCCAGTTGCAACGAAGTGGCTTCCTCGGCCAGCAGGCGCGCCAGCCAGTTCTGCAACTGCGCCGCGCCCTGGCGGTCGCCACGGGTGGTGCGTCCAACCGCCCAACTGCGGGCCAGTAACCAGCGCGAGGTATTCAGGGAGAACAGGCCCCAGCGCACATCTTGCAGTTCTTCGAGGAATTGTTCCGGTGCGGCCTTGCGCACGTCTTCGTCTTCCGCGCCGGCGTTGAGCAACGGGCGCCAGTCTTCCAGCAGGGCATCCAGGGCGCTGCGCAGCTCGCTGGTCGCTTGCCGTGGCGCGGCCTGGCCGAGGCTGCCGATCAGGGCGCGCAACTCGATCAGTTGAGCGACCCAATCCTGCAACAGGCGCCAGTGGCCGTTGAAACGGTACTGTTCGGCCAGCCGCTGGCTGCTGCCGAGCAAATGCCAACCCAGTGCGGCGAAGGCGTCGTCCAGCGCCATCTCGGCGGTCAGTTGTGGGGCTGGCAGGCTCAGGGAATAGCTGTTGGCGTCAAACAGGCGATAGCCGCGCTCGGCCTTGCTGATATCGCAAGGCATCAGCGCCAGCTTCTCGGCCAACTCGGCGGCCAGTTCCAGCAAGGCGCTGGGTTCGCCTTCGCGCAACTCCAGCTCCAGCTCGCAGATTTCTTCCTTCTGCTGGCCGGCGACCACGAGGCCGAGGTCCAACGCCGCTTCGATCACTACCTTGGACTTGCCGCGACCCCAGGCGATTTCAGCGCGTTCGCGAATGAAATCAGTGGTGAAGATCGGTTTCAGGGTTTTCTTGTCCAATTCGGCGAGTGCCGTTGGCCAGCACTCGCCGTCGAGCTTCTGCACATCGAGCTTGGCCTTGGGCAGATGCCAGTCGTACTCGTGGCGCTCCGACAGGCCGGCGACGCTTTGACCACGAGTCTTGAGGGTCTGGATCACCGCCTCACCGTCACGGCGCAGGCGCAGCGCGACCTTGGCCTTGGCCAGGTCGCGCTCGGGAGTGTCGAAATATTGATTGGTCAGCTCATGACGTTCCCAGCCGCTTTTGTTGCGTTTCTTCAGCAGCGGGTGCTCGCGCAGGGCGCTGAGGGTTTCGCGGCTGACGCGGAGTTTGATTTCGGTTTCTTTCTGCATGGCCGGAGAATCCAGGATCGGGAGCGCAGCCGGGGAAAAGGGTGGCTGCCTAGGCCGTGCAGTGTACAGGACAAGCGGACGGTCCGCGTCGCGGCGGTTTATTCCAGGCGTTGGATGGCTCTATGATGGGGCTCGTCTTGGAGTCCGGGAGTCAGCGTAATGCCTTTGCCGTCGATGAAAGATCAATTCGCTGCCCTGATCGCGACTCCGTCAGTCAGTTGTACCCAGCCCAATCTGGACCAGAGCAATCGACCGGTGATCGACCTGCTGGCGGGATGGCTGGGCGACCTGGGCTTCAACTGCGATATCCAGCCGGTCAGTCCTGGCAAATTCAACCTGCTGGCCAGCTTCGGTAGCGGTCCCGGTGGCCTGGTGCTGGCCGGGCACAGTGACACCGTGCCGTTCGACGAGGCGCTCTGGCAGACCGACCCACTGAAGCTGAGCGAAGTCGACGGGCACTGGATCGGCCTGGGCAGTTGCGATATGAAGGGCTTTTTTGCCCTGGTCATTGAAGCGCTCCAACCGTTGCTCGACCAGCCGTTCAAGCAGCCGCTGCTGATTCTGGCCACTTGCGACGAAGAAAGCTCGATGTCCGGAGCCCGGGCGTTGGCCGAGGCCGGGCGACCGCTGGGGCGCGCGGCGGTGATCGGCGAGCCGACGGGGCTCAAGCCGATTCGCCTGCACAAAGGGGTGATGATGGAGCGCATCGATATCCTCGGACGCAGTGGCCATTCCTCGGATCCGAGCCTCGGGCACAGCGCCCTCGAAGCCATGCATGACGCGATTGGGGCACTCAAGGGCCTGCGCGGGCAGTGGCAGCGCGAGTACAACAATCCGCAGTTCAGCGTGCCCCAGCCGACCCTGAACTTCGGGTGCATCCATGGCGGCGATAACCCCAATCGCATCTGTGGGCAATGCTCCCTGGAGTTCGATCTGCGACCGCTGCCCGGTATGGACCCGGGAGTGCTGCGCGCGGCGATCCGCGCCAAGCTCGAACCCCTGGCGCAACTGCACCAGGTCAGGATCGACTATGCACCGCTGTTTCCCGCGGTGCCGCCCTTCGAGCAGGTGGCGGATGTCGAACTGGTGCGTATCGCCGAAAAACTCACGGGCCATCGTGCCCAAGCAGTGGCGTTCGGCACCGAAGCGCCTTATCTTCAGCGCCTTGGCTGCGAGACCCTGGTGCTCGGTCCCGGTGATATCGCTTGTGCGCATCAGCCGGGGGAATACCTTGAAATGTCACGTTTGCAGCCTACCGTAGCGTTACTGCGTGAACTGATTGAACATTATTGCTTGAGCCCGGCCTCGACCTTGCGTTAAATGCCAGGCCAAACCATCGGTTACTGATAAGGAGAGTTCGCGTGTCGCCAAGCCTGTTCCGACGATAACCAACAGCCCGTCGTGCGTTTTCATGTTGCGCCCACTTTTCATTGGCTGTTTTTTATACAGGTTCAGGTCATGCCCGAATACGTTAACTGGCTCCGCCATGCATCTCCCTATATCAATGCCCACCGCGATTGCACCTTTGTCGTCATGCTGCCCGGCGACGGTGTCGAGCATCCCAACTTCGGCAATATCGTCCATGACCTGGTGCTGCTGCACAGCCTGGGTGTGCGTCTGGTATTGGTCCACGGTTCGCGTCCGCAGATCGAAAGCCGCCTGGCCGCCCGTGGCCTGACCCCGCATTACCATCACGGCATGCGCATTACCGATGCTGCCACCCTGGAATGTGTGATCGACGCGGTCGGCTATCTGCGGATCGCCATTGAAGCGCGGCTGTCCATGGACATGGCGGCCTCGCCGATGCAGGGCTCGCGATTGCGGGTCGCCGGTGGCAACCTGGTGACGGCCCGGCCGATTGGCGTACTGGAAGGTGTCGACTATCACCACACCGGCGAAGTGCGCCGAATCGACCGCCGAGGCATCAACCGTCTGCTGGACGAGCGCTCCATCGTGTTGCTGTCGCCGCTGGGCTATTCGCCGACCGGGGAAATCTTCAATCTTGCCTGCGAAGACGTCGCGACCCGTGCCGCCATCGACCTTGGGGCGGAAAAACTCCTGCTGTTCGGCGCCGATCACGGCCTGATCGATGAACATGGCCGGTTGGTCCGCGAGTTGCGCCCACAACAGGTGCCGGCGCACTTGCAGCGTTTGGGCAGCGATTACCAGGCCGAGTTGCTCGATGCGGCAGCCGAGGCCTGCCGTGGAGGCGTGGCCCGCAGCCATATCGTCAGTTATGCCGAAGACGGCGCGCTGCTGACCGAACTGTTCACCCGCGACGGTGGCGGTACATTGGTGGCCCAGGAGCAATTCGAACGGGTGCGCGAGGCGGCGATCGAAGACGTCGGAGGCCTGCTCGACCTGATCAGCCCGCTGGAAGAGCAGGGTATTCTGGTGCGGCGTTCGCGCGAAGTGCTGGAGCGCGAGATCGAGCAGTTCAGCGTGGTCGAGCGTGAAGGGATGATCATCGCCTGTGCCGCGCTGTACCAGATTGCCGATTCGGATGCCGGTGAGCTGGCGTGCCTGGCAGTGAACCCGGAGTACCGGCATGGCGGACGCGGGGACGAATTGTTGGCACGTATCGAGACCCGGGCACGGGTTCAGGGGCTGAAGACCTTGTTTGTCCTGACGACCCGTACTGCCCACTGGTTCCGTGAGCGCGGGTTTGTACCGAGCAGCGTCGAGCGGCTGCCGAGCGCGCGGGCGTCGCTGTACAACTATCAGCGTAATTCGAAGATCTTCGAAAAAGCCCTCTAACGGCGCACACTTGTGGCGAGCGGGCAGGCCCGCTCGCCACAGATCAATGACTGATCGACAGAATGCTCGCCTGGTATGCCCCCACGAACACGTCGAAATCGCCCACTTCGTTCTGCTCGAGCGCCAGTTGCCGGACCAGCGACTGGCGCGCGCTGTCTTCGAAGGCGGCCTGTTCTTCCTTGGACAGCGGCTGGCTGCGGAAATACTCGGCATGGGTCAGGCTCTGGCGCATGGAGAACTGGGCAAAGCTTTCCTTGTGCTGGGTCATGCTCGCCAGCACCTGGGCCGACGGCGTCAGAGACGAGTCCCTGACCTTGGCCAGTTGCTCGTCCAAGGCCTTGCTGTAACCTTCGCCACCACGGCTCTGGTCCAGTAACGCCGACAGCGGGGCAATCTGTTCAAGCAATTCGGTGGCCCATTCCTTCATGTCCACCGCCTGGCCATGGCGCAGCAATTGCAAGCCTGGACGTCGACCTTCCTTCACTACGGTGAGGAAGTTCGAGGCAGCATTATGACATTCGTCGTTTTCGAGCAGTGGGCTGTCGTTCAGTGCGCAATACAGCAGGAATGCATCGAGGAAGCGCGCTTCGGCCACGTCGATGCCGGTGGGCAGGAACGGATTGATGTCCAGGCAGCGTGCCTCGACATACTGCACGCCACGGGCCATTAGCGCCTGGATTGGCCGCTCGCCGGTGTAGGTCACGCGTTTGGGGCGGATGTTGGAGTAGTACTCGTTTTCGATCTGCAGGATATTGGTGTTGAGCTGGACCCACTCACCGTCCTTGTGTGTGCCGATCTCGACATACGGCACATAGGGTGTCGCCACCGCCTTGCGCAAGCTGTCGATGTAGCTGTTCAGATCGTTGTAGCAGGGCGTCAGGCCGGCTTGGGCGTTGCTCTGGTAACCCAGGTCGCTCATGCGCAGGCTGGTGGCGTAGGGCAGGTACAGCGTGTCGGCGTCGAACTGTTCCAACGAATGTGCGCGGCCCCGCAAGAAACCCGCGTCCAGGGCTGGCGAAGCACCGAACAGGTACATCAGCAGCCAGCTGTAGCGGCGAAAGTTGCGGATCAGCGCGATATAGGCCTGTGACTGATAGTCGCGGTCCGTGCCGACGAAACCTTCAGCTTGCTTGAGCACCGGCCAAAGTTTTTCCGGCAGCGAAAAGTTGTAATGGATCCCGGCAATGCACTGCATGGTCTTGCCGTAGCGCAGCGCCAGGCCCTGACGGTACACATACTTGAGCTTGCCGATATTCGAGGTGCCGTAGTAGGCGATCGGAATATCTTCCTCGGCCGGCAGCGGGCAGGGCATCGACGGGCTCCACAGGTACTCGTTGCCGAGTTTGCTGTAGGCAAAACGATGGATCTTGTCCAGGCTGTCCAGGCTGTCGGCCGGGTCGGACAGGGCCGGAGTGATGAACTCCAGCAGCGACTCGGAGTAGTCCGTGGTGATTTGCTCGTTGGTCAGTGCAGCACCCAGCTCTTCCGGATGCGGTGTCTGCGCCAGGCGGGCAACGCCGGTGACGCGCAGGCATTCGCGCTCGATGCCGTGCAGGCACTGTTCGAGCAGGGAGAGGTGGGCGCGTTCGCCGAGCAGAGCCAGGCGGCGGTTGAGAAGTTCGCTCAAGTTGGATTCCTTCACGCGTCAGTCGCCTCAATATGGGGGTGGGCCAGACGGTCTACAAGGGTGAAGTTGAGAACAGGCGTTGTTGGCAGATAACTGTCAGAAAACGCCGATACTTGGTCCCTCAGTCGAGCACAATGTCGACGGAAAATTCCGGCACCGCATTCGCAGTGTCGAAATTAACCCAAATAGAGACGGGACAGCTAGAGAACAGCGAACGTACCTTGTGCCTTGGCGACGAGTTTGTCGCCTTGGCGTACCTCTGCCTCGACCACCAAGGTGCGGCGACCGGGATGGATGACCGTAGCGATGCACAGCACATCGCCGTCTGCCACTGCCCGCATGTAGTTGATCTTGCATTCGATGGTCACGCTACGCTGGTCGAAGCCATGGGTCGCCGAACAGGCCAGACCCATGGTGATGTCCACCAGGCTGAACAGTGCGCCGCCATGCAGGACATTGCCGCGATTGCGCAGTTGTGGTGTCAGCGACAGGGCCACTTGCGCAACGCCAGTGTCGAGGCGTTGCAGGCGGCAACCGATCAGTTCGCTAAAGGCACTTTGGGTGAGGCCCTCGGGGATTTCCATCAGCGCTTCTTCAACTGTTTGGCATTGGCGAATAGCGAGGCCATGGCATTGTTGCTCGGTGCCGGGGCTGCGGTTTCCTTGCGCGGCGCGTGGCTTTGCGACTGGCGCGGGGCCGAGCCCGGACGCGAGCCACGGGCGCCGTCGATCTTCTCGCCTGGGGTGTCGCTCATGCGCATCGACAGGCCGACGCGTTTGCGCGGGATATCGACCTCCATGACTTTCACCTTGACCACGTCACCGGCCTTCACTGCCTCGCGCGGGTCCTTGATGAACTTCTCGGACAACGCCGAAATGTGCACCAGACCGTCCTGGTGGACGCCGATATCGACGAAGGCCCCGAAATTGGTCACGTTGGTCACCACGCCTTCGAGGATCATCCCCAGTTCGAGGTCCTTGAGATCCTCGACACCGTCCTGGAACTCGGCGGTCTTGAATTCGGGGCGTGGATCGCGACCCGGCTTCTCCAGTTCCTGGAGAATATCGGTGACGGTGGGCAGGCCGAAAGTCTCGTCGGTGAACTTCTTGGGGTCCAGGCGCTTGAGGAAGCTGGCGTCGCCGATCAACGAGCGGATATCACGGTCGGTCTCGGCGGCGATGCGCTGGACCAGCGGATAGGCTTCGGGGTGCACCGCGGACGAGTCCAGCGGATTGTCGCCGTTCATCACGCGCAGAAAGCCTGCGGCCTGCTCGAAGGTTTTCTCGCCCAGGCGCGCCACTTTCTTCAGCGCGATACGGGTCTTGAAGGCACCGTTCTCGTCGCGATGGTTGACGATGTTCTGCGCCAGGGTCGCGTTCAGACCGGAGATTCGCGCCAGCAACGCCACGGAGGCAGTATTCACGTCGACGCCGACGGCGTTTACACAGTCTTCCACCACTGCATCCAGGCCACGCGCCAGCTTCAGTTGCGACACATCGTGTTGATACTGACCGACACCGATGGATTTCGGATCGATCTTCACCAGTTCGGCCAGTGGGTCTTGCAGGCGGCGGGCGATGGAGACCGCACCACGGATCGAGACATCGAGGTCGGGGAATTCCTTGGCGGCCAGTTCGGACGCCGAGTACACCGAAGCGCCCGCCTCGGAAACCATGACCTTGGTCATCTTCATGGCTGGGTATTTCTTGATCAGTTCGGCGGCCAGTTTGTCGGTTTCGCGGCTGGCGGTGCCGTTGCCGATGGCGATCAGGTCCACCGAGTGTTTGGCGCACAGCGCGGCGAGGACGGCCAGGGTCTGGTCCCACTTGTTGTGCGGTACGTGCGGGTAGACCGTGGCGTGGTCCAGCAACTTGCCGGTGGTATCCACCACGGCGACTTTGCAGCCGGTACGCAGGCCTGGGTCGAGGCCGAGGGTCGCGCGCGGGCCGGCCGGGGCGGCCAGCAGCAAATCATGCAGGTTGTGGGCGAAGACGTTGATCGCCTCGGTTTCCGCGCTGTCGCGCAACTCGCCCAGCAGGTCGGTTTCCAGATGGGTGTAGAGCTTGACCTTCCAGGTCCAGCGCACCACTTCGCCAAGCCATTTATCGGCGGCACGGTTCTGGTTCTGAATGCCGAACTGTTGGCCGATCATGCCTTCGCACGGGTGCAGGGTGCCGGGCAGCTCGTCGCCGACTTTCAGCGACGAGCTGAGTATGCCTTCGTTGCGGCCACGAAAGATCGCCAGAGCGCGGTGCGACGGCATGCTTTTCAACGGTTCGTCGTGTTCGAAGTAGTCGCGAAACTTGGCGCCTTCTTCTTCCTTGCCGGCGATCACACGGGCACTGAGGGTGGCCTCCTGCTTGAGATAGTTGCGCAGCTTGTCCAGCAGGTTGGCGTCTTCGGCGAAGCGCTCCATCAGGATGTACTTGGCGCCTTCGAGGGCTGCCTTGGTGTCGGCGACGCCTTTTTCCGCATTGACGAAGCGCGTGGCTTCGTTTTCCGGGGTCAGCGACGGATCGTTGAACAGGCTGTCCGCCAGCTCGCCGAGGCCGGCTTCCAGGGCGATCTGGCCCTTGGTGCGACGCTTCTGTTTATAGGGTAGGTACAAGTCTTCGAGGCGGGTTTTGGTGTCGGCGAGCTTGATGTCGCGGGCGAGCGTAGGGGTCAGCTTGCCTTGTTCCTCGATGCTGGCAAGGATGCTGATGCGCCGTTCATCGAGTTCTCGCAGGTAGCGCAGGCGTTCTTCCAGGTGCCGCAACTGGGTGTCATCCAAGCTGCCGGTCACTTCTTTTCGGTAGCGGGCGATGAAGGGGACGGTAGAACCTTCATCCAGTAGAGCGACGGCCGCTTCGACCTGTTGTGGGCGTACACCGAGTTCTTCGGCGATGCGGCTGTTGATGCTGTCCATAAAACCACCTGACAAAGTATGAAATCAGGCACGCCGGGCCTCAGGGCTTGTCGGGCGAGCCTGGTTTGGGATCAAAAGGCGCACCTTGTGACCCGTAAAATCAGCACATTGTTGTGAGCCTGTGAAAAAAAGATGGCATCCAACAGCAATGATCAGACGTTGCCTGACGCAGAAGGCGGGGCATTATAACCAGCGTTCCGAGCTTGAGGGGGATTGTGCGTGTATAGACATAAAACAACGTTTGCTGGTAGTCGAGGAAAAATCTGCTAACAATGCACCAGATACGCATAGCGGTCGCTGGCCCCATAATGCGCGCCGAGATCAAAGGAGCAACCCATGAGCAGCACTGCACAAACTGCTGAAGGCGAAAAAATTCTCATCGTGGATGACGATCCGGGGCTGAGTAGCCTGCTGGAGCGTTTTTTCACCAGCAAGGGCTATCGTGCCCGCGCGGTGGCCAACACCGAGCAAATGGACCGTCTGCTGGCGCGTGAAGTGTTCAATCTGGTGGTCCTCGACCTGATGTTACCTGGCGAAGACGGCTTGACGGCTTGCCGTCGCCTGCGCGCAGCGAACAACCAGGTGCCGATCATCATGCTGACCGCCAAGGGCGACGAACTGAGCCGGATCAAGGGCCTGGAACTGGGTGCCGACGATTACCTGGCCAAGCCGTTCAACCCCGACGAACTGATGGCGCGGGTCAAGGCCGTGTTGCGGCGTCAGGCGGCGCCGGTTCCGGGCGCTCCGGGCAGCGAGGACGAGAGTGTCACCTTCGGCGACTATGAACTGTCCCTTGCCACCCGCGAACTCAAACGGGGCGAGGAGGTGCACATGCTCACCACCGGCGAATTCGCCGTGCTCAAGGCCCTGGTGATGCATGCCCGCGAGCCGCTGACCCGCGACAAGCTGATGAACCTGGCCCGAGGACGGGAATGGGATGCACTGGAACGCTCCATCGACGTGCAGATTTCCCGTCTGCGCCGTATGATCGAACCGGATCCATCGAAGCCGCGCTATATCCAGACCGTCTGGGGCGTGGGTTACGTGTTCGTGCCGGATGGCGCTGCAACCAAGTGACCGGTAATTTGTAGGAGCGAGTTGCTTGGGCAAGTCGCGATCCGCAATTGTGCGAGCCTGGCTGCTCGCTCCTGCAAAGTATGTAGCGGCTGTCTATGAAAACCCCTCTCTGGTTTCCCCAAAGCTTCTTCTCGCGCACCCTTTGGCTGGTGCTCATCGTGGTGTTGTTCTCCAAGGCGCTGACCCTGGTCTACCTGCTGATGAACGAGGACGTTCTGGTGGATCGCCAGTACAGCCACGGCGTGGCCCTGACTCTGCGAGCCTACTGGGCTGCGGATGAGGGCGACCGTGACAAGATCGCCGACGCGGCCGGCCTGATCCGCGTGGTCAGTGGTGGCGTGCCGGAAGGCGAGCAGCACTGGCCGTACAGTGAAATCTACCAGCGCCAGATGCAGGCCGAACTGGGTGTCGATACCGAGGTGCGCTTGCGCATGCATGCGCCGCCCGCCTTGTGGGTGCGGGCGCCGAGCCTGGGCGCTGGCTGGTTGAAGGTGCCGCTGTACCCGCATCCGCTGCGCGGGCAGAAGATCTGGAGTGTGCTGGGCTGGTTCCTGGCTATCGGCCTGCTGTCCACGGCGTCGGCCTGGATCTTCGTCAGCCAGCTCAACCAACCACTCAAACGCCTGGTCTTTGCTGCTCGGCAACTGGGCCAGGGGCGCAGCGTGCGCTTGCCCATCAGTGACACACCGAGCGAAATGACCGAGGTATACAGTGCCTTCAATCAAATGGCCGAGGACGTCGAGCAGGCGGGGCGTGAACGGGAACTGATGCTGGCCGGGGTTTCCCACGACCTGCGCACGCCGTTGACACGCTTGCGTTTGTCCCTGGAGTTGATGGGCGGCCACAGCGACCTCAGCGAAGACATGGTGCGCGATATCGAGGACATGGATGCCATCCTCGATCAGTTCCTCGCGTTCATCCGCGACGGGCGCGACGAGTCGGTGGAAGCAGTGGATCTCAGCGATCTCGTGCGCGAGGTGGTGACGCCCTATAATCAGAATGAGGAACGGGTGCGCATGCGCCTGCAGCCGATCCAGCCCTTCCCCCTGCGGCGGGTATCGATGAAGCGACTGTTGAACAACCTGATCGGCAACGCCCTCAACCATGCTCGAGAAGGCGTGGAAGTGGCAGCTTATGTGTCAGGAGACATCAGTGCGCCCTACGTGGTGTTGAGTGTCATGGACCGCGGCGCGGGTATCGACCCGGCCGAGTTGGAAGGGATCTTCAATCCGTTCACCCGAGGCGACAAGGCCCGTGGCGGTAAGGGCACTGGCCTGGGTCTGGCGATCGTCAAGCGGATCGCGTCGATGCATGGCGGCAATGTCGAGCTGCGCAACCGTTCCGGTGGAGGCCTGGAGGCGCGGGTTCGCCTGCCGTTGGGATTGATGCTGCCGCGCGATGCGGTCTAGCGGCCTGTAGGGTGAGTTCGTCAGCTCAAGTACGGATGCCAGAAGTTCATGGCCAAGGCGCTGTGACGAGTCATAGCGGACTATGGCGAGGAACAGCAACGCCGGCCAGGGGCTTGTGGCGCCGAAATTGACTCATGGAACTCACCACACAGGCCACTAGCCTGGCGGGATAACCGCGCATCGCGTGACTGAAAAGATGATCAGCCCTTGCCCTTGGTTCGGGTCATGTTCGGTCCGCCATTTTTCTCGAGGTGTTGAATGATCATTCCCGCCACGTCCTTGCCGGTGGTGACTTCGATGCCTTCCAGGCCTGGTGACGAGTTCACCTCCAGCACCAGCGGCCCGTGATTGGAGCGCAGGATATCCACGCCGGCCACGCTCAGGCCCATTACCTTGGCCGCCCGTATCGCGGTCATGCGCTCTTGCGGTGTGATCTTGATCAGGCTGGCGCTGCCGCCACGGTGCAGGTTAGAGCGGAACTCACCGGGCTTGGCCTGGCGCTTCATCGCCGCAATCACCTTGTCGCCGACCACGAAGCAGCGAATATCCGCACCGCCGGCTTCCTTGATGTATTCCTGAACCATGATGTTCTGCTTCAAACCCATGAAGGCTTCGATCACCGACTCTGCCGCCGTCGCCGTTTCGCACAGCACTACGCCGATACCCTGGGTGCCTTCCAGCACCTTGATCACCAGCGGGGCACCATTGACCATCTCGATCAGATCGGGGATATCGTCGGGCGAGTGAGCGAAACCGGTGACCGGCAAGCCGATTCCGCGGCGCGACAACAACTGCAGCGAGCGCAACTTGTCCCGTGAACGGGCAATCGCCACCGATTCGTTGAGTGGAAACACCCCCATCATTTCGAATTGGCGCAGCACCGCGCAACCATAGAAAGTCACCGAGGCGCCGATCCGCGGGATCACCGCATCGAAGCCTTCCAGTGGCTTGCCGCGATAGTGGATCTGCGGCTTGTGACTGGCGATGTTCATATAGGCGCGCAGGGTATCGATCACTACCATTTCATGGCCACGTTGGCTTCCGGCCTCGACCAGGCGACGAGTGGAATACAGACGCGGGTTACGCGACAGCACGGCGATCTTCATGCAACACCTGTGACAGAGGTAGTAGTGACCGGGAAAGCCGGCTTGTCTTGAACGTATTTTTGGCCCGGATTGACCACCAACTGGCCGTCGATCAGGGCTTTGGAACCGAGCAACAGGCGATAACGCATGGCCTTGCGGCAGGCGAGGGTAAACTGCACTTGCCACACCCGGTCGCCCAGGGCCAGGGTGGTGGCGATCACATAGCGCACCTGGGCGTGACCGTTGGAGCTTTTAATGGTCTTCATCGCCAGCAACGGTGCCTCGCAGCGCCGGTGGCGCAATTGCACCACGCTGCCCAAGTGGGCGGTGAAACGCACCCATTTCGCCCCGTCGCGCTCGAATGGTTCGATCTCGGTGGCATGCAGGCTGGAAGTACTGGCACCCGTGTCGATCTTCGCCCGTAGGCCCGAGACTCCCAGGTCCGGGAGCGCCACCCACTCGCGTAGACCGACAACAGCTAAATGGTCAAATGTCTTCAAAATGCTCAACCAGTGAGAGGTCCGCTCTGGCCGTGGAGGCAGCCATAATCGCGGTATTCACGCAGAATAATGGGTAAATGGCGACAGATATTTGTGTGACTTGTTTCAGGTCGTGAAATCAGCCCTGATATCCAGCATTTTAGCCGGGGACATTCAGCTTCGATGGCAGGGGTAGTACAGTTCAGTAATATTTCAGTTTGAGGAATCCCCGTGGCGCAGAAACCGGAAGCGGACGACAAGGTTCGGCTCGACAAGTGGTTATGGGCAGCGCGCTTCTACAAGACCCGTGCCTTGGCCAAGGAGGCGATCGAAAGCGGCAAGGTGCATTGTCGTGGCGAGCGCTGCAAGCCGTCCAAGGAGCCGCATGTGGGCGATGAGTTGCTGATTCGCGTCGGCTTCGAGGAGCGTACCGTGGTGGTGCGGGCGCTGTCGGTGGTGCGGCGTGGCGCGCCAGAGGCGCAAGCGCTCTACGCCGAAACCGAAGCCAGCATCGTCCGGCGCGAAGCCGCCGCGGCCCAGCGCAAGGCCGGCGCCCTGGGGCTGACCACCGATGGCAAGCCGACCAAGAAGCAGCGACGGGATCTGTTCAAGTTCCGCGGCAGCGGCGCCGACTGATCACCGCTCTTGCGCTGTAGGCTAAGGGACGGCATGTCCTTGACTAGCCGACATTTGCCCCCATGTTGCTTGGTTCGAACCCTGTTTGTTCATAAAATGCTCATATTTCCTGAGCCGAACACTCTTATTCCTACTTCTAGAATTGAACCTTATGTCAGATCTACCGGACACCGATTACACCCAGCGCTTCATCTTCGATGACAGCGACACCCGTGGCGAACTGGTGTCTCTGGAGCGCAGCTACGCCGAAGTCCTGGCCAAACACCCCTATCCCGAACCGGTTGCCCAGTTGCTCGGCGAACTGATGGCCGCTGCCGCCCTGCTGGTCGGCACCTTGAAGTTCGATGGCCTGCTGATTCTCCAGGCCCGTTCCGAAGGCGCGGTACCGCTGCTGATGGTCGAGTGTTCCAGCGAGCGCGAAATCCGTGGTCTGGCACGCTACGAAGCGGACCAGGTCGCCCCTGGCGCCAGCCTGGCCGACCTGATGCCCAATGGCGTCCTGGCCCTGACCGTCGACCCGATCCAGGGCCAGCGCTACCAGGGTATCGTCGACCTCGACGGTGCCACCTTGTCGGAGTGCTTCACCAACTACTTCGTCATGTCCCAACAGGTCGGCACCCGCTTCTGGCTCAACGCCGACGGCCAGCGTGCCCGTGGCCTGCTGTTGCAGCAATTGCCGGCCGACCGCCTCAAGGACGAAGAAGAGCGCGCCGCCAGTTGGCAGCACATCACCGCCCTGGCCACCACCCTGACCGCCGAAGAACTGCTCGGCCTCGACAATGAAACCGTGCTGCATCGCCTCTACCACGAAGAAGCGGTGCGCCTGTTCGACATTCAGCCGCTGAGCTTCCGCTGCAGTTGCTCGCGCGAGCGCTCGGGCACCGCACTGGTCAGCCTGGGGCTGGAAGATGCCCAGGAGCTGGTGATCGAGCGCGGCGGTGTGGTGGAGATCGATTGCCAGTTTTGCAACCAGCGTTATCTGTTCGATGCAGCCGATATTGCCCAGTTGTTTGCCGGCGCTGGGGTCGACACTCCGTCAGATACTCGTCACTAAAACGCTTCAGCACAGGTAAGTTCCCTGTCAAACGCCGGAAAATAGGCGTTCTGACAGGAGGACCCTACTCTTTTTGGGCTTTTCTGGCATAATCCCGCCCACTTTTTTCGCGGTAGTAGTGCATGACTTTCTACTACAAAACGTTTGGAGCACTCGGCCACTGGCCGACGGGGAATCTCATGACGCAAGCAAACAATGCCGTGTACACCGATCTGAGTGTCGATGATCTGGTCAAGGAAGCCCTGGCTCGCGGTGAAGGCGAACTCGCCGATACCGGCGCGCTGGTCGTGCGGACCGGTCACCGCACCGGTCGTTCGCCGGTAGACCGTTTCATCGTAGAAGAGCCTTCCACCCAGGACGCCATTGCCTGGGGCCCGATCAACCGCAAGTTCCCAGCCGACAAGTTCGACGCCCTGTGGAACCGTGTCACAGCCTTTATCGGCGAGCGCGAGCGTTTTGTTTCCCACGTGCATGTAGGTTCCGACCCTGCGCACTACCTGCCGGTCAAGATGACCACCGGTACCGCCTGGCACAACCTGTTCGGTCGTTGCCTGTTCATCAACCCTGAAGCGGGCCAGTACAACGCCGGTGGCAAGGATGAGTGGCAGATCCTCAACGTTCCAGGTTTCGAGTGCGTGCCAGAGCGTGATAGCACTCACTCCGACGGCACCGTGATCATCAACTTCGCGGCCAAGAAAGTCCTGATCGCCGGCATGCGTTACGCCGGTGAGATGAAAAAAGCCCTGTTCTCGGTGCAGAACTTCCTGCTGCCGGCTGCTGACGTGCTGCCGATGCACTGCGCGGCCAACATGGGCGAAGAGGGCGACGTGACCTTGTTCTTCGGTCTGTCGGGCACCGGCAAGACCACCCTGTCGGCTGATGAAAGCCGCTACCTGATCGGCGACGACGAACACGGCTGGGGCGTGGGCGTGGTGTTCAACATCGAAGGTGGTTGCTATGCCAAGTGCATCGACCTGTCGGAGAAGAACGAGCCGGTGATCTGGAAAGCCATCCAGCATGGCGCCGTGCTGGAAAACGTCGTGCTCGATGCCAACAAGAAGGCCGACTACGCCGACGACAGCCTGACCCAGAACAGCCGTGCGGCCTACCCGCGTGAACTGATCGAAAAACGTGCGCCGAAAAACCTCGGTGGCGAGCCAAACGCCGTGATCTTCCTGACCTGCGATCTGACTGGCGTACTGCCACCGGTGTCGATCCTCAGCGAAGAACAGGCCGCTTACCACTTCCTGTCCGGCTACACCGCACTGGTGGGCTCGACTGAAATGGGGTCGGGCGCCGGCATCAAATCGACCTTCTCCACCTGCTTCGGCGCACCGTTCTTCCCACGTCCGGCTGGCGAATACGCGGAACTGCTGATCAAGCGCATCCGTGGTTTCGGCTCCAAGGTCTATCTGGTCAACACTGGCTGGACCGGTGGTGGCTACGGTGTGGGCAAGCGTTTCAATATTCCGACCACCCGTAGCGTGATTGCCGCTATCCAGAGCGGCGCGCTGATCGGCGTTGAAACCGAGCATCTGGACACCATCAACCTGGACGTGCCGTTGGCTGTACCGGGCGTCGAGACCGGCTTGTTGAACCCTCGCAACACCTGGGCGGACAAAGCCGCCTATGACGAAGCGGCGAAAGCGCTGGCCGGTCTGTTTATCGAGAACTTCAAGAAGTTCGACGTAAGCGACGCAATCAAGATGGCGGGTCCGAAGCTGTAAGCATCGCTTGCTTGACTGGTTGAAGAGAAAGCCGCCTTCGGGCGGCTTTTTAGTCGGGGCGCACGACCGCGACAACAGTTAAGTACCGATGAGATCACTCAAACTTATCGACTGCAGGCATCCGTTAGCCAATCACGAAAGGCTACGATCTTTGCTGAATTTCTCTGCGTATGTCGATAGCAGAGAAAGTGCATTTCATGCATCACAGAAGTGCAATCTTCAACGAGATATCTGACTAGCCTGCCATCCGCCAGTTCTTGCTCAGAGAAACGCACACTTTCAAGCGCGAGGCCCAGGCCATCGACAGCGGCGGCCAAGGCCAGCGCACCCCGGTCAAATGAAGGGCGATGCATGATTTCGGGCGAAGACCGTCCATGCCGACGAAAGAAGTCTTGCCAGGAAAGCGGGTTGAGTTGCGATTCTATCAGTGGAATGGAGTCCAGCTCGCTGAAACTGATTTCCATTCTGCCGCCCAGTAGCAGTGGCGCCCCTAGCGGGCAACACTCTTCTAATCCCAAACTTTGCACGCAGGTATCGGAGCTTTTTAGCGCCGTTCCATAGGCAATCACCATGTCCAATTCAGGGTGCTTGTGCAAATCTATGGGTGCGGCACTGGATGAGAGCTGAAGTGTGAATTGGGGGTATTTGCCGAAAAAATCGGTCAGCCGTGGTCCGAGCCATTTGCTGGCAAAACTGGGAGAGCAATGGACGGACAGCTTCTCCGTTTCGGCAAAAGGTCGAAGTTCAGTGCAGATCTGATCGACCGCATCAAAAGCCGGCTTGATGACATTGAATAATCGCTGGCCCTGATTGTTGAGTTCCAAATGCCGACTGTGACGGATGAAAAGAGCAAAACCGAAAAAGTTTTCCAAGCTTTTGATTTGGTGACTGACAGCAGATGGAGTCTGGTGCAGCTCAGCGGCTGCAACGCTGAAATTACCGTGTCGCGCAGCAGCTTCAAACGCTCTCAGTGCTACCAGA
Organism: Pseudomonas agarici; assembly: GCF_001543125.1. Taxonomy (NCBI): domain Bacteria; kingdom Pseudomonadati; phylum Pseudomonadota; class Gammaproteobacteria; order Pseudomonadales; family Pseudomonadaceae; genus Pseudomonas; species Pseudomonas agarici. The sequence goes on along the minus strand of NZ_CP014135.1, from coordinate 424,896 downwards.
CTGGGTCGGTTACTCATTATTGTTATCCTGTGAAATTATTTCACAGCACAGTGAAATAGCATCGTTTGTCGCCGTTTGCAAGGTTTGTGAAGGTACAACCTCAATCGAACTACGAAGGTTGCCCCTATGAATATCAGCGTTAAACCTGCGGATAACACACTCACTAAATCCAACAACAGAATCTCTATTTATCAGCCCGAGCAAGAGGGCTTGATCTATCCGCAAGTGCCTGAATTCGAAACCCATGCCGAGCAACGCAGGCATTTGAAAGAGCGTCTGGTAGCCGCCTGCCGCGCTTTTGCCCTGCAAGGCTTTGACTATGGTTTTGCGGGTCACCTGACGGTTCGAGACCCCGAGTTTCCGGAGTTGTACTGGACTAATCCGATGTGCGTCCACTTCTCGCAGGTCAAGGTGTCAAACCTGATTCTGGCCGACCACAGTGGCAAAATTGTCGAAGGCGACTACGCCATCAACCGCGCCGGTTTCGTGCTGCATGCCAATGTCCACGAGGCTCACCCGCACATCGTTGCGATGTGTCATGCCCATACCGTTCATGGCGGTGCCTGGGCCAGCACCGGCTTGCCTTTGGAGCCTATCACTCAGGATGCCGCGGCTTTTTTTGAGGATCAGTTGGTGATTACCGCCGAGGCTGGTGCCGTCGCGGTCAAGACCGATTCGGGCAAATCCATCGCCTCGCTGTTCGGCAAACACAAAGCCATCTTGCATCAAAACCACGGCCTACTCACGGCGAGCAGTCACAGCATCGAAAGCGCCGCATTTTGGTTTATCGCGCTTGAGCGTTGCTGCCAGCAGCAACTGATGGTTGCGGCGACAGGTATCAAGCCAAAACTAGTGACTGACGAGCGCGCCCGCTTCAGTCGCGAAAACGTCGGCAGCGATTACATCGGCTGGCTGCACTTCCAACCTATCTGGGGGCAACTGCTGCAAACCCAGCCAGACATGCTGGATTGAAAGAATGCTTGATGTGAGTTTTCGATAAAACACGACACCTCTTGCGAGGCTTCAATACTGGGCAAGGGGTGAGACGCGAGCCTTATAAATTTAACAATGCTTGGAGGCGTCCTCATGACTACCATTGCCGACCGTGCTCAGCCACTGACAGGAACACTGATTAATGCGCAAGACCTGGTCTATAGAAAGGTGATGCTGCGACTCATTCCGTTCTTGTTTCTCTGCTATGTATGCTCCTACCTCAACCGTATCAATGTAAGTTTTGCCAAGCTACAAATGGCTCAACACCTGGCTTGGAGCGATGCCGTTTATGGCCTCGGCGCCGGCATGTTTTTTATTGGCTACTTTGCCTTTGAAATTCCAAGCAATATCATCATGTATAAGGTAGGAGCCCGACGCTGGCTCGCCAGGATCATGGTGACTTGGGGTGTGATCTCCGCAGCCATGATGTTCGTCAGCACACCCACACAGTTCTACGTCATGCGTTTTTTACTGGGAGTGGCTGAAGCCGGATTCTTCCCAGCTATTCTGCTTTACATCTCCCAATGGTTCCCTTCATCCAGGGGCGCCAAAGTCACTGCGCTGTTCATGGCGGCGATTCCAATGTCCGGTGTAATAGGTGCGCCGCTTTCCGGTTGGATCATGCATTCCCTGAGCGGAGTACAGAACCTCGCTGGCTGGCAGTGGCTGTTCATACTGGAAGGGCTGCCGACCATTATCGTCGGCGTCTTTGCCTACTTTTATCTGACGGATAGAATTGAAGACGCACGTTGGTTAGACGAAGAGGAGAAGAAGGTTCTCAGCCACAATATCAACAAGGAATCTAGCGGCAAACCTCTTCATCGGATGATGGACGGACTCAAAGACCCTAAGATATGGCTGTTGAGCTTTATCTATCTGTTCTTCACCATGGGGCTGTATGGCGTCAGTTTCTGGCTTCCCACGCTTATTCAGGCCTCCGGCGTCACCGATTCAATGCATTTGGGACTGCTGACCGCGATCCCCTATGCGTGCGCGGTGGTCAGCATGATACTGGTAGGCAGGAGTTCGGATCGTTTGAAAGAGCGCCGCTGGCACCTCGCTGTACCTGGAGTACTCGCGGCGGTGGGTTTCCTGATCAGTGCTTCGTTCCAATCAGATATCCTGATCAGCCTTCCCGCGTTGTGTCTGGCGACAATGGGCGTAATGACCACGATCTCGCAGTTCTGGACATTACCGCCTGCTATCCTGACCGGCGCCGCCGCTGCTACAGGCATTGCATTGGCTAACTCCATAGGGAGTGCCTCGGGCTTTATCAGTCCCTTTATCATGGGCACAATCAACGCGGCGACACACAACACCAGCGCGGGAATCATTATGCTCTCGGTCGTGCTGGTTGGCGGCTGTTTGCTGGTGTTTCTGGTGCCGAAAAAATTGCTCACTTACAAATAGTCGCCAGAAGCCCTCTTTGCAGAGGGCTTCTTATTTTCCGGCGCTGTCAGCCGCACACTTGTGACGGTTATTCAGAGATCGAGTAGTAGAGTACCGCTCGCCGCACGGGATACACAGCAAGTCAGAAAATCAGGCCGCTCGCTGTCATCGAGTATAAAGTCCTGATGGTCGACTTCACCCGCCAGGTAGCGCACCTTGCAGGTTCCGCACAACCCGGATTGGCAGGATGTTTCCACGGGGTAGCCAGCGGTGTTCAGCGCCTCTGCCAGGCTCTGGCCGGGACCTACTTGCAATTTCTCACCCGTGCTGGCGATCTCGGCGATGAATCCGCCGGCAATCGAACACTCGTCAATTTCCTGCTTGATCGGCGCCTTGAAATGTTCGAAATGTACCGATCCGCCAGGCCAGTGCGCCGATGCCTCCTTGCAGGCCTGCATAAAGCCCGCTGGCCCACAGTAGTAAAGCTCGTATGCACCCTCGGGACGCTTCAGGATCGAAGGGATATCCAGCTTATTGCGAGGATCCCCGCCATCGAAATGGAAACTGATGCGGCCAGATTTTGCCAACCCTTCGAGCTCTGCTTGAAACGCCGCGTATTCCGGTCCTTTTGCGCAGTAATGCATTTCGTAGTCAATGTTTTGCGCCTCCAACTGATGGGCCATCGACTTCATCGGTGTCACCCCGATGCCGCCGGCTAGAAGCACGACTTTGCCAGAGCCTGGATGCAACTCGAAATTATTCCTAGGCACGCTGACGCGCACTTTATCGCCTACCTTGATGGTTTCATGAACAGCCGCTGATCCACCGCGACCGTTGGGATCCTTCAACACCGCAATCATGTAGCGATGGCGCTCCGATGGAGAGTTGCACAGCGAATATTGACGAATAACGCCAGGACCGACGTGAACATCAATGTGCGCGCCGGCAGTGAATGGAGGCAAATTTGAACCGTCCGCAGAGACGAATTCGTAGGAGTTTACTCCGCTGGCTTCCAGCCTGATTTGTTTGACTATCAGCTCCAGATGCATTGCGGCGGTGTTATCAACAATTGAGTTCATACCTCACCTCGGCATTGCGCTGACAACTGCCGAGATAAGGCCTATCTCGACAGTTGATGTGGACTTTTTGTTATTTTTTGAAGCTCTGCTCAAGTTGTTCAAGCCGCTCTTTGACGAATGTAGCCCGCTCCTGCCCTCTCAATGGATCGGCCTCGGTAAGAATCGCCACGGTCTCTTTGGCTAATCGGCGGCGGTTGGCAACTTCCTGTTCCACGGTGTCGGCAATTGGCATCGCAAAAACGTTACCTGTGCAATAGCTATTGGGCGCTCCATTCATTGCGCGCAACCATTCGGCGAAACTCTGCGCACCTGCCGCTGGATTGGTTCCGCGAACAGCGTCACGGAGCATTTTGCGAAATGCATAGACACCGGCATCGAACTTGGTGGGATTTTCGAGTTTGTGTATAGCGATAGGTCGTTGGGAAATGATCGCCTCGTAGTCGCCAGGCGCGTATTGAGCGTTCTTGTAGATCTCGCGTTCGCGGTGATTCGGTGGAATCGGAGGAAGGTCTTCAAGCTTGTATTTGCCGAAGCGCTCAGGTCTGCGCATCGCTACTTGTCCTTCAAGAAAGTCGATGGTCTCATAACCCACCTTGCTCTTATCACCGATGCCACGCGTATCGATACCTGGCCCCATCACCCGCCAACCCAACATTTTGCTGTTCTCGTCGTCGACCGGCACAGTCCACCGGACAATGTGGAATCGACTGAAGAGCTTCTTCGCCGAGCCATCTTCGGAGGTATACGCATGCAAACTCAGATTGGGCAGTACCTGATGCTGGATGCGCAGGAACATCTTGTCGTCGTTAACCCGCCGTGCACCGGCACAGGCAAGACTGCGGCCTTGATGCACGGGTATGAACTGCATGTCAGGCGCCACTTCCATGGACGCCGCGCCGACCTCATCGAAGGTGGTGCCCTGGAAATTTTTGTTCACCACGTTTTTGGCTGAGTGCAAGGCGGTGGGGTGGAAATTATCTGCCGCGTTGTCTTGGACTTGCACCCAATTGCAATGCTGAAAGTTGCTATAAGGAACCAGCTCATCCCCTTCAGCGACGGTGAAGTTCTCCTCCCACTCGGGGAACGGCGGCTCCTCCTCTGGAGGCCCCATGTACGCGAAGACCAGGCCATGTCGCTCGAACGCCTTGTACGCACCCTGGCGTATTGAGCAGGCGTATCTTTGCGCCTCTTTTTCCTCACCGACCGGGAAAGGCACGTGCAAACAGGCGCCGTCCACGTCAAACACCATACCGTGGTAGCAACACTTGATGCCGCGCTCTTGGATAGCGCCATATTCCAACGACGCTCCCCGATGGCAACAGTGGGCATGCAGAAGACCGATCTGGCCGCTGCCATCGCGGAAGGCAACTAATTCTTCACCCATGATTTTCAGGAAGCGAGGAGTATCTGTCAGCTCCAGCGCCATACAGACCGGGTGCCAGAAACGACGCAGATATTCTCCCATCGGAGTGCCGGGGCCAGTTTCGGTCAATTCCGGGTCATGACCCGGAACGTGATTGGTGTGATAGCCGCCGTAAGCGACGAGTTTCTTGGCAATGGATGCGCCCGCGCCGCTCGATTGTTGGGCTTGGTGCTGTTCGAATTTCTCGGTCATGACCATGTCTCCGTTCTTGTTTTATCGTTGGATTTCAGGCTACGGAACTCTGTATACAGATTTTTTGAATACAACAGCGCTATTTTGCTTAGCTCTGCGGGTAGGTTATTTCCTCATCAATCAGTTAGTTATAAGCCTCGTTCAGCAAAGCGAACATCCTCGCGGATGGCTGGCTCCACGTCATCGCTGCGAGCCATGACCAACAACCGCTACCCGCCTGCTTTCCGGCAAAGCCAGGCACGGATCTTTGTCGTGGAACACGCTCAGTGGAAATCCTATTTTGTCGCTCTATTATATATACTGTGTTCTGTATACAGATATGGCATTCTTGGCCTGGGTCCCAAGATTGTCAAGCCGCCCCGTTGGAATCATTTTGGAGAACGTGGACAATGCCCATCGCAATCAAGCCAACGAAGGCATCCCTGAACGTCATGACCAAAAAGCTGCAGAGAGTTCAAGCGCGCCCGGACTATGTTGATGAGGTCTACAAAGCGCTTGTAGACGCGATCAGTGATGGCACTATGGCTCCTGGTGTTCGATTTACCCAGGAAGAGATCGCCGAACAAATGCACGTTTCCCGATCCCCCGTCCTCCAAGCCATTCGTCTGCTAAAAAAGGATGGCTTGGTTCAGGATGCTCCGGGCAAAGGAGTGTTAGTCACGCCATTGACCGTTGCCTCTATCAGTAACCTGTATTTGATAAGAGGGGCTCTGGATAGTTTGGCGGCCAAAATGGCGGCTGAAAGACGTCACCGAATGGACCCCAACATCATTGAAAACGGTCGGCGCGTTGCCCAGGGTAAAGATCTCAAGGCAATGATCGATGCTGATGTGGCATTTCATCACGACATCTATGCGGCTTCGGGAAATCCGCTTATAGCCGAGAGTGCCCAGGTCTATTGGGTGCATCTTCGTCGGGCGATGGGGACCGTGCTGCAATCTTCTGCCTCCCAGCGTCAGTCAATCTGGGACGAACATGCGGCAATCGCCAATGCAATTGCCGAAGGCGATTCGAAACGGGCTGGCGAGCTTTCCGATATTCACACCACGAAAGCGCGCGAGTACCTTGCCTCACGACTTGATGAATATTTGGGGCAGCGAGAACTCCGATACCCATAGCAGTTTTTGCTAACACCCCCCGTTACCGCTGGACAAGATTTACCGGCTGGTTCTTCACCCGTTCGCCCGCCAGTTGCGCTGCTGCCGCCAAATCCATCAGGCCACGCCCGTAGGCTTCGCCCTTGGCATAAACGCCGCTGTTGTTGGCGCTATCGAGCAACACCTCACGCAGTTGCTGGGGCGCGAGTTCGGGAAAACGGCTCTGCAAGGCGGCGAGCGCACCGCTGACCAGTGCCACGGCAGGCGAAGTCCCGGCCGTTTCCGTGTAGCCACCCTTGGCGTTGGTGGTGAGTAAACCTTTGCCGACGCCCCCATCCCCGCCCGGCACCGCGATGCACCAGCGTTCGGCCACGCCACAATAGTTGGACTTCTGATTGATGACTGTGCCGTCATTGCTCAACGCCACCACAGCGATCCAGCCTCTTTCCAGCTTTGGCAAGGCCAGGGGCAGGCCGGGTTCGGCCAAGGGTTCGCGGCGTAGTTCATTGCCCGTGGGAAAAACAAACACGGCGCCGTCGGCCACCAACTGGCGAGCGACCAGCAAGGAATCGCCCATCACCTGTTTGTAACGTGCTTCGGTGATTTGCGTGACGGGAATAGCATTGGCCCACGAGTTACTGAGGATTCGCGCCCCGGCGGCGAAGCTGTCTTTCCAGGCGTGGGCGATCTGCTCGTCAAAAAAGAACGGTTCGTTGTTGTCGCCAATGCGCATGGCGATCAGCTTGGCATCGAAGGCGATGCCGTGCATACCTTGGCCATCGCGGTTGGCGGCGACAATGCCGGCCATCTGGGTACCATGGCCGTGGGGATCGATCAGTTCAGGCAGATTGCGCACATAATCGTGGCCGGATGTGTCCAGGCGGCCCTTGAATTCGGCGAGTTCGGTATTGAGGCCTGAGTCGATGATGGCTACGCTGACGCCTCTACCAGTGCCGCCCAGTGCATAAAGTGTCGACGCCTTGACCCGTGCCAGTGCGCGTTGTGCGTTGTATTCCGGGGTTTCGAAGCGGCTGGCAAGTGACTCGATCTTGGCCGCTTGCGGATTGAGCAAGCTAGAGTCCGGTCCAGGCAGGCAGCCGCTCAGCAGCAGAAGCGCGAGGAGCAGGCCGTGACGGGCCGGTAAAGAGAGGCTGCGAGGTACCGTGTTCAAGTGAAACTCCTGTGCAAACGACAATCGTTGAACAGTCCGTGTCAACGATCAAGGACTGGGCGTCAGTCATCAACGGTGTTTCGATGTCATCGATAATGTCATGGGTGCGTTCCTCTGGATGTGTATCCGGGTATTGGTCACTGCCCCGCTGACGGCTTTGCCTGCGCGCTCAGTCTGCCGTTGTTGACGAAACTGAAGGCGAGAGCGCTGTCGCCGGTCCGTCACTGAGCACGGCGTACTCGTCACCTTCCAAGATGAAACCGGCAACTTCGCGCATGCCCAGGCGTTCATGGGCTCGCAGCGAGGCGTCGTTGTCCCGGCGGATGAAAAGAATCGCTTCCCGACCCGGATAATGCTGCTGCAGTTGCGCGTAGAGTCGGGGCAGGAGGCCCTGGCCTCTTTCCGTGGTGGCAATACAGGCGGGGCCATACACGTAGGCGTCGGGCGTGCCCGGCCACGCGCGTAGCATGGCCTGGATCGATGGCGGGGCGGGGTGTATGTCCTTCGCCGCGCTGAACAGCACGCCAACGATTGTGTCGTCGCGGGAGGCAACCACCACGGGGGCGGCGCCAAGGGCCATCTGCCTGACCTTGTCGAGCGGGAACTCCCCGGTCAGCGATCCGCCCTGGGAGGGCGAGTTGGCCTGGAGCAGTTGGGCGATGCCTTCGATGTCCGCAGCGGTAGCGAGGTGGATCCTGTACATAAGTAGTCTCCTGAGGGGAGGTGAGCCTACTGCACGGATGGCGCCCAAGCAGTCATATTACGCCCGGATTGTCGAATGGGATAACTCCAGGCATCGGCGTTTGCCCAATAACTGTCTCAAGCGCCGATTATCCAGGGTCAGCACCGCTAAGTGGGTAGTCGCACAGCTCGCGGATCGTCACGGACTTGCCAAATGTCACTGTGCAGGCTGCGTGGGCGCCGGGTTCTGTCCGACCGCCAGTCCGGCGCGGATTGCCGCCAGGGCGGCCTGATAGTAGGCCCTGCCTTCGGCCGATTCGGCAAAGGTCGAGAACTCTTCCAGTTCCGGGTCGGACAGGTCGCGATAGACATAGAGCAGGGTGTTGTCCAAGTCGTTGCCGATCTGCTGTATCAGGCGCTCGCGCTGGCCATTGAGCAGGCCCTGGGCCGCGCCCGCGCCCAACAGGCCGGGAATCATCGAACTCAGGCTGTCGGCGGCGACGCCCGCGATGGCGAGGCTGACTTCGGCACCGGCTTCGCGGGCCGGCAGGGCATTGGCCAAGTGGTTGATCAGCAGTCGGCGGGTCGCGCTGGCTTCGATATGCGGCAGGCCCTGGGCATTCTTCGCCAGTTGGTCAGGGCGGGTGGCCAACAATTCCGCCGCGACGATCTTGCGTCCCAGTGGTGACTGGAAGAACGTCAGGGCTGGCTGAGGATTGTTCAGGTTCTGGCGCAACCGGGCCTCGGCCCGCTGGTCCATGGCCTGTGGCGCAAAGCGCTGATTGCTGTTGTTGACCAGTGCCTGATAGACGGCTGGTGGCAAACTGTTGCGATACTTTTGCTGGGCGGCGCCCAGAGCATCGTTGAAATGCGCGCGTTGTTCTGGCCAACCGGCGACCTTGTACAACTGGTCGTGGCTGTCTGCCCAGGCAGGCAAGGTGCAGAGCATCAATAGCGAAAAAAGCAAACGGCGCATAGGGACTCCTGTCTACAGCCGGCTATTGTCCCGACGAGCGCGGGACTTGTCGAGAATTCGTATTGTCCCGCCAGGTGGCTCTGTCGGATTTCCAGGCGTGTCGATACTATGCGCGCCATGCAAATACCCTCTGATCATCCGCTGCTGTTACGTATCGTCGACGACCTGGCCGAACGCGGCTGGTCGCAGCAGACGCTGTTCCTGCCTGCTGATCTGACCCGGGAGTTGGCTGCCGAGTGCCGTAAACGTGCGGCCGAAGGTGAGCTGGCGCCAGCGGCGGTCGGTCGCGGGCCGGCGCAACAGGTGCGCGAAGGCATCCGCGGCGACCATATCCAATGGCTGGAGCCCGGCCAGGCAGAGCCTTGCGATCAGTATCTGGGGATAATGGATTGCCTGCGCGAAGCACTGAATCGGGGGCTGTTCCTCGGCCTTGAGGATTTCGAGAGCCATTTTGCGCTGTACCCGCCCGCCGCTTTCTATCTCAAGCATGTGGATCGCTTTCGCGATGACGACCGGCGGATGGTTTCGGCGGTGATCTATCTGAACGAAGCCTGGCTGCCGGAGCAGGGTGGTCAGTTGCGGATGTACCTGGACGGCGGCGTGGAACATGACGTGGAGCCGACCGGCGGCAGCCTGGTGGTCTTCTTGTCCGGGGAAGTGCCCCATGAGGTGCTGCCGGCGACACGCGAGCGTTTGTCGCTGACCGGCTGGTTCCGGCGTCGCGGCGATGAGCCGTTCTGATGCGCCGCAAGATCCTGGTCAGTCGCTGCCTGCTGGGGCATCGGGTCCGCTATGACGGTGGTGCCAGCGGTCCTTACGCGCAATTGGTGGCCTGGCAGGCCGAGGGCCGGGTCGTGGCGGTGTGTCCGGAAGTCGCCGGTGGCCTGCCGACTCCGCGCGCGGCGGCGGAGATTCCGGGTGGGCAGGGCGGGCAGGTGCTGGAAGGGTTGGGCCGGGTCATCACTAGCGGGGGCGAGGATGTCAGCACGGCCTTTCTTGACGGCGCCCGGCAGGCACTGGAGCTGGTACGCCAGCATGGGATCTTGATCGCGGTGCTCAAGGCCAACAGCCCGTCCTGCGGCAATCTACTGACCTACGATGGCACCTTTCGCGGTGTGAAAGTACCGGGAGAGGGCGTCACCGCAGCCTTGCTGAAGCAATCCGGCGTCCAGGTATTCAACGAGGGGGAGCTACCCGAGGCGGTAGCTGCGCTGGCGCTGCTGGACGAGAGCTGATCACGCATCAGAGCTTCGGCGGCTCGCTCGCGTCCACTCCGAACCATTTTTCCGACAATGCCATCAATCGGCCATCGGCCTTGATCCGTTGCAAGGCCCGGTCGATACTGGCCTGGAACGCCGAGTTGCCTTTCTGGAACGGGATGGATAGGGTCACGGTCGGCCCCACGGACGGACCTTCCTTGACCGGCAGACGACTGTCGCGAATGGCAAAGGGAATCAGCAAGCGGTCGCTGATTGCCGCGTCGATCTGTTTGTCGGCGAGATCCTCGAGCGGCTGCTGGGCGTTCGGATAACTGCGCAGGTCCAGCCCTTCGACTGTCCGCGCTGCCTCGACGAACTGGCTGCCTTGAGCTACACCCACGGCATGGCCCTTCAACTGCTGCAGTGTGGCCGGTGGTCGTTGTTCTTCCTTGCGCACGATCAACTGGGCGCTGGTGTAGCTATAAGGCTCGCTGAAGTCGAAACGCTCCTTGAGTTCCGGGGTCAGTGCTATGTGGTTGATGGCGATGTCGTACTTGCCACTTTCGACACCTTGCAGCAGGTCGGCGGTGTCGGTGGTGATAAACGACGGATTGACCTCCAGTTCCCTGGCCAGTAGTTCGCCCAGTTCGACTTCGAAGCCGGTCAGGCGACCGTCTTCGTTGAAGCTGAAGGGACGCATGTCACCTTCCAGGGCAATGCGCAGCTCGCCTCGGTCGTTGACGTCATCGATCAGCTCAGCTTGGGCGAAAGAGCTTGCCAGGGGCAGTAACAGCAACAGGCCAGGCAAAAAACGCATGGTCACTCCTAAATAGTTTCGAGCGGGCAATGCGCAACCGCTGCTCGTTTTGCTTTATGTTGATTGGCAAATTTGGACAACGATTTGTCCCGAAGTTGTCATAACCACCACGAAATTTTGTGGAAAAAACCGGAGAAGTGAATGAAAACTTTAGTGTCTCGCGTCGCTTTAGCCACTGTTTTGTCGAGTGCTAGCCTGCTCGCCGTCGCCGCCGACGGTATTGCGCGCACCGCCGCCCCGGAGGGGGCCAAAGTCTTTATCGTGTCGCCGAAGGACGGGGCCACCGTCGACAAGACTTTCACGGTGAAATTCGGCATGGAAGGCCTCAAGCTGGCCCCGGCCACCGACCAGACCCCAGGCACCGGCCATCATCATCTTCTGGTCGACCAAAAAGAGCTGCCAGACGCCCGCGTGCCAGTGCCCACCACCGACACGGTGATCCACTATGGCAAGGCCCAGACCGAAACCCAATTGACCCTCACTCCGGGCAAGCACACCTTGCAATTGGTGGCAGGGGACAAGCTGCACATGCAGTTCAACCCGACTGTAGCCTCGAAAGTCATCACGGTTAACGTCAAGTAAGATTTGTTCAGATAAAAAAGGAGACCCGAGGGTCTCCTTTTTTATGAGCGCTTGAGCATTTAGAACAATACGCGGGACCGGATGGTGCCGTTGATGTGTTGCAGCTTCTGTTGCGCCAGGTCCGAGTACTCGGCATCGACGTCGATCACCACGTAACCGACCTTCTCGTTGGTCTGCAGGAACTGGCCGGAAATGTTGATGCCGTTTTCCGCGAAGACCTTGTTGATCTCGCTCATCACTCCCGGAATGTTCTCGTGGATGTGCAACAGGCGATGCTTGCCAGGGTGAGCCGGCAGCGCCACTTCCGGGAAGTTCACGGACGATATCGAGGTACCGTTGTCGCTGTACTTGACCAGCTTTTCCGCCACTTCCAGACCGATATTGGCCTGGGCCTCGGCGGTGGAGCCACCGATGTGCGGCGTCAGGATCACGTTGTCCAGGCCACGCAGCGGGCTTTCGAAGATGTCGTCGTTGGAGCGTGGCTCCACCGGGAAGACGTCGATAGCCGCGCCGATCAGGTGCTGGTCCTTGATCGCGTTCGCCAAGGCGTCCAACTCGACCACGGTACCGCGTGCGGCGTTGATCAGGATGCCGCCCTTCTTGATGGCGCGGATTTCCTTTTCGCCGATCATCCACTGGGTTTCAGCGGTTTCCGGAACGTGTAGCGTGACGATATCGGACATGCCCAGCAGGTCGGTCAGGCTGGCGACCTGGGTCGCGTTGCCCAGCGGCAGCTTGGTCAGGGTGTCGTAGAAGAACACTTGCATGCCCAGGCCTTCGGCCAGGACCGATAGCTGCGTGCCGATCGAGCCGTAACCGATGATCCCCAGCTTCTTGCCGCGGATCTCAAAGGAATTGGCCGCGCTCTTGATCCAGCCACCGCGATGGCAGGAAGCGTTCTTCTCGGGAATGCCGCGCAGCAACAGGATCGCTTCGGCCAGCACCAGCTCGGCAACGGAGCGGGTGTTGGAGTACGGCGCGTTGAACACGGCGATGCCGCGCTCGCGAGCCGCGTCGAGATCGACTTGGTTGGTGCCGATACAGAAGCAGCCCACGGCGACAAGTTTCTTCGCGTGATCGAAGAGCTCCTCGGTCAGTTGGGTGCGCGAGCGAATGCCGATGAAGTGAGCATCGGCGATCTTTTCCTTCAGCTCGGCATCCGGCAGGGATTTGGTGTGGTACTCGATATTGACGTACCCGGCGGCCTTGAGGACGTCGACTGCGGATTGGTGGACGCCTTCGAGAAGAAGGAACTTGATCTTGCTCTTATCGAGAGAAGTCTTGCTCATCTGCGTAAACCTGTGTCCCGGAGAAAAAATGGCAGGGAAATGGACAGCTCGAGCTGACCCCACGGCGTAATCGCCGGCACCGCAGATCGGCCTGATAGCACGCTTCTGCGGGGGGCGTATGCTAGCATATGCGACCCGCAAACACTCATTCTGCGACGTGAAGCGTTCTCAGGGTGACCATGAAATGTTCGAGAGTTCTGTCGATGACCAATCCTGCCCTGATTGATGAGCTGAAGACCCTGGTTGAGCCTGGCAAGGTGCTGACCGATGCTGACTCCCTGAATGCTTACGGCAAGGATTGGACCAAGCATTTCGCGCCCGCGCCGACGGCCATTGTGTTTCCGAAGACTATCGAACAAGTCCAGGCCATCGTGCGCTGGGCCAACCGGCACGGTGTCGCACTGGTGCCGTCAGGCGGGCGCACGGGGTTGTCCGCCGCCGCCGTGGCCGCCCATGGCGAAGTGGTCGTGTCGTTCGACTATATGAACCAGATTCTCGACATCAACCTGACCGACCGCACCGCGGTCTGCCAGCCGGGTGTGGTCACCGAACAGTTGCAGAACCAGGCCGAAGAGCACGGCCTGTACTATCCGGTGGACTTCGCCTCGGCGGGCTCCAGCCAGATCGGCGGTAATATCGGTACCAATGCCGGCGGGATCAAGGTGATTCGTTACGGCATGACCCGCAACTGGGTGGCTGGCATGAAGGTCGTCACCGGCAAGGGCGATGTGCTGGAGCTGAACAAGGACCTGATCAAGAACGCTACCGGTTATGATCTGCGCCAACTGTTCATCGGCGCCGAAGGTACCCTGGGTTTCGTGGTCGAGGCGACCATGCGCCTGGACCGTGCGCCGAAGAACTTGACTTGTATGGTCCTCGGCACGCCCGATTTCGATTCGATCATGCCGGTGCTGCACGCTTTCCATAGCAAACTGGATCTGACCGCCTTCGAGTTTTTCTCCGACAAGGCGTTGGCCAAAGTCCTCGCTCGTGGCGATGTGCCGGCGCCGTTCGAAAGCGACTGCCCGTTCTATGCGTTGCTGGAATTCGAAGCGACCAGCGAAGAGGTGGCCAACGATGCCCTGGCGACCTTCGAGCACTGCGTGGAACAGGGCTGGGTAGTCGATGGCGTGATGAGCCAGAGTGAGCAGCAGTTGCACAATCTCTGGAAATTACGCGAATACATCTCCGAAACCATTTCCCACTGGACGCCGTACAAGAACGACATTTCAGTCACCGTGTCGAAAGTGCCGGGATTCCTCAAGGAAATCGAGGCAATTGTCGGCGAACACTATCCGGACTTCGAAATCGTCTGGTTCGGTCACATCGGCGATGGCAATCTGCACCTGAACATCCTCAAGCCGGAAAACCTGAGTAAGGATGAGTTCTTCGCCAAGTGCGCCACCGTCAACAAATGGGTATTCGAAACCGTCGAGAAGTACAACGGCTCGATTTCCGCCGAGCACGGCGTGGGCATGACCAAGCGCGATTACCTGACCTACAGCCGTTCGCCGGCCGAAATCGAATACATGAAGGCGATCAAGGCGGTGTTCGATCCGAACGGAATCATGAATCCGGGTAAGATTTTCGCGGTTTGAACCTCACGTCACGACAATCAAGCAGATCAGGAGTCGGTCAATGAGCTATCAACACCAATATGTCGACGGTACCCGCATTCACTTTCCTCTCGGCAAGGTGGTCTGCATCGGTCGTAACTACGCCGAACACGCCAAGGAGCTGGATAATCCGGTGCCTAGCGAGCCGCTGCTGTTCATCAAACCGGGCAGTTGTGTGGTGCCGATCGAGGGCGGTTTCAGCATTCCCGCCGATCGTGGGTCGGTGCACTATGAGGCAGAAATTGCCGTCCTGATCGGCAAGCCGCTGTCGACCCAGCCGAGCGAGGAAGAAGTGCTCGACGCGATTTCCGGTTTTGCCCCGGCGTTGGACCTGACCCTGCGTGACAAACAGGCGGAGCTGAAGTCCAAGGGCCTGCCGTGGGAAATCGCCAAGTCGTTCGACGGCGCCTGCGTGCTCTCGCCTTTCGTGGTCGGCAGCACTTTTGCTGATCTGACCGAGATCGGTATTCGCCTGACCATCAATGGTCAGGTTCGCCAGGACGGGATCAGCAGCGATATGCTCAACCCGATCGTGCCGATGATTCAGCACATGGCTGCGTGCTTCTCGTTGCAGGCCGGTGACGTGATCCTGACGGGCACGCCGGTGGGTGTCGGTGCGCTCCATGTCGGTGATGAACTGGTACTGGAACTGCCGGACGTCAGCAGCTTCAGCAGCAGCGTCCGCTAAACAACGGTACACGCGAGCTTTAGTGTGGGCGCAGACTTCCTGAGTAGTGTTCCCCACAGAGCTGTCAGCGGCTTCGACGCCTTTTTGCTGACAAGCCGAACTCCCGCAGAGGTCTTGATCGTTCCCACGTTCTGCGTGTGACCTGATCTCTCATTTTCTGTCTTTTGCCGTTTTTTTCACATCCAGTCTGGATAATTTCCCGGATGGTCGTTGCGTCTTGCCTACCGCGTGTTATCCAAACGTCAAAGAACAGGAAAAAGCCCTTACATGGCCCCCCCATCGTCTCCCGCCTCGTCTTCCGCCATTCGGTCCCGTTTTGCGTTGCGTTGGTATTACTGGCTGTTGTTGGTGGTCGTGATCGGGGCAGGCGTGGCGGTGCCGATGCACTGGGACGATCGCGGCGTGCTGTGGGTCAAGGAGCGCTTCGAAGCCCCTGCCGAGCGCAGGGACAGTATCTGGCTGCCGGGCTATCACGCGGTGATCGATGCCAAGCTGCTGCCGGGCATGGAGGATGACGAAGCTTCCGATGTCAGCTACAACCCGCGTACTCGGACACTGTTCTCGGTCATGGGCAAGCATCCTTTCCTGGTCGAATTGACCCTGCAAGGCGATGTCCTGCGCAAAATTCCGCTGGTCGGTTGGAACAATCCCGAAGCCGTGACGGTGCTCGAAGGTGAGCGCCTGGCGATCGTTGACGAGCGCATGCATACCCTGACTATTGTCACGGTGGAGGCCAACACCCGTGAACTGAACATCAAGGATTTCCAACCCTACGATCTGGGCCCTTCGAAGAACCAGAACAAGGCCTTCGAGGCGGTGGTCTGGGACTCCCATAACCAGCGGATACTGTTGGGCGAGGAGCGTCCGCCGGCCTTGTTCAGCCTGAAAAGCGACGGCACCCAGGTGTTTGGCGAGAAGCAGAAGCTGGCGAGCGATCAACTGGACATGCGCAATCTTTCCGCATTGGCAATCGACCCGCGTACCGGCCATATGCTGGCGTTATCGGCGGATTCGCATCTGCTGTTGGAGCTGGACGAGAAGGGAGAGCAAGTTAGTTTCATGACCTTGCTCGGCGGTTTCAACGGTTTGAAAAACACCATCCCGCGTGCCGAGGGCGTGACCATGGACGAGGACGGGACCTTGTACATGGTCAGCGAGCCGAACCTGTTCTACGTCTTCAAGCGCACGCCGCAGTAAGCTCCCACTGCGCGCCGAGACACCGGACCACGGCTAAGGTTTTCAGGCCTTCAGGGTTTTCACCCCTTCGTGGGTGCCCAGCAGCAACAGGTCCGCTGGGCGCGCGGCGAACAGACCGTTGGTGACCACGCCGACAATGGCATTGATCTGCGCCTCCAGTTCCACCGGGTGGGTGATCTGCAGGTTGTGCACATCGAGAATGATGTTGCCGTTGTCGGTCAGCACCCCTTCGCGGTACACCGGATCGCCGCCCAGCTTCACCAGTTGGCGGGCCACGTGGCTGCGGGCCATCGGAATCACTTCCACCGGCAGCGCGAAGGCGCCGAGCACGGGCACCAGTTTGCTGGCGTCGGCGATGCAGATAAAAGTCTTGGCCACGGCCGCGACGATCTTTTCGCGGGTCAGGGCCGCGCCGCCGCCCTTGATCAGGTTCAAGTGCTCGTCGCTTTCGTCGGCACCGTCGACGTAGAACTCCAAATCGCTGACGGTATTGAGTTCGTACACCGCAATCCCGTGGCTCTTGAGGCGCACGGCGGTAGCTTCGGAGCTGGCGACTGCGCCATCGAAGGCGCCTTTATGCTGGGCCAGGGCGTCGATAAAACAGTTGGCGGTGGAGCCGGTGCCCACGCCGACGATGCTTTTGTCGTCCAGCTTGGGAAGGATGAGGTCGACAGCAGCTTGGGCCACGGCCTGTTTGAGTTGATCCTGGGTCATGCGGGCTCCGAAAACGGGCAGGGTAGGCGAAAGGCCGGCATTATAAGCCTGGGCCTCGCAAAGGGGTGATCAAAACCGTGGGAACTCTGTGGTCGTTGTCGCAAGCGCTGAGTTAGACTCCTCGGTCCCTGCTCAACCCGTCAGCGAAGCTTTCCGATGCTCGAACAGTACGTCAAGAAGATCCTCACCACGCGCGTTTACGACGTTGCCGTGGAAACCCCGTTGCAGACCGCCCGCCAGCTCTCCGAACGGCTGGGCAACCAGGTCTGGCTCAAGCGCGAAGACCTGCAGCCGGTGTTCTCTTTCAAGATTCGCGGGGCCTACAACAAGCTGACCCAGCTCAGTGACCAGGAGCGCGCGCGCGGCGTGGTCACCGCCTCAGCCGGTAATCACGCCCAGGGCCTGGCCCTGGCGGCCAAAGTATTGGGGGTCAAGGCGACGATTGTGATGCCCAAGACCACGCCGGAAATCAAGGTCGAAGGCGTGCGTTCCCGAGGCGCCAAGGTGGTGCTGCACGGTGACTCCTTCCCGGAAGCGCTGGCCTATTCGCTGAAGCTGGTCGAGGAAAAGGGCTACGTTTACATCCACCCTTACGATGATCCGCACACCATTGCTGGGCAGGGAACCGTGGCGATGGAAATCTTGCGCCAGCATCCGGGGCCGCTGGACGCGATCTTCGTTCCGGTCGGCGGCGGCGGTTTGATTGCCGGCATCGCGGCCTATGTGAAGTACCTGCGCCCACAGATCAAGATCATCGGTGTCGAACCGGACGACTCCAATTGCCTGCAACAGGCCATGGCCGCCGGTGAGCGGGTGGTGCTGCCTTCGGTGGGGATTTTTGCCGACGGCGTGGCAGTGGCGCAGATCGGCCAGCACACCTTCGATATTTGCAAGGATTACGTCGACGAAGTGATCACCGTCAACACCGACGAAATCTGCGCGGCGATCAAGGACATCTACGACGACACCCGCTCGATCACCGAGCCGGCCGGGGCCCTGGGCGTGGCCGGGATCAAGAAATACGTCGAGTTGCGCAAGGTGAGCGGGCAGACCCTAGTCGCCATCGACTCCGGGGCCAACGTCAACTTCGACCGCCTGCGCCATGTTGCCGAGCGCGCCGAGCTGGGCGAAGGCCGGGAAGCGATCATCGCCGTGACCATCCCCGAGCAGCCGGGCAGTTTCAAGGCTTTCTGCGAAGCCATCGGCAAGCGCCAGATCACCGAATTCAACTACCGCTATCACACCGGGCGCGAAGCGCATATTTTTGTCGGCGTGCAGACTCACCCGGATAACGATCCGCGCAGCGCCCTGATCGAGAGCCTGAGCGGACAGGGCTTCCCCGTACTCGATTTGACCGACAACGAGCTGGCCAAGCTGCATATCCGCCATATGGTCGGCGGCCATGCGATGCGGGTCAGCGATGAAATCGTCCTGCGCTTCGAATTTCCGGAGCGTCCGGGTGCGCTGTTCAACTTCCTCAACAAGCTGGGCGGGCGCTGGAACATCTCGATGTTCCACTACCGTAACCACGGCGCCGCCGATGGGCGGGTGGTCGCGGGCTTGCAGGTGCCGACCGAAGAGCGCCATCTGGTGCCAGCCGCCCTGGCGGAAATCGGCTATCCATACTGGGATGAAAGTGATAATCCGGCCTACCAGTTGTTTCTCGGCTGAAACCCGATGCTACGCTGATGGGCAACGCTTTAAGGAAAAGATGAAATGGAAACCTTCATGGCCCTGAAACTGCTTCACAGTGTGGTCACGGTATTGCTGCTGGGCAGTGCCCTGTTCGTGGCCATCGGGCTATGGCGTGGGCGCCGGACGGGGGATGCGACGATCCTGGGCCGGCAGTTGAGAATGCCCTGGGTCCTGGCATGGGGGTTGATGGCGCTGTGCCTGGTGGTACAGCCGATCAGCGGCTGGTGGTTGGTACACTTGGGTGGTATTCCACTGAGCCAGGCCTGGCTGCTGGGTTCCAGTGTGCTCTACACCGTCGGTTGCCTGGCCTGGGCATGGCTGGTGGTGCGGCTCAACCGCCTGCGTCGGGGCGAGGTGGGCGTCAACGCGACGTTCACCCTGGCGCTGGCGATCTTCAGTGCGCTGTGTTTTGTCGCGATTGCGGCGCTGATGGGCGCCAAACCGATCTGATCGCGGAACACGGCACCGCCGCGAAGCGGCCTTCAGCCGCGCAGACTGATGACCGGCCAGCCGCGCCGCTGGGCTTCGGCCCGCAAGTTCGGATCAGGATCCACCGCCACCGGATGGCTCACCTGGTCCAGCAGCGGCAGGTCATTCATCGAGTCACTGTAGAAGTAACTGTCGCGTAGGTTGTGCCCGGTTTCTTCCAGCCAGCGGTTCAAGCGCGTTACCTTGCCTTCGCGAAAGCACGGTACATCGGTGCTGCGGCCAGTATAACGACCGTCGATCATCTCGCATTCGGTGGCGATCAAGGTCTCGACGGCCAGGCGCGCGGCAATCGGTGCGGTCAGGAAACGGTTGGTCGCGGTGATAATGACCAGCTTGTCACCGGCATCGCGATGCCGGGCCAGCAGCTCCAGGGCCTTGGGCAGCACGATGGGTTCAATGCAGTCGCGCATATAGTCGCGATGCCATTCGTCCAGTTGGGCCATCTCGGTGCGGCCGAGGATTTCCAGGCAGAAGTTCAGATACTCGGCGTTGTCCAGCGTGCCGACCAGGTAATCCTGATAGAACTGGTCGTTGCGTGCCTTGTAGGCCACCGGGTCGAGAATCCCCCGTTCGCACAGGTAATCGCCCCAAGCGTGGTCGCTGTCGCCGCCCAAAAGTGTGTTGTCCAAGTCGAATAAAGCCAGACGCATTGCGGTTACTCGCTGAAAAGCCCGTAAAAGGCCACCAGAATACGGTCTTTTCACAAGAGTGCACATAAGGTAGGAAGGCTCGTTGCTGCTTTCACAACCTTTGTGGAACAATGCGACGACATGCGTTTGCGAGGTGGTTGCCGTGATCGACCCCGATGGTTTCCGTCCTAATGTCGGGATAATTCTGACGAATGATGCCGGCCAGGTCCTGTGGGCACGCCGGATCAATCAAGAGGCATGGCAGTTTCCGCAAGGCGGGATCAATCCGGATGAAACGCCTGAAGACGCTTTGTATCGCGAATTGAACGAAGAAGTCGGCCTGGAACGTGAGGATGTGCAAATTCTGGCCTGTACCCGGGGCTGGTTGCGTTATCGTTTGCCGCAACGCCTGGTGCGTACCCACAGCCAACCGCTGTGCATCGGCCAGAAACAGAAATGGTTTCTCCTGCGCCTGCTCTCCAACGAGCAGCGAGTGCGGATGGATTTGACCGGTAAACCGGAGTTCGATGGCTGGCGTTGGGTCAGCTATTGGTACCCGTTGGGCCAGGTGGTGACATTCAAGCGCGAAGTTTATCGTCGCGCGCTCAAAGAGCTTGCCCCGCGCCTTTTAGCGCGCGACTGACACGGAGTTCGACCCCGAGCCATGCTCAATACGCTGCGCAAGATCGTCCAGGAAGTTAACTCCGCCAAGGATCTCAAGGCGGCGTTGGGGATTATTGTATTGCGCGTCAAAGAGGCCATGGGCAGCCAAGTCTGTTCGGTCTACCTGCTGGACCCCGAGACCAATCGCTTTGTGCTGATGGCCACCGAAGGCTTGAACAAGCGCTCGATCGGCAAGGTCAGCATGGCGCCCAACGAGGGCCTGGTCGGTCTGGTCGGGACGCGCGAAGAACCCCTGAACCTGGAAAACGCCGCGGGCCACCCGCGCTACCGCTACTTCGCCGAAACCGGCGAGGAACGCTACGCTTCTTTCCTCGGCGCGCCGATCATTCACCACCGTCGCGTCGTGGGCGTGCTGGTCATCCAGCAGAAAGAGCGTCGCCAGTTCGACGAAGGTGAAGAAGCCTTCCTGGTGACGATGAGCGCTCAACTGGCCGGGGTGATCGCCCATGCCGAGGCCACAGGCTCGATCCGTGGTCTGGGACGCGAAGGCAAGGGCATCCAGGAAGCCAAGTTCATCGGTGTGCCAGGTTCGCCGGGCGCCGCGGTGGGTACGGCGGTGGTCATGCTGCCACCGGCGGACCTGGATGTGGTGCCGGATAAGGCTATCAGCGATATCGACGCCGAATTGGCGCTGTTCAAGACTGCCATCGAAGGCGTGCGCAGTGACATGCGTACCTTGTCGGCCAAGCTAGCGACCCAGTTACGTCCGGAAGAGCGTGCGTTATTCGATGTTTACCTGATGATGCTTGACGATGCCTCCTTGGGCAGTGAAGTCACCAACATCATCAAGACCGGCCAGTGGGCCCAAGGCGCGTTGCGTCAAGTAGTCACCGACCACGTCAACCGTTTCGAGTTGATGGACGACGCCTACCTGCGCGAGCGAGCTTCGGACGTCAAGGACCTTGGCCGCCGGCTGTTGGCCTACCTACAGTCGGAACGCCAGCAGGCATTGGTTTATCCGGACAACACCATCATGGTCAGCGAAGAACTGACGGCGGCCATGCTGGGTGAGGTGCCGGAAGGCAAGCTCAAGGGCCTGGTGTCGGTTCTCGGTTCTGGCAACTCCCATGTCGCGATCCTGGCCCGAGCCATGGGCATCCCGACGGTGATGGGCTTGGTGGACCTGCCGTATTCCAAGGTCGACGGTATCGAAATGATCGTCGATGGCGCACGCGGCGAGGTGTTTACCAACCCGAGCGAGCTGCTACGCAAGCAGTACGCCAGCGTCGTGGAAGAAGAACGCCAGCTTTCCCGCGGCCTCGACGCCCTGCGCGAACTGCCTTGCGTGACCCTTGATGGTCACCGCATGCCATTGTGGGTCAACACCGGCCTGTTGGCGGACGTGGCCCGTGCGCAACAACGTGGTGCTGAAGGTGTAGGGCTGTACCGCACCGAAGTGCCGTTCATGATCAACCAGCGCTTCCCGAGCGAAAAGGAACAGTTGGCGATCTATCGTGAACAGCTCTCGGCGTTCCATCCCCAGCCGGTGACCATGCGCAGCCTGGACATCGGTGGCGACAAGTCGCTGTCGTATTTCCCGATTGTCGAAGACAACCCGTTCCTTGGCTGGCGCGGTATCCGCGTGACCCTCGACCACCCGGAAATCTTCCTGGTGCAGACCCGGGCGATGCTCAAGGCCAGCGAAGGCCTGAACAACCTGCGGATCCTGCTGCCGATGATTTCCGGCACCCATGAAGTGGAAGAAGCGTTGCACCTGATTCACCGGGCCTGGGGCGAAGTCCGCGACGAAGGCACCGATGTACCGATGCCGCCGGTGGGGGTAATGGTCGAGATTCCGGCGGCGGTGTACCAGACCCGTGAGCTGGCCCGGCAGGTCGACTTCCTCTCGGTCGGTTCCAACGACCTGACCCAGTATCTGCTGGCCGTCGACCGTAACAACCCACGGGTTGCCGACCTGTATGACTATATGCACCCGGCGGTGTTGCAGGCTTTGCAGAACGTGGTGCGTGATGCCCACGCCGAAGGCAAGCCGGTGAGCATCTGCGGTGAAATGGCCGGTGATCCGGCGGCGGCGGTGCTGTTGATGGCGATGGGCTTCGACAGTCTGTCGATGAACGCCACCAACTTGCCGAAAGTGAAGTGGATGCTGCGTCAGATCAGCCTGAGCAAATCGCAAGAGTTACTGGCCCAGGTGATGACTATCGACAACCCGCAAGTTATCCACAGTACCTTGCAACTGGCGCTGAAGAACCTCGGACTGGCGCGGATGGCCAATCCGGTGGTCAAGCACTGAGCGTTGTGGGAGCGCCACGGCTCCCGTTCAGATCTTCAGTTCCACCTCTCCCAGATGCCCGCCATAAGGCCCGAAACTGCGCTCCAGCAGATGCCGCGTGCCATCGGCATTGACGATCAGCGCGGTACTGGCCCGAGTGCCATAGCTCGGGCTGGCAATAAACACGCTCGATAACAGGCTCTCTGTCGCCAACCCGACGCCAGTGTCCGGCAGTTCGACAAGGGACGCCGGCGCCGGATCGCTCAGTAGGGCGAGCAGGTTTGCCGGTCGGGGATCGTTCAGGGTCTGCGACAGTGCCGCCCTGGCTTTGAGCAACTTTGGCCACGGCGTATCGAGTCCCGCATTGGACAGGCCGTAAACGCCTTCTGTCAGTTGGCGCGGCTTAGCCTCATGGGAGTTGAAATGCCACAACTGGTCAGTTGTGCCTAACAACAGGTTGAAACCAGCATATTCCTGCGATTGTGCGCAGATTTCGGCGAGATAATCGGCAGCCGCCGTTTCCCCCATGAGGAACCGAGCCACCAGTTCGCCACGGGAACGCCGGGCCGGTGGTTGATGGGGATCGCGGATATTGGTCAGCGCGGCAAAGCGCTGGCCGACGCCGACGCCGAGCCAGGTACCGCCAGCCTCCAGGTCGCGCCCGGCATGAACCTGCGGTGCTTGTGGCCATTGCGCCAGCGCCAAGCTGGGGCGGGCATAGAATTCGTCACGGTTGGCCGCGACAATCAGCGGTTGGGCATGGCCTGGGCGCCAGGCGAAGACAATCAGGCACATCAGGTGGTTCCTCGGTATTTTTGCCCACTCTACGCAGGGTCTGCGCGCTCATCCAGTAGAGAGGAGCGGCATGCTTCCGTTACCATGGCGGTCTTGTTGCGGGGGCGCTCATGGAGTTTCGGCTCTATCGGGTACTCAAGCGCATGCGCGGGCGTGCTGGCCTTTCGCCCGCTTCGGCGTGCAACTGGCGCACAAGGTGTCGCGGTTGTTGCTCAAGCGGTTGTTTGCCGGGTTATTGTTCGGTGTCGGGATAAAATCCCCGACTTGAGTCTCAGGCCCGGTTCAGTCTTTCGGGCGCAATATTGGCTTAACACGCGAGCCGCAACATGGCACGCCGGCCCGGACGCCGAGAAACCGCGTGGGCCCTGAATTTTCTACTCTATCGAGGAGTCGCAATGCTGCCTTACCCGCAGATTGACCCGGTGGCCCTGGCCATCGGCCCGCTGAAAATCCACTGGTATGGCCTGATGTACCTGGTCGGTATCGGCGGGGCCTGGCTGCTGGCCTCCCGACGCATGAACCGTTTCGACCCGACCTGGACCAAGGAGAAACTCTCCGACATGGTGTTTTGGTTGGCCATGGGGGTGATCGTCGGTGGGCGCCTGGGTTATGTGCTGTTCTACGATCTGTCGGCTTATATCGCCAACCCCACGTTGATCTTCGAGGTCTGGAAGGGGGGCATGGCCTTCCATGGTGGCTTTATCGGTGTAATGTTGGCCGCCTGGTGGTTCGGTCGACGCAATGGCAAGTCGTTCTTCGAGTTGATGGACTTTGTCGCGCCGATGGTGCCGATTGGCCTGGGGGCCGGGCGTATCGGCAACTTCATCAATGCCGAACTGTGGGGCAAGCCCAGCGATGTGCCGTGGGCGATGGTCTTCCCGCCGTTCAGCGACCCGGCGCAACTGCCACGCCATCCGTCGCAGTTGTACCAGTTCGCCCTTGAAGGCGTGGCGCTGTTCGTGATCCTCTGGCTGTTCTCGCGCAAGCCACGGCCAACCATGGCAGTGTCCGGCATGTTCGCGTTGTTCTATGGGGTCTTCCGTTTTATCGTCGAGTTCGTCCGGGTGCCGGATGCGCAGCTTGGCTATCTGGCGTTCGGCTGGGTGACCATGGGGCAGGTTCTCAGTCTACCGATGATCCTCGGTGGCCTGGCGCTGTTGTGGTTCGCCTATCACCGCCAGCCGAGCACGCCGACCACGAAAGACGCCGCGCTTTAAATTCGGATCGGGGCCTGCGGGCCCTGTATTCAAGGATGCAATAATTCATGAAGCAATATCTCGATCTGGTTGCCCACGTCATCAACAACGGCACCAAACAGGCCAACCGCACCGGCGTGAACACCATCAGCTTGCCGGGGGCGATGCTGCGTTATGACTTGCAGGATGGTTTTCCGGCGATCACCACGCGCAAGATGGCCTTCAAATCCGCCATCGGCGAAATGTGTGGCTTCCTGCGTGGTGTCAACAATGCCGCCGGGTTCCGCGAGCTGGGCTGCAAGGTCTGGGACCAGAACGCCAACGAAAACGCCCAATGGCTGGCCAACCCGTTTCGCCGGGGTGACGATGACCTGGGCGAAATTTATGGCGTGCAATGGCGCCAGTGGCCGGCGTACAAGCAGATTGCGCTGAGCAATCGCGCGGCCATTGAGCAGACCTTGAACCAGGGCTACCGGCAGATTGCCGAAGGCGAAGAAAACGGCCAGGCCTATGTGGTGCTGTACAAGGCTATCGATCAGGTGCGCCAGTGCCTCGACACCATCATCAACGATCCTGGCAGTCGACGCATCCTGTTCCACGGCTGGAACTGCGCGCAACTGGATGAAATGGCCTTGCCGCCGTGCCACCTGCTGTATCAGTTCCACCCGAATGTGCAGACGCGGGAAATCTCCCTGACCCTCTATATCCGCTCCAACGATTTGGGCCTGGGCACACCGTTCAACCTGACCGAAGGCGCGGCGTTGCTGAGCCTGATCGGTCGCCTGAGCGGTTATACACCGCGCTGGTTCACCTACTTTATCGGCGATGCCCATGTGTATGAAAATCACCTGGACATGCTCAACGAACAACTCACCCGCGAGCCGTTCCCCATGCCGAAACTGGTCATTGCCGAGCGCGTGCCGGAGTTTGCCAAGACCGGCGTGTACCAACCGCAGTGGCTGGAGCTGGTGGAGCCGGGGGACTTCTCCCTGGAAGGCTACCAGCACCATGCGCCGATGACGGCACCGATGGCGGTTTAAGCCGGGCCGAGGGAGCCATTTGGCGGGTTGGCGGCTTTATCCACTCGCCACGGCTCAGTGTCCGTGACTCCTCGCGACATGCGAATGCTCTTCAGCCGGCAGCACGCTGCCGCTGACTTCCAAGCGTCGCAAAATCCCGCACTGGTCGACATTCGGTCCTTCGCCGCAGCGCTGGCGCAGGTCGAGCAGTTGCGCTTGCAACGCCAACAACCCATCGATGCGCGCCTTGACGTGATGGATGTGCTCGTCGATTAGCGCATTGACGTTTTCGCATTGGTCCTGCGGGCTGTCGCGCAGGCTCAGCAAGCTGCGGATTTCCTCCAGCGTCATGTCGAGGCTGCGGCAGTTGCGGATAAAAGTCAGGCGCTCCACATGCGCCTGGGTATACAGGCGATAGTTGCCCTCGCTACGTGCCGGTTCCGGCAGCAGGCTTTCTTTCTCGTAATAGCGGATGGTTTCCACCGGGCAGTCGGTGAGTTTCGCCAGCTCGCCAATTTTCATCGTTCGATCTCCCAGCAGGGTGCTTGACCCTATAGTGACTACAGGGTGTTCACTTGGCAACAAGCACCTTCAGGGACGTCCCCATGAACGACTCCATTCATAGCCATCGCAAGATCAACGCCGATCACGATCACTCTTGTTGTGACGGTCATGCCCATTCGTCGGTGAAGATGCCGCCTCAACAGGCCTCTTGTTGCTCGGGTGCCGCCGCGCCAACGCTGATCAAGCTCGGCACCGCCACCAGCGCCACGGCGCGCCTCAGTCGTTTCCGTATCGAAGCAATGGACTGCCCGACCGAGCAGACGTTGATTCAGGATAAGCTCGGCAAGTTGGCAGGGGTGCAGCAACTGGAGTTCAACCTGATCAACCGCATCCTCGGCGTGACCCATGATTTGGCTTCGACCGCACCGATTGTCGAGGTTATCAATTCACTGGGGATGCAGGCCGAGCCGCTGGAGAACGGCAGCGAAACCACGGACGTATCCGCGGCCAAAAAATCCTGGTGGCCGCTGGCAGTTTCCGGGCTGGGCGCGCTGGGCGCCGAAGTGCTCCATTTCACCAGCGTAGTGCCGACTTGGGTGGTGGCCATCATCGCCTTGGTGTCGATCTTCAGCGGAGGGCTGGGCACCTACAAGAAGGGTTGGATTGCCCTGAAGAACCGCAACCTGAATATCAACGCACTGATGAGCATCGCCGTCACCGGAGCCGTGTTGATCGGCCAGTGGCCGGAAGCGGCCATGGTGATGTTCCTGTTCACCCTGGCCGAATTGATCGAAGCGCGGTCGCTGGATCGGGCGCGCAACGCCATCGGCAGTCTGATGCAGATGGCCCCGGAGCAAGCCACCGTGCGCCAGGAAGATGGCAGTTGGCTTGAGCGCGAGGTTAAAAGTATCGAGCTGGGCGCCTTGGTGCGAGTGCGTCCGGGCGAGCGCATCGGCCTGGATGGCGAGGTGGTCTATGGCCGTTCCAGCGTCGATCAGGCGCCGATCACGGGTGAAAGCTTGCCCATCGAGAAGCACCCTGGCGATAAGGTCTTTGCTGGTACCATCAATCAGTCCGGTTCCCTGGACTATCGGGTCACGGCGGTCTCGGGTCATTCGATCCTGGCGCGGATTATCCATGCCGTCGAGCAAGCCCAAGGCGCACGGGCGCCAACCCAGCGCTTCGTCGATAGCTTCTCGAAGATCTACACCCCGGCGGTGTTTGCCTTCGCCCTGGTTGTGGCGGTGATTGCGCCGCTGTTTCTGGGTGGCCTGTGGTTTGACTGGATCTATCGGGCTTTGGTGTTGCTGGTGGTCGCTTGTCCTTGTGCATTGGTGATCTCGACGCCGGTAACGATTGTCAGCGGCCTGGCGGCGGCGGCGCGCCAAGGTATCCTGGTCAAAGGTGGGGTGTACCTGGAAGGCGGTCACAAGCTCGATTACCTGGCGTTGGATAAGACCGGCACTATCACCCATGGCAAGCCAGTACTGACCGACTTCCTGGCGCTGGAGCCACTGCTGAACGAGTCGGCCCCTGCCATTGCCGCCAGTTTGGCGGCCCGTTCCGATCACCCGGTGTCCCAGGCGATTGCCCAGGATGCGCGGGAGAAACAGCTTGCATTGCGGGAAGTCGAGGCCTTTGCCGCTCTGGCCGGGCGCGGCGTGCGCGGTGAAGTCGGCGGTCGGCTTTATCATCTGGGCAACCACCGCCTGGTGGAGGATCTGGGCCTGTGCTCGCCGGCACTGGAAGACAAACTCTTCGCCCTGGAGAGGCAGGGCAAGACTGTCGTGCTGCTGCTCGATAGTTCCGGCCCGCTGGCGTTGTTCGCCGTGGCCGATACGGTCAAGGCTTCCAGTCGCGAAGCCATCCTCCAGTTGCATGAGATGGGTATCAAGACCCTGATGTTGACCGGCGACAACCTGCACACCGCCAACGCGATTGCGGTCCAGGTGGGTATCGATGAGGCGCGTGGCGACCTGCTGCCGACCGACAAACTACAGGCTATCGAAGCGTTGTACGCCAAGGGGCATCGGGTCGGCATGGTTGGCGACGGTATCAACGATGCGCCGGCCCTGGCCCGCGCCGAGATCGGCTTTGCCATGGCGGCGGCCGGCACCGATACCGCCATCGAAACCGCCGATGTCGCCTTGATGGACGACGATTTGCGCAAAATTCCGGCTTTTATTGGCCTGTCACGACAGACCGCGGCTATCCTCAAACAGAATATCGTGCTGGCCTTGGTCATCAAGGCGATCTTTCTGGCGGTAACCTTCCAGGGCCTGGCGACCATGTGGATGGCGGTGTTCGCCGATATGGGCGTTAGCCTGCTGGTGGTATTCAACGGCCTGCGCCTATTGCGCAAATAGCCGATGAGAGGCTGATGTGTCGAATGCCGAGCGACAGGCTGGTCTAACCGGGCGGCATCACCCAGGCGACAAGAAATTTCGGCCTCAGCCAGCCCGCTCATCGCGGGCTCGGCTCGCCAACCGATTGGTTGGCTGAGGCTTATCAAGCCCTATCGCTCATTGGCAGCTTTGTGCCTTGTTGTCACATGGCCTACGCATTCGCCCCCTAACATGAGCCTCATCCATTTGATGAGGTCCGTCCATGGACCACTCGATCGCCGCCGCCTCGGCCAATCCAAGCACGCCGACGAGGGCGCGCGGTGTATTGCCGTGCCGCAGGGTTGGCTTCGAGTGCCGGGACGATGGCGGGCTGTGCCTCGGCAACCGCTGTCGTTGAGCCGCTTAGGTCGAGATGAATAGCGTTACTGTGTTGGGAGAGCGTTGATGAGCGGTATCGAACACGTGCTGGACGAAGTCTTTGACCTGTACCAGCGGTTTGGCAGCACCGATTATATTGGCGAACCGGTTTCGCAGTTGGAACACATGTCCCAGGCCCCGCAACTGGCGATGGCCGAAGGCTTCGACGATGAAGTGGTGTTGGCGGCCTTCTTCCACGATATCGGGCATATCTGCCCGTCCGTCGGGCAGCCGGTGAGGAATATGGGGGGGTATGGCGTCGTCGGTCATGAACGCCTGGGCGCGGATTATCTGCGTCGGGCCGGTTTCAGCGAACGGCTGGCTCAACTGGTCGAGTATCACGTGCAGGCCAAGCGTTATCTGACATTAACCGATCCCGGGTACTACGAGCGTTTGAGCGAGGCGAGTCGCCGTACATTGGAATACCAGGGCGGCGTGATGACGCTGCAAGAAGCTCAAGCTTTCGAGCTTGACCCCTTGTTCGGCGTGAGTCTGCGGATGCGCCAGTGGGACGAACAGGCCAAGCAGCTACGGGTTCCGGTGATTGATTTGCAGGTCTTGAGAGACAAGGCGCAACACTTGCTGAGCGAGACTGTGATTCATACTACAACGCACGACGCATAGTGCTGGCTGGCGTAGTGATTATTCGGGCGTGGGATGTTCGGTGGGTCTTATAGTTGCTTTCCTTGCTGGTTGAGAGAATGGCCGCGCACTCCGGCAATGCCTTCGGGCCTGCGGGGTGCGATGAAATTCAAGTCGGATAGCGTGTTCGGCCTGATGTGTTTTCATAACTCGATCAGTGAGGTATCCCGATGGACGATAAGCAACAAGACAATGCCCCTCAGGAAATGACCCTTGAGGAAACCATGGATATACGCGGAGCCGGTTGGTTCTCCGATGCGGGGGCGTGGATGGACGGTGCGGTCGAGACGGCCAACAAATTTTTCAAGATGATTGGTTCGGCAGTCAGCTGATAGCGATTACCGATACGCTACGGGTTGACGTAGTGGCACTGGACGGGGCAGGCCGATGGCCTTGCCCCGTTTGCTCGATGCCTGGTCAATGGCGAACCTCCCCTGTACGGATTTACTTATGCTCGAGTGGGGGACGGTGTCCCCGAGGTCAGCGACCCGGCCGCTGATTTTCGGTGGAGTAACGGGTGTCTTTTTGATCGCGGTACTGGTGCTGTTGTTGGCCGGCAGCTATGTGAGAAAGGAAGAAGTGCAAGGGCGGGTGATGACCCGCGATGTGGTTCGTATCGCCAGTGAGAGGGCGGCTCATGTCGACGAGATGCTGGTCGGTTCCGGCGAGTCGGTCAAGCGTGGCCAGCCGCTGATTCGCCTGCGCACGGTGGCTCCGGAAAACTTCGAGGCCGACGGCGATCAAGCCCTCTCGGTCAGCAATATCGAACGCTTGCACAAGCTGCTCGATGAGCTGGTGGCGGAGGAAAACCTGGCCCGATCCGCTCACGCCGCCCAGCAAGACCTTCTGCAACGTCAGCTTCGTCAACTGGATCAGGACCTGGCGCTCAACAGCCGGATCGGGCAATCGATCCAGCGCCGGGTCGGCGTTGCCTTGGATGAACGACAGCGCCATGCACAATTGGCCGGCCAGGGCGCGGTTTCCGGCTCTGCCTTGGATCAGGCGGTGGTGGCGCATGAGTCTGCCCTGGAAGACCAGGCCAGCAACGAGCTGGCGCGGGCCAGCACCCAGCAGCGCAGCCTGGAGTTGCAGCAGCGTGTCAGCCAGGCGGAGCAGGACCTGGCGGCGCGCCTGGGGCAGTTCGCCCGCCAGCGCAATGAGTGGCTGGAACGTCTGGAGTTGCTGGAACAGAACCAGGGACATGTATTGCTTTCTCCCGTGGCGGGTGTCGTGGATACGGTGGCGGTATTTGCTGGCGACAGGGTCGAGGTTGGGCAGCCAATGATGCTGTTGCGTGTGGTTCAGCCTCGCCATCCTCCGCTTCGGGTCATGCTCGACGTCAACTCGTCGGCCATTGGTTTCGCCACACCCGGTACCGAGGTGATCTTGCGTTTCGATGCTTTTCCATATGAGCGTTACGGCGTTGTCAAAGGCGCTATCGTTCATCGTTCTGCCAGCACCTACAAAGCAGCGGTTCCCGACGCGGCCCATGATGATTCGCGCGAAGTGCCCACGTATCTGGTGGAGGTAAAACCGGATTTCAGTGCCGCCCACACCCGTATCCGCGAGGACTGGCTCAAGGATGGCATGACCCTCAGGGGCTCGTTGAGTCTGGAGCGCACGAGCCTGATGGAGTGGTTGTTTCTGCCCCTGCGCAAGGGGCTTGAGCGCAATCCTGGCTTTTGGCGATCCGAGCGCGCCGGAGCACCGATCACGGACGAGTCGACATGAGCCACTTCAAGTCACTATTGCGCGATGCCATGGCACGTTCCGGACAGTGGCTGCGCAAGCGTGTGCCGGTGATCTTGCAGGACGAAATATCCGAGTGTGGCCTGGCCTCCATTGCCATGGTCGCCGGCTACCACGGCAAGCACTTGGCCTTGCGTCAACTGCGACGTGATTACAGCGTGGCACGGGACGGGATGTCGCTGTTCCAGGTCATCAAGGTATCCGACGAGTTGGGTTTTACCTGTCGCCCCTTGAAAACCTTGCTCGATGGGCTCAAACAGTTGCGCACACCGTCGATCCTATTCTGGAACAATCGGCATTTCGTGGTGTTGGAAGCGGTGGGGAGAAAAGGCCTGCACCTGGTCGACCCAGCCGTGGGGCGGCGTTTCTACACCTGGGAAGAAGCGCTACCGATGTTCAGCGGGGTCGCCCTGGAAATGCTGCCGGGCCTGACCTTCACCCTTCAAGCCGGTGTCAAGGCGCCGGCATCGCTGGGTTGTGCCAGCTTACTGCGCAAGAACCCCTGGCTCT
The DNA here is from genome assembly GCF_001543125.1 of Pseudomonas agarici. NCBI lineage: Bacteria > Pseudomonadati > Pseudomonadota > Gammaproteobacteria > Pseudomonadales > Pseudomonadaceae > Pseudomonas > Pseudomonas agarici. Next base: position 392,886 of record NZ_CP014135.1, on the reverse strand, counting down.
TGCGCTATTTGATTCCCATGGGGTTGCTGTCGGTGGTGGGCTATATCGGCGGTATTGCCGCACCGAAGCTGTTTTCCTTGACGATCGATGAGGTGGTCGCCAAAAACGATGAGGATTTCCTATACCTGATCCTATACGTCTTCGGCGGGATTTTTCTGTTCAAGACCGTTGCCGCCTGGCTGCGGGCGGTGCTGGACGCCCAGCTCCGGGTCGCATTGACACAGGATCTGTCGACCGGTGTCGTGGCCTGGTTACTGCGCCTGCCCTTGGGCTATTTCGAGCGTCGTGCCCCAGGCGACATCCTGCGGCGCACCCAGGCTGCGGACAAGGTGTTTCTCCCTTTCACCTCGGGATGGATGGACTTGGGCATCGATAGCCTGTTTGGCCTGGTCTTCCTGATACTGATGGCGCTGATCAATCTCAAGCTGGCGGGTCTGTCCCTGGCGTTGTGCCTGCTGTTTTTTCTCTTTCGTGGTTTGACCTTGCCGTTGATGGAAATGCGCCACAAGGCCTCCATCGAGGCCGAGACGCGGCGCAATGTCACGCTGTTGGGTGTGCTCGGTGGTATCGAGTCGATGAAGCTCTATCGCTACGAAGCGGTGAAGTTGGCGTCTTGGAGCAATCGGCAGGCGGACACTGAAACGGCCCGCGCCGGGGTCCAGCGCATGCAGGCGATGAACCAGGTGGTGCATGACGGCTTGTCCCACGGTCACTCCTTGCTGGTCAGCGCGCTGGGCGCCCTGGCGGTGTTGAACGGCGAGAACAGCATCGGCGACCTGTTTGCCTTTGTGTTGTACAAGGACATGTTCATGGCGTGTTCCTTCAAGCTGGTGGATGGCTACATGAACCTGCGGCTGGTGAAGGTTGAGCTCGGACGGCTGGATGACATCGTCGACGAGCGCCCGGAACCGTTCGAGTCCTGTGCCTACAGCAGCAGCCCGCTTGGGCAGCGCGAGGCCATTACCTCCATTCGTATGCAGAGCGCACAATTCTGCTACAGCTCGTTCGAGCGTCCGACCTTCGACAAGGTGGATTTCACCCTTGAGGGGCAAGGGGCGAAGATCGCCATTCTCGGCCCCTCGGGCTGCGGCAAGAGCACCTTCCTGAAAGTCCTGGCCGGCTTCTATCCGCTGAGTGAAGGGTCGTTGCGCATCAACGGCCAGGCCATGCGCCATTTCGGCCTGCGCCGCTATCGCCAGGGCGTGGCGTATGTCATGGCCCAGGGCGAGATTGTCGACGGCAGCCTGGTTGACAATATCGTGATGGACGATGAACTCGACGGCCCCTGGTTGCAGGCGTGTGTCGAGCAAGTGGACCTGCTCCAGTGTGTATTGCAGCTGAGCAATGGTTTCAACACGCAACTGGGTTCGGTGGGCATTCAACTGTCCTCCGGGCAGCGGCAACGCTTGCTGATTGCCCGGGCCTTGTATCGACGGCCACAGTTGCTACTGCTCGACGAACCGACGGCCCATCTGGACCGAGCCTCGCGCGATGTGGTGATCGAGACGATTCGCAACTTGCCTTTGTCCTGTGTCGTGGTGACTCATGACCGGGAGGTAGCGGCTGCCTGTGCGACGATCCTGCAGATGTCCGAGGGCCGCCTGATACCGCTGGCGATAGCGGACGCATGATGGCTCGGGGCTTGAGTGGCCAGATGAAGCGCTGGTTGTTCTGGGCGCTGCTCAAGGCCAGGCTGCGCCGCCACGGGCTGATCGTCCTGGCCCAGCTCTTTCGGGTCAATGCACTGCGGGGAGTACTGGCGCGGGTGCCCGTCGTGCTGATGAGGCTACCCCGTCGCTGGCGGGGCGTGGGCTACAGTCGCAGCTATCAGAATCTGCAACTCTTTGATTTGTGTGCCGAGCGTTGCCGCATCCTGGCCTGCCAGCACAGCGCGATCCAGCTTCAACGTGGGCTTTACCAGCACCTTTATCAGAGTCATAAACCGGCACATTTGCGAGCCTGGATCAGGTCCATCGCGTGGTCCGATCCTGGCGATCACTGGCAACGCAGCCTCAGGCGGCGGACGATCATCGCCTTGCCCCATTGTGGCGAGTACTGGATGGCTGTGGCCGGCGTGGTCGAGCGACGGACTTCGCCTACGCGTTTCATTATCCCGATCTGGAACTTCAGGGACCCGTTTACCCATGGCTCGATCAAGCATCTCGAAGGCCTTGGGCACGTGATCGAGGTTCTCGACAGCAATGATCCGAGGACGGCGCTGGCCATTGCCCGAGGTGTGAAGCGGGGCGATCAGGTGATCATTTTCTGCGATTTGCCGGTCAGTCTCGGCGGCACCCGTTTTGGCGAGCCGATGGCGGGACGGTTTTTCGGGCGCGATGCGCAGTTTGTCAAAGGCCCGCTGTTCCTGGCCTCGAAACTGGGCTGCGACCTCCTGCTGGTGGGGCATCGCGTGCGCTTGGGGCAACGGGGCGAGTTGCGTGTGCTAGAACGGATCGCCCATGGCCCTCTGGACCAGATGCTGCCGCGTTGGGCCGAAGCGCTGGAAGGTTTCCTTCGCGAAGCTCCGCAGAACTGGTTGTACCTGCCTGAGATGGAGGCTTTTTATCAGCGCCAAGCGTCCTCAAGCGAGCAGCGGCAGACGGATCTATCCACAGCCATTCGCCGCCATTGAGCGACGCCGGGCAAGTGGGCGACAAGCGTTTGGCTCAAGTGGGTTTCAAGCTGGCGTATGGCGCCGGCTCTCGTGATGTGCCTGGGTTTCCCACGAGGTTACGGGAGTTGTCGGCTGGAGCCCTGGTTGGCAATGGCCTTAGGCTGAAGAAACATTCATCGACAGGAGTCGTTATGCGTTACTTGAAAGCCATTGCCCAGGACCTTGGTCAAACCGGAAAGGCCAATACCGTATTGCTCAAATTCTACAAGGACATGCTCTGCCATCCGGACCAACAGTTGGGTATTGCTGTTGCGGTCGATCAGACGGGCGATGCCCGTGTCGATTTCGCCATGGCTGGCGACATTGACCAGGACGGCCGGTTTTCCTTGCGCGATCAGCATCTGTTCCGCGCATTCGCGGATGTTTTCCTGCAACTGAACTGGTTCAACCGGGGCGGTAATGAACAGCGTTACCTCAAGGTATTTGCCGAAAACTATCACAATGACGGCTCGCCGAATGTCGTCCAGCTGGAGTTTTATAAGGATTGTGCCGCTTCGGGGGAGCAGACGCTGGTTTACCGGGCCGCCGGCTATGACGGTGATAACGACGGCGTCTTTGAATCCTTTACCAACGGTGACATCGATGGAAACGGTATTGCCAATAAAGCCGACAAAGAACTGATCCGGGCGCTGATCAAGAGTTTTCTGGCGTTTGAGGCTTGGAGTTCTCGCTCTCGCCGCGCATAGCAGATGCAGGCGCAGATCTAACCCCGGCGCGTCTGTTTATCCTTCATCGAGCTTTCGGAGAAGCTTTTCAAGCTGCTCCTGGCGTTCGGCCTGGCTCAGCTTCGACTGTGGATTGAGCGACGACCACTGCGAATGCGCCCGGGCTTTATACAGGGCCTCGGGCAACTTGCCTTCGCGCCAATGAGTATCGGCGGGCAAGCTCACCTGGATGCTATCCATCGCCGCATGCCCGCGCGCTTCCAGGGCTTGCAGCAGTTGTCGTTGGCGCAAGGCCAGCAGGCGCAGCACACTGTCGTCGACAGTCAGTTGCCGTTGGCCCTTGAGCTTGCCCAGCAGGCGGCTGCCATAGCCGCGAGCGGTTTGCAGGGCGCCGCCGGCGAGGGCTCCGGCCAGAGCGGCGGCACCGAGGGTCAGCCCGCCCACCAGCAGGTCGATGCCGGCACCCGCCGCCGCGCCAGCGGCAATCCCGCCACCGACTTTCACGCCTAGTTGCTTGAGGGTTTCGGGGTTGAACAGATCGTCGCCCCAACGCCCATCGAGCAGCGGCAGATCCGTTGCCGCCGCATCACTGGCACGAAAGGCGTAGAGCTTGAGCAAGGCCTCGACACAACGCTGTTCGCGCTGGCGGATGGCCTGGTGTAAATCGGCGATGGCGCGGTTTTCGGCATCGGCTTCGCCGGCCACCTGGCGCCGACAGGCGGCGCAGTCGATCAGCAGCTCGGCGATCAGCCTGTTGGCGCTCTGCCGGCGGGCTTGGCGCTGGGCCTGCTGGTCGAAAATCAGCCGCTCCAGTTGCGCACGGGAGCCTTCCAGCAACAGGGCGAGGCTTTCATAGAGGCGGCGCTCGCCATCCTCTGGCGGTGCGACGCTGTCGAAGCGCACCAGGGCATGCAGCCCCAGGCGGGCCAGGGCTTCACGCCAGTCGGGCTCGCGTTGGGCGGCGCTGCTGACGAAGTTGAGCACCGGCAGCAGCGGTTTGCCGCAACGGGCGAGCACCGACAGCTCGTCGCGGTATTTGGCCAGAACCGGTTCGCGGGCATCGATCACATACAGCCCGGCATCCGACGCCAACAACTGGCGCAACACCTTGGCCTCCTGTTCGAAGCGTTGTCGGGCTTCGCTGCTGGCCAGGAAGCGGGCCACCCGCGCCGGACCGTCCAAGCGCTCACCGGGGCGGTCCAGGCGTTCGAGATAGTCGAGCAGGGCGATGGCATCTTCCAGGCCGGGCGTGTCGTACAGCTCCAGCAGGGCATCGCCGTCCACCGACAGGCGCGCACCCTCTACATGGCGGGTGGTGCTGGGACGATGGGAGACCTCGCCGAATCCCACGTCGCGGGTCAGGGTGCGCAGCAGCGAGGTCTTGCCGACATTGGTGTGGCCGACCACGGCCAGTTTCAGCGGCTTAGTCATGGCCGGTCTCCAACCAGGTGAGCGGAGCGCAGTCGGCGAAGGCCAGGTCGAGTTGGCGCAGAGCGCTGTGCCAGTCGCCGAGGCGGTCGGCATCTAGCGCTTGACCAAGCGGTGCCTGCAACAGCCAAATGCGCGTTTCAGTGGCGCTACGGGCCAGCTCGGCGATCAGCCCGAGGCTGCCGCGGTCTGGCGAGCGGCGCGGATCGCAGGCAATCGCCAAGCGGGCCGGCGGGAAGCGAGTCAGTTGTTCCAGGAGTTTTTGCCGCGACTCGCGACTGTCGAGAATACCGGCGTCCCGCACGCCCTTGGGCAGTAAGGGTGGCCAGGCGTGTTGATCGTCCAGCTCGATGGCTACCAGCAAGGCCCCGTCGCTGTCGAGCGCAGTGACCCCAGTGGTGGCGTTGTGCAATTGTTCGGGAGCGGCATCGCTGACGCCGAGGCGTTCGCTGCTGGGCATCAAGCGTTCGCGCAGGTGGGCGTAGCCGGGCAGGTTCGGATCCAGTCGCAGCGTGCGGCTGCCACTGTTCCAGCGCCACAGGCAAAATAGTCCCAGCAGCAGGCGCGGTAGCACGCCGTAGACCACCAACACCCCAACCAGCCAGCCGGCCCAGGCCTGGCGGGCGCCTTCAAGGTCGAGGGCGCCGTTGCCGCTGGCGCGAATCATCGCTTCGTTGGGCATGTCGAAGCCCAGCAGGGTCGGCAGAGCGCCGAGACCCTGGGTCAGGCTGACGAAGGTATCGCTGCCGAGGAGGGTGGTCTCCCAGACAAACCCGTAGCGGCGGGTCGCCATCAGCATCAACAGGATCACCAGTGCGCAGAGCAGGGCCAGTAGCCACAGGCCATGGACGAGCATGCCGATGGCCCAGCGGTTCAGGCGTTGGCGTTGCAGCAGCAGCGCCAGTGCCGGCACCAGTTGTACTGCCTGGGCGTCACGGGCGAGCTTTTCGCTGAGCCAGAGCCACAGCCGCCCCAGGCCAGCACCGTGTCCGCCTGCCAGCCACAGCCCCGCGAGCCAACTCGCCAACAGCAGCAGGTTCAAGCCGAGCAGGCTGCCCAAGGCCCAGAACACATTGACCGGGGCTTGCCCGTTACCCAGCGCGGCGAAGGCCAGGCCGCCGCCGCTGAACATCACCGCCACGGCGAGTACCCACAGGGCCAGGCGCGCCCCTTGCAGCCAGTGCCGCAGGGCGCGGAGCTGGCCGTCCCGTTCGGCGAGCCAGAGGGCGCGGTGTTGGATACGGGTCGCCAGGTCACCGCCGGCCATCCGGGCGCGGCGGTTGGCCTCCAGATCTTCCAGGGGGCCGGCCTGCTCTTCGCGCAGGCGCACAGTCTCGGTCAGCCAGAGACGTTGCAGGGGAGTCGGTTCAGTCACGCGCCATCCTGTTGCGGGGTTGAGCCTGAAGCATACTAGTGCCTGCCCCAGGCTGTCAGGTATCCTCGTCGCCATGAAAAATACACTCCCCCTCAGCTTGATCGCGGCTCTCGCTGAAAACCGCGTGATCGGCGTCGACAACGGCATGCCCTGGCATTTGCCGGCAGATTTCAAGTATTTCAAGGCCACTACCCTGGGCAAGCCGATCATCATGGGGCGCAAGACCTGGGACTCGCTTGGCCGGCCATTGCCGGGTCGGCTGAACCTGGTGGTCAGTCGCCAGGAGGGCCTGCAACTGGACGGCGCGGAGGTTTTTCCGTCGCTGGCAGAGGCCGTGACGCGGGCCGAGGAGTGGGCCCTGGAACGGGGCGCCGGCGAGCTGATGCTGATTGGCGGGGCGCAACTGTACAGCCAGGGCCTGGAACAGGCGGACCGCTTGTACCTGACCCGAGTAGGGCTGAGCCCCGCAGGCGATGCGTGGTTCCCGGCATTCGATCCGGATCAGTGGAGGCTGGTGTCGAACGAGCCGCACCCGGCGCTGGACGACAAGCCGGCGTTCAGCTTCGAGGTCTGGGAAAGAGTTTGAGTCCGACGGGACATGAGCGAAATTCTACGGCGATAGAGCACCTGAAGAGCGTTTCCAAAACGCCCTTCAGGATTTGTGGATGGGGCCTAGTGGCCTGTGTGGTGAGTTCTATTAGTCAATTTCGGATGCCAGAAGTCCCTGGCCGGCGTTGCTGTTCCTCGCCATAGCTGGGCTATGACTCGTCACAGCGCCTTGGCCATGAACTTCTGGCATCCGAACTTGAGCTAACGAACTTACCGTACAGGCCACTAGTTGCTGGGGCGCTGATCAGGCCTGCGCCAACTCCGCGTGCTCGTCGGCATCCAGCAGGGTCTTGTCGGTCTGCTGCATGATCTGGCTGGTGATGGTGCCGGCGACCATCGAGCCGTTGACGTTCAGTGCCGTGCGGCCCATGTCGATCAGCGGCTCCACCGAAATCAGCAACGCCACCAGGGCCACCGGCAAACCCATGGCCGGTAGTACGATCAGCGCGGCAAAGGTCGCGCCCCCGCCGACGCCGGCCACGCCGACCGAACTCAAGGTCACGATGGCCACCAGGGTCGCGATCCACAAGGGGTCCAGCGGGTTGATACCCACGGTTGGCGCAACCATCACCGCCAGCATGGCCGGGTAGAGCCCCGCGCAGCCATTCTGGCCGATGGTCGCGCCGAACGAAGCGGCAAAGCTGGCGATCGACTGAGGAGTTCCCAGGCGGCGGGTCTGCGCCTCGATGCTCAGGGGAATGCTCGCCGCGCTGGAGCGACTGGTGAAGGCAAAGGTCAGCACCGGCCAGACCTTGCGAAAGAAACGCAGCGGGTTGATTCCGGCCAGCGATACCAGCAGGCCATGGACCACGAACATCAGGCCCAGGCCGATATAGGACACCACGACGAAGCTGCCCAGCTTGATGATGTCGTGCAGGTTGGAACCGGCCACCACCTTGGTCATCAGCGCCAGCACGCCATAAGGCGTCAGCTTCATCACCAGACGCACCAGGCGCATCACCCAGGCTTGCAGGGTGTCGATGGCATTCACCACTTTCTGGCCTTTTTCGGCATCGTCCTTGAGCAGTTGCAGCGCGGCGATGCCCATGAAGGCGGCGAAGATCACCACACTGATGATCGAGGTCGGCTTGGCGCGGGCCAGGTCGGCGAACGGATTCTGTGGAATGAACGACAGCAGCAGTTGCGGGATATTCAGGTTGGCGACCTGGCCCGCGTAGTCGGTCTGGATGGCCTGCAGGCGGGTCAGTTCCTGGGTGCCGGCGACCAGACCTTCGGCGGTCAGGCCAAACAGGTTGGTCAGGCTGATACCGATCAACGCGGCGATGGCGGTGGTGAACAGCAATGTGCCGATAGTCAGAAAGCTGATTTTGCCCAGGGAAGAGGCATTGTGCAGGCGGGCCACGGCGCTGAGGATCGAGGCGAACACCAGCGGGATCACGATCATCTGCAGCAAATGTACATAGCCGTTGCCCACCAGATCGAACCAACTGATGGATGCGTTGACTACTGGGTTGCCGTCACCATAGATGGCATGCAGGCTTGCGCCGAAAACCGCCCCCAGCAGCAGGGCCAGCAGGACCTTTTTCGCCAGGCTCCAGGTGGTGTGGCGGGTTTGCGCCAGACCTAGCAATAGGGCGAGGAACACCAGCAGATTGAGGATCAACGGCAGGTTCATTGAGACTCCGAAAATAAATAGATGCCCATTACTTTTGGGTGGTAAGCCGCTAAGCCTAACCGTTTCATATATATGAATTTAATATCAAAATTGAATTTAATATATATTATTTGGAATAAGTTGATCACGCCGAGGCGAATGCCGGTGACGTGATCAGGGGACAAGCGGCGGCGCTGGGGTGAAGCTTGTGGCGCTCAGACAAGCCCGTTCGCCACAAGACTGCGCACGGCGCCAAACGCCTTGAGTGAGCAGCATTGCGGCATTGACCGGGCCTCTAATGGGTGAGGACCGCTTATGGCACCAGCTTGTCCAGCATCGCCTTGTCGCGTACCGCGCCCTTGTCGGCGCTGGTGGCGAGCAGGGCGTAAGCTTTCAACGCGGTGGTTACCTTGCGTGGACGGGCTTCCACCGGTTTCCAGCCTTTGTTGTCCTGCTCGGCACGGCGGGTGGCCATTTCCTCGTCGCTGATCAACAGGTTGATCGAGCGGTTCGGAATATCAATCAGTACCTTGTCGCCGTTCTGTACCAGGCCAATGGCGCCGCCTGCCGCGGCTTCCGGAGAGGCGTGGCCGATGGACAGGCCCGACGTCCCGCCGGAGAAACGACCGTCGGTCAGCAAGGCGCAGGCCTTGCCCAGGCCCTTGGATTTCAAGTAGGAAGTCGGGTAGAGCATTTCCTGCATGCCCGGACCGCCTTTCGGACCTTCGTAACGAATGATCACGATATCGCCGGCCTGCACTTCGTCGGCGAGGATGCCACGCACGGCGCTGTCCTGGCTTTCGAAGATCTTCGCGTTGCCTTCGAACACATGGATCGACTCGTCGACGCCGGCGGTTTTCACCACGCAGCCGTCCAGGGCGATGTTGCCGTACAGCACGGCCAAGCCGCCTTCTTGCGAGTAGGCGTGCTCGACACTGCGAATGCAGCCGTTTTCACGGTCGTCGTCGAGTGTCTCCCAACGGGTCGACTGGCTGAAGGCGACCTGGGTCGGGATGCCGGCTGGGCCAGCCTTGAAGAAGGTGTGTACCGCTTCGTCGGCGGTCTGGGTGATGTCCCACTTGGCGATGCCCTCGGCCAGGGTCTTGCTGTGCACGGTCGGCAGGTCGGTGTGCAGCAGGCCACCACGGGCCAGCTCGCCAAGGATGCTGAAGATCCCGCCGGCGCGGTGCACGTCTTCCATGTGGTACTTCTGGATATTCGGCGCGACTTTGCACAGTTGCGGCACGTGACGGGACAGGCGGTCGATATCGCGCAGGTCGAAATCGATCTCGGCTTCCTGGGCGGCGGCCAGCAGGTGCAGGATGGTGTTGGTGGAACCGCCCATGGCGATGTCCAGGGTCATGGCGTTTTCGAACGCCTTGAAGTTGGCGATATTGCGCGGCAGGACCGAGTCGTCGTTGTCGCCATAGTAACGCTGGCACAGCTCGACGATGGTCCGACCGGCCTGTAGGAACAACTGCTCGCGGTCGGCGTGGGTCGCCAGGGCCGAGCCGTTACCCGGCAGGGCCAGGCCCAAGGCTTCGGTGAGGCAGTTCATCGAGTTGGCGGTGAACATGCCGGAGCACGAACCGCAGGTCGGGCAGGCGCTGCGCTCGTACTCGGCGACCTTCTCGTCGGAGGCGCTGGAGTCGGCGGCGATGACCATGGCGTCCACCAGGTCCAGGCCATGGGCGGCGAGCTTGGTCTTGCCGGCTTCCATCGGGCCACCGGAGACGAAGATCACCGGGATGTTCAGGCGCAGGGCGGCCATCAGCATGCCGGGGGTGATCTTGTCGCAGTTGGAAATGCAGACGATGGCGTCGGCGCAGTGGGCGTTGACCATGTATTCGACGGAGTCGGCGATGATCTCGCGGCTCGGCAGCGAATAGAGCATGCCATCGTGACCCATGGCGATGCCGTCATCCACGGCGATGGTGTTGAATTCCTTGGCGACGCCACCGGCGCGTTCGATCTCGCGGGCGACCAATTGGCCCATGTCCTTGAGGTGGACATGGCCGGGTACGAACTGGGTGAACGAGTTGGCGACGGCGATGATCGGCTTCTTGAAGTCGGCGTCTTTCATCCCCGTGGCGCGCCACAGGGCACGGGCACCGGCCATGTTGCGGCCATGGGTGGATGTTTTCGAGCGGTAATCAGGCATGGAACACTCCGGGCGGCTAATCAGGTACACAAGGGGAAGTGAGCTTCTATGGGCTTCTGGTGCACACCGAAAAATAGCCGGGTGCCCGAAAACTGCCGTTGGCTTCGCGGGATCGCCGCGTGCCTGGGCTTGAGCTCATAAACCCGCCGGGGGATGACTGGCGATGAATAGCGTGATTCTACACCGCTGGCGCCCGGAAGGAACGGGCGTGGAGGTTGAAGCGCTCATGACCCGTGTGGAGGGTGGTCGGCAGGGCGCGCCAATGTAATGCCAGTGGTACAGCGAACCATCGCGAGTAATAGGCTTCGAGCGTCCAGCGCGAGCCGATGGGGCACAGTCAGCAGGCATATCTGAGTGTCGGCGCTGAATTCGACAGAGGGGTTTGAAACTGCGCGGACAGGGCGGGGAAAGACGCAAGCACTACGTCCAGAGGAAATACGCCGAGCAGGGTAATAGTCATCAGCAGAAGTATCACAAAGAACTTTTTGTGAGTTCGATGCGCATTGATAGTCGAGGTATCTTGACTGCTTGCCATGAAACGGGCCTGCGTTGGGTAAGTGCTGAATAGTAGTTTTTGCCAGAGCCCAAGCAAGCGGTATGAACGTAGGTGTATTCCTGTATGACTGTGAGATAACTCTAAAGGTGAGGGAGAGAGCGGAAGTGAGGATACTTCCGCTCTCTCTCAACGATCTTAGCTATTAGGCAACAACCGGCAAGTAATGCTCTTGATATAGCGTGTTTCCGGGATCGCCGGGTGTACCGGGTGATCCGGACCCTGGCCGCCGCGTTCCAGCAGTTGGATATTGCGGTCCAGGTGGCGGGCGCTGGTCAGCAGGATGTTCTGCAGATCATCTTCGGGCAAATGCATCGAGCACGAGGCGCTGACCAGGATGCCGTCCTTGCTGAGCAGGCGCATGGCCTGTTCGTTCAGGCGGCGGTAGGCGCCTTCGCCGTTTTTCAGGTCTTTCTTGCGCTTGATGAATGCCGGCGGGTCGGCGACGATCACGTCGAATCGCTCTTCGGCGGACTTCAGCTCCTTCAGCGCTTCGAAGACATCACCCTCGATGCAGGTCAGCTTCTCGGCAAAGCCGTTCAACGCGCCATTGCGCTCTACGCCGTCGAGGGCGAAGGCCGAGGCGTCGACGCAGAACACTTCGCTGGCGCCGAACGCCGCGGCCTGCACGCCCCAACCGCCGATATAGCTGAACAGGTCGAGCACCCGCTTGCCCTTGGCATACGGCGCCAGGCGCGCACGATTCATGCGGTGATCGTAGAACCAGCCGGTCTTCTGGCCCGCCATCACCGGTGCTTCGAATTTCACGCCGTTCTCCTCCAGCGCCACCCATTCCGGCACCAGGCCGAATACGGTCTCGACATAGCGCTCCAGGCCTTCGGCGTCACGGGCCGCCGAATCGTTCTTGAACAGGATGCCGCTCGGTTTCAGGACCTGGACCAGTGCCGCGATGACCTCATCCTTGTGTTGTTCCATGGTCGCCGAAGCGAGCTGGACCACCAGGATGTCACCGAAACGATCCACCACCAGGCCTGGCAGCAGGTCGGAATCGCCATAGACCAGACGGTAGAACGGCTTGTCGAACAGCCGTTCGCGCAAGGACAGAGCGACGTTCAGGCGGTGTACCAGCAGCGATTTGTCCAGCGTCAGCTTGGCATCGCGCGACAGCAGGCGTGCGCAGATCAGGTTGTTCGGGCTCAGGGCGACAATGCCCAGGGCCTTGCCGCCAGCCGCTTCGAGAATGGCCTGGTCGCCGGCCTTGAAGCCGTGGAGTGGAGTCGCCGCCACGTCGATTTCGTTGCTGTAGACCCACAGGTGACCGGCGCGCAGGCGGCGGTCGGCGTTGGCTTTAAGGCGTAGGCTAGGCAGGGACATGACGTCGCTCCGGGAAAAAGAGCGGAATTATAGCGGGAGTTGCCGGTCGCCGGGTTGGCATGTTTCAGGTGATTACACTGTACGTGTCATCCATTGAGTCGAACTTTTCGGCTAGAATCGCTCACTTGTCCAGGGTGTGTATTCATGTCCCAAGAACTCTCAGCCGAACAGATCCAACAGGCCTTGCAAGGCATCAGCGTACCGCCTCAACCGCAAATCATGGTGGATTTGCAGATGGAGCAGTACATGCCCGACCCGGACCTGGAGGTGATTGCCCGGTTGATCAGCCAGGACCCCGGTCTTTCCGGCGCGTTACTGAAAATCGTCAACTCGCCTTATTATGGCTTGGCCAACAAGATCGCCTCGATCCAGCGGGCGGTGAACCTGCTGGGCAGCCGTTCGGTTATCAACCTGATCAACGCACAATCGATCAAGGGCGAAATGGCCGATGAAACCATCGTCACCCTGAACCGTTTCTGGGACACCGCCCAGGATGTGGCGATGACCAGCCTGACGCTGGCCAAACGCACCGGTTCCCAGGCCATCGACGAGGCCTATGCCCTGGGCCTGTTCCACGATTGCGGGATTGCGTTGATGCTCAAGCGGTTTCCCGACTACATGACGGTGCTGGAGCAGGCCTATGCCGAGGCCGGCCCGGAACAGCGGGTGGTGGACACGGAAAACCGGGTGTTCAACACCAACCATGCGGTGGTTGGCTACTACACCGCCAAGTCCTGGCGCCTGCCGGAGCATGTGAGCAGCGCGATCGCCAACCACCACAACGCCCTGGCGATCTTCAGCGACGAGTCCAGCCATAACAGCCAGTTGAAGAATCTGCTGGCGATCCTGAAAATGGCCGAGCACATCTGTGCCTCCCACCGAGTGTTGGGCAACCAGACCGAGGACCACGAATGGCATGCCATTGGCCACCTGGTGCTCGATTATGTTGGTCTGTCCGATTACGATTTCGAGACGCTCAGGGAAAATATCCGTGAGTTGGGTGCTCCTTAGTTTCGAGCACGCTATGTCCTGACCTGGAATCACCATGCCTGAATTACCCGAAGTCGAAACCACCCGGCGCGGTATCGCGCCCCACCTGGAGGGGCAGCGCGTCAGTCGCGTGATTGTCCGCGACCGGCGCCTGCGCTGGCCGATCCCGGAAGATCTCGATGTGCGTCTGGCCGGGCAGCGCATCGTGCAGGTCGAGCGGCGGGCCAAGTACCTGTTGATCAACGCCGAGGTCGGCACGCTGATCAGCCATCTGGGGATGTCGGGCAACCTGCGCCTGGTGGAAGTCGGCATGCCGGCCGCTAAGCATGAGCATGTGGATATCGAGTTGGAGTCTGGTCTGGCCTTGCGCTATACCGATCCACGCCGCTTCGGGGCGATGCTCTGGAGTCTCGATCCGTTCAATCACCCGTTGCTGATTCATCTGGGGCCCGAACCACTGACCGAGCTGTTCGATGGCGAGCGGTTGTTCCAACAGTCACGTGGGCGTTCGATGGCGGTTAAGCCGTTCATTATGGATAACGCGGTGGTGGTGGGCGTGGGTAATATCTACGCGAGCGAGGCGTTGTTCGCCGCCGGGATCGATCCGCGTCGCGAGGCCGGGGGGATTTCGCGGGCGCGCTACCTCAGGCTGGCCACTGAGATCAAACGGATCCTGGCCCATGCCATCGAGCGCGGCGGTACCACGTTGCGCGACTTTATCGGTGGCGATGGTCAGCCCGGCTACTTCCAGCAGGAACTGTTCGTGTACGGGCGTGGCCGGGAGCACTGCAAGGTCTGTGGCAATGGCTTGCGCGAGATCAAGCTTGGCCAGCGAGCCAGCGTCTATTGCCCGAAATGTCAGAGCTGACCTGAGTTGTACGCAGACGCTATAGTAAGTCTTTGCCCTGCGTTGCCTAGCCAAAGGATAGAGCCATGACTCCGTTTCGCACCCTGGCCTTGTTGCTGGCTCTGAGTTCCGTCTTGCAGGCGCTACCGGCGTTGGCTGATGACGGGACCAGCAGCGATCCCACCTATCGAATCCAGAACCCGCCGGCCTACGCGATGATCGGCGACCTGCTGGTGGCGCGCCCGCTGCTGGTAGGCGCGACGCTGGTGGGGGCGGCGGCGTTTGTCGTGTCGCTGCCGTTTACTGTGTTCGGTGGTGTCGAGGGTGTGGGCAGGGCCGGCAAGGCGCTGGTGGTCGATCCAGGCAAGGCAGCGTTTGCCCGCTGCCTGGGCTGCACGGCGCAAGGATTTGACGATAACCACTGAGCGACGGCTGATTCAGGCCTTGCCGGTGATCTTCCGGTACTTGGCCATCAATTCGTCTTCGGTTTCCGGATGGGCTTCATCCAGCGGGATGCAATCTACCGGGCAGACCTGTTGGCACTGTGGTTCGTCGTAGTGGCCGACGCATTGGGTGCAAAGGTTCGGGTCGATGACGTAAATTTCTTCGCCCTGGGAGATGGCGGCGTTTGGGCACTCGGGTTCGCAGACGTCGCAATTGATGCAATCGTCGGTGATGATCAGGGACATGGACACTCCGGCCAGGGCGACAAGCCCGGGCAACGTAAAAACTGATGGGCCAATTGTGCCGCATCGGCGCGCGCAGTGCACGCGGACACGACAAAGCCGGCGTCAGGTTCGCCGTGGATGGCGGCTGCGCGGAGCTGCCGCCGGGGTTACCTCTTGAAGCGCAGGTTCAGGGCGTCGGCTACCGCCGGGTGGACGAACTTGGTGATATCTCCGCCCAAAGCGGCGATTTCCCGTACCAGCGTCGATGAAATGAACGAGTAACGTTCCGACGGCGTGAGGAACAAGCTCTCAACTTCCGGCGCCAACTGGCGGTTCATGTTCGCTAATTGGAATTCGTACTCGAAATCCGACACCGCACGCAGCCCGCGCAGAAAAACATTGGCGTTCTGTTCCTTGGCAAAGTGCGCCAGCAACGTGGAAAACCCCACCACTTCAACGTTGGGCAGGTGTTTGGTGACCTCGCGAGCCAGTTCTACACGCTGTTCCAGCGGGAAAAGCGGGTTTTTCTTCGGGCTGGCGGCCACGGCAATGATGACGTGGTCGAACAGGCGCGCGGCGCGTTCGACCAGATCGCCATGGCCCTTGGTAATCGGGTCGAAGGTACCTGGGTACAACACTCGGTTCATCGCGTCGTCCTGGCGGGAGTCCGTTGGGGAATCGGATGGTATCGCAGCCTATCTTGTCGGCCAAGTCAGGCGGTGCGAAAGAGAGCCCTGTAGACACCGTGAATAATCCTCTTTCTCCCGGGTTTTTCAAGCGCTCGATCAAGGCCGTGGCCGACCGGGTGAATGGGCGAGGCCCTTGCCGGGGACGCTCAAGACTTCATCTGGCACAGGGTCCTGTCGTCACTGATGTTCAGGACCAGATAGGTAGCCCATGCGACCGTATGTCATGCCGACCGTTTATCCGCTGCCGGATAGGCCGTAAAATGCCTGGCACCGCACTCTTGAAGTCAAGCTCAAATCATGGTCCCACGAATAAAAACCGGTGAGCGCATCGTCCGGAACAGCCTGGACCTGTTCAATCGGCAGGGCGAGCGCAGTGCCGGCACCGATCACATCGCGGCGCCCATGGCTATTTCGCCGGGTAATCTCTATGACCCGTTCCCCAAGGAGCAGGCGATCATCGCCATGCTGTTCGCCGAATACGAGGCACAGGTGGACAGCTTCCTGCGCCCGCTCCATGGCCGGGCAACGCTGGATAAACGGCGCCATGAGTTTTAAGTGCCGCAGGTCCAGACACCGGAGGGTGTGTATGAGCGATCATGAAAATTGTTCTTTATCCGCTGACGAGAAATGACTGATGCCTCTTGCACAATTGATCAGCGCGCAGCAACTGGCCGAGCGCCAGGCTCGCTCAGGGAGGGTGATCCTGGATTGTCGCTTCGCCCTGGAAGACCCGGACTACGGACAGCGCAGTTATGCCCAGGGGCATATCGAAGGCGCGCACTACGCCGATCTGGAGCGCGATCTCAGCGGTCCTGTGATCAAGGGCCTGACCGGTCGCCATCCATTGCCCGAGCCGGCAGCGCTGGTGCGCCGTTTGCAAGCCTGGGGCATCGACCCCGATAGCGAGATCGTGCTGTATGACGAGGGGCCCGGTATGTACGCGGCGCGCGCCTGGTGGCTGCTGGTCTGGCTGGGCAAGCGCGATGGGCTGTTCATGCTCGATGGCGGCCTGAAAGCCTGGCAGGGTGCGGGGCAGCCGTTGAGCCTGAGCCCGCCGCCAGTCGCGCGCGGAAGCCTCAGCGGCATGGCGGATCCATCCTTGCTGATCAGTGCGCAGCAACTGCAGGAGCGTCTCGGCCAAGCGTCCCTGACCTTGCTCGATGCCCGTGCCCGGCCCCGGTTTCTTGGCGAGGTCGAGCTGATCGACCCGGTAGCCGGACATATCCCCGGCGCCCAATGTGCGGCGTTCAGCGACAATCTCGGCGCCGATGGGCGGTTTCTGTCGCCCGACCAGCTCAAGCAGCGATTTGCTGGACAGTTGGCTGATCGTTCGCCCCAGGAACTAGTGGCGTACTGCGGTTCCGGGGTGGCGGCGTGCCATAACCTGTTCGCGCTGAGCCTGGCAGGTTATCCGTTGGGGACGTTATATGTTGGGTCGTGGAGCGAATGGATCACCGATCCGCAACGGGCGGTGGCGACAGGCGACTGATTACCGGAGCGGTCGATACTTATCTATATACACGCCGGACTCCCTGACGGGTCTAATCTGCGCGAGCGTGGGGAGACTTACGTCGTAAGAGCCTCTCTGATAACGCGAATACAGGAGATTTTTATGGGACAGGCCGTGTTGAATAATAAGCTCGATCCGGGATCGGTAGGGCTGGTGGGTGAAGTGGCAGGGACGCCAACCCCGACCGAACCACGATACAGCGGGCAGATGGAATCTTTGGCGAAGCACTTTGAAGCCCTGGCGAACAATAGCTATCACCAGATGCTCGCGCTGGGTCGTAGTGTGTTGCTGGACAAAAGCGTCGAGACTTGTAATGCGTTCGAGGCGCGGGCGCTCGAACTGTATCAGGCCTCCATTCAGCTTATTCAGGACGCGCTGCACCCAACCTCAATTATTTCGACTCAGGCGGAGCTTATCTTCCGTCATTTCGATGCCGGTGCGATCGATCAACTGGCCGATGAACAATTAGGGCGCTTTTCAGACAGCATTGACCAGCTGTTTAGCCTGGTCGCAGGCAGCACCTCTTTGAATATCCGTGAGTTGGGCCTGCGCCTGGTTCGCGAGGGAGGGATGAGCGATTTCGAGGGTTTTCTGGAGACGGCCGAGAAGGAGGTCGTCGAATCATTGGTCTCATTCAGCGGCGATGATGGGCCGCTGACCGATGTGCTGGATCATATCTATGCCAGGGACATAGATCTGGGCCTGGATCTGGACATAGGCGTCGCTTTGGATATGAAGACCTGGACATTGCAAGGCCCGGAGTTCAAAGAGTTGGCCGGCAGCGCCAGGGAAACCGTTGGGCCGCAGGTTGGATTGACCGATAGGCTCGATCCGGAACCGGAACCGGAATGGGTCTGGCTCGGTGCTGAGGATAACGAGGTATTGGTAGAAGTCCTGAGGCCCAATGACGCGCCCTTGCAAGACCGTGAGATTGAAATGCTGGAAGACTGGCGAGTGGATGCGGATCTCGAAGCGGAGGTTTTTGCCTGGACATATGATCAGCCGGATGGCTATTGGAGCGGGCAAGTAGCCGTGCCACTATTGAATGATATTGTCACGCCGGTTGGTTTTGTTAGTTACCATGAATTTGCCTGATCGATAGAAAGACACCGCGCGCTCCGCTCAACCTTGCTGATCTGCCAGCCACTGCGGGATCCGGCGCTCCAGGTAATAGCCCGGTTTGCGCAGGGTTCCGTCGACAAACCCGACATGCCCCCCTTTGCGCTGTAATTCGAACTCGGTGCCCGGTGCCAGCTCGCCGGGTTCCGGCAGGCTGTGGGGAAACACGAAGGGATCGTCCGCCGCTTGGATGATCAGGGTCGGCGTGCGGATTGCGCCGAGAAAGTATCGACTGGACGCGCGGCGGTAATAGTCTTCGGCATCCAGATAGCCATGCAGCGGTGCGGTCACCCGGCCGTCGAAATCCCAGAAAGTACGCATTCCCGCCAACCGCCCGAGGTTCCTCAAGGCCGCCAGGCCGTCGACTCGCCCGTCATGCTGGAACTGGCGCTGTTTGTTCTTGATATAAGCAAGCATCTCGCGCATGAAGTGCGCTTGGTAGACCTTGGAAAAGCCCTGGCCGATGCGGTCTGCACACTGATCGAGACGAAACGGCACCGAGACCGCAACTGCCGCCCGCAGGCCGCTGTGGCCGGCGCTTTCCCCCAGATGCTTGAGCAGCACGTTGGCGCCCAGCGAGTAGCCTACGGCGTACAGCGTCGCCAGCGGTCGCTTGGCCTTCAGGTGGGCGATGGTCGCGGCGAGGTCTTCACTGGCGCCGGAGTGATAGCTGCGAGCCAACAGGTTCGGCTCTCCCGAGCAGCCGCGCCAGTTCAGCGCCACGCTGGTCCAGCCCTGGTTGGCCAGGGCCTGTTGCAAGCCGACGATATACGGTGAGTGGGATGAGCCGGTGAGCCCGTGCAGGAGTAGCACCAGGGGCGTCTTCGCCTCATGAGGACCGAACCAGTCAAGGTCGAGAAAATCGCCATCGTCCAGCCAGAACCGCTCGCGTTGGCGGTCGATAACGGCCTTCTTGCGCCAGAGCGGGCCCCACAGGGTTTGCAGGTGTGGGTTGCCCAGGCCTGGGGCCGGAGTGAAGTCCTGAACGTGCGGGGGGCAGGGAAATGACGGCGACACAGGGAACTCGGAATGAAGAGGTCAGGCAGTGCCGTGAGCAAGCCGTCACGGCAACTGCACTACAAAATGCGATACTCCTAAGTTGCCACAGTCATCTGGGTTGTTGCAGCTTTTTATCCGCGGGCAACGGGGTGGGCTGGCAACTTGTCTGCGCTGGCCGGGCCGCAGGCAGCGGCTGCTGGGGAACTGTCGGGCCGGAAGTCGTCACCACCCAACCGTTAGCGTCGAAGTGGCTATTCAAGGCGGCCTTGATTCTTTCGCGTGTCAAGCGCTGCGCCTGTTCGGCGAAGTCCGTCAGGCTCAGCGGCAGGCCATGGCGGCCAATCAGAATCAGCTCCTGTAGGATGTCCGCGTTGCTTGTTCCGCTCAATACCATGTTTCCACGCATGCTCTGCTTGATGCTTTGCAGTTCCTGTTCAGTCGGGCCATCCCTGAGAAAAGCCGCGAACATTTGTTTGACCCGTTGGAGCACCGCGTCGCTGTATTGCGGTGGGATCGCAAGGTTGATGTGGAAGGGGCCATGGGCTTGCCAGTCGGTCAGTTGGGACGATACCGCGTAGGTAATACCATGCTGTTCGCGCAGCGCCTGCATCAGTCGATTATCGAAGCCACCGCCGAAGATCAGACTGGCGACATGGAGGGCAACATAGTCGGGGTGCTGGCGGGGCGGGGCGATCTGGGCGAGATCCAGTTGAAGCAGGGTGGTGGGGCGTTCCAGATGGGTTGCACCGATGATGCTGTCGCGCCGGTCGGCGTTGGCCTGTTGTGGCAACGCCGGGCCCTTGGGCAGGGCGTCGGAAATCTTCACACTGATGACTTGCGCTTGCTCCTCCGAGAGATCGCCGACCAGCAGGATAATGGCATTGCCTGCGCTGTAAGCCTTTTGATGAAAGGCCCGTAACTGCTCGGCGGTGATCTGTGCGATGCTTTCCCGAGTGCCATAGAGGGGTTGGCTATAGGGGTGTCGTGGGTAGAGCGAGGGGGCAAACCGGTGGCTGATCCCGCTGCTCAAGGCCTCATCTTGGCGCATTTGCTGGTCGATGAGCTCGCTCTTTACCCGGCGAATGGCATCTGCGGTGAAGCTGGGCTTGCTCAGGATCTCGGCCAATAGCTGCAGGGCCGGGGTGCGCACGGCGGCGTCGCTGAGGCTACGCAAGGTAAAAAAAGCATGGTCCCGATCGACGCCATTGGTGATCGTCGCTCCCAGGCTGTCGAACGCGGTCATAATCGTACTGACGTCCTTGCCTTGCGAACCTTCGTTGAGCAGGCTCAAGGTCATGGCCGCGAGGCCGTGGCGATCACCGTCGTGCCGGCTGCCCGCGGCAAAGCTGACGGCCACGTCGATCAATGGCAGGCCATGGGTTTGAACAAAGAGCACCTTGGTGCCGTTGAGGGTTTTCCAGCCACGGACCGGGAGTGAGTAGGGTGTTGGCGTTTGATGATCGAGATCGCCCAGCGATTGTAAGGGAGCGACAGTTGTTGCGTGCACCTGCGTGGCGAGAAGTGAAAGGCCGACCAGTAGAGCCAGCACCGCGTTCAACAAAGCACGATAATATTTACTCATCATGACTTTCTCCTGGGATGGCCAGGGCGACGCTGAGTCGCTCAGGAACAAAGTAGGTTTGTGCGGCTTTTTGAATATCCAGGGGCGTGACAGCCTTCAGCAGATCCTGCTCTTGCTCCTGTTGTCTCCATGACAGACCGACGCTTTCCAGGGTGCCAAGTTTCTGCGCCTGGGCTTCCACCGAATCGCGGGCGAAAACCTCTTTTGCCAGCACTCGAGTGCGCGCGCGGTCAAGTTCCAGAGCGCTGACGGGAGTTTTCTTCAGCGCTTCGAGCAGTGCCCACAGACGAGCCTGGATATCGTCCAGGCTTGGGTTGCTCTGGATGTCCAGATCGACGGCAATCGTCAACAAACCATCCCCTCGATTGAACGCCTCATAGGTGGAACGGGCCCGAGTGATCCGCTCTTCCTGGAATTTCAACTGGCTAAAGATTCGCGAGCTGGGACCGACGCCCAGCAACTCGTTGAGCAGGCGCAAGGTGTAGGCCGTATGCGGGTTGGTCGCGGTTGTCAGGCTGGGGACGTTGAAGGCCATGACCAGGCTGGGAAACTCATTGCGGGTCCGTAGCGTGATCCGCCGTTCTCCCGGCGCGTTCAACTCCAGCGGTTGGCGGGTTTCGGGAAGCTCTCGGCTTGGCACGCCGGCGAAGTAGCGACGGGCCAGCGTTTCGACCTCAGTGGATGTCACATCGCCGACCACCACCAGGGTCGCGTTATTCGGTACATACCAAGTGGCGTACCAGTCTTGTAGTTGCCGGACGCTCATACGTTCCAGGTCGTGTTGCCAGCCGACGACCGAGGTGCGATAGCCACTGGTAGTAAAGGCAATACTGCGCATCTTCTCGTCGAGCAGTTCGGCGGGGGTATCGTCGACGTTCTGCGATCGTTCGTTCTTGATAACTTCGATTTCACGCTTGAAGGCGACCGGCGACAGGTGAGCGGTACTCATCTGGTCGGCCATGATTTCCAGCGCGACACCCAGGGCATGCCGCGGCATGAGGTATTCGTAGGTGGTCGTGTCGTGGTTGGTGAAGGCGTTGATCCTGGCACCGAGGCGCTCCATGATCGGGAAGGCCTGGCCGGGGCAGACTTTGCTGCTGCCCTGGAACAGCATGTGCTCCAGCGCGTGGGAAAGACCGGAATCACCCGGCGATTCGTAGCTGGAGCCGACTTTGTACCAAAGCTGGGCAGCCACAATGGGGGCTCGATGATCTTCGCGCACAACGATTTTCAGGCCGTTGTCCAATCTGAGTTCATGGGTATCGGGTATAGGGGCGGCGAGCGCAACGGTCGGCAGCAGGAGCAGGCCGAGCGCGAGATGGCGGGTGAGTTGTTGCATCGGTAGGGGATCCTTGTGTCCTGGCGATTTTCGAAGGAACACAGTGATCCGGCTGGCGGGTGCGATGGCGGTACAGGAATAGTGATGACGGCGCGCAGATCAACGGGCCGTCATCAAGGATCGAGCTACAGGTCGGCGACGCCGCGTTGCCACAGCGCATAGTAGACCCGCCCCGACTTCTGCTCGCGGTGCAGGCGCCAGGTGCCCGGCAGGCCAAGGGTCGAAGGCGCGGTTTCGCTTTCGGTATAGATCCAGGCGTCAGCGGCCAGCCATTGGCGCTGCTCCAGCAGGGCACAGACGCCCGGTAGCAGGTTCTGGTTGAACGGCGGATCAAGGAACACCAGATCGAACGCCGTGGGCGCCTGGGTTTCCAGGTAGCGCAGGGCGTCGGCGGTGTGTACCTGGCCGACGCTGCAGCGCAGGGTGCCCAGATGCTCGCGCAGGCTCGACACCGCCACGTGACTGGCGTCCAATGCCTGGCCCATGGCGGCGCCACGGGACAGGGCCTCGAGGAACAAGGCGCCGCTGCCGGCGAACGGGTCGAGCACCTTGGCCCCGGCAACATAGGGTGCCAGCCAATTGAACAGGGTTTCGCGCACGCGGTCGGGGGTCGGACGCAGGCCAAGGACATCGGGGAAACTCAGGCGTCGGCTACGCCATTGGCCACCGATGATACGTAACTGGTTCACACCGTTATGGGGGTGCGCGGGTTTCTTGCTGGGACGTGATGAATGGGCCATTAATGCTCCGGGACCCCGAGTGGCTGTTCGACGGGTTTGTCGGTCGGCGGCGGTAGCGGCTTCTGCGGTACCGTGGGACCGGCGGTGACGACGATCATCTTGTCGACACCCAAGTGTCTGTTCAGGGCCGCCTTGACCTGCTCGACGGTCAGCGCCTGGGTCTGCTGCATGAAGTCTTCCAGGTAGTTCAGCGGCAGGTCATAGAAGCCCATGGAGCCCAGTTGGCCGACGATATCGCTGTTACTGGCGTTGGACAGCGGGAAGCTGCCGGCCATTTCACGCTTGGCGTCGTCGAGCTCCTTCTGGGTCGGACCGGACTTCAGGTAATCGGCCAGCACCTCTTCGACCAGCTTACGCGTGCCTTCGCTCATCTCGGCGCGGGTCTGCAGGTTGATCATGAAGGGACCGCGAGCCTGCATCGGGCTGAACCCGGAGTAAATCCCATAGGTCAGGCCGCGTTTTTCCCGCACCTCACTCATCAGGCGCGTGCCGAAGCCACCGCCGCCAAGGATCTGGTTGCCCAGAGACAGGGCTGGAAAGTCCGGATCGGCACGGTCGATACCCATCTGTGCGAGCAGGATGGTGGTCTGCTTGGACGGGAACTCGATATGCCCGGTGCTGGGTTGCGGGTCATGGGCCGGGGCAATTTTCGCCAGAGCCGGGCCTTTCGGCAGGGCGGCCGAGACTTGGGCGGTCAAGGCTTGGGCTTCACTGCGCGAGAGGTCGCCGACCAGGGCGATCACCACGTTGCCGGCGGCATAGGCCTTGGCATGGAACGCCCGCAGTTGCGCAAGGGTGATCGGCGGAATGCTTTTGGCCGTGCCGTCGCTGGCATGGCTATAAGGGTGATCGCCATACAGGCGCCTGGACAGGTCCTGGCTCGCCAACTTGCCGGGGTTCTGCTTCTGGAACTCGAAGCCGGCCAGCAACTGGTTCTTGATCCGCGCCAGGGAGGTGGCTGGGAAGGTCGGCTTGCCGACGACTTCGGCGAACAGTTTCAGCGCCGGTTCGCGTTTGTCGGCGGCACTGAGGCTGCGCAGCGAGGCGACCGCCATGTCTTTGTAGGCACCGTTGCCGAAATCTGCGCCGAGCCCCTCGAAGCCTTGGGCGATGGCTCCGACGTCTTTGCCGGCCACACCTTCATTGAGCATGGCGTTGGTCAGCAGGGCCAGGCCGGGGATCTTGCCATCCTGGCTGCTGCCGGCGCCGAAGGTCAGGCGCAGATTGAACATCGGCAGCTCATGGGCCTCGAGGAACAGCACCTTGGCGCCTTCGGCGGTATTCCAGGTCTGGACGTTCAAGGAACGGCGCGCCGGGGCCTTGTCGTCGAGTTCGGCGAGCGATTGCAGCTTATGGCTCGCTTTGGCTTCTTCCAGCACCTCGCTGGCCCTGGCGTCGCAGGGCGCGAGCAGGGACAGGGCCAAGCCGCCTGCGGACATGATCAGGGTCAGGCCGAGCAGGGTGAAACGAGAACCCTTGGGCTTATTCATGGGCGAGGCTCCTCGGGCAATACATGGGCGACGCTGAGGCGTTCGCGGATGAAGTAGGCGCGGGCGGCCTTTTGGATATCTTCCGGCGTCACGCTTTGCAGTTCGGCCAACTCGTCGTCCATCAGTTTCCAGGACAGGCCGACGGTTTCCAACTGGCCGATGGCGGTGGCCTGGCTGGTGATCGAATCACGCTCGTAGACCAGTCCGGCGATGACCTGGGCACGCACGCGTTCGAGTTCCTCGGCGGTGGGCGGCTGGGTCTTTAATTGATTCAGCAGGCGCCAGAGGCCGGCTTCGGTATCGGCCAGGGTTTTCTTCTTCTGCGTGTTCGGCGTTGCCGACAGGGTCAACAGGCTGTCGCCACGGCTGTAGGCGTCGTAGCTGGCCGAACCGCCGGAGATCAGTTCTTCGCCGCGTTCCAACTGGGAGGACAGACGGGCACTGTAGCCGCCGTCGAGCAGGGCGGCGATCAGCCGCAGGGCGTTGACCGCGCGCGGGTCCTTGGCGGTGGCGATGCTCGGTACGTTGAACCCGAATATCAGGCTCGGCAGTTGGGTCTTCACGTGTAGGGTAATCAGCCGTTCGCCGGGTTCGTCCAGCTCACGCGGGATCTTCGTCGGCGGCGTGTCACGCCGCGGGATCGCGCCGAAGTAGCGTTGGGCCAGCTTGCGCACCTCATCCAGGCTTACGTCGCCGACCACCACCAGGGTGGCGTTGTTCGGAACGTACCAGGACTGATACCAGTGGCGCAGTTCCTCGACCTTCATGCGGTCGAGGTCGGCCATCCAGCCAATGGTCGGCGTGTGGTAGCCGCTGGCCGGGTAGGCCATGGCCTTGAAGCGTTCATAGGCCCTGCCCATCGGCTGGTCGTCGGTGCGCAGACGGCGTTCTTCCTTGATCACTTCGATCTCGCGGCTGAACTCGTCGGCCGGCAGACGCAGGCTGGCCATGCGATCGGCTTCCAGTTCGAAGGCGACACCCAGGCGGTCACGGGCCAGGACTTGGTAATAGGCCGTGTAGTCGTCGCTGGTGAAAGCGTTCTCCTCGGCTCCCAGGTCGCGCAGGATCAACGAGGCTTCGCCGGGGCCGACTTTCTCGCTGCCCTTGAACATCATGTGCTCCAGGGCATGGGAAAGACCGGTCTGGCCTGGCGTCTCGTAGCTCGAGCCGACCTTGTACCAGATCTGCGAAACCACCACCGGGGCGCGGTGATCCTCACGGACGACGACCTTCAGGCCATTGTCGAGGGTGAATTCATGGGTCAATTGTGGGTCGGCGGCCATAGCCGCAAGCGGCAGACAAAGCGTGCCGAGCAACAGGCCAGCGGCGCGGCGTGCTAGAGCATTCATTCGTTTTTAAACCTGTAGGGCTGCCCGCTTGGTCTTAGCGTCGGCGGGCTAGGAGGTGCTAGGATACTGTGTTGCGCGCGAACAATCTGATCAAAAAGCAGTCTGTTACGCATCAGAATATTATTTGCCGAAGCGCCCCTTGGCGCGTCGCTACCTTGAGATAGCCGTCCTCCATGTTTGGTTCCAACGACGACAAGAAGACCCCAGCTGTGGCTGGCGAGAAAAAAAGCCTGTTCGGATGGCTGCGCAAAAAGCCGCAGGAAGCCGTCGTCGAACAGCCATCAGCGCTGCCTGAAGCCGCGTCGGCACCGTTGCCGACGGTTGCATCGCGGGCCGAACAACCGTCGGTCGAAACCGCCACGGCGACCGAGCCATGGCTGACCCTGCCAGTGGCCGAAGAGCCGGTAGCACTGGTTGAAAATATACAAGCCGAGCAGGTGGTGCCGCCGATTCCACCGGTGGCTGTCGCCGAAGTCGGCGCACCCACGCCGTTTGTCGCAAAACCGGAGCCGGCGCTCGCCCCCGTGGTACAGCCGGTCGTTGTCGAGGCCCCCGCGTCGGTGGCGGTTTCCGAACCCGTGGCGGTGGAAGCGGCTAAGCTCGCTGCCGAGGACAGCAAGGTCGGTTTCTTTGCCCGGCTCAAGCAGGGCCTGTCGAAGACCAGTGCCAGCCTTGGCGAAGGCATGGCCAGCCTGTTCCTCGGTAAGAAGGCTATCGACGATGAGCTGCTCGAAGAGCTCGAAACCCGGCTGCTGACTGCCGATGTCGGCGTCGAAGCCACCGGTGTGATCATCCAGAGCCTGACTCAGAAGGTCGCGCGCAAGCAGTTGACCGACAGCGATGCACTCTACAAGTCGTTGCAGGCCGAACTGGTGACGATGCTCCAGCCCGTCGAGCAGCCGCTGCAGATCGGCGCCCAACACAAGCCCTTCGTGATCCTGGTAGTCGGTGTCAATGGCGCGGGCAAGACCACCACTATCGGCAAGTTGGCCAAGAAGCTCCAACTGGAAGGCAAGAAGGTCATGCTGGCGGCGGGCGATACTTTCCGCGCCGCTGCGGTGGAACAATTGCAAGTCTGGGGCGAGCGCAACAATATCCCGGTGATCGCCCAGCACACTGGCGCCGATTCGGCGTCGGTGATCTTCGATGCGGTCCAGGCGGCCAAGGCCCGTGGCATCGATGTGCTGATCGCCGATACCGCCGGTCGCCTGCACACCAAAGACAATCTGATGGAAGAGCTGAAGAAGGTGCGTCGGGTGATCGGCAAGCTGGATGCCGACGCGCCTCATGAAGTGTTGTTGGTACTCGATGCCGGCACCGGCCAGAACGCCATCAACCAGGCCAAGCAATTCAACCAGACGGTCCAGTTGAGCGGCCTGGCATTGACTAAGCTCGATGGTACCGCCAAGGGCGGAGTGATCTTTGCCCTGGCCAAGCAGTTTGGCTTGCCGATCCGCTATGTCGGCGTCGGTGAAGGCATCGACGATTTGCGCACCTTTGAGGCCGAGCCCTTTGTCCAAGCCCTTTTCGCCGAGCGGGAGCGTTCATGATTCGTTTCGAACAGGTCGGTAAACGCTATCCGAACGGTCACGTCGGCTTGCATGAGCTGAGCTTTCGGGTGCGTCGTGGTGAATTTCTGTTCGTGACCGGGCACTCCGGCGCGGGTAAAAGTACCTTGCTGCGCCTGCTGCTGGCGATGGAGCGTCCGACCACCGGCAAATTGCTGCTGGCTGGCCAGGACCTGGGCCAGATCAGCAATGCGCAGATTCCGTTCCTGCGTCGGCAGATCGGCGTGGTGTTCCAGAATCATCAGTTGCTGTTCGACCGCACGGTATTCAATAACGTCGCCTTGCCGCTGCAGATCCTTGGGTTGTCCAAGGCCGAAGTCGTCAAACGCGTGGATTCGGCCCTCGAGCGCGTGGCATTGTCAGACAAGACCGACTTGTACCCCGGCGACCTGTCCACCGGTCAACAACAGCGCGTCGGCATTGCCCGGGCCATTGTGCACCGGCCGGCATTGCTGCTGGCAGACGAACCGACCGGTAATCTCGACCCGCGTCTGGCGGCGGAAATCATGGGGGTGTTCGAGGATATCAATCGCCTCGGCACTAGCGTGCTGATTGCCAGTCACGACCTGGCGCTGATTGCGCGCATGCGTCACCGCATGTTGACCCTGCAGCGTGGCCGCTTGATCGGCGACGGGGAGGCAGCCGTATGAGTGCAACCCGCAGTCCGAAAGTAGCCGAACGCGTGGCGCCGAAAGCCTCCGACCGACCGCCGAAGAAGAAGCGCGAAGAAGACGACGGCCCGGATTTCAGCACCCTGCTGCACGCCTGGATCGAAAGCCATCGGGCCAGCCTGCTGGACAGCCTGCGCCGCCTGGGCAAGCAGCCGATCGGTAGCTTTTTTACTTGCCTGGTGATGGCAGTGGCCCTGAGCCTGCCAATGGGCCTGTCGCTGCTGCTGAGTAATGTCGAGCGCCTGGGCGGCTCGTGGCAGCGTGCGGCACAGATTTCACTGTACTTGCAATTGGATGCCAGCCCGACGGAAGGCGAAAGCCTGAGCGAGCAGATCAAGGCCATGCCGGGTGTGGCGGATGCCGAGTTCATCAGCAAGGAAAAGGCCCTGGATGAGTTTCAGCAGCAGTCCGGGCTGGGCGAGGCACTCAAGGAACTGCCACACAATCCATTGCCGGGCGTGGTCCTGGTGACGCCGGACGAGGTTGACAAGGCGACACTGGAAGCCTTGCGCCAGCGCCTGGCCGAGTTGCCCAAGGTGCAGCAGGCACAACTGGACCTGGTCTGGGTCGAGCGGTTGGCGGCGATTCTCAAGCTGGGCGACCGCTTTGTCTTCGGCCTGACCGTGCTGCTGGTTTCTGCATTACTTTTGGTGATAGGCAATACCATTCGTCTTCATATTGAAAACCGCCGCACCGAAATCGAAGTGATTAAACTGGTTGGAGGTACGGACAGCTACGTGCGTAGGCCGTTTCTGTACATGGGCGCGCTTTATGGTTTCGGTGCGGGAATTCTTTCCTGGGGTGTCCTGGCCTTCGGCCTCAGCTGGTTGAACGAGGCGGTGGTCGGGCTTGCCGGTCTGTACGGCAGCGATTTCGCCCTGGCGGGGGTGCCGTCCGCCGATGGTCTGTCGCTCTTGCTTGGTGCCGTGCTGTTGGGGTATATCGGTGCTTGGATTGCGGTCGCACGGCATCTTCGCGAGCTGGCGCCCAAGTAATTAACGTCAAATTAATGTGTTTTTGTTGGTATTGACCGTAGTCGTGGTTCAGGGAACTTGTCTTGTGGTCCCCGGTCAATTTTCGCAGTGCTTCACTGCACGAGTCATGTGAGTCGGAGGTTTTTTCGTATGACCACTTCTTTGCAACCTGCCTATGCGCTGGTCCCAGGTGCGAACCTGGAGGCTTACGTCAATACGGTGAACAGCATTCCACTGCTGACGCCGGAGCAGGAGCGTGAACTGGCCGAGAGTCTCTATTATGAGCAGGATCTGGGGGCGGCTCGGCAGATGGTGCTCGCCCACCTGCGTTTTGTCGTGCATATCGCCCGTAGCTATTCCGGCTACGGTCTGGCCCAGGCTGACCTGATCCAGGAAGGTAACGTTGGCTTGATGAAAGCGGTGAAACGTTTCAATCCGGAAATGGGTGTGCGTCTGGTGTCGTTTGCCGTGCACTGGATCAAGGCAGAAATCCACGAATTCATCTTGCGCAACTGGCGGATCGTCAAAGTGGCGACCACCAAGGCCCAGCGCAAGCTGTTCTTCAACCTGCGCAGCCAGAAGAAGCGCCTGGCCTGGTTGAACAACGAGGAAGTTCATCGCGTGGCCGAAAGCCTTGGGGTCGAGCCGCGTGAAGTGCGCGAGATGGAAAGCCGGCTGACCGGTCAGGACATGGCGTTCGATCCGGCGGCGGAAGCCGACGATGACAGCGCGTTCCAGTCTCCGGCCAACTATTTGGAAGATCATCGCTACGATCCGGCTCGTCAGCTGGAGGATGCCGACTGGAGCGAAAACTCCAATAGCAACCTGCACGAGGCCCTGGAAGTCCTGGACGAACGCAGTCGCGACATTCTCTACCAACGCTGGTTGGCGGAAGATAAAGCCACGTTGCACGACCTGGCGCAAAAGTACAACGTCTCAGCCGAGCGTATCCGCCAGTTGGAAAAGAGCGCGATGAACAAACTCAAATTGTCGATTGCCGCGTAGCCGACGCAATAATAGTTGTGGCGTTCCGACAAGCTCGCTCGCCACACGCCGGTTGGCGCTCGGTTATAGCGTCCAGGGCGTCTTGCGTGAAGTGTTCAGTCCCGTTAGGTGGCTATTGCCACCCAACTGGCTCATTTGTTGGCGAATCCAGCCGGCACGCCGTGCCACGTAGGTGCTTGGATGGCTCGCACTCCATTTGCGGGGATTGGGCAGCACTGCCGCCAGCAAGCTGGCCTGCTGACGCGACAAGGCCGCCGCACTGACGCCGAAGTGGTGCCGCGCCGCCGCTTCGGCGCCAAACACCCCGTCATCCCATTCAGCGCTATTGAGGTACACCTCGAGAATCCGCTGCTTGGGCCACATGACTTCGATCAGCATGGTAAACCAGGCTTCCAATCCCTTGCGCAGGTAACTGCGACCGGACCAGAGAAACAGGTTCTTCGCCACCTGCTGACTGAGGGTGCTGGCGCCCCGGATCGAACCGCCACGTTCGTTATGGGCCAAAGCAGCCTGGATCGCGCCGAAATCGAAGCCCCAGTGCTCGGGAAACTTCTGGTCCTCGCCGGCCATCGCCGCTACCTTGAGGTCGTCGGAGATCTGGTTCCAGGGTTTCCAGGTGCGTTGCAGGTCGATCGGCTCGCCCTCGGTCCATGACTCGATCTTGCGCTCAATCATCAGCGCGGTGCCTGGCGGCGGCAGCCAACGCAATAGCAACACCAACAGCACGCTCGCAATAGCGAACCACTTCAAGACGATGGTGAGGCGACGGAAAAGAAAACTCAGCATGGAGATGGCTTGGCCGGGGCGTTGGAGCGGGCCATTATACAGACCCTGTGTCCCCTGAATGGAGTTCGTCATGTTGCGTGCTTTTCTGCTGCTCGCCGGATTTTTCGGCTTCACCGGTGTCGCCCTCGGCGCCTTCGCCGCCCACGGCCTGAAGAACCGCCTGAGCGCGGACTACCTGGCGATCTTCCATACCGGCGTCAGCTACCAGTTGATCCATGCCTTGGCATTGTTCGGCGTCGCCTTGCTGGCTGCGCATATCCCTGGGCGGCTGGTGACGTGGGCTGGCGCGGCGTTTACGGCAGGTATCCTGCTGTTCTCCGGCAGTCTGTACCTGTTGACCCTGACGGGTGTGAGTAAGCTTGGCCTCATCACTCCGTTGGGTGGCCTGGCGTTTCTCGGGGGATGGTTCTGCCTGGGTCTTGCCGCTTGGCGTCTGGCTTGACTGCCAGGTCCATTTGAAGACGAATGGCTTGGGTCGCCCTGGCTGATCGGGCTAGAATGCGGGCCCCTAAAAATGATGGCAGCCCGGCGCATGCACATTCAATTGAACGGCGAATCCTTTGAACTGCCCGACGGCGAAACCGTCGCGGCATTGCTGGCCCGGCTTGACCTGACTGGGCGGCGAGTGGCGGTGGAGCTGAACCTGGATATCGTCCCGCGTAGCCAGCATGGCGAGACCGCCCTGCAGGAAGGCGATCAGGTCGAAGTGGTGCAGGCCATTGGCGGCGGCTAGTGGCCTGTACGGTGAGTTCGTTAGCTCAAGTTCGGATGCCATAAGTCCATGGCCAAGGCGCTGTGACGAGTCATAGCCGGGCTATGGCGAGGAACAGCAACGCAGGCCAGGGATTTATGGCGCCGAAATGGACTCATAGAACTCACCACACAGGCCACTAGTTGTCCCTGACCCACTCTGCAAACCCTCAACCCTTCAAGAGGATTCCCGAATGAGCACTGTTCGCAGCGACAAGCCCTTCGTGCTGGCCGGTCGTACCTTCCAGTCCCGCCTGTTGGTCGGTACCGGCAAATACCGCGATATGGAAGAAACCCGGCTGGCCATCGAGGCCTCGGGTGCCGAGATCGTCACCGTGGCCGTGCGCCGCACCAACCTGGGCCAGAACCCCGGTGAACCGAACCTGCTGGATGTCCTGCCGCCGGATCGCTACACCATCTTGCCGAACACTGCCGGTTGTTATGACGCCATCGAGGCCGTGCGTACCTGCCGTCTGGCCCGTGAGCTGTTGGACGGTCACAACCTGGTGAAGCTGGAAGTCCTGGCCGACCAGAAGACCCTGTTTCCTAACGTGATCGAAACCCTCAAGGCCGCCGAAGTGCTGGTCAGGGAAGGCTTCGATGTGATGGTCTACACCAGCGACGACCCGATCATCGCTCGTCAACTGGCGGAAATCGGTTGCATTGCGGTCATGCCGCTGGCGGGCTTGATCGGCACCGGCCTGGGGATCTGTAACCCGTACAACCTGCAAATCATCCTGGAAGAAGCCAAGATTCCCGTACTGGTGGATGCCGGTGTCGGCACCGCCTCCGACGCCACCATTGCCATGGAGTTGGGCTGCGAAGCGGTGCTGATGAACTCGGCCATCGCCCATGCCCAGCAACCGATCCTGATGGCCGAGGCGATGAAACATGCCATCGTTGCCGGTCGCCTGGCCTACCTCGCCGGCCGCATGCCGAAAAAACTTTATGCCAGCGCCTCCTCGCCGCTGGATGGTCTGATCAAGTAAGAGCCATTGATGACTGAATCGAACGACACGCCAATCCAGACGGAAGAAGGCGAAGAGCGCCAGCACCGCCGCATCAAGAGTTTCGTGATGCGCGCCGGACGCATGACCGAAGGTCAGCAGAAGGGGCTGGAGCAGGGCACGCCGCTGTTCGTCCTGCCGCTGGCCGAGGCACCGGTAGATTTTGACCAGGTGTTTGGTCGCTCGGCGCCACGCTCACTGGAAATCGGCTTCGGCATGGGCCATTCCCTGCTGGAGATGGCGGCGGCGGCACCGGAGCAGGACTTTATCGGCGTTGAAGTGCACCGTCCGGGTGTCGGTGCCCTGCTCAATGGCGTATTGACCCAGGGCCTGAAAAACCTGCGAGTCTACGACTGCGATGCGATCGAAGTGCTCAACCGCTGCGTGGCGGACAACAGCCTGGATCGGCTGATGCTGTTTTTCCCGGACCCTTGGCACAAGAGTCGTCATCACAAGCGGCGCATCGTCCAGGCGTCCTTTGCCGAGCTGGTGCGCAGCAAGTTGAAGGTCGGCGGGATTCTGCACATGGCCACCGACTGGGAGCCGTATGCCGAATACATGCTGGAAGTGATGAATGTCGCGCCGGGCTATCGCAACCTGGCCGCAGATGGCCAATACGTACCGCGTCCGGCCGAGCGTCCGATCACCAAGTTCGAACGTCGTGGCGAGCGTTTGGGGCATGGGGTGTGGGATTTGAAGTTCGAGAAGCTGAGCTGAGGTGCTGAACTGGGTTTGGACCGAGTGCCTACCCAGATCGCGACTCTGTAGGAGCCGATAAGCCGATTCCTACGGTGACCAGGCTTTAACTTTTTGCCCGTTAGGGGCTGTACGAAATGTTTTCGAGCGAAGGCCAGGCAAGGCGATCCGGTTTTCAACGCCGCATGGGCGAGCGCAAACACATTTCCTACAACGCCTAGCGCCGATCCGCCACCACCCCGATCAACACCAGCACCACCAACAACACCGGTGCCAGGCTGTAGTTGTTGAACTGGCTCAGGCCTCGCACCACCCAGGGCGTGGCGTAGATCAGCGCCGCGCCGCTGCCGATCATGCACAACAGCGCCAGCAGCGGTACACGCAGGGCGCCGGCGATGCTGCCCAGGCGTTGATCGATCCAACCCTTGATATCGGCGCCAAACAGCACCAGCAGGCAGCCCACCAACGCCAGGGCAATTTCCGACAGGTTGCTGCGGCTCCAGCGTGACACCGTGGCGAGCAGGTCGAGTACCAGGTCCATGGGGTTTCCTTAGGTCAAGAAGTATTGCAGCAGGTCGTTGAGAAATAGCTGGCCACGGGCGGTCGCCGCCAGGCGTGTGGGTTCGACCTGCAACAGGCCGTTTTGTTCTGCTTCGGCCCGCCCTTCGTGCAAACGGTCGAGACTCAGTCCGGTGCGTTGCGCAAACAAGATCGCATCGACGCCCTCGGTCAGCCGCAGCGCATTCATCAGGAACTCGAACGGCAACTCGTCGTTACTCAGGGCTTTCTCCCCAGCCTGGAAACTTTTGGCCGGGTTCAGGTAGTCCTTGGGCAGGCGGGTTTTCCAGGTGCGAACGATGCGCCCGTCCGGGTGGCTGAGTTTGCCGTGGGCTCCGGCACCGATGCCGATGAAGTCGCCGAAGCGCCAGTAATTGAGGTTGTGCCGCGCCGCACGCCCCGACTGGACATAGGCCGAGACCTCGTATTGGGTATAGCCGTGTTCGGCCAGCAGGGCCTGCCCAGCTTCCTGGATATCCCACAGGGTGTCGTCCTCCGGCAGCGTCGGCGGCTGGTTCCAGAACACGGTGTTGGGCTCCAGGGTCAACTGGTACCAGGACAGGTGCGTCGGCTTCAGCGCGATGGCCTGGTGCAGGTCGCCGAGGGCGTCTTCCAGGGACTGGTCGGGCAAGCCGTGCATCAGGTCCAGGTTGAAGTTGTCAAAGCCGGCCCGGCGCGCCATGTCCGCCGCTCGCATGGCTTCGTCGCCGGTGTGGATGCGACCCAGAGCCTTGAGTTTTGCTGCCTGGAAGCTCTGGATACCAATCGACAGGCGATTGATCCCCAACTGCCGGTAGGCGACGAATTTCTCCTGCTCGAAGGTTCCTGGATTGGCTTCCAGGGTGATTTCGATATCGCTGGCGAACGGGATGCGCGCCTCGACACCCTTGAGCAAGCGCCCCAGCGCCTGGGCGCTGAACAGGCTCGGCGTGCCGCCGCCGAAGAAGATCGAACTCAGTTCACGGCCATGGACGGCCAACAGATTCTGGTCGAGGTCGGCCAGCAGCGCGTCGACATACGCTTGCTCCGGCAATACCGGGCTGGCGGCGTGGGAGTTGAAGTCGCAATACGGGCATTTGCGCACGCACCAGGGGATATGGATGTACAGCGCCAAGGGCGGCAGTTGCGCCAGGGGCGCCCGAGGAGGTTGCGCACCGCCATGGATCAGCGGTAGCGAGGAGGTCCGAGTCATTGCAGGCCCAGGCGTTGGCGCAGCAGGACCATGGCGCGGGCGCGGTGACTGAGTTGGTTCTTTTCCACGGGGTTCAGCTCGGCGCTGGAGCAGTCGCGCTCCGGTACCCAGAACAGCGGGTCATAGCCAAAGCCCCGTTCACCGCGCGCGGCAGTCAGAATACGGCCGTGCCACAGGCCTTCACAGAGAATCGGCAGTGGGTCGTCGGCGTGTCGCACCAGCGCCAGGACGCAGACGAACTGGGCGCCACGCTCGGCCTGCGGGACATCCCTGAGGGCCTCCAGCAGCTTGGCATTGTTCGCCGCGTCGCCCTGACCGTCGGCATAACGGGCCGAGTAGATCCCTGGCGCACCGCCGAGGAAGTCCACCGTCAGGCCAGAATCGTCGGCCAGCGCCGGCAAACCGCATATACGTGCGGCATTGCGGGCCTTGAGGATGGCGTTCTCGACAAACGACAGACCGGTTTCTTCCGGCTCGACACTGCTGAACTCGCCGATCGAGCGCAGTTGCACCGAATCACCGAGCATGGCCTGGAGTTCTTTGAGTTTGCCAGCGTTGTGGCTGGCCAGTACCAGTTGAGTGAAGTTCATCATTCGCCAGGGAAGAGCTCTTGGTTGAAGCTGAATTTATGCGGTTGGCCGCCGGTGGTGACGCTGATTTCGAAGGTCCGGGTTTCCTGCTGGGGAACCGGGTACTGGGCGATATAGTAGACCGCGCCCTGCTCGGTGATCTGTTTGAAGGTCAGCGGCAGGCTGGCGCTGGTCAAGTCCTTGATGGTGCCGCTGACCTGAGCGACCACGGGCTTGTTGCCCTTGAGCACCGAAATATTGATCACGCCCATCTGCTTGCCGCGCAGCAACTTCGCCGCCTTGGCAATATCCGGCTGCAGGTAGGTGGAATTGAAGGTGTTGTAGTGTACGGCGATGTCACCGAACACTTCCCGGCGCTCGCCCTTGATGATGTCCGCGGCCATGGCCGAGACGCCCAGGCAGGCAGTCAGCAGGAAAATCGCTAGACGACTCATGATCATGCTCCTTGAAGTCAGGTGATTCATACCGCGATCTTGTGTTCCAGCCTGCTGGGGCTGCTGACGCGGTAGATGCCAATCTCACCTAATAGATTAGGCCATAGCTTGCTTGCCCACCCGTGGCGGTGCTGTTGATCCACCGCCAACCGATCAATGACCTTGGCGGCACGTTCGCGACACAGCTCTTCAAAGTCCTCGAACGTGCAAAAGTGGATATTCGGCGTGTTATACCAAGTGTACGGCAGGAATTCCGAAACCGGCATCCGTCCCTTGCTCGCCAGGTACCAGCGGCAGCGCCAATGACCGAAGTTGGGGAAGGTGATAATGCACTGGCGTCCGACCCGAAGCATTTCGTCGAGGATCTTGTC
This sequence comes from Pseudomonas agarici, assembly GCF_001543125.1. Lineage (NCBI taxonomy): Bacteria > Pseudomonadati > Pseudomonadota > Gammaproteobacteria > Pseudomonadales > Pseudomonadaceae > Pseudomonas > Pseudomonas agarici. Next base: position 356,547 of record NZ_CP014135.1, on the reverse strand, counting down.
CGGGTAATGCACGGCCTGCAAGGCTTGGGTCATGACCACGATGTCGAAGCTGTTGCTGGCGAAATTGCCCAGACCTTTGTCCAGATCCTGCTCGATGACGTTGATGCCGTTGGCCACGCACTCGGCAATGTTGTCGGGGTCGTTTTCCAGGCCGTAACCGGTGACTTGCTTGTTGTCGCGCAGCCAGGTCAGCAGTTCGCCGTTGCCACACCCGAGGTCGAGCACGCGGCTGCCGGCGGGGATCCACTCTTGGATGATTTCCAGGTCGGCTCTCATGGCGTTCTCACACTTCAACTCGGTTCATGTAGTTAGCGAATGCCTGCAGATAACGCGGGATCGGAATCAGGAAGGCGTCGTGGCCTTGCGGGGCGTCGATTTCCAGGTAACAGACGTCCTTGCGGGCCGCCATCAGCGCGTCGACCAGTTCCCGCGAACGGGCCGGGGAAAAGCGCCAGTCGGTGGTGAAGGACATCACGCAGAACTTGGCGCGGGCGTTGGCGAAGGTCTTGGCCAGGTCGTCGTCGAAGTTCGCCGCCGGATCGAAGTAATCCAGGGCCTTGGTCATCAGCAGGTAGGTGTTGGCGTCGAAGCGCCCGGAAAACTCTTCACCCTGATAGCGCAGATAGCTTTCGACCTGGAATTCGACGCTATGGAAGTCGTAGTTGAGCTTCTCGCTCTTGAGCCCGCGACCGAATTTTTCGCCCATGGAGTCGTCGGACAGGTAAGTAATGTGCCCGACCATCCGCGCCAGCATCAGGCCGCGCTTGGGAATCACCCCACGCTCCTGGAAGGAACCCCCATGGAACTCTGGGTCGGTGAGGATCGCCTGGCGTGCCACTTCGTTGAAGGCGATATTCTGTGCCGACAATTTCGGTGCCGAGGCGATAGCCAGACAATGGCGCACGCGATCCGGGTAGGTGATGGTCCATTGCAGGGCCTGCATGCCCCCCAGGCTGCCGCCGATCACCGCGGCCCATGAGCCGATGCCCAGGCGATCGGCGAGACGGGCCTGGCTGTGGACCCAGTCTTCCACGGTCAGCACCGGGAAGTCGGCGCCGAACGGTTTGCCGGTCTCGGGGTTGATGCTGCTTGGGCCGGTGGAACCGTTGCAGCCGCCGAGATTGTTGAGGCTGACGACAAAGAACTTGTGGGTGTCGATGGGCTTGCCGGGGCCGATGCAGCTATCCCACCAGCCGGGCTTGCGCTCGTCGGCGCTGTGATAGCCCGCTGCGTGATGATGGCCGGACAGGGCATGGCAGATCAGTACGGCGTTGCTCGCCGTGGCATTGAGGCTGCCGTAGGTTTCGTAGATCAGGTCGTAGGCGGGCAGGGAGCGACCGCAGGCCAGGGCCAGGGATTCGCTGAAATGCGCCGTTTTCGGCACGACCAGCCCGACGGAATCGTGGGGAAAGACAGTGGACATCAACCCTGCTCGCGCTTAAATGAGGCGTAAGTCTAATGAGCGGGGGAGTCAGCGGCAAGCAAAGGTCGGACTGGAGGTTATTAGGCGCCAAACAGGGGCTTGTGGCGCAGAGCTTGTGCGGCGATCCGACAAGCTCCGCTCCGACAATAAGCGCCACACTCGGGCGCCCGATCAGATCAGCCGAAACAATACTTCCGGCATGCCGCTCATCACCGCCAATGGGGGAATCACGTAGCTCTGCAGCAGTTGGATGACCAGGAACGCGAGGATCGGCGAGATATCCAGCCCGCCCAGGTTTGGCACGATCTTGCGAAACGGTGCCAGGGCCGGCTCGCTGATTTGGAACACCAGCTCAGCGGCGGGACTGTGGCTGTTCGGGGCCACCCAGGAGAGGATGACGCTGATGATCATGGCGAAGAAGAACACCTTGAGGAACAGCGAAGTGACGCCGATGATCGCCCAGATCAACAGGAGACCGATATGGCCGGTCACACCGTAGCTCAACAGCAGGATCACCGCCATCAGCAGCATCTGGACGATGATCGCCAGCACCAGCGAGGACATGTCCAGGCCGAACAGGCTCGGAATGACCCGGCGCAGCGGCTTGAGCAGCGGTTGGGTGGCTTTGACGGTGAACTGGCAGAGCGGGTTGTAGAAGTTCGCGCGCACCAGTTGCAGGATGAAACGCAGCAGAACCACCAACAGATAGAGGCTGCCCAGGGTCTGGATGACAAAAATAGCAGCGCTATTGAGTGCAAACATTAAGTGTTTCCTCGAGGATTACTGACCGAGTTGCTCGGCCATTTCAGCCGAACGCCGGGCGGCGGCGCCGAGCGCCTGTTCTACCAGGGCTTCGAAGCCACCGGCCTGGAATGTCTTGATCGCGGCTTCGGTGGTGCCGGCTGGCGAGGTCACCCGACGGCGCAGCTCGCCTGCGTCGACGTCGCTGGCGACGGCCATGTGAGCCGCACCGAGGGCGGTTTGCTGGCTCAGTTGGACGGCGACTTCACGCGATAGGCCGAGTTTCTCGCCGGCGGCGGTCATGGCCTCGATCAGCAGGAAAAAATACGCCGGACCGCTACCGGATACTGCCGTGACCGCGTCCAGTTGCTGTTCTTCGTCCAACCACAGGGCGGTGCCGACGGCGCCGAGCAAGGTCTGCGCCTGCTGGCGTTGCTCGGCGGATACTTGCCCGGTGGCGAACAGGCCGCTCACGCCCTGGCGCAGCAGTGCTGGGGTGTTGGGCATGCAGCGCACGATCGGCTGGGCGCCGAGCCAGTTGTTCATGCTCGCGCAGGTGATGCCGGCGGCAATGGACACCACCAGTTGTTGAGGTTTCAGGTTCGGGCGCAAGGCTTCGCACACGGCTTTCATGGCCTGTGGCTTGACCGCCAGCACTACCACGTCAGCGCCTTCGATGGCTTCGGCGTTGTCGGCGAACACTTCGATGCCGTGCTCGGCCTGGACCCGTGCGCGGGCCTCGGCGCCCGGATCGCTGGCGCGAATCAGCGCGGCGTCCAGACCTTCGGCCCGCAGGCCGCCAATCAGGCTGGCAGCCATGTTGCCAGCACCGATGAAGGTGATTCGATTATTGCTCATGACGGATCCTTTGAACGAGTGTGTAAGGCCATTTCAGCCCTGGCCGTAGTCGCGGGCACCAAACAGCGCGGTACCGATCCGCACCCAAGTGGCACCCTGGGTAATGGCCGACTCAAGATCATGGCTCATACCCATGGAAAGTGTGTCGAGCGGCAGGTGGAGGCTGTCCTGCAACGTCCGCACCGTGGCGAACGCGGCGTCTTGGGCTGCGCGCTCCTCGGTGGGCTCGGGAATCGCCATCAGTCCACGCAGCACCAGGTTCGGCAAGGCGCCGATGGCGGTGGCCAGGGCCGGTAAGTCCGCTGGCGTGCAGCCGGATTTGCTGGCTTCGCCGCTGACATTGAGCTGGATGCAGATATTCAACGGTGGCAGGTTGGCCGGGCGCTGTTCGGACAGGCGCTGCGCGATTTTCAGGCGATCCACGGAGTGTACCCAGTCGAAATGCTCGGCGATGGCGCGAGTCTTGTTCGATTGAATGGGGCCGATAAAGTGCCAACACAAGGGCAGATCGGTCAATTCGGCCTGTTTGCCGAGGGCTTCCTGCAGATAGTTCTCGCCGAAATCGCGCAGGCCCGCGGCATGGGCTTCGCGCACGGCGCCGGCGGGCTTGGTCTTGCTCACGGCGAGCAGGCGAATGTCGGCGGCGTTACGGCCACAGGCTTGAGCAGCAGCGCTGATACGGGCTGCAACGCAAGTAAGGTTGTCTGCTATCGTGGTCATTGAATTTCGCCAGCAGGTCAAAAGTCTGCGGCATTCTACCTGTATTGGGGAGTCTCATGGATATCACCGAGCTGCTAGCTTTTAGCGCCAAACAGGGAGCGTCGGACTTGCACCTCTCGGCCGGGCTGCCGCCGATGATCCGGGTCGATGGCGACGTGCGCCGGATCAACCTGCCGGCACTGGACCACAAACAGGTCCACGACCTGATCTACGACATCATGAATGACCGCCAGCGCAAGGACTTCGAGGAGTTCCTGGAAACCGATTTTTCCTTCGAGGTGCCGGGTGTGGCGCGTTTTCGGGTCAACGCTTTCAATCAGAACCGTGGTGCGGGCGCGGTATTTCGCACCATCCCGACGAGAGTCCTGACCATGAGCGACTTGGGCATGGGTGAGGTGTTTCGCAAAATTACCGAGGTCCCCCGTGGTCTGGTACTGGTGACCGGGCCTACCGGTTCGGGCAAGTCGACCACCCTGGCGGCGATGATCGACCACCTGAACAACAACAAGCATCACCATATCCTGACCATCGAAGACCCGATTGAATTCGTTCACGAGTCGAAGAAGTGCCTGGTCAACCAGCGTGAAGTGCACCGCGACACCCAGAGTTTCTCCGCTGCCCTGCGCTCGGCCCTGCGGGAAGATCCGGATGTGATTTTGGTGGGCGAGATGCGCGACCTGGAAACCATTCGCTTAGCGCTGACCGCCGCCGAAACCGGCCATTTGGTGTTCGGTACGCTGCACACTACCTCCGCGGCGAAGACCATCGACCGGGTGGTCGACGTGTTCCCGGCGGAGGAGAAATCCATGGTCCGTTCGATGCTTTCCGAATCCCTGCAAGCGGTGATTTCTCAGAGTCTGCTGAAAAAAGTCGGCGGTGGGCGGGTCGCGGCCCATGAAATCATGCTTGGCACCCCGGCGATCCGTAACCTGATTCGCGAGGATAAGGTGGCGCAGATGTATTCCTCGATCCAGACCGGCGGGTCCCTCGGCATGCAGACCCTCGACATGTGCCTCAAGGATCTGCTGACCAAGGGGTTGATCACTCGCGATAACGCACGCGAGAAGGCGAAGATTCCGGACAATTTCTAGTGCGGTGTTTCTGAAGCACCACACCAGGCCTGACGAAAGCTGCCCGCTCGCCAAACCGATACGATCAGCGCTGGACAACCCGCAGGTGGTTGTTCTGTTCTTTCGGGATCACTCGTTTGGCGATCGTGTAGTGGCTGTCCCAGTAGGGTTTCTTCAGCGTGTCGATAGTCACGGCCTTGCCCCGGCGCGGCGCATGGATGAATCGGTCGTTGCCCAGGTAGATGGCGACGTGGTTGACTTTGCGGCTCTTGATGTTGAAGAACAGCAGGTCGCCCGGCTTCAGGTCCTTGCGATCGACTTTCAGCCCATGGCCGGTAGCCATGGCGTTGGAGGTGCGCGGCAGATCTGCGGCGGCCACGCCGTTGAAGGCATACTTGACCAGCCCGCTGCAATCGAAGCCCTTGCTCGGACTGCTGCCGCCCCAGCGATAAGGCGTGCCCAGCACATTCACCGCACGGCTCAGCACGGTACTGCTCTGCTCGGCGTTCGGTGCTGCGGCGACAGCCGTGGTGAGCACGCTGTGGCGCACTTTGAGCGAGTTGTTGCGCTTGCCAGGCTGCCTGCTGATTGGCGCGCTGATCTCGGATAATTTGGCAACGGTTGCAGGTGACTTTGCAGTATGACCGTTGATGGATGGAAGACGTTGTTCACGATTAGTGGCCTGAGCGGCCAATGGCATCAAAAGGCAAAGGGTCAGCCATGTCTTGAAAAATGATCGCATTAAGCAAGGCTCGTATAGGATAGCGCGCAACTTTATAACAGCTTTTAGGTCATTTCTGAGGCCGTTTGTCGATTCTATACAGCGGTCAAAACTGCTTCGAGACCGCAAAAGCCGGCCCATGAGTCACGTGCAGCTCAGGCTCCACAAGGCTTTCAGCGATTTTCAGTAAGAGTCTGTTACACGTTTTGAGGCAGTAAAAAAGTCACACGAAATGACGAAAAATTTATCTATCGAGCTCAAGGAGGTCATTTATGAATAGCTATCGGCAGGATGGAGCGACGGTAGGTACCCACAATGTTCTACTCGGGTATTTGCTGTGGATTTTCGGCTTTACCGGTTCTCACCGCTTTTATTACGGTAAGCCGATCACTGGCACGATCTGGTTTTGTACCCTGGGGCTTTTGGGAATCGGTTGGCTGATCGATGTGTTCCTGATTCCGGGCATGGATCGTGATGCTGATCTGCGATTTACCACCGGGCCACTCAGCTATAACGTCGCCTGGCTGCTGTTGACATTCCTCGGCATCCTGGGTGTCCATCGGATGTACCAGGGCAAATGGTTGACCGGGCTGCTTTACCTGGTGACGGGTGGGCTGCTGGGGTTGGGCGTGCTGTATGACTTCTGGACGTTGAATGACCAGATATCGCTGAAGAACAGCGGGCGAGTCTGAAACGCACACGGGTGGCGAGCGGGTCGGCACGCCACTCGCCACGGTTGTGGTGATAGCCACGCGACAGTGTCACGCCCGGTGAGTGATCCGCCCATCCATCAAGGTATAACGCACCGTTCCCGGCAACGTATGGCCGATGAACGGGCAGTTCTCGCCACGGGACAACCAATGCTCGCCAGCCACGGTGCAGGCGCCTGGATCGAACAGCACCAGGTCCGCCGCTACCCCCACCGCCAGCTTGCCCGCCGGCAGACGCAGGGCATCGGCCGGGCCGGCGCTCAGGCGCGCGAGCAGGGTCGGTAGGTCCAGCAGGCCATCCTCTACCAGGGTCAACGCCAGCGGCAGTAGCAGCTCGACGCTGCTGATACCCGGCTCGGTCGCGCCGAAAGGGGCCAGCTTGGCGTCCCGTTCATGCGGCTGGTGATGGCTGGAAATCGCCTGTATCACCCCGGATTTCAGCGCTGCACGCAGGCCGTCGCGGTCGGCGCGGGTGCGCAGCGGCGGCTGCACGTGATAGAGGCTGGAGAAATCGATCAATGCTTCGTCGGTCAGGATCAACTGGTACAGCGCCACGTCGGCGGTAACCCGCAGACCCCGCGCCTGCGCCTGCGCGATCAGCGCCACGCCACGGGCGCTGGTCAGTTGGCTGAAATGTGCGCGTACACCGGTTTGTTCCACCAACAGCAGGTCGCGGGCCAGGGCCACCGTTTCGGCGGTTTCCGGGATGCCCGGCAAACCGAGGAAGCTGGCGGTCGCGCCTTCGTGGGCCAGGCCGCCTTCGGCCAGGTCATGGTCCTGGGAATGGAACACCACCGTCAGGTCGAAGGTCGCCGCATAATCCAACGCCCTGCACAAGGTGCGACTGTTGCGAAAACTGTCCAGGCCGTTACTGAAAGCCACGCAACCGGCATCACGCAGCGCAACCAGTTCCGCCAGTTGTTCGCCGTCCAGGCCCTTGCTCAGTGCACCGATGGGGAACACCTTGGTATTACCGGCCTCGCGGGCACGGTCGAGGATCAGTTCGGCCACGGCCGAAGTGTCCAACACCGGTTTGGTGCGTGGTGGACAACACAGGCTGGTGACACCGCCAGCGGCGGCGGCACGGGTTTCGCTGGCGATATTGCCTTTGCGGCTGTAACCGGGTTCGCGCAGGGCCACGTTGAGGTCGACCAGCCCAGGGGCGGCAACCAGGCCCTTGGCGTCGATGGTTTCACTGGCCGCGAAACCCACCGGGGCGGCGCCGATGGCAATGATCTTACCGGCCTCCAGGTGCAGATCGGTCACTTGATCCAGGCCGCTGCTTGGATCGATGACGCGGGCGCTGAGAATGCTGAGCTTCACTGGGCGTTCTCCTGCTCGAATTGGCGCTGGGCGGTCTGCCCGCTCATGGCCATGGACAGCACGGCCATGCGCACGGCGATACCATAGGTGACTTGATTGAGGATGACCGAGCGCGGACCGTCGGCCACTGCCGACTCGATCTCCACGCCGCGGTTGATTGGACCTGGGTGCATCACGATGGCATCCGGCCTGGCGCCGGCCAGGCGTGCGGTGGTCAGGCCGAACAAGCGGTAGAACTCACTTTCGCTGGGCAGCAGGCCGCCGGTCATGCGTTCACGCTGTAGGCGCAGCATGATCACCACGTCGACATCCTTCAGACCCTCGGCCATGTCGGTGTAAACCTTCACGCCGAATTGCTCGATTCCGATGGGCAGCAGGGTTTTTGGCGCGATCACGCGGATATCCGGGCAGCCCAGGGTCTTCAGCGCCAGCATGTTCGAGCGGGCGACCCGCGAGTGCAGGATGTCGCCGACAATGGCCACGGAGAGGTTTTCGAAGCCACCCTTGTGGCGACGGATGGTCAACATGTCGAGCATGCCCTGGGTCGGGTGTGCGTGCCGGCCATCGCCGCCGTTGATGATCGCCACCCGTGGGCAGACGTGCTCGGCGATGAAGTGCGCGGCGCCGGAATCGCCGTGGCGCACCACGAACATGTCGGCGGCCATGGCCTCGAGGTTGCGCAGGGTGTCGAGGAGGGTTTCACCCTTGCTTGCGGACGAGGTCGACACGTTCAGGCTGATCACGTCCGCCGACAGCCGTTGGGCCGCCAGTTCGAAGGTGGTCCGGGTGCGAGTGGAGTTCTCGAAGAACACGTTGCACACGGTCTTGCCGCGTAGCAGCGGGACCTTCTTCACCGCCCGAGCGCCGACCTCAAGGAAGGAGTCGGCGGTATCGAGGATCTCGGTGAGCAACTCGCGAGGTAAACCGTCAAGTGACAGGAAGTGGCGCAACTGGCCCTGATCATTGAGCTGCAGGGGGCGCTTGGCGTCTGGAGGCGTCATCGCTAGGGACTCTTTTTAAGTGCTTAAAGGGCCAGGTCTTGAAGTTCAAGTTGGAACGGTGCAGGGCCGGACAACTTTACCCGTTCCGTGGGCGCCAGTGACAGGGTCGCGCCCACTACATTCGGTCGGATCGGCAATTCGGCGGCGTCCAGGTCCAGTAGACAGACAAGGGTCACGCTGGCCGGGCGACCATAGTCGAACAGTTCGTTGAGGGCGGCGCGAATGGTCCTTCCACTCATCAGCACATCGTCGATCAGCACCAGGTGCTGACCTTCGATCTCAAACGGCAGCTCGGAGGGGCGCACCTGTGGGTGCAGGCCGTTCTGACTGAAGTCATCGCGGTAGAAGGAGACATCCAGGATGCCTAGCGCCGAATCGCTGTCCAGCGCCTTGAGCAACGCCTGGGCGACCCATACACCGCCGGTACGGATGCCGATATAACGTGGGGTATCGATGGCGCGTTGTTCAAGGTGGGCCTTGAGACGGATGGCCATCTGGTCGATCAGTTCGGTGGGATTGGGCAGGCTCATGGTGGCTCCTTCAAGGCCCTCGCCCGGCAAGCGCGGCGGGGGCTGAAACGGTGGGGCGTCAAACGCCTTCAGAGTTGGGGTGCAGGGTTTTCTTCGATCCAGCTTTGCAGTAACAGCTTGGCGGCGATAGCGTCCACCGGGTTATCGCGATAGGTGCCTTTCTGCCCGCCCTTGGCCAGGCGCTCACCCTTGGCCTCGAAAGTGGTCAAGCGTTCATCCTGGGTGAAAAAAGGCACGTTGTAGCGACCGTTGAGCCGGCGGGCGAATTTTTCCGCACGAGCGCACATCTCACTGGGTGTGCCGTCCATGTTCAAGGGCAGGCCGACCACCACGGCATCGGGTTGCCACTCCTTGATAAGGGCTTCGACCTGACTCCAATCGGGAATGCCGTTCTGCGCCTTGAGGGTACACAGCTCGCGGGCTTGGCCGGTGATCATCTGGCCGACGGCGACGCCGATCTGCCGGGTCCCGTAATCGAAGCCCAGCAATAGGCGGATAGTGGTCATCAGGCGTGGCCCGCCTGACTGGTGAGCAGACTGAGGTTGACGCCCAACTGGGCGGCGGCGGCGGCCAGGCGGGCATCGCTGTCGGTTTCGAAAAGGATATCGGGGGAGAACGGGCAGGTCAGCCAGGCGTTATCGGTCAGTTCGGCTTCCAGTTGCCCAGCTTCCCAGCCGGCATAGCCAAGGGCGATCAGGCTGCGTGGCGGGCCGATACCGTCGGCGATGGCGAACAGCACATCCTGGGATGTCGACAGCGCCAGGCCTTCGAGTTCGACGGTGGCCTGATAGGTCTTGCCGATTGGGTGCAGGACAAAACCGCGATCGGTCTGCACCGGACCGCCGGAGTAGATCGGCACATGCTGGCAGAGTCCTGGCGGATCGATATCCGGGCGCAACTGTTCGAGAATATCGGCCAGGTTCAGGGACTGTGGACGGTTGATAACCAAGCCCATGGCACCGTTCGCGGTGTGCTCGACGATATAGGTCAAGGTCTGCGCGAAATTCGGGTCGGCCATATGCGGCATGGCGATCAGGAAGTGATGCTTGAGGTAAGTCGGGGTGAGATTTTTCATGAACTCTAGTGTGGCGTTGGGCGGGCGAGCTGACAAGCCCGCTCACCACCGGGGCAGTGGGGACCTTGGACATAATAAAAAGAAAAGAACAGCCAAAGTGAAAAATACCGAAACAGAATGTGGTGGTTTAATTTTCCCGGACACCCCGATGGGTGGAAAATGCACCTATCGCGGCGTTTTTCATGACCGACAAGCTCAGGATGATTACCGATTGTGGCGAGGGCATTTAGGTTGCTCAAACGCTCGCCAAGTGGGGTTCGCTCTAATAACCACGGATGTCGGTGATTCAACATTCCGTACCCCGGCACGCGGACAAACAGTACTGATGCATCAATTGCTGGACAGCTTGTCGCCTCGGGCAAAACGCCAGGTGCGGATGATTTCCAGGCGGTCGATGTCCGCTAGATCGCCGGTAAAGGGCGCGAAGGGCGCCGCCAGCCTCACGATGCGCTGGGCCGCCTGGTCCAGCAGGGGTTGCCCGGACGACTCCAGCACCAGCACCTCATACAGCGAACCGTCATGGTTGATCGAGACCATCAGCCGCAGGTTGCCGTAGATCTGCTGACGCCGCGCTTCTTCGGGGTAGTTGAGGTTGCCGATCCGCTCGACCTTCTTGCGCCATTCGTCCTTGTACCAGGCTCCCTTGTCGCGCATGGTAGAAGCCGCGCTCAGGCGATGGATACGCGGACGCTTGGCGTACAACTGCTGTTCCTGGGCCAGTTCGGCTTCCAGGCTGGCGATATCGTCGGACAGTTGTGAGCTGTCGAACGTTGGCGTCTGGGCCTTGGGCGCGGCTTGCACCTTGGCTTCTTCGCGGGTGACGGTTTTTTTCGGCTTCGGCGTGACGGTGGCGACAGCCGCCTTGGGGGTGGCTTTCTCGACTTGCTGCTTGACCGGCGGCGGAGTTACCTGGTTGACGGTGTTGTCCTGGAACGGCGCGACCGAGGTGGTAGTGGGGATTGCCTTCTTGTCCAGGGTGCCGCTGCCTTGCTGGTTCTCCTGGGCGATAAAGTCGGCCTTTTTGGGCTGGGTCTCGCTCTTGAACGTGGCCAGGGTGATTTCCAGGGTCCGGCTGATCTGTTTGGGCTCGACGAAGCTGAAGCCGATGCCGAGAATCAGCGCGAGGTGGATCAAGGCCGCGATAAACAAGGTAAAACCCAGCCGATCGGCTGGACGCACGCCGGTGCGGGAGAGTTCGGAGGGCAGATCGGCGGGGAGTGTCATGACCAGAAAACCAACATCACGCGTATCAGGGCCGATGCATGATAACGCAATGTTGGTTTCATCTCGGCGGTTCTATATCAACGGCTTTTGAGCTTCTGCTCGATGGCATCCATCAGCAGGCCGCCGATGTTGGTGCCGAAGGCATTGTCGATTTCGCGAATACAGGTGGGGCTGGTGACGTTGATTTCCGTCAGGTGCTCGCCGATCACGTCGAGGCCGACGAATAGCAGGCCTTTTTCGCGCAAGGTCGGGCCGACCTGGGCGGCGATCCAGCGGTCGCGGTCGGTCAACGGGCGGGCTTCGCCACGACCGCCAGCGGCCAGGTTGCCGCGGGTTTCGCCGGCAGCCGGGATCCGTGCCAGGCAATACGGCACCGGTTCGCCATCGATCATCAGGATGCGCTTGTCACCGTCCTTGATCCCTGGCAAGTAGGCCTGGGCCATGATCTGTTGAGTGCCGAGGACGGTCAGGGTCTCGAGGATCACCGACAGGTTCGGGTCGCCAACCCTGTGGCGGAAGATCGAGGTGCCGCCCATGCCGTCCAGCGGCTTGAGGATCACGTCGCCGTGCTGGGCGGCAAACTCGCGCAGGACATCCGCCCGACGGCTGACCAGGGTCGGCGGCGTGCAGTGCGGGAACTGGGTGGCGAACAGTTTTTCGTTGCAGTCGCGCAAGCTTTGGGGCTTGTTCACCACCAGTACACCGGCGCGCTCGGCCTGTTCCAGCAGATAGGTGGAGTAGACGAATTCCATGTCGAACGGCGGATCCTTGCGCATCAGGATCACGTCCAGCTCGCCCAGGGCTGCGTCGGTCTCGGCTTCCAGCTCAAACCAGTGCTCGGGGTTGGTAAACACCTTCAAGGGTTTCATCCGCGCCCGGGCCACGCCGCCGGCATCCTGATAAAGGTCTTGCTGTTCCATGTAGAACAATGTCCAGCCGCGCTCCTGGGCAGCCAGTAACATGGCCAGCGAGCTGTCCTTCTTATAGGAAATGCTGGCGATGGGGTCCATGACAATCCCGAGACGAACGCTCATGGGCTATATCCTCTGTTGGCCGCGACGGCCGCAATGGCTTGAAAAAGGGCTGTCAGAGTGGCGCTCCGGCTGTTTGCGGTCAAGGAAAAACCGCCTGTGGCTCTGGCTCCGAGGCCGCTCATGGATTGCGGGGGGAGACTGTGCTAAAAAGGTGCGCATCCTGTACGAAGTCCCTCCACATCCAGGGTGTCGCGCCCGAAAAAAGCGGGAGCCTGTAGAAAACCAGTCGCTGTGGCGAGGGTAGAACAGATATGGAACAGCACTCCAGCGCTTTGAAAGTTATGATCATCGATGACTCCAAGACGATTCGTCGCACCGCCGAAACGCTGCTCAAGCATGTCGGTTGTGAAGTCATCACGGCCGTCGACGGTTTCGAGGCGTTGGCCAAGATTGCCGATCATCATCCGGATATTATCTTTGTCGACATCATGATGCCGCGTCTGGATGGTTATCAGACCTGTGCCCTGATCAAGAACAACAATGCGTTCAAATCGACCCCGGTGATCATGCTGTCCTCCAAGGACGGTTTGTTCGACAAGGCCAAGGGGCGCATCGTCGGCTCGGATCGGTTTTTGACCAAGCCGTTTAGCAAAGAGGAGTTGCTGGAGGCAATCAAGGCCCATGTACCGGGGTTCGGGGCAGTGGAACAAGTACGTTGACGGGTGGCCGGTGGGTCGTCCGTTTTATGAGAATAGAGGGAACACCATGGCACGCATCCTGATCGTCGATGATTCGCCGACTGAAATGTACAAACTGACCGGCATGCTGGAAAAACACGGCCATGAAGTCCTCAAAGCCGAGAATGGCGCCGACGGCGTGGCCCTGGCCCGCCAGGAAAAGCCCGACGCGGTCCTGATGGACATCGTCATGCCTGGCCTTAACGGCTTCCAGGCGACCCGCCAGTTGACCAAGGATCCGCAAACTACGGCGATCCCGGTGATCATCATCACCACCAAGGATCAGGAAACCGACAAGGTCTGGGGCACGCGCCAGGGCGCCAGGGACTACCTGACCAAGCCGGTCGAGGAAGAGACCCTGCTCCAGACGCTGAACAACGTCTTGGCCGGTTGACGGCCGACGCCCATGGCTGATTCGCAGACCGCCTTCCAGTTGCTGCTGGAAATCGACCAGCGCTGCCGGCTGCTGGCGGCGGGCTTGCCGTCCCAGGAAAACCGCCCGGATACTTGGAGTGGCATCGGTTTTCGGCTTGGCGAGCAGTGGTACGTGGCACCGATGGGCGAAGTGGCCGAGGTTCTCCATGAACCTCGCTACACCCTGTTGCCAGGGGTGAAGCCCTGGGTCAGAGGCATTGCCAACCTGCGCGGGCGATTGTTGCCGATCATGGACCTGTGCGGTTTCTTCGGCCATGAGTCGTCGGTGTTGCGCAAACAGCGACGGGTGCTGGTGGTGGAATACAAGGAGGTGTTCGCCGGCCTGCTGGTGGATGAGTTGGCGGGCATGCAGCACTTTCCCCAGGGCAGCTTGCAGATGCATTCAGCCGAGAGCCCGGAGCGGATGGTGGCACCGTTTGTACAGGGCTGTTTCGAACGAGAGCGCAATTGGTGGATCTTCAGCCCGTTTGTCCTGGCACAGGCGCCGGGCTTTCTCGATGTGGCGGCCTGACGCCATGGACGTCCGTTCAGTCTCGACGGTACAGGCGGGGAGCCTGATCGATGATTAAAGCCCACACCAGCGAGCCCCGGGGGGCTTCGCGCAGTCGTTCGCAGATCATCGCGCTGTTTATCGCGCTAATTGTGTTCATCATGTTGTTGTTTGCCAACTTCGCCTACCTGAACACTCAGTCCAACTACGACAAGCAATACATCAGCCACGCCGGCGAACTGCGGGTGTTGTCTCAGCGTATCGCCAAAAACGCCACCGAGGCGGCTTCCGGCAAGGCTGCGGCGTTCAAGTTGCTCGGCGATGCGCGCAACGACTTCGCCCAGCGCTGGGGCTACCTGAAGAAGGGTGACCCGGCCACCGGCTTGCCCGCGGCACCGTCCGTCGTGCGCAGCGAAATGTGGGCGGTGCAGCAGGATTGGGAGAGCCTGCTGAAGGACACCGACGCGATCCTCGCCAGTGAACAGACTGTGTTGTCTCTACACCAGGTGGCCGCGACCCTGGCCGAAACGGTGCCGCAGTTGCAGGTCGAATACGAAAAGGTCGTGGAAATCCTTCTGCAACGCGGCGCACCGGCGACCCAAATAGTGATGGCCCAGCGCCAATCATTGCTTGCGGAACGTATTCTCGGTGCGGTGAACACCGTGCTAGCCGGCGGGGAAGCCGCGTCCCAGGCTGCCGATGTCTTCAGGCGTGATGCGGTGCGCTTCGGTCAGGTGCTCAACGGCATGCTGCGGGGCAATGCGGCGCTGAAGATTTCCCAGGTCGAAGACAAGGACGCCCGCGCCCGTCTCGGGGATATTGCCGAACTCTTCGAGTTTGTCTCCGGCTCCGTCGACGAGATTCTTCAGACATCGCCGGAGTTGTTTCAGGTCCGCGAGTCCGCCAGCAATATCTTCAGCCTTTCGCAAACCCTGCTGGACGAAGCTTCGCAGCTAGCCAATGGTTTCGAAAACCTCGCCAGCGGGCGCTCCCTCGACACCCTCGGCGGTTATGTCCTGGGCCTGCTGGCGCTGGCCTCGATCATTCTGATCGGCCTGGTGATGGTTCGCGAAACCAACCGGCAACTGCACGAAACCGCCGAAAAAAACGAGCGCAACCAGCATGCGATCATGCGCCTGCTGGATGAAATAGAGGACCTGGCCGCTGGCGACCTGACCGTGACTGCCTCGGTGACCGAAGACTTCACCGGGACCATCGCCGATTCGATCAACTATTCGGTGGACCAGTTGCGCGACCTGGTCGCGACCATCAACCTCACCGCAGGCCAGGTGGCCGCCGCCGTGCAGGAGACTCAGGCCACCGCGATGCAATTGGCCGAAGCCTCCGAGCATCAGGCCCAACAGATCAGTGAGGCGTCCGCCGCCATCAGCGACATGGCCAAATCCATCGATCAGGTGTCGGCCAACGCCGCTGAATCCTCGGCGGTGGCCGAGCGTTCGGTGGAAATCGCCAATAAGGGTAACGAAGTGGTGCACAACACCATCCATGGCATGGACAATATTCGCGAACAGATCCAGGACACCGCCAAGCGTATCAAGCGCCTCGGCGAGTCTTCCCAGGAAATCGGCGATATTGTCAACCTGATCGACGACATTGCCGAGCAGACCAATATCCTGGCTCTCAACGCGGCGATCCAAGCGTCCATGGCTGGCGACGCCGGGCGTGGCTTCGCGGTGGTCGCCGATGAAGTCCAGCGCCTGGCCGAGCGGTCTTCCGCCGCGACCCGGCAGATCGAGACCTTGGTGCGGGCGATCCAGGCCGACACCAACGAAGCGGTCATTTCCATGGAACAAACCACCACCGAAGTGGTGCGCGGCGCTCGGCTGGCGCAGGATGCCGGGGTGGCTTTGGAAGAAATCGAAGGTGTCTCGAAAACCCTGGCGGCGCTGATCCAGAGCATTTCCAACGCGGCGCAGCAACAGACCTCGTCGGCGGGGCAGATTTCGCTGACCATGAACGTGATCCAGCAGATCACCACCCAGACTTCATCCGGCTCAACCGCCACCGCCGACAGCATTGGTAACCTGACGAAAATGGCCAGCCAACTGCGGCGTTCGGTCTCCGGCTTCACTTTGCCCCAGGCGCAAGATGCGCGTGAAATCCGGTAGTGCAAGCATGAGCGACCCGCACGACTATGTGGCCCTCGAATGGGTCAAGGGCGAAATCGCCGATACCTTGAAACAGGCCCGTCAGGCCCTGGATGCCTTCGACGAGGCAGGACGTTCGAGCCAGGACATCGGCCAGTGTCTGGCCTGCATTCACCAAGTGCACGGTAGCTTGCTGATGGTCGAGTTCTACGGCGCAGCCCTACTGGCCGAAGAAATGGAACAGTTGGTGCTGGCCATGCAGCAGGGCCGGGTCGCCGAACAAAAAGAAGCCGTGCGCCTGTTGCACCAGGCCTTCGGTCAACTGCCGTTGTACCTGGACCGTGTGCACAGCGCCCGGCGCGACCTGCCGTTGGTGGTGTTGCCGCTGCTCAACGACCTGCGCAGTGCCCACGGTGAAAGCCTGCTCTCGGAAACCAGCCTGTTCAGCCCGACCCTCCTCGAAGTCCCCCCTCTGGATGATGTGGCTCTGGCCCGTCTGGCCCCGCCGGAGCTGCCGAACTTGCTGCGCAGGCTGCGGCAGACGCTGCAGATGGCATTGGTCGGGTTGCTGCGTGAAAAGGACGATCCGATCAACTTTGGTTATATGGCCAAGGTCTTCGCTCGCCTCGAAAGCCTGTGCCGGAACGCTCCGCTAGGCCCACTCTGGCAGGTCGGCTCGGCGTTGGTCGAAGGCATTCTCAGTGGTGCTATCGGCAACAGCCCAGCCTTGCGCAGCCTGCTCAAGGATTCCGACAAGGAACTCAAGCGCTTGCTGGAACAGGGCATCGCCGGCATCAACCAGGCGGCGCCGGACGAATTGCTCAAGAGCCTATTGTTCTATATCGCCAAGGCCGAGCGGCCTACCGCGCAGATGCTGGTTCTTAAGGCGCGTTACGGCCTGGACGAGGCGTTGCCGGATACTTCCACGGTGGACGAAGAGCGCGCACGCCTTGCCGGCCCTGATCGGGATGCCATGCGTTCGGTGGTCTCGGCGCTCTGCGAAGAGCTGGTGCGGGTCAAGGAGCGGCTCGACCTGTTTGTACGCAGCGACCGCCTGCACACCGATGACCTGGCCAGCCTGCTGGCGCCGTTGCGGCAGATCGCCGATACCTTGGCGGTGCTCGGCTTCGGCCAGCCGCGCAAGGTTATCATCGACCAACTGGCGGTGGTCTTGGGCCTTGCCCAGGGGCAGCGCGAACCTAATGATGCGGTGCTGATGGATGTCGCCGGAGCCTTGCTCTATGTCGAGGCGACGTTGGCCGGGATGATCGGTACGGTGGAACCGCCAAGCCGTGAAGAAAGCCGCCTGCCGACCACTGATCTGACCCAGATTCACCGGATCGTCATCAAGGAGGCACGGATTTGCCTGCAACAGGCCAAGGATCTGATCGTCGAGTGTGTCGATGCCGGCTGGGACCGCGAGCGCCTGATGCCGCTGCCCGAGCTGGTGACGCAAGTCCGCGGCGCTCTGTCGATGATTCCCCTGAACCGTGCGGCGAGCCTGCTGGAAACCTGCAACCGCTATGTCCGCGAGCACTTGCTGGTGGACCCGACGGCGCCGTCCTGGCAACAGCTCGACTGCCTGGCCGATGCGCTGACCGGCATCGAATACTACCTCGAACGCTTGACCGAGGACCATGAGGCTCCCGGCGAACGGGAGCTGGACAAGGCCGAGGAGAGTCTCGATGCGCTAGGGTATGTGCCGGTCGAACTGGACGTGCCGTTGCTCGAGGAAGTGCTGAGCCCAAGCGAAGCCATGGTCATGCAGGGCTCGCAGGCACTGGACGATCCGCGAGTGGCGCAGTCCCTGGCCGATGTGCTGGCCAGTCCGGTCTCGGCGCTCAACCCACCGGCCCGGCAGATGCCAGGAAGCCTGTTACCGCCACCGACCGGTGAAGCACCCGTGGATGATGAGTTGCGAGAAGTCTTTCTTGAGGAAACCGAGGAAGTCCTCGATGCGCTGCGCGATTACCTGCCGCGCTGGCGCGCCGATATCGAGAGCAAATCGGCCTTGGCCGAGTTGCGTCGAGCCTTCCATACCTTGAAGGGCAGCGGACGGATGGTTCGTGCGTTGGTGCTGGCCGAACTGGCCTGGGCTGTGGAAAACCTGCTCAACCGGATTCTTGAGCGCAGCGTCGAGCCTGGGCCGGCGGCACGGCAACTGATCGCCGAGGTAGTAGCGCTGCTGCCGGAGCTGATCGCTGAGTTTGCCGCGAATGTCCAGCGCCAGCGCGACGATGTCGACTCGCTGGCGGTTTGGGCTCATGAGCTGGCGAGTTCGGATGGGGACGAGGCTGATGGCACCGACGAGATCGATGATCTCGATCCGCAGTTGCTGGAGATCTTCCGCAACGAAGCTGGCGCTCACCTCGATAGCCTCAACCGTTTTCTCGAGCAGGTCGCCGAGCACCCGCCGCTGCAGGTCAGCGATGAATTGCAACGGGCCTTGCACACCCTCAAGGGCAGCGCCTATATGGCCGGGGTCCTACCGATGGCCGAGCTGGCCGCGCCGCTCGACCATCTGACGCGGGAGCTCAAGGCCCACCTGCTGGCGCTAGGGTCGGAAGAAATCGAATTGTTGTCGCAGGCCGAAGGCTTGTTTCGTCGTGGTCTCAAGCAATTGACCGACGGTCCGCTGGCCACCATCAGCGGCGCATCGGAACTGATCCAACGGACCGAGGCGGTGCTGGCAAGGCGCCTCGACGCGCTGTTGAGCGAGCCTGGCGGCACCCAGCGAACCAAGCGCGATCCGCAACTGATCAACAACTTTCTTGCCCAGGGCATGGATATCCTGCTGGATGCCGAGAACCTGCTACTGCGCTGGCAGCAGCACCCCGGCGAGCGCCAGGAGCTCAACGACCTGCTGGACGAACTGACCGTCCTTAGCCAGGGCGCACATATCGCCGACCTGGAGCCGATGGATGAGTTGTGCGAAGCCTTGCTGGACCTTTATGGCGCCGTCGAAGAGAGCAGCCTGGCGGTCAGCGAGCGGTTTTTCCATGAGGCCCAGCAGGCCCATGAAGCCTTGATCAACATGCTCGACGAGTTGGCCGCAGGTCAAGAAATCAACCCGCAACCGGAGCGTGTCCGCGCCTTGCGCGAGTTGCTCGACGCAGCCCTTGACCCGTCCGCCACCGGGCTAATCAGGACCGACGGCAGCCGTTCCTTGAGCATCACCGAGCTGTCGACGGCCACCGCCGAGGCGGCCAGGGTTGAAGGCGCAGTGGGTCTGGATGACGAGATCGTGACGATCTTCCTCGAGGAGGCGGTGGATATTCTCGACAATGCCGGTCTGGCCTTGCTGCGCTGGCTCGAGGAACCCGACAACGCCGCGCCGCTGTTGTCCCTGCAACGCGACCTGCACACCCTCAAGGGCGGTGCGCGGATGGCCGAGATCGGCCCTGTCGGCGACCTGGCCCACAATCTGGAAAATCTTTATGAAGACCTGGTGGATCGGCGTTTCAGCCATTCCCTGGCCTTGGCGCGGTTGCTGCAAAAGAGCCATGATCAGCTCGCCGTGTTGCTGAAGCAACTGCAAGGTCAACAGCCCCTGAGCGATCCGACAGCTTTGATCGAGAATATCCGGGCGTTTCGACAGCAGGCGGGGCAATCCGAGTCCGTCGAACCCACGGGACCGGCCCAGCTGGCCGCGACGGTCGGCGATCCGGAATTACTGGAGGTGTTTCTCGAGGAAAGCTTCGACATTATCGAAAGCTCTACCGCAGCGCTACGGCGCTGGCAGGCCGACCCCTCGAGCCGCCAGGAAGTGGAAACCCTGCTGCGCGACCTGCATACCCTCAAGGGGTGCGCGCGGATGGTCGAGATTGCGCCCATCGGCGACCTGGCTCATGAGCTGGAATTTCTCTACGAAGGCGTGTCGACTCAGCTACAGCCTGGCGAGGCGTTGTTCGAATTGTTGCGCAGTGGTCATGACTGCCTGGCGCAGATGCTTGATGCGGCACGCGACGCACAACCGGTGTTGCCCGCCAATGCCTTGATTGCCGAGATACAGGCGTTTGCTCGCCAGCCTCTGGTCGCGTTGCCGGTGACGCCGGAGCCCGCGCCTTCGGTGCCGGTCAAGCGTGAGGCGGCGTTGCCCGAGGCTGAGCGTGCGCCCCAGGACATGGTCAAGGTTTCGGCGGATGTCCTGGAAGATCTGGTCAACCTGGCGGGAGAAACCTCGATCTTCCGTGGTCGCATCGAGCAGCAGGTGAATGACGCCAAAGTCGCGCTCAGCGAAATGGAAACTACTCTCTCGCGCATGCGCGATCAACTGCGGCGGATGGATAGCGAAACCCAGGGGCGGATCCTCAGCCGCCAGCAGGTGGAGGCCGAACGCCTGGGCTACGAAGAGTTCGACCCACTGGAGATGGACCGCCATTCTCAGTTGCAGCAGTTGTCCCGGGCTTTGTTCGAGTCGGCCTCCGACTTGCTGGACCTCAAGGAAACCCTGGCCGAACGCAACCAGGATGCGAAGAATCTGCTGCTGCAACAGGCGCGGGTCAATACCGAGTTGCAAGAGGGCCTGATGCGCACGCGGATGGTGCCGTTCGGGCGTTTGGTACCGCGCCTGAAACGCATTGTCCGGCAGGTCGCTGGAGAGTTGGGTAAGGACGTCGAGTTTATTGTCGGCAATGCCGAAGGCGAGATGGACCGCAATGTCCTCGAACGCATGATCTCGCCCCTTGAGCACATGCTGCGCAACGCCGTCGACCACGGCCTGGAAAGCGCGCAGGTGCGACTTGCCGCCGGCAAGCCGGAACAGGGACGGATCACTCTGGACCTGTCCCACGAAGGTGGCGACATCGTCTTCGATATCCGCGACGACGGTGCCGGGGTTCCGCTCGATGCCGTGCGGCGCAAGGCGATCAAGCGCGGGATGATCGAGGAAAACACGCCGATCAGCGACCGCGACGTGTTGCAATTCATCCTCCAGCCGGGCTTCTCCACCGCCGAGCGCATCACCCAGATCTCCGGGCGCGGCGTCGGCATGGACGTGGTCCATGAGGAAGTGCGGCAACTGGGCGGGACCATGACCATCGACTCCACCAAGGGGCAGGGCGTGCACTTCCAGATCCGCCTACCGTTCACCGTCTCGGTGAACCGCGCATTGATGGTGCAGTGTGGCGATGAGCAGTATGCGATCCCACTGAACACCGTCGAAGGTATCGTGCGGGTCCTGCCCAACGAGCTGGAGAGCTATTATCAACTGAGCCCGCCGCGTTACGAGTACGCCGGGCAAATCTACGAACTGCGCTACCTGGGCGAATTACTGCAAACTGTCAGCAAGCCCAAGTTGCTCGGCCTGAGCCAGGCCTTGCCGGTACTGTTGGTGCACTTCAACGAGCAGCGGGTGGCGCTGCAGGTGGACACCCTTGCCGGTACCCGGGAAATCGCGGTCAAGAGCCTGGGGCCACAGTTTGCCGGGGTAGCGGGGTTATCCGGCGCGACGATTCTCGGCGATGGCCGAGTGGTGTTGATTCTCGACCTGCTGGCCCATCTGCGCAGGTCTCAAACCTGGGTGCCGGTGCCACGCGCGGTGAGCGACTTGACGGTGGATTACATGCCGATGCGTTCGACGCTGGTCATGGTGGTGGACGACTCGGTCACGGTGCGCAAGGTCACCAGCCGGCTACTGGAGCGCAACGGCATGAATGTGATCACCGCGAAAGACGGCGTGGATGCGCTGACCCTGTTGCAGGAACACACCCCGGACCTGATGCTGCTGGATATTGAAATGCCGCGCCTGGACGGCTTCGAAGTGGCGACCCAGGTACGCAACCATCCGCGCCTGAAGGATTTGCCGATCATCATGATCACTTCCCGTACCGGCCAGAAACACCGAGACCGGGCCATGGCCATTGGCGTCAACGACTACCTGGGCAAGCCATACCAGGAGTCGGTGCTGCTGGAGAGTATCGCTCATTGGAGCTCTGTTCATGTATGAGCATCGAGCGAGCAGCCTGACCGGACTGATGCTGCCATTGGCTGACCGCTACCTGCTGCTGCCGAACGTCGCGGTGGCCGAACTGATCGACTACCAACGCGGCGAACCTGCCAGCGATGCGCCGCCATGGTACCTGCGGCCCATCACCTGGCGTGACCGACAACTGCCGCTGATCAGCTTCGAGGCGGCGTGTGGCGGGGCTATCGCGGTCGGCGAGCGGTCGCGGATCGTGGTCCTCAATGCTCTGGGCGGACGGGCGCAACTGAAGTTTATCGCCTTGGTGATCCAGGGCATTCCGCGCTCGTACAAGCTCGACAGCCAACTGAGCTTTGTCGATGTGCCGTTGTGCCACCTGGAAAAGGCCGCGGTGCAGGTTGCCGACCTGGTGGCGAAGGTACCGGACTTGCTGGGGTTGGAGCGCCTGGTGCTGGAGTCGGGGCTGGCCTGAGCGATGTGTGACGGCGGCAGGCGTCTTCACCAGCAATCCGACTCCCACAACGTCCGATCAATTCACAAGATTGCGGGATAACGAGTGGCCCCTCACTGAGACTGTTGTCGAAAAATTCATGGCCGAGCTTTATTCAGGCTGAATCGGCACGATCATTAACCTGGGCGTAACAATCCACCACTGGGCTTGATTGATGCACCGTCGATTCACTCCTACTGTCTACTCCACGACAGCGAACCCGTGGAGTGAGCATGACAACCGCCAATTTCCTCGACTCGCGCTGGACGCGGCGGCGTGCCGAGAAGCAGCGCCGTCTCGAACTGGTGCGGGCCCTCGCCGATGGCGTGGTGTTGCCGACCGAGAAGATCGTCACTGCCCTGGAAGCCCTGATCATGCCGGGCGACCGGGTGGTGTTGGAGGGCAATAACCAGAAGCAAGCGGATTTCCTGTCCCGCTCCCTGGTGCAAGCCGATCCGGCCAAGCTCCACGATTTGCACATGATCATGCCCAGCGTCGGTCGCGCCGAGCACCTGGACCTGTTCGAGCGCGGTATCGCCCGCAAGCTGGACTTCTCCTTCGCCGGCACCCAGAGCCTGCGTATCAGCCAGTTGTTGGAAGACGGCCTGCTGGAAATCGGCGCCATTCATACCTACATCGAACTCTATGCGCGGTTGGTGGTGGACCTGATCCCCAACGTGGTACTCAGTGCCGGCTTCATGGCCGATCGCGCCGGCAATATCTACACTGGCGCCAGCACCGAGGACACCCCGGCGCTGATCGAGCCGGCGGCGTTCAGCGACGGTATCGTGATCGTCCAGGTCAATCAGTTGGTCGATGATGTCAGCGAGCTGCCCCGGGTGGATATCCCGGCGTCTTGGGTCGACTTTGTGGTGGTGGCCGACCAGCCTTTCTATATCGAGCCGCTGTTCACTCGCGACCCGCGCCATATCAAGCCTGTGCATGTACTGATGGCGATGATGGCGATCCGTGGAATCTACGAAAAACACAACGTGCAGTCCCTCAACCACGGGATCGGTTTCAACACCGCCGCTATCGAGCTGATCCTGCCGACCTACGGTGCATCGCTGGGCCTCAAGGGCAAGATCTGCCGCAACTGGACGCTCAACCCCCACCCGACCTTGATTCCCGCCATCGAAAGCGGCTGGGTCGAAAGCGTGCATTGTTTCGGTACGGAATTGGGCATGGAGCACTACATCGCCGCCCGGCCGGATGTGTTCTTCACCGGGCGCGACGGCTCGTTGCGTTCGAACCGGATGTTCTGTCAATTGGCCGGGCAGTATGCGGTGGACCTGTTTATCGGCGCGACCCTGCAAGTCGACGGTGACGGTCATTCCTCCACCGTGACCCGTGGGCGTCTGGCTGGCTTTGGCGGGGCGCCGAACATGGGGCATGACCCACGCGGTCGCCGCCATGGCACCCCGGCCTGGCTGGATATGCGCCTCGATACCGGCGACGCGCCCCAAGCCCTGCTCGAACGCGGCAAGAAGCTGGTGGTGCAGATGGTCGAGACCTTCCAGGAGGGTGGTAAGCCGACTTTCGTCGAAACCCTCGATGCCGTGGACGTGGCGAAAAAAAGCGGCATGGCGCTGGCGCCGATCATGATCTATGGCGACGACGTCACCCATCTGCTGACCGAAGAGGGCATCGCCTATCTGTACAAGGCGCGCTCCCTGGAAGAACGCCGGGCGATGATCGCTGCCGTGGCCGGTGTCACCGCCATCGGCTTGCGGCATAACCTCAAGGATACGGCGCGGATGCGTCGCGAAGGCCTGATCGCGCTGCCCGAGGACCTCGGTATCCGCCGCACCGAGGCCCGCCGTGAGCTGCTGGCAGCCAAAAGCGTGGCCGACTTGGTGGAGTGGTCGGGTGGCCTCTACGCCCCGCCCGCCAAATTCAGGAGCTGGTAAATGCACGCCTTCAATCTGCAAGCCCAACCGTGGTTTCTGGCCGAGCGCCTGGCGGATTTCGCGGTGCGGGCGCTGATCGACGAAGCCGACCTGTCGCCCAAGCCAGCGTTGGTCGATCGGCGTGGCAACGGTGCACACAGCGATCTGCACTTGGGCTTGATGCATGCCTCGGCCCTGTCGCTGTGGCCGATGTTCAAGGCAATGGCCGAGGCGGCGATAGCCAGCCCAATTGCTGTCGACGCGGGGTATCAGGCAGACCGCACCGCGTGGATTGACAACGGTTGTGCCGCCGAGCGCAGGCAAGCCGGCTCGGCACAATATCCTGGTTTGCCAAGACCGGCAGCTTTGCCGCCTTCATCCAACGTCATCGACCTGTCGCTACGTGAGGCCCTGGGCCGTATCGGTCGTGAAGGCGAGCAGACGATGTTGCAGACCACCGGCGGGGTGAATACCCATCGCGGGGCGATCTGGGCCTTGGGGCTGCTGGTGGCTGGCGCGGCGCTGGACCCGCGCCGTGTCGGCGCCAATGCTATCACCCGGCGCGCTGCGTGCCTGGCCTTGCTGGAAGACCGTTACGCGCCTGATAGCGCCAGCCACGGTAGGCAGGTTGCCCAGCGCTATGGCGCTCGCGGTGCGCGGGAAGAAGCGCAGTCGGGCTTTCCGGCGGTGACCCGGCTTGGCCTGCCGCAACTGCGGCGCAGCCGGCTTGCCGGTCACGGCGAACAGCATGCCCGGCTGGATGCCTTGCTCGCAATGATGACCACTCTGGCCGACACCTGCGTGCTCTACCGTGCGGGCATGGCGGGCCTGCAGGCCATGCAACGGGGCGCTTGCGCGGTGCTGGCGGCGGGCGGCAGCGCCAGCCTGGCCGGACGGCGGCGCCTGCATGAATTGGATCGACAATTGTTGGCGATGAACGCTTCACCGGGCGGCGCCGCGGATCTACTCGCCGCCTGCCTGCTGATCGACCGCCTCGAACAGGAAGCCTTGTGATGGAAAAGCTGTTCTTTGAATTCCCCGCCGGGCAACCGCCAAAAGGCCGTGCGCTGGTGGGCTGCGTCGGCTCGGGCGATCTGGAAGTGCTGCTCGAGCCCGGCCACCCGGGTCGATTGTCGATCCAGGTGACGACCTCGGTGAACGGCAGCTCGGCGCGTTGGCAGCACCTGTTCGAGCGACTCTTTGCTGACCAACTGCCGCCGGCGCTGAGCATTGATATCCATGATTTCGGCGCCACTCCCGGTGTGGTTCGCTTGCGTCTGGAGCAAGGTTTCGAGGAGATCGGCCATGACTGACAGCGAGCGTTTATTGCACAAGCACAGCTTCGTCGAACTCGGTGCCCGCCAGCGTGCTCGGGCGCTGCTCGACAGCGGCAGTTTTCGCGAACTGCTCGATCCCTTTGAGCGGGTCATGTCGCCCTGGCTTGAACGCCAGGGCGTCGTGCCCCAGGCCGACGACGGTGTAGTGATCGCCAAAGGCGCTATCGACGGCCTGCCGGTAGTCATCGCCGCCATCGAAGGCGTATTTCAGGGCGGCAGCCTCGGCGAAGTGGGCGGTGCGAAAATCGCCGGGGCCCTGGAGCTGGCAGCCGAAGACAACCGCAAGGGCATTGCAACTCGTGCTGTGTTGCTGCTGGAGACCGGCGGCGTGCGGTTGCAGGAGGCCAATCTGGGGTTGGCGGCCATTGCCGATATTCATGCGGCGATTGTCGACCTGCGCCGTTATCAGCCGGTGATCGGCGTGGTGGCCGGCAGTGTCGGTTGCTTTGGCGGTATGTCCATCGCGGCGGGGTTGTGCAGTTATCTGCTGGTGACTCAGGAAGCCCGGTTGGGCCTCAATGGCCCACAGGTGATTGAACAGGAAGCCGGGTTGCAGGAGTACGACTCCCGTGATCGGCCGTTTATCTGGAGCCTGACCGGCGGTGAACAGCGTTTCGCCAGCGGCCTGGCGGATCGCTATGTGGCCGATGATGTGGCGTTGCTCCGCGAGCAGGTCGCGGGCTTGCTGGCGGCTGGGGTGCCCGACGTGCAACGCAGCCGGCAAGCGGATCGGTACCTGCGGCGGTTGACCGAATTGGATGCCGGTCCACAGATCGAGCCGGCGACGGTACGCCGTCTGTTCCAAGGAGATCGCCCATGAACGCTTATTCCCTGCGCGGTTTGCGCTGGTTTCAGGCCCTGGCGGCAGGTGCTGGCGAAGTGTCCCGCCTGGCGCCTTCACTGAAGGTCGCGGATATCGAGCTTGGCGGGCGGTCGGCTCGGTTGCTGGCAGTGGTGGCCGACCCGGCCAATCGGTTTGTCCGGGCCCGCAATGGCGAGGTCGGGTTGCTGGAAGGTTGGGGACTGGCCAAGGCCGTAGACGAAGTGATCGAGGCTGACAGCGCCAACGCGGACAAGCGCGCCCTGATCGCCATTGTCGATGTGCCGAGCCAGGCTTACGGGCGTGGTGAAGAAGCCCTGGGCATTCACCAGGCCCTGGCCGCGGCGGTGGACAGCTATGCTCGCGCTCGTCTGGCGGGACATGCGGTGATTGCGCTGCTGGTGGGCAAGGCGATGTCCGGGGCATTTCTCGCCCACGGCTACCAGGCCAACCGGCTGATTGCCCTGCGCGATCCTGGAGTGATGGTCCACGCCATGGGCAAGGCGTCGGCGGCGCGGGTGACGTTGCGCAGCGTCGAGGAGTTGGAAGCCCTGGCCGCCAGCGTGCCGCCGATGGCCTATGACATCGACAGCTACGCCAGCCTCGGACTGTTGTGGAAAACCCTGAGCGTGGAACAGATCGAACAGCCGACGGTCGCCGATGTAGCACAGGTAGAGGACTGTCTGATCGAGGCCATCGGCGATGTGGCGGCCAAGGGTACTGACTTGAGTGGACGCCTGGGCGCGAGCAATCGGGCGGCGTCCAGTCGGGTTCGGCAACTGTTGCGCGAGCAATGGTGAACGGCGATGTGTGCTGACGACGATTTTCTCCCCCACGACCTGCTCTGGGGGTTGAGCCCAGTGCAGTTGCCGGACGATGCGCCGGCCTGGGTGGGTGAGGCGCTGAGTCTCGGCCAGCCGGTGGTGGTGCGTCGGGCATTGGCGGCACCGGATCAGGTGCCGGTGGGGGTGCGCGGGGCATTGCGTGAGCAGCGTTTCGCCACGCTGCTGCCGCGAACGCTGGTCAAGCGTCGTGTACGGCCCGAAGACCTTATCGATATTGCCGATTGCGGGCGCGACTGGCCGGCATTGCAGGCGCTGCATTACCTGCGCCCCTTGCTGAATGCCTCGGGCATGGCGTGGGGAGTCGGCGGCAGTGCTGGTTTTGAATTGGCCAGCGGTTTGCCGATCCTGCATCAACAGAGCGACCTGGACTTGATCGTGCGTGCACCGCAAGCGTTGTCGCGTGGTCAGGCCGCTGGCCTGCTGCGCCAACTCGACAATCCGTTCTGTCGCGTCGACCTGCAATTGCAGGCGCCACGGGGCGCGGTGGCACTGGCGGAGTGGGCGGGCACGGCACGCCGGGTCCTGCTCAAGCGGGCCGAAGGTGCGGTATTGGTAGTCGACCCTTGGGCTGTCCGGGAGTGGGCGGCATGAGCAGCCTACTGGTATTTCCCGGCCAGGGCGCGCAACAGCCCGGCATGCTGCGGCGGTTGCCCGATGCCGCTGTCGTGCGCGATTGCTTGCGGGAAGCGAACGATGCGCTGGGCGAGCATATCGAGGAGTTGGATACGCCACAGGCCCTGGCTTCGACCCGTGCGGTCCAGCTCTGCCTGTTGGTCGCCGGTGTCGCGGCTACCCGGTTGTTGCAGGAAAACACCGCGCCGCCGCGCTATGTCGCTGGCCTGTCCATCGGCGCCTACCCGGCGGCGGTAGTCGCCGAATCACTGGACCTGGGCGATGCCGTGCGGCTGGTGAGCCTGCGTGGCGAGCTGATGCAACAGGCTTATCCTCAGGGCTATGGCATGACGGCCTTGATTGGGCTGGAGTTGGCGGCTGTCGACCAACTATTGGCTCAGGTACACAGTGAGCGCACGCCGGTCTATCTGGCGAATATCAACGCCGATAACCAGTGTGTGATCGCCGGTAGCGAGTCGGGCATGAATGCGCTGGTCGCCTTGATGAGCGGGAACGGCGCAGCGCGGCGCCTGGCAGTCAGCGTGCCGTCCCATTGTCCGTTGCTGGACGAGCCTGCCCAGGTATTGGCTGAGGCGTTTGCCAAGATATCGATGCGGGCACCGCGCTTGAGCTACCTCAGCGCCAGCAGCGCACGGCTGCTGCGCACCGCCGAACAGATCCGCGATGACCTGGCATTCAACATGTGCCGGGTGGTCGATTGGCGCGGGACCGTGCAAAGCGCCTACGAGCGTGGCGCTCGCCTGCAGATCGAATTGCCTCCCGGTGCGGTATTGACCGGCTTGGCGCGCCGGGTGTTCGAATCAGGCACCGTCATCGCCTTCGATGGTTCCCGGTTGGACAACCTCAAGGCGCTGCTGGATGAGGAGGGACGCCGTCACCGATAAACACCGGCTGCTGCTTCGAAGGACAAAAACAACAACTTCGACAATGCGATGCGAGGACGACAAAATGATTATCTACGGTGTGGCGCTGTTGGCGATCTGTACGTTGGCAGGGGTGATTCTGGGAGACATGCTCGGCGTGTTGCTGGGCGTGAAGTCCAATGTCGGCGGGGTCGGGATCGCGATGATCCTGCTGATCTGTGCGCGGTTGTGGATGCACAAGCACGGCGGCATGACCAAGGACTGCGAGATGGGTGTCGGTTTCTGGGGCGCCATGTACATTCCAGTGGTGGTCGCCATGGCCGCCAATCAGAACGTGGTCACGGCGCTTCATGGCGGGCCGGTGGCGGTACTGGCGGCGATTGGTTCGGTGGTGGTCTGCGGTTGCACCATTGCCCTGATCAGCCGGACTTACAAGGGCGAACCGTTACCGGATGAGCCAGTGGATGTGCTGCCCGTCGCTCCTGTCGCGGGAGGACGCTGATATGTGGGAACTCATCGAGAAGGGCCTGGAGCACAATGGGCTGGTCACGGCGTTCGCCTTCGTCGGCGTGGTGATGTGGGTGTC
The DNA here is from genome assembly GCF_001543125.1 of Pseudomonas agarici. Taxonomy (NCBI): domain Bacteria; kingdom Pseudomonadati; phylum Pseudomonadota; class Gammaproteobacteria; order Pseudomonadales; family Pseudomonadaceae; genus Pseudomonas; species Pseudomonas agarici. The sequence goes on along the minus strand of NZ_CP014135.1, from coordinate 327,021 downwards.
GGTGGTGGTGTCCAAGCGCCTGACCTTTGGCCGGATTCACGGCTCGGCGATCGCCATCGTCATCGGCCTGGTGCTGGCCTGGGTCGGTGGCACCCTGACCGGCGGGCAGAAAGGCCTGGCGGACCTGACGTTGTTCTCCGGCATCGGCCTGATGGGCGGGGCAATGTTGCGCGACTTCGCCATCGTTGCCACGGCCTTTGAGGTGCAGGCCAGCGAGGCGAGGAAGGCGGGGTTGATCGGTGCGTTGGCGTTGCTGCTGGGCACGGTGTTGCCGTTTATCGTCGGGGCAAGCATGGCCTGGGCCTTCGGTTATCGCGATGCGGTGAGCATGACCACCATCGGCGCCGGGGCAGTGACCTATATCGTCGGTCCGGTGACCGGTGCGGCGATTGGCGCGAGTTCTGATGTGGTGGCGTTGTCGATTGCGACAGGGTTGATCAAGGCGATCATTGTGATGGTCGGCACGCCGGTGGCGGCGCGCTGGATGGGCCTCGACAACCCACGTTCAGCGATGGTCTTCGGTGGCCTGGCGGGTACGGTCAGTGGTGTGACTGCTGGCCTGGCGGCGACGGATCGGCGCCTGGTGCCTTATGGCGCGCTGACGGCGACCTTCCATACCGGCCTGGGTTGCCTGCTCGGGCCTTCGGTGCTGTTCTTCATTGTGCGGGGTCTGATGGGCTGACCCGTCAATTCAGCCGGTTGGCATACATCCGGCATTCCGCGAGGAGCGCCAACAAATTGGGATCACGCTCCTTGGCCTTGAGGAACACCACGCCGATATGCTGTTGCAGGTGATAGTGCGCCTGCAACGGGATCAGCTTCACCCGGTTCTCGTACACCATCGCAATCCGCCCTGGCAGCAAGGCATAGCCGACGCCGGAACTGACCATGCTCAGGAGGGTGAAAATATCGTTGACCTGCATCGCCACCTTCGGTTCGAACCCTGCCTGCTCGAACACGCGGTTGCCGTCGCGGTGGGTGGCAAAGCCCTGGGTCAGCGTGATGAAGGTCATGTCCCGCAGGTCCGCCAGGTCGACTTCATCCTGTTGGGCGAAGGGCGAGTCGGCGGGGGTCGCGAGGAAAATATCATCGGCGAACAGCGGCAGATGCTCACAGTCCGGGTCGTGGGTGCTGTTATCCAGCGACACCAGGATCGCGTCCACTTCCATGTTCTTGAGCTTGTACAGCAGGTCGAAATTGGAGCCCAGAATCAGGTCGATATTCAGTTCGCTGCGGCGGATCTTCAGGCCCATGATCAGTTGCGGCACGGTCTTCACGGTCAGCGAATAGAGCGATCCGAGCTTGAAGCGTTCGGCGAAGAAACCGGCGGCCTCGCGGGTCATGCGCACACTTTCGACCACGTCTTGGATCAGTTTCTGTGCGCGCTCTTCCAGGACATAGGCGCTTTCCAGGGGGGTCAGGTTGCGGCCTTCGTGCTTGAACAACGGGCAACGCAAGGCGTTTTCCAGGGAATGGATGGCCCGGTGTACGCTGACGTTGCTGGTCTGCAACTCGGCCGCCGCCCGCGCCAGGTTGCCGGTGCGCATGAAGGCCAGGAACACCTCCAGCTTCTTCAGGGTCAACTCTTCGTCGATCAGCATGGCACCGGCTCTTTTTTGGAGGTCTCGATTGTGCCCAAGTCCTGGGGTTTTGGCTGAAGCTTTTTTCAGAACCAGTTGGCTCCCAGGGCGCTGCTCAGCAACCCGAGGGCGGTGCCGGCGATGATCAACCAGATGGCATTGACCCGGCTGAAATACACCACGGCGGCGCTGACCAGTGTCAGCAGCAAACTCAAGGTACTGGTTTCCATGCTACGAATCAGGATGTAGCTGGCGGCGAGGATCAACCCCATCGAGATCGGCAACAGGGCGCGCTTGATCCGCTGTACCCACGGTGTTTCGGTGTGTTTCTCCAGCCAACCGGCACCGAACCAGGTCAGCATCGAGCACGGCAGCAGCTTGGCCGCCAGGGCGACCATGGCGCCGGGCAGGCCCGCGGCCTGCTGGCCGATAAACACCAGGAACATGCCATTGGGCCCCGGCAGCGCTTGGGATAAGGCGAAGAAGGCGATGAACTGGGCATCGTTGACCCAGTTCATCTGAGTCACGGTGTAGCGGTGGATGTCACTCAGGGCCACGGTGTTGCCGCCGATGGACATCAATGACCAGAGCGCGCATTGGATCATCAGTTGAAACAGTACGGTCTGCATGGCTCAAGCTCGCTTGTCGACAAAACGCAGGGCAATCGACAGCGGAACACAAATCAACAGGACGCTCCATAGCGGCTGCACCAGCACGCCCATCAGGATAAAGGTCAGGCCAAAGGCGCAGTAGTTGGCGAGGTTGCGTGGCATGGCCTTGAGCAGGCGCAGGGTGGTGCCGAGCATCAGCCCGGTGGCGATCGGCATGATGGCACCGAACACCTGTTGCACCGCATCGATGTTCCACCAACGGGCGTAGGCAAAGCCCGCCAGCACGGTGATGATCGAGGGGAACAGATAGAGTCCCAGCAGCGCCACGCAAGCTCCCGGCAGACCGTGATGGCGCCGACCGTAGATGATGCTGACGTTGCCGATATTCGGTCCGGGGAAAAACTGCCCGGTGGTCAGCAGTTCGTTGAAGCCTTGTTCATCGACCCAGCGCCGACGGTCCACCATCATCTGCCGTGCCCAGGGCATCACGCCGCCGAAGCCGAACAGGCCGACCATGGCGAAGTTGTAGAAGAGTTGCCAGAGACTGGGTGACGGGAGAAGTGCGCTGGTCGGTGCGGTGGTGGGCGCCGTGACGGACATCAATGGGCTCCTTGGAACAGGTGAGGGCCGTTGCGAATTGGCAATGGGTCTTCAGTAAAACCGGTTCGGCGCTGTCACACCAGATGCCTGTCGATCAATTACCGGTCGCCGGGCATTGTCTTCCGGGCCGCGAGAGCTGAGGCCTGGTGGCCTGTGTGGCTGCTTCTGTCAGTCGATTTCGGCGCCACAAGCTCCTGACCTGCGTTGCAGAGCCTCGCCATGGACTTCTGGCATCCGCACTTGAGCTAACTAGCCGTACAGGTTATTAGTGAACAGTGTTCTGATCAATGGAGGTGAGCGGCAGATGTATCACGGGGAACGGTTCAACGCCTGGACCCACCTGGTGGGGGCGGTTCTGGCGTGCATCGGCGCCATCTGGCTGTTGGTGCTGGCGAGCCTGGATGGCAGCCCGTGGAAGATTGTCAGCGTGGCGATCTACGGCGTCACGCTGCTGGCCTTGTACAGCGTGTCGACGGTTTATCACAGTGTGCGCGGACGGGCGAAGGTGATCATGCAAAAGGTCGATCACCTGTCGATCTACCTATTGATTGCCGGCAGTTATACGCCGTTCTGCCTGATCACCTTGCGCGGGCCCTGGGGTTGGACCCTGTTCGGTATCGTCTGGGGGTTGGCAGTGCTCGGCATGCTGCAGGAGATCAAGCCACGCTCCGAAGCTCGGGTGCTGTCGATCGTGATCTATGCGGTGATGGGTTGGATTGTGCTGGTCGCTATCAAGCCGTTACTGGCAGCACTGGGCATGGTCGGCTTTATCTGGCTGGCCACGGGCGGCGCGCTGTATACCCTGGGGATCATCTTCTTTGCCCTCGATCACCGGCTGCGCCATGCCCATGGGATCTGGCATCTGTTCGTGATCGGCGGCAGTGTCCTACATTTCGTGGCGATCTCCTGGTTTGTGATCTGAAACCTTTGTGGCAGACCACTACAGGCCACTAGAAGTCACCCCACAACTGCTGGGCCAGCGCCAGCGCCACCACCGGTGCGGTTTCGGTGCGCAGAACCCGTGGACCGAGGCGCGCCGACAGGTAACCGGCCTTTGCCGCCTGCTCGACCTCGCCATCGGACAGGCCGCCTTCGGGGCCGATCAGAAACGCCAGAGTGCCCGGCTTCGGGTGGCTGGCCAGCGGCTCGGCCACCGGGTGCAGCACCAGTTTCAGGTCGGCCTCGGCCTGTTTCAGCCACTCGTTCAACAGCAGCGGCGGATGAATCATCGGCAACGTAGAGCGACCGCACTGTTCACAGGCGCTGATTGCGATCTGTCGCCAGTGGGCCAGGCGCTTGTCGGCGCGTTCGTCCTTGAGGCGCACTTCGCAGCGCTCGCTGACAATCGGTGTGATTTGGTTGACACCCAGCTCGGTAGCCTTCTGGATCGCCCAGTCCATCCGCTCGCCACGGGACAGACCCTGGCCGAGATGGATGTGCAGCGATGAATCGGCTTGCCCGGCGAAGCGTTCGGTCAGTTGGATACGCACGTGCTTCTTGCCGACTTCCAGCAGGGTGCCGAGGAATTCGCTGCCCGAGCCATCGAACACTTGCAACGCGTCGCCTTCGCCCATGCGTAGCACGCGACCGATATAGTGCGCCTGGGCCTCCGGTAGCAGGTGTTCGCCAAGGCTCAGCGGGGTGTCGATAAAAAAGCGGGACAGGCGCATTTGAAGTCTCTATTGAAAGTCGTATGCGTGAAGGACAATGATCTGTGCGTGACAAGCGCGATTGCCCGCTCGCCACAAATCTGCATGATCCTTTAGCCCGGATCACGAAAGTCCGGGTGGAAGTTGGCCGGCACCGCCACGCGGATGTCGCTGCGGGTGGCGATGTCGATGCCTTCGCTGGCGACCTCGGCCAGAAAGTCGATCTGCTCTGGCGTAATCACATAGGGCGGTAGGAAATACACCACACTGCCCAGCGGACGCAACAGCGCGCCGCGCTCCAGCGCGTGCTGGAAGACCTTCAGGCCACGGCGCTCCTGCCATGGGTAGGCAGTCTTGCCGGCCTTGTCCTGGACCATTTCGATGGCCAGGGCCATGCCGGTCTGGCGCACCTCGCCCACATGGAGGTGATCCGCCAGGTGTGCGGTGGCACTGCCCATGCGTTGGGCCAGGGCTTTGTTGTTCTCGATGACGTTGTCCTGCTCGAAAATATCCAGAGTCGCCAGTGCCGCCGCGCAGGCCAGGGGGTTGCCGGTGTAACTATGGGAGTGGAGGAACGCGCGCAGGGTCGGATAGTCGTCGTAGAAGGCGCTGTAGACCTCTTCGGTGGTCAGGCAGGCCGCCAGCGGCAAGTAGCCACCGGTCAGGGCTTTGGACAGACACAGGAAATCCGGGCGGATACCGGCCTGTTCACAGGCGAACAGGGTGCCGGTGCGACCGAAGCCCACGGCGATTTCATCGTGGATCAGATGCACGCCGTAGCGGTCGCAGGCCTCGCGCAGCAACTTGAGGTAGATCGGATGGTACATGCGCATGCCGCCGGCGCCTTGGATCAACGGCTCGACGATCACGGCGGCGACGCTGTCGTGATGCTCGGCCAGCGCCTGTTCCATGAGCAGGAACATGTTGCGCGAATGCGCTTCCCAGCTCATGCCTTGCGGGCGTAGGTAGCAATCCGGGCTAGGAACCTTGATGGTGTCCAGCAGCAGGGCCTTGTAGGTCTCGGTGAACAACGGCACATCACCCACCGACATCGCCGCCACGGTTTCGCCGTGATAGCTGTTGGTCAGTGTGATATAGCGCTTCTTTTCCGGGCGGCCACGGTTGAGCCAATAGTGAAAGCTCATCTTCAACGCGACTTCGATGCAGGATGAGCCATTGTCGGCGTAGAAGCAGCGAGTCAAGCCTTCGGGTGTCATTTTCACCAGACGCTCGGACAGCTCAATCACTGGCTGATGGCTGAAGCCGGCGAGAATCACGTGCTCCAGCTGATCGAGCTGGTCCTTGATGCGCTGGCTGATCCGCGGGTTGCAGTGGCCAAACACGTTGACCCACCACGAGCTCACGGCGTCGAGATAGCGTTTGCCGTCGAAGTCTTCCAGCCAGACGCCTTCACCGCGCCTGATCGGAATCAACGGCAGCACTTCGTGATCTTTCATCTGGGTGCAGGGGTGCCACACGACCTCGAGATCGCGTTTCATCCACTGGTTGTTCAGGCTCATTTCCACTCTCCCGCGGGCGGCTCGCGACAGGCGCGGGCAAACAATCGGCAAGCCTATGCAATGCTGGGCCGTGGGACAACCCTTTGGGGGCATTTACCCGATCCGCAGTCGACCGCTGAGCTTGTAGGGCGCAGGCTATGACGGTTTTTTGCGATTGTGGCCCTGGTAGTTCGACTAGAGGCGTTTCCCAGGCTGTTCTAGCTGAGCGGTGACCTTAATATTTTCTTAACCCACTCGTCTCAGATTTATGATCGTATTTCTCGATATTTCGAAAGTGAAATTTCCGCTTCAACTCGATAGATAAATCATTAATCTTGGACGCAATACTTGCAGGATTCGGCGATGCAGCTACGTAATTCATCTTCTCGCTACGGTGCGATCAGCATGCTTCTGCATTGGGGCGTGGCGCTGATGGTCTTCGGCCTTTTTGCGCTGGGTTTGTGGATGGTCGGTCTCGACTACTACAGCGAATGGCGCAAGGCCGCTCCGGACCTGCATAGAAGTATCGGCTTGAGCCTGTTTGCGGTGATGGTCCTGCGGCTGATCTGGCGCTTTATCAGCCCACCGCCGCCAGCCCCGTCCCATCATGGCCGCCTGACCCGCGTGAGCGCCAAGCTTGCCCACGGGGTGCTCTATCTCGCTCTGTTCACCCTGATGTTTTCCGGATACCTGATTTCCACCGCCGAAGGTGTCGGGATTACGGTGTTCAAACTGTTCGACGTGCCCGCCTGGATTTCCAGTATCCCCGATCAGGCGAATGTGGCGGGTACGGTGCATTTGTACTTGGCCTGGACGGTGGTGATCTTTGCCGGTCTCCACGGCCTGGCGGCCCTGAAACATCATTTTATCGACCGTGATGCGACCTTGACTCGCATGCTGGGTCGCGAAGCCTGATGCTCAACCTCGACTTAAAAGGAATAGAAACATGTTGAAAAAAACTCTCGCCGCTCTCGCCGTCGGTGCCGCTCTGCTGTCCGTGGGGCAGGCGATGGCTGCCGATTATGTGATCGACAAGGAAGGCCAGCACGCCTTCATCGACTGGAAGATCAGCCACTTGGGCTATAGCTTCGTTCACGGCACTTTCAAGGACTGGAGCGGTAAGTTCAGTTTTGACGCTAAGGCTCCTGAAGCGAGCAAAATTGAGGTCGAGCTGAAAACCGCCAGCGTGTTCTCCAACCACGCCGAACGTGACAAGCACATCGCGGGCAAAGATGCTCTGGAAGCGGACAAGTATCCGCAAGCCAAGTTCGTTTCCACCGCCGTCAAGTCCACTGGCGAGAAAACCGCTGACGTGACGGGTGACCTGACCCTGCACGGTATGACTAAGCCCGTGACTTTCAAGGCCACGTTCAACAGCGAGGGTCAGGATCCATGGGGTGAATACCGTGCCGGCTTCAACGGCACCACCACCCTCAATCTGAACGATTTCGGCATCAAGGGGCCGGGCCCGTTTGCCCAGACCCTGGACCTGGATATCTCGTTTGAAGGGGTGCGGACGAAGTAACCCCGAGACTGTGGCAGCAGGTGATCGGGGCTGGAGCGCCCGCACGGCTTTTGACGGGCTTCCGGTCCTTATCGCTGGCGAGCCGGCTCCCACGGTCATGCACCTATCCGCGGTGAACGGGCACCTATAATAATGCCCCAACAAAAACGCCCCCGGCTCTCACGAGCCGGGGGCGTTTTTTATCACCGATGCAAACTCAGCGATTGCGCGTCAACAGCGCCGGTTTTTCGCCACGCGGGCGGTTCGGCAACTGATCCAACTGCTCAGGCGTCAGGGAGCGATCGATCTTCGATTCCTTGTGCATGATCTTCGGCTGGTTATCGCGTGGGCCTTTGACGGCGGGCTCCTGGCGCATTGGCAGGTCATCGCGCGCTGGACGCCGACTGCGTGGCTCTTCACGCCGTGCCTGACCGTCCCGTGGCGCACCGTTGCGTGGGTTGCCGCGCTTGGCCGGCGCAGTACCGGTGCTCGCGCCGCCGCCGTTACGCGGGGCGTTCTGGCGACCCTGGGAAGCACCGCCACCACGTGCCGGGGTAGCTGGCCCCGGAGCGCCCGGACGGCGACCACGACCCTGGTTCTTCGGCGCCTGCGGCACGTAGTCGACGCGGTTGCCGAAGTTGTCGATATCGTCGTCGAGAAATTCGTCCGGAGCACGATCCGCCGCTGCGCGAGGTACCGGACGTTGCTGTTCGCGAGGCGAGTTGTCACGGGTTTTCTGCTCGCGGGCCGGACGCTCACCGCGACCGCTGGCCGCTGGTTTTTCCTTGCCACCCTTGTCCTTGCCCTTGTCTTTACGACCGCCACCACCGCCGCCGCCATTCGGGCCGTCGCCGCGTGGGCCACGTGGATTGCGTGGGTTACGTACATCCGGACGCTCGCGCACTTCCGGTTTCTCCGCTTCCACGGCACTGGCGTCAAAGCCCATCAGGTCGCCGTCGGCGATTTTCTGCTTGGTCATGCGCTCGATGCTCTTCAGCAGTTTTTCTTCGTCCGGGGCAACCAGAGAAATCGCTTCGCCCGAACGACCGGCACGACCGGTCCGACCGATACGGTGGACATAGTCTTCATCGACGTTCGGCAGTTCGAAGTTGACCACATGGGGCAACTGATCGATATCCAGGCCACGGGCGGCGATATCGGTGGCGACCAGGATCCGCACGTCGCCGGCCTTGAAGTCGGCCAGGGCCTTGGTGCGGGCGTTCTGGCTCTTGTTGCCGTGAATGGCGACGGCGCTCAGGCCGTGCTTGTCCAGGTACTCGGCCAGGCGGTTGGCGCCGTGCTTGGTGCGGGTGAACACCAGGACCTGTTCCCAGGCGCCGGCGGTGATCAGGTGCGCCAGCAGCGAACGTTTGTGGCTGGCCGCCAGGCGAAACACGCGCTGTTCGATGCGCTCTACCGTGGTGTTCGGCGGCGTGACTTCGATGCGTTCCGGGTTGTGCAGCAGCTTGCCGGCGAGGTCGGTGATGTCTTTGGAGAAGGTCGCCGAGAACAATAGGTTCTGTCGTTTGGCCGGCAGCCGTGCGAGAACTTTCTTCACGTCATGGACAAACCCCATGTCGAGCATGCGGTCGGCTTCGTCCAGCACGAGGATTTCCACGTGAGACAGGTCGACGCTGCCTTGGCCGCACAGATCAAGCAAACGACCCGGGCAGGCCACCAGTACGTCGACACCTCGGGACATGGCCTGGACCTGTGGATTCATGCCGACACCGCCGAAGATACAGGCGCTGACGAACTTCAGGTCGCGAGCATAGACCTTGAAACTCTCGTGCACCTGGGCGGCCAGTTCGCGGGTCGGGGTCAGGACCAGCACACGGGGTTGACGTGGGCCATGGCGTTGGGACTTGTCCGGGTGACCGTTGGGGAACAACCGCTCCAAAATCGGGAGGGCGAAGCCGCCGGTTTTACCCGTACCTGTCTGTGCCGCGACCATAAGGTCGCGACCTTGCAACACGGCGGGAATGGCCCGCTGTTGCACCGGAGTAGGCTCGGTATAGCCGGCTGCCTCGATGGCGCTGACTAAAGCCTCGGAGAGACCGAGGGAAGCAAAGGACATGAGTAATCCTGTTCAGTTAGGGCAAAGCCCGATGGGAATCTTGCCTGGCGCGAATGGCGTCTGGGGGCTGGACGAGCACGGCCGGCGTACAACACGGCGATTTTTCGTTCAGTCCTGAAGGACGCTATCCCGTCCGGTCCTGCTGGAACTTGAGGCTCTACGCACGGTGCGCGCGGGCCGTTGGGCGGCGCTGGTCATCGTGTCGGAATACCTGATGCAAGGTCGAGCGTCCGGGCGTGAGCCTGGCGGGAACGCCGGAGTATAACAGAGCAATCGGCGTGTGCTGCTTTCCTGCTGCTCAGCGGTTCACTGCTTTTTGCTTTCCTGGGGCATCGAGTGATTTTGCGGTCGATGCGGCTCCGGCATAGCGGGCGGTGAGCTCGGCGTAGGCCGGCTCGCGCTTGAAGCGCTTGAGTTCGGCATCGAAACGCTGCGCCAGTAGATCCATGCCGGCGTTTCGACGCAGGGCCAGGTACTGGCCACCCTGGCGAATCACCGCCGGGTACTGGGCAATCCGTTCTCGCAGATGAAACTTTTCAAGCATGCGCTGGCCGACCCGGCGGTCGGTGATCAGCAAGTCGATGCGTCCCAAGTCCAGCTTGCCGAAGTTGGCTTCATGAGTGGGCGCGGCTTCGCGTCTGAACTGGGTCGAGTGGCTGAATGGCGTGCCATAGAAGTAACCGGGAGAGGTGCCGATGGTCAGCCCCTTGAGATCATCGAGGGTGTTGAAAGGGTGCGGGCGGGCCTTGGCGTAGAAGAGCACGAACTCCACTTTGGAGAGGGGCTCATCGGGATACAACAGCGTCGCCTCGCGTTCATTGTTGTGAAGGATATCCAGGGCGCCATCGGCCTGGCCCTGTTCGAGCATCGCCAGGCAGCGCTTCCATGGCAGGAATTGCCATTCCACTTCAACGCCCAGGCGTTGGAGGACGATGGCCGTGGTTTCGTAATCGAGCCCCAGTCTCCGACCGTTCTCTTCGTAGACATAGGGCGCCCAGGGTTCGGTGACAATACGCAGTTTTTCACCTCGAGCCGCAAAGCTCAGGCAGGCGAAAAGAACGGTTGTCAGAAGCTGGGCAATGATGGGCATTACCAAAGACTACGATGGAAAGGCTTGAGATAGAAGCTTTGAAGCTCTATTTATCGGGCAACCGCAGCAGGTGTTGGCAAATAGTTTGACGACGATTACCCAAGAGCAGGTGCACGGTGGTTCGATCAAACCACTGAGTCAATTCTTCATCGGACAACGTCTTGCCCAGACGCTCTTCCAGGCTCTGTCGCGCTTTCTCCCACCAGACCGTGCCGCACGCCTGATCGAACTCGTTGGCGTGCTCATGGCAACCATAAAGGATTTCCCGGAAGAACTGACGCTGGTGTTTCGGCAAGATCCGGGTGGTTAGTTTGTTCAATAGCCTTCTTCCCCGGGGCGGACGTGGCAGGCGGTCTGTCACCTTACGGGTGTCGGCAAGGGCTTGATCGCTGACCGGGTTGCCAGCGTGCTTGTGTATCCAGGCCTTTACCTTGGCTCTGAACAATTGTTTGCGACCCCAATAGTGATGGATCAGGTCCGGGCACTCCTTGACGTTGACAGTGCGATAGGCCGCCACGGACAAGCAGAACTCTTCCAGAGTGTATGCGCCTTGGGCGAAGGGAAAGAGTTCATCCATCAGCGCTATCGAGCGGTCCAGGACGCCCACGTCTTGCCGGGTTAAACCGATGACTCCGGAATTGAGCGTCATCATCTGGTCATCGGCCAGGTTCCTGCTCCTGAGGCGCTCGGAGAGCGCCGTGTACAGGGGCAATTTCTTGTTTGCTCCATAGGTGGTGTAAAAAGCGTTGCACAGGAGGGTGCCGGGCTCCACGCGTCGGAACAGCTCAATGGGTGAGCGTCGGAAAAAGGTATCCGTGTCGATCAGTAGTGCCTGCTCGCACTCTTCGAGCACGGCGCGCAGCGCCACATGTTTAGTGCGAAAGTGATAGCCGTGGGGGCCGCACCAGCGTTTGCGCGTGACCTCTGCCAGGGCGTCGATCCGCACTGGCAGGTGCCGATAGGGCTTGGGGTTGTCGCTGAATACCCTGATATCGACTTCGGCCCCTGGGGTTTCCCGCAGGCACGCCAATGCACTGGCGATGCTGAAGACTGCTTCTTGATGGTAAGTCTCAGCCCCGAATACCAGATAAACCAGTTGCGGGCGGGTGGTGAGGGCAGCGGTGGTCATGGCAACAGGTTTCCGTGAACTGCAAGGCTGTGCATGCCCTCGGCGGTGCGAGGGCAGCTTTCTAGCGCGGCAGTCTCAGGTTGTTCCAGATCGCCAGGCTCGGTTCGGCTTGGTTCAGAGTATAGAAATGTAACCCTGGGGCACCGCCTTGCAACAAACGCTCACACATTTCACTGATCACTTGCTCGCCAAATGTCTGGATGCTCTGGCTGTCATCGCCGTAAGCCTCCAGTTGCTTGCGGATCCAGCGCGGAATTTGCGCGCCGCAGGCATCGGAGAAACGCGCCAGCTTGCTGTAGTTGGTGATCGGCATGATACCTGGCACGATCGGAATATTGACGCCCGCCGCCCGTACCCGGTCGACGAAGTAGAAATAGCTGTCGGCGTTGAAGAAGTACTGGGTAATCGCACTGTCGGCACCGGCATTGACCTTGTGCACGAAGTGTTGGATGTCGTCTTCGAAATTGCGCGCCTGCGGGTGCATTTCCGGGTAAGCGGCAACTTCGATATGAAAGTGACTACCCGTCTCTTGGCGGATAAAGCTGACCAGATCATTGGCGTGGCGCAGTTCGCCGCTGGCCATGCCCATCCCGGACGGCAGGTCGCCGCGCAAGGCGACGATACGGTGGATACCGGCGGCCTTGTACTGGGCCAGTAGGTCGCGCAGGTCGTCCTTGCTGTCGCCGACGCAGGACAAGTGCGGCGCGGCGGGAATCTTTACCTCGCTCTCAAGCTGCAACACGGTGTTGATCGTGCGGTCGCGGGTCGAGCCACCGGCACCGTAGGTGCAGGAAAAGAAATCGGGGTCGTGGCTGGCCAACTGGCGAGCAGTGGCAAGCAATTTTTCATGCCCAGCATCGGTCTTGGTGGGGAAGAACTCGAAGCTGTAGCGACGATCTTGGGACATGGTAATACCCTTGTGAACTCGTAAGCCTGTATCGGGGTGGGCTGTTAGATCGTTGTCGCGGGCAAGCCCGCCCTTACGGGGCGGGCAGGCAATCCGGCCGATCAGTAGCGATAGGCGTGCGGCTTGAACGGACCTTCGACAGCCACGCCGATGTAATCGGCTTGGGTCTTGGTCAGTTGGGTGACCACGCCGCCGAAGCCGCGCACCATTTCCAGGGCCACTTCTTCGTCGAGCTTCTTCGGCAGTACTTCAACGGTCAGGCGCTCGGCTTTCTGGGCGGGCGACAGGTTGGCGAACTTCTGGCCGAACAGGAAGATTTGTGCCAGGACCTGGTTGGCGAACGAACCGTCCATGATGCGGCTAGGGTGACCGGTAGCGTTGCCCAGGTTCACCAGGCGGCCTTCGGCCAGCAGGATCAGGTAGTCATCGTTCTGTGGGTCGAAATCGCCGTGGCCGGTGCGGTGGATCTTGTGTACCTGTGGCTTGACCTCTTCCCATGCCCAGTTCTTGCGCATGAAAGCGGTGTCGATTTCGTTGTCGAAGTGACCGATGTTACAGACCACGGCACGTTTCTTCAGGGCCTTGAGCATGTTCGCGTCGCAGACGTTGACGTTGCCGGTCGTCGTCACGATCAGATCGATTTTGCCCAGCAGGGCCTTGTCGATGCTGGCTTCGCTACCGTTGTTGATCCCGTCGATGAACGGCGAAACCAGTTCGAAACCGTCCATGCAGGCCTGCATGGCACAGATCGGGTCGACTTCGGAAACCTTGACGATCATGCCTTCCTGGCGCAGGGACTGGGCCGAACCCTTGCCCACGTCACCATAGCCGATGACCAGCGCTTGCTTGCCGGAAAGCAGGTGGTCGGTGCCACGCTTGATGGCATCGTTGAGGCTGTGACGGCAGCCATATTTGTTGTCGTTCTTGCTCTTGGTTACTGAGTCGTTGACGTTGATGGCCGGGATCTTCAACTCGCCCTTGGCCAGCATGTCCAGCAGGCGATGGACGCCGGTGGTGGTTTCTTCGGTGACGCCGTGGACTTTTTCCAGGACAGCCGGGTATTTCTTGTGCAGCAACTCGGTCAAGTCACCGCCATCGTCGAGAATCATGTTGGCATCCCAAGGCGTGCCGTCCTTCAGGATGGTTTGCTCCAGGCACCACTCGTACTCTTGCTCGGTTTCGCCTTTCCAGGCAAATACAGGGATACCGGCAGCCGCGATGGCGGCAGCGGCCTGATCCTGGGTCGAGAAAATGTTGCAGGACGACCAGCGAACTTCGGCGCCCAGGGCAACCAGGGTTTCGATCAGCACGGCGGTCTGGATGGTCATATGGATGCAACCGAGGATCTTCGCGCCCTTGAGCGGTTGCTCGGCCAGGTACTTGCGGCGCAGGCCCATCAGGGCAGGCATTTCCGATTCGGCGATGATGGTTTCGCGACGGCCCCAGGCTGCCAGGGACATATCGGCGACTTTGTAGTCAGTGAAATCTGCAGGCGTGTTGACAGCGCTCATAGAGAGCCTCCATTCGTAGTGTGCGAATGGGCGCCGTTGTGCGTTTAGTCTCCGGAGCAACTGATACGACCGGAGAACGCCCCATCCGAGCCTGACAGGTTGAGCCTGCTGCAGCGCCCCTCGGACAGGTGGCGGGAAAACGGTATCAAGAGCGGATGACCGTTTTGAATCGGCGCCGATTATAGCGGCCCGCGGCTGACTTCCCAAGAGTTTCTGTCGCTTCGATGAAGATTATTCAAGGTGATCGTAGCGGCGCTCATGGCGTTTGATCGTGTGGTCTGCCGTGCTCGGTGGTGTGATGCCGGAGTGGCTTCGGCCTTGCACCGACACACAATCGTAAGGGCGAAGGGCTGTCAAACAGCCTCCTGGCCTGCGCGGTATTTTTCGGTGGATGATCGTGAGTGGTTGGAGTCGTCGGGCAAGCGTTCTAACATGAAGGTTCAGGCTTGCCGGATAGTTTCATCCGGTGACAGCACGGTCAGGAGAGCGCATGAATTTCCACACCCGCAAATGGGTCAAACCCGAAGACCTCAACCCCAACGGCACCCTGTTCGGCGGTAGCCTGCTGCGCTGGATCGACGAGGAGGCGGCAATCTACGCGATTGTCCAGTTAGGCAACCAGCGCGTGGTGACCAAGTACGTCTCCGAGATCAACTTCGTCAGCGCCTCGCGGCAGGGCGATATCATCGAACTGGGTATCACCGCCACCGAATTCGGTCGCACGTCGATCACCCTGACCTGTGAAGTGCGCAACAAGATCACCCGCAAAAGCATCCTGACCGTGGAAAAGATCGTCTTCGTCAATCTCGGCGAAGACGGCTTGCCGACGCCTCACGGACGGACCGAGATCAAGTATGTGAAAGACCAGTTCAAGGAAGACGAGACCGACGAAAGCTGATCGCCGCCCGCACTGAACATTCCTGGCCCCCAAGTGCGGTAATAACCGTGCCTTGGGTTCCAGGAGCGGCAGGTGCGTTATTGGCCCACTGCAGTACCTGCGGCTCGCTAAGAGGGTGTAGGCAAAATAAACTAAGTGAATTGTGCCTTCGCAGGAACAGCTTTGAAATCATGCATCGAAGCGGACGACCGTGTGCGATTGCCGCGGAGCAGCGCCTGCGAGCAGGGTTGGCCGCTGACGCAGGTCG
>NZ_CP014135.1:307484-311573 GCF_001543125.1 Pseudomonas agarici | reverse complement strand
GGGAATCGACCTTGAGGAATGCCGGAGAGCCGGGCATGGGTTTGCCGGTCGCCGGTTCAAGCAGCTTGGCCTTGGCTAACTGCTGAATCAGCGCTTCGTGGGGCTTTTGGGGCCGGACATTGGCCAGACGGGCCTCCAGCCATTGCAGCTTGCCGTCCCAGGCCGGTAATTGGGCTGGTGGCAAGGGGAGGATCTCGTTGATCTCGGGGACGCTGGGATTGGCGTAGGAATAGTTCGCTAGCAGACTCCAGATTTTTTCATAGCGCTCGGCGCGTTCAAGGTCTTCCTGTTGGCCGAGGTAGTTCAGTTTATCGGTGACGGGAGGACCACGAAAACCATCTTCCAACCAGCCAGCAGCGTCCTCGTCACCCGCTACAACGCCCATCTGGAATACTTCCAGGGCTTTCTGATACTCCCCCTTGCCTTGAAGATGGACGCCCAGTGCGATAGCCGCCCTGCCATTGCCTTGTTCGGCAGCACAGCGATACATTTGAAGTGCAACATTCGGGGCGATATCGATAGGTTCGAGCTTTTCGCCCACATAGTACTGAGCTTGAGCACTGCCCTGATCGGCTGCCTTGCGGTAATAGCGTAGCGACATTTCAGGATCTTTCGCTAACCCGGCTGATCCCTGTTGCAGGAAGATCCCGATAAAGTAATAGCCCGTCGCCACGTTCGCATCGATCAATTGCTGACTCAGGTGCCGGTGCTCCTTGCCCCTGAGTTTGAAATGACCACGCATGGCGCCATTCTGCAAGTTGATATTGGCCTTGTAATGGCCGTTCTCGGCGGCGATGCGATACAGGCGCTCGATCTCGACATCGACGGTTTTGTCTTGCTTGAGCTGATTGTTTTTCTGCAACCAGCGCGCGTACTGAAATAGCACATCGGCCTCGGCGGACGGCGCGGGGATCTGCTCGTGTACACAGGTAAAGGCCAAATTGGCCTTGATTTTGGTGAGAGGATTCAAGGGCGTGCCCTTTGTCGGCAAAGTAAGCACACTGCCTGCACCGCAAGCGGTCAACAGCAGGCTGGATACCAAGAGAGCCAGACGCATTAAAGCGCCATGCAAGCCTGGACCGCGTCCCAAGTGGCGCCTTTTCATACCGCGCTTGCCCGCTTGTGCCTGAGTGCGCAGCAATTGACGCCTTTCATGCCTCATCCCAACAGCCGCCAGTCGATGCTTTCCTCGCCAACGCTGATTTTGTTGGGGAGCAAGAAGCGCGGCTTGTGAGTGCGAAGCGTCAAGGTGGGCATGACTTCGTTCTCCTCGAAGTGGCGGATGATTTCGTCTTTCAGCATCCAGAAACCCTGACGATCGAGGCGTATCGCCTGCCAATAGCCGGTCCGTGGGCAGGGTTGGCCGCTGACGCAGGTCGGTGCGGGGTAATCGACCTTGAGGAATGCGGGAGAGCCGGGCATGGGTTTGCCGGTCGCCGGTTCAAGTAGCTTGGCCTTGGCTAACTGCTGAATCAGCGCTTCGTGGGGCTTTTGGGGTCGGACATTGGCCAGACGGGCCTCCAGCCATTGCAGCTTGCCGTCCCAGGCCGGTAGTTTGGCCGGTGGCAAGGGAAGAATCTCGTTGATCTCGGGGACGCTGGGATTGGCGTAGGAGTATCTTGCAAGCACACGCCAGATTATTTTATAGCGCTCGGCGCGCTCAAGGTCTTCTTGTTGGCCGAGGTAGTACAGCTCATCGGTGGCAGGCGGACCACGGAAGCCTTTATTCAAAAAAGAGGCCGATGTTTCATCTCCCGCAGCCACTCCAAGTTGGAATGCCTTAAGTGCTTCCTGATACAGGCCCTTTCCTTGAAGATTGACACCAAGATCGGAAGCCGCGTCACCATGTCCCTGCTCGGCGGCGCACCGGCGCATCTGCCGTGCAACGTCCGGCGCAATATCGCTTGGCGCCAACTTGTTTGCCACCGAATACTGAGCTTGGGCACTGCCCTGATCGGCTGCCTTGCGGTAATAGCGCAGCGACATTTCAGGATCTTTCGCTAACCCGGCTGATCCCTGTTGCAGGAAGATCCCGGTAAAGTAATAGCCCGTCGCCACGTTCGCATCGATCAGTTGCTGACTCAGGCGCCGGTGCTCCTTGCCCCTGAGTTTGAAATGGCCACGCATGGCGCCATTCTGCAAGTTGATATTGGCCTTGTAATGGCCGTTCTCGGCGGCGATGCGATACAGGCGCTCGATCTCGACATCGACAGTTTTGTCTTGCTTGAGCTGATTGTTTTTCTGCAACCAGCGCGCGTACTGAAATAGCACATCGGCCTCGGCGGACGGCATGGAGATCTGCTCGTGTACACAGGTAAAGGCCAGCTTGGCCTTGATTTCGGTGAGAGGATTCAAGGGCGTGCCCTTTGTCGGCAAAGTAAGCACACTGCCTGCACCGCAAGCGGTCAACAGCAGGCTGGATACCAAGAGAGCCAGACGCATTAAAGCGCCATGCAAGCCTGGACCGGGTCCCAAGTAGCGCCTTTTCATATCGCGCCTGCCCGGTTGTGCCTGGGTGCGCAGCAATTGACGCCTTTCATGCCTCATCCCAACAGCCGCCATTCGATGCTTTCCTCGCCAACGCTGATTTTGTTGGGGAGCAAGAAGCGCGGCTTGTGAGTGCGAAGCGTCAAGGTGGGCATGATTTCGTTCTCCTCGAAGTGGCGGATGATTTCGTCTTTCAGCATCCAGAAACCCTGGCGATTGAGGCGTATCGCCTGCCAATAGCCGGTCCGTGGGCAGGGTTGGCCGCTGACGCAGGTCGGTGCGGGGGAATCGACCTTGAGGAATGCGGGAGAGCCGGGCATGGGTTTGCCGGTCGCCGGTTCAAGCAGCTTGGCCTTGGCTAACTGCTGAATCAGCGCTTCGTGGGGCTTTTGGGGTCGGACATTGGCCAGACGGGCCTCCAGCCATTGCAGCTTGCCGTCCCAGGCCGGTAGTTTGGCCGGTGGCAAGGGGAGGATCTCGTTGATCTCGGGGACGGTGGGATTGGCGTAGGAGTATCTTGCAAGCACACGCCAGATTATTTTATAGCGCTCGGCACGCTCAAGGTCTTCTTGTTGGCCGAGGTAACTCGCCTTACTGGAGGGAAGAGGGCCGCGAAATGCGTTTTCCAAGCGGCCTGCAGCGCTCTCTTCACCTGCGGCAACGCCCATTTGCAACACTTCGAGTGCTTCCTTAAACGCCGCCTCATCTTTAAGATAAATTGACAGCATAACGGCGGCTCTGCCCTGCCCCTGCTCGGCAGCGCAGCGATACATCTTGAGTGCGATTTCCGGGGCAATATTGCTCGGTGCGAGCATGTCACCCACATCGTACTGGGCCTGAGCGTTGCCCTGATCGGCCGCCTTGCGGTAATAGCGCAGCGACATTTCAGGATCTTTCGCTAACCCGGCTGATCCCTGTTGCAAGAAGATTCCAATAAAGTAATAACCCGTCGCCACGTTCGCATCGATCAATTGCTGACTCAGGCGCCGGTGCTCCTTGCCTCTGAGTTTGAAATGGCCACGCATGGCGCCATTCTGCAAGTTGATATTGGCCTTGTAATGGCCGTTCTCGGCGGCGATGCGATACAGGCGCTCGATCTCGACATCGACAGTTTTGTCTTGCTTGAGCTGGTTGTTCTTCTGCAACCAGCGCGCGTACTGGAATAGCACATCGGCCTCGGCGGACGGCATGGGGATCTGCTCGTGTACACAGGTAAAGGCCAGCTTGGCTTTGATCTCGGTCAGAGGGTTCACAGAGGTATCCTGAGTCGGGTAAGTAGAAAGACTGCCGCTATCACAGGCGGCCAGCAGCAGACTTGTCAGCAACAGGAACTGGCGCATCAGTCGAGGTTCTTCAAGGTCTTTTCACCGTAATGGAACTCGACGAGTGGAGCGTCGGGTACTCCATGTTTCTTATCTGCCTGGCGTTTTTTGTTTTCGTCGATAATCTCCTGCCAAGCCCTGAACGCCTCCTCCGGATCATCCTGCGCGCCCCTCTTATCCGTATGCAGATTCCACAACCGTCGCCGCAATGCCTGCGTCACACTCATCCACTCATGAGCAATGTTCAACTCACTGTCCACCTGCATGCTGCGGGTGTTGA
>NZ_CP014135.1:305743-307384 GCF_001543125.1 Pseudomonas agarici | reverse complement strand
ACCTGCATGCTGCGGGTGTTGATGTTGGCCGAACCGTGGGTGGTGAACACGTCATTGACGATCATCAGCTTGGAGTGGATATAGACCGGCATCCACGGTTTCCCAGCCGGTGAATCGGGCGCAACCAGCGAGCACACGTGGATTTTCAGGCCCGGTACCTTCTGCGGCACGATTGTGCTGTTCTGGACGTCCTCGATTTGCCGATCAAGTTCGGCCTGCCAGTTAGCCAATTCCCTCTTCCCTGCGTGATCACGCAGATCAGGTTGCGGTTGGGGTGGGGCATCTTTTTTGATCTTTTTGATCAGCCGCAGCTTGGTGACCTCGGGAATGGTCTCGGCGCGTCCAAGGCTGTCGAGCATGCGCTGGGTGTTCACCGTGCCCGCGCCAATGCCATCGTCCGTGGCATTGGTGATCACGAACAGGTGTAAGGCGCCATGCAAGCCAGGATCGCGTCCCGCGCCGGTCTGGTCGGCCGCGGCCTTTTTGATGGCTTCGGCCAGCGGTGGCCAGCGAAAGTACTGGTTCTCGATGTAGATGAACTGGGTCGCGTTGTTGACCGCTTTCAGGTAAGCCCTTTCGATATCGCGCTTGCCCGACTGCGCCTGGGTGCGTAGCAGTTGGGCCAGTTGGCGAGTGGCACCGGGGGTGCATTTCAGGTGCGGTCCCACCTGTTTGGCCTGGCGAGAAATGAGCAGGTCCTCGCCGGTTTCCTTACGCCAGGCGCTGGCGAAGTTATGGTGCAGGTGTTCCAGAATCGGCCCGCTGATCTGGCTGGAAATATCCTGGCGTGGGGTATTGCCACGCGGGCCGCTATTGGGGGCAGGCTTACTATCCTCGGAGCGGTTCAGCGCCGAGTGCGCGTTGGTGTCCCAGTATTCGTCGAGCATGTTGTGGCCCATGACGAAACCGACGGCGCAATCCGGCAGGCCATAGTCGACCAGCACACTCTTTTGGTGATGGGTGGCTGTCCACCTCAGTGTGTGACGCATCTTGTCACTGATCTCGCGATCGAGGCCTTCGTATTTCACCTCATGGGCAATTTTGGCTCTTTCATTCAGGTCGAAACCGCGACTGACAAACACCGGAAGCCCACTCGCTCCCTGCTGAGCCGCCTTGTCGTCCGCGACCGCACATTCGGCAAACCACCGGCGGTCCTCGTCGTATTGCGCCTGAGTAGAACGTTGCATGGCTCGGTCCTTGAGGCGAACCGTACCTTTACCGGGCAGGTTCGCCTCACCGGCGAAACCCGCGAGGTTGAGCGGCATTTCCCATCCCAATACGCGCACCTTGACTCCCTCCCGAGCCTTGGCCTTGAGCAGTTCGCCGATACTCGGGGCTTTACCGTCGCGAATGAAATACATCGACGGCTGAAAGCCCCAACAGATGATGTCGATGGTTTTAGTGGCTCGGGCAATCGCCAGATGCACGGCCTTGAAGGTTTCTTCGCCGTTGATCAACGGCTGATAGGTGGCCTCCATGGGGTGATATTCACTCCTCTGCACGTACCAGGGCGCGCTGCAGGTCACTTGTTGGGAGTGTTTCAGGGCAACGGGGACAACGATGTCAGGGTCGGTCATGAGGTTTTCCCTTCCGGGTCACTGATTGGGCTTATCACCGCGGCGTACAGGACGCGGTGATCGG
>NZ_CP014135.1:301611-305643 GCF_001543125.1 Pseudomonas agarici | reverse complement strand
ACGCGAAAGAACGCCAACCCACGCTGATCGAGCACATCCACGGTTTCAACCCAAACCTCCATATAACGCGGGGCGGCCAGACCTACGTACCAACTGTTGTAAGGCAACTTCGGGGGGGAGGGTGGTCTAGGCCCGCTGGCGCAGACACTTAGGCTTAATAACAGACCGATCAACAGGCCTAGACGCTGCGCGTGTTTACCAGGTGCCATAGGGAATACCGTGCTGGTCGATATAGGCCTGAGCCTCAGGATTCGGCGCCCGGTAATAGATACCGTTGCCGTTCAGATAGGGTCCTTGCGGTTCGATCTCAGCCTGAAAGCGCCCAACCTCCTTGAACCCCAGGCAAGCCCCTCCCACCCAGACCTTGACGATCCCACCGGGGGCCATACCCAAGGTGATCGAGTCTCGATAGTCGTCCTTCCATTTTTTGGAGCCTTGGCAAAACACCCGCTCCGGCTTGACCATCTCATCGCGTACCCACTGCGGAATCGGGATTCTGATCCTGTAGGCTTGCGGCTCCACGAGTGATTGCCAGCGCAGGAAGATCCGTTCCGGCAGATCAACGTTATTTACGGGCTTCATCGCTCCGCCTCCCTTGTGCCAGCCTTCTGGCTGGCGGGTGTAGCCGGCGACCCCGCCATGTACACGAAAGAACGCCAACCCACGCTGGTCGAGCACATCCACGGTCTCAACCCAGACTTCCATATGGCGCGGCGCGGCCAGACCTACGTACCAACTGTTGTAAGGTAACTTGGGGGGAGCCGGTGGTTTAGGCCCGCTGGCGCAGGCACTCAGGCTTAATAGCAGACCGATCAACAGGCCTAGACGCTGCGCGTGTTTACCAAGTGCCATAGGGAATACCGTGCTGGTCGATATAGGTCTGAGCCTCAGGATTCGGCGCCCGGTAATAGATACCGTTGCCGTTCAGATAGGGTCCTTGCGGTTCGACCTCAGCCTGAAAGCGCCCAACCTCCTTGAACACCAGGCAAGCCCCTCCCACCCAGACCTTGACGATGCCACCGGGGGCCATGCCTAAGGTGATCATCTTTCGATAATCCTCCCTCCACTCTTTGGAGCCTTGGCAAAACACCCGCTCCGGCTTGACCATCTCATCGCGCACCCACTGCGGGATCGGGATTCTGATCCTGTAGGCTTGCGGCTCCACCAGCGATTGCCAACGCAGGAAGATCCGTTCCGGCAGATCAACGTTGTTGATCGGTTTCATTTTTCCCCCGCCGTTGTGCCAACCCTCTGGATTGCGGGTGTAGCCGGCGACCCCGCCATGTACACGAAAGAACGCCAGCCCACGCCGGTCGAGCACATCCACGGTCTCAACCCAGACTTCCATATGGCGCGGGGCGGCCAGACCTACGTACCAACTGCTGTAAGGCAACTTGGGGGGAGCTGGTGGTTTCGGCCCGCTGGCGCAGGCACTCAGGCTTAATAACAGACCGATCAACAGGCCTAGACGCTGCGCGTGTTTACCAAGTGCCATAGGGAATACCGTGCTGGTCGATATAGGCTTTGTTCTCGGGTTCTATCGGCACGTATTTACCGTTGCTCTTGCCTCTATAAGGTCCTAGAGCCTCGACCTCAGCCTGAAAGCGCCCAACCTCCTTGAACCCCAGGCAACCCGCTCCTACCCAAACCTTGACAATGCCACCAGGGGCCATGCCCAGCGTTATTCTGTTGCGATAAAGCGTTACGTTTTCCTGGTCCGCCGCGCAAAACACCCGCTCCGGCCTGACCATCTCATCGCGCACCCATTGCGGGATCGGGATTCTGATCCTGTAGGCTTGCGGCTCCACCAGTGATTGCCAACGCAGGAAGATCCGTTCCGGCAGATCAACGTTATTTACGGGCTTCATCGCTCCGCCTCCCTTGTGCCAGCCTTCTGGCTGGCGGGTGTAGCCGGCGACCCCGCCATGTACACGAAAGAACGCCAACCTACGCTGGTCGAGCACGTCCACGGTCTCAACCCAAACTTCCATATGGCGCGGGGCGGCCAGACCTACGTACCAACTGTTGTAAGGCAACTTGGGTGGGAGCTGGCTGGTTTCGGCCCGCTGGCGCAGGCACTCAGGCTCAATAGCAGGCCGGCCAGCAGGCTTAAACGCTTCATTGGGGATAACCCTTCTGCGGCAGGTTGGGATAGACATTACGGACGTTATTCGGCGCTGGCTTGCTGACCAGCAAGCCCTTACTGGGCGTCCAGTGGGCGGACTGGTGGATATAGCGGCCACGCAGCAAACGCTCCTGGTCGGGGTCGAGGCTGACTTCGATGCCTCCCAGTGTCTGATCCAGGATGTGCGCGGCGATAGGTTGCAGCTCATCTGGAAGGGCCAAGTCAGGTCGTGCGTCTAGGTTCTTGAAAGGCACACCATGGCGCACGCCTAATTCACGCATCAAGCGCAACCCAATCAAGGCCAACTCGCCACGCACTGGCCGGTCAAGCTCAATTGTCAACAGGTAATCCTGCTCGTCGCTCTCCGGACCGCCACGTGGTGACCGGGGTATTGGCCAGCTCTTGATCTCGATACTGCCGTCGCCGGCCAGACCACGGGCGCGCAGGGCCAACACCTGAGCACGAGTTTGCGCCCACAACGGATGCGTCTGCACCGGACGCTGGGCCGCCAGGGTGATTCGTCGCGGCGCAATCAACCAGACTCGTTCACGCGCACGCGGCAAGTAACCCCCACCAATGTCGGAGTGAACACCGGGCAAGCTGATTTGCTGGTGGCCGTGCAGCACGCTATTGAGTGCAAAATTGAGGCGGTGCTCGTCGCGGGCATGCAACTGGATGACCTGGCGGGCGCAGCCCGGTGGCAGATACAGATTGACCCCTGGGTTATTGGCATCCGTTGGACTTAGGTCGCCACGCGCAACGGCTGCAATAGCCGCAACGGTGTCGAACAGACCGACCAGGTTAAGCTTGATATCCACCACCGGGTCGAAACTCGCCAGCAGGCCAAAGCGTCCTCCTTGCAGCAACTCGCCAAACACGCCCCGACCCGGTTTGAGCAGTTCGTTGGCACAGTGTCGGGCGGCGGCGGCACCACGACTGAAACCGAATATGTCGAACTCTATACGGCGGATAGAGGTGTCAGGATTGGATTGCCGAAAGAGATCAAGCTGCTCCTTGACTAATTCCGGTGCCTGCTCAACCCGCGCCACCACTCCGGTTTCACCCCGCCCCAACCCCTGACCGTAAAGTGAGTCCTTGTCTCCACTACGAGTCCCTATGCCCTCCAGGTAGACACGCAGATAACCAATCTCTGCCTCGGGAGGAAGACCATCGACGGCATGGTCTGGATACAAGTCATACAGATAAGCCACATTACTGGGCGCATTGCCGTAACTATTATCCGGCGCAGCGTTGAAGGCACTCCCGTCGAACCCATCAAAACCGTACCGCTCGCACTGTTGGATAATGCTTTCCAGTTCGTCGTGGTCGAACAGTGTCAGGTCTTCGCGACGGCATTGTTCAGTGGCTGCCGAATTGGCCAGGTTGTTGCCGGTGCCATCGAAGAATAGGCCCAGGCGCAGGGTAATGCCGTCGAGTTCTTCCTCTTCTTCCTCTTCTTCCATGTCGTAGATCAACGAGAGCTTTTCGGGCGTCGCAGTGTAGACACGCTGGGTAAAACCCTGGCTGTCAGTCGTTCCCCTCCAAACCTTTCCAGAGGCTGCGGTGATCTTGTAGGGCGTATCTGCCAGTACCTGTTCCTCATCGTTGGCGAATATCTGGAACTGCTCGTGGAACTCAAGCGGTGGATCGATGATCGCCGGCAGTGTCGCGATCCCTGCAACCCGTGGGGCTTTGCTCGGGAAGTATTCAAAGTGCGCGGACTTGAGGGTGTAGTCACCTACCGTGCCCGATTCGACACCGCAGGGCTCGAGGGTGAGGTAGCTGCCGCCGCCATTGAGGGTGATTTTCTTTTTCGCGACGATACGGATTTCGTCTTCAGTGCTGGTGATGCTCAGCCCCTGCCGGGCCAGCAGTTCCAGCGTGGCGTTTTGGGCCTGGACACTTAC
>NZ_CP014135.1:299312-301511 GCF_001543125.1 Pseudomonas agarici | reverse complement strand
TTTTCCAACAACCGAATCAGACCCCAGGTGCCCTGATAGTCACCCAACAGACGCTCGCCGGTATGCACGCTGGTCCAGGTCAGGCTCGCGCCCGGACGATCACCGACTCCCGGCCAACTGAAACGCTGCCAGAACTCTTTCTGGTTGAAGTACTGATGTCGCACGCCATCGAGGGTGAACGTGGTTTGCACCACATCGCGTACCGGCTTGCCTTGGAGTTCGAAGCTCAGGCCCATGCCGCCGTCGGTGTAGATCACGTCGGCCAGGTGGCTGAGCTGGTTGATCGCCGCCAGGAACTGCGGGTTGAAGCGCAAGCCCTGGCTGTGCCGCGGGTCGGCCAGCCAACGGCTACCTTCCTTGCGCAGCACACCGCTCAGTTGACGCTGCAAAAACTGCTCGATGCGCCCAGAGTCGGCACGAATCATCTGGCCGAGCATGGGCAACGAGGCATCGCTGGGGGTGTCGGCAAACGGGTAGCGGCTGGCGAACGCCTGTTGCCAGTCATGGACAATCGCCCGCTGCCACAGGCTGTTGAGCCCGGCAGCCGAAGGTTGCAGAACCCGCTGCCAGGCCTCATCCAGCGGCTGTACGAAGAGGGTGTGGCCCACCCCGCTCCACTGCGCCCCCAGGCTCGCGGCGATCAGGCTGCCATAGGACCGGGTGTCCGTCAGGTCGATGCGCTTGCCCTGGAACACCGTCTGCGCCAGGGCCTGAGTCATTGCCTGCGGATCGGGCGCCTGGCTCACTTGCTGCAGTTTCAAACGCACACGGGTGACCCGCGTGAGGAAGGCTTGCAGGCTCAACCGCTCGCTCTCGGCCTGGCCCTCGCTGTCTTTGCCCAGCAACGCCAGCAACGGACCGAAGGTGGCTTCCAGTGGGCCATGCGGCACTGGGCTGGGCGGTTCGATCACCGACGCGTGGTCCTGGTCGATCAGCTTTTGCGCGGAGGTGATCAACGCAGCGGCCAGGGCCTGACGGCGAGTGCCCGCCTGCCCCTGATAGGCCAGGGTGTTCATCAGGGCAATCAGCGGCGACTGGCGCACATCGGTCAGCAGGGTCAACTGGTCGATCACATCGGGCAGGCTGGCGGCCTGATGCCAGCGCAGGCGGTTGAGAAAATCCAGCCAGGCGTTGGCGTAGTCCTGAAAGTAGCGTTCGGTGAGGCGTTCCTTGAGCACGGCGGGGGTCAGCTCGGCGGCGATGTCGGTCTGCTTGTCGCTGAGCACCCAATCGATTTCCTCGCGGCGTGCCTCGGCGATGTCACTGATCGCCTGACGCACCTGCCCTTCCCAGGCCTGACGGGTAAAGACCCCCGGTACGCGGGCGTCGCTGTTGAACAGCGCCAGGGCGTCGGTTTCACCGACCATGTCGAGCAGGCTCAGTTCAGGGTATTGAGGGGCCGTCGCCTTGAGGACTTGCTGGTACAGGCTGGTTTCGGCATTGCGCTGGCCCAACTGACCGAGCAGGATCTGGCGGACCTGCGCGACCAACAACGGGTCGGCCTCGATCGCCCACGCCGGGTGCGCCGCCAATTGCTCGCCATAGAACTGCCAGAGGTCCGGCGCCAGGGCTTGCCAGAGCCCCGGCGATACACCGTCGTGCAGCGGTTCGGCGTGGCCCAGGACTTTGCTCAGGAAGTCCGCGTCGGCTTTTTGCGGGCGCGCCAGCATCAGGTAAGCCTTTAACTGTGCGTAGGCGCTGTGTGCCCGCTCGACCCGTTGCGCGCTGCCCGCTGGCAGGTTGATCAAGGCCGTGAGCTGACGGTGCAAATGGGCCGCCGCCGGGTCGCGGATCAAACGGTGGTTGGCTTCGACATAAGGCGGCCACAGCACTTCAAGTAACGCTGGGTTCTGGTTCAGGCCAAAACGCTGATACCAGGGCGTGCCGTGGGTGGCGCGGTAATCCAGACGCCCCAGTTCACGCGCCAGCTCGTTGAGCGCGCTCAGTTGCTCGTCGTGACTCCCCGCCTGCCGCAACGCGGTCAACGCGGTGTGCATCTGGGCGATCTGCACACGGTTGCTGGCGAACGACAGCAATAACCCCGCCCCCCACACCAGCGCCAGTCCCAGCACCAGCGCATAGCCGGCTCGCGGGACGCTCCAGCCCAGCCGGTGGCTGTGGGCAGGATCATCGAGCACGCCCTGCCACACCGGGGCCAGCGGCCAGTCATGTTTCAAGTCATGCGGTGTGCGCCGCACC
>NZ_CP014135.1:289566-299212 GCF_001543125.1 Pseudomonas agarici | reverse complement strand
CGAACGACAGCAATAACCCCGCGCCCCACACCAGCGCCAGTCCCAGCACCAGCGCATAGCCGGCTCGCGGGACGCTCCAGCCCAGCCGGTGGCCGTGGGCAGGATCATCGAGCACGCCCTGCCACACCGGGACCAGCGGCCAGTCATGTTTCAAGTCATGCGGCGTGCGCCGCACCGGCAGGCTGAACCACACCCCCCGCAACGGCACGCCACGGGCAAACTCGCCGGCCAGGGGCGCCAGTGTGTGACGCCAGCGACCGATGCCCTCGCGCTGTAAATCGCGGGACAGGCGAAACAGGAAGTCATGGCCCATGACACCGTTCATCTGCGCCAGGCCCTCGCGGCGCAACGGCTCGAGCAAGCCATTGAGGCCGCTTTCCAACGCCTGCGCGGTGAAGTTTGCGGGCAGCAGGCAGCCCACGGGCTGCGTCTTGCGCGTGTCCTGCGACCAGGCACTGTCGCAGACCTGCCACAGGGACAGCGGCAACTGCCAGCCCAGGCCACGGGCCAAACGCTGCAACTGGCGCACGCCCGCGCCCAGCGCGGCATCATCACCGGTCTGGGTAGCGTTCAGCGCCCAGACCACCCCGTCCAGCGCCCGCCAGCGACTCAGCCCAGCCCATTGCGTGGGCAAGGGTCGATCCAACATCGCCTGGGCACTGCCGCCCCATAGCAGGACGGTGCCTTGCCCTTCCAGCCAGAATTGCTTGGTCAGGGTCGGGGCAATGGCTTCGATTTCGTCGGACTCGCCGATGACCAGCAGCAGGCGGACTTTGCGGCGCCAGAAGAGGCCGTAGTGATCGCGCAGGTGATCGCGTAGCTCCGCGAGCTTTGGAGTATCTGGCGGTGCGGGCTCCGGGTTCAAGCGCGAAGTCGACGCTTCGCTTACCGACTCAACGACTTGCCGCGCCTGGCGAAACGCCAGACGATCCCAGGCCAGCAAAATGACCGGGCAGAACCAGCAGAGCGCGAACCACACCGCCAGGCCCCACAGCAGCAATGGCTTGAGCGCCATGTTCGGCCAACCCATATAACTGCCGCCCAAGCTATACAACAGGCCACCGAGCAGCACCAACAGCGTGATGATCAGCAGATAGCCCAACCCCACGCGTATCAAAGATCCCTTGCCCACATCCTTAACTGTTGCCATAAGGCACCGCCACTCCAATTTCCAATCGTTTGTTTCCATCCTGGCTCAACCAGCCACAGGGCTGACCCGCCGTCCCCGCTTGGAGCAAGGCCAGAGACATACCGATAAAGGGAGCCAAGTGCGCCAACACGCCCCATTGCCCGCTCAGTTGATGTTCCGCCGCCGACCAACCGCCCAGCGCAAACGCTTCCTGGCTGGCTTTATCCAGGGCCAGGCACGTGGTCGGCGGCGTTTCCAGCCCGGCGTAACGCTGCATCTGTCCACAGAGTTCGGCGGGCGACTCGTCCGCCTGGCATTCAGCGCGATGCAACAACTGCCGGCCCTGTCGGCTGACCCACCAGAGGAAAGCCCCTTCACCCGGCAGCTCGCTCTGTTCAGCGCGCTCGACCGACACCGCCCCGGCGCACAACAGCCAGTCGTCCTCGCCATGGCACTCGCGATGGAAGGTATCGATCAGGTCGTCCAGATCACTCAAGCTCCGTAAGGGCAAACGCGCCTCGGGCAACACCATGCCTGCCTGGGCCAGCGTCTGCGCGAAAGCCACCTGACTGCTCTCGTCCCCCACCCAGGCAGTCGCCCGCAACTGCGGCCAACACGCGGACAGTTCAGGGAGTGTCAGGGTCAGACGCGCCAGGTGCTGGGCCAGGGCCGGGGCACGCTCGGTAAGAGCGCTCATCGACAACGGACAACGCAACATAAGGTGCGTGGCGCCGGGTGTCGCCAAGGGCGTCGACAGTGGGAGGTCTTTCATCAAGTGTTGGTAATAGGTTTGCACGTCACCCGCCGGCCCGAGCAACAACACCTCCCGCACCGGCAAAGCCAGGCAACGCCGCTGCCACCACGCTTGCGTGGCAGCCTCGACAGTGCGCAGATACACCTTGCGGTTGAACAGTTCGATCTGCCACACCAACACCCGTACCGCCAGCACCAGCGCCCAGCACATCGGCAGCACCGCGCTCCACAGCCACAACGCCAGGCGCGGTTGCTCCTGCGGCCACAGCATCAGCGCGACCGCCGACTGCACCCCAAACAGCAGCGCCAACCCCAGCCACCAGCGGCGCCAGCGGGGTTCGCCCGGCGCGATGAGGTCGGGGTATTCCGGTGGGCGATTCATGGCGCGACCATCATCGAAGTGGCCGCCAGGGTGCTGACCAACTGGCAACCACAGGCGCAACGATGGCCGTCCAGCGCCACCGGCTTGCCATCTATGGTTGATCCCGAGGCACCCTCGATAATATGCGTCAGGCCATGTAGGTTGCAGCGCACCGGATCATCCACACAGGCCACCGGCTTACCGAAAGCTTCGTAGTGTCCCGCCAAAACCTCACCACCAAAGGGCCACAACGGATCACCGAGACGAACCAGGGGCATCATGGCAGCACCGCCTTGACCTGTTCGACCAGGGTGCCTTCCTTGCGTAACATGGCACTGGTCTGCTCGATGCGCTGCCTATAGTCGTCCAACGCGATCTGGCGTTTCTGCTCGACCACCACCTGGCCGATATGGCCAGTGGGCTTTAGCAACTGCTCGGCGTCAGGCAGGAAGGGCACCACCTTGCCAGTGACCTTATCGATCACCTGATAGCCGATGGTCGCCGCGCCAATGCCCGCCGCCAGTCCGCCAATCCCTCCCAGCGCTTTACCGCGCCTGATGCCATACGCCGTGGCCCCGGCAATCATCGCCACGCCCAATAGACGCCCGGCCACCACCACCGGCGACAGATCGCGGCTGTTGGCATTCCCGAAATAGATCATGCGGTAAAAGAAATAACCGGCCCACAACTCCCTCGACTTCAGTTTGTCGTGCATAAACCAGGCTCGCGAGTCGTGTATATGGTCGTCGAACAACGCCACCAGCAAGGCCATTTCGGCATCGGTACTGGGTGTGCCGTGGGCGTCGCGGAACAGTTGCTCACTGCGCCGCTTGCCCTCTGTGCTGAGGGTTTCGTGGTCTTTGCGCTCATCGTTTTCATTGAGCAGATAGGCCGCGTCGCGCAATATCACATCAAGAAACCCGCCCGTCATGCTGGTCTGCTCGCGCTTTTGTCCGGTGTAATCGGATTTGAATTCAGCGGCAGCCTGGCTCAGTTGGGTCTGATCGATTTGTGCTTCATACACCGGCGGTCCGGGATGCTGAGGATTGGTCAGGCGCGCAGCCAGGACGGCGGCCCGTAAGTCCTCGTCATTCTTTTTCTCCTGACTGCTCCTCTCGGCGGTGAATTCAGTGGCCTCGATAAAGAACGGCTGGCGCTGGTAGCTGTCGTTATCGGTTTTGGCATCATTGGCATAGCGACCAATGCGCCAGCCGGTGATCCAGCCCAATTGATCGGCCATACCGTCTTCCACCGTGGTGCCCAGAAGCTGCGGGGTGTACTCACAAGCGGGATGATTGACGGGCTGGTCGGCGGTGATTACCGGTAGGGTTTTGCTTCGCCAGGCGTTGAAGCGTTCGACTGACTCCTTGCTCAGTCCGAACTCTCTCTCAGTCGTAGAACTCATGGCACGCCATAACTTCTGAGAAAGCAGCGTCCGCGGTAACACTTCCTCGAGGACCTGCAACGGAGCGCCAGCAGCAAAGGCGGCGGCATACAGATCGTGCAGAACGATCTGCGACACCAGTTCATGGGTGCCGCCGCGAGCCTTGCCCTGGTCATTTTTTGGGTAGCCACCGCCAACATCGGAATGAACACCGGGGTACAGCACTTCATAGCTGTTGTCCGGGTATCGGCCGTCCTCGTTACGGATCGATTCCAAGGGGAAGCAGGAGCGTTGTTCAAAGGCGGCGACAAAGTGCGAGCAGCGCTTGATAAATTTCGGGAAGCGCTGCGCATCCGGCAGCAACTGGGTGTCGTCGGCCCAATCCATATGCCCGGAGAAAAAAGGCGCCACATGGGCAATGCCCACCGAGGCCACTGTATCCAGTATTCCGAGAAACTCGACGCTGATCGGCAAGCCAATCAGCGTTTGAGCGGGTAGCTCCGCCCCGACAGGGGTGTCGAACAATTGGCTCAACCAGGTGACAAAGGTGCGAGCTTCGGCTGCTCCTCGGGAGAAGCCGTACACAAACAGCTTGACCCCCAGTACGCGAGGCTGGGCCCATTCCGTTCGAGCCTGCAAGGGTGCTAGCAGCCCGTTCATCGTCCGCCGCCGATTACCCTGGCCCATGGCACTCATCAGCGGTGCCCTCCAGGTGCTCATGGCTTCGACTTTGGCCTTGGCAACAACATTATCGATTTCTTTCTTATTGTTAAGCGCGAAAGAAAGAGCACTGGCCACTTGTACCAATGCCCAATTGATACGATCCTCGCCACCAGCGGCAAATTGCAATCCGCTATCGCTGTAATCCAGCTCGCCAATTTCTGGAAATGGCGTGCCGACACCTGGCATGTAATACGAAAAATAACCTCCGCGGTTGGCCCGTGAACCTTGGAATGATGCATGGAATAGCTTGGCAATATTACTAGGATTATTTTTTTTGGTATCGTTAGCTTCGTTATTATTAGTGCCATCAAAAAACAAGCTGATATGCAAACTATGGCAGCATTCGGAATACCGCTTTTGACCTCTAGAGTTGGTTCCTCGACGAAAAATATCTTCCTCGTAAATTTGCTTCCGGCAGTTAGCGGCTACCATTGATACTTTGGTAGGTAAACGACCATCCTTCGGAAAATAGGGTGGCCCCCATGCTTTATCTTTTGAGTCTTTTTTCACTTCGGACATACGGTCGGCTCCTTCATATCAAGAGGTTCTTTAATTGGATTATTCGGTGAGCCATAACCCCAGCAGGAAGTTGTGACTTTGATCTGATTACACACTAAAAAATGAACTTTCAAACCACAAGATTCAGTACCAGGCCACTCCGGAATATCCACTGTAGTGCTGTGCCGCTGAAACTTCGCTTCATGCTCCGTCCATGCTGTCTCATCAAAACCATAACTTGTTGTTTTTCTTTTTATTTTTGCAAAAGGATCAGGGTCGACCTCCCACTCGATATGAGCTTTCAAACCAGGGCGCCATTTGGTAGGCATGATGATGCAACAGACACTGCCGCCACCACCGTGAGCCCGATAACCGTTGACCGACATCCAGTTAATAGCATGCACGGTATGATTGACGGCTTGCAGATTCCCCCCGGCCATTTCGTTATCGGCTGAAGAACATCCGAACAATGTCAATCCCAACAAGGTAAGCAAGCCTTGCTGTATGATTTTTCTTATTGTCATTTGCATCGCTAGCGATTTCCTTGCTGATTGCTCTGGTGGCGTCAACCATTCGAAGCATGAAACATGCCTGGCGATATTAGTTGGCCAACTGTTCTTGACATCATGCTTCTCGTTATCATTGGCATCGTAGAAAACAAGCTGATATGCAGGCTATGGCAGCATTCAAAATATCGCTTTTGACCTCTAGAGTTGGTTCCTCGACGAAAAATATCTTCCTCGTAAGTCTGCTTCCGGCAGTTAGCGGCTACCATTGATACTTTGGTAGGTAAACGACCATCCTTAGGAAAATAGGGTGGCCCCCATGCTTTATCTTTTGAGTCTTTTTTCACTTCGGACATACGGTCGGCTCCTTCATATCAAGAGGCTCCTTAATCGGATTATTCGGTGAGCCATAACCCCAGCAGGAAGTTGTAACTTTGATCTGATCACACACTAAAAAATGAACTTTCAAACCACAAGACTCAGTACCTGGCCACTCTGGTATCTCCACGGTGGTACTGTGGTGTTGGTAGTTAGCTGCGTGTTTGAGTTGAGCGGCTTGGTATCCATCAAAATCAGATGGCCATTTTGAATAAGCATATGGTTCTGGGTCGACCTCCCACTCGATATGGGCTTTCAAGCCAGGGCGCCATTTGGTAGGCATGATAATGCAGCACGAACTCCCGCCCCCTCCGTCGGCCCGATAACCATTGACCGACATCCAGTTAATAGCATGCACGGTATGATTGACGGCTTGCAGATTCCCCCCGGCCATTTCGTTATCGGCTGAAGAACATCCGAACAATGTCAATCCCAACAAGGTAAGCAAGCCTTGCTGTATGATTTTTCTTATTGTCATTTGCATCGCTAGCGATTTCCTTGCTGATTGCTCTGGTGGCGTCAACCATTCGAAGCATGAAACATGCCTGGCGATATTAGTTGGCCAACTGTTCTTGGCATCATGCTTTTCGTTATTATTGGCGTCATAGAAAACAAGCTGATATGCAGGCTATGGCAGCATTCAAAATACCGCTTTTGACCTTGGGAGTCGGTCCCTCGACAAAAAAGGTCTTCCTTGTGAGTTTGCTTTCGGTGGTTGGCGGCTACCATTGATGTATTGGTAGGTAAGCGGCCACTCTCCGGAAAATGCGGTGCCCCCCATGCTTTAGTTTTTGAATTATTGTTCACTTGGGACATACGGCTGGCTCCTTCATTTGCGAGGGTTCTTTAATCGGGTAGTGCTCTGAATTAAATGCCCAGCATGAGGTTATTACCTTGACTTGATTACAAACCAAAAAATGAACTTTTAGGTCACAAGACTCCGTTCCTGACCACTCCGGAATATCCACTGTAGTGCTGTGACGCTGAAACTTCGCTTCATGCTCCGTCCATGCTGTCTCATCAAAACCATAACTTGTTGTTTTTCTTTTTATTTTTGCAAAAGGATCAGGGTCGACCTCCCACTCGATATGAGCTTTCAAGCCAGGGCGCCATTTGGTAGGCATGATGATGCAACAGACACTGCCACCACCACCGTGAGCCCGATAACCATTGACCGACATCCAGTTAATCCCCTGCACGGTATGATTGACGGCTTGCAGATTCCCCCCGGCCATTTCATTATCCGCAGAAGAACATCCCAACAACATCAACCCTAATAGGCACCACAATCCTTGTATCCGCGCCTTTCTCATTATTATTTTCATGATCTTCAACTCCCTTGATCACCAGCAACTCACACTCAAACAAAATCCTGCATCAAGGCCCAATTTTTTAATGCTGCTTCATCTGGCCTATCCTCAGCGAGAGCGTGTTCATCTCGAATATATCCGCTGTTTTTTTGTTCTTCTTTGAGTTTATTTTGATGGTCGCTATACAACATCACCGTATCGACCAGAAAATCTACCGGCATGCTGAGCAGAGTCGCAAATGGGCATACGATGATTAGATAGCAGTACGTAGGAATGGGGTCATAACCACCGGCGCCTTCCAATGTAAGGAGCCTCCAGTCATATTGAACACCGACATAGTAATGACCTGAACGGTGGTAGGTTTTCGATGATTCGCCCCGTTCAACTAATGTTCCGCAGCCGGCACTACTGATTGCAAGACCGCACAGCATGATCAAAGCTAATCGTTTCAGTATATCGACCTTTTGCTTGAGTAAATTTTCTACATTCCGAACACGCTGACCATTCGACACGCCTTGTTTGCGGCTCATAATTTTTGCCTCACGTATTCGGTCAAATCATCCAAATGATTTTCCTGGTGGGCCTGTACGACAATTGAGTATAAGGCGGCGAAACGCAGTTCCCGGGTCGCCTCCAAATCATCGAAGTCCCCTTCATCCAGCAGTTTCTGCGCATCACCGATACAACCAATCAGCTCGCCTTGCTGATCGCTCAAATTCAGAAAGGGCTTAACTTCGATTTCAGCGTGATATCCCAGACAATTACCTTGCAACCACTGCGGCTGGTCGTCCCGATCCAGCCAACCCCAATAGTTGACCGCTTGCAGGTATTCGGTGCGCTGGTTATCCGTCAGGATCGCGGACGTCAGCAAAGGAAAGATTCGTGGGTCGTAATACCGCAACAGGCCCGTCCGTGCGCCCCACTTTACTTGCGAGAGGGCTTGCAGAGCCTGGCTCAAGGTATCGAAGGGCAATGGCGAGATCACCACCAGCAAGCGAGCCTCGGTGGCGCACTGGGTCAGCAGTTCTTCCAGCCAGGCTTTATGTTGCCAATGCGTCAGGTTCAAGCGCATCAACAACGGGGCCTGACCCAGAAGGTTTTCCTCCGGTGTGCCGCTGAACAATGAAAACCATGGAACTTGCGGCCTCAGCATCTTCAGCGCCGGTATAGCGCAGTTGTTCCAATCGGCTTGGTCGAGCAGCACGTTAACCTGTTGCAGGCCGACGCTGGCACATGCCCGCTCGATGTGTTCTTGCCATTCTGTTGGTGTTGCCATCTGCATCTTCCCTTCAATCAACGTTCACGGCTCAATAAACCGGTAGTGTTTGCCCGGGCCTTGTCCAGGCACTTTTTACATATCGATTGCGGCAACTCAGGCAGCGGAAAACTCTGACTGGCGGTTTTTTCCCAAACATGTTGCCCCTTGAGGTTGAGCTTGCCGGGGGTGTAAATGTCGATGGCCCCGGACGCGGTGATGCGGATGTAGCCGCCACCACAGCCCAGGGTGATGCCATTTTTGGCCGTCAGTTGCAGTTGGCCCTGTGCGGACTGCATGCTGATGTCTTGTTGGGCAAGCAGATTCAACACGTCGCCGTGGGATTCGATTTCCAGCGGCCCCTTGCCGGACACCAGGCGCATGCCTTCCTGCTGGGCCAGCAGGGAAATAGCCTGATTGGCGTGGACCGACAGGCGCTGGGCAGCGGCCAGGTTGATCTCGTCGTTGCTTTGCACGTACAGCGCCTCGCCGCTTTGCAACAGCAGGCTGGCCGGTGTCACCGCGCCGATGCCCTGGGGAGCACTGAGCAGGATGGCGCAGGCGTTGAGGTCTTTGGCGTTGTCCTGAAACTGCTGCAAGCCGTCGATTGCGGGTGGGCGGCTATGGTGGGCCTGGGCGATTTCCCGCCAGTCGGCGATTTGCTGTTTCGCGCCCTGGATCTGGCTGGAAGCCGGTTGCATGGCCAGGACATCGCCAATGGCCTTGGTCTGTTCATCAGCGCTGATAAACAAGCCTTTGCCACCTCGAATCGCGCCCCAACCATCGGTGCGCAACTCAAAGCCTTCTCCGCGCTTTTTTTTCCGCGCATCCACCATATGCCCGAGGTTGAGCTGGCTCTTGCCACTGTGTTCGGTACTGAGCTTGATATGCTCCTGGCCCCGTGTGTCGTCCATGCGCAGTTTGTTATTGGCCGGCGTGCGCAGCACGTTGCGTTTGTAGTTCGGCAAGGCCACGTGGTCGGGGTGCTGGCTGTCGTGCAGGGCGTGGGCAATGTAGGGACGGTCCGGGTCGCCTTGTTCGAAGGCGATGGCCACTTCGGTGCCGGCAAGCAGTGGCAGGTGCAAACCGTAAGTGTCGCCCGCATAGGGACGGGCCAGGCGCAACCAGAGGCTTTCCGCGCCGAGTTTCCAGGTGTCGCGGTCGAACAGGAAGCGGACTTTGTAACGCCCTTCACGGTCGATGTGGCCATAAGGGTCGTTGGCCAGGGTGCTGCTGATCCGGGCCGGGACGGTGCCGGCGATGTGCGGTTTGTCTTGTAGCGCGGGACGAAAGCACACCCGTTCCGAGTAGGGAATGGCCTCGAAGCTGACTTCAAAGCTACGATCCCG
>NZ_CP014135.1:224413-289466 GCF_001543125.1 Pseudomonas agarici | reverse complement strand
AGGGCTCATGTAAGGCATAGGCTTGCAACTTGGCGGCGATGGGCTGGAGTTCGGTAGGCAAGGCAAGGGCTGGTGTATCTGGAACGGGATCAAACGCCACCCCAGCGCGCACGCCCAGCGCACGCATGATCCGCAGGTACACCAAGGAGAGTTCGCCGCGCACCTGACGCTCACCCGCGATGGCCGCATAAACACGCTTTTGTGCTGGGGTATCGCGGCGCTGGTGTTCGGTCCCCGTGTCCCAGGTGACAATACTCAACCCCTCGTGCGGGATGTAATGCTGCCAGTGGTCTTGGCTACGTTCGAGGCGCTGTTGGGTACGGCGATAAGCCTCGCTATGTTCGTTGGGTTCCTGGGGCGGACTGAAGCTGCTGTCGGGTTTGCTCAGCAACAGGTTTTCCGTGGCCAACGACAGGTAACCGCCGCCAACATCGGAGTGGCAGCCCGGTACAAACAAATCAGTGTCGGTACGGGTGAGCGAGAAATTGTGACGATGCTCGTCGTTGGCCACCAGTTGCACCACCTGACGAGCGCTGCCTGGAGCCAGGCGTAGATTCACGCCAGGATTAAGGGCGTTGTGCGGACTGAAATCATTGCTCAGCGGAGCAACGATGCCGGCCACGGTATCGAACAGGCCGATAAAATTGAGGATGACGTCGCTCCCGGCACGCCAGGCAAAGTCGGCACCAAGCAATGGCGAGCCCACTGGCAAGGCTCGGGCCAGCAGGCTGTCGGCTCCTTTGAGCAGATCATTGGCGCAGTGTCGAGCCGCCGCCGCGCCGCGACTGAAGCCAAACAGATCGACTTCAAGACGCCGAATCTTCAGGCTAGGGTTGTTTTCTCGAAACCGCCGTAACTGCTGCAGGACCAATGCCGGTGCCTGTTCGACCCTGGCCACCACGCCGGTATCCCCTTGGCCGCTGCCTTGAGTGTAGAGAGAATCACTCTGGCCGCTGCTTGTGCCGATACCTTCAACGTAGACCTTGATATGAGCTTGCTCAGCCCTGTTTGGTAATTGCACGTCGGCCTGATCCGGATAGAGATTATGCAGAAGTGCGACATTGCTGCTGGCGTTGCCATAGCTATTGTCGGGAGGCACTCCAGATGCATCGAAGCCATAGGTGGTACAGATTTGGCGAATCGTGACCGCCGTCTCCCTATCCATACCCAGATCACTGGCCCGACAGCCTTCACCGATTGCGCTGTTGCCCTGGTTGTTGCCGGTGCCGTCGAAGAACAAGCCCAGATGAAGCACGATGCCGCTCTGTTTCAGTTCCTCTTCTTCCTCCTCCTCTTCCAGGATGGGCTCCCGGACTGGCATTTCAGGCTTGGCTGTCGCCGGCGTAGGTGCTGGCGCAGGAGCCGGTGCGACAATCGGGGAGCGGCTGGCACCAGCGCTCGTGGGGGATGCCCGCTCGACCGGCGCAATCAACCGATTGCGCCCCGGTGGGCAGCCGCAATGGATTCGTGCGCCGTCCAATACGGTGGCAACCCCCATCCATTTCATGGCTGGCAGGCTTTCGACAATCACCCCGGCTTTGCCGCATAACGGACAAGAGGTGGTTCTATCGCCGAGCCGCAAGACGCTTCGCCCCCCTTGTGTGGCACTGGACAGGCTGCTGATACACACCGCGCCAGTGGTGGTCCGATCACCGTGCAAGCCTTGTCCCACGCCGTTGACACATCCTCGACCCATGATTCAGCCCTCAATCGATGGCAGGCAAGCGAGTTCCTCGAAGCCAGCCAGTGGCGGCTCGGTAAAAGCTGACGGGGCCAGCGTGCCGAAAAATTCAAGGGAGGCTGGGTGGGTGTGGCGTTGCTGCAAAGGGGTATTCATCTTGTTATTCCTAGTCCTTTGGGCTTGTTTGGCGACTGTCCCTGCGTCACTTTGTTGTGTGCCTGTATCGGGCGAATATCAGGGCAATGACTGCAAGAAGAGCGGCTGACCGTTCAAAGGCTAGCGTCCGGACCATCAAAAGTAAGTAGGACGCGTCTGAAACAGACTTTGGGGTATGGGGCGAATTCAACCGATAGCCAGCCCCTCGCATTTGCCCCGAAACCCGCTGTCTGCTAGTGTCGCGAGGGTTTAACGCCTATCGAGATCGCCGCCATGGCCCGCAAAAAAGTTTCCCTGGATTTCGAACAATCCCTTGCCGATCTGCAAACGCTGGTCGAGCGCCTGGAGAACGGCGAGCTGTCGTTAGAAGACTCGTTGAGCGCTTTCGAACAAGGCATCCGCCTGACGCGTGAGTGCCAGGGCGCTCTGGCCCAGGCCGAGCAGAAGGTGCAGATCCTGCTGGAGCGCGATGGCGAACTGGCCGAAGAACCCTTTGACACGGAACAGTCAGAATGATCAAAACCTACCAGGCGCGCAGCCAGCAACAGGTCAATACCGCGCTGGACACTTTGTTCGTCGCCCCGAGCGCCGAACTCGCCCGCCTCTATGAAGCCATGCGCTACAGCGTGATGAATGGCGGCAAGCGTGTGCGCCCACTGCTGGCCTATGCTGCCTGCGAAGCCCTCGGCGGCCTGCCGGAACAGGCCCACGGCGCAGCCTGCGCGGTCGAGCTGATCCACGCCTACTCGCTGGTCCACGACGATTTGCCGGCCATGGACGATGACGATCTGCGTCGCGGCCAGCCGACCACCCACAAGGCCTTCGACGAAGCCTGCGCGATCCTCGCTGGCGACGGTCTGCAAAGCCTGGC
Source organism: Pseudomonas agarici (assembly GCF_001543125.1). Classification (NCBI taxonomy): domain Bacteria; kingdom Pseudomonadati; phylum Pseudomonadota; class Gammaproteobacteria; order Pseudomonadales; family Pseudomonadaceae; genus Pseudomonas; species Pseudomonas agarici. The sequence continues at coordinate 286,758 of NZ_CP014135.1, read as the reverse complement.
CTTCAGCGCCCTGCTCGACCCACGCCTGGGCGACCTGAGCGCCGAGACCCGCCTGACCATGGTCAGTACCCTGGCTCAGGCCGCAGGTCCCGCCGGCATGGTTGGCGGCCAGGCCATCGACCTCGGGTCGGTGGGCCTCAAGCTCGACCAGAAAGCTCTGGAATACATGCATCGGCACAAGACCGGAGCACTGATCGAAGCCAGTGTGATCCTCGGCGCCCTTGCCAGCGGCAATGCGCAGAAAGATGCGCTCAAGTCTCTGCGGACCTACGCCCAGGCCATCGGCCTGGCGTTTCAGGTGCAGGACGATATTCTCGACGTCGAAAGCGATACCGCGACCCTCGGCAAGCGCCAGGGCGCCGATATCGCCCGGGACAAGCCCACTTACCCGGCTCTGCTCGGCCTCGACAACGCCAAGGCCTACGCCCTTGAGCTGCGCGACCAGGCGTTGCACGCCCTGCAGCCGTTTGACGCGGCCGCCGAACCGCTGCGCGAGCTGGCTTGTTATATCGTCGAACGCCGCAGCTGACCTGGTGTTGTCCCAGGTCCTTCGCACGCTCAAAGGACCATCATCCGACCTGTCGATGCGACAGCGCGTGGGCAGCACGCGCGCCATAAGGTAAACTGCCGCGTCTTCATACCTATAACGATTCGCCTGATGCCCACGACGTTCCATGAGATTCCCCGCCAGCGCCCGACCACGCCCCTGCTGGACCGCGCCGATACGCCGGCCGGTCTGCGCCGGTTAGGTGAAGCCGAGCTGGAAACCCTGGCCAATGAGTTGCGCCTGGAATTGCTCTATTCAGTCGGCCAGACCGGTGGGCATTTCGGCGCCGGTCTCGGCGTCATCGAACTGACCATCGCGTTGCATTACGTTTTCGACACCCCGGATGACCGGCTGGTGTGGGACGTGGGCCATCAGGCGTATCCGCACAAGATCCTTACCGGTCGTCGCGAGCAAATGCGTACCCTGCGTCAAAAGGATGGCCTGGCCGCTTTCCCGCGCCGCTCGGAGAGCGAATACGACACCTTTGGCGTCGGCCACTCCAGCACCTCCATCAGCGCCGCCCTCGGCATGGCGATTGCCGCCCGGCTGCAGAACAGCGACCGCAAGGCCATCGCGGTGATCGGCGACGGCGCGCTGACTGCCGGCATGGCGTTCGAGGCGCTGAACCACGCGCCGGAAGTCGACGCCAACATGCTGGTGATCCTCAACGACAATGACATGTCGATCTCGCGCAATGTCGGCGGTCTTTCCAACTACCTGGCGAAGATTCTTTCCAGCCGCACCTACGCGAGCATGCGCGAGGGCAGCAAGAAAGTCCTTTCGCGCCTGCCCGGTGCCTGGGAAATCGCTCGCCGCACCGAAGAGTATGCCAAAGGTATGCTGGTCCCCGGCACCTTGTTCGAAGAGCTGGGCTGGAACTATATCGGCCCCATCGACGGCCACGACTTGCCGACCCTGATCGCCACTCTGCGCAATATGCGTGACCTCAAGGGCCCGCAGTTCCTGCATGTGGTCACCAAGAAGGGCAAGGGCTTCGCCCCGGCGGAAGTCGATCCGATTGGCTATCACGCGATTACCAAGCTCGAACCCCTGGACGCTCCAGCAACAACGCCGAAGAAGGCCAGCGGACCGAAGTATTCCGCGGTATTCGGTGAATGGCTGTGCGACATGGCTGCCGCCGACTCACGGCTGGTGGGCATTACCCCCGCCATGAAGGAAGGCTCCGACCTGGTGGCCTTCAGCGAGCGTTTCCCGCTGCGCTACTTCGATGTGGCGATTGCCGAGCAGCACGCGGTGACCTTTGCCGCCGGCATGGCTTGCGAAGGCGCCAAGCCGGTGGTGGCAATTTACTCCACCTTCCTGCAACGCGGTTATGACCAGTTGGTGCATGACGTCGCGGTGCAGAACCTCGACGTACTGTTCGCCATCGACCGGGCCGGCCTGGTGGGCGAAGATGGTCCGACCCACGCTGGCAGTTTCGACCTGTCGTACCTGCGTTGCATTCCCGGCATGCTGGTGATGACCCCAAGCGACGAAAATGAACTGCGCAAGATGCTCAGCACCGGCCATCTGTACAACGGCCCCGCAGCCGTGCGTTATCCACGCGGCACCGGCCCCAACGCGACCATCGAGAAAGGCCTGGAACCGATCGAGATCGGCAAGGGCCTGGTTCGCCGTCAAGGCCACAAGGTCGCCCTGCTGGTGTTTGGCGTGCAATTGGCCGAAGCACTGGTGGTCGCCGCAAAGCTCGATGCGACCGTGGTCGACATGCGTTTCGTCAAGCCGCTGGATGAAGCGCTGGTGCGCGAGATGGCTGGTCGCCATGACCTGCTGGTGACCATCGAGGAAAACACCATCATGGGTGGTGCCGGCGCGGCGGTCAGCGAGTTCCTGGCGCGTGACAACCTGCTTAAGCCGATCCTGCACCTGGGGCTTCCGGATGCCTATGTCGAACACGCGAAGCCGGCGCAGATGCTGGCCGAGTGCGGGTTGGATGTGACGGGGATCGAAGCGTCGGTCATCGCACGAATGCAACTGCTCGACCTGTAGAATTGCTCTCCCCTGTAGGAGTCGGCTCACCGCCTCCTGGCAGGCGGCAATTGCGTTGGGCCGCCCCGACACTGACCGCCCATGGCCCGGCGCTCGCCGATATCGCGACGACCCGCAGCAAAATCGCCAACCGGCGATGCGTCAGCCGAGTTGACGCGGAATCCGATAGAGGTAGAACACCACCACGGTGGACACCACCAGTAATACCAACGGCACTGCCTCCAGGCCGACGAATACCGCCAGGGCGCCGATCCAGGCAGGCAACGCCGCCACCACCAGCGCCTTGCGTCGAACATTCGCCAGGGCAATCCAGGCTGCCGGCTCTTCGGGGGTATCCAGGACAGCCTGGGTCGCGATCAGCGAACGCTTGTAGGCACCGAAAAACCGCAGACTGATAAACATCGAGGCTACGCCGGCAATGAACAACGGCATCGCCAGCACCGGCAAAAGCGGCGGCGACTGACCGAACAACCCGTTGGCGACAACCAGAGGCAACACACTCAGTACAAGTTGCTGGTACCAACTGATCGCCAGCCGGCGCTTCGCTTGCCCACGGGTCACGCCGAATCGGCCTCGCTCTGATGTTCATTGCCCATCATGTGACCGAGCTTGTCGGCCTTGGTGGCCAGGTAGAGTTTGTTGTGCGGGTTGTGCCCGGTGTGCAGCGGCACCCGCTCGGCGACAGTGATGCCCATATCGGTCAGCGCCTTGACCTTGCGCGGGTTGTTGGTCATCAGACGCAGGGATTGGATGCCCAGGTGCTCAAGCATCGGCAGACAGATGGCGTAATTGCGCAGGTCGGCGGCAAAGCCCAGGCGCTCGTTGGCCTCCACCGTGTCGGCACCGCCATCTTGCAACTCATAGGCACGGATCTTGTTCATCAGGCCGATACCACGGCCTTCCTGGCGCAGGTACAACAGCACCCCGCGCCCCTCGCGGGCAATCGCCTGCAAGGCAGCTTCCAGCTGGGAACCACAATCACAACGCTGGCTGAACAAGGCATCGCCAGTCAGGCACTCGGAGTGCACGCGGCCAAGAACCGGTGCACCATCAGCCACATCCCCAAGCGTCAGCACGACATGTTCACGATTAGTAGCTTCTTCGAGAAAGCCGTTCATGGTGAAGGTCGCAAAAGGGGTGGGCAATTTAGAAGCGGCGACGAAGACGACAGGCACCATATGCTCCTGATCAGTATGAGGACTGGAGATTCGCGGAGGTTGCAGTGTAGCAGGAGCATCCTACAGAAGCTTAAGTGGAATTATCCATGATAACTATCAATAAGTTTGATCGGTCGCGGCGGGTGCGCCGCTCTCGAACGGATAAGGCTGTTTCCAGCGTTCGAACAACTTGCGTAACCGAGCGCCCTTGACCAATTCATCCATCCGTCGGTCATACAGGGCCAGCAGCGCCCGCCCTCGCTCGCTATCGGAAAAGCCCAGGTACAACGGCAGCTCTACCAGGTGGGTACGGCGAAACACCGAAGGGTCCGGGGCCTGGCTGAGAACATAATCAACCTCGGTCAGGGCGTCGATGTAATAGTCGGCGCGGCTGTGCCGCAACATCGAGAGAATACCATCGCGGCGACGGATCTCGTTGAAGTGGTGCGCATTAGGCAGATAGTTCTGGTACTTGTAGCCACGCACCCAAGCCAGACGATAGGCACCCAGGGTCTCCAGACTGGGCGCAGGGTTACTGGCCAGCCCCAGGGCGTAGATATGGTCGGTATCGAAGTTCCAGCGCGGGTACAGAACGCCACTGATTTCCTTGCTGTAGGAGCCGACCCAGGCATCCGCTTCACCGCGCTCCACCAGGCCGACCGAACGGAGGTAGGGTTCGCTGCGGGTCTCGACCTTGACACCCAGCGGCTCGAATACCTCGCGCAGCACGTCCCAGGCCAACCCGCTGCCATCGGCATTGGTGTAGTCCAGCCAGACCTCGCTGACCAGGCGGATTTGCCCAGGCAAACCGGGTGTTTCAGCGGCCCAGACCAACGGGCAGAACCACAACGATAAAAACAGTCCCCACAACCGACAGCCAGACATACCCAATTCCTCAGGCAAGGAAATGAACCAATCCCTGCATGGCAAGCCAGGCGAACACCCCGGCCAGCACATCGTCCAGCATAATCCCCACACCGCCCCGCACATGTCGGTCGATCCAGCGGATTGGCCAGGGTTTGAGGATATCGAAGAAGCGGAACATCACAAACCCCGCTAGCAGCCAGTACCAGCCTTCCGGTACCAGCCACAGCGTGATCCACATGCCGACCATTTCGTCCCAGACGATGCCTTCATGGTCATGCACCCGCAGATCGTCAGCCACCTTACCGCACAGCCAGAAGCCGAACAGCATGGTGATGCCGAGCATCAACCAATAACCCCAATCCGGCAATATCTGCCATAACGGGATAAAAGGCAGCGCCACCAGCGAACCCCAGGTTCCCGGCGCCTTGGGCAACGTGCCGGAACCGAAACCGAAGGCGAGGAAATGCCAGGGATTGCGCCATACCGAGGGCGGCACGAATTCGGCCGGGACCTGTTGGGGATGATCTGTCACGGTGTCTCCGGAAAATGTTGGTAGCCCCGGACTTGCGGGGTAATGTCCTGGCCAGCGGCATCCAGCAGCGCCACGCCCTGCCCGGCGACCACTCGCCCGACCGCCCGTACCGACGCATGGCCGAGCAACAACCCAGGCAATTCGGCGGGTGGCAAGGTAAACGCCAGCACATAATCGTCACCGCCACTCAGCGCAGCGTCCCAGGCTGAAGTCTGGCCGAGAAACGCCAGCAATGCCGCAGACAATGGCAGCTTTTCCCGTTCAATCAGCAAACGCACCCCGGACGCCATCGCGATATGCCCACAATCGGCCAGCAAGCCATCGGATATATCCAATGCCGAGTTCGCCTTTCCACGCAACGCCAGGCCCAAGGCGAACTGTGGCCGAGGCGACCAGTAGTGGGCCAGCAGCGGTTCGGCAATCATCGGGACGGCGCTCCGCTGGCCCAGCACTAACGGCAAAGCGCCAGCAGCATTGCCCAGGTCGCCCCCCACACAGAGCAGATCGCCGACCTGGGCACCGCCACGGGTCAGCGCCTGCCCGGCTGGCACCCGACCAAACACCGTTAGCGTCAGGCTCAGGGGCCCGCGTGTGGTATCGCCGCCTACCAGCCGCAGATTGCAATGCCGCGCCATCTGGTTCAAACCTTGGGCGAACGCCTGCAGCCAGCTCGCTTCGTTGTGCGCCAGGGTCAGGGCGAGGGTAAAGGCGATGGGCGTGGCGCCCATCGCGGCCAAGTCACTCGCGGCGACGGCCAGCGCACGTTGCCCGAGCAGGAAAGGATCGCAGGGGTCAGAGAAATGCACACCCGCCACTAGCGTATCGGTGGAAATCGCCAACTGTTCCCCAGGAGGAACACTGAGCAGGGCGCAGTCGTCGCCGATCCCCAGTTCAACACCTTCGCCGGTCCGCGCACAGGGCGCGCAGGCAAAGAAGTTACGGATCAGTTCGAACTCGCCCATGGGAAGTGCAAGCGCCGATCAGCGCTTGAAGGCCTTCACTTCAGCTTCACGCAGGTTCGGCGCCAGCTTGTCGAGCACACCGTTGACGAACTTGTGACCGTCGGTGGAACCATAGACCTTGGCCAGCTCGATCCCTTCGTTGATCACCACACGGTACGGCACGTCGACGCGTTTGAGCAGCTCCCAGGTGGACAGGCGCAGGACCGCCAGTTCGACCGGGTCTAGTTCCTCGATCTCGATGTCCAGGCACGGCGTGAGCGCGGTGTCGATCTCGCTCTTGAACTGTGGAACGCCGTGCAGGATGTCACGGAAGTAGGCACCGTCGACGTCGCTAAAGTCGTTATCGACCCGGAACTGCGCTTCGATTTCGTTCAGCGACTGCTTGGCCATGTGCCATTGGTAGAGCGCCTGAGTCGCGAGCTGACGGGCTTCACGACGCTTGGCACTCTTGGATGGTTTGCCATGGCCCTCGGGCTTCGGATCGCGCGGGTTGAAACGATCGCTTTCGTCGCTAATCACACCGCCTCCAGCTGCGACAGCAGGCTGACCATTTCCAAGGCGGACAGGGCAGCCTCGGCACCTTTGTTACCGGCCTTGGTGCCGGAACGCTCGATGGCTTGTTCGATGGAATCAACGGTCAACACGCCGAAAGCGACCGGCACGCCGAATTCCATGGATACCTGGGCCAGGCCCTTGGTGCACTCGCCAGCGACGTATTCGAAGTGCGGAGTGCCACCACGAATGACCGCGCCGAGGGCAATGATTGCCGAGAAATCGCCTTTCTGCGCGACTTTCTGCGCAACCAGCGGGATTTCGAAGGCGCCAGGCGCACGGATGAGGGTGATGTCGCTTTCGCTCACACCGTGACGAACCAGGGCGTCAACGGCACCGCTCACCAGGCTTTCGACAACAAAGCTGTTGAAGCGGCCGACCACCAGGGCATAGCGGCCTTTAGGGGCGATGAAGGTACCTTCGATGGTCTTCAGGGTCATTCGACAAATCTCTTAAAGAGCCGGGACACGCCAAAGTACGCGCCCCTCAGTGATATTTGAACCGCGAATAAAAAGCCGGCGCCAGCCAGGCTTTTATTCGGAGGGCACGTATTCTACTACTTCCAGGTCGAAACCGGATATCGCGTTGAACTTCATCGGCGCACTCATCAGGCGCATCTGCCGCACACCGAGGTCACGCAATATCTGCGAACCCGCCCCCACCGTGCTATAGGTGGTGGGGTTTTTCGTCGGCACAGAGTCGGCGCTTTCACGGATATGCGCCAGCAGCACATCGCCATCCAACGGATGTCCAAGCAGCAGCACCACGCCACTACCCGCCTCGGCCACGGCGGCCATAGCGGCCCGCAAACTCCAGCGGCCCGGTTGCTTGACCATCAACAGGTCGCGCAACGGGTCCATGTTGTGCACGCGCACCAGGGTCGGGACTTCGGCGCAGACATTGCCCAGAGTCAGAGCCAAGTGCACATCGCCTTCGACCGAATCACGATAGGTCACCAGGGTGAAATGGCCCAGCTCGCTGTCCAACGGTTGCTCGGCAATCCGCTGAACGGTACGTTCGTGGATCATCCGATAGTGGATCAAGTCGGCGATAGTACCGATCTTGATGTGGTGTTCAGCGGCAAAGGTTTCGAGTTCGGCGCGACGGGACATGGTGCCGTCGTCGTTCATCACTTCGCAGATCACGCCGCTGGGCTCGAAACCGGCCATGCGCGCCAGGTCGCAGGCAGCTTCGGTGTGGCCGGCGCGAGCCAGGGTGCCGCCCGGCTGGGCCATCAGCGGAAAGATGTGGCCAGGGCTGACGATGTCCTCGGCCTTGGCATCCTTGGCGGCCGCCGCTTGCACGGTACGGGCGCGGTCGGCGGCGGAAATGCCGGTTGTGACGCCTTCGCTGGCCTCGATCGACACGGTGAACTTGGTGCCAAAGCCCGAACCGTTGCGCGGCGCCATCAGCGGTAGCTTGAGCAATTCGCAACGCTCGCGGCTCATCGGCATACAGATCAGGCCACGGGCGTGCTTGGCCATAAAGTTGATGTGTGCAGGCGTGCAGCATTCGGCGGCCATGATCAGGTCGCCTTCGTTCTCGCGATCTTCATCATCCATGAGGATGACCATCTTGCCCTGGCGGATGTCTTCGACCAGTTCTTCAATCGTGTTGAGTCCCACGCGGCACCCCCTTTTCTTTCAAGACTTGAGATAGCCGTTGGCGGCCAGGAAACTTTCGCTGATGCCGCCGCTCGACGGCTCCGCAGCCTTGTTACCGAGCAACAGACGCTCCAGATAACGGGCCAGCAGATCGACTTCGAGGTTGACCCGACGTCCAGGACGATAGTCGGCCATGATCGTTTCGGCCAGGGTATGCGGGACGATGGTCAACTCGAACTCGGCGCCATTGACCGCGTTGACCGTCAGGCTGGTGCCGTCGACGGTGATCGAGCCTTTGTGGGCGATGTACTTGGCCAGGTCTTTCGGAGCACGGATGCGGAACTGGATCGCCCGGGCGTTTTCTTCACGGGCAACGACTTCGCCGACACCATCGACATGACCACTGACCAGATGACCACCCAGGCGGCTGGTTGGGGTCAGGGCCTTTTCCAGGTTGACCCGGCTACCGGCCTTCAATTCGTTGAATGCAGTGCAGTCCAGGGTTTCACGGCTGACGTCAGCCCAGAAACCGTCGCCCGGAAGCTCCACGGCGGTCAGGCACACACCGTTGACCGCGATGCTGTCACCGAGCTTGACGTCGCCCAGGTCGAGCTGGCCGGTTTCTACATAGACCCGCACATCGCCGCCTTTTGGGCTCAGCGCACGGATACTGCCGATGGATTCGATAATGCCGGTGAACATGAAATCCTCCTCGAGAACGAGCCAGCGCAGGGGCGCAAGGCGTGAATTATACGCCGGATGCCGGGTCAGGTATTGCGGTGACTCGCCAGTCATTGCCCACCGCGCGCATTTCAGTGATCTTCAACTGCGGGGCCTCGCTCATCTGCTCCAGCGGCCAATCCAGCAGCGGGCGCGCACGGGAACCGAGGAACTTTGCCGCGACAAATATCTGGTATTCGTCCACCAAGCCCTGGCGAGCAAAGGCTCCGGCCAAGCGCGGACCGGCCTCGACCAACAGTTCATTGACGCCACGGGCTGCCAATTGGCTCAGCAACTGGGGCAGGTCAACCTGGCCGTCGCTGCCCGGCACGCTCAGGACCTCGTGCCCTGCGGCCTGGTAGTCGGCGCTGACGGTCGCCGCGCACGTCACCACCAGCGCCGGACCTGCCTGGAAGAAAGCCGCGTCGAGCGGCACCCGCAGGCGCCCGTCGATCAGTACCCGCAACGGCGGCCGACGCTCGGCCAAGGCCGTCAGTTCGGGGTCCAGCCCCAGTTCGGCGGCACGCACGGTCAGCCGGGCATTATCGGCCAATACCGTATCGGCGCCGGTGAGCACCGCGCTGGCCTGAGCCCGAAGTCGTTGCACGGCGGAGCGCGCGGCAGGCCCGGTGATCCACTGGCTTTCACCACTGGCCATGGCGGTGCGACCGTCCAGGCTCATCGCCAGCTTGACTCGCACCCACGGCAGACCATGTTCCATACGCTTGAGGAAGCCCTGGTTGATCGCCCGCGCCTCGCCTTCGAGCACGCCGCTGAGCACCGTGACCCCGGCATCGGCCAGGTGCTTGAGACCACGTCCGGCGACCTGCGGATTGGGGTCCTGCATGGCCGCGACCACCCGGCCCACGCCAGCCTTGACCAGTGCGTCGGCGCACGGCGGTGTACGACCGAAGTGACTGCACGGCTCCAGCGTCACGTATGCCGTCGCGCCACGGGCGTTTTCGCCCGCCTCGCGCAAAGCGTGGACTTCGGCATGGGGCTCGCCGGCTCGCACGTGCCAACCTTCGCCGACCACTTCGCCGTCGCGCACAATCACGCAACCCACCCGTGGGTTAGGGTGCGTCGAGTAGCGCCCCTTACGGGCCAGCTCCAGGGCCCGGGCCATGTAGTGGGCATCGAGAATCGCCTGTTCGGTGGCAAGGCTCATTGATGGACGGGCTCCCGGGCGAGACGGTCGATCTCTTCACGGAACTCGTTGAGATCCTGGAAACGACGATAGACCGAAGCAAAGCGGATATAGGCGACTTCGTCGAGTTTCTGCAACTCGCTCATCACCAGCTCGCCGACGATCAACGACTTGACCTCGCGCTCGCCGGTCGCCCGCAGCTTGTGCTTGATATGCGCCAGCGCCGCTTCCAGGCGCTCGACACTCACCGGGCGTTTTTCCAAGGCCCGCTGCATACCGGCGCGCAGTTTTTCTTCGTCGAAGGGTTGGCGACTGCCGTCCTGCTTGATCAGGCGCGGCAAAACCAGTTCGGCGGTTTCAAAGGTAGTGAAACGCTCACCGCAGGCCAGGCATTCACGCCGGCGGCGCACCTGTTCGCCCTCGGCGACCAGACGCGAATCGATGACTTTGGTGTCGTTGGCACCACAGAAGGGACAGTGCATGGTGGCAGGCAACAAAAAATGGGAGGGTCATGGTAGCGCATCCCCGTGGCAAGACAAGCCATAGGGTTTGCGGTATACAGTCGGCGGACTAACGTTATTCCATCAGAACCACCGCTTTGCGCCTCAGTTGGAGTTGTAGATGTCAGTACGACCGCTTGTTTTGCTCAGCCTCGCCGGCCTGCTTGTCGCTTGCAGCGGCGCCCCCAAGCCCGAGCCGGCCCCGCCCCACCAGGTTCAGACAAAAAAACCGCTAAGTCCCTACGAAGAACTCGGCCCGCTGCCGGCTTTCCAACGCGAACTGAGCGGCACCCTGCTCGGCGTGCCGGCCAATGCCGAGGTCGAACTGGCGCTGCTGGTGATCGATGAGCGCGGTCGCCCGCAACAACTGCTGGCCAGCAGCAAGATCAACGGCACCGGCCAGGTGCTGCCGTTCCGCCTGCGCTTCAATCCGGAGGTGTTTCCGCCGGACAGTCGCGTCGAACTGCGCGGGCGCGCCAGCCAGTCCGGGCAACTGATCCTGCACCTGCCTTCGGTGTCGGTGGACCAGCCGACCACTCAGGCCATGGGTGAATTGCAATTCGTCAGCGCGCCTTGAATCCAGCACTCGACCCACTAGCGGCCTGTGTGGCTCAACCGCCGCTTTCGGCCCACCCGCCCCAGGCCTTATAGTTGCACCATCCCCCCCGCTCTTCGAGATTCCCGATGACTCAGGACACGCCCTACATCTTCGACGCCACCGCTCTGAACTTCGACCAGGCGGTGATCCAGAACTCGTTCCACAAGCCAGTGCTGGTGGATTTCTGGGCGCAATGGTGTGCGCCCTGCAAGGCCCTGATGCCGATGCTGCAACAGGTCGCCGAAAGCTATCAGGGCGAACTGCTGCTAGCCAAGGTCGACTGTGATGCCGAGCAGGACATCGTCGCCCGTTTCGGTATCCGCAGCCTGCCGACCGTGCTGTTGTTCAAGGACGGCCAGCCGGTAGACGGCTTCGCCGGTGCCCAGCCGGAGTCGGCGGTGCGCACCATGCTCGAACCCCATGTACAGCTGCCCGCGCCGGCCGCAGCCGATCCTTTCGAGCAGGCCCAGGCGCTGTTCGGGGAAGGCCGGATCGCCGACGCCGAAGCGACCCTGGTGGCGCTACTGAACGAAGACAACAGTAACCCTCAGGCATTGATCCTCTACGCTCGCTGCCTCGCCGAACGCGGTGCACTGGACGAAGCGCAGGCCGTACTCGATGCGGTCAAGGGTGACGAACATAAAGCTGCCCTGGCCGGTGCCAAGGCCCAGTTGACCTTCCTGCGCCAGGCCGCCGACCTGCCGGATACCGCCGACCTCAAAGCCCGCCTGGCCCAGGATCCACTGGACGACGAGGCCATCTATCAACTGGCAATCCAGCAACTGGCCCGCCAACAGTACGACGCCGCGTTGGATGCCTTGCTCAAACTGTTTACCCGTAATCGCGGCTACAGCGAAGGCCTACCCCACAAGACCCTGCTGCAAGTATTCGACCTGCTGGGCAACGACCATCCGCTGGTGACCACCTACCGACGCAAGTTGTTCGCGGCACTTTACTGAGCCACTTCACCCGATCTCGAACAGACAGATGCTGACGGCCCCGACGCTCAGGCGATCGCGAACCACGCGAGTGCGGGCGGGGTTCGTCGGTCGCCGCTGGGGGCCCCGCTCTTGAGGCCTGCCAAAAGCATCATCCATAAACATGTAACAAGACCGCCCCCAATAATACAAGACTGACTCCACCGACTTGAATTAAGGACAACCTCTCTCGATAGAAAAAATATCCCAGGATCGCGGCAATACCACCCGACAATGTACTTATTACAGTAACAATGGAAACAGAGCCACTCATAGCGCCCCAGGAAAAAGCGGAAAACCCGCCCAAATTCAAAAGACTTGCTCCGCACAACGTACCGAATGTTTTTAGTCTGATCGCTGCACGATCCCGCAAGAACTTCATAGCTTCCGGCAAGAGAAAAATGAAACCTACCGTGTAGCCAAGTGCGAGCATGTTGACCGGACCTAAAGAGGGCAATACGAACTTGCCTTGGATCCAGAAACTGGCGCCATAAAGCATTGCCGCCAGCAGTGCGTACCCCACCGACAACTTACTGTTCGACATGCGCTCAAACCCGGCCCCGTTAGCATTGCTACTGGCGAGCAATACACCGAAAAAGCAGGTTAGAATGCCAACAAACTGCCAGACTGATAGTGCATCGCCACCCAGCCAGGCCAACACTGTGGTGAAGACGCCGTAAGATGTCACCAGTGGTGCAACGACAGCGGTCTTGCCGATGGCGAAGGCCTTGGAAAGCGAAAGTGCCCCAATGACGGTGCATAACGAAGCCACACCCCCCAACAATACGACTATTGCGGAGGCAGAGATGATCTTTTCCCAATGATTGGAAAATGCAAGAATAATGATCGTCATCAGCAGCAACCCCAGCAGTTGGCCGAAAAGAACCGCTCGTTTGACCCCAACCGCTCGCGCGTTCATGCCAACCAAAAAATCCGTTCCGCCCCAAAAGACAGCCGCTAATAACCCTGCGAATACCTCCAAAGCAATAATCCTTTATTTTATTTTTTATTGCGCCAAACAGTAATTCATATGAGATCAAAAATCAAACATCTATAAAAGATGAAAACCGCCCTCTTTCCCTCCTTATTCAAGCAAGAACGTCAAGGAAACAGTTAATATTGCTAAAACAAAAGCAAAAATAACTCCACAGGTAATCTCCTACAACGCTCCAGCTAATTTCTCACAATAATCAACATTAACTTTAAAATTTTTTTTATAATAAAAATCCAAATTTCTATCGAGATTCTTGACTCAAGACTCGATATTTTTGCTGCGTGCGGCCTCTCGACACTTCATCAGGTCATGAAGGCTCTTGTTCTTGGAAAGGCGCCAGTGAACCGCGGCGTTCGCCGAACAGCTGGGGACGGCTGTTGCGCCGTGCCGAGGCGGCCTGCAGGGCCTGAAGGTCCTGGGGGGTAAGGCTGGACTTGCGGCTGGGGGCCGGGCTCGGTTCATTGCTGCGTGTGCTGAGATCACTGGCGCGCCGGCCCACATGGCCCGAGAGCTGGTTCCAAGCGGTATTACGGACCATTGGATATTGCCCACCATGTTGCTGGATGAACGCATTCAACGCTCCTGGGTCGCGCAGGATTGTAACCGGCCCATGCTCGCCTAGTTGCCGTGGCAAAATCAGCGTGGCGGGAAAGTTGTCTTTCAGATCACTTTGGGGGTTTCCCTGATCGGCACCATGGTGCACCAAGCGCCAAGCGGCGTTGCCTGGTTGGTCGAAATCGATGTCGGGACGCAGCCGTTCATTGATCTGATTAGCGATGCGCCGCTCCAGGGCCGTGATGTGGTCGGTCCCGCCATCCTTCGGGCCACCGGGCATGACGCCCGACAAGGGATCGCGTAGACCCGGTTGCGACAAGCGCCGGTTGGTTTGCTCGCCCACTTGCCCCCAATTGGGCATGATTACGAACAGGTCATAATCGGCCGTCAGCGGTTTGTCCTGGAGAGGATCGTCTGGTTGTCTCATGGGTGCCAGCACTTGCACCGCCTCTCCTCCATGCAGAATTTCGAACGATTTGCCGTTATCGGCGAGTCGGGCGGTGAACTCGGTAGAGTCGCCGGGGAGCGTGATCTTACGTGTGCCATCGCTCAACGGTGCATGCAGCCGGATCAAACCCTCGTCCTGCAGTAGCCCCAGACGCTCTTGCGGTAGCCGCAGCGCAATGGCCCTGGCGTGTTGCTTTTCCAGCACCGCCTTGATGTCTTGGTCTGCCTTTGCGATCGCTTCCGGTCCGCGGCCACGCACCTTGCTGAGCGCCTGTTGTACCGGAATGAAGCCGTAAAGCGGCCCCAGGTCGGAACTCTTACCCTTGATCTGTTGGCTCTTGGTCGGATGACCCTGTTCGACCAACGACCTGTTCAGTGGATCGAAAGGCCTGAAGGCGATCACGCAGTCATTTTCACGAGCAATGTGATGCAGCTTACGCAGGTGTTCGGCGGGAATGCCGGTATTGCCACCGACCTGTTGGATGCTGTGCTCAAGTACCTGTGTCGCGTCCATGGCTTGCGCCGGCGCGTGGACGTCCTCCGTGCCGCTGGAGCCAAAGGAGAAATTGGGGTTGAAAAGAGAATGATCGATCGGATTCATGAGCTGTCCTGAAAGCGTAGCCCCCCCGCAGAATAGGCAGCGGCTTTGCGGCCTTTGTCTGCGGCGCAGGTTTTAGCGAGCGTTTGACAGTAGATTCAGCAGGCTGGCCCGACCCATAGGAACGCCAGCCCTGCGGTCCGCCTACTTTTGAGTGGCGTCGTGAGGCTACTGGGTTCCAGCCATGCGTGATTGGTATTTCCTATCTGCGAGGGTAGTGAAGCTCCCCATTGATTTCGGTCGACCATTGGGGGTCAACATCGGCACACCCTCCGCTACAGCTTTTGCTAGCGCCTCAACGCTTTCAGCGGCCGCCCTGGTTTTGAATGTGCTCGCTTCGGTTAGGCGGTAGGTGCCTCCAAAGCCGAGGTCTTCGTCGCCAGCCAGGAAATAATCTTGGGGATGTAAACGCAGTCGACGGGTGGTCATGAGCATGGCGAGCCGACTTTCAACACCACATGGGCGAGCGCGGATACATTTCGTACAGAGCCTGATAGGGTTTGCGCACAACACTCCATACCCAGCTTCTTCGCAAAGCCAGAACCGGCGCTGTCGGCCTGCGCAACAAACCGCCCCACCTAACAGATGCCGTCCGTGAAGTCAGCAATACACCTGCTTAAGCATCGCTCCAACTATAGAGCGGCGAATCCGTCCCACTCACCACCTTGACCTCACCACAGTGGCGCAAGCGCACCAATAAGCGTTTGCCCGCCGCCACACTCCCGGTCAAGCCCTCCAATTGCCCCAGCAGTTGTGGACCGTCGATCTGCCCGGCTTGGCGCACCAAGTCCTTGGCCATCTGCCACACGGCATCGTCCTGGCTCATCGGCCTGGCCATCACCACTGGCTCCTGCCGTTTCTCCACCTGCAATTGCGCACCCAGCCGGGCCCAATCGCCGTCATCCAGCTCCACTGTCAAATCTACCGGCCACTCGCCGATGGTTCCGCGAATCCGCACCATAAACTTTCCTCAAAATCCTTGACCGAATAGCCCAGCAGGCATGCTCCCACGCGTCAGCCGGATCGCCAAGCAGGTGGTTGAAAGCGTAATAAATTGTTATAAGATCACATAACAAAATACCTTTTGTGGTTTCTGGAGAAACACTATGCGCCGCCTGCTTCTTGCCCTGCCTTTTGCTTTACTACCCTTGGTTGCCGCCCAGGCCGATGAAAAAGAACATGGCAGCCTTGGCGCTCACGAACATGGCGTCGCCCGCCTGAATGCGGCTCTGGACGCGCAAACCCTGGAACTGGAAGTGCAAAGCCCCGCGATGAATCTGCTGGGCTTCGAACACGCGGCTACCAGCGATGCTGACAAGGCCAAGGTCGCCGCCGTGCGCGCCCTGCTCGACAACCCGTTGGCGCTGTTCCAACTGCCCAAGGAGGCCGGTTGCGTAGTTGCCAACCAGGAACTGGAAAGCCCGTTGTTCGGTGATCCAGCCCCGGAAGACGCCCACCACGATGAAGAGGAGGATGACCACGCCAAGGGCACCGATGAACACCCGCATCATCACGACCACAGCGAAATTCACGCGCACTACCAATTCAACTGCGCCACACCGGCAGCGCTCAAGCAGCTCGACCTGACCCAGGTTTTCAAGACCTTCCCCGCCACACAAAAAATTCAGGTACAACTCATCTCGCCAGGCGGTCAGCAGGGTGTGGATGCGACGCCCAAGGCCGCTACCTTGCAGTTCTGATCCCTCTCCATTCCCGTTGGAATGGGCTTATGTGCGTCTGTGGGGGCGGTACCGGCTTGGGGCGGCGTTACGACGAAGTTTTTCGCGATCTCAAGGTCCCTTTCGCGGGCAAACACTGCTCCCACCACCCGTTCCACCTCCACCAAGAGCACACCATTTGTGAATCGGCCCCAATGACCCAAGCACTTATCGAACTGTCCGACCTGGGCTTCAATTGGCCCGGCCACCCGCCGTTGCTGGACATTCCCGCGTTCCGCCTGGAGCCCGGCGAAACCCTGTTTCTCAAGGGTCCCAGCGGCAGCGGCAAGACCACCCTGCTCGGCCTGCTGGGCGGCGTGCAGAAACCCAGCCGGGGCAGCATCCGCCTGCTCGGCCAGGAGCTGACCGAGCTCGGGGCCGGCGCCCGCGATCATTTTCGTGTCGATCACACTGGCTACATTTTCCAGCAGTTCAACCTGCTGCCGTTTCTCTCGGTGCGCGAGAATGTCGAACTGCCCTGTCGTTTTTCCAGGCTGCGCGCCAGCCGCGCCAGCCAGCGCCACGGCAGCATCGACCAGGCCGCCGCGACCCTGCTCGCCCATCTCGGTTTACAGGACCCCGCGCTGCTGGAACGGCGCGCCGACTCCCTGTCCATTGGCCAGCAGCAACGCGTCGCCGCTGCCCGCGCACTGATCGGCCAACCGGAGCTGGTAATCGCCGATGAGCCGACCTCGGCCCTTGATTACGACGCCCGCGAAGCTTTTATCCAATTGTTGTTCGCCGAATGCCGGGAAGCCGGCTCCAGTCTGCTGTTCGTCAGCCATGATCAAAGCCTGGCGCCACTGTTCGATCGTCACCTGTCCCTGGCCGACCTGAATCGCGCGACCGCGCCCGCGGAGGTTTGAGATGTATCTGTTACGACTGGCCCTGGCCAGCCTGGCTAACCGCCGCTTTACCGCCATTCTCACCGCCTTCGCCATCGCCCTTTCGGTCTGCCTGCTCCTGGCGGTGGAACGCGTGCGCACCGAAGCCCGCGCCAGCTTTGCCAGCACTATCAGCGGCACCGACCTGATCGTCGGCGCTCGCTCGGGCTCGGTTAACCTGCTGCTGTACTCGGTGTTTCGCATTGGTAACGCCACCAACAACATCCGCTGGGATAGCTTCGAGCACTTTGCCGGCAGCCCGCAGGTGAAGTGGGCCATCCCGATTTCCCTCGGCGACTCGCATCGCGGCTATCGGGTGATGGGCACCAACGAAGCCTACTTCGAGCATTATCAGTACGGTCACCAACAGCGCCTGGAACTGGCCGGCGGTCGCGCCTTCGCCAGCGATCCTTTCGAAGTGGTACTCGGCGCCGAAGTCGCCGATGCCTTGCACTACAAGCTCGGTGACCAACTGGTGCTGGCTCATGGCGTCGCGACAATCAGCCTGGTCAAGCACGACGACAAGCCGTTCACCGTGGTCGGTATCCTCAAGCGCACCGGAACCCCAGTGGACCGCACGCTGCATATCAGCCTCGGCGGCATGGAGGCGATCCATATCGACTGGCACAACGGCGTACCAGCCCACGGCGCCGGGCGGATCAGCGCCGACCAGGCGCGTAACATGGACCTCACGCCCCAGGCGATCACCGCCTTCATGCTCGGCCTCAAGAGCAAGATTGCGACTTTCGCCGTGCAGCGCGAGATCAACGAGTACCGGGGCGAGCCGATGCTGGCGATCCTTCCGGGGGTGGCCTTGCAGGAACTCTGGAGCCTGATGGGCACGGCGGAAAAAGCCCTGTTCGTAGTCTCGCTGTTTGTGGTGCTGACCGGCCTGATCGGCATGCTGACGGCGATTCTCACCAGCCTCAACGAGCGCCGCCGGGAGATGGCGATCCTGCGTTCGGTGGGTGCGCGGCCCTGGCATATCGCCAGTCTACTGGTGCTGGAAGCCTTTGCCCTGGCACTGTCCGGCGTGGTCGCCGGGCTGGGTCTGCTGTACCTGTGCATCGCCTTGGCCCAGGGTTATGTGCAGTCGAACTACGGGCTGTACCTGCCGTTGTCCTGGCCAAGCGAATATGAATGGAGGCTGCTTGGCGGTATCCTCGTCGCCGCCCTGTTGATGGGCAGCGTGCCGGCCTGGCGTGCCTATCGGCAATCCCTGAGCGATGGCCTGTCCATCCGTTTATGAGTGTTTGTGTGATGAAAAAACCTGTGTTGTCCCGCTTGCTGTTGGCGCTGCTGTTGTTGGCGGCTCTGCCGTCATGGGCCAAGGACGAACCGCGGGAGCTGGCCTGGCAGGAAATGATTCCGCCGGACGCGCCGCCGGAACTGCCGGATATGCGCCCGCTGCATGACTTGTCGCAGTTGGGCAACATGGACCCCGAGGCCGCTCCGGCGGCCAGGCAGAGCCTGCCGGACGCGCCGGTGGTCAAGGCCCTCGATGGCCAGCATGTGCGATTGCCCGGCTATATCGTGCCACTGGAGGTGAGCGAGGAAGGCCGCACCACCGAGTTCCTGCTGGTGCCGTATTTCGGTGCCTGCATCCATGTGCCGCCACCGCCGTCGAACCAGATCGTGCATGTGACCAGTGAGCTGGGGGTCAAGCTCGACGAGTTGTACCAGCCGTACTGGATCGAAGGCGAACTGCAGGTCAAGCCAAGCACCAGCGAGCTGGCGGATGCGGGGTACGGCATGGAGGCACAAAAGATCTATGTGTACGAGTTGCCGGAATAAGGCAATTGACCTTTCATTGAGCTGAGTCAAAGACTCGATCAGCTCGCTCTTTACCATTGACTCCAGTGAATTCGAAATGTCTTCTGGAGTCCTTCCATGCACAAATCCTTACTCAGCGCCGCCTTCGTTGCCCTCGCCTGCGCCGCCCCGCTTGCCCATGCCCATGAGGCTGGTGACATCATCGTTCGCGCCGGAGCGATCACGATCAATCCGAGCGCCGACAGCTCCAGCGTCAAGGTCGATCGCGGCCCGCTGGCCGGCGCCAATCTCGGTGGCAAGGCGACGATGGGCAGCGACACTCAGTTGGGCCTGAACTTCGCCTACATGGTCACCGATCACATCGGTCTCGAACTGCTGGCCGCGAGTCCGTTCGAACATGACGTGAAGCTCAAGAACACCGCGCTAGGCGCCGCCAACGGCAAACTCGGCACCCTCAAGCACCTGCCACCGACCCTCAGCGTGGTGTACTACCCGCTCGACCACAAGTCGGCGCTCCAGCCTTACCTCGGTGCTGGCATCAACTACACCTGGATCTACGACGAGCATGTCGGCAGCGAAGCCAGCGCCGCTGGTTTCGACAATTTCCGTGCGAAGAATTCTTGGGGGCTGTCCTGGCAGGTCGGTGCCGACTATATGCTCACCGACAAATTGATGCTCAACGCCCAGATCCGCTACATCGACATCGACACCACGGCCTACGTGGACAACAACGCAGTGGCGGGCGGCACCCGCGCCAAGGTCAATGTCGATGTGGACCCGATGGTTTACATGGTCGGCCTGGGCTACAAGTTCTAAGCGGTATCAGCGCCCCAGCAACCGCGCCAGTCCCACGCCGATCGGCGTCGGTTCGGGAAAGGCGAAGCGCTCCAGCAGACGCTGGTTGTTCGCCCGGGAATGACGGATATCGCCGCAGCGTGCCGGGGCATACGTCACGGGGGGCAACGGGCCGACGACTTCGCTCAGGACCTGCAGCATCTGCTTGAGGCTGGTGGAGCGGTTCAAACCAACGTTAATCGCACCTTCGTGCACCTGCGGCGCTTCGAGCGCCTGTACCAGGACGTTCACCAGGTCGCCGACGTAGATGAAATCGCGGGTCTGCTCGCCATCGCCAAACACGGTGATCGGCAGGCCTTTCTCGGCGCGTTCGCTGAAGATGCTGATGACCCCGGAATACGGCGAGGACGGATTCTGGCGCGGCCCGAAAACATTGAAAAAACGGAAGATCACCGGCTCCAGGGCATGCTGGCGTCGATAGAAATCGAAATAGTATTCGCTCGCCAGCTTGTCCACCGCATACGGTGTCAGCGGTGCCTTGGGCGTGTCTTCGACAATCGACTCACCTTCGCCGTTGTTACCATAGACCGCAGCGCTGGAGGCGAAGATTACCCGCTTCACCCCCGCCTCGCGCATGGCTTCGCAAACATTCAGGCTACCCACAAAATTGCTCCGGTGCGTGCGCACCGGATCATCCACCGAGGCTTGTACCGATGCCACCGCCGCCAGGTGCACCACGGCCTGACAACCGACCATGGCCCGGACAACCTGCGCGGCATCGGCGACATCGCCCTCGATCAGCTCGACTCGCGGGTTGTCCAGGGCGAGGTTGCTACGCTTGCCGGTGGACAGGTCGTCCAGCACACGAATCGAGTAACCTTTGGCTAACAGCAGCTCGGCCAGGTTGGAACCAATGAAACCGGCCCCGCCGGTGATCAGAATCGGCGTATCAGCCATGACGATAGAACCTGTCCAGTAAAGCCGGCAGCCCGGCGCGCCAGGCGCGCGGTTTGATGCCGAAGGTATGGAGGATTTTCTTGCACGCCAGCACCGCATGCTGCGGTTCTTCAACGGCATCCGGGCGAGCCGCGTGGGCCTGGGCGCTCGGCGCCTCGATCGCCAGCGGATGGAAATTGCGCGCCTCGCCGAGGATCGCCTGGCCCAATGCCAGTGGCGTCGTCGCCTCATGGCCGGCATAGTGATAGGTGCCCCACAGCGGCGCCGCACAGTCGAGTTGCTTGAGCACCGAAATAATCACTCGGGCGGCATCGTCCACCGGCGTCGGGTTGCCGCGCCGATCATCGGCCATCAGCAATTCTTCGGGACGCTCGGCGCGAGCCAGGAAACGTCCCAGCGTGCCGTCGATGCTATCGTCCAACAACCAGCCGAAACGCAGCAGCACATGTTGCGGACAGGTCGCGCGCACGCTCTGTTCGATGCGCCACAGCGCCTGGCCGCGCAGGCCGAGAGGAATCGGTTCGTCTTTTTCGCTGTAAGCGGTCGCCCGCGAACCATCGAACACCCGATAGCTGGACGGTTGCACCAGGACGATATTGTGATGCTGGCACAATTCGGCCAGACGCTCGATCGCGCGTTCCTGGCTGGACAGCCGTGTTTCGCTGACAGCCTCCGCCTGGAACCAGTCGAAATAGTAAGCAAGGTTGATCAACGCATTCGGGCGGGTGTCATCGAGCAATTGCGTCAGGCTCGCGGCATCCCAGCCGTCTTGCGGCGGGCGGGGGGCGAGGAAATCGATGTCTTCCTCCGCACCCAGGCGAATCAGCGCCTGCCCGAGGGCATTCCCGCCACCCAATAACATAAGGCGCATTCGCATAGAGTCAGCAGGCTCAGGTCTGTTCAGAACAATGGCGGTTTGTGGAAGAACCGAGGTTTTCCCGTTGGCAACCGCCACAATCGTTGCATTTTGCGGGTTTTGGATGCAGCCGTCACGGGGAAAGTGCCCGCAGAGTGCTTATCAGTGCAGAAAGATCACAGTGGCTGACTCAAATCCCCATTCAGCTTGCAACTTGTCCACGGCGCCCGCATAAAGTGAAGTATGAACCTTCCCGAACCGACCCCCGACGCTCTGGCGGCGTTTCATCCGGCCGTCAGTGCCTGGTTTCGCAACACCTTCCCGGACGTCACCGCCGCCCAGGCCCGTGCCTGGCCGTTGATACGCGAGCGCCAGTCGACGCTGATCGCCGCGCCCACGGGTTCGGGCAAGACCCTCACGGCCTTTCTCGCGGTCATTGATGAGCTGGTGCGACAGGGCCTGGATCAAGGCGGCAGGCTGCCGGCTGAAACCCTTATCGTCTATGTCTCGCCGCTCAAGGCGCTGTCCAACGATATTCGTATCAATCTGCAGGAGCCGTTGGCCGGCATCACCGCCGAACTCGAACACCAGGGCCTGCCCCCGTTGTCGATCAGCACGGCGGTGCGCACCGGCGATACGCCGCAGAAAGATCGCACGCAGATGCGCAAGAACGCGCCGCATATCCTGGTCACCACCCCCGAATCGCTCTATGTGCTGCTCGGCTCCGACTCGGGACGGCGCATGCTTGCCACCACCCGCACGGTCATCGTCGACGAAATCCATGCGATTGCCGCCAGCAAGCGCGGCAGTCACCTGGCCTTGAGCCTCGAACGCCTGCAGGCGCTGTGCCACGAGCCACTGCTGCGCATTGGCCTTTCCGCCACGCAAAAACCCATCGATGGGGTGTCGCGCTTCCTGGTGGGCAGCGAACGCCCCTGCGCGATCATCGATATTGGCCATGCCCGCCCACGGGACCTGGCCATCGAAGTACTGCCGGTGCCGCTGGGGCCGGTGATGGCCAACGACGTCTGGGAGCTGGTCTACAAGCGTCTCGCCGAACTGGCCCAGGCACATCGCACCACCCTGGTGTTCGTCAATACCCGGCGCCTGGCCGAACGGCTGGCCAAGCATGTGAGCGAACGCCTGGGCAAGGATGCGGTGGCCGCCCACCACGGTAGCCTGGCCAAGGAACAGCGCCTGGAGGCCGAACAACGACTCAAGCGCGGCGAGCTTCGGGTGCTGATTGCCACGGCTTCGCTGGAGCTGGGCATCGATATCGGCGAGGTCGAGCTGGTCTGCCAAATTGGCTCGCCAGGCTCTATTTCGGCGTTTTTGCAACGGGTCGGGCGCTCCGGCCACCAGATCGACGGAACGCCCAAGGGCCGCCTGTTCCCGACCTCGCGCGATGACCTGATCGAATGCGCCGCGCTGCTCGACTGCGTTCGCCGGGGCGAGCTGGACACCTTGCTGATTCCCCGAGCGCCGCTGGATGTACTGGCACAGCAGATCGTCGCCGAAGTCAGTTGTCAGGAGTGGCAGGAAGCCCCGCTGTTGGATCTGATCCGCCGTGCCAGCCCCTATGCCGGGCTCGACGAATCACATTATCAGGCCTTGCTGCGGATGCTCGCCGAGGGTTTCAACAGTCGCCAGGGGCTGCGCAGCGCCTATCTGCATCGGGATGCGATGACACGCACCTTGCGTGGCCGACGCGGCAGTCAACTAACGGCGCTCACCAGCGGCGGGACCATTCCGGACAACGCCGACTATGCCGTGCTGCTGGAACCCCAGGCCCTGAATATCGGCAGCGTCAACGAAGACTTCGCGATCGAAAGCATTCCCGGCGATGTGTTCCAGTTGGGCAACAGTTCCTATCGGATCCTGCGCGTCGAAACCGGCAAGGTACGGGTCGAGGACGCCCATGGTCAGCCGCCCAGCATTCCGTTCTGGCTGGGCGAAGCGCCAGGACGCAGTCACGAACTGTCTTTCGCCGTGGCACGCCTGCACGGTCAGCTCGATGAGCGACTGGCAGCCACGCCCGGCAACTTGCAGCCCAGCATCGACTGGTTGTGCGACAGCCTCGGTCTGGAACTGGCCTGTGCCGAACAGATCGTCGAATACCTCGCCCGTACCCGATTGGCCCTGGGTGCCCTGCCGTCCCAGGAGACCCTGGTGATGGAGCGGTTTTTCGACGAATCCGGCGGCACTCAATTGATCATCCACACGCTGTTCGGCAGCCGGATCAACCGTGCCTGGGGCCTGGCCTTGCGCAAGCGCTTCTGTCGCACTTTCAATTTCGAATTGCAGGCCGCCGCGAGCGAGAATGCCATTATTCTGTCGCTGTCCACCAGCCACAGCTTTGCCCTGGATGAGGTCTGGCGTTATCTGCGCAGCAACAGTGCCGAGCAGATCCTCGTCCAGGCGGTCCTCGACGCGCCACTGTTCGGCGTGCGTTGGCGCTGGAGTGCCGGGGTCGCGCTGGCATTGCCGCGCTTTGTCGGCGGGCGCAAGGTGCCACCACAAATCCAGCGGATGAAAGGCGAAGACCTGACAGCCTGCGTCTTCCCGGACCAGATCGCCTGCCTGGAAAACCTCGCTGGCGAGCGCGAGATTCCCGATCACCCGCTGGTGGAGCAGACGCTCGACGATTGCCTGCACGAAGCCATGGACTGTGACGGTTGGCTGGCCCTGCTGCGCCGGATGGAAGCCGGCGAGGTGCGGCTGATTGCTCGCGATCTGCCGGCGCCGTCGCCGCTGGCGGCGCAAATCCTCAACGCCAAACCCTATGCCTTTCTCGACGATGCGCCCCTGGAAGAACGGCGGACCCAGGCCGTGCTCAATCGGCGCTGGAGCGACCCGAGCAGCACCGACGACCTCGGCGCGCTGGATCATGAGGCCATCGTCGCAGTCGGCGCCGAAGCCTGGCCGCAACCCAACGGCACCGACGAAATGCATGAGGCGCTCATGAGCCTCGCCGTGATCAGCGATACCGAGGCGCACGCCAATGACCGCTGGCCGGACTGGCTCGAAGCCCTGGCCGCCAGCGGTCGCGCCACCTGCCTGTGGGTCGACGACCGGCGGTTTTGGGTCGCCCTGGAGCGCCTGACCTGCCTGCAAGCGCTTTATCCGCACGCCACGCCACAATCGCGGTTGCAGCCACCGACGGACTTCGCTCAAGCCTGGGAGGCCGACGTCGCCGCCGTCGAAGTGGTCCGCGCCCGTCTCAGCGGTTTTGGCCCGCTGTCACTGCGTGAGATCGCCAGCCCCCTGGGGTTGGCCGAGGGGCAATTGGCCCAGGCCCTGGCGAAACTGGAAAGCGAAGGCTATGTGCTGCGTGGGCAATTCAGTCCTGCGGCGACGTCGGAGCAATGGTGCGAACGGCATCTGTTGGCCCGCATCCACCGCTACACGGTCAAGCGCCTGCGGCGGGAGATCGAACCCGTGGCTTTGCAGGATTTCATGCGTTTCCTGTTCGACTGGCAGCACCTGTCCAGCGTCAGCCAAGCCCAGGGCAGTGCTGCGTTGCCAATGATTGTCAGCCAGCTCGAAGGCTACGCGGCCGCCGCCGGGGCCTGGGACAGCGATCTGCTGAGCGCTCGCCTGAAGGATTATTCGTCGACCTGGCTGGATGAACTGTGTCGTTCGGGCAAGCTGGTCTGGAGGCGTCTGAACGCCCGTAACAAGGCCGCCAATACGACACTGCGCAGCACGCCGGTCGTGTTGCTGCCGCGCAGTCAGGCGTTGCTGTGGGGCAGCCTGGCGCAACAGACTGCGGTCGAGGAACTGTCGCCGCGAACCTTGAAAGTTCACGCGGCCCTGAGCGAGCACGGCGCACTGTTCTTCGATGAATTGCTGCATGAGGCTCACCTGCTGCCGACCGAGCTGGAGACCGCGTTGCAGGAACTGGTGGGCGCCGGCCTGGTGAACGCCGACAGTTTCGCCGGGCTGCGAGCACTGATCACCCCGGCCAGTAAACGTCAGGCGCGCGCCGGTCGACGCGGGCGCGGAGCGTTTGTCGGCGGAATGGACGATGCCGGGCGCTGGGCATTGCTGCGACGGCCCTCAACGACCGCTGTCGGCGGCGAACGACTGCCGGAGGAAACCCTCGAGCAGGTCGCCATGACGTTGCTGCGTCGTTATGGCGTGGTGTTCTGGCGCTTGCTGGAACGGGAAGCCGAATGGTTGCCGAGCTGGCGCGATTTGTTGCGCACGCTGCATCGACTGGAAGCCCGTGGCGAAATTCGCGGCGGACGTTTTGTCAGCGGGCTGGCCGGCGAACAGTTCGCCTTGCCCGAAGCCATTGCGCTGCTGCGCGAGGTGCGCCGCCGCCCCCTGGACGGCAGCCTGGTGGCGGTGTGTGGCGCCGACCCGCTGAACCTCGCCGGCACGCTGTTACCGGGCAACAAGGTTCCGGCGCTGGCGGGCAATCGGCTGGTGTATCGCGATGGAGTACCGGTGGCAGCCGAAGTCGCGGGCAAGCAGGTGTTCTGGTTGGAACTGCAGCAGCAGACGGCGGCCGAGGTCCGGCAGAAACTGGTCCAGCATCGCGGGCCTTGAACAGGCGCCAGCGGCGAGCGGTTGCGGGTCAGGTGGGCCAAAGCCGGGGGTCAGGATGAGCCATCGAACATCCTGGCGAGTTCGGGCATGGTCGCGACAAAGCCGAGCGGCTCGGCCTCGCGACGGATAGCACGCAAGCATTCGACGCTCGAACGATCCCCGTTGCGCAGCCAATGCGCCGCCGCGCCAATCAAGCGCACATGGTGGCGGATCCAGGCACAGGAGGCCGACTCGGAGAGAGTCGCCATCTGTTGCCCGTGGTTGACCGCCTGCTCGATATCACCCGCCAGCAGGCAGACTTCGGCGGCGCTTACCCGGAACTGCAAGACATTGTGAGCCAGGCACGCCTGGTCAAGCAGCGCCTCGCCCCGCGCCAGCGCCTGACGTTTCAGGGCCTCGTCGTCGAGTATCAAGGCCAGGCTGGCGTAGACCCACGGGCCGATATAGCGTTGCAGGCCAAAGCGTTCGACCCGCTCCACCGCCGCCATGATCAGACCCCGCGCCCGGTCTCGCTCGCCCTGACGCAGCGCCACCCGCGCCATGCCTTCCAGCAGGATCGCCTCAAAACGACTGGCGCCGAGATGACGCGCCTGTTCAAGGGCCTCGGACAACGCCTGCCCCGCTTCAGCATCGCGACCGGCGGCCGACAGCACCCAAGTAGCGGTCAGGCGGGAAAACACCTCCGCTCGGTGGTTGCCGATTCTGCGACTGCTCTCGATGGCCTCAACGGCATCGCGCAATGCCTGTTCCGGATGACCTAAGTAAAACTGTACCGAGCCCCGCGCACTGCGATTGCCCGCCTCCACTTGCACCAGCTCATGGCGCTCGCACAAGCGTACACACTGATCGAATACTTCATAGGCGGTCTGCAGGCTGCCCTGGGCATAGTAGGAGTCGCCAATGCCACTGAGTGCCTTGGCCTGGGTTTCGAGGTGCAGACCGATGCGGGCAAAGGACAGCGACTCTTCGTGCAGGCGACGGCACTCGACATAGTCGCCACGCGGGAAATAGATGTTGCCGCGCAAGTGATACAACCGGGCCAGTGCCGTATGCGCCTGCAAGACCTGAGCGAGGGGCAGTGTCTGCTCGATCAGCCGCTCTTCTTCGTCCAGGCAATCGAGGGTGTTCAGCACCGCGGCCAATCCTAACGCCGCCTCGATCCGTTCTTCGTCTCGCACGGCCAGCGTCAGTGCCTGCTGGAAACTGTCACGCGCCTCGACGGTCCGTCCCAGGCCAGAACACGCCTGGGCGCGGAGCAAGGCCAGCTCGAAACTGGCCCCTGCCCGCTCGCCCCGACTGGCCGCCTGCGCTCCCAGGGCAAGGACACTGTCGTACTGGCAGGCCTGTAGCTTCTCGAACATGGCGGCCAGCAACGCATCGAAGGCCTCCGGCGCATTGGCCCGCCACAAATGCTGAGCGTGCAATACCCGGTCGCGCTGGCGATAGAGCGTCGCCACCGCACGGTGCAACGCTTCACGCAGCGCCTGCGGCATCGCGTCGTAGAGGCAGTGCATGACCAGGTCGTGGACAAACATATAGCTACCCGGCTCGACCTCCCGCAACAGGCTTTGGCGCCATTGCGCTTCAGGAACGTAGTCGGGTTTACCCAGCGCCTCGCGCCAGAGCGCCAGGTCGAAGCGATTGCCGAGTACGGCGGCGTAATGCAGGGCCCGCCGCTGTTCAGGGGTAAACCGCTCCA
Source organism: Pseudomonas agarici (assembly GCF_001543125.1). Taxonomy (NCBI): domain Bacteria; kingdom Pseudomonadati; phylum Pseudomonadota; class Gammaproteobacteria; order Pseudomonadales; family Pseudomonadaceae; genus Pseudomonas; species Pseudomonas agarici. The sequence continues at coordinate 258,755 of NZ_CP014135.1, read as the reverse complement.
CCCGTGTCTGCACCAAATGCCGCAGGCTGTCCGGGAGCACGCCTTCCTGACTCGACAACAGTTGCGTGAGGTACAACGGATTACCCTGGGCTCGCGCCACGCAGTCGGCACGATAGCCGGGATCGATCTCGGAAAACTGCTCCGCCAGCACGCTCGCCTCTCGTGCGCGGATCGGTGCGATATCGAGCAGGCTCATGGGGTTGGCGCAGTGCGAGCGTAGCTGGCTTTCCAGCGGGTCGCCCTCGGGACGGGAGGTCAACAGCCAGACGATCGGGGCCTCGTCGGTATCGTTAAGTAGCTTGCCGAGCAGGGCGAAGAGCGTTGTATCACCCCAGTGCAGGTCTTCAATGGCAATCAGCAAAGGTTGCCGTACCGCGATCCGCAGCAGCAGCTGCAGCAACGCATTGAACAGACCTTGTCTCCGCGCCTCATTGCTCATCGCCGCATACAGTGCCAATTGCGCCTTGAACGACTCGCCAGCCGGATGCACGCCGGTCAGCATCTGCAGGAACATCAACGACTCCGCAGACAACTTCAAACCCATTGCTGCCGCTTCCAGTACCGGCCCGCTCATGGGCGCGGAGCCCCCTGGCGCCAGTAGGCTGCAGGCCAGTTGGCCGAGGGGCCAGAGGCCATGGTCCATGCCAAAATCCAACACATCGCCACGATGGCAGGCGAAACCGCCCTGGCGCGCCATCTCGAAAAACTCGCTGACCAGCCGCGTCTTGCCGATGCCAGCCATGCCACGCAGGTAGACCACATGGCCGTCCTGGCATTCTTGGGTAGCCTCGATCACTCCTTTGAACTGTAGTATTTCTATTGCCCGGCCCACCAGGGGCCGCAGCGCATGCTCATCAAAACGGCGCAGACGCTGGCATTTGCGATAGGTGGGAAGCACCGCCTCAGCCGCTGCAAACTCGAACCGCAGGGACAGTTGCTCCACCAGGTTGTGCGCGACATACACCGGGGCATTGCCATGCTGCACGGGAAACGCCTGATGAATCAGAGCGAGCGCCTCGGCAGGTATCACCTCGACATCGCGACTCTCGCGAACCAATCGCACGGCAATTCCATATCCCGCCGGCACGAACTGCTCACGGCTCAAGGCCAGGGCGCAGAGCAAAGCCCGCTCGCTGTCACTGCGATACGCCTGTGGCGAACCGAAGTGGGCGATGACCAGCCCCGACGCGCCAGCGACCGGCACCCCACCGAACTGGCGGATTAACCGCTCGATTTCCTCGGCAAACAACAGCGGCGATGCCGATGCGCGACTATCGCTTAACGGCTCCGTGGCGAAGCACAACTCCAGCACATAGCGGATGACCGCATATTCCACCGCCTGCGCGCCAAGCACGCTGTCGTGCAATGCGCTAAGGGTCTGCTCGATCTCGCCCAGCGCGGCGGCGCCTGATCGCCCGAGCAAGGCGCTGACATCGAGGTCGAAGGCGCTGGCCAGGTGACGGGCCGTGCGATACAGCACCGGCTTGCCCGTTTCGGCGCGCTTGATGGAGGCGATGGACACACACAGGTGGCGATTCAGGCAGGCCTCGGCGAGGGTTTCCTGGCTCAGACCATGCTGTTTGCGCAATCCTTTCAACAACGTACCGTCGAGCAGAACGCGGCCGTCGGAAATCACCGACTCAGGCTTGCTCGTGGCGGAAAACGAAGGGTTCATGGAGTCCATGTCGATAGCCCCGGCCGCCCTGTCAGCCAGGACCGGCACGCCAATAAACGCACAAACGGATGTCGAAATCAGCGACTGCCAAGTCGTAATGACCTGGCAGCCGGTCGAGTGTACCCCAGCACCCTGGCAGCCTTCACTGGATGAATCGACTGTCTGGTCATTGGTTGATACTAAAATGATACCAAACTGACACCACTCTGGACTGTCTCACCCGTCCCACTCTTCCGATACTGGCCTCGTCAGTTGGAACCAATTGATACAACCTGGACGGAAGGGAAAGACGATGAGCAACGACATCGGTGGTTCGCAGTTGCTGGGACGCGGTTTGAACAAACTGGATTGGGCCAGCGAAAGCAAGGAATGCCAGAAAGTCGGGGATACCGAAAGCGCAAAGCGCACGGTGACCTACGACAACAAGCCCTACAGCATTGGCCAGCACGTCACGCTGGACCCGATGAGCAAGGAAGACTATTTCACGGAAAGCTTTTCGTCTCACGAGGAGTATGAAAAGCACACTCAGTCGAGTGTCCAGGCCAAGGGCAGCTACGGCGCCTTCTCCGCCGGTTTCAAGGCCACGTTCGGCAGCGACATCAGCCAACTCGAAGAACGCGAAGCCGCCATCTACAGCCACACCGTGCGCTTATGGAAACTGACCCTGGCGGTCAACCCGGACAACGCCACCGAGGTGTTCAAGAACCGCGTCAAGGAACTGCCCCATACCTTCGATCCGGCTGACGCCAAGACCTTTTTTAATTTCTTCGTCGACTTCGGCGCCGATATCGTCAACGAAGTACTCGTTGGTGGCTCGCTGAACTATGCCATGACCGCGTCCAAAAGCTACCTCAGTAACAAGACCAGCCTCAAGGCGATGGTCGAGGCGGAATACGGTGCGTTTGTCAGCGCCACGGCCTCGACCGAGATCAAGGAAGAAGTCAAACGGCACCTGGCCAATCGCAACAGCCGGCTAACCACCTCCGGCGGCACTCACTCCATCAGCTTCAGTTCGCTGACGCCCCGCGACTACAGCGCCGATTTCGCCGCGTGGCGCAAATCCCTGCCTGACAGCCCGCGCGTCGTCGAACTGAAGCTGGCGCCCGTGTTTCTCTTCGTCAGGGAAGGCTCGACTCGCAATGCCCTGGAAGAAGCCTACCAGTGGTACACCAGCTACAAGGCGGAGATCGACGCGAACTGGGCCGAATCGGTGATCGTTCTCGGCCGCGCCACCCGCCAGTCCTCGCTCAATGCCGCGACCAACGGCCCGGCCTTGCGTGCCGTGTTCATCGACAACAAAAGTAAGAACACCAGCGAAAGCTTCCACTATCCACCCGCCGCCGACGCCCCGACCGACGCCTTCGACCAGTTCTGGGATGCCCTGGCGCTATTGCTGAAACAGAAGAGTGGGCACAAGCTGTTGCTGGCCACGGAGCGCTGGCCACGGGATGCGCGCTACTATCCGGGTCGCGCCATGCGCGAAGCGTTACTGGACAACGGTGCCAGCGACAAGACCCTCAAGCGCTGGGAAAGCCTGGCCAAACATATGCAGCCCAATCAGGGGGCTGGCCTGACGTATGCGCTGGCGGGCAACGACCTGGAAGTACCGGGTGTCGATGGCCTGATCGCCGGCTTCGGCAAGCCGGGGTATGACCTCAATCCACGGGTAAAGATCAGCGCGCGCCTGTCCCATGACTCCCTCGGCAAGGTGAAACTGGTCCAGACCGGCAAAACCATCGAAGACACACAAACCATCCTCTATCGGGTACGTAACAATACGGGCGATCATCCGGCGCTGGCCGTTGACCCGCAAAACAAGACCCGAGTGGTCATGCAGGCTCCGGACACGAGCAATCCCGGACAACTCTGGTACATGCCGGAGCTGGAAAAACCCTATCCGGAAATCAATAACCCGATCCTGCTGATCAACTACGAGACCGGCAGTTGCCTGCAGGGCATGCTCGATCACGGCGATTGCCGGCTTCACCCCATCAAGCCGGGTCGGCAGGAGGATGACGTGATCTGGGACCGGCGCGGCGGCGACGTCTTTCACCTGCTGATGGTGTACTACCATATGCGCAGCCTGTGCCTGACCCAAGTGGAGAAACGTGCGGCGGTCCGCCCATGGCGTGAGCCCCATGGCATGGATTGGTTGCGCGAGCAACAACAGCCACATCGCTAAAGGCGGTCACGGTCGGTCTGGCATGCTTGCCGGACCGACCGTTTGCACAACCGGCCTCCTTTGCAGGCCCCGACATGAGCGGTCTTTCCATGTTGCAATTTTTCAACAGCATTCCCTTTATCGAAGATGGCGCTGAGTCGCCGCTCGACACCCGCACGTTCCCGTTCCTGTACAACGACCAGGGCCTGGCGATCCCCAGCCGCGAGGCTCGAGGTCGACGAATCGCGCCAGCGCCCGACCGGCCCGAACTGCAAAGGGGGGAAAAATACACTGACATCCGTTGGAAAACCCGCGAGGTGCCGACGGCATCCGGTTCCTATGAAATCAAGGAGTTCGATTTCCACGCCAAAGAGGTGTACTACGAGCCGCTGTGGGCGACCGAGGAAACCGCTCAAGCCTTCGGCATGACCCTGCTCAAGAGCGGCGAATGCATTCGCTTCGAATACGACAGGCTGATCCTGGCACAGTACACCTACGGCAAGTGGGCCGGTCACCAATCGCCCTACCTCGGGCCGGCACGCCAGCGCGAGCTACTGACCTACAACCCGACCGACCTGGAGTACCACGACTTCGCCCACGTGTTCTTTGCTCGCTACAGCCGGCTGCCGCTGGTGATCAGCGTGGCACGCTGGCGGCCCTACGTAAGCGAGATTTCCCTGGCGGACCTGTGGGTCAAGCCCGGCGAGGCTCTGGTGCTCGCGCCCAAGACCTTTCCCAAGGCACCGCACGAGCGAGCGCCGGACAGCGAGAAGCGACTGAAGATCGTCGATATGCACGGCAACCGCAACTCGGCGCTGGCCTGCCGGTTCAACGAGGGCGAGGATTGCCTGGCAACCGAAACCATTCTGGCCAACCCCGAATTGATGACCTCCGAGCTCGGCAAGCCGCACTACCACGAGGAGAAAACGCCAACCCGACATGAGCCGCCGCCGGGGTATGGCACTGAGCTATAGAGATCTCATTCGTGCAACCACCGAAACTGCTAGTGGCCTGCACGATCAGTTGGTTAGCTCAAGAGCCCGTGGCCAAGGCGCTCAACGCGGGCCACTACGACCCAAATGCCGAGCTATCGGCAACCCTCTCCATTGATAATGGCCATTGCGGCGTCCAGCCCCCGCGGAACTTCAACCACCGGGAGGGTGACAGGCCGAAGGTTTTAGTGAAATGACGGGTCATATGACTCTGGTCGAAGAACCCAGCATTGGTGGCCGCTTCTGTTAACGACTCCCCATTGGCCAGACTGTTTTTAACCAGATCCAACCGGCGCATCGTCAAATATCGATGGGGGCTGGTTCCGAATAGCGCCCTGAAGTCTCGCGACAGTGCCCACCGATCGCGGCCGACACTGTCAGCCAACGCTTCAATGGTGATGGAGCGATCGATAGCGTCGTGGATAAACTCCCTCGCACGTTCCGCCGCGATGTAATCATACGAGTGTGTCGAGGCAGGAAAGCCATGCGCATCACTCAAAGCCATTGCCAAGTCAAAGAGCGCATCGTCCTCTTGCAGCGGATCCTGCGGATAATCAACCGCATGCAAGAGCGTTTTGGTGGCGCTAAACAAGCGAGGATCCGTGGAAATACCGTCCGGCACGAAGGGAAGTGGTTTACCGCCCAATACCCGTTGGATCAATGCAGGCTCTATTTGAAGAGCCTGATAAATCACTCCAGCTTCATTAGCGGCGGCGCCGGAGTGGTCTTCGTCGGGATGCAGTACAAAGGTGCTGCCCGGAAGGCTGTGACGAATAGCGCCTCGATACGCAATGTTGTGAACCCCCGATAGCGTCCGGCCTATCGAGTAAGTGTCATGACGGTGAGGGCTGGTACCATTCGTAGACAAGAATCCTTCAATGCGTTCGATTTTGCCGGTACACGTGATTCGGCACACTGTGTCTTTATGATGGGCGAACGAATACATTGTTCCTCCTTGGGCCATCTCGATAGAAACAACATCCTTTTAAACTATTGAAAAACGCCGATAGCGGAATCTAGCACTCCACCAACGGGGGAAACAACCCGTTACTGAAAGCCTGTGCATCGCCTCAAAAAGCACCGAATACGCCCTAGTAAAATTGATAGTTTATTTTAAATTCATAATTATCAGACAGGTGAAATTTCGCACAAACGTACAATACGCTTTGCGTGAATGTCAGGTAGCTTGAGTAAAGGCTCGACCTGAAGTGAAGACTTGATCGTTGGATCGATACCAAGCAACAAAAATGATGGCCGGTTATCAGCTTTGTCAGGCAATAACGTGCATGCCGCACATGCCAAGCACTCAAGGAGACGAAAAATGGTATTTCCGGCGGATAAAGTATGAGCGCGAACTCACATCAGGCCAGAGTAGCGATACTCGGATCGGGGAGCATCGGTGTCGACCTGACGTTTAAAGTCTTGGCCTCCAGGAATCTACAACTAGCATTTATAGTAGGGCGCAATCAATATAGCGAAGGACTTAGGGTTGCGAAGAATGCTGGCGTAGAGACCTCAAGTGACGGCATTGATTTCCTCAAAGAGAACACTCGGCATTTCGATATGGTTTTTGACGCCACATCCGCCAAAGCACATGTATCGAATAACGATTTCTTCAAAGAAAATGGCATCTTTGCTATTGATTTAACCCCGGCCAAGCTGGGCACGCTATGTGTTCCATCGATTAATTTGCAAGGCATCGAAAACACCCAAAATGTAAACCTGATAACCTGTGGCGGACAAGCCAGTATCCCTCTGGCATACGCATTGGCCCAAGCCGTAGAAGCAATCGAATATCTAGAAGTGGTTTCCACCATTTCATCGCGCAGTGCTGGTATCGCTACCCGTGAAAATATAAATGAATATCTGGTAACCACTGAATATGCGCTGGCGAAATTCAGTGGAGCTCAGCACACCAAAGCCATCCTGAATATCAATCCCGCCGACCCAGGAATTTGCATGCAGACCACCTTGTATGCACGTGCCACTTACAAAGACTTCAGAGTGGTTGAGCAAAAGTTGGAGGACATGGTCAAAAAAATCCAGTCTTATGTCCCAGGTTATCAACTGGTTCTGCAACCGATTGAAAATAACGGATATATCACGCTCAGCCTGACAGTACATGGCAGTGGCGATTACTTGCCAAGTTATGCAGGCAATCTTGACATCATCAATTGTGCGGCCATTGCTGTCGCAGAGCATAAATATGCATCCATTAGATAAAAAGCCCGGCGCATTGGTCATTATCAGTGATTCCACTTTAAGAGATGGGAACCATGCGATACGCCATCAACTGACGGTGAATCAAGTCTCTGGTTATGCCGCTGCCGCCGAAAAAGCCTGCATCGACATTGTGGAAGTGGGCCACGGAAACGGGCTGGGCGGCTCATCCAGCCTGTTGGGGCACTCGGCGGCGTCGGACCGGGAAATGCTTGAAGCTGCACGGGCCCAACTGGTGCGCAGCTTATTGGGGGTGCACTTTATTCCCGGCCTGGGTAAGTCCGCGGATATCGCCATGGCACTCGAGATTGGCGTGGATGTAGTGCGTGTTGCCAGCCATTGCACGGAGGCCAACATCACCGCACGGTTCATAGAACAAACCAGGACGGCGGGTAAAACAGCCTACGGTGTGTTGATGATGGCACATATGGCGAGCCCTGAGAAACTACTCGAGCAGGCACAATTGATGGAGCGATACGGTGCCGATGCCGTGATCATGATGGACAGCGCCGGCTACTCCAGCCCGAATATGGTCCGTGAAAGGGTTCGCCTGCTGACCGAGCACTTGAACATTCAAGTGGGTTTTCATGGGCATAACAATCTGAGTGTCGCGGTAGCTAACACCTTGGTGGCCGTGGAAGAGGGGGCATCGATTGTGGACGGATGCATCCAAGGGTTCGGCGCAGGGGCGGGCAATACACAACTGGAACCCCTGGTGGCCATTCTGCAGCGTAGCGGCGTCGCGGTTGCCACTTCGTTTGAACGCATAGCCGAACTGGTGGAGGACGCTGGGAAGTGCTTGCAACCAGCGACACCGCACATACAGATTTCAAACATTGCCAGTGGCTTATATGGGCTGTTCTCCGGTTATGTGCCACACGTTCAACGTGCTGCCAGGAAATTTGGAGTCAATGAATTCGAACTCTACAAGCGATTGGCTGACAGGAAGCTGGTGGCAGGTCAGGAAGATGTCATCGTCGAGGAAGCCAGTCGCCTGGCGACCGAGGACAGTTTCAACAAGATGACCAAAGCCAGCGAGGCGCTGGGGTGATCCTGAAATTCCGCTCCTGAGTGAGCATCGCTAATGTGCGCGAAAAAAAAGCACGCGTTGAGTAAGAAACCTGCGAGGTTGTTATGTCTGGATTGAATGAGCACGGCTTCGGCAGTTGGAGCGACGTACCGAGGGAAGTTCTGAATGAGCACATCGAACGCCAGATCGTTTCCGGCGATCAGTTGATGATGGCTAAGCTCTTTTTAAAGAAAGATGCATTTGTCGGTTTACACAGCCATCCCAACGAACAGTTCACCTATATTCTTTCCGGTAAAGTTTTATTTCGTTACGGGGTGAATATGGAGAACGAAGTAATTGTTGCTGCCGGAGAAGTATTGCATATACCGGCCAATATTCCTCATAGCGCCCTTTGTCTGGAAGATGCCATCGATCTGGACGTGTTCACACCGCTGCGTGAGGACTGGTTGACGGCGAGCGGTAACGATTACTTCTCGGGTCGAACGCAAACGGAGCCTTGACTTGTTGATGAGGGGATGGTCCCGACGACGGTCTATCCCTTTACGGATGTATCCGCTTAATGATCCGCTACGCGGGAATTTTCCACCAGAGATCTAAGTTTCAATAGGCAACTATCGATAGACAGCTTATAAAAAAACATGTCTCCGTCGCCAGCTACATTTCATAGACCAATCCTTATCGGCAAGAACAGGAGTGTAATCGACGAGCGGTAGCTACGCCTACATTGACGAGTGAAAATGCTCTTCTAGTCTTCGTGGGCGAGAAAACGTTTAAGTGTGTACTTGTACGTCTTGCTTCGATTGTAAAACCACATAACCACATAATGAGGTGAAATCATGGGCAACAATAATTCCGATGATAAAAGTCAAACTTCTTACACCCTGACGCACGCGCATGTAGAGCTACTGAAAAAACGCCTGGACGAGCTTAAGGGGAAAGAATTGAAGGCAGACGATGATATTTTTAGTGGCGTTGGCGGAGGGGATGATGTTACTTCCTGGAGAGTAGCCGGTTACTACAATAAAAACTGACTCAATATCGCCACCGCATGTTAGCCTCCCCTTATGCTTGCCACAGCGAGGGGGGGGGGCCCGTGTAAGGAATACATACCTATGAACGAAAAAACATGGAGCGGCATTCAAACCTTTATTGACAGGGACCTTTCACTTGATAAAAATGATAGTGTAACCATCGCATTTTCTAGCCATTGTACCGAAAGCGCTGCATGGCTTTCCGTTGCCCTCGACGAGCGTAAAATAACTAACACACAAGTCCCTTTCAAGGAAATCATAGATCATGATTTTCCGGTGCGATTAAAACAAAGCCAAGCGAAACCTCCGTCCTTCGGCGGTAAATATGTTGTTATTACGCTGGAAGAAAGCACACTTTCGCACACAACGACTATAAGGCGCTCACTTGATGATTTCGCCACTTCAAATAATGTATGTATACAAATCATGGGAGGAAATCACTTCTTTTTTGAATCCGTACCATACTCACCGGCCAGCCTCTTGCACAAGAAAAACCTGACTCTACTTTCACACTTAGTAAAAGAAAAAAATATATCAATACAAACAGAGTCAGGAACGAGATTGGAGGTCACTCTGGATAACACAAAATTTGACTGGATTTGCAATAGTGGATTAATCGATGATGAGAAAATCGTAATCCTTCCAGCGGGAGAGATTGCAACTTACCCAGCAAACGTCAACGGGGTTTTGATCGCAAACTATGCTCTACACGTTAACAGCCCGATTGAGTTTCCAACCAATTTAAATACAACTCCGGTTAAAATAATCATTGAAAATTCGGTAGCTAAGAGCTGGTATTGCGAAAACCTCGACACTCAATTGTTTCTGAACGAGTATTTCGAGGAAAACTTAGCTAGAAATGTTGGAGAACTGGGCATAGGGACGAACCCTGGCGCTCTTTACCCAACCGGAACAAACAGTCATTTGGATGAGCGGCGCTGCGGCGTCCATATTGGATTTGGACAGCATAATCAGGAAGCAAACGTATCATATAATTGCGGGCATCACCTGGATCTTATCTGCGCAGACGGAACAATAAATTGCGAAAACGGTTTAGCAATCAACCTGCAAAACTTTGAACTTCTTTCCGTTGTTGACGAACATCATTTTAGAAGCCAGGACGTATTTCCCGTATCAGAATCCGGCACCCGGAGCTGCTGCGGAACCAACTCTAAGAGTCACGTAAGCTGTAAAACGCTTTGATAGTCATGTGATGATTTCTCTGATGTGCCTGACGCAACATGGCACACTCTCGAAACATCGCCGCAAGCAGTATAAATATTCGGTTCAGAAAGAAGTTTTTGGCTACATCGAGGAGATTACGCAGAGGCTGCTCGGGGACCAGGAAGAGGAAATGCAGTAGGACAATGACTCTCTCAGTGGGGGCTAAATTTTTGACGGCCTTTCAGGGCTTTGATCACGACCTCACGATGGCGTCGGACTTGAGCCATCTTGCAGCGCATTTTTCTATGACGCTTGCTGTTGAGTACAAACAGGCCCAGCAGCGGAAACAACACCGCGAGAAACCAGGTGAGTTGATCAGCCATATAGTGGGCTGCTGACAGTGGACTCAACAGGCAGATCACCAGCACACCGACGATACCCCAAACCCATTGAGGCCTCCCGCGCAAGACCATGAAATGGCTGTGTACGATGATCAATGCAAACAGGCTTTCTATTAGTAATATGTATACACCAGTGTCCTCTTGATAAAAGTTATCCGTTATCAAGGAGATGGAAAATAAAACAGATGCAATAGCCGCCAAAAAAACGCCAATAAACACAGGAAAATAAAAAACCAGAAATCGACGAAAATCCATCAAAACAATCATGATTCGAACTCCTCGTACAACCCAATCGCAACGGACTTCACATTTCCTGAAAGTGCACTACCCGTCAAACTGACAGATGCGCCAACTGCATCGACTATCTGAGTAATCGTTGCACGTTGAATTTGCGTCGGTGTAAACCGCTTGGAGAACTCACCAGACAACTGCTTGAGCTTGATCATTTTTGATGTCAATCCTGGATGCTGGAGGCTTAACAGCTCTCTCGTCAGCTTCGCACGCTCTTGGCGAGAAAGCCCCCTGAGCACTTCCTGCGTGCTTTTACCGGTAGCAGCCTTAGTCACGCCCATCAATCTGACGGTGGCCAACGACGCCGTACCGACACCAGCAAGCGACACGGCATCCAAAGCGATCATGGTATATCGATACCAATCGTTGCTATCCAGCCAATCATTCCTTTGGGGATCGTTGATTTCATTGCGTATGCGGCGCCCTCCAACCAAGCACTGCACGCTACTAGCCGCTGCGGCGGCATAGCCAACTGCAGCCACTAGCGAGCTGGCACCCGCAGTGAAAGGTATCGCTACAGTTCCGCTAGAAACCACTATCCAACCAATCACCGCTCCCGTACAAGCCAACGCCGTATTCACGGCCTCCATTACCAAGCGCGATTCCCGAGGTTGTGCCTGCAACTCCCGCATAAACTCAATCGGAGCAACGTATCGTGGAGCCTCACGCAAAACGATCTTCTTCGGCGCAATACTGCAAATCGGCTGAAAATCACGCAGCGTCACCACGGAAAAATCACTTTCGATATACACCACACCAGCACCGACTATCGTTGGGTCGGCATCAATGACCTGAAACAGGCGCCGCACATTCATCTGACTCTCTACCCGCTGGCGGGTATTGCGGTGAGCACTGGGCACGCCGCTCTTCAATAACTCGGAAATCATTGCAACCACTCCCTGACATCCTCAGAAAAGTAGGAGCATAGGCAGCCAACCCAAGATAAAATGTAGGACACATCGGCAATATAAGTGAGATAGATCCCGCTCAAGTCTCAACATCTTGTCGCTACCACCTCGTTGATAACAAAGTTCATTCCGGCGCCACTTTCGGCGGATATCAACGATAGGTAAGTTATATGACAAGCGATATGTTTTTAAAACTGGGGGATATCAAGGGTGAGTCCCGAGACCAGCAGCACAAGGATGAAATCGATATAAACACCCTACGCTGGACCATGAGTCAGTCCGGCACCATGCACACCGGCAGTGGCGGCGGTGCCGGTAAAGTCAGCATAGGCAACCTAAGCATCGGCAAGTTCATGGATAGATCCTCGCCCAACCTGATGGCCGCCTGCTCGTCGGGCAAGCACTACCCCGAAGCTACTCTCTCGGTACGCAAGGCGAGCGGCAGCAACCCGCTGGAGTATGTAGTCCTCAAGCTCAAGGAAGTGATGGTGTCGAGTTACTCTACCGAAGGCGAACCAGCAGATGATATTTTGCACGAGGTCATCTCTCTCAACTTCGCCAGAGTCGAGGTTAGCTACCAACCCCAAAACGCCGACGGCGGCAAGGACGGCGGAATCATCAAGTACGGTTGGAATATTCGTGAGAATGTGAAAATCTGAAGCTCTTTTTCCAGAAACAGGCCGTTTTCGTGCAATGACGGCTGTGCGTTGGAGAGCCTCGGCCCCTGTATCTCCGGTTACCAACCTGCGCACAGCTGCCACCCATTCGCTTGGTAACGAACGTGGCAGCTATCATCCAGATACGGGAGCCAATCATGCATACGTTCAATACCTCCCCTACCTCAGCGTTCAATACGTCTCATAAAAATGCCACTTGTGAGTACGCGAGCGGGATGCGCTATGACTGATCACACTGAGGTCAAAACCCTTGAGATCGTTACCTTTGGTGGTTGCGGCGCAGATGATCTACCGCTGTTTCGGGTCAATGCTGGCGTGCCATTGGTACAGGCGCTTGAGCAGGCACCCAACCTGCTGTACTGCGCAAAACATCTTGCACCGGATGCGGCGATGGAGCCGGAAGCCAAGAGACAGGCATGGGCTTCGCATTACCTGTGTGAGATGAGCAAAGCTATTGTTGACGATATTTCTCAGCGCTTTCTGACTCCCGACCCATAACGCCTCTCATTGCGGCCCCCGTTGCAGGACACAGAAATATCGACTCCATAAACAACAAACCCGCAGAGATCATCTGCAGGTTTATCTGCTTTCAAGCGACGAAAGAATCGTCCTAGAACGGAATATCATCATCAAAGCTGTCGAAATCCGGAGCCGGCTGCGGTGCGGTCTGCTGGGGAGCCGGACGCGATTGCTGTGGGGCCGACTGCTGCGGGCGCGGCGCCTGTTGGCGAGGGGCTTGCTGGCGTGGCGCGGACTGATCGTAGCTGCCACCACCTTGTTGGTCGCCCTGTTGCGGACGGCCGCCCAGCAGCTGCATGGTGCCCTGCATGTCGACGATAATCTCGGTGGTGTAGCGTTTGATGCCGTCTTTTTCCCACTCGCGGGTTTGCAGCTTGCCTTCGATGTAGACCTGCGAACCCTTGCGCAGGTACTCACCGGCAATCTCGGCGACCTTACCGAACATCGATACGCGGTGCCATTCGGTTTTTTCGACTTTCTGACCGGTCTGCTTGTCGGTCCATTGTTCGCTGGTCGCCAGACTCAGGTTGGTCACGGCGTTACCGTTGGGCAGGTAGCGAACTTCGGGATCCTGGCCGCAAGTGCCGACCAATATGACTTTGTTAACCCCACGGGCCATAACATTCTCCTAGGCTTCGCACGTTTGCGCCACTGGCTCATTGACCAGGCGCTCAAGGGTCGTGCGATCCAACAATTCGGTGTCTAATTTGATGTAAATGGCGGCCTCTTCGACCACCACCACTGCATCTGTTACCCCTACGACGGCCAACAAGCGCTCGACCAGACCGGCTTCGCGGATCGCCTCGGGCGATAACGGCAAACGCAGGCTCGTCACATAGGGAGGTTCGCGCATGGTAACAGCAAAGGCCAGCCAGAGGGCAGCCAGAGCGGCACACCCAAGGAATACTGCCGACAAGCCGCCATGCTGGAACATCCAGCCACCCAGAATACCGCCGAGTGCCGAGCCAAGGAACTGGCTGGTGGAGTACACCCCCATCGCCGTGCCCTTGCCGCCAGCCGGTGAAACCTTGCTGATCAGCGACGGCAGCGAAGCTTCCAGCAGGTTGAAGGCGATGAAGAACACCACCGTACCGATTACCAGGGCCCGTAAACTGTCGCCGAACTCCCAGAAGAATAGCTCAGTGACCATCAAAGTCGTCACGGCGCCGAGTAAAACTCGTTTCATTTTGCGTTTCTTCTCGCCGTAGATGATGAAGGGGATCATGGCGAAGAAAGAAATCAGTAAGGCGGTCAGGTACACCCACCAGTGTTGCTCTTTGGGCAGGCCGGCCTTTTCAACCAACGCCAGCGGCAAAGCGACGAAGCTCGACATCAGCATCGCGTGCAATACGAAGATCCCCAGGTCCAGGCGCAGCAGGTCCGGGTGCTTGAGCGTCGGGATCAACGCCTGGCGCGCCACCCCGGACTCGCGATGCTGCAACGGTCCGGTGGACTTGGGCACCATGAAGGCGACGATCAGGATACCCACCAGCGCCATCCCGCCGGTCGCCAGGAACAGCCCCGACAGGCCGAAGACACGGGTCAGCAAGGGGCCGACGACCATCGCCACGGCAAACGACAGACCGATGGTCATGCCAATCATGGCCATGGCCTTGGTCCGGTGCTGTTCGCGGGTGAGGTCCGAGAGCAAGGCCATGACCGCTGCGGAAATCGCTCCGGCACCTTGCAGGACCCGACCGGCGATCACCCCCCAGATCGAGTCGGCGTTGGCCGCCAACACGCTGCCGAGGGCAAACACGATCAGTCCCAGATAGATCACCGGGCGTCGGCCGATACGGTCGGAAATGATCCCGAACGGAATCTGGAACAATGCCTGGGTCAACCCATAGGCGCCGATGGCCAAGCCGATCAGTGCCGGTGTCGCTCCGGCCAGATCCATCCCGTAAGTAGCCAGGACCGGCAAGACCATGAACATACCGAGCATGCGAAACGCGAACACCAGGGCCAGACCACTTGCCGCGCGGGTCTCGCCGCCACTCATGCGTTCGCTGTGGGGATCGTGCATGGAAAAACCTCGTGTGAACCGGCAGCGATTCTATCAGTCCCATCGTTTGAGGGGGTATAGGACGACGCTTTGTCGTGAACTCGTTCGGCATCTTGTCATGCAAGTCTGTAATACTGTGCGGCGACAGTGTGCATCCATCCAGTATTTAGCCTTATACTCCTGCGTTTACCGCCTGCCGCGCGAGGCAACCTTGGACAAGATCCTGATTCGTGGGGCTCGAACCCACAACTTGAAAAATATCGACCTGACCCTGCCCCGGGACAAACTGATCGTGATTACCGGTCTATCCGGGTCCGGCAAGTCTTCCCTGGCATTCGATACCTTGTATGCCGAAGGCCAGCGCCGCTACGTAGAATCGCTGTCGGCCTACGCCCGACAATTTCTGTCGATGATGGAAAAGCCCGACGTCGATACCATCGAAGGCCTCTCGCCGGCCATTTCCATCGAGCAGAAATCGACCTCGCACAACCCACGTTCGACGGTCGGTACCATCACCGAGATCTACGACTACCTGCGTCTGCTGTATGCCCGCGTGGGTATGCCGCGCTGTCCGGACCACGATATCCCGCTGGAGGCGCAGACCGTCAGCCAGATGGTCGATCTGGTCCTGGCTCAGCCCGAAGGCGCCAAGCTGATGCTGTTGGCACCCGTGGTCCGCGAACGCAAGGGCGAACACCTGTCGGTGTTCGAGGAATTGCGAGCCCAGGGCTTTGTCCGGGCGCGGGTCAATGGCCGGCTCTGCGAGCTGGATGAAGTGCCCAAGCTCGACAAACAGAAGAAGCACTCCATCGATGTGGTGGTGGACCGCTTCAAAGTTCGCGGCGATCTGCAACAACGCCTGGCCGAATCCTTCGAAACCGCGCTGAAACTGGCGGACGGCATCGCGCTGGTGGCACCGATGGACGACGAGCCGGGCGAGGAAATGATTTTCTCCGCGCGCTTCGCCTGCCCGATCTGCGGCCACGCCATCAGCGAGCTGGAACCCAAGCTGTTCTCCTTCAACAACCCGGCCGGGGCCTGCCCGACGTGTGATGGCCTGGGGGTAAAGCAGTTCTTCGACATCAAACGCCTGGTCAATGGCGAACTGACCCTGGCCGAAGGCGCGATACGCGGCTGGGACCGGCGCAATGTCTATTACTTCCAGATGCTCGGGTCGCTGGCGTCCCACTACGGCTTCGGCCTGGAGGTGCCATTCAACACGTTGCCGGCGGACCAGCAAAAGCTGCTGCTGCAAGGCAGCGGCAGCCAGAACGTCGACTTCAAGTACCTTAACGACCGAGGCGACATCGTCAAGCGTTCGCACCCGTTCGAAGGCATCGTGCCAAACCTGGAGCGGCGCTACCGTGAAACCGAATCGGCCACCGTGCGCGAGGAGCTGGCCAAGCTCCTCAGCACCCAGCCGTGCCCGGATTGCCGCGGCACTCGCCTGCGTCGCGAGGCCCGGCATGTGTGGGTCGGGGAGAAGACCCTGCCCGCCGTGACCAACTTGCCGATCGGCGATGCCACCGACTACTTCGGCACGCTTAAACTGACCGGACGGCGCGGGGAAATTGCCGAGAAGATCCTTAAGGAAATTCGCGAGCGCCTGCAATTCCTGGTCAACGTCGGCCTCGATTACTTGACCCTCGACCGCAGCGCCGACACCCTGTCCGGCGGCGAAGCCCAGCGCATTCGTCTGGCCAGCCAGATCGGCGCCGGCCTGGTCGGGGTGATGTACATCCTCGACGAGCCGTCCATCGGCCTCCATCAGCGCGACAACGACCGCCTGCTGGGCACCCTGAAGCACCTGCGTGATATCGGCAACACGGTGATCGTCGTCGAACACGATGAGGACGCCATTCGTCTGGCTGATTACGTGGTGGATATCGGCCCGGGCGCCGGTGTCCATGGCGGACATATCGTCGCCCAGGGCACGGCAGCCGAAGTCATGGCACATCCTGATTCCCTGACAGGCAAGTACCTGTCGGGCCGGATGAAGATCGCGATCCCAGCCAAACGCACGCCACGCAACAAAAAGCTGTCGCTGACCGTCAAGGGCGCCCGCGGCAATAACCTGCGCAATGTCGACCTGGAGATTCCGATCGGCCTGCTGACCTGCGTGACTGGTGTGTCCGGCTCGGGCAAGTCGACGCTGATCAACAACACCCTGTTTCCCCTCAGTGCCACCGCCCTCAATGGTGCGACGACACTGGAAGCCGCGGCTCACGACAGCATCAACGGCCTGCAGCACCTGGACAAGGTGGTGGATATCGATCAAAGCCCCATCGGGCGCACCCCGCGTTCGAACCCCGCGACCTATACCGGCCTGTTCACACCTATTCGCGAGTTGTTCGCCGGGGTACCGGAATCCCGCTCCCGAGGCTATGGGCCGGGGCGCTTTTCGTTCAATGTCAAGGGCGGGCGCTGTGAAGCCTGCCAGGGCGATGGTCTGATCAAGGTAGAGATGCACTTCCTGCCGGACATCTACGTCCCATGCGATGTCTGCAAGAGCAAGCGCTACAACCGCGAAACCCTGGAAATCAAGTACAAGGGTAAGAGCATCCACGAGGTGCTGGAGATGACCATCGAGGAGGCACGGGAGTTCTTCGACGCGGTGCCGGCCCTGTCGCGCAAGCTGCAGACGCTGAAGGACGTCGGCCTGTCGTACATCAAGCTGGGCCAGTCGGCGACGACCTTATCCGGCGGCGAGGCACAGCGGGTCAAGCTGTCACGCGAGCTGTCCAAGCGCGACACCGGCAAGACGCTGTATATCCTCGACGAGCCGACCACCGGCCTGCACTTCGCGGATATCCAGCAACTCCTAGATGTACTTCACCGCCTGCGCGACCATGGCAATACCGTGGTGGTAATCGAGCACAACCTGGATGTGATCAAGACCGCCGATTGGCTGGTGGACCTGGGTCCCGAAGGCGGCTCAAAAGGTGGCCAGATCATCGCGGTGGGGACTCCGGAGCAGGTAGCGCAAATGCCGCAGTCATACACCGGCCACTATCTCAAACCGTTGTTGCTTCGCGACCGGGCGTAAACCGCGACTAACAAAAAGCCCCACGAACCTGATAGGTCAGTGGGGCTTTTTGTTGGTCGGCATCAGAACTGCGATTGCAGATAGTTTTCCAGACCAATGGACTGGATCAGACCCAATTGTTTCTCCAACCAGTAGGTGTGATCTTCTTCGGTGTCGGCCAACTGCACACGCAGGATCTCACGAGTCACATAGTCCTTGTGCTGCTCGCAGAGCTTGATGCCCTTGCACAGAGCGGCACGTACCTTGTGTTCAAGGCGCAAATCACTGGCAAGCATCTCAGGCACCGTGGTACCAGTATCGAGTTCGTCAGGGCGCATGCGTGGTGTGCCTTCAAGCATCAGAATTCGACGGATCAAGGCATCGGCGTGTTGCGCCTCTTCTTCCATTTCGTGATTGATGCGCTCGTAGAGCTTGCTCAAGCCCCAGTCCTCATACATCCGCGAATGAATGAAATATTGATCACGGGCCGCCAGTTCACCTGTCAGCAACGTGTTGAGGTAATCGATTACGTCCGGGTGACCTTGCATCGCCCCACATCTCCCTGCTTGAAAGGTTGTAGTTTGAACCAAGCCGACCGGAAGGTCACTGCAAAAGCAGCAGGAAAATGAAAAATAATAGAGAAAAATCGTCGAACAGAAGCGAAAAGCCGCCCAAATGCGGGCGGCTCTGCTTCTCGTTTAGACTTACTTAAGCACTACGCCCAACGCCTTTGTGATGCGTTCCCCATAAGCCGGGTCGGCTTTGAAGAAGTGCTGCAACTGACGCTGCACCACATCATCGGAAACGCCTGCCATGGCGCCGGCAATGTTGTTGATCAGCACGGTTCTCTGCTCCTCATTCATCAGCCGGAACAGCGCACCGGCATGACTGAAGTAGTCGTTATCCTCGCGATGATTGTAACGATCCGCCGCACCGCTCAGAGCCAAGGCCGGCTCAGCGTAGCGAGGGGCTTGTTTCGGCGCATCGGCGTAACTGTTGGGCTCATAGTTCGGTGCGGCGCCACCGTTGCTGCCAAGGGCCATGGAACCGTCACGCTGGTAGCTGTTGACCGGGCTCAGCGGCGCGTTCACCGGCAGGTATTGGTGATTGGTGCCAATACGGTAGCGATGGGCATCAGCATAGGCAAATACGCGACCTTGCAGCATGCGGTCCGGAGACAAGCCGACACCTGGCACCATATTGCTTGGGGCGAATGCCGCCTGTTCGACTTCGGCAAAGTAGTTCAGCGGATTGCGATTCAATTCCAGCTCACCGACCTCGATCAATGGGAACTCTTTCTGCGACCAGGTCTTGGTCACGTCGAACGGGTTCTCATAATGCGCTGCTGCCTGGGCCTCGGTCATGAGTTGAATGTATACGCCCCACTTCGGGAACTCACCGCGTTCGATAGCGCTGAACAGATCGCGCTGCGCGTAGTCGGGGTCCGTACCCGCAAGGCGTGCGGCATCGGCCGGCGTCAGGTTCTTGATACCCTGCTTTGTCTTGTAATGCCATTTCACCCAGTGACGCTCACCCTTGGCGCTGATCAAGCTGTAGGTGTGGCTACCGAAGCCGTGCATATAACGGTAACCGTCCGGGATCCCGCGATCGGAGAACAAGATGGTGATCTGGTGCAACGCCTCGGGTGAGTGCGACCAAAAGTCCCACACTGCCTGCGCGCTCTTCAGGTTGCTTTGTGGCAGACGTTTCTGGGTGTGAATAAAGTCTGGAAACTTCAGCGGATCGCGAATGAAGAACACTGGCGTGTTGTTGCCAACGATGTCCCAGTTACCTTCTTCGGTGTAGAACTTCAGGGCGAAACCACGTGGGTCGCGCTCGGTATCCGCCGAACCCCGCTCACCGCCCACGGTGGAGAAACGCAGGAACGTCGGGGTCTGCTTACCCACGAATTCGAACAACTTGGCGCTGGTGTATTGGGTAATGTCCTTCGAGACGGTGAAAGTCCCGTAGGCGCCCGAACCTTTGGCATGTACGCGACGTTCCGGGATGTTTTCGCGATTGAAATGGGCGAGCTTCTCGAGCAGGTGAAAATCGTCGAGTAGTAGCGGGCCGCGCGGCCCTGCGGAACGGGAGTTTTGGTTATCAGTAACGGGGACACCGCTGGCGGTAGTAAGCGTTTTGTTCTGGCTCATGCTCATCCTTCCTCTCTCGGTTTTGGTACTGCCGGCTAATCGGCTGGGAGGGAGTATTGACCAAGAACATGACAGCTACAAATTCATTAAACAATATAAACAAATAGTCGAAAACTATTAAAAATCAAAATCTTGATAGCGAACACAAAAAACCGGGCACTAGGCCCGGTTCTTCGTTTCAGACTGACGTTTTACTCGGCAGATACGGCTTCGCCGGCAGTAGCACGATCAACCAATTCGACGTAAGCCATAGGCGCATTGTCGCCAGCACGGAAACCGCACTTGAGGATGCGCAGATAGCCACCCTCACGGGTAGCGTAACGCTTGCCCAGATCATTGAAGAGCTTACCAACGATAGCTTTCGAACGAGTACGATCAAAAGCCAGACGGCGGTTTGCCAAGCTGTCTACCTTGGCCAGAGTGATCAGCGGCTCGGCTACGCGGCGCAATTCTTTGGCTTTTGGCAGAGTCGTTTTGATCAGCTCGTGCTCGAACAGCGACACCGCCATGTTTTGAAACATGGCCTTGCGGTGCGAGCTGGTACGGCTCAGGTGACGACCACTTTTACGATGACGCATGGTTCATTCCTTACCAAACATTACGTTCGGTGATTACGACGATCAGGCAGTCGCCTTGTCGTCCTTCTTAAGACTTGCAGGCGGCCAGTTGTCGAGGCGCATGCCGAGGGACAGACCGCGGGAGGCCAGAACGTCCTTGATTTCAGTCAAGGATTTCTTGCCCAGGTTCGGAGTCTTCAACAGCTCTACTTCGGTACGCTGAATCAGGTCGCCGATGTAGTAGATGTTTTCCGCCTTAAGGCAGTTAGCCGAACGTACAGTCAGTTCCAGATCGTCAACCGGGCGAAGCAGGATCGGATCGATCTCGTCTTCCTGCTCGATAACCACTGGCTCACTGTCACCCTTGAGGTCGACGAACGCAGCCAACTGCTGTTGCAGGATGGTTGCAGCGCGCCGGATAGCCTCTTCAGGGTCCAGGGTACCGTTGGTTTCCAGATCAATAACCAGTTTGTCCAGGTTGGTGCGCTGCTCGACACGGGCGTTTTCCACCACGTAGGCGATACGGCGAACCGGGCTGAACGAAGAGTCAAGCTGCAAGCGACCAATGCTGCGGCTTTCGTCTTCATCGCTCTGACGCGAGTCTGCTGGTTCATAACCACGACCACGAGCTACGGTGAGCCTCATGTTCAAGGCGCCGTTAGACGCCAGGTTGGCGATTACGTGATCGGGGTTAACGATCTCGACATCATGATCCAGCTGAATATCGGCAGCGGTAACCACCCCCGAACCCTTCTTCGACAAGGTCAGCGTAACTTCGTCACGACCGTGCAGCTTGATAGCCAGACCTTTAAGGTTCAACAGGATTTCAATGACATCTTCCTGTACACCTTCGATGGCGCTGTACTCATGGAGCACACCGTCAATCTCGGCCTCGACTACTGCACAGCCAGGCATTGAGGACAACAGAATGCGGCGCAGCGCGTTGCCCAGGGTGTGGCCAAAACCACGCTCGAGAGGCTCGAGGGTAATCTTAGCGCGGGTTGGACTGACAACCTGCACATCAATGTGACGGGGTGTCAGGAACTCATTTACCGAAATCTGCATGGATGCACCTATTTTCTAGCCCTTACTTGGAGTAGAGCTCGACAATCAGGCTTTCGTTGATGTCGGCGGAGAGGTCACTACGAGCAGGAACGTTCTTGAAAACGCCCGACTTCTTCTCAGTGTCCACTTCTACCCATTCTACGCGGCCACGCTGGGCACACAGATCGAGAGCCTGGACAATACGCAGTTGATTCTTAGCTTTCTCACGAATAGCCACCACGTCACCAGCACGAACCTGGTAGGACGGGACGTTTACGGTTTTGCCGTTAACGCTGATCGACTTGTGCGATACCAGTTGACGGGATTCGGCACGAGTCGAACCAAAGCCCATACGGTATACGACGTTGTCCAGACGGCATTCGAGCAGCTGCAGCAGGTTTTCACCCGTTGCGCCTTTACGGCCGGCGGCTTCTTTGTAGTAGCCGCTGAACTGACGCTCAAGAACGCCATAAATACGACGGACCTTCTGCTTTTCACGCAGCTGGGTGCCGTAGTCGGATTGGCGACCGCGGCGCTGGCCGTGGATGCCAGGTGCTGCTTCGATGTTGCACTTGGATTCGATAGCGCGCACGCCGCTCTTCAGAAAGAGATCGGTGCCTTCGCGACGAGCCAGTTTGCATTTTGGACCAATGTAACGAGCCATTCTTTACAATCTCCTGGATTACACGCGGCGCTTCTTCGGCGGACGGCACCCGTTATGCGGGATTGGCGTCACGTCGGTGATGCTGGCGATCTTATAGCCACAGCCGTTCAATGCACGGACAGCGGACTCACGACCTGGACCTGGACCCTTGACATTGACGTCGAGGTTTTTCAGGCCGTATTCCAGCGCAGCTTGACCAGCACGCTCAGCAGCTACTTGAGCAGCAAACGGGGTGGACTTGCGGGAACCGCGGAAACCCGAACCACCGGAGGTAGCCCAGGAAAGAGCGTTACCTTGACGGTCGGTGATGGTCACGATGGTGTTGTTGAAAGACGCGTGGATGTGGGCGATGCCATCAACCACTGTCTTTTTAATTTTCTTACGAGGACGAGCAGCAGGTTTTGCCATGACTAGATTCCTGTCGATTCGCTGGTGCGATTACTTGCGGATCGGCTTACGCGGACCTTTGCGAGTACGCGCGTTGGTCTTGGTACGCTGACCGCGTACTGGCAGACCACGACGATGGCGCAGACCGCGATAGCAGCCCAGGTCCATCAAGCGTTTGATTTTCATGTTGACTTCGCGACGCAGGTCACCTTCAGTGGTGAACTTCGCCACTTCGCCACGCAGCTGTTCAATCTGCTCGTCGCTCAGATCCTTGATCTTTGCGGCTGGGTTGACCCCAGTCACTGCGCAAATTTTCTGCGCAGTAGTGCGACCAACACCATAGATGTAGGTCAGCGAGATAACAGTGTGCTTGTTATCTGGAATGTTAACGCCTGCAATACGGGCCATTCAGTGGGACTCCAATTGACAGCTACCTACGCCCCGGAAGCCAAGAAATAGGGCGCGAGATAATATCGCTGTAATAACAAATAATCAACCCAGCAGCGCACTAGCTGCTGGGCTTCAAGCGGATCACACTCAGCCTTGGCGCTGTTTGTGACGCGGTTCCGCGCTGCAAATTACTCGAACAACACCTTCGCGGCGAATAATCTTGCAGTTACGGCACAGCTTTTTCACCGATGCACGAACTTTCATCACCAACTCCTCGAACCTTATGGGGTACTTCAGCGCAGCATGCCGCTGCCGTAGCCCTTCAGGTTGGCTTTCTTCATCAGGGATTCATACTGGTGCGAAACGAGGTGCGATTGCACTTGGGACATAAAGTCCATCACAACCACGACCACGATCAGCAACGAGGTCCCGCCAAGGTAGAACGGAACGTTTGCCGCAACCACCAGGAACTGGGGCAGCAAGCACACGGCCGTCATATAAAGAGCACCGAACATGGTCAAACGGGTCAGAACGCCATCAATGTAGCGCGCCGACTGCTCGCCTGGACGAATGCCCGGAATAAAGGCACCGGACTTCTTCAGGTTTTCCGCTACGTCTTTCGGATTGAACATCAACGCCGTATAGAAGAAGCAGAAGAAAATAATCCCTGCACTAAACAGCAGAATATTCAACGGCTGACCAGGAGCGATCGACTGCGAGATGTCCTGTAACCAGCCCATACCTTCAGACTGACCGAACCAGGCACCCAACGAAGCCGGGAACAGCAAAATGCTGCTCGCGAAGATAGCAGGAATTACACCGGCCATATTCACTTTCAGCGGCAAGTGGCTTGTCTGCGCAGCGAAAACCTTACGGCCCTGCTGACGCTTGGCGTAGTGAACAGCAATACGACGCTGGCCACGCTCAATGAACACCACGAAACCGATGATCGCCACCGCCAGCAAACCGATGGCAACCAGGGCGAAGATGTTGATATCCCCCTGACGTGCAGACTCGAAGGACTGCCCGATCGCTCTCGGAAGACCGGCAACGATACCCGAAAAAATCAACATCGAGATACCGTTACCCACACCGCGCTCTGTAATCTGCTCACCCAGCCACATCATGAACATCGCGCCAGCCACGAATGTGGACACCGCGACGAAATGGAAGCCGAAGTCATTAGTAAAAGAGACGCCCTGACCAGCCAGACCAATGGACATGCCAATGGCCTGGACAAGGGCTAGGACAACGGTGCCATAGCGGGTGTATTGGCTGATCTTGCGACGACCAGCCTCACCTTCCTTCTTCAACTGCTCCAACTGCGGACTGACGGCGGTCATCAGCTGCATGATGATCGATGCCGAAATGTACGGCATGATCCCCAATGCAAAGATACTCATCCGCTCCAGCGCGCCGCCGGAAAACATGTTGAACAAGCTAAGAATGGTCCCCTCATTCTGTCGAAACAGGTCCGCCAGCCGGTCCGGGTTGATACCTGGAACTGGGATGTGTGCGCCTATCCGGTAGACGATAATCGCCAGGAATAGAAAACGCAGTCGAGCCCAGAGCTCGGATAACCCGCCTTTGCTGAGCGCTGAGAGAGCACCTTGCTTAGCCATTTATTCCTCGAACTTGCCGCCAGCTGCTTCGATAGCCGCACGCGCACCTTTGGTGGCGGCGATACCCTTGATAGTTACAGCGCGAGTCACTTCGCCCGACAGCATGATTTTCACACGCTGTACGTTCTGGTTGATCACGTTGGCATCTTTCAGGGACTGCACGGTCACGATGTCGCCTTCCACCTTGGCCAACTCGGACAGACGCACTTCTGCGCGATCCATGGCCTTCAGGGACACGAAACCGAATTTCGGCAGGCGACGATGCAGCGGCTGTTGACCGCCTTCAAAGCCTGGAGCGATGGTGCCACCGGAGCGAGAGGTCTGACCTTTGTGACCACGGCCACCTGTCTTACCCAAACCGCTACCGATACCACGGCCCGGACGATGCTTTTCGCGACGGGAACCCGGCGCTGGACTCAGATCATTGAGTTTCATCGATTAACCCTCGACACGCAGCATGTAGTAAGCCTTGTTGATCATCCCGCGATTCTCGGGAGTATCCTGGACTTCTACAGTGTGACCGATGCGACGCAGCCCCAAACCCTTAACGCACAATTTGTGGTTAGGGATACGACCGGTCATGCTTTTGATCAGCGTTACTTTTACGGTTGCCATGATCACAGGATCTCCACTGTAGTTTTGCCGCGTTTGGCAGCAATGGACTCAGGGGACTGCATGGTTTTCAAACCCTTGAAAGTGGCATGAACCACGTTTACCGGGTTGGTCGAACCGTAGCACTTGGCCAGGACGTTCTGAACACCGGCTACTTCGAGGACAGCACGCATAGCGCCGCCAGCGATGATACCGGTACCTTCAGAAGCAGGCTGCATGTAAACCTTGGAAGCGCCGTGGGCGGACTTCATGGCGTACTGCAACGTGGTGCCGTTCAGATCCACTTGGATCATGTTGCGGCGAGCAGCCTCCATAGCCTTCTGGATCGCAGCAGGCACTTCACGCGACTTGCCACGGCCGAAGCCCACACGGCCCTTACCATCACCCACCACGGTCAACGCGGTGAAAGTGAAGATACGGCCACCTTTAACGGTTTTGGCTACGCGGTTAACTTGAACCAGCTTCTCGATGTAGCCTTCGTCGCGCTTTTGGTCGTTATTTGACATAACTTAGAACTCCAGCCCAGCTTCACGAGCAGCATCAGCCAGCGCCTTGACGCGACCATGGTACTTGAAGCCAGAGCGGTCGAAAGCCACCTGCGAGACACCTGCGGCTTTAGCACGCGAAGCGACCAGCTGGCCAACCTTAGTGGCCGCGTCGATGTTGCCAGTGGCACCATCACGCAGTTCTTTATCCAAAGTCGAAGCACTTGCCAGGACTTTGTTGCCGTCGGCCGAAATGACCTGGGCGTAGATGTGCTGCGAAGAGCGGAACACGCAGAGACGCACGACTTCGAGTTCGTGCATTTTCAGGCGTGCTTTGCGAGCGCGACGCAGTCGAGTAACTTTTTTGTCGGTCATTTGCTATGCCCTACTTCTTCTTGGCTTCTTTACGACGGACGACTTCGTCCGCGTAGCGCACACCTTTGCCTTTGTACGGCTCTGGTGGACGGAAGTCGCGGATCTCGGCGGCCACTTGACCTACCAGCTGCTTGTCGATGCCCTTGATCAGGATATCGGTCTGGCTAGGAGTCTCAGCGGTGATGCCTTCCGGCAGTTCGTAATCCACTGGGTGCGAGAAGCCAAGAGCCAGGTTCAGCACCGTGCCTTTTGCTTGCGCCTTGTAACCAACACCAACCAGCTGGAGCTTGCGCTCGAAGCCTTGGCTTACGCCTTGGACCATGTTGTTTACCAACGCACGAGTGGTACCAGCCATTGCGCGAGTTTGTTGATCGCCATTGCGAGCAGCGAAACGCAGCTCACCAGCTTCTTCGACAATCTCAACGGACGAATGGATGTTCAGTTCGAGAGTGCCCTTGGCACCCTTCACCGAAAGCTGTTGGCCGGCGAATTTTACTTCGACACCAGCTGGCAGCTTAACGGGGTTCTTAGCGACGCGAGACATGCTTATCCCCCCTTAGAACACAGTGCAAAGAACTTCGCCGCCGACACCGGCGGCGCGCGCAGCACGATCAGTCATCACACCCTTGTTGGTGGAGACGATAGACACGCCCAGGCCGCCACGAACTTTCGGCAGGTCTTCGACGGACTTGTACTGACGCAGGCCTGGACGGCTAACGCGCTTCACTTCCTCGATGACCGGACGGCCTTCGAAGTACTTCAGCTCAATGGACAACGACGGCTTGGCGTCGGCGGTGATCTGAAAACCCGCGATGTAACCTTCGTCCTTCAGGACTTTTGCTACAGCCACCTTCAGCGTAGAAGACGGCATGCTTACGACGGACTTTTCAGCCATCTGGGCATTACGGATTCGAGTTAGCATGTCCGCTAACGGGTCCTGCATACTCATGGGCTAGATGCTCCTGATACAAAAAAAATGAGCCTTGCGGCTGCAACTGTCGCCGAGGTACTCCGCGCGCAAAAAAGCGCGGGCTCAGGCGAGCCGGTCATTCTAGACACACCCCAGAAATGAATCAAGCCCCAAAAGGGGCTTGATTCATACTCAAACTCACCAACGGTCGGGTTCTTACGATTCCGACCGCGACGACTTGGGCAGTACGACTTACCAGCTGGCCTTGACCAGACCTGGTACGTCACCACGCATCGCGGCTTCACGCAGCTTGTTACGGCCGAGACCGAACTTGCGGTAAACGCCGTGCGGACGACCGGTGATACGGCAGCGGTTACGCATGCGCGAGGCACTGGCGTCACGTGGCTGCTTCTGCAGGGCTATGGAGGCTTCCCAACGCGCTTCTGGACTTGCGTTCAGATCGACGATGATTGCTTTGAGCGCTGCACGCTTGACGGCGTACTTGGCGACGGTGAGCTGACGCTTCAGCTCACGGTTTTTCATGCTCTTCTTGGCCATTTTCCTACTCCAATCAGTTGCGGAACGGGAATTTGAAAGCACGCAGCAATGCGCGACCTTCTTCATCCGATTTGGCAGTGGTGGTCAGGGTAATGTCCAGACCGCGCAGAGCATCGATCTTGTCGTAATCGATTTCCGGGAAAATGATCTGCTCTTTCACGCCCATGCTGTAGTTGCCACGACCATCGAAGGACTTGGCATTCAGGCCGCGGAAGTCGCGAACCCGAGGCAGGGAGATCGACAGCAGACGATCCAGGAACTCGTACATACGATCGCGACGCAGAGTCACTTTGACGCCGATCGGCCAACCTTCGCGGACCTTGAAGCCAGCGATGGATTTGCGAGCGTGAGTCACGACGACTTTCTGGCCGGTGATCTTTTCCAAGTCAGCCACAGCGTGCTCGATGACTTTTTTGTCACCGATCGCTTCGCCCAAACCCATGTTCAGGGTGATCTTGGTAATGCGCGGAACTTCCATCACGTTCACCAGCTTAAGTTCTTCCTTAAGCTTGGGAGCGATTTCCTTCCGATAAATCTCTTTCAGTCGTGCCATGGTCTTCTACCTAGCAGTGTTCAAGCATCAACCGCTTTTTGGGTCGACTTGAAGACACGAATTTTTTTGCCGTCTTCTACTTTGAAACCAACGCGATCAGCTTTATTGGTTTCGCCGTTGAAAATGGCGACGTTGGAAGCGTGCAGTGGCGCTTCTTTTTCGACGATACCGCCTTGTACGCCCGACATCGGGTTAGGCTTGGTATGACGCTTGACCAGGTTCAAGCCACCGACGACCAGACGGTCGTCAGCGAGAACCTTAAGCACCTTACCGCGCTTACCTTTGTCTTTGCCGGCGATCACGATGATCTCGTCGTCACGACGAATCTTTTGCATGTCGGATCTCCTTACAGCACTTCTGGGGCGAGCGAGACGATCTTCATGAACTTCTCGGTACGAAGTTCACGGGTCACTGGCCCAAAGATACGGGTGCCGATCGGCTCTTGCTTGTTGTTCAACAGAACAGCAGCGTTGCCATCAAAGCGGATAATGGAGCCATCAGCACGACGCACGCCGTGACGGGTGCGGACTACGACAGCAGTCATCACCTGGCCTTTCTTTACCTTACCGCGAGGAATGGCTTCCTTGACGGTCACTTTGATGATGTCACCGATACCCGCGTAACGACGATGGGAGCCACCCAGCACCTTGATGCACATAACGCGGCGAGCGCCGCTGTTATCGGCCACATCGAGCATGGATTGAGTCTGAATCATATAATTTCTCCGACCCCTAGCCCTTAGACTTCCACAGCGCGTTCGAGAACATCAACCAGTGCCCAAGATTTGGTCTTGGCCAGCGGACGAGTTTCACGAATAGTGACTTTGTCGCCGATATGGCACTGATTGGTTTCGTCGTGTGCGTGCAGCTTAGTCGAACGCTTAACGTATTTACCGTAGATCGGGTGCTTGACGCGACGCTCGATCAGAACGGTGATGGTTTTGTCCATCTTGTCGCTGACAACACGGCCAGTCAGCGTACGGACAGTCTTTTCGGCTTCAGCCATGATCACTTACCTGCCTGCTGGTTGAGCACAGTCTTCACGCGAGCGATGTCACGCTTAACTTGCGAGAGCAGATGAGACTGCCCCAACTGGCCAGTTGCTTTCTGCATGCGCAGATTGAACTGGTCGCGCAGCAGGCCGAGCAGTTGCTCGTTCAGCTGCTGTGCGGATTTTTCACGAAGTTCGTTCGCTTTCATCACATCACCGTCCGTTTAACAAAGGAGGTGGCGAGCGGCAGCTTTGCAGCAGCCAGGGCGAAAGCCTCACGCGCCAGCTCTTCAGAAACGCCTTCGATTTCATACAGGACTTTGCCTGGCTGAATCTGGGCTACCCAGTACTCCACGTTACCCTTACCTTTACCCATCCGAACTTCGAGTGGCTTCTTGGAAATAGGCTTGTCCGGGAATACACGGATCCAGATCTTACCGCCACGTTTTACGTGACGAGTCAGGGCACGACGTGCCGATTCGATCTGGCGAGCGGTGAGACGACCGCGAGCAACAGACTTCAGCGCGAACTCGCCGAAGCTGACCTTGCTACCGCGCAGCGCCAGACCACGGTTGTGGCCGGTCATCTGCTTGCGGAACTTCGTACGCTTTGGTTGCAACATTTGGCGTACCCCTTACTTAGCAGCTTTTTTACGAGGCGCTGGTGCTTGTGGCTTCAGCTCTTCTTGGCGACCACCAATTACTTCGCCTTTGAAGATCCAAACCTTCACACCGATCACACCGTAAGTGGTGTGAGCTTCGTAGGTGGCATAGTCGATATCGGCACGCAGGGTGTGCAGTGGCACACGACCTTCGCGATACCATTCAGTACGTGCGATTTCAGCACCGCCGAGACGACCGCTCACTTGGATTTTGATGCCTTTGGCACCAATGCGCATTGCGTTCTGTACGGCACGCTTCATAGCGCGACGGAACATTACACGACGCTCCAGCTGCTGAGCCACGCTCTGCGCAACCAGCATACCGTCGAGCTCCGGTTTACGGATCTCTTCGATATTGATGTGCACAGGCACACCCATTTGCTTGGTCAGGTCCTGACGCAGTTTCTCAACATCTTCACCTTTCTTCCCGATAACGATACCTGGACGAGCGGTGTGGATGGTGATGCGTGCAGTTTGAGCCGGACGATGGATATCGATACGGCTTACGGACGCGCTTTTTAGTTTGTCTTGGAGGTACTCACGCACATTCAGATCTGCGAGCAAATAGTCCGCATAAGTCCGACCGTCTGCGTACCAGACGGAGGTGTGCTCCTTGACGATTCCCAGGCGAATGCCAATGGGATGTACTTTCTGACCCATCTCTTCGACTCCGTTACTTGTCAGCAACCTTGACAGTGATATGGCAAGACCGCTTGACGATGCGATCAGCACGGCCTTTGGCACGCGGCATGATGCGCTTCAGCGAACGCCCTTCGTTGACGAAAACGGTGCTGACTTTCAGGTCATCAACGTCTGCGCCTTCGTTATGCTCGGCGTTGGCTACGGCCGACTCCAGCACTTTTTTCATGATCTCGGCGGCTTTCTTACTGCTAAAAGCCAACAGGTTGAGCGCTTCGCCCACCTTCTTCCCGCGGATCTGGTCGGCGACCAAGCGGGCTTTCTGGGCGGAGATTCGAGCGCCCGACAACTTAGCGGCTACTTCCATCGTTCCTTACCCCTTAACGCTTGGCTTTCTTGTCTGCCACGTGCCCACGATAAGTGCGGGTACCGGCAAACTCGCCTAGTTTGTGACCGACCATGTCTTCGTTCACGAGAACTGGGACATGTTGACGACCGTTATGTACAGCGATGGTCAGACCGACCATTTGTGGCAGGATCATGGAACGGCGCGACCAGGTCTTAACTGGTTTGCGATCGTTCTTTTCCGCCGCCACTTCGATCTTCTTCAGTAGGTGAAGATCAATAAAAGGACCTTTTTTCAGAGAACGTGGCACTGTCGTATCCCTCTATTTACTTGCGACGACGGACGATCATTTTGTCGGTACGCTTATTACCACGAGTCTTCGCGCCCTTAGTCGGGAAGCCCCACGGCGATACCGGATGACGACCACCAGAGGTACGACCTTCACCACCACCATGTGGGTGGTCAACCGGGTTCATGGCAACACCACGAACGGTTGGGCGAACGCCACGCCAGCGTTTGGCACCTGCTTTACCCAGCGAACGCAGGCTGTGCTCGGAGTTCGAGACTTCGCCCAGGGTCGCACGGCATTCAGCCAGGACTTTACGCATTTCACCGGAACGCAGACGCAGGGTAACGTACACGCCTTCACGAGCGATCAGCTGAGCCGAAGCACCAGCGGAACGAGCGATTTGCGCGCCTTTACCTGGCTTCAATTCGATGCCGTGTACGGTGCTACCAACTGGAATGTTACGCAGCTGCAAAGCGTTACCCGGCTTGATCGGCGCCAGGGCCCCTGCGATCAACTGGTCGCCGGCACTCACCCCCTTAGGGGCGATGATGTAGCGGCGCTCGCCGTCTGCGTACAGCAGCAGTGCGATGTGAGCAGTACGGTTTGGATCGTATTCGATACGTTCGACAGTGGCAGCGATGCCATCTTTGTCGTTACGACGGAAGTCGACCAGACGATAATGCTGCTTATGACCACCACCGATGTGACGAGTGGTAATGCGGCCATTGTTGTTACGACCACCAGACTTCGACTTTTTCTCGAGCAGCGGTGCGTGAGGAGCGCCTTTATGCAGCTCCTGATTGACCACCTTGACCACAAAACGGCGGCCAGGGGAAGTCGGTTTGCATTTAACGATTGCCATGATGCACCCCTTCCTTACTCAGCACTGCTGCTGAAATCGAGATCTTGGCCTGGCTGAAGGGAGATGATCGCCTTCTTCCAGTCATTACGCTTGCCCAGACCGCGAGCAGTGCGCTTGCTTTTACCCAGAACGTTCAGGGTAGTCACACGCTCTACTTTCACGCTGAACAGGCTTTCGACGGCCTTCTTGATTTCCAGCTTGGTTGCGTCAGTAGCAACCTTGAAAACGAACTGACCTTTTTTGTCTGCCAGAACCGTAGCCTTCTCGGAAACGTGCGGGCCAAGCAGAACTTTAAATACGCGTTCCTGGTTCATCCCAGCAGCTCCTCGAATTTCTTCACGGCCGACACGGTGATCAACACCTTGTCGTATGCGATCAGACTAACTGGATCGGAACCCTGTACGTCGCGGACATCTACGTGTGGCAGGTTGCGAGCAGCCAGGTACAGATTCTGATCAACAGCGTCAGACACGATCAGAACGTCGGTCAGACTCATGTCAGCCAGTTTGCTCAGCAGATCTTTGGTTTTCGGGGTTTCAACAGCGAAATCCTGAACAACCACCAGACGTTCAGTACGCACCAGCTCAGCAAGGATGGAACGCATTGCTGCGCGATACATCTTCTTGTTCAGCTTCTGGGAGTGATCCTGAGGACGCGCTGCGAAAGTGGTACCGCCGCCGCGCCAGATTGGGCTACGAATAGTACCGGCACGAGCACGGCCAGTACCTTTCTGACGCCATGGGCGCTTGCCACCACCGGAAACATCGGAACGGGTCTTTTGCTGCTTGCTACCTTGACGGCCGCCGGCCATATAGGCCACGACTGCTTGGTGAACCAGCGTCTCGTTGAATTCGCCGCCAAATGTCAGTTCGGAAACTTCGATCGCTTGAGCGTCATTTACATTTAATTGCATGTCAGCTTCCCCTTAACCGCGAGCCTTGGCTGCCGGACGTACAACCAGGTTGCCGCCAGTAGCGCCAGGAACAGCGCCCTTGACCAACAACAGATTGCGTTCAGCGTCCACGCGCACTACTTCAAGGGACTGCACGGTCACGCGCTCAGCGCCCATATGACCGGACATTTTCTTGCCCTTGAATACACGACCAGGAGTCTGGCACTGGCCGATAGAGCCTGGAACGCGGTGGGATACGGAGTTACCGTGGGTGTTATCTTGCCCGCGGAAATTCCAACGCTTGATCGTACCCTGGAAGCCTTTACCTTTGGACTGACCGGTCACATCGACCAGTTGGCCAGCAGCGAAGATTTCAGTGCTGATCAGATCGCCGGCCTGGTATTCGCCTTCTGCAAGGCGGAATTCCGTTACGGTACGACCAGCGGCAACGTTCGCTTTAGCGAAGTGGCCAGCTTGAGCGGCTGTAACACGCGAAGCACGACGCTCGCCGACAGTCACTTGCACTGCACGGTAGCCATCAGTTTCTTCAGTCTTGAACTGGGTGACGCGATTCGGCTCGATCTCAATGACCGTGACCGGAATGGAGACACCTTCTTCGGTGAAAATACGGGTCATACCGCATTTACGACCGACTACACCAATAGTCATGTTGTAAACCTCATGAGTGTACGGGGCTTTCACCCGCTATGGCCGCCCATTTCAGAGCGTTACACGACTAAGACCGAGTCTTAGCCGAGGCTGATCTGCACTTCCACACCTGCCGCAAGATCAAGCTTCATCAGCGCATCGACGGTTTTATCCGTTGGCTGGACGATGTCCAGTACACGCTTATGAGTACGGATCTCGTATTGGTCACGCGCGTCTTTGTTGACGTGCGGGGAGACCAGGACGGTAAACCGCTCTTTACGGGTAGGCAGTGGAATTGGACCACGCACTTGAGCACCAGTACGTTTCGCGGTTTCCACGATTTCCTGGGTGGATTGGTCGATCAGGCGATGGTCAAAAGCCTTCAACCTGATACGGATTTGCTGATTTTGCATTGGATTTCAGACTCCGGCTGCTATTCCCACCGAGCGCAATACGCCCGTTAAAAGGAGGCGCAATTCTATAGACGAGCCATATAGGTGTCAACCTAATAAAAAACCCCCGCTAGGCGGGGGTTTTTTAAAGCATCGAAGCTATCTCAATGAGACGCTTACTCGATGATTTTGGCTACGACGCCAGCGCCGACGG
>NZ_CP014135.1:221870-224313 GCF_001543125.1 Pseudomonas agarici | reverse complement strand
TGTTCTTCACGTAGTCGGCGTGGCCCGGGCAGTCAACGTGAGCGTAATGACGCACAGCCGAGTCATATTCAACGTGAGCAGTATTGATGGTGATACCGCGAGCTTTCTCTTCCGGGGCGCTGTCGATTTTATCGAACTCAACCTTGGCCGAACCGAAAACCTCGGAGCAGACACGGGTCAGCGCAGCAGTCAGAGTGGTCTTACCATGGTCGACATGACCAATGGTGCCAACGTTGACGTGCGGCTTATTACGTTCGAACTTTTCCTTAGCCATCGAAATCACCCTTAGGAGAAGAATTGAGCAAGCTACATCGACCATTAGAACAAAGGCAGATATTTTCATATCTGCCTTGTTTTATATGGAGCTCTTGAGCGGACTTGAACCGCTGACCTCACCCTTACCAAGGGTGTGCTCTACCAACTGAGCTACAAGAGCGAAAAATTTTGCATAAACAGCAAACTTGGAGCGGGTAGCGGGAATCGAACCCGCATCATCAGCTTGGAAGGCTGAGGTTCTACCACTAAACTATACCCGCGGAGTTTGCTGCTTCCGCTGAAATTATGGTGGAGGGAGAAGGATTCGAACCTTCGAAGTCTGAGACGTCAGATTTACAGTCTGATCCCTTTGGCCGCTCGGGAACCCCTCCAATCGAGGCGCATTCTACATCACGCCTAACCTCTGTCAAGCAATTTCTCATTTAAAAATATGAGGTTAGCTGCGTTGACCACGCTCTGCAGCGAGTCCCTCAAGGGGTGTTCACTGCAAAGCGGGCGCCATTCTATGCAAACTATTCGGCAGTTGCAATGCCTTCGCACAACATTATTTTATGTTTTAACTCATTGAATTCTTTAGCAAGATTCTGCAGAACGGCGTCGCCCAGCAAATGTCGACTTTCGGGTGCGATGCGCAGCCAGAAGCCCGTCGAATCCGGAACATTCACCCGCTGTACCCGCGCCTTGATATCCATCCCCTGCAAACGCTGCTGAATCGACTGCGCGACATCCTGACGGGACACACCTCCCAGATACAGACATTCGGAGTTCGCCTCCTGGCCTCTGGCGGCAGCTTTGCGAGCCCCGGCGTTATCCGACTCGCTCAGCAGCTGGATATCCTGGTGCGCACTACGATAGAGCGCCAAAGGAGTTACTTCCTTCGCCCTCAGCGGGGCCTCCTGTTGATGCCAGACGTAATAAACACCATTGAGTACCAACAACAACAGAAACAACCAACGCATAGAGACCTCAGCTCAACGGGCCGGCAATTGCCAGACCGACACCTACCAGATCAGGCACACACCTGGCTCTGGAAACATTACCGCAGTCCCGCTCAAGAATCATTGCGCAAGCGCAGGCTGAGCTCGCCACCGCTGAAGACCTGCTCGAAACCGCCGACCCTCAAACGCAGCGCACCTTGCTGATCGATACCCAGCACAGTGCCGTCGATAACGCTCGTACCAGCCACCAACGAGACTTCACGGCCTTGCCACAGATGATTCTGCTCCCACTCCGCCTGGATCGTGGCGAAGCCCGACGCCTGGTGTCGCCGCAGATAACACTGAAGCTTTTCGCTCAGGGATGCGATCAACTGATTGCGATCCACCGAGCGTCCCGTCTCAAGCCTGACGGATGTCCACTGCTGATCGACCTGATCGGCGACTTGCATGTTGACATTGATGCCGATGCCAAGCACCACGTGACAGACATCAGCCGGATCACCGACAAGTTCCAGCAGGATACCGGCGATCTTCTTGCTACCCACCAGAACGTCGTTCGGCCATTTCAGGCCCGCCCCCTGGATCCCCAATTCACGCAACACCTGCAATGCCGCCAGGCCAACCACTAGGCTCAAGCCCTCGAGCTGCCGCATTCCTCCATCAACCCTGAGCAACAAACTGTAATAGATATTTTCGGCGAATGGGCTGACCCACTGACGCCCGCGACGCCCCCGACCTGCCGTCTGCCGCTCAGCCACGACAACAAAAGGTGCACGCACAGCGCGCTCGACCAATCGCAACGCTTCGGCATTGGTCGAATCGATCGATTCATAAACATGTACCGACCAGGTCGGCGAGGGTTTGGCAGCAGCGATTGCTTGCCGATCAAGCAGCATCAGGGGAGAGGCCAATTGATAGCCACGACCACGAACCTTATGAATCGACAGCCCCAGTTCAACCTCCAGCTGCTGAAGCTGCTTCCAGACAGCGCTGCGACTGATGCCCAACGCTGCCCCGAGCGCCTCTCCAGAGTGAAACCGGCCATCTTTCAGGAGTTTTAACAACGTCAGCATGCAGATCTCGCCTCACAATGAGGCACGCATGATAGCCATGAGCCGGAGCCTTGCATACTACAGGAGACGACCTGCCAGCCATGGAAGATCTGTAACCACGCCCCGCCCAAAGCTCCCGCTCAAATTTTCGCGCAAAAAAACAAAACCCCTACCTGC
>NZ_CP014135.1:221649-221770 GCF_001543125.1 Pseudomonas agarici | reverse complement strand
ATGCCGATGCCGATGCTGACGCTGACGCTGACGCTGACGCTGATGCGGACGCCGACGCGGACGCCGATGCCGATGCCGATGCGGATGCTGATGCGGACTCCGATGCTGATGCTGATGCTGA
>NZ_CP014135.1:199607-221192 GCF_001543125.1 Pseudomonas agarici | reverse complement strand
GATGCTGATGCTGATGCGGACGCCGATGCGGATGCGGATGCGGATGCGGATGCCGATGCCGATGCCGACGCCGACCTAGAAGCCTTCGACGACCTCGCCACCGGCGAAGTGACGATCAAACCCGTCACCTCGAACACCAACCTGGCCGATATGCGCGTGTTCACTCTGCTGGGGGTCGGCGGGATCATCCTCGGCGATCACACCAAGGTGCAGGAGTTCGGTGTAGCCGAAGGTTCCACCGGCACGCTGAACCTGCAGTTTGCCCAAGCGGATCTTGTCTCACTGTTGGGTGGTGGTTTCACTGCGATTCTGGAAGTGAGCGACGGTGCCGGTGGCTGGTTGCCGGTTCAACAAGGCAGCAACGGTTCGGGCCTGCTCGATCTGTTGGGGCTGTTCGGCCAAAGCTCCAGCGCCAAGATCGAAGGGCTGGAAGCCGGGCAATATCGTTTCACCCTCAAGCTTGACCCTAACCTAGTGAGTGTTGGTGCGGGTGCGACGGCCACGTTGAGCGTCACCAACGACAGCCTGACTGACTTCACCGGCGAAGCGGGTGCGCAAATCTCCGGCAACGTCATCACCGATCCAGGCGTTGGCGGTCAACCGGATGTACCAGGCAATGGCGGGCCGGTGAAGGTGCAAGTCGAAGTCGGCGGCGAGTTCGTCGATGCCGATGCCACCGTTGGTACGGTGCTGCAAGGCCAATATGGTCAGCTGACGATCTTTGCCAACGGCGACTACAAGTACACCCCGAATGGCGATGTCGCCAACATCGGCAAGGTGGATGCTTTCGAGTATCACCTGGTCAATGGCGCAGGCGGCTCGGCGTCGGCCACCTTGTATGTGCGCATCGACAGCCCAAGTGTGGACGTGACGTGGAACAACGCCGATCCATCGGCGCCAGGGGTGATCAATACGGTTGCCAACGATGACCTGGGCTCCGCGCAGATCGAGATCGTCAACCTGGTGACCGAGACGACGGCACCGTCCCTGACCTACAACCTGCCGGCGCTGGGTACCGGCACGGGTACAGGGCAAGTCATCGTCGTGGCGGCAGATTCCACAGCCGTGTTGAAAATCGATGTCAGCGCCACCGGCATTACGCTGTTGCCGACCACCACCGTGAACTTGCAGAAGCTGATTGGCGGTACGTGGACCACGGTGCAGACCACGACTGAGGCGACGCATACGTTTACCGGGCTGGATGCCGGTTCGTATCGTGTCACCGGTTCGACCGGCTCGGTGTTGTCGCTGAGTGCGATCACGATTGCACAGCAACTGACCACCACCGCCCTCACGCAGTTTGTGGCGGGGGACATGGCCAATGCCACTGGTGATCTGTTGGCGAACAGCCTGTCCGGGCCGGATGTGCTGGGTTCGCCGCTGACGGTGTTGAGTGTGCTGGTTAACGGGGTCTATGTGATTCCTGGGCAGACTGGGGCGAAAGTCGAGGGTGAGCACGGTACGTTGACGGTGTTTGCCGACGGCAAATACGTCTACACCCCGCATGCCGGCCTGACGCTGGATGAGATTGGCCAGGTGGACAAGTTCACCTACAAGCTCACCACGCCAACCGGGCAGTCAGACACCGCCGACCTGTACATCCGCATCGACTCGCCAGACCGCGACCTGGTCTGGGACGACGCCAACCCGGGTGTGCCGGCCACTGAGGGCGCAGGTTTTGCCGCCGCTCACAGTGCGGTGGACGCAGCGGCGGATGACGGCGCCAACGTTGGGGCTGACCACCACGATGCCGTGGTGGCCGATGACACCGACTTCACTCATGTCGAGTCTGGCGTGGGTGCGAACGGGTTGCTGTGGGAGGGTGGCGATGCGGCCATCAACCTCACCGACCTGATCGGCAAAGTCAGCGGTGTGCACAGCATCGACCTCAATGACGTCAGCGCAGTTGACCTAACCCTGAGCCTGGAGGACCTGGTGTCCATTAGCGGGCCTGAGTCGGAGCGCTTGATGATCCAGGGCGACGATCAGGACAGCGTGCACTTGACCGGCGACTGGTCTACCGGAGTGACCCACGTGGAGAACGGTCTTGAGTACGTGATCTACACCAGCCAGGAAGACCAGACCCATCAGCTCTGGGTGCAAAGCGGTATCAACGTGGTGTAACGCCACCCCCAAAGACCGGGCTGAAAAGCCCGGTTCTCATCACCAACGGTAGCGCAGCAACCGCGTGTGGCACATAGGTGCCACACGCGGTTGTTGTCCCCATCCGGTTTGACAACAGTCAGGTGAATTGCAGTGAGGCATCAGAGTTTCGCCACACAACTGTCTGCCGCGGTTCTGGCAGGCGCAATGATCGCGCCAGGGATTGAGCCGGTTATGGCCGCTTCACTTCTGGACGACGAAGAACGCGTCAACATCATCAGCCCCAGCAACCTGGGCACGAATTTACCGGGAGGGCCAACGGGCGTCAGCGCACCGGTGGCACCGCAACGCAACATCCCGAACAACCTCGACCTCACACGCGCCGTTCAGTTGGCGGTGGAATGGCACCCGGCTATCGCCGAGGCGATCGGGCAGCTTTACCAACAAAACGAGAACGTGAACATCGCCCGTTCCGGTTATTACCCACAAGTCAGCGGCGGCTTCAATTCGGGTTACGACAGTGGCCTGAGTGGCAATGGTCAAAGCCGTGCGTTTTCGTTGTCGGCGTCGCAGATGCTCTACGACTTCGGCAAGGTCTCAAGCTCGGTGGACAGCGCTCTGGCGCGGGTCAGCGGCAGCCAGGCAGCCATCTTGCTGTCGATTGACCAAGTGGCTCGCGACACCTCGTTTGCGCTGATTGAGCTGCAACGCTCGCAGCGCCTGGTGACCCTCGCCCGTGAGCAGATCGACGGCATTTCGGCGATTGCCGAGCTGGCCAAAAAACGCAGCGACATGGGCGCCAGCACCCGCTCCGACCTGATCCAGGCGCGCTCGCGGGTGGAAGCTTCGATGGCAACTCAGCAACAGTACCGCGCACAATTCAATCGCTGGCGCAGTGCCTTGAGCAGCCTGCTCGGCGCGCAGTCACCGGTGAGCGTCTCCGGTGCATTTCCTGCCCCGCTGGAGCAGTCCTGCGTGGGGGTGGTGCCCGATGAGGCGGTCACGCCCACGCTGTTGATCGCCCAGGCCCAGCGCGTGGATGCCTTGGCGCTTATCGCGCAGGCGCGTGCCGAAGCGCTGCCGACGGTATCGCTGGACCCGTCCATCACGCGCTACCTGGACAACAACGACAACAGCAACCTGCCCGACGGCCGGGATCGCACCCGCTATGGCGTGTTTCTCAACGTGAAGATGCCGCTGTATCAGGGCGGTGCAATCACGGCGCGTAAATCCGCAGCCCAACAGGCACTGCGTTCCGCCGAGGCAGCCAACGACGCTGCGCGCCTGGCGGTTCGGCAAGGTTTGCTGGAAGCACGGGACCAAATCGGGAGCCTGTCACAACGCCTCTCGACCCTGGATTTTCGTGAACGCAGCATCTCCGAAACCCGCGACCTCTACCGCCAGCAGTACCTCGAACTGGGCACGCGGCCGCTGCTTGACTTGCTTAACGCCGAACAGGAAATCCACCAGGCGCGCATGGACCGGGAAAACACCGCGGCCGATCTGCGTCGCTTGAATATCGATTGCCTGTACAACAACGGAGGGCTGCGCACGGCGTTCCATCTGGACAACAGCACCCTGCAGGGTGTGGAGATTCGGCCATGAATGAAGCTGTGAAACTTGACGATGACCTGAGTGCAACCCAGACGCCTTTCACCGCGCTGCCGGCATTTGATTATGAGGTGTGGCTGGAGGCAATTCTGGGTGTTGCCCGGCATTACCGCTTGGAGTGTTCGGCGCAAAGCGTGCGGCTCGCGGCGCAGTGGACCGAGAGCACATCGGTAGAAGACGTGGTGCGGCGCATGGCGCGCCAGGCCGGCTTGAACTGTGTGATCGCCGACTTTTCTGCGTCGATTTTGATGCAGCGCCAGTTGCCATTGGTGCTGCAATTTGATGACGGCCAGGTCGGCGTGCTGGAAGCCCTTGGTGAAGACGATAGCGTCGGTATCGCCTACAGCGGCGATGGCGGTTTGCAAAGCCGCCTCAGCCGCCGCGAACTGCTGGAGCATGCGTGCAAGGCGGTGATCCTGCGGCCCATGGGCGCAGTGCGCGACACGCGGGTCGATGACTACATCAAGCCGTATCAAAAGAGCTGGTTCAGCAGCATTGTGCTGCGCGACCTGCGGCCCTACGGCTACGTGATGCTCGCCTCACTGGTCACCAGCGTGCTTGGCCTGGCCGGGGTGCTGTTTTCCATGCAGGTGTACGACCGCGTGATCCCGGCCGAATCCATGCCCACCCTGTATGTGCTGTTTGGCGGCGTGATGCTGGCGCTGGTGTTCGACTTCATCATGCGCATTACCCGCGTACGCATCACCGACATGCTTGGCAAGCGCGCGGACCTGCGCGTCTCTGACCTGGTGTTCGGCCACGCCATTCGGTTGCGCAACAGTGCGCGGCCCAAGTCCACCGGGTCGTTTATCTCTCAGCTCAAGGAGCTGGAGCAGCTGCGTGAGCTGATCACCTCCAGCACCGCGACGGCGTTGGCGGATTTGCCGTTTTTCCTGCTGTTCCTAGTGATCTACTGGTTGATCGCCGGGCCGCTGGTGGCGGTGCCGTTGGTGGCGGTGCTGTTTTTGATCGTGCCGGGCTTGTTGGCGCAGAAGAAACTCGCGGCGCTGGCCAGTGAGTCAATGCGTGAAGCGTCGCTGCGCAGCGCCATGTTGGTGGAAACCGTGCAGGGTCTGGACGACATCAAGGCCCTGCAAGCCGAGCAGCGCTTTCAGCAGCAATGGAACCACTACAACGCGACCTGCGGCGACGCCAGTCTGCGCCTGCGCATGCTCACCAACAAATTGGTGGCGTGGAGCAACAATGTGCAGGGCTCGGTGTTTGCCGTGGTGGTGGTGTTCGGCGCGCCGATGGTCATGGACAGCGACATGACCACTGGTAGCCTGGTGGCCGCGTCCATTCTGGCTTCACGGATGATGGCGCCGATGTCGCAGATCACCCAGGTGCTGACCCGTTGGCAGCAGGCCAAGGTGGCGCTGCAAAGCCTGAACCACATCATGGAACTGCCGGTGGATCACGCCGAAGGCAGCAGGCGTGTGCATCTGCCGGTGATCAAAGGGCATTACGTGCTCAACCAAGCGACATTCCAATACGCCGACGATGCGCCAGTGCCGGCCCTGCGCGTGACGGATTTGCAGATCAAGCCGGGTGAGCGTATTGCGATTCTGGGGCGTAACGGCGCGGGCAAATCCACCTTGTTGCAGGCCCTGGCCGGCATGCTCGACTTGAAAGCCGGCAGCATCGGCCTGGATGGCGTCGCCCTCGGGCATATCGATCCGGCGGATGTGCGCCGCGACGTGGGCCTGATGACGCAAAACTCGCGGTTGTTCCACGGCACGCTGCGTGACAACCTGATCATGGGCGCCCCCCATGCGTCGGATGAGGAAATCTTCCAGGTGCTGACCCTGACCGGCGCCGCCGACTTCATCAGCAAATTTGCCGATGGCATGGACCACATGATTCTCGAAGGCGGCCTCGGGCTGTCGGGCGGGCAACGCCAGTCGCTGCTGCTGTCGCGGCTGATCATTCGCCAGCCGCATATCGTGCTGCTCGACGAGCCCACCGCTTCCCTTGATGAAGCCACCGAGCGCCAGTTGATCTACAACCTGGACCGCTGGGCCGCCCATCGCACGCTGATCATCGCCACCCATCGCATGAGTGTGTTGAGCCTGGTGAACCGCATCATCGTGGTCGACAACGGCCAGATCATTGTGGATGACAGCAAGGACAACGCGATTGCCCGGCTTTCCAAACCCAAGGGGAACACCCAGTGAAAACCCGAGAGCCGAAAAGAATTCCCCTGCTCGCCAGCGAAGACGAAAGCGCCGTGCACGCACGCGAGGGTGTCGATGACAACACAGTGCTGCGCTCGACACGCGTGGTGCTGTGGGTGTTGGTCATGCTGATGGCGTTTGGCGTGTGGGCCTACGTGTTTGAAGTGGATGAAGTGTCCACCGGCAGCGGCAAGGTCATTCCCACGTCCCGCGAGCAGATCATTCAGTCGCTGGAAGGCGGTATCGTCACCGAGCTGTATGTGGGCGAGGGCGACATCGTCAAGAACGGTCAAACACTGGCCAAGCTCGATCCGACCAAGACCGAATCCAATTTCGATGAAAGTGCTTCCAAGTACCGGGCGTCGCTGGCCAGCGTGGCGCGCTTGCAGGCAGAAGTGAATGGCAAGTCGCTGGTCTTCCCGGCGGAGCTTGCGCGTTACCCGGCGTTGATCAGTGCTGAAACCGACCTGTTCAATACTCGTCGCAAAGGCCTGGAGGAGTCCCTGGCCGGTGTGCGTTCTTCCTTGGGGCTGGTGCGTAGCGAGCTGGAGATTACCGAGAACCTGGCAAAGGTCGGCGCCGCCAGTAACGTTGAGGTGCTGCGCCTCAAGCGCCAGAAAGCCGAGCTGGAATTGAAGTTGACCCAGGCTCGCTCCGATTACATGGTGCGCGCCGGTGAAGACCTGGCCAAGGCCAACGCAGATGTCGAGACCCTGTCGTCGATCATGCGCGGGCGTTCCGATTCGGTCACCCGCCTGACCCTGCGCTCGCCGGTACGCGGTATCGTCAAGGGCATCGAGGTGACCACCATTGGCGGGATCATCCCGCCCAATGGTCGCCTGATGCAGATCGTGCCGCTGGATGAACAGTTGCTGATCGAGGCGCGCATCTCGCCAAGGGACATCGCCTTCATCCATCCCGACCAAGTGGCCAAGGTTAAGATCACCGCCTATGACTACGCGATTTATGGCGGGATGGACGGCAAGGTGGTGACCATTTCGCCTGACACCATTCAGGACGAGGTCAAGCCGGAGGTTTTCTACTATCGCGTGTTCATCCGCACCGATGCCGACACCTTGAAAAACAAGGCCGGCAAGTCGTTCTCGATTGTGCCGGGGATGATCGCCTCGGTAGACATCAAGACCGGCCAGAAAACTGTGCTCGACTACCTGATCAAACCCATGAACCGCGCGCGCGAGGCGTTGCGCGAGCGCTAGGGGAGGGGGTGGCGATGGGCAAAAAGCTCGGTACCTGGGCGCTGCTCGGGTTGGCCCTGGCTTGTTCGCCGTGGGCACAGGCTTTGGATGACGCTACCACGCCGTTGCGCTGGAGTACGCCCGCCGACCGGGCCAGGTGCACTGAGCCGGACTCGGCGCTGTGGGTCGAGTTCGCACAGGGTACGGCGTGCATTCGTTACTTCGCCGGCGGTGCCCTCAAGCAGGCGCCGGTGGTGATCGTGATGTTTCACGGTGACCGCACGGCTGAAATGCACCGCGCACCCGAGGCGATCAATGGCAACACACAGGCCGCCAAAACCGCCCAGGCGCGGGCGCTGAGCAAACGTGCTAGCGTGCCCGTGGTGATCGTGGCGCGGCCGGGTACTTATGGCTCCAGCGGCGACCACGGGCAACGGCGTCAGGTGCGGGAATTCATGGCCCTCGATGGGGCACTGGATGAGTTGCGCACGCGTTATGGTATCGGGCAGTGGGTCTTGCTCGGCCACAGCGGCGGCGCCACGGCGGCCGCCGCGCTGTTGACCCTGGGCCGTACCGACGTGAAATGCGCGGTGATGACCTCGGGCGCTTTCTCGCTGGTACAGCGTGCCCAGATGATTCGTCAGAGCAAGGGCCTGCCCTCCAAACCAGGTCGCGATACCAATGGGTTGCTGCACCCTTATGACCCTGTCCAGCACGTCGATGGCATTGCCGTAGCACCCTTACGGCAGTTGTTTGTGATCGGCAGCGTGGACGATCAGGTCGCGCCGTTTGTTTTGCAGGAAGGTTTTTATCAGGCCCTGAGGCGTGCCGGGCACCCGGCGCAGTTGATCAAGGCCCAGGGCGTACC
Organism: Pseudomonas agarici; assembly: GCF_001543125.1. NCBI lineage: Bacteria > Pseudomonadati > Pseudomonadota > Gammaproteobacteria > Pseudomonadales > Pseudomonadaceae > Pseudomonas > Pseudomonas agarici. The sequence goes on along the minus strand of NZ_CP014135.1, from coordinate 213,240 downwards.
GAAGGCCTTTCATCAATTGCGCAACGACATCGGGCTGAAGATCGCCGCCCGTTGCGCGGGCTAGGACAGCGCCGTCTGTTCGTGGGTGGTCAGCCACTCACACAGCTGCGAGAGCCCCGTCCCGCCTGAGCTTTTCACCATCACCCAATCGCCGGACTGAAACCACTGGCCTGATTCTTTCGCCAACGCCTGGGTCAACGCCTTGGCATGCTCGAACCACTGCACCGACAACTCGCCGCGCAACGCAAGATAGAGCTCATGCATCAGCGGACCGCACAGCACCACATGCCGTGGCGTCACCGCACGCAGCGCGTCGGCCAGTTCCAGGTGGTAACGCTGGGCGTCGGCACCGAGTTCGAGCATATCCCCCAGTACCAACACGCGGTGGCGCGGGGCGATGGGCAGATCGGCCATGGAGCGCAGTGCCGCGCCCATGGAGCCGGGGTTGGCGTTGTAGGCGTCGTTGATCAGCTGAAAGTGGCCGTCGGCGCATTTTATCGAAAGGGTATTGCCACGACCTTCCACCGGCATGAAGGCGCCCAGTGCTTGCAACGCGTCTTCGGCTGCAAGCCCAGCCGCAGACAGCGCCGCCAATACCGTCAGGGCATTGAGCACCATGTGCCGACCGCGTGCCTGCAGGCTGAAGCTCAGCAGTTTGCCGGCGCAACGCGCGCGGACGTTCACCTGATTGGCCTCACTGCTGCAATCGAGCAAACGCAGGTCTGCCTCGGTGTGTTCGCCAAAGCTGATTACGTGCAGCCGGGCTGCTTCGGCGGCGGAAGCGAACAGCTCGTAGTACGGCATGTCACGGCTGAGAACCGCGTGCCCACCGGGCGCCATTGAGCGGAAGATCGCACTCTTTTTGCGTGCAAGGTTTTCCAGTGTACCGTGATATTCCAGGTGCGCCGGGGCGATCCCGGTGACCACGGCAATGTGCGGGCGCACCAGCTCGGAGTTGATCGGCATGCGGCCCACGGCCATTTCCAGCACCCAGAACTTTGCCGGGTGAGGCATGCTTGCCAGGTTCCAGGCAATGCCATGGGGCAGGTTGGCGTTGGCCTCGGTTTGCCCCACGCCGCCCCAGTGCTTCAGTGCATGGGCGAGCATCGCGACCACTGTGGTTTTGCCGAAACTGCCGGTTACGCCGAACACCTGCCCGGGGAAGTTTCGCCGGGCGTGGCGACCCATTTGCAACGTGGCGTCGCCGGTATCGGCAACTTGCAATACCGGTAAGCCGCTATCGAGGTACGGCGCGGGGTCCACACACATGACCGCTGACGGGCGGCGTTCGGGGTTGGCCTGGGCCCAGCGTTGCGCCGATTGAGCTTCGTTCGGGCCAATCTTGCTGGGGGGGGGACGGCTGAGTATTCGTTGCGGTTTAAAGAGCTGCATGGACGGCGTCAAACCGGTTGCGCACCAGCCGATCGGCGGCTGGCGGGCCCAGGTACCCAGGGTCACCTGGGCCAGTGTGTGGGCGTTCCAGGTTCGGTCCGGCAGGTTTTCATGCTCGACCGCATCTACCTGGGGCGCCCCCTCCAGCAGGTAACGGTGATAGGCAATCAGCCCGGAAAGGTAGTGCTCCACATCGTCGATGCGCACCCTGAACGCATGGTGACGGATAAAAAAGGCCCCGGCGATGCGTGCCGGGTTGGCGAAATACATCGCCAGTTCCGGCCAGAAATAACCATTGAGCAGGTAGCGGGCGCGATGGTGCAAGGCGCGGTAGAACGCATGCAAGTCGATGTCGTTGAGCAAGTGGCGCAGCTCGGGTTGCTCGGCGATGCGCGCCAGCATCTGCTGCGCGGCCATCATCAACTCCAGCAATGTCGGGAAGGTGGTGATGCGCCGTTGTACGAAGTCCAGATAACCGGCAACGTTGTTCAGGCCAAAGCGAACGTATTTTTCGTCGGGGCGGTAGCGGGTCAACTCGTTCACGCAGTAGCTGAGCCAATGATCATGCTCGCGCCAATGTTCTTTCTCGATAAAGTAGTCGAAGGCTTTTTCGACTATCGCCAGCCAGCGTTCGTTGCCGGTCAGCCCATAGAGGCGCATCAGGCCGAAAGCGGCTTCGCCGTCGTAATAAATGATGCGAAACGGCGCTTTGATGCTCAGGTCCTTGGCGTGCAGTACATGCACAAAAGCCCCGCTTTCAGCGTCCTGCATCCAGGCTATGCCGTTGGCGAGCGCTTCGAGCAGCGGCAGGTGGTGGCGCGTGCCGGTGACCTCGCAGTACTTGACCAGTGCCAGCAGGCACACCGCATTGCCGCCCAGTTTGATCTCATCGCCGGTGTCGGTGAGGAAGGCCGCCACGCTGCCACCCGGCAGCAAGTAGGGCTTGATCAGCACGTTAGTGAGGTGCTCCAGCGAGCGCTCGATAGCCTCTTTCAAGTGTTGATCACTGGTCAGCGCCCAGGCCTCGATCATTGAGTAGGTGGTGCTGGCGTGACGCAGGGTGTTGTAGGTGTTGATCGCCCGGTCGAAGCACGGGAAGTAGCCGTAGATGAACTGTCCGCTGTCTTGTACTTGTGTGCTCAGGTACCTGGATGCACTGTCAATGCAGGCCCGCACTGAGTCTGGGGTAAGGGCTCCCAGTGTGCGCCAGCCGGTTTCCAGCCCGTTGCCATTCAGTGTATGGGCCTCGCCATCTTCGGCGCAGAATACGCCTGTGGTGTTGAAAACGAATACACAGGTTTCCGGCGTCAGGCCGGCGAGGATGTCAGCAGCGTGGGTTCCAGCAAACCGGCGCCGGGCGTAAGCGGCGAAATTCTTCGGGTTCAAGGTAGCGTGGGCAATGTCGCTGCCGCCATACAGGATGGCGTTGGCGTTCAGTTCCTGTTCGGTCATTGCCACTCGCAGATCACTGTCCAAGGCGATGCCTTGCCTGAAGTAATTGCGCTTGTGGCGTTTGAGGCTTTCGTTGAGTTTAGCCCAGGTGATTGGCATCACGTTGAACGCACGTTCGACACGAATCCACGAACGTTCGGGGTTATGCGTTCCCTGAGAAACGCCTTGGTCGTATCGTCGTTGCAGTTCGTGAGCTCCCGCTTGCCAAGCCTTTTCGAAGCTGTCAGCTGTAATATGAAAAACCTGTGCACGTTGTGTTGTGTCAGTGATTGAAAAGAATAAAGTGCAGGATTGTGAGGCGTCGGAAGAGACAGTAAATTCACTAGGGTTTTTTTTTAAAAGCGCATGACAAGCGAGTAATTGTTGTTTCACAGGATTGAATCTCCATGAGTCAAATACTTGGCGAGGGCGGTTATATATTGAGGTGATGGGCGCGTATCAATCAAGTTCAGGTCCGGCCGCCGGCCAAGTTATTTGTGATAAAGGCAACAAGTCCATTCGTATATCAAGAATACAGTGAAGAATCTTCCCGGTCCGGTTCTTGTACAGGAGAAGCGATTTTACTTTCATATTGTCGAAGGTGATCGCGAATAAGCTTGCGAATGACCTGGGAAATAGTAAGGTCAACTTCCTCAGAAAGGGACTCCAGCCGCCGCTTGGTTGGGTAGTCGATGAGGATGGTCAGGCGCGTTGTTTTATCAGGCATTTTATTGATCCTTTTACAAAAAAAGCGCGGTCTCAACTGCCGCGTGCAGTGCGTAATAAGCAAATGATAGAGTTTTAGAGAGATCCAACATATTTATAATTAGATGCGATGGAAGTCTAATACAAGTCGCTGTTTTTTTCATGGGAATTCGATAGAAATTTCCATAATGTTAAACTCGACACCCTTCGCGAGTGTTCTTGTTATCACGCGATTGTAACAATGTGAGAGTCAAATATTAACAGGGTTTCCAGAAAGTTATGTTAGATAATAAAATTTGTCAAAAGTCAATACTTTCTATAGCTAAAGTAGTATGTGTCGACGACAACTTTTTAGGTGTTTTTCTGTGTAAGGTTGTGGGTTTCTCAAGAAATTGATCGTCAAAGAAAAATGTTGTTACAAAATATCAATTGCTTGTTTTTGAGTATTGGGGTTGGGATGATTTTTAAATTGTTAACGTGAGCATGCGGAGAGTTCGAAAAATTTGTGTTGTTCCGCCCGAGGGCAATGTGCTGTGGATTAGATGCGGGGGCATGAAAGCAAAATGGGCTGAACGAGCCCCATGAAAGCAGGACACCGTTCCCCCTCAAGATAAGGAATAGGCAAAAACGTAATATTTGCGCATTGTCTTGGTCACGGCTCACCGCCCCTCATCCTCGCCTCAACCACAAAGATATTTCCAGCCCAAGTGAGTCGGTGCCATGCCTTAAGAGTAGGCTTGAAGCCAAAACTCAACGGCAAAAATTGGCTAGACCTATCCTAAGCAATAAGATTTAAAGGCTAGCTCTGAGGTTCGAGGGCGAAAGCCTTCTCTCGGAGACACTCGAAAGAGAAGCCCATCATCCGATGGGCTTTTTTTGCGTCTAAATAATCCACTAAAGATAGGGCGTCGAGGAAAGGCGATTCAGTTGTATCTGAGGGCACTGGGGCGACTTCTAAGTTTGTAAACATCTCGTTGAATGTCGATTATTTATTTCCAATTTTAGAAACATAAATTTTCCAAGGGCACTACTTTTTCTCGTCTAATAAGGTTTGTTTACATAATTTGGTAAGCATAACGGCAGAATCCTGCCGGGTGATCGTGGTGGGCATGGTGGGTGCCGCCGGCCAGGTGACAGGCCAGGCCGTGCTCCAGGGCCTGCTCGGCGTCCAGCAGCGAGCCACCGACCGCGCGCACGGTGCGCTGGGCCAGGGCTGGGCTCCTGGGCAGGCCTAGGCGGCGCTGGTCTTCGCGGGACAACTCCCCAGCCAGGTAGCGCTCGATATAGCCACGGTCATGGGCCAGGGCGAGGATATCCACGGGACAGATCTGCGAGCGCAGCAGCTCCGCGTCGCGGGTCAGGCCGCTGTTCACCAGGTGATCGCGCAGCAGGCGGAACTTGTCCATGGGGAAGCGATGTTCCGCCGGAAACTTGGGGCTGTAGTCATCGTGGTAGATCAAAGGCAACGGCATGGCGAATTCGTGTGGGAAATGAGCGAAGGATCTTATCAGCGCGATACACTGACGAGCAGGGAAACAGCTTTGCGAGGAATCCTGAGGGGGATTGATGGAGCCGATACTGGAACTTGAGAGCGCGCGCCTGCTGCTGCGCCAGTGGCGCGATGATGACCTGGCGGAATTTGCCCGGATGTGCGCCGATCCTCAAGTGATGCGATATTTCCCGGTCGCCCTGAGTCGCCTGGAGAGTGCCGCGCTGATCGGGCGGATTCGCGGGCATTTCGCCGAGCATGGTTTCGGCCTGTGGGCCTTGGAGCGTAAGGACAATGGTGCCTTTATCGGCTTGACCGGGCTGGCTCACGTGAACTTCGAGGCGGCCTTCACTCCGGCGGTGGAAATGGGCTGGCGCCTGGCTCGCGAACACTGGGGGCTGGGCTACGCCAGCGAGGCCGCGTGGACTTCCTTGCGCTGCGGTTTCGAGCGGCTGGCGCTGGAGGAGGTGGTGGCCTTTACCACGGAGCCCAATACCCCTTCGCAAAAAGTCATGCAGGCCATCGGCATGCAGTACGACCCCGCGGCGGATTTCGAACATCCGAAGCTGGCCGGCGACCATCCGCTGCGCAAGCACGTGCTGTACCGCATCAGCCGCGACCAGTGGCTGGAAACCCTGCACGGATAACCCCTTGAGGTTGGCCGATCCGCTGCACCGCCGAGGAGGGCAAACGGAGTATCATTCAAGGCCTGTGGCGAGTTGTTCAAGGCTCTGCCACCACAAGCACGGATGGCTTGATGTTGCCTTTAAGTGAACCGTGTCGCCCTGTGTGAGGAGCGTTTGAATGAGCCAAGTACTGGAAAATCTGGTCGACTTGCTGACCCTGGAGCCCATCGAGGAAAACCTCTTTCGCGGGCGCAGCCAGGACCTGGGTTTTCGCCAGTTGTTTGGCGGCCAGGTGTTGGGCCAGTCGCTGTCGGCGGCGAGCCAAACCGTCGAGGCGGCTCGCCATGTGCATTCTCTGCATGGTTATTTCCTACGGCCTGGGGATGCCGGTTTGCCGGTCGTGTATTCGGTTGACCGCGTGCGCGATGGCGGTAGCTTCAGTACCCGCCGGGTGACGGCGATCCAGAAGGGCCAGCCGATTTTTACCTGCAGTGCCTCGTTCCAGTACGACGAACAGGGCTTCGAGCACCAGAGCAGCATGCCGCAAGTGGCGGGGCCGGAGAACTTGCCTTCGGAGCTGGAAATGATCCGCCAACGCGCCCACCTGATCCCCGAACACATACGTGACAAGTTGCTGTGCCCCAAGCCGATCGAAGTGCGCCCGGTGACTGAGAAAGACCCCTACAACCCACAGCCCTCGGATCCGATCAAGTACGTCTGGTTCCGCGCCGACGGTACGCTGGCCGACTCACCGGCGCTGCACAAGTACCTGCTGGCCTATGCGTCCGACTTCGATCTGCTGACCACCTCGTTGCTGCCCCATGGCAAGTCGGTGTGGCAGAAGGATATGCAGGTGGCCAGCCTCGACCATGCTCTGTGGTTCCATGCCGAGCTGCGTGCCGATGACTGGCTGCTGTATGCGATGGACAGCCCCTGGGCCGGTAACTCCCGTGGTTTTTCCCGGGGCAGCGTGTACAACCGGGCTGGCGTGCTGGTGGCATCGGTCACCCAGGAAGGTCTGATCCGCCATCGCAAGGATTGGTCATGAGTCTGTCCGAGGTTCGTCACTGGGTATTCGACATGGATGGCACCTTGACCATTGCCGTGCATGATTTTGCCGCCATTCGCGCGGCGCTGTCGATTCCGCCGCAAGACGACATCCTGATGCACCTGGCGGCGTTACCGAGCGACGAAGCGGCGGCCAAGCAGGCCTGGTTGCTGGCGCATGAGCGAGATCTGGCCTTGGGCTCGCAGGCGGCGATCGGTGCGGTGGAGTTGGTGCGCGAGTTGGCCGGGCGGGGTTATCGCCTGGGTATTCTGACGCGCAATGCCCGCGAGCTGGCGCATGTAACGCTAAAGGCCATCGGCCTGGCCGACTGTTTTGCCGAGGCGGATGTGCTGGGGCGCGATGACGCGCCGCCCAAGCCTCATCCGGGTGGTTTGTTGAAATTGGCCGCAGCCTGGGGCGTTACGCCCGCCGAGATGGTGATGGTTGGTGATTACCGCTTTGACCTGGATTGCGCAAGGGCGGCGGGAGCACGGACCGTATTGGTTAATCTGCCGGATAACCCGTGGCCGGAGCTGACGGATTGGCATGCCGAGGATTGCCTGGCGTTGCGGCAATTGCTGTCGGCTTGAGGTCCCCCGTGGCGACGTCGGTACGCCGTCGCCGTTATGCCCAATGCCGGGCGGTTCGATCACCGCGCAACAACGAGCCAAAGCGTGTTTTTGTTGGTTCACAGGCTCTTGGCGGCGAAGGTATCGCATTGGTTGAGTTGCCCTTGGGCGAAGCCGGTCTTGAACCAGCGCACCCGTTGAGCAGAGGTGCCGTGAGTGAAGGAGTCCGGCACTACACGCCCCTGGCCCTGCTGCTGGAGGCGATCGTCACCGATGGCATTGGCGGCCTTCAAGGCTGCTTCGATATCGCCGGGTTCCAGCCAGTTCAGGCGCTTTTGCGCGTGCCAGGCCCAGACACCGGCCAGGCAGTCGGCCTGTAGTTCCTGGCGTACCAGCAGGCCGCTGTCGCCCGCCATTTTGCGTCCTTGTTGGCGAGCGGCTTGCATTTTGGCGGAAACCCCAAGCAGGGTCTGCACGTGATGACCGACTTCATGCGCGATCACGTAGGAGCGGGCAAAGTCCCCGGCGGCCTGGAAGCGTTGGGACATTTCGCGGAAGAAATCCAGGTCCAGGTAGACCCGTCGGTCCGCCGGGCAATAGAACGGTCCGGTGGCCGAAGAGGCCAGGCCACAGGCGGAGCTGACTCGACCGCGGAACAGCAGCAGTATCGGCTCTTGGTATTGGCGTCCGGCCTGCTGGAAGATCTGGCCCCAGGTGTCTTCGGTATCACCGAGAATGGCCCGGACGAAGTCCGCCTGCTCGTCGTTGATCGGCGGTGACTGTCGGGTTTGCGGGCTGATGGGCGCCGATTGCTGTTCGGTCAATTGCCCGCTGAGCTGTCCGAGAATCTGCATCGGGTCCTGGCCGGTGAGCAAGCCAATGCCCACGATCAGCACCACGGCGGTCAGGCTCAAGCCCTTGCCGCCGAAGCGCGATCCGCCACCGCCGGCATTGTTGTCGTCACGAGCATCCACCACGTTGTCGCTGCGCCGTCCTTTTTTCCAAAGCATGTGGGAATCCTCTGTTTGTGGTGCAGATGAGTGTTGTTGCTGGGCGTACTAGCCGCCAGTCCGGTCGTCTGACCATGAAAATAGAAGTCGGCCTGGGGATTTGGTTCAGGGGCCGCCGCTGGTAACGAATATAGGACACAATTGTGCTTGTCCCGATCCACACTGGAGCCGCCATCTCGTGAATATCGACACCCGTATCAAATTTCGTCACCTCGTGTGTTTTCTCGAAATGGCTCGCCAGAGCAGTCTGGCGCGGGCCGCGGATATCTTGGCAGTGAGCCAGCCGGCGATGTCGAAGACCCTCAAGGAGCTGGAGGCCCTGCTGGAGAGCCGTTTGTTCGTGCGCGGTAAAAGCGGCATCAGTCTGACCGAGGCTGGGGTAGCCTTCCTGCGTTACGCCGGGCCTTCGGTACAGACCCTGCGTGAAGGAGTGCGGGCCTTGCGCGAGGGCGAGTACGCCGCGGGTGTGGTGCGACTCGGGGTGTTGTCGACCGTGGAAAGCCTGTTGATGCCGGAGGTGGTGCGGCGGTTGCACGAACGGCATCCGGCGTTGGTGGTCAGCGTAGTGACTGGGCCGAGTGCCTATCTGCTCTCGCAGTTGCGGGTCGGCGATGTCGATCTGGTGGTCGGTCGCATGACCGACAGCCCGGAGATCCAGGGGCTGACCTTCGAGCACCTGTACAGCGAATCCATGACCCTGGTGGCGCGGCCCGATCATCCGTTGTTGAACGCTTCGCTGGACCACAGTGCCGTGGAGAACTTCCCCCTTGTCCTGCCCCTGGCGGGTACCACCATCCGCAAGTTTGCCGACAGTCTGTTCGTGCAGTGCGGTATCCGCCCGTCGCGCCAGCGCCTGGAAACCCTGTCGGTGGCTTTGAGCCGGCGCTATGTGCTGTCCAGTGAGGCGCTGTGGATCGCGCCGCTGGATGCCGTGCGCCTGGACCTGGCGTGTGGCGAGCTGCGCGAAATCGATCTGGGCCAGCGCGAGCCGGGTGGTTCGGTGGGCATTTCGAGCAATGCCAGCCTGCCGTTGTCATTGGCGGCACAATGGTCGATGGAGATGCTGCGGGAAGTAGGGCAGGCGTACCATAAGGGGCTTTATCCATAACCATTTAGTTATGCCTGAGGCCCGGCTTTTCAATAGCTAATGGGTCTCTATTGGGGCACGCTTTCAGCACGTGATTCATGCCTAATGGCCTCAAAAAAACAACAGGAGATCGACATGTCTGAAGCAGACAACAGTCGTTTTGTTATCCGTGACCGCAATTGGCACCCCAAAGCCTTGACCCCTGATTACAAGACGTCCATTGCCCGCTCGCCACGTCAGGCACTGGTAAGCATCCCGCAATCGGTCAGTGAAAGCACCGGCCCTGACTTTTCCCACCTGAAATTCGGTCATTTTGATAACGACCTGCTGCTCAATTTCAACCATGGCGGCTTGCCGATGGGCGAGCGCATCATTGTTGCTGGCCGGGTCTGCGACCAATATGGCCAGCCGATTCCCCATACCCTGGTGGAAATCTGGCAGGCCAATGCTGGCGGACGTTATCGGCACAAGAATGACCGGTATCTGGCGCCCCTGGACGCGAACTTTGGCGGCGTTGGCCGGACACTGACCGACCGTGATGGTTACTACAGCTTCCGCACCGTCAAGCCTGGACCTTACCCGTGGCGCAATGGTCCGAACGACTGGCGTCCAGCCCATATCCACGTGTCCATTAGCGGCCCGTCAATTGCCACGCGATTGATCACTCAATTGTATTTCGAAGGCGATCCGTTGATCCCGATGTGCCCCATCGTCAAATCGATCGCCCATGTCGAAGCGGTGCAGAGCCTGATTGCCCGGCTCGACATGGGCAACGCCAATCCGATGGATTGCCTGGCGTATCGATTTGACATCGTGCTGCGCGGCCAGCGCAAGACCCACTTCGAAAACTGCTGAGGAGACCGACCATGCCTGTTCAATTGCTCGCCGAAACCCCGTCGCAGACCGCCGGTCCCTACGTGCATATCGGCCTGGCGCTGGCGGCGGCTGGCAACCCGCGCCGCCCGGAGGAAATCTGGAACGAAATGGCCAAGCCCGGTGCCCCCGGCGAACATATCCTGTTGCTCGGCAATGTCTATGACGGTAATGGCCACTTGGTGCGCGACTCCTTTCTGGAGTTCTGGCAGGCCAATCACGAAGGTATCTACGACACGGCCTTCGATGCCGAGAAAGCCTTCAACAGCTTTGGTCGCACAGCGACCACCTTCGATGCGGGAGAGTGGACGCTGGCAACCATCAAGCCTGGGGTGGTGAACAACGCAGCCGGCGTGCCGATGGCGCCGCATATCAATGTCTCGCTGTTTGCCCGAGGGATCAATATCCATCTGCAGACCCGCTTGTACTTTTCCGATGAGGCCGAGGCTAACGCGAAATGCCCGGTGATCAACCTGATCGAGCAACCGCAACGCCGGGAAACCCTGATTGCCCAGCGCTGCGAAGTGAACGGCAAGCGGGCTTACCGTTTTGATATTCGTATCCAGGGCGAAGGCGAGACGGTGTTTTTCGACTTCTGATTATGGTGGGTACCCGCAAGGGTTTCGCGGCTTGTGGCGGCGAAATTGACTAATAGAACTAACCACAGCCACTAGCGCATCCGTGCGGCGCTGGTGGCCTCCTGCGCCATCCGCAGATCTATCCCTTGCAGCCACTGGCCGTAGTATTCCTTCAATGCCTGCTCCCAGCCGATCACTTTCATCCAGCACCTGTTCAGCGTGTTCGCGTGAAAGGGCGAAGTGCTCATGATGGCTGAGCAGGTTGCGGCGGCTGATCTGGGTACCCTCGCGACCAACGGCCATGGCCAGTGCCTGGGCCGGGCCTTCATCGAGGATGGGAAGTACGTCATACATGGGCGAGAGGCGCCATTGGCCTGCGGTCCAGATAATGGCGTGGTTGCGCGGGTGGTCGTCACTGTTGCCCACCAGCGCGTTGTAGCACATGCGCTTGAACAGCTCTTGAAGGTCCTGGTGGATATGCGTCTGGCGAAGTCATCTAGCAGGTAAATTTGTAGACGTCCGACGTGGGTATCCTGACTCTGCGTCGCCCTGCCTGAACCTCAGGAGAGTGGTAATCATCTAGCACAAGCCTTTCGACTGCCGCTGCCTTAAAGGTTTGGATCCCTTGAAATCACTTTTGACAGAGCATGGCACAAAGTTTAGCTTTCCCAATTCTCCCCCGAGCGCAGGAGCGATGAATGCCTTTATGGACAAGGATCCCCAGTTGGCTCGATATCGAGGCTTATGCCGAACGCCTATTTAGTAAGCGTGGCCTAGGGGAACGCGGAAAGGGCATGAATCCTCTCAGCCCACCCAGCTCCATGAATGTACCTAGTATCGATCTGATTTATCGCCGGGTCAGATGTGTCCGCCGAGCGTGTGATTTGGGCGAAAAAGAGGCAGCCAACAGCATCCTGAAGCGCTTTTCTGACCTTGATATTCGAAGCATCCTTGATGAGATGATTAGTGCAGTGGTCGATATGGCCATGATCATTATCGGCAGTGCGTTAACTGGCGCCACGATAGGTGGAGGGATCGGATTACTTGCAGGCGGCATCGGCGCGTTCCCAGGCGCAACAGCAGGAGCCGTGGTCGGAGTGCAGGCGGGAACGTGGATTCTTGGTGTACTGGGGCTGGCCTCGATTGCTGAGTTCTTCACAGAAGGCCTTAAGCCGATAGCTACGGGCTACATTCGTGGGGTTTCCACCGCTTGGAACGGCCCTCGAGAGCGAACCGATAATCCGTTGATTTCCTTTTCCGACGACAGCATGGCAGCACAACAAGGTGCGTGGGATATTGCACGCTCTCATGAGGCCGTAGTGATTCTCCTGCTAAGCGCAATCGTTGCTTATCTGACGCGAGGTCGTGGAAACGCAAGGGTGCTCGCAACCGAAATGCGAGGCAGCGAGCGAGGTGCAAAGCTTGGCCAGTGGATGCTCAAGCACGAAGAAGCATTGAAAAAACATCCTGACCTACAAGCGACAGAGCCTCGCAGAGGCGCACTTGGGCCGCAGGAACCACCACCACCGAACAGCCCATCTGGAAAAGACAAAGAGCCGCCCAAGGGAAAGCCAAATACTATGCCGCGCCATGACGTCGAATGCTTCAAGGCAGACAAGATGCCGGCCTCTAAAGTCGGAGAGTTCGAGCGGCAATTGAAGGGGCAGGAGGACGGGCTGAATCGGCTGACGGTTGATGAGTATTTAGAGAATATTGCTAATCCGGTGAAGCGCAGTCCGGCGGCTGCCAGAACGGCTCGCAAGGATCTGCAAGATCAATTGGAAGAGCGTTTTCAGAATGATTTTCCAGACTTGGATGTACTCGAAGCGGAGGAAGCTGCAATTAAAAAAGCCAAGGAAACGATGGCAAACCTTGCTGGACTGCACAACCCCGATCTGAGTGCTGGTGGCAAGGATATCATCGGCGGTTTCGGTGACCGACAGGTTAACTCCAGCATTGGGCCTCAGTGGAGACCAAAAATTCAAAACCTCAAAGCAGCTGCTGAGAAAGTGCCAGAATCCCTGCGAGGCTCAACTTTCCTTAACGTTAAATTACATAAGTGCTGAAGGAGGCATCCGTGGACAAGGTATTTGCTAGGTTTCTAGAGAAGTTTGGTGGCCCTGTCGATCGCCAGGACGTCCCGATGTCAAGTATCGAGCGCTATAGGGGCAAACTGCCTAATCAGCTTTTGGAATACTGGACTGAGCACGGCTGGTGCGGATACGGTGACGGGATTTTTTGGATAGTGAACCCGCAGGAGTACGAGGGAGTGGTGGCTTCCTGGATTGAGGGGACGGAACTTGAAAAGCGCGACACTTACCACCTGATTGCACGTGGTGCTTTTGGTGACGTATACCTGTGGGGCGAGAAAACGGGATTTTCACTGAAGATAACCAGCATCTTTTCTAGATGCGTAATCCATAATTTTGAACCCGCCCCCGAACAAATGGATCGTAAGCTTCAAGACTTTATCGTGTCTAGAAAAGTGGACTCTAACGATGTAGAAGATTTGTTTAGCCAGGCAAGAAGAAAGCTCGGCACGCTGCGCCATGATGAAATGTATGGCTTTGTTCCAGCGTTAATGCTTGGCGGATCGGCATCTCTTGATCATGTTGAGAAATTAAAAACAGTGGAGCATCTAATCCTGCTGTCCCAGCTCGCAGAGCTTAAGCCATATAGCTTTTAAGGCATGCATGCGGGCATGCCGCCTGAAGTATTTAATCCAGTTGCCATTTATGCGGCAGCAACTGATCGATTTCACTCGCCCGCTGCGTCGTATGCGTCCGGGCATCACCCCTTGCGTGATTAAACCGGCTGCCACTTAT
>NZ_CP014135.1:28296-199507 GCF_001543125.1 Pseudomonas agarici | reverse complement strand
GCATTCTACAGCAGCGCCAGTTACTGTCAAGTGATTATTTGAGAAGTTTTCAACGCTTTTCGTTCAAAAAACGCTTCAACTTCAACCACTTGCGCTGTCGATCTCTCATCAGCGGGAGGCGAATTCTACAGCGTTACACGCTGCTGTCAACACCTCTTTTACAGCGCTTCCGGGCTTCGATGAACTGAAGACCGCATCGATCTAAATCTACTTAACTCACTGAATGAAAAGGAGTTTTTCGTTTCGACCGCGTCGGAAGTGGGGCGAATTATAGGCCCATGGAATTCGCCGTCAAGGGCTATTTTCAGGTTTATTCGGATTTCAGCGTAATGCGCGCAAATGCTTTCTTCCCGGCCTGACAAACATGGGTAGCACCCAGCTTGTATATAAAGGTGCGATCAACAACCTCACCATCTATACGCACCCCCCCCGACCCTAGCAGATCGCGAGCGACCGCCGAATTCTTCACCAGACCCGCTTTATTGAGGATCGCGGCGATTGGCATGTCTTCAGCCGCCATCAACTCAATCTCCGGCAGATCATCCGGCAGTTCGCCATCCTTCATCCGATTGCCGGCACCACGGTGAGCATTGGCGGCAGCTTCCTCGCCATGGAACCGCGCAACGATTTCTTCCGCCAGCTTGATCTTGATATCACGCGGATTCGCACCCGCCTCGACATCTTGGCGAAACCGGTTGATTTCATCCATCGACCGAAAGCTCAGCAGCTCGAAGTAGCGCCACATCAGCGCATCGGGAATGGACACCAGTTTGCCGTACATCACCCCCGGAGCCTCCTGGATACCGACGTAGTTACCCAGGGACTTGGACATCTTCTTCACGCCGTCCAGACCTTCGAGCAACGGCATAGTGAGAATGCATTGCGCCTCCTGCCCATAGGCACGTTGCAACTCACGCCCCATCAGCAGATTGAATTTCTGGTCGGTGCCTCCCAGCTCAACATCGGCGCGCAACGCAACGGAGTCATATCCTTGCACCAACGGATAGAGGAACTCATGGATCGCGATTGGCTGGTTGGTGGTATAGCGCTTGTCGAAGTCGTCACGCTCGAGCATGCGCGCTACGGTGTACTGCGAAGTCAAGCGAATGAAGTCCGCCGGCCCCATCTGGTCCATCCAGGTGGAGTTGAACGCCACCTCAGTCTTGGCCGGGTCGAGAATCTTGAAGACCTGAGCCTTGTAGGTCTCGGCATTATCGAGCACTTGCTCTCGCGTCAACGGCGGACGCGTTGCGCTCTTGCCACTTGGATCACCAATCATTCCGGTGAAATCGCCAATCAGGAAGATGACCTGATGACCCAACTCCTGGAGCTGGCGCAGCTTGTTGATCAGCACCGTATGCCCCAAGTGCAGGTCCGGCGCCGTCGGATCGAAACCAGCCTTGATACGCAGCGGCTGGCCGCGCTTGAGCTTCTCGACCAGTTCCGACTCGACCAATATCTCTTCCGCACCACGCTTGATCAGCGCTAGCTGCTCTTCAACCGACTTCATAACCAACCTGCAAGGCTCAAATTCAAAGGGAACCAACCATACAAGATCGCCGCCCAAATACAAGTTTTGCCCGGCGCACGGCCAAGGTTCTGCTGGCCGGGACATGACAGACTTGCTTCAAAGATGTTTTGGTTATATTTTATACAGTTATTTCATCTTCATCATGTCATTCATCTTTTCCAATTCATCTTCTTCAAAGTCAAATTACCTATGACCACCAAGCCGTCTAAAGCACCGCCGCTTTATCCGAAGACCCACCTGCTAGCCGCCAGTGGTATCGCCGCCCTCCTCAGCCTGGCACTGCTGGTATTCCCTTCCAGCGATGTGGAAGCAAAAAAGACCACCCTGAGCCTTGAACTGGAAAGTCCTGCTGCTCAACTGGCACAAGACAATGACGCTGTAGAACTCGATCCAGCCACAAATGAAGGCAATCCATCGCCCTTCGCGCAGATCGCTAACGGTGCCGAAGACACTCAGGACACCGCCCAGACCGAGGCGACGCCAGCCCCCGAAGAGAAAAAAGCCCCCGGCCACCGGGAGGTCATCGTGGCCCGCGGCGATACACTCTCCACGCTGTTCGAGAAGGTCGGCCTGCCGGCTGCTTCAGTACATGAGGTCCTGGCCAGCGATAAACAAGCCAAGCAGTTCTCCCAGCTCAAGCACGGCCAGAAACTCGAGTTCGAACTGAGCCCTGATGGCCAACTGAACAACCTGCACAGCAAAGTCAGCAACCTGGAAAGCATCACCCTGACCAAGGGCCCAAAAGGCTTTACTTTCAATCGCGTGGTCATCATGCCCACTGTACAGTCGGCTTATGTCCATGGCGTCATCAACAGCTCCCTGTCCCTTTCGGCCCAGCGCGCAGGCATGCCCCACAGCCTGACCCGGGAAATGGCCAATGTGTTCGGCTATGACATCGACTTCGCCCAGGACATCCGCCCAGGCGACGAATTCGAGGTGATCTACGAGCAGAAGGTGGTCAATGGCAAGACCGTCGGCACCGGCAATATCCTTTCCGCCCGCTTTACTAACCGCGGCAAGACCTACACCGCGGTGCGCTACACCAACAAACAAGGCGCCAGCAGCTACTACACGGCTGACGGTAACAGCATGCGCAAGGCCTTCATTCGTACACCGGTGGATTTCGCACGTATCAGCTCGCGCTTCTCCATGGGGCGCAAACACCCGATCCTGAACAAGATCCGCGCCCACAAAGGCGTCGACTATGCAGCCCCGCGCGGCACCCCTATTAAAGCAGCAGGCGATGGCAAGGTGCTATTGGCAGGTCGCCGCGGGGGCTACGGCAACACCGTGATCATCCAGCACGGCAACACTTACCGCACGCTCTACGGTCACATGCAGGGCTTCGCCAGGGGTATTCAAACCGGCAGCAACGTCAAGCAAGGCCAGGTGATCGGCTATATTGGCACCACCGGCCTTTCCACCGGTCCGCACTTGCACTATGAATTCCAGGTCAACGGCGTCCACGTCGATCCGCTGGGCCAGAAACTGCCCATGGCCGACCCGATTGCCAAGTCCGAGCGTGCGCGCTTCCTGGCCCAGAGCCAGCCGCTGATGGCGCGCATGGACCAGGAAAAGCCCATCAAGCTCGCTTCAACCAAGCGCTGACCCATGACGCTCTATATCGGCGTGATGTCCGGCACCAGCCTGGATGGGCTGGATATCGCGCTGGTCGAGCTGAGTACACGGATCAAACTACTGGCAACTCACTACATCCCCATGCCCAGCGCCCTACGCACAGAGCTGCTCGATCTGTGCGCCAGCGGGCCGGATGAAATTGCCAGGGCCGCGATCGCCGAACACAATTGGGCGACGCTCGCCGCCCAAGGCATCAGAACTCTCCTCGCACAGCGGTTATTGATGCCAGAAGCGATTCGTGCCATCGGCAGCCATGGTCAGACCATCCGCCACGAACCCTCTCGCGGCTTTACCGTGCAAATCGGCAATCCGGCGCTGCTGGCGGAGCTGACAGGCATCAGCGTGGTCAGCGACTTCCGTCGGCGCGACGTGGCGGCCGGCGGCCAAGGCGCCCCGCTGGTTCCAGCCTTCCATGAAGCGCTGTTCGCAGAACGCCGTGGCAATCGTGCCGTGCTGAATATCGGCGGCTTCAGCAATCTGAGCCTGATCGAACAAGGCAAACCCGTCTCAGGCTTCGACTGCGGTCCCGGCAATGTGCTGCTAGATGCCTGGATCCATGACCAGCGCGGCGAGAGCTATGATCGCAACGGCCAATGGGCGGCCAGGGGCCAGGTCGAACCGACGCTGCTGCAAGCGCTGCTCAGCGACCCGTTCTTCCGGGCCACCGGGCCCAAGAGCACCGGGCGCGAAGTTTTCAACCTGAGCTGGCTGAAGCAACAACTGGGACGATTACCCAGCTTCAATGCCGAAAACGTTCAAGCCACACTGCTCGAACTGACAGCACAGACTATCATCGACTCGCTGACCAGTGCGCAGGCTGACACACAAGAGTTACTGGTATGCGGTGGCGGTGCCCATAACGCGACGCTGATGAGCCGATTGAGCCAACTGCTGCCAGGTGCCACGGTTGCCAGCACTACAAGCCATGGTGTCGATCCCGACTGGGTGGAAGCCATGGCGTTCGCCTGGCTGGCCCATTGCTGCCTTGAGGGCATCCCGACCAACCGCCCCAGCGTCACCGGCGCACGCGGCTTGCGCGTACTGGGCGCGATCTATCCCGCCTGAGCCTCTTAGCCAAAAAGCCCACACAGCAAAACGCCGCGAAGATTCGCGGCGTCAAGGGTGAGGCTGGCTGATCAATCAGATCGAGAACGACGAGCCGCAACCACAGGTAGTGGTGGCATTCGGGTTCTTGATGACAAACCGAGAACCTTCCAGGCCTTCCTGGTAATCCACCTCCGCGCCTGCCAGATACTGGAAGCTCATTGGATCGACCACCAGGCTGACGCCTTCGCGCTCGACGATGGTATCGTCATCGGCGACATCTTCATCGAAGGTGAAGCCGTACTGAAACCCGGAACAACCGCCGCCCGTAACGAATACGCGCAGCTTCAAGCGATCATTACCCTCTTCATCGACCAGGCTCTTCACCTTGTGCGCGGCACCGTGGGTGAATTGCAAAGCCGTGGGGGTGAAGGATTCGACGCTCATGCTGACTATCTCCCGGCGTTACGCCGTCATAATGCGTGATGACGCGCATTATCCACTTCTCCTAGAAAAGCGGTCAACTATTGTTAGGCTATATCAATCAATCCACACGGCATCACAGTAGGCAAAAAGCCCCACTTGCAGCCCTAACACCGCTCATCGCGGTGCGTCAGGCAGAACGCAGTACTGCGGCGTCACGACAAACCCGCTCACGACAACAGATACGCACAACCGCAAGCGCTTTAGATGAACAACGTTGCACTCGCCGGGCTTTTTTCGGTAAGCGAGATCAAGGCCTTACGGTAGCATGCCGGCATGGGACAAACCCAAGCGCTCATCCAGGCCAAACAGAATATTCAAGTTCTGTACCGCCTGGCCCGATGCGCCTTTGACCAGATTGTCGATTACCGACAACACCACCACCAGGTCACCATCCTGTGGACGATGCACCGCAATCCGGCACACGTTGGCGCCACGTACACTGCGGGTTTCCGGATGGCTGCCGGCTGGCATCACGTCGACGAACGGCTCGTCGGCATAGCGCTTTTCAAACAATGCCTGCAGGTCGACGGAACGATCCATCACGGTTGCGTAGAGCGTCGAATGAAGACCGCGAATCATCGGGGTAAGGTGAGGAATGAAGGTCAAGCCGACCTCCTGGCCCGCCGCGCGGCGCAGGCCCTGGCGGATTTCCGGCAGATGGCGATGGCCCTTGACGGCATAGGCCTTCAGGCTTTCCGAGGCTTCGGAGTACAACGAACCGACACTGGCACCGCGACCGGCACCACTGACACCGGACTTGCAGTCGGCGATCAGCCGCGAGGTATCCGCCAACCCAGCTTCGAGCAACGGCAGAAAACCCAGTTGAGTTGCAGTCGGATAGCAGCCCGGCACGGCAATCAGGCGCGCCTGCCGGATCTTCTCGCGACTCACTTCCGGCAGCCCATAGACTGCTTCGTCCAACAGCGCCGGGGCACCGTGCGGCTGGCCGTACCACCTGGCCCACTCGTCGGCATCCTGCAGGCGGAAGTCCGCGGACAGGTCGATCACCTTGGTGCCGGCAGCCAGCAACTCACCGGCCAGGGCATGGGCGACACCGTGAGGCGTGGCGAAGAACACCACGTCACAGGCCCCGAGGGTCTTGATATCCGGCACGCTGAATGCCAGGCCATCGTAATGACCGCGCAGGTTCGGATACATGTCGGCCACGGCCAAGCCAGCCTCGGATCGAGAAGTGATGACCACCACCTCTGCTTGCGGATGCTGTGCCAACAGACGCAGCAATTCGACACCGGTGTAACCCGTGCCGCCGACGATACCGACCTTGACCATGACCTGCCCCTCAACGAAACCACTGGAAAGCCCACGATAATAGGGGCCGCGCGCGCCTGCGACAACCATCAAGATGACGTGCGGACGCTCAAGCCTCTACTATTGAGCCTACCGTGAACCTGGGAATAACCAAAAATGCTCTATTTATGGCTCAAAGCTTTTCATATCGTCAGTGTCGTCTGCTGGTTTGCCGGCCTGTTCTACCTGCCACGCCTGTTCGTCTACCATGCCCAGAGCGAGGATGTCGTCAGCAAGGAGCGCTTCAGCGTCATGGAGCGCAAGCTGTACCGAGGGATCATGGGGCCGGCGATGATCGCCACGCTGATCTTCGGCGGCGGGTTGATCGCCCTTAACCCAGGCATCTTCAGCCAGGGCGGCTGGATACACGCCAAGCTGACGCTGGTGGTCGTGCTGATCGGTTACCACCATATGTGCGGCGCCCAGGTGAAACGTTTCGCCCGTGGCGAGAACACTCGCGGCCATATCTTTTATCGCTGGTTCAATGAAGTGCCGGTTCTGCTATTGCTGGCTATTGTCCTTCTGGTTGTGGTCAAGCCGTTCTAAATCCTACCAGCGTTCACTTTCGGAGTGCCGCCAATGTCGCTGCCAGCCTTGCTCGAACAACGTCTGCGTCTGCCGGTCGTGGCCGCGCCAATGTTCCTGATTTCCAACCCGCGGCTGGTGATAGCCTGCTGTCGCAACGGCGTGGTAGGTAGCTTTCCGGCCCTCAATCAGCGGGAAAGTAGCGGCCTCAAGGCCTGGCTGGAGGAAATCCAAACCGGGTTGGCGCAGCTGGACAACCCGGCGCCCTACGCCGTCAACTTGATCGTACATAACAGCAACCCACGCCTGCAGGCGGATCTGCAAATTTGCATCGAGCACAAGGTGCCAATCGTCATCACCAGCTTGGGCGCGGTCAAGGAACTGGTCGATGCGGTCCATCATTATGGCGGCCTGGTCTTTCACGATGTGACGACCCGGCGCCATGCCGAAAAAGCCGCCGAAGCCGGCGTCGACGGCTTGATCGCGGTGGCCGCCGGTGCCGGCGGTCATGCCGGAACCTGGAGTCCGTTTGCGCTGATCGCCGAAATCCGCCAGTTCTTCGACAAAACCTTGCTGCTGGCCGGCTGCCTGAACCACGGTCATGAGATTCTCGCGGCACAATTGCTGGGGGCCGACTTGGCCTATTGCGGCACGCGCTTTATCGGCACTACCGAAAGCCATGCCCCCGACGCCTATAAGGACATGCTACTGACGTCCAGGGCCGCCGACATCATCCATACTCCCGTCGTCTCAGGCGTACCGGCCAGCTTTATGCGCCAGAGCCTGGAAAACGCCGGCTTTGACCTCGCCGCGCTGCGAGGCCAAGGCGAGGTCAATTTCGGCTCGAAGCTCAAGCCTCTCGACGACGAAGCTAAAGCCTGGAAGACGGTCTGGTCAGCAGGTCAGGGCGTCGGCTCGATCAATGACTTGCCAGGCATCGACCAACTGATCGCTCGGCTCGAAGACGAATACCGCAAGGCCCAAGCTCTCGCCGCCCAACTGCCACGCTGCTGGCCGCGTTAATCAAAACCAAGGGGCCTGCAAACAGCGACGAAGCGGTTCAAGTCGCCACGGCCACTGTAAACTATGGGAAAGAGCAGCGCTGATCTTGTAACCGTCCGTTCCAAGGTGCCGCGCCGTTGCCATGGAGAATTGCATGACCCGTTACGCCCTGATCACTGGCGCTTCCAGCGGTATCGGCCTGGCCCTGGCCGAAGCCCTGGCGCGCCGCGGTCGTCACCTGATCCTGGTGGCCCGTCAACGCGATCGGCTGGAAAGCATTGCCATCGAGTTGACCCAGCGCTTCGGCGTCGAGGTGCTGTTTCGCGCCTGCGACTTGAGCGAGCCGCTACGCCTGTCCGGATTCCTGCTGGAGCTGGAGGAAGGCGAGCACCTGATCGACCTGCTGGTCAATTGTGCCGGCATCGGCACTTGCGGCCCGTTCCTGGCCCAGGACTGGAGCACCGAGCAAGACCTGATCGAAGTGAATATCCTCGCCCTCACTCGCCTTTGCCACTCCTTGGGCAACCTGATGGCGATACAAGGCGGTGGGCAGATCCTGAACGTGGCCTCTATCGCCGCGTTTCACCCCGCGCCCTGGATGAGCAGCTATTACGCCAGCAAAGCCTATGTATTGCACTTCAGCGAAGGGTTGCGCGAGGAGCTGAAAAAAACCGGGATCAAGGTCTCGGTACTCTGCCCAGGCCTGACCCGTACCGCCTTTTTTGATAACGCCCACCTGCAGGTCGCCAAGCTCCAAAACAGCAAACTCATGATGAGTCCCGAAGAGGTGGCGCTCTACACTGTCCGCGCCCTGGAAAAAAACCGTGCACTGATCATCCCCGGTTGGCGCAACCGCTGGCTGTCTCGAGCCCCACGCCTGGGTAGTCGCTGGATGGTGCGCAAACTCGCCGGCTGGATCAACCGCGCCTACTGCCCGCGCTAATACTTGCGCCCTCGATACTTGAGTTCCCGATACTTGAACTTAAGGAACGCTGCAGACAGACTCAGGCCCGTCCCCCTACCTAAGGAGAAACATCTGTGGATACTCTGTTCACCAAGATCATCAACAGAGAAATACCCGCGAAGATCATTTACGAGGACGACCAGGTGCTGGCCTTCCACGACATTGCCCCACAGGCCCCGGTGCATTTTTTGGTGATTCCGAAGAAGCCAGTGCGCACCCTCAATGACCTGACCGAGGATGACAAGGCCCTGGCCGGGCATATCCTGTTCACCGCCCAGCGCCTGGCCCTGGAACTGGGTTGCGAAAAAGGCTTTCGTGTGGTGATGAACTGCAACGAACAGGGTGGACAGACGGTCTATCACATTCATATGCATGTGCTGGGTCAGCGCCAGATGAACTGGCCGCCGGGCTGATCACCTGCCGAGGCTGGCTCATCGGGACGTCGTAACGCATCAACAGCCATCGGCTCGATGACCCAGCCTGAACCTTCCCCCACGATTGCGGTAAACTGCGGGACGAGATTCCTCTGGAGGTCAGCATGACTACCCAACGTCACTACTCGCCGATTGATCGTCTGCTACTGCAAGCCGATACCGCCATGCGCACCTTGCTGCCCTTCAGCGGCCAACCGTATCGCCCGTCGCCGGCCATCGTCCGGCCCGAAGCACAGATGAGCGAGAACGACACCCGTCACGTCGCCGGACTGATGCGCATCAACCACACCGGCGAAGTCTGTGCCCAGGCGCTGTATCAAGGCCAGGCGCTGACCGCCAAGCTGCCTCATATACGTGAGGCGATGGAGCAGGCTGCCGAGGAAGAAATCGATCACCTGGCCTGGTGCGAGCAACGCATCCGCCAGTTGGGCAGCCGTCCCAGCGTATTGAATCCCTTGTTCTACGGACTGTCTTTCGGTATCGGCGCGGCCGCTGGTTTGATCAGCGACAAGGTCAGCCTTGGGTTCGTTGCGGCGACCGAGGATCAGGTCTGCAAACACCTGAACGAGCATCTCGAACAACTCCCCGCAGAAGATGAAAAATCCAGGGCGATTCTCGAACAGATGCGTATCGATGAAGAACATCACGCTGAATCCGCGCTCGACGCTGGCGGCTTTCGTTTCCCGACACCGGTGAAGTTCGGTATGAGTCTGCTGGCCAAGGTCATGACCAAAAGCACCTACCGCATCTGAAGCAGTCGGGCGCGAAGCGCAAAAAAGCGCCAAACAGGCGCAATTTCGACTCAACCGAGCTCGATAATCTCGTAGTCATGACTGATAGCGACGCCAGCGGCCCCGAGCATGATCGAGGCCGAACAGTATTTCTCGGCGGACAGTTCGATCGCTCGTTTGACCTGGGCGTCCTTCAAGCCACGCCCCTTGACCACGAAGTGCAGATGGATCTTGGTGAACACCTTCGGATCTTCGGTCGCCCGCTCCGCTTCGAGAAAGGCTTCGCAGCTTTCGACGGCCTGGCGCGACTTCTTCAGAATGCTGACCACATCGAAATTGCTGCAACCGCCCATACCCAGCAGGACCATCTCCATGGGGCGCACGCCCAGGTTGCGACCACCGCTTTCCGGCGGGCCGTCCATCACCACCACATGCCCGCTACCCGACTCTCCGAGAAACATGGCTTCGCCAGCCCATTGGATGCGTGCCTTCATTGCAAGACTCCACCGTTAAAAAAGGGTTGCCAGCTTAGCACAGCGCTTGCTACAGCCAGGTGGCGACTGGCTGATCGGCTAGGTAAATTCCGCAATCTTCGCACAATGTGTCTGTTAAGCTGGCGCCAAATCGATGGCGTTATGCCATCCTTCGCACTACAACAAAAAAACTAACCACACTGCGCAGTCTTTTCGGGAAATAACCATGGTTGCTCTGGCTTCCACCCCCAAGATCAAAAACCTCGACAAACTGCTGATGCATTGTCAGCGCCGACGCTACCCGGCCAAGAGCAATATCATTTGCGCCGGTGATCGCTCGCAAACCCTGTTTTTTATTGTAAAGGGTTCGGTCACCATCCTGATCGAGGACGATGACCGGCGAGAAATGATTATCGCCTATCTCAACGCCGGCGACTTCTTCGGTGAACTGGGATTGTTCGAGCAGGCCGGCCACGAACAGGAGCGCAGCGCCTGGGTGCGCGCCAAGATCGAATGTGAAGTGGCGGAGATCAGCTACAGCAAATTCCGCGAGCTGGCCCAACAGGATCCGGACATTCTTTACGCCCTCAGCGGCCAGATCGCCCAGCGCCTGCGCAATACCACCCGCAAAGTCGGTGACCTGGCGTTCTTCGACGTCACCGGACGTGTCGCTCGCTGCCTGCTGGAGCTGTGCAAGCAGCCGGACGCCATGACTCACCCGGACGGTATGCAGATCAAGATTACCCGCCAGGAAATCGGGCGTATCGTCGGCTGTTCGCGGGAAATGGTCGGTCGTGTGCTCAAGGGGCTGGAGGAACAGAATCTGGTACACGTCAAAGGCAAGACCATGGTGGTGTTCGGCACCCGCTAGACAGACTGTATATCCTCCAGCATCTGCTGGTATCGCCCGGCCAGATGCTCAAGGAATAGGGGGGCTGGATACACTTCATGCAGGGCGATATGGCTGGAAGCACGCACGCGCGACGCCAACCCGCACGCCTGATTGAAACGATTGACCGCCGCGATCATCGAATCGCGCTCATCGTCAATCAGCATCGCGCCATGTATCAGCCCTACCGGACGGGTTCCGCCCCTGCTTTGCCGCCAGCGCTGGGCGGTGCCGACCAGTTTGCGACCATTGAGATTGACGTTATAGCGACCATCGCAAAACGCGCCATCAATTTCCCCCAGGGAAGCCGTTCCGCCCAACTCGTCCAGCCCATCGCAGATCGGCCGGCACAAACGCAAATAGCCGGTTTCAATCCGGTTCTGATCGCCCTCACTGCGCGGCGGCGCATAGACCAGGGCGATATTGACCGTCGAGGCAGATTGCGGCACCGGTTCGCCACCGGTCTCGCGCAACAACACCGGCCAGCCGCTGGCAGCCAGAACGTCACCAGCAGGCGCGAAGCCCGGCAGGCGGCTCAGGCGTCGTGGCACAACCAGCGCACGGTCGGTAGGCCGCCAGAACAGCAGGCCCCCTTCCTGCTCGCCGGCACAGACCGCCGCCAGCAAGTCCTGCTCGGCGCGCAAGCCGGCTTCGATGCTAAGGGCAACGGGCAATGTCATCGCAAATTTCCTTGGGTCGCCCCTCTAAAGAGGCCGGCAATGCCAGCTTCCTCCACCCGCTCGACTCAATCCAGGGCGCAGCAACTGACCAGCGGTGCCCCGCGCTCCGGAAAGAACAGCCGTTGCAATTCGTCTCCCGGGCTTTCGGCACGCATGAACGCTTCACCCACCAGGAACGAGTACACCTCGCTGATTTCCATCAGCTCGACATCGGCCCGATTGAGAATACCGCTCTCGGTGATCACCAGGCGGTCGCGTGGCACCATCGGCAACAGGTCGAGGGTGGTTTCGAGACTGACCTCGAAGGTGTGCAGGTTACGGTTGTTGATACCGATCAGCGGCGTATCGAGATGCTTCAGCGCCCGTTCCAACTCGGCGGCGTCATGGGACTCCACCAACACGTCAAGGCCGACACTCTTGGCGACCGCGGCCAACTCGACCATTCGCACATCGTCCAGCGCAGCAACGATCAACAGGATGCAGTCGGCGCCCATCGCCCGGGCTTCGACGATCTGGTACGGGTCGACCATGAAATCCTTGCGGATCACTGGTAACTTGCAGGCAGCGCGAGCCTGCTGCAGATACAGGTCCGAACCCTGGAAATAATCCACGTCGGTCAGTACCGAAAGACAGGTCGCCCCACCCTTCTCGTAGCTCATGGCGATATCAGCCGGGATGAAGTTCTCGCGAATGACGCCCTTGCTCGGCGAGGCCTTCTTGATTTCGGCAATCACCGCCGGATGCTTGAGCCTGGCCTGCTCAATCAGCGCCTTGGCGAAGCCACGCGGGGCGTCAGCGGCTCGGGCCAGGTTCTCCAGCTCGGCCAGACCCACCCGAGCGCGACGTTCAGCCACTTCCTCGGCCTTGCGCCGCAGTATCTTTTCCAGAACGGTTGGTATACTCATGCTTCATTCTCCTGCTTGAACACGGCGGTGAACGCGCCCAACTCTTCGAGCTTCTCACGGGCCAGGCCGGTGTGAAGCGCGTCGTGAGCCAGGGCAACGCCCTCTTTCAGGCTGCTGGCATGATCGGCGGCATATAGCGCGGCACCGGCATTAAGCATGATCATTTCCGCGGCTTTCTGACCATTCTCGGTTTTGCGGCGACCCAACGCATCATGGATCAACGCCAGGGAGGCCGCCGGGCTGTCAACCACCAGACCAAACAGACTTTGGCTTTTTATACCCACGTCTTCGGGCTGAACCCAATATTCTGTTATTGCATCGTTTTTCAGCTCGGCCACATAAGTTGGCGCCGCAAGGCTGAATTCGTCCAGACCGTCCTGGGAGTGCACCACCAGCACATGCTTGCTGCCCATACGTTGCAAGACTTCCGCCAACGGTCGGCAGAGTGCCTGGTTGAAAACGCCGATCACCTGATGTTTCACGCCGGCCGGATTCGTAAGCGGGCCGAGCATGTTGAACAAGGTGCGCAGGCCGAGATCACGGCGCGGGCCAGCCGCGTGCTTCATGGCACTGTGATGAGTCTGGGCGAACATGAAGCCGATGCCAACATTATCGATGCAACGTGCTACCTGGACAGGCGTCAGGTTCAGATAGATGCCGGCCGCTTCGAGCAAATCGGCGCTGCCGCTCTTACCCGATACAGCGCGGTTGCCGTGCTTGGCGACGGTACAACCCGCCGCCGCGACCACGAAGGCCGAGGCAGTGGACACATTGAAGATATTCGCACCGTCGCCGCCGGTGCCGACCACATCGACCACGCCATCGAGGCTCTTGAGCTCGACCTTGTCCGCCAGCTCGCGCATGACCGATACCGCACCGACAATCTCGTCGATACTTTCGCTCTTCATGCGCATGGCCATCATGAATGCGCCGATCTGCGCCTCGGTGCATTGCCCGGTCATGATTTCACGCATGACATCGCGCATTTCTTCGGTGCTCAGGTCCAGATGACCGACGATACGGCTCAGGGCAGTCTTGATATCCATGAAAAGTCCTTAGCGCACGCCGCCGGTCTGCTTGAGAAAGTTGGCGAACATCTGGTGGCCCTGCTCGGAGAGAATCGATTCGGGGTGGAATTGCACCCCTTCAATGTTCAGTGTCTTGTGGCGCAGGCCCATGATTTCGTCGACCGAACCGTCTGCCAGTTGCGTCCAGGCGGTCAGCTCCAGGCAGTCAGGCAGGGTTTCGCGCTTGACCACCAGGGAATGATAGCGGGTGACCGTCAGTGGCAGCTTGAGACCTTCGAACACACCCTTGCCCTCATGGAACAACGGGCTGGTCTTGCCGTGCATGACCTGGCGGGCACGCACCACGTCGCCACCAAAAGCCTGGCCGATGGATTGATGCCCCAGGCAGACACCGAGAATCGGCAGCTTGCCGGCAAAATGCATGATTGTTTCCAGGGAAATGCCGGCCTCGGTCGGCGTGCAAGGGCCTGGCGAAACCACGATACGCTCGGGCTTGAGGGCTTCGATTTCGGCCACGGTCAGTTCGTCGTTACGCACGACCTTGACATCCGCGCCCAACTCACCGAGGTATTGCACGACGTTGTAGGTAAACGAATCGTAGTTATCGATCATCAGCAACATGACAAAAAGCTCCTCAGGCGTCAGACGCAGGGGGTTGTTCAGCAAGGGCTACCGCACGGAACATCGCACGACGCTTGTTCAGCGTTTCTTCCCATTCCAGCGCCGGTACCGAGTCGGCGACGATGCCGCCACCGGCCTGCACATGCAATTCGCCGTTCTTGATCACCGCGGTACGAATGGCGATGGCAGTGTCCATGTTGCCGTTCCAGGCGTAGTAACCGACCGCGCCGCCATATATGCCGCGCTTGACCGGTTCGAGTTCGTCGATGATCTCCATGGCGCGGATCTTCGGCGCACCGGACAAGGTGCCGGCCGGCAAGATGGCCCGCAGTGCGTCCATGGACGTCAGCCCGGTCTTCAACTGACCGGTGACGTTGGACACGATATGCATGACGTTGGAATAGCGCTCGATCACCATCTTCTCGGTGAGTTTCACCGAGCCGATCTCGGAGACCCGACCGGTATCGTTGCGCCCCAGGTCGATCAACATCAGGTGCTCGGCGATTTCCTTGGCATCGGACAGCAGGTCTTCTTCCATGGCCCGATCAGCTTCTTCGTTGGCGCCTCGCGGGCGGGTACCAGCCACTGGCCGCACGGTGATCAGGCCGTCTTCGACCCGCACCAGTACTTCCGGCGAACTACCGACGACATGGAAATCACCGAAATTGAAGAAGTACATGTACGGCGTCGGGTTGAAGCAGCGCAACGCCCGGTAAAGGTCGATGGGCGCGGCCTTGAAGTCGATGGACATGCGCTGGGACGGCACCACCTGCATGCAGTCGCCGGCCAGGATGTATTCCTTGATGGTATCGACTGCGCGCTCATAGTCGTCCTGGGTGAAACTCGAACGGAATACCGGGTCGGCGGCGGGCGGCCGATCCAATTCCAATCCACGACGTGGCGTGATTGGCTGGCGCAACTGTTCCAGCAGCTCGCGCAAACGCGTCTGGCCTTGTTCGTAGGCATCGTCCTGGGAGGGATCGGCCAGGACGATGGCGTGCATCTTGCCGGCGAGGTTGTCGAATACCACCACGGCGTCGGAAACCATCAGCAGGATATCCGGCACACCCAGCGGATCTGGATTCGGGCATTTGCCGAGGCGTTTTTCCACATAGCGCACACAGTCATAACCGAAGTAGCCCACCAGGCCGCCGTTGAAGCGCGGTAGACCGGCGATGGTCGGTACGTTGTAGCGGGCCTTGAACTCTTCGACGAAGGCCAGGCAATCTTCGGCCTCGCGACTTTCGATCTCGACGCCGTCGTGGGTCACGCTGATCCGCTGGTCATGCACCCGCAGTACTGTGCGGCACGGCAGGCCGATAATCGAGTAACGGCCCCATTTCTCTCCGCCCTGCACCGATTCCAGCAGGTAGGAGTTGGGCTGGTCGGCCAGCTTCAGATAGATCGACAGCGGAGTATCGAAGTCGGCCAGGGTTTCGCAGGCAAGCGGGATGCGGTTATAGCCGGCAGCGGCCAAACGCAGGAATTCTTCGCGGGTCATGATAGGCCTCGTGGCTTGAGGTTCAAACAGTCAGGTATGCAAACGCGCCGCACAGGCGGCCAGGATCATATCAGGCGCGCCAACGCCAACGGGCCAGGGCCTTGATGACTTTCATCCAGAGTTTGCGAGTGACCACCACGATGGCGTTTCCAGAAGGGGGTTGAAGACAGTCCATCGACATTAGCTCAGCGCCAGCTTCCAGGCAACCGGGAATCAGTGCGCGCAGGTCGTCGATGACCAACGCCGGCTGCTCCTCGGCGATTGGCCGGCCATGGTTGTAGCCATAGCTGAGGGCCACACAGATGACACCGGCAGCCTTGGCAGCCTGCACATCATTGCATGAATCGCCGACGAATAGGCACTGCGACGGCGCAATACCGGCCATTTTCATCACATGAAACAGCGCGGCGGGATCGGGCTTGCGCTGCGGCAGGGTATCGCCGCCGATAATCCAGCGGAAAAACCGCCCCAGCTTCATTTCATCGAGCAACGGGGCGACAAAGCGTTCGGGCTTGTTAGTGATCAAGGCCATTTCCACGCCCTGCTTGTGCATCCACTTCAAGGCTTCACGCACACCGGGGTAGACCGTAGTCAGGTGATGACCGTCGCCGTAGGCTGCCATGAAGATTTCCAGTGCCTGTTCGGCGTCGCTGTCGGCCACCGCCGCATGATCGAGGCCGCCGGCCAACGCCCGACGCACCAACACCAGGGCGCCGTTGCCGACCCATTCGCGTACGGCCGCAAGGCCCGCGGCGGGCCGTCCCAGGGTGAGCAGCATTTTGTCCACTGCTGTCGCCATATCTGGCACCGAATCGATCAACGTACCATCCAGATCGAACATCACCAGCTTGGGTAGACAGCCCGCAAAGAGCTGCTCGAAGCCGCTCATGGATGAGCCATCGCCAACTCGGCGCGCATTTTCTGGATGACTTCCCGATAGTCAGGGGCGTTGAAGATCGCCGAGCCGGCGACAAAGGTATCGGCCCCGGCGGCTGCGATTTCGCGGATGTTGTTCACGTTCACGCCACCGTCGATTTCCAGGCGGATATCGCGTCCCGAAGCATCGATCAGTGCCCGTGCTTCCCGCAGTTTGTCGAGGGTGCCAGGGATTAACTTCTGTCCGCCGAAGCCTGGGTTGACGCTCATCAGCAGGACCATGTCGACCTTGTCCATCACGTACTTGAGCACGTCGAGCGGCGTCGCGGGGTTGAACACCAGGCCGGCCTTGCAACCGCCCTCACGGATCATCTGCAGGGAGCGGTCGACGTGCAGCGTGGCTTCCGGGTGGAACGTGATGTAGGTCGCACCGGCCTCGATGAAGTCGCCGATGATGCGATCCACCGGACTGACCATCAGATGCGCATCGATCGGCGCGCTAATGCCGTACTTGCGCAACGCCGCACAGACCATCGGGCCGATGGTCAGGTTGGGGACGTAATGGTTGTCCATGACATCGAAGTGAACGATGTCAGCGCCAGCGGCGAGAACGCGGTCCACTTCCAGGCCCAGGCGGGCGAAGTCGGCGGAGAGAATCGACGGAGCAATTGCGAAGGGCTGCATGACGCACCTTTTTAAGCAGAATCACGATGGCGCGCATTGTATACCTCCTGCTTCGCCACGCGCACCGTGACCGCGATGGAACGTTGTCAATGGCAATGCGTAGCCGCCGACGGTCATCGAGCCAGCGCCGGTGCGCGCTGAACAACGGCAGGCGCGGCCTGGTGGAAAGCGATCAAGGTAAAACACAAACAGCCGATAACCCACAGGCAGCAAAAAACGCGTGATACGACTCATCCACACTGACAAATACTGACCAACCCATTAGGCTGCCAGGATTGTTTCTGGCCTGGAAAATCCGATGCACTCTGTCTACCGCTGGGCACTCCCCGCGCTGTGCCTGTCGTTGATATTACCGTTTGCCGCGCCGGTACTGGCGGCCGATCCGGCACCGGCGCAACTTGCCGTCGAAAAACCGCTTGAACGCCCGCCCTTGCCCGAGCGCAGCCAGGAAGACGCGAGCGCGCTGGAACGCCAACTACCAGCGCAGGAGCAACAACCCCTACAAGCCGCGGGCGACAACTTCCTCGCCTTGTGGAAGCCGGCCAACGCACCGTCCCCCATTGGTGTAGTGATCATCATCCCTGGCACCGGCGAAACCGCCGACTGGCCTCAGGTAATCGGACCGTTGCGGCGCAAGCTGCCGGACGCCCGCTGGAGCAGCCTGAGCCTGACACTCCCTGACCTGCAAAGCGACGCCAGCCTGCCACGGGTAGTCGCGGCGCCGCAGCCCACAGAGCTTGCCTCCACCAACAGCAAGGACGGCAGCACCACCGCCCACCCCATCGAACAGGCAGCCAGCGCCGGTGCCGATAGCCCCGAGCAACCAGCGGTGGAAAATACCGAAGACCCGCTCAAAGCCGATGCCGAACGGATCTTTGCCCGACTCGACGCCGCCATTGCCTATGCGCAGTTGCAGAATGCTCGCCGTATCGTTCTGTTGGGACATGGAACAGGCGCCTATTGGACCACCCGCTACCTGATCGAGAAAGCCTCACCGGCGGTGCAAAAATCGGTACTGGTGGCAGCGCAAACGCCAGTCAGCGCCAAGCCGGATCTAGGGCAACTGATACCCGGACTGAAGCTGGCGAGCGCCGACTTCTTCTATCAAGATAACCCGCAGGATCGCAAAAGCGCCTTGCAACGCCTGCAGGCCAGCAAGCGCCAGCAGACCTCCAGCTACACTCAAGTGTCGCTGAAGGCACTGCCAGGCGATCCAGGGCAGGAACAATTATTTCGCCGTATTCGCGGATACCTGAATCCTCAGGATGACAGCCAGTAGTTCTCTGGCGGTTCCTGTGGCAGCCCCCTAGCGAAAATTCCGGCGCTCGCGGATCAGTGCATACGCCTGGTGCAGTTCACGGGTTTTCTCGGTGGCATCCTGCACTTGGGCGGGTGTCGCACCACCGCCAGCCACTTTGTCTGGATGATGGCGACTGAGCAAACGCCGATACGCCCGCTTGATCTGTGCCGGTTCGCTGGTGGGTGCTACCCCCAGGACCCGCAGGGCATCCTGATAGCTGCCGACACCGACCCTCAGTGGCCTGCGAGCAGGCTCGTAGTCGCTGGCCAGGGCCTGGATCTGTGGCGATGTCCAACCCAGCCATTTGCCCCACAGCAGAATCAGTTCACGCTCCTCCCGCCCGGCCCGGCCATCGGCCCAGACCATTCGCCAACAGGCGCGCAACACACCTTCCGCCGCATGGGGCTGAGCTTTGACGTGTCGCAGGTAACCACGCAGCCGGTCATGTCCCGACTTGCCGCGATTGAACGAGGCAATCGCTCGGCGCCGCGCTGCCTCGCCCATGTCCAACTGGCGCATTTCCTGGCGTGCCTGCTGGATATGGCCCTCCACCACTCGCCCATCGCTCTTGGCAAGACGCCCGAGCAAGACAAACAATAACTCGTCATTGCGCAGCGCCGGCTTTCCGCCCAGGCGCTCGCGCAGATGCGCCAGGCTATGCAACTGCAGGCGCCGATCCAGCGCCTGCCCGAGTAGTGCGCCCAGCATTGCCCCCGGAATGCTGGCAATGGCAAAGCCCGCTCCGGCTCCAATCAGCGTCCCTGGCCACAGCATATCAGTCTCTCTCTTCCAGCAATTGCTCGACTTGAGCCAGACGTTCGAGGGTGCCGACATCCACCCAATGCCCCTGCAGATGCTCTCCACTAACCCGACCCTGGGCCATGGCCCGGCGCAAAAGTGGCGCCAATTTGAACATTCCCGCAACGCACCCGATAAACAACCTGGGGTCCAACACCGAGATACCGCTGTAGGTCAGCTTGGTCGCACCCGGCTCACCGTCAAACACCTGACCGTCATTCAACACAAAGTCTCCGCCCGCCGGATGATGCGGCGGATTGTCGACCATCACCAGGTGTGCCAGTCCGGCCAGCGGACGACGAAGCGTCGAAAAGTCATAGTCGGTCCAGATATCGCCGTTGAGCACCATGAAGGGTTGCTCTCCCAACAACGGCAGAGCCCGGAAGATGCCACCACCGGTTTCCAGTGGTTCACCTTCCGGCGAATAGACGATACTCAGGCCGTAGCGCGAACCATCGCCGAGGTAGTCTTCGATCTGCTGCCCCAGCCAGGCGTGATTGATGACAACCTCCTCGAAGCCCGCCGCCGCCAGAGCCCGCAGGTGGTAATCGATCAACGGGACGCCTTTGGCCCGCACCAGCGGCTTGGGCGTGTGCAAGGTCAACGGGCGCATGCGCTCGCCTTTGCCGGCAGCGAGGATCATCGCCTTCATACAACGGCCTCGGCGGGCAGGCGCAAGCTGGTCAGCAACTCGCCTAGCTCGGCGAGCTCCGGGCGGCGGGCCAATACCGCTTCGATATAGGCGAAGAAGCGCGGCACATCGGCCAGATAGCGCGGCTTGCCATCGCGATGACAGATACGGGCGAAGATCCCGATCACTTTCAAATGACGCTGCACGCCCATCAAGTCACTGGCCCGGCGAAAATCCTCGAAGTCCGGCTGGACCGCAATACCCAACTGCCCGGCGCGCTGCCAGTAGTCATGTAACCAGTCCACGACCCGCGCCTCCGGCCAACTGAGGAAGGCGTCTTTGAACAGGCAGGTGATGTCATAGGTCACCGGGCCATAAACCGCATCCTGGAAATCCAGCACGCCCGGATTAGCCTCGCTCAACATCAGGTTGCGGGGCATGTAGTCGCGGTGCACCAGCACTTTCGGCTGCGCCAGTGCGCTGTCGATCAACAGGGCGCTGACCCGTTGCCAACGCTCGAGTTGCATCGGGCTGAAGCCAACGCCCAGCTCACGTCCCACGTACCATTCGGGAAAGAGTTCCAACTCGCGACGCAGCAGCGCGACATCGTAGCTCGGCAACCCGGCGTCCATCGGCAGCTGTTGAAGAGCCAGCAAGGCGTCGATTGCAGCAGAGAACAAAGCATCGGCGTTTTCGGCGTCGATCACGTCCAGATAAGTCTGGTTGCCCAGGTCGCTGAGCAAAAGAAATCCGTTTTGCAGATCCTGCGCATGAATTTTTGGCACGTTGATACCGGATCTCGCCAGCAAATGGGCGATATCCACGAAGGCTTTGCAGTTTTCCTGGGGCGGGGCGGCGTCCATCACGATCAGGCTGCGACCCTCGCCTTGCCAACGAAAATACCGGCGGAAACTCGCGTCGCTGCTGGCCGCGGTCAATGTGGCGGTGGGCACGCTGCCCCAGCCTTCGGCCAGGAACAGCGTCGCCAACTGCTTATCCAGCCAAACTTTCAGGTGTTGCAAGCGTAGATCTTGGTCGGGCATTACAAGGGTCTCCGACGGCGCTAGCCGTCACGCGGGTCATGCTTTATTATCCAGCATCTTTTTCAAACCATCGATAGGCGTGCGGCCCTTTACCGCGGGCAGATGGCACGCAGGAAGCCCGGACTAATAAGATGGCATTGAAATCCCCCGCGTTTCGTAGAAAGTTTCCGTTGCTGGTCACCGGCGGTTTGCTGGCCCTGCAACCTTTAGCCACTTCGTTTGTAGTCGCCGCTGAACAGTACGACTGTTCCGCCTCCGCCTCCGGCGCCTGGAGCTGCGCGCCCAAGGCGACTACCGTCCAGTTGCCACCGCGCCCCATGCATGAAGCAGGCTCGGTCGGCGGCAGCACCGAGGCCACGGCTCAAAGCGGTTCCGGCGGCGACTCCGCGCCAGCCACCAAACTGGTCACCGAAGCCGAGGGCCGCGGCCTGAAATCGCGCAGTGCCGACTACAGTCACCTCGATTGGGTTCCACGCGAGAAGCTGACACCTGCGCAGCTAGCCGAAACCGGTCCTTATTGCTCGGGTTCTTATATCGAACCGATTCGTCCCGGCATGAATGACAAGACGAGCAAAAGTGACTCGCCGACCTTTATCGGCGCCAAGGTTTCCCGTTACGAGCAGGACCAGCAGCTCGCCAGCCTGGCCGGCGACGTGGTCATGCGCCAGGGCAGCATGCAGGTCGAGGCCGATGAAGCGAGCCTGTACCAGGCGGAGAACCGTGGCGAACTGAATGGCAACGTGCGTGTGCGCGACAACGGTGCTCTGCTGGTCGGCGATCACGCCGACGTGCAGTTGGACACCGGCGAAGCCAAGGTCGACAACGCCGAATACGTGCTGCACAAATCACGTATCCGTGGCAGCGCGCTCTATGCCAAACGTGCCGAAAACGCGATCATCCGCCTCAAGGACGGTACGTACACCACCTGCGAACCGAACAGCAACGCCTGGCAGCTCAAGGGCAACAACATCACCTTGAACCCGGCCACCGGTTTCGGCACCGCGACCAACGTGACACTGCGGGTCAAGGACATTCCGATCCTGTATACGCCGTACATCTACTTCCCGATCGACGATCGTCGCCAATCCGGCTTCCTGCCACCGAGCTTCAGTTCGGGCGGCGATACCGGCTTTACGCTGGTCACGCCATACTATTTCAACCTGGCGCCGAACTACGATGCCACGTTGTACCCACGCTACATGACCAAGCGCGGCTTGTTGATGGAGGGCGAATTCCGCTACCTGACCAAGTCCAGCGAAGGCCAGTTCGGTGGCGCGTACCTGAACGACGAGAATAACGATCGTTCCAAGCAGACCGACTCCAAAAAAACCCGCTACATGCTCAACTGGCAGCACAAGGGCGGCCTGGATTCGCGTGTACTGACCGAGGTGGACTACACCAAGATCAGCGACCCTTACTACTTCCAGGACCTGCAGAGCGATCAGATAGGGGTCGAGAGCTCTAACTCCTACGTCAACCAGCAGGGTGCCGTCAGCTACCGTGGCGACGACTACACCGCACGCCTCAACGTACAGGCCTACCAGCTTTCCAGCGTATCGAACATCACGCCTTACAACCGGCTGCCGCAACTCACTCTCAACGGTGAACTGCCTTATCACCCCGAAGGCCTGAACTTTACCTACGAAACTGAAGCGGTCCGTTTCGAACGCAGCCTGGAAAACGGCAACTTCTTCGACAAAGATGGGGGGCCGTTCG
Organism: Pseudomonas agarici; assembly: GCF_001543125.1. Taxonomy (NCBI): domain Bacteria; kingdom Pseudomonadati; phylum Pseudomonadota; class Gammaproteobacteria; order Pseudomonadales; family Pseudomonadaceae; genus Pseudomonas; species Pseudomonas agarici. Next base: position 176,699 of record NZ_CP014135.1, on the reverse strand, counting down.
ATGGGAACGGCAACTCTGTGGGCACGCCTCGCCTGGACACCAACGTCGTAGGCCTCGCGCGCGCCAACGGCAATCGTCTGAACCTCAAGCCGGGTGTCAGCCTGCCGCTCAACTGGACCTATGGCTACATAACGCCATCGCTCAAGTACCAGTACACCCAGTATGACCTGGACCTGGGATCCAAGGGCAAGGATCAACTGGCCAGCAACTTTGGCAACGCTTCGGCCCTTGGCGAAACCTTCAACAGTTCGCAAAACCGCGGCGTACCGATCGCCAGCATCGACAGCGGCCTGTACTTCGACCGCAGCACCAGCCTGTTTGGCACCCACTATCGCCAAACCCTGGAACCACGCCTGTTCTATCTCTATGTGCCCGAGAAAGACCAGAAAGACATTCCCGTATTTGACTCTGGCGAATACAGCTTCAACTACGCCTCGTTGTTTCGCGACAACCGCTTCTCCGGCTCGGACCGGGTAGGCGACGAGAACAAATTGTCTCTGGGTGTTACCAGCCGCTGGATCGAAGACAATGGCTTCGAGCGCCAGCGCATCAGCATCGGCCAGGCACTGTACTTCAGAGACCGTAACGTTCAGTTGCCCGGTGTCGATTACCGCACCCGCGCAGACGCCCAGGCCAATGTCTCGCCCTATGCCCTGGAGTACGGCTACCGCTTCAACCACGACTGGCGCGCCACAGCCGACTACAACTGGGACCCGGACAGCCACAGCCCGCGTTCGGGCAGCGCGATGTTCCACTACCAGCCTGAAGACAACCCCAACAAAGTCTTCAACGCCGGTTATCGCTATCGCAACGACCAGGTGATCTACAACCAGAACACCGGTCAATGGCAGTTCGGCGGCGACTACGGCACTCCGGGCACTCCTGGCTTCGTGAAGGATTACTACAAGATCCAGCAGCACGACTTCTCGGTGATCTGGCCAATCGTGCCGCAGTGGAACGTCATTAGCCGCTGGCAGTACGACTACAACCGCAACCGTACTTTGGAAGCCTTCGGCGGGTTCGAGTACGACAACTGCTGCTGGAAACTGCGCCTGATTAACCGTTACTGGGTCAAGTATGACGAATTCAGTCAAGACGCCCCGCAAAACGAAAAAGGCGACCGTGGCATCTTCCTCCAAATTGTTCTGAAGGGACTCGGTGGCGTTGTTGGCACCAAAGTAGAGAGCTTCCTCGACAAAGGCATCCAAGGTTATCGTGAACGTGAAGATCAAGCTTTCTGATTGTCTGCGCCCGCTGATGCTGGGCGCGCTGGTCCTGAGTGCGGCGGTTCACGCCGCCGTGCAACCCCTCGACAACGTCGTGGCGATCGTCGACAACGACGTGATCATGCAGAGCCAACTGGACCAGCGCGTCCATGATGTCCAGCAGAGCATCGCCAAGCGCGGCGGCGGCGTACCACCGACCAATGTACTGGACCAGCAGGTCCTCGAACGCCTGATCGTCGAAAACCTGCAGTTGCAGATCGGCGAACGCTCCGGCATTCGCATTTCCGACGAGGAACTGAACCAGGCCATCGGCACCATTGCCCAGCGCAATAACATGTCGGTGGATCAATTCAAGGCCGCGCTGGCCCACGATGGCCTCTCCTATGAGGACGCACGGGATCAGGTTCGCCGCGAAATGATCATCAGCCGCGTGCGCCAGCGCCGGGTTGCCGAACGAATCCAGGTTTCCGAGCAGGAAGTGAAAAACTTCCTCGCCTCCGACCTGGGCAAAATGCAGCTCTCCGAAGAGCTGCACCTAGCCAATATCCTCATTCCCACACCGGACAGCGCCAGCTCGCAGGTTATCCAAGCCGCAGCGGCCCAGGCCCAAGACATCTACCGGCAACTCAAGCAGGGGGCCGACTTTGCCCAGTTGGCGATTGCCAGGTCCGGCAGCGACAACGCCCTCGAGGGCGGCGACATGGGCTGGCGCAAGCCGGCACAATTGCCACCCCCGTTCGACCACTTGCTGAGCAGCATGCCAATCGGCGATATCACCGAGCCAGCCCGCACCGCCGGCGGCTTCATCATCCTGAAGGTGCTGGAGAAGCGCGGCGGCGAGACTCAGATGCGCGACGAAGTGCATGTTCGCCACATCCTGATCAAGCCGAATGCCATTCGCGGCGAAGCCGAGACCCAGGTCCTGGCCGAAAAACTCTACGAGCGCATCCAGAATGGCGAAGACTTCGCCACTTTGGCCAAGAGCTTCTCGGAGGATCCGGGCTCTGCCCTCAACGGCGGCGACCTGAATTGGATCGATCCGAAGGTGCTGGTTCCGGAATTCCAGGAAGTGATGGCAAAGACGCCACAAGGCGTGCTGTCTAAACCGTTCAAGACCCAATACGGCTGGCATGTGCTGGAAGTCCTTGGCCGTCGCGCCACCGACGGCACCCTACAGGCACGCGAACAACAAGCCATGACCGTACTGCGTAACCGCAAGTACGACGAAGAGCTGCAAACCTGGCTGCGTCAGATCCGCGACGAAGCCTACGTTGAAATCAAGCTCCCTGGCGCGGACCAGGCAGACCAGGCAACCCAGTGAAACCCAAGCGTTTTGCGTTGACACCCGGCGAGCCGGCGGGCATAGGTCCAGACCTTTGCCTGCTGCTGGCCTCGCAACTCCAGCCTCATCCCTTGATTGCCATTACCAGTCGTGAGCTACTCGCCGAGCGGGCCGCACAACTGGGCGTGGTCGTTGACCTACTGTCGGTCGGGCCGCACAACTGGCCCAACCAACCAGCACCGGCGGGCAGCCTGTATGTATGGGATACGCCACTGGCGACCCGGGTCGTCGCCGGGAAGCTGGACAAGGCCAATGCGGCCTTTGTGCTGGAGACCCTGACCCGCGCCGGCCAAGGCTGCTTGGACGGCGATTTCGCCGGCATGATCACCGCCCCGGTTCACAAGGGCGTGATCAACGATTCGGGAATCGCGTTTTCCGGGCACACGGAATTCCTCGCCGACCTGACCCACACCCACCAGGTGGTCATGATGCTGGCCACCCACGGACTGCGGGTGGCACTGGTCACCACTCACCTGCCCTTGCGTCAGGTAGCGGACGCGATCACCCCGCAGCGCCTGGAACGCGTCACACGCATCCTGCATACCGATCTCAAGGAAAAATTCGGCATTGCCCAACCGCGCATCCTGGTTTGCGGGCTCAACCCCCATGCCGGCGAAGGCGGCCATCTGGGCCACGAAGAGATCGACATCATCGAACCCACCCTGGAGCGTCTGCGCAGCGAAGGCATGGACTTGCGTGGCCCGCTGCCTGCCGACACTCTGTTTACCCCCAAATATCTGGAGCACTGCGACGCAGTGCTGGCGATGTACCATGATCAGGGCCTGCCCGTGCTGAAATACCAAGGTTTCGGCGCGGCAGTCAATGTGACCCTGGGCTTGCCGATCATCCGCACCTCGGTCGACCATGGCACCGCCCTGGATCTGGCCGGCGGCGGCGAAATCGATACCGGCAGCCTGCAGGTTGCCCTGGAAACCGCCTACCAGATGGCCGAGACCCGTTTATGAGCGAGCATTACCAACACCGGGCGCGCAAGCGTTTCGGGCAGAACTTCCTGCACGACGCCGGCGTGATCGACCGCATCCTACGCGCCATTCATGCCAGGCCCGAAGACCGCATGCTAGAGATTGGTCCAGGCCAGGGCGCCTTGACCGAAGGTCTGTTGGGCAGCGGTGCCCAACTGGATGTGGTCGAACTGGACAAAGACCTGATCCCGATCCTGAACCAGCAGTTCGCCACCAAGACGAACTTCAACCTGCATCAGGGCGACGCGCTGAAATTCGACTTCACCAGCCTGAACGCCGCACCGAACAGCTTGCGGGTGGTTGGCAACCTACCGTACAACATCTCCACGCCGCTGATTTTCCACCTGCTGCACAATGCCGGCCTGATCCGCGACATGCACTTCATGCTGCAAAAGGAAGTCGTCGAGCGCCTGGCCGCAGGCCCTGGTGGCGGCGACTGGGGGCGCCTGTCGATCATGGTCCAGTATCATTGCCGCGTGGAGCACCTGTTCAATGTCGGTCCCGGTGCGTTCAATCCACCACCGAAAGTCGACTCCGCGATTGTCCGCCTGGTGCCTCACGCCGTGCTGCCGCACCCGGCCAAGGACCATCGCCTGCTGGAACGAATCGTTCGCGAAGCGTTCAATCAGCGCCGCAAGACCTTGCGCAACACGCTCAAAGCCCTGCTCAGCAACGCCGAGATCGAAGCTGCCGGTGTCGATGGCAGCCTACGCCCGGAACAATTGGACCTCGCAGCTTTCGTAAGCCTGGCTGACAAACTCAGCGAACAGTCTGGTAGCGCAACCGTCGCCGGCTGACACCGCCTCATCGCGCCAGGGTATGCCGCCAGATTCCATATCTGGCCTACTACCCGGCACTTGACCTAGACTGAGCAGCACCAGTCGCGTCTTCCGCTTTTGTTTCCAAGGCCTCTCGCATGTCCGATCCTCGTTATCAGGTCGACGTCAGCGTCGTCACCCGCTTCCTCGCTGAACAATCACAACCCGAGCAGAACCGTTTCGCCTTTGCCTACACCATTACCGTGCGCAACAACGGCCAACTGCCCGTCCGGCTGCTTTCACGGCATTGGGTGATCACCGATGGCGACGGCCATGTCGAGGAAGTCCGTGGTGCCGGCGTGGTCGGTCGCCAGCCGCTGATCGCCGCCGGAGACAGCCACACCTACAGCAGCGGCACGGTGATGACCACCACGGTCGGCAACATGCAGGGCAGCTACCAAATGCTCGCCGAGGATGGCAAGCACTTCGATGCCATCATCGCTCCGTTCCGTCTGGCCGTACCCGGAGCCCTGCACTGATGGCGGTATACGCCGTTGGCGATCTGCAAGGTTGCCTGGAACCGCTCAAATGCCTGCTGGAGCGGGTCAGGTTCAACCCAGCCGAGGATCGCTTATGGCTGGTGGGCGATCTAGTCAATCGCGGTCCGCAATCCCTGGAAACCTTGCGTTTCCTGTATGGAATACGAGACTCGCTGGTAGGCGTGCTCGGCAACCACGACCTGCACCTGCTGGCGGCCTCGCAGCACATCGAGCGCCTGAAGAAAAACGATACCCTGCGCGAGATCCTCGACGCTCCCGATGGCCCCGAGCTGCTCGACTGGTTGCGCCGGCAAAAACTGCTGCACCATGATCCCGAGCGCAATATGGTCCTGGTCCATGCCGGTATTCCCCCACAATGGACACTCAAGAAAGCCCTGAAGCTTGCCGCCGAAGTCGAAGATGCCTTGCGCGATGACAATCTCTTCGCGCCCTTCCTGGATGGCATGTACGGCAACGAACCGAACAAATGGGACGGCAGCCTGCAAGGTGTCGCACGCTTGCGGGTGATTACCAACTACTTCACCCGCATGCGCTTCTGCACCGCGCAAGGCAAGCTCGACCTCAAGGGCAACGAGGGCGCCGATACCGCGCCGCCCGGCTACGCTCCGTGGTTCAGCTACAAGGAACGCAAGACCCAGGGCCTGAAGATCATCTTCGGCCACTGGGCGGCCCTCGAAGGCCAGTGCGATGAGCCGGGGATCTTTGCCCTCGATACCGGCTGCGTCTGGGGCGGCGCCATGACCTTGATGAACGTCGATACCGGCGAACGCCTGACCTGCAAATGTGACGCCCAGGGCGGCGTCGCGCCACCACCCACCCTGGCCGAGCGATTCCGAGCCTGGCTCTATCGCTAACCTGCACGATACACTCGCCCCAGACGGAGCCCATGATGAGCGAATTCAAACGCATCCCCCCCGAACAAGCCCAGGCCCTGCGTGAGCAAGGTGCCGTGGTTGTCGATGTCCGCGATCCGCAGGCGTTTGCCCAGAACCACATCAGTGGTTCAACGCACCTGGACAATCATTCCCTGCATGATTTCATCACCAAGGCCGACCTGGACCAGCCCCTGGTGGTGTGCTGCTACCATGGCAACTCCAGCCAGGGCGCGGCGGCCTATCTGGTCAGCCAGGGCTTCTCCGAGGTCTACAGCCTCGATGGCGGCTTCGAACTGTGGCGTGCGACTTTTCCCTCGGAAACAACCCGGAATATTTCCGAATAATTTTTTTCTTTCGCTCCAGCCCGTACAAACAGCGGGCTAGAGTGCTTTCTGACGAACGGTCAGGCGCAACTAATTGCGCATCTCGCCTTGATCTCCCGGATTCCGAACTATCCTTAAGCTCAGGCCATCCAAATCAGGGGAGAGCCGGTACACCGGCATGCGGGTCATCGGGAGTAATTTTCAAGGCTATCGTCGCCTTGGGGGTGTTCTGGGGGGGTAAACAGCAACTGCTCAGCGGTTGCATGCCAGCACTCGACTGACTGATCCGGCACCGGCTCCAAGTATCGAGCGAGGTGACGTCATGAGCATATTCAGCCATTTCCAACAACGCTTCGAATCCACACGGCAAGAAGAACTCACGTTGCAGGAGTATCTCGACCTGTGCAAAAAGGATCGTAGTGCCTATGCGTCGGCAGCCGAAAGGTTGCTCTTGGCAATCGGCGAACCCGAACTGCTGGACACCTCCACCAACTCACGGTTGTCGCGCATCTTCTCCAACAAAGTGATCCGTCGCTATCCGGCCTTTGAAGACTTCCACGGGATGGAAGAATGCATCGACCAGATCGTCTCGTATTTCCGCCACGCCGCCCAAGGCCTGGAAGAGAAGAAGCAGATCCTCTACCTGCTCGGTCCTGTCGGAGGCGGCAAGTCGTCCCTGGCCGAAAAACTGAAACAGCTGATCGAGAAAGTCCCCTTCTATGCCATCAAGGGCTCGCCGGTCTTCGAGTCGCCCCTGGGCTTGTTCAACGCCACGGAAGATGGCGCGATCCTCGAGGAAGACTTCGGGATACCCCGGCGCTACCTGAACACCATCATGTCGCCGTGGGCCACCAAGCGCCTGGCCGAGTTCGGCGGCGACATCAGTCAGTTCCGCATCGTCAAGCTCTACCCGTCGATCCTCAACCAGATCGGCGTGGCCAAGACCGAACCGGGTGACGAGAACAACCAGGACATCTCCGCGCTCGTGGGCAAGGTCGATATCCGCAAGCTGGAAGAATTCCCGCAGAACGACGCCGATGCCTACAGCTATTCGGGAGCACTGTGCCGGGCCAACCAGGGCCTGATGGAGTTCGTGGAAATGTTCAAGGCACCGATCAAGGTGCTCCACCCACTGCTGACCGCCACCCAGGAAGGCAACTACAACAGCACCGAAGGCCTCGGCGCCATTCCCTTCACTGGGATCCTGCTGGCTCACTCCAACGAGTCGGAGTGGCACACCTTCCGCAACAACAAGAACAACGAAGCCTTCATCGACCGCATCTACATCGTCAAGGTCCCGTACTGCCTGCGGGTCAGCGACGAAGTGAAGATCTACGACAAGCTGTTGTTCAACAGTTCCCTGGCCAAAGCCCACTGCGCGCCCGACACCCTGAAGATGCTCGCTCAGTTCACCGTGCTCTCGCGCCTCAAGGAGCCGGAAAACTCGAATATCTACTCAAAAATGCGAGTCTATGACGGCGAAAACCTCAAGGACACCGATCCGAAGGCCAAGTCGATTCAGGAATACCGCGACAGCGCAGGCGTCGACGAAGGCATGAACGGCCTGTCGACCCGCTTCGCCTTCAAGATCCTGTCGAAGGTCTTCAACTTCGATCCCCATGAAATCGCCGCCAACCCGGTACATCTGTTGTATGTGCTGGAGCAGCAGATCGAACAGGAACAGTTCCAGGCCGAAACCCGCGAACGCTATCTGCGCTTCCTCAAGGAATACCTGGCGCCGCGCTATATCGAGTTTATCGGCAAGGAAATCCAGACCGCGTACCTGGAGTCCTACAGCGAGTACGGCCAGAACATCTTCGATCGTTATGTGCTCTACGCCGATTTCTGGATCCAGGACCAGGAGTACCGCGACCCGGAAACCGGGGAAATCCTCAATCGCGTGGCCCTGAACGAAGAGCTGGAAAAAATCGAAAAACCGGCCGGTATCAGCAATCCGAAGGACTTTCGCAACGAGATCGTCAACTTCGTACTGCGGGCTCGGGCCAACAACAATGGCAAGAACCCAACCTGGCTCAGCTATGAGAAGCTGCGGGTGGTCATCGAGAAAAAGATGTTCTCCAACACCGAGGACCTGCTGCCGGTCATCAGCTTCAACGCCAAGGCGAGCAAGGAAGACCAGCAAAAACACAACGACTTCGTTACACGCATGGTCGAACGCGGCTACACCGACAAACAGGTACGCCTGCTCTCCGAGTGGTACCTGCGGGTCAGGAAGTCGCAGTAAAGGCAGCTGCAAGCGCCAGACTGCAGGTCTCGGGCACGTGGTCGAACGTGTCCGAGTGTTCGGTCGACCGCTTGTCTTTAAGCTTCCAGCCTGCTGCAGGAAGCTTGTAACTTGAGGCTGCCCGGAGGGCTCCCCATGAGCTATGTGATCGACCGACGTCTTAATGGCAAAAACAAGAGCACGGTGAACCGTCAGCGCTTCCTGCGACGTTATCGTGACCATATCAAAAAGGCGGTAGAGGAAGCCGTAAGCCGCCGCTCCATCACCGATATGGAGCACGGCGAGCAGATCAGCATCCCCGGTCGCGATATCGATGAGCCGGTGCTGCACCATGGGCGTGGCGGCAAACAGACCGTGGTCCATCCCGGCAACAAGGAATTCATCAGCGGCGAACATATCCCCAGACCGCCGAGCGGAGGAGGTGGTCGCGGGCCTGGCAAAGCCGGCAATTCCGGCGAAGGGATGGATGAATTCGTCTTCCAGATCACTCAGGAAGAATTCCTCGAGTTCATGTTCGAGGACCTGGAACTGCCCAACCTGGTCAAGCGCAATCTCACCGGTACCGACACTTTCAAGACCGTTCGCGCCGGAATCAGCAACGAGGGCAACCCCTCGCGCATCAATATCATCCGGACCCTGCGCTCGGCCCATGCGCGGCGCATCGCTCTGTCTGGCAGCAGTCGCGCGAAACTCAAGGAGGCCAAGGCCGAACTGGAGCGGCTAAAACGCGAAGAACCCGACAATTTCGGTGATATCCAAGACATCGAGGCGGAAATCGAAAAGCTCAGCGCGCGCATTCATCGCGTGCCGTTCCTCGACACCTTCGACCTGAAATACAACCTGCTGGTCAAGCAACCCAACCCCAGCTCCAAGGCGGTCATGTTCTGCCTGATGGATGTCTCCGGCTCCATGACCCAGGCGACCAAGGACATCGCCAAACGCTTCTTTATCCTGTTGTACCTGTTTCTCAAACGTAACTACGACAAGATCGAAGTGGTGTTCATCCGTCATCACACCAGCGCCCGGGAAGTCGATGAGGAGGAATTCTTCTATTCGCGGGAAACCGGCGGCACCATCGTGTCCAGCGCCTTGAAACTCATGCAGGAAATCATGGCCGAGCGCTACCCGACCAATGAATGGAACATCTATGCGGCCCAAGCCTCCGACGGTGACAACTGGAACGACGACTCGCCGATCTGCCGCGACATCCTGATCAACCAAATCATGCCGTTCGTGCAGTACTACACTTACGTAGAGATCACCCCTCGCGAACACCAGGCCCTATGGTACGAATACGAACGCATCAGCGAGGCGTTCAAAGATACGTTTGCCCAACAGCAACTGGTCTCGGCCGGCGATATCTATCCGGTCTTCCGTGAACTCTTCCAGCGCAGGTTAGTGACATGACCGCCAGAGAGCAGAAACAACAGAAGCGCCAGCCTATTTCCACCGGTTCGGAATGGACATTCGAGCTGATCCAGGCCTACGACCGCGAAATCAGCCGTATCGCCGAACGTTATGCCCTGGACACCTACCCCAACCAGATCGAAGTGATCACCGCCGAGCAGATGATGGACGCCTATGCCTCAGTGGGCATGCCCCTGGGCTACCACCACTGGTCCTACGGCAAGCATTTCCTCAGCACAGAAAAATCTTACAGTCGGGGCCAGATGGGTCTGGCCTACGAAATCGTGATCAACTCCGATCCCTGCATCGCCTACCTGATGGAGGAAAACACCATTTGCATGCAGGCGCTGGTGGTGGCCCATGCTTGTTATGGCCATAACAGCTTCTTCAAGGGCAACTACCTGTTTCGGACCTGGACCGACGCCAGTTCGATCATCGATTACCTGGTCTTCGCCAAGCAATACATCATGCAATGCGAGGAACGCCACGGCATCGACGCGGTCGAGGACCTGCTCGACTCCTGCCATGCCCTGATGAACTACGGCGTCGACCGCTACAAACGCCCCTACCCGATTTCCGCGGAGGAAGAACGGCGGCGACAGAAAGACCGAGAAGAACACCTGCAAAAACAGATCAACGACCTGTGGCGTACCATTCCCAAGGGCGCGGATAAGCTCAGCGACAAGGACAATGCCCGCTTCCCTTCCGAGCCCCAGGAAAACATTCTCTATTTCATCGAGAAACATGCGCCGCTGCTGGAGCCATGGCAGCGAGAAATCGTGCGCATCGTGCGCAAGATCGCCCAGTATTTCTATCCGCAGCGCCAGACCCAGGTAATGAACGAGGGCTGGGCGACGTTCTGGCACTACACGCTGATGAACGACCTCTACGACGAAGGGCTGGTCACCGACGGCTTCATGATGGAATTCCTCACTTCCCATACCAGCGTGGTGTTCCAACCCGGTTTCGACAGCCCCTATTACAACGGTATCAACCCCTACGCCCTGGGATTCGCCATGTACCGGGATATCCGACGGATGTGCGAGGAGCCAACGGAGGAGGATCGTCGCTGGTTCCCGGAGCTGGCCGGCAGCGACTGGCTGTCCAGCATCAAGTTCGCCATGAGCAGCTTCAAGGATGAGAGTTTTATCTTGCAATACCTGTCGCCCAAGGTGATCCGCGACCTGAAGCTGTTCAGCATCCTCGATGACGATCAGCGCGACGACCTGCTGGTCCCGGCCATCCACGACGAGGGCGGCTACCGGACCATTCGTGAAACCCTGGCCGCACAATATAACCTCGGTAACCGCGAACCCAACGTACAAATCTGGAGCATCGACCGCCGTGGCGATCGCTCACTGACCTTGCGCCATCAACAGCATGACCGCAAACCTCTGGGCGACTCGACCGAGGAAGTGCTCAAGCATCTGCACCGCCTCTGGGGCTTCGATATCCATCTAGAGACCCTGCAGGGCGACCAGATCATGAAAACTCATCACGTACCGCCCAGAAGCGAGTACAGCGAAAGCGACTACGGTCGACTGGACCTGGCCATGACTCATCTCTGAGCAAACGATGCCTGCGTTAGCCGGCCACACGGGTTATCCTGCGGGGCTAACGGAGGTTTTTCATGCAGATCTATAAAGTCGGCGGTGCGGTTCGTGATCGCCTGCTGGGCCAACCGGTCACCGATATCGACTGGGTTGTGGTCGGCGCCACCGCTGACGACATGCTCGCCAAAGGATTTCGCCCGGTCGGCGCCGACTTCCCGGTCTTTCTTCACCCTAAAAGCGGCGAGGAATACGCCCTGGCCCGCACCGAACGCAAAAGCGGGCGTGGCTACGGCGGCTTTACCTTTCATGCCAGCCCCGAAGTCAGCCTCGAAGAAGACCTGATCCGCCGTGACCTGACGATCAACGCCATGGCCGAGGACGACCATGGCAAGCTGATCGACCCTTATCATGGCCAGCGAGACCTTGAGGCCCGCGTACTCCGCCATGTTTCCCCCGCGTTCGCCGAAGATCCGCTACGGGTGTTGCGTGTTGCCCGCTTCGCGGCACGCTACGCCGACCTGGGTTTCAAGGTCGCACCGCAGACCCTCGCCCTGATGTGCCAACTGGCCGAATCGAGCGAACTGCAAGCCCTGACCGCCGAGCGTAGCTGGAAAGAAATCTCCCGCGCCCTGATGGAAGACCAACCCCAGGTGTTTATCCAGGTGCTGCGCGAGTGCGGTGCATTGGCGGTACTGCTTCCCGAAGTCGATGCCCTGTTCGGTGTCCCGCAACCCGAAGCCCACCACCCTGAGATCGACAGCGGCCTCCACACCCTCAGCGTGCTGCAGCAGTCCGCCCGCTACCGGCAGCCGCTCAGCGTGCGCTGGGCCTGCCTGCTGCACGACCTGGGCAAAGGCCTCACACCCGAGAGCGAATGGCCAAGACATATCGCCCATGAGTTCAAGGGACTGAAACTGATCAAGGCCGTCAACGAACGCTACAAGGTACCCCGCGACTGCCAGGAGCTGGCGTTGCTGGTGGCCGAGTACCATACCCACGGCCATCGCGCCTTGGAACTGAGGCCCTCGACCTTGCTGGAGTTATTACAGAGCTTCGATGTTTATCGCCGCCCACAACGTTTCGAGGAGTTTATCGTCGCCTGCGAAATGGATGCCCGGGGCCGCCAAGGGCTGGAAGAGCGGGACTATCCACAGGCCGCTTATCTGCGCGGCGCGGCACTCGCGGCCAAGGCGGTGGCAGTGCAGCCACTGCTTGAAAAGGGCATCAAGGGGCCGGAGCTGGGTGAAGCGCTCAAGCATGAGCGCTTGAAGGCTCTCAAGGCCTACAAAGAAAAAGCCACCGGCTGAAACACAACCCGTGCCGAAGCCGGCTCTACAACAGATCCGGCGGCGTCAACGCAGTGCCACACCACTCGAACGCAACCGGTGCCAGCACCTGATCGATGCTCGCCTCCTGCCACAGTGCTGCAAAACTCTTGCCTACTTCAGGGTGCAGTTTTGTTGGCGCAATCAACGACAATGGCCACAAAACGAAGGCGTTTTTCAGAATTTCCGCACGGGGCAGAATCAGCCCATCGAAATTCCCCACCTGCTCGCCATACAGCAATACATCGATGTCCAGCGGCAACCCCTTGCGACCTGGCGCATAACGACCGTTGTCTGCCTCGATGAACTTCAACCGGCGATCCAGCTCCAGCAACGGCAGGTCAGTGGTCGCCGATACCACCAAATTGAAGAACGGCCCGCTCTTGATCCCCACCGGCTGGCTTTCGAACACCGCCGAACAACGAATATCCAACAGAAAGCCGGCCAGCGCCTCCAAGCCGGCCCGCACATGGGTTTCGCGCTCGATATTGCTGCCGAGCCCGAGATAAACCTGAGTTAGCAACATCCGCGCTCGATCTCCACGCCCACACCCCTGGCCGCCGCAATGGCACCCGGCTTGGTCAATTTGAGGCGCAACCAGGAAATCTGGAACTCGCTCATCAGCACTTGTGCCAGGCGTTCGGCGAAGGTTTCCACCAGTTGGAATTGCGATTGCGCGGCAAAGGCCTGGATACGCGCCGACACGCTCGCATAGTCGAGGGCCAGGGTCAGGTCATCACCCGCCGCGGCAGGACGATTGTCCCAGGCGAAACTGCAGTCAAGACGCAGGCATTGCTTGATGCCACGCTCCCAGTCATAGGCACCGATCACGGTGTCGACTTCCAGGCCCTCGATAAACACTCTGTCCAAGCGCTCTTCTCCACCGCACGACAAGGGCGCAATGCGCCGTTAGAATCAGGGCATCCTCACCCGGAATAGTTAGCATGTTTTGGTTACTGGCGATCCTCGCCTACCTGCTCGGCTCTCTGTCCTTTGCCATTTTGCTCAGCCACCTGAGCGGAAACCCCGACCCCCGCATGAGTGGCTCGGGCAATGCCGGTGCGACCAACATGCTGCGCCTGGCTGGCAAGAAGCTGGCAATCCTGACGTTGCTCGGCGATTTGCTCAAGGGCCTGCTGCCCGTGCTGATCACCGGATTTGCCGGGCTGTCACTGCAACAACAGGCCTGGGTCGGGCTCTGCGCCGTCCTCGGCCATCTGCTCCCACTGTACTTCCGCTTTCGCGGAGGCAAAGGCGTCGCGACAGCCGCCGGCATGCTGCTGGGGCTTTACCCGCCCGCCGCCTTGCTGGCCATCGCCGTCTGGATCCTGACCTTCTACCTCACCCGCACCAGCTCGCTCGCGGCCTTGATCGCCACACCGCTGACCCTCCCGCTATTGGCCTGGCAGGAACCGGCGGCGCTGTTGCCGATGAGCCTGCTCACCGGCCTGATCGTCTGGCGCCACCGTGGCAATCTACGCGACCTCTTTGCCGGTCGCGAACGACATTTCTGATCGTCGCGGATGAAAATACTGCAACCCTATCCACAGCCCAGCAGTCAAAGTGGCGACAACTGCTCCATCGGCCAACGCGCCCGCACGCTGATCGCCAGGCTTTCCTGCTGGCCGGCCTGCAGCCGCTGACAACCGGCAAATGCGATCATCGCGCCGTTATCGGTACAGAACTCAGGACGCGCGTAGAACACCTTGCCCTTCATCTCACTGAGCATTGTCTCCAGCGACACGCGCAAGGCCTTGTTGGCACTGACGCCGCCAGCAATCACCAGACGCTGCATACCTGCCTGCTTCAACGCCCGCTTGCACTTGATAGTCAAAGTTTCCACCACTGCCTGCTGGAAGGCCAGCGAGATGTCGCAACGGGTTTGCTCACCGTCGTCCCCAGTGCTGACACACTGCTGCCAGGTGTTGAGCGCGAAAGTTTTCAGGCCGCTGAAGCTAAACGCCAGGCCTGGCCGATCGCACATCGGTCGCGGGAAGACGAAGCGTCCGGGTACACCCCGTTCGGCTAGGCGGGCAATTTCTGGCCCGCCTGGGTAATTGAGGCCGATCATCTTCGCGGTCTTGTCGAAGGCCTCGCCGGCGGCGTCGTCCAGGCTTTCGCCCAGCAGCTCGTATTGACCGATGCCGTCGACCCGAACCAACTGCGTATGACCGCCCGAGACCAGCAACGCGACAAACGGGAACTGCGGTGGCTGCGCTTCCAACATCGGGGCCAGCAAATGACCTTCCATATGATGCACGCCCAGGGCCGGTATCCCCCAGGCAAAGGCCAACGCCTGGGCACACGAAGCCCCGACCAACAAGGCTCCGACCAAACCAGGACCGGCGGTATAGGCGATCGCGCCGATCTCGCTGGGCAGGCAATTGGCCTCGGCCAGCACCTGGCGAATCAGCGGCAGCATGCGCTTGACGTGATCACGGGAGGCCAGCTCCGGCACCACCCCGCCATAGGCTCGATGCAGGTCGATCTGACTGAACAGCGCATCGGCCAGAAGCCCGCGCTCACTGTCGTACAGCGCGACGCCGGTTTCGTCGCAGGAAGTTTCCAATCCCAGTACTAGCATGGATTTACGCCCTGAGGCTGAATTCGAAGGCGCGCATCATAGTCGCCACCCCGGGCTCAGACCAGTGGTTTTCGATCAGAGGCTTTGCATTCCTGACGATGAGAGGTTAACATCCGCAACCCTTAAAAACCGACGATCTCCAGTGCGCTTTTGCCTGAGGACGTCGACCCCGGTAATGAATGAAGGTAGCTCTGGATGCCAGCCGTCAAAGTTAAAGAGAACGAACCCTTCGACGTAGCTCTGCGTCGTTTCAAGCGCTCCTGCGAAAAAGCCGGTGTTCTGGCTGAAGTTCGTAGCCGCGAATTTTACGAGAAGCCGACTTCCGAGCGTAAGCGCAAAGCAGCCGCTGCTGTTAAGCGTCACGCCAAGAAAGTTCAGCGCGAACAGCGCCGCGCCGTTCGTCTGTACTAATACACAGACGTCCGTCGCAAGCTTCTGCCAAGCCCGGCTCTTAGCCGGGCTAATGGCATTTGCGGATATCGCTTGATGCTTCACCGTCAAAGCCGCCGATGCGACCCAGACGAACCCGCTTCAGCACGTCAGACCTGGCTTCTTGCCAGTGGTGCGCGTCTTTACTGACGAGCCTACCAAGGCTACCGACGAGCACACCCTTTCCAGCTTGCGGCGTTGTGCGGTCATTTTGACCGGCGGTGCGCCCGACAGCGACAGTTATAAATCGAAACCTGAAAAGCTGATTAAATTAAGGTCAGTGAGTTTTCGGCAGATACACTTCCCGACGATGATTGAGCAGACGACGAGCAATCGAGCAGCGCACATGCCTGCACGCCCCGACGACGTCCCGCCCCTTTCGGGATCCCCTTGCAGCGCAGCAACGACGAGAACGCCATGGCCGGGCTAATTCCCCAGAGCTTCATTGACGACCTTCTGAACCGCACCGACATTGTCGACGTGGTCAGCTCGCGCGTGCAAATGAAAAAGGCCGGCAAGAACTACACCGCCTGCTGCCCTTTTCACAAGGAAAAGACCCCGTCCTTCAGCGTCAGCCCGGACAAGCAGTTCTACTACTGCTTTGGCTGCGGCGCGGGAGGCAATGCCCTCGGTTTCATCATGGACCACGACAACCTGGACTTCCCCCAGGCCGTCGAAGAGCTGGCGAAAGCCGCCGGCATGGAGATCCCCCGCGAGGAAAGCGGCCGGCCGCACAAGCCGCGACAACCCACCGACTCACCGCTCTACCCGCTGCTGACCGCGGCAGCCGATTTTTATCGTCAGTCGCTGAAAAGCCACCCGGCCCGCAAAGCTGCCGTGGACTACCTCAAGGGTCGCGGCCTGACTGGCGAAATAGCCCGCGACTTCGGCCTGGGCTTTGCCCCGCCGGGCTGGGACAACCTGTTCAAGCACCTGTCCAGCGACACGCTACAGCAAAAAGCCATGATCGACGCCGGCCTACTGATCGAAAACGCCGAGACTGGCAAACGTTATGACCGCTTCCGCGATCGCGTGATGTTCCCGATCCGCGACAGCCGCGGCCGTATCATCGCTTTCGGCGGCCGGGTGCTGGGCGACGACAAACCCAAGTACCTGAACTCACCGGAAACCCCGGTATTTCACAAGGGCCAGGAACTCTACGGCCTGTTCGAGGCTCGCAAGAACAACCGCAACCTTGACGAGATCATCGTCGTCGAGGGCTACATGGATGTCATCGCCCTGGCCCAGCAAGGTCTGCGCAACGCCGTAGCGACGCTCGGCACCGCGACCAGCGAAGACCACATGAAAAAGCTGTTTCGCATCGTGCCCAACGTGCTGTTCTGCTTTGACGGCGATCAGGCCGGCCGCAATGCCGCCTGGCGCGCACTGGAAGCGACTTTGAGCAGCCTGCAGGACGGACGGCGTGCGCGCTTTCTGTTCCTGCCCGAAGGCGAAGACCCGGATACCCTGATCCGCACGGAAGGCACTGATGCCTTTCGCGCCCGGATCAACCAGCACGCGCAGCCACTGGCCGATTATTTCTTCCAGCAACTGACCGAAGAAGCCGATCCTCGCTCACTGGAAGGCAAGGCCCACATGGCCACTCTCGCCGCGCCGCTGATCGACCAGATTCCTGGGGCGAATCTGAAGATCCTGATGCGTCAACGCCTCACGGAAATCACCGGCCTGACCCACGAAGCCGTCAGTCGGCTGGCGCACAGCGCCCCGATGGATGGTCCACCACCCGCTTATGATCCCGGCATCGACTACGACGCCCTCCCAGACTACTCGGACTACCACCCACCGCAGGAGGCCTATGCGCCCCAGCAGGAGTGGAGCCCGAAAAAACCAGGCGCCGGCGGCAAGAAATGGGACAAGAAACCCTGGAACAAAAATGGCAAGCACGGCGCTGATCGCGACCAGCCACGTGCCCCGAGAGTCCCGACCGCCGTCGAACCACCGACCCTGACCGCCTTGCGGACCCTGGTCCATCATCCGCGACTGGCCGAGAAGGTCGAGACCGCTGGTCACTTCGCCGATGAAGACAACACCAATACACAGCTTCTGGTGGCCTTGCTCGAAGCCGTGCAAAAGAATCCTAAGCTAAGCTCATTTCAGTTGATCTCGCGTTGGCACGGCACCGAACAGGGCCGATTGCTGACCCGCCTGGCGGAAAAGGAGTGGCTGATCGAAGGGGAAAACCTTGAACAACAGTTTTTCGACACCATAACTAGCTTGTCAGCCCGTCAGCGCGAGCGAAAGTTGGAACAACTTCTCAGGAAGTCGCGTCAAAGCGAATTGAGCACCGAAGAGAAATCTTTGCTGCTTGATCTGCTAAAACGCAATCTTCCTGCCTCAAACCCGACCTCAACTGGCGCGTGAGGTCATAGCTCGGGTATAATCCTCGGCTTGTTTTTTGCCCGCCAAGACCTTCAGTGGATAGGGTGTTATGTCCGGAAAAGCGCAACAGCAGTCTCGCCTCAAAGAGTTGATCAGCCGTGGTCGTGAGCAGGGTTACCTGACTTACGCGGAGGTCAACGACCACCTGCCGGAGGATATTTCAGATCCGGAACAGGTGGAAGACATCATCCGCATGATCAACGACATGGGGATCAACGTATTCGAGAGTGCTCCGGATGCGGATGCCCTTTTGTTGGCCGAAGCCGACACCGACGAAGCAGCCGCCGAAGAAGCGGCTGCGGCGTTGGCGGCCGTGGAAACCGACATTGGTCGCACTACCGACCCAGTGCGCATGTACATGCGCGAAATGGGTACGGTGGAGCTGCTCACGCGTGAAGGCGAAATCGAAATCGCCAAGCGTATCGAAGAGGGCATTCGTGAAGTGATGGGCGCAATCGCGCACTTCCCTGGCACGGTTGAACACATCCTCGGCGAATACACCCGCGTCACCACCGAGAGTGGTCGCCTGTCCGACGTCCTCAGCGGTTATATCGACCCGGACGACGGCGTTGCGCCGCCTGCCGCCGAAGTTCCGCCGCCCATCGATGCCAATGCTGTCAAAGCAGACGATGACAGTGACGACGATGAAGCCGAGGCCAGCGACGACGAAGAAGAAGCCGAAAGCGGTCCTGATCCAATCATCGCCGCCCAGCGCTTTGGCGCCGTGGCCGACCAGTTGGAGATCACCACCAAGGCGCTGAAAAAGCACGGTCGCCACAACAAGGCGGCCATCGCCGAACTGTTGGCCCTGGCCGAGCTGTTCATGCCGATCAAACTGGTACCGAAGCAATTCGAAGCCCTGGTCGAGCGTGTTCGCGGTGCCCTGGATCGCCTGCGTCAGCAAGAACGCGCCATCATGCAGCTGTGCGTGCGTGATGCCCGGATGCCACGTGCCGACTTCCTGCGCCAGTTCCCAGGCAACGAAATCGACGAAAGCTGGACTGCTGCTCTGGCCAAGGGTAAGAGCAAATATGCCGAAGCCATCGGCCGCTTGCAGCCGGACATCGTCCGTTGCCAGCAGAAGCTGAGCGCGCTCGAAGCCGAAACCGGCCTGACGATTGCCGAGATCAAGGACATCAACCGTCGCATGTCGATCGGCGAGGCCAAGGCCCGTCGCGCGAAGAAAGAGATGGTTGAAGCCAACTTGCGCCTGGTGATCTCCATCGCCAAGAAATACACCAACCGTGGCTTGCAGTTCCTCGACCTGATCCAGGAAGGCAACATCGGCTTGATGAAAGCGGTGGATAAGTTCGAATACCGTCGCGGCTACAAATTCTCGACCTATGCCACCTGGTGGATCCGTCAGGCGATCACTCGCTCGATCGCCGACCAGGCCCGCACCATCCGTATTCCGGTGCACATGATCGAGACAATCAACAAGCTCAACCGCATTTCCCGGCAGATGCTGCAGGAAATGGGTCGCGAACCGACCCCGGAAGAGCTGGGCGAACGCATGGAAATGCCCGAGGACAAAATCCGCAAGGTATTGAAGATCGCCAAAGAGCCGATCTCCATGGAAACCCCGATCGGTGATGACGAAGACTCTCACCTGGGTGACTTCATCGAAGACTCGACCATGCAGTCGCCAATCGATGTTGCTACCGTCGAGAGCCTCAAGGAAGCGACTCGCGAAGTTCTCTCCGGCCTCACCGCCCGTGAAGCCAAGGTCCTGCGCATGCGCTTCGGCATCGACATGAACACCGATCACACCCTTGAGGAAGTCGGCAAACAGTTCGATGTCACCCGCGAGCGGATTCGTCAGATCGAAGCCAAGGCGTTGCGCAAGCTGCGCCACCCGACGAGAAGCGAGCATCTGCGCTCCTTCCTCGACGAGTAACAGCAAAACCCCCGGCCCGCCGGGGGTTTTGCTTTCTGGCTCATCTGCTGACCAGCCTCATGAGCGGCTGCAGCTAGGTTTCGCTCTATGCCGAAGTGCTGCAAAGTTGTGAACAGATCCAAGGGTATACCTCGTCAGCCTGCCGCTGGTGGTCGAGGAACCAGTTGCGGCTTTTCTTCATATAACTCTTTCGGAGTTTTCGGATAGCGCAAGCGAGAAACCGTCGCTATAATTCGCGGCCTACTGAGGGCCTATAGCTCAGTTGGTTAGAGCAGAGGACTCATAATCCTTTGGTCCACGGTTCGAGTCCGTGTGGGCCCACCAACTCCAAAGCCGCGCATTGCGCGGCTTTCTCGCTAGCCACGCTGGTATCCAGCGCAACGGCTCCGAACGCATGATGCTGGAAGCAGCCCTCAAGCGCCACCTGAACGGCATGTCCTCCACCGCTCAGCCTAGCGAAACCCCGAAAGCCAAAAAAGCTCATCGGATACTTGGGTACATCCTTTCTGACTGTTCTCTCCGCTGAAATCATCACCGGCTATTGCGACAAGCGTCCGGACGAACCCAGCCGTACTGGGAACATCAGCAACAATTGAGCGCTCCACGCCATCCGGCCACCTGTTCCACGATCATCCGGCCGGGCAATCGGAGCGCAACGACGCGGGTTGGCATTGTCAGTCCGAAGCCTCTGCCGCGGTTAATTTCGTTAAACACCTGCGCATCGATCCGCCCTGGCGTTCGATGCGATAAGCGTTATGCGCCAACTGCTTTAAGATCCCATCACCTCAAGCCGGATCACCAATCGGGCCTGCGAGCGCGAGGTGCAAGCCCAGGAGGCGGTGTTAGAGCGGGATGTCGAGCACTCTGGCCAGTCGCACTACGGTGACGCCTGGCCCAAGATGCCTAAGCGACGGCTGGACCAACACGCAGTTGTCATAAGGCGTGACAATCTCCCGATCGCCGTCTCGGGCGATGACCGTTCCAGAGCGCGCTATCAGCTCCAGGCCGCGAAAGTCCTCGACAAAGCTGAAATCCATACTGTTGGCGACGATCGATTCGGTCACTTGGAGGAAACGCTGGGGGTCGGGTTTGACGCTGCTTAGAAACTGTACGACGTCTTCTTCACACACCACTTGGGTCGTGATCAGAAAGCGCGCCGCCACATCCAATGCAACCTGCCGGCTTTTTTGTGAAAAATGTTGCCCGGTCTCTATCAGCAGCGCGTTCTTCTCACTCGCACTCTCGTTGAAATCATCGTAATCACGCATGCGACGACCGTTGGCGTGACCGGAGTCAACGACTACTGTTGCTGGCACACCGAGGGTGGCGGCGAACTCCATGCCCTTGATACATGCACCACACATCATCAGCGGCGCGGATTCTTCATGCATCGAGTGGATATCAAGCAGCAGGTCGACGCTGTCAATGAGAGGACGCAACTCGCGCGCCCGACGCAATTCGATAGAGCTTTGATCGCCGTCGAGTTTCGATGGTAACCAGACCCGGTTCATGTCTTCGTCCAAGTAACGAGTCGCGTCGATGTTCTGTGGGTCGAAGCGCTGGTAGGCCTCGACGTTGCCGAACGCCAGGCTCAACCGGCCCTGACGCGGGCGTAAACCGCTGCGCAGGAAGGCGTCAACCGCAATAGCACCACTGACTTCGTTGCCATGAGTCAACGCCATGATCAATACGTGTGGCCCCGGTACGCCACTGTCGAAACTGTGAGCGTAATCAATTCCGCAGTTACCTGTTTTCCATGGGTGGATATCGGGAAACTCAACTTCCACCGGATAAGGTTTCAGGGACGCACGAATTTGTTCAAGGGTCTTCATTTGGATCTCCGACAGATAATAGTTCCCGCTTGCCGAGTAACCTGCAGGTGCGGCATATACGGTGATTTAAGAATGGAATGGAGCGAACGACTTAAGATCAGTTAGAGATGTTATGACGCATACGGCGGCTAAGGCAGATCACCGCTATGACACTGATAAGCGCTGTCGCCATGACGTAGAAGCTGGGCGCTAACTTATTGTCGGTGGCACCAATCATCCAAGTCACGATCAGCGGGGCAAAACCGCCAAACAAGGTGACCGAAAAGTTGTAGCTGAGCGCCAGGCCAGTACCACGAATGCTGGTGGGAAATATGTCGGCCAGCATCGCGGGGATCGGCCCCAGGCCGGCAGCGATCAAAATGCCGACAATGGTTTGCACCAACAGCAAGACCCATATAGTGGGAAAGATATTGAGCAGCAGAAACATCGGGTAAGACGACAAACCTGTAATCAGCAATGCGATGGTCAGCACCCGAAACCGACCATAGCGATCCGAAAGACCACCGAACACCGGAGCCATGATCATCAGGGTAGCCCCGGTCACCAGCGCCCCAAGGTACGAGGAGGTGGCTGCGATGTGTAGCTGCTTTAAGGCATAGATCGGCATGTAGAGCTTGTGCACGTAGTTGAACGCCGTCGCACCGGAGACCACCCCGATAGCCAGCAGCAAGCTTACATGCTCCTTGATCAACACATTTCGCAGTGGAGTTTTATGGTGAACGTTCGCGACGGTTTTCTGGAATTCCGGGGTTTCATCAATCTGGCTACGGATGTAAAAACCCACCGGCCCGATCAGTAAACCAATGCCGAAAGCAACACGCCAGCCCCAGTCATTCAATTGCACATCCGACAACGTGTAACTGAGTAGGGCACTGACCCCTGCCGCCAATACAGTCGCCAGGCCTTGGGTTGACAACTGCCAACTGGCGAAGAAACCACGTCGTTTAGCATCAGCGTGCTCGACCATGAATGCGGTCGCGGCACCGAACTCCCCACCCGTGGAAAAACCTTGCAGCATACGAGCAACAATAATCAGCAGCGGTGCGGTCAAGCCAATCTGCTCATAGGAAGGAACGACAGTGATCATCGCTGTGCCGAGCATCATGATCGTAATCGACATCGTCAATGAGGCCTTGCGCCCTGCCCGATCCGCGTATGAGCCCAGTACGATTGCGCCCAGCGGACGCATCAAAAAAGAAATGCCAAATGAGCCAACGCTGAGCAGTAGTGAAGTAGTTTCGTTGTCAGACGGGAAAAACATCCTCCCAATCACCACCGCGAAATAGCCATAGATCAGCAAGTCGTAAAATTCCAAAGCGTTGCCGATACTGGCTGCGACGATTTCCTTCCATGGACCTCGCTTGGTAGAGGCTTGTGCGGGAAGCACGATGGATGATTGAACGGTCATGATTTAGTCCTGGGTCTGTTTCACTGTCGGCGACCGTACTCACCGAGCCGCAACACGGTTCGGTGACATCGATGGCAGTAATTGTTATGGGTGAAAACAACCGAGTACCAAATGAAGATCCTGTCTTAATCGCTACTCAGCCCGGAACCAAACTGAATCAAGCCTTGAGCAATGACAATTGCTGTTTGGGCACATCTTTGGGCTGATTCAGCACATGCCGTTTAGCTCAGCCCTTTGAGAACCTTCGAAACGCTGATTTGTTTTCGAATGTCCGTAATTAGTGTGTTTTTGAGTTGGCTTCACAGCAACTTTGGGCCGTGTTTCGAGCCGTATTCCGCATGGCGCAAGACCAGCCCCTGCCAGATTCTCATCACTAGTTCGCTCTGATTGGAACGCAGGCGATGCAAGGACACGTCGAAGCTGATCTGAAACTCTGGATCTCCCGCAATCACCAACTCGCTAGACACAAGGGCATCTTTGGCGACCATTCGCGGCAGCCAGGCGAGACCATTGCCTCGCTTAGCCATTTCCAGAATGGCGTCGTAAGAGTCAGCTTGATAAATCATGCGCAACGCCAACGGCTGAGGCAATCTTGCTAAGTGCTGGGCTAGCACTCCGCGCAGTGCGAGGGTTGGCGAGAACGCCAGCCAGGGGATCGTCAACGCGCTACTGCTGGCGGAAATATGAAACATCGGTTGGCCACGGTCGTCTGGCGCACTGACCGGCAGCAATTCTTCATTGGCGAGAACCAGCGAGTCGAAACGCTCCGGATCAATCAGGACCTGCGTAAGCGGATTGGAAAAAATCAATAGCAAGTCCGCGTCACCGGCGGACAATCTCATTATTGCCTCTTGCGCGCCACTGGTAACCAGTGACACTGGGAAGCAGCCGAACTGTTGGTTCAGAGACTCGTACCAATCGGGGAAAAAAGTACTTGCCAGGGTTCGGCCCGTAGCAATGCGCACCGGCTCGTCACGGCTCAATCTTCCCCCCTGAAACTGTGCCCGCACCGCTCCCAGTAACTCCACCGATTGCGTTGCGGCATCGAGAAACAGTAGACCGCTGGGCGTCAACGACAGCGGCTGTTTGCGCTCGATCAGCGAAGAGCCGACCCACTCTTCCAACGCTCGAATACGCCGACCGAATGCAGGATGTGTCACGCAACGGATCTCTGCGGCACGGGACAGGCTGCGAGTGCGGGCCAGTTCGATAAAGTCTTCGAGCCATTCGAGTTGCATCGTAATTTCCTAGAGACGTGATCGTTTTGTGGCAGTGGATCTCCTTGTCCATTGGCTCGACTTTTTGTTCGAGACTCCGACGCGCTGCATCAACTGCACGGACAAAGCGCGCGGTTGCCCAGCGACCTCTCCGCCTTCGAAGACCTCAATCGGGTGGCTGACAGCTACCATTCGAACCAATCGCTCTGATGCCACAGGATCGACGGCCATTTTTTCCGCCTACGTTGGTCAAGCATCAAGATCGACGCATTGAATAACATCTGCAAACTGCGCTCTTGTAAATCAAGGCTACGCCTATAGCTTGAAAAAATGTGCAGAAATCGCTTCCTTGACCTGAGGCAGCCGTTCCGAACCTTAAGCCAAGCAGTTCAACTGGAAGAAACGGCTGGAGCTATCGTTAGCTCGGTACATAAGGCGAAGCCGAGCGTGATAAAACAAATGAAGTTAACCGCTCAGGCCACCAGGGTTGTAAATGAGTATTCCGGTCCGCTGTCAACGCCACATGGGCGAGCGCAGATACATTTCATAAGAACCTGCGAACGGTCCCACTGAGCAACTCCACGCTGCGGCTTGCTGAATCATCAAGTTTTACAAATCAATAATTTTTCATAACAGCACTAACGACCGCACGGGACTGCTCAAGAACTACCTCCAAAGGTTGTGTAGAGTCGATATCGACGATTGGAGCACCATTGAAAGATAACTTTGGGACAACGTTGATCTTTTTTTCCAGGGAAGCAGGAATGTGGTCGGGCTTGCGCCGAATGGCTGTTTCAAGGTCAACGTTTAGTCGCAGAACCACATCGGGCGTCACTGCCGCCATCTTCTTATAGAGCCAGAATTCCACATGCATGAGCATCTTTGCTCCGACATCCGTGAGTTTTCGACCCGTTAAGTGAGGACCATCCATTTCCCCAGGCTCGACAATTTGTGGATATCGATCCGTTAGGATGGCTCGTCCCATGCCACGAAAAAAACACATTCTCGTGAATCGGATCACGCGTCTCATGGACGCTATGAACATGACCAATGCGACTGGGAAAGATATACCTTTTTTGCGTGCGGAGGCTCCAACTTTGCTGATACGGCTATCAACTTTTTTACCCAGAGGATTTTTTCGCATCGCCCTGCGAAGATTGCCCGTCTGTTTACCCAGGTGACACAGCGTTGTAGGACGATAATCTGACATGAAGCGCAATAATTCATGGCTTACGGTCGTTTTCCCGCTGCCGTCTGTTCCGACGATAGCAATAATCGGAACTTTTCGTCCCGGCACTTTGCAATAGTTCATATTTTTATACTGTCCATTATAGGGTACTCATCGCCGCAACTGTCTATGTGTGGCCGCGCCCACCTTAGGAGAGTGCCATGGAGTCAAAATAACATGATTTCGACAAATGACGATACGCCGCACGGGGCGTCGCAGGCTCACTTTTGCGACGTCGGTCATCACTCTGCCAATGCGATGCTTGAGCCACAGGTTAAAGACTGCCTTGCGTCGTGACCCATGCTCGTATCCGGCCAGCTATTTCATCGGGTAATTTAAACAACTCGTTATCATAGTCGAGTTCATTACGAGTTTTTTTCAGGACCAGATCATCATGCATCCCCCCCATAAGGCCATTTATGGTGGCGAGGAAACGCGAAACGGCATCAAGCTCAGGAGTGGGATGGAGTGCCCGGCGGGTATCGTTCAACGCTATGCGGCGGCTTATGACCTTGCGTAACTCGTGAAACCGCCTAGCGGTGAGAAGTGGGTTTTCTTGCACCGCGGCGACGAGGTGCTGATCTTCCGTCGCGATATAGCGCTGGAAGCTTTCTACCGTAGAAAGTCCAGCCTTAACGAGGATTTCACGTAGTTCTTCAAAGAAATCGCTGCGAAGACGACACCAAAGCTTGATACCAAACCAGAAGGTGCGCAAATTCTGACCACTCTTGTACGCATCCTGGAAAACACCCATAAGACGAGTGATGGAGTGCAGCCTTTCGGGTGGGGCGTGTTGTTCACTGTAGTTAGCACAGGCAAAACGCATCTTCTTGAAGCGTGCGCGCATAAGTTTGAAGCTTAAGGCTTGCTCGGGCGTAGCTGAGCGGCGAATAGCGATGGTGAAAACAAGGCGGCGTGTAGAGGATATGCTCATACCGGAAGTCAGGAGCTGCCAAGCAAGACGGTAACAATCTGCCAGTTCTTCTTCTGTAAAGTCCGGTGCAGGGTTTGTTGGGCAATAAGCTTCGAGATTAATCTCGTCATTATCCAGGATATTTTGGGTCAAAGCCGCCAACTGAGCTTGGGTGGCTTGTGGAAAATCGAGAGACAACGAAGACCTCGGCATTAAGCACCTGCACAAAATTAATTAGGTATTTTTTCGCAACCTGACGGCAGTGACACAAAGTTGCCGATAGCGGCCCAAGAGCGCCAGGCACGAGTATTTTGTATAAAGCATGCTTGCCATTCAGGGGCTTTTCGTATGATTATTTAGGTTATAGCATAATCTGATGACGTGAAAATGACGTCTTCTAGCTATGCAAGTCTTGGTTCCATCTACCAAAAAGACATAAATCTGCATTTTTTCATGTCCGAAAATTTTGTTTTTTTGAGATCAAAATAATTGCTCTTCTACTTTGAGCCACTCTATCAGAGCGATCATGAAGAATTCGTCATTGCCGCACAGGGTCCTTCGGGCACTGATCATCATCGACCTTTAGCGGCTACAGGCCGAGCTCTGGCCTTCGGGGCGTATGGTTCGTTAGCCTAAACAGTGCGAAAACAGGCAATACGGGTTTCCAACCATGCCAAGCTACGTTCGCTTACGAACGCTTTCTCCAGGCATATCCGCTCGTCCACTCGCTCGTGATTTTTTGATCCATGGTCCAAGCCCGTGCCTTGAGGGCCTGAGAAAAGCATTGGCAACCAGCAGATTTCGAGCTGGGCACTTTGACCTCCCAAGGAATAGATCACACAATCGGCTCATCTGATGAGCCGGGTGGACGATTTATTCGGCTCATGCTCAACCGGAGTCTCACTTTGCCCGACGCCCGCCCTCCCGCACTCGACGAAATCGACCGTCAACTGATCGCCGCCCTGCAGATCAACGCCCGTGAAAGCGTGGCAAGGCTGGCCCGGCAACTGGGGATTGCCCGCACCACCGTCACCTCTCGACTGGCACGTTTGGAGAGAGCCAAAGTAATCACTGGCTACGGCGTGCGCCTGGGGCAACGCGTGGTGGACGGCGGCCTGCAAGCTTATGTTGGGATCACGGTGCGGCCACGCTCGGGCAAGGATGTGGTCCGGCGCCTCAGTGCCATGGCGCAGGTCCAGCAACTGTGTACGGTGAGCGGCGAGTTCGACTACGTCGCCTGGTTGCGCAGCGATTCGCCGGAGCAACTGGATCAATTACTCGACCAGATCGGCAGCGTTGAAGGCGTGGAAAAAACCACCACCTCGATCATTCTCAGCAGCAAAGTAGATCGAGGCCAACCGCTCTAGTTGGCGCGGGGGCGAACATGCCCGAGGGGGGTTTGTGCTTTTGAGAGTTCCTTCGCGGATATATCCACCTAGCCCCCTAGGAGGCGGACTTATCTGCCGAGGAATCGGTGCTCTCGCTGCAATATGCAGCTTGTGTTCGTCATAAAGTATCGCCAACGATCAAAACGACGACACTTTGCGCCTTATTTACGTAGGTTCCGCTCCTTACAATGGTGCCCGTCTTTTCCTATCCTCACTCCAGCTGGGTATCACCCGACTCGAGTCGCCAGCTAGGTCCGCCATGAACCAGAACAGTCGCCACCCTGCCGACGGCAAAAAACCGATCACCCTCTTCGGTCCGGACTTTCCTTTCGCCTTCGATGATTGGATTGAGCACCCAGCCGGGCTCGGCAGCATTCCCGCGCATAATCATGGCGCCGAAGTGGCGATTGTCGGCGCCGGTATCGCCGGGCTCGTCGCCGCCTACGAACTGATGAAGCTGGGCCTCAAGCCAGTGGTTTACGAAGCTTCGAAAATGGGCGGTCGCCTGCGTTCCCAGGCCTTCGAAGGCGCCGAGGGCATCATTGCCGAACTCGGCGGCATGCGCTTCCCGGCCTCCTCCACCGCGTTCTATCACTATGTCGACAAGCTGGGCCTGCACACCAAACCCTTTCCCAACCCGCTGACCCCGGCCTCCGGCAGCACGGTGATCGACCTCGAAGGACAAACCCATTACGCACAAAAGCTGTCCGACCTGCCAGCGCTGTTCCAGGAGGTCGCCGATGCCTGGGCCGATGCCCTGGAAGAGGGTTCGCGCTTCGGCGATATCCAGCAGGCCATCCGCGACCGCAATGTGCCGCGCCTGAAAGAACTGTGGAACACCCTGGTGCCGCTCTGGGACGACCGCACTTTCTACGACTTCATCGCCACCTCGAAAGCCTTCGCCAAACTGTCCTTCCGGCACCGCGAAGTATTCGGCCAGGTCGGGTTCGGCACCGGCGGGTGGGATTCGGACTTCCCCAACTCGATGCTGGAAATCTTCCGCGTGGTGATGACCAACTGTGACGATCATCAGCATTTGGTGGTGGGTGGCGTGGAACAGGTGCCGCTGGGTATCTGGCGGCATGTGCCGCCGCGTTGCGCCCATTGGCCGGCCGGCACCAGCCTCAGCTCGTTGCACCATGGGGCGCCACGCACCGGGGTGAAACGCATCGACCGCGCCGCCGACGGCCAGTTCGCCGTGACCGACAACTGGGGTGATACCCGCCATTACGCCGCCGTGCTAACGACCTGCCAGAGCTGGTTGCTCACCACTCAGATCGAATGCGAGGAATCGCTGTTTTCGCAGAAAATGTGGATGGCCCTGGACCGCACGCGCTACATGCAATCGTCGAAGACCTTCGTCATGGTCGACCGGCCATTCTGGAAGGATAAGGACCCGCAAACCGGCCGCGACCTGATGAGCATGACCCTGACCGATCGCTTGACCCGTGGCACCTATTTGTTCGACAACGGCGACGACCAGCCCGGCGTGATCTGCCTGTCGTACTCGTGGATGAGCGATGCGCTGAAGATGCTCCCGCAGCCGATCGATAAGCGGGTCAAGCTGGCCCTGGACGCGTTGAAGAAGATCTATCCGAAAGTGGATATCGCCGCCCGCATCATCGGTGAACCGATCACCGTCTCATGGGAAGCCGACCCGCACTTTCTCGGTGCCTTCAAGGGCGCATTACCGGGCCACTACCGCTACAATCAGCGGATGTATGCGCATTTCATGCAGGCCGACATGCTGGCCGAACAACGCGGAATCTTCATTGCCGGCGACGACGTTTCCTGGACACCGGCCTGGGTCGAAGGCGCGGTACAGACCTCGCTCAACGCCGTGTGGGGCATCATGAATCACTTCGGCGGCAGCTCCCACGCCGAGAACCCCGGGCCGGGCGATGTGTTCGCTGAAATCGGCCCGATCGCCCTGGCCGACTGAACGGAGTCGAATCCATGCGCATAGCTCTTTACCAATGCCCGCCGCTGCCACTGGACGTGAAGGGCAACCTGCGCCGATTGCAACAACTGGCGGTTGAAGCACGCGGGGCCGATGTGCTGGTGGTGCCGGAGATGTTCCTGACCGGCTACAACATCGGCGCCGAAGCCGCGGCCCTGTTGGCAGAGGCCCGTGATGGCGCGGCGGCGCAACATATCGCCGCGCTCGCCACGGCCTCGAATATCGCCATTGTGTATGGCTACCCGGAGCGGGCCGAGGACGGTCGAATCTACAACGCCGTACAGTTGATCGATGCCCGTGGCCGCAGCCTGTGCAACTACCGCAAGACGCATCTGTTCGGCGACCTCGATCACTCGATGTTCAGCGCCGGGCCGGACGACTTCCCAGTCGTCGAACTCAATGGCTGGAAACTCGGGCTGCTGATCTGCTACGACGTGGAGTTTCCGGAAAACACTCGACGCCTGGCCCTGGGCGGCGCCGAACTGATCCTGGTGCCCACGGCGAACATGGTGCCCTTCGACTTTGTCGCCGAGGTGACCATCCGCGCACGGGCGTTCGAGAACCAATGTTACGTGGCCTATGCCAACTACTGCGGTCATGAAGGCGAAATCCAGTACTGCGGCCAGAGCAGCATTGCCGCCCCGGACGGTAGCCGGATCGCTCAGGCCGGTCTGGATGAAGCGCTGATCACCGGCACCCTGGATCGCTCGCTGATGCAGCAATCGCGGTCCAGCAACCGCTACTTGCTGGACCGCCGCCCCGAACTCTACGGCGACCTGGGTCGGGACTGACTCGCCGTTATCCGCTAGCATGAACGCTTCTTTGTAACGGAAGCGCTCATGTCTGCGACGATCTCCCCCACCCCCGAATGGACGATCCTGGCCAACGGCCTGCGAGTCTCGTGGCGCCATGTGCCACAGCTCAAACGCAGCGCGGCCGTGCTGCGGGTCGCGGCGGGCAGCCATGACACACCGCCGGCCTGGCCGGGCCTGGCGCACTTTCTCGAACATTTGCTCTTTCTCGGCACCGAGCGTTTTCCCGCCGCCGAAGGGCTGATGGCCTATGCGCAGCGCCAGGGTGGCCAGGTCAACGCACGCACAGGCGACAGAAATACCGATTTCTTTGTCGAACTCCCGCCCCAGGCCTTTGCTGGCGGGCTGCAGCGCTTGTGCAACATGCTCGGCCATGCGCGCCTGACGCTGGACGAGCAACGGCGCGAACGCGAGGTGCTGGAGGCGGAGTTTATCGCCTGGTCGCGGGACGCCCTGGCACAGCAGCAGTTGCGGCTCTACGCCAGGCTATCTCCCGATCATCCGTTACGCGGTGTACATGCGGGCAATCGCAGCAGCCTGCAAATCGACGAACCGGCCTTTCAGCGGGCACTGCAAACCTTCTATCAGGACTTCTACCAGACCGGGCAAATGACCCTGAGCCTGGTCGGTCCGCAGTCGCCGGATGAACTGCGTGCCCTGGCCCAAGCGCTGACGACCGACCTGCGTCCTGGGCAAGCGATCCCGCAACAGGCACCGCCGACGTTGCTCGAAGCCAGCGGGCAACGTTATTCACAGCTCGACAGCCAGCGCTTCGATCTGATCCTGGCTTATGAAGCCTTGCCCGCCGGCTCACGCCAGGCCCTGGACTTCCTCTGTACCTGGCTGAACGACAACCAACCGGGCGGACTATGGGCCGAGTTGCGCTCGCGCCTGTGGATACATTCGCTGACTGCCACACCGGTCTATCAATTTGCCGGCCAGGCCTTGTTGCATATCGAATTCCAATTGACGCCCCAGGGCGCCAACCGCACCGCTTCGATCCAGACACTGTTCGGCGACTGGCTGGCATTCTTCCGTAGCCATGCCGACTGGCCGACGCTACGCCAGGAATATCGTTTGCTGCAAGGCCGCAAGGCACGCGGTGGCAGCGCCCTGGAACGAGCCCGGCGGGACAGCGAGGAATGCTCGGCGCAACTCACCGAGCCGGGCCTGGCGGCTCTCAAGGAACTGCTCCGCCAGACCTCCTCGGCGCCTGTGGATAACGCCACCGCGTCCTGGCAACTGCCGAGCGCCAATCCCTTCCTGCGGTCCACGGCGCCTGCCGAACATCCGGGCCTGATCCGTGGACAGACCAGCGCCCATCGGGGCCTGCGAACCTTCGCCCAGGACCGTCTGCGGGGTCGTCACATCTCAGCCATCGCTTATCGCCAGATCCTGGACGACAGTACACAAGCCGTGGTTTACCTGCGTTGGCAACTGGACACTCCCGGTGACACTCATCCCCTGCATGCACGACTGGACCACGGCCTGCAAACCCTGCGTTCCCAAGCGCGCCAGGCGGGAGTGGAACTGTCTTTGACGATTCACGGCACAGCTTGGCAACTCAAACTGAGCGGTTTCCGGGAGCCGATTCCGGCGATCCTCAGACAAACCCTGCAGGCACTGACCCACCCTGCCGACAGTTTCTGGCAGAGCGGCGCGGACACCCCCGAGCGGCCCCCCCGAATTCCCATCCGCGAGCTGCTCCAGCAACTGTCCGAACAACCACGACTCGATAAGGGTGCCGCACCACTCCAGAGTATCGAGGATCTCCAGGCACTCTGGTCCGGCGCCAGTTGGCACGGACTGGCACTGGGCTTCCCGCCAGCCACACAGCCGGCGCTCAATGCCGTGCTGAGCCAGGTTCCCGGTCGCGCCACGCAACAGCCGACTGCGCCGCCATTAGCGGCGGGCGAAAAGCATTGGCAAACAATCTCCTGCGACACCCACGAACCAGCCTTGCTGTTGTTCTGCCCGAGCCCCACCCCAACCCTCGCTGACGAGGCTTGTTGGCAACTGCTCGGCCACCTGCTCCAGATGCCCTTCTACCATCGCCTGCGCGGCGAGTTGCAACTGGGTTATGCGGTCTTCAGCGCCGTCCGCCAAATCGATGGCCGCACCGGTCTGTTGTTGAGCGTGCAATCCCCGACCACCTCGCTCGGCGAATTGCTCGGCCATATCGAAAGCTTCCTCTCGCAGCTTACCGAAATGCTCAGCGCCCTTGATGACACCACTTGGGACACCCAGCGCGAAGCCCTGGCCGGACAGTTCGTAGTCGGCGACAGGCCCTTGGACGAGGCCGCCGAGTTGCTCTGGCAGGCCCATCTGGCCGACCATTCATCGGATTATCTCGAACAACTCGGCTCGGCCATTCGCACCCTGGGACGCGAACAACTCCTGAGGGCCGTCGGGCAGCTCAATCAGGCCGAGGGTGGCTGGTTGTGCCTGGCAAACGGGCCGGGGCCGGCCTCAGGCTGGCGGGTCATCAGATGATCGTACCTTGGCCGCCAGGGGTTTTCTCCACCGAGGCGCTCTATCCTCAAGGTCAAATTGAGTAACATTAACCTCTTAACTATCTGAACATCTCCGGTCGCAGGTGGACTATATGTATAGAGACCAACCGTCCACCTACCCAAAGGAGCCATTCATGTCCTGGACCAAACCCGCCTATACCGACCTACGCATCGGTTTCGAAGTCACGATGTACTTCGCCAACCGTTGAGCCGCGCTTTTATTTCACTGCATGCAGTGCAACGCCTCGGTTCGCCGGGGCGTTTTATTTTCAGACCTTGAGTGAGTAACGCGGCCATGTTCGTCCAGATCCTAGGTTCCGCCGCCGGCGGCGGTTTCCCCCAGTGGAACTGCAACTGCGCCAATTGTGCGGGGTTTCGTGAGGGCAGCCTGCGGGCCACGGCACGTACCCAGTCGTCCATTGCCCTCTCCGACGATGGCCTGAACTGGGTGCTGTGCAATGCATCACCGGATATCCGCGCTCAGCTCCAGAGCTTCGCCCCGATGCAACCGGGCCGGGCCGCGCGCGACACCGGCATTCGCGCTCTCATCCTGATGGACAGCCAGATCGACCACACCACCGGCCTGCTTAGCCTGCGCGAGGGCTGTCCGCATCAGGTCTGGTGCACCGAGATGGTCAAGGAAGACCTGAGCACCGGCTTCCCGCTGTTCAGCATACTGAGCCACTGGAATGGCGGCCTCGACTGGCAACGCATCGAGCTGGGTGGCCACTTCACTATTGCGGCCTGCCCCAACCTGCGCTTCACCCCGCTACCGCTGCGCAGCGCCGCGCCACCTTATTCACCGCATCGCCTCGACCCACACCCCGGCGACAATATCGGCCTGATCGTCGAAGATCGCCACACGGGCGGCAAATTGTTCTATGCGCCGGGCCTGGGCAAAGTCGACCGTTCCCTGTTGGAGATCATGGCCGGCAGCGATTGCCTGCTGGTGGACGGCACGCTGTGGGACGACGATGAAATGCAGCGCCGTGGCGTCGGCACCCGCACCGGCCAGGAAATGGGCCACCTGGCCCAGAACGGCCCCGGCGGCATGCTCGAAGTGCTGGCGCAACTCCCTGGGCCGCGCAAGGTGCTTATCCATATCAACAACACCAACCCGATCCTCGACGAGGACTCGCCGCAGCGCGCCGAGCTGCGCCGGCGCAACGTCGAAGTGGCCTACGATGGCATGAGTATCGAGCTGTAGGAGCACACCAGCATGAGCGACATCCCGATGTCCCCCGCCGAGTTCGAGCAGGCTTTGCGCGCCAAAGGCGCCTACTACCACATTCATCACCCCTACCATGTCGCGATGTATGAAGGTCGCGCCAGCCGCGAGCAGATTCAGGGTTGGGTCGCCAACCGCTTCTATTACCAGGTGAACATTCCCCTCAAGGATGCTGCGATCCTGGCCAATTGCCCGGATCGGGAGATCCGCCGCGAGTGGGTCCAGCGCCTGCTCGACCACGACGGCGCGCCAGGCGCGGACGGTGGAATCGAAGCCTGGTTGCGCCTGGGCCAGGCGGTTGGCCTGGACCCGCAGCAATTGCGCTCCCAGGAACGGGTGCTGCCCGGCGTCCGCTTCGCGGTGGATGCCTATGTCAACTTCGCCCGCCGCGCCAGTTGGCAGGAAGCGGCCGGCAGCTCGCTGACCGAACTGTTCGCGCCACAGATCCATCAGTCGCGCCTGGACAGTTGGCCCCGACACTACCCGTGGATCGATCCCGCCGGCTACGAGTACTTTCGCACACGTCTGGGTCAAGGCCGGCGCGATGTCGAGCACGGGCTGGCAATCACCCTCCAGTACTGCACCCATTACCAAGACCAGCAACGTATGTTAGACATTCTCCAGTTCAAACTGGACATACTCTGGAGCATGCTCGATGCCATGAGCATGGCCTACGAATTGAATCGTCCGCCGTACCACAGCGTGACCGCCCAGCGCGTCTGGCACAAAGGACTCGCCCTATGAGATTCGATCGCGCAAAGACTCCGAAATGGCGACCCGGTTACCGTTTCCAGTACGAACCGGCACAGCAAGCTCATGTGTTGTTGTACCCGGAAGGCATGATCAAGCTCAATGAGAGTGCCGCGCTGATCGGCGGCCTGATCGACGGCAAGCGCCAGGTCACGGCGATCATCGCCGAACTGCAACAGCAATTCCCCGGCGTGCCCGAGCTCGGCGAGGATATCGAGCAATTCATGGAGGTCGCCCGTGCACAGCACTGGATCGAACTTGCCTGAGCCATCCTCGCCGTCCACGGCGCAAATCGGCCTGCCGCTCTGGTTGCTTGCCGAGTTGACCTATCGCTGCCCATTGCAATGCCCGTACTGCTCCAATCCACTGGATTTCACCGAACAGGGCAAAGAACTGAGCACCGACCAATGGCTTAAGGTGCTCCGCGAGGCAAGGGCCATGGGCGCTGCCCAACTGGGCTTTTCCGGCGGCGAACCGCTGGTGCGCCAGGACCTTGTCGAACTGATCGCCGAGGCCCGCCAGTTGGGCTTCTACACCAACCTGATCACCTCCGGCATCGGCCTCACCGAACAGAAGATCCGTCATTTCAAGGAGGCTGGGCTGGACCATATCCAGATCAGCTTTCAGGCCAGTGACGAACAGATGAACAACCTGTTGGCCGGCTCGCAAAAAGCCTTCGCGCAGAAGCTGGAAATGGCCAGGGCGGTAAAAGCCCACGGCTATCCGATGGTGCTCAATTTCGTCACCCATCGGCACAATATCGACAAGATCGATCGCATCATCGAACTGTGCATTGCCCTGGAAGCGGACTTCGTCGAGCTCGCCACCTGCCAATTCTACGGCTGGGCCCAGCTCAACCGAGCAGGGTTGCTGCCGACCCGCGAACAACTGGTGCGCGCCGAACGTATCACCCACCAATACCGTGCCCGGCTCGAAGCCCAGGGGCACCCGTGCAAGCTGATCTTCGTCACTCCGGATTACTACGAGGAACGCCCAAAAGCCTGCATGAACGGCTGGGGCAGCTTGTTTCTCACCGTCACACCGGACGGCACCGCGCTACCCTGTCACGGCGCCCGACAGCTGCCGATACAGTTCCCCAACGTGCGCGATCACAGCCTGCAACACATCTGGTATGAGTCGTTTGGTTTCAACCGCTTTCGCGGTTACGACTGGATGCCCGAGCCTTGCCGCTCCTGCGATGAAAAAACCAAGGATTTCGGCGGCTGTCGTTGCCAGGCCTTCATGCTCACCGGGGATGCCAGCAATGCGGACCCGGTGTGCGGCAAGTCGGCGCACCACGGCCTGATTCTCCAGGCTCGCGAAGATGCCGAACACGCCACCCAGACCATCGCGCAACTGACCTTTCGCAATGAACGGAACTCGCGCCTGATCGCCAAGGGTTGAGCAGAATGGGCGGATCGACCCGTTCGGAGGTTTTGCGATGAGTCCACAAAATCGCGCCCATGCAGGGCACATAAAAGAAAACCCCGCCGAAGCGGGGCTTTGCAGACTGTTTCCCTGACATCCATTTCACTCCACCATCCTGGCGGAATCCTACGTGTCCCTGTTGTTGCTTTGAGCTTCCTGCTCGACGTCCTTGATTAGTAGATTAGCCCTGGATCCAATCCGGCGATATGGGCAAACGGCGGCACGTTATGTAAGCAAATGCTTATACGAAAGACGAAGTGTCAGAACTGTTCGGCATCCAGTAGGAACAGCGACGCACTCCCTGCTTTCACCGACGCGGTCAACGAATGAATACGCGGCAACAAGCGCGCGAAATAGAACCGTGCGGTGCCCAATTTACTCGCATAGAACGTCTCCTGCGTCTCCTTGCCCCATGCCGCCTTGGCCATCAGCGCCCACATGTAGGCATAGGCGGTATAGCCAAAGGTTTGCAGGTATTCGACTGATGCCGCACCCATCTCATCCGGGTTGATCCTGGAGCGCTCCACTACCCACGCTGTCAGCTCGTCGAGGTTATCCACTGCTGCTGCCAGGGGTTGGGTGAACTCCTTCAGGTCGACGCTCGCTGTGTCGATGAAATGGCGGATTTCCTCGGCGAACAGCCGATAGTAGGCGCCACCGTTACCGACGATCTTGCGCCCGACCAGGTCCAGCGCCTGGATACCGTTGGTGCCTTCGTAGATTTGGGTGATGCGCACATCACGCACCAGTTGCTCCTGGCCCCACTCGCGGATATAGCCATGACCGCCGAAGATCTGCTGCCCATGCACCGTGGTTTCCAGGCCCAGGTCGGTCAGGAACGCCTTGGCCACTGGCGTCAGCAGGGCCACCCGTTCATCGGCACGCTGGCGGCTCGCGGCGTCTTCGCTGAACTTGGCGGTGTCCAGTTGCATCGCCACATAGGTGGAGAATGCCCGACCGCCTTCGTTTATCGCCTTCATGGTCAACAACATGCGCCGTACATCAGGATGAACGATGATCGGGTCGGCCACTTTATCCGGGGCCTTGGGCCCGGTCGGCGAACGGCTTTGCAGGCGGTCGCGGGCATACTCGATAGCGTTCTGGTAAGACCGCTCCCCCGAAGCCAGGCCCTGGATACCGACGCCCAAGCGTTCGTAGTTCATCATGGTGAACATCGCCGCCAGACCCTTGTTCGGTTCGCCAATCAGATAACCCACGGCTTCGTCGAAGTTCATCACACAGGTAGCGGAGGCCTGGATACCCATCTTGTGCTCGATGGAGCCGCAGTTCGCCGGGTTGCGGGCGCCGAGGCTGCCATCGGCATTGACCAGGAACTTGGGCACCAGGAACAGCGAGATACCTTTCGGGCCGGGCGGTGCATCCGGGAGCTTGGCCAGAACCAGGTGAATGATGTTTTCGGTCAGGTCGTGCTCGCCGCCCGTGATGAAGATCTTGGTGCCGCTGATCTTGTACGAACGGTCAGCCTGCGGTTCGGCCTTGGTGCGGATGATCCCCAGGTCGGTGCCGGCATGGGGCTCGGTCAGGCACATCGACCCGGCCCAGACACCCGCGTACAGGTTCGGCAGATAAGTCTGCTTCAGTGCTTCGCTGGCATGGGTGTTGATCGATACGCAGGCCCCGGCTGTGAGCATCGGGTAGAGGCCGAAGGCGAGGCTGGAGGAGTTGATCATTTCCTCGACCTGGGCCGAGACCGCCTTGGGCATCCCCATGCCACCGAAGGCCGGGTCACCGCCGACGCCGACCCAGCCACCTTCGGCATAGGTCTGGTAGGCCTGGGCGAAACCGGCGGGCGTGGTGACTACGCCATTGTCCCAGCGGCAGCCTTCTTCGTCGCCACTGCGGCTCAGTGGCGCAATACTCTTGGTGGCAACCTTGCCGGCTTCCTCAAGAATCGCCTCGACGGTTTCTGCGTCCACGGTCTCGGCCAGGGCCGGTAGTTGGGCCCAGAGATTGGCGACCTCGAAAACTTCATTGAGAACGAAGCGCATATCGCGCAAGGGCGCTTTGTAGTCAGCCATGGCAAACCTCGCAAGATCTAAAACGACAAGGCCCGCACGGGCCGATTTCCGAAGGTTTGAGTGTACCCGAACAACTTTTGCGACACATAGGGTCAATGCGTGACTTTTTTGTTATTTTTGGTCACATGCATATCTTGAGATCATGCCCCGCCGTCACTCAGCCTAGCGCCTCGCCCGTGCGCACCGCGCCACGGCGCGAGGCCTGCCCGGCGGACATTACACAGTTGCGGCCAGCGCCCTTGGCGGCATAAAGCGCCTGGTCGGCGGACTTAAGCACCTGTTCCGCCGTGCGCTGGTCCTGCTGGCGCTCGGCGACACCGATACTGACTGTCACCGAGACACTGGTCGCCGCACTGCCCGCACGCCGCTGGCGACCTTGCTGGTCGTCCCGAGGGCGGCTGTCCGGGTTGCGCAGATGGATGTTGTAGTGGGCGATGACCTCGCGAATCACCTCCAGGTGCGGCAGGCATTCTTCCAGGGTCTTACCGGCGAATACCACCGCGAATTCCTCGCCACCATAACGGTAGGCGCGCCCACCGCCGCTGACTTTCGCCAGCTTGCTCGCTACCAGGCGCAGCACCTGGTCCCCCACGTCATGACCATGGGTGTCGTTGAATTTCTTGAAGTGGTCGACGTCGGTCATTGCCAGCACATAGTTGCGCCCCAGGCGCTGCATCCGCTCGTTGAGCGCGCGGCGTCCCGGCAGGCCGGTCAGCTCATCGCGAAACGCCATCTGATAAGCCTCATGGACCACCGCCGCGGCGATCATCAGCATCACCTGACTGCACATGATGTTCAGGGTGAAGGGCAAGATAAACGTCTTGGGCAACATCCAAAATAACCCAAGCAGGCCGACCAACTGGGCCGCGTGCAGCGGCCCCGGATGGCGCCAGTACTGGATAGACAACAGCAGGAAGGAGACGATGAACACCGGGTAGGCCAACTGGATCAGGCTCATCCAGCTACCATGCAACGCCGGCCAGCGAATCTGCGCCAGCCAGCCGAGCAAAGCGTCCGGATAACTCTGCTCCAGCCCCAACGCGATGCTACCGACCGCCAGCAGGACGGCAAAGCGTGCCACCATGTCCTGGAATAGGTGCGTGCGCTCCCGCCAGGCGGCGAACACACCAAACAGCAGGGGCAGCAACAGGCAGCACAGGTGGAAGATCACCGCCGCGTCTTCGCGCACCTTACCGTGGTCGCGGTAGTAATCGGTCTGGGTATCGAGCAGGAAATAACCGATGTAAACCGTGACCATCAGGAACAGTTCACGCTGGCGCCGATAGACCGCGCAATAGGCCCCCCCCAGCAGCAGCACCAAGGTCGGCAGCACATTGAACAGCGAGGTGAAGAACACGCTGAGGTCCTTGACGTAGGCGGCCGCCAGCCCCGCAAGCAACAACAGTAAAGACGGTAGGAAATGATTGAAATGTACAGCGCAAGGACGCGGCAAGGTAAAGCTCCGACCGGCTGAATCAACAGATGGCATTGTGCCTCTATTTGTCCGAGTAAAGCACAAGGAATGTGACAAGGATCAGCAATGCTTTCTCTTTAACGGCAGCCGGCAAGTTCTTCTTAGGATCTGTACGAAATGTTTTTGAGCAAAGACCGGGCCAGGCAAGCCGGCTTTCAACGCCGCATGGGCGAGCACAAATACATTTCCTACAGAGCCTAATGTTCGCGCAGGAATATTTATCGCCACAACCCGTCGCGATGTTGAAAAGCCACGCATAAAAAAGCCGCCTCACCCGGAGGCGAAGCGGCTTTGCAGCAGTCAGCCAGGCAGTAATCAGTAGCCCAGGCTGAAGTGCTCTTCCTTCATGTCCATCAGGTTGTTGGCCCCCGACAGCATGGCTGCAACGTGAGTACGGGTACGCGGCAGGATGCGCTGGAAGTAGAAGCGCGTCGTCTGCAGCTTGGCGGTGTAGAACGCCTCTTCGGTGGTGCCGACGGCCAGTTTCTCGGCAGCCACACGCGCCATGTCCGCCCAGAAGTAGGCCAGGCAGGCATAACCGGAGTACATCAGGTAGTCCACCGAGGCGGCACCGACTTCTTCGCGGTCCTTCATCGCCGCCATGCCCACTTTCATGGTCAGCTCGCCCCACTCCTTGTTCAACGCGGCCAGCGGCACAACAAACTCGATGACGGCGCTGTTGCCTTCATTGGCCTGGCAGAACTTGTGGACAATCTTGGTGAAGCTCTTCAGGGCTTCGCCCTGGGTCATCAGCACCTTGCGACCCAGCAGGTCGAGGGCCTGAATACCGGTGGTGCCTTCGTACAGCATCGAAATACGGCTGTCGCGAACGTTCTGCTCCATGCCCCATTCGGCAATAAAGCCGTGGCCGCCGTAGATCTGCACGCCGTGGTTGGCGGCTTCGAAGCCGACTTCAGTCATGAACGCCTTGGCGATTGGGGTCATGAACGCCAACAGGGCGTCAGCCTTCTTCTTCTCTTCTTGGTCCTGACCGTACTTGACGATATCCACCTGCTTGGCAGTGAAGTAGACCATCGCCCGGTTACCTTCGGCGAAAGCTTTCATGGTCAGCAGCATGCGCCGCACGTCGGGGTGTACGATAATCGGGTCGGCGGCCTTGTCCGGCGCTTTCGGACCGGTCAGGGAACGCATCTGCAGGCGCTCGCGAGCGTACTTCAGGCCACCTTGGAAACCGATCTCGGCGTGGGCCAAGCCTTGCAGCGCGGTGCCCAGACGAGCGGTGTTCATGAACGTGAACATGCAGTTCAGGCCCTTGTTCGGCGGGCCGATCAGGAAACCGCTGGCCGCGTCGAAGTTCATCACGCAGGTGGCGTTGCCGTGGATACCCATCTTGTGTTCGATGGAACCACAGGACACGGCGTTGCGCGCACCGACCGAGCCATCGGCGTTCGCCAGGAACTTGGGTACGATGAACAGCGAAATACCCTTGGTGCCCGCCGGTGCATCCGGCAGGCGGGCCAGGACGATATGGACGATGTTGTCGGCCATGTCGTGTTCACCCGCCGAGATAAAGATCTTGGTGCCGCTGACCCTATAGGAACCATCAGCCTGAGGTTCGGCCTTGGTGCGCAGCATGCCCAGGTCGGTGCCGCAGTGTGGTTCGGTCAGGCACATGGTGCCGGTCCACTCGCCGGACACCAGCTTGGTCAGGTAGGCCTCTTGCTGTTCGGGCGTGCCGTGCTCGGAGATGGTGTTCATCGCGCCATGGGACAGGCCGGGGTACATACCCCACGACCAGTTGGCTTCGCCGACCATTTCGCTGATCGCCAGGCCCAGCGACTCGGGCAGACCCTGGCCGCCGTGCTCGACGTCATGGGCCAGGCTTGGCCAGCCGCCTTCGACGAACTGCTGGTAGGCTTCCTTGAAACCGCTGGGCGTCTTCACACCCGCCTCGCTCCAGGTGCAGCCTTCGGTATCACCCACGCGGTTCAGCGGAGCCAGGACCTGTTCACAAAACTTGGCGCCTTCCTCAAGGATCGCGTCAACCATGTCCGGGGTAGCGTCCTGGCAGGCCGGCAGGCTCTGATAGTGCGCTTCGTAGCCGAGCAGCTCGTTACGAACGAAGCGAATATCACGCAAGGGGGCCTTGTAATCAGGCATAGCGATAAACCTCTGCTGATGAAACCTGGAATAAGCGACCGCGTCCATTTGTCACGTCGGTCAAACGATTGTTTGAAACATACGTTTGCGCTGAAATCTTGTCAAGCCTCGACCATCAGCCATTCCTCATACATAAGGGACAGGCATTGAGGAAAAGGCCTGCGTCCTAGAGGACAACGGCTGACGACAGGTTAAGAGTAGTCGCCCACCGACATGCGCGGGACGCTCTGCGCGACTCATTGCCTAAAGGCTTGCCGCCGCTACGTTAATTTTTTATGAACAGTCACGAGATGGGTATGGCCATCATGAGCCTGGGACTCATCCGCCATGCTGATGGTCGATGAGCGCCGGGGAGTTGCCGGCTTATGGGACTGGTGTAGAACGATGGGCGAGGAACGTGGAAGGGTCAGGCGTAAGTGTCGATCAATGTGCCCAGCGCCTGGTCCGCGGCCTTCTCGACCTTAGCCCCCAGCTCGACCTGGAGCTTGCCTCGGGACAGGTCGACCAGAGTGCTCGACAAATCCTGCCGGCTGCGATCCACCGACAACAGGCGCTCGACCTGGACATCGGAAGACTGACTCTTGAGCGAGCGCTCGACAGTAGTATTGGCGATCTCGCTCGCGGCTCGGTCGACACGGTTTTGCCCAGACTGAATCGTGCTCAAACCGGCATAAAAGGCGGTATTTCCTGAGATTTCCATGGACGAACTCGACTCTACGAAGAAGCGACAATGCTTATTGAAGCAGACCGGTCAGAAAAATACCCGTCAAAAACACTAATGGCACAATGCCTGTCGATAGCCAAAAGCTAGTCGAGCAAGTCCAGTTGCAAATGCGCCGCCACCGCCTTGGCCGTCGCCCCCTTGAGTTTTGGCACGCGTCCCAGGCAGGGGGCCGGCAACCGTTCGGCCAACGTCGCGAGGTTTTCTTCCAAACGAGAGGTCTTGGGGTCGATGATATTGGCCACCCAACCGGCCAGTTGCAGGCCGTCACGGGCAATCGCTTCGGCGGTGAGCAAGGCATGGCTAATACAGCCAAGACGCACCCCGACCACCAGGATCACCGGCAACCCCAGGCCCTGG
This sequence comes from Pseudomonas agarici, assembly GCF_001543125.1. NCBI lineage: Bacteria > Pseudomonadati > Pseudomonadota > Gammaproteobacteria > Pseudomonadales > Pseudomonadaceae > Pseudomonas > Pseudomonas agarici. The sequence goes on along the minus strand of NZ_CP014135.1, from coordinate 133,400 downwards.
GCCAGGTCCGATAGGCTGGCCTGGCCCGCCAAGGGCACTCGCCAGCCACCCGCGCCTTCGATCACGGTGAAGTCGGCGTTTTTCGCCAGTACCGCCCGCATCGGCACCAGCAACGATTGCACGGTCAACCCCACACCCGCCTCGCGCGCCGCCAGATGCGGGGCAATGGCCGGCTCGAATGCCAGCGGATTGACCTCGGCGTAGGAAAGCGCCACGGAACATTCGGCCAGCAACGCTAGAGCATCGGCGTTGCGCAAGCCCTTGGGCGTCACCTCGCAACCGGAAGCCACCGGTTTGCCCGCCGCCGTGCTCAACCCCGCTGCCCGCGCAGCGTGCAACAAGCCGGCGGCGATGGTGGTCTTGCCGACATCGGTGTCCGTGCCGGTAATGAAATAGGCCGCATTCATAGCGGTTTCTCCAGCACCGCATAGACCACTTGATAGGTCGCCGGTAAACCCGCGGTCTGACGCAATTGTTCGTAAGCCTGCGTCAGCCCGAGAATCCGCTCGCGGCCCGTCAGTCCTCCTGGCCGACCGGGATTGAGGTTATGCGCCCCCAGCGCCTTGAGCTCATGAGTCAGGCTGCGCACATCCGGGTAATACAGCACTCGCGGCTGGCTTTCCAGGCTCAGTACCTGTAGGCCACTGGCCACGCACAGCCGCTCATAGTCGGCGAACGCTCGGAAGCGATTGACGTGGACCATGCCGTCCACGGTCCCCCAGCTTTCGCGCAACTCATGCAAAGTGCCGACACACAAACTGGCAAAGGCCAGCACGCCGCCCGGCTGCAGGACCCGCTGGGCTTCATCGAGCACCGCCGCAAAATCCGCGCACCATTGCACCGCCAGGCTGGAAAACACCAGTGCGCAACTTTGCGCCTGCAGTGGCAACCGCTCCGCATCTCCGGCGATAAAATGTCGGGCGCCACCCAAGGGCCGGGCGTGCGCGAGCATGCCCACGGCAATATCCAGCGCCAGCCCTCGGTCTTCGCCGAAGCGAGCGCCCAGTACGCGAGTGAAATAACCCGTACCGCAACCGACATCGAGCCAGCGCGACGGGCTCAGTGACGGCGGCAAGCGCAGCAATAGCTCATGGCCCACATCGCGCTGCAATTGGGCAACGCTGTCGTAACTGGCCGCCGCACGGGAAAACGAAGCCGCGACCTGACGCTTGTCGGGCAAGCCGCCCGGCAACGGCGGATGAGCAAGATCAGTCATCACCGGACTCATGCAAAAAAGCCTGGATAGCCCCGGCCACTCCGTGGGGGTTTTCCAAAAGAAAAGCGTGACCGGCCTGTTCGATCAGACCGACTTCAACATCCGGCAACAGCGCCAGCAACTCGCCCGCGGCCTCGGCTGGAACCAGACCATCGAGCCCGGCGAACAGATGCAACTGCGGCCCACGATAGGCTTGCAGAGCCTCACGCGTATCCAATTGCGCCAACACTTCCAGGCCGTTCAACAAGACCGAAGCAGCGGTGTTCGGCGCACCACTCGACAACAGCCGCGATTGTCCGCGCGGGTCCGCGCCGCCCTGGGCACATAGCAGGCTGAAGCGCTTGAGGGTGGCCTGCGGCTGCTCGCGACAGCCCGCCAGGAATTGATCGAACGTTTCGTTGGCCATCGCGCTGGGCCAGCCGTCACGCACGACGAAACACGGGTTGCTCGCCAATGTCAGCAAGCCGCAGCAACGATCGCCACGGCGCGCCGCCAGCGCCGAGGCAAGCATCCCACCCAGCGACCACCCCCCCAGCCAGGTATTCTCCGGCAAGCTCGCATCCAGTTCCTCGATCCACTGTGCCAGCTCGTTGGAATCCAGGTCCGGCAGCGGCTCGATTGTCACCCGCAGGTGCTCGTCCAGCCCGCGCAAGGCGGCCGCCAGCGGCTCCAGCGGTGAAATACCGAGGCCCCAACCGGGCAACAGAATCAACTGATCACGCATGGTCTGGCTCCAACGGCTCATGGGGGCCAAGCAACCTGGAACATTCCGCCAAGCCTTCTAACAATAGCTGCACTTGCGCCTCACTGTGGGCGGCGGACAAGGTCACCCGCAAACGCGCACTGCCGGCGGGCACGGTCGGCGGACGAATCGCCGTGACCAGCAACCCGCGCTCACGCAGCCTCTGCGAGAAACGTAGCGCCCGCCCGGCATCGCCGATCAAGATCGGCTGGATCGGCGTAAAGCTGTCCATCAACGCCAGGCCGATCTGCCGCGCACCCGCGCGAAACTGACCGATCAACGTCTTCAGATGCGCCCGGCGCCAGTGCTCGGTACGCAGCAGTTCCAGGCTTTTCAGGGTCGCGCAGGCCAGCGCCGGTGGCTGGCTGGTGGTGTAGATATAGGGTCGAGCGAACTGGATCAGGCTCTCGATCAGCTCTTCGCTACCGGCGACAAACGCCCCCGCCGTGCCGAAAGCCTTGCCCAAGGTGCCGACCAATACCGGCACGTCCTCCTGGCTCAAGCCGAAGTGCTCGACGATCCCGCCACCGTTGGCCCCCAGCGGGCCGAAACCGTGAGCGTCATCGACCATCAGCCAAGCGCCCCGGGACCGGGCTTCGCGGGCCAGGGCCGGCAGCTCGGCCAGGTCGCCGTCCATGCTGAACACCCCGTCGGTGACTACCAGGGTATTGCCGGTGGTTTTTTGCAGGCGTTGGGCGAGACTCTCAACATCATTGTGCAAATAACGATTGAAACGCGCGCCCGAGAGCAGTCCGGCATCCAGCAGCGAGGCATGGTTGAGACGGTCTTCCAGCACCGTGTCACCCTGCCCCACCAAGGCCGTGACCGCACCGAGGTTGGCCATGTAGCCGGTGGTGAACAACAGCGCACGGGGCCGCCTGGTGAAATCGGCGAGCGCTTCTTCCAACGCATGGTGCGGGCCGCTGTGGCCGATCACCAGATGCGACGCGCCACCGCCTACGCCCCAACGCGCCGCGCCGGCTTGCCAAGCTTCGATCACCTGCGGATGATTGGCCAGGCCCAGGTAATCGTTGTTGCAAAAAGCCAGCAGCCGCTGACCATCGACGACCACTTCCGGCCCCTGGGGACTTTCGAGCAGTGGTCGCTGACGATAGAGGTTTTCGGCGCGACGGGCGGCCAGGCGTGCCGAGAGATCGAAGGACATATGGATCAAACAGCAGCGTTATAGAACTGCTCACTGCTCTTGTGCTCCACCAGCGCCTGTTCGATGGCCGCCTGATGCACTTCGTCCGCGTGTTCTTCACGGGCCTCCGGCTGGATACCCAGGCGCGCGAACAACTGCATGTCCTTGTCGGCTTGCGGGTTGGCGGTGGTCAGCAGCTTGTCGCCGTAGAAAATCGAGTTCGCGCCAGCCAGGAACGCCAGGGCCTGCATCTGCTCGTTCATTGCCTCACGACCCGCCGACAGGCGCACATGGGATTTAGGCATCAGGATCCGCGCCACCGCCAGCATACGGATGAAGTCGAACGGATCGACATCATCGGCGTTCTCCAGCGGCGTACCGGCGACCTTCACCAGCATATTGATCGGCACCGACTCTGGATGCTCCGGCAGGTTGGCCAGTTGAATCAACAGCCCGGCGCGGTCGTCGAGGGACTCGCCCATGCCCAGGATGCCGCCGGAACAGATCTTCATGCCGGCATCACGCACATAAGCCAGGGTCTGCAAACGCTCGCTGTAGGTGCGCGTGGTAATGATGCTGGTGTAGAACTCCGGCGAGGTGTCGAGGTTGTGGTTGTAGTAGTCCAAGCCAGCTTCAGCCAGCGCGGCGCTCTGCTCTTGATCGAGGCGGCCCAGGGTCATGCAGGTTTCCAGGCCCATGGCCTTCACGCCCTTGACCATCTGCAGCACGTAAGGCATGTCCTTGGCCGACGGATGCTTCCACGCCGCGCCCATGCAGAAGCGGGTCGAACCGATGGCCTTGGCCCGAGCGGCCTCCTCCAGCACCTTCTGCACTTCCAGCAGTTTTTCTTTTTCCAACCCGGTGTTGTAGTGGCCGGACTGCGGACAGTATTTGCAGTCTTCCGGGCAAGCGCCCGTCTTGATCGACAGCAGGGTCGACACTTGCACGCGATTGGCATCGAAGTGCGCACGATGCACGGTCTGAGCCTGGAACAGCAAGTCGTTGAACGGCTGAACGAACAGCGCCTTGACCTCGGCCAAAGACCAATCGTGACGCAAAGTGGCAGTGATGCTGGCGCTCATCGGCGGGATTCCTTGTTTTATGCTGGGCAAGCGGCCGAGGTAAGCAACACTCAACGCCGCGACACGGATACTCGGCATATTTAAGGAACAGACATGGACTGTCAACCACGGAACAAAATGCAGGTTTACATCTGGTTAAAAAACAAACAAACCTGTTTGTTATGCGATGAGCCCGCCGACAGCACCTATCCACTTTGCACACCCTGTGAAAGCGAGCTGCCCTGGCTGCTGGCGTACTGCCAGACCTGCGCCTTGCCCTTGCCGATGGCCGGCTTGACCTGCGGCCATTGCCTGAAGCGACCGCCCAGCTTCGAACAGGTGATTGCCCCGTGGTCCTACCACTTTCCGCTGGATAGCCTGATCACCCGCTTCAAGCACCAGAGTCAATGGCCACTGGGGCGTTTGCTCGCCGAGCTATTGGCTGAGGCACTGCGCGAGCGTTTCAACAACGGCTTGTCCCGCCCGGACTTGCTGCTGCCGGTGCCCCTGGCGCTAAAACGTCAGCGTCAACGCGGCTTCAACCAGGCCGCCATGCTGATGAACTGGCTGGGTCGAAGCCTGAAAATCGCTACGGATGAACACCGCTTGCTGCGTACCCAAGACACCGTGGCGCAGCAGGACCTGGACGCCAGGGCGCGCCGCCGCAACCTGCTGAACGCCTTTGCGCTGACACCCGGCGCACGCGTCGACGGCCTGCACTTGGCCTTGGTCGATGACGTGCTGACTACCGGAGCAACCGCCGAAAGCCTCGCCCGCCTGCTGCTCAAGGCTGGGGCCCGGCGTGTCGATGTCTATTGCCTGGCGCGCACCCCCGCCCCGCACAACCGCTAGCGACTTGACGCCATCGACCTGGAGAGGCACCTTGCCAACTACTTTGCCGCCCGAAGTTCGCCGCATGCTCCTGCCCGTCTTGCTGACCCAACATATCGTCCGTCGCCAGCAGCGCATCGCGCTGCTGCAACATATCGCCGAGCAGGGTTCGATTACCCGTGCGGCATAAACAAGCTGCCCCCCATCAGCACGGCTGACATAAAAACCCATGCATCGACCCGATTGGGAAAGTCCCAGGAATGCCAAGGCACGATGAACGTAGGAATACACAGGACCAATCCGAAAAACCTGTAAGACGGGAGCTTGATTATCGAGTCGGGCGTTTTCAATCACGCGACAGGCTTTTAGCCTCACGCACGTTCATTTACCTTTTTTGCAGTACGGGCAATCAAATCTTATTCGGTGGGCTGAAATTGATCGCCCCGCAGGTCTCGGCAACACCTTGACACAATTACCCAGGCAGTCTTGCCGAGGAAACCCAGGAGGACCAAAGCGGGCCTACTGAGATCGGGATGGCCGCTCGGTACGCCGTTGTGAGGCGATGGTCGGCAGCCGGCTCTTGCAGAAAACTGCAGACATTGCGCCGATGTCGGTTTGCCGGTGATCGATCGGGCAACACTTGCGGCTTTCTTCTGCAACAAATTCGTCATCCACCCTCACTAAGGTGGTCGCTTAACCGCAGGGAGCCTGATGATGAAACAACTAGAAGAAAACCAACTCACCGATCTCGAACAGATGGTCGGCCTCAGCCGTCGCGGCTTTATCAGTGCCGGTGCCCTGTGCGGCGCGGCGATGTTTCTCGGCGGCAACCTGCTCACCCGCAGCGTGATGGCCGCCAGCGTCAGCGCCGCCTCCGGCAATCTGCTGGGCTTCGCCGGGATTGCCGCCGCCACCAGCGACAGCCTGACCCTGCCGCCCGGCTATACCGCCTCGGTGTTAATCAGTTGGGGTCAGCCCCTGGAGAAAAACGGCCCGGCCTTCGACCCGAGCGGCAATGGCAGCGCCACGGCCCAGGAAACCCAGTTCGGCGACAACAATGACGGCATGAGCCTGTTCCCCTTCCCCGGCGACGACAACCGCGCGCTGATGGCGATCAACAACGAATACACCAACTACCGCTATCTCTACCCCCACGGCGGCCAGCCGAAATCCCTCGAAGAGGTGCGCAAGGCCCAAGCCAGCGAAGGCGTCTCGGTGATCGAGGTGCGACGCCAGGGCGAGCAGTGGCAGTTCGTCCAGGGCTCCCCTTACAATCGACGTATCCACGGCAACACGCCCATCAAGTTCGGCGGCCCGGCGGCTGGTCACCCCTGGTTGCAGACCCAGGCCGACAAACAGGGGCGCAAAGTCCTCGGTACTTTCCAGAACTGTGCCAACGGCCAGACGCCATGGGGCACCTACCTGACCTGTGAAGAGAACTTCACCGACTGTTTCGGCAGTAGCAACGCCGAACAGATTTTCGATGCCGGGCAAAAGCGCTATGGCGTCGTGGCCACCAGCAAGGAAATCAACTGGCATCTGCACGACCCGCGCTTCGACATGGCCCTGAACCCCAACGAACTGAACCGTCATGGTTGGGTGGTGGAAATCGATCCGTTCGACCCACAGTCCACCCCGGTCAAACGCACTGCCCTTGGCCGCTTCAAGCACGAAAATGCCGCCCTGGCCGAAACCCGTGATGGCCGTGCGGTGGTCTACATGGGTGATGATGAGCGCGGCGAGTTCATCTACAAATTCATCAGCCACGACAAGATCAATCACAAGAACCCCAAGGCCAACCGCGAACTGCTGGATCACGGCACTTTGTATGTCGCCCGTTTCGACAATGGCGACGGCAACCCGGACCACCCCAAGGGCGCGGGCGAATGGGTCGAATTGACTTTCGGCACCAACGGCATCGATGCCAGCAGCGGTTTTGCCAGCCAGGCCGAAGTGCTGATTCACGCCCGACTGGCCGCCAGCGCGGTCAAGGCGACGCGCATGGATCGTCCGGAGTGGATCGTTGTCAGTCCCATCGATGGCCGGGTCTATTGCACTCTGACCAACAACGTCAAGCGCGGCGAAGACGGCCAGCCAGTGGGCGGCCCCAACCCCAGGGAGAAAAACGCCTACGGACAGATTTTGCGCTGGCAGGCCGCGGGTAACGATCATGGCGCCCTGCACTTCGACTGGGACCTGTTCGTAATCGCCGGCAACCCGCAAGTGCATGTCGGCACCGCCAAGGGCGGCTCGTCGAACATCACCCCGCAGAACATGTTCAACAGCCCGGATGGCCTGGGCTTCGACAAGGCCGGGCGGCTGTGGATCCTCACGGACGGCGACTACAGCAATGCCGCCGATTTCGCCGGCATGGGCAACAACCAGATGCTCTGTGCCGACCCGGTGACCGGCGAGATTCGTCGCTTCATGGTCGGGCCGGTGGGTTGCGAGGTCACCGGCATCAGCTTTGCCCCGGACCAGAAGACCCTGTTCGTCGGCATCCAGCATCCGGGTGAAAACGGCGGCTCGACCTTCCCCGAACATCGGCCCGGCGGCAAGCCGCGCTCATCGGTGATGGCCATCCGGCGAGAGGACGGCGCAATCATCGGCGCCTGATCGACCAGAGCCAAAAATGGCGACCTTGTGGCGAGCGGCTTCGCCACATGAGTCCATCACCTTTCTTGGCCCCGGTGCGCTAACATGCTTGGCCGGACGCGGCAGCCTGCCGCGCGCAGGAGCCAGTATGTCCCACCCGTTTGAAACACTTACCCCCGACCTGGTGCTCGACGCCGTGGAAAGCATTGGCTTTCTCAGCGACGCCCGCGTGCTCGCGCTCAACAGCTACGAAAACCGCGTCTACCAAGTGGGCATCGAAGATGGCGAGCCCCTGATCGCCAAATTCTATCGACCCCAGCGCTGGACCAACGAAGCCATCCTTGAGGAACACCGCTTCACCTTCGAACTGGCCGACTGCGAAGTCCCGGTGGTCGCGCCCTTGCTGCATAACGGCGAGAGCCTGTTCGAACACGCCGGTTTTCGCTTCACCCTGTTTCCCCGACGCGGCGGACGGGCGCCGGAACCGGGCAATCTCGACCAACTCTATCGCCTCGGCCAACTGCTGGGGCGCCTGCACGCCGTCGGAGCCACTCACCCGTTCGAGCACCGCGAAGTCCTCGGGGTGAAGAATTTCGGCCACGACTCACTGACCACCCTGCTCGAAGGCAACTTCATCCCGCGCAGCCTGCTACCAGCCTATGAGTCGGTGGCCCGCGACCTGCTCAAGCGCGTGGAACAGGTTTATAAGGAAACCCCGCACCAGAACATCCGCATGCACGGCGACTGTCACCCTGGCAACATGATGTGCCGCGACGAGGTGTTCCATATTGTCGACCTCGATGACTGTCGCATGGGCCCAGCCGTCCAGGATCTGTGGATGATGCTGGCCGGCGACCGCCAGGAATGCCTCGGCCAGTTATCGGAACTGATGGATGGCTACAGCGAGTTCCACGACTTCAATCCTCGCGAACTGGCCCTGATCGAGCCCCTGCGCGCCTTGCGCCTGATGCACTACAGCGCCTGGTTGGCACGGCGCTGGGACGATCCGGCGTTTCCCCATAGCTTCCCCTGGTTCGGCAGCGAGCGTTACTGGGGCGACCAGGTGCTGGCCTTGCGCGAACAACTCGCGGCCCTGAATGAAGAACCGCTGAAACTATTCTGATGCCCCACGGATCGTCCCCATGCTCCCTGTCGATGCGCGGTGTCACGGCAGCGTCCAGCGGGGCGTGGGAACGACCGGTCGCTTACTTTACACTGGCTCTTTAGTCGGCCTCTAAAGGACTCTGCATGCAAGCCGTCAACCCGACTCGCGGATACATTCTGGGCCTCACCGCCTACATCATCTGGGGGCTGCTCCCGATCTACTTCAAAGCCATCGCCACCGTGCCGTCCGTGGAAATCATCATCCACCGTGTGCTCTGGTCCGCGCTGTTCGGCGCCTTGCTGCTGGCCGTCTGGAAACACCCTGGCTGGTGGCGCGAGCTGCGGGAAAACCCGCGTCGCCTGGCGATCCTGGCGCTGAGCGGCACGCTGATCGCCGCCAACTGGTTGACCTATGTCTGGGCGGTGAACACCGGACGGATGCTCGAAGCCAGCCTCGGTTACTACATCAACCCGTTAATCAATGTGTTGCTGGGCCTGTTGCTGTTGGGTGAACGCCTGCGCCGCCTGCAATGGATCGCGGTCGGCCTGGCCGCCGTGGGCGTGGCACAACAAATCTGGCAGGTCGGCAGCCTGCCGTGGGTCTCGCTGGTGCTGGCGTTGACCTTCGGTTTCTACGGCCTGATTCGCAAGCAGGCACCGGTCAAGGCGTTACCGGGCCTGGTGGTGGAAACCTGGATGCTGGCGCCGATTGCCCTCGGCTGGCTGCTCCTCCATCCAATGGCCGACACCGCGCAAACCGACTTCTGGAGCAGCTCCCAAGCGTGGTGGCTGGTGGCTGTCGGCCCGATCACCCTGGTTCCGCTGGTGAGCTTCAACGCCGCTGCGCGCCATCTGCCCTACACCACCCTCGGCTTCCTCCAGTACCTGGCACCGACCCTGGTGCTGCTGGAGGCAGTCTGGCTTTTCGACGAGCACCTATCGCCAAGCACTTTGGTCGCGTTCATGTTCATTTGGGCGGGCCTGGCGATTTACAGTGTGGATATCTGGCTCAACCTGCGCAAACGTAGCTGATCAGAAAACGTACAAAAGCCTGCAAGCCACACCCGACAATGGCTGCAGGCTTCCATCCCAAGCTTATCCACAGGCCGGTCCACGCCGTTTGTGCACAAGCCCTTGAAACTGTTCGTTTTTTGCTCACATCTGCGCAAGCCACGACCCGCCTGGCCGGGCGCCGTGTCTCCCCAGGTTATCCACAGGCCCGTCCCCGTTAACACTGGATAACCCGCCTCAGTCTTCTTCGCCGCGCAACACCAACTCCACCATCAGCTCATCGGCCAGGGTTTCCAGGCACGACTGCAAGGCTTCCAGCGTCTGCTCAAACGGCACCGCCAGGATCGCCTCGGCATGGAACAGCAGGTCGCCACTCATGGGCGCGGGGCTTACGTCGGTCACCAGTTGCTCCAGGTTGACCCCCTGCTCAGTCAACAAGCGGGTGATATCGCGCACGATGCCCGGACGATCATTGCCCACCAGCTCCATCGCAATGGCTTTCCACTGGCCGGGCGCTTCGCCGCCATCGGGAATAACCTGGATATGAATACCTTGGCTGGCAAGTGATTGCAGCGCCAGGATCAGTTCATCATGGGCCTGGGCTGGCGCCTCGACCCGGACAATACCGACAAACTGCCCGGCCAGGCCCGACATCCGGCTTTCCAGCCAGTTGCCACCGTGTTCGGCGATGCACAGCGCAATCTGTTCGACCTGGCCGGCCTTATCGGGTGCGAATACAGTCAGTACGAGGTGATCCACGGGATAGCCCTCCGGTCATGGGTCGACCCAGTATAGGCAAGGGGCACTCCACCCGTGGGGTTTTGCAGGTTTGGAATCACTTGAGGTACGGATGGGAAACCCCAAAGCGGCGCGGAGTGGCTGACTTCATGGGCAAACCATTGTGAAGTCATACAGGCATATCAGATCGTCCCTATTTTTAAGGATCCTTGGTTCTTATAGCGTTTAGCCCTTGAAGCTGAAAAAAAGCAGCAAGCCCTATCGAGCCTCAGCAATGCCGATTACCTCGGCGACATCACCGTAAGCCTTATTGCAGCTGTTGAGGGTGGTATTGGTCCGCAGCAGTCATTTGATGCATCAATCGTTACGCTTGCTTTGCTGTTAGGTGGCGCCTCGTTTATAACCGCCTGGGACAAGGATTAGGCTCGGTATGACATCCTCCCTTTCTCAAAAACGCCACCGGCTTTTGCGTGACCGGATAGAACCCATTGGTCGCAAAACGACGCATTTAGTCTGATTTTCACAACCACGAACCATCATGTAGTATGCCTCGGCGAGCACTACATAATGTTGAATGGATGTCTGCCCGAGTGTCTGTGAAACCACGCCAGGCGTTAAAACACAAGAGCTGAATAGCTGAGCAGAGTGAGGCAAGCAATGACTGAACACGTTCAAGTCGGTGGCCTTCGAGTCGCCAGAGTCCTGTTCGACTTCGTGAACAACGAAGCCATTCCCGGTACCGGCCTGACCGCCGAGCAGTTCTGGGCCGGTGTCGACAAGGTTATCCACGAGCTGGCGCCGAAGAACCGAGCCCTACTCGCCAAACGCGATGATCTCCAGGCCCGCATCGATGCCTGGCACCAGTCCAGAAGCGGTCAGGCTCACGATGCCGTGGCTTACAAAGCTTTCCTGCAAGACATTGGCTACTTGCTACCAGAAGCAGAGGATTTCCAGGCCACGACCCAGCATGTCGACGACGAGATCGCCCGCACCGCCGGCCCGCAACTGGTGGTCCCGGTGATGAACGCGCGTTTCGCCCTTAACGCCTCGAACGCCCGCTGGGGTTCGCTGTATGACGCCCTGTACGGCACCGACGTCATCAGCGAAGCCGGCGGCGCGGAAAAGAGCAAGGGCTACAACAAAGTCCGTGGCGACAAAGTGATCGCCTTCGCCCGTGCCTTTCTCGATGAAGCCGCGCCACTGGCGGCCGGCTCCCATGTCGACGCCATCGGCTACAAGATCGTCGAGCGCAAGCTGGTGGTCGCCCTCAGGGGCGGCAGCAACAGTGGCCTGCGCGACGATGCCCAACTGGTCGGTTTCCAGGGCGATGCAGTGGCCCCCACCGCCATCCTGCTGAAGAACAACGGCCTGCACGTCGAGATCCAGATCGACGCCGACAGCCCGGTCGGCCAGACCGACCCCGCTGGGGTGAAAGACCTGCTGATGGAAGCGGCCTTGACCACCATCATGGACTGCGAAGACTCGGTCGCCGCCGTCGACGCCGATGACAAGGTGCTGATCTATCGTAACTGGCTCGGCCTGATGAAAGGCGACCTGGCGGAAGACGTCGCCAAGGGCGGCACCACCTTCACCCGCACCATGAACGCCGACCGCCGCTACACCGCCCTCGACGGCAGTGAACTGAGCCTGCCTGGCCGCTCGTTGCTGTTCGTGCGCAATGTCGGTCACCTGATGACCATCGATGCGATTCTCGACCAAGATGGCAACGAAGTTCCCGAAGGCATCCTCGACGGCCTGCTCACCAGCCTCGCGGCGATGCATAGCCTCAACGGCAACAACCTGCGCAAGAACAGCCGCACCGGCTCGGTCTACATCGTCAAACCGAAGATGCACGGGCCGCAAGAAGCGGCGTTCACCAATGAGCTGTTCGCACGCATCGAAGAGGTGCTGAACCTGCCGAGCAATACGCTGAAAGTCGGGATCATGGACGAGGAACGGCGCACCACCGTCAACCTGAAGGCCTGCATCAAGGCGGCCAGCGAGCGTGTGGTGTTTATCAACACCGGCTTCCTCGATCGTACCGGCGACGAGATCCATACCTCCATGGAAGCCGGGGCGATGGTGCGCAAGGCCGCCATGAAGACGCAAAAATGGATCGGCGCCTATGAAAACTGGAACGTCGATATCGGCCTGAGCACCGGCCTGCAAGGTCGCGCCCAGATCGGCAAGGGTATGTGGGCCATGCCCGACCTGATGGCGGCGATGCTCGAACAAAAAATCGCCCATCCGCTGGCCGGTGCCAACACCGCCTGGGTCCCGTCGCCGACCGCCGCCGTGCTGCATGCACTGCATTACCACCGGATCGACGTGTTCGCCCGCCAGGCCGAACTGGCCCAGCGTGCGCAGGCTTCGGTGGACGATATCCTGGCAATTCCGCTGGCGAGCCATACCGACTGGTCGAGCGAAGAGATCCGCAACGAACTGGACAACAACGCCCAGGGTATCCTCGGCTATGTGGTGCGCTGGATCGACCAGGGCATCGGCTGTTCGAAAGTGCCGGACATCAACGACATCGGGCTGATGGAAGACCGTGCGACCCTGCGCATTTCCAGCCAGCACATCGCCAACTGGCTGCGCCACGGCATTGTTACCAAGGAGCAAGTGCTGGAAAGCTTCAAGCGCATGGCGCCGGTGGTTGACCGGCAGAATGCTGGCGACGTCCTGTACCGCCCCCTGGCTCCGGACTTCGACAGCAACATCGCCTTCCAGGCGGCGGTCGAGCTGGTGCTCGAAGGAACCACGCAGCCAAACGGCTACACCGAGCCGGTGCTGCACCGTCGCCGCCGCGAGTTCAAGGCCCGTAACGGCCTGTAATCTCAAGAAACGCAACAGCCCTGATCCTTAACGATCAGGGCTTTTTCATTTCGGGCATCTCGCCCCAAGGCCTAGTGGCCTGTACGGTTGGTTCAGTAGTTCAAGTCGGATACCACCCGTCCATGGCGAGGAACAGCGACTCAGGCCACTAGGCCAGCAAGCCCAGTTCGCGCCTGGCCAATGCCAACAGATGCTCGACATCGATCGGCTTGAGCAGGAAATCCACCACGCTCAAGTGCATGGCATCAATGGCATCGCACACCCCGGCATGACCGGACACGATGATGATCGGCAGCGCCGCCCGCTCCGAACTGCGGATTTTGCGAATCAGGTCCAGGCCATCGTCGGCCATGCGCAGATCAGTGATCAGCAAGCCGATGGAGCGATCCGCCTCCAGCAGTTGGAGCGCCACGCAGCCGCTGGCGGCGGTCAGGCAGTGAATGCCATTTAGCATAAAAATTTCCGACAACAACTCACGGGCGTCCCGGTCGTCATCGACGATCAGCACGCATTGGGTCGGCAATTGCGGCGTCTGCATCACCTGAAGTAATGCTTCACGCTCGGCATCGCTCAAAATATCGTGTTCGGGCATACGGTTCTCTAGCTTCCCTTAGCTATCCAATTCCCTGGCACTGTGGTCAGACACTGCTAAACGGCGACTCAATGTGCACTTCGTCGGAAAGTTTTCCAAGAAGCTCTTCATTAAGAACTCGATGAGTTAACTGTAGATTATTTCTCGACCCGAAGAATCTGTACGAAAAACTCGCCGAACACCGATCAGACAAGGCAGACGACTAACGGGAGTAACAGCCGCAAGCCACTAGACTTACGTCCAATGGGCATCCGTTAACAAGCGTCCGACCATGGGCGAACGCGACAGAAAAAAGCCCGATAACAATAACGGACAACAGCGATAGCGGTCATGAACAAAGCCGATACCTTCACCCAGGCAGGCAAGACCGCGGTGTTACAAAACATTCACGGCACCCTGCAGTTCCTGCGACGCTTCCCTCCTTTCAACCAGATGGAACACGCCCATCTGGCGTATCTGGTCGAGCAGTGCCAACTGCGCTTCTACAGTCAGGGCGAGAGCATTATCAAACCCACCGACGGCCCGGTGGAGCACTTCTATATCGTCAAGCAGGGACGCATCGTCGGCGAGCGCCCACACGGCGCCAGTGGCGGCACCGAGACCGTCTTCGAAATCAGCACCGGCGAATGCTTCCCGCTGACCGCGTTGCTGGGCAAACGCGCCACCCGCACCGAGCACCTGGCGGTCGAAGACACCTTCTGCCTGCAACTGAACAAACCAGCCTTCATCAAACTGCTCTCGCTGTCCGAGCGCTTTCGCAATTTCGCCTTGCGTTGCGTCAGCAGCCTGCTCGACCAAGTGAACCAGCAGGTCCAGCAAAAGGCCGTGGAAACCCTCGGCACGCAATATTCCCTGAACAGCCGCCTCGGCGAACTGGCCATGCGTCACCCGGTCACCTGCGGCCCGCTCACGCCACTGCGCGAAGCCGTGACCCTGATGCATAAGCAGCAGGTCGGCAGCATCGTGGTGGTCGACGAGCGCAAGGCCCCGGTGGGCATTTTTACCCTGCGCGACCTACGCCAAGTGGTGGCCGACGGCCTCGATGACTTCGACCAGAGCATCGACCGGCACATGATCAACGCGCCGTTCGCCCTGACCCCGGACCACAGCGCCTTCGATGCCGCTATCGCCATGACCGAACGGCATATCGCCCATGTCTGCCTGGTCAAGGATCGGCGGCTGTGTGGCGTGGTCTCCGAGCGCGATCTGTTCTCCCTGCAACGGGTCGACCTGGTGCATCTGGCACGGACCATCCGCACCGCCGCCCAGGTGGAAAACCTGGTAACGATACGCGGCGAGATCGGCCAATTGGTGGAGCGCATGCTCGCCCACGGTGCCTCCTCCACCCAGATCACCCAGATCATCACCCTGCTCAACGATCACACGGTATGCCGGGTGATCGAGCTGACCCTGGACGACCAGGGCGATCCGGGCGTGCCCTTCAGTTGGCTGTGCTTCGGCAGCGAAGGCCGCCGCGAGCAGACCCTGCACACCGACCAGGACAACGGCATCCTCTTCGAGGCTCGCGACGCGGCACATGCCGCCGAAATTCGCGACAAGCTGCTGCCGCTGGCCCAGCAGATCAACCAGAGCCTGGCGTTGTGCGGTTTCACCTTGTGCAAGGGCAATATCATGGCTGGCAACCCCGAGCTGTGCCTGTCCCGCGCCGAATGGGCGCAGCGCTTCGCCACCTTCATTCGCGAAGCGACGCCGGAAAGCCTGCTGGGATCGAGCATCTATTTCGATCTACGGGTGGTCTGGGGCGACGACCAGGCCTGCCAGTCGCTACTCCAGGGTATCCTCGGCCAGGTTGCCGAAAACCGACTGTTTCAGCGCATGATGGCCGAAAACGCGCTGCGCAACCGCCCACCGGTAGGTCGTTTTCGCGAGTTCGTGTTGAGCCGCAAAGGCAGCGACAAGGCGACGCTCGACCTCAAGATCCAAGGCCTCACGCCTTTTGTCGACGGCGCCCGTCTGCTGGCGCTGGCCAACGGCATCGAGGCCAGCAACACCCTGGCTCGCCTGCAACAGCTAGTTGTCAGGGAAGTGATCGCTCCCCTCGACGGTGCTGCCTATGAAGAGGCCTATCACTTTATTCAGCAGACCCGCATGCAGCAGCACCAATTGCAGACTCGGGCCAACCTGCCGTATTCCAACCGGGTCGACCCGGAAAGCCTCAATCACCTGGACCGGCGCATCCTGCGTGAAGCCCTGCGCCAGGCGCAACGCCTGCAACGCAGCCTAGCCCTGCGGTATCAGCTATGAAGCTGTTTGCCTGGTTCAAGCCCACTACTCCGCCGCTCACGACGGCTCAACGCGAACGCCTGCGACAATTGCCGGCGACGCGGCCCTTGCAGGAGTGCTCGCTGCGTGAACAGCGCTGGATCGTGGTCGACCTGGAAACCACGGGTCTCAACCTCAACCGCGACCTGGTGATCGCCATCGGCGCGGTGGTGATCGAGGATGGCGCCATCGACCTCGGGCAATCCTTCGAGCGCACGCTCTTGCGGACCAACCAGCCGATCAACCCCAGCGTACTGATCCATGGATTGGGGCCCAGTGCCCTGGCGGCGGGCAGCGACCCGGCCGAGGCTTTGCTGGCCTTCATGACATTTGTCGACGACAGCCCACTGCTGGCCTTCCATGCCCCGTTCGACCAGCACATGCTGTCCCGTGCGCTAAAGGACAGCCTCGGTTATCGTTTGCGGCACCCATTCTTCGACGTGGCCGCCATCGCGCCGATGCTGTGTCCGCAGGCGGGTTTGCGCGATGCCGGGCTGGATGACTGGATCGCTCACTTCAACCTTCGGGTGGAAGAACGCCATCACGCCAGCGCCGACGCCCTGGCCACCGCCGAACTGGCGTTGATCCTATTCAGCCGGGCGCGGCAACAACAGATCCATGGCTCGCGGGCCCTGCAGCAACGATTGAGCCACTGGCAGCGGAGTCGGCACGGTCACTCGTTCTGATCCGCCGTCCACAACTGATTCGAACCGGTAATACATCCACGCCCGCCAATCAGCAGTCGGGTTTGTCAGCGGTATAACGCCGCGCCGGATTCACCGCCGCACCGAACTCGCGCAGGGCCTTGGCGCCGATCAGTAACGGATAGTTGAAGCTGCTGCGGTTGGTCAGGTTGACTTCCACGGTGCGTTTGACGTTGCCAAGGCACATTTCCAGGTCCACCACAGGCCGCTTGCTCGGATCGGCGACATCACTGTCCTCGTCTTCCTCGGTGCGAGTCTTGATCTTACTGATGCGTGAGATCAGGTGTTCATAGACCTTGTTATCGGCATCGGCGGTACCGAGACGGAAACGTACCCAGTCCTTGCCGTCGCGCTTGAACAGCTCGATATCCTTGGCCGACAGCGACGCGGTCAGGGCACCGGTGTCCATCTTGGCCTTGAAGGTCTGGCCGATTTCCGGCAGTTGGATGTATTCGTAGCGCCCGTACAAGGTCGGCTCGGCGGCCATGGCGGGCAAGGCCAGGAGGGACAACAGGGCAAGAAGCGATTTCACTTGGACGGTACCTTTGAGTGGAGACGTGGGGAGTGGGTTCAGCTACCGGCGCCCCAAATTCCGCTCAGGCTCTGCAGCAGCGGCCCGCTTACGCCCTGGTCGCCCAAGTACTGGAGAATGATCGGGGCAAACTGGCCGACCATACCGCTGTTCATGCCCAGGGCGCCAAAGGCGTTGTCCAGGTCAGCGGGACTTTTTACATTGCCCAAAGCATTGCCGACGGCGGAAGAGCTACCCGACTGCCCGCCGAGCAAACCACCGAGCCCGGCCAGGGCACCACCACCGGACAATTGATCCAGCCCCGGTACGCTCTGGCTCAGTTGCGAATAATCGTTGCCGCTGAGTTTGTTCTTCGCCAACCCCAACATCGCCCCGGTACCACCGATGGCCTGTTCCGGCGTGACATTGAGCTGCGAGCCAAGAGCACTGAGCAAGCCGCTGGCCGGCGCGGCGGCGTTCTTGTTGCCGTCCTGCATGGACGATATCGCATTGGCCGCATCGCTCAGGCTGAAAGCCGCAAACACCGGCGTGGCGGCAAATGCCATCAGTGAAACCAGTACAACACCGCGTGAAACCTTCATCGCTACCACCTCTTGAGTCATCTGAAAGCCCCTGCGCACGGGGCTTGGCACTGCCCGTTGGAGTCGAAAAAACCGGGCTTGTTCCCAGGGCAATAATCTTCAGTGGCGCTCGATGGCAGCCTGGACAAGCGGTCGTGCCCATTCGGGCGTTGCCCGCAGGGCCTGGGCATCTTGCGGATAGGGATAGACCATCTGGCCCTCGACCATCTCCAGCACGAGCAACGGGTCGGGAATCTCCTCGTCGGGCTCGGCGTCGGTGCTGTTATCAAAGACTTGCAGATGGGTCAGGTATGGCATCAGCGCAATCAGGTTCATCCGCGAATTGACCCAACGTTCGCGAATCTTCTGTGGCGCAATATCATGACCGCCACGCGAAACTCGCAAGTGCACTCGCTGCAGGTGCTGCTCCGGCGAAGACAAGCCACAAAACAGCATCACCACATCATGGGTCCGCGACGCCTGGGCGAGCATCAGGGCGATGGTATTGCCCCCCAACGTGGTCTCGAAAGCATAGTTGCGGCCTTCGCACAGGGCGCGTTCCAATTGTCTACGACCGTGTTCCCAGGCCAAGCCATTGGCCTGGGTCGGCTCGATCGCTAATGAACCGATCAGCTCGCGGGCAAAGCTGTCTGGGTTAAACCAATCCAACCCATGCTCGGCGAGCAACGCACCGCCTATCGAGCTTTTGCCGGCGCCATTGACGCCGGCCAGGACAAAAATAAACGGACGTTCGGCGACAGGCGTCACCGCCATCAGAATGAAGAGCCAGCTTTAGGTCGCTTGGCCAGCTTGCCTTTGGCCGCCAGCAACGAGCGCAGCCCCTGGGCGGCTTCGGGTTGTTGCAGGCTCTCCAGGCGCGCATTAAAGCGCTGGGTCAGCTCATCCAGCGCCGATTGCTCCCGAGCCTTGTAGGCCTGCACTTGCGCGGTCAACTGCTGGTAGGTCTCGGCGTCCAGCAAGACCATTTCCACCGTGGAGTGATTGGTCACAGCGACACTGCCGGACTGATGAACCAGGCGAACAACATCGGCCCACTTGTTCTTCACCTGGGACGCGTTCTGACGGGGCAGATCAAGCAGATCAGGCAAGGCAATCATGACGCGGACTCGCAGACAAGGAAGACAGGCTCACTATAACAAGGCGACGCCATTCTGGCTATTTTTGCCATATTGGTTTTTTCTGGCCTATGAAGGTGGCACGCAGACGTGCTCGCCCGCCAAAGGTGCAGAGACGCTCCCAACGTCCTCAGAATTCCCCTCCTACGCCGAGCGGACAACGAGCAAACTATCGCAACGCTTATATAGCCGCACTGTTATTCAGCAACCTGGCGTTATTTCAAAACAACCTCGGAACCTGTCAATTCTGACAGTAGCCATCACCACTGACTTTGCGCAACATCAAAGTCCTTTCAATCGATAAGTGAGCAAGCAGACATGCAAGGAAAAATAAAAGTAGGACTAGGACTGATGGTGATTGCCTTGTTCACAGGCAATGCTTATGCCGATACCGCCACCTGCCCACACACTGCGACAATCAAAGAGCAACCGCTTAAGGATGGAGGCTTCAGTTATAGCGCTCCAGGCCCCGAGGGACGAATGTGGACGGGAGAAAATGAATATGCCGCCAAGAGTTATCTGGGCGAAGTTAATTTTACCAATGCCAAGTTCAATACCGACAGCCAGGCAGTCATCTGTAGCTATGAAGGCGACGGCGAGGCGGGTATCAGGTTGGCCCTGAAACCTTTCAATCAGTGGAAAGCGGCGAACGGAACAGCCTGGCAAAAGCAAGACTGCGCCGATTCGGACATCTCAAAGTGCTCTTTTGAGTATCAGAAATAGAAGAATCACCCAGCCTCCTTGTTTGATCGTTCCCACGTTCCAACGTGGGAACGCCTCGCATACTTTGTAAAGATGATTGCGCAGGACAATATCACTTATTCCACGCCCGAACGTCTGAATATGGCGATACTCATGAGAGCAATCATCACGAGAAACTAAAAAAGGCGACCGGAGTCGCCCTTTTTAGTTTCGCCCTTTATCTATTTACGCCGCACTGAACAGCTTGTGCGGGTCGATCACGAATTTCTTCGGCACGCCGGCGTCGAACTCGCCATAACCTTGTGGTGCCTGGTCCAGGCTGATGACCTGCACACCGACGATTTCGGCGATGTTGATTCGGTCCCACATGATCGCCTGCATCAACTGGCGGTTGTATTTCATCACGGGGGTCTGGCCGGTATGGAAACTGTGGGACTTGGCCCAGCCGAGGCCAAAGCGGATGCTTAGGCTGCCGATTTTCGCGGCGGCGTCCACCGCGCCCGGATCTTCGGTCACGTACAGCCCTGGAATACCAATCTTGCCCGCCACCCGCACCACCCCCATCAGCGAGTTGAGTACGGTAGCCGGCGCCTCGTGCTTGACGCCCTCATGACCGTGACCACGGGCCTCGAAGCCCACGGCATCGACAGCACAGTCCACTTCCGGCTCGCCCAGCAACGCCGCAATCTGTTCGTGCAGCGGCGTGTCCTGGGACAGATCGGCGATTTCAAAGCCCTGGGCCTTGGCGTGGGCCAGGCGAATCGGGTTGACGTCACCGATGATGACGACAGCGGCACCCAGCAGGCGCGCCGAGGCGGCGGCGGCCAGGCCGACCGGACCGGCGCCAGCGATATACACGCTACTGCCCGGACCGACACCGGCGGTCACGGCACCGTGGTAGCCGGTCGGCAGAATGTCGGAGAGGCAGGTCAGGTCGCGGATTTTCTCCATGGCCTTGTCGCGATCCGGCAGTTTCAGCAAGTTGAAGTCGGCATACGGCACCAGCACGTACTCGGCCTGACCACCGGTCCAATCGCCCATGTCGACGTAGCCGTAGGCGCCACCGGCACGGGCCGGGTTGACGGTCAGGCAGACGCCGGTGTGCTGCTCCTTGCAAGAGCGGCAGCGTCCACAGGCAACGTTGAAAGGCACGGAAACCAGGTCGCCGAGTTTCAGGTTCTCGACGTCACTGCCCTTCTCGACCACTTCACCGGTGATCTCGTGACCCAGAACCAGACCAACCTGGGCGGTGGTGCGACCACGGACCATGTGCTGGTCGGAGCCGCAGATATTGGTGGAGACTACGCGCAGGATGACTCCGTGCTCGATCTTCTTGCCGCGCGGGTCCTGCATTTTCGGATAGTCGATTTTCTGCACTTCGACCTGACCATTGCCCAGATACACCACACCACGATTGCCAGACATGCTTTCACCTCGCTGTTGTTTTTAGATAACGGCGCGTCACCAGAGGGCAGCGCACGGATTGCTCGGGTTTGTGCTTGTGTCTTGTTATTGCGTTGTTCTTGCCGGCGCAGAGAACGGCCAGATAATCAGAGGACGACGGTCCGATTGGCGTTCAAAAAGACGCGTCGCTCAATGTGATAACCCACCGCCCGCGCCAGCGTCAGCCCTTCGATGTCTCGCCCCTTGGCAATCAGGTCCTCGGGATAATGGCTGTGATCCACCACTTCCACGCCCTGGGCGATGATCGGGCCTTCGTCCAGGTCGTTGTTGATGTAGTGCGCGGTGGCACCCACCCATTTCACGCCCTTGTTGTAGGCCTGGTGATACGGCTTGGCGCCCTTGAAGCCGGGCAGCAACGAGTGGTGGATATTGATGGCCTTGCCATCGAGCTTGCGGCACAGCTCCGGCGACAGCACCTGCATGTAGCGGGCGAGAATCACCAGTTCGGCGTCGGATTCCTCGATCACCCGCCAAACCTGGCGCTCCTGGCTCGGCTTGTCGTTGGGGTCCAGGGGGAAATGGTAGTAGGGAATTTGGTGCCAGTCGGCCAGGGGCTTAAGGTCCGGGTGATTGGACACCACGGCGACCACGTCCATGGACAATTGGCCGATGCGCTGGCGGTAGAGCAGGTCATTGAGGCAGTGATCGGCCTTGGAGACCATGATCACCACTTTCGGTCGGTGATTCGGCGCAGTCAGCTCGAAGATCATACCGAAGGTCTCGCCACGCCGGGCCAGGCCTGCACGGAAGGCCTGTTCGTCGAAAGCCTCGGGCTGGCGGAACTCCACACGAATGAAGAACCGGCCCGAGAGCCGATCATCGAACGAGTGGTGTTCGGTGACGTAGCAACCCTGCTCGAACAGATAGCGGGTCACCGCATCCACCGTACCGAGCACGCTGGGGCAGTCAGCGGTCAAAATCCATGTATCGGGTGCGCGGCTCATTGCTTGACTCCTGTGCGTGACGCCAGTTGGTGAATACCCGAGCGATGCAGCACCTGTAGCGAGGGGGCTTGCCCCTCGCCACCCAGTGCCTGCCCGCTCATATCAGGCCTGGACGCTGAGACCGTATTCAACCGAGGCGTCCTGCAACCACAGCCACCAGTAGTCCGAGAAGCTGCGCCGGATCACCAGTTCCCAAGTCTCCTCGCCGGTATGGCGGATCATCAGTTGCGACTTGGCGAACACGGTGCCCACCGCCTTGCCCACGGGGAAGTTGTTGGGGTGTACGTCATAGCTGGTGGACTTCATCAGCACCTCGCGCACGTTCGGGCCGCTCAGTTCCAGCAGTTGCTGGCCGCCGCTGACATTGACGATGGCGACATGCAAGTCGCCCAGCGCTTCGCGCAGTGCCTGCTCGGCGGCAAACTCCTCGCCGCTGGGGACGATTAGCAGCCACTCATCGGGGCCAAGCCATTGCAGGCTGGTGTCACCCTTGGCGACTACGGTCAGCGCCACCGGCAGTTCCAGGCCGAGGGCCTTGTGTACACCGGCGGCCAGCGCCGGGTCGCGGCCATCGCCACGAAGGGTCAGGTGCCCGAGCAGCTTCTTTTCCCGCACGGTCACTCCGGCGTTCTTGCGGCCCCGGCCCACCCTGCTCGCGAGGTCGGCATGGTGCAACGACGACTCGGCCTTGGCCCCGGAGGTCGGGCGTTGTTGGTAAACGTTGGCTGTGGTCATAAAACACCTTTGCTGAATGCTGTTGAGCGTTCCGCTGTTCTGCGCGGGAACCCTCTACTTAAATGTTCTGGCGATCGCCCTTTGGATCGAAGAACACCGAAGAAACGATTTGCGCCTCGATCACGCTGCCATCGGCCAGCGGTGCGAACACCCGCTCGCCAATGCGCTTGAGCCCGCCCTTGACCACGCCCAGGGCAAACGAATAACCGAGGGAGTTGTGGGCATAGCTGGAGGTCACGTGACCGACCATCTTCATTGGGATCGATTGCTTCGCATCGAACACCAACTGCGCGCCTTCCGGCAGCCACTGGGTCGGATCGACCGGCTTGAGCCCGACCAACTGCTTGCGCTCGTCGCGCACGCAGTCTTCGCGATTCATTCCGCGCCAGCCGATCCAGGAGAACGGCTTGGTACGCCCCACACACCAGCCCATGTTCAGATCGTCCGGGGTCATCGAGCCATCCGTGTCCTGACCGACGATGATGAAGCCCTTCTCGGCCCGCAGCACGTGCATGGTCTCGGTGCCATACGGAGTCAGGTTGTACTGTTTGCCCGCCTCGGCGATTTTTTCCAGCACGCCCATGGCGTAGTCGGCCTGGATGTTGACCTCGTAGGACAACTCGCCGGTAAAGGAAATCCGGAACACCCGCGCCGGCACGCCGCCCACCCGGCCTTCTTTCCAGGTCATGAACGGGAACGCATCCTTGTCCAGGTCGATGTCGGTAACTTCGCTGAGCAACTTGCGGCTGTTCGGGCCGGACAACGTCAGGGTCGCCCAGTGGTCGGTCACGGAGGTGAAGTACACCTGCATGTCCGGCCATTCGGTCTGGTGATAGAGCTCCAGCCATTGCAGTACGCGCGCGGCACCGCCAGTGGTGGTGGTCATCAGAAAGTGGTTGTCGGCCAGACAGGCGGTGACACCATCGTCGAAGACCATGCCGTCTTCCTTGCACATCAGGCCGTAGCGGGCCTTGCCCACCTCAAGCTTGGTCCAGGCGTTGGTGTACACGCGGTTGAGGAATTCACGGGCATCCGGGCCTTGGATATCGATCTTGCCCAGGGTCGAGGCGTCGAGCAGGCCGACGCTATCGCGCACGGCCTGGCATTCACGCTTGACCGCCGCGTGCAGGTCCTCGCCGTTGCGCGGGAAGTACCACGGCCGTTTCCACTGGCCGACGTCTTCGAATTCGGCGCCCTGTTTCACATGCCAAGCCTGCAAGGCAGTGTAGCGCACCGGCTCGAAGAGATGCCCGCAGTGGCGCCCGGCGACCGCGCCGAAAGTCACTGGCGTGTAGTTCGGACGGAACATGGTGGTGCCCATCTGCGCGATGGTCACGTTCAGCGAACGGGCGGCAATGGCCAGACCGTTGACGTTGCCCAGCTTGCCTTGGTCGGTACCGAAGCCCAGCGCAGTGTAGCGCTTGACGTGTTCGACCGATTCGAAGCCTTCGCGGGTCGCCAGTTCGATGGCGGCGGCGGTGACATCATTCTGCAGGTCGACAAATTGCTTCGGTGCCCGTGCGGTGGCTTTTTCGTGGGGTACCTGAAACAACGCCAGGGTCGGCTCTTCCAGGCGCGCCAGAGCCTTGGGCAGCACCCCTTCGACGGCCTTGAAACCGGCTTCGCTGGCGGCGCGCGCACCGCCCTCAAAACCGTCGGCCAGGGCATCGGCGAGGCCATAGACACCGTTGATGCCACCGACGCACACGCGTTTCTGCGGCGCTTCTCCAGGGACGAAACCGAGAATGTCTTCACGCCAGATCGGCTTGCCACCCAGGTGCGAGGCCAGGTGTACCACCGGGCTGTAGCCGCCGGAGCTGGCCACCAGGTCGCAGTCCAACCATTCGCCGGGGCTGGTGACTTTATGGGCCTGGACGTCGATGGCGGCGATCCGCGCCGCAGTCACGTGCTTGCTGCCACGGGCTTCGATCACGGCGCTGGCGGTGAGAATGCGAATGCCCTTGGCCCGTGCCTCTTCCACCAGCGCACCACGCGGGTTGCTGCGGGCGTCGGCAATCGCAACCACTTGCAGGCTGGCGTCGAGCCAGTCCAAGGCCACGCGGTAGGCGTGATCGTTGTTGGTCGACAGCACCAGTTTCCTGCCAGGTGCCACGCCGTAACGCCGCACGTAGGTCGAAACGGCACCGGCGAGCATATTGCCCGGCACATCGTTGTTGCCATAGACCAGCGGGCGCTCATGGGCGCCGGTCGCCAGGACCACCCGCTTGGCGCGGACCCGATGAATACGCTGACGCGCCTGCCCGATCGGTGCGCGGTCGCCGAGGTGATCGGTGAGACGCTCGTGGATGGTCAGGAAGTTATGGTCGTGGTAGCCGTTGACGGTGGCCCGTGACAGTAGCAGGACATCCGGCAGCGCCTTCAACTCGGCGATCACACTGGCGACCCACTCGGTCGCGGGTTTGCCGTCGAGGCTTTCGCGCGAATCGAGCAGACTGCCGCCGAATTCTTCCTGCTCATCGGCGAGGATCACCCGCGCACCGCTGCGAGCCGCAGCCAGTGCGGCAGCCAAACCGGCAGGACCGGCGCCGACGATCAGTACGTCACAATGCCGATTCATGTAATCGTAGGTATCGGGATCGTTCTCGGTCGGCGAACGGCCCAGGCCGGCAGCCTTGCGAATGTACTTCTCATAAGTCATCCAGAACGACTGCGGATACATGAAGGTCTTGTAGTAGAAGCCCGGCGGCATCAGCTTGCCGCCCACCTTACCGAGAATCCCCATCACATCGTTGTTGACGCTCGGCCAGCCGTTGGTGCTAGTGGCGACCAGGCCCTGATAGAGGGCCTGCTGGGTAGCGCGGACGTTGGGGATCTGGGTCGCTTCGGTGGCGCCGATCTGCAACACCGCATTCGGTTCTTCGCTACCGGCGGCAACAATGCCCCGTGGCCGCGAATACTTGAAGCTGCGCCCGATGATATCCACGCCGTTGGCCAACAACGCGGCAGCCAGGGTGTCACCTTCGAAGCCCTTGTAGGTCTGGCCATTGAAGGTGAAGCTCAAGACTTTGTTGCGGTCGATCCGACCACCGTTGGACAGGCGATTGACCTGGCTCATACCTTCTCTCCCACAACGGCGCCCGGCGCTTTCGAACGGTCTGCTCCGGCGGTGAACTGGGGCTTCTCGCCGATCCGGTAGGTTTCCAGGATTTCGTAGGTGACGGTGTCACGGGTCACGTTGAAATATTGGCGGCAGCCGGCGACGTGATCCCAGAGCTCGTGGTGCAGTCCGCGCGGGTTGTCGCGAAAGAACAGGTAGTCGCCCCACTGCTCGTCGCTGCAGACGCCGGGCTCCAGGGGACGCGGGATGTGCGCCTGTCCGGAGGCGTGAAACTCCTCTTCGGAGCGCAGCTCGCCGCAATGAGGACAGAAGATATGCAACATAGGGATTTCTCCTCTCAAGCCTCTTGAAAACGTAGCGAGCGAAGGCAAGACAAGGCAAAAACAGGTGAAAAAACGGAGCTTAGTTTACTAAGTGAGCGTTTCGAGCCTGTTTTTAACGCCGTATTGCCGAGCGCAGTCGTTTTCATAAGGTCTTTATTAGTGGGCGACCGCGGCTGCGCCATGTTCATCGATCAACGCACCGTTGTGGAAACGGTCGATGGAGAAAGGTGCGGCCAGAGGGTGCATTTCACCTTTGGCCAGGCTCGCGGCAAACACGTTGCCCGAGCCCGGTGTTGCCTTGAAGCCACCCGTACCCCAACCGCAGTTGAAGAACATGTTCGGGACCGGGGTTTTCGAGATGATCGGGCACGCATCCGGCGTGGTGTCGACGATGCCGCCCCACTGGCGGTTCATGCGCACGCGGGACAACACCGGGAACATCTCGACGATGGCCTGGATCGTATGCTCGATCACCGGGTACGAGCCACGCTGGCCGTAACCGTTATAGCCATCGATGCCGGCACCGATCACCAGGTCGCCCTTATCCGATTGGCTGATGTAGCCGTGTACAGCGTTGGACATGATCACGCTGTCGATGATCGGCTTGATCGGTTCGGACACCAGCGCTTGCAGGGGGTGGGATTCGATTGGCAGACGGAAACCGGCGAGCTTGGCCATATGCCCGGAGTTCCCGGCGGTGACCACGCCGACGCGCTTGGCGCCGATAAAGCCCTTGTTGGTTTCTACGCCGATGCACACGCCGTTTTCTTTGCGAAAACCAATCACTTCGGTCTGTTGGATCAGGTCCACCCCCAGGGCGTCGGCCGCGCGGGCGAAGCCCCAGGCCACGGCATCGTGACGAGCGACGCCGCCGCGACGCTGGACGGTGGCGCCCATGACCGGGTAGCGGGTGTTCTTCGAGCAGTCCAAGTACGGAATCTCGTCCGCTACCTGCCTGGCGTCGAGCAGTTCACCGTCGACGCCATTCAGACGGTTGGCGCTGACCCGCCGCTCGGAATCACGGATATCCTGCAGGGTGTGACAGAGGTTGTAGACGCCACGCTGGGAGAACATGACGTTATAGTTGAGGTCTTGGGACAGGCCTTCCCACAGTTTCATCGCGTGTTCGTACAGGTGTGCCGACTCGTCCCACAGGTAGTTGGAACGCACGATGGTGGTGTTGCGGGCGGTGTTGCCGCCGCCCAGCCAGCCCTTCTCGACCACCGCGACGTTGCTGATGCCGTGCTCCTTGGCCAGGTAGTAAGCGGTTGCCAGGCCATGCCCGCCGCCGCCGACGATGACCACGTCATAGACCTTTTTCGGGGTCGGCGTGCGCCACATTTTCTGCCAGTTTTCGTGATGGCTCAGAGAGTGCTTGAAGAGGCCGAAGCCCGAATAGCGTTGCATGGTCATTTACTCCAAAACCGCTCTCAGCGATAAACCGGGAAGTCCGCGCACAGCGCTGTCACCTGCTTGGCGACGTTCGCCTCGACATCGGCATCGCCGAGGTTGTCGAGGATGTCGCAGATCCAGCCGGCCAGTTCCACGCATTGGCTCACCTTGAAACCTCGGCTGGTAACGGCCGGGGTGCCGATGCGCAGGCCGGAAGTGACAAACGGCGATTGCGGGTCGTTCGGCACCGCGTTCTTGTTCACGGTGATATGCGCACGACCCAGGGCGGCATCGGCCTCTTTGCCGGTCAGGCCCTGACGGATCAGGCTGACCAGGAACAGGTGGTTGTCGGTGCCGCCGGACACGACATCGTAGCCACGCTTGATAAAGACACTCGCCATCGCCTGGGCGTTGTCGATGACTTGTTGCTGATAGACCTTGAAGCCCGGCTCCAGCGCCTCCTTGAAGCTCACGGCCTTGGCGGCGATCACATGCATCAGCGGGCCGCCCTGGGCACCGGGGAACACCGCCGCGTTGAGTTTCTTCTCGATCTGCTCATTGGCCTTGGCCAGGATCAGGCCACCACGGGGACCGCGCAGGGTCTTGTGGGTGGTGGTGGTGACCACATCGGCGTAGGGCAGCGGATTGGGATACAGGCCGGCGGCGACCAGACCGGCGACGTGGGCCATGTCGACGAACAGCAGCGCACCGACCTTGTCGGCGATCTGACGAAAGCGCGGGAAGTCGAGGGTTTTCGAATAGGCCGAGAAACCGGCGACGATCATCTTCGGCTTGTGCTCAACGGCCAGGCGCTCGACTTCATCGTAGTCGATCAGGCCGGTATCGGTGTCGATCCCATATTGAACGGCGTTATACAGTTTGCCCGAGGACGACACCTTGGCACCGTGGGTCAGGTGACCGCCGTGGGCCAGGCTCATGCCCAAGAGGGTGTCGCCGGGTTGTAACAGGGCCAGGTACACCGCGCTGTTGGCCGAAGAACCGGAGTGCGGCTGGACGTTGACGTAATCGGCGCCGAACAGTTGCTTGGCGCGCTCGATGGCCAGGGCCTCGACCTTGTCCACGTGTTCGCAGCCACCGTAGTAGCGCTTACCCGGATAACCTTCGGCGTACTTGTTGGTCAGGCCGCTGCCCTGGGCCTGCATCACGCGCTTACTGGTGTAGTTCTCCGACGCGATCAGCTCGATGTGATCTTCCTGACGCTGCTCCTCGGCATTCATGGCCGTCATCAGTGCATCGTCATAACCCTGGATCTGGTCTTGCTTGCTGAACATCGCGTCTCTCCCAGCGGCGGTGGCACGCCATTCGTCTCGGTGAGGCCGTTGCCATGCGGCAGTGCCCTTTGCCGCTGATGGTATGACCGGCGCAGACAGCTCAAATGCCTACGCACGCCTTGCAAAGGTGCGTTTACGACATAGCCTGGCGCAAAGAGATAATCGAGGCGAAAGATGACGCAAGCCTGTGGCGGGCGGTGCTCGTTGAATAGCGAGTTTTCCTACGCAAACTGCGCCTGTGCGGTGAGGTCATTTCTGGTTACAGTGCACAGCATAAATGATCACAAGGACCGGGCCATGACCGACAAGAGCCAACAATTCGCCAGTGACAACTATTCCGGTATCTGCCCTGAAGCCTGGGCTGCCATGGAGCAGGCCAACCACGGCCACCAGCGCGCCTACGGCGACGATGAGTGGACCCAGCGCGCCGCCGATGGCTTTCGCAGACTGTTCGAAACCGACAGCGAGGTATTCTTCGCCTTCAACGGCACCGCCGCCAACTCCCTGGCCCTGTCGTCCCTGTGCCAGAGCTACCACAGTGTGATCTGCTCGGAAACCGCCCACGTCGAGACCGACGAATGCGGCGCGCCGGAGTTTTTCTCCAACGGCTCCAAGTTGCTCACCGCCCGCACGGAAAACGGCAAACTGACGCCGGACTCGATCCGCGAAATTGCCCTCAAGCGCCAGGACATCCACTACCCCAAGCCACGGGTGGTGACTCTGACCCAGGCCACCGAAGTCGGCAGCGTCTACACCCCGGAGGAAATCCGCGCCATCAGTGCCACCTGCAAGGAGCTGAACCTGAACCTGCACATGGACGGCGCGCGCTTCTCCAACGCCTGCGCCTTCCTCGACTGTTCGCCGGCGGACCTGACCTGGAAGGCCGGGGTCGACGTGTTGTGCTTCGGCGGGACGAAAAACGGCATGGCGGTAGGCGAAGCGATCCTGTTCTTCAACCACGACCTGGCGGTGGACTTCGACTACCGCTGCAAGCAGGCCGGACAGTTGGCTTCAAAGATGCGCTTTCTCTCCGCGCCCTGGGTCGGTCTCCTGGAAAACCACGCCTGGCTCAAGCATGCCCGGCACGCCAACCACTGTGCACAGTTGCTCAGCAGCCTGGTCAAGGATATTCCCGGCGTGGAACTGATGTTCCCGGTCGAGGCCAACGGCGTGTTCCTGCAACTGTCGGAACCGGCCATCGCCGCGCTGACCGCCAGGGGCTGGCGCTTCTACACCTTCATCGGCAAGGGCGGCGCGCGCTTCATGTGCTCATGGGATACCGAAGAGGCGCGGGTGCGGGAGCTGGCGGCGGATATCCGTGAGGTCATGACCGGGTTTCTGTAAGGACTGGCTTTGCAGACCGCTACCGCCGGTCGCGACTGTCATTTCTGACAGTATCGAGCGCCGTCCCGCGGATGGGAAAATCCAACCGCCTGAAAAGGAGTTCGTGCAGTCTTTCAGGATATGGGCCAGCCACTCACTCAGTGACAGCCCCCATGCCAAGGAGAGATAGACATGACCAAGCAAACCCTCTGCGCCAACCCGCAAGCCAACGCCGGCCCTGCGGAGGTCAACTGGGAAGAAGTGCAGAAGTTGATCAGTATCGGCGACCACGTAAAGTTTCTCGCGGGGTCGTCGGAAGGCAAAATCGGCCGCAAACTTTATGAGCAAACAGGGCCTGACACTTACCAAATAAAAATTTGGCGAGAAGATTAGTAGGAATCCGGTCGTTCCCACGCTAGTGGCCTGTACGGTGAGTTCGTTAGCTCAAGTTCGGATGCCATAAGTTCATGGCTAAGGCGCTGTGACGAGTCATAGCCGGGCTATGGCGAGGAACAGCAACGCAAGCCAGGGATTTAGGGCGCCGAAATTGACTCATAGAACTAACCACACAGGCCACTAAAGCGTGGGAACGATCGTCGCGACCCAGCAGTGGGGTCCCCCTCAGCTCTGCCCGATGGTTTTCGAGATCGCTTCGACCGTGGCGCTGACTTGCTCTTGATAACGGTCGAGCTCCTCGCGGTGCTGACGCCGCGCTTCGAGTTGCTGTGAACACAGGTTCAAGGCCGCCAGGACCAGCAACGGCTCGCCGATCAGCGTGGGAAACCTCTTCTTGGTGTCGACCAGGGCCGTCTTGAGCATCAGGGTTGCGTCCTGCAACGTCTGCTCCTGGCCGGCGGGGGCCTTGATCGAATATTCCTCACCGAGGATCGAGATGACGGTCACCCCATCGGCGCTGGCTATCATGCGCCCACGGGATCCGCGCTGACACGTTCGACCAGCGCCCGGATACGAGCGGCGGTGGCGCCGTGCTTTTCTTCCTGCTCCATCAGGCTCAGTTGCAGGCTTTCGTTTTCATCCTTGGCCTGGGCCAGTTCGGCGCTCAATGCCGCATTGGCGGCCAACAGTTCTTGTTTTTGCTGAACCAGTTCGCTGACCAGTTGTTCCAGTTGATTGAGGGAAGTCTCCAACATTTTCTTGATCTCTCGGGCAGTTTCAAAGGGCGCGTAAGATAAAGAAAAGCCCCTGGATTTGCCAGGGAAAAACGCTCTCAAAGCCTTGATTTTCCTGGCCGGGTGCTTTTCTTCATGCTTAGGGACTGTGATTGGCCAAACATGTTCCCGGCCTTTCGTCGCAAAGCCGCCCCCATGCGAAAATACGCAGAAGCTTCAGGCTTTCCTCCTACGACCGACGCGTCGATGTAGGGGTCCAGAGCATATTGTCGCCGACCCGATCAGTACTCGATCCGTACATCCCCCTTCGGCACACTGCAACATGACAGAATATAACCCTCGGCCATATCGTCGTCGGTGATCCCGCCGTTGTGGTCCATCTCCACCTCCCCACCCAGCTTAAGCACCTTGCAGGTGCCGCAGATGCCCATGCCGCAGGCCTTGGGAATCATCAGGCCCAGCTTGGCCGCTGCCGCGTGCACGGTTTCACCAGGCACCACGCGAATGCTCTTGCCAGTGGCGGTGAATTCCACCTGGTGCAGGTCCGCAGCATCCACTTCCGGCGCCTCGGCGGCCTGTTCGGCCTGTTCCACGGCATCGGCACGGGCTTGCGACGGCGTCGCGCCGAACGATTCCTCGTGATAGCGGTTCATATCGAACCCGGCAGCTTCCAGCAGGCGCTTGACCGCGTTCATGTACGGCGTCGGGCCGCAGCAGAATACTTCGCGGTCGAGGAAGTCCGGGGTCATCAGCTCCAGCATTTTGTGGTTCAGGTAACCGCGATAACCGGCCCAGGGCTCGCCCAGGCCATGTTTTTCACAGATCAGGTGCAGACTGAAGTTATCGATCCGCGACGCCATATGCTCCAGCTCGCGCTGATAGATGATGTCCTTGGGCGAGCGGGCACTGTGGATAAACACCATGTCGACATTGGCGTTGGTGTCATAGAACCAGCGGGCCATGGACATCACCGGGGTGATGCCGACGCCGCCGCTCAGGTACAACACTTTGGGGCCGGGGAAGTCGATAGCGTTGAACAGCCCGACCGGCCCGTGCACCGCCAACTCCTGGCCTTCGTGCAGGGTGTCGTGCAGCCAGTTGGAGACCCGCCCGCCCGGTATGCGCTTGATGGTCACGGAAAAGCTGTAGGGCACCGACGGCGAGCTGGAAATGGTGTAGGAGCGCATGATCGGCTGCCCGTCGATTTCCAGTTCCAGGGTGACGAACTGCCCCGGTTTGAAGAAGAACATAATCGGCTGGTCGGCCATGAAGCAGAAGGTGCGCACGTCCCAGGTTTCCTGGATAACCTTCACGCAACGCACGATATGCCGACCATTGGCCCAGGTCTGGGTAGTTACCGGATTCAGGAAGCTGTTCGACATCGTGTTCTCCGCGCCGATCGTCGGCTCTATGTGGGCGATTCTGCGCAAGCCTCATGGCGACCATTTACCTATCCACGACATTGACATGCTTATCGCGACCAGCCCCCAACGACAGGGGATTGCGCGTCGGGAACGGATGCGGCCATGTCGCCCATGGATAAGGTCAGCATCGCTGCCAGTCGCACACTCCAGCGTCAATGAGCCGCTGTATTTTTGCCTTGCGCACTCGGGGCTGTACGACATGTTTTCGAGCACAGGCCAGGCAAGGCGAAAGCCGGCGAGCCAGCTTTCAACGTCGCATGGGCAAACGCAGATACATTTGGTACAGAGCCTAACCGTATTAATCGTCGGCCACACCGTATGGCCATGAGGACCGAATCGATGGACGTCACTGCAACCCTGAGCCTGGGCGATCCGCTGGAACCCGCACGCAAGGCCACCGCACAGATGCTGCAAGAACGCGAGCGGACCTTTTCCCTGCCGCAGCCGTTCTACTGCGATGAGCGGCTGTTCGAAATCGACATGCAGGAAATCTTCCAGAAAGAGTGGTTGATCGCCGGTATGACCTGCGAAATCCCGGCCAAGGGCAATTACATGACCCTGCAGATCGGCAAGAACCCGATCATCGTGATCCGTGGCGCCGACGGCGTGGTCCATGCCTTTCACAACGTCTGCCGCCATCGCGGTTCACGCTTGTGTACCAGCGACAAGGGCAAGGTCGCCAAGCTGGTCTGCCATTACCACCAATGGACCTATGAACTGGACGGGCGCCTGCTGTTCGCCGGCACCGAGATGGGCGCCGACTTCGACATGCAGCAATACGGCCTCAAACCGGTGCATGTGAAGACCTCCGGCGGCTACGTCTTTATCAGCCTGGCGCAAAACCCGCCGCCGATCGACGAGTTCCTGGCGACCCTGAACCACTACATGGAACCCTACGACATGGAAAACACTAAGGTGGCGGTGCAGACCACCCTGGTGGAAAAAGCCAACTGGAAACTGGTACTGGAGAACAACCGCGAGTGCTACCACTGCAACGCCTCTCATCCGGAACTGCTCAAGACCCTGCTGGAGTGGGATGACGTCACCGACCCGCGCGCCGACCAGAAATTCAAGGACCACGTGGCCGAATGCACCGTGGCCTGGGAAGCCGAGAAGATCCCTTACGCCCACGCCAGCTTCGGCCTGCGCAACCGTATCGTGCGTATGCCATTGCTCAAGGGCACCGTGTCGATGACCCTGGACGGCAAGCAGGGCTGCAAGAAGCTGATGGGGCGGATCAAGAACCCCGACCTCGGCTCGATGCGCATCCTGCACCTGCCGCACTCGTGGAACCACTGCATGGGCGACCACATTATCGTGTTCACCGTCTGGCCGATCAGTGCCCAGGAGACCATGGTCAGCACCAAGTGGCTGGTACACAAGGATGCGGTCGAAGGCGTCGACTATGACGTGGCGCGCATGCGTGAAGTCTGGGATGCGACCAACAACCAGGACCGTCGCCTGGCCGAAGAAAACCAGCGTGGCATCAACTCCACGGCCTACCAACCCGGGCCATACTCGAAGACCTACGAGTTTGGCGTGGTCAACTTCGTGGATTGGTACAGCGAGCGGATGTTGAGCAACCTGGGGGCCGAGCCCGCGCCGTACCTCAAGGGCGTGCCGGTACACGGCTAAACACACGGATAGACAGTGGTGGCCTGCACGGTGAGTCCCTGACCACACAGGCCACTAGGGCTGTATGAAATTTGATCTATAACGCTCGGCGCTATAAGAACCGAGGCTTAGCGGGCTTGGCGAACAACTTATCCACAGAAGCGCCCACAGCAAATGTGGGTAAGTGCCGATTCAGGCACTGTCGACAGCGAAATAATTTGAATAAAATCCGTGACTTATTCAAAAAGATCGGTTCCAGGCGCTATCGAACATTTTTTGATCAAATCGCTACAGCCCACGTTTTTAAAGGTTCGTGACGAACCGCAAACACCTTATCCACAAAAAGGCCAACAGACTTTGTGTGCAAGTCGGTCATTTTTTCAAGTGTCTGTGGAAAACCCTGAAAAACCGCCAGATATGTAGGTTTCAAGTTGATCAGATGAAGAAAAAACTACAATTGGATAGTTTTTAATCAAAACCTTACAAGCCTTGTAAAACAAGGTCTACAGCGGATAGCAAACATCTTATCCACATAATCGCCAACAGGCTTTGTTAACAAATCGCTCACCAAGCCCCCCTTTGAAAGCCCCTTATCCACATAAAAAACTTGAATAAAAACCGTCAATTAGGTTGATTACTTTTTGTACCAGGGGCTACAACCGTTGAGCTGTGGCGGATACAGCGATGCACCAACATTTTATCCACAGAACCGCCCACAGCCTCTGTGGACATTTATTCAGATGAACACAACCACCCACCGATGCCGAACAGTTCGCCTGGCATCCTTGAACTATCGACTACACTTCTGGCACAGCGCGCCATGTTCTTGCAGTAAAGGTGTCTTGGCCTGACGCATTTACCCGAGGATATCCAGATGGTGCGATCCCCATGTGGCCGTTTCCGTTATTTCCCCTAGCGTTTCGCCGCCCATCCGTAGCCGGCTTCACCTTGATCGAGTTGCTACTTGCTCTGGCATTGCTGGCAACCCTGGCCACGGTGGCCTATCCGCTGACGGCCCTGGTGGGCAAACGCGAACGCGAACTTGACCTGCAACGCTCGTTGCGGGAAATCCGCCGTGCCATCGACGCCTACAAGGAGGCGGTCGATGACGGGCGGATCGACAAAGGCATCACCAACGGTTATCCCCCCTCCCTCGAAACCCTGGCCGAAGGCGTCGTCGATAAGAGCGACCCGAGCGGCCAGAAGATTTTTTTCCTACGGCGTATTCCCCGCGATCCGGTCTGCGAGTGCCCGGACCAGCCCGCCGAGAAAACCTGGCGCCTGCGCAGCTACAAGAGCACCGCCGAGGATCCGGCCGAAGGTGAAGATGTCTTCGATATCAGCTCTACCAGCCAGCGGGAGGGCCTCAATGGCATTGCGTACAACCAATGGTAAGGCCAGGGGCTTTACCCTGATTGAGCTGCTGGTAGTGATGGCCATCATCGCCACGCTGATGACCCTGGTCATGCCGCAGTATTTCCGCCAGCACACCAAGGCACAGGAAACCGTGCTGCGCCATAACCTGGTGTCGATCCGCCAGGCGCTGGATCACTACCGCGAGGACAAGGGTGGCAACCCCGAATCTCTGGAAGACCTGGTCAACGGTCGCTACCTGCGTGAGATTCCTCGGGACCCGATCACCGGCCGACGCGATACCTGGCGCTTGCAGAGCGGCGAGGACAGCGGTTTCGGCGATGTACACAGCGGTGCGCAGGGACAGGCCGTGGACGGCACCGATTATGGCTCCTGGTAACGATTGGCGCGTCCGGGCACCGCAGCGCGGCTCGGTGTTCATGGGTCTGCTGGTGTCGGTGGCGATTGTCGCGGTGCTGATGATGGAAGTGGGCGTGCTCTGGTCGACCCTACTGCGCCGCGAACGCGAGGCGCAGCTACTGGCCCATGGCGAGGAAATCCGACGGGCCATCGGCCTGTACTACGAATCGCAGAGACTGTACCCAAAGACCCTCGAGGACCTGCTGCTGGACCGTCGCCAACCCACGATCAAACGCTACTTGCGCCGGGTCTACGCCGACCCCATGAGCGGCACCACCGATTGGGGAATCATCGCCGGCCCCGGGGAAACCATCATGGGCGTGTTCAGCCAGGCACCGGGACAGCCGCTCAGGCAAGGCAACTTTCGTCGGCACCAGGAAAGTTTCACAGGGCAAAGCAGTTATCAGGGGTGGCAGTTTCTGTACCGGCCTGGACAGAGTAACTCTCCAAAAAGAACGTAGCACTTACGTTGGAGGTGAACATGTTGGGCGATCAAGTCAGTCAATGAACGAAATACCAGAAGCCCGAACGGTTCGGGAGGTTTTTTCCAACTTGAACGTGGACTGAACAATGAACAGCTTACATTTCTACGCACGATCCATTATCCGCTATTCGCTGGTCATGTCACTGGCGGCGCCAGCGCTGGGCTGGGCCCACGGCTCACCGGACACCCCCATCACACGGCAGACACTGTGCCGCAGCTACGCCGATTATTGGGGGGCTCCCGACAAAATGAAGGACGAGGGTTGCCGAAGGGCTGTGACCGAGCCGGGGTATTCGGGACAACTGGCCCATGCCGCGACCCAGTGGCATGAAGTCAGCCTGAACATCGGCGGCCGCTACAACGACGCGGACGGCGGCGAGGCCGCCGTCAAGGCACTCGTGCCCGACGGCAAGCTCTGCTCGGTAAACCGTCCGGGAATGGATGTACTCAACCTTGCCATGCCACAGTGGACCAAGACCGAGGTGAAACCCGATGCCTCCGGCAAGATGAAGGTGCGCTTGATCGCCACCGCCCCCCATGTCCCCAGTTTTGTCAGGATCTATCTCAGTAAACCCGGTTACGACAGCGCGACCCGTCCGCTGAAGTGGGACGACCTGGAGCTGGTTCACAGCGAAGAACTGACCGAATCCCGCAGGGATTGGGGCAACAACCCTCCGGCCATATCGGGCACCAGCGCCTTCTTTCAGTTCAACGTGCAAATACCCGCCAGCCGCTCGGGTAATGCCGTGCTCTTCACCCGCTGGCAGCGTCGGGACCCGGTGGGTGAAGGTTTCTATGGCTGCAGCGATATCGCCTTCGAGGACAAGACCCAACCCTCGCCCTGGACCAAGGAGAAGGTGTTTATCGACGGTAACGGGATCGATCCGAAGGCCGGTGACACGGTACACTTTCGCGTGTTCGGACATGACAGGGCAGTCACCGAACTGATTGACCTGAAAGTGCCCATCGACGCCAGTAACCAGAGTCCGGCTGTGTGGGGCGCGCAATTGGCGAACCTGTTGAGCAGCAGCCAGCACATCATTCGCGTCGGCGTCAAAAAAAATGAAACCATCACCTTCAATCCCAACGACATCTATGCCAACTACAACTACCTGGCCGATACCAGAGACTCCACGCAGATGTCGGTCGACACCGACGATGACGGAGGAGGAACCCCAGGTCCGGTGGATGAACGTCCGCCCGTGGCAGTGATCGAAGGGCGCACCGAGATCAAGGCGGGTGAGCGCTTTATCATGGATGGCAAACGATCCGTATCTTATAACGGCACGCCATTGCGTTATGTATGGGCATTCCAGGGCGGACCGGGCTGGACCTACGGAGCGAACACCGAGCAAACCTTCACCATTACCACGCCCGTCAGCGACAAGGTCTCGACCGCCAAGCTGCTGCTCAATGTCTACGACGACGCCAACAAAAAGCGCCATGAAGCGCAAGTGACACTGACCGCCAGGCCAGAGGCGGGGGGTGGCGATTATCCACAATACCAGGAAGGCACGGACTACAAGGACGGCGACATCGTGACCAACGCCGGCGCCAACTACAAGTGCAAACCCTGGCCGGCTACCGGTTGGTGCAAAGGCGCCGCATGGGCCTATGCCCCTGGCACCGGCATACACTGGCAGGAGGCTTGGGACAAGCTCTAGTGGCCTGTGTGGTGGATGATAACGTCGCACGGCCCGTGCGACGTTATCCAGGCGAGCGGTTTCTCTTATATTTTTCAATCACAAAAAAATCTCTCACTAATAATAAAGAGATATAACCCCAAAGTACTTGCCACTTAGGGTATTGAACTAGAGTTACAATCAGTCATTCACTCCGAGACATGTTCAACGTGTACCTGCCGGTGGTGCCCGCCTGATGTAGGGCCGGAATAGGTTAGCAGTAACCGCGTTCCCTGCCTCATCAGCCGAGCGGCCTTCATGAACGGTTTATCGTTACGCCTGCGCCTTGCCCAGCCCTCACGCGGCTTCACCTTGCTTGAACTGCTGGTGGTCCTGCTGATCATCGCCCTGCTGGCCGGCTACGTCGGACCGAAGATGTTCGATCGCCTGGAACTGGCGAAAGTCCAGACCGCCAAGGGCCAGATGAAATCCCTGTCCGACGCCCTGAACCAGTACCGCCTGGACAACGGCCATTACCCCAGCGAGGCCCAGGGCCTCAACGTCCTGGTCGAGCGGCCAGCCAGCGAGCCCGCCTGGCACGGGCCGTACCTGTCCAAGGGCGTACCGCCCGATCCCTGGAACAATCCGTACCTTTTCAAGAACCCCGGCGCCAGCCATGAAGTCGAGATCATCTCCCTGGGTCGCGATGGCAAGGCCGCAGGCGAGGGAACCAACGCCGACATCGTGTATGGCTTCTGAGCCCGGAGGTCCTGCCCATGCGTCACTCATTCGAACTGCTGATCGCCCTGGCCGCTCTGCTGATGGCCGGTGCCAGCGGCGCCAACTGTTTCCAGGACGCTGGCGAGCGCTACCATATCGATCCCCTGCTACTTTATGCCATTGCCCAGGTCGAATCCGGGCTCGATCCCCGTGCGCGCAATATCAACCGCGATGGTAGCCGTGATATCGGTCTGATGCAGATCAACAGCCGCCACTTGGAACGTCTTGCCGCCTTCGGGATCGGCGAACGCAACCTGCTCGACGAGCCCTGCACCAGTGTGATGGCCGGTGCCTGGATTCTCGCCCAGTTCGTCCAGCAGCTCGGTTATGGCTGGCAGGCCGTGGGCGCCTACAACGCCGGCGCTCGTAGCGAGCGTGACGCCCATCGCGGTCGCTATGCCCGACGGGTATGGAGCTACTACGCCAACCTGCTGCAACTGCGTCAGCGGGGCGCCGGCACGCTGGCCTCGCGCGGCGGGGCGCGACCATGAGGGAATTCGATGCGCGTATCATCAGCCAGGGCCAACTGCGCAACCTGCGCCTGCAGGCCGTCGACCTCGACGATGCTCGCCGCCAGTTACAGCACACCCAGGTAGTTTCGCTGCGCCAGCGTACCGCCTTCAAGTGGCCGGGACGCAGCGTGCGTTTCGCTCTGGGCCTGTTTATCCAGGAACTGGTGGTACTGCTCGACGCCGGACTGGTCCTGGTGGAGTCGGTGGAAACCCTGCGCGACAAGGCCGCACCGGGGGTCAACCGGCAGGTGTTGAGCGAGCTGCTGGAGTCGATGTACCAGGGCAACGCCTTTTCCAAGGCCATGCAAGCCAAGCCGGCGATCTTTCCGAGCCTGCTGGTGGCCACCGCCGCTTCTTCCGAACATAGCGGGCAACTGTCGGTGGCACTGCGGCGCTACCATCATTTCGAAGCCCATCTGGAAACCGTGAAGAAACGCGTCAGCAGTGCGCTGATGTACCCTTTGGTGGTGCTTGGCGTGGGCGCGGTGATCCTGCTGTTCCTGTTGTTTTTCGTGATCCCGCGCTTCGCCTCGGTGTTCGACGCAATGAGCGACCTGCCGGCGACCGCGCGGTTCATGGTCTGGTGGGGCGAGTTGGTGGAGCAACAGGGAGGCTTGCTGATGAGTGGCCTGGCGTTGCTGATCGCCGCTCTGGTGCTGCTGGCGCGGACCGCGACGGTCAAGCGCCACCTGGCCGCCCTGCTATGGAAAATCCCCAGCCTCGGTGCCCAGCGGACCCTGTTTATCCTCGCACGTTTCTACCGCACCGCCGGTATGTTGCTGATGGGCGGGATGCCGGCGGTGTCGGCCATGGAAATGGCTGGGGCGCTGCTACCGGCGGAGCGTCAGGGCGACCTGGTCCGCAGTTTGACCGATATTCGCGCCGGCCAGCCGCTGTCCACCACCCTCGCCCGGCATCGGCTCACCACTGCGGTCGCCGAGCGCCTGCTGCGCGTCGGCGAGCAGAGCGGCGAACTGGCGTCCATGTGCGAGCGTATCGCGCAGTTCCACGACGAGGCGCTGGAGCGCGCCATCGAGCTGTTCAGCAAGGTCTTCGAGCCGCTGCTGATGCTGGTGGTCGGCG
Source organism: Pseudomonas agarici (assembly GCF_001543125.1). Classification (NCBI taxonomy): domain Bacteria; kingdom Pseudomonadati; phylum Pseudomonadota; class Gammaproteobacteria; order Pseudomonadales; family Pseudomonadaceae; genus Pseudomonas; species Pseudomonas agarici. The sequence continues at coordinate 92,640 of NZ_CP014135.1, read as the reverse complement.
GCCTGATCGGACTGATCGTGTTCCTGCTGTACATGCCGATCTTCGAACTGGCCGGTTCCATCCAGGGGTAGCGCGATGGACACCCTCAGACAGCAATGGCAGCAGCAGGCACGACAGGCCAACAGGCCGTTGGCGGAGCACCTGCAACAGGTGCTGGAGCACACGCCGGAACACTTGGCCGACATCGCCGCGCTGCTGGGCCTGACGCCACTCACCGACGCCCAGGTCGACGGTCATGAGCGCTTCGACACCCTCTCCCTGCCCCAGGCGCTGGCCCGCCGGACCCTGCCGGTAGAGATCGACGGTCAGGCCTACCTGGTGCTCGGCGCGCCCTTCGCCCTGAGCGGTCGCCAATGGTTGCAAGCCCATGCCGAGCTAGCGCCGATGACCCTGGCGATGAGCCTGCCGGGGGTCGTCGAGACACAGCTGAAAAAGGCTGAGGCCAGCCAGCGTGTGATGGACCCCTTCGCCCGCGATGATGAAGACGCGCGGGTGGCCGAAGCGGTGCAGGAAATATCCCTGAGCAGCATCGCCCGCGACGACAATCCGGTGGTGCGGCTGGTCAACTCGATGCTCTTCGATGCCCTGCAGAGCCGGGCCAGCGATATCCATGTCGAGAGCACTCCCGAAGGCCTGGTGATCAAGTACCGGATCGACGGCGTGCTGCAACAGATCGGCCAGAGCGCCGGGCTCGATACCGCCGAACAGGCGCTGTCACGGCTCAAGGTGCTCTCCGGCCTGGATATCGGCGAGCGCCGCGTCCCCCAGGACGGTCGGTTCAAGGCGCGCATCCAGCAGCGCGACGTCGACTTCCGGGTTTCCATCATGCCTAGCATCCACGGCGAGGATGCGGTGCTGCGGGTGTTGGACAAGTCCCAGCGCGGCGAGTCGCTGAGCCTGGACAGCCTGGGCCTGGACGAGGACGCGATCCGCCGCATCCGCCTGCTGGCCAGCGAACCCTATGGCATGCTGCTGGTCACCGGGCCCACCGGCAGCGGCAAATCGACAACGCTCTACGCCGCCCTGTCGGAGACCAATACCGGCGAGAAGAAAATCATCACCATCGAAGACCCGGTGGAGTACGAGCTGCCCGGCGTGCTGCAAATCCCGGTGAACGACAAGAAGGGCCTGACCTTCGCCCGAGGCCTGCGCTCGATTCTGCGGCACGACCCGGACACCATCCTGGTGGGCGAGATCCGCGACGGTGAAACCGCCGGAATCGCCGTGCAGGCCGCCTTGACCGGCCACCTGGTGCTCTCCTCGGTCCACGCCAACAGTGCGTTCAGCGTGCTGGAGCGCTTCAACTATCTGAAGGTCGAGCCGGCCAGCTTTGTCGAGGCGCTCAACGGCGTGGTCGCGCAACGGCTGCTGCGTCGAGTCTGCAGCGAGTGCGCCGAGGCCACCGAAGCCGATGCGCAATTGCTGCAACTGGCGCATCTGCCGGCCGCTTCCTCCGCCAGCCACTACCGGCTCGGCCGGGGCTGCGAGGCCTGCCGCCATACCGGCTATCGTGGCCGGCTGGCCCTGGCGGAAGTACTGACCGTCACCGACGCACTCAAGGAAGGTCTGCTGCAACGCCGCTCCGCCGCCGCCCTGCGGGAGCTGGCGCGGGAGTCGGGCCACCGTTTCATGCGCGATATCGCCTTGGCGAGCGCCGCCGCCGGACACACCACCTTGCAGGAGGTCCATCGTGTCCTCTCCCTTTATTGATCATGTGGTGCTGCTGGCGCAGGACGAAGTTCACTGGGCCGCCCGCCCGCGCTGGCCCGGCGGCCCCCTCTGGCGGGGCCGCGAGCGCGGCGATCCACTGACTGCCTGTGCCGCGCTGCTGGAACAGGCGCCCCATGGTCGACTGGGTTACCTGGAGCGAGTCACCCTATTGTTGGGCTTCCCTCATGTGCATTACCGAGTTCTGCCTTGGCAGGAAGGTCTCTACAGCCCCCTCGACTGGCAAGATTTTGCCCTGGCGCTGTTCAGCCAGCACAACGATCTCGACTCCGCCCAATGGCAGGTCGCGATCGACCCTGCACCGTTCGGTTGCGCGCGCCTGGCGGCGGCGGTCGACAAGGAACTGATGGAATCCCTCACGACGTTGTTCCGGGCCAGGCACCTGCCCATTCAGCGCTGCGTGCCGTTGCTGATCGATGCCTTGCAACGCCATTGGCGCCAGTTGCCCCAGGACTATCGCTTCGCCGTCCGCGAACCCGACGCTCTCGGTTGCGTATTCGCCCACCAGGGTCGGCCAGCGCAAGTCTGCGTGGTGCCGCTGAGCCAGCAGACGGACTTGGCCGATGCCTTACTGATGGTCGATGTATTGTGCGACGAGCAGGAACAGCAAACCCTGGTGGTGGCCGCCAAGGCGCCGTTCGAACCGTCGGCGAGCAGGCCCTGGCACTGGCTGGGGCCGTTGCATCCTTGGCTGGCGGAGCAGGCCTGATGAACATTTCCCTGATCCGCCGCTGGCGCCACCCACGGGCACCCTTGATCGACCTGCGCGGTGAAAGGATGCGGCCCTGGCTATTGGTCCTACTGAGCATATTAGCCCTCGGCCTGTGGTTGCTGCTGTGGTCGGACTGGCAGGCCCTGCAGGTCCGGGAAGCCGAAGCCGACCAGGTTGAACGGCAATTCACGGCCCTGGCGATCCAGCAGGAACAACTGATGCAAGCCTCCCTGCGCACCTCGCCCCAACAGAAAAAACAACTGGAAACCTTCGCCCGCCAAAACGCCACGCCCTTCGCCCTGCTCGACGCCCTCGGTCAGGCCTGGTCACCGGACGTCGCGTTGTTGCGACTGGAAGTCAACACCGCGGCCCAGGAGCTCAACCTGGACCTGGAGAGCCAGCGCCTGGAAGGCAGCTTGCGCTTTATCGAGAAACTCAAGACCGACACCGGCCTCACCGTCAACCTGCAACAGAGCGCGCGCAATACCCGCGATCCCATGCTGCCGATGAGCGTCAAATTCAAACTCAGCGCCCAATAGGGAACGGACCGGCCATGAAGCCAATACCCCGCCAGTGGCCCGACGCCGCCCGACTCCAGGCACGTCTGCGCTGGTCCCTGGCCCAGATGCAACGTTTCCTTGGCTTCTGGGGTGGCCTGGCGCTGCTGCTGATCGTTGTCGCCCTGGTGATTCGCCAAGGGCTGATCGTTCCCGGCCTCGACAACAGCGCCATGCGTCTGCGCGAGGCCCGGGCGGGCATCGCCGAACGCCCGCTGGACCTGCATGCCGCCGAACCTCGGGCGGTCCGGCAACTACCTGACACCGACAGCTTCGAGGCGCGCCTGGGGAGCCTGGTGGCAGTCCTGCAGCAAAACGGTTTCGCGGTGCTGCAAACCGACTTCCAATACTCCTCGCCGGGGGACGATCAAACCCAACGCCTGGAACTGGATATCCCGCTGAGCGGCGCTTATCCGACCTTACGCAGGGCGCTCGACGAAGTGGTACAGCAACCGGCGGTGCGCATAGAGAGCTTGAGTCTGCAGCGCAAGGATATCACCAGCGCACAACTGGACATCCGCCTGCGCCTCAGCCTGTTGGCGGTGCTCAAGTGAAGCTGGCGCTCCCTCTGCGCGTGCTGCTGGGAGGCGTGCTGCTCGGCTGTGGCTGGCTGTTCTGGCAGGACCTCAACACCTCCATACCGCCCCCGCCAGCGCTCGCCCCGGCGTCGCGCACGCCAATTGCCACACCGCCAGCGGCACCCGACGCCAACGCGCCGGCGCCGGCCACATCCCTGGTGGATCTGTTTCCCAGCCAGAGCTGGCTGCCACCACCGCCACCGGTCGCAGCGGCGAAACCCAGCGCCCCACAGGCACCGCCGATGCCCTTCACGGTCAGTGCGCAATGGCGCTACCAAGGCCAGTCGAAGATTGTCGTGCTACAGGGCCAGGGTGTGCGTTACACCCTGTGCCAGAGCTGCTCGGTGGCGGGACATATCCGTCCGGGGGCGACCTTCGACAAGGGGTATCGACTGGACAAACTGACCGACACCCGCGTGGTGCTGACGTACTTGCCTTTGCGCCAAGTGACCACGTTGCGCCTGGATACTCCCTGAGCACGGACCGCTCTAGCGAAGAGAACGATCATGTCAAAATCTATCCGGCCATGGTTGGCCCTGCTGCTGATCGGACTGAGCGCCTGCCAGTCCCGCGGGCCGCTCAACGAGAGTGAACTGTTGCGCCAGGACGGTGATATCACCCGCTCGGTGGATGTGCTGCGCGCCGCCGTCAGAGAACACCCGGACGATATCCAACTGCGCGCCGCGCTGTTCGGCAGGACCGAGCAACTGGTCGACCAATACAGCCGCCAGTCCAGCGATGCCCTGGCACGCAACGACGATGCCGGTGCCATCGCGGCCATGCGGCAGATCCTCAAATACGACCCCGGCAACCTCGGCGCCAGCCAGGCCATTCGCACCATCGAGAACCTCGCCCGGCTGCGCCCCGAACTGGCTCGGGCCAAGGCACTGAGCGCGAGCAACCCGAGGGAGGCTCTGGCCATCGTCCGTCAGATCATCGTCCAGCAACCCAACTACCGCGACGCCCTTGACCTGCGCGACAGCCTGACGCGTACCCTGGTCAGCGTCGACAGCCTCAAGCCGAAGCTGAGCGACTCGATGAAAAAACCCGTCAGCCTGCACTTCAGTTCCCAGAGCCTGACCACTATTTTCGAGACCATCGCCAGGCTGTCGGGGATCAACTTCGTGATCGACAAAGACGTCAACCCGAACGCGGCGGCCAGTATCTCGGCGTCCCGCACCACCGCCGAAGATGCGCTGAACCTGCTGTTGTCGACCCATCAATTGCAGATGAAGGTACTCAATGCCGACACCGTACTGATCTACCCCGCACGCCCGGACAAGGAGCGCGAATACCGCGAGTTAGCGGTGCGCACCTTCTACCTCAGCCACGCCGATCCGAAACTGGCGGCGGCCGAGATCAAGCAGTTGCTCAAGCCCAAGGAGGTGCTGGTGGACGAACGGCTCAGCGCGGTGATCGTGCGCGACGGCGTGGAAACCCTGAGCGCCGTGGAGAAGCTGGTGCAAGCCATCGACCTGGCCGATTCGGAAGTGACCATCGATATCCAGGTGATGGAAGTCAGCCTGGTCGACGAACTCAACCTGGGGGTCAATTACCCCGGTTCCATCGGCCTCTCGCTGCCCGGCACCCTCCCGGCCACCACGGGGCTTGGCGGGCGCCAACTGGAAATCGGCAGCCTGGAAGCCAAGATCAACCTGCTGCAACGTAGCGGCAATACGGTCACCCTGGCCAATCCGCGCATCCGCGTGAAGAACCGGGAAAAGGCCGAGATCAAGATTGGCGATAAGATTCCGGTGGTCACCTCCACCACGGCTAACCTCACGACCACCGCGTCGGTCTCCTACCAGGATGTCGGGCTGAGCATCGAAGTCCAGCCCAATATCAGTCTCAACGATGAAATCAACTTGCAGATGGTGATCGACATGACGCATATCACCAAACGCAACGAAGGCACCGACAATATCCCGCCGACCTTCGAGCTCGGCTCGCGCTCGACCCGCACCACACTCACCGCGCGCAACAATGAAACCCAGGTGGTCGCCGGCCTGATTCGCACCGCCGACATCGACGAGGGCAGCGGCCTGCCGGGCTTGAGCCGGTTGCCGGGGTTGGGTCAGGCGATTTTCGGCACCAACAAGAGCGAGCAGGGCAAGAGCGAGATCATCCTGCTGATCACCCCCAGGATCGAGCGTAATCTCGACCTGCCGGCATCCCAGGTCAGTACCTTCAGCAGCGGCACCGAAGCGCGCAGCTCCACCGAGGGCATGGTGTTACACAACAGCCAGAACTTGAATATGAAAACCAGCGGCGGCGCCAGCAACGGTGCCATTCCACCACCGTTGGCGGTGCCACGGGCGAATGAGAACTGGCAGCCGTTGCCGGCGCCCGTGGAGCAACCGGTGATGGAGTCGCCGCTGCCCAAGCCGGTGGAACAACCGGCCAGCTCCGCGCCAGCCACTCCGCCGCCTTAAGTATCGTGGCGAGCAGGCTCGGTATCAACGCACCACGCCTTCCTCGATCAATAACTTGAGGATCGCCTGCGCGCCCGCCTCCGCAGTGACGCCCTTGAGTACCTGGCCACCGCCGCCGCTGGCTTTGGCCGTGGCCGCCTTCATCCGCTCGGCGCCGCTCTTGGCCTTGATCACTTTCAGGCGCTTAGGCCGGGGCTTGGCCGATTGCAACAACGCAGCGGCGAACAACTCATCCTCCAGCACCTCGACTTCCTCGGCCTGCAACACCCCGCGCCGGGCCGGACCATAGGCACTCTGGCGTGGCTCGGGCGCGGCGTTGTCCACCGTGGCGAGAAACGGCAGGCGGACTTTCAACCGGCGCCGCTGGCCTCGCGGCAATGCCTGCAACACATGGGCCACACCGCCTGCAATGGACTCGACTTCAGCCAGTCCCACCACCAGCGGCCAGCCGAGGTTTTCCGCCAGCAGGAACGGCAGCATGCCCGAACCTTCACCGGTTTCCGCCTGGCTACCGGTCAGCACCAACTGCGCCCCGGCATCGCGCAAATAGTCGGTCAGCGCCGGCAGCGCATCGGCGCCAGTGGGTTGCTCCAGCACCCGTAACTCGTCCAGGCCCATGCCCAGGTAAGCCCGCAGCGCTGGCTCGGCGATATCGCCGGCATGCACCACTTGCAAGTTATCCCCAGCCAGTCGCAGGCCCAGTTCCACCGCACGGGCATCCTGTCCGGCGCGCCGGGCACGGCCAGAGGTGGGGTGGGCACCGATGGACACCAAGCTGATTACCGTCGTACTCATGACCTTATCCCTACCTTAAGCCGCTTCGCGCTGGGTGCCGTTGCGATATGCCGTCACCGCCGCGATCAGGGCGCGGAAGATTTCGCTGCTCTCGCCGACCACCGACAAGTCGGCGCGCTTGACCATGTCGCAACCCGGATCGAGGTTGATCGCCACCACCTTGTCACAGGCACCGATACCTTGCAGGTGCTGGATTGCCCCGGAAATCCCCACGGCCACATAGACCCGCGCCGTGACCCAAGTGCCGCTGGCGCCGACCTGACGGTCGCGGGCCATGAAACCATCGTCCACCGCCACCCGCGAAGCCCCTTCGGTGGCGCCCAGAGCCACGGCGGTTTGGTGGAACAGCGGCCAGTCCTTGACTCCATTGCCGCCGGAAAAAATGAATTCGGCCTCGGCCATGGAAATCGCCGCCGGGTCCACCGCCACCGCGCCGAGGTCCTCGATACGCGACAGAGGGCGGGCGAGATGTGCGGATAACGCCACTGACAAAGCTTCGTGACGGGTTTCGCTGACCGGCTCGGCGCATTCGGCAGCGGCCAGGATCAAGCGCGCCAGCGGTCGCACGACGTCCTGCAGTCCCGCGCCGGCACGACCGATGCACTGATCGCCCTTGACCTGCCAGACCCGCGTGGCCGGACGTTCGCCCAAGCTGGCGGCAAGCCGTCGACCCAATTCGCCACCACCGCCGCGGCTGTCCGGCAGCAACCAGTGGCGAGGCTTGAACTGGTTATCCACAGCCCGCAGGCCCAGCATCCGTGGCTCCGGCGAATAGCCGTTGAACTCGCTGCCTCCCAGCACCAGCAGACGGTCGACGCCTGCGGTTTCAAAGGTGCTTTCCTTGTGCTCGCCGAAGACGACGGCCAATACCGCGCCGTCCTTCCCGGCCAACTGATGAGCCAGGCCAAGCAGATCACGGTCGTGACTGCTCAGACGACCGCCGACCATGTCCGGCACCACGCTGATATAGAAGGCAGGCTGGCGCACCTGATGCAGCGGTAGCTGCACTTGGACACTGGCCGAGCGCTTGCTTGTGCCGCCCTGCTGGACGCCGCTGCGGTCGATACGCTTGATGCCGTTGGGACCGATAAAACCGACGCCATGGACATTCTTGCGCACGATCCCGTTGGGACCCATCCAGCTATGTTGCAGCGGTTGCATGGCCGCATGCAGCGGATGCAGGCGGTTGCGGGCGATCCATTCGGCGTGGGGGTCGCGGCGGATAATGTCGCTCATCAGTGCACCTCCACGGGTTCGCGCTGGGGCGCCGATTTGTTCGGTGCCGCCTCTTCAAGCAGGGCCTCGGCCACCAGTTCGGCCAGATCCTTGATCAACGGTCGTGGTTCAACCACGCCTTCGAGCATCGCCGTGCATTGCGGACAACCGACCGCTACCAGTTCGGCAGCGGTTTCGCGGATATCTTCCATGCGCATATCGGGAATCCGCTGCTTGCCGGGAATGTCGGTAATCGGTGCGCCACCGCCGCCACCGCAACAACGGGAGCGCAAGCCCGAACGCTGCATTTCCTTGACCTCGATCCCCAGTGCCCGCAGCACCTCACGCGGCGCTGCATACTCGCCGTTATAGCGGCCCAGGTAGCACGGATCATGATAGGTCACGCTGTGGCCCCGGTGTCGACCGAGGTTCAGCGCACCGGCGCCGATCAGTTCGGCCATGTAGGTGCTGTGATGCTGCACCCGGTAGTCGCCGCCAAAGGCACCGTATTCGTTTTTCAGCACATGAAAACTGTGGGGATCACAAGTGACAATGCGCTTGAAGCGGTACTTGGCCAGGGTCTGGATATTGCGCTTGGCCAACTGTTGGAAGGTTGCCTCGTCGCCCAGGCGCCGAGCCACGTCACCGCTGTCGCGCTCTTCCAGGCCCAGTACCGCGAAATCGACCTTAGCCGCCTTCAGTACTTTGACAAAGGCGCGCAAGGTACGCTGGTTACGCATGTCGAAGGCGCCGTCGCCGACCCAGAACAACACCTCGGTGGTTGACTTTTCACTGAGTAGATCGAGGTTCAGGTCCGCCGCCCAGTTCATTCGCCCGCCTGGGGCGAAACCGCCGGGATTGTCGGTAGCAATCAGATTTTCCAGGACTTCGGCACCCTTGTTCGGCGTCGCGCCTTTTTCCAGGGTCAGGTGACGGCGCATATCGACGATGGCATCGACGTGCTCGATCATCATCGGGCACTCCTCGACACAGGCGCGACAGGTGGTACACGACCACAAGGTTTCGGCATCCACTAGGCCATTGACGATTGGTTGGTGCGGGTTGCCGGAATGCTCGCCGACAGCCTTGCCAGGATACGGACTGCCGGCGAAGTTCGCGTCGGTGCCGCCGACAAGACCGACCACCATGTCCTGGATCAACTTTTTCGGATTCAGCGGCTGACCGGCAGCGAACGCCGGGCAGGCCGCCTCACATTTACCGCACTGCACGCAGGCGTCGAAACCCAATAGCTGGTTCCAAGTGAAGTCCTTGGGCTGCTCGACGCCCAGCGGCGCTTGCGGGTCGGCCAGGTCCAGCGGTTTGAGGCCAGTGGAACGGCCGCCGCCAAAGCGTTCCGCGCGCCGGTGCCAAGCCAGGTGCAAGGCACCGGCGAAGGCGTGCTTCATCGGCCCGCCCCAGGTCATGCCGAAGAACAGCTCCGCCACGCCCCACAGCACACCCAGGCCGAGGATCACCGCCAGCAGCCAACCACCGAAATCTTCTGGAAGAATACCGGCGACCGGCAGGGTGACCAGGAAGAACGACGCCGAGAACGCCAGCAGGCTTTTCGGCAGACGCATCCACGGGCCTTTCGATAAACGGCTCGGCGGATGGCGGCGACGCAAATAGACAAAGATCGCACCGACAAACATCAACGCCGACATCAGCAGCAGGGCATAACCGAGGACCCGGTTATGCAGGCCGAAGCCGTGCACCAGGATCGCCAGGACAATCGACGCCACCGCGCCGCCAGCCGTGGCGACGTGGGTATTGGCGATGTATTTGTCTCGCGCCACCACCTGATGCAAATCGACCATATAGCGCTTGGGCATGGCGAGGAGCCCTGCGAGCAGGTCGACTTTCGCGGGTCGACCACGGCGCCACATCGCGACCCGCCGCAATGCGCCGAGGACCGCAAGGCCCAGGGCGGCGAACAGCAGGATGGGAAGAAGAGTGTTCAACATGGTGCAGCTCCCAAAGACCTCGGGTCTTGCGAGGGTTCATGTGCAGGCCGGTAAAGAAGCATGCACCGACTTGTGGCAAGGGAGCTCGCCCCTTGCCACAGATGGGCAGCGTGCCCGTTAGAAATCCTTACACAAGCGCAGCGCGTCGTAGATCGCCGCATGCGTATTGCGCTGGGCCACACAGTCACCGATACGGAACAGCAGGTAGCCGTCGCCCGCCGGCTCTTGATCACGAGTATTCAGCGACGGCTGCGGCCGGATCGCGAACAGCGCGTCGATGTCGATCTGGCCCTGGTTGCGCGAACCGTCCTTGAGCGCGTAGTACAGCGCTTCGTCCGGACGCACACCGTTCTCGACCACCACCTGGTCCACCACCCGCTCCTCCTTGGCGCCGGTGTATTCGTTTTCCAATACCGCCACCAGCTTGTCGCCCTCGCGATAGACCTTTTCCAGCATCATGTCGCCAGTCATGATCACTTCCTTGGGGTATAGGCTGCGGTAGTAAGTCGGGAACGACGTACCGCCGACCGCCACGCCCGGCTTGATATCGTCGGTGACAATTTCGACCTGGCTGCCTTTGTCGGCCAGGAAGTCGGCGGCCGACAGGCCGGTGAATTCGCAGATGGTGTCGTAGACCAGCACGTTCTTGCCCGGCGCCACCTTGCCGTCAAGCACATCCCAACTACTGACCACCAGCCCTTCGGCGGCCCCCCAGTGTTCGTTCTGCTCGACGAACGGATGACCGCCCACCGCCAGCACCACCACATCCGGGCGCAAGTCGAGGACGGTCGCCGCATCGGCGGCGGTGCCCAGCCGGACATCGACTTTCAGGCGTGCCAGTTCCAACTGGAACCAGCGGGTGATCCCGGCGATCTGGTCCCGTTGCGGCGCCTTCGAGGCCGTGGTGATCTGCCCGCCGATGGCGTCCTTCTTCTCGAACAGGGTCACGTCATGGCCGCGTTCGGCGCTGACTCGCGCCGCTTCCATGCCGGCGGGACCGGCACCGACCACCACGACCTTGCGCTTAGGCCCGGTGGACTTTTCGATGATATGCGGCACGCCCATGTATTCACGGGAAGTCGCGGCGTTCTGGATGCACAGGACGTCCAGGCCCTGGTACTGGCGATCGATGCAGTAGTTGGCACCGACGCATTGCTTGATCTGGTCGATCTGGCCCATCTTGATCTTGGCGATCAGGTGCGGGTCGGCGATATGCGCACGCGTCATGCCGACCATATCGACATAACCGCCTTCGAGAATGCGGGTCGCCTGGTTCGGGTCCTTGATGTTCTGCGCGTGCAGGACCGGTACTTTGACCACTTCCTTGATGCCGGCGGCCAGGTGCAGGAACGGCTCCGGCGGAAAACTCATGTTCGGAATCACGTTGGCCAGCGTGTTGTGGGTATCACAACCCGAGCCGACCACACCGATGAAGTCCAGCATGCCGGTGTCGTCGTAGTACTTGGCGATCTGCTTCATGTCCTCGTGGGACAGGCCGTCCGGGTGGAACTCGTCGCCGCAGATACGCATGCCGACGCAGAAGTCGTCGCCGACTTCGTTACGCACCGCCTTGAGCACTTCCAAGCCGAAACGCATGCGGTTCTCGAAGCTGCCGCCCCATTCGTCGGTGCGCTTGTTGACCCGAGGGCTCCAGAACTGGTCGATCATGTGCTGGTGTACCGCCGACAGTTCGACGCCGTCCAGGCCACCGGCCTTGGCCCGGGCCGCCGCGCTGGCGTAGTTACCGATCACCCGGCGGATTTCTTCCGGCTCGATGGTCTTGCAGGTGGCACGGTGCACCGGTTCACGGATACCCGACGGCGACAACAGGGTCGGCCAGTGTTCGCCGTCCCAGCGCGAGCGCCGGCCCATGTGGGTAATCTGGATCATGATCTTGGCGCCATGCTTGTGCATGGCATCGGCCAGGTTCTGGAAGTGTGGGATGATCCGGTCATCGGCCAGGTTCACCGATTTCCACCAACCTTGCGGACTGTCAATGGCGACGCTCGAAGAACCGCCGCAGATCGCCAGGCCGATCCCGCCCTTGGCTTTCTCTTCGTAGTACTTCACATAGCGGTCGGTGGTCATCCCGCCGTCGGTGGCATACACCTCGGCGTGGGCGGTGCTGAGCACGCGGTTGCGGATGGTCAGTTTGCCGATCTGGATCGGCTGGAACATAGCTTCGAAAGCCATGACACTCTCCTCGAATCGTGAAAAAACTATTGCGCTTGCTCGCTAGTTTTTTTCAACGATTGACAATAGGGTTGACGGTGAACAGACCGTCATCGTGGCCGTCTTCGGAGCCGCCGTAGACCTGCTCGGCCACGGTGCGCAGCGGGCTGCCGCGAGCCGCGAGGATTTGGTCCATGGCACCGGCGAACCAGCCGGTGAACATGTAGTCGACCTTGCGTCCGACCTTGCCGTAGACGTAGACGAACGCCGAGTGTTCGAGCTTGACGCTGGCGGTGCCCCGGTCGAGGTCGATGTCCTGGATCTTGAACAGGCCCCAGCCTCGCTGCGACAGACGCTTCATGTAGTGCTCGAACACCGCGACGCCTTCCAGGCCATGACATTCGGCTTCTTTTTCACACCAGTGCCAGGCGGATTTGTAGCCGGCCTTGTAGAGGATTTCGGCATAGGCCTCGGCGCCCAGCACTTCCTCGATGCCCATATGGTTGTTGACGAAGAAATGCCGTGGGACATAGAGCATCGGCAAGGCGTCGGAGGTCCAGACACCGGTCTCACTGTCGACTTCGATGGGCAGTTGCGGGGCGATTTTAGCCATGGGAAACACTCCAGAATTCTATTGGATGCCGTACAAAGCGCTTGCTTTGGCTCTAAAGATAAACAGCGCGGTGAATGCCTTCGCAGCCGTAGCGAACCTCGATCGCGCAAGGAGCCGACGCAGCTATCGGCGAACGGATCAGGCCGCGTGGCTATTCATTCGCCCCAGACGTCCTTGAGGACGTTGACCCAGTTTTCGCCCATGATCTTGCGCACCACCCGCTCGGAGTGACCGCGCTTGAGCAAGGTCTCGGTAAGATTGGGGAATTCGCCCACGGTACGGATGCCCAGTGGGTTGATAATCTTGCCGAAGCTGGTCAGGCGCCGGGCATAGCCCTTGTCATGGGTCAGGTATTCGAAGAAATCCTGGCCGTGGCCCTGGGTGAAGTCAGTGCCGATGCCGATGGCGTCTTCACCGACGATGTTCATCACGTACTCGATGGCCTCGGCGTAGTCGTCGATGGTCGACTCGATCCCCTTGGCGAGGAACGGCGCGAACATGGTCACGCCGACAAAGCCGCCATGGTCGGCAATGAACTTCAGCTCGGCGTCGGATTTGTTACGCGGATGCTCTTTCAGACCCGAAGGCAGGCAGTGGGAATAGGTGACTGGCTTCTTCGATTCGAGGATGACCTCCTCGCTGGTCTTGGAACCGACGTGAGACAGGTCGCACATGATGCCGACACGGTTCATCTCGGCGACGATCTCCCGGCCAAAGCCCGACAGACCGCCGTCACGCTCGTAGCAACCAGTGCCCACCAGGTTTTGGGTGTTGTAGCACAGTTGCACGATACCGACGCCGAGCTGCTTGAAAATCTCGACGTAGCCGATCTGGTCTTCGAAGGCGTGGGCGTTCTGGAACCCGAGCAGGATGCCGGTCTTGCCCAGCTCCTTGGCCTTGCGAATATCGCCGGTGGTGCGCACCGGCATCACCAGATCGCTGTTCTCGCGGATCAGTTTCTGGCTCGAAGCAATGCTGTTGACGGTGGCCTGAAAACCTTCCCATACCGACACGGTGCAGTTGGCGGCGGTCAGCCCACCCTTACGCATGTCCTCGAACAGTTCACGGTTCCACTTGGCAATGATCAGCCCGTCGATAACGATGCTGTCGGCGTGCAATTCGGCTGGGCTCATCAGGCAGTCCCCTATTGGCGATTCATGCGCCGAATCGTCTGCCGGCGCTTTGGGGCCAGCATATGCCCAGGGGGCAGCGGAGCTGGGTGCAAAAACGACAGGGGAATTGCCGAAAGCGTCAAGCTGCGACAAAGGACGTCAAGGCAGTAGGCTCAAGCACTTGTCGCTGTACGACTATTCTTTGCATTCTGCTTGAGACAGAATTGTCCCACCTCGCCCCTCCATCCCGTATCAGGACGCCGTAATGAAATCTATTTTCCTGGCTTTGGCCCTTGTCAGCATTGGCGTTCACGCGGCCGAAGACTCCGACAACTCGCCTTGCGACGCGGTCCCGGACGATCAACAGACGCTGGAATGTGCCACCTACAACAAAAACACCGCCGATCAGTTGCTCAAGGAGAACTTCCAAGCGCTGCTGGATCGGGTTGCGTCGCAATATGCGAACAAAAAGGCCGATCTGGCGGACATCACCGGCAAATTGCAGACCGCCGAGCAGTTGTGGATAAAATCCCGCGATGCCGACTGCGCCATCGCACCGTTCCCGGCGAAGGTCGGCAGCAAGCCATACAACATCGACCTCAACGACTGCCTGGCGAGCAAGAGCGACGAACGCTCGGAGTTCCTCGAGTCGCTGTTGCAGGAATAGACCTCAGGACACGCGGCGGCGCGCCGGAAACCCACTCGCCCATTGAGTACCGCGCCGAGCCGGCAACATCAGACGAACCTTGTAGCGTTGTCGGTTGGGAAGATATAAGTAAATATTGGAGCCGCTCAATTGGAGCTCTGAGCCCCACTCCCAACCAATCCCCCAAAGGATTCAAATGACTATCTGCGGCATCGAGATCAAAGGCAGCGAAGCCATCTTCGCCCTCGCTACCCTGCAAAACGGCAGCCCTGAACATATTGCCGTCGCCACCAAGAAGATCGCCCTGGATGACGATGACCAAGCAGGCAACGTGAAAGCCTTCGCCGACCAGATCAAGGCCTTTGTCCAGGCCCATGGCATCCAGCGCATCGCCATCAAGAAACGCGGCAAGAAAGGCGAATTCGCCGGTGGACCGACCACCTTCAAGATCGAGGGCATCCTGCAATTGCTGGACAACTGCGAGGTGACATTGCTGTCACCCCAGACCCTCAACGCGCAGCACAAGAAGTTCGACTTTGCCCTGCCCGCGACGCTCAACAAATATCAGCATGAAGCCTATAAGGCGGCCTGTGCCGCGCTGCTGAAAAGATAAACGGCTCCGACGTGGCCTGTTCAGCGGGTTAGCTCAAGTTCGGAGCCACTAAGCCTTGATTCCGCGCCGGTCCTCTCGCGGGCAGCGGGCAAACCTGGCTCGGTAGCTGCGGGTGAAATACGACGGCGACTCGAAGCCGCTGGCGATACTCACTTCCAACACGCTCATGTCGGTCTGGCGCAGTAGCTGGCGCGCCTTCTCCAGGCGCAGGCCCAGGTAGAAGTTGCTCGGTGTGTCCTTGAGGTACAGGCGAAACAGACGCTCCAACTGGCGCCGCGTAACCTTGATCGACTCCGCCAGCGCCAGCGTGCTCAGGGGTGGCTCCATGTGTTGCTCCATATCGCCCACCACCTGCACCAGCTTTTTGTTGCTGATGCCGTAGCGCGTGGCAATCCGCATGCGCTGGTGGTCCTTGCGTGGGCGGATGCGCCCAAGCACGAACTGTTCCGAGACCTGGATCGCCAGCTCCGGCCTGTGGGCCTGGCCGATCAGGTCGAGCATCATGTCGATGGACGCCGTACCGCCTGCGCAAGTGATGCGTCGGCGGTCGATCTCGAACAGTTCCTGGGTCACTGCCAACTGGGGATAGGACTCCTTGAACGCCTCCAACGCCTCCCAGTGCAGGATCACGCGATGACCTTCGAGCAGGCCGGCTTCGGCCAGCACTACGCTGCCGGTGTCGATCCCGCCGAGGGTGACGCCCTCGTGATCGAGTCGGTGCAACCAATGTTTCAAGGCCGCCGTCACGCATTTCAAGGGTTCGAAGCCAGCCACCACCAACAAGGTCGCGCCCCTCTTCAACGGCTCCAGCGCCGCATCGGCGTTGACCGACATGCCGTTGCTCGCCAATACCGCGCCACCGTCGGCGCTCAGTACATGCCAGCGATACAGCTCGCCACGGAAGCGATTGGCCACACGCAACGGCTCGATCGCCGAGATAAAGCCCATCGCTGAAAACCCCGGCATCAGCAAGAAATAGAAATCCTGGAACATGGAGCGCACTCGCAAGACGGGTAGCGTTGCCGCTGTGATACGCCAGTTCAACGGCGGCGACAAGCGCCCAGGTCGCTGCTGTGCAAGAGTCGGTCGCCGCTGTGCGTTTTTAGTGGACCGGAGCTGCGTAACTTGGCCATTACCGGCGCATCAGACACCGGGACCGACAATAAACGACCTGCCGAGGAAACTTTCATGAAACCACTGATCAGCCGCTGTGCACTCGCACTCACCGCCGCCGCGCTCTTGAGCACGGGCGTCATGGCCGCGGACCAGGCGTCCTGCCGGAATGTGCGCCTCGGCGTGGTCAACTGGACCGATGTGATCGCCACCAGCGCCATGACCCAGGTGCTGCTCGACGGCCTGGGCTATCAGGTCAAGCAGACCAGTGCCTCGCAGCAGATCATTTTCGCCGGCATCCGCGACCAGCGCCTGGACATGTTCCTGGGTTACTGGAACCCACTGATGACCCAAACCATCACACCGTTTGTCGAAGGCAAACAGGTGCAGGTCCTCGCCGAACCGAGTCTCAAGGACGCCCGCGCCACCCTGGCCGTGCCGACCTACCTGGCGGACCAGGGCCTGAAGACCTTTGCCGATATCGCCAAGTTCGAGAAAGAGCTAGGCGCCAAGATCTACGGCATCGAGCCCGGCTCGGGCGCCAATACCCAGATCAAGGAAATGATCGCCAAGAACCAGTTCGGCCTGGGCAAGTTCCAACTGGTGGAGTCCAGTGAAGCCGCCATGCTCTCGGCGGTGGATCGCGCCGTGCGGCGCAAGGAGGCCGTGGTGTTCTTCGGCTGGGCGCCGCACCCGATGAACGTCAATGTACAGATGACCTATCTCACCGGTAGCGACAACGCCCTGGGCCCGAACGAAGGCAAGGCGACGGTCTGGACCGTCACCGCACCGACCTATGCCGAGCGCTGCCCGAACGTGAACAGGCTGCTGACCAACCTGACCTTCACCGCCGAAGACGAGAGCCGCATGATGCAACCGCTGCTCGATCACAAGGACGCGCTGACGTCGGCCAGGCAGTGGCTCAAGGATCACCCGCAAGACCAGGCCCGCTGGCTGGAAGGAGTGACCACCTTCGATGGCAGGCCGGCCGCCAACAACCTGCAACTGACCCGCCAGTAAATCACTGAGAATCGCACCCGCGGCCCTCGACGGCTGCGGTGTGAACCACCACGCCTGTAAGGAACCCGCACCATGAACCACGACGTCATCATCACCTGCGCACTCACCGGTGCTGGCGACACCACCGGCAGAAGCCCTCACGTACCGGTCACGCCTAAACAGATCGCGGCGGCTGCCGTTGAAGCGGCCAAGGCGGGCGCTACCGTGGTGCATTGCCATGTGCGCGATCCCCAGACGGGCAAGTTCAGTCGTGACGTGGCGCTCTATCGCGAACTGATGGAGCGCATCCGCGAAGCGGACGTCGACATCATCGTCAACCTCACCGCTGGCATGGGCGGCGACCTGGAGATCGGCGCCGGCGAAAATCCGCTGGAGTTCGGTCCGAACACCGACCTGGTTGGCCCGCTGACTCGCCTGGCCCACGTCGAGGCACTGCTGCCGGAAATCTGCACCCTGGACTGCGGCACCCTGAACTTCGGCGACGGCGACACCATTTACGTTTCCACCCCGGCACAACTGCGTGCTGGCGCCAGGCGCATTCAAGAGCTGGGCGTGAAAGCCGAGCTGGAAATCTTCGACACCGGACACCTGTGGTTCGCCAAGCAGATGATCAAGGAAGGCCTGCTCGACAATCCGCTGTTCCAATTGTGCCTGGGCATTCCCTGGGGCGCGCCAGCCGACACCACCACCATGAAGGCTATGGTCGACAACCTGCCAGCGGATGCGCTATGGGCCGGTTTCGGTATCGGCCGCATGCAGATGCCGATGGCCGCGCAGGCCGTGCTGCTGGGCGGCAACGTGCGGGTCGGACTGGAAGACAACCTGTGGCTGGACAAGGGCGTGCTGGCGACCAATGGCCAGTTGGTCGAACGTGTTTCGCAGATCCTCAGCCACATGGGCGCCCGTGTCCTGACCCCAGCCGAAGGTCGGGTGAAGATGGGCCTGACCCAACGCGGCTGATCCCGACACCCCACTTCCCCGTGGGAACGGGCTCATCGAACTCTTTAGGAACTTGCCATGAGCTTTATCACCGAAATCAAAATCTTCGCGGCGTTAGGCAGCGGTGTCATCGGCAGCGGCTGGGTCTCCCGTGCGCTCGCTCACGGCCTCGATGTTATCGCCTGGGACCCGGCGCCCGGTGCCGAAGCGGCCCTGCGCCAGCGCGTCGCCAATGCCTGGGCTGCCCTGGAGCAACAAGGCCTGGCTCCCGGTGCCGCACAAGAGCGCCTGCGCTTTGTCGCCACCCTCGAAGAGTGCGTGAAAGATGCCGACTTCATCCAGGAAAGCGCCCCGGAACGGCTTGAGCTTAAACTCGAACTGCACAGCAAGATCAGCGCCGCAGCCAAGCCCAATGCCCTGATCGGCTCCAGCACTTCGGGCTTGTTGCCCAGCGAATTCTACGAAGGCGCCACCCACCCGGAACGATGCGTGGTCGGTCACCCGTTCAACCCGGTGTACCTGCTGCCATTGGTGGAAGTGGTCGGCGGCAAGAACACCGCGCCAGAGGCCGTGCAGGCGGCGATGAAAGTCTATGAGTCCCTCGGCATGCGCCCGCTGCATGTGCGCAAGGAAGTCCCCGGTTTTATCGCCGACCGCCTGCTCGAAGCGCTGTGGCGCGAGGCGCTGCACCTGGTCAACGACGGCGTCGCCACCACCGGCGAAATCGACGATGCGATCCGCTTTGGCGCCGGCCTGCGCTGGTCGTTCATGGGTACCTTTCTGACCTACACCCTGGCGGGTGGCGATGCCGGCATGCGCCACTTCATGGCTCAATTCGGCCCGGCGTTGCAATTGCCGTGGACCTACCTGCCGGCTCCGCAGTTGACCGACAAGTTGATCGACGATGTGGTCGACGGCACCCGCGATCAGCTGGGCAAGCACAGCATTGCCGCCCTGGAACGCTATCGTGACGACTGTCTGCTGGCAGTGCTGGAAGCGGTGAAAACCACCAAGGCCAAGCATGGCCTGAGCTTCAGCGAGTAGCTGTACCCAGACCCAGTGGCGAAGGGGTTCGCCACTGGGATGCCATTCGCCGTTATCTTTGTGGAAGCCCCACCATGCCCACCCTCACCACCTACGCCAGCGAAGTCAACCCGGACTGGGTCGACTACAACGGCCACCTGCGTGACGCCTTCTACCTGCTGATTTTCAGCTATGCCACCGATGCCCTGATGGAACGCCTGGGCATGGACAGCAACAACCGCCAAGCCACCGGCAGCTCGCTGTTCACTCTCGAACTGCACCTCAACTACCTGCACGAAGTGAAACTCGGTGCCCAGGTCCAAGTACGCACACAGATCATCGGCTACGACGCCAAGCGCCTGCATCTCTACCACAGCCTGTACCTGGCGGACGGTGACAAGGAGCTGGCCGGTAACGAACAGATGCTGCTGCATGTCGACCTCGCCGGCCCGCACTCGGCGCCCTTTACCGATGCAGTGCTGGAAAAATTGCAAGCCATTATCCAACAGCAGAGCGACCTGCCGCCGCCCGAATACATTGGCCGCGTCATTGGCCTGCCTGCCAATAAGCATCCAGTGAAAAGGAGCTCACCGTGAACACCGCCGCGTTTGCCGATTTCCGCAGTTATCCGCTGATCAGTGCCCTGACCGCTGTGCATCCGCTGGCGGATCGCCTTGAGGTGCATTGGGCGGATGGGCGTATCAGCCCGTACCATCACGTATGGCTGCGGGACAACTGCCCATGCCCGCAGTGCGTGTACACGGTGACCCGTGAACAAGTGCTGGAAATTGTCGATGTACCCGACGACTTGACTGCCGCTGCCGCCCGCATCGACGACAGCGGCTGCCTGTGCATCGACTGGCAGGACGGCCACGCCAGCCGTTTCGACCCTGGTTGGCTGCGAGCCCATGCCTATGATGCTCAATCACGCGCCGAGCGCCAGGCCGGCAAACCGAAAAGCCGGCTGTGGGACAGCAGCCTGGAGTTGCCGGTATTTGAGTTCGCGGCACTCAAGGCAGACCCGAACATCCTGCTGCATTGGTTGCTGGCATTACGCGATACCGGCCTGACCCAGGTACGTGGCGTACCCACCGAGCCTGGCTCATTGGCCGAGGTGGCCAAGCTGATCGCGTTTATCCGCCAGACTAACTTCGGCGTCCTGTTCAACGTGCAATCCAAGGCCGACGCCGATAGTAACGCCTACACCGCCTTCAACTTGCCGCTGCACAGCGACCTGCCGACCCGCGAACTGCAACCGGGGCTGCAATTTCTGCATTGCCTGGTGAACGACACCGAGGGCGGCGAGAGCATTTTCGTCGACGGTTTTGCCATTGCCGCCGCCCTGCGCCAGGAAGATCCGGCGGCGTTTAGCGCACTCTGCGAAATCCCCGTGGAGTTCCGCAACAAGGACCGCCACAGCGACTACCGTTGCCTGGCGCCGATCATTGCCCTGGACAGTCTCGGTCAGGTCAGTGAGATCCGCATGGCCAACTTCCTGCGCGGGCCGTTCGATGCGCCCACCGAGCAGATGCCCGTGCTGTACGGCGCCTATCGACGCTTTATCGCCATGAGCCGCGAAGCGCGCTTTCGCCTGATACGCCGGCTCGACCCTGGCCAACTGTGGTGCTTCGACAACCGCCGCATCCTGCACGCGCGCAACGCCTTCGACCCGGCCACCGGTGCGCGACACTTCCAGGGCTGCTATATCGACCGGGATGAATTGTTGTCGCGGATATTGGTATTGCAGCGCCAATAGCAGCGACCTCTCATCGCAAGCACATCGATAATTCAAGGCAAAAAAAACCTCGATCAAGCCGTGGCAGGATCGAGGTGAGGGAGTGTCCTCAGCAGTTGAATGTCGAGAGGGCGACCAAACCATCGACGGGTCTACTGAGGCCCAGTGTGCCCACTCCTCTGGCCTGCGAGTTAGTTGAAAACGACCTGTTCATAGGTATCACAGTCATCGCGACAATCTACCCTTGCCGACACTCCCGGCGCCTACCAGAATCGAAACACGATCACGCCCTGAATAGGACAAGCGCCATGATGCACGCGGATTTGATTGACCAGGAAGACCTGCTGGGACAACTGAAGTCCCTGGGGTTCGAGGTGCCACACGTCGCCAGCGCCGAGCAGGCCTGCGAGTGCGCGGTACGTGGCTTGAACGATGTGCGGGCGATTACCCTGCGGACCATGGTCAAGCAGATGTACACCAGCAGCGCGACGATTCTACCGGCGGTGCGCCAGGCCATCGATAAACAGTTGCTGCCAGCGCTGGCGCACTATCAGCAAACACGCCCCTGACCGAAGAAACACACAGGCCACTAGAGCCTCACACTGGCAAACGTCGACTCGTTGCGCGCCTGGCTCAAGGCCGACATCGGTCCGGACAACGGGGCCAGGACCAGCGCCTGCGGAATCGGCATCATCGCCACCTGCTGGGTGGTGTTGGAGCCGACGCGCTCGTCACGTGGCGGAATGCCGAAGTACTCGCGATAGCACTTGGAGAAGTGCGGCGTCGAGACGAAGCCGCAGACCGACGCCACTTCGATGATCGACATCGGCGTCTGCTTGAGCAACTGCCGCGCCCGGATCAACCGCAACTTGAGGTAGTAGCGCGACGGCGAACAGTGCAGGTACTTCTGGAACAGCCGCTCCAACTGCCGGCGGGACACGGTGACGTACACGGCCAGCTCGTCGAGGTCGATCGGCTCTTCCAGGTTGGCTTCCATCAACGCGACGATTTCCTGCAACTTCGGCTGGTTGGTGCCGAGCATGTGCTTGAGCGGCACGCGCTGGTGATCCTGTTCGTTGCGGATACGTTCGTAGACGAACATCTCGGAAATCGCGGCCGACAGTTCACGACCGTGATCGCGGCTGATCAGGTGCAGCATCATGTCCAGCGGCGCGGTACCGCCGGAGCTGGTAAAGCGGTTGCGGTCGAGGGTGAATAGGCGAGTGCTCATGACGACGCGCGGAAAGGCCTCCTGCATCGACGCCAGGCACTCCCAGTGCACGCTGCAATCGAAGCCGTCGAGCAGACCGGCACAGGCCAACGCCCAACTGCCGGTGCAGACCGCCCCGAGGCGGCGGGACTGGCGAGCCTGACTCTGCAACCAGGACACATGCTCGCGGGTCACGGTGCGCTGAATGCCAATGCCGCCGCAAACAATCACGGTGTCCATCGGCGGGGCTTTGTGCATGGAGGCATCCGGCGTGATCTGCAGTCCGTCGCTGGCCCAGACCTGTCCACCATCGACGCTCAGGGTGGTCCAGCGATAGAGCTCGCGACCGGACAGCTGGTTGGCCATGCGCAGCGGCTCGACCGCCGAGGCCAGGGAAATGAGCGTGAAATTGTCCAGCAGCAGGAAGCCGATGGATTGAGGCGCACGGTTCTGGGGCTGGACCCCGGATTGAAACGACGTCATCGCGGTATCTCCTCACACAAGCGGGTGATGGCCTCAAGCGGAGGCTCTTGTTATTGCCCTCGTTCCCACGGGGAAAAGGTGCTTTGTGATGACAGAGCAATTGCCATGCCTAAAGTTGAATGCATATTCAATAACTCCTGAAAACGACATGACGGCGTGTCTATATAGCCCCTGCCAGGAGTGCGGGTTATAAGCGCGAAAAAGTTCCGTAGGCGCCCTGCTTCGGCGGTTTGAGCAAATCGGTAGCACTTGTGTTTCGGGCGCAGCAAAGCGCCGGGCGAGAGTGTCACCGCAAGCACGGTGGGCCGGCGGTAACGGGGCACGATCCTGGTTGTTGCCCCGGTGTTTCAGTTATCTGTTTGCGACGCCCCAAATACGGGCCACCAGGATAAGCGGTAGGTCCACAGGCTCGATCAGCACTCCACTGCACTGACCGCCAATCCACCCCGCGAAGTCTCCTTGTATTTGTCGTGCATATCGGCACCGGTATCACGCATGGTGCGAATCACCCGGTCCAGGGAAATAAAGTGCTGGCCATCCCCACGCAAGGCCATCTGTGCGGCGTTGATTGCCTTCACCGCGGCAATCGCGTTGCGCTCGATACAAGGTACCTGCACCAGTCCGCCCACCGGGTCGCAGGTCAGGCCGAGGTTGTGTTCAAGGCCGATCTCGGCGGCGTTGCACAACTGCTCCGGCGTCGCCCCGAGGATCTGCGCCAACCCCGCCGCAGCCATGGCGCAGGCGGAGCCGACTTCGCCCTGGCAACCGACTTCGGCGCCGGAGATGGAAGCATTCTTCTTGCAAAGGATCCCGACCGCCGCCGCTGCCAGGAAGTAATCGACGACATGGGCATCGGTCACCGCGTCGCTGAACTTCATGAAATAGTGCAACACCGCCGGGATGATCCCCGCTGCGCCATTGGTCGGCGCCGTCACCATGCGCCCGCCGGCAGCGTTCTCTTCATTGACGGCGAGGGCAAACAGGTTGACCCACTCCATCGCCCCGAGGGTCGAGCCGATTACATTCGGCTTGTTCAGTTCCTGCAGGCTACGGTGCAATTTGGCTGCACGTCGACGCACATTCAAGCCGCCGGGCAGGATGCCCTCATGCTTGAGGCCCTGCTCGACACAATCTTGCATCGCCCGCCAGAGCTTCATCAAGTTGGCGCGGATCTCGTCCTCCGAGCGCCAGCTCCGTTCATTCGCCATCATCAACTGCGCCACTCGCAGGTTATGTTTGCGGCACAATTCGAGCAGCTCGACCGCACTGGAAAAATCATACGCCAGTACGGTCTGGTCCCTATCCGCGACACCGCTGGCTGCTTGCTCCGCGTCAACGACAAACCCACCTCCGACCGAATAGTAGGTGTCACGATGCAGCTCGCCAGCGCCATCGAAGGCGACCAGGGTCATGGCATTGGGATGGAACGGCAGGTTCTCGTCGATCAGTTGCATGTCGCGCGCCCAGACAAAGGGAATCGGCAAGCGATTGTCGAGCAACAGCGTATCGGTTTCTCGCAGAGTAGCGATGCGCAAGCCGATTTGCGTCGGATCGATCGCATCCGGCCACTCACCCATCAACCCCATGATGACCGCGTTGTCGCTGCCGTGGCCGATACCAGTGGCCGACAGCGAACCATAGAGCCGCACCTCGACCCGACAAACCCGCTCCAGGGCACCGCGCTCGCGCAGTTTTTGCACGAACAACGCCGCCGCCCGCATGGGTCCCACGGTATGGGAGCTGGACGGACCGATGCCGATCTTGAACAGGTCGAATACGCTGATTGCCATGACCGTGACGCCCTCTGGATGCAGGTTCCAGACGTTGAAACGCCTGGTGGCGGACGGCTACGTTCGTAGCTGCGACCCGCCGGAATGACGGCATCATCAGCCTTTTGAATCGGTGCTCGACGTCTGGCACCGACGCACTCATGTCTATCTACGCCAGCCGCCGCCGACAGGTTTTTTTCAACGCTCTTTCGCGATTCCGGGAAGAAAAAAGCAGCGAAAAAATCTGTAAACGACCTCACCGACACTGGATGCGACTCTCCCTGTACTGGATACGACGCACCCTGTAGGCGACATATTCAGGCTGGTACATGATCAGTCTCGACTCGATTGCAGGATACCGGGGTAGAGCTGCCCTCGACGCCTCCAACCGCAACAGAACAATTAAGCGCGATGGTCCAGTCGGACACTGCCAAAAAAAACACATAGGAGTCTACCCCCATGAAAGGTTCCCCCTCGTTGTTGTTGGCCACTATGCTGAGTCTCCCGCTGTTGGCCCACGCCGCGGAACCGGCGCAGTGCAGTACCGTGAACTTCTCCGATGTCGGTTGGACAGACATTACCGCCACTACCGCCACCACCAGCGTCGTGCTGCAGGCCCTTGGCTACAAGACCAAGACCACGATGATTTCCGTGCCGGTCACCTACAAGTCCCTGGCCGACGGCAAGAACATGGACATCTTCCTCGGCAACTGGATGCCGACCATGGAGAATGACATCAAGGCCTACCGTGACGCCGGTACCGTGGATGTAGTGCGCACCAACCTCAAGGGCGCCAAATACACCCTGGCCGTGCCCCAGGCGCTGTATGACAAGGGTCTGCATGACTTCGCCGATATCGTCAAGTTCAAGAAGGAACTGGACGGCAAGATCTACGGCATCGAGCCGGGCAACGACGGCAACCGCCTGATCCAGAGCATGATCGACAAGAACGCCTTCGGCCTCAAGGACGCCGGTTTCAAGGTCGTCGAATCCAGCGAAGCGGGCATGCTTTCCCAGGTCGACCGGGCACAGAAACGCGACACCGCGGTGGTCTTCCTCGGCTG
The DNA here is from genome assembly GCF_001543125.1 of Pseudomonas agarici. Classification (NCBI taxonomy): domain Bacteria; kingdom Pseudomonadati; phylum Pseudomonadota; class Gammaproteobacteria; order Pseudomonadales; family Pseudomonadaceae; genus Pseudomonas; species Pseudomonas agarici. Next base: position 67,147 of record NZ_CP014135.1, on the reverse strand, counting down.
GGCGCCGCACCCCATGAACAAGCGTTTCAAGATCCAGTACTTGACCGGCGGCGACGACTTCTTCGGCCCGGACTTCGGCGCGGCCACCGTGGCGACCAACACCCGCAAGGGCTACGTGCAAGAGTGCAGCAATGTCGGCCAGTTGCTGAAGAACCTCGAATTCACCGTCGACATGGAAAGCTCGCTGATGGGCAACATCCTCGACGACAAGATGAAGCCTGAAGCCGCGGCCAAGGCTTGGTTGAAGAACAATCCACAGGTACTCGATACCTGGCTGGCCGGCGTGACCACCATTGACAGCAAACCTGGCCTGGACGCCGTGAAAGCCAAGCTCGCGCAATGACCGCCGACGCCGGGCGGGCCTGCTCACCGGCGCCTGCATTTATTCCCCCGCATGTGGACGTTCAATACCATGCTGACTGAACACAAAATCCCTCTAGGCCAGTACATCGCCGCCTTCGTTGAATGGTTGACCCAGAACGGGGCCAACTACTTCGATGCGATCGCTTCGACCCTGGAAACGATGATCCACGGCGTAACGTTTGCGCTGGCCTGGTTCAATCCGCTGGCATTGATCGCGCTGATCGCCCTGATCGCCCACTTTATCCAGCGCAAATGGGGGCTGACCGCCTTCGTGGTCGCTTCATTCCTGCTGATCCTCAACCTGGGGTACTGGCAGGAAACCATGGAAACCCTCGCCCAGGTGATGTTCGCCACCCTGGTCTGCGTGGTCATCGGCGTGCCGCTGGGCATTGTCGCCGCGCACAAGCCGATGTTTTACACCCTGATGCGTCCGGTCCTCGACCTGATGCAGACCGTACCGACATTCGTGTACCTGATTCCGACCCTGACCCTCTTCGGTCTGGGCGTGGTGCCCGGCCTGATTTCCACGGTGGTGTTCGCGATTGCCGCCCCCATCCGCCTGACCTACCTGGGCATCCAGGATGTACCGCAGGAATTGATGGACGCCGGCAAGGCCTTTGGCTGCTCGCGCCGCCAGTTGCTCGCACGCATCGAGCTGCCCCACGCCATGCCGAGCATCGCCGCCGGTATCACCCAGTGCATCATGCTGTCGTTGTCGATGGTGGTGATCGCTGCACTGGTAGGAGCCGATGGCCTGGGCAAGCCCGTGGTCAACGCACTGAACACCGCTGATATCGCCCTGGGCTTCGAGGCCGGCCTGGCGATTGTATTGCTGGCAATCATGCTCGACCGTATCTGCAAACAACCCGACGCACCGGCAAGGGGTGACGCATGAGCATAATCCGCTTCGACAAGGTAGACGTTATCTTCTCCAAGAACCCGCGTGAGGCCCTCGCGCTGCTGGACAAAGGCCTCAAGCGGGAAGAAATCCTGAAGAAAACCGGGCAGATCGTCGGCGTCGAGAATGCCAGCCTGGCAATCGAGAAAGGCGAGATTTGTGTACTGATGGGCCTCTCCGGCTCCGGTAAGTCCAGCCTGCTGCGTTGCATCAACGGCCTGAACACGGTCAGCCGTGGCCATTTGTTCGTCGAGCATGAAGGTCGACCCATCGATATCGCCCACTGCACCGACGCCGAACTGAAGATGATGCGCACCCAGCGCATCGCCATGGTGTTCCAGAAGTTCGCTCTGATGCCCTGGCTGACGGTGCGCGAGAACATCAGCTTTGGCCTGGAAATGCAGGGACGCCCGGAAAAGGAACGGCGCAAGCTGGTGGACGAAAAGCTTGAGCTGGTGGGCCTGACCCAATGGCGTAATAAGAAGCCCGATGAGTTGTCTGGCGGTATGCAGCAACGGGTCGGCCTGGCCCGCGCCTTGGCAATGGATGCCGATATCCTGCTGATGGACGAACCGTTCTCGGCCCTCGACCCGCTGATCCGCCAGGGCCTGCAGGACGAACTGCTGACCCTGCAGAACAAACTGGCGAAAACCATCGTGTTCGTCAGCCACGACCTCGACGAAGCGCTGAAACTGGGCAGCCGCATCGCGATCATGAAAGACGGCCGGATCATCCAGTACAGCAAGCCTGAAGAAATCGTGCTCAACCCGGCGGACGAATATGTACGCACCTTCGTCGCCCATACCAACCCGCTCAATGTGCTCTGCGGTCGCAGCCTGATGCGCGCCCTGGACAACTGCAAACGCGTCAATGGCTCAGTGTGCATCGATCCGGGTGGCGACTCGTGGATCGATCTGGCCGAAGGCGACACCATCAAAGGCGCCCGCCAGAACGGTGCCGACCTGAACCTGCAAAGTTGGGTACAGGGCCAGACCGTCGAGAGTCTGGGCCGCAGCCCGACCCTGGTAGATTCGAATATCGGTATGCGCGACGCGCTGCAGATCCGCTACCAGACCGGCAACAAGCTGGTGCTGCACGACAACAACAAGCTGGTCGGGATTCTCGGCGACAGCGAGTTGTACCATGCTCTATTGGGCAAGAACCTGGGTTGAGACCGACGCAACAACGCCGCGAAAGGATCGCGGCGTTGTTGTTTTCGGGGTGACATCACGCGTGTCGGCGCTGAGCTTGTCGAGACGCCGAACCGCGAGGAATGCCCCTCAAGACGGCCAAACGCTTCGCCGGCATGCCCGCAGCTTCGGTGTTTTTTCAAAGATCCTGTCTCCGCCGACTGCCTATAGGAAAAAACTGTAGGCGGTGACGATTCGTCGCCGACTTTTTGTTGATTGAACGATCAATCAAAACAAAATAAACTGATCCACAAGCCGATAGCCGTTCTATGTCTGCCGGCGGGCCCAAGGAGAGCAGAACCATGCCCAAGATCGGTATGCAACCCATACGCCGCCAACAATTGATCGAAGCCACCTTGACCGCGATCGATCAGGTCGGAATGGCAGACGCCAGCATCGCGCTGATCGCCCGCTTGGCGGGTGTCTCGAATGGCATCATCAGTCACTATTTTCAAGACAAGAACGGCCTGCTCGCCGCCACGATGCGGTATCTGATGAGCGCCCTGACCGACAATATCGCCGCGCGCCGCCAGGCACTGGCCGATGACAGCCCGCGGGCCCATCTGCAAGTGATTATCGAAGGTAACTTCGATGCCAGCCAGGTCAATGGCCCGGCGATGAAAACCTGGTTGGCCTTTTGGGCCAGCAGCATGCACCAGCCGTCTTTGCACAGGTTGCAGCGGATCAACGATCACCGTCTGTATTCCAACCTGTGTTGCCAGTTCCGCCGCGCCCTGGCGCCGCCCGCCGCCCGTAGCGCGGCACGGGGCCTGGCGGCGTTGATCGACGGTTTGTGGTTGCGCGGCGCGTTGTCGGGAGATGCTTTCGACACCGTGCAGGCGCAACGGATCGCTTATGAATATATGGATTTGCAACTGGCTAAGCAGGAGCACTACGGCACCCAGGCGTAGTCATACACACTAACGGGTGGCCCGTTTGACCACTCGGCACAGGGTTTAAAACCCTAGCGAGCGCAGGTAAGACGAAGGAGTGTTCAACGCAGTCTTACCTGCATGCACCGAAGGTGCCCAGCCCGCAGTCGTGTTTAGCCCAACCACTGATGCACTTGCGAGGACTCTATGGCCCGTTTCGAACTGCAAAAACTCTACATCGATGGCGGTTACACCGACGCCAGCGGCGAAGCCACTTTCGATGCCATCAACCCGGCTAACGGTGAAGTGCTCGCCAAGGTGCAACGTGCGACCCAAGCAGACGTCGAGCGCGCCGTGACCAGTGCCGAGAAGGGCCAGAAAATCTGGGCGGCGATGACCGCCATGGAACGTTCGCGCATCCTGCGCCGCGCCGTGGATATCCTGCGCGAGCGCAACGATGAACTGGCCGCCCTGGAAACCCTGGACACCGGCAAGGCCTACTCCGAAACCCGTTATGTCGATATCGTCACCGGTGCCGACGTACTGGAATACTACGCCGGTCTGGTGCCCGCCATCGAAGGCGAGCAGATTCCGCTGCGTAGCACTTCATTCGTCTACACCCGTCGCGAGCCGCTGGGCGTGGTTGCCGGTATCGGCGCCTGGAATTACCCGATTCAGATTGCCCTGTGGAAATCCGCGCCGGCGCTGGCGGCTGGCAACGCGATGATCTTCAAACCCAGCGAAGTCACCTCGCTGACCACCCTGAAACTGGCCGAGATCTACACCGAAGCCGGCGTTCCGGACGGTGTGTTCAACGTCCTCACCGGCAGCGGCCGTGAAGTCGGGACCTGGCTGACCGAGCATCCGCGCATCGAGAAAGTCTCCTTCACCGGTGGCACCGACACTGGCAAGAAGGTTATGGCCAGCGCATCCAGCTCGTCGCTCAAGGACGTGACCATGGAACTGGGCGGCAAGTCGCCACTGATCATCTTCGACGACGCCGACCTCGATCGCGCCGCCGACACGGCAATGATGGCCAACTTCTACAGCTCCGGCCAGGTCTGTACCAACGGCACCCGCGTGTTCGTGCCGAGCCACCTGAAAACCGCATTCGAAGCCAAGATCGCCGAGCGCGTGGCACGGATTCGCGTCGGTAACCCACAAGACGAGAACACCAATTTCGGTCCGCTGGTCAGCTTCGCCCACATGGAAAGCGTGCTGGGCTACATCGCCAAGGGCAAGGCAGAAGGCGCCCGCCTGCTGTGCGGTGGCGAACGCCTGAGCGCCGGCGAGTTCGCCAACGGCGCCTACGTGGCGCCGACCGTGTTCACCGACTGCACTGACGAGATGACCATCGTTCGCGAAGAAATCTTCGGCCCGGTCATGAGCATTCTTAGCTACGAGACCGAAGATGAAGTGATCCGCCGGGCCAACGATACCGACTTCGGCCTGGCTGCCGGTGTGGTCACCCGCGACCTGAACCGCGCCCACCGCGTGATTCATCAGCTCCAAGCCGGTATCTGCTGGATCAATGCCTGGGGCGAGTCCGACGCGAAGATGCCGGTAGGCGGTTACAAGCAGTCGGGTGTCGGTCGTGAGAACGGCATCAGCTCGCTGAATAATTTCACCCGGATCAAATCGGTGCAGGTCGAGCTGGGCGATTACGCCTCGGTGTTCTGACTCTGACGCGGGTCTAGTGGCCTGTGCGGCGAGGGGGAGTTCCGACCAGCCCCCTCGCCGCATTTGAACCGCTGCGGCCTGTGCCCCGATCCACTTCCACGAGGGCTACCTGTCATGTCCCAAGAATTCGATTACATCATCATCGGCGCCGGCTCGGCCGGTAACACCCTGGCCAGCCGCCTGACCGAAGACGAAGGCGTCACGGTCCTGCTGCTCGAAGCCGGCGGTCCCGACTATCGTTTCGACTTTCGCACCCAGATGCCCGCCGCCCTGGCATTCCCACTGCAAGGCCGGCGCTACAACTGGGCCTACGAGACCGATCCGGAACCGCATATGGACGGTCGTCGCATGGAGTGCGGTCGCGGCAAGGGCCTCGGTGGCTCATCGCTGATCAACGGCATGTGCTACATCCGTGGCAACGCCCTGGACTACGACGGCTGGGCCAGGCTGCCCGGCCTGGAAGACTGGAGCTACCTCGACTGCCTGCCGTATTTTCGCAAGGCGGAAACCCGCGACATCGGCGCCAACGACTACCACGGCGGCGACGGCCCGGTCAGCGTGACCACGCCCAAGGCCGGCAACAACCCGCTGTTCCACGCCATGGTGGAAGCCGGCGTACAGGCCGGTTATCCACGGACCGACGACCTCAACGGCTACCAGCAGGAAGGCTTCGGCCCAATGGACCGCACCGTGACGCCCAACGGCCGTCGCGCCAGCACCGCCCGTGGCTACCTGGACACCGCCAGACAGCGCTCGACCCTGACCATCGTTACCCACGCCCTGAGCGACAAGATCCTCTTCGAAGGTAAACGGGCGGTAGGCGTACAGTACCTGCTGGGCAGCGCCGAGGAGCGGGTCGAGGCCCGTGCCCGCAAGGAAGTCATCGTCAGCAGCGGCGCGATCGCCTCGCCACAACTGTTGCAGCGCTCCGGGGTCGGCCCGCGTCAGTTGCTCGAAAGCCTGGACATCCCAGTGGTCCACGACCTGCCAGGCGTCGGCGAGAACCTCCAGGATCACCTGGAGTTGTACCTGCAATACGCCTGCACCCAGCCGGTCTCGCTGTACCCCTCGCTGCTGTGGTGGAACCAGCCGGCTATCGGTGCCCAATGGCTGTTCAACGGCACCGGCATCGGCGCCAGCAACCAATTCGAAGCGGGTGGCTTTATCCGCACCCGCGCACAATTCGAATGGCCGAACATCCAGTACCACTTCCTGCCGGTGGCGATCAATTACAACGGCAGCAACGGCGTCAAGGAACACGGTTTCCAGGCGCACATGGGCTCCATGCGCTCGCCCAGTCGTGGTCGCGTGCGGATCAAGTCCAAGGACCCGCGCCAGCACCCGAGCATCCTGTTCAACTATATGTCCACCGAGCAGGACTGGCAGGAGTTCCGCGACGGCATTCGCCTGACTCGGGAAATCATGCAGCAGCCGGCACTGGACGCTTACCGTGGCCGCGAAATCAGCCCAGGCATCGAGGTGCAGACCGACGAACAACTGGACCAGTTTGTCCGTGAGCACGCCGAGACCGCGTTCCACCCGTCCTGCTCGTGCAAGATGGGCAGCGACGAGATGGCGGTGGTCGACGGCCAGGGCCGCGTGCAGGGCATGCAGGGCCTGCGCGTGGTCGATGCCTCGATCATGCCGATCATCACCACCGGCAACCTGAACGCGCCGACGATCATGATCGCCGAGAAAATCGCCGACAAGATCCGTGGCCGCCAGCCGCTGCCGCGCAGCAAAGCGCAATACTATGTGGCCGGCCAGAAACCGGTGCGTGGCCAGCCGCTGCGCGAAGTGAGCCATATCGCGCAGTAACCTGCCTGTGGTGAGCGGCGTTCCGCCGAGCCGCTCGCCACAGGGCTATCACGCCCACTCCCACCAAACAAGGTAAACAATCCTCCATCGTTCTACCCTTGCTCCTACCTTCGCGCAGGCCTAATCTATTGGCGCGCAAACGTTTCACCCGCCCCAATCGACACACCGCCACATTGCTGGCCACGAGGCTCCCCCATGTTTGATGTCGTTTCTTCGAGCAAATGGCCTACCGGCTACCTGATCAACCCGAATCCTGAACCGCTCGATCCTAAATGGCTGAATGAATTCAGCAAGATCCCTGCCGCCGCCGTCAGCGACTGCCTGGGACGCAACGTCGGTGGCTTGGGCCTCAAGCCTTTCCACGGCACTACCCCGATGCTGGGTAATGCCTTGACCGTGCGCGTGCGTCCGGGCGACAACTTGATGATCCTCAAGGCCATGCAAATGGCTCGTCCGGGCGATGTGCTGGTGATCGACGGCAGCGCCGACCTGACCAGGGCCGTGTTCGGCGGCATCATGCGCGCCATGGCCCTCAAGGCCGGAATCGTCGGTGTGGTGATCAACGGCGCCCTGCGCGACCTCGACGAATGGCAGACCGGCGAGCTGCCGGCCTATGCCATCGGTGGCGTACACCGTGGCCCGAGCACCGATGGTGGTGGAGAAATCAACGTGCCGATTTCCTGTGCCGGGATGCTAGTAACCCCAGGTGACCTGATGATCGGCGACGGTGACGGCGTGGTCGCGGCGGCTCGTAGCGAACTGCCGGAACTGCTGATCCGCTGCCACGACCTGCTGGCACGGGAAAAAGCTACCCTGGCGGCAATCGAAGCCGGCACCCTGGACCCGGATCGTTTCGATGCGATTCTGCGGGCCAAGGGTTGCCCGCTGTAACTCCAGACCTTGCCTCGTAGGAGCCGGCAAGCCGGCCTCTACAAAGTTTGTGTCGTTCGCAAAATCGCCTTTTCCTGACAGACTGACATTGGGGCCTCTCCTAAAGTGCCTCGTCGCCGCCGCTGCCATTTCCAGGGAGGTTCCTCAATGTTCGACTTCCACCCCCAGCTCAAGCAGCACTTCGCTGCCTTGCGCACGGGCGCTGAATTCTTTTCCCTGCGTTATGTTCGCGAGTCCGGCCAATACCTGTCGGTCCGCAAGAACGTCCCGGAGCCCCCCAGCCTGAGCCGCGACGAAGGCGCGATGCTGACCGTGCGAGTCAACGGTGTCGAAGCCTATGCCGCCACCAACGACCTCTCGCGACAAGGCTTGCAGGCCGCTCTGCAACGGGCCGAAGAGCAGGCCCGGCTGATTGCCGGTCACGCTCTGCTCGACCTGCGTGAGCAAGCCGTCTCCAGCGAGCGCAGCGATTATTGCTCGCCACAACTTGAACAACCCTTCGCCTCGCTGAGTGATTGCTACGCCCTGCTCGCCGCCGAATCCGCCGCCGTACCCAGGGACGAGCGCCTGGTGAACTGGGAAGTCAGCCTCGGCGTGACCCATGTCGAACAGATCTACCTCAACAGCGCCGGGGCCCAGTTGCGCCAGGCACAACGTTTTGTGTTCCCAGGCCTGAGCGTGACCGCCTTCGACGGCATGGACAGCCAGACCCGCACCCTCGGTCGCGAAAACTTCGGCCAACAAGGCAGCGCCGAGGTGATCCATCGCTCCGGACTGATCGGCGCCGGCGCGCGGATCGCCGACCAGGCCCTGCAATTACTGCTGGCCCCCAACACCCCGTCGGGTCCACGCGACCTGCTGCTGACGCCGGACCAGATGATCTTGCAGATCCACGAATCCATCGGTCACCCGCTGGAGCTGGACCGGATCCTCGGCGACGAACGCAATTACGCCGGCACCAGCTTCGTCAAGGCCAGTGACTTCGGTCACCTGCAGTACGGTTCGCCGCTACTCAACGTGACCTTCGATCCGCAGATCCCGGAACAGTTGGCCAGCTACGGGCATGACGACGACGGCAGCGCCGCCCGCAAACAGTTCCTGATCCGCCAAGGCTTGTTGCTGCGACCGCTGGGAGGCGCGCTGTCGCAGTTCCGCAGCGGTCTGGAAGGCGTCGCCAACAGCCGCGCCAGCAGTTGGAACCGACCGCCAATCGACCGCATGGCGAACCTGAATATCGAACCGGGGGACCAGTCCTTCGGACAGTTGGTCGGCGGTATCGAGAAGGGCATCCTGATGTCCACCAACCGCTCGTGGTCGATCGACGATGCGCGCAACAAATTCCAGTTCGGCTGCGAATGGGGCCAGTTGATCGAAAACGGCGAACTCAAGGGCGTGGTCAAGAACCCCAACTACCGGGCGATTTCCGCACAGTTCTGGCGCAACCTCATCGCGGTCGGCGATGCCAGCACCTTCCAGGTCCTGGGCACGCCGAGCTGCGGCAAGGGCGAGCCCAATCAGATCATTCGCGTCGGGCACGCTTCGCCCGCCTGTGTATTCAGCCATGTCGACGTGTTTGGAGGAGATGCCTGATGGATCAGTCACTGAGTCAGGTGGAACACTTCCAGGCACTGGTGCAAGATTTGCGCGAGCATCTGCGGGACACGGAACAATTCACCCTGGGTTATGCCGCCGAATCTTCGCAGTTCATCCGCTTCAACCACGGTCGTGTGCGCCAGGCCGGGCAGGTGCGACAAGCCAGGCTGAGCGTCAAACTGATCGATGCGCAAAGGCATGCGGACCTGCAAATCACCCTCTGCGGTGAACTGGAGCTGGATCGCCAGCGCCTGTCCGACGGCCTGCAACAGTTGCGCGAAACCTTGCCGTTGTTGTCCGCCGATCCGTACCTGTTACTCAATCACGACGCCTGGCAAAGTCGCCATGTGCAGAATCAACCGCTGCCGGACACCGCCCGAGTCCTGGAAGAGATACGCCGCGCCGCGACCGGTCTGGATCTGGTCGGTTTCTATGCCGCCGGCCCCATCAGCCGAGGTTTTGCCAGCTCCGACGGGGCGTTCGGTTGGCATCAGGCCAATAGTTTCAATTTCGATTGGAGCCTGTTCCACGAAAACGGCCAGGCGGTGAAAGCCAGCTATGCCGGCCATGAATGGGACAGCGACGCCTTCGCCCGGCGCCTCCAACAGGCTCGCGAACAACTGGGGTTTCTTGGGCGGCCATTGCGTACCCTCGCCCCCGGCGAGTACCGGGCGTACCTGGCGCCAGCGGCGCTGGAAGAAATCATGGGCATGCTCCGCTGGGGCGGTTTCTCGGCCCAGGCCATCGCCAACAAGCACAGTCCCCTGCAGAAGCTGTACGCCAACGAAGCTTCGTTCCACCCGCTCGTCTGGTTGAACGAGCAGGTCAGCGGCTCCTTGAGCCCGGCGTTTTCCAACGAAGGTTATCCGCGCGGCGACCTGTCGCTGGTTGCCAAGGGCTCGGCCAACGAGCAGATGATCAACTCCCGCAGCGCCGCCGAATACGGCCTGACCGCCAACGGCGCGGGCAGTGGCGAATACCCCAGCGCCCTGGAGATGAAGGCCGGGCAGTTAGCGCAACAGCACGTTCTGGAGAAACTGGGCACTGGCCTGTATATCAGCAACTTGTGGTACCTGAACTACTCGGACCAATCGGCCGGGCGCATGACCGGCATGACCCGTTTCGCCACTTTCTGGGTGGAGAACGGCGAGATCCAGGCGCCGGTCAGCACCATGCGCTTCGACGACAGCGTCTACAGCCTGCTGGGTACTCAACTGGAAGCCCTGACCCAGGAGCGCGAATTGCTATTGTCGGCCAGTACCTACGATCAGCGGCAGACGGCGTCGAGCCTGCTGCCGGGGGCGCTAGTTCGCAAGCTGACGCTGACCCTCTAACCCGGCACTGATCGTTACCCTGCGAAGCGAGGAACGATCAAGGGGCTCATCCGTTCCGACGGTTGTCCCGTAAGACCCTGGCGGGCTATACATATCCCTTCATTCGGCGCAGCATTAACACCGACCATTTCGTTCGACCTCATCATAAAGTCAACAGGCTTCACCCGCGATTTCGTCATTCAATGCTGCGCCTCTTTCACTCGCCGAAGGTGTTTTTGCTGGAGTTTGATATGAATCAAGGAAGCTTCGTCATCAACAATCTGTTCAAGCATTTAAACGTTCATGTCCAGCGCATCGGCGACGATCCGCGGCGCAATACCGCGCTGCTGGTCAATGGCGCCCTCTCCACCACCTCGTCCTTCGCTCGCACCAGCAAATGCCTGGCCGAGCACTTCAACGTGCTGCTGTTCGACCTGCCCTTCGCCGGTCGCTCACAGCCCTATAATCCCGATCCAGGATTGGTGACCAAGGACGACGAGGTGGAAATGCTCCTGGCGCTGGTGGAACGCTTCGAGGTCAATCACCTGGTGTCGGCCTCGTGGGGCGGTATCTCCAGCCTGTTGACCCTGGCGAGGAATCCGCCCAGCATCCAGAGTTCGGTGATCATGGCCCTTGCCCCCGACCTCAACCCGCCGATGCTGGCTTACGTGCAGCGGGTACACGAGCTGATCCAGGTCGACGACAAGTCGGCTATCGGCCATCTGCTCAACGACACCGTCGGTCATTTTCTCCCTCCCCGCCTGAAGGCCACCAACCACCAGCACCTCAGTGCCATGGCCAGCACCGAATACCGCCAGGCGCGCTTTCATATCGACCAGGTGCTGCAACTGGGCGACGGCAACTACCTGCGGTCGCTGTCCGCAATCCGCACCCCAGTACACTTCATCAACGGCGCCAAGGATATCTACACCCCCGCCGAAGGCGCCCAGAAGTTCCAGCAGCACATCCCCCATTGCAGTTTTTCAGTGGCCGAGGACACTGGCCACCTGCTCGACCTGGAGTCGCGGGTGGCAGCCGACAACGTTCATCGAGCCCTGCTCGGTTTTCTGCTGTCGAAGGATCAAATAGAACCTTGCCGGAGCGCCCAGGCCCAAACCGATCAGGCATAATCGGCCCTATAGCCAGCTAACAAAAGAGCTGCCCATGCCCCACCGTGCCCCGCTGGATACAACAACCGCTCGCGGGCTGCCCTGGGTGGTGGCCATCGCCTTCTTCATGCAGTCCCTCGATGGGACCATCCTCAACACCGCCCTGCCGTCCATGGCCCTCGACCTGGCGGAAAATCCGTTGCGTATGCAGGGTGTGGTGATTGCCTACATGCTCACCGTGGCATTACTGATTCCGGCCTCGGGGTGGCTTTGCGACCGTTTCGGCACCAAGCGGGTGTTCTTCTGCGCGATCCTGCTGTTCAGCCTCGGGTCGCTGCTGTGTGCCCTGTCGAGTTCCCTCGACATGCTGGTGGGCGCACGGGTGATCCAGGGTTTGGGCGGCTCGCTGATGCTGCCGGTGGGCAGGTTGTTGGTGTTGCGTGCCTACCCACGTTCGGAGCTGGTGCGGATCATGGGTTTCATCGCCGTCCCCAGCCTGCTCGGCCCGTTGATCGGCCCGACCCTGGGCGGCTGGATGGTGCAATTCCTGACCTGGCACTGGATCTTCCTGATCAATCTGCCGGTGGGCCTGGTGGGCTGTTATGCGGTGTGGAAATTGATTCCCGACCTGCGCGGCGGCGAGCCTACGCGCTTCGACGGTATCGGTTTCCTGTTGTTCGGCGCGGCGATGTTGCTAATCACCATCGCTATGGAGGGCCTGGGCGAGCTGCAACTGCCGCACCTACGGGTGATGTTGCTGCTGTTCGCCGGCTTGGCCTGCCTGGCGGCTTACTGGCTGCGCGCCGGACATATCGACAACCCGTTGTTTGCCCCCTCGTTGTTCAAGACTCGGACCTTCGCGGTGGGCATCCTCGGCAACTTGTTCGCCCGCCTGGGTAGCGGCGCCCTGCCGTTCCTGGTGCCGTTGCTACTGCAGGTGGCTCTGGGTTATTCGCCGTCCCAGGCCGGAATGAGCATGCTGCCCCTGGCGGCAGCGGCGATGCTCACCAAGTCGATTGCCCGGCCACTGATCGAGCGCCTTGGCTACCGCATCGTGCTGACCGGCAACACCCTGGCGCTGGGCATCATGCTCGCGGCCTTGGGCCTGGTCTCCGAGCACACGCCGTATCCGCTGCTACTGGCCATGCTGGCGATTGCCGGGGCGATCAACTCGCTGCAATTCACCGCGATGAACACCGTGACCCTGATCGACCTCGACGACGCCGCCGCCAGCAGCGGCAACAGCCTGCTGTCGGTGGTCGCGCAACTGTCCTTGAGTCTCGGCGTGGCCTGCGCCGGTGCCCTGCTCGGCGGCTTTACCGCGGCCGTGGGTAACGACGGCGTGGACACGATGCTCGGCGCCTTCCAACTGACGTTCCTCACCGTGGGCAGCATGGCGATGCTGGCGTCGGCGATCTTCCTGCAACTGTCGCATCAGGACGGCAAGCGGCCGAAATCGGTCGAGGTACATATCGAGCATTGACACTCATTGTGGCGAGCCGGTGTGTCGAAACGCCGCACTCAGATGCGTGTCCGCCCTGAACAGGCTCGGCGGCGACACTCTCTGGCTACTTTTCATCCAGAATTTGCAGCACCGCCGGCCAGGGCTGATACACTGCGCGACATTTTGTTTTGCAGGCTTGTCCCGTGACCACCATCGCCACCGCTTTTAACTCGTTGCCCCTGTCCGCTGCCATGTTGGCTAACCTCGACTCCCTCGGTTACGCCCAGATGACGCCGATTCAGGCGCAGAGCTTACCGGTGATTCTCAAGGGCATGGATCTGATCGCCCAGGCCAAGACCGGCAGCGGCAAGACCGCCGCCTTCGGCATCGGCCTACTGAACCCGATCAATCCGCGCTTCTATGGCTGCCAAGCCCTGGTGATCTGCCCGACCCGCGAACTCGCCGACCAGGTCGCCAAGGAAATCCGCCGCCTGGCACGCGCCGAAGACAATATCAAGGTGCTGACTCTTTGCGGCGGTGTGGCCTTAGGTCCGCAGATCGCTTCATTGGAACACGGCACGCATATCATCGTCGGCACCCCAGGGCGCATCCAGCAGCATCTGCGCAAGGGCTCGCTGGTCCTGCACGGCCTCAACACCCTGGTGCTCGACGAAGCCGACCGCATGCTCGACATGGGTTTCTACGACGCCATCGAGGAAATCATCGCCCAACTTCCCGAGCGCCGACAGACCTTGTTGTTCTCCGCCACCTACCCGGTGAGCATCAAGCAGTTGGCCGCCAAATTCATGCGCAACCCACAGCAGGTCAAGGCCGAGGCACTGCATGCCGACAGCCAGATCGAACAGCGCTTCTACGAGATTGCCCCGGAAGATCGCATGGACGCGGTGCTCAAGGTGCTTAACCATTTCCGCCCAGCCTCCTGCGTGGCGTTCTGCTTCACCAAGCAGCAGGTCCAGGAAACCGTCGACACCCTGACCGCCAAGGGCGTATCCGCCGTGGCCCTGCACGGCGACCTGGAACAGCGCGACCGCGATCAAGTCCTGGCGATGTTCGCCAACCGCAGCATCTGCGTGCTGGTGGCCACCGACGTGGCGGCGCGCGGCCTGGATATCGATGCGCTGGACATGGTGATCAACGTCGAGCTGGCGCGTGATTCGCAGATGCATATCCACCGCGTCGGTCGTACCGGGCGGGCGGGCGAGACCGGCCTGGCGATCAGCCTGGTAGCGCCGTCCGAAAGCCTGCGCGCACGGGCTATCGAGGAGGTGCAGAAATCGCCGTTGAACTGGGACCAGCTCGACAACCTCAAGTCCCAGGGCGGCGGTCCGTTGCTGCCGGCCATGAGCACCCTGTGCATCGCCGCCGGGCGCAAAGACAAGGTGCGTCCGGGCGATATCCTCGGCGCCCTGACCGGCGACGCTGGGATTCCCGGCGCCCAAGTCGGCAAGATCGCGATCTTCGATTTCCAGGCCTATGTGGCGGTAGAACGCGGTGTTGCCAAGCAGGCCTTGCAACGCCTGAACGACGGCAAGATCAAGGGTCGCTCGCTGCGCGTGCGGATTCTCTGAAAGAGGACATCGTTGTGCCCGCTACTGAAGTTGTGATCATCGGCGCCGGTGCCGCCGGCCTGATGTGCGCCTTTACCGCCGCCGCCCGTGGGCGCCAGGTGATGCTGATCGACCATGCCAACAAGGCCGGGAAGAAAATCCTGATGTCCGGCGGCGGGCGCTGCAACTTCACCAACCTGTACACCGAGCCCGGCAATTTTCTCTCGCAGAATCCGCACTTCTGCAAGTCGGCCCTGGCTCGCTACACCCAGTGGGATTTCATCGCGATGGTGGCCAAGCACGGCGTGCCCTATCACGAGAAAAAACTCGGCCAATTGTTCTGCGACAACAAGTCCAACGACATTCTCGACATACTCCTGGATGAATGCGAGCAGGCCGGCGTCAATCTGCGCCTGAACACCTCAATCCAGCACATCGAGAAACTCGAAAGCGGCTATCTGCTGCAAACCACCCTCGGCCAGATCAGCTGCCAATCCCTGGTCATCGCTACTGGTGGCCTGTCGATTCCGACCCTCGGCGCCAGCGGGTTCGGCTATCAGGTGGCCAAGCAGTTCGGCCACCGATTGTTGCCAACCCGCGCCGGCCTGGTGCCGTTCACCATCACCGATCAACTCAAGGCATTGTGCAGCGAGCTGTCCGGGACGTCAGTGGATTGCCTGGTGAGCTGCAATGACCAGAGTTTCCGGGAAAATATCCTGTTCACTCATCGCGGCCTCAGCGGTCCGGCGATCCTGCAGATTTCCTCGTTCTGGCAACCCGGTGATACCGTGCACATCAACTTGCTGGCGGACCACGACGCCCTGCAATGGTTGCAACAGCAACAGACCGAACGGCCCAACAGCGAGCTGAAAACCCTGCTCGGCGAACTGTTCACCAAGAAGATGGCCAACCTGCTGGCCGAACACTGGTTCGTCTCCAAGCCCATGAAACAGTACACCCCAGCGGAACTGGCCGAGGTCGCGGGCAAGCTCGGCGACTGGCAGGTGGTCCCCGCCGGCACCGAAGGCTATCGCACCGCCGAAGTGACCCTCGGCGGAATCGACACCCGTGAAGTCTCGTCCAAGACCATGGAGTCGCTGAAAACCCCTGGCCTGTATTTTATCGGCGAAGTGCTGGATGTCAGCGGCCATCTCGGCGGTTTCAATTTCCAGTGGGCCTGGGCGTCGGGCTACGCGGCCGCGCAATTCGTCTGACATGCCACTCGATCACCGAATAATTTTTTTCTGGAGATGAGCACCGCACCATTGCAACGCCGCGCGAACTCCCGCAATTTAGATCCATCGCTTAGCAGGCTCTCACTCCTTCATGGCATCGACTTCGTTCAACCAGTCCCTGCGCCGTCTCTGGGCATTGGATAAATTCAGTTATAGCGTTCGGGTGTTCATCGCCCTGACCGGCATCATGGCCCTGTGCTGGTTCCAGAACGAAATGAAGCTGCTGATCCCATTGTTCCTCGGGGTCATCGCCAGCGCCCTGGCCGAGACCGACGACAGTTGGCAAGGCCGTCTCAACGCCCTGGCGGTGACGCTGGTGTGTTTCAGCGTCGCGGCGTTTTCGGTCGAGCTGCTGTTCCCTTATCCGTTGGTATTCGTCGCGGCCATGGCTCTGGCGGCCTTCGGCCTGACCATGCTCGGCGCCCTGGGCGAACGCTATGGGGCGATTGCCTCGGCGACGCTGATTCTCTCGGTCTACACCATGATCGGGGTGGATTCGCGCGGTGGCGAAGTCAACAACCTCTGGCATGAACCCTTGCTGCTGGTAGCCGGTGCCGGCTGGTACGGCCTGCTCTCGGTGCTGTGGCAAGCGCTGTTTTCCAACCAGCCGGTGCAACAGAGCCTGGCGAAGCTGTTCCGCGAACTGGGCCATTACCTCAAGCTCAAGTCGTCGCTGTTCGAACCGATCCGCCAGATGGACGTCGAGGCTCGGCGCCTGGAGCTGGCCCGGCAAAACGGTCGGGTGGTCGCGGCGCTGAACACCGCCAAGGAAATCATTCTGCACCGGGTCGGCAACGGTCGGCCGGGCTCGAAGGTCAGTCGCTACCTGAAGCTGTATTTCCTCGCTCAGGATATCCACGAACGCGCCAGCTCCTCACACTACCCGTATAACGCCCTGGCCGAAGCCTTTTTTCATAGTGATGTGCTGTTTCGCTGCCAGCGCCTGCTGCGTCAGCAGGGCAAGGCTTGCCAGGCATTGGCGGAATCGATCCAGTTGCGTCAGCCGTTCGTCTACGACGCCAGCTTCGCCGAAGCCCTGGGCGACCTGCACGCCTCGATGGAACACCTGCGCATCCAGAGCAATCCGGCCTGGCGCGGCCTGTTGCGCTCGCTACGAGCCCTGGCCGCCAACCTCAGCACCCTGGACCGCCTGCTCAGCGACGCCAGCAACCCCGAAAACCTGGCCGACGCCACTGACAGTAGCCTGCTGGACCGCTCGCCGCGCAACTTCAAGGACGTGCTGACGCGCCTGCGTACCCAACTGACCCCGACTTCGCTGCTGTTCCGCCACGCCCTGCGTCTGCCGCTGGCCCTGAGTATCGGCTACGGCATGGTACACCTGGTGCATCCGTCCCAGGGCTACTGGATCATCCTCACCACACTGTTCGTCTGCCAGCCGAACTACGGCGCGACCCGACGCAAGCTGGGCCAGCGGATCATCGGCACCGGCATCGGCCTGACCGCCGCCTGGGCGCTGTTTGATCTGTTCCCGAGCCCGTTGATCCAAGCCCTGTTCACCATCGTCGCCGGGGTGACATTCTTTATCAACCGCACCACGCGCTACACGCTGGCAACCGCCGCCATGACCCTGACGGTGCTGTTCTGTTTCAACCAGGTGGGTGACGGCTACGGCCTGTTCCTGCCGCGCCTGATGGATACCCTGCTCGGCGCCCTGATCGCAGGTCTAGCGGTATTTCTGTTCCTACCGGACTGGCAGGGCCGGCGCCTGAACAAGGTACTGGCCAATACCCTGAGCTGTAACAGCTTGTACCTGCGCCAGATCATGCAGCAATACGCCCACGGCAAGGTCGACGACCTGGCCTATCGTCTCGCCCGGCGCAATGCGCACAACGCCGACGCGGCGCTGTCGACCACCCTGGCGAACATGCTGATGGAACCTGGGCATTTTCGTAAGGAAGCCGATGTCGGCTTTCGTTTCCTGGTGCTCTCGCATACCTTGCTCAGCTATCTCTCGGGGCTTGGCGCACACCGGGAAAACCAGCTGCCAGCGCAAGTCCGCGAGCATTTGCTCGACAGCGCCGGGGCGACATTGGCCGCCAGCATCGAGCAGATTGCCATTGGGCTGGCGAACAAGACTGCCATCGAGATCCACAGCGATGCCGAGGAGGCCCTGGCCAACGAGCTGGAACAGATGACGGACGAGACTGACGAGATACAGCGACTGGTGCAGACGCAACTGGCATTGATCTGTCGTCAGTTGGGGCCGTTGCGCACACTGGCGGCGCACTTGATCAAGGCACCCGAGCAAGGCTGAACTGAGATAGCCGAAAACGGTGAGAGCCAGCTTGATCCAGGCTGTGTTTGCCCAACCTTACATGCCATGCAGCTTGAGCAGGTGCTCGTAACTACCATCGGCCTTCATCGCGGCGATCTCACGATCGAAGTTCGCCACGATCTGTTCATGCCTCGGGTTCTTCAGGCTGACCAGGATATGCAGGCTGTTCTCGCTCAGCGGCTTGGGCAAAAACTCCACTGCAGCGCGCACCCGTGGTGTTTCGCTTTTCAGGTAATAACGCGCCACATACTCGTCCTCCAGGGTCAGCTTCACGCGCCCCGCCGCTAGCATGCGCACAGCCATGGAGAAGTTGTGCACTGGAATCTTCTGCAACTGGGCGTCCGCCTCGAAGTCCCGGGAATAGGCATAGTCACGCACCACCGCAACCGGAAACTCATGCAGTTGCCGCAGGGTGTCGTAGGTGATGGACGAGTCCTTGCGCTTGAGAAAACGCACGCGGTTGAGCAGGTACTCGCTCGAGAACTGTCCCAGCAAGGTTCTGTCCTTGGAGTACCAGGCATTGATCAGCACATCATAACGCCCTTCGCCAAGCCCTTTGAGGGCTCGCGCCCAAGGTACCTGCTCGAAGTCGCTGGCGTAACCGGCGCGGGCCAGGGCCGTGCTGACGATATCGGTTGCCAGCCCGCCATTGACCAGGGTCGCGTCGGTGAACGGCGGCCAAGTATCGGCCACCAGGCGCAATTTTTCCGCAGTAGCGCTCTGTGTCAGCAGCAGCCATCCAAGCAAAGCAAACGCTCGAAGCAGTCGCGACATGCCAAAAAATCCTTAGCGGGCGGGTCTGCCCTGTGCAGTGAACCGAAGCCCAGGGGCCGGGCGAAGGCAACTGGCCATCTCCCAGTTCCTAACATTAGCTCATCGGCGCCGCGACAAATGCCCTGCAAAGCAGATTACCCAAAGATGACGAGACCGAGCAAAATCAATCATCTCATTTGACCGTCATTCAAAAAATGACCCAGCGGCCCATTTATGCTCCCTAGCGAGCGGTGGTTGGTTCCGCGAGGTAACCGGCTTAGTATCGGTACTGGATATTGGCATCAGGCTGAGCACTATGACAACCGACTGGATCTGCAAACACCACAGCGACCTGGGTAAGGAGCAACTCTACGCCGTCCTGCGACTGCGTACCGAGGTCTTCGTGGTCGAGCAAAAATGTCCCTACCAGGAAGTCGACGGACTCGACCTGGAGGGAGACACCTGTCATTTGATGGGTTGGCAGGATGATCGGCTGACGGCCTACCTGCGCTTGCTCGACCCGCCATCGCCTGGTGGCGACGTGGTGATCGGGCGAGTAGTGATCGCACCGCAGGCCCGGGGACTCGGGCTGGGGCATGAATTGATGACGCAGGCGCTCAAGCACGCCGCAAAGCGGTGGCCGGAACAGCCGATCTACCTCTCGGCCCAGGCCCATCTACAGGACTACTACGCGCGCTATGGCTTCGCTGTGGTGGGCGAGGCGTATCTGGAAGATGACATCCCGCACATCGGCATGCGCAAAGCCTGAGACCGTTCAGGGGTACCCCAGCACCTGCTTGATCGACGCCAGGTTGCGCTCGACCCAGGTCTTGTCGATCGCCCCCCAACTATGGATCCGGTAGCGCCCGGCATGATTGCGGGCGCCCTCTTCCTGCTCGAACTCACAGAGAATATCCAGGTCCGCCAAGGCCACGATGGTGTCCTGGGCGGTGCGCCGCGGCATGCCGGTCGCTTCGGTCAACATCGGCACGCTACAGGCGACCCCGCTATCGATCAACCAAGCCACATACAGCCGGCGATAGAAACTGCTCTTGGTCTTGCTGACATCCATCCGAAAACCCTTATCGGTCGCTTAATCGGCCACAATGGCCTTGCCTTGAAGATCTCGCCAGGTCAGATAGATCCGTAGGTCGAACTCCAACTGGTGATACCCCGGCTGCATGTATTCGCACAACTGGTAGAACGCCTTGTTGTGATCGCTTTCCTTGAGATGCGCCAACTCGTGCACCACGATCATCTTGAGAAACTCGGGCGCCGCCGCCTTGAACAGCGCAGCGATGCGAATCTCTTTCTTGGCCTTAAGCCTGCCACCCTGCACCCGCGAGGTCGCCGTGTGCAAGCCAAGGGCGCGATGGGTCAGATCCAGGCGATTATCGAACAGCACCTTGTCGAGGGTCGGGGCATTGCGCAAGTGCTCCTGCTTCAAGGCCAGGACGTAGCTGTACAGTGCCTTGTCGCTCTGCACCGCATGTCGGTCGGGATAACGCTGGCCCAGATAGGCGCCCAGCTTGTCCTGGGCGATCATCTGGCGCACCGAGTCCTGCAAGGACGTGGGATAGGCTTGAAGGTATTTCAGCGCGGTCATGGAAGGCCGTTACGTGCATTGAACAAGGCCGGCAGTGTAGCGAATTCAACTGCCCAATGCGCTCCAGTCGAATACCGGACCGAATCCACTGGCATCCTTGGCGGTCAGTGGGCGGGCGACCAGGAAGCCCTGGACAAAGGGACAGCCATTGGCTTTCAGCCACTGCGACTGCTCCAGGGTCTCCACCCCTTCGGCGATCACCAGCAGGCCGAACTGCTGGCACAGTTCGATCACGCTACGCGCCAGTGCCGCATCCCGTGGCGAGTCGAGAATCTTGGCGATCAGGTGGCGGTCGAGCTTGAGGGTGTCCAACTCCAGATCCCGCAGGTGATTCAGTGAACAATGACCGGAGCCGAAATCATCCAGGGCCACCCGCATGCCCAACGCGCGAATCCGCCGCAACTGTTTGCGCGAGGCCTCGAAATCATGCATCAGCGCCGCCTCGGTGACCTCTACCTCAAGCTGGCTGGGGCGCAGGTCGTGGCGCTCGATCACTTCCTGCAGTTCCTCGACCAGATTCGACATACAGAACTGCGTGGCACTCAGGCTCACACTCAACACCAGCTCATCGGCGAACACTCCGTTCCAGGCATGGCGCTGGGTCGCCGCCTGGCGATAGATCCAACTGCCCAGGCGGCTGATCAAGCGGACCTCCTCCAGCAACGGCAGGAACAATCCCGGCGGCACATCGCCGACACTGGGATGATGCCAGCGCAACAGGGCTTCGAAGCCACGCAGCCGGCCATCCTCCAGGGACACCTGAGGCTGATAGACCATTTTGAATTCCTGGCCCTCGATAGCCGAACGAACACTTTCCTCGAGCATCAACCGTGAACGGGCCCGTCCGTTCATCTCATGATCGTAGTAGCGATATTGCTGGCGCCCGGCGCGTTTGGCCTCATACATGGCAATGTCCGCCGCTCGCAACAGGCCATCAAGGTTGGCACCGCAATCGGGAAAGGTGGCGATACCGATGCTGACTCCCAGAGTCATGTCCATGCCGTCGATCTGCTGACGGATCGACACCCGCTCGATCAATCTTTCCGCGACCTTCGCCGCCTGCTCCGGGCGCTCCAGATCGAGCAACGTGGTGAATTCGTCACCGCCCATGCGCGCCACGATATCGAAGGGCTTGAGACAGACCTTCAATTGCTCCGAAACCCAACGCAGCACGCGATCGCCGGCTTCGTGCCCGAGGGAGTCGTTGACCCGTTTGAAGCTGTCGAGGTCCAGATACATCAACACCAGCGACTTGCGACTGGGGTCGCAACGCAACAGGGTGTTTTCCGCAGTCCGGTAAAATCCTCGACGGTTGAGCAGGCCAGTCAATGGATCGGTCACCGCCTGGAATTCCAGTTGTTGATGCAGATGATGCACCACCGACATGTCGAGCACGGTGACCACCATCGCTCGCTGATCCGCCGGCAACGGCGCACAGGACATAGCCACCGGCAGCGATTTTCCATCGCTGGTGCGCAGCAGCGCGTCGTGCAGGCGATAGATTTCCCCCTTGCGATAACCTTCGTGCAACGGGCAGTTCAGCCATTCGGGAAAGTGTGGTTGCTGCAGGAAATTCAGGAACGGCATCCCAATCAACAACGCCAGAGGTGCGTTGAGCAGACGGGAAATCGCCGGGTTGGCAAAACCGATATTGCCTTCATCATTGACCACCAGAATGCCTTCCGCGGCATTCTCCAGCACCGACGCATTGAAGGCTCGGGCCGCTTCCAGATCACGGGTCAATTGCTGCAAGGCCCGACGATTGCGCTGCTGTTCAAGCAGCGCCTGAACCTTGGGCCTGAGGATATCCGGGTTGAAGGGTTTGAACAGATAGTCCACCGCACCACTGGCATAGCCCTTGATCACGGCATCCAGGGACTGCTCATTGGCGGTGAGGAAGATAATCGGAGTCAGGCGAGTACGCTGGCTGCCGCGCATCAGGCGAGCGACTTCAAAACCGTCCATGCCGGGCATCTGCACATCCAGCAATACCAGATCGATCTCCTGCTCAAGCAGCACAGTCAGCGCTTCGATACCGGAAGCCGCCGTGACCACCTGCCAGTCCTGGCGCTCCAGTAACGCTCGCATGCTGAGCAGGTTTTCAGGATAGTCATCGACCACCAAAAGGACAGAATTGCTATCACCAGCCTTAACTTGCGCGCAATCCATGCTGCTCCTCTATGTTCAGGGAACTCTACCGGAGGTCAGACAGAAAACCGGATAATTGACAAGGACAACTCTAGTTCGGGTTCGCGCAAAAAGCAGTGACCATTGCGCCACCATTCACAACCAGTGTCGATATCCCGACTAACGGTCGATGAAAATGATTCGGGCATTCAATCGACGGAGGTGATTTTCACCGCCACACAGCAATAGCATTTTGCTAATCCGACCAACGGTTATTGGTGCAAGTCGAAGCCCGCCGGGCTCTGCACATTTCGTCGGTGTTTTGGCGTCAGCCGTTCGCCGATCTGACGTTAACAAACCAGCTTTCACCCCGTATAAAGAGTGTTCAAACCTCCAGGCTAAAGCAGTTTGTCTGAATTTTCTCAGATGATATGCCTATGCCCGTGCGTATTACGTTTTACACGGGAGACACCACCATGATCGATCTGACGACCTGGAATCTTAGCGTACCTGTCGGTACACCACCCGAGACCATCGACACGCCTAAATTAGTAGAAGGTTTCAAGAATCAGTACTTTCACTCAGACACCGGCACCTTGTTCTTCTGGTCGCCCGTAACCGGCTCCAAGACCCAAAACGCGATTTACCCACGTAGCGAGCTACGGGAAACCTACGCTGACGGAAGCGTGCACAACTGGCTCTACGGCGAAGCCAACAATTACCTGCGCGCAGCCCTGGCGGTGAACCAGGTACCGTCATCGGGCAAGATCGTTATCGGCCAGATCCATTCATACAATAGCACCAAGCCCATGCTCAAGGTCGAGTACCAATACAGCGACAGCCGCCAGACCGGGATTATCGTGGTGAAAATCCGCAGTAATCCGGACGACAGCGAAGGCCGCGTCATCCAGATCGCCGACAACGTGGCGCTGGATAAAAGCTTTACCTACCTGATTCACCTCAGCCCCGGCGGCGCCTTGAGCGTGCATGCCGCCGGCGCGGCGTGGTACACCCAGGTCGGCAACACCTGGCGCGACAAGCCGCTGTACTTCAAAGCCGGGGTCTATGTACAGGACAACACCGGGTATACCAGCGAAGGCGGAATGGTGACGTTCTACAAACTGATTATCGAACACCAGAAGAGTTGAGGGCGTATTCGCCGGGCGCCGGCCAATGGCCCCGAACTTCAAATCGGGGCTGAATGACAGACGCCGCATCAGGGCTTGGTGGTGACAGGGGCTTGCCCCTTGGGTTTTGGTGTCACTTCGGCAGGCGGCACTACGACAGGCGGTACCTTGAAGGGCGCCGGGCCTTTGGGCTTGATATCGACTTTCTTGTCTTTGCTGCTCATAACGGTTTACTCCTCTATCGAGACCTGGAATTACAGAGTGCCTGGGCAACAACTCATCGACTACTGTCATATTTGACAGTTTATTATATTATTTAACACTACTCTCTAGATCATCCTCTTCTACTACGCCCATGAAATATCGTTTTATGCTTTCTGCGGCTATTTACTATTCGGAAACCGTCTATAAACCTGTCACTTCTGACAGTAGACCAACTTACACAACCCCACCAATATAATCAGCAACCCTCATCAGGCGTGCCTTTTGCCTGTCGGCCGGTCTAAGCGCCACTCTTCATAAAGGGTGCTCGTCCCCTGGGCACTATGCCCGCAGATCGAAACTTGCAAAAGGAATGTCAGCATGGAAGATGAAACTACTCCTCGCGACACTGAAATTCCCGAACAGGCATTGGGTGCCCCCGGAGGCGCTGAAAGGATAGATAATGGCCTTTATAAAATCTACACGGATCTAACTAGCTCAATGCTGGTGGATATGGCACTCAGCGCTGATGGCAACCGCGCCCACAATGTCAAACTGTATCGTGACAACCCGGCCCCCGAGTCCACCTGGGAATTCCATTTCGATCATATCAAGCAAGGGTATTTGATTATCAATGGAAAGAACCAGAGTCGGGTACTGGAGCCCAGCGGCGATAATGTCGTTGCCGCCCCCATGACACTCGATACACGACAATTTTGGACGTTGAAGAAAGCGGGGACCCAACTCTTCTATATCGAAAACAAAAGCAACGGCAAAGTGCTAGACGTTAATGGATCTAACACGGCGGAAAATACCAACATTATCGCTTACACTTATGGGGGAACGAAAAACCAGAAATTCAAGCTGGTAAAGGCATGAAGCGCTCCCCGACTGGAGCCCAGACACCGTGACATTATATTCATGGGCACCGATGCCGATCAGTGGGCCATCGGGTCATCGTTGAGAAAGAGGCGCCGGTTGCCGAGGTATTGGCGCATGACCCGGTTCAACGATTTTGTCGCATGAAGGGCACACGCTGTCGGTCATATTTTCCAGAATCGAGTATCAACGACAGACGGAGGCAGATATGAAATGGGCCTTGGTGATGGCGTCCAGTACCGGTGGTTTCTATGTGAGCGAAATCAAGGAGTCGGAACACAAGCCGGCCTATCATCCAACCCATATTCGGGCCTGGCGCTGGATCGCCGTCGATCCCGCGGTAGAGGTGTACGTGGGCGATGTCTGGCGGGGCCATTCCTTTCGTTCGCCACAGGTCGGACAAAAGAAGGATCACCACAACCTGGAATAGATCTGGCGGACACTTTGCATCCGCCAGATCAATTGACGCGAATAAAAAAACCGTCTTGCGACGGCTTTTTCATAAACCCGGAAATGGCTTAATTGACCTTAGCGTTCAACTCACCTTTGAGGTAGCGCTGGAACATCGCTTCTAGGGAGATCGGCTTGATCCTGGAGGCGTTGCCAGCAGTGCCGAAAGCTTCGTAACGGGCAATGCACACATCGCGCATGGCGGTCACGGTGGCGCCGAAGAATTTGCGCGGGTCGAACTCGCTCGGATGGGTGGCCATCAGGCGCCGCATCGCCCCGGTGGACGCCAGGCGCAGGTCAGTGTCGATGTTGACCTTACGTACGCCGTGCTTGATACCTTCGACGATTTCCTCGACTGGCACGCCGTAGGTTTCCTTGATGTCACCACCATACTGGTTGATGATCGCCAACCACTCCTGGGGCACTGAAGACGAACCGTGCATCACCAGGTGAGTGTTGGGGATGCGCTTGTGGATTTCCTTGATACGGTCGATCGCCAGCACGTCACCGGTCGGCGGCTTGGTGAATTTGTAGGCGCCGTGACTGGTGCCGATGGCGATGGCCAACGCATCGACCTGGGTCTTCTTGACGAAGTCGGCAGCTTCTTCCGGGTCCGTCAGCATCTGGCTGTGGTCCAACACGCCTTCGGCGCCGATACCGTCTTCTTCACCGGCCATGCCGGTTTCCAGCGAGCCCAGACAGCCCAATTCGCCCTCTACCGACACACCACAGGCGTGAGCCATGGCCACGGTTTGCTGGGTGACACGGACGTTGTACTCGTAGTCGGTTGGGGTCTTGCCATCTTCGCCGAGAGAGCCGTCCATCATGACCGAGCTGAAGCCCAGTTGGATGGAGCGCTGGCAGACGTCCGGGCTAGTGCCGTGGTCCTGGTGCATGCACACCGGAATGTGCGGGAACTCTTCGATAGCCGCCAGGATCAAGTGCCGCAGGAACGGCGCGCCAGCGTATTTGCGGGCGCCGGCGGAAGCCTGGACGATCACCGGAGAGTCAGTCTTGTCAGCAGCTTCCATGATGGCGCGCATCTGCTCAAGGTTGTTGACGTTGAAGGCTGGAACGCCGTAGCCGTACTCGGCTGCGTGGTCCAGCATCTGGCGCATGCTGATAAGTGCCATTGTGTATGTCTCTCCCGGACGAGGGTCGTTAATCGTGCAAGCCTGCCGGAGCGGCGGCTGCTATTCAAGTTATTGCCGATCAGGGGCCTTACAGGCTCGACCGATCAAATCGTTGGTGGCGACCCAGTAGACCAGGCCCTCATCATCTTTTTTATGAAATGCCAACACGTTGTCGCTATACAGCACGCCGCTGTCGACCGCGCCGACCTCGGGTTTCAAACGGTACACCTGCTCGGCACCGCCGAGGCGCACGTCGACCGACTTGCCCGCGCTGTCGGCGTAACGCCAGAACACCTGCGCCTGACTGTCGCAGACCCAGCGGGTCCAGTTATCCGTCGGCGATGTCGAGGAGGACAGGTTGAAGCTGGCGCAACCGCCAAGCAGCGCCAGTGAAGCGAGGGCAATAAAGCCTTTCATGCCGGTTCCTCGACTGACGGCCCTGGCCGCCAGTACTGCCTGTAGTGAATCTGACCCGTCAAGGGCAACCCTGTTCCCGAGCCCCGGACGATGCGTCGTATTTTTCCAGTCCGTCCGGCCCCAGGCGCCCGTTCAGCACCGGCGCGGTTTGCGCCTGCCAATCGGCCTGGTAACAACCTTTGCCGTCAGCCGGAGCGCCCTCAGTCGCCGGCCCGACCTCGGGCGTGCTGGCACAACCGGCCAACACCCCCACCAGGATCAGCAGCACGAATAGCCTGACCATATGAAAACTCCCTTTCAACGGCCTATGCCACCTCAGGCCCTGGCGCGCTTTTCCAGCACTTCCACGGCCGGCAGTACCTTGCCTTCGACGAATTCGAGGAAGGCACCGCCACCGGTAGAGATATAGGAAATATCCGAAGCAACACCATATTTGTCGATGGCCGCCAGGGTGTCACCGCCACCGGCAATGGAGAATGCCGCGCTGTCGGCGATGGCCTGGGCCAGCACCTGAGTGCCATTGCCGAACTGGTCGAATTCGAAAACACCCACCGGACCGTTCCACAGGATGGTCCGGGACGACTTCAGCAACTCGGCGAAATTCGCCGCAGTCTGCGGGCCGATATCCAGGATCATGTCATCGGCGGCTACGTCGGCGATCGGCTTGACAGTGGCCACAGCGCTTTCGGCAAATTCCTTGGCAACCACCACGTCGACCGGCAACGGTACATTGACCTTGGCGGCGATGGCACGGGCGGTGTCCAGCAGATCAGGTTCGTAGAGCGACTTGCCCACCGGGTGACCCGCAGCGGCCAGGAAGGTGTTGGCGATGCCGCCGCCGACAATCAACAGGTCGCAGATCTGGCTCAGGCTGTTCAGTACATCGAGCTTGGTCGAAACCTTGGAGCCGGCGACGATGGCAGCCATCGGCTTGGCCGGCGCGCCCAGGGCCTTGCCCAGGGCATCCAGTTCTGCCGCCAGCAGCGGCCCGGCAGCGGCGACCTTGGCAAACTTGGCCACGCCGTGGGTCGAACCCTCGGCGCGGTGCGCGGTACCAAAGGCGTCCATCACGAACACGTCGCAGAGCGCGGCATATTTGTGCGCCAGCTCGTCGGCATTGTTTTTCTCGCCCTTGTTGAAGCGCACGTTCTCGAACAGCACGATGTCGCCGGACTTGACCTCGACACCGTCCAGGTAATCGGCCACCAGCGGCACATCACGGCCCAAGGCTTTGCTCAGGTAGTCGGCGACCGGCTTGAGGCTGTTCTCGGCCGAGAACTCGCCTTCGGTCGGGCGACCCAGGTGCGAGCAGATCATCACGGCGGCGCCTTTTTCCAGGGCCAGCTTGATGGTCGGCAGCGAGGCCAGGATACGCGCATCGCTGGTGACAACACCGTCCTTGACAGGGACGTTGAGGTCTTCGCGGATCAGTACGCGCTGACCTTGCAGATCGAGGTCGGTCATCTTCAACACGGTCATGGATCACAATCTCTGGTTTACGGTTTTTGGTGAACCACGTTCAGGTAATGCCCTGCAACGTCGATCATTCGGTTGGCAAAACCCCACTCGTTGTCGAACCAGGCCAGCACGTTCACCAGCCTCGGGCCGGACACGCGGGTCTGACTCGCATCGACAATCGCCGAATGTGGGTCATGGTTGAAATCACAGCTGGCATGGGGCAGCTCGGTGTAGGCCAACAGGCCCTTGAGCGGACCGCTGGTAGCGGCTTCGCGCAGGATCCGGTTGACCTCCTGGGCATCGGTATCGCTGACGGTCTGCAGGGTAATGTCCAGGCACGACACGTTCACCGTCGGCACCCGCACCGCTTTGGCCTGGATTCGTCCGGCAAGTTCCGGCAGCAGGCGCTCGATACCTCGGGCCAGGCCCGTGGACACCGGGATAATCGACTGGAACGCCGACCGCGTGCGGCGTAGGTCTTCAGCGTGGTAGGCATCGATCACCGGCTGGTCGTTCATCGCCGAGTGAATCGTGGTGATGGACACGTACTCCAGGCCGATGGACTGATTGAGCAGGCGCAACAGCGGTACACCGCAGTTGGTGGTGCAAGAGGCGTTGGACACCAGCAACTCGTCACCGGTCAAGCAATCCTGATTGACACCGTAGACGATGGTGGCATCGACATCGGTCTCGCTGGCCATCGGTTGAGAGAACAGCACCCTGGGTGCCCCGGCAGCCAGGAAACGCTCGCCATCTTCACGGGTGTGGTAAGCGCCGGAGCACTCCAGCACCAGATCGATGTCCAGAGCGGCCCAGTCGATCGCTTCTGGAGTGGCACTGCGCAAGACTTTCACGCTATGCCCATTGATATGCAAACAATCGTCCTCGACCCGTACTTCGCCGGGAAAGCGACCGTGAGTGGAATCGAAACGCGTCAGGTATTGAAGGCTGGCCAGGTCGGCCAGATCGTTCAACGCAACGATTTCAAACCCGGCCTGCGCCCCTCGCTCGAACAACGCACGCAGGACACAACGACCGATACGGCCGTAGCCGTTGAGTGCAACTCTGTAGGGACGCAGTTGGGGCATGGGGATCTCGCCGAAGCTTGAACATCAAGAACCCACGCAAAGGCGTGGATTTTTTTGCAAACGGGTTCGAGCACGAACCCGGTAGTGATCCATCACTGACCGAGCGCCTTCGCAAGCAAGCCCGGCGCCTACGAAACCGAGTCCTACAGCCATCTGGTGAACGACTCAAACCTCTAGGCGCAGGGCTTGCCCGCGAAGACCTCAGTCCGGACGAGCAATATCCGGTTCTTAGCCTTCCAGCAGCTCCTCAGCCTGGCCCAGGATGTTCTCCAGGGTGAACCCGAACGCTTCGAACAAGGCTGGCGCGGGTGCCGACTCGCCGTAGGTGGTCATACCGATCACGCGGCCTTCCAGACCCACATACTTGTACCAGTAGTCGGCGTGCGCGGCTTCGATGGCGATACGCGCGCCTACTTGCAGCGGCAACACCGCCTGCTTGTAGCTGGCATCCTGGGCATCGAACACGCTGGTGCACGGCATGGACACCACGCGCACCTTGCGGCCCTGCTCGCTCAGTTTGTCGAACGCCTGCACCGCCAGGCCGACTTCCGAACCGGTGGCGATCAGGATCAGCTCCGGCTCGCCCGAGCAATCCTTCAACACATAGCCGCCCCGGCCGATATTGTCGATCTGCGCCGCATCACGCTGTTGGTGCTGCAGGTTCTGTCGCGAGAAGATCAGCGCCGAAGGGCCGTCCTTGCGCTCGATGGCGTGTTTCCAGGCCACGGCGGATTCCACCGCGTCGGCAGGACGCCAGGTGTCTAGGTTCGGCGTGCAACGCAGGCTTGCCAGTTGCTCGATCGGCTGGTGGGTCGGGCCGTCTTCACCCAGGCCGATGGAGTCGTGGGTGTAGACATGGATCACGCGTTTCTTCATCAACGCCGACATGCGCACGGCATTGCGCGCGTATTCCATGAACATCAGGAAGGTCGCGCCATAAGGCAGCAGGCCGCCGTGCAGGGTGACGCCGTTCATGATCGCGGTCATGCCGAATTCACGCACGCCGTAGTACATATAGTTACCGCTGGCGTCTTCAGCACTGACGCCCTGGCAACCTTTCCACAAGGTCAGGTTGGAACCCGCGAGGTCAGCCGAACCGCCGAGGAGTTCGGGCAACAGCGGACCGAAGGCATTCAAGGTGTTCTGGCTGGCCTTGCGGCTGGCGATGGTTTCGCCCTTGGCCGCGACCTCGGCAATATAAGCCGAGGCCCTTTCCGAGAAATCGGCCGGTAACTCGCCGCTCAGACGCCGCACCAGCTCATTGGCTTCAGTCGGGAAGGCCACGGAGTAGGCCGCGAAACGCTGGTCCCACTCGGCTTCGACGGCGCGCCCGGCTTCCTTGGCATTCCACTCGGCATAGATGTCGGCCGGAATTTCGAACGGGCCATGGTTCCACTTCAGCGCCGCACGGGTCAGGGCAATCTCCGCGTCACCCAGCGGAGCGCCGTGGCAGTCTTCCTTGCCTTGCTTGTTCGGCGAACCGAAGCCGATGGTGGTCTTGCAACAAATCAGGGTCGGCTGCTCACTCTTGCGCGCGGTCTCGATGGCGGTCTTGATCTCTTCAGGATCGTGGCCGTCGACGTTGCGGATCACCTGCCAATTGTAGGACTCGAAACGCTTCGGCGTATCGTCGGTGAACCAGCCCTCGACTTCTCCGTCGATGGAGATGCCGTTGTCATCGTAGAAGGCGATCAGCTTACCCAGGCCCAGAGTGCCGGCCAGAGACGCGACTTCATGGGAAATACCTTCCATCATGCAACCATCACCGAGGAACACATAAGTGTGGTGGTCGACGATGTTGTGGCCGGGGCGGTTGAACTGAGCAGCCAGGACTTTTTCCGCCAGGGCGAAGCCAACGGCATTGGCCAGGCCTTGACCGAGCGGACCAGTGGTGGTTTCAACGCCCGGGGTGTAGCCGTACTCCGGGTGACCTGGGGTGCGGCTGTGCAACTGGCGAAAGTTCTTCAGGTCGTCGATGGACAAGTCGTAGCCGGTCAGGTGCAGCAACGAGTAGATCAGCATCGAACCATGGCCGTTGGACAGGACAAAGCGGTCACGGTCGGCGAAGGATGGGTTGCTCGGATTGTGCTTCAGATAATCGCGCCAAAGCACTTCGGCGATATCCGCCATGCCCATGGGGGCACCGGGATGGCCGCTGTTGGCTTTTTGCACGGCATCCATGCTGAGGGCACGAATGGCGTTGGCACGCTCACGACGGCTGGGCATCACTGATCTCCTGGGGCTTGAATAAAACGAAACAGAAAAAGGCGAGCATTTTCTCTCAGGGAACGCCCTCGGGGCAATGATAGATAATCGCTCGGCCATGTTTTTCCTGCCGATAGTTGCGCATTGCACGGGGGAAACCTTTGCGCGCCTCGTCTGTATAGACACGGGCGGAGGGGAAAGTGCCATTTATCGTGCAATATCAAAACTTTTTGATATTGCACTTGCGAGACGCTCCGACGCTCACTAGACTGCTGGCCTTATGAACCTACGTGCACCTGCCCCGCGTCATGATCACTGCGACGAACTGTCCATCCTGTGCAAGGCTGGCGGCGACCCGTTGCGGCTCAATGTATTGCGGGCACTGGCCAATGATTCGTTCGGGGTACTGGAGCTGGCGCAGATCTTCGCCATCGGTCAGTCCGGCATGAGCCATCACCTGAAAGTGCTGGCCCAGGCCGATCTGGTCGCTACCCGTCGCGAAGGTAATGCGATTTTTTACCGTCGAGCCCTGCCTCACCCCGAGCTGCCCGGTGGCAAGCTGCATGCTGCCCTGCTCGACGAGGTGGATAACCTCCAACTGCCGGGCGAAGTGCAGGCACGCATCGCCCTGGTCCACGGACAGCGTGCAGCCGCCAGCCAGGACTTTTTCTCACGGGTTGCGGAGAAATTCAGCGCCCAGCAGGACCTGATCGCCGGCTTGCCGCAATACCGCGAAAGCATCCTGGCCCTGCTCGACAAACTCAGCTTCGACCCTGGCGCCAGGGCCTTGGAAGTGGGCCCAGGCGACGGCGGTTTCCTGCCCGACCTGGCGCGACGTTTCCAGCAAGTTACGGCGTTGGACAATAGCCCGGTGATGCTCGAACTGGCGCGCCATCTATGCGAACGCCAATCACTGACTAATGTCAGCCTGCAGTTGGCCGATGCATTGCTGGGCCACAATATCCAGGCCGACTGCGTGGTCCTGAATATGGTCTTGCATCATTTTGCCGCGCCAGCCGAGGCCCTCAAGCAAATGGCCGCGCTGCTGCGGCCCGGCGGCAGTCTGCTGATAACCGAATTGTGCAGCCACAACCAGAGTTGGGCCAGGGAGGCCTGCGGTGATCTGTGGTTGGGGTTTGAACAGGAAGATCTGGCCCGTTGGGCCACTGCTGCGGGGCTCATGCCCGGGGACAGCCTCTATGTAGGCTTACGTAATGGTTTCCAGATCCAGGTTCGCCACTTTCAGCGACCGGCTGGCACCACTCAACATCGGTAAATTCAGGAAAACCATCGATATGAGCGAATATTCCGTTTTCACCTCCGAGTCCGTGTCCGAAGGGCACCCGGACAAAATCGCCGACCAAATCTCCGATGCGGTGCTGGACGCCATCATCGCCGAAGACAAGTTCGCCCGCGTCGCGTGCGAAACCCTGGTGAAAACCGGTGTCGCCATCATCGCTGGCGAAGTGACCACTTCGGCCTGGGTCGACCTCGAAGACATCGTGCGTAACGTGATCCTCGACATTGGCTACAACAGCTCCGACGTCGGTTTCGACGGTGCGACCTGCGGGGTGATGAACATTATCGGCAAGCAGTCAGTGGACATCGCCCAGGGCGTTGACCGCAGCAAGCCGGAAGACCAGGGTGCCGGCGACCAGGGCCTGATGTTCGGCTACGCCAGCAACGAAACCGTGGAACTGATGCCAGCGCCGATCGCATTCTCGCACCAACTGGTGCAGCGCCAGGCCGAAGCGCGTAAATCCGGGCTGCTGCCATGGCTGCGCCCGGACGCCAAATCGCAGGTGACTTGCCGTTACGAAGGCGGCAAAGTCGTTGGCGTCGATGCTATCGTTCTATCGACCCAGCACAATCCCGACGTGTCCTACAACGACCTGCGCGAAGGCGTGATGGAACTGATCGTCAAGCACGTCATCCCGGCGAAACTGCTGACCAAGGACACTCAGTTCCATATCAACCCGACCGGCAACTTCATCATCGGTGGCCCGGTGGGCGACTGCGGCCTGACCGGTCGCAAGATCATCGTCGACAGCTACGGCGGCATGGCCCGTCACGGCGGCGGCGCATTCTCCGGCAAGGACCCCTCGAAGGTTGACCGTTCCGCAGCCTATGCCGGTCGCTACGTGGCCAAAAACATCGTTG
This sequence comes from Pseudomonas agarici, assembly GCF_001543125.1. Lineage (NCBI taxonomy): Bacteria > Pseudomonadati > Pseudomonadota > Gammaproteobacteria > Pseudomonadales > Pseudomonadaceae > Pseudomonas > Pseudomonas agarici. The sequence continues at coordinate 33,273 of NZ_CP014135.1, read as the reverse complement.
CCGCCGGCCTCGCCGACCGCTGCGAAATCCAGGTTTCCTATGCAATCGGCGTCGCTCAACCGACTTCGATTTCATTGAACACCTTTGGCACTGGCAAGATCAGCGATGACAAGATCATCAAGCTGGTTCGCGAAATCTTCGACCTGCGCCCATACGCCATCACCACCATGCTCGACCTGCTGCACCCGATGTACCAGGAAACCGCAGCCTACGGCCACTTTGGACGCACCCCGCAGCAGAAGACTGTCGGCAACGACACCTTCACCACCTTTACCTGGGAAAAAACCGACCGTGTGGATGCTCTTCGAGCCGCCGCCGGCCTGTAATGTCGCCTGCGTTACCAAAGCCCTCCCTGGTCGGCCAGGGAGGGCTTTTTCATGCTGCCTCGGCGGCTGAAACAAACAGACTCAAAACCTGCAGACGCCCAGCCATATTGCCAGGACCCAGGCCACGGCGCCGGGCGACCCGTTCGAGCAAAGCGACATACGGGGTAAGAAAACCTAGCCCGCCACGGCGCTTTTTTTCGCCCGGACTGATCTAGGCTGTGTTTTTTAGTCGAGCAAGGATGCTCTGGTATGCGTGTTTTCCATGGTTGGATATGTCTGGCATGGTGCTTCAACGCCTATGCCGGTCAATGCCCGGAATGGCCAGCGGAACGCGCCCGACGCGAAGCCGATGCCCTCCGGCAACAACTGGCGCGCTGGGACGAGCGCTACCATCGCCAGGGCATTTCGCCAGTGGCCGACGAACTCTACGATCAATCCCGCCAGACCTTCGAGCACTGGCGCCGATGCTTCGCCCTGCCGCGTGAGCCAGCGGACGAGCCGTTGCTCAAAGCCCGTGGAACCCTTGCCCACCCAATCCCCCATACCGGGCTGGACAAGCTGCCGGACGACGAGTCGGTTCGGGCGTGGATGAAGGACCGCGAGGACCTGTGGATTCAACCTAAGGTCGATGGCGTTGCCGTGACCCTGGTTTATCACCAAGGCCGACTGCATCGGGCCATCAGTCGCGGCGATGGACTCAAGGGCCAGGACTGGACCGACAATGCGCGCCGGATCGCCGCTATCCCGTCGCAACTGCCGCAACCCGTGGACCTGCTGTTGCAGGGAGAGTTGTACTGGCGCCTGGTGAACCATGTACAAGCCCAAGACGGTGGCCTGAATGCCCGTAGCAAGGTCGCGGGGCTGATGGCACGGCACCAGCTCCCAGCCACGGAGGCCGAAAGTATCGGCCTGTTTGTCTGGGACTGGCCCGACGGGCCATCGACCCAACTCGAACGCCTGCAAGGCCTGAGCGCTCTCGGCTTCAGCGACAGCGAACCCTACAGTCAACCGATCAAGCAGTTTGCCGAGGCACGGGACTGGCGCGACTACTGGTATCACCAGCCGCTGCCCTTCGCCAGCGACGGCGTGGTACTGCGCCAGGGCCAGCGACCAGCGGCACAACGCTGGCAAGCCCGGCCGCCTCATTGGAGCGTCGCCTGGAAATACCCGCATGCCCAGGCATTGGCCCATGTTCGCAACGTCAGCTTCAAGATCGGCCGTACCGGACGCATCACGCCGATGCTCGAACTGATCCCCGTGCGCCTGGATGACCGGCACATCCAGCGAATCAGCGTCGGCTCCCTGCAACGCTGGCGCAAGCTGGATATTCGCCCTGGCGATCAGGTAACCATCAGTCTTGCCGGCCTGACCATCCCACGCTTGGAGGGTGTGGCCTGGCGCAGTGTGGAGCGAGAACCGGTCGACGTTCCCGATCCGGATGATTTCCATGCATCGAGCTGCTGGCAAAACAGCCTCGGCTGCGAAAGCCAGTTCCTCGCCCGCCTGATATGGCTGAGCGGCAAACAAGGCCTGGAACTGCCACACCTGGGTCGTGGCACCTGGGAAAAGCTGATTCAGGCTGGCCGTTTGCAACACCTGCTCGATTGGCTGACCCTTGATGCTCGAGAGCTTGCTAACATTGCAGGCTTCGGTGCAAGCCGCAGCCTGCAATGGCTCGACAGTGTGCAGGTGGCTCGGCAACGGCCATTCGAACGCTGGCTCAAGGCGCTGGGGCTGCCGGCGCCCGCCGGTATCAGATTGGCTGGCACCTGGCCTGGGCTGGCCAGTCGAACCACCGAAGACTGGCAGGCACAACCTGGGATCGGACCCATGCGAGCCGCGCAACTGAGTGCCTTCTTCCGCGATCCACAGGTAATGGCCCTGGCTGAGTCGTTACGTGCCGCCGGGGTCGATGGGTTTTGAGGTCAGCATTGCCCACTGATCCGGATCTGCCATAAAAAAGCGGATTGGTTTTATTGATTCATTACTCTTTTCATTATTTTTTCAACACGGAGTTCTTCATGAAATTTCTCTCACCGCTGACTCTCTTCACCTTGTGCAGCGTGATGGTCGCCCCGCTCCTGGCAGCAGAAGAACAACTCGAACTGACCGGCTGTGCCGCCAAACGCCAGGCCATCGGCAGTCAGCTCGAAATTGCCAAGGCCCAAGGCAACAGCGACCAGCAGGCCGGTCTGGAAAAAGCCCTGGATGCAGTGACCACCCATTGCACCGAGGCCTCACTAAAAAAGGAGCGAGAAACCAATGCGCTCGAAGCCAGGCACGAAGTCAGCCGCCGTCAGGCCGACCTCGACAAAGCGATGAAAAAAGGCGATCCGGACAAGATCAACAAGCGCAAGGAAAAGCTGGCTGAGTCGCGCAAGGAGTTACAGGGCGCGCTGGATGAGCTGGACAAGTGACGCGCCATCGGCCCGTGGGGCCAGCGAATCAGTGATCGCGAAACTCTTTATGACAAGCACCACAGGCGTTTTCGACTTTCTCTACCGCAGGCTTGAGGGTGCTCGCCTGGTAGGGTTGGACCTGGCTGGCGATCACCAGTTGGCCGGTAGCCTCTTCCAGCGAGCGCGCCAGCTCCTGGAAACGCGCCTGCTTCTGCCAGACCTCGGCCTTGGCACTGGTATGCTCCGTTTCCTTGACCTGCGGGAAATGCTGCCACGGTTCGTGGGACAAACCTTCAAGCTTGCTCGCACCCTCGGCAAACCGCGGACCGTCGAAGGGGATACGGCCGCGCAACATGCCACCCAGGTCTTCACTGGTCTTGAGCATCTGTTTGAAAATGGCCTTGCGCTGACCCAGTGGCGAGTTCGGATCAATGCCGCCACAGGCAACTAGGGTGAAACAGGCCAGCAATACCACGGGAAATCTTTTAAGCGTCATGATGGCTTCAGGTCATGGGAGACGGCGGTCAGTATCCTCGCCTCGACCTCAAAGACCAATAGGCCCAAGGGCCAATATCCTTACTAACTGAATGGGTTACCTGCACAACGACTGAACGGGTAGTGACTCAAGGAATACGCTTGCTGATGAACACCACTTTCAAACGCCTGGGCTGGAGTATTTTCGCGCTGGCCCTGCTCGCCGGCTGCAATGGCAAGGACAACCAGCCCCACGAGCCGATGACCACCTACGTCAAAGCAGATTGGGACGCCTTGCCGAAGGTTGCCGATGCCGACCTGCTGGCCGGTTTTGCTTCATGGCGCAGTGCCTGTACCCGGCTGAATAACGACGCCCACTGGGCAACGACCTGTGCCGCCGCCGCCACTGTGACAGAAACACCCACCGCCATACGCGCCTTCCTCCAGCAGAACCTTGAGGTCTATGGGCTGCGTTCCGCGCAAAACAGTGCCGATGGGCTGATCACCGGTTATTACGAACCGGTCTATCCCGGCAGCCTGACCCGCACCGTCAACGCTTCGGTGCCTGTCTATGGCGTACCCGACGATCTGATCATCGTGCAACTGGACAGCCTCTACCCCGAGTTGAAAGGCAAGCGTCTGCGCGGACGCCTGGACGGTCGGGTCATCAAGCCCTATGACGATGCGGCGCTGATCGCTACCCAAGGCGTCAAGGCGCCGGTGCTGGCCTGGCTGACCAACCCGATGGACCTGCAATTCCTGCAGATCCAGGGCTCTGGCCGCATCCGCCTGGACGACGGCAGGCAACTGCGAATCGGTTACGCCGACCAAAACGGCCACCCTTATCGTGCCATCGGTCGCTGGCTGGTGGAGCAAGGCGAACTGAAGAAAGAAGACGTCACCATGGGCACCATCGCCGCCTGGGCCAAAGCGCACCCGACGCGCATCCCGGAGCTGCTGGGCAGCAACCCAAGCTATGTGTTCTTTGCCCGCAACCCGGACAGCAACGAAGGCCCACGCGGCTCGCTGAACGTGCCCCTGACCGCCGGCTACAGCGTGGCGGTGGACCGCAAGGTGATTCCGCTGGGCAGTCTGTTGTGGCTGTCGACCACCAAGCCCGATGGCAGCGCCCTGGTCCGTCCGGTGGCCGCCCAGGATACCGGCGGGGCGATTTCCGGCGAGGTGCGGGCCGACCTGTTCTGGGGCACAGGCGATGCCGCCGGGCAACTGGCGGGAGACATGAAACAGAAGGGCAATATCTGGATGCTCTGGCCTAAAGGCATGGCCTTGCCGCAAACGTCTGCCGTAGGGAGTTGAATCGGCTCAAAGAGGGTGACGAGGCAAGGCGACACCCTCTTTGCCGCTCACACCGAGGGAAACCAGCCTCTCGCAATCAGCGCCACCTCGGCACACTTATACCGACCAGCCCCTCTTCACCTCCCCCAAAAGAACATTCCGAATTATTTTTGGGATGGATCTGACAGTTATTCCTTTTCCGCTTTGTTAGCGTCTACCTCGATTTAAATTTGCCTGGCTCGGCCTGGCGCGAATTTATTGCGCTTGGAGTTGCTCTGCCAGCGCGCCCAAGCCTGTCCTAGCTGGGCAAAAAACAACAATAAAAACTGCGTCCTCGACAACCTACGCCGAGACCTCCAGAGCAAGGAAGTAGGCCCATGGCACCACCTCCATCCGCATATTTCAACCTCTCCAATTCCGATGCCTCCAGCCAGGGCTGGGCGGGCATGCCCTCACACTCCCGATCACCGCGTCCTGTACGC
>NZ_CP014135.1:23035-28196 GCF_001543125.1 Pseudomonas agarici | reverse complement strand
CGCTTCAGCAAATCGGGTATGTGATCAGGTATTTTCGATGCGAATCAGCACAAACTTTCGGTTCGTTTCGTCTTCACACCCCGCAATCTGCTCTCTGGCCCTCAGGCTCAAGTTCACAAATTGCTTGGGTGTTATAGGGTCAAGCCTCACGGGCAATTAGTATGGGTTAGCTCAACGCCTCACAGCGCTTACACACCCCACCTATCAACGTCGTAGTCTTCGACGGCCCTTCAGGGAACTCAAGGTTCCAGTGAGATCTCATCTTGAGGCAAGTTTCCCGCTTAGATGCTTTCAGCGGTTATCTTTCCCGAACATAGCTACCCGGCAATGCCACTGGCGTGACAACCGGAACACCAGAGGTTCGTCCACTCCGGTCCTCTCGTACTAGGAGCAGCCCCTCTCAAATCTCAAACGTCCACGGCAGATAGGGACCGAACTGTCTCACGACGTTCTAAACCCAGCTCGCGTACCACTTTAAATGGCGAACAGCCATACCCTTGGGACCGGCTTCAGCCCCAGGATGTGATGAGCCGACATCGAGGTGCCAAACACCGCCGTCGATATGAACTCTTGGGCGGTATCAGCCTGTTATCCCCGGAGTACCTTTTATCCGTTGAGCGATGGCCCTTCCATACAGAACCACCGGATCACTAAGACCTACTTTCGTACCTGCTCGACGTGTCTGTCTCGCAGTCAAGCGCGCTTTTGCCTTTATACTCTACGACCGATTTCCGACCGGTCTGAGCGCACCTTCGTACTCCTCCGTTACTCTTTAGGAGGAGACCGCCCCAGTCAAACTACCCACCATACACTGTCCTCGATCCGGATAACGGACCTGAGTTAGAACCTCAAAGTTGCCAGGGTGGTATTTCAAGGTTGGCTCCACGCGAACTGGCGTCCACGCTTCAAAGCCTCCCACCTATCCTACACAAGCAAATTCAAAGTCCAGTGCAAAGCTATAGTAAAGGTTCACGGGGTCTTTCCGTCTAGCCGCGGATACACTGCATCTTCACAGCGATTTCAATTTCACTGAGTCTCGGGTGGAGACAGCGCCGCCATCGTTACGCCATTCGTGCAGGTCGGAACTTACCCGACAAGGAATTTCGCTACCTTAGGACCGTTATAGTTACGGCCGCCGTTTACCGGGGCTTCGATCAAGAGCTTCGCGTGAGCTAACCCCATCAATTAACCTTCCGGCACCGGGCAGGCGTCACACCCTATACGTCCACTTTCGTGTTTGCAGAGTGCTGTGTTTTTAATAAACAGTCGCAGCGGCCTGGTATCTTCGACCGGCATGAGCTTACGGAGCAAGTCCTTCACCCTCACCGGCGCACCTTCTCCCGAAGTTACGGTGCCATTTTGCCTAGTTCCTTCACCCGAGTTCTCTCAAGCGCCTTGGTATTCTCTACCCAACCACCTGTGTCGGTTTGGGGTACGGTTCCTGGTTATCTGAAGCTTAGAAGCTTTTCTTGGAAGCATGGCATCAACCACTTCGTCACCCTAAAGGGTAACTCGTCATCAGCTCTCGGCCTTGAAACCCCGGATTTACCTAAGATTCCAGCCTACCACCTTAAACTTGGACAACCAACGCCAAGCTGGCCTAGCCTTCTCCGTCCCTCCATCGCAATAACCAGAAGTACAGGAATATTAACCTGTTTTCCATCGACTACGCTTTTCAGCCTCGCCTTAGGGACCGACTCACCCTGCGTCGATTAACGTTGCGCAGGAAACCTTGGTCTTTCGGCGTGGGTGTTTTTCACACCCATTGTCGTTACTCATGTCAGCATTCGCACTTCTGATACCTCCAGCAAGCTTCTCAACTCACCTTCACAGGCTTACAGAACGCTCCTCTACCGCATCACCTAAGTGATACCCGTAGCTTCGGTGCATGGTTTGAGCCCCGTTACATCTTCCGCGCAGGCCGACTCGACTAGTGAGCTATTACGCTTTCTTTAAAGGGTGGCTGCTTCTAAGCCAACCTCCTAGCTGTCTAAGCCTTCCCACATCGTTTCCCACTTAACCATGACTTTGGGACCTTAGCTGACGGTCTGGGTTGTTTCCCTTTTCACGACGGACGTTAGCACCCGCCGTGTGTCTCCCATGCTCGGCACTTGTAGGTATTCGGAGTTTGCATCGGTTTGGTAAGTCGGGATGACCCCCTAGCCGAAACAGTGCTCTACCCCCTACAGTGATACATGAGGCGCTACCTAAATAGCTTTCGAGGAGAACCAGCTATCTCCGAGCTTGATTAGCCTTTCACTCCGATCCACAGGTCATCCGCTAACTTTTCAACGGTAGTCGGTTCGGTCCTCCAGTTAGTGTTACCCAACCTTCAACCTGCCCATGGATAGATCGCCCGGTTTCGGGTCTATTCCCAGCGACTAGACGCCCTATTAAGACTCGCTTTCGCTACGCCTCCCCTATTCGGTTAAGCTTGCCACTGAAAATAAGTCGCTGACCCATTATACAAAAGGTACGCAGTCACCCAACAAGTGGGCTCCCACTGCTTGTACGCAGACGGTTTCAGGATCTATTTCACTCCCCTCTCCGGGGTTCTTTTCGCCTTTCCCTCACGGTACTAGTTCACTATCGGTCAGTCAGTAGTATTTAGCCTTGGAGGATGGTCCCCCCATATTCAGACAAGGTTTCTCGTGCCCCGTCCTACTCGATTTCATGACTAAGAGATTTTCGCGTACAGGGCTATCACCCACTATGGCCGCACTTTCCAGAGCGTTCCGCTAATCTCAAAGCCACTTAAGGGCTAGTCCCCGTTCGCTCGCCACTACTAAGGGAATCTCGGTTGATTTCTTTTCCTCAGGGTACTTAGATGTTTCAGTTCCCCTGGTTCGCCTCTTGCACCTATGTATTCAGTACAAGATAACCATCTTATGATGGCTGGGTTCCCCCATTCAGACATCTCCGGATCACAGTCTGTTTGCCGACTCCCCGAAGCTTTTCGCAGGCTACCACGTCTTTCATCGCCTCTGACTGCCAAGGCATCCACCGTATGCGCTTCTTCACTTGACCCTATAACCCCAAGCAATCTGGTTACAGTATGAAGACGACATTCGCCGAAAATCTGTAAGATAACTCACAAATTTTACCTTAGCCTGATCCGTTACCAGTGAAAGTAACGTTCAGTCTATCTTTCTATCACATACCCAAATTTTTAAAGAACGATCTAATCAAAGACTAGAAATCAATATTCGTGTGTGAATATTCATTTCTAAGCTCTAACATCAGAAGCAGTTAATGGTGGAGCCAAACGGGATCGAACCGTTGACCTCCTGCGTGCAAGGCAGGCGCTCTCCCAGCTGAGCTATGGCCCCGTATATCTACAGGTTCCTACCACACTTCCCACACAAACTGGTGGGTCTGGGCAGATTCGAACTGCAAAAAACCCTGACCTCACCGCTCTTTACCTCAGAGGCGGGGGTGCGCTCTTGCCAAGTCCCTCACCAAGTAACTGGTGGGTCTGGGCAGATTCGAACTGCCGACCTCACCCTTATCAGGGGTGCGCTCTAACCAACTGAGCTACAGACCCAGAATCTGGGTGTAACAAGCGGACTTTACCTTGCTCTTTATCACAGAGCCTGGAGCTGCTTCTATCGTCTTCTTCAATGAATCAAGCAATTCGTGTGGGTACTTATGCAGCAGCTGATGTCGTCGATTAAGGAGGTGATCCAGCCGCAGGTTCCCCTACGGCTACCTTGTTACGACTTCACCCCAGTCATGAATCACACCGTGGTAACCGTCCTCCCGAAGGTTAGACTAGCTACTTCTGGTGCAACCCACTCCCATGGTGTGACGGGCGGTGTGTACAAGGCCCGGGAACGTATTCACCGCGACATTCTGATTCGCGATTACTAGCGATTCCGACTTCACGCAGTCGAGTTGCAGACTGCGATCCGGACTACGATCGGTTTTATGGGATTAGCTCCACCTCGCGGCTTGGCAACCCTTTGTACCGACCATTGTAGCACGTGTGTAGCCCAGGCCGTAAGGGCCATGATGACTTGACGTCATCCCCACCTTCCTCCGGTTTGTCACCGGCAGTCTCCTTAGAGTGCCCACCATCACGTGCTGGTAACTAAGGACAAGGGTTGCGCTCGTTACGGGACTTAACCCAACATCTCACGACACGAGCTGACGACAGCCATGCAGCACCTGTCTCAATGTTCCCGAAGGCACTCCTCCATCTCTGGAAGATTCATTGGATGTCAAGGCCTGGTAAGGTTCTTCGCGTTGCTTCGAATTAAACCACATGCTCCACCGCTTGTGCGGGCCCCCGTCAATTCATTTGAGTTTTAACCTTGCGGCCGTACTCCCCAGGCGGTCAACTTAATGCGTTAGCTGCGCCACTAAGAACTCAAGGTTCCCAACGGCTAGTTGACATCGTTTACGGCGTGGACTACCAGGGTATCTAATCCTGTTTGCTCCCCACGCTTTCGCACCTCAGTGTCAGTATGAGTCCAGGTGGTCGCCTTCGCCACTGGTGTTCCTTCCTATATCTACGCATTTCACCGCTACACAGGAAATTCCACCACCCTCTACCCTACTCTAGCTGGCCAGTTTTGGATGCAGTTCCCAGGTTGAGCCCGGGGATTTCACATCCAACTTAACCAACCACCTACGCGCGCTTTACGCCCAGTAATTCCGATTAACGCTTGCACCCTCTGTATTACCGCGGCTGCTGGCACAGAGTTAGCCGGTGCTTATTCTGTCGGTAACGTCAAAACACTAACGTATTAGGTTAATGCCCTTCCTCCCAACTTAAAGTGCTTTACAATCCGAAGACCTTCTTCACACACGCGGCATGGCTGGATCAGGCTTTCGCCCATTGTCCAATATTCCCCACTGCTGCCTCCCGTAGGAGTCTGGACCGTGTCTCAGTTCCAGTGTGACTGATCATCCTCTCAGACCAGTTACGGATCGTCGCCTTGGTGAGCCTTTACCTCACCAACTAGCTAATCCGACCTAGGCTCATCTGATAGCGCAAGGCCCGAAGGTCCCCTGCTTTCTCCCGTAGGACGTATGCGGTATTAGCGTTCCTTTCGAAACGTTGTCCCCCACTACCAGGCAGATTCCTAGGCATTACTCACCCGTCCGCCGCTGAATCCGGGAGCAAGCTCTCTTCATCCGCTCGACTTGCATGTGTTAG
>NZ_CP014135.1:15795-22935 GCF_001543125.1 Pseudomonas agarici | reverse complement strand
CGCCAGCAACCCCACCACCATGCCCAAGCCACGCTCGACGGCAATCCCCACCAGCACTTCGGGGCCGATGCCCAGCGTTTTCAGGTGGTGGGCCAGGCGATTGGCCTGGCAATTGAGCTGGCGGTAGCTCAGGCTCTGGCCGGCGCAGATCAGCGCGATCTTGTCCGGCACCCGTTGGGCTTGCTGCTGGATCAATTCGTGAACGCACAGGTTGCTCGGATACTCGCGGTCGCGGCGGCCCCAGTCATGGGTCAGCAGCCGTTGTTCGTCCATGTCCAGCAACGCCAGTTCGCCGATACGCTGCGTTGGATCGGCAATGACCGCTCGCAACAGATTCTGCCAGTGCCGTGCCAGACGCTCGATAGTCGAGGACTCGAACAGATCGGTCGCATAGGACCAGGTGGCCGTCAGGCCAGCGGCGGTCTCGTAGGTGTCCAGCGTCAGGTCGAATTGCGCCGAAAGCTCTTCACTGTCCAGGGTTTCAGCCTGCAAGGTAGCCAGTTGCCGGGTCTGGTTGGGGCTCGTGACCTGGTGGTTGTACATCACTTGGAACAGCGGGCTATAGCTCAGACTGCGCTCGGGGTGCAGGGCCTCGACCAGTTGTTCGAAAGGCAGGTCCTGGTGGGCCTGCGCCTGCTGTGCCGCCTGTTTGACCTGTTGCAGCAGACTGAGGAAGGTTGCCTGGGGGTCCACGGTCGCCTTCAACACCTGGGTGTTGACAAAAAAGCCGATCAGACGCTCGGTCTCAACCCGGTTGCGGTTGGCAATCGGTACGCCGACCCGGATATCCGACTGCCCGGAATAACGCTGCAACAGTGCCTGAAACGTCCCGAGCACAAGAGTGAACAGCGACGTGTCCTGCTCGTGGGCCAGACGCTTGAGAGCCTGAGCCAGGGCGGCGGGCAAAACAACCGACAGGCTTGACCCACGGTAACTCTGGACCGAGGGCCGTGGATGATCGAGCGCCAATGCCAGTATTGGCTGTTCACCGCCCAGTTGCGCCTGCCAGTAGGCAAGCTGGCGCTCGCCCTCTCCGGACTCCAGCCATTGACGCTGCCACTGCGCATAGTCAACGTAATCCACCGGCAACGGCGCCAGACGCGGCGGCACACCCGCGCTCGACGCCGCATAGAACTCCAGCAGTTCCTCGACCATGATCCCCATGGACCAACCATCGCTGATGATGTGGTGCAAGGTCACCACCAGCAGATGCTGGTCGCGGTTCAACGGCAGCAGGCGCACGCGCATCAGCGGCCCGTTGAGCAGATCGAACGCGGTGGCGGCCTCGGCTTCCAGGCACGCCTTGATCGCCAGCGCCTCATCGTCGATCGGTAAGGGCGTGTCGCCGATCCGCAACTCGACCGACTCCACGGGCAGGACCACCTGGCAGGTCTGTGTCTGGGCTTCGACAAACCGCGTGCGCAGGCTGGCATGCCGGGCAATCAATTGCGCGAAGCTGCGGTCCAGCGCTACTCGGTCCAGCGAGCCGTGCAGGCGCAGTGCACTGCAGATGTTGTAGGCACTGCCTTGCGGGTCCAACTGCCAGAGGAACCATTGCCGCTGCTGCGCATAGGACAAGGGCAACGGCCCTGATTCGCTGACCGGCACAATGGGCAGGCGAGCGACATTGACCCCGGCCTGCTGCAACTTGCCAAACAGTTGTCGGCGCTTGTCGCCATCCAGCCCCCTGATCCGTTCGATCAGTTCCTGGGTACGCGCTGGATGTTGATTAAGCATGGTCTTCCTCCAATTCATCAAGAGCGCCGAAGATCAGGTCGAGCTCATCGCCCGGCGCCTCAGCGGCCATCACCGCCGCCAGGTGCGCGGCCAATGCCTGGAGTACCCGCAACGCATAGAAATCCTTTATCGGCAACTCGACGCCCAGGGCATCGCGCACCCTTGCCAGCATCATCACCAGTTGCAGCGAATGACCGCCCAGCTCGAAGAAATCGTCGTCCAGACCAATACGTTCGAGTTGCAGTACGTCTTTCCAGATACCGGCCAATACTCGTTCGAGCTCACTTTGTGGAGCCCGGAACCCGGCACGCCCCTGCACTTCAGGCGCCGGCAGGGCACGGCGCTCCAGCTTGCCATTGGGGCTCAATGGCAAGTGGTCGAGGAACAGCAGATGGACAGGCACCATGTACTCGGGCAGTTTTTCCAGCAGGGCCGACTTGAGTGCCTCGCGCAGCGCCGGCTGGGCCTCGACCGCCAGGTCGTTGTTGCTCGGCACGACATACCCCACCAGTTGCAGCCCCGCCGCCGCCTCGACTGCCAGCACCACCGCCTCGCGGACACTGGCCTGCTCCAGCAGGCGGGCTTCGATTTCACCCAGTTCGATGCGCAGGCCACGGATCTTCACCTGATGGTCGATTCGGCCGGCGTACTCGATCACCCCGTCCTCGCGATAGCGCGCCAGGTCACCTGTACGGTAGAGGCGTTGACCCGCGCCGAACGGGCTGGCCACGAACCGCTCGGCGGTCAAGCCCGCCCGGCGCCGATAACCACGGGCAAGGCCTTCGCCACCCAGATACAGTTCCCCCACGACTCCGGTCGGCAAGGGTTGCAGGTCATGGCTGAGGAGGTAGGTGCTCAGGTTGGCAATCGGTTGGCCGATGGGCACGCTGTCGTGGCCCTCTTCACGACAGGTCCAATGGGTAACGTCGATTGCCGCCTCGGTAGGACCGTACAGGTTGAACAGGCCCACCGTCGGCAGTTGCTCGAACACTTGGCGCTGGGCAGCCGTGGACAGGGCTTCGCCACTACAGATGATCCGTCGCAACCCGCCACACCCAGCCACCCCCGGATGCTGCAAGAAGACCTGCAGCATCGACGGCACGAAGTGCAGTGTCGTGACCCGCCGGGCATTGATCAGGGCAACCAACCGGGCCGGATCGCGATGATCGCCGGGGGCCGCGACGATCAGGCGCGCTCCCGTCATCAGTGGCCAGAAAAACTCCCAGACCGAGACATCGAAACCGAACGGCGTCTTCTGCAATACGCTATCCGTGGCATCCAGCCCGTAGGCCTGCTGCATCCAGCACAGGCGGTTGGTCAAGGCCCGATGACGATTGCCCGCGCCCTTGGGCTTGCCGGTGGAGCCCGAGGTGTAGATCACATAAGCCAGGTTTTCCGGGTCCAGAACCAGACCTGGACGGTACGCCGACCCACCTTGCGGCAAGGCATCATCCAGGCACAGTGTCCGCAGCCCTGACGGGACTGGTAGGCGGGCAAGCAGCGCCTGCTGGGTCAACAACAGTGCGATAGCGCTATCGTCGATCAGGTAGGCCAGCCTATCAGCAGGATAATCCGGGTCCAGCGGGACATAGGCGCCACCGGCCTTGAGAATCGCCAGCAGGCCGATCACCATCTCTAGGCTGCGCTCGGCGGCGATGCCTACCAGCACCTCGGGGCCGACACCCAATGCGATCAGTTCATGGGCCAGGCGGTTGGCACGCTCGTCGAGCTGGCGGTAAGTCAGTTGCGTCTCGCCAAATACCAGGGCCGGAGCCTGGGGAGTACGCTCGACCTGATCCTCGATCAGCTCATGCACGCAACGCTCCAGTGGGTAGAGCGTCTGCGTCGTATTCCATCCCTCGACCACCGCCTGCTGTTCGTCGGCCTGTAGTAATGCGACCTCGCCCAGGGTCCGTTGCGCGTCCTGGCTCAAGCCATCGAGCAACGCCAGCAAATGCCCATTGAGCCGTTCGATGGTCGCCCGGTCATAGTGTTCATGGGCAAAGTTATAATGCAGGGCCAATGTCTGCCCCAGGGTGACGCCCAGGGTCAACGGAAAACTGGTCTGGTCGTGGTTGATCACCTCGCCGAAATGCAGGCCGTGCGCAGCACCTTGCTCCAGCGCCTCGGAGATCGGGAAGTTCTCGAACACGAGGATATTGTCGAAGAGCGCCTCGCCCGTCCGGCCAGCCCAACGCTGCACCTCGAACAGCGGCGTATGCTCATGATCGCGCAGCGCCAGATTCAGGGCCTGCAAGGCTTGCAACCATTGCCCGACGGTGTCCTGAGGCCGAGGGGTCGCCACCAGTGGCAAGGTGTTGATAAACAGCCCCAACTGATGCTCGATGCCGGCCAGTTCCGCGGGGCGTCCCGAGACAGTGGTGCCGAAGACTACCGTGTCGCGCCCGGTATAACGCTGCAACAGCAACAACCAGGCAGCCTGGAGCAGGGTGTTGAGCGTGACTTTCTGTTGTCGGGCGAACGCCCCTAGCCGGGCCGTAGCCAGGGCGTCGAGCGGGTGATGGTGCGCGCCATATCCGTGCTCATGCACCGCCGCCGGGGCACGGGCGATGCATTGGCCGAGCCGGGTCGGATCCTGCAGCGGGCGCAACTGCTCCGCCCAGAACGCCTGCGTACCTGCGGCATCCTGGCGTTGCAACCAGTCGATATAATCACGGAAACGCCCGGCCGGATAGCTCGGGGCTTGTCCGCCATAGCGCTGCAAGACCTCGCCCAACAACTGCGAACTGCTCCAGCCATCCATGAGGATATGGTGGTGGGTCAAGATCAGGTGATGACGTCGCGCAGCGGTGCGGATCAGACTCAGGCGCAGCAGCCCCGGCTGATCGAGATCGAAACCACGGGCGCGCTCGCGCTCGGCGAAAGCCTCCAGCATGCCAGGCAGTCCTGCTTCTTCGCGCCAGTCCAGTGCGCTGAATGACAACGGCACCTGACGCCGGACGATCTGCAGTGGAGTCTGTAGCGGGCTCTGCCAGAGGAAACCGCTGCGCAGGATATCGTGGGTGTCCAGCGTGGCTTGCCAAGCGGCTCGAAAACGTTCGACATCCAGGCCCTCGACATCCACGCACAGTTGATTGATATAGGTACCCTTGCCCGATTCATGCAAGGTATGGAACAACATACCCTGCTGCATCGGGGACAATGGATACAGGTCTTCGATCTGCCGGGCCGGCAACGCCAGTTCGTCCAGGGCCGCCTGTCCAAGTGCCGCCAACGGGAAATCTGACGGTGTCACGCCGCCCTGCTCGATCTGGCAACAGTGCTCCACCAGCGCGGCCAGCTCCAGCGCGAAATGGTCGGCCAGTTGCTGCACGGTGGCTTCGTCGAACATCTCCCGGCTGAAGGTCCAGCGCAGCTCGAACTCGCCTTGGTAAACCTGTCCCTCAAGGCTCAGCCAATTGTCCAGCGACGCCTCGGGATTCTGTTCGGCGCCGGCCGGTTCGCCGGTCGGCTTGAACCACGCGCCCTCCTCGGCATCGAAACTGCCGTCGAACTGCCCCAGGTAGTTGAAGGTGATACGGGGCAGCGCTAGCGCGGCAAGTTCTGCCTGGATCGTGGCACTCGCCAGGTAACGCAGGAGACCAAAGCCAATCCCCCGCTTGGGAATGGCCCGCAACTGTTCCTTGATCTGCTTGATGGCGACCGCCTGGTTCGGCGCCGAAACCAGCCGGAGCGGAAACTGGCTGGTGAACCAGCCCACGGTACGGGACAGATCGAGATCGTCGAACAGCTCCTCGCGACCATGGCCTTCGAGCTGGATCAGGTGATCTGGCTGGCCGGTCCAGCGTTCCAGCACTCGGGCCAGTGCCGTCAGTAGCAGGTCATTGACCTGGGTACGGTAGGCAGCAGGCGCATCCTGCAACAACCGGCGAGTCAGCGAGGTATCCAGGCGAGAACGCACTACCACGGCGTAACGGCTCTGGAGACTGCCTCGTGGACGCTCGCAGGGCAGCTCGCGCGCGCCCTCGTCCAACTGCCGACGCCAGTAAGGCAACTCAGTTTGCAGCACCTCGCCCTGTGCATAGGCCTGCAAGCGCTCGGCCCAGACCTTGAACGAATGGGTCTTGCCCGGCAGGCTCACGCTCTGGCCCTGAGTGATTTGCTGCAAGGCAGACTGCAAGTCTTCCAGCAGGATACGCCAGGACACCCCATCCACCACCAGGTGATGGATAATCAGTAACAGTCGTTGGCTGCCGTCCACCAATGTCGCCAGCACACCTCGCAGCAATGGCCCCTGCTCCAGATTCAGGCTGGCCTGGGCCTGGTCATAGAGAGGCACCAGCTCGTCGGCTCGCAGGCCTTGTACCGACCATAAGAGATCTTCGGGCAGCGTCCGGGTGCTGGGCAGTTCGGCCTTCCACCCGCTGGGGGTTTCGCGGAAGACGCTGCGCAGTCCATCGTGATGCAGCCACAATGCTTCGAGCGCCTGTTGCAGCGAGGATGCCTGCACCGGCTGTTGCGGCTTGAGCAAAACCGCCTGGTTCCAATGCTCGCGCGCAGTGATTGGCGCCTCAAAAAAAGCCCGCTGGATGGGCAACAACGACGAGGCGCCCGACACCGGCCCCTGATCGATGTGCTCGCGACTTTCGCCTTGCCTGGCAACGCCGGCCAGACCCTGGACGGTCTGGTGCAGGAACAGGTCCCGAGGAGTGAAACGCACACCTGCCTGGCGCGCCCGACTGACGACCTGGATCGAGATGATCGAGTCGCCGCCCAGCTCGAAGAAGTTGTCGTTCAGCCCGACTCGCTCGACCTTCAGCACCGCCTGCCAGATCGCCGCGATCTGCTGTTCCAGCGCCGTGACCGGAGCGACAAAAGCCTGTTGCGCCTGGCTAGCATCCGGCAGTGGCAGGGCCTTGCGGTCCAGCTTGCCATTCGGGCTCAACGGCAATCCCTCAAGGAACAGCACGTGCGTCGGTACCATATAGTCCGGCAGGCTGCCCTTGAGCCGGGCACGCATCCGCTCGCGCACAGCCGCCTGCTCCGCCGGCCCGGCCTGACTCACCGAGCGTTGCGTCGGCACCACATAGGCCGACAGTTGCAGGCCACTGCTGCCCGGCACCGCCAGCACAATGGCCTCGCGTACCGCCTCCTGCTCCAGCAGGCGCGCTTCGATCTCGCCCAGTTCGATACGAAAGCCACGGATCTTCACCTGATGGTCGATTCGTCCAACGTACTCCAACACCCCCTCGGCATTGAACCGCGCCAGATCGCCGGTACGGTACAACCGGGCACCGCTGCCGTAGAACGGGTCCGGCAGGAAGCGCTCGGCGCTCAACCGCGCCCGACCGAAATAGCCCCGCGCCAACAACTCGCCGCCGATCACCAGTTCGCCCACCACGCCGATCGGGGCCGGCTGACCGCTGTCGTCCAATACATAGA
>NZ_CP014135.1:0-15695 GCF_001543125.1 Pseudomonas agarici | reverse complement strand
CCGTCGGCGCTGGCGTCGTAGCAAAAGTAATCGAATAAGTAGTTGAAATACCTCTCTCGGGCCGACATAATGGTCGGCCTGATTCAAGTTTTAGGTCAGTAGCTCAATTGGCAGAGCGACGGTCTCCAAAACCGTAGGTTGGGGGTTCGATTCCCTCCTGACCTGCCAGATTCACTCGGTGTGTCTGGCTTTCTTTTCACAGGATTCTCTTAGATGACCTCCAACACTGAAGTCCAAGGCTCTCGCTTCGATCTTCTCAAGTGGCTCGTTGTAGTCGCACTGGTGGTGATTGGTGTCGTTGGCAACCAGTATTACGCTGGCTCGCCGGTCCTGTACCGCGTACTTGCTCTGCTTGTCATTGCTGCTGTAGCTGCCTTTGTAGGCCTGCAAACTGCTAAAGGCAAGTCGTTCTTTGTACTGGCCAAGGAAGCTCGCACCGAAATCCGTAAAGTCGTATGGCCGACTCGCCAAGAAACCACGCAGACCACGTTGATTGTCGTGGCTGTGGTATTGGTTATGGCGTTGCTGTTGTGGGGGCTTGATTCCCTGCTCGGTTGGCTTGTTTCCTTGATTGTTGGCTAAGGGTGTCCCGTGGCTAAGCGTTGGTACGTTGTGCATGCTTACTCGGGTTACGAGAAGCATGTCATGCGCTCGTTGATCGAGCGAGTAAAGCTGGCAGGCATGGAAGATGGCTTCGGCGAAATTCTGGTCCCTACTGAAGAAGTAGTAGAGATGCGTAACGGCCAGAAACGCAAAAGCGAACGCAAGTTTTTTCCTGGCTATGTGCTGGTGCAGATGGATATGAACGAGGGTACTTGGCATTTGGTCAAGGATACTCCTCGGGTAATGGGCTTCATTGGCGGTACCGCCGACAAGCCTGCACCGATCACCGACAAAGAAGCTGAGGCTATTCTGCGTCGTGTCGCTGACGGTAGCGACAAACCGAAGCCGAAGACACTGTTCGAGCCGGGCGAAGTGGTGCGTGTCACCGATGGTCCGTTCGCAGATTTCAACGGTACGGTTGAAGAAGTTAACTACGAAAAGAGCCGGATTCAGGTCGCAGTGCTCATTTTCGGTCGCTCTACTCCGGTGGAGTTGGAGTTCAGTCAGGTCGAAAAGGTCTAGCTGGGCAAGCATCCCAACCCCGCAGCCTTAGGCTGTGGGGTTTTGTCGTCACTGGGATAAACGCGCAAGTAACCGGGGAGCCTTTCGAGGCGTTCGAACCCGTAATTGGAGTGCCTCATGGCCAAGAAGATTACCGCTTACATCAAGCTACAAGTGAAGGCCGCCCAGGCCAACCCTAGCCCACCCGTCGGTCCAGCACTGGGTCAGCACGGCGTGAATATCATGGAATTCTGCAAGGCCTTCAACGCCCGTACTCAGGGTCTTGAGCCAGGTCTGCCGACTCCGGTGATTATCACTGTCTACAGCGACCGCAGCTTTACTTTCGAAACCAAGTCGACCCCGGCTTCGGTTCTGTTGAAGAAAGCGGCCGGCCTGACCAGCGGTTCCGCTCGTCCTAATACCGTTAAGGTTGGCACCGTGACTCGTGCTCAGCTGGAAGAAATCGCGAAAACCAAAAACGCGGATCTGACTGCAGCTGATATGGATGCAGCCGTGCGTACCATCGCCGGTTCTGCTCGTAGCATGGGCCTTAACGTGGAGGGTGTGTAATGGCTAAGCTGACCAAGCGCCAAAAGGCTATCGCCGGCAAAATCGAAGCAGGCAAGGCCTATAATTTCGTAGACGCCGCCGCTTTGCTGACCGAGCTGTCGACTGTCAAGTTCAGCGAGTCCGTTGACGTTGCTGTAAATCTGGGCGTTGACCCACGTAAATCCGACCAGGTCGTGCGTAGCGCTACCGTGCTGCCACATGGCACCGGCAAGACCGTTCGTGTTGCCGTGTTCACCCAGGGGCCAGCGGCTGAAGCTGCCCTGGCTGCTGGCGCCGATCGCGTTGGCATGGACGACCTGGCTGCCGAAATGAAGGGCGGCGACCTGAACTATGACGTGGTCATTGCCTCCCCGGACGCAATGCGTGTTGTCGGCCAACTGGGTCAGATCCTCGGTCCACGTGGCCTGATGCCTAACCCTAAAGTTGGCACCGTCACCCCGGATGTCGCCAACGCGGTCAAGAACGCCAAGGCTGGTCAGGTTCGTTATCGCACCGACAAAAACGGCATTATCCACACTTCCGTTGGCAAGGTCGGCTTTGACGCCGTCAAGCTGAAGGAAAACGTTGAGGCCCTGATCGCCGATCTGAAGCGTATCAAGCCAGCCTCCTCGAAAGGCATCTACGTCAAGCGCGTTACCCTGAGCACCACCATGGGCCCAGGCCTGGTTATCGATCAGAGCTCGCTGGACGCATAAAACACAAGTGAGTGCAAGCAATTGCACCCACTGAAAGATTGGGGTCCCTGCCTGGCGGGGGCTATCCAAGACCGTAGGCGACGCAAGTCTTAAACCACAAGCCTACGCAGATGGTGCTCCCGGTTCCTTACCGAATCAGACACCAAAACGACATCCGGCTTCGGCCAGATGAAACGGTAACAAGCAGGAGTTGAACCCGTGGCAATTAATCTCGAAGACAAGAAGGCCATCGTCGCTGAAGTCAACGAGGCTGCCAAAGTCGCTCTGTCCGCTGTCGTGGCTGATGCCCGTGGCGTAACAGTAGGCGCAATGACCGGACTCCGTAAAGAGGCTCGTGAAGCTGGCGTATACGTGCGTGTCGTGCGTAACACCCTGCTCAAGCGCGCTGTTGCTGATACTGAATACAGTGTCCTCAACGACGTGTTCACCGGCCCTACCTTGATTGCGTTCTCTAAGGAACATCCGGGTGCTGCAGCCCGTATTTTCAAAGAGTTCGCCAAGGGTCAGGACAAGTTCGAGATCAAGGCAGCTGCGTTTGAGGGCAAGTTCCTCGCAGCGAACCAGATCGACGTGCTGGCAAGCCTGCCAACCCGTGACGAAGCCATTTCCCAGCTGATGAGCGTGATTCAAGGCGCTACCAGCAAACTGGCGCGTACTCTGGCGGCAATCCGCGATCAAAAAGAAGCCGCCGCAGCCTGAGGCTGAGCGTTTCTTTACTCGCGTATTTTGTTTATTTCGATGGCCGTGCAGGCTGTCCCCCAATTCAGGAATTGAGTCATGTCTCTGACTAACGAACAAATCATCGAAGCAATTGGCCAGAAAACCGTTCTGGAAGTTGTTGAGCTGATCAAAGCTATGGAAGAAACCTTCGGTGTTACCGCTGCTGCCGCTTCGGCTGGCCCAGCCGCGGCTGCCGCTGTTGTTGAAGAACAAACCGAGTTCAACGTTATCCTTAAAGGCGCTGGCGAGAAGAAAGTCAACGTCATCAAGGCCGTGCGTGAACTGACCGGTCTGGGTCTGAAAGAAGCCAAAGAGAAAGTTGATACCGCTCCTCAGGTCATCGCTGAAGGCGTTTCGAAAGAAGCGGCCGAAGATGCCAAGAAGAAGCTGGAAGAAGCTGGCGCTGAAGTCGAAGTCAAGTAATCTCCGACCTTGCGTCTCCAGCCCAAGCGTTAAGCGACAGGCTGATGGCTGGTGGCTCTTGCCACCGGCCTTTTTCCGTTATTGGCAACCGGCGCGGTCGGTGCCTTTAACGTGCTTCAACCACCCGATGCGGTGGCGCAAACCATGGGGTTTGCACGATTTTCTGGCTGCTCCCGTCGGGAGAGGCCAAACAAGCAGGTGACCAAGCTGGGGAACGCTGATGGCTTACTCATATACTGAGAAAAAACGTATCCGCAAGGACTTTAGCAAGTTGCCGGACGTCATGGACGTACCGTACCTCTTGGCTATCCAGCTGGATTCGTATCGCGAATTCTTGCAGGCGGGCGCGACCAAGGACCAGTTCCGTGACGTCGGTCTGCATGCGGCCTTCAAATCCGTTTTCCCGATCATCAGCTACTCCGGTAACGCTGCTCTGGAGTACGTTGGCTATCGTTTGGGCGAACCGGCCTTCGATGTCAAGGAATGCGTATTGCGCGGCGTGACCTATGCGGTTCCGCTGCGGGTGAAAGTGCGCCTGATCATTTTCGACAAAGAGTCGTCGAACAAAGCGATCAAGGACATCAAAGAGCAAGAAGTCTACATGGGTGAAATCCCCCTGATGACTGAGAACGGTACCTTCGTAATCAACGGTACCGAGCGCGTGATCGTTTCCCAGCTGCACCGTTCCCCGGGCGTGTTCTTCGATCACGATCGCGGCAAGACGCACAGCTCCGGCAAACTGCTGTATTCGGCACGGATCATTCCGTACCGCGGTTCGTGGTTGGACTTCGAGTTCGATCCGAAAGACTGTGTGTTCGTGCGTATCGACCGTCGTCGTAAGCTGCCGGCTTCCGTGCTGCTGCGCGCGCTGGGCTACGGCACCGAAGAGGTGCTGGACGCGTTCTACACCACCAACGTCTTCCACGTTAAGGGCGAAACCCTGAGCCTGGAACTGGTGCCTCAGCGCCTGCGCGGCGAGATCGCGGTCCTGGATATCCAGGATGACAAAGGCAAGGTGATTGTCGAGCAGGGTCGTCGTATCACCGCTCGTCACATCAACCAGCTGGAAAAAGCCGGAATCAAAGAGTTGGAAGTGCCGCTGGACTACGTCCTGGGCCGCACTACCGCCAAGGTCATCGTGCATCCGGCAACCGGCGAAATCCTGGCAGAGTGCAACACCGAGCTGAACACCGAGATCCTGGCGAAAATCGCCAAGGCCCAGGTTGTTCGCATCGAAACGCTGTACACCAACGATATCGACTGCGGTCCGTTCATCTCCGACACGCTGAAGATCGACTCCACCAGTAACCAACTGGAAGCGCTGGTCGAAATCTATCGCATGATGCGTCCCGGTGAGCCACCGACCAAGGATGCCGCCGAGACCCTGTTCAACAACCTGTTCTTCAGCCCTGAGCGCTATGACCTGTCTGCGGTCGGCCGGATGAAGTTCAACCGTCGTATCGGTCGTACCGAGATCGAAGGTTCGGGCGTACTGAACAAGGACGATATCGTCGCGGTTCTCAAGACCCTGGTCGACATCCGTAACGGCAAAGGCATCGTCGACGACATCGACCACCTGGGTAACCGCCGGGTTCGTTGCGTCGGCGAAATGGCCGAGAACCAGTTCCGTGTCGGCCTGGTGCGCGTTGAGCGCGCGGTCAAGGAACGTCTGTCGATGGCTGAAAGCGAAGGCCTGATGCCGCAAGACCTGATCAACGCCAAGCCAGTGGCTGCGGCGGTGAAGGAGTTCTTCGGTTCGAGCCAGCTGTCGCAGTTCATGGACCAGAACAACCCGTTGTCCGAGATCACTCACAAGCGTCGCGTCTCCGCGCTTGGCCCGGGCGGTCTGACCCGTGAGCGCGCAGGCTTCGAAGTGCGTGACGTACACCCGACGCACTACGGTCGCGTGTGTCCGATCGAAACGCCTGAAGGTCCGAACATCGGTCTGATCAACTCCCTGGCCGCCTATGCGCGCACCAACCAGTACGGTTTCCTTGAAAGCCCGTACCGTGTGGTGAAAGACGCTCTGGTGACCGACGAGATCGTGTTCCTGTCCGCCATCGAGGAAGCCGATCACGTGATCGCCCAGGCTTCGGCCACGATGAACGACAAGAAGATCCTCACTGACGAGCTGGTGGCGGTTCGTCACCTGAACGAGTTCACCGTCAAGGCGCCGGAAGACGTCACCCTGATGGACGTATCGCCCAAGCAGGTTGTTTCGGTCGCCGCGTCGCTGATCCCGTTCCTCGAGCACGACGACGCCAACCGTGCGTTGATGGGTTCGAACATGCAGCGCCAGGCTGTACCGACCCTGCGAGCCGACAAGCCGCTGGTGGGTACCGGCATGGAGCGCAACGTTGCCCGTGACTCCGGCGTGTGCGTCGTGGCTCGCCGTGGCGGGGTGATCGATTCGGTCGATGCCAGTCGTATCGTGGTTCGCGTTGCCGATGACGAAGTTGAGCCGGGCGAAGCCGGTGTCGACATCTATAACCTGACCAAATACACCCGTTCGAACCAGAACACCTGCATCAACCAGCGTCCGCTGGTGAGCAAGGGTGATCGCGTTCAGCGCAGCGACATCATGGCCGACGGCCCGTCCACCGACATGGGTGAGCTGGCGCTGGGTCAGAACATGCGCATCGCCTTCATGGCGTGGAACGGCTTCAACTTCGAAGACTCCATCTGCCTGTCGGAACGCGTTGTCCAGGAAGATCGCTTCACCACGATCCACATTCAGGAACTGACCTGTGTGGCCCGTGACACCAAGCTTGGCCCAGAGGAAATCACCGCGGACATCCCGAACGTGGGTGAAGCCGCGCTGAACAAGCTGGACGAAGCCGGTATCGTCTATGTCGGCGCCGAAGTGGGCGCTGGTGACATCCTGGTCGGCAAGGTCACTCCGAAAGGCGAGACACAGCTAACTCCGGAAGAAAAACTGCTGCGCGCGATCTTCGGTGAGAAGGCCAGCGACGTCAAAGACACCTCCCTGCGCGTGCCGACCGGCACCAAGGGTACCGTCATCGACGTGCAGGTCTTCACCCGTGATGGCGTTGAGCGTGATAGCCGCGCCCTGTCCATCGAGAAGAGCCAGCTCGACGAGATCCGCAAGGATCTCAACGAAGAGTTCCGTATCGTTGAAGGTGCGACTTTCGAACGTCTGCGTTCCGCCCTGGTCGGTCACACTGCCGAAGGCGGTGCCGGCCTGAAGAAAGGTCAGGAGATCACTAACGAGATCCTTGACGGTCTTGAGCATGGTCAGTGGTTCAAGCTGCGTATGGCTGAAGACGCGCTGAACGAGCAGCTCGAGAAGGCCCAAGCCTACATCGTCGATCGCCGCCGTCTGCTGGACGACAAGTTCGAAGACAAGAAGCGTAAGCTGCAGCAAGGCGATGACCTGGCTCCGGGCGTCCTGAAGATCGTCAAGGTCTACCTGGCAATCCGTCGTCGCATCCAGCCGGGCGACAAGATGGCCGGTCGTCACGGTAACAAGGGTGTGGTCTCCGTGATCATGCCGGTTGAAGACATGCCGCACGATGCCAATGGCACTCCGGTCGATGTCGTCCTCAACCCGCTGGGCGTACCCTCGCGTATGAACGTCGGTCAGATCCTCGAAACCCACCTGGGCCTCGCGGCCAAAGGTCTGGGCGAGAAGATCAACCGCATGATCGAGGAACAGCGCAAGGTTGCTGACCTGCGCAAATTCCTGCACGAGATCTACAACGAGATCGGCGGTCGCAACGAAGAGCTGGACACCTTCTCCGACCAGGAAATCCTGGATCTGGCGAAGAACCTGCGAGCGGGCGTGCCAATGGCTACTCCGGTATTCGACGGTGCCAAGGAAGTCGAAATCAAGGCCATGCTGAAACTGGCAGACTTGCCGGAAAGCGGCCAGATGCAACTGTTCGATGGCCGTACCGGCAATAAATTCGAGCGTCCGGTTACCGTCGGCTACATGTACATGCTGAAGCTGAACCACTT
Source organism: Pseudomonas agarici (assembly GCF_001543125.1). Classification (NCBI taxonomy): domain Bacteria; kingdom Pseudomonadati; phylum Pseudomonadota; class Gammaproteobacteria; order Pseudomonadales; family Pseudomonadaceae; genus Pseudomonas; species Pseudomonas agarici. The sequence continues at coordinate 8,205 of NZ_CP014135.1, read as the reverse complement.
GGTAGACGATAAGATGCACGCTCGTTCTACCGGTTCTTACAGCCTGGTTACCCAGCAGCCGCTGGGTGGTAAGGCACAGTTCGGTGGTCAGCGTTTCGGGGAGATGGAGGTTTGGGCACTGGAAGCTTACGGTGCTGCATACACTCTGCAAGAAATGCTCACAGTGAAGTCGGACGATGTGAACGGTCGGACCAAGATGTACAAGAACATCGTGGACGGCGATCACCGTATGGAGCCGGGCATGCCCGAGTCCTTCAACGTGTTGATCAAAGAAATTCGTTCCCTCGGCATCGATATCGATCTGGAAACCGAATAACACGTGACGCGAATCGAGAGCGGGGCAGGACTGCCCGCTCTCTGCTCCGCCAGGAGGAAAGGCCTTGAAAGACCTACTGAATTTGCTGAAAAACCAGGGTCAAGTCGAAGAGTTCGACGCCATCCGTATTGGATTGGCCTCGCCTGAGATGATCCGTTCGTGGTCGTTCGGTGAAGTTAAAAAGCCGGAAACCATCAACTACCGGACGTTCAAACCAGAACGTGACGGGCTGTTCTGCGCCAAGATCTTTGGCCCGGTAAAAGACTATGAGTGCCTGTGCGGTAAGTACAAGCGCTTGAAACACCGTGGCGTGATCTGCGAGAAGTGCGGCGTTGAAGTCGCGCTGGCCAAGGTTCGTCGTGAGCGCATGGCGCACATCGAGCTGGCGTCGCCGGTTGCCCACATTTGGTTCCTGAAGTCCTTGCCAAGCCGTATCGGCCTGCTGATGGACATGACCCTGCGCGATATCGAGCGCGTTCTCTATTTCGAGAGCTATGTCGTTATCGATCCGGGCATGACCACGCTTGAGAAAGGCCAGTTGCTCAACGACGAGCAGTACTTCGAAGCCCTCGAAGAATTCGGTGACGACTTCGACGCCCGCATGGGTGCCGAGGCTGTCCGCGAACTGCTGCACGCGATCGACCTGGAGCACGAGATTGGCCGTCTGCGCGAAGAAATTCCGCAAACCAACTCGGAAACCAAGATCAAGAAGCTGTCCAAGCGCCTGAAGTTGATGGAAGCCTTCCAGGGCTCCGGCAACCTGCCTGAGTGGATGGTGTTGACCGTTCTGCCGGTGCTGCCGCCAGACCTGCGTCCACTGGTTCCACTGGATGGCGGTCGCTTCGCCACTTCCGACCTCAACGATCTGTATCGTCGGGTGATCAACCGTAACAACCGCTTGAAGCGTTTGCTCGATCTGTCCGCTCCGGACATCATCGTGCGCAACGAAAAGCGTATGTTGCAGGAAGCCGTCGATGCCCTGTTGGACAACGGTCGTCGCGGTCGTGCCATCACCGGTTCGAACAAGCGTCCTCTGAAATCCCTGGCCGACATGATCAAGGGTAAGCAAGGTCGTTTCCGTCAGAACCTGCTCGGTAAGCGCGTGGACTACTCCGGTCGTTCGGTTATTACCGTTGGCCCGACCCTGCGTCTGCACCAGTGCGGCCTGCCGAAGAAGATGGCTCTGGAGCTGTTCAAACCGTTCATTTTCGGCAAGCTGGAAATGCGCGGTCTGGCGACCACCATCAAGGCCGCCAAAAAGATGGTCGAGCGCGAGCTGCCGGAGGTCTGGGACGTTCTCGCTGAAGTCATCCGCGAACACCCGGTGCTCCTCAACCGTGCACCGACCCTTCACCGTCTGGGTATCCAGGCGTTTGAACCGGTCTTGATCGAAGGCAAGGCTATCCAGCTGCACCCTCTGGTCTGTGCGGCGTACAACGCTGACTTCGACGGCGACCAAATGGCCGTGCACGTACCGCTGACGCTGGAAGCCCAGCTCGAAGCGCGTGCGTTGATGATGTCGACCAACAACATCCTGTCGCCCGCCAACGGCGAGCCGATCATCGTTCCGTCGCAGGACGTTGTACTGGGTCTGTATTACATGACCCGCGAGGCTATCAACGCCAAGGGCGAAGGTCGTATTTTTGCGGACCTGCAGGAAGTCGACCGCGTATTCCGCGCCGGCGAGGCGGCCTTGCACGCCAAGATCAAGGTTCGTATCACCGAAACCGTGAACGACCGTGATGGCGGCAGCGTCAAGAACACCCGTATCGTCGACACTACTGTCGGTCGTGCCTTGTTGTTCCAGGTGGTTCCAGCCGGCCTGTCTTACGACGTCGTCAACCTGCCGATGAAGAAGAAGGCGATCTCCAAGCTGATCAACCAGTGCTACCGCGTGGTGGGGCTGAAAGAGACGGTGATCTTCGCTGACCAGTTGATGTACACCGGCTTTGCCTATTCGACCATTTCTGGCGTGTCCATCGGTGTTAACGACTTCGTTATTCCGGATGAAAAGGCTCGCATTATCGGTGCTGCCACCGAAGAAGTGAAAGAGATCGAAAGTCAGTACGCCTCCGGCCTGGTAACCCAGGGCGAGAAGTACAACAAGGTGATCGACCTCTGGTCCAAGGCGAACGACGAAGTTTCCAAAGCGATGATGGCCAACCTCTCGAAAGAGAAGGTCATCGACCGTCATGGCGTCGAGGTCGACCAAGAGTCTTTCAACTCGATGTACATGATGGCCGACTCGGGTGCGCGGGGTTCTGCCGCGCAGATCCGTCAGCTCGCCGGTATGCGTGGTCTGATGGCCAAGCCGGACGGTTCCATCATCGAAACGCCGATTACCGCCAACTTCCGTGAAGGGCTGAGCGTACTCCAGTACTTCATCTCGACTCACGGTGCTCGTAAAGGTCTGGCGGATACCGCGTTGAAAACCGCGAACTCCGGCTACCTGACGCGTCGTCTGGTGGACGTTGCACAAGATCTGGTGGTCACCGAGATCGATTGCGGCACCGAGCATGGCCTGCTCATGACGCCGCACATCGAAGGCGGCGATGTCGTAGAGCCGTTGGGTGAGCGCGTTCTGGGTCGAGTGATCGCCCGTGACGTATTCAAACCAGGTACCGAGGACGTCATTGTTCCTGCTGGCACGCTGGTTGACGAGAAGTGGGTTGAGTTCATCGAGCTGAACAGCATCGACGAAGTCATCGTGCGCTCGCCAATCAGTTGCGAAACCCGTTATGGCATTTGCGCCAAGTGCTATGGCCGTGACTTGGCTCGTGGTCATCAGGTGAACATCGGTGAAGCGGTCGGCGTTATCGCCGCTCAATCGATCGGTGAGCCGGGTACCCAGTTGACCATGCGCACGTTCCACATCGGTGGTGCGGCAAGCCGGACCTCGGCGGCCGACAGCGTTCAGGTGAAGAATGGCGGTACTGTCCGTCTGCATAACCTCAAGCACGTCGAGCGTGTCGACGGGCACCTGGTGGCGGTGTCCCGTTCCGGCGAGCTGGCAATTGCCGACGACTACGGTCGCGAGCGCGAGCGCTATAAGTTGCCGTATGGCGCGGTGATTTCGGTTAAAGAGGGTGACAAGGTCGACGCTGGCGCCATCGTGGCCAAGTGGGATCCGCACACTCACCCGATCGTTACCGAAATGAAAGGTACCGTGACCTACGTGGGCATGGAAGAAGGCATCACGATCAAGCGTCAAACCGACGAATTGACCGGTATGACCAACATTGAAGTCCTCGACGCCAAAGACCGTCCAGCTGCCGGTAAAGATATCCGTCCAGCCGTGAAGATGGTCGATGACAACGGCAAGGATCTGTTGCTGCCAGGCACTGACGTAATCGCTCAGTACTTCCTGCCGGCCAACGCCCTGGTCGGCGTGGCGGATGGCGCGAAAATCGCGATCGGTGATGTTATCGCGCGTATTCCGCAAGAGACGTCGAAGACCCGCGACATCACCGGTGGTCTGCCGCGTGTTGCCGACTTGTTCGAAGCGCGTCGTCCGAAAGAAGCCTCGATTCTGGCTGAAGTCAGCGGCACCATCGCCTTCGGTAAAGAGACCAAGGGCAAGCGCCGTCTGGTCATTACTCCGAACGACGGTAGTGATCCGTATGAGGAGCTGATTCCGAAGTGGCGTCACCTGAACGTCTTCGAGGGCGAACAGGTGAACCGTGGCGAAGTCATCTCCGACGGTCCAAGCGACCCGCATGACATCCTGCGTCTGTTGGGTGTGAGTGCGCTGGCCAAGTACATCGTCAACGAGATCCAGGACGTTTACCGCCTGCAAGGCGTGAAGATCAACGATAAGCACATCGAGACCATCCTGCGTCAGATGCTGCGTAAAGTTGAAATCGCTGAATCCGGCGATTCCACCTTCATCAAGGGCGACCAGATGGAGCTGACTCACGTGTTGGTGGAAAACGAGCGTCTGGCGACCGAAGACAAGTTCGTGTCCAAGTTCACTCGTGTGTTGCTGGGCATCACCAAGGCGTCGTTGTCGACCGAATCGTTCATCTCCGCGGCCTCTTTCCAAGAGACCACCCGCGTACTGACCGAAGCGGCCGTCACCGGCAAGCGCGATTACCTGCGCGGCCTGAAAGAAAACGTAGTCGTGGGTCGTCTGATCCCGGCGGGTACCGGCCTGGCCTACCACAGCGAGCGCAAGCGCCGCCGTGAGCTGGACAAGCCGGCGCGCGTCAGCGCCAGTGAAGTGGAAGCTGCACTGACCGAAGCGCTAAACTCAAGCGGTAACTGAGTCCTGCTGCAGTGAAAGCATGGCCCTGGTAGCTTTTTTTCGATCATCGCGACTTTTTTGTTGCGATGGACGGAGAGGGGAGGCCGGGGCCTTGTCTTGACTGGAGAGAAGATCCTCTTTAGACTCTTGTACCCCTAAATTTGGCGGGGACTCGTTCCTGCCATTTTGCTTTTCTTGCAAGACAATAGCGTCGCAAGACAACAGTGGAGCTAGTAGATGGCAACTATCAACCAGCTGGTACGTCAGCCGCGTAAGCGTATCGTCGAGAAATCCGACGTGCCTGCGCTGCAGAACTGCCCGCAACGTCGTGGCGTATGCACCCGTGTGTACACCACTACGCCGAAAAAACCTAACTCGGCACTGCGTAAAGTATGCCGTGTGCGCCTGACCAACGGTTTCGAGGTTTCCTCGTACATCGGTGGTGAAGGTCACAACCTGCAAGAGCACAGCGTAGTGCTGATCCGTGGCGGTCGTGTAAAAGACCTGCCAGGTGTTCGTTACCACACCGTTCGCGGCTCTCTGGATACTTCGGGCGTTAAAGGCCGGAACCAGGGTCGTTCGAAGTACGGTACCAAGAAGCCTAAGTAGTCGTTGCTTTTGGTAGCAAACAACCGATTTTTATTTTTCTGAGTCGATAAGAGTAAGGTCGGGCGTGCATTTTTTGGATGCAGTGGTCCCGAGCTAACCTGAAGACCGATTGAGGGCTTATCCATGCCAAGAAGACGCGTAGCAGCCAAGCGCGAAGTGCTTGACGATCCAAAATACGGCAGCCAAATCCTGGCCAAGTTCATGAACCACGTGATGGAAAGCGGCAAGAAAGCCGTTGCCGAGCGTATTGTTTATGGCGCGCTGGAAAAGGTTAAAGAGCGTAAAGCCGGCACTGATCCCCTGGAACTCTTCGAGAAAGCACTCGACGCCATCGCTCCGCTGGTCGAAGTGAAGTCGCGCCGCGTAGGCGGTGCTACTTACCAGGTTCCGGTTGAAGTTCGTCCGTCCCGTCGTAATGCTCTGGCAATGCGCTGGTTGGTAGACTTCGCCCGTAAGCGCGGCGAGAAGTCTATGGCTCTGCGTTTGGCTGGCGAACTGCTGGACGCCGCCGAAGGTAAAGGTGCTGCAGTTAAGAAGCGTGAAGACGTGCACCGTATGGCTGAGGCCAACAAGGCTTTCTCGCACTACCGCTTCTAATTTTAGCGTCACTCATTTTGCGAGGGCTTTATGGCTCGTACAACACCGATTAATCGCTACCGTAACATTGGTATCGTTGCTCACGTGGATGCTGGTAAAACCACCACCACCGAGCGCGTCCTTTTTTACACTGGCAAAAGTCACAAGATGGGCGAGGTGCATGACGGCGCCGCGACCACCGACTGGATGGTGCAGGAGCAGGAGCGTGGTATTACCATCACTTCCGCTGCCATTACCGCCTTCTGGCAGGGTTCCGAGAAGCAGCACAAAGATCAGTACCGCTTCAACGTCATCGATACTCCTGGCCACGTTGACTTCACTATTGAAGTTGAGCGTTCCCTGCGCGTTCTCGACGGCGCGGTCGTGGTTTTCTGCGGCACCTCGGGTGTTGAGCCGCAGTCGGAAACCGTATGGCGTCAGGCCAACAAGTACGGTGTCCCGCGTCTTGTTTACGTCAACAAGATGGACCGTGCTGGTGCCAACTTCCTGCGCGTGATCGGTCAGATCAAACAGCGCCTGGGTCACACTCCGGTGCCAATCCAGTTGGCTATCGGTTCCGAAGACAACTTCCAGGGTCAGATCGATCTGATCAACATGCAAGCTGTCTACTGGAATGACTCCGACAAGGGTATGGTTCCTGTTCGCAAGGACATCCCTGCCGAGTTGCTTGAAGAAGCCGAGAAGTGGCGTGGCAACATGGTAGAGGCTGCGGCCGAAGCCAACGAAGAGCTGATGAACAAGTACCTCGAAGGTGAAGAGCTCACCAACGTGGAAATCAAGGCTGCTCTGCGTCAGCGTACTATTGCGGGTGAGATCGTCCTGGCTGTTTGCGGGTCTTCGTTCAAGAACAAGGGGGTTCCCCTGGTTCTCGACGCCGTTATCGACTTCTTGCCGGCTCCCACCGACATTCCTGCCATCAAGGGTACCGACCCGGATGACGAGACTCGGGAGATGGAGCGTCACGCAGACGACAGCGAGCCGTTCTCGGCCTTGGCGTTCAAGATCGCTACCGACCCATTCGTGGGTACCTTGACCTTCGTTCGGGTTTACTCGGGCGTGTTGGCCTCCGGCGACGGCGTGATCAACTCGGTTAAGGGCAAGAAAGAGCGCGTGGGTCGTATGGTGCAAATGCACGCAAACGCCCGCGAAGAAATCAAGGAAGTACGCGCTGGCGACATCGCGGCCTTGATCGGCATGAAGGACGTCACCACGGGTGAGACTTTGTGCAACGCTGACAAGCCAATCATCCTGGTTCGTATGGACTTCCCGGAGCCGGTTATTTCGGTTGCCGTAGAGCCTAAGACCAAGGATGACCAGGAAAAAATGGGTATCGCTCTGGGCAAGCTTGCTCAGGAAGACCCGTCTTTCCGCGTCAAGACTGATGAAGAGACCGGTCAAACGATCATCTCTGGCATGGGCGAGTTGCACCTGGACATCCTGGTTGACCGGATGCGCCGCGAGTTCAACGTCGAAGCCAACATCGGTAAGCCTCAAGTTTCGTACCGTGAGCGCATCACCAAGAGCTGCGAGATTGAAGGCAAGTTCGTTCGTCAGTCCGGCGGTCGTGGCCAATTCGGTCATTGCTGGATCCGTTTTGCTCCTGCTGACGAAGGTCAGGAAGGTCTGCAATTCTTGAACGAAGTCGTGGGCGGTGTGGTTCCTAAGGAATACATCCCGGCGATCCAGAAGGGTATCGAAGAGCAGATGAAGAACGGTGTTGTCGCCGGCTATCCGCTGATCGGCCTGAAAGCTACCGTGTTTGATGGTTCCTACCACGACGTCGACTCCAACGAGATGGCGTTTAAGGTGGCTGCTTCCATGGCAACCAAGCAACTGGCCCAGAAGGGCGGTGGTGAGTTGCTTGAGCCGATCATGGCGGTAGAAGTTGTTACGCCTGAAGACTATATGGGTGACGTGATGGGCGACCTTAACCGTCGTCGCGGCATGATCCTGGGGATGGAAGACACGGTGTCCGGCAAAGTAATTCGTGCCGAGGTTCCGTTGGGTGAGATGTTCGGTTACGCGACCGACGTTCGCTCCATGTCCCAAGGTCGCGCAAGCTACTCTATGGAATTCAAAAAATACAATACAGCTCCGTCGCATATCGTCGAAACTGTTACCAAAAAACAAGGCTGATTCAGTCCTTTAGGCAAGGAGTTAATTGTCGTGGCTAAAGAAAAATTTGATCGTTCCCTACCGCACGTCAACGTTGGCACCATCGGTCACGTTGACCATGGTAAAACCACTCTGACTGCTGCTCTGACTCGCGTTTGCTCCGAAGTTTTCGGTTCTGCGGTCGTTGAATTCGATAAGATCGACAGCGCCCCGGAAGAGAAAGCTCGCGGTATCACCATCAACACCGCACACGTCGAGTACAACTCGAAGATTCGTCACTACGCTCACGTTGACTGCCCAGGTCACGCCGACTACGTGAAGAACA